>NZ_NSGE01000009.1 GCF_002294985.1 Mesorhizobium sp. WSM3862 | reverse complement strand
CGCAGCGCCGGCAGACAAGCCAAATCCCCACACCAATCCAGACCGGCCCGCCAACGCAGGCCGTTTGCGTTTGCGGCCCTACATTGCCCTCAAGCTCGACTCGACTTTTTGCTGCGATGGTCGCCCGGGCGTGCGTCGTCGGAACGATGCTCGAGGAGGAGAGCTTCGCCGTGCGCGTGGAAAGCACCACCGGGGCCTTCGTGGAGCCGGCGGTGCCGAAGTCGGCCTGATGGTGCAAAGCTTGCAAAGCTGAAGAGGCCAACTCACCAAAGCGGTCGAAACGGCGCTGGCCTCGGCGGCTATAACGCGGCATTGCCCGACGCGTTTCGCGCATCGACGCTACCAGTTCATGTCCTGGCGGTGGGCCGCGTGTCCCAATGGGGCCCGCTCGCGGCGCCGACCGGTCATGAACCGGCGGTGACGTCCATGCGTTGTGTCTCAGCCGGGTGAGTTTGGAACAGCGAAGGAGTCGGAAATGACCACGCATCCCAGCACCAATCGCTTGTCCGCACAGGAGCTGCACGACATCGATGCCTACTGGCGTGCCGCCAACTACCTGACTGTCGGGCAGATCTATCTACTCGACAATCCGCTGCTTCGCGAGCCGCTTCGGCTGGCGCACGTCAAGCCCAGGCTGCTTGGGCATTGGGGAACCTCGCCGGGCCTCAGCTTCATATACGCGCATCTCAACCGCGCGATCAGACTTCGCGATGTCAACGTTATTTACATCTGCGGCCCCGGCCATGGCGGACCGGCCATGGTTGCAAACAGCTATCTCGAAGGCACCTATAGCGAGATCAATCCGGATATTTCCCTCGAAGAGGCCGGAATGAGGACGCTCTTCCGGCAGTTTTCCTTTCCGGGAGGCATCCCGAGCCATGCCGCTCCCGATGTGCCCGGGTCGATCCATGAAGGCGGCGAGCTCGGCTACGCGCTTTCGCATGCCTTTGGCGCGGCCTTCGACAACCCGGATCTTATCGTCGCCTGCGTCGTCGGCGACGGCGAGGCGGAAACCGGCCCGCTCGCCACATCCTGGCACTGCAACAAGTTCCTCAACCCGGCGCAGGACGGCGCGGTGCTGCCGATCCTCCATCTCAACGGCTATAAGATCGCCAGTCCCACCATTCTCGCCCGCATCTCTGACGAAGAATTGCGGGCGCTATTCGTCGGCTATGGCTACGAACCGCTGTTCGTCGAGGGTGACGATCCGCCCCTGATGCATGAGCGGATGGCCGTCGTACTCGACGATGCGCTGGACCGCATCCAGGCAATTCAGCAGGCGGCGCGCAGCGGCGGAGAGACTGCCGACGGCCGGCCGAAATGGCCGATGATCATCCTTAGAAGCCCGAAGGGCTGGACAGGCCCCAAGGAGGTCGACGGGCTGAAGACCGAAGGATTCTGGCGCGCGCATCAGGTTCCGCTCTCCGGTCTCGCCGAAAACCCTGCGCATCTGAAGATGCTCGAGGAGTGGCTGAGAAGTTATCGGCCCGAAGAGCTTTTCGATGCCGAGGGCGCGCCAGTGGCCATGATCCGCGCCACTGCCCCGCAAGGCGGCAGACGCATGAGCTTCAATCCGCATGCCAATGGCGGCCTGCTGCGCCGCTCCCTCCAACTGCCAAGCCTGCAAGAGCATGCCGTATCTGTCCAGCAGCCCGGCGGCGTGAAAGCAGAGTCGACCCGTGTGATGGGCGGTTTCCTGCGCGACGTCATGGCATTGAACCAAAGCGCCAAAAACTTCCGCATTGTCGGTCCCGACGAGACGGCTTCGAACCGGCTGCAGGACGTCTTCGAGGTGACCGAGCGCGCCTGGATGGAAAAGATTCTGCCCGAAGATGTGCATCTCGGCCGCGAAGGCAGGGTTCTGGAAATCCTGTCCGAGCATACCTGTCAGGGCTGGCTGGAAGGCTATCTGCTTACCGGCCGGCACGGCCTGTTCTCCTGCTACGAGGCCTTCACGCACATTGTCGATTCCATGTTCAACCAGCATGCGAAATGGCTGGATGCCTGCGGCAAGCTGCCGTGGCGGCGGCCGATTGCGTCCTTGAACTATTTGTTGTCGAGCCATGTCTGGCAGCAGGAGCACAATGGCTTCAGCCATCAGGATCCGGGCTTCATCGATGTCGCCTTGAACAAGAAGGCGGACATCGTGCGCGTCTATCTGCCGGCGGATGCCAACAGCCTGCTTTGCGTGACGGATCATGTGCTTCGGACATGGAACCGCATCAACGTGATCGTCGCCGGCAAAGCCAATTCCTGGCAGTGGCTGTCGATCACCGAGGCGAAAGTCCACTGCAAGGCCGGTATCGGCATATGGGAGTGGGCGTCGACCGACGGCGGGGCAGAGCCGGATGTGGTGATGGCCTGCGCCGGCGACGTGCCGACGCTCGAGACGCTGGCCGCGGTCCAAATTCTGAAACGCCACGTTCCCGGCCTCAAGGTGCGGGTGGTCAACATAGTCGACCTGATGACTTTGCAGCCCAAGGAACACCACCCGCACGGCCTGTCGGATCGTGAATTCGACGCGCTTTTCACGGCCGATAAGCCAGTCATCTTCGCGTATCACGGCTATCCATGGACCATCCATCGCCTGACTTACCGGCGGACCAACCACGACAACATCCACGTGCGCGGCTACAATGAGGAAGGGACGACGACGACGCCCTTCGACATGACCGTCCTCAATGGCCTCGACCGCTATCATCTCGTCTTGGGCGTGCTCGACCGCATTTCCGACCCGGCCGGCGCGCATATCCGGCTGAAGCAGGCGATGGAAGGCAAGCTGATCGAGCACCGGGCCTATATCCGCGAGCATGGGCAGGACATGCCCGAGGTTCTCGGCTGGAAATGGGAGCAGTAGTCGATGCCGAATCGCCAGGCCAAATGGACGAACGCACGATTGGCCGGGACCGGCCGACCATGACCGATGCCATTCTCGTCCTCAACGGCGGCTCCTCAAGCCTGAAGTTCGCCGTGTTTCAGCAGCAAGACGAGCTTCACCTGCTGGTGCGCGGCAGCGTGTCGTCGATCGGACATCATCCACGATTGCATGTCGCGCCCTCAGAATTGTCACGCGAAATCGACAGGAGCCTGGGGGACGAACCGATCGGGATGGCAAAGGCGTTCGAGGCCATAGCTTCCTATCTCGAGGATCACGCTCTTTTGCGCCGGATCGGCACTGTCGGCCACCGCATCGTCCATGGCGGGCAAGAACTTACCCAAGCGACCTTGCTCGACGAGCGCACGCTCGACGCGCTGCATAGGCTTGAGCCGCTCGCACCGATCCATCAGGCGATCAACCTGGAGATCGTCCATCTGGCCGGTCGGCTTTTGCCCGAAGCCAAGCAAGTCGGCTGCTTCGATACGGCCTTTCACACGGCGCGTCCGGAGCTTGCCAGGCTCTATGGCTTGCCGCGCGAGATGTCGGAACAGGGCATCGTCTCCTACGGCTTCCACGGGCTCTCCTACAGGCACATTGCAGCGAAGCTCCGCGAGCGCTACGGCGACGGTGCCGGTGGCCGAACGATTGCCGCCCATCTCGGCAGCGGCGCGAGCCTGTGTGCGATGAAGGCAGGGGTTAGCCTCGCCACGACCATGGGTTTTTCGACGCTTGACGGCCTCGTCATGAGCACCCGTTGCGGCGCCATCGATCCTGGCGTGATCCTGCACCTTCTGCAGGAGCGCAAGCTGTCGGCCGACCGAGTGACCGAATTGCTCTACGAGCAGTCCGGCCTGCTGGGCGTATCCGGCATTTCCGGAGACATGCAGGCGCTGCTTGGGTCGAAAGACCCGGCGGCGGCGCGCGCCGTCGCGCTCTTCGTCTATCGCGCCGGACGTGAGATCGGATCGCTCGCGGCCGCGCTTGGAGGCCTCGACACTCTCGTGTTCACCGCCGGCATCGGCGAAAATGCATGGCAGATCCGGCAAGAGATCTGCGAGGCTGCTGCCTGGCTTGGTGTCGTGGTCGACCATGGTTTAAATCGCAGCGGCGAAGCGCTGGTCAGCGCGCGAGAGTCCAGCGTCGATGTTCTTGTCATTCCGGCCGACGAGGAACGTGCCGTGGCCACGCAGATCCTCGACTTCGACACGGTCTGATCTCCTCGCGGCAGGATCGCAGGGATTAGCTCGGTAACTGGCGCAGAGCTTCCGCTGAACCAGGACGAGCGTCGGGCGATCGGGCGTCGCGCGGGCCGTTTTCGTTCGCGTCACTTTCCCTTCAAGCTCGACTCGGCGATGGTCAGCCCGGCGCCTCGCTGCCCTATATCCGGCCGCGCGGCCAAATGCATAAGGAGCGGAAGATGCGGCAGGCACTGATCGTATGGGGCGGCTGGGAAGGGCATGAACCCGAAGCCGGGGCGCGCCTCCTCAAAGCGATGCTTGAGGAGGAAGGCTTTGCCGTGCGCTTGGAAAATACGACCGCGGTGTTCGCCGACCCGGCGATCGCCGACCTCAGCCTGATCGTGCCGATCTACACCATGTCCAAGCTCGCCAAGGCCGAAGAGGCGAACCTCACCAAAGCGGTCGAAAACGGCGTCGGCCTCGGCGGCTATCACGGCGGCATGGGCGACGCGTTTCGCGAATCGACGGACTACCAGTTCATGTGCGGCGGCCAGTGGGTTGCCCATCCCGGCAACATCATCGACTATCGTGTGAATATCGTGCGGCGCGACGACCCGATCGTGGCAGGCATCGACGATTTCCAATACCGCTCCGAGCAATATTACATGCATGTCGATCCATCGAACGACGTGCTGGCGACCACCACCTTCTCGGGCGAGCACGCGCCGTGGATCGCCGGCGTTGTCATGCCCGTGGTTTGGAAGCGCCGGCACGGCAAAGGGCGGGTGTTCTATTCGTCGCTCGGCCACGCGGCCAAGGAATTCGAGGTGCCGCAGATGCGCACCATCCTGCGCCGCGGACTTGTGTGGGCGGCACGCTGAGCGCGCCCGTCGGTGCGGGCTGACGCCGGCGGCGGCCGGATTTCCCGAACCGAAAGCATTACCGACCCGCTCCTATGATCATGACAGATCATATGAATGAGTGATTTACATAAGACGTAAGCTTTCATACAACTGCCGGCAGCAACTTGCTCTATCGGGAGAGGATTGCGTGGAAAATATCGTTCCTTCGGACGCAACCGGGTGGATGCCTTCGGTCGACCAGGGCGGCGCAAGCGTGCACAACGCCGTCGTCAGCGTGCTAGGCAGCCGCATCCTGGGCGGCGACTATGCTCCCGGTGCAGCCTTGCCGCGCGAGGAGGAACTCTGCGCCATGCTGGGCGTCAGCCGCACCTCGGTTCGGGAAGCGGTCAAGGTGCTGTCGGCGAAAGGCCTTGTCGAGGCCAGGCGGCGGGCGGGCGTGCGCGTGCTGCCGCGCGACAGCTGGCGCCTGCTCGACCCGGTGGTGCTCGGCTGGCACCCTTCCATCCAGGATGACGAGGAGCTCGTTTCCGGCCTGCTCGAGGCGCGCCGCATCTTCGAGCCGGCGGCGGCCGAGCTTGCGGCAAGGCGCGCCAGCGCCGCCGATCTCGCGGAAATCGAACGCGCGGTCGTCGGCATGCGCGACAATATCCCGGGCGACCTCAACGCGGTCTGCCAGGCGGACCTTGCCTTCCACAAGGGCGTCATCGCCGCCAGCCATAATGTCGTGCTCAAGGGGCTGGTCGGCATGCTGGAAGCTGCCCTGCGCGCCACCTTCCTGGTCACCAATCCGTTGATGGAGGCGCAATCGCGCGCGCTGTCGGCGCATGTCGCGGTGCTGGAGGCGATCCGCGTCCGCGATACCGCCGGCGCTCGCGGCGCCATGAACAGGCTGCTTGACATCGCCGCCGACGATCTTCACGCCAGAGGGTGACGTTTCCGACTTGACGCCATTTTTTATCATATGATATTTTAATTTCATATGATCTAATTAGCGTCAATGGGAGGAGTTGCGCTTGAGGATCGTGGCCATCACCACGCGCGTCGTGAACGCGGATATGCGCAACTGGGTGTTCGTGCGTGTCGAGACCGACCAGCCGGGCCTCTACGGTTGGGGCGAGGCGACGCTGGAATGGAAGACCCAGGCCGTCGTCGGCGCCGTCAATGACCTCGCGCCGCTTCTGGTCGGCCGCGACCCGCGCGACATCGAGCAGGCGGTGCGCATCCTCAAAAAGCACTCGTTCTGGCGGCTCGGCGTCATCGGCATGTCGGCGGTTTCCGGCATCGAGCTGGCGCTCTGGGACATTTTTGGCAAATGGCTCGATCAGCCGGTCTGGCGCTTGCTCGGCGGCAAGGTGCGCGACCGGGTCAAGGTCTACACGCATCTCGGCCTCGGCGACATGCGCGCCGTCTACGAAACGTTGGAGACCGAGCCGTTGGTGCGGCGCGCCTCCGAAGTGGTTGCCACGGGCTATCGCGCGCTGAAGGCCGTCTTCATCCCCTACAGCCACTATCATGCGCCGCTCGTCGAGGTCGACAAGGTCGGCCGCCTAATGGAGGCGCTGCGCAAGACAGTCGGTCCCGAAGTCGAGATCATGGTCGATTTCCACGGCCGTCCCGCCTCGGCCTCCACCGCGCTCGCCTATATCGCCGCGCTTGCGCCCTACCGACCGATGTTCGTCGAAGAGCCGCTGCCGCCGGGCGAGACCGGCGCGCTGGCGCAGCTCGTCGCCAAATCGCGCGTGCCGATCGCCACCGGCGAGCGGCTGATCGATCGTCCCGAATTCGACGACCTTTTCCGGGCAAGGGCGGTCGACATCGTGCAGCCGGACATCTGCCACTGCGGCGGCCTGCTCGAGGCGAAGAAAATCGCCGCCATGGCCGAGGCGGTCTCGGTGGGTGTGGCGCCGCACAATCCGCTCGGTCCGATCGCCGGCGCGGCGGCGCTGCATTTCGCGGTCTCCACGCCCAATCACCTGATCCAGGAAGAGATGGTCGGTGCCGTGCCCTGGTATTTCGAGGTGGTGAAAGGGCCGATCCGCATGATCGACGGCTGCTGGCAGGTGCCGGATGCGCCCGGGCTCGGCGTCGAGGTCGACGAAGCGGTCGCCGATCGGCATCCCTACAGGCCGGAGGTCATGCACACCACCAATGCCGTCCTTGCCGACGGCACCATCGTGGACTGGTGACCATGGCCGGGCGACTGAAGGACAAGGTGGTGATTGTCACCGGCGCCGGGCGCGGCATCGGCGAGGCGACGGCGCGCGCGATGGCCGCCGAGGGTGCGGCCATCGTCGTGGCCGAAAAGGATGCGCTCAGCGGAAAGAGCGTTGCCGCGTCGCTGGTCGAAGCCGGCGCTCGGGCGCTGTTCGTGGAGACCGACGTCGCCGATATCGCATCCTGCAAAGCGATGGCCGAGCAAGCGCTTGCCACCTTCGGCCGCATCGACGTGCTGGTCGCCAATGCCGGCATCAACGTTTTCCACGAGCCGCTGGAAACCACGGAAGAGGAATGGCGGCGCTGCTTTGCCGTCGATCTCGACGGGGTGTGGTATTCGGCGCGCGCCGTGCTGCCGGCGATGCGGGCTCAGACGCAGGGTTCGATCGTGGCGATCGCTTCCTGCCATTCTTTCGCGATCATCCCCTCGACCTTCCCCTATCCGGTTGCCAAGCACGGACTGCTCGGCCTGGTTCGATCGCTCGGCATCCAATACGCGGCCGAGGGCGTCCGCGTGAACGCGATCGCACCCGGCTACATCGAGACGCAGATCGCGGTCGACTACTGGAACACCTTTCCTGATCCGCAGGCGGAGCGCCAGCGCACCTACGACCTGCACCCGCCGCGCCGCATCGGCCGGCCGGAGGAGGTGGCGATGACCGCCGTCTTCCTCGGCTCCGACGAGGCCCCGTTCATCAACGCGGCCTGCATCGTCATCGATGGCGGGCGCTCGGTTCTCTATCACGAATGAGGTTTCGCACCGGCGGCCGGTCGCCGGAAACGTCTTCAAGCAAAAAGGACTCCCGCCGGCCGGGATCGATGGAGGAGGAAACCATGAAACGCATGATCAGGACGTGGCTTGCTGTGGCCGCGACCGCAGCCGTCGCGCTGACGGTCCACGGCGCCGGCGCGCAGGACAAGATGAAGTTCGGCTATATCAACAAGATGGGCGACCATCCCTGGTTCGTCCGCGAGGTGAAGGGCGCCAAGGACAAGGCCGCCGAGCTCGGCGTCGACCTGCTTGTCCAGGACGTTCAGTTCGACGCCAACCTCGCCGTCACCACCTTCGACACCTATGTCGGCGACGGCGTCAAGGGCATCGCCGTGGTGGTGCCGGACCGCTCGCTCGGCCCGGTCGTCGCCGACAAAGCAAAGGCCGCCAAGATCGGCCTGATTGCTGTCGACGACGACATCGCCTTCGCCGACGGCACGCCGGTCGCCTATGTCGGCATGAACGCGCTCAACATCGGCAAGCAGGTCGGCGGCGAGATTGCCCGCATCGTCAAGGCCGAAGGCTGGGACAAGGACCTCTCCAAGGTCCGCGTCGGCTCGATCGAGGACCAGAAGGCCGACACCTGCATGCGCCGCAACAAGGGCGCGGAGGAAGCGTTGGTCGCGGCGATCCCGGAGATCAAGTCGCGCATCGTCTCGATACCCTACGACAATACGATGGTCAACTCGATCGATGTCGTGTCGACGACGCTGACGGCCAATCCGGACGCCGAGAAGTGGATCTTCTACTCCTGCAATGACGACGGCGTGCTCGGCGGCGTGCGCGCCACAGAGAATGCCGGCATGAAGCCGGAGAACGTCATCGGCATCGGCATCGACGGCTCCCGCTCCTGCGAGGCCTTCGGTTCCGGCAAGCCGACGGGCTTCCGCGGCACCATGTGGCTGGACAGCGCCAAGCACGGCGCCGCCGCCATCCAGGCGCTCTACGACCAAGCCACCGGCAAGGAGATGCAGAAGGACTATTTCCAGGACGCCACGCTGATCAGCGGCGAGAACTTCGCCAAGTTCAAGGACACTCTCGGTTGCAAGTCCTAGGCTCCCTTTCGGGCTCGGAGCGGATGGCCTTCGGGCGGGCGGCTTCAAAGGGAGCCTCCCGCCCATGACCGTGCCCGTCGTTTCTGTCGAAGGCGTCAGCAAGCGCTTCGGCGCCGTGCAGGCGCTGCGCGACGTGTCGGTCGCTTTCAACGTCGGCGAGATCACCGCGCTGATCGGCGAGAACGGCGCCGGCAAGTCGACGCTGATGCGCGTGCTGGAGGGCGAGCATCGGCCGGATAGCGGCCGGGTTCTGGTCGACGGGCAGCCGGTGCAGCTCAGCTCGCCGCGCGCCGCACACGGCTCGGGCATCCGCGTCATCCATCAGGAGCCGGAGATCATCCCGGAGCTTACGGTGGCGGAAAACATCTTCATCGGCGACATCAAGGCGCGGGGCGGGATTTTTCTCGACCGCGCTGATCTCGAAAGGCGCAGTCTCGACCTATTGCGCACCTTTGGCGTGGTCGACGTGCTTTCGCCCGGGCAGCGCTGCCATGGCCTGAGCCCGGCGCTGAGGCAGCTGATCGAAATCATGCGCGCGCTGCGGCCGGGCGCGCGGCTGCTTGCCTTCGACGAGCCGACCTCGTCTTTGACGGAGGACGAGGCGCAGCGGCTGTTCCGCGTCATCCGGCGCCTGAAGGCCGACGGTGTCGCGGTGATCTACATCTCGCACCGGCTGCGCGAGATCATCGAGCTTGCCGATCGCTGCGTGGTGATGCGCGACGGCAGCCGGGTCGCCGACGAGCCAATCGCGGCGCTCGATGAGCAGCGCATGGTGCGGCTGATGGTTGGCAGGCCGGTGAGCGACCTGTTCAACCGAAAAGAGCGCGCGCTCGGGCCGGTCCGGCTGGCGCTCGAAGGCGTCACGACACGCCGCGTCGACGGGATCAGCTTCGAGGTCAGGGCCGGCGAGATCGTCGGCCTGGGTGGATTGGTCGGCGCGGGGCGGACGGAAGTCGCGCGTGCGATCGTCGGCCTCGATCCTCTGCTCTCCGGGCGAATGGCCGTCGGCGGCCAGCCTTACAGGCCACGCGAGCCGGCGGATGCAGTTGCCGCCGGAATCGGGCTGGTGCCGGAGGACCGCAAGCAGGAAGCCCTGCTTTTTATGCAGGCGGTGCGCGACAATGTCAGCCTCGTGGTGCCCGACAAGGTGTCGCGCTACGGCTTCTTCAGCCGCAGGCGCGAGCGCGCGCTGGTCGCCCGCCATGTCGCCGAGCTCAGGGTCAAGACGCCGTCGATCGAGCAGGCCGTCGGGAAGTTGTCCGGCGGCAACCAGCAGAAGGTCGTCTTCGCGCGCTGGCAGGCGCGGGGGCCGGCTGTGCTCATCCTCGACGAGCCGACGCGCGGCATCGATGTCGGTGCCAAGGCGGAGATCTACAGGCTCATCGAAAGCCTGGCCGACCAAGGCCTCGCCATCGTGCTCATCTCCTCGGAGATGCCGGAGCTGCTCGGCCTCGCCGACCGCGTCCTGGTCATGCAGAGCGGCCGCATCAGTGGCGAGCTGCCGTGGCAAGAAGCGAGCGAGGAGGCGGTGCTGGCACTGGCCATGCGCTCGGACAAGAAAGCAATCGAAAGGAGGGTGTCGTGACCGATACCGCGACCGCCGGCCGCGAGCGCGCGCCGGCCAGTCTGTTTGGCCGCATCGGCGCGCAAAACATCAGCCTGCTGATCGCCCTGGTCGTGCTGCTGGCGATCTTTGGCGTGTTGAGGCCGGACGTCTTCTTCACGCCCCGCAACCTGATCAACATAGGCCTCGCGGTCACCATTCTCGGCATCCTGGCAATGGCGCAGACCGTCGTCATCGTATCGGGCGGGCTCGACATCTCGGTCGGGTCGATCGTCGGCCTGAGCACGATGGTGCTGGCCGTCGCCGCCCAGGAAACCGGCTCCATCCCCGCCGGCATCCTCGCCGGCCTGCTCGCCGGATTGCTGGCAGGCGCAGTCAACGGGCTGATCATCGTCTACGGGCCGGTCAATGCGGTGATCGCGACGCTTGGCACGATGTCGGCCTTCCGCGGCCTCGCCTATCTGATGAACAACGGCAATTCCATACCGATCACCGGCGACAGCCTGCGCGCGCTGGGCATCGGCACGCTGTTCGGCCTGCCCTTCGCCATCTGGCTGCTGATCGCGGCGATGGCGGCTTTCATCGTTTTCACCCGTGAGACGGTCGTCGGCCGCAACATCTACGCGCTCGGCGGCAATCCGACGGTGGCGCGGCTCGCCGGCATCCCGATCCGCCGCTACCAGATCTCGATCTATGCGATGAGCGGCTTCGCCGCGGCGGTGGCGGGTCTGGTGCTCGCCAGCCGCACCATGTCCGGACAGCCCGCCTCCGGCAGCCAGGGGCTGGAGCTCGAGGCTATCACCGCCGCGATCCTCGGCGGCTGCGCGCTGCAGGGCGGCAAGGGCACGATCATCGGCGCGATGTTAGGTGTGCTGATCATCGGCGTCCTTAACAACGGCATGATCCTGACCTCCGTGCCGACCTTCTACCAGCTGCTCGCCAAGGGCGCGCTTTTAATCCTGGCCGTCATCGTGCAAGAGCGCCAGCGGGCCCGGTCGGGAGAATAGCCCCGCGCGGGGTTAGACGCTTTCGAGATAGGTCTCGATCTCGAAGTCGCTGACATTGAGCGCGAAGGTGTTCAACTCCTGGCGTTTGCAGGCGATGAAAGCGTCGCGCAGCACGGCCGGGAAGATTTCGGCGACGCGCTTGCCGGTCTCGAAAGCGGCGATCGCCGAGGCCCAGTCAGGCGGCAGCTTGGCAAGCGTGAGGCCCTGTCCCTCGCCGCCGGTCGGCTCGCCAGGCGACAGCTGCCGCTCGATGCCCATCAGCGCGGCACCCAGGATCGCCGCCAGCACCAGATAGGGATTGGCGTCGGCCCCGGAAACGCGATGCTCGATGCGGCGCGCGGCAGACGGGCCGCCTGGAATGCGGATCGCCACCATGCGGTTTTCGTAGCCCCAGGCGACAGCCGTCGGCGCATAGGACCGTGGCCGCAGCCGGCGATAAGAATTGAAATGCGGCGCGAACACCAGCGTGCTTTCGGCCATGGCCGCGAGCAGGCCGCCGACGGCGTGGCGCATGGTGTCGGAGCCCTGGTCGCTGCCGTCGTCGAAGATGTTGCGGCCGTCCTTGTCGAGCACGCTGAAATGAACATGGAAACCGTTGCCGGCGCGCTCGCCATAGGGCTTGGCCATGAAGCAGGCGGCAAAGCCGTGCTTGCGCGCGATGCCCTTGACCGTGCGCTTGAAAAGCACGGCGTCGTCCGCGGCGCGCAAGGCATCCGGAACGTGGTTGAGGTTGATCTCGAACTGGCCGACGCCGTTCTCGGCGATCGCCGTATCGACCGGAATGCCCTGCATGCGGCAGGCTTCGTAGATGTCGTGGATGAAGCCTTCGAAATCGTCGATTTCGTCGATCGAAAGCGCCGCATCGGAATCGAGACGCCGGCCGGTGACCGGCGAGACAGGACCGACCGGACGCTGCGATGTCGGATCGACGAGATAGAATTCAAGCTCGGTCGCGGTAACCGGCGTCAGACCAAGCGCTGCGTAGCGGTCGAGGATGCGGGCGAGCGCGCGGCGCGGATCGCCGAGATAGGGTGCGCCGGCCTCGTCGGCGAGCCACAGGGGCAAAAGCGCCGTCGGATGCGCCGTCCAGTTGACGGGCAGGATGCCGCGTCCGGTCCAATGGCAAAGCCCGTCGGCGTCACCGGTCGAGAAAACCTGGGCGTTGCCTTCGATGTCCTCTCCCCAGATGTCGAGCCCGATCAGCGAATAAGGCATGCGCAGCTTGCCTTCGAGCGCCTTGCGCGCCTGCTCGACCGGGATGCGCTTGCCGCGCATGATGCCGTTCAGGTCGCACACCGCGGCCCGCAGGCTCTGGATGTCGCTTCTGCTTTCAAGCCAGTTCAAAACGTCCGCAATTGCATCGCCCAATTTCCAGCCCCTGTTCTTTCGGAGGTGCTGCAGCCGTTCCGGCTACGATATCCATTCTACAGCTTGTGAGTTTATGAAGGTCGCCACGGATGGTTCCAGGCGATGTTCCTTCATTTTTTCAATTCACTAGCTGGGATATCGGGCGGCATTTTGGGTCCATAGCTGCGATCTGCGATCGCAACATAGCTGGCCGCTAGGGGAAAGCCAAGGGGGCATTTGCGCGGTCAACGGTGAGCTGGCCGGTATCGTGATGGCCGAGGGCAATCCCTCGATCTACGCTGAGGCATTAGTGCCGCAATTCAGGAAACTTGATCTGTTTGAGAATGTGCGTCGCGCCCTCGTCGATGTCGCGCACGATGGCCGCGCGGGCTCGTTCGCCGTCCTGGACCTCGATCGCCGCCACGACCTCTTCATGATAGTCGATGCCGAGAATGCCGGCGAGGTCGTCCTCGAAGCCGATGCGCAGGTTGCGGAGGAAGGGGCCCACCTGCATCCACACGGTCTCGATCAGGAAGATCATCTGCTCGTTGCCGCAGTGGCGGTATATCGAGAACTTGAAGTCGTGATTCTTGCGCAGGTAGTCGTCGATGTCGCCGCTGCGGGCGGCCTGGGTGAGTTCGGCGCAATGACGGCGGATGGCGCGCAAGTTGTTGCCGTTGATGAGGCCGGTGGCGAGCTCAGTGGCCGTGCCTTCCAGGACCGTGCGCACGTCGGTGAGCTGCTGGAAACGGTCCGCCGAAATCATCGGCACCTCGACGCTGCCGTTCGGCATCGGGCTCAGCGCCCTGAGCGCCTGCAGCCGCATGAAGGCGCTGCGCACAGGCATGTCGCTGGTGCCGAGCTCCTTGGCGAGCTTGCGCGAGGTCAGCTTCTGGCCGGGCTGGAGCTGACCCGACATCAGCGCCCGCACCAGTTCCAGATAGACTTTCTCATGCAGCGGTACTGTGTCGAGGGCAGTCAGTCCGAATTGTGTTTTGTCGGCCATTGGCTATGCGCTACTTCGTCCGTCCCTGAAATCTGGTTTAGCCGCTCTGTCTGCAACCGGAGACTTGGCCGGCGGCCCTCGATCCGCACGATAGACGGTTAACGCGCGGCGCCGCAAGTGAGGCAGGGGCGGCCTCCTGACTGGCCCGAACGGCGCCCCTCGGCATGCGCGCCGTGGAGCGGTTCCAGTTAGCTGGAGACGCGCTATCCGATGCGCGCGTCGATGATCTCGACGAAGCGCGCGAAGAGGCCGGCCTGCGACCTGATCTTGAGCTTGCGATAGATGTTGCGGCGATGGACCTTCACGGTCCCTGGGACGATCCTGAGCGCCCTGGCGATCGATTCCGTCGAGTGACCCTGGAGCACCAGGTCGACGACCTGTTTCTCGCGCGAGGTCAGCGACAGGCTCTTCCAGATGTGGGCGCGATCCAGCTCATTGGTCACCGCCGCGGCTTCGCCCGGCGGCGCAACCGTGGTCTCTTCGGCAGGCAAGGCTGGCCAGCGCTGTCGGCAGAAGCCGACCACCGCGGGAGCCATGTCGCGCAACAGCCTAGCGTCGGCTGTTCCGAACGGCCCCGAGGCGCGCAGCCGCATCAGCGACAGCACCAGCGCATCCTTGCCGGCCAGCGGAACGAAGAAGCCGACCTCCTCGGCGAGCCGGGTCTGGCTGTAGTACGAGCGGTAGTACTCGCTGGCATAGAAGCGGTCCGGCGCCAACTCGCGCATGCGCCAGAAGCCTTCCCTGCGCTCGACCGCGGCGTGATGGAAGGGGTCGAGCAGATAGGGCCCTTCCTGATAGAGCGCGACGAAGATGTGGCTTTCGGCCGGCGAGAAGGTCTCGAACAGAAGCGGCGGCCGCGCAGCACCCCGATAGCCGAAGACGACGCAGTGATCGAAGCGGACATGCCCGCGCAGCCAGCCGACGATCGCCTTGCCGAAATGATCGCCGGTCTCGCGCGCCGCGGCAATCACGGCGCCGAGCGCGTTGTAGTCGTCGCTGCGGGAGGCGCTCAATTCATACCCCTCTAAACGATAAAATCAACTAAATATACCACCCGCGAGGTATATACTAGACGCCATTGGCTCTGCTAGCTTTGCAAAATTGCCTCACGCTGTCGCTGGAGCCCGTGGCTTGACTGCAGTGCCCGATATCGAGTTTCGCGCGGTCACCAAGCGCTACGGCGCCGTCACGGCGGTCAGCGGCATCGACCTTGCCATCCCGCCGGCGGCCTTTGTCGCCCTGCTCGGACCATCCGGCTGCGGCAAGACGACATGCCTGCGCATGATCGGCGGCTTCGAGCAGCCGAGCGAGGGGCAGGTGCTGATCCGCGGCCGCGACATGGCCGGAACGCCGCCTTACCGGCGTCCGGTCAACATGGTGTTCCAGCAGTACGCGCTGTTTCCGCATCTCGATGTCGAGGAGAACATCTCCTACGGACTGCGCCAGGCAAGGCCGCGTCTGTCGCCGCGCGAGATCAGCCTGAAGGCAGGCGAGGCGTTGGCCATGGTGCAGCTTGCGGGCTACGGACGCCGCAAGATTCACGAGCTTTCCGGCGGCCAGCAGCAGCGCGTCGCGCTCGCCCGGGCGCTGGTCAACAAGCCTGCGGTGCTGCTGCTCGACGAGCCGCTGGCGGCGCTCGACAAGAAGCTGCGCACAGACATGCAGATCGAGCTGCAGAACCTGCAGCGCGAAATCGGCATCACCTTCGTTCTGGTCACCCACGACCAGGAGGAGGCGCTGTCGATGAGCGACTTCGTGTGCGTCATGAATGGCGGCCGCGTGGTGCAAATCGGCCAGCCGAGCGAGATCTATGACGAGCCGGCCGATCTGTTCGTCGCCGATTTCGTCGGCAAGACGAATCTGCTCAGCGGCAAGGTGGCCGGGCTCTCCGGCGACCTCGTCGATGTGGCGCTCGCCGACGGCACGGTGATTTCGGCGCGCAAGCGGGTACCGCTCAGCCGGGGCGAGGCCGTATCCGTCAGCCTTCGGCCGGAATCGCTCAGCCTCTCGGCGCCCGGAGGCGGCGGACTCAAGGGCATTGTCCGGAACCGCATCTTTCTTGGCTCGACCGCGGAATACGCGATCGAAGTGCAGGGCATTGGATCATTGCTTACCAAGGCCGATCACGTGACTGGCCGGGGCAACCTTTTCGAGCCGGGCGAACCCGTCGCCATCGGCTTCGCCGCCGGAGCGCCGCTGGCGTTTCCGCACCCTAAGAACAACGGGACCAACCAGAGGGAAGACCAACATGTCAAAATCCTATCGTGACGGATTGCCGATAAGCCCCGAAAAATTCGTCGACCAATTGATGCGCCTGAAGCGCGGCTCGATCAGCCGACGCGACTTCCTTGGCCTCACCGGTCTTGGTGTCGCGACCGCGGTGATGGCGCGCGAGCTCGGCATCATGCCGACACCGGCCTTTGGTGCCGAGAACCTCGGCGACCGCATGTCTATCGCCACCTGGCCGAACTATCACGACCCGCAGACCTTCGAGAACTTCAAGGCCGAGACGGGCGTGGCCGTCGAGGTCAACGTCTTCGGTTCGAACGAAGAGATGCTGGCCAAGCTGCAGGCCGGCGGCTCGGGCTGGAGCCTGTTCGTGCCGACCAACTACACCATCTCGACCTATAAGAAGCTCGGGATCATCGAGCCGCTGGACATGGCCAAGCTCGGCAATTTCGACGGCAGCAAGGAAGATGCCCGCTTCACCGCGGAAGGCACGATCGACGGCACGATCTACGCCGTGCCGAAGAACTGGGGCACGACCGGCTTTGCCGTCAACACCAAGAAGCTCGCCAAGCCTATGTCGAGCTGGAAGGAATTCTGGGACACGGCCATGGCGGAAGGCGATGGCCGCACCATGGTGCACGACTACCAGCTGACCACGATCGGCAATGCGCTGAAATATCACGGCTACTCGTTCAACTCGCTGAAGCAGGACGAGCTCGCCAAGGCCGAGGAACTGCTGCTCAAGGTCAAGCCGCATCTGTTCGCGGTGTCGAGCGACTATCAGCCGTCGATGCGCTCGGGCGACGCCTGGATGACGATGTGCTGGACCAACGACGGCGCGCAGCTTCATCGCGATATTCCTGAGATCGCCTATGTGCTCGGCAAGGAGGGCGGCGAGATCTGGACCGACTTCTACGCCATCCCGAAGGACGCGCCGAACAAGCCGGCCGGCTATGCGCTGCTCAACTACCTGATGAACCCGAAGGTCGCCGTCAAGGAGCATCTGGCCAATGGCGCGCCCTCGACCGACGCGCGGGTCAACGCGCTGCTGCCGAAGGAGGTGCTCGAGAACCCGATTCTCTATCCGGCCGCCGAGCTTCTGAAGCCGCTCGAGTTCGGCGCCGCCGCGACGCTCACCGATCCGGGCCGCGCCGAGCTGATGGCGCGCTTCAAGGCCGCGTGAGTCAGGGCACCAACTCCGGTCAAGTTCTTACCGCCGGCGGGCAGAGGTCCGCCGGCGCCGAAGCGGCTTTTTCAATGCGCGGCAGGTTCCTTCGCAAAAATCTTCTGACGGCCCTGCTGCTCGCTCCGGCGACGTTGTGGCTCGTCGTGTTCCTGGTCTTGCCGTTCGTCGCCATCGCCGTCTTCAGCGTCGGTGAGCGGGCACCCGAGGGCGGCTACCAGGCAGCGTTCACCTTCGCTCAATATGCCAACCTGCCGGCACGGGCGACCGCCTTCTGGAACACGATGATGCTGGCGCCGGTCGGCGCGCTGGCCTGCCTCCTCGTCGGCTATCCTGTCGCCTACTACCTGGCGCTGCGCGCGCCGCAGCGCTGGCGGCTGATCCTGCTCGCGCTGATCGTCATCCCGTTCTGGACCAGCCTTCTGATGCGCACCTATGCCTGGATGTACATCCTTGGCGGGCGCGGCATTCCCGCCCTGCTCGCCTATATAGGCATCGAGGATCTCAGGCTGATCAACACGCCTGGCGCGGTGCTGCTCGGCATCGTCTATGGCTATCTGCCGCTGATGATCCTGCCGATTTATGTCAGCCTCGAGCGGCTCGACCGGCGGCTGCTCGAGGCTTCCGCCGATCTGGGTGCTACGCCGCTATCGACCTTCCTCGGCGTCACGCTCCGGCTGTCGTTGCCGGGCGTGATGACCGGATTTTCGCTGGTGATGATCCTGCTGCTCGGCGAGTATCTGATCCCCACGCTGCTTGGCGGCGGCAAGGTGTTCTTCATCGGCAACGCCTTGGTCGACCTCTTCCTGCAGTCACGCAACTGGCCGTTCGGATCGGCGATTGCCATCACGCTGGTGCTGGTCTCGGTCGTGGTGCTGATCATCGCCAACCGCATCTCGACCCGGCTTTCCGGCGCCCGCCGCGTGGACCTGATCTGATGCGCGCCTTCGTCGTTGCCGTCTTTGCGTTCCTCTATCTGCCGATCGCGCTGGTCGTGCTGTTCTCCTTCAATGCCGGCCACCACGCCAGCGAGTTCACCGGCTTCTCCGAGCAATGGTACGGCAAGGCGCTGTCGAACCCGTTCCTGGTCGAGGCGCTGAAGAACAGCCTGTTCATCGCCACCACCAGCGCGCTGCTCGCGGCCTTCTGCGGCACTGCCGCGGCGCTCGGGCTGCAGCGTGTCGGCGCGCGGACAAGGGGCGTGTTCGACGCATTGCTGGGTGCCGCGATCGTTGTGCCGGGTGTGGTCATCGGCATTTCGACGCTGGTAGCCCTGGTGCAGCTCTTCGCCGTCGTCAATCCGTTCCTCGCTTCGGTTTGGCCGACCGACCAGCCGCCGCGCCTGGCGCTCGGCTACGGCTCGATCATCGCCGCGCACGGCCTGTTCTCGATGGCGCTGGTGACGATGATCGTCGGCACGCGGCTCAGCAGCCTTGACCGCAACCTGGTCGAGGCCTCGAGCGATCTCTATGCGACACCGCTGACGACGTTCCGCTCGATCGTGCTGCCGCAAATCATGCCGGCGGTGATTGCCGGTTTCCTGCTCGCCTTCACCTTCTCCTTCGACGACTTCATCATCGCCTTCTTCGTCGCCGGCGCGCAGACGACCTTGCCGATCTATGTCTTTGCCTCGATCCGACGCGGCGTGACGCCGGAGATCAACGCCATCGCGACGATCGTGCTCGCCGCCTCGGTGCTGCTCGTCCTGCTCGCGCAATGGCAGCTCGGCCGACGAAAACCATCGCCTTGAAAGACAGATCCATGATTTTGAAAGATCGCATCGCCGTGGTGACGGGCGCCGGGTCGGGCATCGGGCGCGCCGGCGCCATGATCATGGCGCGGGAAGGGGCTGTCGTGGTGATCGCCGACCGGGATCCGGCGGCAGGCGAGGCCACGGCGGCCGCTATCCGCGCAGCCCGCGGCCGCGCCGAAGCGGTTGCGACTGATGTCGGCAACGACACGGCGGTCGAGGACCTCATAGCGGGAACGCTCGGCAAGCACGGCCGGATCGATATCCTGCACAGCCATGCCGGCATCCAGGTCGGCGGCACGCTGACGGAAGTCAGCACCGACGGCATGGACGCGTCGTGGCGGATCAATGTGCGTGCGCAGTTCCTCGCGGCGAAGACCGTCATGCCGGCGATGATCGCGCAGGGCGGCGGCGTCATCCTCAACACTGCGTCCAATTCCGGCGTCTTCTACGATCGCGAGATGATCGCCTATGCCACGTCCAAACATGCGGTGGTGGCGATGACCAGGCAGATGTCGCTCGACTACGCCAAGCACAATGTGCGCATCAACGCGCTCTGTCCGGGCTGGGTCGACACGCCGTTCAACGAGCCGTTCATCACCCAGATGGGCGGGCGCAACGCAATCGAAAACTATGTCCGTACCAAGATCCCGATGGGGCGCTGGGCGAGCGCGGAGGAAATCGCCGAAGCAATCCTGTTCCTGGTCTCCGACCGCTCGTCCTTCATGACCGGCCAGGCGCTGGTCGTCGACGGCGGCGAAAGCATCGGCTGAGGCGCGCTTGGCGAGCGATCTACCGGTCGACGGGATTTCCAAATGCCGGATCGCGGCGTCGCGAGTAGGTGTCGATACGCGGCAGATCGTCGGAAAATTCCAGCCAGGGCAGACGCAGCCGCCAATAGGCGTGGGCTTGTGGCCGAAACCGCTCCGGATGGTCGAAGAAGCCGATGGTGACATAAAGCTCGTCGTTCAGACCCTCGTCGCGATAGGCGATCGAGGTGCCGCATTTCTCGCAGAAGCTGCGGACGATGCCCCGGGTCTTCGAGAATTCCCTGGGCTGGCCGCGGGTCAAGCGGAACTGGTCCGGCCGGTAACCGATCCAGATGGTCAGCGGGCTTCCGATCGCCCGGCGGCAGTCGTCATCATGGTCGAAGCAGATCCAGAACGGATCGCCCTGCATCTCGGCCGCGATCGCCCCGCAAAAACATGCCCCCGTTTCGATCGTGCTTTCCATCCCATCGCTCCTGATCGTGCTGAATCCGTCGGCCGCGCTGTGCGCCGGTGGCGTGCTCAGTGGGAACATCAAAACCGGCAGCGGGTTCCTTCGGGCGGGCAACGCGCGCAGCGGCCCCAGCGGGTGGGCTTGCGCCGGAAGCAACGATCGGTCAAACCGTAGGCCAGGTTCCTTGAAGAGGTTTGCCGTGCAAATGGAAAAAAGCCGCTCCGGCTCTCGGCTGTTTTCAATTTCGGCCGCAAGAAGTCGTCTTTCAGCGGGGCATCACTAGTCATGCGCTGTTGCCGGCACGAGAATCTGCAACGCGCGGAGGAGACCAAGGTCGGTTCGCATGTCGTTCGTGACGGCTGGACCGAGGGGGTATGCGGAGCGCTCGATCCGGCCTGTTGGCCGGCCATCAGGCGGGCGTCCGTCGTTCAGATCACGTAGCTTACTCAGCGCTCAAACCGAAACGGACGTGCCCGCCGAAGCGACTTCTCCTTCGTACGGACATGACCGATGCCTGACAAACCGAATTCCTCATTTCCCAGCGCCGATCCGCAAAGCTGGCTGACCACGCATGGAATAAGCGAGGTCGAGTGCCTGGTGCCCGATGTCAACGGTGTGCTGCGCGGCAAGGCCTTGCCGGCGGCCAAGTTCCTGAAGTCGCTCGAGGACCGTGCGCTCTACCTGCCCAGCAGCGCTTTCCTGGTCGCGATCGACGGCCGCTATTCCGGCTCCATCGATGAAGGGTTCGCCTATCAGGACCCCGACATGCGCATGGTGCCCGACCTGTCGACGCTCAGCGTTGCGCCGGGCGGCGGAGACGGCAAGGCCTATGTCTTTGCCGATACGTTTCACATGGACGGCCGGCCGTGGATGGCTTCGCCGCGCCATGTGCTGAGGGCCGTGCTCGATCTTTACCGCCGGCGCGGCTGGCACGCCGTGATGGCGCCGGAGCTCGAATTCTACCTTACGGCGCCCAATCCCGATCCGGACCGGCCGCTGACCGCGCCGGTCGGGCGCAACGGACGGCCGGAAAGCGTGCAGCATCCCTATGACATGCAGGCGCTGGAGGAGTTCGAAGCGGTGACGCGTCGCCTCTATGAGCACGCCGCGGCGGCCGGCCTGCCGCTCGACACGCTGATCCACGAATCCGGCACGGCGCAGCTCGAGATCAACTTCCTCCATGGCGACCCGCTGGCGCTGGCCGACAAGGTGCTGTTGTTCAAGCGCATGGCCAGGCAGGCGGCGCAGGCGAGCGGTATGCACGCCACCTTCATGGCGAAGCCGATCGCGGCGCAGGCCGGCAGCTCGATGCATCTTCACATGTCCATCATCGACGAAGGCGGCGAGCCCCTGTTTGCCGGCAAAGACGGCGAGGACACAGAAATGTTCGCGCACTTCATCGGGGGCCTGCAGAAATACGTGCCTGAAATCATGCCGCTGCTTGCGCCCAACGTGAACTCGTATCGCCGCATCCGGCCGGGCCACAGCGCGCCGGCCAATATCGAATGGTCGCATGATAACCGCTCCTGCGGCCTGCGGGTGCCGATGGGCGGGCGCGCCGCGCGGCGGGTGGAGAACCGGTTGCCGGGAGCCGACGCCAATCCCTACCTCGCCATGGCCGGCTCGCTGATCGCCGGATATCTGGGCGTCGAGGAGAAGCTGGCCCGCTCGCAAGAAGCCTTCGGCAACGCCTATCGCAGCCAGAGCACGCTGCCCAAGACCATGGAGGAAGCGCTCGACCGTTTCGCCGCCTGCGAGCCGGTGCGGGCGCTACTCGGGGAGGATTTCTTCCAAACCTATCTGCGCGTGAAAAGCGTAGAGCTCGACCTGTTCCAGACGGTGGTGACGTCGTGGGAACGCGACCATCTGCTGCTCAAGGTGTGACTATGGCTTCGACGGGTTTCAATTCCGGACTTGATATCGGCAAATCCTATTATGTGGCGACTGCCAATGCGGCGCCGGACCATCCGGCGCTTACCGGCGATGTAGAAGCCGACCTGGTGGTCGTCGGTGGCGGCTGCACCGGGCTTTCGGCGGCGCTCCATGCGGCCGAACGCGGCCTTAAAGTGGTGCTGCTCGAAGGCGGCAAGATCGGCTGGGGTGCCTCCGGGCGCAATGGCGGCCAGATAATCCCCGGTCTGCGCAAGGGCGCCAAGGGGCTGGTCAAGGCGTTCGGGCCGGAGCGGGCGAAAGCGCTATTCGACCTCGCCTTCGAGGCGAGAGGCTTGGTGCTCGACATTATCGAGCGCCACGGCATCGAGTGCGACTTGCGGCTGACCGGCCATCTGGTCGGCGCGGTCAACGGCTCCGACATGCGCGAATTCGAGGAGGAGGCCGAGTGCCTCGCCAAGGTGATGGACTTCCCGCATGTCGAGATCCTGTCGGCGGCGGAGGCGCGGCGCATGGTCGATACGCCTTATCTCGGTGCATCCTTCGAGACGCTCGGCGGCCACATGCATCCGCTGAACTACACCCTGGGGCTCGCCAGGGCCGCTTCTGCCGCTGGCGTCACCATCCACGAGAACTCGGTCGCTGTCCGGTTGGAGCGCGAGCCCGCTATCCGGCTGTTCACCGACAAGGGCTCGGTCCGTGCCAGGCATGTGGTGCTGGCCGGCGATGCGCTGCTCAACGGGCTCGAGCCGCGCGTCAACAGCCGCATCATGCCGATCGGCAACTACATCGTCGCCACCGAGCCGTTGGGCGCGCGCAACGTCATCCCGTCCAACGCCGCGGTTTCGGACACGCTTTTCGTGGTCAATTACTACCGCATGTCCGCGGATGGCCGCCTGCTGTTCGGCGGCGGCGAGCGCTATACGCCCTCGCCGCCCGCCGACATTGCCGGCTTCGTGCGGCCGCATATGGAAAAGACCTTCCCACAGCTTAGGGGGTGCCGGATCGACCATGCCTGGGGCGGGCTCGTGTCGGTGACGACGTCGCGCCTGCCGCATGTCGGGCATTATGGCGAGGTTTATTTCGCGCATGGCTATTCCGGCAAGGGCGTCATCCTGTCGACGCTGTCGGGCAAGCTGCTCGCGGAAGCGATCACCGGCGATGCCTCGCGGCTCGACCTGTTCTCGACGCTGACGCCGCTGCCGTTCCCCGGCGGCACGGCGCTGCGCGGGCCGCTCTATGTGCTCGGCATGCTGTGGTATGCGATGCGGGATCGCCTCAGGCATTGAGGCGCCGACTTTCCCGTCGGTGCCGGCGACGAATCCCGCGCGAAACTGCACGTCGTCGCCAAAATCAAATCGTCGGCTTGCTAGGTGTCGCGGTTGGTCAGCGCGATGTGGCAGCAGCCGGAGCCGTGGCCCGGCGTCCAGGTCACGTTGGCGAACCGCACGCCGGTTGCTTCGAACAGTCCGCGGTCGAAGGCGCCGGCGATGCGGCAGAGCGTGGCAAGCTTTTCCTGGCCGACGCCGGCCTCGATCCAGGCATCCTTCAGCGGGCAGCGCTTCACCTTGAAAGCGATGCGGTCCGGCCCGCGCTCGACGTCGGTCGGATACATGCGCCCGCCATCCGGGCTGACGGAAAGGAACGCCTCGCCGATCGCCAGCGCATCATTGGGGCCGAAACCGGCGAAAGCGGCCGCTGCAACTTCCCGGCCGCGCTTTTCGATGGTGCGGATCATTAATGCTTCGGCCTTCTCGGCGCCAAGCGCGGCGGTCAGCTCATCGAGGAAGAGGCGATAGAGATCGCCCCGGTTGCGAAAGGCGGAGTCGAGCTCGCGCGACAGTTTTTCGGCAATGGCTGCGTCGGAGTCGGTCATGGTGTTTTGATCCTATTCAGCCTCGGGGTTGCCGCCACCAGCGCCTTGCCGACCGCCGATTGCGGGCTGGCGATGACGGTGCGGGCGTCGCCGCTCTCGGCGACCCGGCCGGCTTCGAGGAGAACGATGCGATGCGCGAGGGCGCGGATTACGCCGAGATCATGCGAAATGAAGAGATAGGCGATCCGTTCCTGTCTTTGCAGGTCGAGCAGCAAATCCAGGATCTGTCCGCGCACCGAAACGTCGAGCGCCGAGACCGCCTCGTCGAGGACGATCAGCGACGGTCGGGTGGCGATGGCGCGGGCGATCGCTACCCGCTGGCGCTGGCCGCCGGAAATCTCGTGGATCGCGCGCGCGGCAAGGCCGGCATCGAGGCCGACACGCTCCAAGAGAGCTGCGATGCGGCGCGGGCGCTCCGAGCGCGAGGCGATGCCGTGGATGCGCAACGGGTCGTCCAGCGCACGCGCCACCGTGGAGCGCGGGTTAAAGGCGGCGAGCGGATCCTGGAAGACCATCTGGAGGCGGGCACGGCGGGCGCGCAACGCGGCGCCCGACAAGATAAGCAAGTCCGCGCCCTCGAATTGGATGCGCCCAGCGTCGGGCTCTAGCAGGCGCAGTACCAGCCGCGCAATCGTCGACTTGCCGCTGCCGGACGGGCCGGCGACGGCCAGCGTTTCGGCCGGGCCGATCTCAAACGAGACATCGTCGACCGCCGCAAAAGGTTTGCCGCCGCGGCGATAGCGCTTGGAGAGATTGGAGACGGCGAGCACGGTCATGCCGAGGCGCCTTGCCGGTCAAGAAGCGGCTTGGCGTCGAGGCCGAGGTGGGCATCGAGCAGCATGCGCGTATAGGCATGGCGCGGCGCGTTGAGGATCTGGTCCGTGTCGCCCAATTCGACCAACTCGCCATGGCGCAGCACCGCGATGCGTTCGGCGAGCGTGGCGGCGAGCGCGATGTCGTGGCTAATGAAGGCGAGCGTCAGGCCGTCCTCGTTGACCAACCCGCGGATCAGGGAAACGATCTCGGCCTGGACGATGGTGTCGAGCGCGCTGGTCGCCTCGTCGGCAATCAGCAGTTTCGGGGCGGCGGCGATGGCCGCGGCGATTGCAACGCGCTGCTTCTGGCCGCCGGACAGCTGGTGCGGATAGGCGCGCAAGGCGGCTTCGGAGTCGGGCAAGCGGACGCGTCCGAGCAGGGTTTTGGCTTTGGCATAGGCCTCGCGCCAGGTGAGGTTGAGATGCGTGCGTGCGACCTCGGCGATTTGTTTGCCGACCGGCATCACCGGGTCGAGGCTGAAGGAGGGGTCCTGGAAGACGAAGCCGATGTCGCGGCCACCTAAGGGCTGAAAATGCGAAGCTGTCACGGAATGAGACGATCGAGGTTTCTGCCACTCGATCGAACCTCCAACCTCGGCCGCTTCCGCCAACAATCCCGCAACCGCCAGCGCCAGCGTGCTCTTGCCCGAGCCGCTCTCACCGATGATCGCAAGGCGTTCCCCGGCTTCCACATCAAGGCTGATGCCCTTCAGCGCCGTTACCTCGACGCCCTCGCGCCGATACCGCACCGTCAGATCGCGGATCGAAAGCAGCGCAGTCACGAAAGGCTCCTGCGTACCGCGGTGCTTTCCACCACGCCCTCGCCGGCGAGGTAAACGCCGAGAACGGTCAGCACCAGCGCGATACCGGGAACGATCGACAGCAAAGGCGCGGTGCGCAAGACAGTGCGGCCTTCGGCGATCATGCCGCCCCAGGTGACGCGGTTGGGATCACCGAGGCCGAGAAAGGAAAGCGCTGCTTCGGTGAGGATGGCGGCCGCGACGATCACCGAGGAAAGCGCCAGCACCGGCGGCAGCGCATTGGGCAGCACCTCGCGAAAGGCAATCTCGAGCGGATGCATGCCGATGACGCGAGCGCCGGCGACATAGTCGCGCTCGCGGATCGACAGCACTTCCGCGCGCGCCACCCGCGCCGGCCCGGTCCAGGCGCCGAGCGCGATGGCCGCGATCACCACACCAAGCGAGGGGCCGACGATGCTGACGAACGCCAGCGCCAGCAAAAAACTAGGCACGGTCTGGAAGGCGTCGGTGATGCGCATCAGCACCTCGTCGATCAAGCCGCCGGCGAAACCGGCCAGCGTGCCCACCACCGCGCCGACCAGAAGCGCAGCTGCGGCCGCCGCTAGTCCAACCGCCAGCGAGGTGCGCGCGCCGTGGAAAAGTTCGGCCAGCACGTCGCGGCCGAGCCGGTCGGTGCCGAGCGGCAGCGACCAATTTTGCAACGGCGGCAGCAAGGCCGGGCCGGCGATCGCTTGCGGGTCGCCCGGAAAGAGCAGCGGCGCTGCCAGCGCGATCGCGACGAGCAAGGCGAGGATGAGTGCGCCGGCGATCGCTTCCGGCGTCTGGAAAAAGCGATGCAGCCTCTTCATGCGACCGCCTCGCCGGCACCGACGCGCGGATCGAGGAAGGCGTAGGCGAGATCGACCAGGAGGTTGATGACGATAACGAGCACGGCACTCACCAAAATGATGCCGAGCAGCAGCGGCGTGTCGCGTCCGGCGACGGCTTCCTGCGCCAGCCGGCCGAGGCCGGGGACGGCAAAGACGCTTTCGATGACAACGCTGCCGCCCAGCATCTGCGCCGATTGCAAGCCGAGCATGGTGACCAGCGGCAGCAGCGCGTTGCGGGCGACATGCGCAAGCACGATGCGCCGGCGCGGCAAGCCCCTGGCACGGGCGGCAAGCACGAAATCCTGCCGCCAGGCTTCCGCCATGCCGGCGCGCATCATGCGCAGATAGAGCGCGAGATAGATGAAGCCGAGCGCCGAGACCGGCAGCACAAGATGGGCGGCGATGTCGCGGGCCCGCGCCACCCCGGTCTTGGCCGATGCGACGGTCTCGATGCCGCCGATCGGCAGCCAGCGCAGGTCGACGGCGAAGACGACGATCAGCACAAGGCCGAGCCAAAAGCCCGGCACGGCGTAGAGCGCCAGCGAGCCGATCGACAGGAAGCGGTCGCGAAAGCTGCCGGGACGCGCACCGGCATAGATGCCGAGCGCCGAGCCGAGGCCGAAGGAGAGCGCGGTGGCGCTGCCCATCAGGATGAGCGTGCTCGGCAGGCGTTCGAGGATGACGTCGCGGATCGGCCGCGAGAAGGTGACAGACTGGCCAAGGTCGAGGTGCAAGAGCGCCCAGAGATAGTTGGCGAGCCGGGTCAGCTCCGACTGGTCGAGGCCCCAGCGGTGGCGCAGCAATTCGATCATGCCGGCATCGCCGCCGGTCGAGACGATATAGGCGTCGACCGCGTCGCCGGGGGCAGCTTCGAGCAGCAGGAAGCTGCCGATGACGACGATCAGCAGCACGAAGACGCTGCCGACGAGACGGCGGCGCAGGAGGGTGAGGGCTCGGGTCATGGCGACGCCATATCAGGGCCAACCCTTGGATGCCGCGTCCGGCAGGACAGAGGGGCGCGCGACGGAACTCTCATTCTCAAAGCTCAGCACCCAGGCAGGCAATCCGCAAGTGCGGATCAACCCGCCAAAAAGGTGTCCGCCCAGTTCGATACCGCCCAGCGCGGGTTGTTGGCGATGTTGCCGACAGTGTCGCGGGCGACGGAAATGAAGCTCCACTCGGCGACGTTGATCAGCGGCAGGTCGGCCGCCACCATTTTCTGGAATTCCTTGTACAGCCCGGTGCGGGCGGATGTGTCGAGCGTCTCTGACGCTTTGGCGATCAGCGCATCCAGGTCGGCGTTCTTGTAGCCACCCTGGTTGGAGAAGGGCACGCCGTCGGGGATGCCGCTCTGCACCAGGATGGTGGTCGAGATCGCCGGGTCGCCTCGGAACACCGGCGGGCCGACGGCGAGGTCGAAGGCATGGTCGGTATAGACCGCCTTCATATGGGCGGCCGAGTCGTTATTGACGATTTGGGCGTCGATGCCGATTACGGCCAGCGCCTGGCGCAGGTAATCGCCGAACTGCTTGGTCTCATTGAAGTAGGGCGCCGGCAGCAGCTTCAGTGCAAAGCGCTTGCCGTCGTCGGCCCGTTTGTAGCCGGCCTCGTCGAGCAGCTCGTTGGCCTTGGCGACGTCGAAGGGGTAGATCGGGACGTCAGCAGTGTAGAATTGCGGATCGTTCTTCGGCACCGGACCGGTTGCGGTCGCGGCGTAGCCGAGGAAAATTGTCTTGACGACGAAATCCTTGTCGATGGCATGCGCGATCGCCTGCCGCACTTTCAGGTCCGCCAGTTCCTTGCGGCGATGGTTGATCTCGACGACGAGCTGGTAGGTCAGCCCCTCATAGCCCTTGGTGATGACCTTCAGACCCGGCACCTTTGAGATGCGGTCGAGGTCGGCGAGCGGCACGGCGGAGAAGGCGGCGAGCTGGATTTCTTCCGCCTCGAGCGCCGCAGCCGCAGAGGTTCGGTCGGGCAGCACCTGGTAGACGATCTCGTCGAGATAGGGCTCGTCCTTGTCCCAATAGGCATCGTTCCGCGCAAGCCGATAGTACTGGCCGGCCTTGTATTCGGCGAATTTGAACGGGCCGGTGCCGACCGGAGCGTTGTTGGCCGGGTTGTCCTCGATCTTGCCCATCTCATAGACGTGCTTCGGCACGACGCTGCTCAATGCCGGCAGCGCGTTGCGGATCAGCTGGAACGGCGTCGGCTTGGCGAATTTGAACACGGCCGTAAGCTTGTCGGGCGTGTCGACGGCTTCAAGGTCCTTGAACACCGTGCGGCCGAGATTCTGCAGAGGCTTCCAGACCTGCAGCGCGGAGAAGGCGACGTCGGCGGAGGTGAAGGGCTTGCCGTCATGCCATTTGACGCCGTCGCGCAACTTGAAGGTCACCGACCGGCCGTCGGCCGAGCCTTCCCAGGAAAGCGCAAGGCGCGGCTGAAGCCCGTCCTTGCCGTCGAAGGAGGCCTCAGCCAGCGTCTCGACCACCTTGCTGGAGATGAAGAAGACGCCGTTGGAAGCGACAATAGCCGGATTGAGGTTGCGCGGCTCGGAGTCGGCGGCCACGATCAACCTGCCACCCTTCTTCGGCGTCTGCGCCCGGCCGATGGCCGGCAAGGCGGTCGAGGCCAGAAGCAGTGCCGAGCCGGCCAGCAGGCCGCGGCGTGAAATCGGCAATCCGGACATCCTCAAGCTCCCCTCTTCACCCGCGACCGGCGCGGGCAACCTCAAAATCAGCGGGATTATGGCCCTTGGCAAAGGTTTCGCCAGAGACGGATTTGGCGCATGCTGGCTTGGCTCTGAAATTTTCGTCCGCTGGACCAGTTATATTCGGTCTGCGGTCGCGACTATCTGGTAGGACCAGACTAAGCCGTACGCGGTCTCAAGCCAAGTAGGAGAGGGCGGGATCAGCCGGATGCTGTCAACGCTGGCTGGACCAGAACGGTCAAGATGGTGCAGATTTGGCCGCAAACGGCACTTTCAGGATGTTTGACTGCTTTAGCGGCCGAGGAAATCAGGGAGGGAAAGATGAACATCGCTCCGGGCAAAACCGAGGCCAGCGGCATCCCGTTCGACCAGGCTCGGGTGGACCGGCTGATGGAGGAGGCCGGCATCGATGTGCTTTTCGCCACCTCCAAGCACAACACGCAATATCTGCTCGGCGGCTACAAGTTCATCTTTTTCGCGGCGATGGACGCCATCGGCCATAGCCGCTACCTGCCGATCGTCCTCTATGAAAAAGGCGGGCCGGAGCATGCTGCCTATATCGGCAACAAGATGGAAGGCGGCGAGCACGAGAACCATCCGTTCTGGACACCGACATTGCATGCAGCCTGCTGGGGCACGCTCGACGCTGCCAACCTTGCCGTCGAGCATCTGCAGAAGATCGGCAAGGGTGCTGCCCGCATCGGCATCGAGCCTGCTTTCCTGCCCTCGGACGCTTACTCGCTGATCCGCAAGGCCTTGCCGGATGCAAAGCTGATCGATGCCACCGGCATGCTGGAGCGCATGCGCGCCGTCAAGACCGAGGCCGAACTGGAGAAGCTGCGCATCGCCTCCGAACTGATCACCGATTCGATGCTGGCGACGATCGCCTGGGCGCGCGAGGGCACGACCAAGACCGACATCATCGAGCAGTTACGGCGCGAGGAGACCAATCGCGGCGCGCATTTCGAATATTGTCTGCTGACACTGGGTGCCAGCCACAACCGTGCTGCGTCGAGCCAGGCGTGGAAGCAGGGCGAGGTGCTGTCGATCGATTCCGGCGGCAACTATCACGGCTATATCGGCGACCTCTGCCGCATGGGTATTCTTGGCGAGCCGGATGCCGAGCTCGAGGATCTGCTGTCCGAAATCGAGTCGGTGCAGCAGGCCGCGTTCTCCAAGGTCAAAGCCGGCACGCTCGGCGGCGACATGATCGCGCATGCCGAGAGCGTGCTGAAGGCTTCTAAGGTCGCGACCTATACGGATTTCTTCGCCCACGGCATGGGGCTGATCACGCATGAAGCGCCGTTTTTGATGACCAACCATCCGGTCACCTATGAAGGCACCTATGCGGCCAAGCCGCTGGAAAAGAACATGGTGCTTTCGGTCGAGACCACCATGCTCCACCCGACGCGCGGCTTCATCAAGCTCGAGGATACCGTGGCGGTGACTGACACAGGCTATGCGATGTTCGGCGATCGCGGGCGTGGGTGGAACAGGGGTGGGGTAGCCTAGAGCGCGCTCGGGAAACCAATCACTCCGAATGACCGAGTTCAAACCTCGGGGCGGCTTCTGCGGATTGATGGGAAACAAGCTTCGTCGTGCGCGCCCGCCGTCCTGGGTGTATCTTGCTGACTTGAGTTGTGGCCCGGCGCCTCCTACCAGACCGATTACGTCGGGCCGGTAGCAGGAGGAAGTTATGGCAGACGTAACATCAAGAAATCAGAACTCCGAGCTCATTCGGCGGGGTTACGCCGCCTTCAACTCCGGAGACATGGACACGCTTGCGCAAATCATCGACGAGAAATGCACGTGGCACAGCCCGGGAAGGAATCCGATCGCCGGGGACTACAAAGGCCGTGAGGCGACTTTTGCCCAGTTCGGCCGTTATGGCGGGCAAACCCTTGGCACCTTCAGGGCGAATCTTCTGCATGTCATGGAAAGTGAGGACGGACGTGTAGTCGGCGTCCATCGCAATACCGGGGAACGCAACGGCAAACAGCTTGATGTGCTCTGTTGCATCGTCTTCGACATCAGGGCCGGCAAGGTAGTCGATGGCCGGGAACACTTCTACGACCTCTACGCCTGGGATGCATTCTGGGCTTAGCCTGGAGGTGCTATTCGCGGCAACTCGCACGAGACTCTTCGCGATGCCTCCGCACACCTGTTCGCTGGGCCCCGTACATACCTGGAGAGGTGATTACCAAGCAAACCGGTGGAACGCCCGCAAGCGATTTGCCATCAATTGCTTGCCTCTCGCGGCAGCAGCTTGAAATCCGGCAGGTTACGCAGCGCCAGCTCCGGGCCGGCCGGCGAATAGACGACGAAAAGCTGCATCGGCTGATCGCCCGTGTTGAGCGTCGAGTGGAAGCGGCTTTCCGGCACATAGATGGTGCAGCCGGGACCGACCTTGGCGACCACCGGATTGCCCTTCTCGTCCTCGACCATTTGTTCGCCATGGCCGGAGATCACGAAGATGATCTCCTCCGCGCCCGGGTGGTTGTGGCGGGTGTGCCCCTTGCCGGGCGGCAGGTCGACGACGCCGCCGGAGAAGCGCTCCGCGCCGTTCACTTCCGGCGCGACCGTGAGGGCCAGCTTGCCCCAGTCGAAGCCGAAGGCGCTGACCTCCTTCGGATAAACGAACACCTTGCTCTTGTCGGCCATTGCCTCATCCCTTGCTAGTTGCTGGCATTTTCGCTTTGCCGATTGCCGCTGCCTTGAAATCCGCCGTCTGCCTGGCGATCGCCGCCTCGGCCGGCAGCCGTTCCATCGAGCTTGCTCCGTAGAAGCCGTGCAGTCCTTCGCAGCGCTCGAGGATGTAGCGCGCGTCATGGGGCATGGAGATCGGCCCGCCATGGCAAAGCAGGATGACGTCCTTGCGCACCGAGCGCGCGGCGTCGGCAATGGCGTCGATCTCCTCGACGCAGGCATCCAGCGACTTCGCCGAGGTCGCGCCGATCGAGCCGCCTGTCGTCACGCCCATATGGGCTACGACCACGTCGGCGCCCGCCTTGGTCATGGCGCGCGCCTCGTCGGGGTTGAAGACGTAAGGCGTGGTGAGCAGGTCGAGCTTGTGCGCCTCGGCGATCATGTCGACCTCGAGGCTAAAACCCATGCCGGTCTCCTCGAAACTCTGCCGCATGGTGCCGTCGAAGAGGCCGATGGTCGGAAAATTCTGCACGCCGGAAAAGCCCATCGTCTTCAGTTCGGCGAGAAACAGCGGCATGATGACGAAGGGGTCGGTTCCGTTGACGCCGGCCAGCACCGGCGTCTTCTTTACCACCGGCAGCACCTCATAGGCCATTTCCTTGACGATCTCGTTGGCATTGCCATAGGCGAGCAGGCCGGCGGCCGAGCCGCGCCCGGCCATGCGGTAACGGCCGGAATTGTAGATGATGATGAGATCGATGCCGCCGGCTTCCTCGGCCTTGGCCGACAGGCCGGTACCGGCACCGCCGCCGACGATCGGAACGCCATCGGCGATCATCTTGCGGAACCTTTCCAGTATGGTTTTGCGCGGGATGGCGGCCATGTTTGTGGGATCTCACTTCTTGGCGATGTCGAGGAAAGCCTCGGCCGCGGCCTTGGCGAATGCAGGATCGTTGATGTGCAGCGGCAGGCGCGTCACGATACGGTTCCCTGTCGGCTTGATGGTGTGCTCGATGGCCTCGAACAGCGCCGCATCGGCTTGCGGATCGAAGAAGGCGCCGCCTTCGACATCGAGCGCCGACACGCCTTTTTCCGGGATCAGGAAGCGCACCGGGCCGTCGCAACGGGCGAGGCGGCCGCCGATCCATTCGCCGATCCGGCGGCTCTCCTCGGCGGTAGTGCGCATCAGCGTGACATTCGGATTATGCTCATAGAACAGCCGCCCGCGATATTTGTCGGGAATGGTCGGCGGCGCCCAGAAGTTCACCATGTCGAGCGCGCCGACCGAGCCGACATAGGGCAGTTTCGTGCGAGCAATGGCGCCGAAGCGATCCTCCGTCGCCGGCAGCACGCCGTCGAACAGCAGATCGCAGACCTCGGTTGTGGTGATGTCAAGGACGCCGGCGAGCAGGCCGCTATCGGCAAGCTTCTCCATCGAGCGGCCACCTGTGCCGGTCGCATGGAAGACCATGCAGTCATAGTCGGCGCGCAAGCGCTCGACGATTGCCGTGAGCAGGGCGTGGTGACGCCGAACATGGTCAAGCCGAGCGCCGGCTTGCCGGCAGTCGACGGGGCCGGCCTCGCCGCCATGCCGGCGATCGCCTGGGCGGCGTTGTGCAGGACGACGCGCGACAGACGATTGAGGCCGGCCATGTCGGTTACCGACGGCATCATGACGATGTCGGAGACATCGACGTAAGGCGCGGTATCGCCGGAGGCCAGCGTCGAGACCATGATCTTCGGTAGACCGAGCGGTAGCGCGCGCATCCCGGCGGTGACAATCGATGTGCCGCCGCCGCCGCCAATGCCGATCACGCCGGCGACGTCGTCGCGCGATTGGATGAAGCGGATAAAGGCGACACCCATGCCGGCAACGGCGGGTCCGCGGTCGTCAGTGCCGAGCACGGCGCCGGCTCCATCGGGATGATGCGCGGCGACCTCGCTTGCCGCGACATCCACCGGGACGGTCGCGCCGCGTGTGCCGATATCGACGCGGACGACCGAGCCGCCGCCGGCGGCGACGGCGTCGGCCAGGAAGGCAAGCTCCTCACCCTTGGTGTCGGCGGTGCCGACCACATAGATACGCTTCATTCGCCTTTCCCCGTCGTCTCCTCGGTTAGCCGGCCTGCTCGGCGGTGCGGCCTGCCGCTTCGGGCCCGGCGCTTGGTCCGGCCATTGCAATTTTTTGAGACGCGCGTATCGTATTGATATGGATGTCTCACGTCAACAAGCCGCTTCCGATGACGCCGAGCAGCTGAGAGCCGGGAAGGGGGCCCGCGCCCGCACCAGGCGGCTGATGCTGGAAACGGCGACGCGGCTGATGCAATCCGGCGCGACGCCTTCGGTCAGCGAGGTTGCAGAGGCTGCGGAAGTGTCGCGCGCGACCGCCTATCGCTACTTTCCGAGCCAGGCCGCGCTGGTGCAGGCGGTCGTCGACGAGGGGCTCGGACCGATCCTGACCTGGAAATCGAATTCGAAAGATCCGGAACAGCGGGTTGCCGAACTCTTCGCCTCCGCCATGCCGCGCATCGAGGCTTTCGAGGCGACGTTCAAGGCGGCGCTCAAGCTTTCGCTCGACCAGTGGGCGAGACGGCAGGCTGGCACGCTAGGCGCCGAACCGGCTTTCAAGCGCGGCCATCGGATCGACCTCCTGAAGGACGCGATCGCTCCGCTCAAGGGTCAGCTCAAGCCGCGCCAGTTCAAGCGTCTTGCCCAGGCGCTGTCGATGATGTTCGGTGTCGAGGTGCTGATCGTGCTGAAGGATATGTGGGGGCTGGACAGCCGTGACATGATGGCGGTCGCCGAGTGGGCGGCGGGCGCGCTGGTGCGCGCGGCGGTGGCGGAATCAGGAGCGAAGGCGACTGGAGGTTCGGCATCAGCCAAAATAGACATGTCCTGAATCTGGTTCGACCAGATTGGAGAGGATGTCAACAACAATGACTGCAATACACCGCTGAAGACAAGGTCTCCGCATATCAAGGAGTATGAAAAATTATAGAAAACAGAGGGATATCGCTTTGAGCGGCTCGTGGAGCCGTTTTGGACTACACAAGAAAGAACTTGACGTCCCTCTTGAATTGGTAATACCAGATCAGGACGCGTAAAGCGGAGCGAGGGTGAAGGTTGCGATCGATTTTTCCGGTCGGGCGAGGAGGCCCCGAAACCGGAAAATGCCGTCACGGGAGGAACTGCCAGGGCCGACCGCTATGCCGGCCCGCATGACAAGGTAGAAGGCGCACAAGGGAGGAAAACTATGCGCAAGATAGTGACCAGCGTGATCGCTGGTATCGGGCTGGCGCTTGCCTGCGGGACATCCGTCCGCGCGCAAGACAAGGAACTCACCATCTTCTGGGCGGAATGGGATCCGGCGAACTATCTGCAGGAACTCGTCAACGACTACACGGCCGAGACGGGCGTGAAAGTCACGGTGCAGACCACGCCGTGGCCTGATTTCCAGACCAAGGCCTTCACCGAGTTCAACGCGCATGGCGACGCCTACGACATGGTGGTCGGCGACTCGCAATGGCTGGGCGCCGGCTCGACGCAGGGCCACTATGTGGATCTGACCGACTTCTTCAACAAGCATAAGCTTGGCGATGTGATGGCGCCCGCCACCATCAAATATTATGCCGAGTACCCGGGCGGTTCCGGCAAGTACTGGGCGATCCCGCTGGAAGGCGATGCGATCGGCTGGTCTTACCGCAAGGACTGGTTCGAGGACCCGAAGGAGAAGGAAGCCTTCAAGGCGAAGTACGGCTACGACCTCGATGTTCCGAAGACCTATGCGCAGCTGCGCGACATCGCCGAGTTCTTCCATCGTCCGGACCAGAAGCGCTACGGCGTCGCGATCTACACCGACAACTCGTATGACGCGATGGCGATGGGCGTCGAAAGCGCGATCTTCAGCTATGGCGGCGATCTCGGCGACTACGCGACCTACAAGGTCGACGGCATCACCAATTCCAAGGAGGCCGTCGCCGGCCTCGAAATGTACAAGGAACTCTACAAGTTCACGCCTCCCGGCTGGGGCAAGACGTTCTTCGTGGAGGACAACCAAGCCATCACTGGCGGGCTCGCCGCGATGAGCATGAACTTCTTCGCCTTCTTCCCGCCGCTGGTGAACAAAGCCACCAACCCCTATGCCGACGTGACCGGCTTCTTCGCCAACCCGGCCGGTCCGGACGGCAAGCGCTTCGCCGCTCTCGGCGGCCAGGGCATCTCCGTCGTCTCGTACTCGAAGAACAAGGACGAGGCGATGAAATTCCTTGAGTGGTTCATTAAGGACGAGACCCAGAAGAAGTGGGCCGAGCTCGGCGGCTATACCTGCAGCCAGGCCGTGCTTAAGTCGGAGGCCTTCCAGAACGCTACGCCGTATAACAAGGCCTTCTACGACACGATGTTCATGGTCAAGGACTTCTGGGCAACGCCTGAATATGCCGAAGTGCTCGATCAGCTGAACCAGAACATCTATCCGTTCGTGGTCGGCGGCAAGGGCACCGCCCAGGAAGCGCTCGACAAGACCGCCGCCGACTGGAAGGCGACGTTCACCAAATACAACCGCTACAAGTAGGCGTCACAGTCAGAATGCCGGAGGAGGGTTTCCCCTCCGGCATTCCTGTTTTCAGGGAGAACGACCGTTGGCTTCGGTAGCCCTTACCAATCTTGATCCAGCATCCAGGGCCGCCGCGCGAGGCTGGTCGGATCTGACCATCCGCAACATGTTCATCATCCCGACGCTGGTTTTCCTCATCGTCTTCAACATTTTTCCCCTGATCTATTCGCTCGGCTATTCCTTCACCAACTTCGCCGCGAACCGCAGCGAGCCCTGGCAGTTCGTCGGCCTGCAGAATTACCGCGAGCTGCTCAGCGACGGTCACATCTGGTCGAACTTCGTCATCACCGCGAAATATGTGATCGTGTCGGTGGCCGGGCAGATGATCGTAGGCTTCGGCCTCGCGCTTCTGCTCAACCGCAGCTTTCCGATGAAGGGCCTGATCACGACCTTGCTGTTGCTGCCGATGATGATGTCGGCGGCGGTCGTCGGCCTGTTCTGGCAGCTGCTCTACAGCCCGTCCTGGGGACCGATCAACTACGTCTTCGGCCTCGGCGACTTCGCCTGGCTGTCCAATCCCGACAGCGCGCTCTACGCCGTCGCGATCACCGACATCTGGATGTGGTCGCCCTTCGTCATGCTGCTGTCGCTCGCCGGCCTGTCGGCGGTGCCGCAGCACCTCTACGAAGCCGCCGCGATCGACCGCGCCAGCTGGTGGTACACCTTCACCCGCATCACGTTGCCGCTGGTCTCGCCGATCCTTTTGATCGCGCTGATCTTCCGCACCATGGAAGCCTTCAAGACCTTCGACATCGCCTACACGATGACGACTCAGCCGACCGCCGAGCTGATCGCGATCCGGCTCTACAAGCAGGCCTTCCAGCAGTGGGACACCGGCAAATCCTGCGCACTCGCCTACATCGTGCTCATCATGGTGCTGGCCATCACCAACCTCTACGTGAAGTATCTGAACAAGGTGAAGGAGCGCTGAGATGGCCGCCGTCCGCACTTCTTCCGAGGTCGCGCTCAACCGTGTCGCCATCGCCGCGGTGCTGATCGCCACGCTGGTCTTCCTCGCTCCGATCTACTGGATCGCCTCGACGGCGTTCAAGCCGAAGGAACTTGCCGTCAGCGTGCCGCCAACCGTGCTGTTCGAGCCCGAGGTGACGCCGTTCGTGCGGCTCTTCACCAAGCGCGTGCAGATGCAGAAGACCGTCGACCCGCAAGTCTACGAAGCCGCGCCCTGGTGGGAAAAGCGCATCTACGACGGCGGCGAGCGAGTGCTGAAGGTCGGCAAGGACGTGCAGCTTTCGCAATATCCCAACCGCTTCATGAACAGCCTGATCGTGGCGGTGGTCAGCACCGTTCTCGCCGTCGGCATGGGAACGTTCACCGCCTACGGCTTCTCGCGCTTCAAGATCGCCGGCGAGGCGGACCTTTTGTTCTTCATCCTCTCGACGCGCATGCTGCCGCCGGTGGTCGTCGCCATCCCGATGTTCCTGATGTACCGGGCAGTTGGCCTCAACGACTCCCATATCGGCCTGATCATCCTCTACGTCGCCTTCAACCTGTCCTTCTCGGTCTGGCTGATGAAGGGCTTCATGGATGAGATCCCGAAAGAGTATGAGGAGGCAGCACTTGTCGACGGCTATACGCGCATGCAGGCCTTCTTCAAGATCGTTCTGCCCGAGGCCGCAACCGGCATCGCCGCCACCGCCGTGTTCTGCTTCATCACCGCCTGGAACGAGTACGCTTTCGCGCTGATCATGACCAACCGGCGCGCCCAGACGGCGCCGCCCTTCATCCCATCGCAGATCGGCTCCGGCCTGCCGGACTGGACCACGATCGCGGCGGGCACGTTTCTGTTCCTGCTGCCGGTTGCGATCTTCACCTTCCTGCTGCGCAACCACCTGCTTCGCGGCGTGACTTTCGGAGCGATCCGCAAATGAGTTTTCGCGCCGTCAACGAGAAGTACCTTTTGCCGGCATCGCAGATCCTCATGGTGCTCGGCATCGTCGCGCTCTGCCAGCCATGGAGCCTCAGCCTGCATTCCTATGGGGTGACGATCATCCTGATCGGGCTGATCGGCTTCAACATCACGTCGAAAATCGCACCGGAGCAGAGAGAGGAAACCGGCGCCGTGACGCATGAGGGGGCCGGGCAGTGACGCAGATCGAACTTCGCGGCATCGAGAAATTCTTTGGTGCGGTCCAGGTCATCCATAATCTGAACCTCGCCATCGCCGACAACGAGTTCATCGTGCTGCTTGGACAGTCGGGCTGCGGCAAGACGACGACGTTGCGCGCGATTGCCGGGCTCGAGACGATCGATAAGGGCGACATCCTGATCGACGGCCAGGCGGTGCAGCATCTGAAAGCTGCAGACCGCGACATCGCCATGGTGTTCCAGTCCTTCTCGCTCTATCCGCATATGACGGTGTTCGAGAACATCGCCTTTCCGTTGCGGGCCACGCGGATGAGCAGCAGTGAAGTCGACACCTCGGTGCGCGAAATCGCAAGGGTGTTGCGGATCACCGACCTGCTCGACAAGCGGCCGTCTGCGCTTTCGGGCGGCGACATGCAACGCGTGGCGATCGGCCGCGCGCTGGTGCGGCGGCCGAAGGCGATGCTGATGGATGAGCCGATCGGCGCGCTGGACGCCAAGCTGCGCGAAGAAATGCGGGCCGAGATCAAGCGGCTGCACATCAAGCAGGGATCGACCACGATTTATGTCACCCACGACCAGATCGAGGCGATGAGTCTGGCCGACCGCATCGTCATCATGCACGAGGGCTTCATCCAGCAGGTCGGCACGCCGGACGAGGTCTACTCGCATCCGGCAAACCTGTTCGTGGCGCAATTCGTCGGCAGCCCGGTGATGAACATCGCCGAGGCGAGCGTCACCGATCAGGCCGGCGCCGCCTCCGTCACCGTCGGCGGTGCGCCGACGGGTTTCGAGTTCCCGCGCGAGCTCCTCTCCAGGCTCAACGGGCATTCCAATGGTGGCTTGACGCTCGGCATCCGTCCGGAAGGCGTGCTCGTCCGGCATGATGCCGCTCCTGGCTACGTGCCGGTCGAAGCGCAAATTATCGAGCCGCTCGGCTCCTTCGACATTGTCGACCTCAAGGTCGGCTCCAAGATGCTGCGCGCCCGCACCAAGGCCGGCTACGTGTCGGGTCCGGGCGAGAAGGTTCATGCCCGCATCGACCCCGAGCAGGCGCATTTCTTCGACACGGCAAGCGGCAAGTCGCTGGGAGTAAGGCTGTAATGGCCCATATCGAACTGAAGAACATCACCAAGAAGTTCGGCGGCCATACCGCGCTGACGGGTCTCAACCTCGATATCGCCGATGGCGAGTTCTTCGTGCTTTTGGGCGAAACCGGCGCCGGCAAGACGACGACGCTCCGGATGATCGCCGGCCTCGAGAAACCGACCGAGGGCCAGGTCTTCATCGACGGCGTCGACGTCGCCGACTGGAGCGCGGCCGAGCGCGACGTGGCCTTGGTGCTGCAGCAATATTCGCTCTATCCGCGCTACACGGTGCGGCAGAATCTCGAGTTTCCGCTGAAGCCAAAGATCCGCCGGCTGCCGGATGCCGAGATCAAGGACCGCGTCGCGCGCGCCGCCCGCACGCTGCGCATCGAGCACCTGCTCGACCGCAAGACCGACCGGCTCTCCGGTGGCGAGATGCAGCGAGTCTCGATCGGCCGCGCGATCGTGCGCAAACCACGCGTGTTCCTGATGGACGAGCCGCTGTCGGCGCTCGACGCCAAGCTACGCGAGGCGCTGCGCACGGAATTGAAGAACCTGCAGATGCAGCTCGGTGCCACCTTCCTGTTCGTCACCCACGACCAGATCGAAGCGATGTCGATGGGCGACAAGGTCGGCGTGCTGAACCATGGCCGCATCGTTCAGACCGGCACGCCGCAGGAGATCTACAACAATCCGCGCGATACCTATGTCGCAAGCTTCGTCGGCTCGCCGCCGATGAACCTCATCGACGGCACGCTGGTCGACGACCGCGCGGTGATGGCGCCGATGAGTTTCGAATTGCCGGTTGGCGGGGGGGCCAGGGCTTCTTGGGGGCTAAAGATGGGGGGCGCGACCGACGGTCGCCCGCTCGTCTTCGGCATCCGTCCGGAGGACGTCTACCTGGAAGGCGGCGCGCCGGTCGAGGCCCGCGTCCACGATGTCGAGAACCACGGCGTCGAAAAGATTGTGACGCTGAGGGTCGGCGACACGATGCTGCGCGCCACGGTGCCGGCGAGGACCAGTGTCGAGATCGAACAGCCGGTCCGCTTTGCCTGGAACGCGGACAAGGTGGTGCTGTTCGATAAGGGCAGCGGCGTCAGCTTGCGGCACGCCGGATAGCGGGCGGACCGGCCGATTGCTATCGGCCTGCACTTACTTCGGCAGATAGGTCTCGTAGGGCGTGTCGTTGATCAGCAGGATCACGCATTCGGTGTCGGACAGGCAGGCATCGTCATGCATCTCGTTGGCTTTCTGAGTCCAGTAGGAGCCCGGCGGCAGCTCGACCTTGGTCGCCTCGCCGCCTTGGATCTGCCAATGCGCCCAGAGCCCCTTGATGACCACGGCGCGATAGTCGGCGGTGTGCGCGTGGACCGGCGCGCGCCAGTTGCCGGGAAATTTGAGCAGCGTGCCGGCCGCGCCCTCGGCTCGCGAGCCCCATAGCGGGCCGAGGCGCTGCGGCTGGTCCGGCGCTTCGACGACATAAGGGATCTTGTCGGCCGTCAGATAGCTGTCTTCAAGGCCGAATGCCTGTCCAGGAGAGATGGTGAGCGCGGCGAGCGCAAGCGCTGCGAGTTGGTTAGCCATGAGCGGTTCCTCCTGCGGTCAGCTTAGGCAATCCCTGTCGGTGAAGAATGACGCGTCGTCCAAAAGACTTGGCAATTCCTCCAGCGTGGCAGCGACCTGAACGCCCTGTCAGAATGGCTCGCCGCCGCCGCCGTTGCGCAGATGGCTCGGCGCGACACCCATCACCCGCTTGAAGGCGCGGCTGAAGGAAGCTTCCGAATCGTAGGCCAGTTTCGCCGCCACGACAGACACCCGCAGCCCGTCGCGGGCGAGCCATTGCCGTGCCTGATGCATGCGCACGCGCAGCACATATTTGGCCGGCGTCTCGCCGACCACGGTGGCGAAGCGCTGCGCGAAGGCGGAGCGAGACGCGCCCATCAATCGGGCCAGGGCCGCCACCGTCCAATCGCGGTCGGGCTGCAGATGAATAGCGGCGAGCACCTTGCCGACGTCGGGATTGCGGACCGCGGCGATCCATCCGGTCGCGTCGCCGCAGCCGTTCTCTACCCAGGAGCGGATGATTGTGGCGGCGAGCACGTCAGCCAAGCGGGCGAGAATGCCGCCGGAGCCGACCCGGTCCATCGTCACCTCGCCGGCCATCGCATCGAGCAGATGCTGGATGCCCGGGGCGTTCGCCATCAGCTTATGCGCTTGCATCAGGTCGGGCATCATGTCGAGCAGCGGATGCGAGCCGTCGAGATTGAAATGCATGCTGCCGCAAAACAGCAAGGTCTTGCAGCCGTCGCAGCCGTTGGAGACGTCATAGATGTTCTCGCAGACCGGCTCGATCGTGTAGCGGCCGATCGGCACGGGCGGAACGCCCGGCGCGCTCGCCAGCACATGCTCGCCGCCACGCGGGATCAAGAGCGCGTCGCCGACCGAGAGCTCGATCCATTCCTTGGCCGGCGAGAATAGCCAGCAGCCCTGCTGGCCGATGAAATGGAACCGCGCCGCCTTCTGCGCGGGGAAGGAAACGGCCCACGGTTCGCCCAGCACGCAGCGGCCATAGTCGACGCCGTCGAGCCGCAATCCGCGCAGCATGTCGGTCAGCGGATCGCCGGAGGCCGGGAATGTGGTTTTGGACGAATTGTAATTCATTCCGGCGTTTCTAGCATGGAAACTCCAGCCGGTCACTCCCTATGTTGCACTGCAGCGTCGCGCGCCGGGCGTGTAACGGGTGGATCCCGAACTGGCGGTCTCAAGTGGCGCCGCAAAACAGATCGGAGATTTTCCCATGACCGAACCCGCCACAGGCGTCATCGATGCCGCCGTTCTCGATAGAACCGAAGCCGAGGAGCGAAGCGAGCCTGTATGGGGCGCGGTGGTCTCGCTGGCGCTCGGCGTGTTTGGCTTGGTGACAGCCGAATTTCTGCCCGCCAGCCTGCTGACGCGGCTGGCGCAGGATCTCGGCGTCAGCGAAGGCGCCGCCGGCCAGGCCGTGACGGCGACGGCCGTCGTCGGCGCGATCGCAGCACCCACGATGGCCATCGTCACCAAGCGGCTGGACCGCAGGCTGGTCATGTGGCTGCTCACCGTGCTTCTGATCGTCTCCAACCTGCTTGCCGCCTTCGCCTCCTCGCTCACGATGCTGCTTCTGGCCCGCGTGGTCCTGGGCGTCGCGCTGGGCGGCTTCTGGTCGATGTCGGCCGCCATGGCGATGCGGCTGGTGCCGATGCGGCTGATGCCGCGCGCCATGTCGATCATCCTGACCGGCGTATCGGTGGCGACCGTCACCGCGGCGCCGGTCGGCGCCTATGTCGGCGACATCTGGGGCTGGCGCACGGCCTTCATGATCGCGGCGGTCGTCGGCGCGCTGACGCTGCTCGTACAGCTTGCCACCATCCCCAGCCTGCCGCCGACGGCCGTGGCGAGCTTTCGCACGCTGATCGAGGTACTGAAGCGGCGGACGATCCGCATCGCCCTGCTGGTCGTGCTGCTCGTCGCCTCGGGACAGTTTGCCGGCTTCACCTATGTGCGGCCATTCCTGGAGACGGTGCCGGTCATGCCGATCGAGACCATCTCGCTGGTGCTGCTCGCCTATGGCATCGGCGGCTTCTTCGGCAATTTCGCCGGCGCCTTCCTGGCCGAGCGCAATCTGAAGCTTGCGGTCGGATTGGCGCCGCTGCTGATCGCGCTGTCGGCGCTTGCCATGCTCACCATCGGCGCTTCACCGGTGATTGCAGCGATCGCAGTTGCAGCATGGGGCTTTGCCTTCGGCGCGGTGCCGGTCGGGCTGCAGACTTGGCTGGTGCGCGCCGCTCCCGACCAGGCCGAGAGCGCCGGCGGCCTGATGGTCGCGACGTTCCAGGTGGCGATCGCGCTGGGCGCAGTCTTCGGCGGCCTGCTGGTCGACCATGCCGGCGTCGCCAGCGCATTCGGCTACGGTGCCATGGCAACGCTGCTCGCGGCGCTGGTGACTTTCGCCGTCGGGCCGAAACAGGTTGATTAACCTTGGGCCGACAAGCCAGCCGGTACGGCCGGCTTGTCGGCAGAGCGATGCAGTCTGGACTAAGCCGAGCGGCCGTCGAACTCGAATACCTCGATGGCGGCGTGATCGATGCCGTCGAGGCAATTGATGTTGATGTAGGCGCTGCGCTCGCTGCCTTGCCTGACATCCTCGGCGAAGGGATGGATGCCGCAAGTCCGGCAGAAGCGATGCGCGATCAAGCCCTTGCCGAAGGTATATTTGCCGAGGTCGTCGGCCCAGGCAACCAGGCGCATGCTGGCGTGCGGCACGGCCCAAAGCAGCGCTCCCTTGCGCGCGCAGATCGAGCAGTTGCAGCGCACGGCGCCGCCGAGCTCGCCTGCGACCTCGAAAGCCACCTTGCCGCAGTGGCAACTGCCTTTGTACAGCATCAGTCTCTTTCCTATCGCTGGCAGGTGCAAAGGCACCCTTGCCGGGTTATCCATCCGCTAGCCAAATCGGCTGCCTTAAAAGACGTTGCATCCTTGCGGAGTCCGACATCGACATGCAATCCGTGCGCGACCGTCTCGAAATGATCCTGTCACGTCTTGCCAATCGCGCGGCTGACGAAAAGGTCTACGTCAAGCTATATACCCAAGCGGCGCTCGCCGCAGCGGATGCAGCCGACGCGCGGCAAAGAGCCGGCGTCTGCCTCGGGCCGCTCGATGGCGTGGTCGTGTCGATCAAGGATCTGTTCGATGTCGCCGGCGAGCCGACCCGGGCAGGCTCGCTGATGCTCGCCGGTGCTCAGCCCGCCGCGCAGGACGCGGCGATCGTACGCCGGCTGCGCCAGGCGGGCGCGGTGATCCTCGGCAAGACCAACATGACCGAATTCGCCTTCACCGCGATCGGCGACAACCTGCACTACGGCACACCGGGCAATGCGGCGGATGCCAGCCTGATCCCGGGCGGTTCTTCATCCGGCGCCGGCGTTGCGGTAGGCGAAGGCAGCAGCCAGATCTCGATCGGCTCGGACACGGGCGGCTCGGTGCGCATCCCGGCCTCGCTCAACGGCGTCGTCGGCTTCAAGCCGACGGCCCGGCGCGTGTCCTTGGACGGCGCGTTTCCCTTGTCGGCGACACTGGATTCGATCGGTCCGCTCGCCCGCAGCGTCGCTGATTGCGCGGTTGCCGACGCGATCATGGCGGGGGAGGAGCCGGTTCCCCTCCAGCCGATCCCGCTCGCCGGTCTGCGCATCGGCGTTCCGCGCGGCCGGCTGTTCGACGACACGCTAGCCGAGGTCGCCGCGGCCTTTGAGGCCTGCACCGGCCAAATGGAGCGGGCAGGCGCACGCGTCGCCGATCTGTCGATCGATGACCTTATCGGCGGGATGCGCGCGGCGACCGTGCGCGCCTCGATCGCGTCGATGGAGGGTGCGGAGGTGCATGCCGACTGGCTGGCGACCGGCGCCTCGGTGCCCGTGGACCCACATGTCAGCGGGCCTTTGTCGCGCGCGCTGACGGTTCCCGCTTCCGCCTATATCAGGACAATCCGTCGCCGGGCGGAACTGGTCGCGGCCATGACGGAACGGCTGCAAGCGGTCGACGCGCTTGCTCTGCCGACCGTGCCGATGGTCGCGCCGTCGATCGCGGCGATGGCCGGCGACGAAGCGCTACGCGACAGGACGGAAGGCTTGCTCCTGCGCAACACGCAGGTCCCCAACCAGTTCGATCTCTGTGCGATCTCGCTGCCGATGCCGGGCACGAAGCTGCCGGCTGGGCTGATGCTGGTGGCGAGGCATGGGCACGACCGACGTCTGCTCGGAATTGCTGCCGCGGTGGAGGCTTTGCTGAGCGGTTGAGGTGGTGGCTGCGGCGCAATCAGTCGGCCGGAAAGCGCCGGCGGTAACGCTCGATCACTTCCGGGTTCCGCAGGTTGACCGGCAGCTTGTCGGCAAGCACCAGCAAGGCCTCGTTCGCAGCGCCGACGCCCATGCGCATCATCGATTCCTCGGTGATGCCGGCCATATGCGGAGTGATGATGACGTTGTCGAAGCTGAAATAGGGATGGCTCGGCGGCAGCGGCTGGGTCGCAAAGACGTCGAGCGCCGCACCGCCGATACGGCCTTTTCGCAGCGCTTCAATCAGCGCCTCGTCATCGACCACCGGCCCGCGCGAGACATTGATCAACAGCGCATTGGGCTTCATGCGGGCGATGCGCTCGCGGCTGATCAGGCCGCGCGTCTCCTCGGTCAGCGGGCAGCAGAGCACGATGATGTCGCTCTGCTCGACCAGCGCGTCTATCGACAGGAAACCGACGCGCTCGGGCGCCGGGCGCAGGCTGCGCGTCGTCGCCACGACCTTGAGGTCGAAGCCGTGCGCGGCGATGTGGCCGACGGCCTGGCCGACGGCGCCGAGGCCGACAATGCCGATCGTCTTGCCGGCGAGCTCGCTGGTCGAATTGGCGTGCTCGCGCCCGGCGAGCCAGCCCTTGGCGCGCAGGTCGCGATCCATCATGCGGAAGCGCCTGAGCAGCGCGAGCGCCGTGAACATTACATGTTCGGCCACCGAGCGGGCATTGACGGCCGGCACGTTCGCCACTAGGACGCCGGCGGCGGTGGCCGCCTCGACCGGGATCATGTCCAGCCCCGCGCCATGGCGGATCGCAGCGCGCAGCAGGGACGCGCCTGCGAACAGCTCCGGCGGCAGCGGCGCTCGGACGATGACGATGTCGGCGTCGTTCGCCTCGACAGCCAGTGTTTTTGCATCGAGCGCGGACGCGACGACCAGCCGGCCGGCTCCCGCCAGCATGCTTGTCGCGCGCGGATGGAGCGGGTGCGTCGACAGGATCTTGCGCATGAAGCTCAAGCCCTTTCGAGCGCCGCGCTCTTCGGCTCGGTCCAGCGACCTTCGATGATCCCCTTCCAGTAGCTCTCGGCCCCTTGCAGGTGCGCACTCATCAGCGCCTGGGCGAGGTTGCCGTCGCGGCGCAACAGCGCCTCGTAGATCTGGATGTGTTCGGCATGCGAGCGCATGCTGCGCTCCAGATCGTTGAAATAGATCGGCAGGCGCTGCTCGCCCATCAGGTAGTAGACGCTGCAGATGTTGTGGAAGACGCCGTTCTTGGTCGCTCGCACGATCTCGAGGTGGAACTCGCGGTCTTCCTTGGCGAGGCCTTCGCCGGCGGCGATGCGCTCCTCGGAAGCCTTCAGGATCTCGCGCAGCCGCTCGAAATTCTCCTCGGTGGCGCGTGAGCAGGCAAGCTCGGCCGCCTTGATCTCGTGGATCTTGCGCAGCTCGACGGTCTCGTAGATCTGCACCGGATCGAGCGGCAGGCCCGCGCGGGCGAAAAGCGCTAACGCTTCCACGCTCGCCTGCTTGGTATCGATATAGATGCCGGACTTGGCGCGGCGCTCGACGATGCGCATCGCTTCGAGGATGGCAAGCGCCTCGCGGATCTGGCCGCGGCTGACGGCGAAATGCTCCGCCAGCTCGCGCTCCGACGGCGTGCGGCCCGACTCCTTGTCCGAGTTGGAGAACAGATAGGCGGCGAGTTCCGCAAGAAGGTTCTTTTCTTTCATCGTCAAATGCGTAGCGCGTGCGCCTCCAGGAATCGCTCCGAAACGGTGAAACCCAATCCGGGCTTTTCAGGGATCGCTATCATACCGTCCGTTGCTTCGACAGTCTCCTCGACGAGATCGTGGATCATCGGATTGGCGCCCAGCGAATACTCGACGATGAAGGTCGCGGGGGAAGCCGCGCAGACATGCAGTCCGGCGAAGAAGCAGGGCGCGCCGGCCCACAGATGCGGCGCGAAGCGCAGGTTAAAGGCGCTGGCGATGGTGCCGATCTTCATCGCCTCGCTGATGCCGCCGCAGAAGGCGGGATCAGGCTGGAAGATGTCGGCCGATTTCAACACGGCCAGATCGCGGAAGGCGTAGCGCGTCGCCTCGCTCTCGCCGGTGGCGATCGGGGTCGAACCGGACGCGCGCACCTCGGCCATACCGGACTTGTCGTCGGCGATCACCGGCTCCTCGAACCAGGCCAGATCGAGATCGGCGGTGAGGCTGATGAAGCGCTTGGCCTCGGCGACGGTGTAGGTGCCGTGCGCGTCCACCATAAGTTCGACATCGGGACCGATCGCTTCCCTGGCGGCGCGGACGCGCGCGGCCGAGATATGCGGCGCGCCGTCCATGGCGCCGATGCGCATCTTCAGCGCCTTGAAACCGCCTTTGGCGATATAGGATTTGAGCTGGTCGCCGATGGTATCGGCTGGCGCCCAGCCGCCCGAGGCATAGGCCTGCATGCGCTCGACCTTGCGGCCGCCGAGCAGCCGCCAGACCGGCTGCCCCAGTGACTTGCCGAGGATGTCCCAAAGCGCGATGTCGACGGCGCTGATCGCCGCCACGCTCATGCCGCGCCGCGCCAGCTGGGGCATGGCATGGCCGGCATGGGCCGCCGTGTGGTGTCGCACGCCGTTGTAGAGCATCTCCCAGATGATACCGATATCGGCCGGATCGCGGCCGATGAGCTGCGGCGCAATTTCGTGATTCAGCATGTGGACCAGCGCGCCGTAGCTGCCGGCGCTGCCGGCGGCGTTCTTGCCCTCGCCCCAGCCGACCAGGCCGTCGTCGGTCTCGACGCGCAGGATGGCGGCGTCGAACGTCGTCACCTGACCGAAGTCGCTGCGATGCTGCTTTGCGACTTCGATCGGTATGCGAACCCACCAGGCCTGGACGCTTTTTATACGCATCTTGATCCCCGGACCCGCCGCCCGGCCAGGACGGTAGGGCTAAGCTCAAATCGGACCCTCTACTTGATCAGCGGCAGCAGCGTTTCGGCGGTGATGCGCATCTGATCGGTGTAGAACTTCTCGGTGAGCACGCTGGAGCCGTGATCCTGGATGAATTTGAGCTGCTCGGGCGAGATGTCGACCGGGTTGCGCTCCACCATCTCCGGATAAGGGGCGGCCGGCGTGCGGTCGACCGGGGCGACGAACTCGTTGGTCAGCGCGCCGTCATAGCCGATCTCCTTCAGCGTGCCGACGATCCTCGGCCAGTCGATCTGGCCAAGACCCGCGGCGAAGCGGTTGTTGTCGGCGACATGGAAGTCGTAGAGGCGCTTGCCGACCTGGCGGATGGCGTCGTAGACGTTAAATTCCTCCATATGGATGTGGTAGGCGTCGAGGCAGACGCCGCATTCCGGGCTCACCGCATCCGCGAGCGCGAGCGCCTGCGCACCACGATTGAAGAGGTAGGTCTCGAAACGGTTGAGCGGCTCGACGGCGATCTTGACGCCGACCTTCTTGGCATGCGCGAAGCATTCGCGCGTGGCGTCCACCACCCAGCCCCACTCTTCCGCCTCGGTGCCGTCGGGCACCACCTTGCCGACGGTGGCGGGAACCAGCGTGATGATCTCGCCGTCAAGCTCGCTCACCATGGTCAGCACGTCCTTGACATATTGCACCGATCGCTCGCGCTGGCCCTGGTTCTTGGCGGCAAGGTTGCGTTCGCCCAGCATCAGCGTCACCGAACCCCAGCAACGTATGCCGTGCTCCTTCAGGAGCGCGCGCGTTTCCTTGGTCTTGTACTGCTCGGGCTCGCCGGAAATCTCGATCGACTCATAGCCGAACTTCTTGATGCGCTTCAGCGTCACCTCCAGCGGCTCCGCCCGCATCCAGTTGTGCGTCGAAAGGTGCATGGTCTATCCTTCCCAGAATTCGCCTGTCACGTTTTTCGCGGCGTTCTCCACCGAGCCCGTCGCATGATCTCCTCCCCACGGCGTTCCAGTGTTTTTTCTCGAAACTGGTTCGACCAATTGGGCCTGACAGAACCTCTACAGCAAATTCACAGGCACGGCAAGGAGACCGCCTATTGGGCTCAATTTATCAGTCAATGCTTTGATTTGAATAGATTAAGCTGCCTTTCGGCAATCGTGCGGATCGCATTCCAACTGTTTCTGGCCGCTTGACCAAACAGCCGTATTTGGTAATACCAGAATGCCGCTGCTTGTCGGCGCCGAGACGAACGGTCGAAGAGGCTAGCCCTCGCTTCAATCGGCGCTATGCTTGGTCCATGAAAACGAGAGAGGGAGGATGCCGATGCCGACGACGATGAAGGGGCCCGGCCTGTTTCTGGCGCAGTTCGCGGGCGACGCCGCGCCGTTCAATTCGCTGGCTTCGATCACCAAATGGGCGGCCGGGCTCGGCTACAAAGGCGTACAGATCCCGACCTGGGACGGACGCCTGTTCGACCTGAAAAAGGCGGCGTCATCGAAAAACTATTGCGACGAGGTGAAGGGCATCTGCACTGAAGCCGGCGTCGAGATTACCGAGCTGTCGACGCACCTGCAGGGGCAGTTGGTCGCGGTGCATCCAGCTTACGACGCGCAGTTCGACGGGTTTGCGCCGCCGGAGGTGCACAACAATCCGAAGGCCCGGCAGAAATGGGCGGTCGAGCAGATGGAATTCGGCGCCAGGGCATCGAAGAATCTCGGCCTCAAGGCGTCGGTAAGCTTCAGCGGCGCGCTCGCCTTCCCGTACCTCTATCCGTGGCCACAGCGGCCGCCTGGGCTGATCGAGGAGGCGTTTGCCGAGCTTGGCAAGCGCTGGAAGCCGATCCTCGACGTCTATGATGAGAACGGCGTCGATATCGGCTACGAGATCCATCCAGGCGAGGACGTGTTCGACGGCGCGACCTTCGAGATGTTCCTCGACGCGGTCGGCGGCCACAAGCGCTGCAACATCAATTACGACCCGTCGCACTTCCTTTTGCAGCAGCTCGACTATCTCGAGTTCATCGACATCTACCACGAGCGGATCAAGGCCTTCCACGTCAAGGATGCCGAGTTCAACCCGACGGGGCGGCAAGGCGTCTATTCGGGCTATCAGGGCTGGGTGAACCGTGCCGGGCGTTTCCGCTCCCTCGGCGACGGGCAGGTCGATTTCAGCGGCATCTTCTCCAAGCTCACCCAGTACAACTACGATTCCTGGGCGGTGCTGGAATGGGAATGCTGCCTCAAGCATCCCGAGGACGGCGCGGCCGAAGGCGCACCCTTCATCCAGCATCATATCATCCGGGTCACCGAAAGGGCCTTTGATGATTTCGCCGGCGGCACCAGCGACAAGAAGCTGCTGCGCGCGATGATGGGGATTTAGCACCTTTATCCTCCCCTCGAGGGGAGAGTGGCCCAAAGGGCCGGGCTGGGTCGGTTCATGCCGAGATCCACGCCCGGCGACCCCACCCGATCCGCTGTGCGGATCGACCTCCCCTCAAGGGGGAGCTAACCAACATGAGGGAGAACGAAAGCATGGTCGGCGCATCGAAATCGGAAACGGGAGGCGGCCCGATCCGCTACGGCATGGTCGGCGGCGGGCAGGGCGCTTTCATCGGCGCGGTGCACCGGATTGCGGCGCGCATGGACAACGACTTCGTGCTGGTGGCCGGCGCGCTGTCGTCGGACCCGGCGCGCGCGAAGGCCTCGGCCGAAGAACTCGGGCTCGATCCGTCACGCAGCTACGGCTCCTATGCCGAGATGGCCAAGGCCGAAGCCAAACGCCCGGACGGCATCGAGGCAGTGGCGATCGTCACGCCCAACAATGTGCATGTGCCGGCGGCCAAAGCCTTCCTGGAGGCGGGTATCCACGTCATTTGCGACAAGCCGCTCGCGAGCTCGCTCGCCGAGGCGAAGAAGCTTGCCGCGCTGGTCGAGAAGGCTGGAAAGGTGTTCGTGCTCACCCACAACTACACAGCCTATCCGATGGTGCGGCAGGCGCGCGAGATGGTGGCCAAGGGTATGCTCGGCGACATCCGCATCGTGCAGTCGGAATATCCGCAGGACTGGCTGACCGAAGACCTAGCCGCGACCGGTCAGAAGCAGGCCTCATGGCGCTCCGACCCCAAGCAGGCCGGCGCCGGCGGCGCGCTCGGCGACATTGGCACGCACGCCTACAACCTCGCCCGCTTCGTCTCGGGGCTGGAGCTCGATTCCCTTTCGGCCGACCTCGACGCCTTCGTGCCGGGACGCCAGCTCGACGACAATGTCAATGTGCTGTTGCGCTTCAAGCCGGTTGGCAACAAGCATCCGGCCAAGGGCATGATCTGGGCGAGCCAGGTGGCGCCCGGCCACGAGAACGGGCTGAAGCTGCGGATCTACGGCTCGAAGGGCGGGCTCGAATGGGTCCAGGCCGACCCGAACTATCTTTGGTACACGCCCTTCGGCCAGCCGAAGCAGTTGCTGACCCGGGCGGGCGCCGGCGCGATGCCGGTAGCGGCGCGCGTCAGCCGCGTGCCCTCCGGCCATCCGGAGGGCTATCTCGAAGGTTTTGCCAATATCTACCAGGAGGCGGCCCGCGCCATCCGCGCGGCGCGCAAAAAGGGCGCCAAGCTTGCCAAGGATGTCGCCTTCCCGACGATCGCGGACGGCGTCGAAGGCATGGCCTTCATAGAGGCGTGCGTGAAGTCGTCGAAGAAGAACGGGGCGTGGACGAGGCTATAAAGGCGGGCTCGGCGACGGCACGGGCCGGATGAGGGGGATTGTGACCCGCTAGCGCAAGTGGTTGGCCGCAGAGGAGGGGTGTCGATGAAAATCGGCATGTGCATGTTCTTGTGGACGACGAGCGTCTCGAAAAAGCACGAGGCGCTGCTGAAGGACATCAAGGCAACCGGCTTCGACGGCGTCGAGATACCGGTCTTCGCGGGCGAACCGGATGACTACAAGAAGCTCGGCGAGATGCTCGATCGTATCGGACTGGAGCGCACCGCGGTCTCGGCGATGGGCGACCCGGCGATGAACCTGATCTCTGCGGATACCGCGACGCGCAAGGCCGGCATCGATTACATGAAATGGGCGATCGACTGCAGCGCGGCGCTCGGCGCGGACAGGCTGAGCGGGCCGCTGCATTCCACGCTGGGCGCCTTTTCCGGCAGCGGGCCGACAGCGGCCGAGAAGAAGCGCTCGGTCGCCTCGCAGCGGGCCATTGGCGATCATGCCGGCAAGAGGGACGTCACCATCGGGCTCGAAGCGCTGAACCGCTTCGAATGCTATCTGGTCAACACGATGGACGACCTTTCCGAGCATGTCGACGCGATCGACCGCCCGCACATCAAGGCGATGTTCGACACCTTTCACGCCAATATCGAGGAGGTCGATCCGATCGGCGCCTATACGCGCAATCGCCGGAACGTCGTCCACATCCACATCTCGGAAAACGACCGCGGCGTGCCGGGGCGGGGTAATATTCCCTGGAAGGAAACCTTCGCCGCGATCCGCAAGAGCGGCTATGACGACTGGCTGACCATCGAATCCTTCGGGCGGTCGCTGAAGGACCTGGCTGCGGCGACCAAGGTTTGGCGGGATTTTGCGGAGAGCCCGGAGGCGGTTTATCGCGATGGGTATAGGCATGTCAGGGATGGGTGGAAGAAGGCGGCTTAGGTGCCTCTCTCTTCGTCATCCACGGGCGGAGCGGGAGCGAAGCGGACGCGGAGACCCGAGGATCCATTCCGTGACGTCGACGCGGCGCAGCGATGCAGAATTCTGCACCGCTGTATTCTACGGCTCAGGTAACGGAATGGATCCTCGGGTCTGCGCCGCGTCGCTTCGCTCCTTGCTCCGCCCGTGGATGACGAAGGCGCGAAATTACCCCTGCTCAGCCTGCAACCTGTTGTAGTCATGCAGTGTGCGGCTGAGCCTCCGGCGCAGGAAGTTCGAGATGTTGTCGAAGATGAAGACGACGGCCAGCGTCAGCAGCACCATGTAGAAGACGTTGGCCCAGTTGGAATTGGTGCGCATCGCTTCCCACAGCTTCAGGCCGATGCCGCCGGCGCCGACGGCGCCGATGATGGTGGCGCCGCGGGTGTTGGATTCCCACTGGTAGAGCGTCTGGCTGATGAAGACCGGCACCACTTCCGGCAGCACGCCGTAGCGCTGCACCAAGAGACCATTGGCGCCGGTCGACTGCACGCCCTCGCGCGGCTTGTCGTCGATGTTCTCCAGCGCTTCGGAATAGGTTTTGCCCAATGTGCCGATCTCGGTGAAGAAGATCGCGGCGCTGCCGGCGAGCGGACCGGGTCCGAAGGCGCGGGTGAAGAACAGCGCCCAGATCAGCATGTCGACCGAGCGCATGAAATCGAAGAACCGCTTCAGCACCTGGCTGAGCAAGCCGCTCGGCGTAATGTTGCGGGCGGCGAAGAAGGAGAGCGGGAAGGCGACGATGCCGCCGAGCAGCGTCCCCAAAAACGCCATGACGATGGTCTGCAGCAGCTTCGTCCAGACGTCGCCATGCTGCCACTGCGCGTTGTTCCAGATGTTGTCGGCGGCCAAGGCAAGGTTCGATGTGCCGGGCTTAAGCTCCGGTCCCGAGATGATCAGCGAGAACACCTCGCCGGCCGATTTGCCGAAGAAGGGCGAGCGCGTGTCGAAGACGAAGTTCGCCCAGCCGAGGAAGCGCTTGCGCACCTTGACGCGGTCGACGGTGACGCGCACCTCGCCGACGAAGCCCAGCTTGGCGACGATTTCGTCATCATGGACGGTGACCCAGTCCGGCACCGGGCCAGTCACCACCGGCTTGCCGCCGGTGAGCGAGATTGGAATGGTCTCGCCATATGCGACGATCGTCGCCCTGGCCTTGTCGAAGGTGACGGATTTGGCCTCGCCGTCGATCTGCACGGTGTAGGTGCCATCGGGATTCCTGATCACCCAATCCGGATTGGGATGTTCGCCCAGCGCCGAAAAGCGCGGATATTTGGGGGTGATTTCCGGCTGGTCGAGGCGGAATTCCGGTTGCAGGTCGTAGCTGATCCATTGCGACAGGAAGAGCGGCAGGCGCTCCCAGTGGGACTCGCGCAGCACCTGCGGCAGGCTGAAGAACCACAGGGCATAGGCGAGATAAAGCGCGGTGCCGGCGATGAGGAGCAGCGGCCAGAAGCGCTTGTACAGAGGCCGCCGGAATACCTGCGGGAAGCGTTCCTCGATCGCACTGATTTCGTCGACTGTCATCGTTGCCATGTCAGGCGCTCATCGGGAAGGCTTGCTCACCAACCAGCTTGCGGCGCAGCCAGGCGGAGAACTGGTCGACGAGGAAGATGGTGACGAAGAGCAGCAGCACCAGCGCCAGCGTCTTGGCGCCGAAGCCGCGCGAGATTGAAAGCTTCAGCTCCTCGCCGATGCCGCCGCCACCGACCGCGCCCATGATGGTCGAGATGCGAACATTGATCTCGATTCTGAGCAGCGTGTAGGACATGAAGTTGGGCAGGACCTGCGGCAGGTCGGCGAAGCGCACCCGCTCGATCCAGTTGGCGCCGACCGCGCGCAGGCCCTCTTCGGGGCGCATGTCGATGTTCTCGTTGATCTCGTAGAACAGCTTGCCCAACGCGCCGATCGAATGCAGGCCGATGGCGATGATGGCGGCGACCGGGCCGATCGAGACGATGGCCGCGAACAGGCCGGCAATGACGATCTCCGGAAAGGCGCGCAGCAATTCCATCAGACGCTTGACCACCAGCCGCAGGATCGGGCTCGGCGTCAGGTTGCGCGCGGCGATGAAGGAGAAGGGAACCGCGAAGACGAAGCCGATGAAGGTCGAGACCAGCGCCACGTTGACGGTGGTCAGCATCAGCTCGAAATATTCGGGGATGTAGAAGCCGCCCCAGATATAGACGCGGCCGAGCGGGAAGTTGAATTCCTGCGTGCCCTTGTCATGCGGCGAGGCGATGTCGAACAGCGCCCGCCAGACGTCGTTCCAGTCCTTCGGGATCAGCCAGCTCAGGAAGTCGAGGATGTGCGGCAGCCGCTCGAAGAAATGGCCCGCATTGGCTTCATCGGCAAACCACATTGTCGCACACATGGCGACCAGCAGCAGGCCGACGCCGAGCGCGGTGTAGAAGCGGCGAAGCGAAGTCTGGCGCCGCCAGGCATCGGCCTGTTGCCTTGTCGCTTCGGAGTGGATCGTCGCCGAGGTTGTCATGATTGGAGCATGCAAAAGGGCGGCGCTTCAACACGCCGCCCTTTTCCTGATGCCGTCAGCCACCGATGGCGGCTTTGCGGGCTTCGATGATGACGTTGTAGAAGTCAGGCTTGACCGGCACGTAGCCTGTGAAGTCGCCGCCCTCGACGCCTTCGAAGCAAGGCTTGTCCTTGGTCGGCAGCTGGGTGAAGAAGTCGGCGAGCTTGGCGGTCATCTCAGTGCCGAGCGCGGTGCGCACGACCAGCGGACCGTTCGGGATCAGGCCCGAGCGCCACACTTCCACGAAGTCGTTCGGGTCGACGGCGCCCTTGGCGACTTCCTTGTGGAAGGTGCCGGAGGTGTAGCCGTTCTTGAAATCGCCGATGCCCGAAGAATCGTCCACCGCCACATCGACCTTCCCGTCACGGACGGCGAGGATGTTGTTCTCATGGCCGCCGTTGAACTGGGTCGAGGCGAAGTAGGTCTCGTTGGAGGCGCCGGTGTCCTTCGGAATCTGGGTCAGCGGGATCAGATAGCCCGAGGTCGAATCCGGGTCGGCATAGCCGAGCTTCTTGCCCTTGGCCGACTTGATGTCGGTGATGCCGGAAGTCTTCAGCGCCAGGCCGATCGAATAGTAACCGGTCGAGCCGTCGGTCTGCTTGGTGGTGAGGATCGGAGTGACGGCGTTCGGATCCTTGAGATAGACGCTGGCGTAGCCGGACGCGCCGAGCTCGGCGAAGTCGAGCGTGCCGCCGAGCAGGCCCTGGATGACGCCGTCATAGTCGGCGGCCGGGAACAGCGACACCTTCTCGAAGCCGAACTCGGCCTTCAGGTGGTCGGCAAGGCACTGGTAGTTGCGCAGGCGGTCGGTTTCGTTCTCGCCGCCGAGGATACCGACGCGGAACTCCTTGATGTCGGCGGCATGCGCTGCGCTTGCGGCCATGGCCAGTATCGACACGGCGCCAAAAACCATTTTCCTGAACATTTGACCTCTCTCCTGTTTTTGCCGGCTTCGCGCCGGCAGCGTTCGAATTTTTGAGTTCAGCCTTTGACGCGGGCGGGCGATCCAGGTTGCTCTTGCCGAAATCCAAAATCTGCCCGGAACCGCTTCGGCCGGGGCGCTGGACTCAGTAGCCGGGGAAGGCTGGTTCGAGCGGGCCGGCGGATGCGGTGATCTTCGGCTTGATGCTGACGCTGGTCGACGTGATGGCCTCGGAAATCTCGACGCCGTTGGCATCGGCGCCGTAGACGGTGCGCACGGCGTCGCGGTCGAGGTCCTCGGGCGCGCCGTCGAAGACGACCTTGCCGGCGGCCATGCCGATGATGCGGTTGCAGTAGGCGCGGGCGGTGTCCAGCGTGTGCAGGTTGGTGACGACGGTGATGCCTTCGCGCAAATTGATGTCGCGCAGCGAATCCATCACCACCTTGGCGTTCAGCGGATCAAGCGAGGCGATCGGCTCGTCGGCCAAAAGCACCTTCGGCTGCTGCATCATGGCGCGCGCGATGGCCACGCGCTGCTGCTGGCCGCCGGAGAGCGTGCCCGCCGGCTGCAGCGCAGTGCGGGCGATGTCGAGGCGCTCGAGCGCGGCGACCGCCTCGGCGCATTCGGTGCGCGAGAACATGCCGAGCAGGTTGGACAGCGTGGAGCGGTGGTTGAGGCGGCCGAGCAGCACGTTGGTGAGCACATCGAGGCGCGGCACCAGGTTGAACTGCTGGAAGATCATGGCGCAGTCGCGCTGCCAGCGGCGCAGCGGCGAGCCCTGCAGGCGCGAGACCTCGGCGCCATCGAAAAAAATCGATCCCTGGCTGGGATCGATCAGACGGTTGATCATGCGCAACAACGTCGACTTGCCGGCGCCGGAACGGCCGATGATGCCGACCATCTGGCCCTGCGGGATCGAGACGTTGATATCGCTGACGGCGGTGTTCTTGCCAAATCGTCGGGTTATGCCGCGGATTTCCAGCGTGGCCGATGATGCCGACATACCAAAGCTCCAGTCCGTCGCGGTTTTGCAGGTCTGTTAACCCTCGCTAGCGCAGGCCGATGAAGCTGGGGTGTCGGATCGATGTCAGTTTTGTTACGACCCACAGGCAACCGATGAATGGTTCTCTCCTTGCTGCCATTCACTGCTGCCCATTCACAATCGTTAGCCGCCATACTTCTCCAGGAAAGCCTCTGCCGAGAGCTCGCGGAAATCGTCGAGCGCTGCGCGCAACCGGGCATGGTCCCAGTCCCACCAGGCAAGCACCTGGTAGCGCTCGGCCGTGCGGCGGTCGAAGCGCTCGCGGATCGGCTTTGCCGGCACGCCGGCAACGATGGTGTATGGCGCGACATCCTTCGACACCACGGCGCCGGCGCCGACGGCCGCGCCGTCGCCGACGGTCACGCCGGGCAGGATGGTCGAGCCATGGCCGAGCCACGTGTCGTGGCCGATGGTGACGCGCTTGGCGCGGCGCTCGGCGAAGAACTCGCTTTCATGTTCGGCGTCGTCCCAATAGTCGGAGGCGCGATAAGTGAAGTGGTGCAGCGTCGGCCGCCAGGTCGGGTGGTTGGTGGCGTTGAGGCGCACGCTCGCCGCGATGTTGGAGAACTTGCCGATGGTTGAACACCATGCGGCGCAGTCCTGCATCATGTAGGAATAGTCGCCGAGCTCGCATTCAGAAACGCGGCTGCGCTCGGCGATCTCGGTCCAACGGCCGAGCGTCGAGTTTTCGACCTGTGCCGTCGGATGGACGAGCGGCGCCTCCGAAAGTTTGCTCATGCGGCGACCCTGCCTGCGGCGAAGGCGGTGACGTCGATGATGCGGTCGGCCACCGCATCACGAACGTCCTGATCATGGAAGATGCCGAGCAGGGCGACGCCCGCCGCCTTCTTGCCGGCGATGAGCTCGACCACGACATCTCGGTTCTTCGCGTCGAGCGAGGCGGTGGGCTCGTCGAGCAGCAGGATCGGATGCTCGGTGATGAAGCCGCGCGCGATGTTGACGCGCTGCTGCTCGCCGCCGGAGAAGGTCGCGGGCGGCAGCGCCCAGAGCTTTTCCGGCAGATTGAGCTGCGAAAGAAGCTCGCGTGCCTTGTCGCGCGCGGCCTCCCGGTCCGCGCCACGCTCGACCAGCGGCTCGGCAACGACGTCGAGTGCCGGTACGCGCGGCACGGTGCGCAGGAACTGGCTGACATAGCCGATCGTTTGCCGGCGTATGGCTAGCACAGCGCGCGGGTTGGCGGAGGCGACATCGATCAGCCCGCCCGCGTGCTGGACGATGATCTGGCCTTCATCGACGGCGTAGTTGCCGTAGAGCATCTTCAGGATCGAGCTTTTGCCGGCGCCGGACGGCCCGCCAAGCACGGCGCATTCGCCGGCGCGGATCGAGAACGAGACGCCAGCCACCACCGGCAGCGTGACGCCGTCACGCAGATGCATGGTGAAGCTCTTTGCGACGTCCGAGACAACGAGAGGCGTGGCCATACTAGAGTCCTTTGTCTTTCCGCATGATCCGATCCGAAAACCGGCTTCCACTTTTCGGGATCATGCGGGTCACACCTGCAAAATCGAGGAAACGAGCAACTGGGTGTAAGGCGCACGCGGGTCGTCGAGCACGCGGTCGGTGAGGCCGCTTTCGACGACGCGGCCGTCCTTCATCACCATCATGCGCTGCGACAAGAGCCGCGCCACGGCGAGGTCATGGGTGACGACGATTGCCGCGAGGCCGAGGTCGGTGACCAGCCCGCGCAACAGATCGAGCAGGCGCGCCTGCACGGAAACGTCGAGGCCGCCGGTCGGCTCGTCCATGAACACCAGCCGCGGTCCCGTCACCAGGTTGCGGGCGATCTGCAGGCGCTGGCGCATGCCGCCGGAAAAGGCGCGCGGCTCGTCGTCGATGCGGTCCTCGTCGATCTCGACACGCGACAGCCAGTCGACGGCGGTGGCGCGGATCCTGCCGTAGTGGCGGTCGCCGACGGCCATCAGCCGCTCGCCGACATTGGCGCCGGCCGACACCGTCATGCGCAAGCCGTCCGCCGGGTTCTGGTGAACGAAGCCCCAGTCGGTACGCATCAGGAAGCGGCGCTCGGCCTCGCTCATCCGATAGAGCTCGCGCCATTGGCCGTCGCGCATGCGGTAGCTGGCCGTACCGGAAGAGGGCAGCAGCCTGGTCGACAAGCAGTTGAGCAGCGTCGTCTTGCCCGAGCCGGATTCGCCGACCACCGCCAGCACCTCGCCCGGCCAGAGGTCGAAGGAGATCGCCTCGCAGCCGACGCGCGAGCCGTAGAATTTGGAAAGCTCGGAGACGCGCAGTAGCGGTTCGTCGGTCATCTTGCCTCCTTACCCTCTCCGTCGTGAGGAGGGGCGGCGCGCAGCGCCGGGCTGGGGGTTGCAGGGCTCGCCGCCAGGTCACCCCCACCCGCGCCTTCGGCGCGACCTTCCGACAAGGGGGAGGAAGGGTCGGCGCGCCGCTTCTCGCAATGGTCGGTGTCCGAGCAGACGAACATGTGGCCGCCATGGTCATCGAGAATGACCTCGTCGAGATAGACATTCTCGGCGGCGCAGAGCGCGCAAGGCTGGTCGAAGGTCTGCACCTCGAAGGGATGGTCCTCGAAGTCGAGGCTGACGACGTCGGTGAAGGGCGGCACCGCATAGATGCGCTTCTCGCGGCCGGCGCCGAAGAGCTGCAGGGCCGGCGAACGATGCATCTTCGGATTGTCGAATTTCGGCGTCGGTGAGGGGTCCATCACATAGCGGCCCTCGACCTTGACCGGATAGGCGTAGGTGGTGGCGATGCGGCCGTGCCTGGCGATGTCCTCGTAGAGCTTCACATGCATGAGGCCGTATTCCTCGAGCGCATGCATTTTGCGGGTCTCGGTCTCGCGCGGCTCGAGGAAGCGCAGCGGTTCGGGGATCGGCACCTGGAAAACCAGCACCTGGCCCGCGTTGAGCGGATGCTCGGGGATGCGGTGACGCGTCTGGATGATGGTCGCCTTCGCCGTCTCGGTGGTGACGGCGACCTTGGCGACCTTCTTGAAGAAGGCGCGGATCGAGACGGCGTTGGTGGTGTCGTCGGCGCCCTGATCAATGACCTTGAGCACATCGTCCGGCCCGATGATGGAAGCGGTGACCTGCACGCCGCCGGTACCCCAGCCATAAGGCATCGGCATCTCGCGCGAGGCGAAGGGCACCTGGTAGCCAGGAATGGCGATGCCCTTCAGGATGGCGCGGCGGATCATCCGCTTGGTCTGCTCGTCAAGATAGGCGAAGTTGTAGGTGGCGATGTCGGTCATGGCGATCACACGCGCTCTGTGTTATGCATTTGGCAACCCAGACGCGAGAGTAGGCCAAAATGGATACTACCGGTTGGATGCGTCTTGCAGTGCTGTTGCTGGCGTTCGCCGTCATTGCGGCTTTTGCGCTGCGTAAGATGTTTCTGCCCGCGCCGAAGGAAAGTGCGAGCGGTGAGACTATTGCTGGCAGCAACGGATTCAACGAGGCACATAATAGCCACTACAGCGCTGGTCATGGTGGCGCCCGAGACGACTGAAATCATTCCGCCGCCTCCCTCTTCTCTTCCGCCTTGTCCTGATTTTCACGGTCCTGGTATTCGGCGCGCATTCGGCGAACCAGGTCGAGCTCGGCCTGGAAGTCGACATAGTGCGGCAGCTTCAGGTGCTCGACGAAGCCGGTCGCCTGGACATTGTCGGAATGCGAGATGACGAACTCTTCGTCCTGCGCCGCGGCAATCACATCCTCGCCAAGTTCGGTCGCGCGCAACGCGCGGTCGCAGAGCGCCATCGCCATCGCCTTGCGCTCGCTCTGGCCGAAGACCAGGCCGTAGCCGCGGGTGAATTGCGGCGGCGCCTTGGCCGAGCCCTTGAACTGGTTGACCATCTGGCACTCGGTGACGCGGATGGAGCCGAGCGGCACGGTGAAAGGCAGCTCCGGGACGTCGAGCTCCAGCTCGACCTCGCCGATCCGGACCTCGCCGACGAAAGGGTGGTTGCGGGCATAGCCGCGCTGCGTCGAATAGCCGAGCGCCAGGAGAAAACCTTCGTCGCCGCGCGACAGCGCCTGCAGACGGATGTCGCGCGCCATCGGGAATTGCAGCGGCTCGCGGGTGATGTCGCCAGGCACATAGTCAAGCGGCATGTCGCCGTCCGCTTCGATCAGCCCTTCATGGGCGAGGATCGAGGAAACGCGCGGCATCGCCTCGGCCTCGGCCGGACGTTGCGCGGGGTCTTCGATCTCGGCGCCGGCGGCAAGCTGCGGATCGAGCAGGCGGTGGGTGTAGTCGAAGGTCGGGCCGAGCACTTGGCCGCCGGGCAGATCCTTGTAGGTGGCCGACACGCGCCGCTCGAGCTGCATGGCGCCGGTGTCGACCGGGTTGGTGTAGCCGAAGCGCGGCAGCGTGGTGCGGTAGGCGCGCAGCAGGAAGATCGCCTCGATCAAGTCGCCGCGTGCCTGAACGACGGCCAAAGCTGCAAGCTTGCGGTCGTAGAGCGAGCCTTCGCTCATCACCCGGTCGACGCCGAGCGCCAGCTGCTCGACGATCTGGTCGAGGCGCAGCGCCGGCACCGAGCGGTCGCCGCGCCGGCGATCGGCAAGCAGGCGATGGGCGTTGGCAATGGCGGCTTCGCCGCCTTTCACCGCGACATACATGTCATGCCTCCATCGTTTTGATGCGGGTGGTGCGCGGAAGGCAGGCGAGCTTGCCAGGCGCCGCCAGGATGATGTCGACGCCGCGCGGGAAGCGCTGGTTGTTCTGTTTCCATTGCTCGACGAAATGGCGCGGCATGCCGGTCGGCGCGATCGTCGCGGTCTTCTCGATGCCGGGGCCTTCGAGGAGCAGCGACGGGCCGGAGACGAGATCGTCGGTGAGCAGGATCAGCGTCGTCGAGCGGTCGGGATATTCCTGCGTGCCTTGCGAAAAGCCGTCGAGCGCCGCCATCCCCGCCGGGTTGGCTATCAAAGCGAAATGCGCGTCGGCCGGCGTGTTTGCGAGGGGCGCGCCGGTGTGGAAGCCGAGCCACGCCTTGACCGAAGCTTCCGCCTGCAGCCACGGATCGAGCCAGATCGGCGTGTCGTTGTCGCAGAGCGAAAGCGCCACCGCGCCGGCGGTCGCCGACAGCGGCGCCGGCGGCTGGGCGAGCGGCGGCAGCGCCTGCACGCTGCCGGGGCGCGCCATCGCGTCCATGATGGCGCGGAACGCGGTCTGCGCATTGAAGACCGGATCGGCGAAGCCGCCCTCGATCGATTGCGCGGCGATCTCCATCAGTCCTCTCCGCGCACCATGGTGAAGAAATCCACTTTCGTGGCCGCCGTCTCGACGCGCCGCTTCTCGCGCGCCGCATCGAGCGCCGCGCGCAACGGCGCGACCAGCTTCGACTCGATGGTCTCGCGATAGGCCGGGTCCTGCCAGAGCGCGTCGGCGATTGCGGCGAGCCTGGCTTTGCCCTTGTCGCGGCCGAGCGCGTAGGAATGGCCGACCTGTCCGGAGGGCACCCGCACGGTGGCGCGTGTCGCGGTCGCCTCGCCGACATTGAACGGCGCGCCGCCGCCGCCGATCCGCCCGCGCACCGTCACCAAGCCGGTCTCCGGGCCGCGCAGCAGCTCGGCCTCGGAGGGCAGGCCGGAGCCGTTCCACAGCCGCGCGATCTCGTCGGCTGGCGCGTGCGCCAGCGTCGCCATGATGCCTTTCCTCTCGGCCTGCTCGCGCGCTTCCTGTCCTCGCATCGCTCCAACTCCTTTGCACAATATGACTTGTCTATTGATATAGACAACTATACAAATTATACTTACCTCCTACCGAGAGTCGATGACGGGCGCATGACAGACGGGGGAAAAGTGATTGGGGGCAAAATTGATCGAGCGGGCGAGCAGTATCGAAAGGCGCAACGGCGTATCGCTCTGGCGGCAGATCGCCGACAAGATATTGCAGGGGATCGCCAGCGGCGATTTCACCGAGAATGCGGCGCTGCCGCCTGAGGTGGCGCTGGCCGAACGCTATGGCGTCAACCGCCACACGGTGCGCAGCGCGATTGCCGCGCTGGTGCAGGAAGGCGTGCTCAAGGCCGAGCAGGGGCGCGGCACCTTCGTCTTGTCGCGCAAGCGCCTGTCTTATCCGATCGGCGCGCGCACCCGCTTCTCGAGCGGCCTGCAGGGACAGACGACCGAGCGGCACATCGCTCTGCTGTCCTCATCGACCGAGCCGGCCAGCCGCCGCATCGCCGAGGCGCTGAGCATTGCCAGGGGATCGAGCGTGATCCGACTGGAGACGCGCGGCGAAGCCGACGGACATCCGGTGTCACGGGCGACGACCTGGTTCGATGCCAAGCGCTTCGCCGGCATCGAGACCGCGATGGCCGAGACGGGATCGATCACCGCCTCGCTTATGCGTTTCGGCATCAACGACTATCTGAGGCGCTCGACGGTGCTGTCGGCGCGCCACGCCGATGCGGACGATCTTGTCGATCTCGAGCTGCAGCCGGGCGCCATCGTGCTGGTCACGATCGCCATCAATGTCACGATGGACGGCCAGCCGATCCAGTTCGCGGAGTCGCGGTTCCCGGCCGAGCGAGTGGAGCTGAAGTTGTCGGCCGGCGATTAGCCTTCGACATCCGTCGTCAAGGGCGACAACCCCTGAGGTCGTCATCCACGGGCGGGTCGGGCCTCCCTATCCGACCTCGATGACCGCTTTGATCAACCCGGATTTTTCGTGCGCCCAGCGCGCTAGATCGCGCGGCGTATCGGCAAGGGTCGTGCGGTGGGTGACGAGTTTCTCCAGCGGCACGGCGCCGTTGCGGATCGAGGCGGCGACATGGTCGAAGTCTGGTCTGAGCGCATTGCGGCTGCCGACCAGCGTCATCTCGCGCTTGTGAAACTCGGGATCGGAGAAGGCGATGTCGTCCTTGACGACGCTGACCAGCACCAGCGCTCCGCCATGCGCGACATGGGTGAAGGCGGACTGCACCGACTGCGTGTTGCCCGTGGCGTCGAACACAAGGTCGAAGCCTTCGCCGCCGGACGCCTGCCGCACCAGATCGGCTGCCGGCGCTTTCGAGCCGTCGAGTGCGGTAAAGCCGAGCTCGCTTTCGGCGAAACCGAGCCGTTCTGAGCTCATGTCGAGCAGGCTGACATCGAGGCCGGCGATGCGGGCGAACAGTGCCGTGCCAAGGCCGATCGGACCGGCGCCGATGACCATCGTGCGCTGGCCGGGCGCACTCAGCGAGCGCCGCACGGCGTGTGCGCCGATGGCCAGGAATTCGACGGCGGCGGCATCGGCCAGCGATAGGCCATTTGCCGGATAAAGGTTCTGCCCCGGCACCAGGATGTCGTCGCACATGGCGCCGTCGCGATGGACGCCAAGCACCTCGATCTGCACGCAGCAGTTCGGCTTGCCGTGCCGGCAGGCAACGCATTTGCCGCAGGCGAGATAGGGGTTGATGATCACCGGCTCGCCGATGGCAAGCTCGACGCCTTCACCGCGCTCGACGACGGTGCCCGAGACCTCGTGGCCCATGATGCGTGGATAGGCGAGGAACGGGTGCTTGCCTTCGAAGATGTGATAGTCGGTGCCGCAGATGCCGACATGGCTGACTGCGATCCGCGCCCAGCCGGGCGGCGGCGCGCCGGGTTCGGCGCGGTCTTCGAGAACAAGATCGCCAGGCGAGCGGCAGACGACGGCTTTCATGCGCTGATCCAGTGTTAGAAGGGGCGTCGGCCCCGCTCGATTGGGGCCGGCGCGTCATTTCAGGAACGATTATTTGCCGCGACGGCGCAGGCCGTCGAAGTAGACGATGACGATGATCAGCAGGCCGGTGATGACGCGCTGCCAGAAGGTGTTGACGTTGAGCAGGTTGGCGCCGTTGTTGATCGTTGAAAGAATGAAGGACCCGATCAGCGGTCCATGCACCGAGCCGATGGCGCCGAACAGCGAGGTGCCGCCGATCACCGACGAGGCGATGGCCTGCAGCTCATAAGTGTCGCCCTGGGTCGGGTTGCCGATGCCGATGCGCGAGGCAAGCAGCACACCCACGAAAGCCGCGAGCAGGCCGGACAGGATATAGGCCATGAAGATGGTGCGCGGCACGTTCACGCCGGAAAGGCGCGCGGCCTCCGCATTGGAGCCGACCGAGAACAAATAGCGGCCCCAGCGCGTGTGGTGCAGGAACACATAGGACGGTATGGCGACCAGGATCACCATCCAGAACAGGTAGGGGATACCGAGCAGCGAGCCGCGCGAGAAGGCCTGGAAAGAGTCGCTGTTGATCGAGATCGAATTGCCGTTGGTCATCAAGAGACCGATGCCGCGCAGCGAGGTCATCGTGGCCAGGGTGATGATGAAGGGCGGCAGGCCCATCTTGACGATGCCGAAGCCGTGGAACAGGCCGATGGCGACGCCGGCGAGCAAGGTAATGAGCACAGCCGCCCAGATCGGCCAGCCGGCATTGATCAGAAGCGCCACGATGACGGTGGTGAAGCCGACCACGGCACCGACCGAGAGATCGATGCCGCCGGTGATGATGACGAAGGTCTGGCCGACCGCGAGGATGGCGATCAGCGAACCCTGACGCAAAAGATTGGTGATGTTGAGCGTCGTGGCGAAGGAGGGTGTGGCGACCGCCAGCACGATCCACATCAAAAGCAACAAGCCGAGCAGCGTCAGCCCGAACAGGGCGTTGTAATTGCGCTTCGGCTTTTCGGAGGGGATCGCCTCGGTGCTCATTTTCGTCCTCCCGTCTTTTCTTGTTTCTCGGCCAGCGCTTGGCCCAAAATGTCCTCATGGCTGGCGGTGCGGAAGCCATGCGTGGCGACCAGCTTGCCGCGGCGGAACACATGCAGCGTGTCGGCGAGCTCGTAGACTTCCGGCAGGTAGGACGAGATCAGGATGATGCCGGCGCCCTTGGACAGAAGCGTCGAGAACAGCCGGTAAATCTCGGCCTTGGTACCGACATCGACGCCGACCGTCGGCTCGTCGAAGATGAACAGCTTGGCGCCATGCGCCAGCCATTTGCCGATGACGATCTTCTGCTGGTTGCCGCCCGACAGGCTGGAGGCCAGCGCATGGCGCGTCGGCGTCTTGATCCTGAGATCGGCTATCTGGCGATCGGCCTCGGCCTTCTCGCGCGAGCCTGAGATCAGAAGATTGCTCGAGATGCGCTTGTAGATCGGCAGGTTGAGATTCGTGCCGACCGGCAGGTTGAGGCAGAGGCCTTGGTCGCGGCGGCTTTCGGGGGCGAGGGCCATGCCGAGCCTTATCGCGTCATGCTCGGAGTTGACTTGCACCTCCTTGCCTTGCCACAGGATCTGACCGGCCGACTTCCTGTGGCGGCCGTAAAGCGTGGTGACGAACTCGCTGCGGCCGGCTCCGATCAAGCCGTAAAGTCCGACGATCTCGCCCGCGCGGACAGTCACCGAGACGTTCTCGAAACCCTTGCCGGACAGATTCCGCGTCTCGACGATCGTCGCGCCCGGCGTGAAATGCTCCTTGTGGTAGATCTGCTCGATCGAGCGATTGATCATCAGTTTGACCAGTTCCGGCTCGCTGGTCTCGGCTATGTTGCGGGTGCCGACGAGGGTGCCGTCGCGCAGCACCGAAACGCGATCGGCAAGCTCGAACACCTCCTCCATGCGGTGGCTGATATAGATGATGGTGACACCTTCGCCCTTTAGCCGGCGGATCAGCTTGAACAACTGGTCGGCCTCCTTGCGGGTCAAGTAGGCGGTCGGCTCGTCGAAGATGAGGAACTTTGTGCCGCGTACCGTGGCGCGGGCGGCGGCGATCAGCTGCTGCTGGCCGATGGTGAGGTCGCCGAGCATAACATGCGCTGGCAGGTCGAAGCCGAGGCCATCGATTATCTTCTGCGCTTCCTTCACCATGGCGCGTTGCTGCAAGAGACCGAAGCGGGAATTCTCCTCACCGAGGAACATGTTGGCGGCGACGGTGAGGTGGCGGCAAAGCACGACCTCCTGGTGGACGGCATTGATGCCGAGCGCCATCGCCTCGTGTGGCGTGGCCAGGGCCTCGGGCTTACCTTCCCAGACGACTTCGCCGGAGGTGCGCGGCATGACGCCGGTTAAAAGCTTTATCAGCGTCGATTTGCCGGCGCCGTTCTCGCCGACGATGGCGTGGATCTCGCCCGATTTGAAGGCAAGGTCCACCGGCTTCAGCGCATGCGTGCCGGGATAGCGCTTTTCCAGGCCTTTCAACTCGAGGATGGTCCTGCCCGGTTTCAGCGTGGGGGGCGGGTGTAGTTCCTGCGCCGTCGACGTCATGACTTCCTCCCAGATTGATCCAACCGTTGGATACGCAGCGATGCGTCTTGCGCGCATCTAGAAGGCAGAGCCTAAAGCAAGCCGGCGGATTTCCAAACTGTCCGCGGCGATGTTTCCGGGGCGGCGAAGCCCCGGAAACGAATGTCGCGAAGATCAGTTGAGCTTCGGGTTGAGCAGCGCGTCGATCTTCGGATCCTTCATGTTGTCCTTGGTGACGAGATTGGCGCCGGTGTCGACATTGGCCTCGACCTTCTCGCCCTTCGAGGCGGCTAAGGCGGTCTTGATGCCGTCGTAGCCCATCCGGTACGGATCCTGGACGACGAGGCCGGAGATGACGCCGTCGTTGAGGAACTTGATCAGCTTCTCGTCGCTGTCGAAACCGATCAGCGCCACCTTGCCGGCGAGGTTGTTCTCGGCGATCGCCTGGCCAACGCCCTGCGCCATGATCAGGTTCGAGGCGAAGATGCCCTTGAGGTCCGGATTGGCGGTGATCAGGTCGGTCGCGATGTTGAGGCCGGTGGTGGCCTGACCGTCGGCATATTTGTCGGCGACCAGTTCGAGGCCGGGATATTTCGCCTTGAGCTGTTCCTTGAACCCTTGCGCGCGCTGCTCGAGCGAGCCGGCGCCGGGCAGCGCGGTGATCAGCGCAACCTTGCCCTCGACCTTGCCGCCATTGGCGGCGCCGATCGCGGCGGCGAGACCGTCAGCCGCGACACGGCCGCCCTGAACGTTGTCGGTGGTGAGGAAGGAGGTGAAAGCCTTGGATTCGGCGCTGGAGTCGATGCCGATGACCTTGACCTTGGTCGCCGCCTCGTCGATCGGCTTGCCGAGCGCCTTGGCCTCGGTCGGCGCGATCACGATCGCGGCCGGATTGCCGGCGACGGCGTTCTCGAGGATCGAGATCTGACCGTTGACGTCGGTTTCGGCCTGGGCGCCAAGCTCCGGCACGTTGATGCCGAGATCCTTGCCGGCCTTGCGGGCGCCGGCCAGCACGATCTGCCAGTAGAAAGAAGTGGTGTCCTTGACGATGATCGGGATGGTCACGTCGGCCGCCGAGGCGGGTGCCGAATGCATCGCACCGGCGAGCATCGAGGCGGCGGCTAAAGCCACGAAGGCGCGGCGGTTGAGAAGGCTGGTTACGAATTTCATTAGGTTCCTCCCTAAAGTCGCCCGGTGAAGGTTCGGAAGCTCCATCTGGATAGGCGCGAGCCAAACGGAACTTTATCAATAAAAAACATTTGCCGGATTTTGATAGTGCATTGCCCGGATCGATGCAAGCGGTGTCTCATGCCGTTTTCGTGACGAGTGGCAGCTGATCGGTCTGCCGGATCTGCGCATCTCAGCCAAGCTGCTGGACGATCGTATAAGGATCGTATTTGGCAAATTCCGCCGTCGCCACCTTGATATCCAGCAGTTCGAGATTGCGCGTCAGATTCGCGGGCTTGGCGGTGCCGGTCAGCACCGAGGCAACGACAGGCTCGTGCAGAGGGAATTGGAACGCGGCAGCGGCCAGCGGATAGCCACCTCCGATGGCGATGCGCTCCATTGCGCTGACGCGGTCGAGAACATCCTTGCTCGCCGGCAGATAATCGAAATGCGCGCCATGCACCGGTCCCGTCGCCAATATGCCCGAGTTGAAGACGCCGCCGATGATCAGTGAGGTCCGCCGCTCGCGGCAAAGCGGCAGCAGGTCGGCCTCGGCGCTGCGATCAAGCAGCGAATAGCGGCTGGCGAGCAGGATGCAGTCGAGCGGCGCGCGGCGAAGCACGTCAAGGCAGATCTGGACCTCGTTGACGCCAAGGCCGTAGGCGGAAATCGTGCCGGAAGATTTCAGCTCCTCCAGCGCCTTCAGCCCGCCGTCCATCAGCTGACGGAAATGCAGCTTCGTCTTCTCGACGCCATGCGTGTAGACGCCGATGTCGTGGACGAACAGGATGTCGATCTTGTTGAGGCCGAGCCGCGCGTAGGAAAAATCCACTGAGCGCATGATGCCGTCATAGGAATAGTCGTAGTCGAGCGCGAAGGGTAGCGGATCGACATAGGAGTGATCGGGAACCTGGTCCTCCGGCACCGGCCGGAACAGGCGGCCGACCTTGGTCGAGAGCACATAGGAGGAGCGCGGCTTCTCACGCAGGAAATCGCCTGTGCGCCGCTCCGACAGGCCGAAGCCGTAGAAGGGCGCGGTGTCGAAGTAACGCAGCCCGCCGTCCCAGGCCGCTTGCAGCGTTTCCATTGCGGGCTCGCGCGGACAGGCGCGATAAAGGCCGCCGATGGCGGCGCCGCCGAAGCTGACTTCGGTGACTTCGAGCGCGGTCGCGCCGATCCGGCGTTTGTTCATCAAAGCCTCCCTTTGCCGTTCGACTGGCGGTCGTTTCGACTATTTAGAGCGTCGCGCCGAGATGCCAGGGCACGAACTCGTTGTCGCCGTAGCCGAACGCCTCGCTCTTGGTCTTGCGTCCGGACGCCGTCTCGATGATCAGCTCGAAGATCTCGCGGCCCATGCCGGCGATCGTCTTCTCGCCGGAAGCGATGACACCGCAATTGACGTCCATGTCCTCTTCCATCTGGTGGTACATGGTCGAGTTCGTGGCGACCTTGATCGACGGCGTCGGACGGCAGCCGAAGCAGGAGCCGCGGCCGGTGGTGAAGACGATGACATTAGCGCCGCCGGCCACTTGGCCGGTGGCCGAGACCGGATCGTAGCCGGGCGTGTCCATGAACACCAAGCCGCTGCCGCTGACCTTCTCGGCGTAACCGAAGACGCCGTTGAGCGGCGTCTGACCGCCCTTGGCAACAGCACCCAGCGACTTCTCCAGGATCGTGGTCAGGCCGCCGCGCTTGTTGCCCGGCGAGGGATTGTTGTCGATCGAGGCGCCGTGCTTGGCTGTATGGTCCTCCCACCATTTCACAAAGCCGTCGAGCTTGGCGGCGATCTCGGGCGAGGCGGCGCGATAGGCAAGCAGATGCTCGGCGCCGTAGATTTCGGTCGTCTCGGACAGGATGCCGATGCCGCCGCAGCCGGCCAGGATATCGACCGCCGCTCCCAGTGCCGGATTGGCGGTGATGCCGGACATGCCGTCCGAGCCGCCGCATTGCAGGCCGACGACGATCTCGCTGACCGGGATCGGTTCGCGCTGCAACTGGCCGACTTCCTCGGCGATCTCGGCCAGCACGCCCATCGCCCGCTCGACGGATTTGCGCGAGCCGCCGGCCTCCTGGATGTTGAAGTGCCGCTTTCCCGCCGCGACGCCCTTTTGGCCGTAAAGGGTGAGCTGGTTGACCTCGCAACCCAGGCCGACCATCAGCACGCCGCCGAAATTCGGGTGGCGGGCATAGCCGGCCAGCGTGCGGTGCAGCACCATCATGCCGTCGCCGGTGGCGCTCATGCCGCAGCCCTGCCCGTGGACGATCGGTACGAAACCGTCGATGCCGGGATATTTCGGCAAAAGCGTGCGATTGGCCTCGTCGGCGATCGCATGGCAGACGGTGGACGAGCAATTGACGCTGGCGATGATGCCGATGAAGTTGCGCGTTCCGGCGCGACCATCGGCGCGGCGATAGCCCATGAAGGTGCGCTTGCGGTCCGCTTCGGTGGCGTGCTCGGCCTCGCTCGGCGGCACCACCGGCAGGCGGCCGCTCTCGAACACCAGATTGTGCGAGTGGACGTGCTCGCCCGGCGCGATGGCTTGAGTGGCGCGGCCGATCGCCTGCGCATATTTCACCACCGCTTCGCCCGCAGCGATCGGCTTGATCGCCACCTTGTGCCCTGGGTCGATCGCCGCCACCGCAACCGCGCCGCCGGGCAGCGCCGCACCGATCTCGATGCGGCCATTGGCGACCGCGACATTGTCGGCGGGGGAAAGAAGAATGGTGCTTGCGGCGTTCACGGGCGGCTGTCCTGGGTAAACCTGGGAGTGTGGGCGGATTGACATGCGCCCGTTTGAGGATAATGTCTTTTATCGTGAAAAAACATTTTTGCGTCAATTGTTTTTTCATCGCGCGCCGCGCGCCGTTGAGTGCATGGCCGCCCGTTTGGTAAAGCCGGCGAAATTCGTTCCGCATTTCGGAGGCTTGCGCTAGGAACACCGATCATATTGCGCTTCCGGCCGGCTGCCGCAAGCGTTGGGGATACGGGGCATGTCGAAGAGCAACAACGTCTACAAGGACGCCTTCAACCGCGGACTGCGGCTGCTCGACGAAACCAGGAGCCTGCCGTCCGAGCCCGAGCTCGGAACGCTGCTCGGCGTCAGCCGCACCACGGTGCGCAGCATTCTTTCGCGCATGGAAGAAACCGGGCTGATCGCCTGGAACAAGCGCAACAAAACGGTGCTGCGGGCACCGAAGGCGGAAGATTTCTTCCCCGAGGAAGAGACCGACTCGCTGGCCGAGATCATCGAGCGCTCCTTCATGCGCCGGCTGCTCGCCGGCGGCGCGGAAGCGGGCATGCAGATCAACGAGCTCGAGCTGGCGCGCGAGATCGGCGTCGGCACCACCAGCGTGCGCGAATTCCTGATCCGCTTCTCGCGCTTCGGTTTGATCGAGAAGCGGCGCAACAGCCACTGGGTGCTCAAGGGCTTCACCCGCGCCTTTGCGCTGGAGCTCACCGAGATCCGCGAGATGTTCGAGCTGCGCTCGGCCGCCGCCTTTGTCGCGCTGCCGCAGGAAAGCGCGGTCTGGGCCGATCTCGACCGGCTGGAGATCGAACATCGCCAACTGGCGAGCGAGATCGCGACGCGCTTCAACGAATTCTCCGAGCTCGATGAGCGCTTCCACCGGCTGATCCACCGCGCCTCGCACAACCGCTTCATCGTCGATTTCTACGATGTGATCGCGATGATCTTCCACTACCACTACCAATGGAACAAGGCGCAGGAACGCGAGCGCAACGAGGTCGCGGTCCAAGAGCATCTCGCCTATATCGCGGCGCTGAAATCGCGCGATCCCGCCAAGGTGGACGCCGCCTGCCGCAAGCATCTGAAGTCGGCGCGCCAGACGCTGTTGAGCTCCATTCCGGAAGGGCGGCAGGTGCAGCCCGCCTGATCAGGCGCGTCGCGCCGCGTTGCCGCAGCCCGGTTTTGACGATTTTCCGGCCGCCGCCCCCATGCTAGGCTCAGTCGAATTGCTGGAAAGAGGCAGGTCATTTGGATATCCGGCTGAGACGATGGAGCATGCCGGCCGCGTTCGTCGCGGCGCTGCTGCTGTTGCTTCAGTCGGCGCTTGGCGCCTTCGCCTTTGGCGCGCCTTCAAAGCTCGATGCCTTCGGCAACGTCATCTGCACGCATGACGGGGCAGTCAAGCTTCCGGGCGGCGATCCGCACCGGCAGCACATGCCGGCCTGCTGCCTGGCTGGCTGTAGCATGGTTTCGCCGGCGCATCTGCCGCCGCCGGATACCGGCGCGCCCGCCAGGGTGCTGGTGTTCGACGCCGTCGCTTTCCCGCCTTTGGCCTTCCGGCATCTCGATTTTGCCCGCGACCGCTCTCCGGCCAATCCGCGCGCGCCGCCGGCCGCAGTCTGACAAAAACCCGCGAAACCTTTCGCGGGCGCATTCATCCAAGATCAGACTGCTCGCGGCCGGATCACGGCGCGATCTCATACTCATGGAGCAACCCATGTCCAATCTTCTTCCCGCCGCGCGAGCGCAAGCTCGTCCGCGCGGTTTCGAACGGCTCGGCCTTGCCGTGTTCGCTCTTCTCCTGTTCGCATGCGTTCCCGGCGCCCAGGCGCATGAATTCAAGGCCGGTGACCTGGAGGTCGGGCACCCGTGGTCGCGCGCAACGCCGCCGGGCGCCAAGGTGGCCGGCGGCTATTTCACCGTCACCAACAAGGGCGGCTCGCCCGACCGGCTGCTGTCGATTTCCTCCGACATCTCCGACAAGGCCGAATTGCATGAGATGAGTGTCAAGGACGGCGTCATGACGATGCGGCCGGTGAGCGGCGGGCTCGTGATCCCGGCCGGCGGCAAGGTCGCACTGAAGCCGGGTGGCTATCACCTGATGTTCATCGGCCTGAAGCGACAGCCCAAGCAGGGCGAGAAATTCCCGGCCACGCTGACCTTCGAGAAGGCCGGCAGCGTCAAAGTCGAGTTCGCCGTCGAGGGCATGGGCGAGACGGGCGGCATGGACGATCACGCCGAGTGATCATTTCGAAATTAGAGGGACAATTCATGAAGAAGTATCTTTTGGCGGTGGGCGCGGTTCTGGCGCTCGGAACAAACGCCGCGCTTGCGCACATCACGCTCGAAACTCAGGAAGCGGCCGTCGGCTCGACCTATAAGGCCGTGCTGCGCGTGCCGCATGGCTGCGAGGGCAAGGCGACGACCGCGGTGCGCGTGCAGATTCCGGAAGGCGTCATTTCGGTCAAGCCGATGCCAAAGCCCGGCTGGACGCTGCAGACCAAGAAAGGCCGATACGAGAAATCCTACCAGCTCTATGGCGAGACGCTGACCACCGGCGTCAAGGAAGTCGACTGGAGCGGCGGCAACCTGCCGGACGATTTCTATGACGAGTTCATTTTCCGTGCTTCGCTCGCCGCCGATCTTCCGGCCGGCCAGATGCTCTATTTCCCGGTGGTCCAGGAATGCGGCGATGCCGCCGATCGCTGGATCGAGATTCCGGCGGCGGGACAGGATGAGGATGCGCTGGAAAATCCGGCGCCGGGCATCAAATTGCTGCCGAAGAAATGATCTCTTGACTGCGCGTCCCATTCGGGCGCGCCGTCCCTTCTCGAAAGACCGCATGAACGCAGCAACTTTCCCAATCCGCCCGAGGGGCATGCGCATCGGGCCAGTCGCCAGCGGCCTGGTCGCGGCTTTCGTGCTCGTGCTGCTGCTGGTGCTTCCCGGCCGCGCATTCGCGCATGCCGCGTTGGTCGCGACCGATCCGCCCGATGGTGCGGTGCTGTCTCAGAGTCCCGCGCGGTTTTCGCTGACCTTCAGCGAGCCGGTTTCGCCCCTGGTGCTCACTCTGGTGCGGCCGGACGGCACGCAACTTTCGCTGACCTCCTTCCGGCTCAACGATCAGACCGTCGAGATCGATAATCCGGAGACGCTCAAATCCGGCACGCATGTGCTGAGCTGGCGGGTGATTTCGGAGGACGGCCATCCGGTCGGCGGCTCGGCGCTGTTTTCCGTCGGCGCGCCAAGTGCTGCGCCGGCAGCGGGCGAAGCCGTCGATTTGTCGCTGCGCACAGCAATCTGGATGGGCAAGCTCCTTCTCTATGCCGGGCTGTTCCTCGGCGCCGGCGGCGCCTTCGCGCTCGCCTGGCTCGCTGGAGACTGTCGCTGCGGCCAGGGTTTCGTTATCGGCGCTCTTCTGTGCGGACTGGCAGCCGCCCCGTTCTCGCTCGGATTTCAGGGGTTGGACGCGTTCGGCGCGCCGCTTGCCCGGTTTGCGGCGCCCATCGTGTGGGAGACCGCGCTTGCCACCAGCTTCGGCTGGACGGTGCTTGCCGCCCTGATTGCATTCGGCTTTGCCTTGCTGTCCCTCGCCGGACCGCGCGCTCTTGGCAAGCTGCTTGCGCTCGCCGGGCTCGTCGGTGTGGGCACGGCGCTTGCGGCAAGCGGCCACGCCAGCGCCGCCGAGCCGCAATGGCTGACGCGGCCGCTGGTTTTCCTGCATGGCACAGCCATCGCCTTCTGGACCGGCGCGCTCGCGCCGCTCGGCCTTGCGTTGCGCTATCAGCCGGCGGAGGCCAAAATCTTCTTGCGCCGGTTTTCGCGCGCGATCCTGCCCGTGGTTGCCGTGCTTGCGATAAGCGGCATCTTGCTGGCGATCATCCAAGTGCGCGAACCGGCAGCGCTCATCAACACCGCCTATGGCCGCCTGCTGCTGCTGAAACTGGCCCTGCTTTTGTTCCTGTTCACCCTTGCCTCCGTAAACCGATGGACGCTGACCGCGCCGGCCGAAACGGGCGACACGGAAGTGCAGCGGCGGCTGGTGCGTTCGATCGGCATCGAGACGCTGATCGTGCTTGCCATCTTCGGCGTCGCCGCCGGCTGGCGCTTCACGCCGCCGCCACGCGCGCTGGCGATCGCCGCAGCGCAGCCGGCCTCGATCCACATCCACACCCTGCAGGCGATGGCCGATCTCAGCATCACGCCCGGCCATGCCGGCCAGGTTGCCGCCTCGATGGTGATCATGACCGGCGATTTCGGTCCGATGGATGCCAAGCAGGTGACCCTGGTGCTGTCGAAGCCGGATTCCGGCATCGAGCCGATCAAACGGCCGGCGACGAAACGCGGCGACGGCACCTGGCGCGTCGACGATCTCGTCATCCCGCTGCCCGGCCGCTGGAACGCTCGGCTCGACATCCTGGTTTCCGATTTCGAGATGGTGAAGATTGAAGCGCCAATTGATATCAGAGCCGACTGACCTGGGCCGCGACACAATTCGGCGAGGCGGTTGACGCCGTCGCGAAGGCCCGTCAATCATCCGTCCAAAGCGCGGCTTCAACAAAAGTTCGAAAGCAGGGAAGAAACGATGGAAAAAGCCGAAATCGGCCTGATCGGCCTTGGCACGATGGGCTCCAACCTGGCGCTCAACATCGCCGAGCATGGGCACCCCATCGCCGTGTTCAACCGCACCGGTTCGCGCACCGACGCCTTCGTCGAGAGCGCAGGCGCGCTCAGGGACATGGTTGTGCCCTGCTACAGCCTGGAGGAACTCGCCGCAGCGATCCGGCCGCCTCGGCCGATCATCATCATGGTGCTGGCCGGCAAGCCGGTCGACGAGCAGATATCGGCGCTGCGCGGCGTGCTCTCCGACAACGACATCGTCATCGATGCCGGCAATGCCAATTTCCGCGACACGATGCGGCGCTTCTCCGAGCTGTCGGGCTCCGGCCTGACCTTTATCGGCATGGGCGTGTCGGGCGGCGAGGAGGGCGCGCGCCACGGGCCGTCGATCATGGTCGGGGGCACGGAAGACTCCTGGAAGCGCGTCGAGAGGGTGCTGACGGCGATTTCCGCCAAGTTCAAGGACGAGCCTTGCGCCGCCTGGCTCGGCACCGACGGCGCCGGCCATTTCGTCAAAACCATCCACAACGGCATCGAATATGCCGACATGCAGATGATCGCCGAGATCTACGGCATCCTGCGCGACGGTCTCGGCATGGAGCCGAAGGAGATCGGCAAGGTCTTCGACGGCTGGAACCAGGGTCGGCTCAACTCCTACCTCATCGAGATCACCGCCAAGGTTCTCGCAGCCGACGATCCCAAGACCGGCAAGCCGGTGGTCGACATCATCCTCGACCGCGCCGGCCAGAAGGGCACCGGCAAATGGTCGGTCATCGAAGCGCAGCAGCTCGGCATTCCGGCGACGGCCATCGAGGCTGCCGTCGCGGCGCGCGTGCTGTCGTCGATCAAGGACGAACGGCAGGCGGCGGAAAAGGCCTACGGCGATATCGGCGTCGAGAAGATTTCCGGCGACAAGGCGGCGCTGCTGAAGGATCTCGAGCTGGCGCTGTTTGCCGGCAAGATCGCGGCTTACGCGCAAGGTTTTGCTGTGATGAGCGGCGCCTCAAAGGAATTCAACTGGAACCTGCCGATGCCGACCATTGCCAAGATATGGCGTGCCGGCTGCATCATCCGCTCGCAGATGCTGGACACGATGGCGGAGGCCTTCGGCTCAGGCGGCGCCTCGACCAATCTCCTGATGGCGCCGGCCTTCATCGCCATGATGAAGGAGGCGCATCCGTCGCTCAGGCGCATCGTGGCGCGAGCCTCCGAGGCCGGCTCACCGGTGCCGGCGCTGTCCTCGGCGCTCGCCTATTTCGACAGCTATCGCCAGGGCCGCGGCACGTCGAACCTGATCCAGGCGCAGCGCGATTTCTTCGGCGCGCACGGTTTCGAGCGCATCGGCGAGCAGGGGGCGTTCCATGGGCCGTGGGGAAGCGGCGCCGCCTAGAGGCAGGTTATGCCAGGGTGCAAAGGCGGCTTCCTGCGCTCCCGGTGCTACTCAAGCACGCTTCCGGTTCTCGGAAGCCGCCGACTCGGCCTGACCTGACTCTCAAGTCGCGCCAGTCAACCCCGATAGGGCAGGACCTCGCTCGGTTTGCTCAGCGATTGCAGTGAGCCAGGTTCCTTGCCGCCGATCCAGCCGAGCACAGCGCGGGCAAGCTCGGAGCCGGCGAGCCGGAAATTCTCGTTCACGACCAGCAGTTCGCGCCGGAACAAATGCAGCAGTTCCGAGGACTGTTTCGACACCACGTCGACATCGCGGCCGAGTTTCAGGCCGGCGTCCTCGATGCCTGCAACAACGGCGAGCGTGGCGGCGGCGGCGCTGCTGACGATGCCGTCCGGACGGCTCTCGCGGCGCATGAGCTGCGCAGTTCGCATCCTGATCTGCTCGATCGTGTGGTCGATGGAGACGGTGTTGAACGGCACCTCGCTGGCGCCGACTTCGCTCAGCGCATCGGCAAAACCGTTCACCGTGTGGTCGTAATAGGTGAGGCCGACCGGCGGCGTCACCAGAGCCAGCCGGCGCCGGCCCATGCCGGCGAGATGGCGGACCGCCTCGCCGGCGAAAGCATAGTTGTCGAAGTCGTGATAGGGATGCACCAGCCCCATGTCAGTGCGGCCATGCGTGGCAAATGGGATGCCGCGTTCCAGCATAAAGCGGGCGCGCGGGTCGTTGGGCTGCGTGCGTGAAATGATGACGCCGTCGGCGGAGCCCGTCTCCACCAGATAGCGGACCGGATCCAGCGGGTCCTGCGAGCGCGAATAGGGCGTGACGATCAGGTGATAGGGCGTGTCGGCGATCACCTCGGTGACGCCGTAGATGATGTCCGAGACGAAGCTCATCAGCTCGTGCTCGGTGTTGAGCACCAAGCTGATGACGTTGGTCTTGCCCGTCCTCAGCCTCACGCCGGCGCGGTTCGGGCGATAGCCGATCTGCTTGGCGACGAGCTGCACGCGTCGCCTGGTCTCGGCGCCGATCTCCGGCGCGTCCTTCAGCGCGCGCGAGACGGTGGTGACGCCGAGCCCGGTCATGAAGGCAAGCGTCTTCAGCGTCGGCCGTTCCTTAGCCGACGTGTCGTCGTCCTTCTCGTTTGCTCGTCTGTCCATTCGTCCCGCCCGTCAGGCGCATAGCAGCCGCGAGGCCGGCCGGCAATCGCGCCCATCGCATTTGCGCGGCCTTCAGCCCGTGACACGGTGCAATACACTGAAACGTTACAGATTGCCAACGCCCGTGATCAATGGGCAGGTCGCACTCGTTGCGGTCAGCGCTGGAGGGGTGGACTGAAAGCCACTGGAATCATAAACAAATCTCGATTTACCTCTTCTTTTTGCATCGATTGGCCGCACCATCGACTCTCCGACAGGCCTTTTGGAGAGGATTTTGTTCGTGCCCGAAGAAATCCCATGCCGTTTACATTCGAGGGGTTGCCTATAAGGGCCATTTGCCGTATCGAAAATCTGTAACGTTTCAGATTCTGGGAGGAACCGAAATGCGATACAAATTCCTGACCGCCGCGTTCGCTGCGACGGCCGCGCTGAACTTCGCCGGACCGGCGGCCGCGACCGATCTCGAAGTCACCCATTGGTGGACTTCGGGCGGCGAGGCGGCGGCGGTGGCCGAACTTGCCAAGGCGTTCGACGCGACCGGCAATCACTGGGTCGACGGCGCCATCGCCGGTTCCGGCGGCACAGCGCGGCCGATTATGATCAGCCGCATCACCGGCGGCGACCCGATGGGCGCCACCCAGTTCAACCACGGCCGGCAGGCGGAGGAACTCGTCCAGGCCGGGCTGATGCGCGACCTCACCGATCTCGCCACCAAGGAAAAGTGGACGGAAATCGTGCGGCCGAAGAGCCTGCTCGACTCGTGCACCATCGGCGGCAAGATCTATTGCGTGCCGGTCAACATCCATTCCTGGCAGTGGCTGTGGTTGTCGAACGAAGCCTTCCAGAAGGCCGGCGTGCCGATGCCGAAGGACTGGAATGAATTCGTGTCGGCTGCGCCGGCGCTGGAAAAAGCCGGCATCATCCCGCTCGCCGTCGGCGGGCAGCCCTGGCAGGCGTCCGGCGCCTTCGACGTGCTGCTTGCCGCCGTCGGCGGCACCGACGCCTTCCTCAAGGTCTACAGGGACAAGGACGCCAAATTCGCAGGCGGTCCCGAAATCGCCAAGGTGTTCAAGGCCGCCGACGACGCCCGTAAGATGGCCAAGAACACCAATGTGCAGGACTGGAACCAGGCGACCAATCTGGTCATCACCGGCAAGGCCGGCGGCCAGATCATGGGCGACTGGGCGCAGGGCGAGTTCCAGGTCGCCGGCAAGACCGCCGGCAAGGACTACACCTGCCTGCCCGGCCTCGGCCTGAACGAGGTCATCGCCACCGGCGGCGACGCGTTCTACTTCCCGCTGCTCAAGGATGCCGGCAAGGCCAAGGCTCAGGAAGTTCTGGCCGAGACGCTGCTCGACCCGAAGACCCAGGTCGCCTTCAATCTCAAGAAGGGCTCGCTTCCGGTGCGCGGCGACGTCGACCTCAACACGGCGAACGACTGCATGAAGAAGGGCCTCGCCATCCTCGCCAAAGGCGCGGTGATCCCGTGGACCGACCAGCTCTTGTCGCAGGACAGCCAGAAGCAGAAGGAGGATCTGTTCTCCGAATTCTTCGCCAAGCCCGACATGACGCTTGAAGAGGCGCAGAAGCGCTTCGCCGACATCATCGCGTCGGCCGACTGATCAACGGCGCCCCCGCCAGCTCCCGGCCCCCGCCTATCCGGGGTCGGGAGCGTGATGTCCTCATTGTCCCAGCCCGGCTGCCGAGATGAGCAACAGCGAACGCCCCAACCAGCTTTTACGCAACCTCAACGCCAAGGTCGCATCGATCCCGATGATCCTGACCGCGCTGGTCGTCTTCGTCGGCGGCACGGCCTGGACGGTGCTCTATTCCTTCACTAATTCGAAGCTCTTGCCGCGGCTGAACTTCGTCGGCCTCGACCAATATTACCGGCTATGGGCGACGCCGCGCTGGCTGGTGTCGATCGAGAACCTTTTGATCTACGGCGTGATCTCGCTGTTGTTCTCGCTGGTGATCGGCTTCATCCTCGCGGCATTGCTCGATCAGAAGATCCGCTTCGAGGACACGTTTCGCACGATCTTCCTCTATCCTTTCGCACTTTCTTTCATCGTCACCGGGCTGGTCTGGCAGTGGCTGCTCAATCCCGATTTCGGCATCCAGCGCGTCGTGCGCGACCTCGGCTGGACGAGCTTCAGCTTCGATCCGCTCTACAATTCCAGCATCGTCATCTACGGCATTTCGATCGCGGCGCTCTGGCAAGGCACGGGACTGATCATGTGCCTGATGCTCGCCGGCCTGCGCGGCATCGACGAGGACATCTGGAAGGCCGCACGGGTTGACGGCATACCGATGTGGAAGACCTATCTCTTCATCATCATCCCGATGATGCGGCCGGTCTTTATCACCACCTTGGTGATCATCGCCGCCGGCATCGTCAAGGTCTACGACCTTGTGGTGGCGCAGACCAGCGGCGGTCCGGGCATCGCTTCCGAAGTGCCGGCGAAATACGTCTACGACTACATGTTTTTCGCCCAGAATCTCGGCCAGGGTTTTGCCGCCTCGACCATGATGCTGCTCTCGGTGGTGATCGTCATCGTGCCATGGGCCTACCTCGAATTCGGAGGCAAGAAGCATGGCTGAAGCTGCTGCCTCCATGTCCAGTGACGCTCTTCGGCGCGAAGCCTCGTCGCGCGATGCATCGGGGCCGAGCGGAACGAAGCCGCGGCACGCGCTCTCGCGCCGCAACATCTTCCTCTACGGCACGCTGATCGTCGTGGCGCTCTATTACCTGCTGCCGCTCTACGTGATGATCGTCACATCGCTGAAGGGCATGCCGGAAATCCGCCTCGGCAACATCTTCTCGCCGCCGCTGGAGATCACCTTCGAGCCGTGGGTCAAGGCGTGGTCGCAGGCCTGCACCGGGCTCAATTGCGACGGGCTGTCGCGCGGCTTCTGGAACTCGGTGCGCATCACCGTGCCGTCGGTTCTGCTGTCGATCGCGATCGCGTCGGTCAACGGCTATGCCTTGGCCAACTGGCGCTTCAAGGGCGCCGACACCTTCTTCATCATCCTGATCGTCGGCGCCTTCATTCCCTATCAGGTGATGATCTACCCGATCGTCATCATCCTGCGCGAGATCGGCATCTACGGCACGCTGACCGGCTTGGTGATCGTGCATTCGATCTTCGGCATGCCAATCCTGACGCTCCTGTTCCGCAACTATTTCACGTCCATGCCGGAGGAACTGTTCCGCGCCGCGCGCGTCGACGGCGCCGGTTTCTGGGGCATCTATCTACGCATCATGCTGCCGATGTCGCTGCCGATCTTCGTCGTCGCCATCATCCTGCAGGTGACAGGCATCTGGAACGACTTCCTGTTCGGCGTCGTCTACACCCGCCCCGACACCTATCCGATGACGGTGCAGCTCAACAACATCGTCAACTCGGTACAGGGCGTGAAGGAGTACAACGTCAACATGGCCGCAACCATCCTGACCGGCCTTGTGCCGCTCATCGTCTACTTCGTTTCCGGCAAGCTCTTCGTGCGCGGCATCGCCGCCGGCGCGGTGAAAGGATGATGATGGCAGCAGCGATCGCCAATCCCAGCGTTTCGATCCAGGACCTGTCGCTGAATTTCGGCGTCATGTCGGTGCTGAAGACGCTCAATCTCGACGTAGCCGAGGGCGAGTTCATCGTGCTGCTCGGGCCATCCGGCTGCGGCAAGTCGACCTTGCTCAACTGCATCGCCGGCCTGCTCGACATCTCCGAGGGCCGCATCTTCATCAAGGGCAAGAATGTCACCTGGGAGGAGCCGAAGGATCGCGGCATCGGCATGGTGTTCCAGTCCTACGCCCTCTACCCGCAGATGACGGTGGAGAAGAACCTCTCCTTCGGCCTGCGCGTCGCCGGCGTGCCCAAGGACGAGATCGCCAAACGCATCGCGCGCGCGGCGGAGATCCTGCAGATCGAGCCGCTGTTGCAGAGGAAGCCGTCGGCGCTTTCCGGAGGCCAGCGGCAGCGCGTGGCGATCGGGCGGGCACTGGTGCGCGACGTCGACGTCTTCCTGTTCGACGAGCCGCTCTCCAACCTCGACGCCAAGCTGCGGTCGGAATTGCGCGTCGAGATCAAGCTTTTGCACCGCAGGCTGCAGAACACGATGATCTACGTCACCCACGACCAGATCGAGGCGATGACGCTGGCCGACCGTATCGCGGTGATGAAGGGCGGCGTCATCCAGCAGCTCGATGCGCCCCAGACGATCTACAATCGCCCGGTCAACCGCTTCGTCGCCGGCTTCCTCGGCTCGCCGGCGATGAATTTTATCAAGGGGCACCTGGAAGCAAGCGACGCGCCGGTGTTCAAGGCCGACGGTGTTTCGGTGCCGCTCGGCCGTTATCAGTTCGACAACGAAGGCGGGCGCGCCGCCAAGCCCTGCGTGTTCGGCATCCGACCGGAGCATATCGCTTTTGGCGAAGCGGCGAGGGCCATGCCGTTCACCGCCGAGTCAACTGTCGAGATTGTCGATCCGATGGGCTCCGACACGCTGGTGTGGACGAAGCTCGGCGGCCAGATCCTCTCCTTCCGCGTCGAAGCCGACAAGACGCTGCGCAGCGGCGACGCGATCCGCATCGGCTTCGATCCGGCGCGCGCCTCGCTGTTCGACGCCGAGACCGACAGTCGCCTTTAACCTCCCAGACCACAACCTCCCGGAACCATCAAACAGAACGGACAGACAGATGAACTGGTCATTCCAACTTTACAGTGCCCGCAACTTCCAGCCATGGGACGGCGTGCTGAAAATGCTCGGCGAACTGGGCTACAAAGAAGTCGAAGGTTTCGGCGGCGTCTATGACGATCCCAAGGCTTTCCGCGCCGAGCTCGACAAGAACGGGCTCGCCATGCCGACCGGGCATTTCTCGATCGATGCGCTGGAGAAGGATTTCGACGGCGTGCGCAGGATTGCCGATGTGCTCGGCATCTCGCTGCTCATCTGCCCCTACCTCATGCCCGATGCGCGGCCGGGCGATGGCGCCGGCTGGCGCGGCTTCGGCGAGCGGCTTGCCAAGGTGGGCGACACCGCGAAGAAGGCCGGCTACGGCTTTGCCTGGCACAACCATGATTTCGAGTTCAAGCCGCTCGTCGACGGCTCGCTGCCGCAGGAGCACATCCTGTCCGCCGCGCCCGACATCGGCTGGGAGATGGACGTCGCCTGGGTGGTGCGCGGCGGCGCCGATCCGCTGCCCTGGATCGAAAAGCACGGCAAGCGCATCAGTGCCGTCCACGTCAAGGATATGGCGAAGCCGGGGGAGGGGCTGGACGAGGACGGCTGGTCGGATGTCGGCCACGGCACCACCGACTGGGCCGGCCTGATCAAGGCGTTGCGCGCGAAAAGCGCGACGAAGTACTTCGTCATGGAGCAGGACAACCCCAACGACATCGAGCGCTTCGCCCGTCGCTCGATCCAATCCGTCAAGAATTACTAGGACATACCATCATGGCAAACAAACTTGGCGTAGGCGTCGTCGGCTGCGGCAACATCTCGAAGGCGTATTTCTCGCTGGCGCCGCTCTTCCGCGGCATCGAGATGCGCGCCTGCGCGGACATCAACATGGACGCGGCGAAGATGCGGGCGAAGGAGTTCAAGCTTCGCGCCGAGACGGTCAACGACCTTCTCAAAGATGACGACATCGATATCGTCGTTAATCTCACCATTCCGGCCGTGCACTATGACGTGTCGAAGGCGGTGCTCGACGCTGGCAAGCACGTCTATTCGGAAAAGCCCTTCGTGCTGTCGGTCAAGGAAGGACTGGATCTCAAGAAGCGGGCGGAGAAGAAGGGGCTTCGCATCGGCTCGGCTCCCGACACGTTTTTCGGCGGCGCGCATCAGCTGGCCCGCGATCTGATCGACAGCGGCAAGCTTGGCAAGATCACCAGCGGCACCTGCCATGTGATGGGCCATGGCATGGAACACTGGCACCCCAATCCCGACTTCTTCTTCCAGCCGGGCGCCGGTCCGGTGCTCGACATCGGCCCGTACTATGTCACCAACCTGATCCAGCTGATCGGGCCGGTGAAGCAGGTCGCGGCTTTCGCGGCGACGCCGGCCAAGGAGCGCACCATCAGCTCCAAACCGCGCGCGGGCGAAAAAATCCCGGTCAACACGCCGACCACCATCCATGCGCTGCTGGAATTCGCGAATGGCGCGGTGGTGACACTCAACACCTCGTGGGACGTGTGGAGCCACGGCCATGCGCCGATGGAGCTCTACGGCGAGGCGGGCACCGTCTTTGTGCCGGACCCGAATTTCTTCGGCGGCGAAGTCCGCTTCACCGATGCGACCAAGCCGGTGAAGAAGCTTCCCAAGTGGGATCATCCGTTCGGCGTGCCCAATGAGATGCACAGCCAAGGCATGATGGCCAACTACCGCACGGCAGGTCTTGCCGACATGGCGATCGCGATCGGCGAAGGGCGGCCGCACCGCTGCTCGATGGAGCTTGCGCTGCATGCCGTCGATGTCATGACCGGCGTCCTGCGCTCCGGCGAAAGCGGCAAGTTCGTCGCCATGCAGACGACATGCGAGCGGCCGGCGGCGCTCGGCATCAAGGAAGCGAAGGCGCTGCTGGCGAAGAAAAAGTAGGTGGCAACCCCTCTCCCCGTTTCGGCGGGGAGAGGGTAAAGGTGCGGGGCGAGCATCGATTCAAGTCACTTAGCGGCGATCCCGGCCGCCTCTCCCAAGGATTCCCTATGCCCTATGTCGCCGCCGAGAATCGCTATGAGAAGATGATCTACAACCGCTGCGGACGGTCCGGCCTCAAGCTGCCGGCCATCTCGCTCGGGCTGTGGCACAATTTCGGCAATGACACGCCGCACAGGACCAAGCAGGCGATCGTGCGCAAGGCCTTCGACCTCGGCATCACGCATTTCGATCTCGCCAACAATTACGGCCCGCCGCCCGGCTCGGCCGAGACCGCCTTTGGCGAGATCCTGCGCACCGATTTCGCCGCCTATCGTGACGAGCTGATCATCTCGACCAAGGCCGGCTACGAGATGTGGGCCGGCCCCTACGGCGAATGGGGCAGCCGCAAATACGTGCTCGCGAGCCTCGACCAGAGCCTCAAGCGGATGGGGCTCGATTATGTCGATATCTTCTATTCCCACCGTTTCGATCCCGAGACGCCGCTGGAAGAAACGATGAGCGCGCTCGACCATGCGGTGCGCTCGGGCAAGGCGCTCTATGCCGGCATCTCCTCCTACAATTCGCAGCGCACCCGCGAGGCGGCCGACATCCTGCGGCGGCTCGGCACGCCCTGCCTGATCCACCAGCCGAGCTATTCCATGCTCAACCGCTGGGTCGAGGAAGACGGGCTGCTCGATACGCTGGAAGGGCTCGGCATCGGCTCGATCGTGTTCTCGCCGCTGGCGCAGGGCATGTTGACCGATAAATATCTCGGCGGCATTCCGGAAGGCAGCCGCGCATCCCAGGGCAAGTCGCTGCGTCCGGCCTTCATCAACGATAAGTCGGTCACCAACATCAAGGCATTGAACGCCATCGCTAGCCGGCGCGGCCAGACGCTGGCGCAGATGGCGCTGGCCTGGGTGCTGCGCAAAGGACGCGTGACGACGGCGCTGATCGGCGCCAGCCGGCCGGAACAGGTCGAGGATTGCGTCGGCGCTCTCAAGGCGCTCGACTTCAGCGACGCCGAGCTTGCCGAGATCGACACCTATGCGCGCGAGGCCGACATCAATCTTTGGGCGGCCTCCGCCGAGCGCAAGGGGCCGCCACGCAAGTAGTGGCCCGCGCCGGGCCGCCAGCTGCGGAAACAGTGGCAAAGATGCGCGTTCGTCGCTATCTCATGGACCAAAGGCCGTTCGCGTGCGCAGTCGGCACGCGAAACGACGCGACGACCGGAGACAAGATGACGGCAAGGGATGCGCTGACCAAGAACCAGCTGTGCGTGCTTGAGAAGCTCGAAGCCGCCAGCGGGCCGCTGAGCGCTTATATGCTGCTCGACCAACTGCGCGAGCGCGGGTTCCGGGCGCCGCTGCAGGTCTACCGCGCGCTGGACACGCTGGTGAAGTCGGGCTTCGTGCACCGGCTCGAAAGCTTGAACTCCTTCGTCGCCTGCGCCGAGCCGCACGACCACAGTCATTCGATGACCGCATTCGCCATCTGCGACAGCTGCGGCCAGGTAACCGAAATGTCCGACCATGATGTCGACCACCGGCTGGACGAATGGGTGCGCTCGACCGGCTTCGCCGCCAAGAAGGCGGTGATCGAGTTTCGCGGGGTTTGCGCGAAGTGTAGAGCTGAGGCGGCTTAGCCCCTCGAGTCGTCATCCTCGGGTCAAGCCCGAGGATGACGAAGGTATCAGTGCGCCTCGTCCCAGTTGTCGGCGGCCCGCGCATCGACATGCAGCGGCACCGACATCGAGACCGCCGGCATCGGCGCGTTCTCCATCACGCGGCGCACCACGGGAATTGTCGCTTCGACTTCCGCTTCCACCGTCTCGAAGATCAGCTCGTCATGCACCTGCAAGAGCATGCGGGCCGACAGCTTCGCCTTCTCCAGCGCCTGTTCCATGTGCACCATGGCGCGGCGGATGATGTCGGCCGCAGTGCCCTGGAGCCTCGCATTGATCGAAGCGCGCTCGTTGAAGGCGCGAACCGACGGGTTGGAGGACCTTATGTCCGGATAGTGGATGCGGCGGCCGAAGATCGTTTCGACGAAGCCGTATTCGCGCGCATAGGCCTTGGTTTCCTCGATATAGTCGCGGATGCCCGGGAAGCGCTCGAAATAGCGCTTGATGTAGGCGCTCGCCTCCTCGCGCGGGATCGACAGCTGGTTCGCCAGACCGAAGGCCGAGATGCCGTAGATGATGCCGAAATTGATCGCCTTGGCACGCCGCCGCACTTCCGAAGGCATGCCTGCGACCGGCACGTTGAACATTTCGGACGCGGTGATGGCGTGGATATCGGCGCCGTCCGCAAAAGCCTGCTTGAGCTGCGGGATTTCGGCGACATGGGCCAGCACGCGCAATTCAATCTGGCTGTAGTCGGCCGAGACCAGCTTGTGGCCCTTTTCGGCGATGAAGGCGGTCCTGATCTTGCGGCCTTCGGCGGTGCGCACCGGGATGTTCTGCAGGTTGGGATCGGAGGATGACAGACGACCGGTCGTCGTCGCGGCCAGCGCATAGGAAGTGTGGACGCGGTTGGTGTCGGCATTGATGAAGCCGGGCAAGGCGTCGGTATAGGTCGATTTCAGCTTGGTGAGCTGGCGCCAGTCGACGATCTTGCGCGGCAGCTCGTGGCCTTCGGCGGCGAGGTCTTCCAGCAGCTGCGCCGAGGTCGACCACTGGCCGGTCTTGGTCTTGGAGCCGCCCGGCAGCCCCATCTTGCCGAACAATATGTCGCCGAGCTGCTTCGGCGAGCCGATGTTGATGCGCTCGCCGACGATCCCATAGATCTCTTCCTCGGCGCGGGCGGCGCCTTGCGCCAGCTCACCGGACAGTCTGGAGAGAATCTGGCGATCGACCGAAATGCCGCGCTGCTCCATGCGGGCAAGCACGGGCACAAGCGGCCGCTCCAGCCTTTCATAGACGGAGACGAGACCCTTGGCGGCGAGCCGCGGCTTCAGCAATTGCCACAGCCGCAGCGCCAGATCGGCCTGCTCGCCGGCATAGGCGGTCGCCCGCACGATGTCGACCTGGTCGAAGCCGACCGCGCCCTTGCCCGAGCCGGCAAGCTCCTTCTTCGTGCCTGGCGCATGGCCGAGCCACTTCTCCGACAGCGAGGCGAGGTCATGCCCGCCGGATGTGCCGGCGTCGAGCACGTAGGAGATCAGCATTGTGTCGTCGAACGGGCCGACCTCGATACCATGCCGGCTCATCACGACGATGTCGTATTTCATGTCCTGGACGATCTTGAGGACCGACCGGTCCTCGAGCAGGGGCTTGAGCAGAGCCAGCGCGTCGCGGACCGGGACCTGGTCCGCCAGCATGCCGCCGCCAAGCAGGTCGCCATTGCCGCTCGTGTGGGCGAGCGGCACGTAGGCGGCGCGGCCCGGCGCGATCGCCATGGACAGGCCGATCAAGTCGGCCTGCATCGGATCGGACGAAGAGGTCTCGGCATCGAAGGCAAGGATGCCGGTTTCCCTCGCTTCGGCGATCCAGGCCTTCAGCGCGGCCGTATCGCGTATGGCGACATAGGCCGCGGGATCGATCTTGCGCGCCGTCGCCTGCTCCAGCCGCAGCGCGGAGAGCAGGGAAGGCGTATCGCCCTGCGGTGGGGCATCCTGGGGCCTGACCGGTGCTGCAGGCTTCGCGGCGCCGTTCGGCGTCGCCGCCGGTCTTGAGGCAGTCGGCGTGCCGGCGCCGACATCGGGACCATGTGCGGTGTCGGCGCGCTCGATGATGACACTGGAAGCCTGGACGTCGCCGATCTCGGTTGCAGTCGCTTCCGCGACGCGGCGTGTCAGCGTGGTGAACTCCATCGTCTTCAGGAAGCCGATCAGCTTCGGCCCGTCCGGGGCATGCAGCACAAGGTCGTCCAGCCCCTCCTTGAGCGGCACGTCGTTCTTCAACGTCACCAGCTCGCGAGAGATGCGCGCCTTGTCGGCATTGGCGATGATCGATTCGCGCCGCTTTTCCTGCTTGATCTCGCCGGCGCGCGCCAGCAGGCCGTCAAGATCTCCGAACTGCTCCAGAAGTTGCGCCGCGGTCTTCGGGCCGATGCCGGGCACGCCGGGCACGTTGTCGACGGAGTCGCCGGTCAGCGCCTGCAGGTCGATCATCTTTTCCGGCGGCACGCCCCATTTCTCGATCACCTCGGGAATGCCGATCTGGCGATCCTTCATCGGGTCATACATGCCGACCGTCGGGCCGACCAATTGCATCAGGTCCTTGTCGGAGGAGATGATGGTGGTGTCGGCGCCGACCTCGCAGGCCAGCCGGCAATAGGTCGCGATGATGTCGTCAGCCTCGAAGCCTTCCATCTCGATGCAGGGCAGGTTGAAGGCCACGGTCGCCTGGCGGATCAGGCCGAATTGCGGGATCAGGTCTTCCGGCGGCGCCGAGCGGTTGGCCTTGTATTCGGGATAAAGATCGCTGCGGAAGGTCTTCGCCGAATAGTCGAAGATGACGGCAAAATGGGTCGGCACGATGCCCACGTTCGTGTTGCGGGCGTCCTGCATCAGCTTCCATACCATGTTGCAGAAGCCGAGCACGGCGCTGGTGGGCAGGCCGTCGGATTTGCGGTTGAGCGGCGGCAGCGCGTGGTAGGCGCGGAAAATGTAGCCGGAGCCGTCGACAAGAAAAAGATGATCGCCTTTTTTCATGCCGGCAGGGATAGCGCGGCCAAGCTTCGCGGTCCATGCCAAACGCTTCGGAAACGGCCGGTTCCGGCAACACCCCTGACAGACAGGTCCCGGACAAATTCAGCCGCTCACGGGCATGTTACAAAAGTGTAATCTTCGTGCCCTTGAATCGCCATTTTCACAGACCCAAATAGCTGTCATCGGCAATTTTCGCCGAAGTCCGGAGTAAGGCCCGTCCCCCGCCTATCCCGGGCAACTGCGGCAGCCTATCCCCCCTCTCCGGGCTGCCGCAACGTTTCGAGTAAAGACCGCCGTGGTTCCCCCTCCACCACGGCGGTTCTTTTTTGTCTCCCAGCCCGCGTGTTGCCGACGCCGGAACGCGTGGTCCAACGATCGCGGCTTTGCGTTTTCTGCTCGCCCCTTTAGGGTCGGGCCAGAATCGAAAGGCTGAAGAAATGTCCAGACTCTCCCCCGTCCTTGACCGTCTCGACCAGAACCTCGATCAGAGCCTGGAGCGGCTTTTCGGCTTGCTCGGTATCAAGTCGATCTCCACAGACCCGGCCTTTGCCGCCGATTGCCGCAAGGGCGCCGAATGGCTGGCGGCCGAGCTCAAGCTGATCGGCTTCGACGCCAGCGTGCGCGACACGCCCGGCCACCCGATGGTGGTGGCGCATCACGAAGGACCGGCCGGGGCGCCGCATGTGCTGTTCTACGGCCATTACGACGTGCAGCCGGTCGATCCGATCGAGCTGTGGGAAACGGATCCATTCGCGCCGTCGATCAAGGAGGTCCAGCCCGGACGCAAGGTGATCGCCGGGCGCGGCTCGGCGGACGACAAGGGTCAGCTGATGACCTTCGTCGAGGCCTGCCGCGCCTGGAGGCAGGTGCACGGCAATCTGCCCTGCCGCGTCACGATCCTGTTCGAGGGCGAGGAAGAGTCCGGCTCGCCGTCGCTCAAGCCTTTCCTCGAGGCGAACGCCGCCGAGCTGAAGGCGGATTTCGCGCTGGTCTGCGACACCAGCATGTGGAACCGCGAGACGCCGTCGATCTGCGTGTCCCTACGCGGCATGGTCGGCGAGGAAGTCACCGTCAAGGCAGCCAGCCGCGACCTGCATTCAGGCCTCTATGGCGGCCCGGCCGCCAATCCGATCCGGATCCTTACCAAAATCCTCGCCGACATCCATGATCAAGACGGCCGTGTCACCATCCCGGGCTTCTATGACGGCGTCGAGGAGACGCCCTCGCAGGTGCTGAAATCCTGGGAGGGGCTCGGCGAGACCGCCGAGACCTTCCTCGGACCGGTCGGGCTTTCCATTCCCGCCGGCGAAAAGGGCCGCTCCGTGCTCGAACTCACCTGGGCACGGCCGACGGCCGAGTTCAACGGCATCATCGGCGGCTATACCGGCAAGGGCTTCAAGACGGTGATCGCGGCGGAAGCATCGGCGAAAGTGTCGTTCCGGCTCGTCCACAAGCAGGATCCGAGAAAAATCCGCGCCGCCTTCCAGGCTTTCGTGCGCGATCGGATTCCCGGCGACTGCTCCGTCGAATTCCATCCGCATGGCGGCTCGCCGGCGATCCAGCTTTCCTACGACTCGCCGTTCCTGGCCAAGGCCAAGGATGCGCTCTCCGACGAATGGGAAAAGCAGGCTGTCACCACCGGCGGCGGCGGCTCCATCCCCGTGGTCGGCGATTTCCAGACCTATCTCGGCATGGAATCGCTGCTGGTCGGCTTCGGCCTCGATGACGACCGCATCCATTCGCCCAACGAGAAGTACGAACTCACCTCCTTCCACAAGGGGCAGCGTTCCTGGGCGCGCATTCTCGATGCTCTGACACGCTGAGGTGAACCCGCGGCGACCGCGAAAATCAACTTTCTGTTGATTTTTTTCCGGATCGCGGCAAGGACGGGCGTGATAGCGCAATGCGGGGCGCCTTCGCGTCCAAAAACGGGTGCGCCGCTGGCCGCGATCCGGAGAAGAGAATGACCGACATCCGTTTCCACAAGAACGATCTGCCGGACCTTTCCCGCTACAATGTCGGTGCGGTCGCCATCGACACGGAAACGCTGGGCTTGAACCCGCATCGTGACAGGCTCTGCGTGGTTCAGATCTCGCCCGGCGACGGCAGCGCCGACGTCATCCAGATCGCGCCGGGCCAGAAGGAGGCGCCCAACCTCGTCAGCCTTCTCAGGAACGACGCCGTGGTGAAGCTGTTTCACTACGGCCGTTTCGACATTGCCGTCCTTTATCACGCTTTCGGCGTCATGGCCGAACCGGTTTTCTGCACCAAGATCGCCTCGCGGCTGACCCGTACCTACACCGACCGCCACGGGCTGAAGGATATATGCAACGAACTGCTCGGTATCGGCCTCTCCAAGGCGCAGCAATCGTCGGACTGGGCGGCGGAAACACTGTCGCCCGAGCAGCTCGAATATGCCGCCTCCGACGTGCTTTACCTGCACCGGCTGCGCGAGGTGCTGGCCGCGCGGCTTGCGCGCGAGGGTCGCACCAAGGAGGCCGAAGCCTGCTTCCGCTTCCTGCCGACGCGCGCCAAGCTCGACCTGATGGGCTGGGCGGAAGAGGATATCTTCGCGCATAGCTGACGGAACCCGGCGCATCGAGCGACGTTGCTGCCGGTCCATTGTCGGCGTGAGATGGGAGGGAATGAATGGCAGAGCGCAAACCGATAGCGAGCGCGCCGAAGGACGGCTCGCAGGTCACGATCCTGTGGAACGACGAGCACGGCGTGGTCAACGAATCCGTCGGGCAATACCGCGACGGCGGCTGGTGGGTCTACACCGACAGCAACACCCAGAAAAAAGTCGAGCCGACCAGTTGGCGGCCTGCATCGGCCAATGATGACAGCGACCAGTGAGCGACCGCCGCAGGGCCTCGAAGCAGGCGCGAGACTCGGCAGCAAGAAGGGGGCGAGATGAGACAGAATATGCTCTACCTCATCATCGGCGCGTTGGTCGTCGTGGTCATCGCGCTTGGCATCTACATCTACCGCGAGCAGACCAGGCCGAAGGGCGTGGAGCTGAAGATCGACGACAAGGGCATTTCGATCCAACAGAATTGATCTCACCACGTCCGCATCTCGCGGACTTGACCGGTCGGCTCCGGATAGCGCCTATTGCATCCGGGTCCGCTCGCTGGAGCGGCGGTGGTTTTTGATATGATTCCCCGGATCGATTTCGAGGCCACCGGTGCCGTGAACGATGCGCTCGCCGCGATCGGACGGACCGAGGACCTGCGCTTTTCGCCCGACAACCGCTTGCTTGCGGTCGCCGGATATGGTCGCAGGCGATGCCTGATGCTGCGCATCGACATAGAGCCGACGGCCGGTGCAGCGAGGATCGTTATCCGTGGCTTCGTGGAGCTCAGATCGGACAGCATGGGCGAGGTGCATGGCCTCGATTTCATCGACAACAGGACTTTTGTGGTTGCCAATCGCGATGGGCTGGTTGCGGTCTTCGCCCTGCCGCAAGGCGAACCGGCCGGACAAGGGCACGAAATCTCGCCGCTTCGCGTGATCAAAGGCAGCCGATTTTGCAGATTGAGAACGCCCGGCTCGGTCGCCGTCAGGCGTGAGTCGCATGGCCGGCTCAGCCTGCTGGTCTGTAACAACTACACGCATCGGGTGACCCGCCATGTGATTCACCGGCGATGGGGATACCGCGCCCTGTGGAATCAGCTTCTCCTGGAGCAGGGTCTCGACATCCCGGACGGCATCGCGCTCAGCCATGACGGGCGGTGGGTCGCCGTCAGCAGCCACGGCACCAACGACGTGAAGATCTACGACATGTCGGCACCGCTTGGCCGTGAGACCCGACCCGCCGGTGTCCTGGAAAATGCCAACTACCCGCATGGCCTGCGCTTCACGCAGGACGGCAGCCACATTCTTGTTGCCGACGCCGGCAGCCCGATGGTTCATGTCTATGCAAGCGACGAAGACTGGAAGGGGCGCCGCACGCCGTCGCGTTCGGTCGCCGTGCTCGACGACGAAAGCTTTCTGCGCGGCAGGGCCAGCGTCGAGGAGGGTGGGCCGAAGGGCCTGGATATAGACAAGTCGAACAGCGTCGTGGCGGTGACTTGTCAGGAACAGCCGCTGGCTTTCTACGGCCTGTCGTCGATCGTCGGTCGAAAGGCGGCGGGGCCCGAGTTCCGCGTTCTTGGACGTCCAGGATAAGCCTGTGATTTCGGCTCCATATTCTGGCGACGGCATGAAGAATGACGGGGGCCGCGCGCAGCTCCATCAAATCTTGCCGGCGTGGGCGGCAAACGGATGACGTCCGCGCGGTTCGGCGATATCATGCCGCGTATAGGGAGTTTTGGGGCCGACCAACCTAGCCTCTAGGAGGTTGCCATGAAGCACCAAACACTGGACCAGCTGCACGCCGTTGCCGAGGTCCGCACCGCCAAACCCGTCATGAGCCGAACCCAGCGCCTCGCACGTTGGGCGGAGCTTCTCGAACGTGAGCCAAACCGGCTCCTGACCGCGCTGATCGGCACTGAATATCGTGCCCCGCGGGAACGCAATGTCATGCGGGGCGCCGGCTCGCCCATATCCGTCGCCCTGGAAGACCCCGTTCTGCACGACGAGGGTTTGAAGAACGACACCTACGGCGAAGCAAAACGCTTCTTCGAGCTGACCGACTATCAGCTGCACGAGATCGTCTGCTACTGCCATGTCGGCGATGTCATGCGGGCATCGAGAGCTGCGCTCTCGGTCCGTGCCGTGCTCGACTAGTCCGAGCCGACTCGCCCGCCTATGCAAACGCTGGAGCGCGGCCGGAATCCCACGCCGATCGCGCTCCGTCAGGTGGCCGCTTACCAAACATTTGATTTTCAATCACTTCGATTTTTCCCCACTTAACGCGCCTTTAAACCGCCGCATCTACTCTGCAACCCGAGCGCCATCGGCATCGGGGACAGCAAGCACAGCGCAATGGCGAACCGCAGAGACAGTCGCATCGAACCGAGCTTCGAGGGCTCGCCGCGGGCGAAATCCTCCGACGGCTTTTCGGTCAGCGAGGAGGATCGCGTCGTGCCGGCAAGTCGTGAATCCGCAGCGAAACGCAAATCCGCCAAGGCGAAATCGCGCGGCCGGGGGCGCGATCGCAGCCAGCGCGGGCTGTTTTCCATCTTCGGCCGCCTGCTCTACTGGTGCTTCGTTTTCTGCATCTGGGGCGGCATCGCGGTGGCCGGCGTCGTCGTCTATTACGGCGCCAAGATGCCGGCGGCGACCACATGGTCGATCCCCGACCGCGCGCCCAACATCAAGATCGTCTCGGTCGACGGGCAACTCATCGCAAATCGCGGCATGAGCGGCGGCGAGGCCGTCGGCCTCAATGAAATGTCGCCATATATTCCCGAGGCCGTCGTCGCCATCGAGGATCGGCGGTTCTATTCGCATTTCGGCATCGACCCGATCGGGCTGGCGCGCGCCATGGTCACCAACGTCCTTGGCGGTCATTTCTCGCAGGGCGGCTCGACGCTGACGCAGCAGCTGGCCAAGAACCTGTTCCTGACGCCGGATCGCACGTTGGAGCGCAAGGTGCAGGAAGTGCTGCTGGCGCTGTGGCTGGAGCACAAGCACAGCAAGGACCAGATCCTCGAAATGTATCTCAACCGGGTCTATTTTGGGTCCGGCGCCTATGGCGTGGAGGCCGCCTCGCGGCGGTACTTCGGCAAGAGCGCGCGCGATGTCACGCTTTCCGAGGCAGCGCTTCTGGCCGGTTTGCTCAAGGCGCCGTCGCGGCTTTCGCCGGCGCGCGATCCCAAGGCGGCGGAAGAACGCGCACAGCTCGTGCTCGCCGCCATGCGCGAGGAAGGCAAGATCGGCGACAAGGAATACAAAATGGCGCTGAGCGCGCCGGCGACGCGCTCGCCCTCCTACTGGACCGGTTCGGAGAATTACGTCGCCGACACGGTCATGGAGGAGCTTCCCGACCTGATCGGCGACGTGCGCGGCGATATCGTCATCGACACCACCGTGGATCTGACGCTGCAGAAGCTCGCCGAGCAGTCGATCCGCCGGCTGATCGACGAGAGCGGCAAGAAGCTCAACGTCACCCAGGGCGCGTTGGTGTCGATCGATGATTCCGGCGCCGTTCGCGCCATGGTCGGCGGTTACGACTATTCGACCAGCCAGTTCGACCGCGCCTCGGAAGCGCGGCGCCAGCCGGGATCGGCCTTCAAGCCTTTCGTCTACATGGCGGCGCTGGAAGCAGGCCGCACACCGGACAGCGTGCGCAACGACGCCCCGATCAGAATAGGCAAATGGACGCCGGAGAATTATGGCGGCAAATATTATGGCAAGGTGACGCTGGCCACCGCATTGGCGAAGTCGCTGAACTCGGTGGCGGCGCAACTCACCATGGAGGTCGGCCCCGACGCCGTGGTTGAGGCCGCGCACCGCATGGGCATCCAGTCCGACCTGCAGTCGAACACCTCGATCGCGCTCGGCACCTCGGAAGTGACGCCGCTGGAACTGACCGCTGCCTATGTGCCTTTCGCCAATGGCGGCTACATGCCGGATATCCACTTCATCCAGCGCGTCACCACGGCTAGCGGCAAGGTGCTCTACGAGAACAATGGCGGCAGCGCGCCGCGCGTCCTCAAGGCCGACATCGTCGGCATGATGAACTCGATGATGACGGGCACGGTCGAAGTCGGCACCGCCAAGAAGGCGGCCTTCAACTGGCCCTCGGCCGGCAAGACCGGCACCAGCCAGAATTCCCGCGACGCTTGGTTCGTCGGCTACACCGCCAACCTCACGACGGGTGTGTGGTTCGGCAATGACGACGGCAGCCCGATGAAGAAGGTGACCGGCGGCGCCTTGCCGGCGCAGGCCTGGCACGAATTCATGGTCGCCGCGCATGAAGGCTTGCCGGTCAGGCCGTTGCCCGGCACGTGGAAATCGACGCCGCCCGATACGGTCGTGCCGGACGAGATACCCTCGGCCGACAACTCGCAGCCGGCGCCGCCCGCCCCCGTCGGCCAGTCGAGCCCTGTCGCACGGCAGGCGCGTCCAGCCCAGACGGTCGATGCCGACGGCTTCGATATGCCGAGCGACGGCGGGACTACCGCCTCGGTCGGGCATCCGGTGCCGCCCGGCGATGTCGGCGGCCCGAAGAAAAGGCGCCAGACGTCGATCCTCGACATCCTCAGCGGCGGTTGAGCGGCAACTCGCCTCTCGCAATGGCTGGCGCCTTCGGCTACATGTCCGGCCGGAGATCAAGCCATGGCCGAAATCGACAGCAGAAAAACCATCGTGCTCACCGGCGCCAGCCGCGGCATCGGCCATGCGACGGTGAAACGCTTTTCACGCGAGGGCTGGCGCGTAATTACCTGCTCGCGACAGGCCTTTGCCGAGGACTGCCCATGGCCGGCCGGTCCCGAGGACCACATCAAGGTCGACCTTGCCGATCAGGAGGATGTCGGCATTGCCGTCTCGGAAATCCGCCACCGGCTGGAGGCGCATGGCGGGCAGTTGCACGCGCTGGTCAACAATGCCGGCATCTCGCCCAAGCTCAAGGACGGCGGCCGGATGAACTCGATCGAGACGCCGATGCATGTCTGGCGCGACGTGTTCCAGGTCAATTTCTTCGCGCCGATCATGCTGGCGAGAGGGCTGTTCAAGGAACTCGCCGCCGCCAAGGGCTCGATCGTCAACGTCACCTCGATCGCCGGCACGCGCGTGCATCCATTTGCCGGCACGGCCTATGCGACGTCGAAGGCGGCGCTGGGTTCTCTGACGCGCGAGATGGCGCATGACTTCGGGCCGCACGGCATCCGCGTCAACGCGATCGCGCCGGGCGAGATCGACACGGCGATCCTGTCGCCCGGCACCGACAAGATCGTCGAGACGATCCCGCTGAGAAGGCTGGGCGCCACGTCGGAAGTGGCCGACATCATCTTTTTCCTGTGTTCGGGCCAGGCGTCCTACGTGACCGGCTCGGAAATCCACATCAATGGCGGCCAGCACGTGTGACTTCCATCTCAGCGGCACCGCTTCCGTTATTCGTTTCCTGATCCGCTTGGTTTGTGCAGACGAGCGTCAGGCAGGCTGCGGCCTGATCTCGACAGCGGCGTCGTCCAGCCGAGCAGGTGACATGCCGGTAACCGCCTCGACAATGCCGCGTGCTATTTCGCGCTCGCCCATGATCACGGTGTCGGCGCCGAGAGCCTTGAGATGCTCGACCTCGGCATCGGAATGGGCGCGCGCAATGACGCTGATGCCGGGATTGGCCGCGCGCGCCCGCAACACCACCTGTCCCGCCTCGAAGGCGTTGGGGATGGCGAGGATCAGCCGTTTGGCGCCTTCCGGATTGGTGGCCGCGAAGACGTCCGCATGGGCGGCATTGCCGGCCACCGTTTCGACGCCGTCGGCCCTCAGCTTCGCCAGCGTCTTGTCGGCATCCTCGACGACCAGGAAGGGCAGGGCGGCTTGTTTCAGCGCGGCACCCACGAGGCTGCCGACACGTCCATAGCCGATCAGGATGGAATGGTCGGTGAGTCCCGTTCGCGGCGGCAGACCATTCTCGCTTTCAGACACTGCCGCCGCCGAGGCCACCTGGCCGGGCTCGGTCGCCGGGCCGATCGGCCTTGATTCCTCGGGCTCTGCCGTTTTGCCGGCGCGCTTTTCCAGCCACGGCTTCATCCTGTCGACGATCAGGAACATCAGCGGGTTGAGCAGGATCGACAGGATGGCGCCGGCCAGAATGAGGTCGCGGCCCTGTTCGGGCAGAAGCTTCAACCCGACGCCGAGCTCGGCCAGGATGAAGGAGAATTCGCCGATCTGGGCAAGGCTGGCCGAGATCATCAGCGCTGTCGCGACCGGATAGCGGAAGGCGATCACGATGACGAAAGCGGCGAGCGATTTGCCGATGAGGATGATGGCTAAAGTGGCCAGGATGGGCAGGCCGTTGCTGACCAGGCTGAATGGATCGAACAGCATGCCGACGGAAACGAAGAACAGCACGGAAAAGGCGTCACGCAGCGGCAGCGATTCTTCCGCCGCCCGGTGGCTGAGCTCGGACTCGCCCATGACCATGCCGGCGAAGAAGGCGCCCAGCGCCAGCGAGACGCCGAACAGCTTCGCCGCGCCGAAGGCGACGCCGAGCGCGATGGCAAGCACCGAGAGCCGGAACAGCTCGCGTGAGCCGGTATGGGCGACATAGTGCAGGATCCAGGGGATGACCCTGCGGCCTACGACCAGCATGACGACAACGAAGGCGACGACCTTGGCCAGCGTTATGCCGACCACGCCCCATATGCCGTGGCTGGCGGGCAGCGAAATCAGGCTCGGATGGTCGTCGGCTTGCGGCTGGCCGCCAAGCACGCCGGCGAGCGCCGGCAAAAGCACCAGCGCCAGCACCATGGCCAAATCCTCGACGATCAGCCAGCCGACGGCGATGCGGCCGCGCTCGGTCTCGATCAGCCGCCGCTCCTGCATGGCGCGCAGCAGGACGACGGTCGAGGCGACGGAGAGCGCGAGGCCGAAGACAAGGCCGGCGCCGAGCGACCAGCCAAGCAGCCAGGCAAGGCCGACGCCGAGCAGCGTGGCAAAGCCGATCTGCACGACGGCGCCGGGCACGGCGATCGCGCGGACCGACAAAAGATCCCTCAGCGAGAAATGCAGGCCGACGCCGAACATCAGCAGGATGACGCCGATCTCGGCGAGCTCGTTGGCAAGGCTGGCGTCGGCGACGAAGCCCGGCGTGTTCGGCCCGACCAGCACGCCGGCCACCAGATAGCCGACCAGCGGCGGGATGCGGAATCGGTTGGCCAATGCTCCGAAAACGAAGGCAAGCCCCAAACCAGCGACGATGGTGGCGATCAGGGGCGTGTCATGCGGCATTGTCTATGGAGCGCCTTTCGAGAATTCACGATGTCGATAAGCGCCGCCCGGGGGCCGCCGCCCCTTCGCAATATGGTCGGGGGAGGGGCGGGGACGCAACCACCGCTAGACGGAATTCGGCGCCGCGATCGGACGCCGGATGAGAAAATCAGCGAGCCGCCATCAGGGGCCACGGCATCAATCCCTGCACTGTGCGTTCCTGCGTGCCGCTCAGGCCGCTTTGAGCAGATTCTCGATGTCGAAGACGGTATGATTGGTCAGCGTCTTGGGGATTTCGGCCTGGACTTTTTCGCTGACTTCCTTGTGCAGCTTCTGACGCATCTCGCCGAGCACCTGCGGCGGCGCGATCAGCACGAGCTGGTCGAACTCACCCCGATGCGCAAGCTTGTAGAGCCGGTCGGCAATATCGCTTGCGAAACGTTCCTTGCCGAGGCGATGCCAGTCGGTCTCTTCGATCGCACTGCGTGGTCCTTCGGCATATCGGCCCGGTTTATCGGTGCCTTGCTCCCTGGTGGCGGGATTTTCCTGCTCCATCTCCTGAACGACCTCGAGGTTCGGAAACTTGCTGTCGCCTTCATTGCGGAGGAAAAGCGCCTTTTCGCCGTCGGCCACGACCACCCAGAGACCGCGTTTAAGCTTGATGTTCATGATTTTCCTCCTTGCCTTGAGCACAAATGGAGCCCGCGAGAGCGACTCGACCGACGGGATGGATCGTTAGCGAAACGTGCCGCCGAGCATGATAGTTCCGGATGAACCAACGACTGGAGGATGTGCTGCAGGCGGCAGCGACCTCACCCACCAGCAAGACCGCGTCTTAATCTACTAGGTTGGTAGAATTTAGAAAAAACCGTTTTGCCGTGTCGGCTGCACGGCGCTAAAAACTATGCCGGATCAATAGCTCTCGCAGAGGTGCCCGACCACTTCGAGGCCCGGCGTAGAATTTTTTTCTCCTGCCTTTCGCGGCTGCGAAAAAGCGATTGCCTGCCATCAAGGGATGCGCGAGTGCTTGCCTTCTGGTTTTTCCCAGGCCCGCATAAAACTGCCAGACTGTTCTCGTACTGTTTATCGCCATGTCGCCAGCCAATGCCAAGCTCAACGCCTTCCCCGTCTTCCTGCGGGTCGACGGCGAAGCCGTGGCCATCGTCGGCAACGGCGAGGAGGCACTGGCCAAGGCCAGGCTGCTTGCTCAGTCAAACGCGACGCTGCGCATCACTGCGGACAATGCCGATCCCGAGCTTCTGAATTTCATTGCAACCACCGGCGCTGTCCACGTCGATGTCGCCTACGATGCCGCGCACCTCGAGGACGCGGCCATGGTGTTTGCCGCCAGCGGCGACGAGGCGCTCGACCGTCGCGTCGTCGAAGACGCCCGCCGGCTGGGCATTCCGGTCAACGCCGTCGACCGGCCTGAGCTCTGCGATTTCTTCACACCGGCGCTGGTCAACCGCGCGCCGGTCGCCATCGCCATCGGCACCGAGGGCGCCGGCCCCGTGCTGGCGCAGCTGCTGCGGGTGCGCATCGATCGCATGCTGTCGCCGTCGCTTGGCCGGCTGGCGGCCTTGGCGTCGTCGTTTCGCACTGCTGCCGAGCGGCTGCCAAAAGGCAATCGCCGCCGCCGGTTCTGGAGCGATTTCTTCGCCGGCCTCCCGGCCAAGGCGGTTGAAGCCGGAGAGTTCGCCAGGGCGCATAGTGCTGCGCTCGAACTTCTGGCTTCGGACGCGCCGACCGCAGGTCACATCGCTCTGGTCGGCGCCGGCCCGGGCGCGGAGGATCTTTTGACGCTGCGCGCCCACCGCCTGCTGATGGAGGCCGACGCGATCGTCTACGACGCGCTGGTGCCGGAAGCGATCGTCACCATGGGGCGCCGGGATGCCGAGCGCTTGCCTGTCGGCAAGCGCAAGGGCTGCCATTCCAAGAGCCAGGAAGAAATCAACGCTCTGCTCGTCGAGCTTGGCCGCGCCGGCAAGCGCGTGGTGCGGCTGAAATCAGGCGATCCGCTTGTGTTCGGGCGGGCGGGCGAGGAAATGGCAGCACTTCGCGAGGCCGGCATCGCCTATGAGGTGGTTCCGGGCGTGACCGCCGCCTTCGCCGCGGCCGCCGATTTCGAATTGCCGCTGACGCTGCGCGGCGTGACGTCCTCGATGGTGTTCACCACCGGGCATGACCTCAAGGGCAACTCACTGCCCGATTGGGCAAAGCTTGCCATTTCGGGCGCCACCGTCGCCGTCTATATGGGCCGCTCGGTCGCAGCCGAAGTCGCCGGTCGGCTGATCGAAGCCGGGCTGTCGCCCGATACTGCCGTCGCAGTGGTGGAGAATGCCAGCCTTGGCAATCGCCGCCGCTTCCACGGCACGCTTGCCGACCTGCCGTCGCTGGAAGCGCGCGCCGATCTTACCGGTCCGGTCATGACCATCATCGGCGACGCGGTCGCCGGCGCCAATTTCGAACAATCCGAGCCGCTTGCGGCGCACACGCGTGAAGATACGGCCGGCGTAGCGGCCGAAGGAGTTGAGCAATGAAGGTTCTGACCGCGAACAGGCTCTCGGACGGTATCGCCGTCTGGTACGCCGATGGCGGCTGGGCGGAGACCGTCAGTCGTGCCGACATCGCCCATGACAAGGCGGCGGAGGATCGGCTCGAGGCCATCGGCGCCGCGGCCGCTGCCAACAACGAAGTCGTCGACGTCAACCTGATCGATGTGACCGTGATCAACGGCGTGGTCGAGCCGGTGCGGCTGCGCGAGAAGATCCGCGCCGCGGGCCCCACCATCCGCACCGACATCGGCAAGCAGGCGAGCCCGGCTCCGGCACGGGCGGCATAGAACACAACAAAGCGGGCGGACGCGCCCTGAAAGACGAAGCATGTACCGTTACGACGAGTTCGACCACGATTTCGTAAAGGCCCGCGTCGCCGAGTTCAGCGACCAGGTGCAGCGCCGGCTTGCCGGCGAGATCACCGAGGACCAGTTCCGGCCGCTCCGGCTGATGAATGGCGTCTATTTGCAGCTGCACGCCTATATGCTGCGTATCGCCGTGCCCTACGGCACGCTGAACAGCAGGCAATTGCGCATGCTCGGCCACATCGCCCGCAAATACGACAAGGGCTACGGCCACTTCACCACGCGCCAGAACATCCAGTTCAACTGGCCGGCGCTGTCCGACATCCCGGCGATCCTTGCTGATCTGGCGAGCGTCGAGATGCATGCCATCCAGACCAGCGGTAACTGCATCCGCAACGTCACCGCGGACCATTTCGCCGGCGCGGCCGCCGACGAGGTTGCCGATCCGCGTCCCTATGCGGAGATCCTGCGCCAGTGGTCGTCGGTGCATCCGGAGTTCTCGTACCTGCCGCGCAAGTTCAAGATCGCGGTGACCGGCGCCGAGCGTGATCGCGCCGCCATCCAGACGCACGACATCGGGCTGCATCTGAAGAAGAACGCGGCCGGCGAGCTGGGCTTTGCCGTCTATGTCGGTGGCGGCCAGGGCCGCACGCCGATGGTCGCCAAGAAGATCCGCGACTTCCTGCCGGAAGCCGAGCTGTTGTCCTACTGCACGGCGATCCTGCGCGTTTACAACCTCTATGGCCGCCGCGATAACAAGTACAAGGCGCGTATCAAGATCCTCGTCCACGAGACCGGGGTCGAGGAGATCACCCGCCAGATCGAGGCCGAATGGCAGGAGTTGAAGGACGCGGAGCTGAAGCTGCCGGACGCCGACATCCAGGCGATCAATGCCTATTTCGCGCCGCCGGCATTGCCCGACCGGCCGGAAGGCGACGCGCAGGTAAAGCAGGCGCGGCTCGATTCCAAGAGTTTTTCGGAGTGGCTCGACCAGAATGTGATAACGCATCGCCATCCCGACTATGCGGCGGTGACGATCTCGCTCAAGGGCATCGGCGAGGTGCCCGGCGACGCCTCCGACAGCCAGATGGAGGCGGTTGCCGACATCGCCGAGAAATACGCCTTCGACGAGCTGCGCGTCAGCCACGAGCAGAACCTGATCCTGCCGCATGTGGCGCGCGCCGACCTCAAGGCCGTCCATGACGCCCTGGTCGAGATCGACTTGGCGACCGCCAATTCCAACCTGATCAGCGATATCATCTCCTGCCCCGGCCTCGATTATTGCGCGCTTGCCACGGCGCGTTCGATTCCGGTCGCGCAGGAAATCTCGCGCCGCTTCGCCTCGCTGGAGCGGCAACGCGAGATCGGTGAGCTGAAGCTGAAGATTTCCGGCTGCATCAACGCCTGCGGCCACCACCATGTCGGCCATATCGGCATTCTCGGCGTGGAGAAGAAGGGCTCCGAGCTCTACCAGGTCACGCTTGGCGGCTCGGCCGACGAGAACACGTCGGTCGGCGAGATCATCGGCCGCGGTTTCTCTTCGGAAGAAATCACCGATGCCATCGAGCAGATCGTCGACACCTATCTCGGCCTTCGGCTCAATCCCAGTGAACGTTTTATCGACGCCTACCGCCGTGTCGGTCCCGCGCCGTTCAAGGAGGCGCTCTATGCTGGCGAAACCAAGGCCGCTTGACCGGATCGGCGGCGTCGAGGCCGGCGTCGCCGCGGAAGCGGCGGGGCTCGACGCGCTGCTCGGCCATCTGAAGCCGATCGAGATCATCGAGCGCTCGGCGCGTGAATTCTTCCGCGGCGAGGTTGCCGCCGTGTCGTCCTTCGGCGCCGATTCGGCAGTCCTCCTGCACATGATTGCCGAGATCGACCGCTCGCTGCCGGTGATCTTTCTCGACACCGGCAAGCATTTCGAGGAGACGCTGGGCTACCGCGACGCGCTGGTCGCCGATTTCGGCCTGACCGATGTCAGAGTGATCAAGCCGAACGAAGCGGCGCTCGAACGCGTCGATCCGACCCGCCGGCTGCATGAGACCGATACCGACGCGTGCTGCAACCTGCGCAAGGTCGAGCCGCTGGCGCGTGGCGTCGAGCCGTTCCGCGCCTGGTTCACCGGTCGCAAGCGCTTCCAGGCTTCGACGCGCGCGGCACTCCCGGTCTTCGAGGCCGTCGGCTCGCGCATCCGCATCAATCCGCTCGCGCATTGGACGACATCTGACCAGGCCGACTACATGCGCGCGCATGCGCTGCGCGAAAACCCGCTGGTCGCCTATGGCTATCTGTCGATCGGCTGCTTCCCGTGCACGCAGCCGGTACAGCCAGGCGAGGATGCGCGCAGCGGCCGCTGGGCGGGGCACGCCAAGACCGAGTGCGGCATCCATCTGTCGGGGCTGGAGAAGTCGCTGACCGACGCATCACTTTAAGGACAGCCGCTACTCAGGTGAGGCCGGCCTGGAATGGCGGGTTCCTGCGCTTCCGGTGCTCACGGAGTTGAAGTACGCTCCTGTCTCGGAAGCCATCATTTTCGACGCCGGGCCGACCTGAACAGCGACATATCCTTTCATTCTTAGGGCATTACGATCTTAGGGCATTAGGAATTTTGATGACTGAGCCGACCAAATCGGAAACCCGCCTCTGGACCCCGAGGGGTTTCCGCGAGGACGAATGGACCCATGCCGAGAGCGGCGAAGCGCTTGCCGGCAATGGCCGCTTCATCCTGCCGTTGCAGGCCTTTCTCGGGCTCGATGACGATATCCGCAGATCGGCCAAGGAGCGCCTCGGCGTGCTCCTGCTCCCCGGCGACGAGCTCGACAAGATCGTCGGCCTGCTGGAGCAGCTGTCGCTGGTGGCGCTTGCCTTCCCGGCCTTCAACGACGGCCGCTCCTTCTCCAAAGGCGAATTGCTGCGCACCCGGCATAACTTCAAAGGCGCGGTCCGCGCCACGGGCCAGGTGCTGGTCGACCAGTTGCCGCATATGCTGCGGCTCGGCTTCGACGAGTTCGAGGTCTGCAATCCGGTGCTGTTGAAGCGGCTGGAGGAAGGGCGCACAGGAGGCTTGCCAGTCTATTACCAGCCGGCGGTAGAGCCGGAAGCCAAGGGCCCGAAATATTCCTGGCGGCGCAAACGCCCGGGCTGAGCCGTCCCCGCGCTGACCGCCGAAGGCAGCCATCCGGTAAACCAAGCGAGCCTGCAGCTTTGGTCTGACCAAGCGGCTTGTTTTTGACGTCTTGGCGAAGTCGGCTTGGTGGCTACGCGCCTCTTTGCAACAATCTGGTCGGACCACCTCTGCGGATTTCACTTCCCCTTTTGCCGTCTTGCCCTTAGGATAGGGTGATTATTTCGCGCTCCGAAATAAACAGCCGGCAAGGGAGGAAACGGCATGGCAGGCAAGAAGATACTGATGCTCGTTGGCGAGTTCAGCGAAGAGTACGAAATTTTCGTTTTTGAGCAGGCGATGCACGCGGTCGGCCACACCGTCCATGTCGTCTGCCCGGACAAGAAGGCCGGCGACGTGCTCAAGACCTCGCTGCACGACTTCGAGGGCCATCAGACCTATACGGAAAAGCTCGGCCACGACTATATCCTCAACAAGACATTCGCCGAGGTGAATCCCGCCGATTACGACGCGGTCTACGCTGCGGGCGGACGCGGGCCGGAATATATTCGCATCGACAAGCGCGTGCAGGCGCTGGTCAGGCATTTCCACGACACCGGCAAGCCGATCTTCACCATCTGCCACGGCGTGCAAATCCTGATTGCGGTTGACGGCGTGGTGCGCGGTCGGGAGGTGGCGGCGCTGCAGTATTGCGAGCCCGAGGTGACGCTCGCCGGGGGCACCTATATCGACGTGTCGCCGACGGGCGCGCATGTCGACGGCAATCTGGTTTCGGCAAAGGGATGGCCCGGCCTTGCGGCGTTCATGGGGGAGTGCCTCAAGGTGCTCGGCACCGAGATCCGCCATGGCGAGGCGCTGATGCGCAACGAACGCAGAGCCGCATAGCTCCTCAGCGCCTTACGCTGTGGACCAGGGAAAGGGCGGCCTGCGGCTAGTGCTGCCGCTGGCCGTCGGCCTTGTCCGTCTCGGCGCCGTCCAGACGGTCGAGCAGATCCGTGAATTGCTTGGGCACTTCTTTTTCCAGGCGAAATGCCGGAAGCGTGCGCAGAAGGCGCTTGGTCGCTTCGGTGCCAACCTGTCGCCTGATATCGTCGGCGAGCTTGGCGCGCCTTTCGCCGATGTTGCCCTTCATGGTCCCAAAATCCTGTGTCGGCTTCGAAACTCTCGCAGCCCGGCAATGGTTCCCGCATAGGCCCTTAGTGGCAAGCAAAGCCGTCCGGTACGGTAAAATTTGAATTAATTTGGAACGATCGCGGAAGGGCCGTCATCGGTGCTTGCCCCTTGATTTTTGGTCCCTAAACCTCGATATCGGGCCCAAATCCAAACCAATCCGAATGACGGGAAACGGCGATGAGCGACCAGGCAAAAGACGAACGCGCGCCCGAGGAAATCGAAGCCAACCAGGCTTCCGAGGCCCGGGCTTCCGACGAACGTGCGGAAGGCGGCGTCGACGGCGACTATGAGGCGCTTGTGCGGTTGCTGAAGGAAAACGAGGAACTGAAGGACCGGGCGCTTCGCGTAGCCGCCGAAATGGAGAATCTGCGGCGCCGTACCGCGCGTGACGTACATGACGCGCGCACCTACGCTGTGGCCAATTTCGCGCGCGACATGCTGTCGGTGTCGGACAATTTGCGCCGCGCGCTGGACGCCATTCCGACCGAGGCCAAGGCCTCCGGCGATGCCGGCTTCAAGGCGCTGATCGAGGGCGTCGACCTCACTGAGCGCGCCATGCTGGCGGCGCTGGAGCGGCACGGGGTGAAGAAGCTTGCGCCCGAAGGCGAGAAGTTCGACCCGAACTTCCATCAAGCGATGTTCGAGGTGCCCAACCCCGACGTTCCGGCGGGGACCGTGGTCCAGGTCGTGCAACCCGGCTATTCGATCGGCGAGCGCGTGTTGAGGCCGGCGATGGTCGGCGTCTCCAAGGGCGGCCCAAAGGCCGCCGCCGCCGAAGCGCCAGTCGAGCCGGGTCCGGTGAACGAGCAGGCCGAGAAGGATGCGTGACGGGAGCCAATAGCGAATAGGGAATAGCGAATAGGGAAGGACGGTACCAACCGCGCCGCTCCGTGATATTCACTGTGCACTGACTATTCGCCAATCACTATTCGCTCACCCATGAATCCCATCGAGCTGCTCGACTATGCCGGTGTCGCCGTCTTCGCGGCTACCGGCGCGCTTGCCGCGTCACGCAAAGAGCTCGATATCATCGGCTTCCTGTTTCTGGCCAGCATCACCGGCATCGGTGGCGGAACGCTGCGCGACGTTATTCTCAACCTGCCGGTGTTCTGGGTCGCCAACAGCGGCTATGTGCTGATCTGCGCCGTGATGGCGGTGCTTGTCTTCTTCAGCGCCCATCGCGTGGAATCCCGCTACAAGCTGCTGCTCTGGCTCGATGCGATCGGGCTTGCCGCCTTTGCGGTGATGGGCGCTGCAAAGGGCCTGGCGATCACCGGCTCGCCGGTCGTTTCGGTCATCACCGGGGTGCTCACCGCGACCTTCGGCGGCATATTGCGCGACCTGATCGCAGGCGAGCCTTCCGTGCTGCTCAGGCCCGAAATCTATGTCACGGCCGCGCTTGCGGGTGCAGCGCTCTTCACGTTTGGCGATCTCGTTGGCATGTCGGCCCTGCCATCCAGCCTGCTCGGCTTTGCGGCGGCCTTCCTGGTGCGGGGCGGGGCGCTCAAGTTCGGCTGGTCGTTCCCGGCCTATAAGAGCCGGCCGGGGCGAAGGCCGGAGGATATTCCGTGATAGCAAACAACGAATAGCGAATAGAGAGTAGCGAATGGGCTGTTGTAATCAGCCTACTATCGCTACTTCCTTCGCTATTCGCTATTCGCCAGACTCACGCCGCGAAACGCTGGCCTTCGCCGCCATAGTAGTTGACGTAGCGGGCGCCGATCTCCTTGACCGGCATGACAACGAAAATGTCGACGGTGGAAAATTCGTGGTCGATGACGCAGCCGTCGCCGATGCGGGCGCCGACGCGCAGATAGCCTTTGACGAGCGGCGGCATGGCGGCGATCGCGGCCTTGGCATTGACCGCCTCGATCGGCATCAGGTCCATCGAGCAGTAGCGGCCGGCCACCGCACGGACGTCCCAGGCCTGGTCGGTGCGGCAGTGATGGGCGAGATAGGTAAGCGCCTCGGCATGCGCCGCCGGCACGGTGCCGTGGAAGGAGGCGCAGCCGGTCATCACGCCGATGCCGTAATGGTTGATATAGGCCCAGATGCCTTGCCAGAGCGCCTCGATGGTGCGCTTGGAGCGGTATTCCGGCAGCACGCAGGAGCGCCCGAGCTCCAGGAAGCGTTGGCCCGGATGGCGCGCCACCAGCTTGGTCAGCTCGAACTCGCCCTCGGAGTAGAAGCCGCCCGCCGCGGTGGCGATCTCCTGCCGCAGCAGGCGATACGTGCCCACGATACGGCGGTGCTCTGGGCCGGGAAGCGAGGTGTCGAAAACCAGGAGATGATCGCAGAGAGGGTCGAAGCGGTCGGCATCGCGCCGATCCTGCGCCTGGAACAAATCCTTCCTCGCGCCGAGCTCGTCATAGAATACCCGATAACGCACTTCCTGGGCGGCGGCGATCTCGGCCCCGTTGCGGGCGAGCCGCACTTCCAGGTTGCCGATGCGGCCCAGCGGTGCGCCGCTTGCGAAAGCGTCGGCGGCACGCGCGCCGAGAAGGGCGCTGGCGTTCGGCCGAGTATCGCATTCAGGCATGACTGTATGCACGAGTGATTCTCCTTCGAGCCATCCCTCTTGGCACGGGGATACGGTGTAGGTGCAACAGGATTGTGACAGTACCGTGATACGGCGATCCCGGCAATACTTCGTCGGCTGGGCAATACCCTCAACCGGCTATCTTATGGCTGCGAAAGCCAAGCAATCCAAGGCGTTCGGGAAAGTCTAAAAAATTCGTTACGCCGCAGCCTGGCTCTCGACGGCCTGGACGAGCGCATCGGGGTGGAGAGGCTTGGTGACGAAGCCGCTGGCGCCGTGGGCCAAAACCGTATGGCGCGTCTTTTCCTGGCTGTCGGCCGAAAGCACCATGATCGGGATCGGCGGCACGGCAAGCGCTTCCTCATGGCGGCGGATGGCGGCGATCGCGTCCAGCCCGTCCATCACCGGCATGTGGAGATCCATCAGCACGACATCGAAACGATGCTTGAGGCCGGCGTCGGTGACGGCTTCGACCGCGGCCTTGCCGTTGCTGACGATCTTGACGCGATGTCCAGCCTTGAGCAGCGTGGCGCGGGCAAGCATCGCGTTGATGTCATTGTCCTCCGCGATCAGCACGGACAGGCCCTTGTCGCGGCGGCGGACGGACGCGGCGCCGCGCGGTTCCGACCGCGGCTCGGCGGGTGCCGGCACGTAGCTGGTCAACAGCACGCGCAGCAGCGTTTCGCCGCGCACCGGCCGGGCGAGGAACGTCGCGTAGCCGTTGGCGCGGAATTCGCCAAGCATGCCGCGATCGGCGGGTGCGATCAGGGTGATGGCCTGGCAGTCGACAAAACCGCTCTGACGCAGCCGCTTGAGCAGGCGGCCGTCGCTGTTCTCGAGCGCGGCGTCGACCAGAAGCACGTTGCAGCGGGCGGCGAAGGCAATGGCCTGGTCCGGCGTGGCCGCGATCTCGACGGCACCGCCATGCGCGCGGATGGTGCGAGCGATGGCATCGGCCTCGACGGCATTCTTGGACACGATCACCGCGCGTCGGCCCGAGAGGATGTCGCGGCGATATTGTGGCGGTTGGGTTGCCGCGGTCGCCGGAATGTCGAAGACGAATTCGGATCCCTCGCCTAGCCGGCTCGAAACCGAGATCGTGCCGCCCATGGCGATCACCAGGCGCTTGGAGATGGCTAGGCCGAGACCGGCGCCGCCGTGCACCCTGGTCGAAGTACCGTCGGATTGCTCGAATTCCTCGAAGATGCGCTCCATATCCTCTTCGCGCAGCCCCGGACCGGTGTCGGCGATGGTGAAGCGGATGCGGTCGGTGCTCTCGGTGCTGGCGCGCGCGACGGTAAGCAGCACGCCGCCTGTGTCGGTGAACTTGACGGCATTGCCGATGAGGTTGAGCAGCACCTGGCGCACGCGACCGGGGTCGGCGGTGATCATCTGCGGCACGTCGGGTTCGACGTGACAGCCGAGGCCGATGGTCTTGGAGAAGGCCTTCGCGGCCAGCAGTTCGATGATGTTGTCGGCGATCTCACGCAGGGATGTCGGCTGCGGCTCGGGATCGAAGCGGCCGGCCTCGATCTTGGAGTAGTCGAGCAGATCCTCGATCAGCGCCAGCAACGAGCTTGCGGAAGTCGAGACGGCGCCGACATAGGTACGCTGCTCGGGCGACAGATCGGTGTCGGCAAGCAGCTTCGCCATGCCCATGATGCCATTCATCGGCGTGCGGATCTCGTGGCTGACGGTGGCAAGGAAGCGCGACTTGGCCTGGCTGGCGTATTCGGCCCGCTCGCGGGCGGTGATCAGCGACGATTCGGCGCGCTTGCGGGCGGTGATGTCACGGGCGATCGCCCGGTGCGAAACAGCACCGGTGTCCCTGTCCCGCACCGAGAGCTCGATCCAGGAGAACCAGCGCGGCCCGTTCGGCGTGCGGATGGCGACATCGGTGGAGCTCAAGCATTCATGATCCGAAAAGGCGGCCTCGGGCACGACGCCGACGTCGATGCCGAGCTCGGAAAGCGTCTTGCCTGCGAGGTCGCGCTGATCGATCTCGACGAGCGAGGCGAACACCTTGTTGGCGTAGACGATGTGGCCGTCGCGGTCGCGATGGACAACGAGGTCGCCGAGCGCATCGATCAGACCGCGAAAACGCTCCTCGCTCTCCTGCATCTCCCACATGCGGTCGGCGAGGGTCTCGATCTCGGCGCGGCTGCGGGCGGCCGTCTCGTCGAGAAGTGCGGCGGTGCGCCGCTCAGCGCGCTGGCTGCGCAGATGCATCATCAGGCCGCCCAGACCCGTCGCCAGGAGGCCTATGGTGATGAAGATCGGTGCTCCGGTGAGATGCGCCAGCCCGGCCAGGACGACTATGGCGACGATCGTCAGGAACGGCAGGCCTTCATGACTGTCCGCTTGCAATGCGGGGACCAGCGGCGGCGCGACCAGCACCTGCCGCTTCGGCGCGGCAGGACCCGGTCCGTCGTCGCCTGCGGCTTTGCTGTCCTGTCTGAAGTCGGAGTCCGCGAGCATGCGGAAAACCTTGCCAGACAGAGATTATGGAAGATTGCGGCGGATCGTTCGAATTTTAGTCGTCCATTCCGATATCCGGCAGTTTTTGCCTGGTTTTGGGCGACTTCGGGCGGGAAATCGCCGAACGCTATTCCTGGGATTGCCCTACAGATCGACTACCACGCGGCCTCTGATCCTGCCCTCGACGATGTCGCGCGCGGCGCCGATGATGCCGTCGAAGGCGATCGAGCGCGACAGGGTCGACAGTTTCTTGAGGTCGAGGTCGGCGCCAATGCGGCGCCACGCCTCGAGGCGGACCGCCTTCGGCGCCATGACGGAATCGATGCCGAGCAGCGAGACGCCGCGCAGGATGAAGGGGGCGACGCTCGTCGGAAGGTCCATGCCGCCGGCCAGGCCGCACGCGGCGATCGCGCCGCCATAGGACGTCATCGCCAGCACGCTGGCCAGCGTATGGGTGCCGACCGAGTCGACGCCGCCGGCCCAGCGTTCCTTGGCCAGCGGCTTGGCCGGCTGGCTGAGCTCGTCGCGTGAGATCACCTCGGCCGCGCCGAGGTCGATCAGATAGGGGCTTTCGGCATTGCGCCCGGTCGAGGCGATCACATGATAGCCGAGGGTGGAGAGGATCGAGATGGCGACCGAGCCGACGCCGCCGGCAGCCCCCGTCACCACCACCGGCCCGCGATCCGGCACGATGCCATGCCGCTCCAGCGCCATCACGGCGAGCATTGCCGTATAGCCGGCGGTGCCGACTGCCATCGCATCATGCGGGCTCATGCCGTCGGGCAGCGGCACCAGCCAGTCGCCCTTGACGCGGGCGCGGGCGGCAAAGGCGCCGTAATGCGTCTCGCCGACGCCCCAGCCATTGAGGATGACCTTGTCGCCCTTTCGCCAGTCGGGGTGCGAAGATTCGATGACAGTGCCGGCGAAATCGATGCCGGGCACCAGCGGCCAGCGGCGCACGACCGGGGCCTTGCCGGTGATGGCCAGCCCATCCTTGTAATTCACCGTCGTCGCCTCGACGGCGACGGTGACATCGCCTTCCATCAGGTCAGCTTCGGTGAGGTCGACGATCTCGACCGACTGCTTCTTGTCGGCGTCGCGCGAAACGAGGATGGCTTTGAAGGTATCGGACACTTTGGTCTCCTCGTTTTGTTTGAAACAAATTTGCGGCGGTGGCCGCGCCAGGTCAATTGCCTGGATCCTGGGACCTGGTTTCCCGCCGCCAGCCGATCAGCTCGTCGAAGACGACCAGCGCGGCGCCGACGGAAATGAAGGCGTCGGCAAAGTTGAACACCGCGAAGGACCAGACCGGCGTGTGGAAAAGAATATAGTCGATCACGTGACCGTAGACCGCGCGGTCGATCAGATTGCCGAGCGCGCCGCCGACGATCAGGGCGAAGCCGATCCGGGCAAGGACGTGACCGGGGGGCGTGCGCACCGCCAGATAGAGCACGAAGGCGACGACGAGCGCGGCGATGACCACCAGGCCGGTGTCGCCGAAGGAGGAAAACATCGAGAAGGCGATGCCGGTGTTGTAGGTGCGAAACAGCGCCAGGAAAGGAAGCAGATCCACCTTTTCCTGGAAGGCGAGGCCGTTTTCCACCAGCTGTTTTATCCACTGGTCGAGTGCGATAGCGAGCACGACCAGCAGGGCGTAAGGTGACCAGGATTTCACGTTTTCGCAGCCCTCATCGCGTGTCGGCAGCAGGGTCGAGCTTCAACGCGCCACGCCGGATTTCGAACAGCATAACGCCGGTAGCAACCGCCAGATTGAGAGAATCGGCGCGTCCGGCCTGCGGGATCCTGAGCAGCCGGTCGCAACTATCCGCAAGGCTGTCGGGCAGGCCCTGCTGCTCGTTGCCCATCAACAGCAGCACCGGGCCTCTCGAAAAGTCGACCGACCGGTAGTCGACTGCGCCCTTCAGATGCGTTCCGGCGACGAGGCCCGGAAAGTCGCGCCGCCAGGCCAGAAAAGCCTGCTCCGTTGCCTTCGCGACCGGCACGGCAAAGATCGAGCCCATGCTGGCGCGCACGGTTTCCAGCGAAAACGGATCGGTGGTGTCGCCGACCAGGATGACGCCCTTGGCGCCGACGGCGTCGACGGTGCGGATGACGGTGCCGAGATTGCCGGGATCGCGAACCCGGTCGAGCGCGACCCAGACGTCGCCGTCCGTGGCGCGGATATCCTTCAGCGGCAGCGTCTGCTGGACGAAGACGCCGACGACCATTTGCGGGTTTTCCCGGCGGGTGATTGCCGCCACCACCTTTTCCGAGACTTCGAGCACGGTGCCGCCGGCGGCGACAGTGCGCGCCGCGACCTTTTCTATCGCAGCGTTGCCGCGCCCGGCCTTGGCGAAGACGAGCGTCCTGATCGACCAGCCGAGGTCGAGTGCGTCGATGACCAGCTTCAGGCCTTCCGCCATGAAAGCGTTCTGCTGGTCGCGAAACTTCTTCAGCGCCAGCGCCTTGATGTCCTTGACCAGCGGATTGGCGAGGCTGGTGACTTCCTTGACCTGCCCGACGGGCCGGGCTCCATCATGCGGGACCATTCAAGCCACCCAGCGCGAGAACAGCGAGGTCGACAGCGCGCGGCCGGCGGATTTCTCGCGGATGATCAGCTCGCCGGATTCGACCGTGCCGCCCATGCCGGCGAAGGCGTCGCGCATCAAGGCATGGATGGCGAAGAAGGAGGCGCGGATCGAATAGGCGGTCAGCACCACGGCGATCGGCTTCGGCGTCAGGATCGAGCGGCAGAGATCGGTGAGGCCCGCCAGATCCTCGAACAATTGCCAGACTTCCCCCTTGGGACCGCGGCCATAGGCGGGCGGGTCGAAGAGCACGATGTCATAGTGGCTGCCACGGCGCTCCTCACGCTCGGCGAACTTAACCGCGTCCTCGACGATCCAGCGGATCGGCTTGTCGGAGAGGCCGGCTCTCTCCTGGTTCTCGCGCGCCCATCCGATCGCCTTCTTCGAGGCGTCGACATGAGTGACCTCTGCGCCGGCGCGCGCCGCCACCAGCGAGGCAAGGCCTGTGTAACCGAAGAGGTTCAGCACCTTGATCGGTCGCTTTGCCGCGGCGATCAGGCCGGCCATGTGGTCCCAATGCGAGGCTTGTTCGGGAAAGACGCCGACATGGCGGAATGAGGTGAAGCGGCCGAGATAGTCGATGCCGTCATGCTTCATCGGCCAGGTTTCGCCGAGCGGCGTTTTTGGAAAACGCCAGCGGCCGATGCCTTCCTCGTCGGTGTCGCCGGTGAAGATGGCGTCGGCACGCTGCCATTCCTTGGCGGGAAGCGCCCGCTGCCAGATAGCCTGGCCTTCGGGACGCACGATGCGGTAGGGCCCATACTGCTCCAGTTTTTCGCCGGCGCCGCTGTCCAGCAGAGCATAGTCGGCATTGGGCGCGACCTCGAGGATCAGCGGCAGGCGCTCGGCGGGCAACGGGCCTTCGCGGCGTGCAAGAGGGCGCTGCGCTGGTTTTGCTTCCTGACGATGATGCGGCTCCGACCTCTCCGCCGAAGCCGCCTCCCGCAGCCGCGACTGGCTGGAGGGATTCGCCGGCTGGCGCGGACGGTTGTCGCGGTTTCGGTCGCGAAAGGACTTCAAGAACAATCTCCGGAACGGCACGCCGCTTTTGGCATAGGCCCATGACCTTCGCAACCGCATGGTCCGGCGCTGTTCTGTCGCGATGCGATGGACCTCGCCCGAAGAAACGGGCAAGTCTCCGGTCATGTCCCGTTCCGAACGCCTGCTCGACCTGATCCAGATTCTGCGCCGCCACCGCCGGCCGGTCAGCGGCCGCACGCTTGCGGAGGAAATGGGCGTGTCGATCCGCACGCTCTATCGCGACATCGCGATGCTGCAGGGGCAGGGCGCGCCGATCGAAGGCGAGGCGGGGCTGGGCTATGTGCTGAAGCCCGGCTTCATGCTGCCGCCGCTGATGTTCACCGACGAGGAGATCGAGGCGATCGTGCTCGGCTCGCGCTGGGTGGCGAAACAGCCGGACAAGCGGCTGGCCGCGGCGGCGGCGGATGCGTTGTCCAAGATCGCGGCGGTCTTGCCGGACGATCTGCGTGAGGATCTCGACGCCACGACGCTACTGGTCGGGCCAAATTCAGCGAGCGGCGAGACGATCGATCTAGGCATCGTCAGGCAGGCGATCCGCAGCGAGCGCAAGCTCGGCTTCCTTTACCGCGACGCCGGTGGCGCGACCTCTGAGCGCATGGTCTGGCCGTTCGCGCTCGGCTTCTTCGACAAGGTGCGGGTGGTGGTTGCGTGGTGCGAGATGCGCCAGGATTTCCGGCATTTCCGCGCCGGCCGCATGGCCAATCTCGCAGCCACCGAGATCCGCTATCCGCGCCGCCGCCAGGCGATGCTCAAGGAATGGCGAGCGACGCACGATGAATCGGCCCGGAAAACGGCGCAGGAGCCTGCTGGCTGATCGCTGCTGCCAGAATCTGACAGTGGGATGATCTAGCTTGGCCAAGGTTCAAACACCTTGGAGACCGACATGACCACGCCCAATTTCGTCATCCTCTATGTCGACAGCCCCGAGAAGAGCGGGGCGTTCTACGCCTCGCTGCTCGGGCGCCAGCCAGTAGAGGCCTCGCCCACCTTCGCCATGTTCGTCCTCGACAACGGCTTCAAGCTCGGCTTGTGGTCGCGCCACACGGTTGAACCGGCGGCCGCCGCCGCGGGCGGGGGCGGCGAGTTCGTGCTTGCGATGGAGAATGCGGCCGCGGTCGACGCCACGCACGCGGACTGGGCGGGACGCGGGTTGAAAATGCTGCAGGCTCCGGTCGATCTCGACTTCGGCCGCACCTTCGTCGCGCTCGATCCCGACGGTCATCGGCTGCGGGTTTATTGGCCGAACGAGGCAGCAGGGCAGTAGGCGTAAGGTGTGAGCTTCGTTATTGCCTTACTGCCCTATTCCCTACTGCCTTGTGCTGAGCGCCTTGTAGACGGCGATGCCGGCGGCGAGATCTTCAAGCGCTGCGCCGACCGACTTGAACAGCGTGATCTCGCTATCGCTTTGCCGGCCCTGTTTCTCGCCACGCGCCAGTTCGTGCAGGTCGGCGATGATCGCTGCAGGCTTCAGGACGCCGGAAGCCAATGGCTGCACGATGTCGCCGGCCTCTTTGGTGGCGCCGGCGCGGGTATCGACATAGACGCGGGCGCGGGAAATGGCATCGTCGTCGCTCTCGCGCATCTGCGGCGTGAAGCCGCCGACCAGATCGACATGGGCGCCCGGCTTCAACAGCGCGCCCTTGATCAGCGGCGCGGTCGTGATCGTCGCCGACGAGATGATGTCGGCCTCGCCAAGCTCGGTTTCGAGGTCGCCTGCCACGCTTGCTGGAAAACCTTCGGCGCGCAGTGCTGCCGCGACCTTTTCGGCATTGGCCGGCGTGCGGTTCCAGATGCGGATGGAGGTGATCGGCCGAACCGCCGAATGCGCCTTGGCAAGGAAAGGCGACAGCGCGCCGGCGCCGATCACCAAGAGCCGCGAGGCGTCCGCGCGGGCGAGATAGGATGCGGCGAGCGCCGAGGCACAGGCGGTCCGCCATTGCGTCAGCCGCTGGCCGTCGATCAGGGCCTGGGGTTCGCCGGTCACGCCGTCGAGCAGCAGATAGAGGCCCATCACCGCCGGCTTGCCGATGGCGTTGTTGTCCGGCGAGACGGTGACGATCTTGACGCCGATATGGCCGCCGGCCGAGGTGCCGGCGGCGTCGAAGTCGGTCCAGGCCGGCATCAACAAAAGCGTCGAGGCGGCGCCGTCCGGCCGCTCGACCGCGTGATGGTGGCGCACCGGCTGCACGGCGCCTTCGCGGAAGGCGGTGCGCAGTGTCTCGACCAGACCTGAAAAGGTCAGCGCGCGGTCGACCTCGGCGGCCGAAATAGTCAGCATGGAAAGCTCCCTAAGGCGCTGTTTAGTTCGTCGGCTTGGGCAGCGCCGGTCCTTTCGGCGCAGCGGGTGCGCGGCTCACTGCCTGGCGCAGGTTCTCGGCCTCCAGCCCGCGCTGGCGGGCGAGCTTGCGGTAGCGGCCCTGCTTCACCCAGGTAGCCATGCTGCCGACGATCATGCCGAAGGCCAAAGCCAGGAACAGGAAGATGAAGAGCGGCAAATTCAGCGTCAGCGCCGGATTGCCAGGATGGAACGGGTCGAGCGTGAAGGCGACGAGGCCGCGATTGGCGACGGCAAGCGCGATCAGGATGACGGCCAGCGGCACGAAGACCACGACGAGCATGACGCGATTGAACATCAAATCTCCTGGAGGTGGCTTAAGCGCCGAAACGTCGTTTCCCGACCTGCCGGCGCAGCGCCTATTTGCCGCCGTTCAACCTTTCGCGCAACTCCTTGCCGGTCTTGAAGAACGGCACCCACTTCTCCTCGACCTCGACGGATTCGCCGGTGCGGGGGTTGCGGCCGGTGCGGGCAGGACGGTTTTTCACCGAAAAGGCACCGAAACCGCGCAACTCGACCCTGTTGCCTTCGGCGAGCGCGTCGGTGATCTCGTCAAAGATCGCGCCGACGATGTTTTCAACGTCGCGGAGGAAAAGATGGGGGTTGCGCGCGGCAATGATCTGCACAAGCTCGGACTTGATCATGAACGTTCCCCGTAAACCACTGCGGTCAAATATCAGGATGATTTTATTGCTTTATTTGGCTCGTCCCAATGGTTGTCAAGGGTGCCAGACCGAAACGAGACCGTCAAGGAACAAGCGGTCGGCGCCAAGCTCGTGAATGATGTCGCCGCCGGCGTCCGGCAGGCCGAGCGCATTGGCGACGGCTTTGGTCATGCTTCTCGAAAACAGGAGGCCGTGCCCCTCCGTATCCTTCCATTCGACGACCTTGAGCTTGCTGTCGACCCCTTTGGTCGCCAGCCAGTTGATCGCTTCGGGTTCGCCGCCAACGGCATCAACCAAGTGATTGGCGAGCGCCTGGCGGCCGGTGAAGATCGAACCGTCGGCCAGCGCCTGCGCCTGCTCGCGGGTCATCTTGCGCCGTTCGGCGACAATGCCGACGAACCAGTCATAGCTGTCGAGGATGAGCTTGCGCACCATGGCGCGCTCGTCGTCATTGGTCGGCTTGAACGGCGAGGGCGCAGCCTTGAGCGGCGAGGACTTCACTTCCTCGAGCTTGATGCCGAGCTTGTCCATCAGGCCGCTCACGTCGGGATACTGGATCAGCACGCCGATCGATCCGACGATCGAGGTCTTGCGGGCGACGATGTGGTCGGCCGCGCTTGCGATCATATAGCCGGCGGACGCGGCCAGCGTGCCGACCTCGGCCACCACCGGCTTGTCGGCGGCGAGCTTGCGCACTTCCTCATAGATCGACTCGCCGCCAACCGTGGTGCCTCCGGGCGAATCGATCGACAGGATGACGCCCTTCACCGTTGCGGATTTGCGGATCGTCTCCAGTCTTTTGATCAGCTCCTCGTCCTCGGTGATGGTGCCTTCAATCTTGACCTTCGCGATGTGGTCGATCGCCTGACCGGTGAAATCGTCACCATAGATCCATGCCGAAAACGCGATCAGAGCTGCCGCCACAATCACAAACGCGGTCACGCGCCAGAACGTCAGCTTGCGGCGCAAGCGGCGGCGGTCGATCAGGTCGTCGGCTCTCATTGCCATGGTCAGCCTCACATTCGGTGGGAAAGGACGCTTTTAAAGCAACCATCCGCGCGGGGCTACCGTTTCCTGATGCCCTGGCCCTGACAGGTCTTGGCGCAACGCGGCGGTCACGACGACCTCACGAAAAATTAACGCAGCCCGTTCCTATCTGCTATGAAGAGCTGGCAGTGCAGCCGGATTCGTCCTAGTCGTACGGTAGTAGCCGTCACATTTTTGCAGTTTTCCTCCGCTTGTGCTTGCTTGCGGGGACCGGCATACCACCTATAGGCGGTGTTTGGCGGGGCAGGGCTCATTAGAAAATAGTCATGTTGGCGCGATCTGACGAAACGAGCGATGCCGAAACGGTATCGGCTGCCGCTGGCGAAAGCGGCACGCGCGGCGATGCGTTCGATCGTGCGCAGCGGCATTCGCGCCGCGTGCGCGTGTTGAAATTCGCCGTGCCGCTGCTGGCGGCGGCAATTGCGATCGCCTTTCCGGTCTATTCTTATCTCGCCGCGCCGGTGTCGATCTCGGTACAGGCCGACGGCACGGCGTTTTCGGACGGCAAGCTGGTGATGGCCAACCCCAAGCTCAACGGCTTCACCAAGCAGAAACTGCCTTATTCGCTGACGGCGACCAGGGCGACCCAGGATGTCGGCAAGCAGGGTATCATCGACCTCGAAGGCATCAACGCCAAGCTGCCCGTCGCCAGCGACAATGTGGTGGCGGTCAACGCCGCGCATGGCATCTACGACCGCGACGCCAACACGATGGACCTCACAAGCGATGTCCTGGTGACGACGAGCGACGGCATGGAAGCCAAGTTCAAATCGGTCTTCCTAGACATGGGCAAAGGCTCTATGAAGACCGACAATCCGGTCGATGTCAGCCGGGGCGGATCGCGCATCACCGCCGACTCGATGTCGGTGGAAGAAAACGGCAAGGTCGTGGTCTTCGAGAACCGGGTGCGCGTCAACATTGACGCGGCAAGTCTGAAGGCGGCAGAGGCAAAGGGCGGAGAGCAGAATGCGTCGCAGTAGTTCGGCAAGGCTTGCAGCGGCGGCCTCTCTCTTCATGTTGCTCGGGGCGGCGCCGGCGCTTGCCCAATCCGGCGGCACCAGCCAGATGTCCGGCCTGAAATTGTCAGGCGACCAGCCGATCCAGATCGAAAGCGACAAGCTCGAGGTCCGTCAAGCCGACAGCGCGGCGATCTTCAGCGGCAACGTCACCGTCAATCAGGGGCCGACGCTGCTCAAGGCCGGCAAGATGACGGTCTATTACGTCAAGGACCCAAACGCTCCCAAGGGCGCGGCGGCGGGCGCATCGGCGATGACCGGGGCAGCCAACATCGACCACCTCGTGGTTGAGAACAAAGTCTATATCAAATCGAACGACCAGATCGCCACCGGCGACAAGGGCACGTTCGACATGAAGACCCAGGTGCTCGTTCTTTCCGGCAGCGAAGTCGTGCTCTCGCAGGGCGACAACGTGCTCAAGGGTTGCAAGCTCACCGTTCAGATGAAAAGCGGCCTTGCCAATGTCGACGGTTGCGGCACCGGCGGTCGGGTCATCATGTCGATTACGCCGCAGAAGCAGGGCGCGCCCCAAAAGGGCACGGCCCAGCAGGGAGCGTCGAGCAACTAATGGCCGGCGTATCGTCGCTGCTGGCCCGCCTCCCGGGGCGGACAGCCGCAAAAACGTCTGCGCCGGCAACGATCGGCGCCGACAAGGCGAAGTTCAAGGGCACCCTGATCGCCAAGGGCCTGACCAAGAGCTATAAGGGCCGCAAGGTGGTGAGCGGCGTGACGCTCGGCGTGCGGGCCGGCGAGGCCGTCGGACTGCTTGGTCCCAATGGCGCCGGCAAGACCACCTGTTTCTACATGGTCACCGGTCTCGTGCCGGTGGACGAAGGCACGATCGAGATCGACGGCTTCGACGTCACCTCGATGCCGATGTACCGGCGCGCCCGCCTCGGCATCGGCTATCTGCCGCAGGAAGCGTCGATCTTCCGGGGCCTCAACGTCGAGCAGAACATTCGCGCCGTTCTGGAAGTGGTGGAAAAGAGCCGCAAGGAACGTGAGCGCACGCTCGACGAACTGCTCGAGGAATTCCACATCAGCCATCTGCGCAAGGCGCCGTCGATGTCGCTGTCCGGCGGCGAAAGACGCCGCCTCGAGATCGCGCGGGCGCTGGCCACACGGCCGGCCTATATGCTGCTCGACGAGCCCTTCGCCGGTATCGATCCGATCGCGGTCGCCGACATCCAGCAGCTCGTCCGCCATCTGACCGCGCGCGGCATCGGCGTGCTGATCACCGACCACAATGTGCGCGAGACGCTCGGCCTGATCGACCGCGCCTATATCATCCATGCCGGCCAGGTGCTGACGCATGGCCGCGCCGACGAGATCGTCGCCAACGCCGATGTGCGGCGGCTCTATCTCGGCGAGGGTTTTACGCTCTAAACGCGAAAATTCGGGTTGCGCGGCAATTTCTCGCTGAATTTTTCGGCTTTATGCCTGCTCTGCCCGCGAATAAAGGCTCCGGTAAGCCGTCTCTGCTAGCGTTTGCCTTGACAAGCAAAAGCCGGGCCAGTTTCTATGCCCGACCGAAAACGGCAGCTCGATGCGTAGACGAGGCGTTTGAATCCAACCATGGCGCTGGCGGCCAAACTGCAGCTCAGACAGTCCCAGTCGCTGGTGATGACGCCCCAGCTGATGCAGTCGATCCGGCTGCTGCAGCTCACCCATGTCGAGCTCGACCGCTTCATCGACGAGGAAATCGAGCGCAATCCGCTCTTGGAGCGAGCCGAGCCGCAGGACGATGCGGGCGGCGACCAGCCGCAGAAGAGCGAGACCGCCCCGGAACCCGCCGCCGGGGACGACTGGTTCGAAAGCGAGACGGAATGGAGCGCCGAGGCGATCTCGGAAAAGCTCGACTCTTCGCTGGAGAACCTGTTTCCCGACGATCCCGGCACCAGCGAAAAGCTCGGACCGGATCTCACCGCGCAGTGGAAGTCGGCATCCGCGGGCAGCGCCGGCAGCGCTTCGTCGGAAGGCTTCGACGTCGGCGAGATGGCCGCGACCATCGTGACGCTGCGCGAGCATGTCGGCGAACAGATCGCGCTTGCCTTCGCCAAACCCGCCGAGCGCCTGATTGCCGGCGAGCTTGCCGACAGCCTCGACGAAGCGGGCTATCTGCGCGCCGATCTGGAAGAGATTGCCGCGCGGCTGGGGGCGGACATGGGAGCGGTGGCGCGAGCGCTCGCGGTCTGCCAGACCTTCGAGCCGGCCGGCCTATTTGCCCGCGACCTCGCCGAATGCCTGTCGCTGCAGCTTGCCGCACGCGACCGGCTCGATCCGGCGATGAAGGCCCTGGTGGCTAATCTCGAACTCCTGGCGCGGCGGGATTTCCAGACGCTGAAACGCATCTGCGGCGTCGACGAGGAAGACCTTCTCGACATGCTGGCCGAGATCCGGGCGCTCGATCCGCGTCCCGGCACCGCGTTTTCGGGCGGCGCGAGCGACGCCATCGTTGCCGACGTCGAGGTGCGGGCCGCTGCCGACGGCAGCTGGGCGGTGGAGCTCAACGCCGACACGCTGCCGCGCGTTTTGGTCGATCATGTCTATTTCGCCCGGGTTTCCGGCCATGCCAAGGACCAGGCGGAAAAGGAGTTTCTGGCCGAATGCCTGCAGAACGCCAACTGGCTGACGCGCAGCCTCGACCAGCGGGCGAAGACGATCCTGAAAGTGGCCTCGGAAATCGTGCGCCAGCAGGACGCGTTCCTCGTCCATGGCGTGCGGCATCTCAAGCCGCTCAACCTGCGCACGGTGGCCGACGCGATCGGCATGCATGAATCGACGGTGAGCCGCGTCACTGCCAACAAATACATGCTGACGCCTCGCGGCGTGTTCGAGCTGCGCTATTTCTTCACCGCTTCGATCGCCTCGGCGGAAGGCGGCGAAGCGCATTCGTCGGAAGCCGTGCGTGACCGCATCAAGCAACTGATCGACGAGGAAAAGCCCGCCGACGTGCTTTCCGACGACGCTATCGTCGACATGCTGCGGGAAAGCGGCGTCGACATCGCCCGCCGCACGGTCGCCAAATACCGGGAGGGCATGAACATTCCTTCATCGGTGCAGCGGCGCCGGGAGAAGCGGGCGCTGGCCAACGCCGGGCGATAGGGCAGTTGATATTCATCGGGCCTGACCTAGTTTGGTCCGAGCTGAGGAATGGCGATTTTTCACAGTTTTCGTGTTTCATTGACAAGCTGCAATGAAGTGTCTAGAAGCCCGCCCGCATGAGCCGGGCCGTGATGCCCGCCTCGCGAATGGCTCCGTCAAAGCGAAGGCCTCGGACGGCCAGAAGGCGACTTGTGATCAACCGGAAAGTTCGGGTCTAAAATCGGCGCGCGTGCCGCCGCAAAGCTTGTGCGCGCGCACCACGGGTATAAACTTGGGACAGTTTGAAGCCTGAGCAGGGAAGGTCAGTTTTCAGATGAATCTGCGCATTTCGGGAAAACACATGGACATCGGCGATGCGTTCCGTACGCGCATCAATGATCGTGTCAACGAAGCGATTGAAAAATATTTCGATCGGGGTTTTTCAGGACATGTAACGGTCATCAAAGCGGGATCGCGCTTCTCGGCCGATTGCATGATCCGTCTCGATTCGGGCGCCTCGCTGCAGGCGACCGGGGACGCCCAGGATCCCACGCTTGCCTTCGAGGCGGCCGCCGATCGCCTCGAAACGCGGCTCAGGCGCTACAAGCGCCGGCTGAAGTCGCACAATTCCAGCAACGGCAACGGCGAATCCACCGACATCGCCTACGCCGTGATGGAGCCGCTCGCCGACGACGAAGAGGAAATCCCGGAGAACTTCGCTCCGGCCATCGTCGCCGAATCGACCGTGACGCTTCGCACCATGTCGGTGGCGTCTGCCGTCATCGAACTCGATACCAAGGACAGCCCGGTTTTCGTCTTCCGCAACGCCGGAAACGACCACGTCAATATCGTCTACCGCCGGCCGGATGGAAACATCGGCTGGATCGATCCGTCGACCACCAAAGTCGCGCAGGGATAAGAAAGCCGGCCGCGCGAGGGGGACGACCGGCGCGGTAGGCGAGCAAGGGATTTTTCAGGCATGGATCTCAGCGATCTCATCAGCGTCCCGGCTATCATGCCGGCGTTGAAGGCGAATTCCAAAAAACAGCTTCTGCAATTGCTGTCGGAGAGGGCGGCGGCGATTTCAGGCATTCCGGAGCGGGAAGTGTTCGACACTATCCTGCAGCGTGAGCGGCTGGGCTCCACCGGCGTCGGCAACGGCATCGCCATTCCGCATGGCAAGCTCGCAGGGGTCAAGCGGATCGCCGGCGTGTTTGCCCGGCTGGAGGCGCCGGTCGATTTCGAGGCGCTCGACGACCAGCCGGTCGACTTGGTGTTTCTGCTGCTTGCGCCCGAAGGCGCCGGCGCCGACCATCTTAAGGCGCTGTCGCGTATCGCGCGCGTGCTGCGCGATGGCGATACGGTGGCCAAGATCAGGGGGACGCGCGACGCAGTGGCGATCCACGCTCTGCTGTCGGATACCCAGGCCTCGCACGCGGCCTGAGGTTGGGTGAAGCTGGCCTTTGGATAAACCCGGTTTTTGGGATATAACCTTGAGGGGCCGCCGGGAGCGGCCCTTTCCAATTCAGGCAACGACCTCAAATTCAAATAGTGGTTGGGGTCAGTGGATGGCGACGGTGGTCAGATCATTCTCCAGCGCACCCGCCAGGGCCCGGTCACGGGCATCGGAAAGCAGGATCGGCTGACCGTTGGCGGCAAACAGCGCCCACAGTTCCAGCCCGGGCGCGATTTCGCCGAGGCCGGGGAAGCGGCCGCGCAAATCGTCGCTCGATATTTTCCTCAGATATGCGACCGAACCTTCGCCGAGATGGGCGAATTCGCCGCTGGTCATGGTCAGGGTTTCGTCAATTCTGGTCATTACAAGCCTCCTTGGCGCAAGGACGCCACTTCCGGCCGTCCCGCATTAGAGCCATCGGCAAAGATCAGTCTTTCACCGATATGTTTATTTTCCGTACCAGCCGCTCGGCCTCCGGACGGTCGAGATCGATCGACAAAAGGCCGTTCTTCAATTCCGCGCCGACCACCCGCATGCCGTCGGCCAGCACGAAGCAGCGCTGGAACTGGCGAGCGGCGATGCCGCGGTGGAGGAACTCACGCTCGGTGTCGTCGGTCTGACGGCCGCGCACGATCAACTGGTTTTCCTCGGTGGTGACATCGAGGTCGTTCTCTGCGAAACCCGCCACGGCAAGTGTGATGCGCAGCCTTTCGGCCTTGCCGTCCGAGGCGCCCAGACGCTCGATGTTATACGGAGGGTAGCTGTCGCCCGACTTCGCCAGACGTTCGAGCGTCTTTTCCATAGCGTCGAAGCCCAGAAGAAGCGGGCTGGAGAAGGGCGTCATTCGACTCATTGTTACACTGTCCTCTTAAGAGCGACACAAACCGGAAAAACCCGGATGGCATTTTTCCCGATGGTCTTGATATGGTCCGCCGCGCGATCAAGTTCAAGCCGTCAAAACCCCGCCCAAAAAGACTCCCCAAAGGAATTGAAATGCCCCAGTCACGAAAGATCATCATCGACACGGATCCCGGCCAGGACGATGCCGTCGCCATATTGCTGGCGCTCGGCAGCGCCGAGCTGGAGGTCGTCGGCATCACCGCCGTTGCCGGCAACGTGCCGCTGAAGCTCACCGAGAAGAATGCGCGCAAGATCTGCGAGCTCGGCGGCCGACCCGACGTCAAGGTCTATGCCGGCGCCATCCGCCCGCTGGCGCGCGAGCTCGTCACGGCGGAGGACGTGCATGGCAAGACCGGCCTCAATGGACCCCAGCTGCCCGAACCGACGATGCCGCTGCAGGAGCAATACGCGGTCGATTTCATGGTCGAGACGCTGATGCGTGAGGAAGCGGGCACGATCACGTTGTGCCCACTCGGGCCGCTCACCAATGTCGCGCTGGCGCTGATCCGCGAGCCGCGGATCGCGCCGCGTATCAAGGAGATCGTGCTGATGGGCGGCGGCTTTTTCGAGGGCGGCAACGTCACGCCTGCCGCCGAATTCAACATCTACGTCGACCCGCAGGCGGCGGATTTGGTGTTCAAGTCGGGCGTTCCGATCGTGATGATGCCGCTCGACGTCACCCACAAGGCACTGACCTCGGCCAAGCGCATCCAGGCCTTCCGCCAGCTCGGCACCAAGGTCGGCACCGCAACCGCCGAGATGCTGGAGTTCTTCGAGCGCTTCGACGAGGAGAAATACGGCACCGACGGCGGGCCGCTGCACGATCCGTGCGTGATCGCCTATCTCATCAAGCCGGAGCTGTTCAAGGGTCGCCGCTGCAATGTCAGCGTGGAGACCAGCTCCGAGCTGACCATGGGCATGACGGTCATCGACTGGTGGGGCGTCACCAAGCGCGAGAAGAACGCCATGGTGATGCGCGACATCGACCACGATACGTTCTTCGCGCTGCTGGTGGAGCGGCTGGGGCGGCTCAACTGACCGTCAAAGCGGCCAACCGAGCACACGTCGTCATCCGTTGAGCAACCGATAGGTGTCGGCGCCGTGCTTGTGGTGCTGTCGCTCGATGGGAAGGACGGAGCCGACAAGATGGGGTCGCCTCACATCGTCGTCGACAGATATCCGTGTGTTGTCGTCATCAAGGCGCAGATCGTAGGTGTAGTATAGATTGTGGCCGATCGTGCCGTACGGATTGATGGGCTTCACCCTGACGTATTCGACCACGCCCATCACGCGTTGAGTGGCGATGACCGGATTGGCCTGAAGCTCAACGATGGCGATGGATTTCATAGCCGCAAATGCGCCGAACAAAGCGACGCCGATCACGGCGTCGCTGTACTCATATTGCCAAATAAGCAAGCGATTCCGGAAGGAAACGTTTGACTTGTTCATCCTGAAGAAGTGTGCTGCCAAGCACAGTTATTCAATAGGCGTCAAAAATAATTGCGACCAGAGTATTCGCTCTCATTTCGCCTTGGAGAACGCCAGCCAGAGCCCGCCGCCGACCAGGAAGCTGCCGCTGATCCGCGACATCAGCTTAACGCGGCTGGCCGAGAGCATGCGCCCGGCGCGGCCGGCGGCAAGCGCGTAGGTCGAATCCGACATGGCGGCGAAGACCATCGCGGTCAGGCCCATGACCACGATCTGCAGCGTGTAATTGCCCTGTGGCGCGATGAACTGCGGGAAGAAGGCGCCGAAGAAGACAAGCGTCTTCGGATTGGAAATCGCCACCAGGAAACCTTGCAGGAAGAAGCCGCCGCGCGGTTTCTTGGCCGATCCATCGGGGTTCAGGGCTCCCTTGGCGCGGAGCATCTGCACGCCCATCCAGATGAGGTAAGCCGCACCGATCAGCCGCACCCATTCGAACCAGTGACCCATGCCGGCGATCAGCGTGTTGAGGCCGATGCCGACGATGGCGATCATGATGGCGAGCCCGGCCTGGGTGCCCGCGACATTGGCCAGCCCGGCGCGCGAGCCATGGCGGATACTGTTGGCGATGATCAGCGTGACCGTCGGCCCGGGTACCAGGACGATGACGATGCAGGCGACGACATAGGCGGCGTAGAGTTCCAGCGACATGTTTTCCCTCGAACAGGATCGCGCCGACACGCGCGGAGCGCGATCAATGCACGGAGTTGACGCCGGCGCAAGCGCGCCAGCCGGTTGAGCCCGTCAGGCAGCCCCCGCCGGCCAGGGCAGCGTCGCCTCATAGGCGGCGCCGGCCTGCAGGACCGCCAGGTCGCCGCGCGGCTGGCCGATCAGCTGCATACCCATCGGCCGGCCCTTGCCGTCGAAGCCGACCGGCACATTGAGCGCCGGACAACCGCCGAGCGTGGCAAAGGCGGAGACCTGCATCCAGCGGTGATAGCTGTCCATCGGCCGCCCGGCGATCTCGCGCGGCCAATGCGTCGAGACCTCGAAGGGGAAGACCTGGGCGGTCGGCAGCACGATAAGGTCGAAGCGCTCGAACAGCGACAGCAGCGTGCGGTGCCATGAGGTGCGCCGGACCGAGGCGGCATGGATCTGGGGCGCGGTAAGGCGCATCGCCTGCTCAACTTCCCAAACGGCCTCCGGCTTCAGCAGCCTGCGCTTTTCAGGAGCGTCATAATGCGCCTTCAGTCCGCAGCCGCTGCTCGCCTGGCGCAAGGTGACAAAAGCCTGCCACAGCGCCTCGAAATCGACATCCGGCGCCAGCGTTTCGCTGTGGAACGCGGCATCCGCGAAGCGGGCAAGGGCGGCCTCGCACAGGTCGAGCACGCCTGGCTCCATCGGCAGATGGCCGCCGAGATCGCCGAGCCAGGCGATGCGGCCGCCGGTGGCTTTCTCCCGCAGGCCTTCGAGAAACGAGCCCTGCTTGTCATGCGACAATGGCGCCCGCGGATGATAGCCGGCCTGCTCATCGAGCAGCAGCGCGATGTCGCGCACATTCCGGCCCATCGGCCCTTCGACGCCCATCTGGGCGTGGAAGACATCGATGTCGGGGCCGGCCGGCACCAGCCCTTGCGAGGGGCGGAAGCCATAGACGTTGTTGTAGGCCGCCGGATTGCGCAGCGAGCCGCCGAAATCGCTGCCGTCGGCGACCGGCACCATGTCGAGCGCCAGCGCCACCGCCGCGCCGCCGCTCGAGCCGCCGGCGGTGAGCGTCGGATCGAAGGCATTGAGCGTCGGACCGAAGACCGGATTGTAGGTGTTGGAGCCCAGCCCGAATTCCGGAACATTGGTCTTGCCGATGATGATGGCGCCGGCCTTGCGCAGGCGCTCGACGAAGAAATCGTCCTCTTGCGGGACGAAATCGGCGAAGATCGGCGAGCCGAAGGTTGTTCTTGAGCCCTTGGTCAGGGCGAGGTCCTTGATGGCGATCGGCAGGCCGAACAGCGATCCGGCCGCGCCGCCCCGTTCCAAATGGGCGTCCGCCCTGTCGGCTTCCGCCAGGATATCGGCGCGCTCGCGCAGCGACACGATGGCGTTGACCAGCGGGTTCACAGCATCGATGCGGTCGAGAAAGGCGCTGACGACCTCGCGCGCCGACAGACGGCGCTGCCTGATCGCGTCGGTAAGCTCTACGGCGGACAAGCGACAGATGTCGCTGGCCGGCGGCACGGCGTGTTTCGTCGACGGGCGCATCGCCGTCACCGCGCGGCCAAGGCCGCGTCGACATCCTTCGGCAGCGGAATCGCCGGCTGCGCACCCGGCTTCAAGCAAGCGAGCGAGCCTGCCGCCGCGGCGCGCGTGAGCGCCTGTTCGAGCGAAAGGGCGGACGACAGGCCGGCGCCGAAATAGCCGCAAAAGGTGTCGCCGGCGCCGACCGTGTCGACCGGAGTTATCTTCAGTGCCGGGACGGTGAGGAAATGGTCGGGAGTGGCGGCCAGCACGCCGTCGCCGCCGAGTGTCACGACGATGGCGCGGCCTGTCTTTTGAGCATAGTCGCGCATCCGCGCCTCCCGGTCGTGGCCGGTGAGCGCCAGCGCCTCGCCATAGAGGTCGAACTCGGTCTCGTTGGCGACGGCGTAGTCGGCCTTGCCGAGAAAGCCCGCCGCCTCGGGGCGGAAAGGCGCGGTGTTGAGCACGCTGACGGCACCCGCCGCGCGGGTTGCATCGAGCGCCGCTTCGACCGTGGGCAGCGGGATCTCGTGCTGCAAAAGCACGACATCGCCCTTCTTCAGATACGCCTTCGCGATGTCGCCGGGCAGTACAGAATCGTTAGCGCCCGGCACGACGGCGATCACATTCTCGCCGTCGGCACCGACCAGGATGAGCGCTGTGCCGGTGGAGGCGAAGCTCTCGCCGACGCCGGAAAGATCGACACCGCCGGCCTTCAGCAGCGCCAGCGCTTCGGCGGCAAAGCTGTCCTTGCCGACGGCGCCGACCATGCGCACCTCAGCGCCCGCGCGGGCCGCGGCCAGCGCCTGGTTGGCGCCTTTGCCGCCGGGAGCGGTGGCAAAGCCGGAGCCGCGGACCGTCTCGCCGGGTTCAGGCAAACGGTCGACATTGGCGATCAGGTCGAGGTTGATCGAGCCGACGATGATGATCAAGAAAGGCCTCCTGCACGAGCGGGCGAGCCTTCGATCGAAGGCCGATGCCGCAAGTCCTTGCATTTACGCAGTTGCTTGCGCGGGAGGCTAGCCGCAAAGACCGTATATTGCCAGATCAAGCCGGTTGTGCGCCGCACCGGCCCACAGCATCATTCGCAGCGCACCGTCACCGTGCCCTGGTAGTTGCCGGCCGGGAAGATGCCCGGCGATTTCGTGGCCGTGAGATCGACCTGGATGGTGTGAGTGCCGTTGGTCACCCGCTGCGGCGAACTGCCCGGGATGTCCGCGCCTGAGCCATCGAGGCGGAAGACGGTGGCGAAGGTGACGTCGGTGTCGCCGCCGCTCGGCGCGGACGTGAAGACAATCGGCGCCGGTGCCGAGACGGAATAGCAGTCGAGCAGGTTGAGGATCGTGCATAGCGTCGCATTCGCGGTGATGGTGGCGCCGGCGCTCGACCCGCCCGCCTGCCTGGAGCCGAAGATATTGATGGCGGGGTTCGATTTCATCGTTCCCGAGGCGCCGATCATGATGGTGCAAGTGCCGATGATCGCCGCCGAAGCCGGGAGCGAGAAGCTTGCAAGCGCAGCCACCGCGGCGATCAGCGCGCGGCTATTTCTATTTCTTTTTCTTGTCATTGCCGGTTGTGCCTCTGATGCTCCAGCCCTCGTTAGCCCATCCAGTCGATGCGGCAGCGGAGGCGGTCGCGGGATTGGGAGCAGCCACGCTTCCCGTCTGGCCGTCGGCGCCGAGACCCATCTTGAGCAGCTTCAATTCGAGCTGCAGGCGCTCGACCTCGAGTTCGTAGAGGCGGCTGCAATCCACGCGCTTCGGCGTCCGCCCGATCGGGACCACCACGCGGCCGTAAGTGGCGAGGTCGCTGTTCGACTGGCTGTTGCTGTTGCCGCGGATGACGCCGACGTCCAGATAGGCGCCGCTGCCGGAAACGGCCGAGCGGCAGGTCGTGCCGTCGGAAGCATGAACCTCGTCCTGGCCCTGGGGCAGGGTGACGCCGGGCAAGGTGAAGCCAGTCTGGTTCTGGTTCAGGTTCAGTATATCCTCAGCATACCCCTGACTTGCGACCGCCAAGGCGGGCAGCAGGGCAAGCGTCAGAACCTGCGATGCCCGAAGAACTTTCCGCATATCTGAGCCCTTATCTGCGTCTGCTCGCTTGGAAAGGGGATACTCTCGGTACAGATACGCACTTTACGCTCGTTCGCGCCGTCGAACGGGACGACCACCAGAACCGGGCGCGACGCCTGGCCGGCCAGAACGAAGGCCTTCGGCGTGATCCTGGCGTCGATCGGCCGAAAGTCCTGGTCATAGACATGAATCTCGACGCGTATGCGCTGGTCGTAGGGGTTGCCGGGGAAAACCCGGACCGCGAAAGCATCGGTGAAGGACCTGACCTCGCCCCGCATCGGCGTCATCGACTGGCCCTCCGCGGCAATGGGAGACAGCACGGCGATCAACCCCGCCGCCAGCATTCCGATCGTTCTCAAGGACCGCTCCTTTCGCGTGAGGGCTATTCGCAGCGCAGCGTCACGGTTGCCTGGTAGTTGCCGGCGGAGAAGCGGTCCGTGCCGCTCTTGGTGCCGGCAAGATTGACCGCGACCGTCGATGTGCCCGGTACGGTGAGCGCCGTCGCTGTGCCGGTTTCGGCAATGGTCTGCGCGCCGGAGGTGGCAAAGGTCGGGGTCCATGTCGTGGCCGTGGTGTCCGAGGCCGGGACGGTGGTGATGGTGACCGGATCGACGCTGAGCGTGACGCCGCCGGTGGTATCGACCTGGGCGCTGCCGGCCGAACCGCCGGCATTGTGGGAGCTCAGCGACTGAAGATTGCTGCTGACGGTCATCGTGCCGTTGGAGTTGATCGTGACCGTGCAGGTAGCGGTGATAGTGCCGTTGAAGAGGACGTTTCCGGTGGCTGCCGATGCAGTCTGGCCGGTGCAGACGGCCAGCAGGCTCGCGGCCATTGCGACGCGAAAGAACTTCATCGGACCCCTCTTTCGAGCCGGCAAATGCGGCTCAATACAGAGGTATCATCCGTTTATCGTGGTTAATTTAGCGTTAAACAAGATAACGACTGCAAACAACTCAAAATACAACTGCAGAAACCTGAGGTTGTTTCGGGTTGCATTTCCCGATATTTCGGATGTATTGTTTCGATTATACTTACCTATATTCAGATCCACGGTTTTTCGCAATGGCGCGCGGAAAAAACGAGGTTTCAGGACGCCATTTGTCCCGCCTCCCAGCCGAGGATGGCGCGCTTGCGTGTCAGGCCCCAGTGATAGCCGGTGAGCGCGCCGGACTTGCCGAGCGCACGATGGCAGGGCACCACGAAGGACATCGGGTTGGCGCCCACCGCGGCACCCACGGCCCGGCTGGCGCTCGGCGCGCCGATGCTTGCCGCGATCGAGGAATAGGTGCAGGCCCTGCCCATCGGAATGCGCAGCAGCGCCTCCCAGACGCGCAGCTGGAAATCGGTACCGATCATCACCACGCGCAGCGGCTGGTCCGCACGCCATTTGGTCGGATCGAAGACGCGCGCGGCATAGGGCTGGGTGGCCGACATGTCCTCGACGTAAGCTGCGTTCGGCCAGCGGCCGGACATGTCTGCGAAGGCGGCCCGCTCGCCGCCGGCGTCGCAGAAGGCCAGGCCGGCCAGCCCGCGATCGGTGACCATGATCAACGCGATGCCGAAGGGCGAGATATGATAGCCGTAGCGGATGGTCAGGCCGGCGCCGCGGGTCTTGTAGTCGCCGGGCGACATCGCTTCGTGCGTGACGAAGAGGTCGTGCAGCCGGCCAGGGCCCGACATGCCGAGCTCGAACGAGGTTTCGAGCAGCGGCATGCCGGAATCAAGCAGCCTGCGCGCATGGTCGAGCGTCACCGCCTGCAGAAAGGCCTTGGGCGACAGGCCGGCCCAGCGCGTGAACAGTTTCTGCAGGCCCGTCGGCGTCTCGCCGACCGCCTCGGCCAGGACCTCCAGCGAGGGCTGGTCGCGATAGTCGAGGCTGATCTTCTCGATGGCGCGGCGCACGATTTCGTAGTCGCTGCCCACGGGCGTGATGTCGTTCTGCAGGATCGCTGACGGTTCCATCCGGGTATTCATGGTCATCTGGGCGTTCATGGCAATATCTCCCATGGCTATCTGCTCGGCCGCGAATATCGGTCTTCCCGCGCATTGCCACCACCCGAAACTTGCCTTCCTCCGGCCCCTACCCAGATCGAGCAGGCTTCGAGCCGAAGGGCGATGACGGCCGGCGAAAAGATAGATTTTACCGGGGTAAGGCAGACCTTGCTGATGACGCTCTACGGCAAGGGCGCCGAGCGCCGTGCTAGTTCAACGCGCCCTGGCGGTCGCCAGTGCGCGCGAAAAGGCAGCAGCAAAGCTTTCGCGGGAATCGGGATCCAGGAAAGACCCGATCGAAACGCTTTCGCCTTGCGCCTCGACGGCCATTTTGGTGATGCCGATCTCGGCATGGCGGGCGATCGAAAAGCGGGTCCAGAACGGGTTGAAGCGATGATCCTCGAAGCGGCCCGACGGCGCCGTTTTGCGGATGTCAAGCCTGGTGCGCGAGACCGATATTTCCTCACGGGCGCGGGCCGCCCGGTAGTTGGCGCGAAAGGCGATGTAGACGGCGACCACGTCCAGCCCCAAGAAGCCGAAGACCGGCCATGCGCCATGAGCCAGGAAGATCGCGCCGGTGACCGCCCAGCCGAACACCAGGGCGCCCATCAATATCAGAAAGCCGGTCCGACCGAGGGAGCGATGCGGCGTCAGCAGGGCTTGGAAGAATGGCTTGTCGGCTTCGAACGAGGCGTTTGTGTCGCTCATACGGAAACATTATAGGAAGGGAATGGCGCCGCCCAAGTCCAAAAAATCCTTCCCCGTCAAAAAGCCGTCGGCCTCAGCCTCAGGCGGCAGTGCAAAAGCAAAGACGCCCTCCCGGAAGGGCGGGCTGCGCTCGCTTTACACGCCCGCCGAGGTGCATGAGATTTTTCGGCGTTTTTCCGTGCAGCGGCCCGAGCCGAAGGGTGAGCTCGACTATGTCAATCCCTTCACTCTTCTGATCGCGGTGGTGTTGTCGGCGCAGGCGACCGATGCCGGGGTAAACAAGGCAACGAAGCCGCTGTTTTCGGTCGCCGATACACCGCACAAGATGCTGGCGCTCGGTGAGGCCAAGGTCGGCGACTACATCCGCACCATAGGCCTGTGGCGCAACAAGGCCAAGAACGTGGTCGCGCTCTCGAAGGCACTGATCGACGACTATGCCGGCAAGGTGCCCGAAGATCGGGACGAGCTGGTCAAGCTGCCGGGCGTGGGACGCAAGACCGCCAATGTCGTGCTCAACGTCGCCTTCGGCCAGCACACGATGGCGGTCGACACGCATATCTTTCGCATCGGCAATCGTATTGGATTGGCGCCCGGCAAAACGCCGGAACAGGTTGAGCAGGGGCTGATAAAAGTCATCCCCGCCGAATACATGCGGCACGCCCATCACTGGCTGATCCTGCATGGCCGCTATGTCTGCAAGGCGCGCAAGCCCGACTGCCCGGTCTGTGTCATCGCCGATATCTGCAAGTCCAAGGAAAAGACCACCGACCTGCCGGCGCCGCTGATCGAGCTCGCGCCGCTCGACGAAACTGAGGACCGAGCGATTGGTGTCAGCTAGCCGGATAGTGCCAGCCGACGGCGCCTGCGGCCAAAACGCCGAATTGAAAAATCGCAACGGGCTTCAACGACTTAATTTTCCTCCACAAACACCTCTTCGCGCTTCTTCTTGACCGCGGGCAGGAAGACGATGACGAGCACGGCGAGCGCGATGAAGAGCAAGCTGGCGCTGATCGGTCTCGTCACGAAGGTGCTCGGGTCGCCGCGCGACAGAATCATGGCGCGACGCAAGTTTTCCTCAAGCAACGGGCCGAGCACGAAGCCGAGCAGCAGTGGCGCGGGTTCGCAGCGCAGCTTGGTCAGGAGGTAGCCGAGCAAGCCAAAGAAGGCGACGGCGTAGAGGTCGTAAACATTGGTGTTGACGCTGTAGACGCCGATCGAGCAGAACGCCATGATGATCGGAAACAGCACGTAATATGGGATCGTAAGGAGCTTCACCCAAAGCCCTATCAGCGGCAGGTTGAGGACGATCAGCATCAGGTTGCCGATCCACATTGAGGCGATGATGCCCCAAAACAGCTCCGGCTGTTCGGTCGCGACATTAGGGCCGGGCACGATGCCCTGGATGATCATCGCGCCGATCATCAGCGCCATTACCGGATTGGCCGGAATGCCAAGCGTCAGCATGGGGATGAAGGAGGTCTGCGCGCCGGCATTGTTGGCCGATTCCGGCCCGGCGACCCCTTCGATGGCGCCCTTGCCGAACTCCCCCGGGTTTTTCGATACGCGCTTTTCGACCGTGTAGGAGGCAAAGGCTGCAAGGATCGCGCCGCCTCCCGGCAGGATGCCGAGCGCCGAACCAATGATCGTTCCGCGCATGATGGGCGGGGCCATGCGCCGAAAATCCTCGCGGGTCGGCATGAGGCCGGAGACTCTTCGGATCAGCACGGAGCGCTCATGCTCGTTCTCGAGGTTGCGCAGGATCTCGGCGACGCCGAAGACGCCGACCGCTACCGCGACGAAATTCAGCCCGTCGGCATATTGGGTGATGCCGAGCGTGAAGCGCGGCGTGCCGGTATAGATGTCGGTTCCGACAATGCCGAGCAGCAGGCCGAGCACAACCATGGCCAGCGCCTTGACTATCGAGCCGTGGGCGAGCGCGACGGACGAGACGAGGCCGACGACCATCAGCGAAAAGTATTCGGCCGCGCCGAATTCCAGCGCCATCGCCGTCAGCGGCGGAGCAAAGATGGCGACCAGGAAGGTCGACACCGTGCCGGCAAAGAACGAGCCTATCGCCGCGATCGCGAGTGCCGCCCCGGCGCGGCCGTTCTTGGCCATCTGGTAGCCGTCGATTGCGGTGACGGCTGACGAGGATTCGCCGGGCATATTGATGAGAATGGCGGTGGTGGAGCCGCCATATTGCGCGCCGTAATAGATGCCGGCGAGCATGATGAGAGAGGAAACTGGGTCGCCTATCTGGAACGTAATCGGCAAGAGCATGGCGATGGTTGCGGTGGCGCCGATGCCGGGCAGGACGCCGATCAGCGTGCCGAGAAGGACGCCGATCAGACAGAAACCGAGATTTGTCAGCGATGTCGCCGTCGAAAAGCCGAGCACCAAGTTGGCGAGGAGCTCCATGGTCATCTCCTCACAATGGCAGCCACGGGCCAAAGCGTCGGAACGGCAGGCCGAGTGCGTAGCTGAAGACGAGCGACGCAAACAGCGTCAGGCCGGCCGACAACACGAGCGCGGTCAGCGGTTTCATGCGGGCGCTGGCAAAGGATGCGATCAGCGCCGTCAGGAAGATCGATGGGATGAAGCCGAGGCCGCGCACCGTCAGGCCGAAGAAGATCGGAGCGGGGAGGATGAGCAGCATGCCGCGCCACGCAATGTGGCCGATCGCCTCGCTCTCGAAGCGCACAGCCTGGACGAGGATGATAACGCCGAGCAGGAGCAGCACGATCGCCAGGACCAGCGGGAAATAGCCCGGTCCCATGCGGAAGGCGGTGCCGATTTCGAGGCCGAGCGACTGCAGCGCGAAAAATGCGCCGAAGGCGATGAACAGCGCGGCGCATATGCCGTTGGTCGTGTCGATTGCGAAAGGCTTCATCACGTTCCTCTCAGGTGCGCATCGGGCGCGCCGTTGCAACGCAAAACGGGGCCGAAGCAAAAACGGGGCGCCGATCGCGCCCCGTCCAAAACCTCAGTCGGCGTACTGGCCGGCGGCTTCGATGATCGGCTTCCAGCGCCCGATCTCGCTTTCAAGCTTGGCCTTCAGTGCCGCCGGTGTCGCGTCGGCTTCGGGCGACGGCTTGGTGCCGAGTTCGGCGAAGCGGGCGGCGACGTTCTGATCCTTCAGCGCGACCTGCAGCGATTTCGACAGGCGTCCGGTGATCTCGGCCGGCGTACCCTTTGGTGCGTAGAGGCCGTGCCAGATGCTGACCTGCACCTCGGGAAGGCCGCCTTCCGTCGTCGTCGGGACGTCCGGCAGCACATCGAGGCGTTCCGGCGAGGTGACGGCATAGGCCTTGATCGTGCCGCCCTGGATCTGCTTGGTGGTGTTGGTCGTCTGGTCGCACATCATGTCGACCTGGCCGCCCAGAAGATCGGTCATGGCCGGGCCGGTGCCCTTGTAGGGCACGGTGACCAGCGGCGTACCGATGGCGCTCATGAACAGCATGCCGCACAAATGCGAGGCCGCACCGATCCCGGCATTGGCGACGGTGACAGTGTCTTTGTTGGCCTTGGCGTACTCGACCAGTCCCTTCAGATCGGTCGGCTCAAGGTCCTTGCGGCCGACGACGGTCATTGGCACCTCGGTGACGAGGCCGACATATTCGAAGGCGTTGAGCGTGTCGTATGCGAGCTTTCGGTACAGCGTCGCGCTGGTCGCCATGCCGATATGGTGGAGGAGCAGCGTATAACCGTCCGGGTCAGCCTTCGCGACGCGGCCCGCGCCCAGCGTGCCGCCGGCACCGCCGACATTCTCGACGATGACCTGCTGGCCGAGATCCTTCGACATGGCTTCGGCGATGAGGCGTGTGACCGTGTCGGTCGGGCCGCCGGCCGCAAACGGCACCACAACGGTGATGGTGCGTTCCGGATAGGACTGCGCGCCCGCGGCGAACGGATAAAGCGTGACGGCCGCTGCGGCAGCCAGAGCGGCAACAAATTTTCTCATTGTGACTTCCTCCCAGAGTATGAATCTCCAGCCACCGCACGAAATTCCTCTCGGCGACGGCTGTGATGTAATAGCAACTAGTGCAGACTGGCAGATTGCAATCGGACTCAAACGGCCAAACTGCGATTATCTACAAACCATCCACAAGATGGATGGAAAAGATCTGGGTCGGATGATGGATCGCGGGATGTCGTCATCTGACGACGGTACGTTGGCGCATGCCGGTTGCTGCCCGATCCCTGCTCTTCCTCGGTTCTATTCTAATAACCGTAGCCGCGCGCCATCGCCGCCGCAAAGATCGGGATGAGCAGGAAGATGAAGCCCTCGGCGCGGACATAGTTCTTCACCGAGGCGAGCTCCGCCGCCGGGACCGAGAATGATGGATTGCCGCTTGCCTTCCTGCTCCAGGAGATGAAGCGCACGGTCGGGATGATCGACAGCAGGCCGACGATGATGAAGGCCATCATCTTTGCCCAGAACACCCAGTTGAAGACGTAGAACTCCCAACCCTTCAGGCCGAAGAACACCCGGCAGATGCCGACGATGACGATCAGCGCGGCGATGATGCCGTAGTGGCGGTCGATGCCGACAAGGCGCTTGAGCGTCGTCGCCCCCAACTCGCCGCGCACCAGCACGAACTCGGCGCCAATGATGCCGGCCAGCGAGAACACAAGAAGATGATGGACGATCGCCAGCAGAAGGTCGGTGGTGTCCATTATCTTTCCTCGTATTCAGACGGCGCCGCGATATCGCTGAATCAGCTTCGTCCGAAGACTAACATCGCCTGTCGAGAATCCCACACGCCGAAATGTCAGCCGGTCATGACTGCGCTCATCTACTTGCGTCGCTGGAGGATGCCCCGGGCGATCCTGGCCCTTGTTCGAACGTGCAGGTTTGCTAAGCGCTGCCGCTCAAAGGAGAGGACGCGATGAGCATTGCAAGGAAAGCCGGGGTGCCGATCCTCGAGACCGCGCGGACGGTCCTGCGGCCGCATCGGCTCGACGATTTCGAGACCTATGTCGCGATGTGGGCGGACCCGGGGGTCACCCGCTTCATCGGCGGCAAGCCGCGCACCCGCGAGGAAAGCTGGATGCGCTTCCTGCGCCATGCCGGGCTGTGGTCGCTGCTTGGCTATGGGTTCTGGGCGATCGAGGACAAGGCGACTGGCCGCTTCCTCGGCGAGGCCGGGTTCCATGATCTGAAGCGCGAGATCGAGCCCTCGATCGAAGGCGTGCCGGAAGCCGGCTGGGCTTTAGCTTCGGGTGCGCATGGCCAGGGGCTTGCAAGCGAAGTCGTCGGGCGCATCGTTGCCTGGGGTGACGAGGCGTTCGGGCGAGCCAGGACCGTCTGCATCATCGATCCCGAAAATGGCGCCTCGCTCAAGGTCGCAGATAAGAACGGCTATCGCGAAATCCTGCGGACCACCTATCACGACAAGCCGACGATCCTGCTGGAGCGGTGGGCCGGAGGGGCAGCAGCCTAGAGGGCAATGCCGGGTTCGGTGCTGAAGCGCTTCTGGGATCAGCGTTTGGCCTTGGACCTGTTCAGGGCCACCGCTGCTCGCACGAGAGTCTTGAACGCTTCCTGGTCGATCTCCTCGCCTTCGCGAAAATCGATGGCGCGCCTTGTGTTGCCGTCGAGGCTGGAGTTGAAGAGGCGTAAGGGATCCGGCAGCGCCGCGCCCTTGGCGAAGGTCAGCTTGACGACGGCCTTGTAGGTCTCGCCGGTGCAGATCATTCCGGCGTCCTCCCAGACCGGCACGCCGCGCCACTTCCATTCCTCGGTGACGTCCGGATCGGCATCCTTAATCAGGGCGCGCAGCCGGCCGAGCGTCTCGCCCCGCCAATCGCCCAAGTCCGCGATACGGCCATCGATCAGCTCGGAAGGAGACTTGCTTTCCTGCACGCCGACTTTCTCCATATGTGTCCTCCTTCAACACCCGCTAGACGGACCGCCATGATGCCTCGTCGGGCGGACCGTGACTGACCGATAATGCGCTTACATTCGTTCGCCAGGCAATTGACTCGCCTGTTTCACCCAGGAGACGAATTGCGCTTCGTCGAGCTGGTCGTCCTCATGGATGTGAAAATAGCGCGTGTCCTTGCTCTTGGATTCGCCGGGCGGCACCGGCTTCAGCGACATGCCGCGAAAGAAGGCCACTTTGACGTATCTGGTGAAACAATGAATGCCGAGAAACCAGCCTTCGCCGTCCATGCCGTAAAACGGCGAGTTCCATTTGACGGCCTTCTGCACGTCGGGGACGGCCTGCATGATGAGTTGGTCGAGCCGGCGGCCTAGCTCGCTCTTCCAACCCGGCATCGCCGCGATATAGGCCTGCACGGGAGCGTCACCATACCCCTTGGCGATCTGCGGGTTGCCGCCCGAAAGCAGGACGGGTTTTTCCTCCGACGGCCTGGCTGCAACCTTTGCCGATTTCGCCATCAGGCCGGTCCGGCGCGCTCGCGCGCCGGCTCACCGCGCCACCTTGCGGCATGGGGCAGCACGAACATGTAGAGGCCGCTGAACAACAGCAGGAAAAGCGGCAGGAGCGGCGAATAGACCACCCAGGTGGGCGGCTCGCCCAATGCCATGGCGATGAAGTTGGCGATGACGGTCACGGTAAAGATGATCGACAGCCAGCGATGCAACTGCCTGATCCACTTGCTCCAGTCCAATGCTTCCTCCTCTGAAAGAACCAATGAACGCTGGGCTTACCAGCGCGCCAGCTGCGTCATCTGGATGAGATTGCCGCCCTCACTCGATCCGCGAAAGCACCTGCTCCAGGGCCGCAAAGAACCTCGGCCAGCCAACGGTGGCGCCCCGGAAATACGGCTCCTGGTCAGTTCGGAAGCCCGTCTGCTCCATGCGCAGGCGAGTGCCGGCGCTGGTCGGGGTGAGCGTCCATGTGACGACGCTCTCTAGATCCTTGGTGTCCCAGGTGTAGGAAAGCGTTTTGTTTGGCTCGACTGTCTGGACCTGGCACTCGACACCGCCCCAGTCCGCGCTCAGTTCGAAACGGTGGTCTACGACCGGCTTGAAGTTGTTCTTCATCAGCCACTCCTCGATGAGATGCGGTTGGGTCAGTGCCCGCCAGATCTTTTCCGGCGGATGGGGAATCTCGCGCTCGACGACAACGGAGCGCGTTCCGGCCGGCATATCGTTCATTGATCCATCCTCTGCAGCAGATCCTCGAGATCGTCGAACCGGCTCTCCCAGAACCCGGCCATATAGCGAGTCCAATCCATTAGCGGCGCCAGCGCGCCAAGCTGTGCGCTGTAATGGGTCTGGCGACCCTCGTGGCGGTCGCGCACCAGTCCGGCTTGCTTGAGCAGGCCGAGATGTTTCGACACCGCCGGCTGCGAGACACCCGCCTCAGCCGTCAGTGCGCCGACCGTCTGCTCGCCTTGCCGGCACAGACGCTCGAAGATGGCGCGCCTTGTCGGATCGGCAAGCGTCCGGAAGAGCATATCGTGTGCGTTCGTCATCGGGATCGATAACTCAATGGCTATTGATTGACGTATAACCAGTGAGATATGTGTGAGTCAAGCAGAGCCTAGAGGGCGGAAGCCTAGGGCGGAGTCGGTCACGATATCTTGCGGGCCCGTCCCCGACATCCGCTTCCACGTCAGCGCTTCCAGAAATCGCGGTGTGGTGCGAGCAGCTCGTCCGCGACTTCGGGGAAGGGGCCAAACACCTCGATCTTTTTCTGGCCGGAATCGAGCACGGCGCGCGAAGAAAGGCTCATCGTCGGATTCGCCGCGTGATCGCCGGTGAGCGCCAGAAGCTTGGTCTCCTCGAAGCCGTAAACCAGCCGGCCGATATTGGCCCAGTAGAGCGTTCCGGTGCACATCGCGCAGGGCTCGCCGGTTGAGACGAGCGTGCAGGTCCAGAGAAACTCCGGCGAATAGGCATCCGCCGCGCGTCGCGCAAGTTCGGTTTCGGCGTGATGGACGGTGTCGATATTGCCTTGGCGCATGAGGATCGCGTCATCGGGGCCGACCAGCACCGCACCGAATGGATGATGACCGTGCGCCGCCGCCTCGCGCGCCGCGGCGTCGGCGGATCGGAGGTGGGCGAGCATCTGATCGCGAGTCATGGCTAAAACCCTATCGCGCCGCCATCCACCCGATGGGCGGCCCTTCGAGCCGAGATTGGTGCCAAGGGACGCGATTGGCAAGAGCTAACCGTCGCTTGAGCGTCCACCTGCCCGAAGCTCGGCGATATTGGCCTGCTGCGTGCCGGAAACCCCAATTTGATGCTCGCCAAAACCCGGATCCGTTGTGGGCTCCGGCGGCGCGTCGAGGCTTGCCGCATCCAGCATGGATGCATCTTCGCCAAAAGCGCGGGTGGCGCGGGCGGCAGCTTCGAGCAGCGGCCGCTTCATGCGGGTAAGGAAGGCCGCGTCGACCCGCGTGTTCGGACCGGCGAGCGTGAGCACGCCGAGCAGTGTCCGTCCCGGCCCGAAGACAGGGGCGGAGATGCCGGCAGTCTGCGGATCGCGGTCACCGATTGAAATGTAACTATAGGTTTTCCGGATCGTCTCGTAAGGCTCGCCCTGCTCTCCCGAGAAAGCGGCCAGCACCCGGCCGCCGGAACCAACCAGCAAGGGCAGCACGTCACCTTCCCGTATCGTGTAGCGGATCGGGTGCTTGGACTCGACTCGGTAGAGACAGGTGCGGACGTCGCCCGAGCGGACATAGAAGGCGACGCTTTCCCAACTCCGCTCCGAGAGATCGCGCATGATCGGCAACAGGATATCCATCGCCACGAGCGAGCGCTGGTAAAGCGCGCCAAGTCTGAAGGTCGCCGGTCCGATGCGATAGCGTCCGTCCTCCAGGCGCTCCAGCAATTGCCCGCGCATCAGCGAGTTGGCCAATCTGAGGATCGTGCTCTTGTAGAGACCGGTTCGGGCCGCGATTTCGGCGAGGCCGAGCGACCGGTCGGCAATGGTGAACGCGTCGAGGATGGCGATTGCCCGGTCGAGCGCGGCAACGCCGTCGGCCGGAGCCTGGCTTGGAGGGAGGTCTGTCATTGCGGTGACGATTTCATCGTGGTCGCCCATCCGGGAATGACCCTGGACATGCGGATTTAGTCCGATCCTATGCGTTCTGTCCAGCAGAATGGCATTCCCGTTGACAGAACGCGGTAACAAATGCTTGAACTCGAATGCGGGTCTTAATTCAGGCCACGTCTTGGCAGGCACCGGAGGAGGTGTCGTGATTTGGAGGAATTCCATGCTGAACAGACGCAGATTCTTGTCGACCACCGCCGCCGGCTTCGCGGCTTTGCATTTCGGACCCGCCTTTGCGCAGGACGCCCCGCAAATCCAAATTTTCGTGCCGGCGGCCCCCGGCGGCGGCTGGGACCAGACCGCGCGCACGATCGATCAGGTGCTGCGCTCCGAAAAGCTGATCTCCGGCTCGCAGATCACCAATGTCGGCGGCGCCGGCGGCACGGTCGGCCTGCCGCAATTCGTCAACCAGTGGAAGGGCAAAGGCAATGCGCTGATGGTTGCCGGCATGGTCATGGTTGGCGCCATCATCGCCAACAAGGCCGCCAACAATCTCACCGAAGTGACGCCGATCGCGCGCCTCACCGGCGAGTTCGAGGCGCTGGTGGTGCCGGCAGCCTCGCCGTTCAAGACGGCTAATGATTTCGTCGCGGCGCTGAAGGCGGATCCGACGAAGGTTCCGGTGGCCGGCGGTTCGGCCGGCGGTTCCGACCACATCCTTTTCGGCCTGATCGCCAAGACGGCCGGCGTGCCTGCCGCCAACCTGTCCTATGTGCCGTTCGCCGGCGGCGGCGAGGCGCTGTCGGCGCTGCTCGGCAACCAGGTCGCGGCCGGCATTTCCGGCTATGGCGAATTCTCCGAGCAGGTCAAGGCGGGCGCGCTCCGGCTGCTGGCGATCTCGTCGGACAAGCGCCAGGAAGGCATCGACGCGCCGACATTGAAAGAGGCCGGCATCGACGTCGAATTGTTCAACTGGCGCGGCGTCTTTGCACCCCCCGGCGTTTCCGACGAAGACAAGGCGGCGATGATCAAGATGGTCGAGACCATGGCGAAGAGCGAGGCCTGGGCGACCGAGTGCAAGAACCGCAACTGGACGCCGATTCTGCTGACCGGCGACGATTATGCCAAGTTCGTCGCCGAGGACACGACACGCATCGGCGCGATCCTCAAGGATCTCGGCCTCGCCTGATCGCCTCCTGCCTGATCTCGAAGGAGGCTGCATCGCCTCCTTCGAGACAGCGGATATGCGACGGTTCAATGAAACTGCGGCGAAGCCGGCAGTGGAAGACCGGCTTCCGGGGAGGAGATCATGAGCACCAGCGACCAGCAGGCGTCACCGCCGCGCCTTGCCATACCCGAATTGCTGATCGGCGTCGGGCTTCTTGCCTGCGCCGGGGCCGTTGCCTGGCAGACCCTGGCGATCCCGGTTTCGCCGCTCTATTCCAAGGTCGGCCCGAAGGTCTTCCCCTACATGACCATGGCCGGCATGGTGATCCTGTCGCTGCTGCTCATCGTTGCCGCCCTGCGTGGCGGCTGGCAGCCGGACGAGGAAAAGGAGACGCCGACCGATTGGAAGGCGATGGGTTTCGTGGTCGCGGGGCTCGTTGCCAATCTCGTGCTGATCCAGCCGCTCGGCTTCACAGCCGCCTCGGTGATCATGTTCGTGCTGGTCTGCTTCGGCTTCGGCAGCCGGCATCCGCTGCGCGATGCGCTGCTCGGCCTGATCTTGGCGCTGGCGGCCTATTTCGGATTCGCCAGAGCGCTCGGCGTCAACATCGGGGCCGGCCTGATCGAGAACCAGCTCAACGCGTTGATCAGCGCCCTCGTCGGCATCGGAAGGGGCTGAGGACGATGGACACCCTCGGTTATCTCGCGCACGGATTTGCGGTCGCCTTCACGCCGACCAATCTCTTGTGGTGCCTGCTCGGCACGACGCTCGGAACCGCGATCGGCGTGCTGCCCGGCCTCGGGCCGGCGCTGACCATCGCGCTGCTTTTGCCGATCACCTACCAGGTGGCGCCGGAAGCTTCCTTCATCCTGTTTGCCGGCATCTATTACGGCGCCATGTATGGCGGCTCGACGACGTCGATCCTGCTCAATACACCGGGCGAAAGCGCCACCATCGTCACCGCGCTCGAGGGCAACCGGATGGCGCGTTCGGGCCGCGGCGGCGCGGCGCTTGCGACTTCCGCGATCGGCTCGTTCGTCGCCGGGACCATCGGCACGCTGGGCGTCGCCTTCCTGGCGCCGATCGTGGTCAAGCTGGCGCTGGCTTTCGGGCCGGCGGAATATTTCTCGCTGATGGTGCTCGCCTTCATCACCGTTTCGGCGGTGCTCGGCTCGTCCTCTGTGCGTGGGCTTACCAGCCTGTTCGTCGGCTTCGTCATCGGCATGATCGGCGTCGACCTGCAGACCGGGCAGCCGCGCTTCACCTTCGGCATGGGCGAGTTGCTCGACGGCGTCGACGTCATCATCGTCGCGGTCGGCCTCTTTGCGGTCGGCGAGACTCTCTACGTGGCCTCGCGCCGCTATGCCGGGAAGGACGAGATCGTGCCGCTGAGGGGCTCGCTCTACATGACTGCTTCCGAATGGGCGCGCTCGTGGAAGCCGTGGCTCAGGGGCGCGGCAATCGGCTTCCCGATCGGCGCCCTGCCCGCCGGCGGGGCCGAGATCCCGACCTTTCTGTCCTATGCCATCGAAAAGAAGCTTTCCAAGCACAAGGAGGAGTTCGGCACGGTCGGCGCCATCGAAGGCGTCGCCGGGCCGGAGGCTGCCAACAACGCGTCGGCTGCCGGCGTGCTGGTGCCGATGCTGACGCTTGGCCTGCCGACCTCGGCAACGGCGGCGATCATGCTGTCGGCCTTCCAGAGCTACGGCATCAATCCCGGACCGCTGCTGTTGACGACGCAGGCCAATCTCGTCTGGGGCCTCATCGCCAGTCTGTTCATCGCCAACGTCATCCTCGTCATCCTTAACCTGCCGCTGATCGGCCTATGGGTACGATTGCTCAAGATCCCGGCGCCGCAGCTCTATGCCGGGATTCTGGTGTTCGCCACCGTCGGCACCTACGGCATCTCGCAGTCGCCGATCGATCTCATCATCCTCTATCTGCTGGGCGCGGCGGGTTTCTTGATGCGCCGCTTCGATTTTCCGACGGCGCCGGTCATCATCGGCATGATCCTCGGGCCGCTCGCCGAGACGCAGTTCCGCCGGGCGATGACGATCGCCAATGGCGACTGGACGGTGTTCTACCGGCACCCGCTCTCGCTGACGCTTTTAACGCTCGCCTTCATCGGTCTGGTCGGCCCGCATATCTGGGCCTGGATCGAACGCCGGCGCACGCGCGGACCAGAGCATGTGCCGGGCGATGCCTGACCGATCTGGAGCATCATGACAGACCTGCTTTCCGGCATCCGCGTCCTCGACCTCACCAATGTGCTGGCAGGTCCTTACTGCGCCTACCAGCTGGCGCTGCTCGGCGCCGACGTCATCAAGGTCGAGGCGCCGCCGGGCGGCGATCTCGCGCGCCAGCTTGGCGCCTCGCCGGAGCTCAACAAAGCCGGCATGGGTGCATCCTTCCTGGCGCAGAACGCCGGCAAACGATCGGTGGTGCTCGACCTGAAGCAGGAGGCCGACCGCGAGCGCTTCCTCAACCTGGTCGCCACGGCGGACGCACTGGTCGAGAATTTCCGGCCCGGCGTGATGGATCGGCTCGGCCTCGGCCATGAGAAGCTGAAGAAGGTGCGGCCAAGCCTCGTCTATTGCGCGATATCGGGTTTCGGCCAGACCGGCCCGATGCGCGGCAACCCGGCCTATGATCAGATCATCCAGGGGCTGTCCGGGATCATGAGCATCACCGGCACGCCGGAAACGGCGCCCCTGCGCGTCGGCTATCCGGTCGCCGACACGCTGGGCGGGCTGGTGGGGGCCTTCGCCATCGCTGCGGCGCTGGTGCGGCAGAAGACCAGCGGCGAAGGCGCCTTCCTCGACGTGTCGATGCTCGAATGCACGCTGTCGGCGCTAGGATGGCCGGTGTCGAACTATCTGACGGCGGGCGTCCAGCCTCAAGCCATGGGCAACGAGAACATGACGGCCGCGCCCTCCGGCGCGTTCCGCACCGGCGAGGGCCTGCTCAACATCGCCGCCAACAAGCAGGAGCAGTTCGTCATCCTTTGCGGCTTGATCGGCCGCCCAGAGTTGGCTTCGGATCCGCGCTTCGCCGAGCGCGAGACGCGCAAAGAGAACCGGGCAGCGCTGAAGCCGCTCATCGAAGACGCGCTTGCCGGCGCTCCTGCGGCGGTCTGGGAAGAAAAGCTCAACCGCGCCGGCGTGCCGGCCGGGCGGGTGCTGACGATCCCGCAAGTGCTGCAGGAACGCCAGGTCACCGAGCGCCGCATGACGACGCGCTTCCAGGAGATACCCGGAATGGACAAGCCGCTCACGGTGGTGCGTGGCGGCTTTATGGTCGACGGTGCGGCTCCCGTGCCAGCCGGCCCCCCGCCACGTCTTGGCGCGCATATGGACGACGTGTTCGCCAGCTTGCCGGCGCGCGGCAAAGGGAGGGCGCGGGCATGAGCGCGGACAAAAGGACCGGCCGCGACCGCGGCGAGGAGTGGTGGCGGACCGGCATCATCGAGATGCAGCCCGGCGTGATCCGGCTGCACGGCTACCAGATCCAGGATCTGATCGGCCGGGTCAGCTTTCCGGCGATGATCTGGCTGATGCTGCGCGGCGAATTGCCGGGCGACGATCAGGCGGCGCTGCTCGGCATCGCGCTCGGGGCCGCCGTCGACCACGGCCCGCAGGCGCCGTCGATCGCGATCGCGCGCATGGCGGCGACCTGCGGCGTCGGCATCAACAACGCCATGGCCTCCGCCATCAATGTGCTGGGGGACGTGCATGGCGGGGCCGGCGAGCAGGCGCTTTCCTTCTATGGCAACATCGCCGCCGCAATGGATGGTGGCGCGAGCCTCGCCGAAGCGGTGAGTGCGCGGCTCGACCGGTTCTTCGCCGAGGAAAAGGGCTACGTGCCCGGCCTCGGGCATCGCTTCCACCCGATCGATCCGCGGGCGCCGCGCCTCATCGAACTGACGCGCGACTTCGCCGGTCGCGGCGTCGTCAGCGGGCGCTTTGCCGACATTGCCGAGGCGATCGAGGCGGAGGTGGCGACACGCAAGGGCAAGACGATCCCGCTCAACATCGATGGCGCCACGGCCGTCATCTATGGCGAGCTAGGCTTCCCGCCGCCACTGACGCGCGGCCTCTTCGTGCTGTCGCGCTCGGTAGGCATACTGGCGCATGCCTGGGAGCAATCACAGGAGAGCGACCGCAACAAGGGACCTCTGCCCAAAGAATGGCTGTGGGCTTATAGCGGCACCCCGGCACGGCCGTTTCCTGGCGACTCCGATTAGAGCGTTTCACCGTTCCACGGAAACGGCGAACCAATCTATCTCTTTGTTTTGACGGAATTCCTGACGGATGCCGTGTCACACTTTCGTGGAATTGCGCCAGGCCATCGTCTTACGCCGGATCGGTCGCCAAGGCCGTCAAATCCCTCAGCAGCGTGGAAAGCTCGGGCTCGTCGATCAGCAGGGCCGCATCGGCCGCCGGCAGCCAAGCCCGCTGACGGTTCACGGCCTCCCGCCAGTTGGCCATCTCCTCGCTGACTTCGAGCAGGTAGACGACCACGTCGACACGGACGAAACGGCTGGCCATGCGCTTCCAATAGGAGTAGCCGCCGGCAGGCTGCTTCAGCGCCTTGCCCAGCACGCCCGCCTCTTCCTGGGCCTCGATCGCGGCCGCCTTGCGCCCGCTCTTGCCCTTCATCGGCCAGCCCTTGGGCACAATGAAACGTTTGGTCGTGCGCGAGGTGACCAGCAAGACTTCAAGCTGGCCGTCGCCGCGTAGGCGAAAGGGGATGGCCGCCACCTGGCGGATCCGCTCTCCCTTCTTTGCCCTGCGTACTGCTTTCTTCTTGGCTGCTGCCATCCCAAAATCCGATCAAAGCGGCATTCCTGCCGTACGCTATCCGCACGGCAAAACCTCGCTCCTGCAAATCCCAAAACCGCCGCCCATGCAAGCCGGCGCGCTGCCGACAGTAAGTCGGCTAAGTAAACCCAAAAAAGAAAAATGTCAGCGGCAGACGCGCGAAATCGTGGTGCCGATCACCTGAGACTGGCAATTCTGCTTGACGATCGGCACTTCAGGGCGAGCCTTCGGAACGATCTGCCGGTCCTGCTCGCGGTAAAGCTGCTGCTGTTGCTGGAATTGTCGTCGCTGCAGCTGGTTCCGGAGCGCCTGCAGCTCGTTATGTTGGATCAGGGCGTTGCGGTCTGTGGGAATGACGACCTGCGCGGAGGCATATGAAGCCGCGCCCAAAAGGGCGGCAGTCGACAAAGCCGCGGCAATCAAAGCCGCCGATAGCCGAGGATGCGACATCGCTTCCTTCCCGCACGAAAAACAGAAACCTTGCCGTAATATAGGGTGTTTGTGCGGATCTACCATGGTTCAAGCGACCGATCTCGCGGCACAGCCTCGATCGGTTGGATGATGCCCGCCGGTTCCTTCAATCGACCTCGCGCAAACGGTAGCCGACGCCGGTCTCGGTGATGATGTAGCGCGGCTGGTCCGGTGTCTTCTCGATCTTCTGCCTCAATTGGCGGACATAGACCCTGAGATATTGCACGTCCGTCGACTCGTTCCAGATCTGCTTCAGCAGGAACCGATGGGTCAGAACCTTGCCGGCATACTGCACGAGCATGCGCAGGATATCGTATTCCTTCGGCGACAGTTTTACTTCCTTACCCTCTACCTTGACGATGCGCTTCACCAGGTCGACCGAAAGGTCGCCGGCCTGGAACACCGGCTTCTCGCCCTGCTGCTGGAACTTGTGGCGCAGCGCCACGCGGATGCGGGCGACGAGCTCGTTCATGCCGAAGGGTTTCGTCACATAGTCGTCCGCGCCGATCTCGAGCGCCTGGACGATGCCGGCCTCGTCGGTGCGGCTCGACAGGATGACGACCGGAATGTCGAGGCCGTCGTCACGCCATTTGCCGAGCAGTTCGAGGCCCGTCATCCCCGGGAGGCCGAGATCGAGCAGGATCAGGTCGGGCCGCTGCGCCTGCATGAGCTCGATCGCTGCCTTGGCGTTCGGTGCCTCCGATACGGCATAGCCCTGGCTGCCGAGGCCGACCCGAAGCAGCCTGCGGATCGGCGGTTCGTCGTCGACGACCAGGATGCTGACGTTCTGACCGGTCATGCGGCGTCATCCGTTTTGGCGACGGCCAGGTCTGGAATTTCCTGCGGCACCGGCATGCGGATGGTGAAGATCGCGCCGGGCCGGTCGGTGCGGTTCGTCGCCGAGATCCCGCCGCCCATGGCCTCGACGAAACCGCGACTGATCGACAGGCCGAGACCCGTGCCGGCGCGGACCTGGTCGCGCTTGCGCACCCGATAGAAGGTGTCGAAGATCCGTTCGAGGTCGTTCGGCGGGATGCCTGGTCCCTCGTCCATGACCTGCAGGATGACGGAGCCGTTGTCCACCCAGCCTTGCAGGCGGATGGTCGAGCCGGGCGCGGAATATTTGGCGGCATTGTCGAGGAGGTTGAACAGCGCCTGCTCGAACAGCACCGGGTCGAGGCGCAGCATCGGCAAGTCCGGCGGAATGTCGGTGTCGATGCGGTGCTCGCCGGTGATCTTGCGAGCGCGATCGAGCGCCGAGCCGACGATATCGCCGACATAATGGAGAGCGTAGTTCGGCTCCATGGCGCCGGACTCGATCTTGGTCATGTCGAGCAGATTGGCGATGAAGCGGTTGAGCCGCTCCGATTCGTCGACCACCGTCGACAGGAGTTCCGCGCGGTCCTCTTCGGGAAGGGCGGCCGCGTATTCCCGCAGCGTGCCGGCGGCACCCATGATGGCGGCCAGCGGCGTCTTCAGGTCATGCGAGATCGAGGTAAGCAGCGCCGTGCGCAGCCGGTCCGCTTCCGCCGCCAGCCTGGCGCGGTCGACATCGGCGACAAGCTGGATGCGTTCGATGGCGACCGCCGCCTGATCGGCAAGCGCGTCGAGAAGGCGCTGCTGCTCGGGGGTCAGCAAAGGGCCCTGCTTGTCGTTGTCGAGGCCGACGACGCCGACCGCTGTCCGGCCTGTTCGCAAGGGCAGATAGAGGCGCTTCGCGCCGGGCAGCGTATCGGCGCCGCGGCCGGCGGGGCGGTCATGTTCCCAGGCCCAGCGGGCCGCCGCGATGTCGGCCTCGGCGAGCGTATCGTCCGGCGGATAGCCGGCCTTGACGGTGATCGTTCCATTCTCGGGCAGAAGCAGCACCACGCGCACTTTCAGCATCGAGGCGATCTGGAAGGCGGTGGCCCACAGCACGTCGTCAAGCGTGCCGGCGCCGGCGAGCTTCTTGGAGAACGAGTAGATGTCCTGCGTGGCTCGCGCGCGTGAGCGGGCGGCGACCGCCTGGCGCTGGACGCGCGCCGTCAGATTGCTGGCGATGACAGCGACAACGAGAAAGACCGCGAAGGCAACGATGCTCTCCGGATCCCTGATCGTGAACGTATAGCGCGGCTCGAGGAAGAAATAGTTGAAGGCAAGCGCGCTCAGGAAACAAGCGTAGAGCGCCGGCCAGAGTCCGAACGTCACCGCCGAAGTCAGCACCGCCAGCAGCAGGACGCTGGCCAGATTGCGGACATCGAGGAACTGATCGAGAATCGAGCTGACGGCCACCGCGCCGGCGACATAGGCCGTCGAGAACAGATAGGGCCAGATCTGGAAGGGCTTCTGCTCGGACGCGGCCTTCACCCGGGCCGACGGAATGTCGGCATCGCGCTCCTTGCCCGAAATGACATGGACGCTGATGTCGCCGGCATTGCGGATCAGGTCATAGGTGAGCGAGCCCTCGATCAGTTCCCGCCAGCGCGAGCGGGTCGGCCTGCCGATGACGATATGGGTGAAGTTGTTCGCCGTCGCATGGCGCACGATGTCCTGGGCGACGTTCTGGCCCGGGATGGTCGCCACCTCGGCGCCGAGCTGTTCGGCAAGGCGCAGGTTTGTCGCCAGCCGGTCCTTGTCCTCTTCGGACATGCCGGCCAGGCGAGGCGTGTCGACATGCAGTGCCGTCCATGGCGCCCGCAGGCGATCGGCGAGCCGGCGCGCGTAGCGGATACGAGCGCCCCCGTCCGGACGCGAGTCGACGCAGACAAGGACCCGCTCGCCGGCCGCCCACGGTCCCGGAATGGCGTGGGACTGCATATGGCTGAGGAGCTGTTCATCGACGCGCTGCGCGGTGCGTCGCAGCGCCAACTCGCGAAGCGCCGTCAGATTGCCAGGCGAAAAATAGTTCTCGATCGCGCGCTGAGCGGTTTGCGGGAAATAGACCTTGCCTTCATGCAGCCGCTTGATCAGGTCGTCCGGGGTGAGGTCGATGACCTCGATGTCGTCGGCCTCGTCGATGATGGAATCCGGAACGGTTTCGCGCACCCTGACGCGGGTGATCTGCGCCACGACGTCATTCAGGCTTTCGACATGCTGGATGTTGAGCGTGGTGTAGACGTCGATGCCCTGCGACAGGATTTCCTGAACATCGAGATAGCGCTTGGGATGACGGCTGCCGGGCGCGTTGGTGTGCGCGAGTTCGTCGATCAGAACCAGCTCCGGCCGCCGTTTCAGGATGGCGTCGATGTCCATCTCGTCGAGGACGAGGCCCCTGTATTCGACCTCGCGGCGCGGGATCACCTCATAGCCTTCGACCAGCGCCTGGGTTTCCTTGCGGCCATGCGTTTCAACGACGCCGATCGCGACGTCGATGCCGTCGGCGCGCCGGGCGCGGCCTGCCAACAGCATCTCGTAGGTCTTGCCGACGCCGGGCGCCGCGCCAAGGAAGATGCGCAGACGGCCGCGGCCCTCCCGCTCCGCGTGCTCGAGCAGCGCGTCGGGAGAAGGTCTGTTCTCGAAGTTGGTCCTGTCGTCCGGCATCAAGTCCAATCATGGATTGCACCGGGGATCGTGTCGATCCCCGCTGCGGGTGCTGATTATTTGAGATCGTCGAGCCCCATGTTGAGGGCCAGCACATTGACCACCGGCTCACCCATGAAGCCCAGCTCGCGATCCTCGACATGGCCGTCGACAAGCGATTTCACCTTGGCTTCATCGATGCCCCTGGCCTTGGCAATCCGCGGCACCTGGAAATAGGCCGCCTCCGGGCTGATCTCGGGATCGAGGCCGCTGCCAGACGTGGTGACGAGATCCATCGGAACCGGTGCGTTCGGGTTCTCGGCCTTCAGCCTGTCGGCGTCGGCCTTGATGCGTTCGATCAGCTTCGCATTGGTCGGCCCGAGATTCGAGCCGCCGGAGGAGGCGGCGTTGTAGCCGTCGCCGGCTGCCGAGGGCCGCCCGTGGAAATAGCGGTCGCTGGCGAAGGCCTGGCCGATCAGTTCGGAGCCGATAACCTTGCCATCCTTTTCGATCAGGCTGCCATTGGCCTGGCTGGGAAACAGCGCTTGCGCGATGCCGGTCATGCCGATCGGATAGATGAGGCCGGTCAGCACCGTGAAGAACACGATCATGACGATCGCGGGTCTGAGTTGCTTGAACATCGGAATGGGTCCCTATGCCAGGCCAAGAGCCGTGACGATCAGGTCGATCGCCTTGATGCCGGCGAACGGCACGATGATGCCGCCAAGGCCGTAGACGAGAAGATTGCGGGTGAGCAGCGCGCCGGCGCCGATGGCGCGGTATTTCACCCCCTTCAGCGACAGCGGGATCAGCGCGACGATGATCAGCGCGTTGAAGATGATCGCCGACAGAATGGCGCTCTGCGGCGTCGCCAGATGCATAATGTTGAGCGCCTGCAGCGGGCCCGCCGACTGGCCGGGCGCGACGTAGAACACGGCGAACATGGCCGGGATGATGGCGAAATACTTGGCGACGTCGTTGGCGATCGAGAAGGTGGTCAGCGAACCGCGCGTCATCAGCAGCGCCTTGCCGATCTCGACGATCTCGATCAGCTTGGTCGGATCGCTGTCGAGGTCGACCATGTTGCCGGCCTCGCGCGCGGCGACCGTGCCGGTGTTCATGGCGACGCCGACATCGGCCTGGGCGAGCGCCGGCGCATCGTTGGTGCCGTCGCCGCACATCGCGACAAGCTTGCCCTTGGCCTGTTCCTCGCGGATCAGCGACAGCTTGTTTTCAGGCGTCGCCTGGGCGAGGAAGTCGTCGACGCCGGCTTCGGCCGCGATGGCCGCTGCGGTCAGCGGATTGTCGCCGGTGATCATCACCGTGCGGATGCCCATCTTGCGAAGCTCGGCGAAACGCTCGCGAATGCCGCCCTTGACGATGTCCTTGAGGTGGACGACGCCGAGCAGGCGCCCGTCGCGCTCGACCGCCAGCGGCGTGCCGCCGGCCTTGGCGATCTCGTCGGCCCTGGCCTGCAGGTCGCGCATGGTGTCGCTTGTCGGACGCGTGCCATGGCTTGCGACCGTTGCTTGATTGACATGGGCTAGCACGGCATCGACCGCGCCTTTGCGCACCGACGAGCCGTCGATGTCGACGCCGCTCATACGGGTCTGCGCGGTGAAGGGCACGAAAGTGGCATGCAAGGTCGCCATATCGCGGGCGCGGATGCCGTATTTTTCCTTCGCCAGCACCACGATCGAGCGGCCTTCCGGCGTCTCGTCAGCCAGCGAGGCCAATTGAGCAGCATCGGCAAGCTCCTGTTCGGACACACCCTTCACCGGATGGAACTCGGTCGCCTGGCGATTGCCGAGGGTAATGGTGCCGGTCTTGTCCAGGAGCAAGGTGTCCACGTCGCCGGCAGCCTCGACGGCGCGGCCGGACATGGCAAGCACGTTGAAACGCACCAGGCGATCCATGCCGGCAATGCCGATGGCCGAAAGCAGCGCGCCGATCGTGGTCGGGATCAGCGTCACGAACAAAGCGACGAGGATCGTCACCGGGATATAGCCGCCGGAGTAAGAGGCGAAGCTCGGGATGGTCGCGGTGGCCAGGACGAAGATCAGCGTCATGCCTACAAGCAAGATGTTGAGCGCGATCTCGTTCGGCGTCTTCTGGCGCTCCGCACCTTCGACCAGCGAGATCATGCGGTCGAGGAAGGTCTGGCCGGAGGCGGCGGAAATGCGCACACGAATCCAATCGGACAGCACCTGCGTGCCGCCGGTGACGGCTGAGCGGTCGCCGCCGGATTCGCGGATGACAGGCGCGGATTCGCCGGTGATTGCTGCCTCGTTGACGGAAGCCACCCCTTCGATCACCTCGCCGTCGGAAGGGATGATGTCGCCGGCTTCGACCAGCACGATGTCGCCGACCTTCAGGCTGGTGCCAGGCACCAACTTGAACTTGCCGCGATCCTCGCCGTTGACGAGCAGCTTGGCCTGGGTCTCGGTGCGTGCCTTGCGCAGCGAGTCGGCCTGCGCCTTGCCGCGCCCCTCGGCCACCGCCTCGGCAAAGTTGGCGAACAGCACGGTGAACCACAGCCAGATGATGATCTGCAAGGTGAAGCCGAGATCGCCGCCGCCGGTGATGACATCCTTGACGAACAGGACGGTGGTGAGTGCTGAGACGATGGCGACGACGAACATCACCGGGTTCTTGATCAGCGTGCGCGGATCGAGCTTGCGGAAAGCGCCGCCAATGGCGGGCATCAGGATGCTGGCATCCAGAATGCTCGCGGATTTGGACTGGCTCATTTCAGGACTCCGGTATCGGTGATGTTGGATGGCGCCGGGTGTTCGGTCTTCGGCAACAGATGCGGAAGGCCGGAGGCCAGCAGCCACAGCACGAACAGCACGGCCGCCATGCCGAGGAAGGTGGAGAGCGTCGGGAAAGGACGAGGCTTCTCGTCCCCTCCGTCATCGGGCGTTCCGTCACCGGATTGGTGACGATCGTGCCGACGTATGTTGTTGAACCAGGGCATGGTCATCTCAGAAAGTCTGTCCGCGGATCATCGCCAGATGCTCGACGATCGGACCGACGGCGAGCGACGGGAAGAAGGTGAGGCCGCCGACGATGACGATCACGCCGACCAGGAGGCCGACGAACAGCATGCCGTCGGTCGGGAAGGTGCCGGCGGAAGCAGGCACGGTCTTCTTCGTGGCCAGCGAGCCGGCGATGGCCAAAGCCGGGATGATGACCAGGAAGCGGCCCATCAGCATGCCGATCGCGATGGTGATGTTGTACCAGGGCGTGTTGCCGGTCAGTCCGCCAAAGGCCGAGCCGTTGTTCGCGGCCGCCGACGTGTAGGCATAGAGCACCTCCGAGAAGCCGTGCGGGCCGCCATTGGCCATCGAGGCCACCGCGCTCGGCAGGACCACGGCGATAGCCGTGAAGATCAGCATCGCCAGCGGCAGGCAGAGGATGGCAAGCATCGCCATCTTGACCTCCTTGGCTTCGATCTTCTTGCCGAGATATTCCGGTGTGCGGCCGACCATCAGGCCGGCAACGAAGACGGCAAGGACGACGAACATCAGGATGCCGTAGAAGCCGGCGCCGACGCCGCCGACGATGACCTCGCCAAGCTGCATGTTGATCAGCGGGATCATGCCGCCAAGCGCGGTGAAAGAATCATGCATGGCATTCACGGCGCCGCACGAGGCGGCCGTGGTGATGACCGCGAACAGCGCCGACAACGCTATCCCGAAGCGCGTCTCCTTGCCTTCCATATTGCCGCCGTCGATGCCGAGCGCATGCAGTAGCGGATTGCCGGCAGCCTCGGCCCAGTAGCAGATGACGACGCCGACGAGGAACAGCACGGCCATCGAGGCAAGGATCGCCCAGCCCTGGCGCTCACTGCCGACCATCCGCCCGAAGACGTTGGTGAGACCGGCGCCCAGCGCGAAGATCGACAGCATCTGGATCAGGTTCGAGATGGCGTCCGGATTCTCAAAAGGATGCGCGGCATTGGCGTTGAAGAAGCCGCCGCCATTGGTGCCAAGCATCTTGATGGCGACCTGCGTGGCGACTGGGCCGAGCGCGATCGTCTGCTTGGCGCCTTCCAGCGTGGTGGCGTCGACATAGGGTCCAAGCGTCTGCGGGATGCCGAGCCACACATAGACGAGCGTCAGCACGACGCAGGCCGGCAGGAGCACGTAAAGCGTGCAGCGGGTCAGGTCGATCCAGAAACTGCCGATCGACTTGCCCGAGGCGCGGGCAAAGCCGCGGATCAGCGCGATCGCAATGGCAATGCCGGTGGCGGCCGAAACAAAGTTCTGGACGGTGAGGCCGGCCATCTGCACGAGGTAGGACATCGTGCTTTCGCCGCCGTAGTTCTGCCAGTTGGTATTGGTGACGAAGCTCGCCGCGGTGTTGAAGGCGAGCTCCGGTTCGACCGCAGCCATCCCGGCGGGATTGTAGGGCAGCGCGCCCTGCAGCCGCTGCAAGGCATAAAGCACGAGGAAACCGGCGAGGTTGAAAAGCAGCATGCCGGTGGCGTAGGCGGCCCAGTGCTGTTCTTCCTTCTCGCTTGTCCCGGCGAGGCGATAGAGGCCGCGCTCGATCGGGACAAGCACGGGCGACAGCAACGTACGATCGCCTTTGAAGACGCGGTGCATGTAGCCGCCGAGCGGCTTCACGAGCAAAAGCAGGATCCCGCAATAGACGAGGATCTGTATCCAGCCGTTGAGTGTCATGAACTGACTTTCCGTATGCCGATCAGAAGCGCTCTGGGCGGATGAGGGCGTAGGTGAGGTAGGCAAGCAAGAACAAGGTCACCGCGCCGCCGAGGACGTAGTCGAAAAGCATTGTAAGACCCTCAGATTCTGTCGCAGGCTTTGACGTAAGCTAAGGACAGGACGAAGAACAAAATCCCCATCCCGAGAACAACGAGGTCCATTGCAGGCATTCCTTGTTTCGGCTTGTTTTTGCACCCCGACACGGTCGAGTTCAAAATTGCACAGGACCGCCCGTCACCTTGGCGGCGACGGCGATGAAAGTGTTTTTCGAGGGGAATATGGACCCGACCGCCATAAAGGTTCGAGACGAGGCGGGGAGCAAAGAAATAGGAATCTTATAGGAAATTGACGCCACGGGATGAAGGCGGCGGCAACGTGCTGTTCCAAAGATCCGGAAGCTGGTTGGCCGGCCGCCGGTCCCTGCACGGCATCTCCTCTTCCAACTGCGTGGAGAGCGCTACATAGCGGCCCGACTGGCTGCATGCCGATCGGCACGCCGCCGGCGGACTGCCCAGCCGCGAAGCGGCTAGATGTGGGGTTGCGCGGCAGGCTGACCGGAAGCTTCAGGTCAGCTCGACGGTCCGCTTCTCCGCGATGCTCTGCTCGGCGGCTAAAACGATGCGCAGGCTGTTGACGGCGGCATCCATTTGCTCGGTCAGATCGAGGTCCTCACGGATGGCGCGCAGGAAGAAGGCCTGCTCGCGGTCGCAAAGCTCCTGATGGCCGGGCTCGTCCTCCATGCTGACGATCTCGTCGGGCTTCGAGAAGTTCTTGTCGCCATCGACCTGCGCGTAGTGGATCTTCAGCGCGTCGGTCTTGGTGTGGCGGTCGATGTCGGCGGAATCCGATACCTCCTCGGCTTCCTTGGCGCTGCTTGCGGACTGGCCGGCGACGATCGAAACGGCGCCCTTCGGGCCGACCACATCCTTCACGAAATAGGCGGTCTCGCTCATCATCGGGCCCCAGCCGGCTTCATACCAGCCGACCGAGCCATCATCGAAAGTGACGTGCAGATGGCCATAATTCTGCTTGTCGGCTTCGGCCCAGAGCTTGGCGCCGATGCCGTGCACGCGCACCGGCTTGGCGCCGGTCAGCTGGCACATGACGTCGACATAGTGCACGCCGCAGTCGACGATCGGGATCAGCGAGTCGATCAGGTTCTTGTGCCAGTGCCAGGCGCTGCCGCTGCTCTGCTGGTTGAGGTTGAGGCGCATCACCAGGGGCTTGCCGAGCGTCTTGCCGACCTCGATGAATTTGATCCAGGACGGGTGGACGCGCAGGATGTAGCCCAGAACCAGCTTCCGGTTCTTGGCCCGCGCGGCGGCCACCACCTTCTCGGCGTCGGCGATGTTGGTGGCGAGGGGCTTTTCCATGAACACATGGCAGTTGGCGGCGATCGCCTTCAGCGCGTATTCGGCATGCGTGTTCGGCCAACTGTTGATCGAGACCGCGTCCGGCTTGGTCTCCTTCAGCGCCAAGTCGAAATCCTCATAGAGCGGATAGCCGGCGAGCTCCTTCGGGATCTTCTTGTTGCTCTTGATGGTGCGGCTCATGATGCCGACGATCTCGAAGCCGTCGGAGCGGTGATAGGCGCTCGCATGCGAAGCGCCCATATTGCCCAGACCAACCACCAGGATTTTTACTTTGTCGGCCATGTCAGCCTCCCCAATGCTCTTTGAACAGTAGCTCGGGCGGCATCAGGCGCCGCCCGATGGTCAATGCGCCCGCCTTACTTGACGGCGGAATCGAACAGGTGCGCCTTGATCTTCTCGACGTCGAGCGCGGCAAAGCCTTCCGACAGTTTCACGCCGTCGGCATCGGCCTTGACCTTCGCCTTGTCGAAGTCGTTGGCGGTCGGAATCAGGTCGTTGGTGCAGACGTCTTCGGCCTTCACCGGCGCGGTGATCTGGCCGATCTTCAGGATCTCGTCGAAAAAGCCCTGCCAGCTCGCCATGTCGTGCGAGCCCCAGCCACTGCGCTTGTCCATGTCACCGCGGAAGACGTTGATCTGCTGCAGGATCGAGGTGGTGCCGAGCTCAGGGCCAAGGTTCTTGGCCAAGGTCGGGAATTGCTCGAACACGGCTTCGACGGCCGCGCGCGGGTTCTGGTAGCCGAATTCGAGGCCCATCGCCCAGCCGCGCAGATATTTTTCGAGGAAGGCCTTCTTGTCGGGATCCTCGAGATCGGCGGCGCGCACGACGAAGGTGTTGGCCGGAAGCTTGGAATTCTGGACGCCGAGCCAATATTCGAAGTCGAGGTCCTTGGCGATCCATTCGGCGCGCAGACCTTCCCAGGAGAGCGCGGCATCGCCTTGGCCGCCGGCGAGGGCGGTGCCCCAGGTCGGCCACCCGGCCTCGACATATTTCACCTTCTTGATGTCGACACCCTGCGCGGCAAGCAGCGGATCGACGATCGCCTGCCAAGCGGCGGAGCCGAGAAGGATCGTTTTGCCTTCGAGGTCCTTCAGGTTCTTGGTGCCCTGGCCCTTGCGGAAGGCGATGCTGAAGGTGTCGCGCGCGCCCATGTGGAACACCGACTTCAGCTTCATGCCGTTCTGGATGGCGAAGGAGAAGACACCTGGCGAGGGGAAGCCCATGTCGGCCTGGCCGACATCGACGAACTTGACCGTCGCGGTGCCGTCCGACGGACCCGGCTGCATGTCGGTGGCGAGGTCGCCGAAATAGCCGGCCTTCTTGGCCGACCAGTAGGGATAGTCGTCCAGCACTTCGAGCGTGCCGCGCGGCGAGATCCAGGTGAATTTTTCATAAGCCGCCGCCCTGGCTTTCAGACCCGATGCGCCGAGCGCGGTGGCGGTCACCACGCCGGCGGCCGTCACTTGCAGGAAGTAGCGGCGGCTGATGCCCGCTCTTGTCGCTGTACTGAATAAGCTTTCGTTGGTCATGGCATTCCCCTTTTGTTGATTGCCCTTATCGATCGCTTTGCCCTTGCCTTCGCCCGTCTCCCGGGCGATCTCATCCGTCCGCGCTCATGCCTCCCAACTCGCCCATTTCTTGCCGATCAGGAAGAAGAGCACGTAGATCAGGATGCCGAGCGTCGACAGGATCAGCACCACCGCGAAGAATTGCGGCATCTGGATCATCGACGAATACGAGGTAAGCCGGTTGCCGAGGCCGAAGCCGCCGCCGACCATCTCGGCGCCTACCGCAGTGAGAAGCCCGAAGATCGCGCCGATCATCAGCCCGACCAGGATCATCGGCAGCGCCATCGGCGCGCGGATCTTCCAAAAGATCTGCAAGGTACTGGCGCCGTAGGAGCGGGCGAGCGCGATCTTGGCGCTGTCCACGCGGCGGAACCCGGTCGCGGCATTGATCATCACCATCGGTCCGGCGGCTAAAGCTACCGCGATAATGCGCGGCGTATAGCCGAAGCCGAAGCGCAGGATGAGAAGCGGCACCAGCGCCAGCATCGGCGTGGTGACGAGGATCAAGATGTAAGGCGCGACGATCTTCTCGGCGAAGGGAAACTGCGTGATCACCGCCGCCATCACGAGCCCGACGACGGCGCCGATGGCAAAGCCGGAGAAGAGCTCGACCAGCGTGTAGCCGAGATGCGGCGCGATCAGCGGGAACTCGTCGAATAAAGCGTAAACGATCGCACTCGGCGGCGGCATGATGTATTGCGGCACGTGGAAGATGCGCAGCGCCAGCTCGATGCCGCCGATGATCACCACCGCGACGACGAGAATCGCGGCCACCTCGGCGCCGGACTTGATGCCTGGGCCGCCGGCGAAGGCGGAGAGGTTGGTGAGGCTGACATCCTGGCCGTCACCGGACTTGGCTTTGGAGAATTCCGGAATGGCGTCGCCCCCGCTCACGGTCTGATCCTCACGATTTCAGCGTTCTTGTGTTCGAGCTGCTCCTGCGCCTTCGGCCGGCGCTCGCCGACGATGTCCATCTTGATGCGGTTGGTGAGGTCGAAGACCTCCTTGGTGGCCATGATCTCCAGCGAGCGCGGGCGCGGGAACGGCACGTCGTAGACCTTGGCGACGCGTCCCGGCCGCGCGGTCAGCACCACGACCCGGTCGGAGAGGAAGATCGCTTCCTCGATGCTGTGGGTGATGAAAACGATGGTCGTCTTGGTATCCAGCCAAATCTCCTCGACGAGGCGGTTCATCTCCTCGCGGGTGAAGCTGTCCAACGCACCGAAGGGCTCATCCATCAAGAGCACGGAAGGCTTCAGCGCCAGCGCGCGGACGATCGCCGCGCGCTGCTGCATGCCGCCGGAAAGCTCGCGCGGGAACTTGCCGCCGAAGCCGTCGAGCCCGACGCGATGAAGCAGATGCGCGATCCAGGCGCGATCGGGCTTCTCGCCCTTGATCTCGAACGGGAAGTTGATGTTGGCGTCGAGATTGCGCCAGGGCAGAAGGTTCGCTTCCTGGAAGACGATACCGATCTCGGGACGCGGGCCGGTGACCTCCTTGCCGTCAAGCAGTATCGCGCCGCTGGTCAGACGATGCAGGCCCGACATCGACCACAAGAGCGTGGTCTTGCCGCAACCGGAGGGGCCGACGATGGAGACGATCTCGTTGGCGTGCACGTCGAGGCTGCAGCGGTCCAGGGCGAGAAGATCGCCGGAGGCCGTGGTATAAACCTTGCTCGCTGCCTGCACGCCGAGCTTCGGCGTTCTTGCGCTGCCGGTATTCATGCTCCCCTCGGAGACTGCGTGATTGGGTTGCCGGAGCCACCTCTGTCCGCGAAATCAGTCTGTAACTATCCTACTTTACTGTCAAGCGGCGGCAAAGATCTGGCGCCATCAGATTCAACCAAAGCTTATCTAAGTGACTGATTTCGCCTTGTTTAGACGGGCTTGCAGTGTGTGTTACTTTCCTACATACTCACTTCGGCTGATTGCCTATGGCCAGCCGGCGGATAATCGCAAATATGGTGGTCCAGAAACGGCAGAGAAGGACGGCCAATGACCGAAGCTGACAGCCAGGCGCTGCGGATTTCCGACGCGGATGACGGCCGGCATGATCATGTCAGGCGCTTCCCCGACATCATTTCGCAGGTGAAGGACAGCTACACGGACTTGCGGCCGGCGGAACGTCGCGTCGCCGACGTCGTGCTCGACGACGTCAAATATGCCGTCGACGCATCGAATGCCGCGCTGGCGCAGCGCGCCCAGGTCAGCGAGCCGACGGTCACCCGTTTCTGCCGCGCCATCGGATGCGACGGCGTGCGCGACTTCAAGCTGAAGCTGGCGCAGAGCCTCGTCGTCGGCGCGCTTTATCTTAGCACCAAGCCGCAACGCACGAACGGCGACAGCGGCATGCCGTTCTGGAACGCCGTCTTCGGCGAAGCGCGCCGCGCGCTGCAGGAGGCCGAACGGCAGATCGATCCAGGGCAGTTGCAGAAAGCGGCGGAGCTGATCGCCAAGGCAAGGCAAGTGACGGTATTCGGACTTGGCGGCAGCTCATCGGCGCTGGCGCAAGAGACGCAGTATCGCCTGTTTCGCTATGGCATCACCATCAGCGCGCAATGCGATCCGTATCTGATGCGCATGACGGCTTCGACGCTGAAGCCGGGCGATGTGGTGATCGCGATATCGGCGACCGGCCGTACCCGGGAGGTGACCGAGGCGGTGGAGCTTGCCAAGCACTATCGCGCCGACGCGATCTGCGTGACCGCGCCGGACACGGAGCTGACACGCGTCTGCGATGTCCAGCTGACGATGGCGGTTCCCGAATATCCCGACACGCTGAAGCCGACCGCTTCGCGCTACGCTTTTCTTGCGGCCATCGACCTGCTCGCGGTCGCGTCCGCCTACAAGCTCGACGGCCCCGCGCGCGAGACGGTGCGCCGCATCAAATATAACGCCCAGATCCATCGGACGGGGAAGGAGATGGAGCCGCTCGGAGATTGAGGCAGGTTCTTCCTTCTCCCCTTGTGGGAGAAGGTGGATCTGCGCGATAGCGCCGAGACGGATGAGGGGTGTTCCAGCGGAGTGAGACGCTGGCGTTCCCTGGAGCACCCCTCATCCGACCTCGCTTCGCGAGGCCACCTTCTCCCACAAGGGGAGAAGGGAAGGCCGGCCGCCGGCTCAGATCAAGAATTCGAACAGAAGAAAGGGAACGAACATCAATGCTCGACATCGCACCATCGCAACAGGCGGCAACCTGGCTCGGCACATTCGGCCGCGCGCTCGAGGCGGGTGACATCGAGGCGGCGACGAACCTTTTCGTGGACGATTGCTACTGGCGCGATCTGCTGGCCTTCACATGGAACATCAAGACCATGGAGGGCCAACCCGCGGTCCGCGAGATGCTCAAGGCGACGCTTTTCTCGACGCAACCGTCGCACTGGCGCCTGTCCGGGGAGCCAAGCGTCGCCGACGGCGTCATCGAGGCCTGGTTCAGCTTCGAGACGGCCGTGGCGCGAGGCGAGGGCATCCTGCGGCTCAAGGATGGCCGCTGCCGGACGCTGTTCACGGCGATGAGCGAGCTAAAGGGTTTCGAGGAGCAGAAGGGGCCAGCCCGGCCGCTCGGCATCCGCCACAAAGCCGATCCCGAACGCGAGACCTGGGCGGAAGCAAGAGCGCGCGAGGCGCGTGAGCTCGGCGTGCACGAGCAGCCCTATTGCCTGGTGATCGGCGGCGGCCAGGGCGGCATCATGCTCGGCGCCCGTCTGCGGCAGCTCGGCGTTCCCACCCTCATCGTCGAGAAGAACGCGCGCGCCGGTGATTCCTGGCGCAACCGCTACCGCTCGCTCGTGCTGCACGACCCGGTCTGGTACGACCATCTGCCTTACATTCCGTTCCCGGAAAACTGGCCGGTGTTCACGCCCAAGGACAAGATGGGCGACTGGCTCGAAATGTATGCCCGCGTCATGGAGCTGAACTACTGGGTCGGCACCAAATGCATCAGTGCGGCCTATGACGAGCCCGAAAAGCTCTGGACGGTGGTGGTCGATCGCGCCGGCGAGCGCATCACGCTGAAGCCGAAGCACATCGTCTTTGCCACCGGCGCCTACGGGCCGCCGCGGCAGATCGATCTGCCGGGCGCGGACAGCTTCGAGGGCGAGCTTTTGCATTCCAGCCAGTACTCGACCGGCGAGACATTCCGCGGCAAGCGCGTCGCGGTGATTGGCGCGGCGAGCTCGGGCCACGATGTCAGCGTCGATCTCTGGGAAGCCGGCGCCAAGGTCACGATGGTGCAGCGCTCGCCGACGACGGTCGTGAAGTCGGACACGCTGATGGAGGTCGGCTTCGACATCTTTTCGGAAAAGGCGCTGGCGCGGGGCATCACCACCGACAAGGCCGACATGATCGTCGCTTCGACGCCCTTCGCCCTGGTCCCAAAGGGCCAGCGGGCGCTATATGACGTCATCCGCGAGCGCGACGCGGATTTCTACCAGCGCCTCGGCGACAGCGGCTTTGCCATCGACTTCGGCGAGGACGAGACCGGCCTTTTGATGAAGGCCTATCGCACCGGCTCCGGCTATTACATCGACGTCGGCGCTTGCGCGCTGATCCTGAACGGCGAGATCGCGGTGAAGAGCGGCGTCGGCATCAAATCGCTGACGCCGACCGGCATCCTGTTTGAGGACGGCAGCGAGCTGGCGGTCGACGCGATCGTCTCCTGCACCGGCTACCAGTCGATGAACGAGACGGTGGCAGGAATCGTTTCCCGGGAGGTCGCCGACAAGGTCGGGCCGTGCTGGGGCCTCGGCTCCGGTGTCAAGGGCGATCCCGGCCCGTGGCAGGGCGAGTTGCGCAACATGTGGAAGCCGACGGCCCAGGAGGCGCTGTGGTTCCACGGCGGCAATCTCGCGCTGTCGCGCTTCTATTCGAAATTCGTGGCGCTGCAGCTCAAGGCGCGGATGGAGGGGATTGCGACGCCGGTTCATGGCGAGCCGAGCAATTGGCGACGGTGAGCCAATCAGCGCCCGAAGTGCCGGGCCGCAACCTCGACATGCGTATGGTGCGCATGGGCCTCGAAGCGCTCGGTCTCATTATGGTCGGGCGCCTCGTTCCGCCACCATTTGCCGCCTATCACGATGCCATTCGAGACCAGCCGCTGGTCCGCGATGAGTGACGCACCGACCGCATCGACGAAGGTGAAGCGGCCGGGCTGCAGCCTCAGCACCGCGACATCGCCGATGCCGCCGACTTTAAGCGCCCCGAGCTCGGGCCTGGCGATCGCATCGGCCGGGCGCTGCGTTGCCGCGCGCACGACCTCGACCAGCGGCATGCCGAGCGCCATGAGCTTCGACATGCATACGAGAATATCGAAGGCAGGGCCGTCGACGCAGTAGAGATGCACATCGCTCGAGATGACGTCCGGCGCCAGCCCCTCCGCCAGCATCGCCTTCGCCACCTCGAAGTCGAAGGAGCCCATGCCGTGGCCGATGTCGAAGATGACGCCGCGCTCGCGCGCCTGCCGCATATCCGGCCGCACCGCGCCCGAAGCGAAGACCGGCGCGTTGGGGAACGGCCGGAAGCAGTGAGTGAGGATGTCGCCGCGGCGGAGCCTGGGCAGCACTTCCGAACGGCCGGGCGGCGGCTCGTCGATATGCGCCATCAGCGGCAGGCCGGCTTGGTCCGCGGCTTCGAGCGCGAGGTCGACCGGCGCGATGCCGCTGGTGCCGCCGGCATGCTTGCCGGAACGGACTTTTACGCCGACGACGACAGCGGCGTGCTCGCGCACCGCGGCCACCGTCTCGCGCGGCTCGCAGAGTCTGAGATCGCTGCATTCGCCGACGGATACCGTCTCGGCGAAGCCGAATATGCCGGCGAAGGAGATGTTGACGTAGGCAAGGATGCGGACCTTCGAACGCTCGATGACATGGCGGCGAAACCCCAGGAAATTGCCGGCGCCGGCGCTGCCGGCATCGATGAAGGTGGTGGTGCCGCTCTTGGCGGCGAGACGGTCAGCGTCGACGCCGAGCGAGGTGCCGCCCCAGTAGACGTGGCTGTGCAGATCGACGAGGCCCGGAGTGACGATGCAGCCGCTGGCGTCGACGACCTCACCGGCGGTCTCGCTATCGATGGCCGCTTCGATCGCGGCGATTCGACCATCGGCGACGGCGATGTCGCGCGGCGCATCCAACCCGGAAGCCGGGTCGATCACACGGCCGCCCTTGATCAACAGGTCGAACTGCATTCCGCGCCTCCGTTGTTGTCCTGGCCCCGATCAGATCGGCCGGTAGGCGACGGCCTCGATCTCGATCTTGATGTCGATCATCAGGCGCGACTCGACGGTGGTGCGCGCCGGCGGGTCGTTCGGGAAGTGCCTGGCATAGACCGTATTGAACGCGCCGAAATCGCGGGCGTCCTCGAGCCAGACGGTGGTCTTCACCACGTCGTCCATGGTGCATCCGGCCAGCGCCAGCGCAGCCTTGACGTTTTGCAGCACCTGCTCGGCTTGGTCAGTTATGCCGCCCTTGACTACCAGGCCGTCGCTGCCCACCGGCACCTGGCCGGAGACATAGACGAAATCGCCGGCGCGGACGGCAGGCGAGAGCGGGACATGCGATTTTCCAAAGCACTGCTTGGGCAAATGAATCTCCTGTTGTCGAGCGTAAGGACCGTTCTTGCAGCCGTCTACGCTTGTAGAGGTGATCCTCCAAGAGGCAATGTCGGAAAGCAACATTTTTCCGAAATTCATGTTGCTTTATTACAAATCGTGAGCATCCTGCACCCCGAACCGGCGATGCGACCGGTGGGTTGCTGATCGAACGCAAGGGGAAGAACCAACATGACCTTTGACAGGAATCCGTTTCCGGAAGGCGATGCCGATCGCCATGCGCTGTGGGAAATGCTGGTGCGGCGCGACATCGACGCCTTCCTCGGCCAGGATTGGTCGTTGGTCGAGGACGACTTCATCGCCGAGAGCTTCTTCGGCATGCATGCGCATTTCCTGCCCAATGCCGACGCCTGGCGGCTGCAGTTTCCCAAGCTGGAAATCTATCGCGACGAATGGCTGCGGCAGGCCAAGGAAACAGCCGCGACGGATTTCGCCGAGCCGCTGCGCGAGGCGATTTTCCGCGTCACTAACCTGCGCGACATCGACGTCGACGGCGATCGTGCTGTGCTGCACAAGAAGTTCGACGGCTCGATCGCCAAGGCGGATGGCGGCGTCGACCGCCTCAAATGGCAGACGCTCTATTTCTGCCGCAAGGTCGGCGGGCGCTGGAAGATCGCCGGTTTCGTCGGTTATATGCCGCATCCGCTCGGAAGCTAATGCATGTCGCCCGGACGTGCGCGCGTTCTGGGACACCGACATGCCCCAAACAAGGATTTACAGCGCCTCGCCTAATCCTTTTCAGCGCAACGAGGTTTAGGACAGGCACGGCAACCGCTCGTCGGGCGAGCGGTGATCGAAAACGACGCCCATGGTCTTACCAACAGCGGCCATGACGATCAGTTCGACCAGATGGTCGTCGCTGTCCCCGCAGGCGGGGTCCGATTGGCGGATGGCGTCGAGCATTGCCCGGGTCGAAACAGTGTCGCCGGCGCGAAATTTCGAAAGAGCAGACGAAACAATGTCTTGCACCGTCAGGTCTACGACGGGCACCTCCGCAGCGACGTTCATAAGCCTCCTCCTGCCATGAACCCTCCCTAAAAGGATGATACGCCGATCAGGAGATTGCGCCAGCGAAATGGTGGTCGGACCAGTTCAGCTGGCGATGGCCTGCCGTTAAGTGTGGAACATCGCGCCGAGCCCTTGGCCCCGTGCTCGACGCACCGCGCGTCGGTTGCTAAGTCCCTCCCGCGCAGGGAGACTATCCGAGTCGAGAATATGACGGTTGCGATCGAGATGGGGCAGACGTCGGCAGGCGCGCCGGCGGCCCTCGACCTTGAAGAGCTGCTGGCGACCCGCCTGCTGGTGCAGGGCAATTCGGGCTCGGGCAAGTCGCATCTGCTGCGCCGGCTGCTGGAGCAGAGCGCGCCCTGGGTGCAGCAGACCATCATCGATCCCGAAGGCGACTTCGTCTCGCTCGGTGAGCGCTACGGCCATCTGGTGATCGACGCCGAGGATCATACCGAGCGCGGCCTGCAGGCGGCCGGCGAGCGAGCGCGCATCCACCGCGTCTCGACAGTGCTAAACCTCGAAGGGCTCGATGCCGAGAACCAAATGCGGCGCGCCGCAGCCTTCCTTGGCGGGTTGTTCGAGGTCGCGCGCGACCATTGGTATCCGATGTTGGTGGTGGTGGACGAGGCGCAGCTCTTCGCGCCTGCTGCTGCAGGCGAGGTCTCGGATGAGGCGCGCAAGCTTTCGCTCGGCGCCATGACCAATCTGATGTGCCGCGGCCGCAAGCGCGGGCTCGCCGGCATCATCGCCACGCAGCGGCTGGCGAAGCTCGCCAAGAACGTCGCGGCGGAGGCCTCCAACTTCCTGATGGGCCGCACCTTTCTGGACATCGACATGGCGCGCGCCGCCGACCTGCTCGGCATGGAGCGGCGGCAGGCGGAAGCCTTCCGCGACCTTGACCGCGGGCATTTCATGGCGCTCGGTCCGGCGCTGTCGCGTCGCCCGCTCAGCGTGCGGATCGGATCGACCGAGACGAGCCCGCGCAACGGCACGCCGCGGCTGATGCCGCTGCCCGAAGCGACGCTCGAAGATGCGCGCGCCATCATCCTCGCGGCACCGCCGCCGGAGACGGTCCGCCCGCAGCGCCGGCCGTCGCCCGACCTGCTCGATCAGTTGATGGCGGCCAAGGCCGCGCCGCTCGACATCCGCCCCGAGCCGGCCGAGCCGCAGCCCAGCGCCGAGGACCTTGCCGAGCGGCGCGGGCGGATGGACCGTATCCTGCGCGCTATCCTGGCTGAGCCCGATGCCGGATTCCGCGTCATCGGCGTGCTCTATCAGGAGTTCGTGGTCCGCTGCCGAATCGAAGGACTCGCTTCGGTGGTGCCCGACCTTTCGGAATTCCGACGCATGCTGACGCGCGCCCGCGCCGGCGTCGGCTCGGACATGGCCGAGGACGACGCGTGGCGCGACGTCTCCGTGCGCGCATCGCTTCTGCCGGAGGACATGCAGGGCGTGTTCATGATGATCGCGAGGGCGGCGAAGGAAGGCTGGCCCTGCCCGAGCGACGCGGCGATCGCCCGCGCTTATGGCTCGCATTCGCTGCGTCGCGCCCGGCGGCTGCTCGATTACATCGAGGAGCAGGGGCTGATCGTCTGCCAGATCGACGGTGTTGGCCGCCGCACGGTGACACTGGTCGAGCTCGCCTGGGCAACGGCCCCGGGGGATCCGAATGGCGGAGAAGAAGAGCCGGGCAGTTCGGCTGCATAAGAATCCGGCCTGAGTGTCTCTACGGCAAGCTTCGCCACATCTGATTAACCACCTGTTCAAACAGGCACGGAACCAAACAGGCCGCGATGCGTTTTGGCCCTCGGCTTAATATAGCTGTCGGGGCAGGCGCGGAGGGGAGTGTGGGCGTTTCTCGTTCGTCAAAGGAACAATTCGATTCCCGTCAGATTCTCAACGCCCTCAAAGCCTTTCGAAACGGTGACTTCTCCGTCCGCATCGAGAATTCTTATGAAGGGTTGAACGGCGAGATCGCCGACACATTCAATCAGATCGTCGAGTTGAACGATCAGATGGCGCGAGAATTTGCGCGGCTGAGCAGGGTCGTCGGCAAGGACGGCCGCATCGGCGAACGCGGCCATGTGAGGAACGCCAAAGGCAGCTGGGAATCGAGCGTCCGTTCGGTCAACGACCTGATCGAGGACATGGTGCAGCCCACCGCGGAAGTTGCCCGCGTCATCGGCGCGGTCGCCAAGGGCGATCTGTCCCAATCCATGATGGTGGAAATTGACGGCAGGCCGCTTCGTGGCGAATTCCTGCGCATCGGTAAAATCGTCAACACCATGGTTGAGCAGCTCGCCTCCTTCACGTCGGAGGTGACGCGTGTGGCGCGCGAGGTCGGCACCGAAGGCAAGCTGGGCGGTCAGGCACGCGTCAGGGGGGCGGCGGGCACGTGGAAGGACCTGACCGACAATGTCAACGCGATGGCGACCAATCTGACCAGCCAGGTGCGCAACATTGCGGAGGTGACCACGGCTGTCGCGTCTGGCGACTTGTCGAAGAAGATCACCGTCGACGTGAAGGGTGAGATCCTCGAACTGAAGAACACCATCAACACGATGGTGGACCAGCTCAACTCCTTCGCCTCGGAGGTGACCCGCGTCGCGCGTGAGGTCGGCACCGAGGGCAAACTCGGAGGCCAAGCCCGTGTCGAGGGCGTTGGCGGTACTTGGAAAGACCTCACCGACAGCGTCAACCTGATGGCCGCCAACCTGACCGGCCAAGTCCGCAACATCGCCGATGTGACGACGGCGGTGGCTTTGGGCGACCTCTCCAAGAAGATTACCGTCGACGTGAAAGGCGAAATTCTGGAACTGAAATCGACCATCAACACCATGGTCGATCAGCTCAACTCATTTGCCGGCGAGGTGACGCGCGTGGCGCGCGAGGTCGGCACGGAAGGCAAGCTCGGCGGCCAAGCACAGGTGCGCGGTGTCGCCGGCACCTGGAAGGACCTGACCGACAACGTCAATTCCATGGCGGCGAATCTTACCGGTCAGGTGCGCAACATCGCCGAAGTGACTACCGCGGTGGCACTGGGTGACCTCTCGAAGAAGATCACCGTCGATGTGAAGGGCGAGATCCTGGAGCTGAAGAACACCATCAACACGATGGTGGACCAGCTGAACTCCTTCGCCTCGGAAGTCACCCGCGTGGCACGCGAGGTCGGCACCGAGGGAAAGCTGGGCGGCCAAGCTGAAGTCCGCGGAGTCGGCGGCACATGGAAGGACCTGACGGACAACGTCAACCTGATGGCCGCCAATCTGACCGGGCAGGTGCGCAATATCGCCGATGTTACCACGGCCGTTGCCAGGGGCGACCTTTCGAAAAAGATCACCGTCGATGTGAAGGGCGAAATCCTCGAACTGAAGAACACCGTCAACACCATGGTGGACCAGCTCAATTCCTTCGCGTCGGAGGTCACCCGCGTGGCGCGCGAAGTGGGCTCGGAAGGCAAATTGGGAGGTCAGGCGCATGTCGAGGGCGTCGGCGGCACCTGGAAGGATCTGACCGACAATGTCAACGCGATGGCCGGCAATTTGACCGTGCAATTGCGCGACGTCTCAAAGGTCGCGACCGCAATCGCCACCGGCGACCTGACCCAGAAGATCACCGTCGACGCCTTGGGCGAAATCCTGCAGATCAAGGACGTCATCAATACGATGGTGGACCAGTTGAACTCCTTCGCCTCGGAGGTGACGCGCGTCGCCCGCGAAGTGGGTTCCGACGGCAAGCTCGGCGGACAGGCGCAGGTACGCGGCGTTGCCGGCACCTGGAAGGACCTCACCGACAACGTCAACGCCATGGCCGCCAATCTCACGGGCCAAGTGCGCAACATTGCGGAGGTGACGACCGCCGTCGCACTCGGCGATCTGTCGAAAAAGATCACGGTCGATGTGCGCGGTGAAATCCTGGAGCTCAAGGACACCATCAACACGATGGTGGACCAATTGAACTCCTTTGCCTCGGAAGTGACGCGCGTGGCTCGCGAGGTCGGCACCGAAGGCAAGCTCGGCGGTCAGGCACAGGTGCGCGGCGTTGCCGGCACCTGGAAGGACCTGACCGACAACGTCAACTCGATGGCCGAGAACCTCACCGGTCAGGTTCGCAACATCGCCGAAGTTACCACAGCGGTGGCGCGAGGCGACCTGTCCAAGAAGATCACCGTCGACGTCAAAGGCGAGATCCTGGAGCTGAAGTCGACCATCAACACCATGGTCGACCAGCTCAACTCGTTCGCCGGCGAGGTGACGCGCGTGGCGCGCGAAGTCGGCACCGAAGGCAAGCTCGGCGGTCAGGCTCGGGTAGAGGGTGTGGCCGGCACCTGGAAGGACTTGACCGACAACGTCAATCTGATGGCGACCAATTTGACCAACCAGGTGCGCGGCATTGCAGACGTCGTCACCGCCGTTGCTCAGGGCAATCTGAAGCGCAAGCTTGCGGTCGATGCCAAGGGCGAGATCGCTTCGCTGGCGGACACGATCAACGGCATGATCGAGACGCTGGCGACCTTCGCGGATCAGGTGACCAACGTGGCTCGCGAGGTCGGCATCGAGGGCAAGCTCGGCGGCCAGGCCAGGGTGCCGGGCGCCGCCGGCCTGTGGCGCGACCTGACCGACAACGTCAATCAGCTGGCGGCGAACCTGACGACCCAGGTCCGGGCCATCGCCGAAGTGTCGACCGCGGTAACCAAGGGCGACCTCACCCGCTCGATCAGCGTGCAGGCCTCCGGCGAGGTCGCGGCGCTGAAGGACAACATCAACGAGATGATCCGCAACCTCAAGGATCAGACCTTGAAGAATGCCGAGCAGGATTGGCTGAAGACCAATCTCGCCCGTTTCTCGCGCATGCTGCAGGGCGAGCGGGACCTTGCCACGGTTTCGCGGATGATCATTTCCGAGCTCGCGCCACTGGTGAACGCGCAATATGGCCTGTTCTACGTCACCAATCGCGACGAGGAAGAATCCTATCTGGAACTAGCCGCGTCCTACGCCGCCGAAGGCAAGGCCACCGTCCGCCAACGGGTCGACTTCCGCGAAGGCCTGATCGGGCAGTGCGCCGCCGACAAACGGGCAATCATGCTCGATGACGTCCCATCGAGCTTCCTGCGCATCACCTCCGGCCTGGGCGAGGCCCCGCCGGCGAGCGCCATCGTCCTGCCGGCATTGTTCGAGGACGAGGTCAAGGCGGTTATCGAACTCGCTTCGTTCAGCCGGTTCAGCGATACGCACCGCCTTTTCCTGGAGCAGCTCATGGAATCGGTCGGCATCGTGCTCAACACGATCGCCGCGACCATGCGCACGGAAGGGCTTCTCAAGCAATCGCAGCTTTTGACGTCCGAACTGCAGTCGCGTCAGACCGAGCTCACCAAGAAGCAGGAAGAGCTTCACGCCACCAATGAGGAGCTGCAGGAAAAGGCGCAACTGCTCGAGAATGAAAAGAAGCAGGTGGAAAACAAGAACCTCGAGATCGAGATGGCCAGGCGGGCTCTGGAGGAGAAGGCCGAGCAACTGGCGCTGACCTCCAAATACAAATCCGAATTCCTGGCGAACATGAGTCACGAGCTGAGGACGCCGCTGAATTCGCTGTTGATCCTGTCCAATCTGCTTGCGACCAACCAGCAGGGGAATCTGAACGACAAGCAGATCGATTTCGCGCGTACTATCAACTCGGCAGGTACCGACCTGCTCAGCCTCATCAACGACATACTGGATCTTTCCAAGATCGAGTCCGGCACGGTGTCGATCGAAATCAACGACATGCCGCTCGCACACCTGCGCCAGCATATGGAGCGGACTTTCAGACAGCTTGCGGCTGACAAGGGGCTCGGCTTCACCATCAAGATCGAGCAAGCCCTGCCTGACACGATCCGCACGGACGAAAAGCGGCTGCAGCAGATCGTGCTCAATCTGCTGTCCAATGCCTTCAAATTCACGTCCAACGGCGAGGTGATGCTGAACATCCATGCCGAGAGAACCGGCCGCAAAAACGGTGCGGCGCCGCCCCGGGCACTGGCGATCGCCGTTACCGATACCGGGATCGGCATTCCGGAAGACAAGCAAAAGCTCATCTTCGAGGCGTTTCAGCAGGCCGACGGCACGACCAGCCGCAAATATGGCGGCACTGGCCTCGGCCTTTCCATCAGCCGGGAAATCGCCCGGCTGCTCGGCGGTGAGCTGCGCGTCGAAAGCGAGCCAGGCAAGGGATCGACCTTCACCCTGGTCATCCCCTTCGACGGCCCGCGCAGCAGCAGCCTGGCGGCGCCGATCGAGCTTTCGCCTGCCGACGTCATCGCGGCGGGCGTCCAGCCAGCAGACAGCTCGGGTACCCCAGAACTTGCGGACGATCGTGACTCGATCAATCCCTCGGACAGGGTGGTGCTTATTGTCGAGGACGACCCGACTTTCGGAGGGCTGCTGCTCGGTCTTGCTCGATCCGCCGGACTGAAGGGGGTGCTTTCAACGGCCGGCTCCGGCACGCTGGCGCTGACCCGCAAGCTGATGCCCGATGCGATCACGCTCGATCTCGGCCTTTCGGACATCGACGGCTGGGTGCTTTTCGACCTTCTGCGGCATGACCAGAAGACCAGGAACATTCCGATCCATGTCATCTCCGGCGCCGAGGATCTCGAAGTGCTGACGCGCAGGGGCGCTGCAAGCGTTTCGAGCAAGCCGGTTTCGGCTGGTGAGCTCGCCCGCGTTTTCGAGGAAATCCATTCACGGAACCTGAGGGTGCAGCGCAACGTGCTGATCGCCGATCCCGATCCCGAGCGCCGCCTGGCCCTGGTAGAAGCCATTCGAGATGGCATCACCTCGGTCACCGCGGTCGGTCGAGTCGCCGCCAACGCGGACGAGCCGGCCGCCGCCGCTTATGATGCGTTTGTTTTCGGGTTTGGGCGTTCAGCGAAGGACAACGCCCAGATGCTCGACGAAATCGTGTCTCAGTTCAGCGACGCTCTACCGCGCCTGCTGTTCTTCACGCCGCACCCGGACGCGTTTCTGCAGCAGGTCGCGCTGCATCCGGCACTGGGCGATGTCCCACGTGCCGATAACTTCGGCCAGCTCGGGCTCCTGATCTCGGCGGCTCTGCCAAGCGACACGCAGAGCGAACAGATCTTGGCCACCGAGCAGGTCGACAATGCCGATCTCGCCGGCGCCAAGGTTCTGATCGTCGACGACGACATTCGCAACATCTACTCGTTGACCAGCGTGCTGGAGACTTACGACATTGATGTGCAGCATGCCGAACGGGGCCGGGACGGCATCGCGTTGCTCGAAGAAACACCCGACGTCGATGTCGCCTTGATCGACATCATGATGCCGGAAATGGACGGCTACGAGACCATGCGTCGGATTCGGGCAATGCCGGCGATAGCCCACATCCCATTGATCGCGGTTACCGCCAAGGCGATGAAAGGCGACCGTCAGAAATGCCTGGACGCCGGCGCATCCGACTACATCGCCAAACCGGTCGATCTCGATCTGCTGCTTGCGTTGCTGCGGGTTTGGATCGGTCGCGCGCGAGCGCGGGCTGAGCCCTTCGCGCCGGCATTGATGACCGCCATCTGAAAGCGCTCCGGCAGGTAAAAGGAATGGCCGCGATCGAGGCAGAAAGAAGCGAACCGGTCGAAGGATTGCGGGCACGCGTTCTCGCGGTCGATGACGACGAACGCAATCTGCTTGCCATCGCGGAGGTGCTTGGCGAAGTCGGCGAGGTCGTCTGCGCCCAGTCGGGTGAGGAAGCGCTGCGCTTCCTGCTCAAGGAAGATTTCGCCGTCATCCTGCTCGACGTGCTCATGCCGAACCTCGACGGCTACGAGACGGCCACGCTGATCCGCCGGCGTGAACGATCGAAAAACACGCCGATCATATTCCTTACCGCGATCAGCAAGGAAGAGGCGCATATGCTGCGCGGCTATGACGTCGGCGCTGTCGACTACCTGTTCAAGCCGTTCGACCCGGTGATGCTTCGCTCCAAGGTTATGGTCTTCGTCGATCTTCATGAGAAGACGCGCGAGATCGAGCGAAACGCGGCGCGGGAGCAGCGGCTGCTCGAACAGGCGCTGAAGGCCAAGTCGGACAAACTCGATGCCGAGCGGGCGCTGCGCCATTCGGAAGCAAGGCAGGAGGCTATTCTTGCCTCGCTTCCAATTTGTTTTCATGCCCGCTCGGCTGAGGCGCCTTTCGCCGCACGCTACGTCTCGAAAGGCGTCGAGCGGCTGACAGGGTTCCCGCCGAGCCGTTTCCTGTCGCATCCGGATTTCGGGCTCAGCCGGGTTCACCCCGACGATCGCCAGGAGGTAACCAGGTCGCTTTCGGCGGCATGCGAGACGGGGTCCTATGGCTGCGAATTTCGCTGGCGGTGCGCCAATGATGAATATCGCATCTTCTTCGATCGGGGCGTGGTTTCCAAAGATGACGCTGGGCTCGAGTTGCTTGGCACCATGCAAGACATAACAGAGCAACGCCGCCTGGAGAGCCAGCTGCTGCAGTCGCAGCGGCTCGATGCGATCGGCAAACTGACCGGCGGACTCGCCCATGACTTCAACAATCTCCTCGCGGCGATCCTTTCCGGCCTAAGCCTGCTCGAGCGACAGCTGACGCTGGACGGCAACGCTACCAAGATCCTCGACATGACACGCCGCTCCGCCGGGCAAGGCAGGGATCTCGTCCAGCGCATGCTCGCTTTTTCGCGACGCCAGGACCTGAAGCCCGTGGCAGTACCCTTGTCGAGCCTTGGGGATACGATGAACGGGTTGGTTGCCCCGGTCCTTGGAGGCCTCGTGCGCTTCAAGTGGCTGGTGAGTGACGACACATGGCCCGTGTATGTGGATGCGGCGCAGCTCGAGCTCGCCTTGATGAACCTCATCTTCAATGCGCGAGACGCAATGCCTTCGGGAGGCACGGTTCTCGTCCGGACGAGCAACCGCAGCGTCGGCCACGCGGGCGACGAACTGCCGGCCGGCGACTATGTGGTGGTCGCTGTCGAGGACACCGGGACCGGAATTGCCGGCGACATGATAAGCAAGGTGGTCGAGCCGTTCTTTACAACCAAGCCGATCGGGAAGGGCACGGGGCTGGGTCTCAGCACCGTCTATGGTTTCGCCAAGCAGTCGGGCGGCACGCTCAGGATAGAGAGCGAGGTGGACCGCGGCACCATCATAGAACTGTGGCTGCCCCGATCCAATCAGCCGCAGGATGTCACCGAGGCTATCGCTGTTGCCGGCGCAGAGGCTGTCGAGGCTGCCGACGCGGAGCGCGCCACGGCGGTTGGCGAACGATCACTGACCGTTCTGCTCATCGATGACAGCCACTCCTTGAGAGAAATGACGGCCATGTCGCTCAGGCAGTCCGGCTTCGAGGTCGTAGGAGCCTCCGGCGGAGCCGAAGCGCTTGCCGCTATTGAGAGAGAGCCGGATCGATTCGACGTGATCGTCACCGACTTTGCCATGCCCCTTATCTCGGGCATAGACGTGATCCGGTTTGCCCGCAATCTGCGTGCCGGCTGGCCGGCGGTCATGATCACCGGCTATGCGGATGCGGAGAAAATCGTGGAGCGCCCCCTCGATGTCGCGCTTGTCGGCAAGCCGTTCGACGAAAAGGATCTTGTTGTGGCCATACATGCCGCAGCGCGTGGCAAGCTAATCAACGCCTCGGCATAGCTTCCCCTGTTACCTGTCCTCGATGATCCTCAAATAGGCCGCGGTCACGAACAGCACGATGAAGCCGAAGAGGATGCGGCGGCCGCCTTCGGGCATATGCAGGATGGTGAGCAGCGTCGTCAGCACCGTCAGGATCAGCGCGCCGACAATGGTTCCCATATAGCCGCCGCGGCCGCCGAAGATCGAGGTGCCGCCGATGACGGCGGCAGCCACCGAAGGTAGCACCAGCGGCTCGGCGAGCGACAGCGAGGGCGCCTTGATCAGGCCGATATAGAGCAGGCCGGTGATGCCGGCGAGCAGGCTGGAGATGACATAGAGCGCCGTGATCACCTGCCAGTAGCGGACGCCCGAAAGCCGTGCAGCGCGCTCATTGTCGCCGACGGCGTAGAGCAGGCGGCCGAAGCCTGTACGGTTCAAGGTGAAGACGATCAGCACCGCCACCGGCACGAACAGGAAGAGCGCGTTGGGGAAGCCGTAAGTGAGGCCGGTGCCCAGCCAGTTGAGGAAATCCGGAATCTTGGCGCCGGAGGCGATCACGGTGCGCTGGTAGACCTGCAGGAAGCCGGTGCCGATCAGGCTGGTGCCGAGCGTCATGATCAGCGGATGGACGCGGAAGACGCCGACGCCGACGCCGTTGACGAGGCCGATCAGCACCGCCGGCAGCATGGCGAGGATGAAAGCCACCGTCGGATCCTGGTTGACGATTTGCGTCGCCATGATGAAGGCGCTCATCGTCGCCACCGTGCCGACCGAGAGGTCGATGCCGCCGGTGAGCATCGTCATGGTCTGACAACCGGCGAGGATTGCCAGCGGAATGGCGAACTTGGCGGTGTTGGCGATCCAGCGTTCATTGACGATCCCGGGGCGAAGAACCTGCAGGATCAGCACCAGGATGACGAGCAGGATGATCAGCGGGATGAGCGGCCGGTCTGCCATGAAGCGCTTCAGGCGGCGGCCGAGCGAGACCGGCTGGGGCATGGTCGCGCTGTTCGTCATGGTGTTGCTCCTGCCGGGCGGCCCCGGATGGTGATGAAGGCGCCGAACATCACCACGGCGACCATGATCGCGCCCTCGATGATGGCCGTGACGTTGGGATCGATGGCCAGAAGCGTCAGGTCGGTGCGCACCAGCCTGAGCACGAAGACGGCGATGATCGGCCCGAGCAGCCCTCCCTTGCCGCCACCGAGCGCGACGCCGCCCAGCACCACCGCCGCGACGCTGGCCAGCAGATAGGGACCGGGAATCGGCGCGCCGATGCCGGTGCTGATGGTGAGCGACAGCCCGCCAAGTGCTGCGAACAGGCCGGAGAGCGCGTAAGCGACGATCCTGGTGCGGGCCACCGGCACGCCGCTGCGGAAGGCGGCGAGCTCGTTGCTGCCGATGGCGTAGATGGAAAGGCCAAGCCGCGAGCGCCTGAGCGGGATCCAGATGACGAAGAGGCAGACAAGCAGCAGCACCAGCGCCTTTGGGACCCAGGCATCGGCCCAATCCGGCAGGCCGGGGATCGGCATGGTGCCGACGACGGTGGCCTTCAGCCACTCGGCGGCTGCGCCGCCGGGCGCGTCAAGCACCAGGAGCGCCGCGCCTTGCAGGACGAATAGCGTGGCCAAAGTAACCACGATATCCGGCACTCGGGTCACGACGATTAGGAGGCCGTTTAGCGCGCCGAGCACAAGGCCCATGGCCAGCACGAAGGGCACGACGAAGTACGCATACTCCTCGCTGGCGCCGTTCATCATCGAGGCGGCGGTGACGCTGGTCAGCGCCATCATGGCGGCCACTGACAAGTCGATGCCGCCGGCGATGACCACCACAGTCTGCGCCGCGACGGCGAAGGCGTAGGGCAGAACCGCCCGCGCCAGCGAGCCGAAGTCGCCGCTGCCGTAGCCCGGCTGGATCAGCTTGGTGACGACGAACAGGAATACGAGCAGGGCGAGCAGGCCGGCGACCCAGCCCTGGCGGCGCAGGAAGCGCATCATGGCGCGGTCTCCGCGTCGGACGTTGGCCTGACATCGGCAAGGATGCCGACATCCGCCCTGGCGCCGCGCGGCAGGCCGTAGGCGGCCCGCATCAGAGCCGGCTCGTCGGCGAGCTCGACCGGGAAGGTGTCGACGACACGGCCGCCGAAGATGACGATGACGCGGTCGCAGACACGCTGCACTTCCTCCAGCTCGGATGTGTAGAAGAGGACCGATTTGCCGAGGCCGGCGAGCTCGCGCAGCAATTTGTAGATTTCCTGCTTGGTGCCGACATCGATGCCGCGCGTCGGGTCGAAGCAGAGGATGGTGCGGGCATCTGCCGCGATCCAGCGGGCAATCGTCACCTTCTGCTGGTTGCCGCCGGAAAGGCGCTGGACCTCGCCCTGCGCGCGGGTGTCGATCTGCAGCCGGGCGATGGCGCTTGAAACCACCATATGCTCCCGGCGCACCTTGATCGGTCCCCATTTGCGCAGCGCAGCGCTGAAAGGCAGCGCGATGTTCTCGCGCACCGAACGTTGCATGGCTAAAGCCTCTGTGCGGTCACCCGGCACGTAGGCGAGGCCGGCCTGGATGGCATCGCTTGGATGGAAGAACTTCACCGGCGCGCCATCGACGGCGATCGTGCCGCCGGCCGGGCGGATCGAGCCGGCAAGGGCGGCGAAGAGCTCGTCCTGGCCCTGGCCCTCGAGCGCGACGACGCCGGCCACCTCGCCATTGGCGAGATCGAAAGAGACGTCATGCAGCTTCGTGCCGAGCTGCAGGTTGCGGACCGAAAGCCGAGGGTGGCTGTCCTTCACCACCGGCGCTTCGCTTGCCGTGCGCGCCGCGGCGACGCTGGTCTTCTCGATACGGGCGCCAAGCATCATCTCGACGATCTTTTCCTCGACTCCGGGCTCGATGTCGACCACGCCGACGGTTGCGCCGTCGCGCAGCACCGTGGCTCGGTCGCACAGCGCCGAGATCTCGACGAAACGGTGCGAGATGAAGATGACCGAGCGGCCGCTGTCGCCCTGGCGGCGCACGACTTCCAGCACCTTTTCGGCAAGGTTGGCCGGCAGCGCGGCCGTCATCTCGTCGAGCAGCAGAACGTCGGGCTCGACGGCTAAAGCGCGCGCCAGGTCGAGCACGCGCAGGACGGCCAGCGGGATGTCGCGCGCGGTCTCGCGTATGTCGAGGTTCGGAATGCCGAGCTCGCGCACCCAGGCGCGGAACGGCTCGACCGGCGTGCCAGTGAGCCTGAGATTGCAAAGCACATCGAGGTCAGGGATCAGCGCCGGTTCCTGGTAGACCGGCAGCAGGCCGGCGCGACGCGCGGCGGCCGGAGAGCGGACATCGCGAGCTTCGCCGCGGATCAGGATGCGGCCGGCATCCGCCGGGATCGCACCGGTCAGGATCTTAACAAGGGTCGACTTGCCGGCGCCGTTGGCGCCCATCAGCGCATGCACTTCGCCCGGCAGCACCGACAATGATGCGTCACGCAGCGCCGACACCGCGCCGTAATTCTTCGCCACGCCGGTGGCGTCCAGCAATGTATTGTTCGGCAATTCGTTCGTCGTCAAAACCAGCGTTCTCGCATCAAGCACCGAGGACGGCAGGTTCGCACCTGCCGTCCCGGCGACCCTATCTGCCGCAGCTCCTTATCGCAAAACCGTAGGATGCTTTTTGCGACATCTGCGGAGTTGAAGTCGCTCAGGCGACTATTCGCCCGGACCCTTGCAGGCGACGATCTGCTCCTTGGTGTAGGTGGTCCAGTCCGGGATAGAGATCGAGACCGGCCATTCGGGGCTGAGCGACGGGTCGGCGGCCGCCTTCAGCTTGGCCTTGCCTTCCTCCGTGACATTTTCCCAGAGCTGCGGCTCGACCAGAACGGTTTGCTGCGCCGGCTTCTTGCCGTCGAGGATCTGCAGTGCGAGCGAAACGCCGGCGCCGCCGATCGAGCCGGGATTGGTGACGGCAGCGCCGACCAGACCCTTAACCGTGTTCAACTGACCGACGAAGCCGGCATTGTCGGCGCCGACAACCGGCACCATCGGCGCCTGCTGCTCGACCAGAGCGTCGACGATGACGTTGTCGATGCCGGAGGTCCAAATGCCGTTGATCGGCGTTCCGGTGGCGAGGAAGGACAGGATCTGCTGCTTGGCCTGATCCTGCTGCCAGCCGGTGAAGACTTCCTGCGCGACCTTCACGTCGGGGAATTCGGCCAGCGCCTTCTTGAAGCCCTTGTCGCGGTCGCTGTCGGCGGAAGCTCCGGCGGCGCCGCGCATGTACAGCACCTCGCCCTTGCCGCCCATCTGCTGGAACAGCCACTTGGCGCCGAGATAGGCATACTGTTCCTGGTTGTTGGAGATGATGTATGCGGACGGCTCGGTCACCGCCTGGTCGACAGCGACGACGACGATACCGGCCTTGGTGGCTTCCTCCAGACCGGCCTTGATGCCGGCCGGATCGGCCGGGTTGACGACGATGGCGTTTACCTTGGCGCTGATCAGATTGCGGATGTCCTCGAGCTGGCCGGCGGCGTCGGTGTTGCGGTGGGCGATGTTGAGCTTCGCCACTTCGCCGGAGGCGAGCGCCTGGGCCTTCATGGCGCAGATCATTTCCTCACGCCAGCCATTGCCCTGCACGGTGTTGGAGATGCCGATCGTGTATTTGCCTTCGGCGGACGACACGCCCACCGAAGCAAGCAAGGCAGCGCCGGCAAGCAGCGGGGCCATGGTCAGGTATTTCTTCATTTCAGTGCTCCTCCACATTGATTTCAGTTCCTGGGCTCCGAAGCGATCGAAGCCTAGCCGTTTGTCCCCTCATTTGACGAAGGGGCGCAGCACGTCGCGAGCCAGCAGAAAACCGCGCTTGACCTTCTCGTCGCTTCCCTCGAACCGGCGGTCCTCATGCTCGATGACCACCGGCCCGTCATATCCAGCCCGGTAAAGGCCCGAAAAGATGCTGCTCCAGTTGATGTCGCCAAGCCCCGGCATGCGTGGCACCTGCCAGCCTATGCCTGCGGAAAGGATCCCGCGCTCATACAAACCATCATGATCGATCATCAGGTCCTTGGCATGCACATGCAGCATGTGCGGGCCGAACTCGCGGATGAAGCGTTCCTTGTCGATCATCTGCCAGACGAGATGCGAGGGGTCGAAATTCATGCCGACGTCGCCGCCCCAGGCCTCGAGAATCCGGCGCCAGACATAGGGCGAATAGGCGATGTTGTGTCCGCCCGGCCATTCGTCATAGCTGAAGATCATCGGGCAGTTCTCGAAGGCGAGCTTGACGCCGTGCTCGCGCGCGTGGGCGATGATCGCGGGCCAGATTTTCTGCGCGGCCTGCCAGTTGTCGTCGACAGTCTTCGAGGCGTCGCCGCCGCAGAAGGTGTTGACGAGCGAGACACCGATTCGGCTTGCCAGCACGATCACCTTCTTCAGGTGATCGATCACCGCATCGCGATGCGCCTGATCGGGATGCAACGGATTGGGATAGAAACCGAGACCGGAGATCGTCAGGCCCTTGCCGGCGAGCTCGGCCGCAATGTCCTTGGCTTGCGCGGGGGAGGTGCCGGCGGCGTCGATATGGCTGGTGCCTGCATAGCGGCGGCTGGCGCCCGAAGTCTTCGGCCAGCAGGCGATCTCGAGCGCTTCGAAGCCGGCCGAGTTCGCCCAGTCGGCGACATCGCCGAGGGCAATATCCGGAAATGGTGCCGTGAGCAGTCCAAGCTTCATGATGCCTCCCGCTTCGTACTATGCAGATCGTGCTGGTCGCTTCAACCGTTCGTCTGTTGGGTCAGCGCACACATGTCTGACAAAGGCCATCGGATCATCTGACAGCAAACCATCGAGGCTGGTGACGACATTTGCATGGAACATGTCGCTGGCGGCAAGTGACGGATGAAAGATGGCTTCGACGGCAAGGATTGCATTGGCAAGGGCCTTGCTGTCCGAACCAACGCGGTCGGCGATGGCCGCAATCTTTTCGGCAAAAGGATCGGACACCTGCCAGGCGCGGCCGAAGCGCGACGATGCCTTGATCAGATAGGCCATCCAGCCCGCGATCGGAACCGACAGCAGCGCGCTGCTTTGGCCCTTAGCCAGGCGATCACTGACCGGGTTGAGCAGGCGCTGGACGATCTTCTGCGAGCCGTCGGTAGCAATCTGGTGATTGCGGTGGCGGATCGCCGTGTTGGCGAGGCGCGAAAGGCTTTGCTCGACATAGGCCGACGGCGAGATGCCGGGCACGGGCATCAGTGTCGGCAGCGTCTCTTCCGTCAGCATGCGGCGGACGAAGGTGGCAAGCAACGGGTCGGCCATGGCGTCCGATGTGTGCTCGAAGCCGCCCAAAACGCCAAGATAGCTGAGTGCCGTCTGGGCGCCGTTCAGCACCCGCATCTTGAGATGCTCGAACGGCGTGACGTCGTCTACGAAAACGGCGCCGACGCGGTCCCAGCGCGGCACGCGGCCGGCGAAGCGGTTCTCGATCACCCATTGCCGAAAGCGCTCGCCGACGACGACGGCGCTGTCGCGATAGCCGAAGCGCTGTTCCACCGCGTCGATGTCGGCCTCGGTCGTTGCCGGCGCGATGCGGTCGACCATGGCCGAGGGGAAGGCGACATTGGCGGCGATCCAGTCCGCCAAGCCGTTGCCGCGCCGCTCGGCGAATGTCTGCACGACATTGCCGAGGATAGTGCCGTTGGCCGGGATGTTGTCGCAGGAAAGCAGCGTCACCGGGCGGCCATGCGAGCCCATGCGCAGCTCAAGCGCTCGTGCCAGGATGCCGGGCACGCTGCGCGGGGCCTCAGGGTTGGCGAGGTCGTGGACAATGTCGGGATGGTCTAGGTCGAGCGCGCCGCTCGACGGGATGTGGCAATAGCCCTTTTCGGTCACCGTCATCGTGACCATCTCGATATCGGGCGAGGCGAGCACCTCGAGTGCGGGCGCGGCGCTGTGCTGGCTGTCGACCACGCGGACGATGCTGCCGATGACGCGGGCCTCGACCTCGTTGTTCTGACGGATGAGCCGCGTATAGAGGCCGTCCTGCCGGCCGAGCGTCGCGGCGAGCACGGGAGGCCGGATGTTGATGCCGACCAGTCCCCAGCGGTCGAAATCGTCCGCCAGGAGGTCATCGGTGTATTCAGCCTGGTGGCAGCGGTGAAAGGCGCCGACGCCGATATGGGCAATGCCCGGTTGCAGCGCCGAGCGAGCGTAAGCCGGTCTGCGGACTTCAGGCGGCACAACGCCGAGCAGGGTGGGGCCGAGATTGGCGGAGGGTGAGATGCTCACCGGTTCGCTCCGATCACCCATTGCTCCTGGTCGATCAGCGCGCCGGTCATCGGCCCGGCCGCGTCGGAAAGCAGGAAGACGGCGAGGTTCGCTACGTCGGCAACGGAGAGTAGCCGGCCGAAGGGCTGCGCGGCATTGGCCGCGTCTAGCCAGCCCGGGCCGTGGCCGAGCGTTTCGGCCTGCATGACGCGTTCGGCGGGCGTGTCGGTCCAGCCGACATTGATGCCGTTGACGCGGATGCGATCGAAGCGGTGCGCGTTGGCGGCATTCTTGGTCAGCGTCGCCAGAGCGCCCTTGGTGGCGGAATAGACGGCGAGGTCCGGCGCGCCGCAATGCGCATTGATCGACAGGATGTTGACGATGGCGCCGCCTTGTCCGCGCTTTTTCATGTCGGCGATCGCCGCCTGCATCAGGAAGAACGGCGCACGCGCATTGACGGCGAACAATGATGTCCAGTCGTCGAGGCCGGCATCGACGAAGGAGGTCCGGTCGGTCAGAGCCCCTGCATTGACCAGCCCGTCGATGCGGCCGAAGCGCTCGGTGCATGCGGCGGCGAGCAGGGCCGGAGTCTCCGGGTCGCCGAGGTCGGCTGCCAGGAAAGCGGACGGCGCCCCGATCGCCGACAGTTCCGCCGCGACCGCGTCGCCGCGCTGCCGGTTGCGGCCGGTGATCAGCAAAGCTTCGGCGCCGGAACGGGCGGCCGTCCAGGCAATCGCGCGGCCGATCCCTTGCGTCGAACCGGTGATCAACAAGACCTTGCCGTCGAGCCGAACCTCCATTCCTCCTCCCGGAACAAAGTTTCTATTTTCTCGAATATGGAACAGCAGTTCCTTGCAGTCAACTGCGCCGATCAGCCTGTCCGCCGCGCGACGACGCCGTGGACCAAAGCCATGCCGACGGCGAGCGAAGCGGCGAGCGAGCGGAAGCCTGCGAAGTCCTGTTCCACCACTTCCAGCCAGGTGTCGGAGAGTTTCACCAGCGGTGAGAAGGTGCTGTCGGTGATGGCGACGATGCGTGCTCCGCGATCATGCGCGAGGGCGACCAGGTCTGGGGTGATCGAGTTGTAAGGGCTGAAGGAAACGGCGAGCACCGCGTCGCGCTGGCTTATGCAGCCGAGTTGATCGAGCGCGGTCGAGCCGACATTGTCGACCAAGACGTTGCGCACGCCCTGTTGCGACAGCGTCAGCGACAGATAGGTGGTGACCGGGAAAGCGCGCTTGCTGCCGATCACATAGATCAGCTCGGCTCCCGCCAGCAGGTCGGCCATCTTTTCGAAGCTGTCGGTGTCGAAGCCATTGCCGATGCGGTTGAGCGAAGCCTGCGAGGCGCCGACCATGCCGTTGAGGAAATGCAAGTCGGCGTGGGGTTCGGCTGCTGCCGGTTCCTTGTTGTCGCGCGTGCGTCCTTCCGGCCAGGAGCCTTTCAAATGGTCCTTGAACAGGCCCTGGAAGTCGGAAAAGCCGGCATAGCCGAAGATCTGCGCGAAGCGTACCAGCGTCGAGGGCTGCACGCCTGCCTGCGCCGCCACCTGAGCGATGGTGCCGAGCGCAACGTCGCTCGGATGCTGCCATAGGAAGATGGCGACTTGGCGCATCCTTTTCGGGAAATGCACCGTGCCGGAAGAGAGCACCGCGCGCAGCTCCTCATAGGTTTGTGGTTTCGTGTAGCCAAGTGCCGCCAGCGAACGGCCGCGTTTACGGGGAACGCTCTCGCCGGGTGAGGTTCGTGCGCCGCTCATAAGATGGGCCGGATTTGAGCTGTTGTACGTGAGGCGACCCGAACTTGCGGTGAAGATCGCGAGTCGCCGACGGTTGGAAAAAGGGGAGAATTCAAAACTTGAAGCGATTGTCTTGCTTCCATCGCCTCGACAAGCCGGCGGGTAGCCATGCGACCCTTCACCATCCGAACCCTCCTCCACCGGTCTCGCACAAGGCTAGTGCGGCACGATCGTTTTACAAAACAAAAATTTGGAAAGGCTGTTCGAAATTGGCGAGGCGCCTCCTATAGTCCCTGTGCTGGACGGCATCCGGGAGGACCCGAACCATGGTCTACGCAACCGCTGACGGAACCTTACGCAAGCGCCTGACGGTCGGCATGGTCGGCGGCGGTCGCAACGCCTTCATCGGCGCGGTTCATCGGTTGGCCATGCGGCTCGACGACCAGATCCTGCTGGTGGCGGGTGCGCTGTCCTCGGATGCCGAAAACGCCGCGGCATCGGCCGCCGAGATCGGCATCGCGCCGGAGCGCAGCTATGACGACTACCATGCGATGGCAAAGGCCGAAGCGGCGCGGACGGGCGGCATCGAGGCGGTGGTCATCGTCACGCCCAACCATCTGCATGCGCCGATCGCCACTGCTTTCCTGGAAGCCGGCATCGACGTCATCTGCGACAAGCCGCTGTCGACGACGCTTGCCGAAGCTGAGGCGTTGGTGGCGCTCACCAAGGCGAAGAAGCGCCGCTTCCTCGTCACATTGAACAACACCGGTTACGCCATGGCGCGGCAGGCGCGCGAAATGGTGGCAGCGGGCGAACTCGGCCGCATCCTGTCCGTGCACGGTGCCTACATCCAGGACTGGCTGACGCAGCCGATCGACGCGCAAGCCCAGAAGCAGGCCGAATGGCGCACCGACCCTGCGCGCGCCGGGCAATCGGCGGTGCTTGCCGACTTCGGCGTGCACGCCTTCAACCTGGCGAGCTTCATCTCCGGCTTCGAGGCTGACGCCGTATCGGCGGACCTTTTCACCGCCGTGCCAGGTCGTCGCCTCGACGACAACGCGCATGTCCTGGTGCGCTGGACCGGCGGGGCGCGCGGCACCATCCTCGCCAGCCAGACTTCGCCCGGCCACTGCAACGATCTTTCGGTGCGCATCTATGGCGACCGGCCGGGCTCGAATGGTCGGGCACGCCGCCAGAGGAACTGCGCTTCGCGCCGTATGGGGAGGAGGTCCGCACGCTGGTGCGCGGCGGCCACGGCTCGACGGCGGAAGCCCGGCGCGTCTCGCGCATGCCGGCGGCGCATCCCGAGGGTTATATCGAGGCCTTCGCCAATTTCTACCGCGATGCCGCCGACATCATCCGCGCGCATCGAGCGGGCGCTGCGGTCGATGTTGCGCGCGCGGCGCAGGTGCCGGACGTCATCGACGGCGCTCGTGGTGTGAAGTTCCTGGCGGCGGCAGTGGAGTCGAACGCGGCTGGAGGAGCCTGGACGCCGGCGCGGTTTGAATAGACGCCGGCTTGGTGCTTTAGATCGTTCAATCCGCTTTACAATGCGCGGCGGCGCGACCGGCCGACGTGTCGCGAATCAGTCGAGCGCCCGAGGTCGGCCTCATCGATGACGTCCCGCACCGATATGGCCTCGTGGCCCTGCACCGAGCGCACCCGAGTGCTTGGGAGGCACGTCGTTCTCATCCGGATTGGGAACGGGTTCCTCGTCCGGCAGCCTCTCCGGATCCGGTTCGCGCATCGGTTTTGGGTCGGGAAACGGCGGCGGCGTGGGGACCGGCGTTGGCGTCGGGTCGGGAGTGGGGAGAATAGCCATAAGGTGGTCCCTCGTTGCGCTGGCGGAGCAGTCCGCGAGATGCGGTTTGGGCAACCGGTATCTGCCCGACCAGAACATGATGGGTAGAGCCGCCTCATCCGACGCTTCATCGACACCTGATCACCGGCGGCTGACGCATGGCAGAACGGCCTCGACCGGGGATGGTTCCACAGCCATCCCGCCGCGTTTCGGCGGGGTCGAACACGAATGACGATCAAATGATTTCCCGTCGCCCATTTCGCCCTTGCCGGCGCCATGCAGCGCCTTAGTTCCGTTTGCGGGGCGGGTGATCATCTGCCGACATAGGAGGCGGCCTTGAAGCACCAAACCGTAGACCAACTCAATGCCGTTGCCGACGTTCATGCTGAAGCAGCGGTTCTCATCGCCAGTCGTGGCCAACGCCTCGAGCGCTGGGCGCAACTTCTCGAGCAGGATCCCGGCCGGCGCCTTATGGCGCTTGCGGGCACCGAATACGCCACACCCGACGTGCGCGAAAAGATGCGTTCCACCGGATCGCCGATTACCGTCGCCTTCGAAGACCCGATCTTTCGTGCTCAGGGCCTGAAGGACGACACCTACGGCGAAGCAAAGCGCTTCTTCGAACTCAGCGACTGGCAACTGCACGAGGTCGTCTGCCATTGCCATGTCGGCGCCAATCTGCCGGCACGCTGGGCGGCGTCCCGCGTTCGCGCGGCCATCTCTCCAGGCTCGGGCATTCTTGCCTGGCTGAGATCGGTGTTCATGCACTAAGACGACTGCCGCGGTTCGAAGAACCGCGGCAGGTTCAATCCTTATCGGAGACGGAGGGGAGTTGTTTGTTGTCCCCAGCCGTCGGTAGCTAGAGCGATTCACTGTTTTGCGAGAACGTCGAACCGCTCTATCTTTTTGCTTTCGCTCATTCGGCTGTTGATGCAATTCCCCGCGCGAAGTTTGGGACTGTGTCTGGAATTGCTCTTAGGGCTGCCCGCGCCGCGCCTCCGCTCAGCGATCGATCTCTCCGAACACGATATCCAGCGATCCGATGATGGCCGCGACATCGGCGATCATGTGCCCGCGCGACAGGAAGTCCATCGCCTGAAGGTGGGCGAAAGACGGCGCACGTATCTTGCAGCGGTACGGAACATTGCTGCCGTCAGAGACAAGATAGACGCCGAATTCGCCTTTGGGCGCCTCCACCGCGGCGTAGACCTCGCCCTGCGGCACATGAAGCCCTTCGGTGTACAGCTTGAAATGGTGGATCGTCGCCTCCATGGAACGCTTCATGATGGCGCGCGGCGGCGGCGTGATCTTCTGGTTCGGTACGGCGACCGGGCCGTGCCCGTCGGGCAAGCGCAGCTTCTCCAGACATTGCCTCATGATCCTAACCGACTGCCGCATCTCCTCCATGCGCACGAGATAGCGGTCGTAGCAGTCGCCGTGCTTGCCGACCGGAATGTCGAAATCCATTTCGGGATAGCATTCATAGGGTTGCGCCTTGCGCAGATCCCAGGCCGCGCCCGAGCCGCGCACCATCGGGCCGGAGAAACCCCATGCCCAAGCATCGTCCTGTCCGATCACACCGACGTCGACATTGCGCTGCTTGAAGATACGGTTTTCGGTCAGGAGTTCATCGAGATTGCTCAATGTTCCCAGGAAGGGATCACAGAAATTGCAGATGTCGTCGAGCAACTCTCCCGGCAGATCCTGATGCACGCCGCCGATCCTGAAATAGTTGGCATGCATGCGCGCGCCCGACGCGCGCTCATAAAAGACCATCAGCTTCTCCCGCTCGGCGAAGCCCCAGAGCGGCGGCGTCAGCGCGCCAATATCCATCGCCTGCGTGGTGACGTTGAGCAGGTGCGACAACAGCCGGCCGATCTCGCAAAACAGGACGCGGATAAGCTGTCCGCGCCGGGGAACCGATATTTCGAGCAGCTTCTCGGCGGCGAGGCAGAAGGCATGCTCCTGGTTCATCGGCGCCACATAGTCGAGCCGGTCGAAATAGGGCAGGGCCTGCAGATGTTCTTGTATTCGATCAGCTTCTCGGTGCCGCGGTGGAGTAGGCCGATATGCGGATCGGCGCGGTCGACGATCTCGCCGTCGAGTTCCAGCACCAGCCTGAGCACGCCATGCGCCGAGGGGTGCTGCGGTCCGAAGTTGAGCGTGAAGTTGCGAATTGCGGTTTCGGCCATGGCGGCCTCTTCGCGGACTCTCGTTTTGTTTGGCCGCTGCAGTCGGGTCAACCGCCCGCGGCGGCGCCGATCATGTCGTGGTCTGGATGATCAGCGTCAGCGTGCCGTCGCCATCCATGTTGGCGGCGACGACCTGCGAGGAATTCAGCCCGTTCGCATGCAGCACCGATACCGCCTCGGGCGAGGCATCGATCGATTTCTGCAGCCTGGCCAGGTCCGTGGCGGTTGTCCTGGTGACCACGGCTTCGGCCTGGACCTTGATCTCTGCGGGCAGGTCCTCCATCGCCACCACCACGACGTTGGTAACGGTTTGGCCGGAACTTCCCGGATCGGGTTGCACCCGGTCGAGCCGACGTTGTTCAGCCGGGGGCAGAACCTGGGGCGGTTGCGGATCGGCGTGTTGAGCCGAGACCGGCTGCGCCAGGGCAAGGGTCGAAAGAGCGAGCATCATCGTCAATGTCCGCATCGTCTTTCCTTCCATGTATCGAAGTCTGACGACACAACCCCTCCGCCCGGCGATGGTTCCGGCCCAAGAGGGCAAGTGACGGTGAATGTTGGCGGGCGACGGCTGGATATCTCACACAGCCAAAACTGACAGCGCAGCAGCCTGCAGGCGTTCGAACGCGGCAAAGCGCCTGTCGTGGCAGGCAGCGAGCGCCGCGTTCGGCGAATAGACCTCGCCCACCTCCGACATCGCCGCCATGGCCGCGGGAAGGTCGGAGTGGCGCCCGGCGGCGACCGCGCCGAGCATCGCTGAGCCGAGCAGCACCGGCTCGGGGGACGTTGGCGCGTAGACCACCTTGCCGGTGGAGTCGGCGATGAGCTGCCGCACGAGCGGGCTCTGCCCTGCGCCGCCGCTGATGGCGATGGTGTCGATCTTGATGCCGCGGCCACGCATGGCCGCCAGGATCTGGCGGGCGCCATAGCCGAGGCCGCAGAGGCCGGCGACATAGAGCGCGACGAGACTGTCGGCTCCGGTCGCCATGTCCAAGCCGGCGATCAGTCCGCGCGCGTCGGGATTGGCCAAGGGGGCACGATTGCCTAGAAATTCGGGAACGACATGCAAGCCGCCGACCAGTCTGTCCGCCTTCGCCGCACCGCCATGCCGCTCCGCCTCCTGCGCCAGCCACTGGCTGAGGTTCTGGCCGCCTCGCGCCGCGATCCCGGCCAGCTCGACGGCGGCGGGGTGCATGCCGACCAGGCGATCGATGGCGGCGCCCGCGGCCGACTGGCCGCCTTCGTTCAGCCACAGCCCCGGCACCATGGCGGAGAAATAAGGCCCCCACACGCCCGGCACGAAAGCCGCCTGCTCGGTCGTCGTCATGGTGCAGGCCGAGGTGCCGAAGACATAGGCCATGCGCGTGGTCACATCGCCGGCGCCGCCGCGCGCGCCGACCGAGCCGATGCCGCCGGCATGGGCATCGATCATGCCGGCGGCGACCGGCGTTCCGGGCAAAAGGCCAAGCTCGGCCGCCGCCTCGCTCGTCAAGCCGTTGGGGAGCGCGCTCCCCGGCGCCACGACCTCGGTGCCGATCCGGGCAAATTCCTCATCCGCGAGCGCGCCGAGCCCGACCTTGCGAAAATAGCCATCATCCCAGCGTGCCTCATGCGCGAGATAGGTCCATTTGCAAGTCACCGTGCAGGTCGAGCGCGCCAGGCTGCCGGTGGCGCGCCAGGTGAGGAAATCGGCGAGATCCATGAACTGCCATGCCGCGGCGAAGGTCCGCGGCATGTTCTCGGCGAGCCATAAGAGCTTCGGGGTTTCCATCTCGGGCGAGATTGTGCCGCCGACATAGCGCAGCACATCCTCGCCGGTGCCGTTGATCCTGCGCGCCTGCTCGGTGGCGCGGTGGTCCATCCAGACGATGATGTTGCGCTCGCGATCCCCTGACGGGCTGACCGTCAGCGGCTCGCCACCCGGCCCTAGAACGACAAGCGAGCAGGTGGCGTCGAAGCCGATGCCATGCACCGACTGCGCCGAGATGCCGGCAAGCGACACCGCCTCGCGGACGGTCGTAGCAACGGCGCGCCAGATGTCATTGCTCGATTGCTCGACGATATGGCCCTCGGCATGCCAGGTGGCGATGTCGGCCTTGGCGGACGCAAGCATGGCGCCCGCTTCGTCGAAGACGCCCGCGCGGGCACTGCCGGTGCCGATGTCGATGCCGATGAAATGACTGCTCATGACTTCAGATCCTTCGCCCGATCCGTTCGGTTGCTATAGGTCATTGCTTTGCCGCAGGATGACAAGGTCGCGGACGGTGATGTCACCTTCGTTCCCTATCGGTGTTGCCGTTCCGGCTAGCGGCCCAGGCAAAGCTTTGCCTTGCCGCGCACGTTTGCCCATGCCAATTCGACGCCGCTGCTTGTCGTGCCGGCTGGCTAGGCCGCTTTCGCCAGGTTGATGTTGTGCAGTGTCAGCCGCCGGAAATGCGAGGGCGTCATGCCCTTTTCGGCGAGAAACTGCCGGTTGAAGTTGGAAAGGGTGTTGTAGCCGACCTCGAAGCAGATGCTGGTGATCGAAGCCTGCTCGTCGCTCATCAGCATCTGGCAGGCCAGGTTGATGCGCAGCCGCTTCACATACTGAACCAGCGTCATACCGGTGTGCTGGCGGAAGGAGCGGGAGAACACACTGGGCGACTGGCCGGCGATGGCGGCCAGGTCCGTCTCGCTGAAGGGCTGGGTCAGGTTCTCGCGCAGATAGGCAAGCGCCTTGTTGATGCCGGCCGACATATAGCCCGACGGATCGGGCAGGTAGCTCGCGCTGGCCAGCATGCGCGCGCCTTCGGCGCGGCTGAGCAGACCCATTATCATCATGAACAGCTCGATGCGGCGCACGCCTTGCGAATTCATGATCTCTTCCATCAGCGGGCCAAGCTGCTTGCTGGTCTGGCGGCTGAACAGCACGCCGCGGCGCGAGGCTTCGAGCACCGGCGTCAGCGCCGCGAGCTCGGGGAAGGTGTTGATTGCGCCGTCGATAAAGCCCTCATTGAACTGAATGATGCGGCAGCGGAGCGGCACCGTCGCGTCCTTCGGCACATCGCTCACCCAGTTGTGCGGCAGGTTGGGGCCGGTCAGCACCAGATTGCCCGGCTCGAACTCGCCGATGAAGTCGCCGACGAAATAGCGGCCGCGGGTGGCGACGATGAGATGCAGTTCGTATTCCGGATGGAAATGCCAGCGCACCGTGCGGAACGGGTAACCGTGCGACCAGGCAGTGAAAGACTCGCCCGGCCTGATCTGCACAACTTCAAGATCGGGTTTCATCGCTGCTCCTCCCGTATTGAAGCCAAGGCGCGTCCCCTCTACGACGCGCCGTCCGGTTTCGGCCTCATGTCAGCCAAGCTATCGAGCCGACAAGATCTTCGCCACCATGTTCGCGCCACTCCATTGGTACTTTTTTGACTATTCTGAGCCTCCACGGCGCTGAGCGGCGCCTCAAACGACGCCGCGTTCCTCGCTCCTTATGCGGAAGGCATCGACGGCGATCGCAAGCAGGATCATCGCGCCGCCGATCATCTGAATGTAATAGGCCGAGACGTTGATGAGCTGCAGGCCGGTCTGGATGACGGTGATGAGCAGCGTGCCGCCGAGCATGCCGATGACGCGGCCGCGCCCGCCGAACAGCGAGACGCCGCCGATGACGGGTGCTGCCACGGCATAGAGCAGCGTCGTGCTGCCGACGGTCACGCTGACGCCGCCGAGATAGGAGGTGTAGAGGAAGCCGGCCACTCCAGCGAGGAAGCCGGAAGCGCTGAAGGCGCCAAGCCTCGCGCGCTTGACGTTGATGCCTGCGGCATTCGCCGCCCGGCGGTTGCCGCCGGTGGCATAGAGGTTGCGACCCCAGGCCGAATAAGCAAGCACGACATGCGCCAGGAGATAGGCGACGAAGAGGGCGATCGGCATTACCGGCCAGCTGCCGATGGTGGCGCTGCCTATGTAGCTGTAGCCTTCATCGGTCACCACCATGGTGCGGGCCTGGGTGGCGCCGAGCACCGCGCCTTGCAGAAAAAGCCCCATGGCCAGCGTCGCGATCAGCGAATTCATGCGCAAATAGGCGACGAAGTAGCCGTTGAGCAGACCGACGAGCACCCCGGCAACGATGGTGATGAGCACGGCCAGCGTCCAGTGGACGCCGAACTGCTGCATGGCATAGGCGCCGATCATGCTCGAGAAGACCAGATTGCCGACCACCGAGAGATCGATCTCGCCGATCAGAAGCGTGAAGGAGACCGCAAGCACCAGCACGCCCAGCGTGGTCGCCTGCACCAGCACGTTCTGCAGATTGCCTTCCGAAAGGAAGAAGGGATTGAGGAAGCCGGCGAGGATGCTGAACACGATGATCAGGATCCAGACCACATTGTCGAGAAGGAATTTCTTGCTGGTCATGTCCGATACTGCCCCTGTCATCGCGCCGCTCTCGCTTCGGCGATCGCATCGATGGTGATCTCGGCGCCGCGCAGCATCCGCGCGATCCGACCCTTGGAGAAGATCACCACGCGGTCGACGAGGCGCTGCATCTCTTCCGGGTCCTGCGCGAGCAGAAGCACGCTAACGCCCTTCTTCGTCGCATCGTCGATCAGGCGGTGGATCTGCTCCTTGGCGGCGACATCGACGCCGACGGTCGGTTCGTCGAGCAGAAGCAATCTCGGCTTGCGTTCCAGCAGCCGGCCAAGCAGCACCTTCTGCTGGTTGCCGCCAGACAACTCGCCGATCTCCTGGGCGCCGCTGCCCATGACGATCTCCATGGCGCCGCGCGCCTCGCGCATGCGGCGGTTCATGCCGGCGCCGCTCACCAGCCAGCCGAGCGATAGCGGCCAATTGCCGAGGTTGAGGTTCTCGGTCACCGACATCGAGCCGACCAGGCCTTCGCCGATGCGGTCATGGGTGAGGTAGGCAATGCCCGAGCCGAGGCTCTGCCCCGGCGAGCCGAGACGCGCTTCCCGGCCATCGATCAGGACGGCACCGGCCTCGATGGGCAGCAGGCCGCCCAGCGCCCGCATCAATTCCTGCGGCCCTTCGCCGAGCAGGCCGACGAGGCCGACGATCTCGCCGTGGCCGATCGCAAGATCGACCGGGCCGCCGCCGGAAAAGGATAGCCCGCTGAGCTCGATGGCCGCGCCATGATCCTTGCGGGCGCGGTGGAATTCGGCGACGTCGGCGCCGGTGATGACGCGCGCCATGGCCTCGGCCGAAAGCTCCGCCGCTTTGCCGCTGGCGGTCACCTTGCCGTCGCGCAGCACCGTGTATTCCGAACAGAGCTGGCGCACCTCGTCGTTGTGGTGCGAAATGTAGATGAAAGACGTGCCGCGTTGGGTGAGGCTCTCGACCCATTCCAGCAGATGCAGCCGCTCGGCCGCCGCAAGGCCTGCGGTCGGCTCGTCGAGGATGATCAGCGAGGCTTCGGCCGCGACCGCCTTGATGATGGCGAGCCTGCGCCTGTCGCTGGCGCCGAGGTCGCCGGCGCGCCGCCTCGGGTCGACCGGCATGCCATGGCTTTCGAGCTGGCGCGCCGCCAGGCGGCGGAGCGCGGGCCAGTCGGTCAGGCCGTAGCGTCTCGGCAGATCCGGCAGCAGAAGGTTCTCGCCGATCGAAAGGTCTTCGAAGATCTCCGAATGCTGCGACAGAAGGTGGAGTCCGCGCTTCTTGCGCGCCGTCAACGGCAGGGCCGACACGTCTTCGCCGTTGAGCAGGATCGAGCCGGTGTCGAGGCGCAACAGCCCGGCGATGATGTTGGATAGCGTCGATTTGCCGGCGCCGTTCTTGCCGAGCAGGCCATGGATCGCGCCGCGCGACACGCTCAGCGAGACGCCGTCCAACACCGCAAGCGGGCCGAAGCGCTTGAAGATGTTGTCGACGGTAAGAACAGCGTTGGCGCCGTCCTGCGCAAGACTATCGGGCATGATCGTGCCGTCGGGGATGACCATTGGGATAACCGCCAATCTCGAAATGAGGTGAGAACGCGATGGGCGCGTTCTCACCCGCCTCGTCGGCTGCGATCTCAGCCGGCGTTCTGCTGCATCTTCCACACCTGGGTCACGACATTGGCCCAGTGGCGCGGGTCGTCGGCATTTTCCTTGGTGAGGAAGTAGGGCGGGATGGTGAGCAGCGGGCCGGACGGGCTGTCGGCGATCGTGCCCTTCTCCCAAAAATACTTCTTGTTTTCGTAAGGTCCGGTCGGAACCGGCTTGCCCTTCAGCGTGTACTCTTCCAACAGGTCGACGACGATCTCGACATAGGCGATCGGGTCCTGTGCGATGTCGGCGTCGATCTCACCCGCCTTCACCCATTCCAGCGCATTCGGCGAGGCATCGATGCTGGTCAGGATGATGTGCTTCTCATGGCCGACCGGAAACAGCCGTTTCTGCGTTTCGAGTGCCTTGCGGGCATCAACGACGAAGATGTCGGTCGGCATGTGGATGGCGTCGAGGTCCGGCCGCTCGCGCAGCGTCGCCGAGACCACGGCGAGCGCCTGCTCATGCTGGTTGTTCTGCGGCCGCGAGATGATCTCGATGTCGGGATATTTGCTCTTAAGCGTGTCCTCGAAACCGTCTTTGCGGTCGCGCAGCGCCACGGCGGTCAGCGAGCCGTAATTGTTGAGCACGCTGCCCTTCGGCGAGCCGTGCTTCTTGGTGAGCAGCTCCGCGGTCTTCTCTGCCGCCATGACGCCCGACTGCTTGTTGTCGAAGGTCACCGAAGCGGCTACCTCTCCGCCGGTAAGCACGGTGTCGACCATGCCGAGCGGCACGCCGAGCGACTTCGCCTTCTTGCTCAGTGGGATGAGCAGCTCCGAATCCAGCGCGTCGGAAATGAGGTAGCGCGGCTTCTGCAAGAGCAGGCTGTTCCAGTCGTTGACCTGCGCGTTGGCATCGCCATTGGCGTCCTTGCCGACGAATTCCAGGCCGAGGCCCTCGACCTTGCGCTTCAGCGCCTCCTGCAGCACGACGAAGAAGAAGAAGCCGAGATAGCCGGTCTCCCAGGCCACAACCTTGGAGGCCGTGCCTTGCGCCGCGGCGCGCTCGCCGCCCGCCAGCAACAGGCCGCCGGCAGTGGCTGCCGCGCCCTGCAAAAGCGCGCGGCGGTTCAATGTTAAGCTCTTGGTCTCGCAACCCATGTCTCGCTCCCTGAAATGGTTGGAATCTTTGCCGGTAGAGCTTTCCACCAAGCCGCCCGGCGGGGCACTCAGCCCCAAACATCCCCCGGAACGTTTCCTCCCCCGGACGATCTGATCAGGCTAGGCGCGCGCTATCCGGCCAGCCACCACGTTCCGGGGCGGGTGTTAGTACTTTTTTGATTCCGCTAGTGAAAGCCGAGGCCGCGATTACGACTGCGCTACAACATGCTCGACCTCCGGCGCGTTGCATTCGGAGTCAAAAATCTATGTGTCGCGGAAAGCGCAACCGGTAGCTCGCGCCGCAAGCCGCGGCTATCTGTGTGAGGGCCGCGCGTCGAAACCGAAGGGATGGAGAGAATGGAGCACTGGATCGGAACCTGGAGCGCAAGCCCGATGAACGTCTGGCCGGGAGACGCCGTGCTCTATGGCTTCCACCGGCAGACGGTACGCCAGGTGGTGCGCGTCAGCACCGGCGGTGAGAGGTTGCGATTGAGGCTGTCCAACGAATATGGCGCCTCGCCGATTCGGATCGGCGCCGCGACCGTCGCGCTTGCCGCGAAAGACGGCGCGGTCGACGCCGGCGGCATCCGGCAGGTGACGTTCGGCGGCGAACGGCAGACCGATCTGGCGCCCGGCGCGCCGCTTCTCGGCGATGTTGTGGACCTATCGGTTGCCGATCTCGGGCAGATCGCGATCAGCCTCTATTTCCCCGATTTCGCGCCGATCGAGACCTATCACTACGAGGCGCAGCAGACCGCCTACATTTCCGAAATCGGCGACTTCGCCGACGCAGCCGAACTGCCGGTCCAGCAGACCTCGACCAGCCGCTATTTCCTCAGCGCCGTGCTGGTCGAGAGCGGGCCGGGTAGCGGCTCTCTGGTTTGTCTCGGCGATTCCATCACCGACGGCTTCGGCTCGACCGTCGACGGCAATGCGCGCTGGCCGGACCGGCTGGCGGAGCGGTTTGCGAAAAGCGGCCGGCTGTCAGGCATCGGCGTCCTAAACCAGGGGATCGGCGGCAACCGCGTGCTTGCCAGCCGCGCCCGCGGCGCCAACGCGCTCGCCCGCTTCGACCGCGACGTTCTGGGTTTTCCCAACGTCCGGTGGGTCTCGGTGCTGGAAGGCATCAACGACATCGGCTGGCCGGAAACCATGCTTGCCGGCCGTCAGGAGGCCGTCGCCGTCGAAAGCCTGATCGCGGCTTACCGGCAATTGATCGCACGCGCCCGCCTCAACGGCATCAAGGTGCTGCTTGGCACGCTGCCGCCCTTCGGTGGCGCCTTCGGAGGCCAGCCGCTCAGAACCTTCTACTCTCCTACCAAGGAGCGCGACCGCGAGGCGGTGAACGCCTGGATCAGGACATCGGGCGAAGCCGATGCCGTCGTCGATTTCGAGCGCGCGCTGGCCGATCCCGCCAGCCCGTCGAGGCTTCTCGCCGCCTTCGATTGCGGCGACGGCCTGCATCCGTCCGACGACGGCTATGCCGAGATGGCCAGGCTGTTCGAGGAAGCTTTCGAGAGCTTGCTTCGCGGCCAATAGGATTACCTGGAATCTGCGAGTGGCGGCTGCTGCCCGCGCCGGCGCCTTCTGGATGTTGGCGGCGCCGCCCATGTCACCATTCTTGGTGCGACCCGCCCCGGTCGTGCTCCAATATCGGCGCCCGTCGTCGGGTGCAATTCGGCAAAAACACGCATGGCCAACCTCAGAACAGGACGACGAGCACTTAGCATAATGGACCTGACAGAAGAGCTCAGCTGTCCAGGAACAAACTGCAAGTCTTTCCGGTTTGGTGACCGAGCCGATTGCGGTCACGAAAATGGTTGGACATAGAAGACATAATAATGAGCAGGTTGCGCAGCTACTGAGGCGCCAGTTTTCCAGTGAGATAATGAGGCGCCATCTGCGTGCACTTCCGCTGTTTCGGACCGAGAGGTGGCTCCCTGACCGGATTGCCGGGTTGATGGAGGTTTTAAAGCGAAGTGAGGGTCGAGGACGACGGCGTTGATTCTTGCTTCTGGCCTGAAGCGTCGACGTCAGGCTGGACGCAAAGGTCGTCTTTCGATCCCAATGGAGAAGAGATGGTGAGCAATGCGGCCGCTCGATAAGGCGTTGCTTGGGGCTGTGGCAGGCGTCGCGGCGACCATGGCGATGACAGCAACGATGAGGCGCCTGCACGCAGTCCTGCCCGACGACGAGCGCTATCCGCTTCCGCCTCGCGAGATCGTCGACCGCACTTTTCCAGCTGTTGACGAGCGCGAAGCACGTTCAAGAACACTGCTTGCGCATTTCGGGTTTGGCGGTCTCACCGGTGCTTTGTTTGCCCTGCTGCCCACCACTCGAGGGAGCGGGATCGCCTATGGTTTATGCATCTGGGCGCTGAGCTATCTCGGTTGGATTCCCGCCGCCCGCATTTTGACCCCGGCGCACCGTCACCCCATCAGGAGAAACATGCTGATGATTGCAGCTCATGTCGTTTGGGGCCTGACGCTTTCGAGATCACTGAGAGAAATGGAACGCGCCGCCATCGAGGCGTTCGACCAGCAAGCCGAGAGGAGAAGCCGGTGACCGGGCGGCGCGTTCTGCGGAACGATCCGACCCTTCGGCCCGCCGCGCTGTCTTGTCCGGCGGGACATCGGCAATGAAGGTTCTCGTAACGGGATCGAACGGTCTCATCGGCACAGCGGTGTGCGCGCGTTTGGTCGCGTCAGGGCACGAGGTCGTGCGGGCCTCACGACGCCGATCAAGCCGGGCCGGGGAGGCGGGAACGGTCGCCATCGATATGGCGAAGGCGCTCGCCCCCGAGAACTGGGGCAGTGCTCTTCAAGGCGTTGACGTGGTGGTGAATTGTGCCGGTGTTCTGCAGGACAGCGCCAGCGAAAATACGACAGGGGTTCATGCATTGGGCGCAGCGGCGCTGTTTCGTGCCTGCCAGCAAGCCGGAGTGCGCCGGGTCATCCACTTTTCCGCTATCGGCGTCGATCGTGAGCAACCCTCGGCCTTCTCCGCCAGCAAATATGCCGGCGAGGAGGCCTTGATGACGCTCGACTTGGATTGGGTCGTGCTGAGACCCTCCGTCGTTCTGGGCCGCCCCGTTTTTGGAGCGAGCGCCCTGTTTCGCGGCCTTGCCGCGCTTCCTCTGCTGCCCTCCATGCCCGGCTCCGGCCGTCTGCAGGTGGTTCAACTTGAGGACGTGGTCGAAACGGTGGCGTTTTTCCTCAGCCCTGACAGCCCGTCACGGATCGCTCTCGACCTTGCTGGTCCGAGCGCCTTCGCCATGGAGGAGGTAGTCGCGCATTACCGCAGGTGGCTTGGATGGGACGAGGCTCGCGTCCTGGCTCTCCCGAGATGGGCGGCGCGTCTACTTTATCGGCTGGATGACGCCGTCAGTGTGCTGGGATGGCGCCCTCCCATGCGCACCAACGCCGCCCTTGAGATCAGCCGGGGAGCAACGGGTGATCCCGGACCCTGGAAGGCGACAACCGGGATCGAGCCGCGAGGTCTCCCGACAGCACTCGCCGCAAACCCAGCCACGGTGCAGGACAGATGGTTTGCCGGCCTTTACTTCATCAAACCCGCGATCTTCACGGTGCTGCCGTTCTTCTGGATCATGACCGGAATCATATCCCTGACAACCGGATGGCAGAGCGGTGTCCAACTCCTGATCGGTACCGCTGTGAGCGCGCTGGCGGCGCCGCTGGTCATCGCCGGCGCGCTGGCCGACCTGGTCATCGGCGTTCTCATCGCGCTTCGCAAAACCGCGCGCGTTGGGCTCTGGGGAGCGATCGGCGTATGCGTTTTTTATGCATTGGCCGGCACGCTCCTGCGGCCCGATCTGTGGAACGAGCCGCTCGGCCCGCTGATGAAGATCCTGCCGATCGTTCTTCTGCACTTCGTCGCATTGGCGATCCTGGAGGAGCGCTGATGCTCTACTTCGGTCTCAAATACCTCCATATCGTGGGCGCGGCGGTTCTGCTGGGGACGGGCGCTGGCATCGCCTTCTTCATGCTGCTTGCACACCGGACCGGCAACCCGGCTACCGTGGCCGCGGTCGCGCGCATTGTCGTGATTGCCGATTTCCTGTTCACGGCAACGGCAGTTGTGGCGCAACCGATCACCGGCGTCGCGCTTGCCTGGCTCGTCGGCTATTCGCTCTGGGACGGCTGGATCGCGCTGTCGATCCTTCTCTACGTCGTGACCGGTGTTTTTTGGCTTCCCGTGGTCTGGATGCAGATGGAGATGCGCGATCTTGCCCTGGCGGCGGCGAAAGCCGGCCAGTTGCTTCCGCCGCGCTATCACCGGCTTTTCCGGCTCTGGTTCGTCTTCGGCTTTCCGGCCTTCGGCGCGGTCGCCGCTATCTTATGGCTGATGATCACCCGCCCGGCCATCGAATGGTTCGGGACCGGCTGATGCCGACGGGCCGAGCGAACTCATCTGAGCTACGCCGGGAGGAGAGGCGCCGGCTCTGATTTCCCGTGCATGGACAAGAACGACTACACCAGCGCGATCGGCATGTAGCGGATAACCACCTTCTCCTGTCGAAACCACCGCTCGAGTGCGATCCGGCGTTCACGCCAGTCGATGAGATCGACCTCGTTGGCCATGACTTCGAAGATCACAATCTTGTCGGCGTTGGACTCGGCACCCTTTTTCCACAAACCGTCGGCAGGCGCCTGAAGGTAAGCAGTAACGCCTTCGAAGCGACTCGCCAGTTCTTTCTTCACGCGGTCGAAATCTTCTTGAGCGAAAGGCTGGCCGTTGTTGTCCGAGCAGGGGAGCAGGATCTGAACAAGATGCATCACAACTCACCGGTGAAAACTAGCACTTGGTATCGTGAAGATAGTTATGCATGTCGGTGGCTGCGATCGAGGCGTGGCCGAATGCGACAGCAATCTGATTGATTTCGTTGACCACATCGCCAGCGGCATACAGGCCTGGCACGACCGTGCGCTGATGCGCATCCACGACAAGATTTCCAAGCTCGTCGCATGTCGCCCCGAGATCTAGGCCAAGTTGCGACCTTATCGTGCATCCCATGGCGGGATAGACGGTATCGAATGAGGATGCTGTTCCGTTGGAGAGTTGAATGGTGGCCTGCTCTCCCGAGGGTCGTAGCGAATGAGGGATGCAGGGCTCGAGCTGGATTCCAGCTTCGTGGATCAGTCGGCCGGCATCTGCATCAATTTCACTCGAAGCATCGGTCGTCAGTACGGTGACGTCGCGAGTGTAGGTCCGCATGAACAATGCCTTCTTCACCGCCTCTTCCGCCGGGCCCAGGACTGCGACGCGCTTATCGATCACCTCATAGCCGTCACAGATCGGACAGAGGCGCAAGGTGCCGGCTCTGATCATATCGTCTGCCGAAGGCGTCTCTGGAAGCTTATCGACAATGCCAGTAGCCAGGAGCGCCGCGCGGGAACGAATGGCTGTCGAACCGATCGCAATAAAATCCGTTCCGTCGCGGCCAATCTCGTGGATTATATCGTGCCTAAGATCGGCTCCGCTCTGCAAAGCCTGCTGCCGCAGCCGATTCAGCAGTTCGGCGCCGGCTATGCCGTCGGGGAAGCCGGGACAGTTGCGGGTAATCGGAATGAGCTTCGCGCGGCTTTGACCGCAATCGACAACGACGACCCGGCGGCGAAAGCGCCCCAGATACGTCGCTGCTGCCAAGCCGGCCGGACCGCCACCGATAACCAAGCAGTCAATTCGTTCCCACTGACAGACGCTATCGTCTTCGATCACCAAAGAACTCCCGGGAGGTGATGCAGAGCTATTGCAAGCGGCTCGTGCCCGGCAAACGAACTTGTCTGTTGGTGACTAAGACCAAGGGCGTGCGCGACTGCTTCCCGGTTCTCATAAGAATGAGGCCGACACAGATGTCGCTCGTGAGGATGGCCTCGTTTCCTTCCGAACGGACAGAAACGAGGGCGCAAAATCCGGCCTCGACCGCGTGCACCGGTTAGCGCGGGATTAGTTGTTTCGTCGTAGGCGGCCATCTGCCCCAACCGCGCCCTTGCCTGTTGGTTCCGCCGTGCATTCGCGTTGCGCGCCGATCCGTTGTCTCGCCAGACGCTGACGACGTTCGGCTGCCTTCACATCCCGCAGGCCGCCGTTCTCGCAACGTGCGGACCGGACGGTGCAAAAGTTCGCTTTTGTGGATCAAGGTAGCCCGGCCTGCCGGGCGGGGTTGGGGGCTTGACATACAGGCCGGGCCCTTACCCCGCGCAGCGGGGCAGAGTTCCATTATGCGCCGCGCTTGCGGCGACCGACATTAACATTTTCTAAGACTTGAAAAGCCCGTCGCAGCTAATGAGCGTAAGCGACGGGCTTTGTGCTGCCGAGACGGCTACGTCCCAACGGGAACGACCGCTCCCATAACAAGTCATGGCCGCGCAATCAGTTCCAATCTTGGACAGCCCACCCGAGGAACGTCACGACAACAGCGACGTTCCGGTAAATGGCAATCGACGATGATATCGAAATGGCCAGGCGGCATGTTCACGAAGGCGAGCGGCACCTTCGCCGTCAGCACGAGTTGGTTGCCGACCTCAGCGATCAGGGATTGCCGACCGATGACGCCCTGCGCTTCCTCCAGCTGCTTGAAGACATGCAGGCGATGCATCGGCAGCACTTGTCGCGGCTGCTGCGCAGAGCCGAAAATGGCTAGGAGGATTCCTGCCTTGTCGGGCCGGACCATGGGTGTCTGCACTTGATCTGGTGACAGGTCATGATCTGCCATGAGTGCGCCGGCCGAGACGATCGGAATCTGCAATTCAGCAAAACACTGTAACGCCGACAAGCGCAGGGACTGGACGCCCTGCCTCCAAATGCTCCGACTATTGCTCGTCCTTTGGGGCAACCTGCACCAGCTGCAAAAGCCCTAGCACGATCAGCGCCAAGACTGTGCCAAGAATTGCGATCTGCCAGAACCCGAGACCCACTGCCAATCCAATGGCACCGGCCAGCCACATTCCCGCGCCGGTCGTCAGCCCCTGAACCTCCCCTTTGGAGAAGAATATTAGCCCTGCAGCCAGGAATGCGACGCCGGCAGTTGTGGCTTCGATCAGGCGGATGGGGTCAATGGCTATCTCCTGCCCATCGAAGACGGGGAGATGGGTGATTTCGATGGCCAGGATGGCGATCAAGGCGGCTGCCAGACAGATCAGGATATGCGTCCTCAGCCCGGCCGGCCGGTTACGCCATTCGCGCTCCATGCCGACGAGTGAGCCAAGAACCGCAGCCAGCAAAAGCCTGGCTGAAATTACGGAAAATGGCAGCCAGGTTTGCTGCCCGAAACGTTCAACAAGCTCATCCATGAGCGCCAGAACGTATCTGTGGGCTGCCCGGTTCCTTCCGCAGGACGCCGGGATGTCCTTGCAATGCATATCGCCGGCAAAGCGCCGGAACATTCGAGCTCAGCCCACGTTGGGTTCTGTTCGACCGACAGGGACACACCTCAATGGAACCCAAATCATCGCGCGATCTGCCCGGTCCTAAGCCCCGCAAGGACAAGGAACGGGAAAACCAAAAAGCTGCCGCGAAAACGCCTGACAAGACCAACGATTGGGACCGGAACCAGGTGCATGGCGAAGGCGAGAGCATCGGGATCGACAAGGACGAACCATAGGCCGATCCACACCTCAGAGCGGCGCAATCTGAGCCGCCCACGATGCGGCTTGCCGCCATCCCGACCATTAGAGTGCTGGCGGAGAGAGCGTCTTTCGAGTTCGCATCTAAATAATTGAAAAATTTGGCTTTCGCGCCGGCTCGTTGCGCTGTTTGCTTCACGGTTGCCTTGGATGGCGAGCGGCAAGCCTACCTGTCTGAGGTACAGACACGTCTCCATCCCAGTTTCTTATAAATTCGATCAGAATGCCCAACCCAGAATCGGAACGGCTGCTACGCACCCCACACAGCGGACGAAGAAGATCGAAAACATGCTGCGGTATCGGCCTGGCATCGCAGATTGATCACAAGGGCTCTGACCCCGTTGTCGACCTCAGCCCGGACAAGTGCCAATTGCAGGGTCTTCAGGAAGGAAGAAGCTTCGCCGCTCGCAAGCGGTGAGTTCGCGAGGGACGGTGCGCCGGGCGAACTCAATGAGGTCCCGGGACGTTTGGAAGACGCGAAGGATGCGGACATCTTTTTCGCCGGAAACAATTGCAACGCGGGTGCCGTCGGAACTGAAAGCTGCGCGTGTAAAGCCCAGTAGAATGGTTGCTTCGTCGTGGCTGCCAAGGACGGCAATCTGGCGTCCCGATTGCGTCGCCCAGAGCCGGACCGTGCGATCCTTCGAGGACGCGGTCACGACATACAAACCGTTGGGACTGAACTGAACGCTGTCCACCGCGCCGCTGTGGCCCCTTAGAACGGCCCTTTCCAGTCCGCCAGCGACGCTCCAGATCCGGATGGTTCCATCGCGCGAGCCGGTCAACAGCAACTGACCGTCGGGGCTGAAGGCGACGACCGTTACCGCGCCGGTGTGTCCCACTAGCGTTCTGACGTTTGCTCCGTCCGTGGTCGACCAAATGCGAGCCGTGTGGTCGAGTGAGCCCGTGGCGACGAGTTGACCGTCCGGGCTGAAGGCCGCTGCCGTGATGCGATCCTGATGCCCCACAAGAACCCTGAGCTCGGCTCCGCCCGTCGTCAGAAGGTGGCCCGCATTGTCTTCCCTGGCCGAGAGGATCAGATTTCCGTCAGGGCTAAGAATGGCCTGCGGTAGGTTGCTGCTCGTGTTGATGCCGGCTAGCTCGGTGCCGGTCCCCGCGTCCCACAGCTGCGCGGTGCCGTTCATCGATGCGCAGAGAAGCGATTTGCCATCGCGATCAAACTGGATCTGGATCAGGCCGCGATGTGATCGGAACTGGGCGGTCTCGTGTCCCGTGGCCACATCCCAAACACGGACCTGCCCCCCAAGAGATGCCGTCGCGACACGCCTTCCATCTAGGCTGAACGTCGCGCTTTGAACAATCTCATGTGTATCGAGCCGGATTGTCTCGCGCCCGCTCACGATATCCCACAGGTGCGCCGCGCTGTCGCCGCCGCCGGTCAGAAGGTGGACATTGTCGGGACTGAAGACCGCGAAAGTCGGCCGATATTCATGTGAGAGCGAAGTCGTCAGCGCGCCGTCGACATCCCACAGCCGAGCGGTGCCATCGTGTGAAGCAGTGAGAAGAATGTTGCTGTCGACCGGGCTGAATTCCATATGCTCGACCAAGGATTCATGACCGGCGATCGTCGTCACCAACGAGGCGCGTTCAGCGTCCCAGATGCGGATCGGCCCATTGACCGAGGCGGTCGCCAGGAAGCGGTCGTCCGGGGTGAAAGCACCGTTCATCTCCACATCGCGTTCATCCGTGTCGATGTCTGCCTTCAGTCCCGACACCTCCTGGCCGAGCACATCATCCAGCGTTCCCAACGCTCCATCCCAAATCCGGGCAGTGCCATCGAGCGACACCGTGGCGATTCGCTGACCCCCGTGACTGAAAATCACGCCGTTCAATTGCGTGTCGCTCTTGCTGCCGGCCAGCTTTGCGATCTCCGTTCCTTTCGACAAATCGAAAAGGCTGGAAGTGTCGCGGTGTGAATGCCAACCCCAGGGGCCGGCCAGCATCCGGCTTCCGTCCGGGCTGAACGCCAGGCTGTAGGGCCAGGAGGTCACTCGGATTGACCGCGTCAGCGCGCCGTCTGCGCTATTCCAGATCGAAACAAAATGCTTGCCTGCCGTCGCGAAGCTGCGGCCGTCTGAACTGAAAACAGCACGCGTATATGCGTCGCTTTTTACACCTAGGACTTTCTTTCCAGTCCGAGCATCCCAGAGCGTTGCATCGCTGTTCTCCCCTGCCGTCAGCATCCGGGTTCCATCCGGGCTGAAGATTGCCGTTGGATAGCTGCCTACCGGCCGCAGGATGAAGAGCTGTTCTCCCGAGACGGCGTCCCAGAGCCGTGCAGTGCCGTCCCTCGCCGCCGTCAGGATACGGCTCCCGTCCGGGCCGAATTCAGCCCTCTCCAAGGCCTCTTCATGACCCTTTAGAACTGCAGTTTCGGCACCGCTGGAGATGTCCCAGACGGCTGCAGTCTTGTCGTAGGATGCGGTGACGATGCGATCGCCGCTCGGATTGAATGCCGCATCCGTCACGCCGGCGCCATGCCGGAAGATTTTGATCTGGTGGTGCGCCAGGAGAGCCTTGTAGAGGGCTGCCTCCGCCTCGAACAGATATGGCCGCTCGGATTGGTCTTTTGAGGGCAGTGCTTCAAGCGCCAACAGGATCGCAGCCTCGGTGCTGCCTGCCCCGGTGGACTGCTCCGAAAGGAAGGAGAGCGAAAGGAACTGATTTCGCATCGCCTGGTCGCGTTGCGACCTCGCTTCCTCCTGCGCCCTGAAGGCGACCAGCGCGCCTGCGCCCGCGATGAGAGCGAGCATTATCGCCACAATCGCTGCGTTGCGGGTACGTCGGGAAAGCCGGTTTGCTGCGGCCGCCGCCAGGCTCCGGCGCTCGGCCTCGCGCTCCAGGCGCTCGTGTTTTGCCTCTTCGGCGGCCTCGATCAGCGCTAGCGCTGCGTGCCGGTCCTCCTCCTCTTTCTGCCGATGGGCACGCAAGGACTCCTCGATGTACTCAAGGACATAATCGTCGATCTCCTCCCGTCTCGACAACATTAGTTCCTCGCCCTCCGCCAGACGTTTGCCGGACGGAAGGAGAAGCTCTCGATTCCTGCTTTCCAGGTGCCATCGGTGGGCATCAGCCCTGAGGCGTTCGCGCGTCTCGAGAAAATTCCGGTTTGCATTCACAATGTCACTTGCGCGCGGCCAGCGCCTCAACAGTGCTTCATGTGCAACGCGCACGAAGACACGCCCTGCGGCGTCCTCGTCGCTGACGAGGAGCCGTGCGTCGATCAGGGCCCTGACCAGCGTCGATCGCGCGGGAGTGCCTGCAACTTCGGTGAGCAGGGCCGGACGTGCCGTCACGGTGTCATCGCTCAGACTTGCAGTTGTGAGGGCGCCCAGTACCGTCGGTAAGGCCTCCTGGATCTCAGGCGCCAGTAAATCCACAACTTCATCGGCGCGCCGCGCGATTGCGCCTTCGAGCCCGCCGAGCGCGCGATAATCCGCAAAGGTGAGAACGCGGGGCTCGCGGCCGGCCTGGTACAACGCGTCGAGCACAAACTCCAGAAGCGGCAATGATCCGGGATCGGCAGCTGCTGCCTCCTGCAGCACGTCATCGAGTCGCCCCAACTCGGCATTCTCCTCAAAGCGGAGTCCGGCAACGCCCGCCGGCTCACGGATGATCTGACCGATCTCCGGGCCAGTCGGCGGCAGGAGTTCGTAGCTGGAGAGGCCATCCTTGAGCGCCGAGAACCCCGGGACCTCGCCGCAGCGGTGAAAAAAATCCGAACGGATCGCCGCGATCACCCAGGCCAGTCCGCTCGCGGCGAGCAGCGTCATGAGCCGCACGAGAGCCTCGCGCGTCGCCGGCTGCTTCTCCGTCGTGAACAGCTCCTCCAACTGATCGATGGCGACAACCAATCTGATCTGCGAGCGGGCCGACCCAGCGGCTTTGCCAAGTGCCTGTCGAACCATCGCCAGCGCCCGATCCGGCGCGCTCCTGCAAAGCCGAGCAAGCTCCGCGGCTGTTACTTCGCAGGCCAGTTCCGGCACAGCAGCTTCGCTAAGCAGCGCCGCAGCCAGCACAGCAAATGCATCCGGTCCTTCGGAGAGGCGGATCAGGCAGCGGCGCCACAACGATATGCCCGCCACGGTTCCGGGCCGGATCAATGACGGCAGCAGGCCAGCGCGCAGGAGGGAAGACTTGCCGCAACCGCTCATGCCGTAGATTAGCAGGAACGCAGTGCCGCTTGCTGCCTGCTGCTCCAGTCTTGAGGTGCAGGCAGCAATCGCCCGCGCTCTGCCGAAGAAGAGATCGGCATCTTCGAATTCGAAGGCATCGAGACCGCGAAATGGCGACCTGACCGGTTCCTCTGAAGCAAGAGGTACGCGGTAGATGCGCAGGGCACGTGCGACGTCCTTCAGCTTCTGCTCGCCAAGCTCGATGAATTCCAGCGGGAGCCGGTCTCGAGCCTGGGCATGAACCGCTTCCGTGATGCAAATCCCGCCCGGTCGTGACAATGATTGAAGATGGGCTGCGACCTCGACCGCCTCGCCCCCGAGGTGGTCGCCCTCGTCGACGACATAACCGAGGTGAAGCCCGATGCGGAAGCGCAGGCGCTTTGTCTTGGGAACTTGGCAATTCCGTCTGTCGACCTCATGCTGGATGTCGCTCGCACACCGCAAGGCCTCGACAGGGCCTGCGAATTCGGCGACCACGCTCTCTTCGGCGCTCGAGAACACGCGACCGGCATGTTGCACCAGCAGCCGATCGACGATCTTCCTGTACGGCCCGATAGGTACAGCAGCGCCCCGCTCAGCCTCACCTAGCGGCCGACCGTCAGCAGCCAGTTCGGCTGCCAGGATAGTGGCCATTCTTGGCCCGGCGCTTGAAGGACGGACCAGCCTGTAACCGCGCCGAGGCACCGTCTCCACAACAGCCTGCCGACCGTCATTGAGCGCCGCACGGATCTCGTGAATGCATTGCACAAGGCTGTCGTCGGTGACCGCGATCCCGTTCCAGACCGCCCTCATCAGCTCGTCCTTGGTGACGACGCGATCAGCGTTCTCCAGAAGATGACGAAGCACCGCGAAGGTTTGGTGACGAAGTGCGATTGTGCTGTTGGATTTGTCGCGCAAGGTCTCGCTGCTCACGTCGACGGTAACGCCGTTGAGCACGAACATCGTGGGCGGCGAGCTACTCAAGCCGTTTCCCTCAAGCACGAAGCCGCAGTCCAATGTTTCGATCCTAGCACGGTTTCGCTTGCCATCATCATTCACATCGGGCGGGGAGCGCCGATTTCGGCAAATGATCGGAAGCCGTTCGTGACCCCGAGATGCCTCGGACCGACAATCGCAGCGTCAGCGAGAGGCTCACCATGGACGACGAAGTGCAGATTTCTCGAAGTGTGGGCGCAAGGCCGGTGCTCCGGCTCACAGGCGTGTGCCTGATGAGCCTGTTCTTGGCAATGGCGCCCCAGGCTCACTCAACCGACCGTTTCCAGGACGGCCTGGTCGACGTCGATCTGCAATTGATCCTTGCAGTGGACGTTTCGCCGTCGATGAGCAAAGTTGAGCAAAGAGTGCAGCGCGACGGCTACGTCGATGCTTTCCGCCACGCGGATATCGCGGGGGCAGTCAAGTCGGGAGAGCGTGGAAGAATTGCAGTGCTCTATCTGGAGTGGGCAGGGCCAAATCAGCAAACCGTCATCGTGCCGTGGACAATCGTCCAAAGTCGCGAAGACGCTCTCACTTTGGCAGACAGGCTCGCGGCTTTGTCGTTGACTGAAGGCCGCGGAACGTCGATTTCCGGCGCATTGTCTGCCGCGAATGATCTGTTCGCGAATAGTGGCTTGCGCAGCCCGCGCAGGGTCGTTGATATATCCGGCGACGGACCCAATAATGCGGGAGCACTCCTTGACCCCATCCGGCAGGTTCTTCTCGCGGGAGGCGTGACGATCAACGGGCTGCCTATCGCACTGCCCCGGATTGGCGGGGCCGACGGGTTCGCGAGGTATGGCCGTTCCAACCTGCAATCCTATTTCGAGCGCTGCGTCATTGGCGGACCAGACGCGTTTGCGATCGGTGTCACAGAGCCCGCCATGTTCGCCACCGCAGTCCGTCGAAAGCTGGTGCGTGAAATCGCCATGAACACGGATCTGGTGATCTACGCCACCTATACGGCGCGTTCAGACAGCACGACCGATTGCAACCTGATCGGTCAGCTGCCAGGGCGATAACGATCGGCGATAGCATGAGGGCTTGTGGGCGGGCCGCACGAAACGTCTTTCCGGCCACCTGCCTAACAGCCAATTGCGGACGGCTTTGAGGTGCCTTCCCTCTTCGCTAACAGCTTGAAAACATCATAGTATTAGGAAAATTGCTGGCGGAGAGAGCGACAGCCATATTGCTGTCTCATGTCGTCTCAATCAATGAAAATTATAGGCAATATCAGTGCTTTAATCTAAAATGGCTGTCTCGCGCCGTTGCAATCCGCATCATCCAATGTCATTGTTTTTGGCGGGTAAGATGATGGGATGGAGAAATGCCGAGGATCGCGAAGGAACTTTCAGCACTGGCCGTCAAGAACTTGAAACACCCCGGATCGATCAAACCGGGCAACGCTCTGTTTGCCGTTGGCGGTGTTGCCGGGCTCATGCTCCAAATCACGCCGGGCGGCGGGCGATCATGGCTATTGCGCACAACAAACATCAATGGCCGGCGGTGCGAAATGGGTCTTGGCGGACACGACGTTTCGTTGGGCGAAGCTCGCGAGCGGGCGAGGGCAATCAAGGGTGAAATCCGCAATGGCGTCGATCCGCTACAACAGAAGCGCGACCGCCGCAAAGCCGCGATTGAGGCCGCAAAGCGCCACCTCACATTCCGCGATGCCGTTGACAAATTCCTTGCCGACACTCTGGCGGAATTCAGAAGCGAAAAGCATCGGAAGCAATGGCAATCCACGCTGGACACGTATGCAATGCCCGTCATCGGCAATCTTGCCGTTTCCGAAGTCACCAAACATCACATGGTTGAAATCCTTAAGCCGATCTGGACGACCAAGACGGAGACGGCCACGCGTTTGCGGCAACGTTGCGAACGCGTGCTTGATTGGGCAAAGGCACACGGACACCGCGAGGGCGACAATCCGGCAGAGTGGAAGGGCAATCTCAACGCCATGCTGTCCAAGCCAAGCAAGGTTGCGACAATCGATAATCAGCCCGCCGTTCAGCTGAAAGACGCGCCTACCTGGTTCGCAGCATTGCGCAAACGCGAAGGCACCGGTGCACGGGCGTTGGAATTCGCGACATTGACCGCTGCACGATCTGGCGAAGTGCGCGGCATGGAATGGCCGGAAATCGATTGGAACGCCAAATTGTGGACAGTGCCGGCGTCGCGAATGAAAATGAAGCGCCCACACGTTGTGGCGCTATCCGATGCGGCAATGACAATCCTAACTGCGATGAAAGAGGCCGCGACTGCCGACATAGAATATGTGTTTCCGGCGATCCGTGGCGGCATGCTGTCCGACATGACGTTGAGCGCCACCATGAGGCGGATGCATGAAAGCGAGATCGAGGCGGGCCGCACGGGCTGGCTCGACAAGAACTCGAAGCGTCCAGCCGTGCCCCATGGGCTGCGGTCAACGTTTTCTGATTGGGCAGGGGAGTTGTCCGACTATCCCCGAGACATGCGGGAATTTGCGCTCGCCCACGCCATCAGCAGCGATGTTGAGGCCGCATATCGCCGCGAAACCATGATTGAGAAGCGCCGCGCCATGATGAGCGATTGGGCTGCATTTTTGCAGGGCGGGAAAACACCAAGCTCTATGACGTGAGCTTCGGCAACGCCGTCCGCAAAGCCGTATTCGGCGACGCAGCCGAATTGGTTGATTTGCTGCATTCGGATCGGCAACTAGGCCAAGGCGAACGTGCGCTGTTAGGCGATCTAGTTGAAGAACTCGCATTACGTCCCACGGTCAAGAACGTGATCCTACGTACTTTCGAAACGCCGTGACAAGCGCACACCGGCACCACCGCCAAAGTTGCCTCGCTTGAGCAACCCATTTTGATGGGCGCGAGGCCGACTGTCGTTTCCGGTTTGCCGTCTTCGCTCGCTCAGGCGGCGACCGCGCGTCTCGATCAACCAGCTTCCCGCGGCAGGACCCTCATCAGAACTTGTCGCCTTGGTCTTGCGGACGCCACGAAACGGGATTGGTGATCCAGCGACTGATGTCGGATTCATGCCAGCCTGAACCGTGGACACTGATTTGGATCTGGCGCGGGAAGGTGCCTTCGGCGATCTTGCGATAGATTGTAGATCGGGACAGACCGGTCCGGGAAAGGACGGTTTTCAGGCGAATGATACGGTCTGGTTCGGGCATGGTCGTGCTGCCTCCTGCCGGCTGTTTCTGGCTGCTCTTGATCCAGAAAGGACGGACAGTTATGGGCGCGCAAGAGGGTTTTGCGCGTCGTCGTAGCCCGACGTAGAGACGGCGGTTAATCGGACGGGTCTACTGTCCGATGCTCCGGCGTCTTCCGATGTCGATGCCGTGATTGAAGGCGAGTTCCAGGCCGAGACGACGACCTGATTCGAAGGCGATGCCGAGGTGCCCCTTACGGTTGGCGAGGATGGATTCAAGCTGCGGATCGCGTTCGACGTTTTTGGCCATGTCGCCCCTCGCCGATCGCGTGGCCTTGTAACCGGGCATGTCGCCGCCCGATACTGATGCTGGCTGGTCCGATCGAGTTCGTGCCAGCGTTCCACGAAGCGGTCGGCACGGCGGCTCGGACCGGTGCGGATTTCGGTTTCAAGCTGGAGAGCACGGATGACGCGGTTGATCCGTCCGGCAGCGGCCTCGCCGACACGCTCCGAGTCTTGACGTAAGCCGCCTCAGCATCGCGCCAGCCATGGGGCCGCACCTCGTCGAAGACTTTCGGGCGTCGGCCAGTTCGCGCGACAGCATCGGGGCTGGCCTCTTTGCCGGCACCGTCGTCGTTGAATATCGCGTCCACGGCGCGGGCATGACGCACGAGCGCATCGGTTCGGGCTCTCCGCAACGCCGCTTGCCCGTCCTCGGCGGTCTCTCTCGCTGCCGCGGCGGATTCGAGGCGCACTTCCTCTCTTTCCGGCCTGCGCGTGGCGTCAAAGTTGGGAGCGCCATCTGCCGGAGGGCGCCGGCCATCGAACATATTGCGTAGCCGTTCAGCCACGACCTTGCGCACGATGTCGGCAACACGCTCGCGGAACGTGATTCCCCGCCGCTAGGCATGGCGCTGCGCCGAACCGGCGCGCTCATAATCTGACGCATGTCCTTGGCCCGGTCGCGCGACCGGTGCGGGTGAGCCGGTCCCGATCGGTGAAATCGTCGCGGTCATAGTGCAGGTCCGTGCCGTCACGGTGCCGCGACAGGGCGACGTAGCTGCCATGGGCGTCCATGCCCGGCGTCGCCAGCACATGGGTGCGGTCCACGGTCATGCCCTGCGCCTTGTGGATGGTCGCGGCATAGCCGTGATCGATGCGGTCATAATCCTTTAGGTCGAACGAGACGCTACGCTCGTGATCGGTGCGCACGGTCATGAATTGCGCGCTGACCTGCTCGATCGTCCCGAGCATGCCGTTTTTGACGTCAAGGCCGCGCTCGTTGCGTAGGAACATAACGCGGTCCCCGCTGGCGAAGTTGCGCTCGCCGCGCTCGACCGTCAGACGCACGTCGTCACCCAGATCGCCGGCTTCACGTAACCGACCGCGAGCCGCCTCGTCGAGGGCGCGAACCTCGGAAATGGAGGTGGGCGCGGCCACCGGCGCTGCCTGCAATCCTTGCGCGTGAGCCGATGCTATTGTTCGACTTTCGCAGACCGGGTGGCTATATCGGCTAAGATAGCACGGAGAAGCGTTCCAATTTCCTGTTCAGCGAGCCCCGGTGCAATTCCTAATTGGGACAGTTGGACGAGAATTGTCTTCACGGTGCTGCGCCAGAAGGCATTGGCGTCCTCCCCGTTCTTGGATTCCAGAACCCGGGCGATACCTTCGACCAATTTCCGCCGACGATGCAGCGGAAACGCGCTTATGCTTGAGTCACCCATTGATCAGCTCACGCCTCCAGTTTCGGGATTAAGCATTGGAGGGTTAAAAAATTTCGTTAACGGCGCCTTTTTTCGGACAGAGGCCAACAGTGGAATAAGGGGCACGTAATTCCCAATCCGGCGTTGATCCATCAGTCCCGTGCCGCGTCGGCAGGTCGCTCGCAAGACCTGGGCCCTCGCCAGATCTACGAAGCTTTTCGCGACCAGATCCTGGCCGGGGTCTATGAACGGGGCAGTCAACTGCCGTCCTCCGGCGCTGGCGAATGAGCTCGGCGTTTCGGGAACCACGGTTACCGTCGCGTACGACCAGTTGGGCCGCGGAAGGTTTCATCGAGGTCATTCAAGGCGCAAGGACTCGCGTTTGCGTCGTCGCTCGTCCATAGCAGGGCCAGCAGCGCGGTGCCAAAACGGATCGGCCCATTGCTCTTCTGCGGCTACGGCGACCGAGCTTCGGGACCGAGATCATCGGTGCTCTGGAGCAGCTTCTTTGAGTTGCGTGCAAGCCGTCAAGTACTATCGGACACACGGGGAAATAGCTTTTGCATGCTGCCATGTTTTGGGATATCGACCTCCTCGTCGATGCCCGAGATGGCATAGCCTACCTGCTCCCAGGCTTTATAGAAAACGGTCTTCAGGGTGTGAGTAGCCAGCAGGCTTGCTCGTGCCGTCGGATGCATATAGCTCGGGCGACAGCGGAAGGGCCAGACGTTCATTCGTGTCTGCCGCGACTTCCGCGCCAATTCGTATCCAACAAGGAAGAAACTATGAGGCGGCAGACCCGACCGTTCACGGTGGAGATCAGACAGAAGCGCAGTTCTCAAAAACGGGGTCATTCCATCTGGGGCGATGTCGATCTCTCCGCAGCAATGGCCGAGACAACAAGGGAACTCAAGGAGATGGAGTTGCCAAATGGTCGCCTTATTGACTCTAGTGCCGTAGCACTTGATGCTGAACACATGCACAAACCGCGAGCGGAGCATCTTATGGCAAATCTCTTGGACGCTGAAACTGCAACGGAACCGGCAGCCAAAGTGGAAACGCCTGAAAAGAAGAAAGCACCACGGTCGCGGAAGGCGAAGGGTGAGCCTAGGCAGCCTGCCCGGAAGAATGCCGCCAATACGGCGCCTCAGGCGACGGAAGCACCAGCAGCGGCCGTGCGGACCGGACGGAAGATTTACTCTGAAAAGGAGCGTGCCCAGATGCTCGCCCAGATCGAGAAGTCTATCGGTGGCGGCGCCACTCACAAGGGTGCCGTAAAGCAGGCCGGCATCTCGGAACAGACCTACTATAAATGGAAGAAGGCTGCGCCGCCTGCGTCGGATGGTGACAATCTGAAGGACCTCGTCGCGCTTGAGGAAGAAAACAAGCGACTGAAGAGCCTGCTCGCGGCACGCTTGCGCAAGGAGAACGCGGAACTGACTAGGAAACTGGGGCTGTAATAAACGCTGAATCGCGGACCGGAGCGGATACGTATTCGTCGTCGACGCCGTCCGAGCGCTCATTATCTGCTCCAATGCCGAGGGCGCCACTCTTTTGTAGAACGCGGTATAAAGGTGAAGGCGTTGTGCGGACCGCCGGTCTCGGCCACCGCGCGGTTTTAACTCGCCGGCGGGGTGATTGGCCGTCGCTTTGAACATCAGAGGTCGAAATAAAGCGCATGCCGGATTTCCCGGCGGCCGGTCGGCGCTGCCTATCTTGTACCACGCCATATGGATGACGATGGGCGCAGTGATGGGGGAGATGACGACCGCCTCATTGTAGAGCAGGAAATTCGTTGCCTTGATGTCGTCGGGTCGGCCGCCAGAACCAGAGCGGTCACAAACGCGCCGCAGGTCGCAAAAAGTGTCCCGCGAGCGACCGAAGATTTATCGATTGCCTTCGGTTGTGGTGGCCGGGCGGTGTGCAAGGTTCGAGCGAAGTGAGTCGTCCCTCATTTTGAAGGTGACGCGCCCTCGTACCCTCACTGGGAGAAAGTGAATCAGTGGACAGCGCCGGGCCGGGATGAGCCCTCAGCAGGCTTCCAGGCTCGATGCTTCCGGCGACAGGCGATCATGGTGGGCCTTGCGAGTCGCTTTGCGATAAGAGCGGGCTTTTGCGATTTTCGCTTTTGCTGCTCCTGAAATCTCGGCTATGAAGCGGACTGGCTTATGGCCTGCCCACATCGACATGGTTACAAAGGAATACGATTATGGCGACCGGAACGGTAAAGTGGTTCAACAGCACCAAGGGATTTGGATTTATCCAGCCCGACAATGGTGGTCAGGATGTTTTCGTCCACATTTCGGCTGTCGAACGAGCGGGCCTTTCGACCCTTAATGAGGGCCAGAAGATCAACTACGAGATCGAACAGGACCGCCGTACCGGCAAGTCCTCCGCTGGCAGTCTCAGCAAAGCTAGCTGAACTTTTCTGCGTCTGCCCGGCAAGATTCGGGCAGACGTGCCACCGACCGCCGCATAGAGCGGACAAGAACATGGATCCCATCGCCGACCGGGGCAGATTTGTGGGAAGCTGCTAATTCCTACTGAAACAAGATGTTTGCGAGTGAAGAGGAGCAGGTCCCCGCTCTCATGTTCTGCAGTGAACCTCTCCATTGTGATTGTTCCTGGAATGTGGGTCTGACGCTCTCTCGATCCAGTGTGGCCGGGGGATGAACGAGCAATTCAAGCGGCCTCCAGTGATTGACACCTCCGGGATCAAGAGGGCCGGGTACATTGGCCCCGAGGGTACTTGGACACATCAAGCCACGTTGGACATCTTTGGTGACCAAGTTGAACTCGTTCCGTTCAGCGATGGATTGTTCGAAACATATGAAAAGGGCTGCGTCGACGTTGCATGCGCCCCAGTTGCGACCTCTCTGGTCGGAACCACTCCTTACCTCGATCAAATCCTGAGCTTGAGGTCTCCCAGGATCATCGCCGAGTATCCGAAGATCCTGAGCTACAGCCTGATTGCAAGCGAGGATGCAAGTTTCTCGACGATCACTAAGGTAATGGGCCATCCCGTAGCCTTGCAGGAGGTGGCCGCGTGGCTCGACGAGAACATGCCGAACGTTGAGCGAGAGAGCCGCACGGGAGCGACATCTTTCGTGGCTGAGCAAAAGTCTCCTTCGATAGCGGCATTTGGTCCTGCACTTGGAGCCAAGCTGTACAATCTGCAGTTCTTGCGAACAGGAATCGAAGAAGGGCTACATAACGTAACCCGGTGGTGGGTGCTTGGGCGCAAGACTCCTGCGCCGACTGGATTCGACCGGACGACACTTCATCTCCGCGTTTCAGAGCAAAACCTCAATTATATACTGAAGATGTTCTCGAAGGAAGATTTATTCGTTCTCAACATCTATGAGCGTCCGACATGCGAGCGGCTGGACACCCATCAGTATGTCATCGATGTCGCTGGACATGTTTCGACGAACCCGGCGCTGGCTGCGTTGGCCGCGATCGATGGCATTAGAATTCTGGGATCGTACCCGCGTCTTTACTAGCTATGGCTAGACCTCACCGAGACGAAGAACGGTGGCCCGCCCTTTCGTGCGCATCTTTCCCAATCCGCAGGCTGTATGCGGCTGGTTCCCCAATCCGCAGAGCTGTATGCGGCTGGTTCGGGCGCTGGTGGTTGAGATCCATGAGACTTGGCTCGAGGCGACCCGCTACCTCAACATGGAGCATCTCTCGCGAGCACAAGAAGGAGAGCCTGATGGCATTGGCCGCTGAGCGCGGCCCGGTGCGCCCGCCGCTCCGCTACATGGGGGCTGCTCGGCGGACGCATCCCGTCGCCGCCAGCCATTTTGCAGAACTTGACGCACAAGTCGATCGCAACTTGTCGTCCAAGCACGATTCCCCTCGATCCGCTGATCTAGCGCAGGGCGTTCGCTGGCCGCATGTGGACAATGGTTCCGTGCACATCCTAAGGAATCCATTTATGAAATTTCTATTCACTGCGATGGCTGTTGCGCTGGTGGCAGCCACAGCTTTTGCTGCGCAGTCCATTCCGCCAGACCTCAGAGAAACGGCACTGGCCATCTTCAAGCCCTTGCCATCCATACCGGAGGTCACCAACAACCCGAGGACGCCGGAGAAGATTGCCCTCGGCAAGGCGCTGTTTTTCGATCCACGCCTCTCGTCCTCAGGCGTTTTCTCTTGCAACTCATGCCACAACCTGGCCACCGGAGGTGACGACAATCGTGAAACTTCCATTGGCCATGGTTGGCAGAAGGGGCAGCGCAACGCGCCGACGGTGTTTAACTCTGTTTTCAACAAATCGCAGTTTTGGGACGGTCGCGCCGAAGACCTGAAAGCTCAGGCCAAAGGGCCGATACAGGGCGGTGCCGAGATGGCCAACACATCGCACCAAGTGGTCGAGACACTCAAATCGATGCCGCAATATATGGAGTGGTTCCAGTCAGCTTTCCCGGGGGAGGCCGAACCCATCACCTTCGATAATCTAACCAATGCACTCGCAGACTACGAGGCGACACTGGTCACGCCGGCGCCCTTCGACGCCTTCCTCAATGGCGATGACACCGCCATCGGTCCCGAAGGAAAACAGGGCCTGGCCCTTTTTATAGAAAAGGGCTGCTCGTCCTGCCATTCCGGCGTCAATCTTGGAGGGGAAGGCTACTATCCGTTCGGAGTCGTTGAGAAGCCTAGCGCCAACGTTCTGCCGGAGAACGACAAGGGACGATTTGCCATCACCAATGTACCAGAGGATTCCTATGTTTTCCGCGTGGCACCGCTGCGCAACGTAGCAATCACGGCGCCGTACTTTCATTCGGGCAAGGTTTGGGACCTGAGACAGGCCGTCGCCACCATGGGGACCACGCAGCTTGGCGAAGAATTAACGCAATACGAAGTCGACCGGATCGTTGCCTTCCTTAATTCACTGACCGGAAAGCTACCGAAGATAGCTTATCCCCTCTTACCCACTGAAACGGCGGCAACACCTCGACCTCAATCGCAGATCTTGGGAAAATAGCGATCGCGTCGGGCGCGTGAGCATTGGTTTCCGTCATCGACTGGGCCAATGCCACCAGCGCGACGTCATCGGATCAGGCCGCGATGCGTCGGTGAAGATGGGAGTGCGCAGGTGGCGGGGGCAATAACTTGTGCACCCAGCCGCGTTGGGTGAAGGCGACCGGGACAGCTGCTCGCCGAAATGCTGCACCATGTCGTTTTCGTTCGAACTCGCCGTTGCACCAGCACGTCCGGCCCGATCTCCTCCTGCCAGAGGATCTCCGCCTCAGTCTCCCTCTTTAAGAAGGCATTGTAATCGACATAGCTCGCTGGTCTTTCGCATGGGCGGCTGGTTCAATGAGCGTGTACTGCAGCCCACCATTGACCCAATTCTTTAGATCTCGTCGTCGCGGCCGCCGCCCAGAAACGCAGCATTGCTGTCGGAACCTCGGTCGACTCGACAGAGAGCGATGGCGCCACGGCGTTTTGCGTCAAGAGTTAGGTGTGGCGATGATCCAGTCCCTCAGGGGGATCTGGTCGAGTCCGCGCCGGTCGAGCCGCGCGGCTGGTCACTGTGCGTGAATCGCTTGCATGTGCTGCGGAATCACTATTTTTAAGTGTTTCCCTATCCTTCATCCCGACCGCTGTGATCGGTCGTACTCTTCCAACAGCCAACATCGCGGGTCACGGCCGAACCGCAACCGAGCTGCGCCGCGCCGTCGGAAACGTCTGGTCACGTTTGGCAGGTGCGCGTTGGAAACGGTGTTCCGTGACACACTATCGCCACCGTTTAGCCGCGGTCGCCCCAATCATCCACGACATAGCCGGCGTTGCCCTGAGACGGTTCGGTCCGGCACCGGCTCAAACCCAACCCCCTGCGCAAGGATCAGTGCCGGATCGAACCACCCTGCAGCTCTTGCTTGGAGGAATCAGGTGCGATTCCCGAACTGCAAATGGCGGACTTCAGAAGCAAGCTCATCCGCTTCATTGATCGATACTGGTTCCCAAATAAGGCCGGTATCACCGACCGCAGCGAGCGTCGGATCGCGCGAGCGCCACTGGCGAACCGGGCCAGACCCTCTCGAACAGGTGTGGCCGCGCGATTTTGCTTTGATGGAGGCGCGGATCCTTGTTGCACGACCGCTGCATGTTCCCAACCGCTACAGGCGAGACGGAAATGGAAGAGGCGATGGCCGAAGCACTCGCCGCCCATGGTGATGCGCAGATCGTCGCAGATGGTAAAGTCCGACAGTCCCTGTCGGCCGATCGCGTGACGCTGCGCGAAGATGATCTCCTTCTCGCCCCCGCTCAGCGCCCTCCACCGGACAATCCGGCGCTCAAGGGTGCGCCTCACGCCGTCGGGAACGGCATCCTCCCCGAACTCGTCCTGCACGGTCTCGAAGATGGTAACGGACAGGATGCCATCGATCTTGAGCAACTCCTCTATTCGGCGGAGAGAACTTCACCGCCTTGTCGGAACATTGCAGGATGCGCTGTGGAGGCTGGGTGGTGTGCCGGCGGAACACCGCAGTGACTCGCTCTCGGCCGCCTGCAAGAACCTCGATGCCGACGCCCAGTGCGATTTCACCCGAAGCTACCAGGCTCTGTGTCGCCATTACGGAATGTGCGCCACCCGCAACAGCCGCGGCGAAGCCAATGAGAACGGATCGATCGAAGCCCCTCATGGCCACCTGAAGCGGCCCCTCGACCAGGCTCTGCGCCGCCGGCCGCGATTTCGCCAGCATCGAGGACTATCGCCGCTTCGTCGAGAAGGAGGTTGCCAAGCAGAACCGGCGCTGGGCTAAGCTTTTGGAGGAAGAGCGCCGCCTGCTCCAGCCGCTGCCGCCGCGGCAAACGACCGATTTCACCCTGGTCCGGACGTCACGCGCAACAGTACGATCAGAAACGCCTGGGGCTTGCGCTTCAGGTTCGCGACGAAGTGCCGGAAATCGATACTGTGCCCCGACCGGGTTGTCTGACGCGGATCCGGTTGGTGGTCATCACCTGGTCCGGCCCGAGGAAGAGGTCGATGCGGTCATCATACAGATGGGCGTGGAGGCGCCGCCCGATGGCGCGCGACGCTGCGCTACATGGTCTACCGAGACGCTTGCGCGGGACGCCCGAATGGCCGGCTGCATAGCCCCTCACGTGGCCACATCTAAACAACGTGACGACGCCGCCAAAGCTTATCGACCTCGACTCGAGCGTTCTCTGCTTCTCGTGGAAGACGCTAAATCAGCTCGTGCGTTAGCGGCGCCCCGCGGTTCAGCAACCGGCCGATTCGATCCTCTTGCCGTTGAGTATTCCAACGGCACGACGGGAGGCCGGGGCAGCGAGTCCAGTTGGTTGGCAGACACCAGAACTGATTGCACTGCGTTTTGATTAGGATCCATTCCGAAGGCTTCGCGAATCATCCGTGATGCGATTTCCGTTTTTTTGTCTTCAGGAAAACGGGACAATGCCGTGCGTACACTTTTGGCGAACTCGGGTGAGATCACTTGTGGTTCTGCATATTTGTCGTAGGATGTGGGTGCGTCGTGCTTCCTGCGCAAATCGTTGCGAACGTCGTCATCACTGTCCGGATGCAGGAGCGGAATCAACCCCTCAACACGGTTTTTCAGGAATTCAGCCTCGCTTTTGTCCATCGACCAAGGACCTTGCCAGGCTGGCTCTCGGCCCCATGCGCTGTCCTTCAACCGAACAGCGGGACCGTTGGCCCAGGCATCCATGACCACGGTTGAGCTCGTATCGCGGCTTTCGCGCCACAGTTCGTTCCAGGTGTGAGCCGCATTGACTGGGATCTCATCACCTTCGTCGGTTATTTGTTTCATTGGAACGGTAGCAGCATAGGTCGTACTGAACTCGTTGGCCGCCATGTGTGGGGCGTGGACGATGGCGGAAAGGGGAGCGGTCTGATCGCAGACCGCCGCTCCCATGAGTACGGCCCGTGCAACCTTGTTGGTGGCGTCTATTCCCCGCAGTGCTACCGACGATCCGATGCCGTTGTGGCCGTGCGAGGGAATGTCGTCCGCCTTAACGTTTCCCCGGCCATGCTTGAGCAGCAGGCGGACGTCGTGAACCGTTTGCCCGGCCGTCGCGAGTCTTCTCGGGCTCGTGACCTCGTCACCGACGACAAACGCTCCCATATGGTAGGCGGCCTGCTGGATCTGATGTTGCTCCAGAGGCACATCTCCGCCCCATCGCAAACTGTCGGGAAGCGTACCCAGCGAGACCCTCAGCGCTGATATGCTGCTCTCAAAGTTCGATGCCGTGGATTCTCGCGTGTCATGTGCGGAATGTCGAGCCGATCCGGAGGATTTGGAGCCGCAAATTCCCAATCTTTTCACCTTTCTGATCACCTAGGGTAAGGTACGTAGCGCGACGATTATGGGGACCGGTGGGCGTCGATTATGATGGCCGGTTGGAGGCCGCGCCGCGCGGTGTGATTCGACTATCAGGAGGCTGTGGATTTGGCAACGGCTCAGCGACAACTACGGGAGTTGTAATTGCCGCTGAACCGTGCGTTGGCGGTGTTCGACGTGGGTCGAGTGGCGACGGCTAATTGTCGCGAGCGACAATTGCACCAACGCCGCTACGATGCGCACTTGTTCGGGTGTGCCTGCATGTGTCGCCGACGTCCGCGCGCGGTGCCGTGAGATCGTAGAGGAAGTAGCATCCGGGTAGGTCGGGAGGCCTGTCACGATGACGACCGTGTGGTTCAGTACCGGAACCGGCGCCCACAGCAAAGGGACATGATTTCCCTTGACGCGCGTCGGGGTAGCGCGATCTGCCTTCGGCAGAGAGCTCGGCGCATCGAGTGGCGAGGTAAGCGCCGAAATCGCGATCGACCAAGGCGGCAAGAAACAGGACGAGTTTGCCTGGAAGGGCGGCGACCTGTGGTGCCATGGCAATGCTATTAGCGCGGCGCTGTGCAAATTGCCGACCAGGACGCGGCTGATTTCCTCGCCAAGGGAGGAGGATAGCCGCGGGTATCGGCTGGAAAGGCGATGGCCGTCGTCCAAACGCTCGAGCATGCAGGCCTGCTCTCAAAGGAGATGCTGCTGCGGGCGACATCATGCCGGGGTTTTCCAACGAGGGGTAGGAGCAGGCGAAAGAGGCGGCGTCGGCATGCCATTCGTGCCGTCAGGCTGCGAAACATGCATCGCCTTTGAGCCCAACTTCATCATATTCTTTGGGTTAAATGGGCTCTCGGCGTGACCCAGAGCGCTGGGAGAACCTCTGCGAGACTACAAGTGTAACACCAAATTGGTTTAGCAGACCAAGCTTGGATGGTAACCTCATGGGGTAGAGAAACGCCTTTGGAGGCCGAGCAATGGATCGGGATAGCAGACCAAAACGTGCAGCTGGAAGTTCATCCCGCGACGGGAGGAGGGCCGAGGAACGGCGTAACAATCATGGCCTTCCAGGCGGGCCACTGACCAATGTTGCAGAACGGTTAGTAAGCCCTAACCCGCGCGATACAGCACGCGATCTTGGGAGCTTCAAATCCGCCGAGAGGCAAATGCGACGTGCCGTTCAGGACGTGGCACCCGGGCACGAATCTGACCTCAGCAGATTTGATAGGCGCAACAACCAGCTCGGACGATCAGCCAACGATCTGGTCGACAGATTGACGGCCGGATTGGGGTTCAACTCGGATGATTTAGCATTGTTCCAAGTCCAGGCGGCTAGTAATGTAGGCCATTTTCTAGGGCCCCAGAAGCAGACTGCTCTTGTTAATCGCATTGGCAACATGGACCCAATGGAGCAAGCTCTAGGGGTTATGTTTGTGGCGCAAAACTTCAGTAAGTTTAATGACCAAAATAAATCTCGCATTTTTGAGCAGGCCATTGAATTGGCTGCTGACCCCCATCAGCACCACATGGTCAAGGTGACCGCCGAAAATGCCATTGTGGCCGCGTATCACCAATTAGACGCAAATCAACAAGCGCAAGCTAACTTACTTCCCGACCTGCATGGCCTGTTGCAGAACATGCCTCCGCCGCAGCATGCAGCAGAGGAACGGAGAGCGAATTTGGACGGCCACATAGCAGGCATTGCGGCTTCAGTTCGTGATACAGTAGGCCCGCAAACCTCCTATGAACAGCTGCGGCGGGGTGGTCAAGTCGGGCAGTCCATAAGCCACGCCTACAATCACGCCCGAGAGGATCTAATGACTGCCTCCAGAAGCAGAGATCGGTCCGGCCGTTGAGGTCTCGGCCATGGTAAGTGACGCTTTTTCCCCGAATTCCGTTCCCGGCCTTGCCATTTCCAATTCGCTGGCCATTGGCGCACTGCTTTAGGGTAACTTTCAAAAACCACGTCTGCCGGGTGGTGCGATGCAAGCACCGCACCACCCGCTCGGCATCGATCTGTCGAGCGGCGACATCGCGCGACGTCGGTCCAGTGTCTGAAAGCAAGCGCAGCATTAGCTATGAACGATGGCTTCAACAAAAAACACGCCCCCCAACATAGCTCTTAGCATCGCGTGCTCGCTCGCCTTGGGCTTCTGCGCGGCAAGTCTGTATGCAACGTTCCGCCACTGGCGTGGCGGCGAGGCTTTGATGACGTTTGACGTCCGTGCCTTTTGGTTTGAGACGCCCTTCTATCTGGGTTTCGCAACCCCCGTCTTCTATCGGGGCGTAGCTATCGTGCTCTCAACGTCCGCGGTCGTGTTGCTGATTCAGCAGATCGTAACACGGCGCAACCTCGAACATCACGGGACGGCGCGCTGGGCGCGAGTGGATGAGATGCGACGCCCGGGTTATCTGCGACGATACCGTGGCGTGACAGGCCCGGTATTTGGGAAGACGACTGGCCCTCTCTGGCCTGGCTACTACCTAACCAATGGCGAGCAGCCTCACAGCCTTATCGTCGCACCGACCCGTGCTGGTAAGGGCGTCGGCATAGTCATTCCAACGCTACTTACATTCAAAGGCTCGGTGATAGCTCTCGACGTCAAGGGGGAGCTCTTTGAGCTTACCTCGAGGGCGCGCCAGGCCGCCGGCGCCGAGGTGTTCAAATTTGCGCCGCTGGATTCTGAGCGGCGCACGAATTGCTATAATCCGGTATTGGACCTTATTGCGCTGTCTCCACAGCAGCAATTCACCGAGGCCCGCCGCTTGGCGGCAAACCTCATTACAGCGAAGGGGGAGGGCGCGGAAGGTTTCGTCAACGGCGCGCGAGATCTCTTTGTCGCGGGGATCCTTGCCTGCATCGAACGGGGCACGCCAACAATCGGCGCCGTCTATGACCTCTTCGCCCAGCCGGGGGAGAAGTTTAAGCTCTTCGCGCGACTCGCCATGGAGACCCGGAACAAAGAGGCACAACGCATCTTCGACGACATGGCCGGGAACGATACAAAAATCCTAACCTCCTACACGTCCGTCCTTGGCGATGGCGGGCTCAATTTGTGGGCGGATCCCGCTGTAAAGGCGGCGACAAGTCGCTCAGATTTTTCGGTCTATGATCTTCGCCGTCGCAAAACGTGCATCTATCTTTGCGTTAGTCCGAACGATCTTGAGGTGGTCGCGCCTTTGATACGCCTGTTCTTTCAGCAAGTCGTTTCAATTCTACAGCGGTCGATGCCTCGCCGGGATGAAAAATACGAAGTCCTGTTTCTGCTCGATGAATTCAAACACTTGGGTAAGCTGGAGGCGATCGAGACGGCAATTACGACCATCGCCGGCTACAAGGGTCGCTTCATGCTCATCATCCAAAGCCTCTCGGCACTGACGGGGGCCTATGGTGAGGCTGGCAAGCAGAATTTTCTCAGCAATACCGGCCTGCAAGTGTTCATGGCCACTGCCGATGACGAGACTCCGAACTACATTTCCAAGGCCATCGGTGAATACACGTTTGAAGCCAAATCGATTTCCTACAGCCAAGCGCGAACGTTCGACTGGAACATTCAGAATTCACACCAAGGTGCACCGCTGTTGCGTCCGGAACAGGTTCGGCTGCTCGATGACGACTACGAGATCGTTCTCATCAAAGGTCTCCCACCATTGCGATTGAGGAAGGTGCGATATTTTTCGGATCGTATTCTGAAACGCATCTTTGAAAGCCAGGCAGGCGCCCTCCCGGAGCCGGCACCCTTGACGATAGAAGACGAGGGGCTCTCGGCAGAATCTCAACTCGATGAGCCGCTGCCTGAATTGACGCAGGACTTTGACGATACAGTTTGATGTGAGGATAGTATGGACCCGCGAAATAGCAATCCATCCCGTGTAACAGCTTCCTCGCAGGTGCAGGACGCCGGCGTGGAAGAGGGAGGGCAAGCGGTCCAGGCCCGGCAAATGGGCGTTGAGCAGCCCCTTGCCGAGGTGTTCCTGCCGTTCGATGATCGAGCTGAGGAGTCGCCAACCAATCCGGAGGAGGTTCTGCGACTGGAACAGGGATTGAGCGAAGTGCTTCAGCGATGGCACGATGA
>NZ_NSGE01000008.1 GCF_002294985.1 Mesorhizobium sp. WSM3862 | reverse complement strand
GCGCTGCGCTATGCCAAAGGCTCCGCGCCAGCGACTGTCGCTTCACCCGCCCAGCAGGGCACAACCCAGGCCGGAAACGAACTCAAAACTGGATAGAAACTGGGGGCAACGTCATACACCTTAGTACTTGCTAATGCGCATTCAGCCTTCTTCGCCGACCTGATTAGTGGCCATCCGGCACAGCCCTGGATTGACTTAGCTCACGGCAGGCTGGCTCATTTGCCCTTTGAGACGAAAGTCTAAGGGCATGCGCCGCAGCTTTACAGGCGGGTTTGGTAGCGCTACCGTTTCACAGTCGCGTGACCCGGGGGGAGCTGGGGCAAACGTCGCCGACGCCAGTGGTGGATGCTTGCCGGCATCCGTTTCAGCCACACCTTGATTGGAAACGGCTCCCCGCGAAACCCGCAGGGACCATCGGGAGGAGTTCGATGGCGTCTGTCGCGATTGGCGATGTCTACAAGTCGTTCGGAGCCACCCAGATCCTGCACGGCGTCAGCGTCGACATAGAGGACGGCGAGTTCGTCACGCTGGTCGGGCCGTCGGGCTGCGGAAAATCGACGCTTCTGCGGATGATTGCCGGGCTGGAAAAAATCTCCCGCGGCCATATTTCGATCGGCAGCCGTGTCGTCAACGATGTTGCGCCGAAGGAGCGCGACGTGGCCATGGTGTTCCAGAACTACGCGCTCTATCCGCACATGACCGTTGCCGAAAACATGGCGTTCTCGCTCATGCTGAAGGGAGTGGCCAAGGCGGAGAGCGATGCCGGGGTGAAGCGCGCGGCCGAGATCCTCGGGCTGGTGCCGCTTCTGTCGCGTTATCCGCGCCAGCTTTCGGGCGGCCAGCGGCAGCGCGTCGCCATGGGCCGGGCGATCGTGCGCAATCCGCAGGTGTTTTTGTTCGACGAGCCGCTCAGCAACCTTGACGCCAAGCTCAGGGTCCAGATGCGCGCCGAGATCAAGGAACTGCACCAGCGGCTGAAGACGACGACGATCTATGTCACGCACGATCAGATCGAGGCCATGACGATGGCCGACAAGATCGTCGTCATGCATGACGGCCTCGTCGAGCAGATTGGGCCGCCGCTCGAGCTCTACGACCGGCCGAACAACCTCTTCGTCGCGAGCTTCATCGGCTCGCCGGCCATGAACCTGCTCAAGGGCACATTCGCCAATGACGGCGCGCCGTCGTCGTTCCGGGGCGCGGGTGGCGTCTCCGTGCCTCTGTCGAAACCGCCCGCGATCGGCAACGGCGAAGCCGTCGTGCTCGGCGTGCGGCCCGAGCATCTGCGGCTGGCCGAGGACGGCATTCCGGTCACCGTGGTGGTGATCGAGCCGACCGGCTCGGAAGTGCAGATCATCGGCCGGACGGCCGGCGGAGAGGATATCGTCGCCAATTTCCGCGAACGCCATTCCTTCGCGCCGGGAGAAACCATCCGGCTGTCGGTGGAACCCGGCCCCATTCATCTGTTTCACGGCGAAACGGGCCAGCGGATCGAAGCGGCGCCATAGACCACGCAACGAGGAAACCCACAGGAGGAGACGAGCATGAAGTTCACCAGACGCGACGTGATCCGCACGACCGCCGGCGCGGCCGCCGGGGCCTTGGGCAGCCGCTTCGTCGGCTCGAGCGCCTTCGCCCAGGAGGGCCTCACCTACAAGCCGGAGGAAGGCGCCAAGCTCCGGCTGCTGCGCTGGTCGCCTTTCGTGCAGGGCGACGAGGACCAATGGCTGAAGAATACGAAGCGGTTCACCGAGGCGACGGGCGTGGAGGTGCGCGTCGACAAGGAGAGCTGGGAAGACATCCGGCCCAAGGCGGCCGTCGCCGCCAATGTCGGCTCCGGTCCCGACCTGATGTTCGTCTGGTTCGACGACCCGCACCAATATCCAGACAAGCTGCTCGACGTGACCGAACTCGGCGACTATCTCGGCAAGAAGTATGGCGGCTGGCACGACGGCCCCAAGCAGTATGCGACGCGCGAGGGCAAGTTCCTCGGCCTGCCGCTCGCCACCATCGGCAACGCCATCGTCTATCGCGAAAGCTGGGTGAAGGAGGCCGGCTTCTCGGAATTCCCGAAGGACACGGCGGGTTTCCTCGAGCTCTGCAAGGCGCTCAAGGCAAAGGGCCATCCCGCCGGGTTCACCCATGGCCACGGCGTCGGCGACGGCAACAACTATGCGCATTGGCTGCTATGGAGCCATGGCGGCCAGATGGTCGACGAAGCCGGCAAGGTGACGATCAACAGCCCCGAGACGCTGAAGGCGATCCAGTATGCGCAGGAGCTCTACAAAACCTTCATCCCCGGCACGGAAAGCTGGCTCGACGTCAACAACAACCGCGCCTTCCTGGCCGGCGAGATAAGCGTGATCGCCAACGGCATCTCGGCCTACAACACCGCCAAGGTCAACAAGGACAATGACCCGAAGCTGGCCGAAATAGCCAAGGACATCCGCACCACCAATCTGCCGATCGGTCCGGTCGGGAAATCGGTCGAGCTGTTCCAGGTGACCACGGCCGTCATCTTCAACTACACGCCCTACCCCAACGCGGCCAAAGCCTATCTGCAGTTCATGTTCGAGGACCCGCAGATGTCGGACTGGATCACGTCGTCGGCCGGCTATTGCTGCCAGACGCTGAAGGCTTTCGACAACAATCCGGTGTGGAAGGCCGACCCGAACAATGCCGCTTACGCGAAAGCCTCGGCGACGCTGCGACCCAACGGCTATGCCGGGCCGCTCGGCTATGCCTCGGCCGCGACCATGGCCGATTATGTGTTGGTCGACATGTTCGCCAAGGCGGTGACGGGACAGGCGACACCGCAAGAGGCGATGGAAGAGGCCGAAAAGCGCGCCAACCGTTATTATCGCGTCTGATCCTGCCGGGCACCTGAAGCAGGGTGGCCGCGTCGGGATCTTCCGGGGCACGGAAGGACCACGCGGCCACCACCACTCCACCGCATCTTGCGAGGAATTCGCGCCCATGGCCGTGCCATCCGTTGCCGTTCAGCGGCATCCGTCGATGCTTTCGCGACTTGCCGAGAGCCGGAACACTCTTGGTCTCGGCTTCATGCTGCCGGCGGCGGCGCTGCTCCTGGTCTTTCTCACCTATCCGCTGGGACTCGGCGTCTGGCTTGGCTTCACCGACACACGCATCGGCCGGCCCGGCATCTATATCGGCGTCGAGAACTATGAATATCTCTGGAGCGACAGCGTGTTCTGGCTGTCGGTCTTCAACACCGTGCTCTACACGGTCAGCGCTTCAATCCTGAAATTCGTGCTCGGCCTCTGGCTGGCTCTCATCCTCAACGAGAAGCTGCCCTTCAAGTCGTTCTTCCGCGCGGTGGTGCTGCTGCCCTGGGTGGTGCCTACGGTGCTGTCGGCCATCGCCTTCTGGTGGATCTACGATTCGCAGTTCTCGATCCTGTCCTGGGCGCTGCAGCAGATGGGGCTGATCGACCACCGCATAAACTTCCTCGGCGATCCAACCAACGCGCGCGCTTCGGTCATTGCGGCCAATGTCTGGCGCGGCATCCCGTTCGTCGCCATCACGCTGCTTGCCGGCCTGCAGACCATCCCGCAGTCGCTCTACGAAGCCGCCACGCTCGACGGCGCCAGCCGCTGGCAGTTGTTTCGCCATGTGACGCTGCCGCTTTTGACGCCGATCATCGCCATCACCATGACTTTCTCGGTGCTCTTCACCTTCACCGATTTCCAGCTGATCTATGTGCTGACCCGCGGCGGGCCGGTGAACGCCACCCACCTGATGGCGACATTGTCCTTCCAGCGCGGCATTGCCGGCGGCCAGCTCGGCGAAGGCGCGGCAATCGCCGTTGCCATGATCCCCTTCCTGCTGGCGGCGATCCTGTTCAGCTATTTCGGCCTGCAACGCCGCAGGTGGCAGCAAGGCGGCGGAGACTGACATGGCCGCGATCAGAGAAGTCGAGCGCCTGGACACCGACGAAGGCGGCATGGGCTACCTGCAGAGCCTGCCGCGCCGGGTGGTCACGGTCTATCTGCCGCTGCTGGTGTTTCTCATCGTGCTGCTGTTTCCATTCTACTGGATGACGATCACGGCGGTTAAGCCCAATGTCGAGATGACCGATTATGTGAACTACAATCCGTTCTGGGTCGTGCATCCGACGCTGGAGCACATACGCTATTTGCTCCTGGAGACCTCCTACCCCGGCTGGCTGCTCAACACGGTGATCATATCGACGGCGGCCACCTTCCTGTCGCTGGCGGCTGCGGTGCTCGCCGCCTACGCGATCGAGCGACTGCGGTTCTCAGGCGCCCGTCAGGTCGGCCTTGCGGTCTTCCTCGCCTATCTGGTGCCGCCTTCGATCCTGTTCATCCCGCTGTCGGTGATGGTGTTCAACCTCGGTCTCTACGACACGCCCTTCGCGCTGATCCTCACCTACCCGACCTTCCTGATTCCGTTCTGCACCTGGCTGTTGATGGGCTACTTCCGTTCGATCCCCTTCGAATTGGAGGAATGCGCGCTGATCGACGGCGCCACCCGCTGGCAGATCCTGACCAAGATCGTGCTGCCGCTGTCGGTGCCGGGCCTGATCTCTGCCGGCATCTTCGCCTTCACGCTGTCCTGGAACGAATTCATCTACGCGCTGACCTTCATCCAGTCGTCGGAGAAGAAGACGGTTCCGGTCGGCGTGCTCACCGAGCTCGTCCGCTCGGACGTCTATGAATGGGGAGCGCTGATGGCAGGCGCGCTGATCGGCTCGCTGCCAGTGGTGGTGCTTTATTCGTTCTTCGTCGAGTACTACGTCTCCTCGATGACGGGCGCGGTGAAGGAATAGCTTCCGCTTTGGCGGTCATGGCCATTGCACGAGGCACCCGCCGATCGATGGATTTTAGCGGATCGGCACCAGCATGGCCGCCTCGCGGATGACGCGGATGGCGTCCGGATTGGTGACGGGATAGCACCGGCCGCGATCGACAGCGGCGCCAAGCGGCATTTCGAGGAAACGAAGCTGCAACTCATCGCCGCCGGTTTCGAAGTCATGCCTGCCGATGCCCAGCCCCGATGCTCCGACGAGGTGGCGAGCAAGTAGCCGAGGGGGTTGTGCGTCGCGCTATCTCCCCCCTTGTGGGGGAGATAACGGCGCCCGCCGCCGCGCTAAAAACTGATCTCCACCGCCGGCGCACTACGCTTCGCCTCGCCATGAAACACCGCCTCGATGTTGCTGCCGTCGGGGTCGAGCAGGAAGGCGGCGTAGTAGCCGGGGTGGTAGGGACGCTCGCCCGGGGCGCCGTTGTCCTTGCCGCCGGCGGCAAGGCCCGCGTGGTAGAAGGCGTCGACCATGGCGCGGTCCTTGGCCTGGAAGGCGAGATGGTGACGGCCGGTGAGCACGCCCTGGGCCGCGCGGCTATCGGCGCTGGAAACGAACAGTTCGTCCGCCCAGAAATAATCCTCGGCCTCGCCGCCGATCGGGACGCCCAGCACCTCGAGCACCGCGCCGTAGAAACGCCGGCTCGCCTTGACGTCGCGCACTACCAGATGAAGGTGATCGATGAGCCGGCCGCGGTAGAGTTGCATGGCGTTTGCCTCCTCCCGATTGCTGCGGCTCAATCTAGAAGGGCCTGATGCGCGGTCAATGTGGGTGCGGAAGACTGCTGACAGTTAAAGAGGGTCGGCGCGAGGCACCCCCCTCTGTCCTACCGGACTGTCCGGCAGGACAGAAGGGGGTGTGAAGGAACGCCAGCATAAGGCGATCGGCCAACATCCCCCAAAAATCCGGATAAAAAATGCAACCAGATTGTAGGATTGGTGTCCGCCGCGGCGTCCTTCGGACGCAAGCGGCGCGATGGACCTGGAAAAACCGTGCCGCATCAAACAGGATGCCTTAGGGCACGGGAGAAAATCATGAATCCTTCCTATCGTTGGGTCATCGTCGCGGCCGGCGCGCTGATGACCTGTGTGGCGCTCGGCGCGATGTTCTCGCTGGCGATCTTTCTCGAGCCGATGTCGATCGACACCGGCTGGTCGCGCGCCGGCATTTCCAGCGCCATGACGCTAAATTTTCTGGTGATGGGCGTCGGCGGCTTCGCCTGGGGCGCGATCTATGACCGCGTCGGTGCCCGCCCCGTCGTGCTTGCCGGCGCGGTGCTGCTCGGGCTGGCGCTGGTGGTGGCGAGCCGAGCCAACTCGCTGCTGATCTTCCAGCTCAGCTACGGCGTGATCGTCGGGCTGGCGGCCAGCGCGTTCTTCGCGCCTATGATCGCGCTCACCACCGCCTGGTTCGACACCAACCGCAGCCTTGCCGTGTCGCTGGTTTCGGCCGGCATGGGAGTGGCGCCGATGACCATCTCGCCCTTCGCGCGCTGGCTGATCTCGGCCTATGACTGGCGAACCGCCATGTTCGACATCGGCGTCATGGCCTGGGTGCTCCTGCTGCCCGCCGTCTTCCTGGTACGCCAGCCGCCGGCGGCCGGCGCGGCGGCCGACGGCGGCATGCCGGCGCGTGCCGCCGACGACCCCGGCATGAGCGTCAGCCAGGCGCTGCGCTCGCCGCAATTCCTGGTGCTGGGCATGACCTTCTTCGCCTGCTGCGCGGCGCATTCGGGGCCGATCTTCCACATGGTCAGCTATGCGATGGCCTGCGGCGTTGCGCCGATGGCTGCCGTCTCGATCTATAGCGTCGAGGGCCTTGCCGGCCTTGGCGGACGCCTGCTCTACGGCGTGCTCGGCGACCGGCTGGGGGTCAAGCCGGTGCTGATCACCGGCCTTGCCATCCAGGCCGCCGTGATCGCCGCCTATCTCGCGGTCGGCCGGCTCGAGCAGTTCTACGTGCTGGCCGTCATCTTCGGCGCCACCTACGGCGGCGTCATGCCGCTCTATGCGGTGCTGGCACGCGAATATTTCGGGCCGCGCATCATCGGCACGGTGTTCGGCGCCGCCACCATGCTCTCCAGCCTCGGCATGTCGTTCGGCCCGCTCGCCGGCGGCATGATCTACGACGCCTATGCCAGCTATTCCTGGCTGTTCATCGGCTCGGCGCTGGTCGGCCTGGGCGCCGCCGGCATCGCGATCGCCTTCCCGCCGCAGCCGAGCCGGCAGCGGCTGCAGATGGCATAACGAGATGAATCTCCCTCCTCGAGGGGGAGATGTCGCCGAAGGCGACAGAGGGGGTCGCGGCGCGTCAAGCGCCGACGCCCCTCTCCGTCGCATGGGGCGCCGGCGATCCACGCTCGGACCTGCCCTGCCGGCATCTCCCCTCGAGTTGCCCGCACCGCCGACGCGAAATCCATTGCCCGACGACGGCGAGTGTGAAACTCTCCGCGAGAGAAAGACGCTGCATCTGAATGCCGGCTGGGCCGGCGCCATCCGCGGTCGGGGATATTGCAGTGGACACAGGCCTGGAAGCCGCAGAAGCAAGGAATTGGTCCCGCCTGCTGGTCGCGGCCGAGAGCGGCGATGCCGAAGCCTCGCGCGCCGAGCTCGCGGCGGGCGCGGATATCAACCAGACCGATGAAGACGGCTGGTCAAGCCTGCACCTCGCCGCGCATAACGGCCGCATCGCCGTGCTCGAAACCTTGATCGGCCACCCGGCGGTCGACGTGAACTGCAGAAACAAATGGAAGAGCACGCCATTGAGCCTGGCCGCGGCCAGGGGTCACCTTGCCTGCATCAAGTCGCTGCTGAAGCATCCGCAGATCGATATCGACGCCCGCGCCGACTATTACGGCAGGACGCCGCTCATCGAAGCGGCAAGGAACGGGCATCTCGCTATCGTCAAGCTGCTGGTCGAGCATGGCGCCGACGTCAATCTCGCCGACAAGACGGGACGCAACAGCGCGCTCATCGAGGCCATCAAGGGACGCCACTTCGAAGTCGCGCAATATCTGCTGGAATCCCGCAAGGTGAACTTCCTCAACAAGGACATGCGGCTCAATGCGCTGATCTGGGCCGGCAGCACGCGCAACGCCGAGCTCATCGGCAAGCTGGACGCCGCGATCCATCGCTTTTTCGAAGGCAAGTGAAGCGCGCCCTCAGCTGTTGGAACCGTCAGGCCGAAGCTGCCCTCAGCCCGTGCCCGTTCCCGAACGCAGCGCCTCCCTGCCCTCGTCGTCGCGGCGCAGCCGCGCGTCGGAGATCAGCATCACCGGGCATGGGCAGCGTTGCAGCACGCCGCTCGTCGTCTCGCCGAAGATGAGTTCCTCGCCCGGCCGCCGCGCCACGCCCATGACGATCAGCGCCACGTTCCTGCCCGCCTGACGGGCAATGGCATCGGCGGCGGCGGCCCTCGAGCGGATGGCCGTCTCGATCTCGACGCCATAACGGTCGGCAAGCGCGACAATGTCCTTCAGCACAGCCTCCCTGCGGCGATGCGAGACGGTGTCGCGCGGTTCGTCGCGACCCGGACGCGCGACATAGAGGACCTTGACCGGCGCGCCGGTGACCGAGGCGACGGCAAACGCAAGTTCCGCGCCGCGGCGTGCATTCGCCGTGCCGTTGACCGGCACCAGGATCCTGCCGGATCCCGGCCCAAGGCGCGGCATCTGCCGGCCGGCGCCGGCCGGCTTCAGCACCAGGCAGAGCGGGCCCTCGAAAGCGCCGGCGACCTCGTTCAGCCGGCGCGAGAAGCCGCCCTTCGCGGTCACCGCTCGGCCGACGCCGATGAGCAGCATGCCGTAGCCCTTGCGCGCCTCCTTGGCGACCGCCTCGGCGGAGAGCGGAGCGTCATGCGGGCGGCGCGTGAGGGGGGCTTCATGCGCGGGCTCCTCGTCGGCTTCCTTCGCCGCCTCGCGGCCCTGCTCAGCGCCTTTCTCGATCTCGTCCAGATGCGCCGCCTCGACGGGGTCGGCTTCGCTTTCGCCGCTTGTACGGAGCACGGTCGTCGGCTTGCCGGCTCCGATGACACCGGCGAGGTAGGCGGCGAAGCGGCCGACGACGCCCTCGTCGACCACCACCAGCAGCCGCTCCAGATTGGTGATGAAGCCGCGCTGGTCGACCTCCTCGCGCTCCAGCCTTTTCTTTTCCGCCTCCCCCATCGGCAGCCGCCCCAGCGCCCAGCGCAGCGTCGGCGGCATGGCCAAGGTGGTGATGACGGCCATGGTGACGATCATGGTGAAAAGCGTGTGCGAGATCACGCCAATCGACAGACCGATCGAGGCGACGATGACCTCGGTCGAGCCTCGCGCATTCATGCCGCAGCCGACGGCAATGCCCTCGCTGCGGCTCATGCCCGCGACCTCCGCGCCGATGAAGGCGCCGCCGAACTTGCCGAGGCTGGCGATCGCCACCAGCGCCACGGTGAGCAGTGCAAGCTCGGGATCGACGAGCACTGTGAGGTCGGCCGAGAGACCGGCGACGCCGAAGAACACCGGCATGAAGAGCGCCGTGATCACGCCGCGCAATTGCCCCTCGATGTGGCGCGACAGGATCGGCGACTCGCCGACCAATATGCCGGCGACGAAGGCACCAAGCACCGTATGCACGCCGATCAGGTCGGTGACCAGCGCCATGCCGCCCATGATGGCGAGGATGACGGTGACCACCGCGTATTCCGAGCGGAAGGTGTCGTTGGTCCAGCGGATGGCGTCGAAGACGATGCGGCGGCCGAGCGTGAAGGAAAAGGCCATGAAGGCGGCGACGCCGGCGAGCGTGAAAGCGAGGCTGGCGAGCTCGATGCGGCCATGCGTGGCGATGCCGATGGTGATGGCGATGATCACCCAGCCGATCGTGTCTTCGATGATGGCCGAGGAGACGATGATCTGGCCGAGGTCGCGGCGCATGAAGTTCATCTCGCGCACCACCATGGCGACGATCTTGACCGAGGAGATCGAAAGCGCGGTGCCGAGGAACAGGCCGGAGACGATGCGCTCGCTGCCGGTGGCGAGCAGCGAGGCCGGCATGAACTGCGCCGCCACGAAGCCGAGCGCGAAGGGCACGGCGACGCCGGTGGCGGAGATGGAAAAGCACGCGCGGCCGACCCGGCGCACCAGCCTCAGGTCCGTCTCCATGCCGGTCAGCAGCAGAAGCATCAGCACGCCGAACTGGGCGATGGCGTTGATCATCGACTTCTGCGCGGCATCGCCGGCAAAGACCAGCCGCTCGGCCGCGGGCCACAGCCAGCCGAGCAGCGAGGGCCCGAGCAGGATGCCGCCGATCAGCTGTCCCATCACCGCCGGCTGGCCGAGGCGCTCCAGCAATTCGCCGATGCCTCGGCCGACGACGAGCAGCAAAATGACTTCGAGAACGAAGATGCCTTCGCTCGACATGCCGGTTTTTTCGGCGGCGAAGGCGGCGGCCGGCATCGATGCAAGCGCCGCCGCGGCAAGCGCGAGAGAAACCGGCCGGCGCCGGTTGGGCATGAAGGACAATTGCCGCACCCCTCGATTATCCTCGCCATAACGGTTTCGCACATGCATCGGTTGCACGGCGGTGGAACTGCCACTCTCTCCCGTTGTGGGGGCGGTGTCCGGCAGGACGGAGGGGGCGCCGTGGAGGACCAACGTCGATTCAACCTATCTCCAAAGCAGGCCACTTTTAACCGTGATGGGGGTGCCTGCAAGGGCTGGGATGCCGGCGGGACAGCGCCTCCTCTACCCTGCCGGACATCCTCCTCACAGGCGCGGAGGGATCGGGCAGTTCCGGCTCCGCCCGCCTCTCTCAAGCAGCTTCGACGTCGCGTACAATTCGATTCAAATGCTGCCGCCCATCTTTGCTTGTCGGTAAAGCGACTCACGCATGGTCGCGGCACGGCGGGGCAATAAGGAGAAGCTAATGAAAAGCGACTTTGCCGCCGCCCACCTGCACCTCGACAGGGCCTGCCATTATCTGCGCGGCGACGACGAGACCAGCCGCACGGCGCTTGCGGCGCTCGACCTTGTGATCGAGGCGGTCGCGACCGCCCTCTATGCCCGGCCCGAGGCCGAAGTGGTGCCGTTTCCGATATCAGCCGCTCAGCGATAGGAAGCATCCATGACCGGCGGCCGGCAATGATGATTAACGGCCGATCAGATCGGTCATCGCCTCGATGACCTTGCCGGCCGCCGCCCCCGTCGCCGACCGATCATTGACGATGATCGAGATGCGAAACGGAATGTCGAACTGGATTGGCCTGAGTGCCAGTCCGAACTCGGAATAGAAGCCCGCAGTGAACGGATCGACCACAGCCAGCGAAGGGCCCCCCCTGACCAGCGCGCAGGCCAAGAACGACTGGAAGATGTCGGCGACGGTGTTGGCCGCGGTCACTTCGAGTAGCCTCGCGCCGTCGCGGCTGCGGCGGAAATAGAGCTCGCCCAGCGACACGAAAGGACAGCGGGAAAAATCCTCCAGCCGGACGCCTTCGCTCTCGGCGAGCGGATGCTTCTGGTCCATGACACAGACGCTATTGCGTTCGAAAGTGGCGACGCATTTGGCGTCCAGGAAAGAAACGCCCGCGTCCACCAGGCCGACGTCGGTCAGACGCGAGGCGACGGAGGAGACGATCTCCGTCGAGCTGCGCACCGCGATGGTGGTCCTTGCCTCCGGAAAGCGCGTCCGAAGCTGCTGGATCGCATCCGGCACGATCTTGAAGGACATCGCCGCCAGCGTCCCGATCCGCACGACGCCGCGCTTCAGTTCCCTGATCTCCTGCGCCGCCATCATGAGGTTGCGCGCGCCATGAAACGTCTTGCCGACCTCGCCGTAGAACAGCAGGCCCTGCTCGGTCGGAACGAGCCGACCGTGCGAGCGATCGAACAGGCTGAGGCCGGTATCGATCTCCAGCTCCTGCAGCAGCCGGCTGACGCTCGGCTGCGAGACGTTGAGCGCGATCGCAGCGCCCGACACGGAGCCGGCCACCATCGTTGCCTCGAAGGCCTCCAGTTGACGAACGCTGAGCCCGGAAAAACGCATCTCGTCCTCCCGGTATAGGATTAGCACATACCGGACCAAAATCTTGATCTTTGATTTCGCTGCGTTTCGGGCCCTAGCTGCAAGCTTGGCAGAAACTGACGGAGCCGTCGTGAAGCGAGCCAATGTCATCTTCATCTGTGCCGACCAGATGCGCTACGACGCGCTCTCGGTCACCGGCAACCGCGTCGCCCATACCGCAAACATCGACCGCATCGCCGCGCGCGGCGCAACCTTCCATCGGCACTTCACGCCTAACCAGATTTGCTCGCCAAGCCGAGCGACCATGGCAACAGGGCTCTATCCACGCCATCACGGATTGTGGCGCAATGGCGTGGCGCTCGACGATCGGCTCCCTAATCTGTGGCAGGCGCTGTCGCTTGCCGGATACGCCACAAAAGGCGTCGGAAAGCTGCACTTTCAGCCACTGCTCGCGCCCGTCGAACGCGACATGCCGGAATCGCTTGCCTATTGGGAAAGGCCGGGCTGCGAGGACTGGCACGGTCCCTATTTCGGCTTCGATGCCGTCGACCTCGTCATGGGCGAAGCCAACGAAGCCACTCGCGCCGGCCACTACGCCGCCTGGCTCAAGCGCAACCACCCCGAAGTGGTGGACCTCTACGAGCCCGACGCCAGTCCCGACAGCCGGGCGCAGGATCTGAACGAAGTCTGGAAAAGCGCGGTGCCGCCCGAGTTGCACTACACCAGTTGGATCGCGGATCGGGCGATCGACTTCATCGAGCGCCAGGGCAAGCAGGCAGAGCCGTTCGGCCTGTTCGTCTCGTTTCCGGACCCGCACCACCCCTTCGCCCCGCCCCGGCCCTATTGCGACCTGTTCCGATCGGAGCAAATGCCCACGCCGACCATCCGGGCGGGCGAGTTGGAGCGGATGCCGGCCTATCTCGGCGAAGGCGACGATCCGACGAAAGTGCCCTACATCGCCTCGGGCGAGCAGCCGCGCGAGCAGGGCTTCCTCCTGCGCACCGACGATATCTCCGACGAAACGCTGGCCATCGCAATCGCCCACACGCATGGCATGATCCAGATGATCGACGATGCCGTCGGGCGGCTGCTCGCGGCCCTGGACGACGTTGGCGTGCTCGATGACAGCTTCCTGCTGTTTACCGCCGATCATGGCGAGTTGCTCGGCGACCACGGGCTGCTGCGCAAGGGGCCGCCGCCCTACCGACAACTGCTGCAGGTCCCGCTGGTTCTTAGCGGTCCAGGCATCCGCGCCGGAACAAACCTCGATGCGCTGACCAGCCACCTCGACCTGTTCGCGACCATCGCATCGCTGCTCGGCCTGCCGGCGCCCGCGACCGACGGCACCGATCTCAAGCCGCTGATCGACGGCCGGGTCGCCGACGTCCGCGACTTCCTGTTCGGTGAATATCATCCGCGACGTGACGCCTGCCTCTACAACCAGTCGATCATCTCCAAGGAGTGGCGGTTCACCCGCTATCCCAACCAGCCGGCCTGGGGGGAGCTGTTCGATCTTCGCGAAGACCCCTGGGAGCACTGGAACCTATTTCCCGAGCGAGCACTCGGCGCGCAGGCGCGCGCGCTGAGCGCGGTTCTCGACCGGCGGCTGCCGCCACAGCCGCTGATGGTCAACGAAGTCCTTGGCGCCTATTGAACCAATGGGAGAATGACATGAACGACAGAAGCGTCTTCTCGAGCCTGGACAGCATGAACCGCCGCAGCTTCATCAAGACGGCCGCTGCGGCTGCCTTCGCCACGGCGGCGTTTCCACATACCGGCCTTGCCGCGGCGCCGCGCAAGGGCGGCGCGCTGCGCCTTGGCCTCAACGGCGGCAGCTCCGCCGACACGCTGGACCCCACGCAACTGATCGGCACTTTTTCCATCAACGTGTCGCGGCAGGTCTACAACACGCTGGTGGAGATTGGCGATGACGGCAAGGCGGCGCCGGAGCTCGCGGCAAGCTGGGAAGCCAGCGACGGCAACAAGCGCTGGATCCTCAATCTCAGGCCGGGCGTGCAGTTTCACAACGGCAAGACGTTCGACGCCGACGACGTCAAATACTCGCTTGGCCTGCATATCGGCGACAAGACCAAGTCGAAGGCCAAAGGGCTGGTCGCCGACGTCGCGGAAGTGCGGGCCATCTCGCCGACGCAAGTCGAGATCCTGCTCAAATCGGCAAATCCCGACATGGATTATGTGCTGTCGGATCTGCATTTCGCCATGGTGCCGGCAGGCTTCGCCGACTGGTCGAAAGCGATCGGCACCGGTCCGTTCAAGCTCACTGCCTTCCAGCCCGGCGTGCACGCCACCGCCGCACGCAACGAGACCTACTGGCGCGGCGATCGCGGCCATGTCGATACGGTCGAGACGGTCGTGATCAACGACGCCGCGGCACGCGTCTCGGCTCTTCAAGGCGGCTCGGTGCACATCGTCAACGGCATCGACTACAAGATCGCTCCACTGCTCAAGAAGGACCCGCGCGCCTATCTGCTGGTCACCGAAGGCAAGCAGCATTTCTCGCTGCCGATGGACGCCACGAAGGAGCCGTTCAACAACCCCGATGTCGTGCTGGCGCTCAAGCACGCGCTCGACCGCGAGCAGATGGTGAAGCTGCTGATGGCCGGCTTCGGACGGGTCGGCAACGACCATCCGATCGCTGCCGGCGATCCGAGCTTCAATCCGAACATCGCGCAGCGCGGCTACGATCCGGACAGGGCCCGTTTTCACCTCAAGAAGGCCGGCAAGAGCGATCTTACCCTCGAGCTGCACGCCGCCCCCGTGGCGTTCGAGCAGGCGGTCAACACGGCCGAGCTTTTCGCGCAATCCGCCAAGCCCGCCGGCATCACCATCAGCGTCAAGCGCGAGCCCGATGACGGCTACTGGAGCGACGTGTGGCTGAAGAAGCCATGGGTGGCTTCCTTCTGGGCCGGGCGGCCGTCGGCGAGCATGATGTTCTCCTCAGTCTACGCCTCGGGCGCGCCGTGGAACGAGACGCATTGGAAGAACGACAGCTTCGACAGAAGGCTGACGGAGTCGCGCTCACTGGCCGATCCGGCAAAACGCCGCGAGGTCTATTTCGAGCTGCAGCAGATGATCCATGACGAGTGCCCGACCATCATCCCGGCCTTCGCCAGCTGGATCGACGCGGCGCGCCAGGAGGTAAGGGGTTTCGTTCCCAATCCCAACTTCCTGCTCAGCGATCATCGCGTGGCCGAACGGGTCTGGCTGAGCGCATAAGAGCTTCCGTCGGAGAGCGTCGGCAGGAACATTTCTGCCGGCCCCACATTGTGCTATAGGGGGTGTGGCCGGCTCAACGGCCGGCCACGGCGGGAGGCACGTGGCAAGGGGATGTCGCAGGTCCAGACCGTAAAGCCAGCCGAAGCAGCGGCGCCGCCAAGGGGCTCCGATGCATTCGCGCTGAAGCTCACTTCCTCCGAATTCGCAACCACCATGTCGCATTTCCACCGCGCGGAGATCGGGCGCATGGCGGGCTGGCGCGACCGGCTCGATCGCACCAGCAATTGGGCGATCACCGTGGTGGCGGCGATGCTGTCCGTATCGCTGTCGACGCCTTCGGCGCATCACGGCGTGCTGCTCTTCGCCATGCTGCTCATCACGCTGCTTCTATGGATCGAAGCGCGCCGCTACCGGTTCTTCGACGTCTATCGGGCGCGGGTGCGTCAGTTCGAGCGCTATTATTTCGCGCAGATCTTTTCGCCGCAGCCGGATTTCGCCTCCAACTGGCTCGCCATCCTCGGCGAAGGCCTGCGCTCGCCGCGCTTCCTCATCTCGCAGCGCGCGGCGCTGGTCCGGAGGCTGCGCCGCAACTACGTCTTCATGTACACGATCCTGATGCTTGCCTGGGTGTTGAAGATCACCACGCCCAGCCTGCAGCGTGAAGGCTCGCCGATAGGCTTCGGCGCCTCGCTGCTCGACACCTTTCGCGTGGCGACGCTCGGTCCCATCCCCGGCGTCGTGGTGGTCTGCGGCGTCGTCGTATTCTATCTCGCGATGCTTGCCGCCGCCTTCCTGATGCGCGCCGACGACGGCGAACTGTCGTTCGGCGACGTGCATGTTTGAGCCTGGGGCGGCGGCCCTTGGTCTTTCAGGCAGCCCGCCGTTTCCACGCGCTCACAATCCCGGTGGCCTGACGAAACCGTCGGTGAGACGCGCCAGCGCTTTCGCCACGGCCAGCAGCTTCATGTCCGAATGGCGGCGGCCGACCAGCTGGGCGCCGATCGGCAGGCCCTCCCGGTCGACACCGATTGGAATGACGGCGGCCGGATGCCCGGTCAGGTTGAAGCGGCAGGCGTGGCTGAGCGCGCTCCAGTAGGGCGTCTCGATGCCGTCGACGGGGATCGGCGCACCCATTTCGCGGTGGCGGAAGGCCGTGCACATCATCGCCGGACAGACCAGCACGTCCCACCCGTCGAAGAAGCGCTCCCAGGCAGCGATGAATTCGTCGCGCCGGTTGAGCGCCTCGAGATAGGCGGCCAGCGAGGGCGAGGTTTCGCGCGGCTGCCGGAAGACCTGCGAATACCAGGTGATGAGATCGGAAAACAGCGCCCGCTCGGCCGCGAAATCGTGCTGCGGCAATGCCTGCCCTACCCGCGCGCCGCCGACCTCGATGGCGCCCGCGAAGCCGGCGATCGCGTCGGCGATGTCGAGCGCGGTCGGCACTCCGGGAAATTCGGGCGCGAAGGCAACCCTGAGCTTGCCCAGCGACGGCTCCAGCGCCTCGTCCGTCGCTACCGGCGGCACTTCGGTATCGAGACCGTCGGCGCCGGCGATGATGCGGTGGGCCAGGATGAGATCGTCGACGTCGCGGGCCAAAGGCCCGATGTCGAACAGCAGGCGGAAGCTGCGCGGCATGTCGGGCGGATCGGCGTAGCTGCCGGTGATCGGCACCGTCGCCTGCGTCGGCTTGAAGCCATAGACGCCGCACAGATGCGCCGGCATCCGGATCGAGCCGCCGGCATCGCTGCCGATCTCGAGCGGCACCAGCCCGGCGGCGACCGCGGCCGCCGCGCCGCCGCTGGAGCCGCCGGGTGTCCGGGTAACGTCCCACGGATTGACGGTGCGGCCGAAGATCGGGTTGTCGGTCTGCAGGTCGCGCAGCCTGGGCGGCACGTTGGTCTTGCCGATGATGACGGCGCCGGCCTTGCGCAGCCGCGCGGCAATCGTGCCGTCCGTCGCCGGCACATGATCGGCAAAGGCTTCCAAACCGACGGTGGTGCGCATGCCGGCTGTGGCATGGCCGTCCTTCAGCGTGACAGGCACACCGTTGAGCGGACCGACGGCCTCGCCGCGCGCGACCGCCATATCCGCGGCCTTCGCTCCGGCGCGGGCCGCCTCCTCGTCGAGGGTGACGATGGCGTTGAGCAGCGGGTTGACGACAGCGATGCGGGCAAGCTGCGCCTCCATCGCCTCGACAGCGCCGACGTTCTCCTCGCGGATCGCCGCCGCCAGTTGCGAGGCGGTCAGGAAGGTGGTGTCCAAATGGCTCGTCATGGTGGTGTTCCTTCCTGCGGAACGGAAATAGGGGAGTAGGGGAGTAGGGGAGTAGGGAAGATCAGACTTCGTGAACTCCGCACATCGGATGCCAATACCTTTTTCCCCTATTCCCCTATTCCCCTATTCCCCTCCCTTCCCTTCAATTCAACGAAAGCGCCGTCCGGAACTCCTTCGTGGTGTTGCGGTTGGGATAGGGCTTGTCCGGCACCGGAACGCCGAGATGGGCGCAGAGCGGCGCCCAGCCGTCGCCCAGCTTGTGAACCAGCAGGCGCTCGGCCGGCACCGTCTTCAGCACCGCTTCGATATTGGCCTCATAGACGGCAATCGCGTGCGCGCGGTCCTGCGGACGGCCGCCGAAAACCTGCTTCGTGACAAGGGCGACGCCCAACGACTCCTGATCCTGGCTGTCAATGACGGCCGGCAGGATGGTTTTTGCGAAACTCTCCCACCAGCTTTCCGGCGAGCGCCAGGTGAGGATGACGCGCGCCTCGGGGTAGGCCTCGATCAGCTCGCGCCAGTAATGCACCGAGGGCCAGTCGACGCAGGATTTATAACCGGCAAACAGCCGATCCCAATCCGGCGCGGCGCCTTGGGCGAGCGCTCGCCAGAGCCGCTTCTGTTCCGCATGCGCCATGACCTCCGACATGTGATGGCACGGGCCGAAGCCGAGCATGGTCAGCGCCTCGCGCATCGAATCCGTGCCGGTGCGGCCGAAGCCGGTTCCTATCACCCTGATGGTCATTCTCCCCTCCTCCCACTTGTCTTCCCCAATGGTCCGATGCGGCGCGATCAACCTTCCCGAAGCACGAACCGCAAGCGATTGCCTTCCGGGTCCGCGGTCTCCACGGCACCGCCGATCTTTTTCGGCGGCAGGTTGGCGGCATCGAGCCTGCGTTCCAGCGCAGCCAGCTCCTCGACCGATGCAAGCTCAACAGTGAAATGGTCGAGGCCGGCGGCACCCGGCGGCGGCTCGCGCAGCTCGTCACGCGCCCAGATGTTGAAGGCGACCATATGCGGCCGGCTCCCGGTGCCGCAGTCGAACATGCCGAAGCTTCTCGACTGGATGTGCGGGCGGAAGCCGAGCACGCCGACATAGAATTCCATCAGTTTTTCCGGCGCGCGGGCACGCATATGGATGTGGCCGATGAAGGCGTCGTGGGCCATTGCGGGTTCAACGTGGCCCGAATTGCCGAGGTCGCGCAGCAGGCCCGGGAGATCGAGCGGCTCGAGCCCGGAATGCGCGCTGCCGTCGGTGCCGATCAGCGCCACGCGGCCATCGGCCGACACCTCGCGGCCCAGACAGCGTTCCGGCGTGTCGAAGCAGATCTCGATGCCGTTGCCGGACGGGTCGGAAACGTAGAGCGATTCCGAAACCAGGTGGTCCTGGGCGCTGTAGCGCAAGCCGGACGCCTTAAGCCGAGCGGCGGTGTGGGCGAGGTCGCGGCGGCTCGTCACATGGATGGCGACATGGAAGAGATCGCGCGATTTCTGCGGCAGGGCGATCCGCGCTCCGGCGTGAAGCACGATAAGCTTCCGCCCGCCGGCGCCGAGCTCCACCGTGACGGCATCCTCGCCGAGGACCGCCAATCCGAGCGTATCGCGCCAGACGATCAAGGCAGCCGGGATGTCGGTCACCCTGAGATGGACCGGCCCGAGACGGGTGGCTTGAGGCAACCCTTCGTCCATCGTCGTCCGTCCGATTGCGGTCGGCGAACATATTAGCTGTGAACGATATTTCTGTCTCGCGCCAAGTTCGGGTTGACCCCTCCCCGGCGGGCGGCGACTATTGCCACCAAGCTTCTTGGGAGGAGATCACATGGACGAGACCGACCACTGGCGCAACATGGCGAGCGCGCCGCGGGACGGCAGTCGCATCCTGGTGACGGTGCGCTCGTCCGAACAGGGACCGGCCGAGGTCGACATGGCCTACTGGTCGCGCGCCGACCAGTTCGGCGAGGAAGGCTGGCGGGCATCGGATTCATCGCCCGGACGCATCGTCGAATATGCCGAGCCGGAGTTGAGATGCTGGATGCCGCTGCCCACGGCGGGGCGAGGTTCGTTGCCGAGCCCCTGGGAAGGCGACGACGTGCCGCTGGTGGATGGCGAGGGGATTTAGCGCCTCTTTCCTTCTCCCCTTGTGGGAGAAGGTGTCGCCGAAGGCGGCGGATGAGGGGTGCTGGACGGAGTGAGGCGCTGGGGAATGTCGCTGCGCTGTCGTCGTGGCCGCCAAGCTGGAACACCCCTCATCCGTCTCGGCGCTGCGCGCCGATCCACCTTCTCCCACAAGGGGAGAAGGAGGAGCTTTTCACCCCACCGCCACCATCACCGCTCCCGCCTCGACCTTCGCCGGATAGGTCCTGAGGTTGATGCATGGCGGCAGGCGCTTGGCGGCTCCGGTGCGGTAGTCGAAGGCGCCGGCGTGCTTTGGGCATTCGACCTCGTAGTCCATGACCAGGCCGTCGGCGATGTGCACCGCCTCATGCGTGCAGAGCCCGTCGGTGCAGAAGACCTCGTCGTCGGGCGAGCGAAAGACGGCATAGGTCTTGCCGCCATGGTCGAAGCGGCGGGCGCCTTCCTGTTCGATGTCGTCGAGCCCGCAGGCCCTGATCCAGCCGGTCATTTTTCTTCCCTTCACATCGAGGTGAACCCATCGGGGCGGCGAAGCCGGCCACCCCGATGATCCGGGTCTAGTTCTTGTTCAGGTATTCCGCCGCGTTGGCGGGCGTCACCAGCTCGAAAGGCACATAGACGACGCGGTCGACCTTCTCGCCCTTGGCGAGCGCGAGCGCCGCATCGACACCGCCTCCGCCCTGGCCCTTGGCGTTCTGGAACACCGTGACCGAGAGCTCGCCGGCCTTCATCGCCTGCAGGCCGTCCTGCGTGGCATCGATGCCGCCGACCACGACATTCTTCAGGTCGACGCCGTTGGCCTTGAGCGCCAGGATGGCGCCGATGGCGGATTCGTCGTTGTTGGCGATGACGGCGTCGGGCGCCGGGCCGGCAGTCAGCCAGTTGGTCATCAGGTTCTGCGCATTGTCGCGCGACCATTCGGACGACTGCTTGTCGGTGACCTTGATGAAATTGCACATGTCGGTCGAAAAGATCTGCTCGACATCCTTGGTGCGCTGGAGCGCCGCCTGATGCACCAAGCTTCCCATGATGATATAGGCCGTAGCGCCGGCCGACTTGCCCTTGGCGCGCAGCATCTTGCAGACCTCGAAGGCCTCCAGCGTGCCGGACTCGACCTCGTTCGAGCCGACATAGACCTGTTTCTCCGGCAGGTTCTTCATGTCCGACGGCTCGAGGTTGACGAAGACCAGCGGAATGCCGGCCTTGGCGGCTTCCTCGCTGATGGTCTTCGAGGCATTGGTGTCGACCAGCGTGACGATGATGGCGTCGACACCGCTGGCGATGAAATTCTTGACCTGGTCGAGCTGTTTGGCAACGTCGTTCTGGGCGTCCTCGACCTGGATGTCGGCGCCCTTCTCCTTGGCGCGGGCCTGCATGCCATGCATCAGCAGCGTCTGGAAATTGTTGTCGAAGTTGACGATCGAGACGCCGAGCTTGGCGGCGAAGGCGCCGGTCGAGACAGTCGCGAACGCGGTCGCCATCAAAGCGGCGAGCGCCGTCGAGATGAGAAGCTTCTTCACGGGTTTCCTCCCTCTGGATTTGGAGTGCCGGCTCACTCCTGTCTTGTTCGCCGGCCCTTTCGGGATCGTTGAAGTAGGCGGCTCAGGCCGGCCACGTGGCTTTCTCTGCGGCTGTCATTTCGCGGCGGCGTTGGCGCGCGCCTTCTTCTTCTCGTAGCGGGCCTGCATGCGCGCCTCGCCGTCCTTGCTGCCGTCATGGAAAGTGCCGAACCAGCGGTCGAACGGGATCAGGCCGTCGCCGTAGTTCACCTCGAAATATTTGTGGTGCAGGTAATGGATATAGGCGTGGCTATCGACGGATCTGTCCTCGGTCAGTTCCACCTTGTCGAAGCCGACATGGCCCGGGATCGCGCCGAAGCCGGCATAGTGGAGCTGGTAGAGCGCCAGCAGCGGGTTGGACGGAATGATCAGGTGCCAGAAGGCGACGCCGAGATAGCCGAGCTGCTCCACCGGATGCATCGACAGCGACGACCAGGGCGACGGGTTGACCGAATTGTGGTGCACCGAATGCACCCATTTGTAGAGCGGCCCCCAATGGATCGTCCGGTGCAGCAGGAAGAAATGCGTCTCGTGGATGATCGGCACCACCAGCGCCAGGCAGAACAGGTAGACGGGGTTCTCCGCGAAGGTCAGCCACGGCACGTAGCCGTTGGCGTAGGCGTAGAGGATCGCCACCTCGATCGCCGTCCAGATCGGCATCCCGGTGCCGAAGGTGCGCAGCATGTTGTCGATGTTCTGGTTCTCGAAGAAGAAGGCTTTGCTCTTCTGCTCCGAGGGCCATTTGCCGTTGTATTTGAAGCGGTTGCCCTGGGCTCTCAAAATGTAGAGTCGAAGCTCGAAAGCGCCGAAGAAGACAAGCAGCGCCGCGCAGTTGACGATGAACAGGCGCAGGATCCAGCCGATGGCGAGCGTCTTCATCGTCTCGACGTCGGGCAGCACGTAGCGCCACCACACCACTGCCGAGAGGGCGAAGAGCAGGTTGTAGGGCAGGAAATAATGCGGCAGCCACTTCAGCAGCGCCAGCGGTCGCGGCGGAAACGCAAAGAGCGGCGCGGTGCCGGCCGGTTCGTTCGGGGCCCAATCGCCTCTCTTGTTGCGCGTGCCGTATTGCAGGTCGTCCATGGCTGGTCTCACAGCGATTGAGAAAGCGTGAGGAAGCGGTCATAGGCGGCATCGTCCATGTCCACCTGGTGCTTCGCTTCCGGGTAGCTGCCTTCGGCCACGTCGCGGCCGAAGGCGCGGAACGCACTGATGCGCTTTTCCTGCAGCTCGGCCTCCAGCGTGACGAAGTCGGCATAGCGCTTGGCATGGCGCGGATAGTGGCCGGTGTGGGTGCCCAGCACGTCGCAGGAGAAGAGATACTGCGTGTCGCAAGCAGTGCCGCAGCCCATGCCCATGGTGATCAGCGGCGTCGAGCGGGTGATGTGGTCGGCGAGCCTGACAGGCACCACCTCGACCTCGATGCAGGCCGCACCCGCATTCTCCAGGTCCTTGGCCGCGCGCAGCACCTTGAAGGCCTCTTCCGCCGTGCGGCCGACGGCTCGGAAATTCGTCCAGGTGACGCGGTTCGGCACCAGGCCGACATGGCCGGTGACGGGAATGCCTTCCGCCGCCATCGCCTCGATGAAGCGCGGCGAGTGCGATGAATAGATGGCGTCGGCGCCGCGCTTCATCATGGCGAAGCCCAGCCGCACCGCCTCGTCCGGCGACGCGACCGCGCCATGCGGCATGCCGACGGAGAGGAACGCGTGAGGCGCCGCTTGGCGGATCGATCCCAGATTGTGGTCGGGCTCGCAGGAGAGGATGACGATGTCGCAGGCGACCGCGGCCGCCGCCTCGGCCGGCGTGTCGACATGCAGCTGCAGCCATTTCCTGCTGCCCTTGGCGCTTTGCAGGTCGTAGGCCGTCAAGCGACTTGCCACCGATGATCCTCCCGTTCGCGGGCAGACGATCAGGCGTGTGAAAGGTCCCCCTCACCCGGATTGGCAGCCGATTTGCGAAGCGCAATTCGGGGCCATCCGACCTCTCCCCAGGGAGAGAGGAGCCAGGCTGCGTCGGTGCCGGCCCTCTTCTCCGCTCGGGAGAAGGTGGCCGCGCAGCGGCCGGATGAGGGGGAGAATTCGCACATGCTCGTCTCCCGTTCGCGGTCGAGTTAGCACCGCGATGCCGGCCAAGGCTCGCGCAACCTTGATCAAATCAGATCAAAGGTTCTCGGCAGTGAAGGTGATGAAGCGGATCGGCGGGTTGTCGACCGGCAGGTCGTGCAGGTTGAGCGCCGCCAACACCAGGTCGATGGCGCGGCGCGCCTGCGCCTCCGGCGCCTGGTCGAGCACGACGTCCATCGTGCCGTCACGCAGGCCGCGCGTGCTGCGCTCGGTCAGTTCATGGCCGACGAAGAAGACGTCGCGACCGCGTGGGTGCCGGCGCAGCACTTCGTTCAGCGCCGTGTTGGCGCCACCGGCATTGTACAGGCCGGCAAGGTCGGACCAGCGCACAAACGCCTCATGCAGCTGCTCGGCATTGCGGTCGCCGTTGTCGAAACCGAACAGGGTGGCGATGGGTTCGAAATCCCGCCCCTCGTCGTTCAGATAGTCGAAGAAGCCCCGCACGCGGTCGCGGTGGACGCGATAGATCTGGCTGTGACAGATCGCGACCACCTTGCCCGGCCGCCGCTGCATCTTCGCCATCAGCAGCCCCGCCATGCGGCCGGCGGCGTAATTGTCGATGCCGACATAGGTGCTCTTGGTGCCGGAGATCTGGGTGACGATCTGCACCGTCGGGATGTTTTCCGCCTCCAGCTTCGCCACGGCCGCGCTCACCAGCGGATGGTCGGGCACGGCGAGGATCAGCGCGGCGCGCCGCATCTCCGGTTCGAGGATGCGCTTGGCGATCGCCGCCGGATTGGCCTCGTCGAGAAAGGTGCGGTGGACGGCGATCGAGCGGTCGAGCGTCGCGGCGATGCGTTCGAAGGCACGGGAGAGGCGCGCGAAGAAGGTGGCGTCGGGCCTGACCAGGATCACCTCGATGCGGATGACGCCCCGATGCGCTTCGGGGAGCCGGCGCGGATAATCGAGCGAGCGCGCCGCCGCCACCACTTTCTCGACGGTCTCGGGGCGCACCCCGCCCCTGCCGTTCAAAACGCGCTCCACCGTCGCCGTGCCGACCCCGGCGCGGCGGGCGATCTCGAGGAAGGTGGGCTTTGGAATGGGCGCGCTCCTGGGGGTGCTTTGGCACGAAGCCTAGCCGTTCTCCGGCAACAGGAGAAGGCGAGACGCCGAAGCCGCTAATCTCCCCCCTTGCGGGGGAGATGGCCGGCAGGCCAGAGGGGGGTGCGAAGGAACGCTACCGTTGGCCGGATCGGTTCACCGACAGGATGAATGTGGGACTGCCAAGAATTGACAGGCTGGCGGGACAGCACCCCCCTCTGCCCTGCCAGGCATCTCCCCCGCAAGGGGGGAGATTGGCAGTTTCAACGCCTCAAAACATAAACGCTGCCGTCGCCGGGTTTGGTCCCGTACGGCCGTCGGCGACGCCGCCCAGGCCGCACTATCCCGCGAACGTCTCGACGATGATGCGGGCCATATCGCGGTGGACTGCCTCGCGCGACGCCCGCGGCGCGGTGGATCCGGTGTAATAGACGGCCACGAGAATGGGCGCGCCCTCGGGCGGCCAAAGGATTGCGACGATGTTGGTCGTCCCGTTGTCGCCGCTGCCGGTCTTGTCGCCGATGCCCCACGTTGCGGGCAGCCCGGCACGAATTCGCGCCGCGCCAACCTTGTCTTCGATCAGCCAGGCCTCGAGCCGTTTGCGAGATGCCGGCGACAGCGCGTCCCCCAGCAGGATGCGCCTGGCGTCGCCAAGCGCCGCTCTCGGGCTGGTCGTATCGCGCTTGTCGCCGGGGATGGCCGTGTTCAGCGTCGGCTCGGTGCGATCGAGCCGGGTGACATCGTCGCCGAGCGTGCGCGCGAAGCGCGTAAGGCCCTGCGGCCCGCCGAGCATCCTGAGCAGCAGGTTGCCGGCGGTGTTGTCGCTCCAGACGACCGCCGCGGCGCAGACATCCTCGAGCTTCATGCCCTCGCCGGCGTGGTCCTTTGTGATCGGCGAATAGCCCTGCTCGACATCGGATGCGGCATAGACGATGCGGTCGTCGAGCTTGGCCTTGCCGTCATCGACGGCCTTGAGCACGCCCGCGGCGGCGAGGAACTTGAAGGTGCTGGTGATCGGAAACAGCTCGTCCGCCCGGTACTCGATCGCGGCGTTGGTCCCGATATCGAGAACCATGACGCCCAGGCGCCCGCCATTCCTGGCTTCGAGCGCTTCGACCGCCTTGGTCGCGGCCACCACATCGGCCTTGCCCGGCCGCGTCGCCGCCTGGATACGGACGATCGGCAAGGATGCGAATGCGCCGGCAAGCGCTGAACGCCGGGTGATCGAGGTCATCTGTTTCTCCATTTTGGGCAGGTTTTTTGGGGCGCAGGCGGTGCCCCGGTAAAAAAGTGCATGGCGAAGGGGATTTGAGCGCCGAAGCGACCGAACGAGCGGCTAGTCGGTGAGCCGCGACAGCACCTGGTAGGCCGCCCTGACTCGCGCCTCATTCGGGTAAGCCTTGTTCGCCAGCATGACGATGCCGATCTTCCTCGACGGGACATAGGCGACATAGGCGCCGAAGCCGTTTGTCGAGCCGGTCTTGTTGAGCACCACGTCGGCGCGTGGCGCCATCGGCGGCTCGATCGCAGTTGCAGGGATCGGCTGCAGCATACTGGGCGCATTCCCGGCGACGATCTTCGCCAGGTCGACCGGATAGGGATACTGCTCCCAGATCAGATCCTGGATGAGTTCGCCCGCGCGGAAATAGCCGGTGTGGGTGGCTTCGAGCGCGCGTGCGACATCGTCCGGCACCTTGCCGACGCCCATGTTGGCCTCAATGAAGCGGATCATGTCGACTGCGTTCGACTTGATCCCGTAGGCCTCTTCGGCGAGCAATGCCGGGGTGACGCGGACAGGCTTGTCGTTGCGGTTGTGGCCCCAGGCGTAGGATTTCGTCTGTGCGGCCGGGACGTTGACGTAAGTTCGCCGCAAGCCGAGTTCCGGCAACAGCCGTTTTTCCATCAGCGCCGGGAAGCTCGCGCCCATCGCCTTGGCGGTGGCCATCCCGAGCAGGCCGATGCTCGGGTTGGCGTAGGTGCGGGTGGTGGCGGCCGCGAATTGCGGCTTCCATTGGCGATAATAGGCGATGAGCTGTTTTTGCGTCTTCACCGTATCGGGCAGCTGCAGCGGGAAACCGCCGGCCGTGTGCGTGGCGAGGTCGAGCAGCCTGACATCGCCCAGCGCGCTGCCTTGAAGCTCGGGCATGTGCTTGCCGACCTTGTCGCCAAGCGCGAGCTTGCCCTCGACCTCGGCATAGGCCGCGAGCGTCGCGGTGAAGGTTTTGCTGATCGAGCCGAGCTCGAACAGCGTGTCGCGCGTCACGGCGGCCCGCGGCTGCTTGGCGGCCACGCCATAATCGACAAAGAAGCGCTCGCCGTTGACGGTCACGGCGACGGCCATTCCCGGAATGCCGTACTGCGCGATCACCGGCTTCACGGCCTCGTCGACGAGTTGCCGTATCCTGTCGGCCTGGTCGGCAGCGCAGGCGCTGGACAGGCTGCCCGGCGCGCAGGCGAAGACGCCGGCGGCGATGGTGAAGCGAAGCCGGTTGGACATGATCTGCTCCTTTGCGTTGGGCTGGATACGGGGACCGGATGCGGGTTTATGACCCCTTCGAACCGGCTACAAACGATGATAAGTCGGATAAGCTATAAGATAATCTTGGGCATCGATGGTTCGACCTTACCTGCCGCTCAATGCATTGCGGGCCTTCGAGGCGTCGGCCAGGCATCTCAGCTTCACACGTGCCGGCATCGAACTCGCGGTGACGCAGGCCGCCGTTAGCCAGCAGGTTCGATCGCTCGAACAGCGGCTCGGCGTGCAGCTGTTTCGCAGGTTGCCTCGCGGCCTCAAGATCACGGCGGAAGGCGAGGCTCTGCTGCCGATCGTCGGCGACGCCTTCGACCGCCTGGGGCGATCGCTGGAGCGGGTCGGATCTGGAAAACTGCGCGAACCGCTCGTCGTCGGCGCCGTCGGAACCTTCGCCGTCGGCTGGCTGCTTCCGAGACTGGAAGACTTCCGGCGCACCCATCCGTTCGTCGAGCTGCGGCTGTCCACCAACAACAACCGCGTCGACCTGGCGGCCGAGGGATTGGATTTTTCGATCCGCTTCGGCAACGGCGCCTGGCATGGACTTGATGCGACGGAACTTTTCGAAGCACCTCTGACGCCGCTTTGCACGCCGGAACTGGCGGCGACGCTTCACGCGCCGCAGGACCTCGGCGCGCTTACCTTGCTGCGCAGCTACCGTCAGGACGAATGGAGCCGCTGGTTCGAGGCCGCCGGCATGGAAGCGCCGGCGAACTTCGCGAGCGCGATCGTCTTCGATTCTTCACTGGCGATGATGGAAGCCGCCGAACAAGGGGCAGGCGTTGCGCTGGCTCCGGCGCTGATGTTTTCGCGACAACTGAGCAAGGGGTCGATAAGGCGCCCTTTCCAGGCCTCAATATCGCTCGGCAGCTATTGGCTGACCAAGTTGAAGTCCAGGGAACCGACCGCCGCGATGTCGGCCTTTGCGGACTGGATCACCAGCTTGGAACCGGACAGACGAAGCGCGCTCAGCTAGCGGTGCTTCAGCCGGCTTTCGCCGCCTCCGATGCCCCGAACCTCAGCCCATCCATCAAGAGCTTCACCAGCCGCCCCGAGCGGTCCCGCCAGTCGGGCGTGTTGGGGGCGGAGTAGATGCCGCCCAGCGCATGCAGCACGTCCGACGCATCGACGTCGGCGCGGATCTTCCCCGCAGCTGCGGCCTGTTCGACCAGCCCCTTCAGCGCGCCGGATACGCGGCCCGAGGTATCGGAGAACAGCGTCGAGTTGGTGGTGAGCAACAGCCGCAGGCTTGTCGCCAGACCGCGCTTGGTGGCGATATAGTCGACGAAGCGCTGCATCCAGAGTTCCAGCGCCACATCGGCCGGATGAGCGCCGGCAAGTTCCTCGGCCGCATGGCAGAGCGCTTCCACCTCGCGGCGGTAGACCACCTCGACCAGATGCTCGCGCGTCGGGAAATGCCGGTAGAGCGTGCCGATGCCGACTCCTGCCCGCTTGGCGATCTCCTCCAGCGAGGCATCGACACCCTCGGCGGCAAACGCCTGCGCCGCCGCCTCGACAAGCTGGTCGCGGTTTCGCCGCGCGTCGGCGCGCAGCGGCTTTGGCGCCGGCGTTTCAGGCTTTTCGGCAGGCTCCGAGGGCTGTTCAGTCAGCTTTTTCTCCACTGTCGCAATATGGGGCTTGAACCCATGCGGGTCAGCCCCCACGTAAATAAACGGAGGCGCCTCCGTTTTAGTGGAGTTGTCTTATCATATAATCAGGGGAAGCGATATGTCACGGGGTAAGCGCCTAATCTCCCCCCTCGAGGGGAGATGTCGCCGAAGGCGACAGAGGGGGTCGCCGCGCGTGAAACGCCTTGCTGGCGCGTGAAGCGCCTTGCTGGCGCGCGACGCGCGAGGACGTTGGCGCTCGACGTGAGACGACCCCCTCTGCCCTGCCGGGCATCTCCCCCGCAAGGGGGGAGATTAGCTGCTTCGACGCCTTGCCCCTCTCCTCCCAAGCCCCATTTCCCTCCCCCTAGCGTCCAGCAATCGGAGCCCGACGCCTCATGACCAGCCAGACAATCATCGACCCTCCCGAAGACGGCCATTTCAGGAACGGCAAGGCCAGCAACGGCGCAAGCCCCACCACCTTGTCCATCCACCTCACCATCAACGGCCGTGACCACGCGCTCGATATCGAGCCGCGGGTTACCCTGCTCGACGCGCTGCGCGAGCGGCTCCACCTCACCGGCACCAAGAAGGGCTGCGACCAGGGCCAGTGCGGCGCCTGCACGGTCCATGTCGAGGGTGAGCGGGTGCTCGCCTGCCTGACGCTCGCCGCCCAGGTCGAGGGACGCTCGATCACGACAATAGAAGGGCTCGCCGACGAAGACGGCACGCTGCACGCCGTGCAGGCCGCATTCCTCGAACAGGATGCATTCCAGTGCGGCTACTGCACGCCGGGACAGATCATGTCGGCGGTGGCCTGCATCCGCGAGGGCCATGCCGGCTCCGACGAGGAGATCCGCGAATACATGGCCGGCAATCTGTGCCGCTGCGGCGCCTATCCGCACATCGTCGCCGCCGTCCGCCAGGCAGCTAGGGAGCTCCGCTCATGAGAGACTTTTCCTATCTTCGCGCCGACAGCGTCGAGGCCGCGCGCAACGCGGCCGCCCTTCCCGGCGCCATGCTGCTTGCCGGCGGCACGACGCTCATCGATCTCGCCAAATGCGGCGTCGCCGAACCGGCCACCGTCATCGACATCAGCCATATCGAGGGGCTCAACGCCATTGATGTAACCGCCGACCGCGCCGTCATCGGCGCGCTGGCCAAGATGAGCCATGTCGCCGACAACGCCGAGGTGAAAAGCCACTTCCCAGCGGTTTCGGAAGCGTTGTGGCAGGCGGCCTCGGCGCAGCTGCGCAACATGGCGACCATCGGCGGCAACCTGATGCAGCGCACGCGCTGTCCCTATTTCCGCGATCCGCAGAACTTCCCGGTCTGCAACAAGCGCGAGCCGGGCAGCGGCTGCTCGGCGATCGGCGGCGTCACGCGCGGCCATGCGGTGCTCGGCACCAGCGAAGCCTGCATCGCCACCTATCCGGGCGATCTTGCCATCGCGCTTGTCGCCTTCGACGCCGAGGTCGATCTCGGCGAGCGGAAGCTGAAGGTCGAGGACTTCTTCCTCGCCCCTGGCGCCACGGCCGAACGCGAGCACGACATCCGCCCCGGCGAAATGATCACGGCCATCGAGATCCCGGGCTCGGCCGCGGCCCGGCGGTCGACCTATCTCAAGGTCCGCGACCGCCAGTCCTATGAGTTCGCGGCGGCGAGCGCTGCCGTCGGACTGGAGCTCGAGGGCGACGGCCGCACCATACGCGACATCCGCGTCGCGGTCGGCGGCGTCGCGACGAAACCGTGGCGGGCGCGCGCCGTCGAAGAGGCGCTGAAGGGCAAGCCGCTCGACGAAGCGTCCGTTCGCAAGGCGAGCGAGCTCGTCATGGAGGGCGCCGTCGACCATGGCGCCAACCGCTACAAGATCGCATTGGCGCCCCGCGTGATCGCGCGCGCCATCCTGAAATTGGGAGAAACGGCATGACCGTTCATGACATGAAACACGCAGGCTCCGACAGCGCGCGCCTCGAAGCGGTGGGCGGGCGCCTGTCGCGCGTCGACGGCCCGGCCAAGATCACCGGCGCCGCGCATTACGCGTTCGAACAGCAGCTCGAAGGGCTGACCCATGCGGTGCTGGTCGGCGCGACGATTGCCGCCGGCAAGGTCACCGGCATCGACACGCGCGCGGCTGAAACCGCGCCAGGCGTGCTCGCCGTGCTGACGCCCGACACCATCATGGAACTGAATTCGGCATCGGACTGGTTCGGCAGACAGCCGTCCGAAGAAACCTATTGCCCGCTGGTGCGCGAGGTCACCTTTTCCGGCCAGCACGTTGCTGCCGTCGTGGCCGAGACCTTCGAGCAGGCCGTCGCCGCCGCGGCGCTGGTCAAGGTCAGCTATGACGAGATGCCGGCAATCGTCGACCTCAGCGACGGCAGCGACGGCATTCCGGTCGACGCCATGACCAAGGAATGGGGCGACGCCGAGGCCGCCTTCGCCGAGGCACCGGTGCGCGTCTGCGCCGCCTACAACACGCCGCGCGAGTTCCAGGCGGCTATGGAGCCGCATGGGCTGATCGCGCGCTGGGAGGGCGACCAGCTCACCATCTGGGAACCGAGCCAATGGCTCGACGGCATGGCGCGCACCTATGCCGAATGGTTCGGCGTGCCGTTCCAGAATGTGCGGCTGGTCTCGCCCTATATCGGCGGCGGCTTCGGCTCCAAGGCGCTGGCGCTCGCGCACAGCGCGGTGGCCGCGGCAGCGGCAAAGATGCTCGGACGCCCGGTGAAGCTGGTGCTCAACCGCCCGCAGAATTTCACCTCCTATGGCGGCCGCGCCGCGACACGCCAGACGGTTGCGATCGGCGCCGACAAGGCGGGCCGCATCCAGTCGATCGTGCATCGCGGCGTCAACGAGACGGCGGTCGACGGCATGTGGGTCGAGCCGCTCGGCTCCGTCACCTCGATCATGTATGCGACGCCCAATTTCTCCTCGAAACAGAATGTGGTCAGGGTGAACACGGTGGTGCCGGGGGCGAAGCGCGCGCCGGGCGAGAACCCGAGCGCCTTCGGTATCGAATGCGCCATCGACGAGCTCGCCCATGAGCTCGGTATCGACCCGCTGGAGATGCGGCTGATCAATTATGCCGAGCAGGATCCCCACGCAAAGAAGGCGTGGTCGACAAGGCAGTTGCGGGAGGCCTTTGCCGCCGGCGCGGAAGCCTTCGGCTGGGCTAAGCGTTCGCGCGAGCCGCGCTCGATGCGTGACGGCCACCAGCTCATCGGCTGGGGCGTCGCGGCCGGCACCTATCCGGTTCGGCGCGCCTATGGCGAGGCCGTGGTGAAGCTCCTGGCCGACGGCTCGGTCGAGGTCGAGAGCTCCTCCATCGACATGGGCCAGGGCACCTACACGATCCTGGCGCAGACCGCGGCCGAGACGCTCGGCGTGCCGGTGGAGAAGGTGTCGGTGAGGCTGGGGGATTCGCATTTCGCCCGCGCCGGCGTCACCGGCGGCTCGCGGCTTGCCGGGGTCATGACCGGCGCCGTCTACAAGGCGGCGGGCCAGGCGCTGGACGAGCTGATCGGGCTGGCGCTCTCCGATCCGCGCTCGCCCTTCCATGGGCTGCAGGCGAACACGCTGCAAGTGAAGGGTGGCCGCATCGCCTCGCCGCGCGGTGACGGCCCGGAGTTCTCGATCGCCGAGCTGATGCGCGCCCTCGGTCGCGAAAAGATCGAGGCCAAGGGCGACACGGTTCCGGCCAGCTTCACGCCGGAGCAGCGCTACAACAACTACACCACCATCGCCATGGCGCTGCCGCACACCGAGGGCGATTATTCCCGCCACTCCTGGTGCGCGCATTTCGTCGAGGTGCGCGTCGATGAGGATTTTGGAACGGTGCGCGTGTCGCGCGTCGTGTCGGCGCTGGATTCCGGCCGGCTCTACAACCCCAAGCTGGCGGAGAGCCAGTGGAAGGGCGGCATCATCATGGGTATCGGCCAGGCGCTGCTGGAAGAAGGCATCGTCGACCGCCGCCATGGCCGCATCGTCAACGGCAACCTCGCCGACTACATGCTGCCGACCAATGCCGACATCCCGGACATCCGGACGATCTCGGTCGGCATCCCCGACCCGCATTCCTCGGCGCTGGGCGGCAAGGGCGTCGGCGAGCTCGGCATCGTCGGCGTGGCGCCGGCGATTGCCAATGCGGTGTTCCACGCCACCGGGAAGCGGGTGCGGGATCTGCCGATTACGCTGGAGAAGTTGATTTAGCGCCGGCCTTGTCTCCCCCCTCGAGGGGGAGATGTCGCCGAAGGCGACAGAGGGGGTCGCCGCGCGTGGGGCGCCAACCTACAACCGTCGCAATAGGCCGAGTCCAGTCGGACCGACCCCCTCTGCCCTGCCGGGCATCTCCCCCTCGACGGGGGAGATCACCTGCCCTGGCCCTGGCCCTTCAGGAACTGGCTAAGCAGATCCACCGGCAGCGGGAAGACCACGGTCGATGAACGCTCGCCGGCGATGTCGTGCAGGGCCTCGAAATAGCGCAGCTGCATGGCCTGCGGTTCGGCCGCCAGCATGCGGCCGGCCTCGACCAGCTTGGCCGCCGCCTGCTGCTCGCCGTCGGCGTTGATGACCTTGGCGCGCCGCAGCCGCTCGGCCTCTGCCTGCTTGGCGATGGCCCGAACCATGCTCTCATTGAGGTCGACATGCTTGATCTCGACATTGGAGACCTTGATGCCCCAGGCGTCGGTGCGCTGGTCGAGGATGTCCTGGATGTCGCTGTTGAGCTTGTCGCGCTCGGCCAGCATCTCGTCCAGCTCGTGCTTCCCGAGCACCGAACGCAGCGTGGTCTGCGCCAGCTGGTTGGTGGCGGTCATGAAATCCTCGACCTGGATGATCGCCCGCTCGGCGTCGACGATGCGGAAATAGAGCACCGCGTTGACCTTGACCGAGACATTGTCGCGCGAGATGACGTCCTGCGGTGGCACGTCCTGCACCACAACGCGCAGGTCCACGCGCACCATCTGCTGGATGAAGGGAACGAGCAGGATGAGGCCGGGCCCCTTGACCCCGGTGAAGCGGCCGAGCGTGAAGACGACGCCGCGCTCATATTCCCTCAGGACGCGGATCGCCGCCGACAGGAACATGATCACCAGCAGCGCGAGGATCAGATAGGCAACATAGCCGAGCGTCATTGTTTTGCTCCGTCGTTTCCCGCTCCGTTGTGACCTGCACCACGCCGCCGCACCGTCAGCACGAGATCGCTGACGGCGGTCACCTCAGCACGATCTCCGGGCGCGATCGGCTCCTCGGCCTTGGCGCGCCAGCGCTCGCCGAGCGCCAGCACATGACCTTCTCCGCCTTCCCAGTCGAGAACGTCCACGGAAAGACCGTGCATGGCCCCGCCGCCGACGCGCGGCGGATTGCGGCGCGCCGCCCAGAGATAGCTGCCGGCCAGCAGCGCGAGGCCCAGCGTCAGCGCCGCGGCGGGGCCGATGACCGCCCACGATATGGCGAAGCCCGGCCCCTCGACCTTGAGCAGCATGGCCGCGCCGAGCAGGAAGGCGGCCGCGCCGCCGACACCCAGCACCACTGTCGGGCTGAAAGCCTCAACGATGAGGAAGGCGACGCCGAGCAGCATCAGGGCGAGACCGGTATAGTTGATCGGCAAGAGATCGAGCGCGTAGAGGCCGAGCACGAGGCAGATGGCGCCAATGACGCCAGGCGCCACCGCACCTGGGCTCGTGACCTCGAAGACGATGCCGTAGAAGCCGATCAGCATCAGGAGGACGGCAACGTTCGGATCGGTGATGACGGCGAGAAGCCGGATGAACCAGCCGGGATCCAGGACCTCGACGGCCAGGCCCTTCGTCGCCAGCACCTCTTTCTTGCCGGCCACGTCGACGGTGCGGCCGTCGGCGAGTTGCAGCAGCTCCGCCGTGTCACGGGCGACGAAGTCGATGACATGTTGCTGCAGCGCCGCGCTTGCCGAGAGGCTCGCCGCCTCGCGAACCGCCTTCTCGCCCCAGTCGCCATTGCGCCCGCGCAGTTCGGCGAGGGAGCGGATCAGCGCCACCGCGTCGTTGGTCGCCTTGGCCGTCATCGGGTCCCCGGCTGGCTTGCCGGTGTCCTTGTCGTCCTTCTCACCGCCGGGAAGCGAGGGCAGCCCGCCGATCTCGACCGGCGTCGCGGCGCCCAGATTGGTGCCGGGCGCCATCGCCGCGACATGGGTCGAGTAAAGGATATAGGTTCCGGCGCTCGCCGCATGACCGCCGGCGGGCGCGACATAGCCGATGACGGGAACGGGGGACGCCAGGATATCGGCGATCATCTCGCGCATCGAGGTGACGAGGCCGCCGGGCGTGTCGAGCTGAAGGATGAGAGCCCCGGCGTTGCGCTCGGCCGCGGTCTTGAGCGCTTCCTTGAGCTGGCGCGAACTCGCCGGACCGATGGCGCCGTCAATCGCGATGCTCAAGGCCATCCTCTCCCCCGCCGTTTCGGCCGAGGAGAAGGGGAAAACCGCCGCGGCGGCCATGAAAGCCGCTGCCAGAAGGGCCACCCGCGCGAGTTTCACGCCTCAAAGCTCCTTGGGATTCAATATGGGGTTGTGCCGGGGCAAGTCCAATGAGGGGCGAGCGGAGCGGGTAATCTCCCTCCTCACGATTCCACGGCAATTTCGACGTCGCCTCCAACGCTGGCTCCCTCGCCCGTACGTCATTGTCCCCATCGACGGCGCGAATGAACGCGTTCGCAACAATGGAGACGACAATTGACGACGATGGATCGTTTGCAGTACGAAACCGGCCGCACGGGCTTCAACCTGTTCGGCTCTGCCCGCCGCGGTTTGCGGCTGGCCTATCACGCCATGCGGATGCGCAGCGATCGCGCCGCGCTGCGCGCCATGCCGGACTATTTGCTCAAGGACATGGGCATCAGCCGCTCGCAGATCGAGCACTACACGTCCACGCGCGCCGCGCTCGCCGCAGCCGGCAGGACGGACGCCTGAAGCGGATGAACCAGTGCATCGGCGGCCGGCCGGAAGGCTGGTGAAAACCCCGGCTCGCCGGGGTTTTCGCGTTCCGGGGCGAGGCACTGCCGGCATTGGAACCGGTCGCGGGCTGCCCGCCCAAATGAAACGGCCGATGCAATTTCCACGGTGGGCGTATCAGAAATTCCACGCTGCCATCCACTCTCGTTCAAACGCATCGGCGTCAGAAAGGAGCCGTCACGGCAACCAAGCCGCAAAGCAACCTTCGGAGTAGTCACATGCAACCCAGCACCAAACCTGCCCGCGTTCCGCTCAATGGCGTCGACACACCGAACCTTCTGGCGACCATCAATTTCGTCGCCGGTCAGCCGGAGCTGGCGAAGTTCCAGTTCCGCGCCCACAACGAATGGATCGAAGGCACCCACAGCAAGAGCGTCATGCATGGCTTCCACGGTGCCGGCCAGGAGCAGAAGCACGAGAAGCCCTTCTATGCCGACAGCGACCATCCGGCGATCCTGTGCGGCGCCGACAACGCCCCGACCCCTGTCGAGTGGCTGCTGCATGGGCTGGCGAGCTGCCTGATGGCGGGGCTCGCCAATATCGCCGCCGCGCGCGGCATCAAGCTCACCAGCGTGAAGTGCTCGGTCGACGGCGACATCGACCTGCGCGGCATCCTCGGCATCTCGGACGAGGTCCGCAACGGCTTCCAGAACATCCAGGTGTCGTTCGAGGTCGAGGGCGACGCGCCGGCCGAGAAGCTCGAGCAGCTGGTCGAGCAGGCCCGCGCACGCTCGGCCGTGTTCGACGTGCTGACCAACGGCGTGCCGGTCACGGTCGGCATCAAGACCATCCAGTGAACTAAAGCGCGTCGTCCTGAAAACGGATTCAGGCGACGCGCTTTAGATCTTTGTTTGACGCATGTCGTTGTTCCAGAACCGCTGCACACTTCTGGGCGACATGCGTTAGCTGAAGCGACGGTTCGGAGAAATCCGGACCGTCTCTCCCCAGGGCCTCGGAACAGAGCCATGAAACATGCTGACGTCGTCATCATCGGCGGCGGGCAGGCCGGGCTTGCGCTCAGCCATTGCCTTGGCCGCGCCGGAATCGACCATGTCGTGCTGGAGCGCGGCCGCATCGGCGAGCGCTGGCGCACGCAGAGCTGGCGATCGCTGAGGCTGCTGACGCCGAACTGGCTGAACGGCCTGCCCGGCTCGCCCTATGACGGCCCGGACCCCGACGGCTTCAGGACAAAGGACGTGTTCGTCCATGATCTCGAAACCTATGCAAGCCGCTGGCAGGTGCCGGTGGAATGCAGCGTCGAGGTCACCTCCTGCAGGCGGACCGGCGGCGGCTTCGCGCTCGCCACCGGCACCGGCGACTGGTCGGCCAGGGTCGTAGTGGTGGCGACGGGGCATTGCGACCGGCCGATGGTTCCTTTCGCGTCGGAGTTCCGAGGCGGGCCGCTCTCCCTCCACACTTCACAATATCGTTCCCCTGGCGAGCTACCGCCCGGCGAGGTGCTGATCGTCGGCGCCTCATCTTCCGGCGTGCAGATCGCCGACGAGCTCGCGCGCGCCGGCCGGCGTGTGATGCTGTCCGTCGGCAAGCATACGCGCCTGCCGAGACTGTGGCGCGGCAAGGACATCTTTTTCTGGCTCTGTCAGATGGGCGTGATGGCCCAGCCGCTCGACGGGCTCGCCAATCCCGAGAGCGCCAGGCGGCAGCCCTCGCTGCAGCTCGCCGGGCGACCGGACAAGGCCGATGTCGACCTTGCCACGCTGCAGGCGCTCGGTGTCGAGCTCACCGGCCGCGTGCGCGGCATAGCCAACCGCGAGATCGCCTTTGCCGACGATCTTGCCGCGCAGATCGCGGCGGCGGACGCGAAGCAGGCGCGGCTGCTTACCGAGATCGACCGCTTCGCCGGCGCCGCGCGGCCCGGCCGGCGCGAGCCGGTGCGGGTGCCTTCGACGCGCCGCCAGCGGCTTTCGCTGACGGAGGGGTCGACCGGCACGGTGATCTGGGCGACGGGCTATGCCCGCTCGTTTGACTGGCTGGAGCCGTCGGCCGTTGGGCCGGATGGCGAGCTGGCGCACCGCGACGGGATCACCGGCGTTCCCGGCCTCTACGCGCTCGGCTTCCGCTTCCTGCGCAAGCGCGATTCCAACTTCATCGGTGGCGCCGGCGTCGACGCGCAAGCGATCGCCGCCGAGGTCTCCAGCTATCTCGACCGCAAAGGTCGCCAAGCCGCCTGAGAGGCCGCCGTGAGGACACCGAAGATGCCAACGACCGCGATTTCCCTTCCGCTCACGCCTAAGCGCGCCCACTACGACGCCATCATCGTCGGCGCGCGCTGCGCCGGCGCCTCGACGGCGCTGCTGCTTGCCCGCGCCGGCCTGACGGTGCTGGCGATCGAGCGCCGGCCCTATGGCTCCGACACGCTGTCGACGCATGCGCTGATGCGGCCCTCCGTGCTGCAGCTGTCGCGCTGGGGCCTGCTCAAACCGCTGCTCAAGGCCGGCACGCCGCTGATCGAGACAACGACGTTCCACTATGGCGAGGAGGAGATCACCATTCCGCTCAATGCCGGGCCCGATCTTCCCGGGCTGATCGCGCCCAGGCGCACCGTGCTCGACCGCATGCTCGTCGATGCCGCGCGCAAGGCCGGCGCCGAGTTCCTGCACGAGGTGGCGGTCGGCGACCTCTTTGCCGACACGCGCGGACGCGTGCGCGGCGTCGAGATCCGCGGCGCCGGCCGCGCGGCCTTACGTTTAAGCGCCGACATCGTGATCGGCGCCGACGGCATCGGCTCCACGGTGGCGAAATGCTGCGACGCGCAAGTGCTCAGAAGGGGCACGGTCTCGGCAGCCCATGTCTATGGTTATGCGCCGGTCGAACCCGGCGCCGGCTATCACTGGTATTTCCGCGACGGCATCGCCGGCTCCCTCATTCCGACCAATGCCGGGCTGGCCTGCATCGTCGCTTCGGTGCCGACCAAGCTGTTCGACGAGCGCTTCCGCCTTGATCATTTCCGCGCCCGCATGGAGGTGCTCGAGGCGCTTTCGCCGGCACTGGCCGAACAGGCGAGCCGGGCGCCCGACGATGCCCGCCTGCAGGCTTTCCGCGGCGTGCCGGGCTACATCCGCCACGCTCACGGACCAGGCTGGGCGCTGGTCGGCGATGCCGGCTTCTTCCGCGACCCGCTCACCTCGCACGGCATTGCCGACGCGCTGCGCGATGCCGAGGGCTTGGCGCGGGCGATCCTGGACGGATCGGAGGCAGCCTTCGCGACCTGGCAGCAGGAGCGCGACCTCATCGCCCGCCAGATCTTCGACACCACTGACGCCATTGCCGGTTTCGACTGGTCGCTGGCCGATATCGGCGAGCGGCATCGCCGCTTCAGCGCGGTGATGAAGGCCGAGGTCCGGGCGCTCGCCGCACACGCGATCCCGGTCCGCCGCGCCGTGTCCGCCATGAGCGGGCTGGCGACTTATCGAGCGCCGGCAAACAAGGACGAACCGCAGGCAATGGCGAGCTCGAGCCTCTATCGCAACCGAACGGGAGTAAGACCATGACCGTACATTTGATGAAGGACGGGTGGATCGGCGTCATCAAGGGGCGGCCGCAGGTCGGCGCCGTCGCCGAACGTTCGCGGCGCACGCAACCGCAGGATATCGACGCCTTCGCGGAGATGACCGGCGACCGCAACCCGCTGCACTACGACAAGGCGTTGGCCGAGGCCTCGGTGTTCGGCAAGCTCATCGTGCAGGGCGGCGTCACCTCCGGCATCCTGAACGCGGTGGTCGCGGAGGACCTTCCCGGGCCCGGCTCGGTGTTCCTCGAAGTCTCCTGGAAATTCGTCAAGGCGGTCGGCGTCGGCGAACTGATCACCGGCCGCGTCGAGGTCAAGGACGTGCGCGCCGACAAGCCGATCACGAAATTGGAGACCTCGGTGCGCAACGAGGCCGGCGAGCTTTGTCTCACCGGCACCGCGACGGTGTTCACCGTGCCGCTCGCCGGGGGCGAGGCGGACAAATGATCGCCGGCAACGGTTCGGCCCGGCTGTCGGTTCTCGAGCCGGGCCGATAGCCGTCAATAGTCGGTGTCGCTTTCGACGGTGACCGGACGACGGTGATAGCGGTGATGGCGCTCGACTGAGCTCGTGACGACGACGGTATCCGAGCGGTGATGGCGATGCCAGGCGCGGCGGCCGTTGTCATAGAATGCGACGGTGCCGTGATGGCGATGATGAAGGCGGTGGCCTTCCTCATTGATGACGATGGCGGGACGGTGATGGTAATGGTGCCTGTGATGCGTCGAGATGACCACATCGGCCTCGGCGGAGGATGCGACGGCGGGTGCCGCGACGCAAAGCGCCAACGCTGCGAGAAGCACTGTTTTCATTGCAATATTCCTGGCTGGTGGAGCGTCCCTTCGCCGGATAAACCCCTGCCGGGCTGTTTGGTTCCGGCCTGGATCGGGCTGCCCGGCAGCAACGCAGCGAAGGTCATTTCGGGCGTTCGCGCCGCAGCGCAACATATCTGAGGTAGGTGCTCGCCGCGACGTCGCAGGCGCGTCGCGACGGTCCGTTCGCGATCAACATGGCCTTGGCAAGCTTGTCGGAGAGCCCGTATTTGCTGGCGAAGGACGCTGTTTCATAGGGCTGGTCTTCCAGATCGTCCGCGAGTCCGTCGGTCATATATCGCCTCCCGATGCAATGGCGCGTCAGAAATGCGGAAGCATGACTTAGGTTGCGGCGGTCGATCCTCTTCTTTGCTTCCCGGACTTCAGTCCGACGGCGCTTCGGACGGTTGGCCGATGAGTGGAACGAACGCTCTTGGTCGCCGTTTGCCGGCAAGCAATTCGCCGATGGGAGGAGAAATATGGAAGACCCTACCAACAGTGTCCTGGAGGCTCGCTGGCTGCTTGCCGTGCCGGCCTCGATGGTCCTCACCGTGCTGATAGCCGGGTTCCTGCTTTCATAGCGTCGCCCATGAATCGGCTCCTCTTCATCGTCGCCGATTTTCTGTCTAGGCCGCCCGGCTTCTATGCGATCGTCATCGCGATGGTTGCGTGCACCTTGCTCGTACCCTTCGGACTTACCAACACGGTGACCTATGCGCTGTCGGCAGCGGCCATCATCATCACGGGGATCGTGCTTATCCAGGGGTACCGGGACACGGCGGCCATCCACGCCAAACTCGACGAGATCGTGATCGCGCTGCGGCAGACACGCAATGACGTGGTTGGGCTCGAGCATGCGGACACGCAAGAGATCAAGTCGAAGCTGGTCGAGCTGGAGCGCGAAGCGGAAGCCGGCTCGGTCGAGGCGGCATCGCAGAACGAGACGAATGAGGCCGGTGCCGCAGCGGGCGGGGGGTGTTGGGGTAGCTGAAGCACCGGCCGAAGGGGCGGAATGGGCACCGCCGCCACCCAAAGATAAGCTTCCCACGCCAAGATTAAATTACGCGATCGCGGTAGGAGATTTCCTACGACCCTGCCGTACCGGCGACGAAGGCTCGGACATGGGCGACGAACTCGTCGAAGGCCGGCTCGCCCTCAAGCAGGATGTGGTTTTGGCTTTCCAGCTCGAGGAAGCTGGCGCCGGGAATGCCTGCCGCCATGGTGCGGCCGGACTCGACCGGGGCAACATTGTCTTCCCGCGCGTGCAGCACCAGGGTCGGCACCCGCACTTTTTCGAGCAGGTCGCTGACATCGATCACGGAAAAGGCGGCCTGCAGGCGCCAGGCGTCGTCCGGCAAAACGGTGCGCCGCATCAGATCGTCCATCCAGGCGAAATGTTCGTGCGTGGCGCCGGGGATGAACATGGAGCAGAAGGCCTGGCGGAACATCGGGTTCGACTTGCCCCAGCTCTCGCGCATCAGCGTCGATACGGCCTCGCGCGTGGCGATCTCGCCGGGGTCGCCGCGTGCCCGCCAGCCTTTGACGTAGCCGCCGTAGAGGATCATGCCCGAGACTTTCTCGGGGTGGCGTATGGCATAGGCGATCGAAACCGCGCAGCTCTGCGAGAGGCCTAGAAGCGTGAAGCGATCGAGCCCCGCGGCCTCGACGACGCATTCGAGATCCGACACCATCGTGTCGAATGAGACGTCGGCCACGTGGCGTTGCGACAGGCCATTGCAGCGCTCGTCGTAGCGCACCAACTGGTTCCGGCGCGACAGTTCCCTCATCCAGTGCCGCCAGATCGGGCTGTCCCAGTCGAAGGTCAGATGCGACATCCAATGCGCGGCGCGCAGGATGGGCGGGCCGCTGCCGGTCTTGGCAAAAGCAAGCCTTGTGCCGTCGCGAGCCCGGCAGAAATGGACGGCGCGGCCGGGATCCTGCGCGGGCGTCGGGCTGTTGGCAAGCTGAGTGGAAGGTGATTGCATCTGGGCCACGTCCGTGGCGCCGCGTTGCGCGGAGCGTCCCGTCGGCTGGGCGGCTGCCGCCCTCACCTTCTCTTCCAGCGCCGCGATCTCTTCCGCCAGGCCGATATCCTCCGGCAGCAGCCGGCGCAGGCGCCTGGCAAGCGGCAGCGCACGCCTCGGCTCGCCGGCCAGGCGCTCGATCAGCTCGCGCAACATGCCGAGCTCGGCGATCTCGACCTCGCTGGCGACGCCCGCGCGCCAGGCCTCGTATTCGAAGCAGCGCTCGAGCGAAAGATCGGCGAGGAAATCGCCGCGGATCGAACCGGCCACGACCTCCAGCTCTTCCGTCGAAGCCATGGAAAGATCGCCCTTCACCAGCGGCAGGAGCCGGGCATAGTCCGTGCCAAGTTTCAGCGAGACAGTGTTGCGGTCGGCGACCAGAGCGGGTTCGTCCTCGCCGAGCACCTGGCGGATCTTGGACAGGCTCCAGCGCAAGGCGCCGCGCGGATCGTCGGGAATGTCCCAGAAGATTTCGCAGAGCCGCTCGCGCTGATGCGCCTTGCCGGTGACGGCGAGATAGGCAAGCAAGGCTCTCGTCTTGCGCGACGGAGGCAGGTCGAGCAGCGCGCCGTCGCGGACCACCTGGAAGTCGCCGAGCACGCAGAGGTCCAGCAGCCCCTTATGCGGAGCGTCGGTCATCCGGCCGGGCACCCTTCCACTACCATCTGGCTCCTCGTCGATGCGGCGGGAGAAGACCGCAACGGAATATCAAAATCGGCTAATTTACGGAAGCCGATACGGCAAGACGGGCGTTGGGAATGTGCGATGGGTTACGTTGGCGGCGATGCGTACTCTCCCTTCGAGGGGGAGCTGTCGCCGAAGGTGACAGAGGGGGCGCTTCGCGTGAAGCGCCAGCGCTCTCCCCGACAGCAGACGGCGTTGGCAATCCAAGTGAGACGACGCCCTCTGTCCTGCCGGACATCTCCCCCGAAAGGGGGGAGATTGGATGTCACCGACCCTTTCGCAAACCTCCAACCACCGCAATTGCCACCGCCAGGGCGACCAAACCCGCCGCCGCTGCGAACGTAAAACCCATCCCGCCGGCGACTGCTTCCGGTGCCGCGGCGCCGACCTCGCCAGTGCCCACCGCGAAGGCAAACACCGCGCCCATCACCGCCGTGCCGGTGATCAGGCCGAGATTGCGTGACAGGCTGAGCATGCCCGAGACAACGCCGCGCTCGTTCTTATCGACATCGGCCATGACGGCGGTGTTGTTCGCCGCCTGGAAGAGCTGATAGCCGGGCGTCAGCAGCATGATCGCCGCCGCGTAGCCGGCGACGCCGAACAGCGCCGGCAGCAGACCAAGCGCGAGGCAGCCGATGGTCATCAGCACCAGCCCGGCAACGACCATGGCGGACGCGCCCAGGCGATCGACGATGCGGCCGGCAGTCACGCCGCACAGCGCCGAGACGACCGGGCCGATCGACAGCACGGCGCCGACCTGCGCTTCGCCCAGGCCCAGCGCGCGCGACAGGAAGAAGGGTCCGACGACAAGCGTCGCCATCATCACGGTGGAGACCAGCCCGTTCATGGCAAGGCTCGGCGCCAGCACCGGATCGCTGAACAGCGCTAGTTTGACCAGAGGCGACGCCACTCTTCGCTGCGCATAGAGGAACAGCGCGGCGCCGAGAACGGCAATGCCGAGCAACGCGATGTTCGTGCCGCCGAAATGGCCGCGTCCTGCCGTCATCGCCAGCGCATAGGCGGCGAGCGTCAAGGCAAGCAGCAACGTGCCCAGAACATCGAAGCGCGGGCCAGCGCCCTGCGCCTCATTGCGGAGGATCATCGCGGTTTGATCGCCCGGCAGGAAGCGCCGGGCGAGGATCATCGCCACGACGCCCAGCCCGGCAGTAACGAGGAAGATCGCGCGCCAGCCGAGGTAAGCGATCAGCACGCCGCCAAGCGACGGCCCAAGCGCCGTGCCGATCGCCGACATGGTGCCGAGCAGGCCCATGGCGCTGCCGGTGCGCTCTTTCGGCATCGTCGTGCCGACCAAGGCCATGGTCAGCGCCATCATCACCGCGGCGCCGAGGCCTTGAGCGGCGCGGGCGGCGACCAGCAGCGGCAGCGACGGCGCAAGCGCGGCCGCCAGCGACGCGGCGCTGAACAGGCCAAGACCGGCGACCAGCAGCAGCCGGCGGCCGACGAGATCGCCAAGACGCCCGACGCTGACGATGAGCGCGGTGATGACAAGCAGATAGGCAAGCACCACCCATTGCACCGCCTGGAAGGATGCTGCGAAGGCGGTGCTCAGCGTCGGCAGCGCGACATTGGCGATGCTGATGCTGAGCGAGGACAAAAGCATCGCCAGCGACAGGCTGGCCAGCGCGCCGCTGGCCGAGCGGCTTGCGGGAGCGGTGCGTGGATCTGCGATATCGGCCATGGTTCTTCTCCGGCTCGGGTGGAACTTGCCGGGAGAATAGGCGCCTGACCGATATGGCGGAACGCGCAGCATTTGCACTCGAATAGTGCATGAAACGCCATGTCGCTGCATCGAGGACGTGCTAAGATCGCGCCATGTCGCGACCCGATCTCAACCTGCTCGTCACGCTGGACGTGCTCATCGCCGAAGGCAGTGTCGCGAAAGCCGCGCGGCGGCTGAAGCTCAGCCCCTCGGCAATGAGCCGAGCGCTCGCAAGACTGCGCGAGGTGACCGGCGATCCGCTTTTGGTGCGCGCCGGGCGCGGCCTGGTGCCGACGCCGCGCGCCATCGAGCTCGGGACGGATGTCGGCCGGCTGGTGAAGGAGGCGGAGGCTGTGTTGCGCCCCGCCGAACGCCTTGATCTGAAGCGGCTTACGCGCAGTTTCACGCTGCGCAACAGCGATGGTTTTGTGGAAAATTTCGGCCCTGCCCTTCTCGCGCGCGTCGCCGAGGAAGCGCCGGGCGTGCAGCTGCGCTTCGTGCCGAAGCCCGACAAGGACAGCGCGCCGATGCGCGAAGGCAGTGTCGATCTCGAGACCGGCGTTATCGGCGGTTCGACCGGCCCGGAGGTGCGGGCGCAGGCGCTGTTCCGCGACCGTTTCGTCGGCGTGGTGCGCAGCGGCCATCCGCTGTGCGACGGCAAGATCACCGCCGCTCGCTTCGCCGCCGGCCGGCATATATTGATCTCGCGCCGCGGGCTGGATCGCGGGCCTATCGACGACGCGCTGGAACTCGCCGGGCTGACGCGGACAATCGCCACCGTGGTCGGCGGCTTCGCGGAAGCGCTGGCGCTGGCGCGCGGCTCCGATCTCATCGCCACGGTGCCCGAGCGCTATACCGGCAAGCTGCGCGAAGGCCTGCTCACCTTCGCATTGCCGGTGAAGCTCGCCGGGCTCACCATTTCGGTGCTATGGCACCCGCGCCTCGACGCCGACCCCGCGCATCGCTGGCTGCGGGGCCTGGTGAGGGAGATTTGCGGAGGGCGGTGAGACAGCCGATCTCCTTTTTTCGCGGCGACTGGCAAGAAGGCCAGGCGAGGCGCGAAGGAACGCCGCGACGACAGACCGAGATTTTCGCCCCAACAAAGTGTGGAGAGAGGTTGCTTGCCGACGCCGGGACGGAGCGGGGGGACGCCCAACAAGAACCCCCGCTCCGTCGCTGCGCGGGCACCTCTGCCCGATCTGCCGGCCAGGACCTGCGCCGGGCAAGCACTTCGAGCAACCGATGCCCACCTTCCCCCGCTCCGATGCCGAATTTTAGCATCCCTGCATGTGCGCATCATGAAGCGGTTCACAGAGCCGCAGCGTTCCTCTCCCCAGTCTTTGAGGGGCGACGAAACCGCTAGCGCGACGGGGAAGTCACTGCCGATGCTGCGTTGCCGAAATGCGCCCAAAAAAAGTCAAGTTGAGAACCGGACCCCAAAACACCTCAACCTGTGAAAAAACAAGCCTATTCAAATCTGTAGGCGGCAACATTCGCGTCGCCGGCCGCAACCGCCGAAAGCCCGGAAATCCGCCGTTTCGGAGCCTGCCGTGGCGGCAACAACGGAAACGCCGCGGCGCGGTTTCGGCGCTGCACAACCGGAAAAAACGCTGTTCCGGAGGCGCCGCCGCCGACGTTGACAGCCAGCCGGGCCAATGGCAATCCGCAGTGACTGGTCACGCCATGACCGTTGCTGTTGGGGACGGACGGGGTTTCAGCAGCTTGGCGGCGGCGCCGGACGGGCGGGCACTTGCGTAGTGTACCGCCCGCTCCTGGCCGGCAGCGGCGCGAGGTTTCGCGTACGAGGCTCAGAAAGGGTGCCCAGACCGCTACTGACGAACCGTTGCCAGCTTTTCAAGCGTCGGCTCGCTGTAGGCCTTCTTCATCGCAATTCCCTCCTGAAGACGCTTCGCGCGGGCGAGCGCTGCCGGGGAGCGACCATCAAGCTTGCGGCCGGAAGCGTTCACCAGGCGCTCCGTACGACGCAACAGGTCGTAAGAGCGGATCAGCGCCGTTCTGCTCTCCTCAGTCAGTTGGTCCTGGAAATCTGCGGCCGCGTGCCCGCGCTCGGGCAAGTAAGGATTCTTGTTCTCGAGCATGCCGCTCTCCCTGTTCTGACGGGAGCGCGGATCAACGTCTCTCAGGCGCCAATGGTGTCCGGTGGGTGGTTACCAGCGATAAGGCAGGGTACGCCGATTGGCGCGCCGTGGCAAAGCCAATAGTTTCGACCGATCTCGGACCGCCGCTAAGTGAGTACGACAGGGCCGCCTGGCTCGCCTCAGAAGGTAAAGCCCGACGACGGCGCGGCGGCGGTCGCGGCCGACAGCCTGCCGCGCTTTTGCAGCCGCGGCTTTTCGTAAGTCTTCTTCATCGTTCGTTCCTGGGCGGGTCAACGACCGGCGCAGGTGAACGCGATGCGGCCGCCCTGTCAAGCTTAGCCCAGGAATGCTTGCCCTGCTGGCTGTTGCTTAGGTCAGCGCGGGGGGGCCGACGACCCGGCAACGACGCTCGACAGCTTCTGGCGCTTCACCAGCACCGGTTTCTCATAGGTCTTCTTCATGGATATGCCCCTTGCCCAATTTGCCGCCTCACGACGCAAGGGAAGTGCCGTTTTGTCAAAAAACGTTTTCGTGAGATGCGTGCAAAGCGAGCCGGCTGCAACCGAATACGGGCAGGCTGTGGTCAGCCGGCAACATCCGGCCCACTGAGGTTCGTCCCTAGCCCGCGTGCTGCAGCCAGTGGCGGTCGAACACGTCGAGGATGGCGCGGTACTCGGACGGCGGGATTTGGTTGACGCCGCCGTCGCTGTCGGCACTGAGGAACTGGCCGAGTTGCCGGTCGACCGCTTCCGGGTGCTCCATGACGATGCCGAGGCTCGCGAGATCGGCGGCGATCGAGGTGCCGGGCGGCAGGTACCCGCCCCATTGCTCGGCGGCTGGCGCATCGCGCAGGCGCACCAGCAGGATTCTTGTCAGCGAGGGCTGCGCCTCCGGGCCGATGATGGCGGGGCCGACCATATAGCCGCCGAGCACGCTGACCGGCTGCGTCTGCGGGAACAGGCAAAGGAAGAACTGCGCTTCGCCGCCCACCTCCTTCAGATGCAGGTAGAGGCTGCGCTTTGCCGGCGTGACCGGCCCGCCGAGCTGCAACTGCCCGGTCGGCAATGTCTCGCGATATGTGGCGGTGAACGCATGCGCGCCGGGTCCGGCCTCGATCGACAGGCGGCCCCTGATGAGCTGGCCGCGATAGTAAGGCGACCAGGCGCGCGAATAGCAGGCATAGGTGCCGGCAAGCGCCAGTCCGGTGCCCTTGTCGTCATGCCCGGGCGAGGCCTCGGCCTGGGCGTGGGCGCGGCGTTCGAGCTCCGTCGCGTCGATGCCGTGCCGGGCCGCGATCGCGGCCGTGAAGCTCGGCAGATCGCTCTCGGCGATCCAGGCGCCGGGCCGTTCGAGGCGCAGCACTTTCGCCCAGTCTTCGTAGACGCTGTGCTCGCGAGGCTGGGCGCGGCCTTGCAGCCATTTGTCGGCGCGGCCGATATCGAAAGCCGTCTTCGGATTGACCGCTCGGAACGCCGCCGCCAGATCCTTGCGGCTGGCGGTTCCCAGCACGACCGAAGTCAGTCGTAACTTCTGCGCGATGTTCAGTGCCATCCGGCTGCACCTGTTCCGTCCCGACAGAATCGGGATTGGCTTCTTGTTCGAGCGAAGATCATGCTTTCACGGCCGCCGCAAGCTCACTGGGCAGTGCAACCAGGAGCAAGCAAGCCGTCCCGCCGGCTCCGCAGCAGCGCCGCAGGACGATCCAGGCCAAGCCATCCGCCTGCACTGGACCTGCATTTCTAGCGCGCTCCGAAGGATCCGGGCTTCTGCCCGGATCGGCGAGGCAGAACAGAAACGGCCGGACAAGGGCCGAACCAGACAGCCACCCGGCCAGCCTGAGGGCTGGGGCGTGGCGCCGCCGGCGGGGCCGGCGCCTGCCCGCGCAAGCCGCGCGGTTCGCGCGGGCCTTCGGGCCGGTCAATTGAGGGGGAAAGTCGCCTCCCTCATCCAGCCGCCTGCAGCTCCTTCTTGCGGGCCGGCCGGCGGCGTGGCCGGCGTTGCGGCGCAAGCTTCAGCATCACCGGCGGCTCGCTCGACAGGGCGCCCGTCACGGCGCTGACCATGCCATGGGCGACGAAATCGGCGTTAAGCCCGGCGGCAAGTTCGGCCGCGGCCTTGGCGTCGCCGTTGCCGATTTCCGACCAGGACACGATGCCGACCCTGAGACGCGGTTTCAGCCGCTTCAGCCGCCGCACCATGAAGCGCGCGTGCTTGGTGGAGTCGCGGTTGAGGAAACCGATCACCACCGTATCGACGCCACTCAGGTCGAGGCGGCGGATCCCGGCAGGTTCGAGGTCAATGAAACTCGCTCTCGACACTTCGGCGCCCTGCACCTCCAGCACCTGCGCCAGCATCGCGGCGGCGGCGTCGTCGAGCTCGCCCCGCCCGCCGGCGCAAAGCACGGAGAAGCCCACGCCGTCCGGAAGATCGACCTCCTCGGATAGAGGCTCCTTGCCGTCGCCGGCCTTCCGATCGTTCGCCTTGCCTTCAGCAGCCTTGCCCGCGGTGATCTTGGCTGAGGCTGCCTTGCCCGGCGAGGCCTCGGCCGAGGCAGTGGCTGCCTGCTGGCCCTCTTCCTCGTCGGCTTCCGCCTCCTCCGCTTCCTCCTGGGCGCTGGCGTCCAGATTGGCGACGAGCGTCAGCGCGCTCGCCGCGACCTGTTTGCGCTGCTCGTCATCCATGACGCCGCGCATGCGGTCCTGCTCGCCAAGCAGCAGCGCCGGAATCGCCACCTGGTCGTAGAACTCGAACAGGTATTTTTCTTCGAGCATCTCCTCGGCGTGGTCGGTCGCCTCGTCTGGATCGGCGGCGAGCAGCCGCTGATAGAGACGCGCATGCGGCTCCAGCACCGGCTCGTTGCCGAACAGCACGTCGAGGAACTCGAACTGGGGCACGTGGCGGCCGAGGACGACGAGGCAGACGGTGAGCGGCGTCGACAGCACCAGGCCGATCGGCCCCCAGAGCCAGGTCCAGAAGATCGCCGCGACGATGATGGCGAGCGGCGAGAGGCCGGTGCGCGAGCCATAGAGCCATGGCTCGATGACGTTGCCGGTGATCAGCTCCATGGCGATGAACAGTGCCCCGGTCCACAGAAGCAGCGACCAGCCGGGCGCCACCGCCAGCGCCAGGAACAGCGGCAGCAGCGCGCCGATGATCGGCCCGATATAGGGAACGAAGCGCAGGGCGAGCGCCAGCATGCCCCAAAGCAGCGCATTGGGGATGCCCAGCACCCACAGGCCGATGGTGATTGGGATGGCGTAGATGACGTTGACCACCAGCTGCATCAACAGATACTGGCCAACCCGCTTGCCGGCGTCCTGCAGCGCCTGGGTGGTGCGGTGGAGATCGCCATAGCCGACGAGACGGATGAAGCGGTCGCGCAGATCCTCCCGCTCCATCAGCATGAAGATGACCACGACGACCACCAGGCCGGCCGAGCCGAGCGGGCTGAGCAGCGGCTCGATGACTTTTTGCAACACTTCGAGCGGCCTTTCTTGCGCGACGATCTCGACCGGGATCGGATCGCGCTTCGGCGTCTGGGCGGCGGATGGCAGTTGCGGCTCCTGGCGCTCGAACTCCTGGCCGACGCGCTCGATCACGCCGCTCAAGCGCGAGATGATGCCATTGCCCAGCCCGTTTTCCTTCAGCGCGCGGATCTTTGTCAGGATGTTGACCTGATAGACGGGGATGTTCTGGGCGAGGTCGCTGACCTGCGTGGCCACCACGAAGGAGAACAGTGCGAGCGCGGCAAAGGCCCCCAAAACGCTGGCAATCACGGCAGGCAGGCGCGGAATGCCGACGCGTTTCAACGCCGACACGACCGGCGCGATGGCGAAAGTCAACAGCAGCGCGACCGCGATCGGCAAGAACACCTCGCGCCCGAAATAGAGCGCCGCAACCGATGCGACGACGGTTGCGACCGTCGGCAGCGCCGTACGCGGATGGCTGCGCGAGGCAGCAAGCAGCCCCGCCAGCCCCGGTTCCGACTCGCGCGTGCCGTTCTGACGATTATCCGCCACCGTGAGTCTCCACCCTGCCCGCCATGATTGGCTTTCGCCGGCGTGCAACGCGCGGATCGGAGGATGGTTGCGAGGCGCGATCAGTTGGAGCGAGGACGAAGCGGCTGATGCAAATCTCCCCTTGCGGACAAGGGGAGATTTGAAGCGCTCGCCGCCGCACCTGAAGGTCCGTGCCCGGCTATTTTACCGGGATCATGAGATGCGCGTAGGGCGTGCCTGGCCACATCACGTAAGGCTTGGACGTGTCGGGCTTGGCATCGGTCGGATAGCCTTTCATCATGTCCATCGCGTTGACGATCATCACATGCGGCCCCGTCTCGATCCAATTGTTGCCTGCCTCGGGCTTCGTCGCATAAGGATCGGTATTGCTGCCGTCGGTGCCGCCGGACAGCATATACATGAAGCCGACCTTGCCTTTGGGCGGTTCCTTCTTTTCCAGCCAGGCCATCGCCCATTCCATCGAGTTGGCATCGCCGCACATCGGATCCGGACCGGGCGAGGCCGGATTGTCCGGCATGCACCAGAAGCCGGTCTTGCCCTCGCGCAGGGTGCGCATATTCCCCTTTTCATCCATGGCGTAGACCGCAGCGCCACTCGCCACTGCGGCGGGTGCGGCGGACTCGGCGCTTTTGATCAGCGCAGCATCGTCGGCAGCTGCGCCCTGCATCGCAATCAAACTGCCCGCTGCCAACAGCGCAGCGACCGTCAGAAGCCGTTTCATGGCCGTTCTCCGGTTCGAGTTGATGTCTTTGTGCATGATGTCGGACGTCACGGCGTCCTCCCAGAGCCGTTCGTCGGTGCATTGATCCTACCAGATTACCTGCAGGCGGACAATTTGCCTTTAGCGTTCGCCAATGTCCTTCCATGCTCTCGAACGCTGGCGAAACCGGCGGCTGAGCTCCTTCGTCATCCTGGCCGAAACGAGGCGCGCAGACCCTGGCGTGCCGAAGCGTCGGCTGCCGCCGGCGTTGCTGCCGCCTCCCTTTATGTTGCACTGCGTTAGATTTGTTGCATTGCGGTATGAGCCCATAGGCGCGAGGCTTTCCCCAAGGCGGGATACGAACGACCGTTGCGAGGTTCGCCTTCGTGTCAGCACCATCGCCGGACTTCCGGCCCGACATTGAGGGGTTGCGGGCGCTCGCCGTGGCGGGCGTTGTCGCTTTCCACTTCGGCCTCACCGCCCTGCCCGGCGGCTTTGCCGGCGTGGACATCTTTTTCGTCATCTCCGGCTACCTCATCACCCGCCATCTGGTCAGCGAGATTTCGCTCACCGGCCGGCTCGACCTCCTTCGTTTTTATGCCCGACGCGCGCGGCGGCTGCTGCCGGTGGCGCTGTTCGTCATCGCCGCCACGCTTGCCGTCGGCACGCTGATCCTGTCGCCGGAGGAGCAGGCGCTCTATTCCAAGGGCGCGATGTTCGCGTCCGCCTACATGATCAATCTGTGGCTGATCCGCTGGTCGTTCGACTATTTCGCCAACGACGCCGCCAACAACCCCTTCATCCATTACTGGTCGCTGTCGGTGGAGGAGCAGTTTTACCTCGCCTGGCCGGCGCTGCTGATGCTGGCGGCCTGGCTGAGGCCCGGCAAGCGGACGATCATGCTCGCGATCGGCATTGCCGGCCTGGTCTCCTTCGCGGTCTGCGCCTGGCTGACCCCCATTTCGCAGCCCTGGGCCTTCTACTTCTCGCCGCTGCGCGCCTGGGAATTCGCCGCCGGCGGGCTGGCCTCGATGGCGCCGGCATGGCTGCTCCAGAGCCGGCCGCGGCTCGGGACGGCGTTCAGCCTCTGCGGGCTGGTCCTCATTGCCTTCGCTTACCTCACCTTCAGCGAGGAGGCTCCCTTCCCCGGTTTCCTGGCGCTCGTGCCCGTGGCCGGTACTGTCCTTCTCTTGCTGGCGGGCGCGGCCGGCGTCGGGGACGGCATTCTTGCACGCAATTTCGAACGGAAAAACGCGGGGCTCTTTTCCTCGAATTGCGTGAATGCCGCCCTGGCGCTGCCGCCCTTGCAGTGGATCGGAAAGGTTTCCTACTCGCTCTATCTCTGGCACTGGCCGGTGATCGTCTATGCCGGCATGCTGGTCGAGGAGCTGACTTTTGCGCAACGCCTCGCCTGCCTCGGGCTGACGTTTGCGCTCTCTGCGCTGAGCTATCATTTCATCGAAAATCCAATCCGCCGCAATGGCTGGCTTATGGCCAATGCGGCGCGGGCGCTGGTGCCGGCCCTCCTCCTGACCGGCACCGGCGTCGCAGCCGCCTACGGCAACGCAGCGCTTGCCGTGCGCGCCGAGGACCCGGAGCAGCGAGCGATCGCGGCAAGTGCGGCCGAGCCGGCCACCGCGCGCGCCAAGGCCTGCGTCGAGGGCTACGACACGGTGACGCCGAAACCCTGCGTGTTCGGCAATGGCCAGCGCGTGATCGCGCTGTTCGGCGATTCGCACGCCGATCACTGGTCGACGCCGCTGATCGAGGCGGGAAAGAAGAACGGCTACCGCGTCGAGACCTGGCTGAAGAGCTCGTGCCGGCCCTCACGGTTTTCCTACTTTGTCACGAAGCTCAACCGCGACTACCGCGAATGCGACCAATGGCGCGAACAGGCGATCAAGGAGATCATCGCGGCCAGGCCTTCGCTGGTGGTGATCTCCGAACTGGCGCTGACCTCCTCGCGCAAGATGGCGGCGGGCAAGGGCGAGCCGGACACGCCGGACGCCGTATGGCGGGCCGGCCTGCGCTCGACACTAACCAGCTTGAGCAAGGCCGGGCTGAAGATCGCCTTCATCCGCGACGTGCCGTTCAACGACGAGAACATCGACACCTGCGTGTCGCGCGCGCTGTGGCGCGACAAGGCGCCCTCGCTCTGCGACCAGAGCCGCGCCTATGCCGCCAACGACCAGATGGCGGCGGTCGAGCGCGAGATCGTCACCAGCGTGCCCAATGCCACCTACGTCGACCTCACCGACCGCTTCTGCAACGCCACCACCTGCCACGTCTTCATCGACGGCCAGCTCGCCTTCCGCGACCAGCACCATCTGGCGACGCCGTTCGCGGAATCGCTGGAACCGGAGGTGGAGAGACGCGTGATTTCGAAGGTGGGAAGGTAGGGCGCCGCCCCTGTCGTTCGTCATGCTAGGGCGGAGCAAGGAGCGAAGCGACGCGCGCAGACCCTAGGACCCATGCCGTGACGCTAAAGCGTTGCAGCAGTAACAGAATTCTGCACCGTAGCGCTTCACGCCGAAGGTCACGGCATGGATCCTCGGGTCAAGCCCGAGGATGACGACCGTGCGAGCGTCGGCGTTCCTTCACACCCCGTCTGTCCTGCCAGACATCCCCCGCAACGGGGGAGATCAGCAGCTTCTGCTCACTCCGCCACAACCACAAAATGCTTGGTCACCGGCTCGAGGATCTTCCAGGTGCCCTTGAAATCGGCTTCGACTACGAAGGCGTCGCCGGGGCCGACCTCGACCGGCTCGCCGCCATCGGGCGTGATGAGGATGCGGCCGGCGATCATGTGGACGAATTCATAGTCGGTGTAGGTGGCGTGGTAGGTGCCGGGCGAAGCGCGCCAGGTGCCGGACATCACCTTGCCGTCCTCGCTGGTGTGCTGGACGGCCGTCTGCATGGTCGGCGACCCCTCGACCGCGATCCAGCCCGGCAGATCGCCGCCATCGCCATGCTCGACGGGGCCGAATTTCAGGATGGTGGGCTTGGTCATGGCAGGCTCCTGCGGTTGGGATTGGCTGGACGGGGCAATAGACGACGACGCCGAGCGCGCACGCGCTGCACGGCGACAGCAGGTGGCGATATGGCGACTCCGAAGATCGAAAACAGCGGGGCGAACAAAAGCGTGACCTTCCCCGCAAGGGCGAAGATCGTCAGCTTCGGCGCCGCTTCGCTCCTTGCTGGGCCCAGGATCGCCGCCCAACTTTCTCGGAACACCACCCGTCCCGAAACCGTTTGTGCCTGGAAGGGGCAACCATCGACCTCAAGGAGGCAGCGATGAAAAAGCTTCTGCTTGCTTCGATGATCGCCATCGCCTCGGCGTTTGCGATCGCGCCGGCGAGTGCCGGTAGCGTTCAGTTCGGCATCGGCGTCGGCCCCAGCTACGGCGATTACTATGGTGACTACTATGGCGGGTATTACCCTCACCGCTATTACCGACACGTCTACGATGACGACTACTACACTCCCTATCGCGAACGTTATGTGGTGCGCTATCATAACCGGTATTATCGCGATCATTGCCGGATCAAGATCGTGAAGCACTGGCGCCACGGCCACCGCGTCATCGAAAAGATCCGCATCTGCCGGCGCTGACCGACCAGCGAGCGGACATCTCCCCTCGGCAAGGGGAGATGTCCGGCTGCGGTTGCGCCGCCTTGCAAATTCCCGCCAAAATGCCATCTAGAAGCCGGCATTCATAAGGAAAGCAAAAGTGACGCAGCGAAGCGGCAGCGCCGACGTGCCGCTGCATGGCGGGCGGGTCCCGAAATGGCTGGGCGATCGCATGACGAAGCTCGGCGCGGTGCTGTGCGAAGCGATCATCCATCATTATGGCCGCGACGAGCTTTTGCGGCGCCTTGCGCATCCCTTCTGGTTCCAATCCTTCGGCGCCGTGATGGGCATGGACTGGCACTCCTCCGGCATCACCACGTCGGTCATCGGCGCGCTGAAGCGGGGGCTGAACCCACTCGGCAACGAGCTCGGCATCCATGTCTGCGGCGGGCGCGGCGCACATTCGCGCAAGACGCCGGGCGAGTTGCTGGCGATCGGCGACCATGTCGGCCTCGACGGCGAGGCTCTCGCCACCGCTAGCCGGCTGGTCGCCAAGGTGGACAGCGCCGCCGTGCAGGACGGCTACGACCTCTATTTGCACGGCTTCATCGTCAGCGATGACGGGCGCTGGGTGGTGGTGCAGCAAGGCATGAACGGCGACGCCCGCCAGGCGCGCCGCTACCACTGGTTGTCGGAGGGGCTGGAAAGCTTCGTCGACCAGCCGCATGCGGCAATCGAGGGCGAACGCCAAGGCGAGATCGTCAACCTCACCGACCACCGCGCGGAGAAAGCGCGCGGCGGGCAGATCGCGCTTCTGAAGACGATGAGCCCGGAAAAGATCCTGAGCGAGCTTGCCGTTCTGGAGCCGCCAGCCGAGGCGCCCGAGCCGGCCGCGCAGCCGCTGCTCCCCAACCTCGTCATGCCCGCGCATCACGACGTGCGCGATAGCGACATCGTCATGCGCCGCCTGCACGGCAACATTGCCGCGGCGATCGAGAGCGGCCCGAAGGATTTTCCCGAACTGCTGCTGGTGCCCGGCGTCGGCCCGCGCACGGTGCGCGCGCTCGCCATGGTCGCGGAAGTGGTGCACGGCGCGCCCTGCCGCTTCTCCGACCCGGCGCGCTTCTCGCTCGCCCACGGCGGCAAGGACCGCCACCCCTTCCCCGTGCCGCTGAAGGTCTATGACGAGACGATCTCGGTGCTGAAATCGGCGGTGAGCAAGGCCAAGCTCGGGCGCGAGGAAGAGCTGCAGGCGCTCAAGCGGCTGGACGGGGAGTCACGCCGGATGGAGCGCTATGTGACGGGGCCGAGCCTGAAGGAGATTGTCGCGGGCGAGATGGACCAGTCGCATTTGCTCGGAGGGCGGAGCGTGTTTGGGTGGGAACCACCACCTGATAGCGACCCGAAGCCGCTGAAGAAAGGCGCTTGAGACACGGCTGAAACGGCGTCACGCAAAGCGCGCAGATAACCGCATCGATCGGCGCTGCCCCTCATTGCCCTGCCGGGCATTTCTCCCCGTATAGTGACGGGGAGAAAGATGCTGTCACCGCCGCTTTCGCCAACCGCCAACGTCGCGGAATAGCTGCCAGCGTCGCGGCCATCCCTTCTCCCCGCCACTATACGGGGAGAAGGTGCCGGCAGGCGGATGAGGGGCAGCGCCGAGGCCAGAAGTTTTTGCGCGGTCGTCTTTCAATACGCTCTTCGGCAGTGGATCGTCGGAATAAATAACAATGTGAACTTGTCCTTCGGCACGTCGTTTAATCAATGCTGGGATTGGGAGAGCGCCGCAGCCGCCTCCTTGCTTCCACCTTCAGCGGCCAGTTTTAGCCACTTTAAACTCTCGCTGGCGTCGGCTCTCACCCCGTCCGTCCCGGCGCCGTAGGCCTTTGCAACCATAAGCTGGTATGGCGCCGCTGGATCGGCGCCTTCCTCGACAACCAGCGGGCCCCACGAGCCAAGCCGACGGAACCAGTAAGTCGCGTCCGCATCACTCTTGTGAACTCCGCCCCATCCGTAGGCGTAGATTGACCCGACGAGCATCTGGGCAGTTCCGTCCCCGAGCTGCGCCAGCGGTTTCAGGCTCGCCAAAGCAGCGGTGCCATCCTCCCGTTTCAGCGCTTGTACGCCGCTATTCATTTGGCTGTTTCGCAGCAGCAGCAACCCCGCGCCAATTGCCGCCACTACGACCAAGCCCATCAGGAAACCGAGCAATCAACCTGGTCATGGAGCTTGCCTCATCTCCTCCTCTCGCCGCGAATAGCCCAAAGCCCCCCCCCTGGCAAAAGTCGGCGTGTCCTGCCGCTCGCCAAACGGCTTGATGCGGAACAGATCGTATTCGAACAGCCTGATCCGGTATTTGCCTTGCTCATGGGTCAACTTCTGCGCTTCGAGGCTAAAGCGATAGATCGCGGTTTCGACGGTGAATTCGACCTCGACGGTCTTTTCCAGTTCTCAGGGTTTCTTCATTGGGCGCTCACGAGTGGAGCGACTTGGTCGCGGCCGACCGGCTGCTCCATCTTCAATCCGGCGCGGATAACGGTCATCGCCAGCTCGATTTCAGGTGCCCCCAGGCCGCCTTAAGCACAAACAGCAGTGTCATCAACATTGCGGTGTTGAGAACAGGATGGGCGTCAAACACTGTCGCAATTACTGCAGCGACGGCCGATCATGAACATCATTGAACCGGAAACAAGTCTAATGAAACGCATTCAGTCACTCCAGTTGCATAGTCAGATAAGCAGCTTTCGATCCGGCGCAAGTTTGGCACATCGCTTTCCCCTCACCCCGCCTTCCGCCCCATCATCCCGTAATGCACCGCCAACAAATCCAGCCCGACCTTCAGCAGCTTGACCACCACATCGCGGCCGTCGCCGGTGCGTTCGGCGATGGCCTTCACCGACTGGCCTTCGAGGCAGGTTTTGCGCACCACCTCCGCCACCTCCCAGTGGGCGAGCACGGCCACGGCGTGGGCGTGGGCGCGGCCGGCTGAGAGCACGCGGTCGGGCACGCCGCCGCCGACGCGGCCGCCGTCGACGCGCTCGCTCCAGGATTGCGGCTGCAGGCCCTCGCGGGCGGAGCGCTCGAAATCGTCGCGAAAACGCTGGCCTGCCTCGCGTTGCTGGCGGGTGAGCGATGTGATGCCGGTGAGCGGATCGACATTGCGCAGGCGCACGATGCCTCCGGTCGAAGTGTAGCCGCCGTTCGACACCTGGTAGACGCGGCGCGCCTCGGCCGTGCCGGGGGTGAGGCGCTGACGGCCGAAGGCGTCCGGCTTCAGCGCGAAGTCATGGCCGATCTCGCGGCGGATGCGCACCTGTTCGGCCTCGCCTTTGGGGAGTTTCGGGGGTTGCGGTTTCTTGGCGGCTTTGCGGGGCATGGGCGGTGTCCTTTGTGGTGGGTGGTGTGAGTGACCAACGGGAGAGGCTGCGTTCCTTCGCGCCCCCCTCTGCCCTGCCGCGCATCTCCCCCACTTGGGGGGAGATTGGCAGCTTGGGCGCCCCGGCTCAGACCTGCGAGGGTGGAGGTTGGCGAAAGCGGTGGCGAAGTCTGATCTCCCCCCTTGTGGGGGAGATGTCCGGCAGGACAGAGGGGGGCGCTGTCCTGCCGGGCGTGTCGATCATAGTCGGCGGCGTTCCTCCGCTCCGTCGCGGCTGCGCCGCGCCACCTCTCCCCCGTATTGCGGGGGCGAGGAACTCGCGCCAAGCAAAGCACTCCGCTTCGCCAACAGCTCCCGCATCAGCCGCCGTTCCCGCACCTCGATCGAAAGCTGGGCGCTGGACGGGCAGAACTGGGCGTTGTCGACCTTCGCCTCGCCGCGGATGAAGCGCTGGATCGCGGCTTGCACATCGGCAAGCTCGGCATCCTGCACGGCTGCGAGATAGCCGCGCAGCTGCATCTCGGCATCAGCGAGCGCGGATTGCGGGAAGCAACTGAACATCGCGGCCAGAGCTTTCGCCGCCTGCTGCAATTCGGCTGCGGTCATTGATCTCCTCGATGATGGCGTTGGCGGCATCGACATGGGTCTTGCGGCGATGCCAGTTCTGTCCGGCTGAACGGCCCGAAAATGATTTCTCGTTCTTTTGCCGCGGAGCGGCAGCCCGGGAAGAAAACGCCAGGGCGTTTTCTCCCGATGGATCTATGACTATTGGATACTTGGATTCTGGATTCTTGGCTTCTGGACTCTGGGGCTTATCCTGCCCCTTATCCCCTGACTTAACCCGCCGCTTATCCAAGCGCGAAAACGCCCTTTCTTTCGAAAGGCTTGGGTTGCCGCCCTTGAGGCCGTTGCGGCGCACCACGCGCGCCTTACGCGCATCCGCGATCATGCGCCGGGAGTAGATGCGGCCATGCCGGTCTCGCGAGAAGACGCGGTTCTGCTCGAGCTCGGCAAGCAGGCGTCCCAGCTCCATTTCTGTGCAGCCGGCAAGGCGCGCGAGCGCCGCCTCCTCCAGCCCCTTGCCTGCGATGGCGACATAGCCAACCGGCTCGTGCGCGGCGGCAATGCAGAGCATCCGCATCCACAGGCCTTGGGCCGCCAGCGAGCAGAGGCGCAGGTTCGGATCGGACTCCCAATCCGACCAGAAAAACTTCGACCAGGTCGTACCGCTCATGGGATTGCCTGTTGAGAGGCCGGGCAGCGGCAGGTAGCTAACTTCCCCCTTGCGGGGGAGATGGCCGGCAGGCCAGAGGGGGGTGCTGTCCCGCCACCCTATCCGCTCTGCTTGTCCTCCACTTTGCCGATTGTACTGCTGTCGTACCTTGAAAGGATTGGCGAGGCTGGCGTTCCTTCACACCCCCCTCTGTCCTGCCGGACATCTCCCCCGCAAGGGGGGAGATTGAGCACTCCGCCGCCGGCGCCTTCATTGTTGCCACTCTCACATCCCCCTCCCGCGATGGCCGTGAAACCGCGCATGATGATGCGCGCAGTAGGAGCGCGTGGCCGACGTCGGCAGGCCGCAGCAGAGCATGTCGGGACCAGGCCGCGCGCCGACAGGATCCTCGTCCGCCTCCTCGCGCAGCGCGAGATCGATCGGCGCGCGGCAGCGCTTGAACAGGCAATCGAGGAAGCGCATCGCCGCGACATGCGGCTGGCGGCCGGGGTTTACCGGGGGCGGCGGCGCGGGGAGCTTGTAGAGCTGGACGTCGGACTTTTCCCGGGTGCCGGGGGAAAGCCAGGCGGGCGGCAGCGTGCGCGCGGGTGTGCGGGCTTTGGATTTTTTGGGTTTGGGTGGAATGCGGGCATCCGGCTGCGTGGATAGCTCAACAGAGGATAGGTTGGCGGGACAGCACCCCCCTCTGCCCTGCCGGGCATCTCCCCCGCAAGGGGGGAGATTGGCAGTTGCGGCGCCGGCTTCTTCAACCCGCTTCGAAAGCGCTGCCGGCTCGGAGAGCGTGACACCTCCGGCCGCCACCCTGCCCCGCCGGCCCGGCCGGTCCGGCCGCACATGTTTCCGCGGCCTGCCACCAGCGCGGCCACCCTTCGGGTTGGCGAAGCCGATGGCACGAAGGCCGGCGTTGCGGTGCACGATGCCGATAATGGCGTTGCGCGAGACTGGGCTGCCGCGCAGCGCGCTGAAGCGGCCGGCAATGCGCGAGGCCGATAGCCCCTCCTTCAGCCAGGCGGCGATCTCGTCGATTTCCTTTTCGGTGTAGGCGGCAGCCATGTCTCATTCCATTGCTTGCGAAGGTTGCGAAGCGCTCGACTTGAAGCCAAGCGCCAGGGTTCGGCCGCGGGGCCGTTGGTCAGGTCAGGGAAACGGTTGGGATCAGGCGGCGCCGGGCGCCGCACCAAGCAGGCGAAGAAGGGCCGCCTCGGCGGCGGCCCGGGTCAGGCCCGACACCGCCAGGCCTGCCCTGCGGTCGAACAGGATGACGGTGCCGTCCTCGGTGCGGATGCAGGAGACGAGCCGGCCCGAATTGGGGGCCGGAGCCGGGGGAGGAGCGGCTCCGGCCGTTCCGGTGAACCGGGGTGCGGGCGGTTCGACCGGATCCGGGGCAGAGGCCCCGGAAAGCGTCCGGACCGGGGAGGAGGACGGCCCGGACGATTGGAATTCGACAGGCGAGGCAAGCGCGTTCATGCCGCCTCCCCTTGCATGGCGGCAGCGGCGCGATGGCCCGCCAGCCATTCGTAGCTGATGCCGGCAATGCCGCGCCTGCGGCTCGCGGCCACCACATGCGGCCAGTGCTGCGGCGCGATGCGTCCGCGACGGCGCATCTGGCGGGCGGCTTCATAGCCGCAGCCGACATCTGCGGCGAAGGCGCCGATGCTCTGCCAGGAATCAATTAGCCCCGAGATGCTCGCGGGCAGCCCCGAGATGCTCGTGGGCAGCCCCGAGATGCTCGTTGGCAGCCCCGAGATGCTCGTGGGCGGCCCCGGCACATTCGCGGCGGAGATGCTCGCAGGGAATGCGGAAATGCTTGCGGTAGGCTCATTCATGCGCTAAGCGTACGTTATGTACGAATGACGCGCAAGCGAAATCGTACAATTCGGACGATAATTTCAGGCATTTTGTACGATGATGGATTCTCGGCACAGATTGCAGCAGGCGCGCGCCCAGGCCGGCTATGCCTCGCCCAGCGATGCCGCGCGGGCCTTGCGCGACATCAACAAGAACACGCTTATCAGCCATGAGAACGGCAACCGGCCGCTGTCGCGAAAGGCGGCGGAGAAATACGGCCGGCTGTTCGGCGTCGACCCCGGCTGGCTCTTGTTTGACGCCGACGGCGTCGAAGCCGCGCCTGTGCACCTCGCCGCCTCGCCCATCACCATCGACGTACCGATCGTATCGTGGATCAGCGCCGGCGAGCTCGGCAGCCAGGACAGCGTGGTCAACCTTTCGGACTACCCGACCATCCCCACCGCCGATCTCGAGGAAGGCGAGTGGATTGCGCTGCGCGTCGACGGACCGTCGATGAACAAGATCTCGCCGCCGGATTCGATCATCTTCGTCAACCTGCGCGACAAGCGGCTGGTGACCAATGGCTGCTATGTGATCGCCGACGAAACCGGCCGCGCCACCTACAAGCGCTACCGCCCGAACGACACCCCGCCCTTCCAGCCGGCGTCCTATCTCGACATTCCGCCGCCGGAGCTCGAAGGGGCGATCACCATCATCGGGCGGGTCAAGCGCTCAATGATCGATATGTGAGAGACAATCTCGCTGAGAAACCGTCGCTCAACGAAGAACAAGAAGAACTTCGCGTTGCCAGGCTTTGAGGGTTGCGTTCTTTGGCCGAGAGCGAACACAGGATAGCGTTCGCAATTTCTGCTTGCATTTCGGAACAAAAACGGAACTATATAGGCAATTGCAGCCGCTGCCGCGGCAACTCCGGGGGGAGGATCAAAACCGTGTCACGCCGCACCGGCGCGTTCGCCCGCGCATTCGTTGCATGGCTTTCATTTGGCCCGCTTTTGGCGCCGGCGGGAATAGTGGTGACGCTTGGCGGGCTTCGCAGTCCGGCGCTCGCAGAGAGCAAGGATTACGCTACTTGCTTCAGCGACGGCGCCCTCTCCGCCGACCAGCAGATTAGCGCCTGCACGCCCATCGCCGAGGACAGCGCCGAGATTCCCGATCTTCGCGTTAACGCCTATTTCTGGCGTGGCCTGGCTTACACGCAGAAGAACGATATCGACCGCGTCATCGCCGACATGAGCGAGGTGCTCGCGCTTGATCCGACATACGTGCCCGCCTTCACCAATCGCGCCATTGCCTGGGAGAGCAAGGCAGATTTCGAGCGAGCCGTCGCGGACTACACTCGCGCAATCGCGCTCACGCCGGACGATGCCAACCTCTATGCCGACCGCGCCAGGGCACTCAACAAGAAAGGCGAGCACGACCGTGCGATTGTCGAATGCGACAAGGCGATCGACATCGATCCCGCCAACGAGATGGCCTATGGCGTGCGCGGCGTCGCCTGGGAGGACAAGGGCGACGCCACGCGGGCCCAAGCCGACTATGACAAGGCAGAGAGCGTCCGCGCGGACCCCATCACGCCTTACCATGACCGCGCACTTTCATGGATCGCCAAGGGCGAGCGCAGGCGCGCGGAAGCCGATTGCAAGCACATCGCCGGCGTCGATGCAGACAAAGGGCGTGATTGCTCACGCCGGATCGCCGAGGCTTTTGGCGAGCCGCGCGACGGAGGTGGCGAGAAAACCGCCACCGCCCAAAATGCGGTCGGCATAGAATGGCAGGAAAAGGGCGACCATACCCGCGCCATCGCCGCATTCGACGAGGCGATCCGGCTCAATCCAGCAAGTTCCGCATTTTACTTCAACCGCGCCAAGAGCTGGGGCTTAAAGAAGAATTATGCCCGCGCTATCGCCGATCTGGATGAAGCCGTACGCCGCGACCCGGCCAACGCCCCGGCTTACCGCGTGCGCGGCATGACTATGGCTCGAGTCGGCAATTCGAAAGAGGCGCTTGCCGATCTCGACAAAGCGATTTCCATCAGTGCCGACGATCCAAAATCGTATTTCGAGAGGGCGCTTGTCTGGGAGGCGAGCGATCCTGATAAGGCAATAGCGGACCTGGACAAGGCAATCGCGCTCGACCCGGCCAACGCGGACTACCGAAAGGAACGGCTGAGCGTCCAGATTGGCAAGCGCAGGGCCGAGGGGCAACCCGTGCTGCAGTCACCGGGCGCTACGACCAGTCAGGCTCATGTCCCAATCCCAGCTGAGCCGCAGGCGGCCAAGCCTATCGCGCCTCCCACGTATGAGCCGCCGCAACTCTATGCCAAGCGCGACAATTCCGCCGCCATCGACTGGAATATGAAATCGGGGTTGCAGCAGATGCAGGTCGACCCCAAGGGCGCGATAGATACATTCAGCTTTGTCATCGGCCTCGATCCCTACAACGCCGATGCCTACTACCACCGATCCATCGCGGAGGCCTTGCTTGGCAATTTCGACCTCGCCGTCGGCGACTGCCGGCGAGCCGTCGAGCTCGACCCGAAGCGGGCAGGCACGTGCAGGGAACACCTGCCCGGCGAGCAAGGCAAGCCGACCGCCGCGAAGCCAGGCAGGGATCCGGCGACCGCCAGGATCCTGCTCGAGCGCGCCCAGATGCGGCTGTCGAAATATGGCGTGGACGGCGCATTGCTCGATTTCGACAAGGCCATCAGCCTCGATCCCGAAAACGCCGACGCCTATTTCGGTCGCAGCCGCGCCCGGATGCTCAAGGGCGATCAGGCCGGCGCGGCAGTCGATTGCCGGCGTGCCATCGAACTCGACCTGAAGCGGACTGGAAGCTGTGACGAGCAGGCTGCCGTTGGCGAAAACAGGCCGGCGCCGCCAGTGGGCATGCAACAGTTGCAGCCCTCTGTTGCGGCCGCCGTTGAAACCTTGGCCAAGCAACTCGGCCAAGGCAAAGCGAGCCCAACGCGAATACTGTCCGCTTCAAAGATGCTGGAGGCGGCCGAGGCGACCGACCCACGTGTCCTGAGCGCGGTGCAGAGCGGCGACACCTTTTCGGACGCGGGCAAATATGACCATGCCATCGCAGAATATGAGCAGGCGATCGCGCTCGACCCCAGTAGCCCATTCGCCTATTTCGGCCGCGGCAAGGCCTTGGCCGCCAAGCGCGCCTACGACCTGGCGATCGCCGACTACGATCGGGTGATCCAGCTCGTTCCGGATCTGGTCTCGGCCCATATTCGCCGGGGGATGGCCAAAACCATGTCGGGCGATGTCGAGGGCGCGCTTGCCGATTGCGGCCATGCCGCCACGCTCGACCCGAAGGCGCGCGACGCGTTCTTTTGCAAGGGCATGGCCTGGCACGCCAAGGGCGACGGCGGGCGGGCGATCGCCGCCTATTCATTAGCGATCGCGATCGATCCGAAAGACGCCGCCAGCTATTATGGGCGCGGCATGGCACGGGCCGACAGGAAGGACTATGACGGCGCCATCGCCGATTTCGACCGGGCAATCGACCTCGACCCGCACAATCCGGATTACCTGGTCAGCCGCAAGGCGGCCGACGCGGCAAGAGGAAAAGGCGATGTCGCGGCCGAAGCCGGCGGGCCTGATCCGAAGAAGCTCAAGGCTTTCATCGATCTCGGCGATGCCCTCTACAAGAGGCACAAATATGATCGCGCCATTGCCGAATACAGCAAAGCCATCAGGCTCTATCCGAAAATGGCGTCCGCATATCTGGGGCGCGGCATGTCGCTGGTAGCGAAGGGCAAGTATGACGCGGCCATCGACGATTACGGCAAGGTGATCGAACTCTATCCTGCCTACGTCGAAGCTTACCTCGGCCGCGCCGTCGCCTGGAGCAAGAAGAACGAACTGGATCGAGCGATCGCCGATTTCAGCCGCGCGGCCAAGATCGACCCCAGTTCTGCGCCGATCTATTTCGGGCGTGGCAGCGCCTGGCTCGCCAACGGCGATTACGACCAGGCGATTGCGGACTACGACCAGGCGCTCAAGCTGGATCCAAGGCTGGCCCTAGCCGAGAAGGGCCGCAAGCTCGCCGTGGCGGCCAAACGCAAGTCAGCCGGAAGCGATCTTGTCGGCTCTGACCAGAGCAAGTTGAAGACCATCGTCGACCACGGCTACGTCTGGTACAAGAAACGCAAGTATGCACGCGCCACCGCCGCGTTCGAACAGGCCATCGCGCTCGATCCGAAAAACCCCGCCGGCTATCGCGGACGGGCGATGGTCCGCACCGACACCCATGACTATGATGGCGCCATTGCCGATTTCAGCAAGGTCATCGAACTCGCGCCGAAGAGCAGCGATGCCTATTTTGGGCGTGCCGCTTTGTGGGGGAAGAAAAACGAGCTTGACCGGGTTAGCCGACTATGACCGAGGCCTGGAGATCGATCAGAGTTGGAGCATGGCCTACTACGGACGGGCAACCAAAAGGCTGGAGAAGGCCGATTACGAGGGTGCGATGACAGACTTCGACAAGGCGATCGAACTGGATCCCAAAGTGGCGCGCTTCTACATCGATCGCGGCTTTGCCTATGCGGCAAAAAAGGACATCGACAGCGCAACGCGAGACTTCAACAAGGCGATCAGCCTGGACCGGAAGAAGAGCGCTGGCGCCCATTTCGGTCTAGGTGCAATCAAGGAAAGCCAAGGCGACCACGATGGCGCCATCGCCGAGTACAGCCGCTCTATCGAGATCGACCCGACATATGCCGACGCCTACGATTTGAGGGCACATTCCTGGAGAGCTAAGGGCGATTTGAAGCGCGCCGAGGCCGACCGCAAGAAGGCGCTGAGCCTCGGACTGAACTAGACAGGCATTTTAGAGGGGCGGATGTCGCGTGGAAAATGGTTGCAGGTGGAGGCGGTCGTCCCCTTTGAGCTTCGTTGAGGCAAAAGTGCTGCCAGCGATGTTCGGTGGCGGCAGATATCACCATGAGTCGGTGGCGAAGCCGCCCCAGCCTGTGACCACCGCCTACATCGATGCCTAGATCCGGAAGCAGGATCTCCAGATCGTTGAGGCTATCGCACGCGAATTTCCGGACGACTACGATGCGATGCTGCGCAAGATCACTGCCGCCGCCCAGACCGGAAGCCAAACAGAAGTGCGCAATACCAGCAGACAGGCGGTCGCCGATCTGCGGCACAGATATGCACCGCTCCTGCTTTCAGCTCCGGACAGCGCGGTCTCGCAAGCGCTTTCGGCGCAACTCGACATGCTCAATCATGTCATTGCGCGCGAAACGCCGGCCACCTGCAACAATTACCTGCGCTACGGGTAGGTCTCGAAGTATGGCCTTTCCTTCAACGCCTTGCCGTTGCCGTCGAGCAGTATTCCCGAGGCAAACAAATACCCGCCCATCGCTTCCATCTTCGCCATGTCCATGGTGCCGATGGCGCCGTTAGCACCCTTCAAAAAATGCCGGTCGTTCAGCGCCGGGTTGGTGAGCGTGTCCTTGTTCGCCGCGATCAGCGGGTCGCCTGCGTGCTTCGCGCGGTCGACGGCGAAGGCGTAGCCGGCCCGCGTTCCTCGAAAAAAGCGGCGGCGGCTTGTCGGTTGGCGCCAAGGAACGCGTTTCCGGAAATGATCGAAGGTAGTGTGCTCGTCCGGCAGCCGTAATCGGCGTAACGGAAGCTGCGCTGCTCCAAGCTTCCAAGCCCGGCCTCAACGCCTTCCAGGTCGAGTCTTCGGGCGTGACGTCGACCGCACCGGGCAAACCGTTTCCCCAATCCGCCGAAGAGTGGCCCATCTCTCCTAGGAGATGCCGGTCGTTATAAGATTTTTACCAGTTTCTTATAACGCTCTTGAAATCTCGCCGAATAAGGCCCAGTTATAAGAAAACTGCAGGTTTCTTATAACGCTGCGCACGCCCGGGGGCGGCCATGAAGACTATCGATCTTGCCTATCGTACCCTCTATGCCGAGCTGGTGCAGCGCAGCCTGGATGCCTCCTTCGAGACCGATTTCTCGACGGCAGGCAATTTCGTGCGCGTGCCGGTGAAAGGCCGCGACTACTGGTATTTCGAAGAGACGCGGCCGCAAAAGTCCAGGCGCTATGTCGGCCCGGCGGAAGATCCCGAGATCGCCAAACGGGTCGCGGCCTTCAAGGAGATCAAGGACGATCTCAGAGCTCGCCGCAAGCTGGTCTCCACGCTGGTTCGCGACGCCGGCCTGGCGGCGCCCGATGCTTTCAGTGGCGACGTCGTCGAGGCGCTGGAAAAGGCCGGGCTCTTTCGCCTGCGCGCGGTGCTCGTCGGCACCGTCGCCTTCCAGACCTATGCAGGGCATCTCGGCGTCAAACTGCCAGGAGCCGCGCTGCAGACCGGCGATGCCGACTTTGCCCAGTTCCATTCCGTCTCGGCCGAAGTCGACGACAGCATGCCGCCGCTCATCGAGGTGCTGAAGGCGGTCGACCCGACATTCCGGGAAATCCCGCACCGAACCGATGCGGGGCGCACGACGCAGTTCGAGAATGCTTCGCGCTACCGCATAGAATTCCTCACTCCGAACCGAGGCAGCGACGAGCATGCTGACCATGCCAGCCCGATGCCGTCGCTGGGCGGCGCCTCGGCCCAGCCCTTGCGCTTCCTCGATTTCCTGATCCGAGACCCGGTGCGGGCAGTGCTGCTCCACCGCTCCGGCGTGCCGGTGCTGGTCCCCTCGCCCGAACGCTTTGCGGCCCACAAGCTGATCGTCGCGGCGCGACGCGCGGGAAGCGCTGCCGCCAAGCGGGAGAAGGACCTGCATCAAGCAAGCCTGCTGGTCGAGGCGCTCGAGACCACGCGTCGGCAAGACGACCTCGCCCATGCCTTCGCGGAAGCGTGGAACCGGGGCGAAGCGTGGCGTGAGGCGCTGCGCAAAGGCTTGCAACTGCTTCAGCCTGACAGGCGCGAGATGGTGGACCTGGTCCTCGGCAGGGCGCTCGACGAAGCGCGCATCGAGCTCGACGGTTTCATGAGACGGTCCAAGTGAGTTATCGTTCAAATTGTACGAAACGTTCTTGACCACTTTTCGTACCTAATGTACGATATTGCCCTTCGTTGAGGGGATGTTCTTGAACACCGCGAACCATGCCGCTTTCGCCGACCTTTCCCGCCCATTGCTCTCGCCTTTGCCGCTCGCCGAGCGCGAACGCCTGGCCGGCGCGTGGCGCATGGCCAGCCAGGACATCGCCGACGACATCCGCTTCATCCGGCAATATCTGAAGGTGATCGCGGAGAAGGACGACCGGCTTTCGACCGGCACGCTGGTGCACGGCCGCGCCTATGTCGAGGCCTGCGCGGCCTGGCTGCCCGAAACGATCGCGCGATATTTGAGGAACCTCAGGCTGATCAGCGAATGCGAGTGCGCGATGACTGCGGCGGGCGTGCGCTTTGCAAAATCGAGCGATGCCTGGGAGTGAGATGTCCTTCCTGCTTCGCGGAGGAATACCACCAAACGCGACGAAACAGAGGGGCGCGAAGGAGCGCGGCGAAACGGTTTCCGCCCGCGCCGGGTGCAGAGAATTCGCTTTTGCAACTTTCGGATGCACCTCGACAAATGTATCGTTTCACACAATTGCCAATTGGTGGACGCGGGCGGGCGGCCGGTAGTTAATTCCTTTCGGGCCAAGGAAGGCATAGTCGCGTACCAGGGAGGAACTCGTTTGATAGACCAGCAAATCGACATCGGCGCACCAGCCGACGATCAGCCTTACGAAGTCACCTCATTCGCCATGAAGCATGGGCTGACGATCCCGATCGCGGACGCGGTGCTTTTTGCCAAGGGTCCGTCGCCGTCGCGGGCGGCCTGCGATACCGCCGCGCTGGCTTTCCTCTGCGCCGTTGCGCAATACGCCAGGAAGCAAGGGAGGCGATAGCCGTTTAGTCTCCACCTCCGCGCCCTATATCTTCGGGCGCGGGCTTGCTACATTTCGATTGTGCGGATGGCAGCGGCGGAACGGCCGCTGGGGGTCAGGCCTTGGCTTTCGGCTTGGCAGGAGCCTTGGCCTTGGCGGGGGCTTTGGCGGGCGTTTCGGCCTTGGCCGACTTCGGCTTGGCGGCGGCCGTCTTTTTGGGCGCGGCCTTGGACTTCGGCTTTACTTCGGCGTCGATCTCGGCGGCCGCCTGGTCCCAGTGCTCCATATGCGCGCCTTCCGGCCGGCCGGCCTGCTCCCAGATCTCGTGCGCCCGCCGGCGAATGCGTTCCTGCCTGTCGTCCGTCACTGTCGCCTCCTTTGAGTGGGGCCGCTCCCCGACGGAAACATTAGCTGAATTTTCCGGTGGCGTCTTGCGCATCGACGCGTAGGTGCCTGAACTTCGGCAGCGATTTCTTCAGTGCACGTCGGAGACGATAGCGACGCCCAGATACGCCGCCTTCTTTGTAATCAACGCGGCCAAATCGGCGTCAGAGCGTTCGGTTCCGGTGCGCCTGCGCAACAGGCCAATCGCTTCCTTCATCGATAAGAGGCCAGTGCGGCGTTCGGCCAGAAGCTGGTCGACCGCCTTTGCACAGTCGACTGATTCGACATGGGGGTGATGCATGGCTGCGACTCCTTCCTAGGAGCCGGCATCCCCCCGCCGGCATGGCGGGAGGATCGGGGCTCGTAAGCGTAAGATCACTCGATGACGTGGATGACCCTGCGTGTACCAGGATCGATCAGGACAGTGCGATCGTTGACCACGGCATATCTGTACTGAACGTCCGGCACCTCCCGCAGCTCGACCGTGTCAGGCACCGTCGAGCCAACGCCCAGTTCCAGCCCCAGTATGTTGACCGAGGCGATCGGGTGCTTGTGGACATATTCCTTGACGACAGTCTGCTGCTCCGGCGTGACGATGATCTGGTCCGCAGCGGCAAAGCCTACGCCGGCGATCAGAGCAAGGCCGGCAACAGCAGGAATAAGGGTGCGTTTCATCATAAGTCTCCTGTTGTGTTGGCGAGCTCCGCCCGCCTCCGCCGTCGCGGAAACCTGGCAGGTCGAACATAGGAGCTCCCGGGGCAAACGCGTGCATTGGGGTCTTGTTCCGTCTGCGGCGCCTAATTGATTGTTGCCGGCGGAACCGCCGGGGCAGCTTCGCATTGTTTGAATTGAATAAATTCGACCAGCAAAGGCCCGCCATGACTGCAGTTCACATCACAAGCGACATGCCGCTCCGCGCGCCGGTGGCGATCGCAGTCGGGGCCGGTTTCAAGCGCGAGATCGCTTCCCTGGCGGCGATGCAGAATTTCCTCAAAGAATGGCCGCCGGAGATGCGCGGCGACTGTTATGCCGCGGCCGTGCAGACCTGCGAGGCAGCGCGGACAGGCGAGAGGAAACTCGGGGAAGCGCGGCAGGCCTTCGTGGCATTCGCTCAGAAGGCCGGCATTCTGTGGACCGGCGTCGACCCCGTCACCGCGCTACGCGAAGCCAAGATCAGACGTCTCAAGGCCAGGAGCATAAGCCAGCAGCGCCGGCAATGGCCGCTGGCGTGACAGGCTGCTGAAGTCCGGGCCTGTAGGATCGGTCTTATCGAACCAAGCATCATCGAAAAAGCCCTCGCGGCCGAAGGCTTTTGTCGCACCAAGCGGCGTAGCGCCGCTCACTGCCGCCCAGTGCTGGACGGCAGCCAGTCGACATCGATGACGGCTGTCAGTTCAGCGAAGCTTCGCACGACTCGGTGAGGAAAGATGCGGCGATCAGATCGTCCGCATCGATGCGTAGGGAGCCATCGCCGCCCCCCATGATGGCCGCGACCTTCTGGAAGGTCTGTATTTCATGTGCGGTGATGTGGGCGTCTTCCATCCTGGCCCGCAACTCGGCGACGCGCATCCCGAGCGAGCGGGATGTTCCGATTTCTCGTTTCGACATGTTAACTAGTCCTCCTCGCCCCTGCCCATGCCTGTTCGCCGCCGCCCGATTCTGCTTTCTGCCACCGGTTTGTGTTGCCTATGAGACAGGTTTGTTTCTGCCACTGGTTTGTGTTGCCCATGAGACAGATTTGACCCAAAGCGCCCAACTTGGGTGTGGGTCAAAGGTTCCGTTAGGATATCGTAAATTAATAATTTTCCGTTAACCGCCCGCCGCCGTGACCGGCGGCGGGCCATCCGTTCGGCCGATTACGCTATCGGTTAATTGAGCACCTTGATGATCTTGCGCGTGCCGGGGTCGACGATCACAGTCCGGTTATCGACCACGACATAGCGATATTTGACGTTCGGCACCTCGTGCAGTTCGACCGTCTCGGGAAGCGTGCTGCCGATGTTCAGCTCGATGCCGGGAACCTTCACCGAAGCCAGCGGCTGCTTTTGCACATATTCCTTGATGACGGTTTCCTGCTCGGGCGCGATCACGACGGTGTCCTGCGCAGCGACGGCGCCAGCGCCGGCGAGAAGCAGGAGGGCCGCGGCGGCGGTGGTGATGTGCATTTTCATGGTCGTCTCCTTTGTGTGGTCAATCGCCTCCTCTGCTGCGCCTGCGATTTCCACAGCCGATCGGCACCGTCCTAACGCCGAGGGCCACGGCTTGTTCCTGCAAAATTCCGCACATCCGCCGGCGTAAGAACGCCGCCGCCGCTTGGCAAAACAATCTCGGAACAATGCCTTCCAAGTCGTGTTTAACCAACGAAGGGACCGACTTTCCGAGGAGAAATCAGATGAAGCATCTTCTGATCACGAGCATGATCGCGCTCGGCGTCGGTTGCGGCGCCGCGATGGCGCAGACCGAGTCCGTGCAGCCGAGCGGCGGCGATAGTTGTGCCGCCGGCCAGGCCGACTGCCCGAAGGGCGGCAAGGCTGGCGAGCAGGCCCAGGGCAAGATGAAGTCTCAGACCGAGCAGAATGCCCAGGGCACCACCAAGATGAAGACTGAGCAGAATGCCCAGGGCGAGGCTGGCGCCAGCACCGAGCAGAACGCCGAGGACAATACGCAGCTGAAGAAGAAGCAGCAGGCGCAGGGCAAGACCGACACCAAGACTGAGCAGAATGCTCAGGGCAGCACCAAGGTGCAGACTGAGCAGAATGCTCAGGACAACACCACGCTGAAGAAGAAACAGCAGGCCCAGGGCAAGACCGGCACCAGCACCGAGCAGAATGCTGACAGCAACACCAAGGTGCAGACCGAGCAGAATGCTCAGGGCAAGACCGGCACCACCGACCAGAACGCCCAGGGCACCACCAAGATGCAGACCGAGCAGAACGCTCAGGGCAAGACCGGTACGACCACCGAGCAGAGCGCTCAGGGCAACGTCCAGACCGACCAGGACAAGACGGCCTCGATCACCAATGTGACGGTCGAGCAGCGGACGCAGATCACGCAGATCATCCGCGAGACCAACGTCCAGCCGGTTCGCGATGTCAGCTTCGACATCTCGGTCGGCGTCGAGGTTCCGCGGCAAAAGATCCGGCTCCATCGCCTGCCGCCCCGCATCGTCAAGATCGTCCCGGCTTATGAAACCTATATGTATTTCGTGCTGGCCGACGGGCGCATCGTGATCGTGGATCCGGACACCTACAAGATCGTCGTGATCCTGGAGGCCTGATCCAGACAGCATTTCAGACAGGAGGCCTGCCGTGCCGCATGGCATGGCGGGCTTTTCTTATGTCGCTTCAGCCGCGGGCGCAAACGCCCCTTCCCGAGGCCGGGGCAGCCCGGTCCAAGCCTTATCGCCCGCCCTCGCCGCAACACAGCCGTCGGACTGAGGTCTGGTATGGGAGGGCATTGGTCCCCCCTCTCGAAACATACAGGCAGTTATCTTGTTGGAGTCATGACTGGCGAGCATAGGTCCCTTCATCGTCGGTTGCTGTTGCACCCGCCGCTACCTGCGATGCGGCGGGTGCTCCTTTTGGGGGTGCTGCATGCAACTCGGAGAGATCATTGCGAATCTGTTCGCCGCCGTTCTTCTGATCTGCGTTGTGGCGCTCGTATTCTTCACAGGCGGCAGGCCACTCTGGCCGGATCGCCAGGCCAAGATGGTCATCCTTCTGCCGCCGGATGCCATGACAACGGGATCAGTCAGGGCGCTGGCGCACGTTCGCCTGCCCGACGCCTTCGATACAAGACTGGTCCAGCCAAGGCCCCAATCTCGATAGCCGGTGGGCCAGCCCATAGCCGGCCGCGACGTGATCCGGCCGAATGGGGGTCAGAGCTAACCCTCCACTTCTTTCGCGGAAAGGCGGAGACGCCGGCCTCCCGCCGATGAAGGGCCGTGCTCGCGGGAGGCACTGCGGCGATCGTCGGAGGGCGTCAGCTCAGCAGCATTGCGGCAGCGGCGAAGACGATGCGCGTTCCAAAAGCAGGCGCAACAAGCCAGCGCGCCTCGTAGACGCTGCCGTCCATTAGCTACTCCTGATCATCGTTCCGCGAGGGAACGGAATCGGCCTCGGCTGGGTTCCTCAGGCGTAGGTCCTTCGGCGGGCCGGAATTAAGACCTATGGCAAGGGGTCTGCGTGAAGTCTTGCGATCCTGGCGGAAAAGGTGCAAGGGTCAAAATGGGTAGAGCAATGGGCGAGATCGTCGAAGACCCTAACTGGTCGCGGCGCTCGGTTGGGCAAATGTATTTTCCGCAGTTTGTTGTGGGAATGACGGCAACGCTTCTGGTGGTTCTCGGCTGGACCTTCATGTCCACCGGGTCCGTCTGGCAGTCGCTTGGCTGGACGTTCCTGGCGGGCGTGGTGCTGCAGGCAGGCTACTTCGTGGCCGTGCTGTGGCTCGTGCAAGCCGAAGGCCGGGCCACGGACGAGAGCAAGGCGAGCGACGCCGGCGCCCCCGCCAAGCTGCCCGGCCCGTTCGAACGCGACGGCATCGTCCATGCGCTGATCTCGCGGCTGTTCCCGAGGCTGCTGCCGTAAGGCGGCTCAGCGTCCGGCCGAAGCCCCACGCCGTCATCGTTGGGCGTAGCGACGCGAAGCGCAACGAAGACCCGAGAACCCACGCTGTGACCTCGTCGAGGAACGCAGCGCGGCAGAATCCTGCACCGTCGTAACGCTCTGAGCTTACGGCCTGCAATCTGCGCCGCGTCGCTTCGGTTCCTGCTCCGCCACAGGATGACGTACCAATCTTGGCCGCGTGCGATCGAGCAATTGAGCGCGTCGCACTGGGCCGGTTCAGGCGACGCGCTGTTGGGCGCACCGTTACTGCGCCGGAGCGACCGTGGCCGAGCGCACCGTCTCCGCGGACGAGAAGACGATGAAGGCAAAGGTCAGCACCGCGGCGGCGACGATCAGCGAGCCGATCGCCACGACCGGCTCGATCTCCGGACGGCCTGCGGCCAGCATCCAGTAGAGCGCCGGCAGCATGATCACGAGGCCAACCGTGTAGAGACCGTAATGGATCATGGCGATGCGGCGCTCGGCCTTGGCCGGATTGAGCGCGTAGTAGCCGCCGAAGATCGCGCTGGTCACCCAGCCGAGAAGGTTGATGTGGGCGTGCGCCGGGAAGGCGCCGTGGTCGCCCGAAATCGCCATCTGCAGCCCGGCGGCTATGCCCAGGATGAGAAAGATGACGGCCGTCTTGAAGAAAAGCTCCGAAACCCGTGGCATTTTGTTGTCCTCCCAATGCCCTGTGAAATCCCTCACCCGCTAAGCTACACACCGCAACGCATATTAGCCACAAGGCAGCGAAGTTTTGGTGTGCATTGCGCACAGCGTCAAGCGAGGCAAAAAGGCCCGCAAGGGTCGGCGCCGGCGGGGCAGCGCTCCCCGGGCCTGCAGTTGTTTTCCCCAATGCAGGGCGGCTCGCAAAAGAAATTGCCCGCTCCCCATTCCAACGCCGGCCATTATATCGTAATACGACATTCATAGCGAGATCTCGGGGGTGGCAACCGGGGGGCCGGGAGCTGACCACACAGCTCCCGGTCAAACTCGTTTTCGGCGCGCCGATTTTCGATTACCCGGTCTGCGTCACCGCCGTCGGTTCTGCCACCGTTTCAAACACGTGGCACAACGCCGACCAAAACCGACGAAAGGTTTCCAGCGGTGCAGACGCCGTGAATTTTTAGCTATTCCTTAACCAATGTTATTCGCTCGGTAGACCCGGCATGTTAACCTTCGGGCGCGGGTAGAAGCCGTCTGACCACCTCGGCTTTTGCTATTTGGGCTCGCCTCAAAGGCGAGCCTTTTTTTGAACTCCGCCTGTGCCTCGGCGTGGGGTTTCTGCTCGCCGCAACCAGAATTCCCCCCTGGCCTCACCTGGAGGTATTGCCGTCAAGCCAAACAAAATGCCGCCGGGTCGCCCCGGCGGCATGCATGCATTCCACTGCGGCAGGTTCGCCGCGTGTGCCTTATGGCGTGGACGTCGCCGCAGCCGCCTGGTCGATCTTGTCGGCCAGCACGTCCTTGGCCCAGTCCGTCACCTCCTGATCGACCGGCTTGTTGGCCATGTCCTGCAGGGCGGCGTCGAGCGTGGCGTCATCGGGCGCAGGGTTAGCGGTCACCGCGGCCTGGGCATCCGTGACCGCCTGGGTGTCAGCGGCGATCGCGGCGTTCTGGGCGTCGATCTGCGCCTGAACGTCGGCAACCTGCGCATCGAAAGCCGCCTTTTCCTCGGCCGTCATGTTGGTCGTGTCGGTTGCATTGAGGTCGGCGAGCTGTTGGGTGAGCGTGCCGAGCTGGGCCTGGTCGGCGGCCAGCTTCGCGTTTGCCGCGTCAAGCTTGGCCTGCGCGTTCTGGGCTACGGCGGCCTGGGTCACATAAGCCTGAATGCCCGCGAACTTCTTGCTCTTGGAATTCATGTAGGCATTGATGTTGCGCTGGAGCGAGTTCAGCCGGCCGAGCTTGGCATGGATGTTCTTTTCCTTCGGCGTCGCAGCCTTAGTGGTATCGTCCGTCGTGTCGTCAGTGTCGTCATCGGTTGCATCGTCGACCTGCGACTTGGCGGCCTTTGCCGATGCCGATTTGCCATGCGAGGCGCCGCTGTTGCTGCTTTGGCCCTTGCCGCCGCCCTTGCCGTTGCCGCCGCCGTTGCCGTTGCCCCCGCCATTGCCATTGCCATTGCCGCCGCCATGGCTGCCGCCATTGCCGTGACCACCGCCATTGCCGCCGGCTCCGGCAAGTGCGGGAGCCGCCGCGAGCGCCAGAATGGCAAGCGAAGCCAAAAGTGTTTTCCGGATTGTCATCATGTTTCTCCGCAGGTGAATCGCCACCAATGCCCAACCGCTAGATCGCGTCATATGAGATTTCCCTAACGGCTTGGAGTAACTTTTAAACAAATTCGGCGGCGGCAAGAGAGTATCCCGAGAAGCAGCTCCGGAAATCCCGCTGAACACCTGTTAACTTGCTGAAATTATTGCGTAAATAAATGGGCTAAGGCCAGGTCCGCCCTCTGGAACAATGAAGGCCCACCCCCCCGTCGGACCATGGGCCCAACGCTATGCGGCCAGCGTCCGTCGAGGAGTACAAGACGCCTGTTTATAAAGGCGATTTTCGGACGTGCGCGGCATCATTTCGGGCAACCGCGCGGGAGCCGTCATGGCACCAGCGCCAGGCGCGCGCTGACAAGGTCTTCTTATCCCGCTTCGCGGCTGATTCCAGATATATAGTTATATATTCTTTCCCGGCATGCCCTGAAGCGTGTCGCAATCTTTCGGCCCACACAGCTTGTTACGTGCTTCAGCTGTTGATCAGCGGCACGGTGACAGTGGTCGAGTAATTGATCGGAAAATCGCTGAAATAGGGAAAGTTGATGACGAAGGCATAGCTGGCGCTGACATGCGCCATCTTGAAGCCGCCGCTCGGCGGGTCGGTGGTGATCGTCACCGTCACGTTCTGCAAGCCGAGCGCCTGTAGTTTCTGCGTCGCGATCGCCTGGATCTGAGCCTGGGTCATCGTCCTGTCGAGCTGCAGCGAGCGCGCCGAGGCCTCGAGCGCATAGCGCACGCTGGACTCGTTGTTCATCGACCAGCCGAAGGCGAAGATGCCGAACAGAAGCATGATCAGGAACGGCACGATGAGGGCGAACTCGATCGCGGCGCCGCCAGAGGCGTTGCCGGCAAACAGCCTGGCTTTTCGCTTAGCGGACACGGACCACCTGTTGATGGCCCAGCGCGCTGTTATGGGGGAAAACGCCGAAGGTGAACGGCGGAATCCAGGTGCCCGACGCCTGGATCTGGACGAAGACCGAAGGCAGCTTCGAGCCCGCGCAGATGGTGGTCGAGGTGACCACGGTCGTTCCGCACTTGTAGGAACGGCTCACCGAAACGGCCGCATCGCCCGGTTTGTTTTGCCAGCTCGCAAGAGCGGCGGCCTGGACGGCGTTGTCGTCGGTTGCGCCGGCCAGCAGCAGGTTCGCCGCCGTCTTCACGCCCGCCCGCATCGCCATCGAGCTGGTGACATAGGACCAGCCATCGGCGATGCCGAACAGGACGGCGCACAGCACCGGCAGCACCAGCGCGAATTCCACTGCGGCTGCGCCGGAGCGATTCTTGCGGAAGCGGATCGCGAATGGCCCCATGCAGCTACTCGACGATCGCAACTGACTGGGCCGCTGGGATGTCCTTTATCCCCAGGCTCGAGCAGTTCTGTTTGATGCTCGTGCTGCCGGACCACTGGATGGTGTCGGCGACAACCTGGGTGCAGCCGCCGCTCCCTGAGAAGTTGCCCAGGTAGCTGACCTGCTGCTTGGGGAAATAGATGGCACCGGTCAAAAGCGAACTCGCGGTACCGTTGAAGGTGCTCGACGCGCTGGTGCCGTTCCTGTCGCCGTAGAACAGCACGCCGGAGTAGGGGCCCGATGTCTGCGCGCTGAGCGTTACGCTGGCGTTGCCGTTCATGCTGACGGTGTTGCTGCCGGACATGAAGATGGTCACGCCGTTTCCGGAGACGACCGCGTTGGCGTTGATCTTCAAAGGGCCCTGGACGACATAGACACCCGGCGAGAGCGTCACGTTCCCTTTGAGGTTCATGCCGCTGCAATAAGTTCCGGGGCCAAGCGTCGGTTTATTGTCGTTGAGACAGGGATTGGTGACCGCTGGCGTCGGCAGGTCAGCGTAAGGATCGGCCGCAGGCAGGGCCTGCGTGATCGGGGCGTTGCAGACCGTTGTCACCGGGTTGTTGAGCGAAACGCCGCCCACAGCCACGAGGCAGTCGGCCTGAAGCGCTGCCGACCCCTGCAGCTTGACGGCATCGGACTGAAGCGAATTCGACATGACCGAGCAGCCCGTCAGCTTGACGCTGGTGTTACCCGAGAAGAGCGCCGCCTGATGGGCTGAGGGATTGAGCGCGAGTACACAGGCCTTGGAAGCGTCGGTGATCAGCGCCACGGCCCGCGCCTGCTCCGGCACCTTGGTCTGCGTGAAGATCGAGGTGAACATCCGGTCGAGGTTCTGGTTGAGGATCACCTCGACCGCCTTCTTGGCCGTGTTCGGCCCCGAGGTGGGCGGCGAGTGGACGGTGATCGTGCCCGTGCCCAAACCGTTCGAGGTAGCCGACTGGGTGGCGGCCGTGGTGATCGCCGCGGTATTGGATCCCTGGATCTTTTCCAGCGCGCCGGCATAGGCGGCGGCGTCCGCCGTCGCCTGCAGCTTCAGGCTCGAATAGTACCAGTAGGACGTCTCGACCCCGAGCCCGGCCCCGCCGACGACGATCGGCAAGGTGAGCGCGAAGATCGTCGCAACATTGCCGCTCTCGCCGCGCCGCAGGCGGCGGGAGACGAACTGTCTGAAAATCCGACCGAATGTGTTCATGGCCGAGCGCGCCCAAGCTATCCCAGCCACCACGTTCAACACCCCGCGATAAACGAATGGCTAATTTTTTTCCTCGACTTGCGATTTTCAGACCCTTGTATGCATACCTACCGCCCTGCGCCGCAGCGACTCAGACTTAGGTCCCAGTCTATATAAGACCTAAGGTCAAGCTGCGGATAAATCAGCGATTTTAGCAATCCGCTGCATTTTATCTTTTTCGGAAATCGGTCGTAGAGGCGGCTGGGCTATTCCTCTGCCGTTTCCGGCAAGGGTGCTGCCATGATCAGACGGTTCTGGGCTTCGACGCGCGGCAATTTCACACTGGCGACCGCTATCGCCATGGTGCCGCTGATGCTGGTCGTGGCTGGCGCCGTCGACGTGGCCGGCACGAGCGATGACGCAGCGCAACTGCAGAACTCGCTGGATGCGGCCGGGCTCGCGGTGGGCACGAAATACCAACCGACCATGTCGGCCGGCGATGTGCGCCAGCTTGGCCTGACTTTCTTCTCAGCCAATATGAGCGTCGCCGACGCCGGCGAATATTCGGGCAGCGTCGGGGCCTTCCAGGCAGCGGCCAGCGGCGATCCGAGCGGCTACACCATCGCCCTGTCGTCGAGCATCAGCCGTGCGGCGTTCATCAGCGGCGCGCCGGCCTGGCAGGCGACCCGCTCCGCCTCGGTCGAGGTCAAACCCGGGGCGCAGGCGTGCGTTCTGGCGCTCGATCCGCATGTCGGCTCCGCCGTCAATATGCAGGGGTCGACCAATGTCGCGATGAACGGCTGCGTGATCGCCGCCAACTCGGACGCGGCCGGCGCCGTCAACCGCGGCGGCTCGGCCGTGGTCAGCGCCGCATGCGTCTCGACGGTCGGCTCGACCTCGGGGTTGACGCCGCCCAATGCAACACTCTCGTGCGGCGCACCGCTCGAAAACCAGTACGCATCTTTCGACCCGCTGGCCAATGTCACCCCGCCCGCCTACGGCATGTGCCAATCCATGCCGAACGGCAAGACGGTCACGCTCTCGCCCGGCACCTATTGCGACAAGACCTGGTCTGGGAAGATCACGCTTAATCCGGGCGTCTACATCCTGCGCAACGTCACCATAAAGCCCGGCGGCAATGGCATCCTCACCGGCCAGGGCGTGACGATCTTCCTGATGGAAGGCTCGCAGCTCTACATCAATGCCAATGAGCAGGTGAACCTCTCGCCGCCGACCAGCGGCCCCTATGCAGGCATCACAATTTTCCAGGCCAAGGGCAACACCGCGGCGCTGACGATCAACGGCGGATCCGGCTCGGTGGTCAGCGGTTTCATCTATGCCCCCGACGCGGCGATCTCCTATGCCGGGAATTCGGACATGAACGCGCAGGGCAATTGCCTGCGGCTGGTCGGCAATACCGTAGGCATGACCGGAAACTCGGCGGTGAAATCGGACTGCGCGGCCGAGCTCGGCAATCGCGAGATGTATGCCGGCAGGATGATCACCCTGGCGAAATAGCGCCGCTCTTCCGTCGAGGGGAAATCAGTACTCGCCGACTATATTGGCGCCCGGCTGTTCGTCGAACAACACCGCGCAGCCGCGCTGCAGCGCCACCTGGCTCAACGCGTTCGCCGCCGCTTCGTCGGATGAGACGAAGTCACCGGTCAAGACGCGCAGTTCCTCGACGGCTCTCGACATCGAAACAAGGCGCCCAGCCGCGCCATCGCTGGCGCAGGCGTCGACGACGCAGAGAAGATCGATCAGTTCGAAGCTGTCCATGGCGGCCTCCGCCCACAGGATCCCTTCGCGGAAGTCAACGGCGTGACGGGCGGCCGGGTTCCGCTCGGAGTGGTGCATCATGATTTGGCGACAGCCTGGGCGGCCCGCGCTGAGATCGAGCGAAGCGGCAGGCAGGGCATAAAAGTACGTCGCGCACGCCTGTGGTCGTTTGGATCGACCGGCAAAAGCGCGGCGAACAGGTTCGCGAATCTCGGCAGACTGCGGGATTGTGGGAGTTGCCCGCCACATCGCAGGAAATGGCGGGCAACTCCACTGTCAAACCGCCGATGAAGGGACGTTACTCGACGGTTGTGCCACAATGAGTTGTGGGCCTACTTGTTTCCAGAAATCGCCCATTCGGACCTCTGCGCTCAAAGGTGCGGCCTCAGGTCCCGCCTGACAAGGGACCGTGGCCCGAAAGCAGGAACATTCCAGCTTTGGCGCCGTTGCCACGACATCCCAATCGGCAGAGGAGAGGAAACCATGGCCGACAGACCTACAGTTGTAAACACCAGCGGCGGGGGCGGCGCCGGCACAGCAGTGGCGATCGTTCTTGCCATCATCGCGATCGTGGCCCTGCTGTTCTTTACCGGCATCATCAATGTCGGTGGCCGCACCGGCGGTGGCGGATCGACGGATGTCAATGTGAAGCTCGATGCGCCGAAGGTCGAGGCGCCCAAGGTGGAGATGCCTGCGGCTCCGTCGACGACGCCGGCACCCGCGCCTGCCGCTCCGGCTCCGGCCCCGGCTCCGGCCAACGGCGGTTGATCCGCCTGGCGCAACCGGTAGGCCGGTTGCGCGTTTATCGAATGGCTACTCCAGCTTCGGCCCGCGCATTCCTCTGGAAGGCGCGGGCCCTTTTTTTCTCGGGCCCTTTTTTCTCGGGCCCTTTTTGTCTCCGGCAGGTCCGCTCAGTCATCCAATTCCATCGGCCGATGGCCCGGCCTTTGATGCCAGACGACCTGGCGGAAGTCCGTCAGTTCGACGACTTGGTCGCAGGTCGGACAGATATAGTTGTCGCAGCACTGGCGAAGCGCCGGCGGAGTGCGGCGCACTGCCCCGACCGGCGGACGGGTTTCCGTTTTTCCTACCTGATGAAGCATCGATTCCTCCCAGTTTTTCTGATTTTTCGAGTATCGCCTTCCACCCGGCTTGGCCTCGCCTATGGCGGTTTCGATGGGCGCGGTGAGCGCGCGCCCGCGAGCGGAAATGAAAATGGACTATCGCGGACGGGGCCTGGCTTTGCCGCGGCACTATTGGCGAAATTCACTTGCCGAGGGTTCACAGGATTCTCCCCAAGGGGCGAGAAACGGGGTGGCCCCTCAACCACCGTCGTGCCAGGCGCAAGGAACAGCAAAACACCGGCAGAGCGTGCTTGCAATAGGGCCTGCGCGGCAAAATCGATTTCGCGCCGCGCCCGGCAATTACATTAGCAATCATTCATTGAAAGGCGTATCAATCCAGCGGCGGTCGCCGACGATCGTGTGTCAGGTCCCGCTTGCAATCCTTGGAAATGGGAGGATGCCATGGCCGAAGCTGCAATGAAGGTCACCAAGCTCGAATCCAAGTCGCACAACAATCCCGACGAGGTTCGCTCGCCCGCCAAGACCCGCGTCGAAGTGGTGCGGCTGCCGGGCTACACGCTCGGGCGGCTCAACATGGAGCCGGGCTGGAAATGGTCCGAATGCGTGAAGCCGGTGGTCAAGACCGACAGCTGCCAGGTCTCGCATGTCGGCTATGTCGTGTCCGGAACAATTACCATACGCATGGACGACGGGACGCAGAAGACCTTCGAGGCCGGCACGTCCTATACCATCCCGCCCGGGCATGACGCCTGGGTGGAAGGCAATGAGCCGTTCCAATGCATCGAGGTGCTGAGCGCCGAGCAATACGCCAAACCGGCCTAGCGGCGGCTGTCGGCGAAGGGACGGCCAGAAGATCGGAGGGGCGGTGCTCCGGCTCGGCCGCACTTCGTCATCCTGGTGTTCGCGCGTCGCTCGGCTCCTGACTTCGTCCTAGCATGACGCAGTTTCGGGCCGCGATCCTTCCCGCCCCTCCCTGGTCTCGCGGTCAACCCGTCAAAGGGGAGCACACCGGCGCAACCGGTCAAAGCCCTTGGTTGTGACGGGTTGCAGATGTTCTCATCCCCAGCTGGCCGGCTTGACAGGAAACTCCTTTTGTTCTCTTTATGTTCACACGCATTACCGCTTACAACAGTCGCTGCTAATGCTGCGATGCCGCAAAGCGGGACGGATGGAGCCGGGAGCGATGCCCGCCACGAACGCCGCTTCAGCCGCTACCATCCTGCATGCCGATCTCGACGCCTTCTACGCCTCGGTCGAGCAACTGCTCGACCCGTCGCTGCGCGGCAAGCCGATCGCGGTCGGCGGCGGCGTGGTGCTTGCCGCCTCCTATGAGGCGAAGATTTTTGGCGTTCGCGGCGGCATGCCCGGCCGCAAGGCGCGCGAGCTCTGTCCGCAGCTCATCTTCGTCGGCGGCCGCTTCGGCGAATACCAGCGTCTCGGCGACGCCGCGATCAAGGTGCTCGACGATTTCACGCCGCTGGTCGAGCGCATCTCGATCGACGAGGCTTTCGCCGATGTCGCCGGCTGCACGCATCTGTTCGGACCGCCGGACGAAATTGCGCGAACCATCCGCCGCCGCGTGAAGAGCGAGCTCGGCCTGCCGATCTCGATCGGCGTGGCCCGGACGAAGCATCTCGCCAAGATCGCCTCGCAGGTGGCCAAGCCCGACGGCTTGGTGGTGGTCGAGCCCGGCACCGAGCTTTCCTTCCTGCACGATTTGCCGGTGTCGCTGATGTGGGGCGTCGGTCCGGCAACCAAAGCGCGGCTCGCCGAGATCGGCGTCGAGACCATCGGGCAATTGGCGCGCACGCATAGCGGCGCGCTGGAGCGGCTGATCGGCCATGCCGCCGGCCAGAAGCTCGCGGCCCTTGCCTGGAACCGCGACCCGCGCCGGCTGGAGACGCATCGCCGCGCCCATTCCGCCGGCGCGCAGTCGGCGCTGGGCCGCAAACCGGCGCTGCCGCGCGTCTTCGTGCCGACGCTCCTGCATCTCGCCGATCGCGTCGCCAGCCGCCTGCGCGCCAAGGACCGGCCCGGCCGCACGGTGACGGTGCGCGTGCGCTTTGCCGACATGCGCGCGGTCACCCGCTCGGTGACGCTGGAGCAACCGATCCAGGCGACGACCATGCTCGCTGACGTCGCGGAAGAGCTGGTCAGAGGCGTGCTCGCCGCTCACCCTGGCGAACGGGAAATCTCGCTGCTGGCGATCTCGGTCTCGCATCTGGAAGAGCATGCCAAGCTGCAGCTCGAACTGCCGCTCGGCCTGGCGGACGAGAAGCTGAAGCCCGGCAGCCGCAAAGGCCTCGCCCGCTTCGGCGCCGACCGCGCCATAGACAAGATCCGCCAGCGCTTCGGCAAGCAGGCCGTCGGCTACGGCACCGTCGCGCTTGAAGCGGCGCGCTCGGTGCCGGATGAATTCAGGGAGCTGGCGGAGAAGGAGCTGTGAGGGAGGTGCTTCGGCATCTGCTCTGCGGCGCTGGAGATTGGCGAAAGCCGACGCGCCGTCCGATCTCCCCCTTGTGGGGAGATGTCGCCGAAGGCGACAGAGGGCGTCGCCGCGCGTGAAGCGCCGGCGTCTTCGGCGACGAAGACAATGCTGGCGATCTATGTGAGACGCCCCTCTCTGGCCTGCCGGCCATCTCCCCCTCAAGGGGGGAGATCACGCGCTCTGGCGGCTGCCCTCAACCCGCCACAGCCCAGTCCAGCCGCATCGCCGCGCTCATCGTTTGCCCATCTTCAAGCACCGTCAGCCCTTCGCCGTGATGCGCATCGACTGGGTGCGAGACCGGCTCGAAGCAGAAGAAGTCGGCGTCGGATGACGGCGAATAGAGGATATAGACGCCGAGCTCCGGCGAGGCGGTGAGCGTGATCCTGATCCCATCCTCGAGCTGCGTGATCGAGGCGCGGCGATTCCAGCCGTCGAAGGCGTTGTTGACCCAGTCCCACGGCAGCGGGATGGAGCGCGAGAAATCCCAGGCCGGGCGCTCGCTCACCGGCACGACGCCGACCGGTAAATGGCGCTCGTCCTCCAGCCAGACGCGCCTGGCCTTGGCCCCGAGCAGGGTTGTGTCGCCGCGCGGGAACCAGGGATGGAAACCGAGGCCGTAAGGCAGGCGCATGCCGGCGCGGTTCTCCACCGTCAGCCGCGCCTGCAGCGCGCCGTCCCGCAGCGCATAGGTCACGGAGGCCGCATAGCGGTAAGGACCGATCGCGCCATCGTCGAGCACCAGATCCGCCTCGGTGTCCGTGCGGCGGGCAAGCCGCCACGGTTTCTGGAAACCGTCGCCGTGGATCGGAAAGGCTTCGCCCGGAACGTTCGGCGCGACGGCGTGGAAGCGGCCGTCGAAAGTGAAGCCGCCGCCGGAGATGCGGTTCGACCACGGCACCAGGAGCTGGCAGCCGGACGTGCCGGTGCCATCGCCGGGCTTCAGCAGCGGAACCGGCGCGCTGCCGATCACCAGCGCGTCATAGCGCGCGATCGCCGCGCCCTTCTCCGGCGCCAGCACCAGCCTCGCCTGCCCGTCGTTCAGCTTGACCGCGCCGGCCATATCCTCACCAGCCGCCATCGATGGCGATGTTCTGGCCGCTGATCATGTCGGAGGCGGGTGAGACGAGGAACAGCACGAGCTCGGCGACGTTCTCAGGCTCGATGCGCGTCTTGAGGCTTTGGTTCTCGAGGATCCAGTCATTGTACTGCTTCAACCGGTCGCCGAAGACGCGCGCCTCCGCCTCCGAGACCACCGCGCCCGGCGACACGGCGTTGACGCGGATACCATGCGGCCCGAGCTCGCGCGCCAGCGACTTGGTGAGCCCGAGCATGGCGCCCTTCGAGGCGACATAGGGCACGTAGCCGTCCCAGCGGCCGTTGAGCGTGATCGAGCAGAAGTTGACGATCTTGCCGTAGCCCTTCGCCTTCATGCCCGGCGCGCAGGCCCGCGCCAGCGCAAAGGCGGCCGAGGAATTGACGCGGATCTGATCCTCATATTCGGCCAGCGAGAACTGCTCGAACGGCCGGTTGATGATCAGCGCCGCGTTGTTGATCAGGATATCGATCCCACCTTCCTTCGCCGCCAGCGCGGCAACGTCCGCTTCCGCCTCGGCCAGCCGGTTGAGATCGCAGCCGACGAAGGCAATATCGCCCCTGGCCTGCCCGGCAAGTCCCGCCACCGTCTGCTCGCCCTCACTAATGTCGGGGCGGTCGAGCACCAGCACGCGCGCGCCGGCCCGCGCCAGCGTCACCGCCTGGGCCCGGCCGAGCGAGCCGAGGCCACCCGTCAGCAACACTTTACGACCAGCGAGCGCCTTCATTGCCTAACCCTCACAGGACAGAATGGACTTCGTCGATCGAGGTGTCGCCGATGCGCTTGTCCAGCACGATCTCGCCGCGCGCCATTGCGACGATGCGGTCGCAGCACTCGAAGACGTGGTGCATGTTGTGACTGATGAAGACGCCCGTCACTCCCTGTTCCTTGAGGCCGCGCACGAAGCCGATCACCTTGTTGGTCTCCTTGACCGAGAGGTGATTGGTCGGCTCGTCGAGGATCATCACCTTCGACTTGAAGTGCATGGCGCGCGCGATCGCGACGCCCTGGCGCTGGCCTCCGGAGAGCTCGCCGACGAGCGCGTCGGGGGAGCGCAGATGCAGGTCGACATTGGCGATGGCGCGCACGCTTTCCTCGGCCATCTTCTTCTGGTCGAGGATGCCGACGCCGAGGATCGAGAACCGGGTCGGCTCACGGCCGATGAACAGGTTGCGGGCGATCGACATGGTGGGGACCATGGAATTGTACTGGTAGATGGTCTCAATGCCGAGATCCATCGCGTCGCGCGGCGTCGCGATGCTGACCTCCCTGCCCTCGACCTTGATCTCGCCCTGGTCGGCCCGATGGACGCCGGACAGGATGTTGATCAAGGTCGACTTGCCGGCGCCGTTGTCGCCGACCAGGCCGAGCGCCTCGCCGCGCTTGAAGTCGAGCGTGACGCCTTTGAGGGCATGCACGCCGGAATACCATTTGTGCAGATCGCGCACAGAGATGATGGCATCGCTCACGGCTCAGCCCTCCATCTTGATGGCCTTGGCGCGCTTGCGCATCCAGGCATTGGCGACGACGGCGAAGATGGTCAGGAAGCCGATGGCGAATTTGAACCAGTTGGCGTCGACATGGCTGAGCACAAGGCCGTTGTCGATGACCCGGATGAGCGTCGTGCCGATGATGCCGCCCATGACGGTGCCGATGCCGCCGGCGAGCGAGGCGCCGCCGATGACGGCGGATGCCACCGCCTGCAGCTCCATCCCCTCGCCGATCGAAGGCAGCGGCGACCCCAACCGCAGCACCTGCAGCATGCCGGCGAAGCCCGAGAGCACCGAGCACAGCATGAAGCAGACGATCTTGACCCTGGTGGTCGGGATGCCCATCGCGGCGGCGGCCGGCAGGAAGCCGCCGGTAGCCTTGATCCAGTTGCCGAAATTGGTGCGCGACAGCATCAGCGAGGTCAGCACCGCGACCGCCACGAACCACAGAAACGACATGCGGAACATGTTGCCCGGCCCGACGAAGGAGGTGAACAGCCAAGTCGGCAGGTCGGCGGGCAACAGCGGCGGAAAGCCGCCGGAAACGACAACGGTGAGCGATCGCGCCATGAACAGCATGCCGAGCGTGGTGATGAAGCTCGGGATGGCGAAGCGGATGGTGACGTAACCGTTGATGAAGCCGATGGCCGCCGAGGCGAGCAGCCCGGCGAGCAGCGCCAGCGGGAACGGCCAGCCCTGCACCATCAGCACCGCCATCGTCATCGGCATCAGCGCGAAGATCGAGCCGACCGACAGGTCGAACTCGCCGCTGATCATCAGGATGGTAACGCCGATGGCGACGAGGCCGGCCTCCGGCAGGATGCCGAGAATGCCGCGCAGATTGTCCTGGTTCAGGAACACGCCGTGAGAGCGGACCTGGAACAGGACAATGAGCAGCACCAGGAGGATCAGCCCGGCCAGTTCCGGCTTCTCGAGATAGGTCTTGAACAGGCGCTTCAAAGAGGGGCTCCGGTATTTGAAGGTGTGAGGCGCATCGGCGTCGCCGTCGGCGCCGATGCTCCAAGGTATGCGACTTGCCAGCGTGGGCAGCATCCGACCGGTCTGCGTTGAGCTTACCGCATGCCCTGCGCGGACAGCGCCATGATCGCATCGGCGTCCTTCTGGCGCACGATGCCCTGCCCCGTGTCGATGTCGGAAGGCGCAAGACCGAGCTTCTTGTTGAGATAGACTTCCATCACCGGCATGAAGCCCTGCATGTAGGGCTGCTGGTCGACCAGCGCCTGGACATAGCCCTTCTGCATCTGCTGCAGCACTTCCGGCACGAGATCGAAGCCGCCGAGCAGGACCTTGCCGGGCGCGACCCCGCGATCGGCCAGCACGCGCGCCACGCCGGCGCACCAGAAGCCGGTGTCGAAATAGGCCGCGGTGTCGGGATGCGCGTTGAGATAGGCGCCGACGCGGTCGGAGGTGATGGCGAGGTCGGTGCCGCTGTCGATGCGCTCCCACGAAACGTCGCGGTCCTTATGAGCGGCCTTGTACTCCTCGAGGAACTGCATGACGCCGGCGCCGCGGGTTTCCGACCAGTTCTGGCCCGGCGCCGAGATGCCGACCAGCACCTTGATCGGACCATCCTTCGGAAAGTTCTCGGAAATCGCCTTGGCGAGCGAGTAGCCGGCTGGCTTGAAGCCCTGGCCGATGAAGGCCTGGCGCGCATTGCCCTTGGCGCCTTCGGTGTCGTCGACATTGACGGCGATCACCACCACGCCGGCGTCGCGGGCCTCCTTGATGACATCGTCGAAGGCATGGTCGTCGACGATGGAGGTGAGCAGCGCGTCGGGCTTGGCGGCAAGGGCCGCGCGCATGTTCGCGACCTGCTGCTCGATCGATCCCTCGGTCTGGGTGAAGACCATGTTGCAGTTGGCCTCGACCTTGGCGCAGCCATCATCGAAACCTTTCTTCACCGCCTGCCAGAATGTGTTCGAGGCCGACGAATGATGGGTGAAGACGATGTTGAGCCCGTCGGCTTTGGCGGCCGATTGCCCGCCGATAAGGGCGGCGCCGAGCAGAAGCATTGCTGTCAGTTTTCTCATGTTTGTTCCTCCCTATGGATCTTAGATGTGCGCCTTGGGCTAAATGTCCGTCTGGTTGCTGACCCGGCGGTGGACGGTGTAGGCCTTGCCAAGATCGGGACTGAGCGCCAGCCCAAGCCCAGGCCCCGGCGGCACGGTGATCATGCCGTCTTTCACCTCGGGCAGCGCCGTCACCAAGTCGCGGTACCAGGTGCGGTAGAAGGCGCGCACGCTTTCCTGAACGAGCGCGTTGGGCGCGTTGAGCGACAAATGGGTGGACGCTGCGAGCACGACCGGACCGGTGCAGTCGTGCGGCGCCACCGGCAGCCGCCAAGCCTCGGCCATCGAAGCGATCTTGCGGGCCTCCGACAGGCCGCCGCACCAGGAGATGTCGAGCATGACGATCCCGGCCGCTCCGGTCTCCAGAAGGTCGCGGAAAGCCCAGCGGCTGCCCAGCGTCTCCGAGGCCGAGATCGGCGCCGGACTGGCGGCGGCGTAACGCCTCAAGTCGCCGAGGCTGTCCATGCGGATCGGGTCCTCGTGCCAATAGGTGGCGTAGGGCCTGAGCGCCTCGGCGATCCTCATCGCTGGCAAGAGCTGCCACATCGAATGGAACTCGACCATGATGTCGATCCTGTCGCCGACGGCTTTGCGAATCTTTTCAAAAGGCTCGAGCGCCGCCTTCAAGTCGGCTGCCGAGATGTCGTTGCCGCGCGTCTTCTCCGCCGCGTGGTCGAACGGCCAGATCTTCATTGCGGTGATGCCGTCGGAGAGCAATTCCTCGGCCAGCTCGCCGGCGCGGGTGAGGAAGGCGTTGAGATCGTCGTAATCGCGCCCGGCGCCGATGCCGTAATTGGCCGTCGTCTGGCCCTTGGCGTCCTTGATGTACTCGGTGCCGGCGCAGGTGTTGTAAGTGCGCATCGAGCGACGGCTGAAACCGCCGAGCAGCTGCGCGACCGGCTGGCCGGTAGCCTTGCCGAAAATGTCCCACAGCGCGATGTCGAAGGCGGAGTTGCCGCGCACCTCGGCGCCGCTGGAGCGGAAGCCGAGATAGCCGACGAGATCGGCGGCCAGGAGATCGATCTCCAGCGGATCGCGGCCGATCACCCTGGGCGCCACATATTCGTGCAGATATTCCTCGACGGTGCGCGATAGATAGAACGTCTCGCCGAGTCCGGTGATGCCCTCGTCGGTATGAACCTCGACCCAGAGCAGGTTGGGCCGTTCCTCGATGCGCACGGTCTCGATGGCGCGGATCTTCATCAGGCTATCCCCGCGTCGATCAGCGCCTTGACGCTCTTGTCGAAATGCTCGGCCATATGCTCGGCCGCAAGCCGCGGATCGCCCTTGAGGATGGCGTCGGCGATGTCCTCATGGCCCTTGATCATCTTGAGCTGGTCCTCGTCGGAGGAACGGGTTCGCCAGCCAATGACCCAGGTGCGCCGCGTCACGCCGCTGAAGGCGGTGACGATCAGCGAAAAGACCGGATTGTGCGAGGCCGCCGCGATCGCCTCGTGGAAGGCGATGTCATGCTCCATGACGGTCTCGGGGCTCTTGCAACTCTCGCGCATCAGCCGGGCGGACTGGGCGATCGCCGCGGCTTCCGCGTTGGTGCGGCGCAGAGCGGCCAGCGCCACCGTGCGCATCTCGATGGTGCGCCTGACGTCATAGACCTGCTGCACGCTGATCTGCTGGGTGGTGATGCCATGCTCGATCACCATCGACATGGCGCCGGTGTCGAGCTTGGCGACGGTGGCGCGGCGCCCGGCGCTCATGTCGATCAGCCGCATCGCCGACAGCGAGCGGAAGGCCTCGCGCACGACCGTTCGGGAAACGTTGAGCTGGCGTGTCATGGCGGCCTCGCTGGGCAGCGGATCGCCGGCCGCCAGGCCCTCCGAGCGGATGTGCTGGGTTATCGCCTGGATCGCGGTGCTGACCAGGCCAGGACTCGGCCCATCCGGCGGGTCGGTGTGCTCTTGCATCCGTTTCCTCAAAAACCTGTATGACATGTTTCTGTTGAATTGCTCATATTTCAGCTTAAAGATATATGTCAAGCTGATTTCTGACACCCCTGCCCCGAGGCGCCCCATGCACGAAACGCAAGCCGGCCTGATCTTCGATGCGCGCGACGTGGTCGGCGAAAGCCTGGTGTGGGACGAGCGCCGGGAAAGGCTGGTCTGGGTCGACATCATCGGCCGCAGGATTCATCGGCTGGATCCGCTGAGCGGCGCACATGAAAGCTGGCCGACGCCCGATCTCGTGACCTCGGTCGGACTGCGTAATGACGGCGGCGCGATCGTCGGATTGCGCAAGGAGATCGCGCTATGGGATTTCGACGGGCCGTTCCGGACGCTCGCGACGATCGAGGCCGACAGGCCGGGAACGCGGCTCAACGAGGGCGTGGTGGCGCCGGACGGTTCGTTCTGGGTCGGAACGATGGCCAACAACATCGGCCCGGACGACGCGCCGGTGCCCATCGCCAGCGATGAAGGTCGGCTCTATCGGGTCGGCCCGGACGGCAATGTGATGCCGCTCAGCGAAGACCGGTTCGGCATCACCAACACGATGGTGTGGCTGCCCGACGGACGCTTCGTCACCGCCGACACGACGAAGAACGCGCTCTACAGCTATGGCTGGGACAAGAAGGCGGGACGGCTCGGCCGGGCGCTCCCCTTCTTCACCGGCTTCGAGCGCGGCCTGCCGGACGGCTCCTGCCTTGACGCCGAGAGTTATATTTGGAACTGCCGGGTGGTTGGCGGAAGCTGCCTCGCTCGCATCGCGCCCGACGGCAGGTTGGACCGGATCGCCGAATTGCCCTGCAGTTGGCCGACGAGCTGCGCCTTCGGCGGCCCGGGCCTCGACACGCTGTTCGTCACCTCCGCGCGCTTCACGATGAGCGCCGAGCATCTCGACGCCAACCCCTTCGAGGGCGGCGTCTTCGCGCTCAGGCCCGGCGTCAGCGGCGCGCCGGGCAACCGGTTCGGATAATCTCCCCATCGAGATCGGCAGCAGCGATCAAAAACTTCACCGTCGATGTCGGACTGGCCAATCACCGTTCGTCATAGGAGCATAGACCGGCAATCAACAGGAGAAACGAAATGCCCAGCACTGTCCGCCTGCACCGTGTGCTTTCCACCAAACCTGAAAAAGTCTATCGCGCTTTCATCGAAGCGGACGCGCTGGCGAAATGGCTGCCGCCGAACGGCTTCACCTGCACGGTGCATCACTTGGATGCAAAGGCCGGCGGCAACTTCAAAATGTCGTTCCGCAACTTCACCACGGGCGAAAGCCATGCTTTCGGCGGCGACTATGTCGAGCTCGTTCCGGGTGAGCTCGTGCGCTACACCGACAAGTTCGACGATCCCAACCTGCCCGGCGAGATGCAGGTGACGGTGAAGTTGAAGAAAGTCTCGGTCGGCACGGAGATGGAGATCACCCAGGCCGGCATTCCGGACGCCATCCCCGCTGAGGCCTGCTATCTCGGCTGGCAGGAGTCGCTCAAGAACCTGGCAAGGCTCGTCGAGCCCGAGATCAATCAGTAAAGATCGATCGCAAGGTCTATGCGGCCGGCCGCGACGAAGCGGCCGGCAAGCGGCCCCGCTTTCCACTCCGCGACGTTACGCGTTTCCCCCGCTTGCCAGAATGGCTGCTCTGGGCTGGATTGAGCAAAGCCGAGCTCGAATGCCGAACAGACAGGCAGAAGGGGGGCGCGATGGAGCCGATTCCAGCCGGATCGTCACCGGCTGACGACAAGGTCGAGCATTACGAGCTCGGCCTTTGCCTGTCGGGCGGCGGCTATCGCGCCATGCTGTTCCATGCCGGCGTGCTCTGCCGGCTGAACGAGGCCGGCCTGCTTCAGAAAATCGACATGGTCAGTTCGGTCTCGGGCGGCTCGATCGCCGCCGGGCTGCTTGCGGTTCTCTGGCCGCGCCTCAGCTTTGCCGACGGCGTTGCCACGAATTTCCGCGAGCTTTACGTCGAAAAAATCCTCACTTTCTCGCAGGTCTTCCTTGACGCGCCGTCGATCCTCAAGGGCGTGTTCAACCCGTTTTCGAGCGCGGCGCGCGAAGTCGCCGCCTGCTACGAGCACCATCTGTTCGACGGCAAGGTGCCGACGCTGAAGAGCCTGACCCGGCGGCCGTGGTTCGTGTTCTGCTCGAGCAATCTCAGCACCGGCTCGCTGTGTCGCATGTCCAACCGTTACATTGCCGATTACCGGATCGGCATGGCCAAGCATGCGGACTTGCCGGTCGCGACCGCGGTTGCGGCGTCGTCCGCCTTCCCGCCGTTTCTGTCGCCGCTCAGGCTCGACCCCACGCAATTCGCGTGGGAGAACGACAAGCTCGACGCGAGCGTCGGCCCGCCCGTCCCGGCCGGCCGCGCCGTGCTCACCGATGGCGGCGTCTATGACAATCACGGCATCGAGCCGGCGCTGAAGCGCTGCCGCTCGCTGTTAGTCAGCGACGCCGGCGCGCCCTGGCGGGCGTCGAGCTCCGGTTATTGGAACTGGTTCTCGCAGTTGAAGCGCGTGCTCGACACCACCGACAACCAGGTGCGCTCGCTCAGGCGGCGCGACCTCATCGCCCGCTTCCAGGCGGCGAAGGATGCCGACGACCAGGGCCTGCCCAATGACGCGACCCGGCCCGATTATGCCGCCACCCGCGGCGTCTACTGGTCGATCGCCAGCAAGCCTGACGCCGCCGAGCCGAGCTTCGTGCAAAGCGCGGCAATCGCGCCTGCCGATATCGGCACGTCGCTGCATTTCCTGGGAAGCGAGGAGACGATCGATCTCGTCAATTGGGGCTATTGCGCCAGCGACCAGGCGCTGCGGAGCTGGTACCGGCCGGCGGTGCCGGCTGGAAAGGGCGTGCCCTTGAAAGCGGGCGACGTGAAGCCCGGACGCTGTGCAGTGGTGTCGAAGGCGCTGATGAGCGGTTTCAAGGTGTGAGCATGGCGTTCGGACTCCGCGTCCGCTTTCGCCAATCGCCATCGTGGCGCAATCCAAACCGGTTCGTGCCCTGCACCGCCTCGTGCTAACAGAGGCGCTTTCAACAAGGATGGACAGCGACATGGCAGGAGAAAAAGTAGCTCTGGTGACGGCGGGGGGCAGCGGTATCGGCGCGGCGGCGGCGAAGCGGCTGGCCGCCGACGGCTTCAAGGTCGGCGTGCTCTCCTCCTCCGGTAAGGGCGAGGCGCTGGGCCACGAACTCGGCGGCTTCGGCGTCACCGGCTCCAACCAGTCGAACGAGGATCTGAAGCGGCTGACCGACGGCGCGCTGGAACGCTGGGGCCGCATCGACGTGCTGGTCAACAGCGCCGGCCACGGGCCGCGCGCGCAGATCATCGAGATCAGCGACGAAGACTGGCACAAGGGCATCGACACCTATTTCCTCAACGTCGTGCGACCGACCCGGCTGGTGACGCCGGTGATGCAGAAGCAGAAGGCGGGCGTCATCATCAACATCTCGACCGCCTGGGCGTTCGAGCCGAGCGTCGCCTTCCCGACCTCGGCGGTGGCGCGCGCCGGGCTCGCCGCCTTCACCAAGATCTTTGCCGACACCTATGCGGCCGATAACATCCGCATCAACAACGTGCTGCCGGGCTGGATCGACAGCCTGCCCGGCGTAGAGGAACGCCGCCAGAGCGTGCCGATGAAGCGCTACGGCACATCCGAGGAAGTGGCGGCAACGATCTCCTTCCTCGCTTCCGACGGCGCGGCCTATATCACCGGCGAGAACATCCGCGTCGATGGTGGATTGATGCGGGGGTACTGAGGCTCGTTTTCGGCAGGCACAGCTGTCGCTCGCCGGTACGCGGCTGCGGCTGACCGCTGGACAATGGCCGCCGCCTCCCGCACCCTTAAGACTGCAAGGGAGACACGAATGAGCGCTTCACTCAGGCTGGGCATTGTCGGCGGCGCCGGCTGGCTGGGCGGCGCCATCGCGGGTGCCGCGCTTTCGGCCGGCGTGGTGCGGGCGGAGAACCTCGCCCTCTCCTATCGGAGCACCAAGCCGGATCGCTTTCCAGGCGTCTTCTGGAGCGACGACAACCAGGCGCTCGCCGACCGCTCGGACGTCATCATGCTTTCCGTGCGGCCGCAGGACTGGTCGTCGCTCGAGCTGGATGCCAAGGGCAAGCTGGTGCGAATTTGACCGCGCGACCGTGCGCGCGATCTTCGGAGCCTGCGGCGTTGAGGACGAGGTCGGCAGCGAGCGCGACATCGACTATCTCACCGGGCTGACGGGCTCGGGCCCCGCCTTCCCTGCCCTGCTCGCCGAGGCGATGATGCGCGACGCCGTGGCCTTCGGCCTCAAGCCGGAAGTCGCGCGCCGCGCAGTCAACACCGTGCTCACCGGAACCGGCCGGCTGCTGGAGCTCAACGACGCTTCACCGGCCGATACGGTCGAGGCCTTTCTCGGCTATCGCGGCACGACAGCGGCCGCGATCGAGACGATGCGCGAAGCGGGCTTCGACCAGGCCGTTGCCAAGGGACTGGCGGCCGCGTTCCTCAAGTCGATCGCGATGGGCAAGGCGTGAGCCGACGACGCCGCCCTTTGAGCGCGGAATGCATCAGGCGAGCATCCGCCGGATCGGGCCCCGCCGCTCAGGTGAGTCGTGCCGCCTACGCGAACTCCTCGCGCCGCGATGCTTAATTTTTGATAAAAGAAATTAGTAATATTGTGTAAAACTGATGAGCCCTCGCGTGCAAATTGTATTAGGGCGTTCTCACTCTCTTTTCTTGCGAATAATTGATCGCTGAACGGCAAATTTTCTCTGTACTATTACACAATTCCTTGGAACGATACCCGGAATTACAAGTTGACCCGCTAGCGATCGGTTGAGTTCGCATCGCCGATTCAAGCAAGCCGTGTATTGCGAGGAGGGTTGTCCGATGAGCAGCTTCGTCAATGCCGTAGGCGTTCCTCTCCCCTATAGCGGCTCGTCCAACCATTGGTACTCGGCGGCGGGGTCCGGACCGGACTTGTGGGGCACCTCCGGAAACGACACTTTCTATGGAGCTTCCGGCGTCAATGTCACCATGCACGGCGGCTACGGCGATGACATCTATTATCTCTATGCCGCGGGCAACAAGGTGGCCGAGGGCTATGGGGCAGGCATCGACACCATCAGCACATGGATGAGCTACACGCTTCCCGACAATGTCGAGAACCTGATCGTCACCAATGCCAAGAACTACGCTTTCGGAAACGACCTGGACAACATCATCACCGCCAAGGCCGGCCACCAGACGCTGGACGGCGGGAAGGGCAATGATGTGCTGATCGATGGTGGCGGCGGTTTCGACACTTTCATCATCGCGAAAGGCAACGGAAGCGACCTGATCGCCAATTTTGCCGCGACTGACAGCGTCCGTCTCGATGGCTATGGGTTCACTTCCTTCGACGCCATCCACTCGAACATGATCCAAGCGGGACCGAACGTCATCTTGAACCTCGGATCCGGCGAGGTCCTCATGTTCAAGAACACGACCATCGACAAGCTGCAGCCCAGCCAATTCCAGCTGCCGATCGACAAGTCCGACATGACGCTGTCTTTCAGCGACGACTTCAACGCGCTGAACCTCCACAACAGCCAAGGCGGCACGTGGGATACCAACTTCTGGTGGGGCGCGCCGAACGGCAGCACGCTCGCCACCAACAACGAGCTGCAATGGTATATCGACGCCAATTACGCGCCGACGAGCTCGGTCCACCCGTTCAGCGTGAACAACGGCGTGCTCACCATCACCGCGGCGCAAGCGCCGGCGGACATCAAACCGCTGATCAACAATTACGAATACACGTCCGGCATCCTGACCACGCATGACAGCTTCTCGCAGACATACGGCTATTTCGAAATGCGCGCCGACCTGCCGGAAAACGCCGGCGCCTGGCCGGCCTTCTGGCTGCTGCCGGAAGACGGCTCGTGGCCGCCTGAGCTGGACGTCGTCGAAAGATACGGCCAGACCCCGAACTCGCTTCTGATGACCGCGCATACGATGGAGACGGGGACGCACACCATGGTCGGGTCTACGGTGAATGTGATGGATACTGCCGGTTTCCACACCTATGGCCTGCTGTGGACGCCGGACAAGCTTGTCTGGACCTATGACGGCGTGCAGGTCGCGGAAGCGGCGACGCCCTCGGACATGGACAAGCCCATGTACATGCTGGTCAATCTTGCGATCGGCGGCCAGGCCGGCGCGCCGCCGGATCATCTTGCCACACCGGCCGAGATGAAGATCGACTACATCCGCGCCTATACGCTGGACGCTGTGGAGGCTAACCCCCTGGTCGCCACCAGCAGCACCACCAGCACCACCACCGCAACGCACAGCACTGCCACGCACAGCTTCGGCAGCAGCACGCTGCATCACGGTTCCGAGTTTGGGGGCCACGCTTAAGATTTTCAGGCGATCGGTTCGATGTCCCGGGATGATTTAGCGGCGGCCGATATGACTGAACCGTCGAGCCTGCGGGCGGTGTTCCTGCGCGCCATCGCCGATGTCGGCATCTTCTCGCTGCTGATCAACATCCTGCTTCTGGTGATCCCGCTTTATTTGCTGCAGGTCTATGACCGCGTGCTGCCCTCCTCCAGCGTCGAGACGCTGGTCTATCTGTCGGCGATTGCGGTTCTTGCGCTCGCTTTCCTCGGACTGCTGGACGCGATCCGCGCCGTCTACACGCAGCGCGTCGCGGCCGCCGTCGACAGGAAGCTCGGGGCAAGGACATTCGCCGTCTCGCTGGCGCCCAAATATGCCGGCGGCCTGTCGCCGCTGCGTGATCTCGCCTCGGTCTGCGCCTTCGTCCGGTCGCGCGGCGTGGCGGTGCTGTTCGACCTGCCCTTTGCGCCCGTCTTCCTCGCTTTGCTCTATCTGATCCATCCGGTGCTGTTCTGGGTGACAGTCGCCGGCGCGGTGCTTCTGCTCGTCCTTGTCGTCGCGAACCAGCTCGCCATTGGCCGGAACGATGCCATGTCCGCGGAACGCTCGGCGTTGGCGAGCCATGCGGAACAGGTCTTTGCCCGCAATGCCGAAACGCTGCGCGCCATGGGCATGGTCGAGAACGCCGCTCGGGTCTGGGGGCGGCATGTCGGGGCAGCGCTCACGCTTTACGACCGTTCCTCGAGCGCCAATGCGATCTTCAGCGGCGCCTCGCGGGCGCTGCGCATGATGCTGCAGCTGGCCATCCTCGGCGCCGGCGCGTGGCTGGTGCTCGAGGGGCAGATGACGGCGGGCATGATCTTCGCCTCCTCGCTGGTGTCGTCGCGCGCGCTGCAGCCGCTCGACCAGCTGATCGGCGCCTGGAGGCAAATCGTCGAGGCAAAGCGCGCCTGGAAGCGGCTGGAGACGGCGCTTGCTGCGCATCCGGCTGGGAAGCGGAAACTGGCGCTCCCCGATCCGTTAGGCGCGATTTCGGTGCAGGACGTTTTCTTCATGGCACCGAACGCGCAGCCCGGCACCGAACCTATCCTCAAGCGGCTGAATTTCCAGATCGGCGCCGGCGAAGCGGTGGCGATCGTCGGGCCGAGCGGCGCCGGCAAATCGACGCTGGCGCGGCTGCTTGTCGGTGCCGCGCAGCCGACCGGGGGCGCAGTGAGGATCGACGGCGCCGACCTCAGGACCTGGGACGAAAAACAGCTGGGGCGACAGATCGGCTACCTGGCGCAGGAGGTGGAGCTCTTTCCCGGCACGATCGGCGACAATGTCGCCCGCTTCGACGCGCAGGCCGAGGACGCCGCGATCGTCGAGGCCGCCAGGCGCGCCCAGGCGCATGAGTTGATCCTGGCGCAGCGCGACGGCTACCAGACGATGATCGGCCCTTCCGACAGGACGCTCTCGGGCGGCGAGCGCCAGAGGATCGGGTTGGCGCGCGCCTTCTACGGCAACCCGCGGATTCTCGTGCTCGACGAGCCCAGTTCCCATCTCGACGGCAGCGGCGAGGCGGCGCTCGAAGCGCTGCTGGCCGCCGCGCGGGCGGCGGGCATCACGATCCTCGTGATCACGCATCGCCCGTCCATCGCCACCGCCTGCGACCGCGTGATGGTTCTGCGCGGTGGTGTGATCGAGGCCTTCGGCCCGAGCGTCGAGGTGCTGCGGCGGTCCACGGTCGATAGAGGCGCCGGCAACGCCCCGGCCGCCCAGCAGGGCACGGTGGTGACCGGATCATTCGCGCCGACGATCCGCACGCACGGCATCCGCTTCGGATCCTAGACGATGACGATCGAGAGCCTTGCCTGGGATGGACAGCCGCGCACCGACTTCCGGCGCGTGGCCTTCATGGGGTATGCGGCAATCGCGCTCTTTGCGGGCGGCTTCGGCTATTGGGCGGTAAGCGCGCCGCTGTCCGGCGCGGTGATCACGCAGGGCACGATCTCGGCGACGGGCGGCAACATCCTCATCCAGCAGCCGGAGGGCGGCATCATCCAGCAGCTGCTGGTCCGCGAGGGCGACCGGGTGCAGCAGGGCCAGGACCTCATCCTGCTCGACCGGACGGCCGCGCAAGCCGAGCTCAACCGTCTGACCAGGCAGTCGATCGCGATCAAGGCGAGCATGGCGCGGCTGGAGGCCGAGCGCGACGGGCTGGACAGGCTCGCGCCGATCACCGAGGCAGCGCCGGCGCCGTTCCAGCAGGATTTCCAAAATCTCATCCGCGAGCAGCAGAAGGAGTTCGACACCAGGCTCGCCCGGTTCCGGTCGGAGCAATCGATCATGGCGCAGCGGGTCGCCATGCATCGCGAGTCGGTCGTGGGCTTGAACGCCCAGAAGCTCGCCATCCAGCAGCAGGCCGATGTCGTGAAGAAGGAGCTCGGCATCAAGACAGGCCTGCTCGACAAGGGCCTCACCAACCGCACCGAATATTCGCAGCTGCTGCGCTCGGAAGCCGATCTGGTCGGCCAGGCCGGCGCGCTGGAGGCCAATCTTGCCGGGGCCAACAGCCAGATCGTGGAGGCGCAGGTGCAGGTCGAGCGGCTGACCACGCAGCGCGTGGAGGAAGCGCTGACCAAGCTCGACGAGGTCCGCACCAACCTCGCCGACATCGAGGAGCAGATCAGGGCAGCCGAAGCGGTGCTTCAGCGCACGACGATCAAGGCGCCGTCGGCGGGCATCGTGGTGTCCTCCACCTATAATTCGAAAGGCAGCGTGATCGCGCCCGGCGAAAAGATCATGGAGATCCTGCCCACCGCATCGGGCCTCAACGTCGATGCCAAGCTGCGGCCGAAAGACGTCGATCAGGTGCGCGTCGGCCAGCCGGCGAAGCTCAGGCTGTCGGCGCTCAACACGCGGCTGACGCCAGAGGTATCGGCGACCGTGACGCAGATCTCGGCCGACCGGCTGATCGACCAGGCTACCCACGAACCCTATTTCCGCGCCAAGCTGAAGATCGCCGACGCGCTCCCGCCCGGCGTCAAGCCGGAGCAACTCTATCCGGGAACGCCGGTCGAAGCCTTCATCAACACCGGCGACCGCACCTTCTTCGAGTATCTGGCGCGGCCGATGGTGGATTCGTTCGCCCGGGCGTTTGCGGAGAGGTGAGCGGGCGCTCCGCCCGACGCGACGGCGCCGTCGGGGAGTTGCGTGCCTACGCAGGGACATAAGTCAATCTGATCGCTTCCTCCCCGATCAAATCACTGGCCACGAGGCGTAGCGGCGGCCGGGGGCCGGCGAAGAATGGCTTTCCGTGACCAAGCACGACGGGATGGATGTAGAGACGATACTCATCGATAAGCCCGAGGTCGGTCAGGCTTCGCGCCAGGTCCGGCCCGGAAACGGCGATCTCTCCAGCGAGCCGAGCCTTCAGGTCACGTATCACCTCCGCCAGGCCACCTTCGACAAGCGTGGCGTTGGGGCCAACCGACAGCAACGTGCTCGACACCACCCACTTCGGCTGGCTCCGCCACGCCGTCGCGAATTCGCGGAGCTCAGGGGTCCACTCGGAACAGTCTTCGTCCCAGTAGCGCATCACCTCGTACATGCGACGACCGTACACGCTGCCCGTCAGGCCGCGCACTTGCTCTATCCAGTGACGAAACAGCGCGGGATCGGGCGCAAATGCCTCGTGGTCGACATAGCCGTCCAGTGACTGATTCATTCCGAAGACGAGCTTCGCCATGCTAATATTCCATTCCAGCCTTCTTTTCAGGATACCGGTGAATCGCGCCGCTGCGTGATCTGTGACGGCCTTGTCGCGCTCCTGGCCAGCACGACGGTTTCAAACGGCGATCTGAAGCGCCCCGTAGCGTTTGACTTCGGCTTCGATCTCCCTGACCAAAGTCTCCAGCGCGGGATTTCGGGAGTTGCGCGCGCGCCTGATCACATAGGCCAGGTCCGGCGGTTTGGGGAAGTGTTTGTCGACGATCTCCATGCCGGGTTGCAGGTGCCGCTGGCTCAAGAGCGCGACGCCGAGCCCGGAGGTCACGCCGGCGATGATACCGGCTGCGCTGGAGCATTCGAACACGGTCTCGAACACCGTGCCCTCGTCCTGCCCAAGATCGAGACCCCAGCGCCGATAGAAGCAGTTCTCGTCGAAGGACAGGAACGGGATCGGCTTTTCCTTCGACAGGACCAGATCCGGCGACTTCACCCAGTGCAGCGTCTCGCGGTAGAGGACGATGTCGGCAGGGCGAACCTCGTGCTGGAACAGCTGGACGATCGCGGCGTCAAGGGCCCCCTGGCTGAGCTGCTCCCGCAAGACGAGGCTCATGCGCACTTGCGTACGGACGCTCACCTCGGGATGAAGCCTACGGAACCGGCCAAGAATGCGTGAGAGATCCGTGCAGGTCGTATCCTCGGTCATTCCCAGCGCGATCTTGCCTTGCAGCGTGCTTTTCGAGAGGCTCAGTACCGCCTCGTCATGAATACCCAGGATGCGCCGCGCATAAGCCAGGAGATCGTGCCCGGCCGTGGTGAACAGCGGCGCGTTTGGCTTCCGGCTGAGGATTTCGCAGTCGAGGCTCGCTTCCAGCCGCCTCATCTTGTGGCTGACGGCCGATTGCGACAAGCCCAGAACCTCGGCCGCACGGGTGACACCGCCATGTTTCTCGATCGCGACCAGCGCCCGCAGGGCATCGACATCCAGGCGGCGGCTCATAATTCCAGCCATGACAATCCTCGCTTGCAATGAAAGCACCGCGCCAAACCTCTGACACAGAGCGGGTTTTCGGGCAAATTCTTATGTCCTTATTCCTGGCTGTTTCATGAGCCTATCGAAATTTGTCATGTGCAAGGCAGCGAGTGTGCGGCCATAAGTCTGCGCCAGACAGCGCTGGTGATCCGCTTCAGGAACACGGCGCACCGTTCGAACAAGGCCGCCATGACGCTCCCTAAAAACAAGGCCCATTCGCTCGTATGGCCGACCGTGGCGGCAGCCCTGGTCCTAAGCTGGAGCTCCGGCTTCGTCGGCATCCGCTACGCCAGCGAGAACGCCGACGTCATGCTGGTCCTGTTCTGGCGGACTTTTTTGTCCGGAATGATCCTGCTGCCATTTGCTCTCCTGATCGGGCAGCGCATCAGCGGGCGCGCCTTGGCGCAGCAAATGGCGTTCGGCGTGGCGACGATGTTCCTCTATCTGGGCGGGTTCGCCCTTGCCATCGGCCAGCGCGTTCCGACCGGCCTCGTCGCGCTGATCTCCGATCTTGTGCCTCTCGCCATCGCGGCGCTGTCGCAGCCCATTCTCGGCCACCGGCTGAGCGCAAGGCAATGGATCGGAACGGCCCTGGGCGCGAGCGGCGTCCTTATCGTCTCCCTGGACAGCCTCAGTCTCGGCAAAGCACCGGTCTGGGCCTATGTCCTCACCGTCGCTTCCATGCTGGTGTTCGCCCTGGCGACCGTGGTGCAGAAGCGGATCAGGACGATCGATATGCCCATCCATCAGAGCTTGTGCATTCAATGCCTGACGGCGGCGATCCTCTTTGCCGCCTGCGCGGAATGGAACGGCGGCCTGACACCGCCGCTCGACGGGCGTTTCCAGTTCGGCATGGCGTGGCTGGTGCTGTTCTCGACCTTCTTCTGCTACGGCGTCTACTATATGAGCCTGCGCCACTACACCGCCGCACAGGTCAGCAGCGTGGTCTATCTCAGCCCGCCAGTGACGATGCTCTGGGCGTGGCTGATCTTCGGCGAACCGCTATCGAGAGCGATGTTCCTCGGCCTGGCGGTGACCCTGTTCGGTGTCTGGCTGACCTCATCGAGGAGCGCTGCATCGAAGGACAAGGCGCGTTTGAGCTCATGCGAGCAGCCTGCCGGATAATCACGCGACACCAACAAGGAGTGCAATTCCATGAAGCTGACCGATTTCAAGGCCCTGACCTTCGACTGCTACGGCACGCTCATCGACTGGGAATCCGGCATGATCGAGGGCCTGAAGCCGCTGACAGAGCGCGCCGGCCGCCGTTTGAGCCGCGACGACATCCTCGAGGCGCATGCCCGGCACGAATCCAGCCAGCAGAACTGGACTCCGGCAAGACGCTACCGCGACCTTCTGCCGATCGTCTACAAGCGGCTTGCCGAGGAATGGGGCGTCGTCGCCACCGCGGAGGAATGCACGGCCTATGGCGAAAGCGTGAAGGATTGGCCGGCCTTTGCCGACTCGGCGGAAGCCTTGCGGTATCTCAAGCAGCACTACAAGCTGATCATCCTTTCCAACGTCGACAACAAGAGCTTTTCGTTCAGCAACAAGAAGCTCGGCGTCGACTTCGACGCGATATACACGGCAGAGGACATCGGCTCCTACAAGCCCTCCGCCCGCAACTTCGACTATATGCTCGAAAAGCTGGCGACGATCGGGGTGGAGAAAAGCCAAGTCCTGCACACGGCCGAAAGCATGTTCCATGACCACGCTCCCGCCAATCGCGTCGGCCTGGCATCGTGCTGGATCTATCGCCGTCATGCCGACCAGGGCTTCGGCGCCACGATGCACCCCGGCGATATGCCAAATGTGGATTTCCGCTTCGACAGCATGGCCGACCTCGTCAAGGCGCACAGGCAAGAATTGGGCGCCTGAGGCCGCAGCGCGTGGAGGAGGCACCGACCGGGCCGAGGCGGATGACGGAGATAGCCGGACGACGCCACGCCGCCTGCTTGCGTGGCATCCTCCCGCAACCCGATTCAATCCGCGAGCCTTGGAACCAAAAGACCTGCGAGACTGTTCAGCTATCGTTTGATACAACGCTGACGTGCCCTGCCGGTTGGGCAATCGGCGCTTTCGAGGAGTCTCACCATGTCCAGAATTCGTTCAGCCGCGATTGCGGTCATCGCCGCTGTCGGCGTGAGCTTTGCCAGCGCAGCTCACGCCGACAGCGGCACGATCCGCTTCTCCATCTATAAGGCGGCCTTCTTCATCGGCGGCGCCGGCGGCGAAGGCACGCTGACCTTCCGTGGTCGCAACTATCCCATCTCGATCGGCGGCATCTCGGGCGGCCTCGCCTTCGGGGCTTCCAAGACCTATTTCAAAGGCACGGTGCGCCACATTCGCCGCGCCCGCGACGTGGCGGGAGTGTACGGCGCGGCGGGCGGCGGCGGGGCGCTCGGCAGAGGCGCTCAGGTGATCGTCATGACCAACGACAAGGGCGCCGAACTCCAGCTCACAGGCCGGCAGGTAGGCCTGCAGATCAATGCCGATCTCAGCGGCATGACCATCGGGCTGAAATAAGGGGGCGGGCCAAGCGGGTCATTCCCTCCGCCAATTGGCGCCACCTGATCCAGCCGCACCGAGTGTCCGGTAGAATGCGAAGGGCCCGATGTCGGGCCCTTTTCCTTGCTTGCCTGGACTGTTTGCGTGGAGGCACGACGCCATCGCCAACAGTCGGAGGCTCTCTGGCTCAATCGCCGCCTGTAGACATCGCGCGCCCAATCACCCAATCTGACCCGCGGGAACAAGAAGCGCTTCAAAGAAAGCGCGGACCTTCGGGTGCGCATGAAAAATCGATGGACCTTGTATGATCCACGGCTGGCCTGGATGCTGATCGCGCCGGTGCTGCTGCTCTTGATCTTCTTCCTGGTGCTGCCGATCGCCGTGATGTCGGTCTACACCTTCTTCACCTTCGTCACCGCCGGCGTGGAAACCAGCGCGCTGACAACCGCGAACTGGCACGAATTCCTCACCGACAGCTACTATCACGGCTTCCTGTTGAAGACGCTGCGGGTCGGCGCCGTCACCGCGCTGCTCTGCGGCGTGCTCGGCTATTTTCCGGCCTATTTCATCTGGGCGACGAGCTTCAAGCACAAGTGGCTGCTGCTTCTCCTGCTCATCGTGCCGTTCTGGATCAGCTTCACCATCCGCACCTTTTCCTGGATCAACATTCTCGGCGAACAGGGCGTCATCAACGTGGCGCTCATAAAGTTGGGCATTGTCAGCGAGCCGCTGCCGATGCTCTACACCGAGGGCGCGGTGATCATGGGGCTGCTGCATTTCCTGCTGCCCTACATGATCCTCAACGTCTATGTCAGCCTGGAAAGCATCGACCGCACGCTGATTGCAGCAGCCCGCTCGATGGGCTGCACCAGCGCGCAAGCGTTTCGCGAGGTGACGCTGCCGCTTTCGTTGCCCGGCCTCGCGGCCGGCCTGCTGCTCTGCTTCGTGCTTGCCGCCGGCAGCTATGTGACGCCGCAGCTTCTGGGCTCGGGCCGCGACGCGCTGTTCGGCAATCTGATCTACGACACCATCATGAGCGAGCTGAACTGGCCGATGGGCGCCACGCTTTCGATCGTGCTGTTCGTCGTGCTCGGTTTCTTCGCCGCCATCTACACCCGCTACATGGGCATGTCGCAGATCGTCAAAGGCCTTGGAGGATGAGGGGATTGGGCGGATGAAGCCTGCACGCCGGAAACAGGAAGGCAGATGGGCCTGGCGGCTGACCGGCTTCGTCACGCTCTGCGTCTACATCTTCATGTTCGCGCCGATTGCGGCGACCGTCATCCTGTCGTTCAACGCCTCGATGTTCGGCGGCTTCCCGATGACCGGCTTTTCGCTGCAATGGTACGGCAAGCTGATGGCCAATGAGGCGGTGCTGGCCGCGTTCCGGACGTCGCTGTGGATCGCTCTGGTCACCGCGGCCGCCACCACGGCGATCGGCGTCGTCACCTCGTTCGCGCTGGTGCGTTTCGACTTCCCCGGCAAGCAGGCGCTGAGCACGCTGGTGATCCTGCCGGCGCTGGTGCCCGAAACCATTCTGGGCGTCGGCCTCCTGGTGCTGATCAAGGCGGTCGACCAGCCGCGGACGTTGCTCCTCCTGGTGCTCGGCCATATTCTGCTCGCCGTGCCCTATGTGGTGCTGATCACCCAGGCACGCATGGTGGGCATCCGGCGCGTCTACGAGGAGGCCGCGCTTTCGCTCGGCGCCTCGCGCTTCTCGTCCTTCCGCGAGATCACGCTGCCGCTGCTCATCCCGGCGGTGGTGGCGGGCGCGCTGCTCGCCTTCACCATCTCGTTCGACAACACCTCGGCCAGCCTGTTCTGGCGGCCGGCCGGCGTCGAGACCATGCCTACCCAAATCCTTTCGATGCTGAAGATTTCGATCAGCCCGGAGATCAATGCGCTGGGCACGGTCATGATCCTGGTGACCGTCGGCATCCCGCTGATCGGCGGCGTTCTCATGCAAAGCCTGACAAAATTGAGAAGACGAGGCGAACCAAAGGAGGAAGCAAAATGAAACTATCCACCACCAAGCGGCTGGAACGGCTGCATGACCGCTACGTGAACGGCGATTTGAGCCGCCGCACCTTTCTGAGCCTGACCGCCGCCGCCGCGGCCTCGGCCGGCCTCTCCATGCCGTGGATGAGCCGCGCGCTCGCCGCGGTCGAGCAGGTGCGCTTCGACGGCTGGGGCGGAACCGTGCAGGAGGCGATCGACAAATACGCCTTCCAGCCCTACACGGCCAAGACCAAGATCAAGGTGGTCCAGGGCACGTTCGGCGACGAGAACGAGATCATCACCAAGATCAAGACGGCGAAGCCCGGCGACTTCCAGATCGTGCATTCGTCCGGCGTCAACTACTACATCAAATACGTCAATGCCGGCATGAACTCGGAGATCAACGAGGCCAACATTCCCAACATGGCGAATGTGCTGCAGCCGATGATCGAGCCGTTCCGCAAGCTGACGCCAAAGCTCTCGGCGGTGCCCTACGACTACGGCACCACCGGCATCGCCTACAACACCAAGGTGATCTCGCCCGAGGAGGCGAAGGAAAAGGGTGCCGGCCTGCTGCTCGACAAGAAATACGCCGGCAAGGTCGGCGGCTATGCCGACATGACCACGCGCGTCTGGTACGCGGCTTTGGCCACCGGACAGGATCCCAACAACATCAAGGACATGGACACGATCTGGGCCAAGGTGCGCGAGACGCGCGACCTCGCCAAAAAATTCTGGAGCTCCGGCGCGGAACTGATGGACCTGTTGTCCAAGGGCGAGATCGTGGTGACCGACGCCTGGTCGGGCCGCGTCGCCGCCCTGCAGGATCAGGGCCATCCGATCGGCTATCTCGATCCTGCTGGCTCCTATGCCTGGATGGAGGACATGCTGATCCTGAAAGGCTCGCCGATGACCGAATGCGAAGAGCTGATCAACTTCATGCTCGATCCGGCCACCTCCATCGCGGTGGCCGAGGGCCAGAGCTACCCGCCGTCGCTCGACCCGACCAAGGTGAAGCTCACCGAGAAGATCGAGAAGCTGCCGGCTTTCGACAAGACCGGCTCGATGAAGGCGCTGACCTTCGCCGATCCGGTCTACTGGGCGACCAACGAGGACGCCTGGACCAAACAATGGGACAGGATCGCGAAAGGTGCCTGACAGAAGCCAAGCGTCACTCAGCCCCCGGCCGGTCTCGGCCGGGGCACCCGGCACCGCTCCCAACATGGATGCGGAGCAGCCGGCGGTCGAGTTCCGCGACATCGACATCGCCTATGGCAAGTTCGTCGCGGTTCGCGACTTCTCGCTGTCGATCCGCAAGGGCAGCTTCGTCACGCTGCTCGGGCCGTCGGGCTGCGGCAAGACGACGATCCTGCGCTCCATCGCCGGGCTGGTCGATATTTCTGGCGGCCAGATCATGATCGACGGGCGACGGGTCGACGACGTGCCGATCTACAAGCGCAACATCGGCCTGGTATTCCAGAGCTACGCGCTGTTCCCGCACAAGAGCGTGTTCGACAATGTCGCCTTCGGCCTGAAGTATCGCAACGTGCCGAAGCCCGAGATCGCGCGCAGGGTCGGCCAGGCGCTCGACATGGTGCGGCTGCCGGGCAGCGAGAAGAAGCTGCCCTCGCAATTGTCGGGCGGGCAGCAGCAGCGCATCGCGCTGGCGCGGGCCATCGTCTTCGAACCGCAGGTGCTGCTGCTCGACGAGCCGCTGTCGGCGCTCGACGCCAACATGCGCGAGGAGATGCGCGTCGAGATCAAGAAGATCCAGAAGGCAACCGGCATCACCGCCATCTTCGTCACCCACGACCAGGAAGAAGCGCTCTCCATGTCGGACCGCATCGTGGTGATGAACGCCGGCTCGGTCGAGCAGATCGGCACGCCGGAGGAGGTCTATGAGCGGCCCGCCACCGCCTTCGTCGCCGATTTCCTCGGCAAGGCCAACATGCTTGCCGGCACTGTCAGCAGATCCGACGGGCAGATAGCGGTGACGCTTGCCGCCGGCCAGACCGTCCATGTAACGTCGCCGCGGCCGCTGGCGCCGGGCAGCAAGGTCACCGTGGTGGTGCGGTCGCAGAAACTGTCGGTCGGTCCTGCAGCAGGCGGCAACCGGCTCTCCGGCCGGGTCGTCTCGACCTCCTATCTCGGCGGCAGCGCCATTTACGAGATCGACTTCGGCGGCAAGACGAGCATCCGCGCCAACGCGCCGATCAACGGCCGCATCGTCCGGGAGGGCGAGATCATCGAGGTCGGGTTCGATCCGAGCGGCTGTGTTTTGCTGGACGAGAACGGGCAGCGAATTTCGTAGCCTACCAAGCCCCTGTTCGCATCGGCCTTCAGGAATTCACTGCTTAGCGGCTTGAGCAGGCAAGCGGCCGGGATGCCTGAGATTGGTCGGCGTGATGCCGGTGTGCTGGCGGAATACCCGGCTGAAGTGCCCGGCATTTTCGAAGCCGCATCTGTAGGCGATGTCGCCTATCTGCAGGTCGCTGCCTTCCAGCAGCGACTTGGCGTAGTGAACCCGGAGCGCCAGGTACGCGGCCATCGGGCTTGTGCCCAGCTCGGTCGCGAAAAGACGCTCGAGCTGGCGCCGGGAGCAATTCAACCGGCTTGCGATCTCGGTGACCGATATCTTTTCCTGCAGGCTGCTTTCCATCAGCAGCAAGGCCCGTTTCACCGCACGGCTCGACGCTTCGGGAAACAGGTCGCCGACGGGCTGCACGTCTCGGATGTTGCGGATGCGATCGAGCACAAGGATCTTGGCGGCCTTTTCCGCCGCCTTCTGACCGATGAATTGCGACACGAAATATCCGGCAAGGTCTGCCGCGCCGGTGCCGCCGGCGCATGTCGCGCGGCCGCGGTCGACGGAATAGAGGCTGTCGGCATGCGCATTCACATCGGGGAACTCGGCGCGAAAATCCTTGATGTGGAACCAGCTGACGGCGGCGCTGTAGCCGTCCAGCAAGCCGTAGCGGGCCAGCACGAAGCTTCCCGTGCACAGCGCGGTTATCGGCACGCCCTTGTCGGCGGCCCGCAGAAGGAAGGCCTCCTTTTCAGCGCTGAGATTGCGGTTGGTGTCGAGCAGGCCGCCGACCACGACGACGTTGTCGAAATCCTCCGGATTGCCGATCGCCTTGGTCGGCAGCAATTCGACGCCGCAGCTCGCCCGGATCGGCAGGCCGCGCTCGCCGATGATCTGCCAGTCGAACTCCACCCTGCGGCTGCGGTCGCCCTCGTCGCCGGCCAAACGCAGCGTGTCGATGAAAAGCGACAGCGGCGACAAAGTGAAATCACGCACCAGGAGAAACGCAAACTTCTTGGCCATGCTTTTGCGGACCTGTCCCTTGCGTTATCCGAAGCTCATTCAGACTAGATCGCCGTCCGGGCTGTCATTTGGGCCACCGATCCATCGGTCATATATTGTGTACCAAGAAAATACAATCCGTTGACTCACTTGCAAGTGCATGCGACTCTTCCAACCGTGCCAGATATGTCGATTGGCAGGGATGATTCCGAAGGTGCGCCATGAAGGGAAGCAAGGGCAGTCTCTATGACGATCTGAAGCGTCGCATCCTGACAATGGAGCTCGATCCTGACGAGGATCTGGACGAGGTGGCGCTGAGCGAGCGCTATGGCCTGTCGCGGACCCCGGTCAGGGAAATCTTCCGCCGGCTGGAGGGCGAAGGTTATATCGAAATCCGCGCGAACCGGGGCGCCAGGGTCGTTCCGATGAACCATTCGACCCTTCGGCAATTCTTCCTGGTCGCCCCCATGGTCTACGCCGCCATCGGCCGGCTGGCCGTGCAGAATTTCAAGCCTTCGCAAATGGTAGACCTGAAGGACACGCAGGAGCGTTTTCGTGCCGCCAGCAAGTCAGGCGACGCGCTTTCCATGGTGGTCGAGAACAACAGGTTTCACGAGATCATCGGTGAGATGTCTGCGAACGCCTATCTTCAGCCCAGCCTCGGCAGGTTGCTGATCGACCACGCCCGCATCGGCCATACCTTCTTCCGCCCACGCAATGACGACATGCGCAAGCGGCTGCAGACGGCGGTCGAACATCATGACGGCTTCATCTCAGCCATCGGCGCGCATGAGGAGGACGCCGTCGTCGACCTCGTGTTCGAGCACTGGGAACTGTCGCGCGAGAACATGGAAATGTTCATCGCGCCCCAGGGCATGAAGGCGGACGCGCTGGTCGGCGATAACTGACGGCCGCTTAGGAAAGCGACTGCGGCCGGGATAGGAAGAACGCCTGCTGCCGGGCCCGGTGCCGGCAGCGAAGCCTTCCACAAGCTCGGCGATTTTCGGCCTTGGCCCGTACGATCATTCGTCAGCAGGAAGAAGGCTCTGTCGGTTCTTATCTCCGACCGCAGCGGCCGCACGAGAAGCTTGTTGCTGAGAAGATAGTGAGCCGTCAGCGACGAACCCAGCGCGATCCCCTCGCCGGCAAGCGCCGCCTGCAGCGTTAGCTGATGGTCGTAGAAGACGATGTGGGGTTTGATCCCGGCGCCATCGCCTCCCGCCAGTTCCACCCATTCGGGCCAGCCATGCGCTTGCGGTAGGCGTCGGACGAATGGAGCAACCGGTGACGGCCGAGATCGTCGACCGTGCGCAGCTCGGCATGAGCCGAAAGGTAGCTTGGCGAGCAGACCGGGGAGATCACTTCGTCGCAGACGAACCAGCTGTTGGGGTCCTGAAAGTCTCGAGGCCGGACTCAGACGGTGACCTTTATGTCCTGATCGGGTTCGATGCCCCTGTCGATGGCTACGACCCTGATCCTGATATCCGGATGATCCCCCTGAAAATGATAGAGCTGCGGCGCCAGCCAGTGTGAGTTGCGAGCGACGAGCGCAAGGACGGCACGACAAGTCCCTGGAAGAGGCGTGCGGCCTCCGACGACACGCCCGGTGAACGGTCTTCGGCAGGCTATGTGTTATGTGATTATAAAATCTGTGTACGCAGATAATACAATTCGTTGACTCTGGCGCGCCCGTGTGCAATTTTGCGCCCCATCGAATGCGCCGGACCTGCAGGCCACAACTCCGGTTTCATTACCGATCTGCCGCACAAAGTGTCGGCCGAAGGCCTCAGTGGCGCCTCCGCAGCCGGAAGCAGGCGGGGACATCGCGATCTACCGAGCAATGGGGAGACGATGAGACCGCCGTTTTGCATCACCTGCTAGTCGCAGGCTCAGTTTCGCCGGGCGGCGTGGGTTCGGTGTCGGTTCATCAATAAGCCACGCGAAAAAGTGAGGAGAACACAATGAGACAATTGCTCTTTCCCGCCGTTGCCCTGGGGGCTCTGCTGAGCGCCGGAGCCGCACACGCAGCCTGCGGCGACATTACTTTGGCGGTCTTCAGCTGGCAGTCGGCCGAGGCCATGTCCAATGTCGACCAGTTCATCCTGAAGAACGGCTATGGCTGCAACGCCACGACGGTTGCTGGCGACACCGTGCCGACGATCACCGCGATGATCGAGAAGGGCCAGCCGGATATCTCTTCGGAATCGACGCCAAGCCTGCTTGGTGACGTCTATACCAAGGGCGCCGCCGAGGGGCGGATCAGCCAGATCGGGACCGCGATCAGCGACGGACAGGTTTCCGGCTGGTACATTCCCAAATACGTCGCTGACGCGCATCCCGACATCAAGACCGTCGACGACGCCATGAAGCATCCTGAGCTGTTCCCGGCTCCGGAAGACCCTTCCAAGGGTGGCGTTATCCAGGGGCCACAGGGCTGGGGCGACACGGTCGTGACGGCGCAGCTCTATAAGGCCATCGAGGGTGACAAGAAGGGCTTCGAGCTGGTCCCAACGGGCTCGGCTGCAGCGCTCGATGGCGTGATCTCCAAGGCCTATGAACAGAAGCAGGGATTTCTCGCGCAATATTGGGCGCCGACATCGCTGCTGGTGAAGTATCCAATGGTGCGCCTCGAAATGGCTCACGACGATGCCGAGTGGGCGCGTTGCACCTCCAAGCAGGACTGCCCCGATCCGAAGCCGAACTACTGGAAACAGGCTGAGATGGTGACGCTGGCCAGCAGCAAGTTCACCTCGCGTGGCGACGTCGGTCCGGTCAAGGACTATTTCGCCAAGCGCAGCTGGACCCAGGCCGAAGTCGGCAAGGTGATGCTGTGGATGACCGACAACCAGGCCAACGGCGAGGACGGCGCCAAGTGGTTCATCAAGAACATGCCGGAAGTCTGGACCAAGTGGGTCCCGGCTGACGTCGCCGAAAAGGTCAAGGCCGCGCTCTAAATCCGGCAACCGAGCAAAGTGGAGGCTTTGAGGATTCTCAAGGCCTCCGATGCGGCTCGGTCTGTCGGCGTAGCCTTCGTTCCCTGCTCTCCGCCCGTGGCCGGCAATGTGTCGCCTATGGCGCACTCACAATAGGGCATCGCGACATGGATTGGCTTTTCAGATTCCCTCAACTCGACCCTGAGTTCCTGCTTGCGGTCAAGCGGGCCATCGACGGCGCTTTGAAAGCGCTGACGCGCGGCTACGGTCAATCGATCGAGGATTTCTTCTATCCGCTGCAGCGCGTCCTCATCTTCTTCGAAAGCACCATCTCGAACGCGCCTTGGCCCCTGGTCGTGATCGCCCTGGCCGTCATCGCCTGGTTTGCGGCACGGCGCTGGGCCGTGGTCGCCGCCGTCGTCGGTACGCTCATCGCCATCGGCCTTCTTGGCCTGTGGCAAGATGCGATGAAGACGATTTCGCTTGTCTTCACCTCGACCATCTTCGCCATCGCCATCGGCATCCCGCTCGGCATCCTGATGAACCGCTACAAGCGCGTTGGCGGGGTCATGCAGACGGTGCTCGACGTCATGCAGACGATGCCACCTTTCGTCTATCTCATTCCGGTCGTCATGCTGCTCGGCATAGGCCGTGTGCCGGGGTTCATCGCGGTGGTGATCTACGCCATCCCGCCGATCATCCGCCTCACCGACCTTGGCATCCGCCTGGTCGACAAGGAGGTCCTGGAGGCCGCTGACGCCTATGGCTGCTCGCGCTCGCAAAAGCTCTGGAAAGTGCAGATCCCGCTCGCCATGCCGACAATCATGGCCGGCATAAACCAGACGATCATGATGGCGCTCGGCATGGTGGTCATCGCCTCGATGATCGGCGTGCAGGGGCTCGGCCTCAACGTTCTGCAAGCCATCGCCAACCAGTACTTCACGCAAGGCATCTTCAACGGCTTTGCCATCGTCGGCATCGCGATCATTTTCGACCGCATCAGCCAGGCCTATGGGCATCGCCTGCAGAAGCACCGGGGTGCAGCACATGACTAGCAACAACGCGTCAATCGAAATCCGTGACCTCTACAAGATATTCGGAAAGTCGCCGGCGCAACATGTCGACGCGGTCCGCAGCGGCATGACCAAGGCCGAACTGGCAAAGGTGCACGGACAAATCCTGGGTTTGAATAATATCAACATCTCCATGCCGGCCGGAAAGATCCAGGTCGTCATGGGGCTGTCGGGCTCGGGCAAGTCGACGCTGATCCGGCACATCAACCGCCTTATCGAGCCGACGTCCGGCTCGATCATGATCGATGGGCGTAACGTCCTCGATATGTCCGAGCTGGAGCTGCGGGAGTTCCGACGCAATCACACAGCGATGGTGTTCCAGAGGTTTGGACTCCTGCCGCACAGGACCGTCATCGACAACGTAACGTTCGGCCTGGAGGTGCGCGGTGTCGAAGCGGCCAAGAGCCGCGATACGGCCATGGGCTGGATCGATCGCGTGGGGCTTTCCGGATTCGAGACGCGCTATCCGAACGAACTGTCTGGCGGCATGCAACAGCGCGTCGGACTTGCGCGCGCGCTGAGCAACAATGCCTCGATCCTGCTGATGGACGAAGCCTACTCGGCTCTCGATCCGCTGATCCGGACCGACATGCAGACCATGCTTCTCGAACTGCAGACCGAGTTGGAAAAGACCATCGTCTTCATCACCCACGATCTCGATGAGGCGCTGAGGCTCGGCGACCAGATCGTCATCTTGCGCGATGGCTCGATCATCCAGCAGGGCGATAGCCAGGACATCCTGTTGCGCCCTGCGGACGATTACATCGAGCGGTTTGTCAAGGACGTCAATCGCGGCCGCTTCATCAAGGTCGATGCCATCATGGAATCCCTCCTGCAATCCGAGAGCAGATCGCTGCCGAAGCTGAAGTCCGGCTTGACGCTCGAGACCGCTGCCAAGGAACTGACGAACTCCTCCTATGATTCAGCCTTCGTCACAGGCGACGGCGGCCGGCCGCTCGGATTGATTTCGCTGCGGCAGATCACGGCGGCTCTTTCATCCGGGGCCGTCGCGTGAGGTACGCAATTGCGTTCTCGGAAAGCGACGACGCGAGCGTTCGCAAACGCCCCTGTTTTGCCGAACAGCCTATTGATCGAAATCGCCACTCCATTGATGGAGAATTATCTTGAAATTCGAAGGCATCTATACACCGGCGATCACGCCGCTCGGCCCCGACGGGCGGATCGACGACGCCGCTTTCGCGGATGTTCTGGAGTCGCTCATCGAAGCCAAGGTGCACGGCATCATCGTTGGTGGATCGACCGGTGAATATTATGCCCAAAGCGCCCAGGAGCGCTTCGAGCTCGGTGCTTATGCCAAGCAGGTGATCGGCACCCGCCTTCCGCTGGTCGTCGGCACAGGCGCTACCAGGACCGAAGATTCGGTCGAATATGCCAAGGCGGCGAAGGAGATCGGCGCCGACGCGATCCTCGTCTCGTCGCCGCCATATGCCTTGCCGACGGAGCGCGAGAACGCGGTTCATGCGCTCACCGTCGACCGCGCGGCCAACCTTCCGATCATGCTCTACAACTATCCGGCCCGCATGGGCGTGATGATGGGCGAGGAGTATTTCTCCCGCGTCGGCAAATCCCGCAACGTCGTCGCCATCAAGGAAAGCTCCGGCGAAATGGGCAATTTGCACCGGCTTGCCCGCAAGTTCCCGCACATCTCGCTTTCCTGCGGCTGGGACGACCAGGCGCTGGAATTCTTCGCCTGGGGCGCCAGGAGCTGGGTCTGCGCCGGCTCGAACTTCCTGCCGCGCGAGCACGTCGCGCTCTACGAGGCCTGCGTGCTCGAAAAGAACTTCGACAAGGGCCGCGCCATCATGAGCGCGATGCTGCCGCTGATGGACTTTCTCGAATGCGGCAAGTTCGTCCAGTCGATCAAGCATGGATGCGAGTTGATCGGCCTGAAGGCAGGCGGCGTGCGCGCTCCGCTGCGGCCTCTCAATTCGGAAGAAAAGCGATCCCTCCAGACTGTCGTCGCCACGCTGAAGCGGACGGTCGCCCAGATCACGTCGGGAGCAAACCAATGCATGAGCCTTTGACCGCCGCCGAATACAAGGCGCTCGCCGCCGAGATTCAATTCCCGACCAATGCCTTCATCGACGGAGGCTTCCGCCCGGCGAATTCCGGCAAGACCTTCAGAACGACCAATCCGGCGACCGGCGAGGTGCTTGCCGACATCGCGGCTTGCGACGCCAGCGATGTCGACTTCGCCGTGGCCAAGGCCAGGCAGGCCTTCGACGACGGCCGCTGGCAGCATCTCGCGCCTGGCGAGCGCAAGACCGTCCTGCTCAAATTCGCCAAGCTCCTGGAGCGCAACCGCCACGAGCTCGCGGTCATGGAAAGCCTCGACAGCGGCAAGCCGATCCGCGAATGCCAGACCGTCGATGTGCCGGACACGATCCATACCATCCGCTGGCATGCCGAGCTGATCGACAAGCTCTACGACAACACCGCGCCCGTTGGCTCGAAGGCGCTGACCATGGTCGTGCGCGAGCCGGTCGGCGTCGTCGGCTGCGTCCTGCCGTGGAACTTTCCGCTGCTGATGCTGGCCTGGAAGATCGGCCCGGCGCTTGCGGCCGGGTGCTCGGTCATCGTCAAGCCTGCCCAGGAGACGACGCTGACCACGCTGCGTGTCGCGGAGCTCGCTCATGAGGCCGGCATCCCGGCCGGCGTCTTCAATGTCGTGCCGGGCGGCGGCAAGGAGGCCGGCGAGCCGATCGGCATGCATATGGGCGTCGACATGGTGGCATTCACCGGCTCGACGCCGACCGGCCGGCGCTTCCTGCGCTACGCGGCCGACTCCAACCTCAAGCGCGTCGTGCTGGAATGCGGCGGCAAGAACCCGGCCGTGGTTCTCGACGACGCCGAAGACCTCGACCTCGTCGCCGAACAGGTGGTCAACGGCGCGTTCTGGAACATGGGCGAGAACTGCTCGGCCACCTCGCGGCTCATCGTCGACGCCAAGATCAAGGACGAGTTGCTTGAGCGGATCGGCGCCTACATGCGCGAATGGAAGACCGGCGATCCGCTCGACCCTGAAAACCGCATCGGCGCGCTGGTCAGCAAGAGCCATTTCGAGAAGGTGAAATCCTTTCTCGCCGATGCCAAAACCGAAAAGCTCGCCCTCGCCCATGGCGGCGCCACGCATAAGGGCGCCTATGTCGAGCCGACCGTCTTTGACGGTGTCACGCCGGCCAGCCGCCTGTTCCAGGAGGAGATTTTCGGGCCGGTCCTGTCGGTGACGACGTTCAATTCGCTGGCCGAGGCGATCGCGCTCGCCAACGACACCAATTACGGCCTGACCGCGTCCGTCTATACGGGGAGCCTGCGCAAGGCGATCAAGCTTTCGCGCGAAATCCGCGCCGGCGTCGTCACCGTGAACTGCTTCGGCGAAGGCGACGCGAGCACGCCGTTCGGCGGCTACAAGGAATCCGGTTTCGGCGGACGCGACAAGTCGGTCTTCGCCCACGACAACTACTGCGAATTGAAGACGGTCTGGATCGACGTCTCGGATCGCTCGGTTGACGAGACCGTCAGATGAGCGACCTCGTCGTCAAGCGTCTTCCGGCCGATTCCGGAACCTCGGGCTGGGAGGCGATCAGCAAACGCTGCTTCCCGGTCCGCACGCTCGACGGCGACATCAAGGCCGACTGGCTGATCATCGGTGGTGGCTTCGCCGGTCTCTCGGCGGCGCGGCGCCTCGTCCAGCTTCGGCCCGGCGACAGGATCGTCCTGCTGGAAGCCGGAGAGGTCGCCAAAGGCCCCGCCGGCCGGAATTCCGGCTATATGATCGACACCCCGCACAATTTGTCGTCGGGCGAATATTCCGTCGCCGGTGAGGCCGAAACAAAGGCGGAGATCGCCGAGAACCGCTTCGCGATCGCTTTCGCCGCCGAGGCGGCCGCGGAATACGGGATGTCCGCGCGCACCTTCGATCCTTCGGGCAAGATCAATGCCGCGGCGACCGAGCGCGGCATGACGCTCAATGCCAATTACGGCCGCTCGCTCAAGGCGATCGGCGAAGGGCATCGCTTCCTCGACGCGAGCGACATGCGGGAAATTACCGGGTCGTCCTACTATCTCGGCGGCATCCACACGCCCGGTGCCGTGATGATCCAGCCCGCCGACTATATCCGCGGCCTCGCGGCGGGGCTCGCACCGAAAGTCGACATCTTCGAGCACTCGCCGGTGCTCAAGCTCACCCGGGCGGGAGGAGCCTGGAAGGCGGTGTCGCGCACCGGAAGCGTCACCGCGCCGAAAATCATCCTCGGCGTCAACGGCCATATCGATGATTTCGGTTATTTCCGCAGCCGCCTGATGCACATCTTCACCTATGCATCGATGACCGCCCCTTTCACCGCGACGTCGACGGGCAAGGACCGGTGGGCCTTGCTGCCGGCCGATCCGATGGGCGCCACGGTCCGGAAGATAACCAGCGACGGGCTCTCGCGGATCGTGATACGGACCCGGTTCACCTATGACTGGCCCGTTCGGGTCAGCGAGAAGCGCCTGGCCGGCATCGCCGCCGAGCAGCGGGCATCACTCGATGCCAGGTTTCCGGACCTCAAGGATGTGCCGTTCGAATATGTTTGGGCCGGACGGCTTTGCCTCAGCCGCAACCACGTGCCGGCCTTCGGCGAGATCGATGACGGCCTTTATTCGGCGTGCTGCGAGAACGGTCTTGGGACCGTCAAAAGCACGCTCGCGGGCGTGATGGCCGCGGATCTCGCGACCGGCACCCGGTCGAAAATGCTCGACAAATATGCGGATCAACCGCAACCCGCGCGGCTTCCTCCCGAGCCGTTCGCGTGGATGGGCATCAACACGGTGATCCGTTTGCAGGAATTGCGTGCTGGCCGCGAGGGATGAGCCTGGCGGGGCAATGTGAGGACGTGGCCCGGATGGCGACGTCCACTTGATGGGAAATGAGAAAGATCATGCGCCGCAGCTTCTTTTGCATCGACGCCCACACCTGCGGCAATCCGGTCCGGCTCGTCGCCGGCGGCGGCCCCTTGCTGCCGCACACCCCGATCGCCGAGCGGCGCGAGTTGTTCATGCGCGAGCATGACTGGATCAGGCGAGCGCTGATGTTCGAGCCGCGCGGACACGACATCATGTCGGGCGCCATCATCTATCCGGCCTACCGCGAGGACTGCGATTTCGCCGTCATTTTCATCGAGGTCAGCGGTTGCCTGCCCATGTGCGGCGCCGGCACGATCGGACTGGTGACGGCGGCGCTCGAGGAAGGGCTCGTCACGCCGCGCGTCCCGGGCAAGCTCTCGATCGAGACGCCGGCAGGAAGGGTCGACATCGAGTATGACAAGCCGGGCGCCTTCGTCGAAAGCGTGCGCATGTTCAACGTCGCGAGCTACCTGCATGCCGCCGATGTCGGCGTCGATCTACCTGGTCTCGGCCGGCTCGTCGTCGACATCGCCTATGGCGGCAATTTCTACGCGGTGGTCCAGCCGCAACAGAACTGGCAGGGTCTGGACGGCATGTCGGCCAGCGACATCGTCGAGCTCAGCCGGCGGCTGCGCGACGCGCTGGCGCCTAACTGCGATCCAATCCATCCGGAGGATGACAGGATACGCGGCGTGCATCATGCCATCTGGTGCGACGGGCCTTCAGGCGATGGCGACGGCCGCGGCGCGGTGTTTTACGGCGACAAGGCGATCGACCGATCGCCGGGCGGCACCGGAACGTCGGCGCGCATGGCGCAACTGCATGGCAAGGGCCGCCTGAAGGTCGGCGAGACGTTCCGTCAGGAGAGCCTGATCGGCACGGTGTTCAAGGGCCGCGTCGAGGTGGAAACTAACATCGGTCCGTTCAAGGGCATCAAGCCGAGCATCGACGCCTGGGCGCAGATCATCGGCCACAATACGATCTTCGTCGACGATCGCGATCCGCTCGCGCATGGGTTCCAGATCCGCTGACGGCAAGCGGACACAAGCGCCGGCATGGCCAACCGGCTGGCCCCTACCCCAGGCCAGGCCCGACCCAGGCCGGCACCATCGCGCGACATTGTTGCGGCGAGATGCCGTTGAACGCCCGGAAGCACTTTGCAAAGTGCGAGGCGGATATGAAGCCGCACGCCATGGCGATATCGATGATGGGCAAGCGCGTCCCTTCGATCAGGCGCTTGGCATGGTCTGTGCGTATCCGCAGATAGTGCCGCACTGGCGGCACCTCGATATGAGCAGCAAACAAGCGTTCGAGTTGGCGCCGTGACACTCCGGCCCGATGTGCAACCTCATCCATGGAGAGCGGAAATTCCACATTCTCTTCCATGATCCGCATCGCCATCACGAGCTTGTCGCTCACCCCGGCGAAGGCAAGACCGGTCGGGCCGGTCTGCCGGTTTGAGCCTGAGCGCTGGCCCTCTACGGTCGCATGCCGGCACACCTCTTGCGCGATGTACCCGCCGGCATGACTGCCGATCAGATCGATCGCGAGGTCGAAGGCCGCCAGCTCGCCGGCGCAAGTTGAATATTGTCCGTCTTTGACGAACAGGGAGTCTCGTATTCGCGGCTGATTGAAAACTTCGGAAAATGCGGCGAGCCGAGACCAGTGGATCGTACAACGCGTTCCCGCAAGCAGACCGGTCTGCGCCAGCAGCCATGTCGCCGTTCCAACCGCCGATATCGAAACGCCGCGACGTGCAATCGTGCGCAGAAATCCATTAAGTTGTGAGGTCAGTTGCCGTTCGACCGGTTCGCCCGCCAATATCGCGAGCTGGTCCGGCTTGCGATCGTCCGATTTGCAACCCAGCTCATCGATTGTTGCATCGACTGCAATGGAGAGGGCGTTCGCACCTTCCACAGGCCGAGCGTCCACTCCCGCGATCCGCCAGCGGAATAGTGGCAAGCGCGATATCGTATTGGCGATGCGAAACGGTTCGATATAGGCGTGGAGCGCCAGATGCGAGAAGCCGGGCAACACCAAAACCACCAGGTCGAAGGGCCTGTCGGCGATCGCCGAAATCTCCGGCGTGGCGCAAGACTTCATGGCCCTTATGTTCGCGGACGCGTTCATCAGGCGCCGTAGATGCCGATTGGCTTGCCGGACGTTCCGGGCTCGGGGGTCACGCTCAGTATTCCTCGTTCAGCGCATCGACCGCGGGGATCTCGCGCGAGCGTCGGTCGATGTAGGCGCGCAGCTCCTCGTCTTTCGCTATATCGAGCGTGGGCTCTTCGTATTCGGCCAGTAGCCTGCGGGCATGCTCGAGTGCCCGCTGTTTGATGTCCTTGGCGCCGTCCGCGTACCACTGCTCGATCGAGTTGTTGTCGAACAGCTTCGGGATGAAGAAGGCCCGCTCGAAATTCGCCTGCGTGTGCGGATGGCCAAGATAATGGCCGCCCGGCCCGACGTCACGCACGGCAGCCAAGGCCTCATCGAAGTCGTCCCACTGGATTCCCTGCGTCATCCGATAACCCATCGAGCAGACCTCGGCATCGACGACGAACTTCGCGATCGAGCAGTGCATGCCGGCTTCGTTCCATCCCGCCGAATGCCAGATGTAGTTCGCGCCCGACATCAGCACCGCCATCATGGTCATCGCGCTCTCATAGCCGGATTGGGCATCGAATACCTTGGCACCGCCGAGCAGGTTGGACGTGCGCCAAGGCACGTTGTAGCGGCGCGCCATCTGGCCAATCATGAAGTTCATCAGCGAGATCTCGGGCGTCCCGGCCATCGGGGCGCCGGATTGCATCGAGACCGTCGACAGATAGTGCCCGTAGATCGCCGGGCAGCCTTTGCGGATCACTTGGGTATAGGCGAGCGCGGAGAGCGCCTCGGCATTGAGCTGCGCGACAGCGGCGGCTGTGGAGGCCGGTGTATTGGCGCCGCCCAGAACGAAGGGCGAGCACAGCACCGGCTGGTTGCGCCTGCAGAAGGCGCGCATGGCGCCGAGCATCACCTGGTCCCAGACCAGCGGCGAATTGCCGTTGCAATTGCCCGTCGCAACCGAGTGTGTCTCCAGGAAGCCTTCGCCGAACAGGATCTCGCACATGTCGAGCACGTCCTCGGCATTCTTGGGCGAAGTCGTCATGCCCATGAACATCTTGTCGGAATGCTTCATCGACGAGTAGGTGATGTGCAGGTGCCGATGCGCGACCACGATGTCCATCGGCTCGACGATGTGGTGCGCCGATGAGTGCAGCGCCGGCATCATGTGGGCCAGCTTGTGAAAGGTCCCGAGATCCGCGATCGTCGGGCCGCGCCTGACATCGTCGAGGTCGCGCATGTAGGGCGCACCGGTCATCGGCACGAAGATCGACTTCGGCCCGCCGAGCTCGACATTTTTCGCCGGGTCGCGGGCGAAGTACTCGATCCTTGAGGGAATGGTCTTGATGAGTTCCATGACCAGGCCGCGGTCGAGATGAACACGGTCGTCCGCTCGGACCTCGGCACCGGCCCTCTTCCAATCCTCGATCGCGATCGGGTCGCGAAACACGACGCCCACGTCTTCGAGGATCGCGAGGGAAGCCTCATGAATACGCTCGACCTGCTCGGCATCCATCGGCTCCACAACCGGCAGGCCGCGCTGGAGCGTCGGCAGCATATCGATCTTCGGTGCCGTGCGGATGGTCCGTCGCGCCTCCCGCCCACCTCTACGAGAAACTTGCAATTGAGCAGTCATGGCGGTCTCCGAGAAAAACTTTGCAGCCCTTGTGCTGGCGGAACTATTGCCGAAACAGGGAGATTTCACCTACTGCAAAAGTCTCACGCGCCTGTTGAGCAAAAGCGCGTAAAGGCCGAAGCTCCAGTGCTGAACAGCCGTCGCCGTCCGACGGTCACGACGCAGGCTTCGGGCCTGGTCGAGCTTGTCCCTAGTCGCGTTGTGAGCCTGTAACGGATTGCCGAGCTTTCAGCTTCACGAGACCGGCAGCGGAAGTTTCTTGGTGCGGCCGCCGTCGATGACGTAGACCTGACCGGTGACGAAGGCGCTTTCTTCCGAAGCCAGCCAGACCGCGAGGTTTCCGACGTCCGTTGGCTGGCCGAGACGCCCGACCGGATGCATGACAAGCAGTTCCCTGCGGACGCGGTCGCTGTCGGTCATGCTGTCGATGTAGACCTCGCTGAGGTCTGAATTGATCCAGCCCGGCGCGATGGCATTGCAGCGGATACCCTCATGCCCATGGTCCACGGCGACCGCTGCCGTGAAGCCGTGGATGCCCGCTTTCGAGGCCGAATACGCGGGATGCCCCGGATTGGACGCCAGCCCTTCGATCGAGCCGATGTTGACGATGCTTGCAGCGCCGCGCTTGCGAAGATGCGGCATTGCCGCTTTCGTCAGGAGGAACGGAGCCTTCAGATTGATGTCCATCATCTGGTCCCAATCTGCCTCGGTCATCTCGTCGACTGTCTTCTCGAACATGATGCCGGCGTTGTTGACCAGGATATCCAGCCCGCCAAGCCGCTCAACGACGGTCTCGACGGCCGAGGCAATGTCCTGGGAATTCGAAAGATCGGCTTTCACATAAATGGTGCGCTCGTTGAGGATTTCGTCGGGCGGGGCATTTCGCTGGACAATGGCGACTTTTGCCCCCTCCTCGACAAAGCGCTGGGTAATGCCGGCACCGATGCCGCGTCCGCCGCCGGTGATGATTGCAATCTTGCCTGCCAATCTGTCGGCCATGTGTATCCTCAATAGACAGGCTTTGCGCCGTTGACTTCGACTGTCGTGCCCGCGACGTAGCGAGCGGCGTCGGAACTCAGAAAATAGACCACCTCGGCGATATCTTCCGGCTCGGCGATACGGCCGAGCGGCACGGACCTGTTGAGCTCTGCAATGGCGGTGTCGGGATTGAAACCGCGCTTGGCGAAGCCGGTGCGCAGCATCGGCGTGTTGACCTCGTTCGGGCACACCGCGTTGACCCTTCTCCCATCACCGGCATGATCGCGGCCGAGGCACTTCGAGAACGCCGCCACGGCCGCCTTGCTGGTGCAGTAGGCCGCGTGGCCAGGCCCGGGGTAAAGTCCCCAGCAGGATGCGATGTTCACGATCGCGCCGCCGCCGTGGCCCTTCATGTGACCGATGGCTTGCCTGCACGTGTAGAAGATCGACTTCAGGTTGATGTCGAACGTCCGCTCCCAGTCGTCGTCGGTCGTCTCGAGGATGTTTCCGCGGGTGATGATGCCGGCGTTGTTGACAAGCACGTCCAGACGCCCTGTGGCCTGGATGGAATGGTCGATCAAATCCTCGCAATAGGCCTTGTTGCGGAGATCGCCGGCCTTGCTCCAGACATTCTTTTCGCCTCCGTTGAGCTCGACCCCGAGCCTGTCCAGCCCAGCCTGGTCGGCGTCGCCGGCAATCACACGATAGCCGTTGGCAATGAACTGTCTGCAGATCGATTGCCCAATGCCTCCGGCCGCGCCCGTTATCACGACCGTCTTCTTCGCAGTATCCGTCATTGCTCGAGCCATCTTCGTAGGGGAGAGTTCAGTGCATATTCTCGAAACCGCCGCCCAAGGCCAGCGGCGCGGGCCTGCAAAAGACTCACCTCCTTGTTGAGTTGCGCGGCGCCAAAACTCGTACAGAGGCAGCGCGCAGAAAAATCATTCGCACGCTTTGACGATATTGACGGCAGGTGCCTCATGGCAGCGGTGTCGGACGCTGATTGGAAGGCGTCGCGGTAGGCGGGGCTGGGCGGGTTGGATTCTCCTATGGTCCGCCGCAAAGGGTTGGGGGATCGCCGCCATAGCTGTCGAAACCGCTATCGCATCGGCTGCAGGCAGTTTCGGACAAGTCGGGCCTCTCTTGCTCAGGCTGTGGCGCTGCGCGATCATCGAAGTGTTGAGAGTTTGGACATGGTTCGCCGCTATTATGACCTGCCGTCATTGACCGCGTTGGCGGTTTTCGAGGCGTGCGCCCGGCACCTGTCGTTCAAGCTGGCGGCTGCGGAACTCAACGTCACTCCCGGCGCCGTGAGCCGACAGATCAAAGCGATCGAGGACGAGCTCGGAGTGCCGCTCTTTACCCGCCTCGGCAGCGGCGTGGCGCTGACAAGCGCAGGCGAAGATCTTTATGGCGTGCTGGCCAGCGGCTTTTCGCGAGCCGCCGACATTGTCCGAAATGTGAAGCGCGGCGATCGTTCGAAGAACGTTACCCTGGCTTGCTCGGATGCGCTGGCATCGATGTGGCTGATCCCGCGCATGCCGGTCTTCTGGACGCGGCATCCGGACATTTCCGTTGATCACCTGATCTCGGACAATCCTCGCGACTATCGCCGCGCCGAGGTCGAATTGCGCATCCGCTACGGATTTGGGTCGTGGCCGGACGAAACCGCCGAGTTGCTTTTCGACGAGACCATCTACCCGGTTTGCGGTCCGGGCTTTGCGAGCAGGCATCGCGATGCAACGGCGGACTCGCTGGCTGACTTGCCACTGCTGCATGTTGATTGGGTTGATCCTGATTGGGCCGGCTGGGACGAAGTTTTGCGACGCGCCGGCGTGCCCCACGGTTCGACCAGAGGTCGGCGCTTCGGCAAGTTTTTCGTGGCGCTGCAAGCCGCCCAGGCCGACCAGGGCGTTGCGGTTGGCTGGCACCGCCTGGTCAACGCGCAGGTCGACGAAGGCAAGCTGGTCAGATTGACCGATCTCGAACTGCCGGCGCCCGGCGGCTACTATCTCACCTGGAATGACAATCGTAAGCTTTCCCCCGCTGCAGAGAGCCTGCGCAGCTGGATCCGGGAAGTGGCGGCAGAGGAACGAGCGAGCTAGAGCTCGCTGCCGCAGCCTCGGCCAAGCGTCGGCGGGCTGGGCGCGGAGTGTCGGCCACGACACCATCTTCGTCGACGACCGCGATCCGCTGGCCCACGGGTTCCAGATCAGATAGGCGCTTGCTTCGATGCCTTGCCGTAGCCTCGGTCGTCCGAATGGCCGAGCATGCGAAGCGCACGGCCGATATTTACCTAAGCTGGCCAGTCTGGCCATCGTCCTTAGGGATGCGTTTCAATTGTATTAGCATTAGCGCATATTTCTATCAGCCGGTGCCCTCTTAGCGAAGTCCCCGTACTAGGTCCCCGCCGGTTAGGCCCGGTGGCCCTTGCCTTTCGCCACCAAACCCACAAGGGCTCCGGGCCGCTCCCGTGCCAGGGTGTCGACAGACCGTGTCATTCGAACGATCGACCGCGCCGATGCGGTACACGCTTTCCTTGCACTTGCCATCACCGGGCTACGCGACGCGAGCCGCATGCGGCTTCAACATCGTGGCAAGCACGATGCCGGCGACGATGAAGGCGGCGCCGATGAGATCGTAGTCATGCAGGCTCTCGCCGAGCAGCAGATAGGCGAGGATGGCGACGAACATCGTCTGCAGATAGAGCAGCATGCTCGCCCGGCTGGCGCCGAGCGTCGCCACGCTGCGATTGTAGAGATAGTACATCAGGGCGCCGCCCGGGCCCGCCAGGTAGGCGAGCGCGAGCCAGCCATGGGCGTTCAAGGCGGAGCGCTCGTCGTTGACCAGTTCCCACAGATGGAAAGGCAGGGCGACGAGCGCGCCGGCGCCGAGCAGGAGCACCACCAGCGGCAACAACTCGATGCCGAATTTGGACCGGCGCACCAGCACGGTGTAGAGCGCCCAGCAGAACGCGCTACCGACGATCCACAATTCACCCAGATTGAACTGGAGCTGGAGCAGCGCCGTCAGGTCGCCATGCGCGACGATGACCAGCATGCCGGCGAGCGCAACCACCGCGCCGAGCGCCTGCCAAAGCCCGAGCGGCTCGCCGAGCACGAAACGCGCGAGCACCATCGTCATGACCGGAGACAGCGCCATGATGATGCCGGCCGTGGTCGCGTCAGTGTCGGCGAGGCCGCGGTAGATCATGCCCTGGCAGAGCGTCAGGCCGATCGCTCCGACGGCGGCGATCTCCAGCGGCCGGGATTTGAGAAGCGCGATCATCGCCCCGTGATGACGATGCACGATCGGCAGCAGGATGGCGCAGGCGAGCGCAAGCCGCCAGAAGCAGAGTCCCCAGGGCGGCATTTCCGGCGCCACCCATTTGGCCGCGATATATACGCCGGCCGACAGCAGCCAGCACAGCACCGCGGCCGGATAGCCGGAGAGCGAAGGTACCGAGGCGGCGGCGGACTGTTCCGCCGGATGAGCTATCGGCACCGCCTGCATGTCATGCCCCCGTTCAAAGAACGTCAGCGCCCAAGGATGGCGGCAATATATCTCAATCCCTGGCCGTCACATATATGCGCTTCCATGGACAGCGGCGGCTAAGATGCTTCGCTCTGGCTGGATGTGCTTCGGCGCCGCTACCGCATGCGCCCGCCACCGGAGCCATGCATGAACGACTGCAGCTCGTCCAGGTCGAGGCTGCCGTCGCCATCCTCGTCGGCGGCGTTGAAGATCCTGCCGACGATATCCTGAACTTCGCCCTGCGACAGTGCGCCGTCGCCGTCGGCATCCACTATCGCGAACATGACCTGCATACGGGCGCGGGGCATCATGCGCGGTCCCATCCGATCAGGCCTGCCAGCCATTCTGTCGCCGTCGCGCCGCGCTTGTCTGTCTTCGCGGTGCCAACGTCCGCCATGCCGGGGTCCCTGTTCAGCCGAACGATCTTCCTGCAGCTTCTCCTGGAGCGCGTCGTCGATCATCTGGCGGATCATCTCGCGCGTCGGACCTGCGGGTTGAGCATTGGCTTCCGGTGTCGCGGTCGGTCCGGGCTTCTGCGGAATCGGCGTGGGCTCCGGCGCAGCACTTGTCTGGGCAAGGACCGGGAAGCTCATGAATAGCAAGGCAGCAGCGGCGGCTGTAGTTCTGTACGGAAGTTTCATCGGGTTCTCCCTTGAGCTGTGACTGTCTCTCAAACTGAGATGCACAACCAACCTGCTCTCGATCCGATGGTTCCGCGCGAAGCGCCGATGGCCCAAGAAGTGTTTCGAGCCTGCAGAATGCCGGCGCGCTCCTAGGCGCGTGACACGGACTTCGACATCCCGCCAAGCTCCATCGCTCAATCACCTAAGAGCAATGTTTCGCGCTGCCGACGGCAGCAGGCTCTCGGTGCCGGGCGCGGAAATCGGGGCGCCGTGAAGAACCCAGTCGGCCGCGATCTGCCCGATCACCGGGGCCAGCTGAATGCCGTAGCCGCCGGCGCCGGCGGCGGTCACCAATGTCGGCTCGGAAGCATCGATCGGGCCGACGAAGGGGCGATGGTCCGCGGACACGGGGTAAAGGCCGGCCCAACCCCGGCCAAGCCGCGCGCCCGGCAGGTCGGGCAGCCGCTCGAGGAGAAGCTCCGCCAGTCTGACCTTCGATCGTTCCTCGCACTGGTCGTTGTAATTGTCGGGATCCTCCGGCGCGAGCGAGTCCACCTTGTGGATCTCGGCGATCAGTTCGGTGCTTTTCTCATGGCGGAAATTGAGGCCGCTTCCCTCGCCGTTCACCAGATCCATGACCATCGGCATCGTGTAGCCGAGCGGCTCGTCGAGATGGATGACGACCGCCTCGTGACGCTCGGGCCAAATGTGCAGGCGCTGGCCGAAGAGCTCGGCGACCTGAGGCGCCCAGGCTCCTGCCGCATTGACCACGACATCGCAATCGATCGGATCGCCGCTGGTCTCCAGCGTGTAGCCGCGCGCTCGCCGCCTTACCCCGAGCAGCTTGCGATACTGGCGGATTTCGCCGCCCTCTGCGCGGACCGCCTGCGCCAGGAAAGTGCACATCTCGTGAGGGTCGAGGAAGCCATTGTCGGGCCCGAACAGCCCACCCTCCAGGCCATCCGGGTCGATATGCGGCACGAGTTCCGTGAGTTCGTTCGCACGATAGAGTCGCGAGCGCAGGCCGGCCGCTTCCTGAAGTTCCACCGACTTTGCAAACAGCTCCATCTGCTTCTGCGTGCGCGCCAGCCGCAGGTAGCCGATATGGTTGAAGCCAAGCCCCTGGCTCTCCCATTGGCGGAAGCGGCGCAGCGCATAAACGCGAAGCATGATCTCGAACGGATCGGTGAATTGCGACCCGACCACGCCGACCGACCTGCCGCTCGATCCGGAGGCGATCGACTGGCCTTCGAGCACGGTCACGCGCGCGCCCTGTTCGACAAGGTGGAGGGCCGAGCACAAACCCAACGTGCCGGCGCCGATCACCACCACATGAGGAGAAGCTGTCATCCGTGATCCTCCTGTCGGCCTGTCTCAGGACTGGCGAGCGATCTCGCCCAGGGTCTCGTCGATCGCCTGCAGAATGGCGCGGGCGTCCGCCTCGGTCATCGGTGTCGACAGCGCGAACAGGCCATAGCTGGCCGACAAGACGCCGCGGCCAAGCAAGCCCTTGTGGAAGGCATCGAGCTTCCTGCGTTCGGCCTGGCCGGGATAGACGGACCGGTAATCCGTGACCGGATGCGACGTGAAATGGACCTTGAAGAGCGAGCCCAGGCCGACGCATTGGCCGGCAAGACCATGCTTGCCCAATGAGGCCGCGATCCCGTCGCGCAACAACGCGCCGAGGCGATCGAGGTGGGCAAAGCTTTCCCTGGTCAGCGCCCGCATCGCGGCAAGCCCGGCGCGCATCGTCACCGGATTGGCGGTGAAGGTGCCGCCATGCGGCAAAGCGGGCTTGCCCTGGGTCGGATCGAACACCGCCATGATGTCGGCCCGGCCGCCGACGGCACCCACGGGAAAGCCTCCGCCGATGATCTTGCCCAGCGCCGTCAGGTCGGGCTGGATGCCCCACAGCCCCTGCGCGCCCGAATATCCGAGGCGGAACGAAATCACCTCGTCGAAAATGACCAGCGCACCCGCCGCATGGGCGATCTCGACCATGGCGTGCAGGTAATCCTGCCGCGCAGGAATGAGACCGGCGCGGTTCGGCATGGGATCGATCAGCACGCCGGCAATGGTATTGCGCTCAGCGGCGAAGACCGCGCGCAGCGCTTCGCTGTCGTTGAAGGGCACCGCGATCACATCGTCCAGCACCCCGCGCGGCGTGCCCCTCGCATAGGGCGTGGAATTCGGCATGTCTCCCCAATTGGCGGGAGTACTGTCGAGGCTGACTTCGGCGAAGTCGTATGAGCCGTGATAGGCGCCCTCGATCTTGACGATCTTCGGCCGCCCGGTGAAGGCGCGCGCGGCCTTGATGGCCATCATCACACCCTCGGTGCCGGAGTTGGCGAAGCGGATCCGGTCGACCGAGGGCAACCGCTCGACCAGCAGCTCGGCAAGCTCGATCTCGCTGACCGTGGGGGCGCCGAAGGCCGTGCCGAACGGCAGCTGGTCGACCACCGCGGCGGCCACATCCGGTTGCGTGTAGCCATGGATCATCGAGGTAAAATTGTTGATGCAGTCGTAATAGACGTTGCCGTCCACATCCCAGACCCTGCACCCCTCGCCGCGCGAGGCATAGATCGGAAACGGATCGACAAAGACCGTGGTGCGCGTGTTCCCGCCCGGCATCACCTTCTTGGCACGTTCGAACAGGGTCTTCGACAGGGGCATCGCGTCTGGATAGTGCGGCATGGTTCTCCGAAGCGAATTGGGGGAGCGAAGCGGAGCTGCAGCGGAAGCTGGAGTCGTTCACCCGGTGAGGATCGTATTGCTCGCCCCCGAATGTCCGCAAGCGGCCAGCCCGGCCAAGCAACGCGGGCCACAGATATCGTTTTCGCGACATCGAGCTGCCAGGCGCGGCCCGAGCATCAAAGCGGTCAGGTCGGGAACATGCCAATCCTGCCTAGCCGCCGGTGGCTACACAAATTCGCGGGCAAAGCTGCCCGCGCTCAGAAGCGCGCGCCGCCCGGCGCTCAATTGCGCATTCCAGACCGGCCACGCATGGATCATATGCGGCCAAATTTCGAGGCGTGCCTCGACGTCCGCTATACCGGCGGCCTCGGCGAGCCGCGTCGCGTCCGACAGCAGCGTTTCGGCGGAACCGACCTGGATCAGCATTGGAGGAAATCCGGTCAGATCGGCAAACAAGGGCGAGATCAGCGGATCGCGCCGGTCCACATCATGCGGAACATAGGCGCCCGCCAGTTCCTCCAGATAGGCCCGGTGGATGATGGGGTCGATCGCATCCTTGGCCGACAATGTCGTGCCGGACATCGAAAGATCCGTCCAGGGCGAGACCAGCCAAAGGCAGCCCGGCAACCGCTCGCCCGCCGCGCGCAACCGGCCGACCAGTGACAGGCTGAGATTGCCGCCGGCACTGTCTCCGCCGACAACGATGCGATCCGGCGCGATCCCTTGCTCGGCGAGGAAGCGCCACGCCGCGAGCGCGTCTTCGTGCTGCGCGGGAAAGGGATGTTCCGGGGCGCGCCGATAGCCGACCGCAAGCGTGCGCATTCTCATTGCCCGGCCGGCCTCGGTCACCATTCGACGATGGCTTTTGATCGAGCCGGAGCAGTAACCGCCACCGTGGAAGAAGAGCAGCACCTTGTCCGTGCCGGACCCGGGCGCCAGGGACCACTCCGCGGCGAGGCCGTCGAAGACCACCGCCGCGCATCGTATATCGCCCGCAACCGGCCAGGACGAGCCGACCTCGTCGAGCCGCGCCCGGCGTTCGTCCCAGCCCACCGGCCGCGGCTTCGACGCCAGCAAGGCGCGAATTGCGTTGATTTCCTTTAGAGCGAGGTTTTCGCCCGCACCGCTCATTTCTACGCCCCACGACCAAGCGCGCCGCGACTAGTAGCGCTTTGAGCTTTGGCAACGGAAATCGTTGGGATAGTCGCTGGATGTGTCAAGCTGCGTCAGCGAATTCGCGCATGGACTATTTGAATTGATCGGCATGGCACGGCGCGAGCAGAACCCTATTGTGTTTGTGTTAGCTGCAAACCACGCGGAGACGAACGTGACCCTGACCAACCGAGACCTGGTCGAGCTGACGGAATGGCGGCGCAAGCTGCATCGGCAGCCGGAAATCTCCAACGAAGAGGAGAAGACGGCGAAGGAGGTCGTCGACTTCCTCGCCGATACCGGGCCCGACAAGGTGCTGACCGGGCTCGGCGGCCATGGCGTGGCGGCGGTCTATGACAGCGGGCAAGCCGGGCCGACGGTGCTGTTTCGCTCCGAGCTCGACGCGCTGCCGATCCACGAGCTTTCGGGCGTCGCGCATGCCTCGCAGGTGCCGGGCAAGTCGCATATGTGCGGCCATGACGGGCATACCGCGATTCTGGCTGCGCTCGGCCGCCAGTTCGGGCGCCAGAGGCCGGCGCGCGGCCGCGTGGTGCTGATGTTCCAGCCGGCGGAAGAGACCGGCAATGGCGCGGCCGGCGTCGTTGCCGATCCGCGCTTTTCCGAGATCCAGCCTGACTTCGCCTTCTCGCTGCACAATCTGCCGGGTGTGCCGTTCGGCGAAGTGAGGCTCAAACCCGGCGTGGTGAATTGCGCCTCGCGCGGCATGCGGATCGTGCTCGAAGGCAAGACCGCGCATTCCTCCATGCCCGAGACCGGCAGCTCGCCGATGCTGGCGGTCAGTGAGTTGATGCCTCAATTGCCGGCGCTCGGGCGCGGCACCTTTGCCGACGACGATTTCGCTATGGTCACCGTCACCCATTGCTCGATGGGCGAAGCGGTGTTCGGCATTGCGCCCGGCTACGCCGAGGTGTGGGCGACCCTGCGCACCCGCCGCGACGAGCGCATGGCGGAGTTGGTTGCAGCGGCGGAGGCGCTGGCGGCAAGAATCGCCGCCCAACACGGCCTTTCCGTCCGCCACGACTATCACGAGATTTTCGTGGCCAGCGTCAACGCGCCTCACGCGGTGCAGCATCTCGAGCGCGCGCTGGACGAGGAAGGCGTGTCGCGCGGCGAGGAAGCCTTGCCGATGCGGGCCTCGGAGGATTTCGGCATCTTCGGCCATAGCGCCAAGTCGGCGATGTTCTTCCTCGGCGCCGGCGAGCGCTACCCGGCGCTGCACAATCCCGACTACGATTTCCCGGACGACCTGATCCCGATCGGTTCGAAGATCTTCATGCGCGCGGCGCGCAATCTGCTGGGGTGAGCGGCTGGAAAGGAGGCGCATTCTCCGGCCGGAATTGCGTCGGAACAGAGAGACAGGGCAGTTCACCTTTTCCATGAAACGCTGAACTGAGACGGTGCGCAGGGCCGGCCGGACAGCTTTCGCCGGCGGTTTGCGTGTGCCGCGTAGCGCCCTGTATTGTTATGCCGGCTTGCCGCTTGTATGAGCGGGGAATGACCTCGATCTCCCGTCTTACCGCCCTCGTGCTGCTGGCGGCCATCACGTTTGCCACCCTCTCACCCGTCCAAATGCGCCCGCATCTCGGTGAGGCGAACATGGAACGCGCACTGGCCTATGCCCTGTTCGGCCTTGCCTTGGCCTTCGGATTCCGCGCCCGCCTGATGCACGCAATGCTGTTTGTCTGCGCCGCGGCCGGCCTATTGGAATTGCTGCAGGCGGTCGATCCCGGCCGGCATGCCCGGCTCCAGGATGCGCTCGTGAAAGCGGCGGCCGGCCTCATCGGGATTGCCTTGGCGCGGATTGTGTTTGCCGTCGCGAGCAGGGCCGTCGATCGTTCGGCAGGTCCGAGGATTTGAATCCCGGCACCACAGAGCGGATAATAGCTCGGCGGAACCCGCTTGGGGTTCTTCGCTGGCGCCGCTATCGCGCGGAAAAGGTCCGGGAGGTCGGCGACCGGATCGCGACGATCATCAAAAGCCAGCTGGCGCGGCACCGGCGCGAGATCGCGCCCGACCTCGATCTGGGCGATGCGGCAGCGCTCATCGAGACACTCCTGGAGAACGTGGTCCACCGCGCCATCGAACGGCACCCCGTCAGCGTCGCCGGCGAACGCGCGATGGACCAGTGCCGCAGGATGATCATGGCTTACCTGACGAGCGTTGATCGCCATGCCGCCTAGCGCTCATGCCGACCAGCACCACACTTTCTTCGCGCGCGAAGCCGTAACTGTGGCGCGCGCCTTGATCGGCGCGCGGCTCGGCCTCGTCGGCGTCGGCGGCATCATTGTCGAGACCGAGGCCTATCGCCCCGACGATCCGGCCTCGCACAGCTATCGCGGCCGCACGCCGCGCAACGCGCCGATGTATGGCGCCCCCGGCACGGCCTATGTCTATCGCTCCTACGGCTTGCATTGGTGCCTGAATGCGGTGTGCCTGCCGGGCAGCGCCGTGCTGATCCGCGCGATCCAGCCGCAATCCGGCATCGCCGCCATGCGCGACAGGCGGGGAACCGACGATGACAGGCTGCTATGCTCCGGCCCGGGCAAGCTCTGCCAGGCGCTGGGCGTCGACGGCTCGCATAACGGCCTGTCGCTCATCGCGCCGCCCTTCGAGTTTTCCGCCTCGGAAACCAACGCGGCCGCTATTTTGAGTGGACGCAGGATCGGCATCACGAAGGGCGTGGAGGCGCAGTGGCGGTTCGGCCTCGGCGGATCGCCTTATGTCAGCCGGAAGTTTTGACAGATCGATAGCGATCGATCACGCCGCCATCCATTCCTGCGCGGCACGCGCCGCGGCCAGTTCCATCGCTTCGGCAGCGAGAATGCCGCGCGACCTCGCGAACGCTTCGAAGGCGACGCGTGCGGCTTCGGCATCCTGTTCACCCGCGACCGCCGCCCGGCACAGCGCGAGGGTCGTTGCGTAGGTCGGGCTGCGGCTGCCCGTCCATTCGTCGAGAAACTGATAGGCCTCGAAGACGGTGTTTATCTCGCGCGGAAAGCCTAGCCCGACGAAGATTGCGACGGGCTGAGAGAAACGCTTGGCGGGCATTGCTGTGGGCTCCATGAGGTAAGCTGCTTCGACAACGCGCGTCCCGCAGGCCGGTTGCAGCTCGAAAGCGATTTTGGTTCCCGTCGACGGATGCTTGCCCGAAGCCTCCGTGTGTGTTTTCTCGCCCGCACATTAGGAAAGGCTTGCGGATGCGAATCGCAATGATCCTTGCGCTCAACGCGGCGCTGGCTGGATGCGTGACCTCTCCGGTCGACTACGGAGCGAAGCTGTCGCAGCAGGACCCGAAATGGGCCTCGCCGGAATGCCAGCAGGCCCGCATTGCGGCCTCGGACTACGACGTGCGCGAAAAGGAGCATCCCGGCTGGGGTTTTGGCGTGCTGCTCGGTCCGTACAGCATGGGGATGGTGGCGGCGGTGAAGGAGCATGAGCAGCAACAGCGACGGCTTCTTGCCCGCCAGGTGCACCTGCAATGCTCCAGCCAGCCGTTGCCCAAGGAGCTGGATTTCGATCCGGCAACCTACGCGCCGAAGAAGACGCAGTATCCGTAGGCGAAGGCGCGCCGCTGCGACTTCGAATCGGCGGCCGCTGTTTCTTGTTGAAGGCGCAGGTGGGGATGGCCTCGCTTGATGGCGAGATGCTTGCATTCAGCGTTCGCCCCACGCCTTCAGCAATGGTCCGTCGCGGCCATAGACCGGGTCCTTGCGCGGCCGGCTCACCTTCGGGATCATGCGTAGCGCTTCCGCATGCTGCTCGGGCTTGGTGCATTCGTCATAGGTGCCGGAGGGCGGATAGGCGCCGACGACGAGGAAATCGTCGGAAGCCGAGAGCCGCTGGTGACCGGTGCCGGCCGGCAGGACCGCGACGTCGCCGGCCTTGACCGTGAGCGCGCGGCCCTTGTCGCCGCCGAAGCGCACCTTGGCCGTGCCGCGCGCAATGCCCAGCACCTCATGGATGCGCGAGTGGTAGTGGACATAATCGTAGATGCCGTTGCGCCAACTGCCGCCCCAGCCATTCGCCTTGAATAGCTCCTCGAAGACGGCTGCCGGATCGAGATCGTCCGGCAACGTCACGGCGCCGCGGTAAACGATCAGCGGCCAGGACGGATGGTTCGGAACCAGGCCGTCGTCCTTGAAGCGGAAGGCATTGGCTTTCCTCTGCCTGACCAGATCCGCGAGCCTGGACGTGCCCGGTCTTGCGATCCCAGTCAGCTTCTCCGCTGCTTTCTTGATGCTCTCGACAATGCTCAAAGCCGGGCCCTCCATAAGTGCCGCTTGCAACGCCTTGCGACCTCGGCCGACTGAACTCAACCCGTGGGGACGGCCTTGGTTCCAGAGGTTGGCGACGCACGATCGCGGCACGAGCGACCCCCATTGCTTCCCGGCATCGCAGCGGTCAAGCTGCGGGAGGTTGCCGGCGTCCATGCGCGACGCCAGGAATGGCCGCGCGCCCTTCCCGAGGAGTTCAAAATGCGTGCATTTTGCCTTTCGACCATCGGCGTTTTCGTTTCGGTGGTGCTTGCGGCATCCGCCTTCCCAGTGCTCGCTTCAGGCAGCGCGGCAAAGGCCCAAAATCTCCATCAACTGTGCCGCCAGGTGAAGAACGACGATACGACCCGCGCCTACTCGCACGAGCTCTACGGCGGCACGGTCAAGGCGTTCAGGAAGCTCTTTCCGGACGCCAAGGGCGCGCCGGCGGAATCGGAACTGCAGGCGCAGACCAACTACCGCTGCATGAACGGCAAGGTGCTGGCCTGCTTCGTCGGGGCAAACCTGCCCTGCGCCAAAATGAACGCCGCGCGCGACAATCCCGGCGCGGCCGAATTCTGCAAGGCCAACCCGAATGACGACGTCGTGCCAGCCTTCGCGACCGGTCACGACGCGCTCTATTCCTACAAATGCCTGGACGGCAAGGCGGTGGTGACCGGCGAGACCTGGGTGCTCGACAAGCGCGGCTTTGCCGCCCGGTTGTGGGCCGAAGTGCCCTGAAGCTGACCGAAGAGCCGATCCGACGACCTGCAGAAACGGCGCAGCGGCGGCGCGCTTGCCCTTACATCCTTGCCCGGGCTGACCTGCGGCGAAGCAAGAGCGCGATGGCCAAAGCCGGAAGTGCCGCCGCGGCGGCGGCGAGGAAGACGAACCGCAGCCCGGCGGACGCGGCGATCAGGCCGAGCGCCGGACTGCCGAAGCCGAGCGCCACGTCGAGAAAGACGGTGTAGAGCCCCATGGCAAGGCCGCGGCTGCTTGCGGGGAGATGGGCGACCGCCTCGGCGCCGAGGCCCGGATAGACCAGCGAGTAGCCGAGCCCGGTCAGGCCCGCTCCGATGGCCGCGACGAGCGGCCCCGGCGCCAGCCAGATCGATAGAAGACCCGCCGCCTCGACCACCACGAAGATGGCGGCGACGCGGGCGCCGCCGAGCCTGTCCGGCAGGTGGCCGAAGCACAGCCTTGCCGCGATCAGCGATGCCGCATAGGCGGTGAAGGGAAGCCAGACCGGATGCCAGCCGCGCTCGGCAAAGAGCAGTGCTGCGAAGGACAGGATCGCGCCATAGCCGAGGCTGCTGAGGGCCGCTCCGACGCCCGGAAGCCAGACCGCTTGCGCGACGCTCGTCCAGGACTGCCGCGCGGCGCTGCCGGCGGCCTTGACGCCGCGCATCGGCAGAGTGGCGAGCAGTGTTGCAAGGGGCAGGACCATTGTGGCGAGAGCGATCGCGGCGAAGCCCCCGGCTTCATAGAGCGCGGACCCGATCGGCGCGCCGAGCGCCAGCGCCGCGAACATTGCCATGCCGATCCAGGCGATGACCTTGCCGGAGTTCTGTCCGCCGGCAAGCGCCAGGCCCCAGGCGACGCCGCCGGTGATGATAAAGCTCTCGGCCGCGCCCAGCACCGCCCTGCCCACGAAGAGCACCGTAGCGGACGCGGCCGGCTGAGCGAGCAAAGCCAGCGAGCCGAGATAGACAAGCCCGGCCAGCGCGGCGGCGACAAGGCCGACCGCGACGGCCCGCTTGCCGCCACGCAGATCGGCATAGTTTCCGGCACCAATGCGCGAGAGCAGCGAGGCGACGAATTGGCTGCCCGTCACCAGCCCGACGGCGAACGGGCCGAAGCCGAGCCTGTCATGCAGATGCAGCGGCAGGACGGGCAACGCCAGGCCGATGAGCAGGAAGCCGGCAAAGACCGCCGCCATGATCGGCAGCAATCTCGCCATCGTCCGGCTTTCATCGGCTGCAGTGCCCGTCGCGACCATCGCCGGCGCCTAGACCTCGAGCATGACCTTGATCGCGCGCCGCTCGTCCATGGCGCGGTAGCCCTCAGCGACCTCAGTCAGCGGCAGCTTGAGGTCGAAAACCTTGCCGGGCTTGATCCTGCCCTTGAGCACGCGCTCCATCAGGTCGGGCAGGAAGCGGCGCACCGGCGCCGGGCCGCCGAGCATGCGCTTCTGGCCGAAGAACAGTTTCTGGCCGTCGAAGCTCACGCCATGCGGCACGCCGACATAGCCGATGGTGCCGCCGGGGCGCGAGCAGGCCAGCGCCTGGTCGAAGGATTCGGCCGTACCGACGCATTCCAGCACCGAGTCCGCGCCGACGCCCGCAGTCAGTTCCTTGATGCGGGCGATGCCTTCCTCGCCGCGCTCGGCCACGATGTCGGTCGCGCCGAACTCGCGCGCGAGTTTCTGGCGGCTCTCGTGCCGGCTCATGGCGATGATGCGCTGCGCGCCCATCTCGCTCGCCGCGAGCACGCCCATCAGGCCGACGGCGCCGTCGCCGACGACGACAACCGTCGATCCTTGGCGCACCTCGGCCGCATCCGCCGCATACCAGCCGGTGCCGAGCACATCCGAGACGGCCAACAGGTCAGGCACAAGGTCGGCCGCCGGAACCTCGGAAGTCGCCACCAGGGTGCCGTCGGCCAGCGGCACGCGGGCATAAGGCGCCTGCGCGCCCGACATGAACTCGCGTTGCACGCAGGAGGACTGGAAGCCGAAGCGGCAATGCGGGCAGGTGTTGTCGGAGAGGCAGAAGGAGCCGACGACGAACTGGCCGGGGCGCACGTTGCGCACCTCCGCGCCGACCTCGACGACGATGCCGCAATATTCGTGGCCCATATGCATCGGGCGATCGATCGGCTGCAGCCCGCGATACGGCCACAGGTCCGAGCCGCAGATGCAGCTCGCCGAGAGCTTGATGATGGCGTCCGTCGGGCGAAGGATCTTCGGGTCCTCGATTTCCTCGCAGCGGATATCGCCGGGCTTATGAAGAACAGTTGCGAGCATTTTGCTTTCCTTTTCGTTCGATCGGTGATCAGGCGCGGTAGTCGGCGTCGCTGACATGTTCCAGCCAGTCCACGACCTTGCCGTCCTTGACCTCCTGGAGGGCAATGTGAGTCATGGCCGTCTCGGGCGACGCGCCGTGCCAATGCTTCTCGCCGGGCGCGAACCAGACGACGTCGCCGGGGCGGATCTCCTCGAGCGGCCCGCCCTCGCGCTGCACGCGGCCACGGCCGGAGACGACGATCAGCGTCTGCCCCAGCGGATGCGTATGCCAGGCGGTGCGGGCGCCGGGCTCGAAGGTGACCTGCGCGCCCTGCACCCGCGCGGCATCGAAGGGATTGAAGAGCGGATCGATCCGGACCGTGCCGGTGAACCAGTCGGAAGGCCCCTTGCCGGACGGCCTCGTGCCAGCGCGAAGAATGTCCATGGTGATCTCCTTTGCGTTCTCACATGCGTTCGATGCGCAGCGGGAACTCGCCGCGTATGTGCAGGGCCTCTTCGCCCTCGTCGAAGCGGCCGAGCCTGATCAGCCCGGGATGGCGGTAGTCGGCGTAGAACATCGCCAGATTGCCCCAGGGCACGAAGTAGCAGAGGTCATAGGGCTGCTCGTTGCCGAACGGGCCGCTGCCCTCTTCGGTCAGCTTGCGCGGCAGATAGGCGATCTTCTCGTTATGCGCGTAGTCGTCGATCGTGAGATCGAGCGGCAGCATGGAAAAGAAATCGCGTGCCGAAGGATTGTCGTAGAGCGTGGCCGTCATGGTTCGGCCATTGAATGTCATCCTGATCTTCATGTCGGCGGGTTCCTGGCTGGCCGGGTCCCTGCCCTGCTGGCTGCGGGCGCGCCGCGGCAGGAGCGTTGATGCGAGCGCGGCGCCGAGCAAAATGCGGCGGCTGAGCGTGGGACGGTCGGTCGTCATGGCACGGCCCTCCCGCCCATGCGCGATGCGGCGAACGCGGCGAGCGCCGATCCGCAAAGCAGCGCCGCGCCGAAGGCAAAGGCTCCCCACCAGCCGACCGTGTCGAAAAGCGTGCCGCCGATCGCGGCGCCGCCGGTAATGGCAAGCTGGATGACGGCCACCTGCAACCCGCCGCCGGCCTCCGCGTCTTCAGGCAGCGTGCGGCTGAGCCAGGTGCCCCAGCCGACGGGCGCGGCCGTGCCGAAGAAACCCCAGACGAAAAGCAGCAGGGCCGTGGGAAGGGGTATTGCGCCGAGGGCGATGAGCGCGAGCGCAAGCACGGCCATGACCAGCGGAATGACGATCAGGATGCTGAACAGACGCGCGCGCAGCAGCCGGCCGATGCACCAGGTGCCGCCGACGCCCGCGAGCCCCATGACCAGCAGGATCGCCGAAAGCGTCGCGACGTCGACCTGGGTGACCCTTTCGAGGAAGGGACGCAGATAGGTGAAGAGCGCGAACTGGCCCATGAACAGCATCATGACCGATGCCATGCCGATGGCGACCGGAGGACGGCCGAGAAGAGCCAGGCTGTTGCCCGGCCGCTTTCGCCGGCGCGGCGGGAGCGGTGGCAGGCTGAGCCACTGCCAGACGAGCGCCAGGAACCCGAGCGGCACGACCAGGAAGAACGCGCCGCGCCAACCGGCATAGGCCCCAAGCAGGCTGCCCAGCGGCGCGGCAATGGTGGCCGCGACGGCGTTGCCGGCGTTCAGCATGGCGAGGCCCTTTGGGACCTGCTCCTCGGGGACGAGGCGCATGACGATCGCGGTCGACATCGACCAGAAGCCGCCGATCGCCATGCCGAGCAGCGCGCGGCCGGCCATCAGGAACGCGTAGTTCGGGGCGAAGGTGACGGCAAGCCCGGACGCGATGAGAAGCACGGTGAAGCCGGTGACGACCAGCCTGCGATCGATGCGGCGCGTCAGACCGGCGACCAGCAGGCTGGTCACGACAGCGAAAATGCCCGAAATCGAGATCGCCTGGCCCGCCCGACCCTCGGTGATACCGAGATCGGTCGCGATCGGCGACAGCAGGCTGACCGGCATGAACTCCGAGGCGATGAGCACCGAAACGCAAAGCGCCATCGAGAGCACCGCGCCCCGCATGGCGCGGTCTTCGACAAGCCTTGTGTCGTAAGTGGTTTCCATTCGTGGGCATCCTTGCAAGCGGGGCGCCGGAATCGCCACGGCCGCCGCGACCTGCCCGGAAGATATTGCAGTGCAACCAATTCGATTAGAGCCGATAATCCGTATGGACTTATCGACCTGTGATATAAATCGACCAGGAGGTTCAACATGCAGCGCGGCGACATGAAAGATTTGCTGTGGTTCCTGGCTGTCGCCCGGGAGCGCAGCTTCACCAGGGCAGCAGCGGAACTCGGCACGTCACAGTCGACGCTCAGCCACACCATCAAGCAGTTGGAAGCCCGCCTCGGCGTTCGCCTGCTTACGCGCACGACGCGAAGCGTGGCGCCGACGGAAGCCGGCGAGCGGCTCTACCAGTCGCTCGCCCCACGCTTCGAGGAGATCGAGGCCGATCTCGCGGGTCTGGTCGCCTTCCGAGACAAGCCCGCTGGCACGGTACGCATCACGCTGTCCGACCATGCGTTGCAGACGACGGTCTGGCCGAAGCTCGAGCCGATGCTCTGCGACTATCCCGACTTGCGCGTCGAGCTCTACAGCGACAACGGCATGCGCAACATCGTGGAGGAGCGCTTCGACGCCGGCGTGCGGCTTGGCGAGAGCGTCGACAGGGACATGATCGCGGTGCGGATCGGCCCCGACTGGCGGCTGGTGGCCATCGCCTCGCCGGAGTATTTCTCCCGCCGCCCAGTCCCGAGGATACCGCAGGATCTCGTCGGGCATGACTGCATCGGCCTGCGGCAGGCGACGTTTGGCGGGCTCTATGCCTGGGAGTTCGAGAAGAAGGGCCGCGAGCTTCGGGTCCGGGTCGATGGCCAGCTGACCTTCAACTCGACCCTGCCGATGATCGATGCGGCGCTAAGCGGCTACGGCATCGCTTATGTCCCGGAAAACCTCGTCAGCCGCCACATCGCGGACGGGCGGCTGACGCTCGTGCTCGATGATTGGAGCCTGCCCTTTCCGGGCTATCACCTCTATTATCCGAGCCGGCGGCAGCTCTCTCCGGCGATGGCAGTCGTCGTCGAGGCGCTTCGGCATCGGAGTTGAGCCTGGGGCCGGGGGCGGCACGAGCGCCGAGCAGTGGACGCTCATTGCAGGCTGAACTCGGCAATGCCCGACAAAAGATGCTTGACTCGCCCTGCCCCTTCCGGACAATTGCGTTGTCAGACATCTTACATACGAGAGGGAGGTTTCGTGAGGAGATTGATCGCTTGTTTCGCGCTGGCTGCCGGCGCGCTCGCATTCGTGTCGGCAGCGCGAGCGGGAGAAACCCTGGATCGCGTCACATCCAAGAAGGCCATGGTGGTCGCGACCAACAGCGGCTGGCCGCCGCAGAGCTTTCTCGACGAAAGCAACCAGTTGGTGGGTTTTGATATCGACGTCTCGAAAGAGATCGCCAAGCGTCTGGGCGTGGAGGTCAGCTTCGAGACGCCCGACTGGGCCACAATGACCGGCGGCCACTGGCAGGGCCGCTACGACCTCGGCGTCGGCTCGGTGACGCCGACCAAGGCCCGGGCCAAGGTGATCGATTTCGCCGGCATCTATTATTACAGCCCTTATGTTTATGTGGTCCACAAGGACAGCAAGGCGAAGTCCGTGAACGACCTGAACGGCAAGGTGATCGGTGTCGAAACCGCCACGACTTCGGAAGATTTCATCCGCCGTCAGCTGGAGATCGACGCTCCGGGCCTTCCGCCAGTCGAATACAAGCTGCAACCGGGCGAGATACGGACCTTTGCCGATTCCATGCTGCCATTCGACGATTTGAGACTTGGGGACGGCGTGCGGCTCGACGCAGTCATCGCGCCCGAGCAGACCGCCCAGAACGCCATCAAGAACGGGTATCCGCTGCGCATCCTTGAGGGCGACTACGCCTTCCGCGAGCCGCTGGTGGTGATCGCGGACAAGGGTGACGCCGAGTGGACCACCAAGGTCGGCGGCATCATCGACGAGATGAAAAAGGACGGCACGCTCGCCACGCTGACCACCAAATGGTACGGCAAGAACTACAGCGCCGACTGACGTTCTTCGCGGGCGGCTTTCAAGGCCGCCCGCTCTCATGCGATTCATCATGACCTATCCCGATACTTACTATCGCCGCACGCTTGCCGACGAGAAGGTCAGACCACCTTTGGCCGGTCTGGCCGAATGCGACACGGTCATTGTCGGCGGCGGACTGGCCGGTCTGACGACGGCGCTGCAGCTGGCCCGCGCCGGGCGCGAAGTCGTCCTGCTCGAAGCCGAGCGCGTCGGCTTCGGCGCCTCGGGCCGCAACGGCGGCTTCGTCAGCCCCGGCTTCGCCACCGGCAGCGACAATATCGCCGCGATGGCCGGCACCGCGGCGGCACAGAAGCTGCACCGATTGTCGATCGAAGGGGTCGAATTCGTGCGCCAGACGATCAAGGATCTCGACATCAAGACGGCAAAGCCTCGCCCCGGAATTATCGGCGTGCTTCGCCATGACGGCGGCGCCGAACTGAAGGCCCACGCCGAACGGCTGGCGCGGGATTTCGACTATCCGCTCGAATATCTCGAGCGTGACCAGGTGCGCGCGGTGCTGCAGTCCGAGCGCTACTATCAGGGCCTGCGCGACGCCAACGCCTTCCACATTCATCCGCTCAACTATCTGCGCTCCGTCGCCGAGGAGATCGAGCGGCTGGGCGGCAGGATCCACGAGGCTTCGAGCGCCGTCGAGGCGAGACTCGACGGCCCGCAAAAGACCATGCGCACAGCAAACGGCGAAGTACGCGCGCGGCAGGCGGTGTTCGCCACCGGCGGCTACACAGGACGGCTGCTCGGCCAGTTGAGGCGGGCCATGTTGCCGATTGCGACCTATGTGATGCTGAGCGAGGAGGCCCCGGAGCTCATCGCCAGCGCCATCGCGACGACCGACGGCATAGGCGATAGCCGCCGCGCCGGCGACTACTACCGCGCCGTGGAAGACGGGCGGCGGCTGCTCTGGGGTGGGCGCATCACCACGCGGGCCGCTTCGCCGGCGGCGCTGGCCAGGGAATTGCGCCGGGAGATGGTCGGAACCTATCCTCAGCTCGCTGCGCTCAAGACCGAACTCGCCTGGTCGGGGCTGATGGCCTACGCCCGGCACCTGATGCCCCAGATCGGACAGCTGCAGCCAGGCGTCTGGTATCTCACGGCGTTTGGCGGCCATGGCATCAACACCACCGCCATGGCCGGCAAGGTGGTGGCCGAGGCGATACTCGGCCAGTCGGACCGTTACCGGCTGTTCGAACGGTTCGGACTGACCTGGGCGGGCGGGCCGGTCGGGCTTGCCGCGGCGCAACTCACCTATTGGAAGCTACAGGCGCAGGATTGGTGGCGCGAACGCCCCCGCTGACCACAGGGAGATCGACAGGTGATCGGCAGACTGCTGCTCAATTATCCGGACGCCGCGCGTCGCATCGGCATGTGCCTGGCGCTCGCCGCGTTCGCTGCAGGCCTCTACGGGCTTGGCATCAAAGCCGACTGGATCGGCAAGCTGGTTCCGAGCTCCCTCGAATGGCTTGCCGCCAATCCCGCGGCAGCGCGGGGCGTTTCGGCGGTGCTGATCGCGCTGATCGCGGCGGCCAACTGGAAAGCCCTGCAGCAACTCGGGCGCAAACAGCAGATCGTGGCGGTGTGGATCGAGCTGTTCGTGCTGCTGATGCTGTTCTTCTATTCCTTCGACCTGTCGTTCTCTTTCATTGCCAGGAAGATCGGCTTCCTCGTCTCGCAGGGCGTGGTGACGACGCTCTACATCTCCGCCATTTCGATCGCCATCGCCACGGTCATCGCCTTCATCGGCGCCATAGCCAAGCTCTCCAAGAACGGCGTCGTCTATGGCCTGGCAACGTTCTACACCTCGCTGTTCCGCGGGCTGCCGTTGCTGATGCAGATCTACATCATCTATCTCGGCCTGCCGCAGGTCGGCTACGTGATCGGGGCCGTGCCCGCCGGCATCATGGCGCTGTCGCTTTGCTACGGCGCCTACATGACCGAAATTTTCCGCGCCGGCATCGAAAGCATTCCGCGCGGCCAGACCGAGGGCGCCACCGCGCTTGGCCTCAGCCCCAACCAGACGATGTTCCTGGTGATCCTGCCGCAAGCGATGCGCGTCATCGTTCCCCCGACCGGCAACCAGTTCATCGCGATGCTGAAGGATTCCTCGCTGATTTCGGTGGTCGGCGTATGGGAGATCATGTATCTGGCGCGCACGCAGGGCCAGACCGAGTTCCGGCACATCGAGATGCTGATCACCGCCTCGATGATCTACTGGCTGCTGTCGATCGGGCTCGAATTCCTGCAGTCCCGCATCGAGGAACGCTTCGGGCGCTCGCTGAAGCGCTGAACTTCAGTGCGGCATTCCCTCCTGGGGGAAGCCGCCGAGATGGCAGCAGGTCAGCGCGGCGCGGTCGCGGCCGCTTTCGAGACATTGCAACAGCGGCTTTTTGGCCAGCCAGGCGTGGAGAAAGCCGGCAATGAAACTGTCGCCGGCGCCGGTCGTGTCGACGACCTCGACCGGACGGATGCCGGTCTCGGCGCGCTCGCGGGTCGTCACCGCCATCGATCCCTCGGCACCGCGCATGACGACGGCGCAGCCTGCGCCGCGCGACAGAAGATCCGCCGCCATCGCCGCCGCGGCACCATAGGGTTCGCCGGTCGAGCAGAAGGCTATGCTCAGGCCCTCGACGCCGAGATTGGCCGGATCGGCGTTGACCGAAATGTCCTGCGAGACGCTGACGCCTGCCCGCGACAGGCGCCTGCGCAAGGCGCCGCCGTCATCCAGCCAGCCGATATGGACGTGATCCATCGCCTCCAGGATCGCAAGTTCGGCCTCGTGCGGCGCGTATCCGGCGCAGGCGCCGAAATCCTCGGCAGCAATCAGCCGCTCACCTGACGGCAACACTTTGATGTCGGTCCAGGCGGTGTTGCGGTCGCCGACGCGCAGGTGGTCGACCACGACCCGATTGGCTTCGAGCTCGGCGCGGGTGCGCTCGCCTTCGGCGTCGCGGCCGACGGCACCGAAATAGAAGCTCCTATCGCCAAGCCGGGCGAGCTGGACGGCGACGTTGAGCGCGTTGCCGCCGACCAGCGAGCGCCCGATCGGCAAGCCGAGGCGGTCAGTGCAATTGTCGCCGACGGCGGCAAATCGAAATTGAGCCGTCATATCCCCTCTGCTACGCCGCTAAAGGCACGCGCTCAATAGGCTACGCGTTTATAGTAGCGGCGCGTCGTCAGCGGGTGGTTGCGGATCACCTCGAGATGAGCACTGACGCGTTCGAGGGCGGTGGCCAGCACGACCGGCGAAACCAGCGCGCGCACGTCCGCAGAAATGCCGGGCAGTTCGAAGGCGGCGGTGTCGAGCACCGTCGTCTTGTCCGTGTAGTTAGCGGCGAAATTCTCGACCCGCTCGGCCAGCGGCCGGGCGCTGTCCTCGCCCTTGAAGAGAACAACGCTCACGTCTTTTTCCACCAGCTCCAGCGTGCCGTGGAAAAAATCGGAGGCATGCACCGGACGGGTCCGGATCCATTGCATCTCTTCGAGGATGCACATGCCGTAATACCAAGCCTGCGGCCAGACGTTCCCGGCGCCGGTTATGATGTGATAGTCGGAGGCGGCCAGTTTTTGGGCGAAGTCGGCGGCTTGCTTTTCATAGCTCCGCTTCACCTCCAGCAGCAATCGCGGCAACTGCGCCAGCTCGGCGAAAATTCGTTCGGATTCGGCCATCTCGCCGCGATGCTTCAGCACCGAAAGCGCGATGAACAGCGACTGGAGGTAGAAGGACTCGCAGGAGGTGTCGTCCTCAGCGAAGTTGACGAAGACGTGGTCCCCGCCCCTGCCGAGCGGCGTCTCCTCATGCCCGACCAGCGTGATTACCGTCGCTCCGATCTCCCTGATCCTGGCCAGCAGCGCCACGCTTTCCTTGGTGGTGCCCGAGAGCGAAGGCAGCACGACAATCGATTTCTCGGTCAGGTGCACGGATTGGGCAAGCTGCAGCTCGGCAGTGATATCGACGAAGGCGGGAAAGCCGGACCGGCGCTGCAGCAAATGCGCGGCCGGATGCATCAGAATCGCCGCGCCGCCGGTGCCAAGGAAGAAGATGTTTTGTGCCCCGCCGGCGAGACATCGCGCAACGGCGGTTTCGATGCGCTCCCGCAAAGCCACCGCCCCCGATTGAATGCGTACAAACCGGGCTTCGTCGAAATTGAGCATCGTTCCCTCGATCGCTTCTGTTGTAAGACAACTGACATCTTCATGAGGGCATTTCAAGAGAAATCTTGCGGACCGGCTCCGGTCCATTTGGGTGTGCAGCATGTGAAGCGCCACGACATGCCCCGCTTGACCTAGCCGCGATTGTCCGACAACAAAAGGAGAGTTGGCACAATGGGGATCAGGGACTTGGACGAGCCGCTTCGGGATGCGCGCACACTGGCGGTCCAGCTCCGAGACCGCCTTGCCGACCTGATCAGAAGCGAGGGGCTCAAGCCCGGCGACCGGCTGCCGACCGAGTCGCAACTGACGCAGCGCTTCCGCATCTCGCGCCCTGCCCTGCGCGAAGCGCTGAAACTTCTCGAACAGGACGGCGCCATTTCCGTCACCCACGGCCTCGGCCGCTTTGTCACGGCGAACTCTGCCGTGCAGGTCGACCGGCCGATCACGATGTTCGAAAGCGTGACCGACATGTCACGCCATTATGGCTACGACACCATCAACAAGGTTCTGTCTATCGCCGAGGAAACGCCCGATCCGGTGATCCGGCAGCAATTGCGGCTGGCCGACGGAGAGCGCGTCATAAGGCTGGAACGGCTGCGGCTGCACAACGACGTGCCCCTCATCTACTCGCTGGATTACGTGCCGCGCAGCCTTTTGCCCGGCCGCCTTTTCGACATTGAATGGAGTGGTTCGCTGCTCGCGCTGTTGGAAAAACACCGCCACCAGCCGCGTATGTCGGCCGCCTCGGTTTCAGCCGTGACGCTGCCGGACGAAATCGTGCAGCGCAACGACCTGCGCGATTTCGGGCCGGCGCTGCTCATTACGGAAACCTGTTTCGATGCGACCGGGACACCGGTCGTCTATGCCGCCGTCTATCATCGCGGCAGTCATTTCGCCTTCAGCTTCGCACGGCGGTGACGCCCAACGCCGGCGATTCGGGCCCGGCGACGGCGGTGTTCACCGGGACGCTGCCGCTTGGGAATTGAGTTCGAGAAGAAGCCTTCGAACAGGTCCTCTGGTTCACGCGTCTTTTCTTAGGCCCTGGCCAACGAACGCTCTGAGACTCTTGTCCGGCAGCTTGCCAGGCCGCGATCCGTGGCGGGGTAGTCCGGCAGCGTTGCGCTCATCTGCATGTCGCCCACGGTCGAGACCGTCACCTCCCCGCCGGATCTCGAGAGCGCGTAGAGCTGTTCCGGGTAGCCCGGCTCACGGAATCCCGGTCGGCGGGCGCATCTGGCCTGCCGCAAACCTACGCCCCGACGAGCCGCCTATCCCGGATCCTTATTTAGATTGCGCTCAGTCTCTAAATGGCATATAGATTTCGTACGCAATCTAAATGTGGAGGCCGATCATGCGCGTGAGCCGCATTCAGGCTGAGAAGAACCGGCAGACCGTGATCGACGTGGCCAGCCGCCTTTTTCGGGAACATGGGTTCGACGGCATCGGCCTCAAGGATCTGATGAAGGGTGCCGGGCTGACCCAAGGCGCCTTCTACAAGCAGTTCGCGTCGAAGGAGGACTTGGTCGCACAGGCTTCCAGACGGGCGGTGGAGAGTACGGCTGCCCGATGGGCGACGGCGACCGCAGCCAATCCCCGCGATCCGCTTGGGGCGGTGATGGCATTTTACCTCAGCATGGGCCATCGCGAGCAAAGGATGGACGGCTGCCCGGTCGCGGCGCTCTGCTCGGATGCCGCGAGACAGGGGGCCGAGGTGAAAGGGTCGTTCGAAGCCGGCATCAAACAGTATCTCGAAATCATCGGCCGATTGATTGGCGAAGAGCCCAACAGCAAGGCCATGGCCATTCTTTCGACGATGGTCGGCGCGCTGACATTGTCGCGCGTCGTCAACGATCCCGACCTCGCTCAGGCCTTTCTGGATGCGGCGGCCGAACAGGTTCGCGACGCAGTCACGGCTTGAACCGCGCGGGACTGACGACTGGGATTGATAGGAGAATAGATGCGACGGATTGTTGTAACGGGCATGGGCGCGGTCACGCCGCTTGCGGCGGATGTCGAGACGTCCTGGTCGCGTCTCCTGGCCGGCCGCTCTGGTATCCGCAGGCTCGCGGACGAGGTGGTGGAAGATTTGCCGGCGAAGATCGGCGGCGTGGTCCCTTCCCTGGAGGAAGATCCCCAAGGCGGCCTCGATCCGAACGCTTTCCTGGCGCCGAAGGATCAGCGCAAGGTCGACCGCTTCATCCTGTTCGCGCTGGCCGCTGCGGAAGAGGCGCTTGCCCAGGCGAGATGGAAACCGGCCTCGGAAAAGGATCGGGTTCGCACGGCGACGATCATCGCTTCTGGTGTCGGAGGTTTTCCCGCCATCACCGAGGCGGTCCGGACCGTCGACCGGCGCGGCGTTCGGCGCCTTTCACCGTTTACGGTGCCGTCTTTCCTGGTGAACCTCGCGGCTGGCCACGTCTCGATCCGCTACGGCTTCAAAGGCCACATCGGCGCGCCGGTAACCGCATGCGCCGCCGGCATCCAGGCGATCGGCGATGCGGCTCGCATCATCCGCGCCAATGAGGCCGATATCGCTTTGTGCGGCGGCACCGAGGCATGCATGAACACCGTCAGCTTGGGCGGCTTCGCAGCGGCACGCTCGCTTTCGACCTCCTTCAATCACCGCCCCGATCAGGCTTCTCGTCCGTTCGACATGTCGCGGGACGGGTTCGTCATGGGCGAAGGCGCCGGCATCCTGGTCATCGAGGAATTGAGCCATGCGCTGGCTCGCGGCGCGAAACCGCTCGCCGAGGTCGTCGGCTACGGCACCACGGCGGATGCCTATCATGTCACTTCCGGCCCCGAGGACGGCGATGGCGCGCGACGTGCCATGGAGATCGCGATTGCCCAGGCCGGCATCTCGCCACGCGACATCCGCCACCTCAATGCGCATGCGACCTCCACGCCGGTGGGCGACCTGGGAGAAATCGAAGCGATCAAAAGGGTCTTCGGCGCGGATTTCTCGATCGCCGTCAGCGGGACCAAGTCGGCGACCGGACACCTGCTCGGCGCTGCCGGCGGGCTCGGCGCGATCTTCACGATATTGGCGCTCAGGGACCAGGTGGCGCCGCCAACCCTCAATCTGGGCGCGCCCGATCCGGCCGGCGAGGGGATAGACTTCGTCGCGAACCAAGCCCGGCCAATGGAAATGGACTACGCGATCTCCAATGGTTTTGGCTTCGGAGGTGTGAACGCCAGCGCGCTGTTCCGGCGCTGGGACGGACAGGCATGAACGGTCGAGCCGCTCCCTGGCTGAGGCTTTTGTTTCGGCCTTCCGATTTCCCCACTCCAGCCGCAAGAAAGTGATCTCATGGAAAAGACCAATCCTGGCGTCGCCCTCGTCACAGGGGCATCCTCGGGCATCGGGCGCGCAACAGCCGCAGCCCTCCGGAACGCGGGCTTTCGCGTGTTCGGAACCAGCCGTCGCGCGATCTCCGAACAGTCCGACGGCGTTACCATGCTGACCGGCGACGTGACCGACGACGCGTCCGTATCGAAGCTGGTCGAAGAGGTGCTGGCCGAAACCGGACGCATAGACCTGCTCGTCAACAATGCCGGCATCGGCCTGCTCGGCGGCGCGGAGGAATCCTCGACTGCGCAGGCTCAGGCGCTGTTTGATGTCAATGTCTTTGGTGTCATCCGGATGACCAACGCGGTGCTGCCGACAATGCGACGCCAACGGAGCGGCAGAATCGTGAATTTGAGTTCCGTGCTGGGCCTGATTCCGGCTCCCTATTCCGCTCTCTATGCGTCGACCAAGCATGCGATCGAAGGCTATTCAGAATCGCTGGACCATGAACTGCGCTCGTTCGGAATTCGCGTGGTGCTGGTCGAGCCCGCCTACACCCGCACGTCGTTTGAAGAAAATCTCGCAAGGCCCGATCAGTTGCTGGACATCTATGGCACCGCGCGCGCCGGCATGGATGTGGTTCTGCGGAAAGCCATCGAGACAGGCGATGCGCCCGAGATCGTGGCCAAGACGGTCTTGCAAGCGGCGACCGCCTGCGTTCCACGGAGGCGCTATGCTGCCGGAAAAATGGCTCGCCAGATCAGCTTGCTGCGCCGTTTCGTTCCCGAATCCGCCTTCGACAAGAGCCTGCGAAAGCAAAACGGCCTGCCGGCCTGATATCCAAGTCGCCGACAGGGTCTTTCGAGGCTCTCTGACACAGGAGTTGGGCAGCCATAGCCGCCCACCCCCTTAGGCGGCGCTGCCGGTTCGGCGCGACGGGAGTTGCCCGGGATCACAGGCGGCCCTTGCGGGGGCAGAGGTGTCGAAATGCCTCGGCTCGAAGGCCAGCGCATCGTGCATGGGAAGCGCCGCCGAAAAGAGGAAGCCCTGCGCGATCATGCAATCGAGCGAGCGCAGGATAAGCCGATCGGCGTCCGTTTCGACCCCCTCCGCCATGACCTCTATGCCAAGCGTTCGTCCGAGATCAATGACCGCCTTGACCAGCGCCTGATCTTCCACGGACTTGGCCAGATCGCGAACGAAGTCCTTGTCGATCTTGATCTTGCGGATCCGACTGTCCTTCAGCGAAACCAGGGTCGAAAAGCCGGTGCCGAAATCGTCCAGCACGATCGATATGCCCGCGTCCGCCAGGCGTTCCAGCTTTTCGTCGACCCGGGCGCGATCCACGGGCGCCTCTTCGGTGATCTCTATCTCGAGCATGGCCGCGGGGACATTCCTCGTCTTCAGGATGTCCAGCATCATATCGTCGACATTGCCTGCCTCGAGTTCACGCGGCGACAGATTCATCGCAACGCGCACATCCTGGCGCCCTTTCCTCGCCAGTTCCTCGATCATGGAGCAGCAATTGAGAAAGACCTTCTCCGTCAGCAAGGAAAGCAGACCGGTTTCGCGTGCCGCTGTCACGATCTCCGGCGGGGGAATGGCGCCGTGAACCGGGTGCTGCCACCGCAGCAGCGCTTCGAAGCCGGCGACCGCTTGCGTGTCCAGCCGAACGATGGGCTGGAACCAGGAGCAAAGCGTGCCTCTCTCGATGGCTGCGCGCAGGTCGCGCTCGATGCAGTGCTTGCGTTCGAGCCCTTGATCGAGCTCGGCATCGAAGAGGCAGTATTCGTTCCTGCCGCTGCGCTTGGCCGCGTAAAGCGCGAAGTCGGCGCGCAGCAGCATCTCCGTCAGTCGCGGTGTCTCCGATACGTAGATACCGATCGAGGCGCCGACACGCACCGATTTCAATGCCGGATCCGGATTGGCGATGGCCGCGATGATCAAGGTCGCAAGCTCGTCTATCGAGTGCTGCGAGCTTGCGGCGGAAAAGAGCAGCACGAACTCGTCGCCGCCGATGCGCGCGATCGTTGCCCCCGGCGGCGCGTGGTTCTCTATCCTGCGCGCGACCCGGACCAGCAGGTCGTCGCCGATATTGTGACCATAGGTGTCATTGACGGATTTGAAGCCGTCGAGATCGATCAGCATGGTCACGAACGGACCGTCGGAAAAACCCATCTCGCCGATTGCGTGCTCGAGCCCGTGCCTGTTGAGCAAGTTCGTCAGCGGATCGCACCTGGAGTTTCGTTCCATCCGGGCCGCGAACGCCCGCGCTTCGTATTTGAGGCGGCTCGTCTCCTTGAAGCGAGCCTGCCCGAGCAGCGAGCTTCTGATCATGCCTCCAAGAAAAAGCAGGACCGTGAAGCCGAGGACGTAGTTCTCGATATTGCCTTTCGCCAACACGCATCCTGCGGCGATCAGAAGCGGCAATGTCAAGAAGTTGATCGAAGCCGGCGCGTATGACGCACCATAGGTGACCGAACCGGCCGACAGGCCGGCGAGGACGACCAGATAGAGCGGCGCCTGGGGAGTGGTGTATCCATCCGACAGCACCGCCAGAAAAGACCAGGCGATGCCCGATGCCAGCGCCAACAGCCCGTAAACGGAAAGCCGCGCATCGACCCGCGTCGACCGGCCATCGGGCCCATTAAAGGCAATTTCCGGCTGGGCGAGCGCCAGTCCTATGCGGGCGCCGTTGATGATCGTGACCGCCGCAAACCACAGAACCGCCGCCGGGCCACCGCCCGAGAGCATCTGCACGGCCAGGATCAGGGCCGAGAGAACGGTGCCGATGGGCATCGAGATGAAAAGGCCCTTCTTCAGGTCAGCGAACTGATCCCGCAGAATTCCCGCTTCCACGGCTTCGCTTTGCCCCTGAAGGGCTGAATCTGGGCCAGGCTGGTCGGAATCTCTCATGCCTAGTGGCTAAACGAGCGGAATGAAAATCGCGTTAAGGATTTCAGCGACTTACGGCGCATCAGTCATCGATAGGCGAGCGCGACGGTCCGGCCCGCCTCCCCCGGTGTGGCCGGAGCTTGCGAAAATCTGTCGGTCCGTTGGGAACCGATCTGACGAAACTCCATCAAATCATTCTTCGGTCGCTACGGTCACCAAAGGATGGGCGTCGATGTCGCGACAGGCCTCGAACTTTGCTGATCGACTGGCGCAAAGCAAGCCAGGCGATCATTGATTTGCCCAAACCAGCGTCGGGAGTCAGTCTGGCTCGGTCGGACTCCAATCGAATAGCGCAGGGAGAAAGAAGATGGCTCAAGACCACTCTAAATCGAGCGGACCGGATCTGGCCCAAGGCATCGCGCTATCCGACCTTGCCGATGGCGCAAAGCTGGTCGGTCACTATGGCGGTGAACAGGTGCTGTTGGTGCGCCGCGGGACAGAGGTCTTCGCAATCGGGGCGGCGTGCACGCATTATGGCGGGCCGCTGGTCGACGGTCTTGTCGTGGAGGATACCGTTCGATGTCCGTGGCACCACGCCTGCTTCGATTTGCGCACCGGCGAAGCCGTGCGTGCGCCTGCGTTCAGTCCACTCGCCTGCTGGTCGGTGGAACAGCGCGGCGATCGCATATTCGTGGGCGAGAAGCGCAAGCGAGTGGCTCAAAAGCCCGGCAGCGGAGGAGCTGGCCAGTTTGCCGGAAGAATCGTGATCGTCGGAGGCGGCGCGGCTGGTTTCGCGGCCGCCGAAAGACTGCGTCGTGAAGGCCATCAGGGCAGCATCGTCATGCTCAGCGACGACGAGGCGCCGCCCGTCGATCGCCCCAACCTTTCCAAGGATTACCTCGCCGGCAAGGCGCCGTCGGATTGGGTTCCGCTGCGCGGGGAAAGCTTCTATGCCAAGAACGGCATTGATCTGCGCCTCAAGACCAGCGTCGCCGACATCGATGTCGGGTCCGGCGAGGTCGTGCACGCAGACGGGAACCGAACCGCCTACGACCGTTTGCTGCTTGCTACGGGAGCCGAACCGGTCCGCCTCACGATCCCGGGCGCCGATCAGCCACAGGTCCATACGCTGCGCTCGCTCTCCGACTGCAGCACGATTATCGAGGAAGCCGAGACGGCCCGCAGCGCCATCGTGCTGGGCGCCAGTTTCATCGGCCTCGAGGTTGCCGCGTCCCTGCGTGCGCGGAACATCGAAGTTCATGTCGTCGCGCCCGACGAACGGCCGATGGGGCGGGTCCTCGGGCCGCAGATGGGCGACTTCATCCGCAGCCTCCACGAGCAAAATGGCGTCGTCTTTCATCTCAAGGACACCGCGACCGCCATCGACGGCACGAACGTGCAACTGAGCAGCGGCCTTACGCTGACCGCGGATCTCATCGTCGCTGGCATCGGCGTGCGGCCGCGGCTCGGGCTTGCCGAAAAGGCTGGGCTCAGGCTCGACCGCGGCATCATGGTGGATGCCTTTCTGGAGACGAGCGCGCCGGGCGTTTTCGCGGCAGGCGACATTGCGCGATGGCCCGATCCCCACTCCGGCGAAAACATCAGGGTCGAGCACTGGGTGGTCGCAGAAAGGCAGGGGCAGACTGCTGCTCTGAACATGCTCGGACAGCGCGAGAAATACACTGCCGTGCCGTTCTTCTGGAGCCAGCATTATGACGTCCCGATCAACTACGTTGGACATGCGGAGCGATGGGACGAGATCGCGGTGGAAGGCGACATCGCCGCCAAAGATTGCCTCCTGCGTTTCAAGCGCAAGGGACGCACACTGGCGGTCGCCTCGATTTTTCGCGACATCGAAAGCCTGAAGGCCGAATTGGAGATGGAACGCCAGAGCGCTACCTGATGAAGCATGCAGAGGCCGCTTAGAGCAGCGCACGCACGGAGGCGGCCGGCGTCGGTCTGCAATGCGCTCAAATCCGACATCCGACCGGAACGGCCGACCGCTGCAAATGTGATGCAGTTGAAGACCAAAGGCCGTTTTGCCGTTTCAGACGGCCTGGCGAAGGCTGATTTGCCGCCATGCGATCGGCGGTACCAATCGCCTACGAAAAGCAACAACGCGATGAAACCTTTCAGGGCTTCTTTCCGTTCGGTCGGAGGAGGATCCAACAATGACCGAACCCGGCGAAAGCAGTTCCCATAACCGGATCGACGACAAGCAGCTCGTCATTTTGCTGAAACAGAAAACAGGCATTTCGGACGCGCAAGCCAGGAGGCTGATAAAAGCGGTTGGACGCGATCGTCCTGCGCTGTTGCGGGAAGCCAGAATCATCAGGGCGAGGCACTCGGGCGTCTAGTTCACGCCGCCGCTTGAGCCGGTCGATGGACCTTTCCGAAAAACGGCCATCCCCTCAGCGTGCGACCAGCCGAGAAACCTTGAACCGCGGCGCGAAGAAGCAGCGCAAATAGGGCTGATTGGTTATCACGTAGTTGTTTTCGCAGATATGATATTGGCCGTCCGGCGATTCCTGAACCCGATCTCGCGGGATGTTGAATCCGTCGGGCAAATAGGTATAGCCGCCGTCGGCTCTGGACCGCACCGAAGACTGAGGGATGGCGCGGCAATCTTGACTGCCGCAGCACTTGAATTTCGTTACCGGGTCAATCTTGTCTTCGTACCAATCATGCGCATTGGCGCCTGTTGCGGCGGCAATGCACATGGCTGTAAAGATGACCCTTCGCATGGCATTCCTCGTGTGCGGAGGCGCTGCTCATTCGGGCGTCATGTATATTAGCGTTGCGCCGAAAATGCCATTGCATCGCGAAGGCACGGCACGGCAGCCCTCTGCCTCGCCCGCTCACACCAGCCATCGTTGTGGATGGTCTCGCCGGTCATGAACGCGTTCTGCATAAGATACAGACGGGCGGGCGCGCGATGTCGGAGGGCGTGGCGAAGCGCTTTTAGTCGTTGGTTGCTGCGTCTCGCTGCCCCAGAATCGCTGTGCCTCCTGGCGGCATGCACAAGAATCGGCGGCTTGCGCAGACCTGCCGATTGCGAGATGGTGGGCGATGATCGCCGGTAGGTATCTGGATCACAAATTGGAATGCCCGTATTGCGGTGTGATCCGGTTGCAGATCCCCATCGATGCTCAACCCACTACCCAAATCCATTGTGCCGAATGCGGCAAATATCTGGGTACGTGGGACGAACTCCAGACCGACTTTGAGCGCCAGGGCGGCACCGAGGGGGTGTTCCGTCTGGACAAAGGGCGTATCCAGAAGCTCGCTTCCAGCCAATGACGGACCGCCGGTGGCAGCCAAGCCCGGAATTGGCGGGAACTAATTTCTGACTTGAACGTTGCGCCGCCATAGGGGACTCCCCATGGCGCTCACATCTGACAGTCAGTCACAGGAATCTGTTGTTCAACGGCTTGTCCGGGAGATCGGCATTACCGAAGCGCAGGCTTTGGAACTTGTTTCTTTCCTAGGCTTGAATTGGGGTTCGCTCGTTCGCGAGGCGAAGGCACTGTCGCGTAGGAAGTAGCCTGTTGACGAGCCAGATCCGGTTTTCTTGCACGTGTGCCAAGGCACGCGCTGGAAAGTGCCCAAAGATCACATTAGCGATCGCTTGACGAATCCGCCGACCGCACCAGTCTTGCGTCTATGGCAAGAGGCATCAAGGTCGGAGACGAGGTCGCCATCACCGCAACGGTTCGCCGGCGGGTGACGGAGGACCGCGTCAGCGTGTCGATTCCCTCCTATGAGCAGCCGCATTCGATCATCGACCGCACGTCGACTGTGAAGAGAGGCCAGCCGATCGAGCTCGTCGGAGATGTAACGCGCGTCAATGGGGACCGGGTGACCGTGAAGCTCGGCGTACCGGTTACAGTGGACATCGACAAGGTCAGGCTGGTGACGACCAGCAAGCCTCCCGCGCGAAAGCCACCGGTGGTTCAGCGGCCGGCGTAAGGAAGACTGTGCCTGCCGGCAGTTCCGGACGGAAACCCGAGTCACGCTTTCTAGAATTGCTCCGGCAAAAACCCGCCCGGGGAGGAGCGCGGGCGGGTTTTCGCAAGAGCGGCCACATGACCCGCTCACGGATGGCGGCCCTCATTTCGGAGCAAAGGTTCGCCCCGCCGCTGCGTACCGAACAGCAAGACCCGCGGAAGGTTCCCACCGAGCCGAACGCTCCCGCACGCGCCCTCATCTTGACGGCCAAAAACCGCAAACCCATATCGCAGCCAGGCCAGGATCGCTGCCGGTTCCGGCCTGTCTCAGAACTCAAATTGTTCGTTCGACTTGGAGGATCTTATGAACGATCGGATGTTTGACAGCCCCGTTTTCGTGAAGAACGGGAACAGCCTCATCCAGGAAATCGCCTGCCTCGATGACGCCCTGGAATTTCTCTACGAATGGCCCAAGAACAAACGCGGCACCATCTACGAGACCGCCCTGCGTGCCTGTCAGCGAGCATTCGACAGCGACTATCCGCTAACGGCCGCCAGAGACGCGTTCTGCGGCTTCGCAAAGTCGGTCAAGATCCACGAGGACGTGACTGTCACTTTGCCTTGGATGACCGGCAAGGGCCCAGGCAGCGGCGTGGCTGCGTAGCCGCAAAAGGAGGCAGTCGCGATGCTTGCAAAACCGTTCGAAAAGCCGATCCGCGTCTGGGTCGGACTGGGATTTCCGCGTCAGCTGAACACTGTCGTAGATGCCTATCAGTTCGTCGTCGACTGGTGTGGCAACAGCCCTGAGCAGAAGGCGGCGGTGCGTGCCTGCAAGGCCGCCTTGGCCGGCGAAATCGACGCAGAAACGGCGAGAGGCGTCTTCGTTGCCTTTGCCCGCCGGAAGGACATCCTCATCGAGGATGGAGCAGTTCCGCTCCCAACTGGAAAGGCAGCCCAGCCGAAGCATGCTTGATGTGACCGAGGCGGCGGCCACGCCGCCTCGGTTCACCTGTAGGGCGCGAACTAGCGCTTGGCGCTGTCGCTGTCGGCATCGGCCCGGGCGAGGAATGTCTCGGTGACCTGCGGAAGATTGTCCTTCAGCCACTCGGCCATCGCTTCTTCTTCGCGCAGGTTCTGCTCACAGACCCGAGCAATCTCGGCTTCACCCACGGCTTCAGCGGCAGCCATGAGGATCGTATAGGAAGCGATCTCCATATGCTCGAAGGTGTAGCTGGCCAGAGAGCCTTTCATCACCTCGTCGCCGGCGAACACGCCGCTGATCGACTGCGCCATTGCGGTCAGTTTTCCGCCTGCGTCCTTCAGTGTTGACGAACCTTCTTCCAGGCCATCCAGGCAAGACTTCAATCGTCTCGCCTGCTCCTTGGTCTCGGCGAGGTGAGCGCGGATGCGTTCGCTGAGGTCCGGATAGCTCTCGAGCCGACCCAGCTGGCCGGACAGCATCGTCTCGGCTTGCTCTTCCATTGCGTGAGCATCCCTCAGCCACTGGATCAGCCATTCGCGGGATTCAGACATAGTTTGTTCCTCCTGGTTGGGTGCGCCCGAACCACAAGGACTGCGGATTGTTCCGTGGCGAGAGTGACGGGAGTGGGCATGACGAGCAGCAGGCCCGCGGCTCCTCGAAAAGCGTCGCTGACAGGACGGAAGCCGCGTCCGCATACCAACCTCCCAGAGGCTGGAACATTCCCAAAGGGAGGCGGTTTTGTTCCTATCCAGGAGGAACAACGATGGCAGACGACACGACCAAGCGCGATTTCCGCGACCGCGGCCGCGTGTCAGGCGATGAGGAATATGAGGTCGCCCACTTCGCGAGGAAATTCCAGCTGACAATCCCCGAGGCTCGCGACCTCATCAAAAAGCACGGAAACGATCGTGCGACGCTGGAGCGCGAAGCAAGGGCGGTGGCGAGCCGCTGACGGGCGTTCACACTTGTGCGGAGATACTGCGAAGGAGACTTGACATGGCTAACAACCTATCCCGCGAGGAGGAGCAGCGTGGCACCAGCAGGGTCTTCATGTGGGGCACCGTCGCCGCGGCCGCAATCTTTGTGGCTCTTCTGGCGCTATTTTGGTTCGGCTCGTGATTGCCGTCGGCCCACAAGGCCAAAGACCTTGCGGCGTACCACAGCCCTGCTCGACCGGTCAGGGCTGCGTCCTTAATTTGAGATTTCGAAATGAGGCAACCGACGGCATGGGCGGGGGGCGATGGGGAGCCGTCGGTTACCAGGAACAGGGGCCATCGAATCAAAATATGCATAGGCCCTTATATGATCATGCCAGCAATTTGCGTTCTTGGAAACTGGTTCCGCCCGAAAATTCAATCGCCTATGACTAAGAACGCAGATTCGGGATGATCTTCACGGGCCTCGCCCGCTACGCCGCATTTCGCTGAGCCGCCCTGAACGGATGGTCCATGGTAAACGCATCCGGCCGGATACGCCGCTCTACCTGCACCCAAGTAACGGGATGCGCGATGGGGAAGCCAGGGCGGGCCCGCGGCGAAAAAGCGCCGGCGGCCGTGTTGCATCGCCCGTTGCGAAGATAGTCGATAAAGATGCGGCCCTTGCGGGCCGCCGGCGCGGCCGACAGCAAGTAGCGGTCGGGTTCTGCGTCGGCGAGGACCTGGGCAATCGACCTGGCGAGCTGCCGCGCTCGGTCGTGGGTCATTTTCGCCGCCAGCGGCGCCAACAAGTGAATGCCCTTGCCGCCCGTGACCTTCGGCCAGCTTTCCAGACCTGACGCTGCCATGATGTCGCGCAGCGCCAGCGCGGTCTCAGTCACTTGCGCCCATTCCACGCCCTCACCAGGGTCGAGATCCAGCACGATCCGGTCGGCATGCTCTATGTCATCCACCGTGGCATTCCACGGGTGGAGCTCGACCGCATCCATTTCGACCAGCCCGAGCAAGCCGTCGAGGTCGTCGACCCAGACCCGAGTGCCCTCCCCACCTTCTCGCTTCTCGACGCGCAGCTGGTGCACCGCTGCCGGGATCTCGGGCAGCGTCCCCTTGTGGTAGAAAGTTGCCCCGAAGGCATGACGGACGAGCTTCAGTGGGCGACGGCCGAGGTGCACCAGCGCCTGATCGGCGACCAGACTCCAATAGCGAACGAGTTGATCCTTGGAAGGCGAGACCGCATCGGGCAGCAGCTGCAAGATATTCTCACGCGGCACGCCGTGATCTCGGTCCGCTCTTCGTTTCGACGCCGCCGGCGGCTTTGGCGGGACCGCCACCAGGTCCTCGCGGAGCCCCTTGAACACGGCCTCGCGCAAAATCCCGCGATCGGTAACGCCGCTGAACTGCACCTCGGCCAGGACTTCGGGTCTCACCCAGGTCGCCTTTGGCTTCACAATGGGCTCCGACAAAGGCGATCTGCCGATGATCAGCGGATCGAGCCGTTCGCGAACGCGTCGCGCCACTTCAAGCGTATAACCGCTCTGAGCCTTGCCTGCATAAAGCAGCCGATCGCCCTCGCGCCTGCCGATGTAGAGCGATGCGATCCGGCGCGGCTCAGCGCCAAGCTTCTCGACGAACGCGACGATCGGAAAGGTGTCGCTCTTGATGCATTTGACCTTGACCCAGCTCGTCTGCACGCCGGAACGGTAGGGCGCGTCCGCGCGCTTCGACACGATCCCCTCCAGGCCCATCCGGCAGGCATGATCGAACATCTCCCTGCCGCTCACCTCCAGATGCTCGGCATAGGTCAGCGTCGGCGCGCTGTGCTTCAGCAGCGTTTCGAGCGCTGCCTTGCGTTCGACCAGCGGCTGCTGTCGCAGATCGCGGCCGTCAAGGTGCAGCAGGTCGAAGGCATAGAAGATCAATCTCGGAGAGTTTGGGTTGCCCAACTCGCGCTCCAGCGCCTGGTAGTCAGGCAGGCCGGTGTCGCCGATCACGACAGCCTCGCCATCGATGATCGCAGATTTCACCGGCAAGCCTGCCGCCGCCTGGACAATCCTCCTGTAGCGATGCGACCAGTCATAGCCGCGGCGCGTGAAGGCTCGCGCTGTTCCGCCTTCCACGATGAGCTGGGTTCGGTAACCGTCGTACTTGATCTCGTGCAGCCATTCGCCGCCTTCGGGAGCTTTCTCGACCAAGGTGGGCGATTGGAACTCGATGAAGGAAAGCCGGTCTTTGCCGCTGGTCATGCACGCGCGACTCCAGGAACCGCGACTCAAGCCGGAGCAGTCCCATCAGTTCCTTCCATTTTAGTAAAATCGTATGTTTGTCCGACTTGGCCAAGCGTGGCCTCGCAAAGGCAACGCGTTGCCCTCCGACCCGCAGAGTGCTCCGATTATCTGAGTAGATGTTTTATTAGTTGAGTGCGGAACAATCCTTAGCCGGCGACGTTTGGCTGCGGGGTGGATCTTCTTCAGGTGGGCCGTCAATGAACAAGTCAATCGTAATGGATTCGGTCGAGATCGACACGCTGGAAGACAGGTATTACGTGCGCGTTATCGAGGATGGCGTTGTCACCATCAAGGGTTTCGGTTCCGAAGCGGACGCGAAAGCTTTTGCCAAGCACGAACACACCCGACTGGGACTTGACGCTGTCAAGCAGCCGGGCACCGGCCAAAAGCTGCGATACGGGTTTCCGGAAAGTTGATGCCGCCTCGAAGATCGAGGAATCTCTGACTTCCCCTTCGGGAACGCGGCAACGCGCGGCCGCGGTCCTGCCCTACAAATAAGTCAGCCATAGGCGTCGTTCATTTGCCTGGTCGAGGTTGAACCAGCTTGAAGTCGAAGCTCTCCAGCAAACGTCCACGAGTGCTCACAGGCCTCACGGAGGACGCGACCTCCGGTTTGCGTGGACAGTTAGCTCGCTGCCAGCAGCGCTCGGCAGCGGGACTAGCTTAGCGGCGCTGTTTATGGCGATAGCCATTCATTTCGGGCCTGAGGCCCGAAAGCGAGGGCCCCTTCGCCGTGAACACGACGCCCGCCGCCTCAAAAGCGCGACGGATGCGGGTTCGTTTCTCGACCCGCAGAATTCTGATCCCGTTCTCGAAGTCGCGAATGGTCCCTTCGCCTAGGCTGGCCTTGGCGCCGAGGCGCACCTGCGACCAATGCAGGAGTTCTCGTGCGGCTCGCGACTCCTCTGGCGTCAAATCCATCAAGGGGTCTCCCCTAGGGCTTTTCAGCTGTCAATTTCCAGCTTCGTGTGTCCCGGCTGCTCATGCCAGATCACCTGCCGGAGGTCGCCCCAGTCCACTGCCTGCCCACAGGCGGGACATATCCGGAACTGGTCCTCTTCGTTGGCGGCTGCTCTGACCCGCAACCGGGCAAAGATCGGCGGTCCCAAATCAGAAAGCTTTGTCACCCAGCTTTCTTGCCTCACGTTGCAAAATCTTACGGTCGTTGCCGTGCTCGCTGATCAGCTCCCGAACCTGTTCAGGCGTGATGCGATGCTGCTTGGCAAAGTAGCGAACCTCATAATCGTCGTCCGCCGACACACGGTCGCGGTCCCGGAAATCGCGCTTCGTTTTGACGTCTGCCATGGTTGCTCCTCCTGGCAAAACGAACACCGGGAAGGCAGGAATGTTCCAAACCGCTAATATGTGCGTGAAGCGCTAGCGTTTTGCCGGAATCGGGTCGGCCACGGCATTGCCTGGGACTGAGGCCTCAAATGAAAGTAACCGGCGGCATGGGCGGGGGGCGTTGGGGAGCCGCCGGTCACCAGGCAAGGGCCCATCGAATCAGAAAATGCATAGGCCCTTATATGATCATGCCAGCATTTTTCGCTCTTGGGAACTGGTTTCGGCATAAAATTCAAGATCGTACGCCCAAAGGTGCACGTTCTAATGATTTGCACGCCGGCGCTGCGACAGGAACCAGATCGGCACGCCCGCGTCATAAAGACAGGTTTTTGTCGTAACCCGGGAGTGAAGTCGATGGTCCGGCTCTTCGTTGTCGCTGCCGTGGCGTTCGCGCTCGCATGCAGCGGAGCTCAGGCGGCCAGGCTTGATCTCGACGCGGTCAATCAGGCGCAATTCAGCGAGGACGAGCCGAAGGACGTCAGTCCGATGCTTCTCAAGGCGCAGATCCTTCTCGATCGCGCCCGCTTCTCGCCGGGCCTGATCGACGGTCGCCTCTCCGACAATTTTGCCAAAGCCGTGGCGGCGTTCCAGGCGGCCAACGGACTGGCTTCCGACGGCAAGCTCACACGCGAGACCTGGGACAAGCTGACGGCGAGCTCCGCCGAGCCGGTTCTGGTGACATATGAGGTCACGGTCAAGGACGTGCGCGGCCCCTTTACCAGGCGCATCCCCACCCGCCTGGAGCGGATGGCTCGTCTGAAGCGCCTCGGCTATCGCAATGCGCGGGAGAGGCTGGCCGAGCGTTTCCATATCAGCGAACAATTGCTGAAGACGCTAAACCCGCGCGTCGGGTTCCGGAAGGCAGATGTGAGCCTCGTGGTGCCCGATCTCGGACGGGGCGACGCCCCGGCGGAGATCGAGACCATCGAGGTCGACAAGGCATCCCGCCAGGTCCGCGCGCTCGATCCATCAGGCAAGCCGGTTGCGGTCTATCCGGCCTCGATCGGCAGCGAGGAAAAGCCGGCGCCGAGCGGCGCCGCGGAGGTCAAACGCGTGGTGCGCAATCCGACCTATCACTACAATCCGAAATTCGCCTTCAAGGGGGTCAAGAGCAAGCGGCCCTTCACCATCGCCAAGGGACCTAACAATCCGGTGGGATCGGTCTGGATCGACCTCTCGATCGAAAGCTATGGCATCCACGGCACGCCGGATCCCGGCAAGATCGGCACGACCTACTCGCATGGCTGCATCCGGCTGACCAACTGGGATGCCGAAGACCTCGCCGCCATGGTCAAGCCGGGCACGAAAGTCGAGTTCAAGGACGAGACGGCGCAGGACGGGCAGGCGCAGTAAAAACGCCGGGAGGAGCGAGCCGCCAAGGCGGGATCGCTGCATAAGCCCAATTTATCGTTACCCCTAGTTTTTCAGAACGTTACACGGCCTTCCGTCGCCTGTAGCTTCGGCGGCGCGCTTTTGAAAACGATCTGGAATTGGTGGTTCGATGCAAGCACATGCGAGAGTGGTGATCGTCGGCGGAGGATGCGTCGGCGCCGGCATCCTTTACGGCCTGGCCAAGCGCGGCTGGACCGACGTTGCGCTGCTCGAGCGGACCCAGCTTACGGCCGGCTCCACCTGGCATGCGGCGGGCCTGATCCCGTCCTATACCCGCAACATCAATGTCGGCCGCATGATCAAGAAGACCATCGAGATCTATGAAGGGCTGGAGGCCGAAACCGGCCAGCCGGTCGGCTGGCACAAATGCGGCCAGCTGCGCATTGCCAACAGCCGCGACCGGCTAGACGAATTCAAGAGCTATATGAGCGTGGCCGACGTCCAGGGCATGCGCGCTGAGTTGCTGACGCCGGCCGAGGCGAGGCAGCTGGCGCCGCTGCTCGACAACGACCACATGCTCGGCGCGCTTTATCATCCCGACGACGGCCACATCGCGCCGGCCGATGTGACGCACGCCATGGCCAAAGGCGCGCGGGATCTGGGTGCCAAGGTGTACTTGAACACCGAGGTCACCGGCTTCAGGCGCACGCCCGGCGGCGAGTGGCTCGTCCAGACCAACCGGGGCGACATCACCTGCGAGCACGTGATCTCCGCGACCGGCAATTATGCGCGCCAGACCGGCGCGCTGCTCGGCCTCGATATCCCGGCGATCCCGATCCTGCACCAGTACTGGATCACCGAAGCGGTGCCGGAAATCGTCGAGCGGAAAAGGCAGGGCCGCCCCGAAATGCCGATCCTGCGCGACGAAGGGTTCGAGGGCTATCTGCGCGAAGAAGGCGACGGGCTGATGTTCGGGCCTTACGAGCGCACGGCGAACCTGAAACTGTTCGCCGAGGACGGCGTCCCTTCCTGGTTCGGCGCCGACCTCGTCGAAGAAGATTTCGAGGCGGTGTCGTGGAACTGGGAGCAGGCTCTGCGGCTTGTGCCGGCGCTGGGGCGCGTCGGTATCAAGGCCAATGTGCGCGGACCGTTCCAGATGACCGCGGACGAGCTTCCCTTGATGGGGCCGGCCTGGGGGCTGCCCAATGTCTGGCTGGCCGAAGGCGTGCCAGGCGGCATCCTGTGGGGCGGCACGATCGGCTATTACCTGTCGGAACGGATCGTCGAAGGCGGCAACAGCCTCGACACCTCGGATCTCGATCCGCGCCGCTTCGGCGACTACGCCAACAAGGCCTGGACGCGCGAAAAGGTCCGCGAGGCCTGGGGCACACATGCGGAGCAGAAGTATCCGGGACAGGACATGCCCGCCGCCCGGCCGCAGAAGACCGCGCCTTCCTATGACAGGCTGACCGAGCTCGGCGCCGTCTGGGGCGTGCTCAATGGCTGGGAGATGCCCAACTGGTTCGCGCGCGACGGCGTCGAAGCCAAGGACCAGTATAGCTGGCGATGGACGCCAAAGGGGAACCTCGTCGCCGAGGAAGTCCAGGCGGTGCGCACTGCCGTCGGCCTGGTCGAGATGACGCCCATGACCAAGTTCGAGGTGTCCGGACCGAACGCGGCCGCCTGGCTGGACAGGATCATTGCCAATCGCTTGCCGGCTGTCGGAAAGGTGACGCTTGCGCATCACCTCACTGCGGGCGGCGGCGTGCAGGCGGAGTACATGGTGGCGCGGCTCGGAGAAGACCTGTTCTACCTGATCTCGACGCCGCGCGCCGAGCGCTGGAATTTCGACGATCTCTCAAGGCTGCTGCCCGCCGACGGCAGCGTATCACTGAAGAACGTCACCAACGATCGCGGCTGCTTCACCGTCGTCGGGCCCAAGGCACGCGAAGTGCTGCAGCCGCTGACCGAGGTCGATCTTTCGAACCAAAAGTTCCCGTGGTTCAGCGTGACGACCGGCAGCGTCGCCCTGGCCAGCGACGTTCGGCTCCTGCGCGTCAACTATGAGGGCGAGCTCGGCTGGGAACTCTATCATCCGCTGCCCTATCAGCGGCAGCTGCTGGATGCCATCCTAAAGGAGGGCGAGAAGCACGGCATGCGGCTTGTCGGGCTGCATGCGCTGGAGTCGCTCAGGCTCGAAAAATCCTATCGCGCCATGTATCGCGACATGAACCCTGAGCTCAACGCGCTGGAGAGCGGGCTCGAGCGCTTCATCCGCCTCGACAAGGGCGATTTCGTCGGCCGCGAGGCGATGCTGAAATACAAGGCGAGGAACGACCAGCGCCGGTCGGTGACGCTCAAGATCGAAACCGACGGCGCGAGCACGCTTGCCTCGGAGGGCCTTTATATCGACGGCGAACTTGTCGGGCGCATTACGTCGGGCGGCTACGGCTACGCGCTCGGCCATGACGTGGCGCTGGCCCTTCTGCCGCAGCGTCTGAGCAAGCCTGGCACCAAACTCGAGGTCGCCATTTTGGGGGAATGGAAGATCGCCGAGGTGATCGCGGACTCGCCTTACGATCCGACCTCGGCCAGGGCGCGTATGTGATGCGCGTCGATCGGATCAACGTCTATTCGGCGCAGTTGCCCGTCAAAGGCGGCATCTACCGCATGGCCAGCGACGACGTGGAGTCGCTGGACTCCACCCTTGTCGAGATCGTGACCGATGACGGCTTGACCGGCTGGGGCGAGACCTGCCCGATCGGACCGGTCTATCAGCCGCACCATGCACTGGGCGCCCGCGCGGCGATCGCCGAAATCGCCCCGGGTCTGATCGGTGCGGAGATCGCTTCTATCAGACTGCTTGCGAAACAGATGAACGAGCGCCTGAACGGACATGGCTATGCCAAGGCCGCGTTCGACATGGCCTTTCTCGACCTGCTCGGCCAAAAGCTCGGCGTGCCGGTCTCGACGCTGCTGGGCGGCGCGCTGACCGATCGCGTGCCGGCCTATTATTCGCTGATCGTAGGTCCGCCGGACGAAACGGCGAGGATCGCCGCCGACAAGGTGAAGGCCGGCTATCCCCGCCTCCAAGTGAAGATCGGTGGGCGCAACCTCGAAGAAGACGTGGCCGTCGTGCACAAGGTCTGGGAAGCTGTCGGCTACAAGGCGCGCATCGCGGTCGACGGCAACCGGGGCCTGACAATCGCGTCGGCAATGCATCTCGACCGGCTTTGCCAGGCGATCCCCTTCGTCTTCGAACAGCCCTGCAACACCATGGATGAAGTCGCTACGCTGAAGGGCCGGGTGACGCATCCGGTCTACCTCGACGAGAGTACCGAGGACCAGAACGCGGTGCTTCGAGCGATCTCCATGGGCATCGCCGACGGCTTCGGCTTCAAGGTGACGCGCCTCGGCGGCCTCACGAAGATGACAACCGTGCGCGACCTTTGCGCAATTCGCTCGCTGCCGCACAGCTGCGACGACGCCTGGGGCGGCGACATCATCGCGGCGGCGTGTGTCCATCTTGCTGCCACGGTCGAGCCGCGCCGGATGGAGGGGGCCTGGATCGCCCAAGAATATATCGACGGGCATTTCGACCGGAAGAACCCGGTCGTGATCGAAAAGGGCCACATAGCCGTGCCGCAGCGGCCGGGCCTGGGCGTGAAACCCGAGGCCGGGATATTCGGCAGTCCGCTGGCGACTTACGGAGCCTGACAACCGGCCAGGCTTTGGCCCAGCCGATCACTTCTTGGGTCTCGCGGATCGTTCCGCCTCATCCCGCGTTGAGTGGCACGCAAAGGGAGGAACGGCAATGGATGATGATCGGACCGAGAAGATCAGGCAGCGTGCCTATGAGCTCTGGCAGCGCGAGGGCAGTTTGCATGGCGACCATGAGCGGCACTGGCGCCAGGCCGAGATGGAGATCGATCGCGAGGCGGCGCTGCCGCTCACGGCAGGCGATGCGCTGCCTGCAACGCGCGAGATCGACAGCGCGGATGTGCTGACGGTCGAGGCGCTTGCGATACGCACCGGCATATCGGCCCAAGAAGCGCAGGAGTTGCTCGACAGGCTGGGCAGCGACCGCGCCGCGATCGAGCAGGCGGCGCGGAGCATCCGGGCACGGAAAGGGCTGTAGGTCAGGAACCACGACGCGTGCGACGGTTGCCGGCATTCGACGTCGGCGGAACCCTCGTTGCCATCGACAGTTCCTCCTGTCTAACCACAGGAGACCTGTCATGGATCACACCAACCACGTAAGGCTGACAAACGCCGAACTGACTCCCAGCATTCTCGAAGGCGCAACCATCTACGGCCCGGACGACGAAAAGATCGGTTCGGTCGACCACATGCATGGCAGCCAGGTCGTCATCGATGTCGGCGGCTTCCTCGGCATCGGTGCAAAGCCGGTCGCCGTCAGCGCCAACCAATTGGATTTCATGCGCGACGAGGACGGCGACGTCCACGCCGTGACCAGATGGACGAAGGACCAGCTGAAGTCGATGCCCGAGCATCACGACTGAGCACGGGAGGGTCCGACGAGAGCCGGGCCTCCATTCAGCAGGTCGCGCTCGGCGGCCTGCACGTGGCCCCCGCGCTCAACGAGACGACGGCGGTGGAGAAGCCGGCGACGCCGCTCCGCCGCGGCTCCCCCTCAAAAACTGGTAGATTGCCGTGAGCCGCACTGTCTGGTTGGATATTTCGAGCTTGTTGCCGGGGCTAACGAAGGAGGCCATCAGCCCTTCATTGAATTGCTGTAGACCTGCACGCCGACGCGCTCGTTGCGGCGCCAGCGCACCACGGCCCGATAGACGGCGTCGTCATCGGGAACAATGAGCGTGAAACGGTCGGGCAATTCCACCTGCGGCCCGACGCGCAGTTCGGCGCCATGCTCGTGCTGGTTACGGACGGAGCACTTGATGCTGGCGTCGCCGGTGACGATCGTGGCCTCCTTCAGCACGAATTCTCGTGAATGAAGACGGCGCTCTAAGTGGGGAAAGGTGGCCATGATGCACTGGTCCCGAAACTTGCCCGGCGGGCTCAAACTCCCTCGCCCGACGCACCACCCTAGCGCAGACGTGTTTCCGTTCCGTTAGCGTTTTCTAATCACTGCCCACTCGCCGATCCCGTTTCCGCACAGGCGGCGCCGGACCGAACGAGGTTGCCGCAAGACGCTAATGCCGCTTGAAATACTGCACCTCGCGCTCGTGCTTTTCGGCAGCCTCGCGCGACTTGAAGGTGCCGAGATTCCGGCGTTTGCCGGTCCTCGGATCCACCTTGCGCGAATAGAGCCGGTAGTCGCCGGACTTCAGCTTGCGGATCATGGGACACCTCCTCTGCTCGTAAGTCTAATCCACTCGACCTGTCCAGGGTTCCAGCAGCGAACGTGATCCATTTCACGGAAGCGCCGCGCCGAATGTCGGAATCGACGCGGTAGCGACACGATTGGGTCGGATTATTTGTACTCAAACGACTTCCGCGGCGTTAGTCTTTGCGTCCGCGAGCATGCCGGACTGGAGGAGGGTGAGATGGCGACGGCCAAGCTTCACGGCGTTGAACTCGTCAAGGGCCAGAGGTGGACGGTGCGCGTCACCGCCTACGGCACAACGATGACCTTCCCTTTCGAAGCCGAGCAATATGCGCGCTCCTATGCCGATGGTCAGGCCTTCCGCCTTGGCGTCGAGGTGGTCGAGTTGAAGGACTGCGCCTGATCGGCTGCCGGCGTAGCGATCGCCGCCATGGGTTCGCCGCGCGACAAATCTATCGCCAAGCTCCGATAGCGGCGGACCTTATGCAGAAACTGGCAAGAAGTCGGTGTCGTGCCGCATCACTTTGTCGACCCGTTCGCAAACCACGAGCCTCGATCTACTTCATGAAGCATCTGGCGCTCTAGGTTTGCGGCAACCAGGCGACCTTCTCGCCATCCTCCTTGATGAATTCGCGCACGGGGTTGTCGAGCAGCGGCAGCACCGCCTCCGACGGCCGGCAGAGCCTCGTGCCTTTGGGCGTCTCCACGATCGGCCGGTTGATGAGGATGGGATGGGCGAGCATGAAACCGATCAGCTCGTCGTCGCTCCATTTCGGATCGGCGAGGCCAAGCTCCGCGTAGGGCGTGCCTTTCTCCCGCAACAGGTCGCGCGGGGTGATGCCCATCGCCGCGATCAATTCGAGTAGCCGTTCGCGGCTCGGCGGCGCCTTCAGGTATTCGATCACCATCGGCTCCTCACCGCTGGCGCGGATCATGGAAAGCGTGTTGCGCGAGGTGCCGCAAGCGGGGTTGTGGTAGATGGTGACCGTCATGGCTCGGCTTTCAGTGGCTCGGATTGCTCGATGGATTCGGGCCGCAGCAGCCATCCCATCAGCGCCAGCGCGATCAAGGCGCCGAGCAGTTCGGCGACGATGAAACCCGGGAGATCGGCCGGCCTGATGCCGGAAAAGCTGTCGGTGAGCGCACGCGCCACGGCGACGGCCGGATTGGCGAACGACGTAGAGGCGGTGAACCAGTATGCGGCGGTGATGAAGAGGCCTACCAGCCATGGCACAGCCCGTCGCTCAAAGCGCAGGCCGGCGAGAATTACAGCGACCAGGCCGAATGTCGCGACAATCTCTGAAAACCATTGCGCCGGTCCGGCGCGCAGCTTGGTCGCGATTTCCAAGGGCGGCAGGGCGAACATGAGGTGCGCGGCGATCGTGCCGGCGATGCCGCCGGCGAACTGCGCGGCGAGATAGGCAGGCAGATCGCGCGCCGGCAGCGACCGGTTCAAACAGAAGACGAGCGAGACGGCCGGATTGAAATGCGCCCCGGAGATCGGTCCGAGGATGGTGATCAACACCACCAGCATGGCGCCGGTCGCGAGCGTGTTGGCGAGCAGCGCCAGCGCGGTGTCATGCGTCAGCGTCTCCGCCATGATGCCGGAACCGACCACCGTTGCCACCAGCAGGCCGGCGCCCAGGGCTTCAGCAACGGCACGTCGCGGCAGATCGTAAGAGATCATTGCCGGGGTCCCTCGCCCGGCCGGCAGCACGGGGCGGCGAGCGCCGGCGCGCAGATTTCCGGCCGGCCCGAGCAGCAATCCTCCATCAGGAAGCGGATCAGAGCGGAAAGCGCATCGTATTCCGCGCTGTAGACGATCGAGCGTGCGTCGCGGCGCGTGCCGACCAGGCCGGCGCGCTCCAGTTCCTTGAGATGGAAGCTGACATTGGACGGAGAGACCTCGACCTGTTCGGCAAGCGAACCGGCGGCGATGCCGTCCGGCCCGGCAACCACCAGCAACCGAAGCAGTTTCAGCCGCGTTTCCTGCGACAGCGCACCAAAGGCCATCAGGGCTTGACGCTCATCCAAGTTTCAACAATCCTTGAAATATTGAAACGAGGAATAGCCGTCATGCTCACTCCTGACAACCAAAAAATCGTCGCTGCTCCTCCATTGGATCCGTCTGACCTGAGTATCGGCGATCTGCTCCACGCGCTGGCTGATTGCCGAGACAAGCCGCTGGTGTTTCGTTATGACGCGGCCGGACGGTGAAATTCCACCCCAACTAGGATAGTGGGTCGGTTTGAATCACGGGTTAGCCCAAACTCCCCCGTCGATCACGCTCTATTGAACAAATGTGAATGATCGCCAGCTTCCTTCAAACCCTTGATTGTGATGATTATCCGGCCGCTGGGAGCACGCCCAACAATGTCGCTCTTGGCAAGGAAAAGGGCTCGCGCCCATTCGCCGCGAGCCCTTCTCTTTTTACGTCACGCGCTTTTTGTAAGGGCCGCGCACCGTTGGCTTCTTGGCTTCGACAAGCTCAACGATGTCCGCGATCTCCCAAAGCTTGTCGGTGATGCCCGTCTCCGCCTATTTCCGGACGGGGCCTAGGCGAAAGCGCCTATTCTGATCGGGGTGGACTTTCAAACTGATCCACTACCCAAATTAGCGATCTCTTGTATTTCTTGAAAATGAGGATCATGCTTGGCTCAATGCGTGGCAACCTGATGCGCAGCGGGGTTGATAATAGGGTGAGGCGCCATGGAATTCGCAGTCTGCTATGACCACAGCGTGATCGATCTGGCTTGGTCGATCTTCCTCGGCATCACGACGGTTTTCATGTTCTTGGCGCCATTGGCCGTTGCGCGGCTGATTGCGATCTCGCGCGGGGCACCTGTCGGACGGCTTCAGCCGGCCTGACAGCCAAGGGCCTCTCCTAGCCGATGATTTTTAGCCCAGGCACTTCACCGAACAGCGCCGAGCAGTCGATCTCGTCCCGAAAAAGCGCGTCGGGATCGAGCACCAGCCACGATGTATGCGTACGAAGATCCCTCAGTCTGGCGTTCTTTTCGGCGCGCGCCCGGCGCTCCGCCTCGGCAATCGAGGCCAAGCCTGGCATCTCGGCCTTGTGAAGGTGAGAACTCCTCGACATAGCGAGACAAAACGCGGTCGCCCTATTTTGCGTTCCAGCCCATCCGCCTGAAAACAAGTGCGGTGATCATCCCCACGAGCACGACCGAAAAGCCGGATGGCCAAGGCCGGCCCAAGCCGCCGCACGTTTCATTCGCGCCGCCAATCGCTACAAGCGGCCCGGCTCGAATCAGCGCAGACCCAGAAAACTCAAAATGGCGATCACGATGACGATAGCACCTACGATCCAGATGATGTTGTTCATGGTCCTCTCCACATGTCAGCGGTCAGGAAACGCGCCTGCCAAGGGGGCATAGGCCGAAGTTTCTTTCGGGAGCCCTCGCAAAGACCTCAACACTTAGAAACTGCTAATGTTCCGCCCGCATCTGAGCCGGGGGCCGGACTAGGCGTTCTTGGCACCTGCAAGCGGTTTCTGCAGCCTCGACGGCCGCGCTGTTAACCGCTCGCCTGAAGGCCGGACCAAGGTCGGTGTCGCAATTGCCGCGGCTGGCCTATACTCTTTTTCGTGGTGGGGTGAATCGCGCGTATGGTCAGGGAGACCTTGAAGCGACCTGTGCAAATCTGGAGCGGGCTGTCGCTGGCCTGGCAGTTTGTGATTGCCGGCGGCATCGGGCTTTTGGCGGTGATGCTCGTGGTTGGCCTCTGGGTGACGTCGCAAATCCGCGAAGGCGTGATGCACAACTCCGCCACCACGACGGCGCTCTATGTCGACAGCGTGATCGCGCCGCTGCTGCCGGACCTGCGCAAGAGCCGCGAGCTCGACGACACGGTCAAACGGGCGCTGGACGAGACGCTCGGCCAGGGCGCGCTCGGCAAGAGGCTAGTGTCATTCAAGCTGTGGCGGCGCGACGGCACGGTGCTTTACGCCGATAACTCGAAGCTGATCGGCAAGACGTTTCCGCCCAACCCCAATCTGATCTCGGCCTTTGCCGGCAATGTCGTGGCGGAATTCAACAACCTCGCCGACGATCCTGAGACCAGCGAAGAGAAAGCGGTGACCGCGCCGTTGTTCGAGATCTACAACCCCGTGCGCGAACCCTGGTCGGGCGAAGTGGTGGCGGTGTCGGAATTCTACGAAGTCGCCGACGATTTCCAGGAGACGCTGAACTCAGCGCTCAGATGGACCTGGCTGGTGGTGGCCGGCGCCACCGCCGCCTCGCTGGCGCTGCTGTCGGGCATCGTGTTTCGCGGCAGCCGCACCATCCAGACGCAGCGTGCCGCGCTCGAAGCCAAGGTCACCGAGTTGCAGGAGGCGCTGGCGCAGAACTCGTCGCTACGCCAACGCGTGCAGCGCGCCTCGCGGCGAGCCACTGCCATCAACGAACGCTACCTGAGGCGCATCGGCGCCGACCTGCATGACGGCCCGGCGCAGCTGGTGGCGCTTGCCGCGCTCAGAATGGACAGTCCGGTGCTGGTCGACCCCGCCACGCCCAAACCGCAGCGCGAGGCGGAAATCGCCGGCATCCATAAGACGCTGGGCGAAGCGATGCGCGAGATACGCGGCATCTGCAACGGCCTGGTGCTGCCGCAGATCGAGACGCAGGCGGTGGCCGACATATTGCGGCTGGCGGTCGCCGAGCATGAGCGCCGCACCGACACCAAAGTGCTGCTGACGCTGCCGGAGCGCTTGCCGGAACTCGGCACCTCGGAGAAGATCAGCATCTATCGTTTCGTGCAGGAAGGACTGAATAACGCCTTCCGGCACGGCAAGGGCAAGGGCCAGCAGGTGAGAGCCACGATGAAGGGCGGCAAGCTTTTGGTCGAGGTGCAGGATACCGGTCCGGGCTTCAATCCTGCGCGAAGCGAAGGCCTCGGGCTTGCCGGCCTAAGGGAGCGTATCGAAAGCATTGGCGGGCAGTTCGAGACGCTTTCGGGGCCGGGGGGAACGAGACTGGTAATCACATTGTCTGTCGAGGAGCAGCCGTGACCGCACCCATCCGCATCGCTATTGTCGACGACCATCCGCTGTTTCGTGAGGGCGTGGCGCGCAGCCTCGGCGAGATCGGCGGCTTCGAGCTTGTGGGCGAAGGCGCCAGCGCCGAGGACGCCGAAAAGCTGGTCCGCGCCAGCGCGCCCGACGTGCTGCTGCTCGACATCAGCATGCCCGGCGGCGGCCTCAATGCGCTGGCCAGCATCCTTTCGGCGGCGCCCGAGCAAAAGATCGTCATGCTCACCGTGTCCGAGACCAATGCCGATGTCGCCCAGGCGCTGAAGGCGGGCGCGCGGGGCTATGTGCTGAAGGGCGTCGGCTCCAAGTCGCTGGCCGAGATCTTGCGCGACGTCGCCAACGGCCAGAGCTACGTTTCGCCGACGCTTTCTGCCCGGCTGCTGTCGGACCTGCTACAGCCCACCAGCCGCAAGCCCGACCCGCTCAGCCAGCTCACCGGCCGCGAGGCCGAGATCCTGGGGCTGGTGGCGGAGGGCCTGAGCAACAAGGAGGTTGCGATGCGGCTGTCGCTGCAGGAAAAGACGGTCAAGCACCACATGACCCGAGTGCTCGCCAAGCTCAACGTGCGCAATCGGACGGAGGCGGCGCTGCTGATGCATGAAGCGAGAGAGAGGAATTAGTGAATAGTGAATGGTGAAGCGCCGGCGCGTTCCATTCGGTGAAGTGCCGTCCGTTGATTGCTATTCACTATTCACCATTCACCGTCCCCTCAAAAGCAAATCACCCCCGCCTCTAAAGGCGGGGGTGATTTGCGAAGGCGCGGGAAAAGGGGGTAGCTTCTCTCGGCCCTCACAAGCCTAGCAGACGGGCCAGATCCTTCTCGGTCGCCCGGCGCTCGACGATGGTGCGGCCTTGCGCATCGCTCATCTCGAAGCGTCCGTTCTCGATCTCTTCCTTCATGCCGTTTCGGTGGATGATGGTGATCCTGTTGCCGTCGATCTCGACTGTGTCGCCCGTCGCCGCATTGACACGGCTGGCGGCCTTGCCGCCGGGGTTGGTGTTGCCTTTGCCGCTGTTGTTGCCAGGACCGGCATTGGCATTGCCGCCACCGGCATTGCCGTTGCCGGAATTGCCGCCAGCGTTTCCGCCGCCGCTATCGCCCCCGCCGCCGTTGCCGCCGCCATTGCCGTTGCCGCCGCCATTGCCGTTGCCGCCGCCATTGCCGTTGTCGGCATAAGCGGTGGCCACCAGGAGCTTGGCGAGGCTATTGGACGTGAAATGACTAGGCGCGGCAAAAAGCGCCAGCGCGGCCGCGGCGCGCAGCGTAAGGCGGACAAACCTTTTTGAGGCGGGTTCGCGCATGCCGTCCTTGGTTCATGCCGGTTCCGCCTCGGCCCTGCCGAAGTTCCGCTCTCAGCCCGCCAAGGCGGAACCGGTGTCTTGACCAGACAAGATTCACGCTTTGGTAAGGTTACGGAAGCGGCCCACGACCCATGCCATGTCCGGTCGGACCTTTTTGCAGTCACTTGGGGACCATTGTCGCACCAGCCGGGAACACAACTAGAGGCTGCGACTGCCGTCGCGTTAACCAAAATCGCTTGGAAAGCGGTTAGCAATTCATTATGACTGTCGCACGCGAGAACGGCGCGGACACTCAACGAACCGCGGCATGCTACGGCGCATGCGCCCTCCTGGGCGGAAAAGCGCCGTAACCTTTGGTTTGCGCATGAATTGTTCCCGGACTGCGGGGGGCATGCGCCAAGAGCCCGCCTTATCCGGCAGCCGTCTCAAGGGCCCCCAAAAAGTACCCCCGCCAAAAGGCGGGGGCAAGGTGAGCAGCGGGAGTTCTGTCGTAAGACGATCAGGACCGAAGAGACGAAGCAAAAGGTGGCAACCTGATTTTGCAGCGCTGGCTTTTGGCCCCTTAAGATCTAATCCAGATAGAACCTCGCTCTCACAAACTCTTCAGGCGATCGAGATCGGCCACTGTGGCCTTGCGCTCGACGATGGTGCGACCAAACTTGTCCTCCATCCTGAAACGGCCGTTCTCGATCCTCTCCTTCATTCCGTTCCGGTGCGTGACCTGGATGCTATTGGCACCGACCTCGACCTTGTCGCCGGTCGCAGCATTCACATGATCATCGACATCGGCGGCGGCGGCAGTGCTCGTTGCGCCCTTGCCTTTGCCGCTATTTCCGTTGCCGTTGTTGCCGCCCGAGTTGCTGTTTCCGTTGTTGCCGCCCGAGTTGCCGTTGCCGTTACCGTTGTTGCCGCCGCCGTTGCCGTTACCGTTTCCGCCGCCGCTGTTCCCACCGCCATTGCCGTTGCCATTGCCGCCTTTGCCGGCATAGGCCTTGGCCACGACGGGACCGTCGAAGGAGAGATGAAAAGGCGCGACAACAAGCGCCAGCGCAACAAGCGCCCGCAAGACATGCCTGCAGCCCATGCGCGATACGCGCATCCCAATCTCCCCTTGCCAGCCATCCGACCCTTCGGCCGAACTACCCCACCGGCAATGTCGCAACATCAGCATCCCCAATCAACCCGTCGTGGGGAAGTGGCCCACGACCCTTGTCTTGCTTTTTCAGACCTTTTTCGCAATGAAATCGGACCTAAGTCCTATCTCAACCAACAGATGTAGTCGGACGCGGCTGCGCACGGCTTTTTTCAGGCGTGAATGAGCGCGTTTCGCTGAAACGAATTCGAGCGACGCGCTTCGAGTCTTTTGTTCTCATGCTCTCCCAAAACGGCGCGCCCTCAGGCGACATGCATTGATCCTCAACAGGGTGACGGAACCGGCGCTCTCGCCGTTACGGCCGCGCCGAACGCGGCGGCAATCACGGCGCCAATACCGGCGCATTGCAAAACGCTCAAGCTCTCGTGCAGGAAGAGAAACCCTGTAAGCGCGGCGCCTGCGGGTTCCAGGCAGACGATCATGCCATAGACTTTCGCCGGCATTCTGGCGAGCACTAACATCTCCAGCCAGAAGGGCAGCGCGCTGGAAAACAGCCCGACAACCGCGGCCCCCATGACATGCGGGTCGGTGAGATAAGGTTCGGCTGCGGTGAAGCCGAAAGGCAGCGCGACGAGCGCGGCGATCGCCATGCCATAGGCCGAGGTGCGGGCGCCAAGCTCGGCGCCGGCCTTCTGCGCGAAGATGATATAGAGCCCCCAGCAGGCGCCGGCGGCAAGCGCAAGCAGCACGCCGATCGGATCGAGCCCGCGGCTGATATCGGCGAACGGCGAGAGCAGCACGATGCCGGCGACGGCAAGCACCACCCAGACGAGGTCGAGAAGGCGCCTCGAGCCGAGTGTGGCGACAAAAAGCGGGCCGGTGAATTCGAGCGCCACGCAGATGCCCAGCGGAATGCGCTCGAGCGCGGCATAGAAGAGCAGGTTCATCACCGAAACGGTGACGCCATAGGCGGCGAGCCAAGGCAATCCCTTTCGCGTCGGCAGCACTTTCCATGGCCTGAGCACTGCCGCCAGCATCAACGCGCCGATGACGAGCCTCAGCATCGTTGTGCCCTCGGCCCCAAGGACCGGAAACAGGCCCTTGGCGAAGGCGGCGCCAACCTGCACCGAAAGGATGGCGCTGAGCAAGCCAAGCACGGGCAAGGCCCCCAGCGGCGCCTGCGGTGTTGCGATCGGCGTCGACGTCACTTCTCCTCCATCCCCCGCGCCCCGGTCCGTGGTGGAGATAGAGACTGGCGTTTCCCTTGTCTTAAGGCAACGGAGCCGGATGGTTGGACAAGGCCTCTCGCGACTGGTTTGCTGCGCCGCACAAGACTTTGAAAGTCAAAACAGTTTTCACAACGCCGCTTAGCAATCTTCAGCTAAGTGAGGCGTTACTGTAAATACAGGCCGAAACACGCGCTCCGGTTGCAGCGAAAAGCCCCAACATCCTTGGCGATAAATACTACCAAAGCCGGACCAAACGCCCCTGCGTATATAGGACCATAGGCCAAATCGCCCGCGGACAACTTTGTTCTGCAACCTTCCCGATCACAGCTTTATTTCAAACCCGTAAGCATTGTGTGTTGCGCCGCAACATAAGCCGAGACAGATGTTAACTAACATGGGCAGTGGAGGATGCCGCTACGTTGAGCCGAATGGGCATTCCGCTGATAGCCAAGGACGGCACTCTCGCCCCGGACGGAGATTCGTCGACAGGCCGAGCCGGCGTGCTTTGCAGGTCCAGCGCAGGATCTTACGGCGGAGCCGGGGGACCCCGCCAATGACAGGTCAGCGCGACATCCAGCTTGATGCAGTGCGAGCTGTAGCCGTCACGCTGGTGCTTTACGCGCATTTCCTTGCGCCGAACGGCACCTCCTTCCTCGGCCATCTCGGCGTGCGGCTGTTCTTCGTGCTCTCCGGCTTCCTGATCACCCGGCTTTTGCTGGACGCGCGTGAGAGCAACGCATTCGCTTCCGGGCCAGCGCTGCGCGCCTTCTACGCCAGGCGCATAATCCGGATTTTTCCGCCTTATTTCGCGGTGCTGGCCCTGGTCTGGGTCACCAATCTGGAAGAGTCCAGCTCGTCGCTTGCCTGGCATGCGCTTTATCTCTCGAACTTCTGGTATGCGCTGCGCAACGACTGGAACCCCTGGCTCCTCTGCCATTTCTGGAGCCTCAGCATCGAGGAGCAGTTCTATCTCGTCTGGCCGCTGATCGTGCTGCTGGCGCCGCGCCGGCGTATCGAGGCGATCACGATCGGCGTCATCCTCTTCTCGTTCGCCTACCGCTTCTACTGGCCGCTCACCGCCAACCCGGCGCTCGCCCGGGACCTGTTGCCGCCGGCCTCTATGGACGCGCTCGGCTGCGGCGCCCTGCTTGCCGTTCGCCGCGCCAGGGGCGCCGATGTGCCGCGCTGGATGCGGCTCGGCTGGCCGGCTTTCGCGGTCGTTTTCCTGCTCGTCGTCTGGTCCGATCCGGGACCGGCGAACTCGGCATGGGAGTGGGGGCACTGGGCGCTGGTGCAGGTGCTGCCGCTGGTGCCGCTGGTGGCGATCGTCGCCGCCTGCTCCAACGGCCTCGGCGGCAGGCTCGGCAAGCTGGCCGAACTGCCACCGCTGCTTTTCCTCGGCCGCATCAGCTACGGCGTCTATCTCTACCACCCGATCCTTCTCGCCTACGCCGTCAAGGCGCAGCCCTGGATCCCGCTCAACGTCTCGGAGCAAGGGCCTGGCCGCTTCCTTGTCGCAGGCGCCGCCACGCTGCTTGTCGCCTCACTCTCCTGGGCGCTGTTCGAAAAGCCGCTCAACAGTCTCAAGCGCTATTTCCCCTATGTCGCGCGGTCGCGCGCGGGCATGGCGGGCGAGACAAGCTGGATAGGCCCGCCGGCCAGCGTGTCCGCGCTGGACCTGCAGCAAACCGAGGCGCGGCGATGATGGCGAGCGCCACTCCCCTCATCTCCGTGCTGCTGCCGGTCTACAATGCCGAGCCCTATGTCGGCGCTGCAATCCAATCGATCCTGCGGCAGGATTACAGCCGGCTCGAGATCATCGCCATCGACGACGGTTCGACAGACCGGTCGCTGGAAATCCTCGACCGCTGCCGCAAGGCGGACAGCCGCGTATCCATTGTTTCGCGCGAGAACCGCGGTCTCGTCGCCAGTCTCAATGAGGGGCTGGCGAGCGCGCAAGGCGAGCTCGTCGCGCGCATGGACGCCGACGACTTCGCCTATCCCTGGCGGCTGTCGCGCCAGGCGGCGCTGTTTGCAACGCGTCCCGAGATCGGCTTTTGCGGCTCGATCGTCGACATGCTGGTGCGTGGGCGTATTGCGCCCGGCAGGCTCGACCCGGTGTTCCGCCTCGACCTTGCCGTGCTCGCGAAGTTCTTCACGATCTTCATGCACCCGACCGTGGTCTACAACCGCCGGGTGATCGGAGAGGCCGACCTTCATTACGACGCCGCCTACCGGCATGCCGAGGATTTCGACCTCTTCCGCCGGCTCGCCGACCGTTATCCGGCGGCCCTGATGGAGGAGAGGCTGCTGGTCTACCGCGTGCATTCCGGCAGCGTGACCAGCCGGCATGTCAAGGAGATGCGGCGCACGCATCTCCGGATCGTCGGCGAAAACCTCGAGCGCGAGGGTCTGACGGACGATACTAGGAACCTGCGCGCCATCGGCGATCAAGTCTCCTTCGCGACGGTGGCCGGGGCAGCGGCCTTCATCCGCGCGCTGGAAGAGCGGATTGCCGCGCTGCCCGCGGCGGTGCGCCCGAGCTTCGAGGCCGGTGCGCTCAACCTCTTCTATTTCCTCTACCAGCTCGTCAACGACGAGGAGCAACCCGCGCTCACGCATGAGCTTTTGACGCTTTCCGCGAAATGGAACGCGATCCGCCGCCGCGAGCAATATGCCTTGCGCCCCGGGGCCTGGGCACCGTGGCTCAGCCAGGCTTCGATGTGGGCCGGCAAGCAGGCCGACAGGCTCGCCTACCGCTTCAAATCCACGCCGGCGGCATCGGTGCTGGCGCCTTACAGGATGGAGGCGGCATGAGCAGCTTTGGCCGCGTCCACTCGCCGGCGGTGGAAATCGGCGAAAGCCGGCGCGACAGCCAATCTCCCCTGACAAGCGGGGAGGTCAGCAGCCTCAGCGCTGAGCCCTCTCCATGAACGACGCGCGCCATCCCCTGCCCCGGCACCCGGCCCTGCCCGCGCCTCCCTGGCCCAGGCAGCGGCCGCAGGTCTCCTTCATCGTCTGCACCCGTGACCGCGCGGCGGTGCTTGAAGCCTGCATCGATTCGATCCGTGCCGCCTGTCTTGCGCATCCCGCCTTCGCCGCCGAACTGGTGGTGGTCGACAACGGCTCGCGCGACGGCACGGCGGAATATCTTTCCCGGATCGCCGCGAGCTCCGACATTCCACTGACGGCGATCTCAGAGCCGCGGCCCGGGCTGGCGGCGGCGCGCAATGCGGGGCTGGCGCGGGCGCGCGGGCGCGTGCTGGTCTTCATCGACGACGACTGCAGGCTCGACCGCAACTACCTCGCCGATCTCCAACGGCATGATGCAAGCGGCGAGAAATGGCTGATCCGCGGCGGCCGCGTCGAGCTCGGCGATGCGCGCGACCTGCCCTTCACCATCAAGCGCTGCGACGAGCGCCAGCGGCTGACGCCCGCCGTGCATCCGGGCGGCTTCGTGCTCGGCTGCAACATGACCATGCATCGCGACGTCGCCGCTCGCATCGGCCCCTTCGACGAACGCTTCGGCGCCGGCGGGCCGCTGCGCTCGGCGGAAGACACCGACTACCTGGTGCGCGCCATGCTCGCCGGCATGGCGGTGGAATATGTGCCCGACATGACGATCTTCCACCACCACGGCCGGCGCGGCCGCAAGGCGATCGATCGGCTGCACCGCGACTACCATTTCGGCAATGGCGCGCTGTGTCTCAAGCATTTCCGCCGCGCACCATGGCTGCTTCGCCATTTCTATTGGGCGGCGCGTGCCGCCACGCGCGAGCTGATCGGCGGCCCGCGCTTCGACCAGGATCTCAGGCTCTCGCACTGGCCGATCGTTTTGATGAACCTCGCGGGCGCGGCGAAATTCATGACGCTCGTGCTGGCCGGCCGGCCCGATCGGCAGCCGCCGCACGCTGAGGAAGCCGCCGAGGTCAGCGCGGAGGCCGGCGCGCCATGAGCGGGCATCCGACACCGGCGATGCTGCGGCGGGCGCTCGGCCGCCGTCAGCTCGGCCTGCTGCCCGTCGTGGTCGCGCTCGGGCTTGCCAGTGCTGCGCTCGAAGGCTTCGGCATCGGGCTGATCATTCCGCTGCTCGGCATCATCATGGGACATGGCGAGGCGACCGGCATGGCCGGCCTTTCCGCCCTGCTGCAGAAGGTCGGCGCCGGGCTCGGCGAGCGCGAGCGCCTGATCGCGATTTCGGCCGCGATCCTCGGCTCGATCCTGCTCAAGAACCTGCTTGCCTTCGCCAATGCGGTGCTGACCGCGCATATCTACGGCAAGGCCGGCCAGTCGATCCGCGGCGCGCTCGCCGAACGCCTGCTCAGCGTCGGCTATCCGTTCTTCTTGAAGGAGAGCCCAGGGCGGCTGCTCAACATCATCTCCAACGAATCCTGGCGGGCGTCGGACGCCATGCAGGGGATGCTGGGCGCGATCGTCAGCGCCTCGGCGGCGGTTATCCTGCTTGCCTTCCTGCTGCTCTTATCCTGGCAGATGACGCTGCTGGTGATGCTCGGCCTGGCGCTGGTGCAAGCGGCACATATGGCGCTGTCGGCGCATCTCAAGGGCCCGAGCCGCAGCGTCGCGGCCCGCAACAGCGCTTTAGCCTCGCAGATGCTGCACCTGGTGCATGCCGGCCGTCTCATCCGGATCTTCGGCCAGGAGGCGCGCGAGAAGGCCGCCTTCGAGAAGGCATCGGACAGCGTGCGGCGGGCGGCCTTCACGCTTTCCAGTCGCCAGGGCGCGCTGGCGCCGCTCACCGAAGTGCTGCACGCCGTGTTGTTCCTGGCGGTGGTGATCGGCGCCTGGCTTGCTGGCCTGAGCTTCCCGTTGGTCGCCGCCTTCCTCATCCTGCTTTACCGCCTGCAGCCGCATGTGCGCGCGCTGCAGATGACCTGGAGCCAGCTGCAGGGGCTTTCCGGCTCGCTGGAGGAGGTGAGCTGGCTGCTCGACCCCGAGGGCAAGCCCGTGCCGCCCACGGGCAGCCGCCCGTTCGCGGGACTCGGCGAGAAGATCGCCTTCGAGGGCGTCAGCTTCAGCTATGCCAATGAGGAGCAGCGCGCGGCGGTGCTGCATGCGGCGAGCTTCGACATCGTGAGCGGCCGCTCGACGGCGCTGATCGGCCGCTCCGGCGCCGGCAAGACGACGATCGTCAACCTGCTCTGCCGCTTCGTCGAGCCCGATGGCGGCCGCATCCTCGTCGACGGCGCGCCGCTCGGCGAGATCGACCCGGCCCAATGGCGGGCGCATATCGCTCTGGCCAGCCAGGAGCTGGAGCTGGTCGACGGCACCATCCTCGACAACATCACCTACGGCAAGGACACGGCCAGCGCGGAAGAGGCGCGCCGCGCGGCCAAGCTCGCCGAGGCGCATGGCTTCATCGAGACGCTGCCGCAGGCCTACCAGACGGTGGTCGGCTATCGCGGCGTCAACCTGTCGGCCGGGCAAAGGCAGCGCATCGCGCTGGCGCGAGCGCTGCTGCGCGACCCCGACATTTTGATCCTCGACGAAGCCACAAATGCAGTGGACGGGCTCTCGGAAGCGGCGATCGTGGAAACGCTGAAATCGCGCGCCGGCCGCCGCACCACGATCGTCATCAGCCATCACCACTCGACCATCGCGTTCTGCGACGACCTGGTGATCCTGGAGCATGGGCGGGTGAAGAAGCAGGCGCCGTTCGCGGAACTGGCGGCGCGCAGCATGGATGAGCTGTACCAGCCGGAGTGAGGGCTTTCTTTGCGAGGGAAGTGGCGAAGGTTGGCGCGACACACCCCCCTCTGCCCTGCCGGGCATCTCCCCCGCAAGGGGGGAGATTGGCAGCTCCGGCTGCCGCGCTCTTCCTGCTCCGTCGGAAGTTGGCGAAAGCGGCGACGACATCTGATCTCCCCCTTGCGGGCCCTTGCGGGGGAGATGTCCGGCAGGACAGAGGGGGTGCTGTCCCGCCGGCGCTAAACCAGCTTCACCCCGCCATCGCCAGTGGCGCGGCGCTCTTGTTGGGGATCTGGATGTCGATCTCCAGCGTCGACATGGTGGCGCCGCGATCCATCGAGACCTGGAGATAGTCCTGGTCGATCTGCACATGCTTGGCAATGACGGCCATGATCTCCTCGCGCAGAATGGAGACGAGGTCTGGCTGGCCACGGCTCTGGCGTTCATAGGCGAGCAGCAGCTGCAGCCGCTCGCGCGCCACAGGCGCACTGGTGCGCCGCTTGAAGAGGTCGAGAATGCTCATGCCGCCCTCCTTCCGAGAAGCCGTTCGAGGAAACCCTTGCGCTCGAAGGGGACGACCACCGGCAGGTCCTCGCCTTCCAGGCGCCGTGCCGCTTCGAGGTAAGCCTTGGCGGCGATGTTGATCGGCTCGCTGAGCGTCACCGGCGCGCCGAGGTTGGAGGCCCTGAGCACATCCTGGCTTTCCGGGATGATGCCGAGCAGCGGCGTCGAAAGGATCTCCAGCACGTCGTCGATCGACAGCATCTCGCCGCGCGAGGCGCGCGCCGCGTCATAGCGCGTGACCAGCACGTGCTTCTGGATCAGCTCGCCCTGCTCGGCCTTCATGGTACGGGCGTCGAGCAGGCCGATGATGCGGTCGGAATCTCGCACCGACGACACTTCCGGGTTGGTGACGATGACCGCCTCGTCGGCGAAGCGCATGGCAAGCTGGGCGCCGCGCTCGATGCCGGCCGGGCTGTCGCAGAAGACATAGTCGAACACCGAGCGCAGCCGGGCGATGACTTCGGCAACGCCCTCCTCGGTCAGCGCGTCCTTGTCGCGCGTCTGCGAGGCCGGCAGCAGATAGAGCGTCTCCAGCCGCTTGTCGCGGATCAGCGCCTGCGACAGTTTTGCGGTGCCCTGGATAACGTTGACGAGGTCGAACACCACGCGGCGCTCGGCACCCATGATGAGGTCGAGATTGCGCAGGCCGACGTCGAAATCGACCAGGGCAACCTTCTTGCCGGTCTTGGCCACGGCAGCGCCGAGCGCGGCCGTCGAGGTTGTCTTGCCGACGCCCCCCTTGCCCGAGGTGACCACGACTACCTTGCCCATATATCCAGCCTCCGTTGGCGATTTTTATTCTCTGGCCGTGCCGGGCACGGCGGACTCATGAAGGACAATGGCACGCGAAACCGGTCCGAAGCTTGCGCGGCCAAAGACTCAGCCGAGCGGCACCACGCACAGCGCATCGTTTTCGAGGAACGCCTGCACCGCCTTGCCGCGCGAAACACCTTCCATCTCCTCGGCCGTGGTGTACCAGCCGTCGACGGCGAGCAGCTCGGCCTCGTTCTTGCGGCAGAAGATGCGCGCCGATGTGTTGCCTTCCGAGCCGGCGATCGCCCGACCGCGCAGCGTGCCGTAGACATGGATCGAACCGCCGGCGACGATTTCCGAGCCGGACGCGACGGAGCCCAGCACGATGACGTCGCCATGCGGATGAAAGACCGACTGCCCGGAGCGGATCGGCGCCTTGATCATCAGGGTGCCGGCGGAAGGCTCGTGCCGTGCCGGTGCAGCACCCTGCCCCGACCCGGCCGGTTCCGACTTGGCTGCTTCGGCGGCTCGCGCGTTCTGCGCATCGAGCTTCGCCAGCTCATCCTGCGGCGCCCTCATTTGCCCCGGCTGCACGTCCTCGACCGTAGCCGTCTCGACCGTGATCTCTTCCGCCTTCGCCTTGCGCGCGGCCCTGCCCAGCAACCCCTCGGCGGTCGCCTCCTTGGCGCCGGCGAGCAGCGGCGGCAAATCGGGGCCGAGCTCGGCGCCCTCGAGCTCGATCGCGTAGACGCGGATGCCGCGCCGGGCGAGCGTGCCGACAAGCGCTGCGATCTCCTCCGGCCCCGGCTTCAAAGTGTTGAGATCCAGCACTACCGGGCGGCCATTGAAATAGCCCGGCGAGTTGCCGATCCAGTGATCGAGCCCCTCCAGCCACTCGTCGATCGGCGCCTCCGGCGTCAGCGTGAAAGCGACGAAGGAGCGGGCGCGGAAGCGGATGGATTTGTTGTGCAAAGGGGCGGCGAAGGTCACGGCCAGACGAATCCTTACTCAATGGTTAAAGGGTGCCGGGCGAATGGTTAACAAAAGGTTAATTTTGCGGGTGGCGGCCGCTGAGGAACTGGCGCGGCTAAGTTTTGTGGCGGGGTGGTCACAGTACCCGCCGCAGCGTCTATCCAGCACACAATTCGACACATGGCGTGAGCCGGCAGGGAACGCTCAGCGGGGCTAGCGGGCCAACAATCGGCTGGGCATTTCGGTTCTTGTCGGCGAGGGATAAAGATCTGTATCTCGGCGCTTTCATCGGCGCCGGGCGGAAGCCCGCTATAGGAGTCGGGCGGCAAGCGCAATTAGTCGCCCGGAAGCTTTTCAGGACAACGGCCTTCGATAATATTATTTCGCCTCGCCTTGTCGCCGCTGCGGTTAAGCGCTATGTTTTTCAAATCGAACTTGTTGAACGAATGTTGTTTCTGCGCCTCGGCGCCCTGACGATCTTCCCTCTCAATTTCGAAGACTGCGACGTTTGGCACGCAGCCAGGCGGCGATGATTTGCGTCGATTTGAAAGGAAAATCGTATGACTACTGGAACCGTGAAGTTTTTCAACGCCACGAAAGGCTTCGGCTTCATCGAGCAGGGCAATGGGCAGCCGGACGTGTTCGTCCATATCTCCGCCGTCGAGCGCGCCGGAATGCGCTCGCTAGCGGAGGGCCAGAAGGTGAGCTTCGACATCGTGAAGAACCAGCGGAACGGCAAAAGCTCGGCGGAGAATATCCAGGCGGGCTGATGCCGTGCATCCATGGCCTTTGACCGCGGATGTACCGGCATTGGCCTTGGAGCACTTTGATCTTGCGGATGTCTTCGTCCCGAAACCGGCTCCCGATTTCGGGCAACATGTTTTGGGGTTTTACGCATGTCTTCCCCTAACCGGTTTCCGATTTCGGGAGATATGCTTTGGAAGGTCGGGCTTGCCCGGCCTTCTTCGTTTCAAATTGCGAGGTAGACCATGGCCGAAACCAGTGTGTTCAAGCCGAAGGGCGACGCCAAGAGCGAAGCCACCACGAAGACGGCGCGCACGATAATCGAGGGCGAAGCGGCAGCGCGGCAGGCAAAGACGGAACGGCTCCGCGCGGCCAGGCTCGCCCGCGGGCCGGTTGAAGCGGAGCCAAAGAAGAAGCCGGCAAGGCGAAAATAGCGACAGAGGTCTCTGGGGAAGTCCCACTTCTCCCGACGCGATTCGGCTCGAGTTCCCGCGGCTGGGGATCGCCGATCCAATGCCCTCCAGCTGAACTATCCCAAACGCCGGATGGCCGGGCCGTTGAGGACAGTTCCGTCCGGCGCGAACTGCGAGCCGTGGCAGGGGCAATCCCAGCATTGCTCGGTCGAATTCCAGTGCACGATGCAGCCGAGATGCGTGCAACTGGCCGAATGCCGGTGCAGCTTGCCGTCGCGATCGCGGCACACGGCGAACTTGCTCAAGCCGTCCTGAAGTATGCCGCCTTCGCCGGGCTCGAGGGCGTCGGCCGACTTAACCTCACCGGGCAGCAAATAGCCGGCAAGGTTCTTCACCGTCGTAAGGTTCTCATTGACGTAGTGCGCGAGCGCGGCGGGCGGCGTCCGGTCGGGGGCGTAGACGGCTTCCCAGGAGTTCGATCCGTCCACGATCAGATCGCGGATCAGCAGTCCGGCCAAGGCGCCATGCGTCATGCCCTGGCCGGAGTCGCCGGTGGCGATGAAGACGTTGCCGTTGCCGGGGCTTCGGCCAATGAAGCCGCAAAAGTCGATTGTTTCGAGGACCTGGCCGGACCATCGCGCTCGTTCTCCGCCAAGATCGGGCACCAATGCCCTGATCCAGGCTTCGAGCGCGACAAAGCGCGCCGCGCCGTCATCCGCTTCGCCCGATTTGTGATCGCGGCCGCCGGCGATGAGACAGTCCGTCTTGCCGGGACCGGGATTGAGGCGGACATAGTAATAGGGATCATCCATGTCCCAGTAGAGCGCATCCGGGAGGGTTCCCCTGGCGATGTCGAAAGCCATCGCATAGGTGCGGTAAGGCGCCATCTTGCTGTGGATCTTGACCCAGGTGTTGATCGGGGAATTGGTGGCAAACACCGCGTTCGAAGCCGTGACGGTGGAGCCGCCGTCGCATTTCAGGCGAACCTTGTCCCCCTCCTCGATTTCGATGACGGCGCTGTCGGCGAATGCCTTGCCGCCTCGTTTCTCGAAATCGGCCAGCAGCGCGCGCAAATATTTCAGCGGGTGGAAGGTCGCCTGGTCTGGATAGCGCAGGATGGGCGCCGTTTCATGGCCCTTGAGCGGCACACCCTTGCCATGCTCAGCCTCGGCGCCGATCTTTGCCGCAGCCGCATACTCCTTGTTGCATTCTCTGGCGGCCTCTTTCTCGTCCATCCATGCGGCCGGGAACAGGAAGCCGTCCAGCCGGCGGAAATCGCAGTCGATCTCCAGCGTGGCGACATGGCGTTCGATGCGGTCGACGGCGGCTTGCTGGCTTTCCTGGAATCCGCGCGCCAGAGCCTCGCCGCGCATGTCGATCAGCGCGCTCAAGCCGTCGTCGCAGATGGGTGCCAGATGGGCGGTCGTGCGCGATGTCATGCCGCCGAGCAAGGGACCGCGATCCACGAGCACCACCCTGCGTCCCGCCAAGGCCAGTTCGTAGGCGATGGAAACGCCGGCGATGCCGGCGCCGATGACGGCTACGTCACAATGCTCATCCTGCTCGAGGCGAGGCGCGTTGGGCAAGCTGGTGTCGAGTGTCCAAAAAGATCTGGTCGCTTCGCTGCTGACGTTCATTGCCTGCCTCGTCGAAACGAAATCGGATGCCCGCGCCGAATGCTGCTCGGCCCGGGTTGCAGATCATCGTGACCGGCTCCACTTCAACGGCTAGGTGCTCTTGAGCGTTCCGTTCATCCCGTTCGGGTAAAAGCCGCCCTTGCTCACACCCGACTGATCGGTCAGATAGACGATGCGCAGCACCTCCTGCGGCGTCCTTGTGAAGGCAATCGCATCCGGCGTTGAAGGAACGACGTTGGCCTTGCCGTCGACCTGAATGCCCTGGTCTTTGTCCTCGTTCCCATCGATCTTGTCGCGTGCGTCGGAAACCGCATTCGCCGCCTTCCAGGCCTTCTCGCCCATGCGATAGAGCGACGACCGCGCCATTCCCATGTGATAGGCCTCGACCGCGAGAATTCCAGCCGCGGCAGCGAGGAATTCCTTGTTCTTCAGGACAGTTGCCGCACCGGCGTAGGCGGTGACACCGACGTCCTCGAACAGCATGCCGCCGAGCACGAAATTCATCTGGTTGCCAAACGCATCGAAATCGTCGCCGAGGCCGGCCGCCTTGGCGACCGCGGCAAAGCCGGCATCGAAATCGATCGCCGGCCGGTCCACCGCATTCGACGCAAGCGTCTTGCGATAGAACCTGACATGGGCAAGCTCGTTTTCCGCGACCTCGCGCATGAATTCACCGAGCGCGGGCGTATCGAAGGCAACCTTTTTGCCGCCGACGACATCGCCGGGTTTGGAACCGATGTCCGAGTCCTCGATGCCTTTTCCCGTGGTGCCGCGGAGGTAATATTCAGCCTCCATATATTCCAGGTTGAGCGCGAAGCGGAAAATGTCTTCGTCTTTTATGTCGTCCTGCGCGGCAGCAGACGAAGTCGCAGCAATGCCGGCCGCTGAAGCAAGGGTCGCTCCAAGACCGATTTGCAGTGCCCGGCGGCGACAAACATGAAGTGAAGGCGTGACAGCGGTCATAGCTTCCTCCCGAAGCCCGCCTGTCAACCGGTTTGGCCTCAATTAGCGGGCCAGCCGCCAAACTTCGCAGAAGGCAGAATGTTCCTGAAAAGAAGCCGATATGGCTTTGCCTGGGGGGAGCCTGATGCGGCCGCGATACGGCTCGCGTGGCGCCGGTGCGGTTTTGCGCAGTCGAAGGCTCGAGCCCTGTCGCCCGGGTCGGCGCCGGGCTTGCAGGCAGGGCGGCGACGGGTGCCTCACTTTCACCTCGGCGCCATGAACGAGGCCCGGGAGAGATGGCCTGCCGCGCTCGGCTTCCCGCTCCAGCCTGACGAGAGCTCAAGCCGCCAGTTGCACCCTCACCGGCTGCGGCGATCATGACGCCGGCGAGCAGGCCGTAGGCGGCTTGCCAGGCCTAGCGGACCTGAGGTGTGAAGGCCGCCTACAGTCCGCCACTGCGTCCGCAACAATAACGGATTCGGCCAATGTTGAGTTACAAAAGGGTGCCTCGCGCCAGATTCAGCGGCCCAGCGTCACTTCGCAGGAACGTGGGCCTGCCCTACTCGCACTGCCGGCGCGGGCCGCCGTCATAGGGCTGGTAGGTGTTGTCCTGCGGATCGTAGGAGCGATAGCGGCTGAAGCAGGAGTCGATATGATCGCCCGACATTTGCGGGCCCAGCAGCCGATCCCTGGAAGGCTGGTCCTCCGGCAAAATCTCTTCCGGCGGGCCGCCATAGGTCGTCGCGTAGCCGTCCCGTGTCGTGGCGTAGCCTTCCATCTCGGCCTGGTCGTCAGTCACCTCGCCTTGATTGGTCATCCAGGGCTGATCGGATTGGTGTCCGTCGGTCGAGGCTGTGCGATCGCCGCCCGGATCGAAATAGGGCGAGATGCAGGGGCGGATCTCCCCGCTATAGGAGCGGTAGCTGTTTTCTTGCGGGCGGTAGCTGCGATAGCGGTTGGCGCACCATTCGAGATGCGCGGCGGGCAATTGTGCCTGCTGGGCCGGCGCCTGCTCCGAAGGCTGTTCAGCCGCATTGGCCTGGCCCGTCTGTGAAGCATTGGGCGGAGAGACCTCGGGCAAGGGCTGCAACTGCCGCGGCGCGGCGGCTTGCGGCGTTGGGAGAGCTGCGGTCTGCGTGGCCGTATCCGCCGCCCTGGCCCCCTCGTCCGCCTTAGCGGACGCGTCGGCGGCCTGCTGGGCCGGGATGCGCTCGAGATCCTGCTTCGCCGGATCGACGGGCCTGGCGTCCTTGGTCCAGAGCTCGGAAACGCCGATCGCCGGCGTTGCCTGGCGCACCGGCTTGGCGGCCAGCAGCCAGGTGGCGAAGGCGAGCCCTGAGGCAAACACGGCCAGGGTCAGCACGAAGCCGCCGACGATTCCCAACAATGCCTTCACGCTGCTCTCCTTCGAGCCCCCGCTTATAGAATGCGGGGGGCGGGATGGGAGTTCCTCTGCCGCCTGACGAAATGAGGAACTAGGCAACCACCTCGCGATACTTCCTCACCTTCCCGTCCTGCCCGCGAATCCGCCATGTCTCGCTGTCCCGGCCCTCGATGTGGCTGGGGCCGAGCGGCACCTTGCCGCCGCCATCGGGCAGATCGATGACATAGGTCGGGTTGCAGATGCCGGAGAGGCGCTGGCGCAGTTCCGCGGCCAGCGCCTGGCCCTCGGCAATCGTGGTGCGGCGGTGCGCCATGCCCGGCGCCAGATCACCATGGTGAAGATAGTAGGGTTTTACGCCTAACCGATAGATCAGCTCGCGGCAGAGCTCTTCCAGCAACTCGACCTTGTCGTTGACGCCCTTCAAGAGAACGCTCTGGTTGAGCAGAACAAAACCCGCCTGCCGCATGGTCCGACAGGCCGTTTCGGTGTCCGGCGTGATCTCGCGCGGGTGGTTGAAGTGGGTGACCACCGTCACCATCAGTCTTCCCAGCAGGGATGCCGTCAGGCCGGGCGTGATGCGCGACGGCAGCGCCACCGGCACGCGGGTGTGGATGCGCAGGAGCCGCACATGCGGGATGGCCTCGATACGGGCGCGGATTTCGGCGAGCGCCTTGTCGGGCAGCGACAGTGGATCGCCGCCGGTCAGGATCACTTCTCGGATCTCGCTATGTTGGGCGATGTAAGCGAGGGCCGGCTCCAGCGCCTCGCGCGTATAGCCGCGGCCGATCGAAGTCAGCGACTCCTTGCGAAAACAGAAGCGGCAATAGATCGCGCATTGATAGGTCGGGAACAAGAGCACGCGGTCGGCATGGCGATGCGTCAGCCTGGGCACCGGGCTGAAGGCGTGGTCGCCGATCGGATCGCCGAGTTCGCCCTCGGCAGTGATCAATTCGTCCGGCGACGGGATCACCTGCGCGCGGATCGGATCGTTCGGATCGTTCCAGTCGATCAGGTCGAGATAGGCTTTCGGCACGCGCACCTTGTGGGCGGCGGCGGCTTGCTGCGCAGCGGCGCGCTCGGCCGGTGAGAGCGGCAGGGCTGCGAGGTCGCGCACATGGCGCACGCCGGCACGCACGTCGTCCTGCCAGGCGGCGTCGGGGCCGCGCGCGGCTTCCTTGAGATCGGTATCTGAGGTCATTGGGGTCTCGGTACGAACTTGCGCGGGATATCGGCCGGATGGATGGCCGGGTCAATCGTTTTGGTTGCCGCAGAGCGGTGGAGCGGCGCGCGAGACCGGCTGGGCCTGATGCCCGGCTTGTCTCGTGGCTTTGAGCGCGACGAAATTGGCGCTAATTTGGCGCAGGCTTCGGGGGACACGAATGGATTTCAGCGCAGGCCATGGCTACCTTCTCATCGGTGGACTCATCCTGGTCGGCGCCGGGCTGCTGATCATTTCGCTGATCGTCAATCTGCGCGTGGCGCACAGCGTGCGCGAGGAACTGCGCCATCGCGAAAAGCTGCTGGAATATTACCGCAACATCTTTTCGCAGCTGGGCGTGATCCTGATCGGCATCGGCGTTTCTCTGTTCATCTTCTTCTTCCAGCAGAACTATCAGGACCAGCGCAAGCGCGAGACCGAGCTGCAGCAGGTTCTCGCCAAACTGGCGGCGCGCGTTGCCCGCGGCGCCCCGGTCATCGAAACGCTGGGCGAGTTCGACGAGATACTGGATGAGGGCAGCGCCTATGTCGGCCCCGAACACGGCGGAAGCAACGCCGCGATCACCGCCAGGGGAACGGAGCTCGCCAAGCAGGTCGAAAAGATCCTGCTGGTCGAACGTGATGTCGATGTTCGAGACTTCGAAATCCTGAACCTGTCGCGCGACCTCGAAGCCACCTTTGTCGTCAACGAGATCGATCCGACGCTGTGGTTCAACATCGTCCGCGACGAGAACGAGATCAAATACGCGACGACGCAGCTAGCCCTCGACTACAAGGACCTGCATGAGGCGATCGGCGACGAGGCGGTCGAAGCCGCGGTCGCCAAGCCCGACAAGGAACCGAAGATCAAGCACGAGGTGCTCGACATCCTCTATGACGCCGACCTGCTGCGCCAGCGCAGCAGGCGGTTTCTCGCCCGCGCCTGCTGGCTGTTCAGCAAGGGAAAGAGTTTCGTCGCCCTTGCACCGGTCGATGCGATCGAGACCGACACCAAATCGCAGCAGGAATGGATCGACCGCGCGAAACCGGTGCTGACGCAGACGAAGTCGGGCAGCGGCGACTGCTTCAAGCTGCTCCGCTACGGGCAGGCATCCTGAGCCCGCTGGTCTTTGTTTTGATACTGTCGTTCACCCAGAATAGCCGCACGGCTCTGGGTGAAGCGATCAGTCACCCACCCGCTGCAGCCTGCCAAGACGATTGTCGTCGAGGAACTCGATCGTGATCGCCGAAGCCTTACCATCGGGGCCGACGACGAAGCTCACGCCCGCCGGCCGGTCCGGCGTCTCGGCGTCGGGATGGGTCAGGAAAAGATCGCCGTCGAAATGCGTCAGCGAATAGGACCGCGCTCCGGCCGGCCCGACCTCGAGCACAAGGCCGTCGCCCGCGCTCGACACGGTCGCGTCGCCGATGAAGTCGTTGGCGTAGCGGCCGGAATAGGCGCTGGCCGGCCGGGCCGGCCTTGGCGGAGACGGTGGCGCGGCATATTCGGCCTTGGCCGCGGCGATCGCCGGACCCAGCATCCCGGCATAGATTCCGTCCCAGGCCTCGACCCAGTCCTTTTCGACTTTTCCGTCGAAGACCAGATCGGCAAAGCTGTCGGACAACCCTTCCGGGACACCGGTCGGGAAGGCGTTCGTAAGGATAACGATGCCAAGCTTCTCCTGCGGAAACAGCGTCGCCACCGTACGCGCACCGACGCTGAAGGCGCCTGCATGGCCCCAGCTCAGGCCGTGCCGGCCGAAATCAATATTCCAGCCGAGGCCATAGAAAGACTCGCCTCCGGTTACGGGATTGCGGCCGAGCGCCATGTGAGGCAGATGCGTCTGTCGCAGCGCATCGGAAGCAATCAGCGTCCGGCCGGCATAAACCCCGTCGCCGAGCACCAGGCGCATCCATTGCATGAGATCGCGCGCGCTGGAATTCACGCCGCCCGCCGGCGCCTGAGGATCGACATTGCGCTTGACCTTTGCGGCCCAGACGCCGTCGATTTTGACATGCAGCGCGGCGCGATTGGCGCGGCTGATGAAGTCCGCGTGACGGGAGCTGGTCGCTGCCATTCCAAGCGGGCGGTAGAGCTTTTCCTCCGCGACCGTCTCCCAGGGCTTGCCTGTCGGCTTCGCGGCCGCCACGGCACCCTCGGTCAGCCCGAAATTGCTGTAGGAATAGCCGGCGCGAAAGCTCGATGATGGCGACACAAAGCGGAGGCGGCGAAGGATTTCGGCGCGGTCGTAGCCGATGCCCTCAAGGTCGTCTCCGGCAGTGCCGGGAAGGCCGCTGCGATGCGTGAAAAGATCGCGGATGGTGAGTTCGCCGGTGGGATAGGGATCGGCAAGGCGGAAGGCCGGATCGAGGTCGGCGATCTTCGAATCCCAGGATACCACCCCGTCGCTGACCAGCGCGGCCACGACGGTAGCCGAGATCGGCTTCGAAAGGGAGGCGATCTGGAACACCGTGTCGGCGTCGACCGGCTCCGGTCTGCCGGCTTCGCGATGCCCGAAACCCTTGAGGAAGATCACCTTGTCGTCATGCACGACGCCGATGGCAAGGCCGGGGACGGCACCATCGGCGACGGCGGCTTGCGCCAGCGCTTCGAGCTTCGGCAAGGCGGCGGCGATGCGCGCGGGCGTGACGGGATCGGCCGATGCCGCGTGCGGCCAAAGCGCCACTCCGGCGATGAAGGCCAAAACCGTCAAATGACAGAGATCCCGACCAAGCCGCATCGCGCGCTCCCTTCCCTGCATTCACCCTAAGATTGTACAGGCCGGCACCGGCCTGGCCAAGCCCTGCGCCGCCCTGATCATCCTCCCAATCGACTGGTGTGGCGCCGGGTGCGTCCCTCACCTCTGGGCCTGCGCCCGCCTTAGAAGGTCCGTCCCCGACATCATGACTGTGCTCTGGACACGAAAGCTTGCGTTCCTTCGCCCCTCTGTCCTGCCGGACATCTCCCCCACTTGGGGGGAGATCAGATGTGGCGCCGGCTTTCGCCAATCATCGACGGTGCAAAGGGAGAGCCGTCAGCGGCACTGCCAATCTCTCCCCTCGTGGGGGAGATGTCCGGCAGGGCAGAGGGTAGCGCCGTAGAGCGCAACTGTCGCGGCGTGCCTCACCTCCTCGCCGACATCGAGCGGCAAGATCCAGCGGTTCCTGCTGAGGAAGGCGGAGGTAGAGAAGCGGAAGGCCGGATAAAATTCGGGTCCTCCCGGGGATTCCGCCACGCAAAAGCCGACAAGTCAGGCGAAGGCCACAAGGGCTTTGGTTTGAATTGGGGTTATAGAATGCGGCTGGTCTGGGCGTTTTCGTTCGCGCTGGCGAGCGGCGTGGTTTTCGCGGCATCGCCGGAGGACGACTATATCGCCGCGCGCAACAAGGCGATTTCCGACATCGCGGCGCAAGAGAGCTCGAACGCGGAAGTGGAGACGCTCGATGCTGCCAACACCAAGGCGCTGGCCGATCTGGAAAAGCGTCTTTCCGCCGTTCTCGGCCCGCTTTCGGTCAAGGATTTTCCGGCAACCGGCACGATCAATCTGCAGAGCCTGAGCGCCTCCGATATTGGCTTTGGCATGCTGGACGGGCTGCGCTACGCCAAGAGCGACGCCGGCCCGAGCATCGTCGCGACGACACGCGGGCTGGTCGAGCGCTGGCTGCGGTCCAAGGCTGACGAGGAGGATGAAAGCCTCCGGCTGCCCGCCGGCATCGACGAGGCGCTCAAGCTAGACGCCTTCTATACCCAGGCTATCGGCAGCGACGCCGCATTCGTGAAGACGCTCGACTTTTCGCTGAAGAAGCCCGAAGGCGCCGATATCGCCGTCGCGCGGCTCGGCGGCTGGACGCAGGATGTCGGACCGATCTACGACCAGCAGGTCGTCGTCGCGGTGGTAAAGGGCGACCGCGTCCTGATCGCCGAGGCGCCCGCGTCACCGGCCGTGCCGAAGATCGCGGCCTGCGAGGCGCTTTGGACCGCGGCGGACGCGGCTGCCCAGAAATTTCAGCAGACCTATCAGAACTCGGACCTGAAGGACCAGCAGGCCTATGATTCCGCCAACGCCGCCTGGGAAAAAGGCGACGGCGATTATCGCGCCTGCATGGGCGAGCGCCTGCCGGGCGATCCGGCCTTCCCGGCACTGCTTGCCGAGGCCCAGCAGCTTGCTGACCGGATGACCGGGAAGTAGGCCCAGAGCGGTGAGGCGCCGAGCTGGCTAGACATCCTTCCCTCAGCTCGCGGCGGCCCTCATGTTGCGCCGGCGCCTGGCGGTGGGCCGCGCCGGCTCCACGATATGCCCGTTGGTGACATGCCCATTCGTCACGGGCACAACATCCTGCCGAGCCCGGGCGTCCGTCACCCTGTGCAGCCGCTCGTAAGGCAGCAGCTCCTTGATGCGGGTATTCAGCGTCTCGACCTCGGCGCGCAGGTCCTCGCATTCCTGTTTCTGGATATCGAGCTGGATCTGCTCCGACGCCTGCTGCAGCGATAGCTGCGAGAGATTGGTGCTGATCACCGACAAATTCTTCTTGTCCAATTCGCTCTCGTTCCTGAGAACGGCAAGCTTCTCTTCCGCGATCTGCCGCTCGGTCACGGCGTCATTCAACTGCGCCCTCAGTCCTGTCGCCTCGGCGACCGCATCGGTCTTGTCGATGGAGGCCTGCTCGAGCCGCGATTGCAGCTCCTGGATTTCGGAGCGCAAGCCGCGCAGCTCCGCCCGGCTCCGCGCAAGCTCCGCCGCGCCATCGCTTTCGGCAATGCGGGCGGCTTCGGTTACCTCGGCAAGCTTGGCCTGCGTCGTCTCCAACGATTTCTGCAGCCGGGCCTCCTCCTTCTCGTGGCTACCGAGTTGGGCCATCAGTTCGGCAACGCGCGTGGCTTCGTTGGCGTGGGTCGCCGCGAACTCGTCGAATTTGTGCCGGGCCTCGGCCTCGCGCTTTTGCGCCTGCTCCAGCTCGATCGAAAGCCCGACCTGCTTCTCGCGCAGCAGCTTGTTCTCGACAGCGCGCCTGTCGGCTTCGACGGTCTTGGCCGTCAGGGTCTTGACGATCTCACCGAACTCAGCCTCGCGCCTGGCGCTCTCATTGCCCATCTCGACCATTTCGAGCCGCACCGCTGCAAGCGCCTCGCGCAGCGACTCCCTGTCCTGGACGAGACTTGCCTCGCGCTGCTGCCAGGCCTCGGCCGCGCCGTCGCGTTCGCGCTGCTTGCGCGTAGCGTCAAGCAATTGTTCCGACAAGGCCTTGTGTTCGGCGCCCAGAGCGGCGTTCTCCAGCTCCAGCTCATTGGCGCGCAGCGCATCGCGATGCAGGGCGTTCAGGATATCGCGCGTCATGTGGTGCGCTGTGGCGATCTCGGCCAGCCTTGACCCGATCTCCTCCAGATGACCCTGTCCGTCGCGGAAGAGTCCGGAAACGGCTTCCAAGGCGGCCAACCGTGTCTGGGTGTGCGGCGTCAGCCGGGAGGCGGAAGCCTCGGACTGGGTCTCGCCCGGCGGATCCTCCTCGCTTGCCGCCAGGTCGGCGGCAGAATCGTATCCCGGGGACGTCTCTTCGTCAGCCGAAAGACATTCTTCGAAAGCCTCAGCCAGATCCGACTGGAGCTCTTGAAATTCCTTGTCTACGTCCTCGGCCCGTTTGATCAGGGATTTGAAATTCATAACGGCACACCTGTTACGCTCACACCCGCCGTATTACTTAACGAATTGCTAATCTAGCCCTTAACGTTCCGTACGGGAAGCCTGACCAAAAGAAGGAAGGAATTAAGGTTATCACGGATTTCCAGAGGCTTGCGCGGTGTTCCGTCAGCGGCATCTGCGCTCAGCGCGGTAAACGGTTAGAATGGCCTGCGTCGGCCGCACGTCATCGAGCCGCAAGCGAGCATCTGGCGCCTCGCTGCGGGCGGATCACTCGTTGGAAAGGGAGCCGTTCCACGCTCCAGCCAGCACCCACGCCAGCGTTGGCCGTTCCATCTAGCGCCGAGGTTCCGTCATGCCGCAGGGGCCGGACCCGTCGGTCCAACCCCTGCATCCAGGCATCAGCTCTTGATTTCGATACGCTTGGCCTGCGACTGTGCCTTCGCGGTCTTGGGCAGCATTACCGTCAGCACGCCGTTCTTGAAGCGGGCATCGATCTTGTCTTCTTCGATCTCGTAGCCCAGCGGGATTCGACGCTCGAAGCGGCCATAGATGCGCTCGGAGAACTGCCGCTCCTTGTCCTCCGTCTCGGAGCGCTTTTCACCCTTCAGCGTCAGCACGCCATCATCAAGCAGCACCTCGATGTCCTTCTCGTCCAGGCCCGGGACTTCGGCCGCCACCTTGATCTCCTTCTCGTTGTCGGAGATCTCAACGCTCGGCCAGCCGGCACCAAAGGCTGATACGCCGCCTAGGGATGGCAAGCCGGAACCGAAACCCCGGAAGACGTCGTCGAACAGCCGATTCACCTCGCGATGCAGCGACAGGAAAGGATCGCGTTCGCCGTCGCGGAAGACACTTGGAACCTGGTTGCCATTGTTTCGGCCCCAGGGAATCAGATCACGAACACTCATTTTTTCCTCCTTTCTGTTCATCTCCTTTCTGTTCATCCGGAAGACAATGCCCTCAAGCGCCGGGAACATCACCCGGCGCTTGGCGCAAAGCGCGGCGAGAAGGCTCAGGCCGCCTCGGCCTCGATTTTCTTTGTCGCGGCCTTTGGCGATGATTTGTCCGCCGTGATCTCGATCCGGCGCGGCTTCATTTCTTCCGGGATCTCGCGTTTGAGGTCGATTGTCAGCAGGCCGTTGACGAGGCTCGCATCGACGACCTTGACGTGATCGGCAAGCTCGAAGCGACGCTGGAATGCGCGGCCGGCAATGCCGCGATGCAGGTACTCGCCGTTGTCCTCGCCTGCCTTTTGGCCAGAAACCATCAGCATGTTCTGCTCCTGGGTAATGGCCAGTTCGTCCTGGCTGAAGCCTGCCAGGGCCATGGTGATGCGGTAGTCGTCCTCGCCGCTCTTGGCGATATCGTAGGGCGGCCAGTTGTCAGCGGTTTCGATGCGGCTTGCGGTCTCGAGCGCGTTCAGCATTCGATCGAAGCCGATGCTCGACCGGAACAGGGGAGAAAAGTCGAAACTGGTTCTCATAGCTACATCCTCCATTGAGCAACATAGATACGAGGAGCGCCAAGGCAGCGGCGCTCCTTGACCTTGCCGGCCACTTCAGGCGCCGGCAGGTTCGATTTGGGAATTGATTCCTTTGCCGTCAAGGGTCCGGGACGTGCCCGTCAAAGCTGCATAATTACCTTTGTTTTCACGGCGCTAGCACTCGGCTGTTGCGAGTGCCAAAAAATTTCTTGCGGCCTCTTGAAACCGGCGCGTGCAAAACCAAATCCACATGCGCGAGGCCGAAAAGGATCGCGAGCCCCGCTCCGGTCCTTCCGGTCCGGAGTGGAGGAACCTCTCAAAATCTGTTTGTCCCGAAGGAGAACGATATGAAGTTCCATCCATTGCATGACCGCGTTCTGGTCCGCCGCGTCGAGGCCGAGGAGAAGACGGCCGGCGGCATCATCATCCCGGACACGGCGAAGGAGAAGCCGCAGGAAGGCGAGATCATCGCCGTCGGTTCCGGCGCGCGCGACGAGAGCGGCAAGCTCATTCCCCTCGACGTCAAAGTCGGCGACCGCATCCTGTTCGGCAAGTGGTCCGGCACCGAAATCAAGCTCAACGGTGAAGACCTGCTCATCATGAAGGAAAGCGACGTGATGGGTGTGGTCGAGCAGACATCGGCGTTGGGAAAAGCGGCTTGAACCGGCCCACCCGATCCGGTGAATGAAAGCTGCCTGCTGAAGGAGTGTTCCAATGGCTGCCAAGGAAGTGAAATTCCATTCCGACGCCCGCGACCGCATGTTGCGCGGCGTCAATATTCTCGCCGACGCGGTGAAAGTCACCCTCGGCCCTAAGGGCCGCAATGTCGTCATCGACAAGTCGTTCGGCGCTCCGCGCATCACCAAGGACGGCGTCACTGTCGCCAAGGAGATCGAGCTCGAGGACAAGTTCGAGAACATGGGCGCGCAGATGGTGCGCGAGGTCGCCTCGAAAACCAGCGATATCGCCGGCGACGGCACGACCACCGCGACCGTTCTCGCCCAGGCCATCGTCAGGGAAGGTGCCAAGGCCGTTGCCGCCGGCATGAATCCCATGGATCTGAAGCGCGGCATCGACAAAGCCGTCGAGGCTATTGTTCAGGAGTTGAAGACCAACGCCCGCAAGGTGACCAGAAATGACGAGATCGCCCAGGTCGGCACGATTTCGGCCAATGGTGATGCCGAGATCGGCCGTTTCCTTGCTGAGGCGATGCAGAAGGTCGGCAACGAGGGCGTCATCACCGTCGAGGAAGCCAAGACCGCCGACACCGAGCTGGAAGTGGTCGAAGGCATGCAGTTCGATCGCGGTTATCTCTCGCCTTACTTCATCACCAATCAGGATAAGATGCGCGTCGAGCTCGAAGAGCCCTATGTGCTGATCCACGAGAAGAAGCTTTCCAACCTGCAGGCGCTGCTGCCGGTTCTGGAGGCGGTGGTTCAGTCGGCGAAGCCCCTGCTCATCATCGCGGAGGATGTCGAGGGCGAGGCGCTCGCGACGCTGGTGGTCAACAAGCTGCGCGGCGGCCTGAAGGTTGCGGCCGTCAAGGCTCCGGGCTTCGGCGACCGCCGCAAGGCCATGCTGGAGGACATCGCCATCCTCACCGGCGGCACCGCTATCAGCGAGGATCTCGGCATCAAGCTTGAGAACGTCACGCTGGAGATGCTCGGCCGCACCAAGAAAGTGGTGGTCGAGAAGGAGAACACCACGATCGTCGATGGCGCCGGCAAGAAGGAGGAGATCCAGGGCCGCGTCGCGCAGATCAAGGCGCAAATCGAGGAGACCACCTCGGACTACGATCGCGAGAAGCTGCAGGAGCGTCTGGCCAAGCTCGCCGGCGGCGTGGCTGTGATCCGCGTCGGCGGTTCGACGGAGGTCGAGGTCAGGGAGCGCAAGGACCGCGTCGACGATGCCATGCATGCGACGCGCGCGGCGGTCGAGGAAGGCATTCTTCCGGGCGGCGGCGTGGCGCTGCTCAGGGCCGCCAATGCGCTCGACGCGGTGGCTGCCGACAACCCCGACCAGAGATACGGCGTCGACATCGTGCGGCGCGCCATCGAGGCGCCGGCGCGTCAGATCGCCGAGAACAGCGGGGCGGAAGGCTCGATCATCGTCGGCAAGCTGCGCGAGAAGACCGATTTCGCCTATGGCTGGAACGCCCAGACCGGCGAATATGGCGATCTTTTCAGCCAGGGCGTTATCGATCCGGCCAAGGTCGTGCGCACCGCGCTGCAGGATGCAGCCTCGATCGCCGGCCTGCTCGTCACCACCGAGGCGATGGTCGCCGAGAAGCCGAAGAAGGAAGCGGCACCCGCCATGCCCGCCGGCGCCGGCATGGACTTCTAGGACGCTGGGGAGGCGCGGCGCCGACACAGCCAATCTCCCCCGACAGGGTTCAAATTGGGGGAGATTGGTCGGCAGGGCAAAAGGGAGCGCGAGGGAAACGGCACCCTTCTGAATTGACAAGAACCGGAAAAGCGAGAAAGCACTCCGCGACAGATCGGCTGGCGGGAGCGCCCCCTTTGTCCTGTCGGACATCTCCCCTCATCGGCGGAGATCGGCAGCTTCGACACGCCGCGGCGCGACGGGCCAGAGTTACTATGTGGGAAGATTCTGAATGACGACGGATACCAAGACGACGGAAACCAGGACATTCGAGGCGGATGTCTCGCGGCTGCTGCACATGATGGTGCATTCGGTCTATTCGGACCGGGAAGTCTTCCTGCGCGAGCTGATCTCCAACGGCGCGGACGCGTGCGAGAAGCTGCGCTTCGAAGCGATCACCCGTCCCGAGCTGCTGGGCGAGGACGCAAAGCCGCGCATCACCATTTCGGCCGACCCCGACAACAAGCAGCTTGCCGTCGAGGACAACGGCATCGGCATGGGCCGCGAGGAGATGGCCGAGGCTCTGGGCACCATAGCACGCTCCGGCACCCGTGCCTTCATCGAGCGCGTCGAGGCCGGCAAGGCGACTGAGGACTCGCAACTCATCGGCCAGTTCGGCGTCGGCTTCTACTCCGCTTTCATGGTGGCCGATCATGTCGATGTCATCAGCCGGCAGGCCGGCAGCGAGGAAGCCTGGCGCTGGTCTTCCGACGGCAAGGGCACCTACGAGATCGCTCCCGTGCCGCTTGCGGCAGCTCCCAGGCGCGGCACGCGCGTCGTGCTGCATCTGATGGACGATGCGAGTTCCTACACCACGCCTTACCGGCTCGAAGGGCTGGCGAAGTCGCAGTCCGGCCACGTGCCGGTGCCGATCACGCTTGTTGAGAAGCCGGGCGCCGAGCCGCGCGATATCGCCGACGGCACGGCGCTCTGGGTGAGGCCGAAGAGCGACATAAAGCCCGAGGAATATACCGACTTCTACCGCAGCATCGCCGGCCAGTATGACGAGCCGGCCGCCACCATCCACTTCCGCGCCGAGGGTCGGCACGAATACAGCGCGCTTGCCTTCGTGCCGGGCTCGCGTCCGTTCGATCTCTTCGACCAGGACCGCAAGGGTCGTATGAAGCTCTACGTGCGGCGCGTCTTCATCACCGACGATGCCGACGTGTTGCCGCGCTATCTGCGCTTCGTCCGCGGCCTGGTCGATTCCGCCGATCTGCCGCTCAACGTCTCGCGCGAGATGATCCAGGAAAGCCCGCTGCTCGCCGCGATCCGCAAGGGTGTCACCAACCGCGTCCTCGGCGACCTCGCTAAAACGGCCGATAACGATGCCGAGGCCTACGCCAAGATCTGGGAGAATTTCGGCGTCGTGCTCAAGGAGGGGCTCTACGAGGACTACGAGCGGCGCGAGCAGCTGCTGAAGCTCGCCCGCTTCCGCTCGACCGCTTCCGGCGAAGCGCTGCGCAGCCTGGCCGATTATGTCGCCGCAATGAAGGAAGGGCAGAAGGCGATCTTCTTCATGGCCGGGGAAGACCGCGCCCGGCTCGAGGCCTCGCCGCAGCTCGAAGGGTTCCGGGCGCGCGGTATCGAAGTGCTGCTTTTGACCGATCCGGTCGACAGTTTCTGGACGACGATGGCGCCGGAATTCGACGGCAAGCCGTTCAGATCGGTAACGCAGGGCGCGGCCGAACTGTCGGAGATCACGCTGCTCGACACTGCGTCCAAGCCGGATGCCGAAATCTCGTCCGAAATCGCGACCTTCCTGGCCTTCGTGAAGACGGCGCTGGGAGACGAGGTCTCGGACGTGAAGGCCTCCGACCGCCTGACTGAAAGCGCGGTCTGCCTGGTCGCGCCCGAGCACGGTCCCGACCGCCAGTTCGAGCGGCTGCTCAACGCGGCCGGCCGCCTCGACAAGGCGGCGAAGCCGATCCTCGAGATCAACCCGCGGCACGAGCGCGTCACGGCGCTGGCGAAGCTCGGCGACGGCGAGCGCGCTTTCAAGGAAGACGCCGCGCATCTGCTTTACGACGAGGCGCGCGTGCTGGACGGCGACAAGCCGGCCGATGCCAGGGCGTTTTCGGCGCGGCTTGCTCGCCTGATCGAGCGCGGTTTGGCGAGGGAGTAGTGGGGGCGTTGGGCGCCTCACGGAGCCCGGATCCTGCCGTGACTTCTCACGAGGAGGTGGCGCAAGGGTGAGATCGGTCGCGATTCTTCGCGCCCCCTCTGTCCTGCCGACGGGTCAAGGCTTCTCCACGCTACTACGCTCGGAGGTCAGAGCGCCGCCCTACCCCCTCAGCCCCGGTGCCTCTTGCCCCGTCCTGGCGACATATTCCGTATAGCCGCCGCCATAGGTGTGGATGCCATCCGGCGTGAGCTCCAGCACGCGGTTCGATAGTGCGGACAGGAAATGGCGGTCGTGCGAGACGAACAGCATCGTGCCTTCATATTGCGCCAGCGCCTCGATCAGCATCTGCTTGGTCGCCATGTCGAGGTGGTTGGTCGGCTCGTCGAGCACCAGAAGGTTCGGCGGATCGAACAGCATCAGCGCCATGACCAGCCTTGCCTTCTCGCCGCCCGAGAGCACGCGGCACTTCTTCTCGATCTCGTCGCCGGAAAAGCCGAAGCAGCCGGCTAAAGCCCTGAGCGGCGCCTGGCCGGCCTGCGGGAAATTGTCTTCCAGCGTCTGAAACACGGTGCGCTCGCCGTCGAGCAGTTCCATGGCGTGCTGGGCGAAATAGCCCATCTTGACGCTCGGACCGCGCGCCACCGAGCCCTCATCCGGCTCGGAGGCGCCGGCCACGAGCTTCAAAAGCGTCGACTTGCCGGCGCCGTTGACGCCCATCACGCACCAGCGCTCGCGGCGGCGGATCTGGAAGTCGAGGCCGGCATAGATCGAGCGGCTGCCATAGGATTTGTGGATGCCCTTCAGCGTCGCCACGTCCTCGCCGCAGCGCGGCGCAGGCTGGAACTCGAAGGCCACCGTCTGGCGACGCTTGGGCGGCTCGATGCGGTCGATCTTGTCGAGCTTCTTCACCCGGCTCTGCACCTGGGCGGCGTGCGAGGCGCGCGCCTTGAAGCGCTCGATGAAGGCGATCTCCTTGGCAAGCATCGCCTGCTGGCGGTCGAACTGCGCCTGCAGCTGCTTGTCGGCCAGCGCCCGCTGCTCCTGGTAGAATTCGTAGTTGCCGGAATAGGAGGTGAGCCCGCCGGCGTCGATCTCGATCACCTTCGAAACGATGCGGTTCATGAACTCGCGGTCATGCGAGGTCATCAGCAGCGCGCCGTCATAGTCCTTGAGGAATTTCTCCAGCCAGATCAGGCTCTCAAGATCGAGATGGTTGCTCGGCTCGTCGAGCAGCATGACGTCGGGCCGCATCAGCAGGATACGGGCGAGCGCGACGCGCATCTTCCAGCCGCCGGAGAGTTTTGCAACGTCGCCGTCCATCATCTCCTGGGAGAAGCCGAGGCCGTCGAGCACCTCGCGGGCGCGGCCGTCGAGCGCATAGCCGTCGAGTTCCTCGAAGCGGTGCTGCAACTCGCCATAGCGCTCGATGATCGCGTCCATCTCGTCGGCGCGGTCGGGATCGCCCATGGCGTTCTCGAGCTCGCGCATCTCGGCTGCGACGGCGCTCACCGGGCCGGCGCCTTCCATCACCTCGGCGACGGCGCTCATCCCCTCCATGTCACCGACATCCTGACTGAAATAGCCGATGGTAACGCCGCGATCGACCGAGACTTGGCCTTCGTCCGGCTGCTCCTGGCCGATGATCATGCGGAAGAGCGTAGTCTTGCCGGCGCCGTTCGGGCCGACGAGGCCGACCTTCTCGCCCTTCTGCAGGGCGGCCGAGGCTTCGATGAAGACAATCTGACGGCCGTTCTGCTTGCCGATATTTTCGAGACGGATCATGGGACGGTCCGGGAAACTGCGCTGAGATGGCGGGATTTGCCCGGGGCATACGCGAATGAGGGTGCGGAGGGAAGAGGCAGAAGCGCCGCATCCGCGCGCTCGGCTATTCCTTCGAGGCAGAACCCAGCCGCAGTGAAATTGATTGGCGTCGCCGACCGATCGAGCGCTTAGTGCTGGAGCCAACCACTTGATGGGCTCTGGTAAGGGAGGTCAACCATGGCCATGTACCTGACGCGCTTCAGCTACACGCCCGAGACCTGAGCGCGAATGATCGAAAACCCCGAGGATCGCCGCAAGGCGGCCAGCTCATACATAGAATCGGTCGGCGGAAAGCTGCACGGGTTCTGGTATGCGTTCGGCGAACACGACGGGTGGAACCTGTGGGAGGCGCCGGACAATGTTTCGATGGCGTCCGTCGTGCTCGCCATCGGTGCCGGAGGGGCACTCAGCTCCTGCGAGACCACCGTCCTCCTCAGCGTCGAGGAGACGATGGACGCGCTAAGCAGGGCGAAATCGATCCGTTATCGGCGGCCTGGAACGTAGAGCCGAGAAAAGCCGCCTCGGAGGGGTGTCACCTCGCGTCGTGGAAGATGATACCGAGCGTATGTCGCCTGCCCGAGCGCAGGCGGCTGACGCCGTGGCGCAGGTTGACGCGATAGTAACCTCGCGTGCCCTCCACGGGCCGGTTGTGCACGGCGAAGATCACCGCGTCGCCGCGCTTGAGCGGCACCACCTCGGCGCGGCTCTGCATGCGCGGGCGCTGCTCGGTCAGCACGAATTCGCCGCCGGTGAAATCCTTGCCGGGTTCGGAGAGCAGGATCGCCACCTGCAGCGGAAAGGCGAGCGCGCCATAGAGATCCTGGTGAAGACAGTTGAAGTCGCCGGGGCCGTATTGCAGCAGAAGCGGCGTCGGCTTGGTTTGGCCCTCGTCGTGGCAACGCTTGAGGAAGGCGGCGTGGTCGGAAGGGTAACGGAGCGCGGCGCCCATCTTCTCGTTCCAGTCATTGGCGACGTCGGCGAGCCGTGGATAAAGCGCAGTGCGCAGGCCCTCGATCAGATCAGGCAGCGGATAACGGAAATAGCGGTACTCGCCCCTGCCGAAGCCATGGCGCGCCATCACCACATGGCTGCGGAAATGTTCTTCGTGCGGATAGAGCGCGGCGATTTCGGCGCATTCCTCCGGCGAAAGCAGGCCGGGTATGACAGCGCAGCCCTGGGCGTTGAGCTCGGAGACGAGCGCGCGCCAGTCCTGCGCGGCGACACGGGATTCGGCGGAGCGTCCGGCACGTTTGGTGTTGAGGGAATGGACAGTCATGAGCGCCTCCTTCGATGCCATCAAAGTGGGGCGGAGGCGAAGCGGCGGCCACCCGATTCCTGCGGAAATGGCGCGCGGTCTTACTGCGAACCAGCCACAACGAAGCCCGCGCGACCCTGAGCGCGGCGGAATGCCTGCTGCAGGCGCGGGTTGAGGCGCACCGCGTCGCGGCCGGCCTGGATGGTCCGCTCGACCTGCTCCGGCGTCAGCCTCAGCCGGGTCGGGATGACGTTCAGCGCGGCTGCCTCGTCTGGCGGCAGGTCGGCGAAGGAGACCAGTTCAACCACCATCTGGACGTCGCGGCACTTCCAGCCGGACAGGCCGCCGCGGTAGCGCGCTACCGCCGCCGCCGGCAGGCTGCAGCGATATTTGACCAGCTTTTCGCGCCACAGCCGGAATTCGAGCTTGAGGGAATCGAATTCGTCGCGCACCGAGGACGCGATCGAGGTGCCGGCGGTGGCGTCGATCATGTCGACCAGGCCCGGTCCCTGCTTGACCTTGACCCAGTCGGGTTCTTTCCTGCGGCCCGCATCGGCAACGATCATGATCAGCGTTCGCATCCTCACCGCCGCCTGCGGCGACAACGGGCTGTGCGGACTGCCGGCGATGTCGAGCGATTCCGCGAAGCCGACCACCGCGATGTTGTCGGTCAATCCGCCGTCGAGCAGCTTGATGTAGTTGACGCGGTCGTTGTTCTGGTAGGACTCCATGGCGCGAGCCGCGGCCTTGACCCGTTCCGGTGCCTCCGGATCGTTGAGACCGCGTTCGATCCAGTCCGGCTGCTTGTAGTTGCATCTGGTTGTCGGCGTGGTCGTCGAGACGACAACCGGCGCGAACACCGCGGGGAACGCCGCCGAGGCCGCCACCGCATCGGCGATACGAAGCCTGTCGAGATCGCTGCAAATAGCCGCGAAGCGGTCGTAGGTGAAGCCGAAGGCCGTGCCGTTGTAGATGTCGGAGGCGTGGATCCAGACCAGCGGGGCGCCGGGACGTCTGAAGGCGCTGTATGTGGCACCGTCGAACAGGTTCCTGTCCAGCCACGCGGCAAAGGTGTTGCGGTCGTTGACGCCGCCTTTCCACAGCCGCGCCAGATTGGCCGGAGCGAGCTTGGCGGTGTGCAGCGAGCTCTCAGCATCGCGCAGCAAGAAGCGCTCGCGAAGCTCGCGGTAACCACGCCCTTTGTAGCCGAGATAGGCCGCCGTCACCGCACCGCCAGAAACGCCGCCGACGACGCGCACGTCGTCGATCAGCGTATGCGCTCGCCCGCCGCTGCCGGCCACGACATCGTCGAGCGCCCGAAGCACGCCGTAGCTGAAGGCGGTGGCGCGCGTGCCGCCGCCAGAGAAGGACAGCGCGACCACGGTCGACCCGTCGGCGGGAGCATCGGGAAGGTAGTCCGGCGAGCCAGGCCCGACTTGCGTCACATGGGTGTTGATGGGCTCGACGTCATTGGCGACGCATCCGGCCAGCAGAGCCGCTGCCAACACAAGCAAGCCCACACGCCAACGCATCGAGGTCCCCCCGATCGCTCGTTCCCGGGCTCAGTCTATGCGCAGCAGGCAGAGCAAGGCAACGGCCAGCCCCGGGGTCCTTCACCTCAAGCGTTCCGGCGGTACCCCTCCAGTTCCGGATCGAGATCCACCTTCACTCCATTGGTGAAGACGCAGGTCGCCACCATGATGCCGGCGAAGGCGACGAGGTTGACGAGCAACGTTTCGTCGTAGCGGGCCTTGAGCGCGGCCCAGGTCTCGTCGGCAACGGCATTGGCGTCGGCGGCGAGCGCCCTGCCGAAGGACATCAGCCGCGCTTCGTCGGGGCTGGGTTCAATCAGATCCGGATCGAGGCCGGAATCGATCAGCGCGCGACGGAAGAAGGTGACCGGGATCTCGGCGCGCATCGTCTCGGCGATCACCTTCGAAAACAGCCAGATCGCTCGGTCTTCGAGCGTCGGACGCAGGAGATCGCGCAGCGTGAACCATTCGGCATAGATGCGGTGCGCGGCCGGCGAGTGAAGCAGGATGCGCTTCATGTTGGTCATGCGGCCGCGCAGCGCAAGCTCCCGGTCATGCTCGGCGCGGATTTCGTCGGAGGCGGTCGCATAGTCGATCGCAGAGAGATGCGCCACGCCCCTCACCCCAGCATCGCGTGCAGCGCCGGCGCGCCGCGCAGCGTGTTGGAGACGGTGCAGATCGTCTCGGCGTCCTCGACGATGCGCTGCTTGGTCGCCGCGTCGAGATCGCCTGCGATCTGCAGCCTGATGGTGAATGTCTCGACCCGCGCCGGCTCGTCCTTCGCCTTCTCGCCGCCGACATCCGCCTTCACCTCGCCAAGCCGGTCGGCGACGCCGAGGCGGGTGGCGGCGATGCGGGCGCTCAGCACCATGCAGGCGGCCAAGGAGGCATAGAGCAGGTCGAGCGGGTTGAAGCCCGGCGCGCTGACCGCAGTCACCACGTCGACCGTGCCGCCGGTCGGCGTCGTTACCGCCGGCAGGCCGCCCGGCGGCAGCACGGCGGAGGCGCCGGTCGCACGCGTTCTGATCTTCAGCTCGCTCATCGAATGTCCTTCGTCCGGTTTGGAGGCCATTGATAGCGGACGGGAATTTATCTCGGCAACCATCCAGGGTGCAGCTGCGGTTCTCTTCGTGCGAGGAGATGTCCGTGGAGAGCGGATTTGCCGCGTACCGGCTTGGCAATTTGGCTCCGCCAGTCAACAATCCGCGGCACCGCGCTGCCGGGCCAATGGCAAACGGGATTGAGGGTCATGACACCACGGAAATCTGCCACGCTCGCCGCTGTTGCCGTCGCCGTCCTTTGGCCCGCCGCCGGCGCGCCGGCAGATGGCGTCCATCCTGGCCCGATGTCACGCACGCAAGCCTTCGCACGCGCCGAAGCACTGACGGCGATCGGGCGAAGAATGTTCTTCGACCCATCGCTGTCGGCTTCCGGCAGACAGGCCTGCTCGTCCTGCCACGATCCCAACCACGCCTTCGGTCCGGCCTCCGCCGCGCCGGTCGAGATGGGCGGGCCGAACCTCGACCGGCCTGGCCTGCGCGCGGTGCCGTCGCTGCGCTACCTGCAGGCGGCGCCCGCCTTCACCGAGCATTTCTACGATTCCGAGGACGAGGGCGACGAAAGCGTCGACAATGGCCCGACCGGCGGATTGACTTGGGACGGGCGCGCCGACCACGGCAAGGACCAGGCGAGGATCCCGCTGCTGTCGCCGTTCGAGATGGGCAACAAGGATGAAGCCGCCGTGGTCGCCGCCTTGCGCAAAGCGCCCTATGCCGACGCGTTCAAGGCGGCGTTCGGCGCGGATATTTTCGACCATCAGCAGGATGCCTTCGACGCGGCGGTCGAGGCGCTCGGCACCTTCGAGCAGAGCAGCGCCGACTTCTACCCCTATTCCAGCCGCTACGACGCCTTCCTTGCTGGCAAGGCGCAGTTGACCGCGCAGGAGTTGCGCGGCCGTGCGCTGTTCGAGGACGCAAACAAAGGCAATTGCGCGAGCTGCCATCTGAGCGAGCCGGCAAATGACGGCGAGCCGCCGCAATTCACCGATTACGGCCTGATCGCCATCGCCGTGCCGCGCAACCAGGCGATCCCGGCCAACGCCGATCCCAATTATCTCGACCTCGGGCTGTGCGGGCCGCTGCGGGCCGACTTCAAGGGCCGGAGCGAGTATTGCGGCCTGTTCAAGACGCCAACCCTGCGCAATGTCGCGCTGCGCAAAAGCTTCTTCCACAACGGCTATGTCCAGTCGCTGCGCGAGGCGGTCGCCTTCTACGCCACTCGCGACACAGATCCCGGCCGCTGGTATCCGAAGAACGCGGACGGCACGGTCGAGAAATTCGACGATCTGCCAAAGGCCTACTGGGGAAACCTCAACACCGACCCGCCCTTCAACGGCAGGAAACCAGGCGAGAAGCCGGCGCTGACCGACGCCGAGATCGACGACATCGTCGCTTTCCTCGGCACGCTGACGGACGCGGACCAGGCCGGGCAGTGACGGCGACTGAAGGCTCACCGCAGACTTCCCCTGCCAAAATAATCGGTGGACGCGTCTTGTTTGCGTGGCTTCCGTCACAGACCGACAGAAAGCATCTGCTACATTAGCATCCCGTCAGAGCGGGGGCTCAAATGAGATTCGTAGCGGTGCAAGAACCGCCTCATCATAGCTGGGCGGTGTTCGACATGGCCAATGACAAGCCCGCCGAACATGCCGGGCGCGCGCTCATCGGTCTCACGTCGCACGAAGCCCGGCGGTTCGCCGCCGCGGCCAACGACGAGGCGGGGTATCGGGAAACCAACGCGCTGGCGTCGCATCCAGGCGGGTAAGGCATGGCACTGACGGTTCGCAATTCGCCGGGAAACGACAACCGAACAAGCGGTTGAGACGGCGTGCTGCCAGATTGATTCAAGCCTCACCCGGCCGGCGCGTAGCGGTTCACCACCATGCCGCAGGCATAGGCTTTCGAGCCGGTGAGCTTCAGCCTGGCGAAGCCGCCCTGATCGAAGATGCGACGACCGGCACCCAGCACCGCCGGGTTGATGAAGAGCTGGAACTCGTCGACCAGCCCGGCGGCGATCAGCGCCGAGGCGAAGCCGGCGCCGCCGAAGACGGCAATGTCGCCGCCCTCGCCCGCCTTCAGCGCATTGATCTCGCGCGGCAGATCGCCGCTCGCGACCCTGGTACGCTCCCACCGCGACGCCTTCAGCCTGTCGCTCAGCACCACCTTGTCGGCTGTCACGATACGCTGGGCGAAGGCATAGAACCGGTCTCGCGGAAATTTCCTCGCCGCATCGCCCCAGTGATTGAGGTAGCCCTCCTCGGCCATCTTGCGGCTGAGCAGAATCGTGTCGACGGTTGCGAACACGGCATTGAAGTCCTGCTTGAGCTCGTCGTCCCAGTCGCTCTCGTCGCCCCATTCCCAAAGCTGCCAATGACGGTTCTCATCGGCGCCGACGAAGCCGTCGACCGACATCTGCATTTGCAGGATGAGCTTTTTCATTGCGCGGTCCTCTCGCATCTCCAAACACGGTTTACTTTTGAAATCATTTGACGCGCGGAAAGAATGCTGTCAATTGAAAAGTGATTTACAAATGGAACTAACTTCATGTCGACGAAGGAAAGGTCCGGCTGCCCGATCAGCCTGTCGCTCGAGCTCATCGGCGACCGCTGGACGCTGCTCATCATCCGCGACCTGGCCTTCGCCGGGAAAAGGCATTTTCGCGAGTTCCTGCAGTCGGACGAAGGCATCTCGTCGCGCACGCTGGCCGAGCGGTTGCAGACCCTGGTCGACGAAGGCGTCCTCACCCGCAGCGACGACCCGACCCACAGGCTGAAAGCGATTTACCGGCTGACCGAGGCCGGCATCGACCTTTTGCCGATACTCGCCACGCTTGGCGCTTGGGGCAGCAAATATCGAAAGGCGGATGAGGATTTGGCGCGGGTTGCCAAGGAACTCGCGGCAGGCGGCCAGCCGGCGCTGGAGCGGATGAAGAAGAGGTTGAGGAAGGAGCATTTGGGGTAAGGCGTTCCACGCCGCCAATTGCCCAAAGTCGAGTTCTACGGCGAAGGATCGCGGCGTCGATAAGATCCTGCCCCCAGGTTCCGTTTCCAGTCTATGCACCCCTGCGCTAGACTCCGCCTGAACAGGATCGACCGCCATGATCGTCCAGGCCTGCATCAACGGCGCCCGCCCCGCGGATTTTCACCCCGCCCTGCCGCTCGACCCGGATGCCATGGCACGCGACGGCGCGGCCTCGGTTGCGGCGGGTGCCGCCGAACTGCATGTGCATGCGCGCGGCGCCGACCGGCAGGAAAGCCTTGCCCCGGAAGCGATGGACCGGACGGTGACGGCGCTGCGCCGCGCCTGCCCCGGCACGCTGATCGGCGTTTCGACCGGCGCCTGGATCGAGAAGGACGACAGGCCCACGATTGCCGCCATCGCCGGCTGGCATGAGCTGCCCGACTACGCCTCGGTCAATCTCAGCGAGGCGGCGGCGCCCGAAGTGATGGAAGCGTTGCGCAACCGCGGCGTCGGCATCGAGGCCGGGCTGGCGTCGATCGGCGATGCGCTCAGGCTGGCCAGCCTCGATCATGGCCGCCGGGTGCTGCGCGTCCTGATCGAGATTTCCGAGCAGACGCTGGAGGAGGCCTTTGCCGTCGCCGACGGCATCGAAACGCTGCTGCAACGCGAAGGCATTCACCGCTCGATCCTGTTGCATGGCGAGAACGCGACCGTGTGGCCCTTCGTCGAGCGGGCGGCGGCGCGGAAGTTTTCGACCCGTGTCGGGCTTGAGGATGGGAAGGAGTTGCCTGATGGGACGGTGGCGGACGGGAATGCGACGCTGGTGAAGGCGGCGGTGAGGATCTATCGCCGGGCGTGACTTGGTTCCTCGCCTCATGGGGAGGACCCAAGGCCAAAAGTCAGCCGAACTTCGTCAGCGGCTTGGCGGTTATCTCGACCCATTCGCAGCGCCGGCTGCGGTGGTAGAAGGATTGGAAGGGCGGCGGGAACGACGGATCCGCGAACGTCCCTGCCGGAATCGCAGTAAGGCCGGGCTGCGTGTCGATGCGATAGTGCACTGTGGTCCCGCAATCAGGGCAGAAGCTGTAGGTTATCTGCCCGCCCTGCTCGCCAGTGCGCGTGAACTGCAGCGCGCGCCCGTCTATCGTCACATCGGCCTCGGCAAAGCGCACATTGTAGCTGAAGGCGCTGCCTGTGCGCCGCTTGCAGTCGAGGCAATGACACACCGAGATGCGCACCGGCTCGCCCGCGCAGGTGGCCGACAGCTGACCGCAGGAACATTCGGCGCGTCGCGTGACCATGCTGGCTCCTTTCGACCGAGTCTCGGCACCTTATGCAGTTCGGCGGCGTGGTGAAAGCACCTATCCGCCGAGCGTCGCCTATCCCTGCCAGGCCGTCAGATCCGCCAGTATCCGCGCCTTCACCGCCGGGTCGGCGTAGCTCGCATGCACCGATGTCGCGGCGAGCTGGCGGATTATTTCAGTGTCCCAGGCGAAGGTCTCGGCGCAGGCGGCGTAAGAGGCTTCGAGCGTCGTGCCGAGCAGCGCCGGATCGTCGGTGTTGATGGAGACGGGAACGCCGGCTTTGCGCAGAGCGTCGATCGGATGCTCGGCAAGCGAAGGATAGACGCCGAGTGCGATGTTGGAGATCGGGCAGACGCCGAGCGGAATTCGCCTCTGTGCGAGCAGGTCGACCAGAGCCGGCTCCTCGATCGCGCGAACGCCATGGTCGATGCGATCGGCGCCAAGCAGCTCGATGGCGTCGCGAACGCCCTCGGGACCGCTCGACTCGCCGGCGTGGACGGTGCGTCGCAATCCGGCCGTGGCGGCGCGGCGGAACGCCTCGGCAAAGCGCGGACCGGTGCGCCCGGCGGCCGCCTCGTTGCCGTCGATCGAAAGGGCCACGACGCGCGGGTGCCTGATCCTGCTCAGCAACTCCACCAGTTCGATGGCGTCCTCGGCCGACTGGGTGCGCAGCAGGCTGATGCAGAGCCCGACCGGCGGGTATCCATCCTGCTCGGCCGCCGCGAACCCGGCATCGAAGGCGTCGATCATCCCGGCGATGTTCCGGTGCCAGTGCGGCCAGTGGGTCGGATTGACGATGACATCGGCGTAGCGCACGCCGCTCTTGGCCATGCGCCGCGCAAATTTATAGGCGGTGATGGCCAGCTGCTCGCGCGTACGAAACGTGCCGCACAGCCAGTCGAGCATTTCGAGGAAGCTCTTCAGATCATGCGCCTCGAAGAGCCTGTCGCGCGGCGCGCGCAGCGGGATGCCAGCCTCCTCGCAATTCCTGATCACGTCGTCGGCCTCGAAGCAGCCCTCGACGTGGATGTGCACTTCGGCCTTCGGCAACCCGATATAGTCGGTCAATGAAGCCTCCCGAGCTTTGTGGCCGCATCAAATCACGAAAGGCGAGATCAAGGCTTCAAGAAATGATTGAAAGATTTGTGTGTGATGGCCGCCAGTCTTCCCCCGTTGCGGGCCGTTGCGGGGGAGATCGGCAGGTTCGGCCTCACTGCGTGTCCGCGTGGGCTCTCAGCTCGGCGCGCTTCTCGTCCGACACCACCGCCAGATCCAGCACCTTCTGCAGACCAGCCGCATGGCGGAAATTGGGCTCGGCCTGCACGCCGCTTTTCACCGCCTCGACGAAGCGCTGGTAGTTGGTCGGCACGGTGCCGGCGTCGAGCTCTTCCCATTTGGCGTCCTCGACATTGGCACCGATGCAGCCCTTCAACATCGAGCCATTGAGATTGTGCACCACCTCGATGCCGCCCTTGTCGCCATAGATGCGCAGCCTGAGCTCGTTGAGATGGCCGCTCGCCCAGCGGCTGGCATGCACCACGCCGAAGGCGCCGTTGGCGAAATCGAGCGTCATGGCGAAGCTGTCATTGGCGTCGAGCTGGTATTCGCCGATGCGGTTGCCCGGCGCCTTGTCGAAGGCGCGCAACCGACAGAATACGTGGTCGATATCGAGGGCGGCGCCATAGCTGGCGAAGTCGAGGATGTGGATGCCGACGTCGCCGAGCACGCCGTTTGAGCCGTGGCCGCGCGAGAGCCGCCAGAGCCACTTGGGGTCGTTTCGCCAGTCGCCCCAGAATTTCGATACCAGCCAGCTCTGCAGATAGGAGGCCTCGACGTGGCGCACCATGCCGATCTCGCCGGCCTGCACCATTTGTCGCGCCTTCTGCAAAGGCGCGACGTTGCGGTAGGTGAGGTTGACCATGTTGACGACGCCGGCGGCTTCCGCCGCATCGGCCATCTCGCTTGCCTTGCCGAAATTCTCGGCCAGCGGCTTTTCGCAAAGCACCGGCTTGCCGGCGGCGATCAGCGCCATGGTGGTCGGGTGATGGATGCGGTCGGGCGTGACATTGGCGACCGCGTCGAAACCGTCCCAGTCGAGCGCCGCCTCCAGCGAGGTGAAGCGCTTCGGGATCTTGTAGGCGTCGGCATATTCGCCGACGCGGGCCGGATCGACATCGACGGCACCGACGATGTCGACGCCTTCGATGGCGCCGAAGCGGCGGGCATGCTCCTGCGCCATCCAGCCGGTACCGAGTATCAAAAGCCGCATTTTGCTCCTCCAGAGGAATTGGTTCGATTCAATGATATGAGGCGGGCGATCTAATTGTCGTTGATACGCAATCCCAGACAGAATACGGTTTAGCGGAAACCAGCCTCGCCGGGCGCATGCAGCTTGCCGCCGCGTTCGACGATCGGCTCCAGCGCCTTCTCCACCGGCACGTTGGGTGCTTTGAGGATGGCGGAATTCCTGCCCTGCGGGTTGTGCGCCCACTTCACTGCGTTGCGCAGCACCTTGTGCACGGTCGCGTCGTGGTAGGTCGGATAGGTTTCGTGGCCTGGGCGGAAGTAGAAGACATTGCCGGCGCCGCGCCGGTAGGTAAGGCCTGAGCGGAACACCTCGCCGCCCTGGAACCAGGAGATGAAGATTGTCTCCAGCGGCTCCGGCACGGCGAACTGCTCGCCATACATCTCCTCGTTCTCGAGCTCGAAATACTCGCCGATGCCTTCGGCGATCGGGTGGCTGGGGCTCGTCACCCAGAGCCGTTCGCGCTCGCCGGCCTCGCGCCATTTGAGCGTGCAGGGCGTGCCCATCAGCCGTTTGAAGATTTTCGAGAAATGGCCGGAGTGGAGCACGATCAGTCCCATGCCTTCGAAGACGCGGCGTGCGACGCGCTCGACCATATCGTCGGCCACCGCGCCATGGTCCTTGTGACCCCACCAGACGAGCACGTCGGTCTCGGCGAGGCGGGATTCAGGCAACCCATGCTCCGGCTGCTCCAGCGTCGCGGTCGAGGCGGAGATCGCCTTGTCGGCGTTGAGCGCGTTGGCGATGGTCGTGTGCATGCCTTGCGGATAGATGCCGGCGACCACCTCATTGGTCCGCTCATGGATGTTCTCGCCCCAGACGACAGCGCGAATTGTCATGGATTGCCTCGTGATGGTGAGAGGGTGGAGCCGCCCGGCGCAATAGATAGCGTCTTCGGCCGGCATTGGAAGCGGTTTTTGCCCTTCGCTCCGCTGCACATGACGAAGAGCCCGAAAGCATCGTTCGCGAACAACCACATACGCCTGTATGCTTCCGCTTTGATTCAACCACCTCCACCCAATTGGCAACCGTCCTTTCCCGTGCGCAATATCAGCTATGGGCGAAGTGCTTATAGGGGCGGCGATTTTTGCTTGTCTGGCCGGGGCGTCGCTGGTCAGCCTGATGGTGCATGAGCGCTTCCCTGCTCACCACCTTGGCGACGATACCAGCGCGGTGGTGCGGCTCGCCGCGAACCTCTTCATGGTGATGTCCTCGCTGGTCCTCGGCCTGATGATCAACTCGGCCAAGAACACGTTCGAATCCATCAACGTCAACGTCCACACCTTCGCCACCGATCTCATTCTGCTCGACAGAACGCTCCGACACTATGGACCGGAGGCGGACGGCGCCCGGCAATCGCTCACCGCCTATGTGCAGCGCGTCGTCGATACCTCGACCGCCGACAGCGACACGACGGTCGTCCCGAACAGGCTGTCGGAACTGCTGCTCAATCAGGTCGGCGATATCGTGGGCGGATTGACCCCTGCGAATGCCAAGCAGACCGCCGCGCAACAGGCGGCGACGCAGCAGCTGCAGAAGGTGATCGCGCAGCGCTGGATCCTGGCCGAGCAGTCCGAGGGTGCCATCCCCGCGCCGCTGATCGCGCTGCTCGTTGCCTGGCTGACGCTGATCTTCGCCAGCTTCGGCTTCCGAGCACCGTGCAATGGAACCATCATCTTCACGTGCCTCGTGTCCGGGGCGCTGGTGGCCGCGGCAATCTATCTGATCATCGACATGGACAGCCCCTTCTCCGGCCCGATCCAGGTCTCGCCGGCGCCCCTGCAGAGGGCGCTGGCGGAACTGACGCAGTGAAGGTCAGGCACGACCGAACATCTCGATCAAAAGCTTCGCCGCCACCGCCGCGCCGTCGGCGCGGACCGAACGGGCAACCTCGCTCGCACGGATGCGGGTTTCGGGCGCCAGCGCCGTCTCCATCGCCGCCGACAATGACCCCGCTGTCGGAACCGGCCCGTCATGAGCTGCGCCGATGCCGAGCTCGGCCACCCGCCGCGCCCAGTACGGCTGGTCGCCGATCTGCGGCACCACCAGTTGCGACGCTCCTGCCCGCGCGGCGGCGACGGTCGTTCCGGCACCGCCGTGATGCATGACGGCGGCGACGCGGCGGAACAGCGCCTGCTGGTTGACATCGCCGACGGCGAAGCAATCGTCCCGGTCGTCGGTAAGGCCAAGCTCGGCCCAGCCACGCGCGACCACCGTGCGCCGGCCCTTGGCGCGGACCGCCTCGATGGCCGCGCGGCCGGCCTCCTTGGCCACGGCAATGGAGCCGAAGCCGACATAGACCGGAGGTGGGCCGGCTTCGAGGAATGCCTCCAGCCCGTCGGGCAGCGGCCGCTCGTCGGCCAGGATCCAGGCGCCGGTCTGCCTGGCATCGGTCAGGTCCGAGGGCAGCCACGGCCCGAGCGCTGGGTCGCAGGCGAGCAGGACCGGATCGCCGTAGACATAATCGCGGACATTTTCCACCGCAGGCAATCCGAGCGACGCGCGCCAGCTGTTGATCGCTTGGCTGAACAGCGCGTTCTTGGTCGCGATATCCGTCTCCCACAGCAGCCGGTTGTCGGTCACCCCGGCTGGAAGCGGATGTCCCGGATATTCATGCGGCCGGTTGTGCACCGACGGCAGCCAGATCGGACAGAAGGTGGCAAGGATGTAGCGCATGTGCCGCTGCCCGGCGACCAGCCGCGCGGCGGCACAGGACGGAAACAGGCCGCAGGCCACCACGGCATCGCAGCCTTCGGCGGCCGCCATGAGCGTATCGTATTGCCTGGCGAGGATCGCGGCCGCCTGGCCGGAGATGAGCGCGGCCACGTCCTTCGGCGATTCCGATGCCCTGCGCCGCGTCATCTCCTTTACCCATTCGCGCACCGGTGCGAAGGCCGGCACCAGCTCCACACCGGCACGGGCGCACAGCGCTGCAAATTCTTCATCGCCGGGGACACTCACCCGCACCTCGGCGCCGAGCGCCTGCAGTCGCTCGCCCAGCGCCACCACCGGCTCGACATCGCCGCGCGAACCGTAAGTCGACAGTAAAATTCGCATGCAAACTCCCTTTCCTAAACTGAGGTCAAGGGCAGCGTACATAGGGCATTGCCGGGGGCTTGCCGCAAGCCCGGGCTGCGCCATATATGCTTTCTGGGAGAGGGAGTTCTCCCTTTCCTCATCCGCAATTCGATGGAACCGGTCACTGCCGCTGTTGCAAGAGACGTGGCGAAGACATCAAGCGCGTGCGTCGACCGCGCCGCGCGTCAACGGCGGTAAAGACCGCAAACCGTCAAGAGATCAAAGGCAGCCTACCGGCAACAAGCTGCTGCCGGCATAGTGGCGGGCGGGGTCAGCCCTGGCGGCCTTCCTGGGCGACCTGGGTGGGCGACCCGTTCAGGCGCGGCACAACGACCAGGCGCTTGATCTTCCCCTTCTTGAAGGCAGAGAGGAAGCGGCCATAATCCTTGAAGGCCACGCAGCCGCTGGATTGGGCTGGGGCGCCGCGCAGCAGATAGGTATGGGCGAGCAGACCGTTGCGGTTATATTTGTTCCTGCCGCTGGTCGGCGTCAGCCGGATGGCCTCGACGCCGTGGAAGCGCGATTCACGCAGCGACAGATTGTAGGTGTCGGGCGGCGTCGGGCCGGAATTCTTGCGGTTGGCGAAGCGCGGCTGGTCGGCCATGGCGCCCTTCCCCGAATGCGCCTCCAGCTTGGAGCCATCGGGCATGTAGACCGTCGCCGTCGAGATGTCATAGACGGCGACGCCATTGCCCGTCGAAGGACTGTTGAACAGACCCCTGAAGGCGTTGCCGAGACCGCCGCGCTCGGGCGTGTCCGGCTTGGCGTAGGCGAGCATCTCGGAGGCTTGCGCCTTGCTGCGCTTGGCCGGCGCGGCCTCAATCGGCTTCGCACCCTGCACACCCGGAAGCGCCTGGTCGGAGCTCCTCAGCGAGCGCGGCGTCTGCGCACCTTCGGCGGAGTCGACAACGGTCGGCTGCGGCTTGGCCGGCTGCGGTTTGGCCGACTCCGGTTTGGCAATTTGGGGCCTTGCCGCCTGGCTTGCCTGCGGCTTGGCCGGTTCCGGCTTCCTCGCGGCATTCTGTTCAGGCGCTTCCGTCACGCGCCCGAGGGCGGTGCGCGGCCTCAAACCAGGCACTGCGATGCTGTCGGGCAAACCATCCTGCGGCGGCAGCGAAGCGACCTGCACTTCAGCTTTTCCGTCGTCGCCGGAAGCGCCGGCCGTCATCTCAGGCGCGTCGCCGCTGGCGAGCGCGACGGCGGTCGGCACGTCGACCGTCTCTTCGGGCATGACATTGGCAAGCGCCAGCGCCAGTTCGGACGCGCGCTGAACGTCGACCTGATTTCCGCCAAAGCGTGACTCGGCCGGGCCGCTCAAGGTCAGCCCACTCCGGGCCGAACCGCTATCGGCCGCGCCGCCGAAGCGGCTTGCCGACGGCAAGCTCGCCAGCAGGACCGGAGCGTTCTCGGCGCGCCGGAAGGCATCGGCCAGTTTCTGCGGCGAAAGCCCGGCGCGCTTGATGACGCTGTCGAAACGGTCGGCGACGTCCGCGGCGGAAGCCGCGACAACCTTCTCATGCGATACGCTATCCGGTGCCGGTTTCAGCCGCGCGGCCTTGCCGTCATGCACCAAGCTGGAAGGGTTTGGCGTGGAGCTCGCAAAGCTGGCTGCGAGCCTGAGGCAGCCGGCATCGCAGCCGCGGGTGAGCGAGCCCGTCTTGTGCGCACCGTTCGCGGCAAGGCGCGGCGCCCAGGCGTTCGCGACCTTGCGGCGCTGGTCGCCAAGCACGATGCTATGCGGCGCAAGCAGGCTCTGCGGCAATCCGTTGGAGGCGGCGGTGAGCGAGGTACTCACGGAATAGAGGCCGGCCATGGTCGCGACCGACCACAGGGCCAGGGCAGCGCCGACAGCAGGCACCACAACCCAACGATGACCACCAGATTTCTTCGAAGTTACCCCCTCTTCAGGAGCGTCACCCCGGTTCTTCAAACGCAAAAACGCCATACGACCACTCTCAATCGGCATGCCGGTTTGCGGACCTGGCACCCGTCACGATCACAGTTCGCCTGGTGCCCCCTGCACCTTCACGCGTCTGTTGCCGATTGATTCAAAAGATGGACAAAGATGGTTAACCAATCCCTCCACCAATCGCCATTGTGGCGACGGTCCATACGAAAAAAGAGCCCTCCATGGTCTGCGCCACGGTAAAAATGCTCTCCCTCAGCCGCTTTGCTGCCCGTTTTTGCGGACCGAGTCAAGCAAGCGCGAAGGTTCTACCCTTTCGGGCGATCGCCAGCTAAGAACGGATTGAGGTTAAAAAACGGCAGGAAGAGCCTGGCGCGAGCAGCTGCGGCATCTCTTCCAGGGCGGCAGATCGCAACGTCAACCCCGATGCGGGAAGACAGCATTCGCCGCGCCAGACAATCAAGGACGGAGCTGTCGAGCCGGATTGCGTCGCGACGGTGCGGTGCGGCGCTCCGCAAGCGATTGCAACAACTCCGCTTCGGCGCTGAAGCCGTTTTGGAAGGCTTCGAGCACGTCGGAGGCAAGCTGTTCTCTTTCGCCCCCGTCTTTTAACGCCAGACGGCGCTCGTTGCACAACTGATCGAATACTTTCTGGAGGAGCTCCAGCTCGACTGGCGTGAATATTCCGCTGTGCTTGGTGAAAGCCATACGCCTCCCTCCCCCTTAGATGGGCGAAAGCGCGATCTACTCTTTCAAGCGTCCGTGTTCCTCGTCAGAGTGCGCACGACAAGGCATCCTACACCTTTCCGGCCGGCCTATCGATTCCGTCGTAGTCGTAGATCGGACCGTTCAAGCTGCCCCGCTTCAGTCGGGCGACGCCGCGGGCGCCTTGGAGCTGTTCAACTTTTGAATCGCTTGCCCAATCCAACTGGTTGTTTTTACATAGCTCCAGTGAAATCCTAGAGCTATTTCAATCACCGGCAAACGGGCGCATTCAGCGCATTCGGTCCGGATCGTCGGCAACGCCGACGTGGTGCCGATAGACCATTCCCCAACCCTTCCAGCCGGTGAACAGAAGGATGAGGACAACGATCAGCGACAGGACAAGGCCAACCGGCACTACCGCTGCCTCCGCGTCGGCATACCGCGAGTACCAGTTGTAAAGTTCGACGAGAACGACGACAACGTTGCCGCCGGCGTGAAGCCATGCGTCCTGGAGATTGCGAATCTGGGTGTCGCCGAGGACATCGGTCAAGCCGGCAAGAGCCGCCAGCACGGCCATGATCAGACCGGCCCCCAGCAGCCAGAGCGTAGCGGTGACCCAGCCCGGATTGCCGGTTCGCCAGAAGATAAGGTCGCAAACGAAGGTCGCGACGAAGAAGGCGATCGGGAACGGTATCAGCATTGCATGAACAGGATGGCCGGCAATGCTTGCCGTGCTGTGCGGATTGCGAGGGATCGTGTGCTGGACCATCGTAGGGCCTCCTCGAGGCGTGGCGAGCGCCGCCCTCAGGCCACATCACAACGCATCAGGGGCTCGGCGGCAGAAAGCCGGATATATGCAAACTCCGGTTGAGCCGGAATGTTCCATAACCCGACTGCGCTGCGCGGAACGAAATTCACGCACCGCTATAGGCGCGTATGCCAGTGTGGGCTCGACTCGAAAGCGAGCTGAAACGATAGTGTGCTCTTGTCGCGCGTGATCCAATGCCACGCATCCCGGCGGTGGCTTATTGTCACGGCACTCTTCTTCGCAACGAAATCCAAGCCAGGGATCGGCAAAACTGGAGCAGCAACGGATTACGCCACTTCGGTGATTGCGGACAGGCACGGCAGCGGTGAGGTCGCCGCCAAAATTCAGTCGACATCATCGTGGCTGAACTCTAGGCCAACCTATCGAGCCAGGCGCGCATCGGCCAAACCGGGGACAGGTTTTGTCTTGCCGCTGAGCCGCGCTCCAAAGGTGAGCGTGCGTGGAAAATTGCGGACGACTACCTCCATCAACGCGACGCCCCCGGGGCCGAGGGCTAGCCGAGCCAGGGCTTCGGCGGCTAGGACCCGCGTGGAGAATAATCTTCGCCAGACCGCCTCGTAGCGTTTGCCGGCCGCTTCCCGTCCCGCCCGCCCGCTCGCCGCCCCGCAGAGTTCCTGAGCCACAAGCCAGCCGGACTGAAGCGCCATCGATATCCCCTCGGCGATAATCGGATGCGACTCGCCAGCGACATTGCCGACGCGGAAGATGTCCGCTTCGTAGCCTGCGCGGATGCCCGGCCGGATCGGGCCTGCGGCGAGCCACGGACCGTCAAGACGGGCATCCGCCAGCGCGTCCCGCGCGCCCCGGCATGTCGCCCTGATGTGACGCTCGACGGCTTCGGCCGCCGGAACATGGCCGCCGCGTTCGCGGGCAAGGCTGCCGCGCAGCCGGGCAAGCACGTCGCGCCTAATGCAGCACGAGATCGATAGGCGGCCACGGTCGGCGAGCACCATGCCGCCGTAGCCGCCGGGAAACGTGAGTAGCGGCATCAGATCGGGCGGCAGCGCCGACCCGGTGAAATGCGCCTTGAACCCGAGCAGGTCCGAGGAGCGGCTTTGCTTCCCGAGCTGGCTCGGCAGCGGCCCCGGCTCCCACGAACCGTGTGCAGCGACGATTACCGATGCCCGCAGGGTCATCCCCTCCTCGCCGGGACTGCCGCTTGTAGCCTGGATCCGCACCGCCCCGCGGTCGCCATCCCTTTCGATGGCGACGGCACGGCAGGGCTGGAACACTTCCACGCCAGCCGAGCGGGCCGCGTCGAGCAGCAGCGTGTCCAATATGTCGCGGCCAAGCGCGCGGCCGAAGCCGTTTCTTGCTGCGGGTCCGGATCGCGCGCCCGGCATCGGCGCCTCGATGCTGGCATTGCCGGAAAAGAGGCCGACCCGGCGTATTTCCGGACCGGCCTCGCCGCGCCAAGCATCGCCGATACCCAGCCGGTCAAGGAGCGCGAGGTTGCTTGCCGAGATGTATTCGCCGCATACCTTGCGGCGCGGAAACGCGCTCTTCTCCACGATCGCGACAGCCCATCCGCGCCGGGCGAGCGCCAGCGCCGCCGACGTGCCCGCCGGGCCGGCGCCGATGATGATCGCATCGTGGGTGGATGCGCGCTTCACGGCTTATCCCTGGGCGCATCCCCGACCTGGATCGCCGAGGCCCCGACAAAGACATGCGAGAAAGGCCCTGCGCGCCGTTCCTCGAGCGGGTTGCCGCCGGCGGCAGCCCAAAGATCGGAAAGCTCGTGGCCGCGAAAGCCGGCGCGGACGCTTTCAACCGCATCATGTCGCGTGACGTCGTTGACGCCAATTGCCGGCAGAAGCCGAGCCGCGACCAGTGCAAAGCCCGCCCGCAGCGGTTCCGTCGCCAGGATGAGCGGCGCCTTGGGCCGCAAAAGCGAGAACAGGCGAAGCAGTGCAGCATCGTTGAAATGATGCAGGAACAGGTTGACCGTGATCGCGTCGAAGGCCCTGCCATCCGCCCTCTCTGCCCAATCGAAGACATCTGCGGTGATGGTTTCGATCGTCCATCCCAGCCCGGCGAAATCCGCCGCGAGCTTCGGCGTGGCGAGGCCGATGCGATCGAGCATCGTCAGCTCCACCTGGCGCCAATCGCGTGCCATGCGCCTCGCCACCCTGAGCATGAAGGTGCCGTCACCGGCGCCGATCTCCAGGATGCGGCCCGGCGGCCTCGCCAAAAATTTCCGCATGAGCGAGGCCATGATCGGCGCCTGGAACATCAGCGCGTTGATGCGGGCGAGATCGCGGCGCGAGCGGATTGCCCGCGCATCGTCGGCCGCGAGTCCGTCCAGGATTTCCGGAACGAGGCTGCGTTCAGCGAGCGCACTCATGAAACGGTCCTGAACAGCATGGTCTCGGCCGTCAGCCCGGGCCCGAACGACATGCCGCAGCCGAGCAGCCCGCCCGGCTTCTTCAGCATCTTCTCCATCACGAACATGACGGTTGGCGACGACATGTTGCCATACTGGCGCAACACCTCGCGCGACGGCTCGAGCGCGGCGGGCTTGAGTTCAAACGCCCTTTCGACCGCGTCGAGAATGCTGCGGCCGCCGGGATGCACAGCCCAGAGGTCGATCGCTTCCGGCGCCCGGCCTGCGAGGATCGCGTCCCGGTTGCTGCGCAGGGTTTCCTGGACAGCGGCCGGCACCTTGCCGGAAAGAACCATGTCGAAACCTTGGTCACGGATATCCCAGGTCATCAGTTCGCGCTGCTCGTTCGCGACGGCGCAGCGGAAGGAGTCGAGCTCGATGCCGGGCGGCTCGGCGGTGACGATGCTCGCAGCGCAGCCGTCGCCCCAGAGGCAGAAGCAGAGCAGCTTTTCCAGTTCGGTGGTTTCCCTGATGTGTAGTGTGCAGATCTCGATGTTGACCAGCAGTACCCTTGCCCCCGGATCGGAGCGTACGATGTGGCGTGCAAGCTTGAGGCCGTTGACCGCAGCGTAGCAGCCCATGAAACCGATCATCGTGCGTTCGACGCCGTCCGCAAGGCCGCAGCGCTGAACCAGGTCGAGGTCGATGCCGGGCGCGGAGAAACCCGTGCAGGTGGTGACGATGAGGTGTGTGATGCGCGAAGCCTCGTTGCCGAGATGCAGCCCGTCGACGCCCTTTTGTGCCAGCGTGGGTGCGGCCTCTGCGAACATAGCCATTCTGGCGGCCGTCCCGGGAAATGCCCCCCGCTTGAAGATCCCGCCGAGATCGACCGACGGCCCTTCGGGGTCGAGAGCCGGGGCAAAGCAGGAGAAGCGGTGGTCAATGCCGGCAAGCCCGGCCATGCGTTCGAATAGTTTCCTGCGGTCGCTGCAGAGCATGGAGGCCGCGTAGCGCAGGTAGAACTGGTGGACTTCATGCTCCGGAACCGCCGTCGCGATCCGGTTGATGTAGGCGTTAGCGGACATGTACTGTCTCCCTGGGCCTCGGCGTGGTGCGCGCTGTTGCGGAGGGGTTCCTTGCTCATGAGCGCGCTTTGGCAGGCGCCAAGCGCTGACCGTTGCCTGTTCGATAAACGTTTCGGAAAACCTGTTTCTTCCCTGGCGTGTGATCCCGAAACTAAAAGATTTGAAGGGGATAATAGGCAAATCAAAGTGTTACAGCCTTTTCCGCGCCCTAGCAGCAGGCAAGGATTTCGGGTCGATCACTTGCTGCCCTGCACCGTTCCGGGCACGATCAAGGCTCCCTGATCGCGCTCTGAATATCTGAAGCCGATAAAGAACAAGGCGATGATGATGAGGCCGACCGCCAGCACGATGGCGAGGGTCCTTCCCGGGTTTTCGGCAGGGGGCCTATCTAGCATGGTGGTTCGCCTCCCATATCAACCTGGCGAGGGCGGGAAGGGTTCCCGGGCGGGTAGAACGCTCGCCCAGTCCGACATTGACGGTATCGGCAAGGAAGCGGGAAGCGCACCCCAGCGGGCGAATAGCGACTACCGGCGATAGCTGCAAATTGCATCAATCGAATTGTGAGAAAATTAATCAGCGCTTTCTAATATTGTTGGTCACCCGGCAAGAATTCCGGTAACGGACCCATGACCAAGAACCTCGGCAACGCCAAGCCCAGCGCCCCAGCGGGCGAGATAAGATCCTCGCCATTCGGCAGGATAGCGCCGGCGCTGTTCCCGCTGGCAGTCGTGGCGCTGGGCTACCTCGTGGGCAAGCAGTTCTTCGGTTTCTGATGCTGGGCAAATGTTCTGTGGAGGCGGGCCGGAGCCTCGCGCGGGCCGGTGGTCGTATTCGGCCGTTTGCGCCCCTCCCACTGCTTTGGTCCTAGGGCCTAGGTCGTTCTTGCCCTTGCATTAGTACAAGCGCATGTTCGAAGTAGCCGGCAGGCTCGCAAACTCCGGTCAGGCCCGGCCGCCGAACCCAAACACCCCCCCAGGCTGCCGGGCCGTCGGCGCGCCTTGCAAGCAAGCCCTCCACACCACCGATCGGTCCGCAACCAGCGCTGCTGCCGCGGTGGACCTGCACGCGCTCACAATCGCTCCAAAGCGCTCGAGAGGCGTATCGTTGCGCGGATCGGCGCCGCATCGAAGTCGAATTCTACCTTGGGTGTCCTTCAAGCTTTCAGTGTCTGGATTTTATCCATTTTGAACGGCCGTTACCGGAAATCTGTATTTTCGACATCAAGTGTGCTCGTGCCTTGCAACTATTCTCCGGCTGAGGATAATAAGCGGTTGCTTGCGGCGACCCTTCGTGCGTTAAATCGTATTGCTGTTCGAGGATGCAATTCTTAGGGCGACGAGCTGGAGCTGCACATGGTGGCAGGCGAACCAGACAGTGTCCGCGTAAAATTCATCAACGGCCAATGGCTGGTGCGCGTCGTCGAAGGCGGCCGGCTGGCCCATCAGTTGTTCAACATCCACGCGGAAGCCGAAGCCTTCGCCGAGGAGGAACGCCACCGGCTGGGCCTGCCGGGCGAGCCGCCGGCCGCGGAGCCGGTCGAGCCAAAGCGGCGCCGCGGGCGCAGACACTGAGCGCCCAATATCCTCAATTTCGTGTGGCTTGCCATCGCCTCACCGGCAACCAGTTTGCGCTCCGCGGAAAATGCGGGAACAATCGGCGGGACGGGGAAGTGCTGCCGATGTGCAATCTTTACAACATCACCACCAGCCAGGAAGCGATCCGCCAGTGGACGCGAGCGCTGCGCGACATTTCGGGCAATCTCGAACCTTCGGTCGACATCTATCCGAACCAACCGGCGCCGGTGGTGCGCAATGCCGCCGACGGCAGCCGCGAGCTCGCCCGGCTGCGCTGGGGCATGCCGACGCCGCAAGAACGCGTGCGCGGCAATGCCGATCCCGGCACGACCAACATCCGCAACCCCCAATATGCCCACTGGCTGCCTTATCTCGGCGTCGAGAACCGCTGCCTGGTGCCGGTGACGAGCTTTGCCGAACCCTCGCCAAAGCCCGGCGACAAGGATCCTGAAACGGGCGTGCAGAAGAATTTCTGGTTCGCGCTCGGCGAGGACCGCCCGCTGTTCTTCTTCGCCGGGCTGTGGACGCCCTGGCATGGCGTGCGCAAGGTGAAGGAAGGTCCGGGCGACCACGAGCTCTACGGCTTCCTGACGACCAGGCCGAACGCGTTGATCGCGCCGATCCACGAAAAAGCGATGCCGGTGATCCTGACCACCGAGGCGGAGACCGAGCTGTGGCTGACAGCGCCATGGTCGGAGGCGAGGACGCTGCAGCGGCCGGCGCCGGACGACGCGCTGGTGATCGTGGACAAGCCGGCGACGCAAATCAAGTTTCCGGCGGAACCGCCGGCGCAGGGGTCGTTGTTTTAGCTCCTCGCCTTCTGCAGCACCCAGATATAACCCTTGGGCGGGTGATCCTGGTCGATGAACTGGGTCTTGACCTCAGTGTCCTTGCCGCCGCAGCGCTTGCAGCGGAAGCGGATGGTTTCGAGCGGCTTGTTCCAGCCGACCACCTTGGCCACGTCGTTCGCTTTGAAGCGGCCGGCGTGGTAGCAGTGGCGGCATTCGACTATGAGCAGCATGTTGGCCTTGACCACCCGGCCGACGAAGCCGCGGAAACGGATGCCGGATGTGAAGTGAGCTGTGGTGGCGGCTAGTTCACGCGCCAGAGGAAATAAGGCCAGTCCGGCGTGTCGAAGGGCAAGGGGGTCCAGCGCGGCGACTGCATCGCCCGATCGCTGACCACTAGGCCACCCGGTGCCATCAACGCATCGATGAGCGCCGCCAGCCAGCCGGCCTGGGCGGTGTCGCGGGCGCGGTCCTCACTGCCGAAATCGGCATGGGCCAAGGCTGCGGGCGCGCAGCCGGACAAGGCGGGCAGCGTTTCGCGGAAATCGCCCAGCACAAGGTCGGCGCTGGCCGGCGCCGCATCAGCCGGGGCGTGCAGGTCGCGGTCGAAGGCGATGATCCGGCGGTCCGGGAACAGCTTGCGCAGATGGCTGTAGGTGCGGCCCTTGCCCAGGCCGATCTCCAGCACCGGGCCGGGCAAGCCCCGGGTCTCCTCCGCCGCCCGCTCCAGCGCCCGGCGCTGGGTGGTGAGGCGGGCGATCATGCGGTCGAGGCGGCTGTCCATGGGCACTCCGGGCAGGCTCGATGGTGTCGAGGGCCGCCACTGTAGCTTCGGCCAGGGACACCGTCGATCCCGAACGCGGCAAAACCAGGTCTCAGAAATAGCTCGCGTGTTGAGTGACAGCTGCTATCCCCTCGCCTTCTGCAGCACCCAGATATAACCCTTGGGCGGATGGTCCTGGTCGATGAACTGGGTCTTGACCTCAGAGTCCTTGCGGCCGCAGCGCTTGCAGCGGAAGCGGATGGTTTCGAGCGGCTTGTTCCAGCCGACCACCTTGGCCACGTCGTTCGCCTTGAAGCGGCCGGCGTGGTAGCAGTGGCGGCATTCGACTATGAGCAGCATGTTGGCCTTGGCCGCCCGGCCGACGCTGTCCATGGGTCCGGCCATTTCTCATGTCCGGTCTGAATAATCCTCAGGCAGCGGCAGCAGGCCGAGCCAGGCGGCGCGGAAATCGAGGTCCCTGCCCGCCACCGCGCCCATCATCTCATGCAGCCTCTCCACCAACCCGTTGAGCCGCCAGTACATTTCGCCGTTGGTCTTGAGATTGAGCTGCGCCGCCAGCACGGTCTGGCGCAGTTCCAACGCATCGCGAATGATCGCCTCCGCGTTCGACCGGAACAATCTGTCATAGCGGCTTTTCCGTCTGCCCAACGCGGCTCTCCGTGATCCTGAGCAACCGCCCCATCTGCTGACAAAATAGGAACCCGTTCCTCGCTGAGTCAATTCGTCGTTGACAATTTTGTTCTCTTTTTGTTCACATGCTAGTGGAAACCTGCACCCGAGATGGATCACATCGTCAGGCTCGACAGCCGCGAGGAAGCGGCGCTTCAGGCAATCGCCGAGCGGTTCATCGCCCGGCACAAGGGCGACCCGGTGAAGGCGCTGAAGGAGATGATCGTGTTCAACGGCCATCTCCAGCAACGGCTCGACGCGCTCCAGGCTTCAAGGCTTCGTCAACGAGACGCGTCGGGACGGCGCGGCTGAGGCATGCTGCCCCGTCAGGCGGCCCGCAGTCCTTCCTTCGGACGCAGGTTCTGGTTCATGCGGAACAGGTTCTGCGGATCGTAGCGCTGCTTGATCTCGAGCAACCGGCGATAATTGCCGCCATAGGCCGCTTCGACACGGTCGACCTCATCGTCCGGCATGAAGTTCACATAGGCCGTTCCGGCAGCATGAGGCTTTGATGCTTCATAGATGTCTCGAGCCCATTCGATGCAGGCCTTGTCCATGGCCGGTTCGCGCCAGCGGGCGTGAACGTTCATGACGAAATGCGAGCTCCGCTGCGGAAACGCCGTCGCATCCGCCGGGACGCGGCCAGCGACGCCGCCGACATGGCCGAAGAATATCTCGCATTCGGGACCCGGAAGCCTGGATATCGCGGTCGTGGTGATCTCGATCGCGCTGTCGGAAAGCTCAGTGAAGTCATGGCTCTTCCAATAATTGCGGGCGCCAGGCGCGAGCAGCGGATCGAAGGCCTGCTGCCAGCCCGTGAACGGGTTGGGACCGACGACGTCGGCGATCGGCGTGCCGATGGCGCGGAGCTTTTGCGTCGCCTTTTCGCCAGCCTCGATATCGCCGCAATAGCACATGGCCAGCACCAGCACTTCCTTGCCGTGCCATTCGGCCGGCAGGAAGGGCAGCGGCGGCGCCTGCCGCATGACCACCCAGCAGGTCAGTTCGTCGGGGGCGGTTTCGAGCGCGGCGCGGTATTCCCGAAGCACCTTCCCGGCATCGGCGAAGGGATGGACCACAAGGCCCGACAGCACTTGCGGCCCGAACTGGTGAAGTTTGAACTCGAACCCCGTGACGACGCCGAAATTGCCGCCGCCGCCGCGCAGCGCCCAGAACAGGTCCGCGTTCTCGGTCTCGCTGGCGCGCAGCAGCTTGCCGTGCGCGGTCACCACGTCGGCCGAAACGAGATTGTCGATGGTCAGCCCGTATTTGCGGGTGATCCAGCCGAAGCCGCCGCCCAGTGTCAGGCCGGCAATACCTGTGGTCGAGTTGATGCCGGTCGGCAGCGCCAGTCCGAAGGCCTGTGTTTCCCGGTCGACATCGACAAGCGTGGCGCCGGGTCCGACCCAGGCGCGCCGCGCCGCGACATCGACCCGCACAGACTTCATCATGGAGAGATCGATGACGAGGCCGCCCTCGCAGATGGCGCTGCCGGCAATGTTGTGACCGCCGCCGCGCACGGAGACGAGAAGTCCGTTCTCACGGGCGAAATTCACCGCGGCAACGACATCGGAGGCGCCGACGCAGCACGCGATCAGCCCGGGCCGCCGGTCGATCATGTCATTCCAGATTCTGCGCGCGCCGTCGTAGCCGGCGTCACCCTCCCGCAGCACCGCGCCGCGTATTTGCGTCGAAAGCGTTTCCAGGGCGGCGGCATCGACCGTGGTCTTGCCACCCTCAAGGGCAGTGAAGCTCATGGCATTCATGAATTCCTCCCGTTCTTGTTGATGAGCCCCCTCCGCCCGAATTTTAGTGTGCGCTCATGTTAAGCATCCCGCAAGTTATCGCGGGCAGCGAGCCGGCCGTGCGGGCCCTGCTCAACAAACGATTGGCAAGAACGGCACGCGCCTTGCCTGCAATCTTGACGGGCAGGAATAACAGGCTTTCAATCAAGAGAGATTATCGCTGCGGATATGGGGAACGCCGCATGAAACGCATGCTGTTTGCCTGTTCGATATCGCCTGTTCTGCTATTGTCAGCGAACCGGGCGTTTGCGTTCAATTTCGGCTTCGTCAGAGTGCCGGACTGGATGGATCCTTATATCGGCATGCTCGTTGCCGTCACCTTCTTCTTCTGGCTCGGACTGGCGGCGACAAAGCCGAGCGGCGTGCCGTTCAAGCAGGTGCGGTATGTCGCGATTTCGCCATGGCCTTCTTCTTCACCATCATGATGATTATGCTGTTCGCCGGCATGGGCCTGAGGCGATACGCTGAGTGGACCGGCGCAGCGTAGAGCGGGAGCGAAACGGGACAGATCGACGCTCTTTCGCGCCCCCTTCTGTCCTGCTGGAGATCTCCCCCTCAACGGCAGGGGAATCGCAGATAAGTTGATTGGCTATTGCCAAGCCGCAAAGGAAGGATTCTTGAGAGGCTTTCTCGTAGCAGAGGAGGCCCGAGTGCGGCTTGTTTTGTCGATCCTGCAAGCAGTTCG
>NZ_NSGE01000007.1 GCF_002294985.1 Mesorhizobium sp. WSM3862 | reverse complement strand
CGTCTTGCCATGATCGACGTGGCCGATCGTGCCAATGTTCACATGCGGCTTGGTGCGCTCGAATTTACCTTTTGCCATAGTCTCTTTCCTTGGGCGGCCTTGACCTTCAGTTCAGTCGAATGCGGGGCGATTAGCGACAACGGCCGCAAAACACAAGTGCCTTGTGGTTGAGCGTTGTCTCGCTCGAGCCGAACCAATGATCTGATTTCAGGGGTATGGCGCGCATATAGGATCGCGACAGGCGAATTCAAATCCGCGCGTCTTGCCTCGGCAAGCTCATCGACAAGTTTCGCGCGGGTAGACGCCCGATCGGCCGGAACTGGCCCATTGCCGCCCCGATCCGGCTCTGATTTCTTCAGCCAATGCAATTCATTCCGGCAAATATCCGCGGTCCGCTGTTCATGATCGTCTCGACGGGCTCCTACCTCGTCAATGACACGATGATGAAGCTCGCGACCGCAGGGCTGCCGCCTTATGAGGTGCTGCTGCTACGTGGCGCGGCCGCCACACTGTGGGGCATGCCGCTGCTTTTCATGCTGGGCTATGGCAGGCAGATCCCGCTGCTGTTCGAACGCAAGGTGCTGCGCCGGAACCTTTGCGAGCTGGCGGCGATCCTTTGCTACGTCGTGGCGTTGGCCAACATGCCGATCGCCGATTCGACGGCGCTCGGGCAGATCACGCCGCTCATCGTGCTGGTCGGGTCCTCGCTCCTTTTCGGCGAGAAGATCGGCGCCGTGCGAATGGCGCTGATTAGCCTCGGCTTCGTCGGCGCCGTCATGGTGGCGCAACCGACGATGCATGGCATTTCCATCTATGCCTTGCTGGCGCTGGGCAACGCGGCCCTGGCCGCGGCCCGCGACCTCGCCGGACGTAAGGTGGGCGCCGAGGTCCCCGGCATGATCGTCGCCATCTCCGCCGTGGTTGTCGTGCTGCTCGGCTCAGGTGTCGCACACCTTGTCTCGGAACAGTGGGTGATGCCGGAGGGCCGTCATCTCCTTTTGCTTGCCGGCGCCGGCCTGTTCCTGATCTTCGGTCACTTCTTCATCTTCATGGCCTATCGCGTCGGACCGACAAGCGCGGTGGCGCCCTTCTACTATTGCTTCACCGTCTGGGCGGTGATTTCCGGCCTTTTGGTGTTCGGGCAGTTCCCCAACGCGCTCGCCGTCTGCGGCATTCTCCTGGTGATCGGCAGCGGCCTCGCCATCGTCTCGCTCGACGAGCGAAGGAGGCGCTTGAGCGTTGTGGCCTGAGGTCGTCCGGACTGAAAAGCTGAACGCTACAGCCCCACCCTTTTCTTCAACGGACGTTTGGCAAGGAAACCGACGAGGTTGCGCAGCGTGCGCGGGTAGACCAGGCGGCCGTTGCGAAAAGCGGTCAGATTGCCGGCGACATGCAGCGAGGACGTCTCATCGGGATCGCCTTGGGGGATGCCTCCCCATCGTTCCGGATCGTAGTAGTCGACAAGGAAACCGTAGTCGTAGCGGCAGAAGCGCATCGCCTTTCTGAACGCCGCGGGGGACAGATCCGACGGACTGACCTTGCCCCGGGCTGCCTGCAGCCGCGGCATAGAGACTGTCTTGCCGCTGATCGTGGACAGGAAGGCGCCGACCTTGTCCATGTCCTCGAATTTGAAGACGTGCTCGAACAGGAACAGGCTGGAACCGACGAAGCGGCGTGGCGAGGCGACGTGAAAGTGGATGTCCCCTGAGCACGCGCAGTATTTTTCGATGTTGAGGATGAAGGTATCGGGATCCGGGTTGGTCGGCAGCCCAAAGCTCTCGAGTAACGCAAGGTTGGGCGAGCGTGACCGTAGGACATCGGTGTCCAATATCCTGCTGGAATAAGCCGAGAGCAGCCGCTCCAGCGGATCACGAACGATCGTGAATTTGCCGCTGAGCCCGTCATAGACTGGCTCGAACGGATCGGCCCAATTGGTTGCAATTTGACTGTGGACGTCGTTGTCCGGGTCAAGCAGAGCGGTTTGCTTGCCGCCGAGCGCCATCAGCGCATATTTGACGCTGCTGGTGCCGCTTTTCGGGATTGGATAATAGGTGACTGGAAGACCTTGAATCTGGACCGCCATCGCCGTTCCGCCCCACGCCATCCAATGCCAATACGCAGCGCGGTCGCGTTCGACGACCAGCGCTCGGCTGACGATCCCACCACGGCGATCGAGCCGTGGTTTCGCCGATCGTTCGACCGTTCTACAGCGTTCGCCTGCCGGAGAACTGGTGATAGGCCCAGAGCACGACGACCGAGCCGATGACGGCCACAATCAGGCTCCAGATGTTGAGGCCGGTGACGCCCGATGCGCCGAAGGAGCTGAAGATCACGCCACCGACGATAGCGCCGACGATGCCGAGCACGATGTCCATGATCAAGCCCTGACCGGTCTTGTTGACGATCTTGCTGCCGATGAAGCCGGCGATCGCGCCGAGAATGATCCAGCTGATGATGCCCATTTCTTCCCTCCAATCCCCCCGCTGCCAATCATTTTCATATGATTGTCAAAAGCTCAAGACAGCTTGAAAATCCCCCCGGTTGAGCCATTCTGGCGCCGGGTGGACTTGGTTGATAGGAGATCCATGATGGGCCTTTTTGACAACGCCGTTCCCGGCGGCAACATCACCAAACCCCTGATGATCGCGCTCGGCGCGCTGTTGGTCGGCAAGATGCTGAGCGGCAGAAGCGAGGAACAGCCAGCCGAAGCTCAGGCCCCCGCCCCAACTCCCGCCGGAACCTCCGCCGATGGCGGCCTGCTCGGCGGACTGGGCGGGCTGCTCGACAGACTGCGAGACGCCGGCCACGGCAACGTTGCCGATTCCTGGGTCGGCACCGGCCAGAACCGGCCGATCAACGCCAACGATCTCGGCTCGGCGCTGGGGCCGGCGGTGATCCGCGAGATCGCGCAACGTACCGGTATGAACGAGCAGGAGCTGCTGCGGCAATTGTCCACGGCGCTGCCCGGCGTTGTCGACAAGCTGACGCCGAATGGCCAAGTCCCGCCACAACATCAGGTGACATCGGCTTTCAACAGCTAAGCACAAGGCGGGCCGAACACGCCGCGCGCCACGGGTGCTCGGCGTCTTTCATTTGAGGCATACGAGGAGAAAGATCTGGAGCGGGTAGCGGGAATCGAACCCGCATATTCAGCTTGGAAGGCTGCTGCTCTACCACTGAGCTATACCCGCCTGCGCTAGCATCGGAAAACAGTGGCACACTTCCGGTGCTTTTCGTTTCAGGGCTTCCGGGCCGGCAGTGGTGGAGAGGGTTGGATTCGAACCAACGTAGGCTAAGCCAACGGATTTACAGTCCGTCCCCTTTAACCACTCGGGCACCTCTCCAGTCTGCCGCCGGAGCCATGCAACGAGGCATTTCAGCCGACCCGGAGCCCGAGTAAGGATCTTCTCCGAAATCAGCGATGCGCCTTATGGCGGCAAGGCCGGTGGGTGTCAACCGGCGCGGCCAGGGTTTTTCGAGCATGTTCGGCATTCGTCGCCGCAGCCCGTATCCTTAGCCGGCCGGGACGGTTATAGAGGCCGGCATGAGCGACAACAAAAGCAGCAAACCGGGCACCCCGAAGGATACCCACTACGCCAAGCTGAGGCGCGCGCATCGCGACCAGAAGGCGGGCGGCGCGCCGGCATTCCGGCCGCGCCAACCGGTGCCGCCAGGCGAAGGCCCCGCCGACGGACTGGTGCGGCTTTACGGCCTGCACACGGTGCGGGCCGCACTCGACAATCCGCGACGCAAGATCAAAAGAATGCTGGTGACCCGCAACGCCGCCGAGCGTCTGGCGATCGGCGATCTTGCCGCCCTGCTCTTCAAGGCCGAGTTGGTCGAGCCGAAAGATATCGACAAAATCACCGGCTCGGACGCCGTGCATCAGGGCGTGCTGATCGAGGTGGAACCGCTTAAACCCAAGCGCCTTGACACGCTCGGCGACACAAAGCTGGTGCTGGTGCTCGACCAGGTCACCGACCCGCACAATGTCGGCGCTATCCTGCGCTCGGCGGTGGCTTTCGGCGCCGGCGCGCTGATCACGACGGCCCGCCACAGCCCGCAGGAATCGGGCGTGCTGGCGAAATCGGCCTCGGGCGCGCTGGAGCACATCGACCAGATCGAGGTGAAAAACCTCGCCGACGCGCTGGGTCAACTGCACGATGCCGGCTTCCAGACGATCGGGCTCGATTCCGAGGGATCGGCGGAGCTGGAAAAGAGCTTCGCCGGAGGAAAAATTGCGCTGGTTCTGGGGGCGGAGGGCAAGGGCCTGCGCCAGAAGACGCGCGAGACGGTGACGGCGCTTGCCCGCCTGGACATGCCCGGCGCCATCCGCTCGCTCAACGTGTCGAATGCCGCGGCGGTGAGCCTTTATGCGGCGCGAAAATTCATAGCGAATAGCGAATAGCGAATAGCGAATAGCGAATAGCCGAGACACGGCGGCCCGTCGGCCTGCAATCCCTATTCGCTACTCCCTATTCGCTATTCGCTTCTAGGCCACTTCGTGGCCCGCCATCCGCTCCAGCGCCCTGACCAGCGCCGAGTGATCCTCCTTCGCCCCACCATTGGCGGCGCAGGAATTGAACAGTTGCTGCGTCGTCGAGGTGTTGGGGAGCGCAACGCCGAGCGCCTTGGCGCCTTCCAGCGCGAGGTTGAGGTCCTTCTGGTGCAGTTCGATGCGGAAACCGGGCGCGAAGGTGCGCTTGATCATGCGCTCGCCATGCACTTCGAGGATGCGCGAGGCGGCGAGACCGCCCATCAGGGCTTGGCGAACCTTTGCAGGATCGGCGCCGGCCTTCGAGGCGAAGACCAGGGCTTCGCCGATCGCCTCGATGGTGAGCGCCACGACGATCTGGTTGGCGACCTTGGTGGTCTGGCCGACGCCGTTCGGCCCGACCAGCGTGATGTTCTTGCCCATCTTCTCGAACACCGGCATGGCGCGCTCGAACGCCTCTTCCTCGCCGCCAACCATGATGGTAAGCGAGGCTGCCTTGGCGCCGACCTCGCCGCCGGATACCGGCGCGTCGAGATAGTCGCAGCCGAGATCGTTGATCTTCTTGGCGAAGTCCTTGGTGGCGATCGGCGAGATCGAGCTCATGTCGATGACGAGCTTGCCTTTCGACAGAGCTGAAGCGACGCCGTTTTCGCCGAACAGCACATCCGCCACCTGCGGCGTGTCGGGCACCATGGTGATGATGATGCCGGCGGCGCTGGCCACCGCATCATGGCCGGTGACGGTCTTCAGCCCCTTGGCCGCGAGAGCGGCCGGCGGCTTCGAGCGATGGTCGCTGGCGATGACCGGGTAGCCGGCGTCGAGCAGATGCCCCGCCATCGGCGCGCCCATGATGCCGAGGCCAATGAAGCCGATGGTTTCCATTTTTGCGGTCTCCTGAAGATCTTTGTCCGAATGGATCGAAGGCTGGCGCCGCCCCTCATCCGCCTGCCGGCACCTTCTCCCCGTGAAGGACGGGGAGATAAGACAAGCTCCAGCGCTGGCGACCCCTCTCCCCGTTTTTCACGGGGAGAGGGTAAGGGTGAGGGGCAGGGGCGACGCTGGTTGAGAAGCGCCTAAGCCGCCGCACTCCCCTGCCCGGCGAACTGACGGAACCAGCCGAGTCCTACCTCCGTGCCGGCCTTCGGCTTGTATTCGGCGCCGATCCAGCCGGGATAGCCGAGCCGGTCGATATGGTCGTAGAGGAAGGGATAGTTGATCTCGCCCGTCCCCGGCTCGTGACGGCCGGGATTGTCCGCAAGCTGGATATGCGCGATGCGGCCAAGGTTTGCCTCGATGGTACGGGCGAGATCCCCCTCCATGATCTGCATGTGATAAATGTCGTATTGCAGGAACAGGTTCTTCGAGCCGATGCGGTCGATCAGCGCCAGCGCCTGATCGGTGTAATTCAGGAAGAAGCCCGGAATGTCGCGAGTGTTGATCGGCTCGATCAGCAGCTTGATGCTGGCCTGCTCCAGCTTTTCGGCCGCGAAAGCGAGATTTTCGGCAAAGACGTTTTCCAAAGTGGTGCGATCGGCACCCTGCGGCGCGATGCCGGCGAGGCAGTTGACCTGCTCGCAGCCAAGCGCGTGCGCATAAGTGATCGCCTTGGCGACGCCCTGGCGAAATTCAGGCACGCGGTCGGGCAGCACGGCAATGCCGCGCTCGCCCTTTGCCCAGTCGCCGGCCGGCAGGTTGAAGAGAACCTGCGTCAGGCCGTTCTTCTTGAGGCGAGCGGCAACAACGTCCGGCGCATGGTCGTACGGCCCGATATATTCGACGCCCTTGAAGCCGGCGCGCGCAGCGGCATCGAAACGGTCTAGGAATTCGTGCTCCCCGAAGAGCATCGAAAGATTGGCTGAAAAACGCGGCATTCTTTTGCTCCTTCTTTCCGCCGGACCTTAATCGAGCATCACGATCGCCGTCGGCGCATCCTCGTGGCTTTCGGCAAGCTCCTCGAATTCGGTGATCTTGTCGATTTCGGTGCCCATGGAAATGTTAGTGACACGCTCGAGGATGAATTCGAGAACGACCGGGACCTGGTGTTCCTTCATCAGCCGCTCAGCCTCTTTGAAGGCGCCGGCGAACTCTTCCGGCTTGCGCACACGAACCGCCTTGCAGCCCATCGCCTCGGCGACCGCGACATGGTCGACGCCGTAGCCGGCCTCGGGATCGTTTGCCCGGTTGACGTTCTCGAAGGCGAGGCTCACCTCGTAGTCCATCGAGAAGCCGCGCTGCGCCTGGCGGATCAGCCCGAGATAGGCGTTGTTCACGACGACGTGGATGTAGGGCAGCTTGTGCTGCGCGCCGACCGCCAGCTCCTCGATCATGAACTGGAAGTCGTAGTCGCCGGAGAGCGCGACGATGGCGCGATCGGGATCGGCGGCGCGCACGCCGAGCGCGGCCGGCAGCGTCCAGCCGAGCGGGCCGGCCTGGCCGCAGTTGATCCAGTTGCGCGGCTTGTAGACATGCAGGAATTGCGCGCCGGCGATCTGCGACAGGCCGATCGTGGTGACATAGGTGGTGTCGCGGGCAAAAGCCTTGTTCATCTCCTCATAGACGCGCTGCGGCTTCAGCGGCACCTGCTCGAAATGCGTCTTGCGCTTCATGGTTTTCTTGCGCTGCTGGCATTCCTTCGCCCAGCCCGACCAGTCGCGCAGCTTGCCGGCCGTACGCCACTCGGTGGCGACGTCGAGCAGCATCTTCAGCGCCGCGCCCGCATCCGAGACGATGCCGAGATCCGGCGCGAAGACGCGGCCGATCTGAGTGGGCTCGATGTCGACATGGATGAATTTCTTGCCCTTCGTGTACACGTCGACCGACCCGGTGTGGCGATTGGCCCAGCGGTTGCCGATGCCAAAGACGAAGTCGGCCTCAAGCATTGTCGCGTTGCCGTAACGGTGCGAGGTTTGCAGGCCGCACATGCCGGCCATCAGCCGGTGATCGTCGGGGATCGCGCCCCAGCCCATCAACGTCGGAATGACCGGCACGCCGGTGACTTCGGCGAACTCGATCAGCAAATCGGAAGCATCGGCGTTGATAATGCCGCCGCCGGCGACGATCAGCGGCTTTTGCGCCTGGTTGAGCATCGCCAAAGCCTTTTCGGCCTGGGCGCGCGTCATTGCCGGCCTGAAGGGAACCAGCGGCTCATAGGCCTCGATGTCGAATTCGATCTCGGCAAGCTGCACATCGAGCGGCAGGTCGATCAGCACCGGGCCCGGTCGCGAGGAGCGCATCAGGTGGAACGCCTTCTGCAGCGCCATCGGCACCAGATAGGGTTCCATGACGGTGACGGCCCATTTGGCGACGGGTGCTGCGATCGAAGCGATGTCGACGGCCTGGAAATCCTCCTTGTTGAGGCGAGCGCGCGGCGCCTGCCCGGTGATGCAGAGGATGGGAATGGAATCCGCCGAGGCGGAATAGAGCCCGGTGATCATATCGGTGCCGGCCGGACCTGAGGTGCCGATGCAGAGCCCGATATTGCCGGCCTTGGCGCGGGTAAACCCTTCAGCCATGTGCGAGGCGCCCTCGACATGGCGCGCGAGAACGTGGCGGATGGTGCCGCGCGCCTTCAGCGCCGAATAGAGCGGGTTGATCGCCGCGCCCGGCACGCCGAAGGCATTGGTGATGTCTTCCTTTTCTAGAACGAGAACCGCCGCGTCGACAGCGCGCATCCTGGCCATGTTCAGCCTCCACTTCGTTGGTTGGCTTCAGAATGCCAGCGCATTCTCGATTTTTCAATTTTTTCAGAATATTTTTTCATTTCTAGAAAACTGCTGTACATTGCTGAATTCACTGATCTTTTCCTTTTCCAGAAAATCGCTACGGCAGCCAGTGAAAAACTTTTTCATTGTGCTCCGCGCGAAATTGCGGAGAATGCGTGCATGGAAACCACAGAAAAACGCCAACGCGGCCGTCCGCGTGCCTTCAATGGCCCGCAGGAAGCGGCTTCGGTGCAGTCGCTCGACCGCGCGCTGCGCATCCTGGCGATCGTCGCGGACGCCAGCGGCTTGTCCTTGAGCGAGATCGCGGCGCGCAGCGGCATCGCCGCCTCAACGGCCTACCGCATGCTGACGACGCTGGAGAACCACGGCATGGTCGAGTTCGACTCGACCGACCAGCTCTGGTCGATCGGCGTCGAGACCTACCGCATGGGCGCCGCCTTCCTGCGCCGCCGCAAGCTGGTCGACCGCGCCCGCATCGTCATGCAGGAACTGATGGAAAAGACCGGCGAGACCGCCAATCTGGGCGTCGCCGAGGACGATTGCGTGGTTTTTGTCAGTCAGGTCGAGACGCATCAGGCGATCCGCGCCTTCTTCCGGCCGGGCACGCGTAGCTCCTTCCATGCGTCGGGCATCGGCAAGGCGGTGCTGGCGCATCTCGAGCCGGAGCGGGTCGCCGCCATCCTGCGCAAGGCCGGCCTGCAACGCTACACCGACAAGACGCTTTCCGACATCTCGGCGCTGGCTCATGATCTGGCGATCATCAAGCATCGCGGCTGGTCGGTCGACGACGAGGAACGCCATCCCGGCATGCGCTGCGTCGCCGCCGCTATCTTCAACGAGTTCGGCGAGCCGATCGGCGGTGTTTCCGTGTCCGGTCCGACGGTGCGGGTAACGCCGGAGCGCCTGACGGAGATCGGCCCGCTGGTGCGCGAGGCCGCGGCCGAGGTGACGAAGATGATCGGCGGCGTGAAAGCCTACTGACTACGACAGCTTTTGTTTGCGCATGACCCCGGCATCATGCGCCGGGCAGCGCGCTCTTGGCCGCTATCTCGAAGCGGGCCAGACTAAACGTATCGCTGTACACCGTCGGCTGATAGGCCCTGCCATCTTGCCGCGGCGTTCGAATGCATGCGAAAGGGCGGGGATGCTGAAAACGGTTCAACTCTTGCTCGCCGCTTCACTTTGCGGATGCGCCGCCACGACACCGGTGCCGGACTCGAACCGGCAGCGCGTCGATTCCATACCGATCTCGCTCGCCCTCGAGGAGATCATTACCGCCGGCGTCCGCCAGCACTTGAAGGATCCAGTCTCGGCGAAGTTCGGGGCGATGCTTGCCGGTGAGCGGACGTTGAACGGCCGCCAGGAGATCGTGGTTTGCGGCTTTGTCGACGACAAGCGCTCAGCCGGCGGCTCCAGCGACGGCAAAACCTTCATTGCCAAGGTCTACCCGGATGCTGGAAACAGCTTCGAACTTGTCGCGATGAGCGGTGAATCGCCGAATGCCGGGCTTGCTGTTGCCGGCGCCTGCCGCAGCGCGGGATTGGCGATCGAGGCCAAGACCTCCTAGCACCAGGCGAAAAAGGGGCCGCGAAGCCCCCTTTCCGGTTGCGAGACGGTGGCTCTCCTCTGTTTTATCTGGTTTTACGCAATTCCGGACGGAAAACCGCTATGCGGTTTTCCTGGAATTGCTCTCAGAGGCGGCAGTAATGCGGATAGCCGTCGTAGCCGATGTAGGTGTTCGAGCCCGGATCGTAGCTGGCATAGCGGGCCATGCAGCGGCGAACATGCCAGGAACCGTGGTAGCCATCCTCGACATAGACCGTACGCGGCTGCTGAGCGAGCAGGTTGCCCAGGACGAAGCCGCCAACGCCGGCGGCGATGCCGATGCCGAGCTCGCGGCGGTGATGATGGTCGTGAGCGGCCGAAGGCTGGACGGTGCCGGCCAGCGTGCCGGCGGCGACAGAGGTGGCGATAAGGGTCGAAACGAGCGTGCGCTTGAACATGATGATCTCCTTGGTTCCTGACCGAGGCGATCCATCCGCCTCTTGATCATCTGTCGTTGCAGCGCGGAAAAGGTTCGAAGTTTTTTCTGATTTTTTTGAGTGGCCGGAAGCGGCTCAAATCTTTCGGGACTGCTCCTATCTCTGATCGAGGCGACCATTCGCCCCTGGTGATCAGTTGTGGCGGAGCGGTGGCAAAAGGTTCGATGGATGGGTGAATGAGTGAATGGTCGAGAAAACGCCGCCTTTCACCATTCACCATTCACTCCCCTTCACCCCATCCCCGTCACGTGCCGCAGCCAGAAGGCCAGCACGATGAAGCCGATGATCGTGGTGACGCCCGTCCAGTCGATGTTGGCCTTCTTCAGATCGCTGACGGCCTTCATCAGGAGAAGCGAGGTCACGACGATGAGCGGCAGGATGATGACGAATCTGATCATGCGACACCCCGTTCGACGCGATTGCACCCGACAGAGATGTAGGAAGCGGCGCGCCGCTTTTCAGCATGCCGACTAAGCCAAGCGGTCCATTAGCAACCCAAAGCGGAGTTTTGTCTTTACTGGCGCACGAAATGTGCTACCGGAGCGCCGTGCCCTTGTAGCTCAGCTGGTAGAGCAGCGGTTTTGTAAACCGAAGGTCGCGGGTTCGATCCCTGCCGGGGGCACCATCCTTCGCTCTGCCAGCTTTCGAGCATCACTATATTTTGGCAATGCGCTATTTCCGGCAGGTGCTGCCATGTCGCGAACTCTGATCGTCATTGGCCTCAGCATAGTTGCCGCTGGCCTGCTGTGGCCATGGGTAACCAGGATCGGCCTCGGCAGGTTGCCCGGTGATATCGTGATCGAGCGCGAGAATTTCAGGCTCTACGTTCCCATCACCACGGGAATTCTGATCAGTGTCGTTCTCTCGACCATTCTGTGGCTGATCAACCGTCAGTGAGTACGTTCGGCCGCGACGCTTTGCTGAAAGCCCTCTACCTGCTCGCTCTTGATCTTCTATACGCCGATCGCAGCCACCAAGATCCGGTTCTGCCGCCTTATCGCCGCGCGCAGCTCCGGGATTTTCGCCTCGTCGCGCTTCACGAACTCGATGAACATCATGTTCATGTTGTTGAAGATCAGCTCGCCCACCGCCGGGCCATCGATGTCTGACCGCACCAGGCCGATCTCCTGCAGGCGGGCGATGAGCGCCCGGATCTGTTCGGTCAAGGCGCGGTCGAGCGCGGTATAGGCTTGGCCGAACGGGCTGTCGGGCAATTGGGTCGAGATTGCCATCGCCTGCCGCCACATCTCCTTGCTCAGGTAATTGAGCGAGTGCTCGATATAGATGCCGATCAGCCTGTCGAGCGCGTCGCCGACATCGGCCGGCGGGCTGCCGACCACGCCTTGCCCAGCATTCAGCACCTCGTTGACCTCCATAGCCACGATGGCGCCGAGGATGTCACCCTTGTTCTGGTAGTAATTGTAGATTGTGCCGATCGAGACCTCTGCCTGCGCAGCTATGGCCTCGATCTTGGCGCCTTCATAGCCGGCCTCACGGAAAAGCTCCGTCGCCGCATCGATGATGCGGCGGTGCCTGTCCGCCTTCTGCCGTGCGCGCAATCCGCTCATATCGGCCTCTCTGCCACAAAATCATAATTGACTCAATTTTAGAATTGGTTCAACTTTTCCTCAACAAGCCAGCAAGGCAGGGAGAACACTCGATGACTGTCCGGAATCCGCTTTCCAGCCTGAAGTCCCGTCTCGGAGCCGCCTGCGCTGCTGTGGCACTGCTCGCCGCTGGCGGCGCTCAGGCCGCCGATCTCAACGCGCTGATCTGGTGCGACCACTCCGATCCGGCGCTGCTGCAGCCCTTCGAGGAGGCCAACAACGTCAAGGTCAACGTCAAGGAATTCGAGGGCACAGGCGCAGGGCTCGCGATCGTCGATCAGTCGCAGCCGGGCGATTGGGACGTGATGGTGATCGATTCCATCGACGTACCGCGCGGTGTCGAGAAAGGCCTGTTCGAGCCGCTGCCGGAGGACAAGCTGCCTTTCGCCGACCTCTTTCCGGAAGTGAAGATGGACAAGTCCACCGTGGTCGACGGCAAGCGCTACGGCATCACCGAAAAGTTTGGCTACAACACGATCGGCTTCAACAAGACCAAGGTCGATCCGGCCGACATGCAGTCGCTGGCTTCGCTGACCAGCGACAAATACAAGGGCAAGATCGCGATCTACGACTATTACCTGCCGGTCATCGGCATGGCGGCTCTGGCGATCGGCAAGAAGACCGCCGACCTCACCGAGGCAGACCTGCCCGCTCTCAAGGCCGAGCTGCTCAAGATGAAGGCCAACGCCAAGCTGGTCGGGGAAGTCACCGCCAGCCAGACCGCGCTTGCGACCGGCGAGGTGGACGTCCTTGTCGGCGGCGGCGAGTGGGTGACTGCGGGGCTCGCCAAGGAAAACCCGGCGCTCGACTTCTCGATCCCCAAGGAAGGCGCGGTGCTGTGGTCGCAATCGCTTGCCATGTTCAAGGATTCCAAGAACAAGGACATGGCGCTAAAATTCATTCAGTACATTCTGAGCCCGGAAGGCCAGGCGCGCCTTGCCACCTCCTCCTGCTACTGGGGCATGCCGTCCAACAAGAAGGCAGCGCTCACCGACGAGCAGAAGAAGATCCTGCGCTTCGACGAGCAGCCCGGCTTTCTCGCCCGCGCCCAGGCCTATCCGGCGCCGAACGCCGATCTCGACAAGAAGATGCAGGACATGTGGACCGAAATGCTGCAGGCACAGTAATCGGCCGATGAGCGGTTCCGGAGGTAGCCCGCGTGCCCTGCCCTGGGCGCTGGTCACGCCGGCGCTGGCTTGGACGCTTCTGTTCTTCGTGCTGCCCTTCGTTGCCATGGGATTGTCGAGCCTGACGGCGCATGAAGGCGGCGGCTTCACTTTGACCAATTACAGCCAGTTCTTCACCGATCCATCCTACTGGCGGGCGATGGTGAACTCGCTGCAGGTGACCGCAATCGTCACCGTGATTTCGATCGCGCTCGCCTACCCATTCGCCTGGATCCTCGCCGAACAAGTACCGGAGCGCTGGCAGCGATTGGCACTGATGCTCGCCGTGCTGCCGTTCTGGACGTCTTACGTCGTGCGCTCCTATTCCTGGCTGCTCGTGCTGGCGCAGAACGGCGTCATCAATCGGGCGCTCACCGGCATCGGCTTGATCGCGGAGCCGCTGCAGCTTGCGAACACTCGGTTCGCTACCGTCACCGGCTTCGTCCACTTCTTCGTCATGCTGCTGACGCTCACCATCTTCGCCAATCTGAAACAACTCAGCCCGAGCTATCGCAAAGCGGCCGCCGACCTCGGTGCCGGGCCGGTGCGGACCTTCCTGCATGTCGTGCTGCCGCTGACCCTGCCCGGTATCATGGTCGGGGCTTTCCTCACCTTCGTACTCTGCATCGGCGACTACATCACGCCGCAGATCCTCGGCGGCAACAACGAGCTGCTCATGCCGCAACTGGTCATGATGCAGATCGGCCGGCGCGGCGATTTTCCGCTGGCCTCGGCGCTTTCGATCATCCTGATGGCCGTCGTCACCGTCGCCTATCTCGCCTGCGCCCGCTGGCTGAAGATCGAGCGGGCTTGACCATGCGTGCTGCCGTCCGCCTCGCTGCCTGGCTCTACGCGATCGCCGTCTACGGCTTCATCTTCTTGCCGGTGGTCGTGCTGATACTGTTCTCGCTGCAGGCGACCTCTTTCCCCATCCCGCCTTTCACCGGCCCGTCGCTGCGCTGGTACCAGGCGGTGCTGTCCGATGCACGCCTCACCTCCGCGCTGGTCAATTCGCTGCTGGTGGCGGTGCTGTCCTCGCTCGCATCCGTCACGCTCGGCTTCCTTTCCGCCTGGGGTTTCGCGCGCTTCGTGCTGCCGGGCTCGGCCCTGCTGCGCGGGCTGATCACGCTGCCGCTCACCGTCAGCTATCTGATCATCGGCATGGGGCTGCTGGTGCTGTTCAACTGGGCCGGCGTGCCGAAATCGCTCATCGCCGCCGGCATCGGTCATGTGGTGATCAACCTGCCGCTCTGCTTCGCCATCATCTACAGCCAGATGGGCGACCACCAGATCAACATCGAGCGCGCCGCGCGCGACCTCGGCGCTCCCGAATGGAAGGTGCTGCTGATGATCACGGTGCCGGTCATGGCGCCGGCGATCTTCGCCGGCTTCTTCCTGTCGATGACCTTCTCCTGGGACGAGTTCGTCATCTCCTTCCTGCTCACCCGATTCGAGACGACGCTCCCGGTCGAGATCTGGAACCTCTTGCGCTCCGGCCTCAATCCCAAGACCAATGCCGTCGGCTCGCTGGTCTTTGCGGTTTCCATTGTGCTCGTGGTGCTGTTCGAATTGACCCTGCTGCGGAGAAAGCCGGCATGAGCGCCCCATTGGTCGACATCCGCAACGTCTCGCATCGTTTCGGCCACCTTCCCGTTTTGAAGAACGTCTCGCTCGCGATCGAGCCCGGCAGCTACACGATCCTCCTCGGCCCGTCCGGCTCCGGCAAGACGACGCTGCTTTCGATCCTTGGCGGCTTCGTCACCCCCAGCGAAGGCAAGGTGTTCATTCGCGGCGCGGATTGCACCGCCGTGCCGCCGGCCAAGCGCCCGACGACGACCGTCTTCCAGGACTACGCGCTGTTCCCGCATATGAGCGTCGGTAAGAATGTCGGCTTCGGGCTGCGCATGCAGGGCGTCGATGGCGCGACGCGGACGGCAAAGGCACGCGAAGCGCTCGCCCTCGTCGGGCTTGCAGACTCCTTCGACAAGAAGCCGCACCAGCTCTCCGGTGGCCAGCGCCAGCGCGTGGCGTTGGCGCGTGCGCTGGTCATCGAGCCGGCGGTGCTGTTGCTCGACGAGCCGCTCGGCGCGCTGGATCTTAAGCTGCGCCGGCAGATGCAGGACGAGTTGAAAGCGATCCAGAAGCGGGTCGGCACCGCTTTCGTCCATGTCACGCACGACCAGGAAGAAGCGATGGCCCTGGCCGGCCATTGCGTGGTGATGAATGATGGGCGCATCGAGGACGAAGGACCGCCCGAGCGAGTCTATGCGCGGCCGAAGACTCGCTTCTCGGCGACCTTCATGGGCGAAAGCACGATTCTTGCCGGCAAAGCCGGCGAAACACAGGATGGACGCGTCGCAGTGGCGACCAGGCTCGGGCCGATCTCGCTGCCCGGCACGGCGCCGGCTGGCGCGGCTGTGGCGCTTGCCATCCGGCCCGAGCACCTCATCCTTGCGGGAGCGAAAGGCGACGTTGCGCTCGGCACCGCCAGAGTGAGCGACGTCGTCTTCCAAGGGAGCTTCAAGCGGGTGCTCGCCACCTCGGCGCAGGATCCTGCATTGCAGTTCATCGCCAAGGCACCAGCTCCCGCGACCGTCCAGGCCGGCGACACGGTCGCGGTTTCATGCGACGCTCAAGACATCATCCTGCTGGCGGACTGATCCAATGAGCATGCTTCCGGTCATCGAGGCTCCGGACTGGTACGAGAGCATCCGCATGAGCGACGACGTCACGCTCATCCATGAGCCATGGATAAAGCCGTTCTTTCGCTGCAACATCTGGCATGTGCGCGGCCGCGACGGCGATCTTTTGTTCGATACCGGCCTCGGCCATTTCAGCCTGCGGCGCCATGTGCCGCTGGTCACCGAACGCAAGCTTGTCTGCGTCGCCAGCCACACGCATTTCGACCACATCGGCTGCCACCACGAATTTCCGGATCGCTGCGTGCATTCGGCTGAAGCCCAGATCCTCGCCGATCCGCGCAACGAGTGGACGGTCGCCGACCGCTACGCGACAGACGAGATGTTCGACGGCATGCCCGACGGATGGGATACGGCCAGCTACCGCATCCCGCCTGCGCCGGCCAACCGGCTGCTTGAGCAGGGCGACCTTGTCGATCTCGGCGATCGTGCCTTCGAGGTCATCCACACGCCTGGCCACTCCCCCGGCGGCATCGCGCTCTACGAGCGAAAGACCCGCATCCTCTTGTCCGGCGACATCGTCTATGACGGGCCGCTGATCGACGACGTCTACCACTCCGATATCGGCGACTATGTCGAGACGCTGCTTGCCATGCGCGACCTCGACGTCTCGGTCGTGCATGGCGGCCATTTCCCGAGCTTCGGCAAGGTGCGCTACCGCCAGTTGATCGACGAGTATCTTGCGCAGAAGCGGCAGGCGGGCTGTCACCTGCTGCAGAACCGCTAGCGCTTTAAAGCGCCCTTTGCGGACAGGGCATCCCGGCGGCGTCGCCGCAGCGGGAGGCCGTCGGATGTGGCCGCTGGCTCATCTCCTCCGAGTGGCGCACAAGCTCGGCGAAGATGAGGGCGAAACTTCCCATCATCAGGAAGACTATGATCAGACGCGTCACTGGCAATAGATAGGTCTCTCGACTGGCCAGCCCCCGCCAACCCATCCACTGCCGGCTAACATGATCGATCCGGCTTTACGAGTGTTTAAGCCTGGTCTTAACCATTGCAGCCATCACATTCGTTGCATGGCTGTCACGAAGCGCGAGCGCCAACGCCTATCGGCATGGCGGGGCGCACCGCCCTTTGCAGATGCGGTCGGCGCATGCTACGCCGTCGCCTGCGCGACCGGCAGGCGGTAGCGGTCGCCGTTCGGGATCCATGAGCAAAGAAACCAGCCGTTTCGCCTTCGTCTCTTCCGACACCGACGACGCCCGCGCGGCGCTGGAAACCTTGTCGGCGCGCTATGGGCAAATACCAGTCGCCGAGGCGGAGATCATCATCGCGCTCGGCGGTGACGGCTTCCTGCTGCAGACGCTGCGCGACACGATGAGCACGGGCAAGAAGGTCTACGGGATGAACCGTGGCACCATCGGCTTCCTGATGAACGAATATCGCGCCGGCGGCCTCGATGAACGCATTTCGAAAGCGGTATCCGAGACGATCCGCCCACTGGAAATGCAGGCGGTGACTCACGAGGGCGAAACGATCTCGGCGCTGGCGATCAACGAAGTGGCGCTTTGGCGCCAATCCTATCAGACCGCGAAAATACGCATCACCGTCGACGAGCAGGTGCGGCTGGAGGAATTGAACTGCGACGGCGTCATGATCGCGACACCCGCTGGTTCGACAGCCTACAATCTGTCGGCGCACGGGCCGATCCTACCGCTCGACGCGCCGCTTTTGGCGTTGACGCCAGTGAGTCCCTTCCGGCCCCGGCGCTGGCGCGGCGCGCTGCTCTCCAACAAAGCGATCGTGCGCTTCGACATATTGGAGTCGGAAAAGCGCCCGGTGAACGCCGCCGCCGACCACACCGAGGTCAAGGCGATCGCCTCTGTCACGGTGCGGGAATCGCCGACCGCGACGGCGACGTTGCTGTTCGATCCCAATCATTCATGGAACGAGCGTATTCTTGCCGAGCAATTCCGCTATTGAGCCGGTAGAAGACAATAACCCCGATTAAGCATCGCAATTAAGGTTACGTGTTCACAATCCGCCGGATTCCCGGCCGTTTCTGTTGACAAATCGCGGACTTGCGCCTAACTGCAACCCGATCTTGCAGGCGCGCGGCGCCCGCCGCAACGCGTGTTGCGATTTTTCCCGAACCAGCCAAAGACAGCCACAACTTGTCCGCAGACACTCAGACCGCTCAAGAAGCGTTGACGTTCACAGACCTCGGCCTGTCGCCGAAGGTCCTCTCCGCAGTCACCGATGCCGGCTACACCAAGCCTACCCCGATCCAGTCCGGCGCCATTCCGCATGCGCTGCTTGGCAAGGATGTGTTGGGCATTGCCCAGACAGGCACCGGCAAGACCGCTTCCTTCGTGCTGCCGATGCTGACCCGGCTGGAAAAGGGCCGTGCGCGTGCCCGCATGCCGCGCACGCTGATCCTCGAGCCGACACGCGAACTCGCCGCCCAGGTCGAGGAAAACTTCGTCAAATACGGCAAGAACCACAAGCTCAACATCGCGCTGCTGATCGGCGGCGTCTCCTTCGAGGAGCAGGACAAAAAACTGGAGCGCGGCGCCGATGTGCTGATCGCCACGCCCGGCCGGCTGCTCGACCACCGCGAGCGCGGCAAGCTCTTGCTCAACGGCGTCGAGATCCTCGTCATCGACGAGGCCGACCGCATGCTCGATATGGGCTTCATCCCGGATATCGAGCGCATCTGCGAGATGATCCCGTTCACGCGCCAGACCCTGTTCTTCTCGGCGACCATGCCGCCGGAAATCACCAAGCTCACCGAAAAATTCCTGCATGCGCCGGTGCGCGTCGAGGTATCCAGAGCCGCGTCCACCGCGACCAGCATCACGCAGCGCCTGGTGAAGTCAGGCTCCAAGCCGTGGGACAAGCGCGAGACGCTTCGCAATCTCATGCGGGCCGAAGAGTCCGATCTGAAGAACGCCATCATCTTCTGCAACCGCAAGGTCGAAGTGTCGGAGCTTTTCCGCTCGCTGCTGAAGCATGATTTCGACGCCGGCGCGCTGCATGGCGACATGGATCAGCGCGCCCGCATGCAGATGCTTGCCAATTTCCGCGATGGCAAGCTGCGCTACCTCGTCGCCTCGGACGTCGCCGCCCGCGGCCTCGATATTCCAGACGTCAGCCACGTCTTCAATTACGACGTGCCGATCCATGCAGAGGATTATGTCCACCGTATCGGGCGCACCGGCCGGGCCGGCCGCTCCGGAAAATCCTTCACCATCGCGACGCGCTCCGACACCAAATATGTCGACGCCATCGAAAAGCTGATTGGCGCCAAGATCGAATGGCATGACGGCGACCTGTCAACGGTCGCCGAGAGCGAAGGCGAAGAAGCGCCTCGCCGTGGCCGCGGCGCGCCGGTCGCAAGGACGAGGACCGCAAGAGCCGTGGCGAGCGCAAGAAAAGCGCGGACCGCCACGCCAGGCACAGCGACGACGAGACGCCGGAGACACCACGCGAAGAGCAGCCGGTGGCCGAGATTGCCGATATTGCCGAGCGCCGCGCCCGCAAGGATGCGATCCGTTCCGAGAACGACCGCAAGGGTTCCGACAACCGCAACGAGCAGCGCGGGGCTTCCCGTCCTCAGCGCGACCACAGCCGCCCTGGCCGCCACCGCCATGAAGAGGACGACGCGACCGTCGGCTTCGGCGATGACGTGCCCGCCTTCATGCGCATCGTCGCGAAGGTCTGACCTCAATACCGCGTCGGCAACAACGAGGCGGCCCCGAATGGGGCCGTTCCTCTACTGCCGTTTCGCTCGAAGGATACAAGCGCTTTGCCGGGATTGTCCTGCTGCCGCTTACATCGGCCCGGGCATCATCTTGGTCGGCTTCTCCAGCATCGGAAACTCGGCGTCGCTGCATTTCACCTTCGGGTTCGTCGGGCTGAACATGCCGTTCGGATTGTCCCTGAACAGCCAGGCGTGAAGATCGTAATGGACGAACTCCTTCGGGATGAGCGGATAATGCCCCTCCATCGGACCCATGAATTTCTGGCCGAATAGGCTCGGTGGTTCCTTGACATCCGGCGTCAAGGGCACCAGCCATTCTACGGCGACCAGCTTCAAGCCTTTCTTGGTCGGTTCGTAAATGAGCACGTTGGGCTTCATCGGGTCGAGCTTCTGGCCGACGCTCGGAACGTTGACGAAATGGATGCCCATGGCGCCCTTCGGATATTCCATCGTGCCCGGAATCTTCTCGCCCGAGTAGTAGACGCAGCCAACGGTCGACAGATAGAGGTCGCGGACGGCGGCCGTGTAGTCCTCATATTTGGCCAGCGATTTTTTCAGAGCTTCGATGTCGGCCTTGTTGGCGTCTTCGGCCCGGGCCGTGGCGGCTCCAACCCATGCGCCGCCCAAGAGGCCAGTCAAAACGAGGACGCCGCAGCGCCCAAGACGAGTCGTTCTTGTCATGCATTCCTCCCAGATTCTTGAACTGGCCGTGCAAGACCGAGGCGGAAAAATGCTGATTGCGCGGCCGTTGTACCGCCTCATCCCCGCTGGACAGCGTCGATGCTAGTCCTTTCCAAGGCGATGGAAAGGCATCAATTAGAACTAGCTAACGCCCCTACGCGTTGACCCATCTCGAGGTCAAACAAAACGGCCCTCGCGGGGCCGTTTTGCATAGTAGAGTAGTTCTCCTGGCAGCAGCTTCTATCAGGTCAGCGGCGACAGCTGGATCTCGACGCGACGGTTCTGGGCGCGACCGGCAGCCGTCGCGTTGGAAGCAACCGGACGTGTCTTGCCGAAGCCGGTGACGGCGAAGCGGCGGGAATCGACGCCCTGGCCCGACAGGTAGTTGGCGACGGCCAGCGCACGGCGCTGCGACAGGTCGAAATTGTGCTCGTCGCCGCCAGTCGAGTCGGTGTGGCCGAAGACGTCGACGGTCGTCTGGCGGAACTTGTTCAGCACCAGCGCCACCGAGTTCAGCACCGGATAGAAGCCCGGCTTCACCGCGTCCTGGTCGACGTTGAAGGTGATGTCGGACGGCATGTTGAGAATGATCTGGTCGCCGCTGCGGGTGACGCTGACGCCGGTGCCCTGCAGCTGACGGCGAAGCTCGGCCTCGTTCTGGTCCATCGTCGCGCCGATCGCGCCGCCGGCAAGGGCGCCGATGCCCGCACCGATCAGCGCGTTGCGGCGGTCGTTGCCGCCGGCCAGCAGACCAAGGCTGGCACCCGCCAACGCGCCGAGGCCGGCGCCGGCCGCGGTGTTGGAGATCTTCTGGTCGCCGGTATACGGATCGGTGGTGGTGCAGGCGCTCACGAGCACAGCCGTCGCCACGGCGACGAGCACGGTCTTCTTCATAAGATTGTCCCTCTCCAAATCGCGGCCGTTGCAGCCGCGCCAAATCAGCCCTTCCGCACGCGTTGTACCATGAATTGCGGCAAAAAGCGGAACGGCAAAGCTACCAGAGGTTCTTGCCGTCGATCACCACCACTTCGACGCTGTCCAGGTCGAAGTCGTCGAACAGGCGAGAGTTGACGCTGATCCTCGGGTTGTCGAAGTCGGGCTGGCCCGTCGACCAGTCCGGCGTTTCGGTGAAGGTGCCGCAGCCGCAGGTCGAGCAGAAACCATGCTTTATAGTTTTCGAGCCCCAGCGGTAGAAGGAGACGTTCTCAGGCGGGCTGGTGAGCTTGAATTGCGACGGGACGTAATAGGCCCAGAGCGACCCGCGCTTGGAGCAGAATGAGCAGGTGCATTGCGTCACCGTCTGCGGCGCCTCGGAGACTTCGAAAGTCGTGGCCTTGCAGTGGCAGCTTCCCTTGATGATCATGGATCTCTCCGTTGTCCGCCGCCCGCCCCGCACAGTTCCGTGCGGAAGACGCCGCGGAACTTCCGTGGCAGCAAGGCAACATAAAGACGTCGTCCTGACAACCGTTCGTCAGCAGGCGCAGTAGCGCCCGGTCGAGAGGCTCACATGCTTTCGGCACTGCCTGGCCGCGGCAATCCTAGTAAGAGGGCGGCGGCACGAACAGGCAGATGGTCTTGCCGGCGTCCAATCCGGCCTGGTGCGCGCACCAGTGATATTCGCCATCAGGCGAATCCTTGACCCGCTTGTCGCTGTAGGCGACCACCTCGCCCGTGCCTTTTATCACATAGCCTTCCGGCCGCTCGCCGATCGATGTCTGTGGCACCTCCTTGCAGTCGTAGTTGGCGCAGCAGGCAAAGGGATAGCTCCAGGCTTGCGGAAGCACCGCCGTAGGTTTGGCGTCGTGCGCGACGGCAGTAGCGGTCAGCATCATGGTCCCGAAGGTGGCGAACAGGGAAAACAGGAGCCGGCCGGCCGGGCGAACGGCTCGGGCCGATCTTGACTTGGCAGCAGACATCGAAGCGTTCCTTTCGAGCATCAAGCGTTTTGTCGCTTGCCCGTTCCCGGAACGTGTCTTCCCAGTGGCCGGATCGTCAGTCGCAGATATGCCGCGTCCGGCCATACATGCTTCTATACCCAGCCCGAATGCTGGGCTGATTCCTTGGCCGGCGCAAGAACTGGGCGTGCCCTCGGAATCGCACCGGGGTTCAGCAGCGGCCGCAGAAAAGGGTGCGCCGACTTGGTTAACAATAACTACGACAAGCCTGCGACCAGGGGTGCCTAAGAACGAAATTCTGCCGACGGAAGTTCCGACCGTCAGCCGGTGACATGTTCACGATATTGCGGCAGGTCGTCCGTAATCGTGAACCATTGCGCCTTGGAACCGACGAAGATATGTGCACTTGGGCGAATGCTCGGATCGCCCGTCAGGGTCCCCATGGCAACATGGACGTAGGCACCCTCCCGCACCAAGGAGTAGAGCAGGGAGCCGCACTGCCCGCAATGCGCGTCGTGGCCGCCGGCATCGCCATAGATCAGCAGCCTGTCGTCGCCCGCGGTGAGATGAAACTTGTCGCGCGCGATGCCGGCAATGGGCTTGAAAGCCGACCCTGTGGTACGGCGGCAGTTCGAGCAATGGCAATTCACCGCGTAGGCGAATTCATCGGTCACCTCGTAGCGGACGGTGCCGCAGAAGCATTGCCCGGCAAGCGTACGAGCACCTGCCTTTTCCGGATTTGCCAAGGTCTCACCCCCTGCCAGCCGCCACCCGGCGGAAAGTTTTCGGAATACCTAGTCGAGGTCCGCCACCGCCTCACCTGCACCGCCCTCGATGCGATGCGACAGCGAGGCCTCCATGAATTCGTCGAGATCGCCGTCGAGCACGCTTGACGGGCTGGTGTTTTCGACGCCGGTGCGCAGATCCTTCACCAGCTGATAGGGCTGGAGGACGTAAGAACGGATCTGGTGGCCCCAGCCGATATCGCTCTTCGACGCCTCGGTGGCGTTCGCCACGGCCTCGCGCTTTTTCAGCTCTTCCTCGTAGAGCCGCGAGCGCAGCATCTCCCAAGCCTTGGCCCGGTTTTTGTGCTGCGAGCGTTCGGCTTGGCAAGCAACTGCGATGCCGGTCGCGAGGTGGGTGATACGCACCGCCGAGTCGGTGGTGTTGACGTGCTGGCCGCCCGACCCGGACGAACGGTAGGTGTCGATGCGCACGTCGGATTCCGAAACGTTGATCTCGATCGTGTCGTCGATGACGGGATAGACCCAGACGCTGGCGAAGGAGGTATGGCGGCGCGCATTGCTGTCGTAAGGCGAGATGCGCACCAGGCGGTGAACGCCGGATTCCGTCTTCAGCCAGCCATAGGCGTTATGCCCCTTGATAAGCACGGTGGCCGACTTGATGCCGGCCTCTTCGCCTTCATGGACTTCCAGCACCTCGACCTTGAAGCGGCGCCGCTCGGCCCAGCGCGTATACATCCGCAAGAGCATCGATGCCCAGTCCTGGCTCTCGGTGCCGCCGGCGCCGGCATGGATTTCAAGATAGGTGTCGTTGGCGTCCGCCTCGCCCGACAGCAGGGTCTCGACCTGACGGGCCTTGGCCTCGCCCTGCATCGAACGCAGCGCCGCTTCGGCTTCCGCGACGACGCCCTCGTCGCCCTCTTCCTCGCCGAGTTCGATCAGGCCGATATTGTCCTCGAGCGCCTGGGTCAGCCCTTTGACCGCCGCGATCCCCTCATCGAGGCTCTGGCGCTCCCGCATCAGCTTCTGCGCTTCCGCGGGGTCGTTCCAGAGGCTGGAATCCTCCGCGCGCGAGTTCAGATATTCAAGCCGCTTGAGGGCCGGATCCCAGTCAAAGATGCCTCCTCAGCAGGGTTATCGCCTGCCTGATCTCGTCGACAATGTTCTGCGTTTCCGCGCGCATGGCTCTTCGTTCTGTCCTGTACTTGTCGTTCTTTTCGGAATCGGCGCGATACATAGGCACGGCACCGGCGCCTGTAAAGCGAAATGGGCCCGGCGTTAAGCTGCCGGCCCATTCGAAACCTGGGGAAGTCAGTAAAGGCCGCCGCCGCCGTCCTGGATGGCCTGATTGGCCTGCGGCGACAGCGCGCCGCCGGCACCATTGGAGCCGTCCGCGCCCATGCCGATGACCCAATAGCTGTCGGCCGGGCCGGTGCCGGGCTTGAACGCCTCGATGATGGTGTTGGGGTCGCCTTCGGCCGCGCGCATGCCGGTCTTGCGGTTGATGGCGATCAGCTTCATGCCTTCCGGAACCTGGAAGTCGACATTGGGCGTGCCGTCGAGCGCGACGCGCATGAAGTCCTTGAAGATCGGCGCGGCGAGGCCACCACCCGTGGCGCCCTTGCCCAGGCCGCGCGGCGTATCGTAGCCCATATAGAGGCCGACGACGAGGTTCGGGGTGAAGCCGATGAACCAGGCGTCCTTCTCGTCATTGGTGGTTCCGGTCTTGCCGGCGATATGGCGGCCGAGCTCGGCGATGGTGGCGCCGGTGCCGCGCTGCACCACGCCCTCCATCATTGAGGTGATCTGATAGGCGGTCATCGGATCGAGCACCTGCTCGGAATTGTCGACCAGTTCCGGCTCGGGCTGGTTCTTCCATTCGGCGGCGTTGCAGCCCTCGCAGCCGCGTTCGTCCTGCTTGAACACGGTCTTGCCGTAGCGATCCTGGATGCGGTCGATCAGCGACGGTTTGATCGACTTGCCGCCATTGGCCATGATCGAATAGGCCGACACCATGCGCATGACCGTCGTCTCGCCGGAGCCCAGGGCCATCGGCAGATAGGGCGCAAGATGATCGTAGACGCCGAAGCGCTCGGCATATTCGACGACCAGCTTCATGCCCATGTCGTTGGCCAGCCGCACCGTCATCAGGTTGCGCGACTTCTCGATGCCCGAGCGCAATGTGGCCGGGCCGGCGGCCGTGCCGTCATAGTTCTTCGGCGTCCAGGTCGTGTTGCCGCTCTGGATGGTGATCGGCCCGTCCATGATCACGGAAGCCGGCGTGTAGCCGTTGTCGAGCGCCGCCGAATAGACGATCGGCTTGAACGAGGAGCCCGGCTGGCGCATCGCCTGGGTAGCGCGGTTGAACTCCGACTGCGCGTAGGAGAAGCCGCCGACCATGGCCAACACACGCCCGGTATGCGGATCCATGGCAACCAGGCCGCCTTCGACCTCGGGCACCTGGCGCAGGCTATAGGCGTTGTCGGAGCCCTCGTTCTTCTGCACGAAGATGACGTCGCCGGGTTCAAGCACTTCCGCCGGAGATTTCGCCCGGACCGACTTGCCGTTGACGAAATGGCGCATGGCGAAGCCCATGTCGTCCTTGCTGACTGTTCCTTCGACGCGGTCCTTGACGAGGTCGCCGGAGACCTGGCGCGCCGGCTGAATGCCGATCGTCAGCCCGTCGGCAGAACTGTCGAGCACGGCGGCGAGCGTCCACTCCGGCACGTCCTCCAGCCCCTTGACCGCGCCGAGCGGCACGCCCCAGTCGCCGGAAACGTCGATATGGGTCACCGGTCCGCGATAGCCGCGCAGCGTGTCGTATTTCAGCAATCCGTTCTGCATCGCCTTGCGGGCAATGAGCTGGATTTTCGGATCGAGCGTGGTGCGCACCGACAGGCCGCCCTCATAGAGCGCATTCTCGCCGTAGCGAGCGATGATCTGGCGGCGCACCTCCTCGGTGAAATACTCGCCCGCGAACAGGTAGGAGCCGTTGCGGCGCGGCTTCACGCCGAGCGGCTCGGCCTTGGCCTTGTCGCCCTCCTCGCGCGTGACGTAGCCGTTCTCGACCATCTGGTCGATGACCCAATTGCGGCGCTCGATCGCCCGGTCGGCATGCTTGAAGGGATGATAGTTGTTGGGGCCCTTGGGCAGCGAAGCAAGGTAAGCGGCTTCAGCGACGGTGAGTTCGTTGACCGACTTGTCGAAATAGGTCAGCGCAGCGCCGGCAACGCCATAGGCGCCGAAGCCGAAGAAGATCTCGTTGAGATAGAGCTCGAGGATGCGGTCCTTCGAATAGGCCTGCTCGATGCGGAAGGCCAGGATCATCTCCTTGATCTTGCGCTCATAGGTCTGGTCGGAGGTCAGCAGGAAGTTCTTTGCAACCTGCTGCGTGATCGTCGAGGCGCCGACCTGACGCCTGCCCGAGCCGAAGTTCTGCAGATTGACGATGATGGCGCGGCCGAGGCCGGTGATGTCGATGCCGGGATGGTTATAGAAGTTCTTGTCCTCGGCCGACATGAAGGCAGCCTTGACGCGGTCCGGGATCGCCTGGATCGGCAGATAAAGGCGCCGCTCGCGAGCATATTCGGCCATCAGCGAGCCATCCGAGGCATGGATGCGCGTCGTCACCGGCGGCTCATATTTGGCCAGAACCTCGTAGTCGGGCAGATCCTTCGTCAGATGGCCGATGTAGATGGCAAGGCCCGCAGCGACCAGCAGCGCCAGCGTCGTGCCGATGCCGAAGAAATAGCCGATGAGACGAATCATGCCCGCTCCAGTCCGAGGTCCGGGATTTCCTAAACGAAGCCGACAGTCGCGCAAGCTTCAGGGGCGGTCCCAATCCGCAATGGAAACCCATTGTCGCGACCATGTGGACAAAATACGGCAGCACGAAGTTTCAGGAACTCCGTCCGCCAAATAATAACGCCACGTGTTGTCGTCGCGCAACGCTGCTTGCGGTTGTAGGACGGCTCAAGGTTGTGGGCGGGTTCGGCCCCCGTCAGCCCCCAGCCCTGGCTCCCGCTTTCGCCGCGGCAAACAGGGCAACGGCATTGGTTATGCTCTGAGCCGCCTTGCCGCGCCAGTCGGCGCTGAGCAATTGCGCCTCGTCCTTGCTGTTGGAGAGGTAACCAAGCTCGACCAGAACCGAGGGCACGTCGGGCGCCTTCAGCACCTTGAAGCCGGCCGAGCGCTGCGGATTGTTGATCAGACCGACGCTGGTCGACAACTGGCCGACCAGCGTGTGCGCAAAGCTCATCGAAAAGCCGTGGGTCTCGCGGCGGATCAGGTCGATCAGGATGTCGGTGACCTCCTTATTGTCGTCCTCGATCTTTAGGCCGGCGAACTGGTCGGAGAGGTTTTCACGATCGGCGAGCGCCTGAGCCTCGGGATCGGAAGCCTTGTCCGAGAGCGTGTAGACCGTGGCGCCGCGGAGACCTCTGACGGCGATCGTATCGGCATGGATGGAGATCAAGAGATCGGCTTCGTGCTGGCGGGCGATGCGCACGCGCTCGTCGAGCGGCAGGTACACGTCACTGTCCCGTGTCATATAGACATCATAGCTGCCGACCGCGGCCAGCTTGTCACGTAGTTCGGTCGCAAAGGCGAGCGTGACGTTCTTCTCGACCGTGCCGCCGGCGCTCTCCGCGCCGCCGTCGACGCCGCCATGACCCGGATCGATGACCACTGTGAAGCGGTGCCCAGGCGCCGAAATCGGCCCTGTGCCGACACGGCCGCCCTTGTCGGTAGAAACGGTCGAGCCGGTGGTCAGCGATTGGTTGGCCAAAGCCTCGTCGAATTCTCTTTCCGATGCGGCCGACATGTCGATGGCGACGCGATAGCCGCTGCCATCGTCATTCTTCAGCACCTCGAGCTTGTCGACGGCAAACGGTCCCTTGCCGGTCAGGATCAGCCGCGAGCCTTTGCCCTGATCGCCGTAGCGAACGGCGCGCACCAGCCCGCGCGGCTTCACGTCCTTGGCGTTGAGGGCGAATCGCGTGCGCGGCAGGTCGACGACAAGGCGGCTGGGACCGCGCAGCAGGAACCACTTCACGTCCGGTTCTCGGTCGAAGGTCACGACGATGCGCATCTTGGTCGCGTCGCCGGCCATCTTGTAGCCGGTGGCGCCAAGCAACCCGTCGGCCCGCGAGGCGGCGGTCGCGCCAAGCAGGATCACCAGCAGGAAAACAGTCCTTGCCATGAGCCGCAGATATCCGGCGGCGCCACGCTCCTTGTCTGCGGTGCCTGCCAGTCCCATCTCTATTCCAGTCGCTCCCCGTTAGGCGCCTCGCGCCGGCCTGTTTGGCAGAACGGCCTGTCTGGCGGCCAACCCGATTAACGATTGGTATCCAGAGAAGGTTAACCAAGCCTTTCATGCAGCAGGTGGAGCGCCACCTTCCCCTGCGGAAGCGCTTTTTGCCGGCATCCGAAATCGGGGTTGCCTTCCAACCCGCCAAATCATAAAAGCGACATTGGATCACTGCAATCCTGGAACCGCCCGCCCTGCAGCTTCCCGCCAGGGTAAGATGTGCAAGGCGCTTCCGGGTTTCAGATGATCGCGACGATTTTCGCAGGCGTGCTCCCGTGGCGGGGGAATCGCTTGCGCGATGAAAACGGCCGGGATCTCCCGCGCCGGCTCTGTGCGAGCAAACAAGCTGGTCCGGCCAAGCCCGGGCTTTGGTTCAAAAGGTTCTGCTGGGTGCCGATGGCTTCAAGCGCAATCATGGAAAGGTCCGCATCGAACCGCGCCATTGTGGCTGCGGGCGGCACCGCCATCGCGCTCAAGCTCCGGCCGGCGGACATTCAAATATCCGGCAGCCACACAAATCCAGGCACACAGCGGCGGGGTCTGCCTCGCCAGCTGCGGCTGATGGCTGCCGGGAGGAAACGAAATAATGCCCAACAAGATGCTGATAGACGCCTCCCACCCGGAGGAAACACGCGTTGTTGTCGTTCGCGGTAACCGCATCGAAGAATTCGACTTTGAATCCCAGGACAAGAAGCAGCTCAAAGGAAACATCTATCTCGCCCGCGTAACCCGCGTCGAACCTTCCCTTCAGGCAGCCTTTGTCGAATATGGCGGCAACCGTCACGGTTTTCTCGCCTTCAGTGAAATTCACCCCGACTATTACCAGATCCCGGTCGCCGACCGTCAGGCCCTGCTGCGCGCCGAAGCGCAGGAGGCGGACGACGAAGAGGACGAGGAGGCCGAGACCGGCGAGGAACAGCAGGCGCGCGATCGCGGCGGCCGCCGCAACCGCCGGCGCGGCGGCAAGAACCGCGACCGGGCCGAGCAAAAGCGCGGTTCCGATGCTGCCGGTGCCGACGAAGGCGGCGAAAGCGCCGATGAGGTCGCAGCTTCCAGCGCTTCCGCTGATGAGCCCGGCGATGCGGCCGATACCTCGACCGAAGCCACCGAAGGCTCCGAAACCGTTGAGACCGTAGCCGAGGCAGCCGGCGAAGAGGAGAACAAGGCCCCCGAAGCCGGCAGCGACACCGAAGAAGCCGATGCGACCGACAGCGAGAATCGCCAGCCTTCCGAGAGCGGCCCCACTTCGATCGCCGCGAGCATCGATGCGGATGTGATTTCGGAACCGGTGCAGGCCGAATCGACCAGCGAGGTCGCTCCGGCCGAGGAAGCCGCTCCCAGCGACGATGATCGCGGCATGCTCGAAGAAGTTTCGTCCGCACATTCGGACGAACACGAAATCGAATCGGTCGGCGCCGAGGATGCGCTTGAAGAGGTTCGCAACCGCCGCAAGCCGGTGCGCCGCCAGTACAAGATCCAGGAAGTCATCAAGCGCCGCCAGATCCTGCTGGTCCAGGTCGTCAAGGAAGAGCGCGGCAACAAGGGCGCGGCGCTGACCACCTATCTGTCGCTCGCCGGCCGCTATTCGGTCTTGATGCCGAACACGGCGCGCGGCGGCGGCATCTCGCGCAAGATCACCAATGCCCAGGACCGCAAGCGGCTGAAGGAGGTCGTCGCCGATCTCGAGGTGCCGCAGGGCATGGGAGTCATCCTGCGCACCGCCGGCGAAAGCCGCACCAAGGCCGAGATCAAGCGCGACTACGAATATCTGATGCGGCTTTGGGAGAATGTCCGCAATCTCACGCTGCAGTCCACGGCCCCTGCCCTGGTCTATGAGGAAGGCAGCCTGATCAAGCGCTCGGTTCGCGACCTCTACAACAAGGATATCGACGAGATCCTGGTCTCCGGCGAGGACGGCTACCGCGAGGCCAAGGACTTCATGCGCATGCTGATGCCGAGCCATGCCAAGGTGGTGCAGCCCTACCGCGACACCACGCCGATCTTCGTGCGCAACGGCATCGAGGCGCAGCTCGACCGGATGCTGCAGCCGCAAGTGACGCTGAAGAGCGGCGGCTACATCATCATCAACCAGACCGAGGCGCTGGTCTCGATCGACGTCAACTCCGGCCGCTCCACCAAGGAGCATTCGATCGAGGACACCGCGCTCCACACCAATCTGGAGGCCGCCGAGGAAGTCGCGCGGCAGCTCAGGCTGCGCGACCTTGCCGGCCTGATCGTCATCGACTTCATCGACATGGAGGAGAACCGCAACAACCGCGCGGTCGAGAAGCGGCTGAAGGATCACCTCAAGAACGATCGCGCCCGCATCCAGGTCGGTCGCATCTCGCATTTCGGCCTGATGGAGATGTCGCGCCAGCGCATCCGTGCCAGCGTGCTGGAATCGACGATGAAGCCCTGCCCGCATTGCGGCGGCACGGGCCATGTGAGATCGGACTCCTCGGTGGCGCTGATGGTGGTGCGGGCAATCGAGGAATTCCTGCTCAAGGATTCGCGCAGCCACATCACAGTGCGCACGCCGGCGGCGACCGCGCTTTATGTGCTCAACCACAAGCGCGCCAATCTGGTCGAGCTCGAGGCCCGGTTCGGCCTGAGCATCACGCTCGAAGCCGACGAGACGCTGGGCGCGCAACACTACGCGATCTTCCGCGGCGCGGTGGCTGAGAAGCCGGAAGGCTTCGTCGAGGTGCGCAGCCTGCCGACCTATGTCGAGCCGGAAGAACCCGAGGACGAGATCGTCGTCGAGGAGGAAGAGGAGGTATCGGTCCAGGCCGAACAGCCGCGCCATCCACAGCAGGGACAGCATCCGCAGCGGTCCGAGGACGGCGAAGGCGGCCGCAAGCGCCGCAAACGCCGTCGGCGGCGCGGCGGCAAGGATCGCGACCGCGAGCATCAAGGCCATGGCGATGCCGTCTCGGCCCCCGCACCTGCGGACGCCGGCACGATTGCTGGCGAAGCAGCAGCCGAGGTAACGGCCGAAGCTCCGGCCGACGCCGAAGCGAGCGAAGAGGGGCAGGGCAAGAAGCGCCGTCGCGGCAAGCGCGGCGGCAAGCGCAATCGCCGCGAGGAAGGCGAAATCCCTGCCGATGCCGATGCCGGCGATGGTTTCGAAGGCGAAGAAGCGGAAGTCGAAGCTCCCGAAGGCGCCCCGCCGGTCGCTGCAGCCGAAGAGCAGGCCGCACCCTCGCCCGACAATGACGATGTTGCGGAAACGGAGAAGCCGAAGAAGCCTCGCCGTGCACCGCGATCGAAGAAGGCTGTCGAGGAAACCGTCTCCGAGAAAGCGCCCGAGCGGGCGGCGGAACTTCCCGCTGAACCTGCGGCCGCCGAACCGGAGCTGGCAGCGGCCGCTGCTGCTCCGACCGAGGCCGAAGCGCAGGTCAATGCCCATCCGACGCGGCGCAAACCGCAGTCGATCGACACGCCGGCTGTCCCCGTCGTTTCGTCCAACGTCAGCGAGGAAGCCAAGACCGAAGAAAAGCCGAAGCGTGCCGGCTGGTGGCAGCGGAAGGGTTTTTTCTAAGCTCTGTCAGCTCATTAGGCTTAGTTGTTAAACAGAAGATCCCGTGCCGCCCGGCGCGGGATTTTCGTTTTCTGGCCTTCCAATCTTGCGCCCCAGCACCTGCTAAGGCGCGAAGATCGACCAGTTCATCATCCTGGCGAGCTTCTCAAGCGCTATGGAGCCGAGCTTGGAATTGCCGTTCTCGTTGAGGCCGGGGGACCAGACGGCGAGCGAGGCGACGCCCGGCACGATGCCAAGAATACCGCCGCCGACGCCACTCTTACCCGGAATGCCGACACGGAAGGCGAAATCGCCGGAGCCGTCATAGTGGCCGCAGGTCAGCATCAGCGCGCCGATGCGGCGCGCACGCTCGGTCGACACTACCGACAGCCCGGTCGCCGGGTTCCGACCGCCATTGGCGAGGAAGCGGCCGGCCATGGCGAGCTGCCGGCAGCTCATGGCGATGGCGCAATGATGGAAGTAGACGCCCAGCGCCAGCTCCGGCTCATGGTCGAGATTGCCAAAGGACTTCATGTAATTGGCCAGAGCGAAGTTGCGGTAGCCGGTAGCGCGTTCCGAGGCCGCGACCTCGCGGTCGATGATGATCGTGTCGTCGTCGGCCAGGAATTGGACGAAGCGCAGGATCTCGCCGATCGCCTCGCGCGGCTGGTGGCCGGCAAGCAGGATGTCGGATACGACGATGGCGCCGGCGTTGATGAACGGATTGCGCGGAATGCCGCTCTCATGCTCGAGCTGGACGATCGAGTTGAACGGATTGCCCGACGGCTCGCGGCCGACACGCTGCCACAACGCATCGCCGACCTTGCCCAGCGCCAGGGTCAGCGTGAACACCTTCGAGACGCTCTGGATCGAAAAGGGCTGATCGGCATCGCCGGCAAGGATGATGCGACCGTCATTGGTCACGGCGGCAATGCCGAATTTCTTCGGATCGACCTTGCCGAGCTGCGGGATATAGGTGGCGACATCGCCGCGATCGCTGCGCTCGGTCATTTCGGCGGCCACTTCCGCCAGCGCCTGTTCAAGCTCGGGCATGGCGTCTATTTCAGCCAACTTTCGATGCGCGCCAGCGCCTCGACCATGTCGTCATGGCTGCCGGCATAGGAAAAGCGCATGGTGCGATGGCCCTGGAGCGGATCGAAATCACGGCCGGGCGTAGCCGCTACATGCGCCTCGGCCAGCATCTTGCGCGCGAAGGCCATGCTGTCATTGGTGTGCCGCGTGACATCGCAGAAGGCGTAGAAAGCGCCGTCCATGGGCGCTGCGAGCGGGAAGCCCAGCTTCGGCAGACGCTTTATCAGCAGGTCGCGGTTCCAGGCATAACGCGCCTTCACCGCTTCGAGCTCTTGCGTGGCATTGAAGGCCTCGATCGCCGCGACCTGCGACAGTTCCGGCGGCGAGATGTAAAGGCTCTGCGCGATGCGCTCGACCGGCCGCACCAGTTCCTCCGGCAGCACCATCCAGCCGATGCGCCAGCCGGTCATGCAATAGTATTTCGAGAAGGAGTTGATCACCGTCACGCCGGCGCCACAGGCAAGTGCAGTGACATCGGGCGCGGCATAGGCCAGCCGGTGGTAGATTTCGTCCGAGATCACCGCGATGCCAAGCTCGCCTGCGGTCTTCACCAACGCGGAAAGCTCGTCGGCTGGAATGACCGCGCCGGTCGGATTGGCTGGACTGGCAAACAGCACGCCTTTCAACGGCTTCTCGCGGTGTGCGCTCTTCAGGTGGTCGGCATGCAGATAGGCGTCCGAGCCAAGCTCGATCTCGACGATCTCGATGCCAAGCGCGGCCATGATGTTGCGGTAGGCCGGATAGCCGGGCGCGGCGATGGCGACGCGGTCGCCGGGATCGAACATCGCCAGGAAAGCCAGGTTGAAGGCGGCGGACGATCCGGTTGTGACGGCGATACGGGCCGGCGCGACATCAATTCCGTAATGCTCGCCATAGTGCGCGGCGATCGCCTTGCGCAGCTCCGCCAGGCCCAGAGCATCGGTGTAGCCGATGCGGCCGTGCTTCAGCGCGAGAGCTGCGGCTTCGCGGACGCCGACCGGCGCCGGGTCCGACGGCTGGCCGACTGCCATCGACACCACGGGAATACCGATCGCCTTCAGCCGGTTGGCCTCGGCCAGAATATCCATGGCGTGGAACGGCTCGACCTCGCCGCGGCGTGAAAGCGAAACGACCATCTGACTCTTCAGCCTGCCTTTGGTTGGCAAATCCACAGGCAAACCATCGCTCGCTTGCCCTGGAACTGCCGGGAGTTCGACGGCAGCGCCGCACAAATGCCCGATTGGTGTGGGGATCACAAGCGCGCAGGAAGTTAATGGCGCCGACTTTTCATCCTTCGCCCGCTCGTCTACCAGTGGACCTGTCATGTTGAGCCGACCCGAACGATGATGGATAGATCGACCGCAATAGGGCGAACCGCGCGCGGATTTGCGACGCTCCTGCTTGCCGCCGCCGTCGCGGTGTCCACTTCGCTGAGCGCCTTCGCGCAAGGCGTGCCGGTGGTGCGCGACGCCGAGATCGAGGCGCTGGTGCGCGACTATGCCCGACCGATCTTCAAGGCGGCGGGCCTCGCCAATGACGGGATCGACATCGTTCTCGTCAACGACCAGAGCTTCAATGCGTTCGTGACCGGCCGCCGCCTGTTCATCAACACCGGCGCGCTGGTGACGGCCGAGACGCCGAACGAGATCATCGGCGTCATCGCGCACGAGGCCGGCCATATTGCCGGCGGCCACCAGCAGAAGCTGCGCGATCAACTCGATCGCGCCAAGACCATGGCCATCATCGCCACGCTGCTCGGGGCGGGCGCGATCGTGGCCGGCGCCACCACCAACAGCCGCGGCCTTGCCGGCGCCGGCATGGGCGTCGCGGCCGGCGGCGGCGAGATGGCGCAGCGCAGCATCCTTGCCTATCAGCGGGGCGAAGAAATCACCGCCGACCGCTCGGCGATCACCTACCTGAATGCCACCGGCCAGTCCGGCATGGGCATGCTGAAGACCTTCGGGCGATTCCAGAGCGCGCTTTCGCTGTCGGGCACCCAGCTCGATCCTTACCGGATCAGCCATCCGATGCCCCGGGAGCGCATCGCCAATCTCGAGGTGCTGGTCAAGGCGAGCCCTTATGTCAGCCAGGTCGACGCGCCGGCGCTGCAGCAGCGGCATGACATGATGCGCATCAAGATCGCGGCCTATATGCAAGGCCAGGCGGCGGTGGCGCGGCTGATGCGCAAGAACCCGACCAGTCTGGCCTCGCGCTACGGCGACGCGCAGCAGACCTATCTCTACGGCAACCCTGGCACCGCGCTGACGAAAACCGCGGCGCTGATCAAGGAACAGCCGAAAAACCCCTATTTCCAGGAACTTCGCGGCGACATCCTGATGAAGGCCAACAGGCCCAAGGACGCCGCGGATGCCTATGCCAAAGCGGCGAGCCTCGACGCGGCGCGGTCCGGCTTGCTGCTGGTCTCGCTCGGCCAGGCGCTGATGGCGGTCGGCACGCCGGACTCAATCAACAAAGCGGTGGCGCAGCTCAACAACGGGATCGGGCGCGACAAGGAAAACTCCGTAGCCTACCGCTATCTGGCTCAAGCCTATGGCGAATTGGGGCAAATCCCGGCCGCCGACCTTGCGACGGCGGAGGGCCATTTCTATTCGGCCGACTATAAGAACGCGAAGATCTTCGCCATGCGCGCTCAACAGAAATTGAAGCGCGGCGAGCCCCGCTGGCTTCGCGCGCAGGATATCATAAACTACACGCCATCTAACAAACTCAAGTGAACCTCCCGGGCGCGCGCGGCGACCAGGTTGGACCGGGACAGGCAGAAGGAACTGATCATGAACAAGGCAATCCTGCTCGGCAGCGCCGGCGTGGCGGTGGCGCTCGGCATGCTGGCATTCGGCTTCGTGGCAGGAAGCCCGCAGGCCGCTAGGGCCGACACGACGCAAGCCATCCAGATGGCCTCGGCGGACAGTAAGATCGACCGCAAGGAGGTCGAAGGCATCATCCGCGACTATCTGTTGAAAAACCCCGAGGTCCTGCTCGAGGTCCAGGACGCGCTCGAGGCCAAGCAGAAGGAAGAGCAGCGGCTCGCCGCACTCGGCGTCATCAAGGACGCGAAGGACGAGATCTTCAACTCCACCTTCGACGGCGTGGTCGGCAACCCTAAGGGCAAAGTCACCATCGTCGAGTTCTACGACTACAATTGCGGCTTCTGCAAACGCGCCATTGAGGACATGAAGGCGCTGACCAAGGCCGATCCGGACCTGCGCTTCGTGCTCAAGGAGTTTCCAATCCTCAGCCCGGATTCGCAAAAGGCCAGCGTGGTCTCGATGGCCTTCCATCTGATGATGCCGGAGAAGTACAGCGAGTTCCACACTGCGCTGCTCGGCAGCCAGGGCCGTGCCACCGAATCCACCGCCATGAAGGTCGCTGTTTCGCTCGGTGCCAACGAGGCGAAGCTGCGCGAGAAGATGAAGGATCCGAGCATCAACGAAGCGCTCTCGCGCACCTACGATCTCGCCACCAAGCTGTCGATCACCGGCACGCCGTCCTATGTGGTCGGAAATGAGGTGGTGTTCGGCGCGCTCGGACAGCAGGTTCTGGCGGAGAAGATCGAGCAGGCCAAGAGCGCGCTCTAGGTTTGGGCATGGTCTTTTCCGAAAACCGCTGCACAGTTTTCGGGATCATGCTCTAAGCGATTGCGAGTCGCGACAACAGGCGGTTTTCCGCCTGTTGTGGACAGCGAAAGAACGTACTTGCGCTCTTTTCGCGGGCGGATATGCCCATTATAGAGGTCCGGCGCGCCGGCTTGAGGCCGGCGCCGAAGAGGTCGGCATATTTGAAAACGATTTTCGTCCTGAACGGTCCCAATCTCAATGCACTCGGCAAGCGCGAGCCGGGGATCTATGGCGGCAAGACGCTTGCCGCCATCGCCGAGGATTGCAAGGCCGCCGGCACGGCGCTCGGGCTCGAGATCGATTTTCGTCAGTCCAATCACGAAGGTGATCTCGTCGACTGGATCCAGGAAGCCGGTGAAAAGGCCGCAGGCATCGTCATCAATCCCGGGGCCTACAGCCATACCTCGATTGCCATTCACGACGCCATCCGCGCCATCGCGCCGCTGCCCGTCGCTGAGGTCCATCTTTCCAATATCCACGCGAGGGAGCCTTTCCGCCACGTCTCCATGGTCGCGCCGGTCGCCGTCGGCATGATCTGCGGGTTCGGGCCACTCGGCTACACGCTTGCGCTGCAGGCACTGGCGGCGCGCCTGTGACCGGCTCCCAAACAGAAGGCTCGAAAATGTCGATAAAGAAGAACGGTGTTGACCAGCAGCTGATCCGCGACCTGGCGGGCATACTGAACGACACCAACCTGACCGAGATCGAGGTCGAGCTCGGCGACCTGAAAGTGCGCGTGTCGCGTCAATCGCAGGCCGTCCACGCGGTCGCTGCTCCGCTTCCTATGCCGTCCACGGCGGTTGCCGGGCCGGCTCAGGCGGCAGCGGCCGCGCCCGCGACGGCAGCCGATCCTTCCAAGAACGCCGTGCCCTCGCCGATGGTCGGCACCGCCTACCTGGCGCCCTCGCCCGACGCCAAGGCGTTCATCGAGATCGGCCAGAAGGTGAAGGAAGGCCAGACGCTGCTCATCATCGAAGCGATGAAGACAATGAACCAGATTCCCTCGCCGCGCGCCGGCACGGTGACGGCGATCCTGATCGAGGACGCCCAGCCGGTCGAATACGGCATGCCGCTCGTGGTCATCGAGTAGAGCCGGGAACAGCGGGCAGATGTTCCAAAAAATCCTCATCGCCAATCGCGGCGAAATCGCGCTTCGGGTGCTGCGCGCCTGCAAGGAGCTCGGCATCCAGACGGTGGTGGTCCATTCGACGGCCGATTCCGACGCCATGCATGTGCGGCTTGCCGACGAAAGCGTCTGCATCGGCCCGCCGCCGTCGCGCGAAAGCTATCTCAACATTCACCAGATCGTCGCCGCTTGCGAGATCACCGGCGCCGATGCCGTGCACCCGGGCTACGGCTTCCTGTCGGAAAACGCCAAGTTCGCCGATATCCTCGCCGCCCATAACATCACCTTCATCGGCCCTTCGGGCGACCATATCCGCATCATGGGCGACAAGATCGAAGCCAAGCGCACGGCAAAGCGCCTCGGCATCCCGGTGGTGCCTGGTTCGGACGGCGCGATCAGCGACGAGAAGGAAGCAAAGCGCATTGCCGCCGCGATCGGCTATCCGGTGATCATCAAGGCTTCGGCCGGCGGCGGCGGCCGCGGCATGAAGGTCGCCCGCACCGAAGCCGACCTCGAAGTGGCGCTGCAGACCGCCAGATCAGAAGCCGGCGCTGCCTTCGGCGACGACGCCGTTTACATCGAGAAATATCTGGAAAAGCCGCGCCATATCGAATTGCAGGTGTTCGGCGACGGCGCCGGCCGCGGCGTGCATTTCGGCGAGCGCGACTGCTCGCTGCAACGCCGCCACCAGAAGGTGTGGGAGGAAGCGAACTCCCCCGCTCTCAACGCCGAGGAACGTGCGCGCATCGGCGGCATCTGCGCCAAGGCGATCGCCGATCTTGGCTATTCCGGCGCCGGCACGATCGAATTCCTCTACGAGAACGGTGAATTCTATTTCATCGAGATGAACACACGCCTGCAGGTCGAGCATCCGGTGACCGAAGCGATCACCGGCATCGACCTCGTGCATGAACAGATCCGTGTCGCCTCCGGCGGCGGACTGTCGGTCAAGCAGGAAGACATCAAGTTCAACGGCCACGCCATCGAGTGCCGCATCAACGCCGAGGATCCGCGCACGTTCACGCCGTCGCCCGGTACGATCACGCATTTCCACACGCCGGGCGGCCTCGGCATCCGCGTCGATTCCGGCGTCTATTCCGGCTACCGGATCCCGCCCTATTACGACAGCCTGATCGGCAAACTGATCGTGCATGGCCGCAACCGCGTCGAATGCATGATGCGGCTGCGCCGGGCGCTCGACGAATTCGTTGTCGACGGCATCAAGACGACGCTGCCGCTGTTCCGCGACCTCGTCGGAAATCCGGATATCGCCAACGGCGATTACGACATCCACTGGCTTGAGAAATATTTGGCCAAGGAGGAATAGGATCTTGCGGTTATAATGGCGCAATGACTCGTCCCTACGCGCCCGGCTACCGCATCCCGACCGACCTGCTGCTGAAAGCCTATGCCTCGGGCGTGTTCCCGATGGCAGAGAGCGCCACCGACCCGGAAGTGTTCTGGGTGCGGCCGGAGACGCGCGGCATCATCCCGCTCGACGGATTCCACACGCCGCGCAGTCTGAAGAAGACGATCCGCAGGCACCCTTTCGACATCCGCTACGATTTCGACTTCGAGGCGACGATCGACGGCTGCGCGGAAAGGCGCGACGAGCGCCGCTCGACCTGGATCAACGCCCCGATCCGCGAAGCCTATGTCGAGCTCTATCGGCTGGGCCACTGCCATTCCGTCGAGGCGTGGCGCGAGGGCCGGCTGGCCGGCGGTCTCTATGGGGTGTCACTCGGGCGCGTCTTCTTCGGCGAAAGCATGTTCGCCCGGGAAACCGACGCCTCGAAGACTTGCCTCTATTATCTGGTCGAGCGGCTGAACGAACGCCGTTTCGCGCTGCTCGACACGCAGTTCACCACCGAGCACCTGAAGCGCTTCGGCGCCATCGACGTGCCGCGCAGCCGCTACGAAAAAATGCTGGCCGAGGCCCTGAAGGGCGACGCGGTCTTTTATCCCTGAGGTAAGCGGTCACCCGCTCGCAGTTTCGATTGGCGTCTGGGAATGAAACATCATCTTCCAGCCATCGGCGCGATGAACATAGCCGGTGCTGACGAGAGCGGCATAGGGCTCGCCGTTTTCCCGCGTCGCGCGCGCCTCGTAGGTTAGCATGACGATATCGCTGCCGGGTTCGACCATGCCTTTCAGCCGAATGTCGAGATCGCGCCAGCGATTGGGCTTGGTGGCGGTCTTGGCCAGATCGGCATTGGTCATCGCCTGCGCCATCTCCGGAAAGGCGACGAGGCAATCCACATCGGCGTGGGCCGCGAAATAGGCGGAATCGCCAGTCCAGAAGCCTTTCTCGATATCGAGAAGCTCTTTCTTGCTGGCAGTGATCGGCCTGATCGTTGCCATGGAAATCTCCCGTCGCCATCACCGTTTATCCAACGGATTGCGAAAAAGAGGGTTCCGAGAGTTCCGAGATCAGTTCGTGTCTGTGGTGTCGGCGCCATCCGGCGCGGGCGCCGCGTCCGACGGCTCAGGCGCTGCCTCGGCAGACGGCTTCGGCTTGGCGGTATTCGTCTTCGGCTTGCCCGTATCGGCCTTGGCGGCGGTCGGCGGCGGCACGTCCGATTTTTGCTTGCAGCCCTTCAGCCAGACGTCATAGACGGCGTGCTCGACCGCGTTGAGACCGGGGCTTTCGGCGAACATCCAGCCGGTAAAGATACGGCGGATCTTGCGATCGAGCGTGATCTCGTCGACCTCGACGAAGGAATCGGTCTTCGGCTGTTCGGTCTCGGGCCGAGAGTAGCAGACGCGCGGCGTCACCTGCAGGGCGCCGAACTGCACCGTCTCGTCGATATAGACGTCGAAGGTGATGATGCGGCCGGTGATCTTGTCGATGCCGGCGAATTCGGCGACCGGATTGGTGATGCGGTCGGAAACCGCCGGTGCCGCCGGTGTCTGCGCGGCGGCGAACCCTGCCGTCGAGGCAGCCAGAACGGACGCTGCCGCGAACAGTCCCGTCGAGAGTCGGCCGAAAGAGTTCATGCAGGGATACCGGTGGTTGCGCCCGGGTGATTCTCTCAATCGCCCAAGGCTAGTCAGGGCTGCGCTATCAGCAAGCAGCTAAACGCCAATTGTGGCGACAAAAGACCGAAAACGCGTTTACGAACCGGGCGTCCAAGCGTCGTAGTCGCCGGTGACCTGCGGACGATGCTGGTTGGTCAGAATGGAACCTTGCGGGCGATAGGCGCTCGGCGTTCCTGTAAGGTTGGGCCGGTGCGGCTTCTGCCAATCACGAGCCTTATAGCTCTCGCTCGACGGAGGCGTGTCGACGCGATGATGCATCCAGCCATGCCAGCCCGGAGGGATCTTCGAGGCTTCGGAATAGTCACGATAGATGACCCAGCGGCGGGTGCGACCTTCCGAATCGATGCCGCCCTCGTAATAGACGTTGCCGACCTCGTCCTCGCCGACCTTGTTGCCGAAGCGCCAGGTGTGGAAGCGCGTGCCAAGTGTCTGGCTGTTCCACCAGGTGAAAAACTGCAGCAGGAAAGTCTTCATCCAGATCCTCGTTGCGGCAGCGGCCGCGCCGTTTCCTGCTTATGGCGTCAGGTCAACGCGAAGGCAAGGGTTTTGCCCAGCCTGCGATGTAAATGCTTCGTGCGCTAAATCGATACACGCGTGGAGATATCGCCACCTCGGCTTGCCAAGCGTTTGCGCAGTTTCTAAAGCTCGCACGCCCGGCAAAGCTGGCGGCCGGCCCGTGCCGGTTGAGGGAGGTGACGATTGGCCCCAGAACGATCCACCGGCAATCGGATCGGCGCCGAAGACATTCGCCGTCGCAAGGGCGGCGTGCCGATCGTGTGTCTCACCGCCTATACCTATCCGATTGCGCGCATGCTCGATCCGCATGTCGACCTGCTTCTGGTCGGCGACAGCGTCGCCATGGTGCTGCATGGCCATGCCACGACGCTCGGCGCTTCGCTGGAGATGATGATCGCGCATGGACAAGCGGTGATGCGCGGCTCGGCGAAGGCCTGTGTGGTGGTCGACATGCCGGCAGGCAGCTACGAGGACTCGGTGGCGCAAGCCGTTGCCTCGGCAAGGCTCATCATCGGCGAGACGGGCTGCCAGGCAGTGAAGCTCGAGGGCGGGGTCGACATGGCCGCGCAGATCGCTGCAATCGTCGCGGAAGGCATCCCGGTCATGGGCCATATCGGCCTGCAGCCGCAGTCGGTGGACAAGGAGGGCGGCTACAAGATCAAGGGCAGGAGCAGGGAAAACGTCGCCGCCCTTTTTCGCGACGCCGAAGCGGTTGAAAAGGCCGGCGCCTTCTCGGTCGTCATCGAGGGCACGGTCGAGGCGGTGGCTTCGGACCTCACCCGTCATATCGCGATCCCGACCATCGGCATCGGCGCCAGCGGCGACTGCGACGGCCAGATCCTAGTGGTAGACGACATGATCGGCATGACCGTCAACCGCGTGCCGAAATTCGTCAAGGAATACGCAAAGCTGCGCGACACCATTGCGGATGCGGCGGCGCGTTACGCCGACGAGGTGCGCAGCCGCGCATTTCCCGGACCTGACCACGTTTTTTCGGCGGCATCGGGTAAGGACCAGGCATGAGCGGGCCAATCGTCGTCGAGAGCGTTGCGGCCCTTCGCGCGCAGATCCGGGATTGGCGCCGGGCTGGCCTCAAGATCGCCATGGTGCCGACCATGGGCGCGCTGCATGACGGCCACATCTCGCTGGTCAGGATCGCGCTCGAAAAGGCGGAGCGCTGCGTCGTCTCCGTCTTCGTCAATCCGACCCAGTTCGCGCCGACCGAGGACCTGGACAAATATCCGCGCCAATTGGCCCGCGATCTCGACCAACTGCGGGAAGCAGGCGTGCATCTGGCGTTCACGCCAGGCGTGGCGGAAATGTACCCGGCCGGCTTCGCCACCAAAATCTCGGTCGGAGGCCCCTCCTCCGGCCTGGAGACGGATTTTCGGCCTGCCTTCTTCGACGGCGTCGCCACTGTCGTGGCCAAGCTTTTCCTGCAGGCAGCGCCCGACTGTGCCGTGTTCGGTGAGAAGGACTACCAGCAGCTTTGCGTTGTCAGGCAGCTGTGCCGTGATCTCGATCTGCCGGTCGAGATCGTCGGCGCGCCGACCGTGCGTGATTCCCACGGCCTCGCCATGTCGTCGCGCAACGCCTATCTCGGCGCGGCCGAGCTCGAGATCGCGCGCAAATTCAACGTGGTTCTGCGTCAGACCGCGGCCGAACTCGCGTCCGGCGCGGATGAGGCACGTGCGGTGAATGCGGCTGCGGAAGCGCTCGTCAGCGCGGGCTTTCGGAAGGTCGACTACGTCGCCGCGCGGGAGGCCGCAACGCTCGCGCCCTGGCGACGAGACCGCGACGGGCGCCTGCTCGCGGCGGCCTGGCTCGGCACCACCAGGTTGATCGACAATGTGGAAGTCCCTGCCGCTCCGCCTGCGCTTTAGCCGAGCCGCTTCTCCAGGATGAGCGCGGGCCATCCGGAACTGCCGCCGCAATCCGCTGTCCTGCCTGCCGTCCGAAATCCGTTCGCCTCGTAGAAGGCGATCGCCACCGCATTCGCCTGCTCGACCTCCAGACGCAGCGTCCGCATCTGCGGAAAACTGGCCTCGACTTCGTCGAGCAGCGCCTGGCCGATCCTTTGCCGCTGACAATCCGGAGATACGTAGAGCTGGTTCAGAAGGACGATCTTCGGGTCGGTAGTCGCGGCCGCGAAAGCCATGCCGCCAAGCCGCTTGCCATCGTCAGCGACCAGGAATTCGGAATTCGGCCGGGCCAGTTGCGCCTTGAGCGAAGCAAGAGAATGCCAGTCGTCGGTGATCGCCGTTACATGCTCGGCGCCGTAGATGGCGTCATAGGTCGCATGCCACGTCTCGACCAGCAGCGCGCGGATCGCAACAAGATCGCGCTCGCTGGCGGTGCGGACGAACATCGCTCTATTCGATGCCGAGCTTGGCCTTGACCAGCTCGTTGACCGCCTGCGGGTTCGCCTTGCCGCCGGTCGCCTTCATCACCTGGCCGACGAACCAGCCGGCCATGGTCGGCTTGGCGCGCGCCTGCTCGGCCTTGTCCGGATTGGCGGCGATGACCTCGTCGACCGCCTTCTCGATGGCGCCGGTGTCTGTCACCTGCTTCATGCCGCGGCTTTCGACCAGTTGGCGCGGATCACCGCCCTCGTTCCAGACGATCTCGAACAGGTCCTTGGCGATCTTGCCGGAGATCGTGCCCTCCTTGATCAGGTCGACGACGGTACCGAGCTGCTCAGGCGAAAGCGGAGCGTTTTCAATATCTTTGCCAGCCTTGTTGAGAGCGCCCAGCAGGTCGTTGATGACCCAGTTGGCGGCAAGCTTGCCGTCGCGCCCCGAGGCCACCTGCTCGAAATAGTCGGCGATCGGCTTTTCCGAGACCAGCACCGAGGCGTCGTAGGGCGATAGGCCTAGCGAGCCGATCAGCCGCGCCTTCTTCTCGTCCGGGAGTTCCGGCAGATGCTGTGCCAGATCATCGACATAGGCCTGGTCGAACTCCAGCGGCAGAAGGTCGGGGTCGGGGAAATAGCGGTAGTCATGCGCCTCTTCCTTGGAGCGCATCGAGCGCGTCTCGCCCTTATTGGGGTCGAACAGGCGCGTCTCCTGCTCGATCGCGCCGCCGTCTTCGAGAATGGCGATCTGACGGCGCGCTTCGGACTCGATGGCCTGGCCGATGAAGCGGATCGAGTTGACGTTCTTGATCTCGCAGCGCGTGCCGAAGGCGCCGCCCCGGCGGCGCACTGAGACATTGACGTCGGCGCGCAGCGAACCCTCGTCCATGTTGCCGTCGCAGGTGCCGAGATAGCGCATGATGGTGCGCAGCTTGCTGACATAGGCCTTGGCCTCGTCGGCGGAGCGCATGTCCGGCTTGGAGACGATCTCCATCAGCGCAACGCCGGAGCGGTTGAGGTCGACATAGGACATTGTCGGATGCTGGTCGTGCATAGACTTGCCGGCATCCTGTTCCAGATGCAGGCGCTCGATGCCGACCTCGATGTCCTCGAACTCGCCCTGCCGGTCCGGTCCGACCGAGACGATCACCTTGCCTTCGCCGACGATCGGCTGCTTGTACTGCGAGATCTGATAGCCCTGCGGCAGGTCCGGGTAGAAATAGTTCTTCCGATCGAAGACCGACTTGTGGTTGATCGCGGCCTTCAAGCCCAGCCCAGTGCGGATCGCCTGCTTGACGCATTCCTCGTTGATCACCGGCAGCATGCCGGGCATCGCCGCGTCGACCAGGCTGACATTGGCGTTGGGCGCCGCGCCGAAAGAGGTCGAGGCGCCGGAGAACAGCTTTGCCCCGGACGTCACTTGCGCATGCACTTCGAGCCCGATGATGATTTCCCAGTCGCCGGTGGCGCCGGAGATCAGGCGTTTCGGGTCGGGCGTGCGGGTATCGATGATGCTCATGGAGGCCTATGGGTCGCATTTGTGGCTGGCGCGATTTTGCTTATCGCGTTGCGATCGCATCACTCGCTAGTGCAAACCGTTCCTTGAGACAAGTCCAAAGCCGCGCGCAGGCCTCCAGGCAGCTTGCGCTTGTAAGCCCACGGGCTGTGCTGGCGGCTCCTTTCCGCCTGTATCAGGCGGTGGCGATGTAGGCTCGGATCTCCTCGGCCTCGCGCTCGACATCCTCGATCCGGCGCTTGACCACATCGCCGATCGACACGATGCCGTCGAGCATCCCGTCCTTCTCTACCGGCAGGTGGCGGAAGCGACCCTTCGTCATGATCTCCATGACCTCGTTGACCGTGTGGTTCTCGTTGCAGATCTTGACCTTCGGCGTCATGGCCGATCGGACCGGAATATCGAGCGCGGCCGCGCCCTCCCTGGCCAGCACTCGCACGATGTCGCGCTCGGAAAGGATGCCGACGATCTTGCGGTCGCCATTGGTGATGACCAGCGCGCCGATCCTATGCTCGGTCAGGATGCGAATGGCTTCGCTCAGCTTTTCATTAGGCCCGAGTGTGAACACGTCATGGCCTTTTTGCTCAAGAATTGCCTTCACAGTCATGGCGTCCTCCTGTGCCTTGCCCGCCGGCTCCTGCCCTGACCGGCATTCACGTTCCGGTGAACATGGTGCGCCGTGATTGGTTGCATTTCAAGTGCGCCGCAGGGCTACTCGGACGGCTGGGGCCGATCGAAAAAACGCACGCCGAAAAAGCCTGCGACAAAGCCGCCGATATGGGCTTCCCAGGCGATCTGTCCTTCGATCCCCGGCGCAAAGCCGAGAAGGCCGGTCGCGAGGTTGATCACCATCCAGACGCCGAGGAACGTCATGACGCCGCGCGAACGCAGCACGATTGCGATCGGCAACGGCTCGCCGGCGAAGGCCGCCTGGCCTGACGAGCGATCGATCCGGAAGCCGTAGCGCGCCGCCGCTCCCATCATGCCCGAGATCGCGCCCGAAGCGCCGACCAGCGGCATCTCGCCATAAGGGTGCATGGCCCAGAACAGCGCGACCGAAGCCAGCCCGGTCACGGCGTAGAACACCGCAAATCGGGCCACGCCGAAACGATTGGCGAGCGGTGAGCCGAAAGCGGCAAGCCAGACCATGTTGACGGCAATGTGGGCGAGGCCCCCATGCATGAAGGCATAGGTGAAGGGGCGCGTGAACAAGAACCAGTCGAAGCCGTATTGACCGGTGTAGAGCACCGGAATGAAGGCTCCGTCGTAGAGCAGCGTTATTTGCTGGTCGTCGTTCAGCACATATCGCTCCAGCAGGAAGACGATCGCGCAGATCCCCATCACCGCCAGCACAACCGGCGGCAAGTTGAACACCGGCTCGCGGCGCGGCTCCGGCGCTTCGTCGTCTGGTTGCAATTCGGATTCGGTCGGTGTTACCGGCTCGCTCATGGCCTCTTCGCAGCTGGCTGGAGACTCGATTTCGGCCGAGCATGTAGTTCACGCCTGATCGAATCACAAATCGCGAATCGCCCCAAGCTGAATCGGATAGGGCCTGGATCGGCGACGCGAATCAAAAGAAAGCCGTCCAGGTTTCCCTGAACGGCCGGTCGAGTCCCCTGCTCCCCGAAAACTGACTGAAGTGTTGCCGATCGCTGCTGAAACGACCGTTTTGGAGTGGTTTTTGATGTGCCACAGGCCCCGTCGGCGTGCAACGTAAACCACTTGTTAACCTTAACGGCCCCGAGACGTGAACAAACGTTAACGATGCTGGCACGCATCCTGCTCCGCACCGCATGAAAGTCATCGGAGGGCGCCCTGTCTGTTCGCCGATGGGACAACAAGAAAGACAGATTGCCGGAGCGGAATGGAAATGAATCAGAACGGATCAATCGCGCTGTTCCAATATTGGAACCGGCTGCGTGATGGCCGCCCGGCTCCGAAACGCTCGGAAGTGGAGCCGGCGGACATCAAGACGCTCCTGGCCGATACATTCATCCTGGAGCGCGACACACGCGCCGAAGCCGTGTTCCGGCTGGCCGGCACCAGGCTCTGCGCCTATTACGGCCGCGAGCTCAAAGGGTTTTCCTTCCCCTCGCTCTGGCGCGAGAAGGACCAGCGGCTTATGTCGCGTCTTATCCACGGCGTCTTCGATCAGAAGTCGGTGCTGCTTCTGACCTATGAAGGATTCAGCCGAAACGGTCGTTCCAGCAAGTTCGAGCTGCTGGCGCTGCCGCTCGATGGCGGCGTCGAGAGCCCTCGCTGCCTCGGCATCGTCAGCGCCGCGGATCGGCCGTTCTGGCTTGGTGCCGACCCGCTCGCCGACGCCCTGATCGACGCGATCCGGGTCATCGATCCCGACAAGGACCCGATGTTCCTGAAGAACCGGCCGGCGATCGATGTTCCGTCGCTCGTGCCGACGGAGTTCGACGCGCCCGAGACCATTTCGGCGCTCGGCCGCGTACGCCGGATACGGCATCTCGTCGTCTTCGACGGCGGGCGCAACGAGTAGAGCGGATCGCGAGATTTTGCCCCGATCTGGTCCAGGCCTTTGCCTTGCGTGCGGGGCCGCCCCCAGCCCATTTGGGCCGGCTTTTTCCCGTTTGTTAACCTGCTTTGCTGTAGCTTTTCCGGTGAAATTCCTCGCACGTCGCGCGGAATGCCAACGGGGTGTAGGCAGTCATGAGGTCAGCGGCGGAATTTGCGCCGTCCCGTGTGGAGCGGCGCAATTTTCAGCGTGTCCGGGTGAAAATCTACGGACGCTTCATGCTGGAGGACCGCACGGAACACGCGTGCCAGGTGATAGACATGTCGCCAGGCAATGTCGCCTTGCGCACCGATCGCGTCGGCATGCCGGGGGAAAAGGTCATTGCCTATATCGATCACATCGGTCGCATCGAAGGCATCGTGACGCGCACCTCGCAGGACGGTTTCGCCATGACCGTCATCGCTTCGGACCGCAAGAAGGACAAGCTCGCCGCGCAGCTCACCTGGCTTGCGAACAAGCATGAGCTCGACCTGCCGGAAGACCGCCGCCACGAGCGCGTCGCGCCGCGCAATCCGATGAGCGTGCTGCAGCTCACCGACGGGCGACAGTATCAGTGCCGCATCATCGACCTGTCGCTCTCGGGCGCGGCGATCGAGATCGATGTCAAACCAGCAATCGGCGTGCAGGTCATGCTGGGAACGATGCGCGGCCAGGTCGTGCGTCACTTCGAGGACGGCGTCGCCATTGAGTTCGCCGTCATCCAGCGGCCGGAAACCTTGGATTCGGAATTCAACGCGCCGCGGTCCTGACCGCTTAGATGCGGACATGCATCCAACCGGCCTCCAGCGGCCGGTTTTTTGTTGGCCGGATCAGGGCCTTCTAGCAGCCGGGCGGCATGTCGAGACGCCACGTGATCCGGGTGCGGCGGCCGGTTTAAATTCTCAACAATCCGCAGTCGAGATAGTTCAAATTTTATATTTAATCTACGGGCGTTTTACTCAATCTCTACTTCCGGTTTTTGCGTCAAATAAATCCCAACGTGGGACAGTCTCTCTCAAACGGGGAGACTACCATAATGAAAATGACGAGGGGCAAGCTGTTGCTCTTGGCAATGGCGATGCAGCTTTCCGCCTGGGGCACGGCAAGCGCGGGACCGCTGTTCATGCATACGGGTGGCCGCACCACCCAGCCCGTCGGCCATTATGAACTCTGCCAACGTATCCCCATCGAATGCAATGAGACGACGCCGAATGGGTCTCCTGTCGAACTGACCCGCAAGCTGTGGGCGACGATGATCAAGGTCAACAATTCGGTCAACACCCGCGTCAAGCCGCGTACCGATATGGAGATCTACGGGGTCGAGGAATACTGGGCCTATCCCGACAATGGTTTCGGCGACTGCGAGGACTACGCGTTGGAGAAGCGCCGCGAATTAATGGCCGCCGGTGTCCCCGCCGGCGACCTTTTGATGACGGTCGTGCGCCAGCCGAACGGCGACGGCCACGCGGTGCTGACGGTGCGCACCAGCCTCGGCGAGTTCATCCTCGACAATCTCGAGCCGAAAGTGCTCGCCTGGAACGACACGATCTACACCTACCTCAAACGTCAATCGACAGAGAATTCAGGCGTTTGGGTTTCGATCAACGACGGCCGCGAGGACGCGGTCGCCAGCGTCCGCTAGGATCCCAATGCATGCTGCCCCAAGATGCGCAGGGCTTTTGGGGCAACGGCACACACGAAGAGATTAAGCACGCCGCATTCATACGGCGTGCCTGGAAAAAGCCCGGTCGAGTCCCCACCCTCCCCGTCCCCAACGACCGGGTTTTAGGAGCCGGCCCTGTCCCCGGGCCGGCTCCGCTTTTTTTGCCGCCGCCTGCGGGCCTTTCTCGTAACGGCAGACCGGAGCAATATGGCCGTTTATTTTTGGATGGACGGCGATGCTGGAAATCCCGGACGAACGGTGCGAGCGCGCCAAGCTGTTCCAGGCAATAGACGACGCCTTCAAGGCCGGCGATTTCGATGGGCTTGGCAAGGCGCTCGGCAGCTCCGCGCGATGGTACGACGAGAGGATGCCGTTCGAGCTCGGCCTCGGCCATCCGTTGGAATACGCGATCTATTGGAGCCCGACCGGCTTCATCGCCACGCTGCTTGATGCAGGCTCGAATCCGAATTACGAGGATCCCGCCGGCTTCCCGTCGATCATCGCCGCGCTATCCACCGAGCGATCGGACAGGCTGCAGCTTATCCAGATCCTGCTCGAGCAGGGCGCCGACCCGAACATGCGCGGGGTCAACGACTGGACGCCTCTGCATTACGCCGTGGCGCAGCGCGACGCCGAGGCAATCCGCCTGCTGCTGGCGTCGGGCGCGGATCCGTCGCTCAGGACGCGCATCGATGATTGTGAAACCGCCCTGGAAGGTGCAGACCGCGCCGGTTTCGAAGCGGGGGCGTTGCTGCTGCGTCAGGCAATGTCCCGACGCAGTCAATAAGGTCGCGGGCGAAGCGGCGGACTGAACCGCTGTCACAGATCCTTCAATCCGGCCTTGAAGCGCCTGCCGTTGGCGACATAGTGCGCGGCCGAGACCCGCAGCCTCTCGATTGCCGCGTCATCCAGCACCCTTATCACCTTGGCGGGCGAGCCGACGATCAGCGAATTGTCCGGGAAAACCTTGTTTTCCGTCACCAAAGCGCCGGCGCCGACCAGCGAATTCTTGCCGATCCTCGCGCCGTTGAGCACGATGGCGCCCATGCCGATCAGGCTGTTGTCGCCGACCGTGCAGCCATGCAGCAGGGCGCGATGACCGATCGTGCAGCCCTGCCCGATGCTGAGCGGATAGCCCGGATCGGTGTGCATGACCGAATGTTCCTGCACATTGGTGTCGGCGCCGATGGTGATCGGTTCACCGTCGCCGCGGATGACGACGCCGAACCAGAAGCCGGCATTGCGGCCTATCGCGATATCGCCGATCAGCGTGGCATCGGGCGCCACCCAATTGGTTTCGGCGTCCTCGAACCGGGGCGCCTTCCCGTCGATCGCATAGATCGGCATCTTTTCTCCGATTCGTCTCAAGCCGAGAATTCGGCGGAGCTTAGGAGACCCGTTGCCCAGGAAGCAATGGTGATCAGCACGATGCCGAGCGCCAGTGCCCACGCAATCGCCGTGCAGCCGCAGGAAAGCAGCGCAAGCGTGCCGATGCGCCCCTCGCGCCGCGCAGCCAGAGCATCATTGGTGAGCATGAACGGGCCGGCGCAGGCGGTCACCGCGAGCGAGCGCACAATATGGGCAGGCGTGACATAGGGATCGGCGAAGGCCAGCCGGCGGCCGCAGACGATTTCCATCGCCGAGCCGGCGAGGCCGCAAGCCGTCAGGCCGACCGCAAAAGCGTAGAGAGGGAGCAGCATGAGATCCATCTTTACCAACCGTTTACCATGAGACCGCACAGTCGTGCCGACGCGCTGCAAGAGCCATGCCGCGCCAGTTGTGCCACCTGAGGACAGGTGAGCGGATCGGGGAATCGCGATGAGAGAGGCAGCCGCCGCGGAGGAATTCGAGGTTGTCGACTCGACCTTGATGAAGCGGGTCTTCTACGTCTTCGCGGCGCTCGCCCTGCTTTCAGTGGCTATCAGTCTCGGCGGCAAATGGCTCGGCCGGTCGATCGCCATGGCCGGCTATACCGACGACACGACCGTGCGCCAGGTCGTCATGGGCAACAATGTGATCAGTGTGCCGGCCAACTTCATCCGCTTCGACCAGGCCAGGCGCGACGGCATCGCCTCGCGCTTCGACCTTTATCTGCGCTATCCCGAAATGGACGGCTACAGCACCGCCGCGCGCGACGACTTCAACCACGTCACGACCAGGAAGATCATCTTCCTGTCATTCGAGCCGCGGATGATGTCGCGCGACATGAGCGGCCGTTTCGCCCCAATCTACAGCGCCCTGATCGTCACGCCGGGCACGCCCGGCCCGGGCGGTACAAGGCTCTACGGCTTCACCGAGAAATCGGGCTATCTCAACGAGGTCCTGGCGGTCGCCGAGCGCCCCGGCAAAGACCCGTTCGTCGCCCGCTGCCTGAGCGGCCCAACTGCCGAGGATTCGCTGGCCCCCTGCGAGCGCGACATCCAGGTCGGCGACGATCTCAGCCTCACCTACCGCTTCCCGCGCGAGTTGCTCGGGAACTGGCAGGCGCTCGATGCCGCGATCGCCACCAAGGTGGCCGGTATCCTGAAAACGGGACGCTGAAGCGCTCCGCCGGAGCCATGGCGCGCCACCCGCTCTTCCTCTCCAGCGGCCAGCCTGGCTCAATATATCGGCACGACCGGCTCGGCGATGCGGTATGGCATCGGGCCGGCAAGGCGCGCTATTGGTCGAACATGATGCCACCCTATCTCACGTTCGATCCCGTCAGCCGCCGCCTGCGCCTCGACCCGCATGAACCTGCCTTTGTGCAGAACCCGTATGAGGCCTACGCCTTCTTGCACGGCGCTTCGAACGCCTTCTTCTGGGAGAATTACGGTTTTTGGTGTTTCGGCGGCTTCGACGACGTCAACCGCCTGCTTCGCGATCGTCGCTTCGGCCGCCAGAACCCGGCCGGCATTCCCGACAGCCGCGGGGTTGGCGACGACCGTTCGCACCTGACAGCCTTCGACGCCATCGAAGCCAATTCGATGCTTGAGCTCGAGCCGCCGGTGCATACTAGGCTGAGAACTTTGGTCAATCGAGCCTTTGTCTCGCGCCAGGTCGAGCGACTGAGGCCGCGCATCGACGCTCTGGCCAATGAGCTGATCGACCGCTTCGAGCCGGGCTCCGTCGATCTTCTGCCCGGTTACGCCTCGCCCTTGCCGATCACCATCATCGCCGAGATGCTCGGCGTTCCGGTCGAGATGGGGCCGCAACTGCTCGACTGGTCGCATCAGACGGTCGCCATGTACATGCACGGCCGCACGCGCGAGACCGAGGAGACGGCCAACCGCGCCGCGCGCGATTTCGCGGCGTTCCTGCGCGGCTATGTCGCCGAGCGGCGCAAGAGACCCGGCGACGATCTGCTTTCGCTGCTGATCGAGGCCCAGGACAACGGCCAGAAGCTCTCGGAGGACGAGCTGGTTTCCTCAGCTATCCTTCTGCTCAACGCAGGGCACGAAGCGACTGTGCATCAGACCGGAAATGCCGTGAGAACGATCCTCGCGCAGGGCGGCGATGCGCGCCGCTTCTTCGCAACACCGGAGGCCAATGCCGCCACGGTCGAGGAATGCCTGCGCTACGATGCGCCGCTGCACATGTTCCTGCGCTATGCCTATGAAGAGATGGAAGCTGCTCCGGGCATTTTGCTCAAGCCCGGCGAGACGGTGGCGCTGCTGCTCGGCATGGCCAATCACGACCCGCTGGCTTTCGCCGGACCGGCCACATTCAACCCGGCGCGAACCGACCAGAAGAACGTGTCGTTCGGCGCCGGCATCCACTTCTGCATCGGCGCGCCGCTGGCCAGGCTGGAGTTGCAGGTGTCGCTGAAGACGCTGTTCGACCGGCTGCCGGATCTAGGCCTGACGGAAGAGCCGCGCTTCCGCGACACCTATCATTTTCATGGATTGGAAGCGCTCTCGGTGCGCTTCTGAACCGCAATAATCCGAAGATCTGAAAATGAGATTCGCCTTTCTGCAGGAACCGCCCTTCTGCTTCACCGATGCATCCGGGAAAGTCGGCGGCTGCGACGCGATGCTGGCCGAGAAGATCTTCGCGATGTCCCAAACGACGGCTTTCACGCCCGTCGAGACCGAATTCGCCGAGTTGCTGCCGGGACTGGCCGACGGCCGCTGGAACATGACCACCGGCCTGTTCATCTCCGAAGAGCGCAGCAAGCTGGTGGACTTCAGTCGCCCGATCTGGTCGCTGCCGGACGGCTTGATGGTTGCCAAGGGCAACCCGCTCGACCTTGAGGGCTATCGCTCTCTTGCAGGCCACCCTTCCGCGAGGCTTGGCGTGATATCGAACCAGATCCAGCATCGGACGGCCCTTGAGAATGGCGTGCCGCCGGAGCGGATCAGTGTGTTCGCCACGCAGGCCGAGGCAGCGGAGGCGGTGGCTATCGGCAGGGTGCAGGCCTATGCCAGCGTTGCCATGGCGCATCGCGGCTATATCGCGCGGCGACCGGCTGCGCTGGCCGATGTCATTGACGTTCCCGCGTCCGAACGGTTGCCCGCCGCCGGCGCGTTTGCGGTCGCTAAAGGCAACGACGCGTTGAGGCGGCGTGTCGATGACGGTCTGGGCGACCTGCTTGGAAGCCGGTGGCACCGCGACCTGATGGCCGGATTCGGTTTCTCCGGAGCGGATGTCGACCGGCTGCTCTAACAGCCCGGCAAGCGCGCTTCACAGCTTGATCACATATTCCTTCCGCGTCGTCTCCAGCACTTCCCAGGTTCCCTTGAAACCCGGCCGCAGCACAAAACTGTCGCCGGCCTTGACCGTGCGCGCGTCGCCGCCGTCTTCGGCGATCACCGAGACGCCGGACAGGATGTGGCAGAATTCCCATTCGTCATAGACGATGCGCCACTTGCCCGGCGTCGCTTCCCAGATGCCGGCATAAAGGCTGCCGTCCCGCTCCTCGACATTCCAGGTGCGGAATTTCGGATCGCCGGAGATCAAGCGGTCCGGGGCCGGCGCGCCGGCCTCCGGCTCGACAGTTTCGGGATCAACCGCGAGAAAGGCGGACATCGCGCTCAGACCTTGCTCAGCGCCTGTTCGAGGTCGGCGACGATGTCGTTGACGTCCTCGATGCCGATCGACAGGCGGACCGTGTCCGGGCCGGCACCGGCCTTTACCTTCTGCTCGTCGGACAGTTGCCGGTGCGTGGTCGAAGCCGGGTGAATGACCAGCGACTTGGTGTCGCCAACATTGGCGAGGTGCGAGAACAGTTCCAGCGCCTCGACGAACTTGACGCCGGCCTCGTAGCCGGCCTTGAGGCCAAAGGTGAAAACGGCGCCGGCACCCTGCGGCGAGTATTTCTTCTGCAGCGCATTGTTCTTGTCGCTCGGCAGTCCGGGATAGTTCACCCAGGCGACTTTCGGATGGTTGGAAAGCCAGGCGGCGACGCTCGCTGCGTTGTCGCAATGACGCTGCATCCTGAGCGGCAAGGTTTCCAGGCCGGTCAGGATCAGGAAGGCGTTGAAGGGCGAGATCGCCGGGCCGAGGTCGCGCAGGCCGAGCACGCGCGCGGCAATGGCAAAGGCGAAGTTGCCGAAAGTCTCGTGCAGGACGAGGCCGCCATATTCAGGGCGAGGCTCCGACAGCATCGGGTATTTGCCCGACTTCGACCAATCGAAGGTGCCGCCGTCGACGATGGCGCCGCCGATCGAATTGCCGTGGCCGCCGATGAACTTGGTCAGCGAATGCACCACGATGTCGGCGCCATGCTCGATCGGCCGCACGAGATAGGGCGAGGCCAGCGTGTTGTCGACGATCAGCGGCAGGCCGTTCCTGCGAGCGATGTCGCCGATCTTCTCGATGTCGACGAAGATGCCGCCCGGATTGGCGAGACTTTCGATGAAGATCGCCCTGGTGTTGTCGTCGATTTGGCTCTCAAAGGTCGATGGATCGTTGGTATCGGCCCAGCGAACCTCCCAGCCATAATTCTTGAAGGCGTGGCCGAATTGGTTGATGGAGCCGCCATAAAGCTTTGTGGCAGATACGAAATTGTCACCCGGCCGCATCAGATTGTGGAAGACGATGACCTGGGCGGCGTGGCCGGAGGCGACGGCCAGCGCGGCAGTGCCACCTTCGAGCGCGGCGAGACGCTCCTCGAGAACAGCCTGCGTCGGGTTCATGATGCGGGTGTAGATGTTCCCGAAGGCCTTCAGCCCGAACAGCGAGGCGGCGTGGTCGGCGTCATCGAAGACATAGGAGGTGGTCTGATAGATCGGCGTGGCGCGCGCGCCGGTCGCCGGGTCCGGCTTGGCGCCGGCATGGACGGCGAGCGTGTTGAAACCGGGCGTACGGGTCATCGAAGCCTCCCTCTCAAACTTGCGGAAATCCCCGGGCATTCTTGGCCAAGCGCGGTCGTGAATGCAAAGAACAAAATACCTTTCGGCGTGCGATCTGCGTCGAACGCCCGGGAAAATCCGTTTCTTCCCGGAATAATTTTGCGCGCCTGGTGGTCCGCCTATTTCTGGCGCACGCCAAAACTCTGGAAACCCTTGCGCATCAAAGGCTTCTTCGACGACAGCACGCCGGAGTTGACGCCGGTCCAGCCGATCTCGCCCGACAGCTTGCCATATTCGATCTTGGGACAGCGGTTCATGACCACCTTGATGCCGGCTGCCTCGGCGCGCGCGGCGGCCTCGTCATGGCGAACGCCAAGCTGCATCCAGACGACCTTCGGCAGCGGATCGAGCTTCAGTACCTGCTCGACGATGCCAGGTACAGCGGCCGAGCCGCGAAAAATGTCGATCATGTCGACCGGATGCGGCAGGTCGGCCAGGCTGGCATAGACCGTCTGTCCAAGGATCTGCTTTCCGGCATGACCGGGATTGATCGGCAACACCGAAAAACCCTTGGGCAGCAGATATTTCAGCACGAAATAGCTCGGCCGCACGTCGTTGGGCGAGGCGCCGACCATGGCAATGGTCTTCACCGAGTTCAGAATGCCGGCAATGTAGCTGTTGTCGTAGGCGTCGTGATTCATGGCTCGTCCTCATACAGCGCATCGGCGAGAAAGGCAGCCGGATCGCTGCAGAAGTCACGCATCATGCGAAAATGATCGGTGTCCTGAAAATCAATCAGATCGAGGCCGATGCGGCTGATGCGGAAGAGCCGCGCGTTCGGGCAGGCCATCAGCAACGGAGAGTGCGTCGCCATGATCACCTGCGCGGTGCCGGACCGCTCCATGCGCTGAAGCAGCTTCAGCAACTCGATCTGGCGCGTCGGCGAGAGCGCGCTTTCGGGCTCGTCGAGGATGTAGATGCCCTGTCGTCGGCAGCGTTCCTCGAAGAAGCGGATGAACCCTTCGCCATGCGACCATGACAGGAAGTCCGGCGGCGCTCCGCCAGACTCCAGCGCCGCCTGGTCAAGATAACGAGCCACGGAGTAAAAGGACTCCGCCCGAAAGAACCAGCCCGCGGTGACCTTCGGCAGCCAATGGCAGCGCAGCGCAGCGGCAAGTGCAGCACCACTTTTGTCGATGGCGCCTGAGTGGTCGACGGGCATATAGCCTTTGCCGCCGCCGGCCTCGTCATAGCCGGCCAGCGCGCCGATGGCTTCGAGCAGCGTCGATTTGCGGGTGCCGTTCTCGCCAACGATGATGGTGATAGCCGACGTGAATTCGAACTCGAACTCGCGATCCCGGAAGATCGGCAGGCTCCATGGATATCCGTCCCAATCCGCGACGCGCGAAGACTCAAGCAGAATGCGCTTGAGATAGGGCGCTTTCAGCCGCGTCAGTTGCTTGCGGGCAGCCACGTCGGACCTTCAATCATGAAAAAGCGCGCTGCATTCTCGGGTCAATTATTCGTCGGCCCATTCCGGCTTGCGCTTGCCGATGAAGGCGCCGATGCCTTCCTCGGCGTCGCGCGCCAGCATGTTTTCCACCATCACACGGCCGGTATAGGCGTAGGCGTCGGCCAGCCCCATTTCGGCCTGGGTGTAGAACGCCTCCTTGCCGGTCTTGACCACCAAAGACGATTTTGAAGCAACGGTTTGCGCGTATTTGTTGACAACCTGATTCAGATATTCGCGCGGCACGATCCGGTTGACGAGACCGAACTCCTTGGCCGTCGCCGCATCGATCGTCTCGCCGGTGAGAAGCATTTCCATCGCCTGCTTGCGCGAGACGTTGCGCGACAGCGCAACCATCGGCGTCGAGCAGAACAGGCCGATATTGACGCCGGGCGTGCAGAAGGTCGCTTCGTGCGAGGCGATGGCGAGGTCGCAGCTCGCGACAAGCTGCAATCCGGCCGCGGTAGCCAGACCGTCGACCTCGGCGATCACCGGCCTCGGATGGCGAACGATGGTCTGCATCAGCTTTGCGCAGGCGACAAAGGTCTTTTCGAAGAAGGCGCGGCCGCGATCCGGTTCGGCGCGGTGCGCCGTCATTTCCTTGAGGTCGTGGCCGGCGCAAAACACTTTGCCTGACGCTGCCAGGATGATGACGCGTACGGATTTGTCGTCCTTCACGCGGTCGAACTCGGCCTGCAGCGCCGCCATCGTCGCCAGCGACAGCGCGTTGGCCGGCGGGCTTGCAAGGGTGAGTCGCAGCACGCCCTTGTCTTGGCTGACAAGAACCGGGCCGTCGGCGACGGCGGGCTTGATGGCAACGACTTCGGCCATTTTTGAACCTCTCGATCAGCGGTCCCGGGTCATGGAGCAACAGAACTAACATGCTGCCGATTGAAGAACAGCCGCGAGACGTGTTTTCTCCGTGGCACCGTTTGGTCCAGGCGCGCCGTCTGGAACTTCCCGTATATAGGAATCGCGCATGCCCGCTCAAAGCAATCTCAAGCCGGTGCTGACCGCGGCCGAAGTCAACGCGCTGATGGCAAACGTCTATCCGCAGCTCAACGACCAGTTCTCCTTCTATGAGGCGCTGGAAGTGTTTCCGGGCGGCTGCACGGTGCGGCTCAATGCCGACCAGCGCCATCTGCGCCCCGGCGGCACGGTCTCGGGTCCAGCCCTGTTCACGCTTGCCGACATTGGCGGTTATGTGTGCGTGCTCAGCCATGCCGGGCCGGATGCGCTTTCGGTGACGACCAATCTCAACATCAACTTCATGCGCAAGGCCGAGGCCGGACCGATCGACGGCCATTGCCGTATCCTTAAGCTCGGAAAGAGCCTGATGGTCTTCGACATCGACATCGTCGCCGGGGCCGACCGGCACACGGTGGCCCACGCCACAGGGACCTATTCGATCCCGCCGAAGCGAATGGATGAGGTAAAATAATACCGTTTCGCCAATTGATTGTTTTTGCTTTATTTTCAGCGCCAGTAGAGTTTCCGCTTGGCTTGACGCATCCGGCACCCTCGCCTATAAGCCGTCACGAAACAGCGGCCGCAAGGGCCGCCGTTTTGTTATTGCCGGACGGCTTGGCCTCTCCGTCAATTCAAGCAACAAAAAACGCCTGTTCCTGCCGTTCGCGGACAGGACGGTCAACCTGAGAGCAAAACATGGCTACCTTTTCGCAGAAGCCTGCGGATGTGGTGAAGAAGTGGGTGCTGATCGACGCCGAGGGTCTCGTCGTCGGCCGCCTTGCCACTGTCATCGCCAACCATCTGCGCGGCAAGCACAAGCCCACTTTCACCCCGCATGTCGATGATGGCGACAATGTCATCGTCATCAATGCCGACAAGGTGGTGTTCACCGGCAAGAAGTACACCGACAAGGTCTATTACTGGCACACCGGCCATCCCGGCGGCATCAAGGAGCGCACCGCGCGCCAGCTGCTCGAGGGCCGCTTCCCCGAGCGCGTCGTCGAGAAGGCTGTGGAGCGCATGATCCCGCGCGGCCCGCTTGGCCGCCGCCAGATGAAGAATCTCCGCGTCTATGCAGGCACTGAGCATCCGCACGCGGCCCAGCAGCCCGTCACGCTCGACGTGGCCAAGCTGAACTCCAAGAACAAGAGGGCCTCGTAATGGCTGAGCTTTCCTCGCTCGCAGAACTCGGGACTGTCACGACCGCCGCGCAGCCGGCCGCGCCTGTCCACGTCCAGAAGCTCGACAAGTCGGGCCGCGCCTATGCCACCGGCAAGCGCAAGAACGCCATCGCGCGCGTCTGGGTGAAGCCGGGCTCCGGCAAGATCATCGTCAACGACAAGGAATTCGCGACCTATTTCGCGCGTCCCGTGCTGCAGATGATCCTCAACCAGCCGATCGTCGCCGCCAACCGCGCCGGCCAGTACGACATCGTCGCCACCGTCATCGGCGGCGGTCTCTCCGGCCAGGCGGGCGCCGTGCGTCACGGCATCTCCAAGGCGCTGACCTATTACGAGCCGGGCCTGCGTTCGGTGCTCAAGAAGGGCGGCTTCCTCACCCGCGACAGCCGCGTGGTCGAGCGTAAGAAGTACGGCAAGGCCAAGGCCCGCCGCAGCTTCCAGTTCTCGAAGCGCTAAGCGCTGCGAAGTCCAAGCATTTCGAAAAGGCCGCCTCCGGGCGGCTTTTTTGTTTCCGTCACCAGTGCCCGGCCGGGGTTTTTATGTAGTCGATGAAGGCGCGCAGCGGTGCCGGCACCAAGCGCCGGCCAGGGTAATAAAGAAACGGCCCCGAGAAGCTTTGCCACCAGGGCTGGAGCACCGGTTCCAGAACGCCGCTGTCGAAATACGGGCGCACCCAGTCCTCGAAGAGCCAAAGGATGCCGACGCCGGCGATCGCCGCATCGACAGCTAGATCGACGCCTCCACCGATGCTGACGACCAATGGCCCCGTGGGATCGACCCGCACCACCTCGCCGTCCCGCTCGAACTCCCAGGGCGTCATGACCCCGCTCGGAAAGCGGCCGCGCACGCAGGCATGGCCAAGCAGGTCGCGCGGGTGCTGCGGCCGACCGTGCCGGTCAAGGTAGGACGGCGCGGCGGAGGTCGTGAAGCGCTGCGCGCGCGGTCCGATCGGCACCGCGATCATGTCCTGCTCCAGCCGCTCGTCATAGCGGATTCCGGCGTCGCAGCCGGCCACCAGCACATCGACAAAGTTCTCCTCGGCGATCACCTCCAGGCGAATGGCGGGATAGGCCGCGAGAAATCCCGGAACGATTTTGGGCAGCACCAGCCGCGAGGCGCTTATCGGCACGTTGAGACGCAACGTTCCGGCGGGCCGGTCGCGAAAGCCGTTCACCACATCGAGCGCAGCTTCTACCTCGCCCAATGCGGGGCCGAGCCGCGCCAGCAGGCTGGCACCAGCCTCGGTCAAAGCAACGCTGCGCGTGGTGCGGTTTAAGAGCCGAACACCGAGTTGGGTTTCCAGACGGCGGATGGCTTCGCTGAGCGCTGACGCGCTGCCGGCCGTGGCGCGAGCTGCTTCGCGAAAGTCACCAACAAGCTGATCCGCAAGGCGCTATCGCCCTACCCCGACGACCTCACCATCGTCACAAAGATCGGCGCCCGTCGTGGCGAAGATGCTTCCTGGCTGCCGGCCTTCACAGCCGATGAGCTCGAACAGGCCGTACATGATAATCTTCGCAATCTTGGCCGCGAGGTGATGGACGTCGTCAATCTGCGCATCATGTTCGGGATGCATGGTCCAGCGGAGGGCTCCATCGAGGCGCAGGTCACCAAGCTCGCCGAGCTTCAGCGCAAGGGCCTGGTGCGCAATATCGGCTTGAGCAACGTCACCCGAGCGCAAATCCAGGAAGGCCGCAAGATTTGCGACATCGTCTGTGTGCAGAACCAGTACAATCTGGCGCATCGCGACGACGACGCGCTGATCGATGAACTGGCGCGCCACGGCATCGCCTATGTGCCGTTCTTTCCGCTTGGCGGCTTCAGCCCGTTGCAATCCTCGACGCTGTCCGGCGTGGCCGAGCGGCTCGGCGCGACGCCGATGCAGGTTGCGCTGGCGTGGTTGTTGCAGCGTTCGCCCAACGTCCTTTTGATCCCGGGCACGTCGTCGGTCGGGCATCTGCGCGAGAACCTTGCGGCAGCGGAGCTGGAGCTGTCGGCGGATGTGCTGCGCGAGTTGAATGGGGTGGCGAAAGCGGCGTAGGTTGGCGCAGCACCCCGCCCGCGCCTGCAGCGCGACCTCCCCATCAAGGGGAGGTAAGGCGCCGCGCTTTTCGCTCAAACGGGTTTAGCATTTCATGAATATCGCAGGCATGCAGCGACGGCAGGCTGGCACGACGCTCTAGCTCCCTCGATGGGGAGGTCGGCGCGAAGCGCCGGGCGGGGTGAAGCGCCGACGTCAGCTTAATTAATACTGGCCGTATGCGCCGACTCGGCTTGCTTGATGTCCGTCGTGTACGGTACGCGATAGCCATTGGCAGCCAGCCATTCGATCACCGCTTTTGGCTCGTCGGTCTGGATGATGGTGGCGCCGCGATCGACCCAGAAACCCCAAGCCTCGCGCGGCAGGCTGGCAGCGACCGCCAGCTCGTCGCCACGGCCGCCGGCAAGGAAGCCGCCCGGCTTGTTGACGATGGCATAGGTATCGGCCCAGAGGTGCCAGTCGCCGCGGACGGCTGTAGCCCGCATGCGCGTGCTGAACAGCGGGCCGCCGTTTGCGGTCAGCGTCTCGGCGCCGTTGCGCCAGTTGATCAGCTCGATAGCGCGTGGCGCGAACGCCTTGTCGACCTCGCCGGCAAAGGCGGCATCGTGCACGGCGTCATCGGCAAGGATCGGCATGAACTGGAAGCCGCCGCCCGCCTGGGCGAGCGCGGCCTTCGCGGCTTCAATGCGCGCCTGGTTCCACAGGTTCTCCTTGACGATCACCTGATCGGCCATGCCGAGATCGCGGGCAACCGCGATCATGCCGGGCAGGTCCGTCACCTCGAGCTTGTTGTCGAGATTGATCAGGATCCTGTCCTTGGTCGTCAGCAGCATTTCGCGCAGCGTCGACACCGGCTCGCTGGTGACGGCGCCGGTGCCCTCGATCACCAGCCGGCACTTCTTCAGCTGCGCCTGCGTATATTCCACCACCTCGCCCTTGCAGTTCGTGGTACGGTCGAGCCAGCTGTCATGCATGATGACGAACGCGCCGTCCTTCGAGCGCCTCACATCGACCTCGACTATCTCGGCGCCGCTCGCGATCGAGCCCTCGACCGCGGCAAGCGAATTCTCGGCATAAAGCGTCTTGCCGGCCTGCATGCTGCCGGCCCGATGCGCCGCGATCATCACATGGTCGCGCCACTGGTTGGCGTGTTCGAAGCGGTCGAGGATTTGGGCGGCGCGCGTCTCACCGGCTAAGGTTTGACTCGAGGCAGTCGCAAGCGCGGCAGACAGAAGAAGGCTCAGCCAGAGTGTTCGCATCGGGGAATCGCTCCGTTCCGGGTCGGGACCCGGTTAGGCGATGCCCATGACAGGGAGGTGAACGAAGCCGGCTAGCTGTTTGCTCAAATTTGTTTGGCGAGGCGTCATGGCGAGACAAATCCTGTGCTGCCGTGGCACTCCTCGAGCGCCGCTCGATATCGGCAAGCTGTGACTGGCAAGTTGCGTGCCGGTTCTGTAGTTGTGGCTCCCCGATGACAACCGAGGACCCGTAATGGCGAACCAAGAGATCGACCACGCCTTCACCGCCCGTTCCAAAACGGGGGCGTCGCTCGAGCCGACCTATGCCGGCGCGCTGTCGTTCATGCGGCGCAAATATACGAAGGATGCGAAGGGCGCGGACGCCGTCGTGTGGGGCATTCCCTTCGACGCCGCGGTCACCAATCGTCCCGGCGCGCGCTTCGGGCCGCAGGCGATTCGCCGCGCCTCGGCGATCCTCGACAACGATCCGCAATATCCGTTCTCGCGCGACCTGTTCGAACAGCTCGCCGTGGTCGACTACGGCGATTGCCTGCTCGACAGCGGCAACCACCAGAAGACGCCCGGTACGATCGAGCGCGAGGCGGCCAAGATCCTGAGCTCAGGCGCATTTCTTTTGACGCTCGGCGGCGATCATTTCGTCACTTGGCCGCTGCTGAAGGCGCATGCAGCGATCCATGGGCCGCTGGCCCTGGTGCAGTTCGACGCGCATCAGGACACCTGGCCGGACGACGGCAGGCGCATCGATCACGGCTCCTTCGTCGCCCGCGCGGTCAAAGAAGGCGTCATCGATCCAGACCGCTCGATCCAGATCGGCATCCGCACCCATGCGCCGGACACGTTCGGTATCAAGATCATCTACGGCCATGAAGTCGAGGAGATGCGCGCCTCCGACATCGCCTACGCGATCGTGGAGCGCACAGGCGGCAGGAAGACCTATCTTACCTTCGACATCGATTGCCTCGATCCGGCGTTCGCGCCGGGCACCGGCACGCCTGTGGCCGGCGGCCCGTCTTCGGCCAAGATGCTTTCGACGCTGCGCCAACTCGGCCAGATCGATATCGTCGGTGCCGACGTCGTCGAGGTTGCGCCGGCCTATGATCATGCCGATATTACGGCGATCGCCGGATCGATCATCGCCATGCACTATCTCGGCCTGGTGGCCGAAAGGAAGGCGCGGCTCGACGACCTGAACAACGGCACTCATGCCGTACTACATAACGCTCAAGGCATATAGCTCTGGAATCGCAGGGATTTTGGCAACCGATGAAACCGAAAATCTTCATTGACGGCGAACATGGCACGACAGGCCTGCAGATCAGGGCGCTGCTGGCCGACCGCGGCGATCTGGAGATCATCTCCATTCCCGCCGACCGCCGCAAGGAAGCCGCGGCCAGGGCCGAATTCCTCAACGCCGCCGATGTCGCGATCCTCTGCCTGCCGGATGCCGCGGCCAAGGAAAGCGTATCGCTGATCGAGAACGATACGACCAAGGTCATCGACGCTTCGACCGCGCATCGTGTGGCCGAAGGCTGGGAATACGGCTTTGCCGAAATGGACAAGGATCAGGCCAACAAGATCGCCAGTGCAAAACGCATCGCCAATCCCGGCTGCTGGCCGCAGGGCCCTATCGCGACGCTGCGTCCGCTGGTCTCGGCCGGCCTGCTGCCTGCCGATTTCCCCGTCACCGTCAACGGCATCTCCGGCTATTCCGGCGGCGGCCGGCCGATGATCGAGGACTATGTCGGCAAGGGCGAGGACGCGCCTGAATTCCTGCCCTATGGGCTCACGTTGCAGCACAAGCATGTGCCGGAGCTCAGGACCTACGCGAAGCTGTCGCACGATCCGATCATGCAGCCCGCCGTCGGCAATTTCGCGCAAGGCATGATCACGGTGGTGCCGCTGCAGTTGGTCGGCCTCGACCGTGTGCCGAGCGGCGCCGAGCTTCATGCGGCGATCGCCGATCACTATGCGTCGGTCGGCGGCGGCGTGGTCGAGGTTGCGCCCTATACGCATATGGAGCGCATGCCGGAGATCGATCCGGAGGCCTATAACGGCACCAACCGGATGAAGGTCTATGTGTTCGCCAATGACGAGCGGGCGCAGGCGCTGCTCTTGGCCGTCTACGACAATCTCGGCAAGGGTGCTTCCGGCGCTGCCGTGCAGAATCTGGACCTGATGCTCGGCATCAAGCACTGAGCGACGATGCGCAAGGCGCGCCTCAGCCTTTGACGGCGATCTCGGTGGGCAGCGGATAGGCACCCTTGGTGCCGCGCCAGTGCGCGGCGGCGAAGCCGAGCACGATCAGCGCGACGCCTTGATGGGTGAGCGCCATGTGCAGCGGCACCTGCATCAAAAGCGTGCCGATGCCGATCGAGGCCTGCGCCAGCACCAGCAGGAACAGCAGCGTGGCGCGGCGGGCATGCGTGGTGCCGGGCTGACGCCGCCAGGTGGCGATCATGTGCCAGAGCGCCACCGCAAAGAGCGTGTAAGCGCCGAGCCGGTGCACGAACTGCACAGTCTTCGGGTTCTCGAAGAAATTCAGCCAGGCAGGTTTCAAGAGCAGGAGATCGGCCGGGATCACCTTGCCGTCCATCAGCGGCCAGGTGTTGTAGGAGAGGCCGGCGTGGAGGCCGGCAACCAGGCCGCCGAGATAGATCTGGATCAGTGCCAAGAGCACGATCGCGCCGGCAAGCCGCTGGGTCGAGCGGTCGGCGGCGCGCTCGGAGTGCGGCGCCAATCCTCGCGCGACAACCATGGTGGCGGTGAAGATTAGCGCCGCGAGCGTCAGATGCGTCGCCAGCCGGTACTGGCTGACCGAGACACGGTCGACTAGACCCGAGGCCACCATCCACCAGCCGATGGCCCCCTGCAGGCCGCCGAGCAGAAGTATACCTAGAAGCTTCGGCCCGAGGCCGCGTTCGATGCGGCGCGTCGCCCAGAAGAACAACAGCGGCAATGCGAAGACCGCGCCGGCGCTGCGGGCGAGGATGCGGTGCACCCATTCCCACCAGAAGAGCGACTTGAAAGCTTCTAAGCTCATGCCCTTGTTGAGCTCTGTATATTGGGGGATCTGCTGGTAGCGCTGGAACTCTTCCTGCCATTCGGCATCGTTGAGCGGCGGGATCACGCCATGGATCGGCTGCCATTCGGTGATCGACAGGCCGGAACCGGTGAGCCTTGTGGCGCCGCCGACCAGCACCAGCGCGGCCAGCACGACCAGCACCAAATAAAGCCAGCCGCGCACCAGCGCGCGGTTGTGGAGATCGCGATCGCGGGCGGCGTATGGGGCCGTGGTGGTTATGGCGGCCATGGGGGTTTCCCGGCAGTTGAAAATCGCGGGATTGGTGGACCATGGCCGCCCGGCTGGCAAGACCGGACAGCGCGGCACGCCGTCGCGCCGGCCCACGGCGGTTGCGCCCGCTCCCCAATCGGCCTAAGCGAAGCGGGTCAACGGGACCGCGACATGCCCATTCGCCTGAGAAAGCTGATCGGAACCATCCTGCTGGTGGCGCTGGTCGTCATCTACGCGCTGATCGCCTCGGCCATCGCGGTCACAAGGCTCGCCGAATACGGCTCCTTGGCGCATTTCCTGTTCTTCCTGCTCAGCGGCCTGTTCTGGGTGCTGCCGGCGATGGGCATCATCAAATGGCTGATCCTGGAGCCGCCTCAGAAGGGCTGAGCGCGGCCGCGCTAACGCTAACGTGATTCATACGTGATTGCGCATTGGGACTAACTTGCCTGGCTTGACCGCATGGCAGGGAGGGCTTGCGTCATGCCAAAAGCCTCGTTCGCGGGATTGATCCTGATCATCGCCTGCATGGCGGCCTCGATGGCAGCCGCCGAAACCATCAACGTGTCGGACGATCATGGCGGCAGCGTCGCCGCGTACAGCCAGCGCTGGAAGGGGCTCGCCGCGCGCGGCGTCAATGTCCGCATCGTCGGCAAATGCCAGTCGGCCTGCACGGTGCTGCTCGGCTACATTCCCCGCAGCCGCATCTGCGTGATGCCTGCGGCAAGCTTCGGCTTCCATCTGGCGCACCGCACCGACATGACCGCCGTCTTGTGGAATGCCTATGCTGCCGACATCCGAGGCTGGATCAACGCGCATGGCGGGCTTGCGTCGCAGCTCAAATGGATGAGCGCGCCGGACACCTACCGCTATTTCCACAGATGCTGACGCCCCTTCGGGCTAAATGGTGACGACCGTCTTGCCGGCATTGGCGAGCGGCGTGGTCACACCCGACAACATCGTGCGGATATGGGCGACGCTCTGGTAGCGGCCGTTGACGGAGATGCGCGGCAGCGCATGCAGGAAACCGGCATGCTCGGCTCTCAGGACGCCATGCCGGGTCGTCACCGCCGAGACATAGCCGGCATCACGAGCGAAGCCGACCTCGCGGCAGCCGACCGCGCTGGGATAACCGTAGGGGTAAGCGAAGTGGCGCGGCTCTGCGCCCAGCCGTTCCATGAGGATACGGCGGACGTCGCCGATCTCGTGACGCGCTTCCGCCTCGGACAACCGCTTGAGGTTGCGGTGGTTGACGGTGTGCGCGCCGATCGTCACCAGCGGATGGGCGGCCACCTTGCGAATCTCATCCCAGCTCATCAGGGTGCCGGGGCGGCCGGTGCCGAGCTCGATGCCGTTGGAGCGCGCCAGTTCACGCAGCGCGGCGCCCTGCTCTTCCTCCGGGACCTCCAGGGTCAACCACGCGTTCAGCCTTGCAATGGTCTGGATCTTTCGGCCGGGTGTCGAGCAATCGACGACCGTCGATCCTCTCGCAGTCTTCAGCGTCAGGTGCGAGCCGGTGTCGACGATATCCTCGATGACTTCCCACCACAGGTCGACGGCACCGTCGATCAGGCCGGGCGCGACATAGATGGTGATCGGCGCACCGTGCTTCTCCAATACCGGCAGCGCCTCCGTCATGTTGTCGCGATAGGCATCGTCGGCGGTGATGGTGGCGAACTGGCCGTGTTTGCCGCCCGCTTCGATGCGTTCGATCGCTTCATCAAGGGCAACAAAGGCATAGCCCCTTTCCTTCATGTCGGCGATCAGCTTGTCGAGGAAGGCAGGGGCGATGTTCAGATGGCGATTGACGCTGTTCGGCTTCTCGGGCGTCGCGGTCACGCGATGCAACATCAAGATGGCACCGATGCCGCCGACAAACGGCCTCGCCAGCGGAGCGAGACCGGTGTAGCGGGCAACGTTCAACGCCAGCTTCCGGATTGCCTCGGCCCCGTCGATCATTCCTTCACCTTTTGCGCCTAGGCTCATCCAAGGACCTACGCGAACCCCAGGTTGCAACCAATACGTCTTAAGGATTGAGGGATGGTTGACGCCGCCGCGTCATTTGACGGCAATCGCGTCGCTGCCAACGAAGCGCCGGCGCGTGCGCCTGCCTCGAGCCGAGGCAGACTGACGGCGGCGGTGACCGACGGCACCGGTCTTGCGGGCTATGCAGAATTCTGCGCTTCGGCGCTGTTTGCTCCGGCGCAGAGCGCGTCCTGGGTGAGCAACTGGGCGGCCAAGACCGAAGCCGATATGGCGGTCGCCACGCTAAGCATCGAGGGTCGACCGGCTCTTTCGCTGGCGCTGGAAGTGGTCCGAAACGGCCCGTTCCGCGTCGCTCGTTTCGCCGGCGGACGTCATGCCAACGGCAATTTCCCCGCAACCGACCCGCGGCTTTTGCCTGCTTTCGACGTTCCTGCGATCCGCTCCCTGCTCTCGTCAATCGCCACGGCACGGCCCGACATCGACCTCGTTTCGCTGGAGCGGCTGCTGCCCGATCTCGACGGCACCGCCAACCCGCTCGCCGCGTTGCCCAATTTTCCGAGCCCTAACCTTGCGCTGGCCGTCGACCTCGATGGCGGCTTCGACGCGCTGCTCAGCCGCGCGAGCGGCAAGCGGAAGCGCAAGAAGCACCGCTCGCAGACGCGCAAGTTCGAGGCCGTCGGCAGCTTCCGCCGTAGCGAGGGGCGAAGCCGCAAGGAGGTCGACAGGTTGCTCGACGCCTTCTTCGACATGAAGCAGGCGCGCTTCGCCAAGATGGGCATCGCCAACGTGTTCGGCGATGAAGGCGTGCGCGCCTTCTTCCGGGCGCTGTTTGCCGATGCGCTTGCCGAGCAGGAGCCATCCTTCCTGCTGCACGGGCTGGAGGTAGCGGGAAAACTTCGCGCCGTTACCGGCACCAGCCGCTCAGGCAAGCGCCTGATCTGCGAGTTCGGCGCGATCGCCGAGGATGATCTCGCCTTCACCAGCCCTGGCGACTTCCTGTTCTTCGACAACATCCAGGAAGCCTGCGAGCAAGGCTTCGACCTCTATGATTTCTCGGTCGGCGACGAGCCCTACAAGCGGCTCTGGTGCGACATCGAGGTCCAGCATTTCGAGGTGCTGATGCCGCTGACGCTGAAAGGTCGCGTGCTAGCCACAGGGTTACGGCAAGGCGCGCGGGCGAAGGCCTTCATCAAGAACAGTCCGACGGTGTGGAAACTGACCAAGAGCTTGCGCCGGAAGGCTGCCGGACAGGCCGCCCCTATTGTTGCCGAGGACGACGCCTGACCGTCGTCCGCCAGCGCGAGACTCAAAATCCGAGCGCTTCGCGGGCGATATGTGTTCAGGCTGCCGACCGGCGTCCGGGCAATGGATCTCCCGGTTCATGGCCAACCGGCGTGACCAGCGTGACATCCGGATAGCCGTTCTCGATCAGCTTGACCGCCGCCTGCGTCACCTCGTCATCGGCTTCAAGCATCGACAGGAAGACTTCCGTGCCATCGCCGACCAGTCGGCCAATGCCTTGTGCGTCGGCAGGGCCGCATTCGACAACGACGAGGTCGTAAGCCGTGGTCAGCGACTGCATGATGATCGGCAGCCGGTCGGCGGCGCGCATGGCGCGGATAGGATCGGCGGTACCGACCGGAATCACATGCGCGTCCGAATAGAGATCGGGATGGATGACGTCGCTGAACTGCGCCTCGGAGGCCAGCAGATTGGTGATGCCGGGAAGCAGTCCGCTGTCCAGCATCGGGCGCGAGGCGGCGCCCGAGGCGGTGAGATCGAGCAGGAGCACCCGGAGGCCCGCATCCGACACTTCGCGCGCCACCAGCACGGCGGTGGCGGCGGCCTCGTCGCCTTCCGGGGAGACAAAGATGGCGCGCGCGGCACCCGAGGCAATCAGCTTTTCCGCCGCCTTCTCGACATCGATCTCGCCAAGCCTCGGCTGCCATGACCGGCGCGCTTCGGGCTGTGCCGGGTCTGGTGGATCTACCGGCTCGGCAGGCGCTGCCTCCATGACGGTGCCCTGCCCGATCCGCTCGTCAGCGACCGAATCGTCGCTAGCTTCATCCTCGGCATCGGCGAGCGCCGGTTCGGTGCGCGCCACCGGCATCGCCACCTGTTCGATCGGCTCGAATCGGGCTCCGGCGGCCGGACGCATGGCACGGCCGGAGAACAATTCCCTCAGAAGCGTGCTGATCGCCATCAGCAGCAGCGACGCGGCGGCGGCGGCACCAGTGATCGGGCCGATCTTCGGGAAATACGGTTCGGTCGGCACCTGTGCTTTGGAAAGCAGACGGGCGTCGACCGGCAGATAGTTGCGGTCCGCGCGCGAGGCCGCCTCGCGGTAGCTTGCCATATAGGATTCGAGCTGCTGGCGCTGGGCATTGGCGTCGCGCTGCAGCGCATCGAGCTCCACCTGCTGCTCGCCGGCGCGGGCCGAAGCGGCTTTCAGCGTGTTGACCTCCTGGACCAGCTGGTCCTCGCGAGCCTTGGCGGTCTGTGCCTGAGTCGCCAATCCCTTGAGGATCTTCTGCGCCTCGTTGCGGATCTGGCCGTTGAGATCGGCAAGCTGCGACTTCAGCGCCCGGATGCGAGGATGGTTGTCGAGCAGCGTCGTCGACAGATCGGCAATATTGGTCCTGAGCTCTACCTGCCGCTCGAGCAGGCGCTGGATCAGCTCGGAAGACAGAACTTCCGGCACGCTGTCCAGCGTGCCGCCATTCTGCAGCGCCTTGCGCACGCTGTCGGCGGTCGCCTCTGCGGCGGCGCGATTGGCGCGCACCCGGGAAAGCTCGCTCGACAGTTCCGAGAGCTGCTGCGTCGCGAGCACCGAATTGTTGCCGCCCATCAACAGGTCGGATTGCGCGCGATAGGCGGCAACCTTGGCTTCGGCATCCTTCACCCGATTCTGCAGATCGGTGATTTCCGGGCCGAGGAAGCCTGTGGCGGCGGTGTTCGATTCCATCTTCGCACTGCCTTTTGAGGCAAGGTAGGCCTGCGCAATGGCGTCCGCGACCTGGGCGGCGAGCTGCGGATTGTTCGAGGAGAACTCAACGGCAATTACGCGGGATTTTTCAACGCCGTAGACGTTGAGCTTATCGTGCATTGCCTTGAGCACGCGCTCTTCCGGCGGGATGTCGAAGGGGTCGCTCTTCAGGCCGACAAGCACAAGCGCGCGACTGAACGGCGACATCTTCAACGCTTCGTCGAATTCCGGCAATTTTTCCAGGTTGAGGTCCGAGGCAACCTTCTTGAGGATATCGGGCGAGGATATGATCTGGACTTCAGTGGCTACAGCCTCCTCATCGGTCGCCGGCTTGTCGTCGCTGGTTGTGCCGGCCGGCCGAGTGAAGACCGATTCGCGCGACCCGATCTCCAGCTTGGCCACTGCCTTATATTGCGGCGTCGCCAGCCAGGCGAAGGCAAACGCCAGCCCGGTCACGACAAGCGTGACGAGAACAATGCGCAGCCAATTCCTCGCTAGGCTGGCGAAGAGCTGTCTCAGGTCGACATCGACATCTGCGGCCGCGGACTGAACGGACATGCATCCTGCTCCGAACTTTGAGTCGAGGATGGACCGTAAACAACTATGGTAACTCAGCCGTTAAGATCAGGATGCGTACTTATTAGAACGCACTCAAAGAACGTCCTGCGAAAGCAATAGAACAATTGGCCTTTTTGCCAGCAGCCGATGAGTCTAAGGCCCATCCTTTACCGACCATTAACCCTAACAGGATGATAACGGGCGCACTTCCTGGGGTTGGCCGCCTCACCGGTGGCGAGAGCGACGAAGGTTCGTGTCCGATCATGAAAAGCACTGCTCATTTTTTTCGCGCCATGCTCGCCTTGTCGCTGCTTACCGGCTGTTCCAGCTACCGGCCGGCGCCCGCCGCCTTTCATGAAGTGCTCGACCAGCCATACAGACTCGGCGCCGGCGACCGGATCCGCGTCACGGTGTTCGAGCAGGACGGGCTGACCAACACCTACAGCGTCGACCAATCCGGCTACATCTCCTTCCCGCTCGTCGGCGCCGTGCCGGCGCGCGGCCACACCGCCCAGCAGCTCGAAAAGGAAATCGCCGATAAATTGCGCCAGGGATATCTGCGCGATCCCGACGTCTCGGTCGAGATCGACCGCTACCGGCCGATCTTCGTCATGGGCGAAGTCGGCGCCGCAGGGCAATATTCCTATGTGCCGGGATTGACGGTGCAGAAGGCGATCGCGATCGCCGGCGGCTTCACACCGCGCGCCAACCAGGAAAGCGTCGACATCACCCGCGACATCAACGGCAAGGTGATGACCGGCAGGGTGCAGACATCCGATCCACTCCTGCCCGGCGACACCGTCTACGTCCGCGAACGCTTGTTCTGACAATCAACGTGGCGGCTCACCTCCGGATCGTCCACTGCTTCCGCTCACCTGTCGGGGGAATCTTCCGGCATGTGCGCGACCTGACCGAGGCGCAGGTCGCCGCCGGCCATTCCGTGGGCATCGTGTGCGATTCAACCACGGGCGGCGACTATGAGGAGCGGCTGTTCGGAGCGATGAAGGAGCGCCTGGCGCTCGGCATCCATCGCACGCCCATGCAGCGCCATATCGGACCGGGCGACATCGCCGCGGCCTGGCGCACCTATCAAATCATCAAGGAATTGCGGCCGGACGTGCTGCACGGGCATGGCGCCAAGGGTGGCGCCTATGCCCGTCTGTTCGGCTCACTGTTGCGGGTTTCAAGGTCTCGCGTGGCCCGCCTTTATTCGCCGCATGGCGGCTCGCTGCACTATGACGAAACGACGGCCACCGGAAAGCTGTTCTTCGCGCTGGAGCGTTTCATGGCCCGCTTCAGCGACTGCCTTCTGTTCGTTTCCGATTATGAGCGGACAACCTATCGACGGAAGGTCGGCGAGCCGCCCATCCCCAACAGGCTGGTCTATAACGGCCTGCGGGCCGTGGAGTTCGAACCGGTGGCGCCGGCGGCCGATGCGGCCGATCTCATATACATCGGCATGATGCGCGATCTCAAAGGCCCGGACATCTTCATCGATGCGCTGGCGCGGGCCGGCAGGGAGCTCGGCCGCCGGGTAAGCGCGGTGATGGTCGGCGCCGGCGACGACCTGCCACGCTACCACGCGCAGGTGGAGCGACTCGGACTGAAGGGCCATGTCCGTTTCCTGCCGCCGATGCCGGCCAGAGAAGCCTTCGCCCTGGCCGAGCTGATCGTCGTCCCGTCCCGCGCGGAAGCAATGCCCTATATCGTGCTCGAGGCGCTGGCAGCCGGCATGCCGATGATTGCCACCGCCGTGGGCGGCATTCCCGAGATCTTCGGCGAAGACTCCCCTGCCCTGATCCGACCCGATGCCCGCCAACTTGCCGACAGGCTCAGAACGGCTCTCGACGATCGCGGCGCCTACCGCAAGCTGATGCCGCAAAACCCCGAGTTGAAGGCGCGATTCGGGGCCGACGTGATGGCGGCCGAGATCGAGAAGGCTTACTTCGCGGCGCTAAAGCTTTAGAATTTACTAATCTGCAATAGGCGTGAAAAACCGCCAGTCGTCGCAAGCAACAATACGCATTCAAAGCCACCTGTTGTTTCAAGGCTTTCTTAGCTCTCTTTTGCTATTCACTCGCGCGAAGCTCGCGGACAATCCCCATGAACGAGATCGACCCCGCGCACCGCTTTTCGATGGAAGCGGTGCGCAAATTCGACGGCCCGACCGAAGCTCAAGTGCCCGGCATCAATGACGTGGCGCGACAGGTCGCCTCGCAGTACCGGCGCGATACAATGTCGCCGATCATGGTCAGCGGTGTGCTGCGCATGGTCGAATTCGCCGTGCTCTTCCTGTCAGGCATCTGCCTCTATTTCTACTATGTCGGCTTCTTCAACTATCTCGCCTGGCAATATCCGCTGACGATCGCGGCAGCTTCGTTCCTGGCGGTGGTGCTGCTTGACGTCAGCGACAGCTACCAGATCGCGGCGCTGATGCGCCCCCTCGCCAATTTCGGCCGCGTGCTCCTCGTCTGGGCCGGCACCTTCGCGCTGATGGCTCTCACGGCCTTCGCCATGAAGGCCTCGGAGGACTATTCGCGCCTCCTGTTCGGCAGCTGGTTCGTGGTCGGCTTCGTGCTGATCTTCGGGCTCAGACTGGTGATGTCCAGGCTGATTAGGCGCTGGGCGCGCGACGGGCGCATGGAGCGCCGCGCGCTCATCGTCGGCGGCGGCAAGTCGGCCGAAATGCTGATCCGCTCGGTCGAGAAGCAGCCGTACAACGACATTCGCATCTGCGGCATCTTCGACGATCGCGGCGACAAGCGCTCGCCGCCGATCGTCGCCGGCTACCCGAAGCTCGGCACCATTTCCGAGCTGATCGAGTTCGCCCGCATCGCCCGCATCGACATGCTGATCGTGTCTCTGCCGCTGACGGCGGAATCGCGCGTGCTGCAGCTTTTGAAGAAGCTGTGGGTTCTGCCGGTCGACATCCGGCTCTCGGCGCATTCCAACGCGCTGCAGTTCCGCCCGCGCGCCTATTCCTACATCGGCTCGGTGCCGATGCTCGACATTTTCGACAAGCCGATCAACGACTGGGACTCGGTCGCCAAGCGCAGCTTCGACATCATCTTCTCGCTTGTCGGCATCATCGTATTCTCGCCGGTGATGCTCGCCACCGCGATCGCCATCAAGCTCGACAGCAAGGGGCCGGTGCTGTTCAAGCAGAAGCGCCACGGCTTCAACAACGAGGTCATCGAGGTCTACAAGTTCAGGTCGATGTATACCGACAGGTCCGACCCGACCGCCAAGCAGACGGTGACCAAGAACGACCCGCGCGTCACCCGCGTCGGCCGCTTCATCCGCAAGACCTCGGTCGACGAGCTGCCGCAGTTCTTCAACTCGCTGTTCGGCTCGCTGTCGCTGGTCGGGCCGCGCCCGCATGCGATCGCCGCCCAATCGCACAACCTGCTCTACAACGAGGTGGTCGACGGCTATTTCGCCCGCCACAAGGTCAAGCCGGGCGTCACCGGCTGGGCGCAGATCAACGGCTGGCGCGGCGAGATGGACACCAATGAAAAGATCCGCATGCGCACGGAATACGATCTCTACTACATCGAGAACTGGTCGATGCTGTTCGACCTGCGCATCCTGTTCCTGACGCCCGTCCGCCTGCTCAACACGGAAAACGCCTATTGAGCGCGCTCGCGCAGGAGTTGCCGGCGGACGCGGTCAGCAAGTTGCCGCCTCAGGCGGTCAACCAGTTGCCGCCTCAGGCGGTCAACGCAAAGCTGATCGCGCTGATCTCGTCGGCCGCTATCGTCGTCGGCATCCTGCTTTCCGGCTTCGTCATCAGCGAGCCGGCACCCTACGAGCTCTACATGGCCGGGCTGATCGCCGTCTGGGCGCTGTTCGGCCTCAGAATATCGCGAGCGATATTGCCGCTGCTGGTGCTGTTGGTGGCGATGAACATCGGCGGCATGATCGCGATGACGCAGATGGCGGATCTCGCCAACACGCCGCTCTATCTGGCGGTCTCGCTGTTTCTCGCCTTCAGCGCGGTCTTCTTCGCCTCGGTGACATCGGTCCAGCCTGACCTCTACCGGCTGATCTTCATCGCCTATGTGGCCTCGGCTGTGGCGACCTCGCTGCTCGGCATCGCCGGCTACTTCCATGCCTTTCCGGGCGCGGAGATGTTCACAAAATACGACCGCGCCGCCGGCGCCTTTCAGGACCCGAACGTGTTCGGTCCGTTCCTGGTGCTGCCCGGCACCTACCTGCTTTATCTGCTCTTGACCGGCCCGGTATCGCGCATGCCGCTTCTGGCGGTGCCGCTATTGATCATCACCGCCGGCATCTTCTTCTCCTTCTCGCGCGGCGCCTGGGGCATGTTCGCGGTTTCGGCGGTGCTGCTCACCGCTTGCCTCTTCCTGCAGAGCGCCAGCGGCATGTTCCGCCTGCGGGTCGTGGTGATGACGATCGCCGCGCTCGCGCTGCTGATCATCGCCATCCTCGTCATCCTGCAGCTGCCCGGCGTGTCGGACATGTTCACCCAGCGCGCGCATCTCGAGCAAAGCTACGATACCGCGCGCCTCGGCCGCTTCGCACGCTATACGATCGGCTTCCAGCTGGCACTGGAACACCCGTTCGGCATCGGCCCGCTGGTCTTCGGCACGATCTACGGCGAGGACACGCACGACATCTGGCTGAAGGCGCTGATGGACTATGGCTGGCTGGGCTTCGTCTCGTTCCTGACGCTAACCCTGTGGACGATCTGCGCCGGCTTCCGCATCCTCCTTCGCGCTCGTCCCTGGCAGCCCTATCTGCTTTGCGCCTATGTCGCCTATCTCGGCAATATCGGGCTCGGCACCTTCATCGACATCGATCACTGGCGCCATCTCTATCTGCTGCTCGGGCTGATCTGGGGCGCGATCGCGCTGGAATACCGGCACCAGAAGGAATTGCGGTTGGCGCGCGCCCTCCCTGCTGCGGCACTGTCATCGGCGAATTAGCCGCCGAATTCGGTTGACCCGCACGGGGTTATCACGATACATCGCCACCCGGTCCGGAGTGTAGCGCAGCCCGGTAGCGCACTTGACTGGGGGTCAAGGGGTCGTCGGTTCGAATCCGGCCACTCCGACCATTTTTCAAGCCTGAGACTTGTCCCCAGAAGTCCTCTCCAATCCCTACTGGCACACGTCGACCCATTTGGCGTCGACAAGTTCGGCCATCCGCTGCGGCGAAATCCGCACGGCGGCATTCGTCGCGCCGGCGGCGGGAACGACCTCGTCGAAGGCCCGCAGCGTCACATCGCAAAAGACCGGCAGCGGCGCCGGCAGACCGAAGGGGCAGACGCCGCCCGGCGGGTGGCTGGTCGCGGCAAGCACCTGTTCGCCGTCGAGCATGCGCGGCTTGCCGCCGAGCGTGTCCTTGCATTTGCGGTTGTCGAGCCTGGCAGTGCCGCTGGTCACGACCAGCATGGTCTCCTCGCCGACGCGCAGGCAGATGGTCTTGGCGATCTGCGCCGGCAGCACGCCATGGGCGTCGGCCGCCAGTGCCACGGTCGCCGAGCTCGCTTCGGTGACCAGCACCTCGATGTCGGGAGCATGTTCGGCAAAGAAGGCGCGGACCGATTCCAAGCTCATGAGCGAAACCTCAATCAGGCATGTTGGCCACTCGATGCCGCCGAATCGTGGCAGCGGCCGGGATTGCCGCATGGCGCGCTGGCAGTTGGCAAGGGCCAGGGGACCATCTGTGGAAGGCGCAAAAAGCCCGCCAGGGAGGGCCATGGCGGGCTTTTTTCGCGGACGCTTCGGCGTCTCTATTGCTGTGTGGGCCGATTCTCTTCGGTCGGCATCATGATCAATTCCTCTTCCGGCACTTGCAGCGCGGAAGCGATACGCCTGAGCTTGGCGGGGTCGGCATCCTTGCCGTCCTCGATGTCGACGATCTCGCCCACGGCCAGGCCGCAGGTCAAGGAAAGCTCCTCAATCGTATATCCCCTCGTTTCGCGGACGGCTTTCAGCGGATTGAGGCCGGACGCGGCAATGATGTTGTTGGAAACAGCGCTTCTTGCGGTGTTGGGCATGGCAACTCCTTGGGATGAAACAACACAGATGAAATGTGGCGTTGCCTGAGACGGGCGGGAGAATGGCCGTTAACGGATGATTTGCCAAGAGGCCGTTTTGGCCGTCACGCCATCGTGACCGTGGTCATCGGCTGGGAGCCGAGGCCGCAGGCCACCGACATGTAAGGTGGCGCGAAGCCCAATCAAGATCTTTTGAAGCGCCAAAGGCCGCACCCGCCGGCATTTAGCCCACTCCGATTCGTTAGCTCTCCGTCGCTTGCCGGAAGGCGGGCGACGCCAGCCCCTTTGAAGAGGATCGGATTCCATGAAACTGAAGCTATTCGCTATCGTACTCGGCATGATTTCAGGCTTTGCGGGCGCCGCTCAGGCGGACACCGTGCGCTTGCGCGGCACGGTGGTCGACCTCGCCGGTACGACGCTGACGGTGAAAGCCCGCGACGGCAAGACCGAAACGATCACCCTTTCCCCCGACTGGATGATCTCCGGTGTCGCCAAGGCGTCGGCCGCCGATATCAACCAGGGCGATTTCCTCGGCATCGCATCGGTGTCCAAGGCCGACGGCGGCAGCGGCGCGCTGGAAGTAGTGATCTTCCCGGCGGCGTTAAAGGGAACCGGAGAAGGCGACCGCGATTGGGATTTGCAGCCCAACAGCCGAATGACCAACGGCACTGTCGCCGACGTGACCGAGGTCAACGGCAGGACCGTGACGCTGACCTACAGCAATGGCCAGAAGAAAGAGATCGCCATCCCGCAATCGACGCCGATCGTGAAATTCGCGCCCGCTGCGCCTGCGGATCTCAAGCCAGGCATGACCGTGTTCGTCAGCGCCGAGCGCGGCAGCGGCGGCAAGCTCGTTTCGCGCCGGGTGGTGGTCGGCAATCATGGCGTGGCTCCGCCGATGTGAGGCGCGCAGCTGACGCATCAGGCTCGAAAAGCATGATGTCGAGCCGTCCATGCGCGCCCGCAAGAGCGCGCGGCGCGATCGTGGTTCGCCAGAAACAATCCAGAAACAAAAATCTACAGTCCGGAAAAAGTGTCGAAAAAATCCAGGAGGATAGTGCCGATCGCGGGGCTTGGGTCACCGATTTGGTCCGGTGAACTCCGGAACGCCCGCGTAAAAGGAAACGAAATCATGAAGAAGTCCCTCCTCTCCGCGCTCGGGCTGGCTCTGGCCCTGGCATTCACCATGCCGATCCTCGGCACGACCAGCGCCGATGCGGCCCCGGTGGTAAAGCACCACCATCACAAGCATCATCGCCGGCACCATCATCATCATCACCACCACCATCATCACCACCATAAGAAGGTGGTTGAGAAGAAGGCCTGATCCTTCCCACCTGCCGATGGGAAGACAGGCCTTCATTGTATTGGTCGCGCAAGTCTTCCCATCGGAATTTTTCGCTTCGTGAGACAAGCCTCTCCTTCGAGCACCCGCTGTCCCCTGATGAGCGCGCAGCCGGGTTCGATCGCTTGTCAAGCGGTCCCGACCTCTTGCCGCATCAAGCCGCCACTGCCCAACGAGCGCTTAGCGCCGCCGGCAAATTCGGCACCTACGGTAAACGCTGAACCCTGACACCTTCACAGCAATGCTCGCCAGGCGACAAAAATCGCGCGGGCCATGAACCTTTCCATTGGAGGCCGCACCAAGCGGTCATGGACGCCACGAAGGCGTTCCTCAACCCGACCGGGACGCCAGAAAGCGATCCCAACAACCAATGGAAGGAAATGCTCAAATGACCAACTTCAAGCGTATCTCGCTCGCCGCCGCCTTCGTCGTCTCGGCTTTCGGCTCGGTTTCCGCGCCGGCCTTTGCCGGCACGCATCCGACCGGCGACGGCGGTGCGGTCTGCAAAGGCTCCGGCTCCTGTCTGGTGCTGCAGCTCGACTGTAAGGGCACCTACACCGACGCCACCGATAAGAACGGCACCGTCTACGGCAAGTGCAGCCAGGTCATGAAGGTCGATCCTAAGAGCCGGATCAAGCTCGCGAACTGATCGAAGCCGGAGCCCACTCCATCCCGATTCCATCCGGTTGGACTCTCGTGCTGACGGAATGGCGGCCGGCGCGAACGGTCGCCATTTCTGTTTCGCAGCCCGGAGTCAGCGCCGGCTGATCAGAAGGCCGGCAAGCAGGCCGACCACGACCAGTCCGACGGCGGCCACGGTGGCCGGATGCTCGCGCGCGGTGTGCTCGAGCGCCCTGCCCCGGCGCCTGATTGCCGGCAGCGCCTCGTGAAAGCGGTCGGCGAGCTGCGAATAATAATCGGACGCCGCCTCGCGGCCGTCCTCGTAATAGGTGTCGCCGCGTTTTGCCAAGGCTTTCCTGACATCGTCAAGTTGACGCGAGAGCGCCGCGACCTGCCTGTCCAGATCGAGATCGGAAAGGGTCGAAAACCACGCCATGCCTGATGTCCTTCTCTTGCAGAGAAGGGCTAACGCATGGATGCCACAGCAGTTCCGGCTGTCAGGGACGCCGGCCGTCCAAGCCGCGGGAGCGGCAACCGAAGCTCAACGCACCTGGTCGAGCAGGCGCTTGCACTCCAGAAGGTCGAAGAGTGCCTCCTGCAGCAAGGCCCGGTTGTCGCGCGACAATTTCGAGGAGTCCGGCTGCACGGGACCTTCGTCGTCTCCCTTGCCAAGGCCGAAGAAACGGCGGCTGGGCTTCACCTTGGGCTGACCGACCAGCGCATCCTCGTCGCCGCGCGGCTGGGCAGCCGCGGTCAGCGGCACCTGCTCGGCCTGGCGGCGCTGCGCGATCGCCTCGACGGCTGCCATGTCGCCATTGCCGATCGCGACCAGGAAATGGTTGCCGTTCTCGCGCAACAGCTTCTGCACGCCTTTGATCGTATAGCCCTGATCATAAAGCATGTGCCGGATGCCCTTGATCAGTTCGACATCCTGCGGCCGGTAGTAACGGCGGCCGCCACCACGCTTCATCGGCTTGATCTGGTTGAAACGGGTTTCCCAGAAACGCAGCACGTGCTGCGGCAGGTCGAGATCTTCCGCAACCTCGCTGATGGTACGGAAAGCATCGGGGCTCTTGTCCATGGGCGAATCCTCACGCTGGACCGCAATCCGGAGTTGATCCGAATCGCACCTTATTTCAGCGGTTTATGAAGCGATATTCAAGCCCGGCGTCAAAGGGGCCGCGGTTTTCAACCGGCATTCGAGGGTTACTTGACGCCCTTGGCCTTGCTGTTCTGGTGCGAACGCAAGATGCGGTTCTTCAGCACGTTCGAGGATTTGAAGGTCATCACGCGGCGCGGCAGGATCGGCACTTCTTCGCCGGTTTTGGGATTGCGGCCGATGCGCTCATTCTTGGAGCGGACATGGAAAGTCGCGAAGGAAGACAGCTTCACCGTCTCGCCGCGAACGATGGCTTCGCAAATCTCATCCAGGACGGCCTCGACCAACTCGGCCGATTCAGTTCGCGACAAACCAACCTTGCGGTAAACGGCTTCGGCTAGGTCGGCACGCGTCAGTGTCTTTCCCCCCATGCGACCGTCCCATCAGCTCAAAAACATAAATCGATACAGGCAGCGGCAGAGCCTAAGTAATTGATCCGGCAAGGTCAAGGACCGAACCCCCGCGTTCGGCACTTACCAGCGCAGCAACACCGCGCCCCAGGTAAAACCCCCGCCCATCGCCTCGAGCAGAACAAGGTCGCCCTTCTTGATGCGGCCGTCGGCGACGGCCACCGACAAAGCGAGCGGCACGGAGGCAGCCGAGGTATTACCGTGCAAATCGACGGTGACCACGACTTTCTCTTCGGCTATCCCGAGCTTCTTGGCGGAAGCGTCAATGATCCGTTTATTGGCCTGATGCGGCACGAACCAGTCGAGGTCTTCCGCCGTGATGCCGGCCTCGGCGAAAGTGGCCTCGATAACGTCGGTGATCATGCCGACCGCGTGCTTGAAGACCTCGCGGCCTTCCATCTTGAGATGGCCGACCGTTCCCGTGGTGGACGGGCCGCCGTCGACGAAGAGTTTTTCCTTGTGGACGCCATCCGAACGCAGGCTGGCGGCCAGCACGCCGCGATCGGCGATGTTGCCAGCCCCTTTCGCCGCTTCGAGCACCACGGCGCCGGCGCCATCGCCAAACAGCACGCAGGTCGAGCGGTCGCTCCAGTCGAGGATGCGCGAGAAGGTTTCGGAGCCGATCACCAGGACGCGTTTTGCCAGCCCGCCGCGGATATAGAGATCGGCGGTGGCGACCGCATAGACGAAGCCGGAACACACGGCCTGCATGTCGAAGGCGAAGCCGTGATGCATGCCGAGGCGGTTCTGGATTTCGACAGCCGTCGCCGGGAACGTGTTATTGGGCGTCGAAGTCGCCAGCACGATCAGGTCGATATCGGCTGGCGTCAGGCCGGCGCTGTCGAGCGCGGCGCGCGCCGCCGCCTCGCCCAGCGAGGCCGTCGTCTCGTCATCGGCCGCGACGTGGCGCTGGCGAATGCCGGTGCGCTGGACGATCCACTCGTCGGAGGTCTCGACCATGCCTTCGAAATCGGCATTCTTCATGATGCGGCGGGGCAGCGCGGCACCGTTGCCGCGCACAACTGATCTGATCAAGGTTCGTTCCTATTCCTCGGCCTCGACGGCGACGCCGGATTTCCTGTTTGCCTGGGCAGTCGGATTGCGCGCATGGAACAGATCGAGATCGGCCTCGATCCGGTCAAGCAGATTGTTGCGCACCATGTCGTAGCCGAGCTCGATCGCCGCGGCAAAGCCATCCGAATCGGCACCGCCATGGCTCTTCACCACAATGCCGTTCAGGCCCAGAAAGACGCCGCCATTGGAGCGGCCGACATCCATCTTTTCGCGCAGCCGGTCGAAGGCACCTTTGGCAAACACGTAGCCGATCCTGGCCATCAGCGTGCGGCTCATGGCGGCCCGCAAATAGCCCGCGATCTGCCTTGCCGTGCCCTCGGCGGTCTTAAGTGCGATGTTGCCGGCAAAGCCCTCGGTGACGACCACGTCGACCGTGCCCTTGCCGATGTCGTCGCCCTCGACGAAGCCGCGATAGTTCATCGAGGCCATGTTGGCCTCGCGCAGCATGCGCCCGGCCTCCTTGACCTCCTCCTGGCCCTTGATCTCCTCGACGCCGACATTGAGCAGGCCGACGCTCGGCCGCTCGATACCGAACACCGAGCGCGCCATTCCGGTGCCCAAGATGGCGAAATCGACGAGCTGATGCGCATCCGCGCCGATGGTGGCGCCGACATCGAGCACCACGCTCTCGCCGCGCGTCGTCGGCCAAAGCGCCGCGATCGCCGGGCGGTCGATGGTGGCCATGGTGCGCAGGCAGAATTTCGACATCGCCATCAACGCGCCGGTGTTGCCGGCCGAGATGCAGGCCTGCGCGGCGCCGTTCTTCACCGCCTCGACCGCTTTCCACATCGACGATTTCCAGCGGCCGTGGCGCAGCGCCTGGCTCGGCTTGTCGTCCATCCTGACAGCGATCTCGCAATGGACGAACTCGCTCACCTCGGCGAGCTTGGGAAACTTGGCCAGTTCGGGACGCACGGCGTCCTCGCGGCCATAGATGACGAAACGGATGTCAGGGCGGCGGATGGCGACCGTCATCAGCGCGGGGATGACGACGCCTGGTCCGTGATCCCCGCCCATGGCATCGATGGAAATCCTGATCACGCGGTGTTTTTCTCACGGTTTGCCTGGCTAGCGGCGGGCGCCTGCCGAGGTAAGGGGGCTCGCGAAGGTTCGGCGAAAATAGCGGTTTTGGGCTGCCGCACAACCAACTTTTCCAAAATCCAGGCCGCCTTCAGGATTTTCCGAGCAGCGAACGCAGCTTTTTCTGGAATTCGCTTTCCTCGGGCTGATCGTCACCCGCGCCCTCGAGCGAGGCGCCGGGTTTGCGCGGATAAGGGTCGATCGCCAGGCCGAAAAACTGCTCGGCGAGCGCCCCGACATCGATGGTGTCGCCGGAAAAAGTTTCCGGGCTGTCGGGCCCGTCAGCGTCGAGGACGATCTCGCCGCCGCCGTCGAAGCCTTCGCGTCCGAGTTTCGACTGCTCCGGCAAGAACAGCGCCTCGACGGGCTCGTCGATGTGAGCCGCGACCGGATCGAGTGTGACGATGCAGGCCTGGGTGATGTCGGCCTCGACGCGGCCGCTGACCTTGACGCCGTTGCGTTTCCAGGACGCCACCAAGAGCTCGGCGCGATAGCTCTCGACGGAAAGCAGGTCATGTTCGGCGGCAAGCGCAGTGCGCTGCCTTTCGTCGGCCTCGATTGCAACCGGCAAACCGTTTTGCGGCAGGCGGGCGACATTGGCGACAAAGGATACGGGGCTCTGCGGTTCGGCGTGCTTCATTCTCGCCTCCTTCAGGCGGCTCCGGCGGCCGGGAAAGCGACGACGCCGGCCATGATCGATTCGGTCGGCTGAGCGGCAAGCTGCCCGGTCGCCGCGCCAACATAATTCGCCAGCAGCGACGCCTCAGGCCATTCGCCGGCATCGGGCCTGACATTGCGGGCGAGCGCCGCGGCAAGCGCCGCGCCGTCGTCGTCCCGCAAGGCTTCGTCGTAGGCCGCGGTGCGGCCATAGAACATCTTTGCCAGCTTCTTCATGCGCTTCGGCACGCCGACATCGCTGATGCCGAGTTCCCTCAGCGAATGGTCGACATCGAGGAAGAACTCGTCGATCAGCACCTGAGCGATCTCGGCCGCGGCTCCGCCCTCGCCGCGCAGCCGGTGCTGGATCAGGTACATATGGAGCGACAGCATCTCGAAGCGGCCGAGCGGCGTATCCGGCACATTCCAGTCGGAATAAAACACCGTTTGCCGCGCCGCCGCCACGATTTGTGCGTAGAGCGCCTCGGTGATGGCGCGGTTGGCGTGACGTTCGCGACCAAAAAGGCGCTGGAACATTGAGGGTGGTCTCCCGGGGACCTTTTGTTTGATTTGGCCTTGTTGCATCGGCATGCAAGCTGGTTTACCGGTTTTGCGGCCCAGCGCAAGCTGCGGGGATGTGATGGAGAATTGTTGTTGGGTGCGCTGAAATTCAAGTCGTTTTTCATGCCTGTGCGGGCGGGCGTGGCCACTCTGCTGGTGGCGGTATCCGCGCTTTCCGCCTGCAATTCGTCCAAGATGTTCGGTGATCTGCGTCCGAGCGAGACGCTGACGAAAGGCTACGTCATCGACCAGGCGGCGATCGACTCGGTGCCGGTCGGATCGAGTCGCGAGCAGGTTCTTCTTGCGCTGGGCACGCCGTCGACGACGGCGACCTTCGACAACGAGGCGTTCTATTACATCTCGCAGACGCGCAAGCGCTACGTCGCCTTCGACAACCCGCGCATCGTCGACCAGCATGTGCTGGCGGTCTATTTCGGCGCCGACGGCCGCGTCACCCAGATCGCCAATTACGGCCTGAAGGACGGCAAGGTCTTCGACTTCATCTCGAGGACGACGCCGACGGGCGGCAAGGACCAGAACTTCCTCAGCCAGATCATCAACGGCGCCAGCAAGCTGGCGCCCGGCATCCCGGGCGGCGGCACGCCCTGAGTTCGCTGTCAGCGACGTCCACGGACCAAGACCCGCCGAATCCGCTTCGGCGGGTTTTTGTTTTGCCGAAACGGCTTGGCCGTAAACAAAACCCGCGGGATCGCTCCCGCGGGTCACTTGGTAGAACGTGGCTCAGCCGTGCGCGAGCACGGCCAGGAGCAGCAGCGCCACGATATTGGTGATCTTGATCGCCGGATTGACCGCCGGGCCGGCGGTGTCCTTGTAGGGATCGCCGACGGTGTCGCCGGTGACCGAGGCCTTATGCGCCTCGGAGCCCTTCAGGTGCTTGACGCCATTCTTGTCGGTAAAGCCGTCCTCGAACGACTTCTTGGCGTTGTCCCAGGCGCCGCCGCCGGAGGTCATCGAGACGGCGACGAAGAGGCCGTTGACGATGACGCCGAGCAGCGAGGCGCCAAGGGCCGCGAAGGCCGAGGCCTTCGAGCCCGAGATCAGGAGCACGCCGAAATAGACGACGAGCGGCGCCAGCACCGGCAGCAGCGACGGGATGATCATTTCCCGGATTGCTGCCCGGGTCAGCAGGTCGACGGCGCGCGCGTAGTTCGGTTTCGAGGTTCCGGCCATAATGCCTTTATCCTCGCGGAACTGCTTGCGCACTTCCTCGACGATCGAGCCCGCCGCGCGGCCGACGGCGGTCATGGCGATGCCGCCGAACAGATACGGAATGAGGCCGCCAAAGATCAGGCCGGCAACGACATACGGGTTGGAAAGGTCGAAGGAGATCTCGCCCATGCCCTGGAAGTACGGGTACTTGTCGCCATTGGCGGCAAAGAACCTGAGGTCGTTCGAATAGGCCGCGAACAACACCAGCGCGCCGAGGCCGGCGGAGCCGATGGCATAGCCCTTGGTCACGGCCTTGGTGGTGTTGCCGACCGCGTCGAGCGCGTCGGTGGAGTGGCGCACTTCCTTGGGCAGGCCCGACATTTCGGCGATGCCGCCGGCATTGTCGGTGACCGGGCCGAAGGCGTCGAGCGCCACGATCATGCCGGCGAGCCCGAGCATGGTGGTGACGGCGATGGCCGTTCCGAACAGGCCGCCAAGCTGGTAGGTGGCGATGATGCCGCCGACGATGACGATGGCCGGCAGCGCCGTCGATTCCAAGGAGACCGCGAGGCCCTGGATGACGTTGGTGCCGTGGCCGGTCACCGAGGCCTGGGCGATCGAATTCACCGGGCGCTTGTTGGTGCCGGTGTAGTATTCGGTGATCACCACGATGAGGCCGGTCACCAGAAGACCGATCAGGCCGCAGATGAACAGGTTCTTGCCGGTGATGGCGATGCCGGCAACGGTGCCGACCTCTCCCCAACCGAGCGTCGCCGAAGTGGCGACGGCCAGGCCGACGATCGACAGCAGGCCGGTGACGATCAGGCCCTTGTAGAGGGCGCCCATGATCGAGCCGTTGGAGCCTAGCTTGACGAAGAAGGTGCCGACGATCGACGTCAGGATGCAGGCGCCGCAAATGGCGAGCGGATAGAGCATGGCGGCGCCCAGCACCGCCGTGCCGCCGAAGAAGATTGCGGCCAGAACCATGGTGGCGACGACCGTCACCGCATAGGTCTCGAACAGGTCCGCGGCCATGCCGGCGCAGTCGCCGACATTGTCGCCGACATTGTCGGCGATGGTGGCCGGGTTGCGCGGATCGTCTTCCGGAATGCCGGCTTCCACCTTGCCGACGAGGTCGCCGCCGACGTCGGCGCCCTTGGTGAAGATGCCGCCGCCGAGACGGGCGAAGATCGAGATCAGCGAGGCGCCGAAGCCGAGCGAGACCAGCGCGTCGATGACGACGCGGTCGTTCGGCTGCAGGCCCATCGGGCCGGTCAGGATGAGGTAGTAGATGGAGACGCCGAGCAGCGCCAGGCCCGCCACCAGCAGGCCGGTGATGGCGCCCGACTTGAAGGCGATGTCGAGGCCGGCGGCGAGGCTGTTGGAAGCGGCCTGCGCGGTGCGGACATTGGCGCGCACCGAGACATGCATGCCGATGAATCCGGCAGCGCCCGAAAGCACCGCGCCGATCAGGAAGCCGATCGCGGACGTGATGGAGAGCAGCCACCAGGCGAGAAGAAGCACGACGATGCCGACGACGGCGATGGTGGTGTACTGGCGCGCCAGATAGGCTTGAGCACCTTCGCGAATGGCGGCGGAGATTTCCTGCATGCGCTGGTTGCCCTGATCGGACGCCAGGACCGATCGTGTCGCCCAGATGGCGTACAGGACTGACAGCAAGCCGCAGGCGATGACGGCGGTAATGATGGTCATTGCCGGATTTTCCTCGATTGATGGCCCAGAAGAACCCCTCCCTGGGCCGTTGGGACGGAGATGAACGCCGGACGCGGAATCCACCCCTTGGCTACGGTGTATGCGAAACAGGGCTGGGAACGTCAAGATATTGTTCGGTTTTTGCCCGGCTTTCGCCGGAAAGACGAATGCCGCGACTCACCGGCAGGGGCAGCCGTGCATTTAGAGCGATTGCGCGCCGGCAAACGGCGCAATGTCAGTTGGCGAGGCGCAAGCCCGGCAGCTTCAGGGTGCCGAGCGCCAGGAAGCAGAGCACAACGACCGGGAACACGATCCAGTTCAGCATGGTCCAGCCCCAGGCATTGTAGACCGCACCCGACATCAGCGAGGCGAAGGCGACGGAGCCGAACAGGACGAAGTCGTGGAAGCCCTGCACCTTGCCTTTTTCGGATGGATGGTAGCTCGCGGCGACCATGGCGGTCGCGCCGATGAAACCGAAATTCCAGCCGAGGCCGAGCAGGATCAGCGCGGTCCAGAACTGCCATAGCGCAAGGCCTGAGAGCGCCACCACTGCGCAGGCGATGAGCAGCACCAACCCAATGGCGACGATGCGCTCGGCGCCGAAGCGGTGGATCAGCGAACCGGTGAAGAAGCTCGGCCCGAACATCGCCATAACGTGCCAGGAGATGCCAAGCGTGGCATCGTCGGTTGAAAGACCGCAGCCGACCATGGCGAGCGGCGCGCCGGTCATGACGAAGCTCATCAGCGCATAGCTGCCTACGGCGCAGAACAGCGCCGCGACGAAACGCGGTTGGGTGGCGATCTCGACCAGCGGACGTGCGTCGCTTGTGGCGGCTTCGGCGGCGCTGCTCGTCCGCCTGGACGTATGCAGGAAGGAAAGGATAATCGCGCCTATGGCGGCCAGCACCAGGATGGAGGCGAAGGATCCGGCAAACATCACCGGCGCCAGAAGGTCGCCGGTGTAGATGACGATCTGAGGCCCGAGGATGGCGGTGACGATGCCGCCAGCCAGCACGAAGGAAATGGCGCGCGCCTTGAATTGCGGCGGCGCGTTGTCGGCGGCGGCGAAGCGGAACTGCTGCACGAAGGCGCCGCCGACACCGATCACGCCCAGGCCAAAGGCGAACAGCCAGAAGCTCGCCTGAAAGAGCGCGAGCGTCGCGATCAGCCCGCCGAGGGCGGTTACGATGGTGCCGGTCATGAAGCCGCCGCGATGGCCGAGTCGGCGGATGATGGCGGCCGCCGGCAGGGCGCCGAGCGCAACGCCGAGGTTGAAGCCGGTGACCGGCGCCGTCGCCAGAGACTTGTCGGGGCCGAGCAGATATTGGCCGGCAAGCGCGCCGATCGAAATGGCGATCGGCGCGGCGGAACCGACGATCGCCTGCGCGGCCGCGAGGAGCACTGCCGTGCGGCGCGCTTCCCTGCCGGCGTCAGCGACGACTGCCGTGGCGGTCACGTTGCGTCCTTGCCGCGACCCTCGCCACGTACCCGGCGCGAGACACGGTCGAGCAGGGCGTTGACCAGCTTCGGCTCGTCTTCCTCGTAGAAGGCCTTGGCGATATCGACATATTCCGACACGATCACGGCCACCGGCACGTCCTCGCGCTTCATCAGCTCATAGACGCCGGCGCGCAGGATGGCGCGCAGCGTCGAGTCCAGCCGCGACAGCGGCCAGTCGTCGGTCAGCGCCTGGCGGATGATCGGATCGATGGTCTTCTGGTTCTCGACGACGCCGGTCAGGATGGCGCGGAACCACTGCGCGTCGGCCTCGCGATAAAGCGCGCCGTCGACTTCCTTGCCGAGGCGGAAGGCCTCGTATTCGGCGGTGATCTCGAAAACACCGCTGCCGGCCACGTCCATCTGGTAGAGCGCCTGGACGGCGGCAAGACGGGCGGCACCGCGCTTGTTGGCGTGGCGCGCCGCACCGGTCTGGGCAGGATCGCTCACGATTGGGCTCCGAATTTCTCTTTGAGCGCGATCATGGTCAGCGCCGCGCGGGCGGCAAAGCCGCCCTTGTCGCCTTCGGTGCGCTTGGCCCGCGTCCAGGCCTGCGCATCGTTTTCGGTGGTCAGGATGCCGTTGCCGATCGCGACCGCTTCCTGCACGGAAAGATCCATCAGCGCACGGCTCGATTCATTGGCGACGATGTCGAAATGATAGGTGTCGCCACGGATGATGGTGCCGAGCGCGACGAAGCCGTCATAGTGTACGCCGCCCTCGCCGGCACCGTCCAGCGCGAAGGTGATGACGGCCGGAATTTCGAGCGAGCCAGGAACAGTCACGACGTCATAAGTGGCGCCGGCCTCGTCCAGCGCGCTGGTCGCGCCTTCGAGCAGCGCGTCGGCGAGGTCGTCGTGGAAACGCGCCTCGACGATAAGTAGATGCGCCTTCGCCTGCGGACGAATGAACGCTTTGCCGTGTTGGGATATGCCTGCCATAAAGGTCTCCGGGGGTTGCCGGTGACTTAGGCCGAAGCCGGATCGATCGCAAGCACAAGATTGCCGCGCGACACAGCATCTCCCGACAGATCCGGATCCCAAGCCGCGCGATCTTCCGGGCTTTCTTCAGCTAGCAGGCAAAGCCTCGATGTTCGAGATCGATGCTCGAGGGCCGATCACCCGCTCAAGCTTCAGTCCGACGCCTTCGAACAGGCGGGCATATTGTGCCCGCGTCCGCTCGAGGCCGCCTGTAACCGCCAGCCTGACCACATCGATGAATTTGATCTGGTCGGGCTCGTTGTTCTTTGATCACTTAGACGTTGCCAGCCGGGGATCGCGTGAGCAGAAGGGAAGCTGAGGCGCCGGCGCGACCTGGCGCCTCAGCGATCCGCGCCGCCTCCCCGCAACCGGTCGGTTTCGCTCAAAGCCCCTGTTTCGCCGCCTCGGCGAGGCGCGCGGCATACCGGGCCATGGTATCGATCTCGATGTTGACGCGATCGCCAGCCTGGCGCTCGCCCCAGGTGGTGACGCTCAGAGAGTGCTGGATCAGAAGCACATCGAAGCGCGTAGCTTCGACCTTGTTGACGGTAAGGGAGGTACCGTCGAGCGCGACGGAGCCTTTCGGCGCGATGAACTTCGCCAAGTGACGCGGCGCCTCCAGCGTGAAGCGCACGGCATCGCCCTCTTGCTTGCGCTCCACGATTTCCGCCGTGCCGTCGACATGGCCGGAGACGATATGGCCACCGAGCTCGTCGCCGATCTTCAGCGCCCGTTCGAGATTGATCCTGGTGCCCGATTTCCAACCGGATGCAGTCGTCAGCCTGAGCGCCTCTTCCCAGGCTTCGACCTCAAACCAGCGCGCGTTCGAGCCGTTCTCGGGCAGCGCCGTCACGGTCAGGCAGACGCCGCCGCAGGAAATCGAAGCGCCGATCGCGATCCTTTCCGGGTCATAGGCCGTGTCGATGCGCAGGCCCACGCCTTCGCTGAGCGGCTTCACCGAAGCGATAGTGCCGACATCCGTAACGATTCCCGTAAACATCAGATCGTGTCTTCCAGTTTGACCATGCTCTTATCCGAAAACCATTTCCCACTTTTTGGGATCATGGTCTTACCCACTCGGCATAGCTGTCCTCGCCGAAGCGCATCTCACGCAATTTGCGGAAACCCGGCGGGATATGCGCAGCGTCGATCGGCGAGGCGATACCATCCTCGCCGATCGCCTCGGGTCCCTGGAACAGGACGATGCGGTCAACGAGGTCTTCCGCCAGGAAGGCCTCGGCTACCTTGGCGCCGCCTTCGACCAGCACGCTCGCCATGCCGAGCGCTGCAATATCCTCGAGCAGTTCCGGCAGGGCTACTTCGCTCTCGTAGGTTTCGGTGCCGATGAAGTGCACGCCTGCGCGTTCGAGCGCAGCCCGCCGCTGCGGGTCGGCCTCGGCGCATGCCGCGACAAAGAGCGGTACACGATCCACCCCGGAAACGAGCTTCGACGACTCCGGCAGCCGGATCTGGCGATCGAGGATGATGCGAGCCGGGGAGCGGTTCTCCAACCCCGGCAGGCGCACGGTCAGCGCCGGGTCGTCCTCCAGCGCAGTGCCGATGCCGACCAGGATAGCGTCGGCCTCCGCGCGCATAAGATAGACTTCGCGCCTGGCGATCTCGCCCGTGATGGCGACCTGGCCGGCGCCTTTGCGGCCGATCTTGCCGTCGCTCGAAAGCGCAAGCTTCAGCGTCACTTCGGGACGTTTCTTCAAAGATCGAATCAGATAGCCGGCCATCTGCTCGGCGGCCTCTGTGGCGAGCACCTTCTCCACGACGTCGATGCCGGCGGCGCGCAGCATGGCGTAACCCTTGCCGGAAACGCGCGGATCGGGATCGCTTGCCGCGCCGACGACGCGCGCAATGCCGGCATTGACCAGCGCGGTGGCGCAAGGCGGCGTGCGGCCGTGATGGGCGCAGGGCTCAAGCGTCACATAGGCGGTGGCGCCGCGGGCCAGTTCGCCGGCCTCGGCCAGCGCCTCGGTCTCGGCGTGCGGCCGGCCGCCGACAGCAGTGACGCCGCTACCGACGATCATCGGGCCGGCGCCGTCGTCGCGCACGATGATGGTGCCGACGGAAGGGTTGGTCGCGGTGCGGCCGGCATTGCGGCGCGACAGCCGGATGGCCGCCGCCATGAAACGGCGATCAAGGGCTGCTTGCTCGGCCTCGCCCAATTGAGCTTTCGCCATGATCAGCCGGCGTCCTCTTCGGTCTTTTCTTCGTCGCCCTTCAGTTCGCCCAGCAACTCGTGGAAATCCTTGGCTTCACGGAAATTGCGATAGACCGAAGCGAAGCGCACATAGGCGACGTCGTCGAGGGATTTCAGCGCCTCCATGACGAGCCGACCGACCTCGCCGGAGGCCACTTCCGTCTCGCCGGAGCTTTCGAGCTGGCGCACGATACCGGTCACGGCGCGATCGATCCGCTCGGGATCGACATTGCGCTTGCGCACCGCGATCTCGACCGAGCGCAGCAGCTTGTCGCGGTCGAACGGCACCTTGCGGCCGGACTTCTTGATGACGACGAGATCGCGCAGTTGCACGCGCTCGAAGGTGGTGAAGCGGCCGCCGCAGTCCGGACAGACGCGGCGCCTGCGGATCGCCGCGCCATCCTCGGCGGGACGCGAATCCTTCACCTGCGTATCTTCGGACTGGCAATAGGGGCAGCGCATGGAGAGCCTTGGGTTTGCGATTCAGAGCATGATCCCGAAAAGTTGCAGACTCTTCGGAGAAGATCATGCTTCAAAAACAAAATCTTAGAGCGAGACGGCGATTCAAGGAAGCGTCATCTCGCTCTGGTGAGCGGAAGGCTTAGAGCCTTTCATTTCTCAGAGATAGCGAGGCGCGAGAAAGATTGCCAGCGCCCTGCCCCTGTCGTGCCCGGTCGGTTCAGGGCGCGACGTCCTTGGTCGGGAATCCGCAGGACGTGCCGAGGTTGCGGTAGGCCTTGGTGAAGCCGTCCATCGGAATGCTGGCGACGGTCTGCTTGCCAAAAACAACATCGAGCGAGGTGACTTTGCGCATGGCGCGCAGCAGAGCGAGACTTGTCTTCGCCTGGTTGTCGACCGTCCAGCTGGGACGACCGCCGACGGCATTCGAATAGACTTTCGCGGAAACCTTGATGCCGGGGTCGCCGAAGGTCGCCGCGATGTCCTTGCCGGTCGGCAGGTCCTTGTTGTCGACGGCGATCATGATGGCGGGATAGGCATCCGGCGGCAGCGCGTCGCCGGTCGAGATCGACAGCGTTAGCGTGCCAGCATTGCCGATGCCGTCGACGAAAGCTGCGGAGGCCGCGCAGGTCTTGTGCGCATCCTGCCCGGTGTCGAGCGTGTCGATGATCGTGGTCCATCTGCCGAAGGTGTTTGTGGCCGGCAAATTCGAATCCGGCTGTGCCTTCTCCTGCGCGACCGCGCCGGACACGGCGAAACCGGCCAGCGAGCCGAACAGGGCCAGGGCGGCAAGATGGAAAATGCGCATCATCAAATCTCCAGTTCGCGACGCCGCCCAATCAGGACGGCGCACTGCCGGCGGATAAAAGATGACGCGCGGCTTCCGGTCAACCGAGATAAGGATAGAGCGGGAAGCGATCCGTCAACGCCGTGACTTTGGCCTTGACCGCAGCCTCGACTGCCGCATTGCCCTCGTCGGAATTCGCCGCCTTCAGCCCGTCCAGCACCTCGGCGATCAGCTTGCCGATCTCGCGGAACTCGGCCTGGCCGAAGCCGCGCGTGGTGCCGGCCGGCGTGCCGAGACGGACGCCGGAGGTGACGAACGGCTTTTCGGGGTCGAAGGGGATGCCGTTCTTGTTGCAGGTGATGTTGGCGCGGCCGAGAGCCGCCTCGGCGCGCTTGCCGGTGGCGTTTTTCGGGCGCAGGTCGACCAGCATCAGATGGTTGTCGGTGCCGCCCGACACGATGTCGAGGCCAGTTTCCTGCAGGCTCGAAGCCAGCGCCTTGGCGTTGGCGACGATGCTCTCGGCATAGGCCTTGAAGCTCGGCTTCAGCGCCTCGCCGAGCGCCACCGCCTTGGCGGCGACGACATGCATCAGCGGGCCGCCCTGGAGGCCCGGGAAGACCGCCGAGTTCATCTTCTTGGCGATCTCCTCGTCGTTGCAGAGGATCATGCCGCCGCGCGGCCCGCGCAGCGACTTGTGCGTGGTCGTGGTCACGACATGCGCATAAGGCAGCGGCGACGGATGCATACCGCCGGCGACCAGACCGGCGATATGCGCCATATCGACCATCAGATAGGCGCCGATCGAATCGGCAATCTCGCGGAAACGCTTCCAGTCCCAGATGCGCGAATAGGCGGTGCCGCCGGCCAGGATCAGCTTCGGCTTCGTCTCATGTGCGGTCTTCTCGATCGCGTCCATGTCGAGCAGGTGGTCGTCCTTGCGCACGCCATATGAAACGACCTTGAACCATTTGCCGCTCATGTTGACCGGCGAGCCATGCGTGAGATGGCCGCCGGAGTTCAAATCGAGGCCCATGAATGTGTCGCCGGGCTGCAGAAGCGCCAGGAAGACGGCCTGGTTCATCTGGCTGCCGGAGTTCGGCTGGACATTGGCGAAGTTGCAGCCGAAAAGCTTCTTGGCGCGTTCGATGGCGAGTTCTTCGGCTACGTCGACGAACTGGCAGCCGCCGTAATAGCGCTTGCCCGGATAACCCTCGGCATATTTGTTGGTCATGATCGACCCCTGCGCCTCGAGCACGGCGCGGGACACAATGTTTTCCGAGGCTATCAGTTCGATCTCATGGCGCTGGCGGCCAAGCTCGTTGCGGATGGCGCCGAAAATTTCCGGATCGGCGTCGGCAAGCGTGGTCTCGAAGAAGGATTCGAATTTGTTGGCGGCTGCCGCGGCATTTGACATGGCTTGCTTTCCCTTGGGGCCGGAGGTCTGCGAGGTCGCCGCGCCATTAACACAGTTGTTTGGAGCCCGCCACGTTTGCGGCGCGAAATTTGCTGGCCGGATTGCGCCAAGCAAATCGGCTGAACACTATTTCCGGTCGCGCCGGCTTTTGAGCAGCGCTTCTGTCAAAGTGATCTCGGAAAGCAGCGCCCGCATCGTGTGGTCGTTGATCTGGCGGGTGCGGAACATGGCGCGCACGGCGGCGCGCTCCGCCTCGATGCCGGCGTGCCTGAGCTCAAGCTCCAGCCGCCCGGATTCGCGCGCCTCGGCGCGCGCCTCTTCGGCCTCGTCGGAAGCCGCGATGCGGCGCCGGTAGCCGGCAACGATGCTGTCGGCGACCGCGAGCCGGGCCTCGGCCGCCTCGCCTTCGCCGCCCTCGCTGGCGAGGCGCTCGATCTTGGCGATGGCGGCCTTGGCGGCGCCCGCACGCGCCCGCCGCTCCTCGGCCGCACCCGGATCCTCGCCTGGCTCGACCAGCCCGCGGGCGATCCTCGGCAACGCAAGGCTGGCGATGACCAGCGAGCAGATGATGACGCCGGCGGCGAGGAAGATCACCACGTCTCGCGCTGGAAAGGGCGAGCCATCCTGCAGCGCGAGCGGCAGCGACAGGATGCCGGCAAGCGTGATCGCGCCGCGCACACCGGCCACCGATCCGGCAAGCCTGACGCGGAAACCAAAGGGCTCTGCCTTGCGCTTGCCGAGCCGCGCGGCGATCATCGATGCCATGTCGCCGATCCAGATCCAGAGGAAGCGCAGGCCGATCACGCAGAGCGTCAAAATGAGCACGGTCAGCACCGGCTCGAACAGCCAGTGCCGGCTGGTGAGCTCCGGCGGGACCCTGCGGATGATGTCAGGAAGCTGCAGGCCAAGCAGGATGAAGAGAGCGCCGTTGAAGACGAAGGTCAGCATCGACCATAGCGACATCGCCTGAATCCGCGCCGAGACCGAGAGATGGCGGAAAATGCCGGAGGTGCCCGTAACCAGGCCGGCGGTGACCGCGGCCAGGATGCCCGAAGCGCCGACATGCTCGGCAATCAGATAGGCGACGAAGGGCAGCAGAACCATCACCAGCACCTGCGCCCCCGCCGGAGTGCCGCCGATGCGGCCAAGCACCTGCAGCGCCTTGGCGGCGACGAACAACGCCGCAATGCCCGCGAGGATGCCGGCCGCCACGGCGTAAAGAAAGCTCAACGAGGCGGCGGCGAACGAAAAGCTGCCGGTGAGCGCCGCCGCAACGGCAAAGCGGAACATGACCAGGCCGGAGGCATCATTGAGCAGGGATTCGCCTTCCAATATGTGCATCAGCCGAGCCGGAACGACATTGCGGTCGACAATTGAGGACACGGCAACGGCATCGGTCGGTGACAGCACGGCGGCCAAAGCGAACGCAACCGCCAGCGGGATGCTTGGCACCAGCCAGTGCAGAGCATACCCGAAGCCGACGATGGTGAAGAAGACAAGTCCGATGGCGAGATCGAGGATCGGCCGGCGCAGCTCGATCAGCTCCCGTTTCGGCGTCGCGAAGGCATCACCGAACAGAAGCGGCGGAATGAACACCAGCAGGAAGAGTTCCGGATCGATCTCGACATGCAGTCCCTTGGCCGGCCAGGCAAGCGCGGCGCCGATCGCAATCTGCAGCACGGGCAGCGGCACCCGCACCAGCCGCACGAGAGCGCCGGAAAGCGCCACGAAAGCAAGCACGACGAGAATGAAGACGGCGACGTCCATGATGCTATTCCAGCTGCTCGCGCTTTAAGTCTCACTTTTCGGCGCCATGTCGCTCTGCCAAAACCGCTGCGCACTGTTTGGCGACATGCAAACAAAAAAGCCGCTCCAAGAGCGGCCTTTTCATGTTTTATATCAATGACTTACAGCGCAGAAGTAATCTGCAGCTCGCTGTTGCCGTCGAGGCCGTAAATGTCGTCGCGGAACTGCACGACGCCGGGTCCGGTCGACCATGCCGACAGATACAGGAAGTGGACCGGCACCGGGTTGACCACCTGAACCGGCGTATTCTCGCCAGTCTTGATCGCCGCCTCGAAATGCTGGCGATCCCAGCCGGGCGTATCACGCAGGATCCAGGTGACGAGGTCGCGCACATTCTGGACGCGCACGCAGCCGGAAGAGTCGAAGCGCATCAGCTTGCCGAACAGGCTCTGCTGCGGCGTGTCGTGCATGTAGACGCCGTCCGGGCTCGGGAAGTTGATCTTGACCGAGGCCATGGCGTTGCCGGCGCCGGGATCCTGGCGGAAGCGGTACTTGGCGGCATCGTCCGTCGACCAGTCGACGGTCATCGGATCGACCTCGCTTCCGTCAGGCGCGAACAGCCGGATGTGGCTGTCCTTGAGGTAGTTCGGGTCCTTCCGCATCAGCGGAATGATGTCCTTGCGCACGATCGAGACCGGCGCGTTCCAGTAAGGATTGACGATGATCTCGTTGATCTTGGAATTCACGATCGGCGTCTGGCGGTCGATCTTGCCGACGATCGCGGTGTGGCGCAGCACGACGCGGTCGTTCTCGACGGCTTCCACCTGCGCGGCCGGAATATCGACCAGCACATAGCGGTCGCCGAGCGTGCCCGCCTTCTCGCGCAGCCGCTGCAGATTGGTCTGCAGCTGGCCAAGCCGGATCGGCGCCGGCACGTTCATCACCGAATAAGTGTATTTGCCCATGGAGCCGTCGGCCGGCAGGCCGTGACGGAGCTGGAAGCGCTTGACCGCCGAGTCGACATAGGAATCGAACGCCGTCGAAATGCCGGCGCTCTGCGACAGGTCGCCCGAGACCATCAGCCGCTTGCGCAGCGGCACGACATCCGGATCATCGACGCCGAGCTGCAACTTCTTGGTTGCCGGAACCTGCTCCCAGCCGCCCTGGCCGACAATGCCCTGGTACTGCGCCACCGCCTGCTCGGTGAAGGCTACAGTCTGCAGGCTGAAGATCGGCAGCGTCGAGGCAACCTTGCCGGTCTCGCTGGCACGAGCGTCGAACTGGTCGTCCCAATTGCCGCGGGTCGAGGATTTCAGGATGTCGCCGATCACATCCTGCGCGCTGGCATGGCCGGCGACGACGGCGGCGGCGAGCGCAGAGGCTCCGGTCAGGAAGAAACGGCGGCTGGTTCTCATGGATGTTCCAGACATTTTAGCTGTATCTAATCTCGCTCAGTTCGCTCTACTGGCGGGTTGCCCGCACTCTAGGGTCGGCAATCTTAACAATTAGCCAACCATGACTTGCGTCAGCAGGGCGTGAAAACGTAGGACCACGACACCTGCTCCAGGAAGCGCAGGGCCTCGGCCCGCAGCATCACCCGCATTCTCGCTTTCACTGTGATTATGGCGGCAACGTGACCTTGGCCCGCGATTTGCATCCGGCAAGATGATCAAAAATGGGACCGAGGCATTTTGGCATCGCCGATAGCGGCGGGTTCACCAGATGCCCGCCGTCATCCTCGGTTTGCCCCTATTTCACCCGGTTCGGGCAGAGGGCTTTGAACTGCTCCAGCGTGTAGTCGTAGCCCGAGCCCCCGAGCCATCGAGCACCACGTTCTCGTCGGTGTCGGTGATCTGATAATCCGTCTCGCTTCCGGCGGGGCTGCGCCCCTGGAACAGCATGTTGGCGCCGTAAAAGGTGGTGAATTTTCCGCTCTTGCAGTCCGCTGTGATCTCCAGATGCAAGGGCGTTTTCATTTCCTTAGCGATGCAATCCTCGGTCACCTTACCGACATAGTCGCGGCAGTATCCGATGGCGTTCTGCCTCGTATGTTTGGTCAGGATGCTGGCATGCGAGGTGTTGATGCCGGATTTCTTGACGACCGTAACCTCCATTCCGGCCTTGGAGCCATAACCGAGGGTCCGGGCAGCGGCCGGTGAAACAAGGATCACAGCGCAAATCGCAAGCAGGATATGACGCATGAGGCCCTCCTCTTTTGCCTGCAGAGCTTCCACGCGCGCTGCTCGGCGGTCAAGCGCCCTGCTGCAGCGCGCTTTCGCAAAAGAAAAGAACCGGCACCTGTCGGCACCGGCCCCTGATTGTTTCCTCCGGCCGCGCTTCTTCGGCGCGACTTCGATCGTCTCAGATTTCGAATCCGCTTACATCCGGTAAGCGATCGTGTCGTTCCAGAAGCGATCCAAACGCTGGAGCGCGCGGTTCATCTGCTTGAACTCGTCGGTGTTGATGCCGCCTACCGCCTCGATCGAGCCGACATGGCGCTCGTAGAGGCCGGCGACGACCTCGGCCACCTCGTTGCCCTTCGGCGTCAGCGAGACGCGGACCGAGCGGCGGTCGATGCGCGAGCGCTGGTGGTTGATGAAGCCGAGGTCGACCAGCTTCTTCAGATTGTAGGAGACGTTCGAGCCGAGATAATAACCGCGCGAGCGCAGCTCGCCGGCGGTCAGCTCCGAATTGCCGATGTTGAAGAGCAAAAGCGCCTGGATGGCGTTGATGTCGGAGCGGCCGTTGCGGTCGAACTCGTCCTTGATCACGTCAAGCAGACGGCGATGCAGACGCTCCACCAGCTGCAGCGATTCCATGTACAGCGAACGGATCGCCTCGCGGCGATCGTCGGAAACGTTGGCGGTTTTCGCCGCCGGACGCGAATTGATCATTGTCTTTGCCTCTCGTTTGTCGCCCGGTGATTTTTTGTTCTTCACCTTGATCGCGACACTATCGAATACTCATAAAATTCGACTTAAACGCCAGGGCTAACAAGAGCTTACCGGTAAGAGGTTTCGAAAGAGGCTTAACGAACGGTCATACGAGCAAGAACAATTAACCTAAAGATTTAGCCAAGGGTTTTGGGGCAGTCGCCGACCCCGTATCTAGGTTCCTTACGCCGCCCGGCAAGCTATTGCCTGAGCTGGCGCTTCTGCAGCCAGATGACCACGCGGAAGACGATGTAGAGCAGCGCCACGCAGGCATGTGAGACGACGATCAGGATCCGGTGGCCGAAGAGATTGGGAAAACCGGCATACATGACGGTCTCGGTCGCCGCGCAGATGAACCAGATCACTGGCCCCCAGGAGGCAAGCATCCAAAGGCCCGCGGCGGCGAAAGGAAAGAAAACGGCAAGCGTGGCCGCAGCCACCTGCCAGTGCACCGGCATCAGATCGAAGCGCCAGAGCTCGCCCGGATAGATGCCGATCAGCCGGACCCAGTAGAGGACACCGAACAGCAGGCAGTAGCCGGCAATGACCCGCTGGAACCAGGCGAAGATGATCTCGGTGGTCGAGGGCTGCAGCACCACGCGCCTGGAGGTGACCTCGCTCACAGCTCCAGCTCCCCGGCCCCGAGCGGCGCGAAATACGCGTCGACATCGGCCGCGCTCACCGCATCGAGGCTGGCGGGCCGCCATTCCGGCTTCGAACCCTTGTCGATGATGGCCGCGCGGATGCCTTCATAAAAGTCGTGGCCGGCCAGCATGCGGTTGAGGATGCGGAACTCCATCTTCATGCACTCGTCCATCGACAGCGTCGACCCGGCGCTGATCTCGCGCCAGGCGACGTTGAGGCTGGTCGGCGAACGCGTCCTGATCGTTGCCAGCGTCTTGTCGCCGAAAGCGTCGGTGGCGGATGCCCGCTCCAGGCTGGCGACGATAGCGGCGAGCGAGGGTTGCGAGAAATGGCGGGCGATCGATTCCAGATCCTGCCGCTCGGTCTCGCGTCTTGCGGGTGTGAAGAAATCGCGCAACTCCGCGTTCGCGTCGCCGCTTGTGGCCAGCTCGTCAAGCAGCCCCGCCTGGTCCTCGGCCTTGATCGTGTGGGTGGCGAGGCCCGACCACAGTGCATCACCATAGCGGATGCGGTTTCCTGTCAGCCCCAGATACATGCCGAAGCTGCCGCCGAGATCGGGCAGCAAATGGCTGGCGCCAACATCGGGGAAGAAGCCGATGCCGACTTCCGGCATGGCGAATTGCGCGTTCTCGGTCAGCACGCGGTGCGAGCCGTGGAAGGAAATGCCGACCCCGCCGCCCATGACGATGCCGTCGATCAGCGCGACATAGGGTTTCCTGAAGCGGGCGATGCGGGCATTGAGACGATACTCGTCGGCGAAGAAGTCGACCGGCGGCTTGCCGGCGCGGCCCGCCTCGTAAATGTGCAGAATATCGCCACCGGCGGAAAATGCCCTGCCCTCAGCCTTGACGACGACGACGGCGACGCCGGCATCGCCCTCCCAGGCGTCAAGCGCCTTGCCAAGCGCCTTGACCATGCGATGGGTGACGGCATTGAGCGCCTGCGGCCGCGTCAGTGTGACGACGCCCGCCTTGCCTAGACGCTCGAAGCGAATCTCGTCGCCTCCGCCAAAATCCATCGCCAGAGAATCCTCCTCTCCGCCCTTCCAGAGGGATTGAAGTGCTAAAGGCGGCATAGGGATGCGTCAATGGCGGCAACGCCGCGCTGGCGGCCAGCCGCTTCCGGTGTTAGGTAACCGGCAAAGTGTCGCGCGTAGGCGGCGCGACAGATTTCGAGCTAATCGACATGGCTGGGGTTTCTCGTCTCGTTGCTGGATTGGCAGGTCTCCTCTTTCTGGGAGTTGCGCCGGCCGCCGCCGAGGCAGCCTCCGAACTCTACCTGGCGCAGACGATCGTCACCGGCACCGGCGAGCCTAATCGCGAGATCGGCTTCAGGGATTGCCTGGACAAGGTGCTGGTCAAGGTTTCAGGCGATCAGCGGCTGACGCAGAAGCCGGAGATGCTGGCGCTGCGCAATAAGGCGGCTGACTTCGTCCAATCCTTCCGCTACCGTGACCGGCTGGAAGGCGTTCCGATCCATGACGAGCAAGGCACGCATGACCGGCCGCACGACCTCACCTGCCTCTACAAGCCCACAGTGGTCGACAAGCTCCTGGCGCAGCTCGGCAGCAGGCCATGGCAGGGCGAGCGGCCGCTGATTGCCGTCTTCATAACGGCCGAGCAAGGGGCGCAACATTTCGTGCTGACGGCCGACGAGGATCGCGGCCAGTCAATGCGCGAATCCTTTGCCAATGCCACGGCGCCGCTCTCGGTGCATGTCAGCTTTCCAGAGGCTAACCAGCTCGCCGGCCTCGACGACAAGGCGCTGCGCACTGCCGATATGGCAAAGCTCGACCAGCTCGCCCGGCAGGCGGGTGCCGACCGGGCGCTCGCCGGCAGCATCGTGTGGAACGACAAGGAATTGGGCTGGATCGCCGACTGGCGGCTGGCCGAACACGGCAAAACCTATCAATGGCAGGTGCGCGGCGTCAGCTTCGACGAGGCTTTTCGCGTGGCTGTGAAGGGCGCGGCACAGATTCTGTCGGGGAATGGACAGCCGTAAACGTCGGCGCAGCCCTTCATCCGCCTGCTCCACCTTTTCCCCGTGAAGGAAGAAGGGAAGTGCTCCAGCGCCGGCGATCCCTCCCTCGTTCTTCACGGAAGCAACTGGCACAATCGTGTCGCATTGGTCAGCGGCAGGGGCGCATGGTAAAAGCCGGGACGACAACAGAGTTTTGGCGATGAACAAGTTCACCCCCGCAAAGCCCGCCGGCGCCCGCAGCGTCGACGAGATCACAGGCAGCCGCAGGCTGCGGCGCATGCGCAAGGCCGACTGGTCGCGCCGGCTGGTGCAGGAAAACCAGCTCTCGGTGAACGATCTGATCTGGCCGATCTTCGTCGTCGAGGGCAAAAATGTGCGCGAGCCGATCGCCGCCATGCCGGATGTCTACCGTCTGTCGGTCGACCTCGCGGTGAAGGAAGCGGAGCGCGCCGCCAAGCTCGGCATCCCGGCGATCGCGACTTTTCCCAACATCGAGGTTTCGCTGCGCGACCAGACGGGCTCGCATATCCTCGATCCCGACAATGTCATCAACCGGGCCACCCGCGCCATCAAGGATGCGGTGCCGGAGATCGGCATCATCACCGACGCGGCGCTCGATCCGTTCACCAGCCATGGCCATGACGGCATCCTGCGCGACGGCATCATCGTCAACGACGAAACCGTCGAGCAGGTCACGGCCGCGGCCGTCATCCAGGCAGCCGCCGGGGCGGACATCATCGCGCCGTCCGACATGATGGACGGCCGCATCGGCGCGATCCGCGACGCGCTGGACGCCAACGGCTTCCAGGACGTGGCGATCATGTCCTATGCGACGAAATTCGCCTCGGCCTTCTACGGCCCCTATCGCGAGGCAGTCGGCACCGCCGGCCTGCTCAAGGGCGACAAGAAGACCTATTATATCGACCACGCGAATTCCGATGAAGCCGTGCGCGAGGCCGAGCAGGATCTGGCCGAAGGCGCCGACATGCTGATGGTGAAGCCGGGGCTGCCCTATCTCGACATCATCCGGCGGCTGAAGGACGAGTTCCAGATGCCGACCTTCGCCTACCAGGTGTCGGGCGAATATTCGATGATCAAGGCGGCCAGCGCCAATGGCTGGATCGACGGCGAAAAGGCGATGGTGGAATCGCTTCTCGCCCTCAAGCGAGCCGGCTGCGACGGCGTCCTCACCTATTTCGCGCCGACCGTAGCGGAGATGCTGAGGGGCTAGGCCCAGGCGAAATCTTAAATTCTCGCAGCGTCACCTGGGCGCCGCCCGACGAGGCGATCGCTCGCCGGAAAATTCCGCTTGCATTATGCAATCAGTTAAGTTACCCCATGACTGCTTGCAAAATACAACTAGTTCACGAGGCGATCATGTCAAAGCTGCGCGTCAACGCTTTTACCCTGTCGCTGGACGGCTACGGCGCCGGCCCCGATCAGACTCTCGAAAGCCCGCTCGGCGTCGGCGGCGAAGGACTGCATAAATGGATGATCGGCACCCGCACCTTTCGTGAGATGGTGATCGGCAAAGACGGCGGGACCAAGGGCATCGACGACAGCTTCGCCGTGCGCAGTTTCGAGAATGTCGGCGCCTGGATCCTCGGCCGCAACATGTTCGGGCCGGTCCGCGGCGAATGGCCGGACGAGAGCTGGAAAGGCTGGTGGGGTGACAACCCGCCCTATCACGTGCCGGTCTTCGTGCTCACCCATCACAAGCGGGCGCCGATCTTAATGGAAGGCGGCACGACGTTTTACTTCGTCACCGGCGGCATCCATTCGGCGCTCGAACAGGCAAAGGCGGCCGCCAAGGACAAGGATGTGCGGGTCGGCGGCGGCGTCGCCACGATCCGGCAATATCTGAAGGAAAGCCTGATCGACGAGATGCATCTCGCGGTCTCGCCGATCCTGCTCGGCTCCGGCGAGCATCTTTTCGCCGGGCTGGACATGCCGAAGCTCGGCTACCGCTGCACCAGCCAGGTCGCGACCGCCGACGCGACGCATGTGATGATCGGGCGGGCGTAAGCTCGGCTCCCCCTTCTCCCCCTGTGGGAGATGGGGAAGTGCTCAATACTTTTCCGGCACATAAAGCTCGCGCGGCAGCACCTGCCGCTCGTAGGACGGGTTGAAGACGCGCTCCGGCAGCGTGATCTCCTCATGCGGCACGTCTTCGTAAGGCATTTGCTGCAGCAGGTGATCGATGCAGTTCAGTCGGGCCCGCTTCTTGTCGTTGCCTTCGACAATGAACCACGGCGCTTCCTTGATGTTGGTACGGGCGAAGGTCTCTTCCTTGGCTTTGGTGTATTGTTCCCAGCGCACGCGCGACTGCAGGTCCATCGGCGACAGCTTCCACTGCTTCATCGGATCGTGGATGCGCATCAAAAAGCGCATCTGCTGCTCCTCGTCGGTAATCGAGAACCAGTATTTCACCAGCGTGATGCCGGAGCGCACCAGCATGCGTTCGAATTCCGGCACGTCGCGGAAAAACTCTTCGACCTGATCCGCATTGGCAAAGCCCATCACCCGCTCGACGCCCGATCGGTTGTACCAGGAGCGGTCGAACAGCACGATCTCGCCGCCCGCCGGCAGATGCGGCACGTAGCGCTGGAAATACCATTGCGATCTTTCACGCTCGGTCGGCGCCGGCAGCGCGACGACGCGGCAGATGCGCGGATTGAGGCGCTGGGTGATGCGCTTGATGACGCCGCCCTTGCCGGCCGAGTCGCGTCCCTCGAAGATCACCACCAGCTTCTTCTTGTGGTAGGCAACCCAGGACTGCAGCTTGATGAGCTCCGACTGCAGCCGCAGCAGCTCGCGGAAATAGGTAATTCGCTCGATGGAGGGCGGATGCGACTTCTTGTAGATCCTGGCGATCTCGAGCGAGAGCGCGGGTTCGGAAATCTCCAGCTCGTAGTCCTCGTCGAGCGTGTCCTCGAGTTCGGCTTCCAGCCAGTCCTTGGCTCCGGAATTCGTCTTGACCTCGTTCATTGCGCAGCTCCTGCCTGTCAGCCACTTTCGCCTCGGATGCGCTCCGGCCGCGGCCGGAAGCACAACTCCGTAAGCCGACTGAGATACAGACGCGCAATGACGGTTTTATTGCGAGCAGGAGCCGGCAACGCTGGACCAGCCGATATGTGATCGGCCCGTATCGATGGCGGGGCGACAAGCCGCCCGAATTGTCCTACAAATACTTCGCCTCTTCCCGGCGCCCGCGACGCCGCGCCTCTTCAAAACAAATCGCAAGGACCTGACATGGAATACCGCACGCTTGGCCGTTCCGGCCTGAAGGTTTCGACTTTGACCCTTGGCACAATGACCTTCGGCGGGACGGGCCCGTTCGCCGCGGTCGGCAATTCGGATCTTTCGCAGGCGAGCCGCATCATCGATACCTGCATCGATGCCGGCATCAATCTCATTGACACCGCCAACGTGTATTCGAACGGCCTGTCGGAGGAGATCGTCGGCGAGGCGCTCAGCGGCAAGCGCAAGAACGATGTGCTCATCGCCTCCAAGGCGCGCATGCGGATCGGAAACGGCCCCAACGACGAAGGCCTGTCGCGCCATCACCTGATTCGGGAATGCGAGAGGAGCCTGAAGCGGCTCAAGACCGACGTGATCGACATCTATTTCCTGCATGAGTGGGATGGGGTCACGCCGCTGGAGGAAACGATCGCTGCGCTCGACACTTTGGTCAGCCAGGGCAAGGTCCGTTATGTCGGCTGTTCCAATTATTCGGGCTGGCAGGTGATGAAGGCGCTCTCGATCAGCGACAGCCATCATCAGCCGCGCTTCGTCACGCAGCAGATCCACTACACGCTGGAAGCGCGCGAGGCGGAGTACGAGTTGCTGCCGATCTCGGTCGACCAGGGTCTTGGCGTGCTGGTGTGGAGCCCGCTGGCCGGCGGCCTGCTGTCGGGCAAATACCGCCGCGACAGCCCGTCGGCCCGCCAGCTTGGCGGCTGGTCCGAACCGCCGATCCGCGACGAGGACAGGTTGTGGCGGATCGTCGACGTTCTGGTCGAAATCGGCAAGGCGCGCGGCGTTTCGGCGGCACAGGTGGCGCTTGCCTGGCTGCTCGGCCGCCCGGCCGTTTCTTCGCTGGTGATCGGCGCCCGCAACGAAGCCCAGCTCAAGGACAACCTCGCCGCGGCCAGCCTGACGCTGTCCCTGGACGAGCGCCTGCGCCTCGACGACGTCAGCCGGCCGCCGGTGCTTTATCCCTACTGGCACCAGCAGCTCACCGCCAAGAACCGGTTCGGCCCCGCCGACCTGGTGCTCGACCGCAGCGATATCTGAGAATTCGCGCCGTGCTCCGCGCCCGAAAGGCGCGGAGGTCAGCCGGCGATAAAACGCCAGACTTCCGGGTCGGGTTCGACCTGGCCGCTGAGCACGAAATATTTGTAGAGGACGAGTAGCGATACCGCCCGCTCGTCCTTTTCGTTGCTGAACCGGCGGCAATAGGCGTTGGCCGCCGTTATGATGCGTTGGGCTTCCGCCGGGTGCTTTTCGAAATAGGCGATCTTGTCGGCGACGTCAGAAAAATCCGACGCCAGAGGCACGTAGTGAACATCGGCCTCGAGCTCAGCCTCGGCGAACCAGGTTTCGTAGGTCGGCGGCGGCATCAGGCAGAGCGAATTCGAGCTCATGATCCACTTGAGGTTCGTCGCCACGTCATTGCCTTCGAGCGAGACGATGTAGCGGAACTGCCGCTGCTGCGCGATCGTGAGATACGGCTTGCGATAGTTCTCCGGGGCGCTTGGCTTGGGCGAGCCGGCATCGCAAGACGGCAGGTCGCGCACGGCATCGACGAACCGTTTGCGGATCGGATTGTTGAAATGACCGCGCCAGACCGCCATCGGGCGCTTGTCGGCGAAGGACAAATTGTCCTTTGGCATGTTGAAATGGCGGAACTTGTCGAGCTTCATGATCACGGCGTTGCCGTTGTCGTTGCGGATCGGGCGGTCCTTGACGATTGACGGCACCGCCGGAACGTCGACGACGTCGCCGAACTCGAGATCGATGAGCAGGTGGCGATCGAAGTAGCGGGCGAACTCCTTCAGGTCGTAATAGTACATGCTCCCGAACTTGGGTATTTGACTGGCGGGCACCGCCGCCGCGCTCGGCACGAAGCTATGGTCGAGCCGGTTGTAGTAGTTGACCCGATCACGGACCGTTTTGCTGGAGAGCCGTGCCTGCTCCAGCCGGCGCGCAAGCCGCTGGCGAAAGAGAGCCTGCGGCGCCACATCGCGGGTGATGTTGCGTATGAAATAAAATACCCGCGCTGCGGTGCGTAAGGGCGAGGCCATGCGTCCGTCGTTTAAAGATGTCCGTCGCCTCCTACAGCATTGTGCCGAACATCTTGCAAGCCCGCCCAAGCTGACGAACTTGTTGAAGTTCTAATATTCGACGATGGCCGAGGATCAGGCAGCGACGACAGCAAAGCCCCTGGCGCGCAGGCCGCGCCGGTCGTCATGCAGCGAAGTCACCAGGCGGTGGCGGCTGCCGGCGATGTGGGCCGAGAGCAGCCGTGCCGCCTTTTCGGCGTCACCCTTTCGCACGGCAGCCAGGATGGCGTGGTGCTCGGCCCAGGCGCGGCCAAGCGCCGCCGTGTCGCGCACTTCCAGCCAACGCGCGCGGGAGAGCCTGGTCATTGCATCGCGGACTCCCCTAAGCAGGAATTCATTGCCGGAAAGCCTGGCCAGCTCGATGTGAAAATCCAGACCAACGCGGTGCCATTCCTCGCGAGGCGTACCGGCGTCGCAGGAATCGAGCATCGCCGCGATCACCTCGATCCCGCTGCGATCTTCCAGCGACGCCGTCAACCGCACCGCCGCCACCTCGACCGCCTCGCGGTAGACGGCGATCTGGCCGAGCTCGGCGAGATTGATCGGCGCCACCGTCCAGCCGCGGCCGTCACGAGCGATCAGCCCTTCGGTCTCGAGGCGCAGCAGCGCCGCCCTGACCGGGGTGCGGGAGGCGCCGAAGCGACTTTCGATCCAACGCTCGGTCAGCCGCTCGCCCGGGCCGATCTCGAGCCCAAGGATCATTCCGCGAAGCTGCCTTTCGACATTCTGCATTTGCGACATTGTCGTTCCGCTCTTCGGCACCGCATTGACAGCGGCTGGGTTGAGGTTCATGACGCATACCGATTTGGTATCCCAAAATGGTATCCGGAACAATCCCGGACAACCAAGTAGGCATGACATGGCAGAAAACAGCACCCAGAGCGGCTACAATATCCATTGGCGACGCAATCTCGCCGTCTGCTTCGCCGGCTCGTTCAGCACGCTGATTGCCATGACGCTGCTGTTGCCGTTCCTGCCGCTTTATGTCGAACAGCTGGGTGCCAAAGGGCACGCGGCAATCGTGCAATGGTCAGGAGTTGCTTACGGTGCCACCTTCTTTGCCGCGGCGCTGGTCGCCCCTCTGTGGGGGCGGCTCGGCGACCGTTACGGCCGAAAGCTGATGCTGGTGCGCGCCTCGTTCGGCATGGCGATCTGCATGTCGCTGACCGGTATGGTCGAGAGCGTCTGGCAATTGGTGTTGCTGAGGCTCCTGATCGGCTTTGCCGGCGGCTACTCCTCGGGATCGACGATATTGGTGGCGATGCAGACGCCAAAGGAGCGCTCCGGCTGGGCGCTCGGCGTGCTGTCGGCCGGTATCACGGCCGGCTCGCTGGTCGGACCGCTGCTTGGTGGCATGCTGCCGCCGGTGATCGGCATCCGCGCCACCTTCCTGTTGTCAGGCGCTGTCATCTTTCTCGCTTTCCTGGCCACGACTTTCCTGATCAAGGAAAACCCGCCGGCTCCCAAACCGGTCTCGTCGGCAAAGCCGAAGAGCAGCTGGGCACAGATTCCCGACAAGCGCCCGGTCGTCGCGATGCTGACGACCGGCATGCTGCTCGCCTTTGCAACCATGTCGATCGAGCCGATCATCACGGTCTATGTGCAGCAGCTCGTCGCGGACCAGAGCAAGGTGACGATGGTCGCGGGCGTGGTGATGTCGGCGGCCGCGCTTGGAACCATCCTGTCCTCGTCGTGGCTGGGCAAGCTTGCCGATCGGGTCGGCCACTGGAACGTGGTCGTCGGCGCGCTCGCGATTTCTGCGCTGCTGCTTGTCCCGCAAGCTTTCGTCACCGACGGCTGGCAGCTGATCGGGTTGCGCTTCCTGATGGGGCTGGCGCTGGGCGGCCTCCTGCCCTGCATCACCAGCGTCATCCGTCACAACATCCCCGACGGCGTCGGCGGCAATGTGCTCGGACTATCGATCTCGGCGCAGTATGTCGGCCAGGTCGCGGGACCGCTCGCCGGAGGCTTCGTCGGCGGCCATTTCGGCATGCGGGCGGCGTTCTTGGGCACATCGGTGCTGATGGCGCTGGGGGCGGTCTATAACTGGATTGTCCAGACGCGGCGCGCACGGCATATGCTGCTCGAAGCCGGCGAATCCTGAGCCGCGCGCGATCGAAGACGGAGCATCGAAATGAGTCTTGCCGGGCAACCATCAGACGGCGGCAGCCGCATCCTCGTGCTGGCAGGCGGTCTCGTCGGCGCGGCAGGGGTGGCGCTGTCGGCGGCGGCCGCGCATCGCGGCGGCGCCTTCACCGGCACGGCCGCATCCTTCCTGCTGATGCATGCGCCGGTCTTCCTCGCCATCGGTCTTATCGGCGGCAGCCGGTATCTGAGGATCGCAAGCCTGGCGCTCCTTGTCGGCCTGCTGCTGTTCTCGGGCGATCTTCTCGCCCGGGATTTCCTCGGTTCGCGACTGTTTCCGATGTCGGCGCCGATCGGCGGCACGCTGCTTATCGTCGGCTGGCTGGCGATTGCGGTCTCGGCGCTGTGGCGCCCAGGGTCCTAGATCCGCCTTGCCATTGCTGAGGCTCGTCGGAAAATGGGCCGCGACTACCGCCCTCCCCGACGCAGGCGCCGCTGGCGCGACGCCGGCTCCGCCGCGCGCCGCCGTTCCGGCCGGTCGGTTGCCGGCGAGATGCCCCAATAGTTGCGATAGATGTCCTCGAAAAGATGGCTGATGGGATGCATGGCTTGGTTCCTTCAATTGAATCGATCCAACCGATCGACGCGAAAAAGACTGGCTGCTCAGGCGCGCTTGCGCTCCACGATGAAGCGGGGCTGACGCTTCCACGGGCCTGTCTTGCCGCAGCGCCGCTCACTCTGCGCGGCCGAAGCAATGCCCCAATCGTTGCGGTAGACGTCCTCGAACAAAAAGTTGACCGGATGCATGGCACCCTCCTTCTCGTATCTTGCTTCATGTCAGGTGACTTGGATCGATTCAATTATAAGCCCTGCACCGCCGAAGTCAAGGAGAAATTTGAATCGATCCAACAAAAATGGTAAGTGGACCGTCGGACATTCCGCGTCCATGTTCGACATGCGACCGGATTCGGAGAACAGACATGGCATCACTCATCGAAGGCCAGGCACGCCCCATCCGGCTGGCGGATATTGCCAAGGCGGCGGGCGTCTCGCATGGGACGGCCTCCAATGTCTTCAGTCGCCCGGAGGTCGTGCGCGCCGAGGTGCGCGAGCGGGTCAGGGCGGTGGCGGAGGCGATGGGTTACGCCGGGCCTGATCCGAAAGGCCGCCTGCTGCGCGCCGGCAAGGTCAATGCCATCGGCGTCGGCACGACCGAGCCCCTTTCCTACTTCTTCGAGGATCCCTTCGCGCGCGTCATGATGGCCGGCATTTCCGAGGCCTGCGACGCCACCGGCGCCGGCATCGCATTGGTTTCGGCGGCCAACCAGGAGAAGCTCGCCTGGAACATCCAGAGCGCGCTTGTCGACGGTTTCATCCTGTTCTGCATCGAAGGCGGCTCGCGTCTCGTCGAGCTGACGCGCGAACGCAGGCTGCCCTTCGTGGCGTTGGAGCTCGGCTTTCACGACGAGACGATCTCGGCCATCGGCGTCGACAATATCGCTGGCGGACGGCTCGCCGCGCGGCATCTTGCCGAACTCGGGCATCGCCGTTTCGCCGTGCTGTCGCTTACTCTCGGCGATGACCGCACCGGCTTCGTCACGCCCGAAATGGTCCGCTCGGCCGTCTACACGGGAACGCGCGATCGTCTGGCCGGCTATTTCGAGGAACTGTCCGGCTTCGGTGTCGACACGAAGAGCATCCCGGTCTTCGAGACCGAGAACGAGCAAAGGAGCACCTGGGCCGGGCTCGAAGCGATCTTTGCCGGCGGCGAGCGGCCGACCGCTATCCTGGCAATGTCGGACAGGATGGCCATGATCGCCATCGACTGGCTGACTGCGCGCGGTCTGAAAGTGCCGGAAGACGTTTCCGTTGTCGGCTTCGACGGCGTGCCCGACGGCGCGCTCTGCGACCCGCCGCTGACCACGATCGCGCAGCCGATCACCGAGATCGGCCGGCGGGCCGCGCGCATGATCCTCGACTATGACGGCGCGGTGCGGCGCGAGACGATGGGCGTTGAGCTCGTCGTCAGGGCCTCAACGGGCCCTGCTCCCATATCCTAGAACCACATCTCAATATCCGCCGACCCGCGCCGGCATGGGCGGCACAGGGAACCCGGTGCGCGCCGGCTCCGCACGCGCCGGCTTGATGCGGGTCGGGCCGAGACCGGCGAGCCATTCGAGATAGAGCGCCAGCGCGAACTGCATGGCGATGCCGGCAGCGATCAGCAGCGTGTCATAGGCGAGGCCGCCCGGATTGATCAGCTTGAGCACCTGAGCGGCCATGGCGATCAGCGTTCCGGCAACGAAAACGGGCAGCGAGCGCTTGCCGAGGATCGCCAGCGGATTGTCGGGCTTGGCGCGGAAAAGGTTCGATACGGCCGGCAGGGCGACTACCAGATAGCTGACGGCCAAGATATGCAGCAGCCGCGGCAGCGACAGGAAGGTCTTGTCGAAGCCGCCGATCACCACCGGCAGATTGAACCAGGTGATCTGCCCCCAGAGTGGGCTGTGCACCCAGATCGCCGCGCCCACCACATAGACGCCGGCGAAACCCAGCAGCCACCGGTTTACGGGGATGGTGCCGCCGCGCTTGATATGCAGCATGGCGGCAAGGCCGATGTTGAACAGAAACTGCCAGGACAGCGGGTTCAAGAACCAGAGACCCGGCTCGGGATAATTCGGCGGAGCGATCTGCCAGATGCCGGCGACCAGCCACAGCAGCCCGGACACGGTCAGTGCCGCCACGGGCCTGTAGCTGACGAACAGAACGAAGGCCGGCGCCGCCAGAAGCAGCGCCGCATAGACCGGCAGGATGTTGTTGTAGCCGAGCTGATGGCCGAGGGTGACGATGCCGAAAAGCACCTCCGGCGTGTCCTTCATCAGCGGCTCGATGTTGATCATCTCCAACAGCTCCGGGCGGTGGGCGAACACGGCCGTGGCGGAAAACAGGGCGATCACCAGCATGGTGATGACGATGTGGGTGACGTAGAGCACGCCGGCGCGCCGCCACATCTTGAGGGTCGCCAGCAGCCTGCCCCCCGGCTTGAACTTGGTGCCATAGGCGAGCGCCACCGAGATGCCGGAGATCAAAACGAAGGCCTCTGCCGCATCGGAAAAGCCGAGGTTCTTGTAGGTCAGGTTTTCGAAGACGGTACCCGGCACGTGGTCGACGAAAATGGTGAGCAAGGCGAGCGCGCGCAGCACATCGATACGCGTATCGCGTTGAGAAACGGGGATGGTCATCGACAAAAGGCCTCAGAGCTGGTGTTTCATGTCCAGCAATGCGACCCCCGACGCACCGCTTCGATTCCTCCCGTTCGGGAGTGTATCGGCGCAGAAACGGCCCGAAATGCGCCGGGTTCAATCAACTTTCGCGGAGCTTGAAAACATTCCGTTTTGAAGCCGGCAAATCAGCGAAATCACCGTAGAATCAAAAGGATCTGATCATGTCCGAACATGACAGCAAAAACAGCGAGCTGCAGCGTGATCTGCCCTTTTCCTATCGTCTGATCAGACCGGAAAATGCGAGCGGCGAATGCCTTTTCGTGCTGCATGGATCGGGCGTGGACGAAGCGACACTTTTGCCGCTGGCGAGGCGGATCGCGCCGCGCGCGGTGGTTGTCGCAGCACGCGGCCGCATCCGCCAGGAGGACGGTTTTCGCTGGTTCGAGCGAATCACGCCGACCAGCTTCGAGCAGTCGAGCATCCGCGCGGAGACGGCCGCTTTCGCCCAATTCGCGGTGGAAGCCGCACGGCACCACGAGCTTGATCTCACTCGCGCGACCTTCCTGGGTTACTCAAACGGCGCCAATCTGGTTTCCACGCTGATGCTGCTTCACCCGGGCCTCGTCAGGCAGGCGGCGCTGCTCAGGGCCATGCCGGTGCTCGACGATGCGCCGGCGACCGATCTTGCCGCAACGCGAGTGCTGATCATCGCCGGCGCGGCCGACCAGACCTACGGCCCGTTCGCGCCAGCCTTGGTGACGCTCTTCAGCCAGCGCCGTGCCGAGGTCGATGCGCGCATCGTCGCCTCCGGCCACGAGTTCGGCGCCGCGGATGCCGCGATCGCCCGGCAGTGGCTTGCCGCGACCTCGACGCCGGCCGCCTGACGAGAGATAGACGGTGCTGCCGAGGCTAGCCCTGCCCCATCCGGTTCCAGGCATCCAGCCCGGCGATCTTGTAGGCTTCGGCGAGCGTCGGATAGTTGAAGGTGTTGTTGACGAAGAAGTCGACCGTGCCGCCGAGATTGATCACCGCCTGGCCGATATGGATGAGCTCGGTCGCACCCTCGCCGACGATATGGGCGCCGAGCAGGCGGCGCGTGTCGACCGAGAACAGGAGCTTCAGGAAACCTGAGTTGACGCCCATGATGTGGCCGCGCGAGGTTTCCCGGAAGCGCGCCACGCCGACCTCATAGGCGATCCCGCTCTCGCGCACCTGCTCCTCCGATTGGCCGACGGTGGAGATTTCCGGCACGGCGTAGATGCCGTAAGGAAACGTTTCCGGCGGCGGTGGCAGCGCCACGCCGAAGGCATGGCAGGCAGCCACCCTGCCCTGCTCCATCGAGGTCGAGGCCAGACTCGGAAACCCGATGACGTCGCCGGTGGCATAGATATTGGGCGCGCTGGTCCGAAATGTCTGGGGATCGACCTTGATGCGGCCGCGGCTGTCGGCCTCGATGCCGACCACGTCGAGCCCGAGGCTGCCAAGATTGCCGCTGCGGCCGGCAGCGTAAAGCACGATTTCGGAGCGAATGGTACGGCCATCGGCAAGCGTCACTTCGGCATGATCGGGCTTGGAGGCGATTTCCTTCACCGTGCTGCCGAGGCGAATGGTCATGCCGCGGTCGCGCATCTGATGGATGAAGTCGTCGACGATTTCGCGATCGACGAAATCGAGGATGGTGTTGCGCGGCTCGACCAGCGTCACCGGCACGTCGAGCGCGGAAAAGATGGTCGCGTATTCGACGCCGATGACGCCGGCGCCGATGACGGTCAGCGTGCGCGGCAACCGGTCGAGTTCCAGCATCTCGTCGCTGTCGAAGACGCGCGTCTTGTCGAACGGCACGTCGCGCGGGCGGTGCGGCCTGGTGCCGACGGCGATCAGCGCATTGGCGAAACCGATCTCGCTGTAGTCGCCATTGTCGGTGGTCAGGCTGACCTTGTTGGCGCCGATGAACTTGGCCGTGGCCCGCGCGCTTTTGACCGCGTTGCGCATGAACTGATGCTGTAGCACCTCGACTTCGTGATCGAGCGTCTTGCGCAGGCGCTCGACGAGGTCGCCGACCGAAATATCCTGCTTGACCCGATAGCCGCGCCCGTAGAAGCCGCGCTCGCGCCAGCCGGAGAGATTGAGCACGGTTTCGCGCAGCGTCTTGGATGGAATGGTGCCGGTGTGCACGGAGACGCCGCCGAGACGCCGGCCCCTATCGACGACCAAAACCGACTTGCCGAGCTTGGCCGACTGCACCGCGGCGCGGCGCCCGGAGGGGCCGCTGCCGATGACCAACATGTCGTAATCCATATTCCCCATCCCCTCGGCGTCTTGTTGCGCCGCAGCAGGCTAACGCGATCCGCGCCATAAATTCAATCGCCGCAGCGCGGCTCGCCACAGCCTGCCGCGCGGGCGTCACGAGCAGTCCATCTTGATTCCGCCACCGGCTTTCACCATTTCAGTGGCGAATGGCCGAGATTGATTTCTGGTCTGTTGCGAGGGCATGACACATGAACACGCGCGTGCTGGACGGCGAGATTATCACCACAAGGCTCGAGGATACACGCGCCTACCGCGGCGTGCGCACTAGGCGCGTCTTCGCCTTCATCCTCGACTATTTCTTCGTGGCGCTGCTCACCATCCCCTTCGCCATATTGGTCGCCCTACTCGGGCTTTTGACCTTCGGCCTGGGCTGGGCGCTGTTCTCCGTCCTGCTTCCGGCGGTTGCCATCCTCTATGTCTGGAACACGCTGGGCAGCCGCGACCAGGCCACAACCGGCATGAAGATCATGGGCATCCGGCTTGAGAGGCTCGACGGCACGCGCATCGACGGCCTGACCGCCGTCGTGCATTCGGTGCTGTTCTGGGCCGGCAACGTCATCCTGACGCCGCTGGTGCTGCTGGTCACGCTGTTTTCCGATCGCAAGCGCACGCTGCACGACCTGCTTCTCGGCACCGTCGTCACCCGCACCGATAGCTGACGATATGTGCGGCCGCCCTCGCCGCGCCGGTTGTGCTAGATTATGAACAGCTTGGGCCGGCCGAGACAGCACAATCCTGTTGAATTTTTCGCCGGCCGGGCCAAAGGTAGGGCGATTCGCAGGAGCGTGTCCAAGAATCGATGACGCAGCATCCGACCCAGTCGCCGCAGTTCTTCCTGACCGCGCCGTCCCCGTGCCCCTATCTGGAGGGCCAGTTCGAGCGCAAGGTGTTCACGCACCTTGTCGGCGACAAGGCGCCCGAGATGAACGATCTGCTCACGCAAGGCGGCTTCCGGCGTTCCCAGAACATCGCCTACCGGCCAGCCTGCGAATCCTGCCGCGCCTGCGTGTCGGTGCGCATCCTGGCGCAGGAGTTTACCGCCAGCCGCAACATGCGCCGCGTCACCCAGCGCAATGCCGACCTCATCGGCGCCATGCACGACGCGCAGCCTTCCACCGAGCAATATTCGCTGTTTCGCGCCTATCTCGACGCGCGCCATCGCCGCGGCGGGATGTCCGACATGACAGTGCTCGACTATGCGATGATGGTCGAGGACACGCATGTCGACACCAAGATCATCGAATACCGGCGCCGCGGCCCCGACACCTTCATCACCGGCAAGGGCCAGGGTGAATTGATCGCGGTGGCGCTGACCGACAAGATGGCCGACGGCTTGTCGATGGTCTATTCCTACTTCAATCCCGATTTCGAGGACCGCTCGCTCGGCACCTTCATGATCCTCGATCACATCGCCCGCGCCAAGGCGATGGGACTGCCCCACGTCTATCTCGGCTACTGGGTCAACGGCTCGCGCAAGATGAGCTATAAGATGCGTTTCATGCCGCAGGAGCATCTCGGCCCGAAAGGCTGGGAACGCTACGACCACGAAGCGGTCAGTCGCTGACGTTTTTTCCAAAGCCCGTTCTTAAACTGTTTCAAGGGGCAGGAAGCTGGTGTTTCCGCCACTCGCTGGAAGAGTGCGCCATCGAGCCAGCCACCGCCTGCAAATCATTGCGAGACCTATCATGTCTTCCCACCACGACCATCAGAAAGGCCTGCTGATCACCGCTATCGGCGGCCTGGTGCTCACCTTCGACATTCCCCTGATCCGGCTCGCGGATGGCAGCCCGTGGACCATCATGGCGCTGCGGACCGGGACAACGCTTGTCGCCACCCTGTTGATTTGGGTCGTTTGGCGAGCGGTGCGCGGCAACGTGCCGAAGCTCATCCCCGGCTGGTCGGGCCTGGCGGCGGCGATCTGTTACGGCCTGACTTCCATCACTTTCGTCACCGCCGTCTATCATACCTCGACCGCCGACCTCGTCTTCATCCTGGCCTTCAACACCGTCTTCGCGGCGCTGCTCTCCTGGCTGTTCCTCAGAGAACGACCGCGGCTGAGCACCGTGATCGCAATGCTGGCGATGATCGTCGGCGTGCTGATCATTGTCGGGGGTTCGGTCGGCACCGGAAAACTGTTCGGCGATTTCATGGCGCTCTGCTCGGCCTTCTTCGTCGCACTCGCCATCACCATCTCGCGCGCCAGCGGCAAGGACATGGGCTTCACCGCGCTGGTCGGCGTCGTCTTTCCGCTGGCGCTCGCCGCATTCATGGTCTCGGGTGAAGGACTGCACGTCAACGCGCCGTGGTGGATCATCTTCAACGGCGCGGTGATCATGCCGATCTCGTTCTTCTGTCTCGCCGCCGGCCCGAAATATATTTCAGGGCCGGAGGTGGCGATGTTCTACGTTCTGGAGACGGTGCTCGCGCCTGTCTGGGTCTGGCTGGTCTTTGCCGAGGCTCCGACGGGAAACAGCCTGATCGGCGGCGCGATCCTGATCGTGGCGCTGGTAGCCCACTCGCTCTGGCAATTGCACGAAGGCCGCAGGCGCCGCGCGGCGCTCGCCGTCGCCTACCCGGCCTGAATTTTCCTGGTCTCAGGCGCCGTCTCGATCCGTGGCGGCCCGTTCCCTTCTTCAGCGGTAGGTGGAAGCTCATCCATCAGCTCGACCTCGCGCAGCCATTCGCGCCAGATGGCGACGAGCAGCGCCATCAGTACAGGGCCTATGAACAGGCCGAGGAAGCCCATCGTCTTGACGCCGCCGATCAGGCCGAAGAAGGTCGGCAGGAAAGGCAGCTTGATCGGCCCGCCGACCAGCTTCGGGCGCAGCGTCTTGTCGACGATGAAAAGCTCGACCGCGCCCCAGACGAACAGCGCGAGGCCCGCAAACAACTTGCCGCTGGCCGCGAGGTAGATCGACACCAGCGTAAAGGAGAGCGGCGCCCCGCCCGGGATCAGCGCCATGATGCCGGTAAGCGCCCCGAGCGTGACCGGCGACGGCACGCCGGCCAGCCAATAGGCGACGCCCAGCACCACGCCCTCGCCAATGGCGATGACCGTCATGCCGGTGACGGTCGATGAAATGGTGGCCGGCACGACGCGCGAGATGCGCTCCCAGCGCGTCGGCAAGATGCGCTCGCCGAGGCGATCAACCTGCGCCGCGAAGCCCTCGCCGTCGCGATAGGCAAAGAACAGCGCGATCAGCATGAAAAGCAGCGTGAGCAGCAGGCCGAAGGCGCTGCCGCCGGCGGCCAGCGCGCCGCGATAGATGGTGCCGATGTTGGAGCCGCTGACCATCTGGATCAGTTCGCCGATGCCGCCGGGATGGCCGAGATTGGCCGTCCACTGCTGGTTCAGCCATTCACCGACGACCGGCATGGTGGCGATCCATTGCGGCGTGGCGGACCCGTTGCGGTTGGTCTCGATCGCCCACACCACCCACTCGCGAAGCTCGTTGATGGCGTAAGTGCCGGCGAGCGCTATCGGCACCACCAGGAAGGTCAGGATGAACAGGATCGCGAGGGTCGCGGCGATCGTGCGGTTACCGCCGACCCCGGTGAGCAGCCGGCGGTAGAGCGGCCAACTGGCGAAGGCGATGACGAGCGCCGCCAGCACCGGGAACAGGAAGCCGTGAAAGAAATAGACGCCGGCGGCGACGATCAGCACCAGGAGCCAGCGCGCCGCCGACAGCGGCGGGATGACGGCAGCCCTCAGCGGCGCCGACAGACCAAACAGGCGCTGCCCTGGTTTTTGGATCTCAGCCCGCTTCAACGCGGCGGTTCTCCCCTGCCAGCTCGATGGTTGCTTATGCACCATCATAGTGCAGCAATCGTGACGATAGTCCAAATGTTTGCGCCTAGCCTCCTCCCCGCGAGGGAGAAGGTGGATCGGCACGTAGCGCCGAGACGGATAAGGGATGTTCCAGCGGAGCGAGACCTCTGCGTTCCTTGGAACACGCTCATCCGTCGCCTTCGGCGACACCTTCTCCCACACGGGGAGAAGGGGGAGCTCCGCTACCCGAACTTGCCCGTCCTCGGGAAACCCTTCGGCACCATGCGACCGGCGGCTGCGCGGGCGCCGATCCACTCGGCCAATTCCTCGCGCGACTTGGTGAAGGTGCGGTCGGCCGAATCTTGCCAGGTCAGCCCCGCTGCAATCGTGAAGGTCTTAAGGTCCAGCACGCCGCCGTCCTTGTATTTCTGCAGGCGCACACCCTTGCCTCGCGCCATTTCCGGGATTTCGGACAGCGGGAAGATCAGCATCTTGCGATTCTCGCCGACGATGGCGAGATGGTCGCCGGCAACCGGAATGCAGCGTTTGGCCTCGTCCGGCGCTTTGACGTTCATCACCTGCTTGCCCTTGCGGGTGTTGGCGATCACCTCTTCCTCGGAGACGACGAAGCCGTTGGCGTCGTATGAGACCAGAAGGAGCCTGCGCTTCGGGTCGTGCACAAAGGCGGTGACGATGTCCTGGTCGTTCTCCATGTCGACGATGATGCGGATCGGCTCGCCATGGCCGCGCCCGCCCGGCAGCCGGTCGGCGCCGATAGTGTAGAACTTGCCGCCGGTGGTGAAGACCAGGATCTTGTCGGTCGTCTGCGCGTGGAAGGCGAGCTTCAGGCTGTCGCCTTCCTTGAAGGCAAGCTGCGAATAGTCGGTCAGGTGCCCCTTCATCGCGCGGAGCCAGCCCTTTTCCGAAACCACGACGGTGACAGGCTCGCGCTCGATCATGGCGTGCGCGATATCGGTGAGGTCATGCTCGGGCGCGTCGGCGAACTGGGTGCGGCGTTTGCCGAGCTCTGTCTCCGGACCGAACTTCTTACGAACCTCAGCGACTTCCCACTTGATCGTCGCCCATTGCTTGGCGTCGGAGGCAAGCAATGCCTCGATCTGCTTCTTCTCCTCGGTAAGGCCGTCGAACTCCTTGCGGATTTCGATCTCTTCGAGCTTGCGCAGGGCGCGCAGCCGCATGTTGAGGATGGCTTCGGCCTGATTGTCGGTGAGCGACCAGCGGGCCATCATCACCTGCTTGGGCTCGTCCTCCTCGCGGATGATCCTGATCACCTCGTCGATGTTCAAATAGGCGATCAGATAGCCGGCCAGGATTTCCAGCCGCTTCTCGATCTCGCCCAGCCGATATCTCGAGCGGCGGATCAGCACGTCGCGGCGGTGATCGAGCCATTCCCTCAGCACGCCCTTCAGCGACAGGACGTTCGGCACCTTGCCGCGCGACAGCACGTTCATGTTGAGCGGGAAGCGGCTTTCGAGCTCGGTCAGCTTGAACAGCGATTCCATCAGGATGCCTGGATCGACGCTGCGGCTCTTCGGCACTAGGACGATACGGATATCCTCGGCGCTTTCGTCGCGGACGTCCTCGAGCAGCGGCAGCTTGCGCGCCATCAGCAGCTCGGCGATCTTCTCGATCAGCCTGGCCTTCTGGACGCCATAGGGGATTTCGGTGACGACGATGCTCCAGGTGCCCCTGCCCTGGTCCTCCTGGCTCCATCTGGAGCGCACGCGGAAACCGCCGCGGCCGCTCTCATAGGCTTCGAGGATCGAGGCGCGGCTGTCGACGATGATGCCGCCGGTCGGGAAATCCGGCCCTTGGACGAAATCCATCAGCTTCGTCACCGGCGCGTCCGAATGCTCGATCAGATGAAGTGCCGCGTCGCAAAGCTCGGCGGCGTTGTGTGGCGGGATCGAGGTCGCCATGCCGACCGCAATGCCGGATGAGCCGTTGGCGAGCAGGTTCGGGAAGGCGCCGGGAAGAACGGAGGGTTCCTCGTCCTCCTCATTATAGGTCGGCCGGAAGTCGACGGCGTCCTCGGTGATGCCGGCAAGCAGCTCGGTCGCCACCTCCGTCATGCGCGCCTCGGTGTAGCGCATGGCGGCGGCGTTATCGCCGTCGATATTGCCGAAATTGCCCTGCCCGTCGACCAGCGGGTAGCGCATCGAGAATTCCTGCGCGAGGCGCACCAGCGCGTCGTAGATCGACTGGTCGCCGTGCGGATGGAACTTACCCATCACCTCGCCGACGATGCGGGCGCATTTGGCGAAGCCCTGATCCGGGTTGAGCCGCAAGAGCCGCATGGCATGCATGATGCGGCGATGGACCGGCTTCAGTCCGTCGCGCACATCCGGCAGCGCCCGATGCATGATGGTCGACAGCGCATAGGCGAGATAGCGCTTCTCGAGCGCTTCCTTCAGATCGACCGGTTCGATGTTGTCGCCGCCGCCATTGTCTTCAGGCGGCAAATGCCTTTTGCCCATGGATTTGGACTAGCCGAGCGGGTGATTCGCGGCAAGCGCCGGGTTGGAAGTCGGCGGATTCGTCGCAAACAGCGACGTGAAGGATTTCACGGAACCGGCAAGGCGAGCATTCCAGTTTGCCCATTCTGCAACCGGCCCCGGCAGCAAGCGGGCTAACCGGCCAACATCAATCTGTTACATGCGCCCTCTATCTGGGCAGGCAACGCGCCGGCGCAGGAGAGCCGCGGTCTTCATGACAAATTCACCGCATCATGCAAAGCGTGCCGGCCGGGTTTGCTTTTCATCGCCGTTTTCGACAAATGTGCCGGGAAACGCCTTGTTCCCGACCCGTTCGTTGCGGAATGGTGATGGAGCAGAATTTAAAAACACTTTTCAGGACAGGGAACTCGCCATGACAATTCAACGCTCAATGCTCAAGAAACTGGCTTTTTCAACCTTTCTGCTGACCCTGCCGCTCAACACCGCCTTCGCCGCCGATCCGGCGGTGGCCGAGCGCGTCAAGGCGGCCCTTGCCGCCCAGGGCGTCGACATTTCCTGGACCGGCGTCTCCGGCGACGATTCGAACGCGGTGCTGCAGGGCGTGTCCATCAAGCCGGCAGCTGAAAAGCAAGCCCTGCCGATCGGCGACGTGAAGCTGGAGGGCATCACCGAGGCCAATGGCGGCTTCGAGATCGCGACCGTCTCGAGCTCGGCATTCGAGCGCAGCCAGGACGGCGTGACGCTCAACCTCAGCCCCGTTGTCATTCACGGCATGAAGGTGCCGGCCGAAGGCAGCACCGACCCACTCGGCTCGCTGATGATGTACAAGTCGGCCGAGCTCTCCAACATGACGGTCAAGGTCGGCGACAAGACAGCCTTCTCGATGGACGGGCTGGCCGTCCAGATCACCCCGCCGGCCGACGGCAAAGCGATGGACTTCACCGCCAACACGGAAAAGTTCAACGCCGACCTGACACTCGTCGAGGACCCGAAGTCGAAGGAGGCGATCCAAGCGCTCGGCTACCAGAACATCTCCGGTACGGTCTCGATGGCCGGCACCTGGCAGCCCAGCGACGGCAAGATGGAGCTGTCGAAATATGACATCTCGGTCGAGAATGCCGGCACGCTCGGCATGACCTTCAATCTCGGCGGCTACACCCTCGACTTCATCAAGTCGATGCAGGAGATGCAAAAGAAGTTCGCCGCACAGCCCGAGGGTGCCGACAATTCCGCGCAGGGCATGGCCATGCTCGGCCTCTTGCAGCAGCTGTCCTTCAACGGCGCCTCGGTGCGCTTCGACGACGATTCGCTGACCGGCAAGGTGCTCGACTATGTCGGCAAGCAGCAGGGCATGTCCGGCAAGGACGTCGCCAACCAGGCCAAGGCGATCGTGCCGTTCGGCATGGCGCAGCTCAACAATCCCGAACTGACGGCCGAGGTATCGGCCGCGGTCAACAAGTTCCTCGACGACCCCAAGAGCCTCGAGATCTCGGCCGAACCGCCGGCGTCGGTGCCGTTCGCGCTGATCATGGCCGGCGCCATGTCCAACCCGCTCGACCTGCCGAAGACGCTGGGCGTGAAGGTCAAGGCGAACGAGGACTGATCGGGGCGCTTCGCACCTGCGAGCATTATCCAACGGCGGTTCGGATGATCGCCGTTTTCGTAAGATCAGGGCCTGACCTCCTCGACGAAGGCGTTCGTCGCTGTTTACAAAGAGTATGTTGGACCACACCGGGCCGCCGTGACCCTCCTCGGGGTCTCGGGTTTGGCATTCCCGCAGCAATTGGTTGAAATCCGGGCGGTTGCCCACACGCTCTGACCCAATCCTTGAGAAAATGGCTCTGGGAGCGATGGCCAGCCGCCAATCGCTCCCGGGGCTACCATCGATTCAGGATGAGTCCCCGCGTCAGTCCTTCTTCGCGACGGCGACGCGCAGCGACAGCTCCCGAAGCTGCTGCGGGGTGGCCTCCGAAGGCGCGTTCATCAGCAGGTCATAGGCCTGCTGGTTCATCGGGAACATGGTGACCTCGCGCAGGTTCTTGGCGCCGACCAAAAGCATCACGATGCGGTCGATGCCGGCCGCCATGCCGCCATGCGGCGGCGCGCCGTACTGGAAGGCGCGGTAGAGGCCGCCGAAGCGCTCCTCGACCGTCTGGCGATCGAGGCCGACCATCTCGAAGGCCTTGACCATGGTCTCCGGCAGGTGGTTGCGGATGCCGCCGGATGCGATCTCGAAACCGTTGCAGACCATGTCGTATTGGAACGCCTTGATGCCCAGCGGCTCCTGACCGCCGAGCGCGTCGATGCCGCCCTGCGGCATGGAGAACGGATTGTGGGCGAAGTCGATCTTCTTCTCGTCCTCGTTCCATTCGAAGAACGGAAAGTCGACGATCCAGCAGAGCTCGAAGCGATCGCGGTCGACGAGGTTCAATTCCTCGCCGGCGCGGGTGCGCGCGGCGCCCGCGAAGGAAACGAACTTCTTCGGGTCGCCGGCAACGAAGAAGGCGGCGTCGCCATCGGCAAGGCCAAGCTGCTGGCGCACCGCCTCGGTGCGTTCCTCACCGATGTTCTTGGCGATCGGTCCGGCGCCTTCGAGCTTGTCGCCCTCCTTGCGCCAGAAGATGTAGCCGAGACCCGGCTGGCCCTCGCCCTGCGCCCAGGAGTTCATGCGATCGCAGAAGGCGCGGCTGCCGCCGGTCTTGGCGGGGATAGCCCAGACTTCCGCCTTCGGATCGTTGGCCAGGATGTTGGCGAAGACTTTGAAGCCGGAATCGCGGAAATGATCCGAGACCGCCTGCATCTCGATCGGGTTGCGCAGGTCCGGCTTGTCGGTGCCGTAGGTCCGCATCGCTTCGTCGAAGGGAATGCGGCGGAATTGCTGAGTCACCGGCTTGCCGGCGGCAAAGGTCTCGAAGACGCCGCGAAGCACCGGCTCCATGGTGGAGAGCACGTCGTCCTGCTCGACGAAGCTCATCTCGAGGTCGAGCTGGTAGAACTCGCCGGGCAGGCGGTCGGCGCGCGGATCCTCGTCACGGAAGCAGGGCGCGATCTGGAAGTAGCGGTCGAAGCCCGAGACCATGATCAGCTGCTTGTACTGCTGCGGCGCCTGCGGCAGGGCATAGAAGGTGCCGGGATGGATGCGCGACGGCACCAGGAAGTCGCGCGCGCCTTCCGGCGACGACGCGGTCAGGATCGGCGTCGAGAACTCGGTGAAACCGACCTCGCCCATGCGCTTGCGCATCTCGGCGATGATCTTGGTGCGCGCAACAATGTTCCTGTGCAGCGTCTCGCGGCGCAGGTCGAGGAAGCGGTATTTCAGGCGGATGTCCTCGGGGTATTCAGGCTCGCCGAACACCGGCAGCGGCAGCTCCTTGGCCGCCGACAGCACTTCGATCTCGCGCGCGAAAATCTCGATCTCGCCAGTCGGCAAATTGGCGTTGACGGTCTCCGGCAGGCGAGCCTTGACCTCGCCGTCGACGCGGATCACCCATTCGCCGCGCACCGTCTCGGCGACCTTGAAGGCCGGCGAGTCCGGATCGGCGACGATCTGGGTCAGGCCGTAATGGTCACGCAGGTCGATGAACAGCAGCCCGCCATGGTCGCGCACGCGATGTACCCAGCCGGACAGGCGGACCGAATTGCCGACGTCGGTCTTTCTCAATTGGGCACAGGTGTGGCTGCGGTAACGATGCATTGTCATTGGTGGAGTCCGGAATTGCGGGCTAAAGCCCGGCTCGAAAATTGGCGCGAAAAGCGCATGAGAGGCCGGCTTTGTCAAGGCAAGCGGTCACACGCAGGCGCGGTGCCCCAGGTCAGGCAAAGTGGATTTCGGCACCCAGGCGCTCGAAATCGGCAAGGATGGCTGAAGGCGCCGTCTTGTCCACCACCAGATGGCTTATCGCGTCGGGCGCGGCGACGCGATAAGGCGCCGCGGTGGCGAGCTTGTCGTTGGTGACGACGATCACGATGCCGGCGCTATTCCTGGCCATAGCGCGCTTGACCTCCGCTTCCGCCGAATCGAAGGCGGTGACGCCACGCGAGGCATCGAGGCCGCAGGAGCCAAGGAAGAACATATCGGCGCCAAGCTGCGCCACGGCGGCCAGCGTATCGCCGCCTACGCAGGTGCCGAGGTCGCGGACATACCGGCCGCCCAGCACAATCAGCTCGACCAGGGGCAGATCGGCGAGTGCCGATGCGACGCCCAGCGAATTGGTAGCGACCGTCAGCTCGATATCGCGCGGGATGGCCCTGGCGATCGCTTCGTTGGTTGTACCGCCGTCAATGAACAGGGCCTGTCCGGATCTCAGCATACCGACTGCGGCCTTCGCAAGGCGTAGCTTCTCCTCAGGGGCGTGGCGAGCGCGCTCGCTGATCGTTGCCGCTGCGAAAGGCGCCGGCGCTACCGCACCGCCATACACGCGACGCAACTGCCCGGCCTTGGCCAGTTCCCGCAGATCGCGGCGAACCGTGTCTTCCGAAACGCCGAAGCGGCTGGCGAGCTCGCCAGCCAGGACCTTGCCTTCCGCTGCCAGCCGGTCGCGAATAAATTGATACCGTTCATCGGTGAGCATGCACGATCCTATTTCTTTGTGCATGTTCTTGCATGTTTTGCGTGTTCATGCAAGAAAATGCGCAGTGCCGTCCGCCCTTCCCCGATGGAAAGTCGCAATGACCTTTGGCTTGAAACTCGCCCCTCAGCATCGCGTCTATGCCGGTTTCGCGATCTACTCCTTCGCGATGGGCAACATTTTTCTGCGCTTGCCGGACATCAAGCACGCCATGGCGATCGAGGACGGCACGCTGGGGCTCAGCCTAATCGGGACGCCGATCGGCACTTTGACCGCATTGACGCTCGCGACGCCCGTCCTTGAGCGTGTCGGCTTTCGGCGCGCGCTGCTCTGGCTCGTCCCGCTTCTGGCGCTCGCCTATTCGGTCGCGGTGCACGCGCCGGGGCCGCTTGGGCTGTTCCTGATGCTGCTGCCGGTCGGTCTGATGATCGGCAGCGTCGAGATCATCCTCAATGTCGAGGCCGACCGGACGGAGTTCCTGCTCAAGCGCCGAATCATGAACCGGGCGCACTCCTTCTGGAGCGCGGGCTTCTTCGGCGCCGGGCTGTTCGGCGGCGCCATGGCGCATCTCGGCCTGTCGCCGCAGTTGCATCTGGCGCTGGTGGTGCCGATGGTGACCATTGCAACGGCTCTGTTTCTCGGCGGCTTCGAGCCGGCGCCCGCCCGCTTCGCCAACTCCGGCGACAAGGCGCCGATGTTCGCGCGGCCGACATTGCCGATCCTGGTCCTGGTCGCCGTGACGCTTTCGGCGATGCTCCTCGAAGGCGCCAGCATCGACTGGTCGGCGATCTACATGCGCACCGTCTTCGACTCCGGCCCCTTCGTCGCCGGATTGACGGTGGCGCTGTTTGCCCTCTCGCAGGCAACCACACGCTTTTTCGCCGACTCCTTCGTCGACCGCCACTCGCCAAGCGGGGTCGCGCGCGTGCTCTTGGCAGCGATGGCGGCCGGCGTGCTCATCGTCTTCTTCTCGCCGCTGCCGGCCGTTTCGATGCTTGGCTTTGCCCTGTTGGGCATCGGCAGCAGCGCCCTCTTCCCGCTGGCGATCTCCGCCGCCGCGCAACGGACGGATCGCCCGGCGGCGATCAACGTCGCGGCGCTCTCGCAGATTTCCTTCATCGCTTTCCTGCTCGGCCCGCCGCTGCTCGGCTTCGTATCGGACCATTGGGGCATCCGCTCCGCCTATGGCATCGGCATCCCCTTCATCGTGCTCAGCCTGCTGACGGTAGGTTCACTTGGCCGGAGGCCGGCCGCGGAGAACATCCATGCGTTTCCGGGCGAGACACCTGCTACGGTCGAGCTGGAGATAGAAAATACGGGCCGGCAAGGCTTAGGACACCCCTACCCCGATTGGCAGCCCATCTCCTCGGCCGGGTGCAAGGATGTGAAGTTGCATTTGCCGCTGGCGTTGACAGGATCTATGGTCCAAGAAGAGGTCACAGATCCGTGATTGCCTCTCTTTAATGTCGTCCATCCGTCCGCTTATTCCGCTCCTGATTGCCGCAGGCATCCTGCTTGGCGGCAATGGGCTGCAGGGAACGCTGATTGCCTTGCGCGGGGCGCAGGAAGGCTTTTCCGCTTCCGATATCGGCCTGATGGGCACGTTCTATTTCGCCGGTTTCCTGCTCGGCTGCCTGGCCGTCACGCGTATCCTGAAGGCGGTCGGCCACGTCCGGACTTTTGCCGCGCTGGCCGCGATCGCCTCGGTCGGCACGCTGCTTCTGGTGCTCGTCATCGACCCCGTCATGTGGTGCGCGGTGCGCTTTGCCGGCGGCTTCTGCTTCGCCGGCCTGTTCACCGTCATGGAAGCCTGGCTGAATTCCGGCGTCGGCAACAAGGACCGCGCCCGGGTGCTCGCCATATATCGCATGGTCGACATCGGCTCGGTTACCGGCGCGCAATTCCTGATTCCGATCTTCGGCGCCGGCGGCTTCGCCATCTTCGCCGTCATGTCGATGATGATCACCTTTTCGTTGGTGCCGGTCTCGCTCGGGGACCGCTCGAACCCGGCGCCGCCGGAAGACGTCAAGCTCGACCTGCCGCGCGTCTGGCGGATCTCCCCGCTCGGCTCGATCGGCTGCATCGCCGTCGGCCTCACAAACAGCGCCTTTCGCACGCTGTCGCCGGTCTATGCCGAGGAGATCGGCATGTCGGTTGCCGATGTCGTGACCTTCGTCAGCGTCGGCATTTTTGGAGGCGCTCTCATCCAATATCCGCTTGGCTATCTCTCCGACCGCCGAGACCGCCGCTCGGTGCTATTGGCGACGACGTGCTGCGCATTGCTTGCTGCGCTGGCGCTGGCCTTCGTGGCGCGCGCCGACCCGTTCCTCAACTTCATCATCGTTTTCATCTTCGGCAGCTTCGCCATGCCGCTCTATTCACTATCGGCCGCGCATGCCAACGACCGCGCCGGCAAAGGTGAGTTCGTGCTGATCAACGCGGCGTTGATGCTGTTCTACTCCTTCGGCGCGATCGGCGGTCCGATTGCGGCCTCGGCGGTGATGCAACATTTCGGGCCGAGCGCGCTGTTCGTTTTCAACGCCGTCGTCTATGCCGTTCTCATCATCGTGATCCTCTACCGCATGCAGGTGCGGTCGGGTGTGCCGGCCGGCAGCCGCAGCCGCTTCACCGCGCTTTTGCGCACGTCGACGCTGTTCGCGCGGCTGGCGCGGCGGGGCGGCGATTCAGACAAGCAGGACTAGAGCGTTTCAGCGTTTCGCGGAAACGCCGAACCTCTCTATCTCTTTGTTTTTACGCAATTCCGGACGGAAAACCGTTCGTCACTTTTCCTGGAATTGCTCTAACTGCGGCTTGACGAAAGCGCTTGCGACTGAAATTGAAAGAGGCCTGATATGATGCCAAAAGCGAATTGATGCACGTCATCACCACCCAGAAAGAACTCGAGAGCGTCATCGCGGCGTTCGAAAAGTCCGAATTCGTAACCGTCGATACCGAATTCATCCGCGAAACGACCTTCTGGCCGATCCTCTGCCTCATCCAGATGGCCGCGCCGGGCGTGACGGCGCTGATCGATCCGCTTTCGCCCGACATCGACCTCAAACCCTTCTTCCGGCTGATGGCCAACGAAGCGGTGGTCAAGGTTTTTCACGCCGCACGCCAGGACATCGAAATCATCGTTCATCTGGGCGATCTGGTGCCGCATCCGGTGTTCGACACGCAGGTGGCGGCCATGGTCTGCGGCTTCGGCGACAGCGTCTCCTACGATCAGCTGGTGCAGCGCATCACCGGCGCGCGGCTCGACAAATCCTCGCGCTTCACCGACTGGCGGCACCGGCCGCTCTCCGACAAGCAACTCGAATACGCGCTCGCCGACGTCACCCACCTGATCAAGGTATATGAGCACCTCAGCGCCGAGCTGAGGCGCGAGGACCGCGCCCACTGGCTCAACGAGGAGATGGACGTCCTCACCTCGCGCCAGACCTACGATCCGCATCCGGAGGATGCCTGGAAGCGGCTGAAGATGCGGCTGCGCAAGCCGCAGGAGCTGGCGATCGTGCAGGCGGTGGCGGCATGGCGCGAACGCGAGGCGCGCGAGCGCGACGTGCCGCGCGGCCGCGTGCTCAAGGACGATGCGATCTACGAAATCGCGCAACAGGCGCCGCGCGACGCGACCGCATTGGGGCGGCTGCGGACGACGCCGAAGGGCTGGGAGCGTTCGGCGACGGCAACCGCGCTGCTCAGCGCCGTCAACACCGCCCTTTCCCTTCCGAAGGAAGCGATGCCCAAACTGCCGAAGACGTTCCAGCCGCCGGAGGGCTCGAGCGCGGCGGCGGAACTGCTCAAGGTGCTGCTCAGGATCGTCGCCGAGAAGGAAGGAGTCGCCTCCAAGGTGCTCGCCTCGAGCGACGACATCGACCGCATCGCCGCCGAGGGTGATGCCGCCGACGTGCCGGCGCTGCAAGGCTGGCGGCGTGCCGTGTTCGGCGAGCAGGCGCTTAGACTGGTGCGCGGCGAGATCGGCATCAAGTTCGACAAGCGCAGGATAGCGGTGTTCGACCTCTAAAGCGCGTCGCGCTGAAACGGTTTCCGGCAACGTGCTTCAAATACTTGAGTTGATGGCGTGTCGTTGTCCCAGAACCGCGCACACTTCTGAGCGACAAGCATCAATCTACACCGCCCCAAGCAGGTGCAGCGCGAACCAGATCCAGGCGACGAGAAGAATGCCCGCGCCGAGGAAGAAGGCGCGGCTGCGGTGCAGCAGATAGTTTCTGGTGAGATGCACCCAGGAATGCACATAGCGCGTCACGACGAAGAGCCACACCAGCGTCAGCGTCAGGTAATTCACGCCATTGGTAACGAACAGCGCCAAGCATAGCACGTGAAAGAGGACCGGCAGCTCGAACTGGTTGATGAGGTTGTTGGCGACGGTAACGCTTGAGGCCGGCTCGGTCGAGCGGACCTTGTACTGGCTGATCTTGGCCTCGCCGGACTTCACGGCAAGATAACGCCGCTTCAGCATCACCAGATAGACGATGTAGACCAGCAGCACCTGCGCCAGCATCGGCCAGAAGATGGCGGTCTGGTTCATCTTGCCCCTACTGTTTAACGTCGCCGCTGCCCGGCAAGCGCCAGGACCGCAACGACCGCGAAGGGGATCGCCAGAAGCGTGAACTTTGTCACGGTCAGCGACGAGGCGAAGGCCAGCGAGTCGGGATTGGCCGACTGGAAATCCGACAAAAGCCGCGCCACGGCGAAGTTCTGCGCGTAGTCGGCGATCGTATAGGGCAACACCAGGACCAGTGCCGACAGCGCTTTCAATTGCGCGGGCATGGAGCGGAAAGTGCTCAGCCGCCTGCCGAAGGCCAGGATCAGGCTGAGCAAGGTGAGCGACAGCAGCGCCGGGAAGAGCAGATCAAACGTCAGATAATGCCAAACGATGATGATCTCGCTGCCGCGCCGGCCGAGCGCCGTCAGCCATGCCATGCCCTCATCCGGCGTGAAGCCGGTAACACGCATGTCGAGCGAAGGGAGCCCGCCGCTCAGGTGGCGGAAATAAAAGAACTCGAGCGCCGTCATGGCGATGAAGATCGCCGCGGACGCAATCGAGAGCGCCGCCGCGTGACGCGACAGGCGCAACACCGTGACGATCAGGTTGCGCCATAGCCCCAAGCGATCCGGCCGCTCGTCCGCCTGATCAAAGTCCGCCCGGATAGTTCGGGCTTTCGCGGGTGATCGTGACGTCATGGGCGTGGCTTTCACGAAGTCCGGCGTTTGATATGCGCACAAAGGTGGCGCGTTCGCGGAACTCGGCAAGATCGCGCCCACCGACATAACCCATAGCGGCTTTCAGGCCGCCTGCAAGCTGGTGCAGCACGCCAGCCACAGGTCCTTTGTAGGGAACCTGGCCTTCAATGCCCTCCGGAACCAGTTTCAAGGTGTCGCGCACCTCGGCCTGGAAGTAGCGATCGGCCGAGCCACGCGCCATGGCGCCGACCGAACCCATGCCGCGATAAGCCTTGAAGGAGCGGCCCTGGTGCAGATAGACCTCGCCCGGACTCTCGTCGGTGCCGGCAAGCAGCGAGCCGATCATGGCGGCACTTGCGCCGGCGGCGAGCGCCTTGGCGAGATCGCCCGAATATTTGATGCCGCCATCGGCGATGACGCTCACGCCCGACTTCTCAGCCGTCTCCACCGCCGACATGATCGCCGACAGCTGCGGCACGCCGACGCCGGCGACGATGCGGGTGGTGCAGATCGAGCCGGGGCCGATACCGACCTTGACGGCGTCGGCGCCGGCGTCGATCAGCGCCTGCGTGCCCTCGGCGGTGGCCACGTTGCCGGCCAGGATGCGCACCGAATTGGAGAGCTTCTTCGCCCGCGTCACCGCGTCCAGCACGCGCTGCGAATGGCCGTGCGCGGTGTCGATGACCAGAAGGTCGACGCCGGCATCGATCAGGCGCTCGGCGCGCTCGAAGCCGTCGTCGCCGACGCTGGTGGCGGCCGCGGCGCGCAGCCGCCCCTGAGCGTCCTTGGTGGCGTGCGGGTTGAGCTGCGACTTCTCGATATCCTTGACGGTGATCAGGCCGACGCAATTGCCCTTGCGGTCGACCACCACCAGCTTCTCGATGCGATGCTTGTGCAACAGGCGCTTGGCCTCGTCCTGGTCGACATTCTCTTTCACCGTGATCAGGTTCTCACGGGTCATCAATTCGTAGACCTTCTGCGACGGATCGGAGGCGAAGCGCACGTCGCGGTTGGTGAGGATCCCGACCAGCCGGCCGACCGTATGACCGCCGGTGCCGCCGTTCTCGACCACCGGAATGCCGGAAATGCCATGAGCGCGCATCAGTGCCAGGGCGTCGGCGAGCGTGGCGTCGGGGCCGATGGTAACGGGATTGACCACCATGCCGGATTCGAACTTCTTCACCTGCCTGACCTGCTCGGCCTGCTCGGCCGGCGAGAAATTGCGGTGGATGACGCCGATGCCGCCGGCTTGCGCCATGGCGATCGCCAGCCTCGCTTCGGTGACCGTGTCCATGGCGGCCGAGAGGATCGGCACGTTGAGGTCGATGTCGGTGGCGATGCGGGTGCGGATATCTGTCTCGCCGGGCATGACCTCGGAATGGCCGGGCTGCAACAGCACGTCGTCGAAGGTCAGCGCCAATGCGCCGGTGGACGTCTCGATGATTTTTGCCATGGCCAGTCCTTTTGAATGCGGAAAAGGCGCTGGGCCGAAATGGCCAGCGCCGACTCTCATCTTCCCTTTCAGGATTGGCGCTGGCTGGTAACACGTCCCGCAGGCGATGAAAAGCCGATCGTTGCGAGACGCTTCGGGTTCCTATTCCGCACCTAGGAGAGCATCCAGCAGAGCGTGCCGCGGCGATGCAAAAGGATTGACGACGGTTACACCGCCCCAGGTAAAGCCATCCTGCAGATCTTCCGACAGGAGTAGCCGGCAACCCGTTTGCGAAGCAGTCGAAAGAATGACAGCATCCCAGATGCCGAAACGATGGGCTGCCGCAAGATCGACAGCCTTCATCATCACTTCCGGCGTCGTTCCGGCAACCGCGAAGGCGTCGCTCCAGCTAAGCAGCTTATCCCGAGCTTCCTGGGAATGTCTTCCGGCCTTGCGGACGAGAACATTGAACAGTTCGCCCAGCACCTGGACCGGAATGACTGCGGCCTCTCGTGGAACGTTGCGTAGCAGCTCGATAACGACGTCGCGCTTCTCCGCGTTGTTAACGCCCTCAGCATAGGCCAGGACGTTGGGGTCGATGGCGACCTTCACCGATCGTCCTCATAAAGTTCATCGCGGGTCCAGTGTCCGGCATTGAGGATCGGCTGCCGTTCGAGGCGCGACAGCAATGCTGCGTGCGAGCGGGAGGCCACGCCCTCGTGCTTCTGCGCAGGCACGATCCGCGCCACCGGCCGCCCATGGGTGGTCACGACGTAGCTGTGGCCCTCGCGTACATCACGCAGGATGTGGGAGAACCTGCGATTGGCATCGGCTGCCGAAACGGTTTCGTCCATGGCTGCATAACCTGTAGTTATTTTCACTACAACAACCCAGAGGCTCTGTTTATCAAGCGGCGCGCGCGATGATTCCCAGCGAGGGTTGCGGTCGCACAAAAGTGACAGCAAATTAATGCGACATCCGGGCCAATTGGTGGTACCGCCCCGGCGTGCCGGCTCGCCCCCAAAGCCAGGCCCGGAATCGCGAAGTCAAATCAGGGCGTCCCCTTGAACCGCATCATCCCGCTCATCCTGGCGGTCGCACTTTTCATGGAGAACATGGATTCGACCGTGATCGCGACCTCGCTGCCGGCAATCGCCATCGACATCCACACCAGCCCGATCGCGCTGAAGCTGGCGCTGACGGCCTATCTCGTGTCGCTGGCAATCTTCATTCCGATTAGCGGCTGGATGGCGGACCGGTTCGGGGCCAAGAACGTGTTTCGCGCCGCGATCGCCGTCTTCATTGCCGGCTCGGTCGCCTGCGCCTTCTCCAATTCGCTGCCGGCCTTCGTGGTGTCGCGTTTCCTGCAAGGCATGGGCGGCGCCATGATGACGCCGGTCGGGCGCCTGGTGCTGGTGCGCGCGACGCCAAAGAGCGAACTCGTCGCGGCGATGTCATGGCTGACGGTGCCGGCGCTGGTCGGGCCGTTAGTCGGCCCGCCGATCGGCGGCTTCATCACCACCTATTTCACTTGGCACTGGATCTTTTTGATCAACGTGCCGATCGGGCTTTTGGGCATTTGGCTTGCCACCCGCTATTTGCCGGAAACCGACCCCGCCAAAACGCCGCCGCTCGACTTCCCGGGCTTCGTGCTCAGCGGCCTCGCGGCGTCCGGCATCGTCTTCGGCCTCTCGGTGGTCAGCCTCCCCGCTTTGCCGCCGATCGCCGGCTTCACTACCGTTGCCGTCGGCCTGGTTTCGGGCGTGCTTTATCTGCTGCATGCTCGGCGCGCCAGGAACCCGCTCTTGGCGCTGGAGCTCTTCCGCAACCAGGTGTTCCGCTCCTCCGTGCTCGGCGGCTCGCTGTTCCGCATCGGCATCGGCGCGGTGCCGTTCCTGCTGCCGCTGATGTTCCAGATCGGCTTCGGGCTGACGCCGTTCCAGTCCGGTATGATCACCTTCGTCTCCGCGGTCGGCGCCATCGGCATGAAGTTCGTCACCGCGCTGCTCTTCAGGCTCGCCGGGTTCCGGCGAGTGCTGATCTGGGGGTCGCTGATCGCCGCCGGTTCGATTGCCATCTACGGCCTTTTCACCCCCGCAACCCCCTATGCGCTGATGCTCGCGATCCTTTTGGTCGGCGGCTTCATCCGCTCGATGTTCTTCACCGGCGTCAACGCGCTGTCCTACGCCGAAGTATCGACCGCCGACACCAGCAAGGCGACGCCGATCGTTGCCGTGTTCCAGCAGTTGTCGATCGCGCTCGGCGTGGCGCTGGCCGGCGGCATCCTCGAAGTGTCGACCTCCATCCATGGCGGCCCGCTGATGCTTGGCGATTTCCACATCGCCTTCTTCATCGTCGCGGCGGTTTCGGCGGCGGCATCGCTGACCTTCATGCGGCTGGCGCCGGACGCCGGCAATGCCGTGTCGGGACATGGCAAATTGACGACGCCGAAGACGCTAGAGGCGGTGGGGACCGCAGGGAAATGAGCGCCACCTTTCCCTTCTCCCCTGACAAGGGGAAAGGTTAGGCGCTACCCCTTGAATTCCTTCGCCAACAAGTAAAGCTCCACCGACTCGTCGCGCGAGGCCGGCGGCTTCACATGATGAACCGAGCGGAAATTCTGCTTGAGCCGCGAGAGCAGCTCGTTCTCGGCCCCGCCCTGAAAGGTCTTGGCGAGGAAATGGCCGCCGGGCTTCAAAACCTGCAGCGCGAAATCCGCCGCCACTTCGCACAAATGCATGGTGCGCAGATGATCGGTCCGGCGGTGCCCGGTGGTGGGGGCCGCCATGTCCGACAGGACGACATCGGGCTGACCGCCGAGCGCCTCTGACAGCTTTTGCGGCGCGTCATGATCGAGGAAATCCATCTGCAGGATGACGGCGCCCGGCACGGCGTCCATCTCAAGATAGTCGATGCCGACGACATGCGGGTTTTCTGCGCTCGATTTGGTGCGGGCCGCCGCCACCTGGCACCAGCCGCCGGGCGCGGCGCCGAGGTCGATCACCTTCATGCCGGGTTTCAAAAGATGATGCTTGTCGTCGATCTCGGTGAGCTTGTAGGCGGCGCGCGAACGGTAACCATCGGCCTTGGAGCGCTGCACATAGGGGTCGTTCATGTGCCGCTCGAGCCAGCGGCGCGAGGACTCCTTCAGGCCGCTCTTCTTATTGATCCGGGTCTTCAGCACGCGCATGCCGGCCGAGCCCGGCTTCTCTGGCTTCCTGCTCATCACCGGCCACGCCCGTCATGACGCCAGACGCCGTTATCGGCCATCAGTTCGCTCAAGATGCCTTCGCGCAGGCCGCGGTCGGCGACCCGCAGCCGCTCCGACGGCCATACGCCGCGGATCGCCTCCAGGATGGCGCAGCCGGCAAGCACCAAGTCGGCGCGGTCGGCGCCGATGCAGGGATTGGCGACGCGCTGCTGGAAATCCCAGCCGATCAGTTTTTCCACCATGCGGTCGACGCTCTGACGGTCCATCCACAGCCCGTCGACGCGGCGGCGATCGTAGCGCTCGAGGTCCAGATGGACGCCGGCCAGCGTCGTCACCGTGCCGGAGGTGCCGAGCAGATGGAAATTCGGACTGGCGAGCACATGCGCGAGCCGGTTGCGCCCGTCGAAGGCCTTGAGCCGCACCGCAACGTCATCGACCATGGCGGCGAAGGTCTCGCGCGTCACCGTGCGGCCGCCGAAACGTTCGGCAAGCGAGACGACACCCACCGGCAGCGACGTCCAGGAGACGATGTGGTTGGCAAGCTGCGGCGAGCGCTGGCCGCGCGTGAGGTCGATCAATGCGATCTCGGACGAGCCGCCGCCGATGTCGAACAGCACCACGCCGCGGGTTTCGCGCTCGACCAGCGAGCCGCAGCCGGAGACGGCCAGCCGGGCCTCGGTCTGGCGATCGATGATCTCCAGTTTCAGACCGGCCTCGCGCTCGACCCGTTCGAGGAACTCGACGCCGTTTTCGGCCGAGCGGCAGGCCTCGGTGGCGATCAGCCTCGCCTTCCTGATCTTGCGGTTGCGCAGCTTGTCTCCGCAGACCTTCAACGCCTCGACGGCACGGTCCATGGCCGCCTGGCCGAGCCGGCCGCTGGCCGAAAGCCCCTCGCCCAGCCTGACAATGCGCGAGAACGCATCGATGACGCGGAACTGGCCGTGGCGGGCGGGCACCGCGACCAGCAGCCGGCAATTGTTGGTGCCGAGATCGAGCGCTGCGAATACCGGCAGTTCCTGATGCGGCGGGCGCGCGCCATTCGGAAGCGACGGTCGCGGCTGGGGGACGATCGGCGCGGGTTCAGGCGCGAGGCTGGCGGGAGCGGCGACGGGCCCCGGCGACGGTATTCCGCCGTTCTCATCGCGTGCGAAAACCTTGCGGCCGCGCCTGCGCTTGCGGCGCTTGCGCGTTTTGCCTTTCGGGTTCTCGCCTTGATTGTCGGCATGTCTTGCGTGCGCGCCCGCATGGCGGCTGAAACGCCCCGCGGGCGGGCCCGCCGGTACCGCCGGCGATGCCCCGGACACGCCCACTGCCGACGCGCCCGCGCCGGTATCGTGGTCTTCCACTTCAATTCCTTTCGGCGCCGCGCGAACCAGCAAGGACGCAGCAGGCACCTCGATTTGTTTCAAGTTGAGAACAGACTAGCAGCGCGCTTTGCAATCACCAAGAGCGCATGACCCGATTTTTGGCGCCGTCACGCAGGGGCCACCTCATGCCGGTTGAATAGCCGGCTTCAATCAGGCATGTCTCAATGAGACTTGGAACGGGTTTGGGCGACATCATAGCAATGAGCTTAATCGCATGACGACGACGCCATGAACTGGACGCGCTATTTCTGGCCGGTCATCGGCGTAGCGGCCGTGGTGTTCTCGCTCTGGCTGCTCATCCATGAGTTGCGCGGCATCTCACTCGACGATGTCTGGGCCGGTATCGTCGCCATCCCCCCGCGCGCCTGGGTGCTGGCGGCGCTGAGCTCGGTCGTCGCCTATGCATCCCTCGCCGGCTACGACCACATTGCGCTGCTCCATATCGGCAAGAAAGTTTCGTGGCTGTTCGTCACGCTCTGCTCCTTCACCACCTATGCGCTGTCGCACAATATCGGCGGCTCGGTGCTGTCGGGCGCGGTGATCCGCTACCGCGCCTATGGCACCAGGGGGCTGACCGGCCAGGATGTCGGCGTGCTGGTGGCGATCTGCTGGATCACCTTCGTGCTCTCCAGCCTGCTTGTCGGGGGCCTCGTGCTGGTGCTGGAGCCGCAGATCGTCGACCGTTTCACCACGACCCCGCACCACGAGCTGGCAACAGCCGCCGGCCTCGCCATGCTGATCCTGGTTGCGGTCTATGTGTTCTGCAGCTGGCTGCATCTGAGGCCGCTCAAGGTCGGCAGCTTCCAGCTGCACTACCCGGCACTGCCGATCGTGGCGCGGCAATTGCTGATCGGCCCGGTCGAACTGCTGGCGGCGGCGGCCATCATCTACTTTGCCCTGCCGGCGGCCGGCAATCCCGGCTATTTCGTCGTGCTCGGCGTCTTCATGATATCCTTTTCGGTCGGGTTGCTGTCGCATGCGCCGGGCGCCCTCGGCGTCTTCGAGGTCGTCTTCCTGGCCGGACTGTCGCACATGGATCCGGTCGGCGTGCTCGCCGCACTCCTGGTGTTCCGCCTGTTCTACCTGATCATCCCGCTGCTGATCGGGCTCGGCGTGGTGCTGTTCTTCGAGCATTCGCAATACAGCCGCGGCGAAGGCTGAGCGTTCCCGTGCGGCCCGCGACCGAATGAGAAAAAAGGCTGCGGTTGAACTGCGGCGCGGGGTTGACTATTTTCGGATGGCGGCTACAAGGCAGCGCTCGCGGCGCTTGAGCCGCCCGCTTCGCGCGGCACCAACCGCGCCTGCTGGGGAATAGGTTAACGGTAGACCAGCGGACTCTGACTCCGTTAGTCCTGGTTCGAATCCAGGTTCCCCAGCCAACAAAATATCCAAGCAGAACAATGCCTTAGTGAAAGCATGGTCTCCGGACCGTGTTACATCACATTTGCAGCACGCTCTCACCTAAGCCTTTGTTTTTCCGTGCATTGAAGAACATTCTGGCTCACTCCGTGGAACACGGAATGGCCGTGATGTTCTCGGCACGTTCTTGAATTAGCAGGCCCTAACGGGTCTGTGAGTCTTGTCACATACGCTCGTGGCGCATCGGCCTAGCTTGTGCAGCGGTGAAGGGAGTGCCGTGATGCTTATGAACCTTCCTATGCTTATGAACCTTCCTCTAGTCGTAGCTGGTCCCGTTGTCGATTGGTTTGGTCGCCGAGCCGATCAGAAGGCGCTGTTGAAGGCAACTGACGATCTGAGCGACTCACCGGACGACATGCTCAGCGACATGGGGATTTCCCGCGACGACATCGAGACCGCGCGCTGGCGGTCCAGCCGGAGAGTGGGCTGACAGAAGGCCCGGAAAGCCGGATGCTAACCCTGCTCTGGTGCAAATCGCCATCGCTCCCATGCGAAGCGCCCGCTGCGTTGCCGCAGCGAGCGCTCCAGTGGTCCCCGCATCCCTCGCAGCCAAGACGGTACGCCTCGGTAAGACGGATCATAAGCGCGCCCTAGTTGAAGCGCTGCATATTCAGATTGCGTGACATTTCTGCCACTAGAGACAGGAAGGCCGGAGCCGGCATTTAACCGTAATGGAACTTCGGCTTTGGCTCGGTGCCCTCGAATTCAACGCCTACGCGATCACTCTTGCGCCATCGAACAACTGTAGGCGATCCCATCAACTGGTACGTAAAGCAGGCATTTATGGTCGGGCCCGAGCCGTTTCACCAGTGCGGCAACGTCTAGCACCGCCGACCGCCGGCAAGTGAGGCAATAGACAGAAAGGCCCGTCCCGGCGTCCAGCTTTTTTGCCGAGCGTGACTTCCGTGAAGGGAAATTTCATTGCCATGGCGATCCTCGCAAATTGGGGCCGCCGCACCGGTGAGGTTTATTCCTGATCGCCAGGGCGATTGCCAAAGAGGTTACGCGATCACACCATGTCCTTTTGAGGTAGAAATTAGCTATCTTGCATATGCGGCGGACCACTAGTCGCTAGGCCGGCGCCGGGCTCTCAGGCAATTCTCCCCCACGAGAAAAGGCGCCGGTCACCTTAGCCCGCCGCTGGGTGTGGGGGCACACCGAGCGGCGGGTTATCGGATTCCGATGACGCTTCGCTAAGAACTGGTGTCTTCGCACCAGAGGATGGGGGATTCACAGCGAATCCGTTTCCATCTAGATCTTGGCATGGAAGACGCGCTCGATGATCTTGCTCGCATCCTGACAGCCCCGCAAACCAGTCTGCGGACGCGCTACGGCGCCTTTGCCATGCGGATGGCAGAAAGTCTCGCCACTGGGCTCGCATTTGGCTTTGGCATCGCCCTAGTGCTTGCCGTCGCCGGCTAGGCATGGCTGCTAGAGCCAGGCGCAAGAAACCTCGCGGCCCTGGCCCTTCGGGAAAATACGAAGGCGCGAACCACGCCGACTTGTGGCGCAAGCGGATGACCGAAGGCCACCGTTGGCGCCTGACGCCCAATGCGGTGGTTTGGACGCTTATCGTGATCGCGATGACAGTCTCGATCTCTCTGATCGCGATCAAGGCTCGTTAGCGGCGGCAATCGGCAGGACCGCCCCGACCTGGTCGCATGTAGGCGTCCGGTCTCAACATTGGCGGTGGCCAGCCGGGTTCGGGAATAGTCCTTCGCCACTTCGCCTAGGGGACCTTGGGTGTGGCTTCCTTGGCCTGTGACAGCTTGACGATATGGACTTCGTCGCCCTCCGCCAGACCGTCAGGCGGAGTGGCGATGACATGGTCGTCGGCAGCGACGCCCGAGGCCAGTTCGATCTCGTTGCCCAGGTCGCGGGCGATCGTCACCCTCTTGAAGGTAGCGCGATTGTCTTGCCCGACAGTGGCGACGCGCAGGCCTCTCTCGTCGAAGATGAGCGCGCTGACGGGAATGCGGAATGTGCCGGCCACCCCGGAGAGATCCACCTTCACATTGGCATAGGCTCCGGGCATCAGCTCTCCCTTGGCGTTGTCGACGGAAAGCTGCATTTGCGTCGTGCCGGACGTGATGTCGACCGCCCGAGCCGAGGCGACCACGGTAGCCGGGAAGCTGCGGCCCGGATATTCCGGCACCGAGACAGTGGCCTGCGAACCCAACTTCACATCCGGTGCGTAGTTCTGCGGCACGTTGATATAGACGCGCAGCGTATGTACGTCCGAGACCACGAACATCGCCTGCCCGGCGCTCGATCCGGCCGATATAAGCGAACCGACATCGGTGTTGCGCGCAGTGATGAGGCCGTCGAACGGCGCGGCGACGGTCTTGTAGGCGGACAGCGCCTCAAGGCGCTCGACATTGGCCTCGCCGGAATTCACCGCGGCCTGCTTGCTGGCTAGATCTGCCACGCGCTGGTCGATTTCCTGCTGCGCGACGGTCCGGGATTCGAGCAGCGGACGCTCGCGCTTGAGGGTGATGTCGGCCAGGACCTCGGCCGATTTAGCGTTGGCGAGGTCGGCCTTGGCCTGCAGCAATTGCTGGTCCTGATCGGGGGCCTCGATCTCGGCCAGGGTCTGCCCCGCCTTGACGCTCGCGCCGATATCAACCTTCCAATCCTTCACATAACCGCTGACGCGGGCATAGATTGGTGCGCTGTCGTTGGCCTGCAGCCGTCCGGGCAGATTTAGGCTGACGACGCCAGGCTTGGCGTTGAGCGTCACCAGGGCAACGCTTGGTATCGCCTGCGCCTCCGTCCATTGCCGCAGTTCGACCGCGCTCCTTTGGCGAGCACTGACACCGGTGTAGACTAGGGTCGCGGCACCGGCGATGGCGACGACGCCGAAGATGCCGAGCCCGACCGGTGAGCGGCCAGGCTTGCGTTCCGAGGACGTCACCTCGGTTGTCCCAGCCGTGTCGAGCGACTTGTCAGGTGTTTTAGAGCTTTCATGCCCGTTGTCGGTGTCGTGTCGCGGCATGGGAGCGATTTCGGGGCTCGTGTCGAGCTTCTGCTCGGTAGCGTGCTCAAGCATGATGCAAGGTCTCCGAAGGCGCTGCAGCCGGCTTGGCCTCACGCTTGTGAACGAGGCTGAAGACAACGGGCACGAAGAGCAGCGTTGCCATGGTTGCGAAGATCAGGCCGCCGACCACGGCGCGCCCGAGCGGGGCGTTCTGCTCGCCGCCCTCACCGAGTCCGAGAGCCATCGGCGCCATACCGATGATCATGGCGAGTGCGGTCATGCAGACTGGCCGGAAGCGGACGAAGCCGGCTTCGAGGGCGGCGGCAATCGGGTCGCCCAGTTCCGCCAAGCGTTCGCGGGCAAAGCTGATCACGAGCACGGAGTTGGCGGTCGCCACGCCCATGCACATGATCGCACCCGTGAGGGCAGGCACCGACATCGGCGTCTGGGTGACGAACAGCATCCAGACGATGCCGGCAAGGCCGGCCGGCAGCGCCGAGACGATGACGAAGGGGTCCGACCAGGACTGGAAGTTCACGACGATGAGCAGATAGATCAGCACGATGGCGCCGAGCAGGCCGAATAGCAGGCCGGCGAAGGCGCTGTTCATGGTCTGCACCTGACCGAGCAAGGAAACGGAGCTGCCCTTCGGCAAATCGGCGGCGGTGTCAGCAAGGATCTTCTTGATATCGGTGGCGACGGCGCCGAGGTCGCGCCCCTGCGTGGTGGCGTAGATCTGCACCATCGGCACGATGTTGTATTGCGAGACGACTGCGTTGCTGACCGAGCGCTTCACACTGGCGACGCCGCCGAGGATGGGCAGCGTCCCGATGCCGGCCGCCGTGATCGGCGTCGTCTGCAGGGCGCCCAGCGTATCCACCTGATATTGCGGCGTCTGCATCACGATCGGATAGGACACGCCGCTCTTTGGGTCGAGCCAGTAGGTCGGCGACACCTGGCTCGAACCGGCAAGGTCGACGACGAGGCTGTTGGTGACGTCCTTCTCGGTAAGGCCGATATATTCGGCCTGGGCGCGGTCAACATCGACGTTCAGTGTCGGATTGGCCTGCGATTCCTGGATGCGGGCATCGGCAACGCCGGGAATGTGCCGCAGGCGGTCCAGCACGAGACCGGCATATTTGAAGTTCGCCGGCAGATTGTTGCCGCGCACCTGGATATCGACAGGTGCTGGTGCACCGAAATTCAGGATCTGGCTGATAATGTCGGCCGGCAGGAAGGCGAAGGTCACGCCCGGGAACCGGCGCGGCAGCTCCTCGCGCATCTTGCGGACGTATTCATCGGTCGGTCGGTGGTCTTGCGACAGCTTGACCTGGATGTCGCCATCCTGGGAACCGATCACGCCTGTGTTGTTGTAGGCCAGATTGATGCCCGAGACCGGGACGCCGATATTGTCGACCAACGTGTCGAGCTGGTCGGGCGGAATCAGCTGGCGGATTGCCTTTTGGATGTCGGCGAACTGGTTGGCGCTCTCCTCGACGCGGGTGCCGATGCCAAGGCGCACATGCATCAGGATTTGCCCGGTGTCGACAGCGGGGAAGAAATTCCGTCCCAGATAGGGCGTCAGCAGGAAGGACCCCATGACGCAGGCCATGAACCCGGCAACGAACACCATCCGGTGGCCGAGCACCAGCTCCAGCAGGCCGTGATAGCCGACACGGATGCGTTCGAACGTCGCCTCGAAGCCACGCTGGAACAGCACCAGCGGGTTGTAGCTGCGCGGCTTACCATGCACCCCATGATCGACATGCGGTTTGAGCAGGTAGTTGCACAGCGTCGGGACGAAGGTGCGCGAGAGGATGAAGGACGAGATCATCGCGAACATCACTGCCTCGGCCATCGGCACGAAGAGGAAACGTGCAATGCCGTCGAGGAAGAACATCGGCACGAAGACAATGCAGATGCACAGCATTGAGACGAAGGCCGGCGTCACGATTTGCCGGGCACCGTCAAGGATCGCCGTCCGAACCTCCTTGCCGTGTTCGAGATGCCAGTTGATATTCTCGATGGTCACCGTCGCATCGTCGACAAGGATACCGACGGCGAGCGCCAGGCCGCCAAGCGTCATGATGTTGAGCGTCTCGCCGATCATCGACAAAGCGATCACCGAACCGAGGATCGCGAGCGGGATCGACGCGGCGATAATGATGGTGGAGCGCCAACTGCCGAGGAATAGCAGGATCATCATGCTGGTCAGCGCGGCCGCAATCGCGCCTTCGCGCGCCACGCCGGTGATGGCGCCGCGGACGAAGAGCGACTGGTCGCCGAGCAGCGACACCTGAAGGTTGTCGGGCAAGCTCGCTCGCATCAAGGCGAGTTGATCCTTGATGCCCTGGATGATCGCGAGCGTCGAGACCGAGCCATTCTTGAGAATCTGAAGCAGGACCGAGCGGGTGCCGTTGACATGGACGATGTTGGTTTGCGGTGGATTGCCGTCGCGCACCGTCGCCACGTCCTTCACATAGACAAGCGTCCCGTTCGCCGACTTGATCGGCAGGTCAGCGAGGTCAGTCAGCGAAGACGGAGCATCGTTGAGCTGCACCGCATATTCGTAGCGACCGATCTTTTCGGTGCCGACCGGTGTGATCAGGTTCTGGGCGGCCAGCGCATTGGCGACGTCCTGCCCCGACAGGCCGCGCGCCTGCAGTGCGTAAGGGTTAAGGTCGATCTGCACCTGGCGGGTCTTGCCGCCGAACGGATAGGGAATGGCGGCGCCCGGCACCGTCGTAAGCGGTGTGCGGATGGTCTGGAGGCCAAGGTCAGCCAGCGCCTGCTCGGTCAGGCCCTGCCCCGAAAGGGCAATCTGCAGGATCGGTACGGTGGAAGCGTTGTAGTTGAGGATCAGGGGCGGCGTTGCACCGGCCGGCATCTGCTTGAGCACGGTCTGTGCCACTGCGGTGACCTGCGCATTGGCTGTGCGGATGTCGACATTCGGCTGGAAGAACACCTTGATGATGCCGAAGCCGTTATAAGAGGTGGATTCGATATGCTGGATGTCGTTGACGGTGGTGGTCAGCGAACGTTGGAACGGCGTCGTCATGCGGCCCGACATCTGATCGGGCGGCAGGCCCGTATATTGCCAGATCACGCTGATCACCGGGATACGGATATCCGGAAAGATGTCCGTGGGGGTGCGCAAGGCCACGAGCGGGCCGATGATCAGGATCAGCAGCGCCAACACGATGAACGTGTAGGGCCGGCTGAGGGCAATGCGGACGAGTGCAATCATGAAACAATGCCTGAGGCGAACCAATGACGCGTGTAGGTCGCCTCAACCCTTCAGATTTTCTTACTCACACCATTCGGCAGCCGAACGGCTGCCTAGGCCGGTTCAGCGTAGATGCCACCAGGCGGAAGGGCCTTGAGCTTGGTTGCGTCGTATGTGTCGTCAAACGCAACGTAGAAGGTTCCAGACAGGATCGTCGCGAAGCGGGAATCGAGGTGCGACACGGCATGCAATCCAGGCTTCGTCGCATTCACATGGAGCACCTTAGCGCTCTGGCCGTTGACCCGGGACATGCCGGGCGTCTCGGACGTGCTCGTGGTGATGGAGAGGTCCCGGGGCGTCGCAACAAAGAGGGGCATTTGAGCGTCCGCTGCCTGGACTGCATCCATTCCCGCTGGCGACAGCAAGGCCGCGGCGAACACCAGGTACCGGAAAGCCGACTTCATCGATCACTCCTTGGTCGAAAGGCAACTCTTGCGGGAGCCGACCAACTCCCTATTCAACTTTCCCTGGGCAAGCAGTGCCTTCTGCCTGCCAGCCCGCAATCGACGTGCTGCAGCGTGGGTCCGATGGCGCGTTCCCGACAGGCATCGATGTCTGCTCCATCGGTCGTCAGGCACGCAGCCCTGCTTCGCTGGTGGCGTTGAGAGCAGAGGCGTTCTGAACGAACCATCGCCCAAAAAGGTTGTACGCGTCCAATTTGGAAAACGCAGAAACACTCATCACCACGGTGAATAATGTGCGGCTTGAGGCTCAACCGGCTGGTCGGTCTTCCAAGCCAATATGCTGCAGAGGAACGCCACTCGCGTGCGCAGGGCGGCGAGCGGCCGATGGATCAGCAGCAGGAAAGGCTCTCTTCCGCTGCCGTCTTTCCCCCAGAGGATGAGCGGACGACTCCTAGCCGTTGAAGGCGGGCAACGGCTGCGAGACGGTGAGACTTGCGGAATATACCGGCCTGCCGGCTTCGTCATGAACGGCAACGGTCACAGTCTCATCCAAGTCGCTTGAGGCGATTTCGTCTGCAGCGATATCGTGAAGCGCCTTCAGCGCTTCTCGTCGCAGGTCGGTGAGGTTGCCGAGGTCGACCCAAGCATCGCCGAGGCTTTGCCCATTGCGGAAGACTTCGAACAGATAGTTCGGCATGCATTATTGTGGGCCGCACGAGGTGCACCCGCATTCAAATTTGAGAGATGGGAAAGCATCTACCCCTCCGAGTGTGAAAATAGCCTTCCCTGGGGTGCGTTCAGGCGGGAAAACCGGCCTTTCTGAAGCCTGATGTGAAAAGCCCGAGGGCGACATGGTCGGCGAACGGGAGATTTGAAATCAGCCGGAGAGTCAGGTCGTGTTTCCTGGTCAGTGCTTCCTCGACTTCAGCGCGGGCCTTCTCCGTCTCGCCTAAATGTGCGTAAGACGCTGCGAGGAAAGCATGGACGAAGAATTGGTCGCCAGCGTTCTGATACGAAGCGACGGCTTCGGAGTACCTTCCAAGCAGGAACAGGGAGCTACCCTTCACCTCCCAGAACCACATCGGTGGTACCGGGTCGCGCAGGAGCGCTGTTTCGAGCACGTTGAGCGCCGTCTCGGCCCGTCCGCCGTAGTTGAGCCAGCTTGCGTAATCCCCCGCTATGTTCACGTCCAGCGGGTTCAACGAGCGCGCTCGCTCGAAATGCACTCCCGCATCGCTGTGTTGGCGCATGTGGGTAAGCACCAGCCCCATACTCTGATGACAGACGCCATCGCTCCTGTCGAGAGCGAGCGCCGTTCGAGCGGCGTCCCAGGCCTTCTGTAGCGTCCGCAGATCGTTGTCGTACCAAAATCTGCCGACGAAGGCCTGCGCCAGGAAGGCGTGACCTTGAGCGAATGCCGAATCGAGCTCGACACACTGCGCGAAGAGGGGCTCGGCCTTGTCCAGTTCATATCGGTAGAAGTGCGCGCGCCCCTGCAGGTAGTAGTCGTATGCGTCCCAATCGGTCGGACGCTTGCGTCTGCTGCGGCTCGCCGAATCGGCCTCCGCTTGGCCTTCGACCATCGAGGCGATAAGAGCCGCAACCTCGTCTTGCAATGCGAAGATGTCGTTGAGGGCCCGGTCGTACCGTTGGGCCCAAAGGTGGGTGCCGGTGGCGGCATCAATCAATTGTGTGGTGATCCGAATGCGATCACCGAGCTTTCGTATGCTGCCTGCGACGAGGTAGCGAACTCCGAGCTTGCGGTGGGCTTCGGCTATGTCCAATGCCGGGTGACGGAACTGAAACGATGAATTGCGTGCGATGACGAGCAGGGAGCGGAACCTGGCCAGCTCCGTAATTATGTCCTCGGTTATGCCGTCGCTGAGATACTGCTGGTCCGGATCGCCGCCCGAGTTGACAAAGGGCAGCACCGCGATCGACGGCTTGCCGGGCGGTGGGATCGCTCCGTAGGACGCGCTCGCCACCGGCTCGACAGTCCCCGTGAAGCGGTACCCGAGGCGAGGCACTGTGGCGATCCACTCACCGCCGTTATCAGCCGGACCGAGTGCCTTTCTCAGCGTCGCGATTTGGACGGTAAGGTTGCCTTCCTCAACGGCGGTGCCCGGCCAGGCAGCGTCCATCAGCTCGGCCTTCGTCAGGATCTCACCGGGCCGTGCGGTAAGCGCAGCAAGCAGCGTCAGCCCACGATGCCCAACAGTGATCGGGATCTGGTCTTTAAAAAGCGTCCCCATGTCAGGATCGAGCACGAACGGACCGAAGGCGATGCGACACCGCTGCATTTGGGCATATTAGACGTTTGGAAGTTGTCGGAACAGGCACCCCCTAAATTCCCGGGCCAAACTCTCCATTCTTCCTAGGTGGTAGTGCTGAAAGACGTCGCGGGTCTCGTCGCCGTCTGGTGTTTGCGTCGGTACTACGCTACTTGCTGCGGTCCAATCCCACCTTAAAAATGCAACGCAGCCCGGAGCGATCGTAGACCAGCTCAACCCCGCCCGTTCTTTCGCTGTCGAACACTCGCTGCAGGAGTTGCGTACCAAAGCCGTGTTTGCCAGGCACGACCGGCGGGCCGCCTTCCTCGCGCCATTCCAGGACCAGACTTCGGCCCCCATCGACGTATTCCAACCGCCACGAGATCGAGACCGATCCGGTAGGATTGGAGAGCGCCCCATATTTGATGGCGTTCGTGGTAAGTTCATGAATGGCCAGCGCGAAGGAAAGCGCCACGTTCGAGGGCAACCAAACCGGCTCGCCTGTGAGATCGAACCGATCGAGAGAGGCATGCGGGTCGATCGAGGCGGCAATGAGCGTGCTGAGATCGGCACCGCTCCAATTCTCCCGGGTGAGGATATCATGCGCTTCTGCCAGCGAAACCAGCCGGGCCGAAAGCGCCTCCTTTGCGAGCGCGAGGCTGGTTGCGCTGCGCATGGTCTGGCTCGCGATTGCCTGAACTACGGCCAGCGTGTTCTTGACCCGGTGATTTAGTTCATTGATCAACAGTTGGCGCTGCTCCTCACTCCGTTTGCGCTCGGAGATGTCCAGGCTGATCTGGACAGCGCCTATTACCGAGCCTGCCGCATCGCGGACGGGCCGCGCGCTGGAAAGCAGGTACCGTTGCACCCCGGATGGCAGCGTATAGGAGAATTCCTCACTGTCAGTTTCCTCGCCGCGCATGGCTCTGCTCAGCGGACGGTCTTCCCGGCTGATGGTCTGGCCGTCTTTGTACGCCAGCGTATCGATCACCAGGTCGGGCGTCCCAAAGGATCTCCGGGACTCCGTCGACAGGCCCATCAGTTCCGCCGCGAACCGGTTGCGGATCACCTGTCGCGCTTGCGGATCATAGGTGAACCAGACCGCCACCGGCGCCGTATCCAGAACGGTTTCCAACTCGCGCGTGCGTTCCGCGATTGCACGGCCGGCTTTGATCATAGCTTGGGCAATCGTGTCGAACTCGGCGACAGACGTCGACATAGGTTTGACCTCGCTCCCTTTGCCGAGCGCATCGGCGCGCGCGGCGAGGTCGACTGTGGCCTTGGTGAAGGTTTTACCGACCACGTAGCCCAGAGTGAGCGAAATAAGCAGCGCTGTTAAGCCTGTTGCACCAATCTGTGCGAGAGACCACCAGAGAGGTGCCTGAACATCAGAGAGCGGAACATTGGCGGTGTAGAACCAGTCCGAATAGGGCGATCGGTAGTACCCGGCCAGCAGCGTGGTGCCTTCGAAATTGCGAGATCGGAACGTACCGGAGCGACCGACGACCTTTGCTAAATATTCCGGCAAACCGGGCTTGCCGGTCACCTCACCATGCAACTTGGACCTTGCAACGTAGTTGCCCTCACGATCACCGACAGCGACCGTCCACCCTGCTGGTACCGCGGGCAGCATAGCAAGGCGAATGCGTTCCGTCGGGACCGACATCGAAAGCAGCAACGCCTGGCCTTTCGAGCCCGACACTTGTCTGGTGACCGCGATCCGGTATGCGTTCGATCCCGGCGCGGCGAACACGTTGCTGACCAGCACGCCAGCAAGATCCAGGTGCTCGCGCTCCTCGGGCGTCAGCGGTTCGGCCGAAGGCTCGGAGCCCTTGGCGGATTCAGTGCTTGCCAAGGCGCGGCCACCGAGATCACGCAGCGTGATTACCTGATCCGTACCCTGGACGAGGCGGCTCGCCTCGTTGCTAAAAGCCTGCAGATCATCATCGGCGAGAGCAGGCGCCTTGGAAAGCCCTTCCAGAAGGGTCTTGAGATTGACGATTTCGCCATCAACGACCAGCGACACCTGACGAGCAATCCAAAGCGCCTCCTGCTCGATACGAGACTGCTCATGCAGGGCGTAGGCAACGAACAGATAGGCAGCAAACAGCCAGACCGGCAACACGGCCGCTGCGATTAGTCCAAGCAGATGGGCTCGTACCGATCGACGAGGCAAATCTGTTTCCCTGTCTTCCCCAATACTGCAAGCTTAGCCGCAAGCTGGCGAACGACAAGCTTGGATTAACACGGCTGAACATGGCCAAGTTCGAAGGCCGATCGGCGCCAGACAATGCGGCTAAGCGAAACTCACTGAGTTGCAAAGAGTCCCGCCCGAGGGGTGGACAGAGGAGCCACGCGGGAACCAGAGCTTGGTTTTGCCGTCATTTCCGGCTCGGCGGGCCAGCGTATCCCGTCGCCTTTCATTCGAGGAACGAAAAGGTGGCGGACAACGATCTCGCTGAGGGGGCCAGCTTCGATACGCAAGGAGACAGGCACCGAACGGGTGTCCACGGGCAGCGAAGGTCTCGACGATACCGGAATGACGTGATTGCGATTCCCGAGCCCATGATCGGGCTGGAGCTGGAAGCAAGCGCTTAAAGAAATCTTGAGCGAGTCGGCCGTCAAACCTTCCAAGGACAAACTTCACTAGCCAAAGAGGCTCTCTCGCTCCTCGGGGGTCCTACTGCAGAAAGCGGATCGCTTCAGCCCGCCTTCTCAAGAAAGCGCTTCGCCATAGCCAATGTGGACCTTTTGCCCGCGAATGATCCGACGCCGCAGGCGCGCTTGTCGCTTAGAAACCGCGCGCCATAGGCGGGGCAGGCGTGACGTTTCGCGTCGGTTTGCGGTCGAAATCCGGAAGCAGCCACCCTATTTGCGTTGAGCCATGATCAGTCGGACCGATCTTTGAATGAGCGAAGCAGCCAAAAGGCGCGCGTTGCTGCTCCTCAATCCCAAGGCTCGGCGCGGCCAGGAGATGCTCGCGCCAATTGTGGAGCGGCTGGGGCGAGCTCGGCTTTCCGTCACTGTTGAGATGTTCGAGGCGTTGCCTGAAATCGCTCGAGACATCGTTCGCTTACGCCATTTGGCCGATCTTGTGGTCGTGTGCGGTGGTGATGGTTCGGTGTCCTCGGCGGCGACGGCGATCATGGAAAGCGGCCTGCCGATGGGCATCATTCCTATGGGGACGGCGAATGACCTTGCTCGCACGCTCAACATTCCGATGGATCTCCTGCAGGCCGCCGATGTGATCGCGCGAGGCCGAACCCGGCTGATCGATGTCGGGACGGTCAACGGTCATGCCTTTTTCAACGTCGCAAGTATCGGACTCAGCACCGAACTGGCGCAGGGTCTTGACCCCGCACTGAAGAAGCGTTTCGGCAGGCTGGGCTATGCGCTGGCGGCGATGAAAGTGTTGACCCGGGCCGCGCGGTTTCACGCGAAGATTACCGAAAAAGGCGCGGCGATTGAGGTCGAAACCTACCAGATCGCGGTTGGAAACGGTCGGCACTACGGCGGCGGCAACGTGGTGGAAGAAACGGCCGAGATCGATGACGGACATCTCGATCTCTATAGCTTGGAAATGACGAACCTCTGGAAGCTGGCGCTGATGCTCCGCTCTTTTCGTTCTGGAACGCATGGCGCATGGCGTGAGGTGCGCACGGCCAGGTGCGTCGAGTTCGACATCGAGACGCGGAAGGCGATGCCGGTCAACACCGATGGCGAGATCGTCACGTCGACACCGGCCCATTTCAAGGTTCACCCAAAGGCGATCTCGGTCTTCGCGCCGGATCGCGCCCTGTAAGCCCCGCGTCTTACGGTTTGATCAGTTTCCAGAGCCTCGCCTAGCGCTCGATCAGCGGCAGAGCACGAATGTGCTCGCCGTTGAGTAGAGAAGGTCGAAGGCGACGAAGGTGAGCAGCTCGGCGTTCAGGTCATGCGCGAATGGACGGCATGAAAGTTCGGCCGTCCGTCGGGATCCCACGCGATCATCTCGCCGTCGATGATGAAAGACTCGGGTGTTCGGTTAGCGCGGTCCAAAAGAACGGCCGCCCCTGGATGCTCTCGCTGGCCGGCTGACCTACTTTTTAAGCTGGCGAAGCCTGCGTCCGGGCACCGCCTTTTTGGATCAATGCTGGCAGCGGGACCGGCCGAAAGTTCCAAGCATCTACGCCAACGTCATACTGGCGTGGAAGCGGCTTGAGCTTCCCATGCGAGTGACCGTGCAAATTGATCGACTTCTTGCCCATCTGATTCCAGGTGCGGAACGGATAGTGGCACAGGATGAGAAGCACCCCGTTGAACCTGAGTTCCGCGTAATGCTGAATACTGGCCCATCCGTCGGCGGCGGTCGTTTCGTCCGGGTCATTGTTGCCGATGATCAGGTTCTTGCGCCCATTGAGGCGCGACAGAAGTGCCTCCCCGCCTGCTTTGCCGTGGCGCGCGAAGTCGCCAAGATGCCAGACCTCGTCGTCAGGCGTGACGGTCTCGTTCCAGAAAGAGATCAGCGCTTCGTCATGTTCGGCAAGCGATGCGAAAGGCCGCCGGTCAATCCGTAAGATGCGGGCATCATTGAAATGCGTGTCGCTCGTAAAAAATAGCATCAGGGCATGCCGGCAATGCAGATCGAAACCCATCCTGGGCCTAAGGCTAGCAGCCTTCGGCCTTTAAGGATCTTACCATTCGCACAATGATCCGATCATAAGGCGTTTTCTCCGATCTGCTGTAGTTGATCGTGAAAAGCGCGGCGCGGTCATCACAGACCCTGATGGCGCGAACATATCGGATCTCGCCGTTTTTGATCCCTGAATAGCTCGCCCAGGTCGAGGTCAGGCGCCGGTACGTCAACTTCCAGCCAGCCTTTTCGTCTTCCAGCATGCGATGCTCGATCTCGGCCCGAAAGCTGGCTCTGCCAAGTCTGGCGCCCCACACGGCAAGAAACGCGTCTCGTTCGCCTTGGAATGCAGCACCCTGATCCGAATGCTGGGTGAGGACGAAACCAGGCGGAACATCGAATGTGAAGCCCAGTTGCCGGACCCCAAACGGCTGCCAGTCCTGGGCCTGAAGGGAGGCGGTGCAAAAAAGAAAAGTGAATATACTCAACGCAACCAGCATCGGCTTGATTTAGCGCCGCTTCATAAGGCGTCCAGATCAGCTGGGGCCCCGGCCCACGATCTGGTGATCCATCGCAGAGCTGCAGCGGCGTTCGGGCCATGATCTCGACGGACAAGCCTGGCTTGGCGCAATTGTGTCGCCGGACTTTGCGGGAAGCTGCCGTCAAACCCGCAACCGCCAATGCGGCACACCAGCCGCTAACTCCAAGGCTGCACCGGCCGCCGTTCAGGGCCGAGCGCTAAGACTGGGGCGCAGGTCTGCTTAAGGAAAAGCTGGGCGTATACGTCCCGTTCTTCGGCTGTGATGCCTTGCTCGCGAGTCAATTGCTTGAAGGCTTCGCGCAGCTGATCGAGGTCGAACGTTGAAATGTGTTTGGGGGTAGTCATTGCGCACCTAGGGGTGATGTTCCACTCATTTCTTGGCAGCTCGCGAGAGGCCTTGCGAAGGCTTGGCTTCCTGTCGGGTTCGCTTGCGCTGCTGTCTCCCAACGCGACGGCAATAGCCGACGCGACGTCGCACCGAACTGCGTTCAGCGAGGCTTGTTCCGCTGAACGGCTTGTCTTCTTTCTAATATTAGCAAAGTCTTTATGAAGGTCCCGCCGGCCCATGACTCGTTAACCATGGCAAAGGGCTTGAGCATTGCGACGAAGTGCATCGATGCAATCATCATTCAGGATGACGGTCGGGCCGGTCTGTCGACCCCATCGCCATCCCCATTCGATCCCATCGCCCCCGAAAGAGGCCAAAGACAAGGTGGATCTTCTCTGGGAGCTGGCAGCGTTGCTGGTGATAGGAACGGGTAGACCAGCGGACTCTTAACTCCGCCGGTCCTGGTTCGAATCCAGATTCGCAGCTAGAACTGTGAGAATTCAATTGCTTGGGAAATTTCGTTTGCCGGCATCGCTGTCCGCGGGGTTCGCCCATAGGACGATATATTAGCGAATTAACGAATCGTAGACCGCGCTGTCCTATTCTGGGACAGCGCGGACACTACCCATCGGCCGCGCAGGCGGCTCCGGCTTTCAGGCAACCCTACCCCTGGCCGGAGCCGCCACCTTGTACATACCAGCAAGGGTTGAATCAACCCTTACCAAGCATCCTTACTGGTGCATTTTGCCGATCGTTAGATTTTGAAATGCCGAGGACGTTAGCCGTGCCGCGCGGAGGATGATCTGCCTCCGCCACATCCGATGGCATCCGGGAATCCGCCCAAAGCCTTCACCGATCATATTAGCGATCAACGATGTATTAACGACTAAGGCGCAGCCTTGCCGGATCGGGGACGAGAACCGCCCCCTGATCGACGATCCGGCACTTTATGTGCCGAGACGTTCGACCGATGCGGAGCCAAACGCATGAGTGTCGAAACAGCGCTGGCGCAGCTGTTGCGCATGCTTCACCGTCGAGCCTTGAACTTGGCGGCGTTGCCGGACGATGAAAGACTTGCTCATTACGACCTCATCCGCCGCTCGTGCTGCGGAGCAGCCGAGCAAATCGGCCAGAGCCCCGACAATGCTGCCATCACGGCAAACAGCGTGGTCGAATTCACTCGCGCCATGGTGGGCATCATCGAGGCAAGGCGCGGGTAAGAAGGCGGCGAGGAAGAGCTGATCGGCTGTCGCGGCAAGCGGCTCATGGCAAATGGCGAAGCCGAGATCGCGCCCTTTCTCTATCTGCCTGCGCCGGCCTCTGTTCCGCCTACTCCGCCGCCGCGTATCCCGCGATGCCCTTGATCTCCAGAAAATCCTCGAGACCGTATTCGGCATATTCGCGGCCGTTGCCGGACTGCTTGTAGCCGCCGAAGGGCAGGCCGGCGTCCCACGTCGGATAGTTGATATAGACGTTGCCGGAGCGCATGCGGGCCGCGGCCTGGCGCGCCTTCTCGATGTCCTTGGCCTGGATGTAGGAGGCGAGGCCGAAGACGGTGTCGTTGGCCAACTCGATCGCCTGCTCGACCGTGTCGTAAGGCATGATCGACAGCACCGGCCCGAAGATTTCCTCGCGCGCGATGCGCATGTCGTGCGTCACGTTGGCGAAGACAGTCGGGCGGACATAGTAGCCGCGGTTGAGCTCAGCCGGACGGCCGGGGCCGCCGGTGACCAGGGTTGCGCCTTCGTCGATGCCGCTCTGGATCAGGTCTTGAATCTTGTCGAACTGCAGCTGGCTTACCACCGGGCCAAGCTTCGTTCCCGGCGCGTCGGCCGGGCCAACGGTGAGTTTCTCCGCCGCCGTCCTGGCATAGCCGGCGGCCTCGTCATGCCGATCGCGCGGCACGAACATGCGGGTCGGCGCGTTGCAGGACTGGCCGCTATTGCCAAAGCAGCCGGCCACGCCCTTGGTCACCGCCCTTTGCAGATCGACGTCGGGGAACAGGATATTGGCGGATTTACCGCCGAGCTCCTGATGCACACGCTTCACCGTGTCGGCGGCCGCCTTGGCGACGAGGATGCCGGCCCGCGTCGAGCCGGTGAATGACATCATGTCGACATCCGGATGGCTGGCCAAAGCCTGCCCGACAGTTGGGCCATCGCCGTTGACCAGGTTGAAGACGCCCTTCGGCACACCGGCCTCGTCCATGATCTCTGCGAAGATGATGGCGTCGAGCGGCGCGATCTCCGAAGGCTTCAGCACCATGGTGCAGCCGGCGGCGAGCGCCGGGCCGACCTTGCAGGTGATCTGGTTGAGCGGCCAGTTCCAGGGCGTGATCAGGCCGACGACGCCGATCGGCTCCTTGACGATCAGCGAGGAGCCTTTGACATGGCGAAACTGGAAGGTCTTCAGCACCTCGGCCATCTTCTCCAGATGCGCTTGGCCGACGCCGACCTGGCTGTCCAGCGCCATCTGGCGCGGCGCGCCCATCTCGCGCGAGACGGCGAGCGCAAGGTCCTTGCTGCGCTTCTTGTAGACCTCGATGACGCGGTTGAGGATGTCGAGGCGCTCCTCGACTTCACTGAAGCCGAAAGTGGCGAAGGCGCGCCTGGCGGCAGCGACCGCCTTGTCGACATCGGCCTTGGTGCCCAGCGAGATCTGCGCGAAGGCGTCTTCGTTCGACGGATCGATGACGTCGAAATTGTTCGGCACCACCGGATCGACCCACACGCCTTCGATATAGAACTGCAGATTGTGCGACATATCTTCTCCCTTCGGCGCGCTTGGCGAGCGTCATATTCCGCCAGAGATAACGACGCGCGTATTGCAACGCAAGACAGGGTCGTTGAGCCAGAGGCGTAGCCGTACCGCAGTCCGCTAAGAGTTCAGTCCTCAAAGGAACTGGCGGCCACATAGATCGCGGCAAGCTTCTCGATGCCGGCCTGGTCTTCCTTGTCGAAGCGGCCGGGCAGCGGGCTGTCGAGATCGAGCACGCCGAAGATGCCTTCGGCGTCGCGCAAGAGCACGACCAGTTCCGAGCGCGAGTCGGCATCGCAGGCGATGTGGCCGGGAAAATCGTGCACGTCCTTGATCAGCATCGACATGTCGAGATCGACCGCCGTGCCGCAGACGCCCTTGCCGACCGCTATGCGCACGCAGGCCGGCTTGCCCTGGAAGGGGCCGAGCACCAGCTCTTCGTCGGATTGAAGGAAATAGAAACCCGCCCAGTTGAGGTCGGGCACCATCTGGTAGATGAGCGCCGAGGTGTTGGCGGCGTTGGCGATCGAGTCGCGCTCGCCTTCCAGCAGCGCTTTCAATTGCCTGGCCAGCTCATCGTAGAAGGCCGGCTTGCTGCTCGTGTCGACGGCCGTTGCCGCAAACATCCTGGTCGTTTCTCCGTTGCTAGGGCGCTGAAGCGCCCGCTACAGTTTGGCCTTCTCTGCCACCAATGCTGCGCGCGGGAAACACAAAAGTCGTGAGCGCCATTCTCGCCAACCGAAAACGCGACCGCGCGCAGCCGGAGGCGCGCGAGACCCCGCTCACCTTCGCGGTGCTGGTCTTTCCCGGCTTTCCGATGATGGCGTTTTCCTCGGTCATCGAGCCGCTGCGCGGCGCCAACATTCTTTCGAAGCGCGACTGCTACCGATGGGTGATCGTCGGCGCGGATGAGGGCACGGTCGAAGCCTCCAACGGCGTCGTCATCCAGCCCTGCTTCTCGGCCGCCAACGCACCGAAGGTCGATCGCATCGTCGTCTGCTCAGGCGGCGATGCCGACCATGTCGTGGCCGACGAGGCGATGAGTTGGATCCGCAAAAGCCTGCGCGGCGGCGCGCATATCGGCGCGGTGGCGGATGCGGCGTTCTTCCTCGCCCGCGCCGGCCTGCTCGACGGACATGCCTGCACCTTGCACTGGACCAGCCAGGCCGCTTTCACCGAGGCGTTTCCCGACATCGAGCTCAGGCGCGATCTCTTCGTCATCGACCGCAAGCGTTTTACCTCGGCGGGCGGCGTCGGCAGCCTCGACATGATGCTGGAGATCATCACGCGCGACTACGGCGCCGAGCTCGCCGCGGGTGTCGCGGAATGGTTCGTGCACTCTCCCCTGCGCTCGAGCGTCGACCGCAGGCTGATGCCGCTGCGCCTGCGCACCGGGGTGCAGAACGAGCTGGTGCTGTCGGCGATCGCCATCATGGAGGACGCGGTCGAGGAACGGCTCGGCATGGCGGAACTGGCTGAGCGGCTTGGGGTCTCGCCCGACAAGCTCGAGCGCAATTTCCGCGCTGAGCTGGATATCTCGCCGAACGGCTATTACCGGCGGCTCAGGCTGAAGCGCGCCGCCGATCTGCTGGCGCATTCGACGCTGATGGTGCGCGATGTCGCGCTGGCCTGCGGTTTTGCTTCGATGTCGAGTTTCGCGCGGGCGTTTCGCGAGGAGCATGGGCACGCGCCGAAGGCGATGCGAAGGCATTAGGGTGCGCTTTGCTGCTACTACGCAGACTTCCTTCACACCCCCTCTGTCCCGCCGACGTTGCAGTGACGACATCGGTCGCGCGGCATCCTGCACGACATTTGCGGAATGCCGCACAAGCTCTGCATCCTGCCCGGCTATGTTCGCGGGAACAGGAGGCACCCATGAGCATCGTCGTTTTCGATCCCGACAGCACCGAGGATGTGGACTTCAAGGACCGCATGCGCCACCCGGCCGCGGCCGATCCCGCCGGCGGCATGTGGCTCTCCGACACCGAGCCCTCATTCATCGATGCGGACGCACTGCGCAAGGGGCGGCTCGCCAAACTGCGCGCCTGGATGCGCGAGGCGGGCTATGGCGGAGTGGTGCTGTTCGACCCCTATAACCAGCGCTACGCCACCGGCTCGCGCAACATGTTCGGCTATTTCCTGCGCAATTCCACCCGCTACTTCTTCATCCCGACCGAAGGGCCGATCGTGCTGTTCGAGTATCCGCAGAGCTACCATGTCTCGATGGTGCTCGACACGATCGACGAGGCGCGTCCTTCCAAGCTCGTCTGGTCCTCCGTCTCCGGCCGCGACGACGAGACGGCGGGGCCGTTCGCCGACGAGATCATCGAGTTGCTCAAGAAGCATGGCGGCGGCTCGATGAAGCTTGGCCTCGACCGCTGCAGCCATCTGCAGGCGGTGGCTCTGGAAAAGCGCGGCTGCGAGGTGAAGGACTGCCAGGGCGAGATTCTTGCCGTGCGCGCGGTGAAAACGCCGGAGGAGGTGAAATGCCTGCAGGCCTCCATGGCCGGAGCTGAAGCGGCGGTGGCCGCCGTGCGCGAGGCGATCAAGCCCGGCGTTTCCGAAAACGAGCTCTTCGCCATTATGTATCACGAGGTGATCCGCCAGGGCGGCGAGTTCATCGAGACCCGGCTGCTGACTTCAGGACAGCGCACCAATCCGTGGTTCAACGAGGCGAGCGGCCGCAAGATCAGGCCGGGCGAGTTGGTCGCGCTCGATACCGACACGATCGGCTGCTACGGCTATTATTCCGACTTCTCGCGCACCTTCCGCTGCGGCCCGGGCAAGCCGACTCCCTACCAGAAATCGCTCTATCGGATGGCGCATGACCAGGTGCAGCACAACATTTCCATCGTGAAACCCGGCATGGCCTTCCGCGAGATCGCCGAGAGGGCCTGGAAAATCCCGGACCGCTTCGTCGATCAGCGCTATACCTCGGTCATGCACGGCGTCGGCATGCATGGCGAGACGCCCTTCATCGCCCACGCGATGGATTACGAGACGTACGGCCGCGACGGCATGATCGTGCCGGGCATGGTGGTGAGCGTCGAAAGCTATATCGGCGAGAAAGGCGGCCGCGAGGGCGTCAAGCTGGAGGACGAGATTCTTATTACCGAAACGGGGACCGAGCTGCTTTCGCGGTTTCCTTATGAGGATGAGTTTCTGGAATGAGCGGTTTGATGCCGATACGCTCTGTTGGCGCCGCCCACACATTGTCGCAGGCGTTCGAGATTGGCCGCCGCACTCATGTCGTCGTCATCCTAGAGCGAAGCAAGGAGCGAAGCGACGCGGCGCAGGCCATAGGATCCATTCCGTTACGTCGGAGCGCCGCAACGGTGCAGAATTCTGTTAGGCCGCACTCTTCGATCAAGGTAACGGAATGGATTCCAGGGTCTTCGCGACGCCGCTTCGCGGCTGCTTCGCGCTGGAATGACGAAGCTGATACGCTGCGGCACATTCCGACGCGCCGCGGCACCCCTTCGAGAGCATCCGCATGAAATCCCCCATTTCCATCCGGCGCGGCACGGTGGCCGCGGTGTTCATCGATCTCCAGGAGGAGCATCGCAAGGACAAGCGCTATCTGGTCGAAGGCTTTGCCGACATCCTCGCCAACGTCCAACGCCTGCAGCAGGCGGCGCGGCGCAATTTCGTGCCGCTCTATCATTGGGCCTACATCGTCGACCTCGCCGAGGCGCGGCCGTTCCATCCGCTCGACGAGAGCGGCAAGTCGGCCTTCTCCGACAAGGACGATCCGCTGACGGAGATCTGCCATGAAGTAGCGCCGCAAAACGGCGAAGCCACTCTGGTCAAGCAGGAAGCCAGCGTCTTCGGCAAGAACGATTTTGGCGACAAGCTCGAAGCAGCCGGCATCGAATGGCTGGTGATTGCCGGCGTGTGGACCGAAGCCTGCATCGACGCCACGGTGAAGGACGCGGTCGCGCGCGGTTTTCGCGTGCTCCTGGTCAAGGATGCCTGCGGCAGCGGCAGCAGCGCCATGCACCAGACCGGCATCCTCAACCTCGCCAACCGCCTCTATGGCGGCGCCGTGACCAACACGCTCGACGCCTGCCGGCTGATGGCAGGCGACACGGTGAGCGTGTGGCAGGTCGAGGGATCGGTGCCGCTGCGCTTCACCTTCGAGAATGCGGCGCAACTTTACGCAGAGCTCTGACCGCGAAGACCGGAGACCCAGCCGCCCGGCAAGGCGCAGCAATTATGCGCGTCAGCCAACTTTAGCCTGCGGAACAGCGCACAAGAATTGCGGAAAACCAAACATTCCGCCGCGGAAAGCGGACCTATGATCTCCTCGCAGGCAACGGCGCCCGGCGGCCGTATCCGCCTCCGCGCCTGACGGCAAGGGGGCGCCCTGGGTTTCGTGCAGGTCGTTGCCGCCAAAAGCCGCCGCGCGGGCGACCTGCACCAACAATAGAGGGAACGACAATGAAATTCATGCTGACCGACAGAAAACTGCACCCGCGGGCAAAGCCGACCGCGGAGGATTTCAAGAAGGGCGCGATCAGCCGGCGCGAGTATCTGGCGCTTATGGCCGGCTTGGGCGTCAGCGCCGCCGGCGCGCTGGCGCTGGGCGGCCTTACTCCCTCGCCCGCTCGGGCCGAGGAGCCGAAGCGCGGCGGGGTCCTGCGCGTCGCCATGAACGTGAAGGGCTTCAAGGATCCGCGCACTTTCGACGGCGTCGAGATGTCGAATGTCGCGCGTCACTGCAACGAATATCTGGTGCGCTGGAAAACCGACTTCACCTTCGAGCCCTGGCTGCTCGAAAACTGGGAGACCAGCGACGACGCCAAGACGATCACGCTTCACGTGCGCAAAGGCATCACCTGGTCCAACGGCGACACTTTCAACGCCGACGACGTGATCCACAACCTCAACCGCTGGTGCGATGCCTCGGTCGCCGGCAATTCGGTCGCCGCGCGCATGGGCGCGCTCGTCAATGCCGATACCAAGAAGCCGGTCGACGGCGGTATCCAGAAGGTCGACGACTACACCGTCAAGCTCAACCTGCCCAAACCCGACATCTCTCTGATCGCCGGCATGGCCGACTATCCGGCGCTGATCATGCACCGCTCCTATGAAGGCGATGCCGATCCGAAGAAGGCTTTGGCCATCACCACCGGCCCGTGCGAGCTGGTGAGTTGGGACGCCGAGACCGGTGCGGAGGTGAAGCGCAAGGACAAGCCGTGGTGGAAGGGCGAGTTCTATCTCGACGGCATCGAGTGGGTCGACTACGGCTCCGATCCCAATGCCATGCTGTCGGCCTTCGAATCCGGCGAGATCGACACCGACCACGAGACCGCCTCGGACGCCGTGTCGCAGACCGAGCAGATGGGGCTCGAAAATTCCGAGATCGCGACCGGCTCGACCATCGTCGCGCGCTTCAATGTCGGCAACGCGCCCTATGACGACGTCAAGGTGCGCCGTGCCGCCCAGCTTGCCGTCGACAATGCGGCCGTGCTGAAGCTCGGCCTCGACGGCAGGGGCAAGCCCGCCGATAACCACCATGTCGGACCGATGCATCCCGAATTCGCCGATATCGGCCCGGCCAAGCGCGATGTCGACGCGGCGAAGAAGCTGTTGGCCGAATCCGGCAAGGCCGACCACGAATACGAGCTGATCTCGGTCGACATCGAATGGCAAAAGAGCACCGCCGACGCGATCGCCGCCCAGATCCGCGAGGCCGGCCTCAAGATCAAGCGCACCGTGCTGCCGGCTGCCACCTTCTGGAACGACTGGAGCAAGTTCCCCTACTCCTGCACCGAATGGCTCGGCCGCCCGCTCGGCGTCCAGGTGCTGGCGCTGGCCTATAAATCGGGCGCGGCCTGGAACGAAAGCGCTTATTCGAACAAGGAGTTCGACGAGCTTCTCGATAAAGCACTTGCGACGCCGGACGCCGCCCAGCGCAAGGAGATCATGGCCAAGATCGAGCAGAATTTGCGCGACTCCGGCATCATCATCCAGCCCTACTGGCGCTCGGTCTACCGCACCTACCGCAAGGGCGTGCATGGCTGCGAGCAGCACCAGGCGCTCGAGCAGCATTTCGAGACGGTTTGGCTGGAGTCCTGAATCCTCCCAGGACCGAAAGGGCCGGCGTGGCTCGGCAGAGCCGCGCCGGCCGATTGGCATTTGCCAAGCTCCAGCCCTTCGGCTCAGATTGCGCCGGACGGCCCCCCGCCGCTCGGAATGCAAGAAGCAGCAAGGTATGGACCAGTTCGATCTCGGCACCTACCGGCGCCCTATATCCACATCCTCGGCGGAGACGCAGCGCTGGTTCGATATTGGGCTGAACTGGTGCTACGGCTTCAATCATGAGGAAGGCATCAAGTGTTTCGAGAGGGCGCTGGAGACAGATCCGGACTGCGCGCTTGTGCATTGGGGCATCGCCTATGCCGCCGGGCCTTTTTACAATCTCACCTGGAAAGAGCACGGCAAGGATGAGGCGAACCGCGCCGCCAGGCGCTGCTTCGACCATGTGCAGCTCGCGCGTTCGAAGGCGGCAGGCGCCAGTCCTGTCGAGCAGCGGCTGATCGAGGCGCTGGCCGCCCGTTTTCAGCAGCCGCATGGCGTGAGCACGGCGGAATTCGAAAGATGGGACGACGCCTATGCGGCCGCGATGCGTCAGGTCTATCGCGAGTTCCCCGACGATCATGACGTGATGGCGCTGACCGTCGAAGCGCTGATGATGCGCACGGTGCGCCGGCTGTGGGACCTGAAGACCGGAAGGCCGGCGCCGAACTCCGACGTGTTGGAAGCGCTGGACATCTGCGAGCGCTCGATCCGGCTGTCGGATGAGGCCGGCGCCACGCCGCATCCGGCGACCCTGCATCTCCACATCCACCTGCTGGAAATGTCGACGCAGCCCGAGCGCGGCATGCGTTCCGCGGACCAGCTCGGCACGATGTGCCCCGATGCCGGCCATATGAACCATATGCCCGGGCATATCTACACGCTCTGCGGCGAGTATGAGAAAGCGAAACTCGCCAGCGAGAAGGCGGTGCGCGCCAACGACCTTTACCTCGCCTATGCCGGAGAGCCGACCTACTACCTGCTCGGTTGCTGCCACGACCTGCATCTGATGATGTTCACCTGCATGCTTCTCGGCCAATACCGCCCGGCGCTGTGGGCGGCCGACAAGGTGCGCAGCCTGGTGACGCGCGACGTCGTCAGCCTTCGCGAACGGCCGAAGCTGACGCAGACGGTCGAAGGCTACCACGCCATGACATCGCATGTTCAGGTGCGCTTCGGTCGCTGGCGCGAGATCATCGACGAGCCGATGACCAGCGAGCCGGAGCTCTATGTCCTGACGGCGGCCATGCAGCTTTACGCCAAGGGGGTGGCACATACGACGCTGCGCGAGTTCGCGGCCGCCGAGCGCGAGCGCGAACGGTTCCACCGGCACCTCGAGACCATTGCGCCCGAACGCCGCTTCCTCAGCAACCCGACACGGGCGTCGCTCGCGGTCGGCGCGGCGCTCCTCGATGGCGAGCTCGCCTATCACCAGAGCCGGCACGACGAGGCCTACGATTACCTGCGGCGCGCGGTCGAGCTCGACGATAACCTCTCCTACACCGAGCCGTGGGCCTGGATGCATCCGCCACGCCACGCGCTGGCGGCTCTCTTGCTCGACCAGGGCCACGCGGCAGAGGCCGAGCAGGTTTATCGCGACGATCTGGGCCTCAGCGGCGCCGTGCAGCGCTGCGCCCAGCATCCGGACAATGTCTGGGCGCTGCACGGGCTGGTCGAATGCCTGAAGCGGCGCCGCGAGAGCGAGGAGCTGCCGGGCTTGTAGGCGAAACTTGCTTTGGCGGTGACCAAGGCGGACGTGCCGATCACATCGTCATGCCTCTGCCGCACGAGCATGCAGGCAGACCACTGCTGTTGTCGTTGAGACAGCGGGCGGCCGCCGTCAAAGTGGAAGGCGGCCCGGCCGTTGCTAAGAGAAGATTTTCGCCAACTCATCGACGCTGGTGCCTTCCTTGACTTGGCGCAGTTCGACATAGCTGACCGCGGTGGCGACGGAGAGCACCATCGAGACGACGGCCTGCACCACGGCGGCGCCCAGTTCGGCAAGGATCCCGCCGAAGAGAAGCAGCACCACCAGGATTCCCCACTGGATGACCATCGCGATGATGACCAGGATGAGGAAGAGGCCGAACAGCGACCAGCGATTGCCTTTGGTCAGCGCTCGGCTGCGCGACATCGAGCCGAATACGCCCAACCGTTCCTGGATGAGGACGGGAACCGACATCGACCAGCCGAGCCACAGGATGATGCCGGGAACGATCAGCGCGATCATCGCAAGCGCAGAGCCGATGCCGACGAGCAGGCCGATCGCAAGCGTCGGCAACAGGAAGCGGATGGCAATCTGCACGCTGTCGCCGAAGGATGGCCGCCTTCCGTTCAGATCCTCGATTGTTGCCCGCACCAGCGACGACTGGAGCAGCAGCGTGAAGACGAAGGAAATCAATCCCGCGAGGATGCTGAGATAGGAGTTGCGCAGCATCGCGTTCGGATCCGCCATGGCACTCGGATCGCCATTCATCACCGCTTCCATCTGCGGTTGGGTCCATAACCTGATGAGCAGCGTCGGGAGGCCGGCGAACAAAAGCCCAAGCCCGACGCAGAGTCCTATGTTGCGCGTGATGACGGCAAAAGTGCTGTTGAACACCCTGCCGATTTCGAATCTGCCTGGTCGTCCCAATGTCGCAGTGGTCATGATAGCTTTCCCCCGAGCCGCCGCCGAATCCAATTCGGCAACTTCAAAGTAAATTTGCCAAGAACTGCGAGCTCCGTCCAGTGGACTTGCAATTGTTTCGGGTATTCCCGGTGTCAGCCAGAACCGCCGGCTGCAGAAAAAGCTCACGGTCGCGCTCTGATTTGAGGCCAGGATGGCGATTTTCAGGCAGGCTTTCAGCGGGGCTGCCGCTCATCAGCACTTCGGCCACCGACCAGCCGAGCCCGAGGATGATTCCGGGCACCAGCAAGGCAATCGAGGCCGCGCCCACGCCGAGCGCTACAAGCAGACCTATGGCGACCGTGGGCAACAGGAAGCGGATCGCTGTTGCGATGGAATCCCTGAAAGTCGGCTTCTTGCCGTTCATGTCCTCGATCGCCACTCGGACGAGGCTCGACTGCAACAGAACCGCAAAGGCGAGATAAAGCATTACAATGACCGCAGTTCCAATGATGAAGCCGAGCTTGTAGTTCGTGATAGCCTTGGCGAAATTGGCCGGATTTCCAGGATGGGAATTTAGACGCACGAGCTGGGTGACCAGTTGCGGTAGTCCTGAAAACAGCGCCGCAAGACCAACGCAGAGTACAATATTACGACCGATCACGGAGAAAGTGTTGTTGAACACTCGGCCGATCTGATACTTCTCCTGCCGTACCAACGCGGCTGAAGTCATGACGCCCTCCCCTGCTTGGCCGCTCCACGCCAGCCTATCGCCCCAAAGCAAATCTGCCAGTATTGACGAGACGCGTCCAATCACTTGCAATTGTCCTGCGGTATTGCCAGTGTCGAACCCGTGGGTAGCAGGGGAGCGAGTTGGTGACAGCGGCACAGCCGGCCACAGCGGACGCCGAATGGCTGGCCAAGATGCACAAGCAGCTGCTGGCTGACGATTCGATCCAGTTTGACCTGCCGGGGCTGGTGCGGCCGGAGCCGCCGGAATGGCTGAAGCCTTTTCTGGAAGCCCTGGCAAAGCTAGGCCCTTACATGATCTATCTGTTCTGGGGCGCTGTGATCATCGGCGTCGCAATCATCGTGTTCCTGCTCGTGCTCGAGGCGAAGGGCATCGCCTGGCGGCTGCCGTGGCGGCGCGTGAGCAAGGAGGCGGAGGCGCAGGAGGAATGGCGCCCGGATGCCGGCGCGGCTCAGATCCTGCTCTCCGAAGCCGATGCGCTCGCCGCGCGCGGCGACTATGACGAGGCGGTGCATCTGCTGCTCCGGCGCAGCGTTGCCGACATCGCCAGCCGCCTGCCCGACTTCCTGCGCCCGTCGCTGACCGCGCGCGACATCGCCGCCGCAGGTTCCATCCCGTCCCGCCCCCGCGCTGCCTTCAGTGAGATCGCGCGCATCGTCGAGGCCGCCTTGTTCGCTCGCCGGCCGGTCGGCGCCGAGGGCTGGCAGCAGGCGCGCGGCGCCTATGAGCGCTTTGCCTTCCGGGATGCCTGGGCATGAGCGCGGAGGCGACAGAGGCACAAGAGCCGTTCAGCCGCAGGACGCTGTTCTGGGGCATCTTCGCCAGCCTGCTCGCGGCCGCCGGATTCTTCCTGCTCTCGACCTACGCTCCGGACTTTCGTCAGCCCCAGGGCGGCGCAACACCGCTCTCCAAGGGCGGCACCGGCTATGCCGGGCTCGTGGAATGGCTGAAGCTCACCAACGGGCAGGCGCCGCCCATGGCGCGCGGGGAGAAGGATCTGCAATCTCCCCTGGCATCCACATTCCTGCTGATCGTCACCATCGCGCCCAACAGCGACCCGGCGGCGCTTCAGCGCATCATCAAGCTCCGCTTGGGCAAGCACACGCTTTTCGTGCTGCCCAAATGGGTCACCTTTCCGCAGCCAGGCCAGGAGGGCTGGGAGACGAAAGTCGAGCGGCTGCCCGCAACGGCGGTCAACGACTGGCTCGGTCGCCTCGCCAAGGCCAAGCTCGGCGACGGCAAGCCATCGGTCGATCGGATCGATGTAGAGGGGCGCAAGATCGCCGTGCCCGAGGAGTTGCAATGGGTAGCCGACAATCATCCGCTGATTGCGGCGGGTGACGGCAAGGCTGTTCTCACCGAACTCGACAGCGAACCCTTCTACATCCTCACCGATCCCGATCTCATCAACAACGCGGCGCTGAAGGATCCGCAAAAGGCGGCGGCGGCGCTCGACATGATCGCCATGCTGGAGCCCGCCAAGGGCGCGGTTATGTTCGACCTGACGCTTCACGGCATCGGCCAGAACTACGATCTCGGCAAGCTCCTGGTCGAACCGCCCTTCCTGGCGCTGACGCTGTCGGTGCTGGTGGCGGCTGCCCTCGCCTTCCTGCACGGGCTCGGTCGCTTCGGGCCGCCGCGCACGGAGGGTCGCGCCATCGCCTTCGGCAAGCAGGCGCTGGTCGACACCACGGCAATGCTCCTGAAGCGGGCAGGACGGCTGCAGGAACTCGGCGACCGCTATGCCGCGCTGATGCGCCAGCGCGCCGCCGCGCTGCTTGGCGCGCCGCACGGGCTGCAGGGTGAAGCGCTGGACCGCTGGCTGGATTCCCGCGACAAAAATGAAGCGAACGGCTTCACCGTGCGGTTCAAGGCTGCGAACGGTTCCAACACATTGGCCGCAATGCATGAAGCAGCGGAAGAGCTGCATGACTGGACGGCAAGGAGGCTCGGTGAACGTCGATGAAGTGAAAGCCCTGGCGAGCGCGATCAGGGAAGAAGTGGCTAAAGCGATCACCGGGCAGCGCGACACGGTCGATCTGATGCTGACGGCGCTGTTCGCCGGCGGCCATATATTGCTCGAAGGTCCGCCCGGTACCGCAAAGACCATGACCGCGCGCTGCTTCGCGCAGGCGCTCGGCGTCGCCTATGGGCGCATCCAGTTCACGCCCGACCTGATGCCCGGCGACATCGTCGGCGCCAACATCTACAATTTCCAGACCGGCCAGTTCACGCTGACGCGCGGCCCGATTTTCTGCGATCTGCTGCTTGCCGACGAGATCAACCGCACGCCGCCGAAGACGCAGGCTGCACTGCTCGAAGCCATGCAGGAGCACGCGGTCACATTCGACGGCACGACCCATTCGCTCGGCAAGAACTTCATGGTGGTGGCGACGCAGAACCCGATCGAGCATCAAGGCGTCTATCCGCTCCCCGAGGCCCAGCTCGACCGCTTCCTGTTCAAGCACCGGGTCAGCTATCCGGACGCGCAGGAAGAACGTGCCATCATCATCCACCACGGCGGCGGCTCCGCCTCGCACAATATCGAGCAATACGGCATCAAGGCGCAGACCGACCGCAAGACGCTGGAGGCGGCGCTTGCCACAGTGGGCGCCGTCACGCTGGTCGACGACGTCGTCGGCTACATCGCTGCCCTCGTGCGCGGCACGCGCAAAAGCCCGGATCTGGAGGTCGGCGCCAGTCCCCGCGCCGGCGCCATGCTGGCGCGCGCGGCGCGAGCCCGGGCCGCGCTCGACGGCCGCAACTATGTCATCCCCGACGACGTCAAGGCTTTAGCCGTGCCGGCGTTGCGCCACCGCGTCATCCTCTCGCCGGCGGCGCAGATCGACGGACGGCTGGTCGAGCAGATCGTGTCCGACCTGGTCGACCAGACGGAAGCGCCGCGTTGATCTATCCGAGCGGCAGAGCGGTATGGGCGGCGGCGGCGGGAGCGATTCCCGCCTTCCTGATCGCGCTCGCGCTGCCGCATGTCTGGTATCTCGGGCTGCTCTGGATTTGCGCTTTGCTTGCCTTCTTGGCGGTCGACGCGGCGGCCGGGCGCGGACGCGCGTCGCTCAGCGCGACGCTCACCGCGCCGCCGCAGGTCGGCGTCGGCGGACGTTTCACGCTGCACATCGCGGCCGGTCTCGGGGCGCGAACGCGGTGGCTGCAGGCGCGCGTCGGGCATGACCAGCGGCTGGCGCCGGTCAACGGAACGGGCGGCACGCTGCCGGCGAATGGCGGCACGCTCGATCTCGAATTCGACGCCGTTCGGCGCGGCATCGCCAGCTTCGATCGGCTATGGCTGCGCTGGCAAGGGCCGTTCGGGCTGGTCTGGAACCAGGCCGTGCTGCCGGTGGACCGCAAGATAGCGGTGCTGCCCGATGTCAGCCGCGCGCGCGACGAGGCGATCACGCTGCTGCAGCGTTCCGCTCTTGCCGACGGGCATGCCCAGAAGCGCGCCGGCCAGGGCCGCGAGTTCGAGGCGCTGAAGGACTACCAGCCCGGAATGGGCCGGCGCATGATCGACTGGAAGCGCAGCGCCCGCCACGGCAAATTGCTTGCCCGCGAATTCCGCATCGAAGAGAACAACAACATCGTCTTGGCCATCGATAGTGGCCGGCTGATGTGCGAGCCGGTCGAGGGCGTGCCGAAAGTCGACCGGGCCGTGACGGCGGCGCTGTTGTCCGCCTTCATTGCGCTCAAGGGCGGCGACCTCGTCAGCCTGTTTTCTTTCGACGCCAGGCCCCGCGTTTCCAGCGGCGCCGTGCGCGGCTCGCCGAGCTTCACCATGATCCAGAAGCGCGCCGCCGAGATCGACTATTCGACCGAGGAGACCAATTTCACCCTGGCGCTGACGACGCTCGCCGCGAAGCTCGACCGGCGCTCGCTGGTCATCGTGTTCACCGATTTCGTCGACCCGATCAGCGCCGAGCTGATGCTGCGCACCGTCGGGCGGCTGACCGAGCGGCATCTGGTGCTGTTCATGCTGATGAAGGATGTCGAGCTGGAGACCTTGGCCGATATGGCGCCTACCGCCCCGGAGGACGTGGCCCGCGCGGTCACCGCCGGCGACCTGCTCAAACAGCGGCAGGTGGTGATCGGACGCCTCAGGCTGCTCGGCGCGCATGTCATCGAGACCGACCACCAGCGGCTCGGCCCCGCCCTGGTCGAGCGCTATATCCAGCTCAAGGAGGAAAACCTCTTATGACGCTGCCCGCCGGCACCGATGCCGTCCGCCAGTCGCTGGCAAGCTTCCGCCAGGAGCGCGAGGCCGACTGGAAGGCGTTCGAGGCGCTGCTTGCCCGCGTCGAGAAGCGGGCGCCGCGCGCCCTGTCGGAAGACGAGCTGCTGTCGCTGCCCCTGCTCTACCGCTCGGCGCTGTCCTCGCTTTCGGTGGCACGCGCCACTTCGCTCGACAGCGCGCTCGTCGCCTATCTCGAAGCGCTCTGCCTGCGCGGCTATTTTTACCTCTATGGCGCGCGGCGATCCTTGAGAACGCGCATCGGCGACTTCTTCCTGCACGACTGGCCGGCGGCGATCCGCGACCTGTGGCGCGAGGTGTGGGCATCGGTCGCCCTCACGGTTATCGGCGCCATTGCCGGATACTGGCTGGTCGCCTCCGACAAGCGCTGGTATGACGCCATCATCGCGCCGAGCCTCGCCGGCGGGCGCAATCCGGATTCGTCGGCCGAGATGCTGCGCAGCGTGCTTTATGGCGGCGGCGACCACTTTCTCTCGGGCTTCGCAGCTTATCTATTCACCCACAACACGCAGGTGTCGATCCTGGCCTTCGCGCTCGGCTTCGCCTTCGCGGTGCCCAGCGTGCTGATCATCCTGATGAACGGCTGCATGCTCGGCGCCATCTTCCAGATCTATGCCGCCAAGGGGCTCGGTTTCGAGCTCGGCGGCTGGCTGTCGATCCACGGCACGACGGAGCTTTTTGCCATCGCCATCGCGGGCGCGGCCGGCATGCGAATCGGCACCAGCATCGCCTTTCCCGGCGAGCTGACGCGCATGGCCGCGGCCTCACGAGCGGGCCGCGTGGCGGCTACCGCGATGGTCGGCGTCGTCGTGATGTTGCTGTTTGCCGGCCTGCTCGAAGGCATCGGCCGGCAGACGATCACAAGCGATATCGCCCGCTATTCGATCGGCGGCGGCATGCTGGCGCTCTGGATTTCTTATTTCTACCTGTTCCGGATGGTGCGGCATGGCAACGGCTAGGAATCCCGCCGCGCTGGTGCGCCCGCTGGTCACGCCGGAGGGCGTGGACCTGCGCGTCAAGCTGGCGGATGCCGGGACGCGGGCTTCGGGATTCCTGCTCGATGTGGTGATCATCGTCGTCGCCGCCGTCGCGGTCAGCCTTGTCGCGATCTTCGGCCTGGGCGGGCTCGGCGTGAAGGACGCCGAACCGCTCTTCATCGTCTGGATCATTTTCATCTTCCTGCTGCGCAACGTCTATTTCATCGCCTTCGAGGCGGGCCGGCGGGCGGCGACGCCCGGCAAGCGGATGGTCGGCGTCCGCGTCGCTTCGCGCAGCGGCGCCGGCCTCAGCCTCGACCAGGTCATCGCGCGCAACCTGATGCGCGAGATCGAGGTGTTCCTGCCGCTGTCGATCCTAGCGGCGCGCGGCAGCGCCGGTGTCGCCGACACGCTGTCGACCATCTTCGGACTGGTGTGGGCGCTGCTGTTCTCCTTATTCCCGCTCTTCAACCGCGACCGGCTACGGATCGGCGACCTGCTCGCCGGAACCTGGGTGGTCGAGGCGCCGAAGGTGGCGCTGCTCGAAGATCTATCGCTGCGCAAGAATCCGGTCGCGACCCGCTTCCAGTTCAGCGCCGCGCAGCTCGACGCCTATGGCATCGCCGAGCTGCACAAGCTGGAGGAAGTGCTGCGCCGCGACGACTATTTCGCGATGAAAGCGGTGGCGGAAACGATAGGCCGCAAGATCGGCGCCAAGGTCGAGCCGGTCGATTCAAGGGCCTTCCTCACCGCCTATTACGGCGAGCTGCGCGCGCACCTGGAGCGCAAGCTGCTGCTGGGCAATCGGAAGGCGGACAAGTACGCGCGGTAGATTGGAGCTCTCAGTATGTCTGAAACAATCAGCCAAGCCGAGAGCGCCAGAATAGAAAGCGCCATTCAGGCAGCAGTTGCCGGGTCGTGGGAGGTTTTTGCAAAACTCACCGATGAACCGTTTCCAAACGATGCGTCGATGAGGGAGCAGTTCGAAGATTCCACTCCCCGACTGCAGCAGGCCGGAGGAAATTGGGAAATGACCTGGGGCATAGGCATCGTACCCGACGACGGGACGCGCGTGATCACAGCCATGATCAAAGCGCCGCCCACCGTGGATATTGTCCTCACGCTGCACAGCACGAGCGACCGGGACGACAGCACTATCAGTGTCTGGACCTTCTTTCAGCAGCGTGGGACGACTAGGCCCTCGCCCTACCCCACCCATTTTTCATAATCCGACACCAGAAGGTGAACCGGCGCCACATCCTCCTCGACGTTGGAGAAGCGGCCGATCGGATCGCGGAAGACGTTGTCGGTGAGGTCGTCGTTGACGGTCGAGACCTCGCCGATCAGCACGTCCTTGCCCTCGGCCCAGAAGGCGTGCCAGACGCCCGGCAGCAGCGTCACGCTCTGGCCCGGGTCGAGCTTCAGGAGACCGCCGGCGGGCAATCTGGTGATGGTGCCGTCGACCGGCACCGACACTTCCGCCTTCGGATCGATGCCGCCGTCGCGGTCGTGCATGAACAGTTCCAGCACCAGCTTGCCGCCGCCGCGGTTGATGATGTCCTCGGCCTTGATGTTGTGGCGGTGCATGGGCGACAGCTGGTCCTTGCGCGAGATCATGATCTTCTCGGCGTAAAGCATGCCCATGCCGAGCTTCATGTCCGCGTAGCGGCCGTTGCGGACGGTAAAAAGGAAGAGACCAAGCTCATCGAACTTCTCCTGGCCGTAGTCGGTGATGTCCCAGCCGAGACGCGAGCTGAAAATGGCCGAGGAGTCCGCCTTGTGCGCCTTCATCTCTTCCGGCGACCAGTAGGCGAAGGGCGGCATGATGTAGCCGAACGAGCGGCTGAAGGCGTCGGCTTCGCGGATGATGTCGTTGATTTTGGAGCGCTTCATGGTCGTTTTCCTTCCGGCCGCTGCCTGCTGAAATTTGCCAACCCGAATATCGCAATGCCGGTCCGCTGTCGACGCAAACTGACGGCTCTGGCCCCGTGACATCCGGCCCGATCAAGCCCATAACCCCAACGGGTTTTTGATTGCGCATGTCTTTATCCCGAAACCGGTTCCCACTTTCGGGAGACATGCTTTTGAACGGTGATCTTCATGGCAAGCATAGACGATCTCGACACGCCGGCGATCCTGATCGACGCGGCCCGCGCCGAGGCCAACATCGCAAAGGCGCAGGCGCATGCCGACCGCCACGGGCTGAAGCTCCGCCCGCATATCAAGACGCACAAGCTGCCCTACTGGGCGAAGAAGCAGGTCGCGGCTGGCGCGGTCGGCATAACCTGCCAGAAGATCGGCGAGGCCGAGGTGATGGCCGATGCCGGGCTTGAGGACATTTTCCTGCCCTACAACATTCTCGGCCGCGCCAAGCTGGAGCGGCTGAAGGCACTGCATGGCCGCGTCACGCTGTCGGTCACGGCGGACAGCCACGAAACGCTGGCAGGGCTAGCCGCGACCTTCACCGATACCGGCCACCCGCTGCCGGTGCTGGTCGAATGCGACACCGGCATGGGCCGCTGCGGCGTGCAGAGCCCGGCCGAAGCGGTTGCACTGGCGAAAGTGATCGACCAGGCCAAGGGCCTGACCCTCGGCGGGCTGATGACTTATCCGGCGGCGGGCCGCGCCGCCGAAACCGAGGCGTGGCTGCGGAACGCGCGCGAGACGCTTGCGGCGGCCGGGCTCGAATGCCGGCGCATCTCCAGCGGAGGCACGCCGGACATGTGGCGCTCGGGCGAGGACAGCGTCGTCACCGAATATAGGCCCGGCACCTACATCTATCTCGACCGCTACCAGGTCGCCAAAGGCGTCGGCACGCTCGACGATTGCGCGCTGACGGTGCTGGCCACCGTGGTCAGCCACCCGACGCCCTCCCGCGCCATCCTCGACAGCGGCAGCAAGGCTCTGTCCTCCGATACGCTAGGACTGCCGGATTTCGGCGAGCTGCTCGGCATGCCCGGCGCGCGAGTGACCGGATTGAGCGAGGAGCACGGCAACGTCACGCTTTCAGACGGCGCCGCCCTGCGCATTGGCGAGCGCGTGCGCGTGGTTCCCGATCATTGCTGCGTGGTGACGAATTTGTTCGACCAGGTGCATCTGATCGACGGCGACAAGGTGCTGGAAACGCTGCCGGTGGCGGCGCGTGGGAAGATGGCTTGAGGATCCTGAGACGCACGCAGATGTTTTAAGTTCGTCTAGGCTGGCGGGACAGCGCCCCCCGTGTCCTGCCGGACATCTCCCCCACTTTGGGGGGAGATTGGCGGCTCGGGCGTCGCGCCCTCCTCCAAACGCTGAAAGTTGCCGAAAGCAATCGCACCATCCTTGTGGGGGAGATGTCCGGCAGGACAGAGGGGGGCGAGAAGGAACGCGACTGACCGCTATTGGTCCGAAAATCTACTGCCGTTCCGCCTGCCGCGCCGCAACCCTGCGCATCGCGATCACGCGGCGCCTGAAAATCTCCGTGCGGATCGCCATCAGGTGCAGCGCGAAGAACAGCACGGTGAAGCCAAGCGCCATCACGGCGAGCGGCCACAGCATCGAAGGGTCGATGGTCGGGCCGCCGAGGCGGAAGACCGAGGCCGGCTGGTGCAGCGTGTTCCACCAGTCGACCGAGAATTTGATGATCGGGATGTTGATGAGGCCGACCAGCGTGATGATGGCGGCGGCCCAGGCGGCGCGGCCGGCGTCGTCCAGCGCGCGGGTCAGCGCGATAATCCCAAGATACATGAGGAAAAGCACGAAGACCGAGGTCAGCCGAGCGTCCCACACCCACCAGGTGCCCCACATCGGCTTGCCCCAGATGGAGCCGGTGATCAGCGCGAGCGCGGTGAAGGTGGCGCCGATCGGAGCCGCCGCCTTCAGCGCCACGTCGGCCAGCGGATGGCGCCAGACCAGCGTGCCGAGCGCCGAGATCGCCATGATGGTGTAGCACATCATGGCAAGCCAGGCGAAAGGCACGTGGATGTACATGATGCGCACCGTGATGCCCTGCTGGAAATCCTCCGGCGCGGTGAAGCTCATATAGAGGCCGACGCCGAGTAGGATCGCCGCGGTCGCCGCGAGCCACGGAATGACCTTGTCGGCCAGCCCGACGAAGCGGGTCGGGTTGGCGAGGTCGATCCAGCCGGCGAGGCGTGAGGTGGTGTCGCTCATGCCGATCTAAATAGACCGGCGATGCATCAGGGGCAATCGGACGGTTGTCGCACTCTCTCCTTCTCCCCTTGTCAGAGAAGGTGGATCGGCGCGCGAGCGACGAGACGGATAGGGTGCGCGACGGAGTGAGACGCTTGTGTTTTCTGGAACACCTTCATCCGTCGCCTGCGGCGACACCTTCTCCCACGACAAGGGAAGAAGGGAAAAAGCTTACGCCGCCTCCGTCACCGGACGGCTGAGGCGACGGACCTCCTCGTCGTTGAGCAGGCCGCCTGCGCGCAGCAGGGCTGCGAAGCGGCCGTTGCGCAGCGACAGCTCGGTGAAGCCGCCGTATTCGACCACCTTGCCCTTGTCCATGAAGACGACCAGGTCGGCGTCGCGCACGGTGGTCAGGCGGTGGGCGATGATGAAGGTCGTGCGGTTGCGGCGCAGTACGTCGATCGCTTCCTTGACGCGGTCCTCGGTCTCGACGTCGAGCGCGCTGGTCGCCTCGTCGAGCACCAGGATCGGCGCATCCTTCAGCACGGCGCGGGCGATGGCGATGCGCTGGCGCTCGCCACCCGAGAGCTGGCCGCCGCGCTCGCCGACGACGGTATCGTAGCCGCTGCTCTTGGCCAGGATGAAGTCCTGTGCGGCGGCGGCATTGGCGGCGGCGTGCACCTCGTCATTGCTCGCATCGGCGCGGCCGACCCGGATGTTATCCTCGATCGAGCGGTTGAGCAGGCCGGCGTCCTGGAAGACGGTGGCGATCGAGTGGCGCAACGACTTGCGGGTCACCGTGCGGGTGTCGATGCCGTCGATCAGGATGCGGCCGCTGGACGGCGTGAAGACGCGCTGCAGCAGGTTGATGAGCGTCGTCTTGCCGGCGCCGGTCGGGCCGACGATGGCGACGGTCTTGCCGGCCGGCACCTCGAAGGAAACATTCTCGATACCATGGCCCGAATTCGCGAACTCGAAGCTGACGTCCTCGAAGCGCACACGGCCGGTGACGTTGGTCAACTCGCGCAGGCCGTCCGGCTCGGCGGTTTCGGCGGCCGAGTCCTCGAGGCGGTAGAAATCCTCGAGCTTGGCGCGGGCCTCGGAAATCTGCGTCGTGAAGGCCGACATCTGGTCGAGACGGGCGATCAGCATTCCGGCAAAGCCGGTGAAGGCGACGACGTCTCCGACACGGAGCTGGCCACGGGTGACGAGATAAGCCCCAATCGAGAGCACGATCATCATCGAGATGGTCGACGACAGGCGGTTCAGCGCATTGGCGATAGCCCACCAGTCGAGCACCGGGTTCTGCGCGTCGAGCAGGTCCTTGACGTAGCGCTTCAGCGTCGCGGTCTCATGGCCGATGCGGTTATAGCTCTGCAGCACGGCGACGTTGCTGACGCTGTCGGTCACATGGGCAAAGACGGTGTGGTAGTGGCGCTCGACGGCGGTCTGCCCCGACTTGGTACGGCGCATGACGATACGGCCGATTCCGACGTAGAGCACGCCGAGGCCAAGCAGCACGATGGACATGCGGATGTCCATGGAAAGCGCGGTCGGCACCAGCAGCACCAGCGCAATGGCCGTCGAGAGATGCACGCGCATGAATTCGAGCCACAGGCTGAACAGGGTCTCGACGGCGCGCAGCAGCGTGTGCAGCGAATTGGACGTGCCGCGCTGGTGGTGCCAGGCGAGCGGCATGGTGATGACGCGCTCGAAGGACTGGCACAGCACTTCCGAACGCCGGGCATGGGCGAAGCGGTCGGCGCCGCGCGACACCAGCACGAAAGCTATGACATTGAAGACACCGAGAGCAGCCCAGACGGCGAGCGTCGAAAACACCGGACCTTTTTCGGAAATGGCGCCGATCACCCGGCCCAAAAGGATCGGCTCGAGAATAGCGATCGCGGCAAGCGCGACGTTGGCGCCGCAGATCAGCGCGACGCGCTTCTTGTCCGCAGCCAGATAACTCAGCGCTCTAAAGTAGATCTGCAGAAGTGACACTTCAGCTACTCCGCCAAACTCTTGTCCGTGCTCAATGTCGGTATTGTGCGCCGCACCATTTTTTGACACGTACCGGTTTATGTGTCGCGAAACAATGCGTCGTCTATCCCTTCCGTTCCCATTTAGCGAACAAAAGATGACGACGGTGCGAAATCTGACGTGATCACCTAACGGTTTGAGATAAAAGGTGAAATGTCAGCCTTGCGGCAAAACAATGGCACCTGCCCAGCGCTGCCACATTTTTAATCACTTGGCGCTTGCTTAGCCGTGCCTGAAGCAGCGTGGGCGCACGCTGCCCGGCCCACTGACAAAGTAAAACGCCAAGCTCGGCCGCGCATCCCGAGAGATGCGCGGCCTGCAAGGCAAACCGTTGATCCTACGCAGGTATCTTGACGACGACGTCGGTCATCTCGCCGGCCTTCGGTTCGAAAGACCCTGATTTGGTCTTCGAACCATTGACTTCAAGCGCGATCGACTTGGTCTTTTTGTCGCGGATGACGCGAACCTTGATTTCGCCGCCGAACATCTTGAGTGTGGCGGCGTAGCCGTCCCAGTGGCCGGGCAGCTTCGGCCTAAACGTGATCTGCTTGCCGCGCCGCTCGATGCCGAGGATTCCTTCCACCGCGGCCCGGTAGAGCCAGCCGGCCGACCCCGTGTACCAGGTCCAGCCGCCGCGGCCGCCTTTTCCTTCGCCGGCGTAGATGTCCGCCGCCACGACGTAAGGCTCGACGCGGTAATGCTCGGCCGCCGCCTCGTCCGAGGCGTGGTTGACCGGGTTCAGCATCGAGAAGCAGCGATAGGCCTCGTCGGTGCGTCCCATCTCGGCCAGCGCGATGACGAACCAGGTGGCGGCATGGGTGTACTGGCCGCCGTTCTCGCGCACGCCCGGCGGGTAGCTCTTGATATAGCCGGGATCCTTGTCGCTGTTCGAGAAGGGCGGCGTGAACAGCTTGACGATCTTGTGCTTGTCGTCGACGAGCATCTTCGTCGCCTGCTCCATGGCCGTGGTCGAGCGGGCAGGATCCCCCTCGCCCGACAGCACGCTCCAGGACTGGGCGATGGAGTCGATCTTGCACTCGTTCGAATTGCGGGAGCCGAGCGGGCTGCCGTCGTCGAAGCTGCCGCGCCGGTACCACTGGCCGTCCCAGGCCGTGCTCTCCAGCGCCCGCTTCAGCAGGTCCGCGTGCTTCGTCCAGGCCTGCGCCCGCTTGCCATCGCTCTGTCCCTTGGCGATGGGGGCGAAGTCACCCAGCGTCTTCAGCAGGAACCAGCCTAGCCAGACGCTTTCGCCCTTGCCGCCCTCGCCGACACGGTTCATGCCGTCGTTCCAGTCGCCGCCGAGGATCAGCGGCAGGCCGGCCGGGCTGCTGCGCTTGATCGCCAGATCGAGCGCCCGCGCGCAGTGCTCGTAAAGCGAGGCTGTGGTCTTGGTGATCTCGGGCGTGAAGAAGGCGTCGTGCTCACCCTCGCCAAGCTCCTGCCCGTCGATGAACGGTATCTGCTCCTTGAGGATGGCGGCATCGCCCGTCACCTCGATGTAGCGGGCCGTCGCGTGCGCCAGCCACACGACATCGTCCGAGATCATGGTGCGCACGCCGGCATCGGTGCGGGGCAGCCACCAGTGCTGCACGTCGCCCTCCTGGAACTGCCGGCGGGCGGCGTTGAGAATCTGGTCGCGCGCCAGCTTCGGATCATGCGCCAGCAAGGCCAGCGTATCCTGCAACTGGTCGCGGAAGCCGAAGGCGCCGCTCGCCTGGTAGAAGGCCGACCGCGCGCGGATGCGGCAGGCCAGGCTCTGGTAGGGCAGCCAGTGGTTGACCATGGCGTTGAGCGCCTTGTCCGGCGTCTCGACCTGAATGGTGTCGAGGAAGCCGCGCCAGACGCGCTCATTGTCGGCCAGACGCCGGTCGAAATCCTTGTCCCTGTGGGTCTGCACCAGGGCGCTCGCCTCGGCGGCCGTGGCGGCGTCGCCAAGCAGCCAGAACAGCGTCACGTCGCCGCCGGCCGGGATGTCGATGTCGCTGGCGATCACCGCGCACGGATCGTCGCCTGCCTCGACGCGGCCGGACAAAGCAACTCCGCCAAGCACCGCCTGCGGATATTCGGTCGTGCCGTGCCTGCCGACGAACTCGCCACGGTCGGCGGTCACCGAATGAACAGGCGCCGTCGCGGCGAGGAAAGCCACCCGCTCGCCGAAGTCGAGCCCGTAGGGGTTCTGCGCCAGCATGGCGCCCGTCGCGGCGTCCCTGGTCGGCACGATGGTTGCCGCCGTGCGCGAGCGATGGCCGCCGAGCACCCACTCGGCATAGGCATAGACGCGCAGCCTTGCCGGCGCGGGGCCGGCATTCTGGATGCGCAGCCGGGTGATCTTCACCGGATCCACCGGGTCGACGACCTGCGTCAGATCCATCGACAGCGGCCCGCGCTTCGAGCGGAAGGTCGAGAACCCCTGCCCGTGCCAGGTCTCGTAGGTCATCGAGGGATCGCGCACCACCGCGGCCATCGGCGAGAACGCCTTGCCGCTCAACTGGTCGTAGATATAGAAGCCCTCGCCCGGCCGGTTCGACACCGGGTCGTTCGACCACGGCGTCAGCTGGTAGTCGCGGCTGTTCCGGCTCCAGGTGAAGCCGGCGCCCTCGGCCGAGACGTGGAAGCCGAAGGAAGCGTTGGAGATGACGTTGATCCAGGGCTGCGGCGTCACACGACGGCCGGTCAGCCGCGTCACATAGTGGCGGCCGTCGCCGTCGAAGCCGCCAAAGCCGTTCCAGAGGCTGAGGCCGGTGCCGTCGGCGGCAAAATCGGCTCCTCCCTCGCTTGCCCGCGTCGGCTCAGGCAAAGGCGGCGACGGCTGGCGAGCCGGAACGCCTTCCGCCTGCTGCAAGGCGTCGCGGGCCTGCAATGCCGCCGTCTCGGCCCGCTCGAGCTGGTCGAAGATGGTGCCGTTGCGGGTGTGGAGCGCGACACGCGCGACCGACAGCAGGGTCTTGTAGGTCGGCTCGTCCATCAGGTCGCGGCGCACGGCGAAGATGTGCTGACGGGGGCCAAGCTCGCGACCACGCAGGCGGCTGTTCTCGCACAGCGTCTCCACTGCGCGCTGCAGGTCCTGCACGTAGGAGGATGCCTGCTCGTTGACGACGACGAAGTCGATCATCATGCCGCGGGCGCGCATATATTCCTGGAAGCGCAGCGCCTGGGCGACGATCTCGAGATCGGCGACGTCGCCGATGCGCACCAGGAAGATCGGGAAATCGCCGGAGATGCTGGTCGGCCAGAGGCTCGATTGGCGGCCGAGGCCCGAGGCGATGGAGTCGGCGGGCAGACGCAGGAACGGATCGGGATAGATCAGGTAACGCGCCAGCTTCTGCACATTGGCGGCATCGGTCAGGCTGAGGCCGAGATGGCGCGTCTGCACCTGGCTGCGCGTCCAGGCGAGCATCGCCTGGCGGGCGAAGCTCTCCTGATGATCGAGGCGGCCGATCGCCTCGTCGAGCTCGCCGCGGTTGGCGCCGACGACGGTCCAGAAGGTCAGCGAGATCTTCTTGTTGGCCGGCACGCGCACCTGGCGGCGAAGTGCCGCCACTGGGTCGAGCGTGAAGCCGTGGCTGCCGGAGAGCCGGGCGCCGGGGTCGAAGGCGGCAGCGTCGGCGATGGTGCGGCCACGGCCGATGAAGGCGCGGCGATCGGTTTCGGCCTCGGCGTCGCGCGAGGGACCCGACGGATCGGTGACGAAATGCACCATGGTTAGGTCGGGCTCGTTCTTTTCGCGCTTGCGCCTGGTGGCGAAGATCGCGCCGTTGTTAGCGGAGATCTCGGTCTCGACGAACATCTTCGAGAACGCCGGATGGGCGTTGTCGGAGGCTTCGTTGCCCAGCACCAGCTCGGCAAAGGACGTCACCTCGATGTGCCGGTCGGTGGGGCCGTCATTGTAAAGCGTGACGCGCCGGCCTTCGCCATTCCCTTCGGAGATGACGATGCACTCGACCTCCGAACGCAGCGAGCCGATCGATTTGGTAAAGCTCGCCTTGTCGTCCGCAAACAGCGTCTGCACGCGCTCGCCCTCGGCGCGCTTCGGCTCGGCGGTGGCCGACCACCAGTCGCCGGTCGCGGTGTCGCGCAAGAAGATATAGGAACCGAGACGGTCTTCGCTCGGGTCCGGTTGCCAACGGGTGACGGCAAGCTCGCCGAAGCGGCTGTAGCCGGATCCGGTGGCGGTGACCATGACCGAGTAGCGGCCATTCGACATGACGTTGGTCGCGCGTAGCGCCTTGATCGGGTCAAGGATGATGCGGCTGTCCGGGCTCTCGGTCTCGGTCTCATCCTTGGAGCGCTCGTCGGCCTCGGTCCTGACGGTAGCGGTCGGGATGTCGCGCGGCGCCTTCTCCTGCAAGAGGAGTTCGGCCGACTCGATCACCGGATCGCTGTGGAAGCGTTCGCGCAGCCGACCCTCAAAGATGGCGTCCGCCACGGCGGCGATCGACATGCCGGAATGGTGGGCCATGTAGTTCTGGACGACGGCATGGTCGGTGCCTTCCGGCACGCGCTGCGGCGTGAAGTCGACCGCATCGTAAAAGCCGTGCCGGCCGAGCGCGCCGATCGCGCGCAGCCGCATCAGGTTCTGCACCGCCTCACGCGGATTGAACTGCGCCGCCAGGATAGTGGCGTAAGGCGCGATCACGGTGTTCTGGCCGAGACCACGCTTCAGGCCGAGGCCGGGCACGCCGAAGTTGGTGTACTGGTAGGTGAGCTCGCGGTCGCGGGCATTGTAGGCCGCTTCCGAGATGCCCCAGGGCACGTTCTTCGAGCGCGCATACTGGATCTGGCGCTTGATGATGAGCTTGCTGGTCTGGTTGAGGATCGAGCCCTGCGGCTCCTTCATCACCAGCGGCGGCATCAGGTACTCGAACATCGAGCCCGACCAGGACATCAGCGCGCCCTTGAAACCGATCTCGACGATCGGCCTGCCGAGCCGGAACCAGTGCTCGGTCGGCAGGTCGCCCTTGGCGATGCCGAACAGGCTGGTCAGCCGCGCCTCGGAGGCGAGCAGGTCGTAGCAGCTCTCGTCGAGCTGGTGCTCCTCGACGCGATAGCCGATCGACAGGAGCTTGCGCTCCTGCCGCATCAGGAAGGAGAAATCCATCTCGAAGGCGTAGCGGCGGCAGCGCCCGCGCAGCGCGAGCAGCTTGGTGCGGAGCGCCGAGACCGCGCTTTCGTCATTGTGCGAATCGTGCACATGCGCCTCGCAGGTCGCCTCCAGCCTGGCCGCCCAGTCGGCGATGACGTCGCTCTTGGGCGACGCCGCCTCGACGTGGATGGCGGTCGCAAGCTTGCGGATCTCGCCGGCCAGCACCGCGAGATTGATCGTGCGGATCGAGGCCATCTCGGGCTGCGCCTTGATGGTCATCACTGCCCGGCGCATGCCGTCGAGGCGGTCGGCAAGACGCTGGCGCAGCGGCCGCAGTTGGCGGCGGTCGTCGGGCAGTTCCTCCAGGCTCTCGTCGAGGATGGTGACGGTATCGAGGATGCCCTCGAAATCGCCCTGCAGGTGGACGGAAGGCGCCTCGGCCCATTCGGCACAGGCCGCAGCCACGGCGACCAGATGGCCGGCGAGATTGCCGCTGTCGACCGCCGAGATATAGAGCGGATAAAGCGGCTTCAGCGTCGTCGTGTCGTACCAATTGTAGAGATGCCCGCGATCGCGCGGCATGTTCTCGATGGTCGTCATCGTGGCGTCGATGCGGGTGATGGCATCCGACAGGCTGATCCAGCCGAAGTCGCGCGCCGACACCACCGAGAGCAGGTAGACGCCGATGTTGGTCGGCGAGGTGCGCGGCGCCACCACTGGCGCCGGGCTTTCCTGGAAATTGTCGGGCGGCAGATGGTGATGCTCGGCCGTCACGAAGGTCTCGAAATAGTGCCAGGTGCGACGCGCCACGGTGCGCAGCGCATGGATGTCGGCGGCGGAAATGCGCAGCCTGTCCTCGGTCTCGGCCGAGCGGCTGATCCAGCAGGCGACGGCGGGCGAGCCGATCCAGAAAATCGCGAAGAAGAAGGCGACGAACGCGCCGGTGGAATCGGCCAGCACCGGAACGGCAAGGCCGACCACGCCGATGATCACGGCGCCATACATCATGCTGTAATAAGCGCCGAGATCGCTGCCGCCGGTCTTGTGCGCCTGCGAGGCGGTGCGCCACTCCAGAAGGTTCTGGCGGCTGACGAAGAGCCGGTAAAGAGTGCGGACGATGGCATCGCCCATCATCCAGGCGAGGTGCGCCATCAAAAGCACCTTCAGCGCCACCAGCGCGGTGCCGAACACAGTGTCGCGCGCCAGCGCCGAGAAATGGCCGCGAGGCGTCTGGTCGCCGCTCTTCGGCAGGATGCCGTTGACGATGTCGAAAGTCGGGGCCATGAACAGGCTGAGGATCATCAGCGCCTGCCACTGCGCGGCCTGCGTGAACGGCAGCAGCGTCCAGCCGGCGATACAGGCCATCACCCAGAAGATCGGGGTCACCGAGCGGCGCAGGTTATCGACCATCTTCCAGCGCGACAGTGCCGGAACGCCAGAGCGCGGATCGAACATGAAGCCGAGCAATTGCCAGTCGCCGCGCGCCCAGCGGTGGTGGCGTGAGGCGTCGACCGAGTAGCGGGTCGGATAGTCCTCGACCAGTTCGACATCGGTGACGAGCGCGGCGCGCGCCAGGGCGCCTTCGAGCAAATCGTGGCTGAGGATGGTGTTTTCCTCGATGCGGCCCTTCAGCGCCGTTTCGAAGGCGTCGATATGGTAGAGGCCCTTGCCGGTGAAAGTGCCGTCGCCGAAGACGTCCTGATAGACGTCGGACACGGCAAAGACGTACGGGTCGAGACCGCGATTGGCCGAGAAGACGCGCTGGAAGAAGGAGGCATCGTCGCCGCTGGTGAGCGAGGCGGTGATGCGCGGCTGCAGGATGGTGTAGCCGGCTGTGACGACGCGCTTTGCCGGATCGAAATGCGGACGGTTGAGCGGATGCGCGAGCTTGCCGACGAGGCTCGAGACGGCGTCGCGGGTGGTGCGCGTATCGGCGTCGAGCGTCATCACATAGGTGACTTTGTCCGGCAGCGGCACATCGAGCGGCAGGAAGGTGGTGTCGCTGTCGCCGCGCAGCAGAAGGTTGAGCTCGTGCAGCTTGCCGCGCTTGCGTTCCCAGCCCATCCAGCAGCCCTGGGCCTGATTGTAGAGCCGGCGGCGATGCAGAAGATAGAAGCGCGGAGCACCTTCCGACGGGTAGCGGGCGTTCAGCCTGGCGATCTCGTCGCGGGCATATTGCAGGATCTCGATGTCGGCTGCGTCGATTTCGGTTTTGGAATCCGGCCAGTCGGACAAAAGCGCGAAATGGATCTCTTCTGCCGTGTTGGCGAGATGATGCACCTCGATGTTGCGGATGTTTTCCTCGACGTCGTCGCGCGACCCGATGAGCGAAGGCACGACGACCAGCGTGCGCGCTGAGGCGGGGATGCCGTGCTTATAGTCATAGCCGACGAGCCGCGTCGGCTTGAGGAAGAGCGCCACGACGGTGTTGAAGAAGGCCAACGCGCCTTCGCTTGCCGGCACCGCGAACAAAGCCAGCATCAGCGTGATCGCCCCTGCCGAGAGGCCGAGATTGGCAAGCGCGTTGCCGGACAGCACAAGCAGGAGCACCGTCAGCAGGAAGACCGGCACGACGATGCCGAGCCAGCCGGTGGCGGCAAAGGCGCGCTTGAAAGTCACATAGAAGGGAGCCCGGTAGCCGATCGCCTGTTCCAGCTCCGGCCGGCGCGGTCCGACCAGGAAGAAGCCGACATCGGTATGCACGGAGGGGTCGGCAGTTTCCGGCACGCCGGACGCATCGGTGACCCCAGGCATGTGGCCTGCAAGCTCGATCGCCGTTTCGGCGACGCGGAATTCGGAAAGGTCGGAGCGGCGCGCAAGCTGCTCGATCGCGGTGCGATACTGATCGCGCGAGAAGAAATCGAGCGCGGCGAAATCGGTCTTCTCGCGCAGCAGCGTGTCGATGCGGCTGACGCCCTCGAACCAGACCGTCCAGTCGACGTCGTTGATGAGGCGCAGGCCGCGGATGATGTTGCCGGTGGTGACGTTGCCGCTGGACAGCGTCTGATGCTCGGAGATGATGATCTCCTCGGCGTCGGAGCCGGTCTTCTCGAGCTCGCCCTCCAGCCATTCCAGCGCGCGGCCGGCGTTCTGCGAACCGTCACGCAGGCGATAAAGGAGCTGGGTGGCGAAAGTGGTATCCTGCGCATGCGCGGCGTAGCTCGACAGGATCCTGGTCCGGTCGGCATTGTCGTCGGTCGCCAACACCCGGTCGGCGACCTCGTTGGCGATCTGGCGCATCTCTCTGGTACGGTTGACGCGCACTGCGATGCGTCGGAGGTTTTCGATCAGCACGAACCGCAGCAGCGACGGCAGCGCCCAGAGCTCGCCGATCTTCAGCGGCTCGACCGATTGAAAGCCCTCGACGATGGCCTTGAACATGGTCGCCGAGACGGCGCTGTCGGAATGCTCGACATAGCTCCAGGCGACGACGAAGGCGCGCGGCAACGCCGTGCCGCCCGCAAGCTTGAGCGTCGGCAACTGGCGGTAGAAACGGCGCGGCAGATCGCGCTTGACCTGAAATATGGTCTCTTCGACCAGGTAGTTGTTGTCGAGCAGCCATTGCGCCGCGGGCGTGATCGTCTCGCCCTTGGCCTGGGCGGCGTTGGTCGAACGGTAGACTTCGAGAATCTTCTTGGCGCTGTCGCGGATGCGGGCCTGGAATTCGAACGGCGAAAGCCCGAACAGGTCCCTGACATCGCCCTTGGCGAGTGCTGCGCCCAGCGCGCGCAGCCGGTCTTCCGGCAGGAAATTGGAGCGTATCGGCGCTTCCGTGACGGTCGGGAAGCCGGCACTAGTTTGTTCAATCTTGGCGGGATTCGTCTGGATGTTCATTGATTATTCCGTAAGGCGGGGCGCGATGCGGCGTCACCGCCACGGCAATGGCCCTAAAACCGGTTCAAATGCAATCTGTTGCATGGCAGGTTCGGCCGAAAGTTTGTTCGCGCTCCATGACAGGGGCGTCCCCTTTCGACAACTCAAGGGCGAACGCCCCTCGCTTCCCGCCCCGGGTCCGATCAGGGAAAGGATTCAGGCTTTTTCGTGATACATGCAAGGGGCCAGGCGATATTTCGCCCGCGCCGCGATCATGTTTGGCAACAGCCGTTAACCATTGGCGGCGGTGACGCGCAGGCGGATCACAAAAATCAGCTCATGCCCTTCAGGCTGGAGGCGCAGTTTCTGGCTCTGCTGATCGAGGACGAGCGCATCAAGCGGTCCGAGGCTGGCAGCGGTGTCCGTGAGGACTGTGACGCCACCGCCAACCGGCAAGATAATCGTCGTGCCGTCGGTCGACCTTATCTCGACTTCACCCGAAACAGGCAAGCGCTCGACCGTATGGCTGATGCAGCCGCGGCGGCTCATGACGTTGAGATCGGTGATCGGGCCGCCCATCAACGTGGCGCGGGTCGGCACGTCGCCGGGAAAAGGAAGCGGCGCCGAGGCCGGCGTCAGCCGCGCCGGCGGTCGAGAGGCGATGTCGAGCATAATGCCGTCGCCTTCCAGCACCGACAGCGTGCGGTCGATGCCGGCAAAGCTGGAGAATGGCCCGCTGGTCTCGACGCGCGCCATGGAGATGCGCCAGTCGAAATCCTCGAGACCGGCGCCATCAGGCGAGACGGCGATCTCGGTGGTCGTGCCGCCGCCGTTCTTCCACGGCATGACGCGATAGCCGGCGGCACGAAGGATGCGCATCGCCTCAACCCAAAATGCCCGGCAGGTTGAGCTGGTGCTCCTTCGCGCACTCGATGGCGATGTCGTAACCGGCATCGGCGTGACGCATGACGCCGGTCGCCGGGTCGTTCCACAGCACGCGCTCCAGGCGCCTGGCCGCGTCAGGCGTTCCGTCGGCGACGATCACCATGCCGGCATGCTGCGAGAAGCCCATGCCGACGCCGCCGCCGTGATGCAGCGAGACCCAGGTGGCGCCGGACGCGGTGTTGAGCAGCGCGTTGAGCAGCGGCCAGTCGGAAATGGCGTCGGAGCCATCCTTCATCGCCTCGGTCTCGCGGTTCGGCGAGGCGACCGAGCCGGAATCGAGATGGTCGCGGCCAATGACGACCGGCGCCTTGAGCTCGCCCTTGGCCACCATTTCGTTGAAGGCGAGCCCCAATCGATGGCGGTCGCCAAGCCCGACCCAGCAGATGCGCGCCGGCAGGCCCTGGAAGGAGATGCGCTCGCGCGCCATGTCGAGCCAATTGTGCAGATGCGTGTTGCCAGGGGTGAGTTCGCGCACCTTGGCGTCGGTCTTGTAGATATCTTCCGGATCGCCCGAGAGCGCAGCCCAGCGGAACGGGCCGATGCCGCGGCAGAACAGCGGACGGATGTAAGCCGGCACGAAGCCGGGGAAGGCGAAGGCATTTTCGAAACCCTCGTCCTTGGCGACCTGGCGGATGTTGTTACCGTAGTCGAGCGTCGGCACGCCGGCGTTCCAGAACGCCACCATCGCCTCGACATGCTCGCGCATCGACGCGCGCGCCGCCTTCTCCACCGCCTTCGGATCACTGACGCGCTTCTCGCGCCATTCGGCCATGGTCCAGCCCTTGGGCAGATAGCCGTTGATCGGGTCATGCGCCGAGGTCTGGTCGGTGAGGATATCGGGGCGGATCCCACGCCTGAACATCTCCGGCACGATCTCGGCGGCATTGCCGAGCAGGCCGACGGACTTCGCCTCGCCGGCCTTGGTCCAGCGCTCGATCATTTCCATCGCCTCGTCGAGCGTTTCGGCCTTCTCATCGAGGTAGCGAGTGCGCAAGCGGAAGTCGATCGAGTCCGGATTGCATTCGATGGCGAGGCAGGAGGCGCCGGCCATGACAGCGGCCAGAGGCTGGGCGCCGCCCATGCCGCCGAGGCCGGCGGTCAGGATCCACTTGCCCTTGAGATTGCCGCCATAGTGCTGGCGGCCGGCCTCGACGAAGGTCTCGTAGGTGCCCTGAACGATGCCTTGCGTGCCGATATAGATCCAGGAACCGGCCGTCATCTGGCCGTACATCATCAGGCCCTTCCTATCGAGGTCGTTGAATTTTTCCCAGGTCGCCCAGTGCGGCACGATGTTGGAATTGGCGATCAAGACGCGCGGCGCGTCCTTGTGGGTGCGGAAGACGCCGACCGGCTTGCCCGACTGCACCAAGAGCGTCTCGTCCTCGCCGAGCGTCTTCAGTGACGCGGCGATGCGGTCGAAATCGTTCCAGGTGCGCGCCGCCCGGCCGATGCCGCCATAGACCACGAGCTCGTTCGGGTTCTCGGCGACCTCCGGATCGAGATTGTTCATCAGCATGCGCAGCGGCGCCTCGGTCGTCCAATAGCGGGCGTTGAGCTTATCGCCGCGCGGCGCGCGGACTTCACGGATGTTGTGGCGAGGGTCGGTCATGTCGGCAGTTCCCTTTCGATCAGGTGCGGCGGGAGCGTCAGCGCGCGGCCCAGGCAATCGCGGTTTCGAGAATGGTTTTCAGCGTGGCGCGGATCGGCGCCGCGTAGGTTGGGTCGTAAGGCACCGGCCAGTTGTCTGGCGCGCCCTTTTCCGACGGCTCGCGCATATAGCCGCGGTTCGAGAGCTCCATCTGCAGCGCATGGACGCCGCTCTGCGGCCGGCCGAAACTTCTGGTGATCCAGCCGCCCTTGAAGCGCCCATTGACCACCCAGGACTGGCTGCTCGCCGCGAGGATGGCGGCTACCTTTTCCTGCAGCGATGGTTCGGTGCTCTTGCCGTCATTGGTGCCGAGATTGAACACCGGCAGCGTGCCTTCGAACAGGCGCGGCAGCACCGAGCGGATCGAATGGCAATCATACAGCACGATCTTCTCATGCATGCCGCGCAGCCGGTCGATCTCAGCCTGCAGTGCGGCATGGTAAGGCGCGAAGTAAGTCTCGCGGCGCCGGTCGATCTCGGACGGCGTCGGCTCCTCGCCCATGCGGTAGAGCGGATCGCCATCAAACGTGTCGGTGGGGCAGAGCGTGGTCGTCGCCTGTCCAGGATAAAGCGAGACGCCGGAGGGGTCGCGGTTGACGTCGATGACGGTGCGCGAGATGGCGGTGTGGACGACCGTGGCGCCAAGATCGTTCGCGAAGTCGTACAGCTTGTCGATCCACCAGTCGCAGTCGCGGCGGCCGAGCCACGGCGAGACCAACCGGCTGTCGAGGCCCGCAAGATCTATGCCGGTGTGCGGGATCGAGACCAGCAGCGGCGCCGTACCGCGTGTGATGGTGAGCCAGGGCGTGGTCATTGGAGCTCTCCACGGGTTGGAGCTCTACGGCGCCCCCCTCTGTCCTGCCGGACATCTCCCCCACGAGGGGGGAGATCAGATATCACGCCGGCTTTCGCCAATCGTCCACGTTGCAAGAAGGAGCGGGGCGCCAAAGTTGCCAATCTCCCCCCTTGTGGGGGAGATGTCCGGCAGGACAGAGAGGGGCGTCTCATGACGCAATCCCCGGCAGCGCCACCGCAGCCGCCGCCTTAACCGCGGCGCCGCTGCGGACCAGGGCGATCGCCTTTTCCATGTCGGGGTGGAAATGCCGGTCGTTATCGAGATGCGGCACCTCGGCTCGGACCAGTTTGCGCACCGTTTCCAGCGCTTCGCTCGAGGCGAGCGGGGCGTGGAAATCGCAGCCTTGCGCGGCTGCCAACAGCTCGATGCCGACGACGGCCGTTGCATTCTCGATCATGCCGAGCAGGCGGCGCGCCGCGTGCGCAGCCATCGAGACATGGTCTTCCTGGTTGGCCGAGGTCGGGATGGAATCGACGCTCGCCGGATAAGCCTTCTGCTTGTTTTCCGAAACGAGCGCCGCCGCCGTCACCTGGGGGATCATGAAACCGGAATTGAGGCCAGGCTTCGGCGTCAGAAATGCTGGCATGCCGGAGAGCGCCGGATCGACCAGCATGGCGATGCGCCGCTCCGACAGCGAGCCGATCTCGCAAACCGCAAGCGCGATCATGTCGGCGGCAAAGGCCACCGGCTCGGCGTGAAAATTGCCGCCCGAGAGCGCGGTGTCGTCCTCGGCGAAGATCAGCGGGTTGTCGGTGACGCCGTTGGCTTCGGTCTCGAGCGTGTCGGCCGCCTTGCGCAGGACGTCGAGCGCGGCGCCCATCACCTGCGGCTGGCAGCGCAGGCAGTATGGATCCTGCACGCGCTCGTCGCCAACGCGGTGCGATTCACGAATGGCGCTGCCGGCCATCAGATTGCGCAACGCGTCCGCGGTCTCGATCTGGCCGCGATGCTTGCGCAACAGATGAATGCGCGGGTCGAAAGGCGCGTCGGAGCCGCGGGCAGCATCGGTCGACAGGGCGCCGGCGACCAGCGCCGACTGGTAGAGCGTCTCGGCTTCGAACAGGCCGGCGAGCGCGAAGGCGGTCGAGAACTGGGTGCCGTTGAGCAGCGCCAGGCCCTCCTTGGCAACGAGCGTGACCGGTTCCAGCCCATGCGAGACGAAGGCGACCTTGGCCGGGAAGCGACCATGCGGGGTAAAACATTCACCGACGCCGATCATGACCGCCGTCATATGCGCGAGCGGCGCGAGGTCGCCCGAGGCGCCGACCGAACCTTGCACCGGCACCACCGGAATGACGTCGTTGGCGAGCATCCCCTGGAGCAGGTCGATGGTCTCGGCGCGCACGCCGGAAGCGCCCTGGGCGAGGCTCGCCAGCTTCAACGCCATCATCAGCCGCACCACGGGGGCCGGCATCGGTTCGCCGACGCCCGCGGCGTGGGAAAGCACGATGTTGCGTTGCAGCGTTTCAAGATCGTTTGCCGGAATGCGAACGCTGGCGAGCTTACCGAAGCCGGTGTTGATGCCGTAGACCGGCTCGCCTTTGGCGATGATGCGGGCAACGGCTTCGGCGCTGGCCTTGATCTTCGGCTGGCAGGCATCGTCGAGCTTCGGCACGGCGCCGCGATAGATGGCGCGCCAGTCGGCAAGCGTCGCGCTGCCGGACTTCAAGATCAGTTCGGTCATTGTCCTCTCCAGATGCGGGCATGGAGCGGGTTGAAGCCCATGCGGTAGACAAGTTCGGCCGGACGCTCGATATTCCAGACGGCAAGGTCGGCCGATTTGCCGGCTTCCAGCGTGCCGATCCTGTCGAGAAGCCCCAGCGCACGCGCGGCCTCGCGGGTGACGCCGGCGAGGCATTCGTCGACGGTCAGGCCAAAGAGCGTCGCGGCCATGTTCATGGTGAGCAGCAGCGAGGTGAGCGGCGAGGTACCGGGATTGGAGTCGGTGGCGACCGCCATCTTCACGCCCTGCCGGCGGAACAGCTCGACCGGCGGCCTCTTGGTCTCGCGGATGAAATAGTAGGCGCCGGGCAGGATGGTCGCGACGGTGCCGGACCCGGCCATCGCCGCGGCGCCCTCCTCATCGGTGTATTCCAGGTGATCAGCCGACAGCGCGCCGTAGCGCGCGGCAAGCGCCGCGCCATGCAGGTTGGAGAGTTGGTCGGCGTGAAGCTTCACCGGCAGGCCGAGCGCTTTCGCCTTATCGAAGACGCGCGCGATCTGTTCCGGTGAGAAGGCAATGCCCTCGCAAAAACCGTCGACGGTGTCCGCGAGCTTTTCGGCGGCAACCGCCGGGAGGATCGTGCCGGCGACGAGATCGATGAAAGCGTCCTTGTCGCCCCTGGCTTCGGGCGGCAGCGCATGGGCGGCGAGACAGGTCGTAAGGATCGTGATTGGACGCTCACTGGCCAGACGGCGGGCAGCGCGCAGCGACTTTTTTTCATTGTCGGCATCGAGGCCGTAGCCGGACTTGACCTCGACGGTCGTGACGCCCTCGGCCATCAGCGCGTCGAGGCGGGGCAGCGTCTGGGAGACGAGCTCGTCTTCGCTCGCGGCGCGCAGCGACTTGACCGAGGAGACAATGCCACCCCCTGCCCTCGCCACCTCCTCATACGTGGCGCCGGCCAAGCGCATCTCGAATTCGTTGGCGCGGTTGCCTGCATAGACAAGGTGGGTGTGGCAATCGATCAGGCCGGGGGTGATCCAGCGGCCCTGGCAATCGACCGTTTCGGCGCCCTGTCCGGCGGCTGCCGGCAGGTCGGCCTCCGATCCGGCATAGACGATCAGCCCGTCGCGCGCGGCGATCGCACCTTTCTCGACGATGCCGAGACCGGCAGCACCCTCGGCCATAGTCGCCAGGCGGGCATTGCGCCACAGACGAAGGCCGCTCTTTCCGTTTGCTCCACCCATCATCTTTTCCATTTGAAAGGATGACGATTATGTATATACATATTGAAACGCGACGCAAGTGTTAATGTCGCTCGGGCATTCGGATTGGGAGTTTGGACGTGACGGCGATCTTTGCGGAACAGGCGCTGCTGCCCGGCGGTTGGCGGGGCAATGTGAGGATCGCTTTCGACGGCGGCCGTATCTCTGCCGTCGAAGCGGGCTCTTCGGCACACGTCGGCGACGAACGCCACGCCATCGTCCTGCCCGGCATGCCCAATCTGCATAGCCACGCATTCCAGCGCGGCATGGCGGGGCTTGCCGAGTTGCGCGGTCCCTCGGCCGACAGTTTCTGGAGCTGGCGCGAGGTGATGTACCGCTTCGCGCTGTCGATGACGCCGGACCAGGTCGAGGCGGTCGCGGCGCAGCTTTATGTGGAGATGCTGGAAGCCGGTTTTTCGCGCGTCGGCGAGTTCCACTACCTTCACCATGATCGCGACGGGCAGCCTTACGCCAACATCGCCGAGATGGCGGAGCGGATCGCGGCTGCCGCCGCCGACACCGGCATCGGACTGACGCTGCTGCCGGTCTTCTATGCCCATTCGGCCTTCGGCGGCGCTGCTCCCAACGAAGGCCAGCGGCGATTCATCAATGATGTCGAACGCTTCGAACGTCTGCTTGAGAAAACTCGCGAGGGCGTTCGCTCGCTTGAGCAAGCCGTCGTCGGCCTCGCGCCGCACAGCTTGCGCGCCGCAACGCCGGACGAACTCAACGCCGTTGCCGCAATGGCGCCGAACGAGCCGATCCACATCCATGTCGCCGAGCAGGTGAAGGAAGTCGAGGACTGCATCGCCTGGTCGGGCAAGCGTCCGGTCGAGTTCCTGCTCGGACATGCTGAGGTGGACAGGCGCTGGTGCCTGATCCACGCCACACACATGACCGAAGCCGAGACCATCGCCATGGCCAAGGCCGGCGCCATCGCTGGCCTCTGCCCGATCACCGAGGCCAATCTCGGCGACGGCACTTTCGCCGCCCCCTCGTTCATCGAACATGGCGGCCGCTTCGGTGTCGGCTCCGATTCCAATGTGCTGATCAGCCTGACGGACGAGCTTCGGCAGCTCGAATATTCGCAGCGCCTTGCCCACCGCGCCCGCAACGTGCTGGCGCGCGCCGGCGGCTCTACCGGCCGCGCGCTGTTCGATGCCGCGCTCGATGGCGGCAGCATCGCGCTCGGCGCCGGCCCCTCAACTCTCGCCGTCGGCAGTCCGGCCCATTTCGTCTCGCTCGATGCCAGCCACCCCTTGCTTGCCGGCAAGGCGGGCGATGCCATCCTCGACGCCTGGATCTTTGCCAATGGCAGCAAGGTCGATTCCGTCTGGGTGCATGGCAAGAAGCAGGTGAGCGGCGGCAGGCATGTCAAACGCGAGGCGGTCGCCGGGCGATTCCGCAAAGTGATGATGGCGCTTTCCGAGGGCTGATCCCGATGAGCATGGCCGAAACGGCAGAGATGGAAGACGGCGAGACCCTGTCGCTGCACCAGCGGATCCTGTCCGACATCCGGGAAAAAATCCTGTCGGGTGCATGGGCGCCCGGCCATCGCATCCCGTTCGAGCACGAGCTGACGGCTCAATATGATTGTTCGCGCATGACGGTGAACAAGGCGCTGTCGCAGCTCGCCAAGGCGGGGTTGATCGAGCGCCGCCGCCGCTCGGGCAGCTTCGTGCGCCAGCCGCAGTCGCAGGCGGCGGTGCTGGAACTGCACGACATCAGGATCGAGGTCGAGGCGCTCGGCCTGCCCTATCGTTATGAACGGCTGGAGCGCATGAAACGGCGCGGCAATGCCGAGGATCGGTCGCTGCTTGGGCTCTCTGCGGGTCCAGTGCTTTGGCTGGAGGGGCTGCATTTCGCCGGCGAACGGCCATTCGCGCTCGAGCAGCGCCTGATCAATCTTTCGGCGGTGGGCGAGGCCAGCGAGGAAGAATTTCTCGACATTGCGCCCGGCCCCTGGCTGATCGGACGCGTGCCGTGGAGCGAGGCCGAGCACCGTATCCGCGCCATGGCGGCTGACGAAACTATCGCCGACACGCTCGACATCGATCCCGGCGCGCCCTGCCTGGTGGTCGAGCGCCGCACCTGGAGCGCCGAGCATCCGGTCACGCATGTGCGCTTCATCTATCCGGCGGAAAGCCACACGCTTGTGGCGCGGTTCACGCCTTCGCAGGGATGAGCAATCTCCCCCTCGTGTGCCCACGAGGGGGAGATTGGCAGTTTTAGCGCCTTACAGCGCCGCCGTGATAATGATCTCGACCAGATATTCCGGGGTGGCAAGCTTGGCTTCGCCGGTGGCGCGGGCGGGCGTGTGGCCCTGCGGCACCCATTTGTCCCACTCCGAATTCATCTCGGCGAAGGTGCCCATGTCGGCCAGCCAGATGATCGCCTGCACGATCTTGGTCTTGTCGGTGCCAGCCTTGGCCAGCAATTCGTCGATGGTCTTCAGGATGTCGCGAGTCTGCGAGGCGACGTTGCCGCCGGGCTCACCGACCTGGCCGGCTAGATAGACGGTGTTGCCGTGAATGACGATCTGGCTCATGCGCGGGCCGACATCGATACGACGAATGCTCATGGGAGGCTCCTTCTTTTCTAGGGTCGCGCCTGTTTAGAGTCCGTGCCGGCTCCGGGCAAGGCCGACCGGCGCGAAACCGATTGAGCCAATTTGTCGGCTCCGGACCGCTTCCGTGTACACGGCGAGTTGACCGATCTGGACACAATTCCGCCGAACCGGCGTGTTGACTAATGTAATAACATCACATATCGACGGGTACTCTCGAATTCGCGCCCGATCCGGAACGTCTGATGACAAATGCCTGCCTGACCTTCCGCGACCTGACGCTCGGTTACAACAGCCATCCGGCCATTCATCACCTCAACGGCACGGTCCGAAAAGGCTCGCTGACTGCCGTCGTCGGCGCCAACGGCTCGGGCAAGTCGACGCTGATGAAGGGCATTGTCGGCGTGCTGAAGCCGATGGAGGGCACGGTTGTCGGCGCGCCCGGCGTGCGCACCGCTTATCTGCCGCAGCAGTCGGAGCTCGACCGCAGCTTCCCGGCGCGGGTGGTCGACCTGGTCTCGCTTGGCCTGTGGCCGAAGCGCGGCATGCTCGGCCGCTACACCAAAGAGGATCGCGAGTCGGTCAGCAAGGCGCTGATGGCGGTCGGGCTCGGCGGCTTCGAGAAGCGGCCGATCGACACGCTCTCCGGGGGTCAGCTGCAGCGCACGTTGTTTGCCCGCGTGCTGTTGCAGGATGCCGACCTCATCCTGCTCGACGAGCCGTTCAATGCCGTCGACGCCAAGACCGTCGGCGACCTCATCCAGCTGATAAAGCGCTGGCATGGCGAGGAGCGCACGATCATGGTGGTTGTCCACGACCTCGATCTCGTGCGGCGGAATTTTCCCGAGACGCTGCTGCTCGCCCGCCAGCCTGTCGCCTGGGGCGACACAAAAGAGACGCTCAGGCCTGAAAACCTGCTCAAGGCGCGGCGCTTTCACGAGGCCTGGGAAGAGAACGCGCCCTGGTGCGAGCCCGATGATCATGGTCATGATCACGCACACGACCACCATGATCACGCTCATGGGCATGGTCACCACCACGGCTCCGGACCGAGGGCGGCGTGATGGAGTTTCTCTACGGCCTGTTCATCCAGCCCTTCGCCGATTTCGCCTTCATGCAGCGGGCTCTGTTCGGCTCGCTGATGCTGTCGCTCGGCGCCTGCCCGGTCGGCGTCTTCCTGATGCTCAGGCGCATGAGCCTGTCGGGCGATGCGATGGCGCATGCCATCCTGCCGGGCGCCGCCGCGGGCTTCCTGTTCTATGGCCTCGAAATCCTGCCGATGACCGTCGGCGGGCTGATCGCCGGCATCATCGTCGCGCTCGGCGCAGGGGCGGTTTCGCGCTTCACCATCCAGCGCGAGGACGCCTCGATGGCGGCCTTCTATCTGATCTCGCTCGCCATCGGCGTGCTGATGGTGTCGATCCGCGGCTCGAGCGTCGATCTGATGCATGTGCTGTTCGGCACCGTGCTGGCGCTCAACAACGAGGCGCTGATCCTGATCTGCGGCATCGTGGTTGTGACGCTCGCCTGCCTCGCCATCTTCTGGCGGGCGCTGGTCGCCGAATGCCTCGATCCGCTGTTCCTGCGCTCGGTGAGCCGCATGGGCAGCCCGGTCCATTTCATCTTTCTTGGGCTGGTCGTGCTCAACCTCGTCGGCGGCTTCCAGGCGCTGGGCACGCTGCTCTCGGTCGGGCTGATGATGCTGCCGGCCGCCGCCGCCCGCTTCTGGACGGTTCGCGTCGAGCCGATGTGCGCGCTGGCGGTGCTGATCGGCTTTGCCTCCTGCATCGCCGGACTGCTTTTGTCCTATCACGCCTCGCTGCCGTCCGGACCGGCTATCATCCTTTCGGCCGGCGTCGTTTATTTCTGCTCGATCCTGTTCGGCACGCGCGGCGCGCTGCGCGCCCGCATCGTGCATCACCGCCACCGCACAGCTTAATCCCCAAGCAAGGAGACTTGTCCCAATGTTGAAATCCTTCCGCGCCGCCATGGCTCTGAGCGTTATAACATTAAGCGCTTTTACCGCATCGTCCGCGTTTGCGGCGCCGCTCAAGGTGGTGGCGAGCTTCACGGTCATTGCCGACTTTGCCAAGAATGTCGGCGGCGACCGCGTCAACATCACCACCATCGTCGGCCCGGACGGCGACGCGCATGTCTACGAGCCGACCCCGGCCGATGCGGTGGCGATGGCCGGCGCCGATGTCGTGCTGGTCAACGGCTTGCATTTCGAAGGTTTTTTGCAGCGCCTAGTCGACACCAGCGCCACCAAGGCGACGATCGTGACGCTGACCAAGGGCGTGACGCCAATCGCCTTCAAGCCGGAATTCGCCGATGCCGACGCGGCCGAAGGCGCCGGCACCGGCGGCGGCAAGACGGTCAACGACCCGCACGCCTTCCAGTCGATCGCCAATGCCAAGATCTACGTGAAGAATATCGCCGATGCATTCTGCGCCGCCGATAGCGCGGGCTGCGACAGCTACAAGGCCAATGCCGCCGCCTACACCCAGAAGCTCGGCGCGCTGGAGGGCGAAGTGACCGCGGCGATCCAGGCGATCCCCGAGGCCAAGCGTGTCGTCATCACCTCGCACGACGCCTTCGGCTATTTCGAGCATGCATACGGCCTGGCCTTCCTTGCTCCGCAAGGCATCTCGACCGATTCCGAGCCTTCGGCCGCCGACGTGGCCAAGCTGGTCAACCAGGTCAAGCAGGACAAGGCGGCGGCGATCTTCATCGAGAACATCACCAACCCCAGGCTCATCGAGCAGATCGCCAGCGAGACCGGCATCAAGGTCGGCGGCACGCTCTATTCCGATGCGCTGTCGCCGCCCGACGGCCCGGCCTCGACCTATATCGACATGATGCACAACAACATCGAGCAGTTCAAAGGCGCGCTGCTCGGAAGCTAAGCGGCATCATCCAACCGGGCTAAAACCGGCCCGGTTGGATTTTCCGCCCCGCACTCTCTATTTGGCAGAGAAATCCGGTGCTACGGATTGTCGCTAATGCCGCGCGGTGGCATGACTGCGGCCAAGGATTGCGAGGACGACGCTATGGAATACCGCCAGATCAGCGAAGACTATTCGGTCTCGGGGCAGATCCAGCCCGAGGACATCGTTGCCATCAAGGACGCCGGCTTCAAGAGCGTCATCTGCAACCGGCCGGACGACGAACAGCCCGGCCAGCCCTCGGCCGACAGCGTCAAGGCGGCCGCGGAAGCCGCGGGGCTCGCCTTCCGCTACATTCCGGTGATCAGCGGCCAGCTCACTATGGACAATGTCGAGGATCAGGCCGAGGCGCTCGACGAGCTCGAAGGCCCGGTCTTCGCCTATTGCCGCTCCGGCGCGCGCTGCACCAACCTCTATGGGCTGATCCAGCAGCAGAGGGGGTGAAAGCTTGCGCATTGGCGAGAGCCAATTCCGCAGGTTCGCGTTCCGTCGCCGTCGCATCCAACAAAGATCTCCGCAAACTAAATCGGCAGCGCGCCGGTCTCTTTCAGCGTTTCCAGCACGATCGCCGTCTTCACATGCTGCACCGATTCATGCGGCAGCAGCACGCCGTTGACGAACTCGGAAAGCGATTTGAGATCGGGCGTCACCACCTTCAGGATGTAATCCATCTCGCCGGTCAGCGCGTGCGCTTCCTGCACCTCGGGTAGCCGCGCCACCAACTCGCCGAAGCGGCGGGCATTGTCGCGGTTGTGGGTGGCCAAGGTCACCGAAATCACATTGACCAGCGAAAAGCCGAGACGGTCGCGGTCGAGCACGGCGCGATAGCCCCTGATATAGCCATCTTCCTCCAGCCGCTGGCGGCGGCGCGAGCATTGCGAGGCCGACAGGTTCACGCGCTCCGAAAGATCATTGTTGGTGAGCCGCGCATCGCCCTGCAGGAGCGCCAGTATCTTGCGGTCAAATTGATCAAGGCGCGCATCATCCATGGTTTTGTCCCCAATCATGCACAATCTGCGCACATTGTGGGCATTCCAGGCGGTTGAATGCAAGCACCATGCAGCCGTCCAGCGTTATTATGGTGAAAATCGGCCAAGCACGGCCGCAACAGCTTTCGGAGGAATGCCATGGGACCCTTCCCGCATGACGCCCCACCCGCCAAGATCAGCAAGGCGAATCCCGCCGGCACCGACGGCTTCGAATTCGTCGAGTTCGCGCATTCAGACCCGGCAAAACTTGCCGAGCTCTTTGCCCGCATGGGCTATATCGCGGTGGCGAAGCACCGCACCAAGGACATCACCGTCTGGCGCCAGGGCGACATCAACTATGTCGTCAATGCCGAGCCAGGCTCGCATGCGATGAAATTCGTCGAAAAGCACGGCCCCTGCGCCGCCTCGATGGCGTGGCGCGTGGTCGATGCGAAGCATGCCTTCGACCACGCCGTGTCGAAGGGTGCTGTGCCGTACGAGGGCACCGACAAGGCGCTCGACGCGCCGGCGATCGTCGGCATCGGCGGATCGCTCCTCTATTTCATCGAAACCTATGGCGACAAGGGCTCGGCTTACGATGCTGAGTTCGAGTGGCTTGGCGAGCGCAATCCGAAACCCGAAGGCGTCGGCTTCTACTACCTCGACCACCTGACCCACAATGTCTATCGCGGCAACATGGACAAGTGGTGGGACTTCTACCGCGACCTGTTCGGCTTCAAGCAGATCCATTTCTTCGACATCGACGGCAGGATCACCGGATTGGTCAGCCGGGCGATCACCTCGCCCTGCGGCAAGATCCGCATTCCGCTCAACGAGTCCAAGGACGAAACCAGCCAGATCGCCGAGTATTTGAAGAAGTACAATGGCGAGGGCATCCAGCACATTGCCGTCGGTACGGACGCGATCTACGATGCCACCGACAAGCTCGCCGCCAACGGGCTGAAGTTCATGCCCGGCCCGCCCAACACCTATTACGAGATGTCGCATGAGCGCGTGCACGGCCATGACGAGCCGATCGAGCGCATGAAGAAGCACGGCATCCTGATCGACGGCGAAGGCGTCGTCGACGGCGGTATGACCAAGATCCTGCTGCAGATCTTCTCGAAGACGGTGATCGGGCCGATCTTCTTCGAATTCATCCAGAGGAAGGGCGACGATGGATTTGGCGAAGGCAATTTCCGCGCGCTGTTCGAATCGATCGAGCAGGACCAGATCAAGCGTGGCGTGATCAAGCTGGATGGCAGGGCGGCGTAGTCAGCCGAAAGACCAAGCCGCCGGCTACTCTAAAGGCCGGCGGCCTTCCTCAGAATTTCGTTGATTCGGCTCTGCCAGCCGGGCCCGCTGGCACGGAAACGAGCAACCACATCGCTGTCGAGGCGCAGCGTTACCTGCTTCTTCGGATTGTCGAGTGCCGGCCGACCACGCGAGCGAATGCTTTCGGCAAGGTCCGGAAACACGTCGGCGAAGGGACGAGCATTCCGAAAATCCTCCTCGGTCCATTCGGGATTGTCCGAAACCGCATCCCAATCTTCCTCGGTGAATCCCTTGCCTGACTTGAATCCGTTGTCCAGCTTTGTAGTGTTCAGCTTAGCTTTCGCCATCGAACAATCTCCTTTCCGTCTGGTTGGCCGCCCGCATTGAAATAACCGAGATGCCTTCGGAGCCAAGCCGGGAAAAGACCACTGCAACAACGCCGCCGCCGACTACCCGACCAATCGCCATGAAACGGCCGGATTTGGCCGCCCGGATCGCCGAGGCAAGGAAAAACTCCTCGTCTAGCGCCGCGAAATCCAAGCCGTGTTTGTCAATGTTGGCCAACCGTTTAGGTTCATCCCAGACGATCTGCATCTGAATTTATGTACCTACATGAATTAAGTCAATAATTTTCGTAACTACAATAATTCCCGAAGCGTTCTCGCTTGTTCACAACCCAAGCCGCTCGACCTCGTCCTTCCTGAGCTTAATGTCGTAATCAAGCAAGAACTCATCCAATTGCGGCGGTGCAACCGAGGTGCCCGACAGCATCGCGTGCACTTGGCCGCGATGGTGGATGTCGTGCAGGAAGACGTGAGCGAGGATGTCGCCGATCCTTTCGGGGATCATGCCGTCCTCGCGGCGGTCAGTCATTACGCGGCGGTCGAGATCTGCCTCCGACAGGCCGTCGCAGAAGGCGACAAGTCTTCGGTCGAAATCGGCCTGCGCTTCCGCCAGGCTTGACGCATCGTCGAACGGTATGAAGTCGTCATAGGCCGCAGCACCGAGGCCGCCATCCGTCAGAAAATCGAGATAGAGACGATCGACCGCGAGGATGTGGTTGAGCGTCTCCTTGATCGAGGGAAAGAAACTGGTTCGACCGGCCTCGAACTCGCCGGGCTGAAGCTCCAGGACGGCGCGGTAGAGCCGGTCGTTCGACCACAAATTGTTGCGCGCCATGCAGCGAAGATGCTCGAGCAGGGTCACCTTTTCAGGTTCCTTCCTCCCCCTCGTATTTCTCGACCTTCTGCTCGATGGCGCCGAAGATCGAATGGCCGGCCTTGTCCTTCATCTCGATGCGCACCGTGTCGCCGAAGCGCAGGAACGGTGTCTTCGGCTCGCCGCTCTCGATGGTCTCGATCATGCGCAGTTCGGCGATGCACGAATAGCCGGCGCCGCCTGCCGCGACCGGCTTGCCTGGCCCATCATTCAGCTTATTGGAGACGGTGCCGGAGCCGATGATGGTGCCGGCGGCAAGCGGCCGCGTTTTCGCGGCATGCACGATCAAGGCCGGGAAATCGAAGGTCATGTCGATGCCGGCATTGGCACGGCCGAACGGCTTGCCGTTGAGATCGGCGAGCAGCGGCAGGCTGACCTTGCCGCCGTCCCAGGCATCACCAAGCTCGTCCGGCGTCACCGCGACCGGCGAGAAAGCAGAAGACGGCTTCGACTGGAAGAAGCCGAAGCCCTTTGCCAGTTCCGGCCCCGTGATGGCGCGAAGCGTCACATCATTGACCAGCATGACGAGGCGGATGGCCTCGCGTGCCTCGCCCAGCCCGGCGCCCATCGGCACATCGCCAACGATGACGGCAACTTCCGCCTCCATGTCGATGCCGAAGGCTTCGTCGGCCATGCGGATCGGATCGCGCGGCGCAAGGAAGGAGTCCGAGCCGCCCTGGTAGATCAGCGGATCGGTCCAGAAACTCGCCGGCATCTCGGCGCCGCGTGCCTTCCGCACCAGCTCGACATGGTTCACATAGGCGGAGCCGTCCGCCCATTGATAGGCGCGCGGCAGCGGCGAATGGGCGTCATGCTCGTGAAAGCGGGCCGAGGGCACCGCGTTGGTCTCGAGCGATTCCGCCATCGCCGCCAGATGCGGCGCCAAGCGCTCCCAATTGTCGAGCGCAGCCTGCAGCGTCGGCACCAGGAAAGAGGCGTCTGTGAACCGCGTCAGATCGCGCGAGACCACGACCAGCTTCCCGTCGCGCGTCCCGTTCTTCAAAGTGGCAAGCTTCATGCGGTTTCCTCTCCTCGCGGGCTTCGTGCCGCTCGTCCCACAACAAGGCCGTGGCGAGTGATCGTCAAGCCACCCGCCGATGTTTTCCTGATCCTGACCTCACCAATCAGGACCAGTCGCCTTCCGGCGTGCCGTTGAAGCGCCTCTTCAGGTCGGCCCAGCAGTCGATGTAGTTCGCCTGCAAGGTGTCGAGTTCGGCGGCGTAGCGCGTCAGCATCTGGGGAAAGCGCGTCTCGAACATGAAGGCCATGGTGTTGTCGAGCTTGACCGGTTTCAAGTCGGCGCGGGAGGCCTTCGCAAAGCCGGAGGCGTCGGGTCCGTGCGCCAGCATCTGGTTATGCAGGCTGATGCCGCCGGGGACAAAACCTTCCTCCTTGGCATCGTACTGGCCGTGGATCAGGCCCATGAACTCGCTCATGATGTTGCGGTGGTACCAGGGCGGCCGGAAAGTGTTTTCGGCCACTAGCCAGCGCGGCGGGAAGATGACGAAGTCGACATTGGCCGTGCCCTCCTCGCCGCTCGGCGCCGTCAGCACGGTGAAGATCGACGGGTCTGGGTGATCGAAGAGGATCGCGCCGACCGGCGAAAACGTCGCCAGATCATATTTATAGGGCGCGTAGTTGCCGTGCCAGGCGACGACGTCGAGCGGCGAATGGCCGAGCTCGGTGACGTGGAAAGTGCCGCACCATTTGACGATCAGCCGGCATGGCGTCTCCTTCTCCTCGAACCAGGCGCAGGGGGTCTTGAAGTCGCGCGGATTGGCCAGGCAATTGGCGCCGATCGGGCCGCGGTCGGGCATGGTGAATTTTGCCCCGTAGTTCTCGCAGACATAGCCGCGCGCCTGACTGTCGGCGAGCTCGACCTTGAAGACGAGGCCGCGCGGCAGCACCGCGATCTCGCCAGGGCGAAGCTCGATGGCGCCCATCTCGGTGACAAAGCGCAGCGTGCCGACCTGCGGCACGATCATGAGCTCGCCGTCGGCATTGAAGAAATGGTCGTCGACCATCGAGCGGTTGGCGACATAGACATGCGCCGCCATGCCGGACTGGCCGACCGCGTCGCCGGCCGTAGTCATGGTGCGTATGCCGGAAATGAAGTCGGTCGGCTCGGTCGGGATCGGCACCGGGTTCCATCGGTACTGGCCGAGTGCCAGCTCGTGATCGCCGACGTTGGGCGCAGTCTTCCACATGGGATAGCTCGCGCCCTTGAAGCGGCCGGTATGTCTCACGCTTGGGCGGATGCGGTAAAGCCAGGAGCGCTCGTTGGTGCCGCGCGGCGCGGTGAAGGGCGAGCCCGAAAGCTGCTCGGCATAGAGCCCGTAGGCCGGCCGCTGCGGCGAGTTGCGGCCCTGCGGCAGCGATCCCGGCAGCGTCTCGGACTCAAAATCATTGCCGAAGCCCGGCATATAGGAAAAGGCCATCCGATCCTCCCTGATCCCGGGCTGCGCCCTCAGCGTTGAGGAAGGCTTTCCGGTGATGTTGACCAAACTGGTTTCATTTGTAACCATCGAAAATGTAACTATCAACGCCGAACCCTGCATCGATGATGCGCCAAATGAAACCGGAAATTCTCGAGCTAGAAAACTTCCTGCCCTACCGGCTCTACCGGCTGGCTGACACCGTGAGCCGCGAATTCTCGCGCATCTACAAGGAGCGCCACGGTCTGACGCGGCCGGAATGGCGCACGCTCTCAGGCCTCGGCCAGCGCGGGATGATGACGGCGACGGAACTCGGCGAGCAGTCGGCCATGCACAAGACCAAGGTGTCGCGCGCGGTCGCCGAGCTCGAACGCCGGCGCTGGCTGACAAGAGCGCCGGACGAGAACGACCGTCGCGTCGAGCATCTGACGCTGACCAAGGCGGGGCTCGCCGCTTACCGGGAAATGGTGCCGCTGGCGAAGGCGTTTGAAAGGGAGGTGCTGGCGAGGCTGAGCGAGGAAGAGAGAGCGGCGATTGTCAGGGGGGTGGCAGCACTGGAAGAGGCTTTATCTTCTTCGTAGCGATCCTTCACAACCCCTCTGTCCGGCAGGCCAAAGAGGGAGCTGTCCCGCAGCATTGCCAGGATGCTGCTTCAACCAAACCCTACCAGTCCATCACCACTTTGCCGGAACTGCCGCTGCGCATCGCATCGAACCCAACCTGGAAATCGTCGATGCCGATGCGATGCGTGATCAGACCCGAGACATCCAGCGGCCCCTGCACCAGGGCGATCATCTTGTACCAGGTCTCGAACATCTCGCGGCCGTAGATGCCTTTGAGATGCAGCATCTTGAAGATGACCTTGTTCCAGTCGATCTCGAAACCGGTCGGCGCGATGCCGAGGATGGCGATCTTGCCGCCATTGTTCATGGTGTCGATCATGTCGCGGAAGGCTGGCGCGGCGCCCGACATCTCCAGCCCGACGTCGAAACCTTCGGTCATGCCGAGTGCCGGCATCACGTCGCGCAGCTTCTCCTTCGAGGCGTCGACCACATGCTGGACGCCGAGCTTGCGCGCCAGTTCCAGCCGGACCGGGTTGATATCGGTGATGACGACTTTCCGCGCGCCGACGCATTGCGCGACCAGCGCGCCCATGATGCCGATCGGGCCGGCGCCGGTGACCAGCACATCCTCGCCGACCAGGTCGAAGGACAGTGCGGTGTGGACGGCATTGCCTAATGGATCGAAGATGGCCGCGATCTCGTCCGGCACGTCGTCGGGGATCGGCACGACATTGTGCTGCGGGATCGCTACATACTCGCCGAAGGCGCCGGGCCGGTTGACGCCGACGCCGAGCGTGTTGCGGCAGAGATGCCCTCGCCCCGCGCGGCAGTTGCGGCAGTGGCCGCAGACGATGTGGCCCTCGCCCGAGACGCGCTGTCCGACCTTGTATTCGGTGACGGCCGCGCCGAAATCCGCGACGGTACCGACAAATTCATGGCCGGTCACCATCGGCACCGGCACGGTCTTCTGCGCCCACTGGTCCCAATTGTAGATGTGGACGTCGGTGCCGCAGATCGCGGTCTTCCTGACCTTGATCAGCACGTCGTTGGGGCCGATTTCCGGCACCGGCACTTCTTCCATCCAGATGCCCGGCTCGGCCTTGGCCTTCACCAGCGCCTTCATCATGTTGGACATCGAACACTCTCCAGAAAATCTTCCCTGTCCTGACGGATCATCAACCTGCCGCTTCCAGGATGTTCTTCAGCCGCAGCAGATCGCGATTGGTCGAACGTCGGACAGCCAGGGCTATGAGCGGGGTCATGAGACGGGAAAAGCCGGCCGGCGAGCCGCGATTCCGGAGCGTCATATGCGTGCGGCCTTCGCCGGAATCCCGCCATCCATAGCTCGTCTCCATCGGAAACGGTCCTTCGTCGGATCGCATCACCAGCCTCTCGCCCGGCACGAGATCCAGGATCTCGTAGGTATAAGCGAGCCGCCGTCCGAGGAACTGCGCCTCGAATGCAATTCTCGATCCTATCTGGGCCGGTCGGGGAGTCTTCCATTCCACCGACTTGATGTCGACGTACCAGCGCGGAACATTGTCCGGATCGGAAGAAAAGGCGGCGACAACCGCGCGCGGGCTGGCGATCTCGATACTGCTCGTTACATCGATCGCCATGGCCCTTTTCCATTGCCGGCGGTAGCGTCAAGCGATTACACCCAGTTCCTTCCCGACCTCGCCGAACGCCTCGACGGCGCGATCGATATCAGCGCCGGAGTGCGCCGCCGACATCTGGGTGCGAATGCGCGCCTGGCCCTTCGGCACCACCGGGAACGAAAAACCGATGACGTAGATGCCGCGCTTCAGCATGCGGGCCGCCATCTCCTGCGCAAGAGCGGCGTCGGCCAGCATCACCGGGATGATTGGATGATCGGCGCCGGCAAGCGTAAAGCCGAGCTTGCCCATTTGAGACCGGAAGCGTTCCGCATTGGCATACAGGCGGCGGCGCAGCGCATCGCCATTGCGGATCAGCTCGAAGACTTTCAGCGAGGCGCCGGCGATCGCCGGCATCAGCGTGTTGGAGAAGAGATAGGGCCGCGAGCGCTGGCGCAGCCAGTCGACCACCTGTTTCTTCCCCGCGGTATAGCCGCCGGACGCGCCGCCCAGCGCCTTGCCGAGCGTGCCTGTGATGATGTCCACCCTGCCCTCGACGCCGCAGTGCTCGGCCGAGCCACGGCCGTTCTTGCCGACGAAGCCGACGGCATGGCTGTCATCGACCATGACCAAGGCGTCGAATTTCTCGGCGAGGTCGCAGACTCCTCGCAGGTTGGCGATGATGCCGTCCATCGAGAACACGCCGTCGGTGGCGATCAGCCGGAAGCGGCAGTCCTTCGCCTCCTTCAGCCGCGCCTCGAGGTCGGCCATGTCGTTGTTGGCGTAGCGGAAGCGCTTGGCCTTGGAGAGCCGCACCCCGTCGATGATCGAGGCGTGGTTCAGCGCGTCCGAGATGACGGCGTCTTCCTCGCCGAGCAGCGTCTCGAACAGGCCGCCATTGGCATCGAAGCAGGAGCCGTAGAGAATGGTGTCGTCCATGCCGAGGAAGGAAGAGATGGTGGCTTCGAGCTCTTTGTGTTCTTCCTGGGTGCCGCAGATGAAGCGCACCGACGCCATGCCGTAGCCATAGCGGCCGAGCGCCTGCTTCGCCGCATCGCGCAGCTCGGGGCTGTCGGCGAGGCCGAGATAGTTGTTGGCGCAGAAATTCAGCACCTTCTGGCCGGCGACCTCGATCAGCGCCGACTGCGTGGAGGAAATCACCCGCTCGGACTTGTAGAGCCCGGCCGATTTCAGGCCTTCAAGCTCGTTATCGATGTGGGAGAGAAACGCTGCGCTCATGGTCTGGCCCTGTTTGTTCGATGCGGACTGTCGCGCTGCGGACAAGAAAAATCCATCGCAAAAACGACCGCTTCGGTGGCGTTGTGCAAGCCGCGCCGCAGCTCCTTCAGCGCAGCCGGACAAGGATGTGTTCAAATGCGACGATCGGCGAAAGGACATAATAACCATCCTGTCAGCTTTGTCGCGCCGCCAGCTCCGGCACCGTGCCGGTTTGCCGAGCTGTTAACCCTTTCACGTCAAGGGTTCTGGCGCCGCAAATCCATGGCAGGAATCCGTCGATCGGGAGGGGTCACTCAATTATGTCGCAGCAGCCGGTGCACAGCGTTTCGCGCAAGCTGATTCTGCTGATCAAGAGCGGCTACTGGCTGGCCTTGCTGATCATCGCCGCCATGGTGATGGCTTCCTTCATCCTGCTGCAGCAGTTGATGGCGCAGCAGCAGCACAATGACGCGCTGCTCAACATCGTCTCCACGCAGAAGGCGCTGTCGCAGCGCATCGTCTTCCTGGCCAGCGCGACCGGTGCCGCCCCGCGCGACAAGCAGCCGGCGCTGGTCACCGCGCTCAAGCAGGCAACGGGCGAGTTCGAGACCAATTACGACCGGCTGCTCAAGGAGACCGGCGCCGATCCTCTATCGCCGGCGCGCAACGATCCGCAATCCATCGAATATGTGCTGTTCAGCAAGCCGTTCCATCTCGACTATTTCTCGGTCGGCCTTATCGCCAACGGCGATCGACTGGTTTCATCATTTGCATCCCAGCTCGGCATGCAAAGCGACGGTTATAAGGGCGGCGGCGAGCGCGTCGGCCTCGACGCCTCCGTCGCCAATGCGACTTTGTCCGGCTATGCCGCGCTCGGCCAGCGCATCAGCGCCTTCGCCACCGAGCGGTCGGATGAAATGCTCAGTCTGCACCGCACTCTGTTCTTTGCCACCATCGGCGTCATCGTGCTGGTCGCGCTATTCATCTTCCGGCCGATGTCCAAGGCCATCCTGCGCAAGACGCATGAACTGGTCGACGCCCGCAATTCGATGGCCTTCATCGCCGTGCATGACGGCCTGACCGGCTTGCACAACCGCACCTTCCTCACCGATCATTTCGACACGCTGATCAAGGGCGCGCATCGTCGCCGCGAGCGGCTGGCGGTGATCCAACTCGACCTCGACCGCTTCAAGCAGATCAACGACACGCTGGGGCACGCGGCGGGCGACTATGTGCTTGTCGTCACCGCGCAACGCATGCGCGATTCCTGCCGCGCATCGGATCTTTGCGCCCGTCTGGGCGGCGACGAGTTCGTCATGATCCTCAACGGCGCCGGCAGCACCGAGGACATCCATGCGCTGGCCAAGCGCATCATCGCCAACATCAACGAGCCGATCACCTTCCAGGGCACGACCATAATGCCTGGCGCCAGCGCCGGCATCGCCGTCTATCCAGTCGACGCCGACAACGCGCAGGACCTGCTCGTCCATGCCGATCTCGCCCTCTATTCGGCCAAGAAGCTCGGCGGCGGCAGCTTCTCCTTCTTCTCCGAAGAGCTGCGGCGCGAGCTCGACTACCGCAAGCAGCTCGAGCAGGACATCCGCACGGCGATCGCGGAAAAGACCTTCGAGGTCTATTTCCAGCCTCAAGTGTCGCTCACCAGCGGCAAGATCAGCGGTATCGAAGCACTGGTGCGCTGGAAACACGCCACGCGCGGCATGATCTCGCCCGGCGAATTCATCCCGGTGGCGGAGAAGTGCGGCTTCATGCCGGATATCGGCCGCATCGTCATCAGCAAGGCGATCAACGAAGCCGCCGAATGGGATCGCGCCGGCATCGATTTCGGACGCATCGCCGTCAATGTCTCGGGCACCGAGCTGCGCGAGCCGGATTTCGACAATTTCCTGTTCGGAACGCTGGAGCGGGCAGGGCTTGCGCCGCAGAAGCTGTCGCTGGAAATCGTTGAATCCGTCATCCTCGACGACGAGAAGACCGGCATCGCCGCCAAGCTCAGGCATATCCGCGCGGCGGGCGTCCATCTCGAGCTCGACGATTTCGGCACGGGCTATGCTTCACTCAGCCATGTCAACCCGAACGAGATCGATCGGCTGAAGATCGACCGCCGCTTCGTCCAGAACATCAACGAGAACGGCGACAACACCAAGATCGTGCGCGCCATCACCGAGCTTGCCCGCGGGCTCGGCATCTCGATCGTCGCCGAGGGCGCGGAAACCGAGGCCGAGCTCGACTCGCTGATGGCGATCGGCTGCGACCAGGTGCAGGGCTATTCGATCGCGTTCCCGATGCCGCAGGACAAGGCGCGCGAATGGCTTACCGCGCGCAGCCCGAAGAAGGCGAAGCTCAAGGTGCTGCAGGGCAGCCGGGCTTAACCGCCCACATTCGCCCGAAGCGCCGCCAGCACCTCGGCGAATTCCGCAAGCCGGTCGTCCGGCAGCCCAGCTCTCAGCCTTTTGTCGAAGGCGACGGCCTCGAGGCGCAACTTCTCGAACAGCGCTTCGCCGGTTTCGGTCAGCGCCACCTGATGCACCCTGCGGTTCTGCGGATCGCGGCGGCGCGTCAGCAGCCCTTGCGCCTCCATGGCGTTGAGGTGATGCGTCAGCGTCGCGCCCTGGATGCCGATCATGCCGGCAAGCTCGCGCTGGTTGGCCAGTTCCTTCGACTTGACCGAGAGCAAGGTCACCCAGACCGGCAGCGTTCCGCCGACCTCCACCAAGGCAGCGTCAAAGGCCTGCGCCACCAGTTTGGCGGTGCGCGCGAGATTCATGCCGATGGGCGGGCGATCAAATGGCGTCATGGCTGGACACTAGAACAAGCAACGGGTTGGCGAAACTTCGCATGAAGCATTGATATCTAACTGTTAGATATCTAACTTTGTGTTATTAACGTTGTCGGACCCAGCCGATAGGCAAACCCGACAGGCAAAGCGTCACACCGGTGGCGGGGCGAACGAGAGGAATGCAGTCATGCAATATGTCTACATCGTCGTCATCGGTCTGCATGTTATGGCCGGCGTCTTCTGGGCCGGCACGACCATTGCGGTTGCCCGTGATCCGGAGATCAAGGCGGAGCGCTTTATCCGGCCGCAACTCGGCGCCTCCGGCATGGTCTTCTTGACCGGTCTGCTGCTCTGGTATTTCTTCCACGAAGGCGCTTTCGGCCCGATGGAAATGGTGCTGGCGCTGGGCATTGCGACAGCGCTGATCGCCGCCGGCGTGCAGGGCGCCCTTGTAGCCTCTTCCAGCAGGCAACTGGCAGGTGCCGATGCGGCGACGCAAGCGCAGTTGCGCGCGAAAATGACCAAAGGCGAACGCCTTGCCGGCGGGCTGCTGGTCATCACCGTATTGTGCATGGCCACGGCCAGGATGTTCTGACCGTCAACGGCTCGCGCGGTACCGGTGCGGGCCGGCGGCCGCGCGCGGCGCACCGGACCAACGCGGCAGGTGGCTCTCCTTGTGACGGTCCGGTGCGTTCCCCAGTGCGGCCGTCGCCGGCGCATCAGATCACCTCAACGGAACCGCCGCGCAGATTTTCCCGTCGCAGCTTTGTGTAGGTGCGCATGTTGGGCGCGATGCGAAAACCTTCCAGCCTGACGTCCTCAAGCGCTGCCGCCCAGCCAAGCGCTTCATCACGGCCACCATATGTTTCGATCGTCGCGCGAGATCCTCGCGGCCCAGTTGCCTGGCCAGGATGGCGCAGGCCGCGACCCGCGTTTCGATGATTCCAGCCTGGCCAATGGAGGACCCAGGTTCAGATCCGGATGCCGAACCTGATGCCGTCATAGATGGCCGCGTGGATGTTGCGCGAGGCGACTGCGTCGCCGATGCGGAACAGAACAAAGCCGCCTTCCGGATTGCGCGGCGGAAAAATGTCGCCGCCGCTTACCAGCCGCTCGTAGTCGACCGCGCCGCCATTCTTCGACAGCGGCTTCAGCGCGAGGTAGAGATCGTCGAGCGGCGCGGTGCCATGCTCGACCACCACCTGGTCGACGCCCCGCTCGCCGCGCCAGCCATCGGCGAAGTCCGACGCCAGCTCGGCGATGAGCTGGTTACCCTCGCGTCGCACCGAGCGCAGACGGGTGTTGATGGTGACGGTGACGCCTTTCTCGTGGAAAGCCCGCATATAGGGCACGTGGTTCAGGCCGCCCATTTCCGGCGCGAAGAAGCGTTCGGGCGAGACCAGCTCCAGCTTCGAGCCGCTGTTGGCAATCAATTCCGCCGCGCCCATCCCCTGATGGCCGCCATTGTCGTCATAGACCAGAACGTTCTCGGCCGGCTTGACGCTGCCGGCCATAATGTCCCAGCTCGAGGTGACGAGATTGTCGCCCGCTGCCAGCGGCGGGTTCTGCGGCAGGCCGCCGGTGGCGACAATCACCACATCCGGCAACAGAGCCAAGACATCGTCTTTTTCGGCCCATGTGTCGTAGCGGATCTCGACGCCCAGGCGATCGAGCTCGGCAAGCCGCCAGTCGATGATGCCGATCAGCTCCTTGCGGCGCGGATTTTGCGTCGCGAGCCGCACCTGGCCGCCGGCCTGGCTGGACGCTTCGAGGACCATCACCTGATGGCCCCGTTCGGCGGCGACACGCGCGGCTTCCAGACCGCCCGCCCCGGCGCCGACGACCACCACCCGCCTCTTCGGCCCTTCGCTTTTCGCGATGACATGCGGGATCGTCGCTTCGCGGCCGGTGGCGGCGTTGTGGACGCAGAGCGCCTCACCGCCTTCATAGATGCGATCGAGGCAGTAGGTGGCGCCGACGCAAGGCCGGATCTCGTGCTCGCGCCCTTCCATCACTTTCCTGATGATATGCGGATCGGCGATATGGGCGCGCGTCATGCCGACCATGTCGAGCTTGCCGGAGGCGATCGCATGACGCGCGGTCGCGACATCGGATATCCGCGCCGCGTGGAAAGTCGGGAATTTCGTCGCCGCCCTCACCTCGCCAGCGAAATCGAGATGCGGCGACGAGCGCATGCCGGTCACCGGGATGACCTTGGTCAGCGCCGCGTCGGTCTCGATCGAGCCGCGGATGATGTTGAGGAAATCGACCTTGCCGGAGCCAGCCAGACGTTTCGCGATCTCGACGCCCTCCTCCTTCGACAGGCCTTTTTCGAAATCCTCGTCGGCGACCATGCGGATGCCGACGACGAATTTCTCGCCGACCGCGGCGCGAACCGCATCCAGCACCATGTTGGTGAAGCGCAGCCGGTTGTCGAGCGAGCCGCCGAAATCATCGTCGCGATGGTTGGTGGCGGGCGACCAGAAGCCGTCCATCAGATGGCCGTAGGATTCGAATTCGATGCCGTCGAGGCCGGCCGCCTGGCAGCGCAGGGCGGCGGAAGCATAATCGGCAACGATGCGCTCGATGTCCCAGTCCTCGATGGTCTTGGGAAAGGCGCGATGCGCCGGCTCGCGCACCGGCGAGGCGGAAAGCACCGGCAGCCAGTCGGCCTTGTTCCAGCCGGTGCGGCGACCGAGATGGGTGATCTGGATCATGACCTTGCAGTCATGCTCATGACAGGCATCCGCAAGCTCTGCGAGCCACGGCACGATGGCGTCGTCATAGACATGCAGGTTGCCGAAGGCGGCCGGGCTGTCGCGTGACACGATGGCAGAGCCCGCTGTCATCGTCAGCGCCATGCCGCCCTTGGCCTTCTCGGCGTGGTAGAGCCGGTAGCGCTCCTTCGGCATGCCGTCCTCGGAATAAGCCGGCTCATGGCTGGTCGACATCACCCGGTTCTTCAGCGTCAGGTGCTTGAGCGGATAAGGTTGGAGAAGCGGGTCGTTGCTGGTCATCGTCTTCCTGCCGTATCAAATTGCGCGGGAGCTGCTCCCGCTTCCATTTCACGCATCGGATTCATCCGAAAACCGCTGCGCGGCTTTCGCTCCAATGCTAATGAGCCGCCAAACACGCCGGGTCCGTTCGATCGCGGCGCACTTCAACTGATTGCACCTGCCGCCCTTGCAATCATCGGCGGCAGCAAGGAGCCATCGATGACCGACGCCAAAAACCTGACCCAGCTCGGCAAACACGTCGAGACGCCGCAGAGTCCCGAACAGGCAGTCCTGGAAACCGTGCCGTTCGAGCGAGGCGACGGCCCGCCCGCGATCGTGCGCTTCACCTGCCCGGAATTCACCTCGCTCTGCCCGGTCACCGGCCAGCCCGACTTCGCCCACATCGTCATCGACTACGCGCCCGACAAGACGCTGGTGGAATCGAAGTCGCTGAAGCTGTTCATGACCTCGTTCCGCAACCATGGCGCCTTTCACGAGGAATGCACCGTCATGATCGGCCGCCGCATCGTCGAAGCGACCAAGCCGCTCTGGCTGCGCGTCGGCGGCTACTGGTTCCCGCGGGGCGGCATTCCCATCGACGTCTTCTGGCAGACCGGCGCGCCGCCTGAAGGCGCCTGGCTGCCCGACACCGGGGTGCCGCCATATCGCGGGCGCGGGTGAAATTTGTTGCGAAAGGCTGGCGGGACAGCGCCCCCCTCTGTCCTGCCGGACATCTCCCCCACTTGGAGGGAGATCGGACGTCACCCCGGCTTTCGCCAATCTCCATCGTGGCAAAGTAGGCGGGTCGCCGAAGCTGCCAATCTCCCCCCTTGTGGGGGAGATGGCCGGCAGGCCAGAGGGGGGCGCGAAGGATCGCCGGCGCCGAAGTTCAATCATATTCATTCGCACTGGTACTGGCTGAGCGCCCATTCGCCGGTGACCGACAGGAGGTCGGAGATCTTCCAGTCGCCGCCGACCTTCTTCAGCTTCCATTCGAGACGGTGCTGGTGGCCTTCGACGACGAAGACGACCACCACCTTGGCCTCGTCACCATTGATCGCTTCGATGGTGCGCAGGCTCTTGTCGATGGCGAGCTTGTCGTAATCGGCATTGTCGAGCGCCATGTTGGGATCGAGGCACTCGCCCTGACCCGAGGCGCGCAGCGCGTCGGCTTTGTCGAGCACGCTCTTCGCCGGATCGCTGAAGTTCTTGCGCTGGCCGGGGTCCAATTCCAGCCCGAGATGCTCGTAGAAGGGCTTCACCACCGCCGTCGGCGATCCGGGCAGGACGGGCGCAGCTGGCGCCGGTTCGGCCGGCTTGCTTTCAGGCGATGTGGCCGGCGCCGACTTCTCGATCGCAGGCGCATTGTCGCCTGAGGACGCGTTCGGCGGCGGCGAGCCGAACAGTCCTTGCCCGTAGGCGCCGCCGTTCAGCCCCGCGGTCAGCATCGACAAGCTCGACAGCGCGAGGACCAGACGCCGAAGCACGGCGTCACTCCGTCGAGGAGCCGCATTCCAGCGCGCTGAGCGTCCAGTCGCTGGTTTTGGAGGTGATGTCGGCGATCTTCCACTTGCCGTCCACTTTCTTCAGCGACCACACCATTTCGCGTTTGGAGTCATCGCCTTCCGGGAAAAGATTGAAGCTTGCCGTCACCTCGGCGGTGTCGCCATTGACGGCCTCGGCAAGCTTCAGCGTCTTCGACACGGTCTTCTGGTCGAAATCCTGGGCGTCGAGGCTTGGGTCGAAGTCGATGCAGGATACCTCGTCGGGCTTCTCCTTGCGCGCCTTGTCGTTGGCTTCGAAGAGCTTGGTGACCGGCTCGGTGAAGCGGTCGCGGTATTTCGCGTCCGCCTCGAACTTCACTTCAGGCACATAGAAGAACTTCACGGCGTTTGAAGCCGGCCCGGCGAGCGCCGCGGCAGGCAAGGCGATCGAGATGGCAACTGCCAGCATCATCGGTCTCATGCAGGAATCTCCGGATGCGTGGTGGCACGATCACCACCACGCATCCTGCATATCGGCTTTTTCACGGCGCATGAAGTCCTTGCGCTGCGCGGCTTAAGCTTCCAGCCAGACGTTCTGGAAGTCCATTTGATAGGTCTGGTGCATGGCGTAGTTCTTCACCTTCTTGTTCATGTGGCAGTAGAGCTTCTGCCAGAACGGCTGGATGATGACGCCGGAGTCCTGCAGGATCTGCTCGACGTCCTTCATAACCTCCTTGCGCTTGGCGACGTCGATCTGCGACAGCGCCTCCTTGAGCTTGGCGTCGAAATCCGGATTCGAGAACGCGGTCTCGTTCCAGGCCTCGCCGGTACGGTAGCCCAGCGCCAGCACCTGCACGCCGAGCGGGCGCATGTACCAGATGGTCATGGAATAAGGATATTTCGTCCAGTCGTTCCAGAAGGTCGAACCGGGCAGCACCGTGCGCTTCACCTTGATGCCGGCATCGCGCAACTGGCCGGCGATCGCGTCGCCGGTGTTCTTCTGCCATTCGTCCTCGACCGTGATCAGCTCGTGCTCGAAGTCGGCCTGCCCGGCGTCGGCCATCAGCTTCTTGGCGCCCGCCGCGTCCCGTTCCTTCTTCGGCAGCGGGTAATATTCCGGATGGATCGGGCTGACATGGTGGTTCTCGCCGACCGTGCCGCGGCCGGCGTAGCCGAGCTGCATGACCTGGTTGTTGTCGACCGCCATCTGCAGCGCATTGCGCACCCGTTTGTCATCGTAAGGTTTGTGCGTGATGTTGGTGCGCGCAACGAGCGTGGTCGCCGTCGCGACTTCCGATTTCACCAGCTCCATCTTGTCGAGGGGGTCGATGAAGTCGGCCGGTGTCTCGAAATCGAGGTCGATCTCGCCGGAATCGAAGGCATTCAGCGTGGCGTTGAAGTCGGTGCCGTAGTCGATGAACTCGACCCCGTCGAGCGGCGCTTCGCCACCCCACCACTTGCCGTTCTCGCGGCGCTTGACCACGGCTTTCTGGCCGACATCGTAAGACACCAGCTCGAAAGCCCCGGTGCCGATCGGCTTCTTGATCGGATCGGCGCCGTCCTTGTCGAAGTTGCGATGCACGACCAGCGCCGGATAGTCCGTGAAACCCGGGATGATCGCGATATCGGCCTCGGACAGCTTCAGCTTGACCGTATGGTCGTCGACCTTGGTGATCGCGCCATCCCTTGCCTTGCCGGTCTTGGCTTCGACCAGCGCGCCGACGCGGGCGGCCATGGAATTGCCGGAAGCCCCCTTCTCGCACCAGCGATTGAGGTTGAAAACCACGTCATCGGCATTGAAGGCATCGCCGTTGTTCCAGGTGACGCCTTTGCGCAGATGCAGCGTGTATTCGGTGGCGTCGTCGTTGACGTCCCAGCTTTCGAGCAGCACCGGCTCGAAAGTGAACTGGTGCGTGTAGCGCACGAGCGGCTCCAGCCAGGTGCGGGTGACGTTCGCCATCTCGGTCCAGTCATAGGTGCGCGGGTCCTTCTGCGCCTTGACCGACATCGCGACATGCAGCGTTCCGCCTTTCTTCGGCTCTTGCGCCAGGGCTTTTGTCGGCGCGGCAAGGCCGATCATGCCATAGGCGAACGCCGTCGACGCGCCGAAGGCGCTTGCCAGCGCCAGGAATTCGCGCCGGTCCACGCGGCCCGCGCGCGCTTCTTTAGCCATCGCCTCGATGGCGGCAGGAACGCGATCACCGTTGCTTTTGAAGATTGTCATTTTTTCCTCCCATGTTGCGAAACATTGGCCATCCTGGTGCACTTTTTTTCAGCTGTAGATGGCGCCTGCAGCGTGAGCGTGCGTCCAGACGCTGCCTTGCCTGAGATAGTGAGAACTCGCTCCATCCTGCGGCATTTCGAATATCGTATACGAGCCTTGTTGAGCGTCAAGCTTCTTGGGACATGAGCTGGAGAAAGATGCCGGGCGAAGAACCACCTTCACACCTTCGCACGCTTCATCGGCCAGGTGTCCGCCACGCGATAGCCCGCCGGCCAAGGATCTTCAGGATCCAGCATGTGCTGATGGATGCCGGTGATCCAACCGCGACCGCTGATCTGGGGGCGTATTGCGGGCATACCGACAACCTGCGTGGTGCCGAGAATCTTGCCGTGAAATTCTGACCCGATGATGGACACACCGGTGAACCAATCCTCGGCTGTCATTTGACCCTTCGCGTGCAAGAGCGCCATGCGGGCCGACACCGCCGTTCCGGTCGGCGATCGGTCGAGCTTGCCAGGTTTTATCGAAACGACCGATTTTGCGCGGAGGCGGTTGCCATCCTGGGTGATGGCGCCGGCAAAAAGACAGAACGAATGGTGGCGCCAATCGGGACGCTCAGGGTGGAAGAACGCCATTTGTCGATTGGCCGCATCGGTAATGCGCACCCCAAGTTCGGCGAGATCACGAGCCTCGTCGGTTTCAAGCGCTAACCCAAGGGTAGGTGCGTCGACGACGACGAAACTGTCGCCTCCATAGGCCGTGTCGACCGTGATGGTACCGAGGCCATCGACCTCAAGCGGCACACCGACCCTGCTGGCGAATGAGGGTACGTTTTCGACGGTGATGCGCTGGGCTTTTCCTCCGGCACAGTCGGCCCGCACGCGTACCAGGCCGCCCGGCGCCTCGAGCACCATTTCGGTTACCGGCTCCTGCATGGGGATGATCCCGGTGTCCAGAATTACCGTGGAGACGCAAATCGAATTGGAGCCGGACATCGGGGGCGTATCCTCCGGCTCCATTATGATCCAAGCCATCTGCGCGTCGGGATGCTTGGGAGGGACCAGAAGGTTGACGTGCCGGAAGACGCCGCCGCGCGGTTCGTTAAGAACGAAGTTACGAAGTCCGTTGTCTTCTGCAATCCATTTGCGCTGGTCCCAGACGGTGTCTCCCGGCGGAGGAGACACCCCGCCAACGATGACATCCCCGACTTCGCCCTCCGCGTGGCAGGAAACAACATGGATGACTTTCGTGCTTCGCATTCGGGAGTCCCCAGAGCCGCGGCTTCCGATTGGATATCGTATACGATCTTCGGCTCTCGTCAAGGCTCGATTGAAGGGAAATGCGCCAGTCGCTGCTGATCGGCCGGGCTCAAAAGAGCCCACGCCGGACGGCATCTCAGGCCATGCAGACACTCGGGTTGAGCAGAATCGCGAGCGTATTTGATCGCGAACATCGTCTACGATATCTATGTTTGCAGATCTGACGCTCCGTGCGGAGACTCTACACGTGCCATTTGCATTTGCCGACATTCCCGATTTGGGTGCCGCCCCCACCGCTTCCGACGTGGTTTTGAAGTTCATCCGCGGAGCAATCATATCCGGGTCGCTTGATGAGGGCGAACCGATCAGGCAAGACGACGTCGCCCGCATGTTCAACATCAGCAAGATTCCGGTGCGCGAAGCTTTGAAGCGGCTCGAGGCAGAGGGATTCGTGGCATTTCAGCGAAACAAGGGCGCAATTGTCGCCAGCATGTCGGAACCGGAGATCGTGCAGATTTTCGAGGTCCGAGCCATGCTGGAATCGAACGCAATTCGGCTTTCCCTCCCCCACATGAACGAGAAGACCTTCGATAAAGCGCAAGCAAGTTGCGACTCCTTTGCGAAGGAAACCGACGTCGGCCGCTGGGCGGAACTAAATTGGGAGTTCCATTCCAGTCTTTATCTAGACGCCGGGCGACCATATCTGCTCCGCATGATCCGGTCGGTTAACGATCGGATCGAACGCTATCTGCGAGTTCAGCTGACGATTTCCGGCGGTCATGAGCTTGCGGATCGAGAACATCGCGAAATCCTGGCCGCCTGCCGCGCTGGCGAGACCGAACAGGCCGCAAAGTTGGTCTACGATCATATTATGAACGCCTGTCAATCGCTTCAGAAACACCTGGCGAACGGCAAGGTGCGCGCTGGCTGAGCCATTGGCTTGCTGTCAGTCACGATTGCCGACGGCCTTTGCCCATTTTTTGTCAACTAACGGTATCAGGCAGCTTTTCCTCGCGCCGCGCGATCAAATCCTTGAGACCTTCGGCGATGCCTTCGTCGAGCTTCGGCTCCTGATAGTCGGCGAGCATGTTGCGCGCCTTTTCGAGGCCGCGCGTGTCGTGATCCTTAGCGCCTTCGGCGCTCCATTGCTCGAAGGAGTTGAAATCCATGATGCTCGGCATGAAGAAGGCGCGCTCGAAATGCTCGAGCGTGTGCTGCGTGCCGAGAAAATGCCCTTGCGGGCCGACCTCGCGGATCGCCGCCATGGCTTCCTTGAAATCGTCGAACGGGACGCCGCCGGCATATTTGTACCAACCGACGAGTTGCTCGCAGTCGGTGGCGAATTTCGAATAGCCGCAGGTAAGGCCGGCTTCAAGCCAGCCGGCGGAGTGCCAGATGTAATTGGCGCCGGCGAGGATCGCGGCATGCATAAGCATGTTCGCCTCGTAGCCGGCCTGGGCGTCGTTGAGCTTGGAGCCGACGTGGAAGCCCGAGGTGCGCCACGGCAGTTTGTATTTCCGCGCCAGCGCACCCATCAGATACATCATCTGCGCGGCCTCCGGCGTGCCCCCCATCGGGGCGCCGGTCTTCATGTCGACGGTCACCATGAACTGGCCATAGATCTGCGGCGAGCCGGGACGGATGAGCTGGGTGAAGGCCACACCGGCGAGCGCCTCGGCATTCACCTGCGCGACCGCGCCGACGGCGGAGGCCGAGGTCGAGGCGCCGCAGAGCGCGAACGGTGCCAGGATCAGCGGCTGGTTGTGGCGGGCATAGACCCGCATGGCGTCGAGCATGGTGGCGTCCCACACCAGCGGCGAATTGCAATTGGTGATCGCCACCAGCACCGGATTGTCGCGCACGAACTCCTCGCCGAACACGATCGCAGCCATCGCCATCGTGTCTTCGGCCCGCTCCTTCGACGTCACGATGCCCATGAACGGCTTGTCGGAGTGCTTGAGCGCCGAATGAATGATGTGGAGGTGCCGCTTCGGCACCGGGATCTCCATCGGCTCGCAGATGATCGAGCTCGACGAATGCAGCGTCGGCGCCATGTAGGCGAGCTTGTGGAAATTGTTGAGGTCGTTGAGCGTGCCGTAACGCCGCTTGTTGTCGAGGTCGCGCACATAAGGCGCGCCATACATCGGCACGAAGATCGAGTTCTTGCCGCCGACGCGAACCGTTCGCTCGGGGTTGCGCGCATTGAGCGTGAATTCCGGCGGGACCTTCGAGACGAGCTCCATCAGCAACGCGCGATCGATGCGGACCCGTGTGTCCTTGACGTCGGCACCCGCCGCCTTCCAAAGCGCGATCGCTTCGTCGTCGCGGAACTCGCAGCCAACCTCCTCGAGGATTTTGAGCGACTCCTCGTGGATCAGTTCCACCGCCTCGTCGGGCACGATCTCATAGGCCGGAATCTGGCGAACGAGCGTCGGGAAAGACGCGACCGGCGCGCTTCTCAGCGCCTTGCGCCCAAGGCGGCCGCCGCCGCGACGGTGGGTCGGCTCAGTCAATTCAGCGGCCGGTGCGTTCATGTTGCCTCCTTCATCCCGCCCGACCAAGTTAGCGACACGAAATATGGATGTGACGCTGGAAAATCCTGATCTCTTGTATAAGCTGCGCTTATGCGAAGCCTGCGCCATCTCCTGCCCTCGGCCGGCAGCCTCGTCGTCTTCGAGGCGGCAGGCCGGCTGTCGAGCTTCACCGCGGCCGGGCGCGAGCTCGGCATGACCCAGGCGGCCGTCTCCTATGCGGTGCGCGGACTGGAGGAACAGCTCGGCGCCAAGCTGTTTCAGCGCCGCCACCGCCAGGTGCTCCTGACCGAGGCCGGCGAGCGCTTCCACGCGGACGTCTCGCTGGGGCTGTCGCATATCCGCAAATCTGCCGAGGACCTTCGCCTGCAGGCGACCGGCGGCCATGTCACCCTTGCCGCCTCGACGGCCTTCGGCTCGTTCTGGATGATGCCGCGTCTGCAGCAGTTCCGCGACCAACTGCCGGGCATCGACCTGCGCATCCAGACCGCCGACCGCGACCTCGACATCATTGCCGAGGGTATTCCGCTCGGGGTGCGCGGCGGCGTGCCGCGCGACTGGCCGGACTATCACTCGCTGTCGCTGTCCGATGAAGAGATCTTCCCCGTCGCCGGCCCCAGCTACCTCGCCAAATTCGGCATGCCGAAGACGGTCGAGGAACTGGCCACGCACCGGCTGATCCATCTCGAGGAGCCCTATCGCGAGGCGCCGAACTGGGACGAATGGTTCGCGTCGGCCGGAACCAGCCTGCGCAATGCCGAGCGCGGCCTGCGCATCAACGACTATGCCCTGGTGATCCAGGCGGTGATGGAAGGGCAAGGCATCTCGCTTGGCTGGCGGCATCTGGTCGAGCGGCTGGTGGCATCAGGGCTGCTGGTGCCGGTGACCGAGCATGTGATGAGGACCGGCATCGGCTTCCACGTCATCTGGCCGAAGAACCGCGAGCTCAGCGACAACGCGCGCAAGGTCAGGGACTGGCTGGTGGCGCAGGCATGAAGTAGCCCCTCCCCCACACCGTTCGAATCCGCCTATAATCCTCGGATGCCCATTCGCCAGCTTTCCGAAACGATGATCAACCAGATCGCCGCCGGCGAGGTCATCGAGCGTCCCGCAAGCGTGGTGAAGGAGTTGGTCGAGAATGCGCTCGACGCCGGCGCGTCGCGCGTCGAGATCGTCACCGCCGGCGGCGGGCTCTCGCTCATCCGCGTCACCGATGACGGCTCGGGCATTCCCGAGCGCGAACTGGCGCTGGCAGTTGCCCGACACTGCACATCGAAGCTGTCGGACGATATCCACGACATCCGCTCGCTCGGATTCCGCGGCGAGGCGTTGCCATCGATCGGCTCGGTGGCCAGGCTTTCGATCCGCTCGCGCACGGCCGCCGGCGACAGCGCGGCCGAGATCAGCATCGAGGGCGGCCGGGTGTCGGCCGTCAAGCCGGCGGCGGCCAATCGCGGCACCACCGTCGAAGTGCGCGACCTGTTCTTCGCCACGCCGGCACGGCTCAAATTCATGAAGGGCGAGCGCGCCGAAAGCTCGGCCACCGGCGACGTGGTGAAGCGCATCGCCATCGCCTTCCCCGTCGTGCGCTTCACGCTTGCCGGGTCCGACCGCTCGACGCTGGAGCTGCCGGCGACCGGCGACACGCCGGAGGGCCGGCTCGCCCGCATCGCGCAAGTGATGGGCGCCGACTTTCCCGACAATGCCATTGCGATCGATGCCATGCGCGACGGCGTGCATCTTGCCGGCCACGTCTCGATCCCTTCCTACACCCGCGCCAACGCGCTGCAGCAATATGCCTATGTCAACGGCCGGCCGGTGCGCGACAAGCTGATCGCCGGCGCGATCCGCGGCGCCTTCGCCGACGTGCTGCCGCGCGACCGGCATGCGGTGACCGTGCTGTTCCTTTCGCTCGATCCGGCAACCGTCGACGTCAACGTCCACCCGGCCAAGGCCGATGTGCGCTTCCGCGATCCGGGCCTGGTGCGCGGGTTGATTGTCGGCGCCATCCGCGAGGCGATGGCCGGCGCCGGCATCCGGGCCGCGACCACCGGCGCGGCCGGCATGATGGCGGCTTTCCGGCCCGGCGCGGCGTCCTATTCGCATCCCGGACCGGCCAGTGGCCACCGCAGCTATGAGGCCGCTTTTCGCGCCTCCGGCTCCAGCTTTGATCATGGTTCGACTTTGGCGCGCTCGCCGCAGCGGCCGCTCGACATGGGCGAAGCGCGGCCGGCGCGAGGCGGCTTCGCCGAGAACGATCAGGCTGCCTTCGACACCGGGCCGCTGGCAAGCGCCGACGCGCGGGCGGGCATCGCCGAGCCGGCCGAGGCGCTGCTCGGCACGGTGCTGGGCGCGGCGCGCGCTCAGGTGCATGAGAACTATATCGTCGCCCAGACCCGGGATTCGCTGATCATCGTCGACCAGCATGCCGCACATGAGCGCCTGGTCTACGAGGCCTTGAAGAACGCGCTGCACTCTCGCGCCGTGCCTTCGCAGATGCTGCTTTTGCCCGAGATCGTCGACCTTGCGGAAGAGGATGCCGAGCGGCTGGCGATGCATTCCGAGACGCTGGCCAAATTCGGCCTCGGCCTGGAGCGCTTCGGCCCGGGCGCGGTGGCGGTGCGCGAGACGCCGTCGATGCTCGGCGAAACCAACGTGCAGCAACTGGTGCGTGACCTCGCCGACGAGATCGCCGACAACGACACGGTCGAGACCCTGAAGGAACGGCTGGACAGAATAGCCGCGACCATGGCCTGCCACGGCTCGGTGCGCTCGGGCCGGCTGCTCAAGGCCGAGGAGATGAACGCGCTGCTGCGCCAAATGGAGGCGACGCCCGGCTCCGGCACCTGCAACCATGGCAGGCCGACCTATATCGAGCTGAAACTCGCCGACATTGAAAGATTGTTCGGGCGAAGGTGAGCGCGCCAATTCCCCTCACCCAGCCTCCGCTTCACTCCGCTGACTTCTCCCTATGGGGAGAGGAGACCTTCAGCGCCAGCACCAACCCGTTCTCGTGGCCGCGTAGCGGCCGGATGAGGGGCAAGAAAAGGGCCGCTCGAGGCGGCTCTTTCCTTGAGTCAGGAACCGGCCTCAACCCTCTGACTTACCGCTTCAAATTCACCACGATCACACCGCCGAGCGCCAGCGCGCCGCCGAGCATGCCGAGGAGAGTCGGTACTTCGCCGAGCCAGAAGAAACCGATCAGAGCGGAGGTCGGCGAGACCAGATAGAGGAAGTTCGAGGCGCGCGCGGCCGGCAGGCGCGACAGCGCGGTGGCCCAGGCGGCGTAGGCGATCAGGCTGGGCACGATGCCCAGATAGATGACGGCGCCGAGGCCGGCCATGTCGGCGACCGCGGCCTGCACAAACGCTTCCGCCAGGAAGGGCGACAGGCAGAGCGCGCCGAGCACCATGTTGGAAGCGGCGATCGTCAGCGGATGATGGCGCGCAAAGAGCGGCTTCTGGACGATGGTGTTGACGGCCGAGCAAAGGGCGGAGCCCAGCACCAGCAACGCGCCGGTGTTGAAATGCAGGCCATGGCCGTCCGCCACCGCGATGATGCCGATGCCGGCAAACGAGATCACCGTGCCAAGCCAGGCCATGCCGGAAAAACGCTCCCCGAGCAACGCCATGGCCATGATGGCCGTGAAGATCGGGCTGACATTGATGATGAAGCCGGCGGCGCCCGCCGAGACGGTGAGCTCGCCGAAATTGAGCATGGCGGTGTAGAGCGCGACGAAGATGGCACCGCCGAAGCCGAAACGCCACAGCTCATCGATCCTCGGCAGCGCCGGACGCTTGACCGCAAGGAAGATCGCTGCCGGCACGGCCGCGATGGCGAAGCGCAGCGCCCCGAGCTCCAGCGGCTGGAAGGCGGCAAGGCCAGCGCGGATCGCCGGGAAGGCAGACGCCCAGCCGACCACCGTCAGCGCCACCGCGATCGCGGCCGTGGTGTCCATGCGCTGTGTCTCATTCAACGTGCCGGTGTAAGCGCTCATTGCCGAATCCTCGTCTCTCAGTGCCATAGAGAGAGAAAACGCCATTGCCCGCCGATTGACAAACGAGCAATTCGAGGGTCAGCTGTGAGCATGCTTCACAGCTCTGACCAGCTATTGCCGCTCGAGACTTTGCGCGCCTTCGACGCGGCGGCGCGGACGGGAAGCTTTTCCGCGGCGGCCGAAAGGCTCAACCTCACCCATGGCGCGATCAGCCGTCAGATCGCCAAGCTGGAGGACTGGCTCGGGCTCAAGGTGTTCGAGCGCAACGCGCGCGGCGTCACGCTGACCAATGAGGGCAACCGGCTGCACCTGCGCACCACCGAGGCCTTCGCGCTGATCTCGGTCAATTCCGATCGCTGGGTCGAGCCGCGCGGCACCGCGGTGGTGCGGCTGGCTTCGATCCCTTCGGTCAGCGGCCTTTGGCTGATGCCGCGCATGGCGGCGCTCGAAAACAACCCGACCCGGCTGCGCATCGTGCTCGACGTCGACAACCGCCAGGCCGACCTTGCCGACGAAGGCATCGACCTTTCGGTGCGCTGCGGGCGCGGTCGCATTCCGGGGCGCGTCTCGGTCCAGCTTTTCGAGGAGCACATTTTCCCGATCGCCTCGCCGGAGCTGGCGAAGGCGATCGGGCACGGCGACCCGGCCCGGCTGCTCAAATTCCCGCTGATCAACGATTCCGACGCGTCCGCCTGGCGCGCCTGGTTCGCGGCACAGGAGGTCGATTATCGCCCGCGCCCGCAGGACCGGCGTTTCGAGGACTACAATCTGGTGCTCGACGCGGCGGCGCATGGGCTCGGCATCGCGCTGGCGCGGCCGCCGCTGACGGCAGACCAGTTGAAGTCGGGCCGGATTGTTCCCGTTGACGAGCGGGTCGCGCTCAATCCGGTGTCCTACTGGCTCGACCGCCCGGTCGGACGGCTGCGGGCGGCCGCCGCCGATCTCGCCAGGCGCATCGCCGAACAGGCGGGCCTGGCGCCGGAGAAGCTCGAAGCCTTCCTGCAGGACGAGGACTAGATCGCCCGGATCAGCGAAGCAGCATCAGCACGATCGTGGTGGTCGCAGCCGAGACGACGGCCGTCACGATCGATATCATCCACAGCGGCGTCTGGCCGGGTTCGGATCGCGGGGCATGGCCGGGGCTGCGAACGCCGCCGCGCGGCGGCGCATTGGCGTTGGCCGCTACCAGCACTCCGGACGCAAGCACCGGCGAGAACGAAGAGGGCGCCGCCACGACCCTTGCGGTGCCATCGGCGGCCGGCGGTGGAACCTGGGGCAGCGCCCGCGAAGGCTGATCGGCGTCAGCCGCCGACCTGCCAGCCGGAGACTTCGTCGAGGCGCCATCAGTGCCGGCATCGGATTCCAGGACGGCTCTGTAGGCGTTCTCGATCTCGGCCGAGGACAGACGCTGAGTTGGTTGAGCGGCCGGCAACGTGCCGTTCAGCGCCTGCGCGGCCACCTGTGCGGAGGACACGACGGACGGCGCCGGCGGCTGGACGAGCGCCTTGACCAGCGCCGCGGTCGCAGGTTCGGCCTTGGGCGACGGCACCGGCTGCGGCGCCAGCGCCTCTTTCAGCAGCGACGTCACGCTGGCGTTGGTGATGTCCATGGCGCTTCCCGACAACCATTGTGCCAACCGGCATACTACATGAGCATTGCGCCAAGCTTGACCTTGCCTTCGATTTGTGGCGATTGAACCCCTATGAACCTATGCGCCATTCCATGATGAACCGTTTTGAAGGCCCCGGCGGCAAGGAAGCGCGCATCCGCTATCTCGACGGCGACTTCCAGGTGACGAGCCCCGGCGCGTTCGTGCGCTGCGCGGTGACCGGCGAAAGCATTCCGCTGGACGAGCTCAAATATTGGAGCGTCGCCAGGCAGGAGCCATATGTGAACGCGGCAGCGTCGCTGCGGCGTGAGATCGAGGCGCATCCGGAGCTGCGCAAGCGCGGGTAGAACCTCCTAGGATGAGGACGGTCTCATCTTGCGCTGTCGCCATGCATCCAGCGTCTCATTGATGATGCGCTCCGGCACGTGGTCGATCTCGAACACGGCGTCGATCTCAAGCACGTCGAGCTGCTCCAGGAAGCCGGCTGGTGCGGCGCCGTGGCGAAGCCGTGCGGCATCCTTTGCCGTGGTGACAAGCCGAAGCCCCTCGCGCTGGGCAAGCGCCGCCAGATCGGCAAGCTCGTCCGCGGCGTAGAAATGATGGTCGGGAAAAGCGCGCGACAGCGCGACCTCGCCGCCGGCGCCGCGCAGCGTGTCGAAGAATTTCTCCGGATGGCCGATGCCGGCAAAGGCAAGGAAGCGCCCGCCGGCAAAGCGCGCCGGATTCGCCGGCTCGACATGGGCCAAAAAGATCGGCCGGCCGGCGCGCGCCGCCTGACGTACCACCGTATCGGCGGCGCTCCCCTCGCCCATCTTCAGCAAGCCGCCGGTGAAGACCAGCTGATCGACGATCTTGGCCCGGAGCGGGCCGCCCGGAATGACTCGGCCATTGCCGATGCCGAAACGCGCGTCGACCACGACCAGCGCGTAGTCGATATGGATGCGCGCCGACTGGAAACCGTCATCCATGATCAGGAAGTCGCAGCCATGCTCTGCCATCAGCAGTTTGGCGCCGGCGGCGCGGTTGGCCGTCACCGCGACCGGCGCATGTTCGGCAAGCAGCAGCGGCTCGTCGCCGACATGCTTGGCCGCGTCGTGATGCGCATCGACGACATGCGGCTTGGCGAAGGAACCGCCATGGCCGCGCGACAGGAAGCCGGGCGTGAGCTGCATGCGCTTTGCCTGTTTAGCCAGCGCGATGGCGACCGGCGTCTTGCCGCTGCCGCCGACGGTGAAGTTGCCGACGCACAGCACAGGTGCCGCGACCTTCTCGCGCGGCGCGCGCCGCATGCGGCGCCCAGCCACCATTCCATACATCGCGGACACCGGCGAAAGCGCCAGCACGCGCCAGTCCGGCTTTTCCCACCAGAAGGGCGGCGCTTCGCTGGTCATGGCGCGACTTCCATGGCGCATGACCCTTTCCAAAGATCGGATCCGAGTTTTTGGGCCATGCGCTAGCGCCCGTTGGCGCCTTTCAGGCGCGCCTTGACGACCAGCGGCTGGATGTAGGGCTCGAGCGACTTCAGCGTGCGCTGAAGCGCGCCGCGCATCTCGTCGACGGTCGCCGCGCCCGCCGCCATCATCTCGTGGCGCACCGCCTCGTTGGTCAAAAGGAAATTGACGGCGCCGGCCAGCATGTCGCGGTCGCGCACCAGCTTGGCGCCGCCGCGATCGAGCAGGCGCTGATAGGCTTCGCGGAAATTCTGCACGTTGCGGCCGGCCAGCACCGCCGTGTCGAGCATCGCCGGCTCGAGCGGATTCTGGCCGCCCTCGGAGGTCAGCGAGCGGCCGACGAAGGCGATCTCGGTCAGCCTGAGATAAAGTCCCATCTCGCCGATCGTGTCGCCGAGCAGGATATCGGTCTCGGACGTGATGCGGTCGCCCTTGCTGCGGCGCGCGACTTTCAGCCCCATGCCGGATATCTGCGCGGCCAGCGCGTCCGCGCGGTCGGGATGGCGGGGCACGACGATGGTCAACAGTCCAGGGTGGCGCTTGTGCAGGGTCGCATGGACTTCCGCCGCGGCGACCTCCTCCCCGTCATGGGTCGAGATCGCCGCCCAGGTCGGGCGTAAGCCGATCTGGCGCTGCAGGATCGCCAGCGCCCGCTCGTCGACCGGCGGCGGGTTGGTGTCCACCTTGAGGTTGCCGGAAACGGTCACCGGCCGGGCGCCGAGGACGCGGAAACGCTCGCCGTCGACATCCGACTGGGCAACGACATGGGCAAGATTCTCGAACAGCGCCTCGGCGACGCCGGCGCGCTTCTTCCACGACCGGAAGGAACGGTCCGACAGTCGCCCGTTGACCAGGACCTGCGGCACGTTGCGCGCGCCGAGTTCCAGGATGGTCATCGGCCAGATCTCCGATTCGGCTATGATGGCCAGCTCCGGCAGCCAGTGATCGAGGAAGCGGCTTACCGCTGGCTTGAGGTCGAGCGGCACATATTGGTGGATGATGCGGCTGCCAAGCCGCTCGTCGGCGACCTTGGCCGAGGTCACAGTGCCGGTCGTCAGCACGATGTTGACGCCGTAATCGAGAATGCTTTCGACCAGCGGCACGACGGCGATCGTCTCGCCGACGCTCGCGGCGTGGATCCAGATCACCGGTCCTTCCGGACGCGGACGGCCGGCGACGCCGTAGCGCTCGCGACGGCGAACGCGGTCTTCCTTGCCGCGCGAGGCGCGCCAGGCGACATAGGGTCCGATCAGCGGATAGGCGACGGCCCCGGCGTAACGATAGGCGGTCAGGGCCGCGCGCGCCCAGCGCTCGCTCATTTGTCGCCGTCCACGAGGCGGTAGGCCTCGGCGGTCGCGGCGTTGAGCGAGGCGGTGACTTCCTGGCGCTTGCGCTCCATCTCGGCGTCGTCGGCGTTGGCCGGCACGAAGACCGGCTGCCCGACGACAACGGCGGAGCGGCCGAACGGCAGGTTGATGGTGGTCTTGTCCCAGCTCTTTTCCAGCACCTTGCGGCGGCTGGTGGCGATCGCCGAAGGCAGGATCGGGCGCCCGGAAAGCCTGGCCAAAAGCACGATGCCCAGCCCCGCGTCGCGCGGCGTGCCGTGTGGAATGTCGGCGATCATCGCGACATTCTTGCCCGCCACCAGCGCTTTCTTGAGCGCGATCAAGGCTTTGGCGCCGCCTTTGTCGAGATGCCTCGAACTGTCGCGGCCACCCGAGCCGCGCACCGCCTCGATGCCGAATCTGTTCAGCATCAGCGCGTTAAGCTCGGCGTCGGCACTGCGCGATACCATGGCGACCAGCGGCCGGCCCTTGGGATAATAAGCCGGCGTCAAGAGATGCTGGCCATGCCACAGCGCGATGATGCCCGGTTCGAGATGCGCATAGGCGCCGCCGGCGACCTGCGTCGACCCTTTCACCAGCGGGCTGGTGATGCGAATCAGCCGCACGAACCAGGCGAACAGGCTGGCGATGAAATTCTTGACGAATCGCGACTGGGCGAGCGGCTCTCGGATGCGGCGCCACAGCGTGCGAGTCCCGCCCCGCCCGGCGGCGCGCCCCGTCGCTCCTTTCACCACTTCATGCTCCATCGAAGTCAACCGGCTGCCTTTGTTTCCGGGTCGAGCAACCGGTGCAGGTGAACGACGAAATAGCGCATGTGGGCATTGTCGACGCTGGCCTGCGCCTTCGCCTTCCACGCGGCGTGCGCCGATTGATAGTCGGGGTAGATGCCGACGATGTCGAGCGCATCCAGATCACGGAACTCGGTTCCACCCAGCTTTTTCAGCTCGCCGCCGAACACCAGGTGCAAAAGCTGTTTCTTTCCGTCTTCCACGGCCATGCCGATCCTTCGCAGATTCATGAATTTTGTGAAACGTTTAGACCAAAGCCGCCGATTTTGAAACCGTGGGCCGACTCACCCTTGGTCAGCTCCGGCAATGACGCCGGCCAGGACGCCCAGCAGTTCGCCGCTGCCGGCGGCGAGCGCGCCATGGTTGATCACCTCGCCGGCATAGCGCGGCGGCTTGCCGGTGCGGTCGAGCAAGGCGCCGCCCGCTTCGCGGAGGATAAGGTCGGCGGCGGCGATGTCCCAGTCATGCGCGTTGGGCTTGACGAAGGTCGCGTCGAGCTTGCCGTTGGCGATCATTGCCAGCCGGTAGGCGAGCGAGGGTATGTAAGCGACGCGGCGCATCCGGGCTTGCCAGGAAGCGGGCATGCGCTCGACCAGCGGCTTCGGCCCGCCGATCTCGACGGTATCGCCGAGTTGGCGGACCTGGATGCGCTTGCCGTTGAGGAACGCGCCCTCGCCCGGCAGCGCCCAATAGGTCTCGCGCTTGGCCGGACATTCGAGCACGCCGGCCAGCGAGCGGCCATCCTCGACCACGGCGACGCTGACGCACCAGGAATGCAGGCCATCGAGAAAGCCGCGCGTGCCATCGATAGGGTCGACGACGAAAGTGCGGCGGGCCGACAGCCTGGCATGATCGTCGGCGGTTTCTTCGGACAGCCAGCCATAATTCGGCCGCGCCTTGAGCAGGGTCTCGCGCAGATAGGCGTCGGCCGCATGGTCGGCCTCGCTGACCGGCGAGGTCCCGCCCTTCATCCACACCTGGGGGTTTTGGCCGAAATAGCGCATGGCGATGGTGCCCGCCTCGCGGGCGGCTTCGCGAAGCAGAGCGAGGTCTTCGTGCGTCTCGGCTGAGATGACCATGTTAGGCGCCGGCAAGGGTCATCCCCTCGATCAGCAGCGTCGGCGCGGCGGTGCCGAAATTGCGGTCGAGATCGCTCGCCGGCACCATGTTGAGGAACATGGTCTTCAAATTGGAGGCGATCGTCACCTCGGCCACCGGATAGGCAAGCGCGCCGTTCTCGATCCAGAAGCCGGAGGCGCCACGGCTGTATTCGCCGGTCACCATGTCGACGCCCTGGCCGAAGACCTCGGTGACGTAGAAGCCGAGCTGCAGCGAGGCGATCAGCTCCTCCGGCGCGCGATCGCCGGGCTCGATGGCCAGATTGGTCGAGGACGGCGAAACCGAAGAGCCGCTGCGCGAGCCACGGCCGTTGGTGACGAGACCAAGCTCGCGCGCGGCCGAGGTCGACAGGAACCAGTGGTTGAGCACGCCTTTGTCTACCATCAACAGCTTGTCGCCCTCGACGCCTTCGCCGTCGAAGGGCCGCGACGCCTGGCCGCGACGCCGCAGCGGCTCGTCGCTGACGGTGATCGCGCTTGAGGCTACCTGCTTTCCCATCATGTCGCGCAGGAAGCTGGTCTTGCGCGCCACCGCGGCGCCGTTGATGGCGCCGGCGAGATGGCCGGCAATGCCGCGCGCAACACGCGGGTCGAACACGACGTCGACCGGGCCGGTCGCCGCCTTGCGGGCGCCGAGGCGGCGCACGGCGCGTTCGCCGGCCTTGCGGCCGATCTCCTCCGGCGCGTCGAGATCGGCGAAATGCTGGCGCGAGGAGAATTCATAGTCGCGTTCCATCGCCGTGCCTTGGCCTGCAATGACGCTGGTCGAACGTGAAAAGCGCGACGCGACATATTGGCCGACAAAGCCATGCGAGGTCGCAAGTACCAGGCCGCCAAGGCCGGCGCTGGCGCTGCTGCCGGAGGAATTGGTGACGCCATTGACGGCAAGGGCCGCCGCTTCCGCTGCCAGCGCCGCCTCCTTGAGCTGATCGGCCGACACCTCAGTCGGATCGAAGAGGTCGAGATCACGCAAATTGCGGGCGAGCAGCGCTGGGTCGGCAAGGCCCTGGAACGGATCCTCGGGGGAGACTCTCGCCATGGCGACGGCCCGCTCGGCAAGCGCCTTCGGGTCGGAGGCGGCGGTGGCCGAGACGCTCGCCACGCGCTGGCCGACGAAGACGCGCAGCGACACGTCCTCGCTTTCCGACGATTCGGTGCCTTCGACCTTGCCCAGCCGCACCGACACGCCGGCCGAACGGCCGCGCACGGCGACCGCGTCGGCGGCGTCCGCCCCGGCGCGCTTGGCCGCCTCGACGAGCGCCGCGACGCGGTCGGTCAGTTTCCCTGCGTCGAGCGTGTCGGTCATGCGGTTGGTCCTGTTTGTTCAAGCTGTGCGGGAGGGCAGATGCTACCGCACATCCATGGATGCCGGGCCGCCATCTCTGGAAGCCCGCACAATCGTCTTGGATGCTGCTGCACCATCTATTGTTCCACCACCGCTTGTGCAATGGCGGATGCGGCAATCTCAAGGCAATCGCGGCCCTTCGCAGCGCACTGCCCCGCCGCAACCGCATGAACAGTGCGAATTAGCCGGCCACCGGCGCCCAGATCACATCTTCGATCCTGGCGGCGCCGGCTGCCAGCATCACCAGCCGGTCGAAGCCGAGGGCCGAGCCGCTCGCCTGCGGCATGATGGCAAGCGCGGCGAGGAAATCCTCGTCCAGCGGATAGCGCTCGCCATAGATGCGCTCCTTCTCGTCCATCTCGGCGACGAAGCGGCGGCGCTGCTCGGCCGGATCGGTGAGCTCGCCAAACGCATTGGCAAGCTCGACGCCGCAGCAATAAAGCTCGAAGCGTTCGGCGACGCGCGGGTCCTCCGCGCTCGGCCGTGCCAAAGCCGCCTCGGAGACTGGGTAGCCGTAGAGGATTGTCGCCCGTCCCTGCCCCAGCGCCGGCTCGACCTTTTCCACCATCACGCGGCTGAACAGGTCGGCCCAATTGTCGTCGGGCGCGGTGCGCAGGCCGGCGCAGACCAGGCCCTGGTGGAGCGCTTCGCGGTCGGTGCTTCCGTCGGCGCCGACGGTCGCCAGCAGGTCGATGCCGGCATGGCGCATGAATGCTTCCGCCACGCTCAGCCGCTCCGGCTCGGCGAAGGGATCGGCCTCGCGGCCACGAAACCGAAAGCTTTTGGCCCCGGCCTTTTCCGCGGCGAGCGCCAGAAATTCGGCGCAGTCGGCCATCAGGCGCTCATAGGCCTCGCCGACGCGGTACCATTCGAGCATGGTGAATTCGGGATGATGCAGCGGCCCGCGCTCGCGGTTTCGGTAAACGGAGCCCAGGCTGAAGATGCGCTTCTCGCCGGCGGCAAGCAGCTTCTTGCAGGCGAATTCCGGCGAGGTGTGAAGGTAGAGCGGCTGGCGCGATGCGTCCGGCGCGATCGCCTCGGTGGCGAAGGCCGCAAGATGCGCCTCGTTGCCGGGCGAAACCTGCAGCGCGGCCGTCGTCACCTCAACGAAATCGCGCTCGGCGAACCAACTGCGCAAGGCGGCGGCAATGGCGTTGCGCGCCATCAGCCTTGGCCGGCGATCGGCGTGTACATGCGGCGTCCACCAGGGCGAAGCGGTGGTCATGGGCGGGAAAATCGCCGAGGAGGCTGGCGGTTCGACGCAAGATGCGCTACGGCGCACGCGATGGCCGCCGTCGCCGCTTCGTGGGCAAAGACGCTTGCAGGCCGAAAAACTCGATTGGGATTGAATATCGTGGTCAAGGTCATCGCCAGTTCCTTACGCAAAGGCAACGTCGTCGATAAGGACGGCAAGCTCTATGTCATCCTCTTTGCCGAAAACATCCACCCTGGCAAGGGCACGCCGGTGACCCAGCTCGACATGCGCCGCATCGGCGACGGGGTGAAGATCTCGGAGCGCTACCGCACGACCGAGATGGTCGAGCGCGCCTATGTCGAGGAGCGCGAGCACACCTTCCTCTATTCCGACGGCGAAGGCTTCCATTTCATGAACCCGGAAAGCTACGACCAGGTCGTAGCCTCCGAAAGCGTGGTCGGCGACATGGCGCCCTACCTGCAGGAAGGCATGGCGGTGCAGCTGGCGCAGTTCAACGGCGCGCCGATCTCGCTGACGCTGCCGCAGCGCGCCGTCTTCGAGGTGGTCGATACCGAGCCGGTCACCAAGGGCCAGACGGCGTCTTCGTCCTACAAGCCTGCGGTGCTTTCCAACGGCGTGCGCACGGCCGTGCCGCCGCACATCACGACCGGCACGCGCGTGGTGGTGATGACCGCCGACGGCTCCTATGTCGAGCGCGCCAAGGACTGAGGGTACAGCAGTCAACTATCACAGCTCGCCTGCGGCCAGGCGGGCCTATCGTCAGCACGGTTTGTCCGCCGTCTGGGCGTGAGGCTCTGACCCGAAGCGGATTTGCGGTTGCCGCGACGTGAACGGCAGATCCGCGCCGCGGCGCCGGTGGTTCGACGCACCGCATCCCTCGAACGAAGCCGGAGTGCGCTCAGCGCTAGATTGGCCGACCGATCCACCGCACGATTTCATAGGCAGGCATCGGGCGGCGAAAGCCCTTCAGCGTCAGTTCGCCAACAGGAACGGATTCGACCAGCGACTCGACAGCTCCGAGGACCCGTTGGCTAACAAGAATCTGGCGCGATTTGGCCTCCTCGCATAAACGGGCGGCATGGTTCGACACGGTGCCGATGACGGCATAGTCCGAGCGCTGATCAAAACCGATGCGCCCGATGGTTGCGTGGCCCCTGGCAATGCCGATCCCAAAGCCAAGCAAATAGTCCCGCTTGCGCCATCGCTCGGAATGCTCGTCAATCGCTTCGCGCATTGCGGCAGCCATCGAGACAGCTCTCTCGCTGTGGTCGGCACATGGCATTGGATCGTTGAAAACCACGACGATTCCGTCGCCCACGAACCGCTCGAGCGTCCCCTCGTGACGGACGATTTGTTCGCCGAGACAGGAATGATACTCGGCCAGAACTGTCATGACTTCTTCGGGTTCGGCGGTCTCTGCGAACGCCGTGAAGCCGCGCAAATCGCAAAAGACAACCGTCACCTCGCGGCGGTGGCTCTGCAAGAGCGCATCTCCATTGCCCGCCGCAACGATGAGGTCGGCGACCTGTTCGGGCAGGAACCGCCTGAGCCGCGCCATTCGCTCGAGCTCCGTCACCTGGCCGGCGACGGTTTCCTCGAGCGAGCGGTTCCAGTCGGAAAGTTGCGCGGCTTGGTCCTCAAGGCGCTTGGCTTGGCTCGCGACAGTGTCGTGAAGCGCCTTCTGGCGCAACATCGAGCGCACCCGCGCCAGCAGCGCCCTGTGCTCGAAGGGCTTTGTCAGATAGTCGTCGCCACCGGCGTCCAGCCCCTCGACCACGTCGCGCGTGTCGGCTTTCGCGGTGACCAGAATGACGGGGATCGATCGCAGCGAGTGATCCTGCTTGAGCATGCGGACCACACTGATGCCGTCGAGCTTCGGCATCATGATGTCGAGCAGGATCAGATCCGGCGTGAGTTCGCGGGCTTTCGCAAGCCCCTCTTCACCATCGGCGGCGGTTACAACTTCATAGCCATTCGCCTCGAGGCGCATGCGCAGGATCTCGAGGTTTTCCGGAGTATCGTCGACCGCGAGAATGCGAGGCGGATCGTGCAAGGTGTTGCCTCCCTCAAGAAAGGAAACCGCGAATCTCGGAAAGCAGCTGGCGTGGACTGAATGGCTTGGCAATGTAACCATCGCACCCAGCAGCAAGGGCTTTCGCCTTGTCGCCCGACAACGCGTAGGAGGTGACGGCGATAATCGGAATGTGCCGGAGCGCCGGGTCGGCCTTGATGCGGCGGGCCGCTTCATACCCGTCGATCACCGGGAGCTGAATGTCCATAAGGATCAGGTCTGGCCTGTGTGCTGCAGCTGCAGCGATGCCGGCGGCACCGTCCGCCGCCTCGATCAGTTCGTATTCGGTGGTGGCAATGAGATCGCGGATGATTTGGCGGTTGTCCTCGGTGTCTTCGACCATCAGGATTCGTTTGCTCATGCGGCCCTCACGTCCTCATTCATCCTGATCGGGACCTTCAGACGGAATGTCGACCCTGACCCGATCACGGACTCGACGTCTAAGGTTCCGCCATGCATTTCGGCGATGCGCTTCGAGATCGCCAGGCCAAGACCTGTGCCACCCTTCTGCCTGGTGCTGCTGTTGTCGACTTGCTGGAATTCTTCGAAGATAAGAGCCTGGTCTTTGGACGCAATACCGGGACCGGTGTCTCGGACGGCGATCTCGAAGCTCCCATCGACTGCATCGGCAAGAATATCGACCGCACCCGTTTCGGTGAACTTGACGGCATTGCCTGCGAGATTGAGCAGAATCTGCGTCAAACGGCGTTCGTCCCCACGGCCGATTGGAAGGTTCTCGGCAACAGTCGCTGAAAGCTCAAGACCCTTCGCCCGTGCGAGCGGCTCGACCGCCGTAACGGTCGATCGGACAATCTGCGCGACGGAGTAGTCCTCGATCGCCAGCGTGAGCTGGCCGGCTTCGATCTTGGACAGGTCGAGCACGTCGTTGATGAGCCCGAGGAGGTGACGGCCGTTTGCCTGCACACGCGCGACGGTCGCCTTTGCCTTGTCCGGGAGTTCGCCGTAGATGCCGTCGACCAGCAGTTCTGTGAAGCCCAGAACCGAATTGAGCGGCGTCCTGAGTTCATGGCTCATATTCGCCAGGAACTGGGACTTGTGGCGGCTGGCTGCTTCCAGCTCCTCGCCTTTCTCCTCGATCTCGCGGAACAGCTTGGCATTCTGGATCGCGACCACCGATTGGGCTGCGAAGGTCTCCAACAGGTGAACAACTTGCTCATCGAAGGCGCCTGGCTTGTGGCGCCTGACGACCAATGCACCGACGATCTTGTTGGGCCTCAGCAGCGGAACGATCAGGATGCCGCGATATCCGGCGTCGAGGATCGTCTTTCTCACAAGGAAGGATGAGGTTTCCTTGCTGAGGTCGGGAAACTGCACCGGCATGCACCGTCCGGGCGCGTCGCCAATACCCATATCGGCCAGCCCGATCGTCTGCTGCGAGACTGCCGCGATAAGCTCATCGCTCATCCCAAAGTTGGCGCGCGGACGGAATTGCTGCCGCGTGCTGCTGAACACGTAGATGGTGCCAGCATCCGTCGCCGACAACTGGACCGCCTTGGCGACGATCGTCTTCAGCACCGTGTCGAGATCCAGCGTCGAATTGACCGCCTTGCTCACTTCACCAAGCGCCTCGAGCTCACCAACCGACGCCGCAAGCTCGCGCGTCCGTGCCTGCACCGCCTCGAAGAGCCGCGCATTTTCGATGGCGATCACGGCCTGGTCGGCGAATGTCTCGACGAGCGCGATCTCCTTGGGACTGAACGGTTGCGGTTCAGCCCTCGTCATGACGAATACGCCAACGAGATCACCTTCCCGCAACAGCGGGGCAGCGAGGACGGTGCGGAATCCGCCTGCCTCAGCGATCAAGGCGACGCGGTAGTCCGGATCAGCGGTCACGTCTTCGATTTGCACGATCCGCCGTTCTTCGATTACGCGCCCTACGGCGGAGCCTCGGCCAGCGGCAAGCGCTGGAAGTGGGTTGGCGTCGACATAGGCACGGAAGCTGGGCGGGTAGCCAAGCGTCGACACATAGCGGAATACGCCATCAAGCAACTGCACGATGCCACCCTTGTCGGCGCGACAGAGCCTGACAGCCGATTCCACCAACGTATCGAGCACGACCTGGAGATCGAAGGTAGAGCGGCTGATGACCTTCAGAACGTCTGCAGTGGCTGTCTGCTGCTGAAGGGCTTCATCGAGCTGCTGGGTGCGTGTCTCAATCTCCTGATACAGGCGCCCCAGCTGGTCGGAGGTCTGGTTGACGTTAGCGGCGAGCACTCCAAGTTCGTCGCGATTGGCGACGGCAACCCGTTGCGCGAAGTCGCCGGCCGCTATCTGGCTGAGACGCGTCTCGATCTTCTTGACCGGTTCGATCAACGACCAGGAGATGATGTAACCGAGCCCCAACGCCAGCAGGATACTGCCCACGGCAAACGAAACCACGATCAGTCTGGACGTGCCGTACGCACCCTCGGTCGTTTCGATGGCCGCCACCATGTCGGCTTCGGCCATGTTGACCAGCTGGTTCGTCAGCCGCTCGAGGCGATCAGCCGACGGTATGATTTCATCAAGCTGAACCTTGCGCGCCTCCTCGGTACGGCCCGCGCGGACAAGCTCTGCCACGTGCGTCACCCCGGCCGTCAGTTTTTCGTACTCTTGCCTGACCTGGCCAAGCACTTCCACCTCGGCTTTGGCGACGAACTCCATGCGCTCGAGGTCGTAGCCGAACTGATTGAGCTGGCGCAGCGCCGTATCCAGCATCCGGTTATCCTGTAGCAACAGGGCGGTGGAGATACCGTAGAGCTGGGTGGTCGTATCGTGCTGTACTTGGCGGTAGGCCGCGATCCTGCGCTGCAGCTTGATCAGCTCGTTGGTCTGATCGTTGACCCCACTCAGCACCTGCAACCCGACGGCACCGAGCACGATCAGCAGGCCGACGATCGACAGGAACGCGCTCAAGAGCTTGGTCTGGACGCGCGCCGGCAGCCGGGCAACCCAGCCAACGAGCCAGTTCGTTATGCTATTTGGTTTCGTCCAAGAGGCCGAGAAGGTCACTCCGGAACTCCTCCAAGTCGAACCGGACGCCAAGATATTGTACTCGCAAGATGCCATTCGGGTCTACGAGCGAGGTCAACAAGGTATGGTCGACATCACCATTCGCCGCCTGCTTCGCGAAGACCCCATATTTCCGTCCAACCTCATGGACAGTCGCCGGATCGCCGGTAAGAAACGACCAGCCCTTCAGATCGGCGCCAAAATTCTGCGCATATTGCTTCAAAACATCGGGCGTATCGCGCTTCGGGTCGACGGTGATCGAAATGAAGGCGATCTTGGGTCCGAACGCACTACCCAACTTTTCCTGCACGCTGGCCATCTGGGCGGTCAGCATGGGACAGACGTCGGTACAGTGCGTATAGATGAATGCAATGGCGATCACCCTGCCGCGAAAGTCGTGCAGCGAGACGCGCTCCCGGTCCTGCGACGTCAGCGTAAAGTCTGGAGCCGGTCCGATTGCCGGCAATCGCTCATCGTGCTGCGCATCATGCGCCTGCGCTGGCCCGGCCATCAGCGCCAGCAGCAAGATACGGGCCGCCAATACGCTCACGTCTTGAGCTCGCGCTTCAGCTGCTCCAGGAATCGCCAGTCTGTTCCCTCGGCGATGATCTGCTGTGGGCTCGACTTGATCATGCCCGTCTCCTGCATGCGCAACGCGTAGAAGCGCATCGAGGCTTCGGCATCGTAGTCCCGCCATACGTCGTACCGCGTGTCGCTCAGCGTTTGCAGGGCGATTTCGTAGCTGGGGACGAAACCTCGATCGACCATTTGCGCTGCACTCCATGCGGGGTCCGAAATGCATAGGTCGGCGCCCTTGAGGATGGCCCTGAGCACGCGCTTGGTCGCCACCGGGTATCTGCTCACGTAGTCCGCAGCGGCCGAGGTCATGCAGCAGAAGTGCTGCGACCAAGGGCGATCAAGGGTCGTGTTGAGGATCGTGTGGCCGATTTTCTTGGCGCGCAGTTGCTGCGTCTCCGGAGGCGTGAAGAGATATGCATCGAACTTTCCGTCGGCGAAGGCTTCCACCGGCTTGCTTTCCTCGACCCATTCGATGTCGTTGACGGGATCCAGGCCAATATAGGCGGCCATCAGGGCGACCAGCACGCGCGACGGCGCATGGATGTCATGCATGCCTACCCGTTTGCCCTTGAGATCCGGGATGCCTTGGATGCTGTCGTTGGCGATCAGCTCGAGGCACCCGGAATGCAGACCGCCAAGTACCCTGATTGGCACGCCCGCGTCGATCGATGCGACATGGACCGGCGCGTAGTTCATGCTGAAATCCGTGTCGCCGCGTGCAATCCACACCGCCTGATCGACTTTCTCGTCGCCCTGTACGTAGCGGATGTCGGTGAAGCCCTCCGCTTTGAGGAACTCTCCGGCCAGGTACATCCCTGCCCAGCAGTAGGCGCCATCGATCCACCGCGGCAAGCGAACGGAGGTCGTTTCAGGGGGTGCCTCGGCCCAAGCGTCAGTCGTTGCGCCGATGAGAGCTGAAGCGCCTGCTGCCGCAGCTCCGGCCATGAAGTGGCGACGGTTCTGGATGATTTGCATGGGGTTCTCCCTCGCGTGGAAAATGGGCAGGCGCTGGCCGCCTAGTCAGGTCCTCAGCTCGTGCTTCAGTTCGTTGAAGAAACGCCAGTCGGTGCCTTGGGCCAACAGCTTCTGGGGGGTGCTCTTCAGCATCCCGACCTCGTGGAGACGCAGGGCGTAGAAACGCAGGGTGTCCTCAGCGCTATACTCACGCCAACCGTAGGGGATCGCCTTCATGACCTGGAGGGCATGGTCATAGCGCTTAGTATAGCCCTCCTGCACCAAGAACTGGGCGGACTGCTCTGGCTCGCTGGCGCAGAAATCCGCCGCTTTCAAGATGGCGCGGAGGGCGCGTTTGGTGGCCACCGGATGCGTACGGACGAACTCCCGCTGCCCAGCCAACATGCAACAGAAGTATTGCGACCAGGGCCGGTCCACGGTGCTGCTGATCACCACATGGCCGATCTGCTGCTCCCGCATCTCCTGCGGTTCGGGGGGAAAGCCCAAATAGGCATCGATCTTCCCCTCACTCAGGAGCCGGATGGACTCGGGTCCCGGATGCATGACGAAGTGTATGTCCTTATGGAGGTCGAGGCCGACATACGCCGTCATAGTGGCGAGAAAGACGTATCGGCTGGAATCTAGCGCTGGCACGGCCACGGTCTTCCCCTTGAGATCGCGGATCGACTGGATGCGATCGGTCCCGAACAGTTCAAAGCAGCCGACGTGGAGGCCTGCCAGGATGACGATGGGATCCCCCGCCTCCAGGCGGAGAAGGAGCGGGGCGGCGAAATGCGCACTGAGGTCGGCTTCACCGGAGGCGAGGGCCGGCGCGATGTCTGCCGTCCCCTCTCTTTGGAGGTAGTGCACCTCGGTGAACCCTTCGCTGCGCAACAGTTCTTCGGCTACATACTGGGGGGCCTGACAGATGCTGGGAATCCGGACGAGCCGGATCCGCCTCGTCTCAGGCGGTGGCTCCGCAGCGGCGCGCCTGGGGTGCCAGCCCAGAAGCCCCGCCGTCCCCGCCAGCGTAATCCCACGCAGGAACCTCCGTCGGCTGAACCGTCCGGGATATACGGTATGCATGGGAACCTCCCTTCCAGATGCTGGCCAGTGCGACACCGAGAACGCTGACCCGTGGATGCTGTGTTCTCCACAAGCCCGAGTGTCGGCCATGCCTGCATGGCGGGCTCGGGGCTTGCCTGTTGCTCACATCTTAAGGACGACGACACCGGCAGCGCCTGCCAGGGCAGCACCGGCTAGGAAACGTCGAGGGGTTTGCGTGATCTGCTGCATTTGAACGCTCCCATTCCGAATTGCGAAGGGCAATTCTGGCCGGAACCGAGCAAAAGAGGTTTCGACAGAGGCAGGTGGTCTTGTGGGCGCGACGAGTGGTGTGGATGCTAGCGCCCAGTCCGGTGCGGGAGTCTTGCGCTCTCAGTCGCCGGCTCATTTATTAGCAACCGACGATATGTCACGATACGCCCAATTTGCGTCGGCTGCGAGCCCAAAACTTGCTCGCGCCTCTTGCCCCAGAACCGCTGCCCATTTTTGGGCGACATGCATTTGTTAGCGACACCGTCAGGCCGCCATTTCTACCGGAAGGCCAGCGGCTTTCCATTCCGGCATGCCGTCCTCGAGGCGGCGCACGGAATGGCCAAGCGAGCGCAGCGCGGCCACCGCCTCGAAGGACATCACGCACCATGGGCCGCGGCAGTAGGCGACGATTTCCCGGCCGGGGTCGGCACCCTGGGACCAGGCCTTGACTTCTCCGAGGGGAACATTGACCGCGCCGGGCACGTGGCCGAGCGCGAACTCGTCCGCCGGGCGCACGTCGATCAGCGTCACCAGCCCGTCGCGCATCAGCGCCTGAAGCTCGCCGCGCGTGACCGGCTGTATGTCGTCACGTGCCTCGAAACAGTCGCGCACAATGCGATCGACCTCAGCAAGCTGCCGCTCGGCAATGCCGCGCACCGCGGCAAAGGCCGACAGCACGCTCGCATCGCTCAGCGAATAGCGCACGTATTTGCCGTCGCGTTCGGCCGAGACGATGCCGGCGCGGCGCAGCGCCTGCAGATGCTGGGAGATGTTGGCGATCGGCTGGCCGAGCTTCGCAGCAAGCGCCTCGACGCTGCGCGAGCCTTGCGCCAAATGCTCGATCAGTTCCAGGCGCAACGGATTGCCGAGCGCCTTGGCGACGATCGCGAACTGTTCGTACAGCGCCAGCTTCGGATTGCGGATTGACATCGACCTTTCTGCGACCCATCGTCATTCAATGTAATTATTGAATGATGGTTTCGACCTGCCGTCAAGCCAAGCGACCCGCAGTTGCCCGGAGGGAAAGCGATGATTCTCAGGCAGTTCCTGCATACCGACCCGGTCGCCGCGTCCTATTTGTTCGGCTGCGGCGGCAAGGCGTCTGCTGCCGTGGTCGATCCGGTCGGCGAGATCGCGCCCTATATCGAGGCGGCGCGCGCGACAGGCATGCGCATCCTATATGTCGTCGACACGCATATCCACGCCGACCATATCTCGGCAGGCCGTGCGCTCGCCGAAGCGACGGGCGCCGAATACGTGCTGTTCGAAGGCGCCGAGGCGGGCTTCCCGTTCCGTCCCGTGAAGGATGGCGAGGTGCTGGAGCTCGGCAATGTGACGGCGACCGTCATGCACACGCCCGGCCACACGCCGGAGCATCTGAGCCTTTTAGTCACCGACCGAACGCGATCGACCGAACCCTGGTTCGTACTCACCGGTCACACGCTGATGGTTGGCGATCTCGGTCGCACCGAGCTTGCTTCGAGCGCCGAGGACGGAGCCCGCGCGCTCTATGCCAGCGTGCGCCGGCTGAAGGAATTGCCCGATCACATCGAGGTGCTGCCGGGCGCCTATTCCGGCTCGGTGTGCGGCCGCTCGCTCAGCGGCAAGCCGACATCGACCATCGGCTTCGAGCGGCGCTTCAACAAGGCCTTCCGCATCGAGGACGAGGGCCAGTTCATCGCCGCCATGACCGCCGACATCCCTCCCCCGCCGCCGGACGCGGCCCGGAACCGCGCCGCCAACGCCGGATCGCGATCGTGAGCGCAGCGGCGCCTGCCGTCGCGCTCGGCCTCAAGGTCAACTGGAAACAGTTCGCGCTGCTGGTGCTGATCAACGCCTTTGTCGGCGGCATGGTCGGCATCGAGCGAACCGTCGTGCCGCTTATCGGCGCGGAGGAATTCCATGTTGCTTCCACGACGCTCGTCACCTCCTTCATCGTCAGCTTCGGCGTGGTCAAGGCCTGCGCCAATCTCGTCTCCGGCCAGCTTGCCGACACATGGGGTCGCAAGCGCGTGCTGATCCTCGGCTGGCTGTTCGGCCTCCCGGTGCCCTTCATGATCATCTGGGCGCCGAGTTGGGGGTGGATCATTGCCGCCAACGCGCTGCTCGGCATCAACCAGGGACTTGCCTGGTCGATGACCGTCATCATGAAGGTCGATCTGGTCGGGCCGAAATCGCGCGGGCTCGCCGTCGGCCTCAACGAGTTCGCCGGCTACCTCGCCGTCGGCGTCACCGCTTTTCTGACCGGCTATCTGGCCGGCCCGTACGGGCTGCGCCCGGTGCCGATCTATCTCGGCCTCGGCTATGCGATCCTGGGTGCCGCTCTGTCGATCCTTCTGGTGCGCGACACGCGCGAACATGTGCGGCTGGAACTGGCCAACCATCCGAAAGCCGTCTCCCCGCTCGGCTTTCGCGAGATCTTCATGCTGACCTCTTTCCGGGACCGCAATTTGTTCGCGGCCTCGCAGGCGGGCCTGGTCAACAATCTGAACGACGGCATGAGCTGGGGGCTTTTTCCGCTCTTCTTCGTCGCCAACGGGCTCGGCGTCGAGCGCATCGGCATCCTCAAGGCGGTCTATCCCGCCGTCTGGGGCGTCTTACAGGTCGCAACCGGGCCATTGAGCGACCGTTGGGGCCGCAAGGGCCTGATCGTCGCCGGCATGTGGGTGCAGGCTGCCGGCCTTCTGCTCACCGCCATGACGCGCAACTTCGGCTGGTGGCTGCTGGCGAGCCTCTTGCTCGGCCTGGGCACGGCGATGGTCTATCCGAGCCTGATCGCGGCGGTATCGGACGCATCGCATCCGTCCTGGCGGGCGCGCTCGCTCAGCGTCTATCGCTTCTGGCGCGATCTCGGCTACGCAATCGGAGCGCTGTCGGCGGGCCTCATCGCCGACTTCTTCGGCTTCGCCGCGGCGATCGCGGCGATCGCGGCGCTGACCTTCCTCTCGGGTGTAATCGTGGCGGTGGCGATGCGAGAGACCAGCCGCTGACCCGGCTCCGAGCTCCAGCCCGACAGCGCCGCGTTTACGATATCCGAAGCTTCATGCTGCTAGAGACGCGCCTGTCCGGTACTATGGCGCTGGGTGCCTTTGCGGGGTTTTTCATGAACAATTCGACGCGCATGCCGTGGGTGGACACGGCAAAAGGTCTTTCGATCATCCTGGTGGTGATGATGTATTCCGCCTACAACACCGGCGAATATACCGGCGGCGTCGGCTTCCTGCATTATGTCATCGGCTTCGCGACCCCGTTCCGGATGCCGGAATTCTTCCTGATCTCGGGGCTGTTCCTGTCGCAGGTGATCGACCGGCCTTGGCGGCGCTATATCGACCGGCGCGTCGTCCACTACCTCTATTTCTATGTCCTGTGGGCGGTCATCTCGATCGGGCTGAAGATCGGCATCTTCAGCCGCGATCCCGCCGGCATGCTGCACGACCTCGCCGTGGCTGTCGTCCAGCCCTATGGCGTGCTGTGGTTCATCTACATGCTGGCCGTGTTCGGCCTCGTGGCGCGCATCCTGCGCGAGCTAGGCGTGCCGCACTGGATCGTCATCTCGGCTGCCGCCGCGCTGCAGATGTGGGCGCCGCATTCGGACAGCTATGCGCTCACGCAATTCGCCGCCTATTTCGTGTTCTTCTATCTCGGCTTCGTCATGGCGCCGCTGGTGTTCCGGCTGGTGGCGTGGACGCAAGCTCGTCCGGCGATCGCCGCTGCCGGGCTGATCGTGTGGGCCATCGTCAACGGCCTGCTCGTCTACTCGCCGGGCTACGCCGTCGAGCCGGTCGGCATGCAGATGGGCCTGGCGGCATGGCCGCCGCTGCATCTTACGCTGGCCGTCGCCGGCGCGGTGGCGCTCTGCGTCGCCGGCGGTTTCCTGTCGAAATTCGCCGCGATGGAATGGCTGCGTTGGCTCGGCGAGCATTCGCTGGTCGTCTATGTCGCCTTCACCATCCCGATGTCGATCTTCCGCGGGATCATGCTGGCAAGCGGCCTTCTGACCGATACCGGCATGCTCAGCCTCGCGGTGCTGCTCGTCTCGGTCATCAGCCCGGTCATTCTCTACTTCATCGTCAAGCGCACCGGCTTCGGAACCTTCCTGTTCGAGCGACCGGCCTGGGCGCATGTCGACAGACCGACTGCCGCCAAGATGTCCGAAAAGGCTATTGCGCGGCCCGCGCGCGAGGCGGCCTGAGGCCGGCTGTTTCGTCCCGGCAAGCCGCCGGCGTGCCGGCTACTTGCCATCATGTCCGGGACGTCGCACGGCCTTGATCTTGCCGCTGCTGCCGCCTCCGCAGAAGAAGCAGCCGCGGCCATCGGATTCCAGTCCCGACACGCCGGAGGGCATCGCCAGCTCCTGCAGCACATCGCCCGTCTGGGGGTCGATGCACAGGAGATCACCCTCCTCCCCTTCCCAGGTGGCATGCCAGAGCTCGCCGTCGACCCAGGTGACGCCGGTGACGACACGCTTCGACTCGATGGTGCGGATCACCTTGCCCGTTTCAGGATCGATCTGATGGATCTTGTGGGCCCTGTATTCGCCGACCCAGAGCGACCCCTCGGCCCAGGTCAGCCCGGAGTCACCGCCGTTGCCGGGGGCGGGAATGGTGGCGACGACCTTGCCTGTCTTCGGGTCGACCTTGTGGATGCGGTCCTCGCCGATCTGGTAGAGATGCTCGCCGTCGAAGGCGGTCCCGGCATCGGAGGCAACGTCGATCGACTGCACGATCGCGCCGCTCTCCGGGTCAAGCGCCTTCAGCTTGTCGCCGGTGGCGAACCAGACCTTCTTGCCGTCATAGGTGACGCCGTTGATGCGCTCGGCGTCCGGAAAGGGGCCGTATTCGCGCAGGATCTCGGCAGCGGCTCGTTTCATTTTCGATCTCCATTCGAACAATGGCCGCAGACTAGTCGCTCGGCAGCGGACCCGGGAGTAACAAGACAGTCGGGAATCCGGTCACCGGCGGCGTCATCCAGCGGCGCGCCCTGCCGCGGCCGACCGTCTGCACCTTGTTGTCGGCCGAAAGCGCTTCCAGCGCCCGCTGCACGGTGCGCGGGCTGGCACCGAGCGCGATCGCCAGCGCCGAGCTCGACCAGGACTCGCCGTCGGCGAGGAAGGCGAGCACTGCGCCATGCTCCTCCTCGACAGGCGGCGCCAGCACCACGACTTCGGCTGCGGTCAGCAGCGTTAGCGCAAAACCGGCGGCCGTCGCGTTGATTTCCGCCAGCGCGTTCATTTCGGCGCGCAGCCGGCCCATCTCGACCCTGAGCCGCGCACGATGCGATTCATCGGCGTGCCTGGCACGGAAGGCGCGCTTCAGCAGCACCTCCCGCGACGCATCCGCGGGCCAGGCCTCGGCCAGCGTTCGCGCCAGCGCAAACAGCACCGGCCGCGTCGCCAGCGAGACCACCGTGTCGGCTATGCGCACGACATTGCGGCAGGCATCGACGACGAGGGCGCCTGAGGTGAGCAGCGCCTCGACCTCGTCGAGCTGCAGCGGCGTCTCCAAGCCCTTCGACACGAGCCGCGCGACGGGCGTGTTCAGCACCAGCGATGCGCTTTCGACCTCCGCCTTCAGCGCCGGGATATTGGCTTCGTAGGCTGCGAGCGCGGCCCGGCCGAGCGCGGCGCGCGCGGCCTTCGTCCGCAGGCGTCTGACCGCGATGCCCGCGGCCGCGAGCTCATGCGCGACGCGCGCGACCGGCGGCAACGGCCCCGGATCGAAGCCGGCAAGCAGCCGCTCGGCTTCGTCGAGCCGACCGATCAGGATGAGGCGGCGCGCTTCGAGGCTGCCGGCGTAGGCGGCGTTGACCCGATCTCCATGCGCGGCAAGTGTCGTGCGGGCGGCTCGCAACGCTTTGTCCGGCCAGCCGAGATCGCGCGAGACCAGCGCGATCTCGGCCTCGGCGACGACGCAGCGGGCGCGCGCAACCGCCTCTTTCGGGCTGAAGGCGCGGGCGGCGCTCTTCAGCAGCGCCTTGGCCTTGGCGAAATCGCCGAGCTGCGCCATCGCGATGCCGCGCAGCGCCAGCGCGGGGGCGTCGTCGCGCAGCGCGACGCGCTTCAGGGCGCCCAGCGGATCACCGGTCGCGAGCGCGCGGCCGGCGGCATTGATCATCGAGTCCATGCAATGCCCGCCCCAATGCCCCCTTCCGGGTCTGCCGGATCAAATCGCGTCACACTTGTAACTCTCACCATCGCGCGGTCCGGCTCTAAGTTTCCCTTGTCACCCCAACCAAACGCAAGAACGGGACAAGAGCAATGACCCAACACATGAAGACACCACCGGTCGTTTCGCCGGAAGCCTGGGAAGGCGCGTATGAAGAAATGCTGGTGAAGGAAAAGGCGCTCACCCGCGCCCGCGACGCGCTGGCTGCGGAACGCCGCCGCATGCCGTGGATGCCTGTCGAGAAGGACTATGTGTTCGAAGGCCCAAACGGCAAGGCAAGCCTGCTCGACCTCTTCGAAGGCCGCCGGCAACTGGTCATCTACCGCGCCTTCTTCGAGCCCGGCGTCTATGGCTGGCCGGAGCACGCCTGCCGGGGCTGCTCGCTCGGCGCCGACATGGTCGGCAACCTCGCCCATCTCAACGCCCGCGACACCACGCTTGCCTATGCGTCCCGCGCGCCGCAGGCCGACATTCAGCGGCTGAAGCAGCGGATGGACTGGAAGATGCCCTGGTACACCATCACCGACAGCTGGGACAAGGATTTCGGCGTCGACGAATGGCACGGCCACAACGTGTTCATCCATGACGGCAACCGCATCTTCCGCACCTATTTCGTCAACAACCGCGGCGACGAGGCGTTCGGCACGGTGTGGAGCTATCTCGACGTCACCCCGCTCGGCCGCCAGGAGGTGTGGGAGGATTCGCCCGAGGGCTATCCGCAGACACAGACCTACAAGTGGTGGAACTGGCACGACAACTATGAGGAAGGCGCCGCGCCCGACCAGCGATGGGTCGAGGTCTCGGATGCCGGCGAAGCGGCGTTTCGCAACAAGAACGCCTGAACGCGAAGCGACTCTGGCGGCGTCGCCCGCGCCGCCAGAGCCGAACTTTCCTGAGAGCAGTTGGAAGGTGGAGATCATGAGCATCGACAATCCCGCCCCTCGCCCGGCAGGCCTGAGCGGATTCGGCCTGGCCGACTGGTTATGTCTCGCGGCGGCGCCGACCTTTGCCGTCATGGCGTTGCTCACGGCCGCCGATAGCGGACCGGACGCGATGTGCATGTCCGGGCCCGGAGCCTCCGTGCTCAGCGGCATGGCGCCGATGTATTTCCTGATGGCTGCCTTCCACCTCGCGCCCTGGCTGCGGCTGCTCGCCAGAGGGGCGGCGGATTCGGCGTTTCAACCTGCCGACGAGCTGCCGGACCTAAGCGCGGAGCGGATGGCTGAGAGCAGGGATGCCGGCGTGTAGGGCTTTACCAGCCAGCCCAGCGGCTCCGCTGGCGCTGCCCGGGCGCGGACGTCGGAATCGGAATGCGCCGTCGCAAAAACCGACCGCAAACCGTAAATTCGAAACAACTCCAGGGCAGTTTGAATTCCATCCATGGCGCCGGACAGCCGGATATCCATCACAACCAGATCAGGCCGGTCCGCAGCTGCGCTATCGAGCGCTTCCTCGCCCGAGCCGACGACTACGACCTCGAAACCGGCCGCGGTCAGAGTGCTCTCCATCTCGAGGGAGATGAGAAAATCGTCCTCGACGACCAAGATCCGCGTGGGCAATGCGGCGGCCACAGGCTCGGCCGACGCGGCTTTCGTTGGGATTGGCCGACGGCGTCCGTATGGGGCAGCAAGCTCGGTCATCAAGAGCCATCCAGGAACTGAAGAAGTGCCGGCGAGAGCTTCATGAGAACCGAATGCTGCAGCGCGTCTTCGGTTCCTTGGTAACGACAAGCTTGCCGTGCAGCTGCCGCGCCAAGCCCTGAACCAGCTTCAATCCGGACGAACGGTCGCGGACCGAAGCCAGGTCAAAGCCGGGACCGCTGTCTTCGACGAATACCTGGAAGCCGTCGACATCGCGCCGAAGCCCGACCCGGATTGTGCCGGCTCCGTCGGGAGTTCCATATTTTACGGCATTGGTCAGAAGCTCGTTCAGGATCAGCGCCAGCGGCATTGCAACGTCATTCGAAAGCTTTGAATCGTCAGCCTCGAACTCAACCGCGACTTCCTTCGGGAAGGTCTGTTTTATTGTCCCGCAGACCGCAAGCAAGAAACCCTTCGCGTTGAACTGCGTCGAATCGACCGTCTCGTACAGGACCTGCTGAGCAGCGGCCATGGCCGCGACGCGGTTGCCGGCTTCACGCAGGATTTCTCGCGCTTGCGGATTCGCTGCTCGTTGACCGGCCAAGCTCAGCAGCGACTGCAGCATCTGCATGTTGTTCTTCACACGATGATTCAGCTCATTGAAGAGCAGCCGCTGCTGTGTTTCGGCCTGTTTGCGTTCGCTGATATCGACCAGCATGTTGATGCCGCCGACGATCTTGCCATCTTCATCGCGCAGCGGCGTCGGATACGGGATGAAGGGAATGCGCACGCCGTCCGGGCGCTCGGCGACGGCTTCAGCGTTGCGTATCGGGCGCCCCTCCTTCAGGGCGACCGCCATCGGGCACTGGTCGTGAGGAAGCGGGGTTCCGTCCGGCCAGAACAGTTTCCACGTCACGCACCACTTATCCTTGCCGATCTGCGGAACGCGCCCGGAAAGCTCGACGGCCGCCTCGTTGAAAAAGGTTATCGTGCCGTCGGCGTCCGTCGTGTAGATCGCGGCCGGAATTGCCGCCAGCAGGTCGCGCAGCTGACGCTCGCTCGCCCGCAGCTTGGCTTCCGCCATCTTTTGGTCGGTAATGTCGCGCGCAATCTTCGAGGCGCCGATGATGCGGCCCTGGCTGTTGCGGATGGGCGAAATCGTCAGGGAAATATCGACGAGACTGCCGTCCTTGCGGCGACGCACCGTTTCGAAGTGATCGACGCTTTCGCCGCTGCTGATGCGCCTGATGATTTCCGGCTCCTCGCCCAGCCGGTCATCGGGGATGATCATCGTGATGTGCCTGCCGATCGCCTCGTCGGCCGTGAAGCCGAACAGGCGCTCCGCGCTGGCATTCCATGAGGCGATAATGCCGTTGAGATCCTTGCTGATGATCGCGTCGTGAGAGGATTCGACAATGGCCACCAGCTGATTTGCGGCGCGCTCCGTCGTCTGGCGGGCGGTCTCGAGCCGCACGCGGTCGACCGCGAAGCCGAGTTGTCCGGCCACCGTCAGCGCAAAACGAAGCTCGGACTCCACGAAATCGTGCGGATGATCGTAATAGGTCATGAACTTGCCGAGCAACTGACCGCGCACCGAGATCGGAATGAAAGCCAGCGCTGCAATGCCTTCGTCCCGCACAGCCGCCTTGAGGTCGTCCGGCAACCCGCTTTGCTCGACGTCTGCAATAGCGATTGGTTCGGGATCGCGTGTGTCTCGCGACCAGGGGGAATGGCCTTCGACGGCCTTTCTGTAAGCTTGCGACAGGCCTCGCGAGGCAGCAAATCTGAGGAAGCCGGTGTTGTCGAAGAAGAGTATGGACGCCCGGTCCGCACCCAATGCTCGAATGATGGTGCTAAGGGCTATCTCGCGAACCTCGCCGAGATTCGCCGCGCGCTGAAGGCTGTCCGTGAATTCGTAAAGCGCCGCCTGCTGCTCCAGATGCCGGACGAGCGCGGCCTCGGCCTTCTTGCGCGCGGTGATATCCTGCTGCACGCGCACCGCATACAAGAAGCGGCCTTCGGAGTCCCTTACGCTCGAGGACGTGACCGCGACCCAGACTCTTGCCCCGTCCTTGCGGATGAAGCGCCTCTCGTGCCGGTAGCTGTCGATCTCGCCTCGCACCTGACGCTCGAACTGACGCAGGTCCGCATCGACATTCTCCGCCAGAGTGGCATCGAACACCGACCTACCCACAAGTTCATCGGCCGAATAGCCGAGCAGGTCGGCCAGGTAGCCGTTGACGCGCCCGAGTTCGCCCTTCGCGTTGACTTCAGCGATGCCAATCGCCGCATGCTGGTAAGTCGCAGCGAGCCGCTGTTCCTGTTGCCCAATGATCTCATCGCTCAGACGCCGGTCCGTGACGTCGTGGAAACAGTTGATGGCTCCGACGACCCGACCGTCCTCGTCTTCGATCGGCTCGATGTGGACCATCACCCATATCGCCGTGCCGTCCGGCCGCTCGAGCTTGCCTTCAACCCCCCTGACGGGAATGCCGGTTCGCAGCACCGCGGCCATCGGGGTTTCGGCGCGCGCGATCTCGCGTCCATCGAGATAGAGCCTGTGAGATCCGCAATAAAGTTCGGAATCCGAGCCAAGCAAAGGCGTTCGCCCCCACAAGTCGGCAGCGCGCTTGTTGAACCAAAGCAATCGCCCTTGCGCGTCGCAAGCGTAGATCGCAATGGGCAGCGTCTCGATGAAGTCGGGCGGAATTTGCAGGGCGACGGCGTCCTGCGGGGTGCGGATAAACCCCTCGGTTCCTTGAAGGCTTTCGATGCGCATCTCCCATTCCCGCTCGGCAACGAAAAGCCAAACGCATCGGATCGCCGAATGTTCCCGCGTGAGCTCCGACACTTCGGCATCGAGGCGGGTGCGGACATAACAGCGATTTCGCCGTGCCTCTGGAAAGAGCTGCATGCGAGTCCGCATCGCCTTGACCAGGCGGATTGCCTTCCGCGCCGGCTCGCACAATAGTCGGGCCGATGTTCCAGGCGATAGCGAGTCACTGGTCGACGCTCATCCTTCTCCTGTCGTTGGCGATGGCGGCGGTCGGCATCGTCCATGCCATCATGACGAAGGAAGACGTGCGCGCCGCCACGGGGTGGGTCGGCGTGATGCTTCTGTCGCCCTTCCTCGGCGCGATCATCTACGCCATCGCCGGCATCAACCGCATCCGCCGCGCGACGATCAGCGCCATGCGGCCCAGCGCCGGTTCGGCGGATGAGGGGCACAATCGCGACGTCGCCGTCGAAGCCTTGATCGAGGCCCAATTCGGCCAGCGCTTCGTCGGATTGAAGACGCTGGGCGACAGGGTGGCGCGGCGTCCGCTGACTTCGGGAAACACGATCGCCGTGCTCGAGACCGGCGACGAGGCCTATACGGCGATGTGCCGGGCGATCGACAGCGCGCAAAAGAGCGTGCTTCTCGAAACTTACATCTTCGACAACGACGCCGTCGGACAGATGTTCGTGCAGTCGCTCTCCGCCGCGGTCGAACGCGGCGTTGCCGTGCGCGTGCTGATCGACGCCGTCGGCGTGCGCTATTCGGTACCCAGCATCCTGAAGCAGCTCAGGGAGGCCAACGTCGCCGTCGATCTCTTCAACGGCAACATCGTCATGGGCTTGAGACTTCCTTATGCGAATCTCAGAACCCACAGGAAGGTCCTGGTCATCGACGCGACGGTGGCGTTTACCGGAGGCATGAACATCCGCAAGGGGTTCTCGGCCGAATTCGCCGGTTCCGACAGCTCCAGGGACACGCATTTCGAGGTCACCGGGCCGGTGGTGGTCGACCTGTTCTCAGTCGCCGCCGAGGACTGGCGCTTCGCCAGCAACGAGGCGCTGAAGGGCGACGCCTGGCAGGTCGAGCGAACCACCCCGCCGCCCGGCCAGCCGATGCTGGTCAGAGCCGTGGCGACAGGACCGGATGCCGCGAACGAAACCAACCACAAGCTGCTGATGGGAGCGTTTTCGGTCGCCCGCAAATCGATCCGCATCATGTCGCCCTATTTCCTGCCGGACCGCGAGCTGATCAGCGCGCTGACCACGGCCGGCGCGCGCGGTGTCCAGATCGACATCGTGGTGCCCGCGGTGAACAACCTTTTCCTCGTCGACCGCGCCATGACGGCACAGTTCGACCAGGTGCTGAAGCATTATTGCCGGGTGTGGCGCCACGAAGGCCCCTTCGATCATTCGAAACTTATGGCAATCGACGGCGCGTGGGCTTATGTCGGCTCGTCCAATCTCGACGCCCGGTCGCTCAGGCTGAATTTCGAGATCGACATGGAGGTCCTGGATGCCAACTTCGCCCGGGCGATCGAGGCGCGTATCGACGCGGCGATCGCGTCGGCGAAACCGGTGACACTCGAGATGCTGAGGGCCAGAGCCTTCGTCATTCGTGTCCTCGACCGATTGCTGTGGCTGGGATCGCCCTATCTGTAGGCAAGAAAGACGAGCAGCAGGAACCATGGAGAGAAACGGACGCACCCTCCCCGAAACCGTGCTCCTGTCGATCCGCGGCAGAAAGATGCGGAAAGCGAAAGCCACGGCGCCGAAACGGGTCGGCGGCGCCGAGATGGTGGTCGCCTCCTACAACGTCCACAAATGCATCGGCACCGACCGCAAGTTCGACCCCGAGCGGACCGCGCGCGTCATCCGCGAAATCAGCCCCGATGTGATCGCGCTGCAGGAGGCCGACAACCGCTTCGGCGACCGCGCCGGCCTGCTCGACCTCAACCGCCTCGAAATCGAAACGGGGCTGGTGCCGGTGCCGGTCACCGGAAACGGCAAGGCACATGGCTGGCGCGGCAACGTGCTTCTGTTCAAGCGCGGCACGGTGCGCGATGTGCACCAGATCAAGCTTCCCGGCCTTGAGCCGCGCGGTGCGCTGGTCGCCGAGATCGACCTCGACGAGAACCGGACGCTGCGCGTGATCGCCGCGCATCTCGGTCTGTTGCGCCGCTCGCGCTCGGAACAGGCCCGCGTCGTGCTCGACATCATGAGCAGCGCGGACGAAAGGCCGACGCTCCTGCTCGGCGACCTCAACGAATGGCGGCTGGGCAACCGCTCCGCGCTCAACACGCTGCACACCACCTTCGGCCCCTCGCTGCCCGCCGTGCCCACCTTTCCGTCGGGCCTGCCGGTACTGGCGCTCGACCGGATCATGGGCAACCGCGACGGCATGGTGTCTGCGGTGGAAGCGCATGACACGCCGCTGTCGCGAGTGGCGTCCGACCACCTGCCGCTCACGGCTTACGTGCATCTATAGGGAGGGTAGCTCACCCTTCCCTGAGCCAGACCAGCATCTCGCCGCGATCGCGGTTGTCCCAGGCGAAGTAAGGAATTGCCTTGAGCGTCGTCTCTTCGGTTTCCGGCGGCTCGGGGCGGTAGAGATCGCCACCCCAGGTCTTCGCCTCGGCCCGGCTGCCGATCGCCGAAAGCGTGACGATACCGCCGAGCAGGTTCGGCTCTTTGTGCGCCTCCAGCCTGGCCGTGCGCGGCAGCGCAATGCGGTGCAGTCCGCCGCCATTGTCGGTCTCTTCGACGCAGTAGAGCAGCGGGCCGCGCGACAGCGCGACGCGGCCGATGTCCTGCCGCACTTCCGGATTGGCGAAGAGGCGCGCCATCGACATTTCGAGGTCGAGCTCGACGCGGTCGCCCTTTTGCCATTCGCGGCGGATCGCGGCATAGCCGTCGACCGTGACCGCATCGAGATCGAGCATGTTGCCGTTCAGCTTCAGCGCCGCGTTGCGGCACCATGCGGGTATGCGCAGGTAAAGCGTGAATTCAACCGGTGTCTGTGCCTCGATCTCGATCGAGACCGCGCCGTCCCAAGGATAATTGCTGGTCTGGACCAGGCTGACAGGCCGGCCGGCGATCTCGAAGCGTGCGGTGGAGTCGCCATAGAGGTGCACGGCCAGCGCATCGTCGGCGAGGCCGTAGAAATAGCTGCCGATCGAAGCCACCATGCGGCCGATATTGGGCGGGCAGCAGGGGCAGCGGTGCCATTTCCAGCGGTGGTGGCCGCCGCGGCTCTCCAGCGGGTTCTCGTAGAAGAACAGCGAGCCGTCGAGCGACAGGCCCGAGATCGAGCCGTTGTAGAGCGCCCGCTCCATCATGTCGGCATAGCGGCGGTTCGGGCCCATGCCCAGCATGCGGCTCGCCCAAAACACCAGGCCGACCGAGGCGCAGGTCTCGGCATAGGCGGTTTCGTTGGGCAGGTCGTAGTCGCTGGTGAAACCCTCATTGTGAGCCGACGGCCCGAGGCCGCCGGTGACATAGAGGCTCTTGGTGGTCAGATCGTCCCACAGCCTGTCGAGCGCCGCGCGCAAGCTGTCGTCGCCATATTCGGTGGCAATGTCGGCCATGCCGGAAAAGAGATACATCGCCCGCACAGCGTGGCCGACGACCTTGTCCTGCTCGCGCACCGGCTTGTGCGACTGATTGTATTCGTAGGTCTTGAAATGATAGGCCTTCGGGTCGGCGCCGCGGGCGCGCGCCTCCTCGTCGAAATAATGCGGCTGCTGGCCGCGCTGGTCGATGAAGTACTTCGCCAGATCCATGTACTTCTTCTCACCCGTCGCCCGCGCGAGCTTCACCAGCGCCAGCTCGATCTCCTCATGGCCGCAATAGCCCTTTTTCTTGCCGGGCTCCGGGCCGAACATCGAGGCGATGTGGTCGGCGTAGCGGCTCATGATGTCGAGCAGCTTGCGCTTGCCCGTCGCCTGAAAGTAGGCGACGGCGCCCTCGATCAGATGGCCGGCGCAGTAGAGCTCGTGGCAGTCGCGCAGGTTGGTCCAGCGCAGACCCGGCTGGATGCGCTGGTACCAGCTCGAGAGATAACCGTCCTCCTGCTGCAGCTTGCCGTACATGTCGATGACGGCATCGATCTTTTTCTCCAGCTCCGGATTGCGGCGCCGGTAAAGCGAATAGGCGGCGGTCTCGATGGTCTTGCCCCAATCGGAATCCCAGAACATCTGGGTCGTCACCGTCGAGCCGGTGAACTCGGCGCCCTGCGCGTCGGCCTCGTCGGGCGACGGCGAATGGAACGGAATGACGACGCCCGGCGACGGCCGGTCGGGATCGATCTGCTCCAGCATGCGCGCCTCGACGCAGCGGTCGTAGAGGATGCCGGCGGTCTTGGCGGCGACCGCGTCGACCCGGTCGCCCCAGAAGCCGCGGACATCGACCTGCGGCACGGGCAGCGGCCGGAATGCAAGCTTCGGCTTCGCGGTCGCGGCTGCCTGGGCTGCGGTGGCGGATTGTGCTGCGGTCATAACGTCACTCCATTCGAATGCGGGAAATCATTTGACGGCCCCGGCCATCAGGCCGCGGATGTAGAAGCGCTGCAGCGCCAGGAACAGGATCAGGCAGGGTACCATCATCACCGTGACGCCCGCCTGCACCGCACCCCAGTCGATGGCGCCGAAGCGGCCGGACTGGAGCGCGGTCATCATCACCGGCAGGGTGAATTTCGACTGGTCGGTCATCAGCACCAGTGCGGCCAGGAACTCGTTCCAGGCGCCGAGGAAGGCGAAGAGCGCGATGGTGACGACGCCCGGCCAGACCAGCGGCAGCATCACCTTGACCAGCATGGTGACATTGTTGGCGCCATCCATGCGCGCCGCCTCCTCGATCTCGCGCGGCACCGCGTCGAAGGCGTTGCGCATCATGAAGATCGAGAAGGGAAGCTGCAGCGTGACATAGACGCAGACCAGGCCGGTCAGCGTGTTGTGGAGACCGAGTTTCGTCAGCACCAGGAAGATCGGCGTCAGGATCGACTGGAACGGGATCATGATCGTCGACAGGATGAGGATGAAGAAGAAGTCCCGGAACGGGAAGCGGAAACGCGAGAAGCCGTAGCCGGCGAGCACGCTGACCAGCACGGAGAGCAGCACCGTCATCACCGAGACATAGATGCTGTTCTGCGCCGAGGCCCAAAGCCCGTCGCCGAAGGTGTTCAGCGTCTGATAGTTCTCGACCGAGAAGCCGGTGGTCGGCCAGGGCGGCAGCGGCGGCTGGCGCGCTTCCTGCGCCGGCTTGAAGGTGGAGAGCACCGTCCACACGATCGGCGCCAAAAACAGCACCGAGGCGATGATGCCGGTGGAATGCCTGGCCAGGCTGAAGGCCGCCTTGCGGTGCTGCGACATCGCCTCGGCCATCAGTCGAGCCCCTCGGGCTTGCGCAGCAGCCAGAGCTGGATGAGGCTGAGCGCCACCAGGATGACCAGCAGCACCATGGAAAGTGCCGCGCCGTAGCCGAGCTTGAACGAGACGAAGGACTGGTTGAAGATCCAGTAGACCGCCGTCAGCGTCTGGTTGCGCGGGCCGCCGCGCAGGATGATGTAGAACTGGTCGAAGGCGAGGATCGAGCCCGCGACCGACAGGATCAGCGCCAGCGCCAAGGTGCGGCGCATCAGCGGCAGGGTGATTGCCCTGAAGCGGGCGAACGGTCCGGCGCCGTCGATGACGGCGGCCTCCTGCAGGTCCTGCGGGATCGACTGCAGGCCGGTCATCAGGATGATCATGGTGAAGCCAGCCACTTTCCAGACCACCATGGCGATGATCGACCAGAAGGCGGGCTGGAAGGTGGCGAGAAGATTGACCTTCCTCTCGGTCAGGCCGAGGTCGTAAGCGGCCGGGCTGAACAGGCCGGAATCGACGTTCAGCAGCCACGACCAGAGCAGGCTTGCGGAAGCAAAGCCCACCACCGCCGGCATGAAGAAGGCTGTGCGGTAGAGATTGGTGAGCGGGCGCGGCCGCTCGATGAAGATCGCCAGCGGGAAGGCGACGGCGAAGATCGCGATGGTGACGATCAGCGTGTAGTAGAAGGTGAATTTGAGCGCGTTCCAGAAGCGCGTGTCGCGCAGGATGGCAAAGTAATTGTCGAGGCCGATGAAAGCGTGCTCGCCCATCAGCGGCCAGTTGTGCAGCGACATCCACGCCGTCATGCCGAGCGGGATGACGAAGAAGACGGTGACGAAGGCGACGGCCGGCAGGACATAGAGCAGGCCCACCCATTGCCGGCGGCTGACGCCGATGCGTCTGGCGCGGGCGGGCGCGGAGGTTGCCGCGATGGAGGTCATGGTCTCACCTCCCCTTCTCCCCTTGTGGGGTGAGCAGCCGGTTCACCGAAGGTGAATTCATCGTGCCAGTGGCACGATGAAATGCCGGCGAACGCCGGGACGCTGCAAAGCAGCGGGGATCCGGCCGGGGGTGGATCGGCCACCGCCCGGCCCTTCGCAGGCTCAGGGCGTTCGAAGCTCGAAAAGCCAAGCAATTGGCTTTTCGTCCGCTGCGCGGACCGCTTCTCACCCCACAGGGGGAGAAGAGGGAGCGAACCTCGCGGCGCCTCAACTTGGCGATGATGATGAGTGAGCTTTCTCAACGCGATAATCCTGCCATTTAGCGCGGCGTCCCCCTCCCCCTTGAGGGGAGGGTCCGGCCGAAGGCCGGGGGTGGGGTCCGCTGTGAAGTGCGCCTACGGGGAGATAGCGTCGGCGTACTTCGCGGGCGACCCCACCCGGACCTGCGGTCCGACCTCCCCTCGAGGGGGAGGTTTAGGGCCGCGCTTTACTTGTTCGGCGCCTGGTCGATGATCGACTGCATGGTCTCCTGCGCGTTCGAAATCGCGCCGTCGACATCGTCGCCGAAGAAGACCTCGTTGACCATCTGCGTCCACGGCCCGTTGGCGGAGTTGATCAGGTCGTTGAACACCACCGAATAGGGCGTGCGGCCCTTGGCCATCGCCTCGGCCGCCACCTGGTAGCGCGGATCGAGGTCCTTCAGCGCCTCCTTGGCGATGTCGCCGCGCACCGGAAGGCTACCATATTTGGCGAGGATGGTCTGGCCCTCGAGCGAGTAGGCGAAGTCCAAAAACTCCCTCACCACGGCGATCTTCTTGGTGCCCTTGGTGACGACGAAATTGTCGCCGCCGGCGAAGGACGACCAGCCGCCATCCTTGCCTGGCAGGAAGGTGATGCCGTAGTCGATATCAGGGTATTGCGTGTTGAGCGCGCCGATGGCGAAGGCGCCGGACGGCGAAAGGCCGATCTTGCCGCCGGCAAAGGCGGCGAAGAAATTGGCGCCGGTGTCGGTCTGCGCGCCCTCGGGCACCAGCCCCTTCTTGACCATCGAGCGGTAGAGGTCGATCGCGCCGCGCAGCTGCGGGCTGTCGAGCGTCGCCTTGGAGCCGTCCTCGGAGAGAATGTCGCCGCCCGAGGCCCAGATCAGCGGCGTGAAGGTGAAGATGTTGCAGCCGCCGCAATTGCCGGAGAAGTAGAAGCCCTTGATGTCGCCGCCGAGCGCATTGACCTTCTCGGCGTCGGCCTCGATCTCGGCCCAGGTCTTCGGCCCCTTTTCAGGGTCGAGCCCGGCCTGCTTGAACAGCTTCTTGTTCCAGATCAGCACCGAAGAATCGGCCGAGAACGGCAGGCCGTAGATGCGGCCCTTATAGGTGCCGGTCTTCACATGCGCCGGCGAGAGGCTGGAAAAATAGGGCAAGGATTTCGCCCAGTCGGTGATGTCCTCCAGCTGGCCGGCGGCGGCGAAGGACGGGGTGTAGATCAGGTCGAGCGACAGCGCGTCGGGCGCGGTGCCGCCGGCGGCGGCCGCGCCATATTTCGGGATGATCTCGGCGTTCGGGATGATGTCGAGCTTGATCTGGTCCTTATGCGCCTTGTTGAAGGCGTCGACGATGCGCGGCATGAAATTCGAGCCGTCGGCGCGCACCCAGATGTTGGCGGTCTCGGCCGACGCCGCCTGCAGGCCACCGCCGATCACGGCCGCGGCCAAAGCCAGCTTGGCAAACATGGTTGTCACGGTATTCCTCCTCATGGTTCTCCTCCCAGTTTGGCCGTTGCGCGACGGCCGTTTCGTTCGATGCCTCAGCCGCCCGGCGGACGGCCGCATGACTGACGCACCACCAGCCGGCACGGCAGTTTCCTGATGCCCGGCGCGGCCGGCTGGCCGCCCACGAGCGAAAGCAGAGCAAGCCCGGCCTCGCGCCCGAGCGAAGCCAGGTTCATATCTACGGAGGTCAGCGGCGGGCGCGTCGCCTCGGCCACGATCTCCCAATTGTCGAAGCCGATGACGCCGACATCGTCGGGCACGCGGATGCCGCGTTCGCGCAGCGCGTCGATGACGCCGCGCGCGATCTGGTCGTTGCCGCAGAAGACGGCGTCGGGCCAGCCTTCCCTGCCCCGGCCGCTGCCGAACAGTCTTGCCACCGCATCGTGGCCCCAAGCTTCCGACCAGGCGCCGAGCAGCGGCTCGCCGACCGGCAGGCCGTGCGCCGCGAGCACCTCCCGGTAAGCCTCAGCCCGCGCGTGCACCACCGCGAAGCCCGCCGGCCCGGTGACATGGGCGATGCGGCGGCGCCCGAGCCGCAAAAAATGTTCGACCGCCAGCCGCGCGCCGCCGGCGTCGTCGGAGACCAGGCCGACCGCGCCGGGATCCGGCTGGGTGAAGGCATAGACGACCGGGATGCGCAGATTGGAGAGATCGATCGGCAGATGGCGGTCGATGCGCTTTCCGGTGGCGATGATGCCGTCGACGCGCTTGTCGAGCATGGCCTCGACATGCAGCTGGCCGAGCCTTGTGTCGTCCTCGACATTGCACAGGAACACCGAGACGCCATTGTCGACCAGCGCATCCGAAACGCCGGCCATCAGCGGCAGCGAGAAGCGGCCATAGGTATCATTGGTGAGCAGGCCGACGGTGAAGGAACGCTTGCGCAGTAGGCTCTGCGCCAAATGGTTCGGCCGGAAGCCGAGACGCTGCGCCACCGCACGGATGCGCTCGCGCGTCTCGGCGGTCATCCGCCCCTGCCCATTCAGCGCCTTCGACGCCGTCGCCACGCTGACCCCGGCCGCAGCCGCTACCTCGCGCAGCGTGACCGGCGGCTTGGCGGAAACTGGCGCTGGCTCGGCGTCGGCGGACATAGTTCGAGGCGCATCCCTGAGTTGGGAAAAGGTTTTCCCTTATCGCCCTGCGCGAAGATGACGGGTGAGGTCAGCGCACGCGAGGCCAGTTGGGAAAAGGTTTTCTCAGAAAGGAGATTAGGCGAAGGTGGCGGGGTTGGCAAGGGGAAAGGACTCGACGCGGCTGCTCGCCCAATCGTTGACGTGCGTGGGCTATCATAAGTTCCAGTCTCGATGAACCGGAAGGGCCCGCAAGCAGACTTGTCGGTTTCCCAGAAGTAGCTAGCGTAAACCTGCACGACTGATATGTGGCGCAACTCGGCGGAGAAGCGATTTTGCGGTTTTACCAGTTGGTCGCGATGTATTTTGGTTGGAGATATTCAAGCAGGCCGTGATGCCCTCCCTCGCGGCCGAGCCCGCTTTGCTTCATCCCCCCGAAGGGCGCTGCCGGGTCCGAAACCAGGCCACGATTGACGCCGACCATTCCACTTTCGATGCGTTCGGCGACCCTCAGGGCGCGTCTGAGATCACTACTGTAGACGTAGGATATGAGGCCATACTCCGTGTCGTTCGCCAGCCGGACAGCCTCGTCTTCCGTATCGAAGGGCGTGACCGCTGCGACCGGCCCAAAGATCTCTTCCTTCGCGATGTCGGAATCGGGAGAAACGTCAGCTAGGACTGTCGGAGGATAGAAGAAGCCCTCGCCAGGCCGCGGTTTGCCGCCCGTTTCGATACGCGCCCCACGGGCAACGGCATCCTTCAGCAAGCGATCAACCTTCTCCACGGCCGTCGCGGTAATAAGGGGCCCGAGCTGGGTCGTCGCTTGAAGACCCGGCCCCACTGAAAGCGACGACATTTCCGCGGTGAGCCGGCGGACAAAAGCGTCGTAAATGCCGCGCTGCACATAGAAGCGATTCGCCGCAGTGCAGGCTTCTCCGCCGTTGCGCATCTTGGCGACCATGGCGCCGGCCACGGCATCGTCCAGATCCGCATCATCGAACACGATGAAAGGAGCGTTGCCGCCGAGTTCCATGGAACAGCTGGTGACCCGGTTGGCGGCCTCACGCAACAGGATGCGCCCAACGGCCGTCGAACCCGTGAATGACAGTTTGCGCACCCGACTGTCGTGCAGCATCGCGCTCACCACAGGCCCCGCGGCCGTGGTCGTCACGATGTTGACGGCACCTTCGGGCAAACCGGCTTCCATGAGGATCGCACCGATCGCCAACGCGGTCAGTGGAGTCTCAGCCGCCGGCTTCAGTACGCACGTGCAACCCGCCGCGAGCGCCGGGGCGATCTTGCGGGTCGCCATGGCCGCCGGGAAATTCCAGGGTGTGACGAGAACGGCGATGCCAATCGGCTGGTATTGAACCACGATTCGGTTTGCACCGCCCGGCGCGTGGCCGATGTCGCCGAGAGTACGCACCCCCTCCTCGGCGTACCATCGGAAGAACTCCGCGGCATACGTTACCTCTGCGCGAGCGTCCGGGAGGGCCTTGCCGTTCTCCAGAGATATCAGTTGCGCCAGCCATTCGGCACGATCGAGCATGAGCCGATGGCAGCGCATCAGCATGTCCGATCGCCGGCGTGAAGGGGTTTGCCTCCACATAGTCGCAGAAGCCTCCGCAGCATCGATCGCCCGGATTGCGTCGGCGACTGCGCCGTCTGCGACAGACGCGATCGTGAGCCCGTTGGATGGATCGGCGACATCAAACCGATTGCCGCCGGTTGCACTTGTCCATTTGCCGCCCACCAGCAGATCCACAGGAGCGCTTGCAATGATAGCCGCAGCATCCGCGCAAAACGATTCGATATCCCTTGCTGTCTGACTCACACCCATCCTCTCGCGGCTTTAGAAAACATGCGCAACCAGTCTGTCGATTGCTGGAACCAATATGAAATTGGTATTGCAACCGGTGTCAATGTAGATCAAATTGGTTGCAGAGAAATCCGCCCGTTTCTTAGTGGAGTGGCCGCATGACCGTCGTTTTGAGGGATTTCATCGAGGCGGCTGGATTGCAGCCAGGCGACCGGCTGCCACCCGAGCGCGATCTCGCGCTCAAGCTAGGTTTACCCCGCACGGCCCTCCGGCGCATGCTGGCCGAGATGGAGCAAGAGGGGCGCCTGCTTCGCCATGTCGGGCGTGGCACTTTCGTCGCCGAGCGAGGGGCAACCGCGAGCGCTCCGTATCGCGCACACGATGCCTCTCGGAAAGAACTGTGGACCTATCCCGCTGAGGTCTTCGAAGCACGATTAATCATCGAGCCGAAGGTGGCGGCGCTCGCGGCGTTGCGGGCGACCCCCTATGAAACTGAAGAGATGCACAAGGTCATCCAGCATGGCAGTACCGCCGCGACGCTGGCGGAGTTCGAGCGTTGGGACGCCGCGTTCCATCAACTGGTAGTGGTGGCGGCCCGCAATGGATTGCTGGCCTCGCTCTACGAAGGTATTCACTCGCTTCGGGCGGGGCGTCTTTGGGGGCGCATGAAAGAGCTGTCTCTGACGAAAGAGCGTATGCAGGAGTATACGGCTCATCATCGCGCGATCTTACAGGCGATCACTGACCGCGATGGTGGGCAGGCCGAACAAAGAATGCATAGCCATATCTTGACCGCGAGAGCCAACATACTCGGATCGGAGACAATGGGGTGAGTAGGCCTCATCGCCAAAATTTTGAGATTGCCGAACCGAGCAGAATGGCGCGTTCGAACGCTAATCGCTTGTCGTTCTATTCAAGGCGGGGCATCTGACACTGTTTTCAAGACGGACGCGGTGCGCGCCATCCAGACAAGATGAGGTTCCTGTACGCGGCGGGCCCGTCGCCAAGGAAGAGCAAGGTTATCGCCTCTTTGCTTCGGGCTGGCGACGGCGCATCGCACGTTTATCCCGCCATTCGTAAAGGGAATAGACAAGCGGGATGAACCATGGCTTGCCGCGGTAAAACGGCACGGCCTTCGGAGCGGGGTCGAAATCGAAGGCGGACTGCGCCTTTTCGGTTTCGCCGAGGATCTTGAAGGCGGCCTTCTTGCCCAGCCAGCGGGCCCAGACCACTCCGGAGCCGCAGAAGCCGGTGGCGTAAACCGTATCACCCGAGGTGAAAATCCGAGGCACCATGTCGCGATGCATGGCGACCTGGCCAAACCAACTATGCGTCAGGCCGACGCCCCTCAGTTCGGGGAAAATTCGGCCAAGTTCGCTGCGCAAATGGGTGGTCGGCGCCAGCGCGTCACCCGCCGTGGTGCCGTCCCTGCCGCCGAAGAGGATGCGCGATCCGTCCGCCGAAGGGCGATAGTAATAGCTGAGCTGGCGCATATCGCCATACATCATGCGCTTCGGCATCAACCGGTCCATGACGCCTTCTGCCAATGGCTCGGTAGCGATGATGCGGCTGCGCACCGGCACAATACGGCGTCGCAGCCAAGGATCGAAGCCGTCGGTATAGGCATCCGTGCAGATCAGCACCTTCCTGGCGAGAACGTCACCGCGCGACGTTCTCACACGGACCCCGCCGGCCTCGGCGATGGTTCCCGTAACGGCTGTGTTCTCATGGATTACCGCTCCGGTTGCCATTGCCACCCGTATAATACCCGCAAGCAGCTTGGCCGGATGCAGGCCACCGGTATCCATCCGCACGAATCCACCCGTGTAGAAATCCGTCCCGATATAGGTCGGCACGTCCAACCGGCCGACGGGATGAGCCTCGATGCCCAGAAAGCGCCGCAGTAGATCGGCGGAGCGGCTGAGTTCGTCGCATTCATCAGCGTTGATCGCGCCGACGAACAGGCCGGAGAGATGGAAGTCACACTCCACCTTCTCCTCCTTCAGAAAGGCCCACAGGTCTTCCCGTGCGGCCTTTCCCTCCATCAGGATCTCGGTGGCGCGGGCCTCGCCGAATCTTCTGATCAATTCCTTGCGCCCGGGTCGAATGCTCCCGCTCGCCATGCCGCCATTACGACTGGAAGCCGCCTGCCCCAGCGACTGGCGATCGAAAAGCTGAACACTGCGACCGGCACGAGCAAGCTCGATGGCCGCCGAAAGTCCTGCATAGCCTCCCCCAACGATCGCCACGTCGCATTTGGAGGCGACCCGGCGGACTGGGAGGGGAGAGAAGGTGCAATCCTCCCACCAATAGGGCGTGGATTTGAAGGGGCCAGCGGAATCGGCGGTCATGGGAACATACCAGCTTTTGGTCGGATCGGCGGGCAAGCGCAAACCGGTCAATCACGTGAGACCCAGAGTTTGCGCGTGGTTTCGATGGCACGCCATACGCCGGTGAATCCCGGATGCATGACGAAGGCGTCGCCAGCCGCGATGCGGCGCGGCGGGCAGCCATCCTCAGTGAGTTCGGAGACACCCGAAAGGATGTAGCAGAACTCGAAAGTCTCGCCCTTAATCGAACGATAGGCGCCAGGCGTGACCTCCCAGACCCCTGCCTTCACGGCGCCGTCTGCGGTCTGGGCGATATCCCAGCTCAGAAAACGTGGATCGCCCTCCACAAGGCGGTCGGGCAGAGGCTGCCCTTCGCGTGGGCGCGGAAGCACATTCTGGTCGATGAACGTCAACTTGGACATAGGGATGTGGCCTTTCTGCGCGTTGAACGCCGTTCGAACCAAAGTTGCCGCTCCAAAAGCTTCAAGGCAGTCAGTCCGACGACATTGAGGGTGAGGTAGAAGACGGAGGTGATGATGAAGATGTCCATAATGGCGAAGGTTTCGCTCATCAGGCGTTTGGCCCAACCGGTGATTTCGAGCACAGCGATGGTCGAAGCGAGGCTGGATTCTTTGACGATGATGGCAACCTCACTGCTGTAGGATGGCAGCGCTTGTCGCAAAGCCAGCGGGAACTTGATCCGGCGCAAGATAATCCAAGGCGACATGCCGCAGGCTTCCGCCGCCTCGATCAGCCCGCGCGGCAGGGATAAAAACGCGGTTCGAAAGATTTCGGCTGTGTAGGCACCGGTGTTCAACAGGACCGCGAGAATGGCTGCGTGCAGGCCGTCGCCGATCAGCCACCAAATCACCGGGTTGGAGCGAAAGAACCCGACCTGCCCTAATCCGTAGTAGATCACGAATATCTGCACTAGCATGGGCGTGCCGCGAAAGACGGCGCAATAGGCGTCGGCCGCCGTGCAAACCAAGCGATTGCGCGAAGTGCGCGCGAGCGCCACCAGGATGCCGAATGGCAGTCCTAAGCCCACGCCGAACACCGAGATCAGAAGCGTTGTCTTTGCGCCGGTGAGAAGGAACGGAATCGCATAGGCAATAATGGTGAAATCCATTCTAACCTCCGCTGAAGCCGCGATTGATATGGCGCTCAGCCAGGCCGAACAGGGTCTGGCTGACTGCTGTCATGGCGAAGAACAGCGAGGCAGCGATGCAGTAAAAGAGAAGTGGCGAGCGCGTGATGCCCGCCGCGATAGCCGCCATACGCATGAGTTCCTGCATGCCGACGATGGAAACGAGTGAAGTATCCTTGATCGTCATCTGCCAGACATTGTTGATCCCGCCGAGAGCAAGTCTCAACGCGAGCGGCAACGTGATTCTGAAAAAGGCGACCGATCGAGGCAACGCCAAAGATTTCGCGGCTTCAAGAAGACCGTTGGGAACGGCTTCCAAAGCGCCTCGCATCACCTCGATCGAATAGGCGCAGGAAATGGTCGCGATGGCGAGGATGCCGATAATGGACGGGTAGGCACTTTCAGCCGTGTCTCGGTAGCCGAAGGCAACGGCTATCTTCTGCACCCAGTCGACAGAGCCAAAGAACAGGAGATAGATCACAAGAAGACCCGGCACGCCGCGGACGACGATGCTGTAGACATCGATCATCTGGGACAGCACCGGGACCCGCTGCCAGCGCGCTATGGCAAACGGGACGGCTGCGATCAACCCGATCATCATGCCGACCAGCCCGATGCAGATCGTCACGAAGGCGCCGCGCAGCAAAGCGAGTCCCCAGCCCTGCTCCACAACCAGCAACCAGATAGTTTCAAACATGGATGACACCCGTCGGGCCGCCGCGGGCTGCGACGGCCAGTTGTTGCGAGAGGATCACTTCTTGCACGGAATGGTGTAGTCGTCCTTGAACCACTTGAGGGAAGACTCCTTGATCTTACCTCCATCGATCATGTTGCAGAGCGCGGCATCTACCTTAGCCTTGAGTTCGGCATTCCCCTTGCGCATGCCGACACCCATGCCGTGGCCGAGGGTTTGAGGATCGCTCATCGCCGTAATCTTCACATCGATCTTCGTGAAGTTGGCGCCGTCCGGTGTAGCGAGGAAATCCATCCAGGTCGGGGAGTCGCCGAAAGCGGCATCCAGGCGGCCAGCCGCAAGATCAGCGGTCTGCTGAGTGGTGGCATCATAAGTCTTGAGATCGGCGCTGGTCGCCCGCTTGCCGATGAATTTGGCATAGGTCGTGCCTGTCACGACGCCGACACTCTTTCCCGCGAGCGCCTTTTCGATCTCCTCGAGACTCTTGAGCCCGGCAAGAGCGGAATCTTTGGGGACCACGAAATAGAGCGGCGTGGTGGCGTACGGGATGGAGTAGTCGATCTTCTTCTGGCGCTCGGCAGTGATGCCAAGGCCGGAAATGATCACGTCGAAGCGGTCGCTATCCATGGAGGGAACCAGCGAACTGAAAGCCTGCACCACGAATTTGCACTTCATCTTGAGTTCGGCGCAGATACCGTTGGCAACGTCGGCGTCGAAGCCGGTGACGTTTCCGTTGGCGTCGGCCATGCTGAACAGCGGCGCGTCCCCTTCCGTGCCGACGCGTAGGACGCCTTCCTCGGCGCGCGCGGCACCGGCTGCGGCGGCGAGCATGAAACCGGATACGAAAATCGAACGAAACGTTTGAACTGAAAGCATGAGTGTTACCCCTTTTCTTGTTCTGCTGAAGAAAACCGCGATCACGCGGCGGCTGGCATGACGCTGGAGAGAAACCGTTTCACCGCCTCCGAGGCAGGGTTGCGAAACAACTCTTCCGGCGCATCGTCCTGCTCAAGGATACCTTTGCGCAGGAATATCATTCGGCTCGACACGTCGCGCGCAAACCGCATTTCATGGGTGACGAGAAGGATGGTCGCCCCCTCTTCGGCCAGCGTGCGGATCACCTTCAGCACCTCGCCCACGAGTTCCGGATCGAGCGCGGATGTGGGCTCGTCAAAAAGCATGATCTTTGGTCGCATCGCCAGCACCCGTGCGATCGCCACGCGCTGTTGTTGACCGCCTGAAAGCTGACTGGGATAGCGGTCGCGGAATTCGGCCATCCCCACCTTGGAAAGCGCCGAAAGCGCCATATCCTCGGCCTCCCGCCTTCCTTTCCCGAGCACGTAGACGAGCGCCTCTGTCACGTTGCCGATCACGGTCCGGTGCGGCCAGAGATTGAAGTTCTGGAACACCATGCCAGTCCGCTGGCGAAAGAGCCGGATCTTCGCGCGGTTGGTGATTTCGCTCTTGCCCGGTCGATTGGTGGTGATGGAGATTGCGTCGCCCATCACCTCGATCCTCCCTGAGGTCGGCGTCTCCAGAAAATTTATGCAGCGCAACAACGTGCTCTTTCCCGAGCCAGACGCGCCGATAAGGGATATGACCTCCCCTTCCGCCATCTGGAAAGTGACGTCGTTAAGGATCCTGACCGCGCCGAAATTCTTACTGAGTTCATGGACCTTTAGAACCGGGGCCATGTCATGGCGTCTTCGGTTCCATTCAGATCGCACCTTCTCAACATGGGGCTGGCCCCGGCTGTCCATCGTCTGCGCGAGTTCGTTAAGTGTTAGGCGACTGTGACCATCGCTCCCACTTTCGTCGGTGACGGCGCCGTCTATGGCGCTCCTCCTCGAAACGGTTCGATATCCCTTGCTGTCAGTCACGTTCATCGGCTCGCTGCCTCTAGCAACTATTTGAAACCAATCTCGGGATTCTTAGGACCAATATGACATTGGTATCGCAACCGGTGTCAAGATAGATCAAATTGGTTGCGAGAAAAATCTGCAGGAACAGCTTACATTTGGCGCGTCGGATCCAATTCGCGGAATAAAGACCATCGCAGATAAGCCGCCCCTCGCCCGGCCTCAGGCGAACATAGACTCGCCTATCGCTTCCTAAACAGAATGGCCGGGCCCGCTCCGCCGGGCCGCCCACGCGTCGCCGTCGGCGCCAAGCTCGCGCCAGCGGCAACAAGGGACGGCGGCGGCCAGGTGACGGGTCTTAAGGCGGCCGAGGACACTCAGATCCGGTTCGAGCACGCATGGCGACGCGGTCTCACGCGCCGCGAGCGCCTCATCGAACGCCACTGTCGCGGAACGATTAGCCGCTGCTCGATGTTGATGCGACATCGGATGGCGAATCCATGGAACGGCGCGACAAGGAACAGGAGAACCTTTCCCGGCTCGAACGGGCCGCGCAGCGGACTGCCGATCCGAAGACGATCCAGCAGCAGGCGAAAAAGCCCGAGGAAAAGTTCCGCTTCAGCTTTCGGAAAGAAGACCTCTGGTGGACGGCTGGCTTCGCTGCCGCTGCCTTGCTGCTCTTTGCCGCCCAACTTGTCATCAACTGGCGCGTGGAATGGTTTGAGGCGCCTTTGCGCGTCCGCGTGCTGAACTATGTCTGGGGCGGCCTTCTCATTTTCGTCATGCTGACGATAGCGAATATCGTCGAAGTCTTTCTCATCGGCCGAATTCCCAATCGCGTCTCGCGTTTCAACCTGAAACGAATTTTTCGACTGATCGTCGTGGTCGCCGTCGTCTTCGTGGCCATCTCGGTTCTGTTCGTGAACTGGTACGCCGCCGTCGTTTCGCTCGGCCTGATTTCACTGACTCTCGGCTTCGCGCTGCAGATGCCGATCTCCAGTTTCATCGCCTGGATCTATATACTGGCCCGGGCGCCCTATCGCGTCGGCGACCGGATCCGCATCGGCGATGCCCATGGCGACGTCATCGACGTCAGCTATCTCGACACGACGTTGTGGGAATTCGGCGGCGAGCATCTTTGGACCGATCATCCGAGCGGACGCGTCATCAAGTTCCCGAACTCCACCGTGTTCGACACGCCGGTCTTCAACTATTCCTGGCCGCTGTTTCCCTATGTCTGGAACGAAATCAAGTTCCAGCTCGCCTACGACAGCGACCTGGAATTCGTGGCGAAAACCATGCGAGAGGTCGTGGACGAGCAGATCGGCGACATCATGAGCCAGAAGGTGAAGGTCTATAAGGACATCCTGTCGAAAACGCCGGTGGACGAGCTGCAAGTGAAGGAGCATCCGGTGGTGCATTTTCGCGTCAGTGAAAATACCTGGCTCGAAGCCATCGTGCGCTACCTCGTGCCGCCGAAGGAAGCGGGCCGCACCAAAACACGCTTGATCAAGGAAATGCTGGCGCGAATGAATGCAGAACCCGATCGCGTGCTGTTTCCAAAGAGCAATTTGCGGTGAACTTCCAGGCAGCTTGGTAGAGCGAGGTCGTTCGCGTCCCTTCGTGGCTTGTCAGTTCATTGGCCAGACGATCGCCAGCATCGGCACGGCAACAATGACGACAAGGAACGACAGCGGCAGCCCCAGACGCGGATAGTCGCTGAAACGATAGCCTCCCGGGCCCATGACAAGGGTGTTGCATTGGTGCCCGATCGGCGTGAGGAAGTCGCAGCCGGCGCCAATGGCGACAGCCATCAGAAAGGCTTCCGGCCTGTAGCCCAGATCGGCGGCGAATTCCGACGCGACGGGCGCCATGACAAGCACGGTGGCGGCATTGTTGAGGAATGGCGTCACGGCCATGGCGGCAACGAGGATCAGCGTCAGGGCGCCGGGCGCCGGAAGAATGGTCCCGAACCTGGCAAGCTCCGCGGCGACCAGTGCGGTCGCCCCCGTGGTGCGCAGCGAATCGCTCACCGGGATGAGAACGGCGAGCATCACCAGGATTGGGCCATCCAGCGATTGGTAGACGTCGCGGAGCGGGATGACCTTGAACAGCACGATCCCGACCGCGGCCGCAAAGAAGGCGACGGGAACAGGGAGCAGACCCACGGCAGTCGTGAGCATGGCAAGGGCGAGGATTACCACGGGCACGATACCCTTGCGCACGCTGCCAAGAAGGATAGGCCTTTCCGCCAGCGGCAGGCAGCCTAGTCCGCGCAGTGTCTCGGGCATTGTGGTTGCATTGCCCTGCAGCACGACGACGTCGCCGAGCCTTAGCTCGACCTTGGCGAGCCTGCGGTCGAGGCGCTGGCCGCGACGGCTGACAGCCAGGAGGTTGACGTTGAAGCGATCGTAGAGGGCAAGTCGCTGAGCCGTCCAGCCGATCAAGGGCGAGCTTTCGCCAATGACGGCCTCGATAGCGACCATCTCGCTGGTGGTGACCTCTTCATTCACCCGATCGCCCGTGACGCTGAGCTTGCCTTGCGAGACAAGGCGATCCAGCGCCGCCGGGTCGCCTTCGAGCAACAGGATGTCGTTCACCTTCAGGACGGCATCGGGCAGCGGCGTCATCCGCATCGTCCGATTGCGCAGGATCGACGTCACGACGGCATCGCCGCCGGCAAGCTTCATAACGTCGGCGACGGTTTTCCCAAGCACGGTGGAATCGCCGACAACTCGCGCCTCTGTGAGGTAGTCCTTGATGTCGAGGGCTTCATTCAGCGCCCCGCCGAGCTTTTCGCGCACCGGCAACAGCCAATAGAAAGACAGCAGGAAAATCATCCCGGCGGCGGCGACAGCCGCTCCAACGGGCGCGAAGTCGAACATTGTGAACGCCGTTCCGGTCAGCTGCTCTCGCACCCGGGAGACAACGATGTTCGGGGAAGTGCCCACCTGCGTCATAAGACCGCCGAGCAATGACCCGAACGCCATGGGCATCAGAAATATCGATGGTGAAGTGCCGGACCGGCGCGCGAACTGAAAGGCGATCGGGATCATGATCGCCAGCGCGCCGATATTCTTGACGAAGGCAGACAGGCACGTCACCACGATCACCAGCAGAGCCAGTTGCGAGCGAACTCCCGACAATTTCGGAGCAAAGCGCGCGATGGCGAGTTCCATGATGCCCGATCGCGCTATGCCTGCGCTCACCAGCAGAGCGCTGCCGACAATGATCACGATATCGTCGCTAAACCCGCTGAAGGCTTTGTCAAAGGGCACAATCCCGACGGCGAGGGCGAGCAACAGCGCCGCAGCAGCGACGAGATCATAGCGATAGCGGCCCCATACGAACGCTGCCATCATCACGAAGGTGACGGCGAACGACAGGATTTGCGGCATGGTCATGTCTTCGGCTGCTCCGCAAGCGGCTGATCAGAACGCCCAGACTGCTCCTTTGTTGCTTTGGCCCCGACGGTCTTGGGCTGCTGGCGGAGCTGAAGGCCATCGCGCATGAGGGCGGTCCCCTCGCCCGGCTCTGCCCTCGCGCGCGGATTGAACCTAACCTATCGCTTGCTGAAGAAGCCGGACAGAATGTTCGGGCCGGCTTCGCCGGGCCGCAGCCTGATGCCGTCCTCGAAGCAGTTCAGCGTCACGCAGTCGAAGCCGCTGTGGGCGAGCAACGCCACCAGCGAGTCACGGTCGAAGTGGTGCAAATGCTCGTTGGGGAGACGCATACGCCAGGTTCGGAACCAGGCGTCACCGTCGGCGCCGAGCTCGCGCCAGCGGCAGTACGGGACGGCGACGGCCAGGTGCCGGGTCTGCAGGCGGTCGAGGAAACCCAGATCCGGGATGTGTTCGAGCACGTCGAACATGGCGACCAGATCCCAGGAACTGGCCAGCGCCTCGTCCCAACCGACAAAGCGGACCCCCGCGGGCAGCGGGAACTCGGCGATATCGTAGCCGGCGCAATCGGCGACCCCGGTTATCTTCGCGGCTTCGATGAACGTGCCGGTGCCGTATCCAATTTCCAGCACCGAGCGGGGGATCGCGCCGGTCAATCCCAGCACCCAGCCAAGCCGCTGATATCCGAGCTTGATGGTGCGGTCGCTCAGGTCCTCGTAATAGGAAATATATTGCTTGTCGTATTTGATCGGCGTGAAGTCGATCTGGTGGATCACGCCAAATCGGTCCACCTCGTAATTGTCCAACATCAGCGTGCTGCCCTCCGGATTCCCTTTCCTTATACGGCGGCGCTAAACGCAGCGTAACTGCGGGGACGGCAACGCAGCCAAGCAAGGGCGACAGATGAGCGACTTGGTCCGCCTGCCATTCCACCCCGCGCCGCTTTCTGCTTGAATACCGCCTCCATTCATCCAGGAGCACCCTATCTCAACCGATCCCTTCGCCCCCCTGCGCCAACGTTTCCTCACCCGCTGCGCCGGTCAGCTCGCGGAACTGCAGGCGGCGCGCGAGGCGCTGCCCGGCTCCAACCTGACCAAGCTCGCCCATTCGCTCGCCGGAGCGGCCGGCACTTTCGGCTTTGCGGAGATCAGCGTGCGGGCCTCAGCGCTGGAGACGCTGCTCATCGAGCAGGCGGAAAGCGGCGATGTCCGCGCTGCGCTCGATGCGCTAGTCGCGGAGATCGAGCGGACGCTGGCCTGACGCCGCCAGCCCGGCTCACTTCTTCGCGGCGCCGAGGCCGGTCCTGGTCATCTCGCCCCAGCCCTGGTCGCCGCGCAAGAACTGCCAGCAGCCCTTCACGCGCCAGAAATTGTTGAGCTGGCGGTAGCCGAAATTCTCGATCACGGCGGCCGCCGTCAGAACGGCGAGATCCCTGGCGCGCGGAAAGCGCTGCAGCTCGGCCTCCTCCAGGATGAGCGAGCAGACGCTGACGCAGACGCCATAGGTGAAGATCAGCGAGGTGAAGGCCAGGAGATATTCGGCCGACAGGATGCCGAGCAGCCAGAAGGCCGGGATCAGGATATAGCCCAGCACCTCCGCCACCGGCCCCATCACATCGACGATGAAGATGTGGCCGAAGCCGAGGAAGCCGACGCGGCCATAGCGCGGGTTCAACAACATGGCGCGGTAGCGGAAGAAGCATTCGAGCGCTCCGCGCTGCCAGCGCGTGCGCTGCCTCGCCAGAACGCTCAGCGTTTCCGGCGCCTCGGTCCAGCACACCGGCTCGGGAATGAACTGAACGCGGTATTTGCGCTTCTTGTCGCGCATGTGGCGGTGCAGCTTGATCACGAGGTCGAGGTCCTCGCCCATCGAGCCCTTGGTGAAGCCGCCCACCGCCACCACTTCGGCGCGGCGAAACATGCCGAAGGCGCCGGAGACCAGCATCAGCGTGTTGACGCTGCTCCAGGCAAGCCTGGCCATCAGGAAGGCGCGCAGATATTCGACCACCTGGAACAGCGGCAGCAGGCGGCGCGGCAGATGCACCTCGCGCACCCTGCCGGCCTCGATCTTCGAGCCGTTGGCGATGCGGATTGTGCCGCCCACCGCGATGGTGCGCTCGGGATCGTCGATGAAGGGCTGGGCGGCGCGCATCAGCGCATCGGGCTCGAGGATGGAATCGCCGTCGATCACACAAAAGAGCGGCGCGCGGCAGACATTGATGCCGGCATTCTGCGCGTCCGCCTTGCCGCCATTCTCCTTGTCGATCACGAACAGCCGCTCGGTCATCGGCGAGGAATAGAGGCCGCGGATCGGCTTGTGCGCCAGCGCGTCCTCGTAGGGACGGTGGAACTTCACCAGCTTGAAGCCCTCGATCAGGCGCTGCAAGGTCTGGTCCTTCGAGCCGTCATTGATGACGATGACCTCGAAATTCGGATATTCGAGCGCCAGCATGGAATGGACGCTCTCCACCACATTCACTTCCTCATTATAGGCCGGCACCAGAAGCGCGATCGGCGGCGCGACCTCGCCGTAGCGCTGCCAGAGCAGCGCCGAGCGCGCCACCGGCGGGCGCTTGGACAGCGCATAGCCGGCGAGGACGAGCTGCAGCAGATAGATTGTCGTCTGCGCCAGCCCCGCCGCGATGATGAACCAGGACAGGATGGTGGCGGCAAGGACGATCTCGTCGCTCCAGTCGGCAATCATGCGGCCGGCCCCTCGGCAAGAATGAGCGAGGCGGTGCGCTGGCTGCGCGAGACCTCGCTGTCGGCGATTTGGCGCAGCAGCCGCTCGCCCGGCTGGCCAAAGGAGCGCAGCGCGTTGGCGGCGGCATAGCGCACGTTCCAGACCTCGTCGTCCAGCAGCCTGGACAGCGGCGCGGCAAGTTCGGGAAGGCCGAGGCGTCCCGCGGACTCGGCGGCGGCGGCGCGCACGTCCCAGTCGTCGTTTGCCATCGCGCTCGTCAGGATCGCCGGTGCATCGGCGTGTCCGGTGAGGCCCAGCGCGCGCAGGGCCGCGGCGACAACCTCGGGTGAGGCATCGCCGGTCAAGCCGGCGAAGAAGGCGGCAAAGCCGAAACCGCCGGCGCGGGCGAGCGCGTCGATCGCGGCCGCCCTAATGAAGGGCACGGCGTCGACGCGCGATGCATGGATCGCAAGCTCGTTGAAGCGCGTGCGCGGAAAGCGCCTGAACAGTTCGATCAGGCGTCGCGAGCGCTGTCCCGCCACGCCGATCTTGTCCAGCGCGACGCCGAGCAGGGGCAGGCTGCCGAGATCGCAGAGCGCGATGGCGGCGGCGATCCTGACTTCGCGCGAGCGGTCCTGGTCCAGCGCCGAAAGCAGGCTTGCCGTCGCATTCTGCGACCCCAGCGCCGCCAGCATCTCGGCCGCGTGGATGCGTTCGGCCACATTGCCCCGTTCCAGCTGCCTGCCGACGAGGGCCGGCAGGCCGCATTCGTTGAAGGCGACAAGGACATCGTCACGCTCCTCGCCGCGCAGCAGCGAAACGAACTCGAAGCCGGCCTCGATCGCCACGCCCGGCGGCACCGAAAGAATGGCCGTTTTCAGCGTCTGGCGGTCGCGGTCTTCGGTGAAGGTGATCAGCGCCGTCAGAAGCTGCCGCCGCTGTCCGGCTCTGGCGGCGTCCCGGCGCTCCCGCAGCAAACGGCGCGCGATCAAAAACAGCATGATCACCAGGGAGAGCGCGCTGAGCAGTATGGAGAGATTCCAGACGTACCACATGGTCAGAACCGCGCGGTCAGCCCGAGCCCGAATATGCTTCGGTCGAATGTCGGGCGTTGTTCATGCGCGATGCTGGCGCGCAGCGTCAGCGGATCGCTGACGTCGAAGGAGATGCCGCCAAAGACGGTGCGCGTCGGCACCAGCGTGCCGTCGGAGATTTCGGGGGCGTCGGCATAGCCGCCGAAGAGATTGACATGCGGCGTCACCGCGAGGTCGGCGCGAAGCACATAGCCGTCCGCGCGCGTGCCGATATCGTCCTTAGCATGCACCCAGCGGGCGGAAAGCCCCAGACGGCCGTCGAGGAGATAGCCCTGCAGCCAGGGCTGGATGCTGGTGACGTCGGCGTCGGCGAAATTGTCGTAGCGGGCGTCGACGTTGAGCGAAAGCGGGCCGAAGACCTTCGCCGGCGCCACGACCTGCCACGAAGCGCCGGCCCCGATCGAATAGCGCGCCAGAAAGTCGGCATCCGGCGTCGCAGCGGCCAGCGCATAGGCGGAGAAGGCCGGCGAGAAGGCCTGGTCGACGCGGCCCTCGATCTGGACGTCGGTGTTGCCGAAGCGGGTGGCGAGCCGCGTGCGGCCGGAGATCGTCGTTTGGGGCGATAGCCGATAGGAAAGGCCGGCCGAACTGTCGGTCCAGTCGCCAAGCCCGTCGGTGAGATCGCTCACCTCGCTGCCGAGGTCGAGCCGCCATTTGCGCGGCGGCGGCACGGCCAGCCTTTGCTCGATATCGGCGGAACCCGGCTCGATGGCGAGCGCCTGGCCGTAAGCCTGCCGCGCGGCCTCGTCGTCGCCCTCGGCGCGGCGCACGTCGCCGAGCCCGACCAGCGCCTCGGCATTGCGCGGATCGAGCGCCAGCGCGCGCTGCAAGGATTGCCCGGCCCGCTTGTAGTCGGCCTCGAGCAAGGCGATTCTGGCATCAAGGCTGAGAGCCTCGACATTGTCCGGCGCCGAGGCCAGCACATCGTCGACCAGGGCGCGGGCGCGCGGCGCGTCGCCCTGCCAGATCGCCAGGCGGACCTTGCCCAGCCGCGCGTCGAGAAGGCCGGGCCTGATCGCAAGCGCCCGGTCGAAGAACCGCCCGGCCTCGTCGAAGCGCTGGCTGGAGCCGACAACGAGGCCGAGCGTGACCAGGGTGTCGGTGTTCCTGGGCGACAGCTTGAGCGCGCGGCGATAGGCGGTCTCGGCCTCGGGCAGCTTTCCCGCCGCCCGCAACCGCCTGCCCTGCTCCAACTGGATGGCGACGGGATCGGGCCGCCGGTGGGGCGGCTTCTTCGCCGGCGCCGCGGCAGCCGGAACCGGCTTCGCCTGGCTGGCCTGCTTGGCCTTGCGGATGTTCTCTAGAAGCGCTGCCGCGTCGGCATTGCCGGGCTCTGCCTCAGCGACCTTCTCGGCGAGCGGCAGCGCCGCATCCAGATTGCCGGAGCGGAATTCGACCTGGGCCATGCCGAAGCTCGCATCGCGATAGGCCGGGGCAAGGGCAAGCGCCCTGGAAAAGGCGTCGCGCGCCGCCGGCAGATCGTTGCGGCCGAGCTCGGCGAAGCCAAGCTGCACAAGAGCGTCGGCATTGTCAGCTTTCAACGCCAGCGCGCGCCGGAAAAGATCGGCGGCCTCGTCGAAATGCTGCGCCTGCCTGGCCTTGACGCCGGATGCGTAGAGCTCGTCGACAGTCTGCGCCAGCGCTGCGCCGGGAGCGGCGGCGACCGCCAGGATCAGGCATGCGGCAAAGGCTGAGCGCCGGCCGCGCCGCATCAGCGCTTCCCGCCCTTGCGGGCGATGAGACGCGCCAGCCGGGCCAGTAGCTCCTCGGGAATGAACGGCTTCACCAGATAATCGTCGGCGCCCTTCTCAAGCGCCGAAACGATGTCCTTCTCGGCCTTGCGCGCGGTCAGCATCACCACCGGAGTCTTCGACAGCACCGGGTCGCCCTTGATGCGCGCCAGCACCTCGATGCCGTCGGCCTTGGGCATCATCGCGTCGAGCACGATGATGTCGGGGCCGTCCTGCTCCGCCTTCGCCAGCGCCTCGGCGCCGTCCACCGCTTTGATGACCTCGTATCCCTTCGCCCTCAGCCTGAATTCCATCAGCTCGAGCAACAAGGGATCATCATCGCAGATCAGAACTCTTGCCTTCGCTCCATCCACCACCAGTCCTGCTCCGGTTCCGTCGCCCCCCGGAGTGATGACGCCGCGCGATCTTAGATAAAGCCGATTCGCGGCGGCCGCATTTCGACACAATCACTAGATGAATATTGGGCCATGGTATAGGAGCGGCAAACGCAAAACCGACTTTGCCGACAGGCATCTTTTGCGCGGCTTTCTCGCCGGCTAAACCGGGCCGGAACGCCCCGAAAGCAGCCTTCTCACCTCGCCCGCAAGCGCCAGCGGGTCGAACGGCTTGGCGATCACTCCCACGGCTCCCATGGCGAGATAACGCTCCACCTCATGCGTCTGGGTGCGCGCCGTGATGAACGCCACCGGAATCGCGGCCGTCAGCGGCGAATCGGCCAGGCGCCTCAGTGTTTCCGGCCCGTCCATGTCCGGCATCATCACGTCGAGCAGGATGAGGTCAGGGCGCCAATCGGCGGCATCGGTCAGCGCTGCGATGCCTGAGGCGCTGGACCGCACCTCGAATTCGGGCTCGAGTTCCAGCGACATCTGGGCGATTTCGCGGATGTCATCCTCGTCATCCACATAGAGGATCCTTGCCGGCATAATCATCACTCCTTGGCACTGGAGGCGGGTCTGGCGCTATCGAGCGATGAGACCAACATGCTCCTGACCAGCCTGGCGACATCGATCTCCGACGCCTTGGTCTTGGTCATCATCGCCTGCACCCGGTCACCGAGGTTCTGATCCAGCTCGGCCGCCGAGAACACGATGACTTGGGTTTCCAGCGGCAGATCGATGAGCAGATCCAGTCCCGATCCGTCGGGAAGCAGTATGTCCAGGATGACCAGGTCGAAGCGATGCTTTGCCACCGCCTTCCGCGCCTCCTGCAGCGTTTTGGCGGAAGCGATCAAGACGCCTGGACCCAAGCCAGCTGACATCACTGCAAGGACGCCCTCGTCGTCCTCGACGTGGAGGATTCTCGGCCTCCGCTCGACCTTGCTGGCGAGGATCTTGGCGAGAGCGGCGTGAAGGCGCGCCGAATCCACCGGCTTCTCCAGCCAGTCGACGATGCCGATGGCGGTTCCGTTCAGCGAGCGCCTGGCTTCGTCGGCGATGGCGGAGATGACGATGACCGAAATCTCGGAATTCACCGGTGAGACCCTGATGTCGTGGAAGAGCTTGATGCCGGATTCTCCGGCCAGCTTGATGTCGAGGGTCAGCGCCACATAGTCGCGGGAGTTCAGGAGCGCTTTTGCGGTACCGATATCGGGGGCGACATCGCTGGAGAAGCCGTCGGCGTCGAGAAGTGCGGCGATCACCGCAGCGATGTCGGACTCGTCCTCGCAGATGAGGACGCGCAGGCGGCCATCGCGCTTTCGCGACCGGCGCTCGACCAAAACCGGCTTCTCGGCCTGTCTCTGCGCTTCGGCAAGATCGACGTGAAACGAGGTACCCTTGCCTTCCTCGCTTTCGAAGGACACGGCGCCGCCGAGCTTCTCGACGATGGTCTTGACGATGCTCAGGCCCAGGCCGGTGCCCCCCTTCTTGCGGGTGCTGGAGGCATCGGCCTGCTCGAACTTGCCGAATATGCGGCTGCGGAACGCTTCCGGGATGCCGGCGCCTTCATCGATAACGGAGATGCGCAGCATGTCGCGCTCGCGACGCTGGAGCTTCACCATGACAGTGCCGCCGGGATCGGAGAACTTGATCGCGTTCGACAGCAGGTTCGCCATCACCTGGTGCAGGCGATCGGGGTCGATATTGGCTTCGGCGCGCGGGGCATCGTCGACCAGGACGATGCGGATCCCGCTCTCGGCCATGTAATTGGAACTGGCGGCGATGGCCTGCTCCAGGACCGCACGCACGGGCATCTGCTTGATCTTGAAGGTGATGACGCCCGACTCGATCTTCTCCATGTCGAGGATGTCGTTGATGAGAAGAACCAGCCTTTCGCTGTTTTTGTGGGCGATGTTGACGAGGTTGGCGGCCTTGGGCGGCAGCTCGCCCGCGACGCCGGCTGCGATCAGGCCAAGCGAGCCACGGATGGATGTCAGCGGCGTTCGCAATTCGTGGCTCACCGTCGAAATGAAGTCGTTCTTGAGCTGGGCGTTTCGCTTCTGCTCGGTGATGTCGCGATTGTGGGTGATGACGCCGACGATCTTGCCGGCCTCGTCGCGGAACGGCGCCTTCAGCGTGTAGAGCCAGCCCTGCCTGCCGTCAGGCAGGAGCGCGGGCTGATCGATGCGCAACGTCTGCCCGGCCTCCAGCGCGCCCATTTCATCCTGCCTGAAGCGCTCGGCCACGTCCTTGGGATAGAAATCGAAATCCGTCTTGCCGATGAGGTCCTCGACGGAGGCGGCGCGCACCAGTTCGGCGGTGGCTGGATTGGCCGCGATGAAGCGCCCCTGAGTATCCTTCACGTTGAGACTATCCGGCAGCTCGCGAACCATGGCACGGAAAATCATGTTGGACATGGCGAGATCGCGCCGCCGCTGCTGCCGGTCGAGCAGCACGGCAATGATGAAGGTGCTCAGGAAGCGGAACAGGAGAGACGGCAACGTGCTCTGCTGCACAAAGCCGGTCACGACCTGCGAGGGAATGACCAGAAGCGTGATGAGCCCGGCCAGCGCGACCGACAGGCCGAGGCCGAGTATGTCGAACATGGTGCGCGAACGGACCGCGACGATGTGGTGCCAGGCCAGGCCGACGACGGCGGTGATCAGGATGCTCATGACGCCGACTTCGGCGCCCTGACCGCCCAGATGAAGACGATAGGCGATGGAGCCGGCAGCGGCGATGAACATCGCCGGCCATCCGCCGAAGAACGCGGCCGCTCCGATAAACGCGGCGCGCAGGTCGACGATGAAGCCGGAGACGGACAAGGCCGTCGCCATGGAAATGACCGCGCCCGCGCACATGACCACGCCCAAAAGCAGCGACTGTGCCCGCCGCGAGAGACGCCCGGTGAAATCCGCCACAAGGTCCCAGGCGACGATAAGGATGGAGACCAGGGCAAGATTGGCCAGCAGTGAGTGCCAGATCTCGGTCATGACTTTTCCGGCTCCGTTTTTTCCGACAAATACCGGCAAAACCTATCCGAGGTCTAAAGAGCGCCGGAGTAGGCTGATTCGGAATGACACGCCGAATACGAGACATGGCGCCAAGATCCCGTCGGACCGACGCGATCATGCCGGGATATGTCGAGGAGCTCGGCGGCGGGTGGCTCTAAGCCAGACTGCGGAAGCTCGACGGTGGCCGCGACACCCAGCCCTCGATCTCGCGGGTGACGAAGGCAGCGGCCTGGTGGTGGATGAAATGCCCGGCACCAGGCAGCGCCAGCAGCGATGTGACGTTGTCGACCTCGCGATATGTTCCGTCATATGCGCCGGCCGGAATGTAGGGATCGTCGGAGCCGAACATCACCAGAGTCGGCGCCCTGACTGGCGGCAGAGGGCCGATATCCGGCATCTTGCCCAAAGGTATATTGGCTCTGTAGTAGCTAAGCATCGCATCAGGGTGGGAGCGCTCAAGCGACTCGACGAGCAACTGCCGTTCGGCTGCGTCGGCGACCCAGCCGCCTAGCTCCTCCGGCGTCGGTATGGCGCCGCTGATCCCCTGGAAACGACGGATGTAGTTGATGGTGCCGGCATTGGCCGGATCGTGGATGGCGCGCAAATAGTGGCGGGGGTGCGGCGCCGACAGTAGCACCAGATGGCGCACGAGCTGCGGCACGCGCATCGCCAGCCACCAGGCGATCATGCCACCCCAGTCATGGCCAACGACCGAAACCTGGGAAAGGCCCTCCGCCGCCAGCACGGCCAGGACATCCTCTACAAGGCATGGCATGAGTGCGTAGCTGGCATGTCCCTGCGGGGCATCGCTTCGCCCAAAGCCGCGCAGATCCGGCGCCAGTACCCTATACCTGCCTTCGAGTGCCTCGATCTGGCGACGCCAGCCGAGGCCATGGTCGGGAAAGCCGTGCAAAAACAGAATCGGCGGGCCGGAGCCCGCCGCAATGTAGTGCAATTTGACGTTGCCGTTGGCCGCGAACCTGGACTCGAAACCGGCTTCCAAATTCACTTGCAGCGAGCCGCCGCCGTCACATCTTGACTTCGAGGCGCAGGAACGGACCGTCGAACGTCTGGTCCTTCTGGTCCGCGTTCACGATCAGATTGTGCCACTGCTCGATCTTGTAGCCTGCCGTAAAGGTAGTGTTCGCGATGGGCGTCCAACTCAAGCCGACCGAAGCCTCGACATTGGAGACGGTCTCACTCGAGTGCTGGCTAGACAGTGTATCGGAAAATTGCACGTCGGGGTTCGTAAATGTCACATTTTGCCGAATGCGGTCGGCGCGGCGCCCCCACATGACGGACCCTGCAACCGAACCCGTCAAGCCCCACGCCTCACCGACCGGATAGTAAGCCTCCGCACCGATGCGCGGACCAATGCCCCAGTATTCCGAGGTGCCGATTTTGTCAGTGGAGAGGCCCTTGTCGGTGGGATCGGTGGGTGTTGCCGAGAAGGAGGAATGGAACTCCGTCTGGTCGGCGTGCAGCAGTCGCAGGCCACCGAAGAAACGAATGTCGGCCGTTTGCACCTTCACATGCTTGCCGAGATCGAAGTCGACCGTCTGGAAATTGAATCCGTGACTGAGAGACGCGCTGAGCACACCACCGGGGACCGCTTCGCTGCCGCCCTCCGACCAGTCCCTGCCGGTATGAAAGGCGCCGGCCAGGCGCCAATCCATGTCCGGCGAAATCTGCTTGGTCAACGCTATGGAGCCGTTGAAGCCGGCCTTGCTGGGCGGAAGACCGAGCTTGTCGGCATCATGGATGTCATTTGAAAAGTACGAGCCTTCAAAGGCGAGCTTGATGCGCGAATCGACGACCGTCTGGTCTGTCGCCTGCGCGTCATTCGCATGGGCCGCCACCACGCCGACAGAAGTCATTGACGCAGCCGAGGCCGCAACAGTCGCCAAAAATTTACCGGATGCCTGCGCCCGCACGCTTTCCCCCAAAGAATCCAAACCCAAAACCCGCGGCAAGCTAACTCATGGGAAGCATCCGCGAAAGCCACTGATATGTCTTCGTCAGGCGCTGTGACAGCTTTGCCACAGCAACCATCCCATGGACGCGGACCTGAGGCCTTGGATCCCGCTACACGTGTGAGCTGTCGGACCTGGGTCCAACCAGCCTATCGACTCGAAGCAAATGTGCTAAACGTCTTGGACGGGTATGTCAGCCGCCGAAACCGGCCATATCCGGTTGCGGATGGCGGGGGGCCAGATGAATCAATCGCAGATCGAGGACGTCCTCAACAGTCTCGTCTACGCGCTCTACGCCCAAAGCGGTCGACAGGGAGCGGGCGAGAATCGCATCGGAAACCTCCAGGTGTTCGACCATCCTGATGCGGTCGACCACATCGTCAAGTCGCCGGCGCTGTTCCGCAAGAACTTCTCGATGATCTCGGCCCTGGGCTATAGCCGTTTCAACACCAACGATGAAAATTGGGCGATTCGGCGCGAGATCACCCAGGATGCCTATCTGGCGGCTGCGAGGCCGGCCCAGCAAAACGCGGTATCCGAAATCTACACGGCCCGCCTCTTGCAAAGCGATGCGACGCCGGACGGGATCCAGAAGGCACTGTTTTCGGCCTCTCTCACCATCTTCTATCGCGCCTTCGGCCTGGTCGCGGACATCGAGCAGACGCTCATGCTGATCGACCGGGTCCGCGAAGTGCTGCGCCGGCTACAATATTTTTCCTGGGTAGCGCCTACGATTTCCGAGCGTGACGGGGCCGTGTACGACGCCCGCCAGGTGGTCGCCGATTTTGCCGCCCAGCTCGCCGCCGAGCCATACGCTGCGGCGGAGATGGCGCGCTTCGCTGAGAAGGCCAAGGCTGTCCGGGGTTTCTCGCCCGTCGAAGAGTTCGTCATGAATGTCTTTGCCGGCGTAGAGACCACCGTCGCCACGGTGCTGTGGGTGATCGATCGGTTGGGCGACAACGAGAAGGTGCAGCAGCGCATTCAGGACGAGATCGATACGGGCAAGCCGGACACGCCCTATACCGACTGCATCGTCAACGAGACGATGCGCTACTTGCCTCCGATTCCCTTCCTAGTCCGGGAGGTGGGCGCGGAGACGTCACTGGACGGCAGGCAGCTGCGGGCCGGACAGCTCATCCTGCTCTCCGTGGTGGGCGTGCACCAGCATCCCGCTTTCTGGGTCGATCCGAAATCCTTCGATGCCAGCCGCAAGGAATTCATCGAGGATACGTATGACCGTCGCGCCTTCATCCCTTTTCTCACCGGGCCACGCATGTGCGGCGGCGCACGCCTCGGTCGGCTGGAGGTCAGGGAGGCGGTGCGAGCGATGGTGCGCCAGTTCACCTTCAGCCGGGCGGACGATGTGATCCGCTTCGACTATGGACTGGCGTTGCGGCCGGCGGCCGGCTCCTCGGTCGCCGTTGCCCGGCGATGAACCAGGCCTCCCGGACCCGTGCGCTCGTCGAGGGCGAGCGGCTCTCTTTCCCACATGTGGGTGGCCGCCGCTACGTGCGCGGGCTGGACGTCGTGGCTCTGATCGAACGCCGCTACCCGGATTTCACCCGGCTCGACCTGAAGTTCCTGCGGCCGATCACCCACCATGCGGCCATCAGCTTCCGACGCGATCACGGCACGGCCGTGGCGGTCTCGCTTGCGCCGACCGAGGGCGCGCCGCTCGACCTCTACATCGTCAACCTCGACAAGGCTGAGGGGCCGTCCGGCAAGGAGCCTCGGCTCGCCCCTCACATCGCCTTGCCCGGGAGTGGCGACTACCATCGCTACCTCGTGCTTGGCCGGCGCAGCCACGCTGAAATCCTTGCAGTGGTGTTCAACCGGTATCAGGCCGCCACAGGCCGGCGCTTCGTGCTAAGGGCGCTGCATCTCGAACCGCCGCGTGCCGCAAGCATCGAACTGGTCAGCCTCAGCGAACCAACGACCGAACGCGGACTGGGCGTGTGCTCGATCACTCGCCAAGGCCGGCGCTGGTGCAGGATCGAGATGATCGAGGCGCAAGCGTCGGGGGTGACGTCAACAACTTCGACGCCCGTCATGCGGCGGTGAGGAAACCGAGAATGAGCAGCGCCTGGTCGAGAGTCATCAGCGAGGGCGGGTGGCCTGCATCGACATTGTCGGCCACCCACAGGTCCGGGCGAACAAGCCGGGTGCGCTCGATGGCCTGCCTGTCGATGAAATTGCTGTCGCGGCCGTACATCAGGAGGAACCGCGCCTGCACCTTGGCGACAATCTGAAACAGATCGTAGTCGCGCCCGGCCATGGAGCCGAAGCTCCCGGTCGTCGCGGGGTCATAGGCCAGGCGGAAACCATCGGGGCCGGAAATGACCTTGTTGGCGACATAGCGCGAAAACACGGCTTCCTCGACCGGCCCCATGAAGGAGCGAGTCGAGCGCACATACGCCTCGGCCTCGGCGCGAGTGGCGAACTTCGCTTCGCTATCGCGGATGATCTCGGCGCGTATACGGTCGACATTGGCTCCGCCAAGCATGGGAACGTCGTTGAGCACCACCTTGGTCGCCCGCGAGCGGGTTATGTAGAGAAACAGCAAAAGGATCGTGCCGCCCCAGGAGGAGCCGATGAAGTGGTTTTCCTTGCCGGCAAATTGACCGAGCGCGCGCAGGCAATTGTAGTAGACATTGATGTCGTAACCCGAACCCAGATAGGCGCTGCGGCCTCGCCCGAGCAAGTCAGGGCAGATCACCAGATAACCGTTGCGGCAAAGGAGGGCTGCCAGGTAGTCGAAATCGGCGCCGTTGCCGGTAAAGCCGTGCAAACAGAACACGGTTCCGCGCGGCGCGCCCGCCGGCTGCCAGATGCGCACGAACATCGACGCATAGCGGTCGCCAAGGCGGATGAGGATTTCCTGGGTCAGCGCCTCAATGGACACTACCTTGTCCATCACGCGTCCCGCTTGCGGACGGCGCGCTTCATGGAGCCGCGCGCATCGATGAAGTCGCGCTTCCAGTAGACGGATTTGTCGGGGTTGAGCAGCTTCGCCTCTTTGATCAAGGGCAGGATGTGCGAGGATGAGCGCGTCACCATTATCGTAGCGGCAACGGAGTTGCCACTGGGATCGGAATTGAGCGGACCGTTGTTCGCGACCCACGCCTCAGCAATTTCGCTGCTGGTCACGATCCAGCCGACATAGGCAACGATGGCATCGTCGATCGAGCCGATCAGATGCGTCTGCTGCTCGAGCTGGTAACGAAGCGACTTCACCATCTGGCCGAATTCATAGCCGTCGAATGGCGGATAGTGAGCGATGAAGTTGCAGACAAGCCCGAGCGAGACCGGATTGAAAGGAACGCGGGTGAAGAGGAGATTGCTCATGCGGACTCAGGGGTTGGAAACGGGCGCGAGATTATGCTGAGCAGCCAAGGTAGGGCTAGTGGGGAAATGGGAATCGACCGCCGGCACCGCCGCAATGCTTGGACTGCAGCCGTCCAATGCTTGCGCTACCCCTTGACGGGCAGTTCCCTCACTTCTGCCGGAAGGCCGTATGGAGCGACGTGGTCAGCGGCCCCAGAATGTAGTCCAGCGCGGTGCGTTCCTCGGTGACGATCATGACCTGCGCCGGCATGCCGGGATAGAGCTGGATCTGCGGCGCAGCGGCGAGTTCCTGCTGATCCACCGCCACGTCGGCAACGTAATAGGGAAAGCCGGTCTTGGCATCGGTAACGCGGTCCGCCGAGACGCGGGTGACGCGGCCGTGGATGACTGGCGTCGTGCGCTGCTTGTACGAGGTGAAGCGGACCTCGGCCGTCATGTCGGCGCGCAGGCTGGATATGTCCTCGACCTTGACCTGCGCTTGAACGATCAGCGAATTCCTGGTCGGCACGATATCCAAAATGGTCTGGCCGGGCGCGACGATCGCGCCGGTCGAAAAGACGGTCAAGTCCATCACCTGGCCGTCATAGGGCGCGCGCACTTCGGCGCGGTCCACCGTGGCCTGGGCGGCAAACATCTTCGGCACCAGATCAGCAAGGTTCGACTGGGTATCGATCAGCATGGCCGAAAGTTTGGCGCGACGCTCGTTGGTGAGCTGCGCGATCTGGCTTTCGAGTTCGGCCTTGCTCTGGCGATTTCCGGCGATCTCGCCGAGCGCCTGGTCGATCAGGCCCTGCAGATCGGAGGCCGAGCGGTCGAGCTCCAGGATACGCGGCTTCGTCGTCAGTCCCGCCTTCAGCAGCTTGTTGAGGCTTGCCTTTTCGTCGATCGTCGACTTGAGCTGCGCGCGAAAGGATTCGACGCGCGCCTGCTTGCCATCGATCTGCTCGTCGAGTTCGGCGATGCGCTTCTGCAGGATCTGCCTGGCGCCGGCCATCGAGGCGCGCTGGCTCTCGAGGTCGGCAATCTGGTTGGCCATGGCGTCCTGCAGATAGGCCTGGTGCTCGGCTGTGATATCCTGCGGAAAGGTAACCGCCTCATGGCCGTCGAGCTCGGCGCGGATGCGGGCATCGGTGGCGCGCAGCAGCGCATATTGCTGGGAATAGAGGTTGAATTCCGACCGGGCGCGGGTGTCGTCGAGCAGCACCAGCACATCGCCGGCCTTGACGATATCGCCGTCCTTGACCCGGATTTCCTTCACCGTGCCGCCGTCGAAATGCTGGACGCTCTTGCGGTTGCCCTCGACCTTCACCACTGCATCGGCAAGCACCGCGCCGTTGAGCGGCGCGACCGCCGCCCAGCCGCCGAACACGCCGAAGAAGGCGGTGATGATGAGCAGGCCGATCCACACCGGTGCCCGGATCGAATCCGCATTGGCGCCCGCATCTTCGGTGCCGGAGAGGTTGCTATAGGAAGCGGCGATATCGGTCATTGGGCCGCCATCGTAATCGGTGCCGCGCGCTGGTTGAGCAGCGCCACGATTTCGTTTCTCATGCCGAAGGCTTCGACCGCGCCATCCCGCAAGAGCAGGATCTTGTCGACATTGGCCAAAGTCGAGGGCCGGTGCGAGACGATGATCACCGTGCTGCCGCGACGCTTCAGCTCCAGCGCGCAGTCGGCCAGGGCGCGATCGCCGTCGGCATCGAGATTGGAGCTCGGCTCGTCGAGCACGATGAGGTTCGGCATGCCGAAGACGGCGCGGGCAAGCGCGATGCGCTGCCGGTAGCCACCGGACAGCACCGCCCCGCCCTCGCCGATCTGCGTCTCGTAGCCTTGCGGCAGCCGGATGATCATCTCATGCACGCCGGCGAGCCGTGCCGCCTCGATCACCTCGCGGTCGACATCGGTCTTGAAGCGGCCGATATTGGCGGCCACCGTGTCTGAAAACAGCTCGATGTCCTGCGGCAGGTAGCCGATATGGTCGCCGAGCGCCTCCCTTCCCCACTGCGTCATGTCGGCGCCATCGAGCCTGACCGTGCCGCGGCTTGGCTGCATGATGCCGGCGAGGTGACGCGCCAGCGTCGACTTGCCGGCGCCGGAAGGGCCGACGATGCCGAGCGCCTCGCCTGCCTCGAGCCGGAACGACACATCGCGCAGCAGCACCTTCTGCAGGCTGGGAATGGCGAAGCTCAACTGCTCGACGGCGACCTTGCCGGTGGGCTTCGGCAGGTTGAACGAGCGTTCGCCCTGCGCGCCGCCGTCCAGCAGCCTCTCGACCCTGCCAAGGGCGGCCCGCGCCAGGATCAGGCTGCGCCAGAGGCCGACGATCTGCTCGACCGGCTGCAGCCCCCTGCCCAGCAGCAGGCTGGCCGCAAACATCGAGCCGCCGGTGATCTGCCGCTCGATCACCAGATAGGCGCCGAGGCCGAGGATCAGCGACTGCATGGTGAGGCGCAGGAAGCGGATCAGCCCGGACATGACCGCTGCCCGGTCGCTCGCCCGCCCCTGCTGGCCGAGCGCCAGGCCGCGATCGCGCCCCCAGCGCCGGACGAGGCCGTCGATCATGCCCATGGCGCGGATGACTTCCGCGTTCCTGAGGCTCATTTCGGTGAAATTGTAGTTGGCCGTGGCAAGGTCGTTGGCCTGCTTCAGCGGCGCCCGCACGATATATTCGTTGAGCACCGCCATGGCGATGAGAAGCAGCGAGGAGCCCAACGCGAAGAAGCCGAGCCAGGGATGCAGGAGGAAGATGATGCCGATATAGATCGGCGACCAGGGCAGGTCGAACAGGGCATGGATACCGCTGCCGGTGATCACCTGCCGGAAGGTGTCGAAATCGCGGATCGGCTGGCTTGGCGAGGCACCCTGCGACGGGGTCTCGACGGAAGCCGCCAGGATCCTGGCCGAAAGCAGCCGGTCGAGCCGGGCGCTGGCACGCGTCAGGATCGCGGCGCGCACGAGGTCGAGACCGGCGAGCGCCAGGAACGCCGCAAGCAGCACCAGCGTCAGCATCACCAGCGTGGTCTCGCTGCCGCTGGTGACCACCCGGTCGTAGATCTGCAGCATGTAGAGCGGCGATGCGAGGTAAAGCAGGTTGATGGCCAGGCTGAACACCGCCGCAAACAGGAAATAGCGGCGGCAGGCGCGAAGCGCGTCCTTCACGATCTGCGATTTGTTGTCGATGCCCAAAATGCCCAGCGGAGAACCGCCCCCTGTCTACGCGCCCGAGACCATACTACTCCTGATCCATTCACCGGCTATGCGATCCGCTCGTAACCTTCCGTAAACCTTAATTCGCAAGGTGAATCCTCGGCCGTGGAGAAATGAGGTGAGCCAACGCCTTCGATGGGCCCACCTCTGGGATCACAGAACGAAATCGCTTGCGGTCAAACCAAGCCCGGTGCCGGTTAGTGTGATCTGGAATTCGGTGTTGCTCGTGTTTCCGTTCACATCGGCCCGGATGATCGTGTTGCCGCCGACCTCCGACCAGGTGATGCTGTTGGCGACGGTAGCCGCGTTCTGCCCGCCGAACAGGAAGGCCTGGTCGCCGCCACTTGCCGTGTTGGCGTCGATCGATGACAGGTCGATCTTGTCGGTGCCGTGGACGAAGTCGGTGATGGTGTCGAAACTTGCTGGGGTGGACTCTGAGGCTGCGCCATAGTTGAAAATGTCGGATCCTATGCCGCCTGTGAGTGTGTCGACCCCGGCACCGCCTGTCAGCGTGTCGTTGCCGTCGCCGCCGACGAGGGTGTCGTTGTCGCCAGCCCCCAAGAGCGTATCGTTCCCGGTCCCGCCGACAACGAGGTCGTTGCCGCTTCCGCCGTTGATGGTGCTGTCGTCGCCGCCGTTTCCGAAGAGAAGATCGTTGCCGTTTCCACCGGTTAGAGCCTGACCCGCCGAAGTGGAGGCGATTACATCATCAGTGCCGCCGCCGGACAAGGTCGTTTGCAGTCTGTAGGACGACGCGCTCAGCGCATAGCCGTACACAGTGCCGCCATTTGTGAATTGTATGCTTTCGACGTTGTTGCTGCTTCCGACATATTGATCGCGGATGGTAATTTCGGTGGTTCCAACATTGATGACGAGATCGTTGGACACCCTTTCGAAATTGAGCGTTCCGATCGACGTGCTGTCCAATGGTGCGGTAGTCACAATCTGAATGCTGTCGCCGCCGCTGCCGGCATCGGAGATGACGTCGTGGCCGTCGGCCAGTCCGAACTGGTAAGTGTCGTTGCCGCTACCGCCAAGAAGCACGTCGTTGCCCGCGCCGCCGACGAGTGTTGCTCCGCCGTTCGAGCTGATGAGGATATTGTCGCCCGACGTTCCGTCGATTGTCCCGGTAGCATCTTGGGTGATGGTCACCAGGGCCGATGCCCCAGAACTTGTTCCATCGGTTGCTGTGTAGGTGAAGGTCCCGCCCATCGGCGCGGTGTCAGCGAAGGTCACGGTTCCGTTTGCACCGGAACCCGCCAACTGGGAGACGGTGCCTCCCGTCGCGGAACCAACTCCCGAGACATCGATTGCCGAAGCGGGGTCGTTCGCAATGAGCGCCCACTCAGGAATGATGACTGCGCTCCCGGCTGCCAGGTTGGTGATGATCGTGTCGGCAACAGCAGCCGGACCATCACTGGTGCCGAGGATGTCGATGTGAACCGAGGTGTGGGTGCCGTCCGCACTGACCACGTCGAAGTTCTCGATATAGTGCTGACCGTCGACGAACTCGTCATGCGCCGAGGACGCCGTATAGGTCCAGGCGCCGGCGGCGTTGATGGCGAAGGTGCCGTACGTGCCAGCGGTCGCTGCCTGGGCGACGAATGTCGCCGGGCTGTCGACATCCGAGATGGTCAGCGAGCCAGAAGTGCTGATCGCCGCCGCTGTATTGCCTTCCGTTAGATTAACCGAAGCTGACGAGAGCACCGCGGCGTCGTTGGCGCCGTTGATGTTGATGTCGATCACCTGCGAGGTGCCGTCGGCGGTGGTGACCGTCACCAGCTCATGTAGCGTGGTGTTCGCGCCGCTGCTGTTGAGCGCCTGAACGGTGGCGTTGTTGTCGTCCAGCGTATAGCTCCAGGTGCCGGCGGCATCGATGGAGAAGGTGCCGTAAGTCTTGGCGACGGCGGCCTGGACTGTGAAGGTCGCCGGATTGTCGACGTCGGTCGCATTGAGGTCGCCCGAAGCGAAAGCATCGCCAGGTGTGCCGTTGGCGACGCCGCTCTTCTCCGTGACTGAGACATCCTGGGCGCCGTTGACGGTGATCACCGCCGCGTCGTTGGCGCCGTTGATCGAGATGACGATGTTCTGCTGGGTGCCGTCTGGGGTCTGCACGGTGATGGTGTCGGTCAGCGCCGGATCGCCGGCGTTGAGCGCCTGCACCGCGGCATCGTTCTCGTTGAGCGCGTAGCTCCACTCGCCGGCGGCATTGATGGTCAGCGTGCCGTGCACGCCGTTGCTTACCACCGAGAAGTCGGTGCCGCTGTCGACGTCGCTGGCGTCGAGGTCGCCGGTCGCCGGCGAGGTGCCGGCCGCGCCATTGGCAACGCCGGAGGCCTCGGTGACCGAGCCGCTCGCATCGCCGGTGATCACCGCCGCGTCGTTGGTGCCGGTGATGGTCACCGTCACCGTTCCCGTCGCCGTGCCGTCCTGGCTCGTCACCGTGAAGGTGTCGCTCACCACCTGGCCGGCGGTCAGTTCGTTGTGCGC
>NZ_NSGE01000006.1 GCF_002294985.1 Mesorhizobium sp. WSM3862 | reverse complement strand
CGAACTGCTTGCAGGATCGACAAAACAAGCCGCACTCGGGCCTCCTCTGCTACGAGAAAGCCTCTCAAGAATCCTTCTTTTGCGGCTTGGCAATAGCCAATCAACTTATCTGCGATTCCCCTGACCATGAAGCCGTCCACGTCCTTCTCCAGGTTCCGCTTCAGGGCTTCATTGCGTTCCGACATGAGGGTACCCCAAAGGGCCTCGTAGTCGATGTCCCTGCCGGTCGCGCGGGCGTCACCTCCGGCCTTGCTGATGTGGTCGGTCATCGAGGCACCCGTGGCGGCCAAGGCTCCCCCGTAGACGGTATCGGCGCGGTCCTTGGTGAAGTTCGCGTAGCCGCCCGAGAAGATTTGCTCCAGGTGCGGGTTGAGGCCGGCCAGGACCTCGGGGTCCGTATCCTCCCCGACATGCTCCTTGAGGAACGTGCCGACGAACTGCTTGAACTTCTCCGGGTCTCCCGAGTTGCGGTCGGGCCACTGGTTGTAGGCCACGTCGAACTGGTCGATGAGCTGGCGGCCTCGGACATCGCCCTGGGTCGCCTTGTACCACTTCATGTAGGTGGTGGACTCGTGCGGAGGTATAAGTCCCCGCTTCACAGCCTCGTCCTGGCCCTCGCCGTTGTTGAGGTATGAGTCCCGGATGGCCCGCTGCTTATCGGCCTCGTCGGTCTTGGCCTTGCGCTTGGCCATGAAGGAGCCCAGGCCGTCATCCAGCCCGGCGAGACCCTCGGCCAACTGGTGGAGGCTGCTCGGGGCCGGATCGGCGGGGCGGACGTATGTGTTGACCGGGGCGGCGATGCCCTGGAGTGCGGAGGGCGCGGAGATTTCGCGCACGGGTGCTCGTGTCATGGTTGGCGTTGTCCTTTCTGGAGGAGAGGCTGGGCGCTGGTTGCGCAAAGTGGTTTCGACGCTGCCGCGTCTTCATCAGCGGGAGGGCGTCACTCCCGGACCGTTTCCGGTCTCCCGTCCGGTTCACCACCGTCCGTTTGTCCTAGCGCTCTTCACGCTTGGGAGGCGGGCGCTTTATCCTTGGCGGCCCATATCCCCCTCGCCGTCTTCATGGCGTGGGGCATCCTTGTACCGTGCCCAAATAGAGGGCGACTCCCCGGACGCTTGTCTGGGGCATATCCTGGAGCCCACCCTGTAAGTGATGGCGGCCCATGAGTATTGTACGAGTTTTGGGAGCGAGGTATTTTGATATACGTCCTTCAAATAGCGAAAGACGCTCGGATGTTCAATATCAAATCATAAATGCCGTTGAATAATTCTAACCAGTGGCAGAGTTACTAGAAGAACTACTTTCTGCGCCGGAATGATTTCAATGGGTTGCCCGGCTGCATTCCGCAAACCATGCCACTGGCTCCGATCTTAGCTCGGGCTAGCGATAAGCGGGAAAAGGGCCTCGTCCACCAGAAGCGAGTACACCTCAGTAGCCGCTAGCTGCCTCCGCCGCATCAGCTCGCCAGCCACGCATTCTGCTGCTGCGCACATACGCCGCTCCTGGAGCAGCCGCACCGTCGCGGCCTCATACTGCCGGTATCGAGCTAGGGTCTCCAGATCGTCGGCCTCTCCATGCTGGGTCTTGATGATCGACACGGCGTCCTCATCGTCATCGATGCCATGAGGTCGGAAGGCGGGGCGGGTGATAGCTCGCCATACGTGCTCATCGGGCCGGCGTGGCTCCAGGCGGCGGTGGACGCACTCCGCCAGGTAACCGGCCAGGGAGACCGCAATGCACTCCTCGGGGGTGGCTGGTCGCATCGGCAACAGTCTCCATCTGGCGGGCGGCCCTAGGCGAAGCTCTTTGATGGACCACCAGTAAAGCAGGGCCACGACCGCTCGGCCCGCGAGGCTGTAGGCGGCATGACGCTCGGCCCTCTCGGCCTCGGCAGCCAGGGTCTCGACCGTGGGGTCCGGCACTGAGGCGATCCCGTGGATCACCATCCAGTCGCCCCTTGAAGCCAGGTTGCGAATGGCCTCGGTCTGGGCGGCCGTCAGTCTGGCAATCGGTATTTTCTCCGCCAGGTTCCAGCGAAGTCTATGCCCTGTAGCCCACTCCAGCCAATGCTTGGGGCAGAGCCCTTCGCGAACCTCCGGGCGCTGGCAACGTCGGCACTTGGTGCGAGGTGGAGGACCTAGGCGTGGAGGAGCGTCAGAAGCCGGGACGGGGGTCGCGGCTACGAGGGCGCGAGATACTTCGGATAGAGGGGCATCGACCGAGAGCTTGGATATGGCACCGAGTTGCCGCTGAGTTAGCTGAGTGCGCGGCAGCTCCCGATGCTATTGGGCAACCTCCAGCCTTTCCGCACACTGAGACGATAGTGGAACTGGCAGTATCCGGTCGGGTCGGGGCGCTGCCGGCATCCCTTGAGGAAGCAGTCACCCCGCCGTCGCCGCATCAGTCCGCCGCCGTTCCTGCCTGTGCCCTGAGTATCCTGAAGACACTCGCTCTGCCGATCCCCAGCTCCTGGGCGATGGCGTCCCCGGTCTTACCCTCTGCCTTGAGCCTGATCACCTCGGCGGCCTTGCGCTTCGCGGTGGGAGCCCTCCCCTTGTACTTCCCCTCGGCCTTGGCCTTGGCGATGCCCTCCCGCTGCCGCTCCAACATCAGCTCCCGCTCGAACTCCGCGATGGAGCCCAGGAGGTTGAGCATGAGCTTGCCTGTGGGGGTTCCGGTGTCGAGGTTCATCGCGAGGATGCGGAGGGCGACCCCCTTGGCCCGGAGCCTGGCGGTGATCTCCACCAAGTCCGCCACGGAGCGGGCCAGCCGGTCGAGCTTGGTGACGATGAGGGTGTCCCCCTCTCGCACGTAGTCCAGGGTCCTCTCCAGCTCCGGTCTGTTGGCGGCCACGGAGGACAGCTCCTCGCGGAAGACCTTGGCGCACCCGGCTCCGGTGAGGTCCCTTAGCTGGGCCTCAAGCCCTGCCTTCTGGTCGGTGGTGGAGGTGCGGGCGTAGCCGACGAGCTGGCCGGCTCCGGTAGGCGTAGTCGCTGGGGTCTTCATCGCGAGGGCTCCTGCTGGGATCACTGGACTCTTTGACCCTCTGATCCAACAGTCTCAAAATGTCAATACCCATTCTTATGATACGCGTTTGCACACAGTCCTCGCGGACTCGCTAGGGCAAGCCCTATTGATACGCACGGAGTGTCGTCCCCTGACGGGTGGCCGCTATTGTATCACAAAGTCTTTGACTTCTATGATCCTATTGGTACTATGAAGCCCTAGACGCAACCAACACACGGAGCCTGAAAATGTCCCATGCCGAAATGCACCGCCTGCCGCCCCGCGCCGCAATCGCCTTTGCGCTCGACCGCCTTCAGGATTGGGAGGTCGCTGAGTTCCTGAGGGAATGGCGCGAGGGGAAGCCGCTGGGGCCGTGGGTTGCGGCGGTAGAGCAGGATCAGCAGATGGCGGCGGCATAGAGCAGGCCCTGGCACAACAAAGGCCCTCAGTGGTGACACTGGGGGCCTTTCCTTTTGGGTCCGCTGGGCTGCTAGATGAGCCGGAGTAGCGCGGCCCCCAGCACCGCAGCGAACGCCACCACGCCGCCGAGAGTGAGCGCCCGCGTTCGGCGCTCAATGGCTTCCCTCAGGCTGGCGATGTCCGCCTTGGTGGCGACTTGATGCATGGCCCCTCCCGGCGTTCCCAGTCCGCTGGCCCTTCGCGGGCGGGAGGAGTGTAGCGGAGTCTGGGTTCCTGTCACCCCCACCGGGGGGAAACCCGCGAGCTGTCTCGTAAATTGGAGCCCTCGCGTGAGCGACCCCTTGGCACGATCCGGCTTCCCACCTTGAAGTGCGAGCGCTCGGCCAATAAGAAAGGTAGATGTCATAGAGGGAGGGGATATGGCAAATCTTGAAGTGACTGGCATCAAGGAAGACACGCCAGCAATCTTGACGCTTACAATTGATACTTATGGCCCAGCAACCGCCGAGCTGGCGGGGGAACTGCTTGTCGATATCTCCAGGGCTTATCGGGCTTTCACTCGGCGTCTATACGGACCCCGCGTCGACAGCCGCCTTGTAGTCGATCGTATACGAGTTAGCTCGATCATCGCCGATCTGATCGCCGTCGCATCCGCGCTCGAAACACTTTGGGACCAGCGTGAACTCTTGGGAGCCTTTGCGGCCCATCTTAGTGATGCGGCGGGGATATTGACCGGGAAGGCGCTCGCGAAGTCACTGGAAAGTGTTCCTAGGGAGACCCAAGCTTTTTTCAAAAGGGTCTCATCCGACATCACGGCGCACAAAATTAAGGGAACAACCATTCAAATCAATGGCGATGTAAACGCGCCGATCACAATAAATATCCAGCAGCCCGAAGCGCAGGACATCAAGAAGACGCTGAAAGCCAGAAAGCGCAAGCTGAAAAAGCCCGGTGACCAAGGCGGGGACAGCACAAAACTGCCGATGTGGGATGACCTACTTCAAAGTGGTCCAAAAATGTTGGTCCCTCGCCCCTCCGGGTTGCCCGTCGCTGCTGATGGGCTGACCTATGCTGGCGGCGGCGGAAAGCTTACCACGTTCTTCGTAGACGGGCGATGGTATGGCCGGCTGGAACATGGATCAGGGACTTTGCTTCCTTTATTCGCCGACAGCTTCTGGCTTGAATGCAAACCGGTCGATGGCCAGGAATACTTGTGGCAAGGAGTCGTTGTCAGTGATCCTCGCGGGTCTCCGGCAGCCGTCCGTGTGACATCGCTGAGAGCTATCTAACCATCTGGAGGGGAGCTTGACGGTCAAAGAGCGTCACCGCTCGCTCCGCCCTGCCGCCTCGATCTCCGACTGTCGCCCCACGCGCCGAACTCTTGTATGCTTACCAGAAAGACGGAGCGATGATGATGCCAATCTACGAGAAAGAGTTCTATCGGAGGGGCCTGGCTTGGGGGAATCATGTAGCTTGGACGTTGCGGTTCGACAGTGATACCGGCGCATTGCGCGTGCTAGTAACGCGGTCCTCAAAAGCTGATTGGAGGAATGACGAATTGACTCCCGGCAAGTTCCTCGCATCTGGCAATGCGCGAGCCCGCATTATGTTCAAGCGCACGTTATCCTCGCTTATCGTTGGGGCTGGCCTAGAGGAAGTTAGCCCTGACGCCTCCCGAGCCTCGCCGACGTAATCGGCAACCATGGCCCCTGCAAAGCGGCCGGAGTAGGCTATGCTGACCTTCATACTGTGAGGGGTGAAATGGATTGGGCCTGGAGCTGGTGGGTTTTTGTCCCCGCCGTCGTTGTCTTTAGTTTTTTCAGCATGTTCTCCCGTGGCGCTATGAACGCGCAGAACGTTTCCCGTCATGGACAGGAAGCCGACTATCGGAACGATGTAGGCGGTGCGATGCTGGGATGCATAGTTGCGGGAACAGTCTATGCCGCAATCCTAACTGCCGTCGTTGGATTCTTCATATAATTTCATCGAGACATTGCCCAGCAGCGGATCGATCTTGCGAATCTCCGCCGCGAGCCCAGGCAGCATGACATCAGAGGAGCCGTATTTGGCGTGGACGGCCTGGGTGGAGTGACCCGCGAGATACTCCGCCGCACTCCCCTCAAGCCCATAGCGACGGGACAGGCCGACGAACAGGTGGCGCAGGCCGTGGTTTGGGGACAGCCCAGGCCTCACCAGACCCACCGCCTTGCTCCGCACCCACCGCCCGATGAGGGAGGTAGCGCCATCCCTGAAGAGCTGGCCTTCAGGAGCCGCCTCCACCCACACCAGGAAGCCCTCGGCCTGCAACGCCGGATGGACTGGGATGCGCCTCTCGCTGTTTGCCGTCTTCAGGGAGCGCTTCCCGGCGCTGGTCACCTTAAAGAACCAGAGGCCCTCCGCCTGAAAGAAATCAGACTTCCGCAGGGTGTTCGCCTCGCTGATCCGCAGGCCGGCATAGAGGCACAGCCAGGGCAGCCACCGCTTGCTTGCGTCCTCCTCCCTCCGAGCCGCCAGCAGAACCGTCCGGGCCTCCTCCATGGTATAGGAGGTCTCGTCTGCCGGCTTCTCCATATAGCTGGGCAACTCCACTTGCCCCGAGATGGTCTCGGCCTGGGCCATGGCGTCCCGGTGGTCGCGCTGCTTCTTGCCCCAGTTGATGATGGTCCCGATGGCCACCAGCCTGTCCGCAATGGTACGGTTTGAGACCCCAGCCTCCTCCTGCATGGAGTCCAGCCAGGCCTCGACCTCCCGCACCGTCACCGTGGCGGCATTCTTTGAGTTGCGATGAGCGGCGAAGGCTTCCGCTATCCGCTTGTACTTCTTGACCGACTTATCGGGCATCGGCTTGGAGCCCTGCCCCGCCTTCTTCTTGGTGACCTGGGCGTCAATGATCGCCTCGAAGGTGACCCCTTTGGCACTCGCCCCCTTCGGTCCCGACGAAGGAGGAGCCGCCTGCTTCGCATCGGCGACCCAAGCCGGTTCGCTAAGGTCCCCCGATAGACGCGCCTCAAGGCTTGCCGCCAACCGCCCCTTAGCACCCATTCCCTCAAGGCCGACCAGGAACCGTGACCATTCATCCGCCGCCGTGATGCCCGCCGCCCCCAGGTCTTCAGATATGGCCGAGCCCCGCGCGTCTTCCATCATGGCGAGTCCGACTGCGCGGAACTCGGGGAAGCACCACGGAAAGCCCGTGCCGTCGCGGACATCTTGTAACGCCTTGGCCCGCTCAATAGGCCCGCCATCAAGCAGCCGCCGAGCACTGGCAATGCCTTCCAGCCGGGCCGCCTCCCGTGCCTCTGGTGACAAGGCTGCGAGATGGATTCTCGTGGTGTCAGATGGAACGAAGACCGGGCGAGAGAAGGAGCCGTGGGCCGCAACGGGGGCATCCAGCGGATTATCCTTAAAGGCCTCCCACCGCCGAGCGGCCCCAAGCGCGGCCACCCTCACCGCGTCCATCTGGCTAAGGCTTTGCGGGCCGTGGTCTAGCAGCGCCTGCCAGGCTTCCAGGAGCCGCTCCCAAGCATCCAGCCGTTCGCGGTAGACGCGTGTTGCTTGGCTTCGATCCCGCTCCCCAAGCGACTTGGTGAACTCCTGGCTTCCGCCGATCCCGGAGGCCCCCAGTTTCAGCAAGTCGTCGCGCCGATCCCAGAGCCGCTGCGGGATTCGGAACTTGCCCTGCCAAACCTCAGAGCCCTTGCGCTTGGATAGACCCCGCATTCTCCACCGACTTCCAGCCATCTCAGAGCATATTCCCATAACAGTCCGCATTGGCGGAAGCCACGGAAAACCCTAAGTTTTTGATGCTGCTTCGGAAAATCTGGTGCTGCGAGAGAGGATTGAACTCTCGACCTCTCCCTTACCAAGGGAGTGCTCTACCACTGAGCTACCGCAGCAACGGGCGTCTGAATAACCGCAGACGCCTTGAATTGCAAGGCGTAGCGGCCCCCTTTCACACCCTGCGCCGTTTCGGCCCGATGTTGCCAATGTGGTTCCAAACGGGCTCGGCACGTGCTCCAGCCTACACCGGTCGGCCGAGAGCTACACCGCTTTTGTTGCCGGATCGTTGCCAATCTGGATGCGAATTGAAATAGAGCCCCGTACAGAGGTTTTTCGCACCCCCGCCCTTCACTCACTACCTGCGAAGGCCTTCGCGCGCGTCCTTGCCCTGTCCCCGTGGCGAATGCATGCGGTTTCGAGAATTGGCCTACCCCTGATTTGTGGCGCGCCGATACAAGGCGTACCTGCGAACGACCTTGTCGAGAGTCCGGCTCGGAGGGGAATAACAAATGTAAATGTGGATGGGGGTGATCTACGCCACAATGAGCCAGGGCCTATCGCAACGCAGTTTGCTGATCATATGGCCCCTTGTCTTCCGACGACCGTCGACACACCCTGGTCCCCCGCCCCGCTCGGCGGTCGTCTTCTTGTTGAGCGACGACGCACCAGCGCTGCTCAGGGCCGGAACCTTTCCGTGTGCCAGACGATCTTGCCGTCGACCTTCATGGGCTTGTGGATCAAAAGATGCTCGGGGTGAACCTCGACCAGGTACCTTGATCTCCGGCTTGCACCGACTGCAGTCGAACCTTAGGCGGAAGCGATTGGCGCCCCCCGCCGTAAACCATCATGAGGTCAGCCGATCGGCGGTAGCGCACGTTTCGGCAGGCGCATTCCACCTTCAAAAGCATGTTGTGCCGAGTCGCTTTGGCCAGCGTCGATCCTCTTCAACTCCCTGGAAACCGGCCGGGGCATCTGAGCCACCTTGTCTGGTCCGAATGGTTTGTTTGTACAGCCAAGAGAGCGCTTTCCGGTGAGCTGTCCGACTATGCCGTCGCGATCTCCTAGGCCACTCTCGCCACCGCTACAGCAAGCGCGATCGGGTCGGGATGGCGGCAGCCTGATAATTGCCGGCTCGGTGTTGTATGCGCCGCTGCGGTGACATGACAAGAGCTCCCTAGATTGCTCGGCCAGTCTGGCGCTCTCGGCAATTGTAGCGCGGGTCTGGTCAATCAGATCTCGGTTCCGCATGTCCTGCTGGCGGAGTTCGCTCAGTAAGCGATGGGTATTTTCCGTCTCCATTGCCTCCATCCGACGGGCACCAACAAGATGAACAGCTACGGCCCGGGCTGGATGTAAGCGGGCAACAGCCTTGCCTGCATTAACCTTTGTGACTTGCGCCTCAAAACCGCAACGGAACGACCTGGGGGATTTCGCGTTGTGGGCGATGCTTCTCCACGACCACATCAGCATGGCGCGACGCCACGTCCGACAGGGCGAGCGGCATATCGCGCTTCAGCACGAGCGGATTGCCTGCCTAAGGACCAGCAGGCTGCCGACGGAGGATGCATTGAGGTTCCTAAGCCTGTTGGAAGAGGTTCACGCATTGCAGAGGGAGCACCTGTCGCGACTGCTATCGAAATCGGCCCCTTCGAAAGCAGTCTCGGAGCTTTCGCCGAAGACGCAGCTGGTGGCGGGCCGGAATGACGTGATTGCGATTCCTGAGCCCATTGTCGGGCTCGGGCTGGACCTGGAGCAAGCGCTTAAAGAAATCTTGAGCGAGTCGGCCGCCAAACCTTCCAAGGTCAAACTTCACTAGCCGCTGGCTCTCTCCTCGGCGTTGCAGAAAGCGGTGCTCGCTTCAGCCTGCCTTCTCAAGTTCTTCGAAAAGCTGGTGACGGTCAGTTACACCACGTCGGAAAATACCTATGACGTTGAGCGCGACCCTTTCGCGTTCAGCCTCGCGTTCGATCAGTGAATTGAGCAGTGATCGCTCACTGCCTTTGCTAGAATGCTGATTTCGGCAGGCTCAATTATGCCGTACGCCAGCATGCCCACGTTCCTGAGCGGGACAGCACTATGAAGGCTCTCACACATTCGTTCACCCTCTACGATGGTGGCCAGGGCCACCCAGGCGTCTCCAAGGCTCTCCCCATTCCAAACGACTTCGAACCGATAATGCGGCATACCCTATCGTGATCTGCGCCAGACCAGCCCGCATTCAAATTTGAGGGTCAGGAGAAGTCCGGCGGTTCCATTTTTGGTGGCCGGTTACGTCCTCTGCGGGGATGGTCTTTCGGGCTGGTGTCGGGCGAATAGGTCAGCGTGATACGCTTGCCGCCGCACTTCGCGGCGTTCATCTTCGGCCGGAGAGCGTCAGGGCCGAGGCGATCGGGGGGCGCCGGATATCAAGCTTCTGATGGCGATAGCAGTCGAGACAGCCGGGCGGTGACGGACATTCGCTCTTCGATCAGCTCTTGCGGCGTCCAGCGGTTGCCCATGCCCAACTGATGTAGGCTGCGACCATCCAGACCTCCAGGGTTAGGTCCTGCTCCGCTTGGAGAGGGAGCGCCATGGGCCTAACGCAAGGTCATGCTGGTACAGCGTACATACATGCCTCAACCCCTAGTGCTGATCCCCCTCAGCGCTGGGGCTTTTCGATTCAGCCTGACCTGATATCAGTTCCCAGTGGGCGACGTGCTCCGCTTGCGTTTTCATGAACTTGCGCAGGAATTCTTCGGCCTCCTCTGTCGGATGCCCATCCCGTGCAAGCTTTTCTATGAGAGCGCGCTGGCGGGCGATTATTGCCTCGCCTTCGACGAGTGCCGCAGCGAAGTCTCGCCGTTGGCTCTCGGGGAGTTTCTTGTCCTTGTGAAACGCTGATTTTAGGATTTCGGCATCCATTGCCGACAAGGATTTTGAATTCGCCATGTTGCCCTCATTGCGGGGGCGAAGACCATTCGCCGCGAACGAGCGGAGTATATGTCTACACGATTAATTTCGCGAGTCCTTATGAAGAGGAAGCGTCGTACCGGCCTGTCCTGATTATATTCCTATCGCACAACCAGATGCTGCCGGGTCGACTTGGCTTTTGAGCCCTGCGGCGTTTGGGCCATGTCCGCGCAGTCCGCTATAAGCGCGCCAAGTCGGCTAGTGGAGCGCTCTTGTTCATGCGTGGCCGGGCAAGGGCTCGAAGGCTTCTGTTCGGGCAAGGGGGATTTCAAGCAGGCACTCCAGGCCGGTGGGCCGGAAGTTCAATTCGACACTCCCCCTCAGCTCGTACTCCAAACTCTGCTGAATGAAGGCGACTCCAAAATTCCTGCGGGATGGTTCTTCCACGGCCGGACCGCCGACTTCTTTCCAGCTGATCGACAGCATGCCCGGCTTCACAACGACCCAGGAGACTTCGACGCGGCCGGTGTCGACGGAAAGCGCGCCATATTTGGCGGCGTTGCTGGCAAGCTCGAAGAACACCATGCCGAGCGCCGCCGCCGTTGCCGCATCGAGATGAAACGGCGCCCCATGCAGGACGAGGTTCTGGCGTTCTGTGCTGTTGTAGGGCGAAAATGTCGCCCTGAGCAGCTGCTCGAGGTCGGCGTCGCCCCAATTGTGGGACGACAGGACCTCATGCGTGCGCGCCATTGCGTGCAGTCGCTCATGGAACGAGGTCGCGGATTCGCCCATTGAGCTTGACGAGCGGATCATGCGCGAGGTCAGTGCGGTGATCGTGGCTAGGATGTTCTTCACACGATGCTGCAGCTCGTGAAGCAGCCTCTCCTGAGCGCGCTCGGCCTCCTTATGGTTCGAGACATCGACCAGGGCCGCAATAGCGCCCCGAACCCTGCCGGACTCGTCAAACAGCGGATTGGCCGACATCATCACGTCGATGCTTGAGCCGTCCCCCTGCGCGATTCGGGCTTCGTAGCCGGGGACGGGCTTGCCCGTTCGCATCGCCTTCTGCAAGGGCTGGTCGTTCGCTTCCACCGCGGCGCCGTTGATCATCAGTGGGAGCCCGGCCGGCACAGTGGTCAGCTTGCCGTCGGCGGCGCGCCGGCCGGCGAGCTCGGCCGCGCGGCGATTGGCGCGGATGGCATCCACGTCGTCGTCTTCGGCGATGAAGATGCCGACAGGCACAAGGTCGAGAACAGTCTCCAGACTTTCGAGGCGGTTGCGCAGGTCGTGCGACAGCGCACCGATTTTTTCTTCCGCCAGCGAAACCCGGGTGACGTCAACGAAGGTGACGACCACGCCGGCAATGACATTGTCGACCGTCCGGTAAGGCATGACGCGCATGATATAACGCTTGCCGCTTTCGGTGCCTTGGACCGGCCTTTCTACTGTTCCCAGCCGCTGCAGCACCTGCTCCATGTCGGGCTGCAGCCCGTCGGCGGCAAAGCGGGGCCGCACATGCGCGAGCGGCCGGCCGACATCGCTTTCGACCAGCCTGAACAGATCGCGCGCCGCCGGAGTGAAGCTCTTGATGCAGAGGTCGCGGTCCACAAACACTGTCGCGATCTGTGTGCTTTCGAGAAGGTTGGACATGTCGTTGTTGGCGCGAGTGAGCTCGTCGACGCGGATGTTGAGCTCGGCATTGATGGTCTGCAGTTCCTCGTTGATCGATTGGAGTTCTTCCTTCGAGGTCTCCAGTTCCTCGTTGGACGACTGCAGCTCCTCGTTGATGGAAGACAGCTCCTCGTTGGAGGATTTCAACTCCTCGTTGGAGGATTCGAGCTCTTCCGTCGTGATCTGCAGCCGTTCCCTGGTTTCCCGCAGCTCTTTTTCGAGCTGACTGACATTGGCGCTTTCGACATCGTCGGTCGTGTGGACAGGCTCGTCTTCTGCCTCCGCCTTGATCCCGCCGATATCGCGGAAGACCAGCATGTAGAGCGGATCCGAATTGCCGTCGACCGGCAGCGGCTGCACGGCGAGGCTGATCGTCTGGCGTCCGCCATTGGTGCCGATGCTGATCTTGTTCTGCACCGCCACCTGTCCGGTGCTGACGGCCTTGTGTAGCGCAGCGCGCAAATCCATGCGCAGCCCACGACGGGCCATTGAGAAGACGTTGTGGTCGGGCGCGCCGGCGGCAAGTTCCAGATATTTGCCTGTCCCGCCCGAGCTGTGCATCAGTTCGCCCGCCGCGCTGACGACCACATAGGCCGGCGCATAGCGCTCGACCAGCAAGCGCTCGGCAATCTCCTGCAGGGTTCCTGTCGTTGCGCGCGGGCGTGTGCTCGGAACAGCCTGCCTGGCCGCGGCGGCAAGCGGGAATTCGGGCAGGCGCTGGCCGACCCCGCTGCGCTTCTGGAAAATGCGGGTCGGCTTGTCGATGGTCGAGAACAGGCGCACATGGCGCGTGACGTTCTCGGACGAGCCGAGGAAGAGATATCCGTTGTTGCGCAGCGCATAATGGAAGATCGGGATGATCTTCTCCTGCAGCTCCGGCCCCATATAGATCAAGAGGTTGCGGCAGGCGATGAGGTCGAGCTTGGAAAACGGCGGGTCGCGCAACAGATTGTGCGCCGAGAACAGACAGGCTTCCCGCAACTCAGCGGAAACGCGATATGTGCCGTCCTCGCGCGAGAAGAATTCCTTCAGGCGCTTGGGGCTCACGTCACTTGCGATCGTTGCCGGATAGCGTCCGGCCCGGGCCACTTCAAGCGCGCGCTCGTCGATGTCGGTGGCAAAGATCTGCAGCTTGGGCGAGGCGGCGCCGCGCGGCGCGTTCTCCCTCAAGAGCATCGCGATCGAATACGCTTCCTCGCCCGTGGCGCAGCCAGGCACCCACACCCTGATCGTCTCGTCCGGCTTGCGGCCCTCGAAAAGCTTCGGAATAACCAAGCTCTCTAGGGTATCGAAGGCCTGCGGGTCCCGGAAGAAGCTGGTCACGCCGATGAGCAGGTCCTGGAACAGGAGATCGACCTGCTGCGGCTCGTCGCGCAGCCGCTCGTAGAAAGCCGTGGGATCGTGGATCTGCAGCACCTGCATGCGGCGCTGGATGCGCCGCAGGATCGTATTGTCCTTGTAGCCGCTGAAGTCATGGCCGGTACGCATGCGCAGCAGTGCCGCGATCCGCGAAAGCTGTTCGGCTACCTCGCGCTTGCGGCGGTCCCGTTCGGTTTCATCGCGGTTGGCGTGGCTGAAATAGCCGACCAGCTTTGCAGCCATCTCCTCGGCCGGCAGCACCACGTCCACCAGCCCGCTCTGCACGGCGCTGCGCATCATGCCGTCATATTCGGCGCCCTGCTGCGCCAGCGTTAGGCCGCCATGTTCCTTTATTGCCCTCAACCCGATCGTGCCGTCGCTGCCGGTCCCGGACAGGATCAGCCCGGCCGCCTGCTCCGACTGCTCCTGCGCCAGCGAGGTGAAGAAATCGTCGATCGGCGTCCGCTTTACGCGCGTGGCGGCCATCTTGGCCATGTTGAAACGCTGTCCCCGGATGGTCACCGAGACGCCCGGCGGGATGACGTAGATGTTGTTCGGCTCGACTTCCGCGCCTTCGATCGCGGTCTGCGTTTCGATCGCGGTGGAGCGCTGGATGATACTCGCGAGCACACTCTCATGCTCGGCATCGAGGTGTTGGATCACGACATAGGCAAAGCCGCTGTCGGCCGGCACTTCCGGAAAGAACTTCTGCAACGCCGCGATGCCGCCGGCCGATGCGCCGATGCCGATGACAGGGAACAGCGCGGGCTCTCTCTCACTCTGGCGCGGGCTAGTCCGTGCCTTCCTTGTGCTTGCCTTCCTCGCCGCCTGCGCCATTGCCTGCTACCTGTGTCCGCCTGCTTTCCAGGATGCGCTCGATGACAGAGGCATCCGCTTCGTATTCCCTCGCCCGCTTGCCGAACTCGCTGGCGAGTTGGGAGCGATGTCGCGTCTTTTCCCGCTCGGCCATGCGCCGGGCAAACTCCGCCCGCTGCTGATGCGACCGCAGCAGGCTCCACAGGATCTCGTCCGCCTCGATCGCCTGCGCCTCCATGATCGCATCGGCGGTGAAAGCGTGCCCGGTATGGCACCGATAGCGCAGCATGTCACCGTCTTCGATCTCCCACAGCGGCCCGTGGCATTCCGGGCATGTAAACATCGACAATTGGCCAAGTCGATCTGCTTTTTGCATGGTCGAATGCTCCTGTGCCGCGATCGCGGCCTCCAGCCTGACCCTTGGCGGGGCCAGCAAGGTTTCGCCCGCCGGCTCGGCCGCCAGCCTCCCCAGCAAGCCGCCAAGCTTGGCGGCGGGTTCGCAAAGATCGATGTCGACATAACGCAGCGCGCTTTCCACCATGGAAGGCACCAGCGCATCCTTGGGATGCTGGATCACCGCAAGGCCGCCGACCGCCTTGATCGCCCTCAGGCCGGCGGTGCCGTCGGAAAGCGAGCCCGACAGCAGCACCCCGATCACGCTGGCGCCATAGCTTAACGCTGCCGAACGGAACAGAGGGTCTACCGCTGGCCGGGCGAGGTTCTCGCGCGGGCCGCGGCGCAGCATCATGTGATCGTCATGCAGAAGAAGATGGAAGCCGGGCGGCGCCACATAGATGTTGCCGGCCTTGAAGGACTCACCGTTCTTGGCGACGGAGACCTTCAGCGCTCCCGCCCGGTCGAGAATTCCCGGCAGATAGCTGACCTGGCCGACATGAAGCACGATAAAGACGGCCGCCGGCAGATCCGCAGGCAAGTCGCTTACGATCTTCTTCAGCGGCTCGACGGCACCCGCCGAGGCGCCGATGACGATGATGCAGCGGTTGCGCGCCTTGGCTCGCCGCGAGTTCATTGCGTTCTCGCGGCCGGGTGACATTTCTTTGCGGAAGTTGGCCATGTCGACCTGGGTTGCGCCCCACCTCCCATAAGTCGGTCAGGCAGACTCGGTTCCATGGGGAGACGCGGTGCGGGGGAATACCGGCCTATTTTCTTCATTAACTCGCTCCGGCATTGATGCAGACGGCGCGCGGGTCTAGCCGCCGGTGTCGATCAAGGCGTTGCCGACGAAATGTCCCAGTGTAGAGCAAGGATCCGGATTCTGTCGCTGAGCTCGGGGTAGCTCTCGATCCGGCTCAATAGGCCGGCGGCTTGTTGCCGGCCGCTTCGCGCAAAGCCCCGCGATTGCCATGAACGGAGAGCCGTTGAGCGTAAAGCGGTGCTTCGCCTTCGGGTATTTCGTTCCGGTGAACTCGAAGAATGCCGATGCCGGCACAAGACAGCGCCTGCTGTTTGCGAATTGTCGCCCCTCCGACCGAAAATTAAACACCGGCCCGAGCGGAGGGCGGCAAGCTGAATGTGATCCAGGCTAGCTCGATTGCATCGCCGGCAACGCGCACTATCGGAGCGGGGTCGTTGATGCGGATATCGTCAGCTGGAGGGAGGTCGAGCTCGGTCTGAAGGCTGGGGACCTGCAAAGCGAGCGACTCCATCATGCGTTCAGCCCAAGCGATGTGCTGCTCGTAATCGTTGCAATACCCAAACGCCGGAACGCTCGCTCTCAGCCGAACTTTCCGTTGTGGCCAGGCAATCGAGGCAGGCCCGCCGTGGCAGACAATGCGCGCGGGTGCTCGGAGTGTCCAGCCGCTACCGAGGCCCGGTGGTTAGACCGGTTGGGCCTCGCCGGGCGCGATCTGACTATCGCGGATTGCTTGGATTTCCAGTCGGACGCGCTGCGCCCGTTCCCGCTCAATCTTGACGGCAGCCAGTATCAGCTGGCGCTCGGCGCGAAGCCGGAGCGTCTCGCTGTAGACAGACAGGAAATAGCCGGTGTCGTCCATTGTCCGAACCCACTTTGGCGACCAACGGATGGAAATGGCCTGTGTTCCACCCAGTTATCCGCCAACGCGGGATGCAGGCCGCTGGCAGTTGTCCGTCATTTTATCAAGACCAAGCCGCATCATCTGGGCTTCGGCAAAGTTAAAGGCTGCCACCCGCTCCCTGAATGAGCTGGTGATCGTGCCTACACCGCATTCCTCTACCACGACGCGCCATCCATCCTTGGTTCCAGATATCGAGACCGCGTTCCCGGTGATAAGGGGGCTTAACCGGTGCGGGTCAATCAGCGGCCTGGTTTCACGCAATTTCTGACGGGAACGGTCGATAGCTTCCCTTGTCTGGGCGACCAGCCAAAAGTCGTTGTTATAGAGTGTGCGCGGGAAGGGATTGACAGGGTCATCGGACATAGCCGCCTCCAGTCGCAGACGGGAGCTGTCTCTCAGCCGCCGATATCCATTGGCTGTTACCGGCGGTGCGCATAAACTTACAGGAACCGCGTTCGGTTCCCGACTATTTTATCAAATTGGCTTGTGAAGACCTGATTGCTGGAAGGGCAAGCGCCCGCTCGCGGGAGGGTCGAGCGGGCTCCGTCGCTGCTTATCAGACGGCTCGGATAGAACTGGGACACCAACCGTGCCGCCGAGTCCATAACCGCTTACACGTCGCGATGTTCCCCGTTCAGACAGAGAAGTCGGAGAGACTGCGCCGGCCCAACCTAGGACAGGGCGGACCCGGCCTATCGCGGGTGGGTGGGGACGTAGGATCAAGCCGGGCCTCTTACCCGTTACGAGCCGGGGCAGAGATGCATTATGCGGCGTCTTTGCAGCGAACTGACATTAATATTCTAAGGCTTAGCTAATAAACAGCCCGCCCCGCCGTTAGATGAGCGCGTTCCACCACAGCCAACTGTGCGCCAAGGTCCCTCCTCGGCAGGCCGGGCACGCCATATCTAGGCTGCATCGTGCCGCTCCGCCTTTGCCAGCAGCCGCGTCAGGTGCTGTTCGTGAAGCTCCTGCATGCTTTCGAGAAGTTCGAGGAATTCAAGCGCCTTGGTGATGGGCGATTCGAGCGTTCCAATTGGTCTATGTGCTCCCGCTGCTGGGCGATGTGTCGTCTACCCAGGCTAACATGCCCGCGCACCATGCGGATGTCATCGGCAAGAGCCATTGACTGTAACGGTATCACGCATGCCGCGTTCTTGCACTGATTCCGGCAAACAAGAGCCCGCTCGCCTGAGGGGGGTCGAACGGGCTCCGGGGGAAATGCCCCCACGCGGCGCGGTGAACCTTGGCCGGGGACACACGCCGCGACACCCAACGGGATGGTTGATGGAATTGTTCCCTTCCGCCTGATGCGACCGAAGTCGGAGGAACTGGCGCTTTAGTCCCTGCCCTAAAACCTTCGCCTCGCTCCATCATCTGATAGAGCCGGCGAACATGTGTCCCTTCGTTTGGCGGCATGAGAGAGTGGATAGATGCCCGCCATTCCGTTGCTTGGGTGACGGGCATCTCTCGTGAGAAACGAGTACCGCGTAATGGCCAAGGACCCCAGCGCTGATCACCGCTCAGTGCTGGGGCCGCTCATTCTGTTCGATGACAACCGGCGCGCCCGATTCAATCTTGATCTTCATAATCGGGTGCCCGCCGACGTCGCGGATTGTGCAGAGCAGATCTCGGCTCTCGTCCGTGGGATCGTGCGTCCCCACAACGAGTCTGGTCGCGATTTCGCAGCCTCGAAGCCCCTGCGGCTCGAGACGTCACCGTCACCCACGGGCCGCACCACGGGCAACTGGTGCGTAGCAATGGCGTCGTTTAGGTAATCCTCGCGCTGTTGCACTTGGCCAAAAACCGGCTAAGAGACTTCAGCTATTGTTGCCGCGATCGGAGATACTGCATGCCCGAAGAGATTGAGAACAGCCGAAGCCAATTGATCGAGCTCACCGCCGACATCGTGTCCGCCTACGTGAGCAATAACCCCGTGCCGGCTGCCTCGCTCCCGGATCTTATCGCGAGCGTGAATTCGTCGCTCTCGAAGATCGGAGGACCGGCTGCACCCGAGACGTCCGTCCAGTCGCCAGCGGTCAACCCGAAGCGGTCGGTGTTTCCCGACTACATCATCTGCCTCGAGGACGGGAAGCAGTTCAAATCGCTGAAGCGGCATCTTGCGCTGCACGGCCTGACGCCAGACGAGTACCGCGAGAAATGGGGTTTGGTGCGCGACTATCCGATGGTGGCGCCGAACTATGCGGAGCAGCGGTCAGCGTTGGCAAAGGCGAGCGGGCTCGGCAGGAAGGCGCCCGCCGAGCCCGTCAAGAAAGGCAGCGCGAAGCGGAAGGCCAGCTAACCAAGAATCAGGGCGGAGGCATCAACCGACGGTGTCAGTACTGTTCAAACTGCACATCCGGATCAACCAGCCTCCTCCAGCCTGGCGCTCAAAGACACTGAGCGACGTGCCGTTGCCAACAGACTCCCCTTCCGAGTAGGCGGCTAGTGTCCAGGCAAGGTTTTCCGAGCTGCCTACTTCGATCACCTGAAGGGTCTTGTTGGGACCGGCATGCTGAACCCAACTGCCGTGCAACGCCTCTATTGCGGGTCGGCCGCGTGCCGGCGGCCCGTACGGTGAATGCACTTCTGCGTCGTCGGTGAAGATAGCAGCGCAGCCGGCAGCATCCCCCGATCGATAGGCGGCAACATATAGGTCCCAAATCTCCTGTAGGTCGTCTCGGATCGACATGGTCTCCTCCTTCGCTGCCCGACGCAGTTTAGCGATAGCTAATGCTTGCGACTAGGGCCGTCGGAAGCCCTCATTCATCCCGCCAGATCACCCGCTTCTCCCGCCAGATCTGCACCAGGCGCCGAAAGCGGATCGTGTGGGCCTGTTCGCCAGTTGGATGGAGTAGCTGCGGGCTCATGCCACTCCCGGCTCTTGCACTGCTGGCAGTGGACCGACCGGAGCGGCGCTTCGTGCGATCATGGATCGTTGTCGCGGATGATCCGCCATACAAATGCTAATAAGGTCGGCAGCGATATCCGCGCCGAGATGTTCTGTCGGAGCAGCCGTCGGCTACCCCGCGCAGGAATTGGGCGCGGTTCCGTGTCATAGTCTGCAATGGCACTGTTTGGGAACTGCCCCAAGGCCAAATTCCTATGCCCTGATTTATTCCGGGAGCCTTAAATCGCTGCTCTCAATCGGCATCTTGCGGATGCGTTGTCCAGTGGCGGCAAAGATCGCATTGGCGACGGCCGGGACGATCGCTGAGGTTCCCGCTTCGCCCATTCCACCTGGCGCTTCGGTGCTGGGAATGATGTAGACCTCCACAGCCGGAGCTTCGTCAATCCGCAGAATTTCATATGCATCGAAGTTGGACTGCTCCACCCTTCCCTGCTTGACGGTTATTTCCCCATGGAGCGCAGCGGTGATGCCGAACATAATGGCACTTTGGATCTGCGCCTCAATCGTGTTGGGATTGACTGGAACTCCACAGTCGACAGCGCACACCACCCGTCTGACTCGGATCTTCCCGTCCTTCGAAACTTCGACTTCCGCCACCTGTGCGAGGTAGCTGGCAAACACATTTTGCACCGAGGCGCCGCGACCGACACGGTCGGGCAGTTTTTCCCCCCAACCCGCCTTTGCTGCTGCCAGTTGCAGCACGGCCTTCGCGCGAGGCGCTTTGTCGAGAAGGGACAGCCTGTAAGCTACGGGGTCCTGTTTCGCGGCAGCGGCAAGCTCATCCATGAAGCTCTCCGTCACGAAGACGTTGTGAGATGGCCCGACGCTACGCCAAAAGGCAGTCGGTATGCCCGGAGGCTCCGCCCGCACGTATTCGACATGGAAATTAGGTAAGTCATAGACGAGATTGATCGCACCTTCGATGGTATCGGGATCGAGCCCGTTCTTGAACGCTGGAGGGGCCCATCTTGCGATGATTGAGGAACCGGCAAAACGATTGTTCCAGGCGATCGGCCTCCCTTTTGCGTCGAGCGCGGCTGACAGCCGGTCGACGAACATTGGACGATACATGTCGTGTTGAATGTCTTCCTCGCGCGTCCAGACGACCTTCACCGGACCATCGACATGTTTGGCGATCTCCACGGCACGAGCGACGCCATCGACTTCGAGCCTGCGGCCGAAACCGCCACCGATCAGGTGATTGTGCACGACGACCTGATCCAGGGGCAGGCCCGCTACCTCCGCGGCGACGGCCTGAGCTCGACCGAGGACCTGACTGCTCACCCAGATTTCACAACCATCATTGCGCAGGTGGACAGTGCAATTCATCGGTTCCATCGTCGCATGCGCCAGAAACGGCACATGGTAGCTCGCTTCGACTTTGACAGCGGCGTTTGCCATCGCGGCATCAATGTCGCCGGCAGTCGCAGCAACTACACCTGGATCTACGACCGCCTGCTTAAGCATGTCAGCGAGTGCTTCCGTAGTCAGAGCGGCGTTGGGTCCGTCATCCCATTCAATCACTAGCGCATCGAGGCCCTTTTTCGCCGCACCCATGTGGTCCGCCACGACCGCGACGGCGTCGGCGAGCCGAACGATTTGTCGTACACCTCTGACCGCCTTTGCCGCGGTGTCTTCCACGCTTTTCACGCGACCGCCGAAGACAGGCGATTGCGATAGCGTCGCAATCTTCACGCCCGGTGGGCGGGCGTCGATGCCGTAAATGGCAGTGCCATCGACTTTCGCCGCCAAGTCCAGTCGCCTGGCCGGCGTGCCGATCAGTTTGAATTCTTGCGGCTTCTTCAGTGTAACGTTTTCCGGAACCGGCATTCGGGCCGCTTCCGAGGCCAATGCACCGTAGCTGAGACGTCGTCCCGTAGCCGCGTGGACCACTTCTCCATGCTCCGCATGGCAACCGGTGGGATCGACGTCCCAGCGCGTTGCCGCCGCCGAAACGATCATTTCACGCGCTGTCGCTCCGGCCTGGCGAAGTGGCTGCCAGGCTCCGCGGATCGCATTGGAGTTGCCTGTTGCCTGCACCCCAATCAGCGGGTTGGCATAGAGCTTCTCATTGGGCGGTGCATGTTCCAGACTCACCTGCTTCAGATCGACTTCCAACTCTTCAGCAATCAGCATCGGAATGGATGTATAGGTCCCCTGGCCCATCTCCACGTAAGGCATCGTCAGTACGATCTGCCCGTTGTTGTTGATACGGATAAAGGCATTGGGCGAGAACGTCCCGGTATCGGCTTGCGCCGCTTCGCCGTTACCCAGCGGGAGACTAAGACTGAGAACTAGGCCTCCGCCCACAGCCGCCGCTGCCCGCAGGAAGTTGCGCCTTGAGATGTCATTTACGTGACCCGATCCAGCGGAAGTTCGGGGTAAGTTGGGACTGATCATGTGAGCGCCCCGTTCAGCTTGCTGCAGCTAGCTTGATTGCATCGCGAATGCGGATGTAAGTGCCGCATCGGCAGATGTTCCCCGACATCGCGTCATTGATGTCGGAATCTGCCGGGTGCGGATTATTCGCGAGCAGTGCGGCTGCGGACATGATTTGCCCAGACTGGCAGTAACCGCATTGCGGCACCTCGAGGTTTAGCCAGGCGCGTTGAACCTTGGCGCCTGCCTCGGTCATGCCGATCGCCTCGATCGTAGTTATCGAGGACTCACCGATACTGTCGATCGTGGTGATGCACGACCGCACTGGCTCGCCGTCGACATGCACGGTGCACGCACCGCAGAGTGCCATGCCGCATCCGAACTTCGTGCCTGTCATGCCGAGTACATCGCGCAGCACCCATAGGATCGGCGTATCACCGTCGACATCGACTTCATGGGACTGGTCGTTGACTTTGACAGTGAACGGCATAGCTGTCTCCCGAGCTTTCGTCGCCAGGGCTGATTGCCTGGCATATGAGAGCATGCAGCGGGAGAGCGTCCTCGATCGATTATACAATGGTGTCGGCGATACGTTGGTCTCATTCCGGCGGGATGCCGTGGGGTGTAGAAGAATTGCGTCGCGCCTTCTGGAGAGAGCTGATGCATCCGCTACGAAAGTTGCGAGAATCTGGTCGGCCTACGCCGGCTCAAGTACGTGAGTTGCTTGCCGACAACATCGTCTTCAACAGTCCGATCCTAGCTCGACCGATCGAGGGGCGCGAAGCCATTGCGGCAATTTTTGCTCAGTCGAGCTCAACGCGCGGATCTGGAGCCTACACGACTGAGTACAAGATTGATGAGCGCACGACCTTCTTGCGCTGGGTAGGAACCATGGATGGCCACAAAATCGAGAGCCTCGAGGTCATCGTGGACGATGAGCAGGGCAAGATTGTAGAGCGCACAATTGCTCTTCGCCCCTACCCGGCGGTGAAGCTGTTCCGCGATGCCATGTATGCAGCGCTGAAGGACAAGCTGCCGGCCGATGTTTGGGACTACCCGTCGCACTGACATGATTGCAGGCCTAGGCGCCATCTTCCTGCGCCGTTGTCGGGGTGGACTGCGGCCTGGCAATCCCGACCCCGAACGTCGTCGGGACTTGAACCTACGTACTCGGACCACCAGCGGTTGACCGAGTCAACGCGACCCTCGGGGTCCGCGGTCCATACCATGGCCGGCAACTCTTCCACGACGCGGTCGAGACCGATTCTCATTCGTATCCCTTCTCGTCAAAGGACTATGAGCCAGTCCAGAACTTCATTCCATTGTGCTTAGGTGTCGGTGGGGCGCAAGATGGCGCTCGGGCCGGTCGAGCGGCACAAAGCTGACGACCCGCACAGGAAAAAGGGAAACTCCGCGACCTGTCCCGCCACGCGCATGTCCCCGCGCAGAAATCGCGGCGATCTAGCGATTGCGCTTCGCGATGTTTGTTCTAGTGCCTGATCTCGAGTTTGGCGGCAATGGTGACAAGGTCGGCAAGCGATCCAGCATTCATCTTTCGCATAACGCGGCCCCGATGCGCCTTAACCGTGATCTCGCTGATACCGAGTTCGAAAGCCACCTGTTTGTTCAAAAGACCCGACACGACAAGAGCCATGACTTCCTGCTCGCGGCGTGACAGCGAGGCGTGCCGGTCCACCAATGAGCGCATTTCTGTTTGCAGTGCGAGCGAAACTCGGCTGCGCTCCAGAGCCTGTTCGATAGCGCTGAACAAAACTTCGTCTGAAAAAGGCTTCGTGAGAAATTCGACGGCGCCAGCCTTCATGGCTCTCACCGTCATCGGCACATCGCCATACCCTGTCAGGAAAATGATGGGCATTTCCGACCGTTCGGTGGACACCATGCTCTGCAGATCGAGACCGTTGAGATCGGGCAGATTGACGTCGAGTATGAGGCAGTTTGGAACAGACGCGCGCGGATGATCCAGGAACTCCTGCGCGGACGCAAAAATTCTCGGTTCCCAACCTGCCGATCGGACTACCAATTCCAGAGATTCACGAACAGAGATGTCGTCGTCGACGACGAACACGATCGGCGTTTCTTGTGCCATCGATGCAGATCTCCCCTCATTTCGCAATGTCTCGGAATACATCGCAACCATCCTCCAATGCTTAGCCGAATCGAGTTCGCATTATCGGAACGCAAGGCTCAAGGCGCTCTTAAGTTCCGTATCGCCGAACGGCTTGAACAGACAGTCGATCGCGCCAAGACCAATCAGGTCCTGGCGCACCGTATCACCTCTCTGCGCTGTAATGAAAATAACAGGAATAGCCCGACCCAGGCCTGCCAATTCCTGGAGCAGCTCGGGTCCTGTCATGCCCGGCATAGCCACGTCAAGGAGCAAACATTCGGCATTGTCCATACCATCCGACGCGAGAAAGCTCTCGGCCGACGAGAAAACTGCCGGTCGATACCCAAGCTCGATGAGCAGGTCAGGTAAGGATTCGCGCACCGACTCGTCGTCGTCGACAACGGCGACAAGCGGACGTGAGGCGCTCATGCGACCTTTACCATCGCTGGGCATAGCCGCCTCCCAGCTCAAGGAAGGCACTCCCCGCGGATAATCGCTCCATTTCCGAGCGACCTCCAAAGGCCAATGCTGGCAAGCACAGTTCGCCCTATGTCCATTACGGATCGGGTATTTCGAGGACCTGGCTGCGAAGCCGGGAGAGCAGAACCATAAAGTTCCCGAATTGGCGAACGAACTCGCGGCTCTTTCACCACCCTACGATCGGACCAGCAGCAGCCAAACTTCATAACCATTGTCGTCCTTTCAGGTACGCATATGCCCCCAACAATGCGCCTTTCCCTCTCCGCGTCTATTGTCCCATAGTGTCGGTTCAGTGGTTTCATGCCTGACCAGGCCGAACCTATACAAAGGCATCGGCGACACCTTTGTGTAATGGCTTTGCCCCCGACTATTTTGTTTATGTCTGACAATCAGCCTAGACGCAAAATCACCGGAGGAAGCCATGCCAAAAAACGATCTTGCGGTAACAATGCCGATATATTCGCGCCCTCCACGGCCCGCAATTTTGGCACGAACTTCTGCGGCGGACGGCGAGGCCATTGAAATGACTGGAACGACCATCGTTCGAGCACCTATCCAGGACATTGATCTTGCCAAATGGTTCCACGGCTCTGTCGAGCATGACAGGCGCGCTGCGGATGATCTGGCGCCCGGTTTCATCAGGGCCCCGGACGGCAAGCTTATGTCGATACAGGTCGAACTGATCGGAGGAAGCTTGATAACGCACTACTATATCGAAACGGACGCCAGCAGAGATAAGCTGGTGCTGGAATCGCGTTCCGACCTCGCCACCGCTCGCGGGCCAGCGTCGGTCTACATCCATTGGGAGGTAAGCGTGACGGCCGTGGACGGCGGAAGGTCCAAGCTCACCAACCGCGTTCGATCGAACGTCTCACAGGCCTTCGTGACGTTCCTCGAAAGGCAGGACATCGAAATCGACGCGTTTCGCTTGCAGCGACTGCCAGCGCCAGGATTGCGAGCGCTGGCAACTAGCATCCGCCAAGCGGCTGTGGGCATCTGAGACGATTTCAGGATTTCCGGCGCGTTTGCCTCTGAGGCTCGTGCGTCCGGTAACCTGTGTGCATGCAGTGAGCCGTCCCAGAGGATTTCCATGAGGCCATGACGGCCCTCTGCCAATCAAAGCTCGGTTGCAACTGGCAACAGCTTTCGAAACATGGAGAATAAGCGCCCTTACCCGCAGCGAGCCGCCTCCGGACAGTTTCCTAGACGAGGATAGGACGACGGAGCATAATGAGCGCCTAATGCGCTGGCGCAGGTCGCACACGCGAGGGGATGACAATGGAAGTGGATCTTGGCAGCGTCTTTGACGCGCTACCGGCCATGATCTGGATCGCTCTTCCCGACGGGTCGCTCGATTTCGTCAATCGACGCTGGTCTGAATACGTTGGCCTTGGATTGAAGGACGTTCGTGGGTCGGAATGGCAGGCTTTCGTCGACCCCGATGACCTTGACCACTTGCTCGATAGATGGCGGACGATCCTGGCATCCGGGGCGACCGGAGAGATGGAGGTGCGTATCAGGCGCTTCGACGAGCAGTTTCGCAGGGTGCTGTTCCAATGCTCTCCAATCCGTGACGCAGCCGGTGGCATCCAGAAATGGTGCGGAACGGCGACGGACGTTGAGGACATTCGACTTGCTGAGGAAAAACTGCGGCGTCGTGAGCTCGATTTTCAGAACATCGTCGACAGCATCCCCATTCCTGTCGCGGTGACTACGCCCTCTGGCGAAGTCGAAGGACTCAATCAGCTCACGCTCGACTATTTCGGCAAATCGTTCGATGAGCTCAAAGGGTGGAGGAGCTCGGACGTAGTGCATCCGGAAGATTTGGAACGAACGGTCACTGCCCAATTGGACGCGCACCACAGAAGTGTTCCCTACAATATCGAGAGCCGGCATCGCCGCGCCGACGGTTTCTACCGCTGGTACAATGTTCTGGGCCTGCCTCTTCGAGATGCGGCAGGCAGTATCGTCCGCTGGCTGCACCTGCTGATCGACATCGAGGACCGAAAGGTGGCCGAGCGAAATTCGAGGCTGATCTTCGATACGATTCCGGCAGGGCTTACCGTCCTATCGCCGAGGGGCGAAGTTTTGGCGATGAACCCTCGGCAGCTCGAATATTTCGGTAAATCGCAAGAGGAAATGAGACATTGGGAAACCGCGAACGTCGTTCACCCAAACGACCTCCAGCGCGTAATTCAAAATCGACAGCGCTTCATCGCCGCCGGGGCTTCCTACGAGACGGAGCAAAGGCTTCTCGGCAAGGACGGAATCTATCGGTGGTTTCGAGTTAGCGGATGGCCTGTCCGAGACGCGGATAACCGGATCATCGGGCGGTACGCCCTCCATATCGATATCGATGAGAAGAAGCGCGCAGAAGAGGCGCTTGCTGCCAGCGAACGCAGTTTGAAGACAACCATCGACACTATTCCCGCATTGGCATGGTCCGCCCGACCTGACGGAAGTGCTGAGTTTTTCAACCAGCACTATCTCGACTATATCGGGATGTCCGCTGATCAGGCTCAGGGCTGGGGCTGGACAGCTGCGGTTCACCCCGATGACATGTTGGGGCTCGCTGGCGCTTGGCAGACAATTTTGGCATCGAGCGCCCCTGGGGAGGCAGAGGCTCGCCTTCGTCGCCATGATGGCAGTTATCGATTGTTCCTCTTCCGCGCCAATCCGCTCCGCGACGACAAGGGTAGCGTCGTCAAATGGTATGGCGTGAACACCGACATCGAAGATCGCAAGCGCAGCGAAGAAGGTTTCCGCACCATCGTTGAGACCACGCCCGAATGCGTCAAGGTGCTTGCCCGTGACGGGACGGTGCTTAGGACAAACCAGGCTGGCGCAACGATGGCTGGAGTGCCCACCCCGGACGATGTGGCGGGGCACAACTTCTTTGATTTTGTCGTGCCGGAGCATCGGCAGCAGTACCGCGAATTTCACGAGCGCGTCTGTGCCGGAGAGAAGGGCTTCCTGGAATTTGATCTCGTAAGCATAAATGGGGTTCGCCGGCATATGGAAACCCATGGCGCTCCCATGTTTGACCGCGACGGATCGATCGTGCAGCTCGGAGTTACCCGCGACATTACGGAGCGGAAGAAGGCTGAGGAGAAATTGCGACGCAGCGAAGCCTTCCTCGCCGAAGGACAGCAATTGGCTCGAATGGGAAATTTTTCGTGGCTGGTAGCCACGGGCGAGATCGTTTGGTCAGACCAACTTCGCCGCATCTTCGCATTCGACACGAATGAATTGGTTACGATAGATCTGATCGCGTCCCGGATACATCCGGACGACTTGCCCCTTATGTCCGATTTTTTGCAACGGGCGCAGCGCGGCGATCGAGACCTGGACTATCAGCATCGGATCCGTATGTCCGACGGGACGGTCAAATACCTGCATTTGATCGCCCATCTGGCAGGAGATTCTCCCGAGCGGCTCGAATACATCGGAGCTGTTTTGGATATTACCCAGCGCAGGTTGGCAGAAGAGGCGCTCAGCAAAGCCCAATCGGAACTCGCTCGTGTCACGAGGGTTACAAGTCTGGGAGTGTTGACCGCCTCTATCGCACATGAAGTCAATCAGCCGCTTTCGGGCATTGTCACAAATGCCAGCACCTGCCTTAGAATGTTGTCTGCTCACCCGCCAAATATAGAAATGGCGCAGGAGACCGCACGTCGCACCATCCGCGACGGCAACCGCGCCGCCGAGATGATCGCACGATTGCGCACGCTGTTCAGCAAGAAGACCATCCAGATCGAACCTGTCGACCTAAACGAGGTGGTGCGCGAGGTTATCGCCCTGGCGCGCAACGACCTGCAGCGGGACCAGGTCGTTTTGCGTACCGAACTCGCGAACGGCATCAGACCCGTTGGCGGCGACCGTGTCCAGCTCCAGCAGGTGATCATGAACTTGCTGCGCAACGCCTCCGATGCAATGATAGGCGTCGACGACCGTCCGAGACGTTTGCTCGTTCAAACGGAGCCCGCCGCAAACGATCAGGTCAAGTTAACAGTTCAGGACGCCGGCGTCGGCTTCGGGCCGGAGGGAACGGCACGTCTCTTCGAAACGTTTTATACCACGAAGAGCGACGGCATGGGGATCGGGCTATCCATCAGTCGATCGATCGTCGAGAGTCTCGGCGGGCGTCTATGGGCTGAACAGAATGTTGGACCCGGAGCCACGTTCTCGTTCTCCATCCCCGAATATTCCGGAGATGGACTTCTGGAAAATCTCACACTGCACCCATCTGTCAAAAAGGCGAGCGGGGCCATGGAATTTCGTGGCAGGCCCCACTGAAACGGGCAGGCACGACCGAGCTGAATAGAGGCTCGATTGTCATGCTGATCGGCGTTGTCGGCAGCGTAGCCTGACTCCCACCAGCCTGTGACACAGGCTGCGTAATCGTCGGCAGCGTCTTCCCATATGAAGTGTCCTGCCTCGACGATGGCGAGAGCACAGTTGGGTAGGCGATCGACAAGGAATTCCTCATTGGCCAGGGGAACAACCTGATCGTATCGCCCAACGATCACACGCACCGGAGTCTGGATCTGTGGGAGCAGGTCTCGAAGGATTGGGAGTTCGCTTGGTACGCCCTGACGAATCCATCGATTGAACAAAGCGAGTGCCTGCGTAGGAAGCCAGGTAGTCCTCGAACGCGGCCTCTGTGAGCGTGTATCGTTCGAGCTTGCTCGTAGCGGCGCGGACAATTTCGCGCTTGGTCCACACAGCCGTGAAGCTTCCAGCCGAGCCACACGCCCCGTCAGATCCGGCTTCGACCATGTCGAGGGTTTCCAATAGCGCAATGCAGTGAGATCCATCGCGACGAACAATGGCGCCAGCAGGCCTCCCGCTGTCACCGGATCCATCACGAGCGACCGGACCGGGATGCCGATAAAAGCAAACCCGCCCCGAAAGCGCCCCTCATGAAGCTGATCAGGAACACCGCGGCAAAGCGACAACGATTGTGTCGGCTGCCAACGCCAAGTGACCCTCCTTCGAAGACCGCCAGGGGTTTCATGCATCGTTACCCCGCACACGACCCCGCCGCAGGAAGACAGAGCACGATATTTGTTCAAGCTCTTGCTGACGTCTGGGTCCGCGAAGGAGACCGAGCACAGGTGGTCCATTTCGGCATGAACCGTTATCAGACCAGCGATTGGGGGAGGGAATGATCTCCATCCGCCGCGCGGATCTGGATGCCCCCTTCGACCTCCTGAGCTTTGTAGACGTTTAGTGGCCTGGTCGCCGGGCCATCGATCACGGCTCCGGTCGTGATATCGAAGCGGGAGCCATGGCATTGGCACATGATCACCTTCCCGGTGATCTGGCCACCCGAGAGGGGACATGCCTGATGGGCGCATGTGCAAAGGTCGTCGAACGCGTAAAGGCGGGCGTCGACACGTGCAATTGCGATTCGTCGCTTGCTGTCTTCCAAGTAGAAGGGAACAACGAAAGCGTTAGGAATCGCGACCTCCGGTCCGACCTGGAGCAAGATATCAGTAGCGGGCGCAGCCATCGCGTTTTCCTTCAGTATGGGTATTCGGGGATGATGTCGGACTTCTTCGCGTCGAGCCTCAACGCGCCGGGGGCGCTCGCTGGGACGCATGGTCGACGCGGCATGACCGGGTCTATGCGCTCGTAGCCGGAACCCAAAGGTGGCCTCCGGTCCACCTCCCCTTTGTTCGGCCAAAGCGACATTGCGCGCTCCGCAAGGGCCGTGATCGTCAGCGATGGGTTCACCCCAGGATTGGCCGGCATCACGCTCCCGTCCATGACATGCAGGCCGGGCTGTCCAAAGACGCGTTGATAGGGATCAACGGCGCCGCTGGTGCCGCTCTCACCAATCGGAATCCCGCCTGTAAAATGGGCAGTGGCAGTGCGGTTTATGACCTCCGTTGCCAACCCACCTTGACCGCTGTCCATTTTCTTCGCCAATCGGTCGGCGAACTCCTCGACCACCGGGATGTGCACCGAGGGAGGACTGCCGGAGCCGCGTCTGCTGCGCAGCAAGCCGTCGTGCCAGAACAGATCGATCGAGGTGTCCGTTGTCTGCATGCATAGCATAATGGCCGCCCGCTCAGCCCATCGGCGTGGATCCGCGACCCCAAGCACTTGGCCCGGGTTTTCGACCAGTTCCTTGACCCAGGACAGCGTCGGATGTTTCTGTTCGCCATGCTGATGGTAGGTGAACATCAAAGCCAGGAGAGTGCTTCCGATCCCATAGTAGACAGGCTCGATGCTCGTCACCGGGTCCGGCCAGACGCCTGAAGTGATTGCCACTGATCCCGGGGTGATGTGGATCTTTTCCGGATTGCGCTTCCACTCTGCATGGGGACGGGTGATCACCAAAAGCTGCTCGGAGTTCGTGCGCGCCCGCTGCCCGAGTTGGTCCGACAAGCCCGTCAGTCGGCGTTTGTGCTGCATGTGCTGAAGGAGTTTGGACGAACCATAGGCATGCGCAGCGACGATCACCTGCTCGGCGGTATATGTGTGACGGTAGAGGTGCGCGGCGCGCTGCGCCCAGCCGGGATGACGCGCATGCACCTCGAATCCCCCTCCATCGAGGGGGGCGAGATTGTACACCTCATGCAATTCATGGATCTCGACGCCGAGCTTTTCCGCCAAGTAGAGATAGTTGGTCGTCACCTTGTTCTTGGCATTGTGGCCGCAGCCTACTTGGCAATTGCCGCATGAAATGCATCCGGTGCGGCGGGGTCCTACCCCGCCGAAATATGGATCATCGGCCTCGACGCCCGGACGGCCGAAGTAGACACCCACGGGGGTCTTGTTGAACGTTTCTCCTCTCCCCATCTCGGTGGCGACCTGCTGCATGTACCGGTCAACATCGGTAGGCATGTATGGATAGCGAACGACACCGAGCATGCGTCTCGCCTGATCGTAACACGGCGCTAGTTCGTCGGCCCAGTCTGTGATGCCCGCCCATCCCGGCGAGTCGAAGAACTGCTTCGGAGGAACGTAGAGCGTGTTGCCATAGACATGCGAGCCGCCGCCAACGCCCGCGCCACAGAGGACGAGCACGTCGTCGAGATACTCGATCCTCTGGATCCCATACATTTCTGCCGCAGGGAACCACAGATAGTGGGGAAGATTCCAATTGGTCTTTGGAATGTCCTCGTCTTTCCAGCGCCGCCCGGCCTCCAAGACGCCCACCCGGTACCCCTTCTCGGCGGCACGAAGCGCGGCGACACTTCCACCGAACCCGGAGCCGATGATCACGACGTCGTAGTCGAAAACCGCCATAACCTTTTTCCTTCCCGGCTGTTGTCAGGCCCACAATCGGCACTGGACCCCGCTCGATATCCGAGCAGATCGAGGACCGCGGCTGGATCTTTTTTCACCATCCGGAGCGCGTTGCGGGTGCTCGGCTCAGAAGAACGCGGCTCACGACCAGAACCCAAAGGAAGAGGAGAATGGGAGAAACGAACCGCGAATATGCACCGTCGGGCGCCCAGATTCCGTCGCTGAGCCAGGTCGTGCCGCCAAGCACTCCGAGCACGACAGTTGCTACGCCCGCTGCGAAGAGTGCATTGGAAATCAGCCTAGCTCGCCAAAGCCCGAAGGCTCCCGACATGATAAGCATCGCGCGCGGGAACGAAGTGAGCACCCCGAGAGTCCACGCAAAGGCGTTCAGCCCTGATATGAGTGTGCGATCCTGTGATCCGGCGACCAAGTACGCAAGTGTAGCACCTACCGATATCTGCAGGAGCAATAGTGCTCCAAGCATTGCACTGGCGGCGGTCGCGGCCGCTCCCCAACCGTCCTGGCCGGCATCAGCCAATGTGGTCCGCAGCGCCGCCACGAACCACAGAAGATTGAGTATTGCCAAGCCGGAGAAAATAGCCGCGATCAGGATACGGGGGCGTTCTCCATCGTAGAACGCGACCACGGTATCGGCCGGGGCAGAGATCTGCGGCTGAAATCCACAAACGACAGAAGCGATGATGAAGAGGCCGATAGACTGAATGCCGCTCGATCGCCACAGACGCTCCCAGAACGCCGGGGTGACATATACGCTTGTCGACGGGGTTATTGGTGCTGTGGCCGTGCTCATGAGTATCTCCGAATGTTTGGGCTGACTGTATTGATGGTAGTGCCGCAGGCGCCCGGGCGGCCTGCAGCACGGGTGCCGAGCCGACTGAATACGGCGGCCTTACCGAGGGTTTGATCGAAGCTCATCGCTAGGTCCCCTGGACTAATCGCGCTGTATGCCCGCCGGAGACTGTGGCGATAGACGATGCTTGCCATTGGATAGCTCATCGGCGTGGCGGCAGCTCGGCCGTGCGCGCCCAGCGCCATGTGTCGGACAAAGAAGCAGGATGATTAATACCTGCATTTCACCGCCATTTTAAGTTTTGTTCCAAGATGTAATCTAGTTATCTAGCAAAGAATTGACAATTATACCTAGGTATCGGCCTAACTCGTAAGAAAATCAACTATGGATATTGCGTCAGATCGGAAGCGTCCCACAGCGAGCTGGCGGGGATCAGCATCCACTATTTCATCGGTCGGCGAAGGACGACAAGCTTGGCTTTGAGCGTCTGCACAACATCGGCACGCTGGTTCAGTGTACGGCTTACGACTGTAACGATGCCGCGATCAGGCCTGGAACGGGATGGTGTGATCTCGACCACTTCGTTTTCCACATGAAGGATGTCGCCGACACGTGTTGGATACGGCCAGTTGATCTCTCCCCCTGCTCCGATAATACCGCCGGCAAACGGCAGGCCGCCCTCCACGTTCAGACGCATCGTAATGGCGGCAGTGTGCCATCCGCTTGCTGCCAGGCCTCTGAAGAAAGTTTCGGCAGCGGCTTCTGTGTCTGTATGAAAAGGTTGCGGATCGAATTGAACCGCGAAGGTCTTGATCTGAGCTTCGTCAATGGCGTGGGTTCCGCTTATGAACGTTTGACCGATATGGAGGTCGTCTAGGAACAAGCGGGCAGGTGCAGGCATTTCACTCACGGCTTCCTCCGAGCTGCTTGCTGACAGGGGTCCCAGTCCACCCTTCCAAACGTCATGCCGACAACCTCGATGCCTCCGCTGCCCTGGATTGTTGCGATTCCCTGATGACGCATCCATCGGCTCGACAGTCAGGAGAGACGGACCGGGTCCGATTGACCCGGTCCGCATCCCTGGGAGGAGAACGGGTGGATGCCCGTTCGCTGCGATTGTCTGCCCTCGCTTAGCATGCATCCAATAGCGGCCGGCCAGCGGAGAAGTGCGACAGAGTTAGCGATTGCTCAAGTCGGGAGCGGCTTGCCGGCGTGCTCGTTGACCATGTATTCGGCGTACCAGTCGGGCCAATTCTGATCATATTGGCCCCCGGTCCGCTTTTCATGGTCGCCATGGGCAACCGATGCTCGTCTCAGCGCGCCGGCGAGATCACCGACGGAAGCGAAGCTGGTAGCGTCAGTATTGATCCTGCCAGGAAGCCGCGCTGTAATCTCCTGCAGAATCCATTCGTTTCCGTCGGGGTCGCTGAACTTTGCAAATGACGAATAACTGTGATGCTCGGGGTCCGGACCGTCGACACGTGGCGTCCCCGGACCGGCGGTGTGAAAGATATCGCTTACTTCTGCGCCACGGCTGATGAGCTCAGTGCGCGCAGCCTCGATATCGGCTACGACGAGATAAATTCCCTTGGCGGAGCCGGGCGTGGCGCTGGTAATCCCAATGCCGAAATGGATCGAGGCGGGCGAGCCAGGTGGCGTGAATTGCACGACGCGGAAGTTGTCACCGACCGGGAAATCCGCATCAAGCCTCCAACCCAGGCCGCCATAGAACCCCTTCGCACGCTCCACGTCCTTTACTGGGATAACGACGACTTCGAGCTTCATGTCGACTGCACGTTCTCGGGCTCCGGTTTCTCTGCTGGTCTGAATAACGTTCATGTCAATCTCCAATTGTGCTGCTCCGGCGACGTTGGTGGGATGATCTGCGGCGCTCAGGATTGAGCTAGCCGCGCTGGCCATTTCACCAATCTGCTCGGACATGGGGGCAAATATCAGGGGTGCGCCGGATCGAATCCATTGCACGATGGTGTCGGCGATACCTTGGTATAGGCAGCCGATCACGGCCTTAATTTCGCGATAGCAAACCTTTCAGCTTCCCAAGATCCGCTACGGAGCCGCGTAGCGTCTCTCCTGGCAGCGCGCCAAACAGGCGAGCGTACTCGCGGCTGAACTGGCTAGGCTTCGTAACTGATGCTGAAGCCGACGCCGGCTCATCGTCAGGCCGCGCAAGCAGGCGTGCGCGCACTTGGCAACTGCTCACTCGCGAAGGAGAGTTGCTGCGGAACGGTAGCGTCGAGTTCTAGCCCGGTCGCTAGGATGCCCCGCCAAAACCATGCCCCGGGCGCTCTTCCGAACGCTCGATGCGCACCAAAAAAGGCCTCATTTCCGCTAGGACTTGGCGGCGTTTCGTCAGCATCGGATCAGGAGACGGGCCGGAGATTCCCGAGAACAGTCGGTATCAGCTCCGAGACTGTCGGATGGATTGGGACAGCCCATTGCAGCTCGGGATAGGAGGAGCCAGTGTTCATGGTGTCGAGGATCCCGTGTATTGCCTCATCGCCATTGACGCCCAGGATTGCAGCTCCCAGGATCTTCTGCGTCTCGGCGTCGGCTACGACCTTCATGAACCCCTTCATTTCACCGCGTTCTACCGCGCGGCCGACACGAGTCATGGGACGGGTGGACACGAGCAACGGCCTCCCGGTTTTGCGAGCCTCGGCTTCTGTCAGCCCGACACGGCCGAGAGGAGGGTCGATATAAAGCGCATAGCCAGGGATGCGATCACTGACGCGACGGTTGGCGCCTTCGAGCAGATTGGCAGCGACAATCTCGAAGTCGTTATAGGCAGTGTGCGTGAAGGCGCCGCGGCCATTGCACTCCCCGAGCGCCCAAATTCCGGGGACGGAGGTCACCAAGCCATCGTCAACGATGATGTACCCACGGGCGTCGGTGGCGACACCGGCCTTTTTGAGACCAAGATCATCCGTATTCGGCCGGCGGCCCACCGCCAGCAGGACGTGGGAACCTACCGCCTGGGGCTGTCCAGAAGTGCAATCGATACGCACCTCGATCCCGTCCGGGCGAGGGCTGAACGCGATGCAGGTGGCGTTTGTCCGCACCGCTATTCCTTCGTCTGTTAGGATCTGCTGTATAGCCTCGGAGATGTCCTCGTCCTCGCGTGCAATCAGCCGCGGTCCCTTTTCGATCACGGTGACCTGGGCACCAAAACGCCGGTACATCTGGGCGAATTCCAACCCGATATAACTTCCACCTACAACGACCAAATGTTCCGGAACGGCGTCGAGTTGGAGGATCGAGGTGTTGGTAAGATAATTGACGGCGTTGATGCCGGGCATGTCGGGTACACTGGCGCGCCCGCCGACATTGATGAAAATGCGAGGCGCTTGCAGCACGCTCTCGCCGACCCGAACGCGATCGGGACCTTCGAAATGCGCATGTCCCTGGAATACGGTCAGGCCGCTCATGCCGCGCAGCCACGTCTCTACGCCCGTGCGCGCATTTGTTGAGACCATATCCGCGCGCGCCCTCGCCCGCTTCATATCGATCTGGATCGGTGGTTCGATCGCGACGCCATATTCGCTCCCCCGCCGCGCCAGATGCGCCGCATAGGCGCTGGCGACGAGCGTCTTCGTCGGCATGCAACCCGTGTTGACGCAAGTTCCTCCAAACAGCTTGCGCTCAACGAGCGCGGCCCTCATCCCGGAAGCTGTCAGCCGCCCAGCCAGCGAAGGGCAGCCTGGCCAGCCCCGATAACTATTGCGTCAAAGCTGTGGTCCATGGGTTCTGGCCGCGTTCAAAGTCGATCGACGTCGAAAACAGCTTTGGCGAATTCCTGCGGCGCCTCCTGCGGTGCATTGTGGCCGATGCCGCCCTTAAACAGCCGATGCTCATACTTGCCGGTGAAGCGCTTGGCATAGGCTGCTGGATCCGGATGCGGCGCGCCGTTGGCATCACCCTCGATGGTGATGGTTGGCACGCCGATGCTGGGGAAGGTCGCGAGCTTCTCCTCGAGCGCATCGAACTGTGGTTCGCCCTGTGCCAGGCCGAGCCGCCAGCGGTAGTTATGGATCGTGATCGCCGCATGATCAGGACTGTCGAAGGCGGTTGCGGAGCGCGCGAAAGTGGCGTCGTCGAACTTCCACTGTGGCGAGGCCAGTTCCCAGATCAGACGCGCGAACTCACGCGTGTATTTGGCGTAGCCGGCCGCGCCTCGTTCCGTGGCGAAGTAGAATTGATACCACCACTGGAGTTCGGCCTTGGGTGGCAGCGGGATCTTGTTGAGCTCCTGATTCCCGATGAGATAACCGCTGACCGAGACCAGCGCTTTGCAGCGCTCGGGCCAGATGGCGGCAATGATGTCGGCGGTCCGCGCTCCCCAATCATAGGCGCCAAGGACCGCCTTATCGATCTTGAGCGCATCCATTAAGTCGACGATGTCGGACGCTAGCGCCGCCTGCTGGCCGTTTCGCGGCGTTTCTGCGGACAAGAATCGGGTGGTGCCGTAGCCGCGCAGATAGGGCACGATCACACGATAGCCGGCCTTGGCCAGGACCGGAGCGACGTCGACATAGCTGTAGATGTCGTAGGGCCAGCCATGCAGCAGGATGACCGCAGGCCCATTTTCAGGGCCGTCCTCAGCATAGCTGATATTCAGCGCGCCGGCGTCGATCTGTTTGAGCGCTGCGAACGAAGTATGCGATCCCGCTTTGGATGTGGCACTCGCCTCTGTTTGTTGTGCTGCTGCCGATGATCTAATCATGCCGAGTTGGGCTGCAGCCAGGCCCGCTGTGGCAGCCGCGAAGAAGCCGCGCCGGCTTTGGCTGATCTGGTCCAGGTTATTGAAGCTGCTCATCGGTTGGTCGTCCCATGTGTTTGATGGTTCCAAATCAGGCTGCGCCTGCCACGGCCCCCGACATTCTACGCCTACTGTCCTTTGGCTGCGTCCTCGATAACCTTCGCGACCGCCGGCGCGTGCGAGATCATCACCACGTGCGATGCGCCTTTGACCACAACCGTCTCGCGCGCGTGGGCTCTCTCGGCCATGAAGGCCAACGCCTTCGGTGGAATTGCGGTGTCGTGGTCACCATAGACGAACCATGACGGAATGGTCTTCCAGGCCGGCTCGCTCGCCGCTTCGCCAAATGCGATGTCAGTGATCGGTCTTTGGGTGGCCGCCGCAAGCTTGGCAGCGGCTTCGGGTAAGTCCGGCGCGAAGGCGTCGCGGAACTTGTCCTGTTGGACATAGAGGTCATGGCCTCCTCCGGACAACGGCACTGGCATCAATGCCGGACCGAGCAAACTGCCCGGGAACTTGCCGTCGAGCGCGCCGGCATTCTCACCGGACTCCGGCGCGAAAGCGGCCACATAGACCAGCGCCTTCACATTTGCCTGGTTGTGCGCGGCGTCGCTGATCACCATGCCGCCATAGGAGTGCCCGACCAGAACGACAGGCGTTGTGATGGTCTTGAGAAGACTGCGCACGCTGTCGGCGTCGCTCTTCACGCTTCGCAACGGGTTGGCGGCCGCAACGACCGTGTAGCCGTCCTTCTCCAGAATGGCTACAACCCGATTCCAACTCGAGGAGTCGGCGAAGGCGCCGTGCACGAGCACCACGGTCGGTTTGGCCGGCTCCGCAGTTGCCGCGAAAGCGGATGTCGCCAAGAAGGTGACGAACATCAAAACAGCTGAGCAGATTTTCATCGGTAGAACTCCTTTCAAGCTCTGTCGTGAAGTTTGTTCGCGCGGCTCTAGGCCGGCTTGCGCAAAGACCGGAATGACGAACGCATTTCCTGGCAAAACAAGTCCGTCTGTTCCCACGCCGCGAAGTGGCCGCCCTTCGGGGCCTTGTTGAAGTGGATCAGCTTGGGGTAGGCCTTTTCGGCCCAGCTCTTCGGCGCCGTGTAGATTTCATCGGGATAGGCTGTCACTGCGACCGGGACCTGGATTCCGCGCACGTCGAAGAACCCACCGGTTGGATGATGCGCATTGTCCCAGTAAAGCCGAGCCGAAGAGATCGCCGTGTTAGTCAGCCAGTAGAGGGTGACGTTGTCCAGCACATCGTCCTTCGATAGGCCTTCCTTCTGGCCGGCAAAAGCCCGGGCGATCATCTTCTGGCTGCTGTCGTCATGGTCGATCATCCACGCCGCAAGGCCGATCGGCGAGTCCGCGATGGCGTATAGCGTCTGCGGGCGGTTGTTCATCTCGATGGCATAGCCCAGGCCATTCTTGTTGAAGGAGTCGAGCTGGTTCCATGCTCTCAACTCGTCGGCGGTAAGATTGGCGGGTGGCGTTCCTTCGCCCAGCGACTTGTTGATTTCGGCCGGCACCGCCGCAGGCATGTTTGTGTGGATGCCCAGCAACCCCGGCGGCCGTTGCAAGGCCATGTGCTCAGTGACGGCATTCCCCCAGTCGCCGCCCTGGGCCACATACTCCTTGTAACCGAGCCTCTGCATCAGAACGGCCCAGGCCCTGGCAATTCGAGGGGGATTCCAGCCGACTCCTGTTGGCTTGCCCGAAAAGCCGTAACCTGGCAGTGATGGGATGACGAGATGGAAGGCGTCTGCGCCTGTCGCGCCGTGAGCGGTAGGATCGGTCAGCGGGCCAATGATCTTGAGTTGCTCGATGATCGAGCCAGGCCAGCCATGTGTCACGATCATCGGGAGCGCGTTCGCGTGCTTCGACCGGACGTGGATGAAGTGAATATCGAGCCCGTCGATCTCCGTGACGAAATTCGGCACCTCGTTCAGCCGGGCTTCGATCTTGCGCCAGTCATGGTGGGTCGCCCAGTGCTGGGCCAACTGCCGCATCGTTTTGAGCTGCACACCTTGCGTGGTGTCCGACACCTGCTCCTTGTCCGGCCACTTCGTCGCGAGGACGCGCCGGCGCAGGTCGGCCAGATCGGATTCCGGGAAACTGATCTTGAGGGGTCTGATGGTGTCATCGGTGGCCGCGCGCAGCGCCCCGGGCAGCAGACTTACGACACTGCCTGCGGCCGCAGCAGCAAGAAGTTGACGACGAGTGGGTGACAGTTTCGACATGATAACCTCCGATGTCGATCCGGCGAAAAGTTCGAAGCGAAGATCGGTGGGAGCCGCGAGAAAATCTATTACACCAAGGTGTCGCCAATACTTTAGGATTGGTGCGAGCGGGAGCTTCCATCAACTCGGCACGGCAGATCGAGCTCGATGCAACGGTGCGACTCTCACTTAGCGAAGAGCTTGGTCGGAGATCAAATGGCCCATAAACGATGAACGGCGGGCCATGCCCGCCGTTCATCTGTCTGAGTCCGGGGCAGATCGTCAATTGCCCCAGGGCCCCTTGTTGAAATCAGGCCACGAATGATGGCTTTGATCACCGCTTGCCTTGGGGACAACTTTGTTTTTGCTGGAGTTATGTCCGCTGATCGACCCGGTGAGCGTCGAGTCGGTAAGGTTCGAACCGTTATCACCGACCGTGCCATAATGGTCACTGCCTGCGAACGCCATGCCCGTCGAAGCGAGGATGACCAAGGTTAACAGCGCTACCTTGGTCATTAATGCCCCCAGATCCCCTGGCCGGGCTCAGGGTCGAAGGGCGAACCGAGGCTGACATGCCGCTTGTGGTGGTCGATCGAAGCCGTGAAGTTGTGGTCGATGTTGGTGCTTACAGGCGCGGTCGGCCTGTAGACATTGTCAGAACCATAGTGATCGCTACCGGCAAACGCGGCGCTTCCGCTGACGAGAAGCGCAGCAGTGGCGAGGGATGCTCTGGTCATTTCAACGTACTCCTTTTCCATCTGTTTCTGTTCATCACGGTGGCGCGCCTTGGGAGGGTACGCTTGCCGGATGATCTCCAGATGGATGGGAGCATCTTAAATTCCAATTATACCAAGGTGTCTTGTGTTGTTATTTTAATAAGAAAATATCGGAATACTTTCTTACATACTTCCTTCTATACTTTCGGTGTACGTCATCAAGATGCAGGCCACGCCGCTTCTCAGCGCCACCGACAGCCCGCCATCGGATTGAGATCGACTCAAGGAAAATCGGCATGGCTTGCAACGAATCGGCAAATACATTTGAGATCTCGCTGCAGTTCAACATTGCCACTCGCAACCATCGCGGCTGTTGTCGCAGCCCAAGCGTCCGCCAACCGGCCTAGAGGACCCACGCCATGCGATACGAAAGTATTGGCGACACTATCGTGCAATAGATTTGCCGCGGCCGTCAGTCGATCTGTATGGCATCTCAACCACGGAGATGCATCATGGGCGACCATCAGATCAACAATCCAAGCGTCTCTGTGATTGTAAGGGCGCCGAAGGAGAACAGCGTCCACCAGGCACGCTGGATCCTCCTTCCCTTGTTCGGATTGTGGATCATATTCTCGGTCGCTGGTGTGATCCTTGGATGATGCTCGAGGATTCCCTGCTATGACCGCGACCACAAGCGCCCTGCCCCTGACTGTCGCTGGATTTCCTCTCCAGTCGTGGGCCTTTGCGGTCCGCATCTGGATTGCTGCGATCGTCGCCTTGCTGGTGAGCTTCTGGCTCCAGCTTTCGACGCCCTCTTCGGCCATGCTTACGGTCATGATCCTGGCGGAGCCGACACGCGGGCAGGCGCTTGAGAAGGCCGGCTATCGCCTAATCGCAACCGTCATAGGGGTGGTCGCTTCGATCGCGATCGTGGGCTCCCTATCCCAGACGAGAGATTTGCTCCTCGTGGCCTTCGCGGCATGGATGGGTCTTTGCATCTATGCCTGTGCGTTGCTTGACGGCTATCGCGCATATGCGGCGGTGCTATCGGGGTACACCGTTGGCTTGGTCGCGCTCCAGCAAATCGACAATCCGCTGCATGTTTTTGAAACGGCCATGGACCGCGGCGCGGCCATTGCTGTGGGCGTGCTGTCGATCACGCTCGTGAACGATCTGTTGTCGGCGCCCGACCGTCATCAGCAGATTGGGGGGCAACTCGCAGTCCTTCACCGGCGAGTACAGAACTATGCGCAAGCCGTTATTCGCGGCGAGCCAACTGGCGCGGAGGCGGTGGCGGCTCTAATCCGAGAGATCGTTGCGCTCCGCCCCGACATCTCGAGTCTCGCCGCCGAATCCAGCAGCGGTCCAATTAGGAGCGCTGCGGCTCGCAGCGCGATCGTGGCGCTTGTCGGCGAGCTGCAATCGGTGCGCGCCTTGGCGGAGCTTCCTGCAATCACCGATCGGGTGCTGTGCGAACGGCTGGCGCACGCCTTCAATGCGGACGCCGAAAAGTCTTTGTCGTTCCCGACCGACGAGGATTCAGCCGGTCTGACCGGCACCGCGCCGACATCCCTCGAGGGGGCGCTACGCGAGTTGCTGCGGCGGGACGCCGAGGTCCACCTTTATCTGTCCTCGCTGAAATCTGAAAAGCGTCTATCGCGCTCTTGGCGAGCGCCGCTCTATCGGTCGCAGCGTGTCGCAATCGAAAGTGGATGGCGGGCGGCAGCATGCATTGCGGTGACGTCGGCTCTGCTCGTCCTGGCGGGCTGGACGAACGCGAGCTTCGCACTATCGCTGATTGTGGTCATTGTCGGACTGGGTGCCACGACCCCCGCGCCTCGAGCCTTTACGGCACTCGGCCTTGTCGGGACACCGATTGCGATCGCTTTGACCGGCATCCTCGAGTTCTTTGTTCTCAATGGCGCCTCCGACTTCCCGCTTCTGGCGATCGGTCTTGCTCCATTTCTGATTGGGGCCGCCCTCGTGGCAACGCTGCCAAACCCGGTGCTGTCGGGCCTAGGGAAAGTCAACCTGATCTTCATCTCGGCCGTCCTCGCGGCGAGCAATCCGCAGACCTATAACCCGCAGGCCTTTCTCTTCACCTCGTTGTTCCTCTGTATCGCCTCCGGTTTGCTACTAGGGGCGCAATATCTCATTCCGCCAGTCTCGGACGCCCAACGCAGACGCTGGCTGCTTGCCTCGGCTCGGCACGAGCTTCTGTCAGGTCGCATCGATCGACACTACGCAGCCGAGGAAGCGACGTTTCGCGATGCCGTTCGGGTCGCGCGGGTCACCGCGGCAGGTCCGACCGATGCAGAGTATCGGGATTCCGTGGAGGAAGCGCTGGCGTACTTCGATCGGGCCGCGGCAATTCGCTTCGGCCGCAACCACACGCAAGGACGCTTGCCATGACACATGATTTTCATGAACTGACGATTGGCGGCGTGCTGTTCGCACCCTTCGTGACTTACGCACTCGGAGCGTTCGCCATCATCCTTGTTCTTCGCCCGATCCTGCACCTGATCGGCTTCGCAAAGATGTTCAGTCACACGTCGATTGCCGAGCTAAGCCTCTACGTGATGGTGCTCGGCACTATCGTGCTTCTTATCTAATGGAGACCGTCATGGAAGCGCAGCTCAAAGACCAGCCGGTTCGGCCAACGCCGTCGACGCCCGAAACGGGGTCGGCCAATCCGACACGAACGGACGATGCGCCGCCACCGGCAAATCTGAAGATCGTGCCGGAGGTCACACCGAAGGATCGCGATCTAATGCCTTTGCCGCCGCAACCGCTCTCCATCCAGAAGCGGCGTCCTATACCGCAAGGGCTGATTGCGTCAGGAAGAACGCTTGCGACTCTCGTGATAGCACTGGCGGCCGTTCTGGTATCGCTCATTGCCTGGGACCAGTACCTGACCACCCCGTGGACCCGCGACGGCCGCGTCCGCGTTCAGGTCGCCAGCGTAGCTCCTGAAGTCTCCGGCCGGATCAAGGAACTGCGCGTTGCCGACAATCAGTTCGTGCGCAAGGGCGATGTCCTGTATGTGATCGATGCCTTCGATTTCAACGTGGCGCTGGACATCAGCAAAGCCGCGCTGCAGCAACGAGCAGCCGACCTCCAGGTAAAGCAGCGGCAGTCTGAGCGACAGGGCAGATTGTCGAGTCTTGCCACTACCCCGGAGCAGCAACAGATCTATGCCGGTAATGCGATCCAGGCTGAGGCTGCGTTCGAAGCTGCGCAAAGCCAACTCACTCAAGCTCAGATAAACCTGGAGCGCACCGAGGTTCGCAGTCCGGTGAACGGATACGTGACGAACCTCCTGCTGCGCGCCGGCGACTTTGCTCGCCAGGGTATCACCAATCTTTCGGTCATCGATTCGGACAGCTTCTGGATAGATGGATACTTCGAAGAGACCAAAATGGCGCGAGTCTGCACTGGAGCCCACGTCGAGGCAAAACTGATGGGCTACTCAGCGCCGATCCTCGGCCACGTCAGCACAATCACCCGCGGTCTCAGCGTTTCCAATGCGGCCGCCGGCACGCAAGGTCTCCCAAACGTGGATCCGATCTACACCTGGGTCCGACTGGCGCAGCGCGTTCCGGTTCGCATCGCAATCGACGAAGTGCCGACCGGTGTACCGCTTGTATCCGGCATGACTGCAACCGTTACGATCCGGGACGACTCTGCCAGCGACCATTACAGCTGGTTCGACAGCGCACGTGCGAGCCTGATCAATGTACTCAGCGGCCCGGCGGCGCGCCCGGACTGTATTTCGCCGGCCACGGCCGCCGTTGCGCCGGCGCAATCAATCCCGGCGTGGACAGCACGAGCAACTCAGGAGCCGGAACAGATCAATCCCAGCCTGGCCACCGGTATAGAGGCGTCGCCGCGCTACGAATAAGTCACCACGACGCGAGCTCTTCGCGTCACAGCATGCTCGAGATCGAACACACGGAAGGATCAGGTCTTCGGCGCCAAAGCGCAGTCCCTGCGACCGGCACGGCGGCTGTGGCCGGTGATAATGCGCGGCTTTCTCGGAAACTGCCCCCGTTGCAGCCATCGTATGCTGTTCGCCACTGGCTCAAGTCGGTGTTTGAATGCCGTCATTGCGGCGAAGCGATCCATCACCACAGCGCCGACGATTTCCGCCCTATCTAGTCATGGTGATCGTCGGACACCTTGTGGTCGGCGGATTCCTTAGCACCGAAACGTTGTTCAAATCGTCCCTCAGGAGCACCTCGCAATGGGCTCCCGCAGCGATCCTGTTAGGCCTGATTCTGCTTCAGTGGGTCAAAGGCGCAGTTATCGGCATGCAATGGGCGCTCGAGGTGCACGGCTTCGGCGGCCGCGACGATGCAATGGAAGCCTGAGCGCTCGGGCGGACTGGGCAGGGCCGAAAATGTTGGACCGGATCTGTCGGGGCAACTGTCGCTGCGCGCCGACAGGATGGCGTCGCTCTTTTTATAGCGGAAGCAGGCACCCGTCCACCTCACCAGGCTTGCCGCACCTAGGAATGGATCGGCTTGAGCAATTCCTGATGGTCCGGATGAACGCTAGGGTCTGGTGTCCGCCTATCGCACCTTCGATGATCGACTTCGAACAATACAAAAGTATTGCGCACACCATCGTATAGTGGATCCTGTCCCGCTCAGGAATAAATGTGAGATGAAGCAATCAAAACTAAGGATAGGACAATGTCTACAATCGACACAAAGTCCGGCGCATCTCGTTTCCCCGTCAACTCCATGTTGGCAAGGCTGGAGTGGCAGTTCGGTAGGCGACGTTCGCGCTCGGCGCTGCTGGATTTAAGCGACGACCTGCTGAAGGACATCGGCGTTTCGCGCCTTGACGCCAATCGCGAGGCGCGCCAGCCGTTCTGGAGATAGAGGTCCGTGCCTGGCCATGAGCCGGCGCGAACTGCTTCCGTACAAGCAAACCCGCGATGTCGGATTCGATGGTGTTGTCTCATAAGCGCCTTGCTGCGTAGAGGGCCGAGTATGTCAGCCGTGATTCTGTATTCGTCCTCCACGTAACGCGGCGAACACCGAACTGCAGCCGGTTGAAAACCCAGCCGAGGATCGTCGTTATTGGAGTGTTGGCGGAGCAACTCGTCGGTTGCGTGGCCGCCCTCACGTGATGGCGTGCCCACGAACTATATGGCCGCCGCTAAAGTCAGATCCCGGCGACATACGAGTTTGTTGGTCAGCTCTGGCCGCGCGGCTCATGTTGAGCCAGCAGTTGAACAGCTTGAGGAGGACCTCGCGTCCGGTCAAAAAGCCACCGCGCTTCGAGGACCGCAAGGTAGCTTGCAAGCCCGATCGAGAACGCGGGCAATACGCAAGTGCTGCCTTTTTCGATCTTGCGCACTCGCCCCCACTCTCCAACGGAGAAAGAGCGAGAGTTCCTCCTCGCTGCTCAAAGGCCACTTTCCGTGCCGGAACTGTTCGCTGCGTTAGGATCGGTCGCGCACAACCGGACGCCCCTGCCTGTGCGACGCCGACGGAGGTAGGTCTGACAACGACGGTTTGCCGTCTTGCCAGGGAAACTCGCTCCAGGACCGTTTCTATGGCTCAGAAGCCTTTCGGAGGTACAAAGAGACAGATCGTGTGGCCGGCATCAATGCCGGCTTGGTGCGCGCACCAATGAAATTCGCCATCTGGCGAGCTTTTCACCCGTTTATCACCATAAGCGACAACCTCGCCGGTGCTCTGGATAACGTAGCCCTGCGGCTTCTCACTGATCGACTTGGCCTCAACTTCCTGGCAATCAATGTTCGCACAACAGGCCCAGGGATATGTCCATCCAGTCGGCGCCTGATGAGCATCAACCGGGAGCGCCGCAAATGTGATTGCGACGAACCAGGACAAAGCTGCGGCATCTGCGCAGGATGCTATTCTTGAGAGGGGCATTGCGGTCTCCAGTTAGCATTTGGTCCAGCTAAGATCCGTGTGACTATCGATGCGGGGTGCGTAGAATTGGCGGAGCGTGCCGCGATTCCACCATCACAGCCCGTCGCGCGAACGCTGGGCCAGGACCGCGCATGTAGTGAAGTTCGGGGCGGTAGCGAGGTGCAACGAACTCGCGAAATGCCGACGTAAGTTGCACGATCGAATTCCAGGTTGTCATAGGTCGTCTCCTACCTTTGTAATGTGGGATACGAGGACATTTTGGTCGAGTTCGACCGCTGGTCCATTACACAAAGGTGTCTTCGATACCTTGGGATCATTCAGGTCGATCGGGCTGAGGTTGTTCTCGCGCGCTATTGGCCGGTGATCTGTTTGTCCTCAGGGTGCAGCGATGAGTCCAGCTTCCGCCACACGCCCCGTCTCCACTTACAGTCCGCAATGTGCCTCCACGTCTGACAAGAGGTTCAACTACCTAAACAATGACTCCGCGCGATAATAAGCAGCTCGCATCCGATCGCCCAGCTTCGGCCCGGCCGTAGAGCGTTATGACGTCTATCTACTCTGTGGCTTCTCCAACACCAAAGTATTGGAGATACATTGGTACTATAGGATCCGCGGATCTCTCATCGCATATTTCGGACAGCAACGCGCTGACCACGGAACGGTCAGGTCAACGCCGCCATTGCGGTCGGTGATCCGGAACGGAGATCCAGGATGCCTTCAGCAGCCGCCATGAAACGGGTCGAGCAGCACAAGCCACTGCCGGCACTGAACAGCTGAAGCCCCTGCTTGTCCAGCCTCGGTGGCCTGGAGATCGCGCGAACAGACGTTTCGTTCAGCACCCTCCGTCCACGCTGATCTCGAACATCGGAGTAAAAGGAATGGAAAACACCAAAGGAAGAGCGGTCATTACCGGCGCATCTAGCGGCATCGGAGTGGTATATGCCGATCGGCTCGCCGCGCAGGGCTATGACTTGGTCTTGGTTGCACGCAGCGCCAACAAGCTGGTGACAGTTGCGGACCGGATTCGCACCAAAACTGGCCGTAGGGTTGATGTACTGCCTGCTGATCTCGCCAATGCGAAGGACCTGTCGCGCATTGAGCATTTTCTGAAGACGGCCCCGGACGTAACACTGCTCGTCAACAATGCAGGTCTGGGCAGCGCACTGAAGTTGGTCGACTCAGATGTCGAGCAGATGACCTTTATGATTTCGCTTAATGTGACTGCGCTCATGCGGCTGACCTACGCCATCGTTCCTATATTCATAGAGCGTGGTGCCGGAACAATTATCAACATCGCGTCGATCGTTGCGATCAACCCGGAGTCGCTGAACGGTGTCTACGGCGGCACGAAGGCCTTTGTCGTCGCGTTCAGTCAGAAATTACGACAGGAATTAGAGGGGACCGGCGTCCGTGTGCAGGTCGTCCTGCCGGGCGCCACGGCTACGGACTTCTGGGCCATCGCGGGCCGGCCGATCGAATTATTGCCAAGCGCAATCGTAATGAGCGGCGAGGATCTGGTGGATGCGGCGCTGATTGGTCTCGACCGCGGCGAGTTCGCGACCATCCCCTCACTCCAGGACGGCAGCCTGTTTGATACATACGAGACCGCACGTCAGGCGATGATCGGCAAGCTGTCGAATTCTATGACCGCGCCCCGCTACCAGACGGCCTAATTCTCTGCGGGTCTTTAGGTAGAGCCGCGTGGAGAACTAACGTTCTCAAAAGCGCACGCTGTGCTGTGGCGCGGGCTGGTAATCCTGTTCCTGCTGGTGCCGATCCTGATCCCGGTGCCGCTGTCCTTCAACAGCGGCTCCTTCTTCATCTTCCCGCTCGAAGGCCTTTCGACGCGCTGGTACGAGGTGGTGCTTGGCACGCAGCGCTGGCAGGCGGCAATCGGCAACAGCCTTATCGTCGCCTTGGGCACGACCGTGATCGCGACGACGCTCGGCACGCTGACGGCGATCGCGCTGTCGGACGAGAAGTTCCCCGGCCGGCGCATTATCATGCCGCTGCTGCTGTCGCCGCTGATCGTGCCGGTTGTGATCACTGCCGTCGGCTCGTACCTGTTTTACGCGCGCGTCGGTCTGGCCAGCACCTATGCCGGCATCATCCTGGCGCACACCGCTCTGGCCAGCCCCTTCGTGGTGGTGACGGTGGGCGCCAGCCTCACCGGTTTCGACCGCAATCTGATGCGGGCCGCGGCGATCTCCGGCGCAAAACCTCTGACATCGTTCTTCCGGGTCATGTTGCCGCTGATCCTGCCAGGCGTGCTCTCGGGCGCCGCCTTTGCCTTTGTCCCGTCCTTCGACGAGGTTGTCGTCATGCAGTTCCTGGCCAGCGACCCTGATGATGGCGCTGTCAATCGTTCTGTTGGTGGTTGCCAATCTGTTGACGCGACGGGACCAACGGCCCTGAATGAATAGCTGCGCAGCGCAACGCGTCGGGTGTTGGTTCCACAATGGGACCGTATGTTAAGTCTCGTCCGCGGTGCGCTCCGCGATGGCGAAAGCCTGAAGATTTCTGGCCTTCCCCTGATCTTCATCGGCACGCGCTATGATCGAGTAGAAAGCGGCCCTGGCTATGTCTTTCTTGGAGGCGTTCGGGTGCTGCTTCTTGACGGCCTTGACCAGCTGTTTCGGCTTCATCTCAGGGGTCACTAAGCGCATCAAAGTGTCCGCAATGGCCTGCATCTCATTTGTGTCCATGTCCTCTCTCCGACTTTCCCGACATAGCTATTGTGCATGGGAGTGCGACAAGGTTGCGGCATAGGCCCACCGTAGTTGTCAGACTTAATCACACTTGAACGCTCGGCCGGTTTGCGCGATGCTCACTCGCCCCCCCACAAGCAAGGTGAACGATGAAGCGTAGGCAGAAGGCGTCTCCTTTTGTGCCGACTGAAATCCATGTCGCCACCGTGAAGGACGACGCAGGCGCTCTAGGCATCCTGTCCATCCATACGACCGAAGGCCTTTTGGACATCGCGCTCGACCGACAGGCCGCGGAGGCGATCATAAATGCGATCGGCTCGATAAGGGCCAAACTAGCCGAGGTCTGAAAGGCGAGCGCGAGGCAGGCTGCATTCTAGCCTATCTGCCTTTTTTGGTGGGCCTTGGAGCTTACGATCCCCTTCGGTGCACTGGCCGTTCTTATGATCCTAAGAGTTTCGTCTCGGGTAAGACCGCACCTGCGGGCATAATAGTCCGCCTCGCGCGCTAAGTCGTGATCCAACGGGATGCTTTGAATTGCATGTTTTGCCTTCTTTGCCATGCGGCGAAACTCAAGGGCGAAGGATTTGTTCCGCGCACATCCCGGTCCGATCAAGCTGGCCGTCTTTGAAGCAAAAAAATGCCCGGACGAAACCGGGCACGAGGCCTTTGTAGGAGCCGATGATGGGACATTCGGCTTCGCTAATGTATTCGCAATTAATGACGGGCTCATGAAGGCCGCCTTCGTCGAGGAACAAAGCCCCGACTGGCGCGTAAAGGCTAACAGTCACGCCGGGTCCAGAGGGCACATGTCCGTTCGCAAGAAGCTTCACTCGCAAAATGTATCTTCGCTTTACGGAGACCTTATGCTGGCGCCGGCCGTCGTGGCGATGCGCCTTCCGCTAATCGCTTTGGATGCAAGCAGCAGCGCCCCAAAAGGGGTTGAGGTGATGCTTGCGATCAACGAGAAGGCGTTGGCTTACGCAGAAGGCTTAGCCGGTGCGCAATTGGCCATCGTACGATCGGCCTTAAGGTTTTGGCCTGAAGTTCTCTCCGGTCAGAGTCCGTCTTTTCTGAACGGAGGCGCGGCAAGGGAGTCCCTGGTCGCGGCACTAAAGCCTTCGGGCCGTCGCGTCCGTGCCAACTTCACTCGACTGCTGAAGCCGGGCTGATTGCGGCCGGAATGCTCTAGCTGCCTGACCGAGCACGTCGCCGCCTCACCCGCCGCCTTGACGGTGTGCTGGGGGCATATCGTGCCATCTGTCGACGTAGGCGCCCTAAGCGACGAGCCTCATGTTGCCACCAGATGGCTACACCTCACGGGATCGACCGCCTCGAGAACGGATAGAAGGAACATTATCGCCTCATCAGTCTTTCCTTTAGTCCGGAGAGAGGAGGAGAACCATGGCGGATGACAAAAGCAAACGCGACTCGCGCGACCGCGACCGCGTGTCCGGGGATCAGGAATATGAGGTCGGCTACTTCGCCAGCAAATTCGGACTCTCGATCCCTCAGGTCCGCGAGCTGATCGCCAGGCATGGAAATGACCGTGAGACTCTAGAGCGTGAGGCAAAGGCGCTGGGCACTCGATGAGCCGCTATTTCTTTGACATGTTCGGTGGCTCAGCTCATGTGACCGATGAAACCGGCGCGGAACTGAGTGACATCCAGGCAGTAAGGCGACAAGCATCGATGGCGTTGGCCGAGATTGCGGCCGAGGTTGTTCCAATTGAAGACCGGCTCGAACTCTTCGTCGATGTTCGGGATGAAGCGGGTGCCCGGGTTCTTAAAGCTCGCGCGATTTTCGAAATGTTCCAGTGAACTGGCTGCATGCTCAAGGCATGACGCTCGCCGCCTCTGGTTGCGGTGAGTCCGGTGTAGCTACCCTTGTAGGTCGGCGATTCGACAACGAGGACGACCGCGGCGACAACGTGAGCAACTAGGAGCTGGGCCTGCGCTCGAGGTCGCGCCAAGGTATGGCATCGCCGTGCCAAGGAACATTCCTGATGCAAAGTGGTTCGGGCGGATCCCAACCTGGAGAACCCTCATGTTCATGCACAATAAGCGACTGCAATACACCGTCCGTGTGTCGGAGCCGAATCCGAAACTGGCATGCATGATAATGGAGCAATTCGGCGGAGCCGATGGCGAGCTGGCCGCCGCTATGCGCTATTTCACCCAAGGGCTGGGTGAGGACGATGTCGGCCGGAAAGACATGCTGCTCGACATCGCGACCGAAGAACTAAGCCATCTCGAGGTGGTCGGGTCAATTGTCACAATGCTGAACAAGGGCCTCAAGGCACAGCTTGCAGAGGGACAGATGAAGGAAGCCGAGCTGTATTTGATGGTTGGCGCCAGCGGCACAACGGCCAAAGAGTCAATCCTGTTTGGCGGCGGACCCGCATTGTGCGACTCGGCCGGAGTGCCTTGGACCGCCGCCTATATCGATTCTCGCGGCGAACCAACGGTGGACCTGCGCTCCAACATCGCGGCCGAAGCTCGTGCCAAGATCGTGTACGAGCGACTGATCAACATCACCGATGATCCCGGCGTCAAGGATGCCCTCGGCTTTCTGATGACGCGCGAAGTCGCCCACCAGAAGTCCTTCGAGAAAGCGCTGTACGCGATAGAGAACAACTTCCCGACGGGCAAACTACCGGGCATCGAGAAATATGCCAGCATGTACGTCAACACCTCGCAGGGCGAAGGAGACGCCACGGGACCCTGGAATTCGGGAGGCGAATGGGACCGCATCGATAATCTCGAAGAGGTGATGCCTGCCGACGGCGGTGACGGGATGGCGACTGTCAAGCTAAATGCCAAGGACAAGAAGCTCGCGGCCAATATGGCGGAGCGGACACTCTCGGACCCCGCTTCCGATCCGATGACGGGCGCCGATATTGGAGCAGGACCGGGGGCGGGCCGTACCAAGAATGGTGACATGGGCGGCGCCGCCAACATCCAGGAGGCGCCGGCGCGGGCAGCTGCCGCTCGCAAAAGTAGGTAGAATTAGGCGGCATGCAACGACGGAAAGCCGGTGAGAACGTTTTTGCCGTGCCGAAGCCAAAAGAAACACCTGTCGCGACCGAGCATGGGAGCTCCCCTGCCCCGTCGGCGCGACCAACTTCAGAAAGTCTGAAACTCTTTGGGCGAGTTGCCTTCGCGCCTCGCGGCCGCCATTCCCGGCCGCCTTCGGTCGGGGCGAGCCGGCGCCACAGACAGGGGCCTGGAATGGCCCGATTACTTGGAAAACTGTTTCAGGTAAGCGATGACGTTGGCCACGTCCTGATCGTTCTTGAGGCCGGGAAACGCCATCTTCGTTCCTTTGATCATCCCCCTCGGGTCCTGAAGATACTTTGTCAGCGTGGGCTCATCCCATTTGATGCCGGATTTTCCGGCCTCGGCCATGGCCATGGAATAAGTGAAACCGGGATGCGTGCCCGCGGTGCGCCCGATGACACCGTGCAGAGAGGGGCCGACCTTGTTCTGGTCCTGGTCGGCAATGTGGCAGACCTTGCACTTGGTGAAGACCTTCTCGCCTGCGGCGGCGTCCTGCGCCCGCGAAGGGCTTGCAATGAAGATCGTGGCCGACGAGGCGATGAAAAATGCGATTGCGCGCATGGCGGCATTCCTCTCTGATCGATCGTCATCTGCTGGATCCGCTTCTTAGTCAAGCTGGCCGGCTGTCTTGGGTTCCATCCTTAAAATCCTGAAATGTCGCATGACGCAGCGTGTGCTCCCCGCGAAGGAACTTCACCCTGCCCGTGATGCCGGGTTTAACCCACTCGCGAAGGCGCTCGGCACCCGCTGCGCAGGCTTGGATACCCTGGCCGCTTCGACACGTTTCCAAAGCCGCTCCCTGAGGCCGCTGGGCAGCGTTATGAACGCCGTGCCGGCATATCGGCCACCGCGCGCCACGATCGCCGCAGCGGGCTTTCCAGGCTTTCGCTTGATGCCCAGCAGTTCGAAGTCGCCGACCTCCCAGCATTTCGTCTTCACCCAGAAATCCTGCTTGCCACTGCGATAGGAGCTCGTACGGCGCTTCGACACGATGCCCTCAAGGCCCCTCTTTTCGACGGCTTCGAAGAAGGAGGCGCCGTTGCCTTCGACATGATCCGAATACTGGATTATGCCCTCAGCCGGCTTGATCAGGTTCCAGAGCTTCGCCTTGCGTTCGATCAGCGGCAGCACCCGAACGTGCTCGCCGTTGAGATAGAGTAGGTCGAAGGCGACGAAGGCGAGCAGCTCGGCGTTCCAAGTCATACGCGAATGGATGGCGTGGAAGTTCGGCCGCCCGTCCGGCTCCGGCGCGATCACCTCGCCGTCGATGATGAAGGACTCCGCTGGCAGCTTTTCTGCCGCGTTGACGATCGGCCAATAGCGGCTCGACCAGTCGTGGCCGTTGCGGGAGAACGCGCGCACGCCGGCCCAGTCGCGGACGAGCTGGGTGCGGAAGCCATCGTATTTGATCTCATGCAGCCAGTCGTCGCTGACCGGCGGTGTTTCGACCTGGATAGGCTCCAGCGGCTTGATGAACTTCAGCCGCTCTCTGGCGTTACGCATGCACATACCCCAACGGCGATAAAAGCCGCGCAGCGGCCTTCCGGTTCCGGGCATTTTAGCAAAACTGTATAGAGAAGAGGTAATGCAGAACGATCCTGAGTGCCGCGCCGCGCTCCAGCTGATCACGGCGACGATCGAGGAGCACTGTCCGCCGGCCTAAAAACCCGCCGGCCGGAGCCAGCGGGCCTATCAAGAATCGTCCGAAGTCCGCTAGCATGGTGCACGAGCGGCACGGAGACGCAGGTGCTACCTTCATCGGGACTCGAACGGCTGAACGCATTTTCCGATGGCGTGTTCGCCGTATTGATCACAGTTCTGGTTTTGGATTTGCGCCCGCCCGAGGCGCCGACCTTCAAAGCCCTTCTGGCATCATGGGAGACGTGGCTTAGCTACGGTGTGAGTTATCTCTTCATTGCGATCGTCTGGGCGAATCATCATCACCTCCTGCGGCACGCGAAACAGAGCTCGGCAACTTTAATGTGGCTCAATTTCGCGCATCTTTTCTCAGTTTCGTTGCTCCCCTTAGCGACCGCTTGGATGGCCGTCAGCGAGTTAGCACCTCAACCGGTCGCCTTCTATGCGGCCGTGTTTTTTCTGGTCAACCTGACATATCTCTTCTTGATCCGCGAACTTATTGACCCGATGCCAGACAACGAGGTGTCACCACAGGCGCGGAGGAAGATGCGTCTCCGTGCGCTGGTCACGCTCTTGCTTTTCGGGCTCGCTGCTATCTTAGCACTGAAATACCCGGTGGTCGGATTGGGGATTTGTATCTGTTGCCTCGTCGTCTATCTCAGGCCACAGGCGCGGGGCTGACGACACCAAAGCGCCGCGCCGGAAGTTCAGCCGTCGTCACCCGCCGGCACCAATTCGAGCTCCGAAGGCGATATTCCTGCGCGCAGCTGGCTCAGCCGTAATTCATCGGCCCAATAAACCTCGCCGTCGACCAGCACCCGAGCTTCGTAGGTGCCGCCTGAGAAGCGCTGCGCGGTGATGTAGACTTTGTGGCGGTCGAGCGCCTTGCGGACTGCGGCGCGCTTTGAATTCTGGCTGGTGACGGGACTGCTCATAAACGCGGAACTCTTGACGCAAACACACGGCGATTCAATTTGCTCGCGCTCGAATCGTTCCCACCGTGAGCAGTGTTTCGCCGGCAGCAGAAAAGCCCGGTAATGTCGAAGTCTGGCGGCGAAGTCGATCCGCTTGTTACTGGAGGCACAAACCGCTTACATTTGACGGGGCAAAGCTGCGAGAGGGCCGAATTTGGGGAAGTTGGTGGAAGGTGATGATGGACTACCCGTCGAAGAAGTCGGCGCGTGGTCGAAGGAAAAGATCGCCTTACTCTGCAAGTACGTCTCGATCTCGCGTGGCGTAAGGGCAAAGTGGATCGGTCCAGGGAATGCTGGCGCTACCTACATCGATCTGTTTTGCGGGCCTGGTCGCGCCAAAATTCGCCGCACCGGTGAATTTATAGAGGGCGGGTGCGTAGCAGCATGGAATGAGAGCGTCCAGTCAAAAACGCCCTTTAGTTCGGTTTACATTGCTGACGCAGACCCAGATCGGCTTGAATTCGCCAGAAAGCGTCTGACCCTGGCCGGTGCGCCCGTCGAGGCATTCCATGGGGAGGCAGTCGACACCGCGAAGACGATCCGAGCCAAACTGGACCAGTATGCTTTGCATTTCGCATTCGTTGATCCCTACAATCTGGGGGCGTTCGATTTTTCAGTGATTGAGACACTGTCAAAGCGGAAGCGCATCGACATGATGGTGCACATCAGCAAGATGGATCTGCAGCGCAACACCGGGCTCAACGTCCGAGCGCAGAAATCGGCCTTCGACAAGTTCGTCCCTGGCTGGCGATTGGTTGTTGATACCAATCAGCCATTTACGACCGTCCGGCGCGCTGTTTTTGACCTCTGGAAGGCGAAGGTGATCAAGCTCGGCATGGCGGCATCAACCGACATGCGACTGATCACCGGAAGCCGAGGTCAGCACCTGTATTGGTTGACGTTGGCCGCTCGCCACAAACTCGCGCTTGCCTTTTGGAAAGCGGCGACCGATAGCGGCCAAGGGCAGCTATTCTAAACTGTCGCTGGCATCTCGTCATAGGTTTGACCATTCAACACGCGCCCAGCTGCCTTCTTGTTGCGGCCGCCCCATTGCTTGAAGAAGAATGCCGTTCGGCTCCGCCTGCACATGGCCTCGATCTCGTCGACCCACCGCGGATTCATCTCCCGGGCGCCAGGCCCCGACTCGCCACCGACGATCGCCCAATGAATATCGACAAGGTCGGCGCCAGCTACGGAACTGATCAAGGGCTCAAATGAGATGAAGCGGATGGCCGCAGGAACACGTCGCAAATCGTCGAGACGATGTAGCACGCGGCCATCCTCAACGCTGGTCCCCAGCCACACGTTTGAAAGCACAGGAAAGTCACCTCGCGACAGGACTTCTGCCATCACCTCTGGCCGCTTCGTGAGGATTTGATAGGTATGCCGGGGCGTTTGCTCCATCACCGCCCAGACTTCGCGGATGAAATCCGGTGGCACATCAACATGGAATAGGTCTGACATAGAATTCACAAACACCCGGCGCGGCTTTGACCAGGTTGCCGGTATCGCGAGCGACTTCGGGTCAGTTACCACTTTGCCGGTCCACTTCGCACGACCCCCACTTTTGCGGGTCAGGCCATGGTACTTCTCCATTCCCATGGCTTCCAGCCTGGCGGCCATTCTCATGGCATAGCAATTCGTGCAGCCTGCGGTAAGGATCGTACACCCGGCTACCGGGTTCCAAGTGGCGTCGGTCCATTCGATCGTGGTGTCAGCCATATGAAGTCCTCCTGGGCGGCACTGCGCGTCATGATTGCGCACAATAGCTGATAAAAACCTTCAGATGAATCCCGGCCGGCGCGGCTAGGCCGAGAATGCAAAAGAGACCCCATCGGCCGAAGCCGATGGGGAGACTGAAAGTGATGAGAAGGGAATTACAGGGTGAGCGCCTGTGCTATCTGCAGGTAGAGCAACACCCCGAGAGCCCCGGCCAAGAGGAAAATCAGACCGGTCAGAACTTCGGAAGCGGTGCGCGGCAGCCTCACAGCTTGGATCCCTTCAACTGGTCGATGATCTGGGTCAACGCCAGCAACAACCCCGCAACCGTCAAAATGATCCACATCGATGTGGACCCCAGCCAGCGTAGCCGCGTCCAGAGCTTCACCACCGCGAACCCCGCCTGGAAGTGATCCTCGTCCATATCGAGGAAATCATCGAGCCGATCCCGCTGTTCGGGCTTGAGGCGGCCAGCCCAGATAAGGGCCTCACGCTGCTTGCTGTCGAGGCGATCAAGCCAGAGGATGGTTTCCGGGTCGAGTTCGCGAAGACGTTGAGGCACTGCACCACCGCTCATTTCACGAGCGCCTTGATGGTGTCGCCCTTGGCGTGGTCGAGGCGTTTGCAATCGCCAAGCGATGCCCGATCCTTCGCCCAAAGGAGGATCGCCTGATCATATGGGATGAAGGTGTGCGGGACATCGACGACACCTCGGCATTCTTGCATCACACTCGGATCGATGTGAGCGGTAGGCTTCGGCGCCAGGCTATCGACCGATGGCGTCGAGGCGCTCTGACACCCCTGCAGAGATGCCATCAGGCTTGCAGCCAGAAGGGTTCGTCGAAACGGGCGGTGCATTGTCTTGGTCCTTCTGCGCGCGCACCAGGTCGGCAATGCGGCCGGCGTCGCTATGCTGCTTGTCGATGTAGGCTTGTGCCGCGGCGTCGATGTCCTGCTGCCGCGTCTTGGTGTCGGCCGCTTCGGCGATGGCGGCGAGCTTGATCTTTTCCTGCCACAGCGCGTCCTCGGCCTTTTGGCCGTCGGCATATGCTCGACCGACGCGACCCCCGACGAGACTGGTCAGCTCCGGACCGACATAGGGGATGTCGCGCAGCGGGCCGAGCGGCAGTCCCTCGTAAAAGAGAATGATGCCGCCGGCGACGACGAGCGGCAGGCCGACGCGGCTGGTGCAGAAGGTCCGGATCGGGCCGAGGACGGCCAGAACCGGTGCTAGGAAAGCGAGCATCATCGGCTTGCGCCTATCATGCAAAGCGCCTTTTCCTGCTGGCGCCGTTCCCACAGGCCGCGAAGCACCCTGTGGCCGGCCTCATCGAACCAGGTCAGCGCCTGACAGCCGCCCACGACGTTACCAGCGTTGAGGCGGCGCGTTGCCGTGCTCTTGCCCGCGCCGGCAGGACCGACGTTGAACGCCAACGAGGTGTAGGCCGCGTCACGCGTGGCAGGCAGGCGGATGTCGATCGTCGCCGGTGTGAAATATCGGTGCAGCCCGGTGCGGTGCGAGGCGACGTCCTGGCGTAGCATGTCGAGCGCCTGCTGGTGCGTGATCACCATGCCCATATGCACACCGGCGGTATGGCCAAAGCCGATGGTCGGGACCCCAACGGAGTCCCTATAGGCGACCAGCTTTTCGCCTTCCTTCCTGGCGATGAACGGCACGGCGATGTCGAGCGTCTGTGCCTCGGTCGCCGGACTGCCACCCAAAGGGCTTGCGCCGGAGGGCCATGCGAGCAGGAGCGCCAAAGCGAAGGCGATCGCCGCCACGGCAATGATGCGGATCCATTCCTTCCATGCCGACAGTCCCTGCTGGTAGACCCGGCCAACAATGCCGGCGAGCAGCAGGAGCACGCCGAGCCACCATGCGACGTTTGGGTCGTAGTCCTGGCCGGTCACGCGATACCAGAGTTCAGGCAGGACGAGCACGGCGAGGCCGAACACCTGCATCCAGAAACTCAGGGACAACAGCACCACGCGGCGCACGTCAGCGACGAGACGCATAACAGTTCCTTTCGGGAATAGGGGGTCGGTGGGCGGCCGTCAGAGCAGGGCGGCGGCCGTGAAAAACGCGTCGATCTGATCGGAGGTGTAGCCGAGCGCCGCGAAACCGGTTTCCATCATCGGCTCGCTGCGCACGAAGCTGCCGCTGTATTCGTAGGCGTCTTGCACCTCGACAGGCTGCGTTCCGATCCAGGCGGTGACCTGGGCGCGCAAACCGGCAACGCTTAGTTGGAGGTGGAATTGCCGAGCCGACACGCTTTCCGGCACAACGGGAGGCGGTGTCGGGGGAGAGCTGAACGCGCCATTGATATAGGTGCCGCCGATATAGCCCGGCTCCGCGAGCGGGACGATCGTGAAGCCGTCGAGCGTGAAGGTCGGGTCGCCCTCGATGATGTTGACGACGTCGGTGCCTTGGATGACTGCCAGTTGCATGAAATGCGATCCTTATTTGAACTCGAGTATGAGAACGACGCCGGGCGCGCCAGCGCCGCCAGCGCCAGCGCTGTACGAACCGCCGCCGCCGCCAGCGCCGTATGCCTGCGCGGCCGCGCCGGCATTGTGGCTGTTAGCGGTCTGGCCGCCCGCGCCACCGCCGCCCCAAAAGCTGGCGCCGCCCTCGCCGCCTTGGGAGTTGCCGGTCGCATTGGTGCCGGAGCCACCGTCGCCGCCGCCGAGGTTGAGTGTGCCGTTGACTGCCGTGCCGCCCCGGCCACCGAGGCTCTGAGAGGCTGCGGCAGAGCCACCGTTCGCAGTGATAGTGCCGAATGCGGATGATCCACCTGCGGCGCCGGCAGCGCCGCCCGAACCAATTGTAACGGTCTGTGCCGAGACACCGTTCATGAAGAAGATGGCCGTGGCGCCAGCGCCACCGCCGCTTTCACTGCCGCTGCCCGTGCCGGTCGTGCCGCCAGCGCCGCCGCCCGTCACGAAGACGATTGCACGGCTTGCGCCTGCGGTCGGCGTATAGGTGCCCGAGGCAGTCTTTACCTGGACGTTGACGAGCGTGCCGGCAGCTGCGGTCGCCGCAAATGCCGTGCTGGCGATCTGCGCGCTGCTCGTGCCTGCCGCTGCAGTCGGAGCTGTGGGCACGCCGCTGAGTGCCGGACTCACCAGCGTCTTGTTGGAGAGCGACTGCGCCGAGGACAGGTCAGTGACGATCGTCGTGTCGATCGCGAACTGTGTGCCCGCCAAGGTGAGGCCATTGCCGGCAGTGTAGGAACCGACGCCCGCCGTCTGGGCGAACGTGATCGGGTCGGTGCCAATGACCGGGTTTTCCTTGGCATTCTGCGTCCAGGTCGTGGCGCCCTGCGTCGCTCCACCCGTTACGAACGTCTGGTCGCCAAGATCGATGTCGGCGGAGAGATTGTAGTAGGTCGCACGCGTCAGGACGAAAGGCGCGCCCGCGCTACCGGTGGCCGTTACCGTGTAGATGCCGTTCTGGAACGACGAGGCCTGGTTCTTGACCAGGATCACGTCGTTGAGGTTCGCGGCCACGCCATCTACCGTCAAAGCACCGTTAGCAGAGGCGGTAAGCGTGGCACCGACGCCGGATGCTCCGTTGGCATAGGTGACCGCCGGAAGCGCGGTGGTCGTGGCAAGCCGGGTCGCCGGCAGCGTCGTGGTGGCGAAGATCGCTGCCTGCACATAGGCGGTCGTCGCCAGCTTGGTCGAGTTGTCGCCGGGCGTCTGCGTGACGGCGGTCGAGGCCGTTCCGAGAGCAATGGTGGGGCCCGTGGCGAAGACAAGCGGACCGCTGCCTGTCTCGTCGACCATCGCCGCGGCGAGCTGGGCGCTCGTGCCGCCGGCAAGAAAGGCCAGCATGTTCGCGGCAAGGCCCGAGACGTCGCCGATCGCCGGCTGAGCGAACGTCGGGTTGCCGCTGGTGTCGACTCCGGTCCCGAACTGATGGGGTGGAGCCGCCGCAGATTTTACGCCACCAAGGGCCACGGGCTGCGGCGTAGGTAGATCAGCCCCGATCAGCGCTCGGAACGCGGGCACTCCGCTTCCGAAGGCTGGAGTAGCCAGGATGAGGTTGGGGAGCTGCGAAGCGAGCGAGATCCCGCTGTCGGTAAGGGCAGTGCCGCCGGTCGTGGAGAAAACGGGAATATCGCCCACCACGGAGTTCGAAGGCCCAACGATGGTGCCGTTGGCGATCGGACCGATCGTTTTCCCGCCGATCTGGAAGAAGAGCCCAAAGATGGTCATCCAGATCTGGCCATCGACGGGTACTCCCGGAGCCGCGCCAGGAGGGATGCTGAATCCAGCGCCGTCGGACGTAGAAGCCTGGGTGTTGAGCGGCCCTTGCATCGTGTCGCCGCCCCGGTTCACCGGGGTATAGCCGAGCGCGTCCTGCTTCTGCGAGAACAGATAGCTCCACTGGCCAGCGGTCAGGACATTGCCGTAGCTGAAGGGATTCATTTGTCCCAATCCGAATGTGTGTGAGTGGTTGGCTTACGCGAGCGCGACGATGCTACGATCAGTCGAATTCGAAGATGACGACCACACCGTTGCCGCCGGCCCCGCCGGGCCCGCCGCCGTCGCCACCACCACCGCCGCCGCCGAGAGAGCCCGGACCGCCGGGTACCTGGACCCCGGTCGAAGGAGTTGCGCCGCCGTAGCCGCCGCCACCCCAAAACGAGGTGCCACCGCAACCGCCTTCATGGCCGGAACCGGGCGATCCGCCGCCGCCGTGGATCAAGAGGGTCCCGGCGGTTCCGGTCCCCACCCCTTGGCCGCCCGCGCCAAATGAATTGGTGCCGCTGGAAGAACCGCCAATGCCGCCGGTAGCGACGGCAAGAGCGCCGAAAGAGGTTGTCCCGCCGGAACCGCCGATGAGATCGGAACCAGACGATGGATTGGGGACGCCGCCGGCCCCGATGGTGACGGTCTGCTGCGATACCGCGCCGAAATAGACCGCCGTTCCGCCCGCGCTTCCGCCGCCGCCAGTGAAGCCGTTCGCCGTGGCATTACCGCCACCAGCACCGCCTGCGCCCGTGGCAAAGACGAGCATGCTCTTGGCACCGACCGTCGGCACGTAGGTTCCGCTCGCCGTCATGACGCGCATGGCCTTCATCGCGCCGGGGAGAATAGCGGCGAGCGCCGAAAGGGTGACCTCGCGGTCCGCACCGTCCGCCACCACGTGCAGCGGAAGGCTGTCGTTCAAGGAAAGTGCGCCGGTGGGTGCCGGCAAACTCGTGATGCTCAGCGAAAGGACCTGCTGATCGGTCGCGGCAAGGCCCGCGTTGGCGGCTACTGTCACAGCCGGGTTGAGCAGACGGAACGACGTCGTCGCGTTGTTGAACTCGAGGATGCCCGTGGCGCTCGCTGGCCATTGCTTTGCCGTCAGCGCGGTCCCGTCCATGTTGACGATAGGATGTGTACCGAGCCCGTCAATGTTGCCCGTCATGGCGCCGTTGTTGTCGAACGCGGCCTTCTGGACGACGAAGATCTGGCCGTCGACATAAGCGCCCGGCGCCGGCAGGACCGTGGCGGTGCAGACATTGGCCGAGCCCGCATCGGTACCGACCATGATGGGCGCGGATGCGGCTCCGATGTTGACCCAATTCGCGCCGCTCGTATCAGGGTCGGACGTATTGTCGTCGGCCGTGCTCAGCCAAACGACGCCGGTCGCCGCGCCGGCCAGCAACGCGCTCTTGGGATACCCGCCGATCGCTGCCGAGAAGGCCGGATCGTAGGGGACCAGACCGCCTGCATTCTGCCACTGCGACCATTGCGTGATCTGCTGCAGAATGCCGTTCATGTCCTGGCCGAACGGCGGCACGCCGCCCGACCCGACCGGCAGGAAGTTGAGTGGCGGAAAGCCGTCGGTCAGGGAGGCCGCGCCATTCACAATCCCGATCTGCGAGCCGAGCGGGATGGAGCGGATGTAGCTCGGGCTCGCCGAAGCTCCCCAAGCGACGGGGAACTTGGCAGGCAAGGCGGAAAGCTTCATGGAGGGATCCTTAGATGATGACGACCGACGCCTTGACGCCGGTTGGCTTCGGCAAGACGCCGGAGTTCTGGACGATCGCGAGTTCGACAGGGGTCAGCTGGAACGCGAAGGTGTAGGTCATCGTCATCGTCTCGATCGACGAGCCCGCGTAGAACGATGCCTGGTTGAAGCCGACGGAGTTCAGCGACTCCTCGAACCCGAACCATGTCCCGTAATTGCCGCCCTCGGTAACGTAGGCGTTGCCTCTATTGGGGAAGAGGCTGAGCAGGATCTGGTTGATCGCGGGGATCGAGCCGTTAGTGATGTTGGCTGCCGCCTTGGCGAAAATGAGCCGGCGGTATGCCTCGTCCGACAGCGCGAAATTCGAGGTCAGCGGAGCGCCGGAATAGAACGCGCCTTGGCCGAACGGATCGGCTCCTGGCCTCGCCTCATCGAAGCCGAACCAGTCCCCGGTCGTGACCTGCAAAACCCGGCTGACGCCGACGATGCGCCCCCAGACGTCGAGCCCATAGCCCTGCGCCGTGTCGACGTTCCAGATGTAGTCGAAGAACGCATCGAAGTTGGCCGTCTGGTCGAGATACGAGAACAGGTTCCCGATCAGCTGCGTCAGCGTGGGCGCATTCGCATACTGGCTGATGACAGTGCGCCAAACGTCAAAAGGCGGGAAATCGCCGATGGGGCTGATGCCAATGGCGAATTGGCCAAAGCCGTTCGGTATCCCGGAAGGCGGCCTGGGATAGGGAGGTCCTGTGTCTTCCATGATCAGGTCAGGGTGACGAAGATGTCGTTGGGGGAGATTGTCGGCACCTGGTCGATGTTGACGCCGATGTCGAAGCGATTGGGGATCGCGGCCGTCATGGTCTCGATCGAAACATTCTTGTTGTTGGAGACGACATAGGTACCGGTGCCGTCCGTGCCGGTGCCGAGCGCCGTGATGGTGGTGCCGACGGTCAGCGCGCCGGTGGTGTCGGAAATGATCTGCCCGACCGCCAGCTCCCCCGACGCAACGGCGGAGACCGTCAGTATCGTTCCGGCGATCTGGCCCGTGAAGACGGCGCTGGGGTTGTTGTTCGAGCCTACCTCGATCGAGATGATCTGCGCCCACGAGCCAAGGGCAGCCACGGGCGCGTAGAAGCGGCTCGCAAATAGCGTGGTGCCGATCTTCGCGCGCGGCCCACCATCGCCGCCAGCAAAGGCGCTGACGATGGCATTCTGGATTTGCGTCGCGGCATCGGCGGGGACGAGATGCGTGTTGACGATGTTGACCGCGAACAGGATCGCCAACGGATCGGGGATCTCGAAGCTCACCCGATAGGCAGGGTACGGCGGGACATAGCCGGGGCTCTGGTCGTAGACCGTGACCGTCGTATTGCCGTTGTATGCGCAGCCGGGCGCTTTGCGCGACCAGATCGCTTGCGCGACATCGTCAGCGTCGCCGCCGACCACCGCGACATAGAGCGAGTTCGGATAGATCGAGATGCCGCCAATGGTCTGGACGTCATTGCTGGCGTTCTCTGTCACGAACGCGTCGATGACGTTCGGCACCGCCAGCACGGCCCCCAGGACCGACGGAAGCGAGCCCTGCGAATTCAACGCGACGGAGGCAGCACGGCGCGCCTCGAAAGCCGACCGGCTCTCGACATTGTTGCCCAGCACGCCGTCATCCGGGTTCGTGATCGAATCCCATCCGGGGATCGCTCGAAAAATCTGGTCGAGGCTTCCGGCAGGGCATGGGATCGGCCCGACCACCAGGCACTCGAACGGCAAGGTGACAGTGCCGTCGCCGCCGATGACGCCATCCTCAGTGCACAGATACTGGTTGCCATCTTCGGCAAGGGCCAACGAGCCCGTCGGGATGGCGACGCCCGGCAAGCCACTGCAGAGCGCCTGCACGACCGTCGGCTGGGCCGGGTTGCGCTCGATGAAGTAGATGCGCGCGATCGCATCCTGCATCCGGCCGGTCGCATAGGCGGGATCGACCTGGTTGGTGAAATAGAGGAACGTCGAGTTGACCTCGTCGATTACCGCCGTCTCGCTGCTGGCGAGCTGCCCCTGCGGCGTGTTCAGCGCGGGATTGAGGACGCCACCGAACGCGCCGTTGATGTCCTCGGTCACGCCCGCCAGCACCTCCGCGGCCGACGGGATCAGGAACCCCGTGTCCGTCCATTGCGGCGGGGGAACGTTGGTGGTGTCGACCATGTGCTAGAAGCTCGCTGCGGTGGTGTTGCCGGCCGCGTCCGTCACCTGCACCTGGCCGGTGACAGTCCGATCGGTCCAGGACTGGATGAAGGTCTGCGCCGAGACCACGCCGGGCACCGTCAAGGCGGCACGATTGAAGTACGCCTTCATGAGCGAGACCGGCGGCGCCTTGCCCAGGATCTGGTCGAAGTAGGGAATGCCCTGCGTGGTGTCGTAGTAGAGCTCGCCCGCGAACAGCCTGATCGCGCTCGCCGCGTCCTGCGCCAGCGCGTAGGGCTCGTCGGCGACAGCGATGTTGCCCGACGCGTCCGCCACTAAGTCCCAGGTGTCGGTGTCGAGAAGGAGCGTCTTCATGTTCCGGGCTCCGGTGGGCCTGACGTGCCGCCGCCGGGCTGGACGTTGGTGTGAAGATGGTTGAGCACGCTGATGTTCTCGCCACCGGCGCCGGCGATGACGTCGCCCGTCACCCGCAGCTGCGCGGTGGTGATGGTGATGGAGCCGGCCGCGAACTCGATGATCTGCCCGTTCTTGTCGAAGAGCTTGATTCCGCCCTCGGTGAACTGGACGGCCTGGTCCTGGTTGGCCGGATTGGCGATGGCCCCCTGATAGATGCCGTCCGACATGTTGCCGCGCCGGAAGCTGCCCGGGTTTGACTGCGCTCCGCCGTTGGCTTTCAGCGCCGAGATGTCGCGGTCCGAGATCGTCATGTGGCCGATGTCGCCGACCTTCGGATCGTTGATGATGCCGTTGGTGCCGCCCTGGTTGCGCATCGTGGCGATGCCGTAGATGAGGCCGTGGGGCGTCTGGTTGCCTTGCCCGTCCGTCTGATTGATCAGCGGCATCACATCCACCGTGGGCGGCGCGCCGACGCCGCCACCATGCACCGCGACGACCTTGACCGGGATGCCGGTGCGCGCCTGCGCCAGCTCCTGGCGAATGAGGAAGCGCAGCCGGTTGATCTCGGCGGTGTCGTCAGATGTGGTCTGCTGACCGAAATAGCCTTGGCCGCTCATGCCGGCGCCGAGGCATCAACGGCGATGCATTCGAGGAGCATGAACCACTTTCCGTGGGGCATCATTGCCTCCAACTGATACTCGAGGCGGTTGACCTTCCATGTGCCGTTGGCCGGCGTCAGGTCGCTCTGGATCTGCACCTTGCCCTGATACTTCACCGCCGGATTGTAGAGCGCGCGGACCAGCACGAAGGCCTGCTGGAAGAACGGGTAACCGACCATGCCGGTGTCTTTCGAAATCAGCACCGTGTCACTGTTTCGCGCCTTGCCGGGCGGCGTGATGACCATCGTGCCGCGATCGATGCCGACGTCGAAGCCGCCGTCGCGCGCGATCGCCAGCATCTGCGTCCACGCCGTGCCCGGATAGTAGGGGTTGGCGAACTTGACCTTGACGCCGGCGTCTTCGAACGCCAGGCCCATCTGACCCGCGAGAGATTTCATCATCTGCGAGGCGTCGCCGGAGCCCTTGATGCTCAGCGGTGGGATCGGCTTTGCGGCATGGAAGACGCCCGGGAGCGAGCTGATCCGGAAGCACACGTCTGGCATCGCCTGCGCGTCGACATAGGCGTAAACGATGGTGCCGGTCCACACGACGTTCTGGCCGGTCTCGTCATCTCCAGCGAGCACCGAAATGCCGTTCTTGTACATCTGGAGATACTGTGAACCGACGGTGGATAGCTGGTTCATCAGAGCCAGCGGCAGGCCCCAGATCGAAATTTCCGCTTGCCCCGAGCCTTGCCCGGCGTTGACGATGTTGCAGGCGACGCGCAGCCCGAATACCTCCGCGGTGTTGCCGCCGCCTTCAAACTGACCGTTTGCCAGCTCGAACTCGACGGAAATTCGCTTCTGGCTAAACGCCATCTCGATCACCGCCTCACATGAAGAAAGTCACGCCCATGCCGAAAGTCCTTGCCGCCGCGAGCGCCGCCCTTCTGCTTTTCACCGTCGCGCCGGCGCTGGCGAAGCCGAACAAGGCCGCGCTCGAAAAGACTTATCTCGACCTGAATGAGCAGTGCCGCGGCGGCTCGGGCGATGATCCCGACACCATCAAGGCGTGCGATCAGCGCGAGGCGGTAGCGGCGCAGCTGAAAGAACTGCACACCTGCTTTGCCGGCGACCGGTTCAAGCGCTGCAAGTGATCAGCCGACGCCCGCCGGGAGCTCGCTCGCCGACACATAGGCGAGGCTGTAGCGCGTGCCGAGCCCGGTATAGTACGGGTCGGTGTCGCCCTGGTTGTCGATGAAGAGCAGATCGCCCGAGAAGCCAAGGTAAAGCGACCGGACGATCCGGTTGAGGTTCTGGCAGATCACGCCGCCGATCACGAGCACGTTGTCGACATAGAGGTCGATAAACAGGCCCGTGTTCTTCTGATAGAGGCTGATCTGCGAGACCTGCCCGTCCAGCGTCACGCCGACCGCCTGGTTCGACACCGCCTGCAGAGGAATGATGACCATCAGAAGCCCCCGGCTGGCAGGCCAGACGATGTCTTGAATTGCTCGAGCTGCGCGCTGCTCGCCGGCGCGGTCTGCACAGTGCCGCCGTTGACCTGAGAAGCGCCGCTCGGATCCTGGGTGTTCGACATGGCGGCGCTGACGGCCTGCCGCACTTCGATCAGCCAGATATCAACCGAGAGAAGCCCCATCCCCTCATTCGAGCGCCGGCTGTAGTCGTAGTGGGTGATGTTGCAGGAGAGGTAGACAGCCTCCGGCGTGACCACGTCATAGAGGTTGGTGTCGCCGGCGACGGCCGCGATCGACGCCAGCATCGCGGCGCGGTTTGCGGCCGATCCGCCGGCGGTGAAGCGCAGCCGAGCGTCGTAGGGTATCTGGACCTTGTCGTAGCTCTGGAAGGCCCCCTGTTCGACCGGGAAGTCAGAGATCGACCATTGCTGGCGATACTGCACCTCCACGATGTTGTCGGCGATGATCACCGGCACTCCGCCGAAGTAGATACCCCATGGCTGCAGGCCGAAAGCGCTCGACAGCAATCCGAAGGCGTCCTGCGTCAGAAGTTCAAGAATGCCGGCCATCACGCCAATCCACTATTTGCCTGCGCGGTGAACAGACGCCGGCTGAGCGCGTCGTTGATGTCGGCCGCAACGCCGTTGGCATCGGTGGCCTGGCTGTGAACTTCGACCTTGCCGATGTGGGCCTCCACCGAGCTGTTCGACGTCGTGGCCGTGTGCGTACTCGAGATGTTCGACAGCGCCGCCGATGCGGCGCCGGTGTTGATCCCCTTCATGCCCCGGTAGGTCCGGCCGGTATAGGCGTCCATGCCGCTCCAGGCATTGTAGCCCTCGGCGCGCTCGAACATCGATGCACCGGTAGCGCCCTGCGCGTCGGTCTTGGCATTGCGCAACATGCTGCCGGCCCGGCTCTCGGGGCCGTTCAGCTCCGACAGGACGAACTGATACTGCGTGTCGGCATCGTTCCAGTCTTTGCCGCGCGCCTTCGCAAAGGCCATGAGGCGCGCCTTACGCGAGCCCAGCCATTGCGCCACGCCAGACGCGCCGATGCTGTTGACGGTCGAGGGACCGCCGGACGCCTCGACATTCATCCAGCGCGAGATGAGGCCGCGGGCGCCTGCATCTGACAGGCCGCCGCCCGTGAGGGTCTGGTAAGCCTGCGCTTGCCGCTCGGGCGTCCACCAGCCTCGCGTGCCACCAGAGGCCCGTTGCGGGCCGCTAGGACCGGTGCTGCCCACAATGCCGCCGACGAGCCCGCCGAGCTTAGAGGAGGCACCGCCGCCGCCGCCGAACGCGGCGCCGATTCCGCTGAGGAGATTGCTCCAGAACCCGCCGCCCGAGTTGCTCTGCTCGGCCATCGTGACCGGTACGGGATTGCTCCTCGAGATCGGCTTGCCGTCGACGGCGATCTTGTCGTCGGCATCCTTGCCGGGATGGCTTCCCGGCGCCTTGCGCAGATGAGCCATGACCCAATTGCCTATGGTGCCATGGTCGCGGTTGTCGAGGTCGTGGCGCACATGCGCGCCGCCCCATTTGACGGCGGCCGCGCCGGCGAGAAGCATTCCAACGCCCGTTGAGATGGTGCCGAGAAAGCCCAGGCCCGCACGAGCACCGCCAGCGGCGACGCCGCCGGCACCTCCCGCAGCGAGCATGCGCATATTGGCGAGAACGCGCAGAAACTTCGCGCCGAGCCACAGGCCGAACAGGATCTCGGTGGCATGGACGATGCCGCCGACCCCGTCGACCACCTCTTTCGCGCCGCGCGCGAAATTTTGCATGCCGGTCTCGACGGCGTTCCAGTCGATCTTTTCGAGCCAGTCGATGAATTTCTTCACCGCGTCGACAATGCCGGTCCGGATCCAGTCCTGGTTCTTTTCGATCCAGGTCGTCATTCTGTCGGCCGCGTCGACCAGGACCGGGCCGAGCTTGTCATAGATAGCGTTGGCGAGCGCGATGATGTGCTGGAGCAATTCGTTCCAGCTAGCCTGGAGCTTTTGCGCCGCCTCGATCGCCTGATTGCTGGGCGAAAGGCTCTTCTCCAGTTTCCCGAGATAGACGTCGATGCCTGAGCCCATCTTGTACATGAGCTGCTCGGTCGCCGGGTCGATTCCCAGCGCCTGCGCGACATTGTGAGCCGCGCCGGCGTCGATCTGGTGCAACCTCTGCAAAGCCGCGGCGACATCGGAAAGGTAGCGATCGAGCCCATGGTTGGGGTCGATCCGCATGCCGGTCCAGGCCTGCAACTGCGAGAACTCGCGAGGCAGCGCCTCACCGTTCTTGTTGAGGTTGTAGAGCTGCTTGTTGACGCGCTCCAGGGTCGACGCGGTGGCGTCGGCCGAGCCGCCGAAGCGTTCGGCTGCATTCTCCCAGGCCGCGATGCGCTGGGGCGATTCACCGAGACTCGAGGCGAAGCGGCCAAGCGAGGCGTCTGCATTGGTGAGCTTGCGCACAAACTCGCTGAGCGCCTGGCTGCCGGTGATGACGGCGAAGAGTTCGAGCACGCGCCGCGTGATCAGGTTGACGGTCTCGGCGGCCTTCTTCGAACTTTCCTCGACGTCCTTGCCGCCCTTCCGGAAAGCGTTGACGGTCTTGAGCCAGCTCTCGGACGTCTTCTTCTGCTGATCGGTGAAGTCCTTGGGATCGAGGCCGAGCGTGACGATCAGGCTGTCAATGACCGTTGGCATTCTCGTCCCTTTTCCTCAGCAGCATCAGGTTGTGGGCGTCGACCATCGCCACTTCGAGAAGGTCGTGGACGTCCTCGATCGACAGCCACTCGTCTAGCTCGCGGAGCGAGGTTTTGCCCTTTGAGAGAACCTGACCGATGGCTCGGGAGACATTGCCGTATTCGAGGAGGTGGACGCCGGCGACTGTGTCGAGATCGATTTCGACTGGTCGCCTTTGGTAAAAAAACCGACGTGAAGGTTGATGACCTCCTGCCGGAGCTGGATCAGCGTCGCGATCTCCTCGACGTCACCCTCGATCAGCGGGCGCTGGATGGCCGGGTTGCGGGGATCGGGCTTGATGGTGACGCATTCCATCATCTCGTCGAGCAGCGGCTCGGCATCCTCGAACGCGATCTTGGTGATCGCTCGTATGCCCACGATGGCGATGCCCTGCATGCCCATGCCGGCGAAGTCGTCGGGGAGCTCGACGCCGGAGCGCGCCACGGCGAGCAGCGCGCGCATCGCCCATTTCTCCGCGCGCGTCGCTGGCATCTCGCGGATGTGAAAGGTCTTGCCCTGGTCACGGCCGTCATCGGCGATCGTGACGTCGATCTCTTTACGCATGGATTACCTCAGTTCGGGACGCTTTGGACGCTCTGCCAGCGGATCGCGAAACGGCGCGGCTGCAGGATCTTGGCCGCCGCCGGCATCGGCGGCAGGCTCACCAGGAAGCCCTTGGTCGAGATGTAGGAGCGGCCGAGCGACGGGAGCGTGGTCGAGCCGTTGGCCGTGTAGACGTCCTTGGCCTGCACCTGCGTCGCAGCCCAGGTCTCGAAGAAGGCGATCGATGGGGAATCGGCCTGCAACACGAACGTCTGGTTGATCGGGTTGTAGACGAAGCCGCCCGACAGGATGCCGTCGACGCCCATGGCGGTCTCCACCTGGTCGACACTGTCCATGTCGTAGATGTTGTCAGTGGCGAAGCCCTGCAGTTGAACCGGGGTCGGAAAGAGGTTCGGCACGGCAAGGGTAATGACCGCGTTCGCGGCGGTTAGGGTCGACATGGTCTGGCTCCTGACGGGTGGATTGGTTGCCGCTTACTGGACGAGGGTCGAGGTCAGCTCGATCTGCTGCACGGACTCGGCGTCCATGTACCAGAAGTTGATCGGCGGGCTCTGGCGGGCCTGGCGCACCTGCGGGGTGGCGTCCTTGACCTGGAGATACCAGCCTTGCAGCTGGAGGGTGTCGCTCGCCTTGACGCCGGCGGCCGAGTTGATCTGCGCGATCTGGAGCGCCGACAGCGTCACGCCGGCGCGGATGGCACCGAAATTCAGCGCCTGGTTGATCGGGTCGAGGCAGGCCGCCTTGATCAGCTCATAGCCGGCCGCGTTATACGGAACCGAGTTGATGTTCTGGAGCAGCTCCATGAGGGAGAGCTGGAGCTGGTTGTTCAGCCAAATCTGGTTGATATAGCTGTCCAGCCATTCGAACTCGCCCGACACCGTGCCGTTCTGGAACTCCAGGAACTGCTGCGCGGCCGTCGCGTAGGCGCCGTAGAAGTTATAGCCGTTGGCGATGAGGTTGCTCGCCACAGTCGCGGTGGTGACGCCTGCCACCAGGCCATCCTGCCCCCGGAATGCGAAGGTGATGCGGCCGTTGGTCTGCTGGAAGTCGATCGAGGCCGCCGCGCCGCAGATGAAGGCCGCGATCTGCGCGGGCGTCGTGATGCCGCCGGCGGGATGGTAGATGGCGCAGGTGCCGTCGAGATTGGCGCTCGAGATGATGTTGCCGAAGCTCGACGTCGCATCGTTGCCTTCGGTGGGCGTGATGTCGGTGTCCCAGGCGATGTAGGCATAGCGCTTATTGGTGTTGTTGACCCATTCGGCAAAGGCCTGCTTCTGCGCACTGCCCGAGCCGCCATCGGGGTCGAAGATCGTCATGAACGTCGCCCAATTCTGGGTGAGCTGGGTGATCGCAGCCATGAAGGCGGCAGGCGTCGTTCCATCGGCGCCCTGAGAGAGCGTCGCGCCGGTCGCCTGGGTCAGGAAGAGACCGGCCGCGACCGAGCCGGTGGCGAAGGCGACGGACGACGCCGCGCCGACAACGGCCGAGGTGATGACGAAGCCGCCGGAGACGGAGTCATAGGTGACGTCCAGCGGCGTGGCCGACGCCGTGATAGCGCCGCTCGCCACCGTCTGGGTCTTGTCGACGAAGTATGTGCCGGTAAGGCCCTCGCCGCTGCCAAGCTGCACGATGCGCGTGCCAGCCGTCACCCCTGCACCGGCAAGCGTCTGGCCGACCGCCAAGGTGCCGCTTGCGAGCGCAGTGACCGTGAGGGTGCCATACGCTGCCGAGACGGCGGTGCTGGCGACCACCTGCCCGATCGACACGGCATATTCGCCGATGCCGCCGGGCGTTCCCGACAGCTGGTCGGTGATCTGCGTGCCGGCCGACACGCCAGCGCCGGAGAGCGCCGCCCCTGCGACCAGAACGCCCGACGTCACGCCGGTCACATACATGACACTGCCGGCGATGGAAGCGGTCACGGCTGCCGTTGCAGGGGCGATGGCGCCCGTCACGGTGGCCGCTTGCGGAGGAGCGGAGTTCAGGTCGGTCTGGATCAGCGCCGCGGCGGCCGAGAAGCTGTTTGCGCTCGACAGATCGATCGCGTTCGCGGTGCGCACATATCCGTCGACATTGACGCTGAGCGTGCCGCTCAAAGCCTGGAGCTGCGCCAGCGAGAGCTGGTCGGCCTTGCCGCCTTGCAGATAGGCCGCGACCGACGCGGACGCATACTGCGCGAACAGGATCGTAGCCGGCTTCTGGGTCGAGTTGTTGAAGCCGTCGAAATAGACCGCCGCGATCTCGGCCTCTTCCGAGGACGGGCCGAAGAAGTTCGACACCGACACACCGTCGTTCGGAAACGAGAGCACCTGCCCAATCGGGACGCGGGTGTTTTGGGTCAGCACGAGGCCGTTCATCACGAGCGCGTTGCCGCCCGCGTTGAGAACGTTCGGAATGACGTTCACAAGCTGCGAGGCCGGGATGGTCGTCATGGACCAGGTCCTTTCTGTTTGAGGGTCAGGCCGGGAAAGTCGTTTCGACGTTGGCGACGTCGATCACGGCTTGGTCGGCGAATTGCTGTGGCAGGCCAATTGCCTGGTTGGCCTGCAGGTGCACGTCGACGACGTAGCGGGTCTCGAATTGCTGCTCGCCGTTGAAGAACGGGACCTGCTTGGGATCGTCAGCATAGAGCGGCGCGCCATCCATGCCGGCATCCGCGAAATACCGGGTCGCCCGCTCATCGCGGATCAGGGTGGCGATCGTCTGCGCCATGTCGGACGCGCTGCCATCCGACGCGCTGTGCACGTCAAGCTGGATGACGACGTCGGTCGGCTGCACGATGGTCTCGGCACCGCTCGATAGGATCTGCGCCGGCACGGTCTGTGCCGGCGTGATGGTATAGGTTCCGACGCCGCCCGGCGTACCGCCGGTCTGCTCGCTGATCACCGTGCCTGCTGTCACCGGCGTTCCGAAGACGCTCGCCCCTACCAGGAGCGCGCCGAAGGAGACCTGAGTGACCGTCATCACCGCATCGGCGATGGAGGCCTCAAAAGCGCAGTCCTGATAGGTGTCGACGTTGGTCGAGAGGCGACCGCGGCGGCTCACCGTCATGGTGACGAAATCGCCAGCCGGCTCCGGGACGCGGTTGTCCTGCGCCGATATCACCTCGACGCCGGCGGGCAGGATTTGCAGCAGAAAGCTGCGCAGGACCGTCTGGATGCCAGACTGGCTGGGGACCGGGCCGCTCATCAGACGCTGGTGCCGATCCCGCGCACCGTGGCCTCGCTGGCGCCGACCGGCAGGCACCAGACCTGGTCGCCGGCGGCGAGCGGGAACGGAACGAAGCTCTGGGAGAGCAGGACGCCGTTCGAGGCACCCTCCGCAGGCTGGCTGTCGGCGATCGCTGCCAGCACGCCGCCTATGCTTGTCACCTGCAACAGAGCCGATGAATAGTTGGCCCCGTCGGCGACCTTAGTCCACTGGCCGGCGGGGCATGGCACCATGAAGGTTCCGTTCGCCATATCAGGCTCCATCCATTTGCAGGGTCAGGGCGCACTTGCACCAGTCGGGCCACGACTCGAGCACGAGTGCTACGAGCCAGGTGTCGCCTTCCGGGAAAGTGCCGGCGGGGAAGACAAAGAGATCGCCGCCGACTTGCAGCTCTCGCACCACGCCGAGGGCCGAACCGTTGAGGTAGACGGCGCGGCGCACGCCCTGAATGTTGAGCCCGTCGAGCAGCTGCAGATCGTTGTAGGTAAGCGACTGCGCCTGCAGAGAGACGCCGGGCACGTCGACAAAGCTCGGGGTGCGCGTGCCGTCGGCCGCCGTGGTGTAGCCGCTGGACCGTTTCAGCGTGGCGGTCACGAACGGGTTCACCGTCCCGATCGCCGCCGAGACGATCCCGTGCAGGTTCATGGTCGATCAGCCGACGCGGTAGACCGTGAAGGTGCCGGCGCCCGTGTTGCGGAAGCGCAGGATGCCGCTCGACGGGATCGTGGCGCTGCTATGCGCCGGGAAGTCCATCGAACCGACCAGCGTCATGCCGGCGTTGGTGGTGATGGTGGCATCCTCGGCATCGACGATGGAGGTGTTGATCACCGAGACGTCGAAGGAGTCGTTGGCCTCAAAGTCGGCCGGCAGCGCTGCCTGGAGCGCTGCACCGGTCGGGAGCTGCTGCACTGAGGCAGCGCCGGCGCCCTGCTGGATGGTGATGATGCGCGTGAGCAGATCGGCGGGCGTGAGCGTGCCGGAGACGGTGTGCGCTGCCGGGGCGCCCTGCGTGCTGCCGACCTGTGCGGTGGCCGTCCAGATGGCCGCGCCAGGCGTCGCATCGACGCAGACAAACGCGGTGTCGGTCGCGGTGTTCACCCAGGCCGAGCCGACCTGATAACCCTCGCTCGAGTCGTTAGCGGCGGCCGGATCGGTCACGGCCGCGAAGTTGTTCTTGAATGCAAGGTCGGCTGGAATGTCGCCGAGGTTGCTCGAAAAAAGGACGGCCCTCATCGTATGGTCTCCGGGTTCAGGATTTCTTGACGGCATAGTCGACCGACGCCAGCATGTGGCCGGTGTCGACGAGCTGCTTGTCGTTGCCCTTGCGGGCGATGGTGGTGGGCTGCAGCGGCGGGCCGTCATAGGCGGTGATCGCCGCCTGCAACTGGCCCTTGATGGCCTCGCCCGTCTGGCCCAGCGTCTTTTCGGCGTCGTAGCCGTTCGCGACCAGGAGGTTGCCCACGGCGTCGGGCCATTCGGGGCTCTTGTCGTCGATCATGCCTCGGAAGAACGGGCGGGGCGGCGTGTCGCGGGTGCCAAACTCATTCAGCGCCGCGACCAGCGGGACGGAGGTGCCGTCGGGATAGGTCGCGCCCTCCAGGAAGCCGACGTCGACCGATACGGCCTTCTGCAGGCTCTTCGCGATCTCGGCCAGCTTGGCGGCGAGCTTGTCGCCGCCGGAGAGCTCGACCATCGCCTTACGCCTTTGCCTTGGCCTTCGGATCAGCGGCAGGATCGGGCGCGCCGGTTGCTCCCGTGGCGCCAGTCGCGCCGGCCGCTGCACCGGTCGCTCCGCCAACAGCCGCCCCCGTGGCACCGGTTGCGCCCGTGGTGTCGGCCGCGCCGGTAGCGCCGGTTGCGCCCGCATCGGCCGCGCCGTTCGTGCCGTTCGTGCCGGTTGTGCCATTTGTGCCATCGGTGACAGCCGCGGCGGTGGCGGCCGTCTCAGGCTGATCCACGGGAGGCGGCGGGGAAGCGAGGCGCAGGCTGCGCTCAAGGGTCTGAATGCGATCTTCGGCGTGCTTGCGGAAGGCGCGAAACTCGCGCTGCAATTGAGCAAGAATGTCCACGAGAATGGTCCTTTCACTTTATTCGGGAACTAAACGACCCGTTGCCGAGTTGGGGGTTACCTTGGGGATCGCCTCACAGGTGACCTTGGGGATCCCTCACATGAGCAGTGGCGCTGTTCTGGTCGTTGAAGACGAGACAATGATCTTGCTCGATCTTGAAACAGGGCTGGAGGAAGCGGGCTTCGAGGTGGTCGGCGTTCGCAGCGCATCTGCTGCTATGGCGGCATTTGATGAAGCGCCGGATGCATTCAAAGCGCTACTTTCTGACATACGTCTTGGCCCCGGTCCCTCCGGCTGGGAGGTCGCTCGCCATGTACGTCAGGTCAAGTCCACGATCCCCGTTGTTTATGTCAGCGGCGATAGCGCCAGCCAGTGGGGCGCCGAAGGCGTTCCGAACAGCATCATGATCACCAAACCGTTCTTCATCCCGCAGATTATCACGGCGATATCCACGTTGATGAATGAACAGCTCCCAACCGACACACCGACTCAACCCGCTAGCGATTAGGCCAGGGATTGTAGACGCGGCGCGGTCCAGGCATGTAGCGCATGGTCCGGTAGGCGGCAGTGGCCTGCCAGTAGGCCGCGCCGAATGGGGTTTGCATGAACCAGGCGTTATTTGGCGTCACGGGGAAGTCGGCCTGCACCGACACGCTGCCCTCGGCAGCATTCGAGACGCGTCCCACAATCCCGGCCGGCGCCTGACCGTTGGCGCCGTACATGAGCTGGCAGATGTGCGCGACCATCAGGTTGAGCAGCGTGGTCTGCGTCTCGGCCGTTGTGACGGGTCCGCCGCCGTCATTGCGGCAGTAGAGCGTCGCGACCGGGAGCGCGCCTTGCAGAACCTGTGGCTGGCTGAGCGTCGCGAACTGCGGGTAGACGGCCACGAAGTTCGCGAGGCTGAACTCGACGATGACGCCCATGGCGAAACCTCCCTGGGCGTTACGCGTCAGGCCGCAGCATCCGCCTTGTAGGCCTGGATTCCACGCGGCAGGTTGTGGGGATCGATCGGCTCGAGGCCCGATTTCTGCGCCTCATGCTCCGCGATGAAGCCCTCGACCATGTCGGTCTCGGTATGCGCCCAGATGAGATTGTTCCTAACCGCGTCGAGGTCCTTGTTCTGCTCGAGCCACTTCTTCAAGAAGTCGGCATCGACGCCATAGGTCAGGGCGTAGTCGCTGTCTTGCGCCATCGGGGCGGGCTCTTTGCGGCGGTCGAACCGGCGCAGATAGCCTTTCAGGACGACCGGCTCGCCGATCACCTGGGCGCGTTTCACCTTGCGGAAGCTGCCGCCGGCGGTCGGTTCGTTCTGCTCGACCATCTCGTGAAGGCGCAGGATTAGGCCGTGCGGCAGCTTGCAGGCAACGGTGACAGTGGTGGACATCGATTTGCTCCGGTTGGTGGAAAGCGGTTCAAGTCGCCGATGCCGGCCCCTATCTTGAGAGGGCGGCACGGGAGAGGTTTCAGACTGGTGGCCTGACGCTTTAGCTGGCCGATCAGCGCGCTGCTGGTAGGCGTGTGGAAGATCATCAAGATCAAGTTCGGATAGCGAGATTGGAGCGGATGCCGGTGTCACGCCTGGCTCAGGGCCTGTGGAACAGGCACCCTCGCAAGCAGCATCCGCAAACTGCTATCCGTGAAGAGCTAAGTGGATGGCCATTATATTCTCGCGACCACTAGCCCAGCGATAGAAGGCGTGCGAGCGCTCGGGTGTCGATCGGCTTCTCGATGCGCGGCACTTCGGCGTACGCTTCAGGAATGGACGAGGCATCGTAACCCGTCGCAAAGATGAAGGGCACTTCACGTTGGCGCAGCGCGTCCGCGATAGGGAAGGCGCGTTCGCCGCGCAGGTTGAGGTCGAGCACGGCGCCGTCGATCCGGTCCTCCGCCCCGAGCAGCTCAAGCGCATCCTCGATTGAGCCCACCGGGCCGATTACGTTCGCGCCTCTGTCTTCCAGATCGCGGGCGAGGTCAGCAGCGATCATGTACTCGTCCTCAACCACAAGAAGACGGCGGCCCCGCAGGGCATCGGGTTGCGGCTCATCCATGTTGCTTCTCATCCTTCGTCACCGGCACGACGATCTCGCAGCGCACCCCGTCCGATCCGAACTCGAACTTCGTCTTAGCGCCGAGCTGGTAGGGAAGCGCCCGCTCGATCAGTTCGCTGCCGTAGCCCCTCCGCGTGGGTCCGCCCTCCGGCATGGTGACGCCGCTCTCGCGCCATTCAAGTCTCGCGCGTGGCTTCGACCCATCGTGCTCTATGTTCCACCTAACGGTGAGCCGGCCCGACGGTTGGTGAAGAGCGCCGTACTTCACCGCGTTCGTCGCGAGTTCGTGCAGCGCGAGCGCTACGGATTGCGCGGAGATCGCCGGCAACGAGGTCGCCGGGCCTTCGATCGTGACGTTGCCCCCGTCCACGCTTCCGTCGCCGTGCGCGTGGAGCTCGCCTTGGATCAGTTCGCGCAGGTCGATCGGCTGATGGTCGGCGCGCGCGAGCAATCCTTGGACGCGCGAAAGCGCGCGTAACCGGCTCTCGTAATCCTCCGCAAACTCCTCCAGCGACGCGCTTGACCGCATCGTCTGCCGTGCGAGTGATTGGACGACCGCAATCAGGTTGCGCGTGCGGTGCTGAAGCTCGGCCAAAAGCACCTTCTGCTGGTCTTTGAGCGTGCGTAGGTCATGGATGTCGGAGGAGGTTCCGACCCATTCGAGTGCGGCTCCGCCGGCGTCGTCCAGGGGGGCGGCACGGGTCTGGTGCCAGCGATACTCGCCATCGGCCGATCGGCGGATGCGGTGCTCGCAATAGTATTCGCCTTTGCTCGGCGCCTCAGCCCATGCCGTCATCGTCGCGTCGTGATCCTCAGGATGGACGGCATCGAGCCAGCCGAAGCCGACGCTCTCGGCAAAGGCCAAGCCCGTGAAGACACTCCACTGTGGACTACCCCACGTCCGGTCACCGTTCACCTTCGAGCGGAAGACTAGCTGCGGGATATTGGTCGCGAGGAGCCGGAATAACTCTTCGCTCTGCTGAAGCTGCACTTCAGCACGGTGCTGGGTGGTCCGGTCGCGTAGGATTTTGACGTAACCTCGGGTTCTGTCCCCGAGCGGCATCATCAGCCCCGACGCCCAGAACCGCGTGCCGTCCTTCTTCATCTGCCAGCGCTCGTCCTCGGCTCGCCCTTCCGCGAGTGCGATCCGGCGCTCCTCCGCGGCTGCGCTCGTTCCGCCCTCCTCGGGAGGAAAGGCTACATCGGCAGACTTCCCGATGATCTCCTCATCGGCATAGCCGAGCACGCGCTCGGCACCCACGTTCCAGCTCGTGGTGATGCCGTTGGGATCCATGGTGAAGATCGCAAAGTCGGTCGCGCTGTCAAAGATGAGCTGCACCAGGTCGCTGTCACTGAGCGGCCGCTGACCTTCGCCTTTTTCGTCTTGTTTGTCACCGTTTTTCACGCGTCGCCTCCGGCACATGGCCGGCACGCACCCGCGGCCCAAACAACCGACCTTCAGCATGGGTGAACGGTAAACCGCCGAATGCCCGCATGGTTCCCGTCTTCCTAGCCGTGGCCGAGTTTCGCGCAGCCTGGGGTCCGATTCGACCAGGCGGGCTACCGGGCTGCTCCACCCCGCTTCACGCTTTGGTGCCAGAACGGTTACGATCCGGCACTAAGCGTTGTAGGATCTTTAGACGCCCAGCATCTGAGAGATGCCCATCGGCTGGCGGATGATCGCACCCCAGGTGCCGCTGGACATTTTCTTCTTCCATGAGGAGAGCGCGCGCACGATTGGATGAGTGCGGAGCTTTTCGTTGAACGCACAATAGCCGGTCTGCTGACCATCGATGCCGTCGGCAATGAACTGAACCACGTTGCCGGCTGAGATGCCCGTCGGGTTGATCGCTGTCTCCGCCCTATATTGCACCGCTGAAACGACACGAAGGTTCGGGAAGTTTTTCTTGAGCAGGTCCTCGACATTGACGTTGAACGAATTGGTCGCGGTCATGGCAAGCTGCGATTCCGGCGACATGGCCAGTGTCATCTTGGTGTTCTGGTCGACCAGGCCGGCTGTCTGGGTAACGAGCTGCAGCCACAGTGACTGGAGGTCGGAATAGATCTCATTCGCGGTGGCGACGATCTGGCCGTTGTTGATCCATTTCACACCGCCGTAAGCCTTCGGCGCCGGGGTGATCGGAGCCGCCAGGTTCGGGTCGTTGAGAAGGCCATAGTTCTGCAAGCCCTGCACGCCCTTGAAGTAGGTCGTGTTGAGGAATCGTGCGAGCACGGTGACGCCGGCGCCATCCACCTCGCCAACCCAATTGACGCGGCCAAGGCCGGCGCGCTCGATCTCCAGTTCGCCATACTCGGAAATCGTCTGGAACAGATAGGACTGGCGCTGCGGCCAATTCATGTTGGCGCCGGCTCGGCCGTTGTCGTTGTAGTCGCCATAGCTCGACACTTCGCCGGTCTGCTCGACGACGGGGAACATCGCCGTCTGGTCGATCCAGGTGCCTTTTCGAATTTCGCCGAAGATTTCGGCAGCTTTGGTTGGGGCGAAAAGGATGCGGTAGACCTCAGGATCCACAAGCGTGGTGAGGAACGCCGGGATACCGGCGTTCGGTGCTGTCGCTAGCTGAGGCTGTGCATCCATCGCGAGATGATTGGTGCGGAACGCCTCGACGATGTAGGCGCGTGCATCGGGAAGGTAGATACCCGCCTGCTCGAACATCGAGCGATGCTGAGCCCACGCCGCAGCGGCCTGATCGAAGTCGTGAAATTTCATGGTGGTTATCCTCACAGATCGCCGACTTGCGGCGCATGGTTTCGAGATTGACGGCGGGTTTAGCCCTGAGGCCAAGAGCTGATCTTCATCAGCTCGCCGGGCTGCGCGAAGGAACGCACGGTCCACTTAGTTTCAACATTGGTGGCCGCGGTGAGCGCAGCCGCGTTGACTATGGTGTTGACATCGACCGCATAGGTGCCAGCGCCACCGGCTGGGCCAGTGAGCTGCTGGGTAATAGTGGTGACGGCGGTGATGCCAGCGCCGGTCAGCGTGTCGCCGACGCCGAAGACGCCAACGATCGTGCCGCCCGCGGTGAACACGCCATAGGTGCCGGAAATCTCTGTACCGGGGTCGACGTCCTGGTCGGGGATGTTGACCGCATACGTGCCCACACCGCCCGGGGTACCAGTGAGTTGCTGTATGATCTTGGTGCCGGAGACGACGTCGATGCCCGAGATCGTGGTGCCGGGGCAGATCGTGCCCGAGTTGACCGTCGTGACCGTCAGCACATTGCCGACGATGGAGCCCAGGAAGCCGCTGGTCGCGGCTGCGATGGAGCCGGCCGAAGTGGTCGCGCCATTCGGCGAGCCTGACGGAGCAGCGGTCGCCGTGCCATCGGCATAGGTGGCGTAGACCTTCTGGCCGACCAGGGCAGGCGTCGCGCCGGCGTTCTTCACCCAGAAATCGCCTCCATCGAAGACGGTGATGGGGAAGCCGGCCGGGACCAGCATCGTCGATTCCTGCAGGTATTGCTCGATCAGGCCCTGCTGCTCGCGATGGACGAAGCCCGCGACCGGGCCGGTGCCGAAGGTGTTGACCACGGCCGGCGCATTGTCGCTGTCGGCTTGGACATAACTCAGCCAGGCGAAGCGGCCGATGACAGCACCTAGCGCGCCGCAGACCAGCGCGCCAGCGGCGGCAAGGACTGTAGAGCGGGGATTGGTGGAAGCGAAATCGCCCTCGACAGCGGGGGCGGGATTGTAGGCAACCTGCGTCTGAAACCCAGACATGGGCGATCTCCTAAATGAAAAGAGCCGGCTTGCTGGCCGGCTCGACGGGCTTGGAAGGGGAAGCCGCTCGCCTTAGAGCGACTTGACGATGTGGGTCTTGGCGGCTGGGAAAAGCTCGTAGAACGAGTTCACCCCGGCAGCGTCCAGGGCGACGGCCGGCTTCTTCGGTGCGCCGACGCTAGGTAGCGGCTGGGCCTTGAGAATGGCCGGCAGTGCCGAGGGATGGACACCGTCGATGTTGACGCCGAGTGAGGTGAGCGCGGTGCGATAGACGGCATCCGCGCTATCATGGGCCATGGCGAGCTTGCCGATGTAGGGACGAACGGCCTCCTCGGCGGCGCGCACTTCGGCGGCCGATTTGAGCATCTCGGCGCGGACCTCGGTCTTGGCCTGCGCCACAGCCGCGGCGATTGCCGCGTCCATGGCCTTCTTGTCGACCTTGTCATCATCGTCCTCGTCGCCGTCTTCGGCCTTTTTCTTCTTCTCGTCCTCGTCCTCCTCCTGTTCGGAGTCCTCGGCTTTCTTTTTCTTGCCGTCCTCCTCCTCGTCTTCGTCCATGGCTTCCTGGACCTCGACCTCGTCGAGCGCGACGAGAACCGCCTCGAGACCGTCGAGCTTCTCGTCGGCGGCGAGCTTGCCCTCGGCGGCCTTGCCGACGGCCTTGAGGATGGCCGGGCGCTTGGCCTTGAAGTTTTCGGCGGTGACGCCCGCGAGAGCCGCGCTGACATCGATCTTCTGATCGGCGGCGAGCTTCGGCATGACGTGGGCAAGGATCGCGCCGTGGGCGACGGACGCCATGCGCGACAGCAGTGCTGTTTTCTTCATCGTGATGATCTCCATTTTGCTGTCGCCGACAACAACATCAGGCCCGGCGCGGCCTTCCTCAACCAAGGCAACGTGATTGGCGGAAATGTCCCGCATCACGCCGTCGTAGGATTCTCCAGCCAGCGTGCCAGGCGTCATGTCGGCCCGGTAGCGATAGCTGCTTGAAAGTTCTTTCTGCCGATCGGATTCGATCAGCGCGATTGCAGCGCCGTCCCAGATGCTGAGCGGCGCCATGAGGTACGGGGCATGGAACTCGACGGCATCGCCGAGCGCGCCGACCACGGCTTCGCGCGGGTGCTCCTTGGCGCTGATCGGAATGTGCTTCAGCAAGAGCGGCTTGCCGACAAAGGTCGGGGCTGCTTTCGCGAGCTCGTCCGCATCGCGGTAGAGGCGATAGATGCGCTCGGGGTCGAGCCCCAGCGCCTCGAAGTCGGGGATCTCGCGGCCATAGTAGGGGCAGATGTTGGCCTTCGAGATCGGCGTCATCTCGACGCGCAGATGGCCGTCCTGGTCGAACGAGCGCACGCTGTTGCGATCCATGGCGAGCGCGTCGTTGGCCTGTGCCACCGCGCCCTTGCCGCGGCATTCGTCGCACACGATCCCAGGTCCAGCGACTTCGCCGGAGCCACCGCAAATCGGGCAGGCGCCCTCGATCACGATGTCTTCGCCCCTTGTCCACTTCACGAAGTTGGAGCGCAGCGAGTCCCATGCCTCGGGCGACATGTCGGCGGCGATGCCAAGCCGCTCGCCCAGCATGTCGCGCAGGCCCGGATGCAGCGGCTCGGGCAGCGAGCGCAGGGGAGCCCAGGCATAGCCGGAATGCTCGTCGGTCAGCACCGGCGCGAATTTCGTCTCGACGCACTGAGCGAAGGTGTGATGCACCCAGCCATTCGGCGTGCCGCGCGTGTCGATGAGCTGGCGCGCGCCAGACGGCAGCGTGCCGATCTCCTCGATGGTCTCGCGCGCCGCCGTCGCCTCGGCGTCTTCGCCTTCATCCGACTTGCCACCGGGCCAGCACCAATGGCCGGGCCAGCTGGTATCAGTCGAAGAGCGCCGGAGCACGAGGACATCGCCATCGGGTGCGACCAGCATCAGCGAGGCCGCCTGGCTCGCGCTGTCCTTGCCGACGAACTCTTCGCCGACCGCCTTCGGGATGCCGAGCACGCCCCGGCCCTCGGCCGCTGCGTACATGGCGCGGCGCTGGGCCTCAGATTTCGCAGGCATCGAAAATCGCTCCTGAAATGTAAAGCTTGACCTTACATTTTTGTTGACTTATGTAAGGTGTTGCCTTACACTCTAAGCATGATCAAGACGTTCCGAAACAAAGCCCTGCAACGCTTCTTCGAAACCGGCAAAGCGCGCGGTCTTAGCGTTCAGGACGACAAGCGTGTCGCTCGCATCCTGCGGGCCTTGGAAGCGGCGGCACGGCCACAGGACATGGACCTGCCCGGCTATCACTTTCACGGCCTCGTCGGTCAAGACAAAGGCCGATATTCGGTCCGCGTCACCGGCAACTACCGGATCACATTCGGGTGGGATGGCGAGGACGCCATCGACGTAGAAATGGAGGATTACCACTGATGAACACGAAAGCCATCAAGCGCGGTTTACCCGCCATGCACCCCGGCGAACTGCTCCGCGAAGACGTCATCCCGGCGCTCGACAAGTCGAAGACCGAGATCGCCAAGCTGCTCGGCATTTCGCGCAAGACGCTCTACGACATCATCGACGAGAAGCAGCCCATCACGGTCCCGATGGCTCTCCGAATTGGAAAGCTGGTCGGCAACGGCCCGGTGCTCTGGCTCAACCTCCAGCGCAACTATGATCTGGAGCAGGCCGAGAAGGCACTCAGCGCCGAGATCAAGGCCATCCCGACGCTGCATGCTGCCGCCTGAGCGGTCGAGGAACTTTATTGGTTTGCCGCACGTTTTTCCCGCCGAACCAATTTCGGTTCTAGGAAAGGGGAAACATGGAAAATCCAGGTGTCGGTTGGATCGCTGCTATTGTGATCGGCGGCATCGCCGGCTGGCTCGCCGAGATGTTCATGAAGAGCAATATGGGCGTGCTCATGAACATCCTTTTGGGGGTTGTCGGCGCCATCGTCGCTAACCTCCTTCTCGGATTGCTGGGCATATCCTTGACCGGATGGCTTGGCTATCTTGTGGCCGGCTTTATCGGCGCATGTATTTTGATCGCTGTTGCCCGGATGTTCAGACGCTGAACCGGCAAACTGGGCGCACTGAAGCGCGTGATCCCATACGATCACGCGCTTTTCCTTAGGAGAAGCCCTTGATGATCGGCTTCCCGACGCATCGGCAACCGGGTTCCTCGCCCGGCCGGATGAAACGCTTGACGGCAGGGTCGTACCAGCCGGTCGAAATCTTGTAGCGGACCCTTTCGCGGCCGGCCTGGACATGCGTGGGGCGAGGTTCCTTGCCGCCGCCGCTATGGTGCCACTCAGCTTCATCGATACCGAGTTCGAGCTGGCGCGCGGTGTTGAAGGCCGACGTCGCCTTGTTGTTCTGGTCGAGCGCGATGAAAGCGGCCCGGCGCCGCGTGATGCCGGAATATCGCTCGAGATCCTGCACCAGGCCGGAGAGGTCGCGGCCGGTCTGCACCGACCGCATCACCGCGCCCTCGACCTGGTCGAAATACTGCGACGGGATCGACTTGATCAGCGCCACATTGGCGTGAATCGTCGCGTCGACGACGTCGCGCATCGCCGCCGTCATCTTGAACTCGACCGAGATGCCGCCATCGCGCAGGATCTTGCGCAGCGCCGCACTCGAACGTTGCTCGACCGAGAGCGCGAAATAGTCGCCGAGCTTCACCGCGGCGACGTCGAAGCGCTTGGTCCACTGCGCGGCAAGCTTGCGGATCGATCGGCGCAGCGCATCCGCTGGCGTCTCATCCTGCGCTATGCGGGGCGTATTGGCACGGGCTTTCAGCCAGTAGATCACGCTGTCGCTCATGGCGTCGATCAAGCGCGTCAGACGGCCCCTATAGGCCGTCTCGATCCCGACGTTGGGTCGGACCGGGCGAAGCACCTTTTCGTTGCGCTTGGCCGTCCGACGACTTTGCAGGCTGGACATCACGATCCCTCAGCGTCTCGGCGATCTCGCGATCGTCGGGCGTCTGTGCTTTGAGGAGTTCCCAGAGGTGGAGCGTGATCAAGCGGTGCCGGCGTTGTCCGTGACGGGAGCCGCACTATCTGCCGGCTCCCCGGGCTTGGCAACACCCGCCTCCCAGACAAACCGTTCTAAGGCAAGAACGGTTTCAACGATGTTGTCGCCGGTGACACTGACGTCACGCCCCACGATTTCGAGCAGCCGAAGCCGGATTTCGCGCGTCTCGTTCATGCCGCGTCTCACCCAACGAAGCCGAAAATTCGAAGCCACCGCACCGCAAGATTGGACCTTTCCAGCTTTCAGGTCCATAGTGTCCCATCACCGGCAACAGCATGCGTTGGGCGTCGGTGGCTGAGAGATATTGAGCTCCCGCCTAGAGACGGAGAGCCTCGATGACGGATTTTCAATCTCGAATTGCGTTGGCAGAAAAGCACGTCGCGAAAGGGCGCGAGCTTGTGGAACGGCAACGCCAACAGATCAGACGCATAGGAGCGCAGGGACGGCAAAGCGCGGAGGCTGAACATTTGCTCACCCTATTCGAGCAAACCCTTGCGATTTTTGAGGATGACCTAGCCGCCATCCTTCTGCGAAATCAGGGCCAAGAGCCGTAGGCGGTTGCGATCGGGGCGGAATTCAACCTGACCCACTACCCCGGCGCCCTCGATATCCTTGGCCGGAGAGCCACCATTCGGCACCAGCCCATCCTCTTCCTCTTCGAGGAGGTCGGGCAGGTCCTCGACGTCGATCGAAGAGAAGTCAGAGTCCGGATCGCCGCCAACGCGGTGACGCGATTCCTCGGGCGAGATCACGCCGCCGTCGATGAGGATCACGTCGCGCTCGGCCTTGATCTTTTCAACCTCGGCCGCTTCCTTCTCATTGGTCTCTTCGAGCTTCTCAAACTCGAAGTCGATGCCTGGGTCGGGCTCGCCCCAAAGCGAGGTCATCACCAGGCCGAGCAGGCGGTGGATGGGCTGGCGAAACAGGTGCTCCTGGAAGGAATGCACGTAGTCGTAGAACACCTGGATTTCGCCCTCCGAGGAGGCGTTCAAGCCGGCCGGCTGGACGCCGAGCAGCTTGACCAACGGAATGTGGCTCACCGACGCCATGTGCTCTTGCGCCTGGGCCTGGAGCACGTCGAGCCCGGAGAGCGGAGCCGCGACGTTCTTGAAGTCCTCGCTATCCTTGTCGATCATCATCAGGCCGCGATTGGACCTGACCAAATTGAAAAGTTCAGCACGGCGGAAGAGCTGGTCGCCGTCGGCTTGCAGCGTCTCGCCCAGGTTGGTGGCGAGCAGGAAGACGCTGAACATCGAGATGATGTCGTTCACCGACTGGCGCGTCTCCAGCCAGTTGTCGACATACGGCTTGCACATCTGCGACAGCGACAAGCCGCCGAACGAATAGGTCGGCTTCAACAGGTCGGGCACCTCGCGCCCGATCAGCGTGATCAGCCGCGTGGTGTGGACGATCTTGGCCTGCACATACCAGCTGTCGGGCCGATACCAGTTGTCCTTGAGCGGATCGCTCGAGTTGTAGTTGGTCGGATAGCACCAGACCGCCTCGACGGTGCGCAGCGCCTGGATGGGCTTGTTGGCGAACTTGGTGACGCTCAGCTTGTCCCAGCCGGTGCCGATCGGCTTTTGCAGCTCGTCGACATCGTCGGTGTCGCCGGTGTCGATGTAGATGTGACCGCGGCCGAAGAAGCCATCCTGCTCGGCGGCGCGGCAGAAGATGTCGCGCACGTTGAGGCGCTTGAACTCGGCCTCCAGCTCCGCGATCCTGTCGGCCTTGTCTTCACCGTCGTTCGAGGTGAAGCGGATCCATTTGCGCGTCATCTCGGTCGCGATGGTCTCGGAGATCACCCGGTATTCCGGGCGCTGAGCCAGCTCCGAGAGGTAGGCGTAGCCGAGGAAGGTGATCCCCTCCGAGAAGTAGCCACTCAGCGCGAAGCCGTTCGCCCAGCTCTGAACCGCGCCGACGGCGCTGTCCATGGCAAGCCCGGTGTTGCCCGACGGGAGCACGCCATCCGGGTGCTTGGGCAGGGTGAAGACCGGCACCGGCTGCTTCGGTGCGGCCGCTTGCGCGCGGATCGCCGACAGCATCGCATCCGAGATGCGCGTGGGAGGACGCGCTCCTGGAGGAACTGCTGCCGGCGGCGCCGACGCAGGGACGTCGGCGACTGGTCCGCGTGTCCAACGACGGCGCAATGCGCCCCAAAGTTTCTTGATCATCGCGGCCCCGGCTGGGCAGCGCGCCGAAGAACGTCGTCGCTGATCACCATGGCCCCCTTGATGTTGAGCAGCCTCGTAAAGGCGCCGGATGAAGCATCGACCTGGTCCATCAGCTTGGAGGCTGGGAACAGGCAGAGTTCGTCGAGGTAGAGCGTGTTCCACTCGCCTTCGACGATGTGGACGTTGCCGTGCTCGCATTGCGCCGCGAACGGCTCGGCGCGCGTGATCTTGTCGCCGGTCTCGCCCTCGGCATGCACTTTGTAGCCGGCGAGCTGCGCGACGAAATCCTGCACCTGCGCCTTGCCGGCCTGACCGGGATCCTGCGGCAGGCTGATGTGGACCGCCTTGCCGTCGAGCGCGGCCTGCGTCTCGATCGTCTTACGGACCGACTTGCCTTCCTCCCGAAGCGTCACGACATGGCCGACATAGTAGCGGCCTTCGGGATCGCGGCCGAGTTTGACGCCTGCGGTGCGCGCGCCAGTGCCGCCGCGCGTGCCGGCCAAGTCCCAATGGCGGACCCAGATGGTGCCCTTCGGCGCTGCCCTGACGATGCGACCCTCGAACCATGCGCGCTGGAACATGCCGCCGGCGCGCGGCGCTGGCCGCTGCTGATACTGGCCCGCGACGGCATACGACGTCATGTCGTTGTAGAGCTGTTTCAGCTCATCGGGCGGGAAGCGGATCGGATCGAGGATCTCGCCGTCGACGGTGCGAGGATCCTGCCGCCAGACGAGCTGGAGCTTGATCGCCTCGATCTCGGCGCGACGCTCGTCCGGCAGATTGTCGTTCTCGCCGTACCAGTGCTGCTTGCTCGCGTCATAGCGCGCCAGGATCGGCTCGCCGACGGAGCTGGAAACCTTGACCGGGGTGTAGCAGCAGCGGTCGGGCTCGAACTGCATCGGCAGGCACAGATGGACGTAATCCATCTTGCCGTCGAGGATGACGCCTGTGACGTCAGCCTCATGCAGGCGCTGCATGATGACGATGATCACGCTGCGCTTCTGGTCGTTCAGGCGGTTTTGCGCGCCCTCGCGAAACTTGCGGGTTGTGGCGGTGCGCTCGGTCGCCGATTCCGCCGTCTCGGTCGAGTGCGGATCGTCGATGATCAGGCGATCGCCACGCTGCGAGGTGAGCGAGCCGAACGCCACGCCCTCGCGGGTGCCGGTGCTGTTGTTGGCAAACGAGGTCTCGGCCCTGCGGCTGAGATGAACCTCGGGCCAGCGGTCCTGGTACCAGCGCGACAGGATCAGATCGCGGCATTTGCGGGTGTCGCGATTGACCGGCCCGTCGTTATACGCCGTCGACAGATACCGCATGCCGGGCCGGCCGGCCGGTCCCCACTCCCAGGCCTGCAACAGCACCGAGACGAGCAGCGATTTCGATGTGCCAGGCGGCACGTTGATGACGAGGCGGTTGCGCAGGCCCAGCTCGAGAAACTTGCCCTCGACCAGCGCTTGCAGATGGTCGCAAACCACCTGCATGTGCCAGTTCCAGACCAGCGGCGTCTCCGGCTCAAGTTCGAGCCACGCCATCTTGACGAACTCGGCGAACGATCCCTTGGCCTTGCGCCGGTCTCGCTCGATCAGCAGGTCTTCGAGGTCGGGGGCATTGAGCGGCGCGCGGGCGGCGGCAGACTTCTGCGCCATTCAAATCACCCTTGCGCTTCGGCGGCCTTCCGTCGTTGCGCTGCCGCAATCAGGACGTCCAACTCCTCGTCGGTGTAGTCTTTCGGGTTCGCCCTTGCTTGCGTCTCGACCGGACCGCCATTCTTGCCGGTCTGCTCGACGCGGCGCACATAGCCCCGGTCCTTGCCTTTGAGCTCCAGGTACCAGCGCACGGTCTGCAAATCGCCAGAGCGAAGCGCGATCACCACCTGCCCCTCGGCAACGTCGAGCAACTCGTCGGCGATCTCGGAATCGGCCTCCTGGATTTCAGGATGCTCGTTCAGGAAGGCGTAGAGCGTGGTGCGGCCGACGTTCAGCTTCTCCGCCGCGACCGTCTTGATGCCGCCGCACTGGCGCAGCATCGCGATCACGCGCGGCACGTCGCGCTCGGTCAGTTTCGGCGATGCCCCGCCCCGGTTGCCTTCCGCCGGCTTCGGCTGTGGTGCCGGCTCAGGCTTGGGAGCAGGCTTCGGCGCCACAGGAGGCGATGCCTTGCTGGCCGGCTTCTTCTTGCCGCGCGCCGGCTTTTTTTTCGGCTCGGCTTTCGGCTTCGTTGTGGCCGTTTCAGCCTTGGCCTTGGCCTTCGGCTTCGATGTCGCCACGGTGGTCTTGGTCTTGATCACCGGACGACTCGCGCGTGCGAGTGTTCGGAATGTTCGGGATGGCTCTTTTTTTTGCCACCCATCCCGCAACCCATGGACATCATGCCGCGAGCCGAACCGAATGCGATTGTGCTGGTCAAATCGGGCCGCAAAGCGTTGCTGGGCATAAGGTCTGCAAACATGCGCCGAAATGCAAACTGACCCATAATGCTTGACGCTGCGGCCACGCTAACCACCGGCACTACGTTACACACACACGAATGCATCTGGATCACGGAAGGAGGACGCGTGCGAGGCACACGGCGAAGGTGAACGACAGGATGGCGAGCACCACGATAAACGGGGTGCCGAATGGCGGGCCGGCGATGGGCGCTTCGGGCTTGGGAAACGAGCCGGGCAAGCTGGGCAGTTCATGCCGCATCGGATTTGTCCTCCGCTTCCGCTTCGAGTTGATCCAGCCGCTCGCCGGCAAGGCGCGCCATGACCGAGAGGGCGATGCCCGAATTGACGATGTTGAGCTGGCTCTTGGTGCGCACGATGGCGTCGAAGAACTCGTCGAACTTCGACTGTGGCGCGGCATGGATGCGGAAGCGCTTCGCCCTTTTGGCGAGAGCCTCCAGCTCGACCTCGAACCGCACGCGGTCTTCCGGCAGGAAGGAGAACAGCAGCTCGTCGTATTTGATGTTCGCTCCGCCGAGTGCTGTCGCACCTGGTCCCTTGTCGCCAGAGAGCACGCTGTCGTCGAGACCGGAGAACTTCTTCGCATCGATGTCGAGCGAGGCGTAGAGCTGGGCAAGCAGCGACTGGTCGTCTTCGCCGTTGATTGAATTGTGGCTCAACTGGATCGCCACCTTGCGCTTTTCCGTCAACGGGGTGGTGATGACGAGCGCGTCAACCAGCGGCAGGCCAGCCTCGATCGCGGCGGCCGTGCGATGATGTCCGGACAGGATCTCGAGGGAGCCGTCTTTGTTCTGGCACACCAGGACCGTGGTGGTGAGGCGGCCATCGATTTTGACGTTCTCGACAAGGCGCTTGAACATGGCCGGTGCCATGTAGTGCGCGTTCTTCTCGCGGCGGCGAAGCGTGTTCGGATCAACCTGGCGCGCCTCGATATCGAGGGCCTTCCAGTCAACGCTTGAAGTGCTTGCCATACCACCACTCGAACGCTTGTTGCGGCGTCTCGTCGATGCGGGCGCCGACGTAATGCAGGCGGAACTTGCCTTCCGGCCCGTCGATCTCCTCGCGCTTGGTCTGCTCGAAGATGCCGCGATATTTCATCGATACCGGATGGTCCGAGAACGCCGAGGTTTGCACCTTGTCGAAACGGTCGATGAAGCGCTTGCCCATGTCGCGCAGCAGCTCGCCGTTGCAGGCGAGCCTGGTGACGAGCTTCGACAGTCTGCCCTCGCGCGAGATGGCGAAGTCGGACAGCAGGTAAATCGACCGCTTCGCGAATTTGTCGAGGTTGTAGATCAGGCCGCCGACCAGCATGTCGTCGACGCGCACCAGGTAGTTCACCATGCCGGGTGTGTGGGTGATGCCCTTCTTGAGGTAGACGTCCTTGAGGAACGTCATCTGGGCAGCGTCGGCCCGGCCAATCGTCACGACCGAATCCGGCTTGATCTTGTCGAGGTCGATTGGCTTGTAGCGGAACGGGGCCGACCGCGGCACGAGCTGCAGGTAGGACGACTTGCCGGTCGACACGTAGCAGTAGTGCGGGTGGCCCCGGCCGGAGACGAATTCCAACTCCGGTTTCAGATCGTCGTAAATCTGGTCCGAGAGGATGCAATAGGGGACGCCCGCCTGCCGCACGCGCTCGATGAGACCGCGCAGCGCCTTGGGGTCGAACAGCTCATATCGGGGAGCTTCCCATCTGATGTTCTCGGCCAGGAACTCGAACATCTTTTCGTAGCCGCCCTTGTAGAACGGCGGGTAGGAGAAGATCGCGGCCTTGCGGTCGATCGCCTCCTCGAGATGCAGGATCCAGTCGCGCGGCGAATAGCTCTTGATCGGGATCATGCCCGGAAGCTTGCGGACCTTGTCCAGGGTGCGCTCGACATAGCTGGCGAAGTTCGCAACCAGGTGCTCGCGATGGCTGGTCTTGTAGGCGTTCGCCTTGCCGCCAGCGAAGCGGCCGAGATTGAAGCCGACGGCCAGCGCGGCGAGGCGCTGATCGGGCTCCCGAAAGTCGAACTCGTTCACGAAGTCGAGCGCGCCGTGAAACTCATAGTCTATCGGCTTGCCCAGCACGTAACCGGCGATGGCTGACGAGTAGAGGCTGACGTCGTTGGAGTGCATCTCAACGCCGGGGAAAGTGGCGAGGGTGATCTGCTCGAACCGGAACGTTCCGGAGCAGCAATTATAGACCCGGCCCCACTTGTCGACCTCAGACACGCGAAGGATTTGCGCGATGCATTCCTTCGGCACAACGCCTTGAAACATAACGCCGAGGGCCTCACTTTTTCACTTGCATCGGAGGTGTAACCGAATAAGTTACTTGTAACCAGAACGGTTACTTTCCCTACCACGGATCACCGACCAATGACCCTCAACGACCTCGCGGCCAGCCTTCATCAGAAGTCCGGCTTCGGCGGCGCTCGCCTGGAAGCGATCACCTTCGCCGCTGCCATCGGCTTGGCCCGCTACGCCGGTGCCGAGCACCAGACCTATTTCAAGCGGCGCTTCGCCGAAACCATTGAGAAACTAAGCTCTGACGACGTGCTCGACGTCGTGGGCTTTGTGGCGAAAGAGGCTGGCATTCAGCCCTCGCCGGACGGCTTCAACACCAACTGATTTTTCAGGGACCGGCCGAATCGCGAAGCAATATCAGGCTGCGCGATTTCTGCCTCTCCCCCCGGCTTTTTGTCAAGCGGCGTTCGCAACCATTTTGGCAACAATCCCCTACCACGGAGATCAGAGACCATGGCCAACTACCTATCACCTACCGGAAGCCCGATCACCGGAACATTGGAGCGGCTGACCGGCCGCGCTCACATCAGCGACATCGACCCGGAGACGGGCCAGCCGGAATACGCCGGCGGCACCGAAATCTTCTGGAACGATATCCAGACCGCCAAGCGCAACGGCAAGATCGTCTTCCTCGACGAGGAGGGCGACGAGTGGACGTTCGACCAGCTCACCCGCGAGGACGTGGACGAAGAGGAGGAAGACGCCTGCGACGGACCTGACCCGCGCACTGCTGAATTACAAGAGATCGCAGACGGCGCTTTCGGCGACGGACCCATGGCGCGCGGAGCGGCGCGCGACATGCTCAAGCGGGAGCAGCGCTGATGGCCCGCTATCTAGTCACATGGGAGATCGACTACGAGGGCGAAGGCGATCCCGAAGCGGCCGCACGCTGGGCGTGGGATATCCTGCGCAAGCCGGACTCCACCGCAAGCGTCTTCACGATGATCGATGAAGACGGGAACGAAACCAAGATCGATCTGGCCGAGCTCGACGAGGCGCGGCTGGAGAGTTCCATCAGCAGCGTCGGCGACGTGCTGCGCAGGCTGACCGAGGAGGCGCGCCATGCCCATCGGTAGCCATCAGTCCGCGGCGGCCGGCACCGACGTCTGGCTGACCCCTCCCGCCCTCCTGGCCGCGCTCGGTGGCGCCGAGAGTTTTGACCTCGATCCCTGCGCTCCCCTCGATCGGCCGTGGGACATGGCGCGCCAGCACTACACCATCGCCGACAACGGTCTAGCCCGGCCCTGGCACGGTCGCGTGTGGCTCAACCCGCCATACTCGAACAACGTGATCGGCCGCTGGATGGGCCGTATGGCCGAGCACGCCCATGGAATCGCGCTGATCTTCGCCCGCACCGAAACGCAGGTGTTCCACGAGTGCGTCTGGCGCGCGGCCGATGCGCTGCTGTTCATGGAAGGGCGGCTGCATTTCCACGATGCCGCAGGGACTCGAGCAAAGGCCAATGCCGGCGCGCCGTCGGTGTTCTGCGCCTATGGCGCCGACGATGCTGACCGCCTTGCGGCCAGCGGCATTCCCGGCGCTTTCGTGCCGCTGCGCCTGCGCTCGCTGATCTTCGGCTTTGCCTCCGTCGGCTCGTGGGTCGACGAGGTGTTGAAGGTGATGCAGCGCGCCGGCGCGGCCGTGCGGCTCGACGATCTCTACCGCGCCTTGGCCGAGAATCCGAAGTCCGAACGCAATCCGAACTGGAAGGCGAAGGTCCGCCAGACCCTACAGCGCGGTCCGTTCGAACCGCTAGGCGAGGGCGTCTGGCAGGTGGCCGAGGGGAGGTTGCTCTGATGCGCCACTTCCGGACACGCCGATATGGCCCGTTCGAAGACACGAGGCGAAAGCGGCTCGCCTTGGCCCGAAAGCAGCGCCTTGAGCGAGAGAAACTGCCGCTCTTTTCCGAGATGATCGCAGAGGAGCAGCCAGACGCCGACACCGTTATGGCGCAGCGCGCCGAGCAAGCGGTGATCTGGGAGCAGAATACTCGCGACCGCCGCGCCGCGAACTGGCGTCGTGCAAGGAGCCGGCTTTTCGCCTACGGCGACAACATCCGGAAAATCCTGCGGGCACTCTGGAATAGCGCTCCCTACCCGGGCACGCCGGAATATTTCGCCGACATGCTCCACAGCTACGACGTCGGCCGGCTCGACCCGGAGAACCCGCCATGGGTCTACCGAGGTCCGGGCGTCAAGGGTTTCGACCCTCTCCCCATCATCAACCGATCTCGCGAGCGCATGGGGTTGCCGCCCCTCTCGTCGCTCGCAGAACTTCCGAGGTACGGCAATGGCTAAGACCGCCAAGGCGAAAGCACCAGCCAAGAAGCACGCTTGGCAGATCGAGGCCGAGAAACGCGGTCAGGAGATCGCCGAGAATGTCGCCATGCTGCGCGACGGGTCCGATGAATATCTGGTCGGAATCGCTCGGGAAGCCCTCCACCACTACCACGCCGCGATGATGGCCTGCGACAAGCCCGGCCGCCTTCCCTACGAGCTAGTGATCGAGGCATGTGTCGAGACGCTCTACCGGATTGAGGAATACGGCGGCCGGGAGGAGCGCGCGGACGGTTCCGGCCGTTCCTGGCCCCCGCGCTGCCGCTCCCGCTTCAACTGCTGGAACTCGGCGTCGTCTTGGCTCGGCAAACAACTGGCCGCGCCCGATGGCGAAATCCCGATGCACGGCCAGCCCGGGCGGTTCATGCTGACCATTCACGGTTGCCGCACCGACGTGCGCTACCCGGGCGTCTTCGGCGGCGTCGGCCTCGACGGTCGCGTGATCGACCTCGATCAGCCGTTTTTCAGCGAGACCGGCTACCGATCCTTCACCGGCGGCGGGCTCTCCCGCGAACGCTGGTTCGTCGAGGAGGCAATGACCGTCGACGAGATGCTGACGATCGTGATGGAGCAGAACCTGCTTATCGATCATCACGGCAAGACGGCCGCAAAATGCAAGCTCCACAACCCGCCTTTCGGCCTTGCCTATTGGCAGGGCAACAAGCGGCACGACGCTGACGATAGCCGTCTGCGTGAGGAGCGCCGCAATGATCCCGCCTACCAGCCGGGCGGCTTCATCGCTGCCCTACCCGGTCTCCGTCCCCTCGGGGTCGCTTCCAGACAGGAAGCCTCCGGCCAATTCGCATTCGCCTTTTGAAAGGACCAACCCTTGAAAGACATGACACCCGGCGCACTCGCATACGTCTTGATCCTGGTCATTTCGGCGTTCACCGCCAGTCGCACATTGGGCGTGTTGGTCGCCGTCGGCTGTGTCATCTGGGCGGCCATCGACTACAGCCGCGAAAAGCGTGATCGCGACGGCTAGAGCCGCCTCCCGACAACCGCACTTGGGCGAACACGACTTTTTGTCCGTGGTTGCATTGTAACCAAATTGGTAACAGACTAAGTTACTGTGGTTACAAGGTTTTCCCCTACCACGGTTGAAACGATGCCCTACTGCGACGACTGCCTAACCCCTTTTCCCTTCGACAGCAGTGAAAGCTGCCGCTGCCCTTCCTGCCGCGACCGGCTCGCCGACCTCCAGGCGGCCGAAGCGGACGTGGAAGCTGACGCACCAGCAGAAGGAGGCGCGATGCACTGAGAGAGACAAACGATCCCTTCGATAGGGCGGCGGGAGAGGTCCCGTCGCCCACCAATCCCTACCACAGAGACCAGACCAATGACCAAGCCAGTTGAATACGAGTTCACGCTGCCCGACGGCAGCAAGCGCTACGAGATCGTCATCGAGCGCAAGGACGTCTTCACCTTCCAGAAGATGCACGCCGCCGTGAGCGCCAAGCCGGTTGAGGCGAAGCCATGAACGCGCTGATCCCTCGCAACACGATCGAGCAGATCGTCGCCTATCGCGATGCAGCCGTGGCCGCCTATCATGGCGCATTCGCCTCGATCCAGCAGGCTGATCGGGAATTGAAAAAGGCGGCCGCTCTCTGGAAGGCGGCCGCTGGCGAGCATGCCTGCTCCAGGTACGGCGACCGCGACAACCGCGAGGTGAGGGCTTTTTTCGAGGCCGTCGATTTGCCTGACGCCGAGCAGTGGAAGCGTACCGCCATCCGTCTCATCGACATCTCGTGCTGGCACTATCTGGTGAAGATGACGGACCTTGAAGTCCTCATGGACAAGCAGGCCAAGGACGAGCTGCGCGACACGTTGAGGTGGGTGCCGGAGCGCTATGACCGCGGCGACGGCAAGGAGCTGGTCAACCTCGACGAGCTCATGGGGATTCCCCCGGTCACGGTCGACAACGTGTACGCCACTATCGAGAAGTGGGCCGGCGAATCCGAGATGATCTTCCGGCGCGGCATAGCGACGGCCTTCTCCAAGCTGGATCGCCGGTTCCGGTCTCACGACGGCTTCAAGGTCGGCAGTCGCATGATCCTGACTTATGCCTTCGACCGCGACCACGGCCACGTTTCGTGGGGCGGCACTTGGGACACCGTGCGCGATATCGAACGCACCTTCTCTGTCCTCGACGGCAAGAAGCCGTCCTACAACAGCATCGAGAACGTGGTGCGCGCCGAGCGCAGGGGCTTCCAGCCTCAGCAGTCCGAACATCGCGGCGAGTATTTCAGGATCGTCGCCTACAAGAACGGCAACGCGCATCTCTGGTTCACGCGTGACGACCTGGTGGAAAGGGTCAACAAGATGCTCGCCGAATACTATGGCGAGGTGATCGGCGACGGCCAGACGCGCGAGCAGGACGATCTGTTCCGCAACCGGAAGACCACGCCGGCGAAGAACTTCGGTTTCTTCCCGACGCCCGACGCCGCGGCCGAGGAGTTGCTCAAAGGTATCCCCCTCCTCCAGCCGATCGAGAAGCCGCGCCTACGGATCCTGGAGCCCAGCGCCGGCACCGGCAATCTGGCGCGCCGCTGCCTCACCAGCATCAAGGATTTCGCCGATCACTACGGCTACGGGGACGAGGCCCGTATGGACCGCTGGCGCAAGGAATACCGCTTCGACAACCAGGTCGATTGCGTGGAGCTCCAGCCAGCGCTCGCCGCCGCGCTCGAGGCGCAGGGCACATTCCGCAAGGTGTACGCCGCCGACTTCCTGGCGCTGCGGCCCTCCGTGACGGGAAAATACGATCGCATCATCATGAACCCGCCGTTCGACATGGAACGCGATATCGACCATGTGGTGCACGCCCTCGACTTCCTGGAAGACGGCGGGTGCCTCGCCGCCATCATGTCGGCCGGCACCGAGTTTCGCGAAACTCGCAAGGCCATCGCTTTCCGGGCCTTGATCGAGAGGCTGAACGGCCAGTTCCGCGATCTGCCGCACGGATCCTTCGCCGAGGTCGGGACCTACGTGAACACCGTCACGGTCAAGCTATGGAAGGACGGCCGCAGAAATTACTTTTAGCTTGACCATATTGTAACCAAATTGGTTACATCATAGGATCGTTATCCCTACCACGGAGTCCAAAAGTGTTTCGCCCGTTACCAGAAGACGAGGAGGAGCGGCGGCGCCGGCTCCCCACCATCAGCCAGGCCCTCGAGATGTGGTCGTCCTGGCATAGCGACTGGTCGCCCCTCGGCTGCACCGGGGATTACGCGCTGGACATGCGGCTCGCAGATGCATTCCGCAATCTGCTCTACCGGCCGGAGCTTCGCGACCGGCTTGACTGGATCGAGCGACAGCTACGCGAGCCCCGCCATCGTGCGGCCGACGACCGCTACCAGGCCGAGTTGATCAAGTGGTGGCTCGAATTGTTCGCCAGCGAGACGCTCCCCACCATCAACCAACGCCTCGAGGCACGAGAACTGCAATGCGCTTCATCCTGATCGATTCCACACTCCGGCGCGCCATTGACTACCAGACGCCGCGCCCTCTGGGGCACCAGCTCTTCTGCGAACTTCTTGAGAGCGACAGCCTCGACCGCGTGGAGTTGGCGCCGGGCCTGGACCTCTGGCTCTCAACCGGACCATGGCGAAGGACGTTCCAGTTTTTCCGCTCGGGCGCCGAGTTCGCGGGCAATGGGATCCTGGCAGGACGAACGCTGCTCGACGACGTCAAGAGCTTGCCGCGCGCCATCAGTTTCGAGACGGTGACGGCGTGGGTCAATTATCCCGAAGTGCGCTTCGAGGCGCCACAGCCACGCCGAAAATATCAAAGGCCGACCGGGTTGCCCCTGATCGGCCTTCCTCTCCATCCCTACCACAGGACAGCGCCCGAAGGCGCTGGAGAGAACCCATACCTAATGCAGATGTACCGGTGAGGCAACCTTACCAAAATGGTAACACACAGTGTCATTTTGGTTGCTTGAGAAGTTCACCGGATTTACATTTGGACCTGTCCAAAGCCCTACCACCGAAAGAGACGAAGATGCGCATTTTCACCAGCTCCTGGTTCACCAAGCTGCCGCCCGAAATCCAGAAGATCGGGGTGTCCAGGGGAACGCCGCGAGGATACCCGGCAGGCTATCGCAAGATGCCGGAACTCGCCCCAGGCGAATGGTTCAAGACCGCCAGCGAGCGCGAGTATAAGCAGCTCTACTTCGAAGGACTCGACAGGCTTAATCCTGGCCGGATCGTCGCCAAGATGGAAGACCTCTCGGGCGGCAGGGACGTCGCCCTGCTCTGCTACGAGGCCCCGACCGACAACCAGTATTGCCATCGCGCCTACATCTCGGTCTGGCTGAAAGAAAAGCTCCGGCTCGAAGTGTTCGAACATGGCCTGGAGGCCGAGGGCTGTGGTTGGCACCATCCCAAGCTGCCGGCGCAATACCGCCTGCGTCAGCCACCGCAGCCCCTCCAGGTCGCGCCCTACCTCGGCGCCGAAGCGCCCGACCAGCAGGGCCGCGTCTGGAAGGTGATCGGCGTCAATCCGGAACACGTCGACCAGGCACTCGTGCAATGCGGCGACGACCAGCGCTCGATTTCCGGCGCCGTCCTGGAATCCCGGTTCAAGCCGGTGAACTGACCGCCACCGAAGTCATTGAAATTATTGTTCTTTTTTGCCTGCACCCACTTGTAACCGATTTGGTTACAAGCTAAGTTATTGAAGTAACTTAGAAATTCAGATCGGTGCAGCAGAAAGCCGTTTCCTTTCACCGCTGCAGCCTTCGCCGGAACTCCCCTTTCAGCAACGGGCCGGCGATTGGTGACTTCTCGTCAAACTGACCGGCCGAGTGAAATCGAACCGGGGACGGGCCAGGCCTAGCATAACCGCCGGAGCCGCACCGATCTGGGAAATCCCTACCACGGAGACCAGACATGAACCTCGAAATCGAAGCTCTGCGCCAGTCAGCCCCGAAGCTGCACGGCCGCGACGCGGAGTTCGCCGCATCCCTCCTGCACCAGTATGACAGCCGCTCGAGTCTCTCGGAGCGGCAGTGGCCCTGGGTGGCGACTTTGACCCAGCGCGCACAAGCCGGCGAGCCCGCGGCGCCAAAGGCCAAGGTCGGCTCGATGGATGGCCTGATCGCGCTGTTCGACACGGCGATCGCCAACAAGCTCAAGCATCCGAAGATCCGTTTCGACGTCAACGGCGAGACGGTCGTCCTTGCTCTCGCTGGTGCGCGCTCCGCTCACGCCGGCCAGATCAACGTCTCGTCGCCGGGCTCGTTCGAGAGCCGCGACTGGTACGGCCGCATCGACCGCAAGGGCGAGTTCACCCGCTCGCGTCGGTCGCCCGGTCCCGACGGCTTGGTCTCGGCTCTGACCGCTCTGGCCGAGAACCCTTCGAAGGCCGGCGCCGCCCACGGCAAGCGCACCGGCAACTGCTGTTTCTGCGCGATCGAGCTGACCGACCACCGCTCCATCGATGTAGGCTACGGGCCGGTTTGCGCCAAGCGCTGGGGACTGGCGTGGGGTTGATCCCCGCGCCTTCCTCGAGATCCACCCCTACCACGGAGAATGACCATGACCATCAACGTTACGCCGGCTGAGATGCTGGCGATCTGCAATGCTCTCACCGCCTCGGGCAACCAGGCGCTGTCCGCCCGGCTGGCCGAAGATGCCGAGATGGGCGAGCCGAAGACCGGCTTCGACGAAGCGATCGAGCAGGCGTTGGCGCGCCGATCGCGTGAGACCGCTGACCGCATCCGCGCCGAGCGCCGCATCGCCCGCGCGCTGGTGAAGGCCTGCCTCGACCGGGGCTACCTGATTTCCGTCTACGACAGCGAGGATTGGGTGGTGAGGCGGTCCGACGACAAGGCGGCGATCATGCTGGCGCTGTTCTCGACCGACGAGGACGGCATTCATCTGCGGAGCCCGACCGGCGACAAGCTCGGCTGGTTCCAGCTGATCTATGGCAATTCGGGCTACGATGTCGTGTCCGACCACGCCGACAACGAAATCTGCAATGCGATCTGGGACGAGGTTATTTCGCCCTTGGCCGACAAGATCGAAGGGGAAATGTGATGGACACGATTTACATCAGCATCGCCGCCAAGGGCACGATGGAATCGCTGAACAGCGCCGCGCGAGGCAAGGGCGAAGTCGTGCTTTCGTTCTATGGCCCGAAGGGCGGGTCGCGGGCGTGTGAAACACTCACGCTCGAGTCCGCCGCCACGCTCCGCGACGAGCTCGTCGAAAGGCTCCCGTTCGATCACGCCAGCGACACCGTCGACGCTCTGACTCGGGCCGAGTCGTTCATTTCCGGCTTCGAGAGTGATCCGCTGCAGAAGGGCGTCGGTGACATCCTGGCCAGTTTGCGCGCCGCGATCCCGCGCGAACGGGCGCGGCCGGACATCCTGGCGGCGCTCAAACTCTGCGTCATCCGAGACCCAAGCCTGAAAAGCAATGCGATGGTGGCCGAAGCCATCGCCAAAGCCGAGCCGTCGACGACGGCGGCCGCCACCAATCGTCCCGGCGATCAGGCCGCAATCTATGCCGAAGAGACCGGCATCGACTACGCGACCGCGCTCGTTCGCTGCAACATGGACTGAGGAGAGTAGTCATGACGATCGACATCACCACCACCGTCCATCTGTTCGTGGGCCATGTGAAGAACCCGCTCGACCTCGGCGAGCCGGAGTGGACCGGCACGCTGGGGGAGTTCTGGCAGAGCAACCAGGAAGCCTATCCGACCTGGGGCGACATCCGCCCTCTGCTCGACGAGCTGGACGAGTATCATCATGCCCACATCGGCGGCGGCGCCGCCGGCGACTTCACGATCTGCACGGCCGATTTTCTCGCGGCTTCAAAACGGAGGCTAGGATGATCACCGCCGAAGTCTCGATCTATGTGAGGGTCCTCGATACCCTTGCATTGGCAAATGCAGCCGCAAGGCGCGCGGTCGCCGATGGTTCGCACGACAGCGAGGAAGAGTACCTGGCAGAATTTCCCGTCGAGGACGTCGGCAACCATCTTCGCTCTCTCCTCGACCCGGGACAGTCGCCGGCGGGGGTCGAAATCCTCGACAGCGCATGCGAGGTGCAGGAGGGCCAGGAAAATGGCTGACCTTCGCACCTCCGACGAACTGATAGAAGCAATCAAGTCGCTGGCGCCGGGCTATTACACGGAGCGCGACGGCGGCGATTGGTACTCCCTTACAGCCTACCACGACCGAGTTGCGGAGGACTTCGCCCGGCGCGACGACGCGCGTCGGTGCATCCTCTGGCTCGCTGGTGAGCCGATGCCGGATGGATGGCGCATAACAAGAGTCGGCGGTCTCTCTTGCGATCTCGATTGCGGGCAGGGCTATCGAGCGACGATCTGGACACGATCAGTCGCAAAGGCATTTCCGCAACGCGCTGCAGAACTGGTCAGAAACTTTTCTTAGTAACCCACTTGTAACCAGATCGGTTACAAACTAAGTTCCTGATATTCCTAAGAAATTTCCTACCGCGGAGACCAGACCATGCCTAAGCCCATCGAAATCTACACCACCCTCTACGAGCGTTCCCATGGCCGCAAGCCGAAGGGATATGGCGGCTGGGGCTTCATCATCATCGACGAGAGCTGCGACCGTGAGGTCGAGACCTTCTTCTCTCCCGCCATGAGCTTGTCGGACGCGAAGGTGTGGGCCAGCGCACATGCCCGCGCGAACTTCGCCGAACAGGTAGCGACCGGCTACCTCGGCCTCGAAGTTGCCCCCTGATTACAGCGCCGCCCTGCGGGGCGGCGTTTTGCCCTCAATCCCTACCACGGAGACCAAGACCATGAAGAAGCGTATCCCCCTCAGCCAGGTGATCCCGAACCCCGACCAGCCGCGCAAGCATTTCGACCCGGTGAAGCTTCGCGAGCTGGCGGAATCGATCCGCGAGCGCGGCCTTATCCAGGCCATCACGGTTCGCCCGGTCGACGGCAAGTTCATGATCGTCGGCGGCGAGCGCCGCTGGCGCGCTCACCAGCTGATCGAGGCGGCCGACATTCTCTGCGAGGTCGTGAAGATCAACGACAATGAGATGGCGCTGCAGGCGATCGTGGAAAACCTCGCCCGCGCCGACATCAAGCCGCTGGAGGAAGCGCGGGCGTTTCACGCGATGATCGACCGCGGCTGGACGGTCGAGCAGCTGGCGAAGGACATCGGCGTCCAGCCGACGCGCATCAAGGCCCGCACGGCGCTGCTTAATCTGGACGAGACGATCCAGAAGCTGGTCGATAGCGGTGCCTTCCCGCTCGGCCATGCAAACGACCTCGTCGACCTCCCCACGGCCGATCAGGTCAACATCGTGAAGCTGTTCTCCAGCGGCAAGCTAAAAGACTGGTCGAGCATCAAGGCGGCGGCGCAAGCCGTCCGCGACAGGATCGAGCAGGGCGGCATGTTCGACGACGACAGGCCGGAGCCGTCGAAGGACGATATCGCCGCCATGAGCAGGATGGAGAAGACGGTCGAGCGGATCATCGCCGCGATCGCCGGCGGCTTCAAGGACGGCGAGTGCATCGCCTTGAAGTCGGTCGATCCCACCAAGGCCGACAAATGGGCCGACACGCTGGCGGCGGCGTCGCGCTCCATCCGTTCGATGGAGTCGCAGCTGCGCCAGGCACATGCGCGCTCGATGCTGGTGTAGGAATCCGCACCGCCGGCTGCGGCCGGCGGCTGTGGTAGGGAGGGGCAGCGGATTGGTCTCCGCTGCCCCATTTTTTTCGTCGAGTGTAGAGGCCTCGCCAGCGCGCGTCAGTCGCCGGCCTTCCCTTCGCACGCTCGTTGGTCGCCGCGCTCGTCCTCGGCCGCCTCTGGTGGCACAACGTCCAATCTGGCGAGTTCCTTCGCCCGCACCGTGGCGCAACGTTCGCATTGGCCGGCGCCCGAATTTTCCATGAGCCACCCGGCCGGCGCATCCTGGGAGCCGCAGAGAGATACGGCGAGTCCGAGACCGCGCCGGCGAAAGTAGTGTGTGGTAACGGCCGTTGGCGATTTGAGAGCCCAGCCTTCGCGAAATCCTGACATCAGCGGTGCTCCACCGGAATCATCCGGCCCTTTCGAAAGATGCGTTCGGCCGCGTCGCGGGCGCTGGTGATGGTTGCGCCATCACGGCGCATATGCCCATTGAAGTAGCGCAACAGGCTTTCGGTGACGGCCTTCCATGCCTCCACCTCGGTCGGGAATATCCTCGGCTCGCCGCCGGGGCCAAGCACCGGCTCGGCGCGGCCGTCCTCGGCAAAGCGCAGCATGGCGTGATGACCACCCACGACCGGCGTGGTGAAGCCCGCGAAGTGGTTCATGCGGCAGTCCTTTCGATGATCTCGGGATCGGCTTCCTTGCACTGGCGGGCTCGAAGGAGTCGGCAGATGCCGCGCGTCAGCTCCTTGCCGGTGCAGTGCCACCGCAAGGCCGCGACCATGTCAGTCATGACAGACTGGCGCGTGGCGGAGACACGCAACGAAGAGCAGAGCTGTTGCAGCTCGTCACGCCACAAGAGATCGAGAGCGCTTGCCGGAAGAGGGCGCTCGAACACAGGGTGAGGCAGCGCCCATTTTTCGAGATGATCGTGGTTGGCGGTCGGCAAGGCGCGCCTGCGCTCCGGGTACACCCAGATTTCGCATTTGTGGCTGACCCCCTCGGGCACGTTGCGCATGAAGAATTTCCCGTCGCGCTCCTCGTGGGCCGCCCACTGGTTGGTTCCTGCTCGACCAGGAATTTTTCGTGGATGGCGGCGATGACGTGATGCGCCGCGCCGAACATCGATGCGACCTGTGCCGGCAGGCGGTCGAGCTTGTCCTTGGCCGATTTCACTTCGCAGGCGATGATCTCAGCGCGGTCGACGGCGAGAACGTCGATGCGGTTGGGACCATGCGAGCTGACGTTGATCTCATGGATGATCCTGGCATTGGGGCGGCGCTGGCGGATCTTGGCCACAGCGGCATCTCGGATATCGGCCTCAGCCGAGCTGCGGTAGGCAGGCATCAGTTCACCCACTCCGGCCGGCATTCCAAAATGTGCAGCCGTTTTTTCGTGATGCCAGCGTAGCGCCAGCCCGCTTGATAGAAGCAATGGCCCCATGTCGGTCGTCCTGCGCGCCATGTGGGCTCGACCTCGCGGGGATCGACGAAGGTGAATAGCCGCTCGCCCGGCCAGCGCTGCCAAACGATCGCCATTGCGGCGGCAAGCAGATCGCTTGCGACTTCACCGGTCTCTCGACGGAAGATCGCGCAGTTGACGCCTTGCTGATTATCGAAGCGGTGCCGCTCGCGTCGCCAAGCCGAAACCGCGCCGGCGTCAGCCGTGAGCAGGACGAGCTTTTCGCCCGGGCCGACGAACAACGCCGGCTGCCGCCCGTCGGCGTAGCGATAGCGGGAATAGTGGCGGTCGAAGATGTCGCGCGCAGTGTCGTTGCCGTCGAGCACCTCGATCCAGCCGTCGCCGATCAAGAAGGGTTGGACGTTCACGGCTGATAGTCTTTCCAGTCGACGCGATTGATGACCGTCGGCCCGTCGTAGTCGCCGACAAGGTTCTGTTCCCAGACAAACCAGGCCAGGTTCATGCGGCTCGAGGCTTCGTTGCCGTCCCAGCCGTCGCGATGCATCATCGGCAGGCGCCGCGTGAAGACATGGATGCGCGCCGGCTTGCAGTCGTCCATGGCGTAGTTGCGGTCGGGATCGTCGAAGCCGCAGAGGAAATTCAGGTTGAGCAACAGCGCCATCTTCGGCGGCCGGTACACGCGCAGCGCATGCGCGACGAAAGCATTGAGCACGGCGCCGTAGGGCGGGTTGGTGACGATATCGTCGCAATCGTCGCCTGCCTCGCTGGTGAGGAAGTCCCGGACGTCCTGCAAGACGCCATGGCGATCTGCGGTGCCATAGTCGACGAGATCGGAAAGCACGACGTCGTAGCCGGCCGCCTCCAGCATGCGCGAGATCGCGCCGCGACCGCATGCCGGTTCCTTGATGCGAGGGCCGAAGGTCTCCAGCGCCAGCAGCGTGTGCACCGCTTCCGGGCACGTCTCGTAGAGATTGTTGCCGCGCTCGGCCGCGCTGGCGGTGTCGGTGCCGATCGCCACGCGCAGATTCGCCCGGCTCGGCTCGAGTCCTTCCGCGACGCGCCCGGCGATCACCCGCTCGACAATGCCAGGATCCCGCCGCTCGGCATCCGCCAGCTTGCGAGCGTCGTGGATTTCCTTTCGGGTGAGCCCGGCTTCGGCTGCCGTGAAACCGTTTCCGTCTGGAACGGTTTTCGGCCTGCCGCCCTTCGAGGCCTCCCCTTTTTCCTGGGCGGCAGTCCATTCGGTGGCAATCGTGATCTTCGCGCGCGTTTCGATCAGCAGCGCGTCACCCTGGAGCCGGCGTGCCTTCCGGATCAGATGCTCGCCGGCATGGAAGCGGGTGGCGTAGCTGCCTGCCGCCTTCGCCTGGTCATAGGCGCCAGCGGCCAGCATGCGTGCCGATGCGACGTCGCCGTCGTCGAACAGCATCCGAGCTCGCTCGATGACATGAGCGAGTCCGGAATCGTCGAAGGGGACAACCGCCTCCATGGCTTATGCCATTTCAGACAGCTTGGCCCGGGCCGGATCGAGCACCTCGAGTGTCGTCCTGATCTGGTGGAGATCGGCGTCGGTCTCCTGGTAGCAATTGTCCCGCACCAGCTTCGCCTGGGCGATGACGCGCTCGTACTCGACCGTCGCGGCGGCCTTGGTCGCTTCAAGTTCGGTCTCCTTGGTGCGCAGCCGGTCGATGTGCCGTTTCAGCGACATACCGGTGGTGGCGATCATGTTGCGAACCGAGGGTTTCGGCTGGGAGGGATCTCGGGCCAGTTCCTGGGAGACGGCTTCCGAGAAGTCTTCGTCGACATCCAGCGGCTCGGTGCCGGCGGTTTGTAGAGTGTCCATTTCAGTTGATCCTCAGGTAGATGCCGCGACACGACACACGCGGGATTGCGCGGCCGCGAAGACGACGGATGAAACGGGAAAGGAAGGCGGTCATTGCGCTTGCTCGCCGTATTGTTCGGCGACGATGGCGCCGACGATTTCGTCGACATGGTCGTCGCTCCACCACTTGCCTTTCTTGGCGCCGATCACCTGGCCTTGCGCCGAACGCGGAGTGCCGTAGGCCAGACATTTTCCGAGCCCAACTCGGCGGGCATCAGGAAAGCCGATCATCAACGCTTCCATGGCGAGATGACGAGCGCGCATGCCGAGTCCGCCGGCGCACACCGCAAACGGATCCTCTCGGTGCGGCCGGCAGGCCATGACGATGGCGAGGGCGATCTGGTCGGCCGTCGGGAACATCAGACGATCCCCGCCGCAAAGCGATCGGCCGCGCGCATGGCCTGACCTCTGAGCATCTGCATCATCTCGGACTGCGACCAAACGGGGGACCTAAGGGCTGCGGCCTCGGCCAGGATCACACCGTGAAGAAGGTCGAGACTTGCCCGGTACCAGTGCTGGCCGAGATGGCAGTTAGCGAGATTGCGTTCTGCGCCCAGAACCATGGTGCGGGCCACGGCGAGCCCTGGCGTCCAGACGACGTGCGCGAAATGCAGCCTCTCCCACCGGCCGGGCTGGAGCTGGGGGAGATGCGCTTCGATGTTTTCGGCCGTAGCGAGCCGAAAGACGCCCGGGTCAGTCTCGAAGCCGACGGCGCAGATCGCGGCATGGCCGGCGTTCTTGCGCCGATCGACCAGGTTGCGCGGCATCGCGATGTCAACCGGCATTGTTTTCCTGCTCCTCACGCCGGCGACGTTTCTCCTCGCGCTTGCGTTCCCTTCGAAGCTGGTCGATTTCCCGAACGGTCTTGCGCCGGAAACTGCGGCTGGTGCGAACCAGGCCGAACTCCTTCTCGATGCCGACCAGGATCTGGCCGAGGACCCGGCTCTTGACGTCGTGCAGCGCCTGCCTCGACATGACCTCGACGCGATGCCGGTCCCAGACGCGGGTGCAGAACTCGACGCCGTGGCCGCCGGCATGCGCCAGGAACGTCCGCTTGTAGCGCTGCGCGTCTTGCCCTTGCCGCCCTGCCCGCACGAAGCGGAGAAGGTCCATGATGTCGACCATGCGATCGGCGGCCGACTGGTGAACCACGATGCGAACTTCGGTGCTGTCGTACTGTGGCATCCCGTCGGCCATGCGCGACAGCTCGCGCACATAGGCCTGATGCTCGGTCTCTCGCGACGAGGGCATAGCCGATCCGACCTTGGAGACCATGCGGCGTTCGACGTCGGGCACGTTTCGGGCCGTGTCGACGGCGTCGGCAAACAGTATCCAGAGCAGGTCGCGCGGCGTAGGCAGGCCTCGCTTGTTCTTGGTGAAGAAGATGTCCTCGGCATGCCGCATGTGCTCGATGAAGCGGTCGATCCGCTTCTCCAGCTCTGCGGGCGTATCGAGAAAAAGGCGTTTCATCTTCATCATGCCCGAGCCGCCGAAGCAGTATCCGTTCTGGTTCCAGATGTTGCCAAATTGGTTACACCATTGGCAAGCGAAAGATCGGGTGGCCAGCGTGTCTCTCTCACGATTTTTCGATGACGGATCGACGTCTGCACGCCGGCTTCGCCGTACTTGGCGCGGATCGAGCCCAGCCAATCCCGCCACTCCGGCCGATCCGGTGTGATGACGAAATGCCCGTCCTTGTCGATGTCGGGAGCGCCATCGAACTCGGCGAACCGACGCTCGCTGAGGTATGTCGCAAGCTTCGGCACGCGAACACCGCGCAGGATCATGGCGCGGACGAACAGCGCCATGCATGCCGACGCCTGACCCCGCTCGACGTCGGTCAGACCGCGGTAGGCCCTTAACGCAGTGTCGAGATCGCCTACCTTGTCCGCTGGATAGCCAGAAACCAATTTCCCAAAATCATCTCCAAGACCCCCCCTGGAAGGGGGTGAGGGGGGTAGATTTTGTTCAATAGGTTCTTTGTATGTGTCGGCTTCACCGTTAAGCGGATTTCCAGTTACCGGTTTTTCAGGAAGCGGTGAGGCCGTTTCCGTGTTTTCAGGACGCGGTGCGCCCGCTTCCTGATTTTCAGGACGCGGCAGCGGCAGGCTCTCGGGCACAGCATCATCATGGACGATGTAATTGTAGGCCCCGAAGCGGCCGTCTGAGCTCTTGGTCTGTTCGCGCTTGAGATAGCCGACCTCCTCCAGCTTCTGGAGGATCCGATAGACCTTGTCGCGGCCGATGCCCCCCTGGTTCTGGAGGTTCTTGACCGACACGTTCCAGTCGTGCGGCTTCGCCAGCAAGTAGACCAGCACGCCACGCTCCTCGAACGTCAGCCTGTCGTCACTGGCGACAGCGTTCGGGATGATGGCGTACTGGTCCGCACGCTTGCGGGTAATGATAGTCATGCCGTCGCTCTCTCAACTGCGAGGAGCGGCAATCCTACAAGCTACAAATGGTATTGCCGTTCTATCTGGTAGTTCATTGCCTATCCGATCGACGCCATTACCGCCGACAGGATCTGTTTAGTCATGGTGGGGCCGACGGTTTCTCCCAGATATGCCGCTGCTGCTACAAGATGCACAGTTGCACTTCGCTCGGCGGCAGCCGATCCAATGCTTCTTGCTGTTTGACAAAACCCGGCCATAACTGTCTTTACTTCACCGTTTACCGCCTGCCCGCCGTCAGTCTGCTTCATTTTTATTAAACCTCCTCGGAATGTTTCAACTTGAAACATTGCGTGCGGACCTAAGGCCGAAGTAATTGGCGGAGGAAATCACACCTCCGTCAAAATCAGCCTGTGTTCGAAGCTTTCGCGATGACGGCTACAGGATCGTTAACTGGCTCAACATCGGAGCCAGTCTTTTGGCACAAGCGGTTGTAACGGCCGAGGAGGTCGAAGATGGCTTTGCCGTTCCAGTTGGAAGCCGTGCCATACCAGGCCTCCCTCACCCGCCAGTGGCCGCGCGGGTAGCCCAGCGCGTCACAAGCGGCGTTGATCTGAGCTTTGATGCCCATGCCTGGCTTGATGGTTCCGGCGGCTTTGAACACCACCTGTTGTAGCTCTGCAGCGATGTCCTGCATCGATTCCTCACAAAAAACAGGAGAAGGAACGACGACCCATCGGGATTCTCGGATGCCTTGTCGGACACATCCAACAATTTCCCCGCCATCATCGCTACAACCGCAAGGGGAAAGCCGATGGCCCACGACGATGATTGCTGGAAACCGCTTGGAGTTGCGGCCTGGGAAGTTGTTGAACGCGCCGACCAATTTCGGACGGAACGAGGAACCGTGCTGATCGTATCTCGGGTCAAGCCGGAGTCCGGCGCCGTGCAACGACATCTGCCGCCTCCCTGCCCAACCAGTGGTTTGCGTTCACCTCACCGTCGGACATAACGACGATGCGGTCGAGATATGGTTGCCTGGGCATCCGGCCGGCCTCGTACCGATCGACTGTCAGCCGCGTACAATCGATCATCCGGCCCACGTCGGCAGCGCTCAGATTGCGGTCCAAACGCCATTTCGTCAGTTGATGCAGGTTTTCCATGGCCGGGTTTTGTCACCAATTTGGTTACACGTCAAGGTTTGTAACCAAATTGGCACAGTTTCGCACGAATTCGTTTTGAGCTACCGCATTGATATGGCGAATGGAATTAAGCACTTCCGGGAAAAGGCTGGGATCAGCAAGGCCGAGCTGGCGCGTCGCGTTGGCACCACAAGGCCGCAGATGGGCCGTTTGGAAGAAGAAGACGGCCCCAATGGACGCAAGCTCACCTTGAAGTGGGCAGAGCGAATCGCGCCGCACCTCAACGTGAGGCCGGAAGAGCTTATGTTTCCAGAGCTTGCGGAGGTGGACGTAAGCAAATTCAGCCACGTATTCGAGATTTCCGCCGGGAAGAGCCGCCCGGCAGCGCCAGGACTGGTGATCGATCCAGAGTTTTTGACGCGGATGCTGCCGAACTCGGAGGGCCACAACCTTCGGTTCATGATGGTCGACGCGTACCAGGCCAATGGCATTGTTGCCAAAGGGGATGCGCTTGTGATCGATCTGGACGACAACATCCCCAATCGACCGGGCCTCTTCGCCCTGGAGATCGCAGGCGCGGTGCAATGGCGCTACCTTTCGCCCACGACGACAGGCGCCGTTCAGGTCCACAGCGACAACCCCGCGGCGACCAACGAAACCGTGCAGCCGGCGGACTTGAAGGTCATTGGCCGCGCTCGGCTCAGGATTTCCACACTCTGATCTGCTTTTTTTTGCTCGCAGTGTAACCATTTCGGAAACACCCCTTGCAAAAGATACCAAATCGGTTACGATCCTGATCACGCAGAAGGATCGCTAGACCGATGGCCCAGTTGCCCCTGGTTGTATTTTCCCATCACGCCTCGCGGTCATGTGTTGAGTATCTGCGTGCCCCCGGCCGGGCTGGTGTGACCCCCCGCACCATTCGCCCGCACCAGCTCGGCCGGGTTCTCCCGATCTAAGCAGCACTGCACCCCGCGACCGCTTTGTCGCGCCCATTGTGTTGCCAAAATGGTTTCACGTGTAACACAAAAGGAAACAGACGGATGACGGCGGACCAATACGCATGGTGGCGTCAGGCATTGAAGCTGGCGGGCGGATATCGCGAGCTGACCCACGATCAGCTGCTCCTGCTCGCCCCTTCGGCCGACAGCCCGGAGTCGGGTTTTTTCAGGAACCGTCCGTTCAAGGATGCGCCCCTGGTTCCCGTTGCCATCTGGCGCGACGCGGCGGGCAGTGTCATCTGCCTGCAGGGCGGCAAGGAAGCGGAGGCCGACAAGGTCTGGAACTATGCTTGCCGCAACCCGATCACCGAAGCGCTCTATCATTCCGTGCTGGCCGGCGAGCCTTGGCCAGATGACCCGCCGCCGGTTTCGAAGGAGCACAACCTCCCTGCCAAGACAGGCGACCTGCACAACGACCTGACCCTGGAACTGGCGGCCGAGAAGGAAACGGTCGAGGGCTTCCTGAAAAAGCCGATCAGCACCCAAGAGCAGGCCGATCAGGCGGGCGTCTGGGCAAAGCGGCTCGCCGGCATCGCCAACAAGGCCGACGAACAATTCAACGTCGAGAAGCGCCCTTGGCTCGATGGCGGCAACGCCGTCGATGACAAATGGCGCGATCTGCGCACCGATGCCAAGGACCTCGCCAAGAAGCTGAAAAAGCATGGTGAAGCGTGGCTGAAAGAACTCGACCGCCAGGAGCAGGATCGCCAGCGCAAGGCCCGCGAGGACGCCGATCGCATTCGGCGCGAGGCAGAAGCGGCTGAGCAGCGGGCGGCCGACGCAGCGCGCGCGGTCGAGGAGGAGAAGGCCCGGCGTGAAGCCAGCACCTCCCCCGGCATCGCGTCTTCATTCGCGCAGGAGAGCGAGCAGGAGGCCTTGCAGATCGAAGCCGAGGCGGAGGCCAAGCGGCTGAGCGAGCGTGCGCTGCAAGCTGCACGTGAGGCACAAGCCCGTCCGGTCTTCGCCGGCAGGACCGGCGCCAAGATGTCCCTGCACACCTATTGGGTCGCGAACATCACCGATTACGACGCGCTGGTCATGGCCCTGAAAGACGAGCCGGAGGTGCGGGAGGCGGTCGAGAAGATCGCCGGCCGCATCGCGCGCAACAAAGACGCCGCCCTGCCAGCCGGCATGGAACGGGTTCCAGACAAGAGGGCAGCATGACCCACCAGAAGATCGTCGCCGTGAAATTCGGCGAGAGCGACAAGACTTATGACTATTTCGCAGGCGCATTCGATGTGGCTGTCGGCGCCCGGGTGATGGTGCCGATGCGCGGCCGCGAGACATCGGTCACGGTAGCCGAGATCAAGGATCATTCCGACGTCGCCAAGATCTCGATCGTCGGCATCGACAAGCGCACCGACGAGCAGCGCGCGGCCAAGCATCCGAACGGCCGGCACGTATGGGCGCCAGACGGCACGCTGCTCGACGAGAACGGCAACCGGTCGATCTTCGACGACGTGGACAAATAGCCATGAGCTTGGTCCGCGTTGCCATCGTCATTTTCTGGCTCCCCGTGATGATCAGCGCCGCTTTGAGGCGGCTTTTCCGCGAAGTCCCCACCGCCTTCTGGTTCGCATGGAACGACATGCGCATCGAGCAAAACGAGATGCGCCGGACGTGGCGCGCCAACAGCTTCAACCCCGAGGATCGGAAATGAACGAACGGGCACAGTTACCGGCCCTTATGGTCGGCGGCGCGATCAGCGCCATCATCCCTCAGTCGATCGAGGAAACTTGGCGTCTCGCCACCATGATCGTCGAGGCCGGTCTGGCGCCACAGGCGCTTGTCGGTCGCGAGCCGGCTGAGGATGCCGGCGACGACGCCTGGAAGCGTTGGGGCAAGAAGGGCACCAGCGCCGTGGCCATCGTCATCATGTCCGGCGCGGAGCTCGGCCTGCCGCCCATGGTGGCGCTGCGCAGCTTTACCGTCATCGGCGGCAAGCCGGCGCTTTACGGCGACGGACTGATCAACGTCGTTCGAAAGTCGGGCAGAGCGAAATCGGTCGAGCTGGGCTATCTGCGCGATGCGACGAAAGAGGCGCTCCTCAATCTCGGCCTGCACAAGGATGTGGTTGCCCAGATGAACACCGTCGACGAGCGCACCATCGGCTGGTGCAAGGCGGTGCGCTCCGACACAGGGGAAATGAAGGTCGAGGCCTATTCGGTCGCGGATGCCAAGCAAGCCGGCCTTTGGGACGAACGCCCGACCCGTCGCGGCAAGGTCTGGAAAAACAACCAGCATGTGTGGGACGACGTGCCTAACGATTCCTCCTGGTTCCGCCATCCCAAGCGGATGAAGCAATGGCGCGCTGCTGGTTTCTGTCTGCGCGAGCTATTTGGCGACGTGCTTGGCGGCGTCCGCGACGAGTTCGAGGCCCGCGAGATCGCCGGCGATCTGATTGAGCACGACCAGGACGAACCTGCGCCCAAGGCAAGGCTCACCCCGCCATCGCCGCCACCGGTGCCCAGCCTCGACGCCATCGACCCTATCCCCGACAACGGTTTCGAGAAGGATGTCGAGGGCATGCACGACGGCGCAGAAGCCGCCGAGGAGGAGCAACCAGCGACCTTCGACTACGGCAAGTTCTTCGAGGATTTCCAGATCGCCCTGCAAGGTGCGAAGTCGACCGCGGCCGTGGAGGAAATCTGGACCGAGTTCGACGTCGAGGCTCAATTCCACGACGACGAGAGCAGCCGCCAGCTGGCCGACAAGATCAAGGCGCGGCGGCTCGCTGCGCTCACTCCGCCGAGCGCGGGCTGATCATGGCCGGCCGGATCGCAATCCTTCCCGACCACAGTGCCCAGGTGCTCGGTCCGCCCGAGAACTGGCGGCCGCGCGCGCTGAGCGTCCGCGAGAAGCTTGAGATCGTGGTGCGCCAAGGCGGCAAGGAGCCCAGCGGCGCGCGGCTCAACCCGCTCGACGGTGTTCAGTTCGATCACGATCCGGCGCTGCAGCGACGGCGCTGGGATCCAGAAACGCATGACACCATTCCGCCATCGTGCGCCCTCGACTTCATCGTGGCGCTGAACAAGCCCACGCATGGCGTCAAAACACCGGTCGACCAGCGCGAGATCGCGAAGACCAAGCGACTCGAGGGGCGCACCGGAAAGACCAAGCGGAAAAGGAAGATGCCGAGCCGGCCCTTTCCGAAGCTCCAGCGAGGTTTCCGATGAAGCGCGCCAGCTACACCGAACTCGCTATCACGCCCGGTATGGTCTTCATCGTGGACCGCTGCAGGCCAGACCTGCCTAGCGTGACCAATGATACCGAGCGCGTCGTCGAGCGATGCCTGGCCGCCTATGGCGAGCGCCGCATCATCTACCGCGACAGCGAGGGTGAGTGGGGCGAGCTGCTCCACACCGGCATCCAGTTCCGGGGCTTTGCGCCCTACACCGACCGCACGCCCGACGAGGAGGCAGCATAATGGACGACCCGCAACTGATCGATATCACCGACCCCAATCATGTTGCATCGGTATGGCGATACATCGCCACGATCGAGGTTCTGGAGGCACTCAAGAAGGTGCCCGACTTCCAGCGCGTGCCCGGCTTTAGCCTGGCGCTCGCGCTGGTGGAGAAGGAGGTGGCCGAAGACAAGGCGGAATCGGTCCAGCGCAATCTGCGCGCGGTCGCTGCGACAGGTGTCGACGTCTCCAAGGTCCAGCGGGTCGAACTTGAGATCGGCCCCAACGCATCGCTCCGGCTAAAGGTGGTGATGATGGACCTTGCCGATCTCGCCGGCGGAGGATCCTGACATGGGGGAGATCACCGCGATCAGCTGGGCCGATCACACCTTCAATCCCTGGATCGGCTGCATGAAAGTCTCACCGGCGTGCGACGGCTGCTACGCCGAGGCGCTGATGGACACGCGCTATGGCCGCGTCGAATGGGGTGCGCCCGGCGCCGGTCCCGGCACCCGTGCCCGTACATCGGCAGGCAATTGGCAGCAGCCTGTCAGGTGGAACAAGGCGGCGTTGGCCAAAGGTTCACGTCCATTCGTTTTCTGTTCCAGCCTCGCCGACGTCTTCGACAACCAGGTGCCGCACCAGTGGCGACGAGACCTCTTCGACATCATCCGGTCAACGCCAAGCCTGATCTGGCTCATTCTGACCAAGCGGCCGCAGTTGATCGGTCGCCTTTACGCGGAGGCTCAGCGCATCAACGCCGATGGCACCCGCTGGACATCAGAACTTCCTCGAGATCGGGCGATGTGGCCGCGCAATGCCGCGATCGGCACGACGGTCGAGGATCAGACGCGGGCAATCAACCTCTTTCATCTGGCCTGCGCCGCGCGCGACCTTTCACCGGCATTCACCTTCGCCAGTTTCGAGCCGCTGCTCGGTCCGGTAGACCCGACGCGGATTGTTATCCATGAAGGACCGGCCAGGTTCGACGACTGGCCCGAGGTCAGCACGGGCATCGTCACCTTCAACGCGCTGCTCGGCGCGCCCTCAATCAAGCTGCCGCCGCTCGGCTGGGCCATAACGGGAGGCGAGACAGACCAGGGAAAGCACCGGGCCCGGCCGACGCACCCGATGTGGTTCCAAAGCCTGCGCGATCAATGCGCAAGCGCTGGCATCCCCTACCATCACAAGCAGAACGGCGAGTGGACGCGGCACAGGCCGTCAGCAGGCGGTGACCTTGGCGGCGATGTGCGAGCTGGCCGCGTAGAGATTGTGCACGGTGAGCACCACACCGATGAAGAACTCTGCAAGCGCAGCTTCTTTCCGGGCGATGTCTACATGGCTCGAGTCGGCAAGAGCCGCACCGGCCGCCTCCTCGACGGCGTCGAGCACAACGCCCGGCCGCAGGTGGCGGCATGACCAGCATCCGCGACCTCTCCTACGAGCACCAGATGGTGATCGAGGCAATGAAGAGCCAGCTCATCATCGCCCTGGTCCGCCGGCTCGGCAACAAAGTCGAGATGCCGGTGGCCGAGATCGATTCCACCGGCTCCTCAAATCTCACGATGAAGGCGGTGGACGGCGTGTTCACATTCGAAGTGGTGGACAAGAAGCGATGACACCGGTCCAGCGCGATCTTGCCCGGCACGCCCTCGGTCTCGACGGCCGGCGCAAGGAACCCTACCGCAACTATTTCGTGACCGGCGAAGGCAGCACCGACCACCCGCATTGGCTGGCGATGGTCGAGGCCGGGTACGCGACGCGGCGCTCAGGCTCAATCCTCACCGGCGGCGATGATTTCTTCCGCCTTACGAGGGCCGGCGCCGACCTCGCGCTGGATCCTGGCGAAAGCCTGAACACCGTCGAGTTTTCTCCCGTTCAACCCCAGAAGGACACGACCGCATGACCGACCAAGTAACCGCTCCGCTTCGTCTCTCCGACCTCCAGGCCAGCATCGCTCGTGCCCAGATCGAGGCGAAGATGGATGTGCTCGAGAGGACCAACGAGCGCTTGACGCTTCACCTGCAATCAATCTTCGACGGCATCGGCCGCAACGAGCAGGTCGAGCTGATCTACCCGAACGGCGAGGTGGTGCTCATCACCAAGGCCCGGAAGCGCGACCGCGGCGAAGGCGGCGAGTGATGCCGATCATCTCCGTGTATGTCGACGAGCTGACCGCAGCTCGCATGAAGGCGATTTCGGCCGAGAAGGGCCGGACGGTCGAAGACCTGGCAGAGTGCGCGGTCGCCGAAGCCGCGCTCGACTATTACCGTCTTGCACCGGCCGCCTCGGATCCTGGTCGCGCCGACGGCGGCGCGAACATCATCACCACTCACACCAACATCGCGGGCGCGTGATGAGCACGTTCTTTCTGGCCGTCGGTTTCATCCTCATGATCAGCGCGTGCGCACGGCGCGCCTACCTCGATATCACCGGTCGCTGGGTGCCGATCGAGGGTTATGTCTTCGGAGCGGTGGTCTCATTCATCGGCGCGCTGCTGATCCTGATCGGCATTTTGCTGACGGCGGCGCCGTGATGGAAACTGCAGTTGGACGTGTCCAAACCCAACTTTCGCCCGATGAGGCGCTGACGAAGCTCTATGCTTTGCTGACGGCGAAGAACGCGCCAAAGCCGGGAAGCTTCACCAGCCTGAACGAGGATCAAAAGCGGGAATATTTCCGCCTCTCCCGACGGCGTAGCCGGGCCAGGATGCGCGCCGCTTCCTCGGTCGCTGCCACCGCAGCCAACATCAATCAGGCGTTCGCCGACGCGGCGCTGATGATCCTCGCCACCGACGCGCCCGGCGCCGACCAGGTGCGCAAGGTGCTGCAGACGATCTTTGAGCAGAGGCCGGGTGTTCCGATCTCGGTCGAGAACAAGGCCAAGCAAGGCAAACTGAAACCCAAACTGATCGCGAGGAGTGAGTGATGGAGGACCTTCCGAAGCTGGCTCTGTCGGTGCGCCAGCCATGGGCGCACTGCCTCATGATGGGCTGGAAACCGGTAGAGAACCGATCCTGGCGCGCGGGCAACCCGGGCCTGAAATTTCGCGGCGATTTCGCGATCCACGCCTCGACCGGCATGACGCGCGACGAATACGAGAACTGCGCTGATCTCTGCCGGTCTCTCGGTTTCCCATGCCCCCCGCCGGCCGAGCTGGCGCGCGGCGCGATCGTCGGTGTCGGCACCATCGTCGACATCGTGACTGAGTTGGATGGCCCGTGGTTTTTCGGCCCGAAGGGTCTGATCATTGCCAACGCGCGGCCGGTCGAGTTCATCCCGGTCGGCGGCCAGCTAGGGTTTTTCGACTGGAAGCGCCTCGTCCCATTCGCCCGGAACGGCAAGCCCGTCGTGCCGGCGAAATGGATGCTGGGCCAGGCGTCCGAGATTGACGCGTCGACGCCGCCTCTCCACACGCAAGGATCGCTCTTTTGAGAGCCCATCACTCAGAAGTGAAGCCAACTACGCGAAACGTGCGCAGACAACATGGCTGCGCGCCGATACTCCAACCCTTCTTTGAGAGATGCAGCCGCTCCAGCCATGCCATCGGAACCCATCAGTATCGACCAATTTTGGGACAGGAACCCCTTGGTAACACCGTGGCTTGCGGAGCAGCTCCCACAAAATAGTATGTGGCAAGATGGTTTCGCCACCGTGTTGTTTATATTTATTTATACTTGTATAATTTGTTCGATGTTTTATCTTGTTCAGCCGAAGAACCCGGTAGTTGGTATAATTGGCGTAATGCCGGGATCTTATTTCCTGGCAACCTTTAATAATAGAATGAGACGCGCGCAGCGCAGGTTTTACCAAGCCAAGAAGGCTGCGGCTCAGCATTTGCCATGAAATCCTACATCATCAACCTCGACCGCAGCCCCGACAGGTGGCAGCGGATGAAGGATCGCCTCACCTCGATCGGGGCAGCCTTCGAACGCGTCCCGGCGGTGGACGGGCGGCTACTCACCGATGCCGAAATTTCGGACGTCTACAGGCCCGTCCCCGGGGTCGCCCTGATGACGCCGGAAGAGGTGGGCTGCTTCCTGAGCCATCGCAAATGCTGGGAGCGGATCGCGTCGGGCCAGGACGCTTACGGCTGCGTTTTCGAAGACGACATGTTGATCTCCAAGCGGGCAGGTCTGTTCCTGGTTGAGGAGGCCAGCTGGATTCCTGACGATGCAGACCTCGTCAAGGTCGAAACAGTCGTCGGAACGGTGTGGCTGGACCGCACAATACTTGCGCTGCGCGACGGGTTCGGACTGGCGCGCCTGCGAAGCTTCTCTTTTGGGTCCGGCGGATACATCCTCTCGAAAACTGCGGCCGAGCGCCTTTTGGCGATGACCAGGGTGTTCTCGGATGCGGTCGACCATGTGAAGTTCAATCCCGCCTGTGGGATCGCCGGTAGTCTGAAATCCTATCAGATGATCCCGGCCCTCAGCGTTCAAACGCAGAGCTTCTATCCCAAGGGTTCCCCTTTGATCGAATTGCCGGCGCTCGCCGTGCACAGCGCTCCTCGCTTTCCCGGGAACTTGATGGAGAAGCCCTGGCTGCAGCGAAAGGTATTGCAGGCGCTGCGTCGGCTGGGACACAGGCTGCGCCGGCATTGGCGAACCGAGATCCTGTTTGCCGACCAGCCAGGTGCTTTCTGCACCAAGGCCTAGCGAAAATTAAACGCCTTTTTTGCTTGACTTCATTGTAACCAAAATGGTTACACTAAGCACCGATTTGGTAGCACAGAGAAGCAGCATAAGCAGTTTGCCAGCAATGATGGAAATCGATCTCCTCGAGACGCCGGCACCAATCGGGCACGCGCGCCCGTCACCAGGTCGACCCGAGGCGATCTGACCTCGACGACATAAACCCCCTACCACGGAGAGTGAGCATGGAAGACAAAAACTATATCGAGCTGACGGCCTCGATCGTCTCGGCCTATGTCGGAAACAACCCGGTGCCGGCCGCGCAACTGCCCGACCTGATCGCCAGTGTGAACGCCGCTGTGCGCAAGCTCGACGGCCCGGCGGTCGTCAACGCGACCGCGCCGAAGGAGCCGGCGGTCAACCCCAAGAAGTCGATCCATCCTGATTTCATCATCTGCCTGGAAAACGGGTTGAAGTTCAAATCGCTCAAGCGGCATTTGATGACTGACCACGGCCTAACTCCCGAGGCCTACCGCGCGAAGTGGGGCTTGCCGGCGGATTACCCGATGGTGGCGCCGAACTATTCCGCCACGCGGTCCCGGCTGGCGAAAGCCTCTGGCCTCGGCCGCCATCCCAAGGCGCCGCCGATCCGCACCAAAGCGTCCGCGCGCCGCACCTTCCAGTAGGCGCGCCATGAAAGTCGCCGCCGTGCCTTACCAGGCCGTGCCCGAGCACGTGGTTCACGCGGCGGTGCGCGACGGGGCTGTCGCCGTCATCGAGGCCGGCGACAGCCTGTTCGGCTTCAAGGGAAATTCGCAGACCTGGTTGGTCGAGGAGGCCACCGATGGCGTTCACCGCTGATCAAGTCGAGAACCTGGCCCACAATCAAACGTGCGGCCACCTCCACCTCTTCACCTGCCCCAATCGCGGCGACGGCGAGCACCGGGACGCATATGGCGACACGGGCGCACTGGTGGCGACGGTGCGCGGCTGGATTTGCCCGTTCTGCGACTACACCCAGGATTGGGCGCACCACGGCATGCTGGCCGGCAAGGTACCGAACCCCTTCCCGCTGCCCGGCCTTTCCCATCAAAGGTCGAAATGATGTTCGGCGACCCATGGGCCAGCTACGACGCGTGGAAGACAACACCACCCGATTGGGTGATGGACTATGACACCCGTCGCTATGCCAACGAAACCCGCTGGCGCATGCATCGGGACTTTCGCCGTCATCCGTTCTTCGACGGCGACGAGTCCGAATACGAATACCTCTGCGACGAATGGGACGAGCTGGCGCGCATCGATGCGCACGAGCGCGCGCCCGAGGAAGACGATTTCGAACTGGAGACCGCATGAGCGAAGCACCCACCCGGCCGGTGCTCCGCTGGCACGGCGGCAAGTGGCGTCTCGCGCCATGGATCATCAGTCATTTCCCGAAGCACAAGGCCTATGTCGAAGCCTTTGGCGGCGCGGCCAGTGTGTTGATGCAGAAAGCGCCAGGACCGGCCGAATGCTACAACGACCTGGACGACGCATGCGTGAACGTCTTTCGCGTGCTACGAGATCCTGCGGCGGCCGCGCGCCTGCGCGAACTTCTGGAATTGACGCCGTTTGCTCGGCTCGAGCTGCAGGAGGCCTATACCCCGAGCGAGGATCCCGTCGAGCAGGCCCGACGCACGATCGTCTTGTCATTCCAGGGACACGGCAGCGACGCCGTGACGCGCGGATATACGACTGGCTTCCGCTCGAATCTTTCGAACGGGCGCGCATTGCCGGCGCAGTCGTGGGCATCCTGGACGCAGGCCATCCCTGCCTTCACTGCGCGCTTGGCCGGCGTCGTGATCGAACACACCGACGCGCTCGCCCTCATGCGGCGGCTCGATCGACACTCGACCTTGCACTACGTCGACCCGCCTTATTTGCCCGCCACCCGATCGACGAAATACCTCTCCCGGAACAAGAACGGGTATCGCCACGAACTGACGCACGAGCAGCATCTGGAGCTTCTTGAAGGCTTGCGCCAGCTCGCCGGAATGGTGGTGCTCTCGGGCTACCCCTCGAAGGTCTACGATGATCTGTTGTCCGGCTGGAGGCGCTTCGAGACCGACACCTTGGCCGACGGCGCCCGGGAGCGGACTGAGGTGATCTGGCTCAATCCGGCCTGCGCCGACGCGCTCGACGATGCAGCCGGCCGCCATGCCGGCGGTCACGGCACCCCGTTGTTTTCGGTCGCGCCATGAACGACCAGCCGCCCGAAGTGCTGACCGTGTCGAAGACGCCGGAATACTGGTCGTCGCGTTTTCGCGACAAAGGGTTGCGTATGTCCGCCAGGTCGTTGCGCGAGAAGGCAATCAAGACGGGCCTCTGCTACTTTGTCGACAGGCAGGTGCTGATCTCGCCGCGGCAGATCGATGAGTTGTTTATATGGGGTAATGCGTCATGCCGCTCACGATCTATAAGCGCGGCCGGTTCTGGTGGCTCACCGGAACGGTCCCCACCCAAAAAGGCGAGCAGCGCATACACGAGAGCACTGGCGAAACTGACGAAGCCAAAGCGAACAAGGTCCGCCTGAATCGCGAGCTGCGTGCCCAGGAAGAGATCGACCTCGACCCGAAGGACCGCTTCACCTTTGCCCAAGCCGTTGAGCTCTACCTCGACGCCGGCAAAGACGACCGCTTCATCCGGCCATTGCTGGAGCATTTCAAGGAGACCAGGATCTCCGACATGACGGGCTCGGATGTGCGCGCCGCCGCGAAAGCGATCTATCCGGCAGCGGTCTACACGACCTGGAACCGACAGGTGGTGATCCCGGCCCGCGCCGTCATCAACTTCGCCGCCGACGAGGGCAAATGCCGCGAGGTGCTGATCAAGGGCTTCACGAAGAAGGATCGTGACGTCAAGGTTTCGACCGCGCCGCCCAAGCGCGCCGTCGATCGCTCTTACATCGACGATTTCCGTGAGGCGAGCGACGATCCCCGCCTCAGTGCCTTGATGCTGTTCATATTCCAGACCGGCGCCCGCATCTCGGACGCGATCAAGCTCGAAGACGATTCCCCCGACGTCGACCTGGTGAACAGGAAGGTGATCTTCCGCGACATGAAGAACGGCGAGGATGGTGAGGCGGACCTCACCGTTGAAATGGTCTACGAAATCCAGCAGCTCCGGGAATGGAAGCGGGAAAGGTTGGCGTCATGGGAGGCGCGCACTCCCTGGGGGAAAAATAGGCGAGCTGGCCCGCGCCACAGCGGGCGAGGCGCCAAGAAACCCAATAACCGGCTCTTCGGCTTCATGACCCGCTTTCTGCGCAAGGATATAATGCGTATCTGCGAAAAGGCGGGCATCCCATATCTCGGCACCCATCAACCAGGCCGCCACAGCTTCGCGACCGAGATGATCGTGATGAACGGCGTCGATGTTGCCACCACGGCCCTCAAGGGCCGCTGGAAGACGAAGAAGCTTCTCGTCGAGAACTACACCCACGCCAAGAAGGGCAAGGGCGTCATCGACAAGGTATTCGGAAAGAAGAAGGCTCGACGGCCGGCGAATGGCGACAGTGAGACGAAAAGCGGTGTCGCTTCAAAGAAGCGGTCGACGGCATCGTAACCACACCGAACCATATTGGCACCGAGACCTTACACCAGTCGAAAATGATGGGTCGCGCAACAATTTGAATTTGCTTGGGAAAACTGCGCGGTTACAGTTTGGCCCCTCCCTTACCAAGGGAGTGCTCTACCACTGAGCTACCGCAGCCTGCGATGGCGGCGCTTCTGCCATAACGAACCGGCAAGCGCAAGGCCAAGAAAACCTTAAAACGACGCATGTCGTCGTTGCGAAATCGCTGCGCGGTTTTCCCGCGGCAGGTGTCGAATGCCGCGGCTGTGGAAGCCGCTTGCGGGCAGGCTTCGATGACATGGCGGCGCCACAATGTTAACTATGCGTGAACCACAGCCGGCTATCCGCCGGCGAGGACCGGCGATGAACGACAAGGCAAATCCGCCGAAAAAACGCGATGGCGAGCGCAAGGACCGGCTGGCCGAGGCGCTGCGTGCCAACCTGCAGAAGCGCAAGGCGCAGGCCCGTTCGCGGCGGGATGGCAATCCCGACGATCGGCCGGAAGGATTGCCGACTGCTGGAAAAATGCACAAGGACTAACCGAAATCAGCCACACTGGCCGATCACACTCGGTCCACAGATGGGGAAATCCTATTTCTTGAACCGCACCGGCCGATAGTCTAGAGCCGGACATACTCAACCGATTGAAACCGGCCCGTCCGGGCCGAGGGGACGTTCTTTCATGGATCGCATCAGAATTGTCGGCGGCAATGAGCTTGCCGGAAGCATTCCGATTTCGGGCGCCAAGAACGCGGCGCTGCCGCTGATGATCGCCTCGCTGCTCACCGACGACACGCTGACGCTCGAAAACGTGCCGCATCTGGCCGATGTCGAGCAACTGATCCGCATCCTCGGCAATCACGGCGTCGACTATTCCGTCAACGGCCGGCGCGAGAAGCAGCAGGAGGGCTATTCGCGCACCATCAATTTCTCCGCCCGCAACATCGTCGACACCACCGCGCCCTACGAGCTGGTGTCCAAGATGCGCGCCTCCTTCTGGGTTATCGGCCCGCTGCTTGCCCGCATGGGTGAGGCCAAGGTGTCGCTGCCGGGCGGCTGCGCCATCGGCACGCGCCCGGTCGACCTCTTCCTCGAAGGCCTGCAGGCGCTGGACGCCGAGCTCGACGTCGACAACGGCTATGTCGTCGCCAAAACCAAGAACGGTCGTCTCCACGGCAACCGCTACGTGTTCCCGAAAGTGTCGGTCGGCGCCACCCATGTGCTGATGATGGCGGCCTCACTCGCCAAGGGCGAGACGGTACTCGAAAACGCCGCCCGCGAGCCGGAAATCGTCAATCTCGCCGAATGCCTGATCGCCATGGGCGCCAAGATCCACGGCGCCGGCACCTCCACCATCACCATCGAGGGCGTCGAGGCGCTGTCGGGGGCGCGCGTGCGCGTCATTCCCGATCGCATCGAGACCGGAACCTATGCCATGGCGGTGGCGATGACCGGCGGCGACGTGGTGCTGGAAGGCGCGCGCCCCGACCTGTTGCAGAGCGCGCTCGACGTCATTGCCGAGACCGGCGCCGAGATCACGCCGACCAATGCCGGCATCCGCGTCAAGCGCAACGGCGCCGGCATCGCACCGGTGGATGTGACGACCGCGCCCTTCCCCGCCTTCCCGACCGACCTGCAGGCGCAGTTCATGGGCCTGATGACGATGGCGAAGGGCAAGTCGCGCATCACCGAGACGATCTTCGAGAACCGCTTCATGCATGTGCAGGAGCTTGCCCGCCTCGGCGCCCACATTACGCTGTCCGGCCAGACGGCGATCGTCGACGGCGTCGCCAAGCTGAAGGGCGCGCCGGTCATGGCGACCGACCTGCGCGCCTCGGTGTCGCTGGTCATCGCAGGCCTTGCCGCCGAAGGCGAAACCACCGTCAACCGGGTCTACCACCTCGACCGCGGTTTCGAGCGCCTGGAGGAGAAGCTTTCCGGCTGCGGCGCGGTGATCGAGCGGATTTCGGGCTGACAAAGCGCCTCGGTTGCGCAGAGCGGAAAGACCGCATAACAGAAGATTGACTAATCAACCTTCAGGTGCGCATTCCGCATGGCCCTCAAGCTCATAGCGCTCGACGACCAGGATCTGAGCATCATCTCGGCCCACGTCCAGGACGCCGTGATGAAGGTCTCAGACCTCGAATACCTGCCGGCGGCCAAACGTTTCGTGCTGACCATGAACCGCTTCGTCTGGGAGGCGAGGTCCGGCTTCTTGCGCCAGCACAATGAACGGCGGCAGAGCGTGCTGCATTTCGACCGCGTGCTCGGCGCCAAGACCAGCGGTATCGCCCGCGACAAGCCGGCGGAGGTACTGTCGCTCTTGGCGGTCAGCTTCGTCGCATTCAGCAAGCCGGCCGGCATCATCGAGCTGGTTTTTTCCGGAGGCGGCACGATCATGCTCGACGTCGAGTGCATCGAGGCGCGGCTCGCCGATGTCGGCGGCTCCTGGGAAGCCACCTCGCGCCCGGTTCACAGGACCTGAGCACCGACAATGGCCATCACGCTTAGCCAGACCGACGCCGATTTCGAGCTGCGTTTTTCGGCATTCCTCACCACCAAGCGCGAGGTGTCAGCCGACGTCGAAGCGGTGGTGCGCGACATCGTCGCGCGCGTGCGCGCCGAAGGCGACAAGGCACTCATCGACTACACCCTGAAATTCGACAAGGCCGATCTCAACAGGCTCGGCATCGCCGTTTCCAGGGCCGACATCGAAAAGGCATACGCCGCGGCCGACCCAGCCACAGTCGCGGCGCTCGAATTCGCACGCGACCGCATCCGCTCCCATCACGAGCGGCAGAAGCCGAAGGACGACCGCTACACGGACGCCGCCGGCGTCGAGCTCGGCTCGCGCTGGACCGCGATCGAAGCCGCGGGGCTCTATGTGCCCGGCGGCACGGCGAGCTATCCGAGCTCGGTGCTGATGAATGCCGTGCCGGCCAAGGTCGCCGGAGTCGAGCGCATCGTGATCGTGGTGCCGGCCTCCGGCGGCGTCATCAATCCGCTGGTTCTGGTCGCGGCCGACCTTGCCGGCGTTTCCGAGATCTACCGCGTCGGCGGCGCGCAAGCCGTCGCCGCGCTCGCCTATGGCACCGAGACGATCCGGCCGGTCGCCAAGATCGTCGGGCCGGGCAATGCCTATGTCGCGGCAGCCAAGCGCCAAGTGTTCGGCAGCGTCGGCATCGACATGATCGCCGGGCCGTCGGAAGTGCTGGTCGTCGCAGACGCGGACAACGATCCGGACTGGATCGCCGCCGATCTGCTGGCGCAAGCCGAGCATGACGCGTCGGCGCAGTCGATCCTCATCACCGACAATGCCGAATTCGGCACGGCGGTGGAGCAGGCGGTCGAGCGCCAGTTGAAGAGGCTGCCGCGCGCCGCGACGGCCGCGGCGAGCTGGCGCGATTTCGGCGCCGTGATCCTGGTGCCGACGATCGAGGCTTCGCTGCCGCTGGTCGACCGCATCGCGGCCGAACATGTCGAGCTCGCCTTCGACGACGCCGAAAACTTCCTCGCCGGGATGCGCAATGCCGGCGCCGTCTTCCTCGGCCGCCACACGCCGGAAGTCATCGGCGATTATGTCGGCGGCTCCAACCACGTGCTGCCGACCGCGCGCTCGGCGCGCTTCTCGTCTGGTTTGTCCGTGCTCGATTTCGTCAAGCGCACGTCGATCCTGAAGCTCGGCCCGGAGCAGCTCAAGGCGCTGGCGCCGGCGGCCATCGCGCTCGCCAAGGCGGAAGGGCTCGACGCCCACGCACGATCGGTGGCGATCAGGCTGAACATGTAGCGATGTCCGGCCACCACCAAAACCGCGACAGGCTGATCGACGTCGAGCTCGACGAATCGATCGGGCGTTCGACGCCCGATGTCGAGCATGAGCGGGCCGTGGCGATCTTCGACCTGATCGAGGAAAACAGTTTCCGGCCGGTCAACGACGATGGCGCCGGCCCATACAGGCTGAAGCTGTCGCTGGCCGAGTCGCGCCTGGTGTTCGCCGTCAGCCGCCAGAATGGCGCCGATGTGGTTACCCACATCCTGTCGCTGACGCCGCTTAGGCGTATCGTCAAGGATTACTATCTGATCTGCGAAAGCTATTATGAGGCGATCCGCTCCTCCACGCCCAGCCATATCGAGGCAATCGACATGGGCCGCCGCGGCCTGCACAATGAGGGCTCGCAAACACTGATGGACCGGCTCGCCGGCAAGATCGAGATCGACTTCGACACGGCGCGCCGGTTGTTCACGCTCGTCTGCGTGCTGCACTGGCGGGGGTAGTCCTGGCCGCGCTGCCGCATTCGATTCTTTTTGTGTGCGGCATGAATGCCGTGCGCTCGCCGATGGCCGAGCAACTGGCGCGGCGGATGCTGCCCGCCACCACTTTCGTCGCCTCGGCCGGCGTGCGCAGCGGCGAGCGCGACCCCTTCGTCGATGCCGTGCTTGCCGAAGAGGGTCTCACGCTCGGCGAGCGGCAGCCGAGGACGCTTGACGAGCTGGAAGACGATTATTTCGACCTGATCGTGACGCTGGCGCCGGAAGCGCACCACGCCGCGCTCGAGCTTACCCGCTCGCTCGCCGTCGAGGTCGAGTACTGGCCGATGCCGGACCCGACCGACACCGGCGGCACACGCGAGCATATCATGGCCGCCTATCGCGATGTGCGAGAGCGGCTGAAGACGCGCATAAGCCGGCGTTTCTTGCCTCCGGAAGCAAAAAACGCGACGGATTAAGCATGTTCACAAGCGGGCGATTATCATATAGGTTCCGCCGCAAATTCCGGCTGGAGTCGGACGAGTTCAGGTCTGTTCGACCTGAAATCGTCCGGCTCCAGATCAAGAGTAGAGCATGATGTCGTCCGAAAACCGCTTCACACTTTTCGGCATCATGCTCTAAGCCCCGGAACCGCCATCCAAGCAAAGGTATCGAATGCCGAAGGAAGAAGTCCTCGAATTTCCGGGCGTGGTCACGGAACTGCTGCCCAATGCGATGTTCCGGGTGAAGCTCGAAAACGAGCACGAAATCATCGCCCACACGGCCGGCCGCATGCGCAAGAACCGCATCCGCGTGCTGACCGGCGACAAGGTCCTGGTCGAAATGACGCCTTACGACCTGACCAAGGGCCGCATCACCTACCGCTTCAAGTAACAATTCGGCGCGAACCGCGATGAGCATTCTGCAGAAGCTCGTGCTTGCCTCGGGTTCGCCGCGTCGCATCGAGCTGTTGCAGCAGGCCGGCATCGAACCGGACCGCGTGCTGCCCGCCGATGTCGACGAGACGCCGCTGCGCGCCGAGCATCCGCGCTCGCTGGCGAAGCGCCTTTCCAAGGACAAGGCCGAGAAGGCGTTCGCCTCGCTGAAAAGCGAGGAAGACTATGCGCCGGCCTTCATCCTGGCCGCCGACACGGTGGTGGCGGTGGGACGGCGCATCCTGCCCAAGGCCGAGACGATCGACGACGCGGTGAACTGCCTCGGCCTGCTTTCCGGCCGCTCGCACCGGGTCTATTCCGGCATCTGCCTGATCACGCCGGGCGGCAAGCTCAGGCAGCGGCTGGTGGAGACCAGGGTGCGCTTCAAGCGACTGCCGCGCGAGGAGATCGACGCCTATGTCGCGTCGGGCGAATGGCGCGGCAAGGCCGGCGGCTATGCCGTGCAGGGCCTCGCCGGCTCCTTCGTCGTCAAGCTGGTCGGCTCCTACACCAATGTGGTCGGCCTGCCGCTCTACGAAAGTATCGCACTGCTGTCCGGCGAGGGCTTCAAGCCGCACAAGAACTGGCACGTCGCGCGGCCATGAGCCCGGACGAAAAGGTCACGCCGCTGAGGCCGAAGCGCCCCTGCCCCGAATGCGGCAAGCCTTCGGTGCGGGAGCACTATCCGTTCTGCTCGACACGCTGCAAGGACATCGACCTCAATCGCTGGCTGAAAGGCGCCTACGTCATTCCCGGCCGCGACGACGCAGAGGAAGAAGACGGAGGCCCCAAGCAAGGCCCTTCGTCCACAGACGGGCAGTGAAGGCCCGTAGCAATACGCCGTTTCCCGGCGATTTTTCTTTATCAACACCTAAGCGCTGGACAGGGCGAATTCCCGTGCTATAACCCACGCGCTTTCGAGGGGGGCGCCACCCGGCGCTTCCGTGAAACCCGGCGGACGATCCCGTTAGCCGGCGCAGGCCCAGATAGCTCAGTTGGTAGAGCAGCGGACTGAAAATCCGCGTGTCGGTGGTTCGAATCCGCCTCTGGGCACCATCACCCTCTTCTCCCCACATTCGCTTTGACCGAAGCTTCTACGCTGCAGCAAGCAGCTGGGGTTGGCGATCTTTTTGCTGGCGCAATTTGGCGGGATTGGGAGCGCTGCGCTGGCGCCGTTACGGCTGCACGCTTGCCAGCCGGTTAGCCGTGCCCAGGTTCGCCGAGCTTTTCCAGTCTCGCGGACAGCCGGTCAAGGTCAGTTGTGCCCTGGCCGAAAAGGCTCATGGCCCTCATGGCGACCAACTGGCGGTCTTCCTCGCTCTCAAGTCCATGCCTTGAACAATAGCGATGGACAGCTTTTGAGAGGATTTCAAGTTGGGTGGAATCCAAAACACCATGCAGGGACATGCGTGCCTCCTGGCCAGGGGCGAAAGCACGATACCGCTTTCAAGCGTCCGCTTGCCTCACTACTCGGTACGAACGACAAAGGGGTGATACGCCTCTCCGGCAAGTCGCGCGCTAACAAATGAGGCCGTGATGAAAATCGCGCCTGAGCGGTTACGTCTTCTTGAGAAGGCGCGCCTGCCCAAGACGCGAAGCTGCGTCGATGCCGATCAAGTCGATGAGCTCGCGTGCTTGGCTGCGGGGATGCCGGTCCCGCGTGGCTGAAATCGCACCCGAAATTCCTTTTCGGTCTGCGACATTCCAGCAATCAAAGAGTTCTCAAGATGAAAATCGGGTTCGCGAGCCCCGGCGGCCCGGCTCGCTTGTCATGTGACAGCCATCATGGAGCCAAGAATATCAATCGGCACTTCGCGAACTTTTTCTCCGCTCCAGGCTTTTCGCCTTTCGGCGGGCGATTCTGAGTTCGCCAAGCGTCGGCTGCCACCACCCTCTCGATCGTTCCGCTGACCCGGCAGGACGCCGCGCCGGCCATGTCTTGATCAGTTCAGCCAAGGTCGGCGGCCGCCACCTCGCCCAAACGGCGCCGAAGCCGGTCTCCATCGACTGTGGGTAGAACGGCGCCGGCTCAGAGGGGTGAGCGAGCTCGCCTGAAATCCCGGTGAAGACAACAATGTCATACTGCACCGTCGCCACGGCGCGACCGAGCGGAGGCAGGTCTTCGGCTGGAACCGGATAGCGCCGGCGCCTGCGTTCGGCATGGCGCAGCCTGGCGGCCTTGTGCTCATCGGAGTGTTTACCAGCCTCCCGTCGGCGTTTCCTCTCCTCCGGCTCGGCGCGCTGGGCGGCTCTTTCGATGCTTGGCCAACGGCGCCGCAGCTCCTCATAAGCGCGAAAAGGCACCCGCCAGACCCGCAGTTCGTCGTCCCAACTCGCCCATGGAACCGCTCGCAGTTCCTCCACCACGGTCTTCGAATAAGGCGTGCGAATGCGCAGGTCGTCCGCGACTTCCAGATAGTGGCTCGACAGTGGATCGAAGGCGAAGGCATCCCGCCCCTTACTGTCGTCATGGACTGCGCGAGCCGCCGTCTCCTGCGCCAGCCAGCGCTCGATCCGCCGCGCCGCCGTTTTTCCGGGCACGAACCAGCTCCTGCGCTCGTCGCTCCACCTCGCGCGCGGAAACGCAAGCTGGAACCGCTCAACTGCCGCTCGATCGTACGGGAAGCGCGCTTCGGCACCACGAGGCTTCTGCGGTTCAAAATGGGCTTCGGATTTTTCCATCGGATTGCGCTCGCTAGCTCTGCTCGCAAGGAACGCCGCGCAAGTTCTTTGGGTTCAAGCCACACAGCCGAGACAAGCCGAACTGCTCGAGGAACCGCGAGCGGAAACCTTCCCGGCATTCGACGGTTAATCCGGATCAGGAGAGGTCAGCCCATGGCGAGACGACGTGATGCAGATGAAACAGCGGCGAGCCGGCCCAGAAGGCCACGTTCGCGCCCGCTGAAAGGCGAAGAAACGGAAGTGAACCATATCGTGGAAACGCAAAACATCTCGCCGGCCCAGGCGCGGGAGCTGGTGCGGCGCCACGGAAACGATTGGCGCAAGATCGATGAGGCCGCCAAATCCTACAAGAAAGACAGCTAGTATTCCAAACCAAGTATCGGGGTGACTGCCCGGAGAGATCATCGGCCAAGATAACCGGATGACCAGGATCGCTACTTTCAACGTAAATGGCGTCAATGGGCGATTGCCGGTCCTCCTGAAATGGCTTGGCGAAACCGGCTATGACATCGTCTGCCTGCAGGAGCTCAAGACATCCGATGAGAAGTTCCCTGCCGAGGCGATCCGGCAGGCTGGTTACTGCGCCGTCTGGCATGGGCAGAAATCTTACAACGGCGTAGCGATTCTGGGCCGTGGGAAACAGCCGCAGGAGCGCAGGCGCGGACTGCCAGGCGACCCGGACGATACGCACAGCCGCTACATCGAGGCCGAGGTGGATGGGCTGGTGATCGGCTGCATCTATCTGCCGAACGGCAATCCCGCGCCTGGACCTAAATTCGATTACAAGCTGGCGTGGTTCCAGCGTTTGATCAGCTATTCCCAGACCTTGCTTAAAGAGGAAACGGTCCTGTGCGGCGATTACAACGTGGTGCCAACCCCGATTGATGCGGTGGTGCCGGCGCGCTGGTTGGGCGATGCAGTGTTTTTCCCGCAGAGTCGTGACGCTTACGCCGATTTGCTGAAGATGGGCTGGACGGATGCGGTTCGGCAGATCCATCCCGAGAAGGGGGTCTACACCTACTGGAACTTCTCCTACCGGGGCGGTTATGACCGGAGCTCCGGCCTGCGAATGGACCATCTCCTGATCAGTCCGGCACTTTCAAACCGGCTGCGAGGGGCGGGCGTCGATGCTGCGGTAAGAGCTTTGGAAAGGCCAAGCGATCATGCCCCGGCGTGGATCGAGCTGACCTGGCCTGGAAAGCTCGACTGAGGTTCCGATGGCCTGCCCAGGAGCGGCATCAGCCCGAGCGTATCACGCCGGGCTCATCGGTCTGTTCGTGCGCTTGTCCGACAGCTTGGGGCGCGGCCACAAGGTCCTGGAATCCGATCGTGGCGACCAGATACCCCGCTTCGTCGTAGATTCTCGTAACCCACGATGTCGGGTCGACGCCTTCGACAATCCCATCGAGCATCGCCTCCTTAGCCGCGCGTTTCGCCTCGGCCTTGGCGGCATCCAAATTTTCCATGTCGACCTGGATGGCCGGCTGCGCCGTACTTTCGATGAACTCAAAACGGAACTTCGGCATTGGTTTCTCCATTCGGCGCCGCCGGGAGCGGATCGGGCGGGCTCTCAATCTTGCCGTTGCTGGAAGTTTCGTCTCCGAGCACTGTTTCCGCGATGTATTGCTTGAGATCGCCGACTTCGTCGCCGATATCCTCAGCCAGTATTCCCAGGCCTTCGGCATCGGCGATGCATTGTTCGGCGAGCTTCTCGGCGGCGATTTCGGCCGGGATTGCAGCTGCGGCTTCCGCCTTGTGCTCGTCGATCCATTCCCCGACGAAATGTGCGGTCTTGTTCACGATGATATCCGGTTCCTGAGCGGAAACCGTGTCAGCGTCAGTTGGCTTCGTGTCCATGTCTAAACCCGCCCTCTAGGATCCTTCTTCAACGCCGATTGCCTGCGAAGGATGCAGGCGTTGGTCGAAAGTTGTTATAGCTTCAGGCTTGCACTTCAGACTCCCGGCTCAAGGCTGGAACCTGCGTCAGGATCAACAGTTCTTGAGCATGGCAAATCACCCGATAACGAGTTTCCTCACCTCAATCGGCACTTTAGCGTCCCGTCCCGCCGCATTCCTGGTGCTGCTGGCCTACGCAGCACTGTGTGTCGTTTTCGATCGGCAAAGTCTGAATTGGTATGGGGCGGCCACCCTGGCGCCTCCAGCGGGCGCGTGAAAGGTGATATTTGGTCGGAACCGGCGGAGGCTGCTCAGCAGCCTCAAGTATTTGGCCGTCGCGCTTGTCGCCAGTCTGGTCACGCTGCTCGCGATCAACTTGATCCCCGAGACCCGTGTCATCCGCACCATCGTGCCGCACCGTTTCGATGCGGCAGATCCGCAATTCGCAAGGAGCATGAGCAGCTATTCGCAGGGGCAGATGTTCGAGGCGAACGCCGTGCAGACCCTCGTCAACGGCGACGAGATTTTTCCCGCCATGCTGCAAGCGATCCGTTCGGCCCGAAAGACCATCAACATGGAAACCTACATCTATTGGTCGGGCTCGGTCGGCTACGAGTTCGCCACGTCTTTGGCTGCGAAAGCCCGAGAGGGTGTCGAAGTGCGCGTGCTCGTCGATTGGCTTGGCAGTCTTCCCTTCGATGAGAAGCTGATCCAAATCATGACGAGTGCTGGCGTTCGGTTCGAGCGCTATCGGCCGATCCACTGGTACACGCTCGACCGCGTCAATAACCGAACGCATCGCAAGCTGCTCATTGTGGACGGGCGGGTCGCCTTCACAGGCGGGGTCGGCATCGCGGACAACTGGCTGGGAGATGCGCGCAACCCCAATGAGTGGCGCGACACGCACTACCAGATCGAAGGGCCTGCTGTGCCCGGGTTCCAGGCGGCATTCGCCGAGAACTGGCTGGAAACAGTGGGCGAGACGTTGCAGGGCGAGAACTTCTACCTGCCGCCCGAAGCCGCGGGTGCGCTCCGTGCCCAGCTGATCCTTTCTTCGCAGCCGAACGGCTCCGAAAACATGGAGCTGATGATGCTGGCCGCCATAGCCGCGGCCAAAGACCACCTGCGCATCGGCATGGCCTATTTCGTCCCGGACGACATCGCCCTGCAGCAGATATTGGACGCCAGAAAAAGAGGCGTCGCCGTCGATGTGATCGTTCCCAATTCCCTGACGGATGTTCCGATCGTCCGCAAAGCTTCGCGCTATTTCTGGGGCAAATTGCTCGAGGCCGGGGTGCGGATCTACGAGTTTCAGCCCACGATGTATCACCCCAAACTGCTGATCGTGGACGACGTCTGGGCGAGCTTCGGTTCCACCAACCTGGACCAGCGGTCTTTGCGTTTGAACGATGAGGCCACGCTCAACGTCTATGGCAAGGAATTCGCACGAACGCAGATCGACTTATTCAACGAAGATCTGAAGCGCTCGAGGCAGATCAGCCTTGCCGAATGGAGATCGCGTCCCATGCGCGAAAAGTTCACCGATTGGCTGGCCAGCACGCTCCACGCGCAGCTCTAGTCAGCCCCTGGAGCCGAACGCAAAACACCAGCCGCTGCTTGTCTCTTCGGCCGCCCGTCACCCAGATCGGCGGAGTTGCCAACCCACCCCAGGTGAGCCAGGGTCGGCCGCCACGGGGCGGCTCTTGACGCCGAAAATCGCGCTTCCAATATTTCACCTCAGCGCCGCCGGCACATGCCCAACACCTTGCTGAGCATCTGTTTGGCCTGCCGGCGATTGGCGCATCAAGCGGAGGAAGGTCATGGGCCCAAATGTCTTCGGGGAGCCCGTTGGGCGTGCTTTGATTTCTCGGCAAAGCGACAACTATGGTCACGACCACGGCGCGGCAGAACCAGGCGCAATGAGCACTGATGTGTTCGCTGAACCTGTCCTTGTTGATGACGTGCCATTTGGCGTGAGGAAAATCCGTTGCGCGATGGACGCCATCGAATTCCTGGAGGAGTGGCCGTTCGAGAAGCGGTGCCGCCTGCACGGTTTGGCCAGCGACGCTTGCTGCGCGGCATATGATGGCCGCGGGCCGGTCGCCGCGGCCAGGAAAGTGTTCGTCAGCTGGGCGATCCAGACCGGGATTTGCGCGAGCGCGCCTTGCCTCGAGCTCGACGCCGCCGAGGCAGCGGATCAAGTCACAGGCAGTGGCACGTCCTGATGAGGAAGAACACGCCGACCCCATAGGGAAGCAACAAAAGCAGCAGGGCCAGCCAGTAACCGGGCTGTGCGATCGGCGCGAAATCTGAACGAAGCTGCTCCATTGCCCGTCCAACGCAGGGCGGCACAGCTGGTTCCTCTACTGCACATGTCGCAAGACCAAGCAGCCGCGTACCTCCTGCTGTTGACGGCTGCAGCGATCGAGGAACGCTGGCCGCCTCCCAGGAGCGGTGATGGCACCGCCAGGGCCATGGTGCGGTTGGGCCGGACTTCGATATGGATGCACCTGCCACACGCAATTCTTGCAGTCCCTTTCTGGGCAGCAGGAACAAAGGGGCTCGTTGTCCGTTCGGTTTCGCGCAGCAAGAGCAGGATCAGCTTGCAGAACGGCGAGACCGGAGTTTCTGCCGCCCGGCTTCGGTTGTTGCCTTGTTGCCGCGTTGAACAAGGTGTTCCGAAGCGCCATGCATTACCGCCAGTGTCCGTCGGTCGCTCTTGGCCTCCTGCTATTGGCCATCGCGGTGCTGCCGCACAATCCCGTTTGGGCGCAAGCGCCCTGCCCGGCCGATCACGACAAACTGCTGTCGGTCTTGAAGGCCAATGTCAGGGCGAGTGGCGGGCCGGCAAATGGCGGCTTCGAGACCAATGAATGGGCCGCGATCGTTGCCCGTGACGGTACGGTCTGCGCCGTCGCCTTCAGCGGCCCTACCGTGGACGCGCAATGGCCCGGCGGCCGGCTGGTCGCGGCCGAGAAGGCCAACACGGCCAACGGGCTCAGCCTGGCGAATATGGCCCTGTCGACCGCCAATCTTTATGCCGGGGTGCAACCAGGCGGGCCGCTGTTCGGCCTGCAGGCCACCAACCCCGTCAATCAGGCGGCGGCTTACGCCGGCGACGCCAAGACATTCGGCAGCCCCAATGATCCGCTGATCGGCAAACCGATCGGAGGCGTGGTGGTGTTCGGCGGAGGCCTGGCCCTGTACGACGGCAAGGCGATCGTCGGCGGCCTCGGGGTCAGCGGCGATTCCTCCTGCGCCGACCACAACGTCGCTTGGCGCGTCCGCGCAGCGCTCGGCCTCGACAAGGTTCCGGCAGGCGTCAATCCCAATCGCAAGGACGCCATCATCTATGACCTCGACCCAGGCGGCAAAAGCGCATCCGGCTGGGGTCATCCGCTTTGCGCCGGGCGCGAGGCCGACATAGCGGCGGAACTGGGCGCCAGCGTCGGAGGCTCGGTCCCGAAATGAAGGCAGCGCGACAGCTGACGGCGAGGTGTGCGCAGTCCGGACGCGCTCGCCTCACCCGGGCTGCGCGGCAATATGCGGGATTAAGCATTGTTGGGGCGATGATGCTGGCCTGTCTCCCAGTTCTGATGGCCGCCTCGGAGTCGCCCTCGACGCCTGCGATTTCGCCGCCGGCCTCCGCCGCCCCGCCCGACGACGGCCAATGGACGATGCCAGCCAAGAACTACGCCTCGACCCGCTATAGCGAGCTCGCGGAAATCAATGCAGGCAACGTCAAGAACCTGCAGGTCGCCTTCACCTTCTCGACCGGCGTGAACAAGGGCCAGGAAGCGGCACCGCTGGTGGTCGGCAGCACGATGTATATCGTGACGCCGTTTCCCAACATCGTCTACGCGCTCGACCTCTCCAAACCTGGCGCACCGATCAAGTGGAAATACGAACCCAATCCCGAGCCCGCGGCACAAGGGGTGGCGTGCTGCGACGTCGTCAATCGCGGCGCCGCCTTCGCCGACGGGCGCATCTTCTTCAACACGCTGGACGGCCACACGATAGCGCTCGATGCGAACTCCGGCCAGCCGATCTGGAACATCCATATCGGCAACATCAATGTCGGCGAGACCCTCACCATGGCGCCGCTGGTGGTGAAGGGCAAAGTGCTCGTCGGCAATTCGGGCGGCGAGATGGGCGTACGCGGCTGGGTCAAGGCGCTCGACGCCGGCGATGGCCATGTCGTATGGACGGCTTTCAGCACGGGTCCCGACAAGGAGGTGCTGATCGGCCCGGATTTCAAGCCGCATTACGACATGGACAAGGGCAAGGACCTCGGTGTGACGACATGGCCGCCGGAGGCCTGGAAGATCGGGGGCGGCAATATGTGGGGCTGGATCTCCTATGATCCCGATCTCAATCTGATCTTCCACGGCACCGGCAATCCAGGCCCCTGGAACCCTGACCTGCGCCCCGGCGACAACAAATGGACATCGGGCATTTTTGCCCGCGATCCCGATACCGGAGCGGCTAAATGGTTCTATCAGTGGACGCCGCACGATCTGCACGACTATGACGGCATCAATGAGCAGATCCTGCTCGACATGAACTGGCAGGGCAAGCCGCGCAAGGTGCTGGTCCGGCCGGAGCGCAACGGCTATCTCTACGTCCTTGATCGCACCACCGGCGAGGTCCTGTCCGCAAAACCCTATGGCCCCGTCAACTCCAGCAAGGGTGTGGATCTCAAGACGGGCAGGCTGATGGCAAACCCGGACAAGAAGACCGGGACCGGCAAGGTCGTCCGCGACATCTGCCCGACCGCCTCGGGGCTCAAGGACTGGCAGCCTTCCGCCTTCTCGCCGAAGACGGGCCTGCTCTACATCCCGCACAACAATCTGTGCATGGACGAACAAGGCGTCGAGGTGAACTACATCGCCGGCACACCCTATGTCGGAATGAACGTGCGCATGATCCCGGGCCCCGGCGGCAATCGCGGGGCCCTCACCGCGTGGGATATCGCCGCGGAGAAACCGGCCTGGAGCCTCAAGGAAAACTTCCCGGTATGGAGCGGCGCGGTCGTGACCGCCGGCGATATCGTCTTCTACGGAACCATGGAAGGCTGGTTCAAGGCCGTCAGCGCGAAGACCGGCGAACTGCTTTGGCAGTTCAAGACCTCCTCCGGCATCATCGGCCAGCCGGTGACTTATCGCGGCCCCGACGGGCACCAATATGTCGCGATCCTGTCGGGCGTCGGCGGCTGGGCCGGCGCCATCGTCTCGGGCGATCTCGACCCGCGCGATGCCACTGCTGCGCTCGGTTTCGTCAACGCCATGAAGGACTTGAAAAACGCGACAACGGCGGGAGGCACGCTCTATGTGTTCCGACTGCCTTGATGCATTCAAACTGACGGCGCTGGCGAAAAGATCCTCCCTGCGGGCCCTCGTGGCCGGTCTCGTCGCGTTGGTCTGGCTGGTTCTGGCCGGCGCGACGGATGCGCGGGAACTGCGCGCCTGCGCCGATCCCAACAACATGCCGTTCTCCGACGCCAGCGGCGAAGGCTTCGAGAACAAGATCGCCGAGATCGTTGCGGCCGACCTTGGCGCCAAGCTTACCTACACCTGGTGGGCGCAGCGCCGCGGCTTCGTTCGCAACACGCTGAAAGCCGGGCTTTGCGATCTGGTGCTCGGAACGCCCGCAAATGTCGAAATGCTGCGCACCACCTCGCCCTATTACAGATCCTCCTACGTCTTTGTCGCACGACAGGATGGGCCTGACGTAACGTCCTTTAACGATCCACGGCTGCGCGACATGCGCATCGGCGTTCAGCTCATCGGCGATGACGGCGCCAATTCGCCGCCGGTCCAGGCGCTTGGCCGTCGCGGCATTGTCGGACATCTCGTCGGCTACCCGGTCTACGGAGACTATTCCGCTCCTAACCCTGTGGCGCGCATCGTCGAAGCTGTCGCGAGCGGCGAAGTCGACGTCGCCGTGGTCTGGGGCCCGCTCGCCGGTTACTTCGCTACGAAGCAAAAGGTGCCGCTCCGGATCACGCCGGTCACACCTCGCATCGATGGACCGCAACTGCCGCTGATGTACGACATCTCGATGGGCGTTCGGCGCGAGGACGATCGACTGCGCGGCGATGTGAATAGGGCGCTCGCCAGGCACAAGGCCGAGATCGACGCGGTTCTGACGCAATATGGCGTTCCGCTTCTCGACATCGCCGGGAGCCCAGTGCGATGAGGCTGGGTTTCGCGACGCTGCTGTCCGTGACGCTTGCCTTGGCGGCATGCCAGCGCGAGGAGCGGGACACGCGTCCCCAATCTTCGCTCGGCTCCGGCGGGCAGCCGACGCCCGTGACTACGCTGGAACCTGGCGGCCAAAGGCCCTCCCCCAGCAACAACAAGGCGGCGAGCTTCGAGGCGAACGCCTTTCATCTCAGCGAGGGCAAGCGCCTGTTCGGCTGGTTCAACTGTTCGGGATGCCACGCCAATGGCGGCGGCGGCATGGGCCCGGCGCTGATGGACCAGAAGTGGATCTATGGCAGCTCGATGGAAAGCATTCACGCCACCATCCGCGACGGACGTCCGAACGGGATGCCGAGCTTCCGCAACAAGATCCCCGACGATCAGATCTGGGAACTGGCGGCCTTCGTGCGTTCGCTAAGCGGCAACGCGCCCTCTTCCGCTGCGCCACAGCGAAATGACGACATGATGCCCCATCCGTCGGAAAACCGCATGCCGGATGCCGCCACGCTGGGGAAGTCGCCGTGAAAGGCCTCGCCTCGATGGCGTTTGCCGCGGCAAGCGTCCTTTCTCTCCAGGGATGCGCGGGCTGGCAATCGGCCCTCGACCCGAAAGGCCCCGCGGCGAACGAGTTGGCATGGCTGATCTGGTTCTTCATAGGGCTTTGCTCGGTAGTGTGGGTGCTGGTGATGATCGCTCTCGCCGCACCGCTGTTGATGCGGCCACCCAGGCGCACCGAGCCGCTGATGCTCGACGCCAGCGCCGACCATCGCAAATTGCGCGTTGTGGTCATCGCTGTCGGGCTGACCGCAGCGACGCTGGTCGGGCTGACCCTGCTCAGCTTCTTCGCCAACAGGACGCTTGCGGCAATCGGCTCGAACGCTGCGCTCACCATTCGGGTGACGGGGCACCAGTGGTGGTGGGAGGTGCGCTATGAGGATGCCACGCCGAGCCGCATCCTGACGACGGCGAACGAAATCCACATCCCCGCCGGCGAGCCGGTGCGGCTTCTTCTGACCTCGACCGATGTGATCCATTCCTTCTGGATCCCAAGTCTGGCCGGCAAGCTCGACCTCATCCCCGGTCACATGAACGTGCTGGATATCAAGGCGGACAAGCCCGGAACCTATCGCGGCCAGTGCGCCGAGTTCTGCGGCGCGCAGCATGCGAACATGGGCACCTTCATCATCGCCGAGCCGCGGGCAAAGTTCGACGCCTGGTGGAACGACCAGCTGCAGCCGGCCGCGGCCCCGACGGGCGACGAGGCGAAGGCGGGCGCGGACCTGTTTCTCAAGCGTCCCTGCGTGATGTGCCACAAGATCGGCGGCACGCCCGCGGGCGGAACGGTCGCTCCGGATCTCACCCATATTGCCAGCCGGCAAACGCTTGCCGCGGGAACCTTGACGATGAGCCGCGGCAATCTCGCCGCCTGGATAGCCGATCCGCAAGGCATCAAGCCCGGCTCCCACATGCCGGTGGTCGAGCTCAATGGTGACGAGCTCAACGCGATCGTCGCCTATCTCGAGGGCCTGAAATGAGCAGCGCGGATCTGACCAGCGAACGCGACCTGCCGCCGGAACGCGAGGCGACTGCCAAGGGCGACGTCGCCCCCGAACGTGATGGGCCGCGCGACACCGGCATGGACGATGCCAGCCTTCACCGCTGGCTCGCGCGCACATGGCGGACGCCGCCCGGCATCATCGGCGCGCTGTCCAGCGTCGATCACAAGGTCGTCGCAAGGCGCTATCTGATCACGGCATTCGGGTTTCTGTGCCTGGGCGGGCTGAACGCCGTCGCCATGCGCATCCAGCTTTCGGGACCGCAACGGGGCCTGATCGGGCCGGACCTCTACAACCAGCTGTTCACCATGCATGGCGTAACCATGATGTTCCTGTTTGCCGTGCCCATCGTGCAGGCGACCGGCATCTATCTGGTGCCGCTGATGGTCGGCAGCCGCAACATCGCCTTTCCGCGCCTGAACGCGTTCAGTTACTGGATTTATGTCTCGGGGGGCCTCTTCGCCTGGGTGTCCTTCGCCCTTGCAATGGCGCCGGATGTCGGCTGGTTCGCCTATGTGCCGCTGTCAGGTCCCGAATTCAGTCCCGGCAAGCGCGCCGACGTGTGGGCGCAGATGATCACCTATACCGAGGTCTCATCGCTGGCGGTCGCCGTCGCGACCATCGTCACCGTATTGAAGCAGCGTGCGCCAGGCATGTCGCTGGACAAGATCCCGCTCTATGTCTGGGCGTTGCTGGTGACCTCATTCGTCGTCGTCTTCGCCATGCCGGCGGTGATGATCACCTCGACCTTCCTGATCCTCGACCGGCTGGTCGGAACGCATATTTTCAATCCAGCGGAGGGCGGCGATGCCCTGCTGTTCCAGCACCTGTTCTGGTTCTTCGGTCACCCCGAGGTCTACATCATCTTCCTGCCGGCGACAGGCATGGTCTCCGCGATCATCCCCGCTTTCGCTCGACGGCCGGCATTCGGCCATCTGGGGCTGGTCCTGTCGTTGATCGCGGTCGGCTTCCTGTCGTTCGGTCTCTGGGTCCACCACATGTTCGCGACGGGATTGCCGAAGCTCGGTGCAAGCTTCTTCACGGCATCCAGCATGTTGATCGCCATTCCCAACGGCGTGCAGATCTTTTGCTGGCTAGCGACCTTGTGGGACGGCAGACCGGTGATCCGGACGCCGTTGCTCTTCGTCTTCGGTTTCTTCTTCATCTTCGTCATTGGCGGTCTCACCGGTGTCATGCTGGCCTCGGTGCCGCTCGACCTGCAGGTGCACGACACCTATTTCGTCGTCGCGCATTTCCACTATGTGCTGATCGGCGGCTCGGTTTTCCCACTGCTGGGTGCCGCCTATTTCTGGTTCCCCAAGATCACCGGCCGCATGATGAGCGAGCGCCTCGGACGCTGGCATTTCTGGCTGGCCTTCATCGGCTTCAACGCGGCCTTCTTCCCGATGCACCTTGTCGGCCTGTGGGGCATGCCGCGCAGGGTCTATACCTATCCGGCCGAGCTTGGCTGGGGGAACATCAACCTGTTCATCACCGGCGGCGCGGTGCTCTTCTTCCTGAGCTTCGTGCTGTTCGCCTTCAACCTCGTGCATGGCGCCTTGAAAGGCGCGCCGGCCGGCGACAATCCCTGGGATGCCGGCACGCTGGAATGGGCCACGTCTTCGCCGCCTCCAAGCTATAATTTCGCGCGCATTCCAATCGTCACGAATGTCGAGCCGCTCTGGGCCGAACGCGAGGCCCTTCCCGTCGCCACCGGCCTTCGCGTCGATGTGCGCGAGCTCCTCATCTCGACGGTGGCGGAAGCGCATCCCGATATCCGCGAGAAATCGGCGACGCCGTCGATCTGGCCCCTGTTCGCTGCGATCGCTGTCGGCGGCACCTTTCTGTATTCGATCTTCACGCCCTGGGCGATCGTCTGGGGCGCCGCGCCGATCGCAATCACCCTGATCGGCTGGTTCTGGCCGAAAGATACGCCGGAGGACGAGGAATGAAGCAGCGTCCCGCCGCCGATCTGTCAGGACTGCCAAGCTTCGGGCTTGGTCCGCGCAGCCCGACCTGGTGGGGTACGCTCGGTTTCATGGCGTTGGAAGGAATGGGCTTTGCGCTGGCGGCCGGCGCTTATCTGTATCTGGCGACCTTGTGGCCCAACTGGCGGCTGAGCGCCCCGGAGCCCAACCATTGGCCGGGAACGATCGTGACGCTGCTTCTCATCGTCAGCCTGGTGCCGAACCACCTCCTCAACCGCTACGCCAAGCAATGCGCCATCGGGCCGGTGCGGATCGGCATGGCGGTGATGTCGCTGCTCGGCAGCGTGCCGCTCATCGTGCGCTGGTTCGAGTTTCCGGCCCTGAACATCTATTGGGACACCAACGCTTATGGCTCGATGCTGTGGGTGCTGCTCGGGCTGCACACCATCCATCTGATCACCGACGTCGGCGACACGATCGTTCTGACCGTGCTGATGTTCACGCGCCACGCCTATAGCGGCCGGCGTTTTGGCGACGTCGGCGACAACGTCTTCTACTGGGATTTCGTAGTCTTGACCTGGATCCCGATCTATCTGCTCATCTACTGGGTCCCGAGGCTAGGCTGATGCGCGCGCTGCGTTTGGGAACGTCCTGGGGTGGTCTCGTGTCGGGGCCTCTGGCCTGGGCCATCTCTACGCAGCTGAATTACGCGCTGGTGCCCTGGCAATGTAATCGCCAGGTCCCGGTCGTGCTTCCCGTCGCACTGGTGCTCGCGGTGTTTTCGCTCCTCGGCGGCGTCCTGTCGTGGCAGGCAAAGCGGCAAGGCGGCGCCGCCTTCAAACCGGAGCGTACACGCAGCACCGAGCGATTCATCGCCGATCTCGGCATGCTTTCGGCTTTGCTGTTTGCCCTCGTCATCGTCATCCAGGGCAGCGCCGCGCTCATCCTCGACGAGTGCCTGCGATGAGCTTCGAGGCGTTCTTCTCGACCTCGATCTGCTACGGCGCCGGCGCGCCCGAGGCCGGCTGGACGCTTGCGCTTCCCATCACGCTTCCGCTCGCTGCGCTGGCGCTCATCTATGCGACCGGCGCCAACCGGCTGTGGCGCCGCAGCAGCCGAGGCCGACCAGAGCGGATACGACAAACCTTGCTGTTCGCCGCAGGGTGGTGCGTGCTGACGGGAGCGCTGGTCAGCCCGATCCATGCGCTCGGCGAGCGGATCTTTGCCGCCCACATGATCGAACACGAGCTGCTGATGGCGCTGGCGGCTCCGCTGCTGGTTGCAGCCCGCCCCGGCGCGGCCCTGGTATGGGCATTACCGGGCGCGTTTCGGCAAAGGACGGGAAGGCTCACGCATGGCAAGATGCTGCAGGCGGTCTGGGCCTTCGCCAGCCGCCCTCTCAACGCAACAATCATCCACGCGATCGCCATCTGGATCTGGCACATCCCGTTCCTGTTCGAGGCAGCCCTGCAGCGGGGCGTGCTGCACTATACCCAGCATGCGAGCTTCCTCGGCACTGCCTTGCTGTTCTGGTGGGCGCTTCTGCCCCGTTCCGGTCGGCAGCAGGCCTATGGCAGCGCCGTCATGCATCTCTTCTTCACCTCGATGCACACCGGTCTGCTCGGCGTGCTGCTGCTGTTGTCGCCCAAACTCTGGTATCCGGAAAATGCCGGTGGCGCAGCGCTGTGGGGTTTAAGCCCGATCGAGGACCAGCAGCTTGCGGGTCTGGTGATGTGGGTTCCGGCTGGCCTGATCTATGGCGGAGCCGCCTTGCTGCTCGCCGGCCTCTGGATAAGCAAGAGCGGAACCAGGGAGGCGACGCATGCGCTCCGATCTGGCTAGACTGATCGCCGGCGCCCTCGCCATCGTGGTAGTTGCCGTAGCCGTCGCCGCCGTGGCCTTATGGGCCGACCGGCGTGATCGTGTCCGGCACGAGTCGGATGCGGCAGCCGGCGGCGTGGGCGCGCGCGCCATTCCGATCATGACCGCGAACGGCTGCTCCGGCTGCCATACGATCCCTGGCGTGCCGGGCGCGCAAGGTCAGGTCGGCCCGCGCCTCGACGCCAGCCTCGCCGGCCGGGTCATTATCGGCGGCGTGCTGGCGAACAATCCGGAGAACCTGATCCGCTGGATACGTGGCGCCAGAGAGATTAATCCGCACACCGCCATGCCATCGACGAGGGTCACCGAGCAGCAGGCGCGCGATATCGCGGCCTATCTCTATGCTTTGAAATAATTGAACCCCGCCGCGTCGGAACCCGGGCTGTCACGCAACCTTCGACAGGACGCTGATATCGCATCTGGCGAGGCCATATCGCCAGCGATGGTTCGTCGCCGCGACACGGCTCTGGTAAAAAAGCGTGAGCTGTTCGCCCTCGATCATGACGGTGGAGTGACCGTTTTCTCCTGGCCCGCCTGGATCAAGAACCGGACCTATCGAGACGTAGGGTCCGGTAACCTCGGCGGCGATGGCGAAAAACACGCGTTGTCGGCTTCCTCGCGCTCCCCGCGGAAGGAAGCACGTGGCGTTCAGAAGCACGCGGCCATCGGGGAGCTCGACCAGTTGGGCGCCTTCGATCCCCCACTCGTAGTCGGGATCATCGCGCGTATTGTGGTGTGGGATATCACTATGGTCGAGGATCCTGCCCAGCCGCTTCCAAGGTCCGAACCACGAGTCCGACTGGCTGCGCGCCAGGTAGATGTCGGGTTGCGGCACACGACTGAATTTCGGCATGCCGGAATAGACGATGTAGCGCTTGCCGCCGATGATCGCCGGATGCGGATCATAGATCCCATCTTCGTCCGTGCCAGGGATCGACAGGATTGCCGGGTTGAGCACCACCCAGTTGAAGCCATCATTCGACACCGCGTGCTCACAGCGGCCGCCGGACTTCATGAACTCGGTCTGGATGAACATGTGGAAGACGCCGAGCTCGTAGACAACACCGGGCGCGGCAACGCCCGATCCTGTGACAGGAAGCTCGATGGGCTCGTGCTCCGTCCAGGGACCATGCAGCTCCGGCGCGGTTGCGTGAAGTATCTTCCAGCTCTCGGTTGTTACCGTGCCGCTCGAGCCGAAGACGTGCCAAAGCCTGCCGTCAAAGACGGGGCATGGATCCTTGAGATCATCCACCGCCTGCGGATGGAAGAGCGGGAACACATTCGTCTCGAACTCGATCTTCATCACTTGCCCCAGCAATTGCCGGCCGTTTGAGGCTCGTTTGGCTCCGGTCCAGGCGAATCGTTGGAGCCGTCGAACAGCTTAGCTGCCCATGCTACCGAAATACGGCCACCGAGTGACCGTCCCCAGGAACCTGCGTGCGAATCTTGGCTCCACCTCCCAAAGGGGCAGCAGCACCGCGGCGTGATCCTTCGCCGCTTTAACGGTTCGCGGCTGGAACAAGTTATTCGACGGAAAGTTAGACGGAAAGGTGGATCTCGTCTCCGCTGCCTGCGATTAACAAATGTTAATCGCAATATAATCTCGGCTGCCACTAGGGAAAATTTGTATGGACGCGGCAATAAGAATACCAACTCGCAGAAAAACCACGAAGACGCAAGACTTACTGATATGCTTCTCTCATTTACGATGGAATTTTGTCTATCAGCGTCCACAACATATTCTTACCTTGGCCGCGAAGGAACATGAGATTATCTATTTCGAGGAACCTGTTTTCGAGGAGCGCTCGCATCCCTCGATGCGTTTCTCAGAGGTGGCGCCGGCAATTCGGGTCGCGACTCCTCTGCTTCCAACTGGCACAAGCCCGGCCAGAGCTGATGCCGTGCAGCGCAAATATCTCGACCGGATCATCGCTACGACGCCGCACACTAACCTGACCGCCTGGTACTACACGCCCATGGCCCTACGCTTCAGCGCGCACATCAATTGCGATGTCTGCGTCTATGACTGCATGGACGAACTTTCGGCGTTCAAGAATGCGCCAACCGAGCTGGCCATGATGGAGCGAGCGCTCTTCGGGCGCGCCGACGTGGTCTTCACCGGCGGCTTGAGCCTCTTTGAAGCGAAGCGCTGCCAGCACCGTGCCATCTATCCGTTTCCGAGCAGCATCGACGTCAGCCACTTCCACAAGGCAAGGACACCCGGCAAGGACCCTGCCGATCAATTCGGCATTCCTCATCCACGGGTGGGCTTCGTCGGCGTCATCGACGAGCGCCTCGACATCGATCTCGTGGCCCAGGCCTCCAAGGCGATGCCAGACGTGCATTTCGTCATGCTCGGTCCGGTGGTCAAGATCGACCCGAGCAGCCTGCCGACAGCGGACAATCTGCATTGGCTCGGCGGGAAAGGCTATGCCGACCTTCCAGATTATCTGCGCCACTGGGACGCCGGCTGGATGCCGTTCGCGCTCAACGAGGCCACTCGCTTCATCAGCCCGACAAAAACGCCTGAGTTCCTCGCCGCTGGCCTGCCGGTGGTCTCAACAGCAATCGTCGATGTTGTGCGAACCTACGGCGCAGCCGGGCTCGTCGACATAGTGGACGCCGAGGACGTCGACACCAAGCTGCGATCCGTCCTTACCCAATCGCGCGAGGCGCGGCTTCAGCAGGTCGATGCCTATCTCGCGGACATGTCCTGGAAGCGCACATGGAATGGCATGGCCGCTCACATCAGGAACGCCAGTGCTCGGAAAAAGGTCGTCCCGTTCCGCAGGAGCGCCTGACCATGTTCGACTGGCTGATCGTGGGCGCCGGCTTCGCCGGCAGCGTTCTCGCCGAACGGATTGCCTCGCAGCGGGGAGAAAGCGTTCTCCTCATCGATCGCCGCAATCACATCGGTGGCAACGCCTATGACTGCTACGACGAAGCAGGCATCCTCATCCACCGCTACGGGCCGCACATATTCCATACAAATGCGCGGTCCATCGTGGATTATCTGTCACACTTCACGACATGGCGGCCGTATGAACATCGTGTGCTGGCGGCGGTCGACGGAATGCTTCTCCCGATCCCCATCAATCTCGATACGATCAACCGCCTCTATGGTCTCGATTTGGATCCGGTGGAACTGGAAGACTTCTTCGCGTCTCGCCGCGAGACCATCGAGGAAGTCCACACGGCCGAGGACGTCGTGGTCAGCACTGTCGGACGGGAACTCTATGAGAAATTCTTCCGCGGCTACACCAGGAAGCAATGGGGCGTAGACCCCTCCCAGCTCAGCAAATCGGTAACCGCCCGGGTTCCGACCAGGACCAACCGCGACGACCGCTACTTCGGCGACAGCTTCCAGCACATGCCCGCGAACGGGTACACGCGCATGTTCGAGCGCATGCTCAACCATCCCAATATCAAGATCATGCTGCAGACCGATTATCGTGAGGTCCGGGACCGGATTCCGTTCCGCAAGCTGATCTACACCGGCCCTGTCGACGAATTCTTCGACTGGAGACTTGGCCGCCTGCCGTATCGCTCACTGCGTTTCGAGCACGTGACCGTCGAATGCGAACAGTTCCAGCCGGTCGCTGTGGTCAACTATCCGCAAACGGAGGACTTCACCCGGATCACCGAGTACAAGCACCTGACCGGCCAGAAGAACGCCCGGACAAGCCTCACCTATGAATACCCGACCGACATTGGCGATCCGTATTACCCGGTGCCCCGGCCGGAAAACGAAGCGCTCTACAAGCAATATGAAGCCTTGTCCGCCAGTCGCCCGGATGTCTGGTTTGTCGGACGCCTTGCGACGTACCGCTATTACAATATGGACCAGGTCGTGGGTCAGGCTCTGGCTACTTTCGCCCGCATTCAGAAGACGGTCCCAATTGGAGGCGCCTTGCAGCCGGCAATGGCTGTGCCGGGCTAAAGCCGCTTGCTACTCCGGCATGCAAGGCTGCGTGGATCGAGAATGCTTCTCAAACAGCCTCTGCTGCCTCGCCAGTTCATCGGCCATCGGCTGACGGGTGCGACGCGATCCATCCGCATGGATGACGGAGAAAAGGCCAACTTCGGCGTGGCGTGAATTGTCCCATCCCGGGTAAGCCGTGATCGGATAAAGGCAAATACCCCCGACCGGCGCGCCTTGGTTCATAGCCTCCCGCACCTCGCCGCATACATAGTGAAGCCATGCCGGGCCCCCCGATCCCTCCGCACCTGTCTCTGCAATGTACATCGGCTGTCGGTAGCGTCGGGCGACCTCGACGAGCATTTCCGACAGAGCCCGGTATTCGTGATGCCCCATCGGGATTGTTGGCCCGTGCAGGTACCACTGATTGTGCGGGTAAAAATTCAGACCGATGACATCGATGAGATCTTCGCTGCCGCCAAGCTGCGGCTCGACGCGCCCCATCAGCATGTCGTACGCTTCGAACTGTCCTTGACGGACTTTTTCAGCCGCCCGCATTTCCCCGCGGCTTCGATCGCGCGGCGCGATGTGAATAAGCGGCTCGGCCCAGATGAACCGGCATTCTGGATCCGCTTGGCGCATGGCTCGTATGCCTTGCACGGCAGCCTTGACGAGGTGGCGTTTGAACCAACCCCTTCGCCTTGGGCCGGCCGGTGGAAAATAGCCCACTTCGACTGCCCAGGCGAAGAACGATATCTCGTTGATCGGGCAGACGAGCGCAGGCTTCCCGCTGATGGCCCGATGCAACCGGACAGCTTCCGCTGCGAAATCGGCATAGCGCTCGATCAGTTCCTTCCCGCCCTGGTCAAGATAATCGGGGGTTCCGTAGTGAAAGACATCCCAGATGACCTGAACGCTGGCGACATTTGCCGCTTCGATCATCGGCGCCCAACTCGACCAATCGTACACGCCCGGCGCCTTCTCGATCAGGTGCCAGCGTAGCCCGTCACGAACAGTTCTGAGGCCAAGGTTCGCGCAGCCGCGATAGTCGCGTTCTGCGTGAGAATCATGGCCAGTCGCCCGCACGAGATCGAGACGCACGCCATCCTTTCGCCGGTGCGAGGAGCATTCGAAACCGCCCATGAAAAAACTGTCGAATGTGACCGCGCTGGCAGCCGGATTCACGTTTGGGCTAACGGCTTGCGGCACATTCCTACTCCTTGCATTGGCCGGCACGGTCGACCAACGGCCGAAACCCTCTTTGGGTTGGGCAAATTCTTCGTTCTTGCCGCGTGCTGAACGGCGTTCAGCCCAGCGTGATCTCCTGATCGTTCACAACCTCGGCCAGCCGACTGAGGAAACTCACGAGGCCGACTTCCGGATCGTCGTTGTCGCCTGTGAGCACGGAGATACCCCAACGCCCCAGCACGGCTTCTTCGACAGGGTCCCGGCTCGCCATGAAAATGAATGACGGCGGCCGATCCGCCTCGTAGCCCGATCGGTTCCATGTCTGCCAAAGCCGATGCAACAGCAGCCGGATGTTCAGGTCCGACAAGCTATAGCCGACGAACAGAACCGTGCTGCCGAGCGCATCGGAACGAAATCGCACATCGAGCGGCGAATCGAAGGATAGCCGATCGAGATAGTCCGTTTCCGTAAGGACCAGCGAGGAATCGTCATCGAAGTCGCCGTGGAATTTCACGATGCACGCGACGTCCCGGCGAGCCTTCGAGACATCCCGAGCATTGGCCACCTTCACGTATGCGCGGCCGTGTATCTCAAAGGCGACTTCGAGGTTCCGGTCATAGTTGGTGGTGTAGATCACCGGAAAATCCAGCGCGACGATCAGACGATGCAGTTCGGACTCCCGAATCTTCTCCCTCGTCACGGTCCAGTGCCTGTCCATCCAACTGCGCAACGGCCCGATGCTGCCATGCTTGATCCGGTAATACTCGGCCAGGGTTTGGAAGCGATCACGCGGTCTCGCCCCATCCAGGCCGAGTTCGCTCGCCATGCGTTCAATCAGCTTCTCCCAGGAAGGCAGCCCCACGCTCATCGAAACACCAGCTCCGACAAAGAGCACCGCATTGCGCTCTCGGATGGCTTTTGCGAGTGGAATAATCGGGTCCTCGTTCATTGCCGAAGCTGAGCGGGCTGACGCGGGCGGCGCATGACGCATAACTTCCGAACCCGAAGGTGGATGAAGTGTTCCCCGCTCAGCCGCGAAAATCTAGAAGACCGCCGATACTCCCGGTCGGTCTCGGCAAGGTCTCGGAGCTGCCATCGAGCAAGGCAAAGCAGAGACGGACGGGCTGGCTTCGGTCCCTCTCAGCATCGGCGGATCGCGAGCGCGACATCGGTCGCGAACGGTGGCACCTCCAGCTTCAACCTACCGTCCGCTTGCGCCCGCCATTCCGCCGCTTGCGTGCCGGCCGCAGTATCCCAGCCGACTATGTGGTAGCTAGCCGGAGCCAGCCCAGGCAGGTCGATCATGACGGGCTCGGTTTGCACGTCGGCCTGCAGCATGCCGTTGGGCCCGATCGTTTCGCGGTGCACCAACCAGGCCACCGCCTGGGCATCGTCGCCGCAGGCTACCGCCGCGACATCGGGGCGGGAAACCCGCACCCGGCCGCAGAGATGGACACGTCGGAACCGACTCCAGTCGATCAGCGGCAGGAAACCCGCCAGCGAGCGCTGCGCCCGCCGCATGCCGGGTGTGAGCACATGCGGCGTACGGTTCGGCCAGCGCATGCCGCCACCGGCACCGCCGGCAGCCAGGTGCGCCCATTGCATATGGCGGAAATATTCGTCGTCGAACGGCTCCGGCAGCGTGATCTTCTTGTCCTTGAAGGTATGGATCGGGCCATGTTCGCTGTCGAGGAACGGCCGGCCATCGCGAGTTTCGGCCAGGGCCTCGCCGACGATCCGCCCCAGGCCGAGCGCCGGGGCCACTGTGTCGCGGGGATGATCGATCGTGCCCTCCTCGTAGATGTGGAGGGAGGCGAAGTCGAGATCCGGATGCCGGAAGATGGGTTCGCGGAGCGGCATGTGCGCCCGCCAGCGAAGCTCCGGTCCGAAGAGCGAAACCGTTTGCGGGTGGGAGCGGCCGTAGAGCGAAATCTCCAGCCGGCGAACGAAAGCACCGAGATCGTGGATGAAGTCGCCGAAATCGTCGGCGCTGCCTTCGGCCTGCTCGGGATGGATCTCGTTCCAGAGGTCCCAAGCGAAGAGCGCGCCGCTGCCGCCCCATCTGCGCACCGCGAATTCCAGCCTTGCCTTGATGGCGCGGCGCGTGGCCGTGCAGACCAGAAAGCGCGAGGGCTGATCCAGCACGCCGCCGTTCCTCTGATTATAGGGGTGATGACGCCAGTGCCGCCACTGCCAAAATGTATCGAACGGGGTGAGCAATATTCTCAAACCGTGCTTTTCACAGAGACGAAAAAGATCGTCCCACAGCCGCACCATGGCAGGAACGAAGCGACCGAGCGGCCGCTCGAAGTAGCGGTGGCGGACCTGAGCATATTCCAGCATCAGCCTGAGGCAGGTGACGCCGCTTTGCTTAAGCCAGCGGAGGTGAGCCTCCACGCCGGCTATGTCCTTGCGCCGGAACAGCCCATTTAGCTCAGGCCAGCTTATCGCGTCATTCTGCCCGATCGGCATCCACGGCTCGCCGTCCTCAGTGGCGAAATATGAGCCGGCCACCGTGATCCACTGCAGACCCGCGAACCGGACAGCGAGTAAGCGCTCCGCGTCACTGGTCGTGCTGTCCGTTAATCCCGTGTTGTCCAAGTGGCTTTCCGGTATTCCCCAAGGCACTCCAAACTGTCTCAGGGGAAAAATGTTCACCGGCGCCGGCGCAAAAATCGCAGCCCGCCCGGGCCTCATCGCCGAGAGAATGGCCCGTTACAGAAAACGGCCAGCTGATCTGCTCCAGTTCGTTCGACTGAAAACCCTAGCTACGATCGCTCGCCGCGATCCCGGCCGTAGGGGCCTGGGCAGGCCACCGAAAGCCAACCAAGTCAAGTCATAGCGACGAGCAGAGATTCGCCGCGGGATCTCGCCAACCAGGAAGGCCGGCTTCAGGCGATCCTCTGCTGAAGCTGCGGCATGTCTTCGCTCTTCCGCAGACCCGTTGCGACGACCGACACCCGAAACTTTCCGGCCAACGCCTGGTCGAAGATGGCGCCGACGATAATGTCGGCGTCGGCGTCGACCTCTTCCCGTATCCGTGTCGCGGCTTCGTCGACCTCGAAGAGCGTCATGTCCGTGCCGCCGCAGATCGATACCAGCAAGCCTCTGGCGCCCGTCATGGAAGCCTCATCGAGCAGCGGGTTGGCGATTGCTGCCTCGGCCGCCGTCCTTGCGCGGCCCTCCCCCGAGGCTTCACCGGTTCCCATCATCGCCCGGCCCATGTCCCGCATCACCGACTTCACGTCGGCAAAATCGAGATTGATCAGGCCTTCCTTCACGATGAGATCCGTGATGCAGCCGACACCGGCGTAGAGAACACGGTCCGCCATAGCGAAGGCATCGGCAAATGTCGTCCTGGCGTCGGCGACCCTGAAAAGGTTCTGGTTGGGGATCACGATCACGGTATCGGCGCTTTCGCGAAGGCGGTCTATGCCCTCCTCGGCGGCCTGGGACCTGCGCTTGCCCTCGAACGTGAAAGGCTTGGTAACCACCGCCACCGTCAAAATGCCGGCATCGCGCGCCGCACGCGCAATGACGGGCGCGGCGCCAGTCCCGGTGCCGCCTCCCATGCCCGCCGTGATGAAACACATGTGCGTTCCCGCCAGATGATCCATGATCTCGTCGATGGATTCCTCGGCGGCCGCGCTGCCGACGTGGGGGAGAGATCCGGCGCCCAAGCCCTCGGTCACATGCGCACCCAACTGGATCAGCCGCGGCGACTTTGACATTGTGAGCGCCTGGGCGTCGGTATTGGCGACGACGAACTCGACCCCCTGCAGGCCTTCAGCGATCATGTTGTTGACGGCGTTTCCGCCAGCGCCGCCGACCCCGACAACGGTGATCTTAGGTCTCATCTCCAGGATTTCCGGCTTGGCAGTCATTGTGATCTCTCTACGGGACGCAGTGGCTGCGCCAGAGCAACTAGCAAACGAATCAGATGGTCCCGCCAAGATCAGGGAATCAGAGGACAGGCCTCCCCGCAAGGTCAAGCTGAGGGCATCAAATCGCAAGTTTGCTTCAGGAGCGCCGTAGTCCCGAGCGCAAACCTGCGTGAACCGGTGGGGGGCGGGGGCGACGAAAGACAAATGGTTCAGCCGAAGCAGCCCGCGTCCTCTTCCCTGAGATACGTCCGGGCCGCTTCGGACCGTCGCGCGGCCAGCAGCCCTGAGGACCGCGATCCGTCGCAAACAGAGCCGGAGACGTCCTGCTCACGAGGTTGATAAATCCCGCCGGCTCTCTAAGTTCGCCTTGGGGCACCTTGACTTCGCGCTGGTCCGGCAAACGATCGGACTTAGGCGCAAGAACGGTGATTGTCGATGACAAGCGCGGCGTCGGGCACCTTGGCGGGCCTTTTGTGCTTTCTGTCCCTGACCGCTGCTGCTCCACGGGCGTTCGCCCAGCAACCGACCGTGCAGCCGGCCGGAGCGATCAAGCCGGACGAGAAGATCACCGAAATCAAGCTAGGCTATTTACGGGCCTACGCGCCGCGCCTGACGCTTTCCCTGCTAGACGAGCCGCCGCGTGACGAAGGTGTCGCCGGCGCCAATGTCGCCATCGGCGACAACAACACGACGGGCAGGTTCATCAAGCAGAAATTCAGCCTCGACGTCACCGAGATAAAACCGGAAGCCGACGCGCTTCAGGCATTCAACGCGTTGATTGACAAAGGCGACCGCTATGTGATCGCGGACCTCTCGGCCAAGCAGCTGCTGTCGATCGCCGACATCGCCCGCGACAAGGGCGTGCTGATCTTCAACGTGGGCGCCACCGACGACAGACTGCGCGAGGAGGACTGCCGCATAAACGTCTTCCACATCGCGCCGACGCGAAGCATGCTCGCCGACGCTCTGGCGCAGTATCTGATGGTGAAGAAATGGCCGAACTGGGTGCTGCTCTACGGCTCGCATGACGAGGACCGCCTCTATGCCGACGCGTTGCGCCGCTCGGCAGCCCGCTTCGGCGGGCAGATCGTCGCGGAGAAGGAATTCAAGGATACCGGGACGGCGCGCCGCACTGACACCGGAGCCACGCAGATACAGCAACAGATTTCGGTATTCACGCAGGACCTGCCGGAGCATGACGTGCTGCTTGTGGCCGATGAAAGCGAGGTGTTCGGGAGCTACGTGCCCTACCGCAGCTGGACGCCGCGGCTCGTCGCAGGCACGGCCGGTCTTGTGGCGTCGTCATGGCATCCCGCGAGTGAACAGTGGGGCGGCATTCAAATGCAAAATCGCTTCCTGAAGACAGCAGGCCGGCGAATGATGTCCAAGGACATGTCGGCCTGGACGGCCGTGCGGGCCGTCGGCGAAGCCACTACGCGCACCAATGGCGACGATCCGAAAAAGATCAGCGATTACATCCGCTCGGACGACTTCTCGGTCGCCGCCTTCAAGGGACAGAAGCTGACCTTCCGCAAATGGAACCTCCAGCTTCGCCAGCCGATCCTGCTTGGCGATGCCACATCGGTCGTCTCGACATCTCCCCAGGAGGGCTATCTCCACCAGGTCTCCGAGCTCGACACCCTCGGCATCGATCAGCCGGAAACGAAATGCGTTCTCAAGTAGCGCCGATCGGGAGGAATTCGTGCAGAGCCGAGCTTGCATACTCGCCATTCTCGCAACCGGCGTCATGGCCGACCCGGCATCGGCCTACACGGCCTACGTCTCAAATGAGAAGGACAATACGATCACCGTCGTCGACACGGCGACGATGCAGGTGGTCAAGACCGTCGACGTCGGCCAGAGACCGCGCGGCATCACCATCTCGCACGACGGCAAGTTCATCTATTTGTGCGCCAGCGACGACAATACGATCCAAATCATCGATACCAGGACGCTGCAGGTCGTCGGCACGCTGCCCTCCGGCGACGATCCCGAATTGTTCGTGCTTTCGCCCGACGGCAAGACGCTCTACGTCGCCAACGAAAACGACAATCTGGTCACCGCGATCGACCTCGACAGCAAGCAAGTCACGTCCGAGATCCCGGTCGGCGTGGAACCCGAAGGCATGGCCGTCAGCCCCGACGGCAAGACCCTGGTCAACACCTCGGAGACCACCAGCATGGCGCATTTCATCGACACCGAGAGCCATGAGGTAACCGACAACGTGCTGGTCGACACGCGCCCGCGCTTCGCCGCGTTCAAGCCCGACGGCTCGCAGGTCTGGGTCAGTGCCGAGATCGGCGGCACCGTCAGCGTCATCGACAACACCAAGCGCCAGGTCGTGAAGAGGATCAAGTTCGCGATTCCCGGACTGCGAGCCGAAACCATCCAGCCGGTCGGCATCGCCATCAGCGCCGACGGGAAGAAGGCTTATATCGCGCTCGGCCCGGCGAACCATGTCGCAGTGATCAACACCGAAACCTACGAGGTTGAAAAATACATCCTCGTCGGACAGCGCGTCTGGCATCTGGACTTCACCCCCGATCAGAAGACACTGATCACAACGAACGGCAATTCCAACGACATCACTTTCATCGATACGGCGACCGAGGAGCCGGTTCAGTCGGTCACCGTGGGTCAGCAGCCGTGGGGGGTGGTCATATCGCCCAAGTAGAAAAGCAGCCGGAAGATTAGGCCTTGAAGCCGGGGCCAAAGACGTCGAGCGCGCTAGATAAGCATCCTGAAGGAGCATCCATGCAGCATGCGAGGACAGCGAAAACGGGGAACGGAGCGGCGGCACTCGATGTCGCCGGCGTCAGCCATTCCTATGGTCCGAAGCGGGCGCTCAACGACGTTTCGTTCTCGATCGCGCCGGCGACTTTCACCGCCCTTCTCGGTCTCAACGGCGCCGGCAAGACGACCCTGTTCTCGCTGATCAGCCACCTCTACGACACGCGCCAGGGATCGATCCGCATCTTCGGCCATGACGTCAGCCGTGCGTCCGGCGAGGCGCTGAGGCGGGTCGGCATCGTATTCCAGGCACGCACGCTCGACCTCGACCTGAGCGTATACCAGAACCTCTCCTATCACGCCTCGCTGCACGGCATCGGACGGCACGAAGCCCGGCAGCGCATTGCAGCGCTGATCGAGACGGTCGACATGCAAGGCCGTCAGCATGACAAGGCTCGCAGCCTTTCCGGCGGCCAGATGCGGCGCATCGAGATCGTCCGGGCGCTGCTCCATCGCCCGTCTCTGCTGCTGCTCGACGAGGCGACGGTGGGTCTCGACATCCAGTCGCGCGCGGGCATTCTTGCCGCGATCCGCAAGCTGGTCGAAACCGAGGGCATCGGCGTGCTTTGGGCCACCCACCTGATCGACGAGGTTGAAGATGGCGACCAGGTCGTCGTGCTGCGGCAAGGTGACCTGGTCGCCAAAGGCAAAGTGGCCGACGTGGTCAAAGCGAGTGGTGCCGCGTCGATCCGCGACGCCTTTTCCAAACTCAGCCGCGGCGAAGCAGCCGCCCAGGCGGAGATCTCGCCATGAGCACTCCCGCAATGCCGGAAAAGGTCGCCGCCGTCACGCCAGTGAAGTCCGGCGCCTTCGGCTTTCGTCACTACCTCATCTGCCTCAAAGGCGTCGTCGTGCGGGAAGGGCTGCGCTTCCTGCACCAGCGCGAGCGCTTCATCTCGTCGCTGGTACGACCGCTCGTCTGGCTGTTCATTTTTGCCGCTGGATTCCGGCAGGTGCTCGGGGTCTCGATCATCCCGCCCTACAAGACCTACGTGCTCTACGAGGTCTACATCACGCCGGGCTTGTGCGGCATGATCCTGCTGTTCTCGGGCATGCAGTCTTCGCTGTCGATGGTCTATGACCGTGAGATGGGCAATATGCGCATCCTGCTGGTCAGCCCATTTCCCCGCTGGTATCTGCTGGTGTCGAAGATGCTCGCCGGCGTTTCCGTTTCGATCGCGCAGGTTTATGCCTTTCTGATCGTTGCCTGGTTCTGGGGCGTCAAGGCGCCGCCGCTCGGTTACCTATGCGTGCTGCCGGCCCTGTTCCTGTCGGGGATGATGCTTTGCGCGCTCGGCATGCTTTTGTCCTCGATGATCAAGCAGCTCGAGAACTTCGCCGGCATCATGAACTTCGTCATCTTTCCCGGCTATTTCGCGTCGCCGGCGCTCTACCCATTATGGCGCATCCAGGAAGCGAGCCCGCTGCTTTACAAGCTCTGCCTCGCCAACCCCTTTACTTATGCCGTCGAGCTGATCCGCTTCGCCTTCTACGGGCAGATCGATTGGGTGTCGCTGGGTGTCGTCGCCGGCTGCACGCTGCTGTTTCTCGGGGGCGCCATCATCGCTTATGACCCTTCGCGCGGCCTGATAACCCGCAAGCAAGGCACGGGAGGAAACGGTTGATGGAACGGATGAGCCTTGTTCGCAGCCTGGTTGCGGCTGTCATGCTCATGCCCCACGCCGGCGCCACGGCCGCGAACACCGATCCGGACTGGCCCTGCATGCAGCGCAAGGTGCCGCAACTGGTCGCCGGGGTGAGCTTGATCGAACGGGAGAGAGACGGAGCTAAGGAACTGATCCTTGAGCTAGGCAGTTGTGTTCTGTTCCTGTGTTTTTTGGCTGTTTGAGAACCCAGCGTTTCATTTGTCCATTGTGAGGTGATGGATGAGCCATTGCATTGCCCGCAATGGCGCCAATGACGACCGGTCCCTTCGGGCTGGCTAAAGAGGAGAATGCAATGAAGAAGAAGAGCTGGAAGAAACCGACGATGTGCCAGGTTGCCGCGGGCTTCGAGATTTCGCGGTATCTGCCTGCTGAAACGCCTCCCAGGAAGTAGGCCGCAGAGCTGCGTGTCCCTAGCTGTGGGGGCATGCATCCCCTTGCCGCTTGAGGTCGTCGCGACGGGGGTTGCCGCGGGAAACGCGGGCGCGAAGCCGTTTGCCACCGAGAATTTGGCGCCGGTCAAATGGGCCGCAGAGCAGGCATCGCCATGCGCGTGAAGATCATAGGATCGGCGGCGGGAGGCGGCTTTCCGCAATGGAACTGCAACTTTCACCTGAGCCGCTCGGCTCGGAGCGGCATGGCCGGCGTGCATTCGCGGACCCAGTCGTCCATTGCCGTATCGGCTGACGGGACAGGCTGGGTTCTGTTCAACGCGTCGCCCGACATTGGCCGCCAGATTGCGCAAACGCCTGAACTGCAGCCCGCGGCCGATGCGCCGCTGCGCTCGACGCCCATCCGCGCGGTCGTGCTGACGAATGGCGACGTCGACCATATCGCCGGCCTGCTCAGCCTGCGGGAGCGGCAGCCCTTCGCAATCTATGCAACGGCACAGGTGCTGGCGACGCTGGCGGCGAATTCGATCTTCAACGTTCTCGATCCGGCGATCGTGCCGCGCCGCCTTCTGGCGCCAACGGAGGAACTGGCGATCTGCAACGCGGACGGCCAGGAGACCGGCGTGGTCGTCGACGCCTTTCCCGTGCCCGGCAAGATCGCGCTCTATCTCGAGCAAAGAGGCGATCCAAATGCCGATTTCAGCTCCGACACGGGCGACACGATCGGCGTGCGTGTCAACGGGGCTGGAAGTCGCGCCGCTGTCTTCTACATTCCCGGCTGCGCGGGCATCGATGCCGCCCTGCGCACGCGTCTGGCGGACGCCGCCTGCCTTCTGTTCGACGGCACTGTCTATACAGACGACGAGATGATCCTCGCCGGCGTTGGCCAGAAGACCGGTGCGCGCATGGGGCACATCGCAATGTCTGGAGAAGCGGGTTCGATCGCCGCCTTGGCCGATGTGAGGATCGGCCGCCGCGTCTTCATCCACATCAACAATACCAATCCTATTCTCGACGAGAGTTCCGCCGAACACGCGGCGGTCAGAGCGGCTGGCTGGGAGATCGGGAGCGACGGAATGGAGATCGAACTTTGAGCGACTTCCACGACGCGGCGCGACATGGTCTGTCCAAGAGCGAGCTCGAGGCCGTGCTGCGGCAGGTCGGCGCCGAGCGTTATCACAACCGCCATCCCTTTCATCACAGGATGACCAGTGGCGTGCTGACGAAGGCCGAAATGCAGGCCTGGGCACTAAACCGCTACTGCTACCAGGCCGTCATTCCGCGCAAGGACGCCGTGATCCTGGCACATGCCGAGGATCCGGCGTTTCGCGCCGCCTGGCGCAATCGCATCGAGGATCACGACGGCGAGGACGGCTGGAGCGGCGGCATCGCGCGCTGGCTGCATCTGGCGACCTCGCTCGGGCTCGATGCCGAAGCCGTCAAGAGCGAAAGGCTGGCGCTGCCGGCGACCCGCTTCGCCGTCGGCGCCTATCTTTCCTTCTGCACGAACCGCACGCTGCTCGAGGCGGTGGCATCGTCGCTGACCGAGATGTTCTCGCCGATCATCATCGGCGAGCGAGTGCCGGCGATGCTGGCCAAATACGACTACATCACCGAGGACACGCTGGCCTATTTCAGCCGGCGGCCGGAACAGGCAACGCGCGACGCCGACTTCGCCCTCGCCTATGTGCTGGGCCACGCCGAGACGGCCGAGCGCCAGCAGCAGGCGATCGATGCGCTGGTGTTCAAATGCGATATATTGTGGGCCATGCTCGATGCGCTTCAACATGCCTATGGCGCGCCGGGAAACGTCCCTCCGGGCGCCTTCCAGCCGGAGGCAACCCGATGATGGCGCTGCGCGAGAGAGCCATCGTCTCCTTGCAATCGATGCCATCGCTGCCGAGGCACGTGCGTATACAATACGATCCCGTGCGGCAGGCCTTCGCCGTGCTTTCGCCGGAGAGGGTATTCTGGCCGAACGATATCAGTCTCGACATATTGCGCCGCTGCGACGGGCGGTCCACCGTCGGCTACATCATCGCTGGTCTTGCGGCCGATTACGATGCTGAACAGAAGGCCGTAGCGGCCGATGTCATCGCCTTCCTCCAGGAATGGTCGGACAAGCTGCTGGTGAAGCTATGAGCGAGCCGCTTCTGCCTCCGATCGGCATGCTGGCGGAACTGACGCATCGCTGCCCGCTGCAGTGCCCTTATTGCTCCAATCCGCTCGAATTGCTCAAGGCCGATCGTGAGCTCGACACCCAGACCTGGCTCGATCTTTTCTCGCAGGCCGCCGATCTCGGCGTTCTGCAGGTGCATCTGTCCGGCGGCGAGCCGACGCTGCGCCGCGATCTCGGGCAATTGATCGCCGGGCTTTCGGCGCGCGGTGTCTACACCAACCTCATCACCGCCGGCATCAACATTGCCGAGGGCCGGATCGCGGCCTTTGCCGAAGCCGGGCTCGACCACCTGCAGCTGAGCTTCCAGGGCGCCCGCCCGGCGACGACCGACCGTATCGGCAACCACAGCGGCAGCCACGAAAAGAAGCTGGAGACGGCACGCCGCGCCCGCGCGGCCGGGTTGCCGCTCACCATCAATGCGCCGATCCATTGCCACAACATCGAGGAAGTGCCGGAATTCATCGACCTGGCTCTTTCGCTGGACGCCGAGCGGCTCGAGATCGCCAATGTGCAGTATGCCGGCTGGGCGCTGGCCAATCGCAATACGCTGATGCCCGAACGCGCCGCGGTCGAGCGGCAAGCGGAGATCGTCGCGGCGGCGCAAGCACGGCTTGCCGGCGTCATCAACATCGATTTCGTCCCGCCGGATTATTTCGCCGTCTATCCCAAGCCGTGCATGGGCGGCTGGGCGCGCGACGCCTTCATGGTGACGCCCGACGGCACGGTGCTGCCATGCCATGCCGCGCAGACCATTCCTGCGCTCCGCTTCGAGCGTTTCGGAGAGCGCTCGCTGGCCGAGATCTGGACCGATTCACCGGCATTCAATGCCTTTCGCGGTACCGAATGGATGCAGGAGCCGTGCCGAAGCTGCGAGCGGCGCGAGTTCGATTGGGGCGGCTGCAGATGTCAGGCGATGGCGATTGCCGGCGATGCCGCTGCAACGGATCCGGTGTGCATCAAATCGCCGATCCATGCCCGCATGGGCATGCTCACCGACGAAACTCGGCGCGCCGCGGCAGACAATGCGGCGGGCGAACCCTTCATTTACCGTCGGATAAGAGCTGTGGCGGAGCTCGGCTGACCGTTCTTCCCCTGGGTGGTCCCCAATAGGATAGAACCGGAATTCGGCATGGCGGGATTTGTGCGAAAGCGTCGCCTAAATTCGTTCCAGCGCGACGCGCTTTAGAGAGGGTCAAGGCGCAGTTTGTCCCGGGCGATCTTCCAGGCGGATTCGACGTGGCGCCGTGCCGCGGCTTCCGCCTCCTGCGGCTTACGCGCCCGGATCGCATCCATAATCGCGTTCATCTCGGCGATCGCCGGCTCGCGACGGTTTGCCGAGGCGATCGTCATCGAACGCAGCTGGTTGATGCGCACATTCAACCCGCTGACGATCTCCCAGGCGACACGCTTGTCCGCAGCCTCGAAAAGCGCTTCGTAGAACTTCGTCGTCGCGCGCATCACTGCCGGCGGCTTGCCCGAGGCCCAGGCCTCGAAGAGCTCGCCGAGGGCGTGCTCCAGTACGGCCAGTTGGCCATTGGTGGCCGATTGCGCGCAGGCGCGCGCCGCGATGCCCTCGAGCAAAGCCCTGAGCTCATAGATCTCGTCGGTGCGGCCGATATCCGGTTTGGCCACAGCCGGACCATGCCCGGGGATCATCTGCACAAGGCCTTCAGCCTCCAGCTGCCGCAGGACCTCGCGCACAACCGATCGGCTGACGCCGAGCTGGTCGCAAAGCGGCCGCTCGACGAGCCTTTCGCCGGGCTGGAAATGAAAATCCATTATGGCCTCGCGCATGCGCTCAAGGGCCAATGTTCTCAAGGTTTTGGCGCTGCGATCGATGCGAAGCGTGTCGTCCTGCATGTCTCTGCTCCCTTGGCCGCCACGAAAACAGATTCCATGGCCGGTTGACAAGGTGTTTGGTGCTCCATACTATGGTATACCATAAGACGACAGAGAAGTTGGCATTTTCTCGAGCGCCACCTGACAGAGGTTTCCATGCAGCCGGCCATTCGCAAGATCGTCACTTACAGCGAGAACACGCTGATCGAAGGCGGCAAGGCAGCATCCAAGCCGCTGCGCCTGATCGGCATCGCCGCCGTGCTGACGAACCCCTGGGCGGGTCGCGGCTTCATCGAGGATCTTTCGCCCGAAATCCGCGCCTTTGCGCCGGCGCTTGGAGAAACCCTGACCCGCGAGATCGTTGCCGCCGCCGGCTCGGCCGAGGCGATCGAGGGCTACGGCAAGGCCGCGATCTGCGGCACGTCGGGCGAGATCGAGCATGCCTCGGCGCTGATCCACACACTGCATTTCGGCAATCATTATCGCCGCGCCGTCGCCGCCAAGACCTATCTCGCCTTCACCAATCTGCGTGGTGGGCCGAACACACCGATCATGATTCCGCTGATGGACAAGAATGACGAGGGCCGTCGCTCGCACTATCTGACCGTGCATTTCCAGATCGGCGACGCACCGGCGCCGGACGAGTTGGTCGTGGCGCTCGGTGCTTCGATCGGCGGCCGTCCTCACCATCGCATCGGCGACCGCTATCAGGACCTCAAGGAAGTGGGCGACCTGCATGGATGACGCCGTCGCACCTGGATGGACCCGGGCAGCCGCGCCCGACGGAACCGGCTTTATCCGCGCCGGATCGGGCGCGCCGGTGCTGTTCATCCACGGCGTCGGCATGAACGCGACGATCTGGCAGCCGCAGACCCAGCGGATGGCTGACCGCTTCGACCTGATCGCCATCGACATGCTTGGCCACGGCCGCTCGCCGCTGCCGCCGCAGGAGCCGGAACTCGCCGACTATGCCGCGCAGGCGATCCGGCTGCTCGATCATCTCGGCCTCGACAAGGTGTCCGTCGTCGGTCACTCGATGGGGGCTTTGGTCGCGCAGGAACTCGCGCTGCTAGCGCCGAAGCGCATCCGCCGTGTCGTGTCGCTCAACGCCGTGTTCCGTCGTCCGCCTGATCTGGCCCAAGCCGTGCTCGAGCGCGCGGCGGCGCTCACCGGCCACGGCGATGCGGCGGGGGTCGCCGAGACCATCGCCCGCTGGTTCGGCGATCCGGTTCCGGCCGAGCTCACGGCGGCGGCCGGGAAGGCGGCGGCAGCGTTGAGCGAGGTCGATCCCGAAGGCTACGCCCGCACCTATCGCCTGTTCGCCCGTGCCGACGGCGACCACGCCGAGCGCCTGCAGACCCTGGCCATGCCGGCCCTGTTCATCACCGGCTCCGAGGACAAGAACTCCTCGCCGGCAATGTCGGCCGCCATGGCCAGGCTCGCGCCGCATGGCCGCTGCACCGTTCTCGCCGGCCAAAGGCACATGATGGCGGTGGCGGCACCGGATCTCACCTCACGATGCATCGCCGAGTTCCTGAACGAAGGTGAAAGCCTGGAGCAAGGAGCAGCAGCGGACGCCAGCTTCGACAGCGGCGAGTTCCGGCGTGCGCTCGGCTCCTTCCTAACCGGCGTCACCATCGTCACCACGATCGGCGCGGAAGGCGAGCCGCGCGGCTTCACCGCCAACTCGTTCACATCGGTGTCGCTTGATCCGCCGCTGGTGCTGGTCTGCATCGCCCACAAGGCGCTCGGTCATCCGGTGTTTGCGACATCGAAGAGCTTCGCCATCAACATTTTGAACGAGACCCAGAAAGCGGCCTCCGGCATCTTCGCCTCCAAGGCAGCGGATAAATTCGCGTCGGTCGACTGGCGCCCGGGGAAGACCGGCAGTCCGGTTCTCGACGGCTCGGTCGCAACCTTCGACTGCGATCTGGAGCGGTTGGTCGAGGCGGGCGACCATTCGATCCTGATCGGCCGCGTCCGCGACTTCCAGCACAATTCCTCGCAGCCTCTCGGCTATTGCCGCGGCGCCTACATCACGCCCGGGCTCAGTCAGGAGGCGCTGGCCGCCGCCCAGCCCGGCACCGATGTCGGCGCCATCCTCGAAAACGGCGGCCGTATCCTGTTCCTGGAAACGCCAGACGGCTTCCTCGAACTGCCGCGCGGCCGGGGGCTGGGCTCGGCAAGCGACGGCAAGAGCCTCAACGGGCTTCTGGCCGCAAAGGCCATCGAGGCCCAGCTCGGCTTCCTCTTCGCCGTATGGGACGACGCGGGCAATCCCTCGCGCACCCATGTTTACTATCGCGGTACCTTCGGCGTGCCGGCTTCCAGCGATCGAGGCATCCGGCTGATCGACATCGACGCGATCGACGGCTCGAAGATCGCCGATCCGGCCATCCGCTCGATGCTCACCCGCTATGTGCGCGAATGCACTGAAGACGCATTCGGCGTCTATGTCGGCAACGAGGTCGAAGGCGAGGTAAGGCCGCTCGCCAGGACCGCCGCCCTCAATACAGGTGACCAGGGATGAAGTTCTCGCTCTTCGTGCATATGGAACGCTCGGATCTCGCCAAGCCGCATTCGGAGTTGTTGCGCGAGCTGGGTGAGCTGGTCCTACTGGCGGAACAGGCGGGCTTCGAGACCGCCTGGATCGGCGAGCATCACGGGATGGAGTTCACCATCTCGCCCAATCCGTTCATCAACATCGCCTATCTTGCGGCCAAGACCAGCCGCATCCGCCTCGGCACCGGAACCATCATCGCGCCCTTCTGGCACCCGATCAAGCTTGCCGGCGAGGCGGCGATGACCGACGTGATTGCCGGCGGCCGGCTCGACATCGGCATCGCCCGGGGCGCCTACAGCTACGAATATCAGCGCGTCTTCCCCGGGCTCGATGCCTGGGGCGCCGGGCAGCGCATGCGCGAGATCATTCCGGCGATCCGAGGTCTCTGGGACGGCGACTACGAGCACTCCGGCGAATTCTGGCAGTTCCCGCCAACCACCTCCTCTCCCAAGCCCCTGCAAAAACCCTACCCGCCGATCTGGGTGGCGGCGCGCGATCCGAACTCGCACGACTTCGCTGTCGCCAACGGATGCAAGGTCCAAGTGACGCCACTGGCGTCCGGCGACGATGAGGTTGCAAGCCTGATGCAGCGGTTTAACGACGCCTGCGCCGCGCATCCTGAAATCCCGCGTCCGGAAATCATGCTCTTGATGCACACGTTCGTCGCCGAGGACGCCGCCGATGCCGATCGGCTGAGCCAGGATCTGTCGAACTTCTACTGCCAGTTCGGCGCCTGGTTCCAGAACAAGAAGCCGGTGCACCAGGGCATTTTGGAACCGCTGAGCGCCGAAGAGATCGCGGCCATGCCGCAATACGCGCCGGACAAGATGCGCCAGAACCTGGTGATCGGCGAGGCGCACGAGGTGGTCGCGCGGCTGAAAGCCTATGAGACGCTAGGCTTCGACCAGTACTCGATCTGGATCGACAGCGGCCTTTCGCACGCGCGCAAGAAGAAATCGCTGCAATTGTTCATCGACCGGGTGATGCCGGCCTGCATCTGATCGCGAACGAACGGGCAAGGCCATGACCGACGCCGCATTCAGGAACTTCATCGACGGCCGCTTCGACGAGCCGTCGGCCAGCTTCGACAGCATCGATCCGTCGACCGGCGCGCCATGGGCGAAGATGCCGGCGGCGGATGAATCCGATGTCGACCGCGCCGTCGAGGCCGCGCATCGTGCGCTGCGCACCGGCCCCTGGGCGTCGATGACAGCAACCGCGCGGGGCAAGCTGCTGGTCAGGCTCGGCGACCTCGTGGCCGCCAATGCGGGCCGCCTGGCCGAGTTGGAGACGCGCGACACCGGCAAGATCATCCGCGAGACGCGCGCCCAGATCGCCTATGTCGGCGACTATTACCGCTACTATGGCGGGCTCGCCGACAAGCATGAAGGCGCGCATGTGCCGATCGACAAGGCCGATCTCGACGTCACCATCCGCCGCGAGCCGATCGGCGTCGTCGCCGCGGTGGTGCCGTGGAACTCGCAGCTCTTCCTCTCGGCGGTCAAGCTCGGCCCGGCGCTTGCCGCGGGCTGCACGGTGGTGCTCAAGGCCTCAGAAGACGGCCCGGCACCGTTGCTCGCCTTCGCCGAGTTGGTCAGCGAAGCCGGCTTTCCGGCCGGCACCGTCAACATCCTCACGGGCTTCGGCCAGGAGTGCGGACGGCGCCTGACCAGCCACCCGCTGGTCTCGCGCGTCGCTTTCACCGGCGGCCCGGCCACGGCGCGCGCCATCGTCAGGAACACGGCGGAAAACCTCGCGCACACGACGCTCGAGCTCGGCGGCAAGAGCCCGGTCGTCGTCTTTGCCGACGCCGACCTCGACAGCGCCGCCAATGCGGTCGTCGCCGGCATCTTTGCGGCGACCGGACAGAGCTGCGTCGCCGGCTCGCGCCTGCTGATCGAGCGCTCCGCGAGGCAAGAATTCCTCGGCCGGTTGAAGCGCAAGGCCGAAGCGATCCGCATCGGCGATCCTCAGGATCCGGCCACCGAAATGGGGCCGCTCGCGACCCTGCGCCAGCGCGACCGGATCGAGACGATCGTCGCCGAAAGCCTCGCCGCCGGCGGCATGCTGGTCACCGGCGGCAAACGCCCCGACGCCGGCGCTGGCTTCTACTATGCACCGACGATTGTCGATGCCGGTGATAGCAACCTGCCCTGCGTGCGCGAGGAATTGTTCGGGCCGGTGTTGAGCGTGCTCGCCTTCGACACCGAGGCCGAGGCATTGGCTCTAGCCAACGACACGCCCTTCGGTCTCGCCTCCGGCGTCTTCACCTCGAATCTCGGCAAGGCGCACCGCATGGCGCGCGACATCCGTGCCGGCGTCGTCTGGGTCAACACCTATCGCGCCGTTTCGCCGCTCGTTCCCTTCGGCGGCTACGGGTTGTCGGGTCTTGGCCGCGAAGGCGGGCTCGACGCCATCCGCGACTACACGCGCTCGAAATCGGTCTGGATCAAGACCTCGGACGAGCCGATTCCCGATCCCTTCGTCATGCGCTGAGAACGCATGCCGAGGGTGCAGCGACAAGAACAAGAAACGGAACAGAGAAATCAGAGGAGAATGACATGAGACTGATCTTAGCCGGCGTGCTCGCCGGACTGCTGTCGGCAACCGCCGCCAAGGCCGACGAAATGGTATTCACCAGCTGGGGCGGCACCACGCAGGAAGCGCAGACCAAGTCCTGGGCCGAGCCATTCGCGGCGAGCTCCGGCATCAAGGTGCTGCAGGACGGCCCGACCGACTACGGCAAGCTGAAGGCCATGGTGGACGCCAAGAACGTGACCTGGGACGTGGTCGACGTGGAAATGGATTTCGCCATCAAGGCCGCCAAGGACGGGCTGCTCGAGCCGATCGACTTCGCCGCCGTGCCGAAGGCCGATCTCGACCCACGCTTCAGCAACGAGCACGCCGTCGGCAGCTTCTACTATTCCTTCGTGCTGGCCTGGAACAAGGGCGTGGTTTCGGGTGAACCGACAAGCTGGGCCGACATGTTCGACACCAAGAAGTTTCCCGGCAAACGGACCTTCTACAAATGGTCGGCGCCGGGCGTGATCGAGATCGCGCTGCTCGCCGACGGTGTGCCGGCGGACAAGCTCTATCCGCTCGATCTCGAGCGCGCTTTCAAGAAGCTCGACACGATCAAGTCGGATATCGTCTGGTGGGGCGGCGGCGCGGAGTCGCAGCAGCTCATCGCTTCGGGCGAGGCTGCCTTCGGGCAGCTCTGGAACGGCCGTGTCTTTGCGCTCGAGAAGGACGGCGCCGATGTCGGCGTCTCCTGGAACCAGAACCTCACCGCCGCTGACGTTCTCGTCGTGCCGAAGGGCGCCAAGAACAAGGACAGCGCGATGAAGTTCCTCGCCGCCGCGACCAGCCCGACCGGCCAGGCGAAATTCGCCGAGGCAAGCGGCTACGCGCCGATCAACACCAAGGCCAAGGCCGAAATGCCCGCCGACGTGGTGAAAGGGCTGCCCGACGCGCATGTCGAGGGTCAGATCAATCTCGACATGAACTACTGGGCCGAGCACCGCGACGAGATCGCCACGCGTTGGTACGCCTGGCAGACCAAGTAGCGCCACAGGAAGCCGGGGCGCGGCAAGCCGCGCCCCCTTCGGACGACGGGAACCGCTCGATGCAAGCACACTCCCTCAGCCGCGGCTCGATTGCCGGCCTGCCGGCCGGCAGCGGCGGCGCCCTGCCGGCCCTGGTGCTGGTCGGCCTGTTCTTTGTCGTGCCGGTGGTCGCGCTCTTGCTGCGCAGCGTCACCGATCCCGAGCCCGGCCTGCAGAACTATGCCGCGCTGTTCGGCAGCGGCACTTATGTGCGGGTGTTTCTCAACACCTTCCTGGTCGCGGCCGTCGTCACCGTCGTAACCATCGTCGTCGCGTTTCCGGTCGCCTGGATGCTGGCGATCATGCCGCCGGCGCTCGGTTCGGTCGTCTTCGGCATCATCATCCTGTCGATGTGGACCAATCTCCTCACCCGCACCTATGCCTGGATGGTGCTTTTGCAGCGCACCGGTGTGATCAACCGGGCGCTGATGGGGCTCGGCGTCATCCACGAGCCGCTGCCGCTCATCAACAATTTGACCGGCGTCACCATCGGCATGGTCTACATCATGCTGCCCTTCATGATCCTGCCGCTGGTCGGCACGCTGCGTGCCATCGATCCGATGACGCTGCGCGCCGCCGCCCTTTGCGGCGCAAGCCCGTCGCAGGCATTCCGCCGCATCCTGCTACCGCTGTCGCTGCCCGGCATCGCCGCCGGCGGGCTGATGGTCTTCGTCATGTCGCTCGGCTATTTCGTGACGCCCGCGCTGCTCGGCGGCACATCGAACATGATGCTCGCCGAAATGATCGCCCAGACGGTGCAGTCGCTGCTCAACTGGGGGCTCGGAAGTGCTGCGGCCTTCGTGCTGCTCGCCGTCACCATGGTGCTCTACGCGATCCAATTGCGCATGGTCGGCGCCAGGCGCCTCGCCGGAGGGCTCTAAGATGCTGCTCGACTACGACCGGCTCGGATGGCTGCGTGCGGCGCTCGCCGGCTTCACTGCGCTCATCACGGCTTTCCTTCTGTTACCGGTGGTCTTCATCGTCCTGTTGTCGTTCGGCTCGTCGCGCTGGCTGGCCTTTCCGCCACCCGGCTGGACGCTGAAATGGTATCAGGAACTGCTCGCCGACCCGGCCTGGGTCGAAGCCGCTTTGACCAGCGCGAAGATCGCCGCGATGGCCGCCATCCTCGCGGTTCTGATCGGCCTGCTCGCCTCCTTCAGCCTGGTCAGGGGCGAGTTTCGCGGCCGGCAGCTCCTGCGCGGCCTGCTGCTGACGCCGATGGTGCTGCCGGTGGTGGTTTTCGCCATCGCCATCTACGCCTTTTTCCTGCGCATCGGGCTCGCCGGCACGACGATCGGTTTCGTCATCGCCCACACCATCCTGGCGCTGCCCTTCGCCATCATTCCGATCGCCACCGCGCTCGAAGGTTTCGACAAATCCATCGAGGACGCGGCAATCGTGTGCGGGGCCAGTCCGCTGCAGGCGAGGCTCAGGATCACCCTGCCCTCGATCCGCATCGGCATCTTCTCGGCGGCGATCTTTTCCTTCCTCGCCTCATGGGACGAGGTGGTGGTGGCGATCTTCATGGCGAGCCCGACCCTGCAGACCTTGCCGGTGAAGATCTGGGGCAGCCTGCGTGCCGATCTGAGCCCGGTCGTCGCCGCCGCCTCCAGCCTGCTCGTCGGCCTCACCCTGTGCCTGATGATCGTCACCGCACTCCTTCGCAGAAGACTGTCCAGATGACCCGGCCATTCCTGTCCATCCGCGCGGTGAGAAAGGCGTTCGGCGCCTTCGTCGCCGTCCACGACGTCACCATCGATGTGCCGAAGGGCGAATTCCTGACCTTTCTCGGGCCGTCAGGCTCCGGCAAGTCGACGACGCTCTATGCGATCGCCGGTTTCCAGGATCCGACGTCGGGCGACGTGCTTTTGGAAGACAAGTCGCTGCTTTCGGTGCCGTCGCACAAGCGCAACATCGGCATGGTGTTCCAGCGCTACACGCTGTTCCCGCATCTGAGCGTCGCCGAGAACGTAGCCTTTCCGCTGCGGGTGCGCCGCCGGCCGGATGCCGAAGTGAAGCGCAAGGTCGCCGATATGCTGGCGCTGGTGCGCCTGGAAAAATTTGCCGACCGCTATCCGGGCGCGCTGTCCGGCGGCCAGCAGCAGCGCGTGGCGCTTGCCCGCGCGCTCGCCTACGATCCCCCGATCCTGTTGATGGACGAGCCGCTGTCGGCCCTCGACAAGAAACTGCGCCAGGAAATCCAGGCCGAGATCCGCCGCATCCACCGCGAGACCGGCGTCACCGTCCTCTATGTCACGCACGACCAGGAAGAGGCGCTGCACCTTTCCGACCGCATCGCCTTGTTCAAGGAAGGCCGCATCGAGCAGATCGGCACCGGCGAAGACCTTTATCTCAGACCAGCAAGCGAGTTCGTCGCCGGCTTCATCGGCAACTCCAACTTCCTGCCGGCGGAGCACCTCGAAACAGAGAACGGCGTTGCCTTGGTGCGGTTGGCCGATGGCTCGCTCGTCAAGGGCGTGAAAGCCACACAGGCGCTTGGCCGCGGCCAAAAGGCCAGGCTGATGGTGCGGCCGGAAGCGTTCCGCCTGACGCCCATGGAGGGGAATGCGTCGCTTGCCGTCGAGATCGTCGACACCGCCTTCTTCGGCGATCGCCGGCGCGTCGTGGCGCGCACCGGGTCGGGCGACGAGATCGATGTCAGGCCAACTTCGGATACAGCCGAACCGGGCGGCACCGATGCCGCTTCTGGCCGGCAGATTTTCTTCGATCCGACTACGGCCTTCCTGTTTCCGGTCTGAAGGCAGGCTGGGTCATCCCGGCGACTGGCCCGCCGCCATCCAGTGCCGCGTCGTCACAACCGCGATCGTTTCGCGCCACGCCGGAGACCGGAACGCCTCTATGCGGCTCACCCAGGTGAGGTCGAGCTATGATGGGCACTCGCTGGACCCGCGGTCGCGCGTAGAAGGCACGCCGGCCGGCGATCGCGGGCCGCAATGCTGGTCGAAGAAATCTGCAAGGCGATGAAGATCGGTTAGGACCGTGTGCCGCCGGGCCGATCAGCACGATCCTGTCGCCGCAGAGACGTCGGCCATCCTCCTGTTGGATGCTCCGCCTTGATCAGAGGTCCACGCAAACCGGCCCTAGGGGACGGGTGCAGCAGGCGAGTACGTATCCCATGGCCTTCTCCTCTGCGCTGAGCCCGCCGAGATCGAGCATTTCCACATCGCCGCTCAGCGGGGACGCGTTAGACCGTCATCCTCATGTCATCCGGCCGCGTGGGCGATGAAGAGATCGAGTAGTTGCGTGCGACCGGAGCGCCGTCGATCAGCAGATTCTGCATGATGAACTGGCCAGATTTGAACTGGCTCGCCTGCCCGCCCTTTGGCGAGAAGACGAACGTCTTTACGTCGTGTGTCTCCTGAATGGTGCGGCGACAGATCAGCGTAAGACGCTCCCTGAAGCGGTTGGATCGGCAGGACGAGCAAAAAGAACTGAAGGCGTTCATCAGCTGGCTCGCGTTTAACGAGCCGAGCTTGCCAGCGGGCCTTACCCGAACACCATCTTCTTGCACCGGCTCTTGGCATGCTGCTGCTGGCGCCGATCGCATCGGCATCCTCAGCAATAGGCCGCTGACGGGTCGGCGCCGGTTTTTGCGACAAACCGCTGGGCTATGGCGAAGACGCATTTGCGCCTTGGCAGGTCAACGTATGGCTTTAGAAATGGGCAGCTGGTGCCGACCGGCGATACGGCACGCGTCCCTTCTATGACGCCTCCGCCGGCCGCACCCCAACCAAGGAGCATTCCATGACCTGGAGCGGCGTGTTTCCAGCAGTGACGACCAAGATGCAGGCTTCCGGCGCAGTCGACCTGAAAGCCACGCAAGCCAGCATCGAGCGGCTTGTTCAGAACGGCGTGTCGGGCGTGATCGTCCTGCCCATGCTTGGCGAGAATGCCACGCTGACACAGGCCGAGCGCGATGCCGTGGTTGCAGCAGCCAGGGAAGTCGTGGCGGGACGGGTGCCGCTGCTCTCCGGTCTTGCGGAATTGTCCACCGACGACGCGGCCGCGGCGGCTCGCAACTACCAGAAGCTCGGAGCCGAGGGGCTGATGACCTTCCCCAGTCTCGCCTATCGCACCGACCGCCATGAGACCGTGGCATGGTACAAGACCGTGGCCGAGGCCAGCGATCTGCCGGTGATGATCTACAACAATCCGCTCGCCTACAAGGTCGACGTCGACGTCGAGACGCTGAAGGCGCTGGTCGATGTTCCCGGCATCGTCGCCATCAAGGAAGAGACCGGCGATATCCGCAGGGTAACCGACCTGTTCAACGCCTTCGGCGACCGTTTCGACATCTTCTGCGGCGTCGACGATCTTATCCTTGAAAGCCTGACGCTCGGTGTTGTCGGCTGGGTGTCGGGCATGACCAATGCATGGCCGGCCGAGTGCGTATCGCTGTTCAACGCCGCCCGCGGCGGGGATTTCGCGGCAGCGCTTCCGCTCTACCGGCTGATGACGCCGGCATTTCATCTCGATACGGACGTCAAGCTGGTGCAGTACATCAAATTTGCCGAGCATCTGGTGTACGGCGCTCCGGAACACGTTCGAAAGCCGCGCCTGCCGATCGGCGGCGAGGAACGGTCGAAGGTGGAAGCGGTCATCAGGAAGACGATTTCCGATCTCGCAGCGCCGAAACGTGTTTGAGAAACGAAGGTGACGGCGCTGCGGACCGCCGAGCAGTCGGCCATGGTCAACTGCCGGTTCGCACCCGTACCTTTTCGGCGAAGGCCTCCACCTCGCCTTGACGAGGTTGCTTGCCGGTGTGCGTGAGCAGGTAGGCCGGCGTCAGAGACAGACGGTTGCTCACCGGCTCGACGATCTCGAGCGAGTAATAACCGATTTGCGTGAAGTACAGCACGCGCGCCCGCACGAAGGCTTCGGTATCTGCGTAACCGTGCCGCAAAAACATCGCCCGGATGGCATCGACCCGCGCATCGTCTTCCTCGTTCACGATACGATGGACCTTGGCGGACTGGCGCGACCAGGCACGCACCGCGAAATCCAAGCGCGGATTGAACAGCTTCTCATCCAGCCAGCACTCGAAGACATTGAGCACGGCCTCAGTTATCGACGCGGCGGGCCGGCCGGCCTGCTCGAGGATGAAGCGGGTGTTGTTGTTGCGCCAATAGTCGAGAAGCTGATCGAGCAGGTCCTGACGGCTCTTGAAGTACCAGTAGAAACTGGAACGGGAGACGTTCAGCTTCTGCCCGAGCGCGAGGACGCGCACCGCCTCCACGCCCTCTGAGATCAGCGTCTCCAGCGCGAGCTTCATCCAGTCCTCGCGCGTCACCTTGGTGTTGCCGATCAGACCGGACCGTTGCACGACTGCCTCTGCACTGGAATCCGAAAGCATCTCGGGCTGGCCAGGTTTGAATGCCGGCTAGATAGACCTGAAACCGCCCCCGCTACAATACTTGCACCTGTTCGAGCCACTCCCAGAGATACGGGGCAAGGCCCCGGTCGACGTGCACACGCGCCCGATCGGGGTTGCCGAACCGGTAGAAGAGAACGCCGGCGCCGGCAAAAAGGATCGAAGCCGAGGGACTTGCCTGCCTCGGATCGAGCGCCGTGCCCCTGGCGACCAGACCGGCCAATCCCGGCCCTTTCATCTCGAAGACATGCAGCCCGGCATCCATGACCGTGACCGCGAAACCGGCCGCGTGCCAGCCGGCCGCGACGGGTAGTGGCCGTCCGCTCACGGCGAGAATGCGATCGCGCGCGATGCGCACCATGTATTTGTCGCCGTTGGCAACCGCGCCGGCTCCGACTCCTTCCCCCGCGAGACCCGAAGCCTGCGCCCAAGCCGTCAGGTCGCCGCTGACCAGAAGCTGGTTCAGCCCGTCCAATGTGCGCACGCTGATCCTGTCCGTGTTCAGGACCGCGGTGGTCCAGTCGGGCGCTGGGGGCCATTTTTCGGCAAGGTTACGCACGCAGGCGGCTCCCTTCCGGATCGAAGGCGCAGGGCGCGACGATGGTGGCCCGGCGCAGGACGCCGAGATGCTGAACGTCGATCGTTTGGCCATGCCGCGCGGCACCCCGTTCGATGAGCGCCAGGGCGACCGGACGCCCGAGGGTCGGGCTTTGATAGCTGGAGGTGACGAAGCCGATGCTCCGGAGCCGGTCGCCGCTTTTCTCCACACCATGCGCGCCGGTCGCCAGCGGCGCCTCGCCTTCGCCGACAGCCAGGCCGACAAGCTGATTGCGATCGGTTCGGCTCGCCGCTTCGGTGAAAAGCGAGCGCCGGCCGACGAACTCACCTGTACGCTTGGTCCGCGGTCCCGCGACGCCGAGGTCGTGCGGCATGACGTTGCCGTCGGTGTCCTTGCCGATCACGATGAAGCCCTTCTCGGCGCGCAGGATCATCAGGGATTCAAGCCCGAGCAGCACGGCGTCGAACGCGCGGCCCTCCTGCTGCATTCTTGCCCAGAGCGCCTCGGCCCGGTCGGCGCGGATGGAGATCTCGTAGCTCCGGTCGCCGGTGAAGGAGACCCGGGCAATGCGCACCTCGTCGCCGGCAAAGCGGCCGGCGGTAACCGCCATGTGCGGCAGGCTAGCATCGTCCAGCGCGATACCAAGATCGAGCGCCTCTATCAGCCCGCGCGCTTTCGGACCCGAGACGGTCAAGGTGGCGTATTGCGCGGTGGCGTTGTGGATATAGACCGCATCGCGGCCGAAACGATCCTGCCGCCACTCTTCGAGACGCGCGTGGACAGCGGCGACATGCGACGACGAGCAGGAGACGATGAAGCGGTGCTCGTCGAGACGAACCAGCACGCCGTCATCGAAGACGACGCCATTTTCCGACAGCATGAAACCGTAGCGGCAATGGCCCGGTTTCAGGGTCGACATGGTGTTGTAATAGATGAAGTCGACGAATTCGGCCGCGCGTGGACCGATCACCTCGATCTTGCCGAGCGTCGAGCCGTCGAAGAGCGCAACGGACTGCCGGGCGCGCCGCGCATCCTCCTGGATCTTGGCTCCGGCTTCGCCGCTTCCGTAATAGGCCGGCCTCAGCCAGCCGCCATATTCCTGGAACACTCCGCCTGCTGCGCGATGGTTGGCCTCCAGCGGCAGGCGACGGACCGGGGCGTGCATGCTGCCGCGATGCGCTCCCGCCAGGCTGGCGAACGGCACAGGCGTGAAAGGCGGCCGGTAGGTGGTGGTGCCGACATCCGAGATGGCGCGGCCGGTAACCGCGGCCAGCAGCGCCAGACCGTTCAGGTTCGACGTCTTGCCCTGGTCGGTCGCCATGCCAAGCGTCGTATAGCGCTTCAGGTGCTCGACGGAGACGAAATTCTCCCGCGCCGCCAGTTCGACGTCCTTGGCGGTGACGTCGCTCTGGTAGTCGATCCAGACGCGGCCCTTGGCTTTGGGCTTCGGCCATAGGCTGACGACGCCAAGCTTTGCTTCCTCACCCGTGCTGCGAGGTGCCGGCGGCGCCGAGCCGAACCCGCCGAGGGCCGCCAGGCCGCTGGCCAAAGTTTCGGAAAGCGAGACCGTGCCGGCGACTGCGCCGGCTACGCCGATCCCCTCGATCGCTTCTGCGGGGATGAAAGCCGACAGTTGATCGCTCCAGGCGAGCTTGCCTTTCGCCTGTGAGAACAGATGCACGGTGGGTGTCCAGCCGCCCGAGAGGAGCAGGCAATCGGCCGCAAGGGCGGTACCGTCGTCGAGCAGAACACTCTGAACGGCGTTGCGGCCGCGCGCCGCTGCAATGGCGCGACCGGCGAGGACCCGAATACCGGTCTTCGCCTGCGCGCCACCCTCTCGCCGGCAATCAACCACTGTCACCGAAGCGCCGGCCGCAGCCAGCGCCGAGGCCGGCTCGTAGGCGCTGTCATTGTTGGTTGCGACCACGATCTGCCGGCCGACAAGGACGCCATGCCTGCGCAGGTAGCTCAACGCCGCGTCAGCGGAGAGTATGCCCGGAAGGTCGTTGTTGGCGAACGGGAGCGGCCGCTCGATCGCGCCCGTCGCCAGCACGATGCGGCGCGGGCGCACGCGCCACAGCGTGTCGGGTCGGCCGTCGCGGTGAATCTGGTTGAGCGCGACCAGATTGTGATCATAGAGGCCGAAGGCGGTCGTATCGCGGAGCACGAGATGCCCACTGCTCTTCAGCCGGGCCACCGTCGCATCGACCCATTCCGCACCCTTGACACCGTCGACTGCGCCTGCACGGTGGCGCAGCGACCCGCCGGGATGCGTCCGCTCGTCGACCAGCACGACCGAGTGCCCGGCTGCCGCCGCGCCGGTTGCCGCGGCGAGTCCGGCCGGTCCGGCGCCGACCACCAGGACGTCGCAATGGTGATTGATCTGGTCCGAGACGTGACGCGGCTTCCAATTGCGGTCGACGACGCCGAGCCCGGCCATGGCGCGGATGCGCGGCTCGAACAGGTGCCAGTCCGGCCACATGAAGGTCTTGTAGTAGAATGCGGCGGGCAGGAAACGGGCAAGGCGGTCCAGCACCGCGTTGCGGTCGGCCAGCGCCGTCGGCGACGCGTTGACGCTCTTGACCGCGAGGCCGTCCCGCGCCGGCACGGTCGTTGCCCGCGCATTGGGCACGCGGCCGCCGGCGCTCTCGACATCGACCAGCGCGTTGGGCTCCTCCACGCCGGATCCCCAGATGCCACGCGGCCGATGATATTTGAAGCTGCGGCCGACGATCGCCCGGCCGTTCGCCAGCAAGGCAGAAGCGATCGTGTCGCCGGCAAAGCCGTCGACGCGCGTGCCGTCAAAAGTGAAGCTCAGCGGACGGGCCCGATCGATGTCGCTGCCGCCATTGGCAAGACGCGAAGCGCTCATGCGCCATGCTCCGCTTCGCCGAGCACGGAGGAACCCAACACCTTGTGATTGACGCTGTCGCGGCTCATCGCAAAGAACTCGCCGCAGGTCAGGTGCACCCAGATCTCGCGGGTCGGCCCCTTCGGGTTGTCGCGCATGTGGAGATAGCCCGCCCAGCGCTCGGCCGTCACGTCGTCGCCGTCGGGCCGCAAATTGCCGGCCTCTCCGCCATAGTGAAATTCGCTTTCTTCGCGCGGCCCGCAGAACGGACAGGGAAAGAGCTGCATCTTTGCTATACCTTCAATGGGCAATGCCGGAGCCGGCAGCCTCGTCGATCAGCCGGCCGCGGGCGAAGCGGTCGAGATCGAAAGGCCGGCTGATGTCGTGGTGCCTGCCGGTTGCAAGCAAATGGGCAAGCAGCGTGCCGCCGGCGGGAATCGCCTTGAAGCCGCCCGTGCCCCAGCCACAATTGAGGAAAAGCCCGGGCAACGGCGATTCGCCGATGATGGGCGAGGAATCGGGGACGACGTCGACGATGCCTGCCCATTGCCGCATCATCTTCAGCTGGCCGAATATCGGGAACATTTCGAGCATGCCTGCGATCGCGCCTTCCAGCACCGGCAAGTTGCCGCGCTGGCCATAGGACGGGATGCGGTCGAGCGCGCCGCCGATCACCAGTTCGCCCTTGTCCGATTGGCTGACATAAACGCCCGTATCCGGCGAGATCACCACCGTGTCGATGATGGGCTTGACCGGCTCGGACACGCAGGCCTGCAGCGCATAGGAATTGACCGGCAGCCGGAATCCCGCCTTCGCCGCCAGCACCGAGGAGTGGCCGGCCACCGCCATCCCCGTACGCTCTGCCCGGATTGCGCCGCGCGATGTGACGACCCCGCGGCAGCGCCCGTCCTCGATGATAAAGTCGCTGATCTCGCAGTTCTGAATGATGTCGACGCCGAGACGGCTGGCGGCGCGCGCATAGCCCCAGGCGACAGCGTCATGACGGGCAGTGCCGCCGCTCGGCTGCCAGGTGCCGCCATAGACGGGGTAGCGGGCATCCGGGCTGAAATTGTAGATCGGCACCACCCGGCGCACGTCCTCGACCGAGAACAATTCGCAATCGATGCCGTTGACCTGGATGGCGTTGACGGACCGGGCAGCGGTTTCCATTCCCGCTTCGCTATGCGCGAGGGTGAGAATGCCGCGCGCGGAAAACATCACATTGTAGTTCAGATCCTTCGACAGCCTCTTGTAGAGACTATGCGCCAGTCCGTAGATCGCCGCGCTTTCCGGGTAGAAGTAATTTGAGCGGACCACGGTTGTGTTGCGGCCGGTGTTGCCGCCGCCGATCCAGCCTTTCTCGAGCAGCGCCACATTGGTGACCCCGTGGTTCTTTGCGAGATAGTAAGCCGTAGCGAGGCCGTGGCCGCCACCGCCGATGATGATGGCGTCGTAACGCGGTTTGGGCTCCGGCGAGCGCCAGGCCTTCTCCCACCCCGTCTGGCCGGCGACGCCTTCTTTGAACAGCGAAAGCGCTGAATAGTGCCTAGTCATGCGCTCAGGCCCGCATCACTTGAGCGATAGTGCAACGGTGCCATGAAACCCTGAGACGCCATATCGGCGGCGCAGTACCGAAACCGGCGCATCAACTCGCCCCGTCCTCGAAAGCCCATAACCCATCCCGTTCTGCCGCGGTTCGACAAAAGTCGTCGAGCTTCGCGCGGCGCGAACTTAGCTTGAATGGACACCTGTGTCCATTGGGGAATCGAGGCTGCGCCTCGCAGGGAGCGCGGCAACCGGCCAGCTAAGCCAAGTGAAATGCATTTGCGCGCGTCAGGCGCATGGTGGATTTCATTTGCTTGGTGATCCTCCTCCCATGGGGCAAACTCCCGCCGGGCTGTCAGGAGGAGAAATGAGAGCACGCGCAGCGACGGTCGGAGATCTCGAGGATGTTTTCCGCGGCCTGTCCAAGCGAATGTCGGACGAGTACCTGGCGGCCGGCAAGGACAGCAAGGCCGCCTACGACAATCTGATGATGAACCTGAAGGAAGGCCGGGCGCATGCGCTGGTCGAGGGCGCGCAGGCCGTCGCCTTTATCGCCTGGCATGAGCATGGCGACGCGGCCGACACGCTGTTTGCCGCGCAGGAGGACTTCTTCAGAGCGGCAACCGTTCGCTTCTGCAGGCGTCACATCCGCCACATCCAGGCGCTCGCCGGCAACCTGCCCGTGCACTCGCGCAGCTGGCTCGATGGACCGGACGTCGCAAAATGGTTTCGGCTCATCGGCTATGTCGAGCGGGGACAGGAGAATGGCGCCACCCTGTTCGAACTGCCGCCGGCGCCCAATGGGTGACACGGGTTATTCGCGCAGCGGCTTGCACCGCGCAGCAATTGGCGGGATGGTGTGGAAGGCAGCCGGGGGCGCTGGCAGGCCGGAGATGCATGGCTGCTGGAAATCAAAATGGTGCGAGCTTGTTTGGCCCTTGTCGCCCTTGTTGCCCTTGCGAGGCCAACAGAAGCAGGCGAGCGAGCGGCTGCTCTCTTCGACCGCTCCGATCTGGCGTCCGCGTATTCGGGTGAGTCCGACCTCGTAACCGCCTATACGACCGGGATGGCCCGGTACCGTCTTCAGCTCATAGCGCGTACCGGCACCGCCAATCTCGCCGCCCCTCTCGAACCTTTGGCCCTGCGGCCGGAATTTCGCCAGCGGACATGGCGCTCGGCCGATGGCAGCCTGCTGCAGGGCTTCGCCGGCAAAGGTGGCTTCCGGCTGACTGTCGGCAACTGCCTTGCCCGCCTCTGCGCGGCCAGCGAATGCAGCGAGGCCGGCTGGCCGGTCTATGCCTGCAGCGACGGCCATAAGCGCAAGATGTCGGTGAAGAGCTTTGTGACGGCAACCTTCGACGGCCTCCCTTACCGGCGGTTGAGCGCTCCGCCGGAACCGTGATTTGATTGCGGTCGGCGACTGGATCGACACCACAGGAGCCCTTCAGCCAGTTGATGAGAAGCATGGCGCGCGGATCGCCGGTGGCGGTGAGCACCAGGATCAGTGCGTCGAGGAGGGCCGCCAGCGCGACGCCGGCTTCTCTAGTCGACATTCACCGGTCAGGTTGCGCCGGCGTCGCCCGGCATGGCATCTGTCGGCCGATGACACGCAAGCCCCTACGACAGCTTCCCGAATTCCCGCGACGACCGGTCGCTGGAAAAGTCAGCCTCAACCGAGCGCTCTCGAAGCTAGGATTCTGCTCGCGCAAGCAGGCCGAACTGATGATCGCCGAAGGACGCGTGCGCGTTGCCGGCAAGGTGGCGCGCGACCCGTCGCTGCGCGTCGATCCGGATCGCGACCGCATCGCAGTCGATGGCGCACAGGTCGCCGCGGAACGAAAAGTGTATCTGATGCTCAACAAGCCGCGCGGGCTGGTCACCACGCGCGACGACCCCGAAGGACGCGGCACCGTCTATGACTGCCTTGCCGATCTCGACCTGCCCTTCGTGTCGCCGGTCGGGCGTCTCGACAAGGCGAGCGAAGGTCTGCTGTTGATGACCAACGACACGCGCTGGGCGAACCGTTTGCTCGATCCTGCCTCGCATGTCGCCAAAACCTATCATGTGCAGATTGCTTCCGTGCCCGACGAGAAGATGCTCGAGCGGTTCCGCCAAGGCGCTGTCGTCGACGGGGAATTGCTGACGGCGAGCTCGATCGCGCTCTTGCGCAGCGGCGGGCGCACGGCCTGGCTGGAGATAGTCCTCGACGAAGGCCGCAACCGCCAGATCCGCCGCATGCTCGGCGCCTTCGACATCGGCGTGCTCAGGCTGGTACGGGTGGCGATCGGGCGGCTGCAGTTGGGTGATCTCGCGAAGGGCAAGGCGCGGCATTTGACGGCCGAGGAGCTGGCGATACTTGCCGCTTAACAGGGGCCGGAACTACTTTTGGTTCCAGCGGCGGATGACCGGCTCGGTCAGGTCGTGCTCGTAGCCGAGGATGCTGAGGCTCGCGGTATCGAGGACGAAATGTTCGCCGCCTTCCGGCGGCAGGCCGATCCAGCACGCCGCAAGCACGCGCAGGAAATGCGAGCTCGAGAAGATGAGCACATTGCCGGCCACCGTCCGGATTTCGGCCACGATCGCATTGGCCCTGGCGCCTACATCGGCCGCCGTCTCGCCGCCCGGGCAGCCGTCGCGAAACAACTGCCAGCCCGGACGTCCGGCAAGGATTTCCTTCGTTGTCACGCCTTCATAGGCGCCATAATCCCATTCCTGCAGGTCGGCCTTCTTGAGCGCGCGCTCGCCGAAGCCGGCCAGCCGGCAGGTGTCGAAGGCGCGCTGCGACGGGCTCGACCAGACCGCCTGGAAGGTGTGCTCCTTGAGGCGGTCGGCGACGCCGCCTGCGGCCTGTTCGCCTTCCGAGGTCAACGGAATGTCGGTGCGGCCGGTATGCTTTCCCGATGCGCTCCATTCCGTCTCGCCATGGCGGACAAGGTAGATCTCGGGAAACGCGCTGCTCATCCGCCGGCCCTCACGCTTGGATGCACCGGCAAGAATGCCGGCCCGCGCCACCCTATGCGGCGTCCGACAAAAAGAACAGGCCGCGGCGGAGCCACGGCCTGTTTCGGCTTGGGTGGACGCTCTTTGTCTGTGCAACTCCGGATCGAAGGCTACGGTGAAGTCACCGAGGCAATTTTCCGGGAATTGTTTCGATCGCTCAGGCCGGCTGCAGGCCGCCTGAGAGCGCGAGGTCTGCCTCCTCCGGCATCTGGCCGGCCATGGCGGCGGCGAACTGCTTCTGGTCGAGCTCGCCTTCCCAGCGCGCCACGACGATGGTCGCGACGGCATTGCCGACGAAGTTGGTGAGCGCGCGACACTCCGACATGAAGCGGTCCACGCCGAGGATCAGCGCCATGCCGGCAACCGGCACCGAAGGCACGACCGAAAGCGTGGCCGCCAAGGTGATGAAGCCGGCGCCGGTGATGCCGGCGGCACCCTTGGAGCTCAGCATGGCAACGAGCAGCAGCAGGATCTGGTCGCCGAAGGTGAGCGGCGTATCGGTCGCCTGGGCGATGAACAGCGCTGCCAGCGTCATGTAGATGTTGGTGCCGTCGAGGTTGAAAGAATAGCCGGTCGGGATGACAAGACCGACCACCGAGCGATTGCAGCCGGCGCGCTCCATCTTGGCCATCAGGCCGGGAAGTGCTGCCTCCGACGATGAGGTGCCCAGCACCAGGAGCAGCTCTTCCTTGATGTAGCGGATCAGCGCCAGGATGGAGAAGCCGTTGTACCATGCCACCGCGCCCAGCACGATCAGCACGAAGAGCAGCGACGTCAGGTAAAAGGTGCCGATCAGGAAGGCGAGATTGGCGATCGCGCCGATGCCGTATTTGCCGACGGTGAAGGCCATGGCGCCGAAGGCGCCGATGGGCGCAGCCTTCATCAGGATGGCGACGAGGCGGAAGATCGGCGCCGTCAGCGCCTGCAGGAAGTCGACCACCGGACGAGCGCGCTCGCCGACCAAAGCGAGAGCGACGCCGAACAGCACCGAGAAGAACAACACCTGCAGGATGTCGCCCTGGGCGAAGGCGCCGGTTATGGTGTCGGGGATGATGTTCAGCAGGAAGCCGACGATCGTCGTATCATGCGCCTTCTCGGTGAAGGTCGAGACCTTCGAGGCGTCGAGCGTCGCCGGATTGATGTGCATGCCGGCGCCGGGCTGGACGACATTTGACACGATCAGGCCAACGATGAGCGCCAGTGTCGAGAAGACGAGGAAATAGATCATCGCCTTGCCGGCGACCCGGCCGACCTTGTGCAGGTCGGAGACGCCGGCGATGCCGGTCGCGACGGTGAGGAAGATCACTGGCGCGATCACCATCTTGACCAGCTTGATGAAGGCATCGCCGAGCGGCTTCAACGAGGCGCCGATGTCGGGATAGAAATGGCCGAGCAGGATGCCGGCGGCGATCGCCGCCAGGACCTGCACGTAAAGATGCCGATAAAAGGGAACTTTGCCGCGCGGTTCCGCGGCAGCGATTGCCGTCTGCATGATGTCCTCCGTTCGGCCCCGATCGAGAAGCTCGACCTCCCGGGGCAGTTGACCTTCACAGCCTCGCGGCTGCTGCGGATGCATTTGCAACGGCCGTGCCAGATTGCGCTTTAAGGCGTCGAGTATTGATTTTGTTTGGTTTTCTGACGCAACGCGCTTTGCCATTCGACAGCGCAGTGCGGCGATCCGCATAGCTCGAATTGTGCTTTGTGCGAAATCATGCACAAATGGGCGATGCTGCAACGCCCCGCCGCTGCCCTCGCTTCGACGCCCGAACTGCTCGCCGGGCGGGCGCGGCGCGCCTGGCTGCTGTTTGCGGCGGTGGCGCTTCTCATCGTCTTTGCAGCGCTCTATGGCGCCGGCCTCTACGGGCGCTCGACCGAGATCGAGGCGCTGTCGGCGCAAGGGCGGACCGACGCCAATCTCAAGGTGGCACTGCTGCGCGCGGTGCTGGAAAATCCGCGCGCGCTGCCGCTGCTTCTGTCCGAAGACCAGCAGGTGCATGACGCGCTCGCTGAGCGCAGCCCCGCCTCGATCGACGTGCTGAACCGCAAGCTCGAAGGGCTGGTTTCGGGCACCAAGGCCTCGGTGCTTTACGTCACCGGCCCGGACGGGCTGGCCATCGCTTCCAGCAACTGGCGCGAGCCGGTAAGCTTCGTCGGCAATGACTACGGTTTTCGCGCCTATTTCTCGGGCGCCATGCAATCCGGCACGGCTGAGTATTTCGCGCTCGGCAATGTCAGCAAGCGCCCGGGCCTCTACATTTCGCGCCGTGTCGGGAGTGCGGCGGCCCCGCTCGGCGTCGTCGTGGTCAAGATGGAGTTCGACCAGCTCGAAGCCGACTGGCACGAGGCGAACCGCCCGGCCTATGTCAGCGACGAGCATGGGGTGGTGCTGATCACCAGCGTGCCCTCCTGGCGCTTCATGACGACGGCGCCGCTGGCCGCTCCAGTCGCGGCCGACATCCGCGCCAGCCAGCAGTTCGGCGAGGCTCCGCTGGTGCCGTTGCCCATCACGAGGCCACAACCGCTCAGCCCCGATGTCGCGTTGGTGCACGCCATCACGCCCGGCGGCAGCGACGCGGAGTATCTGCGGCTATCCACCGCCGTGCCGTCGACGCCATGGCGCCTCGACTATCTCGTGCTGGCGGAAGCGCCGATCGCGGCGGCGCAGCGCGAAATGCGTTTGTTGGCCCTCGGCGTCCTTGTCCCGCTGCTCGCTTTGGCCGCCTATCTGTTGTGGCGCCGGCAGTCCGCGCAGATGCGGATCGCTGCCGAGCAGGCGGCGCGCGCCGAACTCGAACGGCGCGTCGTCGAGCGCACGCAGGACCTCAGCCTCGCGCGCGACCGGCTGCAGGCCGAGATCGCCGACCACCGCAGCACCGAAGCCAAGCTGCAGGTCATGCAGCAGGAGCTGGTGCAGGCCAACCGCCTGGCGACGCTCGGCCAGGTTGCCGCGGGCGTCGCGCATGAGATAAACCAGCCGGTGGCGACCATCCGCGCCTATGCCGACAATGCGCGCGTTTTCCTGGAACGCAAGCAGACGGCGCCGGCGGAGGAAAATCTCGGCGCCATCGCCGCGCTGACCGAACGCATCGGCTCCATTACCGAGGAGCTGAAAGCTTTCGCCCGCAAGGGTCGCACCGCCGCCGAGCCGGTCGAGTTGCGCAGCGTCATCGAAGGCGCCGTGGTGCTGCTCAGGAGCCGCTTTGCCGGCCGGCTGGACGCGCTGGCGATCACGCTGCCACCGGCGACGATGAAAGTGATGGGCAACCGACTGCGGCTCGAGCAGGTGCTGATCAACCTGTTCCAGAACGCGCTGGAAGCGCTCGACGGGCGTGACGGTGCTCGGGTCGAAGTGTCCGCCGCGGAAACCGCCGAAGGCGTCGCGCTGATCGTGTCCGATAACGGACCGGGGATTCCGCCCGCGATCCTGAAATCGCTGTTCACGCCTTTCAATACCTCGAAGGAAAAGGGCTTGGGGCTCGGGCTCGTCATCTCGAAGGACATCGTCGCCGACTATGACGGGCGCATCGAGGTGACAAGCAGTGGGAGCGGCACCCGCTTCACCATCCATCTCTCGAAGGCTGACCCCACATGACAGACGGCAGTCCGGTCATCCTGATCGATGACGATAGCGACCTGCTCAAGGCGACGAAGCAGACGCTCGAACTCGCCGGTTTTGCCGTGTCTGCCTTTTCCTCGGCAAGCGAGGCACTCGCCGGCCTCGATGCCGGCTTTGCCGGCGTCGTGGTGTCAGACATCCGCATGCCCGAGATGGACGGCCTGCAGCTTTTCGACCTCGTGGTCGACCTTGACCCGGATATCCCCGTCATCCTCGTCACCGGGCACGGCGATATCGCCATGGCGGTGAAGGCGATCAAGGACGGCGCCTATGACTTCATCACCAAGCCCTTCGCCGCCGACCGGCTGGCGCAAAGTGTATGGCGCGCCGCGGAAAAGCGCCGTCTTGTTATGGAGAACCGCGCCTTGCGCGAAGCGGCCGAGCAGGCGCAGGAAGGCCTTCCGCTGATCGGCCAGACACCGGCTATGGAGCGGCTGCGCCGCACGCTGAGACAGATCGCCGACACCGATGTCGATGTGCTGGTTACCGGCGAGACAGGCTCGGGCAAGGAGGTGGTGGCGAGCCTGCTGCATCGCTGGAGCCGCCGCGCCAAGGGCAATTTCGTCGCGCTCAATTGCGGCACGTTGCCGGAGACGGTGATCGAAAGCGAGTTGTTCGGTCATGAGGCCGGCGCCTTCACCGGCGCGCAGAAGAAGCGCGTCGGCCGCATCGAGCATTCGAGCGGCGGCACGCTGTTCCTCGACGAGATCGAAAGCATGCCCCCCTCCACTCAGGTGCAGATGCTGCGCGTGCTCGAAATGCGCGAGGTGACGCCACTCGGCACCAACGAAATCCGGCCCGTCGACCTGCGCGTCGTTGCCGCCGCCAAGGTCGATCTCGGCGATCCCGGCCAGCGCGGCAATTTCCGCGAAGACCTCTATTATCGGCTCAATGTGGTGACGCTTTCGATCCCGCCGCTGCGCGAGCGCCGGGACGACGTGCCGCTGCTGTTCGGGTACTTCGCCGAGCGCGCCGCCGCCCGCTTTCATCGCCAGGTGCCCGCGGCGCCGGCCGCCGTCCAGCGCCATCTGCGCGAACACGACTGGCCGGGCAATGTCCGCGAGCTCGTCCATTTTGCCGAGCGCTTCGTGCTCGGACTGGAAGAGATCGGCAGCAGCCCCGCCGCTCAGCCGACAGATTTGGACGTCTCGATGCCCTTGCCGGAACGGCTGGAGCGCTACGAGGCCGAGATCATCCGCGAGACACTTGGCCGCAATGGCGGCGATGTCCGGCGTACGATCGAGGCGCTCGGCATTCCGCGCAAGACCTTCTACGACAAGCTGCAGCGGCACGGCATCGTGCGCAGCGATTTTTCCAGAGAGATCAAGCTTGTGGAACCCGATCGAAGCCCCCGGCGTTGAGGCTATCCAGGAAACCGTGGCACGTTGGCACCAGCCGGGTGGCGAACGCATGATGGCGGTGGCGTTGCCGGTTGCACTTGGCAAGCGTTGATGGTTTGTTGCCGCTCAGCGGAGAACGAATGATGCGCGAATCCCTCGGTCAAGACGAATACGGCTCGGCCAGCCCCTTTGATCCGGACGATCTGCCGAATCTCAACGCCATGGGACCGGCGATGGGCAGCGGCAATGATTTCGAGAAATATGCCGTTGCCGTCATCATCGTGTTCGGCGCGCTGATCATCGGCGGCCTGATGGCCGCCTCGATGACCTTCGGCCACCGCAACGGCTTCCTGTTTGCGTTGGGCGGCGCTACTTCGGCCTGGATTTCGGGCAACGCGCTGCTGATTGACCGGCCGCGCATGTATGCGCTGTTCGTCGGCATCGCGGCGGTGCTGCTGATTGCCTCGACCATTACCCTCGTCGTGTAGTCAGTAGCCCAGCGCCTCGCCGGAAGCGGCGCGGCTGTCGATGGCTCCGTTGTAGCGGGCGCCGCCACCTTTCTCGATCTCCGCCAGGCTCTTGCCGCCTACAAGGATGCCGGCCGCCTGGCCCCAGGTCTGGTCGCTGAGATCGAGATGATAGCCCATACCGGCAAGCAGCCTTTCGGTGTCGGGAGAAAGCCCGAAAGGCTCGACATAGACGGTGTCGGGCAGCCATTGATGGTGGATGCGCGGGGCGTCGATCGCCTCCTGAATGTTCATGCCGTGGTCGATGACGTTGACGATCGCCTCCAGCGTGATGGTGATGATGCGCGAGCCACCCGGGCTGCCGATGACCATGAACGGCTTGCCGTCCTTCACAACGACGGTCGGGCTCATCGAGGACAGCGGCGTCTTCTTCGGCTGGATCGCGTTGGCCTCGCCTTGGACCAGTCCGTAGAGGTTGGGCACGCCGGGCTTCTGGGTGAAATCGTCCATTTCGTTGTTGAGCAGGATCCCGGTGCCGTCGGCGACGACGCCGGCGCCAAAGGAACCATTGAGCGTATAGGTGACGGCTACCGCGTTGCCGTCCTTGTCGATGATAGAATAATGGGTGGTTTCCTTCGACTCGCCGAAGCCCTTGGGCATCAAGTCCTGCGAGACGCCGGCGCGGAACGGATCGATCTTGTCGCGGATGTCCTTGGCATAGTCCTTGTCGAGCAGTTTCGAGACCGGATTGTCGACGAAATCCGGATCGCCGAGCGCCGAATTGCGGTCGACATAGGCATGACGCATGGCCTCGACCATGACGTGGACGGTCTCGGCCGAGCCGGCTCCGAGATAGGACAGCGGATAGCCTTCGAGCACATTGAGGATTTCGCAGATGATGACGCCGCCCGAACTCGGCGGCGGCGAGGAGATGATCTCGTAGCCGCGATAGGAACAGGTCACCGGCTTCAGCTCGCGCACCGCGTATTGCTCGAAATCGCCTTTGGCGAGGATGCCGCCCTTGGCGCCGCTCGCCTTGACGATCGAGTCGGCAATCGGCCCCTTGTAGAAGGCATCGGGGCCTTTCTCGGAGATCGCCGAGAGCGAGGCCGCAAGGTCCGACTGAACTAGCTTCTCGCCGATGCCATAGGGCTTCCCGTCTTTTTTCAGAAAAATAGCGCCCGCTGCCGGATCCTTGGCCAGCCGGTCGGCGCCGCCGGCGAAGGAGGCCGCGTCGCCCTGGTTGAGGACGAAGCCGTCCTTGGCATAGGCGATCGCCGGGGCCATGAGATCCTGTCTGGACAAGGTCCCGTATCTCTCGCGCGCCATCTCGAAGCCGGCCACCGAACCAGGCACGCCGACGGCGAGATAACCGTCAAGGCTGGCACCTTTGATCGGCTTGCCCTCCTTATCGAGATACATCGTCTTGGTCGCCGCAAGGGGCGCGCGCTCGCGGAAATCGATGAAGGTCGAACGGCCGTCCTTCAAGCGGATGGTCATGAAACCGCCGCCGCCGATATTGCCGGCATTCGGATAGACGACGGCCAGCGCATAGCCGACGGCGACCGCCGCATCGACGGCGTTGCCGCCCTTCTTCAGCACGTCGATGCCGACTTCGGTGGCGAGATGCTGGGCGGTCACCACCATGCCGTGCTCGCCCTTGGCGGGAGCCGGCGAAGCCGCAAAAACGGCGGCCGATGGTGTGAAGGCAACAGTGAGCGCAAAGCTGACGGCGATCAGCGTCCGGCGGGTGAGATGCATGGTGGGTCTCCAAGGCGGGGGGACACCCAGGAAAGACCGTTGGAGCGCGTTAGTCCAATAACAATTGGAGTAGCATTGGGCAGAGCCCCTCACCTGCCCCCCGAATTGCGAAGGGCAATTCGGGGGCAGTCCGACCTCTTCCCGCGGGGGAAGGAGCTCGTCAGCGCCGACGCCAACCGCTTCTGCCTTGGGAGAAAGGCGGCCGCGAAGCGGCCGGATGAGGGTGTCAGACGATCCCGCCGCCACCGCCGGCGACGCCCGGCCGCTCCGCCGCGACCTTCGCCCGGTAGCCGGCCTCGCGATAGGCGGCGACCGGATCAATGGCGCCGCCGGTTCTCAGCCGCGCCATGGCGAGGATCGGCTCGACATCGGTGCGGTAGGCGGTCTTCAGCGTCTGCGTCGCCATCAGCGCGTCGTTCGCTTCCTGAAAACCGTCCAGCGCCTTGCGGTCGACCAGCAGCGCCTGCGCATAGGCGCGCTGCACCTCGACCGCGGACAGCATCAGGCTTTCGATCGGATCGGTGACGTTATGGCTCTGGTCGAGCATATGCGCGGGATGGAAGCCCTTGGCACCCGAAAGCTCTGCATCGACCAGCTCGTTGAAGACCAAAAACAGCCGGTAAGGATCGATCGAACCGGCGTCGAGATCGTCGTCGCCATATTTGGAATCGTTGAAGTGGAAGCCGCCGAGCTTGCCGAATTGAATCAGCCGCGACACGATCATCTCGATGTTGACGTTGGGCGCGTGGTGGCCGAGGTCGACGAGGCAGAAGGCCTTGTCGCCGAGCTCCTTGGCGATGATGTAGTTCGTGCCCCAGTCCTGCACGACGGTCGAATAGAAGGCCGGCTCGTACATCTTGTGCTCGGTAAACAGCCGCCAGTCGTCCGGCAGGCCGGCGTAGATTTGCCGCATGGCGTCGAGATAGCGCTCGAAGGCCTTGGCGAAACTGACCTGGCCGGGGAAGTTCGAGCCGTCGCCGATCCATACCGTCAGCGCCTTCGACCCAAGCGTCCTGCCGATCTCGATGCATTCGAGATTGTGCTCGACCGCCTGGCGGCGCGTGCCGGCATCGGCGTGCGACAGCGAGCCAAATTTGTAGGAGAGCTTCTGGTCCTTCGCGTCGGAAAAGGTGTTGGAGTTCATCGCATCGAACCCGAGCCCGAAACGCGCCGCCGCCTGCTTCAGCCGGTTCGGATCGGCCTTGTCCCACGGGATATGCAGCGAGACGGTAGGCGTCGCTTGCGTCAGCTGGCTGATGACGGCGCAATCCTCGATCTTGTCGAAGATGTCGCGCGGCTCGCCGGGGCCGGGAAAACGGGCAAAGCGCGTGCCGCCGGTGCCGACGCCCCAGGAGGGGATCGCGACGCCGAATTTTTCGACTTGGTCGCGGATCGCATCAATGGCTATGCCGCGCCGGTCGAGGCGCTCGCCGAGCGAGGCGTAGTCGCGCTCGAGGGCGGGTTGGCGAGCCGAGTTGTGGTTGGCGACGAGGTCGGCTGAGATGATCTGTTCGGACATTTTTTCCTCCCAATTCGTCTGCGCTGCCCCTCATCCGCCTACCGGCACCTTCTCCCCGTATAGTCACGGGGAGAAGGAACGCGCTCCAGCGCTGGCGCCCCCTCTCCCCGTTCTTACGGGGAGAGGGTAAGGTGAGGGGCAGCGCTGGCTCTGACAATTTACCGCGTAAAACTCTGCGCGTTGCCGGCGTCGACATTGACGATGTTGCCGGTCGACTTGGCCGACATGTCGGAAGCGAAGAAGTAGATCGCTTCGGCGATATCTTCCGGAAATACCGAGCGTTTCAGCATCGAACGCGACCGGTAATGCTCCTCGAGATCGTCGGTCGACATCTTGTAGGCGGCGGCGCGCTGTTCCTTCCATTCGCCGGTCCAGATCTTGGAGCCGCGCAGCACGGCGTCCGGATTGACGACGTTGACCCGGATCTGCGCCTCCGCACCCTCAAGCGCGAGACAGCGCGCGAGATGGATCTCGGCCGCCTTGGCCGTGCAGTAAGCGGCGGCGTTGGGCGAAGCGGCAAGGCCGTTCTTGGAGGCGACGAAGACGACATTGCCGCCGATCTTCTGCGCGCGGAACAGCCGGAAAGCCTCGCGCGAAACGAGGAAATAGCCGGTCGACAGGATGTCCATATTCTTGTTCCACAACGCCAGCGTCGTCTCCTCGATCGGCGCCGAGGAGGCCAGGCCGGCATTGGAAACGAGAATGTCGATGCCGCCGAACTCGACCGAAGTTTCGGCAAAGCCCGACGTGACCTGATCTTCCGAGGTCACGTCGATCCGCACCGGACGGACGAAGTCTTTGCCGTAGGCCTTCGACAGTTCTTCGTGAGCGCCGGCTAGCGCGGTCTCATCGATATCGGCCAGCACGACGCAGGCGCCTTCGAGCAGCAGCCGGTTGGCGGTGGCGCGGCCGATGCCGCCGGCGCCGCCGGTGACCAGCGCGATCTGTCCCGCCAGCGCCTTCGGCTTCGGCAGCCGCTGGAGCTTGGCTTCTTCCAACTGCCAGTATTCGATGTCGAAGGCCTCCTGAGCCGGCAGGCCGACATAGGACGAGACCGTCGAGGCGCCGCGCATGACGTTGATGGCGTTGACGTAGAACTCGCCGGAGATGCGCGCCGTCGCCTTGTCGCCGGCGAAAGTGAACATGCCGACGCCCGGCATCAGATAGACGACCGCGTTCGGATCGCGGATGGCGGGCGAGTCCGGATGTTTGCAACTGTCGTAGTAGGCCTGGTAGCCGACCCTATAGGCTGCAATGTCGTCGGCGAGGCGCGCGATGACGGCATCGACATCCGGCCTTGCCGGATCGAACTCGATTACCAATGGCCGGATCTTGGTGCGCAGGAAATGGTCCGGACAGGACGTGCCCAGCGCCGCCAGCGGGCGCAGGTCTTTCGAATTGACGAATTCGAGCACTGCCGGCTGGTCGTCGAAATGGCCGAGCTTATGGCTCTTTTCCGAGATCAGGCCGCGGATTCTCGGCATGAGTTTCGCGGCAATGGCACGCCGTGCCGGCGCGTCGAGCGCCTTCACCACCTCGCCGCCGAAGATCGCCTTGCCGTCGGATTTGCGCTCGAACCAGTCGATCGCCTGATTGATCACCGAAATCGTCGTTTCGTAGCATTCCTTCGGCGTGTCGCCCCAAGTGAACAGGCCGTGGCTTTCGAGAACCACGCCCTTGGCGTCGGGGTTCTCGCGGCAGAATTTCTCCAGCCACAGCCCAAGCTCGAAGCCCGGCCGCTTCCAAGGCAGCCAGCCGATGGCCTCGCCAAACACCTCTTTCGTGATCGCTCTGGAGTCCTTCGCCGCGGCAATCGCGATAATGGCATCGGGATGCATGTGGTCGACGCAAGCCTTCGGCACAAAGGCATGCAGCGGCGTGTCGATGGAGGCCGTGCGCGGATTGAGGTTGAAGGTGCAGTGGGGCAGATAGCCCACCATCTCATCCTCGTGGTCGACGCCGCGATAGAGGCTCTTTAGCGCGCGCAGCTTGTCCATGTAGAGGGTCGCAAATCCGTCGAGCTTGATCGAAGCGCTGTCGCCGCCCGAGCCCTTGACCCACAGCACCTCGACGTCCTCACCGGTCAGCGGGTCTTTCTGCCAGACCTTGGACGAGGTGTTGCCGCCGCCATAATTGGTGACGCGCTTGTCTGAACCCAGCGTGTTCGAGCGATAGACCAGAAGCTCGGGACCGCTCATCCCTTCGGCCCTTGCATCGTCCCACAGATTGGCGAGGCGCGAGCCGGAGCGCTTGTCGAGCATAGGTATCCTCCCTTGGGACGCTAAAACCGAGCAGTCCAATTTGGCTGGAATGTCTACGCAACAGGGCCTCTTGTCAATCATAAACGATCAAGATCGATCATATTGCACTGCACAATGAAAATATGTGATCGGAAATGATTGACACTGCGCGTTTTCTGGTGCCTGATAGCCAGGCAGGGAGGAACCATGCACGAAAAAGAGCGCCACAGGATCATTCTGTCCGCCGTCCAGGAAAAGCCTGTGGTGACGGTGCAGGAAATGGTCGACCTGACGGACTCCTCCGAGGCGACGATTCGGCGCGATATCGCGGCGCTGCATGTGCAAAAGCGCCTGCGCCGGGTGCGCGGCGGCGCCGAGGCGATCTCACCGCCGCAAGTCATCGGCCTTGCCGGCCGGCCCTTCTCGGTCAACGAAACGCTGAACGCCGCGCAGAAGCGGGCGATCGCCCGCGAAGCGGTGAACCTTTGCAAGGACGGCGAGCCGATCATCATCAATGGCGGCACCACGACCTTCCAGATGGTGCATTTCCTGACCGGCCGCCGCATGCCGATCTTCACCAACTCGTTCCCGATCGCCGAGCACCTGCTCAAGCACTCGAAGAACACGGTGATGCTGTCGGGCGGCACGATCTATCGCGAGCAGAACATCATCCTGTCGCCCTTCGACAACGATGTGACGCGCAATTTCTATGCGCGGCGCATGTTCATGGGCGCTCAAGGGTTGGGACCGCTCGGCCTGATGGAAGGCGACCCGCTGCTGATCCAGGCGGAGCAAAAACTGATTGACCAGGCCGACGAGCTGGTGGTGCTGGTCGATTCCTCGAAATTCCGCATGCGCTCCAGCCTGATCCTGTGCGGGCTGTCGCGCATCACGACCGTGATCACAGACGACGGTATCGACGACCGCGAAGCCAAGATGCTGGAAACCGCGGGCGTGGCGCTGATCGTCGCCCGCAAACAGTCAAGCGACAAGGAGGAATCTTCACTGCAGGCCTGAGGACAACTCGCGCCCGCAGCGGCGATGGAATGCAACGCTCAAGGGAGGATATTCGATGAGCTTTTTGAAGAAACTGCTGGTCACGGCGGCCTTTTCCGCCGCCATGTTCGTGAATGGCGCCTATGCCGAGAACGTCAAGATCGCGCTGGTCGTGAAGTCGCTCGGCAACGGCTTCTTCGACGCCGCCAACAAGGGCGCCGAGGAAGCGGCCAAGGAACTGGGCGACGTCGACGTGATCTATACCGGTCCGACCAAGGCGACGGCGGAGGCGCAGATCGAGGTGATCAACTCGCTGATCGCGCAGAAGGTCAATGCCATCGCCGTCTCGGCCAATGACGCCGATGCGCTGGTGCCGGTGCTGAAGAAGGCGATGGATCGCGGCATCACCGTGATCTCGTGGGACTCCGGCGTCGCCAAGGAAGGCCGCCAGCTCCACCTCAACCCGTCCGACACCAATTTGATCGGCGAAACCATCATCAAGCTCGCCGCCGACTACCTGCCGGAAGGCGGCGATGTCGCCATCCTCTCGGCATCGTCGACCGCGACCAACCAGAATGCCTGGATCGAAGCGGCCAAGAAGGTGCTGCCGGAGAAGTTCCCGAAGATCAAGCTGGTCGCCACCGTCTATGGCGACGACGACTCCGCCAAGAGCACCGACGAAGCCAAGGGCCTGTTGAAATCCTATCCGAACCTCAAGGCGATCATCGCGCCGACCACCGTCGGCGTCGTTGCCGCCGCGCAGGTCGTCACCGACGAGAACCTGATCGGCAAGGTCAACGTCACCGGCCTCGCGCTGCCGTCGGAGTTCAAGAAGTTCATCGACAACGGCGCCAGCCAGGCGGTCGCGCTGTGGAACCCGATCGACCTCGGCTACTCGGCGATCTATCTCGCGCATGACCTGGCGGTGAAGAAAGAAGAGGCCAAGCCCGGCGCCACGCTGTCGATCGGCCGCGTCGGCAAGGTGACGCTCGACGACACCAACTCGGCTGCGATGGCTCCGCCCTTCCAGTTCGACAAGACCAACATCGAGAAGTTCTCAAAGATCTATTGATCTGAGGAGCTTGCACCCTCCCCCTTGCGGGGAGGGTCGGCGAGGCGGTGTCGCGAAGCAAAACTGGCGAGACGGGGTGGAGGTGACGACGCTTCCATGCACCAGGACCTTAACTTGATATGCTAGACAACCCCCATCCCGCTCACGTTGTTCGCGACCCTCCCCGCGAGGGCGAGGGTAAAGTGGCCCCGCGCCTGACGCTCTCAGGCATCTCCAAGAGTTTTCCGGGCGTTCGGGCGCTGCACAATGTCAGCCTGTCGCTCTATCCCGGACAGGTGACGGCGCTGATCGGCGAGAACGGCGCCGGCAAGTCGACGCTGGTCAAGATCATGACCGGCATCTACCAGCCCGACGCCGGCGAAATCAGCATCGACGGCCAGGCCACGACGCTGCCCAGCGCGCATGCCGCCTTCGGCCACGGCATCACCGCCATCCATCAGGAGACGGTGCTGTTCGACGACCTTTCGGTCGCCGAAAACATCTTCCTCGGCCATGCGCCGCGCACCCGCTTCGGCACCATCGACTGGCGCACCATGCGCAAAAATGCGCGCGAGGTGCTGGAGACGATGCGCGCCGGCCACATCGACGCCGATGCTCGGCTGAAGGACCTCGGCATCGCCAACAAGCATCTGGTGGCGGTGGCACGCGCCATGTCCATCGACGCGCGCATCGTCATCATGGACGAGCCGACCGCCGCACTTTCGATGAAGGAGATCGAGGAACTTTTCCTCTTGATCGAATTCCTGAAGAGCGAAGGCAAGGCGGTGCTCTTCATCAGCCACAAGTTCGACGAGATCTACCGCATCGCCGACCGCTACACCGTCTTCCGCGACGGCGAGATGGTGGGCGAAGGCCTGCTCAAGGACACCGGCCAGAACGAGATCGTGCGTATGATGGTCGGCCGCAACGTCGACCACATCTTTCCGCAGCGCGAGCCGAAGATCGGCGCTCCGGTGCTGTCGGTCTCCGGCCTGTCGCACCCGACCGAGTTCGACGATATCGGCTTCGAATTGCGCAAGGGCGAAATCCTCGGCTTCTATGGCCTCGTCGGTGCCGGCCGCAGCGAGGTGATGCAGGCGATCGCCGGCATTACGCGCACCAGCCGCGGCACGATTTCGCTGGACGGCAACTCAATCGCGCCGAAATCGGCGGCGGATTCGATCGAGGCCGGCATCGTCTATGTGCCGGAAGAGCGCGGCAAGCAGGGTGTCGTCATCGGCCTGCCGATCTTTCAGAACGTATCCCTGCCTTCGCTTGCGCGCACCTCGAAATCCGGTGTGCTCAAGCTGGCGGAAGAATTCTCACTTGCCCGCTCCTACACCGAGCGGCTGGACCTGCGCGCCTCGTCGCTCAGCCAGGATGTCGGCACGCTTTCCGGCGGCAACCAGCAGAAGGTGGTCATCGCCAAATGGCTGGCGACGACGCCGAAGGTGATCATCCTCGACGAGCCGACCAAGGGTATCGACATCGGCTCCAAAGCCGCCGTGCACGGCTTCATGGCCGAGCTGGTGGCGCAGGGGCTATCGGTGATCATGGTCTCCTCGGAATTGCCGGAAATCCTCGGCATGTCCGACCGGGTCGTCGTCATGCGTGAAGGCCGTATCGCGGCCACCTACGACAACAAAGGCCTCGACGCCGAGACGCTGGTCAGGACCGCAGCGGGGATCGCGGCATGAAGAATTTTCTCAAATACCGCGAGATCTGGCTGCTCGCCGGCATCGTCCTGCTGATCGGGCTGATCTCGACCCGCTTCCCCGGTTTTGCCGATCCGGCCAATCTGCGCCAGGTGTTCAATGACACCTCGATCCTGATGATCCTGGCGCTCGGCCAGATGGTGGTGATCCTGACGCGCTCGATCGATCTGTCGATGGCGTCCAACCTCTGCTTCACCGGCATGGTGGTGGCGATGCTCAACGCTGCCCATCCGGCGATCCCGATCCCGGTGCTGATCGTCATCGCACTGCTTGTCGGCCTCCTACTCGGCGCCATCAACGGCTTCCTGGTGTGGCGGCTGAATATCCCGTCCATCGTGGTCACGCTCGGCACGCTCACCATCTATCGCGGCGCCACCTTCGTCGTCTCCGGCGGCGCCTGGGTCAATGCCGACCAGATGAGCCCCGACTTCATCAACTTCCAGCGCGCCGCCTTCCTCGGCCTGCCGGTCCTGTCGTGGATCGCGCTTTTCGTCATTGCGCTGTTCTTTCTGGCGATGACGCGCACGCAGATCGGCCGCTCGATCTATGCCATCGGCGTCAACCCGACCGCCTCGGTCTATGCCGGCATCGATGTCGGCCGCACCAAGTTCATCGTCTTCTGCATTTCCGGCATGATCGGCGGGCTAGCCGGGTACTTATGGATCTCGCGCTACGTGATCGCCTCGGTCGAAGTCGCCAACGGCTACGAGCTCAACATCATCGCCGCCTGCGTCATCGGCGGCATCTCGATCGCCGGCGGCATTGGCTCGGTCGGCGGCGCGGTGCTCGGCGCGCTCTTCCTCGGCATCATCTCCAACGCGCTGCCGGTCATCAACATCTCGCCCTTCTGGCAGATGGCGATCTCCGGCAGCGCCATCATCCTGGCCGTGGTGCTCAACGCGCGCGGCGAGCGCCGGCAGGGTCGCATCATCCTCAGAAAGGCGGAAGCGGCATGACCGACACCCCTGCCCCGCGCCATATCCCCGACCGGCTCGACAAGCCGCTTTCTTCGGCGATCTTTTCCTGGGAGGCACTGCTCGTAGTCATCGCGATCCTCATCTTCGCGGTGAACAGCTTCGCCTCGCCCTATTTCCTCGACCCGTGGTCGCTCTCGGATCTGACCTTCAACTTCACCGAAAAGGGCCTGATTGCGCTTGCAATGGCGCTGCTGATCATCTCGGGCGAGATCGACCTGTCGGTTGCCGCGATTGTCGCGCTCGCTTCGACGATGATGGGCATGGCGGCGCAGGCGGGCGCCGGCACGCCGGTGCTGGTCGCGATCGGCATCGCCGTCGGGCTCGGCTGCGGCGCCTTCAACGGATTGCTCGTCACCAGGCTCGGCCTGCCTTCCATCGTCGTCACCATCGGCACGATGAGCCTGTTTCGCGGCATCGCCTTCATCATCCTCGGCGACAAGGCCTATAAGGGATATCCGGAGACTTTCGCCTTCTTCGGCCAGGGTTATGTCTGGTGGGTCTTCTCGTTCGAGCTGGCGTTGTTCCTTTTCGCGGCGCTGGTCTACTGGTTCGTGCTGCATCGCACGAGCTTCGGCCGGCGCGTCTTTGCCATTGGCAACAATCCGGTCGCCTGCCAGTTCTCCGGTGTGCGCGTCGACCGCATCAAATTCATCCTGTTTTGCCTCACCGGGCTGATGTCGGGCATCGCCTCGGTGCTGATCACGTCGCGGCTCGGCTCGACAAGGCCGTCGATCGCGCAGGGCTATGAGCTGGAGGCCATCACCATGGTGGTGCTGGGAGGTGTGTCGATCCTCGGCGGCGCCGGCAGCATCCTCGGCGTGGTTCTTGCCGCCTTCATCATGGGGCTGGTGACCTTCGGCCTCGGCCTGCTCAACGTGCCCGGCATCGTCATGTCGATCTTCATCGGCCTGCTGCTGATCATCGTCATTGCGCTGCCGATCGTCTGGCGGCGGCTGCGCGAAGGACGTTTCGCCTGATGGAGAAACACGCCTTCAAGATGAAGCTCAATCCCGGCATGAAGGCCGAGTACAAGCGCCGCCATGACGAGATCTGGCCTGAGCTGGCGGAGCTGCTGAGAGATGCCGGCGTCTCCGACTATTCGATCCATCTCGACGAGGAGACCAGCATCCTCTTCGGCGTGCTGTGGCGGCGCGACGATCACGGCATGGCCGACCTGCCGAAACATCCTGTGATGCAGCGCTGGTGGGCGCATATGGCCGACCTCATGGAAACCAAACCCGACAATGAGCCGGTGGCGGTGCCGCTGGAAACCATGTTCCATATGGCATGATCCGCCACGTCGCCGTCATCGATATCGGCAAGACCAACGCCAAGGTGGCGCTGGTCGAGCTCACGACGCCGAGCGAGATAGCGCTGCGCCGCACCGCGAACGCGCCCGTTTGGCAGGCGCCCTACCCGCATCACGATGTCGAGGCGCTGTGGACGTTCATCCTGAACAGCCTCGCCGATATCAACCGCGAGCGGCGGATCGATGCGATCTCGATCACCACGCATGGCGCGACCGGGGCGCTGGTCGACGCCGCCGGCGAACTGGTGCTGCCGGTGCTCGACTATGAATTCGACGGCCCCGACCAGCTTGCGGCCGACTACGACGCCGTACGCGCTCCCTTCGCCGAAACAGGCACGCCGCGGTTGCCCATCGGCCTTAATCTCGGCGCGCAATTCTTCTGGCAGCAAAAGCGCTTTCCAGTGGAATTCGCCAAGTCCGCCGCGATCCTGATGTACCCGCAATATTGGGCGCTGCGGCTGACCGGCGTGGCCGCCAACGAAGTGACATCGCTGGGCTGCCACACCGATCTGTGGAACCCCTGGACGTCCGACTATTCCTCGCTGGTCGACAGGATGGGCTGGCGTCCGCTGATGGCGCCCGTGCGTCGGGCGAAGGACAGGCTCGGATCGATCCTGCCGGCGATTGCCCGACTGACAGGGCTCGACCCCGCGACTCCCGTATTCTGCGGCCTGCACGACTCCAACGCTTCGCTGCTCCCGCATCTGTTCTCCGATCGGCCGCCCTTCTCCGTCGTCTCGACCGGCACATGGGTGGTCTCGATGGCGGTCGGCGGCAAGAAGGTCGAGCTCGATGCGGCGCGCGACACGCTGGTCAATGTCAATGCGCAGGGCCATCCCGTGCCGTCGGCGCGCTTCATGGGTGGACGCGAGTTTTCGCTGCTGACTGAAGGCCAGGCGCAGGACTGGACCGAGGCCGATGTTGCCGCCGTGCTGGCACGAAAAGCATCGCTTCTGCCGTCAACCCAACAAGGCTCCGGGCCATTCCCTCACCGCGCCGCGCAATGGGTCAACGCCGAGGGCTTGCCCCCCGGCCAGCGCTTCGCCGCGATCTCGTTCTATCTCGCGCTGATGACCGCGACCTGCCTGGAGTTGATTGGCGGCGACGGGCGGACGACGGTCGAAGGGCCCTTTGCGCGGAACCCGCTTTTCATCCGCATGCTGGCGGCGGCAACGGGACGGGCTGTCATTGCGTCGGAGACGTCGACAGGAACGAGCATCGGCGCGGCACTGCTGGCGTCAGACGGCGCTACCGCAATGAGCAAAGGCGAGCGGACCGAGCCACCCGCAGATCCGGCTTGGCACGATTGCGCGCGAGCGTGGCAGCGGGTTGTCGGGACATGATCCGCGCCATGGTATTTGACACAATTTGACAGGTCGCGCCGACCAGCGCCGACATAGGCCAGTGGCAACTTGCGCACCGATCGTCTCAGCCCGATGTCGCGTAAAGCAACCCTTGCGGATCGATCTCCGGCTTGCGGCCGGCGACGAGGTCGGACAGGAATTTTCCCGAGCCGCAAGCCATGGTCCAGCCGAGATGGCCGTGGCCGGTGTCGAGATAGAGGTTGCGGTATTTCGCCTGACCGAAGATGGGCACGGAACTCGGCATCATCGGCCTCAGGCCTGCCCAAAGCAGCGCCTTCTTCTCGTCGAAGGCGCCCGGGAACAGGTCCTTGCCGGTTTCCAGGATGGTTCTGAAATCACGCGGCTTGAAGCTGCGATCGAAGCCTATGAATTCCGCCGTCGAGGACATCCGCAGCCGGTTGCCCAGCCTCGAATAGCCGATCAGCCGGTCCTCGTCGGCGCCGCCCATGGTCGGGCCCTTGCTCTCGTCATCGAGCGGGACGGTCACGGTGTAGCCCTTCACCGGGTAGACGGGCAGGTCGATGCCGTAGCGGCGGCCGAACAGGCCGCTTTCGGGTCCCATCGAGATGACGACGGCGTCGCCCGCAACCGGTCCGGCCGAGGTCATCACGGCTCGCACCCGGTCGCCCTCGATGTCGAGACCCTCGATTGTCGTGCCGAACAGGAACCTGACGCCAAGCTTCTCGGCCGCATAGGCGGCGAGCTTGTCGACGAATTGCTTGGAATCGCCGGTCTGGTCGATCGGCGAATAGATGCCGCCGGCGATCTTGTCCTTCACGCCGGCAAGGCCCGGCTCTAGCTCGGCTAGGCGGTCGCGGCCGACGATCTCGATCGGTAGGCCGTGCTCGCCGAGATAGCGGTAATTGTCGGTGCCGGTGTCGAAGCTTTTCTGCGAGCGGAAGAAGTAGAGGATGCCTTTCTTGCGTTCGTCGTAGTGGATGCCGGTCGCCTCCGAGAGCGCATTGATGCAGTCGCGCGAATAGAGCGCGAGCCTCAGCTTGACGTCGGTGTTGGCGCGCAGGCGCGCTACGGTGCATTCGCGCAGGAAGCGCAGGCTCCAGGCATAGAAATACGGATCGAGGCGCAGCCGGACCTTGATGCCGAGGTCATGGTTCCAGAGCGCGCGCAAAAAGGTCTTCAGCGCCGCCGGCGAGGCCCAGGCGGTGGCGTCGCCCGGCGAGACCAGGCCGGCGTTCGACTGGCTGGTGCCGCGCGCCGCTGCCTCATGGCGCTCGATCACCGTCACTTCATGACCGTCTTTAGCCAGATAGTAGGCGGCCGCCGTGCCAACCACGCCGGCGCCGAGCACCAAGACCTTCATGCCGTCCCTCAAGGCTCATTCAAAAAGTGCGCCTTCGGCGTACCGCCGCATGAGCCTCAATACCGCGTCTAAAAGCGCCGGACGAGCCCTTGGCCCAACAGGTCAGTGTCATTTACGCAATTCCGGATGAAGGCTACGGCGAAGTCGCCGAACCCAACCGCCACACACTTTCCTGAACTGCTTAGTTTCGAACGGAGTTCTTGGTCGTCAGGATGCGTTCCCAGGCCAGCGCGTCCTTGACGATCTGGTCGAGATCGTCGCGCTGCGGCGTCCAGCCGAACTCCTTGCGGGCAAGATCGGAATTGGCGACCACGGCGGCGGCGTCGCCCGGCCGTCGCGCACCCATGCGAACGTCGAAATCATGCCCGAAGGCGCGGCGCACGCTGTCGATCACTTCCAGCACCGAATAGCCGTGGCTGTAGCCGCAATTGGCGACGAGGCTCTCCCCGCCATCGCGCAGCCGCTGCAGTGCCAACCGGTGCGCCGCCGCCAGATCGCTCACATGGATGTAGTCGCGGATGCAGGTGCCGTCCGGTGTCGGATAGTCCTTGCCGAAGACCTGCATGAATGGCCGCTTGCCGAGCGCCGTCTCGCAGGCGACCTTGATCAGATGCGTGGCGCCGGGCGTCGACTGTCCGGTGCGGCCCTTGGGATCGGCGCCGGCGACATTGAAATAGCGCAGCGCCGTATAGCGGATGTCGTGCGCAATCGCGGCATCCCGCAGCATCCACTCGCTCATCAGCTTGGAGAGGCCGTAAGGGGATTCCGGCGCCAGCCGCGCGTCCTCACGCACCGGCTCCAGCCCTGCGCCGCCATAGACTGCCGCGGTGGACGAGAAGATGAAATGTGGCACGCCCTCGCGCACGGCGGTTTCGATCAGCGCGCGTGTCTTGCAGGTGTTGTTCTCGTAATAGCCGAGCGGATCGGCGACCGATTCCGGCACCACGATCGAGCCGGCGAAATGGATGATGGCGTCGACCTTGTTTTCCCGGATGATCCGGCCGACCAGATCGCGATCGGCGACGTCGCCGACGACGAGCTTCGCCTCCGGCGCCACCGCCCATTCGAAGCCGGTGGAAAGCCTGTCGAGCACGACGACGCTTTCGCCAGCGTCCAAAAGCTCCCAGACCATGTGGCTGCCGATATAGCCGGCACCGCCCGTCACCAAAACCGTCATCGCTTACCTCGCTGATCAAGATTTATCGGAAACTGTCTCAACAGCCGCCATGCTGGAAACCCCGCCGTAAGCCCATTAGCCTCCCATTTTAGTGTTAAGTCTGTAACAGTTCCGCCTGCCCGAGGCATCGTACCGAAACAAAGCTGGTTCACATCCCCGGGAATAGGCCATGATCCGGCATCGTTAGGAACAGGCGCGGGGCGTGGCATTTTGACCGGTGCGGCGCGGTGGACGTAACATAGGCCCGTGACTATGATCCGGCGCAAAATTGGGAAGCCGACATGAACTACCAGCGGTTCTTCGAAGACGCGATCGACCAGCTCCATGCCGAGCGGCGCTACCGCGTTTTCGCCGACCTCGAGCGCATCGTGGGCAAGTTTCCACGCGCCATCTGGCGCTCCAACGGTCGCGCCCAGGAAATCACCGTCTGGTGCTCCAACGACTATCTCGGCATGGGCCAGAATCCGGACGTCATCGCCGCCTTCCAGAACGCGGCGGGCCGGATGGGCTCGGGCGCCGGCGGCACCCGCAACATTTCCGGCACGTCCAACCCGCTGGTCGAGCTGGAGCATGAGCTCGCCGACCTGCACGACAAGGAGGCGGCGCTGGTCTTCACCTCCGGTTTCGTTTCCAACGAAGCCTCGATCTCGACCATCGCCAGGCTCTTGCCCAACTGCCTGCTCATCTCGGACGAGTTGAACCATGCCTCGATGATCGAAGGCGTGCGGCGTTCCGGGGCCGAGAAGAAGATCTTCCGCCACAACGACGTTGCGCATCTGGAAAGCCTGCTGCAGGCGGCAGGACGCGAGCGCGCCAAGCTGATCGTCTTCGAAAGCGTCTATTCGATGGACGGCGACATCGCGCCGATCAAGCAGATCGTCGAGCTCGCCGAGCGCTACAACGCCATGACCTATATCGACGAGGTGCATGCCGTCGGCATGTATGGTGCGCGCGGCGGCGGCATCACGGAGCGCGAAGGCCTTGCCGACCGCATCGACATCATAGAGGGGACGCTGGCCAAGGCCTTCGGCACTCTGGGCGGCTACATCACCGGTACGAGCGCTGTGATTGACGCGGTGCGCTCCTATGCGCCGGGCTTCATTTTCACCACCGCGCTGCCGCCCGCGATCGCGGCGGCCGCCACCACCTCGATCAGGCATTTGAAGCGCTCGCAGGCCGAGCGCGACGCCCAGCAGCGCCAGGCAGCGCGGGCCAAGCAGGTGCTTGCCGCGGCCGGGCTGCCGGTGATGGAATCGGCCACCCATATCGTGCCGGTGCTGGTCGGCGATCCCGAGCTTTGCAAGATGGCGAGCGACCGCCTGCTTGGCGTCCACGGCATCTACATCCAGCCGATCAACTATCCGACGGTGCCGCGCGGCACCGAACGGCTGCGCATCACGCCGACACCCTTCCATTCCGACGCGCTGATCGCCGAACTGCAGGACGCGCTGGTCGAGACCTGGGACGCGCTCGGCATCCCCTATGCCGCCTCCGGCCGCCCGGCCGTCGCCAAGAGCGACCGGATTATTCCACTCCTGGTGCCGAAATCAGGCGGCTGAAGCCACCCGTCTCAGACCGTCTTCATCCATTTCGCCAGGCGATTTGCCGCTTCCTCGAGCTGATCGAGGCGGCGGTGGAAGCATAGTCTGAGGAAAGCCTCTCCGCCGGGGCCGAAGGCCGTGCCGGGCGCCAGACCGACATTGGCGTTGTCGACGATGTCGAAGGCGGCGGCGCGGGAATCGGTGATGCCGTCGACGGTGAAGAACAGGTAGAACGCACCTTGCGGCACGGTGAAGCGCGCCTTGCCGGTGGCACCCAGGATGTCGCAGACCAGATCGCGCGCCGCACGTGCCCGCTCCACCTGCTCGACGATAAAGCCGTCACCCTTGTCGAGGGCCGCAACCGCGCCGCGCTGCATGAACTGGGCGACGCCCGAGGTCGAATACTGGATCAGGTTCTCGAACACCTGCTGCAGCGCCGGATGCGTCTTGATCCAGCCGACTCGCCAGCCGGTCATCGCCCAGTTCTTGGAGAAGCTGTTGACGAACAGGATGCGGTCTTCCGCCGTTGCGATATCGAGGAAAGACGGCGCGCGGCCGTGGCCATAGTGGAACAGCGCATAGATCTCGTCGGCGATGATCCAAAGCTTCTTCGTGCGGGCCAGATCGAGGATCGCTTGAAGCGTTTCCTTGTCGGCTGTCCAGCCGGTCGGGTTCGAGGGGGTATTGATGAACAGCGCCTTGGTACGCGGCGTGATGGCGGCTGCGATCTTGTCGACATCGCAGGACCAGCCATTGCCGGACTGGTCGAGCGTGACCGGCACGGGAACAGCGCCGGCAACACCGGCGGCGGCAGCGAAATTCGGCCACGCCGGCGAGAGATAGACGACCTCGTCGCCGCTGCCGGCGATCGCGTCGATGGCCAGCTGAATGGCATGCATGCCCGAGCCGGTGACGATGAATTCTTCCTCGGCGAAGCGCTGGCCGAAATGCCTGGTATAGTAGCGGGCGAGCGCCTGCCTAAGCTCGGGAATGCCCTTCTGCCAGGTGTAGAAGGTCTCGCCATTGGCGAGGCCGCCTGCGGCGGCATCGCTGATGAAGGAAGGCGTCGGCAGGTCGCCCTCTCCGGCCCAGAGCGGAATCAGGCCTTCGCGCAAGCGGCCGTGATTGACGACGGCGACAATGCCGCTTTCGGGGGCAGCACGGGCTTGGGCGCGCAAGGTCTCAATCAGGGTCATGGACAAATCCGTGCTCGTTTTGCTGCGCTCTTACCAGATCACTGAACAGAAAACCCCAGCCGCAAGCGGCCGGGGTTTTGGTCCAGCAAAGAACGTTGGATGCGTTATTTCCTGGCGAGCAGGTCTCGGATTTCGGTCAGAAGCTGGACATCCGCCGGCGGCGGCGCCGCTGCAGGCGCGGGCTTCTCTCGCTCCAGCCGCCTGCGCAGATTGTTCACTGCCTTGACCATCAAGAAAATGATGAAGGCGAGGATCAGAAAATTCAGCACGACGGTGATGAAGCTGCCATAGGCGAAAACGGCTCCCTCTTTCTTGGCTTCGGCCAGCGTGGCCGAGTGCACATTGGAGGACAGCCCAAAGAAGTAATTGTTGAAGTCAAGCCCGCCGAAAATCGCGCCGATGATCGGCATGATGATGTCATTGACCAGCGAATCGACGATCTTGCCGAAGGCGGCGCCGATGATGACGGCGACGGCCAAGTCCATCACATTGCCCTTGGAGATGAATTCCTGGAATTCTTTCAGCATCCGACCCTCCTTGCCATGACGGGCCGCGCTGCCGCCCCGGCTCTCCGGCGCCGGCCCCGAAGCCACAATAACAAAAACCCCCAGTTGCAAAACCGGAAAAAGGGCGGAGCCGCCGGTTTGTGCCTAACCGGTTCGCGCTTCTGGGCGTCACCAAGCACCTATGCGTCGAAAGCCGCGGTGGACTTGGCGTCAAAGCTGTGGTTGCGTTTGATAACCGGACGAGCAGCCGGTCAGGAAGGAAGTTCGAACCGTGCAAGGCTGGTTCGTCGTCATCATCGCGATCGCCTATGTGACGCTGCTTTTTGCCATCGCCAGCGTCGGCGACCGGCGCTCCGTGGCAGCCGGGCTCGGCCGCGCACGGCCCTCCATCTATGCGCTCAGCCTCGCCATCTACTGCACCTCCTGGACCTTCTTCGGCTCGGTCGGGCTCTCCTCCGAGCGGGGTCTCGAATTCCTCGGCATCTACACCGGCCCGGTGCTGGTCTTCGTGTTCGGCTTCCCGCTGCTCAACCGCATCGTCCGGCTGGCAAAGAGCGAAAAGATCACCTCGATTGCGGACTTTCTCGGCGCCCGCTACGGCAAGAGTTTTGCCGTCGCGGCTATCGCGACCCTGATCGCCACGGTCGGCGCCGTGCCCTATATCGCGCTGCAGCTCAAGGCGATCTCCGGCTCGGTCAGCCTGATGATCGAGCACTATACGGGATCGCCGCCTTCCTTTGATCCTTTCGTAAGCGACATCTCGCTGGTGGTGGCGATGCTGCTGGCGCTGTTTGCGGTCCTGTTCGGCACCCGCCACGCCGACGCCACCGAGCACCAGGACGGGCTGGTGCTGGCGGTCGCGGTCGAGACGGTGGTCAAGCTCGCGGCCTTCCTCGCCATCGGCCTTATGGTCACCTTTCTCATCTTCGGCGGCCCCGGCGACATGCTGGCGACGCTCGGGGCGAATGCCGAGGTGCGCCAGGCGATGGGCTACAACACGTCCTTGGTCACCTGGCTTGTGCTGACGACCTTGAGCGGCTTCGCCATCCTGATGCTGCCGCGCCAATTCTACGTCACCATCGTCGAGAATCGCAGCGAGGCCGAGCTGCGCACCGCGACCTGGGTGTTTCCGCTCTATCTCGTGGCGATCAACCTGTTCGTCCTGCCGATCGCCTTTGCCGGGCTGTCGCTGGTCGGCGCAAGGACCAGCAGCGACCTCTACGTCCTGTCGCTGCCGCTATTCAGCGGCCACGACGTGTTGGCGATGATCGCTTTCATCGGCGGCCTTTCGGCGGCCACCGCCATGGTCATCGTCGAGAGCGTGGCGCTGTCGATCATGATCTCCAACGACCTCGTCATCCCGCTGTTCGTGCGTCGATTGCTCAAGACCACTTCTTCGGAGAACGAAGACTGGTCGACGCTGATCCTGAACGTTCGGCGAGCGTCGATTTTCATCATGCTGTTCATCGCCTTCCTCTACTATCGCGAGAGCACCAACAGCGCGCGGCTGTCCTCGATAGGGCTGATGTCCTTCGCAGCGATTGCGCAATTCGCGCCCGCCCTGATCGGCGGGCTGATCTGGCGCCGCGCCAATGGCCGAGGCGCCGCCCTCGGCATGGTCGCCGGCATCGCGGTCTGGGGTTACACTCTGCTGCTCCCTTCCCTCGTCGGTCCCGGCTCCGACTTTGTCGTCCATGGACTGTTCGGCTTCGAGGCGCTGAGACCCCAGGCGCTGTTCGGCACCGTCGGCGAGCCGCTGAACCACGGCGTGCTGTGGAGCCTGTCAGTCAACACGCTGTTCTTCGTGATGGGTTCGCTGTCCCGCGCATCGGTGCCACTGGAGCGTATCCAGGCGGCGATCTTCGTGCCGCGCGAGGCGGGGCCGATGCCAAGCCTGCGCCGCTTCCGCACCGCCGTCACGGTCAACGACCTCAAGGACACGATTTCCCGCTATCTCGGCGTCGAGCGCACCGAGCGCTCCTTCCAGTCCTTCGAGAAGAACGCGAACGTCTCCCTGCACGGCAAGGAACAGGCCAGCATGGACGTCATCCGTTTCTCGGAGCAGTTGCTGGCGAGCGCCGTGGGCTCGTCGTCGGCGCGGCTTATCCTGTCGCTGCTGTTCCGCCGCAACGACCGCGACTCCAAGGACGCCTTCCGGCTGCTCGACGACGCCACCGAGGCGCTGCAGCACAACCGCGACCTGCTGCAGATCGCGCTCGACCAGATGGAGCAGGGCATCACCGTCTTCGACCGGGATTTGCGGCTGATCTGCTGGAACCGGCAATACAGGGCGCTGTTCGATCTGCCTGACGAGATGGGCCAAGTGGGCGTGTCGCTCGACCAGATCCTGCGGCATCTGGCCGAGCGCGGCGATATCGCCGCCGACCAGCGGGTTACGATGCTCAACCGGCTGACCAGCTTCGTCGGTCCTTGGCAGATGGAGCTCAGGACCAGCGGCCGCATCCTGGAGCTGCGTTCCAACCCGATGCCCGACGGCGGCATCGTCGCCACCTATGCCGACATTTCCGGCCGCGTCGAGCAGGACCTGGCGCTGAAGCGGGCCAATGAATCGCTGGAGCAGCGGGTCAGGAGCCGCACCGCCGAGCTCACCCGCGTCAACGAGGAGCTGGCGCAGGCGCAGATGCTTGCCGAGGAAGCCAATCTCAGCAAGACGCGCTTCCTCGCCTCCGCGGGCCACGACATCCTGCAGCCGCTCAACGCCGCCAGGCTCTATTGCTCCTCGCTGATCGAGAAGGCCGGCAAGGGGCCGGCCGGCAGGGCCGCGACCAACATCGAATCCTCACTGGAATCGGTCGAGACCATCCTCGGCGCGGTGCTCGACATATCGCGGCTCGACGCCGGCGCGTTGAAGCCCGAGGACACCGCCTTCAGCCTCGGCGGGCTGCTTGGCCAGATCGGCAACGATTTTCGCCCGCTCGCCGCCGAAAAGAAGCTCGGCCTGAAAATCATGCCGTCGTCGCTCGGCGTGATGACCGACCGCAATTTGCTTCGCCGGCTTATCCAGAACCTCGTTTCCAATGCGATCAAATACACGCGCGAAGGCCGCATATTGGTCGGGGTGAGAAGGCGCGGCGAGCTGGCCGAGATCCAGGTGATCGACACCGGCATCGGCATTGCCGCCGACAAGCTGAACACCGTCTTCCACGAATTCACCCGGTTGGACGAGGGCGCTCGCGAGGCCGAAGGCCTTGGCCTTGGCCTTTCCATCGTCGACCGCATCGCCAGGGTTCTCAGGCTCGAAATCCGCATCTTCTCCAATCCCGGCAAGGGCACGCGTTTTTCCGTCATCCTGCCGGTCGCCGCGATCGCGGCGCCGCCGCGCGAGACGGGAAAGGCGCCCGCGCGCGCGCCATCCTCACTTGCCGGACTCAATGTGCTGTGCATCGACAATGACGCGCGAATCCTCGACGGCATGCGACTGCTGCTCGAAGGCTGGGGCTGCAGCGTCGAGACCGCTTCGGGATCGCAGGATCTGATGCACCCGGGTGCGGCAAGGCCGGATGTGGTGCTCGCCGACTATCATCTCGACGGCGGCACCGGGCTCGACGCCATCGCCAAGCTGCGCGCCGCCTACGGCAAGGACCTGCCCTGCGTGCTGGTCACCGCAGACCGCTCCAGCGAGGTGCGCACTGCTGCTGGTCTGCTCGATGTGCCGGTGATCAACAAGCCGCTGAAGCCTGCCGTGCTGCGCTCGATGATGGCGCGCGTCAGGGCGCTGGCGCCCGCGGCGGAATGATCAGCTCACCGGCTGCAGCGGGTCGCCGCCGATCTTGGAAAGCTGGATGACCGCCTGGGTGCGGCTGTCGACGCCGAGCTTCTGCAATATAGCCGAGACATGCGCCTTGATGGTGGCTTCGGAGACGCCGAGCTCATAGGCGATCTGCTTGTTGAGCAGGCCTTCGGCCAACATGCCGAGCACCCTCGTCTGCTGCGGCGTCAGCGCCTGCAGGCGCTTGATCAGATCGGAAATCTCCGGGTCGCGCTCGACGCCGAGCTCGATGCCGGCGGGTGCTGCGATATCGCCGGCAAGCACAGTCAGGACGGCGCTGCGTATCTCCTCCATGCTTGCCGATTTGGAGATGAAGCCGGACGCGCCGAGATCGAGCGCGCGGCGGATGGTGGCTGGATCGTCATGAGCCGACACCACCACCAGCGGCACCGAGGCATGGATGCCGCGCAGCGAGATCAGTCCGGACAGGCCGCTGGCGCCCGGCATCGACAGATCGAGCAGCACCATGTCGATGTCTTCATTGGCGACGACCAGCGCCTTGGCGCTTTCGAAATCGCCGGCCTCATGGATGGCGGCAACGTCGCCTATGCCGGCCAGCGCTTCCTTTAGCGCGCCGCGAAACAGCGGATGGTCGTCGGCAATGACGAAAGTGTGGCCCGACGGCAAATATTCCTCCCCGGATCCCATCGCCGATTGTGTGCTTTCTTACGGGATCGGAACGATTATGCGGCGGCGCGGCGCGTTTTCAAGCAGCAAAGGCCGCGCGCGCAGGCTTTTTCCCGGGAGCTCAGGTCTTTTGCGGGCTGGGCTTCGTGCCACCGTCGCCTTCCTGCCTGTCGATGTCCTTGACGATATCCATGAAGCTGCGGAAGAAGCGCTCCATGTAGCTCATCGTCTTGTTGAAATCCTCCTCGCTCGGCAGTTGGGACTCCAGCCGGGCCGAGAGCGAGTTCTCGAGCTTCGCGACGCGCTCGTCGAGTGCCTTCACCGTGCTCTGCAGCCGGTCGATCTCGTCCTGGAAGGCGGAGCGCTCGTCGGCGGCCAACTTGCAGACGAGCTGGCCGGAGCGCTCCTCGCAGATCGACATGGCGCCGGTCTGGGTGTCCATGCGGACATAGCCGTTGGCGGACTTTTCGAGCCGATAGCGGTCCGTCTCCTCGGAATAGGCCGATGCGGCGACCAGCGAGCAAAGCGCCGCCGGGATTAGAATGTGCTGCAGACGCATGTTATCCTCCATGAGCCGTTGTGCGAACAATATCACAGGTTTGCGCCTGAAATGGGGAAGAGTTCGCAAGCACCCTTCCCCCCATGGATCGTTCGGACTATAGCGCGCCAATGTCTCAGTTTATCTACAAGATCGCGCCTGAAGCCATGTGGCGCGAAGCGGAACGGAACGGCCGCTTCACCGGGGCGCCGATCGACATCGCCGACGGCTTCATCCACTTTTCCACCTCAACTCAGGTGCGCGAGACGGCGGCCAAGCATTTCGCCGGCCAGGCGGACCTGCTTCTCATCGCTGTCGACGCGGCAAAGCTGGGCAACGCGCTGAAATACGAGGTGTCGCGCGGCGGCGCCCTGTTCCCGCATCTCTACGCCGCGCTCGCCCTCGACGCCGTTCTCTGGGTGAGGCCGTTGCCGCTCGGCGCCCACGGCCACGAATTCCCGCCGCTGGAGGACGAATGAGCGTGCTCGACCGGATCGGCCAAAAGCTGCTTTTCTCGTTCGACCCGGAAACGGCGCATGGCCTGTCGATCGCGGCTTTGCGCTGCGGCCTGCCGGCCGCCTCGCCTCCCCCGCGCGACGCGCGGGTCGAGGTCAGCGTCTGCGGGCTCGATTTTCCGAACCCGCTCGGCATGGCGGCCGGCTACGACAAGAACGCCGAAGTGCCGGACGCGCTGCTTGGGCTTGGCTTCGGCTTCGCCGAGGTCGGCACCATCACGCCGCTGCCGCAATCGGGCAATCCAAAGCCGCGCATCTTCCGGCTGACCGCGGACGAAGCGGTGATTAACCGGCTCGGCTTCAACAATGAAGGGCATGGGGCCGCCGAAAGACGGCTTGCCGCGCGCAAAGGGCGGCCGGGTATTGTCGGCGTCAACATCGGCGCCAACAAGGACAGCGCCGACCGCATTGCCGACTATGAGCGCGGCGTCGCCCGCTTCGCGGCTCATGCCAGTTATCTGACGGTCAACATCTCCTCGCCCAACACGCCGGGCCTGCGCAACATGCAGGCGCGCGAGCAACTGGGCGAACTCCTGTCCCGCGTGGTGGCGGCGCGCGCGGCTGCGTCGGTTCAGCCGCCCATCTTCCTCAAGATCGCGCCGGACCTCGTCGAAGCGGAACTGGAAGACATCGCCGCCGAAGTCATCGAGAAAAGGATCGACGGGGTCATCGTCTCCAACACGACGCTTGCCCGGGTCGGGTTGCGCAGCGCAAGTCTGGCCGGCGAAGCCGGCGGGCTGTCAGGCAAGCCGCTTTTCGAGCGCTCGACTGCGGTACTCGCCCGGATGCGCAAGCTGCTCGGCCCACAAGTGACGATCGTCGGGGTCGGCGGCGTCGACTCGGCGGAAACCGCGCTGGAGAAGATCCGCGCCGGCGCTGATCTCGTCCAGCTTTATACCGGCATGATCTATGCCGGCCCGGCGCTGCCTGGCCGCATCGTTGCCGGCATGGCGCGGTTTGTGGAGCGCGAGCGGCTTGGCTCGATCCAGGATTTGCGCGACTCGGCTTGCGAGCGCTGGGCTGCGAAGCCGATCACCTGAACGCCGTGCGCATCCTGAGCCTCAGCACCGCAAGCAGGCTGAAACCCCGCACCAGCAAAAAGACGTGCAGTGCGGCCCATAGGCCGTTGTTGCCGAAGGCGGGCGCCAGCGTGATCAGCGCCGCGGCGAAGGCCAGGAAGGACAGGAGCATCATGTTGCGCATGTCGCGCGACCAGGTGGCGCCGATGAAGACGCCGTCCATCTGGAAGGCAAGCACGCCGCTCAGCGCGGTGAAGGCGGCCCAGGGCAGATAAATGTCGGCGACCGCGCGGACCTCCGGAGCGGTCGTCACCATCGCCACCAGCTGTGCGCCCGCCGTCAGCAGGGTAAGACTGGCGACCGCCGCCAGGCCAAAGCCCCAGATCAGCGTCAGCCGTACGGCTTGCCGGAAAGGGGCGGCCGCATGCGCGCCGATGGCGCGGCCGGCCAATTGCTCGGCCGCGGTGGCGAAGCCGTCCAGGAAATAGCCGGCAACGAGGAAGAAGTTCATCAGCACGGCATTGGCGGCGAGCGTCACCGTGCCGAACTGGGCGCCCTGCCTAGTGAACAGCGCGAAGGCGGCAAGCAGCGAGAAGGAGCGGATCATGATATCGCGGTTGAGCGACAGCATGCGCCGGTAGGCCGGCAGGTCGAGGATGCGCCGGCGCGACGGCCGCTCCAGCTTGCGGAACCGCCTCAGCACGATGGCAAGGCCGAGCAGCATGGCCAGGAACTCGCCGGTGACGGTCGCCCAGGCAACGCCCGCCACGCCCCAGCCGAGCTCGAGGCCGAGCAGGAAGCAGAGCAGGATGTTGATGCCGTTGAGCACGGCCTGCAGCATCAGCCCTATCCCGCCCTCGCCACGCCCCAGCACGTAGCCCAAGATGGCGTAGTTGATGAGCGAGAAGGGCGCGGCAATGAGCCTGATGCGGATATAGACCGACATCGCCGCGCTGACACGCGGCTCGGCGCCCATGAACCACTGGCCGCCTACCGCAAACAGCGGCGCAAGTGCTGCAAGCACCACGCCGGCGACGACCGCGATCAGCACGGCCCGCCAGAGCACCGCCTGCTCCTCCAGCGGATCGCCGCGTCCGAAAGCCTGGGCGACGAGGCCGGTGGTGCCGGAGCGCAGGAAGTTGAAGGTGGTGAAGACGACGTCGAAGACCAGCGCGCCTGCCGCCAGTCCGCCGAGAAGAGCCGCATCGCCGAACTGCCCGATCACCGCGGTGTCGACGATGCCGAGCAGCGGCGTCGTCAGATAGGCAAGCGTCATCGGCACCGCGATCGCCAGCACCGACCGGTTGGTGACGATGAAGGTCCCGGCGTTGATGTGGGTCGCACCCTTGTCCAAGGATTGCTGCCTTGCTCATTGCGGCTTGCTAGAATGGCCGATGTGCCCCAGTTTGCCGCTGCCGCGCAATCGCCATCGGGTGACGGCTAACCGAATTCCAGCTCTGGCGCAGGCCGCCCCATCATGCCTTTGCAGATCGTCCACCATCCCGACTATGACGCCGGCTTTGCCGTCAATCACCGCTTTCCGATGAGCAAATATCCGTTGCTAATGGAGGCTTTGCACAGCCGCGGGCTGGCAGCAGCGGGAGCGCTTTCGATGCCGGAACGGGCGCCGGCGGCGTGGCTCAAGCTCGCGCACGAGGCCGGCTATGTCGACCAGGTGCTCACTTGCGAGGTGCCTGAAAAGATCGAGCGCGAGATCGGCTTCGCGGTCAGCCAGCGCGTGTCATTGAGAGCGCAGCTAGCAACGGCAGGCACGGTGCTGGCGGCGCGGCTGGCGCTGAAACACGGCATAGCCTGCAACGCCGCCGGCGGTAGCCACCATGCCAGGCGTGCCCAAGGCGCGGGCTTCTGCACCTTCAACGACGTGGCCGTGGCTTCCCTGGTCCTGCTTGCGGAGGGCGCCGTCGAAAACATCCTGGTCGTCGATCTCGACGTGCATCAGGGCGACGGCACGGCGGACATTTTGAAGGATGAGCCGCGCGCCTTCACCTTTTCCATGCATGGCGAACGCAATTATCCGGCGCGCAAGATCGCCTCCGATGTCGATATCGCGCTGCCGGACGGCACCGGCGACGCTGCCTATCTCGACCGGCTCGGCGCCATTCTTCCAGAGCTTTGCGCAAGGCGGCGCTGGGACATCGTGTTCTACAATGCCGGCGTGGATGTCCATGCCGAGGACCGGCTTGGCCGGCTGACATTGACCGACAACGGCCTGCGCAGCCGCGAGGAGCTGGTCATCAGCTATTTCCGCAAGGCCGGCATCCCGCTATGCGGCGTCATCGGCGGCGGCTATTCGAGCGACGTGCCGGCGCTTGCCGCGCGCCACGCCATTCTGTTCGAGGTCGCGGCCGCGTATGCTGACGCTCGCCAGGCTACTTCCTGTAGCTCGCGATCCTGAGCAGGATAAAGGCGGGCACGACGATCGCGGCGCCGAGCAGGATATAGCCCAGGAAGCGGTCGATAGTATGGAAGCCGAGATTCCACAGATCGGTGAAGAACTGGCGGATGCCGTAGAGCACGTCCATCGGCGACCAGCCGAAAGCGTGCATGACGAGGCCGACGAGGAAGGAAACCACCAGCAGCTTCACAAGCACCCTGAGTGGCGTATCGCCGAGAAAGCGTGTCAGTGCGGACAAGGCCGTTCTCCGGTTCGAGCTGCCCGATTCGGGACGCGACCTCAGAAATACGCACTCGGATACCCGGCATCAAGCCGAAGGCCGCGCGCGAAGCTATTGTGCCGGCGGCCTTGATAGCCCGATCCGGCCGGCACACGTGGCTCGCTCAGTCAGATTCTCCACCGGAAGATGCGGGCCCAAAGCGGCCGGTCGCGGTAGACTTCCCTGGAGCGCCACAGCCTGTTGTAGCGGTTGCCGCCGCCGATACCGAGGTGCGATATCGGCTTGCCGCCCCGCTTGCGCTTGATCGCGACCGGCTCGCCATCATGGCTGAGGCAATGGCCGAAATCCGCGGACGGCTGAAGAGGCGCGGCAGACGGCACCGACCTGAGGGCTTCGCCGACGATGAGGTCTTCCGGCTCGCAGGTCAGCGCGACGGCCTTGCCGAACAAGGTCGGGCCCGTGGGGCAGAGCGCAGTCGGCCCGTAATATTCCCGTTTCACATTGGCGCAGACAAGCTCGATCGCCTTGGCGAGCGCCTTGTGGCGAGGCGGCGCGGCAACAACGCCGATGCTGGTGTCCCAAGGGGTCGAGCTGAGGAAATCGCGAAAGATCGACAATTTTCCATCGCCGCGAGGCACTCCGCGCAGGAAGAAATAGGAGAGATCGGCATAAAGGCCGCCTTGCTCATGGAGCAGGCAATATTTGGCGAGGTCCGCCTTGTAGGAATAAGGTCGCAGCGTCCTGAAAGCCGAAAGCACCTCTGCTCCGAAATGCGTCGAAATGAACTCCGCCAACGCCGCTTCCCGGAACAGGCGGTGCTCTTCGCCCGGATGAGCAGCCGTGAGCGACTGGATGTTTTCGGCAACGAGCCCGGAAAGGTGCTCGCTGCCGTCGTCGGTGATCAGAATGCTGAAGAGAGGCATCCGGCTTCCGTCTCGATCAGGGTGCCTTGGTGAGCCTTCAACTTGCCCCAGTCGCGCCACTGGTGGGGACTGGCCTTCAGATAGGCCAGGTGCCGATCGGCGAAGTCTTGCGCGGCGCTCTGGATCAGTTCGGCCTTGTCCTGGCTGCGATCAAGATCGATCGGATTTTCCACAGTCACCCGTATCTTGCCTGTCCTGTCGTCACGAACGACGAAGACCGACAGCAGGGGAGCGCCGGCGATCCTGGCCAAGCGGGGCGCGCCGCCGGCAAATTCAATGGCCGACTGGCCGATCCGCGCGCGCACCAGCAGCTCACCCTCCCAGGCGCCAGCGGTGATGGACGCAAACTTGCCCTGGCGAAGCAACCGCCTCGCCTCGTTCATGCTGGCGGCGGGATTGGCTCGGTCGATCACGATACGGCCCGCCGCATGTCTGAGCTCGACGCAGGTTCTGATCGGGTTGAGGAACCGGATGCCGAAGCGCGATTTCGAGAAGCCATGCTCCGGCCTGCTGACGTGATAGACGTCGAAGCCGGCTTTGGCGAAAACCATCTTCGCCGCAAGCGCGTTGAAGGTGAAATGCGCAATCCACAGGACGGCGCCACGGCCCTGTTCGCGCGCCGCATCGAGATGCTCGGCGCCGAGCAGTTCGATCTCGGGTCGCCAGCCGACGAGCCACTCGCGGACGATCTGGATGTTGTGTTCGCTGCGCATCGCGTCGACCCGGAGCCGGTCCTCGCGGCCGGCTATGCCAAAGGCGGCAAGATCCGGTTGGTCACCAACGTCGCGCCGAGACTCAGGCGCCCGTTTCAGCCGCTCCAGCCAAAGGCAGACACTGCGCCATCTCTTCTCAGGCACGAAAAGAGAGACGAATACAAAAAGAGGAAGCCTCAGCAGGAATCCGAGATCTTCCACAGCAAAGGCTTTTCCGGAGCGAGAGGCTCGCTTCCTCTTCCGAACATTGATTTCCAAGCTGGGTCCCCACCCTTAACCCCTGAGCCATTACCATGTTGTGGCGCGGCGTCAAAGCGCCGGTGGATGGCTCTCGGCTTTCAATGTATCGCCGATTGCTAGATGCGGGGCCATCATGGTAACGAGGCTGTTGCGCGGGTATGATGTAATGGTAGCCTGTCAGCTTCCCAAGCTGAACGCGCGGGTTCGATTCCCGCTACCCGCTCCATCCCTCGCTACAGTGCCGCGCGGTCGCAGCGATCTGGCAGAGCGTCCTCAAGCGGCCGAAGGCGAATGCGATCGTTGCCGTTAGCGGTCATGCCAGCACGCCGCAGAGGGGAAGATGCTTTGCGGCCTCGGCGGCTTCCATCCGCACGATGGTGTGCGACAGGCCGCCGTGTTCCTCGACCCACAGGCGAACCCAGTCGGGATATTGCGAGATCAGGTACCCGGCGGCGATTGCGTTCTCATGGGCGCCGACGCCGTAAGGCAGATGGAAGCCGAAGGATGCACGCGGCGTGATGCAAAGCTGCTCGGCGGGCAAAGACAGATAGAGCGTGCAGGCGCTGTCGCAGGCACCGTCAAATTCCACAGGCTCGTTCGCGGCGCGCAGCTCGGCGACGTGCAAAGCGAAGATCACGATCTGACCGCCGGGATTTTCCTGCACCGTTTCGGCATCTGCGGGCAGCGTTGTCAGGGCGGCGGCGAGGAACGCTAGCGCCTTGGCTATCAGCCTCCGCTTAACCCGCGCGCGCGGCAGATCGGCGTGCATGTTGGTGACCTCGCTCATCCGGCGAGACCAAGGCTAACATTGCGATGGTTAACAACAGGCAGCTTTGAAAACATCGAACATCCAGATCGCCCAACTGCCCGCATCCTCTCAACAGCAGGGGGACTGGAAAATCAACGTGCTTTTTGACCGCACTCCGAAGGGAGCCACCTCGTTCGGCGAAAGCGCGCAAACGAAAGAGCCGCTCGAAAGGCGAGGGGCTTGGGCCCTAGAAGAGGATCGCCGCGCGATCTATGGCGAAAAAGAAGCCAGCCACCTTGCGGCGGCCGGCTCTGGACCGGTTGAGCAATCCAGGACCACGTCTCGGTCCGGAATTCCGTAAAAACAGTTCTTTACTGCGGGTGAGCGGCTCTTATCCAAAGCTGAACCGCTATGGACCCCTAAAGCCAAAAGCCAATCCAAACACGTTCGCGCCAGCAGCGGCGACGCCAGCGGCCACGACGCCAGTAGCGGCGGCAAACACGTCTCCAAACGCGGCGCCGTCTGCGGCGGCGACGGCCGTGATGCCAATGACGATGGTAAACCTGCTCCACTTCAGCCCGTTCGTCTCCATCCTCGAAGACGGCGGTATCGGGCTTATCGAGTTCATCGAGAATTCCGTTGCCGCTTGGAATTCCGGCAACCGCCCTACTGGGGCCAGCCAGGGTTGCAATTGCCGCTGCCCCCGCAACGCCAAGCATTCCAGTTAGAAACAAGCGACGTTCCATCAAAGACCTCCCGATAGTTCAGCATCGGCAGGTGGTTCCCTCACCCAAACGGGCTCCAGCGAACTGCCGATCTGTTTGAACGCACAGGTAGCATTCTCGTTCCATTACCCCACTTCGCGCAGGATGAAGTCGTGCAGCATCTTGGCGGCGGGCGAGAGCGCCCGGTTCCTGACCGTGATCAGGCTGTAGGGCCGGACCTCGATGTCGAACTCGGTCTGAACGACATCGATCGCTCCGGACAGCCCGTCGCCGCTCTGGATGAACTTGGCCACCTGCACCGAAACGGGGGCGATGGCGTCAGATTGCGCCACCATTACCAGCGTCAAGAGCAGCGACGAGGTGTTGAGGATGCGGTCGGGAAGCGGGATGTTGCGGTTCAAGAAATTGCTTTCCATCGCCTGGCGCAGGGGCGAGCCGCCGGACTGGAAGACCCAATCATAGGCAGCCGTCTCCTCCAGGCCGACCATCCCGCCGCCGGCAAGCGGATGGCCGCGGCGCACGATCAGGCAGGCCTTCTCGATGCCGATGACGCGCGATTCGAACAGCCGCGGATTGAGGTCGTCGGGGATGCGGGCGATGATAAAGTCGTGGCGGGAGGCGATCAGCTCGCGGGCGAGCACGTTCGAGGTCTCGACCTGCATGGTGATCTCGATGCGCGGATAGATGCGGCGGATCTCGCGAATCGCCGGCACCGCCAGCTCGATCGCCGGCGCGGTCACGGCGCCGAGAAACACCGAGCCGCCTTTGCCTGCCTTGAGCTCCGAAATCTCCCGGTCGGCTTCGCGCATTTCGAGCAGGATGGAGCGGGCGCGCCTGGCGAGCGCCTGACCGTAAGGGGTCAGCGTCACGCCGCGCGGCAGCCGCTCGCATAATTTCACGTCGAGCACCGCCTCCATCTCGGCAATCATGCGCGAGGCCGCCGGCTGGGAAATATTCATAACCTGGGCGGCGGCGCTCACCCGTCCGTGATCGTCGAGCGCGGCGATCATCCGCATATGGCGCAGGCTCAGGCCGCTGCGCAGCAGCGTTTCACCGTCCCCCGGAAGCTTCTCGTAATTTCCTGAAATCGTATCAGGATCGCGCAGCGCCGCCATGATTTCCCAGCCTCTCCGGCAGTTCTCTGCGCTACGCTAAATCATACCAGTTTCGGTATAGCAACCAGCAAAGATCGCATTTGACAGTTATGTCAAAGGGACACACCCTTCGCGCGTTCCGAGACGCAGCGATCGGCAACGAGCAAAATCGTATCGATTGAAACTGCGTCGCGGGGCCGATTGGGAGGATACCGGAGATCGATAAAGCCGACAGAGGCGCGATTGCGCTCCTGTTCGACTGCGCGGCCCGCGAAGCCCCGAGGTGTCGCGTCCATCAACCAGGGAGAGTAAATGTGAAGATCATCAAGACGCTGGCCGCCGTCGCGGCCCTTGGCATTGCCGCCACGACCTATTCGGCGCACGCCGCCGACAAGGGTCTCGTCGGCGTGCTGATGCCGACCAAAACCTCGCAGCGCTGGATCAACGACGGCGACGCCGTCAAGTCCCAGCTCGAAGCGCTGGGCTACACGGTCGACCTGCAATACGCGCAGGACGATATCCCGAACCAGCTCAGCCAGTTGGAAAACGAGATCACGAAAGGCCCGAAGGCGCTGATCATCGCTTCGATCGACGGCACCACCATGGCCGATGCGCTGCAGAAGGCCAATGACGCAGGCGTCGTCACCATCGCCTATGATCGCCTGATCAAGAAGACCCCGAATGTCGACTACTACACCACCTTCGACAATTTCGGCGTCGGCGTGATCCAGGCAAATTCCCTGGTCAAAGGCCTCAAGGAGCGCTTCCCGAACACCAAGCCGTGGAACGTCGAGCTGTTCGGCGGCTCGCCCGACGACAACAACGCCTTCTTCTTCTACAACGGCGCGATGTCGGTTCTGCAGCCGCTGATCGACGACGGCTCGATCAAGATCAAGTCCGGCCAGATGGGCATGGACAAGGTCGGCACGCTGCGCTGGCTCGCCGCCACCGCACAGGCCCGCATGGACAACCTGCTCTCGGCCAACTACTCGGACGGCAGCCGCGTCGATGGCGTTCTTTCGCCCTATGACGGCCTGTCGCGCGGCATCACCGCCTCGCTGCGCGCTGTCGGCTACGGCACGGATGCTCAGCCCTGGCCGATCGTGACCGGTCAGGACGCCGAGACCGCCTCGGTCAAGCTGATCATTTCGGGCGAGCAGTATTCGACCGTGTTCAAGGACACCCGCGAGCTGGCCAAGGCCACCGTGCAGCTGGTCGACAAGGTGCTCTCCGGCGGCAAGCCCGACGGCCTCGACACCAAGACCTACAACAACGACGTCAAGGTCGTTCCCTCGATTCTCTTGACGCCGCACGAGGTCGACAAGTCGAACTACAAGGCGCTGGTCGTCGACTCCGGCTACATCAAGGCCGAAGAGCTGAAGTAATCCAGCCTTTAAGGGAGGGGTCCTGCGCGACGCAGGGCCCCTTTTCGTTCAGAAGCGACCCCGGTATTGTTTTTGCCGGCTTCTGCAGCGCCATGCGCCATCGCGGCGCGAGCCAGACTGCAGTACGTTGATTTCGCGCATAACGTTTTCCGGAAACGGAAGGCCTGCGCCAGGGAGCGGAATTCCTGATGAGCTCGACGATTTTGGAGATGCGCGACATCACCAAGACGTTCCCCGGCGTGAAGGCGCTGTCGAACGTGAACCTCAGCGTCGAGGAAGGAGAAATCCACGCCATCGTCGGCGAGAACGGCGCCGGCAAATCGACGCTGATGAAGGTGCTGTCGGGCGTCTACCCGACCGGTACCTATGAAGGCGAGATCGTCTTTCGCGGCCAGGAATGCCACTTCAAGGGTATCCATGATAGCGAGCATATCGGCATCGTCATCATCCACCAGGAACTTGCCCTGGTGCCGATGCTGTCGATCGCGGAAAACATCTTCCTGGGCAACGAGCACGCCAGCTACGGCGTCATCGACTGGAACGCCAACGAGAAGCGCACCAAGGCCCTGCTCGACAAAGTCGGCTTGAAGGAAGATCCCAAGACGCTGATCACCAATATCGGCGTCGGCAAGCAGCAGCTGGTCGAGATCGCCAAGGCGCTCAGCAAGGAAGTGAAGCTGCTGATCCTTGACGAGCCGACCGCCTCGCTCAGCGAAAAGGACAGCCAGGCGCTGCTCGATCTCCTGCTCGAGTTCAAGCGCCAGGGCATGACCTCGATCCTGATCTCGCACAAGCTCAACGAGGTGAACCGCGTCGCCGACAAGGTGACGGTGATCCGCGACGGGCGCACCATCGAGACCCTGCCCAGGAAGGACATCAGCGAGGACCGGATCATCACTTCGATGGTCGGCCGCTCGCTCGACGACCGCTACCCGCCGCGCGAGCCCCAGATCGGCGAGGTTATTTTCGAAGTGAAAAACTGGTCGGTGTACCATCCGATCCACGCCGAGCGGCAGGTGATCAAGAACGTCAACCTCAATGTGCGCAAGGGCGAGGTGGTCGGCATTGCCGGGCTGATGGGCGCCGGCCGCACCGAATTCGCGATGAGCCTGTTTGGCCGTTCCTATGGCCGGCATATCAGCGGCGAGGTCCTGCTCAGGGGTAAGCCTCTCGATCTTTCGACGGTGAGCAAGGCGGTGGAGAACCGGATCGCCTATGTCACCGAGGACCGCAAGACCTTTGGCCTCAACCTTATCGACCACATCAAGCACAATGTGACGCTGGCCAATTTGGGAGGCGTCTCCAGCCGCGGCGTCATCGACGACATGCGCGAGATGAGCGTCGCCAACGACTATCGCAAGAAGACCAACATCCGCGCATCCAGCGTCTATCAGCTGACCGGCAATCTTTCCGGCGGCAACCAGCAGAAGGTGGTGCTGTCGAAATGGCTGTTCGCCGACCCGGAAGTGCTGATCCTCGACGAACCGACGCGCGGCATTGACGTCGGCGCCAAGTACGAAATCTACACGATCATCGCCCGCCTCGCCGCCGAGGGAAAGGCAATCGTCGTCATCTCGTCGGAAATGCCGGAATTGCTCGGCATCACCGACCGCATCTATGTCATGAACGAAGGGCGTATCGTCGGCGAAATGGCGGCAAGCGACGCTAGCCAGGAAAAGATCATGCGCGCCATCGTTCGGGGAGAAGGAAAAAAAGCCTCATGAGCACAGAAAGCGCTCCCGCGCCGCAGAGCGGCGTCGCCGAAGACGTCAAGCATGGTCCGCGTGTCGCCGTTTCGGCGCTGACGACGAACCTGCGCGAATACGGACTGATCATCGCGCTGATCGTCATCATGCTGTTCTTCCAGTACACGACGTCCGGCACGCTGTTCAAACCGGTCAACCTCAGCAACCTGGTGCAGCAGAACTCGTTCATCATCGTGATGGCGCTTGGCATGCTGCTGGTGATCGTCGCCGGCTATATCGACCTCAGCGTGGGATCGGTCGCCGGCTTCATCGGCGCGCTTGCCGCAATGATGATGGTCATCTGGCCGCTCGGTATATTCAGCAATCCGCTGGTGGTCTCGATCGTTTGCCTGATCGTCGGTGCGCTTATCGGCGCGGCGCAAGGCTACTGGATCGCCTATCACCGAATACCGAGCTTCATCGTGACGCTGGCGGGCATGCTGATCTTCCGCGGCATCTGCCAGGCACTGCTTGGCGGCGGCTCCTCGGTCGGCCCGCTTCCCGACAGCTTCAAGGCGTTGAGCTCCGGCTTCATCCCCGACGTCATCGGCCCGCTGACGCTCATTCCGCCGACGGTGAATGCGGCCGGCAAGACCATCGTCGGCAGCGGTCTTACGCTGCACATGACGACGATCGTGCTCGGTCTGGTCGCGGTGCTCGCCTATGCCTATTTCGGCTTCAGAACACGGCGTAAGCGCGAACGGCATGGCTATGAGGCCGAGCCCTTCCCGCTGTTCGTCGTCAAGACGCTGGTCGGCAGCGCGCTGGCGCTGTTCCTGGTCTTCCAGTTCGCCAGCTACAGGGGCCTGCCGGTGGTGCTTCTGGTGATGGGCGTGCTGATCTCGCTGTTCGTCTTCGTCACCAAGCGCATGACCATCGGCCGCCGCATCTATGCGATGGGCGGCAACGCCAAGGCGGCGCAGCTGTCGGGCATCAACACCGAACGGCTGACGCTGCTCGTCTTCATCAACATGGGCGTGCTGTCGGCGCTCGGCGGCCTGATCATCGCCGCTCGCCTCGGCCAGGCCGTCCCGGCCGCAGGTCTGGGCAGCGAACTCGACGTGATCGCCGCCGTCTTCATCGGCGGCGCCTCGGCGATGGGCGGCGTCGGACAGGTCATCGGCGCCGTGGTCGGCGGCTTCATCATGGGCGTGATGAACAACGGCATGTCGATCATGGGCGTCAATGTCGACTGGCAGCAGGTGGTCAAAGGCCTGGTGCTGCTCGGTGCCGTCATCTTCGACGTCTACAACAAGAACAAGGCGTAGAGGCCGGAGGCAAGGACTAAGGAGGCATACGGGTTCTAGATCGCGAAGCTGCCGGCAACCCGTCGGCGCGAAGAAGTCCTGGAAGGACCAGGCTCGCGAGTGCAATCCGGACGAATAGTTTCAACCGTGGCGCGGATCGGTTCCGGGCCGCGCCGGTCAGGGTTTGCCAATCGGCAGCCGGGCCAAGGCAAAAGAGAGAGGGTTCATCATGCTGATTTCCCAGATCCTCGATGACGCCGAGACGATCCGCGTTGTTGCCCGCAGCGGCGGCAAGACCCGGATCATCAACGGCGCGCGCAGCGTCTATTCGCTGGCGATGGAGGCAGCCCGCACCGGCACTGGGCTCGAGGCGCTGATCGAGCGCAAGGGCTATGGCGAGACGGTCGACCTCGACGCCGTCTACAAGAAGGGACGCCTGGTATCGCCAATCAACCATCCCGACCCCGCGCATCTTCACCTTACCGGCACCGGGCTTACACATCTCGGCTCCGCCGCGACACGCGATTCCATGCACAAGAAGCTCAGCGACGGCGAGGAGCAACTCACCGATTCCATGAAGATGTTCCGCATGGGGCTGGAGGGCGGCAAGCCGGCAAAGGGCGAGATCGGCGTGCAGCCGGAATGGTTCTACAAGGGCAACGGCACCATGGCGGTGGCGCCCGGTGCCGCGCTGATGTCACCAGCCTTCGCGCAGGACGCCGGCGAGGAGCCGGAGATCGCCGGCATCTATGTCATCGGCGACGACGGCGCGCCGTTCCGCGTCGGCTTCACGCTGTCCAACGAGTTTTCCGACCATGTGACCGAGCGCGTGAACTACCTGTTCCTCGCCCATTCCAAGCTGCGCAACGCCTCGTTCGGACCGGAAATCCTGATAGGCGAGCTGCCCGCCGACATCAGGGGCTCTTCACGAATCTGGCGCGACGGCAAAGTGCTTTGGGAAAAGCCGTTCCTGTCCGGCGAGGCGAACATGTCGCACACGATCGCCAATCTCGAGCATCACCACTTCAAATATTCGGCCTTCCGCCAGCCTGGCGACGTGCATGTGCACATGTTCGGCACCGCCACGCTCTCCTTCGCCGACGGCATCAGGACTGAGGAAGGCGACACGTTCGAGATCGAGGCCAAGGATTTCGGCCTGCCGCTGCGCAACCCGCTCGAGATCGAGAAGCCGGTGAAGGTGGCGGTGAAGGCGCTGTAAGGTGAGAGCGTGATCTCCCCCACGAGGGGGGAGATTGGCAGCTTCAAGCTCAATAAATATCGAAATCGAAATACTTCGACTGGATCTTCTTGTAGGTGCCGTCGGCAACAATGGCGTCGATTGCCGCGTTGAGGCGGTCGCGCAGGGCGGTGTCCTCCAGGCGCACGGCGATGCCGGCCTCGGTCTCGGTGCCCTTGACGTCGCCGACCAGCTTGCAGCAGCCGTCGCTCGCCTTCTTCATCCAGTCGACCAGCACGAACTTGTCCGAGATGACGGCGTCGAGACGGCCGTTGAGCAGATCGGTGACCGCCTCTTCCTGGGTCGGATAGAGCTTCGCCTCGGCGCCGGCCTTGGCGTAGACGTCCTGGGCGTAGTTGGCCTGGGTGGTCGAGGCCTGGGCACCGACCGTCTTGCCGGCAAGCGAGGCCGGCTCGGTCGAGGCGATGTCGGCGTCCTTCAGGGCGACCAGCGCAAGCGGCGTGGTGTAGTATTTGTGGGTGAAGGCGACCTGCTTCTTGCGTTCCTCGGTGATGCTCATCGAGGCGATGATGGCGTCGAATTTCTTGGCCTGCAGGGCCGGAATGATGCCATCCCAATCCTGAGTGACGATCTCGCATTCGACCTTCATCTGCGCGCAGAGCGCATTGGCGATGTCGATGTCGAAGCCTTCGACCTTGCCGTCCGGCGTGATGGTGTTGAAGGGCGGATAGGCGCCCTCGGTACCGATCTTGATCCTTTCGGCCGCGTCTACCGAACCGACGCCGAGCGCCAGCATGGCGGCGGCCGCGGCCGACAGGATCCATCTGGATATCTGCATTTTCATCCCCTTGCGTTCAGTTGCTACATTGTCGGACGCAGCCAAGCACGGCACGCGAGGCCGGGCAAGCACAGCCTGGCGATCAGCGCGCGGCGCGAAAATGCTTGGAGAGCTTCAGTCCCTGCGCCTGATAGTTGGAACCCAGTTCGCTGCCATAGAGCGCCTGCGGCCGCTTCAGCATATGCTCGTAGACGAGGCGGCCTACGATCTGGCCGTGATCGAGGATGAACGGCACCTCGTGGCTGCGCACTTCAAGCACCGCGCGGCTGCCGCTGCCGCCGGCGGCGGAATGGCCGAAGCCCGGGTCGAAAAAGCCGGCATAGTGGACGCGGAACTCGCCGACCAGCGGATCGAATGGCGTCATCTCGGCGGCATAGAGCGGCGGCACGTGCACGGCTTCGCGAGAGACCAGGATGTAGAACTCGTCCGGGTCGAGCACGAGCTCGCCGGCCCCGCTCTTGTAGAGCGGTTCCCAGAAGTCGACCACATCCTGAGCGGCGCGCTTGTCTACGTCGACGAGGCCGGTGTGGTGCTTGCCGCGATAGCCGACCAGGCCGTCCTTGTCGCCGTCGAGATCGATAGAGAGCGCAATGCCGCCGCCGGAGATGTTGGGCGGCTCGGTCGCAACCAGCATCTCGGCGTCATGGAGGTCACGCAACTCATTCTCCGACAGCACCGCGTTGCCGGTGCGGAAGCGGATCTGCGACAGGCGCGAGCCGGCGCGCACGACGATCGGGAAGGTGCGCGGGCTGACCTCGAGATAGAGCGGGCCATGATAGCCGGCGGCGATCTTATCGAACTCATGGCCGCGGTCGGTCATGACACGCGTGAAAATGTCGAGTCGTCCGGTCGAGCTCTTCGGGTTGGCCGAAGCCGAGACTTCCGCTGGCAGCGCAAGGCTTTCCTGCAGCGGCACGATGTAGACGCAGCCCGTCTCCAGCACCGCGCCCTCGGCGAGATTGACCTCATGCAGCTTCAGCCGGTCCAGCTTGTCGGCCACCAGATGATCGGGACCGGGCAGAAAGGAAGCGCGCACGCGAAAGGCCTTGTCGCCCAGTCTCAGATCGAGGCTGGCCGGCTGGATCTGGTTGGTGTCGAGCGCGCGCGGCGACTTCAGCGCGCCCGACTGGAAGAGCGCCGCGATGTCCTGATCGGGAAGAATGCCTGTCTGCCGCAATGTCTGGCTCCGGGCGAAGTCATTGTCGTCGCAGTTTCCTGTCGCAAAACCGCGGGACACTTTTGCGGAAGCTGCCTGGTACAAACCTCTTAATCAAGCCGGCAATTGACGCAAGCGCGGTGCGGGTCTAAAGGGTCGTTATCCCGTGGTGATTTGGCCGGTCGGCTTGCAGCCACGTTAAACAAGTCGCTAAAGGACCGTCGGGCCGCAAGGCCGTATGGACCGGTTGCGACGTCGCGGCCGGTTTTTTTGTGTTTGGAAGCAGGGCGATGACCAAGACGCGTAACTGGAAACCTCAGACGGCACTCGTGCATGGCGGGACGCTGCGTTCCGGCTTCGGCGAGACCGCCGAGGCGATGTATCTCACCCAGGGCTATGTCTACGAGACGGCCCAGGCAGCGGAAGCCCGCTTCAAGGGCGAGGAACCCGGCTTCATCTATTCGCGCTACGCCAACCCGACCGTCGATATGTTCGAGAAGCGCATGTGCGCGCTGGAAGGCGCGGAAGACGCACGCGCCACCGCTTCCGGCATGGCCGCCGTGTCCGCCGCCCTGCTCTGCAGCGTCAAGGCCGGCGATCACATCGTTGCGGCGCGAGCCCTGTTCGGCTCTTGCCGCTGGGTGGTCGAGACGCTGGCGCCGCGCTATGGCATCGAGGCAGCGCTGATCGACGGCACCGACATTGCCAATTGGGAAAAAGCGGTCAGGCCGAACACCAAGCTGTTCTTCCTGGAAAGTCCGACCAACCCGACGCTGGAAGTGGTCGATCTCGCCGCTGTCGCCGCTTTGGCAAATTCGATCGGCGCACGCGTGATCGTCGACAACGTCTTTGCCACGCCGCTGCAGCAGAAGCCGCTGCAGCTCGGCGCCCATATCGTGGTCTACTCGGCGACCAAGCATATCGACGGCCAAGGCCGCTGCCTCGGCGGTGTCATCCTGTCGGACAAAAAGTGGATCGACGAGAACCTGCACGACTATTTCCGGCACACCGGCCCGAGCCTGTCGCCATTCAACGCATGGACGCTGCTGAAAGGCCTCGAAACGCTGCCGCTGCGCGTGCGCCAGCAGACCGAAAGCGCCGGCAAGATCGCGGACTTCCTGGCCGGCCGGCCGGAGATCGCCCGCGTCATCTATCCGGGCCGGGCCGACCATCCCCAGGCGGATATCGTCAGGAAGCAGATGTCGGGCGGCTCGACGCTGATCTGCCTTGACGTCAAGGGCGGCAAGCAGGCGGCCTTCGCCTTGCAGAACGCGCTCGACATCGTGCTGATCTCGAACAACCTCGGCGACGCAAAGAGCCTGATCACGCATCCGGCGACGACGACGCACAAAAACCTCAGCGACGAGGCGCGCGCCGAGCTCGGCATCGGACCAGGCACGCTCAGGCTCTCCGTCGGGCTGGAGGATACCGACGACCTGCTCGCCGACATCGAACAGGCGCTCAAGGCGGCGAAGGAATGAACCGCCACGGCTGCAAAGAGCGCGCTTGAGCCGCAGCCGGCTCAAGCAATCTCTTCGAGTTCAGTCATCCCGCTGTTGCGGATTGTCATTGCGTTGCCACGCCATTCGACGGCTCCGCCAAGCCAGCCGCGCGTCCAGATGGCGGGAAGCATCGCGTCGCGCACGATCATCGCGGTGACGCTGCGCGGCGACAGATACCAGTCCTTTGACCAGGCGAGCATGCATTCGGGCACATAGGCGATCGCCAGCACGCAGAGCGCGGTCGTGGGCAGACTGACACCGGCGCTTGCCGCCGCGATCAGCGCCAGAAGCAGCGGAACGACCACACCGGTCAGGATTTCAGGCGCGAAGAACAATGGGAAGGTGACGCGGCGCAGCCGAGCCCAGCGCGCCTGGCGCGACCAGATTTCGGCGAGCGTGCGCTGGCCGAGCGGTTGCTCAAACGGCGCGGCGACGAGATTGACCCGAAGGCCAAGGCTGTTGACCAGCTTGGTCGCCGCCGCGTCCTCGGCGATCTCGGCGGCCAAAGCCTGGATGCCGCCATTTGCATCCAGCATCGGCTTGTTCCACAGCATGCTCTTGCCCTGGGCGAAGCCAAGGCCGAGCGCTTCGCCGGCATATTGCCAGCGCGCCTGCAGCGTGTTGAGGAAGACGCATTCGACTTCGGCCCAGAAACCGTCCGGCCGCGAGCCGATCGGCGTCGAGCAGACGAGGCCGGTGTCCGGTCCCCAGGCCGCCATCAGATGCTGGACATAGTCCTTGGGCATCAGCACGTTGGAATCGGCGAGGATCACCCAGTCGTGCCGCGCCGCCTGCCAGCCCTTGATGCAGTTGTTGAGCTTGGGATTGGCGCTGATCCTGTCATCGCCGACTAGCAGCCGCGCCGGAACATTCGGAAATCGCGCGATGGCGGCGTTGATCAGCTTGACCACGGGATCTTCGGCGTGCGCGACGCAGAAGATCAGTTCGTAGCGCGGCCAATCGAGCGAGAAGGCGCGGTCGAGCGTCTCCTGCGTGAACGGCTCCACACCGCGCGACGGCACGACGATCGAGACAGGCGACAGGCCGCCGGAGGGCGCGGGAATGGCGCAACGAGCCTTCAGCCGCGACGACGCGAGCAGGATGCTGGCAAGGTTGGAAAAAAGAAGGGCCGAGGAGGCAAAGGCGGCTGCGAGGGTCAGTTCCATCGAGATCTGGTCACTCCGGAAAGGCCGCCCGCGGCCGTTTCATCACTCGACAAAGCGCCCGAGTCGCCCGCACGGTTTGTGCACACCAACATTGTCATGTGTCACTTAAATGACATTGTTTGTCGGCACGTGCGGTGGAAAAGCCGGCAGGCTGGCGACGCTGCGGAGGTAGAACCGCGAAGCGCGACAAAATGTTCCCTGCGCGGCACCGGAGTGGCTCATGTATCGCGCCGTGACGCGCAACATCGAAGTGCAGGTCAGGCCGTTCTATCTGGAGGACCGTTCCGATCCGTCCGAAAACCGCTATGTCTGGGGCTACCAGGTGACGATCGACAACCGGTCGGACGAGTTCGTGCAGCTTCTGTCGCGCTACTGGCACATCACCGACGGGCGTGGCCGAGTCGAAGAGGTGCGCGGCGAGGGCGTGGTCGGCGACCAGCCGGAGCTCAACCCCGGCGACAGCTACCAGTATACGTCGGGATGCCCGCTCTCGACGCCATCCGGCATCATGGTCGGCCACTACACGATGCGCAACGGCCGCGGCGAAACGTTCGACGTCGCCATTCCGGCTTTCTCGCTCGATATGCCGGGGACGAAGAGGACGGTGAACTAAAGAACTCGAGTTCCCCGCCTCCGCAAAGCGGGGGCGAGGAACCGGAGCTTTCTCACTCCGCCGCAAACTCCGCCGGATCGAAGTCGTACTGCGTCGAGCAGAACTCGCAGGCGACATGGATGCCGCCGTCCTCGGTCGAGTCCTTGATCTCCTCGGCCGAGAAGCCTTCGAGAATGCCTCGGATTTTGTCGCGCGAGCAGGAGCACTGGTCGGCGACCGGCACACCGCGGAAGACGCGCACGCCGTGCTCGTGGAACAGGCGATAGAGCAGCCGCTCGGCGCCCACCGTCGGATCGATGAGCTCGGTCGGCTCGATGGTGCCGAGCAGCGCCAAGAGTTCCCGCCAGGAATTGTCGGCCGGTTCGTGCGTCACGTCTCGTGGATCGCCATCCCCGCCTGAAATATCGGGCACGCGCATGCGTTCGGGCGCCTGCGGCAGGAACTGCGCCAGGATACCGCCGGCGCGCCATTGCTCGCGGGCCCCGCCCGGGCCCGGGGTCACCAGCTTCGCCACCGACATCCTCAGATCGGTCGGGATCTGCTCCGACTGGCGGAAATAGGTGCGCGCGGCTTCTTCCAGCGACGTCCCGTCGAGTTGGACGATGCCCTGATAGCGCTGCGTGTGCGCGCCCTGATCGATGGTCAGGGCCAGGACCCCGGTGCCGAGCAGCTTCTCCTGCGAGATCTCGCCCGAGGCAATCAGCGCCTGCAGCCGATCGGCGTCGAAGCGCGCATAGGCGCGCAACGAATGCGGCGTGGTGAAGTCCGCCACCAGCATGTCGACCGGTCCGTCGGTGCGGGTCTGCAGGATGAACTTGCCCTCGAATTTCAGCGACGTGCCGAGCAGCACGGTGAGCACGCACGCCTCCGCCAGCAGGCGCGCGACCGGCTCGGGATAATCGTGGCGGCTGAGAATGGCGTCGAGCATCGGCCCGAGCTGCACCGTGCGGCCGCGCACATCCAGGGGCGCTACTTCGTAAGGCACGACATGGTCGTCGCCGGCGAAGCCGAATTCGCCGAGTTTGGGTTGATGCTCAGCCAAGGAAAGCGTTTCCAGCATGACAAAACTCCGGGGCGCATCCATCCCGCTTTCCAGGCGGCATGGGTCGAAGCGCGTTCGATTTCAGTGATGGCCCGCAAATAGGCATCACACATCCCCGGATCAAGTTGGCGCGGATCAAGTCGACCCCGGTCAAGCGCCCAGGCACCAGGCCAGCACCGCCTTCTGGGCGTGCAGCCGGTTCTCGGCCTCGTCGAAAACCACCGAATGCGGTCCGTCGATCACCTCGTCGGTGACCTCCTCGCCCCGATGCGCAGGCAGGCAGTGCATGAAAAGCGCGTCGGACTTCGCCCTCGCCATCAGCGCGGCGTTGACCTGGTAGGGCAGGAAGACGTTATGGCCGCGGGCGCGATGCTCCTGGCCCATCGACACCCAGCTGTCGGTGACGACGCAATCGGCCTGGTCGACGGCCTCTTCGGCCGAGCCGGCAAACCTCACCTTGCCGCCATTGGCCTTCGCCCAGTCGACATATTTCTCGAACGGCTCGCTGCCCTCCGGCACGGCGACATTGAGATTGAAGCGGAACCGCGCCGAGGCTTCCAGAAGCGAGTGCAACACATTGTTGCCGTCACCTGTCCAGGCAAAAGTCTTGCCGGCCACCGGACCGCGATGCTCCTCGTAGGTCATGATGTCGGCCATCAGCTGGCAGGGATGGGTATCGTCGGTCAGCCCATTGATCACGGGCACGGTCGCGTTTTCGGTGAGTTCCAGCAACCGGTCATGCGAGGTGGTGCGGATCATAATGGCATCGACATAGCGCGACAGCACCTTGGCGGTGTCGGCGATGGTTTCTGAACGGCCGAGCTGCATCTCGGTGCCGGTCAGCATGATGGTCTCGCCGCCGAGCTGGCGCATGCCGACGTCGAAGGAAACGCGCGTGCGCGTCGAAGGCTTGTCGAAGATCATCGCCAGCACCTTGCCGTCGAGCGGCTTCGAACGCTCGCCGGCCTTGAGCCTGGTCTTTCGCGCCATCGCGTCGTCCAGCATGATGCGCAGATCGCCTGCGGATACGGCGGACAGATCGGTGAAGTGACGAACGCTCATCGGCAGATTCCAAAACTACTTCGCGGCTTCGGCCGCGATCGCGTCGGTCAGGCCCTTGGCGCCCGACCGAATGCGCTTCAGCGCCTCGCCGATCTCCTCGTCGGTGACGGTGAGCGGCGGCAAAAGCCGAATGACGTTGTCGCCCGCCGGCACCGCAAGCAAGTGCTGGTCGCGCAGCGCCATGTTAACCTTAGCGTTGGGCATGGCGCATTTCAGCCCAAGCATCAGGCCGGTGCCCCGGGTGCCTTCGATGACCTCGGGAAATTCGTCGGCGACCGCCGCCAGTCCCTGCTTCAGCAGCAATGCCTTGCGCTGAACGTCTTCGAGGAAGCCGTCGGCCAGCACGACGTCGAGCACGGCATTGCCCACCGCCATCGCCAGCGGATTGCCGCCAAAAGTGGTGCCGTGCACGCCGGCCGTCATGCCGGCCGCCGCTTCGTCGGTTGCGAGGCAGGCACCCATCGGAAACCCGCCGCCGATGCCCTTGGCGATCGCCATCAGGTCAGGCGTGACGCCCGCCCACTCATGCGCGAACAGCTTGCCGGTGCGCCCGATGCCGCACTGGACCTCGTCGAAGATCAGAAGCAGGCCGTGCCGGTCACAGAGCTGCCGAAGCCGTTTCAACGACTGCGTCGGCACCGGGCGGATGCCGCCCTCGCCCTGCACCGGTTCGATCAGGATAGCCGCGGCTTCGGGTGTGATCGCCTTCTCGGCGGCGTCGATATCGTCGAACGCGACCTGGTCGAAACCCTCGACCTTCGGACCGAAACCCTCGAGATATTTGTACTGACCGCCGGCTGCGATCGTCGCCAGCGTGCGGCCGTGGAAGGCACCCTCGAAAGTGATGATGCGGAAACGCTCCGGATGGCCTTTGACGAACTGATAGCGCCTAGCCGACTTGATGGCGCATTCCAGAGCCTCGGCGCCCGAATTGGTGAAGAACACCTTGTCGGCGAAGGTTGCATCGACCAGCCTTTCGCCCAGCCGGCGCTGCTCCGGGATCTCGTAGAGATTGGAGACGTGCCACAGCTTGGCCGCCTGCCCGGTGAGCGCCGCGACCAGATGCGGATGGCTGTGGCCCAGCGAGTTCACGGCGATGCCGCCGGCAAAGTCGAGATATCGCTCGCCCTTGTCGGTGACCAGCCAGGTCCCCTCCCCGCGGTCGAAGGCCAGGGGTGCGCGAGCAAAAGTCTCGTAAAGCGCCGAACCGCTCATTATATGCGTCTCCGGAACCGGAAATCAAAAAAGCCGCCAATGCGGCGGCCTTTGCGGCTTATCATGTTTTTCGGCCATGAAGTCAACGAAAAGGTCGCGCAGAAGCGCGCGGCAAGGCTCCAGCGCCACGCCGGCCCATCAGCGGTTGGGCAAGTTGGGGAAAACCGTAAAAACCGAATCGGTGTTGCCCTGGGGACTCTTGTCACCGAGTCAGCGCATAAGGTAATTGTAGTCGAGAAATAACTAGATTTCGTGCGGCGGATCTAATCACCCGGTACATGTGGTGTCGTTTGCCCGGCGAGAGCCGGCTCGGGAAAGGATTCTGACCGCCGCACGCCTCAGCAGGAGCGCGGTCTCATGAACTGGACTGACGAGCGAGTCGAACTTCTCAGGAAATTGTGGTCGGAGGGTCTCAGCGCCAGCCAGATCGCCGCGCAGCTCGGCGGTGTGAGCCGCAATGCCGTCATCGGCAAGGTGCATCGCCTGAAACTGTCGGGCCGCGGCCGCGCGACCGCGGCGCCGGCACGGCAGAAGAAGGCCACGCAGGGCGTCTCGATGCAGAAGTCCGTGGCTCGTGCCGCCAGCGCAGCCCGTCATGTGACGGCCTCCATCGGCGCGACCGCTCTGCAGGTGCAGTTCGAGGCGGAGCCGGTGGCGCGCCACTATATCCGCCCGGTCGAGAACGTTGTCGTGCCAATCTCGCGCAACCTGCAGCTCGTCGAGCTGACCGAGCGCACCTGCAAATGGCCCAACGGCGATCCGCTGTCGAAAGACTTCAGCTTCTGCGGCAACGACGCTGGCGAAACCGGGCCGTACTGCAAATACCATGCAAGGGTGGCGTTCCAGCCGGCGGCGGAAAGGCGCAGAAGCCGCTAAGCGAATAGCGAATAGCGAATAGCGAATAGCGAATAGCGAATAGCGAACGAAATAGGAATAACATCGGTATTCGAGTCCGGCACAAGCTTCTTTATCGCTATTGGCTACTCCCTATTCGCTATTCGCTATTTCACAGCCATCCATTCTTCCTGAACCGCCAATACAGAAACGCGCAGATCAGCGCGATGGCGGCCAGCACGGTCGGGTAGCCGTATTCCATCTTCAGTTCAGGCATGTCGTCGAAATTCATGCCGTAAATGCCGGCGAAGGCCGTCGGCACCGCCAGGATGGCCGCCCATGAGGCCAGCTTCTTGGAGATCGCCGTTTCCTGGCTCTGTCCGACCAGAAGGCTTGCCTCGAAGGCGAAGGCGAGCACCTCGCGCAGGCTGTCGATCTTTTCCTGCACGGTGCGGATGTGGTCGGTGACGTCGCGGAACAGCGGATGCATGGCCGCATGGATCTGCGGCAGCTCGGCGCTGGTCAGCCGCCGGCAGACCTCGACCAGCGGCAGCGCCGCGTTGCGCAGCCTGAGCAGATCGCGGCGCAGCATGTAGAGCCGCTCGATGTCGCCACCGCTCATCGGCTTCAGCAGTACCTTGTCCTCGATCTGCTCGACCTCGTCCTCGATCTGCTCGAGCACAGGCATGTAGTTGTCGACAATGAAGTCGAGAATGGCATAGAGGACGAAATCCTCGCCCTTGGCGAGCGAGGACGGGCAGCTTTCCCAGTGCTGGCGCACCGCGGCGTAGGAGGTCGACGGGCCATGCCTGACGCTGACGATATAGCCGGTGCCGACGAAGAGATGCGTCTCGCCGAAGGTGACGCGGCCATCGATCAGTTGCGCTGTGCGGGCGACGATAAACAAGGCATCGCCATACTGTTCGATTTTCGGCCGCTGATGCGGATGTTCGGCGTCTTCGATCGCCAGATCGTGCAGGTGGAACTGCGCCTGCACCCTAAGCAGCAGGTTGCGGTCCGGCTCGAGCAGGCCGATCCAGACGACGTGCCCGGGCTTTGCCGCCCATAGGCCGGCCTCTTCGATCGTAATGTCAGCGACGCGCTTGCCGGCGGAATAGACGCTGGACGCAACAATGCCGGAGGTCGGCTGCGGGGCCGGGATCAGGTTTCGAACTTGCTCCATCGCAAACCTCCCGAGACGGCGACTGACAAAATTGCTGCACCTGGAGGAGCTTAGCCTAAATTAGAAAGCCGTTCGAGTGGCCGCCCTTCACTTGGCCGATCTTGGGTCGCCGATACCGCGTCACCCGGCCGATAGTGGGCCAGGCAACACCACCTGGTCGGTCTTGTCGCCCTTCGGCCGCTCGGCCGGCATCTGGTCGCCGGTGACGATGTAATAGATGGTTTCGGCGATGTTGGTGGCGTGGTCGCCGATCCGCTCGATGTTCTTGGCGCAGAACAGCAAGTGGGTGCAGGGCGTGATGTTGCGCGGATCTTCCATCATATAGGTCAGAAGTTCGCGGAACAGCGAAGTGTACATGGCGTCGATCTGGTCGTCGCGGTCGCGCACGAAGCCGATCTTCTCGACCGAGCGCGAGGCATAGACGTCGAGCACTTCCTTAAGCTGCGTCAGCGCCAGATCGGCTAGCGCCTTCAAGCCGCGGAAGAGGCTGCTCGGCTGGCGGCCGTCAATGACCGCCGCGACGCGCTTGGCGACGTTCTTGCCGAGATCGCCGACGCGCTCGATGTCGGCCGAGATGCGGATGGCGCCGACGATCTCGCGCAGGTCCGTCGCCATCGGCTGACGCCTGGCGATGATGACGATCGCCTTGTCGTCGATCTCGCGCTGCCCCTCGTCGAGGACGAGATCGTCCTGGATGACTTTCTGTGCCAAGCCCGGATCGGCGTTCACGAGGGCGGCGACAGCCTGCTCGACCATGCGCTCGGCATGCCCGCCCATGGCGGCGATACGCTTCGACAGGAATTTCAGTTCTTCGTCATAGGCACTGACAATGTGGACGGACTGCATCGATATGCCTTCCCGGTTTCTGCCGGCTGGTGCGTTCCCTCAATCTGCCGCTGATACGCGAGCCGGATGACAGAAAAAAGAAAATGCCGGTTGCCAACCAATATAGGATCATTGAGCCGGCAAATGAACCGTGAACGCCGCGCCCTTGCCGACTTCCGACTTGATCGACAGCCTTGCGTTATGACGTGTCAATATATGCTTGACGATCGAAAGGCCAAGGCCGGTGCCTTTCTGGGTCCGGCTGTTTTCCACGTCGACGCGATAGAAGCGCTCCGTGATGCGGGGAATGTGTTCCTCGGCAATGCCTGGACCATAGTCCCTTATAGTCACGTCGACGCCTGGGTCCTGGCCGTCCTCGGCGTGTGCGATCGATACGGTGACGCGTCCGCCCGACTGGCCGTATTTGCAGGCATTCTCCAGCAGGTTCTCGAAAACCTGGAAGAGCTCGTCGCGGTCGCCTGGCACGGAAATCGGCCCATCGATGAAGTCGCGCTCGATGGCGATGCCGTTCTCGTTGGCCAGCGGCGCGAGCGAGTCGATAACGCTGTCGATGGTCTGTCGAAGGTCGACTTCGGTTCCCGGCTGCAGATAGGGCTTCATCTCCAGCCGCGACAGCGACAACAGGTCGTCGATCAGGCGCGCCATGCGGCCCGTCTGGTTCTGCATGATCTGCAGGAACTGGTCGCGCGCCGCCGCGTCGTTGCGGGCAGGCCCGCGCAACGTCTCGATGAAGCCGGCGATCGAGGCGAGCGGGGTGCGCAGCTCATGGCTGGCATTGGCGATGAAGTCGGCGCGCATGCGGTCGATGCGGCGCGCCTCGCTCTGATCCTTGAACACCAGCACGTAAAGATCGGTGCCATGGCCGACCGAGGACGCGCTCACCCGGTATGTGCGCTCGACCGGCAGCTTTTCCGTGTAGTCGACGACATCGGACGCCATAGTTCCCGAGACGATCCCGTCAAGCAAAGCCTGCATTTCCGGCGCGCGGAATTTGAGCAATAGCGACATGCCGGGGGCCAGCCCACCGAAGGCGGCAAAGGCGGCCGCGTTGGCGTGGACGATAGTGGCGGTCCGGTCGAAGATGATCAGCGGATCGGCAACGGCGGCGGCCAGATATTCGCCGGACAGCCGCTGCAGCCCGCCGACTTCGATGGCGGCAGTCCCGCCGGCTGACTGGCGCTCGGCGGCGGTCGGCAGCATTGCGGCCGCGACCAGCAACGCCACGGCCAGCAGAGGCACAAAGATGGAAAGGCCGCCGAAACCATAGACGCCGAGGACCGCGACCAGGGCCGCGGCCAGCAACCAGCGGCTGCGCCGCAGCCGGGCTATGGCTGCCTGCGTTGCGCCTTTCTGGTCTGCGCCCTTATCGACCATGCGCTGCCTCGTATCTCCCGTCGGTGAAAGGTCAGCCGACTGGACCTGCGCATGACCCCCGAAAATCGGAATCGATTTTCTCGAACGTTCATGCGCAAAATCAAAGTGCTACCGCGCGTCCAGACGGACGCAACGCCTCAGAGGCTCCCATAGCACGAGTCCGCAAGCTGAAAAGGTTCGTCCCGATGAAAAAAGCCGAGGGAAATGCCGACGCGGCGCCTGCCGCAGGACCGATCAAGATGAGGATAGGCGGTAAGGAACGCGAGTTCGACATCGACAACCCGGTGCTGCCGGACTGGATCGAGGACAACAAGCTGACCGCCGGCGGCTATCCCTACGACAAGGAGATGAAGGGTGAAGAGTACGACGAGGAACTCGAGCGGCTGCAGATCGAGCTGGTCAAGGCGCAGGCGTGGCTGCAGGCGACCGGCAAACGGGTGTTGGCGCTGTTCGAGGGGCGCGACGCGGCCGGCAAGGGCGGCACGATCTTCGTCCTGCGGCAGTACATGAACCCGCGCACGGCGCGCAACGTGGCGCTGACCAAGCCGACGCCGACGGAGCATGGCCAATGGTACTATCAGCGTTATGTCGACCATTTCCCGACCTCCGGCGAGTTCGTCACCTTCGACCGCTCCTGGTATAACCGCGCCGGCGTCGAGCCGGTCATGGGATTCTGCACCCCGGACCAGCACGCGACATTCCTCGACGAGACGCCGCATTTCGAGCGCATGATCTGCAACGAGGGTATCCACTTCTTCAAATTCTGGCTGAACATCGGTCGCGAGACGCAGCTCGAACGGTTCCATGACCGCCGCTGGTCGCCATTGAAGAACTGGAAATTCTCGCCGATCGACATCGCCGGCATCAGCAAATGGGACGACTACACCAAGGCGCGCGACCTGATGTTCGAGCGCACTCACAAGGAGTTCGCGCCCTGGATCATCGTGCGCGCCAACGACAAGCGCCGTGCGCGGCTTGCGGTGATCCAGCGTATCCTTCTGTCCTTACCCTATGATGGCCGCGACCTCGACGCCGTCGGCAAGCCCGACAAGAAGATCATCGGCGAAGGCCCGTCGTTCCTGGAGAAATAGCTTGCACCGTGCCCGCGGCCGGCGGCCAACATTACAGCGCCGCGCACCTTCTCGGGTACGCGGCGCTGAGACTTTCCACCAAGGTGTCACGCCGCGAGGCGGGCGATCCGCTGCAAACGCTTCAGCGTGGCGTCGTCCTGCAGCGCTTGCTGGAACAGCGATATCTCATGATCGATGCGGTCGCACAGAACGTCCGTATCCCCCTTGAGCAGGCCGCGGGTCTGCAACAGCGCGGCAACCGGCTTCTTGGCGAGCTGCCTTGCCCGCGCCAAGGCCATTTCCTCGGCGCTGCCTTCCACGATCTCGCCGACAAGGCCGAGCGCCTTGGCGTCGTCGACGCCCAGCGTGTCGCCCAGGCAGAAGAAGCGGAAGGCGCCGGCATAGCCGAGCTTCTGGGGCGCCAGGATGCTGGTCGCCGCGTCCGGCACCAGGCCGAAATCGACGAACGGCACCCTGAACGTGCTGCCCCTGGAAGCAATCACCATGTCGCAGTGGAACAGGATGGTGCAGCCGACGCCGACGGCGTCCCCGTCCACGCAGGCAAGGACCGGCTTGGGAAAGGTCGCAAGCCTGCGAAACATATCGGTGACGGCGGCAATCAGCTGCTGGTGCTTGGCGGCGTCGAGGAACTCCGAGAAGTCGCCGCCGAGGCAGAAGCAGCCGGCAAGGCCGCGCAGCACGACCACGCGAACCTCGTCATTGACGGCGGCCTCGTGGAAGGTCCTGGCGAGGCTCGCATAGGCGTGCCTGTCCAGCACCGGCCGGCCGTCATGCGAGGACACGGTGACGACCAGCGTGTGGCCGCGCAGCTCAGGTTCGGGGTGGAAGCTCATGACAACCTCCTCACGAAGCCTGTCTGAGGCCGAGCTGGCCGGGATAGCCTCTCATCAGCACCGGCGGGAAGTGGTTGCGGCGCTGGCGCACCACCTCCAGCGTATGCTCGGAAAAGGTGAGCAGCGTCGCCACCACCTGCTGGTTGCCATAGGTGCGCTGGTAACCGAGCGGCGTCGCCAGGAAGTGCAGCTGCAGCGCGCGCAGCACCCACATCGGTTCGAACTCGATGATGACCTGGTTGACGTTGCGCTTGAGGCCCCATTCGACGAAACCTGCGATCAGCTCGGTGCCGACCGTCGAGACGCCGCGCTTGCCATCACGGAAGCCCGGCGCCACCGCATAGCGGGTCAGCTCCCAGACTCGCGGCCCCGAGGGGGGCGTCCCCTCATAGAGGTCCGTCAGCACATCGGTCAGTAGATGCGGCCGCGTCGTCGGCAGCATGCGCTGATAGCCGGCTAGCTCGCCGTTGCGGATGACGAGGTGATGCTCGGCCTCGTCATGATCGAATTGGTCGATCTCGAGGCCGTCCGGGCGGTCGAGATCGGTCCAGCCCATCTCCTCGACGAAGATCTTGTAGCGCAGGCGGTGAACCGCTTCCCACAGATCGGGGCGCTCCATCAATTCCTGAGTTGTGAGGGAAAAAAGCATTAGCCGTCTCCTGGGCTTGAGAGGAAGATACGGCCGGGCTCTCCGGAAAATATTACGCGATCGCGTAGGCAAGAATTTTTAGGTCGGCACCGACCGACCCCGCCAATATAGCCGCGCCTAACCGCCTCCGCGACCGCCTGCACGCGGTTGGCGACGCCCAGTTTGCTTTGGCGTTAAGAAAGTATTAGCCCTCTCTTAAGACAAGGATACCGCTCGCCCTTGCTTAAAATATTACGCGAATGCGCATGGGACTGTTCTGGGCCAGCACCGGCCGATTTAGCTAATATAGCCACGCCTGATCGCCTCGGCGACTGCCTGCACACGGTTGGCGGCGCCCAGTTTGCTCTTCGCGTTGAGAAGGTGTTTCTCGGAGGTATGCTCCGAAATGCCGAGAATCTGCGAAATTTCCCACTCGGACTTTCCGACAGCTGCCCATTGCAGGCATTCGCGCTCACGCGGTGTGAGTTCGATGTGGTCGACGACCTTGCCGGCCATCGTGTGAAGCTGCATGGCGCGGCCGATGGCGTAGGTGGACACCAGCGAGACCATTCCGAATTCGACGTCCGACAGTTCAACGGACTCGCCACCCAGCGAGACCATGACGATCTGGCCGTCGAGCGTGACCAGCGGGAAGGCGAGGCCGTCGCGCAGCTTGAACTCGCGGGCGTCGCCCATGACCTCGTCGCTGCTCTTGTCGATGACGATGGCCTGGGAAGCCTCCCGCCACTGGAACGGGGCCTGCAATTGCTTCATGTGGCTGACGACCGGATCATGGTCGACATAGTTGCGCGCCACATAGCGCTCCAGCCACTCGCCCGGCCAGTCGCAGAGCAGCACATGGTCCTTCTGCTGGCCGCGCGGCGTGCCGGGTTGCGGGACCGTTCCGGCCATCAGCGCCGTCAGCCCGAAACTCGAGGTGACGCCGAGCAGCCGCTCGCACACTGCCGCAGCAGTGTTGGCGTGCTGTAATTGGTCGATGTATTCCAGAGTTCTATCGAACATGCTCATCGCAACATCTACCCCATGTTGCTTCTGCTTTTCGTACCGATGGTAGATGCCCGAACCACCCTTCGCCATCAACCCCGGACCACAAGTTTCTTCGCGACACCTGCCCCTGTTGCGGGCGCGCGCTGAAACTTGCAAACGCACTAAACCATACGCCGAATTCGCCCGTTTGAAATCAAAAACAATTGTGCCTGCACTGTTTTCGTACGAAAAGCCAAGGACATGATTGGGCGGAGCGTTATCGTGCCATTCCGATGGATATTTCTGGCCCTGCTGTCGGCGCTGATCGGAGCGTTGCCATTTGCCGGCGCGACTCGCGCGGCGGAGCCGCAGGTTCCGGTGCTGTGGGATGCCAAGGAGCGGCTGCCGAAGCCTGATCTTTCGGCGTTGCCGAGGCTGAGGTTCCTCACCACCACCGATTTTCCGCCTTTCAACTTCCTCGACGGCTCCGGCCGGCTGTCGGGTTTCCACATCGACCTGGCGCGGGCGATCTGCGCCGAACTCGGCATCGTCGAGAAATGCCAGATCCAGGCGCTGCCCTGGAACGATCTCGACGACGCGCTGCGGAAAGGCGAAGGCGAGGCGATCATCGCCGGCATCGCGGCGACGCCGGAAAGCCGCGAGAAATACGCCTTCTCGCGTTCCTATCTGCAGTTTCCGGCGCGCTTCATCATGCCGAAGGCCAAGGCGTTTACCGAGCCGATCCTCGACAAGCTGCGCAGCAAGCGGGTGGGCGTCATCGCCGGCTCGGCGCATGAGAAGATGCTGCGCGACTATTTCAGCACGGTGCAGGTCGTGCCCTTCGACAAGCCCGAGGACCTCTACGCGGACCTCAAGGCCGGCAGGATCGACGCCGCCTTCGGCGACGGCATGCGCTTCGCCTTCTGGCTCGGCGGCTCGGAAGCCGCCGGGTGCTGCCGCTTCGGCGGCGGCCCTTATCTGGCGCCCGAATATCTGGGCTCGGGCATGGCGATCGCCACCAGGGCGGGCGACCCGGCGCTGGCCTCCGCCTTCGACTATGCGCTGCAGGAAATCTCGATCAAGGGAACCTTCGCCGAGTTCTATCTGCGCTATTTTCCGGTGAGCTTTTTCTAAGTCAGTGTGCGCAGGCGGGCCTTCGCCGCACGGGCGATCGCCGCCACGGTGAGCGTGTCGAGATCGAGTTCCCGTCGGATGAGCTGCAGCACCCTCAACTCCTCCATGCGCATTTCGAGATCGACCGCCGCGACCTCGAAAGCGGCGGCATAGGCGGTATCACGCAATCGCTCCGGCAGCGCATCGGCGACGCGCGCAAGGACGCCTTCCAGCCCGTCCTTGTCGTGCAGAGCCTGCTGGCAGGCTTGAGCCACTCCGACCAGGCTGTCGCTGTTGAAATCGACAAACACAGGCCAAGAACGGACGACGTCTCCGATCCGCGCCAGTTCGACATCGGTCATGTCGCGGTCGGACGCCGAAGTGATGACCATGAGATAGATCAGGGCTTCGTGCGGCGTCAAAGGCATTCAAAACTCCTTGATGGTGAGGCTTCAACGTAGGATTGCCATTGAGGCGCCGCAAGGAAAAGCGCCGCAAATCGTTGACGCTCCGGCCCGTCGCGCCTAGAGACCGGGTGAAAATCTTTGCGCGCCAAGCCGACACATCTGGCCGGCCCATGACCCTGGAAAGTGACATGACGGGATCAAACATCATCGATCTCAATGCCGAGATGCTTGCGGCCGCCGCCGAAAGCAAGGCATGGCCGTTCGAAGAAGCCAAGAAGATCATTGCCCGCTACAAGAACAAGGACTTTCCCGATACCGTCCTGTTCGAGACCGGCTACGGCCCGTCCGGCCTGCCGCATATCGGCACCTTCGGCGAGGTGGCGCGCACCACGATGGTGCGGCACGCCTTCCGCGTGCTGACGCAGGACAAGGTCAAGACCAAGCTTTTGTGCTTCTCCGACGATATGGACGGCATGCGCAAGATTCCCGACAACGTGCCGGATCGCGCAGCGCTCGAGCCCTACCTGCACAAGCCGCTCACATCGGTGCCCAATCCGTTCGGCGGCGGCTATGCGAGCTTCGCCGACCACAACAACGCGATGCTCTGCCGCTTCCTCGACACGTTCGGCTTCGACTATGAGTTCGCCAGCGCGACCCAATACTACAAGTCCGGGCGCTTCGACGAAGTGCTGTTGCGCGCCGCCGAGCGCTATGACGAGATCATGGCGGTGATGCTGCCGACGCTCGGCGAAGAACGCCAGGCGACCTACAGCCCATTCCTGCCGATCTCGCCGAAAAGCGGCCGCGTGCTCTACGTGCCGATGAAGCATGTCGACGCCAAGGCCGGCACCATCACCTTCGACGACGAAGGCAGCGAGACCACGCTGCCGGTCACCGGCGGCCATGTGAAGCTGCAGTGGAAGCCGGATTTCGGCATGCGCTGGGCAGCGCTCGGCGTCGATTTCGAAATGTTCGGCAAGGACCACCAGACCAACGCGGCGATCTACGACCGCATCTGCAACATCCTCGGCGGCCGCGCGCCGGAACATTTCGTCTACGAGCTGTTCCTCGACGAGAACGGCCAGAAGATCTCGAAGTCGAAGGGTAATGGGCTCACCATCGACGAATGGCTGACCTATGCGCCCACCGAGAGCCTCGGCCTCTACATGTACCAGCGGCCGCGGCAGGCCAAGAAGCTCTATTTCGACGTTATCCCGAAGGCGGTCGACGAATATTACGCCTTCCTGTCCGCCTATCCGCGCCAGGAATGGAAGGAGCGGCTCGGCAACCCGGTCTGGCACATGCATGACGGCAATCCGCCGGCCATCGACCTGCCGGTCCCCTTCGCGCTGCTGCTCAATCTGGTCAGCGCCTCCAACGCGCATGACAAGGCGGTGCTGTGGGGTTTCATCTCGCGCCATGCGTCCGGGGTGACGCCGCAGACGCACCCCGAGCTCGACCGGCTGACAGGCTATGCCATCCGCTATTTCGACGACTTCGTGAAGCCGACCAAGGTCTATCGCGCCGCCGACGAGGTTGAGCGCGAGGCGCTGGCGAAGCTTTCGGAAGCGCTCGGCGCGCTGCCGCAGGGCGCGGACGGCGAGGCGATCCAGAACGCGGCGCTCAACGTCGCGCGGCGGATCGAGCGCTATCAGGACCATTCCAAGCAGAGCCCGGAAGGCGGACCCGGCGTGTCGGTCGCCTTCTTCCAGATGATCTATCAGGTGCTGATCGGACAGGAACGGGGGCCGCGTTTCGGTTCTTTCGCGGCGCTTTACGGCATTACGGAGACGCGCGCGCTCATTGAGCGGGCCCTGGCTGGTCAGTTGGCGGCGTAACGTCGCCATCTTCCGCCGGCAGGATGGAGCTCGGCGCGGCGGGCGCCGGGCCGGTGGCGGCCGGCAATGCCGGCAGGCCGCCGAGGTTCGGAGCGGCGCCGAAAATGCCTTTCCTCGCCGCGCGCGCCTTGTCGCCCGCCTCGACATAGGGACCGCCTCGCGCCGCGCGGGCCCAGCCGTTTTCCACCAGCCACAGACCGACATCCTTGTTGCCGACCCAGCACTTGACCGCTATGGCCTTCTGCCCGCCTTGCGGCGGCACGGAGCAGACCAGGGTCCGGCCACGCAGGAAAGCGCGGAATGCCGTCCTGGCGCGAACCCCGCAGTCCCATGACTTGCCTTCGTCGCTGCAGGTCTCGTCCTCTTTGACGATGTCGATGCCCGACACGGCGATGGAGTAATCCTTGGCCTTGATCAGGCCGGCGGCGGTGGCGACGGGCTGGAGCAACTTGGTGCCCTCCTCGCCATCCGGCAGTTTCGTTTTCCGCGGCCTGGGCGGACCGGCCAGCGCCAGATCGCTGAGCGGCGCGCGCGGCTCGACCCGTTCCAGTTCCTCGGCAGGCACTTCGGGTGGCGCCACCACGTCGGGATCGATTGCCCGCGAATGCGCCACCGGCTTCGGCGGCTGCGGCGCGGCAGGCGCCAGAATGGCGGACGTCGCCGGTTCCGCAGTTATCGGTTCCCGAGGCACCACATCGGCGTCTTGCCCCGGAAGTGCACTGGCCGGATCGATCTGATCGACCGCGACGACGCTTTCGCTGCCCTTCAGCGAGTGGCCTCCGGCGACGACCAGCGCCGCCATTGCCGGAACCGCCGCAAGCGCCAGGGCAAGATGGAGGACCCGCACCAGCCCGGACCTACTGGCTTGCCCAGACGATCCGCGCCACCCACTCGACCTCGCTCATCGGGATGTCGCGGTCCGGGTGAGCGGGGTTAAGCGAGACCAGCACGACCGACTTCGCGGTCTGCCGGTCGAGCACCTTGGCCATCACCTCGCCGGCGGTGGTCTTGACGACGACGCGGTCGCCCTTGCGCGTCGGCGCGCCCGGCTCGACGATCAGCACGTCGCCATTGCGGTAGAGCGGCAGCATGGAATCGCCCTGGACCTTCAGCGCATAGGAGGTTTCCGCCGCCCGCGCCGGAAGCTCGACCAGATCCCAGCCCTGCCCCGAGGGATAGCCGGCATCGTCGAAGAAACCGCCGGCACCGGCCTGGGCGAAGCCAAGCAGCGGCACGGCCATACGCGGCGGCGGCACGGCGGAGGGACCGTGACCCTCAACCAGCACGGTGAATTCTTCCAGCGAGGCGCCGGTGGCCTCGATGATCTTGGCCAGCGATTCGGTCGAAGGCCAGCGCGGCCGGCCGTCGGAGGACAGGCGCTTGGATTTGTTGAAGGCGGTCGAATCGAGGCCCGCGCGGCGGGCGAGACCGGAAGCCGAGAGCGAATAGCGCTCGGCAAGAGCATCGATTGCGGCCCAGACGCGATCGTGTGAGAGCAAGTCCGCTCTCCTTCGAAAAACAGGAAAAAATGCCTCACTGCTGTCTAGCGCGCGACCATTCAATTGTCCACCGGCGCGAACAGCGGATTCGAGAGAAAGTCGCCCGCTTCCGCAGGATTGATGGGACTCGATCCTGTGCCGGGCGCCGGCACCGACATGTCGCCGCGTGCGCAATGCATCGTTCGACCCCGGCCGAAACGTCTCGGTGCGCAAGCTTGGTAGGGTACGGTTCTCGAATTGCGAAGGACTGCTCATGTTGCCGAACCACCAATGCATCGCCCCATCCGTTCTTTATTTTGGGACGCCTGTCGTCCTGATGGTTACCCGAAACCATGACGGCGCCGCAACATTACACCCATTTCGTCCGCGTGGGCCTTGGGTTCATGCGTGGTCCTCGGCTTGAGTTCGGCGACCCAGGGCGCCAGCAATCTTCTGCGGGATGGCGAATGCACCCTCAATTTTCCCGCGGCCAGCCTCTGGGCGAATGTCGAACGGATCGCGCGCACCACGGGTGCGAATCCAGTTCCACCCCACAAGGCCGAATTGGGGTTCATTCATGAGGCCGACAAGTTCGCTCTAGGCGGCTTTGCGATCCAGCCCAGCGAATTGATCCGGACGCCGCGCATCGCAGAATGCCCCCTGCAGTTCGAAACACGCCTGTTGACCTGCCATCGCAGCGCGAAGCAGCAAGGCGCATCCTCGACGCACCTCATCATGGAGGTAGGACGTGCAGCGGGTTCATGCGCACCGCAGCATCGTCTTGCCGGGAACGAACCACATCGACACTGCGCGATGGAATCCGCTGTTCTATGTGTTCCGGCACTATTTTGGCGACGCGGTCGATCTGGGCAAAACCTTCCGGGCCGAACATTGAACGCTTGCTCGATCAGGCCCGCTTGGCCTGCTCGCGGAGGTTCCGGTGCGAGATCATGAATGCTTGCTCGGGCTCGGTCGGCGGGCGCGGTTGCGCCGAATGGCCGAGCGCCGCGACGACTGCCTCAATCTCGAGAAAGCGGCGGCCGCGCCGGTCATAGACGCCGCCGGTGGTCAGGATCAGCGCCGCTGTCTCGCCATTGTCGAGGACGAAGCGGTGCTTGCCGATCACCGAAGTGCCTTCCCAGGTCTCGATCGACGACACCACCTCGAAGCGGCGCCACAGCCTGATCTCGCGCACATAGGCCGATTGCAGCCCGCCGATCATCGGCGCCCAGCCGTTCCGCCGCGCGAGCGCGACAAGACCGGCGCGAAGAAAAACGTCGATACGGCCAAGATCGGCCAGCATCATGTAACGGGCATTGTTGAGATGGCTGTTGAAATCGATGTCGGTCGGCAGGCAGCGAAAGGCCAGCCGGCTCTGATCGCCGATTTGATAAGGGCCACGGCTACGCGCCGTGGCCATCATGCGCGCGAGGCGCCCCCAGACATACATCGGAGTTCGTCAGGCGGCCTTCTTGACCTCGCCCTTCTGGTAAGGGTCGAAGCGCTGGTAGAAAGTCTCGCCCTTCTCGGCCATGTCGAGCAAAAGCTTGGGCGCCTTGAACTCGGCCCCGTATTTCTTCTGCAGGCCCTTGGCGATCTTGACGAAACGCTTGGCGCCGATGCCGTCGATGTAGGAGAGCGCGCCGCCGGTGAACGGCGCGAAGCCGAAGGCGAGGATCGAGCCGACGTCCGCCTCGCGCGGATCGGTGACGATGCCCTCCTCCATGACGCGCACCGCCTCCAGAGCGATGGTGACCAGCAGGCGCTCTTTGAGCTCCTCGTAGTCGACCTTCTCGGGCTTCAGTTGCGGATAGAGATCCTTGAGACCCGGCCACAGCTTCTTCTTCGCCGGCTTGGCAGGATAGTCGTAGAAGCCCTTGCCGTTCTTGCGGCCGAAGCGGCCATGCGTGTCGACCATAGTGTTGATCAGCGCCATCTGCTTCGGGTCGACGGCTTTCTCGCCTAGATCCTTGATGGTCTGCTTCATGATCTTCTGGGCAAGGTCGATCGCCGTCTCGTCGGTCAGCGCCAGCGGGCCGACCGGCATGCCGGCGGCCTTGGCGGCGTTCTCGATCATCGCCGCAGGAACGCCTTCGATCAGCATCTTGTAGGCTTCCGACATATAGCGCAGCACGCAGCGATTGACGTAGAAGCCGCGCGTGTCGTTGACGACGATCGGCGTCTTCTTGATGGCGCGTACGAAGTCGATCGCGACGGCGAGCGCCTTGTCGCCAGTCTTCTTGCCGAGGATGATCTCGACGAGCATCATCTTGTCGACGGGCGAGAAGAAGTGGATGCCGATGAAGTTTTTTGGCCGCGCCGAGTTCTTCGCCAGCGAGGTGATCGGGATGGTCGAAGTGTTCGAGGCAAAGATCGCCGAGGACTTCAGCGCCGCTTCCGCTTTCTCGGTGGCGAGCTTCTTCACGCCTGAATCCTCGAACACCGCCTCGACGACAAGGTCGCAGCCGGCAAGATCGGCATAGTCGGCCGTCGGCGTGATCAGCGACAGCAACCTGTCTTTCTCTTGGGGCTTGGCGCGGCCCTTCTTCACCTGGTCCGAAATCAGGCCGTCGGAATGCGCCTTGCCCTTCTCGGCCGACTCCATGTCGCGGTCGAGCAGCACGACCGGAATGCCGGCCTTGGCCGTGACATAGGCAATGCCGGCGCCCATGAAGCCGGCGCCGAGTATGCCGATCTTCTTGAACTTGGTGTCCGGCACGCCGGCCGGGCGGCGCGCGCCCTTGTTCAGTTCCTGCAGCGACACGAAAAGCGAGCGGATCATCGCCGCCGCTTCCTTGGTCTGCATGATCTCGGTGAAGTAGCGCTGCTCGATCCGGAGCCCGGTGTCGAAGGGCACCAGCAGGCCCTCATAGACGCATTTCAGGATCGCGGCGGCCGCCGGATAATTGCCAAAGGTCTCGCGGCGCAGGATGGCGATGGCCGGCGGCCAAAGATTGGCGCCGGCCGTCGAATAGATCGGACCGCCGGGCAGCTTGAAACCCTTTTCGTCCCACGGCGCCACCGGCTTCAGGCCGTTTTTGATCATCGCCTTGGCGGTCTCGACAAGCTTCTTCGGCTCGGCGATCTCGTGGATCAGGCCCATCGACTTCGCCTTTTGCGGCGTCAGATTCTGGCCGCTGGTCAGCATCTGCAGCGCCTGCTGCTGATCCGTCAGCCGCGGCACGCGCTGGGTGCCGCCGGCGCCCGGGAAGATGCCGATCTTCACCTCGGGGAGTGCCATCTTCACCTTGTCGGAATCGGCCGCGACGCGGCCGTGGCAGGCGAGCGACATCTCGAAGGCGCCGCCCATGCAGGTGCCGTTGATCGCCGACACCCAAGGCTTGCCGCAGGTCTCGATCTTGCGGAACAGGCCGGTCATATAGCCGGCATTGTCGAACAGGGCCTTGGTCGCCTTTTCGAGGTCCTTTTCCTTTTCGACGGCGAAGGTGGCGAGCATCTTCTGCAGCATGGTGATGTCGGCACCGCCGGAGAAGGTGTCCTTGCCGGAGGTGATGACTGCGCCTTTGATGGCGGCGTCGCCCGCCACACGATCGACGATGGCGTTGAGCTCGCGCATCGCCTCTTCGGTGAAGACGTTCATCGAGCGGCCCGGCATGTCCCAGGTGACCAGCGCGATCCCGTCGGCGTCCACGTCGAGGGTGAAATTGGTGTAGCTCATCTTTTCTCTCCCCGTCAGACGCGTTCGATGATGGTGGCGGTGCCCATGCCGGCGCCGATGCAGAGCGTGACCAGCGCGGTGTTCAGGTCGCGGCGCTCCAGCTCGTCCAGCACCGTGCCGAAGATCATCGCGCCGGTGGCGCCGAGCGGATGGCCCATGGCGATCGCGCCGCCATTGACGTTGATCTGGTCATGCGGGATGTCGAAGGCCTGCATATAGCGCAGCACAACGGAAGCGAAGGCCTCGTTGAGCTCGAACAGGTCGATGTCCGACAGCTTCATCTTGGCACGCTTCAAGAGCTTTTCGGTGACGTCGACCGGGCCGGTCAGCATCAGCACCGGCTCGGAACCGATATTGGCGAACGAGCGGATGCGCGCGCGGGGCTTCAGGCCCATGGCCTTGCCGGCCTTCTTGGAGCCGAGCAGTACAGCAGCGGCGCCGTCGACGATGCCGGACGAGTTGCCGGCATGGTGGACGTGGTTCACTTCCTCGACCTCCGGATGCTTCTGCACGGCCACCGCATCGAAGCCGCCCATTTCGCCCGGCATGACGAAGGACGGATTGAGCGAGGCCAGCGACTGCATGTCGGTCGACGGCCGCATGTGCTCGTCACGGTCGAGGATGGAGAGGCCGTTCTGGTCCTTGATCGGGACCACCGAATTCTTGAAGCGGCCGTCGTCCCACGCCTTGGCGGCGCGCTTCTGGCTCTCGACGGCGTAAGCGTCGACGTCGTCGCGGCTGAACCCGTATTTCGTCGCGATCAGGTCGGCCGAGATGCCCTGCGGCACGAACCAGCCGGGAAGCCCGACGGAGGGGTCCATGAACCAGGCGCCGCCGGACATGCCCATGCCGACACGCGACATGGATTCTACGCCCCCGGCGATGACGATCTCGTCCGCGCCTTGCGCGATCTTGGCGGCGCCGAAATTGATGGCATCGAGTCCGGAAGCGCAGAAGCGCGATATCTGCATGCCGGGCGCCTTGGTGTCGTAGCCGGCCTCGAAGGCGGCGGCGCGCGGAATGACCGACCCCGCTTCGCCGACCGGATCGACGCAGCCGAAGATGATGTCGTCGACAGTGCCGGTGTCGAGCGCGTTGCGGTCACGCAGCGCCTCAAGCGTCTTTGCCGCGAGCCGCACCGCCGGCACCTCGTGCAGCGAGCCATCCTTCTTGCCTCTGCCGCGCGGTGTGCGCACGGCGTCATAGACGTAAGCTTCGGCCATTTTCGTGCTCCTTGGGTTTGCCGGTCGCTGCGCTCACAGAGAGCGCCCGATCAGCAATTTCATGATCTCGTTGGTGCCGCCGTAGATGCGCTGGACGCGGGCGTCGCGGAACATGCGGGCGATCGGATATTCGTTCATGTAGCCATAGCCGCCATGCAGTTGAAGGCATTCGTCGACGACTTTGCCCTGCAGGTCGGACAGCCAGTATTTGGCCATAGAGGCGGTGACCGGGTCGAGGCCGCCGTCGATGTGGCGGGCGACGCAGTCGTTGTAGAAGACGCGGCCGATCGTGGCCTCGGTCTTCAGCTCGGCCAGCTTGAACTGGGTGTTCTGGAAATCGATGATCGCCTTGCCGAAGGCCTTGCGCTCCTTGACGTAGTCGATGGTCAGCGCCAGCGCCCGCTCGATCATGGCGATCGCGCCGGTGCCGATCTGCAGCCGCTCCTGCGGCAATTGCTGCATCAGTTGGACGAAGCCCTTGCCTTCCTCATGGCCGAGCAGGTTGGAGGTCGGCACGCGCACGTCGTTGAAGAACAGCTCGGAGGTGTCGTTGGCCTTGAGCCCTATTTTGTCGAGGTTGCGACCGCGTTCGAAGCCCTCGACCTCGTCGGTCTCGACGACGATCAGCGAGGTACCCTTGGCGCCCTTGTCCGGATCGGTCTTGGTGACGACGATGATCAGGTTGGCGAGCTGGCCGTTGGTGATGAAGGTCTTGGAGCCGTTGATCTTGTAGTGATTGCCGTCCTTCTCGGCACGGGTCTTGATGCCCTGAAGGTCGGAGCCGGCGCCGGGCTCGGTCATGGCGATGGCGCCGATCAGCTCGCCGGTCGCCAGTTTCGGCAGCCATTTTTCTTTCTGCTCCTCGGAGCCGTAATGCAGGATGTATGGCGCGACGATCGAGTTGTGCAGGCCGATGCCGAAGCCGTCGACCCCGACATGGCCGATGGCCTCGATGATGGCGCTCTCATGCGCGAAGGTGCCGCCGGAGCCGCCATATTTCTCCGGCATAGAGGCGCAGAGCAGGCCGGCGGCGCCCGCCTTCAGCCAGCTCTCGCGGTCGAAAACCTCGTTCTTCTCGAACTCTTCGTACCGCGGCGCGATCTCCTCCGACATGAAGCGGCTCGCCATCTCGTAGAGCATGCCGACTTCGTCCGCCGCCCAGGCGGGCTTCGGCAGGCCAAGAACTTCGGCTGGATTTGTCGCCACGATGTCCTCCGCGTTCCGACATTTTCGGCCGGCTGTGCCGGCCCGCCAAACCTAGAACGCTTCCGCCGGCAGCGCCATTAGCGTATCCGCGCCACTGGAAATGCGGGCGAGGCGCGTCGCGGTTTCCGGCATGATCCGCTCCATGAAGAAGCGCGCCGTCACCAGCTTGTTGTCGTAGAACGACGAGGCCCCATTGGCACCTTCGGCGAGCTTCGTTTGGGCGGCCTTGGCCATCTGGCCCCACATGTAGCCCAATGCCACTAGGCCGAAGAGATGCATGTAGTCGGTCGAGGCGGCGCCCGCATTGTCGGGCCTGGCCATGGCATTCTGCACCAGCCACATGGTCGCGGCCTGCAGGTCGTTGAGGCCCTTCTTCAGCGCCTTGGTGAAGGGCGCCATCTTGTCGTCGGCGCGGTTTTCCTCGCAGAATTCGCCGACCTCCTTGAAGAAGGCCTGCACGGCGCGGCCGCCATTCTGCGCCAGCTTGCGGCCGACCAGATCAAGCGCCTGAATGCCGTTGGCGCCTTCATAGATCATGGCGATGCGGGCGTCGCGCACGAACTGGCTCATGCCGTGTTCTTCGATGTAGCCGTGGCCGCCGAACACCTGCTGCGCCATCACGGCGTGATCGAAGCCCCTGTCAGTCAGCACGCCCTTGACCACCGGCGTCATCAGACCGGTGTAGTCGTCGGCCGACTGGCGGTCCCTGTCGTCACCGGAGCGGTGCGCGACGTCCGACTTGATCGCCGTCCACAGCGCCAGCGCTCGGCCGCCCTCGTTGAACGCCTTCATGGTCATCAGCGAGCGGCGGATATCGGGATGGACGATGATCGGGTCGGCCTTCTTGTCCGGTGCCTTGATGCCCGACAGCGAGCGCCCCTGGAGGCGGTCCTTGGCGTAGGACACCGCGTTCTGGTAGGCGATCTCCGAGACCGAGAGCCCTTGCAGGCCAACGCCCAGGCGGGCCTCGTTCATCATAGTGAACATGGCCTTCAGGCCACCGTTCAACTCGCCGAGCAAAGTGCCTTCGGCCTCGTCATAGTTCATGACGCAGGTCGAGTTGCCGTGGATGCCCATCTTCTCCTCGATCGAGCCGCAGGAGAGCGCGTTGCGCGCGCTGACATTGCCCGAGTCGTCGAGCTTGAACTTCGGCACGATGAACAGCGAAATGCCTTTGACGCCTTCCGGCGCCCCCTCGACGCGGGCCAGCACCAGATGCACGATGTTGTCGGCCATGTCGTGCTCGCCGGCGGAGATGAAGATCTTCTGGCCGGAAATCCTGTAGGTGCCGTCGCCATTGGGCACCGCCTTGGTGCGCAGCAGGCCGAGATCGGTGCCGCAATGCGGCTCGGTGAGATTCATGGTACCGGTCCAGGCGCCCTCGATCAGCCTGGGCAACCAGGTGGCCTTCTGCTCGTCCGTGCCATGGGTGACGATGGCCGCGATCGCGCCCTGCGTGAGGCCGGGATACATCATCAGCGCCATATTGGCGGACACCATGTATTCGGAGACCGCGGTGTGGACTGTATAGGGCAGACCCTGGCCGCCGAACTCGGCGGGTGCCGCTAGGCCCATCCAGCCACCCTCGCGATACTGGCTGAAAGCGTCCTTGAAGCCCTTGGGCGTGGTCACGCTACCGTCTTCATGGCGCACGCAGCCTTCCATGTCGCCGACCCGGTTCAGCGGATGCATGACGTTTTCGGCGAGCTTGGCGCCTTCGGCAAGGATCGCCTCGACGACGTCCGGCGTGGCGTCCGAGAAGCCCGGAAGATTAGAATAGCGCTGGTAGCCGAGCACGTCGTTGAGCACGAACAGCGTGTCCTGGACGGGCGCCCTGTAGATCGTCATGCCTTCCTCCACCCTTGCGGTCCGGCCGGCCAGCAAGCTCCCGATCCGGATGGGGATGGGAGGCCGAGCCAATGTCGATGCCCCCGATAGCAAATATTGACGTTTGCGTAAACGTCAACTTCGTCGCAGCCCGAAATTTTTGATGAGCGCTGGCTCAGGGCAACAAAAAAGCCGCGCGGCTGCAGCCACGCGGCTTTCTCTATCCTGGGCTATGCCGTTAGCGTGAGATCAGCCGGCGGCGCTTGCCTGCGGCGCAGCCCGCTCGGCCAGCATCTGGCGAACGATCGCCATCGAATTGCTCAAGTCGCTGATAGCCTCATCGATCAGCGCGCGCTGCTTCTGCAACCGGGCAAGCTGCTTCTCGGACTTGTCGAGCGCCAGCCGCAACTGCTTGGTGTTGGATCCGGTCGGATCGTAAAGATCCATCATCTGCTTGACGTCCCGCAGCGAGAACCCGACCTTGCGGCCGAGCAGGATCAGCTTCAGCCGGGCCTTGTCGCGGCGCGTGTAGAGACGGGTCGAGCCGTCGCGCTTCGGATTGAGCAGGCCCTTGTCCTCGTAGAATCGCAGCGTGCGCAAGGTCACGCCGTACTTCTTGGCCATCTCGCCGATGCGGACGAATTCTTCGTCGGTCTCGACCGATATGTGAGTGCTATTGGCCGCGGCTTCGCCGGGCGAAACAAGTTTCATGGTCACTGGCTTTCCCCTGATGGCGTCGCGGTCACGGACCAAACGTCGCCTGAGTGGAAGCGGGGGCGTGCTTCCAATCGTGGTTTCGACACTTCAATCGCAAGAGGCACGGCTTCGCACCTTTTACGTTTACGTCAATTCTATACCGACAGCCGGCACCTGACGCAAGCGTTGTCGGAAACACAGCTTTATGCCGCACTCGGAAGCCATCGGGCCGGCGGGTCAGGATTATGCGCCATTTCTTAAGGTTGGTTAACGCCTTGTTTACCACGTTGGGCGAAATGTGCGCATGTCGGTCACCCGTGTTTATCCTGTAGCGAATTTTTCACGGTTTTCGAAGCGTGGGTGAGAAACCCGGGAAGCCCGTCTTCCTCCGCAGCAAAACCGCGCGGACGCCTTCGTTCCCGGCAGACTCTGGGAAACCGGTCTCAGCCGGTCATTCTGAACACGGGCGCATCGATGAACAGCAAGCGGTCCTATCTCGATACACTCAACGCCGGTAGGCAGCGCCGGTCGCAGACCTCGCTGGAGGATCTGAGCCGCTCGCTCGAAACGCTGGAGCAGCGGCTGGAGCGGACGGGCAGCGACACGCCTGAGCGCCCCGATCCGCGGCGGCCGGCCCCCGAGCCGCGCTATGCGGCCGCGCAACCTTATGGTTCGCCCCGCTGGTACGAGGAACCCTACACGACGCAGAGGGACCAAAATCGGGGACCGCAAAACCGCGGGCCGCAGAACCCGGCGGCCGCAGCTTCCGACTTCGGCCCCAATTATCAGGCCATTGCCCGCGACATCGACCGGGTGCGCGGACAGGAAGACGGCGTCGCGATGGTTGGCAAGATCGCGGTCGAATTGCGCGGACTGCGCGAGGAGTTGCGCCATCAGATGACCGCCGGCCTGCAGCGCGAATTCGACGCGCTGCGTCAGGATATCGATCGCGCCATGCAGGCGGCGAGCCAGCATGGTGCCCCCGCCGACAAGAACAGCGCCGAGCTCAGCCTCGAGTTCGAACGGCTTTCCGGCGCCATCCACACGCTTGCCGAAAAAAGCGACGATCGCAGCGTCAACCTGCTGCGGCTGGAGTTGGAGCAGGTCAAGGCGGCGCTCGACACGCTGGCGCGCGAGGAAAGCGTGCGGGCCGTCGACCAAAGCGTGCAGGCCGTCGACCGCCGCTGGGACGATTTCGATCGCCGCTGGAGCGCCTTCGAGGATCGCGTCGACGCCGACCAGCGCCAGCGCGCCGAGGGTCCCAATCTTTCGGCGCTGACCGACCGCCTCGAACAGATCAGCAGCGCGGTCAACAACCTGCCGCAATCGCTGTCGCTCGCCTCGCTGGAGGAAAAGGTGCGCACCCTCGCCGGCGCGGTCGACCGTTTCGCCAGCCAGCAGACGATGCGCGGCGGCGAGACGCTTGCCATGATCGACGAGCGGCTGGACGAGATCTCGCGCGCCATCGTCGCCTCGACCGTGGCCGCGCAGGCCAATGCCTTCGATCCGGAAACCTTCGGGCGAATCGAGAAACGGATCGCCTCGCTGGCGGAGCAGATCGAGGAGGTCGCGCAGTCACGTCCCGGCGCCGAGGTCATCGACCGCCTCAACCTTCTGTCCAGCCGTGTGGACGAGCTCGCCGGGCGCGCCAACCTGCCGGAGCAGGCGATGGAGCGTCTCGGCAAGCAAATTGCTTTGATCACCGACAAGATAGACCGCGCGCCGGCGATGCCCGACGCCGACCACATCTTCCAGGGCCTGGAGCAGCGCTTCGACGCGCTGTCCACGCTGCTCGAGCGCCGCCAGGGCGATGCCATCGAGCAGAGCAACCTGCTGTTCCGCGACCTCGAGCGGCGGCTGGACGAAGTCGCCGACAGGCTCGACCAGCGCATGCGACAGGACGACGCCACCGGTATCATGGAGGCGATCGACGCCCGCTTCACCGCGCTTGCCAAGCGCATCGAGACGCGCGCGCCCGATCCCGCCAACGAGATGGCGATCCGTGGCCTGGAAAGCCGGCTCGAGGACATTTCCAGCCGGCTGGAATCCTCCGCCGCGCAGGTCGCCGGCATTGATCCGGCACTGATCCGCAGCCTTGAGTCGCAGGTGACCGCCCTTTCGGCGCATCTTTCGAAGCCGAGCGCACCGCTGCCCGACTTCGAGGACATCAGCCCGCGCCTCGACGAGATCGAGAAGTCGCTGGCCGGCACGCGCGATTCCATCCTCACCGTCGCGCGCGAGGCTGCGGAGAACGCTGTGCGGTCGCTGGGCGAATCGAGTTCCGGCACGGCTGCTTCCAACGCAGCCGCCGTGAGCGGGCTCGCGCAGGACCTGAAGACGCTCGAAGCGCTCACCCGCCGTTCCGACGAGCGCAATTCGCGCACGTTCGAGGCGATCCACGACACGCTGCTCAAGATCGTCGACCGGCTCGGCTCGCTGGAGGCCGAAGGTCCCAGTGAAGCGGTCAGCGAACTGATCGACCCGCAGCCGGGCGGCAAGCGGGCCGCCCGCACCGGCAAGATCGCCGTCCAGGACGCGCCGTCGATGGATATCGACCAGCCGCTGCCACTGACCGGAGACATCGCCGATCTCGATGCGCGCGCCGCCTCCATCCTGCGCCACGATCCGGTTTCGCGAAACGAGCCGGCTGCACCGGGCGAACCTGTTACGCGTGGCGAATCTGTTACGCGTGGCGAACCTGTAATGCGCGGCGAAGCTGCCGCTCGCACGCCCGCCGAGGCCGCGGCCGCCGCCGCAATGGCTGCGCTCGGATCGGACGAAATCGGCGAGAGGGCCGAGACGACCGGCCGCAAGAAGTCGATGTTCAGCGGACTGGCGCGCGCCTTCAGGGGCAAGAAGAACGAGGACACGCCGCCGCTTGCCGGCTCGGCACCGGCCGGCGACGTTCCGACCGTCGACATCGACGAACCGCTCGATCCCAGAGCCGCCAACCGGCCGCTCGAACCTGGATCCGGCGCGCCGGACCTCAACGCCATCATGAAGCGCGTGCGCGACGAGCGCGGCGGTCAGCCGGCCAAGCGCAGCGAGACAGATGCCGCCAAATCCGATTTCATCGCGGCCGCCCGCCGCGCGGCGCAGGCCGCCGCCGCGGAAGCCGACGCGCTGAAGCGGCAGTCGACGATGACCGGCCCGGTGAAGGCGCTCAGAATCGGCGATCTGCTCAAGGCGCGGCGCAAGCCGATCCTGATGGCGGCGGCCGCGATCATGATGGCACTGGCCGGCCTGCAGCTCGGCAAGGCGTTCTTCTCCGACCCCGCGCCGGTCGCCAGCAACGACGTCGCGCCGATGGTCTCCACCCAATCGGTCGAAACCGCCTCGCTCGATGTCAGCACACCCAAGCCCGAAACGGACACTGCGAAGCCCGAGAGCGCGCCCGCGCGTGCCGTCAGGCAGGCCGAGCCGTCGAAGGACGATCCAACGCCACAGGCCGCCTTTCAACCATCCGCACCCGAAATGCCCGCGGCCGCGGCGCCAGCCGAACCGGCGCCTGCTCCGGCGACTCCGTCCGCGCCAGGCCGGCCCGCGCCGATGGCTTCGGCGACACCGTCGGAGTCAGTCTCTCCGGCTGCGAGCGGGCCTGCCATGGACACGGACGGCGACTCGCAGCCGACCATCGGCGCGCCGGCGAGCACAGCAATGCCCGGTGCCGCCGCAGCCGGTGCTTCCTCGGCCGGCACGCCGGCAACCACGTCCGCCGACACCACGGGCACCGTCCCGCGGGGCGGCGGCCAGACGGCAGTATCGGCCGCCAAGATCGATGTCCCGGCCGATATCGGTCCGGTGGCGCTGCACGACGCGGCCGCAGGCGGTGACGCCAAGGCGCTGTTCGAGATCGGCTCGCGCTACGCGGAATCGCGCGGCGTCAAGGAAGACATGGCGGCGGCCGCCAAATGGTATGAGAAATCCGCCGAACTGGGCTTCGCACCGGCCGAATACCGCATCGGCAATTTTTACGAGAAGGGCATCGGCGTCGCGCGGGACATCAAGAAAGCCAAGACCTATTACCAACTCGCGGCGGAACAGGGCAACGCCAGCGCCATGCACAATCTGGCGGTTCTGTTCGCCATGGCGGCGGATGGCGTGACCGACAATGAGTCGGCGGCGCACTGGTTCCAGGAGGCGGCCGACCTCGGCGTCAAGGACAGCCAGTTCAATCTCGGCATCCTTTCGGCCAAGGGCGTCGGCATGAAGCAGAACCTGGAGGAATCCTACAAATGGTTCGCTCTCGTCGCCAAGACCGGCGACAAGGACGCCGCGGCCAAACGCGACGAGATCGCCAATGCGCTGAGGCCCGAGCAGATCGAGCGGGCGCGCGCCGCCACGGACCTGTGGAAGGCAAAGCCGCTCAACGCGGCCAGCAACTCGGCCGACATTCCGGAATCCTGGCAGGACAGCACGCCGCAGACGACCGCCGGCATCGACATGAAGAAGGCGGTGAAGAACATCCAGCTGATCCTCAATAAGAATGGCTATGATGCCGGCGGCGCCGACGGCGTGATGGGCGACAAGACCAAGAACGCGATCATGGCCTTTCAGACCGACAACAAGATGAAGCCCACCGGCGAGATCGATGCGCCGCTCGTCAAGGCGCTGCTTGCGCACAAATAACGGCAGGCGCGTCGCTTCCGCGACGGCTTGCCACAGATTTGCCTGTTAACTGATTGAGACGGTTTTCGTTTCGGCGCGGCGCCGGGGTTTGACCCCGGCGCCGCGCCGCGCAAGAAAAAATTGGCTTTTTGGTGCGAAACTGCCGGGGACGGCGGCATTCGCCGACAGGCAAACTGATCGAGACAGACGGGTGGGCATCTATCTCCCGATCGCGGAAATTTCCGTCAACGTCTTCGTGCTGCTGGCGATGGGCGCGGCGGTGGGTTTCCTGTCGGGCATGTTCGGGGTCGGCGGCGGCTTCCTGATCACGCCGCTCCTGATCTTCTACAACATCCCGCCGGCGATCGCGGTGGCCACGGGGGCCAACCAGGTCATAGCCTCCTCCTTCTCCGGCGCGCTGTCGCACTTCAAGCGCGGCACGCTCGACTTCAAGCTCGGCGGAGTGCTTCTCGCCGGCGGCATTGTCGGCTCGACCGCCGGCATCTATGTCTTTGCGCTGCTGCGCCGGCTCGGCCAGTTGGACCTCTTCATCTCGCTGCTCTACGTCGCGCTGCTCGGCACCGTTGGCGGGCTGATGCTGGTCGAGAGCGTCAACGCGCTGCGCGCCTCGCGCAGCGGCGCGGCGCCGGTGCTGAAGAAATCCGGCCAGCACAACTGGATTCACCGGCTGCCGTTCAAGATGCGCTTCCGCGCCTCGAAGCTGTTCGTCAGCATCATCCCGGTGCTCGGCCTCGGCGCGGCAATCGGCTTCCTGTCGTCGATCATGGGCGTCGGCGGCGGCTTCATCATGGTGCCGGCGCTGATCTACCTGCTCAAGGTGCCGACCAACGTCGTTATCGGCACCTCGCTGTTCCAGATCATCTTCACCTCGGCCTACACCACGCTGGTGCATGCCACGACCAACCAGACGGTCGACGTGATCCTGGCCTTCCTGCTGATGGCGGGCGGCGTTGCCGGCGCGCAATATGGCGCCAAGGCGGGCCAGCGGCTGCGCGGCGAGCAGTTGCGGGCGCTTCTGGCGCTGTTGGTTCTGGCCGTCGCCATCCGCCTGGCCATCGACCTTTTCGTGACGCCTCCCAATCGCTATTCGCTCGCGGGCCTGACCTGATGGGGCCGTTGAGAGCGTTCGCAGCCGCCATCCTGTCGCTCGCTGCCGCAGCACTGCCGGCGGCGGCACAGACGCCGGCGACGGAAAGCATCCAGATCGGCCTGTCGACCGACGCCATTTCGATCACTGCCGGGTTTTCCGGCGCTGACCTCACCATTTTCGGCTCGCTTGAAAATCCCGATCCGCTGATCGCGCGCCAAGGACGCTACGATGTCATCGTCGTGCTGGAGGGTCCCGCCCGCCCCGTCGTCGTGCGCCGCAAGGACAGGGTGCTCGGCGTCTGGATCAATCTGGAATCGGAGACTTTCGAGAACGTGCCGGTATCCTACTCGGTGGCGACGACCCGCCCGCTGCAGGACATCACCGAGCCGAACAGCTACAAGCAGCTGTCTCTCGGCGCTTCGAACCTCTACATGCAACCGGCCGAGCCCAGCGACAGCCCGATCACGATCGAGGAATTCACCTCGGCACTTCGTGAGCGCAAGACGGCGACCGGCCTTTACAGCGAGAATGTCGGGGGCGTCCAGTTCCTGTCGCAGAACCTGTTCCGCGCCACCGTCCGGCTCGCGCCCAACATCCCGGTCGGCACCCATAAGGCACGCGCCTTCCTGTTCAAGAGCGGCATGTTCGTGAAGGAGAGCTCGGCCCAGCTCGAAATCCGCAAGTCCGGTTTCGAACAGTCGATCTTCCGCGTCGCGCACGACTATTCCTTCCTCTACGGCGTGTTCGCCGTGTCGCTTGCCATGCTCACCGGCTGGCTCGGACGCATCGTTTTCCGCAAGGATTGACGTTTTTCGCGCGAATGAGGGTTCCCCTGTTCCCGGATTTGGGATAAGTCGCCGCCTCCCAACTCGGGGACAAGCACACATTCAATTCGGCAGAGCGGTCCGGCGACCGGGTTACGGCGCGTTTTTCGACGCCGGCGATGCGCTGCGACGAAACCAATGACAGGAGGCTGCTATGCATCCAGCATTCGGCGGCATCGATTTCGGCACGTCCAATTCCACAGTGGGCGTGATCCGCCACGGCCGGGCGCAACTGGTAGCACTGGAGGGCGAACAGCCCACCTTGCCGAGCGCCGTCTTCTTCAACTTCGAGGACGGCCACACCTATTTCGGCCGCCGCGCGATCGCCGACTACACCGACAGCGTCGAGGGCCGGCTGATGCGCTCGCTGAAAAGCGTTCTCGGCAGCTCGCTCGCCAACGAGAAGACGCGCATCAAGGCGCGCCTGATCGGCTTCATCGACATCATCGGCTTTTTCATCAGCCATTTGAAGAAGCGGCTGGAAGAGGATGCCGGCGGCCCGGTCGAACGCGTCGTGCTCGGCCGCCCCGTGCAGTTCGTCGATGACGATGCCGACGCCGACGCCAAGGCGCAAAGCGAGCTCGAAAAGGCGGCGCGCGCACAAGGGTTCAAGCACATCGCCTTCCAGTTCGAGCCGATCGCGGCGGCGCTCGACTACGAACAGAACGTCGCCCGCGAAGAGCTGGCGCTGATCGTCGACATGGGCGGCGGCACCTCCGACTTCTCGATCGTGCGCGTCTCGCCGGAGCGCGCCCGCTCGGACGACCGCAAGGGCGACATATTGGCCAATCGCGGCATCCATATCGGCGGCACGGATTTCGACCGGCTGCTCAGCATCGCCCATATCATGCCCGAGCTCGGCTATCTGACGCCGACCAAGGACGGCAAGCGCAATCTGCCGGCAAGTTATTTCATCGACCTCGCCACCTGGCAGCGCATCAATCTCATTTACACCGCGAAGGCGATGTCGGATTTGAAGCAGATCCGCTTCGAAGCCGAGCGCGCCGATCTCGTCGACCGCTTCATCCACATTGTCGAGCATCGTTACGGGCATGCGATGGCCGGCCTGGTCGAACGGGCCAAGATCACGCTGACAGAATATTCCTGGGCCGAGGTGAAGGTGTCGCTGCCCGGCGTACGCTTCGCGGCCGGGATCACGCGCGCCGGCCTGGAAGAGACGATCGGCGGCGACATCGAACGGGTGGCCGCGACGGTCAGGCAAACGATTGCCGACGCAGGCGTTCCCGCTTCGGCCATCACCGCCGTGTTCCTCACCGGCGGTTCGACGGCGATCCCGCTGGCAAAGCGGCGGATCCTTTCGCTGGTGCCGCAGGCCTCGGTCATCGAAGGCGATATGTTCGGCTCGGTCGGGCTTGGGCTCGCGCTTGATGCGCGGCGCAAATTCGCCTGACGCTTCCTTGCTCTAGCCCCTCCCCGTTGACGACGCGTCCTGCTTGCCGGTGAGATGCGCCTTGAGCGCCATTTGCGCGAGGCTCGCCTGCCGGTCGCGATGGGTAATCATGGCGAAATCGCGTTTCGGCAGAACGACCGGCACGGATCGCAAGCTGCCTTCCGCCAGCGAGCGCGCAATGACGAGCTCGGAAATTATGGTCGCGCCGGCACCAGCCTCCACCGCCTGACGCACAGCCTCGTTGCTGGGCAGGACAAGAAAGATCTGCAACTCCGCCGGCGGAACCCCTTCACTGCGCGCAAAATCCTCCAGCGCCTCGCGCGTGCCCGACCCGCCCTCCCTGATGATCCAGCGCAACGACCTGATGTCGAGGTTTCCCGCCGGCGTCATCGGAAGCTCGGGATGTGAGCCCGCAACGACCAGCATGGGGCGATCCTCATCGACCGTGGCGCGCCGCAATATGTCGGACTCGGTTCGGCCTTCGACCAGCCCGAAATCGGCCCGGCCGTCCAGCACATTGGTTTCCACTTGCCGCGTGTTGCCGATGGTGACGCTCAGGCGCACCGCCGGATAGGCCTCGTGGAAGGACGCCAGGCGCCTCGGCAGCCAGTAGCTGGCGATGGTCTGACTGGCCGATATCGACAGGCTGCCGGTGATGGTCTGGGAAACATGCTCCAGCACGTTGTGGGCAGCCGCTGCCCGTTCCAGAACAGCCTTGGCTTCGGGCAGGAAGCGGTGGCCGGTCTGCGCGAGCTCGATGTTGCGGCCGACCCGGTTGAACAGCCGCACGCCATGATGGCTTTCAAGCGCGCGGATGGCGGCAGAGGCGGCCGATTGCGAGATGCCGAGCAGGTCGGCCGCCTTGGTCATGTGGCCATGCTCGGCGACGGCGACGAAGATGCGAAGCTGATCGAGGGTCATGGCCAACTAAGAAGCAAAATCGATCGGAATTACAAGAGCGGCTTGTTAGACAGATCAATCGCTTTGTTCTAACTTTTTAGCCGAGCTTGGAAAAAATTGGCCGTTCTGCCGCCAAGGTTGGAAATGATCGGGCGCTTCAAATCCCTTTTCGCGCATTGGAGCCGCCAGCTGAAGCGGCAGCTCGCCGGCGACCGCTACCATCCTGAGCTGCACTATATGCGCGGGCCCGGCCCGAAGACCAAGACCAAGATGGCAAGCGACAAGAGCGTTCGCGGATAATGAGCCTAGCTGAACCACGCGGCGCAAACTCCGCGCCCTCCCAGCGGCCGTTGGCCGACAGCCAGGCGCCTGACGAAGGCGACGGCGTCGAGACCTCGCCGAGCGTGTCCGACCGCATCGCCAAAACCACCTGCTACATGTGCGCCTGCCGCTGCGGCATCGACGTCCACATCAAGGACGGCAAGCTGCGCTACATCAACGGCAACAAGGACCACCCGGTGAACCGCGGCGTGATCTGCGGCAAGGGCAGCGCCGGCATCATGCAGCATTACAGCCCGGCGCGGCTGAGGAAGCCGCTGCTGCGCACAGGGCCTCGCGGCTCCGGCGAGTTTCGCGAGATCGAATGGGACGAAGCGCTCACGATCGCCACCGAGCGGCTGTCGGCGATCCGCCGCACCGATCCGAGAAAGCTTGCCTTTTTCACCGGGCGCGACCAGTCGCAGTCGCTGACCGGCTGGTGGGCGAGCCAGTTCGGTACGCCCAACTTCGCCGCCCATGGCGGCTTCTGCTCGGTCAACATGGCGGCCGGTGGGCTCTACACGATCGGCGGCTCGTTCTGGGAGTTCGGCGAGCCCGACTGGGACAACACGAAATACTTCATGCTGTTCGGCGTCGCCGAGGATCACGATTCCAACCCGATCAAGATCGGCCTCGGCAAGCTCAAGGCGCGCGGCGCCAAGGTGGTGTCGATCAACCCTTGCCGCACCGGCTACAACGCGATTGCCGATGACTGGATCGGCATACGACCCGGCACGGACGGACTGTTCGTGCTGGCGCTCGTCCATGAGTTGCTCAAGGCCGGCCGCATAGATCTCGACTATCTGCTGCGCTACACCAACGCGCCGGTGCTTGTCGTGCAGCATCCCGGTTCCGCCGATGACGGATTGTTCATGCTCGATGGCGACAGCAGCCTGTTGGCTTGGGACAGGGTGGCGAAGGCGCCCGTCAATGCCGCCGATCCGGATGCCAAACCAGCATTGACCGGCAACTACACCGTCAATGGCCGCCGCTGCGCACCGGTATTTCAGCTGATCGCCGACCGATACCTGCACGAAAGCCATTCGCCGGAGGCGGTGGCGGAGCGCTGCGGGGTCGGCGCCGACACCATCCGACGGATCGCGGCGGAGCTGGCGCATGTCGCCTTCGAGCAGGCGATCGAGCTGCCGGTCGCCTGGACCGATCGGGCGGGCCGCCGGCACGAGACGATGAAGGGCCGGCCGGTGTCGATGCATGCCATGCGCGGCATCTCGGCCCATTCCAACGGCTTTCATACTTGCCGCGCCATCCACCTGCTGCAGGTTCTGCTCGGCACGGTGGACGTGCCCGGCGGCTTCCGCTTCAAGCCGCCCTATCCGCGTTGCGCGCCGCCGGGGCCAAAGCCCGCAGGCAAGAACGTCCGCCCGATGACGCCGCTGGAGGGCATGCCGCTCGGCTTCGTCTCAGGGCCCGACGATCTGCTCGTCGACGAGGTCGGCACACCGATCCGCATCGACAAGGCCTATTCCTGGGAAGCGCCCTTGGCCGCCCACGGCCTGATGCACAGCGTCATCCGCAATGCCTGGGCCGGCGACCCTTATCCGATCGACACGCTGATGATGTACATGTCGAACATGGCCTGGAACTCCTCGATGAATACCGTCGAGACGGTTCGTATGCTCACCGACAGGGACGAGGCGGGCGACTACAAGATCCCCTTCATCATTTATTCCGACGCCTATTATTCCGAGACGGTGCCGTTCGCCGACCTGGTGCTGCCCGACACGACCTATCTCGAGCGGCACGACTGCATCAGCCTGCTCGACCGGCCGATCAGCCATGCCGACGGGCCGGGCGATGCCATCCGTCACCCGGTGGTGCAGCCGGACCGGGATGTCCGGCCGTTCCAGTCGGTGCTCATCGAGCTCGGCGCGCGGCTCGGCCTGCCTGGTTTCGCCAACGAAGACGGTTCGGCGAAATACCGCGACTATGCCGACTACATCGTCAACCACGAGCGCACGCCCGGCATCGGCCCGCTTGCCGGCTGGCGCGGTAAGAACGGCGACGCGATCGGCAAAGGCGAGGTGAACCCGGACCAGTTGCAGCGCTACATCGACAATGGCGGTTTCTGGCACCACGGGTTCGCCGACGACCAGCGCTATTACAAGATGGGCAACCGCGCATATCTCGACTTTGCCGTGCAGATGGGATTCATCTCCAAGGCCGATCCGATCATCTTTCAGCTCTATTCGGAGCCGATGCAGCGCTTTCGCCTCGCCGCGCGCGGTCATGGCAAGGTGCAGCCGCCGGAGGCCGAGCGCGACCGGATCGAAGCCTATATGGACCCGCTGCCGTTCTGGTACGCGCCCTTCGAAGACGACACCGTCGATCTTCAAAAATATCCGCTGCATGCGCTGACGCAGCGGCCGATGCACATGTACCATTCCTGGGGCTCGCAGAATGCGTGGCTGAGACAAATCACCAGCCAGAACCGGCTGTTCGTGCACCGGGAGACCGCAGCGAGGCTTGGGCTGGCCGACGACGACTGGGTGTGGATCGAAAGCATCAACGGCCGCGTGAAGGGTCAGATCAAGCTGATCGACGGCGTCAACCCGGACACGGTCTGGACCTGGAACGCGATCGGCAAGCGGCGCGGCAGCTGGGGCCTGAAGGACGACGCCGCAGAGAGCAATCGCGGCTTCCTGCTCAATCACATCATCGGCGACCAGACCGCAGCCACCGTCAACGGCAAGCGCTATTCGAACTCCGACCCCGTCACCGGACAGGCGGCATGGTTCGACGTGCGCGTGCGTATCGCCAAATGCGCCGCGGAAGAGGCCGGCTTCACCGAGCCGCAATTCGAGCGCTTGCGGCAGCCGCCAAATTTCGAGCCGTCACCGGATGTGCTTCGCTTCGGCGATGGATTCCGCATAAAAAGGGAAGCCGCCGAATGACCTGCCTTCCCGCCCAAACCGAGAAGAAGCTCGGCCTCGTCATCGACCTCGACACCTGCGTCGGCTGCCAGGCCTGCGTTACCGCTTGCAAGGAATGGAACACCGGCGGACACATGGCGCCGCTGACCGACATCGATCCGTATGGCGGGCGTGTCGACGGCGTCTGGTTCAACCGCGTGCACAGCTATGAGCACACGACCGAACAAGGCGGCCGCACGGTGAACTTCCCGCGCTCCTGCCTGCATTGCGAGCGGCCAGCCTGCGTCACCGTCTGTCCGACCGGCGCCTCCTACAAGCGCGCCTCCGACGGCATCGTGCTGGTGGACGAGAACAAGTGCATCGGCTGCAAGCTGTGCAGCTGGGCCTGTCCCTATGGCGCGCGCGAATTCGATATGGATGTCGGCGTGATGAAGAAATGCACGCTCTGTGTGGACCGCATCTACAACGACAATCTGGCGACAGAGGACCGCGTGCCGGCCTGCGTCGCCGCCTGCCCGACCAGCGCCCGGCATTTCGGCGATCTGGGCGATCCCGCCTCGGCAATCTCGCACCTGGTAGAAGAGCGTGGCGGCGTCGAGTTGATGCCCGAGCTTGGCTACCAGCCGACCAACAAATACCTTCCCCCGCGCGCCCGTACCGAGCGCGCGGCGAAGGTGGACGCACCGGCGCTGGAACCGATCCGGGCCGACGGAGGCTTCCTCGGCTGGATCGACCGCATGCTTTCGAACTGAAATTCGCGCAGCCATGCATCCCGCCTATTCCGTCGTCTTCTTCACCACCGCCACCGGGGCCGGCTACGGCCTGCTGGCGCTGCTCGGCGTCCTTGGCGGGCTGGGATTGATCGCGCCCGAGTTCTGGCTCGGACTCGTCGGCATGGCGCTTTCGCTTGGCTTGATCGCGGCCGGCCTGCTCTCCTCGACCGGCCATCTCGGCCGCCCTGAACGCGCCTGGCGCGCCTTCTCGCAATGGCGAAGCTCCTGGCTGTCGCGCGAAGGGGTCGCCGCGGTCGCGACCTTCATCCCGGCCGGGCTGTTCGGCATTGGCTGGGTGCTGATGGGCAAAAGCGGCGGTTGGGTGGCCATCGTTGGCCTGATGGCTGCCGCCGGCGGCGTCGTGACAGTCTGTGCGACCGGAATGATCTATGCCTCGCTGAAGCCGATCGCGCAGTGGCACAGCCGATATACTTTGCCGGCTTATCTTATCTTCTCGGCAATGACGGGTGGCTTGCTGCTCAACGGCCTGCTGCGAAGCTTCGGGGCCGGATCAACCGCGGTTCTGGCCGGCGCGCTGCTTGCCACGCTCGCCGGGTGGGGCTGGAAGCTTGCGACCTGGCACTACAACGACAGGCTGGAAATCCCGACCACGGCCAACACGGCGACCGGCCTCGCCGGCGGCACTGTGCGGTCCATCGAATGGCCGCACACCGAAGAAAACTACCTGCTCAAGGAGATGGGTTTTCGCATTGCGCGCAAGCATAGCGCGAAGCTGAGGCGAATGACGCAGGTGCTGGCCTTCGCCGTGCCGGCCATCTTGCTCGTGATCGCCTTCGCCTTGCCATGGCCTTTCGCAGCAGCCGCATCACTGCTTGCAGCGCTTATGCAATTCGCGGGCATGCTGGTCGAACGCTGGCTGTTCTTCGCCGAGGCAAAGCACACCGTCACGCTCTATTACGGCAGATGAAGCCGCTTCAGCCCGGCCGCAGCATCGAGCCGGAAATGGCAAAGATGCGCTCCGCACCCAGCATGTAGGCAACAAGCGTTTCCAGGCGGAACAGTCCGGCATAGGCGCGGTCGAGCACGTTGAGCGAGCCGGTATAGGCGCCAAAGGCCGGCATGATCATGCGGCCGCCGTCACCGGCGAAGCAGCGCCGCCTGACCGAGCGGCCGCGCTGGACGATGCGGGCGCAGGGGTGCAGATGGCCGGCGATCTCGCCCTCCACCCGCAGCTTGGATGGTTCATGGCGGAAGACAAGCGAACCGATCGCGAGTTCCCTCACCGTCTCGCCAGGCAGGTCGGCGGGAGCATCCGGATCATGGTTGCCGGCAACCCAGAACCAGTCGCGGCCGGCCATCATCGCCTCCAGCCGCTCGCGGAAGCTTAGATGCATGCGCTCGGCGCCGCCGCCGTCGTGGAAGGAGTCGCCAAGGCTGACGACGATCCGCGGACCGTAGTCGGCGATCACAGCCTGCAGCCGCAGCAAGGTCGCACCTGTATCATAAGGCGGGATCAGCGCGCCGCGCCTGGCGAAGGACGAGCCCTTTTCGAGATGCAGGTCGGAGACCGCAAGCAGCCGCAGATCGGGGAAATAGAGCACGCCGCGCCGGTCGCAAACCGCTCGTTCGCCAGCGATGCCGACGAAGTCGGCCTCGGCGACCAGCGTTGCGCGCGACAGCGAAAAATTCATCCCCTCTTGCCTTCTCTCAGTCGGCCATCTCCGGCCCCATGGCCTCTTCAACGAGGGTGGCGGCATCCATCAACAGCGTTTCATCCGCCTCGCCATGCACCGGCATCTTGCCGATTTCGAGCATGATCGGCACGGCTAGCGGCGATATCTGTTCCAGGTCCTTATGCACGATTCGACCGCGGATGCGCGAGAGCATCTCGGCAAGTCTGCTGACATCGAGCAACCCGGTCGCTGCATCGACACGGGTCGCCTGGAGCAGGATGTGGTCGGGCTCGTGGCTGCGCAGCACGTCATAAATCAGGTCTGTCGAGACAGTGACCTGGCGGCCGCTTTTCTCCTTGCCGGGATGACGTTTCTCGATCAGTCCGGAGATCAGCGCGCAGTTGCGGAAGGTGCGCTTGAGCAGCCAGCTGTCGGCAAACCACGCCTCGAGATCGTCGCCGAGCATGTCCTGATCGAAGAGCGCAGCCAGCGATGGTTTTTTGTTTTTAAACATCCAGCCCATGTCGGCCAGCGACCAAATCGCCAACGCATAGTCGGTGGCAACGAAGCCGACCGGTTTGGCGCCCGCTCGATCCAGGCGGCGCGTCAGCAGCATGCCCAGCGTCTGATGCGCGAGCCTGCCTTCGAACGGATAGGCTACGAGATAGTGCCGGTTTCCGCGTGGAAAGGTCTCGATCAGCAGATCGTCCCGTTTCGGCAGGACGGATTTATCCGCCTGAAACCGCAGCCAATCGGCCACCTGCTCGGGCAGCTTCTTCCAGCGCTGCGGATCGTCGAGCATGGCGCGCACCTGCTCGGCGAGATAAGTCGAAAGCGGGAATTTGCCGCCGCCGTAGTAGGGCACCTTTGCTTCACTTCCGGGAGCATTCGACACGAAGCACTCATTGTCGCGGATACCCTCGAAGCGCAGAACCCTTCCGGCGAACATGAAAGTGTCGCCATAGGTCAAGGTCTCGAGAAACGCTTCCTCGATCTTTCCCAAGACTCTGCCGCCGCGCGAGGCCGCGCCCTTGCTTCCAGCCTGGACGTAACGAACGTTGAGGGCCGGCACTTCGATGATGGTCCCGACATTGAGCCGGTACTGTTGCGCCACGCGGGGATTGGATACTCGCCACAAGCCTTCCTTGGTTTGGCGAATGCGGGCGTAGCGCTCGTAGTTTCTCAGCGCGTATCCGCCGGTGGCGACGAAGTCGATGACCCGGTCGAATGTCGGGCGGTCTAGGCTGACATAGGGCGCAGCCGACCTCACCTCGTCAAACAGCGCGTCGGCGTGGAACGGGGCACCGCAGGCGCAGCCGAGCACATGCTGCGCCAGCACGTCGAGCCCGCCATTGACCAAAGGCGGCGTGTCCTGCGCGCCGAGATAGTTGGCGTCGAGCGCGGCACGGCATTCGAGCACCTCAAACCGGTTGGCCGGGATCAGGATGGCCTTCGATGGCTCATCCATGCGGTGGTTGGCGCGGCCGATGCGCTGCGCCAGGCGGCTTGCCCCCTTCGGCGCGCCGACATGCACGACCAGATCGACATCGCCCCAATCGATGCCCAGGTCCAATGTCGAGGTAGCGACGATAGCGCGCAAGGCGTTTTCGCCCATCGCCTTCTCGACCCGCCGCCGCTGGGCGACGTCGAGCGAGCCGTGATGCAAGGCGATCGGCAACGTGTCTTCGTTGACGCGCCACAGCTCCTGAAACAGCAGCTCGGCCTGGCTGCGCGTGTTGACAAAGAGCAGCGTCGTCTTGTGCCGCTTGACCTCGCGATAGATCTCCGGAGTGGCGTAGCGGGCGGAATGGCCAGCCCATGGCACCCGCTCTTCGGAATCGAGAATGGAGATGTCGGGCTTGGCGCCGCCTGTCACGACGATTAACTCGGACATGGCCTCAGGGGAAGCCTGGCTGACCAGCCAGCGCCGCAACTCATCCGGCTCGGCGACCGTAGCCGACAGGCCGATGGTCTGCAGCTCAGGGACAAACGCGCGCAGCCGCGCCAGGCCTAGCGCCAAAAGATGCCCGCGCTTCGAGGTGACGAGCGAATGCAATTCGTCGAGGACGACATAACGCAAATCCTCGAAGAAGCGCCTGGCGTCGGCGGAGGCAATCAGAAGAGCGAGCTGTTCGGGCGTGGTGAGCAGGATGTCGGGCGGTGCGAGCTTTTGCCGCTGGCGCTTGTGCGAGGGAGTGTCGCCGGTACGGGTCTCGATGGTCACCGGCAGTCCGATCTCCTCGACCGGCTTGCCGAGATTGCGCTCGATGTCGACGGCCAGCGCCTTGAGCGGCGAGATGTAGAGCGTGTGGATGCCACGATGCGCCCCACCAGGCTTGCGCCGCGGACGTTTGGCGAGCTCGGTCAGCGAGGGCAGGAATCCGGCCAGCGTCTTGCCGGCGCCGGTCGGCGCGATCAGTAGCGCCGATTGACCGGCTTGAGCCTTCGCCAGCAGTTCGAGCTGGTGGGCGCGCGGCGACCAGCCTTTTGCAGCGAACCATTTTACGAACGGCTCGGCGAGAAGGACGGCGACATTCTGTTCGGCAAGGCGCGGCTGCTCTGTCACCCGCAAAGAGGTAGCGCGCTGGCAAGCGATCGCCAAGGAAAATCGGAACAAAAGGGGATCATTCTTCCCCTCTCCCCGTGTGGGAGAAAGGTGGCCCGGCGCGCAGCGCCGAGACTAATGAGGGTGATCCAGCTTGGCGCTACTTGCCAACCGACTTGCGAAGAGCAAATCGGGGCAATCCGACTTCTCTCCCATGGGGAGAGGTTAGGGCGGCGCTAAGGCCTGCGGAACCCGGTCGGGCCGCCATAGAGATAGCCGATCCGCTCGACGGCATCCTTCAGCCCTTCGCGCGAGACCAGCATCGTGTGGCCATTGGCGTGGATCATGTCCTTCGCGTCGGTCATGATCGCGACGTGGCCCTTCCAGAAGACGAGGTCGCCGCGCTGCAGCCCGGAATACTCAGTGCCCGGCTCGAGCGGCGTCCCGATCGATGCCGCCTGCATGTCGGAATCGCGGAGCACATCCTTGCCGGCCATGCGCATCGACAGTTGCACGAGGCCGGAGCAGTCGATGCCGAAGCCGGAGACGCCGCCCCAGAGGTATGGCGTGCCGAGGAAGCTTTCGGCGACCGTCACAAAGTCGTCTGCAACCTCGGCGAGCGGCCGCAGATGGCGGGCAATGACGGTCTGGCCGGATGGCAGCAGCGCGTAGTGCGTGCCGCGCGTTTCGGCGGAACCCGTCACCGTCACCGCGGAGCCCATCGACAGTTGCCCGCCGATCGGGAAGCGCAGGTCCGGTCCGGGATAGAGGAAGGTGCGCGGCACGGAGACGATGTGGGTGGGCGCATGCTCACGTGCGCCGAGTACATTGTCGGCGGCATAGCCGACATAGCCGTCGCGCTCGGCCTGCACCCAGGCCCAGCCTTCCGCAACCTCGAAGACCAGCACGTCGTCGCCGAACAGCGCCTGCGTGTTGATGCCGGCATCGGGGCGCGGCGCCTTGCGCAGGTCGGCGACGGCGGTGGTGATCCGCGCCGGGCGGCCGGCGACAAAGCGATCGGCGGCTACTTCCCCCTTCAGCCTGGCATCGGCGAGATCGGAACGAAAGGCGTGAAGGCGGGCATCCCTGGCGGTCAAATCGGTAGTCCAGTCAAATGAGTTTATCGGTCAGACAGACGAGTTGTCGGTCAGATGGGCAGCTCATGCGCCTTTGCGACGATACCATCGCCGAAGCGCTCGACAAAGAGCGCGCCCTCCACCGTGCGCCGGATCAGCACATTGCGCTTGTCGAGCTCGTCGCGGTGGCGCGAAACCAGCTTCAGCGCGCCCATCGTGTCGAGCGCGCGGGTAATGACCGGCTTGGTGACGTTGAGCCTCGCGGCCAGCCCGCGCACCGTATGCGGCGGCGGATCGAGGTAGATGGTGAGCAGGATGGCGGTCTGGCGCATGGTGAGGTCGGGCGCGTCGTCGCGCACCTGCGACAGCAATACCTGCTGCCACAGTCGCAAGGCCTGGCTCGGGCGCATCGAGATCGACATTTGCCAAGCATGACGGCAAATTGTTTCGCTTCCGTTTCAGTCCACGGCGGCTTTTGCCAGTTTTCTCGTCACACTCACCCGAAGCGCTTCGAGATCACTCGCTCCAGCGCGCGAATGCCTTGCGCCTCGCCCCCCGTCAGGCCGTGCGGGCGGTCATTCGGGTTCCAGGCAAAAATGTCGAAATGCGCCCATCCGGGCGTCTTCTCGACAAAGCGCTTGAGGAAGAGCGCCGCCGTGATCGATCCGGCGAAGCCGTCCGTCGTGACATTGTTGACGTCGGCGATCTTCGAGGAAAGCTTCGCGTCATAGGGACGCCACAGCGGCATGCGCCACAGCGGATCCTCGACAGCAAGCGCAGCCGCAGCCAGGTCGGACGCCAGTGCCTCGTCGCCGGTATAGAAGGGCGGCAGATCGGGGCCGAGCGCAACACGGGCCGCTCCGGTCAAGGTCGCCATGTCGAACAGCAGGGCCGGCCTTTCCTCGTCGGCAAGCGCCAGAGCGTCGGCCAGCACCAGCCGGCCTTCAGCATCGGTGTTGCCGATCTCCACCGTTATGCCCTTGCGGCTCCTCAGCACGTCGCCAGGCCGGAAGGCATTGCCGGCGATCGAATTCTCGACCGCAGGGATCAGGACGCGCAGCCGCACATTCCGTTTCGCCGCCATGATCATCGAGGCGAGACCCAGCACGTTGGCGGCGCCCCCCATGTCTTTCTTCATCAGCAGCATGCCCGACGACGGCTTGATGTCGAGGCCGCCGGTGTCGAAGCAGACGCCCTTGCCGACCAGCGTCACCTTCGGCGCGTCGCTCGGGCCCCAGGTCATGTCAATCAGCCGCGGCGCGCCGGCCGAGGCGCGGCCGACGGCATGGATCATCGGGAAATTCCGCGCCAGGAGATCGTCACCCTTGACGACGGAAACGTCGGCGCCGTGCCCGGCTGCCAACGCCTGGACGGCCTCCTCCAGCTCATCCGGCCCCATGTCGCTGGTCGGCGTGTTGACGAGGTCCCGCGTCAGGAACATAGCCTCAGCGGTGCGGCGCACATGCGCGCCGTCGGCGCCCGACGGCAGCGCGAAGCGCAACGCCCTGCCGGGTTTCTTACCGTAGCGGGTGAATGCGTAGCCGCCGAGGACGACGGCCAGCGCCGCAAGATCGGGCGCTGGCAGATCCTGGGCGAAATGCCATTCGCCCTCGGGCAGCGACCGCGCCAGGGCGCCCACGGCAAGCTGGCTCTCGCCGTCGCCGGTGCCGAACAGCGCGCCGGCGAGACCGCCACCTTCGGCCGGCAGAACGAGCGTGCGGCCCGCCTCGCCGGAAAAGCCATTGGCCCGTGCCCAGGCGATGACGGAAGGGGGAAGGCCAGTGCCGTCGAGGCCATCCTTTCCCACAAGGTAGACTGGCAAGGCTGCTTCCGGTTTCTGGTCAACGAGTTCGACAGGCATTCGATGGTCTCCGGCCGGCACGGCGAGTCGGCTTCTTAACGATCCGTTAGGGTTAACAGAATATTTCTGTGGGAGGGAAGACGGCCAGCTTAATGGCCGCGCAGGAATGGAGACAGGCGCCGATGCCGATCAAAGCGTTGACCTTCACAAGCAAGCGTCTGGTCACCACGGCATTGCTGGCGGTGCTGGCGGCCAGCGTGGCCGGCTGCGGCAGCACCAGCAAGTTCACGACCGGCTCCATTTCCCGCTCCGACAACCGGCCCCTGGAAACGATGTCGGCCAGCGAACTGCACAGCGCCACGACCAGGCTCGGCGAATCCTACGCCCGGAACCCGAATGACAAACGCATCGCCACCAACTATGCCGCGGCGCTGCAGATGGATGGCGACGCCGACCAGTCGCTGGCGGTGATGCGCAAGCTCGCGATAGCCTACCCCAAGGACCGCGACGTGCTCGCCGCCTACGGCAAGGCGCTTGCCGCCAACGGGCAGTTCGAGCAGGCGCTCGATGCGGTGCGCCGCGCGCAGACGCCGGAATATCCGGACTGGCGCCTGGTTTCGGCAGAAGCCGCCATCCTCGACCAGATGGGGCAGCGGGACGAGGCACGTCAGGACTACCGGAAGGCGCTCGAGCTCAAGCCGAACGAACCCTCGATCCTTTCCAATCTCGGCATGTCCTATGTGCTGGAGGGGGATCTGCGCACCGCCGAGACCTATATGCGCTCGGCCGCGCAGCAACCCAACGCCGACAGCCGGGTGCGGCAGAACCTGGCGCTGGTCGTCGGCCTGCAGGGTCGTTTCGACGAGGCCGAAAAGATCGCCTCGCAGGAGCTTTCGCCGGAGCAGGCGCAGGCCAATATCGCCTATCTGCGCCAGATGCTTGCGCAGCAGAATGCCTGGAGCCAACTCAAGGATCAGGACAAGGGCAAGGCGAAGGTCGCGACCAACTGACCACCCGGCACCTACGGAGGTCACCGTTCTACGGAAACCGCGAACTGCTCTAGCTGTTTGTTTTTCGCAATTCCGGACGGAAAACCGTTACTTTTCCTGGAATTGCTTCAAGGCTAGGCCAGACAGCAAAGCCGCGCGGCGCCTGCCACGCGGCTTCTGTCATGACTTCGATGGCTTCGCCTATTGGCTGCTGGAATTGTGCTGGTCGCCGAAGATGCCGCGCTGGCTGACCTGGATGCCGGCCGGCCCTAGGATGATGGCGAACAGAACCGGCAGGAAGAACAGGATCATCGGCACGGTGAGCTTCGGCGGCAGTGCTGCGGCCTTCTTTTCGGCCGCATTCATACGCATGTCGCGGCTTTCTGAGGCGAGCACGCGCAGCGCATGCGCCACCGGCGTGCCGTAGCGCTCCGCCTGGACCAGGGCCTGAGTCACCGCCTTCACCGAATCCAGACCGGTGCGGCTTGCCAGGTTCTCGTAAGCGACCCTGCGGTCCTGCAGATAGGAGAGCTCGGCATTGGTGAGCACGAATTCCTCGGCGAGGGCGACGGACTGAGTACCGATCTCGTCGGCGACCTTGCGAAGCGCTGCTTCCACCGACATGCCGGATTCGACGCAGATCAGCATCAGGTCGAGCGCGTCCGGCCACGCCAGTTGGATCGACTGCTTGCGCTTGGTGGCGCGGTTGTTGACGTAGAGGATCGGCGCATAGAAGCCGCCATAGGCGACAAGAATGCAGACGAACAGCTTGATGAAGGCAGGCTGCTGCGCCAGACCGCCGAGAAGGAACAGATAGATCGCCGCGAGCGCGAATCCGACGAAGGGCAGGATCAGACGAAAGAACAGGAAGCGCGTCAGCGGATTCTGGCCGCGGAAGCCCGCGACTTTCAACTTCTGCAGCGTGCCTTCGTCGGCAAGCGCGCGCTTGAGATCCAGCCGTTCGACGATGTTGCGCATGCCGATCGACTGTTCCTCGCGCAAACCCTTGCGGCGGCGATCGGCTTCATTGGCGAGCCGCTGACGCTGCTTGGCGCGCAGTTCATCACGCTCGAGCGCCACGGTTTTCATGCGCGCCTTGAGCTGATTGCCGCCAAGCGCAGGCATGAGCGTGAAGACGGTCGCAAAAACCGCGATGCCGACCAGGAGCGCGATAAGAAAGGAAGGATCGGTTAGCGTCTTGACGACCTGGTCTGTCATTGGATCCGCGTCCCTAGACTTCGAAGTTCATCATCTTGCGCATCACCAGGATGCCAATCGACATCCAGACGCCGGAGCAGCCGAGGATCAGATTGCCGACGCTGGTGGTGAATAGCGGCATGATGTAGTTCGGACTGGTCAGATAGACGAGAAAGGCGACGACGAACGGCAGGGCGCCGATGATGACGGCGGATGCCTTTGCTTCCATCGACAGCGCCTGTACCTTGGCCTTCATCTTCTTGCGGTCGCGCAGCACGCGCGAAAGGTTGCCCAGCGCTTCGGAGAGATTGCCGCCGGCCTGCGACTGGATCTGGATGACGATGCCGAAGAAGCCGGCCTCGGTGCATGGCATGGTCTCGGACATGCGCATGGTGGCGTCGGGGATCGACATACCCATCTGCTGGGAATCGACGATACGGCGGAACTCGGAGCGGACCGGCTCCGGGGATTCATTGGCGATCAGGCGGATCGCGTCGTTGAGCGGCAGACCGGACTTCACCGCGCGCACGATGATGTCGAGCGCATTCGGGAATTCCTCCAGGAAGGCCTTCACCCGGCGCGCGCGACGAAACGAGACGAACCAGCGCGGCAGGCCGAGGGCTCCGGCCAAGAGAGCGCCGGGCAGGACCAGCAACGGCGCGCCGGCAAGAAAGGCGAGGATCGTAAGCACGATGCCGCAGATCACCGAGTAGATGTAGAAGCGCTCGAGGGAGACGGTCATGCCGGCCTGGCGGATCTGGGCCCTCAGCGGCGGTTTCTTGACGTTGCGGTCATTGGTTTTTTGCTTTTCATCGAGCTGCTTGAGCGAATCCTGAAGCGTCTTACGCCGTCTGACCGCTTCCGCGGCGCGGTCGCGCGTAGCCTTCACCACCGATCGGTCGGTCTCGGCCGTCTTGATCGTTTCAAGGCGCTTGCCGGCCTGCTTCTCGTTATCGATGCGCTTGAACAGGAAGGCATAGGCTATCGCGCCGGCGCTGAGGCCCGCGAGCACGACGAAAGCCAGAACCGTGGTGTCAATTCCGAACATCGACCGGGGCCCCTACACCTCCAGATGCACTAGAGCGGTTCAGCTTTTTATAAAAGCGCTGACCCGGTCTAAGTATTTGTTTTTACGCAATTCCGGACGGAAAACCGCTACGCACTTTTCCTGGAATTGCTCTAGTCAGCGCGTTTCTCCATGGCCTCGAGCGCGTTGGCGAGGCGCTGCTCCTCGCCATAGTAGCGGGCACGATCCCAGAAATGCGGGCGGCCGATGCCGGTGGAGACATGCTCGCCAATCAAACGGCCGCTCGCGTCCTCGCCCTTGATGTTGTAGAGGACGAGGTCCTGGGTGATGACGACGTCGCCTTCCATGCCGATCACCTCGGTGATGTGGGTGATGCGGCGCGAGCCATCGCGCAGACGAGCCGCCTGGATGATCACGTCGACCGAGCCGACGACGATCTCGCGCACCGTCCTCTGCGGCAGCGAATAGCCGCCCATGGCGATCATCGATTCAATACGGTTCAGACATTCGCGCGGGCTGTTGGAGTGGATCGTTCCCATCGAGCCGTCATGGCCGGTGTTCATCGCCTGCAGAAGGTCGAACACTTCCGGTCCGCGCACCTCGCCGACGATGATCCGCTCGGGCCGCATGCGCAGGCAGTTCTTGACGAGGTCGCGCATGGTCACCTCGCCCTCGCCTTCGAGATTGGGCGGCCTGGTTTCGAGACGGACCACATGCGGCTGCTGCAGCTGCAGCTCGGCCGAGTCCTCGCAGGTGATGACCCGCTCCTCGCGATCGATGTAGTTGGTCAGGCAGTTGAGCAGCGTCGTCTTGCCCGAGCCGGTACCGCCCGAGATGACGACGTTGCAGCGGACGCGGCCGATGATCTTCAGGATCTCAGCGCCTTGCGGCGAGATCGCGCCGAACTTGACCAGCTGGTCGAGCGTCAGCTTGTCCTTCTTGAACTTGCGGATGGTGAGCGCGGTGCCGTCAAGCGACAGCGGCGGCGCGATCACGTTGACGCGCGAGCCGTCGGGAAGGCGCGCGTCGCAGATCGGGCTCGATTCGTCGACGCGGCGGCCGACCTGGCTGACGATACGCTGGCAGATGTTGAGCAGCTGCTGGTTGTCGCGGAAGCGAATGCTGGTCGGTTCGACCTTGCCGTTGACCTCGATGTAGACGTTCTTTGAACCGTTGACCATGATGTCGGCGATGTCGTCGCGCGCGAGCAGCGGCTCCAGCGGCCCATAGCCGAGCACGTCGTTGCAGATATCCTCGAGCAGCTCTTCCTGCTCGGAGATCGACATCGCGAAATTCTTGATCGCGATGATGTCGTTGACGATGTCGCGGATTTCCTCGCGCGCGCTTTCCGGATCGAGCTTGGCGAGCTGCGAAAGATCGATCGTGTCGATGAGCGCGGAAAACACCTGGCTCTTGGTGTCATAATAGGTTTCGCCGCGCTCGCGCTGGACCCTTTTCGGCGGCTCGGGCGCCATCGGCGGCGCCTCCACCGGACGGCGAACGGGGGACGCGGCGGGCGTGCTCGGCGCGGGCGCGGCCGGCCGATCGACAGCGATCGTCCCAGCCGGAGCGGGAGCGGCCGGAGGAGGTGCTGGCGGACGGAATTCGGGAGCTGCCCGGCTGCCGTCGTCTGTGCCTCTTTTACCAAACATGATCGACTACCCGATGCCGCTCAGCGAGCGTCATTTCTTGCTGCGTGAAAGCTTGCCGAGGATGGCGCCAAGGCTTGCCTTCTTCTTCGCCTTGATCTCGCTGCGCCCTGTCAGCACATGCGCTATTTCGTTGATCGTGCCGACGACCGGACTCTTGGCATCCATCTCGCCGAGCATGCGGCCATTGTTGGCGGCGTTGCCGAACAGCAGCGGCTCGAAATTGATCACCGCCATCGGCGTGATGCCGAGCGGTTCGGAAAAATCCGATGCCGCGATCTCCGGTCGTTTGGGAACGCCCGCCTGATTGATGATCAGCTTCGGCGGCGGATCGTTCGGACGCAGCCGCTTCAGCATGTCGACCATATTCTTGGTGTTGCGCAGATTGGCGAGTTCCGGCGTGGCCGTGATGACGATCTCGTCGGCCTTGATCAGCGTGCTCTTGGTCCAACCGCTCCAGACGTGAGGGACGTCGAGCACGAGCAAGGGCGCGCTGCGCTGCGCCGTTTCGATGACCTGGGAGAAGGCGTCCGGATCGAAATCATAGACGCGCTCGAGCGTGGACGGTGCCGCCAGCAGCGACAAATGCTCGGCGCATTGCGCGAGCAGCCGGTCGAGATAGACCTCATCGACGCGCTCGGGCGAAAACACCGCCTCGGCGATGCCCTGCGCGGGGTCCCGGTCGAAGTTGATGTTGGCGGTGCCGAAGGCGAGATCGAGATCGGCGACGACGACTTCGGACTTGAACAAGGACGACATCGCCCAGGCGACGTTGTGGGCGATCGTCGAGGATCCGACACCGCCCTTGGCGCCGATGAAGGCGATGGAGCGGCCGATCGGATCGGACTCGGGATCGACGAAGATCGACGAGACGACGCTGACGATATCGGTCATCGAGACCGGCGCGATGACATATTCGGAAATGCCCGAACGGATAAGCTCCCGGTAGAGTCCGACATCGTTGTAATGGCCGATGACCACGACCTTCGAGGTCGGATCGCAATATTCGGCGAGCTGAGCGAGCTGCTCCAGCAGCTGTTTCGGCTCGCTGCGCGATTCCAGCAGGATCAGGTTTGGCGTCGGCGCCGACTGGTAGAATTCGATCGCGGTGGCGATGCCGCCCATATGGACCTTGAGATGGGCCTTGGCCATGCGACGATCCTCGCCGGCGCGCCCGATCGGATTTGCGACGCCTTCGGTCTCGCAAAAAGCCTGGATCGAGATGCGCGGCACCGGGCGCAGCGCCTGCATGGCGGCGATGTCCTGTTGCGAAAGATCGCCGGTATCCGCAGGCGTGTCGTAGGCAAGATTGCTCATCGTCATGCTCTTTCCGTGATCCGCCGCGGGCTCAGTAAGTCACTTCCGAATTGCCGAGGAACTCATCCGAAATGCCTCTCGCCCGATAGACGTCGATCACCGCGCCGCGATTTTCGGCATCGATGTCGGACTGCTTGCGTGGCCCGAGCAGATCGTTGGGATTGGCCATCTGGGCGGCGAGGTTGTTCTGATAGGAGCACCCGAAATCGGCGTAGTGCTTGTTCTCGGAAGTCTCGGTCAGATCCTCGGGCCAACGCCCGCATTTGTCGGTCTGTGCCCTCACCGCCACGAAGGCCACGCGGACCGGCGCCGAAGCCTCGGGCACGGCCGACTGATAGGAGGTCATGATGATATTGTTGCGCTTGACGCCTGCGGCCATCGCAAGTCTGGCGAAATCGCGGCTCGCGGCCTGGGCGGCGGCCTGGTTCGCGGAACCCACCGGGGCCGCGATCGTCAGCGCCGGCGCGGCGCTCCTGTCGTAGCCGTCGAGGAAGCCGAGCAGAGTGTCGCGCTGCGAAGCCGTCATGCCGCGATCACCGGCGCCGACCGGGAGGTCGATCTTCTGGTTCTTCTCGGCGATAACGATCGGATGATTGGTGCGGTAGTCGTCCGGAATGGAGCCCACTGTCACGCTGTCGCGATGGAAGTTGGCGCATCCGGTGAGCGACGCCGCAAGGGCGATCGCCAGGACCGGAGCCGACCCGCGGAATCGTCCGCGGCCCGATTGTGCCGCTGCGATCGTCATGGCCTTCGATGTTGAGTTGGACATGTCCGCTTTCCCGCTCACTTGTAGATGAAGCCGACAACGCCGTGGTAACGGCCAGGTGGCCTATCGGTCTGCATGGTGCCGTAGACGCGATTGACGCGACCGAGGAACATGCCGGCGCCGTCGCTCGGCGCATTGAAATTATCGTCGGGCTTGGCCAATTCGTTGCGCGCCACGGGCCGCGCCAGATAGGGCGTGATGATGATGACGAGCTCGCTTTCGTTGCGCACGAAGTCGCGGCTGCGGAAGAGCGCGCCGAGCACCGGAATCTTGGTCAGTCCGGGCAATCCAACGACGGCCTGCCTGACGTCGTCGCGCACAAGGCCTGCGATCATCATCGAGCCGCCGGAAGGCAGTTCCACCGTCGTATCGGCCAGGCGTTTGCGGAGCGACAAAGCGTTCATGCCGATGCTGCTGTTATCCGTGGATGCCGACACGGAGCCCTCGGTTGTCGGTTCGGAAACCGACGTTCTCACCTTCAGGCTGATGCGGCCGGGTGACAGCACCACCGGCTGAAACTCCAATCCGATGCCGTATTCGATCTTCTCGACCTGATAGTTCTTCAGGCCGGTCTGGTTGTCGTTGGAGACGTTGGCGGTAACATTGGTCACCATATTGTATTCGCCGCCGACCTTGAAGGTCGCCTTCTCCCCGGACACGGCGGTCAAGGTCGGCTCGGCCAAGGTCTTCATGACCCCCGACTGCTCCATTGCGTTGATATAGGACTGCAGCCCGGACGCACTGATCCCTAGGCCCGCGTTCGACAGCGGCTTACCGAGACCAGCGTAAGGGTCGCTGAGCGCGCCCCAGGAGATGCCGTTGCTGCCGCCGCTGGCCATCATGTTGACGCCGAGCTGCTTCATCACCGAGCGGCTGACTTCGGCCACCGTCACCTTCAGCGTCACCTGATCGTCGCCGATGATCTGCAGCAGATTGACGATCTTGGAAACCCGGCGCTCCTGGTCGGGATTGTTGATGTCGACGCCGCCGTTGGCGGACCCGCCGGCGGCCGTCTGTGAATATTGGCCGGTCGTCGCTTCACCGCCCGAGACGAAGATGGTGGCCAGGTCGACGGCGCGCTTGGCGTCGAGCGGTGTATCGACATTGCCGGTGAGAATCACGTTGTCGTTCAGCAGCTCGACCTTGATCTGCGACGTCGGGAGGAAGCGCTTGAGATAGTCTTCCAGCCCGGCCACGTCGCGTTCGACCGCCAGGTCAAGACTGGCGATCTGCTCGCCGTTGGGGCCGAAGACGAAGATGTTGGTTTCGCCGACCGCCTTGCCGAACAGATAGATCCGGCGCGCCGTGCGCGTCACTGCGTCGGCGACCGCGGGATTGGCGACGAGTATGTCGTAGGCGTCGCTCGGCAGGTCGATGACCACTGACTTGTTGAGGCCGAGCTTGACGCGCTGCGAGGCAACCGAGGCCGTCACACCCGCTGCCCTGTTCGCGGCCTTTGCCTCGACGAGCCTAGGTGCATTGGTGCCGATCAGGAACAGGCCGATTGCGGCCGCCGCGATGACGGGCAGTTTGCCGATTAGCCTCATTTCCTTGCTCCCACTTCGGAAACCTGGCCCGACTTGATCAATCGCACCGTGCCGCGCCGGCCATTGCCGTTCACCAGATAGTCGGCCTCGCCCAGGTTCTTCTCATTCGTGTCGGTGATCGAACGCAGCGCCAGGGTCAGGCGGTCCGCCATCTGCTGCGCCACCGTGATGATCTCCGCCTGCTGCGGCGTCAGCTCCAGCGTCGCGGTCTGGCCGACCCTGGTCTTCTTGCCTTCCTCGTCCTCCTGGATGGTCTGGTCGATGGCCAGGACACGGATGTTCTTCAGGATGGTCTCGGTATTGAAGCCGCTGCCGCCATTGCTGGCGTCGGCGCGCCGGGTCATGATGACGTCGACGAAGTCATTGGGCAGGATGAAGCCGCCGGCGGACGTATCGGCCGATATAGCGGTCGCGACAGCGCGCATGCCGGACGGCAGGATCGAGGACATGAAGCTCTGCCCCTCGCCGACCAGCTTGGAGCGCCGCAACGGCTCACCGGCATACATGGCTACACGCGCCACCGAACCCTTCAGCTTTTCGACTGCGTCCGGTTCGGCCGCACGGGTGATGAAATTGGCGTTGATGCCGCTCGCCGGCCACTGCTCCCACCTGATGTTGTCACCGAGCTGGCTGCCCATTGCGACATCGCCGGAAAGCGCCAGCACGTCTTGCAGCGCGATCGCCGGCTGCTTGGGAGCGTTGACGACGACTTGAGCCGGCGGCGCCACTACCATGTTCTTCGCGACATAACCCGCGCCACCCGCCGCGGCCACGGCCACGCTCAGAATAATCAGTCGGGATGCTGGCATTCGTCCGGACCCTTCGCCTCAAGGCAAACCACCTCGCCAAGCCGGACTTTGCAGCCGCAATCGTCAAAACAAGGTTAATGCAATGCTTACGATCGTGATTAATTTAACGTTTACTCAAATTGGACCGAACCGCCTTGCCGTTAACAAAAAAAGGCGGCCAAGCGCCGCGAGAACCCTTGTCACAGAAACGGATTTTCCGAAGGCAACAAGCTGTTTGGTAGGCGTAAAGCCAGACTCCGTAGCGCACCGAGCGCATCTGAAGATGGCGATATGCTTTAGGTCGTGAGCCTATCCAGCGCCCAGACCATCAACGAAGAATCCGGAAAGGTGAGGAGCCCGCCAAGACCAAGCGCGACGCCATAAGGAATGCCTGCGGTCTCGTCGGCGAAATGGCGCAGAAAACGGTTGTGGCCGGTGTAGATCGCAAATGGCGATTTCCGGTAGGCCAGAATGGCAACCGTCAGCAGGCCGCCGATCAATGTCGAGGTGACTAGGTAGCCGATGAGATTGATGTTGAGCCCCATCCATACGGCGGTCGCGGCCAGCAGCTTGGCATCGCCGCCGCCCATGCCGCCGAGCGCGAATAGTCCGAACGTCGCGGCCAGCACCAGGGCACCTGCCGCGAAATGCCCGCCATAGATGGCCCAGTCCATCCCGGTCAAAGGAGCGACCAGAGCGAACGTCGCCACGAGCAGCACCGGCACGCGGTTGGCGATCGTCATCGAAAGCATGTCGGAGATCGCCGCAAACAGCATGCAGAAAGGAAAGACGACGAAGATTACAGCTTCAAGCATGAGACAACACAATGCCGTGAGAAAAGTAACACGCCCAGTCTAGCCACACGCCATTAACGGTCGGTGAGTGCCGACGATCAAATTCGCGCGCAACCAGATGCTGCAACGAACAAGGGCCGCCTCGAGGCGGCCCTTCTCGTCGAGAGCGACTTCGTCGTCCTCGGTTGATCTTAGTTGGAGTTTTGGACCGCGCTGGCAATTGCCTTGAACTTGGTGTTCAGGGCAGTGCCGAGCTGGCCGGCGCCGACCATGATGGCGAGCGCGATGAGGGCGGCGATCAGACCGTATTCGATGGCGGTCGCGCCGGATTCGTCCTTTACGAAACGTGCGATGAGGTTAGACATTCGAGAGCTCCTACTCCACGTGTTACAGCACTTCCGTCAACTTCTCTTGCCGGTTGATCGGATGTGCCAAATCTAGGGGGAAGCCCTTTCGATCGGCTTAATAAATACCCTTACCGATTCCTTTCCGGAGGCGATCCCGTTGCTTGGTTAACCGTGGCCTAAACCTCCAGAGGCGGAGCGGCGGGCAGGAAAAGCGCGGAGATCCGGCCCATCCGCGATTTCGCTAAAGCAGCGTAGGTTGTCGGCTTATGACCGCGGAGCCGACCAATCCTTATCGCGGCCATGCGGCGCTTAACCGTCGGTTCACCAATTTCGTTCATGTTCCGTTGAACAGTCTGCCGCTCCGGAGCGCTTCAATGACCTCGTCGAGATCGCCATTTTCAGTCGTCGCACTGTTGGCTCTCGCCGCATCCGTCATGCCGGCCAGCGCCGGCGCCGGCATCGAGGTCACCATGAATCAAGCAAAGATCGTCAAGTTGTCGCGCGCGGCCGATACGATCGTCGTCGGCAATCCGGCCATCGCCGATGCCGCCGTGCAGGACGCCTCGACGGTCGTTCTCACCGGCAAGGGTTTCGGCGTGACCAATCTGGTCGTGCTCGATTCCGATGGCAGCCCGATCATAGATGAGCAGGTGACGGTCGTCCGACAAGCCGCGTCCTCGGTGCGCATCTATCGACGCGCCGAAGTCCAGACCATGTCCTGCACGCCCTATTGCGAAAGCTCGTACAAGAGCGAGGCTGAGAAAACGTCCGAAACGGAAATGAACGCAGCCCGCTGAGCTTAAGGACGCAAGCGCCCGCAGGTTAACAGCGGGTTAAGGGCAGCCCACCGAGTTTAACGCTGATCCAAACCGGACCTCAATGGGTGGTCGATAGGTTGCAGCCGACATTGCAAGGATCGGCAGGAACGGAACATGAGCAGGGCGCCCAAGGGTGGCATGGACGGCAAGGCCGAGGCAAAGCCACGCCCCGGTTTCTTCAGCGACAGGCGCGGCAGCACGGCATTGGAATTCGCAATGCTGGCCATGCCGTTCGCCTTGCTCGTTTTCGCCATCCTGGAGAGCTGCATCTCGTTCGCCGGCCAAGAAGTGATGGCCAACGCCACCGACGATATCGCGCGCCAGCTGCGAACCGGCCAGCTCAAGAAGGCCAACGTCACCGACGCCTCGATCAAGACGCTGATCTGCGACAGGCTGGAGATCATGATCGCCGCGAACTGCCCCGGGTCGGGGTCAGATGCTTCACTTCTGGTGGACCTGCGCGAATATCCGACCTTCGCCGACGCCGCGGCGGCGGGCTTCAAAATCCAGAACGGCGAAATCGTGCTGACAGGCACGAGCTCGACGAGTTTCACGGTGTCGCCGGGGCTGGCGGAATCGAAGAACATGCTGCGGGTTTTCTACAAATGGCCGGTGATCACCGATTTCCTGGCCAAACAAATGGCCAATCTGAATGGCGGCAAGACGCTGCACTTCGCATCGGTAACCTGGCAGAACGAACCATTCGACGACTAAAGGAGGTCGCGTGACGCGACCTGCTTCAGCTTTTTGATTTTCAGCATGTCTCCCGAAACCGGGTTCACTTCGGGAGACATGCTTCAAGATTGCGGCCGGCCGAGACTTGAGGCGGTGTGGGGGGCAGTATGTACCGTGTGGGGGCACAGCGACGAATTTCGGCTTTCGTGGCGAAGGCGACACGGTTTTGCCGCGATCGCCGCGGCGTCGCGGCAATCGAGTTCGCCTTCATCGTGCCGGTGCTGCTCATCATGTACTTCATCACGATGGAAGCCTCGCAGGCCATCGAGACCAGCAAGAAGGTCAGCCGCATCGGCAGCATGGTGGCGGATCTCGTCACGCAGCAGACCAGCGTCACGAAGGCCGATCTCGACGCGATCATGAAGATCGGTACCTCGACGCTGCAGCCCTACAATCGCTCCACGCCGACGATCATCATCACCGGGATCCAGATCTCCGACGAGGCATCGCCCAAGGCGACGGTGGCCTGGTCGCGCAAGCTTGTGGGCACCACCTATAGCGCCGACGCGGCGAAGACCAGTCCCACCACCGTTCCGCCAACGCTGAATATCCGCAACACCTTCCTTGTCCGGGTGGAAAGCGACCTCGGCTATAAGCCGATCATCACCTGGTCCGCCGACAGTTCGTCGACGCTTGGATTGACCTCGGCCTTCAACAACATATCGATGGGCGAAACATACTATCTGAGGCCGCGCCGCGGTCCTACGGTTCCTTGCACCGACTGCTGACGGACTAATCCCCGCGAGTTTCCCGCCGCACGATGGCCAGGGCCGTTGCGTAGTCCTTTGATACGGCCAGTTCGAAGCCGCCGGAGTGCGTCGGCTCCAGAAGATCGTAGACGTCCGGAGTCAGCGACTTGAGATTGGTCAGAAACACGGCCAGCCGGCGCTTGGCTTCGGCGTCGAGATCGCTGCGCACCGCATGAGGCCCATATCGCAGCGGAGCCGAGCTCCACAGCACCCGAAGCGACGTCTTCGGGACGCCGGCGGCCGCAAGCCGCATGATGGTGCCGCCCGTGTCGGTAGGCTGGCCGTCGGCGCCGACAGGCTCCCAGCCGAACAGGCCGTCGGCTTCTCCGTCGCCGAGCATCGCCTCGGCCGCGGTGGCCGACGAGGCGCGCGCCAGGAAAGGTGAATCCTGCGCGATCGGCACGCCTTCGCCGGCCAGTTCGGTCAGCGGCAGGAGGGAACCGGCGACATTGTCGGCGGGCGCGATGGCGATCCGATGCGAGGCGATCGCTGTGAGGCCCGGCACTTTGCCGTCGCGCGTCACCAGCAGGGAACGGACGCCGGCGGCTCCATCGGCATCGACCGGCGCCACCAGCGGCTCGACACAGCCGCAGCGCTCCGAAGCCGTAGCATAGGCGAGCGCCGAATAGACCGCATACTGTATGCGGCCGCTCGCCTGAGCCTCGATCAATGCCGCATAGTCGCGAGCAACCACGAACTCGACCTTCATGCCGAGAGCGTTCGTATAGGCATCCGTCAAGCGGGCCAGACCAGGTACCGTGTTGCCTCCTCCAGGCTCGGCGACGATTCCTATGCGAAACGTGCCGATGTCGTCGCGCCAGTCGGCATGCGCCGGCGGGGCCGCGGAGAGCGCCGCGAGAGCCACCGCGCAGGTCCTCAATGCCTGGCTTGCCGCCGATCTTACGCCCATGCCCATCCTTGCCGCACTCCCTCGATCCGCACCACTTTGCACCAAGCCGTTGCGGTCTGGTATCCGATTTGCCAACGCCGCTGCGGAACTCTATGTCTGGCTGGTTAGATTGGCACGATGGCACCCCTATGGCGCGGGCTTTCCTATTCGTTCTCGATTCTTTCGGCATCGGCGGAGCGGCCGATGCCGAACGCTACGGCGATGCCGGCGCCGACACATTCGGACACATCGCACAGGCTTGCGCCGAGGGCCGTGCGGATCGTGGAGGCCTGCGCAGCGGACCGCTTGCCGTGCCCAACATGATCTCGCTCGGGCTCGCCCGCGCCGCCAAGACGGCAACCGGGCTGACGATCGACCTCGACGCGCCGCTGCTTGCCGCGTCGTTCCATGGCGCTGCCCAGGAGGTCTCGAGCGGCAAGGACACGCCGTCGGGCCATTGGGAGATTGCCGGCCTGCCCGTGCGTTTCGACTGGGGTTATTTTCCCGACACCGTGCCCGCCTTCCCGGCCGAGCTGACCGGCGCGATCATCCGCGAAGGCAAGGTGCCGGGCATCCTCGGCGATTGCCATGCGCCAGGGACCGAGATCATCGAGCGCTTCGGCGAGGAACACATCCGGACCGGCAAGCCCATCTGTTACACATCGGTCGACTCGGTATTGCAAATCGCCGCGCACGAGACGCATTTCGGCCTGGAGCGGCTCTACGAGCTTTGCCTGACGGTGCGCCGGCTGGTCGATCCGCTCAACATCGGGCGGGTGATCGCGCGGCCCTTCGTCGGCGAGACAAGCGCCACCTTCCAGCGCACCCACAACCGCCGCGACTATGCCGTGCCGCCGCCGGAGCCGACCTTGCTCGACCGGCTGACCGAGCGCGGCAGCAAGGTCATCGCCGTCGGCAAGATCGGCGACATCTTCGCCCATCGCGGCATCGCGGAGGTGCGCAAGGCGGGCGGCAACATGGCGATGTTCGACAAGGCGCTCTCCGCCATGGACGACGCCGGCGAAGGCGATCTGGTCTTTGCGAATTTCGTCGATTTCGATACCGAGTTCGGCCATCGGCGCGATGTCGCCGGCTACGCCGGAGCGCTTGAGGCCTTCGATCGCCGGCTGCCGGAAGCGCTGTCGCGCATCAAGCCGGGCGACCTTCTCATCCTCACCGCCGACCACGGCAACGATCCGACCTGGCGCGGCACCGATCATACCCGCGAACGCGTTCCGGTGATCGGGATAGGGCCGGGACTGAAGGGCGGCGACATCGGGCTCAGGCCGACCTTCGCCGATATCGGCGAAACCATCGCGGATCATCTCGGGCTTGCGCCTGGCCGCCACGGCACCTCTTTCCTCGCGACGATAGGCGGCCATGCCGGAACTGCCTGAAGTCGAAACGGTGCGGCGGGGGCTGCAGCCGGTCCTGGAAGGGGCGCGGCTCGTCAATGTCGAGGCGCGACGGCCAGACCTTCGCTTTCCCTTTCCCGAACGGTTCTCGGAGCGGCTTGCCGGCAAGACCGTGACGGCGCTTGGCAGGCGCGCCAAATATCTGACGATGCACATCGAAAACGGTCCGGTGCTGATCTGCCATCTCGGCATGTCGGGATCGTTCCGCGTCGAAACCGCTGGCAACGGCCGCATTCCCGGCAGCTTCCATCACGAGCGCTCGAAGAGCGAGGCGCATGACCACGTCGTATTCGATGTCGACTCCCCGAAGGGCGAGCGGTCCCGCGTCATCTTCAACGATCCGCGCCGTTTTGGCTTCATGCTGTTTGCCGAAGGCGCGCCGGACACGCATCCAATGCTGGCGGGGCTGGGCATCGAGCCGACCGGCAATGCGCTCGACGGTCCCCTGCTCGCCTCGCTGCTCGAAGGCCGCAGATCGCCGCTCAAGGCCGCGTTGCTCGACCAGCGGCTGATCGCCGGGCTCGGCAACATATATGTGTCGGAAGCGCTGTGGCGCGCCGGCCTGTCGCCGCTGCGCGAAGCCGGCACCATAGCCGGCTCCGGCAAGAGAGCGAAAGAGCAATGCGAACGCCTGGCCGCCGCCATCCGCTCGGTCATCGCCGACGCGATCGCCGCCGGCGGATCCTCGCTGCGCGACTATGTCCAGGCAGACGGGTCGCTTGGCTATTTCCAGCATTCCTTCGCGGTCTATGACCGCGAAGACGAGCCATGTCCGAAACCGGGCTGCAGCGGCCATATCGAGCGCATCGTGCAGAGCGGCCGATCGACCTTCTATTGCCGGACCTGTCAGCGGTGAGCTAGACCGGTCTCCTCAATCGAAGCGAGGAGACGATGCCATGGCCTATGAAACCATTCTCGTGGAGACACGCGGCAAGGTCGGGCTGATCACGCTGAACCGGCCGAAGGCGCTCAATGCCCTGAATTCGCAGGTGCTGGCCGAGATCGTGGCGGCGGTGAACACGTTCGGCGCCGATGCCGGCATCGGCGCGATCGTGCTCACAGGTTCGGAAAAAGCCTTCGCGGCCGGCGCCGACATCAAGGAAATGCAGGCGATCTCCTTTGTCGACGCCTATACTCAGGACTTCTTTGTCGGGTGGGAGGAGCTCACCCGTGCGCGCAAGCCGATCATCGCCGCGGTCGCCGGCTACGCGCTTGGCGGCGGCTGCGAGCTGGCCATGATGTGCGATTTCATCATCGCAGCCGACAACGCAAAATTCGGCCAGCCCGAGATCACGCTCGGCGTCATGCCGGGCATGGGCGGATCGCAGCGATTGACCCGCTTCGTCGGCAAGTCGAAGGCGATGGACATGTGCCTGACCGGGCGGATGATGGACGCTGCCGAGGCCGAGCGCTGCGGACTGGTGTCGCGAGTGGTGCCGGCGGCCGAGCTGGTCGAGGAGGCGCTGAAAGCGGCAGCGAAGATCGCCGAGTTTTCCCTGCCGTCGGTGATGATGACGAAGGAAGCCGTCAACCGCGCTTTCGAGACGACGCTTGCCGAGGGGCTGCGCTTCGAGCGCCGCCTTTTCCACTCGCTGTTTGCGCTCGATGACCAGAAGGAGGGTATGGCCGCCTTCGTCGAGAAGCGGAAGCCGAATTTCAGCAACCACTAGGGAATGTCGGCCCAATGCGTGCCGCGATTTGGCAAGAAGCCGGGCATGCACCAAGACAACGGCTTTAGGCGTGCGGACCCGTTTCAGCGCGGTGCGGCTTCAAGCCCCAAAAAGACCGCGAAGCGGCGTTGACGCGCCGGAAAAGCTGAACTATAAGCCGCACCAACCGAGGCGGCCCGTGGCTGCCCGTTTGTTTTTTGCGCCCTGCGACCCGCTGGCGCCCACCAGATCAGAAGAGAGGCATCATGGCCAATACGTCCTCGGCCAAAAAGGCAACGCGCAAGATCGCCCGCCGGGCGGCGATCAACAAGAACCGTCGGTCCCGCGTCCGCACCTATGTTCGCCAGGTCGAAGAGGCGCTCGCCGCCGGCGACAAGGCTGCTGCGCTGGAAGCCTTCAAGGCCGCGGAGCCGGAATTGATGCGCGCCGCAACCAAGGGTGTCCTCCACAAGAACACGGCTTCCCGCAAGGTTTCGCGGCTGGCCCAGCGGGTCAAGGTGCTGTCGGCCTGACCGACTTCCCTTTAGAACCGTTATCCTTGAACCCGGCCGCACAGGCCGGGTTTTTTCGTTTGCCGGCAAGTACTTAAAAAGAACGGTCCGACAACGACGCTTGGGCCGAATTTCAAAGTAGCCAATGTTTTGCCGGCATATACATAATCGCTCATGTCGACGACCGCTGGATGCGGGCACGGCCACAGATGAGCCTGCCACAAAATCCATATATTTTTCAAAAGCTTACAGACGGTCATCCACAGCTTGTTCAACTCGCGGAGGAGCGGCGGGGGACAAGTAGCTGTCAAGAGAATTATTTCAGAAAATTTCCGAAGGTGTGGCCTTTTTCACATTCCACGGAAAAGGGTTTGAATCACAATGGCTTTATGAAAATGGGCCGCGGTGGCGCCTGCTTTGAACACGTCTCCGGTAACCAGATTCGTTAAAAATCCGTTAGACGTGGCCTTGCCCTATCCACAGCGATTTCGGTAATGTCCATCCATCGAAGGGACGGGCACCTGCCCTTAACCCAGCCTGAATCGGCCAGCAAAAAATGGCGGAATTCATGACGCGGAGCAATTCCGCGTGCGGCTTGGTTTGTCTCTTCGGTGCGGGTAGGGGACTGGCGTAATTGTACATGGCAGTCGACGTTGGGCCGGCATTTTCGCCGGGCGGTGTTGTATTGTCTTGGCATGATCAAGCCGGCTTGCGAGAGCCGGCAGAGGTCCCTTGCGCAACGTTGCAACGATATCGCCGGCGGCGGCGATAGAGGCGCAGCGAAAAACGTCGCCGGACCCAGGGTGCAGGAGGCGCACTCCCGGCGGAAAAAGGGTACGAGAGACAAGGAACTTGATCATGCAGAGCGGCATCGAAGGGGAGATTGCGGGCGAACTCCCATTCCCAGCAACTATCGTCGGAGGGGACGACATGGCGGCATCCAGCGACGCTGAACAGAAGTTCGAGCGGGTCAAGGCCCAATTGAAGGCGCGTCTGGGAGCCGAGGTCTATTCGAGCTGGTTCGGCCGCATGAAGGTTGCCGAGGCGTCGCGCGGCATGGTCCGCATCTCGGTACCGACGGCCTTCCTGCGGTCGTGGATCAACGGCCATTACCTTGATCTTATCGCCGAACTGTGGAGGCACGAGGATCCCGACCTTCTCAAGATCGAGATCGTCGTGCGGACCGCCACGCGGCAGGGCCGCAACAATGTCGAGCCGGAGATCGCGCCGGCGCGCAAGATGACCAAGCAGGCCCAGACCGCGCTTGCCGCCGGCACCGCGAGCGCCGGTCGGGTGGAGCGGACGCCGGCGCCCCGCCAGGGCGTGCCGGCGGAGACCGAGTTCCGCCACAATGTGCTGGGGTCGCCGCTCGATCCGCGCTACACTTTCACTTCCTTCATCGAAGGGCCTTCGAACCGTGTTGCTTTCGCGGCGGCCAAGGCGGTGGCGGAATCGCAGTCGAGCGCGGTGCGCTTCAACCCGCTCTTTCTCCATGCGACCGTCGGCCTGGGCAAGACGCATCTGCTGCAGGCGATCGCGGCGGAATCGCTGCGGCACAATCCGAAATCGCGCGTGGTCTACCTGACGGCGGAATATTTCATGTGGCGCTTCGCCACCGCGATCCGCGACAACAATGCGCTGACGCTGAAGGAGCAGCTGCGCGACATCGATCTGCTGATCATCGACGACATGCAGTTCCTGCAGGGCAAGTCGATCCAGCACGAGTTCTGCCATCTCATCAACATGCTGCTCGACAGCGCCAAGCAGGTGGTGGTCGCCGCCGACCGGCCGCCGTCTGAACTGGAGTCGCTGGAGCCGCGGGTGCGCTCGCGCCTCAACGGCGGCGTGGCGCTCGAAATGTCGGCACCGGATTTCGGCATGCGCCTCGGCATGCTGAAGCTGCGCCTTGCCACCGCCAAGATCGACGATACCTCGCTCGACATTTCGGATGAGATCCTCGATCACGTCGCCAGAACGGTGACGGGCAGCGGGCGCGAGCTCGAAGGGGCCTTCAACCAGCTGCTGTTTCGCCAGTCCTTCGAGCCGCAGATCACTATCGACCGCATCGACGAGATCCTCGGCCATATCTACCGCTCGGGCGAGCCGAAGCGGGTGCGTATCGAGGACATCCAGCGCATCGTGGCGCGCCACTATAACGTTTCGAAGACGGAACTGCTCTCAAACCGCCGCACGCGCACCATCGTCAAACCGCGGCAGGTAGCGATGTATCTCTCCAAGGTGATGACGCCGCGCTCGCTGCCGGAGATCGGACGCCGTTTCGGCGGCCGCGATCACACGACGGTCCTGCACGCCGTGCGCAAGATCGAGGATCTTTCCGGCGCCGACAACACGCTGGCACAGGAACTCGAACTGCTCAGAAGGCTGATCAACGAGCAGGCCTGAGCGCTTAGCCCGCTTTATCCCCAGAAAGCCCGCGCAACCGGCTGGAACCGGTGCCGCGGGCTTGCGTTTGCAGGGTTTTTACTGTCAGCTTACATAGATTCTGAGCTTTTCGGAGCTTTTGCGGGGCGCCGCCGCCCGGTGACCCGTTCATTCATTGAAGCGAGCCTGTTTCGTCATGCGTGTTATCCTGGAACGATCCAATCTCCTGAAGTCCCTCAACCACGTCCATCGCGTGGTGGAGCGGCGCAACACCATCCCGATCCTGTCGAATGTGCTGCTCAGCGCCGAGGGCGCCAGCCTGGAAATGAAGGCCACCGACCTCGACCTTGAAGTGACCGAAGCCACGCCGGCCAAGGTCGAGCGCGGCGGCGCGACGACGGTTCCGGCGCATCTGCTCTACGACATCGTGCGCAAGCTGGCCGACGGCGCCGAGGTGATGCTGAAGACCGACGAGGACGGCAACGCGATGACCGTCACGTCCGGGCGCTCCAGCTTCCGCCTGCAGTGCTTGCCGCAGTCCGATTTCCCGGAGCTTTCAGCCGGCTCCTTCTCGCACATCTTCCGGCTCGATTCGGTGGCGCTCAAGGGCCTGATCGAGAAGACGCAGTTCGCGATCTCGACCGAAGAGACGCGCTACTATCTCAACGGCATCTTCCTGCACACGCATGAGGCGGGCGGCAAGCTGAAGCTGCGCTCGGTCGCGACCGACGGGCACCGACTGGCGCGCGCCGAGATCGACGCGCCGGCAGGCTCCGAAGGCATGCCCGGCATCATCATCCCGCGCAAGACGGTGAGCGAGCTGCAGAAACTGGTCGACGACCCGGATATCGCGGTGACGACGGAGCTATCGGATACCAAGATCCGTTTCACCATCGGCAGCGTCATCCTGACCTCCAAGCTGATCGACGGCACCTTCCCCGATTATCAGCGCGTCATCCCGACCGGCAATGACAAGAAGCTGGTTATCGACCGCCAGAGCTTTGCCGCCGCCGTCGACCGCGTCTCGACCATTTCGTCCGAGCGCGGCCGAGCCGTGAAACTGTCGATCAATGACGGCCAGCTCACGCTCGCCGTCAACAATCCGGATTCCGGCAGCGCAACCGAGGAGCTGGCGGCCGAATACTCGTCCGACCCGATCGAGATCGGCTTCAACGCCAAATATCTGCTCGATGTCGCCGCCCAGCTCACCGGTTCGGAAGCCAAGTTCATGCTGGCGGATGCCGGGTCTCCGACGCTGATCCACGACATGGCCGACGAGACCGCGCTCTACGTGCTGATGCCGATGCGGGTCTAGGCTTTGTCTCTTTTGTTGACGCAATTCCGGACGGAAAACCGCTATGCACTTTTCCTGGAATTGCTCTAGCAGGCCTCACATGTCGCCGTGACCTCGGACGCCAAACAGCTTCGGCAGCAGAGCTATATAAGTAAGCTTACACTTACAAATTTTCGCAACTATGCGGGACTTTCGCTTGATCTCGGCCCCGGCGCTGTCGTGCTGTCCGGCGACAATGGCGCCGGCAAGACCAATCTGCTCGAAGCAGTCTCGCTGCTGACGCCGGGGCGCGGGCTGCGCCGCGCGCCTTACGCCGACGTCGCCCGCGAGGGCGGCGATGGCGGCTTTGCCTTGCATGCGCGCATCGAAGGACCGGAAGGTCAGGTCGAAATCGGCACCGGCATTGCCGGCGGCGATGGTGCCGCGGAAGGCGGCAGGCGCGTGCGCATCAACGGCGCGACGGCAAAATCGGCCGAGGATATGCTCGAATGGCTGCGGGTCGTCTGGCTGACGCCGGCGATGGACGGGCTGTTTCCAGGGCCGGCCGCCGACCGCCGCCGCTTCCTCGACCGGCTGGTGCTGGCGATCGACCCCGGCCACGGGCAGCGCGCGCTCGATTACGAGAAGGCGATGCGTGGCCGTAACCGTTTGCTTACGGAAGGCTCGCGCGACAGCGGCTGGCTCGACGCGATCGAGATGCAGATGGCCGAAACCGGGGTGGCGATCGCGGCGGCCAGGGCCGAGCTGGTGCGACTGCTTGCGGCCATGATCGACAAGCTGCCGGGCAGCGGCCCGTTTCCGCAGGCCGACATCAGCCTCGCCGGCGAATTGGAAAGCGAAATCGCGGTCACACCGGCAGTCGACGTCGAGGAGCGATTCCGCGCCATACTCGCCAATGGCCGCGAGCGCGATCGCGCCGCTGGTCGCACGCTCGACGGTCCGCACCGCTCCGACCTCGCAGTCCGTCACCGGCCGAAGTCGATGCCGGCCGAATTGTGCTCGACCGGCGAGCAGAAGGCGCTGCTTGTCGGCATCGTGCTGTCGCATGCGCGGCTGACCGGCGAGATGTCGGGCCTGACGCCGATCCTGTTGCTCGACGAGATCGCCGCGCATCTCGACAGCGGCCGGCGCGCTGCGCTGTTTTCCATCCTCGAAGAGCTCAACTGCCAGGCCTTCATGACCGGCACCGACGCGGCGCTGTTTTCCAGCCTTGCCGGGCGGGCGCAATTCCTGACGGTCGATCACGGCAGCGTCGGCCCGACCGGCTGAACTGTCGAAGAGTTCAAAGCGCCTTGCACGAGCAAGGCTTTGTGCTGCGGGACAAGGCTTCGCTTTGCATGTGAGTGACAAAGCTTCGCTTTGCATATGCATGACAAGGCTTCGCCTTGCATGTCAGTGACAAGGCTTCGCCTTGCATGTCAGTGACAAGGCTTCGCTTTGCATGTGCATGACAAGGTTTCCTGCCCGCTATATGGTCCGGCCATGACGAATGCTGCCCTCACCGACGAAGAGCTCGAGCGCTATGCCCGCCACATCGTGCTGCCCGAAATCGGCGGCTCCGGCCAGCAGAAGCTGAAGCGGGCGCGGGTGCTGGTGATCGGCGCCGGCGGGCTTGGGGCGCCTGTGCTCGAATATCTCGCCGCGGCCGGCGTCGGCACGCTCGGCATCGTCGACGACGATGATGTCTCCTTGTCCAACCTGCAGCGGCAGGTGATCCATGGCAGCGATACTATTGGCATGGCGAAGACCGACAGCGCTTCGGCGGCGATCATGCGCATCAACCCCAATGTCAGGGTGGAACTGCATCGCCTCAGGCTGACCGAGCAAAATGCCCCTGCCCTCGTCGCCCAATACGATATCGTGGTCGACGGCTCCGACAATTTCGAGACACGCTATGCTCTGGCCGATGCCTGCGCCCAGGAAAAGAAGCCCCTGGTCACTGCCGCCGTCGGCCGCTTCGACGGCTCGGTGACGGTGCTGAAGCCATTTGAAACGGGCGCCGATGGCCAGCGCAATCCAGGCTACCGCGACCTTTTTCCGGAAGCGCCGCCCGAAGGGCTGGTGCCATCCTGCGCCGTTGCCGGCATCGTCGGCGCGCTGACGGGCGTCGTCGGCACGCTGGAGGCGATGGAGGCGATCAAGCTGATCGCCGGCATCGGCGAGCCGCTGGTCGGCCGGCTGCTGCTTTACGACGGGCTGACCGCCCGTTTCGACACCGTCCGCTACAAGGCACTCTGAACGCATGGATCAGACGGCCACTCTCCTCGTCAGCGAGCTTCCGCCGGACTTCGCGCAGTGGGACGAATTGCTGGCGCTGATCCGGCGCGCCTTCGCCTATATGGACGGCGTCATCGACCCGCCATCCTCGGCGCATCAGCTCACACCCGAAAACCTCAAGAGCAAGGCCGGGCAAGAAACGCCGTTCCTGGCCATGGAGAACGGCCGGATCGTCGGCTGCGTCTTTGCGATGGAGAGGGCAGACGATTTCTATGTCGGCAAGCTTGCCGTCGAGCCTGGCCTTCAGGGGCGAGGCATAGGCGGACGGCTGATGCAGGCCGTCGACGATCTTGCCCACCGACGCGGCAAGCAGGCCCTTGAGCTGCAGACGCGTATCGAGCTTACGGCGAACCACGCGGCCTTCCTCCGGCTCGGCTTTCGCGAGACCGGGCGCACCGCGCATGCGGGCTACGACAGGCCGACCTCGATCACCATGCGCAAGGTGCTGTCTTGAGCCTCGCGCTCAGCCCGGAGGAACAGGCAACCGCCGCCGGTAAGGACGGCGCGGGAATGGCGATGCGCATCGTCGCCGAGAGCGCGCGCCTGCTCGGCGCGCCACGGCTGATCCCGATCTGTTCGGCGCATATCGACGGCGCGCTCTATCATGGCGATTCCGGCACGCTGTTCGCCGAGCGGCTGGTCGAAGGCGGCGCCAGGATCGCAGTGCGCTCGACGCTCAATGTCGGGGCGCTCGACCTGACGGGCTGCTCGCGCATTCGCCTGGAAGAGCCGCAGCGCGGCATGGCGCGGCGGATGATGGATGCCTATCGCAAGCTCGGCTGCGAGCAAAGCTGGACCTGCGCGCCCTATCAGGCCGGGCACAGGCCGGCACAGGGCAGCGATGTCGCCTGGGGCGAGTCCAATGCGGTGGTGTTCTGCAACTCGGTGCTGGGCGCCCGCACCAACCGCTACGGCGATTTCCTCGACATCGCCTGCGCCATCACCGGCCGCGCACCCGATTATGGCCTGCACCGGGCCGAGAACCGCCGGGCGCGACTGGTGTTCGACGTCTCGGGCCTATCGCCTTCCTTCCTCGCTTCCGAGATCGCCTGGCCGGTGCTGGGCAGCCTCTATGGCCGCGAGGTCGGGGATACGATCGGCGTCGTCGCCGGCATCGCCAACCATCCCGGCGACGACGCGCTAAAGGCCTTCGGCGCCGCTGCCGCTTCCTCCGGCGCGGTCGGGCTGTTCCACATTGCTGGCGTCACGCCAGAGGCGCCGAACGTCGAAACCATTCTGGCCGAGCCTGAACCGGAGGCGGTGATCCACGTCACGCCGCAGATGGCGGCGAAGGCTCGCGCCGGCCTGTCGACGGCGGCGGTGCCGAAAACCATCGATGCGGTCGCCATTGGCAGCCCGCATCTGTCCTTTGCCGAGTTCGAGATGCTGGAGCGGCTGATTGCCGGAAGACGGCTCGCCGTGCCGATCTATGCCTGCACCGGCCGTCATGTGCTTGCCTTCCTGGAGCAGGACGGCCGGCGGAAGAGGCTCGAAGGAAGCGGCGTCGTCATCGTTGCCGACACATGCGTGGTGGTGACGCCGATCATGCCGGAACTTTCCGGCGGCGTGCTGATGACCAATTCGGGCAAGTTCGCGCATTACGCTCCAGGCAACACCGGCTATGCGGTGCTCTATGCCTCGCTCGCCGATTGCGTCGAAAGCGCGGTCGCCGGCAAGCCGCGCTTCACGGACCTCGCCGCATGAGCGCCGCCGCGGAGATATTGGTACGGGGCAAGGCCGGTAAAGGCGAAGCGCTGGTGCTGACGGCGCCGATCAGCTTCTGGGGCGGCGTCGACCCGAAGACAGGGCGCATCGCCGATGTCCGCCACCCGCAGCATGGCGAGGTGATTTCCGGCCGGGTGCTGTTCCTGCCGGGCACCATCGGCTCCTCGTCGGCTTCGGCAGTGCTGATGGAACTGGTCCACAACGGCCGCGGGCCGGCAGCCCTTATCCTGCACGAGCCGGACGCCATTCTTCTGCTCGGCCTGATCGTCGCGCGCGAAATGGGCTGGGAAACGCCTATGGCGGTGCGGCTCGGACGCGGTGTGTTCGACGCCTATCGCGGAAGCACCGTCAAAGTCGACGACGACGGCGCCGTGAGCGTCGCCGCCTGAACAAATCGTGGTTTTCAGGTCCTGAGCGGCAACACACGGTCCGGCGGGCGATGGCCGTCGAAGAAGGCGCGAATGTTGATGATCACCTTCTCGCCCATGTCGATGCGGCCTTCGAGCGTCGCCGAGCCCATATGCGGCAACAGAACGACCTTGCCCTTGTGGGCGAGCTTCAACAGCTTGCTGTTCAGCGCCGGCTCGTGCTCGTAGACGTCGAGGCCGGCGCCGGCGATCTTGCCGTCCTGGATGAGTTTGATCATCGACTCTTCGTCGATGATGTCGCCCCGCGCTGTGTTGACGATGTAGGCCGCCGGCTGCATCAGCGCCAGCCGCCGGGCCGACAGCAGATGAAAGGTCGCCGGCGTCGACGGGCAGTTGACCGAGATGATATCCATCCGGGCGAGCATCTGGTCGAGGCTTTCCCAATAGGTCGCTTCCAATTCGTCCTCGACCGCCGGCAGCACGCGGTGGCGGTTGTGGTAGTGGATGGACAGACCGAACGCCTTGGCGCGCCTGGCGACCGCCGTGCCGATACGGCCCATGCCGACAATGCCCAGGCGCTTGCCCCAGATGCGGCGGCCGAGCATCCAGGTCGGGGACCAGCCGGCCCATTTCTTCTCGCCGGTGAGCACGTTGGCGCCTTCGGCCAGCCTGCGCGGCACGGCGAGCATCAGCGCCATAGTCATGTCGGCGGTGTCTTCGGTAAGCACGTTCGGCGTGTTGGTGACGGTGATGCCTTTCTTGGCAGCCGCCGAGACGTCAATCTTGTCGACGCCGTTGCCGAAATTGGCGATCAGCTTGAGGTTCTCGCCGGCCTGGGCGATCAGCGCGGCATCGATGTGGTCGGTGATGGTCGGGACCAGCACGTCGGCTTCCTTGACCGCCGCAACCAGCTCCGGCTGGGTCATCGGCCGGTCCTCGACATTGAGGCGCGCGTCGAACAGTTCGCGCATGCGGGTCTCCACCGGATCGGGCAGCTTGCGCGTGATGACGACGAGGGGCCGTTTTTTGCCTGCCATTGTTTCCCCGAAGCTTCCTCGAAACCGATCTCGTTGAGACCTCTTTAACCAAGACAAGCGAAACTTGAAGCCAGTCGCGGTATCAGCCCACTCCTGTAACAAGCGGTGCCGCCGAAGACAAAGAAAAAGGGGCGCTCCTCCCACGGACCGGCGCCGAAAGGAATGAACGTGTCTGGTTTCGCCTCGCTCCGCCTGGCTTTCAGCGCAGCCGTTCTCGGCACTCTGCTTTGGGCGCCGCAGACATCCGCGCAAGGCGCGGCCACGTCGGCGCAGACCGTGACGCTGGGGCCGAGCGGCCTGCCGCTGCCGCGCTTCGTCAGCCTGAAATCCGGACGCGTCAACTCGCGCGTCGGTCCGGGCGCCAACTATTCCGTCGACTGGATGTACATGAAGGCCGGACTGCCGATGGAAATCATCCAGGAATTCGACACCTGGCGCCGCGTGCGTGACGCCGACGGCTCCGAAGGCTGGATCAACCAGTCGCTGCTTTCGGGCCGCCGCACCGCGATCGTCGCCCCCTGGCAGCGCGGCAAGGGCGGCCGAATCAATCTGCTCGACGATCCCGACAAGGACGCCGGCGTTGTCGCCATCCTCGAGCCAGGCGTGATGGGCTCGATCAAGAAGTGCGACGGTCAGTGGTGCGAGATGACCTTCGACGGCCATACCGGCTGGGTCGCCCAGTCGCAGGTCTGGGGCGCCTACCCGGGAGAAAAGGTCAAGAACTGATCTATTTTGTCTGGACCATGATCTGATCCAAACCGTAGGTCAGCGTAGCAAAACCGGTTCCGACTTTTCGCGATCATGGTCTTCGAGCCGTATCGCCAGGTCGACGGGCCTCATCGCGGGCAGATCAGTCGCGGCGCTTGGGGCGCAGCCTCACCACGATATCGACGTTGGCGATCTCCATGCCTTCCGGAGGCTCCGGCAGGTTGGAGACGCTCACCGGGCCGCTGGCGATATCGAAGATCCGGTTCTCGCCCTCGACATAGAAGTGGTGGTGATCGGAAGTGTTGGTGTCGAAATAGGTCTTCGACCCTTCGACGGCGAGGATGCGCAGCATGCCGGCCTGGGTGAATTGATGAAGGGCATTGTAGACGGTGGCCAGCGAAACCGGCACACCGGCGGCGATCGCCTCTTCATGCAATTCTTCGGCCGAGAGGTGACGGTCGCCCTTGGCGAAAAGCAGGTCGGCCAGCGCAATGCGCTGGCGCGTCGGCCTCAGGCCGGCTTCGCGAACCCGCTTGTCCACAGCGACATTTTCCTTCCGGCAGCCCGAATCCATCTATCCCGTCTAAGCTTGCAAGCCCCATAGACCGGTCCAGAATGGCAAAAAGAGGTCAATGCCAAAAACTGGACACCACCCGACATATATTCGGTCGCCCAAATGCGATCAATAGCGCGCATTGACCCAGACAGGCGCACGGGTTAAGCGCAAACGCCGGTTTCCGGCCACAAACAGAGTGTGTTAGGAAACCAACGACATGGGCGCCCTGCCGCCCGGAACGAGAACGGGGACGGAATTAATGGCGGGTCAAAAGTCCAGCTACGACTACGAGGAACTGCTTGCCTGCGCCCGCGGCGAGCTGTTCGGACCGGGAAACGCCCAGCTGCCCTACCCGCCGATGCTGATGTTCGACCGCATCACCGAGATCAGCGAGACCGGCGGCGCCTTCGACAAGGGCTTCATCCGTGCCGAGTTCGACATCAAGCCGGATCTTTGGTTCTTCGCCTGCCATTTCATCGGCAATCCGATCATGCCGGGTTGCCTCGGCCTCGACGCCATGTGGCAATTGACCGGCTTCTATCTCGGCTGGCTCGGTGAACCCGGCAAGGGCATGGCGCTGTCGACCGGCGAGGTGAAGTTCAAGGGCATGGTGACGCCATCGGTCAAGAAGGTCGAATATGGCGTCGACTTCAAGCGCGTGATGCGCGGCCGCCTCGTGCTCGGCATCGCCGATGGCTGGCTCAAGGCGGATGGCGAACCCATATACGCGGCAACGGATCTGAAGGTGGGCCTGTCCAAGCAGTCCGCCGCCTGATCGCCATCGCCACGGGGCCTGGCGTGTCCGACGGATGCGCAAGGACGCCGCGGCAGTTTATTTTGCGTATGATCGAAGGCGGAAACCAATTAGGTTTTTCGCCAAACTACGCCGGAAGGAGTTGCGAATGAGACGCGTCGTAGTGACAGGCCTCGGCATTGTGTCGTCGATCGGCAACAACGCCAATGAGGTGCAGGCCTCACTTTACGATGCCAAGTCCGGCATCAGCTTTTCCAATTCCTTCGCCGAGCACGGTTTTCGCTGCCAGGTGTGGGGCGCGCCGACGCTCGACCCGTCGGCGATGATCGACCGCCGCGCAATGCGTTTCCTGAGCCAAGGCGCGGCCTGGAACCATGTCGCCATGGATCAGGCGATCGCGGACGCCGGCCTCGGCGAGAGCGACATCACCAATGAGCGGACCGGCATCGTCATGGGCTCCGGCGGACCGTCGACCAGGACCATCGTGGAAGCCGCCGAAACGACGCTCAAGAACAGCAGCCCGAAGCGGATCGGTCCGTTCGCGGTGCCGAAGGCGATGTCGTCGACCGCTTCGGCCACCTTGGCAACCTGGTTCAAGATCCACGGCGTGAATTACTCGATCTCGTCCGCCTGCTCGACCTCCGCGCACTGCATCGGCAATGCCTGCGAGCTGATCCAGTGGGGCAAGCAGGATATGATGTTCGCCGGCGGCCACGAGGATCTCGACTGGACGATGTCGGACCTGTTCGACGCCATGGGCGCCATGTCGTCGAAATTCAACGACAAGGCATCGGCCGCTTCGCGCGCCTATGATGTCAACCGCGACGGCTTCGTCATCGCCGGCGGCGCGGGCGTTCTGGTGCTGGAAGAGCTGGAGCACGCCAAGGCACGCGGCGCCAAGATCTACGCCGAGATCGTCGGCTACGGCGCGACCTCCGACGGCTACGACATGGTGGCGCCGTCCGGCGAAGGCGCCGTGCGCTGCATGCGGCAGGCGCTTGCAACCGTCTCGACGCCGGTCGACTACATCAACACGCACGGCACATCGACGCCGGTCGGCGATTCCAAGGAAATGGGCGCCATTCGCGAGGTGTTCGGCGACCAGATGCCGTATATCACCTCGACCAAGTCGCTGACCGGCCATTCGCTCGGCGCCGCCGGCGTCCAGGAATCGATCTACTCGATCCTGATGATGCAGGGCGGCTTCATCGGCGAGAGCGCCCATATCGAGGAGCTCGATCCCGAATTCGAGGGCATGCCGATCGTGCGCAAGCGCATCGACAATGCCAAGATCGACACCGTCCTGTCCAATTCCTTCGGTTTCGGTGGCACCAACGCAACGCTGATTTTCCAGCGCTATTCCGCATAAGGATTGCCTTTTATGGAAGGGTTGATGAAGGGCAAGCGCGGGCTTGTCATGGGGGTCGCCAACGATCATTCGATCGCCTGGGGCATCGCCAAGAAACTGTCCGAGCACGGGGCGGAGCTTGCCTTCACCTATCAGGGTGACGCCTTCGGGCGGCGGGTCAAGCCGCTGGCCGAGAAGCTCGGGGCCTCGCTGGTCGTGCCTTGCGACGTCGAGGACAGCGCCTCGGTCACCGCAACCTTCCAGACGCTTCGCGAAGCCTGGGGCGGCCTGGATTTCGTCGTTCACGCCATCGGCTTCTCCGACAAGAACGAGCTCAAGGGCCTCTACGCCGACACCAGCCGCGACAACTTCGTCCGCACCATGGTGATCTCCTGCTATTCCTTTACAGAGATCGCCCGCAATGCCGCCGCGCTGATGACCAATGGCGGCTCGATGATCACGCTGACCTATGCCGGGTCGGTGCGGGTCATGCCGAACTACAATGTCATGGGCGTCGCCAAGGCCGGACTGGAGGCGAGCGTGCGCTATCTCGCCAACGATTACGGCCCGCGCGGCATTCGGGTGAACGGCATCTCGGCAGGACCGGTGCGGACGCTCGCCGGCTCAGGCGTATCCGACGCACGCCACATGTTCTCCTATCAGCAGCGCAATTCGCCGCTACGGCGCACCGTCACCATCGACGAGGTTGGCGGCTCGGCGCTCTACCTGCTGTCCGATCTGTCTTCGGGGGTCACAGGCGAGATCCACTATGTCGATTCCGGCTATCACATCGTCTCCATGCCGACGCTAGAGGAACTGAAGCAGAACGACGGCCCCCGCGAATAATTCGCTAACGAAAAAAGCACCTTCCAGTAAAATTGGAGGCATTGGCGGAAACCCATTTTAAGGAGGTATCCGCTAAACGGCCCTGTAGTTCAGGGACCTTGCATGTCTGCAGTCAGCAACCCGAAGCGAACACCGCTGTTCCGGCTGATCACCATCGCCAGCTCGGCCATGGGCAGTTTTATCCTCGGACTCTGGGGGTTGCGCTTCGGCTTCGGCGACGGCCTAGCCGGCATGTCTGCCGGGACGATGGCGGGTATCATCGCCGCGCTCTGTGCCCTTTCCGCCGGCGGCGCCGCGATGTCATTCTTCGCAGGCATCGATGAATCGGCCGAATACGTCTTCAAGGAAACCCATTTCGACAAGATGACCGGCCTGCTGACGCGCCAGGCGATCGTCGGAAAGGTCGCAGCGGCGGCAGCGGAAACGCTGGAGACCGGCGAACCGATCTATCTGATCGATATCGACATCGACCGCTTCAAGCAGATCAACGACGCCATCGGCTACAGTCATGGCGACGAGCTGATCCGCGCCTTCACCAAAAGGCTGAAGGAGAGCATGCCGGAGGATGCCGTGATCGGGCGGCTCGGCGCCGGCGAATTCGCCGTGCTCTTGCCGGACCGTGAGATCCGGGGATATCTCGAACGGTTCCTCGAAACATTCATCAACCGCATGATGGAGCCCTACCAGCTCCAGACGCATCTGCAGTCGGTCAGCATGTCCGTCGGTATCGTGGCGATGCCGAAGGACGGCGTCGATCCGGTGCTCATCCTTCGCCGCTCAAACCTGGCGCTGCAGAATGCGCGCGCAAGCGGCATCGGCAACTGGTCGGTCTTCCACGCCGACATGGGCCGCGTTGCGGACCACCGGCAATGGATTGAATCGGAGCTGAAAACCGCCTTCGACCGCGGCGACTTCAGCCTCCACTACCAGCCGCAATTCGACCTCCAGGGCGGCCGCGTCGTCGGCTATGAAGCGCTGATCCGGTGGAAGCATCCGGAACGCGGCATGATCCCGCCGATGGAATTCATTCCGATCGCCGAGGAAACCGGCATGATCAACCCGATCGGCGAATGGGTGCTGCGCAAGGCTTGCAGCGACGCCCAGTACCTGCCGGAGGATTGCTTCGTCGCCGTCAACATCTCGCCGGTCCAGTTCATGACCAGGGACTTCGTCGGCATCGTGCGCCAGACCATGGCATCGACCGGCATCAAGCCGTCGCGGCTGGAACTCGAAGTCACCGAAACGGCGATGATGCAGGACCGCGACCGCGCGGCCGTCATCCTGCGGCAACTCGCCGAGATGGGCATCTCGGTCGCCGTCGACGATTTCGGCACCGGCTATTCCAACCTGAGCTATCTGATCGACTTCTCGTTCGGCAAGCTGAAGATCGACCGCTCCTTCGTCAGCCGCATCGATACCGATTCCAGCTCGGGCGCTGTCGTCTCGACCATCGTCGGGCTATCGCGGGCGCTCGGCGTCGGCATCATCGCCGAAGGCGTCGAGACCGAGAACCAGGCGACGCTGCTGAGAGCCGCCGGTTGCGAGGTGGTGCAGGGTTATCTGTTCGGCCGCCCCGCGCCACTCGAGATCGAGCTCGGCGCGTTGCGCCCTGTCCATGCCAGGCGCGAGCCGGCACGCCTCGTCAGCCTGCAGTAGGGCGCTGCGTTCTTTTCCTCAAGCAATCACGGGACGGAAAACCGTCTCACGCGCTTTTCCTGGAATTGCTTTTAACGCCGCGCCGAAAACACCTTGAACATGCCATCGCGCGCAACCTCGGCGTGGCTGGAGAAGGCTCCCGCCAGCACCTGTTCGTAAGGCAACTGCCGGTTCGCCACCATGAACAGGCGTCCACCTGGTTTCAGCGCCTTCGACGCCGCGCGGATCATGCCAGCGCCGATGCCCGGGTCGGCAGCCCTGCCGCTGTGGAAGGGCGGGTTCATGACGATCGCGTCGTAACCTCGCTCGACCGTTTCGGTCAGCAGATCGGTCCAGAAGAAGCGCGGCTCGACTGCGGTTGCGCGGATATTGGCCTTTGCCGCCTGCAGGGCCTCGAAATCCGCTTCGTAGAGGTCGAGACCGGACAGCCCTGTCGAGCGTTCCATCACTTCGGCCGCCAGATAGCCCCAGCCGGCACAGAAATCGGCGACATTGCCCGCAAGCCCCTGCGGCAGGCTGTCCAGCAGAAGCTTCGATCCTGCGTCGACCCGATCGAAGGAGAACATGCCGGGCGCGGTGCGGAAGCGGCCTTCGACGATCAGATTAGGGTTGGCGGCGCGAAGCGCCCGGGCCGCATCCATGCCGGCCTGGCGGAACCAGAAGGCGACGCCGTGATGCTTCGGCAGGTGGGCTTCGAGCGGCGCCAGCGCGCCCACGCGCTTGCGCAGGCTATCGATGCCGTCTTCCTTGCCGCCGGCGACGACGATCAATCCGCCGGGCGCGACGCGCTCGATGGCTTCGGCGATGCGCAGCTCGTTCTGGCCGCGATGCCGGCCGGCCAGCACAAGGGCAGCATCGAAGGCCGAGCGTTCCGCCCTCGGCGTGACCGAATAGCCGGCTGCCTGCAGAGCACGAAAATGCGGCCGAAAGCCTTGCACGAGATGCAGCGCCGCAGCGACGCCGCCGGGCAAACGGAAACCAGGCTCAGCGCCAAGAAAGAGGAGCCGGGCATCGCTTCGCGGCCAAGGCAGCGCTTCGGCCTCAAATGGATAGAACAGCGTCTTCAGCGGCTCAGCGGCCATTCACCTACCCTTGAAGGGCGCTTGAAATAGAAACGGGCGCGACCTTGCAGCGCGCCCGTCTCAATCATGCGGTCAGGCCGATCAGGCGGCGTCTTCCTCGCCTTCCGGCTTCTTCTTTTCCTGAACGATTTCCTTGCCGGTCGCCTGGTCGACGACCTTCATCGACAGGCGCACCTTGCCGCGCTCGTCGAAGCCCATCAGCTTGACCCAAACCTTATCGCCTTCCTTGACGACGTCGGAGGTCTTGGCGACGCGCTCATTGGCGAGCTGCGAGATGTGGACGAGGCCGTCGCGCGGGCCGAAGAAGTTGACGAAGGCGCCGAAGTCGGCCGTCTTGACGACGGTACCTTCATAGATCTCGCCGACTTCCGGCTCGGCCACGATGGTGTGGATCCACTTCTTCGCCGCCTCGATCTCCTTGGCGTTGGCCGACGCGATCTTGACCGTGCCGTCATCCTCGATGTTGATCTTGGCGCCGGTCTTCTCGACGATCTCGCGGATCACCTTGCCGCCGGAGCCGATGACGTCGCGGATCTTGTCGGTCGGGATGTGCATGACCTCGATGCGCGGCGCGAATTCGCCGAGCTCGGCGCGCGAGGAAGATATGGCATGCGCCATCTCGCCCAGGATGTGCAGCCGGCCTTCCTTGGCCTGGCCGAGCGCGATGCCCATGATCTCCTCGGTGATGCCATCGATCTTGATGTCCATCTGCAGCGAGGTGACGCCGTTGGCGGTGCCGGCGACCTTGAAGTCCATGTCGCCGAGATGATCCTCGTCGCCAAGGATGTCGGAGAGCACCGCGAAGCGCTCGCCTTCCTTGATCAGGCCCATGGCGATGCCGGCCACAGGCTTGGCGATCGGCACGCCGGCATCCATCAGCGCCAGCGAGGTGCCGCAGACCGTCGCCATCGAGGACGAGCCGTTCGACTCGGTGATCTCCGAGACGACGCGCAGCGTGTACGGGAACTGGTCCGCCGAAGGCAGCATCGGGTGGATCGCGCGCCAGGCAAGCTTGCCGTGGCCGATCTCGCGGCGGCCCGGCGAGCCCATGCGGCCGGTTTCGCCAACCGAATAGGGCGGGAAGTTGTAGTGGAGGAGGAACTTCTCCTTGTACATGCCGATCAGCGAATCGACGAACTGCTCATCCTCGCCGGTGCCGAGCGTGGCAACGACCAGCGCCTGAGTCTCGCCGCGGGTGAACAGCGCCGAACCATGGGTACGCGGCAGGACGCCAACTTCGGCGACGATCTTGCGCACGGTCTTCAGGTCGCGGCCGTCGATGCGCGAGCCGGTGTCCAGGATGTTCCAGCGTACGACCTTGGCCTGGAGCTCCTTGAAGACGCTTGCGATCTGCTCCGAGGAGTATTTCGGATCCTCGCCTTCGGCCGGCGTGAACGCGGCCTTGACCTTCGCCTTGACGGCGTCGACGGCCGCGTAGCGGGACTGCTTCTCGATGATCTTGTAGGCGTCGCGAAGTTCGTCGCCGACAACCTTCAGCATCTCGCCTTCGAGCTGCGAATGGTCCGGCGCGGTGAAGTCGCGCGGATCCTTGGCGGCGACCTCGGCCAGCTTGATGATGGCGTCGATCACCGGCTGGAAGCTCTTGTGACCGAACACGACGGCGCCGAGCATGAGCTCCTCGCTGAGCTCCTTGGCCTCGGATTCGACCATCAGCACGGCGTCGGCGGTGCCGGCGACGACGAGGTCGAGCCTCGATTCCTCCATCTCGTCGATATGCGGATTGAGCACATACTCGCCGTTGATGTAGCCGACGCGGGCGCCCCCGATCGGGCCCATGAAGGGCACGCCGGACAGCGTGAGCGCGGCCGAGGTAGCGACGATCGACAGGATGTCCGGATCGTTCTCGAGATCGTGCTGGACGACGGTGACGACGATCTGGGTGTCGTTCTTGTAGCCGTCAGCAAACAGCGGACGGATCGGTCGGTCGATCAGGCGGGAAACCAGCGTTTCCTTCTCGCTCGGACGGCCCTCGCGCTTGAAGTAGCCGCCCGGAATCTTGCCGGCGGCATAGGTCTTTTCCTGGTAGTTGACGGTGAGCGGGAAGAAATCGAGGCCGGGCTTCGGCTCCTTCATCGAAACGACGGTGGCGAGAACCACGGTCTCGCCGTAGGTGGCGAGCACCGCGCCGTCAGCCTGGCGAGCGATCTTCCCGGTTTCCAGGATGAGCGGACGGCCGCCCCATTCGATTTCCACTTTGTGTTGATTGAACATATCTTGTCCTTCATGTGCGGAAAGGGCCGCGCCGTCTCAACGGTCGCGGAGCATCCCTTCCCTGGCTTCCTTCGGGCAGCCACGGGCAAGACAACGGGAAGCTCGACAGGTGGCGATTGCCGAGCGAGCATCCTGCAATCCTGCCCCATGACCGTCCATGGGCGGTTCCGAACGGCCCTTTGCGCTTCCGGAACCGGGTCTGGCCGACCGGTCGGCCGGCCTTTTGCGCACGACGCCGGAAACCCCTGTTTCCGAGACGCGCCATGCGCGATGCGAATTTCGAGAGCGCGCGGCGCGCTCCACTCCAGCATCGGGCAGCGGAGCGACCGGTCCGCCAATGCGCGACCGGCGGGCTCTCCGCAGAGAGCCCGCCGGTCAATTCGTCAGCGACGGAGACCGAGCTTGTCGATCAGCGTCTGATAGCGCGTGTCATCCTTGCGCTTGAGGTAATCAAGCAGGCTGCGGCGCTGGGAAACGAGAGCAAGCAAACCACGGCGGGAATGGTTATCCTTCTTGTGGTCCTTGAAGTGCTCCGTCAGGTTCTTGATGCGCTCGGAAAGGATGGCAACCTGGACTTCCGGGGACCCGGTATCGCCCTTCGCGGTCGCGAATTCGGCCATCAGTTCTTTTTTGCGATCGGCAGTAATCGACATCGTGTTTTTCCTTATCTGTTCGAGGAAACGGGACGCCCTCAGCCGGGATGTCGTCCAGCAGGGGCCGGTGCAAGCAGCGCGTCAGGGCGCGAAGCTGCCGCGCATATAGTGCAATTTCCCGCAAAACACCAGCCTAATTGTCAAGCCGGCTTGTCGCATGTCCTGCCGCAAAAACAGAGGGTTCTGCTGCTACAGCCACTTCTTCCATTTGAAGAAGGCGACGAGCCCAGCAGCAACGACCAGCATGAACAAAAGTGCCGCCGGGTAGCCGTAGTAGGCCTTGAGCTCCGGCATGTTCCAGGGCGAGCTATCCGGGTCGAAGTTCATGCCCCAGACACCGACGAGGAAGGTGAGCGGCATGAAGATCACCGAGACGATGGTCAGATAGGAGATGACGTCGTTGGTGCGTGCCTGGGTCAGCGACAGATGCATTTCGATCAAGCCGGTCAGCATGTCGCGCTGAGTCTCGACCAGCTCGATCAGCCGCAGCGCATGGTCGAGCGTGTCGTTGAAGAATATCTTGGTCTCGGCCTTCACGAAGAGCACGTCGTTGCGGATCAGCGTCGCCAGCGCGTCGCGCATCGGCCACAGCACGCCCTTCAGCACGTTGGCGTCGCGCCGCAATTCGTGCAACTGCCGCATCTGCTGCTTGTGGGGCGTGCTGAGCATCTGGTCTTCGATGCCGTCGACCAATTCGCTCACCGTCTCGATCGGCGGGAAATAGCTGTCGACGATGGCGTCGATCAGCGCATAGGCGAGATAGTCGGCGCCGCGCGAGCGCAGCCGGTTGGGCATGGGAGCCGCGATGCGCTTGCGCACTGGATCGAACGGGTCGCCCTCGCGCTCCTGAAAGGTGACGACGAAATTCTCGCCGAAGAACACCGCGATCTGCTCGTAGCGATGCGCGGCGACATCGTCGATCATGCGCATGACGACGAAGGCGTGGTCCTCGAAGAAATCCACCTTCGGCCGCTGGCCGGTGTTGACGACATCCTCGAGCGCCAGCGGATGAAGGTCGAAAATCCGGCCGATCTCTTCGATCAGCGGGATGTTCGCGAGCCCCGTGCAATCAAGCCAGACGACCGGCCAGCGGTCGCAATGGGTGTTGAGCTCGTCGATGCTGGCATTGTCGATGGTTTTGTATTTCTCCGGCGAGATCAACGTCAGCCGAAGCTCGCTGCGCCGCGCCGCCGGATCGGCGATCAAGGTGCCGGGCGAAGCGCCGACCGGCGGCCGGCGGATTTTCAGCGGCGCCCGCTTTCCGACGGTCTCAGCCATTGCCACAATCCTCTGGGCCATAATCCTCTGGGCCATGATTCCTCTGGGCCATGAGCTCCCCTGGGGCGCGACGTCATAGCAGATCGCTGCTCTAACCGTCGGCTTTCATGCAATTCCGACGAGAACCGTTACACGTTTTCCTGGAACTGCGAGCCGAAACTAGCCGAGTGCCGTCAACCGGCAAAGACCCGCTTGGGCTTGAACATGCCCTGTTCGATGGCGCCGATGGCGACGAGCTTGCCGCGCGCCGTGGCACAGGCCTCCTCGGCCTCGACCGGCGCGTCGCGCCCTCGAATGATGACGGGATTGCCGAGGCGGATCTTGGTCGCGGCGTCGTCGCTGACGGCGACCTGCGGCAAGCAGTCAAGTGCTGCGGCGGTCTCGACCAGCAGCGCATCGATGGCGCCGAAATCGACCGACACCTCGGCTTCTTCGTCCGAATTCTCATCCGTCTTGCCGCCGAAGCGCGCCGCTTCGAGCTCGGCGACGGTGACGAAATCGTCCGCCGTGAACGGCTCGACCTCGACGCGGCGCAACTCGGAGATGTGGCCGAAGCAGCCCAGATCGCGACCCATGTCGCGCGCCAGCGAGCGCACATAGGTGCCCTTGCCGCACTCGACCTCGAAGACGGTTCTATCGACACCATGCTCGACGATGTCCAAACGGCCGATTTCGATCTCGCGGGCGGGAATGTCGACCGTCTCGCCGTCGCGGGCAAGATCGTAGGCGCGCTCGCCGGCAATCTTGACGGCAGAAAATTGCGGCGGCGTCTGCATGATGACGCCGGTGTATTTCGGCAGCAGCGCCCGCACCTCGGCCTCGGCCGGGCGGCGGTCCGAGCTGTTCGTCACCGGCCCTTCGAGGTCGTCGGTCGACCGCTCCTCGCCCCAGGCGACGGTGAAGCGGTAGACCTTGGCGCCATCCTGCACGTAAGGCACGGTCTTGGTCGCCTCGCCGAGCGCGATCGGCAGCATGCCGGAAGCCAACGGGTCGAGCGTGCCGGCATGGCCGGCCTTCTCCGCTTGGAACAGCCATTTGATCTTGGAGACGGCTTCGGTCGAGCCCATGCCGACCGGCTTGTCCAGCACCACCCAGCCGGAGACCGGCCGGCCCTTTTTCTTGCCGCGGCGCGCCACCTATTCCTCGTCCTTGTCGTTGTTTTTATTCTGGTGGTCGAGATCGCGCGCGACCTCGGGCGATTTCAGCAATTCGTTGATCCTGGCGAAATTGTCGAAAGACGTATCGAGCCGGAAGCGAAACTCGGGCATGTACTTCATCTGCCTGAGCGCGCCCGAGACGCGGCCGCGAATGAATTTCGCATGCCTGTTGAGCGCCCCGACCACGGCATCGGTGTCGCCGACACCAAGCGGTGAAACGAAGGCGGTGGCGATCTTGAGGTCGGGCGACATGCGTACTTCCGAGACCGAGACGACGCTGTTCTCGATCAACGGGTCGATGATTTCGCCGCGCTGCAGGGTCTCGGATAGGGCGTGACGCACCTGCTCGCCGACGCGCAGCATGCGCTGGGAGGGGCCTGATGTTGTCGAACGGGACATTTTTCTTCAGTCCTGAAATCGTGAAGCGCGGGATGGGACCGCGCCACATGTCTCAACTACGAAACAAGGATCTCGGGCGGCAGCCTTGCGGCCGCCGCCCGGTGAACTCCGGCAAGTATATCCGAAATTAGAGCGTCCGGCTCACCATCTCGACGCGGAAGCACTCGATGACATCGCCGACGCGCATGTCCTCGTAGTTCTGGAAGGCCATGCCGCATTCCTGACCGCCCGGCACTTCCGAAACCTCGTCCTTGAAGCGCTTCAGCGTTTTCAGCGTGCCTTCGTGGACGACGACGTTGTCGCGGATCAGGCGCACGCCCGCGCCACGCTCGACCTTGCCTTCGGTGACGCGGCAGCCGGCGATCTTGCCGACCTTCGAGATGTCGAAGATCTCGAGGATCTCGGCATTGCCGATGAAGGTCTCGCGCCGCTCGGGCGAGAGCATGCCGGAAAGAGCTGCCTTCACGTCATCGACGAGGTTGTAGATGATCGAATAGTAGCGGATCTCGATGCCGGCAGCGGCAGCAGCCGTGCGCGCCTGCGCATTGGCGCGGACGTTGAAGCCGATGATCGCAGCGCCCGAGGTCTCGGCAAGCGAGACGTCGGTTTCTGTGATGCCGCCGGCACCCGAATGGACGATCCGTACCCTGACCTCGTCGTTGCCGAGCTTTTCGAGCGCAGCGTTGATCGCTTCGATCGAGCCCTGCACGTCGCCCTTGATGACCAGCGGAAACTCCTTCAGCCCGCTCGCTTGCAACTGCGACATCATCTGCTCGAGCGAGCCGCGCTGGCCGGCATGCTTGGCCACCGCCTTCTCGCGCGCCAGGCGCTGGCGATACTCGGTGATCTCACGCGCACGCGCCTCGTTGTTGACGACCGCGAAGCGGTCGCCTGCCTGCGGCGTGCCCTGGAGGCCGAGCACCTCGACCGGCATTGCCGGCGGCGCTTCCGGCACATGCTCGCCGCGATCGTTGACCAGCGCGCGGACACGGCCCCATTCGTTGCCGGCGACGATGATGTCGCCGGGCATCAGCGTGCCGGTCTGCACCAGCACGGTGGCGACCGGACCGCGGCCCTTGTCCAGCTGCGCCTCGATGACCGCGCCTTCGGCGGTGCGGTCGGGATTGGCCTTGAGGTCGAGGACTTCGGCTTGCAGCAGAATCGCTTCCAGCAGCTTGTCGAGATTGGTGCCCTTGGTCGCCGAAACCTCGACGTCCAGCACCTCACCGCCCATCGATTCCACGAACACTTCGTGGCGCAGCAGTTCAGTGCGCACCTTCTGCGGGTCGGCGTCACGCTTGTCGATCTTGGTGATCGCCACGATGATCGGCACGCCGGCCGCCTTGGCGTGATTGATCGATTCGATCGTCTGCGGCATGACGCTGTCGTCGGCCGCCACCACCAGCACGGCGATGTCGGTCACCTGGGCGCCGCGAGCGCGCATCGCCGTGAAGGCGGCGTGGCCGGGCGTGTCGATGAAGGTGATCTTCTGACCGTTCTTCTCGATCTGGTAGGCGCCGATATGCTGGGTGATGCCGCCGGCCTCGCCTGAGACGACATTGGCGTTGCGGATGGCGTCGAGCAGCGAGGTCTTGCCGTGGTCGACGTGGCCCATGATGGTCACCACGGGCGGACGCGACACCAGGTCTTCCGGGCGGTCGGCGATGTTGAACAGGCCTTCCTCGATGTCGGACTCGGCGACGCGGCGGACCGTATGGCCGAATTCGGAAGCGACCAGCTCGGCCGTATCGGCGTCGATGACGTCGCCCGGCTTCAAGATCTGGCCCTGCTTCATGAAGAACTTGACCACGTCCACGGCGCGCTCGGACATGCGCTGCGCCAGTTCCTGGATGGTGATGGTTTCGGGCAGGATCACTTCGCGCATGACTTTCTCGCGCGGCTCGTTGTGCATCGCGCGCTTGAATTTTTCCTGGCGGCGGCGCATCGACGACAGCGAGCGGCCGCGCGCATCTTCATCCGACAGCGCGGTGTTCAGCGTCAGCTTGCCGCGGCGACGGTCTTCCTCGCCCTTGGTCGGCTTGGCCGGCCGCGCGACTTCCGGCGTGACCAGACGGCGCACAGGCGCTCCGGCGCCGGCACCACCAGGGCGCCGCGGCTTGACCTCCTCTTCCTCGTCGGCCGTGGCCAGCTCGGCGGCTTGCGGGGCGCGGCGGCGCGCTTCTTCCTCGGCGCGGCGGCGGGACTCGGCCTCGGTTTGCAGACGTGCCTCTTCTTCGGCCTGACGGCGGGCGGACTCCTCACGCTCGCGCTTGCGGCGCTCTTCCTCCTCGGCGCGGCGCTTGGCCTCTTCCTGGGCGCGCTGACGATCCTCGATCTCACGCGCCTTCGAGCCTTCGAGCGCCCTGCGGCGCGCTTCCATCTCACCGCGCGACAATTCGTTCAGCACCATGCCGGAGCGTTCCGGCTGCGGCGGCGCCTTCGGCGCTTCCGGCACGGCAGGCGCGGGTGCCACGGCTGCGGGCTTCGGGGTGAAGACGGACGGCGCCACCGGCTCCGGCTTGTCGCCGGGCAGCGAGAACTTGCGCTTCTTGGTCTCGACCACGACCGACTTGGTGCGTCCGTGCGAGAAATTCTGGCGCACGGTGCCCTGCTCGAGGCCAGGGCGCTTCAGCGTCAAGGTCTTCTTCGGCGTAACGCTCAACGTCTTGTCGTCGCCCGATTTCGTATCGCTCATTCCATATCCTCTGCGGCATCATCATCGTCAGCAACGGCCGCAAGCATTGCCAAATCGTCCGGGGTTCCGCCCCGATAACGGTCGAGCGCAACCATGCGCTTCTCAACCGCCTTACCCGCATCCTGCGCGAGGACGGCAGCATGTATCACATTTGTACCCCCCAATGCCAAGCTCAACTCGGCTTCGGGGAAAAGTTTGTAGGCCGGTGTAGCGGGGCCGCCGAGATGAACGGTTGCCCGCCGCGCCTGACTGATCTTGCGCACGCCGTCGTCCGAGGCTTCCTTCGCGTGCAGCACGAAGAGCGCCTGCCCGTCGCGCACGGCAGCCTCTACCTTGGCGGCGCCCAGTACGACCGCTCCGGCCTTGCGAGCAAGACCCAACATGCCCAGGGCGGATCTGGAAAGCAGCCCGTCGACCATGTCGCCGAGTTCGGCTGGAACGGTGACCTGCGCCTTGAAAGCGCGGGCAAACAGGTTCTTCGCCGCTGCCTTGTCGATATGTAGGCGATCGGCGGTGACCCAGCAACCGCGGCCGGGCAGATTTCGCTTGATGTCCGGAACGACGGCCGAATCCGGGCCGACGACGAAGCGGATCAGTTCATCCGCTTCGGCCTGCCTGCGCGTGACGATGCAAGTGCGATCGTTCATGTCGTCCACGGGTTTTGCGATTGGTGGTCACCTCACGCACCGACGGTTTCACCGGCCGCTTCCTCAGCGGCCAGTTCTTCCTCGGAAATCCAGCCGGCCTTCTTGCGAGCGGTCAGCACCATCTGCTCGGCATCGGCGCGCGAGACGCCGTGATCGGCGAGCACACCGGGATAGACCTTGGTCTCGCCGTCCTTGCGTTCCTTCCAGCCGATCAGGTCGTCGGCGGCATAGCCGGCGAAGTCCTCGATCGTCTTCACGCCGTCCTCGCCGAGGGTCACCATCATGGCCGTGGTGATGCCGGGGATCTCGCGCAGCTCGTCCTCGACGCCGAGCGCCTTGCGCTTCTCGTCGTGCTCGGCCTCGATCTTCTCCAGATATTCGCGGGCGCGCGACTGGATTTCCGAAGCGGTGTCCTCGTCGAAGCCGTCGATCGAGGAGATTTCGCCAGAATCGACATAGGCGACTTCCTCGACGCTGGTGAAGCCTTCCGAGGCAAGCACCTGGCCGACCATCTCGTCGACATCGAGGGCTTCCATGAAGAGGGCCGAACGCTCGACGAATTCCTTCTGGCGGCGCTCGCTCTCTTCCTGCTCGGTCAGGATGTCGATGTCCCAGCCGGTGAGCTGCGAGGCAAGACGCACGTTCTGGCCGCGGCGGCCGATGGCCAGCGACAGCTGGTCGTCCGGCACGACCACCTCGATGCGCTCGGCATCCTCGTCGAGCACCACCTTGGCGACTTCCGCCGGCTGCAGCGCATTGACGATGAAGGAAGCGGCCGAAGGCGACCACGGAATGATATCGATCTTCTCGCCCTGCAATTCGCCGACCACCGCCTGGACGCGGCTGCCGCGCATGCCGACGCAGGCGCCGACCGGATCGATGGAGGAATCCCGCGAGATGACGGCGATCTTGGCGCGCGAGCCCGGATCGCGGGCGACCGACTTGATCTCGATGATGCCGTCGTAGATTTCCGGCACTTCCATGGTGAAGAGCTTGGCCATGAACTGCGGATGCGTGCGCGACAGGAAGATCTGCGGGCCGCGCTGCTCGCGGCGCACGTCGTAGACATAGGCGCGGACGCGGTCGCCATATTTGTAGTTCTCGCGCGGGATCAGCTCGTCGCGGCGGATGATCGCCTCGCCGCGGCCGAGGTCGACGATGACGTTGCCATATTCGACGCGTTTGACGGTGCCGTTGACGATCTCGCCGATGCGGTCCTTGTACTCGTCATACTGACGATCGCGTTCGGCCTCGCGCACCTTCTGGACGATGACCTGCTTGGCCGACTGCGCGGCGATGCGGCCGAAATCCATCGGCGGCAGCTGTTCGGCGATGAAGTCGCCGAGCTGGGCGTCGGGATTGCGCTCGCGCGCCGTGGAAAGGGCGATCTGCGTCGCGTAATCCTCGACCTTCTCGACCACTTCCATCAGCCGCTGCAGCTTCATCTCGCCCGTATTGGGATTGATGTCGGCACGGATATTGGTTTCCTGCCCATAACGCGAACGCGCCGCCTTCTGGATCGCATCGGCCATCGCGGCGATGACGATCTGCTTATCGATCGACTTTTCACGCGCGACCGCATCGGCGATCTGCAGCAGTTCGAGCCTGTTGGCGCTTACAACCATTGTCTTTCTCCCGACTTCGCTCCGGGCATCGGCCCTGAAGCTCGATCAACTTTCCTGTTCGGTTTCGTTTTCTTCGCCGGCGACTGCATCTTCTTCCGCTTCGCCTCGGCGTTTTTTTGCTTCCTTGCGGGCCCTGTTGTCCTTTGACAGGGCCTCGCGGATAAGATCGTCGGTCAGCACCAGGCGCGCCTCGGCAATCGCGTCATAGGGCACGCGTACCGTCGGCTCTTCGCCATAGGCCGCCTTGTCGCGCTCCAGCAAAATGCCGTCGGAGTCCGCCTCGGCGATCTTGCCTTTGAAGCGCTTGCGGTCGCCGATGAGGACCGACGTCTCCATCTTGACCAGATGGCCGGTCCAGGTGGTGAAATCCGATTTGCGCACCAGCGGCCGGTCGATGCCCGGCGACGAGACTTCGAGATGATACGCCTTTTCGATCGGATCTTCGACATCGAGCGCGGGCGAAACCGCGCGGCTGACCTCTTCGCAATCCTCGACGGTCATGGTGCCGTCGTCGCGCTCGGCCATGATTTGCAGCGTCAGCCCGTTCTGGCCGGTGAGTTGCACCCGCACGAGGCGGAAGCCGATGGCCTTCAGCACCGGCTGTATGATCAGCGCAATGCGCGCATCGATACCGCTTTCGCGGATGATACGGTCGTCGGCCTCGCTTGCCGCTGCGGTCATAAGTTTCCTGTCGCCTTGTCGCTCCGGCCGGCAGGTAACAAAAAAGAGCGGGACCGGGTGGACCCACTCTTCGTCATACCGACCAAGAATTTGAGGCTGATATAAACGATCCCGCCCGGCGTTTCAAGCCTGACCATGCATCGGACAAGCCCCGGGGGGTAGCAGCGTTGCGTGGCGAGCATGGCGGCTATGCGCCGGCGCCTCTGTAATCTTCGCCTGCCGGCACCCATCTATGTTGCAGTGCAGAAAGAAAGGTCGCGCGCACTGGCGCGGAGGTAGTTGTCATGGACCGTGGATTGTTTTTTGTGATTGGCGATTTTCTTGGCACGTTCGGCAGCGCGGCTGCCGCATCGCGGGCCGTCGAGGCGAACCGCAAGCCGCGGCGCAGCGACCTGAAGAAACTCGGCATCGACCCGGCCGCTTTCGACAAGCTCGGCCGCTTTTAGGCCGCCCACGGAAGAAACGGACAATAGCTGAGTTCGAGCTTAAGCCTCGAGGCGCAGAATTCGTTGACGGTCGCGGCTTCTTCGAGAGGCAGCCCTCGCCCCTACTTCTGGGCTTCTACGAGCGACGCAGCGATTGCAGCAATCGAACGGAACAAGACAAGCGGATCGTCCTTCGTCGGAAGAAATCCCCGCCTTTGCCAGAATTGCGCCGCCTCCCCGTCGATTGCATTGACCATGAGCGCACGTCCTCCAATCAGATCTGCAGCCTGAACGCAGCGCTGAAGCGCGTGCTTCAGCAAGCCAGTGCCGACACCGCGCCCAGCCCATTCTGTATCGGTCGCAAGCTGGCCAAGGAGGAGACAGGGCACCGGATCGGGCGTTGCCCTGTGCGGATCGACCGGGGCAAGATCGACGGCACCACAGCCGTCGGCGCCAAGCCATAATATCCGACCACTCGGCCGGCCTCGTGGACAACGAGAACGGCCATGAAGCCTTTCTCCTGATTGGAGAGCGCGCGCGTTTTCAGCCAGTGATCAAGTGTAGTTTTCCCGCAGGAAAACCCGGAAACGTCGTGAGCTGCGCCAAGCGGTTCGGGAGCCGATAAGGACACGGCCTAGCGCTTTGCTGCGTGACCGGCTTCCCAGGGCGCGGGCCGCTTTGCCAATTCCACCATGTCGGGAACCGGAGCGACCGGGGCTGACAGAACCTCCATAAACTCCGCGAAGCCTTCCGGGCTCATGCGGATAAGGCGGCTGTCCATCAACACATCTTCGGCCGCGCGCACGGCAGCATCGCGCACGAAATCCGTGCGGGACCGGCCGCGGAGAGCGGCGGCACGATCAATGATCGCCACGTCCGCCTCCGGCAGGCGCATCGAGATAGGGTATTCCTTACGTTCCACTGTGGCGGCCATAGTTAATCTCCCTGCCGTTAACATGGCAGCATGTAGCGCGAACTGCAATACATCAACCGTCCAAGCCGGCCGCAAGCCGAGTTCTCTGCGACCGGAAGACCGCTTTGGCAAGCGGTCCCCCCGCTGCTGAGCGGCTGGTTACCGGTCCCTGGGAAGTTAGTGCTCGATAGCGTCCGGCCTACTTCCGAATAAAGGTCAGATAGGCGGGCCGCCTTCCCTCGCGAAGGGCCTTTGCCTCGTAGCGGGTGCCGGGCCAGCCCTCATAGGGCGTGTGCCAGTCGGCAGCCTCGTTTGCCTGCCAGGCGAAACTGCCATTGGCGCTGCAGGCGAGCAGCGTCCAGTTCACATAGCTGTCGATATCGGAGGCGAAGCGGAATCTCCCGCCCGGCTTGAGCACCCGGGCGAACCGGTCGAGATTGGCGGGGCTGACAAAGCGCCGCTTCCAGTGCTTCTTTTTCGGCCAGGGATCGGGATAAAGCAGGTCGATGCCGTCGAGCGAGGCTGGCGGCAGCCAATCGAGCAGACGCGTGGCGTCGTCGTCATAGACTCTCAGATTGGCGAGCGGGCGCTTGTCGAGCGCCGTCATCATCTTGGCCATGCCGTTGACGAAGGGCTCGACGCCGATGAAACCGGTCGCCGGAGCCTCCGTCGCGCGATGCAGAAGATGTTCGCCGCCGCCGAAGCCGATCTCGAGCCAACAGGCTGAAACGTCCGCCTTGAACAGCGTTCCAAGGTCCGCGGGTGCCTCCGCCGTCAGGTCGAGGCGATAGGCGCGCAAGCCACGTTCAAGCGCCTCGGCCTGCTGCGGACGAATGGTCTTGCCGTGCCGGCGGCCGAAAAATCCTTCGGTCGCGCGGCTTGGCCTCTTGGTTGGCTCCATGAACAGGTCTGGCGACGCCGTCAGGCGGCAATCGCATCGGCAACCGCGTCCTTGAGCGCCTTGGCAAGGTCCGTCTTCTCCCAGGAGAAGGAACCGTCCCGGCCGGCCTTGCGGCCGAAATGGCCATAGGACGAGGTTTTCGCGTAGATCGGCTTGTTGAGGTCGAGATGACGGCGGATGCCGGAAGGCGAGAGGTCCATCACCTTGCGCAGCGCCTCCTCGAGCCTGGCCTCGTCGACCCTGCCGGTGCCGTGCAGGTCAACATAGACCGACAGGGGCTGGGCGACGCCGATGGCGTAGGAAAGCTGGATGGTGCAGCGGTCGGCGAGCTTGGCCGCTACCACGTTCTTGGCGAGATAGCGCGCCGCATAAGCAGCCGAACGGTCGACCTTGGTGGTGTCCTTGCCGGAGAAGGCGCCGCCGCCATGGGGCGCAGCACCGCCATAGGTATCGACGATGATCTTGCGGCCGGTCAGGCCGGCATCGCCGTCGGGCCCGCCGATCACGAACTTGCCGGTCGGGTTGATGTACCAGTTGCAGTCGTCGGCGACCTTGAGTTCGCCAAGCGCCTCGCGGACGTAAGGCTCGACGACATTGCGGACCTTCTTCGAATCCCAGCTCGAGTCGAGGTGCTGGGTGGAAAGCACGATCTGCGTCACTTCCGCCGCCTTGCCGTTGGCATAGCGCACGGTGACCTGGCTCTTGGCGTCCGGGCCGAGCTTGGCGGCCTCGCCGTTGCCTTCGTGGCGCGCGGCGGCAAGCAATTCGAGGATCTTGTGGCTGTAGTAGATCGGCGCCGGCATCAGGTCCGGCGTCTCGCGGCAGGCATAGCCGAACATGATGCCCTGGTCGCCCGCGCCTTCCTCGCCCTGGCGGTCGGCGGCATTGTCGACGCCCTGGCCAATGTCCGGCGACTGGCCGTGCAGCAGCACCTCGATCTTGGCCGTCCTCCAGTGGAAGCCAGCCTGCTCGTAGCCGATCTCACGGATGGCCTTGCGGGCGACCGATTTGAACTTGGTCGGATTGACGACCGGGTGGCCCGCCGCATCCTTGAGGATGTTGCCTGCCTTGTCCTTCTTCAGCAGCGTCTCGGGAACCCTGACCTCGCCGGCGATGACGACGCGGTTGGTGGTGGCCAGCGTCTCGCAGGCAACGCGCACCTTCCACGGGTCCATGCCCGTCTTCCTGGCCTCGCGATAGACGAGATCGACGATCTCGTCGGAGATACGGTCACAGACTTTGTCGGGATGGCCTTCGGAGACGGATTCCGAGGTGAAGAGATAGTTCTGCCGCGTCACGGGTGTCCCCTCTTGAAAAGGATCGGCAAGGCTGCCGATTTTGGCGCGCCACGTGTTAGCGGTGCCGGGCGCCGCTCGTCAAGCGGCGCGACAGATCTGGCATGACTATCGGCACAATCAACTTGTGCCACCGGCGGCAGGGCACCGCCGGCGACATGAGCCTGGATTCACTCGGCGTCGTCCGGCGAAAGGGACTTCACAAGATCGATAATCCGGCGCCGCACCTTGACGTCGGGAATTTTGACGAAGGCACGATTGAGCTGAAGCCCTTCCGGGCTGCCGCAGAATTCGATCGCGAAAGTCATCGAGGCATCCTCGGCAAATCCCCGATTGCCGGCGACGGCCTCCTGACCCGGGGCGTCCTCGAAGAAGAAGGCGACAGGGACGCTCAGGATGGAGGCGATTGCCTGCAGGCGGCTGGCGCCGACCCTGTTGGTCCCCTTTTCGTACTTCTGTATCTGCTGAAACGTGATGCCGAGATTTTCACCCAGCTTTTCCTGGCTCATTCCAAGCATATTGCGACGCAGCCGAATACGACTGCCGACATGAATGTCGATCGGATTCGGCTTCTTCTTGTTCTCTTCTGTCATTTTTTCCTCGCCGAATTTTTCCGGCTTTTTCTATTTTTGCCGCCCAAACGAAACCGGAGCCACCTGCCCCAACAGACCCCTCCAACCGACTTCGAGAAAATTTTAGGCGTTACAGTATGAGTTTCTAATGTGCCGACTGTCAATTCACCCGTAGCCGCTGCCTTACATTCAATGTGAGGGCCGCGAGGGCAAACAGCAACATGATCAGCAATCCGTTAATTCGCCGCTGATCGGCGGTTAGCAGGGCGCGCCCGGAAACCGGCACATGGGCGTCGATGGCGCCGCGCGCATCGACTGCCAGGGCATCGACGATGCGCCCACGCGAATCGACAACGGCGGAGATGCCGTTGTTGGCCGCACGCAACAAAGGCACTCCATTCTCCACCGCACGAATCTGCGCCTGCCTGAAGTGCTGGTAGGGGCCTGGCGTGTCGCCAAACCAGGCGTCGTTGGTGACGTTCACAATAAGCTCGGATGACGCTGCGTCGATTGCAACGAGGTCAGGAAAGATGACCTCGTAACAGATGAACGGAACGGCGCGCAGGCCGTTCGGCACCGCGATCGGATGGCGTTCGTTGCCGGCGGCGAAATTCATCGGTCCGGCAACGAGCTGGCCTATGCCGAAACGCTCGAACAGGCCGGCAAAAGGCAGATATTCGCCGAACGGCACCAGATGCACCTTGTCGACAGCATCGACGATCTCGCCCTTGTCGTTGATCGCCACCACGGAGTTGTAATAACGGCTGCCGGCATTGCCTGCGCCACCCTCCTCGCGCACGACGCCGGCGATCAGCATCTGGCCGTCGCCCAGCATATCGCCCAAGGCCGTCAGCGCGTCCGGACGCTCCGTGAACAGGAACGGCACGGACGTTTCCGGCCACAGGATCAGTTGCGGCTTGGCATGGCCTTGCTCCGGTGCCTTCGCCGAAATCCCCATCAGCGTGGCGAAGATGCGGTCGCGCACCGAGGCATCCCATTTCTCGGTGAGGTCGACGGCGGGCTGAACGATGCGCACGTCGATCGAGCGGGTGGCCGGCGGGGCTGGGACGGCAAGCCTGAAATAGCCGAAGCCGACGTGAGCGGCAACGAGAGCGACGAACAAGGCCAAGCCCAGCCTGAGATGCCGGCGCGCCGCGACAAGCGCCGGCAGGGAAAAGACAAAAACGGCGAGCGCGTTCATGCCGATCATGCCCGTCACCGACACGCTTTGCATCAGGAGGGGCACCGGCATTGCGGCATAGCCGACGGCATTCCAGGGAAAGCCGGTGAACAGGAAATCGCGCAGCCATTCCGCAAGGCCGAAGCCGAAGGCAAGTGCGGCGATGCGGCCGATATCACTGCTCCAGCAAAGCCGCGCCACGAGCGTCGCAAAACCATAGAAGAAGGCGAGCCCAAAGGGGATGCCGACGACGGCGAAGGGCAGCGCCCAAGCGAAGCTGTCGGCCTCGACAAGAAGGGCCTGGCCGATCCACCAGAGGCCGGCGAGGAAATAGCCGAAGCCGAACCACCAGCCGATGGCGAAAGCCGGGCGAAGGCGACGCAGCCAGCCGTCGGAGGCTTCACCGGTGGCGCCGTCGAGCAGCCAGACAAGCACCGGAAACGAGACGAAACAGACGGCGAAGAAATCGTAAGGCGCCTGGGCGAGAACCGCGAGCGCTCCCGCGACAAACGCTACCAGCGACCGCCGCCACCCCCACAGCAGAATTATCCGGCCGGCAAAGCGCTGCATTCAACTTTCCAAGTCGCGCGAATCAGGCAGCCAGAGATTTAACAGGCCGAGCCGGATGCTCCAAACATGAGTGAGCGCAACCAAATTCACGGTCGCGCTAACGGTGCCACCCTTCAATGCTGAGGCCGCTCAGTCGCTCGGCCTCCTCTTTGGGCACAATGCGCACGGTCTGTGTGAAGGTCCAGACATGGCCTTCTGGATCGCGGGCTCGATATTGCCGTTCGCCGTAGAAACGATCGATGGGCTCCTCAACGATTTCTGCCCCCGCGGCGCGCGCTTTCTCGCAATGGGCGCCGAGGTCTTCCCTCAATCGGATATAAACCGACCGCGTGTTCTTGCCGCCGACAGAGGCGGGGCTGGCAATATGCGCGGCCCATTCGCCATCGACGATGATATAGCCGTCGCCGAACCGCATTGCGGCATGAACAAGTCGCCCGTCGCTGTCGCTCGCCAGCATGCTCGGCTCGAAGCCGAACGCCGCCTGAAGCTAGGCCAAAGCCGCGCGGGGATCTTGATAGAAGACGCCGGAGCCGAGGACAGCGTGCTTGAACGGGTCGTCGATCGGCATTAGCGAATATCAGGCCTGCTCGGTGCGCGCCGCGCGGCGGCGCTGCCGTTCGCCCTTCGGGCTCTGCACGATGCGCACCCGCTTGACGCGGCGCGGATCGGCGTCGAGCACGTGGAATTCGAAGCCCGGTATGGCCTGCACCACTTCGCCACGGGCCGGAACCCGGCCGAGCGTGTTGAAGATCATGCCGCCGATGGTGTCGACATATTCACCGTGCTCGCCCGCGGCGAAATCCTCGCCGATCATCTTGGCGACCTCGTCGATCTCGGCCTTGCCGTCGACCACGAACACGCCCTCCCCGATCCGGGTGATCATCGGCTCGTCGTCGTCGTGCTCGTCCTCGATGTCGCCGACCACCATCTCGACGATGTCCTCGAGCGAGGCGAGGCCGTCGGTGCCGCCATATTCGTCGATGACCAGCGCCATCTGGGTGCGCGTCGTCTGCATGCGCCCCATCAGGTCGGAAGCAAGCATCGATGGCGGCACGAACAGCACCGGCCGGATCAGGTCGAGATCGCCGATGGTGCGGGCGAGATCGACCTGGGCCAGATCGAGGATGGTCGGCGCCTGGGCGTTCCTGTTCGCCCGGCCCTTCTTGACGCGGGCGACCTTGGTGATGTGGGCAAGAACGTCGCGTATGTGGACCATGCCGCGCGGATCGTCGAGCGTTTCGGAATAGACCGGCATGCGGGAATGACCGGACTGTTCGAAGAGGCCAAGCAGATCGCCAAGCGAGGTGGTGATCTCGACCGCCTCGATATCGGCACGCGGCACCATGACGTCCTCGACGCGCACTTCGCGCAGCCGCAGGATGTTGTTGAGCATCGCACGTTCGCCGGGCGAGAAGGATTCGGCATCGGTGGCCGTCTCGGCCAGCGCGTCGGCGATCTCCTCGCGCAGGTTGGTGCCGTTGCGGTGCCTGAACAGGCCTAGCACGCGATCGAAGAGAGAAGGACCGGCATGCGAAGGCTCGGCGGCCACGCTGCCGGTCGGAATACTCGGACTGGAGCCCTCTTCCGATTTTTCGGAAGGCTTGGCCGCACTGCCGGCGTCCGGACGGGCGGCAGTTTCTGGTTTATCGTTCATCGCCATCAGGTCAATTGGTCTTTTTTGTTACGCGTAGGGATCGGGAATGGCAAGCCTCGCAAGCGCCGCGCGCTCGATCACTTCCATCTCCTCGGCCTCGGCGTCGGTCTCGTGATCATGGCCCAGAAGATGCAGCAGGCCATGGATGACGAGATGGGTGATATGGTTCGCCAGCGGCTTGTCTTCCAGTGCGGCCTCACGTGCAACGGTCTCGGAAGCAAGCACGATGTCGCCCAGCATCGGCGGCAACTCGGCGCCTTTCGGAACGGAAAAAGCCGGGAAAGACAGTACGTTGGTCGGCTTGTCCTTGCCGCGCCATTCGGCGTTGAGAGTGCGGATATGGGCGTCGTCGGAAAAAACGACGCTGAGCTCCGAAGCGCCGCTCGCGCCGGTTTCGGCAAAGGCGGCAGCGACGGCCTGATCGACCAGGCGCGCCAGCTCGGCCTCAGGGGGCCAGTCGCCGGCCTCGACGAAAATATCGATGTCGACCGGCGTCTTGCCGCTGGATCCCGGATTTTCAGCCATGGGGCCTGGGTCAGCTTTCGGCGCCGAGGCCCCTGGCGAACTTGCCGTCCCGGTCATAGGCCTTGACGATCTCGGCAACCAGCGGATGGCGCACGACATCACCCTCGTTGAAGCGGACGGTGACGATGCCCGGCACGCCGTCGAGGATGCGCAGCGCCTCGACCAGGCCCGACTTGGTGTTGGGCGGCAGGTCGATCTGGGTCGGATCGCCGGTGACGATCATGCGCGAGTTCTCGCCGAGACGGGTGAGGAACATCTTCATCTGCATTGGCGTGGTGTTCTGCGCCTCGTCGAGGATCACCGCGGCATGCGCCAGTGTGCGGCCGCGCATGAACGCTAAAGGCGCGATCTCGATGACCTCGGCGGCGATCGCCCGCTCGACCTTGTCGGCCGGCATCATGTCGTATAGCGCGTCGTAGAGGGGCCGCAGATAGGGGTCGACCTTCTCCTTCATGTCGCCGGGCAGGAAGCCGAGCCGCTCGCCGGCCTCGACCGCCGGGCGCGACAGCACGATGCGCTCGACCATGCCGCGCTCGAGCAGCATCGCCGCATGGGCCACCGCCAGATATGTCTTGCCTGTGCCGGCCGGGCCGATGCCGAAGACCATTTCGGAGCGCTCCAGCGCGCGCATATAGGCGTCCTGGTTGAGCGAGCGGGCATAGATCGTGCGCTTGCGCGTGGCGATCTGGGCGGCCGAAACCTTGCCCTTGCGCTCCATGGTGGGCAGCGTCAGCTGGTCGTCGGCGGCGATCGCCATGCGCACGGCGCCGTCGACGTCGGACTGGCCGATATCGACACCCTTCTGCAGAATGCCGTAGAGCGTGTCGAGCGCGCGGCGCGCCTGCTCGGCGGCCGAAGCCGTGCCCTTGATCGCAAGCTGGTTACCGCGCGAACGGATATCGACGCCGAGCTTCTGCTCGAGACGGGCCAGATTCTCGTCGAACTGGCCGTATAGGGCGCTGGCAAGCTTGTTGTTGTCGAAGGTCAGTACGATGTGCGCCATGTCGGAGGCCCCGGATGCCTGGTTCTGGGGCGGATTCTTCAGTTCAGCAGCGCTCAACCGTCTCTCCTCATCTGCCGAGGCTTGTGGCTATGCATGTCGTTGTCCCGAAACCGCGAGCACTTTTTGGGCGACATGCATCAGGCCAACTCGGCGAACAGGCTGTTGGGACCTGTCTTCGTGATTCGTACGTCGATAATGTCACCGATTCCGCCGGCCTTGTCGTCAACAATAACAGGCTGCAGCCAGGGCGAGCGGCCGACGATCTGACCGGCATGGCGGCCGGGCTTCTCGATCAGCGTGCTGACGGTGCTGCCGACCAGGCTGGCGATGAATGCCTTCTGCTGCTCGTTGACTAGCGCCTGCAGGCGCTGCAGCCGCTCGTCCTTCACGGCTTCCGACACATGGCCGTCCATCTCGGCGCCCGGCGTGCCGGGACGCGGCGAATATTTGAACGTGAAGGCCGAAGCGTAATTCACCTCGCGCACCAGTTCGAGCGTTGCCTCGAAATCCGCTTCCGTCTCGCCGGGGAAACCGACGATGAAGTCGCCGGACATGGCGATATCGCCGCGGGCGGCGCGGATGCGATCGATGAGCGCCAGATAATCGCGTGCCGTATGCCTGCGGTTCATCGCCTTCAGTATCCGGTCGGAGCCAGACTGCACTGGTAAATGCAGATAGGGCATCAAGGCCGGCAGGTCACGGTGCGCGGCGATCAATTCATCATCCATGTCGCGCGGATGGCTGGTGGTGTAGCGCAGCCGCGCCAGGCCGGGAATTTTCGCCAGGCGGAAGAGCAGGCGGCCGAGGCCCCATTCCTCGCCGTTTTCGCCCTCGCCGTGCCAGGCGTTGACGTTCTGACCGAGCAGCGTCACCTCGCGCACGCCAGCCTCGGCGAGGCGCTCGGCCTCGGCGACGATCTGGGCCACCGGCCGCGAGACTTCGGAGCCGCGCGTATAGGGCACGACGCAGAAGGTGCAGAACTTGTCGCAGCCCTCCTGAACGGTAAGGAAAGCGGTGACGCCGCGCTTTGCCAGCTCGGCGCGCTTCGGCTGCGGCAGATGCTCGAATTTGTCCTCAATGGCGTAGTCGGTCTCGACGATCTTCTCGCCGCCGCGCACCCTCGCCAGCACGTCGGGCAGCCGGTGATAGGTCTGCGGGCCGATGACGAGATCGACGGCCGGCGCACGGCGTATGATTTCCGCCCCTTCGGCCTGCGCCACGCAGCCGGCGACGCCGATCAGCAGCTCACGGCCGGTCTCGGCGCGCTCGGCCTTCATGTCGCGGATGCGGCCAAGCTCCGAATAGACCTTTTCGGCCGCCTTCTCGCGGATGTGGCAGGTGTTGAGCAGCACCAGATCGGCGTCTTCGACGGCGTCGGTGGCGACATAGCCGTCGGCCGCCAGCGCATCGGTCATACGCTGGGAATCGTAGACATTCATCTGGCAGCCATAAGTCTTGACGAAGACCTTTTTCGCCGCCCCGGCATGCACCGGCTCGCGCTCAGGCGCGGTGCCGATGTCGTGGCTTTCAATCGTGTTCAATTCCATCGGGCGGCTTCTAACGCCTTTCCGCGACAAAAAACAGCCGATTCCGGCAGGCTACGGCGCCGCGCGTCGATTTTTCAAGCTATGCGCTGACGACTGGGACGCGGCTCGGCGAGCGCAGCCTGCATCATCTCGCGCACTCTCGCTTCCATCAATCTTGCCGTTTCCTTGCGGTTAGAACCCTTGGAGAAGGGCACCGGATCACCGAAATGCACTTCGGCATCGAGCGAGCCCTCGGCAAACAAACCCTTCAAATGCGGTATCAGGTCCTGGTTGCCGATCCAGGCGGCGATCGGCCGGTGACGGCGGCCCATCGGCACGCCATGCAGGCGCGTATAAGCGATCGCCACCGGCTGGATGAAGACCTGGTCCGCCGCCCCTTCCGAAATCGCCATCGAGGCAGCGCCGAACAAGGTGCTCTTGAACGGCAGCACCAGATTGCCGTCGCCGGTCGACCCCTCGGCGAACAGCACCATGGCATCGCCCTTGGCCATGCGTCTGGCGATCTCGCTCGCCTGGTCGCCGGAGGTGCGCCTGCGCTCGCGCTCGATGAAGACGGTGCGCTGCAGCTTGGACAGCATGCCGATCATCGGCCAGCCTTCCATGTCGGCCCTGGCGATGAACTTCACATCGACAAAGGAGCCGAGCACCATGATGTCGGTCCAGGAGATGTGGTTGGCCGCGATGAGCAAGGGGCGCTCTTTCGAGAGCGCGCCTTTCACGTGCACGCGCATGCCGAGCGCCTTGAGGATCATGCTGTGCCAGATTTTGAGGACGACCGTCTCCGGCCAAAGCCTCGTCTTCATCGACAGGAGCTGCAGCGGCGCCAGCACCAGCGTGCCGGCGGCGACGAGGCCGAACGCCAGGAAAATCCGCAATTTCTTGATCATTCGCTCCGGCCCTATCCCACGGTCTGGCTAGCGAAGATCGCGGCGCATGACAAGCGCGCCGGTCGGGCCGTGCTCGGTCGACCGGTAGTAGTTCAGACGCTGGCCGACCTGACGGAAGCCGAGCCGGCGATAGAGCGCGATGGCCGGCGTATTGGTCTCGTCGACCTCGAGGAACAGCGCCTCGGCGCGCTGCGCATGCAATTCGCGCAGCACCGCATCGATCAATTGCCAGCCAAGCCCCTGGCGCCGATGGGCGCGAGCCACCGCGACCGTAAGGATCTCGCCCTCGCCTGCCGCGAGCCGCGCCAGCACGAAACCGACCGGCGGCTTCGCACCCTGCCCGGTCTCGCGCGCGGCGTAACCGAACACGGTGTCCTGTTCGAGCAGTGCCGCGAACTCGCCATCGGTCCAGGGGCGAACGAAATCCTCGCGATGCAGCACCGCAACGGCGGCGCTGTCGGCCACCGTCAGCGGCTCCAGCGCATAATCCCTGCGGCGCGGCTGAAAGAAAGGTATGCGCATCAGGATTTTTTTCCCTTTGGTGCATGATCTTCTCCAGAACCCGGCTTCCCGGATTCATGGCTCCGCCTTGGCAGAATGAAACCGGCCTGCGGCTTGGCGTCGGCGCCGCGCAGATAGAGCGGCTTCGGCTTTGCGCCTGGCCCTTTCGCGGCGGCCAGTCGGGCATAGGTCGCTATGTCGGCTGTGGCAACGGCCGGCCCGGTGTCGAAACCATGTCCGCTCGCCGCGATCAGCGGCGCGGCGGTGCCGGTGAGGACCGCTTTCGCATCGACTGCCATTCCGGTCGCTTGGGAAAGCGTGGCCACCATTGGTCCGTAAGTCAGAACTAACGCTTCATCGAAAAGTGCCGCATGGAGTTCCTCGCGGCCGGCGTCGAGCGCCGCCAGCACGGCGCGGCCGGGAAAGGCATTCGCGGCCTCCGCCGCCAACGCTTCCAGCGTCGTCACGCCGATGGCCGGGATCGTCAGCGCCAGGGCCAAGCCGCGCGCGGTCGAGACGCCGACGCGCAGGCCAGTGAAAGAACCGGGGCCGATCGAGACGGCTACAGCGTCCAAGCCTTGGTAGCCGATCCCGCTGGCCTTCAGTGCCGCCTCGATGACGGCCATCAGATGCTCGGCATGCCCTTTGCCGAGGTCGAGCACCTGGCGGCCAAGCTCGATGCCAGCGTCAGCGTCGTGTACGCAGGCGGCGCAGAGATTGGCGGCGCAGTCGATGGCGAGCAGCTTCATAGGGCCGGTTAACCAACTGGATCAAAACACATTCCCTGTGCCCGGCATGGCCCGCCGCCGCAAGGGCCACGCCGCATAAATGTTATGCGGCTTGGCTTTAGCGCGACATCAGGAAGCTGGCCTTGACAGCGATCAGCCCGCAGCCGCGATGCGCAGCACGTGGTTGTCCCAGACATAGTCAGGTTCGGCGCGCGACCCGCCCGCACCGCCGACGATCTCGCCAGCACCGGTCGTTGCCATGAAGTCGGCGCCGTCCGGCGCGAGACCGCAAACTTCGACCAGCGACTTCGTTGCGACAACGCGTCCGCTGGCGGCATCGATGGCGGCCAGCGAATTACCCTCCGGCGAGGTCACGGCGACGGTGCCGGCATCGGGATTGGCGGCAACCGAGCCGATATAGTTGCGGAAGCCCGACAGCACGTCCTGCGGCATCTCCAAAAGCTCGAGCTCCTTGCCGCGCGCGGCGCGGCCGACCAGCGCCGGCCGGTCAGTCGCCGGCCCGCGATACTGGCAGCCGAACCAGACGGTGCCCGCCTGGTCGCGGTCCATGTGACGGATCGACAGCTGATGCAGCGCCGGCGGCAATTCGTGCTTTTCGATCAGGTCGCCAGTGATGCGGTCGACCAGCGTGTAGGAAGGCTTCATCGTTGCGATGTTGAGCTCGGCGCGGCCGAAATCCGGATGCGTTTCGATGCCGCCATTCGCGACGGCGAGCGTCCTGCCGTCGCCGAGCAGCAGCAGTTCGTGCGGACCCGTGCCGTAGGTCGGGAACTCGCCGACGCGGCTGAACTTCGCCCGCGCGTCATAGACGCCGACGACGCCGGCGGCGTTGTCGAAATCATTTTCCGTTGCATAGAGCAGCGCGCCGTCGGGCGAGAACACGCCGTGACCGAAGAAGTGCCGGCCGGCGATGCTGGCGATGGTCAAAGGCTCCTCGCGGCCGGTGTGGTCGAAGACCATCGCGAAGGTGCCGGGCTGGCGGGCGAAGACGATCGAGCGTTTCGACACCGGATCGAACGCGACGTCGTGGCCACGGTCGGGCAGATCGAGCGTGTGAAGGATCTTGCCGGCCTCGGAGAGCACGGCGGCGCCGAAGCTGCCGTCGCGCCTGACGAAGGCCGTGGCGAAGACGGCGTCCGTTGCAAGCGTCTCCGCCCAGGCGCGCGGCACCATCGCCGTGGCGAAGCCGGCGCCGGCGGCACGCAGAAAGTCGCGGCGATCGATGAGCGGCGTCGTCACGACGTCAATCACCGTCCAGCGACGAAAAGCCGGCGGTCAGGCCAAACTCGGCGGTCATCCTGGTGCCGATCAGGGTCGAGAGGCTGGAGGTGATCAGCGCGAGATGCTCGAGCTTGTCGCGTAGCGCCGGATCGGCGAGCGCCTTGTCGATCGGGCCGCTAACAGACTTCGCCGTCGCCACGCCGTTGGTCAGCTGGATGTGGATGGATTCGGCCATCCACCGCGCATCGGCGGGCAGCGCATCGCCAAGCTTGGAGGCCTGGAACAGCTTGTCGATGCCCGACAGATTTCCGGCCAGCGATTTCAGCGTGTTCTGCGAGCGCCAGTAGATCGCCTGCTTCGGCTTGTCAGCATCGGGCTTCGCGCCAAGAAAACCCTTGAGCCGCACGTCGCGGATCATTTCCAGCTCATTGATGAAAACGCCGACCAGTTCCGTAACCGCCTCGGTACCATCACGATAGAGCGGGTTCTTCGGCCCCGGATTGGCCCAGAGCGAGGCAAAACCATCGGGCTTGCGCCACGCTTCGCGGACCTCGCCGGCGATCGCTTGGATGTTGCTGGCCACCGCCGCCCCGTAGGCGCATCGATAGGGATCGTCCTTACTGGCAAGCGTTTCGGCGCCATCGCCGAATAGCACATATTCCAACGCACCGAGGCCCTGCATGGCAACGCTCTTTCCCGCGAGTTGCGCCGGATCGGTGGCGGATGGATCCTTGGCAACGAGGGTCGACTGCACCTGCCTCAATCCGATGCTCTTGCGGTCCGGCCAGTAAAGCATGCGCTCCAGCCGGTTGTTTTCCTTGATGGGCCCGAAGGCGATGATCTCGGCCACCGACCAGGCTTCGACTGTGGCGGAAAACTCGGTACGCACCGCATCGAGATTCTGCTGGGACGGCGCACTGCAGAGCTGGCGCATCGCCTGGGTCAGGGTCCCGGCATGGTCGTCGAGGCTGGCGTAGGCCGGGCGGACGAAGCCGTCGATCGCGCGTCCGATGACATCGGAGGCTTTGACCGCGGGCTGGGTCGGCAAGGCCATGGCCAGCAAGAAAGGAAGGGCAAGCGCGGCGGCACGTCGGTTGAACATCAGAGCGACTCCAGGAATTTGATCAGCGCATCGCGGTCGGCGCCAGCCGCGCCGGCGAAGCGGTCGCGCGCCTTCTGGCCCTCGCCGCCGTGCCACAAGATCGCCTCTTCGAGCGTCCGCGCGCGGCCGTCATGCAGATAGAAGCTGTTGCCGTTGACCGTGGCGGTCAGGCCGATGCCCCAGAGCGGGGGCGTGCGCCATTCGCTGCCGCTCGCCTCCCCTACGCGCTGCCCGTCGGCGAGGCCCTCGCCCATGTCGTGCAGCAGGAAATCGGAATATGGCCAGATCAATTGGAAGGCTTGCGCCTTGTTGGGCGTGCCGCGCATGGTGACGAATTTCGGCGTGTGGCAGGAAATGCAGCCCATCTCGTAGAACTGCTTCTTGCCGGAAAGAACCTCCGGCTTGTCGAGGTCGCGCCGCGCCGGCACAGCGAGGTTCTGCGAATAGAAGGTCACGAGGTCCATGACCGGGGGCGGCGCTTCCGCCGCGCCCAGGCGCTCTTGGACGCCATTCGGCAGGGTAAGGCACGCCTTCTCAGCCTCGGTGCAATCGCCCCAATGCTTCGGCACTTCAGGCGTCGAGATGCCGATATCGCCGGCAAAGGCATCGGCGGCCTGCTGCCGGATCGATGCGGCCTGCGCTTTCCAGCCGAAGCGGCCCAAAGTTATCGCGCCGCTCAACTCCTCGCGAACTAGGTTCGGCCGGCCGGAGATGCCGTCGCTGTCGCGGTCACGCGGATCGGCAAGGGCGAGGATGTCGGCCGGGGCGATCTCCTCGATCAGTCCGAGCCCGATCATTGGCGGCGTCAGGCGCGGCGACAACGTCGTGCGCGGATCGAGTTGGCCATAGCCCAGATTCTCGACCGAATAGCGGGGCTTGCGCAGCAAAACGACGGCACCGTCGCCCAGCGTGACCTTCGCTTCCGAATAGTCGATGCGCATGCGGCCTTCACCCTTGAGGCCGGGAACCGCCAGATCCTGCAATTGCGAGCCATAGACAGGATCGGGGAAATTCAGCAGCTTGTAGTCGGCAAGTTCGGCTCTCTCCTCGGCATTGCTTGCATCGCGCGCCAGCCGCAAGAACATCGAGGTCGAGCCTGTGCCGCTTTCCGGCGGTCGGCCGCGACCATCCTTCAGATGGCAGTTCTGGCAGGCGCGTTCGTTGAACAGCGGCCCGAGCCCGTCGGACGCTTGGGTCGATGACGGCGACGACACCCAGTTCTTGCGAAAAAGCGCATTGCCGAGCTTGAAGGTCGCTTCCTCCTCGAAGGTGATGTTGGCGGAAGGCTGCGAGAAGGCGTCGCGGTTGACGCCCTTCCTCGACGTGCCGGCGCCGCCCTGCATCAGCTCGAACGGTTCGGGCTTTGTAAAGTCGGTCGTAGGCTTGGTGACCGCCAGCACCCGCGCCTGATCCCCCGGCGTCAGATCTGTGCGGCTCGTCGGCAGACCCGCCGGCTCGCCCGCCATGGCGGGAGCAGAAAGCGTGATTGCCAGCAGGAGCGTGGCACCGCGCCAGATCCGGTATCGCGGGTTCCTCGGGAGCAGCAGGCCGGCTATCTCGGCCCGCCGCGAGCGGCGCGAAAAATCTATCGGGCGCCGCATTCCCGCATGTCCTTACTCCGCCTCGTTGGCCGAGTCGGCGTTGAGCTGGCCGTACTTTTCCTCGCCGATCGAGGCGAGCAGGTCGAGCTGACTCTCCAGGAAGTCGATGTGGCCTTCCTCGTCCGTCAGCAGATCCTCGAACAGTTTCATCGACACATAGTCGCCCGCATCCTGGCAAATCTCGCGCGAGCGCTTGTAGGAGGTGCGCGCGTCATATTCGCCGGCGAGATCGGATTCGAGCACTTCCTTCACATTCTGGCCGATACGCAACGGCGCGACTGACTGCAGGTTCGGATGGCCTTCGAGGAAGATGATGCGGGCAACCAGCCGGTCGGCGTGATGCATTTCTTCGATCGATTCCGCCCGCTCCTTCTTCGCCAGCTTGGTGTAGCCCCAGTCTTCGAGCAGACGATAATGAACCCAGTACTGATTGACGGCACCAAGCTCCAGAAATAGGGCTTCGTTAAGCCGCTCGATGACCTGCGGTTCGCCTTTCATGGGTTCTGCTCCCGAATTGGCCGCGCAGTCCTCTGACGCGGTCCAGGTGTGAAACGATATCCGCGCCGCTCCCCTCTGAACGGGCGTGGTAGTTCTCGGTGACCCGAATGATCGTTTCCACCACATTTGGAAAGCAGCCGCAACAGCGGCCGCGCTTGCGCATGGCATGATAGACCTTGGCCGGCACGATAAGCTGCCAGGGATCTTCATCCAGCAGACCGATGATCGTCTGCTCGATCTCCTTCTCGGTGATGATGTTGCAATGGCAGATCAGCATTCACTTGCTCTGGCTGGCGGCGCTGTTCCGGCGCCGTTTGGCTTGTTTCTCAATTGAGCATGATCTTGTCCAAAAACCGGCTTCCACTTTTTGGGATCATGCTCGGGTGCTACTTGAATACCTTGTCCGGAGCATCAAGGCTGTCGGAGCCCTCGAAGGCGATGGCATTGAGCTTGAGCGAGCCGACCGCGCGTTCGATCGACTTGGTCTGGTCGATCAGCGCGTCGATCGCCGCCTGCACAGTGGCGTTGCCTTCCGCATTGCCTTCGGCGATCTGCTGGTCATAGGCCTCGCCGGCCAGCGCCCGCGCCTTGATCGCTTCCATCTTGGCGACCGAAGTATCGAGCTTGTCCGACAGTTCCTTGTCGATCGCAGAATCGGCCACCTTCACCATGTCCGACACCGACGGGCCGGAAACCACGGTGCCGTCGAGGCGCGTATAGTTGGCGTGATAGGCGGCGCGGATGCCGATCGCATCATAGAGATGCGAGTTGTAGGTGTTGTCGGAGAAGCAGTCCTGCTCCTCCTCCGGGTCGTGCAGCAAAAGGCCGAGCTTCATGCGCTCGCCGGCCAGCTCGCCATAGGATAGCGAGCCCATGCCGGTGAGGATGGTGGAGATGCCGGCATTCGGCTCGCCATCGACGAGGGTCTTGCGGGCGGCGCCGTCTTCCTTCCAGTTGTTGACCATCTCCTGCAGGTCGGAGACCAGAAGGTCGCTTGCCGACTTCAGATATTCCGCGCGGCGGTCGCAATTGCCGCCAGTGCAGTTCTTGAGATCGTAGTCGGTGTACGGGCGCTCGCCGGCGCCTGGACCGGTCCCGTGCAGGTCCTGGCCCCAAAGCAGGAATTCGATGGCGTGATAGCCGGTCGCGACATTGGCCTCGACGCCGCCGGCTTCCTGCAGCGTGCCCGAGAGGAATTCCGGCGTCAGCTTCGAGGCGTCGACCTTCTTGCCGTTGATCTCGATCTCCTTGTTCGCAATGACGTTCGCCGTATAGAGCGAGTTCTCGTCCGACTCGGTGCCGTAGCTCTTGGCGACATAGTCGATCAGGCCTTCGTCCAGCGGCCAGGAATTCACCTTGCCTTCCCAGTCGTCCACGATCTTGTTGCCGAAGCGGTAGACCTCGGTCTGCTGGTAAGGCACGCGCGCCGCCTTCCAGGCATCGCGGGTAGCGTTGAGCGTCTCTGCCGAGGGCTTGGCGAGAAGCGCGTCGACGGCCTTGTCGAGCGCCTCAGCCGTGGTCAGCGAATCCTCGTATTTGGCGAGCGCGATGTCGGCATAGGTCTTGATCACCGCCTTAGCATCGGTTTCGGCCTTCGCCGGCAGCAAGAACACGGCCGCCGTCAGCGCCGCGGTGGCGCCGATCGCGGCAAGCCTGGTGCCCCAACGCAGCGCAATAGTTCGCGGCGTGATTGTCGCTTTCATCAATCCCATCTCCTCAGAAATTCAATGACATAGGCATGCGGCCGCCGGCGCGCGGCGCCAGCGCAAGCACGAATGACCGTAAAGGCAAAGTTGCCGCGCAATGGCGCGGCCAATCAGCAAAAGACACCGAAATGCCTCCAATCGAAAGGGTTAAAGGCCCAGACATCAAAGGAATGCGCCAGGAGCGCAGCCCTCCATAAAGCGGCGGAGCGGCTGGAAGTCAACTGGCGGTACAGAGAAAATTCAATTGAAACAACAGTTTAGAATTATTCTAAACTGGAATTATCAACTTTAAGCCGGAGAATGCGGCGGATATCCGGATTGACAGGCGGCCATCCTGGGTGCGACCCGGACCAAGGCTCTTGCGGCGGCGGCAGACAATCGCCACTTGGCGGAAGATCCTAGATTTGAAGGCAAAAAGGGTTGCGATGAAGAACGGGGTGGTCATTGTCGGTGCGGGTCATGCCGGCGTGCAGGCGGCCGCTAGCCTGCGTGAGGAAGGCTATGACGGGCCTGTCATCCTGATCGGCGACGAGAACGAGCTGCCCTATCACAAGCCGCCGCTGTCCAAGACCTTCATCAAGGAGGCCGAAGCCAAGCCGCAGCCTTTGCGCGGCGAGGCCTTCTATTCCGGCAATGCCATCGACTACCGGCCGGGCGTTTGGATCGACAGGATCGATGGTGGCGAGCGCAGGCTGGACGTTTCAGGCGGCGGCACAATTCCCTTCGACCTACTGGTGCTGGCCACCGGCTCGCGGCCGCGCCTCCTCAAGCTCGATGGCGCGGAGCTCGCCGGCGTGCTGTCGCTGCGCTCGCTGGCCGATGCGCGGCTGATCCGCGAGTTGAGCGCGCAGAGCGAAGAGGTCGTCATCCTCGGCGGCGGCTTCATCGGCCTCGAAATCGCAGCGACGCTGAGGGCCGCCGGCCGCAAGGTCACCGTCGTCGAGGCGCTCGACAGGCTTCTCGGCCGCGCCGTGGCGCCGGCGATCGCGGCGCATGTGCGCCAGCGCCTGGAGGCGATGGGCGTGCGCGTGCTCACCGGCACCACGGTTGCCCGTCTGGAAGGCGAAGGCGGCCGCGTTTCGGCCGCGATCACGTTAAGCGGCGAGCGCCTGCCGGCGCAACTGGTGATCATCGGCATCGGCGTGGTGCCCAATGTCGAGCTGGCCGAAGCCGCCGGCATCGCGATCGCCAACGGCATCCGCGTCGACCAGCATATGCAGAGCTCGATCCCGGAAATCCTCGCCGTCGGCGATGCCGCCTCCTACCGGCACTGGTTCACCGGCGGCGACGTGCGGCTGGAATCGGTGCAGAACGCCACCGACCAGGCGCGGCTTGCCGCGCGCACCATCGTCGGCCACGCCGAACCCTTCGCGGCCGTGCCTTGGTTCTGGTCGGATATCGGCGACATGAAGCTGCAGATGGTCGGCCTGACGCAAGGCGGCGACAGCCATGTCGTGCTGGGCGAGCCGGCCGAGAACAAGTTCTCGATCTACCATTATGCCGGCAACAGACTGCTCGGCATCGAATCCGTCAACCGCCCGGCCGACCACATGCTCGGCCGCAAGATGCTCGGCGCCGGCTTCTCGCCCGCGCCTCACACCGTGGCAGCCGGGCCGGATGCGCTGAAGGCGGCGCTTGCGGCCTTCAGCCAGGACGAGCCGGCAAGGGCCGCAGGCTGACGCGCTTACCCTCCCCCTTGTGGGGAGGTAGGGTTGGCTCAAGCCGCCCGCGCCTCGCGGATCGAGGTCTCGAGGATATCCAGCGCCTCGGTCATGACGCCGTCCTGGATGGTGATTGGCGACAGGAAGCGGATGACGTTGCTATAGACGCCGCAGGTGAGCAGGATGAGGCCCCTGTCGAGCGCCTTCAGCCGCACCGCATTGGCTAATTCCGCCGAGGGCAGGCCCTTGTTCACATCATTGAACTCGACGGCGTTCATGAAGCCCGGGCCGCGGATGTCGACGATCTCCGGCACGTCCTCGCGGATCGACGCCAGCCGCTGCTTCAGCCTGGCGCCGAGCGCGTTGGCACGCTCGCACAGCTTTTCTTCCTCGATGACGTCGAGCACGGCATGCGCCGCGGCGACGCCGATCGGGCTGCCGCCATAGGTGCCGCCGAGCCCGCCCGGTCCAGGCGCGTCCATGATCTCGGCGCGGCCGGTGACGGCCGACAGCGGGAACCCGCCGGCGAGGCTCTTGGCCATGGTGGTGAGATCCGGCGCCACGTCATGGTGCTCCATCGCGAACATCTTGCCGGTGCGGGCAAAGCCGGTCTGCACCTCGTCGGCGACAAGAAGGATGCCGTGCTGGTCGCAGGTCTTGCGCAGTGCCGTCATGAAATCGCGCGGCGCCTCGTAGAAGCCGCCCTCGCCCTGCACCGGCTCGACAATGATGGCCGCGACCCTGGCCGGATCGACATCGGCCTTGAACAACTTGTCGAGCGCTGCAAGCGAATCCGCGACCGACACGCCGTGCAGCGCGACCGGGAACGGCGCATGGAAGACATCGGCCGGCATGGCGCCGAAGCCAACCTTGTAAGGCACGACCTTGCCGGTCAGCGCCATGCCCATGAAGGTGCGGCCGTGGAAGCCGCCGGAAAAGGCGATAACCGCCTGGCGACCGGTGGCGTTGCGCGCGATCTTGACGGCGTTCTCGACCGCCTCTGCGCCGGTGGTGACGAAGACGGTCTTCTTGTCGAACTTGCCGGGCAGCATGCCGTTCAGCCGCTCGGCGAGGCGCACATAGCTCTCGTAAGGAACGACCTGATGACAGGTGTGGGTGAAGCGGTCGAGCTGCGACTTGACCGCCTCGATCACTTTCGGATGGCGGTGACCCGTGTTGACCACCGCAATGCCCGACGAGAAGTCGATGTAGCGGCGACCCTCGACGTCCCAGATTTCCGAATTCTCGGCACGATCGGCGTAGATCTGCGTGGTCATGCCGACGCCCCGCGAGATCGACTGGTTCTTGCGTTCGGAAATGGCTGAATTCTTCATCTCACACCTCATCGGGCAGGCGCCCGCTCTGTTTTGATGCCGTCAAAGCCTCTTCTGACCTTATTTCAGGTTTTCCTCAAGTCGGCACATTGGCTCAGTCGATTGGGCCTGCCGCAAGGCCGAAATCGATCTCGACCAGCCGGTCGATCGTCGGGCAGAAACAGTTTCCTTTTCCGGCCGATCGATTATCCTCGCTTCAGCCGCGACGTGCCGCTGCCGGGAGCGGCTCCCGCGGGCCGAGGGAACCATGAGCAGGAACGCGACATCGTCCGCCTTGCCGTCCTTGCCGCTCCGCCCTGCATGTTGTCCAAACACCTTGCTGCTGCTGACCTGTGTCGCGGCGCTGTTGGTTTCAGGTTGCCAGAAGCAGCAGGCAGCCGACAAAAAGCTGCCCGTGATGGTGACCACACAGACGGTCGCGCTTGCCGACTACGCGCCGCGGACCTCGCTGACCGGGGTGATTGCGGCCCGCACGCTCAACAATCTGTCGTTCCGCGTCGGCGGGCGCGTCGCCGAGCGGCTGGTCGATGTCGGCCAGCATGTCGATAAAGGGGCGGTGCTTGCCCGCATCGATCCGCAGGAACAGGAATCGGACCTGCGCTCGGCTCAGGCCGACCTCGACGCCGCGCAGGCGCAGCTCACCCAGGCGGCGGCCACTTACCAGCGGCAAAAGACGCTGCTCTCCCAGGGTTTTACCACCAGACGCGATTTCGACACCGCCAACCAGACGCTGAAAGTGGCGCAAGGCAGCGTCGATGCGGCGCAAAGCGCCTTGGCCAACGCCAAGGAAAATCTTTCCTTCACCGAGCTCAAGGCAGGAGCCGGCGGCGTCATCACGGCGCGCCAGGTCGAAGCCGGGCAGGTGGTGCAGGCGGCGCAGACCGTGTTCACCGTCGCCGAGGACGGCGACCGCGACGCGGTCTTCAACGTGCATGAAACGCTGGTTGCCCAGACGCCGCCCTCCCCGGCGGTGACGATCACGCTGCTTTCCGACCCTCAGGTCAGGGCTGTCGGCAAAGTGCGCGAGATCTCACCGGCGGTCGATACCCAGTCGGGATCGATCCGGGTCAAGGTCGGCATTCCCGATACGCCTGCCGGCATGCCGCTGGGCGCGGCCGTGATCGGCACGGTCAGCGCCAAGTCCGTCAAAGCCGTCTTGCTGCCCTGGCAGGCGCTGACCTCCACCGCCGGCAAGCCCGCGGTTTGGATCGTCGACCCGTCGAGCAAGGAGGTGACCGCGGCGCCGGTCGAGGTGCTCGCCTTCGATTCCGGCGTGGTCGTCGTCGACAGGGGTCTGCAGGAAGGCCAGAGCGTCGTGACGGCCGCCGGACAGTTGCTCAGTCCCGGGCAGACGATCGAGGTGGCGGGGTCCAGCCAATGAACCGGTTGCCGCACATAGCTTCGCTGGTTCTTCTTGCTGCGCTTGCCGCCTGCTCGCGTTCGGACGAGAAGGCGCCTGAGGTCATCCGGCCGGTCCTGTCGATGGTGGTCGAACCGAAGACCGTCGAGACCTTCGGCTTTGCCGGCTCGATCGAGCCGCAATACAGCGCCGACCTCGCCTTCCGCCTGCTCGGCCGCGTCGTCTCGCGCGACGTCAAGGTCGGCGACATCGTCAGCAAGGGCACGACGATCGCGGCGCTCGATCCGACGGCGCTGGAGTTCGCCGTCCAGGCATCGAAAGCCGATCTGTCGAACGCGCAGGCGCAATTCGCCAATGCCGCGGCCAGCGAGGAGCGGCAGCGCCAACTGCTTGCCTCCGCCAATACTTCGCAGGCTACGTTCGATGCCGCCAAGCAAGCGCGCCAGGCGGCGGAAGCCGGCGTCGAGCGCGCCAATGCCGCTCTGGCCAAGTCGCAGGAGCAGCTCGGTTATGCCCGGCTGTTCTCCGATTTCGACGGCGTCGTCACAGCGATCGGCGCCGAAGTCGGCCAGACGGTTTCGCCGGGACAGACCGTCGTCACCGTAGCCCGCACCGATCCGCGCGAGGCAGTGGTCGACATTCCCGACCAATTGACCGGCGATCTCACCGTCGGCGCGCCGTTCGAGATCATTCTGCAATCGCTGCCGACCATCAAAACCGACGCCAAGCTGCGCGAGGTCGCGCCGCAATCGGAGGGCTCGACCCGCACCCGCCGCGTGCGGCTGACCCTGGTCAATCCGCCGTCAGCGTTCCGGCTGGGCTCGACGATCACGGCGACGCGCATGACCAAGCTGGCGCCGACAATCGAACTGCCGATATCGGCGCTGCTGGAAAAGAATGGCTCGGAAATGGTGTGGGTCGTCGATCCGCAGTCCTCAAGCGTGAGCGCGCGCGAGATCAAGATCGCGTCGAAAAAGGGCGGCAGCTTCACGGTGGCCGAAGGCCTCGAGGCAGGCATGCGCGTCGTCACCGCGGGCGTCCACAGCTTGAGCGAAGGCCAGAAAGTCAAGGTGCCGGAGGGCGGGGTCTGATGCAGGGCTTCAATCTTTCCGATTGGGCGCTCAGCCACCGCTCCATGGTGTGGTATTTCATGCTGGTCTTCGTCGTGGCCGGGATTTTCTCCTATCTCAATCTCGGCCGCGAGGAAGATCCCGCCTTCACCATCAAGACCATGATCATCCAGGCCAATTGGCCGGGCGCCTCGGTCAAGGAGACGGTGCAGCAGGTGACCGACCGCATCGAGAAGAAGCTCGAGGAGCTCGACAGCCTCGACTTCACCAGATCCGTCACCACGGCCGGCCAGACCGTCATCTTCGTCAACCTGAAGGACACCACCAAGGCGCGCGATGTCGTGCCGAACTGGCTTCAGGTGCGCAACATGGTCAACGACATCAAGGCGCAGTTGCCGCAAGGCGTGCAGGGACCGTTCTTCAACGACCGCTTCGGCGATGTCTACGGCAACATCTACGCCTTCACCGCCGACGGACTTACGCCGCGCCAATTGCGCGACTATGTCGAGGATGTGAGGACAAAGATCCTGACCGTGCCGAATGCCGGCAAGGTTGACCTGGTCGGCGCGCAGGACGAGGCGATCTACCTGGAATTCTCCAGCCGCCAGATCGCCGCGCTTGGCCTCAACCAGCAGCAGATTGTCGCCAGCCTGCAGGCGCAGAACGCCATCACGCCGTCCGGCGTCGTGCAGTCCGGTCCGGAGCGCGTCAGCGTGCGCGTCGGAGGCCAGTTCACCTCCGAGGAGAGCCTGCGGGCCATCAACCTGCGCGTCAACGACCGCTTCTTCCGACTGAGCGACGTGGCGACGATCAGGCGCGGCTATGTCGACCCGCCGACGGCCTTGTTCCGCTTCAACGGCCAGGATGCGATCGGGCTTGCCATCGGCATGAAGCCGAACGCCAATCTGCTCAAATTCGGCGAAGCGCTGCACGAGGAGATGCAGAAGGTGCTGGCCGACCTGCCGGTCGGCGTCGGGGTGCATCTGGTCGCCGACCAGCCGGTGATCGTCGAGGAGGCGGTCTCGGGCTTCACGCGGGCGCTGTTCGAGGCCGTCGCCATCGTGCTCGCCGTCTCCTTCATCAGCCTCGGACTGCGCGCCGGCTTCGTCGTCGCACTATCAATTCCGCTGGTGCTGGCCATCACCTTCACGGTCATGGCGTATCTCGGGATATCGCTGCAGCGCATCTCGCTCGGTGCGCTGATCATCGCGCTCGGCCTTTTGGTCGACGATGCCATGATCGCCGTCGAGATGATGGTGGCGCGGCTGGAGGTCGGCGACAACCTGCGCAAGGCGGCGACCTATGTCTACACCTCGACCGCCTTCCCGATGCTGACCGGCACGCTGGTGACAGTCGCCGGCTTCATCCCGATCGGGCTCAACTCGAGCGCCGCAGGCGAGTACACCTTCACGCTGTTCGTCGTCATCGCGGTGTCGCTGCTGGTGTCATGGATCGTGGCGGTGCTGTTCGCGCCGCTGCTCGGGGTCACCATCCTGCCGGCGACGATGAAGGAAAAACATCACGACCAGCCCGGCCGGTTCACGTCACTGTTCCGGCGCGTGCTTGTCTTCTCGGTTCGCCGCCATTGGCTGACGATCATCGTGACGATGCTTGTGTTCGCGGCCTCGGTCGCCGGCTTCGGCCTCGTCCAGCAGCAGTTCTTCCCGCCATCGGACCGGCCGGAGCTGATCGTCGACTGGAACCTGCCGCAGAACTCCTCGATTACCGAGACGCGCGACCAGATGGAGCGCTTCGAGCAGCGGGCGCTGGTCGGCAACCCCGACATCGACCATTTCAGTTCGTACATTGGCCAGGGCGCGGTGCGCTTCGTGCTTGCCTATGACGTTCAGTCGGCCAATCCCTATTTCGGTCAGACCGTCATCGTCACCAAGAGCATCGAAGCGCGCAACCGGGTGAAACCGGCGCTGGAAAAGCTGCTGCGCCAGGAGTTCGTCGGCACCGACGCGTTCGTCAAGCCGCTCGAGCTCGGGCCGCCGGTCGGCAGGCCTGTGCAGTACCGCGTCGGCGGTCCCGACATCCAGACGGTGCGCGAAATGGCGCAACAGTTTGCCGGCGTGATCTCCGCCAATCCGAGGCTCGCCGCGCCGACCTTCGACTGGAACGAACCGCAGCGCGTGATGAGGGTCGACGTGCTGCAGGACAAGGCGCGCCAGCTCGGCATCACCTCGTCCGATATCGCCAGCGCGCTGAACAGCACGGTGGGCGGCTCGACGATCACCCAAGTGCGCGACGCCACCTACTTGATCAATGTCGTTGCGCGCTCGCGCGAGGCGGACCGCAGCTCGATCTCGACGCTGCAGAACATGCAATTGCCGACCGGCACGGGCGAGTCGATCCCCTTGGCTGCCATCGCCAATTTCCGCTACGACCTCGAGCAGCCGACAGTGTGGCGGCGCAACCGCACGCCGACAATCACCGTGCGCGCCGGCCTGGTGGGCGACGTGCTGCCTGCGACCGTGGTCAACGAGCTTAAGCCTTCGGTCGAGGCCTTCATCGCCAAGCTGCCGCCCGGCTATTCGGTCGAAATAGCGGGCTCTGTCGAAGAAAGTGCCAAGAGCCAAGGACCGATCGCGGCCGTGGTGCCCTTGATGCTGTTCATCATGGCGACCATCCTGATGGTGCAGTTGCAAAGCTTCCAACGCCTGTTCCTGGTGGTGGCGGTGGCGCCGCTCGGGCTGATCGGCGTGGTGGCCGCCCTGGTGCCCAGCGGCGCGCCGCTCGGCTTCGTCGCCATTCTCGGCGTGCTGGCGCTGATCGGCATCCTGATCCGCAACTCGGTCATCCTAATCGTGCAGATCGAGGATCTCGTCGCCGAGGGCAAGGACCGCTGGACAGCCGTGATCGAGGCGACCGAGCACCGGATGCGGCCGATCGCGCTGACGGCGGCGGCGGCCAGCCTGGCCCTCATCCCGATCGCGCGCGAGGTGTTCTGGGGACCGATGGCCTACGCGATGATGGGTGGCATCATCGCCGGCACGGCGATCACGCTGCTCTTCCTGCCGGCGCTTTATGTGACGTGGTTCCGGATCAAGGAGCCGCCGAAGCGGGTGCGGGATGGCGCCAAAGCAGACGTGATCGTTGCTGCGGAGAGTTAAAAGCCAGGTCGCACCCCGTCGCGAACCTGCGAGAGAAAACTACACCCTCACAAACCCCTCGCTCGCCCGAAGCAGGTTGCGCGTATAATCCTCGCTCACGCGGTGGCCGATCAGCTGGCTTGCGGTCAGCGTCTCCACCGCTTCGCCGTTCTGCATCACCATCAGCCGTTCGCACATATGGGTGATGATGGCGAGGTCGTGACTGACCATCAGAAAGGTGAGCTTGCGCCGCCGCCGCACCTCTTCGAGCAGGTTCAGCACCTCGGCCTGGACAGAAGCATCGAGCGCCGAGGTCGGCTCGTCGAGCAAAAGGATCGAAGGTTCGAGGATCAGCGCGCGCGCGATCGCCACGCGCTGGCGCTGGCCGCCGGAGAGCTGGTGCGCATAGCGGAACCGGAAACCCTTGCCGAGGCCGACTTCGTCCAGCGCGCGCTCGATGCGCTTCTCGCCATCCTGGATTGCGTGAATGGCGAGCGGTTCCTGCAGCAGCCGGTCGACGGTCTGGCGCGGATGCAGCGACCCATACGGATCTTGGAAGACCATCTGCACGTCGCGGTAAAAGGCCTTGTCGCGGGTCTTGCCAAGCGTCTTGCCGTTGACAGCGATGGTGCCGGCAGCGACAGGCGCAAGGCCGGTGATTGCCTTGAGCAGGGTCGACTTGCCGGAGCCGCTTTCGCCAACCAGGCCGTAGGACTCGCCTTCCCTGACTTCGAGTTTAACGCCCTTCAGCGCGCGGAAGCGGTCGAAAATCACCTCCAGCCCTTCGATGGTGATGGCGGCCGTCATGCCGCCCACTCCGGCTTGCGGTCGAGCACTGGCAGCGGGTGTCGCTCGAAGCCGATCCTCGGCATGCAGTTGAGCAGGCCGCGCGTATAGGGATGCTGGGCCTCGCGCAGCTCGGACGCCTTGAGCTGCTCGACCACCTTGCCGGCATACATGACGACCACGCGGTCGCAGAAGGAGGACACCAGGCGCAGATCATGCGAGATGAAGATCAGCCCCATCCCGCGCTCGGCGACCAGCCTGTCGAGAATGTTCAGCACATCGAGCTGCACGGTGACGTCGAGCGCCGAGGTCGGCTCGTCGGCGATCATCAGTTCCGGCCCGGCGATCAGCATCATGGCGATCATCGCGCGCTGGCCCATGCCGCCCGAGACCTCATGCGGGTGAAGGTCGAAGACACGGGCCGGATCGCGAATCTGGACCGCCCGAAGCATCTCCAGCGCGCGCTCGCGCGCTTCGGCCTTTCCAACTTTCTCATGCGTGCGCAGCGTCTCGACGATCTGGCGGCCGATGGTCATCACCGGATCGAGCGAGTATTTCGGGTCCTGCAGGATCATGGCGATGCGGTTTCCCCGCAGCGCACGGCGCCGGCTGGATGACATCGACAGCAGGTCGATGCCGTCGAAGCGCAGCTTTTTCGCCGACACCTCGGCCTGCGGCGGTGTCAGGCCCATGATGGCGCGGCCGGTCTGCGACTTGCCGGAGCCGCTCTCGCCGACGATGCCCAGCCGCTCGCGGCCGAGCGAGAAGGACACGCCGCGCACCGCCTGCACGATCCCGGTGCGTGTCGGGAAAGTGACGCGCAGATCGTCGACTTCGAGCAGCGTACCTTTCGTTTGCCTATCGGAATTGCCGCTCATTGGTCGCCACTCATTGGTCGCCGCTCCGGGGATCGAGCGCGTCGCGTAGGCCGTCACCGAGCAGGTTGAAGCCGAGGCTGACGATAAGGATGGCAGCGCCTGGCGCGGCAGCCACCCACCACTGGTCGAGGATGAAGCGGCGGCCGGACGCAATCATCGCGCCCCATTCGGGCAGCGGCGGCTGCGCGCCGAGGCCGAGGAAGCCGAGGCCGGCGGCGGTGAGGATGATGCCTGCCATGTCGAGCGTCACCCGGATGATCAGCGAGGAGATGCAGAGCGGCATGATGTGGCGCAGCACGATGCGGAAGGGTGAGGCACCCATCAATTGCACCGCCTTGATGTAGTCGGAATTGCGCACCGTCAGCGTCTCGGCGCGCGCGATGCGCGCGTAAGGCGGCCAGGAGGTGATGGCGATCGCCAGCACCGCGTTCTCGATGCCGGGGCCGAGCGCCGCAACGAAGGCCAGCGCCAGCACCAGCTTCGGGAAGGCCAGGAAGATGTCGGTGATGCGCATCAAAATGGCATCGGTCCAGCCGCCGGCATAGCCTGCGACGGTGCCGACCAGCAGGCCGATGGGCGCGGCGATGATGGCGACGAGGATGACGACATAGAGCGTCCAGCGCGAGCCGTAGAGGATGCGCGAGTAGATATCGCGGCCGAGGTCGTCGGTGCCGAACCAATGCGCGGCGCTCGGCGCCAGCAGACGGGCATTCTTCAGGTCACCCACGGTTGGCGAATAGGGTGCCAGCACGCCGGCAAGCGCGGCTACCACCACCAATGCGAGAATGATGAGCAAACCGACGAGCGCGAGCCGGTTGGCTGTGAAGCGCCGCCAGGCCACATAGGCGCGGCCGAGCCTTGCCTGCATGCGCGAGGCCGGCCTCTCGCTGAGCAGCCATTCGCGACGGGTTTGTATCGTCTCGGCGCTCATTCGACTTTCGTCCGTGGATCGAGGAGCCGATAGAGCAGGTCCGACAGAAGGTTGATGGCGATGAAGACCGAGCCGATGATGATGGTGCCGCCGAGCACCGCGTTCATGTCGGCGTTCTGCAATGAATTGGTGATGTAGAGGCCGATGCCCGGCCAGGAGAAGACGGTCTCGGTCAGCACCGAGCCTTCGAGCAGGCTGGCATAGGAAAGCGCGATCACCGTCACCATCGGCACAGCGGCGTTGCGCAGCGCATGGCCCCAGATGATGCGCGTCTCCGACAGGCCCTTGGCGCGGGCGGCGACGATATATTCCTGCGCCATCTCGTTCAGCATGAAGGAGCGCGTCATGCGGCTGATATAGGCGAGCGCGAAATAGCCGAGCAGGGAGGCCGGCAGGATGATGTGGCGGTAGGCGTCGTAGAAGACATCCCACTGTCCCTGCATGGCCGCATCGAGCAGGTAGAAGCCGGTGATCGGCGTGAAAGTGTATTCGTAGACGACGTCGAGCCGCGCCGGAAAGGCGACCCATTGCAGCTTGGCGTAGAACAGGACGAGGCCAAGCAGCCCCAGCCAGAAGATCGGCACGGAATAGCCGATAAGGCCGATGATGCGCACGATCTGGTCGACGAGACTGCCGCGCCTGACAGCAGCGAGCACGCCGAGTGGCACGCCGATGACGGCGCCGATGATCGTGCCGAGCGTCGCCAGTTCGATGGTCGCCGGGAAGACGCGGCGGATGTCGGACATCACCGGATTGGTGGTCAGCACCGAAGTGCCGAAATCGCCGCGGAGCGCACTTTTCACATAGATATAGAACTGTTCGATCAGCGGCAGATCGAGGCCCATCTCGCGGCGCGTGCGCTCGACGACGGCAGTAGGGGCCCGGTCGCCGAGCACGGCCAGCACCGGATCGATGGGAATCACGCGGCCGATGAAGAAGGTCACAGCGAGAAGACCGAGATAGGTCGTCACCGCGATGACCAGGAAACTGCCGAGCGCGGATAGAATGGCGACGGCACGGGCGCTGCCGCGCCCGGCCACCGCCTGGTTTTCAACTATGCTCACGCGGCGCGTCCGAGAACGCTATTCCTTCGAGACCGCACCGACGAAGTTGGTGTCGAAGCTCGGTCCGAGCGCGAAGCCCTTGAGGTTCTTGCGCAGGCCCGCCACTTCGAGCTGCTGGTGGATGACGACGAAGGGGCTGGTGTCGAGGATCTTCTTCTGCAGATCCTTGTACATGTCGGCGCGCTTAGCCGAATCCTTCTCCAGCAGCGCCGCCTCGGTCTGCTTGGTCAGGTCCGGAATGTCCCAGGCATTGCGCCAGGCCAGGGTCTTGATCTTGGCGGCGTCGGAATTGTCCGGGTTCGAGGCGAAGGTCTGGGCATTGGAATTCGGGTCGAAATAGTCCTGGCCCCACTGGCCAATATAGATGTCGTGGTTGCGGGCGCGGTATTTGGTCAGCGTCTGCTTGCCGTCACCGGGAATGATCTCCAGCTTGATGCCGGCCTGACCCAGCGTCTGCTGGATCGATTCCGCCATGCCTGTCTCCGGCTGTTTACTGCGTACGTCCATGGTCACGCTGAAGCCGTTAGGCAGGCCGGCCTTGGCCAGCAGTTCCTTCGCCTTGGCGACATCGAGCTTGAACGGGTTGTCGTCGATGGCGCCGAGGTCGCCCTTGGGCAGGAAGGACTGGTGGATCTCGCCGATGCCCTTGAGGATGGTCGAGCCCAGCGCATCATAGTCGACCAGGTACTTGAAGGCCTGCCGAACCTCCGGCTTGGCGAGGTTGGCGTTCTTCTGGTTGAGGCTGATGTAATAGACCGTGCCCTTCGGCGCGCTGGTGGTGGTGAGATCGCCATTCTTGGCGATGGCGTCGAGATCGTTCGGCTCGAGGTTGCGGGCGACGTCGATATCGCCGGCCTCGAGCGCCAGACGCTGCGCCGAGCTTTCCTTCATGAAGCGGTAGATAACGCGGGCGAGCTTGGCCTTCTCGCCGTTGTAGTTGTCGTTGCGTTCCAGAACGACGACTTCATTGGCGCGCCATTCGCGCAGCTTGTAAGGGCCGGAGCCGGCATAGCCGGTCTTCAGCCAGGCATTGCCGAAGTCGTTGTCCCATTTGTAGTCGGCGCTCGGCGTGACGGCGGCGACATGTTCCTTGACCAGCTTGCTGTCGACGACCGAGGCGACGGTAGCCGACAAGCAGTTGAGCACGAAGCTCGGCGCATAAGCCTTGTCGACAACGAACTGGAAGGTGGTGTCGTCGACCGCCTTAGCCTTTTCGGTGACGTTGTCGCCGCTGATGCCGAACTGGTTGATGATGAAGGCGGGGCTCTTGTCCAGCTTGATCGCGCGCTCGAAGGAATAGGCGACGTCGGCGGCGGTGATCGGATTGCCGGAGGCGAACTTCATTCCGGGCTTAAGCTTGAAGGTGTAGGTCAGGCCGTCGTCGGAAATAGTCCAGCTCTCGGCGAGATCGCCCTTGACTTTGGAGGTGTCGCTGAGGTCGAGGCGAACCAGGAGATCGTAGGTGTTGCCGGTAACCTCAGCGGTTGACAGCTCGAACGCTTCGCCCGGATCCATCGAGATGATATCGTCGAAGGCGAAGCCTTCGACCAACGTGTCGGCAGGCGTGACCGCAAAGGCCGGCACCGCGAGCAGCGCCGACATCGCCACACCCGCGAGCAAGCCACGAGAGCGAAGAGCAAACCTTTCCAGCATCATGGTAGTCGTTCCCTGTTTTGTTGATTGTTGACCTGAGTTCCCGGCTCAGGGTTGCAGAATTCCTTGGGACCGATCGACGGCCCACCGACCTTACCGTCGTGGTTTTTGTCCAGTTGGTCAACACCCTATTCAGCTGCGTTCGAGCCCGCAACGCGCATTTTGCGAGACGCTTATTGGGCCAGAATGGGCCGTTGCGAGTCGACCCAGGCGCCGGCTAGTCGAAGCCGCCGATTGGGAAAAATCTGCCAACTCCTGGCCGCTTGGAAGTCGCCCGTCATTTTAGCTGCGCAACCAGGTTCGCGTCCGGAAAGCAGGTGGCGGCCTTGCCGTTCTTCGCTTGCCAGACGCCGATCGAGCGGCGTGTCTTGAAGCCGGGCAGGCCGTCGGCACTGCCGACATCGTAGCCCTTGGCCTCCAGCGCTTGCTGGAGGGCAGCGATATCGGACCGGTGGAGATCGCCCACCCGCCCCCAGGTGCCGGCAAAGGTGGTGTCGCCTTTGGCGATGCGATCGGCGGCGTGGCCGATGAACAGCGCATATAGATCGCTGGTGTTGTATTGCTTCAGCACATAGAAATTCGGCGTGACGATGAAAGCGGGGCCGCTGCGTCCGGCCGGCATCAGCAGGAAACCCTCGGCCTTGAGTTCACTGGCCGGAAACGCCTTTCCGTCGACGCGCCTGATGCCCATCGCCACCCAGTCAGAAATCTTCTTGCCCTGGTCGGGTCCTTCGAGCGCGCAGGAGACGTTTGCCGGCGCAATCACCTCGGTCCCCCAGCCGCGCCCCCTCACCCAGCCATAGTGGACAAGATAGTTGGCGATGGAGGCGAGCAAGTCCGGCGTCGAATTCCAGATGTCGGGCCGGCCGTCGCCGTCAAAGTCGACGGCATGCTTGAGGAAGGACGTCGGCATGAATTGCGGCTGGCCGAGCGCGCCGGCCCAGGAGGACTTCATCGCATTGACCGGAGCGAGCCCGCGCTCGACGATCTCGAGTGCGGCCAGCACCTCCGTGCGGAAGAAATCCTTCTTCGTCGACATGAACGCCTTGGTGCCCAGCACCTCGAAGGCGTCGTAAGGCATCTTGGCGGCGCCGAAGCCGGTCTCGCGACCCCAGATCGCCAGCACGATCTCGCCAGGCACGCCGTACCGCTTCTCGATGAGCCCAAGCACGCGGGCGTTGGCGCTTTCGCGCGACCGTCCTCCGCCGGTGACGGCCCGAATGATCTTCTCGGCGAAATAATTGGCGGGCGGACCGAACTCCGCCTGGTGCTGTTTTTGCGGCGTCGCCGGCTTCTCGCCGGGCATGACGAGATCCGGCAGTTTCAGGTTCGGCTTCACGCCGATGAAGGCGGCGTCGAAGGTCTTTTTGGAAATGCCTTTGGCCTTGGCCTCGAGCCAGAGGTCGTTTTGCAGCCAGGCCTGGAATTGGTTGTCGATGGGCGTGGCGCGAGCGGGGAGGGTGAGGAGGACGGCAAGCGCCGCAAGGAAAAATGCGAAGCCGAATTTGGAAAAGCCGCGTTCTGTCGCGCCCCCCTCTGTCTTGCCGGACATCTCCCCCACTTGGGGGGAGATTGGCTGTTTCGGTGCCCCGCCTCTTCCTGCGACCTTGGATATTGGCGAAAGCCGGCGTGACGTCTGATCTCCCCCCTTGCGGGGGAGATGTCCGGCAAGACAGAGGGGGGTGGGACGGAGTGCGGCCTTTCCGGGAAAAACGCCAGTCACCAATCCCCTCCCTTCAAAACGCCGTCCTCGAGCGCAGCGCCGCGGCAAGCGTGCCTTCGTCGAGATAGTCGAGTTCGCCGCCGACCGGAACGCCATGCGCGAGCCTAGTCACCTTGACCTCGAAACCCGAGAGCTGATCGGTCAGGTAGTGCGCCGTGGTCTGGCCCTCGACGGTGGCGTTGACGGCAAGGATCACCTCCTTCACCTCGCCGCCGGCGACACGGTCTACCAGCGAGCGGATGTTGAGCTGGTCCGGGCCGATGCCGTCGAGCGGCGACAGCGTGCCGCCGAGCACGTGATAGCGCGCGTTCATGGCGGCGGCGCGTTCCAGCGCCCAGAGATCGGAGACGTCCTCGACGACGATAAGCGTGCCGGCATCGCGGCGTGGATCGGTGCAGATCATGCACGGGTCGGAGGTGTCGACATTGCCGCAGGTCGAGCAGATGCGCACTTTATCGGCCGCCTCGCCCATGGCTGCGGCTAAAGGCTCGAGCAGCTGCTCCTTCTTCTTGATGAGATGGAGAGCCGCGCGCCTTGCCGAACGCGGCCCGAGCCCCGGCACCTTGGCCAGGAGCTGGATCAGGCGTTCTATCTCTGGACCGGCGATTCTTTTCGACATCGCTCTGATCTAGAGCAATTCCGGGAAAAGTGCGAAACGGTTTTCAGAGCGCTTTGGTGACATCCGCAACAGGAAATGATCCGCCATGCCGTCAAGGCGGATCATTTGATGGCGGGTTGGCTCAGTAGGCTTCGAGCGGCCGGGACTGGCTGACGATCAGCGCGCCGATGGCGTCGGTGTTCTCGGGCGTCGACTGGAATCCCATCGCCGCTTCCTGCGGGGCGCTCGGAACGGAGGTGATGTAGCGGCCTTTCAACGTGCCGCCGAAGCGGGAGGCGTCGGGCTCCTCCATCGGCTCCTGCATCGCCACCATGATCGGCTTCGCGGTGACGCGGCCGGCCTTCTGCCCTGGCGCGGCGGAGGCCGTCACATAGGTCTGCTGGGCAGCAACGGTTGTGGTCTTGGCCGGAAGCGCCGGCGCGGCAGCCGCGGTCGTGGCGGCCGGATCAGCATGCACGATCGTCTTGACCACCGGCTCGGCGGAAGCGACGAGGACCGGAGCGGTGGGATCGATCTTCTGCGACTTGCCGGAGGCCATGGCGACCATGGGCTCATCCGGCAACGGCTGCCAGTTGCGGCCGCGCTTCTCATAGAAGGCATTGCCGCCGGCCACCATCGTGTAGTGCATGTTCTTGTAGGGGAAACGCAGGCCGGCGGTGTGGAAGAACATCGTGTTCTTGAGCTTGGCCTTGCGCTCGCCTTTCAGCACTGCCTCGGCGGCTTCCTCGACATCTGGCAATGCCCGCGAATTCATCGGGCGCGTCAGCACGCCTGGGGCGAACTGGCCCTTTTCGCCGACGACCTCGCAGATCGTGCTGCCATGCTGGCCCGAGCGCAGCCGGTTCATCACGACCGTACCGACGGCGATCATGCCGTCACGGCTCGACCGGTTGGACTCGAAGAACATCGCCCTTTGCAGGCACTCCTTGTCCTTCATCGAGTATTTGTAGGAACGCGAGCTGAGAAAGCTCGGGGTGACGGCGTCGGTCAGGCTCGCCACCGACATGCCATGTGAAGCGGTCTGGCTGCAGCCGGCCAGGAACAAGGGGGAAGCGGCGATGCCGATAAGCAGCAGCGGCGTCTTCCATCGCGTCGCGATCAACAAAAAAGCCTCATTTCCAGATGCCAGCCCGCCCCGAGATGTGGCAAGAATGAGACTCTTTCAGGCAAAAAGATGGCTAGATGGTTAGCAACCTCTGGACTTGGGTAAAACTTTATGAATGTCGCGAAATGAGCCCGTGAGCATGCCGGCAAAATGGTTAATATTGCGGCCCAGGCTCAATTCTCGTTCACAATCAATTAACTGGTGGCAGATGCCTTAGAACGGCAATTTCATTCCGGGCGGTATAGGCAAGCCCGCAGTCAATGCCTTGGTCTTTTCCTGCATGACCAGCTCGACCTTATTTTTGGCATCATTGTGAGCGGCCAACAGCAAGTCTTCGAGGATCTCCACCTCGTCGTCCTTCAGCAAGGACGGATCGATCTTCAGCGCCTTCATTTCGAACTTGCCGGTCAGGGTCACGCTAACCAGCCCGCCACCCGCCTGCCCAGTGGCTTCGAGGGTGGCGATCTCGTCCTGCATGGCCTGGAACTTGGCCTGCATTTCCTTTGCCTTGCCCATCAGGCCGAGAAGATCCTTCATCGTAAAACTTCCTCTTGTTGGAATCTACGTTAACGCGAGCATGATCTTGACCGAAACCGGTCCGTACTTTCCCTGACGCGTTCGTCAGCTCTAAATCTCTTCGTCGTCGGCAGCCGGCTCAACCGGCAGGTCGGCGTCAGCGCCTTCCGCTTCCGGCACATCCGGAATGCGCACATCGATGATCTTGGCGCCGGGAAAGCGAGCGAGGATGGCGGCGACGGTCGGATCGCTCCTGGCATCGGAGAAGGCGTTCTCGCGCTTGGTCGTCTCCATCTCGGCCAGCGTCTGGCTACCCTCTTCCTTCGACAGCGAGACCAGCCAGTTGCGGCCGGTCCAGGCACGCAGCTTGGAGGTCAGGTCGTTGAGCAGCATCTTGGGCGCATCGGCGGTCAGGCTGACGTCGATGCGGCCAGGCTCGATGCGCACCAGCCGCACGCAGCGCTTGACCAACACCTTGAAGGCGATGTCGCGGTTGGCATCGGCAAGGGCCGCGATGTCGGCCAGCGACTTCACCGGAACGGCGGGGGTTTCGATGACCGGTTCGGGCGCCGGGACGAAAGCGGCAGGCGCGGGCTGCACCTCGACCAGCCGCATGGTCTGCCCTCCGCCGTTAGAGGCCGGCATCCGCGCCGGCGCCACGGCATTTGTGCCGCCCGCACTGCCTGGACTTGCCGGCGCTCCATTGGCGCGAGGAGCGCCGTTCGGCACAGGGGCCGCCCCCTCCAGCGATTTCAGCGCTTCGTCCAGCGTCGGCAGGTCGGCGGCGTGCGCCAGCCGGATCAGCACCATCTCGCCGGCGCTGACCGGACGGTTGGAGGACTGCACCTCGGGAATACCTTTCAGGAGCATCTGCCAGGTTCGCGAGAGCACGCGCACGGACAGCGTGCTCGCAAATTCGGCGCCGCGCCGCCGCTCGTCCTCGGAGAGCGAGGCATCATTGGCCGCGGCCGGCACGAACCGCAGACGCGTAACGAGGTGGCTGAATTCCGCCAGGTCGGTGAGCACCGCGGCCGGATCGGCGCCGGTATCGTATTGCGCGCGGAATTCGGACAAGGCCGCTGCAACATCGCCCTTCATGACGTGCTCGAACAGGTCGATGATGCGGGCGCGGTCGGCCAAGCCCAGCATGGCGCGAACGGCGTCAGCGCTGACGGTGCCGCTGCCATGGGCGATCGCCTGATCGAGGATGGAGAGCGAATCGCGTGCCGAGCCCTCGGCGGCCCGCGCAATCATCGCCAAAGCCTCATCATCGACGGAAATGCCTTCCTTGGCGGCAATCGAGGAAAGATGCGCGACGAGCGCGCCGGCATCGATGCGCCTCAGGTCGAAGCGCTGACAGCGCGACAGAACCGTGATCGGCACCTTGCGGATCTCGGTGGTGGCGAAGATGAATTTGACATGCGGCGGCGGCTCTTCCAGCGTCTTCAACAGGCCGTTGAAGGCCTGGGTGGAGAGCATGTGCACTTCGTCGATGATGTAGACCTTGTAGCGGGCCGAGACCGGCGCGTAGCGGACGCGGTCGATGATGTCCCTGATGTCGTCGATGCCGGTATGGGAAGCCGCGTCCATCTCGATGACGTCGACATGGCGGCCTTCCATGATCGCCTGGCAATGCTCGCCGGGGGTCGAAAGGTCGACGGAGGGCTGGTCGACGGTGGCGGTTTTATAGTTCAGGGCGCGTGCGAGAATGCGCGCCGTTGTCGTCTTGCCGACACCGCGCACGCCGGTCAGCATCCAGGCCTGGGCGATGCGGCCAGTGGCGAAGGCATTGGTGAGCGTGCGGACCATCGGCTCCTGGCCGATCAGTTCGGAGAAATTGGAGGGGCGGTATTTGCGCGCCAGCACGCGATAGGCGCCGGCCTTTCCTGTCTCCAGGCTTTCTGGCCCCGAATTTCCGGCTTCGCTCATTCGCCGTCAAAAGCTCCAAGGACCGCGACGGAAGGCGGCCGATTCCTGCGCATAGTCTCGCCCGCACGGCTCGGCGCCGTCAATGTCGCGGGAGAAAGGCGAAGAGGCGGGAGGCTGGAACAATGACCCGTTCCGGGCTCGTTAGGGCTGCTTCCTTCCGGACCTGACCCGGTTGGCGAGTGGATCGTCCACCACCAACCTCCCAAGCTCCATATCGGCAATTCAGCGGCGAAATGCAAGGGTCGTAGTGGATCACCGGCCAGGCCATGCGGTGCAGACGACCTTCAAATCCGCAGGAGCGGTCAATGATTCGCTTGCAGCCACCTTGCCGTCGCTCTAGCGTTCAGGGTTTGAAGCATTCTCGAAAAGTGAGGGAAACGCCCATGCTGCCTGGCCTAAAGGCCGGTTTCACACTGGACGCCCGATTGGAGGCGGACAGTGAGCAGCTCATGTGGCTCGGCCTGTGCGAGCTCCGGCTGATGAACGATCGCCGCTGGCCGTGGCTGGTCCTGGTGCCGCAGCGGCCGGGCGTGGAGGAAATCCACGACCTGACGCCGCTCGACCAGACGATGCTGACCTTCGAGACCAATATGGTGGCGCACGCGCTGAAGCGGGTGACCGGCTGCACCAAGATCAACACCGGGGCGCTCGGCAACATCGTGCGCCAGCTGCACGTCCATGTCATCGCCCGCAGCGAGAGCGACCCCGGCTGGCCAGGGCCGGTCTGGGGGCATGGCATGCGCGAGCCGTATGAGCGCTCCGACATCCGCCGGTTTGCCGAAAAGATCAAGGCAGCGCTATAAGCCCATCAGTGTCCACCCCGCGCTTTCCTCGAGTCTCCTATGAACTTTCGTCTGTTTGACGCGCCTTTGCGCGAGCCGAGCCAATTCGTCGGTTTCGCCGGCAACCGGATCGATCGGCAATCGGAAAACCGCGAAGACGACGCGGTCGAGAAGGCGCTTGGCGAGCGATCGGCGCGGCTGATGCTGATGCATGGCGGCAGGCTTTATCTGAAGCTCGACGACGGCAAATTCGACCCATGGTTCGAGGCGGCGGAAAGCGAGGCCTTCGAGGTTTCGCTCGACGGCGGCGTGCTGCTCGGCCTCTCGGAGAGCGGCCCGGTGCTGGCGGTGCCCGCCGGGATCGAACCGGAAAATCTGCCGGAAACGGTGAAGGCGATCGACTACCGCTCCGTCTATATGCAAGGGCTGATCGACGAAGCGGCGGCCGGTGCGCTGGCGCAAGGCGCTGCGCTGCTGGCCTGGCATGCCAGCCACGCTTTCTGCAGCAAATGCGGCAATCGCTCGGAGATGCGCGCCGGCGGCTACAGGCGGCATTGCCCGGCCTGCGGCACCGACCACTTCCCGCGCACCGATCCGGTGGCGATCATGCTGACGGCGACGCGCGAGAAATGCCTGCTCGGGCGCGGCCGGCATTTCGGGCCCGGCATGTATTCGGCCCTTGCCGGCTTCATCGAGCCCGGCGAGACGATCGAGGCGGCGGTGCGCCGCGAGACGCTGGAGGAGGCCGGAATCCGGCTCGGCCGCGTCGTCTACCACGCCAGCCAGCCCTGGCCGTTCCCCTATTCGCTGATGATCGGCTGCTTCGGCGAGCCGCTCAACGAGGACATCCAGGCCGACCTGAACGAGCTCGAAGACTGCCGCTGGTTTTCGCGCGATGAGGTGCGCTCGATGCTGGAGAGAACGCACCCCGGCGGCCTGATCACGCCGCCGAAAGGAGCGATCGCCCACCACCTCATCCGCGCCTGGGTCAACAGCGAATAGGAGCCGAGAAATGATCCGTCATACCGTCGTGTTCACGCTGAAGCATCCGCCGCATTCGCTGGAGGCGAAGCGGTTCCTCCACGATGCCAAGAAGATCCTGACGGGGATCAAGGGTGTGACGCATTTCGAGCAGCTGCGCCAAGTGAGCCCCAAGAACGACTATCAGTTCGGCTTCTCGATGGAGTTCGCCGACCAGGCTGCCTACACCAGATACAACGAGCATCCCGACCACGTCGCCTTCGTGCGCTACCGCTGGCTGCCTGAGGTCGAGGCGTTCATGGAGATCGACTACGTGCCGCTGGGCTTTTAGCGCGACCCGGGCCTAATCGGCGACCTTCCACTGCTCGCGCGACGCGCTTGCCGGATAAACGCCGAGAATGCGCATCTCGCGCGAGAAGAAGCGCAATTCGTCGAGCGCCAGCTTGACCAGCGGATCATCGGGGTGGCCCTCGATGTCGGCATAAAACAGCGTCGCTGTGAAAGCGCCGAGCTGGTAGCTCTCGAGCTTGGTCATGTTGATGCCGTTGGTGGCGAAGCCGCCCATGGCCTTGTAGAGCGCGGCCGGCACGTTGCGGACGCGGAAGATGAAGGTGGTCATCATCTTGGCTTCCAGCGAGGGGCGCTCGGCCCATTGCTTGTTCTTGGTCAGCACGACGAAGCGGGTGACGTTCGAGTCGGTGTCCTCGACATTCTTCTCGATGATGTCGAGGCCGTAGAGCTCGGCGGCAAGCGCAGGCGCAAGTGCCGCCATCGTGCGGTCCTTGACCTCGGAGACCATCTTGGCCGATCCCGCCGTGTCGCCGGCGACAACCGGCTTCCAGCCATTCTTGCGGATGTATTTGCGGCATTGGCCAAGGGCATGGATATGGCTGTGCACGCTTCTGATCTCTTCGCGTTTCACGCCCGGCAGCACCATCAGCTGGAAATGGATGGGCAGGAAATACTCGCCGACGATGTGCAGGCGCGATTCCGGCAAAAGATGATGGATGTCGGCGACGCGCCCGGCAATCGTGTTCTCGATCGGGATCATGGCGAGCTCGGCCTTGCCGGTCTCGACCGCGTTGAAGGCGTCTTCGAAGGTGGGACAGGGCAACGGCTCCATCGAGGGGAACATGTTGCGGCAAGCGGTATCGGAATTAGCGCCCGGCTCGCCCTGGAAGGATATTCTGTTGGTCTTTTCAGGCATGCGCCAAGGTCTCGCTTACGGATGTCTCAGTTTGAAAGAATTTGCCTGGCGCGCTCGAGATCGTCGGGCGTGTCGACGCCGAGCGGCAGCGACCGGACGATCTCGGCATCGATGCGCATGCCGGCTTCCAGCGCCCGCAGCTGCTCCAGCCGCTCACGGCGTTCGAGCGGCGACGGCTTCAGCGCCACGAAACGTTCCAGCGCTGTCCGGCGGTAGGCATAGAGGCCGATGTGGTGATAGAGCGGGCCCTCCCCCCACGGCGCCGTGGCGCGCGTGAAATAGAGCGCCTTCAGCCTTGTCGCCGAGAGCGGCGAGCCGACGATCTTGACCACGTTCGGATTGGTCCTTTCCTCGTCGCGCACAATCTCGACGCCGAGCGTGGCTATGTCGACCGACGGGTCGGCGAAGGGCCGCAGCGATGCGCCGATGATCTCAGGATCGATGGTCGGCAGATCGCCCTGGACGTTGACGATGGTTTCGACCTTTTTCTCCGGGTCCAGCACGGTGAGCGCCTCGAAGATGCGGTCGGATCCCGATTCGTGGTCCGCGCGCGTCATCACCGCCTCGAAACCGTGATCCCTTACCGCCGAGGCGACCGCTTCGGTGTCGGTCGCCACCACCACACGGCCGAGCCCAGCCTCGGCGCCGCGGCGGGCGACATGGACGATCATCGGCGCGCCGGCGATGTCGGCCAGCGGCTTGCCCGGCAGGCGCGTCGAGGCCATGCGGGCGGGGATCAGGATCAATGTCGACATGGGACTTCTGGGACAGCCGGGGAAGCGGATGGAAAAGTGGCAAAACGTCTCACTGGAAGCGCCCTTATAGGTGTTGCAACGACGAAGCAAAAGACCTAGTTTCCGCGCGATTTAACGGGCCCGTTGGGGCCTTCGCTATACCGACGGACGGAGTGGACGGGACGGTCCGCCGGAAAAGGGAGCAAGGGGCGTATGGATTCCAACGAAGTCAACAAGCTGCTCGCCGGATTCCTCGGAACCTGTTTCGTCGTCTTTTCCGTGGGCATCGTTTCCGACGGGCTGTTTGCCTCCCCCGCTCCCGAGAAGCCGGGCTTCGCCATCGAGGCGGCCGAGCCGGCCGAAGGCGGCGGCGCTGCCGCGCCCGCGGCCGAAGCCAAGCCGATCGCCGACCTGCTCGCCACCGCCAATGCCGAGACGGGCGCCGCCATTTTCAAGAAGTGCCAGGCCTGCCATTCCGGCGAAAAGGGCGGCCCCAACAAGGTCGGTCCGGACCTCTGGGACATCATCGATCGCCCCGTCGCCGAGCATGAGGGCTTCGCCTATTCGGCCGGCATGAAGGATTTTTCCAAGGGCGGCGCCGAGAAGTGGACCTACGACAACCTCAACCACTTCATCAACGCGCCGAAGAAGTTCGTGAAGGGCACGGCGATGGGCTTTGCCGGCCTGCCGAAGGACGAGGACCGCGCCAACGTGATCGCCTATCTGCGCACGCTGTCGGACAATCCGAAGCCGCTGCCGCAGCCGGGCGCTTCGGCGGAAGCCAAGCCCGCCGAAGGCGCCGCCGCGGCGAAGCCGGCCACAGGTGCCGCACCCGCCAAGCCGGCCGAAGGTGCGGCTCCGGCAAAGCCGGCCGAAGGTGCCGCCCCGGCCAAGCCGGTTGCGCCGGCGCAATAAACATTTCGTCATAAAGACACCTTGGAAAAGCCGGGTTCATCCCGGCTTTTTTGTTAGGAAAGCCGCATATGCTGAGACAAAAGCCGGCGCTTGCGGTTTTCACCGGCGTCAAATGATCTAGATTGCCGGTGGGTACTGTTGCGACGAGGAGAACGCATGACGGTCGGCCGCTTCCGGACGTTTTTCGCATCGATGCTGGCGATCGCCTTCGCCGCCAGCCTGCAGGCCAGCCTCGCTGATGAGTGGCACACCACGTCCTCGCTGACCGGCCCGTCCAAATACGGCGAAAATTTCCAACGCTACGACTATGTCAATCCGGACGCTCCCAAGGGTGGCGCCCACGACTCCGTCGTTGTCGGCACTTTCGACAGCTTCAACCCCTATATCGTGCCGGGGTCGCCGGCCGCGGGGCTCGCCGGGTTCGGCGGCGGCCTGCTCTACGACACGCTGATGGACCAGGCGACCGACGAGGGCAGCGTCAGCCACCCGCTGGTTGCCGATGCCTATAAATACCCGCCCGACTATTCCTCGGCGACCTACCGGCTCGACCGGCGCGCGAAATGGCATGACGGCCAGCCGATCACCGTCGACGATGTGGTCTGGTCGTTCCAGGTGCTGAAGGCCAACGCCCCCCAATACAACCGCTATTTCGAGAACGTTACCGACGCGGTGGCGATTTCCGACCGCGAGGTCGAGTTTCATTTCAACCAGAAGGGCAACCGCGAGCTGCCCAAGATTATCGGCGATCTGGTCGTCCTGCCGAAGCACTGGTGGGAGGGCACCGATGCCAGCGGCAAGAAGCGCGACATCACCAGGCCGACTCTCGAGCCGCCGCTGGGATCCGCCGCCTACAAGATCGCCAGCTTCAAGCCGGGTTCCGAGATCGTCTGGCAGCGCGTGCCTGATTACTGGGGCGCCAAGCTGCCGGTGAAGATCGGCCGGGAGAACTTCGACACTCAGCGCTTCACCTACATACTGGACGAGAATGCTGCGTGGCAGGCCTTTACCAAGGGCGGGCTAGACGACATCAAGGCCGAAAACAGCTCGCGGCGCTGGGCGACGGCTTACAACTTTCCGGCGGTGAACGCCGGCGACGTGATCAAAAAGGAATTCAAGACCACTTCGCCGGAGCCGATGCAGGCCTTCATGCTGAACCAGCGCCGGGCGCTGTTCCAGGATCGCCGGGTCCGCGAGGCGCTGACCTATCCCTATGACTTCGAGACGATGAACCGAACGCTGTTCTTCAATTCCAACACGCGCACCCAAAGCTATTTCCAAGGTACGGAACTCGCGTCGAGCGGTCTGCCGCAAGGCAAGGAACTCGAAATCCTCGAGAAGTATCGCGACAAGCTGCCGCCTGAACTGTTCACCCAGGAGTTCAAGCTGCCGGTCTACGACTCACCGCAAGCGGAGCGGAAATATCTGAAGCAGGCTGTCGACCTCTTCGCCCAGGCCGGCTGGGTGATCAAGGGCGGCAAGATGATGAACGCCAAGACCGGCGCGCCGTTCAAATTCGAGATCCTCGGCACGTCCGACACGGATCAGATCCTCTCCGGCAACTATATCGCCAATCTGCGCAAGATCGGCGTCGATGCGACGCTGCGCATCATCGACCCAAGCCAGTACGTCAACCGCGTCAACAATTTCGACTACGACGTCATCACCAACGTGCTGCAGCAGTCGGATTCGCCCGGCAACGAACAGCGCGATTTCTGGAGTTCGAAGTCCGCCGATTCACCCGGCTCGCGCAATTACTCCGGCATCAAGGACCCGGTCGTCGACGCGCTGGTGGACCGCGTCATCTTCGCCACCGACCGCGACGATCTCGTCGCCGCCACTCATGCGCTCGATCGCGTGCTGTTGTGGAACTACTATACCGTGCCGCAATACTACCGGGCGGTGGTCTGGCTTGCCTACTGGAACAAGTTCGGCATGCCCGAAAAGCAGCCCAGCTACCGTGGCGCCGATATCGACTCCTGGTGGATCGATACGGCGAAGGAAAAGGCATTGACCGCCAAATACAGGGGCAACTGATGAGGCGGCAGACATTGCTTCCTCGTCGCGACTTCCTGGCGCTCGGCGCGGCGGCGACTGCCGCAGCGCTGCTGCCGGGTCGGGCTTTCGCCCAGACCCCGACCGGTGTCAAATTGCATGGGCTGTCGGCGTTCGGCGATTTGAAATACAAGCCTGACTTCGCGCATTTCGACTATGTCAACGTCGATGCGCCGCAAGGCGGCACCTTCAATTTCTCGCCGCCCAACTGGGGCCAAAACCAGAGCCCTTTGACGTTCAACACGCTGAACTCCTTCGTGCCCAAGGGCGATGCGCCGCAGCGCATGGAAATGTGCTTCGATTCGCTGATGGTGCGGGCGCTCGACGAGCCTGACGCCGTCTATGGGCTGATCGCCGACGGGGTCACAATTTCCGACGACCGCAACGGCTTCACCTTCTCGCTGCGCCCGCAGGCGCGCTTCCATGACGGCACGCCGCTCACCGCCGACGATGTCGCCTTCACCTTCAAACTGCTGAAGGACAAGGGGCATCCGGATTATTCGCTGTCGTTGACGCATCTCGACAACGCGGTGGTGAAGGACGCCCATACGGTCGAGCTCAAGTTCTCCGGCAAGCAATCGGCCCGTACCATCCTGAACGTCGTCGCGTTTCCGATCCTGTCGAAGGCCTTCTTCACGGCCAACCCCTTCGATTCGTCGCAGCTCAACCCGCCGCTCGGCTCGAGCGCGTACAAGGTCGGGCGCTGGTCGGCGGGCGCCTGGATCGAGTACGAGCGGGTGGCCGATTATTGGGGCAACGACCTCCCGGTCAACCGCGGCCAGAACAATTTCGAGCGTATCCGCATCGAGTTCTACCAGGACCGCACGGCCGGCTTCGAAGCCTTCAAGAAGGGCGAGATCCTCTATCGCGAGGAATTCACCTCGCGCGTCTGGGCGACGGCTTACAACTTTCCGGCCTTTACCGACGGCAAGGTGGTGAAGCACGAATTCCCGGCCGAGACGGTGCCGTCGATGCAGGCGACAGCCGTCAACCAACGGCGCGCGCAGTTCCAGGACCCGCGCGTGCGGCAAGCTATCGCGCTCTGCTTCGACTTCGAATGGACGCGGCGCAATTTCTTCTATGGCTCCTATGAGCGCTCGCAATCCTGCTTCGAGAAATCCGACTTTCGCGCCGAAGGCATGCCGCCGCCGCCAGAACTCGCGCTGATGGAGCCCCTGCGCGAGAAGCTGCCGCCGGAGGCCTTCGGCGAAGCGGTGACGCAGCCAGCCTCGGACGGCTCGGGACGCGACCGCAAACTGCTTGGTAAGGCGGCGAAGCTGCTTGCCGAAGCCGGCTGGAAACGCTCCAGCGATTTCGTCGTCAACGACAAGGGCGCGCGGTTGCCCGCCGAGTTCCTCGTGGAAGACGAGACCTTCGTGCAGGTCTATTCGCCCTGGGTCGCCAACATGAAGGCGATCGGCATCAACGCTTCGATCCGGCTGGTCGATTCCGCCCAATACCAGCTCAGGCAATCGACCTTCGATTTCGATCTGATCTCGGCCGCCTACTCCTTCAGCGCCACGCCGACACGCGACGACCTCGAGATCTTCTTCCATTCGCGAAGCGCGTCGGTTTCAGGCTCTCGGAACCTGCCGGGCATAGCGAGTCCGGCTATAGACGCGCTGATCGACGCCGTCGGCGCGGCCAAGGACCGTGAGAGCCTCACCGTCGCCATGCGGGCGCTCGATCGGGCCTTGCGCGCTCGGCGCGATTGGATTCCAAGTTGGTATCTGGCGAATCACCGAAGCGCCTATTGGGACATGTTCGGCTTTCCCGAGCAGAAGCCCGATTTCGGCTTTCCGGTCGAAGCGCTGTGGTGGGTCGACAAGGGCAAGGCGGCGAAAATTGGCAAAGGGTGACTTTCATGCGGGCGAAGGTGCCGCCCCTCACCTGCCTGCCGGCATCCTCTCCCCGTATAGTGACGGGGAGAGGGAAGCCTTCATCTTTGGTTTCGCCAATCACAAGCGGCGTGGCGAAAGTGCCGAGATTGCGGCCAGCCCCTTTCTCCCCGTCACTATAGGAGGAGAAATGTCCGGCAGGACGATGAGGGGCGGCGCCGACGCCGACAATTGGTCTGAAGCGATTGCCTCGGGGGCACCTCCAGATACAGTGGTCTTCCCCAAGGAGGGCAACATCTGATGGGCGCCTATATCCTGCGCCGCATCCTTCTGATGATCCCGACGCTGTTCGGCATCATGGCGATCTCGTTCGCCGTCATCCAGTTCGCGCCGGGCGGCCCGGTCGAGCAGGTCATCGCCAAGCTCACCAATCAGGGCGGCACCGATCGCCTGGGCGGCGGCGGTGGCGACGCGGGCGCCACCAATTTCGACGTCGCCGGCGATGTCGGCTCGAAGTATCGCGGCGCTCAAGGGTTGGATCCCGAATTCATCAAGAAGCTCGAAAAGCAGTTCGGCTTCGACAAGCCGCCGCTCGAGCGCTTCGGCATGATGCTGTGGAACTATGCCCGATTCGACTTCGGCGACAGCTATTTCCGCGACATCTCGGTGCTCGACCTGATCCTGGAAAAGATGCCGGTGTCGATCTCGATCGGGCTCTGGATCACGCTGCTCTCCTACCTGATCTCGATCCCGCTCGGCATCCGCAAGGCGGTGCAGGACGGCTCGACCTTCGATGTCTGGACGAGCGCCGTGGTGATCGTCGGCTACGCCATCCCGGGCTTCCTGTTCGGCATCCTTTTGATGGTGCTGTTTGCCGGCGGCTCGTTCTGGGATTGGTTCCCGCTGCGCGGCATCGTTTCCGACAATTGGGACCAGTTGTCCTGGCCGGACAAGATCATCGACTATTTCTGGCACATGACGCTGCCGCTGACCGCGCTTGTGCTGTCGGCCTTCGCCACGACGACGCTTTTGACCAAGAACTCGTTCCTCGAGGAGATCCGCAAGCAATATGTGGTGACGGCGCGCGCCAAGGGTCTCTCGGAGCGCAAGGTGCTATACGGCCATGTCTTCCGCAACGCTATGCTGATCGTTATCGCAGGGTTCCCGGGAGCCTTCATCTCGGCCTTCTTCACCGGCTCGCTGCTGATCGAGAACATCTTCTCGCTCGACGGGCTCGGCCTGCTCGGCTTCAAGTCGGTGATCGACCGCGACTATCCGGTGGTCTTCGCCAATCTCTACATCTTCTCGCTGCTCGGCCTGTTCGTCGCCCTGCTCTCGGACCTGATCTACACCTGGGTCGATCCGCGCATCGATTTCGAGCGGAGAGACGTCTGATGACGGCAGCTTCGGCAGAAACCAAGCCGGCCCGCGCCGCCCGGCCGTGGTTGTCGCCGCTCAATCAGCGGCGGCTGCAAAACTTCAAGGCGAACCGGCGCGGCTACTGGTCGCTGTGGATCTTCCTGTTGCTGTTCGTGCTGTCGCTGTTTTCCGAATTGATCGCCAACGACAAGCCCATCATCGCCTCCTACAAGGGCGAGATCCTGTTTCCGGTGCTGGTCGCGTATCCGGAGGAGAAATTCGGCGGCTTCTATGCCGTCACGGACTATCGCGATCCGGTGATCCAGGACGAGATCAATGCCAATGGCTGGATGATCTGGCCGCCGGTCCGCTACTCCTACCAAACGGTCAACAACGCCATCCCTGAAGCCGCACCCGCCAAGCCGTCATGGCTTTACGACAAGAAGACGCGCTGCAGCCAGTATCCGCAGGGCGAAGCCGATCCCAACTGCGTCGTCGGCAACTGGAATTGGCTGGGCACCGACGACCAGGCGCGGGACGTGCTGGCACGCGTGCTTTACGGCTTCCGCATCTCGGTGCTGTTCGGGCTGATCCTGACGCTCGGCTCCTCGCTGATCGGCGTCGCGGCGGGCGCGGTGCAAGGCTATTTCGGCGGCTGGACGGACCTTCTGTTCCAGCGCTTCATCGAGATCTGGTCGGCGATCCCGGTGCTTTATCTGCTGCTCATCGTCTCCGCCATCCTGCCGCCCGGCTTCTTCATTCTGCTCGGCCTGATGCTGCTGTTCTCCTGGGTGGCGCTGGTCGGCGTAGTGCGGGCCGAGTTCCTGCGCGCGCGCAACTTCGAATATGTCAACGCGGCGCGCGCGCTCGGCGTGCCCAACCTCACCATCATGTTCCGCCATCTCCTGCCCAACGCCATGGTGGCGACGCTGACCTTCCTGCCCTTCCTGCTCTCGGGCTCGATCTCGACGCTGACTTCGCTCGACTATCTCGGCTTCGGCCTGCCGCCGGGTTCGGCCTCGCTCGGCGAATTGCTGAAGCAGGCGCAACGCAATCTCAACGCGCCATGGCTCGGCATCTCGGGCTTCATCGTGATTTCGCTGATGCTGTCGCTGCTGGTCTTCATCGGCGAGGCGACGCGCGATGCCTTCGATCCGCGCAAGACGTTCAAATGAGCGAGCCTCTGCTTTCCGTCCGCGATTTGAGTGTCGCCTTCGCGCAAGGCGGCAAGCAGTCGATTGCCGTCGACCACGTCTCCTTCGACATCGGCAAGGGCGAGACGGTGGCGCTGGTCGGCGAATCCGGATCCGGCAAATCGGTCTCGGCGCTCTCGGTGCTGAAGCTGTTGCCCTACCCGTCGGCCAGCCACCCCTCGGGAAAGATCCTGTTCCACGGCGCCGACCTGCTCCACGCCAACGAAAGGACGCTGCGCGGCGTGCGCGGCAACAAGATCACCATGATCTTCCAGGAGCCGATGACCTCGCTCAATCCGCTGCACACGATCGAGCAGCAGATCGTCGAGGTGCTGAAGCTGCATCAGGGGCTGGGCGATCGCCAGGCCCACGCTCGCACGTTGGAGCTGCTCACCGAGGTCGGCATACGCGACCCGCAGAAGCGGCTCGATGCCTATCCGCACCAGCTCTCCGGCGGGCAACGCCAGCGCGTCATGATCGCCATGGCCTTGGCCAACGAGCCGGAACTCTTGATCGCCGACGAGCCGACGACGGCACTCGACGTGACCGTGCAGGCGCAGATCCTCGAACTGCTCGCCGGCCTGAAGAGCCGCAAGCGCATGTCGATGCTGTTCATCACCCACGACCTCGGCATCGTCAGAAAGATCGCCGACCGCGTCTGCGTCATGACGAAGGGCAAAATAGTCGAGACCGGGCCGACCAAGGAGATCTTCGCCAACCCGCAACACGCCTATACCAAGCACCTCTTGGCCGCCGAGCCGAAGGGCAAACCGCCGGCGGCGAATGCCGATGCCACGGCGGTGATGACCGGCAAGGACATCAAGGTCTGGTTCCCGATCAAGCGGGGCTTCTTCCGCCGCACCGTCGACCATGTGAAGGCGGTGGACGGCATCGACGTTACCGTGCGCGCCGGCCAGACGCTCGGCGTCGTCGGTGAATCCGGCTCCGGCAAGACGACGCTAGGCCTTGCGCTCGCGCGGATGATCTCGTCCACGGGCGCGATCAACTTCAACGGGCGCGACATCAACCAGCTTTCCTTCAGCGCCATGCGGCCGCTGCGGCGCGAGCTGCAGATCGTCTTCCAGGACCCGTTCGGATCCTTGAGCCCGCGCATGTCGGTCGCGGAGATCATCGAGGAAGGGCTGAAGATCCACGCGCCGAAACTCTCGCCCGATGAGCGCGACGACAAGGTCGTCGAGGTGCTGAAGGAAGTCGGTCTCGACCCGGAGACGCGTCACCGCTATCCGCATGAATTCTCGGGCGGCCAGCGCCAGCGCGTCGCCATCGCACGCGCCATGGTGCTCAACCCGCGCTTCGTCATGCTCGACGAGCCGACTTCGGCGCTCGACATGAGCGTGCAGGCGCAGGTGGTCGATCTGTTGCGCAACCTGCAGGCCAGGCACAACCTCGCCTATCTCTTCATCAGCCACGACCTGAAGGTCATCCGCGCCCTTGCCAACGACGTGATCGTCATGCGCAATGGTCAGATCGTCGAAGCCGGGCCGTCCGAACAGATTTTCGACCGCCCGCAAACCGACTATACGAGGGCGCTGATCTCGGCCGCGTTCCGGATCGAAACGGCACCGACCGGGGTCGTCAGCGAGTAGGCTGGAAACACAGGAAAGACACTGCGCGAATGGAAAAAGGCAAAGTCTTGCTTGCCCTCACCGGCTTTCACCCGCAGCGCTGGCGCGAACTGCTCGCGGCCGAGCGCGAGGTGGTGCTGGAGCCTGATGGTCCGAGCGATCCCTCGATCGCTTATGCAGTGGTGTGGAAGCAGAAACCGAATCTGTTGTCGTCGCTGCCCAATTTGCGCGCCATCTTCTCGATCGGCGCAGGCGTCGACCATATCTTCGCCGACCCCGGCCTGCCCGAGGTGCCGATCGTCCGGGTCGTTGCCGACAATCTCACGCAATACATGACCGAATATGTCGTCTGGCGCGTGCTCGACCACCATCGCCAGGGCATGCTCTACCGAGCGCAACAGCAGAAGAAGACCTGGCACGAGCCGCCGCAACGCCCGGCCGGCGACATCTCCGTCGGCATCATGGGTCTCGGCAACCTTGGCCGCGCCGCGGCATCGGTGCTTTTGGCGCTAGGCTTCGCCGTGAACGGCTGGTCGCGCACCGAGCACCCGATGCAGGGGGTCTCGACCTATTCCGGCGAAGGCGGGCTGATCCCCTTCCTCAACGCCACCGACATCCTGGTGGTGCTGTTGCCGCTGACGCCGCGCACGCAAGGCATCGTCAATTACGCCGTTCTGAAGGAATTGCGCAAACGCAACGGCCTTGGCGGCTCGGTGCTGATCAACGCCGGGCGCGGGCGGCTGCAGAAGGATGCCGACATCCTGAGCGCGCTGGAAGACGGCACGCTGAAGGAAGCGAGCCTCGACGTGTTCGAGGTCGAGCCGCTGCCCAAGACGAGCCCGCTGTGGAGCCATCCGAAAGTGTTCGTGACGCCGCATGCGGCGGCGACCTCGGACCCGGCCCATCTGGTGCCGATCATGCTTCGGCAGATGGCTGCCTTCGAGCGCGGCGAAAAGCTCGAAAACGTCGTCGATCGCGAAGCGGGTTACTGAGCAGACGCCGGCTTCGAGCCCGGCAGCGCGAACTTGTCCTTCTTCTTCGGCTTGCCGCAATCGCGCCGTTCGATCGAACGGTTCATTGCGTCGATCTCGCCGCTCGCCTTGTCGCTGTCGCGCTGCGCCCTGGAGCGCATGTCCGGCGTGAACGGGCCAAAACCCATCGCCGGATTGGAGAAAGCCGGTTTTGCGGTGACCGGCAGATTGTATTGCTGCGCCAGCGCGTTGCGATTGGCTAGCAGCTGGTCGCAGGGCACGCTGTCATATTGCAGCGACGACTGGACGTTTTCGTCCTGGCGCTCCGCCATCGAAGTGCCGCCAACGCAGCCGGCCGTCATCAGGCAAGATGCCAACACAGCCATGGTCCAGCGCATGGTAATTCTCCGTGCCGTATCGCCCGAGCCTAAGCCGACATGCGATTCGGGCTTTTTCGCGAGCAGCCGTCGCCCTCATTCCGCCAGCCAGCGACGGGCTATTACCGCAAGGCCTCCTACTGGCTCGCCGCGGTCATGCCGGATGGTCGTGCTTTCCAGCGACAGGATCGCAAACCCGCTGTCGGCGAGAACGCGCCGCACATAGGCCTCGGAATGCGCGTAGCGCCGCGAGGGCAGCAATGCAAAGTCATCGCCACCGGCAAGTGTCTCGACCGAGAACGCACAGAGCCCTTCATCGACCAGACTGGCGGCAATTGCTCCAACAATGCGTTCGAGCGCCCCGACATAGATGAACACGTCGGCGGCGACCACGAGGTCGGCTTTCGCGTCGGGTCGACAGAAATGCTGGAGATCGGACTTGGAAAGCCGGTCGTAGATGCCTTTGGCGCGCGCCTTCCGCAACATGCTGCTCGAAATGTCATAGCCTTCCAGCCGGTCGACGATCGGGCGCAGCCTTTCGCCCATCAGGCCGGTGCCGCAGCCGAGGTCGAGCGCCAGCCGGAACCGGCTCGGGCTCGCCGCGCGAACGGCGCGCTCGAGAAACTCGGGCATCCGATAGCCGAGTTTCCCGACCAGCGATTGCTCGAAACTGTCGGCATAGTGATCGAACAGGGTCTCGACGAAAGCGCTGGGCGGAGCCGCTGCCACCGGCGCATGGCCGATCAGTTGCAGCTTGAGCGCGGAACCCAGCCGGTCCGCGGGATCGAGCTTCATGGCCATCGCCCATGCGTGGGCGGCCTGGTCGGGAAAACGTGCGGCTTCCTGCATCTCGCCGAGCCGGAACCAGCCCGCCGTCCATTGCGGCGCCAGCTCCAGCGCGCCAAGCAAAAGCTCCGCCGCCTGCGCAGGCTCGCCGGAGGCCAGCAGCATCTCGGCAAAGTCGGCGCGACGGTCGGCGTTCAAATCGCCGGAGGAGGCCTTAAGTGGTTTCATGGTTCCGTTGATCCCGCCGGTGTGCGAACCGGCGGCCGGCTGTAGGACGAGTCAGCAGTCTGTTGCAACAGGCTTCCCGCGTCGAATTTAGCCACTATGTTCAAGGCCATGCGCGCCAGCGACCTGCTCAAGCCACGACCCGAAGGGCTCTACTGCCCGCCAGGCGATTTCTTCATCGATCCGGTGCGGCCGGTCGGCCGCGCGCTGATCACGCACGGCCATTCCGATCATGCGCGCTCAGGCCACGGCTCGGTGCTTGCCACCCAGCAAACGCTCGACATCATGGGCCTGCGCTATGGCGAGGATTTCGCCGAAACCACGCAGGCAGCCGTTATCGGCGAGACGATCGATATCAACGGCGTCTCCGTCACTTTCCATCCGGCCGGACATGTGCTGGGTTCGGCGCAGATCGTCGTCGAGCATCAGGGCCTGCGCATCGTCGCCTCCGGCGACTACAAGCGCCAGAAGGACGCTACCTGCCTGCCGTTCGAGCCGGTGCCTTGCGATGTCTTCATCACCGAGGCGACCTTCGGGCTGCCGGTGTTCCGGCACCCGCCGGACCATGAGGAGATCGCGCGCCTCCTCAAATCGGCGACGCAATTTCCCGAGCGTTCGCACCTGATCGGCGCCTATGCGCTGGGCAAGGCGCAGCGCGTCATGCGGCTGCTGCGCGAGGCCGGTTACGACAGGCCGATCTATATCCACGGCGCGCTCGCCAAGCTCAGCGAATATTACCAGCGCCAGGGCATCGATCTGGGGCAACTCGAACCAGCGACGGTGGAAAGCGGCGGCAAGGCCGATTTCGAAGGCGCCATCGTCGTCGGGCCGCCGGCCGCCTTCGCCGACCGCTGGGCGCGGCGCTTCCCCGACCCGATCGCCTGCTTCGCTTCAGGTTGGATGCGCATCCGTCAGCGCGCCAAGCAGGGCGGCGTCGAGCTGCCGCTGATCATTTCCGACCATGCCGACTGGGACGAGCTCATCGCCACGATCAAGGAAACCGGCGCCGAGGAGGTCTGGGTGACGCATGGCCGCGAGGAAGCGCTGGTGCGCTGGTGCGAGCTGGAGGGCATCGCCGCGCGGCCGCTGCATCTTGTTGGGTATGAAGACGAGGGCGATTGATGGAACAGTGTTCGCCAATCGCTGCCGCCGAGTTCTACGGCGCCCCCCTCTGTCCTGCCGGACATCTCCCCCTCAAAGGGGGAGATTGGCAGTTTCAGCGCCGACGCATCTCCCGCGACGCGAGACATTGGCGAAAGCCGGCGCGGCATCTGATCTCCCCCCTTGAGGGGGAGATGGCCGGCAGGACAGAGGGGGGCGCCTCGCGCCTGCTCTCGCGATTGGCATGGCGCTACCAACGATGAACCGCTTCGCCGAGCTCCTCGACCGGCTGGTGCTGACGCCTTCGCGCAACGGCAAGCTGACGCTGCTCACCGACTATTTCCGCAGCGTCGAGGATCCCGACCGCGGGCTGGCGCTGGCGGCGATCACCGGCGATCTGTCGATCGCGGCGGTGAAGCCGGCGATGCTGCGCGCGCTGGTGGTCGAGCGGATGGACCCCGTGCTGTTCGGCTATTCCTACGATTATGTCGGCGATCTCGCCGAGACGGTGTCGCTGGTCTGGCCGCAGCCGGCCGGCCACATACCGAACCACGCGCCGACGCTCGCCGAAGTGGTCGGCAAGCTCCAGGCGGCGAGCCGCTCCGACGGGCCGCAGGTGCTCGCCAGGCTTCTCGACAGCGCCAGCATCTCTGCGCGCTTCGCCATCATCAAGCTGGTTACCGGCGGGTTGCGCATCGGCGTGTCGGCGCGGCTTGCCAAGCAGGCGTTGGCCGATCTCGGCCAAGTCGATGTCGTCGAGATCGAGGAGCTCTGGCACGGGCTGACGCCACCCTACACGGCGCTCTTTGCGTGGCTGGAAGGCCGGGCGGAAAAACCGAGAAGCGCCGCGCTCGCATTGTTCCGGCCGGTGATGCTGTCCAACGCGGTCGACGACGGCGATTTGGAAAAGCTCGAACCGGCCGATTATGCGGCGGAGTGGAAGTGGGACGGCATCCGCGTCCAGGCGGTGTGCGAGGGCGGCATCCGCCGGCTGTATTCGCGCACCGGCGACGATGTTTCCGGCGCCTTCCCGGACCTCGCCGCGACGATGGATTTCGAGGCGGCGCTCGACGGCGAATTGTTGGTCGGCGACCCGCGCGAGGCGACCGGAACCTTCTCCGACCTGCAGCAGCGGCTGAACCGCAAGAGCGTCTCGCCAAAAATCCAGCAGCAATATCCGGCCTTCATGCGCTGCTACGACGCGCTGCAAATCAACGGCGAGGATTTGCGCAGCCTCCCCTTCGCCGAGCGCCGCACCCGGCTCGGAGCCTTCGTCCAGACGCTCGATCCCAGCCGCTTCGACCTTTCGCCGCTGGTCGAATTTTCGGATTGGGAGACGCTGGAGCGGCTGCGCCAGGCGCCGCCGCATCCGATCATCGAAGGGGTGATGCTGAAGCGCTGGGATTCGCCCTATCTTGCCGGCCGGCCGAAAGGCCCCTGGTTCAAGTGGAAGCGCGATCCGCACACGATCGACGCGGTGCTGATGTATGCGCAGCGCGGCCACGGCAAGCGCTCGAGCTTCTATTCCGACTACACCTTCGGGGTCTGGTCCGGCCCGGAGGGATCGGAAGAGCTGGTGCCGGTCGGCAAGGCCTATTTCGGCTTCACCGACGAGGAGCTGCGGCAAATCGACAAATATGTGCGCGACCATACGATCGAGCGGTTCGGGCCGGTGCGCTCGGTGCGCGCCGATCGCAAGAATGGGCTGGTGCTGGAAGTGGCCTTCGAAGGCCTCAACCGCTCGACGCGCCATAAATCGGGCGTCGCGATGCGGTTCCCCCGCATCTCACGGCTGCGCTGGGACAAGCCGGCCGCCGAGGCCGACCGGATCGAGACGCTGCAGGCGCTGCTCGACAGCTAGAAATCTGCCGACGCTTCACCCCACCCGGCGCTTCGCGCCGACCTTCCCATCGAGGGGAGGTCCGTCGCATCCCCGGAGATAGCCCCTCGCTGCCGATGCCGAGGTCACTCCGCGATCGATACGCGGATCTCGTAGATGTCGACGGACTTGCCCTGCTTGTCGAAGTCGGAGTTGACGGCGATGGTGCCGGCCGCACCCGGGTGCTTGTTCGGGAACTGCACGTCGAACAGGTATTCGTTGCGCTCATGGCCGACGGCATAGCGCTTGCGGCCGCAATCGCCGAGCTCGCCGAAATTGCAGTCGACCGAGATCTGCGTCTCCTTGCCTTCTTCCGAGCGGGCGATGATGTCAAACATGGCATGCTTGCCGGCGAGCTTTTCCAGCACGCCCTGGCCGACATCGAAGGCAATGGCCGAGCCGGATGCGCCCGAGCGGACGCGCAGGAACTGCCCGGTGTCGTCCTTCATCACATCTGCGGCGGCGTCGGACGGTGTGCTGACATGGGTCGGATCGCTGGGCGAGAAGACGTTGATCCAGTTCTTCGACTGATCCGCCTCGCCGGGCTTTTGCGGCGAGCCGGTGTCGGCTGGCTGCGAGGAGTCTTCGTCTTCCAGCGTCGGGGTCGGCTCTGGCGGACCGGTGTTGAGTTCAGCCGCCGTCTTGAAGACGCCGGTCTGCTTGGCGAAATAGAGGCCGATGCCGGCAGCCGCCAGCAGAGTCGCCGCGACAAAGATGGCGGTGAGCGGCAGGCGCCGGCCACGGATACGCCGTTCATCGCGATCCGGCGCCACTTCGGCGCCGTTGCCGATGGACGCTCCGGGGGAGTCATCAAGCGTCGGCGCGTTCGGAAGCGCCTCGTCCGGCATGATGTCGGGCACGCGGGGCAGCACGCGCGAGCGCGGCGCATCCGATGTGTCGGGCTGCACCGGACCGTCGACGGTGATCGACGGCGACGGTGCCGCCTGGTCGGGGCCCCGCGGGGCATCCACCGGCGGCGCGGGAGACTGGCTCGGCGTGTCGACCGCCGGCCCCGGCGCGGCGTTGCCGACGAATGGACCGCTGTCCAGCGGAAGCGTCACGTCAGGAACGGCCTGGACAGCCGGCAGGAATTCGGATTCGATCTCGGTGATCTTGGCCTGCACCGCCTTGCGGCGGTTGATGGCGGCTTCCACCGTCACATTCGGGTTGGCCTGCAGCACGCGATCGAGCGCGGCAAAGGCCGAGCGATAGACCTTCTCGCGAAACGCCCGGTCCTCGGGATTGCCTTTCTCGAAGGCGTTGCGGATCGCTTTCTCGATGGCGTCCAAGCGAGCTCCCTCTGCGCGTTCGCTCACAGTTATCGATCGTTAGCCGCAGGCGACCAGTCAATCAACGGGCGGGCGGCTGCCTTGCCGACGCATCCAATGCCCATTTCGGCGTTTTTTGTTGAAGAATCAACATTTTTTGTCGCCGCCGCCGGATCGGCCTGCAACGGAATCGGACGCCTGCCGGCGCCGGCCCGCAAGCCGTGCTGGCGCGGCGCTTAAGACTGTCGCGCAGCGGCAAGCGACGGAATTGCCGCGCATGAGCGCAGGATTTCGCCGCCAGCCATCTTGAATTAGCTGGCGGTTGAGTCTATCAACCGGCGCATCTTGGAAGCCCAGCGGCTTCCCGGGCCGCTTTAGCTCAGTTGGTAGAGCACATCATTCGTAATGATGGGGTCGCGTGTTCGAGTCACGCAAGCGGCACCAGTTTTCCGATGTTTTTCGCAATATTTTCAAGCTCTTAGGCGAAAGCCGACCTTAACCTGTCCATTCTCCTGTCCACCTTTTAGCAAGCTGTGGAAACAGCGGGGTTAAGGCTCCGTCAGCCATCGTCACCGTCGGCTCCGACGATACAGGGAAAGCGTTTCCGCTCCCATTCGTCCGGCGCCGCGTTCATCGCTGCGCCGCTCTGCGGTTTGCTTGGCGCCCTGCCTGCTGGCGTCTGGCGAGGTCTATGCGATCGACCAGTGCCGCCTCATCACGGGCCATCGCCAGCGCCGTCTGCGGCGAGCCCCCGCCATGCCGCTGCAACCAGTCCTGTTTCCAGCGAAGATGACGGACGCACTCTGCCGGAATGAATATCTGTTTCAGGCACTCGACCCGCCAGACGTTGGAGGCTCGTTCCGTCGCGGCCGAGCATGCCAGCGCTTCCTTGCTTTCCCTGCCATGCGCATCGCAGGCCAGGATGCGCCGATAGTCGGCCGTCATGTAGAAATGATAGGCCAAGGCGATCTGCATTTGACCGGTGCGCCAGTTCGACGCCGGCTTGATCCAAGCGATAAGTTCCGCCAGCTCGTCCTTGATGCCCTGCTCGGGCCGAAGGCGGAATTGAATAACCTCGCCCATGTCACGCCTCCTCGCAAAGCGATGTCATGCAGGCGACGAAGGTGTCCCCATCCACTTCCAATTCCAGGCCCAAGCGCTTGTAAACGCGGATTAGGCAGGCGGCCTTGGCGCGGACCTCCTCTATGGTTTCGCACCGGAGAGCCATAACGGCCCGGAAGGTGTCTCTGGCTTCAAAAAAGGCTTTGTCGCACTTGTCGTAGGCGTCGTGGTATCCGCTGGCGTCGATGACCGCTTCCTGCTCTCGGAGAGATGCCAGTCCCTTGCCGCCCTGCTCTTCAAGGTCGCGCTTCCACCGGTCATAGGCCGGCTTGTTCATGCCGCCCTGCGCGAAGCTCGCTTCAATCCCTGCATGTTTACGAGCTATCTCAGCCTCAAGGCTCGCGGAGGTGTGGAAGGCCTTCGGCGCGTGCGACCAGATCGAGGAGGCGCCCCCCGGCGCGGTCCACGTCGGAAAGAAGCTGTTCCCGAGCGCTTCGGCGATCGACGTTTCGCGCGCCTGGCAAACCTCGTAGTGATCCTCTGCCGTCCGGCAGGCCGCCAGAACGTCCTGAAAGGTGGATGCCGGCGGCGGAGAAGCAGCGGCCGGCGTGACCACGGCAGCAGCTATGCCACCGGAGAGAAGGGCAAGCGCCTTACGGCGGTTGACATTGGGCAAGCCTTCGGCGGCTGCCCGAACATGAGTGTTCGACATTCCACTTCTCCGGTTTTGTGTTTCATACACAATAAGCTGTGTACTGTTAACGTAAACGGGAAATGGCGATTGTCAACCTGTTTCTGTGTGTGGTACACATTTTTGAAACAGAGGGATAGCAATGCTGACTACCGGCAACCAACTAAAAGCAGCTCGGGCGCTCGTGGGGATGGAGCAGCAAGAAGCTGCAAAAGCGGCTGGCGTCCATGTGAATACGATACGGAGCATGGAGGCAGCCGGGGCAGATCCCATCGCGGGTCGGGCTCAGAACGTCCAAGCCGTCCAGCGCGCGCTCGAAGGGGCTGGCATCGAGTTCTTGAACCACGGAAGTCCGGGCGTCAGGTTGCGGGCAAACCGATGACGGAGCCTACCGCGTCGTACGTTGTCGGCAAACCGACGGCCCCACATTACGAATGATGTGGATTTCCTGATTTTGCTGGCTTTTCTGCTTGGAAGAAGCCGGAACAGAGCGAAAACATCAGGAGGTTTCTGTACGGTTTCTGTGCGGTCGGCGCCGATCTTCCCTCAACGTAACCAAGCCGGTAGAAAGCGGGGACGCGGGGAGGGCACATTGCCAAACTGGGCGATCGACGCGGTTTGGTTTCTGGCGATGTGGCAACGATCGTGACCGCGATCGCGGCAGTCTGGGTTTGGGTGCGTTACCTCTGGCAAGCCAAGGCTCGCCAATGGAAGCTTGAAACGTACTTGGAAGACCAGCCCTAGCGGCCGATTTGCTTCGTGGCTTAGTCCAGGTAATGATGACACTTGCTCCGGCACTGGACTAGGCTACCTAGCAAATGAGCGAGGCAAACATGGTTCAGTTTACGCGACAAGAACTCTACGAATTGGTTTGGTCCGAACCGATTAACACCGTGGCGGAGAAGCATGGACTGTCAGGGCGAGGCCTAGCAAAAATCTGTGAGCGCCATCAGATCCCGGTCCCGGGGCGCGGGCATTGGGCGCGGATCGAGGCGGGTCAAAAGGTGACAAAGACGCCGCTGTGGAGGATCGACAATCCCGCGCTGGAGCATGTTTCTCTTGGATGGAGGCGAACGCTTCATCCGCAGGCAGCATTTGCGGCTGAAGCGACGCGGAAGGCGAAAGCGGAGTTTCAGCCTCCCAAGGCCACCAAGGTCGAGATTAGAAAGATCGGGTCACGTCTTCACCGATCAGTCATTGCATTTGAGCAAGAGATGCGACGCGCCCCTGTCGACCACGAAGGCGGCATCAAACGGCCGTGGGTTTATATTCACCGCGAAAGTGTTCCTAGGGTTTTGACGCTCCTTCATACCCTCGCGCACGAATTAGAACCTGATGGCATAACATTCCTCAGCACCGACGAAAGCATGTGGTTTATCCGAGGAGCGTCGAAGATTCACTTCGAGATCAGCAGTCCTAAGAAGCGGGTAAAAAGCCCAGCGGGAAGCTGGCGCTCGTTTGAGAATGTTTTCGTGGGCCGACTGGCCCTGCAGATTTTTGGATCATCGGAAGGCATCAAAAAGAACTGGGTCGACAAGGATGGAATCCAAATCGAGAGCGACCTGAGGGGAATAGTCTTCTCTATCAAGATCAATTTAATGGTGCAGGCCGAAATCGACGAGCAGCGCCAAAAGGCCGAGGATCGGCGCGCCTTTTACGCTCACCGTAAGGACTTGGAACAGAAACGTATTGAGAGAGAACGGGCACGGGAAACGTTCCTAGCGACCGTGGCCCAGGACAGAATGGAGATTATTCATCTCAAGGAAACGGTAGCATTGCTACCTGATCCAGCAGCTCTCTCGCCAGCGCTTGCCCGGATGGTTGATTGGGCAGTCAAGCGCGTCGCCGATCTAGAAGAGCGCACCACGCCAATTGCCATCGACCGGGCTCTTGAAAAGCAGATGCTATTTCCCGAACCGGACAATTTGGCGGACCCCGGTGAGTATATGAACTGACTCACCCGAACTGCCTCAATCGAGAGCAGTTCGCTCTATCGCCCGGAACTGGTTCAACGGGCTGATGTGTTCGCTACGCTTTCGAAAGCCTTGTGCGGACGAGCGAAAAACACTAAGCCAGCCCGCGTGGGGCCTGTAGCTCAATGGTTAGAGCCGGCGGCTCATAACCGCTTGGTTGGGGGTTCGAATCCCTCCGGGCCCACCAAAGTCTAACGCCCGCTTGTGGATAGTAACCTCTCATTCACCATCGCCGAGCCTTCCCGTTGCTCATAGCCTCAGCGCGGAATCTCATACCAGTGTTGCCTAGGGTAGCCGGCGGCCGAAAGTGTCACCCCAACCCGCATTAGCGGTCGCCGGCTTTTTTGGGCCAAAAGGGGGAGCTATGAACGCATGCCGCAGTTTCATCGTCGTACCGCCGATCGGCGACAGGTACGACAATCTTTCGTTTCAGATGCGAATGGAGGAAGAGCTGAACGGCGAGTTCCGCGGCTTCAAGTTCGTGGTCACGACTGATGGGTCCCATCGCTTCGACGATTTCATGCTGATTCCCATGGTGGGCAAAGCGGGCGACAATGTAAGCGAGCCGCTGGCGGCCTTTCCCGACTTCGAAACCGTGGAGACGATCGCCCTATTTCTGCACCGCTACCTTGGCGAGGTGCCGACCAGGCTGAACTAGCCACCGCCGCCGAGAGAGCGATGATCATATCCAAAGCCCAAGTCCAGGGCAGCCGCCCGTCGTTTCGGCTTGCTCTCAGTCGGAACGACCTGGCAATCGCGATCGGCGTAAGCAATTCCTCAATTGATGTTATGGTGACCGAAGGCGCGTTGCCGCCTCCCCGCAAATGGCACTCTCGCAAGCTATGGCTGGTAGCTGAAGTCGAGGCTCACTTGAACGAATGGCCTGTCGACGGCGAGGAGAGAACCCCAAACCAGATCTATGCAATTCTGGATCGGCACAAACCGCAAGAGCAACAGACAGGTCCCGGCGGTTACGCCATCCCCTCGGGGCACAAGGACGATTGGCTTCAAAGGTACTATGATCGGCTGGGTTTCGATCCCCATACTATGGGCCACGATGAAATGAGGGAATTGCACAAGGCCGCCGAGCAAAGATGGCTAGCATCCATCCCTGGTTCGCCCCTCCTCAGGCTTGAGAGGCAGGCGCTTACGCAATTGGCGGAGCACGGACCCAATGTTCAGGTGAACACCAGAGACATCAAGAACTGTGGCCCGAACACCCAAGATCGCCTGAGGGCCAGAGGTTACTTGGAAACCGTTCCCCACCACAAATATCCCGAATCCGTCGGAGCGTTGATCCTGACAGATGCGGGCTATGCAGCCTTCCGAGAACTCGACGCAAAACAATCATGAGCAAGCCCCTCTCCATCACTCAGAGACAGATCACCGCCATTTGCAAAGGCGCGAAGGCCGCCGGCTACATTGCCGAGGTGGTCATCGGCGACGTAACGGTCAGGCTTGTCCCCCATAGCAGCATGGCCGCCACGCCGAAGGTGCCAGAAGAGTTTGAAACACTCGCAGACTACTTGGCGTGGCGAGATGGCCTGCAAACTGAAGCCGATGATGACGACGACCTTCGGTTCTGAATGGCCGTTCCGCTTTACATCTCCGCGATCGGCCTCGTGATGCTCGCCAGCGCCGTCTGGCGCTACCGGCGGCGCGATATGGTCGCGATGGCGGCAAGCTTGGTGATGGCTGCGCTGGCCGGCTACGTCCTTTTGCGGTGAAGGTCTTTGGGGCTGGTGTCTGGCGAATAGGTCAGCGTGATGCGCTTGCGGCCGCAGACCGCGCATTTCATCTTCGGCTTCAGATCCCATTCCATAGCCGGAGCATCAGAGCCGAAGCGGTCGCGTAGCGCTGCCAAATCGAGCTTCTGATGCCGATGGCAATCAAGGCATCCGCCCGTGACAGACATGCCCGCGTCGATCAGCTCCTGGAGGGTCCAGCCGTCGCTCATGCCGGCGATATAGGCAGCGAACGGGGACACCGCCAGAAAGGCTTGTGCCCGGGAACATCGGACTTCAGTCGCAAATCTCGTTAGTTGCGACTCCGCTCATTTGGATGCAGGATCAATGCTCCCCACCTTCAGGGGGTGGGGTGGCCCGACCCGTGATAATCCTGTGTCACCTAGATTAAGCGGGCCGGGCCGCAGAAGGTTCCTGGGGGTACCCGATGCGTTAGGCGGCTCTGGTTGCCACGATGGATAGGAAAGCCAAACCGTGAGCTGCGTCTCCCTGCCGGGCGTGCTCAATGTCGGCCCTTGAGGAATTTCGCTTCCCGAACCAGCGAATTCCAATCTGTGCCGATCAACTTGATCAGGTCCCGCGCCTCCTCCTCGGATAGGTTCGTCTCTCTTGCCAACCTCGCGGCCAAAAGGTGGATGTTTTTATCCGTCTGCGAGCCATCCGGCTTGCCGTCGCCGTCCTTCATTGCCCTATCTCCGTCTCATTCCGACAAGCAAGAGCCCGCTCGCCTGAGGGGGTCGAACGGGCTCCGGGGGACATGCCCCACGCGGCGCGGTGAACCTTGGCCGGGGACACACGCCGCGAGACTCAACCGGGACACTGGCAGGAATGTTCCCCGTATTCCTCCGCTGGTTTGGGTTAGGTCGCGCTAAAGCTTTTTTAGCAACCGCGCCTCGCGGATGAGGGAAGCCGGGGCATTGCCGATCATGTCCACGAGGTCGCGCGCTTGGGCTTCGGTTATGCCAGTTTCCCGCGTTAGGAACTGCACGACGAATAGCTTCTGTGCCCGCGCGCGGTCGCTAAGCTCTTGCTCGGTTTCGGCCATAGGAAAAGTCCCCAGTGGTCCGCAACGCGACTGTGGGAGTTTTGTTCCAGCGAAAAGCCCGTCGCAGCTAACAAAGCGAAAGCGACGCGCTTTTTAGGTTGCCACTGAGACCGCTACATTCCTGAAGGAACTCCTGACGCCCTTTTCCTCGGGCTGGTTTCGCATTATGTTCCGCGCCTATGTCGCGCAACACGGTCCTTCAGCTAATCGCAGCGGTGATCACCATCGCAATCCTGATCGTGCTCCACAAAGGGCTGGACTGGTTTTTCAACCTAATGGGCGTTGGGTTCGCGATGGGCTTCATTTCCGGTGGCTTGGCTGTCTTCCTGGTTTGGTATTTGGCGGATCGGGAAGAGAATTCACGGGCGGCTGGCGGCATTCCCTCCGCCGAGGAGCAGCGCACGCGCCACTCGATCGATCTGTGACTGCTGAAGCCGCGAGCCCTGGCCCGCACGCATAAGCGCATCGAGCACGGCACTCTGTTGCGGTCCGCCTGTCAGGCTTCGCGCCATATCCGATATCGCCTTCTCGTTGCCGCCGTTACTCAAGGCGTCGATCACGCGCTCAACAGACCTGGTTGCCGCTGCGCGTGTGGCACCACGGGCGCCACCGGCAATGAAGCCTTCGCGCACGCCGAAACCGCTGCTTCTGCCGCCGTCGATCGCGTCCCTGGCTGCGATGCGCGCTGCCGTCTCGGAATTGCGCGTGACGATGTTCGACGTGTCGTTGAACAGCCGTTCCCGGTCGAGCAGATCGATAATGGCCTTGGCCTTGTCGGAGCCGAACAGCGACGAGAGGCGCGCCCGGTTCCAGTCGCCTTCACCTTTGATGATCTGCTGCAGCGCGACGCGGTCGTTCGCCTTGGTGCCAACGATGCGCTCAATCTCCGCACGGGCGCCTTCACGCAGGCGAAGCGGAACGGCCGAGGGTCCGACCTGCAATCCCTGCGGCAGCGCGCCCTGCCTGACTTCGTCGGCAAGCTCGTCCGGACGCGGCGCTTCCCGGCCGCTGGAAAGCACCGTCTGGCCGCGCTGGACGGCCTCCTTCTGCCTCGCCAGCTCGGCGTACTTCGCATCGACTTCCTTGATGCCGGGAACTGAGGCGGCCAGTTCGTCGTCGACCGCCTGCCTGGCCGTCGTCAAGGCGTTCACGTGATTTGTGCCCTGCGCCGTCTGCAATAGATCGTCGATCGCGTGCCGGGTGTTCAGCAGCGTTTCGGCATCGGTCACCAGGCCGCTGGGAACGGGCTGCCCGGTTGCGCGGGCCTGTTCGATCTCTTGAGGCGTCGGGACATAGTCCAGCATCGAGCGAACGCGCTGGATGCCCTTCTGTGCGTCGCCACGCAGGGTTTGCGCCTCGGCGTCGAGATAACGCGCGATCGGCGCGGCATCGACCGGGGCGGCCTCGCGAAGAGCTTCCCGATATAACGGCGCTAGATACTGCTGGTTCCGGTTCGCTCGATCGATGATGCGCGACGGCGTCGGCGCTTCGCCAAGTGTCTCATTGATGCTGGACCGAATGCGCCAATTGGCATCGGCGTCGCGCGCGCCGATCGCATTGCGCACGATCGCCTTGCCTTCACCAGGTGTTGCGGCAATCGCGCCAGCCGTCTGGCGAAGGTTCGGGCCAAGATCCATCAGCATGCCATTCTCGCCGAGCTGCGATAGTGCGCCGGGCTCTACGGCATCCTGCCGGACCGCGTCCGCCAGCACCTTGGTTGCGCTCTTGTCGAGCCCGAGCGCCTTGGCAATCGAGTTAAGCTGGATCTTGTCGGCAATGGCTTTTACGCCACGTCCCGCCAGTGGGGCGAGGAACGGAGCCGCAAGACCCGTGGCAAATCCGACGCCAGCGCCAAGGCCGGCTTTGTTGAGATCGCCACCTGACCGGACCGCGCTATCTGCCCCATTCATCAAACCGCCGGTGATGGCTGGCACGGCATACTTGCCGAGCTTGGTCGTTGCACCAATACCGAACGCTTCCGGCGCCGCTGCCAGGGCGGGGATTGTGCCTGCGACCGCGCCCGTGACCTGTGCCGCCGTGTCAAGCTTCGGGTTCATCGACTTTTCGGCTTCGGTGCCCGCCTCGATGCGCCTCATGACATCGTCGTACTTCTCGCCGTTCATGGCGGCGATCGTCGCAGCGGCGGCGCGGTCGACTCCACCCCTGATCATCGGGCCGACGATCGGGATACCTTCAAGAATGCCGCCCGAGGCAGTTCGGATTTTGCTGACCGCGTCGTCGCCATCAATTTCACCGGTCAAGCGGTTGTACCCAGGAACGCCCGGAGCGAAGGCCGGGACGCCGGCCGGCTGCCCGGTGTTCGGATCGGCAGGCGGAAGCAGCTTGCGGCGCTCTTCCTCCGACAGCTTCATCAGCTCTTGAGCCTTGGCGATACCAGTCTTCGCCGCGTCAGACACGCCGCCGGCCGATGACGCAGGAGCACCAGGCAGCGACTTGGCGATTTCATCGACCGCCGCGTTCTGCTGTCCCGGGGTCATCGACAGAAAGACGTCGTCGACCTGTACCTTGTGGCCTTGGATGTTGAGCGTAGGCATCAGGGTTCAACGCTCCACTTCAAGCCACTGCTGGTGGTTCCGCCGCCAGTGCCGGCCGGGGTGGCAACCGTCCCGGAACCGCCAGTCTTGATCGCGTCGACCATCTGTCGGATGCGTGCCAACTTATCGTCGAGCGACGCTTTCGCCTCTCCGGGCTTTGGCGTCAGAATCGCCGCTTGGTTCTCGACTTCGGCGGGCGCCGCCGTCGCACCGGAGACGCTATAGAGGTACGACGCGATGATGGTGCGAAGCGAGTTCGACGCCCGCTGATACTCGGGCGATTTCAGATATTCCGTGCCATAGTCCGAACCGTGGGGGATCGCGGACAGGGCCTGGTCCTTCGGATTGGACAGGGCGGCGAAGTTCTGTTCGACAATCTGCATCTCGGGCGCGACGACCGAATACAGCTTGTTGTCGCGCTGCTGCTGCTCGTTTGGGGGCTTCTGCTTCGCACCGGTCAAAGGCAGGATGCCGGCGTTTCCGGTCCGCGCGGGATTGGCAGCGCGCGGGCTGGAGGGCGCCTGCTGCTGAACGTCAGGCGCTGGCGCTTTATTCGGCGCAGGCGTGGCCGACGGCGCCGCGGGAGCGGCCGGTGCGGCAGCCTTGGGCGGTGTGACAGGCATTGCCGGACCGCCAGCTGAGGCCTGTCCAAACACACCCTGCGGCGTCAGGAAGAGCAATTCGCCGTTCGGACCGCTGATCGTTTTGCCGGCGGCGAGTTGCTGCGCCTGCTCGACGGTGAGGCCGCCCTTCTCGGGGCCGGCATCCATCAGGCCGTTGAGCGCCTGAGCCTCGACAGAATTGCCGGTGAAACGGAACTGACCGGCATTCGAGCCACCGATGCTCACGGCTCGCGTCTCGCCCGTACGCTTGTTGTACAGCGTCCGCTCGTCCAGCTTTTCCCAATCGGTCTGCTGGCCGGTGTAAACGGGCTGGTGCGTCTTGGGGTCGACCAGGACGCCGCCCACCTCGATCGGCTTGCTTTGCTCGGCTGCGAACTTCTCCCGGTCGAAGTCGAGGCGCGCCTTATCACCCGGCTCGATTTGCGGGCTTCGTAGCTTCTCGACTTCCAGCCGGTTCTTTTCGAGTTCGAGTTGCGTAGCTGGGTTCGCCTCCTCGAGCTTCTGCTTGAGCATCAGGCTAACGACCCCGCGCTGCTGCTCGGATAGGCGGGGGTCCTGTGACGCTTGCAGAAGCTGTTGCAGGCTCGGGCCACCAGCGACTTGCGTGGGCGCCACCTGTGCCGACTGAGGGATAGCAACGGCTGGCGCGGGCACGGCGGCCCGCGGCGACTGCACCGGCTGAGCGACCGTCGCCGGGCTGTCCGGCGTGTTCATCGCGTCCCATTGGTCTTGCGTTATGCCCTTGCTGGCGTACTCCTGCGGCAGCGGACGCTTTTTCAGCGCTGCCGACACACCCGCGCCCGGTTCAAGGCTCGCGACTTGCACCGGGGCCGCATCCGAGCCGGCGAAACGCGACGCCAAGGAGTTGGCCATCGAAATGCGGCGAGCCGCCTCGCCACCCGGCCGGTTGTAGCCAGCGAACTTCCAGGCGTTGTTCATGAGGCGCTGCGCTTCCTCGGGCGACTTGGCCGCGTTTAGCGCATCGATCAGACCAGGGTCTTCATGGAGGAAGTATTGCGCCTGAAGCTGCGGCGACGGGGCGTTTGCGTCACCGCCGTTACTACCGGCGAATGCCCGCATGGCATCGAAGCGCGGACCGCGCCACGACAGGATACCGCCCGCAGTCCCTGCCTGACCGCTTTCGCTCGGGTCCGACCAAGAGCCGAATGCGTTCTTAGGATTGAAGCGGCTTTCGGCGTTCGCAGTTGCCGCGACAGCAGCGAGACCGTACGGGTTGGTGACCTTGCTTTTCACCGTGTCCATAAAGCCGTTGTAGATGTCGTTGCCAGACAGGTCCGGCGCACTGCCCATCGAGCCGCCGCCAAGGGCCGAAGCGACCGCCTTGCTGGCCGACTCCGAGGTCGCCACCGGCGAGGATGCTCCCCCACTGCCGAACAGCGCTGAGAACACGTCGTTACCGCCCTTGCGCCAGTCGTGCTCGGCCTGCGTCGCCCGACTATCCGCCATGCGGTAGCCGATCGCCTCGCCAAGCGCGTTCAGGCCCTGGCCGATCGTGCGCGGAGCGGCCGGCCGGGCAAGCGCGTCGGCGATAGCCCTCAGGCGTGCCAGGTCTTCTGGCGTCTGCACGCCGGTATCGCCGCCGAAGATGAACGAGGGCTGGACGCTCATGCCAAGGCCTCCCCGTAGTTGACCGCGTCAACGCCGCCGATATTGACGACCGCGTGCGGCCGGAAGGCGCGCACCTCATCGGCCATGACGCCGATCTGCTCGCCACCGCCCCACACGTATTCGAAGGCATACTTTGCGAGGCCGTTGGCGAACTCGCCGACGCGGCGAATGTTCGTCTTCACGCGGCGGTCGGAATACTTGATCAGGTTCGCGCCGAGGCCGAACAGACCGCCGAAAAGGTCGCTGCTGCTCTGCGCTTGCTGCTGCCAGTTTTGGAGCTTCTGGTTGTAGTTGGTGTTGATCAGGCCGGCCACGTCGGTCGTCGGGATCGTCGGCATGTTGGCGTTGACGAAATTCGGCTGGCTCACCTGCGAACCGGACAAGAGCGCGGTCAGGTTGTTGATCGGTGCCGAATTCTGTGCGAGCGCTTCCTGCACCGCCTGGCCACGACCCTGAAGCAGGAGCTGGTTGTAGGCGTCGTTTTCGCCCTGGTTTTCGAGGTTTTGCGCCTGTGCGTATGCGTCTGATCCGGGACGGATGCCGCGGTTGATCAGGTCCGCCTCGTTCGACGCCCGGCGAGCGTCCAGCGCCGGCTGCAGCCGCTTCATGCCGAGGTCCATCAACCGGGCCTCTGTTGCATCGTTCGACAAGTCGACCGGCTTCGACAGGAAGTCGTTCAGGAATGCCGACTGGCTGTTGGCAAGCTTGCCGAGATTGAGCTGTGCCTGGTCAGTCTGATCCTTGATCGCCTGACCGGCCTGCGACAGGGTCTGGGTCGCCGTGTAAGTCGGGATGTCGTAGGACTTGCCCGTATAGGGGTCGTTCCATTTGTAGGTGCCGGTCTGGCTGTAGGTCAGATTGCCGTCGGGCGTGACCTGGTTGACGTTGCCAAGGTTCGCGTTCGCGATTGCCGTGCCGACATTGGTCGCGGTCGACGCAGCAGAGGTCTCTTTTGGATCCGGCGGGGCGGGCGGGTCGGGCGCGCACATTGGTCAGGCCTCCTGAAGGAAATACGTCATTGCGATTGCCGACCGCTTGAAGCCCACGCGCTCGCACATCTTAGCAACGCGTAGATCGGTGGCGATGGTCACGTGCGCCCTGATGCAGCCGCGCGCTTTGAGTTCAGCCAAGATGTGCTTCGTGAAACGGCGACCGATGCCGTTCCGATGATCCGGCCGCATGTAGATGGTGTCCTCCATGGCGATGGGTTCGCTGTTGTGCATGTCCTGCGTGAGCCAGATGAAGGCATAGCCGACGGCCTCGCCCTCGATCCTGACTACGAAGCACAGCAGATGACTGGCCGAGCCATAGACGTTCAGGCGCGGCTTGAAGCCGCCGATCTGCATCCCCTCGGCCGCCATGCGCGCCTGCATCTCGCCATAGTGGCGACGGCAGAGCGGTTCGAGGTCGGACCAGGCACGGTTGAAATCCTCGATGGCGATGGCGTAGCTCATACGACCACCCCGCCGTTTTCAAACGTTACGTCGAGCTGCACGAACTCGACATCCGGGCGCCGATTCAAAAAGCCGGTGACCTGCAACTGCGGCTGCAGCACGTAGCCGGTCTTGCCGATCGAAATCCACTGGCCACCGCTCACGGTCGCCTCAGGCGCGGCCTGGTCCCAAAGCGCTGCGTCCCACTGGCCCGAATCCCACAGGTCCGCCGTGCCACCGTCTGCAGCGTCCGGGGCTGTCGGCAGCGTGACCGTGTAGTTGACCGAAAACGAGATCTTAGGGTTGAAGGGCGTCGAGCTGAGAAACGTTGGCCGCGCCTGGTGAACCGTCTTCAGACGCCCAAGCGTCTTCATGTGATCGGGATTGCCGACGTAGGTGTAATAGATCGCTCCGCCGTCATCGTTGCCGTTGATCTCACCCTCAAACACCTCGCCGTCATTGGTGCCGAAATACAGGCGGCTGTCGTGCAATTCGATGCAGCGGGTTGCCCATCCGACAAACTTGCACCAGGCACCAGTTTCGAGGTTGACGACGAACGACCACGCCTCTTGGCCCTCGGCCGCGATCGGCAGCGAGACGATGGCATAGTTCAGGTCAGGCCACTTGATCACTTCCCAGGGCAGCGACAGCCGGCGGGCAGCTTCGCGCTTCCAGTCGGGCTCGATGTTGCGCGAGATGGCAGCGAGCGACAGCGCGGCGGCATCCTTATTGATCGCAGCAGAAATAGGAACCATGCCTTCCTTCGTCGCAACGATCAGGTCGCCACCGGCGCGCATCGTTGCGCGCTTTCCCATCGGCTCCGTCAGGTCGTAGCGGCCGACAAGGTTCCACTCGGCAGCGGTCGAGCCTGCCGGGTTGCTGCCCTCATAAATCGCGGCCTCGCCCTCGGTGGTCACGAACACGCATTTGTCATCAATGCCGTCGCCGGCATCGAGCGACCAGGTTGCGCCGAAGAGCAGCGAGCCGCCGCGCTGGAAGACGCCGGACAGGTTGATTGTCCCTAGCGCGCCCGTGACGGAATCGACCGGGAGATAGCTGGCTTTCATCGTGCCGCCCTGGATGAAGAACAGGCGGTTTCTATAAAGCCAGACGTGAGACAGCGCCGAAGTCGCGACGCCGGTAATGGCGGCCGACACCTGCACCACGCCGCCAGGGATGTTCGCCTTGGCCGAGCCGCCAGCGCCGCCCGTGATGATTTCGTTGTCGACGAAGGTGCCGGTAATCGACTGGATCATCAGGGAGCCGGTCGCGCCGTTGTCGACGTTCTTGACGATAGTCGCGACCGCGCCGCTGGTGCCGCCAGTCACGGTCCCGCCGCTGGTGAAGTTCACCGTTTGGGCGTCGAAGTTCAGTCGATAGGTGGCAAGGCTGTTGACCGCTGTCCAATCGAACGTCGTGCTGTAGAGCTGAAGGAAGTCGGTGCCGTTGACAGCGACCACGAACGGGCCGCCCGAGGTCGTGAAATTCACGTAGGAGTAATAGCCCGACGTCTGGCCGGTGACGGATGCGGCCGGCGGAGTGTCGGCGTCGGCCGGCGCGGTGACGTCACGAATTGTCGTTTCGTCACAGGCCCAGATCTTCTTTGTGCCGCCCGCATTGTAGGTGATGAAGCTTTCGACCGGGTCGCTGCCGATCGTGGCGCGCTTCACCGATCCGCCACGCATGACAATGCCGGTCGAGGTCGGAAGCCAGTTTTCCAGCCTCTGCGCGGAGAAGGGTTTTGACTTGACCAGGCTCTGGTTGGTCACCCATCCGGCCACGGGCGCGCCGAAGGTATACGGCTGCGCAATGGCGCGCGCGGGAGCCGGAACAGCTTTCCGGCGGCCGGGGAAACGTTCGTACCTCACGCCGCACCTGTGACCGTGCCCGGCCAGACGACACGCCGGCCGCGCCAACTAATAGGGGGCTGGCCCGAAACGACAGGCTTCGAACCGCTGTCGGTGTCGATCCGGCGCAAAAGGGTGTCCTGGTAGTCGTCGAAGTCCTGTTCGTAGGCCTGCCCCTTGTTCTGCTTCCAGCGATAGATGATCGCCTTTTTCAGCAGTTCCTCGGAAAGCCTGAAGCTGTCCGCGTCTTCGGTGAACATGGTCTTTATCGACGCATCGCTGGCGACGACTAGCTGGTTCGACACGTAGAAGAATTTGACGGTTTCGGTGTCAGCCATCACTGGCCATTGATGAAACTGGTCGCCATAGATGATCCAGTAGCCGTTCACCGTGGCGATCGGCGTCACCTGAAGCTCAAGCCATTGATCCGGGCTGGTCAGGTGTTCAGTTGCCCACTGCCAGCGCGACGACCACAGGGACGACGTTTTCTGCATCCGCAGGAAGTTCGACGGCATGTCGAACTCATCCGATACGCCGTCGCCCGTGAATGTGTGCTGGATCAGCAGCTTCTGCCAGTCGTGGGCATCCGCGATTTCGGCTGCCATGACGTTGGCCAGCTCCTGCATCTCGACCATTTCTCGACCGGTCGCGCCATAGACCAGGCTCGGCACGTCCATGCCGAGCACTGTTGCGGCGCCTTTGACCACGTCGAGGATAGACATCAGGCTGCGTCCTTGGCCTTGCCCTTCGGCTTGGTCAGTTCCTCGATCATCGCTTCCATCGCGGCCTGACGCTCGACCAGCTCGGCAATCTGCGCATCCTTCGCGGCTTCACGCTCGGCGGCCTTTGCAGCGTCCGAATTGGCCAGGAACAAGCCGGCCTGCTTGCGCAGATCCCGCATGTTCGGCAGGCGCACACGGTCAAGCTGACCGTCGGGCAGATCGCGGACTTCCTCCACCGTGCGGATGCCGGCGGTACGCAGCACCTCCGCCTGCTCCGGTGTGACGCCCGACCAGGCTGCAAGCGCTGTGCCGTTGAGCGGGATTTCACGACCTGCCTTGAAGGCCTCGTAAGCCGGCTCGATCTGGCTCCAGCGAGCGGTCATGAAGCGCAGCTTCTCGCCGTCCTGATCCTCGCCCATCAGCGACGGATCGGGCAGCAGGTGGCGTACGCGTTCCGTCGTGCGCGTGTTGAGCGGCGAATGCGACGGCGAGTACGTCACCCAATCCTCGGGCTGAAGCTCAAGGATGCGCCGATTGCTGGCGTCGAGCTTGTAGCCCTTGGTGTCGCACTTCTCCTTCACCGGGTCGCCCTTGACCGGCAGTTTCTCGTAGCTCGTCTTGAACCCGATCACGCGGATAAGGGGCTGCGCTTCGCTCATAGGTTTCGGCTCCTGAAAACGTTGTGGGCGCCAGCGGCGCCCTACTGGTTGATCACATCGACGATGATGTCGGGAAACTCGGCGAGCAGCGCTGCCCACTCGGCTTCCGACAGGTTTTCAGCCTTGGCCAGGTTGACGGCGTTGCGGTGCTCGCCGCCATTCCAAAGCTGGCGGAATTTCGGGAAGATGCCGGCCTGGGTATCGACTGCGACGGGCTCGGCGGGTGCTTCGTTCTTGTCGGACTTATCGGCCATCTCAGGCACTCCTTCGATGTTGAGGAAAAAGGCGGGCCACGCTTCCGCAGCCCGCCCCCACTGATCAGTACGGGAACGCGCACATGATGATCTTCGCCGAGGCGTCGATCGCGTAGGCGCAAACCGTGTCGGTCACGGCGGCGGCCACCTTCAGGGTGCCGTCGGTGGTGGCCGAGAGGATCAGCGCGTTGCCATCCGCACCCGAGACGAGCGCAGTGGTGACGGTGGCCGGGCCTTTGACCTGGATCCAGCCGTACTCGCCATGGCCGGGCGTGCCGGCCAGAACGCCCGCACCGTTGGCGGCGGTGTCAGACACGTCGGAGGTGACTTCGTTGTACTGGCCGGCCGAGACACCGCCGGCAGCGTAGAAGCCGACGACGTTGCCGACGACGGCTGCAATCGCGCCGGCGCCCTGGTTGTACTTCACGAAGCGGTAGACCTTGCCGTCATACGCTTCGTAGGTGTCGCCGATCTTCGGAGCCTTGCCGGATTCGGTGCCGGTGAGCTGCGCGGCGGTGAACGTCTTGGTGACGTCGATACCAACAAAAGAGGTCATCGTTCTTGCTCCTTATGCCGCGTCGAAGATCACGCCCTGAAGCGAGCGGTTCGAGCAGACGAGGTTGCCCATCCAGTAGAACGGGATGACAACCGCATCCTGGTTGACGGGCTTCTTCTCGTCGTCCTGCGTCCACTGCGCCTCCTTGTGCTGGTCGACGTAGAGGTAGTCGGAGTTGAGGAAGTAGCCCTTCTCGGCCGTGGTCGTGAAATTCGTGTTGTCATCGAAAATCACGTCGGCGGTCTTGTACTTCAGCCCGATGAAACCGGACTGAGCCATGTCCGCGTCCATGTAGCGCTGAAGCTGCTGCTCGCCGGTTTCGTACAGCGAGTAGAAGTCGTGGCTGAACGTGATCAGGTCCGGCTTGTCGGCGCCGCGATTGAGCGTGAGCCACATCGCGTTCATGTCGGCCTTGAAGGTCGCAGCGTTGGCCGCAGAAGGCGACGCGGCAAGGTTGGTGCCGGTGGCCTCACGGAACTTATTGCGCCAGAAGGTCCATGTGGCGGAATCGATGCCGCCGACGATGCCCTGACCGTTGGTCTGCAGGATGTTGGCCAGGCCGCCGATCTGGTTCGACAGCGAGCCGTCGGAATAGAGGTCGACGGAGAAATTGTTGGCCGCCGTCTTGAGCGCATTGTTCTTCTTGGTCTTCACCAGGTTGATCATCGCGAACTTGCCGGAATTCTGGCGGAGCTCCTTGCCGCTCGACACGACGTGCAGCGCAACCTGCGCCCAATCGTATTTTGCGGAGGTGACGACGTCAGAGCCGTTGGTGTTCAGCGTGTCGAGGCCGGCGTAACGCTGATAGGTGCTGTTTTCCGCGTATTCGAGCTGCACCTGGATTTCGGTGCCGCCGTCAAGATTGCGGATCTTGTTCTTCTTCTTCAGCCGGTTGAGGAAGGCGTTGTTCTTCGAAACGTTGTCCGCCACTTCCGTCGCGCTGTTGCGAAGGGTGGTGGACACCATTTCCGTGAAGGTAGTCGACGGACCAGCCATCGCTATTATCCTTTATGGTTCCGGTCGTAGACAGCGGCCAGTTCTTCATCTTCGGTGAGAACCCGAGCCTTGCCCGACGCTGTTGAGGGGATGTTGACGGAGTTGGCGCGCTTGGCCGCGTCGACCTTTCCGGTGTCCTTGGGAGCGGCCGGTTTCGCGGCGGCTGCCTTGGCCCTAAGATCGGGATCGGCGTTGACTGCCATGTCATAGGCCAGATTGAACACGGCCTCTTTCGAGGCGGTGGCTCCAAGCCGGTCCCATGCATCGTTGATGAAAGCCACCATGCGCTTTTCAGGGATTTCCGAGTAAAGCGGCTTGTCGGCTGACAAGCGGCTCAACTCCTCGTTGGCGGCGGTGGTGGCGTCGCGCTCCTGAAGGCGCTGGTTTATGCGGTGGTCGATGTTCGCGGAGTTGTGGACAGACGCGAGCATCTGCTTCAACCCGGCGATTTCCTGCCGCAATTCGTTCTCGCCCTGCTGGACGGTCTGGCCGAAGACAGCCGCGACCTTATCGCGGATGCCATAGCGGTCGATGATGTTCATCACCGTTTCGACCGGGGCCTGATCCATGCTCTGCTGGACGTTGAAAAGATAGTCGATCGCCTGTGCCGGCGTGATCACTCGACCATCCGCGCCCTTCTTGCCGGTGTTCGGGTCAAAGTATTTTCCGTTGCGCTCGATGACTTCCTGAATCGGCTTGTAGGCAGAGGCCTGCCGGCCGTGATCGGAAAGCCGCTGCTGAAGCTCCTGCTCGCGATCGGCGACGAACTTGCGCAGATCGGCCGGCGCCTTCTCCCAGGCTTGCTTGACATTATCAGCGACGCCGCCCTTGATGCCTTGCCAGTTGGCCGGGAGAGGAACCTGCTCGGCGCCAGGCGTCAGACTATCGCCGGCCTGTCCCTCTCCACCATCGCCGCCAGCAGCCGCCGGTTCAGCGGCCTCGGCAGCAGATTTCTTGGCCGGATCAGGGCTGGCAAACTTGCCCTGATCCCGCTCAGCGCCGTTATCGCGCTCGTGCTTGTTCCAGATTGCTTCCAGCGCAGCGTCATCCGCGACGGTCGCCGCGGCATTGCTGTTCGCGGCCTCGGCGAGGGTGCCGGCTGGCGGGGCGTTGTTGGCTAGGCTTTCTGCTACAGCAGCGCTCATCGAAATTCCTCTGACACCTGAAGGCCCCGCTTCTTGCAGAAGTCGGGATTGCGAAATTTGCCCTTGGTCGGTGACAGGCTCGGCTCGTATTCGACGCAGTTGTTGCGCTTCAGATCATCGCGGCGCTCAGAGCGCGAAGTGACCATTCGGCCATCGATCGGCGAGGCGTAATCCGGGATGTCGGAAATCACGTTCGGCATGACAATCTGGCCGGCGAACGGCTTTTCCATCGGAACGCCGGTCTGCCGGTCGACGAAGATGCCATCGCGGAAAACGTACCTTGCCAATTTCCTGTCCTGCATTTCGGGCCAATGCAGGGTGCAAGGGGTCAGTGCGAAATTCTAAGCCGCTTGGGTAAACGTGTGGGTACGTCAGCTGATGTCTCAGCTTGCAATTAGCGCAGGCGCTTCAAGAGCACCGCTAACTTCTTCGGCAGACCGGTCGGCACGCGGAAAAATGGATGCGAGCGGAAATACTTCGCAACTTGCACGCGGACTTTCCGACTACCGACGACCACCGGTGGATCGCGCTTCACGGTCACTCTCCCAAAAAAAGGGAAAGCCGAAGAAGCGCCCTCCCGGGGCTCCCTCAGCTCTCGACCGTCCCGATGGGGCTACAACTGACAACCATCGGGATCAGTATGAAAACACTCATATACAGCTATCGTTCCGGCTTTTAGCAGAGCCGCGCCCTTTTAGGGCTCGCGATTGCCCGAGTTTATGCGAGCAGCAGCAGCAACACGGCATCGTCGTCGTCGCGGATGGCCGCCATTTCCTTGTCAATGACCATCCGGCCAAGACGCCGCTCCAATGCTGCCGCGTCGGGAAGCTCGATCGGCGGGGCTTGGAAACCGGCGAGCAGCGCGTTGATGATTTCCGGCGATAGCGCTGGCCACTCGATCGCCTCAAGGATCTTCGCTGGCGGCTCATCGAGGTCGACAACCTTACCGTCACGAACGTATTTGACCGGCTTGCGGTAGTAGCCGCCGCCTGGCTTGAAGAGCGCATCGAGGTCTGCGCCTTTAGGGCCGAAATAGCGGTTGCCGTAGTAGCGCTTGCCGAACCAGCGATCAGCAAACATCAGTTAGCGTCCAGAATGACCGCAAGTCGGTTGCCGTCCTGGTCGACGGAAGCGTTGATGCGATCCTTCGTATCGTTCGTATCGCGGAAGATGGCCGTTCCGGTGCCGAGGCCATTCGCCTTGCCGAGCAGAGCAGCAGACCATAGCCGCCAGCCCTGCCGGGGCGTCAGACCGGGCTCGATGCCGGATGCGCGGTCAAGCAATGCGTCGGCGTTCTGGTTCGCGGTCGGGATATCGCCAACGGCAGCTGGGGCGGCCGGCAAATTGTCGGTCTTGCCTTTGATCGCGGCAGTGTCGCTCTTGACGGCGGCAATGTCGGCCGAGACAGAGGCGCCGGCAGGAGCGCCGAGCTTGCTGCTGATGGCGGCGTCGTTGGTCGCTAGCGTCGAAAGCTGCGTGTCGAGATTGGCCGAGGCCATGCCGACAGCACTGCGCACGCCAGGCGCGTCCAGATCGTTTAAGCCGGTAATGCCGGTTCCCTTGGCAAGCACGATGTTGGTGCCGGCGGTCAGCACGCGCGTCGCGGTCGACCATACGGCATCGAGGGCATTGGCCGCGAACTTCGCAGCGGTGATCGCGCCGGCCGCAAAGGTGTTGGCCGTGATCGCGCCTGAGTTCCATGCGGTGCCCCCCGCATTCACGACGTTGACGCCGAGCTGAGCGCTGGCCGTGTTCACCGCCGCGCCTGCGATCTGCGTGGTGTTCGCCGACACAACGCCGGCCGTGAGGCTTACTTGGCCTGTGCCGGTCCCCGACGACAGCAGCACGCTCGCGCCGATGTCTCGGGCCGTCTGGCTGGTGCCTTGAATAGCAGAAACGTCAACGCGCCCATTCGCGTCGACAGTTGCCGTACGCCCTGTCGTGGTGTCGCGGCGGAACAGCGCAATAACGCGGGTGACCGGGGCCATGCTCGCCTGTGTGATGTGCAGCACCTGCTCTTCGGCATCGGACGTTGACGCAATGGTCGTGTCTTCGTCGATCAGCAGCGAATAGACGCCCGGCATGTTGGCTGCCGACAGTTCGGTGACCGTTGGCGTGGTGTAAACAGTCGCTGTGCCACCGTTGCGGCTGCGGTAGACCGTGAACGAAGTCAGGCCGGTCTTGCGCGTCTTCAAATCGACCGAATCGACCGCAACGAAATAGATGTTCTGATCGACCTTGCCGCTTGGAATTCTCATGTCATGGCCCCAAAGCTGTGTCGCCGTTCAAGCCAATGCTGAAAAAGTCGATCTCAACGTTCGGATTGGCAGAAATTTGTGTAACGCCGACGAACCCCGCAGATGCAATAGAGCTATCCGTGACAGTCTCGTCCCAAGTGCCCGGCTCTGCCACGCCATCGTGCCACATCCTGCGGCTCAACGACGTTCCGTTGATCCGCCCCCTCATCCAAATCCAACTGTTGGCGGCCAGATTTGGCGAGGGGCCATTGGTGTTGGTGCCAAGCGCGGTAAATGTTCCGCTGACATATTTGCCCAGGGCACCGCTGTAGAGTGTGCCAGTCGATTCGCCACCCATTTCGAACCGGTATCCGCCTTCCGATCCCGCCGACCCCGAGCCTCGCATCCAAGGCCCAATCAGGTTTTCAGAAGCGGACCACGCCTCAATTGGGCGCATGCGGAGCAACACGTCGACGTTTGCAGTCGAAGGCACCCGATCCCACGAAAGAGCCTGCCTGTTAGCCGCCGTCTTGGTAATGCGCAGCGCCTTGCCGGCGAGCGATCCCGCCACGGTCTGCACGACAGCCGTAAACCCGCCCGCATTCCACCGGCTCGTCCAGTCAGACGGTTGAGCGCCGACGGTGTATTCGGAAAAGAACGTGACGTATTGGGTCAGGCCGATATGAGGCATCAGCAGCCCTTCCATGAACTGGAAGGGCTGAAACGGGTAGAACTGGCCACTATCGCCGAACATCAGCCGAGATTGGCACCGGCGACCGCATCGGCGACGGTTTTCAAGGCGTTGAATTCCGTCGTCAGCTTGGCGAGCTTTGCCTTGACCGCAGCCTCGTATGGGTCGGTCGTGCCGAAGGCCTGAACGGCTGAAACGACAGCTGCAAAGTCGGTCGGGATGGCGGCAAGAGAGGCAGAGGCGCCCGTCGCGTTCTGCTTAACCTTGAGCATCACCTGCCGCTGATCGTACAGGCGCTGCGCGATGGCATTCATTCCAACGTCGATTTCACTGGTTGTAGCCATTTGCCGGGGCTCCTGGGTTCTGTTGCGGGGTCTGCATCGGAACAGCCGTCACCGCGCGACCTTGCGCGTCCCTGACGATCTGCTTGGGCTTCGAAAGCTCATGGATGAGCGCCGCCAAGAGCTGGCCGAACTGGTCGCGCTGCGCTGCCATCTCTTTCAACACCGCCTGGCCGTCGATCTGCTCGGGATCGGGCGGCGGCAATATACCGTTGGCGAGCATGATCTGGTTCTGATCGGCACGCGCGGCCTGCCGCTTCGCCTGAAGGTCCAGGCGCTTCTCTGCCATCGTCATTTCGTGGCTTTCGCGCTTGAACTGCATGTCCTGCGCTGCGGCGTCCTGCTTGATCTTCGCATTAGCAGCTTTTGCCGCCTGGTCCGCTTCTCGCGCCTTCGCGTCCGCCTGAGCTTTTTGTTGTTCGGCGCTCGGGGGCGGAGGCTGATCGGCTTTCGCCTTGGCATCGGTCACCATCTTTTCCAGAACGTCCTCGACCGACTTGCCGAGATTGAACAGCCGGGCGTTCGCGGCGAAGATTTCGATCGCCACTTCCTTTGACATCTCGCCCTGCTGGATGAGCGGGCCGACAGCCGCCCAATAGGCGCCGGCCGCCTGCATGAACTCGGCCGTCTCGGCCTTCTGCCTGGTCAGGTCCGCCTTGACCGTCGAATCGCTTTCGACATCGATGCGGTACATCATGGCCAGGCGCTGCGTCAGAAGCTGCTGGATCGACTGAAGCTTGGCCAGCTTCGCCTGCCGCTGCTGTTCGGCCTCCTGCGCCGCCTGAACCGCGGCCTGATACTGCTGTTGCGCCTGCGGCGGCAGTTGCGCGCCGAGAGGCGGTGGCGGTGGAGGCTGGACAGGCGTCAGGTCTTGCTGCGTCGGGAGTATCTGAACGCCGGTCATCTGCTGCAAAGTCTCATGGGAGAATTTGGCCGGGATGATCTCCGCCATCATCACGAAGATGTCGCGCGCGCACCTCTCCATCATGCGCTGCATCTTCTGGATGCGCAGCGAGCCCCATTGCGTCTTGATGTTCTGAGCCGTCGCCGTCTCGCTTGCCTGCGAGGCGCCGCGCACGATGTCCGAGATGCCGGTGATCTCGTAAATGGCCTGCTTCGTCTGTTCACGAGCGCCGTAGAGTTCCCGCAGAACAGCGATGAACTTTTCCACCGGCCAGAACGCAACCGCGCCAGACAGCCCGCCATTGGCCGCCCATATTTCAGCGTTGCCGATCGGCACGAACTCGGCATCCTCGGCCGCCAGCATGTTGGCGATGTCCCCGGCATCACCTGGATACCAGCCCTTCACCTTCATGTGGTTGGTGATGATCCGGATGCGCTTCGTGGTCAGGTCCAGTTCGTCGGCGAGCTTGCTGTAGATCGAAAACGGATTGACCGGCATCAAACGGCCGGTGAGTTCGATCGGCTGCACGGGCGCCGGGATGCAGAAGAAATCCGTCAGACCAAGCGGGTCGTCGACCTTCTTCAGCACCACGCCATTGTCATCGATGAAAATGACCTTGCGGCTGCCCTTGTCCCAGATTTCCCATCCGGTCAGGTCGCTGTCGCTTTCGCCGCGCGCTTTCTTCTCGGTGTCGTTCGTCTGAATGCTGATCAGCCCGGCGTCGAACACCGCATCTTCATCTTCGCGCTGCACGACGAAGCGGAATGCATCCCATGGCCGATCCTTCCAGCGCTTCGCCGGACCGTGCCGATAGTCGCGCCAGCTTACCGCCTCGAACTCGATGCATTCGTTCGCGAGGCGTTCGGCTGGCCCCGCGCCTGGCTGACTGGCTGCACCATACTCGTCGCCAGCAGTCCCATCGCTGCCGGGCTCTTCCGCAGGCGCACCGTCGGCTGCGGCGTCGCTCGCGCGTTCAAGCTCCTCGCTGGTCGTCTCGTCCTTTACGATATCGCTCTTGAAGCGAAGCCGGATGATGCCACGACCCGCCAAAAACCCGTCTTGCGCCTCGCCTTCCAGTTCGACCTGAAGCTTGGAGTCATCAACCTGTGTTCGAATGGCGCGCTCGATCAGCTCGGCAATGTCCTTGGCGGCCGGGTCCTCGTCGGCGAAGCGGCGACGAATATCGGGAGCGGGCGGACTGTTGATGATCGCCGGAACGATCGTCTCGACGTTGGCGAACAAAATGTTGAAGTCGTAAGTGTTGCCGAGCGTGCCAGACGTGCTCAGGTCATCAGATTTGGTTTCGCCAGTGTAGGCCTTCACCGCCTTTTCGGCGTCGTCCATCCACTGCTTTTCAAGCTTGCCGGCCGCCTCGACGCGGGCAAGCCACTTCGACCCCTCCTTACGAAGGGCCTCGCCCTGCTTCTGCTGGTCCGGGGTGAGCTTGTCCGCCTTTGCCATGGCGGCAGGATGGCGGGCCGAATGCGAAACTCTAAGCCGCTTGAAAACGGGGCTCGACTAATCAGATGGCGCCGTTCTCCGAAAGCCTACAGCTTGGTCAGGAAAATAGTATTCCCCAAACTGCGCAAAGAAATCGGATTCCCGACAAAAGACATAGGAAAAGCGAAGCTGAGCAAAGTACCGCGATGCCCCGAAGTCTCACGAAATTCGTCTTTGGCGCATGAGCTGGAAGAATGCCCATCGTGTAGACAGCTAGCGCCAGTGCACCGACCGCCCAGCAGGCCGCATAGAACACGTGGTATTTTGCGGCTTCGGCAATGGGCGTCTTCGCCAATGCCACAAACGCGCCCACCCCGGCGAGAATAACGCAAGAGCCCGTGATGATCGAGCTGAGCTGGCCCATGATCACATCGGCTCCGAGAGCCCGTTCCTCTGTCTCCTCTCGCGCTTCGTTGATCCTATAGCCAATCCAATGCCAGTTCAGAATGAGCAACCAAATTGCCAAAAATCCGATATCTGGCACCGGCAGGTGATCATTTAACATCACTCAAACTTCCCAAGTCGAGGACGTCGCTGAAGTACGCTTTCGGGTCTTGGGGCCATTTCTTTTCCACTACTTCCCGAGCTTCATCTTTGTCAATGTACGAGGGAAGCTGCACAGCCAAGGGCCTTACCGCATTCCGGATTTCGGATCTCACCTTCGCGCTACCAAAGGCGCCGTATGCCCGTGGCCAGAACGGTTCTGCAATTGGCGGCTTATTTGGAAACAGGCACCATGCGGCGAAACCAGCCATGTAATCGCTGTCCGAAGGGGCATCTCGACCATTCTTTAAAGCAATGGCTATTGACGCCTGGTTTATCGCCGCCAAAAGCCCCATATACTCACCGATCTCGGTTGGCGACGCCGACTCCCAGTTTACATGCAGACGATCCGCTAAGGGTGTTTTCAGGGCAATCTGCTGCAGACGTTCCGGGATTATAGAAGGGCCTTCTTCCTGAGCCTGGGCGGCCGCCCCCAGAAGCATCGAGACTATGACTAACATTCCGGTAACGCGAAGCATTTTATCCCCTCCAAAAGAAACCGTATCCTGCGTTTATCTCAACTGCAGAGTCAACGACGCCCAGGGATCTATGCTGTCTAAACGTTCGACCCTAACCCCCTCACATTTTATTCCTCGCCTCGACTGCTCGGCCTAACGCTCCTCATGATTGCTTCGAACACGATGTCCGAAATCCACATCGCCGATACGCCGATCAGGAACGCAGCCGCGAGGGTTGTTGTATCGTCCGCAGTTTCGGGCAGCGGCAGGCCACTGGTCTTAAACCAGGCGACTGCTGGCAAGGTCAGATAGGCCGCCGCCAGCGCTCCGCAAATAGGCGAGGCGAACATCTCACGCAGCTTGTAGCGATGGCGCGACAGCGCCCGCAGAATGCCACCGGAAAGGCCGGCAATAAGAACTGGCGCCTTGATGCCGAGAAAGTCGAGAAAGTCGTGCATCACGGCCTCCAGCCGCACAGGGCGGCACCTTTACGATTGTGGGCGAGAATTGCCCTGACCTCGGCGTCGGACAGCGCAGCGACAGCTGCCGCCGAAAGGCGGATTGGCGAGGAAACCGCGCAGAAGCCACCCTTGTCCGTGGTGCAGCCAGCAAGCGCAATGAGCAGTGCGAGCGTCAGCCCTTTGACCATGTGCCAAGCTCCTTTCTGGCAGCATCGGCAGGCAGTGCACCGACGTCGTTCTGCACCTTGTCGGCGATGTCGCGGGCCTTGGCCTCTTCGGCCTCCTGCTTGGCGCGTTCCGCCTTTGCACCAGCCATGCGCTGGTGAAAGCCCCATGCGACGGCAGCAACGAGAGCCCCGCCGGCGGCCAGGGCGTACGGGGCGATCTGCGATAGAAGCGCGGCAAAGACCTCGACCATGTCGTCACAGATCCTTTGCACGAAGGCGCCGCAGCACTTCCGTCAAAACGCCGGAGCCGACGATGTAGAGCGGCAGCCAGCGGTCAGGGATGTACTGGTTGAATAGGCTCGGGTCGGTCGCGCTGAGCACTGTCAGTATGGCGCCGCCGAGCATCTGAAGCCGAGCCCAGGCGATGGTCTCGGAATCCTTGAACCAGGCGCGGATTTTGCTCCACATGGTCATGTCCTTCCGAAGATCCGTCTTAGGATGGCGAAGAGCGCGGCCCAGAATGGATTGCGCTCCTTGGCATTGGCAGCGGGTGTAGGAAGCTGCGGCGCGGCCGGCGGCGGTGTGGGCGCAACGGGACTCGGGGCGGGCGCTGGCGGGGCTGCGGGCGCGGTCATCAGCATCGCTTGGATGCGCACGGCCACGACGCGCCGCTGCCACCCCTTCCCGAAGATCGGCCAGGTCGGCAGGCGCTCGAGGAACTTGAGCCGGGCATTGCAGATCGTGTCGATCAAGACGCCTGCCGGCTTGGCACGTACTGCCGCGAGCGTAGCAGGCCCAATGCGTCCATCCTGGACGACACCGACGCCGCACGCCGCCTGAAGATACTTCGCCGCCCTGCTCGGCCCGCTGTTCACGGCGAAGTCGAAAACCGCGTAGTCGACGCCATCGGGCAACTCGGCGCCAGCGACAGCATCCCAATAGAATCGGCGATAAACCGTCGCCACCTGCTCATCGCTGATCTTCTTCAGATCGGCCTTGGTGGCATTGGCTTTGACGAACCGACGGAAGTTGGCAAGCGTCACGCCCTTCATCGTCGCACCGCCCGGATCGGCAGCGTTGTCCGACCATCCGCCTTCCGACTTCAGGACGAGAGCAAGCGAACGCGCAAAGTTCCGGTCCATCGACGGCTCCGTTGACGATGGGCGCCATCCTGTATGCGCGAGCAGCGAAACTCTAAGCCGCTTGATGGCCTGGCGTGTTTGGTGAGCCGTGTTAGGCCCAAGCCCTCACAACCATGTTCCAGTTCGCCTCCGACAGATTGCTGTCGGCGGCAGAGGTGAAATTGACGATGGCCGGGAGCACGTTGCTACCGTATTTCACGCTAATGTTAGTGGTGTCCACTTTCATGGTCCAACCAACCGAGGAACCGCTGCCGTCGTTTCCGTCGTAGCGAGAGGGAGAGCCTATATAAAGCTCCTCACCAGCGGTGAAGCCACCTTGGGCAGTAACGCAGATAAGCGACACTTCGACTAGCTTCGGCTTTACCCCGAAGCCGTGGGCTACCGCGAAAGAGCCGCTCGATGTAATAGCCTGCGCCGGGCTTTCGTAGGACTTGCTCAAGGCAGGCGTCACCCACTGGGGCGCCGTGACCCCCGCATTCATTTGCAGAACCTGGCCAGCGGTGCCTTTCGGAAGTCGGGCGAGCGCCCTCGCGCCAGTGGCGTAGAACACATCGCCGGCAGCGACGGAGGCAGGCAGCGGAGCGAATATTTGCTGCGCAGCGCCGTCACCAATGACAAGCACGTTTTCGTCAGTGTCCCACTGGATATCACCCTCTGCCGTCGGCGTGGGCGCTGCGCTTTGCTTGAGCGTCAGCGTCGGGGTAACGATGGTCGTGTTTGGCGCGATAGCAATGGCCGCTCCGTTCGCTCGCTGATAGGACAAGCAGCGCCAATTGCCACCGCCAAGCGACCGCATGCGCGCCACATCGCCGGCCGCAGTGGTGATGTTCGCGCCACCGGGGAGGATGAGGCTGGTGGCGTTGTGCGTGAGCGTCAGCGCGCCAGCAAACACCAGGTCGCGCTCAGCGCCGGCCGCCACGGTTCCAAGCGCCGTGATCGTGACCGTGCCTGTGATGTTGACCAGCGTACCTGTGCTGTTTGACAGGTTGACAGTCGCGGCCGATGCCATGTCCGCGCCGGCTGCGCTGAGATTATCTGCGCCACCGACCGCCGTGCTCGACCCCGAGCCGCCAGCGGTCACCGGCCGAGCAGCGTTCGCATCCGCCACCAGGTCATCGACCAGCGCGTTGTACTTCGCGCTCTCGATCGTCGTGTTCGGGCTGCCCTTGGTCCCCGGAGGGGCTGAATAGACACCACCAGCGCGCGGCATAGCTGCTCCAATCTACCGTTGGCCGGATGATCGGGGCGACGCCTGCGAAACTCTAAGCCGCTTGGAAAGCCTGCACATGTGCGGTTTTTCATGAATTGCTGTTCTTTCAGAAAATTGCTCAATTCGACGCAGGCGGAATATCTTGCGCTCAGGGGATGCATCATCATGGACCAAAATGGCGGCTGCCTGCCGATGCTGTTCTTACTCGGGATCGGTGCATGGTTCTTGTTCGGGGATCCGGGCAAGACGGTCGCGAACTGGTGGTGGCCGAATGACGCGGCGCCGTGGGAAACGGTGGACGCGTTCTACTATCCTAATGTCGGTGACCTGAGCATTGTTCAACAGAAGCATGGCCTGAAGGACGTGCAGGCCTGTCGTGATTGGGTGAGCGCTGCCGCATACATCGCCCGCGATCCGATGATGACGCACTCTGACTACGAATGCGGACTTGGTAAACCCAAGGATTATCAGGGGATGATGAATGTCTATCGCGCGACCGTAGACTAGCCCCTCGCTCGACGACGTCTCACCATCGCGTCGACAGCCTCTTTGACGGTCTGCTGGCTGCGTATCGTGCCGTCTGCCTGACCGACATAGGCGCCCTTGTCGCCCTCGGGCTTCTTCACCTCGGCAACCGCCTGCCGCCATGCGAGGCCGAGATAGCGGAACGCTGATGCGTAGTGCTCGGCCCAATTCTTGACCGGGATGTCGCGGAACGTCTTCTTCTCGTCGTCATACTCGCGCCGGTAGGTCTTCAGGCCCTCGATGCCGTCGGCCACGCGTTCGGTCGTCCTGAAGCGCGCCACCTTGATCGTTTGCAGGCCGGCGTTGTTGCCCTCGGCCAGGCTTACCATGCCGACCATCTTCGGCTTGCGCCCGTGATCCTTCAGTGTGTCGAGACGTGTGCGCTTCGTTCCCCACTGCGGATGCAGGATGTCGTGCGGCACGTAGTCGTTGCCGTGGTATCCCTGCTCGTCCAGCCACTTGCACCAATCCGACAGGTCTTCGCTGTCTGGCACATAGAAGTCGACGATCAAAGGAACGCCGTCGATGACCTGAAAGCACCAGATCGGGTTGTTTGACGCCTTGCCCAGATCCCATGCCGTGTGCACCGGATGCCGACGGTCGATGTCGAATGGCGTGCCGATGCGCAACGCCCGCTCTGCCCGAGATATTTCGGCGCCCCAATAGGAGCCGATCAGCGCGCCCGAGAACGAGCAGAAATATTCCTGCTCAATCAGCATGTCGGCCATTTCCTTGCCGAACAGGCCTTCGTAGACGTCGCGCTGCTCTTCGATCGTCGCCTTGTCGATGGCGACAGTGTCGTCGGCTGACAGCACCTCGCTGAACCAGCCGCGCGGGTTTGTCACCGGGTCGAAGACATTGCTCTTGACCTTGTCGAGCATGCCCTTGGCGTGATTGTTGCCGCGCGGCGTGGTGATGAACGATGCCCATCCGCCATTTTCAGCCAGGATCGGCGAGAGGTAGGCCCATGCGGCAGGATTGGCCAGCGCCCATTCCGAAAACGTGATGCCGACCGGCGGCGAGCCGACCAGGCTGTTGAAGTTGTCCGACCCGACCACCTGAAAGGTCGAACCGACATCCTTGAAACGGATGAACATCTCATGATCGTTCATGTTTTCGATCAGAGCTTCAGGAAACGCTTCGAACAGCCGTCTCTTGCCCGTGTGCGGGTTGACCGCGGTCCAGATCGCTTTGCGCGCCTGTGCTGCCTCGGGCAGCATGTGCCAATAGGTTCCTGGCCGCTCGTAGGCGGACACGGCATGCATGTTCAGGTTCAGCTCGTCCTTACCGGCCCGGCGGTGCCAGAATAGGAGCTGGCGCTTGCAGCCTTGCTCCCAGGAATCCCAGGCCGGCCGCTGATACCATCGAGGCTGCCAGTCGTTAGCGGGGATCGTTACGTGGGGCATCCTTGAACTTCACAATTTGGACCGTGAGCGGACCGCCTTCCCCATCGGTAAGCGCGACCTTGCTGCCGTACTTCTTCGGCCGCAGCTTTTCCGCAATCCACTGGCGCGCGCTGATGCGCAGAGCCGAGCGGCGCAAAGCCTCGCCATTCTCTTTCCAGCCGGTCACCTCGCCGTCGCTGTTCTTCTGTTCCATCCAGTCGTTGCTGCCGTCGTCGGCGATATCGGTCATCTCGTCGACCAGCACGTCAGCCTGAGCCTCGCGCGCATGCACGTACTTGGTCCGGAAATCGTCGCGGCCGGGATCAGCAAGCCATGCAAACACAGTCGACTTGGCTGGCATAGCCGCATCGAGGCAGATCGACCGCAGGCTTTTTCCCTCGGCGATCTGTTCGCAGATGGTGTTGGCGATCTCGTCGCTGTAGATCGTGGGTCTAGCCATTGGTGCCTTCCTTCAGCCTGATCTGCACCAGCCGCTTCGAAACTGTAAGCCGCTTGGCGATCTCGCTGGCCATGTAGCCGTCCGCTGCAAGCTGCCTGATCTGCCGGCGGCGAAGCTCGGCGCGCTGGATCTTCTTGTTCTTGAATGGCCGGGTGACGCGTGGGTCGTCGTTCTCTCTCGCCCTGGCTATGCAATCGACCACAGTGCTGATTGCCACGTCGACCTTTTCGGCAATCACGTCATAGCTCGCCATCTCCGCATACATGTCGAGGATGCGGTTGCGCGTCTTGATGACTTCCTGAGGAAGCTTCCCGCCTCTCTTGTTGAAGGGCGAATATTCGTAAAAAGGGCGGCGAGTCCGCGACCGCTGGTCTACCATCAGAACGGGCTCGGCTCGGTTGGGTGAGCAAGGCCGCGAAGCTGGCCTTCCCGCTGGTAGACTTCGGCCAATGCGTCGAGCGCCGTCTTGCCATCCGCCGACACCGCCAGCATCCGGCAAAGCGCTTGGTGCTCTGCCGAGAATTCCCGATCCTTCAACGTCCGCATGTGGTCGGCGAAGCCGATCAGAACGGCCTGAAGCTGCGCGAATTGAATGTCCGCGACGTTCGTCCTTGGCTCGCGCTCATAAGCCACCTGGTCGACCACGCGGCGCAGAGCAGGACCAAGGGTGCTGCCGCCCCTGATCCAGCTTTCGGCTCTCGCCTTTGTCTTCTCCCAATCGCTGTCAGTCAGCTTGAGCCAATCTGCAATGAGTTTGTCGCGAGCATGATCCAGCGCCACGCTGTAATCCTGCAATGCCAGCTCTGCGGTTCGGGGTACTCTCTCGGCAATGTCCATCATGACGCCTTTCGTGTGTTGAATCGGATGACGTTGGAGCCGTGGTTTTCATCACCGGCTTCTTCTTCTCTTGGGGTAATCTCTAAGGGGGTATTGCCTGCAAATTCTGGAGGGACCGAACTCCAGTTTTTGGAGGGACCATCCTGGTTTTGGCCCTCCATTTTTTGGAGGGACGCAGCCGCCTGTTTTTTCAGTTTCTTTTGGCGATCGACTTCTCGGTGGTAAGCCGTCATCGCCTTGACGCGCTCTCTGGCTTCATCTCGCCATGGGTTCACCAAATGGTAGGCCGCAATCTTCTGAGGGCGGCCTCGCGCCTCGACCAGATAGGCGCGCTTCTCGTCATTCTCCCCTAGAAGCCGCGCGCGGCTCTTCCAGAATTGGCCGTGGCTAAGCCCTGTCATCGCCATCCCCAAGGGAGCTGCCAGCCACGTCTTGCATGACGGCCAGGCCATCACCGCGACGTAGGCGGCGAGCACCTTGAAGTCGGCCGGTGTCAGCATTGGATCGATGTTCGCCGTCTCGATCAGGTCGAGCTTGAACGAGGCCTTGGAGCGGTCGAGTTCCGCCTTCATGCGGCACCTCGCAGGGTGCCTGCCATGATGCAAGTCAGGCTTCGCTGGACAGCGAAGATTCCGGATTGCTGGTAGAGGTCGTTGAAGTCGGAACCGGTTTCCGGTTTGCCGAAAGGCAGTGCCGTCTTGCGTGCGTAGTACTCGCTGGCACCGATCCCGCCGAACTGCGGCAGGGGCCTGTCGTTCTCGCCAGCGATGAAGCCGCGGCCTTGTAGGCGCTCGGCTATGGCGGCGATGTTCGACGCCGAGAAGCAGCAGAGGACGGTCGGCTTGACCTTCATGCCGTGCAAGGCGGTCCGCACGGTGATCGCCGTCGCGTACCCTTCGCAAAGCCAAGTGTCGATACCGCTGGAAACGCGATGCGAGGCGCCTGAAGTGGAGCCCCCGAACAGAAATTTCTTCGTGCCGTCTTCCCAAATCAATTGCGCGGATGTCACCCGGTCGCCGATGCGCACAGGGACCAGGACGGCGGAATAAGAGTCGCTGCTGGGGGCGAGATAATCGCCGCCGATCCGGCGCACGTCGGCGACGGTGACAACCATGGCCTTCTCGTCTCGAAAGCCCTTGGTGATCAGGTATGGATGGCCCGTTACGCGCGAGGCCGCGACCAGACTTGTGGCGATCTGCGCGGCACGGGCTGCATCAGCTTCCTGCTTGCGCTTCGCTGCCTGGATCTGTTGGGCGATCTTCTGCCGGTCGCGCTTCTCGACGTCTCCGCCGATCCCGACCGTGACGTTCTCGCCGGTCTGCCAGTTGTGTGCGGTCACATGCGTTTCGTTGATGATGACCCGCCCGTCACCCTTGCCGTTCTTCCCCGACAGCGTGTCTGTCTGAAGCCACCGGCCATAGTCACGCCTTTTGGGCGGATTGATCCCCACGGCCGAACAGGCCTTGTCGATAGCGTCTTCGATGCTCATGCCGCTCTCCGCTGAGAATCCTTGCGGAAGCGCCGCACCTCACGCTCGACCAGTTGCCACTCGTCGACCTGTACTCGGGATGGTTCGCAGGTTATCTCGTACAGCCCGTAAGGAAGCTTGCTGCTCGGGTAGATGCCGCGCCAAACGCCATAGGCCCACTTGCGAGACGCGTCTTCGCCCTTCCTGCCGTTGGACAGACAGTAGGCTAAGGCGGCGTTCCAGACCGACCGGGGATCATCCAGACACTTGGCGCGAAGACCCTTGCGCGGCTCGAACGCTGCTTTTGTTGTGATGTCGAGGTCGATCAGCTCACCCTGCACGATCTCGATTTCGCCGCGCTTCCGGCGTGTCTCGCCGCAACCGATGCAGGTGTCTATGCCGGGCTCCAGCTTCATGCCGCAGTTGTGGCAGAAGTGCTCGCGTCGAACCTTCTCTGTCGGCTCCCGAACGGTGCTGTCGCGCTTCTCTGCGTCCGACAGGCTGGCCACGCCGTATTCGTATAGCCAGGCCGTGTCGTCGGCGAAGGCGATGCTGTTGCCCGAGTGATCCAGCCACAGGCCGAACTCTTTATCTGGCGCGACGCGCATCACGCGGCCCATTTCCTGAATGTGCGACGAGAAGGACTTGCGATAGGGCCGGCATGAAATGCCGCACATCACGTCCGGCACGTCGAAGCCCTTGGTCAGCACCGCGCAAGAGACCAGCCCGTGAATGGCGCTGTCCGGCTTGCTGAACTCGTCGATCTTGTCTTGCCGCTCATTGTCGGAGCCATCGAGATAGGAGATTTGCTGGAAATTGTAGCCGGCTTCGGCGAACTGGCGGCAAAGCTCTTCGCCATGCTTGACCGATGGCGAAAATACGATGGTCTTGACTGCCTTGCCGAAATGGATTCGCGTCTGCTCCACCCAGGTCTGCACCACGTCGCCGATGATGGTGATGCCGCGCTGGCCTGTTTCCTCTTCCTCGTACTCGCCGGTGAACTTTTTCCTGACGCCCTGCATATCGGGCGTGACACAGGCCTTGATCCGGAGCGGCGTGAGCCACTTTTTCGCGAGCAGCTGGTTGACTGTGGCCCCGTTGACAAGCGCGTCCCAATGGCTGGCCATGCCGGAAGTGAACGGCGTCGCAGTCAACCCGATGACGCGAGCGCGGGCAGCCTTTTCGATGAGATCGATCACCGCCTGATATTCGCAGTGCGCCTCGTCGACAACGATCAGATCCGGCAAATAGTCAAAGCTGCGGCGCGCGATGGTCTGTGCCGAGGCAATCTGGATTTGCTTGCTCGGATCGGTCAGCGGATGGTCGGCCTGAATGATGCCATGGTCGATGCCGTAGCTGTAGAAGCGCTTGCTCGTCTGGTTGATGAGCGTTACGCGGTCGACGATGAACCAGGCACGCGCGCCCTTATCGAGGCTTTGCTGGATGATCCAAGCGGCGCATTCAGTCTTGCCGAAGGCCGTAGGCGCGACCAGGATCACGCGGCGCTGCTTTTCCCGCATCTTCTGCCGGACGGTCTCAACCGACGTTTCCTGGTGCGGACGAAGGACGATGTTGGAGTGAGCCGGCGCCAGCATCCTATGCGGCCCTCGCTGGTGCTTCGTCGATGATCTGGCCGCAGCGGGTCAGGAACCACGACCAGTCAAGATCGGACACGCCGGCCGGCCGGCGCTTGGCGAGGATATCGGCGAACTGCTCGGCCCATTCGCGCGGCGCATTACCGTCATATTCGATGATGGCGGCACGCTCTTCGCGGTCCGCATGCTCGTCGGACATCAGGAAGGCGGCTATGGCTGCCTTGTGCTTCGTGATGTAGGCGTGCGCCTCTTTCGGCAGCTTGGAGCCGTTTATAACGCGAAGGCCCTTGTCTTCGGCGATCAGATTGGCGCCGAGCCTGCGCACTCGCAGCAGCAGTTCTTGAACGTCGCTCAAGCAACGCCCCCGAAGTAAGCGCCGTCGAGCGGGATTACGATATCATCCTGGCTGGTGTAGCCGAGCTTTTCGGCTTGAGCTTTCCAATATCCGGCTGACTTCGCCCAACTGGCTTTGTCCGCGCTCTCAGACGACACCCGCGTATTGAGCACGCGAATCTGCTCGTCCTTCGCTGCGATGACAGCTTCAAAACCGCCTTGGTCGAAAAGCACCTTCATGTCGCCGAACTTGGCGTTCTCGGCTTTCAGCTTTTCGATATCCCCTTCAAGGATGCGTACCGTTTCCTCGAGTTCTTGAACCCGCTCGGCATCGGTCAAACCCGACACCTGTGTCGCCTTTGCGGCCGCAATCGCCGCGTCCTTCGCGGCATCGCTCTGCTTGACAGCGTCGGGAAGCTTGGCGCGGTTCTCGTCACGCTGGCGGTCGAACTCGGCTTGCTGCGCCTTCTTGTCGGCCTTGGCCTGATCCTTCTTGGCGGTCATCTGCGCGACGACAGCGGCGGTTGCCTCCGTTGGTGCGGCGCCCTTCTTGATCTTGTCCTTGATTTGCTTGGCGGCGGCGGGAAGGTCCTTTTTGAGCTCCCGAACGTCACGTTTCGAAATGTCCGCCACGGCGGACAAATTCACGCCGGCATCGGTGATCGCCTTCACGACCGTGGCCTGGTCGATCAGTTCGTAAGCCCTCGACCGGCCGATGTCCCAACGCGCCTTGGAGTAGTCTTCGAAGGTGTCGTGGCTGGCGCGGTACAGCTTGGCGTCGCGGATTTCGGCCAAGGCCTGGCCGACTTCGAAGAACACGGCGAACCCGCGCTCAATGATTTGCTCGCATCGAACAAGGCGGGCGTTCTCTTCCGCCGGAAGCGTAGTTGACTTGATCACTGCGCACCCCTCGATCGGATAGCCGAGATATCCGGCCGCACCTCACGTTCAACAAAGAGGTAGTGAAATCTGGCAAACGCCTTACCAGAGGCGATGGCGTCAGAGAGATCCTTGGTTTCAGCTGCGCGGGCTGCCAAGGTCCGCCACTCGTTGAAGGCGGCTTCCTGGTCGGCCGTGATGTCATTGCCCATTCGAGACACCCATATCCCGAGAGGCCTTCGCCTTTTCGATTACGGCTGAGATCTCCGACTGCGGCCACCGGCTTAGGGCGCCAATTTTCACTGGCGGCGGTACGGTGCGATCGGCGACGCGTCGCCAGAACGTCGGGATGCTGACCTGCAGGAAAGCGGCGCTCTCCTTTGCGGTCAGCAGTGGGTCGCTGATATTCATTAGATAGCCCTACGCGATTGCGATATGGGCTGAGCATGAGTGATCCGGCGGGCTAGGGGAACGTACGCAGAACGGGCAAACCAGCAAAGCCAATTTGCCTGGAGTTTTGCGACCCATTCTGCAGCAAATTAATGGGGATTTTGCTTAGGAGGATGCGCGAATAGCACGCTTGAGGGTATCGACCGATGCGGAATAACCGGTACGTTGATTGACGAGGCGCAGAACCGCCAGCCAGGGTTTACCTTTGTGCCCTTGAGGGAACAGCGCTTCATACGCCTCCTTGGTCTTGCGTCGGATGATGGCAGGACGTCCCGCGCTGGGTTCCGTCGAAGCGTGGCCACGCCTTGCGAAGGCTTTGCGATAATCGGCCAGCCATTGTTCCTTGGCGTAATCCTCTTTCACGCAAATGGACCAGCCGCAAAAAGGGAAAAGTACTTGCTTTAGAGGCAGAAATTCCGCATCGCCAATAAAGTTGTGGGCGCGCCGAATGAAGTCGAATGCGTCAAAAGAGATCGTGTACCCAACCCGGTCGTAAAAAAGCGCAAACTTTGAATTCTGAAATTCCAGCCCGCTCGTTTCGAGAAAATGCAAAGGCCCTTGCTTGTCTTCATTCATATCCCGGGTCAAATCGTCGAATGGATATCGAATAAGGTTATATTTTAGATAGAAGTGCTCCGGCATCGCTTCACAGTTCGAATGCTCGTCCTCCGTCCTCATGACGTCGAAAACTGTAAAATCCCAAAAGTCGGCATACTCCAGCGCGGACCGCAGATCGAATTTGAGAACTGCACCGGTCGGCGAACAAAGGTATGCGTCTCGCGCGATCGAATCTAAGAGCGAGCCCTCAACCAAATCTGCAGGAGAGGCCTCACGTAGAAGCCTCGGCACGTTTTCTTGAGGTATAGACCTGAAGATGTCAGTGGAACCATGGGACACCTTGGTGTTCAGGTCGGTCATTTGAAATTTGTGAAACAAATCGCGGAAAGGAATATAACCTAAAGCTGAAAACACCTAGTCGGTCCTTTTCCCATTTCCCTTAAGCGTCACTGCGCGCTTAAGCGTGTCTACCGAGACTGATCTGCCCGTTTTTTCATTGACCCTGCGGAGCACCTTCAACCAGGCTTCCTCGCCATGGCCAGCCGGGTACAATTCGGCATAGGCTTTGGCCGTATCCATCACCTTGTCTGCCGGCCGGCCTACCTTCCTATTCTCCTCGCCGATCTCGATACCAGCGACGGCGCTCTTTAGCCTTTCGGGCCATTCTTCTTTGACGAACACATCGGTAGTGCAGAGCGACCACCCCTCAAAAGGCCGCAGCATCTTTACCAGGCCGGCCACACCCACGGAACTGGGGAGATCTAGGGACCGGCCGTAATCATATGCGTCGAAGCAAATTGTCATGCCTCCTCGTTCGAAAAAGACGGGCATGTTCAGAAAGGTGGTGCAAAGTCTGAATTGGCTGAAAATGTCCGCAAACACCCCTTTGCTGGTGGGGTGGTTTATGCCGGTGCGGGAGCTACGGAATACCTCGTCGATCTCCTTGAAGGTCGCTCCGCACAACCGATAGGACTTTTTCAGATCCTCGGGGACGTCGCCACTTCTCTTCGATACGTCGTGTGCCAGCACCCCTCCGAGTCTAAAAGTCTCGACTATCGACCGCATGTCGATAGACATTACCTCCCCCCGTGGCGAAACAGCATACGCGTTGTCGTAGAAGGTCTTGAGAAATGCATTCTCATGGACTGACGCTGGCGACAAACGCAACAGGAGATCGAAGTTCCGAGCCCGGCCCCATGCGGCGAAAAATAGAAGGTCGATCGTGTCCCGCAACAATGCTTCAGAGACGCGCGGCGGGATTCTACCCCTTAAGATGGACAGCGGTGTAAAGCCTTCCTTGGCAAACATCGGTCTACCCCTGCACCACTTTAAAGATCGTCGCTTCCCCGGCCAAGAACATGGTTTGCCCATTTCTCCATGAGCACCCGGCGCTGCTCCAGGAAGTCTGTTCTTCGATAAGCTCGTTCCACGGCACCGCCGACGATGTGGCCGAGCACGGTTTCAGCGATGTCGTGAGGTGTCTCTGTCGCTTCCGCGATCCAGTCTCGCAAACTCGACCTGAAGCCGTGGGGACGTGCCATCATTTCGGCCCGCTCCATCAGTCGGCTCATGGTCATGTCGGAGATCACGCCCTTTTTGACACTCGGGAAAAAGTAGCCGCCACGAGCATGGCGTTTCGCGTCAGCGATGACGTTCAGGGCCTCGGTAGATAGTGGAACACGGAAGTCGGTTGTCTTGTCGACCCGGCCCTTCATCAGTTCTGCAGGGATCGTCCAGACATCGCCGTCGATCTGGCCTTCTTGCAGGAGCCGAACCGGTGCCGAGCGAGCGCCAGTCAGGATCAGAAAACGCAACGCAAGGTGTGTGACCGACCCGTCATTTATCGAAGCATAGAAAGCCGGCACTTCCTGCCAAGGCAAAGCTGGGATGTTCTGGGCCTTGTGGCGCTGCTTGCCAAGCAAGGCGCGCGCCTTTTCGGTCGCCTGCAGGTCTACCTCCAACCCGAGTGCTGCTGCATGCCTCAAGCAGATGGCCAGGCGGTTAATTGCCTTGCGAGCGGTCTCGGCTTTCTTGTGCCAGATCGGACTGAGAACATCGCGGATGTCTTGCTGGTTCAAATCCGAAACCGGCACCTTACCGAGCTTCGGCAAAATGTGCTGCTCAAGCGGGGTAAACCACCTCCCCGCCTTACCGTCTCCCTTCAGTTCTGCCTTGCGCGTTTCGAAGGCATCGTCGGCGATGTCCTTCAGCAGGTGCATGTTCCGCGCGGCTTCCCGCTTCAGGCGTTCCCGCTCTTTGATTGGATCGACACCAGTCCGCAGGACCCCGCGCCAGCGTTCGGCACCTTCCCGGGCTTCTCTCAGTGAGACATCGGTCGACGAGCCCAAACCCATTTCCCGGCGCCGGCCGTGGATGGTGTACCTAAGCACCCATTGGCCGCCACCATCCTCGCGCTTATGTAGCCAGAGGCCGCCGCCGTCGGCGTGCTTGCCGACCTTGGCAGATTTCACAGCTACAGCGCTAAGCCGGTTGAGACCACGGCCCATTTCAATCCACCCGCCTATCCACCTTTTCACCCGAGATGGGATGATCTGTGATGATAGAGTGCGATTTTGAACGAAACAAGAACCCCTGGCAAAATCAACAGGGTTACTAGGGGGTGAGACGACCTGAAACGCGGTGATATCGGATTGATAGGCCCGCAAGCGGCACCAGTTCTCTAAAAGCGTGTAATTCCAATACAATACCTGTCGGGTGGATTTGGGTTCGCCCATAAACCCACCCAAGATCGCCCTAAGCCGAAACGCTGCGGCGTCGTACGGCAGCATTTCGCCGCTTGCCGACCTCAGCACCTCCAAGCGTGAGTGTTCGGTGTGATGCCGATACAAAAGCGCCGCCACGGTGGCGTCAACCGGTTACACAAGCCAGGCAACATCCCCGGCCTTCTGGAAGTGGCGTCAGCGTCCCCAGAGGCTGCGTGGGCGGGTCGTTGGTTGACTGTAGCGCGACTGAACGCTCCACGTTTCGCAAGCTGGATAGCGGAATCTCGTGAGGGCAAGGTCAAATTGCTCTCCGTTCCAGCGACGGGCGGAGATTGGGAAAGGTGGATACCGTGCAGGTGAGGCGCATGGAAGCCGGCAGGACATGGACGGGGGACGGCGCGCGTGCAGGCGCCTGGCTGAGCCGTGCCATGACCACGCAGCGCCACCTCGCAGCGATCCTGGCTTGCGACGTGGTTGGCTATTCGCGCCTGACGGAGCGCGACGAACGCGGCACGCTCGAGCGGCTGAAGGCCTACCGCAAGGACCTCCTCGAACCGCTGGTTTCCGAGAACCAGGGGCGCATCGTCAAGCTCACCGGCGACGGCATGCTCTGCGAATTCGCGAGCGTCGTCAATGCGGTGACATCGGCGGTGGCGATCCAGCAGGCTGTGGCGGAACACGAGGCGGAAACGCCGGAGGAAGAGCGGATTCGCTTGCGCATCGGCGTCAATCTCGGCGACGTGGTCTGCGAGGAGGACGGCGACCTCTACGGCGACGGGGTCAACATCGCCGCCCGCCTCGAAAGCGCCGCCGATCCCGGGACCGTGGTCGTCTCGGGCACCGCCTACGACCACCTCCAGGGCAAGCTCGACTGCGGCTTCACGCCGCTCGGCAACCTGCGCCTCAAAAACATCGAGCGGCCCGTGCGCGCCTACCGCGTCGAGACCGACGCCAGCGCCTCGGTGGCTGCACCGCCTCCCCTGCCCGAGAAGCCCTCGATCGCGGTTCTGCCTTTCACCAACATGAGCGGCGACCCTGACCAGGAATACTTCGCCGACGGGCTGGTCGAGGACATCATCACGGGATTGAGCCGGGTGAACTCCTTCTTCGTGATCGCCCGCAACTCGTCCTTCACCTACAAGGGCCGGGCGGTCGACCTGCGCCAGGTCGGGCGCGAGCTGGGCGTCCGCTACGTGCTCGAAGGCAGCATCCGCAGAGCCGGATCTCGCGTGCGCATCAGCGGGCAGTTGGTAGACGCGATCAGCGGTCACCATGTCTGGACCGGCCGCTTCGAAGGCGACGTGAGCGACATCTTCGACCTGCAGGACAAGGTGACCGAGAGCGTCGTCGGTGCTGTCGAGCCGAGCATCCGGCTGGAGGAGATCAAGCAGGCGCGCATGAAGCCGACCGACTACATCAGCGCCTACGACCTCTACCTTCGCGCACTGCCGCGCTTCTACAGCATGACGCGCGAAGGCTTTGCCGATGTACGCCGACTCACCAACGAGGCGCTCAGCATCGACCCGGGCTTCACCTTGGCGAAGGCACTCGGCGCCTATATCCGCAGCCTATCCGTGAGCCAGTGCTGGCACGAGCCCGACGATGTGCGAGTCGCCGCGCGTATGGCGCGCGAGGTGCTGGCGGAAGCGCGCGACGACCCCACGAGCCTGCGCTTCGCGGCGCAGGTGATCGCCTACAGCGCGAAGGAATACGAGATGGCGCTGGGCACGATCGAACGGTCCCTGCTGCTCAACCCCAATTCGGCGCAGGGCCATACCGGCAGCGGCTGGGTGAACGCGCATTCCAGCCGCCCGCTCGTGGCGATCGAGCACTTTCACAGGGCGATGCGGCTGAGTCCGGTCGACCCCGAGAAAGGCATCGCGCTCTCCGGCATCGGGATGAGCTATCTGATGCTCGAGCGCTACGAGGAAGCGCTGGCATGGGGAGAACGCGCGCTGCACGAGATGCCGAACTACGGCTCCTCGCACCGCGTGGTGATCATGGCGCTGGTCAAGCTCAACCGGCTGGACGAGGCGCAGGCCGCGGCGCGCCGCCTGATGGAGGCGTTCCCGACCTTCACGCTCACCCTGCAGAGACGGATCAACCCGTGGCTGGACAAGGTGTTCGCCGAGCGCTACGTCGAGGCGCTGGGCATCGCCGGCGTGCCGGAGTGATCGTCGCGGCTGCAACGATGCTCTCTCCTGCGCGCCGAGTGCGGCCAGGCGGCTTTTGCCGCGCATCTCGGGCATTGTCGAGAATCGCTGTTGGTGGGAAACTCCCGGTCTCTAGCAAGGAGGCCAAAATGCCCAACACTTTCAAGACCGGTGACGTCGTCAGGCTAAAATCCGGAGGCCCGGAGATGACGGTGAGTGATGGCGCTGCCTCAGGCACGTATCTGTGCCACTGGTTCAATCGTGACGGCGACGTGTGGACCCCGCAACATGCCGGCTTCAAGCCGGATCAGCTGATGGTGGTCGACGAACGGAAATAGTTTCGCTTAGCCTCGTTCCCGATCGGCTCCGGCCCGGCTTCTTGCCGGACTCTTGCTGATTGTCTCGTCAGAAACGACCGACGGATTTTCCCCGTTGCCGCGTTTAACGGCTGAAGCGTGGCCGCCAATGGCCATGCGCAACCGGAGACAAGAGCATGATCCGCCGTTCGATATTTGTCGTTGCCCTTGGCCTGCAGGCCGCCGCCGCGGCCGCCCAGACAGCGACGCCTGCCACCGCGCCGGCGCAACCAGCGCCAAGCATGTCCGCCTCCGCTAGGCCCGGCATCACCCTGGAAAAGTTCGAGGCGCGCCGGGAAAAGGCTTTCATGCGGGCGGACACCGACGGCGACGGCAAGGTCAGCCTCGCCGAGTGGACGGCGTTCCAGACTCAGCGCAAGGCCAAGGGCGATCCTGCCAAATCCTTCGCGCGGATGGACGCCAACAAGGACGGCTTCGTCGACAAATCCGAGCTCGACGCCTTCTTGGCCAAGCGCTTCGCCAGGCTCGACAAGAACGGCGACGGCGTGATGAGCGCCGAGGAACGGCCGGGCCACAAAACCGCTCCCAATCAGGAGCAATGACCGAGAGGTTATGCAGCACGATGATCATTGGGAGCGCCCCGATTGATGGGCGCCGATCCGGACGAGGAACTGGTACGGCGCATCGGTGCCGGCGATCAAGCCGCCGTGCAGGCGATGGTGGCGCGCAAGCTGCCGCGCCTGCTTTCGCTCGCCACCCGCATGCTCGGCGATGCCGCCGAGGCCGAGGACGTCGCCCAGGAGACCTTCGTGCGCATCTGGCGTCATGCCTCGGGCTGGCGCCAGGGTCATGCGCGTTTCGACACCTGGGTCCACCGGGTGGCGCTCAATCTCTGCTACGACCGGCTGCGGCGGCGCCGCGAATGGGTGACGGACGAACTGCCGGAGGCGGCGGATGAGGCACCGCTTCCCGACGCCGGAGACGAAGGCCGGCGCGTCCAGCAGGCGCTGCTGCGCATCGCGCCGCGCCAGCGCGAGGCGATCGTGCTCGTCTATTATCAGGAGATGTCCAACATCGAGGCCGCCGGCGCCATGCAGGTCAGCGTCGATGCGCTGGAAAGCCTGCTCGCGCGGGGCCGGCGCTCGTTGCAGGCCATGCTCATCGGAGATGGCGATGACTGAGCAGCTGGCGGCGGTTGGGACTTGGGTGGCCACGTCAAACCCGTGGAAGGGGAAACCAGATGGCTGACGAAAGAAAGGCCGCTGACGGGGCGATGAGTGCCCAACGCTTCGCCGCACTTGCGGAGGCCTATGGCAGCGCCCTGCATCGCTGGCCTCGGGCCGAGCAGGCTGCCGCCACGCTGTTTGCGGAGAGTGAAGAGGGTCGCGCCATCTTGGCGACCGCCGGCAGGCTCGATGTCATCCTCGACCGCCATCACGTCGAAGCCCCAAGCCGGACGCTGCATGGCGAGATTGTCGCAAGGGCCACCACGCAGCTCAGCCAGGGGCGCCGCCGCCGGTTTTGGTGGCTGGGCTTTGGGCTTGCCGGCGTCGGCCTTGCCGGCGCCGTGGTCGGGCTGGCGCTGGTCACCGTCGTCACGCCAGATGCCACGTCCGACCATTATGTGATGGATGCCAACGCAACGTCGTTCGGCGATGCCGGTCCCGACGCCGACACGGAGGACCTATGAGCGCTCGTCTTTTCGCGGCATCGCTGGTGCTGAACGTCTTCCTGATCGGTGCCATCGCCGGCGGTGCAGGCTGGCTGATCGGCCGTTCCGGAGGCGGCTATTCGCTGGAATCGGCCGGCGGTCAGCTTCCCGCCAGCGACCGCAAGGTATTCCGCCAGGCGTTGCGCGAGGTTCGGCGCGAGTCGCGCGCAGTCATCCTCGACGGACAGCAGGCGCGGCGTGAGGCGGCCAACCTCTTGCAGCAGCCGACGCTCGACGCCAACGCTCTGGCCGCGGCCCTGGAGCGGGCGCGCAATGCCGACGCCACCATCCGCAGCCGGCTGGAACAGCGCATCGTCGAATTCGCCGCGTCGAGCCCGCTAGATGACCGTAAGCTGCTGGCCGACGCCCTGCTGCGCCATGTCGGCAGGCAGCGGCCCATCCCGGCAAAAAATACGCCATAAGAGCGACGGAAAGCGCCGGCCGTCTCCGTTCAAAGAAAAAGAGGGACACGCCTGCCGCCACGCGAACGCGACGTGGCCGGTTCAACCTCGAGAAACTTCGGAGTATCCCATGAATGGTCTGACGAAATATTCTGTTGCGGCTGCGCTTGCCATCGGCGGGACTGCCGCGGCAAGTGCAGCCTCGGCAATGCCGCTTGCGGCGCCTGCGGCGCCTGCGATTGTCGAGCATGTGGCCTGGGGCTGCGGCCCCGGCTGGCACCCCAACCGGTGGGGTCGCTGCGTGCCCAACCGTCACGTGATCTATCCGGGCTATTACTACTGGGGTGGCCCAAGCGTCTATATCGGCCCGGCCTGGCGTCCGTGGCACGGCGATCGTTACTGGCGCCGCTGGTAAGCCCCTGCCGGCCTCGTCATGCCGACTCCGGCGTCATAAGGCCTTTCGACCGTGGATATTGCCGCCGACGCGACCTGCGTCGGTCCGCGACGGAGGCTCTGTTGGCTCTATCCGTTCCAAATGCCGTTCCGCCCGATCCAGCCTTGGTCGCGCTCAACCGCTTCGGGCTTGGCGCGAAACCCGGTGACGATCTCGGCAAGATTGCGGCCGATGCGCGCGGTTATCTGAAGGCCGAGCTCGAGCTGTTGGATGTCGCGCTTGTCTCGGCCGACGATTCAAAAAATGCCGGCTTGTTGGACAGCACCGCCGCGACCCAGGCCAGCATGGCCGCCGCCGCGGAGCGCAAGGCAGCGCGGGAGAAGCCAGCGCCCGCCATGCAGCCTACGGCAGACACTTCGGACGGCTCAGCCGAGGCAAAACGCAAGTCAGGCGTGCCGCCGGTCGAGGCCGACATCTATCGGGATGAAGCGCAAGCCCGTTTCGACAAGGCGCTCGGTGCCGCACCCGGCTTTGTCGAAAGACTGGTCGGTTTCTGGTCGAACCATTTCTGCGTCTCGACCGCCAAGGGCCAGCTCGTGCGGGCCTGCGCCGGCGCTTTCGAGCGCGAGGCCGTCCGCCCCTTCGTGCTCGGCCGCTTCGCCGACATGCTGCTGGCCGTCGAGCATCACCCGGCGATGCTGTTCTACCTCGACAACCGACAATCGACCGGACCGGATTCGCGCGCCGGAAAAAGACGCGGCCGCGGCCTCAACGAGAACCTCGCCCGCGAGATCCTGGAATTGCACACACTGGGCGTCGACGGCGGCTATAGCCAGGCGGATGTCACGAGTTTCGCGGGAGCGCTCACCGGCTGGACGATGGCCGGACGGAAGGGCCGCCTGGGCGAGCCCGGCACATTTGTGTTCGACGCCAATGCGCATCAGCCTGGCGAGACGGTGCTGCTCGGCAAGACCTACCCGGCCGGCGGCATGGGCCAGGCCGAGGCCGCGCTCAACGACATCGCCCGCCAGCCGGCGACCGCGCGCCACATCGCTACCAAGCTCGCCCGCCATTTCATTGCCGACGATCCGCCGGCGGCTGTAGTCGACCGCCTTGCCGAGATCTTCACCAAGACGGACGGCGACCTGCGCGCGCTGGCACTGGCCCTGATCGATCTGCCTGGAGCCTGGTCGCTGCCGCTGACAAAATTGCGCTCGCCGTTCGACTATGCCGTAGCGGTCCGGCGGGCGATCGGCTCCACCACCGGGAAAGAGCCGCAACGAACGCTGCGCTGGCTAAGGGCGCTGGGCGAGCCGCTCTGGCAACCGCCCGGGCCGAACGGCTTTTCCGACCGGACGGATAGCTGGGCGTCCGCCGAAGGCCTCAAGACGCGCCTCGACATCGCCTGGCAAGCGGCTCGTCAGGCGAGCGACATCGGCAATCCCGATGACATGCTTTCCACCGTGATCGGCGCCTCCGCCTCGGCCGAGACGCGCCAAGCGATCGCGCGCGCCGAATCCAAGCAGCAAGGCCTGGCGCTGCTGCTGATGGCGCCGGAATTTCAACGCCGGTGAACAATGGAGAAGCGGCATGAGTCTTCTTAGTGAAACGCCGAATCCATCTCGGCGCGCCTTGCTTATGACAGGCGGCGCGCTGTTTGCCTGGGCCTATCTGCCACGCTTCGCCCGCGCCGCCGACCATCTCGATCCGCGCCTGATCGTCATCATATTGCGCGGCGCGCTGGATGGGCTGTCGACGATCGGCCCGCTCGGTGACCCCGACTATGCCGGCCTGCATGGCGACATCGCGCTGTCGCTCTCCGGCGCCAATGCGGCGCTGCCGCTCGACAGCTTCTTCGCGATCAATCCCGCGATGCCGGTGTTCGCGCGGCTGTTCAAGGCAGGTCAGGCGGCTGCGGTGCACGCGGCCGCGACCGGCTACCGCGAGCGCTCGCATTTCGACGGCCAGGATGTGCTGGAGAGCGGCCTGCCGGGCCCTGGCAACGCCACAACCGGTTGGCTGAACCGCGCGATAGCCAGCCTCCCGGCAGGTGAAAGAGTGGCCAAGCTCGGCGGGCTGGCGGTAGGCCCATCGACGCCGCTGGTGATCCGTGGCGCAGCACCCGTGCTCGGCTGGGCGCCGCAGGCGCTGCCGACGCCCAGCGATGCGCTGGCGGAGCGTGTGCTCGACCTCTACAACCATCGCGACCCGGTGCTGGCAGCGGCGCTGCAGAAGGGCCTCGACGCCGACCGCATGGCGATGAGCGACCAGCTCGATGGCAGCACGATGAAACCCCGCGGCGGCCTCGCCAACGCCGCCGGCATGCGCCAGTCCGCGCAAGGCGCGGCGAAACTGATGGCGGCCGACGACGGGCCGCGCATTGCGGCGCTGGCCTTCGACGGCTGGGACACGCATGTCAACGAGGGCGGCGCCACGGGGCGGCTCGCCAACCTGCTCGGCGGCCTCGATGGCGCCTTCGAGGAATTCGAGAAAGGGCTCGGCGAGCGCTGGAAGGACACGGCGATCGTCGCCATCACCGAATTCGGGCGCACCGCCCGCGTCAACGGCACCGTCGGCACGGACCACGGCACCGGCACGGTAGTGCTGCTCGCCGGCGGCGCGATCAAAGGTGGCCGCGTCATTGCCGACTGGCCGGGGCTGAAGCCGGCTCAGCTCTACCAAGGCCGCGATCTCGCGCCGACCAGCGATGTGCGCGCGGTGCTGAAGGGGTTGCTTGCCGAGCAGTTCGGGCTCTCCGCCGCGGTGCTCGGCGACAAGGTGTTTCCGGAGTCGGGAGGGGTGAAGCCGATGCGGGATTTGATTGTGTGAGAGCTTCGACTTTGTCCATCAACCGCGAGGCAGGAACGCGGCGGCACAAGGTGAGATCGGTCGAGATCCTTCGCGCCCCCCTCTGTCCTGCCGGACATCTCCCCCACTTGGGGCAGGGGAATCGCAGATAAGTTGATTGGCTATTGCCAAGCCGCAAAAGAAGGATTCTTGAGAGGCTTTCTCGTAGCAGAGGAGGCCCGAGTGCGGCTTGTTTTGTCGATCCTGCAAGCAGTTCG
>NZ_NSGE01000005.1:15000-655871 GCF_002294985.1 Mesorhizobium sp. WSM3862 | reverse complement strand
ACTGGACGATCGAAAACCAGTTGCACTGGAGCCTTGATGTTGTCTTCCACGAGGATGACGCCCGCACCCGAAAGGACTACGCGCCACAAAACCTGGCCGTCATCCGCAGGCTCGCCCAAAACATCTTGGCTGCCCATCCCCTCGACAAACCAATCGCCAGCAAGATGCGCAGGGCCAATTGGAGCAAAGACTTCTTCTATGAACTCTTTACTCATATGCGATAGCCCTGCTCTTGAGGGGGAGATGTCGCCGAAGGCGACAGAGGGGGTCGGTCCGACTGGGCTCGGCCTGCTGCGGCAGATGGAGGTTGGCGCTCCACGCGAGGCGACCCCCTCTGGCCTGCCGGCCATCTCCCCCGCAAGGGGGGAGATCACGCGCTCATTCCCTTACGCGGCAGGTTGCATGGCGGCCCTCAGCAGCATGCCGAACAGGTCGCGCGGCTCGTCGGGGTCGGCGAGCAGGTCGAGCTCCTCATAGAGGCCGGTCGCCTGAAGCTGGTCGCGAACATAGCGCAGCGCGGAAAAATCCTCCGTTGCAAAGCCGACGGAATCGAACAGCGTGATCTGCTCCTTCGTCTTGCGGCCCTCGGCCTGGCCGGTCATGACCTGCCACAGCTCGGTCACCGGATGATCGGCATCGAGCTGCTGGATCTCGCCCTCGATGCGCGTCTGCGGCGGAAACTCGACGAAGATGTCGGAGCGCAAAAGGATATCGCGGTGCAGCTCGGTCTTGCCGGGACAGTCGCCGCCGACGGCGTTGATGTGGACGCCGGAACCGACCATGTTGTCGGTGAGGATGGTGGCGTACTGCTTGTCGGCGGTCACCGTGGTGATGATGTCGACGCCTTCCACCGCGTCCTGCCCGGTCGAACAGATGGTGATGTCGAAGCCCTTGCCGGCGAGGTTGCGGGCGCATTTTTCGGAAGCAGAGCGGTCGATGTCGTAGAGCCGCAGCCGGTCGATGCCGAGCAGCGCCTTGAACGCGACGGCCTGGAACTCGGACTGGGCGCCGTTCCCGATGATGGCCATGGCGCGCGACCCTTTCGGTGCCAGATATTTGGCGGCAACCGCCGAGGTCGCGGCGGTGCGCAGCGCCGTCAGGATCGTCATCTCGGTCAAGAGCATCGGATAGCCGGAACCGACATCGGCGAGCACGCCGAAGGCGGTGACCGTCTGGCGGCCCTCGCGCATGTTCTTCGGATGGCCGTTGACGTATTTGAAGCCGTACATCTTGCCGTCGCTGGTCGGCATCAGCTCGATGACGCCGTCATGGCTGTGCGAGGCGATGCGCGGCGTCTTGTCGAACAGCTCCCAGCGGCGGAAATCCTCCTCGACATAGGCGGCAAGCTCGGTGAGGAAGCGCTCGACGCCGATGGCGAGCACCAGCTTCATCATGCGGTCGACGCTGACGAAGGGGACGATGGCAAGGCGGGACGGCTGGGTCATGATCAGAGGCTTCCGGAATGGCTGCGGGTCGGGCGGTCCATGATGCGGCGGCCCATCAGGCTGGCGGTGAGGTCGACCATCAGGGTGGCGGTGCGGCCGCGTTCGTCGAGGAACGGGTTCAGTTCGACCAGGTCGAGGCTGGAGACCAGGCCGCTGTCGGAGAGCATCTCCATCACCAGATGCGCCTCGCGGAAGGTGGCGCCGCCGGGAACCGTGGTGCCGACGGCCGGCGCGATCGAGGGGTCGAGGAAGTCGACGTCGAGGCTGACATGCAGCAGCCCGTTTGCCTCTTCGATCCTGGCCAGGAAAGCGCGCAGCAGCGGGGCGATGCCGTGCTCGTCGATGGCGCGCATGTCATGCACGGTCACACCCGCTTCCTTCAGCGCGCGGCGCTCGGCAGGATCGACGCTACGCAGGCCCATGGTGCAGACGCGGGCCGGGTCGACTGCGGCGGGCAGGTCGGGGAAATAGCCGTTGAAGCCGGGACGGCCGCTGGCATAGGCGAGCGGCACGCCGTGCAGATTGCCGCTGGTGGTGGTGTCGAGCGTGTGGAAATCCGGGTGGGCGTCGAGCCACAGCACGAAAAGCGGCCGGCCGCGTTCGGCGGCGCGGCGCGCCACCCCGGAGACGGTGCCGGCGGAGATCGAGTGGTCGCCGCCGAGGAAGATCGGCATGCCATCCTTCGACGCGGCGTAGGCGGTCTCGGAAATCGCCGCCGTCCAGGCGGAGATTTCGGGGAGCGCCTTCAAGGCGAGATTGCCATGAGCGACAGGGCGCGCCGCCGCCTTCTCAACCGCGCCCCAGTCCTCGACCTCATGGCCGAGCTCCGACAGCACCGCGACAAGCCCCGCGGTGCGCAACGCGCTCGGCCCCATCTCGCATCCCATCCTGCCCGCGCCGTCCTGCACCGGCGCGCCGACGATCCTACAGCGCATCACTTTCCGCCTTTGCGTTTGATTTGCCGGAGTGAAGCACCGCTGCCTGGCGGTTTGAACAGGATAAATTGGCATTTCGAAAAGGTCGATTTATCATAGTGGGCAGATCGGCTGCTCGAAATGGTCAACATGGACGCGCTCGACGAGAGACTGGTGACGCTTCTGAGGCACGATGCGCGGCGCAGCGTCTCCGATCTCGCGCTCGATCTCGGCGTCTCGCGCGCGACGGTCCGGGCGCGCATGGAGCGGCTGGAGAAATCCGGCGAGATCATCGGCTACACGGTGGTGCTGCGCGCCGATGCGGTCGACCAGAAGATACGCGGCGTCATGATGATCGAGATCGAAGGCCATGCCGCGGACCGCGTGATCAGGGCGCTCGGCGGCTTTCCCGAGGTGTCGACCATCCATACCACCAACGGCCGCTGGGACCTGGTGGTCGAGCTCGGCACCGCCTCACTCACGGACTTCGACGCCGTGCTGCGTCGCATCCGGCTGATCCCCGGGATCACCGGCAGCGAGACGAGCCTGCTGTTGGCGACGCCGAGGACGACGAGGGCGAGGCTGGGGTAGAGCGGTTCGTTTTATGGAAACGCCGAACCGCTCGACTTCCTTTTTTGCGCAATTCCGGACTGAAGGCTTCGGCGAGAGCGGCGAGCCGTTAGGGACTTTACTGGAATTGTTCGAGCAAAGGCTTCAACCTGTCAGGAGTGGGCGGCAGGGCGCGTCCTTTCCGTCGCGACCTATTTTGCCCGGCCAGCATGAGCCGAGCCACAGATCGCGGAGAGCAGCGCAATGCTGAAGACGATCGCGGCCGGGTTAGGCCTGGGCTTTGTCGGGTTCCTCATCGCGCTTTTCACGATGGGCGCAGGGCACGGAACGAACGTTCCCGGTTTCGTCGTGGTCCCCTGGATGATGCTGCTGATGATGGCGGGCGTTGGCGCTTTGCCCGGGTCGCTCGCGGCATGCGCCCAATTCACGATCTATATCCTTCTGATCCGCTCCAAGCCGTTGCTGGCGCTGCCGATCGGGATCGTTCACTGCGTCGCCACAGTATGGGGAATGGCGCGCAACGGAATCTTGTTCTGAAGGCTAAAAACGCGAAAAAGCCGCGGCGAACCGCGGCTTTTCGTTTGCTTGATTCCCTGAAGGAAACTGGAGCGGGTGAGGCGATTCGAACGCCCGACCCCAACCTTGGCAAGGTTGTGCTCTACCCCTGAGCTACACCCGCTCGCGCGGCCTTGGGCCGCAAGCCGCGCCTATATGGCCGAAGAGCGCGGCGATTGCAACAGGGAAATGACGGTCTTTTTGGAGCTAGCTCTTCCTATAGGGAAGGTGGTTTCGAACCGGCGGATTGCGTTGGCCCAGCCGGGCGATCTTGCCCCAAGGGCATCGTTCGCCGTAAACGGCACAAGCTTTCCAGATGATGCGAGGACCGATGCCGAAGACCGAAGCCGAGCTTTATGCCTTTCTTGCCGATCTCGGCATTTCCGTCTCGACGGTGCGCCACCCGCCATTGTTCACGGTCGCCGATTCGCAGGCGCTGCGCGGAGAGATCCCGGGCGGCCACACCAAGAACCTCTTCCTCAAGGACAAGAAGGACAATTACTTTCTCGTCACCGTCGGCGAGGAGGCCGTGGTGGATCTCAAGCAGATCCACCACCTGATCGGCGCCGCCAGCCGCGTCTCCTTCGGCAAGCCGGAAATGCTGATGGAGCTGCTCGGCGTCATTCCCGGCGCGGTTACCATCTTCGGCCTGATCAACGACACGGCCGGGCGGATCAAGGTGGTTCTGGACCAGGAATTGATGAGCCACGAGGTCATCAACGGCCATCCGCTGACCAATGAAGCGACGACGGCCATCGCCGCTGCCGATCTCGTCAAATTCGTCGAGGCAACCGGCCACGATCCTGTTATCTTGAAAGTCTCGGGCTGATCGCCACATGGATGGCGAAACCGAAATCCGACAATAACGCGCCGCACCCCCCGAAGCCGGCGACGACGCGACCGAAAGGGCGACGACATGAGTGACAACAATCCGTTCAGCGGCTCATTTGGCGGCAATGCCGGCCAGTACGCCCAATCCGTCCAGTATGGCGGGGCCGACCGCGGCAAGGTCTCGCTCGGCGAGGCGCCTGCGGCCGCGGATCTCGTCAAGGACACGACGACCGCGACGTTCGCGGCCGATGTCATCCAGGAATCGCGCCGCCAGCCGGTGCTGGTCGACTTCTGGGCGCCCTGGTGCGGCCCGTGCAAGCAGCTGACGCCGCAGCTCGAAAAGGCGGTCAAGGCTGCCGGCGGCAAGGTCAGGCTGGTCAAGATGAACATCGACGACCATCCCTCGGTCGCCGGCCAGCTCGGCATCCAGTCGATTCCCGCGGTCATCGCCTTCAAGGACGGCCAGCCCGTCGACGGCTTCATGGGCGCCATTCCGGAAAGCCAGATCACGCAGTTCATCCAGAAGGTCGGCGGCAAGGGCGGAGGCGGCGCGCCGCAGGTCACCGAAGCGCTGGCCGCGGCCGCCGAGGCGCGCGAGGCGGGCGACACCCAGACCGCGGCCGACATCTATGATGCGATCCTCGAGCAGTCGCCCGAAACCATCGAGGCCATCGCCGGGCTCGGCGAGATCCTGTTCGAGGCCGGCGACAGCCAAGGCGCCGAGGCGGTGCTTGCCAAGACGCCGGAGGACAAGAAGGATGCGCCGGCGCTTGCCGCGCTGCGCGCCAAGATGACGCTCGCGGCGGAAGCCGCCGCGCTCGGCAATCCGGCCGAGTTCGAACGCCGGCTCGCCGCCAACCCGAACGATCACCAGGCGCGGTTCGACCTGGCGATGGTGCAGAATGCGCGCGGCGAGCGGATGCAGGCCGCCGACAACCTGCTGGCGATCGTCAGGGCCGACCGGACGTGGAACGACGATGGCGCGCGTGCGCAGCTCTTGAAGTTCTTCGAGGCATGGGGGATGACCGACGAGGCGACGCTGTCGGCGCGGCGTAAGCTGTCGTCGCTGTTGTTCTCCTGAGCTTTTTGCCGGCTTTGCTGCCGGCCCCTTTTGCCAAGAGGGTCTTGCGCAAGGCGGCAACTGCGCCAGATAGGCGGCAGCGGCTTGCCCTGCCGGTTAAGGGTTTAAACAGGCTGGGTTGCGTAAGAGGAGATCGCAGATTGATACGCTGCCCAGCGACGCTTTCGAGAGTTGAAGTGCAGGCGGAGGGTTGAGGTGCAGGTCGGAAACGCCCGCTACCGGCTCGCCAGGGATCTGCCGTCGAGGATCCCGGTGTTTCCGCTCGCCGGGGCGCTGCTGCTGCCCGGCGGCCGCATGCCGCTCAACATTTTCGAGCCGCGCTACCTGGAGATGATCGATGAGGCGATGGCCGGGCCGCGGTTGATCGGCATGATCCAGCCCAGCCTCGACGGCGCGCTGCGCGACGACGGCGAGCCCGAGCTTTGCAGCGTCGGCTGTGCCGGGCGCATCATCTCGCTTGCCGAGACCGGCGACGGGCGCTACCTGATCTCGCTGCAAGGCGTCTGCCGCTTCCGTGTCACAGATGAGCTGGCGGTCAAGACGCCGTTCCGGCAATGCCGGATGGCTCCCTTCCTCGCCGATCTCGAGGAGGATCCGGCCGGTGCCGAGGTCGACCGCCCTGCCCTGCTCAAGGCGTTCCGCGCCTATCTGCAGGCCAACGACCTCGAGGCCGACTGGGAAAGCGTGAGCCGCGCCGAGAACGCCATGCTGGTCAACGCGCTGTCGATGATGGCGCCCTATGGGCCGGCCGAGAAGCAGGCCCTGCTCGAGGCGGCGGACCTGAAGACGCGCGCCGAGACGCTGATCGCCATCACCGAAATTACGCTGGCGCGCGAAGATGAGGATTTTGGCTCGAGCCTGCAGTAAGCGCAATGATTTTCAGGTGAAATCGGCCTGACCTGAATCTCAACACTTAGGCCGGCGGCAGTTGGACAATGGAAAAGCGAGATGGCGGACGGACGTGACGGGCGCAAAGCCACGGTCGACCCGAAATTGCTGGAACTGCTCGCCTGCCCGCTGACCAAAGGACCGTTGACCTGGGACGCCGAGCGCAGCGAACTGATCTCGCGCGTGGCGAAGCTTGCCTATCCGGTGCGTGACGGCATCCCGATCATGCTGCCTTCGGAAGCGCGCACGATCTCGGCCGAAGACGCTCTCAAGCCGCCGCGGCTCGGCGGGCCGTCGTGAATCGCGCCGGCGGACCGGTTGCCGCTACTGGAAATTGCGCCCCTTGGGCATGACCTGTTGCGCCGCGCCCGACAGGGCGTCGACATGCTGCCGCCCCGGCAGGCCGCGGTTCGCGGAGCGCTCCGGTCCATTCGATGACCCGGCGGGCTGATGCTCGATGATGGGCGCCTCCTGCAGGAGGACGCTCAGCCAGGGCGTCAAATCCTCGATCCTGTCGGCGACGATGTGGATGACATCCGATTCCTGCTGCAGCTTGCCGGTGACGCGGATGAAGCGCGCGCCCATCACGATAGAGCGGAAGCGGTCGAAGACGCGCGGCCAGATGATGACATTGGCGATCGCCTTTTCGTCCTCCAGGGTTAGGAAGATCGCATTGCCCTTGCCGGGGCGCTGGCGCACCAGCACCAGGCCGGCGACGGTGACGCGGCGGCCGTCGCGCACCGACGGCAGGCGGACATTAGGGGTGATGCCGGCGCGGTCAAGCCGCTCGCGCAGGAAGGCGACGGGATGTTCCTTCAGCGACAGGCCGAGCGAGCGATAGTCGTGGACGACATGCTCGCCGAGCGGCATTTTCGGCAGCTTCGTCTCGGGCTCCAGCTCGCGCAGGCGGAGCGTGGGCTGGTCGAACAGCGGCAGTTTCTCGGCTGCGCTCCTGCCGTCCAGCGCGCGCACCTCCCAGAGCGCCGCGCGGCGGTCGAGGCCGAGCGAGCGGAAGGCGTCGGCCTGGGCCAACCTTTCGATCTCGCCGACATCGAGGCCCGAACGCAGCCAGACATCCCTGACCGATCGATAGCCGTCGCCGCGCCGGGCGACGGCGGCCTCCATCCCTTCCTCCGAAAGCCCCTTGATCTGACGGAAGCCAAGCCGCACCGCATGAGCCGTCTCGATGACGCCGCGCATCGAGGCATGGCGTTCGAGGATGCGCGAAGGATCGAAACCGGCCCCCTCCAGCGTGCAATCCCAGACGGAATGGTTGATATCGACCTCACGCACCTCCACGCCATGGTCGCGCGCGTCGCGAACCAGCTGGGCGGGCTGATAGAACCCCATCGGCTGCGAGTTCAAAATCGCGGCGCAGAAGACGTCGGGATAGAAGGTCTTGAACCAGCAGGAGGCATAGACCAGCAGCGCGAAGGAGGCGGCATGGCTTTCCGGAAAGCCATATTCGCCAAAGCCTTCGATCTGCTTGAAGCAACGTTCGGCGAATTCCTTTTGGTAGCCCTTGTCGACCATGCCGTCGATCATGCGCTGGCGGTAGTTGCCGATCGTGCCGGTGCGCTTGAAGGTGGCCATGGCGCGCCGCAGCTCATCGGCCTCGCCCGGCTGGAAGCCGCCGGCAACGATGGCGATCTTCATCGCCTGCTCCTGGAACAGCGGCACGCCCAGCGTCTTGCCGAGAATCTCCTTCAGTTCCGGCTTCGGGTATTCGGCGTTCTCCTTGCCCTGCCGTCTACGCAGATAGGGGTGCACCATGTCGCCCTGGATCGGGCCGGGCCGCACGATAGCCACCTCGATGACGAGATCGTAGAATTCACGCGGTTTAAGCCGCGGCAGCATCGACATCTGGGCGCGCGACTCGATCTGGAAGACGCCCAGCGTGTCGGCCCGGCAGATCATGTCGTAGACGCGAGGGTCCTCCGGCGGGAGCGAGCTCAACTGATGCGGCCGGCCGTATTTGTCACGCGCCTGCGGATAATGATGCGTGAGCAGGGTCAGGGCTCGCTTCAGGCAGGTCAGCATGCCGAGCGCCAGCACATCCACCTTGAGGATCTTCACCGCGTCGAGATCGTCCTTGTCCCACTCGACCATCTTGCGCTCTTCCATCGCCGTCTTGACGATGGGCACGACCTCGTCGAGCCGGTCGCGGGTGATGACGAAGCCGCCGACATGCTGGGAGAGATGGCGGGGGAAGCCGATGATCTCGTTGGCGCGTTCCAGCACCTGCCGCGACAGCGGATCGGCGCGGTCGAGGCCGCCGGCATTGGCTTCCCTTTCGCCGAGCTCCGAGGTCGACCAGCCCCAGATGGTGCTCGACAGGGCGCTCCTGACGTCTTCGGACAAGCCCATGGCCTTCGCCACCTCGCGCAGGGCGGAGCGGCCGCGATAGCTGATGACGGCGGCGGCCAGCGCCGTGCGCTTGGCGCTGTATTTCTCGTAAATATAAGCGATGACCTCGTCGCGCCGTTCATGCTCGAAGTCGACGTCGATGTCGGGAGGCTCGTTACGTTTCTCGGAGATGAAGCGCTCGAAGAGGGCATCGATCCGGTCAGGGCCGACCTCGGTGATGCCGATGCAGAAGCAAATGACCGAATTGGCGGCCGAGCCGCGCCCCTGGCAAAGGATACCCTTGCTGCGGGCGAATTTCACGATGTCATAGACGGTCAGGAAATAGCGCGCATAGTTCAGCCGCTCGATCAGAGCGAGCTCGCTGCCGATGCGCCGCAGCACTTCTTCCGGGATTCCGGCCGGATAGCGCACGGCCGCTCCTTCCCGCGCTAGGCGTTCGAGCTCGGCCTGCGGTCCGAGGCCGGATTCCGTCGGCTCGTCCGGATAATTGTATTCGAGGTCGCTGAGCGAGAAGGTGAGCTCGTCGGCGAAGCGCAGCGTCTCCGCCAGCGCTTCAGGGTGTCGGCGGAAAAGCCGCGCCATCTCCAGCGGCGTCTTCAGATGACGCTCGGCATTTGCCGTCAGCTCCAGCCCGACCTCGGAAACCGGCGTGTTGAGGCGGATCGCGGTCAGCACGTCCTGCAGCGGGCGGCGGTCGGCGGCATGATAGAGCACGTCGTTGGTCGCCATCAGCGGGATGTGCAGATGGTGGGCCATCGCCGCCGCCTGCTCGATACGGAAGCGGTCGTTGCCGCCGTAATCAGGCGCCACGGCAAGCCGAAGCGCGGCGCCGAAACGATCCTTAAGCCGGCTAATGAGCGTCAGATTGTCTTCCGCGCCTCCCGACAGGTTGGGCAGGATGGCCAACGACATCAGATCGCCCCATTCGAGAAGGTCGCTGAGTTCGAGCAGCGTCGCGCCCTTCTCGTTCTCGTCGCGCAGATTGGCCTGCGTCAGCATGCGGCAGAGATGCCCCCAGCCCTTGCGGTCGCGGGGGTAAGCCACAATGTCCGGCGTGCCGTCGCAGAAAACCAGGCGGCAACCGGGATGATAGGCCAGCTTCTCGACCCTGGCCTGCTGCCAGGCCCGCACGACGCCGGCGACCGTGTTGCGGTCGGCAAGGCCGATCGAGGAAAAGCCGTAGAATTTCGCCGTGACCACCAGCTCCTCGGGCTTGGAGGCGCCGCGCAGGAAGGAAAAGTTCGACTGGATGCCGAACTCGGCATAGGGGATGGCGGTCAGCGCGTTCATGCGAAGACCCCGTGCATGAACCAGCGCGGCGCGGCCTGCGAGGCGCTGCTGTAGAGGCCCTGGCGGTAGAGCCAATAGCGACGTCCCTCGCTGTCCTCGATGCGGTAATAGTCGCGCGTCGGCGCCTCTTCCTCGCCGGGCAGCTGCCGCCACCATTCGGCGGCGATGCGCTCCGGCCCTTCGGCGCGGGCGACGCGGTAAAGCGCGCGCCGCCAGCGGAAATTCATCGGCGGGCCCTCGGGGATCTCGGTCGCCGGCACCTCGATCGGCTCGGGTGAGCGGAACAGCCGTACCGGCCGCTCCGGCGGGAAGATGGTCATCGGCGGTGCTGTCCGATCGGGCTTCGGCGGCCTGCGCCTTTGCGGCGCCTCCGCGAAAGGAACCGTGGCAACGGCGCGCTCCGGCAGGTGGCTATCGACGACGACCGGCTTCAGCACGGCGGCTTCGCCGAGGCGGGCACGCACGCGATCGGCGAATAAAGCGATGTCGGCGTCATCGTCGCTTGTCTCGCCGGCAAGGTCGCCCTGCAGCATGTCGAAGGCGGCGACCGAAAGCACCGACAGCCGCACGAGGTCGAAGCCGAAGCCGGCATCGATGGTCTGTTCCAGCGCGGTCAGCCGTTCGTGGAACAGCTTTCGGATCAGCTGCGGCTCGCGCATGGGGCGCGAGGTGCCGACCGCGATGCGGCTGACGAGGCCGTCGACGCGAAAGAGGAGAAGGGCGAGCGCCCGCGCCCCTTCGCCGCGGCGCTCGAGGTCGGCCTTCAAGGCCACGGCAAGCCGGCTCACCAGCCGCTCGATGTCGTCGGTGAGCACGATCGGCTCGGCAAGATGGCGCTCGACCGAGAGCGGCGCCACGGGAAGGCGCGGCGACACCGCCTCGTCGAGCCGGCCGAGCGCCTGGTCGAGGCGCAGAAGCAAGGTGGCGCCGAAGCGGCGGGCGAGCGGCGCGCGGGGTGCGGCCATCACCGCCCCCGCCGTGCGCAGGCCGACGCTTTCCAGGCTGGCGCGGGTTTCCGGCGCGATGCGCAGCGCCGAAAGCGGCAGGGGCGAAAGCAGCGCCGCCTCCTCGCCGCCGGCAACGATGCGGTCGCCGTGGAAGCGCGCCGCCGCCCAGGCGGCGCCCGGCGTCGAGGCGAGGCCGGCGCGAACATCGAAACCCTGCTGGAAGAAACGGGTGAGGATCTCGTCCTGCATGGCCCGCTCGCCACCAAACAGGTGCGTGCAGCCGGTGACGTCGAGAAACAGCCCGTCCTCGCCGTCGATCGCCACCAGCGGCGTGTAGCGGTCGCACCAGTCGGCGAGGCCTTCGAGCAGGCGGCGGTCGGCCTCCGGGTCGGCCTCCACCACATCGATCGACGGATGCATGGCGCGCGCGTCGGCAATGCCCATGCCGCGCTTCAGCTTCAGCGCCTCAGCCCGCTCGTCGAGGGCTGCGATGCGCTGGGCGTTGCTGTCGCGATGGCTGATCACAACCGGTGGGTAAGATGGGGGCAGGGGATGCGAGGGCCGGGAACGCCAGGACCGCCCCAGACGCTGGCGCAGGATCCGCTCCGCGCAAAGATAGGGGAACCACAGCGACAGAATTCGTTGCCCGCTCTTCCTCGGGCCTTCTTTCGGCAAAAGCGTGCTCATCAGGGTTCCACTCCAGTGTGAATTGTCCGGGCAGGGCCGTGCGGCTCTTGCCGATATCGACGGTGAAGCCGGGGCGGCCGATCGAGCCGGCCAGCGCGCCGGCGAGCGTTTCGCGGCTCGCCGCGGGCGCTGCCGAAACAATGAGGCGCACGGGCGCCGCGGTGGGCTCGGCCTGGCCGGCCTGACGCAGCAAAAATACTGGCCGGCCGGCGCTCTGGGCACGGGCGTGCAGCCGCCGCGTCGCGGTAAGGTCGAGAAGCCGCGGGCTGCCGCGGATCTCGAGGAGGACGGCGGCGAAGGCCGTCATGCGGGCGGCCTCCTCGGCGATCCACAGCGCGTCGACCAGTTTCGGCGCTTCGGAAAACAGCAATTGTTCGGGCTCGATGCCGAAGAAGGCGTTGAGGCCCCTGGCATAGGGAAAGCCGGCCTCGCGGAAAATCTCCGCCGTTCCGATCCAGAGGACCGGCAGGCCCTGCTTCTGTTTAAGGATCAGGCTGGCGAGCGACAGCGCAAAGCCGGCGACGGCGCCGGCATCGCGGGTCTCCAACCCATGGATTTCACTGAGCGCCGCCTTGGGCACGCCGCCGCCGAGGGCGGTGTCGAGGCGTTCTATGCCGGTGTGCAGGAAGGCAGGCGAGGCCACAGCGAGGCCGCGCCGGACGATGGTGATTTCGGGGGTGGCGTCCGATCCCGCGGCATCGCCAGCTATTTGTTTTTCCGCAAGTCCGGACGGAAAACCGCTTCGCACTGTTCCTGGAATCGCTTTTGGCGCGCCGGAAGCCGGCGCTTCCAGGCGCTCGGGCAGCGTTCCCTCGATCTTCGCGATCTGGCGGCGCAGGGCAAAAACAGTTTCCCGCGCCACGGCGCTTATCGCCATGACGTTCACTTCCGGCAGTAGTTGTTCCTGTTATGTTCTTATAGATTCCAGAGGGGCCTGGAAGAGTCAAGCGGAGTCGCAAGGAATTTATTCCTTCGGCTTTCAGCTTCCAAGACCCAGCCAGCCGGGCCCATTTGCCTCGACCGGCGCGAAAGCCTATATGCCGAGGTCAAAGGAAACCTCATGGCCCGCATCTACAAGACCCGCATCTGGCATGACCAACTCTCGCCATCGATGGATGAGATGGAACTTCTGGCGCTGGAGGCCTACGCCCATCTGCCGGAGGAGTTCCGCAAGCTCACCGGCGAGATCATCATCCAGATCGCCGATTTTCCGACCGACGAGATCATGGACGACCTGTCGCTGGAGACGCCCTTCGATCTGCTTGGCCTGTTCGAGGGGCGCGGCATCGCCGAGCGCTGGAACCCGCAAACCGGCGAGGGACCGAACCGCATCACGCTCTACCGCCGCGCCATCCTCGACTATTGGGCCGAGAACGAGGAGACGCTGGGCGACATCGTCACCCACGTTCTGATCCACGAAATCGGCCACCATTTCGGCCTGTCGGACGACGACATGGAGCGGATCGAGGAAGCGGCGGAGCAGGCAGCGGCGGGGTGACGACTGAGAGGGCTGCCGCCCTTTCCTACCACTCGCTGAGCTTGGTGTCGGGCGTATATTCCTGGCCCTCGACATCCTTCACCACGGCCTGGCCGCAGCGCATCGACTTGGTCGTCTTGTCATAGGCATAGGTCGGCGAGCCGAACAGGTGCCAGCCCTTGTTCAGGGCCGAAGTCACCTTATGGCAGAAAGTGGAATCGTCCGGACCGGACAGAAAGCGGTAGAGTTTCATTTTCGACCCTGTCGTGACCAATGCTTGTCTATCTTCCTGGAATCGCTCGAGCGCATCATGCGCCGATGATTGCGGCCTTCGCCAGAAGTTTCTCGGCTTCCGCCAGATGCAGCCGCTCGACCATGCGGCCGTCCAGCGCAATGACGCTTTTGCCGGCATTTTCGGGCCGTGAGAACGCCTCCCTGATCGCCCGCGCCCTGGCCAGCGCCTCCGGCGCCGGCGCAAAGGCGCGGTTCGCCGGCTCGATCTGGGCGGGGTGGATCAGCGATTTGCCGTCGAAACCCATGGCGGCCGCCTCGGCGCATTCCCGCGCCAGGGCGTCCAGGTCGCGAAAGTCGTTGGCGACGCCGTCGATCACGTCGAGGCCGCCGGCGCGGGCGGCGAGCACAAGCTGCAGCAGCCAGGGCGTGAGATAGCGTCGGTCGGGCGTTGCCAGAATGCCGGTCGCTTTCACCAGATCGTTCGTTCCGGCAACGAAACAAGCCAGGCGAGACGCCTGATCGCGGCCAAGCTCGGCGATGGCGCCGACGTTGAGCAGCGCCTTGGGCGTCTCGATCATTGCCCACAGTTTAACGATATCCGGCGCGAAATTGTCGTCGAGCAGGTCGCCGGCGTCGAGGATGTCGCGCGGCGTGCCGATCTTGGGCAAAAGAATGCCGTCGGGCTCTGCCTTGGCGACGGTTAACAGGTCGTCGATGCCCCATTCACTGCCGAGCGGATTGATGCGCACCACCATCTCGCAGCGGCGCGCCGGCCGCGCGGCGAGGATGCCGGTAAGCTTGTGGCGGGCGGAAACCTTGTCGGCCAGCGCCACGCCATCCTCGAGGTCGATGATGACGGTATCGCAGGCGAGCGAGGCGATCTTGGCCAGCGCCTTGTCGTTTGAAGCGGGCACGTAGAGCACCGAGCGGCGCGGGCGGTAGGTGTCAGAGGTCATGGCCGATCTATGCAGGCTGGAGACGAGTGAGGCAAGGCGCGGCACCATTGAACTCATTTGCGTTCTGGCTAATTGTCGAAGCGAAGCCGGCGATGGCAGCGCCCCTCTCCCCGTCACTATACGGGGAGAGGATGCCGGCAGGCAGGTGAGGGGCGGCGCCAGCCTGAAACGACTGTGCTCCTGCACGAAATCTGCAAATCCTTGCGGAAAACCTCCTCCAATCCGCCGCGCGCTTTCCGCAGCCGCCGGCGAAACAGGCGGCATGCGAACACATCACAGATCCCGCTGGTCCCTGCCCCGGCGCCTCCGCAACGAAGGCTGGTGGTTGGTCGAGCCGCAGAGGCCGCGCATAACGGCGGTCATGCTTCCTTTCATCCCAAGATCACGGCTGCGGCATGCCATGCGAGCGGCGGCGCTCGGGACGGTTCGGTCTTGACGCCAGCTTTCACGACTGGCGGCCTTTGCGCGCTCTCGACAAGCACGGCCCGCTTGCTAATCCTGTCATGACAAAACCGTATTCAGCGAGCTGCCGATTCCATGCCGCACAACATCCTCGTCGCCGACGACGATCCGCATATCCGCGAGATCATTTGCTTCGCGCTGGAAAAGGCCGGCATGAAGACGGCCGCCGTCGCTGACGGCGCCGCCGCGCTGCAAGCGGTCGAGCGCCGCGCGCCCGACCTCATCGTGCTGGACATCGGCATGCCGGAAATGGACGGGCTGGAGGTCTGCCGCAGGCTGCGGCAGCGCTCCGACGTGCCGGTGCTGTTCCTGTCGGCCCGCGATGAAGAAATCGACCGCATCCTCGGCCTTGAAATGGGCGGCGACGACTATGTGACGAAACCGTTCAGCCCACGCGAGCTGGTTGCCCGCGTCAACGTCATCCTGCGGCGGGCGCGCCCGGCGGTGGTGGAGGAAGACGCTGACGACCGTCGGTTCGCGCATGGCAAGCTGGTGCTGGTTCCGGCAAGCCATGCGGCGAGCTTTGAAGGCAGGCCGCTCACCCTAACAGCGATCGAGTTCGCGATTCTGAAAGGTTTTCTTGGCCGCCCGCAGCATGTGCTTGGCCGCGATGCGGTGATGGCCAATGCTTACCAGTCCAACATCCATGTCTCGGAACGCACCGTCGACAGCCATATCCGCAACATCCGCGCCAAGCTGGCGGCGGTCGGCTGTTCGGATGCGATCGCGACCGTGCATGGCGTCGGCTTCCGGCTCGGCCGATGCGGTGGCTGAGCAAGGAGAAATGGCGGCCCAGGCTCGCCACCGTGGTCGTCGCCATCCTGATCGTGGTGATGGCGCTGCCGCTGGTCGGGCTGTTCTTCTTCCGGCTCTATGAAAACCAGCTGATCCGCCAGACCGAGGGCGAGCTCATCGCACAGGGCGCGGTGATTGCCGCCGTCTATGCCGATGCGGTGCGCGCGGCCGGCATTGCACCGGAACGGTTGGGAACGCCGATCTCGGCGGATCCGGCAACGGACAATAATTACCCCTATCAGCCGATCGAGCCGCAGCTCGACCTTGCCTCCGACAATGTCATGCCGTCGCGACCGGCGGCCGTTCCCGCCACCGCCGATCCGGACTTCGCGGCCATAGGCGCAAAGCTCGACGGCATTCTGGACGAGGCGCAGAAGACAACGCTTGCCGGCTTCCGGCTGCTCGATCCGCATGGCGTGGTGATTGCCGGCGGCGGTGAGGTCGGACAGTCTTTCGTTGAGGTCGAGGAGGTGCGGCAGGCGCTCGCAGGCGCCTATGCAAGCGAGCTTCGCCTGCGGATTCCCGACCAGCCGCCGCCGCCGCTCTATTCGGTGAGTCGCGGCACCAAGGTGCGCGTCTTCGTCGCCTTGCCGGTCGAGCTCGACGGCAGGGTCGCCGGCGTGGTCTATATGTCGCGGACGCCGAACAACATCGTGAAACATCTCTATGGCGAGCGCGGCAAGGTCACGCTCGCGGCGATCGCGATTCTCGGCGGTACGCTGCTGATCGCGCTGGTGTTCATCCGCACCGTCAGCCGGCCGATCTATGCGCTGATCGAGCGCACCAAACGCATCGCCGCCGGCGACCGCGAGGCAATGCGGCCGCTCGCCCATCACGGCACGCGCGAGATGGCGGCGCTGTCGGCCGCCTTCCTCGACATGGCGCAAAAACTCGAGGCGCGCTCCGACAGCATCCAGACCTTCGCCACCCATGTCTCGCATGAGCTGAAATCGCCGCTGACGGCGATCCAGGGCGCGGCCGAGCTGCTCAGGGATTCCGGCGGGACGATGGACGAGGACGAGCGACGGCGTTTTTCCAACAACATCGTCACCGATGCCGGGCGGCTCAATCTGTTGGTGCGCCGGCTGCTCGAACTGGCGCGCGCGGAAAACCTGGCGCCGAGCGGCGAAAGCACGACAATCGGCGCGGCGCTGGCGCTGCTGCCGGTCGACGCCAGGCTGGAGGTACGCGTCGAATCGGGCAGCGATATCGGCCTCGGCATCTCGGGCGAGAATCTCGCGATCGTGCTCGCCAACCTCATCGACAATTCCGCACGGCACGGCGCGAAGCAGGTGACGGTCGGCGCCGAAAAGGCGGGCGAGAGGGTGGCTCTCCATGTCGGCGACGACGGCGGCGGCATTTCGGCGGCCAATCGCGCGAAAATCTTCGAGCCGTTCTTCACCACAAGGCGCGAGGCCGGCGGCACCGGCATGGGCCTCGGCATCGTGCTGGCCCTCCTGAAAGCGCATGATGGCACGATAACGCTGGTTGACTCCGAACGCGGCGCGCGCTTCGAGATCAATTTGCCGGTCGCGTGAGGACCGGCGAATCGGAGAACAAAGTGCGTTACGACATCGTCATCATCGGCGGCGCCATCGTCGGGTCCTCGGTCGCCTACTATCTGCGCGAAGAAGGTTTTACCGGCTCCATCGCGCTGATCGAGCGCGATCCGCAATTCTCGCAAGCGGCGACGACGCTGTCCCTGGCCTCGATCCGCCAGCAATTTTCCATTCCTGAAAACATCCGCCTGTCGCAATTCACGCTGAAGCTGTTCCGGCGGCTGAAAGAGACTTTCGGCGCCGATGCCGACATCGGCTTTCGCGAGGGCGGTTATCTGATCCTCGCCGGCGAGGCGGGGCTGCCGATCCTCAAGGCCAATCACGAGGCGCAGATCGCCGAGGGCGCCGATATCGTGCTGGAGGATGCAGGCCAGCTCGCCCGCCGCTTCTCCTGGCTTTCGACCGAAGGCATTTCCGCCGGCGCCTATGGCCGCGGCGGCGAGGGCTGGTTCGACGCGCATGCGCTGCTGATGCTGTTCCGCAAAGCGCTGCGCGAGAGGAGGATCGACTTCATCACCGCGTCGGCCACCGGTATCACGCGCCAGGGCAGTCGCGTCACCGGCGTCGCCCTCGACAATGGCGAGACGCTGGAATCGGGCATCATCGTCAACGCCGCCGGCCCGAACGCCGGCAAGGTGGCGGCCTTTGCCGGGCTCGCACTGCCGGTCGAGCCGCGCAAGCGCAACGTCTTCGTCTTCGAGGCACGGGAAAAATATGCCGACATGCCGCTGCTGGTCGATCCCTCCGGCATCTATGTGCGGCCGGAAGGCTCGGTCTATCTCACCGGCGGCGCCGAGCCGGAGGAAGGCGACCATGCACCCGATCCCAAGGATTTCGAGGTCGAGTGGCCGCTGTTCGAGGACGTGATCTGGCCGACTTTAGCCACCCGCGTCCCGGCCTTCGAGGCAATCAAGCCGACACGCGCCTGGGTCGGGCACTATGATTACAACACCCTCGACCAGAACGCGGTGATCGGGCCGCATCCGGAGGTGGAAAACTTCCTCTTCGCCAACGGCTTCTCCGGCCATGGCCTGCAGCAGGCGCCGGCGGTGGGCAAGGCGCTCTCGGAACTCATCGTGCATGGCGGCTATCGGACGATCGATTGCACGGCGTTCGGATATGAGCGCGTCACGGCGGGGCGGGCGTTCAGGGAATTGAACGTCATCTGACGCATAATCGCATCGACCGCCAGCGCGTTGCCGAGCGCATGCCCGCGCGCCGTATTGTCGAAAATGCACCATACCTCGGTGGCTGACGCGCCCGCGCTGGCGAGCTGGGCGCTGATCTCCAACAGCCGGCCGGCGTCGTAGTCCGAAAAATAGACTTGCGGCGCGCCATGAAAGCGGAAATAGGCGAGCTCATGCCAGCCGCCGGGCACGGAAGCGGCGGCAACTGGGGCGGGGTCCGCCGCCACGCGCCCGACACGGAGGCGGCTCAGCAAAGCATCCGCCCCCGGCTCGAACCAACTGGCGTGACGCGGTTCGCAGACCAAGCGGCAGTCGGTCTTGTCGTGCAACAAGGCGAAGAACTTTTTGGCTATCTGCCTGTCGAACTGCAGACTGGGCGGCAGCTGCACCAAGAGGGCGGACAGCTTTTCACCGAGACCTCCAACCTCGCCCATGAAAGCATCCAGAAGATCATGGCAATCTACCAGGCGGCGCTCATGGGTCGCGGCTTTGGGGATTTTAACGGAGAACCGAAAACGATCCGGGACCGACCACGCCCAGCGCTCATAGGTTTCGCGCTGATGCGGTTTGTAGAACGAGGAGTTGATCTCCGCGACTGGAAGACGCGAAGCGTAACGCTCCAATTGCGAGCCCGTCGCCGGAACAGAGGACCTGTGCGCTGCCGGTATGGTCCATCCGGCTGTTCCGACAAAAGGTTTGTTTTGTGCCATGACCTCAATCTGGACAGGCGCGCGTGCAGGTCAAGGCGGGGCTCAGGCGGCGAGGCGGCAGCCCAGATGTGCCTGTAGCCAGCCGAGCACGCGCGCCCAGCCTTCGGCGTGCTCCGCCGCGGCGTCCGGGAAGCCGGCGAAGCCGCCATGGCACACGGTGAGCCGCGTGCCGGCAGAGGTCGGCTCCAGCAGATAGGCAACCGTCGTTTCGTGACGGCCGAGCGTCGGATGATCCCAATCGTAGCGCCTCGTCTGCACGACCCTGCGCCCCGTCTCGATCTCGAGGAAGCTGCCGCTGGCGGGCAGGGTCCTGCCGTCGGCCGTCCTCACGATGACGCGCCACGATCCGCCGACGCGCAGATCGGCGGCCCAGCCGATCATCCGGTAGGTCTCGGCCGACCCCCACCAGCGCTCGACGTCGCTGGTGAGAAGCGCGGTGACGACTTGTTGCGGCGAAGCGGGAAGTTCCGCCGATGCCATGACCGTCTCGGTGTTCGCCATGGCGCGCGGCCAGCTATGCGGCAGTATCATTGCCAACCTCCTCCGCGGCCGTTCAATGCGTCGTTCAGCCCTTCGATGGCGGGCGCTCGAAACCCTTGCCGGTCTCCAGCAGGCTCTTGAGGCTCGCCAGCACCAGCGGCCAGCCCTTGGACACGTTCGGGATCAGTCGGTGCGGGCCGTCGGCCTCGTGGGTGACGGCAAGCTTCATCAGCTCGCCGTCCTTTTCGATGGTGAAGGTACAGCGCGTGTAGCCGTCTTCCTTCACCTCGGGCAGCCATTCGTTGCGCCATTTGATGACCAGAAGCCTGGGCGGATCGATCTCGAGGATCTCGCCCGAGTCGGCCACGCGGCCGTCCGGGAAGATCAGCTTCCAGCTCGAACCCACCTTCCAGTCGCTCTCCTGGTAGGAGCAGAGGAAGAACTGCCGGTTGAACTCCGGATCGGTCAGCGCCGTCCAAAGCTTTTCGGGCGTGGTGCGGATGTAGGTGACGTAGACGAAAGTGTTGTCGCTCACGGCTCTTCCCTTTCAAGTCGTTTCTTCAGGTCGCTCAAGGCATCCAGCCGATGGCGCTCGAATTTGCCGATCCAGCGCTCGGCGATCTCGTTGATCGGAACGGGGTTGAGGTAATGCTCCTTCTCGCGGCCGCGGCGAACGGTGGCGACGAGGTTCGCCTCCTCGAGAATTGCCAGGTGCTTGGTCACCGCCTGGCGCGTCATGTCCATCCGCTCGCAGAGCGCGTTCAGCGTCTGTCCGTTCCTGGCATAGAGGCTGTCCAGCAATTGCCGGCGGGTCGGGTCGGCCAAAGCGCGAAAGACGGCATCCATGCTCATGGCCTTAATATGCAACCATTTGGTTGCATGTCAAGCGGTGCGCCAGGTCGAGCGATCACTTGCCGGTGAATGGCATCAGTGCTGGCGGGAGAACCAGAAGGCGTCGGGCATGCGTTTCATGCCGATGCGCTCGTAGAAGCCGACGGCGTCAGGCATCGAGATCAGGCTGATGGCGACGGACGTGCCGAGCTGGCGGCGTGCCTCGTCCATCAGGCCTTTGCCGATGCCGAGCCCCTGCGCCGAAGCCGATACGGCGAGCTCGGAGATATAACACACCCAGGAGAAGTCCGTGACGCCGCGCGCGACGCCGAGAAGCGGCCTGCCGTCGACATCGAGCCGTGCCGTCAGCACCAGATTGGCATTGCCAAGCATCGCCTTCAGCCGAGCTTCGTCGTCGACCGGCCGTGTTTCGCCGAGGCCGGATTCCACCAGCACGCGGCGGAATTCGCCGACATCGAGCGTGGGCTCGCTTGCGTAGAGGACCTTCGAAGTCGGCGCCATGCAGCCAAGGTGCCCGATCGGCCGGGATTTTGAAAGCAGCCGATCCCGATTTTGTGTTCGATCGTCCAAGCCACACGACAACAGTTGCCTTTCATTTGCCGCCGGCTTTGTGTAAAGCGTGCGCAAAATTCCCCGCGGAGAGAAGACGGGTAAGGACCATGGACAAATTCACCAAGCTCACCGGCGTCGCGGCGCCCATGCCGATCGTCAACGTCGATACGGACATGATCATCCCGAAGGATTATCTGAAGACGATCAAGCGCACCGGGCTTGGCACCGGCCTGTTCGCCGAGATGCGCTACAAGGACGACGGCTCGGAGAACCCGGATTTCGTGCTCAACAAGCCGGCCTATCGCAAGGCGCAGATCCTGGTCGCCGGCGACAATTTCGGCTGCGGCTCGAGCCGCGAGCACGCGCCCTGGGCGCTGCTCGATTTCGGCATTCGCTGCGTCATCTCGACGTCGTTCGCCGATATTTTCTACAACAACTGCTTCAAGAACGGCATCCTGCCGATCACGGTCAGCCCGGAAGACCTGGACAAGCTGATGGACGACGCCTCGCGCGGTTCCAACGCCACGCTGTCGATCGACCTCGAAGCCAAGGAGATCCGCGGCCCGGATGGCGGCGTGGTCAAGTTCGATCTCGACGACTTCAAGCGCCATTGCCTCTTGAACGGCCTCGACGATATCGGACTGACCATGGAGAAGGCCGGCGCCATCGCGTCCTTCGAGAAGAAGAACGCCGAGCTGCGCCCCTGGGCCTGAACGGCTGAGGCACGGTGAGAGATAGCCCGGCCGCAAGCGGCCGGGTCCGTGGCGGCTGAACGGAGGGACAGTCATGACACGCTCGCTTCTGGCCGGCGCCTGCGCCTTGGCGGCGATCCTTCTGGCGGTGTCCGGGGCGACCGCGCAGAGCCAGACGGCGCCGCAGTCGCCCGCGGCTTCCGACCAGCCCGCCGCCAATCAAGCGGCGGCCGATCAAGGCGCATCGAGCACTTCCGACGCCGCTCCCGCCGACACCGACAAACAGGCGCCGATCCCGTTCGAAGGCGGCCAACTCACCATCACGCAGCCGGAGCAGGACGGCGAGAAGGTGCTCGCCTATGACGGCAAGCAGCTGGCCAGCAATTACGACGTCTCCTTCGACAGGATCGTCAAGATCGGCGACGTCAACGTGGCGCTGGTCGATGTCGGCGACGGCGGCAACCAGTGCGGCCCGGCCAAGGTCATCGTCTGGAAGCCGAAGGACGGCGAGATCCGGACCACGACGGTCGAGCAGGACGAATGCGGCGCGCCACCGGCCGCGGTTTCCGACGACGCCATCCATTTCGTGCCTTTCCTGCTGCCCGGAGCAACCAAGCCGGCCTTGCAATGGTCGCCGACCGAGGGGCTGACGACCTCCGGAAACCTGACCTACACGCCGGAACCCGGCACCGACTGGAAGGACGTCGATGCGTCGAAATACGACAACATCATCGACGCGTTCCATAACGAAGCGGTTTACAAGGCGGCGCAGGCGCTGCTGGGCGACGATATGCCCGACATGGCGACCAGCCTGCTGGTCGGCGGCGGCACCGAAAAGACCGCTTCCGGCGCCTTCTATGCCACCGGCTGCGTGCCGCATGACTGCGGCGGCAATGACGGCCTCATGGCGGTCGACCCGGTCAAGCACAAGGTCTATTTCGCCCGCCGCGGCCAAAATGGCGAGCCGGATGCCTGGCCGCCGGTAAAGGACTGGCCGGTGGATATCAAGAAGGCCTATGACGACACGCAGGGGAATTAGCCCGAGCGTCAATTGCCAGGTTGCGTCCTTCGCGCCCCCTTCTGTCCCGCCAGCATCGCGTTGTCTGGCTCACGACTGGGTTGTGGATGCGTTTCAGAATGACCGAACAAATCCTGCGAGGCCCCATGCGCAAGCTGATCTCCACCGGTTCCCCCTTCGAGAAAACCGCCGGCTATTCGCGCGCGGTGGTGCAGGGCGACTGGTGTTTCGTCTCCGGAACGACCGGCTACGACTATGCCACGATGACGATGCCCGACACGGTCGAGGCGCAGACGCGCAATTGTCTTGCCACCATCGCTAAGGCCCTTGCCGACGGCGGCTTCGACATGGCCGATGTGGTGCGGGCGCATTACTATATTACCGACCAGGCCTATGTTGACGTGGTCTTCCCGATCCTCGGCGAGGCGTTCGGGGACATCGGCCCGGCGGCGACGATGATCGTCTGCCAGCTCAACAAACCGGAGATGAAGATCGAGATCGAGGTGACGGCGCTCAGGCGCACTGTCTGATGCCTGTCGCCCAGGCTGCGAAGCGGCTGGGCACACCACGGCGTGGAGCGAGGAGCGGCCCATGGTCAACGTCAGACGCATCGTCGCGAATATCGAAACGCCCGACATTGCGGCGGCAAAGCGCTTCTATCAGGGCGTGCTTGGCCTCGATCAGCTCATGGATATGGGCTGGATCGCCACGTACGGCTGCCAGCAGACCATGGCCGTCCAGATCAGCTTCATGTCGCAAGGCGGCTCGGGCACGCCGGTGCCGGACCTCTCGATCGAGGTCGACGATGTCGATGATGCGCTGGACCGCATGCGCAAGGCTGGCTTTGCCGTCGAATACGGCCCGGCCGACGAGCCCTGGGGCGTGCGGCGCTTCTATGTGCGCGATCCGTTCGGGCGGCTGGTGAATATCCTGTCGCATCGGTGATGGCGCGCCTACCGGCCTCTTGCGAGACGCTGGCAGGGCAGAGGGGGTGTGAAGGATCTCGAGGCTCGTCCCCTTGCGCACAGCCCGCCCGGCGTTTAGCAAGGCCGCGGTTCAATCTCTCCCCAGGACGGTTCTCCATGGCTTCGAAAAATCTCTTCCTGCTCGCCGGCGACGGCATCGGCCCCGAGGCCATGGCCGAAGTGAAGAAGTTGATCGCGGCCATGAACGCGAAGCTCGGCAGCGGCTTTGCCACCGACGAGGGGCTGGTCGGCGGATGCGCTTACGACGCGCATGGCGCGGCGATCTCCGATGCCGACATGGAAAAGGCGATGGTGGCGGATGCCGTGCTGTTCGGCGCCGTCGGCGGGCCGAAATGGGACAAGGTGCCCTACGAGGTGCGCCCCGAGGCCGGCCTGCTGCGCCTGCGCAAGGACATGGAGCTGTTCGCCAACCTGCGTCCGGCGATCTGCTATCCGGCTTTGGCCGCCTCCTCCTCGCTCAAGCAGGAGGTGGTCGAGGGCCTCGACATCTTGATCGTGCGCGAGCTGACCGGCGGCGTCTATTTCGGCGAGCCGAAGCAGATCATCGACCTCGGCAACGGCCAGAAGCGCGGCATCGACACCCAGGTCTACGACACGTTCGAGATCGAGCGTATCTCCGGCGTCGCTTTCGAGCTGGCACGCACGCGCAAGAACCATGTCACCTCGATGGAAAAGCGCAACGTCATGAAGTCGGGCGTGCTGTGGAACGAGGTGGTCACCCAGACGCATCAGGCGAAATATGCCGACGTCAAGCTCGACCACATGCTGGCCGATGCCGGCGGCATGCAGCTGGTGCGCTGGCCAAAACAGTTCGACGTCATCGTCACCGACAATCTGTTCGGCGACATGCTCTCGGACATCGCCGCCATGCTCACCGGCTCGATCGGCATGCTGCCGTCGGCCTCGCTCGGCGCGCCGGCCGTCAAGACCAAGAAGCGCAAGGCGCTCTACGAGCCGGTGCACGGCTCGGCGCCCGACATCGCCGGCAAGGGCGTCGCCAATCCGATCGCCATGATCGCCTCCTTCGCCATGTGCCTGCGCTATTCCTTCGGCATGACGGTGGAAGCCGACAAGCTCGAAGCGGCGATCGCCGCCGTGCTCGACGACGGCCTGCGCACCAAGGACATCATGTCCGAGGGCATGACCGAGGTCGGCACCACCGAGATGGGCGACGCCATCATCGCCAAGTTCCTGGGCTGATCCCCATGGCAGAGGCGGCGGTCGACGTCCGCTGGGCGACGACCGAAGACGCCGAGGCGCTCGCCACCGTGCTTTGCGCAATGGCGGCGCATTATCGGCAGTCACCGCTCGACCATGCCCGGGCGACGGCAACGGCAAAGCAGTGGCTCGGCGAGGAAAGCCCGGCCTATCCGCATTTCGCGCTGGCCTTCGCCGGTGGCGAGGTGGCCGGCCTGGCCTCGGTCGCGATCGCGCATCCGGGCATTGATCTCGACCGGCTGATGTTCTTGAAAGACCTGTTCGTACGCCAAGAGGCACGAAACGCGGGAGTGGGTGAGGCGCTGATCGGCTTTCTCGCCGGCTATTGCCTCGACAAGCGCATTGGCCGCATCGACCTCACCGCCGAGGACTGGAACGAGGGTGCGCTGCGCTTCTACGAGCGGCTCGGCGCCGAACGCCATGGCCAGAAGATCTTCCTCAGGCTGTCGGGCGAGGCACTAAGGACGGCGGCGGCTAGAATCTGACTCCGCCCGGCACCGGCCCCCACTTGTTGTCGCCGGCCTGGGTCGGGATCAGGCCGAAGACCAGGGTGGCGAGCCAGCCGACATAAGGCACGAAGCAGAGGATGGCGAGCCAGCCGGTCAGGCCGAGATCATGCAAGCGGCGCACGACGAGCGCGACCCACGGCAGGAACGTGAGCAGGACGGAAAGACCGAGCAGGCTGAACATGACGACCGGCTCATCGCCGCCGCCCTCGACGTTGCCGCGCGACAGGTCCGCGGAGAAGCCGACGCCGATGGCGACGACAAGACCGATCGTCCAGAACAGGCAAAAGCCCCAGAACTCCTTGCGCCGGGCGCGGCCGGAGAAGTTGACGTAGTTCGTCGTCACGCCACGCCAGAAATAGCTCCAGAGGCCGGTCGATTCCACCGTTTCGGCCTCGGCGTTGCGGCCGAAATGCGGCTGCCCCGCAGGCGAGCTACCCGGCAGCGGACGGGCAGGAACTGGAACGGCGTTGTCAACCGGATCGATCATCCGGCCGCGGACCGAGAAGACATTGCCGGCACGTTCGCCGTTCGGCTGGAACTCGACCTGGGCTCCCCTGGCAAGCGTTGTCTCGCGACGCAGGTCCTCGCGCGCGAAACTGTAGCGCCTGCCGTCGGCGCCGCTGATGAAGCCGAAGCCCTGGTGCTCGTCATAGTGAAGAACTTCGCCATGCATCAGATCCCCCCGAGCGTCGAATTCTTTCCCTTTGCTCGATTTGACATGAGCGCCGGCCGGCGGGCAAGAGCGATGGCGTTCAGCCGGCTATCTTAGGGGCGGCAAATCGGGATAGAAGCCGCAAGTCGCCTCACAGACCGCGAAGCAATGGCCCAGAAGGACTCGACACTGCTGCCAGAAGCGGCCGACGCTCCCGGCGGCCAAAGACGGAAAATCTGCATCGACGCGACCGGCCTGCTCGCCTGGCGCGGCGCGCTGGCCGGCATCCAGCGGCTGGAAGACTTCATGGTCAGGGCAGCGCTCACCGATCCCGACCCGGATGTCGAGGTGGTGACGCTCGATCTCTCCAGCCATCGTTTCCGGGTGCTCGAAAAATTCGAGATGGAGCAGTTGGATGTCAGCGAGATCGCGCCGTTCCGGCAGCGGCCACGACTGCAAGCCGCTGCCGCGCTGCGACAGGGGTTCCAATCGGTGCGGCGCCATCCAATGGCCAAGAGTGAAGCCGATCGCCAGCTTGCGGGAATGGTGACGAACGGCCGTCCCGGCTTCACCTTCACGGTGTCGAAGGTGTTGCTGCGGGCCTATCGCTTCTCTAGGCGAGCCGGTCTCCGGGCGGGTTTGCTTCGCGGCGATGCGGCGCAGCCGACGAAGGATGTCGGGCCTCGAACGGTGCTGATCAGCAACCAGCTGCTGGTCGGCGATAAGTTAGCGGCGGTTTGCGCCGGCCCCGACAATATAGCCTTTCTTTGCCACGACATGATCCCGACCATGCGGCCCGACCTTGTCGCCAAGAACAGATGGCAGGCCGCCTTCGGGCCCAATCTCGAACGGCTGGTGCGGTCCGGCGCGGCGGCCTTCTGCACCTCCGACACCGCGGCGACGATGCTTGGCGATCACATGCGCAAGGCCGGCATAGATCTGCCGGTCGTCCATCGCTTCCCGATGCCGTCGCTGCTACATGAGAAGGCCGCGCGGCTGAGGATGACGTCGCGGCTCGAGGCTGGCGAGCCCTACATCCTTTATTGCTCGACCGTCGAGATCCGGAAGAACCACATCATGCTCGCCCGCATCTGGCAGCAGGCGCTCGACGAAGGCGTTCGGTTGCCGAAGCTCGTCTGCGTCGGCCGATGGGGCTGGATGGTCGAGGAGCTCAGCGCCTATCTCAAGGCTCATCCGGGGCTGAAAGAGCAGATCGTCTTCGCGGGTCCGGTCAGCGACGAGGAGCTTATCGGCTATTATCGAAGTGCCAGCTTCGGCGTTTTCCCCTCGCATATCGAAGGCTGGGGCTATGCCGCTTCGGAGTGTCTGGATTTCGGGGTCCCGGTCATCGTATCGACCACGCCGTCGCTGATCGAAGCGACCGGCGGCCTGATGCCCGCGGTCGGTTCGACCGATCAGATCGGCTGGTATGGCGCAATCCGACGGATGACAGACGACGATGCCTGGCGCGATTTGCTGGCCGGCCGTATCGCCGAAGAGCACAGGCCGACATCGCCTGCCGAAAGCTGGGCGGCGATAAAGGCCGGGCTCAAGGCGGCAGCAGCCTGCGCCAATTGACTCTTTACGCAAAGCGCGTAAAAGCCGGCAGCGAACGGGATCGTCTTCAATGCGCGGCCATTTGGCTCTTCTGGCATTCGATGTCCCCAGCCACGATGCACAGCATCGGGCCGGGCGTTTCGACGCGTCCGTCCGTTCTCGCAAAACTACGGCCAAAACCACCACCAAAACGGTGTGATTCCCTTGGCCTAACCACCCTCTCCCGGGTTCGGCCCGGGGGACAGAACCCGCATGAGGCCGGCGGGTTTTCTCCAACAACCAAGCGGAGAGGGACAGGAGATTTCGATGAGTTTCAAGGTTGCGGTAGTCGGCGCCACGGGCAATGTGGGCCGCGAAATGCTCAACATTCTGGACGAGCGCGGCTTCCCGGCGAGCGAAGTGGTGGCGTTGGCCTCGCGCCGCAGCCAGGGCACCGAAGTGTCCTTCGGCGACCGCACGCTGAAGGTCAAGGCGCTCGACACCTACGATTTTTCCGACACCGACATCTGCGTCATGTCGGCCGGCGGCAATGTCTCCAAGGAGTGGTCGCCCAAGATCGGCAAGCAGGGCTGCGTCGTCATCGATAATTCGTCGGCCTTCCGCTACGACCCGGACGTGCCGCTGATCGTGCCGGAAGTGAATCCGGACGCGGTCGAACTCTTCTCCCGCAAGAACATCATCGCCAATCCGAACTGCTCGACGGCGCAGCTCGTCGTGGCGCTGAAGCCGCTGCACGATGTCGCCACCATCAAGCGCGTCGTCGTCGCCACCTACCAGTCGGTCTCCGGCGCCGGCAAGGAAGGCATGGACGAGCTGTTCACGCAAACCCGCGCGGTTTTCGTCGCCGACCAGGTCGACGTCAAGAAGTTCACCAAGCGCATCGCCTTCAACGTCATCCCGCATATCGACGTCTTCCTCGACGACGGTTTCACCAAGGAAGAGTGGAAGATGGTCGCCGAGACGAAGAAGATGCTCGATCCCAAGATCAAGCTGACGGCGACCTGCGTGCGCGTGCCGGTGTTCATCGGCCACTCGGAAGCCGTCAACATCGAGTTCGAGAAGCCGATTACCGCCGACGAGGCGCGCGAGATCCTGCGCGAGGCTCCCGGCTGCCAGGTCTTGGACAAGCGCGAGAACGGCGGCTACATCACGCCGCTCGAGTCGGCCGGCGAGGACGCCACCTTCATCTCGCGCATCCGCGAGGATTCGACCGTCGATAACGGCCTGTCGATGTGGGTCGTCTCCGACAATCTGCGCAAGGGCGCGGCGCTCAACGCCGTCCAGATCGCCGAGCTGTTGGTCGAGCGGGGCCTGATCCAGCCGAAGAAGAAGGCGGCTTAGTTTTCGCTCACGGGCTGTTCCGCCGCTGCCGCGGCGGGCCCTCCGCGAGGGCGCCGGACGACCGGCGGCCCGTGGTCGCGGGCTCGGCCTTCGGCCGTTTGTTCTCGCTCACGGGCCGCACCGCCGCTTCGCGGCTGGCCCTCCGCGAGGGCGCCGGACGACCGGCGGCCCGCGGTCGCGGGCTCGGCCTTCGGCCGTTTTGTTCTCGCTCACGGGCTGTTCCGCCGCTGCCGCGGCGGGCCCTCCGCGAGGGCGCCGGACGACCGGCGGCCCGCGGTCGCGGGCTCGGCCTTCGGCCGTTGGGCTCTCGCTCACGGGCCGCGCGTCGCGGGCGGCCTTCCGCCGATAGCTCTCTTTTCCCCGTTCACGGGAAAGGTCGCGGCAGGAGGATGAGGGTGGCGCCGGAATATCCAGGTGTGACGAGCGATGCCCGCTGCTTCCATGTGCTGAGGCGCTAGCCACTGCTCTCCGCAGCCAGCTGCCGCAGGAGGCCGAGCGCCTCGTCCGCCCGCTCCGCCGGGACGAACAGATGGTCATGGTAAAAGGCCGAGACCGGATTGACGCCCATGCCGGCAGCGGCGAGCCGCGTCGTGATCGCGGCCAGGAAGCCGACGGCGTCGAGCGACGAATGGATGTCGAGCGTGATCATCCGGCAGCGGAACGTGCCGGCGAGGCCGGCTACCTTCGCTTGGTCCTCCGTCACGATCAGCGTCGTGCCTTCCCGCTCGCGAAACTGCATGACCCGATCAAGACCGTGCGGCACGGCCCCACCCGGCGCCAGCGTCGCGAAAACATGGACATCGGGGAGCAGTTGCGGCGTCATCGACGCCAGTAGTCTTTTGAGATTGGTCTCGCCGGTCATTCTCTCTCCTCCGGTCATGCATTCTCACTCAATCATGCGTTCGAAAAAAGCGCACCGACCCTTGTAGGATCGCCGCCCTGCCCGCCGTCCTTGGCTCGAAGCCGGCAAAACAGCCAGGCTCCAACCAAGGAGGGAACCAATGAGCATTTCAGAAGCCGCTCCCGTCTCGAACGGCGCCTTGTGGACCGGGCGCGCGCTTAGCGCCATTGTCATCCTTTTCATGATCTTCGACGGCGTCATCAAGCTGCCGCCGCTGCAGATCGTCACCGAGACGATGACGCAGCTCGGCTGGCCAGATGACCCAAACGCCGCGCGGCTGCTCGGCATCGTCGGCCTGATCTCGACTGTGCTTTATGCGCTGCCGCGCACGTCCGTGCTCGGAGCCATCCTGCTCACCGCCTATATGGGCGGCGCCATTTCCACGCATGTGCGCATCGGTAACCCGCTGCTTTCGCACACGCTTTTCGGCGTCTATCTCGCTGTTGTCCTGTGGGGCGGGCTCTATCTGCGCGACCCCAGAGTGCGCGCGCTGATCCCGTTCAGCCGCTGAGGTGGTTCGTTCTGGTGATTCCACCGGCTGCGGCGACCGCAAGGCTTCGAAGCCGGGGCCGAACGCTAATTCGTGAGCACTCTCAATGCTGTCGAGGCCGGTTGGCGCAACCCGCGCCTGCCTTCGAAACAGCAATATTGGTTCCCTTCGGGATCAAATTAGCCGTTTGCGAGTTAAAGCTTGGCGGCGAGGACGGCGATCCCGTGAGAGAGGAACTGAAATGAAGAAAGCGATTACCATTCTGGTGCTGACGGTGGCGCTGGGCGCCTGTTCGCAGACGGAAAAAGGAGCGGCGATCGGCGGCTTGGGCGGTGCTGCGGTCGGAGCGGCCGTCGCCAATGACCCGGTCGAGGGCGCAGTGGTCGGTGGCGCTGTCGGCGCCGTGGCAGGCGCGTTGATCGGCCGTGCCAGCGAAAGCGGCAAGTGCCGTTATCGGGACCGCTACGGGCGCGTTTATATTGCTCGTTGCCCGTCGGGATATTGAGGTATCGACGGGCCTGACCAAAAGAACGGCGGGGTTGGCCCGCCGTTCTTTTGACCTGTTTTGACCGAGGCCGAGATTACTCGGCGGTGGCGGCTTCCGCCTCGGCGGGTGCTGCGGACGCGGCCGCAACGGCAGCGGCGGCGTCTTCCTGGGCCTTCTTCAGCAGGGCTGCGCGCTCCTGCGCCTTCTTGCCGGGCAGGGCCTTGTTCGGGTTGGAGCGGGCCGGACGCTTGGCGATGCCGGCCTCGTCGAGGAAGCGCAGCACGCGGTCGGTCGGCTGGGCGCCGTGCGAGAGCCAGTGCTTGACGCGGTCGGCGTCGACCTTCACGCGTTCGCCGTCCTTCGGCAGCAGCGGGTTCCACGAGCCGAGCGCCTCGATGAAGCGGCCGTCGCGCGGCGAACGGGCGTCGGCGACGACGACGTGGTAATAGGGACGCTTCTTCGAGCCCGCACGGGCCAGTCTGATCTTCAGTGCCATTCTTTATCTCCTAACAAGCTCTGAGTTCGTTGATTGGGTTGCGGCTTTGGCCTTGTGCAAGTCGTAATCCCAAGACCGCTGCGCAGTTTGGGCGACATGCACCAGCTTCAGCCGGTTTTCGTCACGCCGTTGTTAGCGGCGATCTGTTCGTGATGCCGGATGACTTCGCGGATGACGAAGTTCAGAAATTTCTCCGCGAAATCCGGATCGAGATGCGCATCCTTCGCCAGTTGGCGCAGGCGGGCGATCTGCTGCTGCTCGCGCGCCGGGTCGGCTGGCGGCAGGCCATGCTCGGCCTTCAGCACGCCGACCGCCTTGGTGCAGCGGAAGCGCTCGGCCAGCATATGAATGAGGGCGGCGTCGATGTTGTCGATCGAAGCGCGGTAGCCCGCCAGAACGGCGCGTGCCTCGGCCATATCCTTCTCCTCGTTCATCGCCCCCCTCACTTCTTCTTGCCAAGGCCAGGCAGCCCGCCGCCGCCGAGACCGGGAAGGCCCGGCAGTTTCATGCCGCCGGGCAGGCCCGGCAACCCGCCCCCGGGAAGTCCGCCGGGCAGCCCGCCCGGCAGGCCCTTGCCGAGACCGGCAGCCTGAGCCTGCTTCTGCAGGGCCTCGAGCTGCTTGGGATCCATCTTGGAGAGATCCGGCATACCCCCCATGCCGCCGGGCATCATGCCGCCAAGGCCCATCTTCGAGGCAAGGCCGCCCATCATGCCGCGCATCATGCCGCCGCCTTTGCCCTTGCCGCCCATCGCCTTCATCATGTCGGCCATGCCGCGATGCATCTTCAAGAGCTTGTTGATCTCGGCCGCGTCGGTGCCGGAGCCGGCAGCGATGCGCTTCTTGCGCGAGTGCTTCAAGATATCGGGGTTAGCGCGCTCGGCCTTGGTCATCGAGGAGATGATGGCGAGCTGCCGGCGGAACATCTTGTCGTCGAAGCCGGCCGCGGCGAGCTGGTCCTTCATCTTGCCCATGCCGGGCATCATGCCCATGATGCCGCCCATGCCGCCCATTTTCGACATCTGCTGAAGCTGCGCGGCAAGATCGTTCAGGTCGAACTTGCCCGACTGCATTTTCTTGGCCATCGCCGCCGCCTGCTCGGCGTCGATGGTCTCGGCGGCCTTCTCGACCAGTGAGACGATGTCGCCCATGCCGAGGATGCGGTCGGCGATGCGCTTGGGGTGGAATTCCTCCAGCCCGTCCATCTTTTCGCCGGTGCCGATCAGCTTGATCGGCTTGCCGGTGACGGCGCGCATCGAAAGCGCGGCGCCGCCGCGGCCGTCGCCGTCCATGCGGGTCAGCACCAGGCCGGTGATGCCGACGCGCTCGTCGAAGCTTTTCGCCAGGTTGACCGCGTCCTGGCCGGTCAGCGAGTCGGCGACCAGCAGGATTTCGTGCGGCGACGACACCTTCTTAATGTCGGCCATCTCGACCATCAGCGGCTCGTCGATATGGGTGCGGCCGGCGGTGTCGAGGATGACGACGTCGTGGCCGCCGAGCTTTGCCGCCTGCACGGCGCGCTTGGCGATATCGACCGGGCTTTGGCCGGCGATGATCGGCAGCGTGGCGACCTTGGTCTGCTCGCCGAGCTGGCGCAGCTGCTCCTGCGCGGCCGGACGCCGCGTGTCGAGCGAGGCCATCAGGATTTTCTTGTTCTGACGCTCGGTCAGCCGCTTGGCGATCTTGGCCGAGGTCGTCGTCTTGCCGGAACCCTGCAGGCCGACCATCATGACGACGACGGGCGCGGGCGCGTTGAGGTCGATAGCGACGCCCTCGGCACCGAGCATATCGACCAGCTCGTCATGGACGATCTTGACGACCATCTGTCCGGGCTTGATCGACTTCAGCACCGCGGCGCCGACCGCCTTCTCGCGCACCTTGTCGGTGAAAGAGCGAACCACCTCGAGCGCCACATCGGCCTCAAGCAGTGCCCGGCGCACCTCGCGCAGCGCCGCAGAGACGTCCGCCTCCGACAGTGCACCGCGGCCGGTCAGGCCGTTCAGGATGGAGCCAAGGCGCTCTTGTAAGGACTCAAACATTGATCAAACCGCCGTGCGAGAGCGCCCTGTCGGCCCTGCGGCCCTCCACGCCTCTTGTGCGCTCCTGCAGTGATTCAAACATCTTGCTTCCTTCGATCTCGGTTCATTCGACCCGAGAGGTAGTGCGTTCGCGCCGGGTCGCCAAGCAAAAGCGCAAAGCCAAAAAGCACCCGGGGGCGCATCGCGCTGCCGGGTGTTGGCCTCCAGGATCGGTTTACAGCTCTCGCCTCAAAGAGGCTTCGGCGTCCTGGTCGGCTTTCGCGGAGAGGGTCTCGTCGCGGAATTCGTGCGCGTCTAGACAGGAAATCGGCGGCAGAGTCAAGGCTGGGGCGGTTTTCAAGAGCAAAAGAGGCGGTTCAGGGCAGCTTTTCGCCATCCAGGATGCGCGTATAGAGATCGAGATAGCCGTTTGCCGTCCTCGCGATGGGAAATCGCGCGGCGGCGGATGCGCGGCACTGCTCAGGCGACAAGCCGGCGATGTCGGCCAAGGCCTTGGCGAACTCGGCATCGGTGTCGAAGAGGCGTCCGGTGGCGTCGTCGACGATTTCGGGCAGCGCGCCGCGCCGTGTCGTCAACACCGGCGTGCCGCAGAGCATCGCTTCGACCGGCGCCATGCCGAACGGCTCTTCCCAGGCGATCGGGTTGAGAAAAGCTCTGGCCTCTCCCAGCAGGCGCAGCTTCTCGTCGCCGTCGACGACGCCGTGGTAGCGGAAGCGGCGGCCGAGGCTCTTGAAGAAGACACCCTGGCGGCGAACCTTGGTGCGCTGCAGGAGCTGCCAGCGCGAGCCGCCGGCGATATCGAGGTGGAAATCGAACGCACGGGCGAGATCGACAGCCCGGTTGAGGTTCTTGCCGGCGCGGGCGATGCCGGCCAGAAACAGAAGCCTGTCCGTCTTGCCGGCGGACAGCCGATAGGCGTCGACCGGAAAGCCGTTGTGGACGAAGGTTTCCCGCCCATGGTTGCGCGCATGGCTGGCGCTGACAAAGTTCCAGTTTGGCCTGTTTTGCGTGAATTCCGGGTCGAAGCCATGCATCGTATAGAGCGCCGGTCGCGAAATCTCGATGTACCAGCCATTGAAATGCACGATGTCGGTGTCGGCCGGGATCGCAGCGCGGCATTCGGCGGCCGAAGAGGCCTGCCGCACTTCGCACAGCGGATGGCTCGAGCCGCGACCGGCGATCAGGACCACCTTGTGGCCGAGACGCGAAAGCTCTTTTGCCAGCCAGTCGACCTGCCGCTCAGTGCCGCCATAGCCTTTGCAGGGAATGGTGCGTTCCGCCACCAGCGTGATGCGCATCAGGCGAGCCCGTCGGTTTTCCGCCTGACCACGATCCGATCAAGAAACCGGTTTCCGCTTTTTTGGATCATGGCTCGTCCGGCCCGACCGTCAGGGGGGAGCGGCGATGCAGAAGCAGGAGCATCGTCAGCAGCGTGCTTACGATGCCGATCGCGGCGATGAGAACGGCGTCCCAATTGGTCCAGCCGGGGCCTTCCAGCGGCTTGGCGTTGAACAGGGCGAAGGAATTGTAGCTCTGCTGGTGCGAGATCAGCAGGAAGCCGGTCAGGTTGTTGCCGAGATGGGCGCCGAATGCAGCGCCGAGATTGCCGGTCACATAGACCAGCAGCGTCAGCAGCAGCGCAAAGGCGGCGATCGAGATCAGTACGCAGGCATTGATGGCAGGCGTCGAGGCCGGGCTCCAATGCAAGGCGGTGAACAGAAGGCCCGGCAGCGCGGCCCAGATCAGCGGGCTGCCAAAGCGGCTGGCGAGGCCACGCAGCAGATAGCCACGGAACAGAGCCTCCTCCGATGAGGTCTGCAGAAAGGCGAGCGGCACGATCGCGAGAAGCAAGAGCAGCCAGGACGAGAACGCGATCGATCCGCGGACGATCTCCGGCTGTAGCCAATAGAGCAGCACCTCGGAGAACAAGGAGGTTGTCAGAACCGCGACCAGGCCTTTGAGAAACCCGCCGCGCGAGATGCGGCGGTCTGGGCCGATCAGCGCCGAGAGCGGCTCGCCATGAACGAAGCGCATCGCGGCCCAAAGACCGATCCAAATGCCGGCAAAGGACGCCAGCGCGGTGAGGATGCCGGCGGGAGAGGCAAGGAAATCCTGGATCGGCTGTCCGGTCGCCGGGCCCGGGAGGCGCAAGACGATGAAGGCGGCGGTGCCGGCGACGAGCACGACCAGCGTCACGGCGAGCCAGAAGAGAACGACGATCGCCGTTCCGAGCAGGAGCCGGAGCAGGGTGGTTTTCTCGTTCGGCGAGCGCCGGTAGCGCTCGAAGGCGGCGTTGTCGATGATCACACGGGGTCCCCTGCCGAGCGCTTTTCCGGTCGCATGATCTAGGGGATCGGCGTTTTCGGCGCAATCGCTCCCGTCAAATCCAGCAACAGTTGGGCCGCTCGACCGCAGGGATCATCGAAATTGCCTGCAGATTAGCCATGGCCTTCCATCGGTGCAGGGCCACCCGCCTAACGCTGCTGCCGGGAATCCGAGCCGGTCGACAACAATTTCGGCTCTCGATTAACCGTTTTGCCGCTTTTTACGCTTAAGAAGCTTGCCATGAAACGCGTTATCGCCATCGCCGACCGCGCGGCCCTCGTCTCGTTGAAGCTGCTCGCAGCGCTCAACGTGCTGTTTTTCCTTTCGTTCCTGCTCGTGCTGCTGCTGGCCGGTCGCGCGCATGCCGAAGCGCCCGCCTGCGGCGGCAGCGACCTGCTGGCAGGTCTTGCAAAGAGCGATCCCGCCGCCTTCAAGAAGGTCCAGACCGAAGCCGCCGCCGTTCCAAACGGCCGGGGGCTGTTGTGGAAGCTCGAGAAACCGGGCGAGGAGCCGTCCTATCTCTTCGGCACCATGCACATGACGGACACGCGCGTCACCACGCTGCCTGCCGCGGCCCAAAAAGCCTATGACGGCGCCGACACCATCATCATCGAAACCACCGACGCCCTCGACAAGGCCAAGATGATGGCCGCCATGGCCGCCGAGCCTGGCCTGATGATGTTCACGGACAACACGACGCTGTCCTCGCTGCTGTCGCCCGAGGATGCAGCGGTGCTGAACAAGGGGCTTGACGCACGCGGCATTCCGCCTCTGACGGTGGCCAAGATGAAGCCGTGGATCCTGTCGGCCATGGTGGCGCTGCCGGCCTGCGAGGTGGCGCGCCAGAGCGCCGGCGCGCCGGTGCTGGACGTCAAGCTGGCCGCCGACGCCAAAGCATCCGGCAAGGACGTCGAGGGGTTGGAAACCGCCGTCGACCAACTGCGCGCCATGGCTTCGCTGCCGCTCGCCTACCACATGAAGGGGTTGGTCGAGACGCTGAAGCTCGGCGACAAGGTGAACGACGTCAACGAAACCATGATCGTGCTCTACCAACGCGGCGAGGTCGGCATGTTCTGGCCGCTGTTTCGCGCCGTGCTGCCCGACACGGCGGATGACCAGGCCGGCTACGCCGCCTTCGAGCAGACCATGATCACCAGCCGCAACAAGGTCATGGTCGCGCATGCCATGCCTATCCTGGCCAGGGGCAATGCCTTCATGGCGGTCGGCGCGCTGCATCTGCCCGGCCCTGACGGACTGGTCGAAGATTTCCGCAAAGCGGGGTATAGTGTTACCGCCGTCAACTGAGTCGTCTGGCGGCTGGGGAGCGGAAAATGCCGGTTTTTCAGCGCTTTCCGTCCGCCTGCGTGAAACCCATTAGGGGATCCGCGCGTTGATGGCTGCTATTTGATGCCTTTCATTCCAAGGAGGACACGTTTCATGGCGAACCCTAATGACCCCTACACCCCGTCGAGCACGCCGCCCTCGAGGGGCGGTGGTGGCGGCAGCGGGTGGCTGATCGCCCTAGTTGTCATTATCCTGGCCATTGTTGCGTATTATGTTTTTGGCAGAACCGGCGGCGAGCACGCCCCGGCGACTTCCGAGCCGCCGGCCGCGACGACGCCGGCCCCGGCGCCTGCAACGCCTGAACCAGCGCCCGCAACGCCTGCTCCAGCTCCGACGCCAGCCCCGGCGCCCGCGCCGACTCCGACGCCTGCCCCGGCTCCGGCACCTGCGCCGTCTCCGTGATCAGGCTATAGCTCCACGACGAACGGCCCGCCGAAAGGCGGGCCGTTTTTGTTTAACTACAACCTTCGCCATCCTCGGGCTTTCCGCGCCGGCGCGTGACGAGCACCTAAATATGGATCGGCTTGAAGAACGTGGCCAATGCCGCTTCCTTGACCGCCTCCGACATGGTCGGGTGGGCGTGGCAGGTGCGGGCGAGGTCTTCCGAGGAGCCGCCGAACTCCATCAGCACCGCCGCCTCGTGGATCATCTCGCCGGCGCCGAAGCCGACGATATGAACGCCGAGCACGCGGTCGCTCGCCTTGTCGGCGAGGATCTTCACGAAGCCGTCGGTGTGCAGCATGGCCCGCGCGCGGCCATTGGCGCTGAAAGGGAACTTGCCGACCTTGTAGTCGATGCCGGCCTTTTTCAGCTCCTCTTCGGTCTTGCCGACCGAGGCGATTTCGGGACTGGTGTAGACGACGCTCGGAATAACGTCGTAGTTCACATGACCGGCCTGGCCTGCGATCCTCTCGGCCACCGCCACGCCCTCGTCCTCGGCCTTGTGCGCCAGCATCGGCCCGGCAATGACGTCGCCGATGGCATAGATGCCGGGCACGTTGGTCCTCAGATGCCCGTCGGTCTTGACCCGGCCGCGCTCGTCCATCTCGACGCCGGCGTCTTTCAATCCAAGGCTGTCGGCGTAGGGGCGGCGTCCGGTCGCGACCAGCACGACATCGGCCTCGATCGTTTCCGCCGCGCCGCCATTGACCGGCTCGAACGTCACGCTGGCGCCCTTCTTGGATTTGGCGACGCCGGTGACCTTGGCGCCGAGCTTGAATTCGAACCCCTGCTTGGACAGCAGCCGCTGGAACTGCTTCGAGACTTCGGCGTCCATGCCGCCGAGGATGGTGTCGAGGAACTCGACAACCGTGACCTTGGCGCCGAGCCTGGCCCAGACCGAGCCGAGCTCGAGCCCGATGACGCCGCCGCCGACCACCACAAGACTGCCCGGCACCTTGGCCAGCGACAGCGCGCCGGTCGAGGACACGATCACCTTCTCGTCGAAGTCGACCTTGACACCCGGAATGCCGGCGACGTCGGAACCGGTGGCGATGACGATGTTCTTGGTCTCGATCTCCTCGACCTTGCCGTCCTCGCCGGTGACCGACACCTTGCCGGCGCCGATCACCTTGCCGGTGCCGCGGAAAGAGTCGATCTTGTTCTTCTTGAAGAGAAAAGCGACGCCGTTGACGTTGGAGGCCACGGTCGCATCCTTATGCGCCAGCATCTTCTTCAGATTGAGTTTTGGCGCGCCGACCTCGATGCCGAGCGTATCGAAGGCATGGCCGGCTTCGGCGAACATCTCGGAGGCGTGGAGCAGGGCTTTCGACGGGATGCAGCCGATATTGAGGCAGGTGCCGCCGAAGGTGGCGTTCTTCTCGACCACCGCCGTCTTCAGGCCGAGCTGTGCCGCCTTGATGGCGCAGACATAGCCGCCCGGTCCCGATCCGATGATTACGACGTCATAAGCCATGATGGTGTCCTTCTGGTCTGGCCTTCAGCGGCCGCCGCTCACATTCAGGATCGCGCCCGTTATATAGGAGGCCGCGTCCGACAAAAGGTAGAGAACCGCGCTCGCGACCTCGTCGGCCGTGCCCGCGCGCTTCATCGGCAGCAGATCCTGCATCCGCGCCACGCGCTCCGGCTGGCCGCCGGAGGCATGGATGTCGGTTTCGGTGATGCCTGGACTGACGGCATTGACGCGGATGCCTTCCAGCGCCACCTCGCGCGCGAGACCAACGGTCAGCGTGTCGATCGCGCCCTTCGAAGCGGCGTAGTCGACATATTCGCCGGGAGAGCCCAGTCGTGCCGCCGCCGAGGACAGATTGACGATGGCGCCGCCCTTGCCGCCCTGTCGTGTCGACATGCGCTTGACGGCCTCGCGGGCGCAGAGGAAGGAGCCGACGACGTTGATGCGCATCATGCGCGCGACCCGCTCGGCGCTCATCTCGTCGACGCGCGCCTTGACGTCGACGATGCCGGCATTGTTGACGAAGGCGTCGAGCCGGCCGAAAGCCTTGTCCACCGCCTCGAACATCGCCACCACATCGGCCTCGTTGCCGACATCGCCCCTGACCGCGAAGGCCTCGCCGCCCACGGATTCGAGCTCGGCGGCAAGCGCCCCGGCAGCGTCCTGGTTGGAGACATAGTTGATCGCTACCCGATAACCGGCCCGACTGGCCTGCCGGCAGATCGCGGCGCCGATGCCACGGCTGCCGCCGGTGACCAGCAGCGTCTTCTTGTCGGCATTCATTCCTGGCAGCCTTTCAGGGCAAAGACGTCCCACGGTACTTTTGAGAAGCCCGCCGGACCGTAAGCGGCTGACATTTCGAGCGACGGTCCGAGATCGGGAAAGATCAGGCTGTTCGGTGCATCCGCGCCCTCGGACGGCAGCAGACCCACGACGCCCTTCTCATCGGCGCTATAGATCACGCCTTCCCAGACCGTGCAGGCGGCGAGCTCCTCGCCGGTGACGTCGCCGGTCGGGCATTTGTACATCAGCGAGCCATGCGGCCGCCCGGCGGAGCCCTCGGTCCACATGGCGATGCCATCGAGCACGGTATTGTTGTCGAGTATCATGCGGAATTTGTTGGTGATCGTCGCCGAGGTACCCGTCGGGCTGAAATCGATCTCGGCGCCGCTTTTCGCCTCGCCATAGACGGCGAGCTGGATCGGGCAGGCGGCCTGGGCATCGGCTGATACGAGAGCCGCACCGGCGGCAAGCGCGACCGGTCTCGCGGTGCTGAGCCAACGGGCCTTCACTCGCCGCCCCGCCCGCGAGCCTTCATGCTCCACCTCAGAGATCGAGCACCAGCCGCTCGGGATCCTCCAGGCTTTCCTTGACGCGCACCAGGAAGGTCACCGCTTCCTTGCCGTCGACGATGCGGTGGTCGTAGCTCAGCGCCAGATACATCATCGGCCGGATGACGATCTGGCCGCCGACCACCACCGGCCGCTCCTGGATCTTGTGCATGCCGAGGATGCCGGACTGCGGCGCATTGAGGATCGGCGTCGACATCAGCGATCCGTAGACGCCGCCGTTGGAGATCGTAAAGGTGCCGCCCTGCATGTCGGCGACCGAGAGCTTGCCGTCGCGCGCGGCGAGGCCCAGCCGGCCGATCTCCTTCTCGATCTCGGCGATCGACATCTGGTCGGCGTCACGCACCACCGGAACCACCAGGCCCTTGTCGGTGCCGACGGCGACGCCGACATGGGCAAAGTTCTTGTAGATGATGTCGGCGCCGTCGATCTCGGCGTTGACCGCCGGGATCTCCTTCAGCGCATGCGTGACGGCCTTGGTGAAGAAGCCCATGAAGCCGAGCTTCACGCCATGCTTCTTCTCGAACACGTCCTTGTACTTGGCCCTCAGCGCCATCACCGCGCTCATGTCGACCTCGTTGAAGGTGGTGAGCATGGCGGCCGTCGACTGTGCCTCCTTGAGCCGGCGCGCGATCGTCTGGCGCAGCTTGGTCATGCGCACGCGCTCCTCGCGCGAAGCATCGTCGGCCGTCGACGGCGCGCGGGCCGCGACCGGTGCGGGAGCAGGAGCAGGAGCCGCTTTCGGCGTCTCGGCCGGCTGCGATGGCGCGCCCTTGGCGATGGCATCGAGGACGTCGCCCTTCAGCACCTGGCCGCGCTTGCCGGAGCCCGTCAGTTGCTCGACCGAGAGATTGTGCTCGGCAATCAGTTTGGCCGCGGCCGGCGCCGGCGGCATGGTGCGCGGCTCGACCGGGCCGGCGTCGCCGGCCATCTTGGCGGTTTCGGCGGCGGCCTGCTTGGTCGTGGATGCGGCGTCCGGACTGGAGGCCTGCGCCACCGCCTGCGGCTTGGTGGCGGGAGCGGCGGCTGCGCCGCCGGCCGAAATCGAGCCGAGCAGCGCCCCGACATTGACCGTCTCGCCTTCCTTGACGGTGATCTCGGAGAGCGTCCCGGCGCCCGCGGCGGGCACCTCCACCGTCACCTTGTCGGTTTCGAGCTCGACCAGCGGCTCATCGGCGGCGATCGCGTCGCCGACCTTCTTGAACCACTTGCCGACGGTCGCCTCGGTGACGGATTCGCCGAGAGTGGGGACGCGGATTTCGGTAGCCATTGTGCCTGTCCGTTCTCTTGTCTTCTTGAGGTCAGTTTGGTCCGGGTCTGCTTATTCGCCCAGCGCGTCGTCGAGCAGGGCGGAAAGCTGGCTGAGATGCTTCGACATCAGCCCGGTGGCCGGCGAGGCCGAGGCCGGCCGGCCGGTATAGCGCACCCGCTGATGCTTGGCGTCGATATGCGCCAGCACCCATTCGAGATAAGGATCGATGAACGACCAGGCGCCCATATTCTTGGGCTCCTCCTGGCACCACACCATCTCGGCGTTGCGGAAACGCGACAGCTCGGTGATCAGCGCCTTGGCCGGGAACGGGTAGAGCTGCTCGACGCGCAGCAGGTAGATGTCGGTGATGCCGCGCTTCTCGCGCTCCTCATAGAGGTCGTAATAGACCTTGCCGGAGCAGAGCACGACGCGGCGGATCTTGGAATCCTTCACCAGCTTGATCGGCTGATCCGCCAAGAGCTGCGCATCGTCCCACAACAGCCGGTGGAACGAGCTTTCGCCCGCCATTTCCGACAGCGTCGACACCGCCCGTTTGTGGCGCAGCAGCGACTTCGGCGTCATCAGGATCAGCGGCTTGCGGAAGTCGCGCTTCAACTGCCGGCGCAGGATGTGGAAATAGTTAGCCGGCGTCGTGACGTTCGCCACCTGCATGTTGTCCTCGGCGCAGAGCTGCAGGAAGCGTTCGAGACGGGCCGAGGAATGCTCCGGCCCCTGGCCTTCATAGCCGTGCGGCAGGAGGCAGACGAGGCCCGACATTCTCAGCCACTTGCGCTCGCCGGACGAGATGAATTGGTCGAACACCACCTGGGCGCCGTTGGCGAAATCGCCGAACTGCGCTTCCCAAAGAGTCAACGCCTTGGGCTCGGCGAGGCTGTAGCCATATTCGAAGCCGAGCACCGCCTCTTCCGAGAGCATCGAGTTGATGACTTCGTAGCCGGCCTGCGCCGCCGACAGATTGTTGAGCGGAATGTAGCGCGTCTCGTCGCGCTGGTCGTAGAGCACGGAATGGCGCTGCGAGAAGGTGCCGCGCTCCGAATCCTGGCCGGAGAGCCGGATCGGATTGCCGTCGAGCAGGATGGCGCCGAAGGCCAGCGCCTCGGCGGTCGACCAGTCGATGCCGTCGCCGGATTCGATCGCCTGGCGGCGGTTCTCGAGGAAGCGCAGGATCGTCTTGTGCGCCTCGAAATCCTTCGGCACCTCGGTCAGCTTCTTGCCGATTTCCTTTAGCGTGCGGACCGGCACCGCGGTCTTGCCGCGCCGCTGTTCGTCCTGGTTGTCGGCGGTGCGCAGGCCGGACCAGGCGCCGTCCAGCCAGTCGGCCTTGTTCGGCTTGTAGGACTGGCCGACTTCCCACTCCTGTTCCAGATGCGCGCGCCAGTCGGCCCGCATCTTGTCGACCTCGGCTTGGGTGATGTGACCCTCGGCGATCAGCCGGTCGGCATAGACCTGCACCACCGTCTTATGGCTGCGGATGTTGCGGTACATGATCGGCTGCGTGAAGGACGGCTCGTCGCCTTCATTGTGGCCGAAGCGGCGGTAGCAGAACATGTCCACCACCACCGGCTTGTGGAACTTCATGCGGAATTCCGTCGCCACCTTCGCGGCATGCACCACCGCTTCCGGATCGTCGCCGTTGACGTGGAAGATCGGCGCTTCGATCATCTTGGCCACATCCGACGGATAGGGCGAGGAACGCGAGAAGCGCGGATTGGTGGTGAAGCCGATCTGGTTGTTGATGATGAAGTGCAGCGTGCCGGCGACGCGGTGGCCGCGCAGGCCGGAGAGCCCGAACATCTCCGCGATCACGCCCTGGCCGGCGAACGCTGCGTCGCCATGCAGCAGCAGCGGCATCACCTTGGCGCGCTCGGACAGCGGCACGATCTCGCCGCGCTCGCGGCCGGCGAGCTGGTCCTGCTTGGCGCGCGCCTTGCCCATCACCACCGGGTCGACGATTTCCAGGTGCGAAGGATTGGCGGTCAGCGACAGGTGCACCTTGTTGCCGTCGAACTCGCGGTCCGACGAGGCGCCGAGATGGTACTTCACGTCGCCCGAGCCCTCGACGTCGTCGGGAGCGGCCGAGCCGCCCTTGAACTCATGGAAGATAGCGCGGTGCGGCTTGGCCATCACCTGCGAAAGCACGTTGAGGCGGCCGCGATGGGCCATGCCGAGCACGGCCTCCTTCAGACCGAGCTGGCCGCCGCGCTTGATGATCTGCTCCAGCGCGGGGATCAGCGACTCGCCGCCGTCGAGGCCGAAGCGCTTGGTGCCCTTGTACTTGACGTCGATAAATTGCTCGAAGCCTTCGGCTTCGACCAGCTTCGACAGGATCGCCTTCTTGCCGGTGGCGGTGAAGGTGATCTCCTTGTCGGCGCCCTCGATGCGCGCCTGGATCCAAGCCTTTTCCTCAGGGTCGGAGATGTGCATGAACTCGACGCCGAGCGTCGAGCAATAGGTGCGGGTGAGGATATCCAGCATCTGCCGGATGGTGCCGAACTCGAGCCCCAGCACATTGTCGAGGAAGATCGGCCGGTCGTAGTCGGCTTCGGTGAAGCCGTAATTCTCCGGCGACAGCTCGTTATAGTCCTCGAGCGGCTTGGCGATGCCCAGCGGGTCGAGATTGGCGTGCAGGTGGCCGCGCATGCGAAAGGCGCGGATCATCATGATGGCACGCACGGAATCGCGCGTCGCCTGGTGAACGTCCGCATCGGAAAGGGCCGCGCCGTTGACGACCGCCTTTTCCTTCACCTTCTTTTCGATGTGCTTTTCGACCAGGCCCCAATTGCCGTCGAGCGCCGAAACCAGCTCGCCATTGGCCTGCATCGGCCAGGAAGGCTTCGCCCAGGACGCGCCCTTGGCGTTCTTGCGCACGTCGCCCGCATCGTCCTTCAGCGCGGCGAAGAAGTCCTGCCATTCCGGATCGACGGAGCCGGGGTTGTCCTCATAGGCGGCATAGAGCGCGTCGATATAGTCGGCATTGCCGCCATAGAGGAATGAGGTGAGCGAGAATTGGTCGTTGGCCTGATCTTGTCTTGCCATTTTCGTCTGCGGAGCCTGGCTCCGTCTCCTTTTATGGAAGGGAGTAGGGGAGTAAGGCAGTAGGGGAGTAGGGCATTTTTTGCCGCTGATCTTTCCCTGCTGCCCTATTCCCTTACTCCCTACTCCCTTAACCCTTGATCGCCTCGACCAGCGTCGTGCCGAGCCGCGCCGGTGACGGCGAAACCTTGATGCCGGCCGATTCCATCGCCGCGATCTTGTCTTCCGCGCCGCCCTTGCCGCCGGAGATCACCGCGCCCGCATGGCCCATGGTGCGGCCGGCGGGCGCCGTGCGCCCGGCAATGAAGCCCGCCATCGGTTTCTTGCGGCCGCGCTTTGCCTCGTCCTTCAAGAACTGCGCGGCGTCTTCCTCGGCCGAGCCGCCGATCTCGCCGATCATGATGATCGACTTGGTCTCGTCGTCGGCGAGGAACATCTCGAGCACGTCGATGAACTCGGTGCCCTTGACCGGGTCGCCGCCGATGCCGACAGCAGTGGTCTGGCCGAGGCCGACATTGCTGGTCTGGAAGACCGCTTCATAGGTAAGCGTTCCCGAGCGGGAAACAACGCCGACCGAGCCCTTGCGGAAGATGTTGCCGGGCATGATGCCGATCTTGCATTCGTTGGGGGTCAACACGCCCGGACAGTTCGGGCCGATGAGCCGCGAGGAGGAACGGTCGAGCCGCGCCTTGACCTTGACCATGTCCATAACCGGGATGCCTTCGGTGATGCAAACGATCAGCGGGATCTCGGCCTCGATCGCCTCGATGATCGCATCGCCCGCGCCTGCCGGCGGCACATAGATGACGGAGGCGTTGGCGCCGGTCTTGTCCTTGCCCTCGGCGACGGTGGCGAAGATCGGCAGGGTCTCGCCCTTCGCGCCGGTCCAGGTCTCGCCGCCCTTCTTCGGATGGACGCCGCCAACCATCTTGGTGCCGTGATAGGCCAGCGCCTGCTCGGTATGGAAGGTGCCGGTCTTGCCGGTCAGGCCCTGCACCAGCACCTTGGTATTCTTGTCGACGAGAATGGACATCGCGGCCCTTTTCTAAAAACCGTTGATCGAGGAAGGCGAAACGCGCCGGTAGAGGCCGCTCACCATGTCTTGCCAGGCGTCGCTGCCGGCGGGCTTGTAGTGCAATCGCATGCGGTAAGTATCAGTGCCGTCAAAGCTGTAAGTCACGCGAGCCGAGCCGCGCGGCGACGACCGTTCCAGCACAAGCTCGTTGCCGTTCCATGTGCCCGTAGCCGGTGAGGCCGGCACAAAGCCCATCGAGTCGAACTGATGCATGGTGACGACGTCGTTCGGCTGGTCGAAGCCGAACACATTGTGCGCGCCGAACGAGATCGTGCCGTCGCGGCGCTGGCGGTAGCGCTGGACCACGAACTGGCCGCCGAACTGCGCGTCCGCAAGCACTTCCGAAGTCGCGGCGCCGGCATCGGTCCATTGCGTCGCCGCGACATCTTCCTCGCCACGCCACGCGCCGACCAGCGCCTGCAGGCGCTGGTGACCGGCCGAAAGCGATGAGAAAGGCGTCGCGTTCATTGGTTCAGAGCCGCTTCAGATCGGCGACGGTGAGGTCGCTTTGGGCATTGCCGGTGTTCAGAGTCGTTGCCGGCTCGAACATAAGCACCACCGGCTCGACCGTCAGCGACCGCGGCCGATGCTCGACGCCGCGCGGCACGACAATGAAATCGCCCTCGCCGAGCTCGACCGGTCCATCGCGGAAATCGATGGCGATCTTGCCGCGCAGCACGAGGAAGGCCTCGTCCTCGTCATCATGCGCGTGCCAGTCGAAAACCTCGCCGAACTTGGCGACCTTGGCTTGGCTGTCGTTGACGTCGCCGGCGATGTGCGGATCGAAGACCTTGGCGATCTTCGCATCCGCCGCCTCGACCAAGTTTATCTTGCGCGGAGGCATCCGCTTTAGCCCTTCACCGCCTTGACGATCTTCTTGGCCGCGTCGTCGAGATCGTCTGCCGAGACGACGTTCAAGCCGCTTTCGTTGATGATCTTCTTGCCGAGCTCGGCATTGGTGCCTTCCAGCCGCACGACCAGCGGCACCTTCAGCCCGACTTCCTTGACCGCGGCGATCACGCCCTCGGCGATGACATCGCACTTCATGATGCCGCCGAAGATGTTGATCAGGATGCCTTCGACCGCCGGATCCTTGGTGATGATCTTGAAGGCCGCCGTCACCTTCTCCTTCGAGGCACCGCCGCCGACATCGAGGAAGTTGGCCGGCTCGGCGCCGTAGAGCTTGATGATGTCCATCGTCGCCATGGCGAGGCCGGCGCCGTTGACCATGCAGCCGATATTGCCGTCGAGCGCGACATAGGCGAGGTCGTATTTCGACGCCTCGATCTCCTTCTCGTCCTCTTCGGTGGCGTCGCGCAGCTCCATCACGTCGGGATGGCGGAAGAGAGCGTTGTTGTCGAACGACACCTTGGCGTCCAGCACGCGCAGCCGGCCGTTCTTCATGACGATCAGCGGATTGACCTCGAGCAGGCTCATGTCCTTCTCGACGAAGGCCCTGTAGAGCAGCGGGAACAGCGTGCCGCCGTCTTGCGCCGCATCGCCGTCGAGCTTCAGCGCGGCGTTGAGCTTCTTCACATCATCGGCCGTCACGCCCTTTTCCGGATCGATGGCGACGGTGAGGATCTTCTCCGGCGTGTCATGCGCGACCGCCTCGATATCCATGCCGCCCTCGGTCGAGACGACGAAGGCGATGCGCCCGACGGAACGGTCGACCAGGACCGACAGATAGAGCTCACGGTCGATATCGGCGCCGTCCTCGATATAGAGGCGATTGACCTGCTTGCCGGCGGGTCCGGTCTGCTTGGTGACCAGCGTATGACCGAGCATTTCGTTGGCGTTGGCGACCACTTCCGCCGCCGACTTCGCCAGCCGAACGCCGCCCTTGGCGTCGGCAGGCAGTTCCTTGAACTTGCCCTTGCCGCGGCCGCCGGCATGGATCTGGCTCTTCACCACATAGAGCGGGCCGGGCAGCGTCTTGGCGGCGGCTTCCGCCTCGCTTGCCTTGAACACCGGGACGCCGCTTGCGACGGGCGCGCCGAACGACTTCAGCAGCGCCTTGGCCTGATATTCATGGATGTTCATGCGCTTGGTCTCCGGAGAGGGACGATTACTTGCCGGCGAGATGCGGGGCGATCTTGGTGCAGGCCTCGGTGAGGCCCTGCACGGCCGCCACCGAATTGTCGAACATCTTCTGCTCGGCCTTGGAGAGGTCGATCTCGATGACGCGCTCGACACCGCCGGCGCCGATCACCACCGGGACGCCGACATAGGTCCCCTTGACGCCGTACTGACCGGACAGGTGCGCCGCGCAGGGCAGCACGCGCTTCTTGTCTTTCAGGTACGATTCCGCCATCGCGATGGCCGAGGCCGCCGGCGCGTAATAGGCTGAGCCGGTCTTCAAGAGGCCGACGATCTCGGCGCCGCCGTCGCGGGTGCGCTGCACGATCTGGTCGAGCTTCTCCTTGGAGGTCCAGCCCATCTTGACGAGGTCGGGCAGCGGGATCCCCGACACGGTCGAATAGCGGATCATCGGCACCATCGAGTCGCCATGGCCGCCGAGCACGAAGGCGGTGACGTCCTCGACCGAGACCTTGAACTCTTCCGCCAGGAAGTAGCGGAAGCGGGCGCTGTCCAGCACGCCGGCCATGCCGACGACATGGCTGGTCGGCAGGCCCGAAAACTTCTGCAGCGCCCAGACCATGGCATCGAGCGGGTTGGTGATGCAGATGACGAACGCCTTCGGCGCGTATTTCTTGAGACCCGCGCCGACCTGTTCCATGACCTTGAGATTGATGCCGAGAAGATCGTCGCGGCTCATGCCGGGCTTGCGCGGCACGCCGGCGGTGACGATGCAGACATCCGCGCCCTCGATGCCGGCATAGTCGTTGACGCCTGTCAGTCTGGAGTCGAATCCGTCGACCGGCGAGGACTGGGCGATGTCGAGACCCTTGCCCTGCGGAATGCCCTCGGCGATGTCGAACAGCACCACGTCGCCGAGATCCTTCAGGCCGATCATATGGGCGAGCGTGCCGCCGATCATGCCCGAGCCGATGAGCGCTATCTTGTTGCGTGCCATGTCAGGATGTTTTCCCTTTGTCTGTGACGGTGCCGTGACGGGGGCCGGGGGCCGGAAGGAATGCGGGAAACCGCGGGATTTCGCCGAACCCAATAGCTCCGGCATGGAGAAAATTCAAACGGTTATTTGGCACCCAGTGTTTTCAATCGGTTAGATGCATTGGGAATTACGTAAACGTCAAAATTTTCGAGCTAACTGAACAGAATTTATACAACAAACGATGAAATCAGAAGGCCTTCATCCCGGCGATGACGCCGTTGTGATTTTAGGAGCGGCGGACAGAGCCAAGTGGGGCGGCTGAGCGGTTCGGGAGGTGCCCATTCAAGCGAGGAAGTGCTTATCGCTTGCTCATCCCAGGTCTTGGCTCCGCGGGTCGCTCCGCCTAGGATGAGGACTGGACGCGGCTACGTTCACGCCTGCCGCGCCTCCGCGGGCTCCGACCCGACTTGCCGCCTCTCCGCCCAGCCTTCCAGCCAGTCGCGGCTCTGCATTTCGATCAGCCGCGAGGCGGTGCGCTCGAATTCGAAGACTTCCGTGCCGCGCCTGGCGGTGTAGAGCCCCTCGGGGGGCGCGGCGGCGCTCACAACCAGCCGCATGTGGTGGTCGTAAAGCGTGTCGATGAGCAGAATAAAACGCTTGGCTTCGTTGCGCTTGCCTTCGCCGAGCACCGGCACATGGTCGATGAAGACGGTCGCGAAGCGGTCGGCGATGGCCAGATAGTCGCGCGCGCCGAGCGGCTTTTCGCAGAGATCGGCGAAGGAGAAACGGGCGGCATCGCCGGCAGCGCGCGGCACCACAAGCTGACGCCCTTTCAGCGTCAGTGTCATCGCCTCGGTTGGCCTGCCATGTGTCATCGTCTTCCAAGCGTCGTCCAGCGCGCGGTCGGCCGCGGCGTCGGCCGGCGTGACATAGATTGGCAGGCGGTTGAGCTTTTCCTGCCGGTAGTCCTTTTCGGCATCCAGCGTCAGCACATGCGCATTGCGTTCGAGCAGGCCGATGAAGGGCAGGAAAAGCTGCCGGTTGAGGCCGTCTCGATAAAGGTCATGAGGCCCGACGTTGGAGGTGGCGACCAGCACGACGCCTTTGGAAAACAGCGCCGAGAACAGGCGCGACAGGATCATGGCATCGGCAATGTCGGTGACCGAAAACTCGTCGAAGCACAGCACCCAGGCCTCCTCGGCCAGCGCCCGCGCCACCGGCGGGATCGGATCGTCTTCCTTGACATCGCCGTTCTTGCGCGCCGCCCGGTGTTTTTGGATGCGGTCCTGCACGTCGGCCATGAAATCGTTGAAATGGACGCGGCGCTTTCGCCTGACCGGCAGGAGATCGAAGAACATGTCCATCAGCATCGTCTTGCCGCGCCCGACGCCGCCATGGATGTAAAGGCCCTTGACGGCCTCGCGCGGCTTGTTGCTGCGCGCGAACAGCCAGCCCAGCGCGCTCGATTTCTGCGCCAGCCTTTTTGCGGAGATCTCGTCGGTCAGCCGGTCGAGCGCGGCGACGACGCGCTCTTGCGCCGGATCGCGTTCGACCACGCCGGTTTCCACCAGATGGTCGTAGCGCTGCCTGACGGTCGCATGCGTCTGAAGGCCGTCACGCAGGTGCATAGGTCACGTCGTTCTCGGGCAATTTCGGAAAGCGGCTTGCCGTCCGAAACTGCGTGAAACAATAGGGAAAGGTCCAGCCTACCTTGTAAGCGAGATCGGCTGGCCGTTGGAAGTCTGGCCGTCGAACTTTTCGCCACCGGAGGAATAGAGCCTGGCCAGCGTGCCGCCGTTTTCGTCGTAGAGCGTCAGCTGCTTGCCGGCGACATTCCACGACTTGATGCCGTCGATCGGAGCCGGGCAATGCAGCGGACCGGCGCGGTAGCCGGCGCCGAACTTGGTCTGCGGCGTCGCCACTTTGCAGCTCTGGCCGGAGACACTGACATTCCAGACGCCGGCGACGCTGGCCGCGGTCAGGTCCGCGGCGCCCGTGGGCGCCGAACCGTCCGGCGGCAGAGAAGCCATCTGACTGTTCTTCGGCGCGGTGGGGAATTGCGACGGGTCGGTGGTGCCCGGAGCAGCCGGTGGCGGCAGCTGGTTCTGCGTCACCGTGCCGGAGGGCGCCGGCGTGAGCGGCGCCGGCTGCTGATCGTCCATCGATGAGAAGCGCGAGGTCGAGCAGCCGCTTGCAACGAGCGCGGCCAGCGATACGGCCAAAAGGCCAGTCTTCGAAAAAGTCATTCCAACCTCCGTCGGATCCGGTGGGGGGCGCCGTCCGCGTAAACACTCGCTTCACCAAGATGGCGAAGGTGGCAGAATTTCAACCCGATATGGTTAAAATAGGGTTTTCGGAGCTGGTGTTGCAAATTTGTCGCGACGGCCTTCCTTACCGGGGCGCCAGTCGAGAAATTGGACCGTAACGTCTTGAAATTTCAGGCTTGCAGCGGCGCGCTGGGCACGAAGAGATACCCGTCCGGACCAACGATATAGCATTCGCGCAGGCCATGCGGCTTGTCGATCGAGCCGGCCAACACGATGTGGCCGAGTGCTGCGGCCCTTTTTTCGACCGCATCCGGATCGGCGCCATAGAGGCGCAGCTCGATGCCGGCGCCACGCGTTTCGGCTCCGGCGAAGACGCCGGTCATCGGATTGTCGAGATAGGAATGGTCGGCATGCAGCATGAAGATCGAGCCCAGCAGCTCGATGGCCGCGAAATCCTCGTCGGCATAGATGATGCGCGCGCCCAGCACATCGCGGCAGAAAGCCTCCATCGCCGCCATGTCGGTGACAAGCAAGTTGACGCCCAGCCCATGCGGCAGCGAGCGGCCGAAATCCTCGGCCTTCATCCACGGTGTCCCGGTCCGCTTCTTCGCCACGGTGCTGTCCCTCCACATCGTCGATCCTAGTCGAAGCCGACCGTTGGCCCTTGGCATTCCCCAGCAAAATGCTTGCGCCAGGCGGCGGCGTCCTTATTTCAGGACAAGCGACAGGGGAGCGGGCGGAGAAACGATGGCCGCAGGAACAAGAGCAGCCAACCGCTACTATAGCGGCCCACTCAGCGATCATTTCGACGGCAGCCTCTTTTTCAATCCCGACGGCAGGCCGCCGGCGCGCTTCACCGATTTGCTGAAATGGCAATTGAGCGGTGGGCGCTCGAAATGGCCGGCGGCCTGGCCGAGCCCATATCCCCAGGCGAAGCCCGAACAACGGATCGACGGCGCCGCGCTTCGGCTCACCATGGTGGGTCACGCCTCGCTGCTCATCCAGACAGCCGGCCTGAACATCCTGACCGACCCGGTTTGGTCCGAGCGTGCCTCGCCTTTCGGCTTCGCCGGACCGAAGCGGGTCAACGCGCCGGGCATCGCCTTTTCCGACTTGCCGCCGATCGACCTGGTGCTGCTCAGTCACAACCACTACGACCATCTCGACCTCGCGACCCTCAAGCGGCTGAAGCAAAGCCACGACCCGATGGTGATCACGCCGCTCGGCAACGATGCGATCATCGGCACTGCCGTGCCCGGCATGCGAGTGTCGGTACATGATTGGGGCGACAGCGTCGAAGTCGCCAGCGGCGGCATCATCCACATCGAGCCGGTGCATCACTGGTCGGCGCGCGGCGGGCGCGACCGCCGCATGGCGCTGTGGGCGGGCTTCGTCGTCGATACGGCGGGCGGCAAGGTCTATTTCGCCGGCGACACCGGCTTCCACGGCGGCACCAACTACCGCCGAATGGCGGAAAGGCATGGCGGGTTTCGGCTGGCCATCCTGCCGATCGGCGCCTATGAGCCGCGCTGGTTCATGGCCCCGCAGCACCAGAATCCGGCGGAAGCCGTCCAGGGCATGAGGCTGTGCGGCGCCGTCCATGCTGCCGGCTGCCACTGGGGCACCTTTCAGCTCACCGACGAACCGATCGAGGAGCCGGCGCAGAAGCTCGCCGAGGCATTGGCGGCCGAAGGCATTTCGCCGGAGCGTTTTCGCGCCATGCGCCCGGGCGAAGCATGGGATGTGCCGCCGCCTGGCTAAGGAACCCAGCCCGGGCAAACGCGTTGGTTGCACAACGCAAATCCGCCTCGGAGCCTTCCATGATCAAGTGGATCATCATCCTTCTTATCGTTGCCGCTGCGGCAAGCCTGCTTGGCATGCCCGCGCTGGCCGGCGCCGCCGCCACAGGTGCCCGCATCCTGATCGGTATTGTGCTGATCATCTTCCTGCTGATCGTGCTTGGCGTCTTCGCCGTGACTTAGCCCGCATATTCGCCGCGGCAGGCCAGAGCCGCTCCTGGCCGGGAGTCGCGTTGCACTGGTAATTCCCCCCCGTTTCCGCCATATAGCGCCAAACGGAATTGGAACGACCGGTTAGATGGCAGGCACTGCCCCATTCGCCAAGATGAACGGCATCGGCAACGAGATCATCGTCGCCGATATGCGCGGCCGTGCCGACAAGGTGACCGCAGCCGCGGCGATTGCCCTCAATGCCGACGCGGCGACCAAGTTCGATCAGATCATGGCGATCCATGATCCGCGCACGACCGGCACTGCTTATTACGTCGATATCTTGAATTCGGACGGCACCGGTGCGCAGGCCTGCGGCAATGGCATGCGCTGCGTCGTGCAGGCGCTTGCGGCCGAGACCGGCCAAAAGACCTTCACCTTCGAAACCCGCGCCGGCATTCTCAATGCTCAGGAACATGCCGACGGCTCGATCTCGGTCGACATGGGCAAGCCGCGTTTCGGCTGGCAGGAAATCCCGCTTGCCGAGGAGTTCCGCGACACCCGCATGATCGAACTGCAGATCGGCCCGATCGATGCGCCGGTGCTGCATTCGCCTTCGGTCGTCTCGATGGGCAATCCGCACGCGATCTTCTGGGTCGACCGCGACGTCTGGTCCTACGAGCTCGACCGATTCGGTCCGCTGCTCGAGAACCATCCCATCTTTCCCGAGCGCGCCAACATCACCATCGCTCAGGTCACCTCGCCCGAGACGATGATCATCCGCACCTGGGAGCGCGGCGCGGGTCTCACCAAGGCCTGCGGCTCCGCGGCCTGCGCCGCCGTGGTGGCAGCCGCTCGCACCAAGCGCACCGGCCGCAGCGTGTCGCTGATCACGCCCGGCGGCGGCGAGCTCAATGTCGAGTGGCGCGACGACGATCACGTCATTTTGACCGGCGCCGCCGAATGGGAGTTTTCCGGCAGCTTCGACCCTTCGACCGGCGCCTGGGCCCGCGACACCGAAAGCGCCGCCTGATGTCCGCTCTTCAAAAGGGCCCGGCGCCCGAAGGGCCTATCGGCAACGGTATCGACGTCGTCACGTTCGGCTGCCGCCTCAACACCTATGAATCGGAGGTGATGCGCCGCGAGGCCGAAAGCGCCGGCCTCGGCGCGCTGGAAGGCGGCGCCGTCATCTTCAACACCTGCGCCGTCACCGCCGAAGCCGTGCGCCAGGCCAAGCAGGCGATCCGCAAGGCCCGTCGCGAGAACCCTGAAGCGCGCATCATCGTCACCGGATGCGCCGCGCAGACCGAGCCGCAGAACTTCGTCGCCATGGACGAGGTAGACCTGGTGCTCGGCAATGAGGAGAAGCTCAAGGCGAACTCCTACCGCGCGCTGCCGGACTTCGGCGTCAACGATACCGAGAAGGCGCGCGTCAACGATATCTTCTCGGTGCGCGAGACGGCGAGCCACATGGTCGACGCCATCGAGGGCCGGGCGCGCGCCTTCGTGCAGGTGCAGAATGGCTGCGACCATCGCTGCACCTTCTGCATCATTCCTTACGGCCGCGGCAATTCGCGCTCGGTGCCGATGGGTGCCGTGGTCGAGCAGGTCAAGCGTCTCGCAGGCAACGGCTATGCCGAGATCGTGCTCACCGGCGTCGACATGACCAGCTTCGGCGCCGACCTGCCGGGCAGCCCGAAGCTTGGGAAGCTGGTGAAGACGATCCTGCGCCAGGTGCCCGAGGTGAAGCGTCTGAGGCTGTCGTCGATCGATTCCATAGAAGCCGACGACGAGCTGCTCGACGCGATTGCCACCGAGCCGCGGCTGATGCCGCATTTGCATCTGTCGCTGCAATCGGGCGACGACATGATCCTGAAGCGCATGAAGCGCCGGCATTTGCGCGATCAGTCGATCCGCTTCTGCGAGGAGGTCCGGAAGCTCCGTCCCGGCATCGTCTTCGGCGCCGACATCATTGCCGGCTTCCCGACCGAGACCGAAGCGATGTTCAAAAACTCGGAGAAAATCGTCGAGGAATGCGGCCTGACGCATCTTCACGTCTTCCCGTTCAGCCCGCGCGAGGGCACGCCCGCCGCGCGCATGCCGCAACTGCGCCGCGAGGTGGTGAAAGAGCGCGCCGCACGGCTGCGTGCCGCCGGCGAGGCCGCCTATCGCCGCCATCTGGCTGCCCTTGCAGGCACGCGGCAGTCGCTCCTGATCGAGCGCGACGGGCTCGGCCGCACCGAAGGTTTCACGCTTGCCGCGATTGGCGTTGGACAGCCGGGCGAGATCGTCGAGGCGGTTGTCACCGGCCATGACGGCGCCCGGCTGATCGCGGCGCCGCTCGCCGCTCAAGCCGCCTGAGACTGCAAGACGTATGGCTGGTTTCTTCAAGAAGATATTTTCGTTCGGCAAGAAGGAAGTCGTCGAGGAGCGCGTCGACGAGACCGCGCTCCTGCCGCCGATCAAATGGGACGCGCTCGAGGCGCTGAAACCGGAAACCGAGCAGGAGCCTGCGTCCCGCAGCGCCGACGCCGGCGCCAATCACCCTCGAGCTGCGCTCGGGACCTCCCCCATCGAGGGGGAGGCAGGACCTGCGCCACAACCGGTTCCCGAGGAGCCGAAGCCCGAACCCGCACCGGACATTCCGCCGGCGCCGGAACCCGTCATCCCGCCGGCACCGGAGCCGGTTGTTCCATCCGAGCCGGAGCCGCTGCCGCAGCCCCAGCCGGAAGAAGAGCCGCGGCCCGCCCCGGAGCAGCCGCAGCCGCCTGCACCCGAGGAAGTGCCCGCTCCGCCCGGACCTGCACCTGAGCCGGTGCCCGCGCCGGCACCGCAGGAGGTGCCTGCACCCGCGCCGGCCGAGCCGGAGATCGAGCCTTCGCGTCCGGAGCCGCAGCCGGTGCCGGGGCCGGTCGAAGTGCCGACGCCCAATGAAGTCCCGGCCGAGACGCCAGCGCCGATCGAAATTCCACCGGCCGAGGCACCTTCTATCGAGCCATCTTTAGAGGTCGGCGCCGCCCCTCATCCGCCTGCCGGCACCTTCTCCCCCTATAGTGACGGGGAGAAGGAAGAAGCGCCAACGCCGACGCCCCCTTCTCCCCGTTCTCCACGGGGAAAGGATAAGGATGAGGGGCAGCGCCAGCCTGCGGAGGATTTGCCGCCACCGGAGCCGGCTCCGCCGGCGGAAGCCCTGCCTCCCATTCGCCAGGCTGCGCCGGTCGAGCCGGGGCGGATCCTTGCCGAGATCGCGCCCGAGCCGGAAGCCGTCCCCGCGCCGCCGCCGACCCCCTCTGCCGGCAAGGTGACGGTCGCCAAAAAGGTCGAGCAGAAGGCCGAGCCGCAGAAGGCACCGGAGCCGGCGCCGCGGCGCTCCTGGTTCCAGCGCATGCGCGACGGGCTTGCCCGTTCCTCGCGCGAGCTCACCGGCAACATCGCCGGCGTCTTCACCAAGCGCAAGCTGGACGAAGACACGCTGCAGGATCTGGAGGATGTGCTGATCCGCGCCGATCTTGGCGTCGAGACGGCGCTGCGCGTCACCGATTCTCTCGCCTCAAGCCGATACGGCAAGGACGTTTCCGACTCGGAGGTCCGCGCCGTGATGGCGGCGGAAGTCGAAAAAGTCCTGACCCCGGTCGCCAAGCCGCTCGAGCTCGATCTCAGCCACAAGCCGCATGTCATCCTGGTCGTCGGCGTCAACGGCACCGGCAAGACCACGACCATCGGCAAGCTGGCGGCCAAGCTGACCGAAGGCGGGCTTTCGGTCATGCTGGCGGCCGGCGACACGTTCCGCGCGGCCGCCATCGAGCAGCTGAAGATCTGGGGCGAACGCACGAAGTCGCCGGTCATCGCCACCAAGCTTGGCGCCGACGCCGCCGGCCTCGCCTACGATGCCTTCGAGAAGGCGAAGGAGGCAGGCTCCGACGTGCTGATTATCGACACGGCCGGCCGCCTGCAGAACAAGACCGAGCTGATGGCGGAGCTGGAAAAGATCGTGCGCGTGCTGGGCAAGCTCGATCCGGAGGCGCCGCACACCGTGCTGCAGACCGTCGACGCCACCACCGGCCAGAATGCGCTCAGCCAAGTCGAGATCTTCCGCAACGTCGCCGGCGTCAACGGCCTGGTGATGACCAAGCTGGACGGCACGGCGCGCGGCGGTATTCTGGTGGCGATCGCCGCCAAGCATAGATTGCCGGTCTATTTTATCGGCGTCGGCGAGCAGGTCGACGACCTCGAACCCTTCTCGGCCAGCGAATTCGCCAGAGCGATCGCCGGCGTTGCTTGAACGATCCCAAAAGCGCCGACTTTCGGGACAACAAGGACTTTCATGAACATCCTCGAACGCGACCCGTCCGACCCGCAGAAACAGAAGAAGGAGGGCATCAACCCGCCGCTCAAGCTGGTGCTCGAGCTCGGGCCGCTGCTGGTCTTCTTCTTCGCCAATGCGCGCGGCGAATGGCTGGCGCAGAAATTTCCGGCCTTGGCCGAGCTCGGCGGCCCGATCTTCGTCGCCACCGGCCTGTTCATGGCCGCCACCGCGTTGGCGCTGATCGCCTCGTGGCTGCTCACCCGCACCTTGCCGATCATGCCGCTGGTGTCGGGCGTCGTCGTCCTTATCTTCGGCGCGCTGACGCTCTATTTGCAGGACGACGTCTTCATCAAGATGAAGCCGACCATCGTCAACACGCTGTTCGGCGGCGTGCTGCTCGGCGGCCTTTTCTTCGGCAAGTCGCTGCTTGGCTATGTCTTCGACTCGGCTTTCAGCCTCGATGCCGAAGGCTGGCGCAAGCTCACCTTCCGCTGGGGCCTGTTCTTCCTCTTCCTGGCCCTCGTCAATGAAGTCGTGTGGCGGAATTTTTCAACCGATGCCTGGGTTACCTTCAAGGTCTGGGGCATCATGCCGATCACGCTTCTCTTCACCTTCAGCCAGATGCCGCTGATCATGCGCCACTCGCTGGAGGAAAAAGCCAAGGAAGAGCAGGCGAGTAAATAGAGCAGGTTCCGGGGAGGGGGCGGCATGGAATTCCTCACCACGCGCGATGAGCTGAGGACGATCTACAAGACGCCGCGGCCGACCGACGGGTCGATCCGCAAGGAACTCAAGGCGCTCGATGGCCACTGCCGTTCCTTCATCGGCAAGAACCCATTCGTGCTGATCGGCTCCTCCGACGGCGCCGGCAATGCCGACGTGACCCCGAAGGGCGACAAGCCCGGCTTCACCGCCATCCTCGACAGTTCCACCATCGCCATCCCTGACCGTCCAGGCAACAACCGGCTGGACACACTGGAAAACATCGTTCGTTGCCCGTCGGTAGGGCTGCTCTTCCTCATTCCCGGCATGAACGAGACGCTGCGCGTCAACGGCGAAGCCCACATAACCATCGACGCCGGACTGCGCGCCCGCCTGGCCGTCGACGGCAAGGAGCCGCTGAGCGTCATCGTGGTGACGGTCAAGGCCGCTTACATGCACTGCGCCAAGGCCTTTATGCGCTCCGAGCTGTGGGAGCCGGAGACCTGGTATGACCGCGCGAGCCTGCCGACGCTCGGCCAGATCATCCGCGACCAGCTGGCGCTTACAGAGAGCGCCGGCGAGATCGACCGCGAACTGGACGACGATTACCGGCAGACCATGTGGTAGGCTCCCGGGCACGATTCGTCCGAACCGCCCCCGTCACCCTTGCTGAACCTCCTCGCCATATCCGGCAGCCTGCGCGCCGCCTCGACCAATTCGGCCCTTGTCGCGGCGCTTGCCGCCAACGTGCCCGCGGATTGCCGCGTCACCGTCTATGACGGGCTCGGCCGCTTGCCGATCTTCAACCCGGATGAAGAGGGCGAGCGCACGCCGTGTGAGGCAAGATACCTGATCGAGGCCGTCACCCGCGCCGATGGCGTCATCGTCTCCTGTCCCGAATACGCCCATGGCGTGCCGGGCGGCATGAAGAACGCGCTCGACTGGCTGGTGTCGCGCGACGCCGCCGTCGGCAAGCCGGCGTTGCTGGTGCACGCCTCGCCGCGCTCGCTCTTTGCCCGCGCCGCCCTTGCCGAGATCGTGCGCACGATGTCCTTCGCGCTTTACGAAGAGACCGCGCTGGAGATCGCGCTGCTCGGCAAGAAGCCGCCGGAGGTGGAAGAAATCCTGGCTGAGCCGTCGAACCGACAGGCGATGCGCAAAGCACTTCAGGATTTCGCCGGCTTTATCCGCCCCCGCTGACGCCGTTGCCGGTCAATACGTCTTCGCCCCATTCACCATCAGCCAGACCACATAGAGCGAGGTGGTGCCGCAGATGTAGAGGCGGTTGCGCTTGGCGCCGCCGAAGGCGCAATTGGCGACGACTTCCGGCACTTTGATCTTGCCGATCAGCGTGCCGTCCGGATCGTAGCAATGGATGCCGTCGGCGGCGCTCGTCCAGATGCGCCCGCTTTCGTCGAGCCGGAAGCCGTCGAACAGGCCGGCCGTGCAGTCGGCGAAGACCTTGCCGCCCGAGACCTTCTTGCCGGGCTTGCCGACATTGAAGACGCGGATATGCGCGGGGTTCTTGGCGCCATGGGTGCGGCCCGTGTCGGCGACATAGAGCAGGCTTTCATCGAGCGAGAAGGCGAGCCCATTGGGCCTGACCATGTCGGTGATGACGGCATCGATCTCGCCCGTGCCGGGGTCGACGCGGTAGACATTGCAGGCGCCGACCTCGCTCTCGGCGTGGTCGCCTTCATAATCGCTGTCGATGCCGTAGGCGGGATCGGTGAACCAGATCGAGCCGTCGGAACGGACGACGACGTCGTTGGGCGAGTTGAGCCGCTTGCCGCGCCATTTGTCGGCGATGGTGGTGACCGAACCGTCATGCTCGGTGCGGCTGACGCGGCGGCCCGAATGCTCGCAGGTGATCAGCCGGCCCTGCCGGTCGACGGTGTTGCCGTTGGAATTGCCGGACGGCTGGCGGAAGACGCTGACGCTGCCATCGGTCTCGTCGTAGCGCAGCATGCGGTTGTTGGGGATGTCGGACCAGATGAGGTAGCGGCCGGCGGCGAACCAGGCCGGACCTTCCGCCCAGCGGCACCCGGTGAACAGCTTCTCAACCCGCTCATTGGCGTTGAACAGCCGCGAGAAACGCGGATCGAGAAGTTCATAGTCAGCGGCCGTCATGCTTTCCCTCCCGGCAATCAAAAGACGCGCGATCAAGCCAGCACAGAGCGGAGAAGGCAAGATCGCGGATGCCTCTCACGGCATGTTGACGCGTGGAGGGGCTAAGACGCCATTAACCGGCTATGCGCTGCTTGCAATGGTGCATTGCAACATCTTTCTTTTGCAATGCACCATTCCTATGTCATTCTCGCAATTGATCAGGGAGGAATAACTCAGAAGGAACCTCGTCATGATCTTCGACAACCTCGTCACCCGCGCTCGCACCAACCTCGCCAAGCGCCGCCACTACAATCGTCTCGTCGCAGAAATCGAGAACCTGTCGAGCCGCGATCTAGCCGATCTGCGTGCCGACCGCTCCGAGATGCTCTACCAGATCCACAAGCAGATTTACGGTTGAGTCCGAGGCCGGTCGAGCCGGCCTTTGCGCCGCGTCGCTTCGCTCCTTGCCTCGCACTGGAATGACGACGCAAAGGGGCGCCTAACCCGAAACCGCCAGGGCCTTCTCGATCTGCGGCAACAGCAAATCCTTCGCCGATTCCGGCGTCAGCGGCCCGACATGCTTGTAGGCAATCTTGCCGTCCTTGCCGATGACGAAGGTCTCCGGCACGCCGTAGACGCCCCAGTCGATCGCCGCGCGCCCGGCCGGATCGACGCCGATCGCCTGGTAGGGATTGCCGAGATCGCCAAGGAAGCGACGGGCGTTTGCCGGCTCGTCCTTGTAGTTCAGCGCGGCAAGCGTGAACCGCTTGTCCTGCGACAGCGCCAAAAGCACCGGATGCTCTTCCCGGCACGGCGCGCACCATGATGCGAAGACGTTGACCAGCGTCACCTTGCCGGCGAAGGATTTCGAGTCCAGCCCTGGCAGGTTCGAGCCTTCGAGCGGCGGCAGGTTCGTCTGCGGCGCCGGCAGGCCGATCAGAGCCGAGGGAATTTCAGACTCGTCGCGGCCGGACAAAAGCTGCGACAGGAACAACCCCGCCAAACCCAGGAATACCAGCAGCGGAAGCAGCACGAACAGGCGGCGACGGGGCGATGCCGGGGCTCCGGTTTCGGCGCTCACGGCTTCGCCGTCCCGGCCTTGTCGGAGCGCCGCCGCACGCCGGCCGCGTCGAGCGCCGCGAGCTCACGCTTGCGCGCCCGCTGGTCGAGCAGGATCCAGCCGATCAGCCCGACGAGCACGATCGCGCTGATGGCATAGGCGGCGGCGACATAGAGAGCATGCGCGCTCATATCAGCCGCTCCATCTGCGCACCTTCCGCGCCTGCCCTGCCAATCCGTTCGACCATGCCTTCCCTTAACTCTGCGTCACAGGCCGCGCAACCAGGCGCGGCGCCGCAGTTGAGAAACGCCCCAGCGCCTCAATCCGTCCCGTGCCGCAACGCCAGCGCCGCCGCCAGCGGCCCGACCACGGCAAGAAACAGCGTCAGCGCGGCAAGAATGAGGAAGGGCTGCAGGAACGGCGCGGGATCGGCCACCGCGCCATAGCTCGCCGAGACGCCGAAGATCAGCACCGGAATGGTGAGCGGCAGCACCAGCACGGAGATCAAGAGCCCGCCGCGCGGCAGCGCCACAGCCACGGCCGCTCCGGCGGCGCCGATGAAGGTTATGGCCGGCGTGCCGACAAGAAGCGTAAATGCCGTCGCGCCGATACCGAGCGGCTCCATGTTCATGAACAGGCCGAGCAAAGGTGCCGCGATCACCAGCGGCAGCACGCTGCCCGCCCAATGCGCCAGACACTTGGTCAGCACCGTCAACGCCAGCATGTGACGGTCGCTGTTGAGCACCAGAAGATCGAGCGAGCCGTCCTCGCGGTCGGCCTGGAAGAGGCGATCGAGCCCGAGCAGGCAGGCGAGCAGGGCGGCGATCCACAGGATCGCCGGACCGATGCGCGACAACAGGTTGAGGTCGGGCCCGACGCCGAACGGGATTGTGGCAATCACCGCCAGGAAGAAGATGACGCCGATCAGCGCGCCGCCGCCGGCGCGGACGGAGAGGCGGATATCGCGGAGGAAGAGGGCTAGCATGACTTGGTATGCCTTCGCCCAGGGGTGCCTCGCGCCGACATCAGTCACCCATCCTCAACGTCTTGGCTCCCTCGAGCCCGAGCGGCAAATGCGTGGCCGCCACGATGATGCCTCCCTCTCGGCAATGCCCTCTCATCAATCCCGCGAATCGTTCCTCCGAAGCCTTGTCCAGCCCTGCGGTCGGTTCGTCGAGCAGCCAGACCGGCCGGCGGCTGACCAGGAGCTTCGCGATCGACGCGCGCCGCCTTTGCCCGGTCGAAAGGTAGCCGAACGGCAGGTGCCCGAGCCCGTCCAATCCGACCGTCTCCAGCGACTGCCCCACGCTCAAACCAGCCTCGCCCTGGAAGGCGCGCCAGAAGCCCAGGTTTTCTTCGACGCTCAATGCCGTCTTCATCGCATTGAGATGGCCGAGATAGTGCGAGGCCGAAGCGACCGATGGAAACTCGTCGCCGCCGCCCTCGACCTTTACCTTGCCTTCGGCCGGCGGCAGCAAGCCGGCGATGACCCGCAAAAGGGTCGATTTGCCGGCGCCGTTCGGCCCGGTGACGACGAGTGCCTCGCCCCTGTCGAGGGCGAATTCGATGCCGGAAAAAACCGTCTCGCCGCCGCGCTCGCCGCCCAGATTTTCGGCGATCAGCCGCATCCTTGCCCGTCCCGAAAGCACCGTTTCGCGGCCGCCGCCGCATCGCACAAATTTGCTTTTCGACTGTCTAGAACTATTCCAGAAAATTCTCTATATGCGGTTCATCCGTGCCAGCGGTCGGCGCGGGAACAGAATTAGCGCCGAACCAGCGCACGCGCCGCCTTCAACGGCTCGGGTTGCTCGGGAGCGGACAGCGGAAATGGCCGTACCCGCACCTTTGCGCGTGATTGCATGCCAACGGCGTCCGTTCCCTTTCAGGCTGAACAGACAAGGACGGATCGCCGTGACGAAATCCCTCGATAGTTTCAACTGCCGCCGCACCCTGACCGTGGGTGGCGCGGACTATGTCTATTTCGACCTCGCAGAGGCGGAGAAAAACGGCCTTGGCGGTATTGCCCAGCTGCCCTATTCGATGAAGGTGCTGCTGGAGAACCTGCTGCGCAACGAAGACGGCCGCTCGGTCACCAAGGAAAGCATCCAGGCGGTCGCAGCATGGCTCACCGACAAGGGCACTGCCGGTGTCGAGATCGCCTACCGCCCGGCCCGCGTGCTGATGCAGGATTTCACCGGCGTTCCGGCCGTTGTCGATCTCGCGGCCATGCGCGACGGCATCAGGGCGCTCGGCGGCGATCCGGAGAAGATCAACCCGCTGGTGCCGGTGGATCTCGTCATCGACCACTCCGTCATCGTCGACGAATTCGGCACGCCGATGGCCTTCGCCCGCAATGTCGAGCTCGAATATGAGCGCAACGAGGAGCGCTACAAGTTCCTGAAGTGGGGCCAGCAGGCCTTCCGCAACTTCCGCGTCGTGCCGCCGGGCACCGGCATCTGCCACCAGGTCAATCTCGAATATCTGGGACAGGTCGTGTGGACCAACGCGGAAGAGGGCGAGACCACAGCCTATCCCGACACCTGCGTCGGCACCGATTCGCACACCACCATGATCAACGGCCTAGGCGTGCTCGGCTGGGGCGTCGGCGGCATCGAGGCCGAGGCCGCAATGCTTGGCCAGCCGGTCTCCATGCTTCTGCCGGAAGTGATCGGCTTCCGCCTCACCGGCAAGCTCAAGGAAGGCGTCACCGCCACCGACCTGGTGCTCACCGTCACCCAGATGCTGCGCAAGAAGGGCGTCGTCGGCAAGTTCGTCGAGTTCTTCGGCCCAGGCCTCTCCAATATGACGCTGGCCGACCGCGCCACCATCGGCAACATGGCGCCGGAATATGGCGCCACCTGCGGTTTTTTCCCGGTCGATAGCGAGACCATCCGCTATCTGACAATGTCCGGCCGCGAGGAAAGCCGCATCGCGCTGGTCGAGGCCTATTCCAAGGCGCAGGGCATGTGGCGCGACGCCGGCTCGGCCGATCCGGTCTTTACCGATCTGCTCGAGCTCGATCTCGGCGACGTCGTGCCGTCGATGGCCGGCCCGAAGCGCCCGGAAGGCCGCGTCGCGCTGCAGGATATTCCCGCCGGCTTCGCCAAGGCGATGGAGACCGAGTATAAAAAGGCCGTCGAGATCTCGAAGCGCTACGCCGTCGAAGGCACCGCTCACGATCTCGGCCATGGCGACGTCGTGATCGCCGCCATCACTTCGTGCACCAACACCTCCAACCCGAGCGTCTTGATCGGCGCCGGCCTGTTGGCCCGCAACGCCAACCGGCGCGGACTGAAGCAGAAGCCGTGGGTGAAGACCTCGCTGGCGCCGGGAAGCCAGGTGGTCGCCGAATATCTCGAGAAATCCGGCCTGCAGAAGGAACTCGACCAGATCGGCTTCAACCTGGTCGGCTTCGGCTGCACCACCTGCATCGGCAATTCCGGCCCGCTGCCGGCGCCGATCTCCAAGACCATCAACGACAAAGGCTTGATCGCTGCCGCGGTGTTGTCCGGCAACCGCAACTTCGAAGGCCGGGTTTCTCCGGACGTCCAGGCGAACTATCTCGCCTCGCCGCCGCTGGTGGTGGCGCATGCGCTGGCCGGCACCGTCACCAAGGACCTCACCACCGAGCCGCTCGGCGAGGGCAGCGACGGCAAGCCGGTCTATCTCAAGGACATCTGGCCGACCTCGGCCGAGATCCAGGAGTTCATCGAGAAGAACGTCACGCGCGAGCTTTTCGCCCGCAAATATGCCGACGTCTTCAAGGGCGACGAATATTGGCAGAAGGTGAAGGCGCCGGAAGGCCAGACCTATGCCTGGGACGATCATTCGACCTATGTGCAGAACCCGCCTTATTTCGCCGGCATGGGCCGCGCCTTCGGCAAAGTGGGCGACATCAAGGGCGCGCGCGTGCTTGGTCTCTTCGGCGACAAGATCACCACCGACCACATCTCGCCGGCCGGCTCGATCAAGGCGGCTTCGCCGGCAGGTAAGTACCTCACCGAGCACGGCGTCGGCGTCGCCGACTTCAACCAGTACGGCACGCGGCGCGGCAACCATGAGGTGATGATGCGCGGCACCTTCGCCAACATCCGCATCCGCAACCACATGCTGGGCGAGAACGGCCGCGAAGGCGGCTACACGATCCACTATCCCTCGAAGGAGGAGATGTCGATCTACGATGCCGCCATGGAATACAAGAAGGAAGGCGTGCCGCTGGTCATCTTCGCCGGCGTCGAATATGGCAACGGCTCCTCGCGCGACTGGGCAGCCAAGGGAACCAACCTCCTTGGTGTCCGCGCCGTCATCGCCCAGTCCTTCGAGCGCATCCACCGCTCGAACCTGGTCGGCATGGGGGTCATCCCCTTCGTCTTCGAGGACGGCACCTCATGGGCTTCCCTCAACCTCAAAGGCGACGAGCTGGTCGAGATCGACGGCCTGGATGCCATCAAGCCGCGCCAGAAGATGACGGCCAAGGTCACCTATGGCGACGGTACGCTGAAGAACGTGCCGATCATCTGTCGCATCGATACGCTGGACGAACTCGACTACTTCAAGAACGGCGGCATCCTGCAATACGTGCTGCGCGATTTGGCTGCGTAGCGACAGGGAATAGGCGGTAGGCATAGGCAGGGGGAGATTTTCCCACTGCCTGGTGCCTACTGACGTCCTAGTTAAACTGCGGCAGGCCAAGCATTCTCCGGCCCGGCTCAAAGTCCAAGTCCGATTGGCGCGCAATAGAAATCCTCCGGCAGCAGCAAACTTACCGCTTCGCGGCGATGCGGTCCCGAAATCGAACCGGGTCGAAGAATGCAGTGGCCCCTCCTGTCGCCGCCTTACCTGCGGTCGGCGGCAAAATTTCACCGCAACGTGACTTCCCGTTGACTGTCCGTTCTGCCACATATTTTAGCAACCAGAACAAGGCCGGCGTGACCGGCGGGAATTGGAACGGTCATGGCATTGCGAGGACCATTGCGGCTTACGGCAGTTGCGCTGGTCCTCACGGCGTTGAGCCGCGTGGCCTCAGCAGCCGAGCTTGAGAAAGTCGCGACCGGCAAGCCGCAGACTGAAAAGCCTTTGGGCGTCGTCGAGTTGTTCACCAGCCAGGGCTGCAGCTCCTGTCCGCCGGCCGATGAATTCTTCGCCGAGCTGGCGGCGAAGGAAAATGTCGTCGCGCTCGCATATCACGTCAATTACTGGGACTATCTGGGCTGGCAGGACACGCTGAGCAACAAAGAGAACACCGAGCGGCAGTATGACTATATGCGCGCCTTTGGCAGCCGTTCGGTCTATACCCCGCAAGCCGTCATCAACGGCCGCAGCCATGTCAACGGCGCCAACCGCAAGGAGATAGACGGCGCGCTGGCCCGCATGGACAGGGCCGGCGAGGGCATGCGGGTCGGCATCAAGGTGAGCCGCACCAGCGATCGGGTCATGATTGACGCCGGCGATGCCGGCAATGGGCCGACCGACGCCCATGTGGTGATCGTCTATTTCGATCCGCCGCAGATGGTGAAGATCGGCCAGGGCGAAAACAGCGGCCGCAACATGACCTATTGGAACGCCGTTTCCGACATCCAGATCGCCGGCATGTGGAACGGCAAGGCGCAGCGTTACGAGCTGCCGATGACGGAGATTGCGAAGAAGGGCGGCTGTGCCGTGCTGCTGCAGTCCGTCGGCAAGGACGGCGTCCCGGGACCGATTCTCGGCGCCGCGCTCATCCGCAAGCCTGACCGGCTCTGACGGCTCCGCTGACAAAACCTGATCGCCGACGAAAGCCGGCCGGGGCCCACGAAGCAGAGCATCCATGGCAAAGCGACCCGAGCCGCACCCGATTCTCCTGACGACGCGGCTACGCCTGCGTCAGTTCAGGGCTGAGGACACGGATGCGATGCACGAATGCTTTGCCGACCCGGAGGCGATGCGGTTCTGGAACGCACCAGTCCACACCAAGCGGACCGAGACCGAGCGCACCGTGCTCAGATATGTCGCCTGCACCCCGTCCTACCATCGGCACTGGGCGGTCGCCGACATTGAGACTGACCGCTGCCTCGGCCTCGTCAGCTATCACGATGGCCACATCCGCAACAAGCGTGCGGCCATCGGCTATTTCATCAACCCCGCATATCAGAGCCGGGGCATGGCCACCGAGGCTGTCTCGGCGATGCTCGACTTCTGTTTCGACGATCTCGGCCTGCACCGTCTGCAGGCGTTCATCGATCCCAACAACACCCCGTCGCGCAAATTGGTCGAGAAACTCGGATTCGGGCGCGAAGGCCTACTGCGTGATCATCTACGTGTCGGCGGCATCTGGCGCGATGAGATCCTGTATGCGCTCCTTAGGACTGGTCGCTCATCCAGCGCAGCGGTTCCAGCTCTCATTCCCTGATCGTGCATTGTGATGACGCCCGCCTGGCCGCGAGACAGGGGCCGGCGGGCCAGAGCGGACAGGCATGAAAAAACCGGCGTCAGCTTGCTTCTGACGCCGGTTATTCAGGTTTTGGGATCGTCGCACCTGATTTTTCCAAGGAAAAACCGAGGTTGGTTCGATCCGACGCTGACCCGTGGGCGGGGGGCTTGGGGTTTACGAGCCGGTGCCGGACCGAACCGTCTCAGGCAACGCGGGTAAACTCGTCGGACATTGGGGCATGAGCGCGGATAATTTGTGGCGACAATGTGGCAGAGCATCACCAATTCCAACACGCGTTTTGCAAACGTGACTGGACCTTTCGGAAACGGCGGACCGCAAGCCTGCTTCGCCGGCCCTTGCAATTCGGCCGCGAAAGCGCGAACCTTGGCCGGCGCAAGATTCAATCGAAGGATCGCGGCATGACCGATCACAGCAGCGGGACGGAGGATGGGGAAGCATCCGGAATACTGATCCCGCTGCATGAGGCGCGCAGCGCACGCCTCGACCAGCCGGTGCGCTTCGACCGGCGCGAGCTCGACCAGATCCTAAGGCTTTACGGACGCATGGTGGCGGCCAATGAATGGCGCGACTATGCGATCGACCATCTTTCCGATCGCGCTGTCTTTTCGGTCTTCCGCCGCGCCAGCGAAGTGCCGCTGTTCCAGATCGTCAAGGACCCGAAATTGGCGCGCCGACAGGGCGCCTTCGCCGTCATCGCCGCCGGCGGACGCATCCTCAAGCGCAGTCAGGAACTCGGCCGCGTGCTCGGCGTATTCGATCCCAAGCTGAAGCTGGTCCAAGCTTAACTATCCAATTTGCCGCGAAATCTCCGCTCCGGCAGTGACTCCGGATCCGGCGGCACTTCCGCGCCGCCGTTGAGCGGCAGCTGCATGAACACGGTGTCCAGCCAGCGCCCATGCTTGTAGCCGGAGCCTTCCAGGCGCCCGGAGTGACGAAAGGCGAGCTTCTCGTGCAGGCGCACCGAGGCGCTGTCGGCATGGCCGTCGCCGATCACCGCGACGATCTGGCGAAAGCCGGCCAGGCGTGCCGCCTCGATGAGCGCCAGCATCAGCAGGCGGCCGATGCCCTGGCCCTTGGCCTCGGGCGCCACATAGACCGAGTCCTCGACGGTGAAGCGATAGGCGGGCCGGGGCCGGAACGGTCCGGCATAGGCGTAGCCGAGCACGGCGCCCTCCCTTTCAGCCACAAGATAGGGAAAGCCGCCTCGTGCCAAACTGTCGAATCGATCGCCCATTTCGGCGCGGCTGGGCGGCTCCAGTTCGTAGCTTGCGGTGCCGTGCGTGACCGCGTCAGCATAGATTTCGGTTATTCGGTCGAGGTCGGCCGCAGTAGCGGCTCTGATCGCCAGATTGCTCATAATTTGTGCAGTTCTTCCTGTTGCCTCAATATCAGCAGAGGAGCGCACAAAAGGAAAGGGCGGCCGTTGGGCCGCCCTTTCCGAAGTTTATGGTCCAGCCGGACGGCTACCGTTTAGCGGCGGTCGCCCATGAACTGCAGCAGGAACATGAACAGGTTGATGAAGTCGAGATAGAGCTGCAGGGCGCCCATGATCGCCTTGCGGCCGGCGACATCCGCGACGTCACCCTCGAAATACATCTCTTTGATGCGCTGCGTGTCGTAGGCGGTGAGGCCCGCGAACACCAGCACGCCGATCGCCGAGATGGCGAAGGCCAGCGCCGACGACGCCAGGAAGATGTTGATGACCATCGCGATCAGCAGCCCGATCACGCCCATGATCAGGAACGAGCCGAACGCGCTCAGATCGCGCCTGGTCGTGTAGCCGTAGAGCGACAGCCCGCCGAAGGCCGCGGCCGTGGCGAAGAAGGTCTGGGTGATGCTGGTGCCGGTGTAGACGAGGAAGATCGTCGACAGCGACAGGCCGACAAGGCCGGCATAAACCCAGAACGTGGTCTGGGCCGCAGCCACGCTCATCGATTGGATCCTGAAGGACAGGAACATCACGGCAGCGAGAGGCGCCAGGATAACGACCCAGCGGAACGCGCTAGCATAGATGAGCTGGCCGAAGGCGGTGAGCTGGCCGTCGCCGGTGACGGCAAGCTGGAATGCGCCCCAGGCGGCAAGGCCTGTGATGAGCAGGCCAAGCCCCATGAGGTTATAGACTTTGATCATATAGGCCCGCAGGCCCTGATCGATATCGACGCGCGCGCCCGAGGCGGCGGACGTCTGGTAGTTGCGAATGGGATCAGCCATTGGAAATCCTCTATTGCTTCTGCCCCGTCCGGTGACAGGTCCTTGGAGCGACCTCCTTGGACCAGGCGCCGCTGGCGGGACTCCAGCATGCCTAGCGCGAAATATGAGCGTTCTCGACCTCAAGAACAAGACGGTAACGAACGGTAACGCTTCGTGAGAAGGCAAAAGCCCGATTTTCAGCCTTTTCCCGCCGGCATTCTTACCAAGATTTAACGCAGACAGGCCATCGAAGGGCGCTGCCGGATCAAAGCTCGCGCAGCACCGGCGCCGCCTTGTGGCCAAGCACCCGCCAGGTGCCGGCAAGGCCGATGCCGACGGTGACGGCGAGCGAGACGAGGATCGTCGCCACCGCAACTTCCGGCATGAAGTGCGACGGCAGCGTCATGATGCGGGCCACCACGAACCATGCCGCGACGCCGCCCGCGGCAAGCGCGAACAGCGCTGTCGCAAGACCGATCAGCACATATTCCAGCGAGAAGGCCGCAATCAGCGTCCTCCTTGTCGCGCCGAGCGTCTTCAGCACCACCGCGTCGTGGATGCGCGCCCGGTTGCCGGCGGCCAAAGCCCCGGAGAGCACCAGCACGGAGGCGATCAGCGCCACGCCGGCTGCGGCGCGGATCGCAGTGCCCAGCTGCGCGACCAGCCGGTTGACGATGTCGAGCGCGTCCTTGACCCTCACCGTCGTCACTGCCGGAAAGGCGCGGGTGACAGCGTTGAGCAGCCGCGCGTCGTCGGCCGTGGTGGCCTTTCTGTCGGTCAGCGTCGCCAGCCAGCCATGCGGCGCGCCGGCGAACGTATTGGGCGAGAAGATCATGACGAAATTGATGCCCATGGTTTCCCACTCGACCTGGCGGAAGCTAGCTATTCTTGCCGTCACGTTGCGGCCGAGCACGTTGACCGTGACCGTGTCGCCGAGCTTCAGCCCGATCGCTTTGCCTTCCTCGGCCGAGAACGACACCAGCGGCTCGCCGGAATAGTCCTGCGGCCACCATTTGCCTTCGGTCAGCGTAGCGTTTTCCGGCTGCTTTGCGTCATAGGTCAGCCCGCGGTCGCCGCGCAGCACCCAGGCGCCGTCGGCGGGGACCTTCACCTTGTCGACGTCGATGCCGTTGAGCGCCATGATCCGGCCGCGCAGCATCGGCACCTTGACCAGCATCCCTTGCGGCGCTTCCTTTTCGACCAGGCCGGCAAAGGCATCGACATCGCTGCTCTGGAGGTCGACGAAGAAGAAGTTCGGCGCCCGCTCCGGCAGGCTGCCGGAGATCTGGCGTCTGAGATTCCCGTCGATCAGCGCCAGCGTCACCAGCAGCGTCAGGCCGAGCCCGAGCGACAGCACCACCGATGGCGTCAGCGCGCCGGGCCGATGGATATTGCCAAGCGCCAGCCTGAGAGAGACCGACCGCAGCCGCGGGCTTCGCCGGGCCAGCCATTGGACCAGCGCAGCCACCAGCCGCAGCACCAGGAAGGCAAAGGCGGTGGCGCCGACGAAGATCGAGGCGATGCGCCGATCGTCGGCGGAAAGGATGGCGAGCGCCGCCAGCGCGAGCACGATCGTCAGCGCGGCGCCGACATAGGGCAGGCGCGGCAGGCCGCGGCTTTCGAACCCCATTTCGCGAAACAGCGCCGTTGCCGGCACGTCGCGGGCGCGGCCGAGCGGCAGCAGCGCGAAGGCCAGCGTCACCAAAAGGCCGAACAGGGCCGCGATCGCAAGCGCGCCGGGATAAAAGCCGCCTCGCGCCGGCACCGGAATGACCGACTGCAGGAGCGCGCTCGCCACGAACGGCATTGCCGCACCCAGGATCAGGCCGAGCACGATGCCGAGCCCGGCAATCAAAAGAATCTGCACGAGATAGATGGCGAAGACGAAGCCCCCGGAGGCGCCGAGGCTCTTGAAGGTGGCGATGACGCCGCGCTTGCCGTCGAGATAGGCGCGGACGGCATTCGCCACGCCGACGCCGCCGACCACAAGCGCCGTCAGCCCGACCAGCGTCAGGAACTGCGAGAAGCGCTGGATGTTGGCGGAAAGCGCCGGCGCTGCGTTGCTGCGCGTGCGGATCGACCAGCCCGCCTGCGGAAAATCCTTCGCCGCTTCGGCTTGAATGCCTTTGATGCGCGCCTCGCTCGCGCCATCGGGCAATCGGATCTTATAGGCGTTCTCGACCAGGCTGCCGGGCTGAATCAGCTCTGACGCGACCAGCCCGTCGTGCGAAATCATCAGCCGCGGCGCGAAGCCGAAACCGTCGGAAATCGCGTCGGGTTCGCTGACCAATCGGGCCCTCAGCTCGAACGTTGCGCCGCCAAGCTTCAAGCGGTCGCCGATATGCAGATTGAGGCGATCGAACAAGAGAGCGGGCGCGGCGGCGCCGAAGATGCCGGATCTCTCGCCGAACAACTCATTCCTGGGCAGCGGCGGATCGGTCTCCAGCGTGCCGTAGAGCGGATAGGCGTCGTCGACCGCCTTGGCTTCGACCAGCGCCTGGTCGGAGCCGTCCTCGAGCCGCGCCATCGAGCGCATGCCGGAATTCAGCGAGACCGTGCCGAGGCTCTTGATGAAGCCGAGCTCGGCGTCCGAAGCGCTGCGCTGGTTGATCTGGAAGCGCAGGTCGCCGCCGAGCAGCGTCTGGCCCTGGTTGGCGACGCCGGCGGTAATCGCCTGCGCCACCGAATTGACGCCGCCGATCGCCGCGACGCCAAGCGCGATGCAGGCGAGGAAGATCATGAAGCCGGACAGCCCGCCGCGCATCTCGCGCAGCGAAAAGCGCAGGGCCAGTTTCAAAGTCCGCATCAGGCCGGCACCTTAGCCTGTCTTGGCGCGTCCTCGATGCGTCCCGAGCGCATCGACACCTGGCGCGAGCAGCGGCCCGCAAGCGCCGGATCATGCGTGACCAGCACCAGCGTCATGCCGCGCTCGGCCGCCTTGGCGAAGAGGAGGTCGGCGATCTGCTTTCCCGTTGCCTGGTCGAGGTTGCCGGTCGGCTCGTCGGCAATGAGGATGCGCGGCGAAGGCGCCAGGGCCCTGGCGATCGCCACGCGCTGCTGCTCGCCGCCCGAAAGCTCTCCCGGATAGTGCGTCACGCGGTCGCTCAAGCCGACCGCCGCGAGCTCCTGCGCGGCCACCCCGAACGGGTCGTCGTGCCCGGCGAGCTCCAGCGGCACCGCGACATTCTCGAGCGCCGTCATGTTGGGGATGAGGTGGAAGGACTGGAAGACAATGCCGATGTTTCGCCCCCGAAATGAAGCAATCTGGTCCTCGCTTTTGCCGTTGAGCAATTCTCCGGCGATCCGCACCGTACCCGAATCGACCCTTTCCAGCCCGGCCAGAACCATCAGCAAGGTGGACTTGCCGGATCCCGACGGGCCGACGATCCCGGTGGCTTCGCCGGCGGCCACATCGAGGCTGATGCCCTTCAGCACATGGACGGAGGAGGCGCCCTCGCCGAGCGTCAGCGAGACATCCCTCAATGCGATGACGGCTTCTGTCACAATGAATGCGCCCTATATGGTGGAAGAAGGAGGCAAAAAATGTCTCCTTTGCATGAATCGTGTCGGTCATATGGGGCTCGCCGCATGGCTTTCAAACACTCAGCTGCCGCAGCCCTCACTCTTCTCCTGGTGGTTTGCGGCGCCATTTCGCCGGCGCGCGCCGATACGTTCAAGATCGTCGGCTTCGGCGACAGCCTGATGGCGGGGTTCAGCCTTGGTCCCGATGAGGGCTTCACCGATAAATTGCAGGCGGCCTTGAAGGCAAAAGGCCACGACGTCGCCGTCGGCAATGCCGGGGTTTCCGGCGACACCACAAGCGGCGGCCTCGCGCGGCTCGACTGGTCGGTGCCCGACGGCACCGGGCTCGTCATCCTTGAGCTCGGCGCCAACGACATGCTGCGCGGCGTCTCGCCCGAGATCGCCGAGAAAAATCTCGACGCTATGTTGGCCAAGTTGAAGCAACGGAACATCCCGGTGCTCCTGGCAGGCATGCTTGCAGCGCCCAATCTGGGCGCCGAGTACCAGAAGGCCTTCGACGCCATCTACCCGAAGCTTGCCGCGAAATACGCCGTTCCGCTCTATCCGTTTTTTCTTGACGGGGTCGCCGGCCACCCGGCCATGCAGCTGGAGGACGGTCTTCATCCCAACCCGAAGGGAATAGACGTCATGGTCAAAGGCATTCTACCGGTCGTGGAAAAGGCCATCGCCGCCAAGGGCGGCGCGTGATGAGACCAAAACGCCACGGTTTCCCCAGGGGAAAGCTTGTGGACAACAAACCGCTTGCCCCGCATGGCTATCGATGATTCGCTAGGGGCGAGAGTTTCGATTCGAGGACAGGAGGCTTCCCATGCCACGTCTTTTCACCGCCCTCGAAATTCCGCGTGATGCCGCGCTTTCACTCTCGCTGCTCCGGGGCGGCCTGCCCGGAGCCCGCTGGATCGACGTCGAAAACTATCATCTGACGCTGCGCTTCATCGGCGATGTGGAGGGCCATATCGCCGACGACATCGCCAATGCGCTCGATCGCGTCAACCGTCCCTCCTTCCCCCTGGCGCTCTCCGGCGTGGGCGCTTTCGGCGGCAAGAAGCCGCACGCCGTATGGGCCGGCGTGTCCGCCTCGCCGGACCTGGTAGCGCTGCAGGGCGAGATCGACCGCATCTGCCAGCGGCTCGGCCTGCCGGCCGATCCGCGCAAATTCTCGCCGCATGTGACGCTCGCGCGCCTGCGCAATTCGAGCCCGGCGGACGTCGCGCAATATCTGTCGGCGCGCGGCAACTTTTCCACGCTGCCCTTCCGGGTCGGCCGCTTCGTCTTGATGTCGTCGCGCGATTCGGTCGGCGGCGGCCCCTACATCGTCGAGGAAGCCTGGCCGCTGGTCGGCGCCGATCCGCTCGCTTCCAGCCGCTTCGCCAGCGCCTCCGACGCCTCGCGGATCATGCGGTAGACCGAAACGAAGGCCTGCTGGTCTTCGTAATAGGGGTCCGGCACATCGCGCGCGATACCGCTTGCAAACTCCAGAAAGAGATGGATTCGGTCGCGCGCGGCCTGCGGCGCTAACGCCTTCAGATCGCGCACATTCGTCCGGTCCATGCCGAGAATCAGGTCGAAGCGCGAGAAATCCTCCAGCGCTATTTTGCGCGCCTTTTGCGCGGAAATGTCGATGCCGTGCCTTGTGGCTACCGCGATCGAACGCGGATCGGGCGCGGAGCCGACCTCCCAGCCGCTGGTCGCGGCCGAATCGAGAAGGATGTCCCGGCCTTTCCCGCGCTCGGTCCACACGGCGCGGAAGACGCCTTCGGCCAAGGGCGAGCGGCAGATGTTACCGAGGCAGACGAACAGAATGGATTTTGTGGGCTTTGCGCTCATCGATCCGGCGCTATGGTTGGAATACCTCCGAATAGCACGGGAACCCGACATGACCAGGGAAAAACTCAACAAGGAAGCGATCACCGCAGCGCTGGCGGAACTCGAAGGCTGGTCGCTGGCGGCCGACGGCGCCTCCATCAAGCGCAGCTTCGGCTTCAAGAACTTCTCCGAGGCCTTCGCCTTCATGACCCGCGTGGCGCTGGCCGCCGAGAAGATGGACCACCACCCCGATTGGTCGAACGTCTACAAGACCGTCGACGTCACGCTGAACACGCATGACGCCGGCGGCGTCACGGCGCTCGACATCGAACTGGCGAAGCGGATGAACCGCTATTTCGGCTAACGACTGCCGATAAGTCCGATTCCGATTTGCCGGGCCGGCAACGGTGGAGACCTTGCAGGGGGGTGCCGCTTTCACCACATCTTCCGCGGTGGCCGCAACGCAAGCTGGCGCGTGGCCGAGGAGAGATTGATGGCGCAGGAATCCCGTTTCGATTTCTTTGGCTTCGGCGACAGGCTCGCCGGCGAAGGCGAGGTGCGCGAGAAGTTCTGGCGCACGGCCAAGAAGGCTGCCCGGCAGATCCCGTTCATGGAAGAGGTGGTCGCCGCCTACTATTGTGCCATGGACAAGGACACGCCGCTGCGCACCAAGGGTACCCTGCTTGCCGCGCTCGGCTATTTCGTGCTGCCGGTGGATTTCATCCCCGACTTCGCGCTCGGTCTCGGGTTCACCGATGACCTTGCCGTGCTCACCGCGGCAATCACCGCCGTCAGCGCCCATATCACCCCGGCGCACCGGCAGGCCGCCAGGGACGCCCTCGCCGACAAAGGTTGATCCTGGCTGACTTTTCGCCACAACGAAACCGCGAAACCGCCCGCGCGAAAAGACAAACTCTTGCCGCTTTCGTGCCCTCCAAGTTCGCGCCGGGACATCGCGACCGCCGCGTGGAAGCGGCGGCGCGAATGGCGGCGGTTTCCTGGGGTGAGTTCCTTTTGTTGGGAAAAATTCACCGTTTGGTAACCCTGATTAAATCAAAATGAAGCGACGGCAGGACGCCATGCGGCCCGCCTCCGCACCATTTCGGAATACGGGAAGAACGATGCGCGGATTGATTGCTACACTTTCCAGCCTGGTCCTGGCGGCCGCCTTCGCGGCGCCGGCGCTGGCGCAGCAGGCGACCAAGATCGGCCAGCACAACGCCTGGGGCACCTACAGCTATCAGTCGGCAGGCGGCAAGGTCTGCTATGTGCTGACGGTGCCGACCGACAAGCAGCCGCCGAAGCTCGACCATGGCGACATGTTCTTCTTCGTCAGCCAACGCCCCGGGCAGCAGGTGTCCTATGAGCCGCAGTTCATCGCCGGCTACAACTTCCAGGAAGGCTCCAAGGCCACCGTCACCATCGACAAGAAGTCCTTCTCGATGTTCACCCGCGGCAAGTCGGCCTGGGTCGAGAACGCCGCTGAAGAGCCGGTGCTGATCGCCGCCATGAAGACGGGTACCGACATGAAGGTGCAGGCGAAGTCCGGTCGCGGCAACCCGACTTCCTACGTCTTTTCTCTGAAGGGCATCTCGGCCGCGCTGGCCTCGATCGCCAAGTGCAAATAGGCTGAGGCTCCCTTGGCGGAGGATGGCAATATGGAAGTCCGCCTCCCGCAAGTGCTGCCAGGGACAAGCGAATAAGGCGACAGCGCCAAGCTCGCCATTCAGCCTTGCTGCTCGACGGCCCTGCGCCGCCTGATCGCTTCGGCGATGAACACGCGCGACAGCGCGTGATAGAGCGGCTCGTTGGAGATCAGCCGCGCCGTTCCGTAGCCCAGCATCGCCGCGCACATCAGCGCGATGACGTTGTCGTGGTTGCCGGTCATTTCGAGGATGATGACGAAGGCCGTCATCGGCGCCTGCACGACGCCGGCGAAATAGCCGGCCATGCCGAGCAGCGCGGCGAGGCCTGTCCCGGCGCCGAACGCCAGGCCAAGCGTGCTGCCGAGACCGGCGCCCACCGCCAGCGACGGCGCGAAGATGCCGCCCGGAATGCCCGACACCATCGACAGCACGCCGGCCGCGAATTTTTCCAGGAAGAAGAATGCGGGTAGCGGCGCGCCTTCAACGGCGCCGCGGGCCTGAGCGTAGCCGGTTCCGAAGGTAAGGCCGCCCGAGACGAGACCGATCGCGGCAACCGCCAGGCCGCAGATGCCTCCCACGAGCAGCGCGCGCCACAATGGCTGCAGGCCATTCCAGCGTCGGACGCGCCGCGTGATCTTCAGCGCCAACAGCGAAAACAGCGCGCCGAAGCCGCCGCCGATGACGCCGCAGGCAATCACCAGCGGCCAGTCGGTGGCGAAGGCCACCGTGTCCCTGGCGACGCCGAAATAGGTGTAGTTGCCGAGCAGGCCGAGCGAGGCGAGGCCGGCGAGGATCACCGCCGTCAGCACCAGCCCGTTGGTCCGTGACTCATAGGCGCGACCCATCTCCTCGATGGCGAAGACGATGCCGGCGAGCGGCGTGTTGAAGGCGGCGGCGACGCCGGCAGCCGAGCCGGCCAGGATCAGGCCGCGCGCCTGCGCCATGCCGCCCCAGCGCGCCGCCTGAAGCATGAGTGAGGCGCCGACCTGCACCGTCGGGCCCTCGCGGCCGATCGATCCGCCGCAGGCGAGACCGATGACGGTAAGCGCAACCTTGCCCGCTGCCAGGCGCAGCGAAAGAAGGTGGCCGCGATCCTCGTCATCGCGCAGGTGACGGGCGGCGATCGCCTGCGGAATGCCGCTGCCTTGCGATCCCGGAAAGAAGGAATGGGCAAGCCAGGCGCAAATCACGAAGCCGGCGGGCGTCATGACCAGCGGCAGATAAAAGCGCCAGCTGCCGCTATCGCCGCCGGTGACGACGTGGAACAGCGCCTGCGCCCGGTCGGCCAGCATGGCGAACAGCACGCTGATCAACCCGATCGAGATGGCGCCGGCCCAGAACACAAGGCGCGGCTGCCAGACGCGGCGCGACGCCCACATAGCCTGCGAGCGCCGCAGCATCGGGTATCTACGCGATATGCCGGCCATGCCTGTCCTCTGGGTGATGACCCGCCCCTAGCACATTGAGAGGGAGGATCAAGCCTGCGAGGTCAGGTCGGGTCGATGCGAGCGACGAAAATCGGAGATCGAGGAGCCAGGGCAGGACCGCGGTTTGGATATCCCGCCGGCCTGCGCCGGCGGGCAGCAGGGTTGGCGAGTCCGACCACTCTCACATCGCCATCTTTTCACATTCGGCCTGGGCCTTCTTGGTCGACGTATCGATCATGTAGGCTTTGCCTTTGGCGTCGGTGATTATCATCATGCAATGCTTGATCGGCTTCGCCATCTTCATCATTTCGGCGCTCATCTTGGCGTCAGGCATCATGGTGCCCATATGGCCGTCGGGCATGATCGCCGTCACTTGCCCACCCTTCATCATGGTCATCGTGCCCATCGTATCCTCGGCGAACGCCTGCGAGGCAAAAAGGCTTGCGAGACCGGCGACGGCAACAAGCTTGATCGAATGCATTCCGCTTACTCCCATTTCTGCAAGGGCATAGTCGCCCCTTTCAGGTTCGCGGGTGCGCTTCGCGCTGTTACGCCAACACGAATATGTGATCTCAGCCGGGGCGGGAATAGCGACACCGGCCGCCTATGCCGCCGACATGACTCCGGTCGCAAGCTGTGCTATGCGCGCGTTTCATTTCAGGCACGATGCTGAAATCGGCCGCAAACCGCTTATATTGGCGCAACCATGACCCTTTCATTCGATCTGACCGCCGAAGGCGCTCGCGACGCCTTGCGCGCCCGCGCCACGCCGGCCGAAAAGCCGTCGCTGATCGGTCTGACGCGTGCCGAGCTTGGCGCCGCTCTGGTTCACGCCGGCATCGTGCCGGAGCGCCAGGCGAAGATGCGCGCCCAGCAGCTCTGGCACTGGATGTATGTGCGCGGGGTCTCCGATTTCGCCCATATGTTCAACATCTCCAAGGATCTGCGCGCCGAGCTCGACAAGCATTTCACCGTCGCGCGGCCCGAGATCGTCGAGGAGCAGATCTCTTCCGACGGCACGCGCAAATGGCTGTTTCGCTTTCCGCCGCGCGGCGCCGGCCGTCCGGTCGAGATCGAGACCGTTTATATTCCGGAGGAAGGCCGCGGCACGCTCTGCATCTCCTCGCAGGTCGGCTGCACGCTGACCTGCTCTTTCTGCCACACCGGCACGCAGAAGCTGGTGCGCAACCTGACGACGGAAGAGATCCTGGCGCAGCTGCTTACCGCGCGCGACCGGCTCGGGGACTTCCCCGACCGCGACACGCCGGACGGCGCCATCGTGCCGGCCGAGGGCCGCAAGGTATCCAACATCGTCATGATGGGCATGGGCGAGCCGCTCTACAATTTCGAGGCGGTGAAGAAGGCGCTGCTGATCGCTTCCGACGGCGACGGACTTTCCCTGTCGAAAAGACGCATCACGCTGTCGACCTCGGGGGTCGTGCCGGAGATTGCCCGCACCGGCGAGGAGATCGGCGTCATGCTGGCGATCTCGCTGCATGCCACCAATGACGACCTGCGCGACCTGCTGGTGCCGATCAACAAGAAGTATCCGCTGAAGGAGCTGATCGCTGCCTGCCGCGCCTATCCGGGTCTCTCCAACGCCCGCCGCATCACCTTCGAATATGTGATGCTGAAGGACGTCAACGATTCCCTCGAGGACGCCAAGGCGCTGGTCAAGCTGCTCAAGGGCATTCCGGCCAAGATCAACCTGATCCCGTTCAACCCGTGGCCCGGCACCAACTATCAGTGCTCGGACTGGGAGACGATCGAGAAGTTCGCCGATTACGTCAACAATGCCGGCTACGCCTCACCGATCCGCACGCCGCGTGGCCGCGACATCCTCGCCGCCTGCGGCCAGCTCAAGTCGGAATCGGAGCGCATGCGCAAGGTCGACCGGCTGGCGCTTGAAGCGATGATGATCGCGGGGCACGGCGAGGCGTGAGGCGTATCATCGCCTATCTCGTCCGCTTCGCCGCCATCCTGATCGGCTATGTCATCGCCTCGCTGGCGGCGAGCGCCTTTCTCAACGTGCTGTTCCTCGGCTATTTCGGCTATGCGCCGGAGCCCGGACATCAGACGATCGCGCCCGCGCTCTATTTTTCGGTGCCTTTCCTGGCACTGTTCGTCGCCTATTTCGGCTTCATGCCGGCGGCGATCGTCATCCTGATCGCCGAAGTGCTCGGCCGCCGCGACTGGCTGTTCTATGCGCTGGGCGGCGCCGTGATCGCCGTCGTCTTCCTCGGCTTCGCGCATAACATCGGCGACGGCGATTTCGATGTCGCCGACAACAATGTCAGGCTCGCGCTGATCGGCAGCGGCATGGTCGGCGGCATCTTCTACTGGCTCTCCGCCGGCCGATCTGCCGGCAGTTGGCGCCGCGAGGCGCTGCCCGATCTGGAGCCCTGAGCTCGGCGCGGGCTCTACTTCGCCTGTGCCGTCAGGATCTTGAGCGCGAAGGCCGAGAACACGCCGCCGAACAGATAGTCGACCACGCGCGTGACGCGCGGGCTCGCCTTCATCGCCGCCGCGAATTTCTCCGCCGCCAGCACCATCGGCGCCGTCACCGGGATCGATAGCACGATGAATGTGATGCCGAGGAAGAACAGCTTGCCGGGCGCGTACGGGTCATGCGCGGAGACGAATTGCGGCAGGAACGTCATGAAGAACAGGATGATCTTCGGGTTGAGGAGATTGACCCCGAGCCCGGCCGCCCAGCTGCGGAACAGCGAGATTTGCGGTCCCGTCTTCTTCTCCGGCGAAAAGGCCGAACCTTTGGCCACCGCCTGCCAGGCTAAAAACACCAGATAGCCGGCGCCGAAAATCTTCAGCGCAAAGAAGGCCATGGGAGAGGCCACGATCAGCGCCGAGACGCCGACCACCACCAGTGTGGTGTGGACCAACGTGCCGGTGAGCGCGCCTGCCATCGAGGCGAAGCCGGTGGCGCGGCCCTGGCTCAGCGTACGCGACACGAACAGCGTCATGTCCGGTCCCGGCGTGATCGCCAGGATGAGCGTGGCGATGGCGAACTGGATGAGCGTCGAAGTGTCGGGAATGAAGGACATGGGTCGCCTCGGAGTGGATCGCGCAGCTCTATAGCGCGGCGATTTTTGCGTCGCCAGCGTCTGTTCAGGCAAACATCTGGCCCAGCCTGTGCCATCGGCGGGCATCTGTTCGTCTCTTGCGCCGCCCGGAAGGGCCGTGATACCTCGCCCGCGAAGCCATCTTCCCGCGGAACCGCCAAAATGTCCAAGACCAAAGACGTCAAGAAAGTCGTGCTCGCCTATTCCGGCGGCCTCGACACCTCCATCATCCTGAAATGGCTGCAGACCGAGCTCGGCGCCGAAGTCGTCACCTTCACCGCCGATCTCGGCCAGGGCGGCGAGCTGGAGCCGGCGCGCCGCAAGGCCGAGATGATGGGCATCAAGGACATCCGCATCGTCGACGTGCGCGAGGAATTCGTTTCGGACTTCGTCTTCCCGATGTTCCGCGCCAACGCCGTCTATGAAGGCACATATCTGCTCGGCACTTCGATCGCCCGGCCGCTGATCTCCAAGCATCTGGTCGAGATCGCCAAAGAAACAGGTGCCGACGCCATCGCGCATGGCGCCACCGGCAAGGGCAATGACCAGGTCCGCTTCGAACTTTCGGCTTACGCGCTGAACCCCGACATCAAAGTCATCGCGCCGTGGCGGGACTGGTCGTTCAAGTCGCGCACCGATCTCATCAACTTCGCCGAGCAGCACCAGATCCCAGTGCCGAAGGACAAGCGCGGCGATGCGCCGTTCTCGGTCGACGCCAACCTTTTGCATTCCTCCTCGGAAGGCAAGGTGCTCGAGGATCCGTGGAGCGAGCCGCCGGAATTCGTCCACCAGCGCACCGTCTCGCCGATGGACGCGCCGGACGTCGTCACCGAGATCGAGGTCGAATTCCTGAAGGGCGATCCGGTCGCGCTCAACGGCAAAAAACTGTCGCCGGCGACCATGCTGGCGGCGCTCAACGACCTCGGCCGCGACAACGGCATCGGCCGTCTCGACCTTGTCGAAAACCGTTTCGTCGGCATGAAGTCGCGCGGCGTCTACGAGACCCCCGGCGGCACCATCCTGATCGCCGCCCACCGGGCGATCGAATCGATCACGCTCGACCGCGGTGCCGGGCACCTCAAGGACGAGTTCATGCCGCGCTATGCCGAGCTGATCTACAACGGCTTCTGGTTCTCGCCCGAGCGCGTGATGCTGCAGGCAATGATCGACAAGAGCCAGGAAGACGTCGAAGGCGCGGTGCGGCTGAAGCTCTACAAGGGCAATGTCATCGTCACCGGCCGCAAGTCGAAGAAGACGCTCTATTCCGACGCGTTGGTCACCTTCGAGGACGACCGCGGCGCCTACGACCAGAAGGACGCCGCCGGCTTCATCCGTCTCAATGCGCTGCGGTTGCGGACGCTGGCGGCAAGGAACCGCGAAGGCTGATATCCGAACGTCGAAAGTTGAGATAAGCGGGAAAAACCCGGCGGAGACGCCGGGTTTTATTTCGCGTATCTAATCTAAGAAAAGTTCAGACCACTTCAGAGAACTATCGTTTGACCTTTCCGCCGCGCCAATTGAGTTCGCCAGCGGGATGCGGGGGTTTTGACAGTGAAAAGTAGTATTTCTCTTCTGGTCGCGACGGCGTTGACCTTGATGACGTGCGGGTCCTCGCAAGCAGCCACGAAGCAGGCGCCTGCGGCTAGTTTGGACGGGTGCATCTCCGCTGTCCATCTATGGAGCATCACGTTCAAGCACGAAATCGCCTCCTTCATGGGCGTCTCGCAGGAGCGCATGCCGGCCTTGTTCTGCCAGCGCATAGCCGAGGGGATACGCAGCGGCCGCATCAGCTACTCCGACATAAACAGGCTGCAGCTCGACCAGCCGACCGAAATCTGGTTGGTCATCAAGGGCAAGTCCAAGGCGGCTGCTGCGGCCACAACGGCGCCGCGGAACTCTAAATTCCGTACCTGCTCAAATGTTATCACCGGCTTCTTCGAGGTTGCCGCTTCCGAGAAATGCCCCTTAGGCGGCAGCTACTCGCAAGCTGCCGGAGTCCCGACGGTGATCGAGGACAGGCCAAAGGCGGCTCCTTCAGCGCCGCGGAACCCCAAATTCCGTACCTGCAACGGCACTACCGGTACCTTCCGGATTCCCGTTTCCCGGAAATGCCCATTGAGCGGCTACGCGAATGATTGAGAGTTAGGTGATGAGATCGAACCTGGTCGTTCCGGGTGGTTGGGTTTTGATCCTTGCTCCGTAACAAAAAGCCCGGCGCAGGCCGGGCTTCTCGTCGGAATGGAGATATTGCATCAGTTGGCGTCGATCGCCTCGGCGATGCGGGCGATGGCCTGCTGGTAGACGCTTGCCGAATTCCAGCCGGCGATGGCGCCCATATTCGCCTCATAGCCCGCCCCGGCCTGCCAGCCATGGGCTTTGAGGAAGTTGGCGGTGGAGGCCAGCGCCGTGTTCCTGTCGCGCAGATTTCCGTTGCCGACGCCATACTTCAGAACATTTCCGGGCAGGAACTGCGTATGGCCGATCTCGCCATGCATGGCGCCGACCGAGGAGGCGGTCAGCGCGCCGCGATCGACCAGCTTCAGGGCGGCGATGGCATGGGGGGTGAAATAGTCCGGGCGGCGGCAATCATAGGCCAGCGTCAGAATGGCGGAGACCGTGTTCTGGTTGCCCATCGACGCGCCGAAGCCAGTCTCCATGCCCCAGATCGCAAGCAGGACGCCCGGCGGCACGCCGTAAGTCTGTTCGATCCTGTCGAACATCGCCGCGTTCTGCTTCTTCAACGCACGGCCCTTGGAAATGATCGCGGCCCCCCCACGACGCTGCATGAACGCTTCCACCGAGCCGCTGAAAGCCTTGTGGATCGCGCGGTCGGCAGCGATCGTCCTTGTCGCGTAAGTCGCGCCGGCCAACGCGGACAGACCCCTCTGGCCCACGCCCTCGGCTTGTGCTTCCGCGGCAAATTGCTGTTTCCATGCGTCGAAGCCGGCGCCGTTCTTGCCGCAGCTGGCCGCGGCCTGCGCGCCTGTCGCCAGCCCGAAAGCCGCCACAACGGCGGCCATGAAAATCCTTCCCTTGGCAAAAAATGCCATATCGTTCTCCTGGTTGCCTGAATCACGTCCCGGCTGCAAATCTGCCAGTGAAGCGCCCGGTTGTCACCGCCCGCGCGGGCTGCGCAGCGCTTGAAGCTGGCGAATGCCGGGGAATTTGCCCACGATCAAGCATAAATTATGGCGCAAGGATTTATTGTGTGTGTCTTTTGGGAAGACGTCGATGTTGTGATCATTGGCGCAGGCTCGGCTATGCGGCTGCCCAATCCGACCGTTCCGAAGCGCGCGCCACACTGTTGCAGGCGGTGGCGGAGAAGATCTTCTTCGCCGGCGAGCATGTCGCCGGACCGCTCATCCAGACTTGTGGCGGTGCGACATTGTCAGGCGAAAGCGTGGCCAGGCGGGGCGTCGCCCTGCTCGCGACGAAATAGAAACGGAACGACGGCCGGCGACGGGCGTTTGGGCGTTGCCTAACTTCGTTGACCTTTTTTCCCGCGGTTCGATGACCGATGAAGCTGTTCGACTGCCCTCATTGCGGCCACCGTCTCTATTTTGAGAACGCGCAATGCCTGAACTGTTCAAGCCTGGTGCTTTATGATCCGGAGCGGGCGTGTTTCGTGCTTTGCGGCGGCGACGCCGTTCCATGCGGAAATGCCGACGAGTGCGCCTGCAACTGGCGGGCCGAGCCGGGCAGGATTTTCTGCCGCGCTTGCGCGCTCAACCAATGGATCCCCGACCTTTCGGTGGAGGGCAACCGTCGGCGCTGGATCCGCGTCGAGGCGGCCAAGAAACGCGCCGTCTATTCGCTGCTCGCCTTCGGCTTGCCGGTGGCGCCCAAGGCCGGACCGCAGGACGAGGCCGGGCTCGCTTTTGACTTCCTCGCCGATCCGATCGGCGGCGGACCAGGCGGCGAGCGCATCCTGACCGGCCACGACAACGGCAGGATCACCCTTAACGTCGCCGAGGCCGATTCCGCCGAGCGCGAGCGGCGGCGTGTCGAGATGGGCGAGAACTACCGCACCTTGCTCGGCCACTTCCGCCACGAGCTCGGCCATTATTACTGGGACCGGCTGATCCGCGACGATCCCGAGCGGCTTTCAGGCTTTCGCGCTCTGTTCGGCGACGAGCGGGTCGACTACGAGCAAGCGCTGAAGGCCCACTACGCCAAGGGCGCGCCGCCGGACTGGGAGCAGCGCCACATCTCGGCCTATGCGGCGTCCCACCCCTGGGAAGACTGGGCCGAGACCTGGGCGCACCACCTGCACATCACCGACACGCTGGAGATGGTGCATGCGCTGAATTTTCCGCTCGGCCGGCTGGAGACGGTGGAAGCCAACGACCTGCCGCCTGGCGATACAGGGGGACATCCGTTGCGGGAGCCCGCCGAACCCGATCCGCCGCCGGAACCGTTCGAAAGGATCCTCGCCCGCTGGCTGGTGCTGTCGGAGGCCTCCAATTCGATCAACCGCTGCATGGGTCTGCCCGACCTTTATCCCTTCGTCATTTCGGAGATGACGGCGCAAAAACTGGCCTTCGTTCACCAGCTTTTGACCGACTTGCCCAAAACAAATGGAACAATTCGTGAGCAGGCGACGGCACTTTAGCCGGAACGCATAAGGTTCTGGTTCGTTTTCGAGCCCGAGGGAGCGTTGAGAACGGAGAGAAATCATGAAAAGTCTATTGTTTCCGGCACTTGCCGGTGCGCTGCTTGCCATGTCGGGCGCGGCGCTTGCCGACACGCCCGTCTCGGCAGTGACGGATCTGAATGTCCGCGCCGGCCCCGGCCCGCAATATCCCGTTATCGGCGTGCTGGCTGCCGGCCAGTCGGCGACGCTCAGAGGCTGCATCGAAGGCAGCAAATGGTGCACCATCGCCGAAGCCGGCGGCAAAGGTTGGGTCTATTCCGACTATGTGACTGCCGAATTCGGCGGCAGCCGTGTTGTGGTGACACGCCGGCCGGCCGATGCCGGCATTGCCGTCGTGGCTCCGCCGACCGATGATATCTACACCACTGACACCTACACCGGCGCCATCGTTTCCGGCGACGACGCCATCGAGCCGATCGCCAGGCCGCCGGCCGAGGTCGGCACCTATGTCACCACGCACCGGGTCGAACCGGTCTATCTCGAGGGCGAAGTGGTGACCGGCGCGGTGCTGCCCGATACGGTCGAGCTGCGCGAGATCCCGGATTACAACTACCGCTATGTCTATGTGAACAACCAGCCGGCGCTGGTCGATCCGGGCACGCGGCGCATTGTCTACGTGATGCGCTGACCTAGGGTATTCGAGAGGCGGCCGCCGGGAAACGGGCGGCCGCCTTTCGAAGAATGTCAAGGTTGGGTCAGGCTACCTGCAGCTGTTCGACAGCCGCCGGTTTCGACCTGCAGCCACCATTTCAGGGTTCACTCCGCTCGTTGCTCCGTCTTGGCACGAGGAAGCGGGGCGGCTTCGCCAAACGCTTCACGCCCTTGGATGCGCCCGGTCGTAGATGTCGAGCAGCCTTGCCGTATCGACGCCGGTATAGACCTGGGTGGTCGACAGGCTAGCATGGCCGAGCAGTTCCTGGATGGTGCGCAGGTCGCCGCCACGGCCGAGCAGATGCGTGGCGAAGGAATGGCGCAAGGCATGCGGCGTCGCGGTTTCCGGCAGGTTGAGGGCCGAGCGCAGCTTCGCCATCTCGCGCTGGACGATGGCCGGATTGAGCGGGCCGCCGCGAGCGCCGCGGAACAGCAGCTCTTTCGGATCGATGTGGAAGGGACACAGCCGCCGGTATTCGGCGACCGCCCTGAGCGCCACCGGCAGCACCGGCACCAGCCTTGTCTTGCCGCCCTTGCCGGTGATGCGCAGGACCGTGTCAGCCTCAGTGGCGAGATCGGCCCCGGCCAGGCCCAGCGCTTCCGAGATGCGCAGGCCGGAGCCGTAGAGCAGCGTCAGCACGGCGGCGTTGCGGGCGGCGATCCAGGGTTCCTCCGCCAGTTGGCCCTCGACAGTCACGACCTGCTTGGCATCGCTCGCCGTCAGCGGTTTTGGTAGCGATTTCGGCTGGCGCGGCGCGCGCAGGGCGGCCGCACCCGCCGCGTTGACGAGGCCGCGCTTTTCGAGAAAGCACAGCAGCGAACGGATGCCGGCCAGGCCGCGGCCAAGCGTGCGGGCGCCGGCGCCGCCGTTCCGGCGCGCGGCGAGGAAGCCGCGCAGGTCGGCCGGCCGCAGGTCGGCGATATCGGAGATGCCGGGCGGGCCGCCGCAATGCCCGGTCAGAAAATGCAGGAACTGGCGCGTGTCGCGCTCATAGGCTTCGACTGTTTCGGGCGATAGCCGGCGCTCGCGCGCCAGCATCTTGAGCCAGCTCTCGCGCGCCGCCTGGAGGTCGGGTTTTGCCGGGATTAGGAATTCCTGCATGCCAGCATTTTCGGGCAGTCAGGTTAGGAAGCGGTGAAGAGCCGATCATTGAAATGACGGCTTCAGAGGGTTAGAGCAGGGCAAAGGAAGTGATGCCGATGTCGAAGCTCGAGAACCCTGTACAGATGGCCGTGATCGGCGCCGCACACGGCATCAAGGGCGAATTGCGGGTAAAGACCTTCACCGGCGATCCGTTGGCGCTCGCCGACTACGGGCCGCTGCATACCAAGGATGGCCGTGCCTTCCAGATCCTCGACATCCGGCCGGCCGGCACGGTAGTGGTGGTGCGCTTCAAGGGCGTCAGCGACCGCAACACGGCCGAGGCGCTTGCCGGCACGGAACTGTTCGTCGACCGTTCGGTGCTGCCGGACGACGGTGAGGAGGACGAGTTCTACCATGCCGACCTCGTCGGCCTGGAGGTCAGGGACGATACCGGCGTCATCGGCAGGATTGTCGCCGTGCACAATTTCGGCGGCGGAGACATACTCGACGTCACGCTCGCCGGCCGCAAGGGCGTGCTGATCCCGTTCACGCAAGCCGCCGTGCCGCATGTGTCGATCGCCGACGGCTTCGTTCAGGTCGATCCGCTGGCGGCGGGGCTGGCCGATGACGAGGAGAGCGAGGCGCCCGGTCAGCCCGGGTTCGACCCGAAGGGGCGGCCGCGCGGGCCGAAGGATGCCGGGGGCAACCGGTGAGCTTTACGGCTTCGGTGCTGACGCTCTATCCGGAGATGTTTCCGGGCGCGCTTGGCCTCTCGCTCGCCGGCCGGGCGCTGGAAGCAGGCACCTGGTCGCTGGAAGCGATCCAGATCCGCGATTTCGCCACTGACCGGCATCGCACCGTCGACGATACGCCGGCCGGCGGCGGCGCGGGCATGGTGATGCGCGCCGATGTGCTCGCCAGGGCCATCGATCACGCTTCGCCGCAGGGCGATGAACGTCCAAGGTTGCTGATGAGCCCGCGTGGAAAGCCGCTGACGCAGGCCCGGGTGCGCGAGCTCGCCGCCGGGCCGGGTGCCGTCATCCTTTGCGGCCGGTTCGAGGGCGTCGACCAGCGGCTGATCGAGGCGCGCGGCCTGGAGGAAGTCTCGATCGGCGATTTCATCCTGTCGGGCGGCGAGCCGGCGGCACTGGTGCTGCTCGATGCGGTGGTGCGGCTGCTGCCGGGGGTGATGGGCAACGCCGTCTCGGGCGAGGAAGAAAGCTTTGAGAACGGCCTGCTCGAGCATCCGCATTACACGCGGCCGCAGGAGTTCGAGGGCAGGCAAATCCCCGAAGTGCTGACCTCCGGCAATCACAAGAAGATCGCCGCGTGGCGTCGCGCCGAGGCTGAGAAGCTGACGAGGGAGCGCCGGCCCGATCTGCTGGCGGGGGCTCAGCCCTTGGTGAAGTAATAAAAGGCCAGAAACAGGCCGACGGCGACGACGAAGCCGCGCACGACACCTTGCGGCACGCGCCTGGCGATCCACACCCCGGCATAGCCGCCCAGCGCCCCGCCGGGGATCATGACGATCGCCTGCGGCCAGGCGACGACGCCGCCCGAAACGAAAACCAGGATGGCGATTGCCGCGATGACCACCGCCAGCATGTTCTTCAACGCATTGAGCTTGTGGTAGTCGCCGGCCTGCGTCAGGCCGAGGGTGGCAAGCATCATCACGCCCATGCCGGCGCCGAAGAAGCCGCCATAGACCGAAGTCAGGAACTGCGCCAGCGACCCCGCGAGCGGGCCGAGCGAGGCCTGGTGCTCCGGTACGGCCGCCGGCTTCAGCCACGGACCGGCCGCGAACAGGGCGGTCGCGGCGATCAGCAGCCAGGGCACAAGCGCACGGAAGGACGTGTTGGAGAGCGCCAGCAGAATGAGCGAACCGGCCAGCGCGCCGAAGCCGGATATCACGCAGAGCACAAGCGCCTGGCGCCAGAAATGTCTGATGTCGTCGAGATAGGCGAGCGTCGAGGTGATGTAGCCCGGAAACTGTGTCACCGAGGACGTTGCGTTGGCAACGATCGGCGGCAGGCCGACCAGCGTCATGGCACCGAAGGTGACGAAAGTGCCGCCGCCGGCGACGGCGTTCACCGCGCCCGAGACAAAGCCCGCGAAGAAGAGCAGGACGGCATCGAAGAATGTCATCGAGGGAGGCCTGGGAAATAGCTTTCTCCGACTTAGAAAGCTTGCATGGCGCGCGCAACCCGGCACGGCGGCAATATGATGGGGCCATAGTTTTCAAAAATTAGGCGTCAAAGGCGTGACAAAGCGCCGAAATAGCTGTATGTCGCCGCCCGAACCGGAAGAACGATCTTCCGGACCCGTCAACAAATGGCGGTGTAGCCGTCCCTGTCCGATGCCCCCGATTTGAATGTCTGGGCAAAGGACATAGCCGAGCGGTCATTGGAACTGCAAGGCAAGTCGAGGACGCTCTGGCTGTCGGAAGAACAAGAAGTGGATATTTGAGATGGATCTCATCCGTCAGCTCGAGGCCGAGCAGGCCGCCAAGATCGAAGCCAAGCGCAAGCTGCCCGAATTCCAGCCTGGCGACACCGTGCGCGTCCAGGTGCGCGTCACCGAAGGCAGCCGCACCCGCGTCCAGGCCTATGAGGGCGTGGTCATCGCCCGTTCCGGCTCCGGCTTCCAGGAGAATTTCACCGTCCGCAAGATTTCCTACGGCGAAGGCGTCGAGCGCGTGTTCCCGGTCTACTCGCCGATGGTCGAAGGCGTCGAGATCGTGCGCCGTGGCAAGGTGCGCCGCGCCAAGCTCTATTACCTGCGCGACCGTCGCGGCAAGTCGGCCCGCATTTCGGAAAACACCGGCGTGCGCGCCCGCAAGCTGAACGATGAAGAGCGTGATGCGCTGAACGCCGAACGCGCCCGCATCGAGGCCGAGAAGGTCGCCGCCGCCGAGGCGCTGGCTGCGGAGAAAGCCGCGCAGGACGCCGCCGAGAAGAAGGCTGCGGAGTCTGCGTCGGCCGAATAAGGCGCTTCCGCAGATTGTTTTGGAAAGGCGGCTTCGGCCGCCTTTTTCGTTTGGATGTGCAAGCGGCGCGCTTGCCTGCAGCATGCCGCCGGAACGCGCCGAGCTGAAAGCCCTGCATGGCACGCCGACCCGGCTGGTCGCCGGGTTGCGCGAAGCGGTCGCGGATTCCGCGGGATGGTCCGTCGCAGGCTGGGTTCGGGAAGCGTGCCGATCAGAGCATGGGGATCCGCTTTGGCGCTCATCGATGCAGCGGATCGGCTTGCAAGGCGCTTGCGGAAAGCTAAAGTCGGCGCCGGTTTTTCTCTTGGGCGAGCGTAGCGCCGCCAGTCACGTTCGGGAGTTCGTCATGATCAAGTCGAAACTGCTGCTGGCCGGCCTATTGGCCTGCCTTCTCGCGCCCGCTGCGGCGCTCGCCGACACGCTGCCCGATCTCGGCGGCAGAAAGGTCGTGGTGGTGACCGAAAACGCTTACCCGCCGCTGCAGTTCATCGACAAGAAGACCGGCAAGCAGATCGGCTGGGAATATGACGCGATGGATGAGATCGCCAAGCGGCTGAATTTCAAGGTCGAGTACCAGAACACCTCCTGGGACGCGATGATCCAGGCCGTTTCCGACAACCAGTACAATATCGGCATGACCGGCATCACCATCAAGGACGAGCGCAAGGCGAAGGTCGACTTCTCGGACCCTTACATGCGATCGGAACAGTTCATGCTGGTGCGCGGCGACGAGAGCCGCTTCACCGACGCCAAGAGCTTTGCCGCCTTCAAGGACGGGCTGATCGGCGCGCAAGCCGGCACGACGCCCTTCTACACCGCCGTCTACAGCGTGCTCGACGGCAATGAGCAGAATCCGCGCATAAAATTGTTCGAGACCTTCGGCGCCAGCGTGCAGGCGCTGAAGTCCGGCGATGTCGACGTGGTGCTGACCGACGGCACCGCCGGCAAGGGCTATGTCGATGCCTCCGAAGGCAAGCTGAAGCTGATCGGCGGGCCGCTCGGCAGCGAGGATTTCGGCTTCATCTTCCCCAAGGGCTCGGACCTGGTGAAGCCGGTCAACGCCGCGATCGCCGCGCTCAAGGCCGATGGCACGCTCGATGCGCTGAACAAGAAGTGGTTCCTCGACTACAAGATGGGGCAGTAGGCTCCTTTGCTGCGAATGATCGGCGACGGCGGCGGGCGGAAAACCGCGAAAATCTCATTCCTTCCCACCCCCCTCTGTCCTACCGGACATCTCCCCCGCAAGCGGGGAGATTGGCTGTCGCCTTCGCTTTCGCAAATCGCCGACGTTGCAAGAAGAGCGCCGGCGACAAAGCTGCTGATCTTCCCTCCTGCGGGGGAGATGCCCGGCAGCGCAGAGGGGGCTGTGCCGGAACGCGGCCTTCGCAACGATGCTGGCGGCACATCCTGATGTCCGCCACGACGTCCACCGCCAAATCCGAATTCCCCTGGTGGCTGGCCGCAGCGGCCATCCTGGCGCTCGCTGCGGCGCTGGCCATCGCCGCCAGCGACCTTTACGCCGAGGTCTTCGCCACCGTCGCCATGGGCATCGGCATCACTGTCTTCGTCACCGTGGTCGGCTTCGCGCTGGCCTCGGCGCTTGGACTCGGCATCGCGCTGATGGCCTTGTCGGGGTCGCAATGGCTGCGCCAGATCGCGCGCTTCTATGTCGAGATCATCCGCGGCGTGCCGATCCTGGTGCTGCTGTTCTGGATCGCTTTTGCCGGGGCGCCGGCATTCGTCGCGGCGTGGAACGCGCTGACGGCGCCGCTGCAGAGCGCCGGCTGGATCGGCGAGCTCCTGGTGCGGGATGTCTCGCTTCTGTGGCGCGCCATCATGGCTCTGACCATCGGCTATTCGGCCTTCATCTCGGAAGTGTTCCGGGCCGGCATCCTGTCGGTCGAGAAGGGTCAGATCGAGGCGGCAAAAGCGCTCGGGTTGACGCGCGTGCAGCGCTTCCGGCTTATTGTCTTTCCGCAGGCGATCCGCACCATCCTGCCGCCGCTCGGCAACGATTTCGTTGCCATGGTCAAGGACTCCTCGCTGGTCTCGGTGCTGGGCGTCGCCGACATCACCCAGATCGGCAAGGTCTATGCCGCCGGCTCGTTCCGCTTCTTCGAGACCTATTCGATCGTCGCGTATATCTATCTGATCTTGACGGTCGGCCTGTCGCTGGCGCTGCGGGCGCTCGAGAAACGGCTGCGACGGCAGCATGAGCAATAGCCCCCGGGCCAAGAGCGCGCTACGCTTGCTGGGTTGGTAACGTCCAGGAGCTGACCCATGAATTTCGACAAGGCCAATGCGGCGCTGGGCTCCGTCTATTCAGCCGAGACGCCGGAGGCGCTCGCCAAGGCCTATGCCGAATGGGCGGCGACCTATGACAGCGAGACCGCCTCGCTCGGTTATCTGCTGCCCTTCCTCATCACCGCCTGGGTGGCGCGGCATGTGCCGGCGGGCGAAGGCCCGCTGCTCGACGCCGGCTGCGGCACCGGCCTGTCCGGGCCGTCATTGAAAGCGCTGGGCTATGGCGACATCGCCGGTCTCGACCTTTCCGACGACATGCTGAAGATCGCAGGCAGCCGCAATGCCTATGGCGAGCTGAAGAAGGCGATGCTCGGCGGCCGGCTGCCTTGGCCCGACAGTCATTTCCGCGCCTTCTTCTCGACCGGCGTCTTCACCATCGGCCACGCGCCGGCCGAGGGCCTGCATGAGCTGGTGCGCATCACGAAGAGCGGCGGCCACGCCATCTTCACCGTGCGCGACCAGGTTTTTGAGAGCGGCGGCTTCCAGGCGGTGTTCGACGCACTCAGGCAGGCAAGGAAATGGCGGCTGGCAGAGGAAAGCACGTGGTTCCGCTGCTATGCGATCGGCGACCCGGGCGCGCTGGTGAAGACTTTTGTGTTCGAGGTGCTGTGAGCGCGGCTTCCCCTTCTCCCACAAGGGGAGAAGGCAAAGCTACCGCAATTGCCGAAAAGCCAAAACGTTGATATGAGCAGCGCCATGGAAGAGCTTTTCGGCGATCCGGCCTATAAGGGTTTCGTGCTGCAGGACAGGAAGCGCCTGCCGTCGCGATTTGCCGCGCGCGTCTGCGGCGCGCTCACCAGCCGACTTAGCTGAGGCGACTTATCCGATCGCTTCGCCGGTCAGAAGCCCCGGCGCCAGCTTTTGCCATTCTCATATCGACGGATTTACGCACATGAGCGCACCGCGCACCCTCTACGACAAGATCTTCGACGACCATGTCGTCGACCGCCAGGACGACGGAACCTGCCTGCTCTATATCGACCGCCACCTCGTCCACGAGGTCACCAGCCCGCAGGCCTTCGAAGGCCTGCGCATGAGCGGCCGAGACGTTCGCCATCCTGAGAAGACGCTCGCCGTGGTCGACCACAACGTGCCGACCTCGCCCGAGCGCAAGTTCGGCATCAAGAACGAGGAAAGCCGCATCCAGGTCGAGGCGCTGGCCAAGAATGCCAAGGATTTCGGCATCGAATATTATTCGGAGAACGACGTCCGCCAGGGCATCGTCCACATCATCGGGCCGGAGCAAGGCTTCACGCTGCCCGGCATGACCATTGTCTGCGGCGACAGCCACACCTCCACGCACGGTGCGTTCGGCGCGCTGGCGCACGGCATCGGCACTTCGGAAGTCGAGCATGTGCTGGCGACGCAAACCTTGATCCAGCGCAAGGCCAAGAACATGCTGGTGCGCGTTGACGGCCAGCTTCCGGAAGGCGTCACCGCCAAGGACATCATCCTCGCCATCATCGGCGAGATCGGCACCGCCGGCGGCACCGGCTACGTCATCGAATATGCCGGCGAGGCGATCCGCTCGCTGTCGATGGAAGGCCGCATGACGATCTGCAACATGTCGATCGAAGGCGGTGCGCGCGCCGGCTTGATCGCGCCGGACGAGACCACCTTCGCCTATGTGAAGGACAAGCCGCGCGCGCCGAAGGGCGCCGCCTGGGACGCCGCGCTTGCCTACTGGAAGACGCTGCATTCCGACGAAGGTGCGCATTTCGACAAGGTGGTCGTGCTCGATGCGCAAAAACTGCCGCCGATCGTCTCCTGGGGCTCCTCGCCCGAGGATGTCGTCTCGGTGCAGGGTTTCGTGCCGAATCCGGCCGACATCGCCGACGAGAACAAGCGTTCCTCGAAGCTGCGCGCGCTCGACTATATGGGGCTGACGCCCGGAACCAAGATCACCGACATCACGCTCGACCGCGTCTTCATCGGGTCCTGCACCAATGGCCGCATCGAGGACCTGCGCGCCGCCGCCAAGGTTGTCGAGGGCAAGAAGGTCAATCCGCGCGTGAACGCCATGATCGTGCCGGGCTCCGGCCTGGTGAAGGAGCAGGCCGAAGCCGAAGGGCTCGACAAGATCTTCGTCGCCGCGGGCTTCGACTGGCGCGAGCCCGGCTGCTCGATGTGCCTGGCGATGAACGACGACCGGCTGAAGCCGCATGAGCGCTGCGCCTCGACCTCGAACCGCAATTTCGAGGGCCGGCAGGGTTTTAAGGGCCGCACCCATCTGGTCTCGCCGGCCATGGCGGCGGCGGCGGCAATCGCCGGCCATTTCGTCGATATCCGCGACTGGAAGTAACGGCCTGCCGCGGAGGCGATCAAAGGCCCGGAGCGCACCGCGATCCGGGCCTTTTGTCGCTCAGCGGTCGCCGAGCCGAATAATCTCGTGGAACTCCTCACGTCGGCCAGGCTCGTCGGCAGCGACGATCAGCGCCAGTTGCTGCTCGTCAAAAATCTTGAACCACTCGTCCCATTCGACCAGCTCGTAGCCGCCGGCGTTGGGAGGCCGCTCCGGGCGGTCGTCGTCCTCATAGGCGTTCTGGCCAAAAACCAGGCGCAGCATGGGTTGCGTGCCGGCCTCGGGCGAAATGTCGACAATGGCCGGAAATCCGGCGCGCGCCGCCGCCCAGGAACGGATCGCATCGTGCTCGGTCAGGGTGATTGTACCGGCCATCGGCGTTCTCCTGTTTTGTGTTGAGAACGCCGGTCTCCCGGAGCTGTTCCGTGCCGTCGCTTAACCGCTTGTTTGTGCTTCCCGACTAGCATCTCCCCTTGGGTAACTTGGGGAAGTCACGGTCCGTTGGACACCGGTCTGCTCATAGCGCTGCTCAATCCGACGATAGCGCTGGCGCTCGGCGCTGCGTTCCTCGTGCTGTGGTTTTATCAGCGCCATCGTCCGTATCTGGCGGTGCTGGCGGCGAGCTACTGCCTGTCGGCGTCGGGTTTCCTGCTGCAATATTTCACGTTGCCGCTCGGCATCGTGGCGACCAAGCTGATCTCCAACATATGTTTCACGATAGCCGCCTGCTGCCTTTCCGGCGCGATCATCGCGCGCTACGGCCGGCGCGTGCCCTATTTCGGCATCGGTGTCATGGCCGGCGGCGGGCTCGCCGCCTTCGCATGGTTCATGTTCGTCCAGCCGGATCTTACCTGGCGCGTGCTCAGCATGAATTTCGGCTTCGGCGGCCTGAGCCTGCTCGTCGCCGTCGAGCTCAGGACAGTGCGCAACAATGGCCCTGAGAAAATCCTGGTCGCGCTGGCCCTGCTTTCCGCGCTGAACTTCACCGCCCGTACCCTGATCGTCGTCATCGCGCATGGACCGTTCCCAAGCTATGACGGCTTCTACGGCTCGTCCTACTGGACGACGGCGCTGCTCTCGCACGCGCTTTTGTCGCTTCTGATCGCGCTCTGCCTGTTCACGGCGGCCGCCCTCGACGTGCTGAAGGCACTGAAGGCCGAGACGCACACCGACCCGTTGTCCGGCCTTCTCAACCGCCGCGGCTTCCAGGAACGGGCAGCACTTCTGCTCGATCAATGCGCCAAGGCCGGGTTTCCCGTCGCGCTGGTGCTTGCCGACCTCGATCACTTCAAGGCGCTCAATGACCAGCACGGACATGAGGCGGGCGACCGAGTGATTGCCGATTTCGCTGCCAAGCTGCGCTTTGCCACCGGTGCGCGCGGCGCAGCGGGGCGCATCGGCGGCGAGGAGTTCGCCGTGCTTCTGCCGCTCAGTGATCTCGCCGCGGCGCGCCTTTTCGCCGAAGCGATCCGCACTTTCTATTCGGCCGGAGCCGTCGACGGCCTGCCGCCCGGCACCAGGGTGACAGCGAGCTTCGGCGTTGCGGCCCGCAGCGGCGCGGAAGGGCTGGCGCCGCTGATGCGGCGCGCCGACGAGGCGCTCTACAAGGCCAAGAGGAATGGCCGTGACAGCGTCCGCCTTTCCTACGAGCGCCCCGAAACCGCCTTCGTGCCCGAAGCGGTGAGCGTCGGCTGAAATCGGACACTCCAGAGCACCTGACAACAGCCAGCATCCCCGTCCGAAGGCATGCGGCGTTAACGTGTTTTTCGCCCGTCGATGGTTTTCTGCCCGGGGGGCTTCGAAGGGAACATGGGCAGCGCCGATTTCATCCTGATGATCAATCTGCTCGTCGCCGGGCTGTTGGCCGCGGCCTTCGTGGCGATCGCCGTCCACGACGTCGGGCGTGTGTCGGCGCGCTGGCTGGCTTTCGGCTATTTGCTAGGCATGGCCTATTTCGCCATCGAGTTCAGTATCCCCGCTTTTGCCGATGCCCGGCTGCCGGTTGTCATGGCCTTCGCTGTCTTCCTCGGCGCGACCATCGCCTTCAACGGCGGGGTTGCCCACAAATATGGCGTGACGCCGCCCTGGGCGCCGATGCTGGTCTTCCTGGCCGTGGCCTCGGCCGCCGTCTATCTGGTGCAGGACCTGCCGCGATACTCGCTCACCCGCATGTTGGCCTATCAGCTTCCTTATGCGGCCATGCAGTGCACCGCGCTTGGCATCGTGCTGTCCTCCAGGCAGCGGCTCGAGCGGCTCGATCACCTCCTGATGCTCGTGCTCGCGGCAAGCGCCCTGCAGTTCGCATCAAAGCCTTTCATCGCCGGCGCGTTGGGCGGCTGGGGCGCCAATCCGCAATCCTATGTGCAGACGGGTTATGCGCTGGTGTCGCAGTCGCTTGGCACCGTGTTCGGTCTGGCGCTGGCGCTGCTCGCGCTCGCTATCCTGGTGCGCGACGTGCTGGCCGAGGCGATGTCGAAATCGGAGACGGACACGCTGTCGCGGCTCCTCAACCGCGGCGGTTTCGAACGCCATGCCGAGCTGGCGTTGCGGGATGCGGTGCGCCGGGGCGTACCGGTGGCGCTGGTCATCGCCGACCTCGACCACTTCAAGAGGATCAACGACAGCTACGGCCATGCCTGCGGCGATCGTGTCATCGAGACGTTCGCAGGCTTGCTGCGCGAGGCGGCGGCCGAGCATCACGTCGCCGGCCGCATCGGCGGCGAGGAATTCGCCATCATCCTGCCCGGTACCAACCTCACTGCCGCGCGATTGTTCGCGGAAGGCGCGCGCAGCGCGTTTGGCGGGCTGCCGATCGAGGGCCTGCCCGCCGAGCATCGCTGCAGCGCGAGCTTCGGCGTCGCCGAGCTTGCCGTGGCTGAGGATTTTTCAGATCTGCTGCGGCGCGCCGATGAAGCGCTTTACGCGGCCAAGAATGCCGGCCGCGACTGCGTGCGCGTCTCGCTCGGGACCGCGCGCCGGCAGTTCCCGGCGGCGGTCAGCGGCAGGGGCTGAGGTTGGGCATCTCGCCGTCGGAGAGGCCGTACATATAGGAACGGCCCTTGATGAAGACCGGCGGCTGGTAGCAGCCCGGGGCACCGGCTGCGTCGGAATCGTAGATGACGTCGGGCTGGCCGGCGCCGGTGAAGTTCGAGAGCTGCTTGGCGTGCCGGCCCTCGCCGACGATGATGCGCTTGTAGCCGGCGGCGCTGTCGATGACGAGATTGCCGAAGGAATCGGCATAGACGCGGTCATGATGGCGCAGGCCGGCTTCGGCCGGCACAGCAATGGCGGTGGCAAGTCCAGCCAGCGTCGCGACCGCCAGGCCTGCCCGCACTGAATTCGAACGCATGTCGCTCTCCCTTGGACGGTGCGACCCTCGGGATCGCCCTGCAAACGTCGTGCGAATCGGAAATTAACCCTTTCTTAACCTTTGTTAAGGGGCAGACAGGCTTCAGGAGGGGAACTTAATGAACATGGTTAATTTCGGCGCCTTGGCTCCACTCCGTCCATCGCCCCGCCCCGGCCCAGCTGACCCAGGCGAGCTTGATCTTGGCGCATTGCGTGGCTAGCGTGCCGCGCACGAAAGGGGCAGCACATGATGTTTGGCCGCGCGATTTGGGTGTCGCTCGTTGTTCCGCTGCTTCTTGCGGCTACGGCCTGCGTGCCGCAGGACGGCGTGCCGAAGGCGGCGAATACTTTATCGCCAACAGTCTCGCCCGTTCCAACCAGCCAACCCGTCGCTCCCGGGGCCGGAGCTGCCGCAACGCCCAAGACATTGGCAACAGCTTCGCCACCCGCAACCAAAATCACCACCGACCTGACCACGCCGCGAGCCGGCGTCGGAACGGCCACCTACAGATGCGGCAATGGCGGCATGATCACCATCCAAAATCTCGGCTCTTCTCTGCGTGTGCTCGGGCCGGATGGCTCGGCCGAAGTGTTTCCAGCGTCGCCCGCCAATCAAACCAGCCGCTACCAGGAAGCGGCGACGCATGACGCAATCGTGATCGACGGTCGCGAGGCGCTGGTGATGAAGAAGGGGTCCACGCCGCAGAGCTGCAAAAGATAACGGATCTTATTGCACTGCAGCGACGTTGCGCCGGCTGCAGATCGGCCGCTAATCGATTGAAGCTGAATTTCCCCGTTTTGTCAGACTAAATGACGTTTTCAAAACGATTTTCCGGCTTTGACGCGGTGCAAAAAGCGCATTAGAAACCCGCTATCCGAGGCCCTATGTTGTGCGGCAAAAGCCGCATCCTTCGCGGCTCAGGAACGCCGATCTGGGGGAGCCATGAGCAAATCACCAGCCACCCGCGCAATTGCCAGACGTGAACGGCCGCTTTCGCCGCACCTGACGATCTACAGGCCCCCGATCACGATGACGATGTCGATCATCCATCGCATCACCGGCGGCGCGCTCTATTTCGGCACGCTCCTAGTGGCGGCCTGGCTGATCGCTGCGTCGAGTTCGCAGGCTGCGTTCGACTGGATCAACTGGGCCTTCGGCTCGTGGCTCGGCCGGCTGATCCTGTTCGGCTACACCTGGGCGCTGATGCACCACATGCTGGGTGGGTTGCGCCATCTCGTCTGGGACACCGGCGCCGGGCTCGAAAAACACACCGCCTCGAGGATCGCATGGGCAACGCTCGCCGGCTCGATCGTGCTGACGCTTTTGATCTGGATCGCGGGCTACATGGCGCGGGGGGCACTCTGATGACCGCAAAGAATTCGGACATGCGCACGCCGCTCGGGAAGGTTCGCGGCCTTGGTTCGGCGCGTGAGGGTACCGGCCATTTCTGGCGCCAGCGGTTGACGGCGGTGGCCAATATCCCGCTCATCCTGTTCTTCGTCGGCTTCCTGATCGCCCTCAACGGCCACGGCTATGCGGAAGTGCGGGCGTCGCTCGCGAACCCCTTCGTGGCGCTGGTGCTGTCGTTGGTGCTGATTTCCGCGCTCTACCACATGCGGATCGGCATGCAGGTCATCATCGAGGATTATGTGCATGGCGAGGGCATGAAGCTGGCGCTGATCGCCCTCAACACATTCTTCTCAATTGCAGTCGGCGTCGCCTCGCTCTTCGCTCTGCTTAAACTCGCATTCGGAGGCTGACGTCTTGGCCAGCGCAAACACAGCCAGCACGGCTTCGGCCTACACCTTTGTCGATCACAAATTCGATGTCGTGATCGTCGGCGCCGGCGGCGCCGGGTTGCGCGCCACGCTCGGCATGGCCGAGCAGGGGCTGCGCACCGCCTGCATCACCAAGGTGTTTCCGACGCGCTCGCACACGGTCGCGGCGCAAGGCGGCATCGCCGCCTCGCTCTCCAACATGGGCCCGGATTCCTGGCAGTGGCACATGTACGACACGGTCAAGGGCTCGGACTGGCTCGGCGACGTCGACGCCATGGAATACATGGTGCGCGAGGCGCCGGCCGCCGTCTACGAGCTCGAGCATTACGGCGTGCCATTCTCGCGCACCGAAGAGGGCAAGATCTATCAGCGGCCGTTCGGCGGCCACATGATGAATTATGGCGACGGCCCGCCGGTTCAGCGCACCTGCGCCGCCGCCGACCGCACCGGGCACGCCATCCTGCATACGCTCTACGGCCAGTCGCTGAAGAACAACGCGCAGTTCTTCATCGAGTATTTCGCGCTCGACCTGATCATGGAGCCGGACGGCACATGCACCGGCGTGGTGGCGTGGAACCTCGACGACGGCACCATCCACCGCTTCTCGGCAAAGATGGTGGTGCTGGCGACCGGCGGCTATGGCCGCGCCTATTTCTCCGCCACCTCGGCGCATACCTGCACCGGCGACGGCGGCGGCATGGCCGCGCGGGCCGGGCTGCCGCTGCAGGACATGGAGTTCGTGCAGTTCCATCCGACCGGCATCTACGGCGCCGGCTGCCTGATCACCGAAGGCGCGCGCGGCGAGGGCGGCTATCTCGTCAATTCCGAGGGTGAGCGCTTCATGGAGCGCTACGCGCCGTCGGCCAAGGACCTCGCCTCGCGCGACGTGGTCTCGCGCTGCATGACGCTGGAGATCCGCGAGGGCCGCGGCGTCGGCAAGAACAAGGACCACATTTTCCTGCATCTCGACCATCTCGATCCGGCGGTGCTGCACGAGCGGCTGCCGGGCATCTCCGAATCGGCCAAGATCTTCGCCGGCGTCGACCTGACCAAGGAGCCGATCCCGGTGCTGCCGACGGTCCACTACAATATGGGCGGCGTGCCGACCAATTATTGGGGCGAGGCGCTCAACCCGAGCTTCGACAACCCCGACCGCGTGTCGCCCGGCCTGATGGCGGTGGGCGAGGCCGGCTGCGCCTCCGTGCATGGCGCCAACCGGCTCGGCTCCAACTCGCTGATCGATCTCGTCGTGTTCGGCCGCGCGGCCGCAATCCGCGCCGGCCAGGTGATCGATCGCAAGTCGGCGATTGCGTCGCCCAATCAGGAATCGGTCGACAAGATCATGGACCGCTTCGACAAGCTGCGCCACGCCAGCGGCTCGACCCCGACCGCGGCGCTGCGCGAAAAGATGCAGCGGGCGATGCAGGAAGACGCGGCGGTGTTCCGCACGCAGGAATCGCTGGAAAATGGCTGCCAGCGCGTTTCTCAAATCTGGAGCGAGCTCAAGGACGTCAAGGTCTTCGACCGCTCGATGATCTGGAACTCGGACCTGGTCGAGACGCTGGAGCTCGAAAACCTGATGGTCAATGCCATCGCCACGGTCTACGGCGCCGAGGCGCGCAAGGAGAGCCGCGGCGCGCATGCGCGAGAGGATTTCTCGGCGCGCGACGACGCCAACTGGCGCAAGCACACGCTGGCCCAGGTCAGTGAGGACGGCAAGGTGACGCTTTCCTACCGCCCGGTGCACACCGACCCGCTGCTGGCGGAAAAGGATGGCGGCATCAGCCTGGCCAAGATCGCGCCAAAGGCCAGGGTCTACTGACATGGCATTGGCGGCCGCGGGATATTCCGGCACGCCCCTTCCGGCCAAGCTCGGCCTGAAGGACGGCATGGTCGCCGCCTTCATCGCGCTGCCGCCCGAGCTCGACGAGTTGGCTGGAGCCGTCGGGTTTGCCGGGGTCGATCGGCTGCCCAACTGGTCGGCGATCTCGGGCAACCGAAAATACGATGCGGTGCACGCGTTCACCCGGCAGCGCGCCGAGATCGAGGACGGCCTGGCCGGCATCGAGATGGCGATCAAGCGCGACGGCATGGTCTGGGTCTCCTGGCCGAAGAAGGCTTCGAACGTGCCGACCGACGTCACCGAGGACGTCATCCGCGCCGAGGCGCTCAAGCGCGACCTTGTCGACGTCAAGGTCGCGGCCGTCAACGATATCTGGTCCGGGCTGAAGCTCGTCATCCGAAAGGACCGCAGGTAATGGTCGAACTCACGCTACCCAAGAATTCGAAAGTCCAGCAGGGCAAGACCTGGCCGAAGCCGGAGGGCGCCACCAATCTGCGCGAATACCGCATCTACCGCTGGTCGCCGGACGACGACGAGAATCCGCGCATTGACACTTATTTCGTCGACATGGACGATTGCGGGCCGATGGTGCTCGACGCGCTGCTGTGGATCAAGAACAAGATCGACCCGACGTTGACGCTGCGCCGCTCCTGCCGCGAAGGCATTTGCGGGTCCTGCGCCATGAACATCGACGGCTCGAACACGCTCGCCTGCACCAAGGGCGCCGAAGACATTTCCGGCGCGGTGAAGATCTATCCGCTGCCGCATATGCCAGTGATCAAGGACCTCGTGCCCGACCTTACCAACTTCTATGCCCAGCATGCCTCGATCGAGCCCTGGCTGAAGACGGTCTCGCCGACGCCCGCCAAGGAATGGCTGCAAAGCCATGAAGACCGCGAGAAGCTCGATGGGCTCTATGAGTGCATCCTGTGCGCCTGCTGCTCGACCTCGTGCCCGAGCTACTGGTGGAACGGCGAGCGCTATCTCGGCCCGGCAACGCTGCTGCAGGCCTATCGCTGGCTGATCGATTCCCGCGATGAGGCGACCGGCGAGCGGCTCGACAATCTCGAGGATCCGTTCCGCCTCTATCGCTGTCACACCATCATGAACTGCGCGCAAACCTGTCCGAAGGGGCTCAATCCGGCGAAGGCGATCGCGGAGATCAAGAAGATGATGGTTGAGCGGCGCGTCTAAAGTTTAGCGGCTCAAGTTCGTACGCAGCGATTCTTCGCGCCCCCCTTTGGCCTGCCGGCCATCTCCCCCACGGGTGGGGAGATTGGCTGTCATCGCGGCTTTCGCCAATCGCCAACGTTGAAGGATGAGCGCCGTCGGCGAAGCTGCTGATCTCCCCCCCAAGTGGGGGAGATGTCCGGCAGGACAGAGGGGGGCGCTGTCCCGCCGACGTTCCGAAGGTTCTGCCTTGTCGCGGCGATCCGATTTCTGTCAAAATCGGTACCCGGAGAACCGACCTTATCGAAAAGCCAAACCCAATGACCGATCTTCCCGTCCTCTCTTCCGTCGAAGCCCGCGTGCTCGGCTCACTGATCGAGAAGAAGGAGCTGACGCCGGATGTCTATCCGCTGACGCTCAACGGTGCGCATGCCGCCGCCAACCAGAAGACGGCGCGCGAGCCGGTGATGGCGCTGGAACTGACCGACGTTAGGCGCGCGCTCAGCTCGCTCGAACAGAAGGGTCTGGTGCGCCAGGCTTTTGCTTCGCGGGTCGAGCGCTACGAACATCTGATGGCGCAGCGCTTTTCGCTGACCACGCCGCAGATCGCGATCGTCGGTCTGCTGCTCCTGCGCGGCGCGCAGACGGCGCATGAGCTGCTCGCCCGTTCTGAGCGCATGGCGCGCTTCGGGTCGATCGAAGAGCTTCGCGATAATCTCGACCTCCTCATCGGCCGCCGGCCACCGCTCATTCTGCTGCTCGAACGTGCGCCCGGTCAGCGCGAGGAGCGGTATGTGCATCTGCTCAGCGGTCCGGTGGAAGTATCAGCGGCGGCAGCGCCATGGGAACCGCCGGCGTCCTCCGACGCTTCCGATCTCGAAGCGCGGGTGCGGGCTCTGGAGGAAGAGGTTGCTTCGTTGCGGGCGAAGATCGAGGCGCTGGGCGGCTAGCGTGAGATGATGGCGGGACAGCGCCCCCCTCTGTCCTGCCGGGCATCTCGCCCCTCGTGGGGAGATGTCCGGCAGGGCAGAGAGGGGCGCGACGGATCCCTGCCCCGCGCAGCCTACGTCAGCCCAGCCTGGCGTCCAGCGAGACCTTGATGGCGCCGAGCGCCTTTGAGACCGGGCACTCGGCCTTGGCCTTCTCGGCCAGTTCCTGGAACTTTGCCGCATCGATGCCCGGGACCTTGCCGACCAGGGTGATGGCGCTGCCGGTTATGCCGGTGCCGGGCACCAGTGTCACAACAGCCTTGGAGTCGAGCGCGATGGCCGGGGTGCCGTTCTCGGCGAGGAAATGCGACAGCTGCATGGCGTAGCATCCGGCATGGGCGGCGGCGATCAGCTCTTCCGGATTGGTGCCGGATTTGCCGCTCTCATCCTCGAAGCGCGCCTTGAAGGAATAGGGTATGCCCTTCAGAGTCCCGCTCTGCGTTTCCAGCGTGCCCTTGCCCTCTTTCAGATTGCCTTTCCAGACGGCGTTTGCGGTGCGGTCCATGAAGTCCTCCTGGCTTGTCGGGGTTCGCGCCGGCGGGCGCCGGCGTTCCGCTGAACTATAGCGCGAGCGCGCCGGAAGACCATGGCGCGATTGTGCCCGCGAAGTCGACGCGCGCGAAAAAATTCTCGAAAAAAAACGCGTGCAAAAATGTCGACTTCCCGGCGGCCGGACCGTCCTGGGGGCGGCCACGAAGTTCGGGGCCGAAGGAGGTTGAAGATGAACAATCTGTTTTTCGCACTTTGGAGGCGCCCCGGCCGAAGGGTGCAGCGACCGGAAGAGTTCTGGCTGGATCCCCCGGCCTTCGGCCTCGGCCGGCTGGCGGCGGCCGTGGCCATAATCGGGATTGCGGCATGCCTGCTCGATCATGCGGCGGCCAGAAGCAAGGCTGACAGCATCGCGGTCGCCTCCTATGGTTCATCGCAGGAAGGGAACTGACAATGAAATATGTCCTGCTGGTCTACGGCGAGGAAAAGGACCTCTTCGCGCTCACGCCGGAACGATCCGCCAAGCTCGACGCCGATTCGCTCGCCTATGACAGGGAACTCGATCGACAAGGCAAGCTGATCATCGCGCAGGCGCTGCAGCCGGTGAAGATGTCGAAGTCGCTCAGGCGTCGCAAGGGCAAGCGGCTGGTTACCGACGGGCCGTTCGCCGAGACGAAAGAACAGCTGCTCGGCTTCGTCATGGTCGAGGCCGCGGATCTCGACGAGGCGATGGCGATCGCAGACGGCATTCCGCTGGCCGAGCTCGGCACCGTCGAGGTCAGGGCTGTCTACGACATACCGGGGTCATGACCCGGAGTTATTAGCGGTTTGTTCATCGCCGCAATTGTCGCGAGTTGAAGCGATGCTGTACTTCTTCTATCGTTGCCGCGGTTTCGGGGGAATTCGGCATGCCTTTTCTGCTCGCTATGCTTGGCCTGCTCGGCGTGGCGGCCATCTGGTGGTACCGGCTGAAGGCGATGAACGAGGCGGCCAGCGAGGTCGCCGACGTTATCGGCCGCGTGCAGGGCAATATCCGCCGTAAGAAGCTGCGCAAACAGGCGGCACTTTCGCCGCTGACGGCGATCGACGATCCGGTCGTGGCCGCCGCGACGCTGATCACCGCGATCGTTTCGGAACATGGCCCGATCCTGCCGCAGCGCGAAGCCGTCATCCGTGAGGTGATCGCGCAGATTGCCGACAACCCTAAGAAAACCGACGAGGCCGTCGTCTACGCCAAATGGGCGGCCGCGCAGGTCGACGACACCACGATCGTCATCGACAAGCTGGCGCCGTTCCTGCGCGAGCGCCTCGAGCCGCACGAACGGGACGATCTGCTCAGCATGCTGAACCGGGTGGCACAGGGCGGCGAGCAACGCCTGCGGATCGCCGACCAGCGGATGGTGAGGCTGCGGCAGAAGCTGGGTTTTGAGGTCAATTAAGCTGAAGCAGTGGCGGCCGGATCGCCTACCTTCGTGATTGGCCGAAACGCTTCTCGCCTCCTCATTCTATGGCGGAGCAAGGAGCGAAGCGGCGCGGCGCAGACCATAGAATCCATTCCGTTACCTATAAGCGTTGCAGCGGTGCAGGATTCTGCTCGGCGGCATTCTTCGACCAAGGTCACGGCATGGATCCTCGGGTCTTCGCGTCCGCTTCGCTCCCGCTCCCGCCGTGGATGACGACGTCGCGTAGGCACCGGCCAATTGCTAGGCGCTAGATCGCTTCGCCCTTCAATAGCCGCGGCATGTCGCCTGACAGGCCAGACGCCTGACGGATGAAGAAGTCCTTGAGCTTCGGCATGCGCTCGACGATACCGAGGCCGAGGTCGCGCACGGCGCGCAGCGGGCCAATGTCGTTGGAAAACAGGCGGTTCAGCACGTCGGTGGTGACGCCCATCTGCAGCGTGTCGAAGCGGCGCCATTGCTGGTAGCGCTCGAGCACGTCGAGCGCGCCGATGTCCTGGCCGAGCCGGTCGGCCTCGACCACCACTTCGGCAAGTGCTGCGACATCCTTGAAGCCGAGATTGAGGCCCTGACCGGCGATCGGATGGATGCCGTGAGCCGCATCGCCGGCGAGCGCGATGCGCGGTGCGACGAAGGCGCGCGCAAGGATCAGGCCGAGCGGCCAGGCGCGCGGCTTGTCGGCGACGCGGATCTCGCCGAGCTTCAGCCCAAAGCGCTGCTCCAGCTCATGCTCGAAGACGAACTCGTCGCCCTCGACCAGCTTCTGCGCGTCTTCCGTGCGCTCCACCCAGACGATCGAGGAGCGATTGGTGCCGTCCTCTTCAGGCTTCAGCGGCAAGGTGGCGAAGGGGCCGGCGGGCAAAAAATGTTCCTCGGCGCGGCCATTGTGCGGGCGCTCATGCGCGACCGTGCAGACGATGCCGGACTGGCCGTATTCCCATTTCACCGTCTTGATGCCGGCCATGTCGCGCAGCTTCGAATTGACGCCGTCAGCGGCGACGAGCAGGCAGGCCTTAAGCGCGGCGCCGTCGGCCAGATGCACGGTGATGCCGGCGCCGTTCGTGTCGAAGGCGCTGACGGCCATGCCTTCGATGACGTCGATGCCGAGTTTTTCGGCGCGGCAGCGCAGCGCGCCGTTGAGAACCCGGTTGGCCACCATATGGGCGAAGGGTTCGCCGGCCGCCACCTCGCCTTCGAAGGTCAAAAACACCGGGCGCACCGGATCGGCGGCGCGCGAATCGGTGATGATCATCTCGGTGATCGCCTGCGCCTCGGGCGCGATCTCGTCCCAGACGCCGAGCTGCTCCAGCATGCGGCAGGCTGCGGCGGCGATCGCCGAGGCGCGGCCGTCCTTCTGCCAGACGCCGGCAGGTGCCGCATCGACAATGGCGACGGCAAGGCTCGGTCGTGCCTGCTTCAGCGACACGGCCGCGGCAAGGCCGACATAGCCGGCGCCCGCCACCAGCACGTCCACCGAGGTTTTGTCCGCTGCATCCGCCTTGCGGTCGACCATGGCACTTTCCTTTCGCGACCTACGGCCACCGCGGCGGCCGTTGCAGCTTGACTGCCCGGCTCTCCTGTCCGAAACCCGCCATGACACATCTTCAAAGGACGTGGAACATGACGGCGGCCATGGACGAGCTTCTCGACATTCTCGACCTCGAGCAGCTCGAACACAACCTGTATCGTGGTCGCAGCCCCAAGCTCGACTGGCAGCGCGTGTTCGGCGGCCAGACGATCGCTCAGGCGCTGGTCGCCGCCCAGCGCACTGTCGAGCCCGGGCGCCATGTGCATTCGCTGCACGGCTATTTCATGCGGCCCGGCGACACCAAGGTTCCGATCGTCTATGAGGTCGACCGCATCCGCGACGGCGGCTCTTTCACCACGCGCCGGGTGGTGGCGATCCAGCATGGGCAGGCGATCTTCTCGCTGGAAGCCTCGTTCCAGCAGGATGAGGTCGGGCTGGAGCATCAGCTGCCGATGCCGCGCAACGTGCCGGCGCCCGACACGCTTCTGTCGCAGCGCGAGCTGCTCGGCAAGTTCGGCGAGGCGGTGCCGGAAGGCATCAAACGCTACTGGGAGCGCGACCGGCCGATCGAGATGAAGCCGGTAATGCTCAAGCACTATACCAGCCGCGAGAAGCTGGAGCCGGAGCAGAATATCTGGATCCGCACCACGGGCCCGGTGCCGGAAGACCGCGCCACGCAGGCGGCGGTTCTTGCCTATCTCTCCGACATGACGCTGCTCGACACCTCGACCTTCGCGCATGGCCGCGCCATCTTCGATCGCGACATCCAGGCGGCGAGCCTCGACCATGCCATGTGGTTCCACCGCAGTCATTCGCTGGACGACTGGATCCTCTACACGCAGGACAGCCCCTCCACGCAAGGCTCGCGCGGTTTCACCCGCGGATCGCTGTTCGCGCGCGACGGAACGCTGATCGCCTCGGTCGCGCAGGAAGGCCTCATCCGGCTGAAACGCTGAGCCGGCTTCGAGGCATGGCTAGAAAGCAGGCATTTTCCAAATTTTGCCCATTTTTTAATCATGAGCCATTGCGGCACTGCGCCCGTTTGTTGAGCAAGGGCTGCGGATCCCGTTTGTTTACAACAGGTTAATGTCCTGCTTCGGCAATTGGCACGGAGCTTGAATCCTGTCCTGCACTCTCCGGCTCTCCTCGGGATCGGTGAAGGTGTGCAAACGCGGGGGACCGCAACAGCAAAGGGTGAAACCTTATGAAAATCGTGATGGCAATCATCAAGCCGTTCAAGCTCGACGAGGTGCGCGAAGCGCTCACCGCCGTCGGCATCCAGGGCCTGACCGTCACCGAAGTCAAAGGCTACGGGCGTCAGAAGGGACATACGGAAATCTATCGCGGCGCCGAATACGCGGTCAGCTTCCTGCCCAAAATCAAGATCGAGGTCGCCGTCGGCGCCGACATGGTCGACAAGGCCGTCGAAGCCATCAGCTCCGCCGCCAAGACCGGCCAGATCGGCGACGGCAAGATCTTCGTCTTCGGCATCGACCAGGCGGTGCGCATCCGCACCGGCGAAACAGACACCGACGCGCTCTGAGCGGCGACCAGCTATTCCAACGGAGAGTTCAATGAATATTCCTTCCCCCTTGAAGACGACGGGACGGGCGGCCGCTGCGCTCGCTCTCGTAGCGTTCAGCACCGCCGCCGCCTTCGCGCAGGAGGCCGCTCCGGCAGCCACGGCCGCAGCGCCGGCCGCCCCGGCGCCCGCGCTCGACACCGGCAACACCGCCTGGATGCTGACCTCGACGGCGCTGGTGCTGATGATGACCATCCCGGGCCTGGCGCTGTTTTACGGCGGCATGGTGCGCAAGAAGAACGTGCTCGCCACCATCATGCAGAGCTTCGCCATCACCTGCCTGGTGACGGTGCTGTGGTTCATGTTCGGCTACTCGCTGGCCTTCTCCGACGGCGGCGGCATGAACAAGATTATCGGCGGTGCCTCGAAATTCTTCCACCACGGCATCACCACTTCCTCGCTGTGGGCGCCCGGCGTGGCGAACATCCCTGAATTCGTCTTCTCGATGTTCCAGATGACCTTCGCCATCATCACCCCGGCGCTGATCGCCGGCGCCTTCGCCGAACGCTTGAAGTTCTCGGCGCTGCTCATCTTCATGGCGCTGTGGCTGCTGGTCGTCTACGCGCCGGTGGCGCACTGGGTATGGGGCGGGGGCTTTCTCGCCACCGCCGGGGTGCTCGATTTCGCCGGCGGCACCGTCGTCCATATCAATGCCGGTGTCGCGGGCCTGGTCTGCGCGCTCGTTCTCGGCAAGCGCGAGGGCTACGGCACCACCAACATGGCGCCGCACAACCTGGTCTACTCGGTGATCGGCGCCTCGCTGCTGTGGGTCGGCTGGTTCGGCTTCAACGCCGGATCGGAACTGGCGGCCGACGGCCTCGCCGGCGCTGCGATGTTGAACACGCAGGTCGCCACCGCCGCGGCGGCGCTGGCCTGGATGTTCGCCGAATGGATCGTCGCCAAGAAGCCTTCGGTGCTCGGCATCATCTCGGGCGCCGTCGCGGGCCTTGTCGCGGTGACGCCTGCTTCCGGCTTCGTCAACCCGACCGGCGCCTTCTTCGTCGGCATCATCGCCGGCGTCGTCTGCTACCTGTCGGCGGTCAAGCTCAAGCACGCCATGGGCTATGACGACTCGCTCGACGCCTTCGGCGTCCACGGCGTCGGCGGCATCGTCGGCGCACTGCTGACCGGTGTGCTCGCCGATCCGGCGATCAACAGCCTGTCGTCGGGCGCCTCGCTCGCCAAGCAGGCATACGGCGTCGCTGTCACCATCGTATGGACGGCGGTCGCCACCTTGGTGATCCTCTACATCGTCAAGGCGCTGGTCGGCCTGCGTCCGAGCACCCAGGAAGAGGTCGAGGGTCTCGACGTCACCCAGCACGGCGAAGTCGTGCCGTAAGGCCGACCCGGCCAAGGACCGGCGGATACTCCTCCCGCCGGTCCGGATATCAAGGGAAGCCGCGGCGCGGCTTTCCCGATTTGCTCCCAAGATCCCGTCGTGATGCTCTCGAAAGGGGCTCACGCCTTGAGGCCCGGAAGATTTTCCGGGCCTCCTTTTTTCTCGGATATGAGCATGGAGCGTTTCGATCACATTCACTTGATCGCGAATGTGTGAAACGTCCGCCCTTCCGGTTCCGTACTGGGATTGCGACCGCCATCGTGGTGTCGCCAAATATCAGGGAAGGAATCGACCAATGAACTGCAAGAATATCTTCCTGGGAGCAATGGCTCTGTCGATGGTCAGCGGTGTTGCACTTGCCGGCGCGCTCGACTCGCCTGACAATATGGCTCCGTTCTTCACCGATTCCAGCATGAAGACCATGAAGTCCGAGGCCGATTTCAAGGCCGCCTGGGCGACGACGGCAAAGGACAAGCAGGACGCGATGATGAAGGAGTGCCAAGACGCGGCGATGAGCAAGCCGCATGCCGAATTCTGCGCCAACCTGATGCAGTACGCCGGCCATAAGTGATTTGCGGCAGGTCGGGTCCTTACGGGCCTGATCGTTTCATCTTTGCCAATGAGATGGCGAGCTTCATGGGCCCGCCATCTCCCTTCCGGGGAGCATCTCGGTAAAAGGCCATGGTTAATGCGGCCTTAACCTTCCCGCCGATAGTCTGGGAGACGAATCTCCCGGCATGCGTCACGCATCCGGCCAGGCATCGACACACGGGGAAGAGGCATGCGTTCAGGCGCTTCAGCACCGCTCGCGCTGACCGATACGGGGCACGGCATCCAGGCGTTCGCGCGGCGGCAGGTTGGGCGCCTGGTCGGTGCCGGGATGTTCGTGTTCACCGCTTTCGGCGTCGCCAGCCTCGCTACCTGGAACGTCGCCGATCCGAGCTTCTCGCACGCCACCAACAATCTCGTCACCAACGCCATGGGCTATGCGGGCGCGGTGTTTTCCGACCTTGCCATGCAGTTCTTCGGCCTTGCCGCCGTCGCCGGACTGGTGCCGGCGGTGATCTGGGGTTTTCTGCTCTTCTCCGCCCACGGCGTCGACAGGCTGGGCAAGCGCGGGCTTGCCTGGTTCGGCTTCGCGCTGCTTGCCGCGGCGATCGTCGGCTGCGTGACGCCGCCCAACACCTGGCCGCTGCCGACCGGTCTCGGCGGCGTGTTCGGCGATATGGTGCTGAAGATCCCGGGCATCGCCGTCGGCGGCTATCCGAAGGGCCTTTTCGCCACCGTCATCGCCATTGTGCTTGCCACGCCGGCGCTCTGGCTGTTCGCCTATGGCTCAGCGCTGATCGCGCGCAAGAACGGCTTTGCCGTCATGGAGCGCGCCGCCGAGCCGGAACCGCGCGAGCAGGACGATCTGCTCTTCGATGAGGATGAAGACGAGGGCGACGAAGGCATTCTTGCGCTCGGCGCCATCACCCATTGGTGGCTGTCGTTCCGTGCATGGATGCATCGGCGTGCCGCGCGCCGCAGGCAGGAGCGTGACGAGTTCGAGCCTCAGATTGAGCCGCGGGCCAGCGCCTGGCGCCGCGCCGCCGAACGGGTCGAATCGGCCGAGTACGCCGAATCCAGGATGAGCCCCGGCGGCCGCGCCCGTGTCGAGCCGGAATTCTTCGCCGCAATGGTCAACGACCGCAGCGCTTCGGTCGATCCGGTGGACGACGATGACTTCGACGACGAAGAGGCCGATCTCGACGACTTCGACGACGAAGAGCCGGTCCAGCGCCGCGCCAATGTGCGCAACTTCCGCTCGGACGCGGCGACGCGCGTGGAGGCGCCTGCGCCGCGCCCGGTGCAAGGCGCACGCGTTCAGCGCGAGGCGCAGACCTCGCTCATCGGCTCCGGCACGTTCGAGATGCCGTCGCTGCATTTCCTGTCCGAACCGAAGAACGTGGCGAAAGACCCAAGCCTGTCGAAGGACGCGCTGGAGCAGAACGCAAGGCTGCTCGAAGGCGTGCTCGAGGATTTCGGCGTCAAGGGCGAGATCATCCATGTCCGCCCGGGTCCGGTCGTCACCCTCTATGAGCTGGAACCTGCGCCCGGTATCAAATCCTCGCGCGTCATCGGCCTTTCCGACGACATCGCCCGCTCGATGAGCGCGATCGCCTGCCGCGTCGCCGTCGTGCCCGGCCGCAACGCCATCGGCATCGAACTGCCGAATGCCAAGCGCGAGACGGTCTATCTGCGCGAGATCATGGCGAGCCGCGACTTCGAAACCACCAAGGCGAAGCTCGCCTTGGCGCTCGGCAAGACCATCAACGGCGAGGCGGTCATCGTCGACATCGCCAAGATGCCGCATGTGCTGGTCGCCGGCACCACCGGCTCAGGCAAGTCGGTCGCCATCAACACCATGATCCTGTCGCTGCTCTACCGGCTCACCCCGCAGGAATGCCGGCTGATCATGATCGATCCGAAGATGCTCGAGCTCTCGGTCTATGACGGCATCCCGCATCTGCTCACGCCCGTCGTCACCGATCCGAAGAAGGCCGTGGTGGCGCTGAAATGGACGGTGCGCGAGATGGAGGACCGCTACCGCAAGATGTCCAAGGTCGGCGTGCGCAACATCGACGGCTTCAATGCACGCGTCAGCCAGGCCGAGAAGAAGGGCGAGAAAATCTCGCGCACCGTGCAGACCGGCTTCGACCGCCAGACCGGCGAGGCGATCTACGAGACGGAGGATCTCGACCTCGAGCCGATGCCCTATATCGTCGTCATCATCGACGAAATGGCCGACCTGATGATGGTGGCCGGCAAGGACATCGAAGGCGCGGTGCAGCGCCTGGCGCAGATGGCGCGCGCCGCCGGCATCCACGTCATCATGGCGACGCAGCGCCCGTCGGTCGACGTCATAACCGGCACCATCAAAGCCAATTTCCCCACCCGCATCTCCTTCCAGGTGACGTCGAAGATCGACAGCCGCACGATCCTGGGCGAGCAGGGCGCCGAGCAGCTGCTCGGCATGGGCGACATGCTCTACATGGCGGGCGGCGGCCGCATCCAGCGTGTCCACGGTCCCTTCGTCTCGGACGACGAGGTCGAACGCATCGTCGGCCATCTCAAACTGCAGGGCGTGCCGGAGTATCTCGACGCCATCACCGAGGATGACGAGGAAGACGACGAGGACGGCGCCTCGGGCCGGGGCGGTTCCGGCGGCGGCGGGGGCGGCAATTTCGAGGATTCCGATGATCCCTACGATCAGGCGGTGGCCGTGGTGCTGCGCGACGGCAAGGCCTCGACCAGCTACATCCAGCGCCGGCTGGGCATCGGCTACAACCGCGCGGCGTCAATCATCGAAAAGATGGAGAAGGAAGGCATCGTCGGCCCGGCCAACCACGCCGGCAAACGCGAGATTCTCGTTCCCACCGAGGACGATAAGTTCTAGCCCGGCGACGTCCACGGGAGGCGGCCGGCAACTTTGAACCCTCTGGCGCGTTGATGCGACCAAGCGGCGTGCGACCCGCCAAACTTAGGCCCAACTGGCGGTCCAGAGACTGCGACCAAGGCAAATCACAGGAAGTGACCGGCATGAAGACCCAGACAGATTTCGCTCCGACCCGCCGACAGCTGCTCGGCCTTGGCCTGGTGCTTGCGGGCGCCGCCGCCATCAATGTCGTGCCGGGCTTCCAACTTCTGGCCTTGGCTCAGGCCGCGGTTCCGCCGGCGGCGCAAAAGATCGCCGACCATTTTTCCTCGGTCAAATCGATGAGCGGCGAATTCGTGCAGTTCGGCCCGAAGGGCGAGCAGACCGGCGGCAAGTTCTTCCTCGAACGTCCCGGCAAAATCCGTTTCAACTATGACGGATCGTCGAATTTCCGGGTGATCTCGGACGGCAAGTCGGTCGTCATCCTCAACAAGAAGCTGAACACCTCCGACCTCTATCCGCTGTCGAAGACGCCCTTGAAGCTTTTGCTCGACGACCGGATCGATCTCTCGGGCGGGCGCGTGAAGGCCGTCAAGGAAGAAGACGACCTCACCACCATCCAACTCTCCGACAAGTCGGTGTTCGGCAACGCCAAGATCACCATGATGTTCGATCCGAAGACCTATGAACTGCGCCAGTGGACGATCACCGACGCGCAGGGCAAGGACACGACGGTGATGATCTTCAACGTCAAGGAAGGCGTCTCCATTCCGGACGGCACCTTCGCCATCGACTATACGGCGAACCGCGAGCTCAATACCAAGACAAGATAACTTCCTTCGTCTTAGTGCTCTTGCGAGCGTCGGCGCCGCCCCTCATCTGGCTGCCGCCATCGTCTCCCCGTGAAACGGGGAGCAGGGACGCCGTCATCGACGGTTTCTCCAATCTCCAGCGTTGCAGAATGAGTGCCAAGGCTGCGGCCGGCTTCTTTCTCGCCGTTTACGGGGAGAAATGCCCAGCAGGCAATGAGGGGTGGCGCCAGCCTCGGCGATTGTCGCCGGCTTGTTTTTATGGCTGGCGGCTGGCAGTAGTTCGGCGACCTCTTGCCGGACCCGCCGCATGCCCTTTTCCATCGCCACCTGGAACATCAACTCGGTGCGCCTGCGCATGCCGATCGTCGAGCGGCTGCTCAAGGAGCACGCGCCGGACGTGCTCTGTCTGCAGGAAACCAAGGTTCCGGACGAGCTGTTTCCGGAAAAGGCTTTCCGCAAGGCGGGATACGAGCACATCCTGTTCCACGGCCAGAAAGGCTATCACGGCGTGGCGACGGTGGCGCGCCGGCCGATCGCGCTGGTCGAGAAGCGGCGTTTCTGCGAGATCGACGACAGCCGGCATCTCTCGGTCAGGGTCCAGGCCGGCGGCAGGTCGATTCTGCTGCACAATTTCTACGTTCCGGCCGGCGGCGATGAGCCCGACCCGGACATCAACCGGAAATTCCGCCACAAGCTCGATTTCGTCTATGAGATGAACAGCGTGCCGGCGAGCGAGCACGATGCCTCGATCCTGGTGGGCGACCTCAACATCGCGCCGCAGGAGCATGACGTGTGGTCGCACAAGCAATTGCTCAACGTCGTCAGCCACACGCCGGTCGAGACCGAAAACTTCGAGGCGATGCGGCGGGCCGGCGGCTGGGTTGACCTGATGCGGCTCAACGTGCCGGCCGAGCAAAAGCTCTACACCTGGTGGAGCTACCGCGCGAAGGACTGGCAAGCATCGGACCGCGGCCGGCGGCTCGACCATATCTGGTCGTCCGCCAATCTGGTGCCGAGCTTTGCCGGTTGCGAGATTGTCAAGGCGGCGCGCGGCTGGGAGAAGCCGTCGGACCATGTGCCGGTCATCGCGAAGTTTGAATTGGATTGAGCGCTATCAATCGGCAGAGGCGCTGCGGCGCGTCTATTCCGTAAACCGTGGCGCGAGCTCCTCGATGCGGGCGATCATCTCTTGGAATTCCTCCAGGATGCGCTCGTGCAGCTGCACCGCCAGCTCCGGATACTCCTCCAAGATGCGGCGGAACATCTTGCGGCTCAAGCGGATCACTTCCGAATCGATCGCGGCCGAGGCGCTGGTCAGCCGGTTGGTGTCGGCGATAAGGGCCAGTTCGCTGAGCATGGCGCCGGGGCCTGCCGTGCCGATCGGGACGCGTTCGCCGCTGCCCTGCTCGCGATAGAGGACTATCCGCCCGCTGACGACGATATAGGCCGAGTCGGCCACGTCATCCTCGCGGTAGAGCTTGTGGTCGGCCTGCAGAAAGGTCGTCTCGGCGCCGAAGGCCAGCAGGCGCAACTGTTCCTGCGTGAAGCCCTGAAAAAGCTTCACGGCGGACAGGATGCGGATGTCGTCATCCAGCGCCATGCTAGCTGTGTCCCCGAGCGGTCAGTCCAGTCCCTCCTTTGGAGCGCCGCCTCCTTGCGGGAGCGCGCACTCCAACTTCAATCACGCGTCGTGCGATGCGTGCAGCGAGCCGATCCATCACCCTCCAGCATCAGGATCGTACCCGAGGCAGTCCCGCCCGACCGCCTATCTGTTTGGTTCGACGCAATTCCGATCGGAAAACCGCTTTCACACTTTTCCTGGAATTGCTCTAGATCATGAAATGTTTAAGGAACCAGCTTGTAGCCGCCGCTTTCTGTCACAAGAATTTCGGCATTGGAAGGATCGCGCTCAATCTTCTGGCGCAGCCGGTAGACATGGGTTTCCAGCGTGTGGGTGGTGACGCCGGAATTGTAACCCCACACTTCTTCCAAGAGCACGTCGCGCGTTACCACCTTCTGGTCGGCGCGATAGAGATATTTGATGATCGAGGCTTCCTTTTCGGTCAGCCGCACCTTGGCGCCGCGCGGATCGATCAAAAGCTTCTGGCTGGGCTTGAAGGTGTAGGGGCCGACCGAGAAGGTGGCGTCCTCGCTCTGCTCGTGCTGGCGCAACTGCGCACGGATGCGCGCCAACAGCACCGCGAAGCGGAAAGGCTTGGTGACGTAATCGTTGGCGCCGGCCTCGAGCCCCAGAATGGTGTCGGAATCGGTGTCGTGGCCGGTCAGCATGATGATCGGGGCCTTATAGCCGCCCTTGCGCAGGATCTTCACCGCCTCGCGACCGTCCATGTCTGGCAGGCCGACGTCCATGATGAGCAGATCGACAAGGCCGCCGCGCGCCGTGGCGACGCCTTTTGCGGCGGTGGCTTCCTGCTGGACGTCGAATTCCTCGTAAAGCGCCAGTTGCTCGACGAGGGTGGCTCGCAGGTCGTCGTCGTCGTCAACGATTAGAATGGTGCGTGATGTCATGATCAATCCGTTGTTTTAAAAAGAATATTCAGTTGACCTCCCCCCATTTATGCGGAAGCTCACCGGCGCAACAGTCGTTCACAGTGATTTGTTCCGTGAGACAATCATACAAGAAAAAACGCGCGCGCAATGCGGCAGGTGAATTTTTGCCCAAAGGCCTGCATGCCCTGGTTGTGCGTGCAAAGCCCGGCAACCCTGCGCAGGGCTTGCTGCAAGCCGGCCAAACGGTGTTTCCCTGCGCCCTCGGGCGCGGCGGCATTTCCGCCAGCAAGCGCGAGGGCGACGGCGCGACGCCGCTGGCTGCGATGCGGATATTGTCAGGCTATTTCCGCAACGACCAGTTTCCCGTGGGCCGCCGGACGGGGTTGGCGATGGTACCGATCGGCCCGGATCTTGGCTGGTGCGAGGTGCCGGACGACCGCAACTACAACCGACCGGTGAAGATCCCTTACGGCGCCAGCCATGAACGGATGCGGCGCGCCGACCGGCTCTACGATGTGTGCCTGGTGCTGGACTGGAACATCGTGCCGCGCCGGCGCGGACGCGGCAGCGCGATCTTCTTCCATCTGGCGCGTCCCGGCTTCACGCCGACGCAAGGCTGCGTCGCGGTGACGGCGCGCACCATGGCGAGGCTGCTGCCGCTGCTGTCGGACCGGACGGTGGTGAAGGTGGTGAGGTAGGGGAGTAGGGGAGTAGGGGAGTAGGAGAGTAGGATATGTCACGGAGGACGCACGTCCACCGAAGCGAGATTTCCTGCCTACTCCCCTATTCCCTCAGTGCCGCTTAGGCTGCTGCCAGCCGGTATCCAGCAATCCGATCCGGCCAAGCTCCCGGTTCATCGCCTTTGCGACGTCCCTGCGCTCGACGCCGATGTCGCGCAGCTGACGGTCGGAGAGATCCTCGACGGATTCGTCGGGAAGCCGAGCGGCGACCCCGGCCTGGCGCAGCCACTCGAATGCCGAACGCAGCCAAAGCGTGATGCCGGAGTCGGATTTCTGGACGGCGTGAGACTTCAGGACGATCTCGGTCATGGCTCTATCCCGTGTTCTCCGGATATCAAATCCGGTTTGATGGTTTATCGATGCGGCCATCTTGCCGGATTGAGAAACAAACGGGAAACGAGTAGTTCTTGTCTGATCATCAAGTTTTTTTTGAGATTGAGATGGCCCGCTTGCTGCCCGGAACGCGTGCGTTGAGGACGTTCGAGGCAGCGGCGAGGCACCTCAATTTCACCCGTGCCGCGGACGAGCTTGGCCTGACGCCGGCGGCGGTCAGCCACCAGATCAAGGAAATAGAGGATCAGCTCGACCTCGTGCTGTTCACGCGCACCAGCCGCACCATGCGGCTAACCGAAGCGGGGAACGTTCTGTTCGAAGCCTCGGTCGATGCGCTCGACCTGCTTGGCCGCGCCGTTACCCGCGCGCGCAAGATGGCGAGAGGCACGGCGCTGCTGAAAGTGACGCTCGACGCGCAGTTCGCAACCAAGTGGCTGATGCGGCGCGTCGACGGTTTCCGCCGGCAAAAGCCTGGCGTCGAGTTGCGCTTCGACATTACCTATGAAGTCAGGGATTTCGAGCGGGACGATGTCGATATCGGCATTCGTTTCGGTACCGGCAAATATCCCGGGCTCTGCGCTCACCGGCTGTTCGAGAACATCATCATCCCCGTCTGCAGCCCGGCGCTGCTCGCCTCAGGCCCGCCGCTGAAGGAGCCGCGCGATCTCTTCCACCATACGCTGGCGCATATCGAATGGTCCCGGCAGGGCGTCACTTGGCCGAACTGGAGCATGTGGATGCACGCGGCAGGGGTCGAAGATTTCGACGACAGCCGCACCCTTGTCTTCGGGTCCTCGACCGATGCCGCGCAGGCGGCGCTCGACGGCAATGCGGTGGCGCTTGCCGACTTCGCCATGGTGGCCAACGACCTTTCGCAAGGGCGGCTGATCCGGCCCTTCGAACTCGGCATCAAGGTCGCGCCGGAGTTCGCCTATTTCCTGGTTTATCCGGAAGCGATGAAGGACGACGCGCGCATCGTCGCCTTCCGCGAATGGCTTCTCGACGAAGTCACGAAAGACGCAGACGCGGGGTAGCGGCGCTCCGGACCGCTCTCTCTGTTTATTGGGCGCAATTCCGACGGAAACCGTTTCACACTTTTCCTGGAAATGCTCTAGCCTGCCGGCGCGGCCGGCGCGCCGAACCAACCGATCACGGCGCCGATGATGAGCAGCACGCCGAGCCAATGGCCGGCATCGATCAGCGTGAGCTCCCAGCCGAAGCCCTGATAGCGGTGGTTGACCGACAACGTGGTGGCGACGAAGCCAAACCAGAGCACAAAGCCGAAGATCACGCCGGCGAGCGGGTTGGGCTCGCCGCCGGTCATCGCGCCGACCACCAGCGTCATGACCAGCGCCATGACGAGCTCGGCGACGAAGCTGACGATGAACGGAACGGCCGAGCGCTTCATCGTCGCCGGATCGAGCTTTGCCGCCTTCAGCCAGGGCCTGCTCAGGCCCATGTACCAGGCGGCACCGAACAGCCACGCCACGACGGCTGCGGCGATCACCGCCAGCCAGTTCACCGTTGAGAAATCCATAGAATCCCCTCCCGAAAGATGAGCGATGGAATCCCTGTTCGCCGGCTGCGTCAAGCCGAAGCGGCGGAAACCCATCGCCACACGGTCGTGCGCTTGACCTCGGCATCCTCCAGCACGCGCGTCACCGGCACCTGGTAGACGGCGAGCGATTGCAGTCCGGTCTTCGGCAGATAGGCGCGCCCGGGATCGCCGACGAGGATGTCGGCGCCGCGCGCCTTGAGGCTCGTGAACCACGGCGTCAGCCTCTCCGCCAAAGGCTTGTCGTAGAAGACATCGCCGGCCAAGACGACGTCCCAGCCGTCATCCGTGCCGGTGGAGTCCGCATCCACGAAATCGGCCTTCACACCATTGGCTTCGAGGTTGAGGGTGATGACCGTCGCGCAAAAGGGATCGATATCGGCCGCGGTCACTTCAGCCGCGCCGGCTTTCAAGGCAGCGATGGCGACCATGCCGGAGCCGGAAGCGAAGTCGAGCACGCGTTTGCCCTGCACCGTCGCCGGATGGTCGAGCACATAGCGGGCAAGGCCCTGGCCGCCGGCCCAGGCGAAAGCCCAGAAGGGCGGCGGCAGGCCGATCTCGGCCAGCTCCTCCTCGGTGCGCAGCCAGAGGTCGTGCGCCTCGTCAGCCAGGTGCAGCAGCACTTCCGGCACGTGCGGCGGCGCCATCAGCGCCGTATTGTCGAGGATGAATGTCCTTGCGTTTTTGGGAGTGAGTCTGGTCACGGCGCCGGGTCGAGGCCGGCCATGCGGCAGACTTCTTTCCACTCTGCCGGCGTCACCGGCTGCACGGAAAGCCGGCCAAGCCGCACCAGCGCCATGTCGGCCAGCTTCGGATTGGCCTTGACCTGTTCCAGCGTCACCGGCTTCGGCACGTCTTTGCGGGCGCGGATGTCGACGCATTCCCAGCGTGGATCGTCCGTGGTGGAGTCGGGGTGGGCGAGCGCGCAGACCTCGGCGATGCCGACGATGTCGAGGCCTTCATTGGAATGGTAGAAAAAACCGAGATCGCCGATCTGCATGGCCTTCATGTTGTTGCGCGCGGCGTAGTTGCGCACGCCGTCCCACTGCGTGCCGGCCTTGCCCTTCGCCTTCAGCGCCTCGAAGGAAAAGACCGAAGGTTCGGACTTGAACAGCCAGTAGTTCATCTCAGTTGTCCCCTTGATTGTCGGTTCGCCACGATTGAAGCGTTGGCGCTCTTCCTTATCCTTTCCCCGTTCTCGCGGGGAGCGGGAGCGCCAGCGACCGGTCACGCGGCGGCGGGCTTCTGGAAGACCCAATTCCATGGACGGATTTCGACGCTTTCGAACAGGCCAGCCTTGGCATAAGGGTCGGCGGCCGCCAGGGCTTGCGCGCCGGCCATGTCGGGCGCCTCAATCATCACCAGGCTTCCGTCAGGCTTTCCGGCAGCGTCGAGGAAGGGACCTGCGAAGGCAAGTCTTCCTTCCCTGATCAGCCCTTCCAGGAACGCCGCATGCGCCGGCCTTGTGTCGGCGCGCAGCTGCAAGCTGCCGGGCTTGTCCTTGCAAATCAACGCAAACAGCATGTTTCATCTCCGAGGCTTCAGATGTCGGTTTCGGTTTTGAGCGGCCGCGTCATCAGCGCCGTCACAGCCTGGCCGATGGTCACCTTGCCATCGAGGATGGCGGCGACAGCGGCAATGATCGGCGCCTCGATGCCGCGCTCGGCGGCTATGCGGGCGGCAATGCCGGCCGTCGGCACGCCTTCGGCGAGCGGCAGGCCGGTGAGCTCCTTGCCTTGGCCGAGCGCCAGGCCGTAGGCGAAGTTGCGCGACTGCGCCGAGGAACAGGTGAGCAGCAGGTCGCCGAGGCCGGAGAGCCCCATCAGCGTTTCCGGCCTGGCGCCGAACGCGGCGCCGATGCGGCGCAGCTCGACGAAGCCGCGCGTCACCATGGCGGCCTGGGCGCTGGCGCCAAGCCCGGCGCCCGTTACCGCGCCGGCGGCGATGGCGAAGACGTTCTTCAGCGCGCCGCCGATCTCGACGCCGATGAGATCGTCGCTGGAATAGCAGCGCAGATTCTCGGCCGAGAAGCGGGCGGCGAGATCGGCCGCCAGTTCCCCGTCGCGGCCGGCCACCACCACCGCCGTCGGCAAGCCGCGCGCGACATCGCTGGCGAAGCTCGGGCCGGAAAGTGCGGCGACCGGATTGTCGGGCAGGTTTTCCTCGACGATCGAGGACAGCAGCGCGCCGGTGTCGCGCTCGATGCCCTTGGCACAGAGGACGAGCGGCACGCCGGATGGCACATGGCCGGCGGCAGCGGCCAGCACCGCGCGCAGCGATTGCGCGGGCGTTACCGCCAGCACGCAATTCGCACCGTCGAGCGCAGCAGCGATATCGCTGGTGGCGACGATGCCGGGCTCGATCGCGATGCCGGGCAGATAGTGCGGGTTTTCGCCACGGTCGATCGCGGCGACGGTGTCGGGATCGCGGGCATAGAGGCGGACAAAATGGCCGGCGCGCAGCATGGCGAGCGCCAGCGCCGTGCCCCAGGCGCCGCCGCCAAGCACCGCTACGCGCCAGCCGCTGGGCGCCTTGGCCTGTGCGCCGTTCGTGACCGCGTCAGTCATGCCTTTGCCCCGCGACGGCCCGAGCCGACCAAGGGAGCGGAAACACTGTCCAGCGGCCAGCGCGAGCGCGGCACGAAGTCGGCGGCGCTCGCGTCGGCCATCCCGGCGCGCAGCCGCTCGATGCCGGCCCAGGCGATCATCGCGGCATTGTCGGTGCAAAGCTTTTGCGGCGGTGCGACGAATGCGAAGCCGGCCTTGGAACAGCGCGCCTCCAACGTCGCCTTGATCGTGCGGTTGGCGGCGACGCCGCCGGCGACGACCAGCGCCGGCTTTGCCGTGTCGGGAAATTCCTTGCGGAAACGGGCGAGCGCCCGCGCGACACGGTCGCCCAGCGCATCGGCCACCGCCGCCTGGAAGGAGGCGCAGATGTCGGCGACGTCCAGGTCGCCGAGCGGCGCGATCGCCGTTGCTGTCTGGCGCACAGCCGTCTTCAGGCCGGAGAAGGAGAAATCCGGCTGCGCCGAGCCTTTCATCGGACGCGGGAAGGCAAAGCGGCTCGCATCGCCGCCGGCCGCGGCCTTTTCGACATTCGGCCCGCCCGGATAGGGCAGGCCAAGCATCTTGGCCGTCTTGTCGAAGGCTTCGCCCAGCGCATCGTCGATGGTCGTTGCCCAGCGCTGGTAGTCGCCGACGCCGCGCACCGCGACGATCTGAGTGTGGCCGCCGGAGACCAGCAAGAGCAGATAGGGAAAGTCGAGCCCCTCGGTCAGCCGGGCGGTCAGCGCGTGACCTTCGAGGTGGTTGATGGCGATCAGCGGCTTGTTCGCGGCGGCGGCGATCGCCTTGGCGGTCATCAGACCAACGATCAGCCCGCCGACCAGCCCCGGCCCGGCAGTCGCGGCGACGGCGTCGACCTCATCGAGCGATACGGCCGAATCGGTCAGGGCTGCCTCGACGATCCCATCCAGCGCCTCGACATGGGCGCGCGCGGCAATCTCGGGGACGACGCCGCCGAAGGCGGCATGCTCCTCGATCTGGCTCAAGACGACATTGGAGAGGATTTCGGGCGCGGAGTCGCCGTCCAGCGCCACCACGCTGGCCGCCGTCTCATCGCAGCTTGTCTCAATGCCCAGAACGCGGATCAATTCGTCGCTGTCCTCGAAGATTGTGTCTCTGACCTTTCCTATATAGGAGGTCTGTCGATAGTCAGGTGATGCCGGCCTGCAAATGGCGGTTTTCTGCGCTTCCGGCGCTCGCGTACCCAAAAGCACGCTCCGGTTCTCGAAATCCGCCATTTTCGGCTCGGCCTGACCTGAATCTCGGCAAACCTCGAAATCGCCTGGGGGGTTATCACGGACCGCGCGCCATGCAAACAACCTTGAAAATCGGAACACGCGGCAGCCCGCTGGCGCTCGCCCAGGCGCATGAGACGCGGGCGCGGCTCATGCAGGCGCATGGCCTGCCCGAGCAGGCCTTCGAAATTGTGCCGATCTCGACCAGCGGCGACCGCATTCAGGACCGGCCGTTGTCGGAAGCGGGCGGCAAGGGCCTGTTCACCAAGGAGATCGAGGAAGCGCTGCTCGATCGCCGCATCGATATCGCCGTGCATTCCTCGAAGGACATGCCGACGGTGCTGCCCAACGGGCTGGAGCTTTCCGTCTTCCTGCCGCGCGAGGACGCGCGCGACGCCTTCATCGGCAAGACCGCGAAGCGGATCGCCGATCTGCCGCATGGCGCGACGATCGGCTCGTCGTCGCTCCGGCGCCAGGCGCTGCTCCGCCGGATGCGGCCGGACCTCAATGTGGTGATGTTCCGCGGCAATGTGCAGACCAGACTGCGCAAGCTGGATGAGGGGGTGGCCGAAGGCACCATCCTCGCCTATGCCGGGCTGAAGCGGCTCGGGCTCGAGAGCGTGATCACCGATCTGATACCGCTGGATGTCTTTCCGCCGGCGCCGGGGCAGGGCGCGATCGGCATCGAAAGCCGCATCGGCGACGGCGCGGTCGAAAATATGCTGGCGGCTATTCACGACATGCCGACCGGCCAGGCGCTGGCCTGTGAGCGCGCCTTTCTTGCTGCGCTCGACGGCTCCTGCCGCACGCCGATCGCCGGCCATGCGACCGTCTCGGACGAAAACCTGTCTTTCGCCGGGCTGATCATCTCGCCCGACGGCACCGAGTCGCATGAGGTCAGATTGAATGGCCCGGCCCGGGACGCGGCGAATACCGGCGTGGAAGCCGCGCGGGCCGTTCGCGCCGAGGCCGGCGCAAAATTCTTCGACGGCTGGGCCTGATATGGTCCGCGTCCTGGTGACGAGGCCGGAACCGGGCGCCTCCCGCACGGCCCGGCGCCTTGAAGCCCAGGGGTTCCAGCCCGTCCTGCTGCCACTGACAAAAACGGCGGCGCTGCCGGTCGAGGCACGCGTCCTTCCCGCCGCTGCCGCGGTTGCCGTTACCAGCGCCAATGCTGTCCGCTATGCGCCCAAGGAACTGGTCGCCGCGCTTGCCGCCCTGCCTTGCCATGCGGTTGGCAAAAGGACGGCGGAAGCCTGCCGTGCGGCTGGATTTACGTCCGTCTTTGAAGGCCCAGGCGATGCCGAAGCACTGGCCGGCCAGATAACCGCCGAACTTACGGGCAAGGAGATGGTTTATCTTTGTGGCCGGGCGCGCTTTCCGGTGTTCGAAGAACGGCTGGCGGCAGCCCGGGTGCGTGTCCGGCCTGTCGAGACCTACGACACCATCGAATTCGATTATGGCGACGATGCCGTCGTTGCCCGATTGTCGGGCACGCCGGTCGAGGCAGTGCTGCTCTATTCGGCCAAGGCGGCACCCGTGATGATTGGCCTGGCCATGCGCCCAGCACTGCGGCATCTCTTTGAACGGGCGGAGTTTTTGGCCCTTTCCGCGCGAATCGCCAACCCATTGGACGGGGTTGGCGGGCAAAAGGTTCGCATTGCCTCTCAACCCGACGAGGACGCGCTGTTCCAGCTTTTGTCGCTACCGGGCTGAGCCGCGTCATCACACCGCCCCTTTTCACCGCTTGGTGATGTGGTAGAGCATCCTTGAGCTCTAGACCCTTTGAACCATCCTCAAGCCAATTTGCGGAGCCCAAGCATGGTCAAGACGCCTAAGGTGCGACATTCGAAGAGCCGCCGCGAGCCGGTGACCATCGAACTCGAACCCGGCGCCGTCTCGCGAATCACCGACGAGGATGCCGCCAATACCGATACCAACACGGAACGAACCGACGAGGCGAAGGCAGAGGAAGGGGCTGCTGCTTCGCAGCCGGAAGCTCCCGAAGAGCCGATCCATGCCGAACAGGCCGACATCGAGCCGTGGGAACACACCGACGCGGCGCAGGGCGGAGCTGACCAGGCTGGAACCAACAAGGATGGGGCGGAAGCATCCTATCCGGGCACTGATGAGGCTCCGAAGAGCGAACCAAAAAGCTTCGGCTACAGTTTCGAGGATGCGTCGGCAGCCAAGACCAGTTCTGCCGCCTCGACGGCGAAGCCGAGCAAAACCCGAAGCGACAATCGCGACTTCCCGGCCGCCAGGCGCTCAGGCGTCAACATGATTGCCGCCGGCGTGATCGGCGGCGTTGTCGCGCTTGCCGGCGCCGGCCTTCTGCAAGCGGTAGGGCTGCTCGGCTCTCCGACTTCGGTCGGCGGGCCCTCGCCCGACGGCGTCACCGGCGAGATCGCCTCGCTGAGAAGCCAAATCGCGGCACTTAAGGAGACGGCCGATACCGGCGCTTCGGCCAAGGTCGACGGCCTGTCCTCGGCGCTCGACCAGGTGAAGTCGGACGTCGCGGCGCTGAAATCCTCGGCCGGACAGGGCGACGACGGCGCCGCGCTCAAGGCGCTCACCGATAAGGTCGGCCAGGTCGAGACGTCGGTCGCCGACCTGCAGAAGGCCGGAAATGCTGCACCGGTCGATCTCGCCCCGCTCAACGAGAAGCTCGCCGGGCTCGACGCGCTTGTGAAATCGGCGGGCGACGCGGCGAAGGCGGCGGACAGCCGGATCGCGGCGCTGGAACAGTCGGTGCAGCAGCTCTCCGGCAAGGTCGAGGCGCAGGCCTCGCAGCCGAAGATCGCGTTGGCGATCGCCGCTTCGGCGCTGAAGGCGGCGCTCGATCGCGGCGCGCCGTTCGCGACCGAGCTCGACACGTTCGCCGCGATTGCGCCCAACGCGCCGGAGCTTGGCGTTCTGCGCGGCTATGCGGAAAAAGGCGTGCCCACGCGAGCCACCATCGCTTCCGAGGCCGAAGCCGCCGCCAACGCCATGATCGAAGCGGCAACGCCGGTCGACCAGAATGCCGGCTTCTTCCAAAGCCTCGTGTCGAGCGCGAAATCGCTGGTGCAGGTGCGGCCGGTCGGCGCCGTCGAAGGCAAGGGCGTGCCGGAAACCATCGCGCGCATTGAAGTGGCAGTCAACCAGGGCGATTATGCCAAGGCTCTCGCCGAATACGATACCCTGCCCGATGCGTCGAAGGCGGCCGGCGCCGACTTCGCCGGCAAACTGAAGGCGCGGCTCGAGGTCGAAAAGCAGATCGAAGCGCTGATTGGCGGCGCGACCAAGGCATGAGGACCGTCAAATGATCCGCATCCTCGCCTTCCTCGCCGTCGTCTTCGCGCTGGGGCTCGGCTTTGCCTGGCTGGCCGACCGTCCGGGCGAGATGATCGTCACCTTCAACGGTTACCAGTACCAGGTCACGCTAATGGTGGCGGCGGTGGCGATCGTCGCCGTGGTCGCAGCGGTGATGATCGTCTGGTGGCTGATCAAGTCGCTGTGGAACAGCCCCTATGCGATCTCGCGCTATTTCCGGGTGCGCCGCCGCGACCGCGGCTACCAGGCGCTGTCGACGGGGATGATCGCGGCCGGCGCCGGCGACGGCGCGCTGGCGCGTAAGAAGACCAAGGAGGCGGCCAAGTTGATCAGTTCCGACCAGGAGCCGCTGATCAACCTGCTCGATGCGCAGGCCTCGCTGCTCGAAGGCGACCATGACGGCGCGCGAGAAAAGTTCGAGCGCATGCTCGATGATCCGGAGATGCGGCTGCTTGGCCTGCGCGGGCTCTATCTCGAAGCCGAGCGACTGGGCGACCACAACGCCGCGCGCCACTATGCCGGTCGCGCCGCAGCTGTGGCACCGCAGCTTGCCTGGGCGGCGGAATCGACGCTTGAAGAGCTGACGGAGCGCGGCGACTGGGACGGCGCGTTGAAGCTGGTCGAGGCCCAGAAATCGACAAGGCAAATCGAACGCGATGCCGCCAACCGCCGCCGCGCCGTGCTGCTCACCGCCAAGGCGCAGGCGCTGGTCGACAGCGACCCGAACGCTGCCCGGACCGCGGCGCTCGAAGCCAACAAGCTGGCGCCCGATTTCGCGCCAGCCGCGGTGATCGCGGCCAACCTGCTGATCAAGCACAACGACGTGCGCAAGGGTTCCAAGATCCTGGAGACCGCTTGGCGGGCCGAACCGCATCCGGATATTGCCGAGCTCTACATCCATGCGAGGCCGGGCGATGCCGTGCTCGATCGCCTCAACCGGGCGAAAAAGCTGCAGGAATTGAAGAAGAACCATGCCGAATCGTCGATGGCCGTGGCACGCGCCGCGCTCGACGCGCAGGATTTCGCCACCGCCAGGCGCGAGGCGGAATCCGCAATCCGCATGGATCGCCGCGAAGGCGCCTATCTGTTGCTGGCCGACATCGAGGAGGCCGAAAGCGGCGACCAGGGCAAGGTGCGGCAGCTGCTGTCCAAGGCTGTGCGCGCGCCGCGCGATCCGGCCTGGGTGGCGGACGGTGTCGTCTCGGAGCGCTGGGCGCCGGTATCGCCGATCACCGGCAAGCTCGACGCGTTCACTTGGCGCGCGCCGATGGAGCGGCTCGGGCAACTAATCGACAGCGCGGTTGAGGAGGCGGTTCCCGCGATCGCTGCATCGGCGCCCGCTTTGCCGGCTGACGAGAGAGCGATCGACCTTGAGCCCGATAGTTCGGCCGAGAAGGCGGCCGCCGAGGCGCCGAACGGCATCGAGAGGGAAACCGCGGTCGCCGCCGCCGATGACACGGTGGTCGAGCAGGCGCCGGAGTTGCCGCGCTTGCCGGATGATCCCGGCGTGACGCCGGAAGACGAGGCGGAAAAATCGCCGCGCCGGTTTCGTTTGTTTTGAGGCTCGGCTTGGCGGACAGGGAAAAAGCATCGATGTTCGAACGCGTATTGTCCTTCCTGAAGGATTTGCCTGCTGCGGGCGCGAGCAAGCCAAGCGCGGACGATCCGCGCGTCGCGGCCTCGGCGCTGCTCTATCACGTGATGAACGCCGACGGCGTGCGCCAGGATATCGAGTGGGAGCGCTTCAAGGAGATCCTGGCCGAGACCTATTCGATCAGCGGCGACGAGCTCGACGCGCTGGCCGCCGCCGGCGAGCGTGCCGATAACGAGGCGATCGACCTCTATGCCTTCACCAGCGTGCTCAAGCGCCATCTGGATGCCGAGGCGCGCAAGGCCTTCATCGGCCTCATGTGGGAGATCGTCTACGCCGACGGCGAGCTGCACGAGCTCGAGGACAACACCGTCTGGCGCGTCGCCGAGCTGATCGGTGTCGAGCGCCACGACCGCATCGAGGCGCGCCGCAAGGCGGCGGCCGAAGCGCCGGGCGCCCGGGGCACATCGAGCGACGAATAGCTGGACCTTTCTTCTTCCATGCCACCCAGACCCAGGCCGAGAGCAAAAATCCTGATCGTGCTGCATCAGGAGACTTCGAGCCCCGGCCGCGTCGGCCATATGCTTCTGGAAGAAGGTTTCGATCTCGACATTCGCCGGCCGCCGCTTGGCGAAGAGCTTCCCTGCACTTTGGACGGCCACGCCGGGGCGGTGATCTTCGGCGGGCCGATGAGCGCCAACGACCAGGACGAGTTCGTCCGGCGTGAGACCGAGTGGCTCGAAATCCCGCTCAAGGAAAACCGGCCTTTTCTTGGGATCTGCCTCGGCGCGCAAATGCTCGCCAGGCATCTTGGCGGCAGGGTCGAGGGCCATGGCGAAGGACTGGTCGAGATCGGCTGGTATCCGCTGAAGGCGACCGACGCCGGCAAGAAACTGCTGCACTGGCCGGAGATGGTCTACCAGTTCCACCGCGAGGGCTTTTCCCTGCCGAAGGACGCGACGCTGCTCGCCACGGCCGAAACCTATCCCAACCAGGCTTTCCGGTATGGCGAGAATGCCTGGGGCATCCAGTTCCATGGCGAGCTGACCAGGGTGATGATGCAGCGCTGGGTGGTGCGCGGCGCGCATCGCTTCGAGCTGCCGGGCGCGCAGCCCGGCCGCGATCATCTCGGCGGCCGGCTGATTTGGGACATGCACCTCAAGCGCTGGTTGGGCGAATTTCTGGGTCTGATTTTTGGCAGGCCGGCCGTCGGATAGATTTTGCCGCAATGCAGAGGGAAGCCGCTGCACTCTTCTAGTCCGGCCGTCAACTTGCTGCGCCGGCAATTAGTTCCTGCTATTCAAATGCCGCACCTGCCGCAGCGCAGGGAACAACCAGGCCCAGATCCCGGCAACCGCGATGGCGCCGACGCCGCCGATCACCACCGCCGGCACGGTGCCGATCAGCGCCGCCATGGTGCCGGCGCGGAACTCGCCAACCTCGTTGGAAGCGCCGACGAAGACCTGGTTGACGGCGTTGACGCGGCCGCGCACCTCGTCGGGCGTCCAGAGCTGGATCAGCGTCTCGCGGATATAGACGCTGAACATGTCGGTGGCTCCGAGCATGGCGAGCGCCACGATCGACAGCCAGGTGATGGTCGAGACGCCGAACAGGACGGTGAAGGCGCCGAACAAGGCGACGAAACCGAGCATGATCTTGCCGGCATGGTCGCGGATCGGATGGCCGGCGAGCCAGACCGCCACGGCGATGGCGCCGATGCCAGGCGCCGAGCGCAGCAGGCCGAGGCCCCAGGGCCCAAGCGCCAGAATGTCGCGGGCATAGACCGGCAGCAGCGCCGAGGCGCCGGAGAGCAGCACCGCGAACAGGTCGAGCGAGATCGCGCCGAGCACGATCTTCTCGCCCCAGATGTAACGAAAGCCGGCAAACAGGGTCTGCATCGTCGGCTTGTCGGTAGCCGTCTGCTGCGCGGGCTTGGGGATGGTGAAGACGAGCAGCGCGGCGACAAGCATCAGGATCGCCGCAGTAGCGTAGGCGATCTCCGCCGAAAGGCCGTAGAGCAGGCCGCCGGCGACCGGGCCGACGATGGTTGCCGTCTGCCAGGCGGACGAATTCCAGGCAATGGCGTTGGCGAAATCCTGTGGCGGCACCAGATTGGCGACCAGCGAGGACGAGGCCGGCCCGTAGAAGGCGCGGGCGATGCCGAACATGGCGAGCACGACGAAGATCGGCAGCGGGCCGCCAAGGCCGCGCAGCGTCAGCAACAACAGAGTGAGCGCACAGCCGGCCTCGACGAACGACGCCAATGTCATGATCAGGCGGCGGCCGAAGCGGTCGGCGACGACGCCGGTGACAAGCACCAGGAGCAGCGACGGCAGGAACTGGACGATGCCGACGATGCCGAGGTCGAAGGGATTGCGCGTCAGGTCGTAGATCTGCCAGCCGACGGCGACGGAGACGATCTGGGTGGCGAAAGTGGTGAGGAAGCGCGCCGTCCAGTAGCTGAGATACGGCCGGTGCCGGAAGGCGGCGTAGCGCTGTTCAGGTGAAGTTGCTTCGGCGGTCATGATTCGAGGGCCCCGTTGTGACATCGGCCGGCGGGGCACTTCCACGGTGGGCGCTGTTCCGGCCGGAGACCCTTAGCCCAGTTCGCCTCGTCGCGCGCGCAAAAAATCGGCGCGGGATGAAGGAACTTCGGAATTATCGTTCACGGTCAAGGAGGCTCAGTCTCTCAGCGCGGCGGAAATCGCTTGCAACCCGCCGCGCAATTCCGCCTCTTTCGGCCAGCCGAAGCCGACGCGGAAGAAGCGCTTCGGCATCTCGAACCAGTGGCCGGGACCGACATAAGTGCCGTGCTCTTCCAGGAGCCGCGCGTAGAACCGGTCGAAGTCGAAATCCGCATCGACATTCAGCCGCGGGAAGCCGACCACACCGCCTTGCGGCCGCACCCAGTCGACCAGCGGCTCGCCGTCGATCCAAGCCTGGACGATATCGCGGCGCTTGGCCATCTCCGGCAACAATGATGCTAGGAAGGCATCGCGCCGCTCGAGCATGGAGCGTGCGATCGCCTCGTCGATGACACTGCCGCAGATGCCGATCTGCTCCTTGGCGGCGAGGAACGTCTCTTGCAGAGCCCTGTCCTTGCTGACCAGCCAGCCGATGCGGATGCCCGGAATGCCGAAAGCTTTCGAAAGGGAACAGACGCTGATCGCGCTTGGACTGAGCGATGCCGCGGAGGGCAGGCGCTCGCCATAGGACAGATCGCGATAGGTTTCGTCGACCAGAAGCCGGCAGCGGCGGCTTTCGGCAAGCGCGACAAGCGCGTCGAGATCGGCGCCGGTCATCATCGTGCCGGTCGGGTTGTGCGGGCAGGTGACGCTGATCAGCCTGGTGTTCGGCCGCACCGCCGCCGCGACCCGCGCGACATCGACGGCGAAGCCCTCGTCGAAGTCGAGATCGACATAGCTGATCGCGCAGCCGATCGCCTTGGGCGTCTCGATATTGGTGGCATAGTTCGGCCGCACGACGACGAGATGGTCATCGGCCGAAAGCAGCGAGGTGGCAATGATGAACAGCGCGCCGGCAGCGCCGGCGGTAACCAGCACGTCGTCCGGGGAGAGCCCTTTGTCCTGCCCGGCGATCAGCGCGCGCAATTCCTTGTCGCCGCGATGCTCGCCGTAGAACAAGGTGAGGTCGGGCAGCGACAGGCCGATATCGGCAAGCTTCTGGTCGGCGATCGAGCTTTCGGAGAGATTGAAGCGGATGCGGTCGTAGCCGTATTCCTCCGGCGCTTCCTTCTCGATCACCATCCTCGCATAGTTCATGGCTCACCCGAACAGCCTTCGCTTGTCTTATCCAAGCCAAAAGCAGGAAGCCTGCCAAGGCGGATTCCTTGGCAGGCTTCTTCAAACCGTTGGCACAGGGCCAAGATCGTTCAGGCGGGGGCCTTTACTTTCCTGGCCTTTGCCGGCTTCTCCGGCTCGGCTTCGGCCTTGCGGCCGAGGCCGATCGACTTGGCAAGCTCGGAGCGCGACGCCGCGTAATTGGGCGCGACCATCGGGTAGTCTGCCGGCAGGCCCCATTTGGTCCGGTAGGCTTCCGGGCTCAGCCCGAAATGCACGCCGATATGACGCTTCAGCGATTTGAACTTCTTGCCGTCCTCGAGGCAGATGATGTAGTCCGGCGTCACCGAGCGCCGGGGATTGACGGCAGGAACGGGCGGCGGTGCCGGCGGAGTCGGCGGCTGGTTCAGGGCGCCGATCGAGGAGGCGACATTGGCGATGAGTTCGCCCAGGCCCGAAGCAGGCAGCCGGTTCTTGGCGACATAGGCCGACACGATGTGGGCGGTGAGCTCGAGCAGGTCGACATCTTCCTTGGCTGTATTGGTTTCCTCGTCCACGTCAGTCCTCCTCTATGCCGCACGGCCGCAAATCGGGATGAAAAATCAGCGCGCTGCCGCGCTCTTGGCGCGCCGAGGCGGGCGCATGTGCGGCAGGCCGGCGGATTCCTAGTCGGCAAATCTGCGCGGCGCAACGACAGGTCGTGCGACTACACGTTATTTTGAACGACTATACTGAAAAGTAAAAATATCAGACGATCAGCGCCTTATCGCGCCACAGTCGAAATCCGCCTTCGAAGGCACGTGTGTTGTCGCCGCGCCTGGATTTTGCAGGCAATTCATCGAGCTTGTCGACATTGCCGCCGCCGATGACCACATAGTCCGGCTGCAAGGCGGCGCGAAGCCTGTTTACGACATCGAAAACGTATCTGCGCCATTTTTTCTTGCCGTGCTTTTCCAGGCCGCGCTCGCCGACATAGTCCTCGAAGCTGCCGCCCTTCTTGTAAGGAAGATGAGCAAGCTCCATCGGCTGCCCGACATTGTCGAGGATCATGGCGGCGCCCAGGCCGGTGCCGAGGCCGAGGAACAGCATACGGCCGCCGTCATAGCTGCCGATCGCCTGCAGGAGCGCGTCGTTGACGACTTTGACCGGCTTGCCGAAGGCGGCGGCGAAATCATAGCCGTTCCAGCCCTTGCCGAGATTGAAGGGATCGAGCGACGGCTTGTTGTCCCTGACCGGACCGGGATAGCCCATCGAAATGACGTCGTAATCCAGGCCCTCGGCCAGCTTCTTCACCGAAGCCACCATCTGCTCAGGTTTCAGGCCCGGCCCGGACTCGGTGCGGCGCATCTCGCCGCCGGCGCTGGTGAGAATTTTCACACGCGATCCGCCGACGTCGATGGTGAGGACGACCTGCCCGTCCTTCGTCGAAGCCCGTTTTGCTGCTTTCGCCATCCGGTCCCCTGAGAAGCTATTTCGTCGGATTGATCCAGCCATTGGGCGGGCCGAAGCCTTTCATGGCGTCGGCCGGCCCCCAGGTCTTCGGCGCGTAAATCGGAGGCGGCGTGGTGTCGCCAAGCACCGGTCCGACGATCCGCCATGCAAGCTCGGCCGCGTCCTGGCGCGTGAAGAGCTGGCCGTTGCCGTTCATGGCGTCGCCGATCAGCCGCTCATAGGGCGGCATATCGCCCTTGCTGTCGTCGAGCGCGGTCAGTTCCACCTGCTCGCCGATCATGTCGTCGCCGGCTACCTTGCGCTGGGCGCCGATCGAGATCGCCACCTGCGGATCGATACGGAAACGGACATAGTTGGCGTCGCCCGGCTTGATCGGATCGAAGACGTCGAGCGGCGGGCGCTTCAGCCGCACGATCACTTCGGTCGCATGCACCGGCATGTTCTTGCCGGCGCGGATGAAGAACGGCACGTCCTGCCAGCGCCAGGTGTCGACGAAGAAGCGTACGGCGGCGAAGGTCTCGACCGGCGAGTTCGGCCGCACGCCCGGCTCCGCCAGATAGCCGTCGAACTGGCCGCGCACGACATCGTCCTTGGTAAGCGTTCGGATGGCGCGCAGCACCTGAACCTTCTCGTCGATCAAATCGTCGGCAGAGCGGCCGACCGGCGGCTCCATGGCGAGCAACAGCAGGATGTTGAGCAGATGGTTCTCGATGACGTCGCGGATGCAGCCGACGTCCTCATAGAATTTGCCGCGGCCTTCGATGCCAAAATCCTCGGCCATGGTTATCTGCACGCTCTCGACGAAGTTGCGGTTCCAGATCGGCTCGAGGAAAGCGTTGGCAAAACGGAAATAGAGCAGGTTCTGGATCGCTTCCTTGCCGAGATAGTGGTCGATGCGGAAGATGGACTGTTCGTCGAACACCAGGTGCAACACGCGGTTCAGCCAGCGGGCCGACTGCAAATCGTGGCCGAAAGGCTTTTCGACCATCAATCTTGCGCCCCGCGCGGTGCCGGATTGTTCGAGCCCCTGGACGACGGTTTCGAACATCGTGGGCGGCACTGCCATGTAATGCAGCGGCCGCTGCGCCGAGCCGAGCGCCGTCTTCAATCTCTCGAATGTCACCGGATCGCGATAGTCGCCGCTGACATAGCGCAGCAGCGAGGCGAGCCTGGCGAACACCTTGTCGTCGACGGTGCCCAGCGCATTGACAACGCCGTCGCGGGCACGGTCCACCAGCTTGCCAAGATCCCAAGGATCGAAAGCGACGCCGATCACCGGCTCGCTCAGCGTCCCCTTGGCGACCATGTGATAGAGCGCCGGAAATATCTTCTTGTGCGCAAGGTCGCCGGTCGCCCCGAAAAGCACCAGCGTGTCGGATCTCTCCTGGCTCATCCCGTCACTCCCGCTCTCACGCCTTCGGCTTTTCGACATGGCCGCCGAAAGCGTATCGCATGGCGGACAAGAGCTTGTCGGCGAAGGCGGATTCGCCTTGCGAGGAGAAGCGGTCGAACAGCGCCGAGGAGAGCACCGGCGCCGGAACGCCGGTATCGATCGCGGCCTTGAGCGTCCAGCGGCCTTCGCCGGAATCGGAGACGCGGCCGCCGAACTGGGCGAGCGACGGATCGTTCTTCAGCGCGCCGGCGGTGAGATCGAGCAGCCAGGAGCCGATGACGCTGCCATGGCGCCAGACTTCGGCCACGGCGGGCAGGTCGATGTCGAACTGATAGTATTGCGGGCTTTCGAGCGGGCTGGTTTCGGCGTCCGCCGTGCGGGCGCGCTTGCCGGCATTGGCCGATTTCAGGATGTTGATGCCCTCGGCGTAGGCCGCCATGACGCCGTATTCGATGCCGTTATGAACCATCTTGACGAAATGGCCGGCGCCGCTCGGCCCGCAATGCAGATAGCCGTAAGGCGCGGTTCCGGCGTCTTTCGGCGGATTGGAGCCCGGGTCGGCGCCCGGCGCCAGCGTGGCGAACACCGAATCCAGGTGTTTCACGGCTTCGTCGGGGCCGCCGATCATCAGGCAGTAGCCGCGCTCCAGCCCCCAGACGCCGCCGCTGGTGCCGACATCGACGAAATTGATGCCCTTGGTCGCCAGCTTCGCCGCCTGGTCGACGGCATCGTGATAGTAGGAATTGCCGCCGTCGATGATGATATCGCCCGGCTCCATCAGCGCCGCAACCTGGTCGACGATCCTGCCGGTGATCGCCGCCGGCAGCATCAGCCAGGCACAGCGCGGCTTGGCGAGCTTGGCGACGAACTCCTCCAGCGAGGCGGCGCCGATGGCGCCGTCCTTGACCATGCCGGCGACGCTTGCCGAATTGATGTCGTAGACGACGCATTCGTGGCCGTCGCGCATCAGGCGGCGCACCATGTTGGCGCCCATCCTGCCCAGTCCCATCATTCCGATCTGCATGGTGTTATCCTAATAGCTTGAGGAAAGAACCTTACTGGCTATCCGAAGGATCGATGCCGACGGTGAAGTCGACATTCTCCCAACGGCTGGCTTCCGGCCAGAAAAATGTGAAGACGACCGTCGATCCCGGCTGCAGGCCGTCGACATCCAGGTCAACCAGGTGGACGCCGAAGGCGTTCTCCACCGTGTTGTCGTCGCGCACCGTCAGCCACTTGTCGCTACTCCAGTGAACCACGCCGCGCGCCGCAAGTTCCACGCGCAGGAGCTTGCCGGCGGGAAGAGAGCGGATCTTGTTGTTGAAGCGCCATGTCCTGAACGGCGACACGGTCTTGCGCTTGATGTAGCGCTCGACGCCCTGCGGCGGCATGTCGAAGACCTTGCCGTCGCGCAGCGAGCGCAGCAGCTTGATGTGCTCGGCATGCGCCCAGACCAGCGGCATGGCGCTGCCCGATGGCGCGCTGAGCCGCAATTCGCGCTCCGGCAGGTCGGGTCTGTCCCAGACCTGCTCCGGCAGCAGGCCGCCTGCACCGGCAGAGCGCTCGAAGGTCTCGAGCAACTCGGCCGCTTTGCCGGGTCGCCCGGCGGCCAGCTCGTAATGCGCGCGCTCGCCGGCGAGCAGCGGCCAGGGCCGGCCCCGGCCGGTGCCGTCGAAGGGCGAGCCGTCCTCATGCTCGCCATAGCCGTCGCCGGAATAGCGGTACCAGAGCGGGCCTTGCGGCAACTCGCAGCGCAGAAGCGAGTCGATGGCTTTGACGGTGTTCAAGATGCGCGCATCGTCGGCGGCTCTCAGTCCGAAGCGGACCAGCGCCAGCGCGTCGGGACTTATGATGGCCTCGGCCGGCCGATGGCTATCGCCGGGCGGGCGGTTCTTGATCGGCACGAAACCGTCCTTCGGCGAAGCGGCGCCAGCACCGTCGGGCGGTGCGATGCGGACATAGTAGCCGTCGATGCCCTCCCTGGCGCAGAGTTCGGTGCCGGTGACATAGGTCCAGCGCTCGATCTGGTCATTCCAGCAATCGGCCGTCTCGCGCAGATAATTTGCCGGTTCATTTTTGCCGCAAGCATCCAGCATGTCAGCCGCCGCAAGCAGCGCCGCGATCTCGACAGCGAGCGTGAACGGGCTGTAGCCGGCGTCCTCTTCCCAGCGGTCCTCGCCGGTGACCGGGCCGTTGCGCACCACATAGGAAGCCGCGCTTTCGATCATGGCTAGGAAGTCGTCGAGCTTCGCGCGCGGCAGATGGCCGGCGCGGCGGAGCGCGTCGGCAAGCAGCAGCGGAAAGGCGCATTCGTCCATCTGAATGCCAGGCCAGTAGGGCGTGCCGCTCGCCCAGCAGTTCTGCGGCCAATGACCGTCCGGCTGTTGGATCGAGCGGAGATAGGTGAGAATATCGAGCGCCTGCCAGGCGTCGCCGGCTGCAAGGAAGCCGCCCGCCGTTTCGACCAGGTCGCGCGGCCAGACCAGATGGTAGCCGCCGAGATCGTCGTCGCCCTTGTTGAAGCCCCAGGGGATCGAAAGACTGGCGACTGCGGCTCCAGGTCTGGCGATCGACAGATGCGAGGCAAGCACCGCGGTACTGACGCGGCAGGTGTTCAAGCCGGAGGCGGCTTGCCTGTCGAGCGTCTCCAGGCCGGACTGGAAACTCCGCCAGTTGGCGGCATAGGTTTCGGCGGCCGCATCGAAACCGTCCTTCAGGCTGGCCAGCGCGACCTCCGCCGCCTCTTCCGGCGAGGCGCCGAAGCCGAGCGCCAGCAATGCGGTGCCCTTGCCTGTCGAGAAGCCGATCTCGCCGGTCAGCGCCACATTGCCATCCTCCGCGCGCTCAGCGGCAGGATCGAGCGCGCCGCCATTCCGCAGCTGCTGCCAGCCGTCGGAGAAACCGACATAGCCGGCCGAGCATGCGCCCCAGGGCGGCGAGGCGGCAAGCGCGAGCGAGACGCCGCGGCCTGACGCAAAGAGGACACGCTGCCCCTTGTGTTGGCCGACCCAGGCGGTGTTGCCCATGCCGCGATTGACGAGATGCGGCGCGAGCAGCGCGTAAACCTGGTAGTCCGAGGCTGAGCCTTTGAGCGCCGCGAATGTGATTTCCTGCAGCAGAACGGGCCGTTTCGAATCCGTAACGATGCGCTTTTCAATCCGATAGGAGCCGTTGACCGCCGTGTTGACCAAGCGATAGCCGGGGACGCCGGCTTCGAATGGCTCGATAAGGTGGGCGGCATCGCGTTTCTCTTCCGAGAAATAGCCATCGGGACCGGTTATGATCAGCCCCAGGTCGCGCGTGCAGGCGCTGTCGAGGCGGGGATAATAGACCTCGTTCAATATGCCGTGACTGATGGTGAACCAAAGCGGGCTGTTCGCTGAAAGCCCGGTGCCGACACCGCTCTTGGCGCTTGACGTCCAGCGCGCGGGAATTCCCGGGGCGCCCTGAGCAACGGTCGGCGTCACTGCCATCAATTGGCCTCCTGCGGCCGTTCCTAGACCAGGAGCCGGCGGCTTTTCAATCGCCGCACCCGAAGTTGATCGGGCTCGGGTCGCGTCACCCATCGTTGACAGCGGCGCCGTCAAGCGCTCACTATTTCTCGGGCAGGGAGGAACTGCGGAAAACAGGATCGAGGCAGCGCCGTGCAGCGCGGCTTGGCTGTCGTTCCACGGCATTCATCAGGGGGACAGGGAGGAGACATGTCGGAGGTATCTCCCCAGCTGATCGATCGGCTGCTCGCAATCTCGCGGGCGCTCGCCGGCCATATCGATCCGGGCTCCGCGTTCCGGGCGACAGCGATCGAAATCGGCACGCTCATCCCGCACGACCATATCGATCTGGCGGTGTTGTCGCTCGATGGGCGCATGCATGCCTGCTACGAGGCCGGCTTCCATACCAGCTGGAGCGATCTGGCGCAGCATCCGGTCGAGGGCAGCCCGATCCGGCGCGTGCTGTGGGGCGACACGCCTTATCTTCTGACCGACAACGCGCTTCTCGACGACCGATTTCACTTCGAGGGAGCGTTCGACGGACCGATCTTCGCCGCCAAGCTGCGCAGCCGCATCATCGTGCCGCTGCGGGCACGCGGCAGCGTGATCGGCGCGCTCAACATCAGCCGGCACAAGGCCGGCTGCTACTCGCAAGAGGACGTCGAGGTCGCTCAGCAATGCGCCGACCTCATCGGGCCCTATATGTTCGCGCTGATCCAGACGGAGGAAGCGCGCCGCGCCATGCTCGCCGAAAGCGAGGCGCGCAACCGGGCGGAACTTTTGAGAGTCGGCGCCTCGCAACTGACCGAGGGCATGGAGCGCGAGCGGCGCCGCATGGCCATGGACCTGCACGACCAGACGCTCGCCGACCTTGCCCGCATAGCACGTCAGGTTTCAGCTTTCCGCAGCCGGGGCGTGGCGCGGACGGCCCAGCTTGCCGATCTCGAGCAGGAGGTGGCGGGCTGCCTGGCGGAGCTGCGCCACATCGTCGACGACATGCGGCCGAGCGTCCTGGAACTGTTCGGCCTGCGCGACGCGGTCGAGGCACATCTCAACCGCAGCGTTGCCAGGGCCAAGCCGCCGATCGCGGTGCGCATCGCCGACACCAGCGACGGCAGCGCCGACGGCCTGTCGGAAACGCTTCGCACCGCGCTCTACCGTATCGTGCAGGAAGCCATCAACAATGCGGTCCGTCATGCCGCGCCAAGCCGCATCGAGGTGCAGCTGGCGTCGACGGCAACCACATTCAACGTGACCGTCACCGACGACGGGCATGGCTGCGGCGCGATCGATCCCGCCGCTCAAGGCGGCATCGGCCACATGCACACGCGAGCGGCCCTTGTCGGGGCGCGGCTGCGTTTCGAGCCGGCCGACCGCAAGGGCGGCACCAGGGTCGTGATCGAGATCGATCGCGAGTCCGCCGAGGCCAAGGCGGCGGCGTGCAGCACCGCGATAACCGAAGCTCAGCCGGTGGCGGAGGCAGTTTGATGCTGGTCATGATCGCCGAAAATGACGGCCTGCATCGCACCTTCGCGCGGCGGACCGTCGAGCAATTGTGGCCCGGCGATGTCGAGGTGATCGAAGCCGGCGACGGCGAGGACGCCATCAATCTTGCGGCGGAACGGCAGCCGCCGCACGTCGTGCTCGACCTGCAACTGCCCAAGGCGACCGGGATCGAGGTGGCGCGCGCCATCTGGAGCCAACGCGCCGGCACGCATATCCTGTTCTGGTCCAACTTCGCCGACGAGGCCTATGTGCGCGGCGTGGCCCGCATCGTGCCGCCGGGGTCGGTCTATGGCTATGTGCTGAAATCGGCGACGGAAGAAGGCATGCGCTCGGCGCTGCGCGGCGTGTTCCGCGAGGGGCATTGCATCATCGACCGCGAGATCCGCGGCATCCAGCACCGCGTCCAGGACCGGTTCGAGGGCATCACCGACGGCGAGTATGAAAGCCTGATCGACATCGCGCTCGGCCTCACCGACCGAGCGATCGCGGCGCGGCGCGGCCTGTCGATCCGCGGCGCGCAGAGCCGCATCAAGCATGTCTATGAGAAGCTCGGAATAGTGCCGCCGGAGGAGGGCGCTGGCGAGGCGTCGGTGTTCAATTCGCGCACCCGCGCGATCTATCTGGCCATGGCGCGCGGCCTGATCAACATCGACGCGCTGCGGCGCGAGCAGGAGCAGCTCGACGCCTGGCTCGCGCAGGCAACGCCGTTGCAGGAGCAGTAAGCCCCGCGATGGGTGAACAGGCTCAGCTTGAATGCTGATTGCTCTTGGCCCTCAGAACGATCGGCTCGGTCTCGATCAATCGAAGCGACCTGACCATATCAGCCGTCCGCGCCTTGTAGGTGAGAAAGTGCGGCGCGGTCAGGTGGGCGTGGTAGGCGGAATGATCGACGTAGCATTCGATGACGCGCACCGTTTCGGGCGAACCTTTTATCGAGACCGCGTGCAGGAACAACACGCCGGGCTCGTTCTGCACCGAGGCCTCGATCTCTTCGGCGAGCAAGGCCCTGAAGATGTCGAGCTGGAAGGCATCGATCTCCAGCTCCGCAATCCGTACGATCGGCCTGCCGCATCTCTCCGCCATCAATGGTTCTCCTGTCTGCAGCCGCGGATGCCGGCGCCGACTGTGCAAAACCACAGTCGGTGCTGCGCTTAGACCGCTATCGCCCGGTCCGCGTCCCGACTAGCTTTTGTCCTACAAAACAAGAATCCCGGGGAAGCGCTCATGCCGTTCGTCAGCATACGGATACTCGAGGGTCATTCGCAAAAGCGCAAGAACGAGATCTCGCGCCGGGTCGCCGAGGCGATCAGCGAGGTCGCCGAACTGCCCATGGAAGCGATCTGGGTGGTGATCGAGGACGTGCCGGGCAGCGACTGGTTCGTCGCCGGCAAGCCGGTGCGGGAACCCAAGAGCCCGTGATGTCGACCCCGGCGCGCGCCCGTCATTCCGGCTTTGATGACGTCGTCGGCAATGCGACGATGGAGCGGCTCGCCACCGGCTACGGCTTCATCGAAGGTCCGGTGTGGCATCCCTATGAGAAATGGCTGGTCTTTTCCGATATTCCGCAAAGCCGCATGTACCGGCGCAGCGCTTCCGGCGAAATCGCGGCGTTCCGCGACCCGAGCCACATGGCCAACGGCAACACGCTCGACCGGCAGGGGCGGCTGGTGACCTGCGAGCACGCCAGCAGCCGCGTCACCCGCGCCGAGCCGGGCGGCACCACGACCGTTCTCGCCAGCCATTACCAGGGCAAGCAGCTCAACAGCCCGAACGACATTGTCGTCGCCACTGGAGGCTCGATCTATTTCACCGATCCGACCTACGGTCGAGCGGAATTCTACGGCGTGCCGAGGCCGCAGGAACTGTCCTACCAGGGCGTCTACCGGATCGACGGCGACGGCGCCGGGCTGACGTTGCTTGCCAACGATTTCGAGCAGCCCAACGGGCTCTGCTTCTCGCTCGATGAATCGCGGCTCTTCGTCAACGATACCACGCGTGGTCACATCCGTGTGTTCGGCGTCGAATCCAATGGTGACCTCAATGGCGGCGCCGTATGGGCTGTGACCGAGGGCGATGCGCCAGGCGCGCCGGATGGAATGAAGATCGACAGCCGCGGCAACCTCTATTGCACCGGCCCGGGCGGCATCCATGTCTTTGACGCGTCGGGCGATCTCCTCGGCGTCATCGCGACGCCGGAAGATTGTGCCAATTTCACCTTCGGCGACGAGGACCTGCGTAGCCTCTACATCGCCGCGTCGACGTCGCTCTACCGGCTAAGGGTACGGGTGCCGGGATTGAGGCTGTTTTGAGCGGGACCGTTCGCGCTCAGATCGGATGGGAGTGAAGCCGGCCCGCAGGGGCCGGTGGGAAGTGCAGCAGTCAACACATCTGGGAGGATAATGACATGAAGAAACTACTGGTCTTGAGCGCCTTTGCAGCCATGCTCGCCTCGGGCACCGCGCTTGCCGACACGAGCGGCAAGAAGATCGCCTTCTCCAACAATTATGCCGGCAATTCGTGGCGCCAGGCGATGCTCGACAGCTACGCCATCGTCACCAAGAAGGCGGTCGAGGACAAGGTGGTGGCGGCGGCGGATGTCTTCACCACCGCCGACAAGGAAGTGCCGACGCAAGCCGCGCAGGTGCAGAACCTGATCCTGCAGGGCTATGACGCCATCGTCATCAACGCCGCCTCGCCGGATGCGCTGAACGGCGCCATCAAGCAGGCCTGCGACGCCGGCATCGTCGTCGTTTCCTTCGACGGCATCGTGACCGAGCCTTGCGCCTACCGCGTCGTCGTCGACTTCAAGGACATGGGTAGGCAGGAAGTCGAGCAGATGGCCAAATTCCAGCCGAAGGGCGGCAATTTGCTGGAAATCCGCGGGCTGGCAGGCACCTCGATCGACGATGCCATCCATGCCGGTATCCTCGAAGGCGTCGCCGCCCATCCCGAGTTCAAGATCGTCGGCTCCGTGACCGGCGACTGGGACCAGACCACGGCGCAGAAGGCGGTGGCGACCATCCTGCCGTCGCTGCCGGAGATCGTCGGCGTCGTCGACCAGGGCGGCGACGGCTATGGAGCCGCGCAAGCGTTCGCCGCCGCCGGCAAGCCGCGTCCGACCATCATCATGGGCAACCGTCAGGACGAGCTGAAGTGGTGGAAGGAGCAGAAGGACAAGGACGGCTACCAGACCTGGTCGGCCTCGATCGCGCCCGGCGTGTCGACGCTCGCCTTCTGGGTGGCGCAGCAGGTGCTCGACGGCCGCAAGGACGTGCCGCACGATCTGCTGGTGCCGTATCTCGCCTTCACCCAGGACAATTTCGAGGCCGCGCTGCCGAAGATCAAGGAAGGCGGCGTCGCTACCCACGAATACACCCAGGAAGACGCGATCGCGGCCATCAAGGCCAACATCAAGCAATAGCGGCGCGACGTTGCCAGCCGCATCGCCGACCGGATATCGTTGAGGATGCTCCAGGCTATTGCAGACATCGTCAGGCTGGACGGCGCCGAAAAGCACTTCGGCGCCGTCCGCGCGCTCAACGGCGTCGACTTCCATGTCGGCGCCGGCGAATGCGTCGGGCTGGTCGGGCACAATGGCGCCGGCAAGTCGACGCTGATGCATATGGTTGCGGGCACGCTGCGGCCCGATGGCGGGCAGATCGCGGTGCGCGGCAATCAGGAAGCGAGCTATTCCGTGGCGCGCGCGCTCGAGCTCGGCATACGCTGCGTTTTCCAGGAGCTGTCGCTCTGCCCAAACCTCAGCGTCGCCGAGAACACGCGCATCAACCATCCCTCGCTCAGCGGGCTCGGCTGGCGGCGCAAGGCCGCCGATCTCATCCAGGCCAAGCTCGACGAGATCTTTCCCGACCACGGCATCGCGGCGGACGACATTGCCGGCGATCTGTCGATCGGACGCCGCCAGATGGTCGAGGTGGCGCGCGCCTTCACGCTGACCCGCGAGCCGCTGCATCTGGTCATCCTCGACGAGCCGACCTCGTCGCTCGATGCGCACACGGCCGGCCAGCTGCTTTCATTCGTGCGCCGCTTCGTCGCCGCGGGCGGCAGCTGCATCCTGATCTCCCATGTGCTGGGCGAGGTGCTGCAGAATGCCGACCGCATCGTGGTGATGCGCGACGGCAAGGTGGTCGCCGCCGACGCCGCAAGCGCGTTCGACCGGGACAAGCTGGTCGCCGCGATGGGCGGCGCCGGGGAACATCAGAAGGCCGCCGCCGAGACCCGCAAGGTCGCGGTCGGGGCGCTCAGGGTGCGGGCGCGCCCGGCGCGGCAGCAGGATGGCAAGGAGCTTGTCGCCCGCGCCGGCGAGATCATCGGCCTTGCCGGACTCGCCGGGCATGGCCAGACGGACCTGCTGCTCGCGATCTTCTCGGCCGCCTCGCGCGACAGGGCCGGCATCGAAGTGACGGCGCCGGTGGCGCTGGTCGCCGGCGACCGCCAGGCGGACGGCATCTTCGCCCAATGGTCGATCGCCCAGAACATCGGCATCCGCTCGCTTCAGCGCCTGCGCGACGGCCTGCTGATCTCGCCGCAGCGCGAGGCGGAGCTGGCCGAATTCTGGAAGAAGAAGATCGGCATCCGCACGCCGGACATGAACAACAACATCTATTCGCTGTCGGGCGGCAATCAGCAGAAGGCGCTGTTTGCGCGCGCGCTCGGCTCCGATGCCGAGATCGTGCTGATGGACGATCCGATGCGCGGCGTCGACATCGGCACCAAGCTCGAGGTCTACGACCTCGTGCGCGAGGAGGCCGGAAAGGGCCGCACCTTCCTCTGGTACACGACCGAAACTGAAGAGCTCGACAATTGCGACCATGTCTATGTCTTCAAGAACGGCCGCATCGTCGCCAATCTTGGACGCGACGAACTGACGGAGGAGAAGATCATCCAGTCCTCGTTCGGCGACACGGCCTGAGATGACGGCGATCGCTCCCGGCACGGTCCCCAAATCTTCCCGCGGCAGCGCGGCCCGCGCACGCATGCTGCGCAGCCTGCTGCCGGCGCTGTCGCTGGCGCTAGTGTTGATGGCCATCGCCTGGCTCAATCCGCGTGCCATCAGCTATTTCGGCTTCAACCTGATGCTGAACCTGGCGATCCCGATCGCGCTGGCGACGATCGCGCAGATGTTCGTCATCGCCGGCAATGAGCTCGATCTGTCGATCGGCACTTTCGTCGGCTTTGTCGGCTGCGTCACCGCCACCTGGCTCAGGGATGCGCCGCTCATCGGTGTCGCTGTGCTGCTCGGTTCAATCGGCGTCTACGCGCTGCTCGGCGCGCTGATCCATCTGCGCAACCTGCCCTCGATCGTGGTGACGCTCGGCATGAGCTTCGTCTGGCAGGGGCTGGCTATCCTCATCCTGCCGAAGCCGGGCGGCAAGGCTCCGGACTGGCTGCTGGCGATCATGTCTTTCAAGCCGCCCTATATCCCGTTCCCTATCCTGGCGGCATTGCTCATCGCGGCGATCGTGCATTTTGGCCTGATGCGCACTTCATATGGCGTCATACTGCGCGGTTCCGGCGGCAATGCCGCGGCGCTCAGGCGCGCCGGCTGGTCGCTGCTCAAGACAAAGATCGTGCTCTTCGCGTTGACCGGCCTGTTCGGCGTGCTTTCCGGCATGGCGCTGATCGGCATCACCACTTCGGCCGACGCCAATATCGGCAACGGCTACACGCTGCTTTCGATTGCCGGCGTCATCCTTGGCGGCGGCGAGTTCGTCGGCGGCCGGGTGTCGCCGATCGGCGCGGTCATCGGCGCGCTCACGCTGGCTTTGGCCGCCTCGCCGCTGTTGACCTTCATGCACATCCCGCCCGATTGGCAGGTGGCTGCCAATGGCGCGATCCTGATCATCGTGCTGGCGGCCCGGGTGCTGATCAGCCGCAGGGAGAGGTGAACGATGACCTCTGTACGGATGCTGCTTGAAAAACCCTGGCTCTGGTCCTTCGTCGGCGCCGTTCTCGTGTGGGTGGCGACCGTCGCCTTCACCGGCGGCTATGGCGCCGGCGGCATGATCACGGCGGCACTTTCGCTTGCCGTCTTCACCGTCATCGTCGGCGTCGGCCAGATGTTCGTCATCACGCTCGGCCCCGGTAATGTCGACCTGTCGCTGCCCGCCAATATCGGACTGGCGAGCGCGGTGGCGATGAAGGTTATGGGCGGCAGCGATTCGATGATCGTCGTCGGGCTGTTGGCGGCGCTCGCCTGCGGCGCGGCGATCGGCGCCATCAACTATCTGCTGATCTGGGCGCTCAGGATTCCGCCGATCATCGCGACGCTGTCGGCGAGCTTCATCATCCAGTCGGTCGACATCAGCTACGGGCGCGGCCTGCAGATCAAGCCGCCGCCGGGCTTTGCCGATTTCACCAACTGGCAGGTGCTGGGGATCCCGGTGCTGGCGATACTGACGGTGGTTTTCACCGTCGCCGCGGCGCTGGCGCTGCAGCGCATGATCTATGGCCGCTCGGTGCTGGCGATCGGGCAGAACATCCGCGCCGCCTGGCTGGCCGGCGTCAATGTCGGCCGCATCCGCTTCCTCACCTACACGCTTTGCGGCGCGCTCGGTGGCATCGACGGCGCGCTGCTTGCCGGCTATTTCCGCGGCGCCAATGTCGATATCGGCAATGAATATCTGCTCGCCTCCATCGCGGTCGTCGTCATCGGCGGCACCTCGGTCGCCGGCGGCAAGGCCAACGTGCCCGGCGTCTGGGGCGCCGGCCTGTTCCTGGTGCTTTTGCTCACCATGCTCAACACCTTCGGCGTCAGCGCCGGCGTGCGGCTGGTGCTGACCGGGCTGATCATCGTCGGGGTGATCACGGCGGCGGGTGGCGAGAAGGCTGTGCGGTGACAAGTCGCGAGGAGGGGGTCGCTCTGCGGGGTCGCCGCAGCCAAATTTGACCATGTGGACAAAGGTCGGGCGTCGTTCCATAGTCCTCCCGTCTGACATGTTTTGAACGGCCGGCTCGACACGGCTGTCGAGCAGAGGGGATTTCAATGGAAAACGATCATCGCAAAACGCAACGCGCCGGCCTGTCGCGGCGCAATGTGCTGGAACTCGGCGCCCTTGGGCTGACCGCGGCGGCGCTGCCCGGCGTGGCCTTCGCCAAGGACAAGAAGCTGAAGGTGGCGGCGATCTTCGCGACGCCGATCGAGGAGCCGTGGGACAACCAGATCCATGTCGCCCTGCAGAAGGCCGAGAAGGAACTGGGCATCGAATACAAATGGTCGGAGAAGGTGCAGACCGCCGACTTCAGCCGTGTGATGCGCGAGTATGCGCAAGGCGGCTACCAGTTGGTGCTGGGCGACGCCTTCGCCGCCGAGCGCGAATCGCGGCGCACGGCAAAGCAGTTCCCGAACACGGCCTGGCTGTTCGGCTCCGGCGCCGGGCCGGCCGAACCCAATTTCGGCGTCTTCGACAACTGGATCCACGAGCCGGCCTATCTCTCCGGGCTGATCGCCGGCAAGATGTCGAAGTCGGGCACGATCGGCGCTGTCGCGGCAATGGGCATTCCGGAAGTGAACCGGCTGGTCAACGCCTTCTTCGCCGGCGCCAAGGAGGTCAATCCAAACATCAAGCGGAAGGTCGCCTTCATCGGCTCCTTCTTCGATCCGCCGAAGGCCAAGGAGGCCGCGATCGCGCAGATCGATGCCGGCGTCGACGTCATCTATGCCGAGCGTTTCGGCGTCATCGAGGCGGCGGTCGAAAAGAAGATCTACGCCATCTCCAACATGTCCGATCAGTCGAGCCTCGGACCCGACACGGTGATCACCGGCCCGGTATGGAACATGTATCCGACGGTCGAGCAGGCGATCAAGCTGGTCAAGGCGGGCGTCTTCACCGCGCAGGACTATGGCGACTTCTCGCGCATGGCCAAGGGCGGCTCCGATCTCGCCCCCTATCACAAGTTCGACAAGACGCTGCCGGCCGAGGTCAAGGACCTGGTCGCCAAGAAGAGAGCCGAGATCCTGGAAGGCAATTTCCGCGTCGACGTCGACGAGAACACGCCGGTGTCGGATTGACCAGTACCCTCCCCCTTGCGGGGAGGGTGCCGAGCGAAGCGAGGCGGGAGGGGTCGTCTCAACCGCTCGACCTTGACGACTGAAGATGGAGCGCGTCGCGGGCGACCCCAACCGGCCCTGCGGGCCACCCTCCCCTCGAGGGGGAGGGATATTAGGAGCATCCTTGCCCGTCCCTCTGATCGAAATGCGCGGCATCACCAAGAGTTTCGGCGCCGTCAAGGCGAACGAGGGCGTGGATCTCAGCGTCGCCCCCGGCGAGATCCTTGGCCTGCTCGGCGAGAACGGGGCCGGCAAGACGACGCTCATGAACGTGCTGTTCGGCGCTTATGCGCCGGACGCCGGCGAGATCCTGGTCGAGGGCAGGCCGGTCGCCATCCACAATTCGGCCGATGCACTCGCGGCCGGCATCGGCATGGTGCATCAGCATTTCCATCTGGCGCCACGGCTGACGGTGCTGGAAAACCTCTTGATCGGCATTGCCGGCAAGTCCGGCCGCATCGACCGCACGGGCGGGCTGGCGCGGCTGAAGGAGATCGGCCGCCAGCATGGCTTACATCTCGATCCCGGCCTGCCGGTCTCGGCGCTCTCGATCGGCGAGCAGCAGCGGCTGGAAATCATCAAGGCGCTCTTTCGCGGCGCCAGGCTCCTGATCCTCGACGAGCCGACGGCGGTGCTGGCGCCCAGCGAGGTCGATGGCCTCTTCGCCGCGCTGCGCTCGATGGCGGCGCAAGGGCTCGGCATCATCTTCATCTCGCACAAGCTCAACGAAGTCAGGGCGCTCACCCATCGTTGCGTCGTGCTTCGGCATGGCAAGGTCGCCGGCCGCGTCGATCATCCGGCAGGAACCACCTCGGCCGAGATGGCCAAGCTGATGTGCGGCCACGAAATCATGCCGCCGATCAAGGAGGTCTCGACGCCTGGCGCGCCCGTGCTGACGCTCGACGGCGTCTCCACCTCAGCGCATGGCGGCACGCCGCTGCGCGAGGTCTCGCTCTTCGTCCGCGCCGGCGAGATCCTCGGCGTTGCCGGCGTCTCCGGCAATGGCCAACGGGCGCTGGCTGATGTGATCTCCGGCATGCTGTCGCCGAGTGCCGGTTCGATGACGATAGCCGGCAAAGCAGTTGCGCAATTTTCGCCGCGCGAGCTGCAGGCGCTCGGCCTTGGCCGCATTCCGGAGGACCGGATGACGACCGGGCTGGTCACCAACCTGCCTCTAGCCGACTCCATGGTGCTGCCCCGCATCGGCACCGAGGCCTTCAGCCGCAAGGGACTGCTCGATCCGGCCGCGATCCGCGCCTTCGCGGAGGCGCAGATCAAGGCCTATGACATACGCTGTCCCGGGCCCATGACGCGCGCCGGCGCGCTTTCCGGCGGCAATCTGCAGAAGGCGCTTTTGGCGCGCGAGCTCGCCTTCGACCCGAAGGTGCTGGTCGTTTCGCAGCCGACGCGCGGCCTCGACATCGGCGCCGGCCGGTTCATCCACGAGAAGTTCCTCGCCATGCGTGCCAAGGGTTGCGGGATCATCGTGATTGGCGAGGATCTCGAGGAGTTGCTGATGCTGTGCGACCGCATCACGGTGATGTACGAAGGCCGCATCGCCGGCACGCTTTCCGGCTCGGAGGCCACCGTCGCGAGGCTTGGGCTGCTGATGACCGGCGCGGAGGGGAGGGCGTAGAGCTATGGAATTGCCTCGGGAGCACGCCTGATGTTCCGTCTCGAAGCCCGCAGCTCGACTCCGGCCTGGTTCAATCTCGCACTGCCGCTGCTCGCCATCGCCGTCGCGCTGGTTTTGTGCAGCGGTCTCATCGCTGTCGCCGGCGCCGGTGTCATCGAGGCCTATGGCGTGATGCTCTCGGCCTCGCTCGGCGACAGCTACGCCATCACCGAGACGCTGGTTCGCGCCGCGCCGATGATCTTCACCGGCCTTGCGGTGGCAATCGCCTTCCGCGCCAAATTCTGGAACATCGGGGCCGAAGGCCAGCTGCTCGCCGGCGCGGTTGCGAGTTGTGCCGTAGGCGCCATCCCGATGCCGGGACCGCTCGCCATGCTGCTGATGGTGCTGGCCGGCGCGGTGGCCGGCGCCCTCATCGCGCTTGTGCCGGCGACGTTGCGCGTCCAATTCAAGGTCGACGACGTGGTCAGCTCGCTGCTGCTCAACTCGGTCATCTATTACGCGCTGATGGCGCTGATCGAGGGGCCGTGGAAAGACACCTTTTCCGGCTATCCGATCTCGCCGCCGATCGAGGATTCCGCCAATTTCCCGGTGCTGATCGAAGGCACAAGGCTGCATATCGGCGTCGTCGTGGCGCTGATCGCAGCGCCCGTCTGCTGGTTCCTGATCGCGCGCACCACGCTTGGCTTCCGCATCCGCGTCACCGGCGAGAATGCGGAGGCGGCCCGCTATGGCGGCATCAATACCCAGCGCGTGCTGCTCTCCACCGCGCTGCTTTCCGGCGCGCTGGCCGGACTGGCCGGCGTCGGCGAGGTTGGTGGCGTCCACTTCCAGGTGATGAGCGACATCTCGCCGGGCTACGGCTATTCCGGCATCGTCGTCGCCATGCTCGCCCGGCTCAATCCGCTCGGCGTCGTGCCGGCCGCGATCTTCCTTGCCGCGGTCATGACCGGCGCCGAGGCGATGTCGCGCGCAACCGGCGTGCCGGCCTTTCTCAGTGAGGTCATCCAAGGCACAGCGCTGCTTGCGATGCTGGTGGCGCTGCTCTTCACCGCCTACCGCATCCGCCGCGTGGGGGCGCCCGCATGAGCGCGGTGTTCGAGCAGATTTTTCAGGTCGGCTTTCTCGCCGCCATCATCCGCATCGCCACACCGCTCGCCTTCGCCACGCTAGGCGAGATGTTTTCCGAGCGCGCCGGCGTGCTCAATCTCGGCATTGAAGGCATCATGCTATTGGCGGCCATGGCCGGCTTCACCGCCGCGAGCCTGAGCGGCAGCCTGTGGCTGGGCGTGCTGGTGGCCGTGCTTGTCGGGGCGGCGATGGGCGCGCTGCATGGGCTGTTCACGGTGGTCTTGGGCCTCAGCCAGCATGTCTGCGGCATCGGCGTGACGCTGTTCTGCTCTGGGCTCGCCTATTTCCTCTACCGGCTGATCTTCGGCCAGCAATCGGTGCCGCCCAGCATCAAGGGCTTTCAGCCGGCGCCGATCCCCCTGCTGTCGGAAATTCCGATCCTGGGTCCGGCGGTGTTCAACCAGTTCACGCTGGTTTATCTCGCGATCATCGCCGTTCCGTTTGCCGCCTTCGTGCTCTACCGCACGCCCTGGGGGCTGTCGGTGCGCATGGTCGGCGAGAACCCGCGCGCGGCGGATTCCGCCGGCGTCAGCGTGATCGCCACGCGCTTCCAGGCGGTGATCCTCGGCGGCGCGCTGATGGGGCTCGCCGGCGCCTTCCTCACCATGGCGCAGTTCAACGCCTTCACCTTCGGCGTGGTGTCGGGCCGCGGCTGGGTGGCGATCGCGCTGGTGGTGTTCGGCCGCTGGGACCCGTGGCGTTCGGCGGGGGCGGCATTGCTCTTTGCCTTCGTCGACGCGCTGCAGCTCAGGATGCAGGCCAGCGGGCTCGGCCACATCCCTTATGAAGCCTTCCTGATGCTGCCCTTCATCTTCACGATCGTCGCGATGGCCTTCATTTCGCGCAACGCGGTCGCGCCTTCGGCGCTGCTGAAGCCGTTTCGACGCGAGGAACGGTAGGTAGATTCCGATCGCCGGGGTAGAGGAAGGGCGCCAAGCTTGGGACGCCTCAGATCGCCGTGAAGGCGTTGTCGACGAACAGATGCGCGCCGTTGACGAAGCTCGATTCGTCGCTCGCCAGGAACAGCGCCGCCTTGGCCACTTCCTCCGGCTCGCCGATGCGGCCCTGTTGCGCGGCCATGGCGGCATCGGAAACATCGACGCCGAGCTTGCCGAGGTCGGCGACCTCGCGCATTCCGTGCGGCGTGCGGATGAAGCCGGGACAGATGGCATTGCAGCGGATGTTGCGATCGCGGAACTCCACCGCGATGGCACGCGCGAACATGTGGCAGGCGCCTTTAGTGGTGTCATAGAGCACTTCGTTCGGCGTCGCCGCCACCGCCGAGATCGACGAGGTGCAGACGATCGAGCCGCCGCCGGCGGCGATCATGCCGGGCAGCACCGCGCGCGTCATCAGGAACATCGAACGCACATTGACGGCGTGCAGCCAGTCCCATTCCTGCAGAGTCGTCTCCAAGAAGGGTTTAATCACAATGGTGCCGGCGTGGTTGAACAGCACGGTCACCAGCCCGAATTTTTCCGCGGCCGCCTTCGCCGCCGCCTCGACCTGCGCCTCGTCGGAAACGTCGGCTACGAAATGCTCGGCGACATGGCCGCGCGCGCGGATCGCCGCGGCGGTCTTGCCGGCGGCATCGCCATTGCGGTCGATGATCGCCACTTTGGCGCCTTCGGCGGCAAACAGCTCGGAAGCCGCTCCACCCATGCCCGTCGCGCCGCCCGAGATGATGGCGACCTTGCCCGCCAGCCTTCCACCCATTTTTCTCTCCCTGAGTCCTGTGAGGCTATTTTGATGCTATCCCCTCGCGTATCGAATAGCCAAGCACTTGCAAGGCCGGTTGCCGCCGAAAAGCCGGAGCTACAGGCATTTTGTCGGATCCTCCGGTGGCGCGTCCCCGGACGGTTTTCGATCTCGGCTGAGAATAAACGCCCCTCAAGTTGCCGTTTCCGAGGACGTCCTTCCAAGAATCGTCGAAAAATAGCACTCGACAAAGTCTACTATCTTTATAGATTAATGGCCGAGACGGAGGTTCGACCATGACCTACATGCAGAATGCTCAGCGCGAAGGCCAGAGGCTGACCACCGACCGGAGCTGGAGGCCCGCCTATGGCGGAACCTTCGCCTATCTCGTTTTCGCGCTGGCATTCGTGTTCACCGGCGCGGTGGTGCTTGGGATCATCCCCTGACAGAGCCGGGGCCTAGGGCCCCGCCGTCCGAAAATCTGAGTTGAAGTAACCGGAGAGATGACTGGCCGAGCGCCAGGGCGCGTCGGCGCGCATTTGGATTGTTCGAGGTGGAGCGGGCAAGCAACGTGACGGAGGAGATGGCAATGCCGATCGAGTTCACGCATGTTCCCGGTAAGCCTGCCAATGGCAGCTTCTTCTACGATTTCGCCGAGACGGCGACCAAGCTGTCGCTGATCGAGGATGCGGGGTTTCGCAAGCTGGTGATCGACGATCCGGCCGGCCTGCTCACCAATATGGAGATCGCCGCGCAGACGCTCGACCGCACCCCGGCGCTGGAAGTGGTGCTGACGCACTGGGCCGGCGTGGTCGAGCCGGCGGTGGCGGCAAGGCAGCTCGCGGCGCTCGACCGCAGAGGCGGCGGCCGCCTGTCGCTCAGGATGCTGAGCGAGCCGCTGCAGGACAGTGACGCCGAGCCGCGGCCGGCCGGCCACAGCGTGGTGTGGCAACGCATCGACGAATATCTGGTGCTGCTGAAGCGGCTGTGGTCGAACGACAAGCCCTTCGACCATGAAGGCGCCTTCTACAGCGTCAAAGGCGGTTACGTGCCGCGCAAAGGCCCGCATGGCGGCGACCTCAGCATCCGGCTCGGCGGCCAGTCCGGCACAGCGCTGAAGGTCGCCGGCCGGCATGCCGATATATTCGAGCTGGCGGCCGGCTCGCCGGACGAAGTCGCGCAGTTGATGCAGCGTGTGCGCGGCGCTGCAGCCGAGCACGGCCGCGCCGGCAGATTGCGCTTCGCGCTTCCCGTCCGCATTCGCCCCGAAGGCTGGTCCGGCGCCTCCGACCACAAGGCGGTCGAGGTCGCGGGGCCGCCGGCGCGGCTTGCGCTCTCGCTGTTGCCCTATACCGCGCTAGGCATCGAGGAATTCATGATCGGCGGTATCGACCGTCCCGGCGAGATCGCGCGGATCGGCCGCGAGACGGTCACGCTGATCGCGAATTCGCTGGCGCGGTGCGACGCCGACACCCTGGCGCCAGGAACGTTCGCGTCGCGTTCGTTCACCGGGGCACACCTTCGATGAAATCGCGGGGCGAGGTGAGACCGGCCGCTGCGGCTGCCGGTTTCATCAAGACGGGACATAATCGACGCCATCCATGACATAGTCGGCGAAGAGGAAATCGCGGATGCCGGCAATCCGGCCGTTCTCCCAATCGATGAGGATGAAAAAGCGCGGCGGCCCGTCCGGACGATCCGGGCTGGTGACCAGAATGGCGGGGCGGCCTTCGACCGATATCAATTCCGTTCTTCTGCGATCCGCGACAGCGCGGCGATCACCGCCTCCGAGCTCGCCAGCGCGCCGAAGACGCCGTCCTCGACCGTCACCATATCGAGCGCGGCTTCGTGCGCCCGGCCGTCGCCGCTGGCGCAGGCGTCCGCAATCGTCAGGCATTGGAAATTGCGGTCGCAGGCCTCGCGCAGCGTGGTGTGAACGCAGACATCGGTCGTGCAGCCGGTGAACATCAGATGGGTGATGCCGCGCGCCCTCAGCACCAGTTCCAGATCCGTATAGGTGAAGGCGCCGTTGCAGGTCTTGTCGACGATGATGTCCTCCGGCCCGACTTCTATGTCGGCGACGATCTGGAAGCCTGGGCTGGAGCGCAGCAGGATGTCGGTACCGTCCAGTCCCGCCCGCTTGCGGCGCCATTTCTCGTAGGCCGTCATGTCGGCCATGTCGGCGCGGTAGCCCTGTCTCGTGTGGACGATGGCAAGGCCGGCGGCGCGCGCCGCCGCAATCAGCCGGTTCACCGTCGGCAGAATGGCCCGCAGCGGCGAAGGGTCGTAACCTTTCCTGGCGAAATAGCCTGTCGGCGACAGGAAATCCTCCTGCAGGTCGATCACGAGCAGGGCGGTGTCTTGCGGCACCAGCCTGCCGTCATAGGGGAAGTCGAACGGGGTCGCCTTGATCATCGCCTGCTGCCTCGGTTGCGGCTGGCATGGTGGCCCAGCGACGGCGTCGCAGTCCAGGCCTCACGGAGTCCCTATGCGCCGACCCGGATTATTTGTTGATGATGGAAGATCTTAATAGTTGACTCTCTAACTCATGTTTTCTAGTCAGACGGCATTGGCGTGCAATGATAACGCGAGGACTAGCCTTGTCCCGGAACGTTTTTTTTGTGGTGCTGGCCGCGTTCGCCATTCTTGCGGCCGGCTCGATCCTTCCCGACATCGCGGCGGCACAGAAGCAGGCTGCACCCGCGGTACCGGTTGCACAAGCGCCTGCTCAGCAGCCCATGACAGCTCCGGCGGCCGCGCAGCCAGCTCAGGCCCCGGCCGGGGCGCAGGCCCCGGCGACGGAGGCACCAACCGCTGCCGCACCGACCGAACCGCGCGTTCAGCCGGCGCCGAGCACTGCTGGGGGCGAAGAGCCTTCCGCCATTGCTCTGACGCTGCCGCATGACCTGTCGCCCTGGGGCATGTTCATGAACGCCGACATCGTGGTGAAGGCGGTGATGGTCGGACTTGCTTTCGCTTCTCTGGTCACCTGGACGATCTGGCTCGCCAAGTCGCTGGAGATCGTCGGCGGCAAGCTCAAGGCGCGGCGCGCGGCGAACGCGATCGGCAATGCCGCGACGCTGATGCAGGCCGGCCGCGCGCTCGGCCACAGCGGTGGCCCGGGCGCGCTGCTGGTGCGGGCGGCGGAGGAAGAGCGCGCGCTTTCGGCGGGCGCGCTGGACCATGCATCAGGTGATGGCCTGAAGGAGCGCGTCACCTCGCGGCTGTCGCGCATCGAGGCGGCAGCGTCCCGGCGCATGTCGCGCGGCACCGGCCTGCTCGCCACCATCGGCTCCACGGCGCCCTTCGTCGGCCTGTTCGGCACCGTCTGGGGCATCATGAACGCCTTCATCGGCATCTCGCAGGCGCAGACCACCAATCTTGCGGTGGTGGCGCCGGGCATCGCCGAAGCCCTGCTCGCCACGGCAATGGGTCTGGTGGCTGCGATCCCGGCGGTGGTGATCTACAATGTCTTCGCGCGATCGATAGCCGGCTACAGGCAGATCCTCGCCGACGTCTCGGCAGGCGTCGAGCGGCTGGTCAGCCGCGACCTCGATTTTCGCACGGTGCCGCCGGCAACCGCGTTGGCAGCGGAGTGAGCGGCCAATGGCGGCGCGGATTCGCGAGACGGCCGGCGACGATCTCGAGGAAAGCCACGAGATCAACGTCACCCCGTTCATAGACGTCATCCTGGTGCTTTTGATCATCTTCATGGTCGCGGCTCCGCTTGCGACCGTCGATGTCAATGTCGACTTGCCGGCATCGACGGCGTTGCCGGCGCCACGGCCCGAGACACCGCTGTTCCTGACGCTGAAAAGCGATCTTTCGCTGGCGATCGGCAATGAGGCTGTGCCGCGACCGAGCTTCGCCACCGTGCTCCACAGCCGCACCAAGGGCGACAAGCAGACGCGCATCTTCCTGCGCGCCGACAAGACGGTGGGCTATGGCGAGCTGATGGAGGTAATGAACCTGCTGCGCGCTGCGGGCTACCTCAAGATCGCGCTGGTCGGGCTGGAGACGGCGTCCGGCACCGGGGCTGCGGCCGCGGGCGCCACCTCCGCGCCGGCGACAAGCGGAAGCGCGGCGCAATGACGCAAGCGATCGCCGCCTTGTCCACCCAGCCACGCTTCGGCTTCCGCGAAGCCGGTCTGTGGGCAAGCGCGGCCACGGTTATTCTCGCCGCACATGTCGCGGTCGCTTATGCGGTGCAGAATCTGAGCTTTGTTGAGGTGCCGGACGGCGGCCCGCCGCCGGCGCTGGCTGTCGAAATGGCGCCGCTGCCGACGACGCCTGCCGTGCCGGAAGAGCTGGACACGGTCACGCCGGAGCCGCCCGATGCAATCGAGGAGGCGCCGGGGGTCAGCGAAGTGAAACCGGTGACCGATCCGGCGCCGGTCATGAAAAGGGTCGAGCCGGTCGCCGAGCCGCCGGTCGTTTCCGACAAGGCGGCGGAGGCCGAACCGACGGAGACAGTAGCTGCGCTCAGCGAGCGGCCGCCGCTGGACGAGGTCGTGCCCGACCCTGTCGAGGCAGTTACTCCTGACATCGTCGTTCCACTGCCGCAGCCAAAGCCTGTCGAGGCGCAGCCGAAGGCAAGCCAGCCCGTCGAGGCGAGGAAAAAAGTGGAAAAGAAGCCGGTCGAAAAGCCGAACCAGAGGAAAAGGGCAAAGGCCAGGCCGCCAAAGGCCGTGACGATGGCCAGCATTGATGCCAACGCAGGCGCGAAGGCCGCCGCGCCGCAATCCTCCGAGTCGGTGTCGCGATCGAGCGTCAGCCCGTCGCGCTGGAATTCCAGCTTGGCGGCATGGATCAGGCGGAATACTCGGTATCCAAGCGCGGCGCGCTCCAGGCGCGTCGAGGGCACGCCTACTGTAACCTTCACGGTAGACGTCTCCGGCAGGGTGGTCTCTGCCCGGCTGGCGCAATCCTCGGGCGATCCGGATCTCGATCGCGCCGCGCTCGGCGTGTTGCAGGGCGCGTCGGTGCCGGCGCCGCCGGCCGAACTCGGCGCCCACGTCACCCGCACCGCGCCTTTCGTCTTCAGCCTGCGCGATTAGATGCCCCGCCGCGGCCATGCAACTTTGAGGCTTGACTGGCGGGCGGTAGGGAATAGGGTAGCTGCGAACATATCGGCCTCGGTCGCCGGACGGCAAGAATGCCTCGTATGCCTCGCCTGTCGGCGGCGGCTGCGGGGCTTTTTCATTTTTGGGGCATTGCTTGAAACGGCGTATCCAGATCGGCGTCCTCTATTCGCGATCCGGCAGCTACCAGCTCGTCTCGGACGCGTGCCGTACGGGCGCGATGCGGGCGATCGCCGACATCAATGCCGACCGAAGCTGCGGGATCGAGCTGGTGCCGGTCGAACGCGATCCGCAAAGCAATGCCGACCGCTACGCCTCACTTTGCGAGGATATCTTCCGGACCAGCAGCGCCCGCCACGTGATCGGCTGCATTACCTCCTGGAGCCGCAAGGAGACGATCCCTGTGCTGGAGAAGGCGGGCGGCATGCTCTGGTATGCCTGCCCCTATGAGGGGTTCGAGGCCAACGAGCATGTCGTCTACATGCATGCCTGCCCGAACCAGCATCTGGTTCCGCTGATGGCTCATGTAGCGCCGCGTTTCGGCGCCAACGGCTTCCTGCTCGGCTCGAACTATATCTGGGGCTGGGAGATGAACCGCGTCGCGCGCGACCTGATCGCCGACGCTGCGGGCAAGGTGCTCGGCGAGCGCTACCTGCGCATCGGTGAAACCGACGTTTCGCGCCTGATCGATGAAATCCGCGCCACGCGGCCGAATTTCATCCTCAACAACCTCATCGGCACCTCGTCCTATGCCTTCCTGGCGGCATATCGCGACTTGGGACGCGAGAATGCGGCCTTCAAGGCCGACGCCTGCCCGGTCATATCCTGCAATCTCACCGAGGGCGAGTTGCCGGCGATCGGCGAAACGGGCAGGGGCCATTTGTCGGCCGGACCCTATTTCGCGCCGCGCCCGGCTGCCTTCGCCTCGTCCTTCGAGGCGTCCGCCTATGCATCGGTGCAAGTGATGGCGGACGTGCTCTCCGGCGATCCCGACGCCGGCCCGGCGGCGTTCTCAAAAGCCTTCGCCGGGCGCCGCTTCACGACGCGCCTGGGGTCTATCGCAATCGATCCGCACACGCAGCATGCAACCCTGCCGGTGATCATCGGGCGCATCGCCGATGGATTTTTCGAGGTCGTCAGCCGCGAGGAAGAAGTGGCGCCCGATCCCTATCTGTCGCGTTACGACCCGGCGAAGACCTTCGGCCGTCCGCGGCTCAGGGTGGTGTCGTGAGCCGGTCCGCACGCATCCCCAATCTCGGCGGCGCGCGGGCTTTCGTGCTGCATCGCCCGCACGCGACGGTGCAGGCGATCACCAGGCAGCTGTCGGCGATCGGCCTTGAGGCGGTCGAATGCTGGCCGCAATTGCCGGCAGAGGCGCTTGCCGCGGATTTCGTCTTCTTCGACGCCGATCTCGGCTTCGACGAGCAGTTCCCGTGGCAGCCGGGCGAGGCGCCGATGCCCCTGGTGGCGCTGATCGGTTCGGAAGCGCCGGGCCGCATCGAATGGGCGCTGTCGCAAAAAGCCGACGCGCAATTGTTGAAACCGGTCGGCAATGCCGGCGTGTACAGCGCGCTGCTGATCGCCCGGCAAAGCTTCGAGGCGGGGAAACGGCTGGCCGACGAGATCGCGTCGCTGCGCCAGCGCGTCGGCGAGCGCCAGACCATCGTGCGCGCAGTCGCGGCGCTGTCGAAAGGCAGCGACGACGATCGCGCCTATGCGCAGTTGCGGTCGCTGGCGATGAGCTGGCAGATCAGCGTCGAGGAAGCGGCCCGGCGGATCGTGGCGATGACGGAAAATGAGGATGGCGGTGACCAATCCCATCGCGCCTGATCTCCCGGCGCCGGGCCAAATGCCGGTCAAGCCGCGCGCCGGCGTCTGGCGCCGGCTGCTCAAGCGGCCGCTGGCGCTGCTCGGACTCTTCATCGTCGCCATCGTGCTTGCCGGCGCCATCCTGGGGCCGTGGCTGACCGGCTACGATCCCAACGAGCAGATGTTCGACGGACTGACGCTGGAGGGTTCGCCCTTGCCGCCGAACGCCAAGTTCTGGCTGGGTACCGACCTGCTCGGCCGCGACCTGTTGACCCGCATCCTGTTCGGCGCCCGCACCTCGCTGATCATCGGCATCGTCGCCAACGGCGTGGCGCTTCTGATCGGCACGCTGGTCGGCGTCACGGCCGGTTATTTCCGCGGCTGGATCGGCAGCGCGCTGATGCGCTTCACCGACCTGATGATGGCCTTCCCGGCACTGCTTCTCGCCATCTGCCTGGCGGCGGTGTTCGAGCCGAGCCTTTGGATCGTTGCCATGGTGATCGCGCTGGTCAACTGGGTGCAGACCGCCCGCGTCATCTACACCGAAACCTCGTCGCTGTCCGAGCGCGAGTTCATCGATGCCGAGCGCACGATAGGGGCGAGCGCGCCGCGCATCCTGTTGCGCCATATCCTGCCGCATCTGCTGCCGAGCATCATCGTCTGGGGCACGCTCGGCATCTCGACCACGGTGCTGCTCGAAGCCACGCTCAGCTATCTCGGCATCGGCGTGCAGCCGCCGACGGCCTCCTGGGGCAACATCATCTTCGAGAACCAGACCTATTTCCAGGCGGCGCCCTGGCTGGTGTTCTTCCCCGGCGCCGCGATCCTGGCGCTTGCGCTTGCCTTCAATCTGATCGGCGACGCGCTGCGCGACATCCTCGACCCGACGCAGAGGGGGCGGGCATGATCGCCTATCTCGGCCGACGTCTCATCCAGTCGCTGCTCATCCTGCTCGGCGTCTCGCTGATCACCTTCGCGCTGCTCTATCTGCTGCCGGCGGACCCAGTGCGCCAGATCGCCGGCCGCAGCGCGACGCCCGACACGGTTGAAAACATCCGCAGGCAGCTCGGCCTCGACCAGCCCTTCATCGTCCAGTACTGGCACTATCTCACAAGGCTGCTCAGCGGCGATCTCGGCCGCTCCTACATCCAGCGCTCGGAAGTCACCGAGCTCATCGTCTCGCGGCTGCCGGCGAGCCTGCTTCTGATGGTCGGCGCCATCCTGTGCGAGCTCGCGATCGGCCTTACCATGGGCCTGATCGCCGCCGTCAAGCGCGGCACCTCCACCGATCAGACCTTGATGGTCGCCTCCTTTGTCGGCGTCTCGGCGCCGCAATTCGTCGTTGGCCTGCTCCTGCTCTATGTCTTCGCCGTCCGGCTCGGCTGGTTCCCGATCGGCGGCTACGGCAGTTGGCGGCATCTTGTGCTGCCCTCGCTGACTATGGGCATACTCGGCGCCGGCTGGTATGCGCGCATGATGCGCTCGTCGATGATCGACGTTCTGCGCCAGGACTATATGCGCACCGCCCGCGCCAAGGGCCTGGCGCGCGGCGCCATCCTGTTCCGCCATGCGCTGCCCAACGCCATCCTGCCGGTGGTCGCCATGATCGGCATCGACATCGGCGTCTTCATGGGCGGCATCGTGGTGGTCGAAAGCGTCTTCGGCTGGCCCGGGATCGGCCAGCTCGCCTGGCAGGCCATCCAGCGCGTCGACATCCCGATCATCATGGGCGTCACCCTGGTCTCGGCCTTCGCCATCGTGCTCGGCAACCTGCTGGCCGACATCATCGCGCCCTTCATCGACCCCCGAATTAAACTCAGATGAACAAGGCAACAACCAGAGAAAGGGAACAGTGACATGAGACGATTTCTGGCATCCACCGTGGCGGCCTCGGCGCTTGCGCTGATGCTCGGCATGGCAAGCGCGATGGCCGACGATGCGATCGACCCTAACGCCAAGCAGGGCGGCGCCATCACCATCACCTATAAGGACGATGTCGCGACGCTCGATCCGGCGATCGGCTACGACTGGCAGAACTGGTCGATGATCAAGAGCTTGTTCGATGGGCTCATGGACTATGAGCCCGGCACCACCAAGCTGAAGCCCGACCTTGCCGAAAGCTACGAGATCTCGCCGGACGGCAAGACCTTCACCTTCAAGCTGCGCCACGGCGTGAAGTTCCACAATGGCCGGGAGATGACGGCCAACGACGTCAAATACTCGCTCGACCGCGTCACCAATCCGAAGACGCAGAGCCCGGGCGCCGGCTTCTTCGGCTCGATCAAAGGCTATGACGAGGTCGCCGCCGGCAAAGCGAACAGCCTCTCCGGCGTCACCGCGGTCGATCCCTATACGATCAAATTCGAGCTGACCCGCCCGGACGCCACCTTCCTGCATGTCATGGCGATCAATTTCTCGCATGTGGTGCCGAAGGAAGAGGTCGAGAAATACGGCGCCGACTTTGGCAAGCATCCGGTCGGCACCGGCGCCTTCAAGCTCGCCGAATGGACGCTCGGCCAGCGCATCGTCTTCGAGCGCAATCCCGACTACTGGCATAAGGGCCTGCCGCATCTCGACAAGATCACCTTCGAGATCGGCCAGGAGCCGATCGTGGCGCTGCTGCGCCTGCAGAAGGGCGAGATCGACGTGCCCGGCGACGGCATTCCGCCGGCCAAATTCCAGGAGGTGATGAACGATCCGGAGCAGAAGGCCCGCGTCGTGGTGGGCGGGCAATTGCACACCGGCTACATCACCATGAACACCACCATGCCGCCCTTCGACAATGTGAAGGTGCGCCAGGCGGTCAACATGGCGATCAACAAGGACCGCATCGTTCAGATGATCAACAACCGCGCGGTGCCGGCCAACCAGCCGCTGCCGCCTTCGATGCCCGGTTACGACAAGGCATTCAAGGGCTATCCCTATGACGTCGCCAAGGCCAAGGCCCTGCTTGCCGAGGCCGGCCACCCCGATGGCTTCGAAACGCAGTTGTTCGCCATGAACACCGACCCCAATCCGCGTATCGCGCAGGCGATCCAGCAGGATCTGGCTGCCATCGGCATCAAGGCCAGCATCCAGTCGCTCGCCCAGGCCAACGTGATTGCCGCCGGCGGCGACAAGTCCGGCGCGCCGATGATCTGGTCGGGCGGCATGGCCTGGATCGCCGATTTCCCGGATCCGTCCAACTTCTACGGACCGATCCTCGGCTGCGCCGGCGCGGTGCCGGGCGGCTGGAATTGGGCGTGGTACTGCAACAAGGATCTCGACGCCAAGGCGGCCGAGGCCGATTCGGTCGTCGATCCGGCAAAGTCCGCGGATCGCGAGAAGATGTGGAGCGCGATCTACGACAAGATCATGGAGGACGCACCCTGGGCGCCGGTCTTCAACGAGCAGCGCTTCACGCTGAAGTCGGCCCGCATGGGCGGCGCCGACAATCTCTATGTCGACCCGGTCCATATCCCGATCAACTACGACAATGTGTATGTGAAAGATGTGCAGTAACTGCGACTACACCATCCACGGGCGCCATCACCACTTCGGCTGGGACAATTCCTTTGCCCCGGCCGAGCGCGTGGCACCTGGCTCGACGATCGAGTTCCAGTGCCTGGATTCCTCCGGCGGGCAGCTCAAGGCCGACAGCACCGTCGGCGATATCGCCAATCTCGATTTCGGCATGATCAACCCGGTGACCGGGCCGATCTTCGTCGAGGGCGCCGAGCCCGGCGACGCGCTGAAGGTGACGATCGAAATGTTCAAGCCGTCCGGCTTCGGCTGGACGGCGAACATTCCGGGCTTCGGTCTGCTTGCCGACGACTTCAAGGAGCCGGCACTCAACATCTGGAAATACGAAGCCGGCTCGCTCGAGCCGGCGCTGTTCGGCAGACACGGCCGCGTGCCGCTGAAGCCGTTTGCCGGCACGATCGGCAACGCGCCGGGCGAGATGGGCCACCATTCGGTGGTGCCGCCGCGGCGCGTCGGCGGCAACCTCGACATAAGGGACCTTGCCGCCGGCACCATTCTCTATCTGCCGGTGGAAGTGGCAGGCGCGCTGTTTTCCGTCGGCGACACGCATGCCGCGCAGGGCGACGGCGAAGTGTGCGGCACTGCGATCGAGAGTCCGATGGACGTCGTGCTCAAGCTCGACCTGGTGAAGGACGCGCGGCTGAAGACGCCGCGCTTCACCACGCCGGGCCCGGTGACGCGGCATCTCGACGCCAAAGGTTATGAGGTGACGACCGGGATCGGGCCCGACCTGATGACCGGCGCCAAGCAGGCGGTCAGTCAGATGGTCGACCTGCTTGCCGGCCGATACAAGCTCGACCCGGTCGACGCCTATATGCTGGTCTCGGTCTGCGGCGATCTCAGGATCAGCGAGATCGTCGACATGCCGAACTGGGTGGTGTCGTTCTACTTCCCGCGCTGCGTGTTTGAATGAGAGGTCGGCGCCCCACCCCCGCCCCGCTGCTTCGCAGCGACCCTCCCCACAAGAGGGAGGGTAAAACGCCAGCGCCCTACCTCCCCCTCGTCGGGAGGTCGGACCAAAGGTCCGGGTGGGGACCGGCGCTCCGACTTGCTCGGGGAAAGCAATGACGCAAAGCGTTCGCGAAGTTCCATCAGCGCTGGCCGGCGAGGCGGTGCTTGAAATCGCCGGCCTCAGCGTCAGCGTGCGCGGCGAGGATGGCGAGCGCGAGGTGGTATCCGGCCTGTCGCTGTCTCTCAAACGCGGCGAGACGCTGTGCATCGCCGGCGAGTCCGGCTCCGGCAAGTCGATGACCGCGCTGGCAATCATGCAATTGCTGCCGCAGCCGGCCGGCCGCATCGCCGCCGGCGCGATCCGGCTTCGCGACAAGGATGGCAGCGCCGTCGAGCTGACGGTGCTCGACGAGCGGCGCATGCGCGACATTCGCGGCGACCGCATCGCCATGATCTTCCAGGAGCCGATGACCTCGCTCAACCCGGTGCTGTCGATCGGCCGGCAGCTCACCGAATCGATCGAGGCGCATACCGGTGTATCCCACACGGAGGCTAAGCTGCGTGCGGTTGCGGCGCTGAAGGCGGTGCGCATCTCCGAGGCCGAAAGCCGGCTGAAACAGTTTCCGCACGAGCTGTCCGGCGGCATGCGCCAGCGGGTGATGATCGCGATGGCGCTGGCGCTCGAACCCGACGTGCTGATCGCCGACGAGCCGACGACGGCGCTCGACGTGACCGTACAGGGCGAGGTGCTGGAACTGCTGCGCGACCTGCAGCGCCAGCACGGCACCAGCGTGATCCTGATCACCCACGACATGGGCGTCGTGGCCGAAATGGCCGATCGGGTGATCGTCATGCGCAACGGCCGCATGGTCGAGGAGGGGACGGCATCGGCTATTTTTGCGAGGCCGCAAGCCGCGTATACGCGCGAGCTTCTTGCCGCCGTTCCGCGCATCGGCTCCGGCGCGCGCCGCCGGGCTTCCGGCGAGTCCGACGCGGCGGCAATGCAAGACAAGGTGGCGGTCGTGAAAGACCTGCATGTCCGCTTCGACCTGCGCGGCGGCTTCTTCGGCCGCGTCAACCGAAGGGTGCATGCCGTCGAAGGCATTAGCTTCTCGATCGCGCCGAACGAGACGCTGGCGCTGGTCGGCGAATCCGGCTGCGGCAAGTCGACCACCGCTAAGGCGCTGGCCGGCCTCGTTCCTTATAGCGGCGGCGTGACGATCGGCGGACGCGAATTGTCCGGCCTCGGGCGCGACGAGCGCAAGGCGGTGCGACGCGACGTGCAGATGGTCTTTCAGGATCCTTATGCCTCGCTCGATCCGCGCATGCGCGTCGGCGAGCTGGTGGCGGAGCCGCTGCTGATCCATGGCGTCGGCTCGAAGGAAGAACGGCGCCAACGCGTGGCAGCGCTGTTCGAGCGGGTCGGTCTCTCGTCTGAGCAGATGCAGCTTTATCCGCATGAATTCTCGGGCGGCCAGCGCCAACGCATCTGCATCGCCCGGGCGCTCGCGCTGAGGCCGAAGCTGATCATCGCCGACGAGAGCGTTTCGGCGCTCGACGTTTCGGTGCAAGCGCGCGTGCTCGATCTCTTGAAGGAGCTGCAGCGCGAATTCGGCGTCGCCTATCTGTTCATCTCGCACGACATGGCGGTGGTCGAAAACGTCTCGGATCGTGTCGCCGTCATGTATCTCGGCCAGATCGTCGAGATCGGCAGTCGCGACCAGGTGTTCTCCAATCCGCGCCATCCCTATACGCGGCGGCTGATCGAGGCCGTGCCTGTTCCCGATCCGTCATTGCGCCGGCCACGCTTTGCCCGTCTCGACCGCGAAATTCCAAGCGCGACGCGGCGGATCGGCGAGAGCGTGCCGAAACTGGTGCTCAAGGATTTCGGCGGCGGACATTTCGCCGCCGTCGGAGATTGATCAGGATCACGGCCTGCCGCATTCAGCCTGGCATTCGATTGGCTTTCGGGAGCGGCGATCTGTCCGTTTCGGGATGTGCGCGAATGATGGTAGAGCCTGAAGCCGCCACTCACCCGTTTCGGATTCTCAATGTCGGTCCTCACACGCCGCAAACTCCTGCAGGGCGCCGCGGCGGCCGGCGCGGCCGGCATCGGCCTCTCGACCGCCGGCAAGTTCGCCGGTTGGGCGGCGGCGAAACCCGAACCGCTGATCTTGAAGACTGCAGGCATTGCAGCGCAGTTGATGGCCGGCGCGCCAACGAAGAATGTCCTGACCTATGGCGAGGCCGGCCCGCCGCCGGTCATCAGGATGAAGAAAGGCAAGCCATTCGCTGCGCGGCTCGTCAACGGCATCGACGACCCGACGACCATCCATTGGCATGGCATCCGCGTTCCCAACAAGATGGACGGCGTGCCGTTCATGATCCAGCCCTATGTGTATCAGGGCGATCATTTCGACTACGCCTTCGCGCCGCCAGACGCCGGCACCTTCTGGTATCACCCGCATTGCAACACGCTGGAACAGATGGGCCATGGGCTGACCGGCGTCATCGTGGTGGAAAACCCGAACGATCCTGCCTTCGATGCCGAAGTGGCGCTCAATCTGCGCGACTGGCGCCTCGGCGATGACGGCCAGTTCATCGCGCAGTTCCGGCCGCGCGATGCGGCGCGTAGCGGCACCTATGGCACGGTGCGCACGGCTAACTGGCTCGACCAGCCGCAATATGACGCGCCGGCCGGCGGGCTGGTGCGGCTGCGGGCCGCCATCACCGATGTCACGCGCATCTATGGCTTCCGCGTCGACGGCGCCGAGGCCGCCGTCATCGCGCTCGACGGCAATCCGGTGCCGCAGCGCTTTGCGCCCGACGCCCTGCAGCTCGGGCCCGGACAACGGCTGGAGCTTGCCATCCGCATGCCCGACGACGAAGGCGCGATCGTCAGCCTGCGGGATGTCAGGGGCACGAAGCCAAAGGTTCTGGCGACACTGCGTGCGGTCGGACAATCGCTCAAGCGCGATCTTCGCGATCTCGGCCCGCTCGAGCCCAATCCGGTGGCGGAGGTGGACGTCGCCGCCGCGAGGCGCATTCCGCTGGCGCTGAGCGCCACGGCCGAAAATGTCGCGGCCGACAGCATCTGTGGGTCGCTCGGCTATAGTTTCTGGGCCATCAACAAGGTACCGTGGCCGGGCGACACGCCGGACCCGACCGCGCCGCTGGCCGAGCTGAAACTCGGCCAAAGCTACATCATCGACATGGAAAACCTGACGCCGCACGCGCACCCGATCCACCTGCACGGCATGAGCTTCAAGGTGCTGTCGTCCTCGACGCGCGCGGTCCAGCCGCTTATCTCCGACACCTATCTGCCCGACGAGAAGGTGCAGCTGGGCTTTGTCGCCGACAACCCCGGCGACTGGCTGCTCCACTGTCACATCATCGAGCACCAGAAGACGGGCATGACGAGCTATTTGCGGGTGACGTGAGCGCATGGAGCGATAGGCGCCCTCGCCTTTGCCCGGAATTCGCGGACCTCGACGGGTTGACGCCCTTGCCCGCTTGCCTAGGTAGGCAAGAGGCGCTGGGGCGGCACGCAACTCCGACCGACGGCATGACATCTTTGCGCATTCGAAAACTTGCCCTTGTTGCGGCAGGCATCTCCATCCTGTCGTCCTGCGTCATCCCCGACGATACGTCGCGGGTCGCGAAAGAGGATGCCACCACGGCCGCCGCCCGCCGGGAAATGGTCGGCCTCAGCGAGGCCGATGTCCGCATGTGCGCCGGCTTTCCGACCGCGACCGCCGATGTGGGACCTTCCGGCCAGATCTGGACCTATCAGCGCAGCGTGCAGCGCGGCAACCTCAACATCGCGGTGCCGACCATGGCCCTGGGCGCTATCCCCGCGGTTGGAGGGTCCGTCAACGTCGCGCCCGGCGGCTATTGCAACACGCAGATTCGCATGCTCGGCGGCCGTGTCGCGGAAGTGACCTATGCCGGCGACAACAATTTGCCCAACAGCATCGATGCGCTCTGCGTCAGCACGGTGGACGCCTGCGTGGCCTATGCGCGACAGCGCAATCGCAAAGCGACGGCGGTCTCCAGATGATCGGGCAATACCGGCCACGCGGAGCGTCCAATTCGCACTTGTCCTGGAAGTGCCTTAGCGTCCGCCGGGATGAATGGCGCCGTGCTCTTTTTCGGAGGCGCCGGGTGAAACTTGCCGGCCCATGTCTCTGCGGGTTTCGGGCGGCGAGGCGTCCATCAGGTTCCTGACCTTGGCGTTGTTGTGCGCATGGATGATGGCACGGCCGAGATGGAGCAGGATTCCCACCACTGACATTGATACTTCCTCCGTTGGGATGGCGGATACGTCGGCGGCGGGACGCCCAACCCAATGCGCCCCGTCTGTTTCGTGGGAATGACGCGGAAGATGGCTTCTCGTTGCCAATTCGTGACCTGGAAACAGAGCAGGCCGGCGTCCAGGACGCAGGATGCAAGTGGAAACATGATCTGACGCTCATATGTGCGGCGGGAAAGAAAAGTGATGCTGGTCGCCGCAAATCGTCCTGAATCCGAAGGTCTTTCGGCCGCCCAATTCGAGACGATGGAGAGGTCGATGAAATTGTCCGTCCTTACTCTTGCCGGCACTATGCTGGCGCTGGCGCCCGCGGTTCAGGCGGCGCCGATGATCGGTATCCCGGCTGGAGAGGGCCTCGTGCAGCAGGCGCATGTGACATGCGCGTACCTGACCGAAGACGGCTATTGCGTGCGCCCGCACAAGAAGCACAAGCATTGGAAGCGCGAGCGGCACTACCGGCCGATCTATCGCACCTACGAGCCGCAGCCGTCGGACGAGTATTACTGGCGCTACGAGCGCCAGCGGCCGATTGTCCGCGTCATCCCCAGCTATCCGCGGCAGGATGAAGACAATTGGGACGATTGGGACGACTGAGCGACTGGCGGGCCCAGAGCCCGCCCCTGCTTTTCGGCTGGTGGAGCTGAGGGGGATCGAACCCCTGACCTCATCATTGCGAACGATGCGCTCTCCCAGCTGAGCTACAGCCCCGTTCCAGCGGATCGGCTTGTATCGGTCGCGGCGGTTTGATGTCAAGGCGAAACGGCTGCCCGGCGTCGAGTGCCGAAACGGCCGGGCCTTGCCCGTTCCGCGCGCAATGGCTACATGTCGGCGACAATTTGGAGACCGGCATGATCGCCCTTATTCAAACCATCGTCATGGCGCTTGATATCTACTGGTGGATCATCATCGCCTCGGCGATCTTTTCCTGGCTCTATGCCTTCAACGTCGTCAACTCGCGCAACCAGTTCGTCGGCACCGTCGGCAATATGCTTTACCGTCTGACCGAGCCGGCGCTGCGGCCGATCCGCCGCTACATGCCCGATCTTGGCGGCATCGACATCTCGCCGATCATTCTTCTTTTGATCATCTTCTTCATCCGCCAGTTTTTGATCACCACCGTCTGGTCCTGGGTCGCTTAAGGCTGTTCCATGGCCTCGCCGTTCCGTCCGCGCGACGACGGCATCGACCTTTTCGTGCGGCTGACGCCGAAGGCGGCGGTGGATCGGATCGAAGGCATTGAGATGGCCGCCGACGGGCGCAGCCATCTCAAGGCGCGTGTGCGCGCGGTGCCGGAGAACGGCGCCGCCAATACGGCCCTGGAGCGGATGGTGGCGAAGGCGCTTGGCGTGCCGGGATCGGCGGTTTCGGTAGTGGCTGGGGGCACGTCCCGGCTGAAGACGCTGCGGATAGGGGGTGATGCGGCCGAACTGGCGAAGAGCGTCGAGGCGCTTTCCGGGTAATCCAAACTTGAGAGGTAGGCGGGCCGGCGCCCGCCTTTGTCCTGCCGGACATTTCCTCCGCTTGGGTTCCCACTCGTGGCGATCGGCAGTTCAGCGCCGGCGCTTCAATCTCCCAGCGGCAGCTTCGGATCGTCGACCTTCAGCGTGTTCACGCTCTGCTTGATGCGGCGCAGGTTCTCCAGCACCTTCGGCCCGCGCGACTCCGCCACAGTGGTGGCGATCATGTCGAGAATGGCAAGCAGCGCGTAGCGCGACGAGGTCGGCTTGTAGATATTGCCGTCCTCGAAAGACTGCAGCTGGATGACCGTGTCGGCGACCTTGGCCAAAGCCGAATCGGGCGCGGTGATGGCGACGGTGGCTGCGCCATATTGCTGCGCGACCTCGACCGCCTCGATGACCGAGCGGGCATAGCCCGAGACCGAGAAGGCGACCAGCGTCGTCTCCGGTGTCGCGACCGCCGCATACATGCGCTGTAACTGGCCGTCGACCTGGGCGAGCGCCGAGAGGCCCAGCCGGAACAGCCGATTTTGCATCTCCGTCGCCATCATCGAGGAGATGCCGCCGGAGCCGATGCACAGCACATTGCCGGAACCGGCGATGCGGGCGCCGACAGCCATCAGCGTCGTCATGTCGAGATTTTCGCTGGCGCGCTGGATGGCGGCGACCGCTGCCTCGGTAATGGCGGAAGCGATGCGCTGCTCGCGCGCGTCGCGGCTGAGCGGTTCCGGCGACAGGTACTGACCGCCGATGGCGATCGCCTGCGCCAAATAGAATTTGAAATCGCGCAGGCCCTCGCAGCCGAGATTGCGGCAGAAGCGGGTGACGGTCGGCTCGCTGACGCCGACACGCGCGGCAATCTCCGAAATCGCCGCCTTGGAGGCGAAATCGAGATCGGAAAGCACCAAGCCGGCCAGCCGGCGGTCCGATTTGGTGCCGTCCTGCGACATCAGTTGCAAGCGGGTGATGATGTCGGCCGGGGTCTTCATCCTTTCATCTCACAGCGGCAGGCCCGTCGCCTTGTCGAAGAGATGGATGTTGCGCGGGTCGACGCTCACCGGCAGCCGGTCACCCGGCTTCACCTGCAGCCGGTCGCGGAACACGGCGCGTACCGTGTCGTCGCCGATCGAGCCATAGACATGGGTCTCCGAGCCGGTCGGCTCGACCACGTCGACGTCGATGGCGATGGCATCGTCACGCGCGCCGATGATGAAATGCTCGGGGCGGATGCCCGCCTCGACCGTGTCGCCGCCGGACGCTGTCTTGCCGGCAAGCGCCAGCCGGCCGCCGCCTTTGGTCTCGAACCAGGACTTGGCGTCGGCGGTCTTCAGCGCGCCGGAAACAAAACTCATCGACGGCGAGCCGATGAAGCCGGCGACGAACTTGTTGGCCGGCCGGTCGTAGAGTTCGAGCGGCTGTCCGACCTGTTGGATGCGGCCACGATCCATCACGACGATGCGGTCGGCCATGGTCATGGCCTCGATCTGGTCGTGGGTGACGTAGACGATGGTCGATTTCAGCCGCTGGTGCAGCGCCTTGATCTCGGTGCGCATCTGCACGCGCAACTGCGCGTCGAGATTGGAGAGCGGCTCATCGAACAGAAAGACGGAGGGCTCACGCACGATGGCGCGGCCCATGGCGACGCGCTGACGCTGGCCGCCCGACAACTGCCTGGGATAGCGGTCGAGATAGGAGAAGAGGTTGAGCACGCCGGACGCTTTCTTCACCTTGTCGTCGATCGCGGCACGCGTCTCGCCGCGGATCTTCGGGCCGAAGCCGATATTGTCGGCGGCCCTCAGATGCGGGAACAGGGCATAGGACTGGAAGACCATGGCGATGTTGCGCTTCTGCGGCGGCAGGTCGTTGGCACGGGTGCCGCCGATCACGAGATCACCGGAGGAGATCGTCTCCAGCCCGGCCAGCATGCGCAGGAGCGTGGACTTGCCGCAGCCGGACGGACCAACCAGCACGACGAACTCGCCGCTTTTGATCTCGAGGTTGATGTCCTCGAGAATTTTATGCTGGCCGAAGGATTTCGACAGGTTGCGAAACTGGACATCGGTCATGGTCACGCTCCCAAAATGTCGTCGATGAAAGGCAGGTAGCCGGCTGTCAGTCCGGCGTCCACCGGCACCACGGCGCCCGTTATGCCGGATGCGCGGTCGGAGGCAAGGAAAGCCACGGCCTCGGCCACTTCCGACGCATTCACGATGCGGCCGAGCGGATAGAGCCGCTTCAGCCGGCCGAGGATCTCGGTATCCTTAGCCAGGCGATGATCCCAGGCGGCAGTGCGGATCGAGCCAGGGCAGACGACGTTGGCGCGCACGCCGCTGCGGCCAAGCTCGACGGCGATCGACTTGGCGTAAGCGTTGATGCCGGCCTTGGCGGCGGCATAGGCCGGATTGCCGAAATGCGCGATGGCGTTGACCGAGGAGATGAAGACGACGCTGCCCGAGCCGCGCGCGGCCATCGCCTTGACCAGCGGATCGGCGAAACTCATCACGCCGGCGAGGTTGAGGTCGAGCTCCTGTTCTATTCTGTCCGGCGTCAACGCTTTCAGCGTCTCGGCGCGCGTCCAGCCGGCATTGTTGACAAGGATATCCGGCACGCCGTCCTTGTCGAGCAGGCTTGAGATCGCCGCTTCGATCGAGGTGCGGTCGAGCAGGTTGAAAACGTGGCACGAGGCGATGTACGGGCTGGTCAGCGCCTCGGCCGACTGGTCGCAGCCGACGATGCGGCCGCCGCGCTCGGCCATCAGCGCCACGATCGCCGAGCCAAGACCGCCACCGGCGCCGGTGACGACAATTGTCTTGCCCTCGAAATCGCCCTGCGACACCACGATCAGTGCTCCTCGCCACTTCCGACAGGGAGAGAACGCTACTCAACGAAATGTAATTAAGCAACATGATAAACTGCTTGCTTCCCCGAAAACCATCGATAATGTAGGAAAGTAACATAAATCCTGTGCCCACCGGGCCAGGCGCGAATGCGCATCATGGGAGGAGATCAGATGAGCCTTGCGAAATGGACTATCGGCCTGTTGGCCGGAATGAGCATGCTGGCGCTTGCCGCGCCGGCCGATGCGGGCGAGGTGCGCGTCACCGTCGCCGAATACAGCGCCAAGACCGGCCCCTATTTCGAAGAGGTGAAGAAGGAGTTCGAGGCGGCCAATCCCGGCATCACCATCAAATATGAAGTGGTGCCGTGGGACGTGCTCCTGCAGAAGCTGACCACCGACATCACTGCCGGCACCAATGCCGATCTGTCGATCATCGGCACGCGCTGGCTGATCGACTTCGTGCAGCAAGACGTCGCCGAGCCGCTCGACAGCTACATCAAGCCCGAGTTCAAGGACCGCTTCATAGACACCTTCCTGCAGCCCTCGATCATGAACGGCCATACCTATGGCCTGCCGATCGCCGCCTCAGCGCGTGCCATGTATTACAACAAGGAGCTGTTCGAGAAGGCCGGCATCGCCAAGCCGCCGGCAACCTGGACCGAGTTGCAGGAGGACGCGCGCAAGATCAAGGCGGTCGGCGCCTTCGGCTACGGCCTGCAAGGCAAGGAGATCGAGACGGACGTCTATTACTACTACGCGATGTGGTCATTCGGCACCGAGATCCTCAACAAGGACGGCACGTCGGGCTTGAGCACGCCGGGCGCGCTTGAAGCGGCCAAGCTTTACAAGTCGATGATCGACGAGGGCCTGACCGAGCCTGGCGTGACCTCCAACAACCGCGAGGACGTGCAGAACCTGTTCAAGCAGGGCAAGGTCGGCATGATGATCACCGCGCCATTCCTCTCCAACCAGATCAAGGAAGAGGCACCGAGCCTGAAATACGGCGTCGCCGCCATTCCGGCCGGGCCGACCGGCGCGCGCGGCACCTATGGCGTCACCGATTCTATCATCATGTTCAAGAACTCCAAGAACAAGGACGAGGCCTGGAAGCTGCTCGACTTCCTGTTCACCAAGGAGCAGCGCGCCAAGTTCACGCAAGGCGAAGGCTTCCTGCCAGTGAACAAGGAAGAGGCGAAGATGGAGTATTACGTCAACAACGCCGACCTCGCCGCCTTCACCGCGCTGTTGCCCGACGCTCGCTTCGCGCCGGTCATCCCGGGCTGGGAAGAAATCGCCCAGATCACTTCCGACGCCATGCAGAAGATCTATCTCGGCAGTGCCGAGCCGGAGGCCGCCTTGAAGGAGGCGGCAGACAAGGCCAACGGCGTGCTGAAGAAATAGGGCGTATCTCCCTGCGCCCGTGGCGCGCCCCACCCGTCGGGGCGCGCCACATCTGTCCGGTGTGGCAATCCCAGGAGAACGGGCGCGGTTTTCTGTCGGATTGCGGAAGAACGACCGGGCAATCGGTTCAGACAAGGACAATCATCGATGTCGGCGCAAACGCCGGCGAGGAATGCAAATCCTGATGCAATTGCCCAGGAAGAACGACAGCCAAGCCGGCAGGCCAGCGAAATTCGAATGCGGGGACGTGCCTTGAGCACCAATGCCACTGCCATCTACCCGCAACGCGGTGCAGGCCAGCCGATGCAAAGCCGTATCGTGCCCTATCTGCTGACGCTTCCCAGCCTTTTGCTGGCGGCGGTGGTGATCTTCTGGCCCGTCTGGGATCTCGTGCAGATCTCGACGCATGACGTGAATCGCTTTGGCCAGCTGCGCGACTTCAGCGGACTGGCCAATTTCCGGGCGCTTGCTGCCGATCCCGATTTTGTCGCCGCCCTGTGGCGCACCGGCCTATGGACCGTGCTGGTGGTCGGCGGGGCGCTGCTCTTGTCGATCCCGGTGGCGATCATCCTCAATACCGACTTCTACGGCCGTGGGCTGGCCCGCGTCATCATCATGCTGCCCTGGGCGGTGTCGCTCACCATGACGGCGGTGGTATGGCGCTGGGCGCTCAACGGCGAAAGCGGCATGCTGAACTCGGGGCTGATGAAGCTCGGCCTGATCAGCCAGAACATCCAGTGGCTGGCGAGCGCCGAGACCGCCTTCCCGATGCAGGTGCTGATCGGCATTCTGGTGACGGTGCCGTTCACCACCACGATCTTCCTCGGCGGCCTGTCGTCGATCCCCGACGATCTCTACGAAGCCGCGGCGCTGGAGGGCGCGACCCCCTTACAGCAGTTCCGCGAGATCACCTTTCCGCTCCTAAAACCGTTCATCAACATCGCGATCGTGCTCAACACGATCTACGTCTTCAACTCCTTCCCGATCATCTGGGTGATGACTCAAGGGGGACCGGCGAACTCCACCGACATATTGGTCACTCATCTCTACAAGCTCGCCTTCCGCATCGGCAAGCTGGGCGAGGCTTCGGCGGTGTCGCTGGTGATGTTCGTCATCCTGCTCATCTTCACCATGATCTATGTGCGGCTCGCCATGCGGGAGCAACGCACATGAGAAACGGCAAGCTGAAACGCTCGATCATCGCCTGGCTGCTGCTTGCGCCATTGATCGTGGTGACGATCTTCCCCTTCGCGGTGATGTTCCTCACCGCGGTCAAGCCGCGGACCGAAGTGCTGACGCCAACATGGTGGCCGAGCGAATTCCGCTGGTCGAATTTCGCCGACATGTGGGTGGCGACCGGCTTCGGCCAGGCGCTTCTCAACTCGCTCTATGTCTCGGCGCTGGCGACGATCGGCGCCATCCTGATCTCGGTGCCGGCGGCATATGCCATGTCGCGCTTCCGCTTTGCCGGTTATGGCGCCTTCCGCCAGTTCCTGCTGATCTCGCAGATGATCTCGCCGATCGTGCTGGTGCTTGGCCTGTTTAGGCTGATGGCCGCCTGGGGGCTGGTCGAGAGCACGACGGCACTCGGCTTCATCTACATGGCCTTCAACGTCGCCTTCACCGTCTGGATGCTGCAGAGCTATTTCGACACCATTCCGCGCGACCTCGAGGAGGCCGCCTGGATGGAAGGCGCCGGCCGCTGGCTGACGCTGCGCAAAGTGTTCCTGCCGCTTTGTCTGCCGGCAATCGCTGTGACGGCGATCTTCACCTTCATCAACGCCTGGAACGAGTTCGTCGTGGCGCTCACCATGCTGCGCAGCCAGGAAAGCTACACGCTGCCGATCCAGGTTTTCTCGCTGGTCGCCGGCCGCTACACGATCGAATGGCACCATGTCATGGCGGCCACGCTGCTGGCCACGCTGCCGGTGGCGATCCTCTTCATCTGGCTGCAGCGCTACCTGGTGCGCGGGCTGGCATTAGGAGCGGTGAAATAGCAATCCCGGCAATTCCAGGAAAACTGTGCAGCGGTTTTCCGTCCGGAATTGCCAAAAACAAATAGTCCACGGAGTTTTGATGCGCATCTTCACCGCCTCCCTGGCGACGGAAACCAACACCTTCTCGCCGGTGCCGACCGACCGGGCCTCGTTCGAGATGGCCTTCTATGCCGGCCCGGGAAAACATCCGGAGACGCCGACGCTGTGCTCCTCGCCGATCGTGGCGCTGCGCCGGCGTGCGGCCAGCGAAGGCCTGACCGTCATAGAAGGCACCGCCACCTGGGCGGAGCCCGGCGGGCTGGTGCAGCGGCAGACTTTTGAGGCGCTGCGCGACGAGATCCTCGACCAGCTCAATGCCGCCCTGCCGGTCGATGCGGTGATCCTCGGCCTGCACGGCGCGATGGTGGCGCAGGGTTATGACGACTGCGAGGGCGACCTGCTGGAGCGTGTGCGCGCAATCGTCGGGCCGAAGGTGGTGATCGCCTCGGAATTCGATCCGCACAGCCATCTGACGCCCAAGCGCGTCGCGGCCTCCGACATCATGGCCTATTTCCTCGAATTCCCGCACACCGATTTCTACGAGCGCGGCGAGCATGTGGTCGAGCTCGGCCTTGCCGCGGCGCGGGGCGAAATCAAGCCGGTGATCTCGACCTTCGACTGCCGCATGATCCAGGTGCTGCCGACCAGCCGCGAGCCGATGCGCTCTTTCGTCAACAAGATCAAAGCGCTGCACGGCAAGGACGGCGTGCTGTCGGTCTCGGTCATCCACGGCTTCATGGCCGCCGACGTGCCGGAGATGGGAACGCGCATCCTGGTCGTCACCGACAACGACAAGGAAAAAGGCGACCAACTCGCCGAGACGCTGGGACGCGAGCTCTATGCGCTGCGCGAAAAGACGGCGATGACGATGCTCTCCGCCTCCGCCGGCATCGAGCGGGCGCTTGCCGTGCGTGCGGCACAGAAGGACAAGCCGGTGGTGATCGCCGATATCTGGGACAATCCGGGCGGAGGCGTGCCGGGCGACGGCACCATCGTGCTTTCCGAATTGCTGGCGCGCGGGATCGACAGTGTCGGCGTCGCCACGATCTGGGATCCGATCGCGGTGACCTTCTGCCAGGCGGCCGGCGATGGCGCCGTCATCGACCTGCGCTTCGGCGGCAAGGCCGGGCCGCAGGCGGGCGAGCCGATCGACGCGCGCGTCACGGTGCTCAAGGCCGTCAGCGAGGGCTGGCAAAGCTTCGGGCCGAGCCGGGTGACGCTCGGGCCGGCTGCGGTGGTTCGCATCGAGGGCACCGAGGTCGACGTCATCCTCAACACCAACCGCACGCAGACCTTCGAGCCGGACATCTTTTCCAATATCGGCGTCGATCCGATGTCGAAGGACATCCTGCTGATCAAGTCGACCAACCATTTCTACGCCGGCTTCGCGCCGATCGCCGCCGAGATCATCTATGTCGCGGCGCCGAGTTCTTATCCCAGCAATCCGGCGGTGACGGATTACAGGAAGCTGACGAGGCCGATTTGGCCGAGGGTGAAGGATCCGTGGCGCCGATGATCTCCCCCCTTGAGGGGGGAGATGGCCGCTAAGCGGCCAGAGGGGGTTGCCGCGCGTGAAGCGCCGACCTTTTTTGAAGGCGTCGCTGCGGTCGGGTGACCCCCTCTGTCGCCTTTGGCGACATCTCCCCCTGAAGGGGGAGATTTGCTAGCGCTACACCAACCCTCTTTTCACCATCATCGCCTCGGGCGAAGGCATTTTCCCACGGAAGGCAGTGTAAAGCTCTTCCGGGTCCTTGGAGCCGCCGGCGGCGTAGATGTTCTTCCTCAGCCGCTCGGCAAGGTCCGGGTTGAAGGGATCGCCTGTTTCCTCGAAGGCGGAAAAGGCGTCGGCGTCCAGCACCTCCGACCACATGTAGGAATAGTAGCCGGCTGAATACCCCTCGCCGGCGAAGATATGCCCGAAATGCGGGGTGCGGTGACGCATGGCGATGGTGTCGGGCATATGCAGCTTTTCCAGCGTTTCGGCCTCGAACGGAAGTGGCTCGGCCGGCGCGTCCGGCCTTGCGTGATAAGCCATGTCGATCAGCGCCGAGGCGGTGAACTCGACCGTGGCGAAGCCGGCGCCGAAGGTGCGGGCGGCAAGCATCTTGTCCAGCAGGTCCTTCGGCATCGGCTTGCCGGTCTTGACGTGCAGCGCATGCTTTTCCAGCACCGCCGGCACCGTCAGCCAATGCTCATAGAGCTGCGAGGGCAGTTCGACGAAGTCGCGGCTCACCGAGGTGCCGGAGACTGACGGCCAGGTGACGTCGGTCAGCATGCCGTGCAGCGCATGGCCGAATTCGTGAAACAGCGTCTTTGCTTCGTCGACGGAGAGAAGGGCCTGCTCGCCGGCCGGCGGCTTGGCGAAGTTCATGATGTTGTAGATGACGGGCTTCGCGCCTTTACCAAGCTGGTAGCCGGATTTCAGCGCGCTCATCCAGGCGCCGGAGCGTTTCGAGGGCCGCGCGAAATAGTCGGCGAGGAACAGTCCGCGCTCGCTGCCGTCCGCGTTCTTGACCACGAAGACGCGCGCGTCGGGATGCCAGGCGACAATGCCCTTCTTCTCCTCGAAGCTGATGCCGAACAGCTTGGTCGCGACGTCGAAGCAGGCGTCGATGACGCGTTCGAGCTGCAGATAGGGCTTCAGCTCGGCCTCGTCGAAGGCGAATTTCTCGGCGCGCAGCTTCTCCTGGTAGAAGCGCCAGTCCCATGCCGCGAATTTTTCGTTGCTGCCGGCTTCGGTGGCCAGCCGCTCCAGCTGCTTCTGATCGGCGGCCGCCTTTTCCAGCGCCTTTTCCCAGACCGGATCGAGCAGGTTGTGCACCGCCTTCGGCGTCTTCGCCATCGTGTCGTCGAGCTTAAGCGCCGCGAAAGACTCATAGCCGAGCAGCCTCGCCTTCTCGGCGCGCAGCTTCAGCATGTCGCGCACCACATCGGTATTGTCGCTTGCGCCGCCATTCTGGCCGCGCATGATGAAGGCGCGGAAGGCGATCTCGCGCAGGTCGCGGCGCTCAGAAAAGGTCGAGAACGGCTCGTAGATCGAGCGCGACAGCGTCACCGCATAGCGACCCTTCTGGCCACGCATCTCGGCCGCCTCGGCCATCGAGCTCTTCAAGAAATCCGGCAGGCCGACGAGGTCAGCCTCATCGAGGAACAGCGCCCAGTCACGTTCGTCGGCCAGCACATTCTGGCCGAATTTGGTGCCGTGCGAGGAGAGTTCCTCGTTGATTGCCGCCAGCCGCTTCTTGCCGTCCGCATCGAGCTTCGCACCGGAGCGGACGAAGCCTTTCCAGGTCTTTTCCAGCACACGCAACGTCTCGGGATCGAGGCTCAGCCTGTCGCGGCGCTGGTAGAGGTCGTCGATGCGGGCAAACAGCTTCTCGTTCATCGAGATCGCGGAGAAGTGCCGCGACATCTTGGGCGAAATCTCGCGCTCCAGCTGCTGGATGGTGTCGTTGGTGTGGGCGCCGGCCCGACACCAGAAGATCGACGAGACATGGTCGAGCGGCTCGCCGGCGAGCTCAAGTGCAGCCAGCGTGTTTTCGATCGTTGCCGCTTCGCTGTTGCCGGCGATCGCGTCGATCTCAGCCTGGTGCGCTGCCAGCGCCGCGTCGAAGACCGGCCCGAAATCATTGTCGCCGATGCGGGTGAAATCGGGCAGGCCGAGCGGGCCTTGCCAAAGCGTCAGCGGATGGGCGGCGAGGTCGACGGTCTTTGACATGGGCAAATCCATAGGCGCTTTTGGTGGGGCTGAATGCAGGCGGGTTATCCCGATGTAGGGCGGTGCTCGGCACCGCGCAACAACAGGATCAGTAGGCGCTGCAGTCCTGCGCGACCGCCGTCTGGGTGCTGGCGGTGATGCGGCCGCCGACGACGGTGAAGGTCTCGCGCATCAGCGTGTCGTTCTCGGGGAAATCGTAGCAGGCGAGCACCGTGGTCTCGCCCTTTTCGCTCTTCTCGATGCGATGGCGGATGGCGGCGCCGGCAACCGCGCCTTGCCATTCGTCGATCGACGCGAGGAATTCCTGCTTGTCCTGGACGACGCCGACATCGTCGAGCTTCATGTGCACCTCTTCAGAAAGCAATTCGGACAGTTCGGTGCGGTCGGCGACCAGGAGTGCCGAATACCAACGATCGATGACGGCGCTGTCATCGGCGCTGGCGCTGATCGTCGCGGACAGCAGCAGCGCTGCCGCAAGGAGAAACCTACACCAGATCCGCTCCATCAGCCCTCCATCAAAGCTCCGGCCGCTCGAAATCGCCGGTCTCCTTGTTCATCACCCAGAGCTCGCCGGTCGAGATGTCGAACCAGGCGCCGTGCAGGGTAAGCTTGCCCTTGCCCTCGAGGATCGAAACGCAGGGGAATGTCCTGAGATTGGCGATCGAATAGCGGATCGAGATGCGCTCCAGCGCCGTCTGCCGCTCGGTCGCCGTCATGAAGGTGCTGGACGAGACGGTCTCGGCAGCCGGCGCGATCAGGCTCATCCATTTGCCGATGAAATCGCCAGGCGACAGCGGCGCAAAATTGGTATCGAGCGCGGCGCGGATGCCGCCGCAGCGGCCATGGCCCATCACCACGATGTTCTTCACCTTCAGGCTCTGCACGGCGAACTCGAGCGCAGCAGAGGTCGAGTGGAACTCGCCGTCCGGCTCATAGGGCGGCACGAGATTGCCGACATTGCGCAGCACGAAGAGCTCGCCCGGCCCGGCATCGAAGATCGCTTCGGGGGCCGAGCGGGAATCGCAGCAGGCGACGATCATGGTCTCGGGCGCCTGGCCCTCGCGCGCCAGCGAGCGGTAGCGGTCGCTTTCGGCGGGATAGCGGCCGCTCATGAAGTTGCGATAGCCGGTCAGCAGATGTTCGGGGAGATGGGGCATGGGCGCCTTTCCGGGTTTGGGGCGGCAGCTCGTTGCGATCGAAAAAGCCTCTAGCGGCAAAAGCCGGTCGCGGGCAATGCCGAATTGCGGATGGCGGCGTCGCAAACGCATGCCGGCCGCTCCGACCGGTCATGCCCAGATGGCGACCTGAATGCCGAAGCGGTCGGTCAGCGGCGGATCGGGCGAGGGCCGCGCCTCGCCGCTGGCGATGCGGCCGGCGATCAGCATCATGGCGGCCGCGTCGAGGAAGTCGTCGCCGGCGGCACCCTTCGGCGGCGCCTGGTCGAGGAAGGTCTTGTCGTAGCCTTGCCGGCAAAGCAGCGCCTTGCGCTCCTCCATGCCGGCCGGGTTGATAGTGCCCTTGATCTTCTTGGGCAGGATCATCGCGGTGCCGCCGTTCAGCCGGCAGAAGGCGACTTCCGGGTGCGATTCGAAGATGCGGCCGCGCAAATCCGGTCGCGCGATCAACAGCTGGTCGATCTCGCGAATCTTCGAAAAAATACCGAAGGCCTGGATGGAAACGCCGCGCGGCGGACTGGAAGTCGTCATCGCCACCTCGCTCGCCCGCCGGTGCGCGGCATACCAGGCTTCGACCGTGGTGAAGTTGCCGGTATCGGCGTAGAGCGCTGCGCGCGATGGTATGGCAAAGACGCTCGACTGCCGTGCTCCGAGCAGCGGCCGCACCAGCGCCTCCGGCCCGCGACCGCCGCGGCTGGAAAAATCAGGCAGGCCGATCGGCATGTCGACGGCGATCGTGGCGTCGGGCAGGGCGTGTAGCAGAGCCTCGAAAGTCGCGAAGACCGACGCCGATGGCGGCGCGCCAGGCTCGCGATGGACGGCGATCCACCCGGCCTTGCAGCCGTCGACCCCGGCCAGCACGCCGCCGCCTGGCGTCACGCCCGCTTGTCCCGCCCGGGGTGAAGGAGATGGCGAAGCTGCACCATCGCCATCGGATGCGACAGGCTCTGCGCGTCCGTCTCGAGCTGCAGCTCGTCGCCGCCGCGTTTCGCCGTGCGCGCCAGGATCTCGTAGACGGCGGCCGTGGTCGACTGCAGCGCCTTCGCCGGCGGCTGGCCGGAAAGGATGCGGGCGAGATAGACGGCGGCCGTCAGGTCGCCCAACCCGTTCGGCGGCTTCTCGATCAGGCGGTGCTCGGCAAGCAGCGCCTGTCGGTCGTCGAGGAGGAAGTTACCGGTGCCGCCCGCCATCATCGAGGGTGCCGAGGTGACCAGCATGGTGGAGGGACCGGCGTGCAGGGCGGCCGCCGTCACCGATTTGATGTCGGGCAGCGGCGCGCCGGCCATCCATTCGAGCTCGTAGCGGTTGGGCGTGGCGATGTCGGCGATCGGCATCAGCCTGTCGCGCAGCGCGACGGCCGTCGGCTCCGGCACATAAAGGCCACCCGAATCGCCCATCACCGGGTCGCAGACATAAAGGGCATCCGGCGTCCTCGCCTTGACGGCCGCAACCAGCGAAGCGACGGCCTCCGCCTGGCCGGCCTCACCGAGATAGCCCGAGAGCACCGCGCTCACCTCGCCCAGCCACGGCGCGCGCTCGAGGTCGGCCATCAGCGCCTTGAACTGATCGAGCGGCGGCACGATGCGGGTGGCGCGGCTGTGGCCTGGGTGCCAGGGTAGGATCACGGTCGGCACCGCCCAGACCGGAAACCCCAGCGTCTCCAGCGCGAACACCGCGGCGCGGTTGCCGACCGAGCCGCGGGCGACATGGCTGGAGATGACGATGACCGCGCGCGGCGCGTCGGTTTTTTCAGCAATCATGAAATTCGGTTCCTAGCCACCCTGCGTGGCGGCATACACCAGCCAGACCAACAGCCCAATGGCGATGATGAGGCCGAGCGTTCGGCCAATGCGGGTGCCCCAAACTTCGATCGGATCGGAGCGGTCGGCATCGGCCGCGGTCACGTGGTCGCGTGCGTCCTTCGCGGTGCGGGCGACGAAGGAAGCGCCGCCCGGCGTCGTTTCGCGCGCCACGCGCTCAAGGATGCGGCGCGATTCATTCTCGTCGTCCCGGCGCTCGGCCATGGCAAATGTCCTTTCCGGCCCGGAGCTTAGCCTGTTCGATCGCGTATTCACAGGGGGCGAGCGGCCGGACCAAGGCTGCGTCATCACCGGGTCATTTTCTTGCGCACGGATTGTGGTAATGCTTCGCATCACAACTTCTGTCGAGGGGACCAATCATGTTCGCCGAGCGCCTTCTTCTACCCTCCGCTTTCCGCAATTTGCCGGCCTTGCTGATGATGGCCTTCGTGCTGCCGCTGCTTGCCGGCTGCGGCTACAACACCATCCCGACGGCGGAGGAGAATGCCAGGGCAGCCTGGAGCGAGGTGCTCAATCAGTATCAGCGCCGCGCCGACCTGATCCCCAACCTGGTCGAGACGGTGAAGGGCTACGCCTCGCACGAGAAGGACACGCTCGACGCGGTGGTCCAGGCGCGCGCCAAGGCGACGCAGATCACGGTGACGCCGGAGACGCTGAAGGATCCGGAAGCCCTCAAAAGATTCCAGGATGCCCAGGCCGGGCTGACGGGCGCGCTGTCGCGGTTGATCGCGGTCTCGGAAAACTATCCCGACCTCAAGGCCAACCAGAATTTCCTCGCGCTGCAGGCGCAGCTCGAGGGCACCGAGAACCGCATCGCGGTGGCGCGTCGCGACTACATCCAGGCGGTCAGGGAGTACAATCTGACGCTGAGGACCTTCCCGTCGGTGCTGTGGGCGACATTCTGGTTCCGCGGCAATGAGCCGTTTGCGAACTTCACCGTCGAGGAAGACAAGATGCAGGTGCCGAAAGTGGATTTCGGCACGAGCACCAAGCAGGGCGGGTGAGCGGCGCGACTGAAATTTAATCGAGCTTGCAGGCCTTGCGTTCCTTCGCGCCCCCCTCTGTCCTGCCGGACATCTCCCCCGCAAGGGGGGAGATTGGCAGCTCGACCGCTGTATCTCCGCTTCCAACGTTGGAGAGTGGCGAGGGTGGACGCGATATCCAATCTCCCCCCAAGTGGGGGAGATGTCCGGCAGGACAGAGGGGGGCGCGAAGGAACGCTTACCTCAGCTTCCTTGGCGTTCTTTTCTGCCTCCTCTTCCCCATCGCCGCCCTTGCCGCCGACCTGCCCCCGCTCACCGGCCGTGTGGTCGACAATGCCGGCATTATCGATGCCGGCACGCGCGCGGCGCTGACGCAGAAGCTGGCCGATTTCGAGACAAAAGGCTCCGACCAGATCGTCGTCGCGACAATCTCCAGTCTCGGCGGCGAGGAGATCGAGCCCTACGCCAACCGGCTGTTCCGCTTCTGGAAGCTTGGCCAGGCCAAAGAGAACAATGGTGTTCTTCTCCTGGTTGCGCCGAACGATCGCAAGATGCGCATCGAGGTCGGCTACGGGCTGGAAGGCACGCTGACCGACCTGCACACCAAGCTGATCATCGAAAACGACATGGTGCCGGCCTTCCGCGCCGGGGACTTCTCCGGCGGCATCAGCAAGGCCGTCGACGACATCATCATGGTGCTGGAGGGCAATCCGGAGGAGCTGGAGGCGCGCGGCAAGCGCAACGAGCAGGCGCCGTTCAACTCCGACGACCTGTTCTTCGCCATCTTCATCACCATATGGGCGCTGATCTTCTTCGGCGGCATCGCGCTGACGGTGCTGCCGCCGATCTTCGGCCAGAAGATCGGGCCCGGCCGCTACCGCTGGCTCGGCATGACCTTCAAGCCCAGCCGGCGATCCTCCGGCGGATGGTCGTCCGGTGGCGGAGGCTGGTCGTCGGGCGGTGGAGGCTGGTCCTCCGGTGGCGGCGGTGGCGGGTTTTCCGGCGGCGGCGGTTCGTCGGGCGGCGGCGGCTCCTCTGGAAGCTGGTGAGAAACCATGGCAACGCGACCGATCAGCCCCGAGGACCATGACCGCATCGCCGGTGCCATCCGTGCCGCGGAAGCAAGGACCGACGGCGAGATATACTGCGTCGTGGCGGGGTCCAGCGACGGCTATTTCTTCCCGGCCGCGTTCGCGGCGGCGCTCGCCACGATTGTCGTCAGCCTCGCAGTGGCCTACGGGCTGGAAGCCTTGTGGCTGACCATCCGTTTGCCGCATTTCGTGCTTGCTCAGCTTCTGGCGTTTGGCTGCATGCTCGCGCTCCTCTGGGCGCTGCCCGGCTTGCGCATTCACCTCGTGCCGAAACGGCTGCGCTACCAGGCGGCGCATGCCAATGCGATGAAGCAATTTCTCGCCCGCAACGTCCACCGCACCCAGGCGAGGACGGGCGTGCTGATCTTCGTCTCCATCGCCGAGCGCTATGCCGAGGTCGTTGCCGACAGCGGCATCGATGCTAAGGTCGGCCAGCATGTCTGGGATGGCGTGGTGCGGGACCTGACACAGCACGCGGGCGACGACCGACTCGCCGACGGTTTCGCCAAGGCGATCGAATCGGTCGGCGCGGTACTGGCCGAGCATTTCCCGGTTACCGCCGGCGACACCAATGAATTGGATGACCATCTCGTCGAGATCTGACGGAACTGGCTGAAAATCTGCTCTGCCGGGGCCAGGTGAGGGCTGGTTTTCGGCGCCTCCGATGCCGCCATGCTCGTTTGTGAGAAAGCGCGGGCGCGACAGCGCGGACTCTTTGCAGTCGGGCCAAGCGGGTTTATGATTAACAAATCATGAACACGCTGACGATCGACATCCGGAAAGCCGACCCTCGCGATGCAATGGCTATCGCGGACGTGCACCAGGAGGCATGGCGCGGCGCCTATTCCGGCATCATCCCGCATCGCACGCTGACGGCCATGATCAATCGCCGCGGCCCCGATTGGTGGGCGAACGCAATTCGCAAGGCAGCTACCGTGCTGGTGGTCGAGATCGGGGGCACGATCGCCGGCTATGCCACGATCGGCAGGAACCGCGCCCGCGAGCTCAGGCAGCAAGGCGAGATCTACGAGCTTTACCTGCGTCCGGAATATCAGGGCATCGGCCTCGGCAGCAGGCTGTTCAAGGCGGCGCGGACGCGCCTTGCCGACCACGGGCTCAGAGGCCTGGTGGTGTGGGCGCTGGAGGACAATTACAACGCGCTGGCCTTCTATGCCGGCAATGGCGGCCGCGACGTCGCCGAAGGCGTCGAGGTCTTCGAGCAGAAGGCGCTGAAGAAGGTTGCCTTCGTCTGGGAATGATGGCCGCCACTTAAAGCGCGTAGCGGTGACGTGCTTCAAGTCTTCGTTTGATGCATATCGTTCGCCCAAAACCGCTGCGCAGTCTTGGGCGGCATGCATTGGGTTACAATCCATCACAAACTGTGCGCTTCCATTAGCGTCCAGTGCTATTCGCCGCATTGCACCATGAAGCGCCGCCCGCTATCGATCTCACAAATCGAGAGAGGGATTTGAGCATGCGCATCGAAGCCGTACCAACGGGGAAGAACCCGCCCGAGGACATCAACGTCATCATAGAGGTGCCGATCGGCGGCGAGCCGATCAAGTACGAGATGGACAAGGAGGCCGGCACGCTGTTCGTCGACCGCTTCCTGCACACCTCGATGCGCTATCCCGGCAACTACGGCTTCGTGCCGCACACTTTGTCGGGAGACGGCGACCCGATCGACGTGCTCGTCTGCAACACGCGCGCGCTCGTGCCGGGCTGCGTCATCAATGTGCGGCCGATCGGCGTCTTGATCATGGAAGACAATGCCGGCCAGGACGAGAAGGTGATCGCTGTTCCCTCGCCGAAGCTGACGCTGCGCTACGAGAATGTCACCGAATACACGCACCTGCCGGAAATCACCCGCCAGCAGGTGCAGCACTTCTTCGAGCACTACAAGGATCTCGAGCCCGGCAAATGGGTCAAGATCGAGGGCTGGCACGATTCCAACTATGCCAAGAAGATGATCGTCGAGGCGATCGAACGGGCGAAGGCGGTCAAGTAGGTAAGCGGCAGCCAACGCCTGGGCAATGGGGCTTGGGCGAAGCCCTCAACGTCGTCATTCCAGGGCGAAGCAGGAGCGCAGCTCCGTCGCGGAGACCCTGGGATCCATGCCGTGAGGTCGCGCGAAGATCGTTACGGAACGGAATTACTGCACCGTGGCAACGCCTTGATGTAACGGCATGGATCCTTGGGTCTGCGCCGCGTCGCTTCGCTCCTTGCTCCGCCCAAGGATGACGAATGCGCAACCTTCGCCGTCTTGCACTCGTCGAACACCCTCTAATTTCTAGTTATCTACTCGCCCAAAGTCCGGCACGTTGCCGATCACCTCGCGCTTGTCCTTGCCGCAAGCAAAACCCTTCGCCTTTCCGTCGGCGAGCTTGCGGGCCTGGTCGTTGGCCTGAGGATTGCCGGTCGCGAGCACGAGGCCGATTGTGCAGCCCTCATGCTCCTCCGGCTGCGCGACCTTGGCGACGACCAGCACCTCGGTCGGCTTGTTTTCGTTTTCGGGATTGCTGATCTCGCGACGATGAATGGCGGCGAAGGGCACCGCCTTGTCGCCATTGGTTTCGATGCGCCACTCGACCTTACGGCCCGCGGTGTTGAGCCCGGAGAAACTCTCCCAGACGACGGTCATGTCGTCGGAGGGAAAGCCGTAATAAACGGACTCGCGCGCGTCGTCGTAGCCGATCAGCACCGGATAGCCGCGATAGCCGGCGCAGGCGAGGCTCGCCCAGTCGCCGTCGCCTTCTTCCGATTGCGCGTAGGTCACGCAGTCCTTCTTCCAGTCGAGGTCGGTATAGGCGCTGGAAATGTCGCCCGCATGGGCCGCTTGGCTAAGACCGGCGAAAGCAAGCGGGACCAGAAGCGCACGCATCGCGATTACATTCCCGTGAGTATTTTGTTATCTGGCTCTAAGCCTCGCAAAAAAATACAAGGCGTACAACGTGGAAAACAAAGCGGATGCCAGGAACGCTTGATAGTCCATCCAGCAGATCGCGAGCAGTGACACCCAGACGGCAAGCAGGACAATGGGGACAAAAGCATCCAGATATAAAAACACCAAAGCGATCGTACATATTGACCCGGTCAGGATGCTTGCCGCTGAGCCGGCGCCGTGCGCCTTTTCGATACAGTAGTTCAGCGCTGACGAGATCAGCAGCAAGAAAAGCACTCTGCGCAGCACGGCTTCCTTGACCGTGTATTCGTTCAGGTTCAGGACCGTGACAATATCTTTCTTTTCTTGCTCGCCGATAAATCCTCGATTGCCCCGCCCCATATAGTGGATCAGGAACATCTTTTGCAGATCGTCCAAGAGCATACGACCAATGTTCAAATCTTAGCCGCCAGTTCGCAATAGCTTAAAGCTCAAGCAATACTAGTATGATTGCTGCTGGGTCGGATCGCAAGGTCTATTTCTTCAAGCTCGCTTCAATCAGGAGATCGGCGTTACGGGCGACCGATGCCGCCGGTCCGCCGAGGCCGAACAATTGGCCGCTGATATAGGCGCCCTCTATCAGCAGCAGCAGCCCATCGCCCAGCGTGTCGGAATCACTCGCACCCATCGCGGCCGCCATGGCGCGCAGGCGCCGGCGCAATTCCTGCTTGTTGTTCTCGCTCACCACCCGCGCAGGATGGCCGTGCTCGGGATATTCGACCGCCGCATTGGTCATGCCGCAGCCGCGATAGTCCGGCCTCTGCGTGCGTTTGCCGACGCGAGTGAGGAAAGCGATGATCTGCGCGCGCGCATTGCCAGGATGCGCGTCCACGGCCTCGTCGAACCGCTGCCAGAATTCGAGGTCGCACTTGCGCAGATAGGAAGCGGCGAGTTCGTCCTTGGACGGGAAGGTCCGGTACAGGCTGGGCTTGGTGACGCCGGCGCGCCTGACGATCTCATCGACGCCGATCGCCCGGATGCCTTCGCGATAGAACAGGTCGCGCGCCACGTCGAGGATCTTGTCGGCAGCCTTCGGCGCCGGCGCCGTGCCGGCTCCGCTGATCGACGCTTCAATTTTTTTGTCCGATGGCATTCAACAAACTCGCTTGACAATGTTACTGACCGGTACGTATGAGTGGCGCCGCTCCATTGCAACGTACCGGTCAGTAACATGCTAGCTCATTCCCGCCCCTTTGGCCAGCGCTACGCCTTCGTCGTCGTCGCAGTCATCTTCTTCTGCCTGCTGATCGCCGCCGGACTCCGTTCCGCGCCGGCGGTCATGATGCTGCCGCTGGAAGAGAGCTTCGGCTGGCGGCGCGAGGTCGTCTCGCTTGCCGCCGCGGTCGGCATCTTCCTCTATGGCCTCACCGGGCCATTTGCCGCGGCGTTGATGGAGCGGATCGGGCTACGCCGCACACTGCTTGCCGCGCTGCTGATCATGTCGGGCTCCACAGCGCTCAGCCTGCTGATGACCAAGCCGTGGCATCTGCTGATCACATGGGGGATATTTTCGGGCATCGGCTCGGGCGCGGTCGCGACCGTGCTCGGCGCCACCATCGTCAATCGCTGGTTCAAGACCAATCGCGGCCTGGTGATGGGGCTGATGTCCGCCTCCAGCGCGACCGGCCTGCTGGTGTTCCTGCCGCTGCTCGCCTCGCTGGCTCAGTCGGGAGGTTGGAAGCCGGTCGCCGTTGCCATCGCCATTGCCACGGCGGCTCTCGTGCCGCTGGTCTTTCTGCTGGTGCCGGAGCGCCCGGCTTCCATCGGCCAGGTGCGTTATGGCGCCGATGCCGACGACGTGCCGCCGGTGTCGCCGGCCGCGCAAGGCAATTTCCTGGCGCATACGCTGAACACGTTGCGCCGTGCCGCGGGAACCAGGGTGTTCTGGTACCTGTTCGCCACATTCTTTGTCTGCGGTTTCACCACAAACGGCCTCGTCGGCACGCACCTCATCGCCTTTTGCGGCGACATGGGCATCGGCGAGGTGCAGGCAGCCGGGCTATTGTCGATGATGGGCATCTTCGACCTGATCGGCACGACGCTGTCCGGCTGGCTCACCGATCGTTTCGATCCGCGCAAGCTGCTTGGCGTCTATTACGCCGTGCGCGGCCTGTCGCTCATCTATCTGCCCTATTCCGGCTTCTCGGCGGTCAGCCTGATCATCTTCGCCGTGCTCTATGGACTAGACTGGATCGCCACAGTGCCGCCGACGCTCAGGCTCGCCAACGAAGCTTTCGGCGACCGCAGCGGCCCGATCGTGTTCGGCTGGATCGTCGCCGGCCACCAGGTGGGCGCCGCGGCGGCGGCGGCCTTCGGCGGCACGATGCGCGAATTGCAGGGCAATTACGAGCTTGCCTTCCTGATCGCCGGCATGACCGGCATAGCCGCGGCCTGTATTTCGCTCTTGATCAACACGAGCAAGCCGGCTTTTGAGCCGGAACCGCAGGCGGCCTAAAGCGCGACTTCCCCTTCTCCCGCAAGGGGAGAAGGGAGAGCTGTGACCTGTTATCAAAATTTCATGGTTCCGATATGCGCCTGAAACATTGAGGCCGGAGGTTTGCGGTCCCGTTCAACGCCATCCGGAGACAGCCATGAACAAGCTCTCGTTAACCCGCCGCGCTTTCGTCACCTCGGCCAGCGCCTTTGGCCTAGTCGGCGCCTCCGGTCTCGCGTTGCCTTACTATTCGCGCGCCAATCAGCGCCCGGCCTTCACCCACGGCGTCCAGTCCGGCGATATCGACGCCACCTCCGGCGTGATCTGGACCCGCACCGACCGGCCGGCGCGCGTGATGTACGAAGTGTCGACCACCGAAAGCTTCGCCGACGCCGTCAGGCTGGCGCCGCTCGATACCTCGCCCGCCAGCGACTATACGGTGAAGCGGCTGCTCACCGACCTCGCCGCCGACCAGGACATTTTCTACCGGATGACGGCCGCCGATCTTTCCGACATCAACGCCGTCTCCGAGCCGATCGTCGGCCGTTTCCGCACCGCGCCGGCGTCGAAGCGCGACGTGCGCTTCGCGTGGTCGGGCGACACCGCCGGCCAGGGCTGGGGCATCGACGAGACCGGCATGAAGACCTACTCCACCATCGCCAAGCATACGCCTGACTTCTTCCTCCATTCCGGCGACACGATCTATGCCGACGGCGCCATGAAGGACGAGGTCGACCTGCCCGGCGGCGGCAAGTGGAAGAACGTCGTCATGATCGACGGCAAGCGCAAGGTTGCCGAAACGCTGGACGAGTATCGCGACCAGTGGAAGTACAACATGATGGACAAGCACGTGCTCGCGCTTAGCGCCATCTGCCCGACCTTCTACCAGTGGGACGACCACGAGGTGGTGAACAACTGGTCGGATTCGAAGGACCTGACGACCGACAACCGCTACACGGAAAAATCCATCCATGTGCTGGCGGCTCGCGCGGCGCGCGCCTTCCACGAGATGACGACCATCCGCTACGAACCTTCGGAACCGGGACGCGTCTATCGCAAGATCGCCCACGGGCCGCTGCTCGACGTGTTCTTCCTCGACATGCGCTCCTATCGCGGCCCGAACGGCCCCGACATGGAGGACACGCTGACGCCGAAGTCGCGCATGCTCGGCGAGCAGCAGACGCAGTGGCTGAAGCGCGAGCTGGCGAATTCCAAGGCGACCTGGAAGATCATCGCCGCCGACATGCCGCTCGGCCTCGTCGTCTGGAACGACGCGGCCAAAAAGGCCGGCGCCGAGGCGGTCAGCAACGGCGACAATGGCACGCCAAAAGGCCGCGAGCTCGAGTTCGCCGACCTGCTGCGCTACATCAAGAACGCCGGCATCACCAACACGGTGTGGCTGACCGCCGACGTCCACTATACGGCGGCGCATTACTACAATCCGGACAAGGCGCAGTTCCAGGATTTCAACCCGTTCTGGGAATTCGTCTCCGGCCCGATCCACGCCGGCACCTTCGGTCCCAACGATCTCGACATGACCTTCGGGCCCGAGCTGAAGTTCATCAAGGCGCCGAGCGCCGAGCAGGGCCAGAACCTGCCGCCATCAGCGGGCCTGCAGTTCTTTGGCCTGGTCGACATTTCCGGCGCCACCGAGCAGCTAACGGTGCGGCTGATGGATCGCGACGACAACGAGCTCTACAAGGTCACGCTCGATCCGGTGCGGTCGGCTTAGGGTCGGGACGAGGCACCCCCCTATTTCCTGCCGGACTGTCCGGCAGGGCAGGGGGCATGTGCCGGAGTGCTACCGTTGTCAGAAAGCCGTCCGCAATTAGTCCGGATAGCAGGTCGCGGGAATGTTCGGCCAGACGGCGGTGTCGCAGTTGGCTGCCTTCTGGCGCTGCTTGAAGGCGGCGCTGACCGGGCCGGTGACGATCGGGTCGACCCCGTCCGGGGCGTCGGCAAACATCTGCTGCGCGGTTTTGGCATCAGGGGGCGAGGGCTCGGCTTCTCTCAGGGCAGCCGCCGACTGCGCGGCGCCAGCCGCGACAAGCACGCCAAGCGCGGCCCACGCGAAAACCGGACGCAATCTGGACATCTGATCGGTCATGAACATGAAATTGCCCGGCCCCTCAAAGGTTCCGCCTTGGTTAACAGAATCAGTTCACACCAAGACGTTTAAGAATCAGTGACCATTTATTTGGGGCGGGGCCTCCCCTTTCGCAATTGCGAAAAACCTTGTATGAGCCGCCCAACCAAAAAAGGCGGCGCTTTCGGGCCTGCTGCCTGCAACGCTCCCGAGACCAGACAATGAACCTCCGCAATATCGCGATCATCGCGCATGTCGACCATGGGAAAACCACGCTCGTCGACCAACTCCTGAAACAGTCCGGCGCCTTCCGCGAAAACCAGCGCGTCGCCGAGCGCGCCATGGACTCCAACGACCTCGAAAAAGAACGCGGCATCACCATCCTGGCCAAGGCGACCTCGGTCGACTGGAAGGGCACCCGCATCAATATCGTCGACACGCCCGGACACGCCGACTTCGGCGGTGAGGTCGAGCGCATCCTGTCGATGGTGGATTCGGCGATCGTGCTCGTCGACGCCGCCGAAGGGCCGATGCCGCAGACCAAGTTCGTCGTCGGCAAGGCGCTGAAGGTAGGTCTGCGGCCGATCGTCGTCATCAACAAGATCGACCGGCCTGACGCCCGTCACATCGAGGTGGTCAACGAGGTGTTCGACCTGTTCGCGGCGCTCGATGCGACCGACGAACAGCTCGACTTCCCGATCCTCTACGGCTCGGGCCGCGACGGCTGGGTCTCGGAAAATCCTGAAGGTCCCAAGGACCAGGGCCTTGCGCCGCTGTTCGATCTCGTCGTCAAGCATGTGCCGGCGCCGACGGTGCATCCCGGTCCGTTCCGCATGATCGGCACCATCCTCGAGGCCAATCCGTTCCTCGGCCGCATCATCACCGGCCGCATCGAGTCGGGCTCGCTGAAGCCAAACCAGGCGGTCAAGGTGCTGCACCATGACGGCACGCAGATCGAGACCGGACGAATCTCGAAAATCCTCGCCTTCCGTGGCCTCGAGCGCCAGCCGATCGAGGAAGCCCAGGCGGGCGACATCGTCGCCATCGCCGGCCTGTCGAAGGGCACCGTCGCCGACACCTTCTGCGATCCGAGCGTGAGCGAGCCGTTGCATGCGCAGCCTATCGACCCGCCGACGGTGACCATGTCCTTCCTCGTCAACGACAGTCCGCTTGCCGGCACCGAGGGCGACAAGGTGACCAGCCGCGTCATCCGCGACCGGCTGCTGCGCGAGGCCGAAGGGAATGTGGCGCTCAAGATCGAGGAATCGCCGGAGAAGGATTCCTTCTTCGTCTCCGGTCGCGGCGAGTTGCAGCTTGCCGTGCTGATCGAGACGATGCGCCGCGAAGGCTTCGAGATCGCCGTGTCGCGCCCGCGGGTCGTCATGCAGAAGGGCGATGACGGCCAGTTGCTGGAGCCGGTCGAGGAAGTCGTCATCGACGTCGACGAGGAGCACGCCGGCGTGGTCGTGCAGAAGATGTCGGAACGCAAGGCCGAGATGGTCGAGCTGCGCCCCTCCGGCGGCAACCGCCAGCGCCTTGTCTTCCACGCGCCGACCCGCGGCCTGATCGGCTATCAGTCGGAACTGTTGACCGACACGCGCGGCACCGCCGTGATGAACCGGCTGTTTCATGCCTACGAGCCGTACAAGGGCGAGCTGCCCGGCCGCACCAATGGCGTGCTGATCTCCAACGAACAGGGTGAGTCGGTCGCCTATGCGATGTGGAACCTGGAGGACCGCGGCCCGATGATCATCGATCCGGGCGTCAAGGTCTACCAGGGCATGATCATCGGCATCCATTCCCGCGACAACGACCTGGAAGTGAACGTGCTGAAGGGCAAGAAGCTCACCAACATCCGCGCCGCCGGCAAGGACGAGGCGGTGAAGCTGACGCCGCCGGTCCGCATGACGCTGGAACGCGCGCTGGCCTGGATCCAGGACGACGAGCTGGTCGAGGTGACGCCGAAGACCATTCGGCTCAGGAAGCTCTATCTCGACCCGAACGAGCGCAAGCGCTTCGAGAAGTCGGCCAAGGTGATGGGCGCGGCGTAGGGTTTTAGCCCAGGCAGTTACTCAAGGGAGGAGCAGCGCTCCCTCTCTTTTCACTTCATGCACATGCGGCCGAAACGACAGCGTCACGGCCGCTCTCGCCGGAGAGGTCGACGCGTACCACCATGCCGTCGCGCACCGGCCTGCGCAGGGCTTTGGCGCCGCACTGTTCGATGGCGAGCAACCGCCGCGCCTCCCAGGCCTGCAGCCTCGACCGGGAGATGCCGAGCTCGCCGGCGAGCAAGCGGTCAAGCCGCAAGGGCGTTGCGGCATCGAGCCGAAGCTCAAGCCAAAGCGCCGTCGCGCCTTCCGGCCTGCCATCCAGCGGCTCCTTTCGCACCGTGACTTCGGGAGATTCTTCGATCCGCCCGACCCGATTTCTGAGCGCCACGGCATCGAAGCCATAGTGTCGGACCAGCGTCGGATCGTTGCGCTCGAGTGCAGCCAGCAGCGCCGGTGCGATGTCGCGACGGTTGCATCGCTCAAAAATGGCGCGGTTCCAGGAATTGTCGCAGTCGGTGCAGCGATAGATCAGCCAGGCATCGATGCGCTTGCCGTTGGCGTTGACGCGGAACTTTCCGCTGCATTGGTGAGGTTTGACGCCGCCGCAGCGATTGCAGTTGATGAGAGGTCGAGGCGCGACTGCGGGCGAGATCGCCCAGCGAATGCGCAAAGTTCGAGACATGCCGATAGGCCCTTCCCGTCGGAAGTCCGTCAGCGCGGCAATGTCCGAGATGCCCATGCGGGCACGGTGTGGCGAAAGGCTGTAGCGGTTGAAAATCAGGCGCCCGCGCGATTGCGCGACGGCGGCTCAGCAATGCCAAACCGGTCTCGCGCCGCCGCCTGAAGAACACATGAAATGAATGCAGGTGCCGCCAAAGCGCGCCTGCGGTGCTTTCGGGAGTAGACGAGACCGGCGGTTACTGAGGCAAAGTGAAACTCGAAATCGGAAAAGGATCGGCTCTTCTAGCCGTGCGACGGCGGGCGGGCAAGAGTATGCCGCCCGCCGTGTTTCACTGTGACGACCTTCGGGCGCTTTGGCGCTACATCATCTCGATGATCGGCGCGACCTCGACGCTGAAGGCCGGGTTCATCAGGATCGGACAATCCCTGGCCTTGGCGACGGCATCGTCGATATCCTTCGCTTCGACGATCGTGTAGCCGGCGGTTGGATTGCTGCCGCCATTGTTCTCGACCACGCCGCCGGGCAGCACCGTTCTCGACATGCCGACAGGATTGCCGCCGTCGATCACGGCCGAACCCAGCTTGTCGTACCAGCCGGTCCAGGCATCCATCGCAGCTTTGCGCTCGGCCTCCTCGGTCGGCATCTTGCCGGAGCCGTGATAGACATAGAGAAATTTCGCCATGTTCTCCTCCCTTTTCGGCAGCGTCGAGCCGGTATGCGGCAGCGCCGCCTGGCGGTATGCGGCTACGCCGCAATCCGATATGCGGCTACGCCGCAATCGTTGAAATGCGGGCTAGCCGCAATCATCGATATGCGGGCTAGCCGCAATCGTTGATCATCGACCCAAACGGCGGGGCGGGCAACGAGAAATTCGACGTTGCTAATGTGAGGCCGGTGAGCCTCACCTTGCCATGGCGTGGTATTCGGGGTTCGGTCGCATGTCGACCGCAGCGGCCACCCGGTTCGACATGTTGAAGAAGGCGGCAGTCGAGGCGATGTCCCAGATGTCGCGATCACTGAAGCCCACCTGTCGCAACGCGGCGCGGTCCCCCTCGACGATCTTGGCCGGCTCCTCCGTCAGCTTGACCGCGAATTCCAGCATCGCCGTCTCCCTTTCGGGCAAGCCGGCGGCGCGGAAATTCATCACCATCATCTCGCCAAGAGCGGGCTCACCGGAAAGCTGGCGCACCGCCGCGCCATGCGCGGTCAGGCAGTAGTAGCACTGGTTGATCGAGGAAACGGCGACCGCGATCATCTCGCGCTCCAGCTTCGACAGGCCGGACTCGCCCAGCATCAGCTCGTTGTACATGTCGGTGAAGGCGCGCAGCTTCTTCTCGTCGAAGGCGTAGGCCAGAAGCACGTTGGGCACGAGGCCGAGCTTTTCCTCGCATTTGGCGAAATAAGCCTTCGTCGCTTCGCTCAGCTCCGCCCGGGCCAGGTCGAGCGCCGTAATCCTGTCGGTCATATCCGTTCTCCTCGCAGGGTGAGCGTCGGTTCGATTTTCTTAAAGCGTCGTCAAACCTTTGTCGCCAAATAGCGCTCATCTGCTACCATAGACCCAAAAGCATGTGACGGGAGGGACTTCACATCATGGCCAGCCTGAAAACCGCAAGCCAGCCGAAAAAGACCAGCACGGCAAAAGGAGGCGCGGCAAGGGCAGGCGAAAAGCCCGGCAGGCTCGCCGACTATCTCCTCGCCCGCACGCCGGCCGAAGACATCGCCGCCTATGACGTCGCCGACCTCGAACGCGCCGCCGATCTCGCCGGCCGGGCGGTCGCCAGGCACAGAAAGGGCGATTGCATCATTGCCATAGACGTGGATTCCGGCGTGACGCGCCAGGGCCGGCCGATGACGGTCATCACCGTCGTCAACGACAACATGCCGTTCCTGTTCGATTCCATCCTCGGCGAGATCACCGAGAGCGCCGGCGAGCCGCTTTTGGTCACCCATCCCGTCATCGTCGTCCGGCACGGCAAGAGCGGCATCGAGGAGATCCTCGGTGACGGCGGCTCCGTCAAGGGCGAAACCAGCCATGACCGGCTGAGCGTCGTCCACGTCCATATCGGCCGCCTTTCGGCCGATCAGGCCGAAGCCCTGGCCGGCCGCCTGAAGAAGCTGCTGGACCAGGTGCGCGCCGCCGTCGCCGATTGGAAGCCGATGCTTGCCCGGCTCGATCAGGCCATCTCGGAATTCCGCTACGCGCCGGTGCCGCTCGACAAGGCGCATGTCACCGAGGCGATCGCCTTCCTCGAATGGCTGCGAGACGACAATTTCACCTTCCTTGGCATGCGCGAGTTCAACTACACCGGCGGCGAGAAGAGCGGCATGCTGGAGCGCGCCGACAAACCCGGCCTCGGCATCCTCGCGGATCCCGACGTCCTGGTTCTCAGGCGCGGCACCGAGGCGGTGTCGACAACGCCGGAAATCCGCGCCTTCCTGCATGGGCCGGAACCGCTGATCGTCACCAAGGCCAATGCCAAGTCCCTGGTGCACCGGCGCATCTATCTCGACTATATCGGGGTCAAAACCTACACCGCCAAGGGCGTGCTTTCAGGCGAGCTGCGCATCGTCGGCCTGTTCACCTCGACCGCCTACACGCGTTCGGTGATGAAGATCCCCTATCTGCGCTCGAAGGCCGAGACGGTCATCGCCAAGTCCGGCTTCAATCCACATGACCATTCCGGCAAGGCGCTGATCAACGTGCTGGAGAGCTATCCGCGCGACGAGCTGTTCCAGGTTCCGGTGCCGATCCTCAGGAAGCACGCCGAAGCCATCCTGGGGCTGATCGAACGGCCGCGCGTCAGGGCGCTGGTGCGGGTCGACCAGTTCGACCGGTTCGTCTCGATTCTCGTCTTCGTGCCGCGCGACCGCTACGACAGCGTCGTGCGCGAGAAGATCGGCACCTACCTGAAGACGGTATTCCAGGGCCGGCTGTCGGCATATTATCCGGCCTTCCCGGAAGGCGGGCTGGCGCGTGTGCATTTCATCATCGGCCGTTCCGGCGGCAAGACGCCAAAGGTCGAGCCAGCAACGATCGAGGCAGCGATCCGCGACATCGTGCGCACCTGGGACGATGCGCTGCGCGAAGCAGTGTCGGAATCCGGCGCGGATGCAACGCTCACGGCCATTGCCTCGCGCTTTTCGGAAAGCTATCGCGATTCGTTCTCGCCGGCCGTGGCGCTGGCCGACGCAGGTCGCATCGCCAGGATCGATGCGGCCAATCCGATCGCCATCGACTATTACCGCCATGCCGACCAGAAGCCGCACCAGGCGGCGCTGAAGATCTATCACCACGGCAGTCCGGTGGCGCTGTCGCGGCGCGTGCCGGTGCTGGAGAATATCGGCTTCCGCGTCATCAGCGAGCGCACCTTCGAGGTCGGCGACGAAGCCTCCGGCATGGTGTTCATCCACGACATGGAGCTGGAGAACAGCTACGGCAAGCCGATCGACCTCGGCGACGGCGCGCTGTTCGAGGATGCCTTCCTGTCGGTCTGGCGCGGCGACGTCGACAACGACGGCTATAACGGCCTTGCCCAGACCGCGGGTCTCTGGTCGGGCGAAATCACGATCCTGCGCGCCTACGGCCGCTATTTGCAGCAGGCCGGTATCCCGCAGAGCCAGGATTTCATCGCCGCCGCGCTCAACCGCTATCCGGAGATCGCGCGCGGCCTGCATCAGCTGTTCGTTGCCCGCCTTGGCCCGACGGCCGAGACCGAGGGCGTGGTCGCCGCCAAGCACCTCAAGGCCAAGATCAAGGACGCGCTGGAAGAGGTGCCCAACATCGACGACGACACCATCATCCGTCGTTACCTCAACCTGATCGAAGCCTCGCTGCGCACCAATCATTTCGTTACCGATACGAAAGACAAAGGACAGTCGCTGGCGATCAAGCTGGATTCGCAGGCGGTCGACGGATTGCCGGCGCCGCGGCCCTGGCGCGAGATCTTCGTCTACGGCTCGGAGGTCGAGGGCGTGCACCTGCGCTTCGGCCCGGTGGCGCGTGGCGGCCTGCGCTGGTCTGACCGCGCCCAGGACTACCGCACCGAGGTACTGGGTCTGGTCAAGGCGCAGCAGGTCAAGAACGCGGTCATCGTGCCGGTCGGCGCGAAGGGCGGCTTCTATCCGAAGAAACTGCCGATGAGCGCCGGCCGCGACGCCATCTTCGAGGCCGGCACTTTGGCCTACAAGAATTTCGTCTCCAGCCTGCTTTCGATCACCGACAATATCGGTGTCGACGGCATCATTCCGCCGGCCGGCGTGGTGCGGCGCGACCAGGACGATCCCTATTTCGTCGTTGCCGCCGACAAGGGCACGGCGACCTTCTCCGATACGGCCAACGCCATTTCCGAGACGCACAATTTCTGGCTGGACGACGCCTTCGCCAGCGGCGGCTCGGCCGGCTACGACCACAAGAAGATGGGCATCACCGCCAAGGGCGCCTGGGAAGCGGTGAAGCGGCATTTCCGCGAGATGAACCGCGACATCCAGACCGAGCCCTTCACGGTCGTCGGCGTCGGCGACATGTCGGGCGACGTGTTTGGCAACGGCATGCTCCTGTCACCGGCAACCAAGCTGATCGCCGCCTTCGACCACCGCGACATCTTCATCGACCCCGACCCGGACATGGCGGCCTCGCTGGCCGAGCGCCAGCGCATGTTCGCGCTGCCGCGCTCGTCGTGGCAGGACTATGACAAGTCAAAGCTGTCGGAAGGCGGCGTCATCGTCTCGCGCAGCCTGAAGTCGATAACGCTGCCGCAGGCGGCGGCCGCCGCGATCGGCCTCGCAAAGACCACGGCAACGCCGGTCGAGATCATGAACGCCATCCTCAAGGCGCCCGTCGATCTTTTGTGGTTCGGCGGCATCGGCACCTATGTCCGGGGCTCCGGCGAGACCAATGCCGATGTCGGCGACCGCGCCAACGACGCCATCCGCGTCACCGCGCTCGACGTGCGCGCCAAGGTCATCGGCGAGGGCGCCAATCTTGGCGTCACGCAGCGGGCGCGAATCGAGTTCGGCATGAAGGGCGGCCGCTGCAATTCCGACGCCATTGACAATTCGGGCGGCGTCAACTGCTCGGACGTCGAGGTCAACATCAAGATCGCGCTGGCGTCCGCCATGCGCAAAGGCTCGCTGGCGCGGCCGGCGCGCAACAAGCTGCTTGCCGAGATGACCGACGAGGTGAGCACGCTGGTGCTTTCCAACAACTACCAGCAGACGCTGGCGCTGTCGCTGGCGCGCAAGCGCGGACTGGCCGACATCGCGCACCAGGCGCGCTTCATGACGGCGCTCGAAGCGCGCGGCCTGCTCGACCGCGCCGTCGAGACGCTGCCTTCGCCGGCGGCGCTCGCCGAGCGCGAGGCTCGCGGCGAGCCGCTGACCAGGGCCGAGCTCGGCGTGCTGCTTGCCTATGCCAAGATCGTGCTCTTCTCCGACATCGTCGCCAGCGACGTGCCGGACGATCCGCATTTCGACCGCGATCTGATGGGCTATTTCCCGGAGCGGATGGCGAAGAAATTCGCCGGCGAGATCCGTGACCACCGGCTGCGGCGCGAGATCATCGCGCGCGTCGTCGCCAACGATCTCGTCAATCGCGGCGGACCGTCCTTCGTCAACCGGCTGCAGGAAGCGACGGGCCGCACCGCGGGCGCCGTCGCGCGCACTTTCGCCCTGGTGCGCGACGGTTTCGCGCTGCCTTGGCTCTACAAGGAGATCGATGCCCTCGACAACCAGATCGACGGCCAGACGCAGCTCGATCTCTACCAGGCAGTCAGCCGGCTCATCTTCATGACCAGCGGCTGGTACCTGAAGAACGACCTATCCTCCGCACCGCTCGGCCAGCGTATCGCCGACTTGCAGGAAGCGCGCAAGGCTTTGGAGCCGAAGCTCATCTCGCTGCTGCCGGCCTTCTCACGCGAGCGGATCGAGGCGCGGCGCCATGACCTGACTGAGGGCGGCGCGCCCGACAAACTTGCCGAAAAGCTGGCGCTGGCCGAGGTGAGCGACCTGATCCCGGACATCGCGCTCACCGCACGCACGGCCAATGCCGATATCGTCAGCGCCGCCAGGGCCTTCTTCGCCGTCAGCGACGCTTTTCGCATTCCACGCGTCGAGGAGGCCGCGCGCTCGATCATGCCGCCGGACTATTACGACCAGCTGGCGCTATCGCGCGCGACCGACACGATCGGCGCCGCAAGACGCGGCATCGCGGTCGCGGCGCTCACCGCCCACGGCCAGGCGGTGGATCCGGTGGCGGCCTGGCTGGAAGCCGGCGGCGAGCAGGTCGGGCGAATCCGCGAGAGGCTGCAGGCGCTGACCGAAGGCGGCGACATCACCGTGTCTCGGCTGTCAGTGGCGTCCGGCCTGATGAGCGACCTGACGGGGATGTAGGTTTACCCTCCCCCTTGCGGGGAGGGTCGCTGCGAAGCAGCGGGGCGGGAGGCAGCGCCGACCCCCCATGCGGACCTGAGGTGCGACTTCCCCAGAAGGAAGAGGTCGCGGCCGGCGCTCTTCCCGCTGACGCGGAGTGGAAACGCGCAAGCCAATGAGCGGCGGCGCCGTGCTTGTTCATTTGCATCGCCGCCCGAAAACATGCAGACATGCGCGGGTCGCGGGGCGAGCGGACGATGCCGGAGGGGACATGGCCGAAGTAGCAGTGCAGCGGGCAACGGGGCGCGGCATCTGGGGCTGGATGTTCTTCGACTGGGCGGCGCAACCCTTCTTCACCGTCGTCACCACCTTCATCTTCGGGCCATACTTCGTCTCGCGCATGGCGAGCGACCCCACAACCGGGCAGGCGGCCTGGGGTTACGGCATCGCTGCCGCGGGTCTCGTCATCGCGGTGCTTTCGCCGGTGCTCGGCTCGATTGCCGACCAGACCGGGCCGCGCAAGCCATGGATCGCCTCCTTCGCGGCGGTCAAGATCATCAGCCTTACGCTGCTTTGGTTCGCCGCGCCCGGCTCCAGCCTGTTCCTGATCGTGCTGCTCTTCTCGCTCGCCTCTGTGGCCGCGGAATTCTCCACCGTCTTCAACGATTCCATGATGCCGCGCCTGGTACCCAAGGAGGACATCGGCAAGATCTCCAACATCGCCTGGGGACTCGGCTATCTCGGCGGCATGGTGGCCTTGATCTTCGTGGTGCTGTTCCTGGCCGGCAATCTGGAAACCGGCAAGACGATCATCGGCCTCGACCCGCTGTTCGGGCTCGATCCTAAGCTCGGCGAGGACGCGCGCTTCACCGGGCCGATGTCGGCCGGATGGTACTTCCTGTTCATCCTGCCGATGTTCATCTTCACGCCGGACGCCATCAAGGGGCTTTCAATGGGCCCGGCGGTGCGGGAGGGCCTGTCGGAATTGAAGTCCACGCTCTTCGAGGTGCGCAAGCGCGTCGGCATCTTCCGCTTCCTCGTCGCCCGCATGATCTATCAGGACGGCGTCAACGCGCTCCTGGCGCTCGGCGGCACCTTTGCCGCCGGCATGTTCAACTGGTCGATCACCGAGATCGGCATGTTCGGCATCATCCTCAACGTCGTCGCGATCTTCGGCTGCTGGATCGCCGCGCGCCTCGACACCGCGCTCGGCTCGAAGGCCGTGGTGATGTTTGCGCTGATGCTGCTTTTGCTGGCTACGATCGGCGTCGTGTCGACCGGGCCAGGCTTCACGCTGCTCGGCCTAATACAACTGCCCACCACCGATTCCGGCGGCCTCTTCGGCACCGCGGCCGAAAAGGCCTACATCCTCTACGGCCTGCTGATCGGGCTCGCCTTCGGGCCGGTGCAGGCCTCCTCGCGCTCCTACATGGCGCGCAGCGTCACGGCCGCCGAGTCCGGCCGCTATTTCGGCATCTACGCGCTGGCCGGCAGGGCAACGAGCTTCCTGGCGCCGTTCCTGGTGTCGACGATCACGCTGGCCAGCGGCTCGGCACGGCTCGGCATGGCGGTGATTGCGCTGTTCCTCGGCCTCGGCATGGCAATCCTGGTCAGGACGCCATATCCGGCGGACAAGCCGGTGGAATAGCGCTCTCCTTCTCCCCTTGTGGGAGAAGGTGTCGCCGAAGGCGACGGATGAGGGGTGCTGGACGGAATGAGGCGGCGGCAATTTCAAGCGCATTGCCAAGCTGGAACACCCCTCATCCGTCTCGGCGCTAAGCGCCGATCCACCTTCTCCCACAAGGGGAGAAGGGAAGAAGGGCCCTCAATGCCTGAAGTGCCGCACGCCGGTGAACACCATGGCGATGCCGTGCTCGTCGGCGGCGGCGATCACGTCCTCGTCGCGCATCGAGCCGCCGGGCTGGATCACGGCCGTGGCGCCGGCCTCGATGGCCGACAGCAGGCCGTCGGCGAAGGGGAAGAAGGCGTCGGAAGCGACGACCGAACCCCTGGTCAGCGGCTCGGCCAGGCCAGCCGCCTCGGCAGCGTCGAGCGCCTTGCGGGCGGCGATGCGCGAGGAATCGACGCGGCTCATCTGGCCGGCGCCGATGCCGACGGTCGAGCCGTCCTTGACATAGACGATGGCGTTCGACTTGACGTGCTTGGCGACGCGGAAGGCAAATTTAAGGTCGGCCATCTCGGCCGGAGTCGGCGCGCGTTTCGTCACCACCTTGAGCTCGAGGTCGTCGACCACCGCATCGTCGCGGCTTTGCACCAGCAGCCCGCCGGCGACCGATTTGGCAACCGTGCCGGCGGCGCGCGGGTCGGGCAGGCCGCCGGTGACCAGAAGGCGCAAGTTCTTCTTCGCCGCTATGATCGCCGCGGCCTCGTCGGTGGCATCGGGCGCGATGATGACCTCGGTGAAGGTCTTCACGATCTCTTCCGCTGCCTCGGCGTCGAGGATGCGGTTCATGGCGACGATGCCGCCATAGGCCGAAACCGGATCGCAGGCCACCGCCTTGGCGTAAGCCGCCTTCAGCGTCGCGCCCTCGGCCACACCACACGGGTTGGCGTGCTTGATGATGGCTATCGCCGCTGACCGGGTCGGATCGAATTCACCGACCAGCTCGAAGGCGGCGTCGGTATCGTTGATGTTGTTGTAGGAAAGCTGTTTGCCCTGCAGCTGCCTGGCGGTCGCGACGCCCGGGCGCTTGTCGCCGGAGAGATAGAAGCCGGCGCCCTGATGCGGGTTCTCGCCATAGCGCATCACCTGGTCGAGACGGCCGCCGAAGGCGCGCCAGGTCGGATGCTCGATTTCGAGCGTGTCGGCAAACCAGCCGGAGATCGCCGCATCGTAGGTCGCGGTGCGGGCAAAGGCCTTCGCCGCCAGCTTCTTGCGGAAATCGAGCGACAGCGAGCCGAGATTCATCTCGAGCGCGTTGAGCACCGATGCATAGTCGGCAGGGTCGGTGACGATGGCGACATAGGCGTGGTTCTTGGCCGAGGCGCGGATCATCGCCGGGCCGCCGATGTCGATGTTTTCCACGATCGAGGCGTAGCCGGCGCCGGAGCGGCGGACCTCCTCGAACGGGTAGAGGTTGGACACGACGAGGTCGATCGGCTGGATATGGTGGTCGTGCATCGCTTTCGCGTGCTCGGGGTCGTCGCGCACGCCGAGCAGGGCGCCATGCACCGAGGGATGCAAGGTCTTGACGCGACCGTCCATGATCTCGGGAAAGCCGGTCAGCTCCGAAACATCGCGTACGGCCAGGCCGGCCCCGGCGATCTCCTTCGCGGTGCCGCCGGTGGAGACCAGCTCGACGCCGGCGGCGGCAAGGGCTTTGGCAAAGTCGATCAAACCGGTCTTGTCGAAAACGGAAAGCAGCGCGCGGCGAATCGGAACGAGTTCGGGCGCCGGAATGTTCTTGGCAGGGACGGCCATGGCTGGCGGCCTTTCAAGGCTGGTTGGGAACGTTCGCGGGCCGTAGCATATGAGGCTCGGAAATCAAGCGCGCAACTCGGGTTCCTTGGCCGCGAATCAGTTGTTCTCGGGATAGCCGGCGACGGCGGCGCGCGTCAGCTGCCAGTGCACCTCGGCGATCTCCGAGGCCTTGAAGGCAAGCACGATCTGCCGGCTGCGGCGCGGTCCGCCGAGCCCGGCGAAATAGATCGATTCCTCGATTTCCGGCGCCACTTCGGCACAAGTGAACACCCAGGTGTCGCCCTGGGAGGCCGCCAGGGTCAGGCGGCCCTGCTCGTCGTGCAGCAGGCCGATGTCGGGATGGATATGGAAGCGCACGGTGACGAAATCGCGGCCATTGTTGCGGATCGCCGCACCTCCGGGGCGAAGGAAGCGGTCGCGGCCGGTCAGCACATTGCCGTTCTCCGCCAGCTTCACCTCCCGCTCGTGCAGCAAGCCGAAGCGCGCGGCATAGCCGTCGTGGCGCGCGACAAAGCCCTGCACACCCTTCTGGTCGATGCGCTTGCAGGGCACGTGCTGCGGGCCGCCGATCAGCGGCGAGCCGAGCAGGTCGCTGACCCGCAACGAGTGACTGAAGCGCGCCGAGGACGTGTCGTTGACGGTGGCTGTCGAATGCGCGGCGGTGGCGCGGGCGAGCGGCCGGAATTCGGCGGCGCCATAGGTATCGATGCCTGCGTTGACGATGAAATGCTGGCGCCCGGAAGAAAGCTCGAAGGCGAGGCAGCCGGCATGCGCCGCGTTGGAGATGTCGACAGGCGGCGGCAGGCCGGTGTCGGCGATCACCGTGACGCCGCCCATCGACAGGCGCTCATAGCCGGAATGGGGCGCGTGCAGCAGCGGCGCGCCGACCGTGTCGTCATGACGCAGGATGGTGGCGATGCGATCGTGGATGGTGGCGCCCATGCCGTTGAAGCGGGCAAGGCTGCCGTCCTGGTGGCGGAAGAAGCGCAGCGCCGGCAGCATGCGGTCGATGGCGTTGATCAGCGCCGGCGGCGGCGCCTCGGCCTGGTTGGCATAGGTCTGGCGCAACGGCAGAAGGTCGGCCAGCAATTCCAGCACCGTCATCGGGTTGCGCGAGATGTGACCGCCGTCCGGCAGGATCTGGTGGTCGAGCTCCTCGGCCAGGTTGCGCGTGGCGGCGCGCAGCGCCGAGGCCGGCGCGGGTAGCGACAGGGTGGAGAAGGCGAGCGCGATGCGAGCGCGCAGCCTGTCCTTGCCGTCCGGCATCTCGCGCGCCATCGATCTGAGATAGCGGATCTGCATGGCGAGCGATTTGAGGAAGGCGCGGTAGAACGGGAATTCGGCGCCTTGCAGCACGACCGAGGAATGCTGCAGCCAGGCAATCACCCGCTTGGCTGTCGTGCCAGGCTCCCAGGCGACGCCCGATATCTGGTTGCCGTGCATGACGATCCAGTCCGAGACCAGGGCGCGAGCATTGGCGGCGGCGAGCTCGGTGCCTGCGGCGCGCATATGGCGCAGCCAGCGGAAGCCGTGCAGCGACTTTTGCCAGCCGCGATTGGGCACATTGATCTGGAAAGGCGATTTGCCGCCGGTCTCGACCATGTGGCCGGACAGCGGATAGCGGCCATAGTAGATTTCGAGCGCGATCTGCGGGTCGGCGAGCCTCAGATCCGGCGGCGCGATGAGGACGCGCTCGGGCGTGCGGCCGGAATAACGCCAGCGATAGATAGGACCGGCACGAAGGCGCCGGCGCGTTTTGCGCCAGAACTCCCTCGCGACAAGCGTCCAAAGACGCGTCGTGCTGCCGGCAGCAAGTGCCAAAACCCCTCCTGATAGTCGTCAGCCCCTAAGCACAAGCTTATATGATTCAAGAACTTATGCGAAGGCGGATTTCGCCGAAGTGAACCCCTTCACGCGGCCATGACCTGGGCGTCGCTAAAAAAGTCGGCAAGATTTATGCAATAACGTCCCAAATCGTCCTTCTCATCCGGGCGGCAAAGAAGCCGTCGAGCCCCGAAACCCCCGGTGAATTCAGCACCAAATCAGCGGGGGTGGTGCGCAGCGTGCCATCGGGCGTGAGGAAGGGATCGAAGCCGGCGAATTCACCCGCTTGGATCGGATCGGCGATCACGCCGCGAGTTCCGGCAAGGAAGACGCGATAAAGCTCCTCGCCCTCGATCGGGTCGAGCGAGCAATTGGAAAAGACGAGCCGTCCGCCCGGTTTGACGAGAGTGACGGCGTGAGCGAGCAGGCGCCGCTGCAGCGTGGCGAGCTTCTCGACATCGGCCATGGTTTTGGTCCACGGCACGTCGGGATGCCGGCGCACGGTGCCGGTCGAGGAGCAGGGCGCGTCGAGCAGCACGGCGTCGAACGGCTCCGCCGGCCGGTAGTCGAGCAGGTCGGTGTGCGCCAGTTCGGCCGAAAGGCCGAGGCGTTTTAGGTTCTCACCCAGCCTGGCCAGCCGGCTCTTTGAACTGTCGACGGCGGTGACGTTCGCGCCGGCGAGGATCATCTGGGCCGTCTTGCCGCCGGGCGCGGCGCAAAGATCGGCGATGCGTTGTCCCTCGATGGCGCCGAAAAGGCGCGCGGGCAGGGCTGCCGCCGCATCCTGCACCCACCAGGCGCCCCCGGCGAAGCCGGGCAGATCGGTGACGCCGGTCTGCAGCTTCTCGACGCGCACCGTGCCGGTCGGCAGCACGATGCCGCCCAGCTTCTCCGCCCAGAGCGAAGGGTCGGTTTTAACGGTGAAATCGACCGGAGCCTCATGGCGATGGGCAGCAAGAATGGCCTCCGCCTTGGCGGCGCCATAGGCTGTGGCCAGTCGGTCTGCGAACCACTGGGGCGCCTCGGTCGTCGCGCCGAGCGTCGGCGCCAGCTCGGCGCCCTTGGCACGCGCCAGCGAGCGCAGCACGCCGTTGACGAGACCGGAGAAACGCAGCGTGCGTGGGTCGGACTTGGCGTGGTTGACCGCGAGGTCGACGGCGGCGCTGTCGGGGATGTCGAGAAACAGGATCTGCGCGGCGGCCACGTGCAGGATGTGCGAGAGCACGGTGGCGTTTGCCGGCAACGGTCTTTCCAGACGCCTTGCCAGCAGTCCGACAATGGTCATGCGGTGGCGCAGCGCCGTGACCAGAATGGCGCGCACCAATGCGCGGTCGCGTTGGTCGAGCGCCTTGTATTGCGGGTGGCCGTGCTCGTTGTCGGTCAGGCCGTCGAGCGGGGTATGGGCATCGATGACGGCGGCAAGCAGGCGGGCGGCCGCCTTGCGCGCCGCGAGGCCGGCGACCGCTTCGCTCGCACTTGCGTCACGTCTGCCTTGGGTTTGGGGTCGGCGCTTCGCTCCGCTCACGACCACGGACCTTTGGATCCTGTGCCGCGGGGGCCGGTCGGGTTGCGACCCCAGGGATTGGGCTTCGGCCGCTCCGGCTCGGCCGGCTGGCTCCATGGCCCTGCCTGCGGCTCGTCCGGCTGGCCTGGCGCAGGGGCTTCGCGCCGCGCGGCTTGGGCGGCACCGCTCATCTCGCGCGCCATCTGCTGCAGGGCGGCGATGCGGTTCTCTGTGCTCGGGTGGGTCGAGAACAGATTGTCCATGCGCTCACCGTGCAACGGATTGATGATGAACAGATGTGCCATCGCCGGATTGCGCTCGGCATCCGGATTGGGAATGCGCTCGGCGCCGCGCGCGATCTTGTCGAGCGCCGAGGCGAGCCACAACGGATTTCCGCAAATTTCGGCGCCGCGCCGGTCGGCCTCGTATTCGCGGGTGCGGCTCACCGCCATTTGCACGATCATGGCGGCAAAGGGCGCAACGAGCATTGCGACAAGCACGCCGACGAAGCCCAGCGGATTGTTGTTTTCGCGGCTGCCGCCGAAGAAGAAGGCGAAATTGCCGAGCATCGAGATCGCGCCGGCAAGCGTCGCGACAATCGTCATGGTAAGCGTGTCGCGATGCTGCACATGGGCGAGTTCATGCGCCATCACCGCCGCGACCTCTTCGTGACTGAGCCGCTCCAGCAGGCCGGTCGATGCGGCCACCGCGGCGTTTTCGGGATTGCGGCCAGTGGCGAAGGCGTTCGGCTGCGGACTGTCGATCAGATAGGTCTTCGGCATCGGCAGGCCCGCCTGCTTGGCCAGCGCCTCAACGATCGCATAATATTCGGGAGCGTTCCTCTCGTCGACCTCGATGGCGCGGTTCATCGACAGCACCATCTTGTCGGCATTCCAGTAGCTGAACAGGTTCATGCCGGCGGCGAACAGCAAGGCGATCACCATGCCGCCGGTGCCGCCGATCAGAAAGCCGACGCCCATGAACAGCGCGGTCATCGCGGCAAGGAGCATGGCGGTGCGAAGCGTATTCATCGTCTCTTCCGTCTGGCGTGGTGGCGAATAGGGGTCGATCCTGCCATTGTCATGGCTATATCATGGGAAAGGCCGGTCCCCGTTTCAATCGGCAGGAAGCATCGCATGACCGAACAACCCAACAAAACCGAAGCCGCCGAAGGCGACAAGCCGCAAAGGACGCTGACGCTTGAGGCGCAGCGCGCATTGGCGGAAGCCGAAGCCCGGCGGAAGGCATACCGCGAGGCGGAAGCCCGCCTGCCGAAAGAGCTCGGCGGACGCGGCGGCAAGGAACCCGGGCGCTACGGCGACTGGGAGGTGAAGGGCCTGGCCACCGATTTCTAATGACACTCGATGCGCGTCGCGCTGAAGCGGATTCAGGCGACGCGCTTTAAGTGCTTGTTTGTGCTGCCGTCTTCGCAAAACCGCTGCACACCGCGACATACGTCAGGCCGCGTCGCGCTGCGGCTCGATGATCATCCAGCCATTGTCGTCCGTGGCGACGCCGAGGGCATCGTAGGTGGCGATGCTGGCGTGCTGCGTCACGACCGGATGGACATGCGTGGCGCTGATCACCATCACCGAGGCGCCGGAGGCTTCGCCCGCGGCGATGCCGGCCGGGGCATCCTCGAAGACGAGGCAATCGCGCGCCTCGACGCCGAGACGCTTTGCCGCCAAAAGAAACAGTCGGGCGCCGGCTTGCCGCGGGTGACGTCCTCGGCCGAGACCATGATGGCCGGCACCGGAATGCCGGCCGCCGCCATACGCAGCAGCGCGAGTTCCCGCGGCGCCGAGGTGACGACCGCCCAGCGCTCCGGCGGCAGCGACTTGAGAAACGCCACAGCACCCGGAATCGGAACGATGCCCTCGAGGTCGGCCGCCTCGGCCTCGAGCAGCGCATCGGCTTCCACGACGGGATCGACGCCGGGAAGCTTCAGCGCGGCGATGGTCTCGATCGCGCGCTTGCCGTGGATAGTCGGCAGGAAGCTCGCGACGTCGAGGCCGTGACGGCGAGCCCACTTGGTCCACACGCGTTCCGCCGCGGCGATCGAATTGAGGACCGTGCCGTCCATGTCGAAAAGGAAAGCGGCGAACTTTCTGCCTGGGAACATCGGATATCCTGGGGGAATCGTTTTCGGGGAGCGCGAAACGCACCGCTATCCTAACCTCCGAAGCGGAGCCTGCAAAGGCGCATGCCGGCATTTCGACTCGCCGCCGGAACAACGCTCCTCATTGCGGCGTTCTCCAACCAGTCTTGCAAGACCACCAACAAGGGCAAGACCACCAACAAGGGCAAGACCACCAACAAGGGGAAGTGATGCTGATCAGGCTCGGCTACGAAATCGCCATCGAATGCGATGCCGCGACGCCGATCATCGCGCTTCTCGACATCCACCCGGATCGCCATGCCGACATCAAGCGGCAGACACGCTTTCTCACCTCGCCTTCGGTGCCGACGACCACCTATCGCGACAGCCATGGCAATATCTGCCGCCGCTTCACGGCGCCGGCCGGCGGTTTTCGCATCCTCTTTGATGGGGTGATCGAGGACAGCGGCGAGGCCGACGAGATCAACACGCTGGCGCGCGAAATGCCGGTGGCGGAGCTGCCGGACGAGGTGCTCGTCTACCTGCTCGGCAGCCGCTATTGCGAAACCGATCACCTCAGCAACCTCGCCTGGGAGCTGTTCGGCCACCTGCCGCCCGGCTGGGCGCGCGCGCAGGCGATCGTCGACTATGTCCATAGCCGGCTTTCGTTCGGCTACGGCTATGCCCGCGCCACCCGCACGGCGGCGCAGGCGCATGAGGAGCGCGTCGGCGTTTGCCGCGACTTCGCGCATCTCGCGATCGCGCTCTGCCGCGCGATAAACATTCCAGCGCGCTATGTGAACGGCTATCTCGGCGATATCGGCGTGCCGGCCGATCCGGCGCCGATGGATTTCTCAGCTTGGATGGAAGTGTTCCTCGACGGGAAATGGTACGCGTTCGATCCGCGCCACAATCGTCCAAGGATCGGCCGCGTCGTGATCGCGCGCGGCCGCGACGCCACCGACGTGCCGCTGCTGCACAGCTTCGGCCCGCATCGGCTTACCCTGTTCAAGGTGTGGACCTATGAGCAGGAAGGCAACCTGTTCAGGCCACCGCATCACGGCATCGACAGGACCGCGAGCGCCCAGATGCTCGCCTAAGCCAGGCGGCTGTTTCACTGCGGCGCCAGCACCAGCGCTGACCCGCTTTGGCACAGGGCGCGCTGTGCCGAAGCGGGAAGGGCCGCAATCGCTCCGCCACTCATGGTAAGCGCTTTATTAACGGCATTTCCCTATTGCGTTTCCATTTACCCGCCATTCACCTTCCTGTCTGCCGTGTTCCAGCAAAAACAATGAGTTAACTGTCGCTCCGCGCCTTCGAACAGAAGGGTGGCCGTGTCTGGCCGAAATCCTGCAGCGCTTCCGTTGAGCGGCACCGAAGCCGCAGCAGGCGGGGGTGAGGATGCGGCAGTTGAAAGGTCTCGCTCGTGGGGTGGACGGCTTTGCGCGGGATCGCGGAGGCAATTTCGCGGTTCTGTTTGGGGCTGCCGCATCGGTGCTGGCGCTGGGGGTGGGATTCGCAGTCAATATCGCGCAGGTCTACAATGCGAGATCGAGTCTGCAGAGCGTCGTCGATGCCGCTGTGACCTCGACGGCACGCGATCTCACCCTTGGTGTCATCAAGGAAGCCGATGCCGACGCGTCGGTACAGGCATTTCTCGACGCCAACAGCGCGGCCGGCATCCTGCAGGCCGACCAGATCGTGCTCGACAAGCTCATCATCGACAGGACATCGAAGACCGTGCAGGTGAATGCGCATGCCGATGTCGGCCTCTATTTTCCGCTGTTCAGCGTTGGCGATATGCAGCGTGTCGGCGCCTCGACCACCGCGCTCTATTCAGACAAGAAGATCGAGGTGGCGCTGATGCTCGACATCACCGGCTCCATGGCGGCCAACAAGCGCGCCAAGACCAATAAGATCGGCGACCTGCAGGCGGCCGCGTCGCAGACGGTCAAGGATCTCCTGGGACAGAACCGGGATCCCAGCGAGCCTCGGGTCCGGGTGGCGATCGTCCCCTATGCCGAGGCCGTCAACACTGGCGGCCTCGCCGACACCGTCTTCGTCGAGACGTCGGCCGGACCGAAGCTGCCGCCGCCGATCGATGCGCCGCTTTCCATTTCCGTGACGACCGCGCCTGACAAATGCGCCACCGAGCGCAAGGACAAGGACGGCTATGCCGATTATTCGTCCGATGGCCCGTATACGCTGAGGCAGGACAACAATGGCAGGACCTATCAGGCCAAGGTCAACCGCGACTACCGCATGAAAGTGTGTCCATCCGCGGCTCTGGTTCCGCTGACGGCCGATCAGAACACGCTGCTCACGGCCATCGGTCATTTCCAAGCTGCGGGCGTGACGGCAGGTGGGATTGCCGCGCAATGGGGCTATTACATGCTTTCGCCGTCCTGGCGTTCGGCCATCGCCGATGCCCGCCTGGGCGCCGGTCCGGCGAATTTCGATCCGAAGAAAGTGGCAAAGATCGCCATCCTGATGACGGACGGCCAGTTCAACACCGCCTTTGCCCGCGGGCGCGGCACGTCCGCGTCCGACGACGAGGGCCGGAGGTCGCGCGCCAATGCCGAAGCCATTTGCGAGAATATGAAGCACGACGGCATAGAGGTTTTCACAATCGGCTTCGATCTCAACGATCCGTCGATGACGACGACCGAGAGGGATCAAGCGAGATCCGTATTGAAGGACTGTGCGACCGACGACACGTCGTCGCTGAAGCATTTTTACGAGGCCGCCACGGGCACCGAACTGTCAGATGCCTTCGATCAGATCACCCGCAATATCGAGAAGCTCACCATCAATCGCTGACCCACAGGCCAGGCCGCGAGAAAAGGAAAAGGCCGCCGCTTCTTGACGAAGCAGGCGGCCTTCCGTGTTTCCGTCCATGACGCGGCTCCTGGCGGCGACCCCTTCGGGTCACCTGCCGCGCGTCTCGCGCCTTAACGGGAAGACTGCTTCCCGGAAGTGCAATCCGCTGAGCTCACGTTATGGAAAACGAAATCACTCGACATCGGATCACCTCCTTTCGGTTTGTTGAACACAGCCAAATGATGGGGTGCGTCGCGGCAAAACACAAGATGACGCAACGGAATGGCCGTGCTCCGGACGAGGATCATCCTCGCGCGATGCTTTTGCGCAACAGATCGGGATTGCGGTCGACGGGCCGGTGGACGACAGTGGCGCTCGAGGGTCGGGTTCGCCGTATGGGAGGTGGGAATGGACGCCGCCGACAGAGCCGCGCGGATCGTACGCAGGGTCGTCGAGACGTTGAAGCCGGGTTTTGCGGTCAGGCTTTGGACCGGCGAGCGGATCGGGCCCGCCGGCGGTCCGGTGCTTGCCATCAACGATCAGGACATCGTCTGGCAACTGGTGCGGCGTCCCGCCTTCTCGACGCTTGTCGAGATGTGGATTTCCAAGACCGTCGACATCGAAGAGGGCACGCTGTTCGACTTCTACGCCGTGCCCTCGCAGGGCAAGCTCAAGACGAAGCTCAGATCATTGCCGAAGCTGGAGATCCTGCGCGACCTGCCGGTGGTGCTGTTCTCGCGAAAACAGATGACGGCGCGCAGCGACCTCTCCGGCCGCAACCCCTATGTCAGCGGGTCAACAAGGAAGCGATCCAGCATCACTACGACATCTCGAATGCCTTCTACCGGCTCTTCCTTGACGAGCGCATGGTCTATAGCTGTGGGTATTTCAAGGATTTCGCCAACGGCATCGACCAGGCGCAAGTCGACAAGCTCGACCATATCTGCCGCAAGCTCAGGCTGAAGCCCGGCGAAAGGCTGCTCGATATCGGCTGCGGCTGGGGCGCGATGCTGATCCATGCAGCGAAGCATTACGGCGTCGTCGGCCATGGCGTCTCGTTGTCGCGGGCCCAGACGCAGCTTGCCCGCGAGCGCATCCGCGCCGAGGGTCTCGAGGACCGCATCACCATCGAGATCAAATCCTACGCCGAGCTCTCCGGCGCGTTCGACAAGATATCGTCCATCGGCATGTTCGAGCATCTGGGTATCGCCAATCACGACGCCTACTTTTCGGCCGTCCATCGTCTGCTCAAGCCCGGCGGCATCTATCTGCACCACGCCATCACCAGGCGCAGCAAGGGCGACATCCGCAAGACGTTGCGCAAGGGCCCGGAATACAAGGCGCTGATCAAATACATCTTCCCAGGCGGAGAGCTCGACACGATCGGCATGACGCTCGGCAATCTCGAGGCGCGTGGCTTCCTCGTCCATGATGTCGAGAACCTTCGCGAGCATTATCAGCGCACCTGCCGGCTGTGGGCCGAGCGCCTCCATGCGCGCTTCGACGAGGCGATCGCCGAGGTCGGCGAGGCGAAAGCGCGGCTATGGCTGCTCTATCTCACCGGCTGCTCGATCGCCTTCGAACGCGCCTCGGCGCAGATTTTCCAGACCGTCGCCACCAAGCGCGCGCGGGGACCAAGCGGCCTGCCGCCGACGCGTGAGGATTTGTACCGGTAGGGACAGGCAGGTCAGGCGAACCGCACTTCCGCGCCGATCTCGACGCGTGCCGGCCGGTCGACGGTGCAATAAACGCCGATATTGTGGGCGTTGTAGCGGACCAGGTTGCGCAGGATGCCGGGGTCGTTGTCGAAGCCGTCCTGGGCGATGATGGTGAAGCCGCAGCGGCGGCAGGGCTCGGAGATCGTGAGCAGCAGATCGCCGATCGCGAGCTTGCGGCCGAGCCATTCCGTCTCCGGGAAGGAGCCTTCCACCGGCTCCATGTCGACGACGATGTTGGGGCGGAAGCGGCGCGAATCTGGCACGCCTTGCGGATGCAGCGCCTTCAGCCGCGCCAGCGAGGCGGTGGTGAGCAGATGGATCGGCGTCCTGCTGTATCGCTCGGCCGTCAGCGGGCCGGCATAGCCCGGCGCGTGCTCGCGGAAGTAAGGCCGGATCGAGGCGTCGAAGCCAAGAAATCCGGAAAGAACCCGGTCGCTTTCCGGGTCGGGCGCCGGCAGCCAGTCGCCGCCGGGCAAGGCCACTTCGAGCCGGCGGTCTTCGGTCAGCCGGGTGCGGATCAGCGGCACCTTGTGCCATTTCGGTCCGCGGTCCGGCCTGGCGATCTCGCCATCCGACGCATCGACCAGGCCGAACAGCCGGTCGCCGTCGACAGTCGACGTGCCGACGGAGATGGCGTCCAGCCGCTCGCCGGCGAGCGAGCTCGCCGGATAGCGCCAGAGCTGGCTGACGGTGCCGAGTGCGGCCTGCGCGTTCATCAGGCCCTTTTATTCTGCCGGTTGGCAACGAGATCGTCGACCACGGCGGGATCGGCGAGCGTCGAGGTGTCGCCGAGCGCGCCGTAATCGTCCTCGGCGATCTTGCGCAGGATGCGCCGCATGATCTTGCCCGAACGGGTCTTGGGCAGGCCCGGCGCGAACTGGATCTTGTCGGGCGTTGCGATGGCGCCGATCTCCTTGCGGACATGGGCGACAAGCTCCTTGCGCAGATCCTCGCTCGATGTCGTGCCGGACATCAGCGTGACGTAGCAGTAGATTCCCTGACCCTTGATATCGTGCGGATAGCCGACGACGGCGGCTTCCGAGACCTTGTCGTGGCTGACCAGCGCAGATTCAACTTCCGCCGTGCCCATGCGGTGGCCTGAAACGTTGATGACGTCGTCGACGCGGCCGGTGATCCAGTAGTAGCCGTCGGCGTCACGGCGGCAGCCGTCGCCGGTGAAGTATTTGCCCTTGTAAGTCGAGAAATAGGTCTGCACGAAACGGTCGTGATCGCCATAGACGGTGCGCATCTGGCCGGGCCAGGAATCGGTGATGCAGAGATTGCCGTCGGCCGCGCCTTCCAGCACCTTGCCTTCGCCATCGACCAGCTGCGGCTTGACGCCGAAGAAGGGCCGTGTCGCCGAGCCGGCCTTAAGGTCGGTGGCGCCCGGCAGCGGCGTGATCAGGATGCCGCCGGTCTCGGTCTGCCACCATGTGTCGACGATCGGCACCTTGGCGTTGCCGACGACGTTGAAATACCACTCCCAGGCTTCCGGATTGATCGGCTCGCCGACCGTGCCCAGCACGCGCAGCGACTTGCGCGAGGTCTTCTTCACATGGGAATCACCGGCGCCCATCAGGGCGCGCAGCGCCGTCGGCGCGGTGTAGAAGATGTTGACCTGGTGCTTGTCGACGACTTCCCAGAAGCGCGACTGCGACGGGTAGTTCGGCACGCCCTCGAACATCAGCGTCGTGGCGCCGTTGGCCAAAGGGCCATAGACGATGTAGCTGTGGCCGGTGACCCAGCCGACATCGGCGGTGCACCAGTAGATGTCGCCGTCATGGTAATCGAAGACATACTGGTGCGTCATCGAAACATAGACGAGATAGCCGGCGGTGGTGTGCAGCACGCCTTTCGGCTTGCCGGTCGAGCCCGAGGTGTAGAGGATAAACAACGGGTCCTCCGCCTTCATCTTCTCGGGTTTGCAGTCGGCCTTAACGGTCGCGGCCTCGTCATGGTACCAGACGTCGCGGCCCGGCACCCAGCCGGTCTTGCCGCCGGTGCGTCGCACCACCACCACTTTTTCCACCTTGGTGCCGGCCTTGGCGGCGATGTCGATGGCCTTGTCGGTGTTGTCCTTCAGCGCAATCGGCTTGCCGCCGCGCAGGCCCTCGTCGGCGGTGATGACGATGGTCGACTTGCAGTCGTCGATGCGGCCGGCCAGCGCATCGGGCGAGAAGCCGCCGAAGACGACCGACTGGATGGCGCCGATACGCGTGCAGGCAAGCATCGCGTAAGCCGTTTCCGGGATCATCGGCATGTAGATGGTGACGCGGTCGCCCTTCTTGACGCCGTGCTTCTTCAGCACATTGGCGAAGCGGCAGACATGCGCATAGAGCTCGTTGTAGGTGATCTTCCTGTCATCGTAAGGGTTGTCGCCTTCCCAGATGATGGCGGTCTGGTTGCCGCGCTTCTTCAGATGCCGGTCGATGCAGTTGTAGGAAACGTTGGTCTGGCCGTCCTCGAACCACTTGATCGAGACCTTGCCGTCGAAGGAAGTGTTCTTGACCTTGGTGAAGGGCTTGAACCAGTCGATGCGCTTGCCGTGCTTGCCCCAAAACTTGTCCGGGTTCTTCACGCTGTCGGCATACCATTTGAGATAGGTGTCGTTGTCGATCAGCGCGTTTTTCTTCCACGCCGGCTGGACGCGGTGGACATGGACATCGGACATTTTCTAGCTTTCCTCCGAAACCGTTCCGCCGGCTTGATGTGCCGACGGCATCACGGCGAAGCAGCCGTGAATTCGCGGCATTATTAACAGTTCCGCCGTGACGGCGATATTAGACGTTGGATTCGCGCGGCGGGATGACGCAGGGGCAAGTGCAAACGCCTGTCAGCACTCTCGCCCTAGGGCTGCTAACCGTCTGTTTTTCCGATGGAAAACTTGGGTCTGATGTGCGAAAATCAATAGACGGTTAAGCAACGAGGCGCAGAGTTTCGCGTTGGGAGGAAAGGAGAATCAACTGAGGACGGCAATGCGCCATCATCTCGAAATGGACTTGATGCTCAGCGGCTATGGGCTGACCACGGCCAAGATCCTTTATCACTTCCCAGACCATCCCCATCTGCTGCAAAGCTATATCTGGCAGGATTACGACATCGCGCCGGAGTTTCCGGTGCTGATCCGCTTCATCGAATTCTGGAAGACCAAGCTCGACGGCCCGCTGCATTCGGTGACGTACACGCACCAGAAGCTGATCGCGCCGAACGAGTGGCGGAAAGTGGACGGGGAGTTCGTGCTGCACTGAGCGGCGCAAAGGTTCTCTGGACGTCGAATGTTTGGCGGAACCCATCACCCGGGCGGAGCAAGGAGCTGCAGCTAATCGCAAACGTTCACGCTTGCCCTGATAGGGGCGGCCGTAATGACGTGGCCCCGAACGTCGTGTTCCGCAAGCTGAATGACGACGGGGGAATAGGAACGGCCCGCTTGGTTTCAAGCGCCGGCGAAAGCGTTATCATTGTCGGGTCGGTAACAAGATCGTTACGGAGGTGTCGAGGCGCTTAGCGACTGCCGAAGATCGCCGAGCCCACCCTGACGCTGGTCGCGCCGAAGGCGATCGCGGTCTCGTAATCGCCGGACATGCCCATCGAGAGCATTGCGACGCCGGCCTCGCGAGCGATCTTTTCCAAAAGCGCGAAATGCGGGCCGGGATTCTCGTCCGCCGGCGGGATGCACATGAGGCCCTCAATGGCGAGGCCGTGCACCTCGCGGCAGCGTTTGACGAATGCGACCGCGTCGCGCGGCTCGATGCCGGCCTTTTGCGGCTCGGAACCGGTGTTGACCTGGACATAGAGTTTCGGCGCCCGGCCTTGCCTGGCGGTCTCCTTGGCAAGCTCGGCGGCGATCTTCTCGCGATCGACGGTCTCGATGACATCGAAAAGCGCCACCGCTTCCTTCGTCTTGTTGGATTGCAGCGGCCCGATCAGGTGCAGCTCGATGTCGGGAAACGCCGCTTTCAGCGCCGGCCATTTACCTTGAGCTTCCTGCACGCGGTTCTCGCCGAAAACACGCTGGCCCGCCTCGATGACCGGGCGGATATCTTCGGCCGCGAAGGTCTTCGAGACCGCAACCAGCATGACGGCGCCGGGCTCACGCTTTGCCTCGCGTTCGGCGCTTGCGATCTTCGCCTTGACCGCGCGAAGCTGTTCGACGGGGCTCGTCATGTCCATATCCTGCCCATAGTTTTAGCACCAACGCCGGATCGCCACAGTTGACGGGTCTGGCAATCCATGGTGAACACCGACATTGTCTCGGCTGCCGGCCTTGCCCAGCGCCGCGCACCCGCTTTTAAGTGAAAAACATCCGATGGCAACCGAACGATACAATCCGCGCACGTCAGAGCCCAAATGGCAGAAGGCCTGGGCCGAAAAGAAGCTGTTCGAGGCCAGGAACGAGGACCCGAAGCCGAAATACTACGTGCTCGAGATGTTCCCCTATCCCTCGGGGAAGATCCATATCGGCCACACCCGCAACTATACGATGGGCGACGTCGTGGCGCGCTACAAGCGGGCCAGGGGCTTCAACGTGCTGCACCCGATGGGTTGGGACGCCTTCGGCATGCCGGCCGAGAACGCAGCGATGCAGAACAAGGTCCATCCCAAGGACTGGACCTACGAAAACATCGCCGTCATGCGCGAGCAGCTCAAGATGATGGGCCTGTCGCTCGACTGGGCGCGCGAATTCGCGACCTGCGACGTCGACTACTACCACCGCCAGCAGATGCTGTTCCTCGACTTCGTCGAGAAGGGGCTGGTGACGCGCAAATCCTCCAAGGTCAACTGGGACCCGGCAGACATGACGGTGCTCGCCAACGAGCAGGTCATCGACGGCCGCGGCTGGCGCTCGGGCGCGCTGGTCGAGCAGCGCGAGTTGACGCAGTGGTTCTTCAAGATCACCGATTTCGCGCAGGACCTCTTGGAGTCGCTCAACCTGCTCGAGGAATGGCCTGAAAAGGTCAAGCTGATGCAGCATAATTGGATCGGCCGCTCGGAAGGGCTGCTGATCCGCTGGCCGCTGGCGGCTGCAAGCTCTGCCAAGATCGGCGGCGACATGCACGAGCTGGAAGTCTACACGACCAGGCCGGACACCATCTTCGGCGCCTCCTTCATGGCGGTCGCGGCGGATCACCCGCTGGCCAGACAAGCCGCCGAGAACAATCCGGCGCTGGCCAGGTTCATCGACGAGGTCCGCCATATGGGCACCTCGGTGGCGGCGCTTGAGACGGCCGAAAAGAAGGGTTTCGATACCGGCATCCGCGTCGTCCATCCTTTCGACGACAGCTGGACGCTGCCTGTCTATGTCGCGAATTTCGTGCTGATGGAGTATGGCACGGGCGCCATCTTCGGCTGCCCGTCGGGCGATCAGCGCGACCTCGACTTCGCCAACAAATACGGCCTGCCCGTAGTCCCGGTAGTGATGCCGGAAGACGGCGACGCCAAGACCTTCCAGATCATCGAGGAGGCCTATGTCGACGACGGCGTGATGATCAATTCGCGCTTCCTCGACGGCATGAAGCCGCAGCGCGCGTTCGACGAGGTGGCGAAGCTGCTCGAACAGAGGACGATCGGCGGCCGGCCGATGGCAGAGCGCAAGGTGAATTTCCGCCTGCGCGATTGGGGCATCTCGCGCCAGCGCTACTGGGGCTGCCCGATCCCGATGATCCACTGCGAGGCCTGCGGCGTGGTGCCGGTGCCGAAGGCCGATCTGCCGGTGAAACTGCCTGACGACATCGAGTTCGACCGTCCGGGCAATCCGCTCGATCGGCATCCGACATGGCGTCACGTGAAATGCCCGCAATGCGGGCGCGACGCGCGGCGCGAGACCGACACGATGGATACGTTCGTCGATTCGTCGTGGTATTTCGCGCGCTTCACCGCCCCCTGGGCAAACGAGCCGACCGAGCCGAAGGCGGCGGACGAGTGGCTGGCGGTGGACCAGTATATCGGCGGCATCGAGCACGCGATCCTGCATCTGCTCTATTCGCGCTTCTTCACGCGTGCCATGCGCGAGACCGGCCATTTGAACCTCGCCGAGCCGTTCAAGGGCCTGTTCACGCAAGGCATGGTGGTGCACGAGACCTACCGCGTCGGCGGTCCGTCGACAAATGGGCGCTGGCTGTCGCCGAGCGAGGTCAGGATCGAGGATGCCGGCAGCAAGCGCCGCGCCATCGAGATCGCGACCGGCGAGGAAGCGACGATCGGCGCGCTCGAGAAGATGTCGAAATCGAAGAAGAACACAGTGAGTCCGGAGGAGATCACCGACGGCTACGGGGCCGATACCGCACGCTGGTTCATGCTGTCGGATTCGCCGCCCGAGCGCGACGTCGAATGGACCGACGAAGGTGCCGCCGGCGCGCATCGCTTCGTGCAGCGCGTCTGGCGCCTGGTGCAGATCGCGGCCGAACAGCTTGCCGACGTGAAGCCGGCCGCGGCGAGCGAAGGCGAGGCAGGTGCCGTTTCCAAGGCCGCGCACAAGATCCTGAAGGCGATCGGCGAGGACATCGAGAAGCTCGGCTTCAACCGGGCTATCGCCCGCATCTACGAGCTTGCCAATGCGCTGGCCGTGCCGCTCAACGACGTCGCCGAAAGCAAGGCTGACGCGGCGCTGAAGGGCGCCTGCCGCGAGGCCGTCGAGATCCTGGTGCATGTGATCGCGCCGGTGATGCCGCATCTGGCCGAGGAATGCTGGGAGGCGTTGGGCGGCACCGAGATGGTCGCCGAACGGCCGTGGCCTGCCTACGATCCGGCCCTGGTCGTCGACAACGAGATCATGCTGCCGGTGCAGGTCAACGGCAAGAAGCGCGGGGATTTGACAATTGCCCGCGACGCGGATCAAGGTGCCGTCGAAAAAGCGGTGCTGGCTCTCGACTTCGTGCAGAAAGCGCTCGATGGTAAAGCCCCGCGCAAGGTGATCATCGTCCCGCAGAGGATCGTCAATGTCGTTGCCTGATCCGGAAAAGTCACAGGCGGCGCGTCTTCTGCGCCGCGCTGCTCTCAGCGGCCTGGTCGCCTCGCTGGCACTGGTATCCGCCTGCACGGTGCGGCCGCTCTATTCCAGCGCGCCGCTCACCGCCGGCTCGCAGGTCGGGGCCGCCGCCGAGTTGGCCTCGATCTCGATCAAGCCGGTCAGCACCCGCCCTGCACAGCAGGTGCGCAACAACCTGATCTTCGCTTTCGGCCAGGGCTCGGGCGAGCCGGCATCGCCTGCCTATACGCTCGACCTCGGCGTCACCGAGCTTGTCGAGTCGGCGGCCATCGTTCAGGTGCAAACCGAAGAGGACGAGCCGACGGCGGGCACCGTGACCCTCACCGCCAATTATGTGCTCAGAGACGCCGCGACCGGCACTGTGGTCGCGCTCGGCAAGCGCTCGATTCCTTCCTCCTTCGACCGGCCGCGCCAGGAGTTTGCGGCCTACCGGGCGCAGATCGACGCCGAGAACCGCGCCGCCCGCGAGCTCGCCGATCTGCTCAGGCTGGCGATCGCCCAGGACCTGGCCAAGAATGGCAAGAAGGCCTGAGCTGGTCTCTGAGCGCCGCCGCGCTATTCCCCTATTCGATGCAACAAAAAGGCCAGGTTATCCCGGCCTTTTTGTTGTCTGATCTCGGGCCTCAGCCAATCTTCTGGCCGGTCTTGGCCCAGTCGGCGAGGAAGGCGGCGAGGCCCTTGTCGGTGAGCGGATGGTTGACCAGCGCCTTCAACGTCGCCGGCGGCGCGGTCACGATATCGGCGCCGATCAAAGCCGCCTGCTTGACGTGGTTCACCGTACGCACGGAAGCGGTCAGGATCTCGGTCTTGAAATCGTAATTGTCGTAGATGGTGCGGATTTCCGAGATCAGCTCCATGCCGTCCGAGCCGGTGTCGTCGATGCGGCCGACGAAGGGCGAGATGAAGGAGGCGCCGGCCTTGGCGGCAAGCAGCGCCTGGTTGGCCGAGAAGCAGAGCGTGACGTTGACCATGCGGTTCATCTCGGTGCGGATCGTCTTGCAGGCCTTCAGACCATCCAGCGTCAGCGGCACCTTGATGGCCACGTTCGGCGCGATCTTGGCCAGCACCTCGGCCTCGGCCATCATGTCCTTGTACTCGGTCGCCACGACCTCGGCCGAGACCGGGCCTTCGACAATGTCGCAGATCTGCCTGGTGACCTCGGCGATCTTGCCGCCCGATTTCAGGATCAGCGACGGGTTGGTGGTGACGCCATCGAGCAGCCCCAGATCGTGCAGCTCCTTAATTTCCTTGATGTCAGCGGTATCGACAAAAAACTTCATGGCTGTCTCCTTGGGGATTGCCTGACGCCGGCCAGGCAGATGCGGGGGTCCCCTTTGATCTAGAGCAAAGTCGGGGCAAGGTCACGCCCGATGATCGAAGATTCGCCCTTTGTCGCGGCCGCGCCGGTGCTGGTGCCGATGCCGGCCGAACGGCCCTACACTTATGCCGTGCCGCCAGGCATGCGCGTGGTGCCGGGCTCGATCGTGCGCGTGCCGCTAGGGCCGCGGCAGGTCGCCGGCATCGTCTGGGACGCCGTCGTCGAATCCGTCGATCCGAAAAAGCTGCGGCCGATCGAGGAGGTCTTCGACTGCCCGCCGATCGACAAGGCCATGCGCCGTTTCGTCGACTGGATCGCCCAATACACTCTGTCGGCGCCCGGCATGGTGGCGCGGATGTTGTTGAGGGCGCCGGAAGCCTTCGACCCGGAGCCGTGGATCGAAGGCCTGCAGCGCACGCTTGCCGAGCCCGACCGGTTGACCGACGCGCGACGCCGCGTGCTGGAGACGGCCGAAGGCGGGCTTGCCTGGACGCGCTCCGGTCTCGCCCATGCGGCGGGTGTCTCCTCGACCGTCATCGATGGCTTGAGGGCACAAGGCGTGTTCGAGTCGGTGATGATCCCGCCACGACCGGTAGTCGCCGCGCCCGATCCCGGCCATGCCGTGCCCGAATTGATGCCGGACCAGAAGGCGGCGGCCGAGAAGCTGCGCGCGGTGATCGCCGCCGACGCCTTCAACGTCACCCTGCTCGACGGCGTCACCGGATCGGGCAAGACGGAAGTCTATTTCGAGGCGGTGGCGGCGGCGCTCGACAAGGGCAAGCAGGTGCTGATCCTGCTGCCGGAGATCGCGCTGACGCACGCTTTCCTCGAACGCTTCCAGGACCGCTTCGGCGCCAAACCGGCGGAATGGCATTCGGACCTGCCGCCCCGGATGCGCGAACGCGTCTGGCGGCAGACGGCGGAGGGTGGCGTGCGCGTCGTCGCCGGGGCGCGCTCGGCGCTGTTCTTGCCGTTCAAGGAGCTAGGCCTGATCGTCGTCGACGAGGAGCATGACCCGGCCTACAAGCAGGAAGACCGCGTCTTCTATAATGCGCGCGACATGGCGGTGGTGCGCGGCCATATCGGCGCTTTCCCGGTCGTGCTCGCCTCGGCGACGCCGTCGGTCGAGAGCCGCGTCAACGCCAGCCAGGGCCGCTATCACCGCGCGGTGCTGTCGGCGCGTTTTGCCGAGGCAGCGCTCCCCGACCTGAAATCGATCGACATGCGGCGCGCGCCGCCTGCGCGCGGCGGTTTTCTGTCGCCTCTCCTTCTGGAGCAGATGGAGCGCACGCTGGAGAGACAAGAGCAGTCGCTGCTCTTCCTCAACCGGCGCGGCTATGCGCCGCTGACGCTCTGCCGCGTCTGCGGCCATCGCTTCGGCTGCCCGGTCTGCTCGGCCTGGCTGGTCGAGCATCGCTTTCGCGGCCAGCTCGTTTGCCATCATTGCGGCCACAATGAGCGGCGGCCGGAGGCCTGCCCGGAATGCGGCACGCTCGATCATCTGGTCGCCTGCGGGCCGGGCGTCGAGCGCATCGCCGAGGAAGTGGTGGCGCATTTCCCGGAAGCCCGCACGATCGTATTGTCGTCCGATCTCTTGGGCGGCGTGCGCCGGCTGCGGCTCGAGCTCGAGGCCGTCGCCAATGGCGAGGCCGATATCGTCATCGGCACGCAGCTCGTCGCCAAGGGTCACAACTTCCCCGGCATGACGCTGGTCGGCGTGGTCGACGCCGATCTCGGCCTCGCCAATGGCGATCCGCGCGCCGCCGAGCGCACCTTCCAGCTGCTCAGCCAGGTGACCGGGCGCGCGGGCCGCACCGGCAAGAAGAGCCTCGGCCTGCTGCAGACCTACCAGCCCGACCATCCGGTGATGCGGGCGATCGTCTCCGGCGATTCGGAAGCCTTTTACGAGCGCGAAATCGCGGAGCGGGAGCGCGCCGCGCTGCCACCGTTCGGCCGGCTCGCCGGCATCATCGTCAGTGCCGCGACACGCGCCGAGGCCGAAACCCATGCGCGGGGCTTGCGGCGCGCGGCACCTACAGCCTCCGATCTCTTCGTGCTCGGACCGGCCGAGGCGCCGCTGTCGCTGATCGGCGGCCGCCACCGCTTCCGCTTGCTTGTCCAGGGCGGGCGGCGCGCGGACATGCAAGGGTTTATTCGAGCCATGCTGGCGGAGGGGCCGAAGCTGCGCGGCTCCGTCAGGGTGCAGGTCGACATCGACCCGCAGAGCTTCCTATAAGCGAGAAAGACTGCCCCAACGGAGTGCTCGCTTTATGAAAACCCTCGGCCTTATCGGCGGCATGAGCTGGGAATCGACGGCGATCTACTACCGACTGCTCAACGAGATCGTGCGCGAGCGGCTGGGCGGGCTGCATTCGGCGAAGCTGCTCCTGTTGTCGTTCGACTTCGCCGAGATCGCCGAACGCCAGCATGCCGGCGACTGGGACGGCGCCGGCGTCCTTCTGGTGAAAGCCGCGCGAAAGCTGGAGGCCGGCGGCGCCGAGGGCCTGGTGATCTGCACCAACACCATGCACAAACTCGCCGACACGGTGCAGGCGGCCATCTCGATTCCGCTCATCCATATCGCCGACGCAACTGGACACGCTGTTGTCGCCGCAGGCGTGAAGCGGCCGGCGCTGCTAGCGACACGCTTCACCATGGAGCAGGATTTCTACAAAGGACGGCTCGCCGACAAATACGGCCTGCAGCCGGTCGTGCCCGGCCAGGCCGGCCGCGACATGGTGCACCGGATTATCTATGATGAGCTCTGCCAGGGTATCGTCAAAGCCGACTCGAAGTCCGCTTATGTCGAGGAAGTCGGCCGTCTGCGGCGCGACGAAAAGATCGACGGCCTCATCATGGGCTGCACCGAGATCACCATGCTGATCGGCCAGGGCGATTTCGACATGCCGGTGTTCGACACCACGCGCATCCATGCCGAGGCAGCGATCGAGTTCGCATTGTCCTGATCGGGCGCTCTTCTGACGCTTCTTCTCTTGCGTCTTTTCAAATGTGCCGGCCGCCATCTGGCGCGCGGATTTTCCTCGGCTAGAATGCCGGCAATTTCAGAACAAGACTTTCCGAGGGGGATCAGATGGAGTTCGCGTTTCCGTGGCCGGCGAGCCAGGGCGAGTGGCTGGCATGGTCGAGCGCCGTCGTGACGCTGCTCATCGGCCTCGTCCTATTCCTGGCGCCGAACCTCGCCTTCCGCATCCTGCGCCTGCAAGCGAAGCCGGAGAAAGCGGCGGCGATCGCCGAAGGGCGCGGCCGCATGTCGGGCTTCTACCTCGGCGTCAGCCTGTGCTGCATCCTGCTCGCGCAGCCGCTGCTCTATATGGCGCTCGGCTTCTCATGGCTGTTCACCGCTTTCGGCCGGCTTTTGTCGATGATGTCGGACGGCGCCAACACACCTTTCAACTGGGCTTCCATCGTGGTTGAATTGGCCCTGGCGGCGCTGCCGCTTGCCTTCGCCTTCGGCTTCGTGCCGTGAATTCGTGACTAATCCGCCGCTCAGGCTCGGCCTTCGCCGCCTGATGCGACAAAAGTGCCTGAAAACCATGCCGGACGATGCATTGCGGTCTCAAAAGGCCTGTGCTAGACGGCAATCGACTTTCGGCCGGGGATAGCGGAAGCCATCCCTCCGTGCTTGGAAAAATCGCAGTAAGGTCAAAGATTTAGCCAGAGTTTTCGCTCGCGCCAACAATCTGCGGCCTGTCAGACAAGAGAAAAGACGGTCCGTGGCCCAATCGTCATCGCCAATCTCAGCTGTCGCAGAGCGCTATGCAAGCTCGCTGTTCGAGCTCGCGCTGCAGGAAAATTCGGTCGCCCAGGTCGAGGCCGACCTCAGCGATTTCGAGGCGATGCTCAACGGCAGCGCCGACCTTGCCCGGCTCATCAACAGTCCGGTGTTCTCCAGCGACGATCAGGCCAAGGCGATCGGGGCGATCATCTCTAGAGCCAACATCACCGGCCTCGTCGGCAATTTCCTGCGCGTCGTCGCCCGCAACCGCCGCCTGTTCGCCGTGCCCGGCATGATCAAGGCGTTCCGCCAGATTGCCGCCGACCACCGCGGCGAGGCGTCCGCCGAAGTCACCTCCGCGCATGCGCTGACGGATGCGCAGCAGGCCGAACTCAAGGCGACGCTGACGGGCATCGCCGGCAAGGACGTGACCATCGTCATGACCGTCGACCCGTCGCTGCTCGGCGGCCTGATCGTCAAGATGGGCTCGCGCCAGATCGATACGTCGCTCAAAACCAAACTCAATTCGCTCAAGCTTGCACTGAAAGAGGTCGGCTGATGGACATCCGCGCCGCGGAAATTTCCGCAATTCTGAAAGACCAGATCAAGAATTTCGGCAAGGAGGCCGAGGTCTCCGAAGTCGGCCAGGTTCTGTCCGTCGGTGACGGCATTGCCCGCGTCTACGGGCTCGACAACGTCCAGGCCGGCGAGATGGTCGAATTCCCGGGCGGCATCCGCGGCATGGCGCTGAACCTCGAAGCCGACAATGTCGGCGTCGTCATCTTCGGCAACGACCGCGACATCAAGGAAGGCGACACCGTCAAGCGCACCGGCGCCATCGTCGACGTTCCGGTCGGTCCCGGCCTGCTCGGCCGCGTGGTCGACGCGCTCGGCAATCCGATCGACGGCAAGGGCCCGATCCAGGCGACCGAACGCCGCCGCGTCGACGTCAAGGCGCCCGGCATCATTCCGCGCAAGTCGGTGCATGAGCCGATGTCGACCGGCCTCAAGGCCATCGACGCGCTGATCCCGGTCGGCCGCGGTCAGCGCGAGCTGGTCATCGGCGACCGTCAGACCGGTAAGACCGCCATCATCCTCGACACGATGCTGAACCAGAAGTCGGTGCACGACAACGGCCCGGAGAAGGAGAAGCTCTACTGCGTCTACGTCGCCGTCGGCCAGAAGCGCTCGACCGTCGCGCAGTTCGTCAAGGTGCTGGAGGAGCGCGGCGCGCTCGACTACTCCATCATCATCGCCGCGACTGCGTCGGATCCGGCGCCGATGCAGTTCCTGGCGCCGTTCGCCGGCTGCACCATGGGCGAATATTTCCGCGACAACGGCATGCATGCCCTCATCAGCTATGACGACCTGTCGAAGCAGGCCGTCGCCTACCGCCAGATGTCACTGCTGCTGCGCCGCCCGCCGGGTCGCGAAGCCTATCCGGGCGACGTGTTCTACCTGCATTCGCGCCTGCTGGAGCGCGCCGCGAAGCTCAATGACGATAATGGCAACGGCTCGCTGACCGCGCTGCCCATCATCGAGACGCAGGCCAACGACGTGTCGGCATACATCCCGACCAACGTGATCTCGATCACCGACGGCCAGATCTTCCTCGAGACCAACCTCTTCTTCCAGGGCATCCGCCCGGCGGTGAACGTCGGTCTGTCGGTGTCGCGCGTCGGCTCCTCGGCGCAGGTCAAGGCGATGAAGCAGGTCGCCGGCTCGATCAAGGGCGAGCTCGCGCAGTACCGCGAAATGGCGGCCTTCGCGCAGTTCGGCTCCGACCTCGACGCCGCCACCCAGCGTCTGCTCAATCGCGGTTCGCGCCTGACGGAGCTCCTGAAGCAGCCGCAGTTCTCGCCGCTCAAGACCGAAGAGCAGGTCGCGGTGATCTTCGCCGGCGTCAATGGCTATCTCGACAAGTTGGCGCTGAACCAGGTCGGCAAGTTCGAGCACGGCCTGCTCAGCCACATGCGCTCGGCCGGCAAGGACGTGCTCGACGGCATCCGCAAGGAGAAGGCTCTGTCGGACGACCTGCGCGGCAAGCTCAAGGCCGAGATCGACGCCTTCGCCAAGACCTTCGCTTAACGAGCAGCCGGACGCACGGGATCAGGTTTGAAGCATGCCTTCATTAAAAGACCTTCGTAACCGTATCGCCTCGGTCAAGGCGACGCAGAAGATCACCAAGGCGATGCAGATGGTCGCCGCGGCGAAGCTGCGTCGCGCGCAGGAAGCGGCCGAAGCGGCGCGTCCCTATTCCGAGCGGATGGGGGCGGTGCTGGCCAACATCACCCAGGCGATCGGCGGCGGCGGCGATGCCCCGGCGCTGATGACGGGCACCGGCAGGGACGACGTGCATCTGCTCATCGTCTGCACCGCCGAGCGCGGCCTGTGCGGCGGCTTCAATTCGCAGATCGCGCGCCTGGCCCGCGAGCATATTCGTAAGCTTCTCGCCGACGGCAAGCAGGTCAAGATCATCTGCGTCGGCAAGAAGGGTTTTGACATCCTGCGCCGCGAGTACGGCTCGCTGATCCTCGAGCGCGTCGACCTGCGCGAGGTCAAGACGCTCGGCTTCGTCAATGCCGATGCGATCGCGCGCAAGGTGATCAACCTGTTCAACCAGGGCGGCTTCGACGTCTGCACGCTGTTCTATTCGCAGTTCAAGTCGGTGATCAGCCAGATTCCGACGGCGCAGCAGATCATCCCGGCGGCCCCGGCTTCCGCCGCTGCCGAGACGAGCAACGGCGCCACGGCCGTCTACGAATACGAGCCGGAGCCGGGCGAGATCCTCTCCGACCTCATCCCGCGCAACATCGCGGTGCAGATCTTCCGCGCGCTGCTGGAAAACGCGGCCGGCGAGATGGGCGCTAAGATGAGCGCGATGGACAATGCGACGCGCAACGCCGGCGACATGATCAACAGGCTGTCGATCACCTACAATCGCCAGCGGCAGGCGCAGATCACCAAGGAACTCATCGAAATCATTTCGGGCGCCGAGGCGCTCTAGGCGCGCCCCGCCGCCGAGGCCATGGACCTCGCGGCAGAAGGCGTGAGCAACAGACAGACGAAAAGGGCAAAGACGATGGCGAAAGCAGCTACCCCGAAGACCGCCGCCAAGGCGGCACCGGCCCCCAAGGCGGCAAAGGCTCCGGCAGCAGCCGCGAATGCCGCTCCGGCCAAGAAGGCGGCCGCTCCGGCCAAGGCAGCGGCTCCGGCGAAGGCGGCCAGCGTTGCGGCGAAGCGGGTCGGCGCCGCCGGCAAGGTGCGCCAGGTCATCGGCGCCGTCGTCGACGTCCAGTTCGAAGATCATCTCCCGGCCATTCTGAATGCGCTGGAAACCGACAATGTCGGCAACCGCCTCGTCCTCGAAGTCGCCCAGCATCTCGGCGAGAACACCGTGCGCTGCATCGCCATGGACTCGACCGAAGGTCTCGTGCGCGGCCAGGATGTCTATGACACCGGCGGACCGATTTCGGTGCCGGTCGGCCCGGGCATGCTCGGCCGCATCATCAACGTCATCGGCGAACCGGTCGACGAGGCCGGCCCGGTCGACGCCGTCGAAATGCGCGCCATTCACCAGCCGGCTCCGGCCTATGTCGACCAGTCGACGGAAGCGCAGATCCTGGTCACCGGCATCAAGGTCCTCGACCTGCTGGCGCCTTACGCCCGCGGCGGCAAGATCGGCCTGTTCGGCGGCGCCGGCGTCGGCAAGACCGTGCTGATCCAGGAACTTATCAACAACGTCGCCAAGGCCCACGGCGGCTTCTCGGTGTTCGCCGGCGTCGGCGAACGCACCCGCGAAGGCAACGACCTCTATCACGAGTTCATCGAATCGGGCGTCAACAAGAAGGGCGGCGGCCAGGGTTCCAAGGCCGCGCTGGTCTACGGCCAGATGAACGAGCCGCCGGGCGCGCGCGCCCGCGTCGGCCTGACCGGCCTCACCGTCGCCGAGTATTTCCGCGACCAGGGCCAGGACGTGCTGTTCTTCGTCGACAACATCTTCCGCTTCACCCAGGCCGGATCGGAAGTGTCGGCGCTGCTCGGCCGCATCCCCTCGGCCGTGGGCTATCAGCCGACGCTCGCCACCGACATGGGCGCGCTGCAGGAGCGCATCACGACCACGACCAAGGGTTCGATCACCTCGGTGCAGGCCATCTACGTTCCGGCCGACGACTTGACCGACCCGGCGCCGGCCACGTCCTTCGCCCACCTCGACGCCACGACCGTGCTCAACCGCGCGATCTCGGAAAAGGGCATCTACCCGGCCGTTGATCCGCTCGATTCGACCTCGCGCATGCTCGACCCGATGGTTGTCGGCGAGGAGCACTACCAGGTCGCCCGCCAGGTGCAGTCGATCCTGCAGCGCTACAAGTCGCTGCAGGACATCATCGCCATCCTTGGCATGGACGAGCTGTCGGAAGAGGACAAGCAGACCGTTGCCCGCGCCCGCAAGATCGAGCGCTTCCTGTCGCAGCCGTTCTTCGTCGCCGAAGTGTTCACCGGCTCGCCCGGCAAGCTGGTCGACCTTGCCGACACCATCAAGGGCTTCAAGGGCCTTTGCGCCGGCGATTACGACCATCTGCCCGAAGCCGCCTTCTACATGGTCGGCGGCATCGAGGAAGCGGTCGAGAAGGCGCAGCGCCTGGCGGCTGAAGCGGCGTAAAGAAGCGAATAGCGAATAGGGAGTAGCGAATAGGGATCAGTGGGCCGGCCGAGTTTTTCACTACTCGCTACCCGCTATTCCCTACTCGCTAGATTGGCATGGCTGAAGCTTTCAAGTTCGAACTGGTCTCGCCGGAGCGGCTGCTCGTTTCCGAGCAGGTCGAGTCCGTCGTCATCCCGGGCGCCGAAGGCGAGATGACCGTGATGGCGCAGCACGCTCCGGTCATGACCACGATCAAGCCCGGCGTCGTCACGGTGAAAACCGCGGCAGGCAAGGAAGAGCGCTACGTCGTGTTCGGCGGCTTCGCCGACATCCTGCCCTACGGCTGCACGCTGCTGGCCGAATCGGCGGTCGCCGTCGGCGACATCGACCGCGCTGATCTCGCCCGCCGCATCCAGGAAGCCAGGGAAGACGCCGCCGACGCCAAGGACGACGAGGCCCGCAGCAAGGCCGAGCAGTTTCTCAGCCAGCTCACCACGTTGGAAGGCGCGCTGCTGCCGGCCTGACGGCGGCCTCTTACGATGGACTGAAAGAGAGCGGGCTTGCCCCGGGGCTTGCCCCGCTTTTTTGTTTGCCCCGTTTTCTCGTTTTCTCGTTTGGGAGACGGTCCGCCCTGCTTGTCAGGGTGTCGTGCCGTTTCATGCAAACGGCGAGCCGCTCTAATCTCGTCGGCAAGGCAGTGCGCCTGTTCTGAAACTCGAACGGGGGCCGACTATGCCACACGGCAGGTCGTGAACGGTCGGGCGAGTAGTCTCGGTACAGACGCGCTATTCGGCCAGCTGGAGCGGTTCTTTGCCGATGCCGATCGCCGCGAGAGCCAGCTTCGGACCGCCCTGCTTGAAATGGACGAGATGAGTGGCGACAGACTCGATCAACTTCTGTCGCTCCGGATGAGCTTTGGCAAAGCCGGCGAGGTCGAACACGGCCTCCGTCATCTCCGCCGTCGGCAGAATCCGGGCGAAGATGTCGCTGAGGGCGGTATCGAGTGGATCGGTGAAATGGCCCTCCGGCAAGCTGCCACCGCGCGCGGCGCATGCGGCGATCCAGGCGGTGACCACCAGCGTCAGGTGTACGAACTCGGTCCCGGCTTCGAGGCATTCGATGGCTGACGCGACGATGCGCTGCGGCAGTTTCTGGCTGCCGTCATTGGCGATCTGCGCGGTGCGATGAGCAAGCGCGGTGTTGGAGAAGCGCTGGGCGAGCTCGGCCGTATAGGCGGCCGTATCGAGGCCTGCATCCTCAGGCAGCGTCGGCACGGCTTCGGCCCACAATGCGTCGACAAACCGTCGGATCGACGGGTCGGCGAAGGCGCGGTCGACGGTGGTGTGGCCGCTGAGCAGGCCAAGATAGGCGATGCCGGAATGCGCGCCGTTGAGCAGCCTCAGCTTCATGTCCTCGAAGGGACCGACATCCTCGACCATGGTGACGCCGAATCTCTCCCAGGCCGGCCGCCCGGTGGGGAAACGGTCCTCAATCACCCATTGGCAGAACGGCTCGGTCACCACCGGCCAGGCATCCTGGAGGCCAAGCTCGCCGGCGATGCGGGCGCGGTCGGCGTCGGTGGTCGCCGGCACGATGCGATCGACCATGGAAGACGGGAAGGCCACTTCGCCGGCGACATGGCGGGCGAGTTCGGCATCGCCCTGTCGAGCGAGCCCGGCATCGCCCTGTCGAGCGAGTCGTAAGTCGCGCAGCTTGGCAAACTCGAGCAACAGCTTGTGCAGCGTGGCGCCGTTGGCCGGAAGGTTGTCGCAGCACAGCACCGTGAAGGGCGGCGTGCCGGCGGCGCGGCGGCGCGCAAGCGCCTCGGCCAGGAAACCATGCGCCGTCCTGGGCGATCCGGGGTTTCCCAGATCGTGGACGATATCGGGATGAGTTTCGTCTAGGCTGCCGTCGGCGGCCCTCAGATAGGCCTTTTCGGTGATGGTCAGCGTGACGATGCGGGTGCGCGGATCGGTGAGCGCGGTAAGCACGGCGTCCGGATCTTCGGGCGCCACCAGCAACGACACGATCGAGCCGATGATCTGCAACTGCTCGCCGGCGCTTTCCCTCACCGCCAGCGTGTAGAGACCGTCCTGCGGCGACAGCGCATCGCGTGTGTCGGGACTGCGCAGCGAGACGCCAATGATGCCCCAACCTGTATCGCCATCAGCCAGGGAGGCGTCGACATAGGCCGCCTGATGAGCGCGATGGAAGGCGCCGACGCCGAGATGGACGATGCCGGGCGTCACGGCGCCGCGATCGTAGCGGGGTATGGCGATTGCGCCCGGCAGCTGCGTGATCGAGGCGTTCGACAGACGGCTGTTCATTGGTTTGAAGTCTCCGATCGGCGCGTCGAGCCTGGCAGGAATGGCGGCAGCGGCGTAGCACCCGCCGCTGCCCGGTACAATGGCCGGGCCTTATGCAAAAGTCATCATACAACTGGCTGGTTTTTGTATGTTGACAATGTTGTTTGCTAATCCACCAATGGGGCAGCCTGGGAGGAGCGAAGTGGCTGCATTGACTGATCCGGACCTGTTGTTCGCGCCGGAAACGCGAACGCTGGCTCGCGCCCTTCATGCAGGCGTCAAGGACCTGCCGATCGTCAGCCCGCATGGCCACACGGACCCGCGCTGGTATGCGTTCAACGAGCCCTTTCCCGACCCCGCGCAGCTCCTGATCGTCCCGGACCACTACATTTTCCGCATGCTGTTCAGCCAGGGCGTGCCGCTGGAAAAGCTCGGCGTGCCGACGCTCGACGGAGCGCCGGTCGAGACCGACGGCAGAACGATCTGGCGGCGCTTTGCCGAGCATTACTATCTCTTCCGCGGCACGCCGACCCGGCTCTGGCTCGACCATGTGTTCGAGCACCTGTTCGGCATCGACGAACCGCTCAACGCCAGCACCGCTGATCGGTGCTACGACACGATCGCCGCGCTTCTTCAGCGCGCCGACTATCGGCCGCGGGCGCTGTTCGAGCGCTTCAACATCGAGGTGATCGCCACCACCGAAGGGGCGCTCGACGATCTCAAATGGCATCGGATGATCCGTGACAGCGGTTGGCAGGGCCGCGTCGTTACCGCCTACCGGCCGGACGCCGTGGTCGATCCCGACCTCGAAGGGTTTCTAGCCAATCTCGATCGCCTGGGCGAAATCACCGGATGCGACACCGGCACATGGGCCGGCTATCTCGAGGCGCACCGAAAGCGCCGCGCCTATTTCAAGGAATTCGGCGCCACCTCGTCCGATCACGGCCATCCGACCGCCGACACCGCCAATCTTTCCGACACGGCGGCGCAGGAGCTGTTCGACAGCATCCGCCGCGGTTCGGAGGACGAGCGCGAGCGAAAACTGTTCCGCGCCCAGCTGCTGACCGAGATGGCCAAGATGAGTCGCGACGATGGGCTGGTAATGCAGATCCATCCCGGGTCGTGGCGCAATCATTCGCCGGCTGTTTTCCAGAAATTCGGCCGCGACAAGGGTTTCGATATCCCGACCCGGACCGACTATGTGACGGCGCTGAAGCCGCTGCTCGACTGCGTCGGGCTGGAGCGAGACCTGACGATCATTCTGTTCACGCTCGACGAGACGAGCTATGCGCGCGAGCTGGCGCCGCTCGCCGGCGTCTATCCGGCGCTGAAGCTTGGGCCGGCCTGGTGGTTCCACGACAGCCCGGAAGGCATGCGCCGCTTCCGCGAGATGACCACCGAGACGGCGGGCTTCTACAATACGGTCGGCTTCAACGACGACACGCGCGCCTTTCCATCGATCCCGGCGCGCCACGACGTCGCGCGGCGTGTCGACTGTGCCTTCCTGGCGCGGCTCGTCGCCGAACATCGGCTGCGCGAGGAGGAAGCGCATGAGCTGGCGCGCGAGCTTGCCTACACGCTTGCCAAGAAGGCGTACCGGCTCTGAGCCGGGCGCCAGGATTTGAAGGGCATGAAGTTCGGCAAGATCACGGTCTGGGAAGCGATACGCTCGAACTGGCCGTTCTACGGCGCGGGTATCGTGGTTCTGGCGCTGGTGACGTATATTCCCGCGATCTCGCTGTGGTTGCCAAGTGTCTTCAAGTAGGCGTCCTCGAATAGGGCGTTCAGATAGGGGAGTGCGACGTGGCCGGGCCCACGACGGATTTCAGGGTCGAACGGAAGCCGAAGCTGTCGGAAACGGTGGTCGCGGCCTTGCTCGAATGATTATCCGGTCGACGCAGCCGCCACGGACTTTGCGTAATAGGCCTGCCGCGCCTGCAGGCGCTCGCGGTAGCGCTGCTGGCTCGAGGTGAGATGTGCCCGCATCGCCTCGCGCGCGGCTTCGGGGTCGCCCGCCGAAATCGCGTTGAGGATCACCAGATGCTCCCGTTGCAGGCCACGCTGGTACTCGTCGGACTGGACGAGCTCGGCCGACCAGGGCGAGGTGACGTCGCAGGGGATGGCGCGGCGGCCGAGCACGTCGAGCATCTCGACATAGAACGGGTTATTGGTGGCGCTGGCGATCGCCCTATGGAAGGCGAGATCCGCCGGACCGGTCGGCTGGCTGGCGAGCAGAAGCCGCTCGAACTCGAAGAAAGCCTCTTGGATCGCCGCCTCTTGCGATCCGCAAGCAGCTGTTGGCGGGCGAGATCCCGCCCGGGCACAAGCTGCCGACCGAAGGGCAACTCACGGAAACCTTCGGCGTCAGCCGCACCGTCATTCGCGAGGCGCTGGCAAAGCTTGCCGCCGACGGCCTCGTCGAGGCGCGGCAGGGCGCCGGCGTCTTCGTCACAGAACACATCTCCACCACGCTCGGCGTTTTGGCCGCCGACATGGGCGCCAAGGATTCGACCGCGCTCAACGTGCTCGAGGTGCGGCTGGCGATCGAGATCGAATCGGCCGGCCTTGCCGCCAACCGACGCAACGCGGCGGTAGAGATGGACCAGACACACACCGGCGCTTTCATCTGGGCCATGGCTGGCGACAATGTCGACTATATCGCGTCACAGGCGCCAACACCGGCATCGGCCAAGGCATTGCAGTGTCGGTCGCGCGCGCCGGCGGCGCCGTCATCGGCGTCGGGCGCTCGGCGATGGATGAAACCGCGGAGAAGATCGCGGCCATTGGTGGCCAGTTCGAAACCGTGGCCGCCGATCTCGGCGATCCTGCCGCGGCTGCCGTCATGCTCGACCGGATATGGGACGAGAAGGGACCGCTCGACGGCTTGGTCAACAATGCCGGCATCATACGACGCGCCGACGCGGTCGATCTGACCGAAGCCGACTGGGACGAGGTGATGGACATCAATTTGAAGACGGTCTTCCGGCTTTGCCAGAGTTTTGCCAGACGCGTGCTGGCCGAGCCCGGGCGGCGCGGCAAGATCGTCAACATAGGCTCGGTGCTGAGCTTCCAGGGCGGCATCCGCGTCGCCTCCTACACCGCTTCGAAACATGGTGTGCTTGGCCTCACGAGGCTGCTCGCCTGCGAATGGGCGGCGAAAGGCATAAACGTCAACGGCATCGCGCCGGGCTATATCGAAACCAACAACACCGAACCCTTGCGCGCCGACCCCGACCGCAGCGCCGCCATCCTCGGACGCATTCCCGCGGGGCGCTGGGGCCGGCCGGGCGACATCGGCGACGCGGCCGTTTTCCTGCTCGCGCCCGCGTCGGACTACATGCATGGCGCGGTGATGCCGGTGGACGGCGGCTGGCTGGCGCGGTGACCATTCTGCCAATTTCGAACGGAAGCTAAGCGATGACGCCTCTCTTTTCACATGCCGGCGAAAAAGCCTGGGAGCCGACGCCCGACGGCAACAGACGGCGCGTGCTGGTGCACACGGCCGAACTGATGATGGTCGAATTCGCCTTCGACAAGGGCGGCCTCGGCGCGCTGCATTCGCATCCCCACGTCCAGGCAAGCTATGTCGCCGAAGGCCGCTTCGAAGTCACCATCGACGGCAAGTCAGAGATCCTGGCAGCGGGAAGCAGCTTCATCGTGCCGTCCAACCTGGTGCACGGCGTCAGGGCGCTGGAAGCGGGGCGGCTGGTCGACAGTTTTGCGCCTTATCGGGCCGACTTCCTATAACGATGTTCCTGTTGCCAAAGAAAAACCCGCGCCGTGAGGCGCGGGTTTGTTGCCTGGGCGCTCGTGGCACCGCCGCGGTACTCAAACATTGCCGCAGGACGACAACGGTGCCGCAACATGGTGAAGATAGGTTTAACGAAGAGGACTGGCACTCTGCCGGCATATCGGCCAAAGAGACGGCGCGCCGCAGCTTTGGCACGGATGAACTAAGCCGGCGGGAGCGGAAGTCGGAAATGGACGTCGCACGAAAATCAGACGCCTTTTTGCGCAAGGCCATCAGGCGGCCGATCAGAGAGGTTCGGCGCTTGGCGCTGGATGTGAAGCGGCTGTGGCGGCTTTGGTTTGCTGGACGCTCGGCGCCTTACAAGAAGATATTCATTGCCGGCTGCGCGCAGCGGAACGACGCTGACCCAGCGCCTGATGGGGTGTTTCGAGGACACCTTCGTCCATCGAGCCGAAGCGAAATACACCCAGCTGGATATGTTGGACCGCTCCGAAACCAACCTTGTCGTCAAGCGCACGGATCGGGGTCATATGCATCTGGCGAAATTGCCCGCCGCCATTGGCCTGATCTATTGCGTTCGCCATCCTTTCGACGTGCTCACCAGCTCGCATCCGGAAAGCAGGGCGGAGCGCCGGTTCCATGTCACCTCCGAACGCTGGCTGGCCGAGTACGAGGCCTTGCTGCGGCTGAGAAAGGCGCAGCCGGAGCGCGCGATCGTCTATGTCCGCTACGAGGACATGATCGCTCGGCCGGACGAGGTCCAGGAGAGGATCGCGCGAGCATTCGACCTCAGGCCGCGTATCCGCTTCAGCGAGGATGCCGGTAACCCGATACGGGCAACATCGCTCAAGAAGTGGGAACGGAACGAGGAATACCTTGCCTATCTCAAAGCCCTGCCCCCCGCCTTCCTCGCCCGGCTGAGAGGGTTCTGTGACGAGTTCGGCTATGACATGCCGGAGTGGGCAAACGCATGACGTCGATGCTCGCTCTTTCAGCCGAACGGCGCGGACCTTTGATTACGCCCGATATGCTGCCAGGCGATGAGGGAACCAGCATAAACGGCCCATCGCTGGTGAGGATGCCGGCCTGGGCGACCGGCCGGCTCGCAACGTATCACCTCTATTTCGCGCATCACAACGGCACCTACATCCGCCTAGCCTATTCAGATACGCTGCAAGGCCCTTGGCGCATCCACCCGGGCGGCGTGCTTTCGCTTGGTGAATGTCCTTTTCTGAGGGATCACATCGCCTCTCCCGACGTGCATGTCGACGAGCAGACCCGACGCATCGTCATGTATTTTCACGGCCCTGAGCGACATGGCCGCGAGCAGACGACCTTTGCGGCGACATCGGTCGACGGCCTTTACTTCAACCCCAGTCCCCGGGCGCTAGGGCCGTTCTATGCGCGGATCTTTTGGCACGACGGCTGGTGGTATGGGCTTTTCGGCACCGGCAGTATCAGGCTTCGCCGATCTATCGATGGTCTTTCCGGTTTCGAGGAAGGGCCGGTCGTGCTGCCGGGCTCGGGCCGGGTCCGGCCACGGCATGTGGCGGTGCAGAAGAACGGGGATTCGCTGATTGTCTATTATACGCGCAAGGGCGACGCGCCGGAGCGCGTGATTTACGGCAGCGTCGACCTTTCCAAGGACTGGCGGCGCTGGGTCGTGCGCGGCAGGACCGAATTGCTGAGACCCGGCACCGACTACGAGGGCGCCGGCCTGCCGGTTCGCCGCAGCAAGGCCGGCGTGGCAAGAAGCAAGGAGAGCGGGCTGCGCGATCCGGCCATTTTCGAGGAGGATGGCCGGACCTGGCTGCTCTATGCCATTGCGGGCGAGAGCGGCATCGCGCTGGCCGAAATCCGACCGGGAGAACTCCGGGCTGTCGGGCTGCGAAGATCGATTGCGGATCTATGGAGCCGGCTTGGAGTTTAACGCGCCCTGCCTTTGCTAACCTCGGCTCAGTGGACACTGCCGACCGCCTTGCCCTGCCATCTCGGTATCGCCGGGTTGCGGCGCAGGGAGGGGCCGGCACCTCCGGCAGAGACGGCGGCGCCGGCAGGCAAAAACGGCGGACAGCACGGGTTGCGATGGCGTTCGGGCGATCCGCGCCTTAAGAACGTGACCTCAGCCGAAACCGGGAATCACTCTCAAATGCAAAACGCGATGGCGGGGCGGGCATCGGTGGCGGGCATTGCGGCAGAGGGGCGCGATCCGAAGCGGCGCGTGCTGAAGGACGTGTTCGGCTTCGACGATTTTCGACCCGGTCAGGCCGACGTGATAGAGGCGCTGCTGTGCGGCCGCCACGTGCTGGCGGTCATGCCGACCGGCGCCGGCAAGTCGCTCTGCTACCAGGTTCCGGCGCTGGTCCTTGGCGGGCTCACCATCGTCGTCTCGCCGCTGGTGGCGCTGATGCAGGACCAAGTCGCAGCGCTGCGGCTCGCCGGCGTCGCCGCCGATACGATCAACTCCTCGCTGGATCGCGATGCCAATGTCGCGGCGTGGCGCCGCGTCGCCTCGGGCCAGACGCGTCTGCTCTATCTGGCGCCGGAGCGGCTGATGACCGAGCGGATGCTCGACGCGCTGGCCAGGCTCGACATCCGGCTGATCGCCGTCGACGAGGCGCATTGCATCTCGCAATGGGGACCAGCCTTTCGGCGCGAATATGAGGACCTTGCGCGGCTGCGCGACCTCTTTCCGAAAGTGCCGATCATCGCGCTGACCGCGACCGCGGACGAAACGACGCGCACCGACATTTCGGCGCGGCTGTTTGCCGACCGTGTCGACACGCTGGTGCTGGGCTTCGACCGGCCGAACATCAAGCTTGCCATCGAGCCGAAGCAGGACAGCAAGCGCCAGCTGTTGCGTTTCGTCGAACGCCATGCGGGGCAGAGCGGCATCGTCTATTGCCTGTCGCGCAGGAAGACAGAGGAGATGGCGGCCTTCCTCGAAAGAAACGGCGTCTCCGCGCTCGCTTACCATGCCGGCATGAGCAAGGAGGCGCGGGACGCGAACCAAAACGCTTTCATGACGCTGTCCGGCGTGGTCATGGTGGCGACCATCGCCTTCGGCATGGGCATCGACAAGCCGGACGTCGCCTATGTCTTCCACACCGACCTGCCGGCTAGCCTCGAGGCCTATTACCAGGAGATCGGCCGTGCCGGCCGCGACGGGCGGCCGGCCGAGGCGCATATGCTCTACGGCCTCGGCGACATCCGCACGCGGCGCCTGTTCATCGACGACGAGGATGCCTCGCCGGAGCACAAGCGGCGCTCACATGGCCGACTGGACACGCTGATCGGCTATTGCGAGACGGCGCAATGCCGGCGCCAGGTCCTGCTTGGCTATTTCGGCGAAGGCGCCTCGCCTTGCGGCAATTGCGACAACTGCCTCAGCCAGGCGCCGCGCGCGGACGGCGGCACCGAGGCGCGCATCATTCTTTCGGCCGTGGCGCAAACCGGCGAGCGGTTCGGGGCCTCCCGTATCGTCGACATCCTGCTCGGCCACGAGACCGAGAAAGTGCTGGCCCGAGGTCATCAAAGGCTTGCCAGCTTCGGCACCGGCGCGGCGCACAAGCGACCCGCGTGGCTGTCGCTGATCCGCCAGCTTGTGGCGGGCGGGTACCTGGTGCCGGACCCGGACGGCTATGGCGGCCTTGCCATTTCCGAGCGCGGCCGCGCGCTCGGCCGCGGCGAGATCGCCTTCGAGTATCGCGTCGAGACGCGGCACCGTTCCCTACGCGACAAGGCGCGTTCGGCCCAGGCCGCGGCGGACGCCGAAGACCTGGACGCCGCGCTGCTCGCCACGCTCAAGGCGCTGCGGCTGCGCCTGGCGAAGGAACGCCAGGTCCCGGCCTATGTCGTTTTCTCCGACCGCACGCTGATCGACATGGCCGAGCGCTGCCCGCGCGACCTCGCTGCCTTCGCCGAGGTGAACGGCGTCGGCGAAGCCAAGCTCAAGGAATTCGGCGAGGTCTTCTTGAGCGCGATTGCAGCGCATCAATCCGGCGGATCAGGTTGAGGCACAATCGGCCGGCGCATCACGCTCGTCCGGCCCAACCTACAAACCGGATCACGCATTCAAACGATGATTGCCCGCAGCCGACGCGCAACGCCCGCTCTCAAGTTGCGCCCTGGATGGCCCCGATCATGGTTCTCACAGCATCCAAGGGCTGCAAGCCGGCCTCGCGCACCAGCGTGCGCCAGCTGAAGAAGCTCAGCGCCAGCTGAAGCATCGCGCGCTGCTGCCGTCGAGGCCTTGGCCGAGCACGTCCCGGCAGGCCGCGGCGGCAAGCGCGTGCGCTTCATCGATACACCCGATACGCCGCACGCTGAAATGTGAACGGCGCCGATCGTGGTTCCACGCCGTTCCTGTGGAAACATTCCTGTTGCAATCTTCGAGGCAAACAGTTCGAATAAAGTCTTTCCGGGGGAACAAGAATTGTGAACAAGGGTGTGGTACGGCTTATTCCAAAGCCGAGGGCCTCAATATTCATCTGTGGTTGCGGTCATACCGGGTCGACCTTGCTCGCCCGGATATTGGCTGCGCATCCGGATGTCTTCAGTGTCCCGCGGGAGACAAGCGCTTTTGTCTCGGACAAAGGCGCCAGATGGACCAAGCTAAGCTTGCTTTTGCTTGAGGCGGCGATTTCGCGCCGGAGCGTCTGGGTCGAGAAAACCCCCGGGCATATTCATTACACCCGTCAGATACGCGAGACGATCCCGGACGCCCGTTTCATTGTGGTGACGCGCGACGGCCGCGATGTCGTGGCATCGCTCGGGCAGCGCTACGAGGGCGATTTCGACAGAGCTTTCCAAAGGTGGGTCGCCGACAGCAGGGCCTCGATGCTCTGCATCGAGAGGGGCGGGGCCATGCTGTGGCGCTACGAGGACTTTATCGAGTCGCCTGCGCTCTCCATCGAACGGCTATGCCGCTTCATGGGTGTGGCCTTCGATGCTGCCATCCTGGACTATCACCGGCATCCGGTCGTCTGGGGAAGGGCAAGAAGAGTTCGCACGGCGCATTCGGCTCGCCGTTCGGCGCAGGTCAACCAACCGATCACCGACTACAGGGGCGGCTGGCGATCGAAGCTGCCTGCGGAATTCGCCTCGCGTTTCGAGGCAGGTGAGGCCCAGGAGCTGATGACCTTTTTCGGATATTGCTGAGGGCGACTGTCGCGCTCCTTCGCCAAGCGCGCAGCGCCGACGAGCGATCGCCGGCTCTGCGAACGGTAGCGGCAAGCGTTCTTCCACCGAACATGGCGCCAGGCGTCAGTAAAATGGCGCCGCCCGCGACTGATCGAGGCGCAACGCCGGTTTAGCTTACGCTCATCCAGTCTCGCAAAGATGAGAAAACTGGATCTCGCGAACGGTCGACAAACGGGTCGTCCGATCCGTGCCGGCTGCCGGCACCGCCAATCCCACACAAAGGAAAGATAGATGGATCTGAACAATTTCTCCCGCCGCGGCGCCTTGGCCATTTTTGTAGGCGCCACACTTCTGTCCGCTGCGCCTGCGGCTCACGCCCAGCAGGCGTCGTCTGATGCAATCATTGGCACCTGGCAGGCGGACGACGGCAGCGTGAAGCTCGAGACGTTCAAGACCGGCTCCGAATTCCAAGCCCGTCTCCTCTATGGCAACCAACTGGTCGAGCCCGACGGCGTGACGTTCAAGAAGGACACCAAGAACCCCAATCCGGCGCTGCGCTCGCGGTCGATGAAGAATGCCATCTTCATCACCGGCCTCCATTGGGATGACGGCGCATGGACGGGCGGCTCCCTCTATGACGGCTCCTCGGGACGCACCTACAACTGCGAGGTGCGCATCAAGAATGGCAAGATGAACCTCAGGGGCTACATCGGCCTTCCGGCCCTCGGCCAGACGCGCACCTTCCATCGCGTCTGACGGCAGTGGATGGGAGTTGGCTGGCCCCGCAAAATGACGGGCCGCCCAACTCCCGCACTTGTCGGAGCTTGGGTTGTCGCTGCCCGTCGCCGCACCCTCGTGAGCCATGGCGGCTGCCGCCCAGAGGTTGGCGGAAATTGCAAGTACCGTGGCAGCGATCGCCAATGCGTGCCGACCCCTTTTGCCCCAGAATTCAACATCAAAATAGGAAAGGCACAAATCAAATGGCTAAGAAAGCAAACAGAACCGCGCTCGTCACTGGCGCATCCTCTGGCATGGGCAAGGAAATCGCCCGGCGTCTGATCAAGGACGGCTTCAAGGTCTATGTCGCCGCCCGCACCGTCGACAAAATGGCCGATCTTGCCAAGCTTGGCGCCATTCCGGTGCGCATGGACATTTCAGTGACTGCCGACATCGAGGCCGCCGTGGAAACGATACTCGCCCAGTCCGGCGGTGTCGACGTTCTCGTCAACAACGCCGGTTTTGGTCTTTACGGGCCGGTGGAAGACGTGACGATCGATGAGGCTCGCTACCAGTTCGAGGTCAATGTTTTCGGTCCCGCCCGGCTGACCCAGCTCCTGCTGCCGGCCATGCGCAAGAAGGGCGCTGGAACCATCGTCAACATCACCTCGATGGGCGGCAAGATCTATACGCTTCTCGGCGCGTGGTACCATGCCACCAAACATGCGCTTGAGGGCTGGTCGGACAGCCTGAGGCTCGAGCTAGCCCCCTTCGGCATCAAGGTCGTCGTCGTCGAGCCGGGCCTGATCGAGACGGGCTTTGGCGATGTCGTCGCCGATGGCCTGGTCAAGCGGTCGGCAAGCAGCGCCTATGCCAAGGTTTCCCAAGCGGTCGCCAAGACAACGCGGGACACCTATGGCCACGGCCGCGGCACCAACCCGGGCGTTATTGCCGATGTGGTTTCGGAGGCCGTCCGGGCGCGCAAGCCTAAGACCCGTTACGCTGCCGGCAAATACGCCAAGCCTATGATCGCTATCCGCAAATGGTTCGGCGACCGCATGTTCGACCGGATCATCATGAGCCAAATGCGATAAACAAGACCGGGATGGGCCGCTTGGCGGCGGCCCGTCGACGATGTGGAGTACAGGAGAACAGGTCATGGGCGCAGCTCCTGCTGACAAATGCAAGGTCCCGCAGGCGTTCTGGCGGGCGATCGAAGGCCTCGGGCTTCCGGCCGCTGCCGTGCTGAGGCAGGCGCGGCTGCCGGCGACGCTGCACTTGAACCCACAAAGTCTGGTGACGACGCACCAGTACTTCGCGATTTTCAAGGCCCTGGAAGAACTCACCTCCGACCCCGGCGTCGGCATCAGGTTGGTCAAGAGTGCCGATACCGCCGTCCATCCGCCGTCTACTTTGGCCGCATTCCACGCGCGGGATTACCGCGACGGATTGTCGAGGATCGCCAGGTTCAAGAGACTCTGCACGCCCGAACAGCTGCATATCTCCGAAACAAGGGGCGAGGTGGCGATCACGAGCGAGTGGTTCTATGCGACGGAGCCGGAGCCGGCCATTGCCGTCGACATTACGTTCGCGTTTCTGCTCGAACTGGGCCGGCGCGGAACCGGGCAGAACCTGGCGCCTGTCCTGGTCGAACTCACCCGTGCCGATCCCAACAGCGACGTTCTCAGCTCTTACTTTTCCTGTCCCATCCGCTACGGCGCGCCGCGTGACGTGCTGATCTTGAAAAGCAGCGATCTGAACCGTCCGTTTCCGGGATACAATCCAGAGCTTTTGGAAATTCTCACGCCGGCGCTTGCATCCGCCCTGGGTGAACTCCAGGCGCTCAGTTCGATCCGCGAGCAGGTGAAGATGGTCCTGAAAAGGAACCTGGCCAGCGGCCGGCCGGAACTGTCCGGCATTGCAACCGATCTCGGCCTCAGCGAACGAACGCTGCAACGCCGTATCACCGAGGAAGGCACCACCTTTCGTGAACTCCTGGTGGAAGCAAGACACGAGCTGGGCCGCCAGCTTCTGGCCGATGCCTCTGCCGACATCAACGAGGTCGCTTGCCTGCTCGGCTACCAGGACACGAGTTCATTCTATCGTGCCTTCCGCGACTGGGAAGGCACTACCCCCAATAGGTGGCGCGAACTGAATATGGGTCGAGCGTCGGGACCTGGTGGCACCAGCTTGCACTAGCCTGAGATGATTGGCGGTCTACGGCCGGAGGCATTTGTCCCATCTGTGATCTGTCGACTTGCTTGGATTGGCGCGAGTCACGAGTCGAATGGCGCCTGGCGCTAATCAGCATCCTTTTCGCCAGTGCTAACACCCGCCTAGGGATTCATCGACGTGAGCGAAGCTCCGGCTTCCAAAGGTGTGCAAGATGCGCCACGATTTTTGGATGTTCTTCAGAACCTGGCTGAGCGCTCCGCTCCGCGTGGCAGCAGTCGCGCCTTCTGGCAAGGCGCTTGCGAGGATCATGACGCAGGATATAACCGCGGAGACCGGGCTGGTAGTCGAACTTGGACCCGGCACCGGTGTTTTCACCTCGCGGCTGCTGGAGCGCGGCGTGCGGCCAGAAGACTTGACCTTGGTTGAGTACGGGGCGGAGTTCGCACAGCATCTCCAGTCCCGTTTTCCTCGGGTGCGGGTATTGCAGATGGACGCGGCTGCCATCGGAGACATCTCGCTTCAAAGAGGGGCAGCCGGAGCCGTCATCAGCGGCCTACCGCTTCTGAGCATGCCTGACCACAAGGTCATCGCGATCCTGGGTGGCGCCTTTTCACTGCTGCGGCCCGGAAGCGCTTTCTATCAGTTTACCTATGGTCCACGCTGTCCCGTGCCGCGTCCCATTCTGGAGGGATTGGAATTGCGTGCCACGCGCATAGGCCGGACATTGCAGAACGTGCCGCCAGCCGCAGTCTACAAGATTTCGCGGCTCAGGACTTGGGATCGGCCCCAGGGGCGCAAAGCTACGGAGCAGCCTAAAGGGGTTTCGGCCGTTGCAAGTTGAGTGCTTGTCGCCCATCGGCCCTGAAAAACGGTCAACCGAATCCGTTTGTCCATTTCGTCAAAGATTCGAAAAACGACGCCTTTTGTAGCTGACCCGGAAAGCCTCCCGAGCTGCCCGGCGGGGCAGGCCCGGGGGAGGGGTCGGTCTACGCGTCCAGGCTGCATCGGGAGAGCCCGCGCGGCCTTAGTGCCCTTCCGCATCGTGTTCAGTTTAACCGGGGCAGAAGTCGCTAAGGGCCGCAATGCCGCCGTTCTGAGTTTCAGATAGTTGTTGGAGGTCGTGGCGGAGAGGGAGGGATTCGAACCCCCGATACCCTTGCGAGTATGCCGCATTTCGAGTGCGGTGCATTCGACCACTCTGCCACCTCTCCGCGAGGTCATGGTCGGCCGTTTGCCGGCGCGGCGCACTAGATAACGGCTGACCGCCGCAGTTACAAGGCCCTGGTCGACCGATTTCCCGCTTGTTGAAAAAAGCGTCGGCGAGGCGACGGACCGGCGCGCGCCGCGCGGCATGCTCCAGGAGCAAGGGCCGCTTGCCTTGACTTCCTTGCGACCTTCGGTTAGGGACAGCCCGCATCCGGCGTGGGGCTTCTCCGCGCCGCTTGTTTTTTGAACCCGCAGACTGACAAAAAGACGGCCGAACCGCCTGAAGCGGTTCATCGAGGCCGACCGAACAGCGAAAGGCAAAAAATGTTCGCAGTCATCAAAACGGGCGGCAAGCAGTATCGCGTCGCCGCCAACGATCTGCTCAAGATCGAGAAAGTCGAAGCCAAGGTCGGCGATATCGTCGAGATCGGCACTGTTCTCGCGCATGGCGAGGGTGAGAATGTCACCTTCGGCGCGCCGTTCGTCGATGGCGCTCTGGTCACGGCGGAAGTCGTCGAACAGGGCAAGAACCGCACCGTCATCGCTTTCAAGAAGCGCCGCCGCCAGAATTCCCGCCGCAAGATCGGCCACCGCCAGCTTCTGACCACCGTAAGGATCTCCGAGATCCTGCTGGGCGGCGCCAAGCCGTCGAAGAAGGCCGCCGCCAAGGCTGAGGCCAAGGCGCCCGAAGCCAAGGCAGACGTCGCCGCCGAGGCGAAGGCCGAAGCCGCTCCGAAGGAGGCCAAGGCCAAGAAGGAAGCCAAGGCAGAGGCCGCCCCCAAGGAAGCTCCCGCCAGCGAAGAGGCCAAGGCCGCGCCGCTGTTCAAGGCACCGAAGGGCGAGCCGGACGATTTGACCGTGATCAAGGGCATCGGTCCCGTCGCGGCGAAGGATCTCGCCGAGCAGGGCATCGTCACCTTTGCGCAGCTGGCCAAGCTGACCGAGAAGGATGTCGCCAAGATCGACGAGCACATGCCGTTCAGCGCCGACCAGATCAAGGACTGGCGCGAGCAGGCCAAGGAGCTGGCGAAAAAGAAGTAAGGACGGCCGGCGATAATCGTCGCCGGATCGGACTTGAAACGGAACGCGAACGCGTTCATAAGACCATTCAAGCGCCTCAGGGCGCATCGGAGTTAGTTAGATGGCACACAAGAAAGCTGGCGGTTCGTCGCGCAACGGTCGCGATTCGCACTCCAAGCGTCTCGGCGTGAAAAAGTTCGGTGGCGAAGCCGTCATCGCCGGCAACATCATCATTCGTCAGCGCGGCACGCAATGGCATCCGGGCACCAACGTTGGCATGGGCACCGACCACACCCTTTTTGCGCTCGAAGCCGGCGCAGTCACCTTCAACAAAAAAGCCAACGGCCGAACCTACGTCTCGGTAAACCCGATCACCAAAGCAGCGGAGTAGCCGGTTCCGCACCATAACACCGGCGCCCATCTCGGGGACCGGTGTCTGGCCAGGCCAGGAAAAGGATCAGGAGAGATGGGCTTCCATCTCTCCTTTTTCATTTTTCTTTGCCCTGGAGGACTAAAATGGTTGCCGAAGCGGAAGACACCGAAGACGAAAGTTACGCGATCGATTGCCCGGTGCTCGCCACCGAGCGCCTGGTCATGCGCGCTCCGCGCGAGAGCGATCTCGCGCAACTCGTCGCTCTGGCCGACAACCGTCACGTCGCCGAAATGCTGGCCCGCATGCCGCATCCTTACGGCGAAGCCGAGGCCCGCGCCTTCCTCGCCACGGCCTCGTCGCGCCGCGCCGGCATCGCCTATGCGCTGACGCTCGCCGGCACCGGCACTTTCGTCGGCTGCGCGGGGTTGAATACCACCGATCGCGGGCTGGAGCTGGGCTACTGGATCGGCGAGCCTTACTGGAAGCGCGGCTATGCGACCGAGGCGGCGCACGCGCTGGTCGACCTTGCCTTCCAGAAGACCTCGATCCAGGTGCTGCATGCCTCGACCAGGGTCATCAATCCGGCATCGCGCCGCGTCATCCACAAGTGCGGCTTTCAGTATGCCGGCCAGGGCATGCTGAACTCGATCGTCGCCGGCCAGGTGCCGGTCGAGCGCTACCGGCTGGACCGCAAGACCTGGACGAGCCTGCGCAACTGGGTGCACTTCTAGGCATGTTGAAATTCAGGTGAGGCCGGCCTGCAAATGACGGTTTCCTGCGCTTCCGGTGCTCGCGTGCTTTCAGTACGCTCCGCTCCGGTTCTCGAAAGCCGTCATTTTCGGCTCAGCCTGACCTGAATAGCAACACGCCTAGGCGTCGGCGCTCAAAGACGACTCAGCCCAATTCGACCCAGACCGGCAGGTGGTCCGATCCACGCGCCTGCCGGTCGGCCCACAGGCGCTTCAGCGAGCCGGCGAGCGAAGCGCTGGTGAAGACGTAGTCGATGCATTTGTGGCGGCCCGCATCGTTGGGCCGATTGGGGTCGATCCAGGTGAAGAGGCCGGAAACGTCCAGGCGCTGGGCGACATCGACGGCGAGATCGGCGGTGAGCGGCATGCCGAATTCATGGTCCGGACGTCCGGCGAGTTCGACATATTCGGGCGATCCGGGCAGCATGTTGAAGTCGCCCATGACGATGAAGGCTTCCGGATAGGGCAGGTCCGGCAGGCCGATTTCGGGAATGCCGGAAAGGCCGCCGCCTTCCAACGCGTAGTTGAGCAGGCGCTGGCGCAGGAAACGGATCTGGCTCTGACGCTCGACGGGGCTGCGGTGGTCGAGATGGGTGGAGTAGAAGCGGATGAAGCCGAGCGGCGTCTCGATTAGCGCCTCCAGCGCGCCGCGCTGGAAGTTCATCCGCTCCAGGCTGCGGCTGCGCGGCAGAAGGAGATTACGCGACAGATGAATGGGCGTCTTCGACAGCACCATGTTGCCGAGCTGGAAGGTGCGGGTGACGGCGCGGCCGGCATCCAGGCGCGAGCCGATATTGACCTCGAAATTGCTGGCATAGGCGACAAAATAGTCCGGCAGCGCCTCGCCGATCTCGGCCACCATGTCGCGGTCGCCGTTGCGCGGGTTGTTGCGGGTGACTTCCTGCAGGGCGATGACATCGGCGCCGCGCACCGCGTCGGCGATGCGGCCGACATCGTATTTGCCGTCGAGGCCGATGCCATACTGGATATTGTAAGTGACAAGCTTCATTCGCGCCTCCCGGTCTCGCCCGCGAACAGTGCTACCGCGCCCCTGGCTAAAGTGCAGCCGGCGCTTTAGTTGCAAACGGGCCTCGCCCTTGGCTCCACCTTGGTTTAGAGCAATCCCGCAAGCGCAATAGCAGAAACCTGAAAATCCGATGAAATTCCTCGACCAAGCCCGAGTTTACATCCGATCCGGCGACGGTGGTGCCGGATCGATGTCGTTCCGCCGCGAGAAATTCATCGAGTTCGGCGGTCCGGACGGCGGCGACGGTGGCCGCGGCGGCGATGTCTGGGTCGAAGCCGTTGATGGCTTGAACACACTGATCGACTACCGCTACCAGCAGCATTTCAAGGCCAAGACCGGCATGCACGGCATGGGCCGCAACATGACGGGTGCCAAGGGCGCCGACGCGACGCTGAAAGTGCCGGCCGGCACCCAGGTCTTCGCCGAGGACAATGAGACGCTGATCTGCGATTTGACCGAGGTCGGCCAACGCTTTCTGCTCGCCAAGGGCGGCAATGGCGGCTTCGGCAACCAGCATTTCAAGACCTCGACCAACCAGGCGCCGCGCCGCGCCAATCCCGGCCAGCCGGGCGAGGAGTTGAGCATCTGGCTGCGGCTCAAGCTGATCGCCGATGCCGGCCTTGTCGGCCTGCCCAACGCCGGCAAGTCGACCTTCCTTGCGGCCGTCACCGCCGCCAAGCCGAAGATCGCCGACTATCCCTTCACCACGCTCTATCCCGGCCTCGGCGTCGCCCGCATCGACGGCCGCGAGTTCGTGCTGGCCGACATCCCCGGCCTGATCGAGGGCGCGCATGAGGGCGTCGGCATCGGCGACCGCTTCCTCGGCCATGTCGAGCGCACGCGCGTCCTGCTCCATCTCGTCTCGGCGCAGGAGGAAAATCCCGGCAAGGCCTACAAGACCGTGCGCGCCGAGCTCGAAGCCTATGGCCATGGGCTGGCCGACAAGCCTGAGATCATCGCCCTCAGCCAGGTCGACATCCTCGACGCGGACGCCCGCAAGAAGAAGGCTGCCTCTCTGAAACGCGCCGCCGGCCGCGCGCCGATGCTGTTGTCGGCCGTCACCGGCGAAGGCGTTGAGGCTGTGCAGCGCGCGCTGATGGCGGTGGTCGCCGAGGCGCGCGATGCCGTTCCCGCTCCAGTCGATACGCGCTGGCGGCAAAACCCATGAAATCGCTGAAATCATACCGGCGCATAACCGTGAAGATCGGCTCGGCGCTGCTCGTCGACCGCGCGACCGGCTTGAAGCGCGATTGGCTGACCTCTTTAGCCGCAGACATCGCGGTGCTCGCCAATGCCGGCGCGGAGGTGCTCGTCGTATCCTCGGGCGCCATCGCGCTCGGCCGCACCATTCTCGGGCTCGGCAAACGCGCGCTGAAGCTCGAGGAAAGCCAGGCAGCGGCCGCCGTCGGCCAGATCGCGCTTGCGGGCGCCTGGTCGGATGCGCTGGGCAGGGACGGGCTCAAATCCGGGCAGATTCTGTTGACCCTTGGCGATACCGAGGAGCGCCGCCGCTACCTTAACGCCCGCGCCACGATCTCGACCTTGCTCAAGATGAAGGCGGTGCCGGTCATCAACGAGAATGACACGGTCGCGACCTCCGAAATCCGTTATGGCGACAACGACCGGCTGGCGGCGCGGGTGGCGACGATGATGGGCGCCGATCTTCTGGTGCTGCTTTCCGACATCGACGGGCTCTATACGGCGCCGCCGGCCAAGGACCCGCAAGCCAAGTTCATTCCGGTGGTCGAGCGCATCACGCCGGACATCGAGGCGATGGCGGGCGCCGCCGCTTCGGAACTCTCGCGCGGCGGCATGCGGACGAAACTCGACGCGGGCAAGATCGCAAACGCCGCCGGCACGGCGATGATCATCACCGCCGGCACGCGCCTGTCGCCGCTGATGGCGATCGAGCGCGGCGAACGCGCCACTTTCTTCAAGCCCAGCGCCAACCCGGTGAAGGGCTACAAGACCTGGATCGCGGGACAGTTGGAGCCGGCCGGGAGGCTCACCGTCGATGCCGGCGCTGTCGGCGCGCTGAAATCGGGCAAGTCGCTGCTGCCGGCCGGCGTCAAGCTCGTCAGCGGCAATTTCTCGCGCGGCGACACGGTGGCGATCCTGTCGCCCGAGGGCCGCGAGATCGCGCGCGGGCTGGTTGCCTATGATGCCGCCGATGCCGTAAGGATCGCGGGTTTGAAGACGGCCGAGATCGAAAATGTGCTCGGCTACGAGGCGCGCTCGGCGATGATCCATCGCGACGACCTTGTGGTAAGTCGATCCAGTGATCAAGTATTGGCCGACGACCAAGTTTTGGCCGACGAATGACCCAGCGGAGGATGAACCATGCTGAAGCTGCATGACAAATCCGGGGAAGATACGGTGACGCTGATGGCCGATATCGGCCTCCGCGCCCGCGCCGCTGCCCGACCGTTGGCCGTCGCATCGACCAAGGCCAAGAACGACGCCTTGGCCGCGATGGCCGACGCCATCCTGCGCAACGAGCAGGCGATCCTAGAGGCCAACGCCATCGATATGTCGAACGGCGAGGAAGCCGGGCTGTCCGGTTCCTTCATGGACCGGCTGAAACTCAACCCCTCACGTATCAGGGCGATGGCCGACGGCATTCGCGAGATCGCGGCGCTCAAGGATCCGGTCGGCGAGGTGATTGCCGAATGGGACCGGCCGAACGGCCTCCATATCGAGCGCGTGCGCACGCCGCTCGGCGTCATCGGCGTCATCTATGAAAGCCGCCCGAACGTGACGGCTGATGCGGGCGCGCTCTGCCTGAAAGCCGGCAATCCCGTGATCCTGCGCGGCGGCTCGGATTCGATCAATTCGTCGTCCGCAATCCATGCCTGCATGGTCGAAGGGCTGAAGGCAGCCGGCCTGCCGCAAGACGCCATTCAGTTGGTGCCGACCACCGACCGCGCCGCGGTCGGCGAGATGCTCAAAGGCTTAGGCGGCAATCTCGACGTCATCATCCCGCGCGGCGGCAAGAGCCTGGTCGGGCGCGTGCAGACCGAGGCGCGCGTACCGGTCTTTGCCCATCTCGAAGGCATCTGCCATCTCTATGTCGATCGTTCGGCGAAGCTCGACATGGCGGTCCAGATCGCCGTCAACGCCAAGATGCGGCGCACCGGCGTGTGCGGCGCCGCCGAGACGCTGCTCGTCGACCGTGCGGTCGCGTCCACCCATCTGGTGCCGATCCTGGAGGCCCTGCGCGCCGCCGGCTGTGAGATCCATGCAGAGGTCGAGGTGATGAAAGCCTTTGCCGATGCCAGCCCGGCGACCGACGCCGACTGGGTGACGGAATATCTCGACGCGATCATCGCGGTGAAGCTGGTCGACGGCGTGGCCGGCGCGATCGAGCATATCGAGACCTTCTCCTCGCATCACACCGAGGCGATCGTCGCCGAGGATGCGCAATCGGTCGAAACATTCTTCAGCGAGATCGACTCGGCGATTTTGTTGCACAATGCCTCGACACAGTTCGCCGACGGCGGCGAGTTCGGCATGGGCGCCGAGATCGGCATCGCCACCGGCAAGATGCATGCGCGCGGACCGGTCGGCGTCGAGCAGCTGACCTCGTTCAAGTACCGCGTGCGCGGGTCGGGGCAAGTGAGGCCTTGATGTCGCTTGCCCTAAGAGGCTGAAGCTTGCGCCTAGGCACCTCCCTCCGGCCTGCCGGCCGTCTCCCCCGCAAGGGGGGAGATCAGCTGATTTTCCCGGTTTCGCCAGTCGCCAACACTGCAAGATTTGCGGCTGCGAAGGAGCCGCCAATCTTCCCCGTTGCGGGGGAGATGCCCGGCAGGGCAGAGGGGGGTGCCTAGCGTCATGCTTTCCCAGCCCGAGCAGCCCGTCCCCGCGCCCTATCTCCACATGCCGCATGCCGGCAAAGGGCTGGCCGTCGGCCTCTTCGGCGGCTCGTTCAACCCGCCGCATGCCGGTCACGCGCTGGTCGCCGAGATTGCGCTGAGAAGGCTGGCCCTCGACCAGCTCTGGTGGATGGTGACGCCCGGCAATCCGCTGAAAAGCGCGCGCGAGCTGGCGCCTCTCGCCGAGCGCGTCGCGCTGTCTGAAAGGATCGCCAGGAATCCGAAGATCAAGGTCACTGCCTTCGAGGCGGCGCAGCATGTCCGCTACACCGCCGACACGCTGGCGCTGGTCAAGGCGCGCAATCCAGGTGTCGACTTCGTCTGGATCATGGGCGCGGATTCCTTACGCGACTTCCATCGCTGGCAGCGCTGGCGCGAGATCGTGCTGACCTTCCCGATCGCCGTCATCGACCGACCGGGCGCCACGCTCTCCTTCCTGTCCTCGGTCGTCGCCAAGACCTTCGACTATGCCCGCGTCGACGAAGGCGACGCGCCGCTGCTTGCCCGCATGCGGGCGCCGGCCTGGACCTTCATCCACGGCCCGCGCTCTTCGCTTTCCTCCACCGCGATCCGCAAGGCGGCGAAGGGCTGAGGCGCCCATCTTCCACAAGGGGCCGAGCGATGTCGCTTTTACGGCGGCCTATCGCATTCCGATCAGCCAAGCTGCGAGGGCATGCTGACGCAGACTCAAACCGATCCCGGACAATCGGCGCCGCTGATTGCCATTGCCAGCGTCATCGTGTCGATGGCGCTGATCGCGATCGGCAACGGGCTGATGTTCGCCTTCATTCCGGTGCGGCTCGGCGCCGATGGTTTCGATCCGACCTGGGCCGGACTGATCGTCACCGGCCTTTCGGCCGGCGGGCTCGCCGGCTGCATCCTTACCGGACCCTTGGTGCGCCGGGTCGGCCATGCACGCGCGTTCATGGTGCTTTCGGCGCTCATCGCGCTCTCCAACGTGGCGATCGGCGCCGGACCGATGCCGCTGCTGTGGATCGCGGCGCGGGCGCTTTACGGCTTCGCCATATGCGGCCTCTTCATCGTCGCGCAGAGCTGGCTCAACGACGCCCTGCCGAACGCCATACGCGGCCGGGTGATGGCGGTGTTCTACGTCGCCTATATCGCCGGATTGGGCGTCGGTTATGCGACTCTCGCCGCGATCGACATCCAGACGGCGGCGGCGCCGCTGATCGGCATCGCCTTCACCGCGCTGTCCATCCTGCCGGTGGGCATGACGCGGCTTGCCCAGCCGCCCGCGCCGCAGGCCGCTTCGGTGGCGCTCGGCCAAGCGTGGAGGATCTCGCCAGTCGGCGTCGTCGGCATGCTGGCGGTGGGCGGCCTGTCGATGATCATTTCCGGTTTTGCGCCGATCCACGCCACCGCCAAGGGTTACAGCCAGGCAGAGGTGGCGCTGCTCTTGTCGGCGATGCCGGTCGGCACGCTGATCCTGCAGATACCGCTCGGCTGGCTCTCGGACCGTACCGACCGCCGCTATGTGCTGGCGGGCACGGCGGCGCTGGCGGTGGCGGCGAGCCTGCTCGCCATCGCCTTCGACGGCGGGGCGCTGATGGCCCTGGTGGCGATCTACCTGATCTGGGACGGTGCATCGGAATCGATCTATTCGCTGTCCAGCGCCCACGCCGCCGACCGCGCCAGGAAGGAAGAGCTGCTGGCGCTGTCGAGTTCGCTGCTCTTTGCCTGGTCGCTGTCCGGCTTCATCGTACCCGGCATCGTGACGGCGCTTTCCGCCGTCTTCGGCACCGGGACCTTCATCTATGTCGGCATCGCCATCGCTTCCGCGTTCTGCCTGTTCGTGCTGTGGCGGGTGTTTGCGGCGCGACCTATGCCTGCTGCCGCAACCGGCAGCTTCGCGCCGATGTCGGCGCAGACGCCCCTGCCGGTGGAGCTCGCCTTCGCGCCGGAGGAGCCGGCAAAGCCGGCCAAGGACTGACGAGATTATTGCTTGCGGACTTCCTGGGACGGTATCTCGGGCGGCGGCAGGGGGATCGAAATGCCCTCGTTGTCGAAGGCCAGCTTGGCGCGTTTGGTCAAGTCGATCTGGGTGGCGAAATAGTCGGCCGCTGAAGTCCAGTAGCGCAGGGTCAGTGAAACCGTGCTCTCGCCAAGCCCTGCGATGAAGGCGATCGGCGCCGGCTCGCGCCGGATGCGCTTCTCGGCATTGGCGATGGCAAGCAGCGTCTTCTGCCCGCGGTCGATGTCGTTCCATGAACCGATGCTCAAGCTGATATCGGTGCGTCTGACGCCGTTGCGGGTGAAATTGCGCACCGGCTGGTTCCACAGCGTTTGGTTGGGCGCCAGGATGTAGATACCTTCGACAGTGCGCAGCTTGGTCGCGAACAGGCCGATCTCCTCGATTGTGCCGGCGATCGCACCGACCTCCACATATTCGCCGATGCGGAAGGGCCTCAGCGCAAGCAGCATGATGCCGGCGGCGATGTTCTGCAGCGTACCTTGCAGTGCAAGGCCGATCGCCAGACCGGCAGCGCCGATCGCGGCGATGATCGAAGCCGTCTGCACGCCAAACTGGCCGAGCACCATGATAACGACCAGGATCAGGATGCCGTAGCGGACGACCTGGGAGAAGAAGTGGCGCAGCGTCTCGTCAAAGCCGTGAATATGACCGAGCCCGGCATAGATCGATCGCTCGGCAAGGCCGGCAACGAGGTAGCCGACAACCAGAAGGATCACAGCACCGATTGCCGAGAAGGAATAGGAGACTATCAGCGAGCTGAGCTGCGCAAGCCCGGCTTGAATCGTGATGAGGGCGCTCTGCGGGTCGATTGGCATGGTTGGGAATCCCCTTTGTCCGGTGTGCCGATAACCCATGCGGCGCGCAGGGGTTCCGCTCTTTTCAGCCTTCCGAGGGCCTGTCCGGCCTGCCGAGGCCGCCCTGAGAGCGCGCCCGTCTTGAAACTGCAATGGAACTCTGCCTATCTAAGCAGGGTCACCTGATTTGCCGGGTGATTTGGTTGTTCTTATTGGGAAAGGAAACACACTGAGAACAGCACTGCGGAAGAAGGCCGATATCGTGCCTTCGCCGGCCGGGATCAGCGGAAGCGATGCTGCCTCCCTCGCCATCAAGACAGTCCTTGCCAGTCTGGAAGACTCCAAGGCCGAAAATATCGTCTCAATCGACATCCAGGGTAAATCGAGCCTCGGCGACTATATGGTCGTCGCATCGGGCCGATCGCACCGCCATGTCTCGGCGGTCGCCGACCATCTCCTCAAGGCGCTCAAGGATGCCGGTCTCGGCATGGCGCGCGTCGAAGGGCTGGCCAGCGCCGACTGGGTCCTGATCGATTCCGGCGACATCATCGTCCATGTCTTCCGTCCCGAAGTCCGCGAATTCTACAATCTCGAAAAGATGTGGCAGGCGCCGGATCTCGAGGAAGAGACCTTGCACTGAGCCGTATCGCGGGCCGTGACCGTTCCGGTCCGGCGCCGATCGAGAGCTCGCCGAGGCGAGGATGAAGATCACCGTTCATGCCGTGGGCCGGATGAAGACCGGCCCCGAGAGAGAGCTCGCCGACCGCTATTTCGAGCGCTTCGCCAAGAGCGGGCCCGCGGTCGGGCTGGAATTTGCCGGCATTGTCGAGACACCCGAGAGCCGCGGCCAGAGCGCCGACGAACGTCGCCGCGAGGAGGGCCAGAAGCTGCAGGGTCAGCTGCAGCAAGGCAACGTGCTGTTCCTGCTCGACGAACGCGGCAAGGCGCTGTCCTCGGAGGACCTGGCGGCCCGCATCGGCCAGTTGCGCGACAGCGGCCGCAAGGCGCTGGTCATCGCGATCGGCGGCGCGGACGGCCATCACAAATCCTTGCGCGAAGAGGCCGATCTGGTGTTGTCGTTCGGAGCGCTGACCTGGCCGCATCAGCTGGTGCGCGTCATGCTCGGCGAACAGCTCTATCGCATCGCCACCATCCTTGCCGGGCATCCCTATCACCGCTCGTGAGTCATCGTTCGCGCTGTGACCCCGAAAGCTGGGGATCACGTCCGCTTGCACCGATTTCCGCCTCAATGAACCGGCATCACGGTTGTTGCGGGTGCTCCAACATGGTTGATGGTTCGTTAACGAAGCGGCGGATAGAGTCGAGGCCTGATGTCTGAAGGCTGGAATTCGAGAACGCGCGCCTGGCGCAGCCGCTGCGGCTTGACACTTGTCGCCGCGCTGATCGCGCTCGGGCCGGCTATGGCCGCGGAAAATTCGCTCGATGTCCCGCCGGACCCCGACAAGAGCCGGGTCGAATACGAGCAGGTCTCCAAGGAAATCTCGTTGTCCTCCGAGCGGCTGGCCAAGCTTGCCGCCGACGTCGCGACGGTGAAGAAGGACCATGCTTCGATCAGTGCGGCGCTGATCCAGTCGGCGATGACTGAGCAGAAGCTCGGCCAGGACATCGAGGACATCGGCGCCAAACTGGAAGGACTGAAAGCCGAGCAAGAGAAGCTGCACGCTTCGCTGGTGGCGCGGCGCGACGTGCTCGCCGAGGTGCTCGGCGCGCTGCAGCGCATGGGGCTCAATCCGCCACCGGCGATCCTGGTCAAGCCGGAGGACGCGTTGTCGTCGGTGCGCAGTGCCATCCTGCTCGGCGCCGTGGTGCCGGAATTGCGCCAGCAGACCGACAGGCTGCTCGCCGATCTCAAGGAACAGACCCGGGTGACGGCCTCGATCGAGGCCGAACGCGGGCGGCTTACCGCTGCAGTCACCGAGCAGACGGCGGAAAAGAAACGACTGACCATGCTGCTCGAGGCCAAGCAGAAGCTGCAGGCCGATACCGAAGCGGCCCTGGCAGCAGAGCGGCAGCGCTCGCAGCGGCTGGCGGACAAGGCCAGCAGCCTCAAGGACCTCATCGCCTCGCTCGAGGCCGACAAGGCGCGCAAGGCGGCCGACCAGGCCAAGGCGGCCGATCGGAAATCGGCGGACGCCGACACGACCGCATCGACAGCGGAACCCGCCGCGCCGCCGGTGCCGGAGGGCAATCGTTTAACCGCTTCCGCCCCGTTCGCGGCGCTCCAGGGCCAGATCGCGCTGCCGGTCATCGGCAAGATCAAACGGCGCTTCGGCACCGACGACGGCAATGGCGCAATGATGCAGGGAGACATGGTTGCGACACAATCGGGGGCCATCGTCACCGCGCCGGCGGATGGAAACGTTCTTTATGCGGGGCCGTTTCGCTCCTATGGTCAACTCTTGATCCTCAATGCGGGTGACGGGTATCATGTCGTCCTGGCGGGGATGAGCAGAATCAGCGTCGCGACCGGACAGTCGGTGCTCGCAGGAGAGCCGATCGGCGCGATGGGAGAGGCCCGGGTGGCAAGCACCTCGGCCTCGCAGAATGGAAATGCGACGCCGGAACTCTATGTTGAGTTCCGCAAGGATGGAAAACCCGTCGATCCGAACCCCTGGTGGGCGGACCGATTTTCTGGAAGGACGTGAAATGATGCGGAAATTGTCGCTTCTGTTTGCCGGCGCGCTGATGGGCGCATCGGCAATGAGCCTGGTCTACGGCGCACCCGGCTCGGCGGCGAATGCTGCGGGTTCCGAGACCTACAAGCAGCTGGCGATCTTCGGCGACATCTTCGAGCGCGTGCGCGCGCAATATGTGACGCCTCCGGACGACAAGTCGCTGGTCGAGAACGCCATCAACGGCATGCTCGCTTCGCTCGACCCGCATTCCTCCTACATGAATGCCGAGCAGGCGCAGGATATGCGCGTGCAGACCAAGGGCGAGTTCGGCGGCCTCGGCATCGAGGTCACGATGGAGAACGACCTGGTCAAGGTGATCACGCCGATCGACGACACGCCGGCCGCAAAGGCGGGCGTGCTTGCCGGCGACTATATCGCCAAGATCGACGGCGAGGAGGTGCGCGGCCTCACCCTCAACGACGCGGTCGAGAAGATGCGCGGACCGGTCAACACGCCGATCAAGCTCACCATCCTGCGCCAGGGCGCCGACAAGCCGATCGAGTTGACGGTCGTGCGCGACATCATCAAGGTCAAGGCGGTGAAATACCGGGTCGAGAACGACATCGGCTACATGAAGATCACCTCCTTCACCGAGAAGACCTATGACGATCTCGAGAACGCCATCGAGAACATCAAGAAGCAGGTGCCCAACGACAAGCTGAAGGGCTATGTACTCGACCTGCGCCTCAATCCGGGCGGCCTGCTCGACCAGGCGGTGAGCGTGTCGGACGCCTTCCTGAAGCGCGGCGAGATCGTCTCGACCCGCGGCCGCGATCCGAAGGACGTTACCCGCTTCGACGCCAAGCCGAAGCAGAACGACGACATCGGCGGCAAGCCGCTGATCGTGCTGGTCAATGGCGGCTCGGCAAGCGCGTCCGAGATCGTCGCCGGCGCGCTGCAGGATCTGCGCCGCGCCACCGTCGTCGGCACGCAGTCGTTCGGCAAGGGCTCGGTGCAGACCATCATCCCGCTCGGTGAGAATGGCGCGCTCAGGCTCACCACCGCGCTCTATTACACGCCGTCGGGCAAATCGATCCAGGGCAAGGGCATCACGCCCGACATCAAGGTCGAGCAGCCGCTGCCGCCGGACCTGCAGGGCAGGGACCTGACCCGCGGCGAATCGGACCTCAAGGGCCACATCAAGGGGGCCGACGAGAGCTCGACCGGCTCGGGCTCGGCCGCCTATGTGCCGCCGGAGCCGAAGGACGACCTGCAGCTGATCTATGCCGAACAGCTGCTGCGCGGCCAAAAGACCGATCCGGCCTTCCCGCCGAACCCGGACAAGGCTGTGCTGAACCAGTAAAGACGGGGAGGGCCGGGGCAGATCGCTCTGGCCGGCCGACCGAAGCGATGCAATGCTGCCGGGACCGCGAGGTTCCGGCAGTTTGATTCGGGGACAGGGTGGTTCGGCAACGGGCGCTGCGTCGCCTAAGGTTTTGAATTCGCGCGTGAGCGCTGACGATTCGATCAGCTGCGCTGATCCGATCAGCCGCGTCACGGGCCTGGGGATGCGGCTTGGCTGACATCGGCAAGGACATCGAACGCCCGCTCGGACAGACGCTCCGGCCAGAGCGCCCTGCCTCGCGCACCTTCGGCGCCGGCACGCTTGGCGCGGCGGTCGCCGTCCTCACTGTAGTGGGCATTTCCGGTGCGATCGCGTTGCGTGAAAAACCTTTCCGCAAACCGCAAGAGACGGCCGTTTCGACGCCGAAGGTAATCGTGGCGCCGGCTCCCGCGCCGGCACCGGCGCCGACGCCGGCACCGGCCGAGGTGGCGGCGGCGAAGCCCAATGCGAGCACGCCGATGAAGGGCGATGGCCCGCAAATCATCCATGTCGAGTCTGAAGAGGGCGATGGTCCGCCGAAGGCCGGTATCGTCATCCGCGATCCTTCCACACTCAGCCAGAATCTCAAGGTCGCGCATATTCCCGACAGGGCGCTGATCGAGGCGAGCGACAGCGGCCCGCTGCCGGTGCGCTCCGCCGATGGCCGGCGACCGTTCGACGTCTATGCGCGGCCCTGGTCCGGAGCGCGCGGCGCGCGCGTGGCTATCGTCATCGGCGGGCTCGCCGTCTCCCAGACCGGCACGCAGGCCGCGATCGCCAAATTGCCCGCCGAGGTGACGCTGGCTTTCGCGCCGCAGGGCAACAGCATCGACCGCTGGATGAAGGCGGCGCGCCAGAGCGGACATGAGATCGTCATGCAGATACCGCTCGAGCCGTTCGATTATCCGGGCGTCAATCCGGGACGCAACACGCTGACGGTCGATGCGAGTCCGGACGAGAACCTGAAGAGCCTGCACTGGGCGCTGTCGAGGACGACCAACTATACCGGCGTCATGAACTATATGGGCGCGCGTTTCTCGGCTGATGCAAACGCGATGGGACCGTTCATGGCCGAGCTCGGCAAGCGCGGCCTTGCCTATGTCGACGACGGCTCCTCCGCGCGAAGCCTGGCGCCCGACCTCGCGCTGAAGGATGGCGTTCCTTTCGTCGCCGGCGACATGGCGATCGATGCTGTGCAGGACCGCGGCGAAATCCTCAAGAAGCTGGACAGCCTCGAGGCGACGGCACGCGCCAAGGGCAGCGCCGTCGGCATCGGCTCGGCCTTCGATATCACCGTGGACACGGTTGCGTCCTGGGTGGCAGAGGCGAAGAAGCGCGGCATCGAGATCGTGCCGATTTCGGCGGTGGCGATCGATCCGCAAAAAGGCTAACGCCGACCCTTTCGCCTGAATGCATCTCCAAAACGGCTGGAAATCTCAACGATGGCCAAAAAGATCGATCCTGAAACGCTGCCCTATCGCCCCTGCGTCGGGCTGATGATCCTCAACCCGGCCGGGCTGGTCTGGGTCGGTCATCGCATCGCCGAGCCGGACAGCGAATTCTCCGGCACCACGAAACTCTGGCAGATGCCGCAGGGCGGCATCGACGAGGGCGAGGAGCCGCTCCCGGCGGCGGAGCGGGAGCTTTACGAGGAGACCGGTATGCGCAGCGTGTCGCTGCTTGCCGAAGCGCCGCACTGGATCAATTACGACCTGCCGCCGCATCTGGTCGGCGTCGCCTTCAAGGGCCGCTATCGCGGCCAAACGCAGAAATGGTTCGCCTACCGCTTCGAGGGCGACGAGAGCGAGATTGAGATCAATCCGCCGCCGGGCGGCCACAAGGCCGAATTCGACCAATGGGCATGGCGGCCGATGCGGGAGCTGCCCGACCTGATCGTGCCGTTCAAGCGCAAGGTCTACGAGCAGGTGGTGGCCGCGTTCCAGCATCTTGCTCGCTAGGCGTTGGCAGGCGCGCTTCCAACTAAGTTCGGTTAGCGAAGAGGTTGGCACCGTAGTCGAGATCATGCTTTGTTGATGCAGATGCGCCGCAGGCAAAGAGGCAAACATGAACGACGCGCGACAAGCGCACTTCGCCGGCGTCGAGAAGCACGCAGCTCCGCAACAAGTGTGACCCGACTTTGTCCGACGCAATTGCCCCGATGACCGGCACCAAAACGTCTTTGCCGCAAACGACCGCCACCAGCGGCTTTATGCCCGGCGAAACTTCAGCCGGCGCGATCCTGACCATCGATCTTGGCGCCATCCGCGAGAACTACCGGCGGCTGAAGGCGCGGCTGGCGGGCGTGCGCTGCGCCGGCGTGCTCAAGGCCGACGGCTATGGCCTCGGCGCAGCGCGCGTGGCATCGGCGCTGATGAAGGAAGGCTGCGAGATCTTCTTCGTCGCGCTGCTCGGCGAGGGCATCGCGCTGCGCAAGGCGCTTGAACCCGGACATGAGATCTTTGTGCTCAACGGCCTGCCGCCGGGCTCCGAGCCGGAAGCGATCGCAACTGGGCTTCATCCTGTCATCAACAGCACCGCTCAGTTGAGAGCGTGGCGTGAAGCGGCGCTTGCCGCCGGCCGAAAGCTGCCGGCCGCTGTTCAGGTCGACAGCGGCATGTCACGGCTCGGCATGCCGCCGGCTGACGTCGAGGCGCTCGCGGCGGATGCTTTCGGCGGCATCGACATCCGCCTGGTGATGAGCCATCTCGCCTGCGCCGACGAGCCGCTCAATCCTGCCAACGAAGCGCAGCGGCTCGCGTTTGAGCGGCTGCGCGGGATGCTGCCCAAGGCGCCGGCCTCGCTTGCCAATTCGTCCGGCATCTTTCTCGGATCGGCCTACCACCACGACCTCGCGCGGCCGGGCGCGGCGCTCTACGGCATCAATCCGACGCCGGGCGAGGCGAACCCGATGCTGCCGGTGGTGCGGCTGCAGGCGAAGGTGGCTCAGACGCGCAACGTCGATGACGGCGCCGGCATCGGCTACGGCCATACCCATCAGGCGCGCGGACCGCTCAGGCTGGCGACAATCTCGCTCGGCTATGCTGATGGCTGGCACCGGCGCGCCGCCTCGGCCGCCTGGCTCGAGGGCGTGCGGCTGCCTTTCGTCGGGCGGGTATCGATGGATTCCATTGTCCTCGACATTTCAGCGCTTCCGGTCGATCAACTGGGCGAGGGCGACCTCGTCGAGCTCATCGGGTCGTCGCAAAGCCTCGACGACGCGGCCGCGCATGCCGGAACCATCGGCTACGAGGTGCTGGCCAGCCTGGGTGCGCGCTTTCACCGCCGCTACATCGGCGGGTGAAAGGGGCGGCTTGCTTGACAAGCCGGTGTATCTCGGCAAGGGTCGAGGCATGAGCAACCTCGCCCATAGCAGAACCTTTTTCAGGGTTTGCCCCATCGCGGGAGCGTAGCCCCGGCGCGGTCGTGTTGGCGATCGCCGAGCCGGGGCATTTGAATTCCTGACATCGTCATCGAGCCAGCCAGCCTTTCGCGGCTGTCGGCTCTTCGTCGCCGCCTTTGAGCGGGCTGCAGCGCGCGTCGGTTCGTCGACGTGCAAATCCAGGAGGTTTGCCATGAATGCCACAACCCAATCGCGTTCACGAAACACGATCGTCGTCAGCGACGCGGACCACGACCGGCTCAGCGGCCTTGCCAGAGCCTTTCTCGAGCGGACGCCCGAGATGGCCGAGGACCTGCTCGCCGAGATGGATCGCGCGCGGATCGCCGCCGAAGCGGCGATGCCAACGGATGTCGTGCGGATGGGCACGACGGTGACGCTTCACGACGGGGAAGGAAGCGTTCAGCGCGTCACGCTGGTCTATCCCGCCGAGGCCGACATCGCCGAAAAACGCATCTCGGTGCTGACGCCGCTCGGAACCGCGCTGATCGGCGCGCGTGCCGGCCGCACAGTCTCCTGGCGAAGCCGCGACGGCCGGGTGCTTTCGGCGACCATCCACGCGGTCGAGCAATCCGCGTCGCGGAGAGCGCCATGACCAGGACCATATATCGTCTCACGACGAAGGATCTCGCGGTTCTCGAAGCGATGCTGATGCGCCGGCGCGCCTTTGCCGACGCGATCGTGCCGATGCTCGAACGCAAGCTCGCCGAGAGCAACATCATCCCAGTCGGCATGGTCGAGCCCGACATCGCCACGCTGAACAGCCGGGTAGTCTTCCGGATCAACGAAGGAGCCCCGGAGACGAGGACGTTGATGCTGGGCGACGCCTCCGCTCCTGTCGGATTCGGCCTGCCGCTCGGCACCTGGCGCGGCCTCTGCCTGCTCGGCATGAGGGCGGGCGAGTCGGTAGTGGCCGAGCGCCCCGACGGCAGCCGCGAGCGCATCCTTCTCGAGGATGTGGCCTACCAGCCGGAGGCCGAGCATCGGGCGGCTCGGACTGCCGCACAGCGACCCCTTGGCCCGAGGCTGGTGTACAGCGCCGCAGGCGATCGTTGGCCCCTTGGCGGGTGCGGCAAAATCCGGCAGACAGAAGGCGACGATCCCGGCCCTTCGGCGGCATGATCGGTTTGAGGGAGCATAGAATGAAAGTCCTGGTGCTGGGCGGCGGTGTGATCGGGATCACCACCGCCTACTTCCTTGCCGAGGCCGGCCACGAAGTCACGGTGATCGACCGGCAGCAGGGCCCGGCGCTGGAGACCAGCTTCGCCAATGCCGGCGAAGTGTCGCCGGGCTATGCCTCGCCATGGGCAGGGCCCGGCATTCCCGTGAAAGCCGTCAAATGGCTGTTGATGAAATACGGACCGCTGGTGGTGCGGCCGGCCTTCGATCCGCATATGTGGACATGGCTCTTGAAGATGCTGCGCAACTGCACGGCCGAGCGCTATGCGCTGAACAAGTCGCGCATGGTGCCCTTGGCCGAGTACAGCCGCGACACGCTGAAGGCGCTTCGCGCTACGATCGGCATCAGCTATGACGAGCGAGCCAAGGGCACGCTGCAGCTCTTCCGCAGGCAGAAGCAGCTCGACGGCACCGGCGGCGATGTCGAGGTGCTGAAAAAATACGGCGTTCCCTACGAGCTCCTCGACCGGGACGGCTGCATCGCGGCCGAGCCGGCGCTGGCCGGTGTGCGGGAAAAATTCGTCGGCGGGCTGAGGCTGCCCGGCGACGAGACCGGCGACTGCAAGATGTTCACCGACAAGCTGGCCGAGCTTTGCGTGGCGCGCGGCGTCGCCTTCGAATACGGCACGAGCATCCGGCGCGTCGTCAGGAATCGAAACCGCGTCGTCCAGGTCGGCACCGACAAGGGCTGGCGAACGGCGGACGCCTATGTGATGGCGCTTGGCAGCTATTCGGCTCCCTTCATGCGCAAGATGAAACGGCCGATCCCCGTCTATCCGGTCAAAGGCTATTCCATCACGGTGCCGATAACGGACGCGGCGGCGGCGCCGGTGTCGACCATCATGGACGAGACTTACAAGGTGGCGATCACCAGGCTCGGCGACCGCATCCGCGTCGGCGGCACCGCGGAGATTTCGGGCTTCGACCTTCGTCTGCATGAATCGCGCCGCCGCACGCTCGAGCACTCCGTCGGCGACCTGTTTCCGGGCGGCGGCGATCTCAAGGCGGCGAGTTTCTGGTGTGGCTTGCGGCCGATGACGCCCGACGGGCCGCCGCTGGTCGGGCGCAGCGAATTGTCCAACCTCTATCTCAACACCGGCCACGGCACGCTGGGCTGGACCATGGCCTGCGGCTCGGCGAAAGTGCTTGCCGATATCATTTCCAACCGGGTGCCGGAGATCAACGCGCTCGACCTCAGCCCGGACCGCTACATCAAGGCTTGATTTAAAAGGCCTGTTTCACCCACCCATTGCTGAACAGCAGCCGGTAAGCCCAGCCGATCGTGACATTGGTGGCGACCGGCTGCGAATGGGCGAGATAGTCGTCATAGACCGACTTCATGCGGCGGTAGAAGGCCGGATCGAGCACCATCATGCCGTTTTCCGAGTCGTGGACGAAGCTGCGATTGTTGAGGTTGACCGAGGAGATCGTCACCAGGCGCTGATCGATCATCATGATCTTGGAATGCAGCACCACGTCGGGCGCCTTGAATTCGCGGATGTTGATGCGGTCGCCATATTTCTCCACGAATAGCTTGTTGAGCGCGGTGAGGAAGCGGCCGCCTATGTCGCCCTTGAGATCGATGCGCCCGACGACGTCGATCTTGACGCCGCGGGCCAGCGCCCGATCGAACGCTCTCGCGATACTGGGCGTGAGGTTGAGATAGGGATTGACGATCTCGATGCGATGCTCGGCGGTGTCGATCAGTTCGACGAAGTAGTTTTCCAGTGCATGCCCGTCCGCGTAAGGCACGGAAATGAAGTGCCGCACCACGCCTTGCGGATGGCCACCGGAACGAACCGGAATGGAAAACGGCCGTGACAGATTGGTGTCGGCATCGCGCAGCCAGACGGTCGAGAAATGCGCGGCCAGCGTTTCGACCGTCGCCGGGTCGGCGATCTCGATGTCGAAGTCGCTCCAGTTGGAATAGTAGTTGAGCGAGAAGCCGTCGGTCTTGCCGTATTGCTGCAGCTGAGGGTAGCGCGACAGGTCGATCGGCTTATGAAACAGGAACCCGTCATGGATGTTGCGGCCGCCGATGATGACGCGCGAGCGGCCGGGTTCCTCGGCCAGGGTCGCCAGCATCTTGATGTGATGGGTCTTGTGCAGCTGTGAGAGCTGCTCGTCGATCGGCGCGCCGTGATCGGCCTGCCAGCGATATTCCTGCAATTGGACATTGGGAAACTCCGCCGCCAGCCGATGCAGCAGGGCGTCGTCCTTGTCGCGCTCCAGCACGTCGGTGACCAGGATGCGTACCTTGGTGCCGAGCGCCGCGTGGTGGCGGATCAGCCGCTCCATGATGCGGCCGGAAAAGTCCGCCTTGAACTCCAGCGACGACAGATAGATCAGCTTCAGTCTCGGCGCGTTGGAGAAATCGAGCGGCAGTTCGGGATCGGCCTTGTCGAAGGCGCTTTCGGGCAGCGTCTTGCCGAGCAGCGCCTCGACCTTGGCATTGAAACCGTCGCGCGATTTGCGCAGCAGGGTCGGCCACCCGAGCGGCAGCGCGCAGGTCTGCGACAGCCAACGGCCGTCATAAAAGGCGCGGTCGAGCGCTTCGAGCCCGGCCGGATCTGGCACCGGACAACGATCATAGCGGCTGTCGAGTGCCGTGATCCATGGGTCGGCGGCCTCCTCGCGCAGGATGGTCAGCTTCGCGCCGGACGGCGCGAGGCTGGAGCTGACCGTGAGATCGCAACGGGTGAGCGCTTCGCTTGGAAACAGGCTGGCAGATGTCTCGGTCGTCGGCAGGCTGAGATGGAACGCGGCACCTTTGGCAATTGTGCGCGACCGGCCCGAGATGCGCATCGCCAGCGATCCGTCGCAGCTGCCGCTGATCACGACTGGCTGCCGGCCGGCCTGGCGGAGCACGATCTCGACCGAGCGCGCCTGCAGACCGGAGAAGCTGAAGGTCTTGGGTGCGGACGGCCTGGCGGCGGCGTCGAGATAAAGCGTCTGGCGCGACATGCGCCAGCGACCGGTGAAATGGCCTTCGCCCGGTTTGCCTGGTGCGAGCGGCTGCTCAGTGCCGTCGAGCGGCTTCGCCAACCGTTGCAGCGCCGGATAAGTTGCCTGGAAACGATCATTGTGGACGTCGCGCCAGTCACGGCCGAAGCGGCCGGTGCCGTTGGTGCGGTCGAGCGCATCGATTCGGCTTTGGGCCAGCAACGCCTCGAATCGCTTTTCATAGGCGGCATTGCCATTGTCCGCGAAGTAGCGGGCGCTGGCGATCTCGGCGCCGCTTCGATCCGCCGAGATGGGCGGACGCGCGCAGGCTTCGTCTCCCGGAAAGAAGGCGCAGGCGGAACGGCCCGGCATGCCGGCGCATCCGGCGAGCGCGGTCAGCGCCAGGCCAAGCAGCAGCCTTGTCACGACGGCTCCCGGTCTCACCCGGTCGCCCCGTTCATGACCTTGAGCTGGGCGGGGTCGCGCGGCGGCATGAAGCCCTGCGGAAAGACCTTGCAGACCGGAAGCGCGAAGGTGGCTATCAAGAGCTCGGCCTCGCCGCGCATCTTCCTTGGCGCCGTCTTGTCGCCGCGGATCGTCCTTGCCGAAGCGATCAGCGCGCCGTCGCAATCGCAATGATTGTGGCGGGCGATATAGCAGGCATCGTGGATCCGGCAGGCGGCATCGAGCCGGTCGACCGGGGTGGCCGAGAGATCGCCGGTACGGGTTCCGGGACCGCAATAATTACCGAAGACGAAAGGCGAGGGGCGGGCCATCGCATAGCGGATCGACTTCGGCAGTTCAGCTTCGGGAACCCTGGCCCACGGATTGGCGCAGCCGGAGAGGCAAAGCAGCGGCAGGATGGCAAGAATGGCTCGCATGTCTGCGCCGGCTTTCCCAGATTCCCCCTCGCCTGCCATGGCATGGCGAAGTACTGGTGCCACACTGGCCGATTTTGTGGCAAGCGCAAGGCGGGTCGGCTCCGCCTTCGCTTCGGGCAGTTCCAGCAACGACCGGCTGGCGCGATTCCCGGACGGCTATCCCGTGCGGATGGCTGACATGGATTTCCACCTCGGCGACGGCGATGTCAGCTTCTACGGCCACGCCAGGATAGCGATTTCGATACGCGAGGGCCACTATGGTTTCGTCACCTGCGGGCTGCTGGGCAACAGCGCCGAGGAAGCCGGCCGGGATGTGGGCGGCGTTCGCGGCTGAGGCCGACAAGGTTGTGAATTCTTTCGTCCTCGATGCGCCTCAATGGCGGTTCCAAAGCGGATCGGCCTTTTGGACGGCATCAGACGAACAACCCTTTTTCCCGCTCCACCGCCTTGGTGATGAAATTGGCGACGAGCTGGACCCGGCGCAGCGGCCTCACCGATTCGTGATAGACCAACCAGTAGGCGCGGCGGATGGGCGCGACGATGTCTACCGGCACCAGCTCCGGCATCGAGCGGGCGACGAAGGTATGGAGGATGCCGATGCCGGCGCCCGAGCGCACCGCCTCCGCCTGACCAAGTGCTGACGAGATGGCGAAGCTGGTGCGCCAGTCCGGGCTGAACTCCGCGGCATAGTCGAGCGAAGGGCTGACGATGAGGTCGGGCACATAGCCGATCAGCGTGTGCCGATCGAGCTCGGCTGCTGTCTTCGGCAGGCCGTTGGCTTCCGCATAGGTGCGGGAGGCGAACAGGCCGAGCGTATAGTCGACCAGCTTTCCCGCCACCAATCGGCCCTCGGTCGGCCGCTCGACGGTAATCGCGATGTCGGCCTCGCGCCGCGACAGGGAGAAGGAGCGCGGCACCGGCACCAGCTGGATGGTGAGCTCGCGGTGGAGCGCCGTCAGCTCGCCCAAACGCTTGGCGAGGAAGGCGACACCGAAACCGTCGGGAGCGCCGATGCGCACCGTGCCGGAGACGTCGTCGCCCTCGCCGGCGATGGTCGAGCGCGCGGCGATCATGTCGCTCTCCATGCGCTCGGCGATGTCGAGGAAGCGCTCGCCGGCCGGTGTCAGCTCGCTGCCGGTGGTCAGGCGGCGGAAGAGTTTCGTCCGCAGCGCCTCCTCGAGAGCCGCGAGGCGGCGCGAGACGGTGGCGTGGTTGAGCTCCAGGCGTCTTGCCGCGCCGAGGATCTGGCCGGCGCGAGCCACGGCGAGGAAGATGCGGACATCATCCCAGTTCATGGGGATGACCTTGGTGACAGCGATCAAAGCCGCGTTCCTTCGCGCCCCCCTCTGTCCTGCCGGACATCTCCCCCACAAGGGGGGAGATCAGCGGTTCCGTCGCCGGCTCTTTTGTTGCGACGTTGGCTATTGGCGAAAGCAAAAATGAGAGCTTAACCTCCTCCCTTTCGGGGGCGATGGCCGGTCGGCCAGAGGGGGGCGCGAAGGAACGCAAGCTGCGGCCTTTTCAGCAATCTGCTATTTGCGGCATTTAATGCACAGCTTCCGGACGCTGTCTATTTCGCGCACAACGGTTGCGTTCTAGCTCGCGTTGCCATTGCCGCCGCAAAGGCGGACAATGCCTCATCACCAAAACAGGGAGAGAACCCATGATCGAGTACGGTCATTTCATTGGCGGCAAGCGTGTCGCCGGCACCAGCGGCCGCAAGCAGGACGTCATGCAGCCGATGGACGGCTCGGTGCGCGCAACGGTGGCGCTGGCCTCGGCGCAGGAACTGCGCGCCGCGGTCGAGAACGCCAAGGCCGCGCAGATCAAGTGGGGCGCCACCAACCCGCAGCGCCGCGTGCGCGTGCTGATGAAGTTTCTCGAACTGGTCCAGCGCGACTATGACGAGCTGGCCGACATCCTGGCGCGCGAGCATGGCAAGACCATCGCCGACGCGCGCGGCGACATCCAGCGTGGCCTCGAAGTGGTCGAGGTCTGCATCGGCGCGCCGCATATGATGAAGGGCGAGTTCACCGACGGCGCCGGTCCGGGCATCGACACCTATTCGATGCGCCAGCCGCTCGGCGTCGTCGCCGGCATCACGCCGTTCAACTTCCCGGCGATGATCCCGCTGTGGAAGATCGCGCCGGCGATCGCCTGCGGCAACGCCTTCATCCTGAAGCCTTCGGAGCGCGACCCGGGCGTGCCGATCCGCATCGCCGAGCTGTTCATCGAGGCCGGCCTGCCTGAAGGCGTGCTGAACGTGGTCAACGGCGACAAGGAAGTGGTCGACGCAATCCTCGACGATCCGGACATCAAAGCCGTCGGCTTCGTCGGGTCAACGCCGATTGCGCAGTACATCTATGCGCGCGGCTGCGCGGCGGGAAAACGCGTGCAATGCTTCGGCGGCGCCAAGAACCACATGATCATCATGCCCGACGCCGACATGGACCAGACGGTCGACGCGCTGGTCGGCGCCGGCTACGGCTCGGCCGGCGAGCGCTGCATGGCGATCTCGGTGGCCGTGCCGGTCGGCAACGACACCGCGAACCGGCTGATGGAAAAGCTGGTGCCGCGCGTCGAAAGCCTGAAGGTCGGTCCGTCGACCGACTCCTCGGCCGATTTCGGCCCGCTGGTGACACGCCAAGCCCTGGAACGCGTCAAGGGCTATGTCGACATCGGCGTCAAGGAAGGCGCCAAGCTGGTCGTCGATGGCCGCGGCTTCAAGATGCAGGGCTACGAGAACGGCTACTACATGGGCGGCTGCCTGTTCGACAACGTGACGCCGGAGATGCGCATCTACAAGGAAGAGATCTTCGGGCCGGTGCTGTCGGTGGTGCGCGCGCCGACCTATGAGAACGCCATCAATCTCGCCAACGACCACGAGATGGGCAACGGCGTTGCCATCTTCACCCGCGACGGCGACGCCGCGCGTGACTTTGCTTCCCGGGTCCAGGTCGGCATGGTCGGCGTCAACGTGCCGATCCCGGTGCCGATCGCCTACTACACCTTCGGCGGCTGGAAGGCGTCGTCCTTCGGCGACCTCAACCAGCACGGCCCGGACGCGTTCCGCTTCTACACCAAGACCAAGACGGTCACCTCGCGCTGGCCGTCCGGCATCAAGGACGGCGCCGAGTTCGTCATCCCGACGATGAACTGACCGGACGGTTTTCGGCCGCGCGTCCTCGTCGCGCTGCGGCTGCGGGCACGCGGCAGGCATCAAGGACGGCGCCGAGTTCGTCATCCCGACGACGAACTGACCGGATGGCCCTTCGAGGCCATCAGTGAGAAAGCGCGGTGCGAACCGCGCTTTCTGTTTGTAGCCTTGCAGAGGAGGCTGGTTGTCCTTCACCTCATCGACATTGGGCAAGCTTGTCGTCTCGCCCGGTCGTCGCTTGCAACTCCAGATCCACGATTTGCGATGAAGCACGTCATGGATGCATCTGTACATCCTAATAATTCCATCGCCGTGTGATGGAACCAACAGGCGGCCATCCGCCTTAGGCTGTATTCCTGCCATGCGTGCAGGCCAATCAAACAGCGCCGGTGGCAGCCGGGGTTCTCGTCTGGCGCGAGGAGGTGTCGGATGACACGATTTCTTATGGCGACGATGTGCCTTGCGGCGGCGGCGCTGTCGGCCGGCCAGGCCAATGCGGCAGCACAATGCGCACCACGCGCCGACATCATCAAGGCGCTCGGCGACAAGTTCCACGAAAGCGAGGCAGGGCGCGGGCTGATCAATCCGAACGTCGTGCTCGAGATCTTTGTCTCCGACCAAGGCAGTTGGACCGTTCTTGCCTCCGACACCAAGGGGCAGAGCTGCATCCTGTCCGTTGGCGAAGGCTGGGACAGCCCGACGATCACGGCAGCCCTGCCAGGAGCCTAACACTCACTGGCGCCACGGCTCGTTCAGTGAAAGCCGCGCCGGCGCCTGCGTCAACGCCCGCTTGTCTACCGGGCGCAGCTTCACCATATCGAGTGCAGGGAGTGACAAATCTCCCTGCGACAGACCGGAAACCAGAAGGAGTGACGTGATGGCGACGTCGAGTCCGGCCTGGAGCGTTCCGGCACACTGAGGCGGCCGAATGTGCCTCTTTTGCCGGAATGCCACGGCGAAGGAGGTGCCCATGGCACGCAGATTTTCGTTCCGAGTGGCGAAGGCGGCAGTCGCCGGCGCCGTCGTGGCTTTGCCGGCAGTCCCGCTGCAGGCGCAAGTCCTCTGCGGGGGCCATGACGATCTGGTCGCGGGGCTGGCAGAGACGTTCGAAGAGAAGCGGCTGGGCTACGGCGTGGGTGGAGACGTCGCCATCTTCGAGGTGTTTGTGTCGGCGAGCGGAACCTGGACCATCCTGATGACCGACGTTAAGGGCCAGAGTTGCATCCTGGCGGCGGGCGAGGGATGGGAGGACACGCTGGCCACCGCGGTCCGGCACCCGGGCGGGTGAACTGCGTAACCGGACAGTTCAGTTAAGCCGGAACCGCTCTGGTCAGCGCGTCGCGGCCGCCTCGGCGTGGTGGCGCAGCAGCGCCATCAATTTCTTGGCGTCCTTGGCGGCGGCTTCCTCGTCGCCGTCGAGGATCGAGCGGATCAGCGCGACGTGGTGCTCGGCCGATTCGGCGAGCCCGGTATCCGCCTTGTAGCGGAACCAGAAGCGCCGGCTGTGGGTCTGCAAGGGCGCCGCCACGCGCGCCGCGAATGGATTGTCGGCGGCGATCGCCAGCGCCTCGTCAAGTTGCTTGTCGGCCTGAATGAAGGAAAGCACGTTGCCTGAGATCACTGCCTTCTGCATGGCAAGGGCTGCCTCGTGAAACAGGTCGGCCGCCTCGCGGGTGACGAAGCGGGCTGCCGAGCGGGCAAGCACCACCTCGATGCCGCGCCTGGCATCGATAACGCGCAGCCAGTCGGCGGGGTGGAGCGGCGCGACCGCGATGCCGGCGCGTGGTCTGACGTCGAGTAAGCCTTCCCAAGCCAGCCTCTGGATCGCCTCGCGCACCGGGGTACGGCCGAAGCCGAGCCGCTCGATCAGCGCGCCTTCGGTGACGAAGCTTGAAGGCGCCAGTTCAAGAGTGACGATCATGTGCTCCAGCACACGATAGGCCCTGGTCGCAACCGGCTCGAAGGCTGCGCTTGTGTCGTTGGATATCAATGCGGATATCAATGGGCAGCTCCTGATATATTTTTCATATATCATAGCGGATTCAGCATTGACAGCCCGCGTCTTAATAAATATACCGCTGATATATCAGACGGAGAGATAGCCATGTGGGCCGGAGTTTTCCCTGCAGTCACGACCAAGTTCACCACCGACGACCGCCTCGATCATGCCGAGATGGAGCGTTGTTATTCCTTGCAGATGGAGGCCGGCTGCGACGGCATCATCGTCTGCGGTTCGCTCGGCGAAGGGCCAATGCTGTCGCATGACGAGAAGATCGAAGTGTTGAAAACGGCGCAGAAGGTCGCCGGGACAAAGCCGGTGCTTCTGACGGTCAACGAACCCGGCACCCGCGAGGCGGCAAGCATCGCACGCCGCGCAGCCAAGGAAGGCGCCAACGGCCTGATGGTGGTGCCGAGCCCGATCTACCACACCAATGCTGAAGAGACGGTCGCCGCACTTCGCGCCGTCGCGGGGGCCGGCGACCTGCCTGTCATGATCTACTCCAACCGGCTCGCCTATCGCGTCGACGTCACTGTCGACCTGATGGAGGAGCTGGCGTCCGACAAGCGCTTCGTCGCAATCAAGGAATCGTCGGACGACATCCGCCGCTCGACCGAGATCATCAATCGCCTCGGCGACCGCTACGACCTCTTCACCGGCGTCGACAACCTCGCCTTCGAGGCGCTGTCGGTCGGCGCCATCGGCTGGGTGGCGGGCCTTGTCACGGCCTTCCCGCGCGAGACCGTCGCCATCTACCAGTTGATGAGAAAAGGTCGCCGCGAGGAAGCGCTGAAGATCTACCGCTGGTTCAGGCCACTGCTCGACCTCGATGTCTCGACCTACCTGGTCCAAAACATCAAGCTTGCCGAAGTGCTGGCGATCGGTACCAATGACCGTGTTCGCATGCCGCGCCAGCCGCTCTCGGGCGAGCGCCGGAAGGCGGTGGAAAAGATCGTCAAGGATGCGCTGGCCGCGCGGCCGGAACTGCCGGCGTTCTGATAGCTTTCTGCTCCCGTTCACGGGGAAGCAGATGGCGGCAGACAGACGAGGGACAGCGCCAGCGTGCAAGGAAATGCCAAGCCGACCGAAGATGGGCGCCGCCCTTCATCCGCTGTTCGGGCGCCTTCTCCCCGCGACCGAGGAGAAGGGAAAGATATCGCCATCATCGGCGGCGGCATCATCGGCATTTGCGCCGCCACCTTGCTCGCGGAGGCGGGACGCAGTGTCACCATTTTCGATCGGACGGGCATTTGCGAGGAGACGAGCTCCGGCAACGCTGCCGCCTTCGCCTTCTCCGACGTGCTGCCGCTGGCGCATAAGGGGATGATCAGGCAGTTGCCGAAATGGCTTGCCGATCCGCTGGGGCCTCTTGCCATCCCGCCGGCCTATCTGCCTAAGCTTCTTCCCTGGCTGTTCCGCTTCTGGCGCGCGGGCGCCGCCAGGCACTTCGAGGCGAGCCTTGCGGCGCAGGCCGGCATGATGAAGCTCGCCGAAGCCGAATGGATGGGTTTGCTCGACCGCTCCGGCACGCGGCCGATGCTGCGTGAGGACGGCTCGCTCGAACTCTACGAAAGCGAGGCAGAGTTCCGCGCCTCGCTGTCCGGCTGGAGGGCGCGCGAACGTTTCGGCATAGGCTTCCGCCATGTCGAGGGTGAGGAGATGGCGGCGCTGCAGCCGGGTCTTTCGCCGCGCTTCGTCAAGGGCACCTTCGTGCCGGGGTGGAAGACAGTCGCCGATCCGAAACTGCTCGGCAAGGCGATCTGGGCCTATGCGGAGCGGCTCGGCGCACGCTTCGAGCACGCGCGCGTCGAGCGTATCGGGACCGGAACAAACGGCGTCACGCTTATGCTTGCGGACGGCACGGCCCGAAAGGCGAAGCAGCTCGTGATCGCCGCCGGCGCCTGGTCGCATCTGCTGGCCAAAGATCTCGGCGACCGCATCCCGCTGGAGACCGAGCGCGGTTACAACACCACGCTGCCGGTGTCGGCCTTCGACGTGAAGCGGCAGCTGATCTTTTCCGGGCACGGCTTCGTCATCACGCCGCTGGAAACCGGCTTGCGCGTCGGCGGCGCCGTCGAGCTCGGAGGCATCGAACGAGCGCCTAATTTCGCGCGCTCGAAGGCGATGCTGGAAAAAGCCAAGCGTTTCCTGCCCGGGCTCGATCCGTCGGGCGGCCGCGAGTGGATGGGCTTTCGGCCATCGCTGCCGGATTCGCTGCCGGTCATCGGCAGGGCGCGGGCGCCGAACATCGTCTACGCTTTCGGCCACGGCCATCTCGGCCTGACCCAGGCGGCAGCGACCGGCCGCTCGATCCGAGATCTCCTTCTCGGGCAGGAGCCGCCGATCGATCTCACTCCTTTCCGCCCGCAACGGTTCTGACAATTCGCCAGAATTCTGATATTTCAGGGAGCCATCATGGCCAAGACATCCTTCTTCTGCATCGACGGCCACACCTGCGGCAATCCGGTGAGGCTGGTTGCCGGCGGCGGCCCACTGCTAGAAGGCGCGACGATGATGGAACGGCGGGCGCATTTCCTCGCCGAATATGACTGGATCCGGACCGGGCTGATGTTCGAGCCGCGCGGTCATGACGTGATGTCCGGCTCGATCCTCTATCCGCCGACGCGCGAGGACTGCGATATCGCGATCCTCTTCATCGAAACCTCGGGCTGCCTGCCGATGTGCGGCCACGGCACGATCGGCACCGTGACGATGGCGATCGAGCATGGGCTGGTGAAGCCGAAGACGCCGGGCGTGCTCAGGCTCGACACGCCGGCCGGCCTGGTCGTCGCCGAATACAAACAGATCGGCGAATATGTCGAGGAGGTGCGGATCACCAACGTGCCGTCCTTCCTCTACGCCGAAGGGCTGTCGGTGGAGTGCCCGGTGCTTGGCGAGATCAGCGTCGACGTCGCTTATGGCGGCAATTTCTATGCCATCGTCGAGCCGCAGGAGAACTACCGCGACATGGCCGACCATTCGGCCGCCGACCTCATCGCCTGGAGCCCGGTGGTGCGCCAGCGCCTCAACGAGAAATACTCGTTCATTCACCCGGAAAATCCGGGCATCAACCGGCTGTCGCACATGCTGTGGACCGGCAAGCCGAGAGATGCCGAGGCCGATGCCCGCAATGCCGTATTCTATGGCGACAAGGCGATCGACCGCTCGCCTTGCGGCACCGGCACCTCGGCGCGCATGGCGCAGCTCCACGCCAAGGGCAGGCTCAAGGTTGGCGACAGTTTTGTCCATGAGTCGATCATCGGCTCGCTGTTCAAGGGCAGGGTCGAAAAGGAGGTCAGCGTTGCCGGCAAACCAGCCATCATCCCCTCGATCGGCGGCTGGGCGCGCATGACCGGACTGAACACCATCTTCATCGACGACCGCGATCCGTTCGCGCACGGGTTCATCGTCACCTGATCGCTCCCGGTCGGCGCGTCAGGCCGCCTCGTCGTTCGTCGAGACCTGACTACCGAACCAATCGGGAAAGGATTTCGGCCGCCGTTCGCCTCGCCGTCACATGACCGTCATACCGAGCAGAATCCTTGCTTGGCGGAATGCGCGGGACGGCAAAATCGAGCGCTGCCACTGACGCAAGGAATCTTCTCATCAATTTATTTTGACGACGATTTCTTCGAAACGACGCGCATGATACCGCTGAATCGTCAAAGACATTGCGTTGTGCCAATGATAGGGTCCGCGATAGTCCAGGGGCCGGGTGCGAAAAAGCGGGCAATCGGGCAGCGTGCTTCCAAACCACGCGCGGCGATTGAAAAATCACGTTGCAATCCGGGCTTGAAACTTTACGACTAGGGGCAATACGAAAAGGAATGCGTCCTCGAAGGCGACATTCCAGGGGAGCCGCTTAAATATGCAGTATTTCGTCCAGCAGCTTATCAACGGGCTGACGCTGGGATCTATCTATGGGCTGATCGCGATCGGCTACACGATGGTCTACGGCATCATCGGCATGATCAATTTCGCCCATGGCGATATCTTCATGGTGGGCGCCTTCACGGCCCTCATCGTCTTCCTGATCCTCGGCGCGATGTTCTATTCGGTGCCGGTGGTGGTGGCGCTCCTGATCATGATGATCGTGGGCATGCTGCTCACCAGCCTCTACAACTGGACGATCGAGAAGGTGGCCTACAGGCCGCTGCGCGGATCGTTCCGGCTGGCGCCGCTGATCACCGCCATCGGCATGTCGATCGCCCTGTCCAACTTCGTGCAGGTCACGCAAGGGCCGCGCAACAAGCCGATCCCGCCGCTGGTCAGCCAAGTCTATACGATCGACGGCATCAGCGTCTCGCTGAAGCAGATCATCATCGTGCTCGTCACCGCCGTGCTGCTGGCGATCTTCTGGTATCTCGTCAACAGGACGGCATTGGGGCGGGCGCAGCGCGCCTGCGAGCAGGACCGCAAGATGGCGGCGCTGCTTGGCGTCGACGTCGACCGCACAATCTCCATCACCTTCATCATGGGGGCAGCGCTTGCTGCGGTCGCCGGGACGCTTTTCTTGATGTATTATGGCGTGGTGGTCTTCTCAGACGGTTTCGTGCCGGGCGTGAAGGCCTTCACGGCGGCGGTGCTTGGCGGCATCGGCTCGCTGCCGGGCGCAGTGCTCGGCGGGCTTTTGATCGGCTTCATCGAGAGCATGTGGTCGGCCTATTTCTCGATCGACTACAAGGACGTCGCGGCCTTCTCGATCCTGGCGATCGTGCTCATCTTCCTGCCCTCCGGCATCCTGGGCCGGCCTGAAGTCGAAAAGGTCTGATCCTCATGGCCGTTACCGTTTCTCCGGAGCGCGACGTCGTCGCTACTCCCATCCAGCGCGCGTTCCGCGAAGCGCTATACGCCGGCGCCATCGCGCTCGGCCTGTTCGTGCTGTTCATCGGTCTCAGGACCGATCAGAACATCAACAACGAGCTGATCCTGGTGCAGCGCTGGGGCCTGCTCGCCCTGGTGGTCCTCGCCGTTGTCGTCGGGCGCTTCCTCTATGTTGCCTATGCGGTTCCGGGGCTCGAACGATCAAGGGCTGAAAGGGCCAAGGCGCCTGCAGTCGCCGTGGAGCCCGGCTTCGTGCGGCGAAACTTCAACAAGATCGGCGCCACGGTGCTGATCCTCTATCCAGTGGCGATGGTGCTTCTGTTCGGCTTCCAGGGCTCGCTCAAATGGGTCGACAATTTCGGCATCCAGATCCTGATCTATGTGATGCTGGCCTGGGGCCTCAACATCGTCATCGGGCTAGCCGGCTTGCTCGACCTCGGCTATGTCGCCTTTTACGCCGTTGGCGCCTATGCCTATGCGCTGCTCGGCACGCATTTTGGCCTGTCGTTTTGGATCCTGCTGCCTGCCGCCGGCGCCATGGCCGCCTTCTGGGGCGTCATGCTCGGCTTCCCGGTGCTGCGGCTGCGCGGCGACTATCTGGCGATCGTCACGCTCGCCTTCGGCGAGATCATCCGTCTGGTGCTGATCAACTGGCGTGAGGTGACCAATGGCTCGGCCGGCATTTCCGGCATCCCGAAGGTCTCCTTCTTCGGGCTCATGTCGTTCAATGTCTCGGACCCGAACTACATCGCCAAGGTGCTGGGGATCGCTCAGTCGGGCGCCTACTACAAGATCTTCCTCTATTATCTCATTCTGGCGCTCTGCTTCCTCACCGCCTTCGTCACCATCAGGCTGCGCCGACTGCCGGTGGGCCGCGCCTGGGAAGCGCTGCGCGAGGACGAGATCGCCTGCCGCTCGCTCGGCATCAACACCACCACCACCAAGCTGACGGCGTTCGCCACCGGCGCCATGTTCGGCGGCTTCGCCGGCTCGTTCTTCGCCGCGCGCCAGGGCTTCGTCAGCCCGGAATCCTTCGTCTTCCTTGAATCGGCGATCATCCTGGCCATCGTCGTGCTCGGCGGCATGGGCTCGTTGGGCGGTATCGCGGTGGCGGCGCTGGTGATGATCGGCGGCACCGAGATCCTGCGCGAGCTGGGCTTTCTCAAGGTGGTGTTCGGTCCGGACTTCACGCCGGAGCTCTACCGCATGCTATTGTTCGGCGTTGCGATGGTGATCGTCATGCTGTGGAAGCCGCGCGGCTTCGTCGGCAGTCGAGAACCAACAGCCTTCCTCAAGGAGCGAAAAGCGGTGTCAGGCTCCTTCACCAAGGAGGGCCACGGCTGATGAACGCGCAAGTTTCCATGAACGACTTCATCCTGCAGGTCGAGCATCTGTCGATGAAGTTCGGCGGCCTGATCGCCATCGGCGACCTGTCGTTCCAGGCCAAGCGCGGCGAGATCACCGCGCTGATCGGACCGAACGGCGCCGGCAAGACGACCGTGTTCAATTGCATCACCGGCTTCTACAAACCTTCGGAAGGCATGATCACGCTCAGCCGGCGCGACGGCTCGAACTATCTGCTCGAGCGCCTGCCCAATCACGAGATCCCGGCGCGCGCCAAGGTGGCGCGCACCTTCCAGAACATCCGCCTGTTCTCGGGCATGACGCTGCTGGAGAACCTCCTGGTCGCCCAGCACAACAAGCTGATGAAGGCCTCGGGCTACACCTTCCTCGGCCTGTTCGGCTTCTCCAGCTACCGGCAGGCCTCGGCTGAATCGATCGATCTCGCCAAGCACTGGCTGGAAAAGGCCAATCTCGTCGACCGCGCCGACGATCCGGCCGGCGACCTGCCCTATGGCGCGCAAAGGCGGCTGGAGATCGCGCGCGCCATGTGCACCGGACCTGAGCTTTTGTGCCTCGACGAGCCGGCCGCCGGTCTCAATCCGAAGGAATCGGCCTCGCTCAATGAACTGTTGATGGACATCAAGGACAACACCGGCACGTCGATCCTGCTCATCGAGCACGACATGTCGGTGGTCATGCAGATCTCCGACCACGTCGTGGTGCTGGAGTACGGCCGCAAGATCTCCGACGGCAGCCCGCAGTCGGTCCGGACCGATCCGCGCGTGATCGCCGCGTATCTCGGCGTCGACGACGAGGAAGTGGAAGAGGTGCTGACCGAAGTCGGCGACGAGGATGTCATCGAGCAGCTGGATACCGGGCCTGATGCGGCGCACGGGCCGGGCAGTTCCGCCTCGATGATGGCGGGGCCGGTTTCCGACACTGTCGAACACGCGGACGAGGGCGAACGGGTCATGGTATCGAGAGGCGCCTCGAAAGCGGCTCAGGTCGATGCCAAAGCCAAAACGCCAAGAAAGTCGTCCGAGCGGGCCACGGGCAAGCCGGCCGCGAAATCCTCGACAGCCAAGCCGCGCGGAGGGCGTAAGTAATGGCCGGCACAACGCTGCTCGATATCAAGGGCGTGCAGACCTATTACGGCAACATCCGCGCGCTGAACGGTGTCGACGTCACCGTCAACCAAGGTGAGATCGTGGCGCTGATCGGCGCCAACGGCGCCGGCAAGTCGACGTTGATGATGACGATCTTCGGCGCGCCGCGTGCGCGCAGCGGCACCATCACCTTTGCCGGCAACGACATCACGCAGTTGCCGACACACGAGATCGCGCGGATGCGCATCGCCCAGTCGCCGGAGGGACGCCGCATCTTTCCGCGCATGACGGTGATGGAAAACCTGCAGATGGGCGCCAGCCTCGACAACCTCAAACATTTTGACGAGGATGCCGAGAAGGTGTTTTCGCTGTTCCCGCGGCTGAAGGAGCGCATCGGCCAGCGCGGCGGCACGCTTTCGGGCGGCGAGCAGCAGATGCTGTCGATCGGGCGCGCGCTGATGGCCCGGCCGAAGCTGCTTCTGCTCGACGAGCCGTCCCTGGGCCTCGCGCCGCTGATCGTCAAGCAGATCTTCGATGCCATCCGCGAATTGAACCGGACCCAGGGGCTGACTGTGTTCCTGGTCGAGCAGAACGCTTTCGGCGCGCTGAAGCTCGCCAATCGCGGCTACGTCATGGTCAACGGCAATGTGACGATGAGCGGCACCGGCAAGGAGCTGCTCGCCAATCCGGAAGTGCGCGCCGCCTATCTCGAAGGCGGCCATCACTGAGTTCAGGAGACTTCATCATGCAGGGCATTCTCTACGAGGAAGCCTCGATCTGGCAGTTCCTGTTCGTCACCTGCCTGCTCGGCGGATGGGCGGCGTGGATGACCGGCAAGGCGAGCGCGCAGACCTGGCGCAGCTTCTTTCAGCTGTTCCTCTATATGCTCGGACTCGGCATCGGCATAAGGTTCATCCACCACGCGCTGTTCGACGGCACGATGTTTTCGCTGCATTACTATATCGTCGACACCATCGTGCTGATGATACTGGGCTTCCTTGGTTATCAATACACGCGCACGAACCAGATGGTCACGCAGTATAATTGGCTCTACGAAAGAGCCTCCTTATTGAGCTGGAAACCAAAGGGTTGACGTTCATGATCAACGCCGTTCCGGGGAATGAATTTGGCGTGACAAGTGCCTGAAAATCGGCATTCTATGCTTTCTGCGATAAGGGTGGGCATCGCATGAAAGTATCATCCACGCCCACTCCGTAAATGGGAGCGTTTCAATGAAAAAATCACTCTTGTCCGCCGTGGCGCTGACCGCGTTCATCGCGTTCAGCGGCAGCGCGTGGGCCGACATTCTGATCGGCGTCGCCGGTCCGATCACCGGTCCGAACGCGGCCTTCGGCGCGCAGCTGCAGAAGGGCGCCGAACAGGCGGTCGCCGACATCAACGCGGCCGGCGGAGTCCTCGGCCAGCAGCTTAAGCTGAGCGTGGGTGACGACGTGTCGGATCCGAAGCAGGGCATCTCGGTCGCCAACAAGTTTGTCGCCGACGGCATCAAGTTCGTCGATGGCCACTTCAATTCAGGCGTCTCAATTCCTGCGTCGGAAGTCTATGCCGAGAATGGCATCCTCGAAATCACGCCCGCCGCGACCAATCCCAAGTTCACCGAACGCGGCATGTGGAATACGTTCCGCACCTGCGGACGCGACGACCAGCAGGGCAAGGTTGCCGGCGACTATGTCGCCAAGAACTTCAAGGACGCCAAGATCGCGCTCATCCATGACAAGACCCCTTATGGCCAGGGCCTTGCCGACGAAACCAAGAAGGCGCTCAACGCCAATGGCGTCAACGAAGCCATGTATGAAGGAATCAATGTCGGCGACAAGGACTTCTCGGCGCTCATCGCCAAGATGAAGGAAGCCGGTATCTCCGTCGTCTACTATGGCGGCCTGCATACGGAAGCCGGCCTCATCATCCGCCAGCTCGCCGACCAGGGCCTCAAGGCCCAGTTCATGTCGGGCGACGGCATCGTGTCGAACGAGCTCGCCTCGATCGCCGGCGACGCCGTCCAAGGCACGCTGATGACGTTCGCGCCGGATCCGCGCAAGAACCCGAACGCCAAGGAGCTCGTGGAGAAGTTCCGCGCTGCCGGTTTCGAACCGGAGGCCTACACGCTCTACTCCTACGCCGCGATCCAGATCATCGCTGCGGCCATCACGAAGACCGGCTCCGCCGACGATGCGCAGAAAGTCGCCGAGACGATCAAGTCGGGCGGCCCCTGGAAGACCGCCATCGGCGACATTGGGTATGACTCCAAGGGCGACATCACCCGCCCGGACTACGTCATGTACACCTGGAAGAAGGGCGAAGACGGCAAGTACTCCTACTTCGAGCAATAAGCCGGCAAAGAAGAGCCGACTTTCCGGGATGCCCGGCGCTGAGCGCCGGGCATTTTTTGTTGGCCGGGCATCCAGCATGCCATCGTGTCCCCGCCAAGTCCGACGGCGTTTGTCGTCCACGCGCTCGAGGCCATTGCGAAGGTTTGGCGCAAACAAACGATTTAAATCGATTGAAGTGTCGCGCTATTTTGTTTGCGCTGCAGCATTTTCAAGCTAATCATTGCGCCGGTTCACCTCACCTTCCGCTACTGGAGCCCAGTCCTTGGCAATCACGAAGATCCTCGTCGCCAACCGGTCCGAAATCGCCATCCGCGTCTTTCGCGCGGCCAACGAACTAGGCCTCAAAACCGTGGCGATCTGGGCGGAAGAGGACAAATATTCGCTGCACCGCTTCAAGGCCGACGAAAGCTACCAGGTCGGGCGCGGTCCGCATCTCACCAAGGACATGGGTCCGATCGAAAGCTATCTGTCGATCGACGAGGTGATCCGCGTCGCGCGCCTCTCGGGTGCCGATGCGATCCACCCCGGCTACGGCCTGTTGTCGGAAAGCCCCGAATTCGCCGAGGCCTGCGCTGCCGCCGGCATCACCTTTATTGGGCCGAAGCCCGAGACGATGCGCCGGCTCGGCAACAAGGTGGCGGCGCGCAACCTGGCGATCGAGGTCGGCGTGCCGGTCGTGCCCGCCACCGATCCGCTGCCCGACGATATGGACGAGGTGAAAAAGCTCGCCGCGGAGATAGGCTATCCGGTGATGCTCAAGGCCTCGTGGGGTGGCGGCGGCCGCGGCATGCGCGCCATCCGGGCTGAAGCCGACCTCGCGCGCGAAGTCATGGAAGGCAAGCGCGAGGCGAAGGCCGCCTTCGGCAAGGACGAGGTCTATCTCGAAAAGCTGATCGAGCGCGCCCGCCATGTCGAGGTGCAGGTGCTGGGCGACACGCAGGGCAATGCCGTGCATCTGTTCGAGCGCGACTGCTCGATCCAGCGCCGCAACCAGAAGGTCGTCGAACGTGCGCCGGCTCCCTACCTCAGCGAGAAACTGCGCGAGGAACTCTGCGGCTATGCGCTGAAGATCGCGCGCGAGACCAGCTATATCGGCGCCGGCACCGTCGAGTTCCTGCAGGACGCCGACACCGGCAAGTTCTATTTCATCGAGGTCAACCCGCGCATCCAGGTCGAGCATACCGTCACCGAGATGGTGACCGGCATCGATATCGTTAAGGCGCAAATCCACATCCTCGACGGCTTCGCCATCGGCACGCCGGAATCCGGCGTGCCGGCGCAGAAGGACATCAAGCTCAACGGCCACGCCCTGCAGTGCCGCATCACCACCGAGGATCCGGAACACAATTTCATCCCCGATTACGGGCGCATCACCGCATATCGCGGCGCCACCGGCTTCGGCATCCGCCTCGACGGCGGCACCGCCTATTCGGGCGCGGTCATCACCCGGTTCTACGATCCGCTGCTCGAAAAGGTGACGGCCTGGGCGCCGACGCCGGCCGAGACGATCGCGCGCATGAACCGGGCATTGCGCGAGTTCCGCATCCGCGGCGTCGCCACCAATCTCACCTTCCTCGAAGCGATCATCAACCACCCGAGCTTCGCCGACAATTCCTACACCACCAAGTTCATCGACACGACGCCGGAGCTGTTCGAGCAGGTCAAGCGGCAGGACCGCGCCACCAAGCTGCTCAACTATCTCGCCGACGTCAGCGTCAACGGCCATCCCGAGACGCGCGGACGGCCGGTGCCGAAGGCGGATGCGGCGGCACCTGTGGTGCCCTATCTCAACGGCAAGGTGCCGGACGGCAGCAAGCAGCGGCTCGACGCGCTTGGGCCTCAGAAGTTCGCGGCATGGATGCGCGAGCAAGCCCAGGTGCTCGTTACCGACACGACGATGCGCGACGGACACCAGTCGCTGCTCGCCACCCGCATGCGCACCTACGACATCGCCGGCATCGCCGGCACCTATGCGCGGGCGCTGCCGCAACTGCTCTCACTGGAATGCTGGGGCGGCGCCACCTTCGACGTCGCCATGCGCTTCCTCACCGAGGATCCGTGGGAGCGTCTGAGCAGAGTGCGCGAGGCAGCCCCCAATCTTCTGCTGCAGATGCTTCTGCGCGGCGCCAACGGCGTCGGCTACACCAACTATCCCGACAATGTCGTGCAGCATTTCGTCAAACAGGCAGCTGCCGGCGGCGTCGACCTGTTCCGCGTCTTCGACTGCTTGAACTGGGTCGAGAACATGCGCGTCGCGATGGACGCGGTGGGTGCCGAGGGCAAGCTGATCGAAGCGGCGATGTGCTACACCGGCGACATACTCGATCCGGCGCGCGCCAAATACGACCTGAAATATTATGTCGGGCTGGCGAAGGAACTGGAAGCGGCCGGCGCGCATATCATCGCCGTCAAGGACATGGCGGGCCTGTTGAAGCCCTCGGCGGCGCGCGTGCTGTTCAAGGCGCTGCGCGAAGAGACCGACCTGCCGATCCATTTCCACACGCATGACACCTCCGGCCTGTCGGCGGCGACGGTGCTGGCGGCGGTCGAGACCGGCGTCGACGCCATCGACGCGGCGATGGATTCGTTCTCCGGCAACACCTCGCAGCCTTGCCTCGGCTCGATCGTCGAGGCGCTCAAGGGCACCGAGCGCGACCCCGGTCTCGACCCGCAGTGGATCCGCCACATCTCGTTCTACTGGGAAGCGGTTCGCAACCAATACGCCGCCTTTGAAAGCGACCTCAAGGGACCGGCCTCGGAAGTCTATCTGCACGAGATGCCGGGCGGCCAGTTCACCAATCTCAAGGAACAGGCGCGCTCGCTTGGGCTCGAAACGCGCTGGCACGAGGTGGCGCAGGCCTATCACGACGTCAACCTGATGTTCGGCGATATCGTCAAGGTGACGCCGTCGTCGAAAGTGGTCGGCGACATGGCGCTGATGATGGTGAGCCAGGACCTCACGGTCACCGATGTCGAGAACCCGGCGAAGGACATCGCCTTTCCGGACTCGGTCGTCTCCATGCTGCGCGGCGATCTCGGCCAGTCGCCGGGCGGTTGGCCGCAAGCGCTGCAGAAGAAGGCGCTGAAGGGCGAAAAGCCGATCACCGTCCGGCCGGGCTCGCTGCTCAAGCCGGCGAACCTCAAGGCCAGCCGCAAGGAGATCGAGGAGAAGCTCGAGCGCAAGCTCACCGAGTTCGAATTCGCCTCCTGGCTGATGTATCCGAAAGTCTTCACCGACTTCGCCGCCGCTCAGGAGACCTATGGCCCGGTCAGCGTGCTGCCGACGCCGACCTATTTCTACGGCATGAAGTCGGAAGACGAGATCTTCGTCGACATCGAGAAGGGCAAGACCCTGGTGATACGCTGCCAGGCGTTCGGCGACGTCGACGAAAAAGGCATGGTCACCGTCTTCTTCGAGCTCAACGGCCAGCCGCGTCGCGTGAAGGTGCCGGACCGCGCGCATGGCGCTTCGGCCGCCAAGGCGCGGCGCAAGGCCGAGCCGGGCAACGAGGCGCATGTCGGGGCGCCGATGCCGGGCGTGGTGTCGGCTCTTGCCGTGGCGCCAGGCCAGGCGGTCAAGGCGGGCGACGTGCTGCTCTCGATCGAGGCGATGAAGATGGAGACCGCGTTGCACGCCGAGCGCGACGGCGTGGTGGCAGAGGTGCTGGTCAAGGCCGGCGACCAGATCGATGCGAAGGATTTGCTCATCGCCTTTGGCTGAATGTGCTGATGTTCAGGTGAGGCCGGCCTGCAAACGCCGGCTTCCTGGGGTTCCGGCCTTCGCCGCCGAAGCACTCACCAGGCACGTCGCAGTTAAGGCTACGGCCAGCTTAGGCCCGTGCCCACGTACTTCAAGCATGCTCGGCTCCGGTTCTCGGAACAACCGTTCTCGCCGCTTCGCGCCCGTCTTCGACTCCGGCTCGGCCTGACCAGAATCTCAGCACAGCCTGGGGTGCTCCAACCCTTCATGCCGCATCGATAATGTCTTGACCCGCCGCGCCTGCTCGGGCATCGAACCCGCTCCAATTTTGCCGGGCGGGAATCGCCGTGGCGCAAAAAAACGCGGAGAGAAAAAATGGCCGACGAGATCACCGAGACCAGCCAGACTGTAGCCGCCGGCCAGCTGCGCGCCATCATCGAGCGCATCGAGCGGCTCGAGGAAGAAAAGAAGACGATTTCCGACGACATCAAGGACGTCTATGGCGAGGCCAAGGGCACCGGCTTCGACACCAAGGCGATCCGCACCATCGTCCGGCTGCGCAAGAAGGATCAGGCCGAGCGCCAGGAGGAGGAGTCGATCCTCGATCTGTACAAGGCCGCGCTCGGCATGGTCTAAGGCTCGCGGCTAGAGCAGTTCAGCGTTTTGATGGAATCGCTGAACTGCTCCAACCATTTGCTTTTGCGCAATTCCGGACGGAAACCGTTACACTTCCTGGAATTGCCTCTAGGGACGGCCATGAGTGAGTTCGACTTCGGCGGCCATCGCGCTTCGGAGTTCCGGCATCGCGGGTTCTGGGCGCTGTTCGCCGAACGGCACCCGGAAGAAAGGGCGCGGCTGGCGCGACGCGGGCCATGGTTCTGGCAGCGCGGAATGCCGGAGTTCGCCCTGGTGCTGTCCATGTATGTCGCGCCAAGCGAGAACGTGGTCGGCGTCTTCTTCGGCCGCAACGAGAAGCTCGGCGCGACGGAGGTCTGGACGCGGCTGATGCCATTCCAACCGGCGATCGAGGCGCGGCTGAAGCTCAGGCCGGAGCAGAGCGCGCAGAATCTCGGCATAAATTCGCAGTGGCGGGTCAACTGCTTTGCCGAGGACAATTGGCCGGCCATGGCCGACTGGCTGGCGACGGAATGCTCGCGCTTCGAGCAAGCCGTCACCCAAGTGCTGAGGCAGGAGTAGAGCACAGATGGTTGCCGGCTTCTTCCGCTCGCGCTGGCAAGGCATTGTGCCGCTCGACCGGCTGTTCTGGCGCGACATGCTGCTCGCCGGCACGGCGATCAACATCGCTTCGTCCGGGCTGGCGCTTGTCCTGCTTGGGCTGAAGCTGCCGCTCTGGCTGGTGCTCACGGTGCACTTCCTTCCCGCCCCCTACAACATCTTTCTCGCCCTTGCCGTCTGGCGGACGGCGGAAACGGCCGGCGGGGTCAAGGCGCAGTTGATGATGCTGGGCTCGGCGCTCTGGCTGATCGCGACGGTCGTCGTCTGAATCGAAAAAGGGCGGCCGAAGCCGCCCTTACAAAGCTACCACGAACTGGCTGTCAGGCCGCCGGCTCGAAGCGCAGCGACACGCCGTTGATGCAATAGCGCAGGCCGGTCGGCGGCGGACCGTCCTCGAAGACATGGCCGAGATGGCTGCCGCAACGCGAGCAGTGGCACTCGGTGCGGACCATGCCGTAGCTGCGGTCGACGGTGGTCTCGATCGAGCCCGGGACCGGATCGTTGAAGCTCGGCCAGCCGGTTCCGCTCTCGAACTTCAGCTTGGATTCGAACAGCGGCTGGTCGCAGCCGACGCAGAAGAAAGTGCCGGCGCGCTTCTCGTAGAGCAGGGCGCAGCTGCCGGGACGCTCGGTGCCGTGGTTGCGCATGACGGCATACTGCTCCGGCGTCAGCCGGGCGCGCCACTCGGCATCGGTGCGGGTGACGGGATAGGCGTGGGTGTCCATGAAATCTCCTCGGCCTTGGCGGCTCGTTGTTGGTTGGCATGTCATGTTCGCACGAAGATAGGTGTTTGTTACACCACTGACCAGCGCTGGGACTGACAACGCAATCGCCGCTGGTTTCCGCGAATTACTGTCACACTCAATGCTTCCTCGATAGCTGCTTCGTTGCCGCTTCGAGCCCGGCAAGCGTCAGCGGGAACATGCGGCCGCCGAAGATGTCGCTGATCATCGCGATGGAATGGGTGTAGCGCCAGTTCTTCTCAGCCTCAGGGTTCAACCAGACCGCGTTCGGCCACTGCTGCAGCAGCCGACCGAGCCAGACGCCGCCGGCCTCCGGGTTCCAGTGCTCGACCGAGCCGCCGGGATGCGCAATTTCGTAAGGGCTCATCGAGGCGTCGCCGACCACGATCACCTTATAGTCCGGCCCATATTTGTGGATAAGGTCGAAGGTGGGGATCGTCTCGGCCAGGCGGCGGCGATTGTCCTTCCAGACGCGCTCGTAAAGACAATTGTGGAAGTAGTAATACTCGAGCTGGCGGAATTCGGCGCGCGCGGCGGAGAACAGCTCCTCGACGGTTTTGACGTGACCATCCATCGAGCCGCCGACGTCGAAGAACATCAGGAGCTTCACCGCGTTGCGCCGCTCCGGCCGGGTTCTCACGTCCAGATAGCCGTGCTCGGCGGTGGCGTGGATGGTGCCGGGCAGGTCGAACTCTTCCTCGGCGCCCTCGCGCACCCAGCGCCGCAGCCGCTTCAGCGCCACCTTGATGTTGCGGGTGCCGAGCTCGATCGCGTCGTCGAAGTTCTTGAACTCGCGCTTGTCCCAGACTTTCACTGCGCGACGGTGGCGGCTTTCGTGCTGGCCGATGCGCACGCCTTCCGGATTGTAGCCATAGGCGCCGAAGGGCGAGGTGCCGCCGGTGCCGATCCATTTCGAGCCGCCCTGGTGCCGGCCCTTCTGCTCCTCCAGGCGCTGCTTTAGCGTCTCCATCAGCTTGTCAAAGCCGCCCAGCGCCTCGACCAGCTTCTTCTCCTCGTCGCTCAGGTGCTTTTCGACGAGCCGGCGCAGCCATTCCTCGGGGATGTTGGCGACGTCGACAGCGTCCGGACCGGCGAGCGCTTCGACGCCCTTGAAGACATGCGCGAACACCTGATCGAAACGGTCGATATGGCGCTCGTCCTTCACCAGGGCCGAGCGCGCGAGGTAGTAAAAACCCTCGACGTCGTAGTCGACCAGCCCAGCTTCCAGGCCTTCCAGCAGCGACAGATACTCCCGGAGCGAAACGGGAACCCGCGCGGCTTTCAGTTCAAGGAAGAAGGGGATGAACATCGCCAGACGGCTATCTCTGCCCCTCGATCTTTTCACGCGCGGCACTCGCAATGAAGGCAGAGCGCGTCAGGCCCCGGCGGCTGGCTTCAGTATCGATCGCCGCAAGCAGACCAGCGTCCAACGACAGGTTTGCCCGGACTGACCGACCGGAGTCGATCAGCAGCGGGATCATGACGGCAGACTCGCCTGCGGCGCTATCGATCTCACCTGATCGTAACAAGTCCGCCACCGTTCGTGCTTCGGGTAACGAGACGTGCTTTGCCAACCGAGTTTCGGCCCATTCGCGTATCGCCGATGTTGCATCGGCAATCGCCTCCTCGGGGCTGGCGCCGCCGCCATGGCAGCCCGGGAGGTCGGGGACCCGGATTCCCCAGACATTATCTGCGCCGTCCAGAACTCCGATATAATGCGTCATGCGATCAGGCCTCAAATCCATCCGGCAAGCTTGGCGATCGAGCGTGCAACGCCCGGAGATTGCTCGCGGTGCCGCGGCACGATGATGGTCACATCCGGTTTCCCGGGTGCTCGTATTTGTTGTGCTTGCCGCCTCCGACGCTCGACCAGCCGTCGCGCAAAAGCCGCGCTATGATCTTGCGCGTGTTAGTCTCAATCAGCGGCACGGCGGCTTTCCAATGCGCAATATATTGCGCAGCTGGGACCGGTTTCAACCGTTTCACGACAGATCGTACTCGATGAAGCCCGTGCGCCGCGCCACATGGTCGTACAGCCGGCGCGCGGTGGCGTTGGTCTCGTGCGTCATCCAGTAGACGTTCTTCACGCCGATCTTGCCCGCCTCGTCCTGCACCGCTTTGATCAACGCCGCACCGATGCCCTTGCCGCGCACTTCGGGGTCGGCGAACAGATCCTGCAGATAGCAGGTGTTGACCTCGGACCAGCAGGAGCGGTGGTAGAGATAGTGGGTCAGGCCGACGGCCTTGCCCTCAAGCGTGGCGATAAAGCCTTTCGGCTCGAACTCGCCCGCCGTGAACAGGCGTTTCCAGGTGACGTCGTAGACCTCGTCCGGCAGCTTGGTCTCGTAGAAGGTGAGATAGGCGGTCCACAGCCGGCGCCAGTCGGAGCGGTCGGACTGGGCAAGCGGGCGGACGGTGATCTCGGACATGTTTTCCTCCAACGTTTTGGTCGGAAGCTGCGGCAACCGCCGCCTGTCGGCAACGGTCCACAGACGGACAAAGCGCTATTGCTGCCAAGCCTATTGCTGGCGCCTGGCCATGAAGGCCAAGCGTTCGAAGAGGTGCACGTCCTGCTCGTTCTTGAGCAGCGCCCCATGCAGCTTCGGCAACATATTCTTCGGATCGGCGCGCAGATCCTCCGGCGCGATGTCGTCGGCGACCAGCAGTCGGATCCAGTCGAGCGCTTCGGAGGTAGATGGTTTCTTCTTCAGCCCGGGCACGTCACGGATCTCGTAGAACTGGGTAAGCGCGGCCCGCACCAGATTCTGCTTGATGCCGGGATAATGCACGTCGACGATCCGGTGCAGCGTCTCGATATCGGGGAAGCGGATGTAGTGGAAAAAGCAGCGGCGCAGAAAGGCGTCCGGCAACTCCTTCTCGTTGTTGGAGGTGATGATGACGATCGGCCGAAATTCGGCGCGGATGGTCTCGCCGGTCTCGTAGACGAAGAACTCCATCCGGTCGAGTTCCTGCAGAAGATCGTTGGGGAATTCGATGTCGGCCTTGTCGATCTCGTCGATCAGGAGAACGACCTTTTTCGGTGCCGCGAAGGCGTCCCACAGCTTGCCGCGTTTGATGTAGTTCTTGATGTCGCTGAACCGGTCGTCACCGAGCTGGCTGTCGCGCAGCCGCGAGACGGCGTCATACTCGTAGAGGCCCTGCTGCGCCTTGGTGGTCGATTTGACATTCCATTCGATGAGATCGAGGCCGAGCGCCGCCGCCACTTGACGGGCGAGTTCGGTCTTGCCGGTGCCCGGCTCGCCCTTGACCAGCAACGGTCGCTCCAGAGCGATCGCGGCGTTGACCGCCACCATCAAATCCTTATCGGCGACGTAAGCCGCGGTGCCTTCGAAACGCATTTCTTCTCCTGATCGTTGGGCCGCGACCCTAAGGACGCTGGCCAGGCTGTGCAAGGCATGACAACGCCGCAAGGCCCATGACGCAGATTTGCGGCCGCTTGGAGCGGTGTCCTTCTGGCGCTCGGTCAACCATGGGCCTATATTGGTTTTGGCGGTCTGCGCTTCCCGGCAGGAGAAACTTATCCCCGGGGCCTTATCGATCCTTAGGGAGCTGTCCCTGGGAAGACCCGTGGGTTTTCTCACACGGCGCCCACCTACTTTGTAGGCACCCGGGATCGACCTCTCCACCGGTTGTGTGGATCGCCACTCTCCCGTTTTTGAATTTGATGCGGTAGAAAGCGTCGCTCCTGCAACTTCGTCCGGATACGACCTTTTCTAACGTCTGCGCATGACCTCATCAAAAGACCTGAAAAAACAGCTTCGCAAGGAAGCTCTGGCGCGGCGGGATGCGCTGGACGAATTCTGGCGGGTCGAGATCGCGCTCGAAATGGCTGAGACGGCGCGTGACCAGATCGCCGTCGAACCGGGCCAGATCGTCTCCGGCTTCTGGCCGATGCGCTCCGAGGTCGATGTGCGGCCGCTGATGTTCGCGCTGCGCGAGAAAGGCGCCAGGCTTTGCCTGCCGGCGATCCTCGACAAGACAACCATCGTCTTCCGCGAGCTGGTGCGCGGCGCGCCAATGGTCGAGATGGGTTTCGGCACGGTCGGACCGCACGAGGAGGCCGAAGAGCTCGACCCCTCGCTCATGTTTGTTCCGCTCGCAGCATTCGACGCGCGCGGCCACCGCATCGGCTACGGCGCCGGCTATTACGACCGAGCGATCGCCAGGCTGGCCGACAAAGGGCTGCCGCCGCGGCTGATCGGCATTGCGTTCGACTGCCAGGAGGTGTCGCAAGTGCCGGATGAGAACCATGACGTGATCATCCCGGAAATACTCACCGAGAGCGGGTTACGCCGGTTTACCGCCTCTTAGAATATTCCGACCCGCTTCGCGCGATTCCAATCCCTATCCAACAGTATTCCTGCTATCCAATCCAAGTTGAGGTTAGCAAAGGATTTTGTCTTCATGCGATTCATCCTGATGCCGTTTGCTCTGATCGCGGCAGCACTGTTTGCGATGGGATTGCATATCACCGGAACCACCCTGTACCACCAAGCCGCCTGGGGGCAGACGGTCGCTACCGTGACGGATGTCAGTCCTTTCACTGAAATGCACAAAAATGGCCTCGCCATAGAGCGCATCAATGTCGCCCTCGCCTATGTGGTTGACGACGTGCCGATGACCTGGTCCGTAAAGGGAAACCTTGTCGGTCTCCACGAGGCGTCGATCGGCGACAAGGTGAAATTCTACTACGACCCTGGCGATCCAGCGACCCTCGATACCGCCGGAATGAAGGGCTGGCGCGGCATGCTGTTGATCCTTGCAGGTACCGGCGGCTTCACCGTCTTCTACGTTTGGTTTTTCTGGCTGCGCGGACGGAGCGCGCGTTAGACGTCGCCTTCGGCTGCTAGGACGGGGCGGTGGTGCCGTATAAGACCATCATGTGATCATCCCGGAAATACTCACCGGGAGCGGGTTGCGCCGGTTCACGCCGCAATTGTAGAAAAGCGGTTGAGAAACGCATGATCTTTTGCGGAAAGTCATGCAGCTTTTGCTTGGCGGACTTTCGACGCGGGATCGTATGAGACTTCTCTTCCTCGGCGACATGGTCGGAAAAACTGGGCGCACGGCGGTGTGGGAACAGCTGCCGGGCTTGATATCCGACTTCAAGCTCGACTTCGTCATCGTCAATGGCGAGAACGCCGCCGGCGGCTTCGGCATCACCGAGGAGATTTTTCGCGAGACGCTCGCGGCGGGCGCGGATGTCGTCACCACCGGCAACCATGTCTGGGACCAGCGCGACGCGCTGGTCTTCGCGCCGCGCGAGGAGCGCTTCCTGCGCCCCTCCAATTTTCCCAAGGGCACGCCGGGGCGTGGTTCCGGCGTCTATATCGCCAGGAACGGCGCGCGGGTGCTGGTCGCCAACATCATGGGGCGCGTCTTCATGCATCCCGAGCTCGACGATCCGTTCCAGGCCGGCGAGCGCGAGCTTGCCGCCTGTCCGCTTGGCGAACAGGCCGACGCGGTAGTGATTGATTTCCATGCCGAGGCGACTTCGGAAAAGATGTGCTTCGCGCATTTCGTCGACGGCCGTGCCAGCCTTGTGGTCGGCACCCACACGCACCAGCCGACCGCCGATCATCAGATACTCAACGGCGGCACCGCCTATATTTCGGACGCCGGCATGTGCGGCGACTATGATTCCTCGCTTGGCATGGACAAGGAAGAGCCGCTCAACCGCTTCCTGTCGAAAGTGCCGAAAGGTCGTTTCGAGGCCGCGAATGGACCGGCGACGCTGTGCGGCGTCGGCGTGGAAATTTCCGACCGCACCGGGCTCGCCGAGAAGATCGCGCCGTTTCGCCGCGGGCCGAGACTCGAGGAAACCGCGCCGTCCTTCTGGTCATGATATTGATATGAGCACCGGTCGTACCTAACTGGCGACGAAACCCGCGAAAACTGCTCTAGATCGTAGAGGGGACGACCTCCATGCAGCTTGTCGAGTTCCTGGCGCCGCACTTTGCCTTTGTCTCCGATCCCACAGCCTGGATCGCGCTGCTGACGCTGGTGGTGCTGGAGGTGGTGCTCGGCATCGACAACCTGATCTTCATCTCGATCCTGACCAACAAGCTGCCGGAAGCGCAGCGCGCCCGCGCCCGCAAACTCGGCATCTCGGCGGCACTGGGCATGCGGCTGGTGCTGCTCGCCACGATCTCGATCATCGTGCAATTGACGACACCGGTGTTCACGGCGTTCGGGCATGGCTTTTCCTGGCGCGACCTGATCCTGATCGCCGGCGGCCTGTTCCTTGTCTGGAAGGCGACCAAGGAAATCCACCACACGGTCGATCCGCAGGATCATCAGGACTCGATGATGGGCGGCACACTGCAGATGAGCCTGGCCGGCGCGATCTTCCAGATCCTGCTGCTTGACCTCGTCTTCTCGATCGATTCCATCATCACCGCCGTCGGGATGACCGACGAGATCGCCATCATGTACATCGCTGTCATCGTGGCGGTGAGCGTGATGATGCTGGCGGCGACGCCGCTCGCCAACTTTATCGCCAAGAACCCCACAATCGTGATGCTGGCGCTCGGCTTCCTGCTGATGATCGGCATGACGCTGATTGCCGACGGCATGGGCTATCACGTGCCCAAGGGCTACATCTACGCCGCCATGGGTTTTTCCGCGCTGGTCGAGGGCCTCAACATGCTGGCGCGGCGTCGAAAGAAGCAGCGGTCCGGCGGCGGGCATTAAGCTAGGGCAGGTTGATCTGCCAGGAAACGCCGAAGCGGTCGTTGAGCCAAGCGAAACGGCGGCTGAAGCCGTAATCGTCGGTCGGCATCAGAAACGCGCCGTCCTTGCCCAGCACCCCGACAATGCGATCGAGCTCCTCCTCGGAGGAACAGTCGACGAAGAGCGAGAACGACGGCGTGAAGGAGAAGGCGTGATGCACGGGGCTGTTGAAGACCATGACCTCCGCGCCGCCGATCACGACGCGGGCCAGCTTGAGCGTGCCTTCGGGTCCGTCCTCACCGGCGCCATAGCGTGTGACGTCGACAACGCGGCTTTCTGGAACGGTGTCGCAATAGAGGGTCATGGCCTCCTCGGCCTGACCTTCGAACATCAGGAACGGCGTTACCTTCACGGCCGGGCCTCCTCGCTCAAAGGGAGTCAAATATTGGTCTCGTTGGCCGGCTCGCCTTTCATCTCGGCGCGATAATAGCCGTCGCGCAAATTGATGCCGTATTCGAGATACGCCTTCATGCAGGCGAGCATCTGCGACCAGCCCTCGCAATTGAGGTAGGATTTCTTCAGTCCGACCTCGCCTTCGTGCCAGCCGGCCTCGGCGATGGTAACGAAGGTGCCGCCGTCGTCCAACGGCTCGAAGTTCATCTCGATGCGTGTCTTGTAGGCCGGCTTGCCGTCAGTGTCGGCCGCGTCCCAGCGCAGCACGATACGCCTATCCTTGATCACCTCGTCGACCTCGACCGGCACCGTCTTCCACCAGGTGACGGTGGTGCCGGCGACCAGCGGAGCAGAGGCGCCGCCAATGGTGGTGAAATAGCCGCTGAGCTTCGTCGGGTTGACCACGGCGTCGAAGACTTCGGCCACCGGCCTGCCGATGCGTCCGGAAATCCTGAATCCAAGAGACATATCCACAGCTCCTTCCTTGCCTCGTGAAACAATATGTTATAAAAACATAACATGTCAAGCCCAACCTCGGACGATCGTGTTTTCAAGGCCTTGGCGCACTCGCGCCGGCGCGAGTTGCTCGACCGGCTCAAGGATCAGCCGCAGACCACCGGGGCGCTCTGCGAGGCTTTCCCGGACATGGATCGCTGCACGGTCATGATGCATCTGAAGGTGCTGGAAGAGGCCGATCTGGTCGTGGCGAGGCGCGAGGGGCGCGAGCGCTGGAACCATCTCAACGCGCTGCCGATCAGGCAGATCCACGACCGCTGGATCGGCCAATATGCGGGCCATGCGATCAGCATCCTCGACCGGCTGAAGTCGGATCTGGAGGGATGATGCCGCGCTGCAAGGGCAATCTCGGTGTGTACGCCGTCAGGGTCGACGGTCCGGCTGGACGAATTGAGCCGATTTATCTATAAGCCGGCCATTCCGACAGAGAGCGCCGCGGGCCTTCGCAGGCACGCTTGCAGCGTTCTGAATTTTTAAATTCGAGCATTTGCCGATGCCGGGTGATCGCGCCCGGCCGAGAAATGCTCTAGCCGAACACGACAGGGGTGCCATGGCTGGCCATTCGCAGTTCAAGAACATCATGCACCGCAAGGGCCGCCAGGATGCGGTGCGGTCGAAAATGTTTTCCAAGCTGGCACGCGAAATCACCGTCGCCGCCAAGACCGGCACGCCGGACCCGGCGATGAACCCGCGGCTGCGCCTTGCGGTGCAGAACGCCAAGGCGGTGTCGATGCCGAAGGACAACATCCAGCGCGCCATCAACAAGGCCTCCGCCGGAGATGCCGAGAACTACGAGGCCGTGCGCTATGAGGGCTATGGCCCCGGCGGCGTGGCGCTGATCGTCGAGGTGCTGACCGACAACCGCAACCGCTCGGCGTCCAATGTGCGCGCCGCCTTCACCAAGGCCGGCGGGGCGCTCGGCGAAACCGGCTCGGTGTCGTTCATGTGGAACCGCGTCGGCGAGATCTATTACCCGGCTTCGGCCGGCAGCGCGGACAAGGTGATGGAAGCCGCGATCGAGGCCGGTGCTGACGACGTCGAGTCGGACGAGGAAGGCCACACCGTCTATTGCAGCTTCGAAAATCTCGGCGAGGTATCTAAGTCGCTCGAAGCCGCGCTCGGCGAAGCGGAGTCGGTCAAGCCGATCTGGCAGCCGCAGAACAACGTGCCGGTCGATGAAGAACGGGCGCAGTCGCTGATGAAGCTGGTCGCCACCCTCGAGGACGACGACGACGTGCAGAGCGTCTACGCCAATTTCGAGGTCGACGACGAGACGATGGCCAAGCTCAGCGCGGCCTGATCGGCTGACGTATGAGCGGAGCTCGATCCGTCATGAGCGAGAAGCCGCTGCCCGCCGTCCGCATCACCTACTGCACGCAATGCCAGTGGCTGCTCAGAGCCGGCTGGATGGCACAGGAGCTGCTCTCGACCTTCGGCACCGATCTCGGCGAGGTGACGCTGGTGCCGGGCACCGGCGGCATCTTCACGATCTTCTGCAACGACCAGCTTATCTGGGAGCGCAAGCGCGACGGCGGTTTTCCGGAGGCGGCGAAGCTCAAGCAGCTGGTCCGCGATGTCATCGACCCGGAGCGCGATCTGGGACACGCCGACCGCAAGACGCACAAGAAGACGGACCCCGCCTGAGGCGGGGTTTATCCGCTGGCCGCTCTCTTCAAATCAGAGCAAGGATGAAGCAGGCCATCGCCACGATCGCGGTGATGGTGCGGACGTGGTTCCACATCGCCCATTGGCTCAGATGGTTCGCCCACACGGCGGCGCCGTTGCTGCTGGCCGGGTCGACGGCGGCCAGGGCGTCGTTGAGCGGTACGTTGAACACCATGGTCACGATCGGGTTGCCGACGAGATAGATTACGGCGCCGGCAAGCAGCCAGTACGAGCCCGATTGGCTCCAGCCCATGCTGACGGCGGCAATCAGCACCAGGCAGATGAGGCCGGTGCCGAAAAGCGCCGTCATGAAGGCGGGCGTAATTACGGTGATGTTGATCGAATTCATCGCTGCGATGCCGGCTGGGACGGGCAGCCTGGCAAGTGCTGCCATGACGAAATTGGAAAAGGCGAAGAAGACGCCGCCGACCACGCCAGAGCCGATCGCGGCAATGAAGGCGAGGGCGGGAAGAATTTTCATCATCTCAGTTACTCCAGACGCCGCTGGCTGCGGTTTCGGTTGCATAGGCGAAGAAGTCTTTCGGCCGGCGGCCGAGCGCGCGCTGCACGCCGTCGGTCAGCGATTCGTTGCGGCCGTCGAGCACCTCGGTGAAGAGCTCGTTGAGCAGCCAGGCGAATTCCGGCGGCAGGTTGTGCGCAGCCACCGTTTCGGTGAATTGGGCATGCGAGATCCGCCGATAGCGGATGTCGCGGCCAGTGGCTTTGCCGATTTCGGCGACGGCCTGAGCAAAGCTCAGCAGACGCGGGCCGGTGAGTTCGTAAAGCTGGCCGGCATGGCCCGGCTCCGTCAGCACGGCTTCGGCGACATCGGCGATATCGTCGACATCGACGAAGGGTTCGCCGACAGCGCCGACCGGCAGGGTGACTTCGCCTTCGAGTATGGATTCGATGAGGAAGCCTTCGCTGAAATTCTGCGAGAACCATGAGCAGCGCAGGATCGTCCAATCGGCACCGGAGACCTTGACCATTTCCTCGGCGCGCTGAGCCTCCGTCTCGCCGCGACCGGAGAGCAGCACCAGCCGCTTGATGCCGCGCTCGACGGCAAGTTTGGCCAACGCCTCGACAGTTTCGGCGGCGCCCGGCACCGCGATGTCAGGATAGTAGCTGATGTAGACGGCGCCGACGCCGTCGAGGGCCGCGCCCCAGGTTTTCTTGTCCGACCAGTCGAAGGGAGGCGTGCCTGCGCGGGAGCCGATCCGCACCGGGATACTGCGGGCGGTCAGCCGTTCGGCCAGCCGCCGGCCGGTCTTGCCGGTGCCGCCCAGGATCAAAATCGGTTTCCGTGACGTGTCGGTCATCTCGATCTCCTCGTTTTCTTAATATGAGTAATCCTCATGTTTGCAAAACGTGATAACCGCTCGTATTTTGTGAGTCAAGCCAGTTTCTCGAGGATCTTTCGGAGGAAGCTCATGCAAGGCAGGGTAGCCGCGAAGCTCGACCAGGAAATCGCAATGCCCCGGCGAGCGCCGACGCAGCAGCGCAGCCGAGAGCGGGTCGAGCGGATGCTTGCCGCTGCCGCGGCGCTGATCGCCGAGCAAGGCAGCGATGCCATGCGCATGGGCGAGGTGGCGGAAAGAGCAGGGGTGTCGATCGGCTCGCTCTACCAGTTCTTTCCCGACAAGCGGGCGATCGTCTGGGCGCTGGCCGAGCGCTACACCGCCGAAAGCCAGGCCTGCATTTCGGCGGCGCTGAAGGACGTCAGCGACGCCGAAGGGCTGAAGCAGGCGTTTTCGGAGCTGGTCGACATCTATTACGGGATGTTCCTAGCCGAACCGGTGATGCGCGACATCTGGTCGGGCACGCAGGCTGACAAGGCCTTGCGCGAACTCGAACTGGCCGACAGCCGGGCCAATGCCCGATTCCTCGTCGCGGTGCTGAAGCGGTTGCGTCCCGGCGCAGATACCGTGGCGATGGAGACGGCGGCGCTGCTAGTCTGGCAGATGGGCGAGGCGGTCATGCGGCTGGCGATCTCCGTCGACCGGGAGGAGGGCGACAGGCTGGTCGCGGCCTATAAGCGCATGGCGCTGCGGGAGCTGGTGGAAGGGTAGGTACAACCTGGTCGGGTTTCCCGCAGCGTCTGTGGCCAACAAAAAACCCGCCTCGGAGGCGGGTTTTGATCTGCGACACGTTTAGAAAGGCTTAGAGGCCGAAACCTTCGAAACGCTTCTTGAACTTCGACAGGCGGCCGCCGCGGTCGAGCAGGGTCTGCTGGCCGCCGGTCCAGGCCGGGTGCGTGGTCGGGTCGATGTCGAGGTTCATCGTGTCGCCTTCCTTGCCCCAGGTCGAGCGGGTCAGGTATTCGGTGCCGTCGGTCATGACGACCTTGATGGTGTGGTAGTCGGGATGGATATCGGCCTTCATTGTCGTGTTCCTGGCTTGCCGGCGCTGGTGACGGGCCGATGGCCTGCGTCGATGCGCCCCTTTTTAAAACTCGAAGCCGCAGCTAATGAAAAGCCACGGCTTCTAAAACGGTCGGCGAGCCTATACATCAGCCGGAATTGAATCACAAGGCCGCGGCAGGCGCATATTGAAGCGCATGACGAACACGCGGCCAGAGGAAACGCTCATGGCGGATATCGGTGTCAGTGGTGACGAGCGCAGGCGCTCGGTCCGGCCGCTCAGGAACCTTTTTCCGTACGTCATGCAGTACCGCAAACTGGCGGTCGGAGCGATCATATCGCTGATCGTCGCGGCAGGGACGACGCTGGCCCTGCCGATGGCCGTGCGGCGCATGATCGATCACGGCTTCCAGGCGGCGGGCTCCACCTTCATTGCCGAGTATTTCGCCGCGCTGGTGCTGATGGCGGCCGTGCTGGCGGCGGCGTCCGCCAGCCGCTACTACTTCGTCATCACGCTCGGCGAGCGGGTCGTCGCCGACATCCGCCGCGATGTCTTCTCCCATGTCACGACGCTCTCGCCGGCCTTTTTCGATCGCTCGCAGTCGGGCGAGATCGTGTCGCGGCTTGCCGCGGATACCACGCAGGTGAAGTCGGCGGTCGGCGCCACGGCATCGGTCGCGCTGCGCAATCTCATCCTCGGCGTCGGTGCCGTGGCGATGATGGTCTTCACCAGCCCGAAACTGTCCGGCCTGGTCCTGGCCGCCATCCCGCTGATCGTGCTGCCGCTCGTCGCCTTCGGCCGTTCGGTGCGGCGCAAGTCGCGGCTGGCGCAGGATACGCTGGCGGAAGCCACTGCCTATGCCAGCGAGCAGATCGGCGCCGTGCGCACGCTGCAGGCCTTCACCAACGAGAAGCTGGTGACGGGGCGCTTCTCGGCCGCCGTCGAGGCCGCCTTCGAGGCGGCGCGCACGTCGGTCTTCGCCCGCTCCTTTCTCACCTTCTTCGCCATCTTCATGATCTTTTCATCGGTGGTGGCGGTGCTCTGGTTCGGCTCGCGCGACGTGCTTGCCGGCACGATGTCGGCCGGCACGCTCGGCCAGTTCCTGCTCTATTCGGTGTTCGCCGCCGGCGCACTCGGCGCGCTGTCGGAAGTGTGGAGCGAGCTGTCGCAGGCGGCGGGCGCCGCCGAGCGTCTGACCGAGATCCTGGCGGAGAAGCCCGCCATTCAAGCGCCCGCCGATCCGCAGCCGCTGCCGGCCAAGGCCAAGGGCGCGATCAGCTTTGACGATGTCTCCTTCTCCTATCCCGCGCGGCCGGACCGGGCCGCCGTGCATGGGCTGAGCTTCCAGGTGAAGCCCGGCGAGACGGTGGCGATCGTCGGTCCTTCGGGCGCGGGAAAAAGCACCGTCTTCTCGCTTATCCTGCGCTTCTACGATCCGGAGAGCGGCCGTGTCGTCATCGACGGCGTCGATCTGCGCCAGGCCGATCCGGCCGCAATCCGCCAGCGCATCGCCATCGTGGCGCAGGACGTCACCATCTTCGCGGCCAGTGCTGCCGACAATATCGGCTTCGGCCGGCCGGGCGCCAGCGATGCCGAGATCGAGGCGGCGGCAAAGGCGGCGCTTGCCGACGAATTCATCGGCAAGCTTGAAAAGGGCTATGACAGCCAGGTCGGCGAGCGCGGTGTGACGCTTTCGGGCGGCCAGCGCCAGCGCGTGGCGATCGCCCGCGCCATTCTGCGCGACGCACCGATCCTGCTGCTCGACGAGGCGACCTCGGCGCTCGACGCCGAAAGCGAAACGCTGGTGCAGACGGCGCTGGAGCGGCTGATGCGCGGCCGCACCACCATCGTGATCGCCCACCGGCTGGCGACGGTACTCAAGGCCGACCGCATCCTGGTCATGGAAGGCGGGCGCATCGTCGAGGAAGGCACCCACCAAAGCCTTGTCGCCAAGGGCGGCACCTATGCGCGGCTCGCCAAGCTGCAGTTCGAGACCGGAGCGAGCGCCTTCAAGGGCGCGGCGGAGTAGCGCCCGCCGGCAGGCGCTATCAGTCGCCGTAGCGCTTGCGCAGGTGCTCGGTGAAGTAAACGGCGTTGAGCTTCTCGCCGGTGGCGCGCTCGAGCAGGTCCGGCGTCGACCAGCGCGAGCCCTGCGACCAGATCTTGGCGCGTCGCCACTCATTGATGGCGCTGAAGTCGCCCTTGGCGAGATCTCCGTCGGCTGACGGATGCTCCCTGGTCAAGGCCGCCCACTGCTGTGCCGCCATCATGGCCCCCAAGGTGTAGGACGGGAAATAGCCGAAGGCGGCGCCCGGCCAGTGCACGTCCTGCATCGGCCCGTCGGCCGGGTTGTCGATGGTCGACAGGCCGAGATAGTCGCGCATCTTGGCATCCCAGGCCTCGGGCAGGTCGGCCGCCTCCAGCCGTCCTGAGACGAGCTCTTGCTCGAGCTCGTAACGCAGGATGACATGCAGCGGATAGGTGACCTCGTCGGCGTCGACTCGGATGAAGCCGAGTTCCACATGATGGACATGCGGCAGGATGTCGTCGATCGACCAGGCTTCGCCGAGATGCTTCTCGACAACCGGCAGCGCCCAGCGCCAGAAGGCGGGGTTGCGGCCGATCTGCTTCTCCACGAACAGGCTCTGGCTCTCATGCACGGCCATGCCGCGCGCCTTGCCGAGCGGCCAGTGCGACCAGGCTTTCGGCAGGTTCTGTTCGTAAAGCGCGTGGCCGGTCTCGTGCAGCACTCCCATCAGCGCCGACAGGAAATCGGAAGTCTTGTAGCGGGTGGTGATGCGCACATCGGTCGGCACGCCGCCGCAGAAGGGATGGTGCGACACCGCAAGCGAGCCATGGGTGAGGTCGAAGCCGACCGCCGCCATCATGGCAAGACCAAGCTCGCGCTGCTTCTCGACGGCGTAGCTGCCGGAGAGCGGCTTGAGCGCGTGCTTCGCCAGCCGCGCATCCTGCATCGCCAGCGCATGCGGCAGGAAATCCTTGAGGAAAGCCTTCAGCTCGACAAACACCGGCGTGATGTCGGCGGCGCGGTTGCCCGGATCGTACTGCTCCATCAGCGCGTCATAGGGGGCGAGGCCGAGCGCCTCGGCGCGCAGCGCCGCTTCTTCCCGCACCAGTGCCACGACGCCTTCCAGTGCCGGCAGGAAGCCCGCCCAGTCATTCTTGGCGCGCAGGTCGCGCCAGAGCTGCTCGGAGCGCATGCGCGCCGTCGTCTGGCGCTCAACAAATTCGACCGGCAGGCAGGTGAGGTTGGTATATTGCCGGCGCAGTTCCCTTACCGCAGCCTGCTGCTCGTCGTTCAGCGGTTCGGCTTCGGCGGCGGCGATCCAGTCGCCGATCTCCGGCGCGGTAGCCTGGGCGTGCAGCATGCCGGCCAGGGCCGACATCGCCTCGGCGCGCTTCTCGCCGCCGCCAACCGCCATGTGGGTCGCCTCATCGGCGCCGAGGATGGCCAGCGCATGTTCCAGCGCTTCGAGCCTATGGCCGAGTAGATCGAGTTTTTGGAAGGACATGGATGGTTTCCGGCTGCAAAGGGGTTGGCGCGAAAAGATACCAAGGCGCGCAGCTTGGCAACCCTGATCCGCCCGTTCCGGATCAGCCCATCTTGCCTTGCAACAGCGCTGCGTGATCAAAGGTTGGGGCCAACGAGCGGAGGGGACAATGATCGGCAATATCCTGACCGGGCTGGTGGCGCTGATCCATTGCTACATCGTCTATCTGGAGATGGTCCTGTGGGACACGCCGCGCGGCCACAAGGCGTTCAACCTCAAGCCGGACTTCGCCAGCGCCTCGAAAGTGCTCGCCGCCAACCAGGGGCTCTATAACGGCTTTCTTGCGACAGGCCTGATCTGGGGGCTCTATCTCGGCACCGGCGGCTTCCAAATCAAGATGTTCTTCCTGCTTTGCGTTGCCGTCGCCGGCCTCTATGGCGGGGCGACCGTCGGCCGCAAGATCCTGGTCATCCAGACGCTGCCCGCGGTGCTTGCCATTATCGCGCTTTGGCTCGGCCGGTGACTGAAAAAAGGACGCCCTCGGGCCAGGTCCCTCGGGCGCCAGATCGTCCCTTCCTGGTCTCGAAACGGCAGTCGCGGACCGAAACCGCTCAGCCGTTCGGATAGTGGCCGCCGTCGGCGCCGTCGCCCATCAGGAAGCCGCTGCCGGTATCGGTTCTCAGCTTTTGGTCGACATTGTCGAGACGGCGCAGCAGGTCGTGATATTGCGCAGCCGGAATCCTGCCGTGATCCGAAGCGGCTACGTGCTCGGCCACCTGGCTGATGTGCGCGGCGCGCATATGCAGTTGCTGCGCTTCCGAGGCCGAGATGTCGTTTGCTTGCCGCGCGTCGGCGATGCCCTGATCCACACCCTGGACCTGCTCGATCAGGCTGGTCACCCGCGGTCCGGTGAAGTCGGTTGGATCGGTTGCGTCGAGAGCGCCCTTGTGATGTCCGGCGGCGTAGGCGCCGGCGAGCGGGGCGGCGATCAGAACCGCGGCGAGAGTTGCAGTCTTGAGAGATGTTAAAGCGCGCATGACGGCGCGTCCTCCTGCTGGGGAAGGAGCGGCCATCCCGCTCCGCTTCCGAGCTAGTGGGCCGTCCGGTTCCGTCGCGTCGCGATGGGAGGCATCGCCGGCGGTTCCCGGCCCTGCGCAGCAAACTAGGGCCGCCAAGTCGCCGAGTGTAATTAAAAAAAGATAATGTTTTCAGGCCTTGCCGGCGAGCCTCTGCGCGCTAGAGTTGAGCCTGCGAACAAATTCGCGTGAGTTCGCGTGATGCCGGATCAACGTTCGGTGAGCTTCAGTTCAATTCGGCGATTCTTGCTGCGCGCCTCATCCGTGTCGGCCGGATCGAGCGGCTGGAATTCGCCGAAGCCGGCGGCTACCAGTCGGTTCGCCGGCACGCCGTTCTCGATCAGGAACTTCACCACCGAGGTCGCACGGGCGGTCGACAGCTCCCAATTGTCGCGATAGCGGCCGGTGCCGGACAAGGGCTTGTTGTCGGTGTGGCCGTCGACGCGCAGCACCCAGCTGATCTCAGGCGGGATTTCCCTCTGCAGCTCGATGACGGCATCGGCGAGCTTCTTCATCTCGACCTTGCCGGCATCGTTGATCTCGTCGGAGCCGGTCGGGAACAGCACCTCCGACTGGAAGACGAAGCGGTCGCCGACGATGCGAATGTTCTCGCGGTCGGCGAGGATCTCGCGCAGCCGGCCGAAGAAGTCGGAACGGTAGCGGTTGAGCTCCTGGACACGCTGCGCCAGCGCCACGTTCAGGCGGCGGCCGAGATCGGCAATCTTGGTGTTGGACTCGCGGTCGCGCTGCTCGGACACGTTGAGCGCGTCCTCGAGCGCCGCGATCTGCTTGCGCAGTGCCGCGATCTGCTGGTTGAGGATCTCGACCTGGCTCAGCGCTTGCTGGCTGATCTGGCGCTGGTTGCTGAGTTCGCCGGACAGCGCGTCCGCCCGCTTGTTGGCAGCGTCGCCGGCGCCGGCACCCTGCTCCAGCAATTGCTGAAGACGGCTCTTTTCCGCCTCCGCCGCCGACAGCGAGGCCTGCAGATTGGCGAGCGTGTCTTCCTTGTCCTGGCTGTTCGAGCGCTCCAGCGCCAGCAACTGCGTCAGCTCGTTGATCTGCGAGTTGAGGCGGCTGAGCACGGTGTCCTTGCCGGAGATTTCGCGGCTGAGCAGGAATTGCGCCAGCACGAAGACCGTCAGCAGGAACATGATGGCGAGCAGAAGCGTCGACAGCGCGTCGACGAAGCCGGGCCAGTAGTCGATGCGGCGATCGGCGCGCCTCCTTGCCAGCGCCACGTCAGTGCACTCCGGTCTTCTTCAGGGCGTCAGCGATCTTTTCCAGCGTGTTGCGCATCGCCTTCTGTTCGTCCGACTGCGCCTCGACCCAGTCGCGCATGATCTGCTGTTCCGAGCGCATGTTCTTGACCAGCCCGGAAATGCCGTCCGCCAGGTTGGCCATGGCGGTGGCGACGCGCGGGTTGGAGCCGCCGCCGTTCTCCTGCAGGCTGCGCAGCCGTTCCGACAGCAGGCGGATCTCCTCCGACGGCTCGGCGCGCGCCGATTCCGACACGACGATATCGGACGAGAGATCGGTGACCGAGGACAGCCAGTTCTCGAGCTCGGTGTAGAAGCGGGTCTGGGCGCGGCCGGCCTGCAGGTCGAGGAAGCCGAGCACCAGCGAGCCGGAGAGGCCGAACAGCGAGGACGAGAAGGCCGTGCCCATGCCGGCGAGCGGCGCCGACAGGCCCTGCTTCAGCGCGTCGAGCACGGCGGCGGCATCGCCGCTGCCGGGGTCGAGCGCCTCGATCGTCTCGCGGATGGAGGCGATGGTGTTGAGCAGGCCCCAGAAGGTGCCGAGCAGGCCAAGAAACACCAGCAGTCCGACAAGATAGCGCGAGGTGTCGCGGCTTTCATCGAGGCGCGTGGCGATGGAATCGAGCATGGTGCGCATCGAAGAGGTCGAGAAGGCGATCGTCGACGAGCGGCCGATCATCGCCTTCATCGGCGCCAGGAGCACCGGCTCGGTGGTCTCGGAGCCGGCGCGGAAGGAGTTGACCCAGCGCACCTCTCTGAACAGCCGGCCGACCTGGGCGAAGGCGAGCAGGATGCCGACGGCGAGCACGCCGATGATCAGCCCGTTGAGGCCGGGGTTGCTGGAGAAGGCGGTGGAGATCTGGCGGGTGAGGATGGCGGCGATGAAGGCGACGATGACCAGGAAGATCACCATCGTGAGCAGGAAGACCTGCGGGCTCGACAGCTTGTGCGGATCGTAGACCAGGACATCCGAGCGCCTGCCGAAGGATCTGAGAAAAGCCATCCGTGCCCCGTTTCCGATGCCACCCGCCGCAGAATTGCCGCGACTCTAAACGGAATTGTGACCAAATTGAATGGTGCTTGACAATATCGCCCCGCGCGGGTCGTTTCAAAAACGGCTGATGACCAGACAGTCGACCATGGCGGCCAGGTGCAGCCCGGCGCCGGTGACGACGAAGCCATGCCAGACGGCATTGTGGAAACGCAGGCCTTTCCAGGCAAAGAAGATGACGCCCAATGAATAGACAATGCCGCCCGCGACCAGCAGCATGACGGAGGCTGGCGGCAGAGTCGCGACCAGCGGTCCGGCGAGCACGACGCCGCTCCAGCCGATGGCGAGATAGAAGAGGATCGCCAGCCGGTCGTAGCGTCCAGGCAGGAACATCTTGATGGCGATGCCCAGTGCCGCCGCGCTCCACACGATAACGATCATCGGCACGGCAAGCGCGGACGTTTGGAGCTGGGCCAGGAAAGGCGTGTAGGTGGCGGCGATCAGCAGATAGATCGCGGCATGGTCGAAGCGGCGCAGGATCCACTTCGCCGGCCACGATATCGGCCACAAATTATAGGCCAGCGATACCGACAGCACGGTGAGCAGCGACACAACGTAGAAGACGGCGGCGACATACTCACCCGGGCCGGAATGGAAGGCGGCTAAAGCCAGGAAGGCAGAGCCGGCGGCGATCGCCAGCACGATGCCCACAGCATGGACGATGCCATCGGCGATCATCTCGGCGCGCGAATAGTGCCAGCGGCCGACAAAGGGGATTTCGATCGTTGTATTTGCGCGAGCGTCGTTCATGAATGATCCTGCAACCATAATCTGGGCAGTCGCGGATCAGTATTTCAAGCTTCGGTTGCGGTTTTGCGACGAGCGCGCCGCGCGTCCTTTCGACGCGCAAAGGAGGCTGCAGCCCTTTGATTTGCGCTTATCTGTTCCGAAACGGAGATCAGCGAAATCGATTCCCGATTTCGGGGTGATGCGATAGGCGCGCTTCAGCGCGCAGCCAGGGGCTTCTTTACCGTCCTCAAGAGCGCACGTTGGATAAGCTCGTTGCCGGCGACGATGGAGCCGGCCTCCAGCATGTCCTGCCCGCCATCCATATCCGAAACGAAGCCGCCCGCTTCACGGATGAGCAGGGCGCCGGCGGCGATGTCCCAGGCCGAAAGGCCGGTTTCCCAAAACCCGTCCATGCGGCCGGCCGCGACATAGGCGAGATCGAGCGAGGCTGAGCCAAGGCGGCGGACGCCGGAGACCTCGGCCATGACATTGCGCAACTCGATCAGGAAATTGCCGTGCTGGCCGCGCCCAAGATGCGGCACGCCGCAGCCGATCACGGCATCGGTGAGCTTGGCGCGTCCGGCGACGCGCAGCCGGCGGTCGTTCATGAAGGCGCCGCCGCCGCGCTCGGTGGTATAGAGCTCGTCCATGGCCGGATTGTAGACGACACCGGCGACGATCTGGCCCTGGCGCTCGAGCGCGATCGAGACCGCGAAGAGCGGGATGCCGTGGAGGAAGTTGGTGGTGCCGTCGAGCGGGTCGACGATCCAGCGATGCTGGCCGTCCTCGCCGTCGACGGCGCCGCGCTCCTCCATCAGGAAGGCGTAGCCCGGCCGCGCCTTCGACAGTTCGGTAAAGACGATCTCTTCGGCCTTGCGGTCGGCCTGGCTGACATAGTCGCCAGGCCCCTTCATCGAGACCTGCAGGTTCTGCACCTCGCCGAAATCGCGCGACAGCGACCGGCCGGCCTTCATCGCGGCCTGGACCATGACATTGAGGAGAGCGGAACGCGCCATTCTTCTTCTTCCTGTGTTGGCCGTTTTATTCTGCGCGACGCACGTAAGTGATCTCGTTGGTGTCGACGATGATGCGCTCGCCGGCCGAGATGAAGGGCGGCACCAGGACGCGGACACCGTTTTCCAGCACTGCAGGCTTGTAAGAGGACGCCGCCGTCTGGCCCTTCACCACGGGGTCGGCCTCGGTGATGGTCAGCGTCACCTGGTCGGGCAGCGAGATGCCGATCGGCCGCTCCTCGTAGAGCTGGACCGTGACCATCATGCCGTCCTGCAGGAAGGCGGCGCGCTCGCCGACGAAATCCTTGTTCAGTTCGAGCTGCTCGTAGCTTTCGGTGTCCATGAAAACCAGCGCGTCGCCCTGCTCGTAGAGGAAGGAGAAATCCTTCATCTCCAGCCGGATCTGCTCGACGGTCTCGGCCGAGCGGAAGCGCTCGTTGAGCTTGGTGCCGTTGATCAGGTTCTTCAGCTCGACCTGGTTGTAGGCGCCGCCCTTGCCGGGCTTCACGGTGTTGGTCTTGACCGCGACCCAGAGGCCGCCGTCATGCTCGATGACATAGCCGGGACGGATTTCGCTGCCACTGATCTTGGCCATGTTGAACTGATCCGGAATGAGATTTTTGGCGCGGAGCGCGCTTTGGCGCCTCCAAGACCACAAATCGCATTGAGTGGCAAGGGAGGGCGTCGCGAACGCTCATGGAGATGGCCGCTGCCGTGAGCCGTCTTTTCAGGGCAGCCGGTTCGCCCTCTGCAGCGCCTGCTTGGTCTGACCGTCGTCGAGGCCCTGCAGGAAATCGTCCATCTGCGGGTCGATCAACCCGGCGCGCCGGGCGACGATATACCAGGCTCCGGCCAGGATCAGATCGGGGTCGGTACCGATGCCGCCCATATAGAGTTTGGCGAGGCGGTTCTGGGCGGCGACATTGCCGCCTTCGGCCGCGCGCCTCATCCAGGCAAAGCCCGATTTCAGGTCGCGATCGCCGCCGCGCCCCTCGATCATCCATGCGGCGAGGTCAAGTTGCGCGGTGTCGTAGTTCTGCCGGGCGGCCTGCGCCAGCAGGGTGCGTGCCTTGGCGTCGTCGCGCGGTTTGCCGCCGGCGCCGTTGGCGTAGATTTGCGCCATCGCATATTCGGCGTCGGCAAGGCCGGTACTGGCGGCGCGCTCATAATACACAGCCGCCTTGGCGATGCCGGCATCGCCCGGATCCTGCTGGACGAGCAATTGGGCGAAGTTGAACTGGGCCAGGCGGTTGCCCGCCTCGGCGGCGGCCTGCATCAGCGCATAGGCTTCCTTGGCGTCCTTCTTCACATAGCGTCCGTCGAGCAGCATCAGCGCATATTGGAACTGCGCTTCCGGCACGCCCTGCTCGGCGGCGAGCCCATACCATTTCGCGGCCTCTGCCGCGTTGAGCGGCACGCCCAGCCCACGCGACAGGATCTCGGCGACCAGTGTCTGCGCCGCGGGGTCGCCGTTCTTGGCCCGCACCATGGCAAGGTTGTAGGCGGTCTTGTAGAGGCCGCGCTGGAAGGCGCCGTAGGCAGCGTCCGGGAGCTTGGCGCCGAAGCGATCGGGATTGATGGTGTCGGCCGATGGCGGTTGAAGCGTTGCCGGCTGTGGCAGCGGTGTTTCGATCGGCTTATCGGCGTGGGCCGCGCCAGTATTCGGGGCGGCAGCATTCGGGTCGCCAGTATTCGGGGCGCTGGTATTTGGGGCGCTTATATTCGGAATGCTTGTATTCGGGGCGCCGGTAGCAGGGGCGCTTGTATCCGGCGCGCTCGTGTCGGGTGTGGTCGTGTCCGGTCTGGGCTGCGGCACCGGCGGGGTCTCGGCGGCCAGCGCAGCGGGCGCCTGGATCGTCAAGGCAGCGGCCAACGCCGCGAAGGAAAGCCGGGGCCAGCGCACGTCAGTCCTCGAAGCGCGGCGCGGTTTGGTCGAGCAGCGCGTTGGCGGCGGCGACCGCCGCGCGCGGATCGAGTCCGTCGGCGAAGACGGCGCTGGAGAGCGCCACGAACTCGGCGCCGGTGGCCGCTACCGTTTGCACCGACGCAAGCTCGGAGCCGGCCATCACGATGCAAGGAATCTGGATCATCTGCGCCCACCATTCACCGAGAGCGAGATTGCGGTGGTGCGGCTCGGGCTTGTTGTCATAGCCGAAGCGGCCGAAGAACATGTAGTCGGGCCGCTCCTCGCCGAGCTCCAGCGCCTCGTCGCGGGTCTTGGCGCCGCTCGCCCCGACCATCATCCTGTCGGCCAAGCGCTCGATCGTCTCGGCCAGTTCCTGGCGGTTTGCCTCGACATGGATGCCGTCGGCATGGACGCGGCCGGCGATGCGGCTGTCGCCGGCGATGATGACGGCGACGCCGGCGGCCTGTGCGATCGGCACGATCTTCTCGGCGAAGGCCTGGAAGGCGGCGTCATCCATGCCGTTTTCGGGCAGGATCAGCGAGGCGACGTCGCCGCCGTCGAAGGCGGTGCAGATGTGCTCGGGAGTCACAAGCGGCGGCGCGATCAGCACGATTCGGCAGCGATTGGGCGGGGTTGCTTCATTCATCGGTCTTCGATCCCGGTTTTCGCCTATGCCGGGCGAACATGGTGGCATTGCGGCATAGAGCAAAGCGTCCGGCTTGAACAGGAGGCGGGCGAAGATCGCCGCTGAAAAGCGTCGCGGCAGCAGCGGCTTGCGCCAATCTCCAAGGACTGACAGACGGCCTGTTGAAGCTCCTGATGGACGCTAACGAAACGACCGCTAGGTTAGCAAGCGAAAGCACGGGAAGAGCATGGCGCAAAATATCTACGACAAGGCCGATTTCTTCGAGGGCTACAGCCGTCTGCATCGTTCGGTGGAAGGGTTGGACGGCGCGCCCGAGTGGCCGGTTCTGCGCGCCATGCTGCCGAAGGTGGTTGGTCTAAGCATCGTCGATCTCGGTTGCGGCTTCGGCTGGTTCTGCCGCTGGGCGCGGGCGCACGGAGCCAAGCAGGTTCTGGGCCTCGACCTGTCGGAAAGGATGCTCGCCCGAGCACGCGCCGCCGGCTCCGACGACGCCATGACCTATGAGCGGGTCGACCTCGACGAGCTGAGCCTGCCGAAGGCGCGCTTCGACCTCGCCTATAGCTCGCTTGCCCTGCATTATGTCAGCGATGCCGCGCGGCTGTTCGCGACGGTTTACCAAGCCTTGGTTCCCGGCGGGTTCTTCGTCTTCTCGACGGAGCATCCGATCTTCATGGCTCCAAGCAATCCGGGCTGGTCCGTGGATGCCTCAGGAAGGAACGTCTGGCCCGTCGATCGGTATCTGGTGGAAGGACCGCGCTCGACCGACTGGTTCACCAAGGGCGTGGTGAAGCACCACCGCACACTCGGCACCACGCTCAACAATCTGATCCAGGCCGGGTTCACCATCGGCCGCGTGGAGGAATTCTGTCCAACTGAAGCGCAGATCGCTGCCAGGCCTGAACTGGCCAAAGAGGTCGAGCGGCCGATGTTTCTTCTGGTTCAGGCGCGACGATGAGAGGTCGGCGGCATCGCCGGCGCGGGTGCGTCAAATATCCAGCTTGTAGCCGATGTGGCTCGCCTTGAAGCCGAGCCGTTCGTAGAAGCGGTGCGCGTCGAGCCGGCTCTTGTTGGTCGTCAGCTGCACCACCCTGCAGCCGCGCTCCCGGCATCTTTCGATCGCCCATTCCAGCAGGCGCTGCCCCAGCCCGTCTCCGCGCCGGCTCGCCGCGACGCGCACCGCCTCGATCTGGCCGCGCCAGGCGCCCTGCAACGACAGGCCTGGGATAAAACTGATCTGCAAGGTGCCGATGACTTCGGCGCCGTCCGCCATCACCGCCAGGAAATGGTTCGGGTTGCCGTCTATGGCCGCGAAGGCGTCCTGATAGGCTTGCGCCAAAGGCACGCTTGCATTCTCGCGGGCGCGGCCAAGCGCGTCATCTGCAAGCATCGCGACGATCGCCGCAAGATCGGCTTTGTCCGCGCGGCGGATCAGGACTTCGCTCATCGTCAAACCTCATGCTGGGCGGGTGACCTTATGCATGGCCCGCCGCCAGCCGCAAACTCGGCAGGCCGGATTACGGACAGTTGATCGCGCCGACCGGCTGGCGGGGCGCTTCGGCTATCGCGGTCTTTCGCTTTCTGGTCTATTGCAAGTCTCCCGCCATCCTCCAGCCGTTTCTTGTCGCCGTTCTCCCATGTCAGGCCTGCTCAGCGATCCCTGGTTCTATGCCGCCGCCATTCCGGCGGTCATCCTCGTCGGCCTGTCGAAGGGCGGCTTCGGCGGCGCCGTCGGCTTCGTCGGCGTGCCGCTGATGGCGCTGGCCATCCCGCCGGTGCAGGCGGCGGCCATCCTGCTGCCGATCCTTTGCCTGATGGACATCGTTTCGGTGTGGACGTGGTGGGGCGTCTATGACCGCAAGATGCTGGTCGACATGATGCCCGGCGCCATCATCGGCATCGGCCTCGGCTGGCTGACGGCGGCCCTGGTGACGGAGGAAATGGTGCGGCTGATCGTCGGCGCGGTCGCGCTGGTCTTCGTCCTGCGCTGGATCTATCTGCAGTTCCGCCACGGCGCCGACCACGAGGTGGAGCCGAACCGCATCGCTGCGGCGTTCTGGGGCATCGTTGCGGGCTTCACCAGCTTCGTCGCCCATGTCGGCGGCCCGCCCTTCCAGGTCTACGCGCTGCCGATCCGGCTCGACCCGAAGGTGCTGTCAGGGACGGCGGCGATCTTCTTCGCCGCTACCAACGCGCTGAAGCTCATTCCCTATTTCGCGCTTGGCCAGTTCGACAGCACCAATCTCACCGCATCGTTTGCGCTGATGCCGCTGGCGCCGCTTTCCACCATCGCCGGCGCCTGGCTGGTGCGCCGCATGCGGCCGGAGGTGTTTTATCCGTTCACATACGCGACGGTGGCGGTGGTGGCGCTCAAGCTGCTCTGGGACGGTATTGCGGGCCTGATGTGATGGGCAGGGCGGCGCACCGGCGCCGCCCGCCACAGAAGGATCAAGCGGCGCTCGGCACCAGCTGGCGGCCGCCGCCAAGCGCAAGCGCTGCGCCGGACGCGATCACCAGCACCATGCCGGCGAGGATGCCGATGTCGTGAAGCGTAGGCTTCAGCACCATGTCGGCGATGATCACCAGCATCACCGAGTAGTCGAAACGCGCCCAGCGCATCATGCGCTGGCCGATGGCGAGAACCCCCGGCGTCACGCCTTCCTTGGCGACCATGGCCCCCATCCGCTCGCCGGTCGGCTTGAAAACGAGCATGCCGATCGAGAAGGTCGTGCCGTAGCCGACAAGGCCGATGATGATCCACAGGTCGGAAAAGCCGACCCAGAAGCTGCACATGATCAGGCCGAAAATCAGGGTGAGCATCGACATCGGCGCGAAGAAGCGGCCGCCGAGCTCGCCGCTCGCCCGCATCGCTTGCAGCTTGTCCTGGATGTTGCCGGCGCGCTCGGCAAGCACGCCGAGCAGAAACAGGACGAAGCCGCCGCCGACCCACAGGATGGCCGAGACGACGTGAAGGAATTTGACGATCGAATACCAGTCCATTGGTGTGCTCCTGCATTTCTTGATTGGTGGCAGCGTCGACTGCGCCCGCATTGAGAGGAGCGGGCGTTTAGCGCGGAGCGTGTTTCGAAACGATGTCGCGGCGGCGGGACCGATGTTTCGGCGCCGCCATATGCATCCAGGGCTGGATGGCGCGGGAGGGAGCCGGGCCGTCCCGTTCCGGCACAGGAAAAAGTCCGTTCGCTTGAAAATTCCGCGCGGCGTTAAGGCTTCATTAAGCTTTACAGGCGTTTACTAGGACCCATCCAGTTTGTCTGGATTCTTACCGAGTGGTTGGAGCCACTTTGTTTGACGCCTCCCTGTTAAACTCCTGAGAGCCGCCTTATCCGCGGCTCTTTTTTTGCGCGTTGGCCGCCGGCGGACAACGCGCCTCGGCGTTAACCGTTTGTTAAACATGCGCTTGCCTTCATGGGCATCGAAGCGCATTTTCAAGCCTCAGTCGTTTAAGGGTGCAGGACGTATCGGCAAGGATGCCGAATCGGCTTGCGGCAGTGCAGGGGCGTATCGATGAACGAGCCTTCGAAAGGCAGCGCGAAAACCATAAAGCTCGCGGAACGCCGGGTTTTCTCCCAGTCCTTCAAGCCGCTTTACCAGGAGGGCATGGGCCTGGTCGAACAGGCGGCCGAATATCTTGACGGCAAGGGCAGGCTCGAAGCCAAGAAGCTGTCGCGCACGGCGGCGACGCTCTATGCGGCCGAATCGATGCGTCTTACCACGAGGCTGATGCAGGTCGCCTCCTGGCTGCTTTTGCAGCGGGCGGCCAATTCCGGCGAGATGACCCGCGACCAGGTCGCCTCGGAAAAATCCAAGGTGCGGCTCGATACCGCCTCCGCGCATGATGAGGCGCTGGGCTGGAGCGAATTGCCAAAGGACTTCCTGGATCTGGTGAGCCGGTCGCTGCGCCTGCAGGCGCTGGTGAAGCGCATGGACGAGGAGATCTACGGCGGCGCCATGCACGACACGCCGGCCGCCGGCCGCCGCGCCAACCCGGTCTCCGATCAGATCAGCCTGCTGAACACGGCCTTCGCCCGCGGCTAACAGGCTGCCCCACAATTCGCTCTGATCGCTATCTGGCGCCGTTTTCTGCGCTTCCGGTGCTCGTGTACTAAAGTCAGTTCCGCACCGGTTCTTGAAAACGCCGCCTTACGGACTCATCGGATCGAATTCTGAAGCAGCCCATCCCGGCACAGGCTGTTTCTGGTTTGTTCACAATTCACTGGTATCGCCATGCGCAGCGGTTAGACTTGGCGCATGGGGGAAGCGATTCGCATCATCGGCATCGATCCGGGCCTGAGGCGCACCGGCTGGGGCATCGTCGAGAGCCTCGGCAATTCGCTGCGCTTCGTCGCCTCCGGCACCGTGCGTTCCGACGACAAGGCGCCGCTCGCAACGAGGCTCTGCCAATTGCATGATGGGCTCGCCGAAGTGCTGCACCAGGCCATGCCGCACGAGGCGGCGATCGAGCAGACCTTCGTCAACAAGGATGCCACAGCGACGCTGAAGCTCGGCCAGGCGCGCGGCATCGCCATGCTGGTGCCGGCGCGCGCCGGGCTGGCGGTCGCGGAATACGCTCCCAACGCGGTCAAGAAGGCGGTGATCGGCGTCGGTCACGGCGAGAAGAAGCAGATCCATATGATGGTGAAAGTGCTGATGCCGAAAGCGGTGTTCGAGACCGACGATGCCGCCGATGCCCTGGCCATCGCCATATGTCATGCGCATCACCGTCAAAGCGTCGCCTACCGAATGGCGGCGCTGGCCGGGTAGTGTTCTTGACTTGTTCTCATTTGCGCAGTAAGTAATACCTTCGGAGTATTACCATGCGTGTGACCACCAAAGGGCAAGTCACGATCCCCAAACAAATAAGGGACCACCTGGGCATAGGCCCGGGTTCGGAGGTCCAGTTCGTGGCTACGGACGAGGGCGCCCGGCTTGTCGCCGTCAACGAAAACATTTCGAAGGAGGAAGCTGCCCGCAAATTCAAAGAGGTCCTCGGCAAGATGGAGGGGACGCTGGATTTGGGCGGCATGACGACGGACGAGTACATGGAGTGGTTGAGGGGACCACGTGAAAATCTCGACGTTGATTGACACAAACGTGCTCATTGACGTCTGGGGTCCGGCTGGGCCGCTGACGGAATGGTCTTCGTCCGCGATTATCTCCTGCCGACGCGATGGCGCGTTGGTCATCAACAGCATCGTCTGGTCCGAGCTTGCTCCCCTGGTTGCTTCCGAAGCAATGCTGAGGAAAGCAGCCGAGAGGCTTGAAATGGATCGCGAGTTTTTGCCCTGGGAAGCCGCATTCTTGGCTGGGGTGGCACATTCCCGTTATCGGCGGGCCGGCGGTGTTCGAGAGCGGACCTTGCCGGATTTTTTCATTGGCGCTCATGCGGCCGTTGCTGGTCACCGCCTATTGACGCGCGACGCTCCTCGCTATCGCAGCTATTTCCCCGACCTCGAAATCGTCTCTCCGGAAACGCATCCATGAAGGCCAGGACATGATCGGCAAGCTGAAGGGCACGCTGGATGAGATCGACGAGGATTCCTGCATCGTGGACGTGCACGGCGTCGGCTATGTCGCCCATTGCTCGGCTCGCACATTGGCATCGCTGCCGTCCCCCGGCGAGGCGGTGGTGCTGTTCATCGAGACCTATGTGCGCGAGGATATGATCCGGCTATACGGCTTTCAGACCCCGCTCGAGCGCGAGTGGTTCCGCCTTTTGATGAACAATGTGCAGGGCGTCGGCGCCAAGGTGGCGCTGGCCGTGCTGTCGACGCTGGCGCCGCCCGACCTCGCCAATGCGATCGCGTTGCGCGACATCGCCATGGTGTCGCGCGCACCGGGCGTCGGCAAGAAGGTGGCCGAGCGCATCGTCACCGAATTGCGCACCAAGGCGCCGGCCTATGCGGGCGCCGCCACCGGCACGATCAGCCTCAAGCAGGAGCTTGGCGAAGGCGTGGCGGCAGCACCCATCACCGACGCGGTCTCGGCGCTGGTCAATCTCGGCTATTCGCGCGACATCGCCGCCAATGCGGTGGCCGCGGCCCTAAAGTCGGCCGGCGAAGGGGCGGACGCCTCGAAGCTGATCCGCTTCGGCCTGAAGGAACTGGCGCGGTGAGGTGGCGCTTGTCCCGGTCCTTGCCGTATGCAAGGAAGACCGCATGAGCCTTTCGCCCCGTCTCATTGCCCCCGACAAGCGCGGCGAGGATGCCGACCAGAGCTTGCGGCCGCAGTCGCTTGACGAGTTCGTCGGCCAGGCTGCGGCGCGTGCCAATCTCAAGGTCTTCGTCGATGCCGCCAAGAGCCGCGGCGAGGCGCTCGACCATGTGCTGTTCGTAGGCCCGCCGGGGCTCGGCAAGACGACGCTGGCGCAGATCATGGCGCGTGAGCTCGGCGTTAATTTCCGCTCTACGTCGGGGCCGGTTATCGCCAAGGCCGGCGACCTTGCGGCGCTGCTCACCAATCTCGAGGAGCGCGACGTGCTCTTCATCGACGAAATCCACCGGCTCAATCCGGCGGTGGAAGAAATCCTCTACCCGGCGATGGAGGATTTCCAGCTTGACCTCATCATCGGCGAGGGGCCGGCGGCGCGTTCGGTCAAGATCGATCTCGCCCGCTTCACGCTGGTTGCGGCGACAACCCGGCTCGGACTTTTGACGAATCCTCTGCGCGACCGTTTCGGCATCCCGGTCAGGCTCAATTTCTACACGGTCGAGGAGCTGGAGCAGATCGTGCGCCGCGGCGCCCGCATCCTCTCGATGCCGCTCGGTGACGACGGCGCGCTGGAGATCGCGCGCCGCGCTCGCGGCACGCCGCGCATTGCCGGACGTCTGTTGCGCCGGGTGCGAGACTTCGCCTCCGTCGCCGGAAACGGCCATGTCGATAAACGCATTGCCGACGAGGCGCTGACCAGGCTGGAAGTCGACGGGCTCGGCCTCGACGCGCTCGACCGCCGGTATCTCTCGATGATCGCCCGCAACTTCGGCGGCGGACCGGTCGGCATCGAGACGATCGCGGCTGGGCTGTCGGAACCGCGCGACGCCATCGAGGACATCATCGAGCCCTATCTGATCCAGCAGGGCTTCATCCAGCGCACGCCGCGCGGCCGCGTGCTGACCGCCAATGCCTGGCGGCATCTCGGCCTTGAAGCACCGAAAGACCTCGCGCAGCAGCAGATCAGCCTGTTCCAGGAAGAGTAACGGACATTTGTTCGTCGGACGCGCCTTGAAGGGCTTCCTGCGCGAAATCTCCCCAGCTCCGCCAAGCTGAAGGCACAATTGCAGCCTCTAAGGCAGCTTGACGCATTTCCAGGGGGCGGGGCTGACCGATGATCACCAGACGTGGCTTTCTGCGCCTCATCGGCGGATCGTTCCTGTCCATGGTGTCGTTGAGTGCCTATGCGGTCGGCATTGAGCCGATGCTGCTCGCCCATGTGAAACGCTATTCGGTGACGCCGCCGCACTGGCCCGCGGGCCTCAAGCTGCGCGTCGCAGCACTGGCCGACATTCATGCCTGCCATCCCTGGATGACGTCGGAGCGGATCGCCTCGCTCGTCGAAAGGACGAATGCCCTGCAGCCAGACCTGATCGTGCTGCTTGGCGACTATGTCGATGGAATGCGGCTGGTCACGGCCGAAGTCTCTGCACCGGAGTGGTCCGCCGCTTTGTCAGGGCTGAAGGCGCCGCTCGGCGTGCTCTCGATCCTCGGCAATCACGACTGGTGGCACGATCATGCGGCGCAACTGGCCATGGCCGGGCCGACGACCGCGCGCAAGGCACTGGAGAGCGTCGGCATCCCGGTGCTGGAAAACGACGTGGTGCGGCTGGAGAAGGACGGGCATGGCTTCTGGATCGCCGGACTTGCGGACCAGCTGGCAATCCGGCCGAGCAAAGCCCTTGGCCGCCACGGCTTCAAGGGTCTCGACGACCTCGGCGGGACGCTTGCCAAGGTGCAAGGCGACGAGCCGATCATCCTGCTCGCGCATGAGCCGGACATCTTTCCGAAAGTGCCCTGGCGGGTTTCGCTGACGCTTTCGGGCCACACCCATGGCGGGCAGGTGCGACTGTTCGGCTATTCGCCGGTCGTGCCGTCCGACTTCGGCAACCGCTACGCTTATGGCCATGTCGTCGAGAATGATCGCAATCTGATCGTCTCCGGCGGGCTCGGCTTCAGCATCATGCCGGTGCGGTTCGGCATGCCGCCAGAGATCCTGCAGATCGACCTCGGGTAGCTCCAGTATTATTCACGCGGACGGAAAACCGCGCAGGCGCCAAGCGCCAGCAGCCCCGCCATCAAGGCTTGATCATCGCGCCCATCGGTGCCATCCGGTTCTCGCGCCAAAGTTCAAGCCTGAAAAGGAAAGCGCGATGGACGATCATAGTGAATCCGCAGCGCTCAGCGCCGGGCTTTCGGGGGCGCTGACGCAATCCGGCCATCGCCTGATGGCCCGCGTCTACTATGCCGACACCGATTTCTCCGGCGTCGTCTACCATGCGCGCTATCTCGAATTCTTCGAACGCGGGCGCTCGGACTATCTCAGGCTCGCCGGCGTCCATCACACCGAGCTTGCCGATGGCAAGCATGGCGAGCGCATCGTCTGGGTGGTGCGGCGCATGGAGATCGACTTCCGTTCGCCGGCCCGCATGGACGACATCCTCACCATCGACACGCGCACCGAGGACATTTCGGGCGCCCGCATCTTCATGGCGCAGCAGTTGAAGCGTGGCGGCGAGGTGCTGGTCGAAGCGAAGGTCGAGGCGGCGATCATCGGCGAGAACGGCCGCCCGCGCAGATTTCCGAAGGAATGGGTCGCGGCCTTTATGCCGAGGGCGAGCGACTGATCACCGCGAACCGGCTTCGGCCGAATCCCTGTCACGCAGGAGTTGCCCGTTCTGGGACAACGACATCCACCAAAACAACCAAAAGCGCGCCGCCCGGACCCGCTTCAGCGCGATGTGCACTGATCGGCCGCGTCCAGCATGGCGCCGGCCGGGTGGGCGCGGCAATGCGCCACGCTTCATATCCTAACCCATCCTTAACCATAACGGTTCATGAAGGAATTGGTGAAGATTGGCGCAATTCGTGTGCCTTCCTTTCACCAAGATTTGCCCCGAAAACGCCGCGAAACGGTGCATTCGGGGCTTGTCCCGCGAGCTTCAGGCTTCGCGCGATCGGACCAAAGGGATGCCATGGGCCAGCCGCCAGCGATGCCCGGAAAAATCTTAAGGACGTAGTCATGGAAAACATCGCACTCGCCGACCCGGGCGCGCATTTGTCGATATGGGCCTTGTTCATGCAGGCCGGCTGGGTGGTCAAATTGGTCATGATCGGGTTGCTCTGCGCCTCGATCTGGACCTGGGCGATCATCATCGACAAGCTTGTCGCCTATAGCCGCATGCGGATGGCACTCAACCGCTTCGAGCAGGTGTTTTGGTCGGGACAGTCGCTCGAGGAGCTCTACCGCACGCTCGCCGACCGCAAGACCACCGGCATGGGCGCGATCTTCGTCGCCGCCATGCGCGAATGGAAGAAGAGCTTCGAGAAGGGCGCCAAATCGGCGCTGGCATTGCAGACCCGCATCGACAAGGCGATGGATCTCGCGCTGACCCGCGAGATGGAAAGGCTGGAGGGTCGGCTCGGCTTCCTCGCCACCACGGGTTCGGCCGCGCCATTCATCGGCTTGTTCGGCACCGTAATCGGCATCATGACCTCCTTCCAGGCGATCGCCGCCTCGAAGAACACCAGCCTGTCGGTCGTGGCGCCCGGCATCGCGGAAGCGCTGCTGGCGACGGCCATCGGCCTGCTCGCGGCCATTCCGGCCGTCATCGCCTACAACAAGCTGTCATCGGATGCGAACAAGCTCGCCGTGCGCATGGAAGGGTTTGCGGACGAGTTCTCCGCCATACTCTCGCGCCAAATCGATGAAAAAGTCGCGCAGAAGGCCTGAGGTACGATCATGGGTATGTCTGCTGCTAGCGCAGGTGGCATAGGGCGAGGCGGACGCGGCCACCGGCGGCGCGGCCGTCATCATGGCCTGATGTCGGAAATCAACGTCACGCCGATGGTCGACGTGATGCTGGTGCTGCTGATCATCTTCATGGTCGCGGCGCCGTTGCTCACCGTCGGCGTTCCGATCGACCTGCCCGACACGAAAGCCAAGGCGATGAATGTCGACACGCAGCCGATCACGGTGTCGATCAACGCCGCCGGCCAGATCTATCTGCAGGAAACCGAGATCCCGATCGATGAGCTGGTAGCGAAGCTGCAGGCAATCTCGAAGACCGGCTATGACGAGCGCATCTTCATTCGCGGCGACAAGTCGACGGATTATGGCACTGCCATGAAGGTCATGGCCCGCATTTCGGCGGCCGGCTACAAGAACATCGGCCTGGTTTCGCTGCAAGAACAGGATCAGTAGACGCCAAATGCGGACCGGCCTCACCTCATCGGTGATCTTGCATGCGGTGGCGCTGGCCTTCGGGCTGTTCACGCTGTCCTCGCCGCCCGCCATGCCGGCTTCCGACGTGGAGTCGGTGGCGGTCGACATCGTGCCGATGGAAGCGATCGCGCAGACGCTGCAGGGCGACAAGAAAGCGGTCATGCATGACAAGCCGGCGCCGCTGCCGACCAAGCGCCCGGATATCGTCCCCGACGCGCAGAAGGTCGGCGAGAACAGCGTCGACACCGACAAGCCGGTGACGGACGAAGCCAAGCCGAAGCCGGTCGAGAAGACATCCGCGCCGCCCCCGGCGCCGACGCCGACCGAGAAGCCGGCGGTCGAGGACGTGCCGAAGCCGCAGGAAAAGCCGAAGCCGACCCCGGCGACCGAAGTCGCGCCGACGCCGACACCTAAGGAAGAGGTCAAGCCCGAGCCGGTCAAGCAGACGGAGCCGAAGCCGACACCCGCCAAGGAGCCGACGCCAGCGCCGCCGAAGGACACGACCGCCGCCATCCAGAAGGAAGAGGTCAAGCCGGACGCCGTCGCCGAGGCGATCGCCAAGGAGCAGCCGACCGAGGAGGCTAAGCTTCCGGACTCGGCACCCGCCCCTGCAGCGCGGCCGAAGCCGCAGCCCGCTCCCGCCGAAAGCGCCAAGGCGCCGGAGCGCAAGGACGCGGAAAAGCCGGTGAAGGAAGCTTCCTCGAAGCCGAAGTCGGATGAAAAGCAGTTCAACGCCGACGAGATTTCAGCACTTCTGGACAAGCAGAAGCCGTCGGGTGGCGGCGCCAAGCGCTCCACCCAGCAGTCGTCGCTCGGCGGCGAGAAGGATCAGGGCCAGAAGCTGTCCAAATCCGAGCAAGGCGCGCTCGAAGCTCAGCTCGGCGGCTGCTGGACCTTGCCGGTTGGACTGGAAGGTTCGGAGAACTTCGTCGTCGTGGTCCGCTTCAATCTCGATACCAACGGCAAGCTCGACGGCCGCCCGTCGGTCGAGCAGTCGAGCGGCAACCGGCAGTTCGACGAAAGCGCTGTGCGCGCGGTTCAAAAATGCGACGTGGCCGGCCTGCAGGTTCCCGCCGGCAAGCAGGACATTTGGAACGACATCCGGGTCACCTTCGACCCAAGGGAGATGCTTGGCCTATAGGCCTTGCGTCCGAACCATCAAAGAAGAGAAGCGAGAAGACATGAGATCTTTCCTCAAGCCGCTCCTGACGATTGCAGCCATGGCGCTGGGCATGACGACCGCCGCCACCTTGCCGGCCTGGGCGCTCGTCGAGCTCAACGTCAACAAGGGCAATGTCGAGCCGCTGCCGATCGCCATCACTGACTTCCAGTCCAATGGTGAGCTCGGCGCCCAGATCACGGAGATCGTCACGGCCGACCTCAAGCGTTCCGGCCTGTTCGCGCCGATCGACAAGAGCGCTTTCATCGAGAAGATCTCCGGCCCGGACGCCACGCCGCGCTTCGATGACTGGAAGGTGATCAATGCGCAGGCGCTGGTCACCGGCAGCGTCGGCAAGGAAGCCGACGGCCGTGTCCGCGCCCAGTACCGGCTATGGGACACCTTTGCCGGCCAGCAGATGGCCGGGGAGCAGTTCTTCGCCAATGACGCCAATACCAGGCGCGTCGCCCATATCATCGCCGATGCGATCTACGAGCGGCTGACCGGCGAGAAGGGTTATTTCGATACGCGCGTCGTCTTCGTCGACGAATCCGGCGCCAAGAACGCGCGCAAGAAGCGTCTCGCCATCATGGACCAGGACGGCGCCAACGTCCGCTACCTGTCGGACGGCCGTTCGATCGTGCTGACGCCGCGCTTCTCGCCGAACCGGCAGGAAATCACCTACATGTCCTATGAGAGCGGACAGCCGAAGGTGTATCTGCTGCAGATCGAGACCGGACAGCGCGAGCTGGTCGGCAATTTCCCCGGCATGACGTTCGCGCCGCGCTTTTCGCCCGATGGCCAGAAGGTGATCATGAGCCTGCTGCGCGATGACGGCAACTCCAACATCTTCGCCATGGATCTGAGAAGCCGTTCGACCACGCGGCTCACCGATTCGACCGCCATCGACACCTCGCCCTCCTATTCGCCCGACGGCTCGCAGATCGTCTTCACCTCCGACCGCGGCGGCGGCAGCGGCCGCTCGCAGATCTACGTCATGGGTGCGGACGGCTCCAACCCGCACCGCATCTCGTTCGGCGACGGCGTCTATTCCACGCCGGTGTGGTCGCCGCGCGGCGACCTCATCGCCTTCACCAAGCAGTCGGGCGGCGAGTTCCAGATCGGCGTCATGAAGACCGACGGTTCGGGCGAGCGCATCCTGTCCTCCGGCTTCCAGCAGGAGGGGCCGACATGGGCGCCGAACGGTCGCGTGCTGATGTTCTTCCGCGACTCCGCCGGCGGGCCGAAGCTGGTCACAGTCGATCTTACCGGCCGCAACGAGCAGCAGATCCCGACGTCGAACTTCGCCTCGGATCCGGCCTGGTCGCCGCTGCTGGAGTAGGCAGAGGAACGGAAGAATTTAAGAACGGGGAACTGACGAACTGAGGAAAATGGAGGACCCGGGGCGCTTGTAAATCTCAGAGAGAAGCTGGCCTAATTTCTTCCTTCAATTCCTCAGTTCTTCAGTCCCTCAATTCCCCCTTTTTTCATGTTTTGGCCGCATTTCCGCCTACGGTCGCCGCGCATTGTGAGCCTAGCTAAATCGGCCGAGGACGGCGGCTCGAAACGAAAAATTAACCGTGTTTCTTGAATGCCGGTTAACCCAAACGTGGTTACTGGGTGATCAACGAAATCACTCGAATGCGAAGGAGAGGCGGCATGGGCCGTATCGCAGCACTTACCAGAAATCCGGCGATGATCGCGCTGGTGGCGGCTCTGGCCATCACCGGCTGCGCCTCGAAGAAGACGCCGAACAGCGCCGCCGATCTCGGCCTCAACGGCGCCGGCTCTGCCACGCCCGGCTCGGCGCAGGACTTCACCGTCAACATCGGCGACCGCATCTTCTTCGACACCGACTCCTCGTCGATCCGCGCCGACGCGCAGACGACGCTGTCGCGCCAGGCGCAGTGGCTCAACCAGTACAGGCAGTATGCCATCGTCATCGAAGGCCATGCCGACGAGCGCGGCACGCGCGAGTACAATCTGGCGCTGGGCGCCCGCCGCGCCGCTGCCACCCGCGACTTCCTGGTTTCGAAGGGCGTCGCGGCCAACCGTCTGAAGACGATCTCCTACGGCAAGGAACGCCCGGTCGCCGTCTGCGACGACATCTCGTGCTGGTCGCAGAACCGCCGCGCCGTCACCACGCTCTCGGGCGCCGGTTCCTGACGCGCCGCGCCGGAAATCGATATCGATTTTCGGAAACGCTCATAAGCGCCACAGCGTCCTTGGCGCGTCTGACGACGCGCGGCGCTGTGGGCGGCAAAAATACAACATCGCTGAACGAAAGGCGGCCTCCGAGCCGCCTTTTTCATATGCGACAGCTTGAAACAAAATTTGGCCGAAGTCTCGCGTCCTGCTAAGAGCGCGAGGGCGCTTTATCCCCCTCCGATTTGGAAAGGCGCATCGGGCCAACAGATTTTCACGGCGAGAGACATAATGCATTTCAGAACGGTCCTGAGCGGCACGCTTGCGCTGCTGCTCCTATCAAGCATCGCAGGCATCGCCGCACCGGCGGACAGCGGGCAATCTTCGGACAGCGGCTTCACTTTCCATCTGCCGACGCTGGGCATTTTCGGCGACAAAAAGAAGACCGAGCAGGCGCAAGTCGCCCAGCAGGACGGCGCCGGCATGACCGGTCTGGAGGATCAGATCCGCCAGATGAACGGCAAGCTTGAGGAGCTCAATTTCCAGATCCTGCAAATGCAGGAGCAGATGCGCAAGCAGCAGGAGGACAACGAGTTCCGCTTCCAGCAGCTCGAAGGCGGCTCGCAGGGTGCGAAGCCAACGGGCCAGAAGAAGTCGGAAACCGCGCCGCAGGACGGCAGCAGCGGCAACACGAATATGGGCGATGCTGGCGCCGGCGACAGCGGCACCGACACCAACGTCGCAACGGCTCCGGCGACGCAAGCTCCGGCCGGCACGGCTCCGCAGGACGGCGGCGGCAAGAGCGTCGGCGACGTCATCGTCGAGTCTCAGACCGGTGACCCGGGCAAGTTGATCACCGGCGCGCCGCCGAAGACCTTCGGCACCATTACCGTCGACAAGAACGGCAATGTCGTCAATGCCGACCCCGCCCTGCAGGCGGGCTCGCAGACGGAAGCTCCCGCGGCTACGGCAAACGCGCCTGCCGCCGAGACCGGCAGCAAGGCTGGCAAAGGCAAGTCCGGCGGCACGGTCATGGCCTCGCTGCCCTCGACCAACAATCCGGACGAACTCTACCGCAACTCCTACCAGTTCATCCTGTCGGGCGACTATCCCACCGCCGAGCAGGGGTTCCGCGACCATATCTCGCGCTTCCCCAAGGACGCCAAGGCGGCGGACGCGCATTACTGGCTGGGTGAATCCCTGCTTGGCCAGCAGAAATATCGCGACGCGGCGGAGGTTTTCCTGGCCGCCAGCAAGGATTATCCGAAGGCCAAGAAGGCGCCCGACATGCTGCTCAAGCTCGGCGTATCGCTGGTCGGCCTCAAGCAGAACGACGTGGCGTGCGCCACTTTCAACGAGATCGGCAAGCGCTACCCGGATGTTTCCGGCACGCTGAAGGAACGCATCAAGCAGGAAAAGGCGCTGGCCTCGTGCTAGCTTGCGTGTCGTTGGCCCAGAATCGGGACCGCTTTTGGACGACGCGCAGTGATGTTCGATACCGAGACTGACCTTTCGGATCGCCTTTTCCAAGACTTCGACTTCTCCCACGGCGCCGTTGCGGCCGTGTCCGGCGGCAGCGACTCGACCGCCCTTCTCCATCTGCTCAAGCACCACCTCGACCGTACCCTGCCCGCGGCAAGGCTGCTTGCGGTGACGATCGATCATGACCTCAGACCAAGCTCGGCAGCCGAAGCGCAAGCTGTCGCCCGGCTTTGCGCCGAGCACGGCATCGCGCATCGCACGCTCGTCTGGTCCGGCCGCAAGCCATCGACCGGCTTGCCGGCCGCCGCGCGCGAGGCGCGCTACCGGCTGCTGGCCGAGGCAGCCGAAGGGGAAGGCATCCGCACGGTGGTGACCGGACATACCGCCGACGACCAGGCCGAGACCGTGCTGATGCGGCAAGTTCGTGAAGAGGAGGCCCGCGACGAGGATCCACGCGACGGCCGCGGGCTCGCCGGCATGGCGCCCGCCACGCTCTACGATTGGCGGGTCTGGATCGCCCGCCCGCTGCTCGCCACGCGCCGCGCGGCATTGCGCGAGATGCTGGAGCGTCGCGGCATCGGCTGGACCGAGGATCCGACCAATGTCGACCGGCGCTTCGAGCGGCCGCGCCTCCGCATCTCGCTTGCAGGCAGAAACGGCGAGGCGCGTTTCAAGGAAGCAATCGCGAAGGCCGGACAGGCAGCCGCCGAGCGCGAGAACCTCGGCCAGCGTGCGGCGGCGCTGATCGGCGCCTTCGCTAGCCAGCCGGCTCCGGGGCTCATCCGCCTCGATCGCGATTTCGCAACTGGTGAGGATAGCGAAGCCGCCGTCTATGCATTTCGCATCCTGCTCGCCACGGTCGGCGGCGTCACGTTCCTTGTCGACGAGGCGCGTTGCCGGGCGCTGTTCGAGCATCTGCGGTCGGGGACGCTTTGCGCCACATTGTCGCGGACGGTGGTCGACGCGCGCCGCACCGGCATCTTCCTCCACCGCGAGGCCCGCAATCTGCCCGCGGTTCCGGCTGCTGAGCAGGCCCTATGGGACGGTCGGCGGAGGATCACATTGAGCGACAGGCCGAGCGGGTTGGTGATCGCGCCAGCAGGTCCCGGCGCCGCCAAGCGATTTACCCCGGAAGGCGACGTTCCGGCGAGCTTGCTGCGCAAGGCGCAGGCCGCCGAGCCCGCGCTGTGGCGCGGCGGCGAACGCCTTGGTTTGGCTGGCGGTGATGCCGCGCCGCCGGCGACGGCGATCGTTCCTGCGGTGTCGCCCTTCACCCGCTTCCTGCCGTCCTTCGATCTCCGGCCCGCTGCCGCCGTCGCCGCGCTGATCGGCGCGCCGCCGCTGCCGCCCTCGCCTTTTCGCGGCCATGATCGCGGCGGAGCATGGGCGAAAGCTTAACCGAGGCATGCTGTTCTGCTTGGCAAGGGGAGACGCTCTCCCTATGTTAGGCCCAAGCCTCCAATCATCATCGTGGGTCCGCGCGCGGACGCCAACAGGACAATAGATGAATCCGAATTATCGCAACCTCGCGCTCTGGGCGATCATAGCGGTCCTGCTCATCGCCTTGTTCAATCTTTTCCAGACGCCGCAGACGCGCGGCGCTTCGAGCGAGATTGCCTATTCGCAGTTCCTGCAGGATGTCTCTTCCGGCCGGGTCAAGAGCGTGACGATCGCCGGCGCCCGTATCTCGGGCAACTACACGGACAACGCCAACGGCTTCCAGACCTATTCGCCGGGCGATCCGTCGCTAGTCTCCAGGCTGCAGGACAAGAACGTCACCATCAACGCGCGGCCTGAAAGCGACGGTTCGAACTCGCTGTTCGGCTATCTGATCTCGTGGCTGCCGATGATCCTGATCCTCGGCGTGTGGATATTCTTCATGCGCCAGATGCAGTCCGGCTCCGGCCGCGCCATGGGCTTCGGCAAGTCGAAGGCGAAGTTGCTCACCGAGGCGCATGGCCGTGTCACCTTCCAGGACGTCGCCGGCGTCGACGAGGCCAAGGAGGACCTGGAGGAGATCGTCGAGTTCCTGCGCGATCCGCAGAAGTTCCAGCGGCTCGGCGGCAAGATCCCGCGCGGCGTGCTGCTGGTCGGCCCTCCCGGAACCGGCAAGACGCTGCTCGCCCGCTCCGTCGCAGGCGAGGCCAACGTGCCGTTCTTCACCATCTCCGGCTCGGATTTCGTCGAGATGTTCGTCGGCGTCGGCGCAAGCCGGGTCCGCGACATGTTCGACCAGGCCAAGAAGAACGCCCCCTGCATCATCTTCATCGACGAAATCGACGCCGTCGGCCGCCATCGCGGCGCCGGCCTCGGCGGCGGCAATGACGAGCGCGAGCAGACGCTGAACCAGCTGCTGGTCGAGATGGACGGCTTCGAGTCCAACGAAAGCATCATCCTGATCGCCGCCACCAACCGGCCCGACGTGCTCGACCCGGCGCTGCTCAGGCCGGGCCGCTTCGACCGCCAGGTGGTCGTGCCGAACCCCGACATTGTCGGCCGCGAGAAGATCCTCAAGGTGCATGTGCGCAACGTGCCGCTGGCGCCCAATGTCGACCTCAAGGTCATCGCGCGCGGCACGCCCGGCTTCTCCGGCGCCGACCTGATGAACCTGGTCAACGAATCCGCGCTGATGGCGGCGCGTCGCAACAAGCGGCTCGTCACTATGGCCGAGTTCGAGGACGCCAAGGACAAGATCATGATGGGCGCCGAGCGCCGCTCGTCGGCGATGACGCAGGCCGAGAAGGAGCTGACCGCCTATCACGAGGCCGGCCACGCCATCCTGGCGCTCAACGTGCCGACGGCCGATCCGCTGCACAAGGCGACCATCATCCCGCGCGGCCGCGCGCTCGGCATGGTCATGCAGCTGCCGGAAGGCGACCGCTATTCGATGAGCTACAAATACATGATCTCGAGGCTGGCGATCATGATGGGCGGCCGCGTCGCCGAGGAGTTCAAGTTCGGCAAGGAGAACATCACCTCCGGCGCCTCCTCCGACATCGAGCAGGCGACCAAGCTGGCGCGCGCCATGGTCACGCGCTGGGGCTTCTCCGACAAGCTCGGCCATGTCGCCTATGGCGACAACCAGGAAGAGGTCTTCCTCGGCCATTCGGTGGCGCGCCAGCAGAACATCTCGGAAGAGACCGCGCAGATCATCGACGCCGAGGTGCGCCGGCTGATCGACGATGCCTATTCCACCGCCAAGACCGTGCTGACCAAGAAGAAGAAGGACTGGATCGCGCTGGCCGAAGGGCTGCTCGAATACGAGACCCTGACCGGCGAGGAGATCAAGCAGCTTATCGCCGGCCACAAGCCCGCCCGCGACCTTGGCGACGACACGCCGCCCAGCCGCGGCTCGGCTGTGCCGAAAGCCGGCACAGGCGGCCGTCGCAAGAAGGGCCCCGAGCCCGAAGGCGGCATGGAGCCGCAGCCGCAGGGCTAAGGCTCGATCGAAAACGAAACATAAAAAACGACGCCGCGGCTCAGACCGCGGCGTTTTTGTTTGGGAGGTCACAGACGATTGGCGAGTCGCTCGCGGACTGCACCTGCAAGATCGGCGTCCGGCGCAAGCGCCAATCTTCCTTCTGGCTCATCACGCTTCTGGCCTCGCATGGCACCCCAAACCTCCGGCGCAAAACGCACGAAACTGTTCGCGATGTCTTCGCACACCTGTTCGCGATGTCCTCAGTCCATATAGGGGGAGATTGGTAGCTTCGCCGGCGGGGGTTCTTTTGCGGCGCCGATATGCCTCTTTAAGCGCGTCCAACGAAAAAGCCCGCGCATCTCGCGATGCGCGGGCCTTTGTCTTGGAGGTAAGCGCTGAGCGATCAGCTCTTCAGCTTGGCGTTGCAGAGGCTGTAGAAGCCGCCGCCCTTCTGGATCCACCGCAGGCCGTTCAGCGTGTTGGCGTCCTTGTTGGCATAGTACTGCTCGAGGCAAGTGTGCATGCGGGCCTTGGCCGGCGTCTCGTTGGCGAATTTCGGCGAGATGGCGGTCGGGAAGGTCACGCCCTTCGGCGCAGCCACGCTGGGCTTTGCCGGTTCCTTGGTGAAAGTCGCCTCGGTCGGAGCCGGCACGGTGTCGTCGTCGTCGCCGGCGCCGCATTCGGCCTTGCGGAAGTCGTTCCACTTCATGCCGTTGAGCTTGTTGGCGGTCTTGGCAGCCTGGTACTTGCTGCTGCATTCGGCCATGGTCAGACCCTTGGCCGAACCACCGTCAGCGGCAGCGGTGGAAGTCTTGCTGGCGGCAGGTTTGGCGGCCGCCGCGGCAGTGGCGCCGGGGCCGCATTCAGCCTTGCGGAAATCGTTCCACTTCATGCCATTCAGCGTGCCGGCCGCCTTCGCGGCCTGATACTTGGTGCTGCATTCCTTTGCGGTCAGGCCCTTGGCTGTGTCGTCCGAGGCAGCTGCCGACTTTGCCTTCTTGGTGTCAGAAGCCTTGGTCTCGGTCGCCGCCTTGGTGTCGGTCGCCGCCTTGGTCTCGGTCGCCGCCTTGGTGTCGGTCGCGGCGGAAGCGTCGCTGCCGCACTGGGCCTTGCGGAACTGGTTCCAGGTCTGGCCGTTGAGCGTTCCGGCGTCCTTGGCTGCGTTGTACTTGGTGCTGCACTCGGCCATGGTCAGGGCGTTGGCCGGCGCCGCCAGGAACAGGGTTGCGACGGCGATGCCCGTCAATGTTGCAAGTCTATGAATAAGCATGGCGTTTTTCTCCCTTGCTGCGCCAAATGGTCTCTATACCAAATCAATAGCTCTCAACTTCGGGCTGCGCCAGATGCTTCCCGCGCGGATGCCCTCACAAAGTGTGTTCCTGCCGACAGGGTGCTAAATTGCTGGCGCTCGGTTCGAGCAAATAAGGTTTTTCCAACCATGTCGGGCGGAAAAGTTGTCCGGGCTTTTATATTCCCGTTACAACGAGAGGTCGTGGCAGGCCGCCGAATCACTTGACCCGTCCGCGACAATGATTTTCTAAGGAATGGTAATATATAATCACGAAACGTGATGATCGGATGCGGCCCAATTGTGGCAATACGGGCGGCTGAAACCGACGGGGACTTTGGCAGGTATGGCAGGGCAGTATTTCGGCACCGACGGCATTCGCGGACGCGCCAACAAGTTTCCCATGACGGCCGAGGTGGCCATGCGGGTGGGTATGGCCGCCGGCCTTTCTTTCCAGCGGGGCAACCATCGGCACCGCGTCGTGCTCGGCAAGGACACGCGGCTTTCCGGCTACATGATCGAGAACGCGATGGTGTCGGGCCTGTGCGCCGCCGGCATGGACGTGTTCCTGCTCGGGCCGATTCCGACACCGGCGGTCGCCATGCTGGTGCGCTCGCTGCGCGCCGACATCGGGGTGATGATCTCGGCCTCGCATAACCCTTATTACGACAACGGCATCAAGCTGTTCGGCCCCGACGGCTATAAGCTCTCCGACGAGATCGAGGAGCGCATCGAAGGCATGCTCGACAAGGACATCGAGTTGTCGCTTGCCGATTCCGACGGGCTGGGGCGCGCCAAGCGCGTCGACGGCGTCCACGACCGCTATATCGAATTCGCCAAGCGCACGCTGCCGCGCTCGATGTCGCTTTCCGGGCTTCGGATCGTCGTCGACTGCGCGAACGGCGCCTCCTACAAGGTGGCGCCGGAGGCGCTGTGGGAGCTCGGCGCCGAGGTAGTCGCCATCAATGTCGAGCCGAACGGCTTCAACATCAACAAGGAGTGCGGCTCGACCCATCCGGCCGGCCTGCAGAAGAAGGTGCACGAGGTGCGCGCCGATATCGGCATCGCGCTCGACGGCGACGCCGACCGTGTGGTCATCGTCGACGAGAACGGCGCCATCGTCGACGGCGACCAGATCATGGCGCTGATCGCCGAGTCCTGGCACCAGAGCGGGCGGCTGGCCGGCGGCGGCGTCGTCTCGACGGTGATGTCCAATCTCGGTCTCGAGCGTTTCCTTGGCGACATGAAGCTGCAGCTGCACCGCACCAAAGTCGGCGACCGCTATGTCGTCGAGCACATGCGCGCGCACGGCCTCAATGTCGGCGGGGAGCAGTCCGGCCATATTGTGCTGTCCGATTTCTCGACCACCGGCGACGGCCTGGTTTCGGCGCTGCAGGTGCTGGCCTGCATCAAGCGGCAGAACCGGCCGGTCAGCGAGCTGTCGAAAAAGTTCGAGCCGGTGCCTCAGCTTCTGAAGAACGTCCGCATCTCCGGCGGCAAGCCGCTGGAGGAGGCGCCGGTCAAGGCAGCCATCGAGGAAGGGCGCAACCGCCTGGGCAAGGCCGGCCGCCTCGTTATCCGGCCGTCCGGCACCGAGCCGCTCATCCGCGTCATGGCCGAAGGCGACGATCCGCAGCTGGTCGAGGCCGTCGTCAACGAGATCGTCGGCATCATTTCGGATACCCGCAGCGCCGCCTGATCGCCGCCGCAAATCGGACGATCGCACCTGCAAGCCCGCCGCCAGGCGGGCTTTTTCGCGCGCTCACAACACCCCGGACAACGGAATACCCTCTAAAATTGTAGGCATTCGTGGTTAATCGGTACGGTTAAACGGCTTTTAACCTTTGCAATTCATTATCCACGCCGAGGTTCATCTTCGGGCGATGTCGTCCCGAGGCTTCTTAGGGGTGACAGCATGTTCGATACCGCAAGAATGGCACTGTTTGCCGCGCTGTTGGCGGGAGTGGCCGGGCCGGCCCTCGCCGCCGACCTGGGGGAACCACCGCCGGTGGAGGAAGCTCCGCCGCCGCTGGTCGAGGCTCAGCCGATCGACGTTGGCGGCTGGTATATTCGCGGCGACATCGACTACCACAAGTCGACCTTGCGCGGCATCGACTACATTACATACGGGCCACCGCCCGGCACTAACGATTTCGATTTCGGCAAGCTGAAGGGCGGTTTCTCGCTCGGCGGCGGCGTCGGCTACAAGATCAACGATTACTTCCGAACCGATCTGACGGCCGACTATTGGTTCAAGTCGGACTTCAACGGCCAGACCTCGGACCTCGTAACGACATCCACCGAGGTGTCGAGGATGAGCGCGCTGCTGCTGTTGGCCAATGCCTATGTCGACATCGGCACCTATCACGGCATCACGCCTTACGTCGGCGCCGGCATCGGCGGCGCGCACGTCAAGTGGGACACGGTCCACGATCCGAACACCACCGAAACCAACCCGGGTTCGTCCAACTGGCGCTTCGCCTATGCGCTCATGGCCGGCGCTTCCTACTGCCTGACCGACAGGGTGATCCTCGACGCAGGCTACCGCTTCACTCACATCCAGGGCGGGCGCATGTTCGAGTTCGATTCGACGAGTTCCGGGCCGGGGTTCGACCACGGCATCAACACGCATGAGGTGCGCGGCGGTCTGCGCTACCAATTCGGCGGCAACAATGGGTGCACTACACCGGTGGCCTACCAGCCGGAGCCGGAGCCGATCTACACCAAGTAGTCGCTTCGAAGATCCTGGAATTTTACCGATCGCCCGGCGTCAGCCGGGCGATTTTCTTTTGTGGGTGGCCGATAAAACAGCATCGAAATCAATTCGGTAACCCCCTGTTATCCTTAACCGGCACTTAACCACTATGGTTAACAATGCTCCTGAAACGGCAGCTATGCTCGCGTTCGCGACTGGTGCCAATCTCAGGAGCCGGGGACCATGACATCAAAATCGCGTATCGCACTGGCGCTCGCCGCAATCGTGCTGATGCCGGCGACACAGGCGGTGTCGGCCGACTACGATCCGCCGATCTATGTCGACCAGGCGCCGGACTATCAGCCGGTCGAGGTAGGCTCCGGCTGGTACCTCCGCGGCGACGTCGGCTACGCTCTCAGCCATCCATTCAAGCATGAGGAAACATCGTCGGGACCGCTCAACAGCTTCAGCGATGAGTCCAGCTTGTTCAGCGGCAGCATCGGCATGGGCTATCACGTCAACGACTACCTCCGGGTCGAGTTGAACGGTGGAATCCTGCCGACCGACAAATTCGCCGCCCATGACAGACTGGGAGCCACCTGCGACGGGCACACGCTTGTGGACGACGGTTTCGGAACGATCAATTCCGTTGCGACCAGCCAGGCCTGCGACCTTTCCGACAACGCTTCCAACAAGGGCTACAGCATCATGGCCAATGGCTATGTAGACCTGGGCACCTATGTCGGGCTCACGCCCTATATCGGCGGCGGCATCGGGCTCGCCTACAACAAATACTACAGAAGCATCGGCGCGCGCGACTGCGTGGAGGTTCCTACGAACAGCGCCGGCACCGGCGGATTTTTCTGCGACGATCCGGCCGGCTATGAAGGGCAGACCGATACTGCGGCAAAGTTCAATCTGGCCTATTCCATCGGCGCAGGGCTCTCTTACCAGGTCACGAAGAACGTTTCGGTCGATCTCGGCTACGAATACTTTTCCGTCCCAGCGGCGAAATACGTCGCCTATGATGGTGGCGCTTTCAATATCCGCAAGGGCATTGACTATCAGACGGTCAAGCTCGGGCTGCGCTACGATCTTTGGTGAGCGAGAGAACTCGGAAATTGCCGCCGGCGGATCGAGCGGTCCGCCGTTCTTTTCGTTTCCAGCGCGTGGTGCCGTGAGAAAATATCCCGGCAGCGACAAAAACTTTGCTCTTGACGCCGAAAGCCTGAAAGCATATCGCCGTCCGTGGGCCACCCCTCCCCAACGAGGGGCCACTATCTGGAAGGATAGACCACGATGACGACGCTTACCAAGCCCGGACTCCGTCCGGCAAATCCCAATTTCTCCTCAGGTCCCTGTGCAAAACGCCCCGGCTGGTCGGTCGAGGCGCTGAAAGCTGCTGCGCTCGGACGCTCCCACCGCGCCAAGATCGGCAAGGGCAAGCTCGAGCAGGCGATCGAGCTGACGCGCGAAATCCTCAAGGTCCCGGCCGGCTACCGGATCGGCATCGTGCCGGCATCCGATACCGGCGCGGTCGAGATGGCACTGTGGTCACTGCTTGGCGAGCGCGGTGTCGACATGGTCGCCTGGGAAAGTTTCGGTTCCGGTTGGGTGACCGATGTCGTCAAGCAGCTCAAGCTCGCCGATGTGCGCAAGTTCGAGGCCGGCTACGGCGTGTTGCCGGATCTGACGCAGATCGATTTCGACCGCGACGTGGTCTTCACCTGGAACGGCACGACCTCCGGCGTGCGCGTGCCGAACGGCGATTTCATTCCGGCCGACCGCAAGGGTCTCACCATCTGCGACGCCACCTCGGCGGCGTTCGCGCAGCGGCTCGACTTCGATAAACTCGACGTCGTCACCTTCTCCTGGCAGAAGGTGCTGGGTGGCGAGGGCGCGCACGGCATGCTGATCCTCAGCCCGCGCGCCGTCGAGCGGCTGGAAACCTACAAGCCGGCCTGGCCGCTGCCGAAGATCTTCCGCCTGACCTCGGGCGGCAAGCTGATCGAGGGCATCTTTAAGGGCGAGACCATCAACACGCCGTCGATGCTGTGCGTCGAGGACTATCTCGATGCGCTTCAATGGGCGAAGTCGATCGGCGGCCTGGAAGCGCTGATCGCCCGCGCCGACGCCAACGCCGCGGTGCTGGACCGGTTCGTGGCCAGGTCGTCGTGGCTCGGCCATCTGGCCGTCGATCCGGCGACGCGCTCGAACACTTCCGTGTGCCTGTCCTTCACCGATCCGGACGTGGCGGCGCTCGATGCCGACGGTCAGGCGGCTTTCGCCAAGGGTATCGTCTCGACGCTCGACCGGGAAGGTGTCGCCTACGACATCGGCTCCTACCGCGATGCGCCCCCCGGCCTGCGCATCTGGTGCGGCGCGACCGTCGAGACCTCCGATCTCGAAGCACTGCTGCCCTGGCTCGACTGGGCCTTTGCCATGCAGAAGGCGTCGCTCAAAGCGGCCGCCTGAGTCATTCGCGGCGGCCTTCGGGCCGCCGATCCCAAACGGATCAATCCCATTCTTCAAGGAGGCCGCCATGGCGCCCCGCGTTCTCGTCTCGGATAAACTTTCAACCACCGCCGTGCAGATCTTCAAGGACCGCGGCATCGAGGTCGACTACCTGCCCGATCTCGGCAAGGACAAGGAAAAGCTTCTCGAAGTGATCGGCCAGTATGACGGCCTCGCCATCCGCTCGGCGACCAAGGTCACCGAGAAGCTGATCAATGCCGCCACCAGGCTCAAGGTCGTCGGCCGCGCCGGCATCGGCGTCGACAACGTCGACATTCCGGCGGCGAGCCGCAAGGGCATCATCGTGATGAACACGCCCTTCGGCAACTCGATCACCACGGCCGAGCATGCCGTTGCGATGATCTTCGCGCTGGCGCGCCAAATCCCGGAGGCCAACGCCTCGACCCATGCGGGAAAATGGGAGAAGAACCGCTTCATGGGCGTCGAGATCACCGGCAAGACGCTGGGCGTGATCGGCTGCGGCAATATCGGCTCAATCGTCACGACGCGCGGCGTCGGCCTGAAGATGCATGTCGTGGCTTTTGATCCGTTCCTGTCGGACAGCCGCGCTGAAGAACTCGGTGTCGAGAAGGTCGAGCTCGACGAGCTTTTCGCGCGCGCCGACTTCATAACCTTGCACACGCCGCTGACCGACAAGACGCGCAACATCATCGATGCGGCCGCGATCGCCAAGATGAAGGACGGCGTGCGCATCATCAATTGCGCGCGCGGCGGGCTGGTCGTCGAGGCCGACCTGGTCGCGGCGCTGAAGAGCGGCAAGGTGGCCGGCGCCGGTGTCGATGTTTTCGAGGCCGAGCCGGCGGAGAACAATCCGCTGTTCGGCATGCAGAATGTCGTGGCAACCCCGCATCTCGGCGCCTCGACCACCGAGGCGCAGGAGAACGTTGCGCTGCAAGTGGCCGAGCAGATGGCCGATTACCTGATCAAGGGCGCCGTTTCCAACGCCATCAACATGCCCTCGATCACCGCCGAGGAAGCGCCGCGACTGAAACCCTTCGTCAAACTGGCCGAGGTGCTCGGCGCCTTTGTCGGCCAGGTCACTGAAGATCCGATCAAGGAGGTGGAGATCCTGTTCGACGGCTCGACCGCGACGATGAACACGCGTGCGCTGGTCAGCGCCACTCTTGCCGGCCTGATCCGGCCGCAGGTCTCCGACGTCAACATGGTGTCGGCGCCGATCATGGTGAAGGAGCGCGGCATCATCGTCGCCGAGGTCAAGCGCGACAAATCTGGCGTCTTCGACGGCTATATCAAGCTCACCGTCAAGACCGAGCACATGACCCGCTCGATCGCCGGGACCTGCTTCTCGGACGGCAAGCCGCGCTTCATCCAGATCAAGGGCATCAACCTCGATGCCGAGGTCGGCCAGCACATGCTCTACACGACCAATGCCGACGCGCCCGGCATCATCGGCCTGCTCGGCACCGTCTGCGGCGAGAACGGCGTCAACATCGCCAACTTCCAGCTCGGCCGCAACCGGCCGGGCGGCGATGCGATCGCGCTGCTCTATCTCGACGCCCCCTTCCCGGAAAGGGTGCTCGATCAGCTGCGGGCGCACCAATCGATCGATTCGGCCAAACCGCTGCACTTCGATGTCGGCGCCGCCTGAAAGATCATGTTCCGCATGCTTCGGCATGCGGGGCATTTCCCCTACAGAACGGCTCTGCTGCCGCTGTATTCGGCCAGCGCGATGCCTCCGAGCACGAGCACAAGCGCAAGACCCTGATAGAATTGGAACTGCTCGCCGACGATCAGCACCGAAAGCAGGGTGCGAAGATTGGCACCAGATTGATGAACAGTCCGGCGCGATTGGCGCCGATCAGCTCGTTGCCCTTGATGTAGAAGATCTGCGAGACGACGGACGCGCCGAGCGCGGTGTAGAACGCGACCGCCCATCCTCGCGCGTCCGGGACGATGACGCGGCCCGCCGCCCCTTCCCAGACAAAGAACGGCACCGAGGTCAAAAGCGCGGCGAGCGACAGAGCCAGCATGAAGCTTTGCCAGCGTACGGCCGGCTTCAGGCGCAGCCCCACCGAATAGAGGCTGTAGCAGAGGACCGCGACCAGCATGATGGCGTCGCCGAAATTGAGCTCGAGCTTCAGCAGCTGACCGAGGTCGCCATGGCTAGCGGTCAGGCCGACGCCGAGGATGGTGAGCGCGACGCCGACGATCTGCAGGCGCTGCACGTGCAGCCTAAACAGCACGAAGTTGGCAAGGATGATGACGATCGGTATGGCGGCCTGCTCGATCGAGACATTGATGGCGGTCGTGTAGTTCAGCGCCGTGTAGAAGATGACGTTGAACATCGTGAAGCCGCAGGCGCCGAGGCCGGCGATCAGCAGCCAATGCCGGCGCAGTTCAGGCCAGTCCTCGCGAAACGTCCGCCAGCCGAGGGGCAGCATGATCAGCGCCGCCAGCACCCAGCGCAGGAAAACCAACGTCATCGGCGACACATGGCCGACGGCAAGCTTGCCGGCCACGGAATTGCCGCCCCACAGCAGCATGGTGGAGAGCAGGAACAGATAGGCGGCTCGATGCATCGCTTAATCCTGGACCGGCAGGCGCGGTGGAAGAAGGATGCCGGCCTATTGCGATGGCGAGGCCAAGTAAATGATGCGAAAGCCGGAATTTGTTGTGCCTGGTTTGTTGTGCCCTGGGTGGTTTCGGGGACAAAGAAGGGGTCGCATCGGCCTGCACATGAGGCTATAGAGGCCTGTCGTTTCAAGCCGCCAAGGCGGCATCTCAAGGGAAAAGAACATGGCCAATGTGGTGGTCGTCGGCTCGCAGTGGGGCGACGAAGGCAAGGGCAAGATCGTCGACTGGCTGTCGGAGCGCGCCGACGTGGTCGTGCGCTTCCAGGGCGGCCACAATGCAGGTCATACCCTGGTCGTCGACGGCAAGGTCTACAAGCTTTCGCTCTTGCCGTCCGGCGTGGTCAGAGAGGGCAAGCTGTCGATCATCGGCAACGGGGTGGTCTTCGATCCGCACGCCTTCGTCGCGGAAGTCAAGAAGCTCAAGGAGCAGGGCGTGGAGGTGACGCCCGAACGCCTGAAAATCGCCGAAAACACCGCGCTTATCCTGTCGCTGCACCGGGAGCTGGACGGGTTCCGTGAAGACGCCGCCTCGAATTCCGGAACCAAGATTGGCACGACCCGCCGCGGCATCGGCCCCGCATATGAGGACAAGGTGGGCCGGCGTGCGGTGCGGGTGATGGATCTGGCGGATTTGGAAACGCTTCCCCTGAAGGTCGACAGGCTGCTCACGCATCATAATGCGCTGCGCCGCGGGCTCGGCCATCCGGAAGCGACCCAGGAGGCGATCATGCAGGAGCTGACCTCGGTGGCCGGCGAGATCCTGCCTTACATGGACCGCGTCTGGAAGGTGCTCGACGACAAGCGCCGCGCGGGTGCGCGCATCCTGTTCGAGGGCGCGCAAGGCACGCTGCTCGATATCGACCACGGCACCTATCCCTTCGTCACCTCATCCAACACCGTGGCAGGGCAAGCGGCCGCCGGCTCCGGCACCGGCCCCGGCGCGATCGGCTATGTGCTCGGCATCACCAAGGCCTATACGACGCGCGTCGGCGAAGGGCCGTTCCCGACCGAGCAGAAGAATGAGGTCGGCGAGTTCCTCGGCACGCGCGGCCACGAATTCGGCGTCGTCACCGGCCGCAAGCGCCGCTGCGGCTGGTTCGACGCCGTGCTGGTGCGCCAGGCGGTGGCCGTCAACGGCATCAAGGGCATCGCGCTCACCAAGCTCGACGTGCTCGACGGGCTGGACGAGATCAAGGTCTGCACCGGCTATCGCCTCGATGGCGAGTTGATCGACTATCTGCCGGCCAGCCAGGGCGCCCAGTCGCGCGTCGAGCCGGTCTATGAGACGCTCGAAGGCTGGAAGGGAACGACGGCCGGCGCCAGGAGCTGGAACGATCTGCCGGCGCAAGCCGTCAAATATGTCCGCCACATCGAGGAGCTGATCGGCGCCCCGGTTGCACTGCTTTCCACCAGCCCGGAGCGGGACGACACGATACTTGTGACCGATCCGTTTCAAGACTAGTTTCACAGCGCTTCCAGGCGCTACGGCTGATTTGCGGCCGGCCCGGGAAAGAATTGCAGGTCGACTGACGCATGGCAGATTTCGTTGGTGTTCTGAAAAAACAGCTTGCGAAGCACAGCGAGCCCTCGCCCGAGTTGCGCAAGCGGATTTACGAGAATGCTCGTGAGATGCTGGCGAAGAAACTCGCGAACTATTCTCCGCCGTTGTCGGCCGAGGTCATCAGCAAGCAGAAACGTTCGCTCGAAGATGCCGTCGCCAGCGTCGAGCGCGAGTATGCCAAGCCTGCTCCGGCGCCCAAGCCGGCTCCAGCGGAAGATCCCCTGGCGGAGCTGGAACATATTTTTTCCTCGATCGACCGCAACAAGAACCAGCCGAGCCACGTCCGGCAGCCGTCGGTGGCGAAGCCCGAACCTGCCAAGCCGGAGCCCTTCAAGCCGGAGCCCTTCAAGACGGCGCCCGCACCGGCGCCGGTGAAGGCGGAACCGAGCTGGCAAGGCGCAGCAAAGACGGAACCAAGCTGGCAAGGGGCAACGAAGACTGAGCCCGGCGGCTGGCACAAGGTGCCCGCGGCACCGCCGCCCATGCCCTCGCCGCGCGAGGACGATGTCGGCCTGCCCGGGATGAACGCCGCCGAACCGGACGAGGACAGCGATGTCTTTGCCAATGACGAGCAGCCGGCCGATACTTTCCAGCGGCTGCGGCCTGCGCCGCGCAAGCGCAGCTATGGCGGGTTGATTGCTGCCGTTGTCGCATTGCTGGTGCTGGCCGGCGGCGGGTACGGCGTTTGGCTGAACAGGGATGCGTTCAGCTCCATGCTCGGCTTGAAGGGCGGCAGCAGCCAGACCGTCTCGACCGAGCCTCTGGTCAAGCCTGCCGCCCCGACAAAGCCGACCGCCGAGACGGCGGCCGCGCCGCCGGCTGCGGGCAATAACGCGGCTGCAGCCAATGAGCCGGCCGAAACAGCGAAATTCACCCAGCGGCTGACGCCCGAGGGCAAGGAAGTAGATCCTGGTCCGGCCGGCGGCCAGAGCACCATCGGCGAGGGCGAATCCGTCGCCGCGCTGACCACGCCGCCGCCCGCCGCGCCTGGGATGACGCCGGCGCCCGCCGCCGGCACGCCGCCCGCCGCGCCAACTCCGGCCGCGACCCCGCCCGCCGCCGACACTCCGCAGGCTGCGCAAACCCCGCCCGCGAGCCCGCCTGCCGGGACCACGCCGTCGGCGCCCGCCGGTGCCGCCGCCAATCCGCCCGCGCCGGCCGCCGGGACCACGCCTCCGGCCGCGGCGGCCACTCCGCCTGCCGCTGGCACGACTCCGCCACCCGCGTCCGGGACTGCGCCTGCGACGGCCCAAGCGACCGTGCCGGTCGGCCAGAAAGCAATCTTCTATGAGGAGCGCACCAGCACCCAGCAGGGAACCGCCGAGCCCGGCAGCATCGTCTGGTCGCTGGTGCAGGAATCGCCGGGCGGCGACCTGCCGCCGGAGCCGGCGATCCGCGCCGAGGCGACGATACCCGGCAAGGACATCCAGCTGCGCATGACCATCCGGCGCAATACCGACCAGACGCTGCCGGCCAGCCACATCATCGAGATGATCTTCCTGACGCCGGAAGGGTTTGACGGCGGCGGCGTCGACAACATCCTGCGCATCGCCATGAAGAGCTCGGAACAGGACGCCGGCAGCCCGCTGATCGGCATCCCGGCCAAGATCGCCGACGGCTTCTTCCTCGTCGCCCTCAACGACACCAAGGCCGACGAGGACGCCAACCTGACGCTGCTCAGGGGGCAGGCCTGGATCGACGTGCCGGTGGTCTACAAGACCGGACGCCGTGCCCTGCTCACCATGGAAAAGGGCATTCCGGGCGAGAAGGTGTTTGATGAGGCGCTGAAGGCCTGGGCGACGAAGACGTCCGGTTGAGGCCGAGCGGCTCAGAAGCCCTGAAACAGCATGTCGAGCGCTGCAACGATCTCGTCGTGATGCTTCGCGAGGTTGAAACGGTTTTCCCCGAGTTCCGTCGCAGCCACCGTAGCGATCAGATGGGTGGCCATGACCAGCTTGCGTCCATTGATTTCGAAGACCGGATGCAGCTTCCGCATTGGCGGCGGCGCCGACGCGAGGGGCAAAAGCGGAACGACGACGCGCGTCTTGAAATTGTCGAGCAGGTCGGATTGAACCTCGAGGAGGTAGCCGCCTTCGATGCCGCTGGCGGCAAAGGCGTCATAGCGCGCCATCAGAACTGCCGATGCTCCTTGAGCGGAACGCCGTACGTGTCGACATACTCGTTCCAGGCATCCATGGTGGCGCGGTTTTCGAGCTTCCACAGCCGCGTTTTCTCGGCTGCCACGGCTTCTGCGATCCCGGCTTCGGCGGCACGAGATACATTCACGTTGAGCCCCTTGGCTTCCTTCATGAGCTGAGAATCGATCGATAGATTTGCCGGCTGGCGGACCGCATTTGCGGCAATCTTGCGCATGATAGCCTCCGCAACATGCGTATAGAATATGCGCATCACGCGAGTGCTGCAATGGATAGCTTGGACCAGCGCGACCTTCGCGACCGGACCGGCATGGCAAATTCGCCCTCAAATGCTATAGTCGCGGAAGCGGCAGGTCTGACCGGAGACGGCGATGACCAGTGCGAAGATCGACGTTCGTGAGCTGGGTGAAGCCGTTTTCCTGACCGATGGCGGCCTCGAGACCTCGCTTGTTTTTCTGGAAGGCCTCGATCTGCCCTCCTTCGCCGCCTTTCCGCTTCTTGGCGAGGAGGAGGGGCGGACGACGTTGGCCCGCTATTTCCGCCAGTATCTCGACATCGCCGACAAACACGGCGTCGGCTTCGTGCTCGATACTCCGACGTGGCGCGCCAATCCGGACTGGGGCGAAAAGCTCGGCTATTCGAAAGTCGCATTGTCGGGCATAGACATGCAGGCAGTGTCATGGGCGCGGGCGCTGGCTGCGCCCTATGTTGCGCGTGGCATGACCGTGCTGGTCAATGGGGTGGTCGGGCCCCGTGGCGACGGCTACCACGTTGACACAGTCATGTCGCCCGCCGAGGCCGAGACCTATCACGGCGATCAGGTCAAGGCATTCCGCGATGCCAGCGCCGATATGGTCAGCGCCATTACGATGACCTATGCGCAGGAGGCTGCCGGAATAGCCTGTGCCGCGATGGCGGTGGGGCTCCCGTCGGTGATTTCGTTTACCGTCGAGACGGACGGACGCCTGCCTTCGGGGGAGAGCCTGAGAGACGCCATCGAGACCGTTGACGACGAAACGGACGGCGCCCCCGCATATTTCATGATCAACTGCGCGCATCCGAGCCATTTCGACGCCGTCCTTGCCGGCGACGGACGCTGGATCAGGCGCATTCGCGGCGTGCGGGCCGACGCCTCCGCCAAAAGCCATGCCGAGCTGGATGCGGCGACCGAACTCGATCCAGGCGATCCTGTCGACCTCGGCCGGCGCTACCGCGCCATGCGCGACCGCTTCGGCCAGATAGCCGTGCTTGGCGGCTGCTGCGGCACCGACAGACGCCATATCGCTGCGATCTGCGAGGCCTGCCTCTGAGGCTTGCCTATAGCGGCTAGCCTTCCATCTCCTCGCGCAGCATCTCCAACTCCAGCCACTCTTCCTCAAGTGAGGCCAGCGTGGTGCGCTCCTTGTCGAGCGCGGCGATGGTCTTCTGGAACGAGACCGGATCGCGCTCATAGAAGGACGGGTCGGCGATATTGTTCTCCAGCCTTGAGATGGACGCGCTCACCGCCTCGATCTTCTTCGGCAGGGATTCCAGCGCGAACTTCTGCTTGAAGGAGAGCTTCTTGGCCGGGCTTTTCGCGCTGGTCTGTTCGGCCCTGGCCGTCGCTTCGTTCGCTTCAGCCTTCGGCCTTGCCTTGCGCTCCTCCAGCTTCGAGCCGCCGCGTTGCGCCAGCATGTCGGAATAGCCGCCGGCATATTCGATCCAGCGTCCGGCGCCGTCGGGCGCGATCACGCTGGTGACTGTGCGGTCAAGGAAATCGCGATCGTGGCTGACCAGGACGACCGTTCCGGCAAAGCCGGCGACCAGTTCCTGCAGCAGCTCCAGCGTCTCCATGTCGAGGTCGTTGGTCGGCTCGTCGAGCACCAAAAGGTTCGCCGGCCGCGCCAGCACCCGGGCCAGCAGCAGTCGCGCCCGTTCGCCGCCCGAAAGCTCGCGCACCGGCGTGCGCGCCTGCTCCGGCTTGAAAAGAAAATCCTTCATATAGGAGACGACGTGGCGCTGCTCGCCATTGACCACAAGGTTCTCGCCGCGCCCGTCGGTCAGGTAGTTCGCCAGCGTCTCCTGCGGGTCGACGGCCTCGCGCTTCTGATCGAGCGTTGCGATTTCCAGATTGACGCCAAGCCGCACGGTGCCGGCATCCGGCGCCAGCTCGCCGGTCAGCATCTTGAGAAGCGTCGTCTTGCCGACGCCGTTCGGGCCGACAAGGCCGACACGGTCGCCGCGCTGGATACGGGTCGAAAAGCCCTTGACCACGGTGAGGTCGCCAAAACTCTTCTCGATGCCTTTGGCTTCGATCACCAGCTTGCCGGATTCAGCGGCGTCGCTTGCCACCATCGTCGCCGAACCCTCGGCGCCGCGATGGCTGCGAAAACGCTGGCGCATGGCCTGCAGCTCGCCGAGCCGGCGCATGTTGCGCTTGCGCCTGGCGGTCACGCCATAGCGCAGCCAATGCTCCTCGCGCACGATCTGGCGGCCGAGCTTGTGCTGTTCGCGCTCTTCCTCTTCAAGCACCTGGTCGCGCCATTCCTCGAAATGCGCGAACCCCCTGTCCAGCCGGCGCGTCTGGCCGCGGTCGAGCCAGACGGTGGCGCGCGAGACGCGCTCGAGAAAGCGGCGGTCGTGCGAGATCAGGATCACGGCCGACGAGGTGCGGGCAAGCTCTTCTTCCAGCCATTCGATGACCGACAGGTCGAGATGGTTGGTCGGCTCGTCGAGGAGCAGGATATCGGGCTCCGGCGCCATGACGCGAGCGAGTGCTGCGCGGCGCGCCTCGCCGCCGGAAAGGTCGTTCGGCCGCTCCTCGCCGGTCAGGCCGAGATGCTCCATCAGATAAGTGGCGCGATGCGGGTCGTCGGCCGGCCCGAGGCCGGCTTCGACATAGGCGCGCACGCTGGCGAAGCCATCCATATCGGGCATTTGCGGCAGGTAGCGCACCGTTGCCGAGGGCTGGCGGAATACTTCGCCGTCCTGCGGTTCGATCAGCCCCGCGACGATCTTGAGCAGCGTCGACTTGCCCGAACCGTTGCGGCCGACAAGCGCGATCTTCTCGCCGGCGGAGGCGCTCAGTACCGCGCCGTCGAGCAGCGGCGTGCCGCCAAAAGTCAGTTTTATGCCATCCAGATTGAGAAGAGGCGGGGCCATGTCAGCTTTCGGGAAGAGGATAGGGGTGGGCGAGCAGCAGCGCCCGGCCACGCTCGAGCGCGATATGGAGCCGGCCCTTGACCTCATTTGATATGGTAAGCGAGGAGCCGAACGCCACCTCGACACCGTCCAGCGGCCATTTGGCGCCTGAGACCGTCAGGCCGGCGAGGTCGGAGAAGCCGAGCACCGAGAACAGCGTGCCGTCGGCGTAGTCGAAGCCGGCTTTGCCCGGCAGGATGGGCACGCCCTCCTGGGCGCCGCTGGTCAGCAGCACGGTCGTGCCCGCCTCGGCCAGCCGCACGCTTAGAGCCAAATGCAGAAAGGCATGATCGGCGCGCTTGCCGCCGAAGGCGCCGGCCAGCACCAGGCTGGTGGCGCCGCGCGCCAGCGCCTCGGCAATGGCGAGCTCGCCGTCGGTCATATCCTTCTCGGTCGGGAAAATCTTGCGCGGCACGGCGGCCAGATTCTCCGGCAGGCTCGCCGGCACCGAGTCGAAATCTCCGACCCAGAGCTCCGGCAGCAGGCCAAGCATATCGGCATGGCCGATACCGGCATCGGCGGCGATGATGCGGGAGCCTTCGATCTGGCGATCGAGCCGAGGCGTGCGGACGAGATCGCCGCCAAGCAGGATGGTGAATGTGCCCATGGCCGTCGCCCTTACCAGCCCGGCCAACGAAACGGAAGCGGGCGCGTCCAAACGGAATCGCACTTCGCTACCGCGGTGAACCCTGATGGATGCCCAGGAAACTTCCGCTTGCGCGCCGCATCGGCCGGGCCTATGTCTCGAAATGCTCTAACGGGGTGCCGGACGCTGATTTTGCGAACCGGCTGAGAGGCACAAAGCCAACCCGCTGAACCTGATCCGGTTTGTACCGGCGGAGGGATTAGACGTTTCGGACCATCCGACGCCTCAATTCCTTTAACCGAACGAAGGAGGCGCCGATGCGCTCGCTATTGTCCAACCTTGTTCTTGCAGCCGGCCTTGTTTCGCTTTTGGCAGGCGGACCTGCCGAGGCGAAAGACAAGCTTACCGTCTACACCTACGAAAGCTTCACTGCCGAGTGGGGTCCCGGACCTGCGGTGAAGAAGGAGTTCGAGGCCGAATGCGGCTGCGATCTCGACTTCGTCTCCGTCGCCGACGGCGTGGCGCTGCTCAACCGCGTCAAGCTCGAAGGCGCCGGCACCAAGGCCGATATCGTGCTCGGCCTCGACACCAATCTCACCGCCGAGGCCAAGGCGAGCGGCTTGTTCGCGCCGCATGGCGCGGTGGCCGATGTGAATGTCCCCGGCGGTTGGAAAGACGACACCTTCGTGCCTTTCGACTACGGCTATTTCGCCGTCGTCTACGACACCGAAAAGCTGAAGAGGCCGCCGAAGAGCTTGAAGGAACTGGTCGAGGGCGCCGGCCCCGACAAGATCATCATCCAGGATCCGCGCACCTCGACGCCCGGCCTCGGCCTGCTTCTGTGGGTCAAGTCGGTCTATGGCGACAAGGCCCCGGAAGCCTGGGCCAAGCTGAAGCCGAAGGTGCTGACCGTGACGCCGGGCTGGAGCGAGGCCTATGGTCTGTTCACCAAGGGCGAGGCGCCGATGGTTCTCTCCTATACCACCTCGCCGGCCTATCACATGGTGGCCGAGAACACCGAGCGCTATCAGGCGGCGTCCTTCGATGAGGGCGAATATCTGCAGATCGAGGTCGCCGGCATCACCAAAACCGGCGCGAAGAACCCGCTGGCGGAAAAATTCATAGCCTTCATGACCGGTCCCAAGTTCCAGAACGTCATCCCGGAGACCAACTGGATGTTCCCGGCCGGCAAGACCGACAAGCCGCTCAACCCGGCCTTCGAAAAGCTGGTGAAGCCGACCAAAACCCTGCTGTTCAGCCCGGACGAGGTGGCGGCCAACCGCAAGGCCTGGGTGGATGAATGGCTGGCGGCGATGAGCAAGTAGGACGCAGGATGGCGCTTGAGCACCGCCCTCTGTCCGGCCGGCCATCTCCCCCGCAAAGGGGGAAATTCGCGGTCATCGGTGATTTCGCTAGCCGCCGACGGTGTAGGAAGAGCGGCAAAGCTGCCAATCTCCCTCCTAGAGAGGGAGATGTCCGGCAGGACAGAGGGGGGTGCGACGGAACGTGGCGTTCGCTAGCTCGAGCCAACGTGGTGCAGCGTGCAATCCACGCCGCGCCCTGACCCTCGCATCACCGCCGGCATCATCGCCCTTGTCGCCATCACTTTGCTCATCGGCGGCGCCTTCGCCGGCCTGATCCTCGAAGGCGCGAGCGGTCCGTCCAGCGCTGCCGCGGCCTTCGACAGCTATCTGCTCCGCGTCGCCCGCTTCACGCTTTGGCAGGCGCTGCTGTCGACATTGCTTTCGGTCTTGCCGGCAGTGTTCGTCGGCCGCGCCTTGTCCAGGCAAACGAACTTTCCCGGACGTCGCCTGATCCTGCAGTTGTTCACGGTGCCGCTGGCGCTGCCGGCCATCGTCGCCGCGCTCGGCGTGTTGGCGCTCTACGGCCGTGCCGGTTATTTTGCCGGCATCCTCGGCACGTTCGGCGGTGGGGAATGGCCGGGCATTTACGGCCTTTCCGGCATCCTGGTCGCGCATGTCTTCTTCAACCTGCCATTGGCCACGCGGCTGTTCCTCGAGGCGCTCGGCACCGTGCCGGCCGACCAGTGGCGGCTGGCGAGCCAGCTCGGTATGGACGCTCGGTCGGCCTTCCGGCTGATCGAATGGCCGGCGCTGCGCACGGCGCTGCCTGGGGTCGCCGGGCTGGTCTTCATGCTGTGCATCACCTCCTTCACCATCGTGCTGACGCTGGGCGGCGGGCCGGCGGCGACGACGCTGGAGGTCGCGATCTACCAGGCGCTGCGCTTCGATTTCGATCCCGCGCGGGCCGTAACACTAACGTTTCTGCAGATCCTGCTGACCTTCGTCGTGGTCGCTATGCTGACGCGACTCGGCGCCAACACGGTCGGCGACGCTAATCTGCCGGTAGCGCCACGCCGCTATCTTGCGGCCAGCACCACCGAGGCCGTGTTGAACGCCGGCCTGATCGTGCTTGCGCTGCTGTTCGTCGCCGCACCGATGGCGGCGACCGTGCTCGCCGGGCTGGAGGCGGATCTCGGCCGGCTGGCCGGCGAGGACGCCGTGCGCCGCGCGACGCTCACCAGCGCCGGGCTCTCCTTTCTCTCGGCGCTGCTTTGCGTGATGCTGTCGCTGTCGCTGATTGCCGCCCGACGCGCAGTGGCCCTGCGGCGCCGCGCGGGCGGCGCCATGTCGCTGCTCGAACACGCCGCCGACACCGGCGCCGGTTTCGTGCTGGTCGTGCCGCCCATCGTGATCGGCGCCGGCTGGTTCCTGGCTCTGCGTAACATCACCGATGTGTTCGCCATCGCACCTGTCATGGTCGTCGCGGTCAATGCGGTGATGGCGATGCCATTTGCCATTCGCGCCGTCCGCCCTGCCTATGACGCGGCGAGCGAGCGCCACGAGCGACTCTGCCTGGCGCTCGGCATTTCCGGCTGGAACCGGCTGCGGCTGGTCGACTGGCCGTCGCTCCGGCGGCCCTTGGCCACCGGCTTTGCGTTCGCCATGGCGCTGTCGCTCGGCGATCTCGGCGTGATCGCGCTGTTCGGCAGCGATTCCGTCCAGACCTTGCCCTATCTTCTACTCGCGCGCATGGGCAGCTACCGGACGGCCGACGCCGCGGGGCTGGCCTTGCTGCTCGGCCTCGTCTGCCTGATGCTGGTTGTCGCCGCCGACTGGCTGGGGCGGGAGGCAAAGGCATGACGAGGGATAATAATGGCATCGCGGCCACGAAGGGCCTGGCCGTCACGTTGGACGGCGTATCCTTCAGCTATGGCGAGGCATCCTTCCGGTTCGATGTCGAATTCGCCGCCGGCAGGATCACTGCCATCATGGGGCCGAGCGGTTCAGGCAAGTCGACGCTGCTCAATCTGGTGGCCGGCTTCGAATCACCCAATGCTGGCAAGGTGCTGATCGGCGGGATCGATGTCGACAATGCGCCGCCCTCGGCGCGGCCGGTGTCGATGGTGTTCCAGGAAAACAACCTGTTCGCCCATCTTCCGGTCGAGGGCAACGTCGGGCTTGGCCGCTCGCCATCGCTCAAGCTCACGGCCGACGACCACCGCGCGGTCGCGGAGGCGCTGGGGCGTGTCGGCCTTGCCGGCAAGGAAAAGCGGCTGCCGCGCGAGCTTTCCGGCGGCGAGCGGCAGCGCGTCGCGCTGGCGCGGGTGCTCATACGGGACCGTCCGGTGCTTCTGCTCGACGAGCCTTTCGCCTCGCTCGGCCCGGCGCTGCGCGAAGACATGCTCGATCTCGTGGCCGGCATCCACGCCGAGCGACAGATGACCGTGCTTTTCGTCACGCACCAGCCGCAGGACGCGCGCCGCATCGGCCAGCGGATCGCGTTCGTCGACGAGGGCAGGGTCGCGGCAAGAGGGTCGGCCGCCGATTTCTTCGACGGTGCTGGACCGGAGGCCTTCCGGCGCTATATCGGCGATCGAGGCGGCAGCGTTGCCGGATGACAACACATTGCCCGGAAGCGGACATAATTTACGGCCAAACCGGTTGCGGGTGATCAGGCGTTTGCTTGCCTTGTCCGGGGGAGTGTGGCTAGGTCCGGCCATGCTGGTCCGGGTGGGCCGTGATTTGCCGAAAGATTACGAAAGGAAGCCGATCTGACGGCCGGCATCGAGAGAGTATGGACTAAGCCGCTGGCGCGATTTTTCGCGATGGCCGGCTTTGCCGTGGCGCTAGCGAGCTGCCAGATGTTCACGCCGCCGGACGTGCAGGAGTCCGGCTTCCAGCCCTCCGACAAGCCGATCACCGTCGACAATGTCGTCGCCAATGCCAGGCTGGCCGAAATGGCCAAAGCGCAGCATCCGCGGATTCTCGCCACCTATGGCGGCGAATATTCCGATCCGAAGCTCGAGCGCATGGTGGCCAAGGTCGTCGGCAACCTGACGGTGGTCTCGGCCAATCCGACCCAGACCTATCGCATCACCATCCTCAACTCGCCCAACATCAACGCCTTCGCGCTGCCGGGCGGCTATCTCTATGTCACGCGCGGTCTGCTGGCGTTGGCAAATGATTCCTCCGAGCTTGCGGCCGTCATCGCGCATGAGATGGGCCACGTCACCGCCAATCACGGCCTGCAGCGACAGCAGCTCGAGGCCGAGGAAGGCTTGGCGACCAAGGTCGTCTCCGATGTGCTCGGCGACAGCCCGACCGCCAAGGCCGCTCTCATCCGCGGCAAGCTGAGGCTTGCGCAGTTTTCGCGCAACCAGGAACTGCAGGCCGACGCGATCGGCATCAAATCGATCGGCGAGGCGGGCTATGACCCCTATGCGGCCGGCCGCTTCCTGCAGTCGATGTCGGCCTATACCGATTTCCGGTCGGTCAGCGGCGCCACGGATGCCAGCCTCGACTTCCTGGCCACGCATCCCAACACGCCGCAGCGCATCGAGCTGGCGCAGCGACTCGCCCGCAACTTCGGACCGCCCGGCGTCGGCACGCGCGACCGCGATGCCTTTCTCGCCGGCATAGACGGGCTGCTCTACGGCGACACGCCGGAAGAGGGCTATGTGCGCGGCCAGACCTTCCTGCATCCCGGCCTTGGCGTGTCGTTCTCGGTGCCCGAGGGTTTCGTCATCGACAATTCGGCGGCTGCGGTGACCGCGACCGGTCCGGGCGATATCGCCATCCGCTTCGATGGCGTGGCGATCGACAAGTCGGTGTCGCTCACCGACTATATCCGCAGCGGCTGGGTCGCCGGACTGGACGATGCCAGCGTGCGCCAGGAAACGGTCAACGGCAACCAGGCGGCGATGGCGCATGCCAGTGCGCAAGGCTGGCAGTTCGATATCGCGGTCATCCGGGCCGGCGGACAGGTCTACCGGCTGCTGACTGCGGCACCCTCGGCCAGCACCGCGCTGGAGCCGGTCGCGCGCTCCGTCAGCGGCTCCTTCCGCACGTTGAGCGCGGCCGAGAAGGCGGCGCTGAAGCCGCTGCATATCCGGGTTGTCACTGTGCAGCCCGGCCAGAACATGGGCACGCTTGCCGCTCAGATGGTGGGCGTCGACCGCAAGCTCGACCTGTTCCGGGTGCTCAACGCAATGTCGCCGGGCGCGAATGTGTCGGCCGGCGACAAGGTCAAGATCGTCACCGACAAGTAGGGTCAGCATCCCCGCTTAGTGCTTCCGCAACGAATCAGCCGCGCGCTTCTGTTCGGTCAACCCGGGCGCGCGGCTGCCGCAGCAATCAGAGCCCGCCACTGCTGCCGCCTTCAGGGCTGCTCTGGCCGCCGGTGCTGCCCCCGCTGCCCTCACCACTTTGGCCGCCGCCGGACCCCGAATGATCGCCGCTACTGCCGCGCCAGGGCGCCGGTCCGGTATCGGTCTGAGGTGGTTTGACCACTGTCGGGACTGTCACCGTCGGCGTCTTGGGCGCGAGTGTGCGGACAACCTTTACCTTGGTGACTATTTTCGTCACGACTTTGGGCTTGCACACTGCGACCGTTAAGGTGCTGCGCGCGGGAAGGCCGAGAATGCTCATCGAATATGCCTCTTGCCGCGCGATGCCGGCTTTGAGGAAAGCCAAGGCGCGGGCCTCGTCGGCGGGCACGCCGTTGCGGCCATCCTTGAAGATCACGGCGAGATCGTTCATCGCGTTGACGTGCCCCATGGCCGCCGCCTTGAGCAGCAGGTCCAATCCCTTGCCGGTATTCTGCTCGACGTCGACACCATTGAACAAGGCTCGCCCCCAAGCGGCCATCGCATAAGGGTCTCCCTTGTCGGATGCTTCTGAATAAAAGCTGATCGCTTTCGCGGAGTCCGCGGCCGGTCCTATTCCGGACGAAGCGATATGGCCGAGCTCGAACGTGGCGCGGACATGCCCCTTGTCGGCAGCCTCCTGGATAGCTTTCCTGGCCTCGTCGACCTTGCCGGACGCCAGCAGCGCCCGCCCAAGCTCATAGCGAAACCGGGCGACATCGGGGTAGGCCTTCACCGCCGCCTCGCAGGCCTCCGCGGCCTCGCCGGCGATCTCGTTCTGCAAACGGCCGGGCGCGACGCCCTGCAGGTCGAGCGGTGCGCCCGCCGCCTGGTCGCACGGGTCGACGCTTGGCGACAGCTTCATTGTCGCTGCCTTGGACGCGTTGCCGCCGCGGATTTGGAAGCCAATCTGGACCGGAGCAGCTGAGCCGATCTGCGGCTCGTAACGCAAATTATCGATTTCACCGGCCCTCAGGCTGGAATCCGGAGACAGGGTCCTGTCCGGCAGCGACAGCGTTCCCGTTGCCGGATAGCTTGCAAGCTTCAGGCTGAGCGCGGGGTCGTTGCTCGGGAAATCGAGCTTCAGCGGAACCGGACCGACGCCAACCGGGATGCTGATATCGCGATTTGCGATCGCCTCGGCGGCGCCGGTGAGTTGGATGCCGCTCTCCGGATCCGGCTGCTCCTGCTTGGCCGTGACCTCCTGACCCCCGGCGTCATCGTGGCGCATCAGCACCACCTCGTCGACCAGCGAGGAATTCTCCCACGGAACCTGCTTGCCATTGGTGGCTTTGACCACGTCGCGGCGAACGGCCGCCATCACCGTGCGGATTTCCTGGTTGGGCGCCAGCGCGTGGCGCGAAAAGGCAGATGAGAACGGGCTGAGGGCACCGCGCCCGTCATAGGCGACCGCGCCCGGCTCGGTGGCGAAGGCAATCAGCGTGTTCAGCGAGCTCTTCACCTGCGCAAGGCCGGCGTCGCCCGCGACGATCAGCTGGTCCCTCAGCCAGTAATCCTGGCGGGGGAACGGATTGTTGCGGCAGGCGTCGAGGATGATCACCTGGATCTTCGCTTTCGAGCGCAATTGCTCCAGCACGTCGTCGAGCTTGATCGCCTGGACCTCGATGTCGGCGGCATCCTTCAGCGACGCATCGACGGGGATCAGGAAATTCTCGCCGCCGATCTGAAAACCATGGCCGGAATAGTAGACGACGGCCAGATCCGCACCGTCCGCCGCGGCGAGATAGTTGCGGAACCGCTCCTCGAACTGAAGCTTGGTCAAGTCCTTGGCGACGAACACGTCGAAGCCGGCCAGCCGGAACGTGTTCGCGACGTCCTGAGCATCTTTGTCCGGGTTTTTGAGAGCCGGAATATTTCGGTATTCGGCATTGCCGATGACCAAGGCAACCCTTCGATCGGCGTGAGCCTCGAACGCGGTGAAGCACACGAGAACCAAGGCTGCAAGGAACGCGCAGCATCGCAGCATGGCAAACCCCCATCCGCTAAAGTTGGTGCAGTCAGGAAGACAGTTTACGCCGCGAGAGTCTGTTAAAGAATTCACAATCCATGGCTATGGATGCAGAAAAGCCGCCGGGATGGCTGACTGATGGCCTCCTGACGACTTCGAGTCGCTGCCTCGGCTTTCAGGCGGCTTCCGCCAGGAATTCGGGGTTCTGCTTCACCAGCGCCGCCCGCAGCTTTTCCATGGCGCGGGCTTCGATCTGGCGGACGCGTTCCTTGGAGATGCCGAGCGCCTCGCCGAGCGATTCCAGGGTGGCGCCGTCGTCGCTCAGCCGGCGCTCCTCGATGATGCGCAGCTCGCGCGCATTGAGCGCGCCGAGCGCGCTCTTCAGCCAGACAGCGCGGCGCTCGACGTCGATCGTTTCGCCGACGACCTCGTCGGGGAGCGGATCCTCCGAGACCAGGAAATCCATCCGCTCGGCGGCGCCGTTCTCGTCGGCAAGCGGGGTGTTGAGCGAGCTGTCGGGGGCCGAAAGACGCGAATCCATCATCGCCACGTCGGCTTCCGGCACGCCGAGCGCGGCCGAAACCTCACGGTACAGCGAGGCATTGGAGAGCGGCTCGGCGCCGTTGGCAAGCCGCGCGCGCAGCCGCCTCAGATTGAAGAACAGCGCCTTCTGCGCGGAGCTGGTGCCGCCGCGCACGATCGACCAGTTGCGCAGGATATAGTCCTGCATCGAGGCGCGGATCCACCAGGTGGCATAGGTGGAGAAACGCACTTCGCGGGCGGGCTCGAAGCGGGCAGCCGCCTCCAGCAGGCCGACATGGCCTTCCTGAATGAGGTCGCCGAGCGGCAAACCGTAATGGCGGAATTTGGAAGCCATCGAAATCACCAGCCGCATATGGGCGACGGTGATCAGATGCAGCGCGTCCTGATCCTTTTTTTCCCTCCAGCGTATGGCCAGGAGATGCTCCTCGTCGCGCTCGAGATAGGGAGCCTTCATTGCCGCCCGGACCAGTGTCCGTCCTGCCACATCCTCGATCATGCCGGCTCCTTTTGGCGGTCGTTGCACTGGATGACGGTTGAAATGACGTCGCAGCGCCCTACAACAGCCAGCAACGTGCCAGAAGCGCGAATGGTTCCGTAGTGCCGGCGGATGCATATGCCTGCCGAAAACGTTTCTGTTATCGATCCGTGAGGCTTGGCTTGGCGGATTTTTCGCTGGTTTTGAGAACTGGATTTCTGAAACGGTCGATTTTTGAAATCTGGTTCCTTATTTCTCGAGCTTCCATCTGCCAGTTTGCGGCTCTCACCATGCGCCGGGGCACCGGTCAAAACGGGATCACAGAAAAATGAAATGGCTCAAATCGCTTCTCGTCGCCGGAACGCTGCAGGTTCTGGCAGTCACAGCCGGTCATGCCGGCGCCAATCTCGACCAGATCAAGCAGGCGGGCGTGATCAAGGTCGGCACGGAGGGCACCTACGCGCCTTTCACCTATCATGACGAATCCGGCGCCCTGGTCGGCTTCGACGTAGAGATCGCCAAGGCGATCGCCGAGAAGCTCGGCGTCAAGGTGCAGTTTCTCGAGGGCAAGTGGGACGGCCTGATCGCGGGGCTCGACGCCAACCGCTACGACGCCGTCATCAACGAGGTCGGCATCACCGACGCACGCAAGGCCAAGTATGATTTCTCCGATCCCTACATCGCCTCCAAGGCGGTGCTGATCGTGCGCGGCGACAACAGCGACATCAAGACATTCGCGGATCTCAAGGGCAAGAAGGCGGCGCAGTCGCTGACCTCGAATTTCGGCAAGCTCGCCGAGAAGAACGGCGCCGAATTGGTCGGCACCGACGGCTTCGACCAGTCGATCCAGCTGCTGCTCACCGGTCGCGCCGACGCCACCATCAACGACAGCCTGTCCTTCCTCGATTTCAAGAAGCACAAGCCCGACGCCAATGTGAAGATCGCCGCGCAGGAAGAGAATGCCGATTATTCCGGTGTCATCGTGCGCAAGGGCGATCCGGAACTGGTGGCGGCGATCAACAAGGCGCTAGCCGACATCAAGGCCGACGGCACCTACAAGAAGATTGCCGATACATATTTCGGCCAGGACGTCTCGCAGTAAACCCAATCATCCCTTTTGCTTGAGTTCCGGCGGGCCGTCAAAGACGGCCCGCCGATTTTTACCTGATAGTCGCTCGGCATGCGGCCAGAGGGTCGCAGCGTCCGGAAAGGAGAAGGGCTCCGTGCCGCACTGGTTGCAATTGATGCTGGAGTCGCTGCCGACGCTGCTATGGGCGGCACTGATCTTCACCGTGCCGCTGACGCTGCTGTCCTTCGCCTTGGGGCTTATGGCCGGGCTGGTGACGGCGCTGATCAGGCTGTTCGGCCCGAAACCGCTGGTCGCGCTTGTGCGCTTCTATGTCTGGATCTTTCGCGGTACGCCGCTCCTGGTGCAGCTCTTCCTGATCTTCTATGGCCTGCCGTCCGTGGGCATCTTGCTCGACGCCTTTCCCGCAGCGTTGATCGGCTTCACGCTCAATATCGGCGCCTACACGTCGGAGATCATCCGCGCCGTCATCGGCTCGGTGCCGAAAGGGCAGTGGGAGGCCTCCTATTCGATTGGCATGACCTGGAGCCAGGCGATGCGGCGCACGATCCTTCCGCAAGCGGGCCGCGTCGCGGTGCCGCCGCTCTCCAATACGTTCATATCGCTGGTCAAGGACACCTCGCTCGCGGCGGCAATAACGGTGCCCGAAATGTTCCAGGCTGCGCAGCGCATCGTCGCCACCACCTACGAGCCGCTGATCCTCTATGTCGAGGCGGCGGCGCTCTATCTGGCGATGAGCTCGGTGCTGTCGGCTCTGCAGGCGCGGCTGGAGGTGCGGCTCAACCGCTATGGCGGCTTCCTGGAGGCCAATGCATGATCGGCCTTACCAACATCGAGAAGCGCTTCGGCGACAATCTTGTCCTGAAAGGTGTCACCGTCAGCATCGACGAAGGCAGCGTCACGGCGCTGGTCGGGCCTTCGGGCGGCGGAAAAAGCACGCTCTTGCGCTGCATCAACCTCTTGGAAATTCCGACCTCGGGCACTTTGCGCATCGGCGACGAGACGCTGGAATTTCGGCCGGGCGCCAAGGTACCGGCAGCGGACATTCAGCGCGTGCGGCTGCAGACCGGCATGGTGTTTCAGAATTTTCAGCTCTTTCCGCATCGCACCGCGATCGAGAACGTCATGGAAGGGCTGGTGACGGTGCTGAAATGGCCGCAGGCGCGGGCGCGCGAGCGGGCGATGGCGCTGCTCGAGAAGGTCGGCATGGCGCATAAGGCCGATGCCTGGCCGGCGACTCTGTCAGGCGGCCAGCAGCAGCGCGTTGCGATCGCCCGGGCGCTGGCGCCGTCGCCGCGCGTGCTGCTTTGCGACGAACCGACCTCGGCGCTCGATCCGGAGCTGGCGCAGGAAGTGGTCGACGTGCTGGGTCAGCTGGCCCGCGAGGGCACCACCATGGTGATGGCCACGCATGATCTGAGACTTGCCTCCAAGATCGCGCAGGAGGTCGTGTTCCTCGATGCCGGCTCGATCGTCGAGAAGGGCCCGGCTTCGATCGTGTTCGACAATCCCGAGCGCGAGCGGACCAAGCGCTTCATCGCCTCGCTGCGGCAGGAGGAAGCGCGGAAGGAAGGCGGGGGCGGGGGATCAGGTACGATTTCTTCATAAGTTGGCGCTGCCCCTCATTGCTCTGCCGGGCATTTCTCCGCGGATAGTGACGGGAGAAAGGACGCTTTCATCAGAGAGTTCGCCAATCGCCAACGTTTCAGAATGGGCGCCAACGACGCCGTCATCTCGCTTCTCCCCGTTCACTATACGGGAGAAGGTGCCGGCAGGCGGATGAGGGCAGCGCCGACCTTCCGATATTGCGCGCAACAAAAAACCCGGCGCCAGGCAGGGTTCTTCGTTGTTCGGCAGGCGAGTGCTCAGGCAGCTTCTTCCTGCTCGGCTTCCTCGTTGTCGGCCTTGGCGCCGCGCTTCGGACCCTTGTTGAGGTTGACCTCGATGAGGCGAACCGCCTCGGTCTCCGACATGCGGTTGACGGCGGCGATCTCGCGAGCCATGCGGTCGAGTGCGGCTTCGTAGAGCTGGCGCTCGGAATAGGACTGCTCCGGCTGGTTGTCAGCGCGATAGAGGTCGCGCACCACTTCCGAGATCGAGATCAGGTCGCCGGAATTGATCTTGGCATCATATTCCTGCGCGCGGCGCGACCACATCGTGCGCTTGATGCGGGCGCGGCCCTGCACGACCTTCAGCGCGCGATCGACATAATCCTCTTCCGAGAGCTTGCGCATGCCGATAGAGGTCGCCTTGGCGACCGGCACCTTAAGCCGCATCTTGTCCTTCTGGAAATCGATGACGAACAGCTCCAGCTTGTGACCCGCGACTTCCTGCTCGTCGATGGCCACGATCTGGCCGACGCCATGCGCCGGATAAACGATAAACTCACCGGTCTTGAACCCGTGACGGGCCGCGGTGGACTTCTTCTGCGGGGTGATCGTTGCCATTACGCCCTGAACTCCTTAGTTGTAGCGCCGGCATGGCGGCGCCGGCTGAACTCAGACGATCGGCGGAAGCCGATCTTTAGCCGCACAACAAGTGAACTCACCGGAATAAGCCGGGACCGACAAACCGCACGAATGCGATTGCCTGCCCCAGATCGCTCTGGTCCGGATTTGAAAAGTTCACCTTTCAGTGATTTGGGGCGTTAGCGCCATAAATCGACGTTGTGTCACCGGCATGTTTCGCGGATATAACACAAAAAGTCGGAAGAATCAAGGTTTTGCTGCATTCGCTAACGCCATGCGCCATCGCTGGCTGTCAAGACAGCAATTGTATCGGCTCGCTTACGTGGCGTCATGCCGGCTTGCCCGGCCCGGCCTTCAGTCGCCTTCGCCGGGCTCCGGCGAGAAATACTTCTCGAACTTCCCGGCCTCGCCGTCGAAGTTCTTGGCGTCGGCCGGCGGCTCTTTCTTGGCAGTGATGTTGGGCCATTTCTCCGCGTATTCGGAATTGACCTGCAACCATTTGTCGAGCCCGGACTCGGTGTCCGGCTTGATCGCGTCGGCCGGGCATTCCGGCTCGCACACGCCGCAGTCGATGCACTCGTCAGGATGGATGACGAGCATGTTCTCGCCTTCGTAGAAACAGTCGACCGGACAGACCTCGATGCAGTCCATGTATTTGCATTTTATGCAATTGTCGGTCACGACATAGGTCATCGCAGGCTCCGGGACGTCCCGTATTTGCTGGGCTTTTTTGGTGAGGTAACGCCTTTGCCCGCCGCTTGCAAGGGCAGGACTTCCCGCCTGAGCCGGCATCGCGGAAAGGAATTCCGCGCGCCTGCCGCGACGAGGTTCCGTCGTATCTTCTAGTCCTCGCCGAGCAGCCGGTCCGTCTGCCGCCGCTGCCGCTTGGTCGGACGGCCGGTGCCGGCCTCGCGCAGCGCCGGAATGGCGTCAGGAACCGCCTCGCCCTTGGCCGTCGGCGGCGGCGACATATCCTCGTAAAGCAGCCGCGCCTCGTCGGCAGGACCACGCCGGGCGCCAGGCCCAAGCACCTTCCAGACAAGGATTCGGCGGTCGAGCGTGATGGTCAGGACATCGCCGGCCTTGACCAGATCGGAGGCCTGCGCTGCTTTGTCGCGATTGATGCGGACGCGCCCGGCAATGACGAGCTTCGCCGCCAACGACCGGGATTTCACCGCACGCGAGAAGAACAACCATTTGTCGATGCGCTGGCGGCCTTCTCCAACCATCGTGACCGGCCGAGGCTATTTCTTCAGCTGGTCGCGCAAGGCGGCGAGCTTGGCAAAGGGTGAATCCGGATCGAAGCGCTGCGGACGCTCCTCGCGCGGCTTGCCCTGGAAGGCCGGCTTGTTGCCGCCTGCGGCATTGCCCTTGCCGTCCTGCCTGTTGCCTTTCCAGTCCGGCCGGCCCTCGCGGCGTCCCCCCTCGTGGCGATCGGCACGCTCGCCCTGCTGCCTGCCTTCGCGCCGTTCGCCGCCTTCGCGTTCCGGTCTCGGCTTGAACTTCGACCGGTCGAAGCGCGGCTTGCCGGCCCCGTCGCGCTGGTCGCGGCGGCCCTCACGGGCTGGCCGATCGCCGGCCTGGCCACCCGTGGCAGCCGCCTGGCCATCGCCTGCAGCCTGGCCGTTGCGCGGACGATTGTCGCGGCGATTGTCATGGCGGTGGCGCGGGCGCGAATGGTCGAAGCGCGCCTGCCGCCACAGCAGGATCGGCTTCGGCTCTTCCGGTTCGGCGGGGGGCTCTGCGCCTTCACCGCCTTCGCCCTCGTGGAGAGCGCCGGCGTCGGCGGTGTTGGTGCCGTCTGCATCGTCGGCGCCGTCAGCCCCACCCGCGTCGCTTCCCGCCGCGACCTCCCCCATCGAGGTGGAGGCATCGGCGCTTTCAGCCGACCCAAGCGCTGCTGCAGCGTCGACCGCTGCAGCGGCCTCCACAGGCGGAGCCTCTTCCGCGACCGCAGCCGACGCTTCCGCCGGATCTTTCGCGTCAGGCTCCGTCGCGGCTTCCGCGATGGCGTCGGCAGGAACTTCAGCGGCAGCCGGCTCGGATCCCTCGATCGTTGCCTCTGCAACCGTGTCGGTTGCCACGGCGTGCGCCTCTGCCGCCTGTGCAGCACGCGCGGCCTCTTCCGCCGCAAGCTTCGCAGCCGCGGCCTCCCGGGCGGCATTGTCCAGCGCGTCGAGCTTGGCCTTCACCTCCGCCGCCGGCTTCGGTTCGGCGCGATAGCCAAGGCCTTTGAGGATCTCTTCCATGTCGTCGGCGGTGGCGCCGAGGATCGACATCATCGGCGGCGTCACCATGAAGGCGTGGCCGTCATAGGCGCCGTCCGGTCGCTGGCCGAGGCCGGGCTTCCAGTTGGTCGCGGGTCGGATGAGATCGGCCAGCCGCTCTAGGATATCGACGCGCACGGCGCGGCGGCCGAGATTGCGATAGCCGGCGAGCTTGTAGAACGTCTTGTCGAAAGCAGGATCGATGACCACCGAGGTGCGGCCCGATGCCAGCGCATGCACCACGTCGCCGAAGCCTGGCTTGTCCTTGCCGTCGCTCTTGAGCGCCCAGAGCAGCGTCACCAGCCCGGCCGGCGCCGGCTTGATCAGCGCCGGCACGAAGACGTGGTAGGCACCGAAGCGCACGCCAAGGCGCCGCAGGGCCGCCCGGCCTTCCTGGTCGAGCGACTTCATTTCCTCGGCGATGTCGCGGCGGTTGATGAGGCCGAAATGCTCGACGAGCTGGAAGGCGATACCGCGCGCGATGCCGGTGAGCTGCTCGGCGTTCTTCAAATCGACCAGCGGCTTCAAGAGCGACTCGATCTGGAAATTGACGAAACGCTCGGCGCGCGCCGCGACCTTGTCGCGGGCAGGGCCGGTGAGCTGTTCGTCGGCAAGCAGCACAAGGCGCGGCTTCAAGGCCTCGTCGCCGGCAACCAGGGTGCCGATCGGCGCGCCGATCCAGCGCAGGACACCGTCCGAACCCAATGCCAGATCGCCGTTGGCGCAGGCGGCGAAGCGCTCGGCGCGCGCCTCGAACTCAGCCGCGAGCGCCTTCTGGGCAGCGGTGCGCACCGCCTTGGCGTCCTCGCCGCCGGCGCTCTGGTCGGCGGTGAAGCGGAATCCCTGCAGTTCGCCGACGTGATGGCCTTCGACGAGCACGGTTCCGGTTGGGCTGATTTCAGCTTCAGGCATGGTATTTTCTCTAAGGCGCCGCATGAGGACGGAAGTCCTGCGGTCTACGAAGCGTTTCGTCAACCGCTCATGCAACGCATCCGACAATCTGTCTTCGATTTCGCGCGTCTTTTCCTGCCAGTGTAGCTGATCGGCCAGCCAGCCCGGTCGGTTGGAGACGAAGGTCCAGGTGCGGATCTGGGCGATCCGGTGCGACAGCGTGTCGATATCACCATCCGTGGTGTCGGCCCGCCGCACCTGCTCGGCCATATAATTTTCATCGACATGGCCATGGCGTGCGAGGTCCATGTAGATCGAGGCGATGAGGTCGGCATGCTGGGCGGGCGCGATCTTGCGGTAGTCCGGCAGCGCGCAGGCCTCCCACAGCAGCGCCACGCGCTCCCTGCCGGTGGCTAGCGTCCTGATGTCCGCGTCGCGCGACAAATGTTCCAGCGCCTGAGCGTCGACCGCCGGCAATGCCCGGGTCAGCCCTTCGACCGGCGCGTTGGTCTCGATCGAGCGTTTCAGGGCATCGAGGCTGGCAAAATCGAAATCGGCGGTGCGCCACTGCAGCACCTTCACCGGGTCGAAATCGTGCGCCTCGATCTTCTTGACCAGATCCTCGTCGAACGGATCGACCTGGCCGGTAACGCCGAAGGTGCCGTCGCGCAGGTGTCGGCCGGCACGCCCCGCGATCTGGCCTAGCTCGGCGGCGGTCAGGTTGCGGTATTGGTAGCCGTCGAACTTGCGGTTCTGGGCGAAGGCGACGTGCTCGAGGTCGAGGTTCAGGCCCATGCCGATGGCATCGGTGGCGACCAGATAGTCGACGTCGCCCGACTGGAAGATCTCCACCTGGGCATTGCGGGTGCGGGGACTGAGTGCGCCGAGAACGACGGCAGCACCACCCTGCTGGCGGCGGATCAATTCGGCGATGGCATAGACCTCGTCGGCGGAGAAGGCGACGATCGCCGTGCGCCGCGGCAGGCGGGTGAGCTTCTTCGAGCCGGCGTAGGCAAGATGCGACAGCCGCGGCCGCGTCACCACCGAGACGCCCTTCAGCAGGCGTTGCAGGATGCCGTGCATGGTGGCGGCGCCCAGAAGCAGCGTCTCCTGGCGGCCGCGCAGATGCAGGATGCGGTCGGTGAAGATGTGGCCGCGTTCGAGGTCGCCGGCGAGCTGCACCTCGTCGATGGCGACGAAGGCGGCATCGGTCTCTCGCGGCATCGCCTCCACGGTGCAGACGGAATATCTCGCGCTCGCCGGCACGATCTTCTCTTCGCCGGTGACCAGCGCCACCTTGCTGGCGCCGACCTTCTCGCAGACGCGCGTATAGACCTCGCGGGCAAGGAGCCTCAGCGGCAGACCGATGATGCCGGTGTCGTGCGCCACCATGCGCTCGATGGCGAGATGGGTCTTGCCGGTGTTGGTGGGGCCGAGCACGGCCGTCACGTCGCGGCCGGAAAGGATCAGCGGCTGGGAGGGTTTCGGCTGGATATTCATCGGCTCGGAAATGAGGCTTTCTGCCGCTTGTTGTCGGGGACGCGGCGGTGCCGCCGCGTGTGACAGGGCACACATAGGGATTTCAGACGCGAAGCGAAAGCGGAATGTTCCCATCAAGAGATGGCGCGACGACAGGCAAGGTCAAAATCCGCGGCCGATTAACCGTTGGAACGAGTCTGGAACGAATCGGCGACGAATCACTGACTCGCTCTGATTCAGGTTTTGTTCACGGCTATATGTGGATTTTTTGACCATGAGTCTCACCACATGCTGAATCTGTGCACTGGCCCGTTTCGTGCTTGGCTCGCGCTGGTTCTGGAGCGTGGTTAACCTTTGCGGGAGAGCGACCGCGACGGACTCGAGCGCGGCCGCCAAAATTATGAAATGGTTGATCTTTCCTAACCGGCGTTAATCTTTTTCGGGGTATTTGCGGCGCGGCCCGTTAACTTTTCGGCCAAAGCCGGAACGAATCGGCGACGAATCAGCGATCTGCAAAAATTCCTGGTTTGTTCACGACTAGATATGGTGTTGTCCACAGCTTGTGCACCGAAAATTCACGGCATGTGAACCGGGTTTCCCACAGGGCGCGGGGAGGTCGTTAACGTTTGCGTGCCAAATTGAGGCATGCCCACCCGGTGCCGCCGCTGCGCAGACAAAAACAGGCGGCCCGTTTGCGGCGGGCCGTCTGCCATCGGTGTCAGAAGAGTTCAGGCCAGTAAGATCTCAGGCGAAATACTGGCCGCCATTGGCGCTTATCGTCGAGCCGGTGATGAAGCCTGCGTCTTCCGAGGCGAGGAAGACGACGCAGCGCGCAATCTCCTCCGGCTCGCCGAGACGGCCGACCGGGATCTGAGCGATGATCGATTCCCGCACTTTTTCCGGCACGGCCATGACCATGTCGGTGGCGATGTAGCCGGGGCAAACAACGTTGACGGTGATGCCGGCGCGGGCGCCTTCCTGGGCAAGCGCCTTGGTGAAGCCGATATCGCCGGCTTTCGAGGCCGAATAATTGACCTGGCCCATCTGGCCTTTCTGGCCGTTGATCGAGGAGATGGTGATGACGCGGCCGAACTTCCTATCGCGCATGCCGTTCCATAGCGGATGCGTCATGTTGAAGACGCCGGAAAGGTTGGTGTCGATGACCTCCTTCCACTGCTCGCGGGTCATCTTGTGGAACATGGTGTCGCGGGTGATGCCGGCATTGTTGACCAGCACCGAGACCGGACCGAGATCGGCCTCGACTTGGGCGATGCCGGCGGCGCAAGCGTCATAATCGGCGACCGACCATTTGTAGACGGGGATGCCGGTCTCGGCGTTGAATTTCTGGGCCGCCTCGTCATTGCCGGCATAGTTCGCGGCGACCGAATAGCCGGCATTCTTCAGGGCCACCGATATCGCCGCACCGATGCCGCGCGATCCGCCCGTGACGATTGCTACCTTGCTCATGCATTTCCTCCCTTTGGTCGGAAGAGCGAGTAGGGAGCGGCGAATAGCGAGTAGGAATCCGATAACCCGTCGCGCAACACCATTTCCCCCTATAGGCTACTCCCCATTCGCTATTCGCTCAGTTCGCCGTTCGCTCAGTTCAAGGCTTCCACACACATCGCAACGCCCATGCCGCCGCCGATGCAAAGCGTCGCGAGGCCTTTCTTTGCGCCGCGGCGGCGCATCTCGTAGACCAGCGTGTTGAACACGCGGGCGCCCGAGGCGCCGATCGGATGGCCGATGGCGATGGCGCCGCCGTTGACGTTGACGATCGAGGGGTCCCAGCCCATGCCCTGGTTGACGGCGCAGGCTTGCGCGGCGAAGGCCTCGTTGGCCTCGACGAGATCGAGATCCTTTACCGACCAGCCCGCCTTCTCAAGCGCGCGCTTGGAGGCGGGAATGGGCCCCGTGCCCATGATTGACGGATCGACGCCGGCGGTCGCCCAGGAGGCGATGCGGACCAGCGGGGTGATGCCGCGTCTTGCGGCCTCGGCCTCGGTCATCAGCAGCGCGCCGGCGGCGCCGTCATTGATGCCGGACGCGTTGGCGGCGGTGACCGTGCCTTCCTTGTCGAAAGCGGGCTTCAGCTTGGTCATGGCGTCGAGCGTCGCGCCGTGGCGGATATACTCGTCCTGGTCGACGACCGTGTCGCCCTTCCTGCCCTTGATGGTGAAGGCGACGATCTCGTCCTTGAACCTGCCGGCCTTCTGCGCCGCCTCGGCCTTGTTTTGCGAGGCCAGCGCGAACTCGTCCTGGACTTCGCGGGTGATCTGGAACTGACGAGCGACGTTCTCGGCGGTGTTGCCCATATGGTAGCCGTTGAAGGCATCCCATAGGCCGTCCTTGATCATGGTATCGATCATCTTGTAGTCGCCCATCTTGACGCCGGCGCGCAGGTGCTGGGCGTGCGGCGACAGCGACATCGATTCTTGGCCGCCGGCGACGATCACCTTGGCGTCGCCGGTGGCGATCTGCTGCATGCCGAGCGCAATGGCCCTCAAGCCCGAGCCGCAAACCTGGTTGAGGCCCCAAGCAGTCGTCTCCTTGGGCAGACCGGCATTGATGGAAGCCTGGCGGGCCGGGTTCTGGCCCTGAGCGGCGGTCAGCACCTGACCCAGGATGACTTCGTCCACCTCCGCCGGGTCGACCTTGGCACGCGCTAGCAATTCCTTGATGACGACCGCGCCGAGCTCGTGCGCGGGCGTGGCGGCGAAACTGCCGTTGAAGGAGCCGACTGCTGTGCGGGCTGCGCTGGCGACGACGATTGAATTGGAAGCGGACATTTTCTTCTCCAGGCTTCGAGGTGTCGTTAGGCTATCCTTGGAGACTTTCTTGCCCGTTCAAGCACCTGAGTCAAACCGGAAATCGGCATGGCCGCCATGCGCGGCAAGCAAGTCGAGCGCTTATCGTGACGGCGTGGCCATCGCGCTGCAGCACAATTTGGCCCGCCCTTTCGGCATTAATTGGTGCCGCACTGCACAAACCGCTTGGAATTGTGACGCTTTTGCGCATATCCTCGACAAATGGCGCAATCGTTACCGGCCGCTTACTGTGAACGCGCCGGTATCCTGGGGAGGATACGGATGGCCGCAAAAGACGACCCGATCGTCATCAAGAAATACGCCAACCGCCGGCTCTACAACACCGGCACCAGCACCTATGTCACGCTCGAAGATCTGGCCGAGATGGTCAAGAAGGGCGAAGAATTCACCGTGCAGGACGCCAAGACCGGCGACGACATCACGCATCCGGTGCTGACCCAGATCATCTTCGAGCTGGAGAACAAGGACGGGCAGAACATGCTGCCGATCCCGTTCCTGCGCCAGCTGATCTCCTTCTACGGCGACCAGATGCAGATGATCGTGCCGAGCTTCCTCGAACAGTCGATGATCGCCTTCTCCAAGGAGCAGGAGCGTTTCCGCGAGCAGCTGAAGGGCGCCTTCGGCAAGACGCCGATCGACATGATGAAGACGCCGATGAAGGCGCTGGAGGAACAGACGCGGCGCAACGTCGAGATGTTCCAGAACGCGATGCGCATGTTCACGCCGTTCCCGTCAGCCGGCCCCAATTCCGCGGCGCCCGCCGAGCCGTCGAAGAAGGACGAGAAATCCGACGACCTGCAGGAATTGAAGGCGCAGATCGCCGCCATGCAGCGCAAGCTCGACACCATGTCGTGATGGCTAGCCGTCAGGTGTTCCTGCAGGGCCGTCATAGCGGGCTCGCGGCCTGATGGGCCTGTTGCTCGTCACCTGCTCGATGGCATGCGCCGTCCAGCCGATGCTGCGACCGAGCGCGAACAGGCGAAAGGGCGCGTCGGCGGGGAGATTGAGGCTGCGCGTCAGCGCGGCGAGCGCGAAGTCGACATTCGGGCGCATGCCTGTCGCGGCAAGGACGGCGTCGCGCAGATGCAGCAGACCGTCAGCGATATCGAGGTCGGGCAGCAGAGCCTCGGCGCGCGGATCGCCTTCGGGGTAAAGCTGATGGCCGAAGCCGGGCAGCGGCCGGTCGTGGGCCAGCCAGCGCGCGATCGTCTCGTCCGGCCCGAGCCGCTCGGCATCCTCGACCAGCGCGATGGCGGCGGCGCCGGCGCCGCCATGACGCGGGCCGGTAAGGGCAGCGAGCCCGGCAAGCAGGCAGGCCACGATCGGCGCGCCGGTCGAAGCGGCGACGCGTGCGGCGAAGGTCGAGGCGTTGAGCTCGTGATCGGCCAAAAGCACCAGCGCCTTGCGGATGAGATCGGCACCGGCAGCGTCGACCGACCAGCCGCGCGCCAGCCTTTCATGCACCGGCTCCGCCCCCGGGCTTGCACCGAGTGACGTCGCGAGCACGCTGGTGGCGCTGGCGCCATCCTGCTGCAGCATGCCCGGCCTGCGGCCGAGCGAAGGCCGGCCAGCCGCGGCAAGCGCCGACAATCTTGCAAAGGCCGTCGGGGTGCCGCTCTCGCGAACGATCGAAGGCGTCAGCGATGCGAAGGATATCGCGGCGCCGGATGCCCAAAGCAGGCTTGCTGCCTCCTCCAGCGTCGCTGTCGCGGCAAGCGCAACGGCATCCTTGCCGCGATAAACGAGGCGGCCGTGCAGCACGGTCGAGATGGCAGTGGTGATCGCCGGCTCGCCCCAGGCGATGGCGCTTTCGGCGATCGCCTGGGGGCTGCGCCCGCGCGCCCGGCGGGTGGCGAGCGCGGCTATGTCGTCGGCTCGATACTGGCTGCGGCGCGGATCGGCCCCGTCGGGCCGCATGCCGATGCGGCCGCGGCTGACATAGGCGTAAAGCGTCTGCGGCCGGACCTTGAGCCGCGCCAGCGCTTCCTCCCGCGTCAGCCATTCGGACAAGTCCGCACCGCCTCATATTGATTCAGTTGATCAAGATTGATGCGTTGATTGTAGAGCATTAACTGCAGTGCACAAAGGGTCAAGGAGACAGTCATGGCAAATGGGCTCGATGATGTTGTGGCGGCGGAGACGGTTCTTTCCGATGTCGACGGCGCGGGCGGCCATCTCACCATCCGAGGCCATTCGTTGACGGAACTCGCCGGGCACTGGCGCTACGGCCAGGTGGTCCGCCTCTTGTTCGACGGGTTCTTTGACGAGCTTCCCGGCGACGACGAGCTGGAGAAGGCGATCGGCAATGCGCGTGTCGAGATTTTCGAACGGCTGCAGCCGATGCTCGCTGAACTTCCAGCGCTCGACGTCTACAGCGGTATGCGCGCCGGCATCGCCCTTCTGCCCGACGGCGAGTCGCTCGCCGACGCGCTCCGGCTGATCGCGGCGCCGGCGGTGCTAACTCCGGCCCTGCTGCGGCTCGGACGCGGCGAGAAGCCTCTGACTCCGGACGCACGCGCCGATCATGCCAACGACATGCTCCGAATGCTCTCCGGCACGCCGTCGCCGGCCCTTGCCAAGGCGCTCGATACGTATCTGGTGACAGTCTGCGACCATGGGCTCAATGCCTCGACCTTCGCAACGCGGGTGGTGACGTCGACGCAGGCGGGCTTGACCTCGGCGATCCTGGCCGGGCTCGGCGCGCTCAAAGGCCCGCTGCATGGCGGCGCGCCGGGGCCGGTGATCGAGATGCTCGACGCGATCGAGGCGAGCGGCGACGCGGCCGCCTGGCTGCGAAACGAGATAGCGCGCGGCGAGCGCATCATGGGCTTCGGCCATCGCATCTACCGCGTACGCGACCCGCGTGCCGACGTGCTGAAAGCCGTCGTGCGGCGGCTGGGCACACGAAATGAGTCCGGCCGCCGGCTGGCCTTCGCCGAGACGGTGGAGCAGGCGGCACTCGACGTGCTCAAGGTCGCCAAGCCGCAACGCTCGATCCAGACCAATGTCGAATTCTATACCGCGCTCCTGCTCGAAGCCGCGGGCTTCCCGAAGGAGGCGTTCTCCAACGTCTTTGCCGCCGGCCGCGTCGCCGGCTGGATTGCGCATGCGCGCGAGCAGCAGGCGACCGGACGCCTGATCCGGCCGCAGTCGCGCTATGTCGGGCCGGTGCCCGATCTCGTGGCCTGACGCCGCGAGCAATACTCCGCGTCCGGCAGCGGACAGTTTTTTTCATGAGCGAAATTTCACCCGATCACGCTTGTGTGCTCGTGTTCTTGCCTTGGTCCGTCCTTATATGCTGCGCTGCAACATAGGCTGACGGCAGCGGTCCCGCTCCAATGACGCAGGGGCAGGCCGGCACATCGAGACAAGGAACGCCATGGCGAAGAACGGCAAGGCGGGGGACAAGAAGAAGATCAACATCGCGCTTCAGGGCGGCGGTTCGCACGGCGCCTTCTCCTGGGGCGTGCTCGATCGTCTGCTCGAAGACGGGCGGCTTGAGATCGCTGCCGTGTCCGGCACCAGCGCCGGCGCGATGAATGCGGTGGCGCTGGCCGACGGCTTCGTGCGCGGCGGCGTCGAGGGCGCGCGCACAAAGCTCGATGATTTCTGGCGTGCTGTGGCCTCGAAGGGGCGGTTCAGCCCGGTGCAACGCATGCCGTGGGACGTCGTCTGGGGGAACTGGTCGATCGAGAACACGCCCGGCTATTTCTTCTTCGACACCATGTCGCGGGTCTTCTCGCCTTACGTCGCCAATCCGCTCGGCCTCAACCCGCTGCGCGATGTGGTCGAGAAGGAGATCGACTTCGGCAACGTGCACGCCTGCAAGTCGATGGAGCTCTTCATTTCGGCGACCAATGTCGAGACCGGGCAGCTGCGCGTCTTCTCGGATGGCGAGATCGACCTCGACACGGTGATGGCGTCGGCCTGCCTGCCGCAATTGTTCCGCGCCGTCGAGATCAAGGGCGTGCCCTATTGGGATGGCGGCTATGGCGGCAATCCGGCGCTCTATCCGTTCTTCAAGACTGCGGCGACCGAGGACGTGCTGCTCGTGCAGATCAACCCGGTGGTGCGCGAAGGCACGCCGAAGAGCGCCAACGAGATCCAGAACCGCATCGACGAGATCACCTTCAATGCCGGGCTGCTGCGCGAATTCCGCTCGATCGCCTTCGTCAAGGAACTGATCGCGGCGGGACGCCTGCCGCATGGCGAATACCGCGACATCCGCATGCACCGCATCGATGCCGACGAGGCTTTCAAGGATCTGTCGGCCTCGTCCAAGGTCAACGCCGAATGGGCCTTCCTCGCCTATCTGCGGGACCTTGGCCGCAGTGCGGCCAGCGACTGGCTGGAGGAGAACTACGACGCGGTCGGCAGCCGAGCGACGCTCGACCTCTCGGGCGAGCTCGACGACGGCTTCAGGCCGATGCGCGGCCCGGCGCCGGGCCGGCGGGTCAAGGAATTCCTCGCCGCGCGCATCAAGCCAGAGTCAGCGCGCCGGCGAGCCTAGTTGCCCAACCCTGTCGCACGTTTCAGCAGGCGCTGAAGTTTCCCTTGCGGAACCGGCGATACGCTGGATTCACCCCCGTCGCGCGAGTAGTTTACCTCGACGTAAACGGGAGGTAGCGATGCTGCAGACCAGACAGAACTCTCTCGGGGTCAAGTTTGAGGCGCAGTGCAGGGCCTTCGAGAAGGACCCCTTTCCTGGCCTCGCAGTGCGCAAGGACCGGCTGAAGCGGCTGCTGGCGCTGACCGAAAAGCATGAAGCCGAGATCTGCACGGCGATCGACAGCGATTTCACTGGACGGGCGGCGCAGGAAACGCGGCTTGCGGAACTGTTCGTCGTTCGCGCCGGCATCAAGCACGCCGTCCGGCATCTGCGCGGCTGGATGCGCGAGCGCCGCGTCGCCACCAGCCTGCCGTTCCTGCCGGGGCGCAACCGCCTTCTGCCGCAGCCGCTCGGGGTCGTCGGCATCGTCTCGCCCTGGAACTATCCGTTCCAGCTTGCCATCGCGCCGGCGACTGCCGCTCTAGCCGCCGGCAACCGGGTGCTGCTCAAGCCGTCCGAGCTGACGCCGAATTTTTCAGACCTGCTTGCCCGGTTGGTCGAAGAGCATTTTTCCTCCGACGAGATGAGCGTTGTCGTCGGCGATGCCGAAGTCGGCAAGACATTCGTGTCCATGCCTTTCGATCATCTCTTGTTCACCGGCTCCACCGCTGTCGGTCGGCAGGTGGCGCTGGCCGCGGCCGCCAATCTGACGCCGGTGACGCTCGAGCTTGGCGGCAAGTCACCGGCGATCTTCGATGCGTCCTGCGATCTCGACGCTGCGGTCGCAAGCGTCGCCTACGGCAAGCTCTTGAATGCGGGCCAGACCTGCATCGCACCCGACTATCTGATGGTCCCGCAAGGGCAAGGCGCGGCGATCGCCGCAAAACTTGCCGGCGCGATGACGCAGCTCTATCCGCGCCTGGGCGACAATCCCGACTACACGGCGATCATCAGCGAACGGCACCAGCGGCGCCTGAGCGACATGATCGCCGAGGCGCGCGAAAGCGGCGCCGATGTCACCGAGGTCAACCCGGCAAATGAAAGGCTTGGCGTGAGCGACCGCAAGATGGCGCCGGTCCTGGTCAGGAACGCCGGCGAGAGTTTGCGGCTGATGCGCGAGGAAATCTTCGGGCCGGTGCTGCCGATCGTTGAATACGGCGCGGTAGATGAGGCAATCGATCACGTGAACCGCGGCGAGCGTCCGCTCGCCCTCTATTGGTTCGGCAAGAACAGCGCCAATCGCCAAAGGATCATGCGAGAAACCGTTGCCGGCGGCGTGACGATCAACGACAGCATGATGCATCTGGTGCAGGAACGGCAGCCATTCGGCGGCGTCGGCGAGAGCGGCATGGGCGCCTATCACGGCGAATGGGGTTTCCGCACCTTCAGCAAGGAAAAGCCGATCTTCGTCCAATCCAGGCTGAGTGCCGGGGCCCTGCTCAGGCCGCCTTATGGCCGCACATTCGAGCGGCTGTTCCGCTTGCTTAACCTGATCACCTGATCGGATTTATTTTCGGATTGGGCGCGTCCTCTGATTGCTCCATGCCAATGCGACATGTCATTTCGCAAAAAAATTCTTCATCATACTGACGCCTGCTGCCATTGAGTGTCCGATCGGCTGAAAAACCGGCCCCGATTGAGAAAAGCCAAGCAGTCCAGCATGTAAAACGCGGAAAAAACCAGCGCCCCAAGCTCGGCGGCGCAATAATCCATCAAAGTTTCTGACTGTTTTGCGCAACGGCTTTGCGGTAGAAGCGCGCTTCGCCGATCACGGCAAATTGAAGATGGCTCTGCGCGCCCCCATATCGGCCGCGCGCCCGGGGATCGAAACCGTCGACCTCGCCCAAGCCTGCAACGGAAAAAATGACGATGCCGAAAATCAGGTTTCACAAGCTTGCAGCCATTGCTGTGCTCATCGGATTCGCTGCCTGGATGGCAACGGGCGAGTTCTCGTCCGTGGGCAGCGCCGCCGACCACCAGAAGCAGGGAGAAGCAGGCAAAGCCGCGCAGTCCGTCGCCGAAAAGCCGAAGACGGCGGAGGCCGAGCCGAAGGCAGCATTGCGCACCGTCGCGGTGGTGACGCCGCCGCGCAAAACCTTCGCGCGGGCGATACGGATCTCGGGCCTGACCGAAGCCGACAAGCGCGCTGTGCTTGCTGTCCGCGTCGCCGGTGTCATCGATAAGCTCCCGGTCAAGCAGGGCGATCACGTCAAGACCGGCGACCTCGTGCTGATGCTTGCCGCCGAGGAGAAGCTCTCGAATGTCGACAATGCCAGGCAGCTGCTGGCGCAGCGCAAGGCCGAGCTCGACGCAGCCGAACGGCTGGCCAAGACCGGCAATCTCCCCAAGCTGCAGCTCGACACCGCTCGGTCGAACCTGACGGCGGCGCAGTCCATGCTGGAGACGGCGCAGGCCGAACTCGACCGCAACGAAGTGAAGGCGCCTTTCGACGGCGTCATCGACCGCGTGCCCGTCGAGCTCGGCAGCTCGGTGATGCAGGGCGGCGAGGTGGCCACCATCCTCAAGCTCGACCCGGTGATCGCGCGCGGCGAGATCAGCGAGCGCGACCTGCGCTACATCAAGATCGGCGACCAGGCCAATGTGCGCCTTGTCAACGACCAGAAGGTTACCGGCACGGTGCGCTACATCAGCCGTGACGCCTCCTCGCAGACCCGCACCTTCCGTGTCGAGGTGGCCATCCCCAATGCCGACGGCTCCATCCCCGCCGGCATGACGGCCGAGATCACGCTCAGCGCCCAGCCGACCGATGCGGTCATGCTGCCACGCTCGGTGGTGACGCTGGGCGACAAGGGCGACCTCGGCATCCGCGCGGTCGGCAAGGACGACAAGGTGGCGTTCTTCCCGATCGACCTCGTCGACGACACGCCGAAGGGACTGGTGCTCGGCGGCATACCGCAGGACGCGCGCATCATCGTCGCCGGCCAGGAACTGGTGAAGGAAGGCGATCTGGTGAAGCCGGTCGAGGCCGACCAGGCAACCATCAACAAGCTGATCAGCGAAGCCTCCGCCGGCACGCAATAGCGCGGCCGCGCCGGCTCGGCCGGCGCCGCTGGCCAATGTCGCGGCTTCCAGGGAAACAGCAGGCATAAGTCATGGACATCGTCAGACTCGCCATTCACAACGCCCGCCTCACAATATCGGCGCTGATGTTCCTGCTCGTCGCGGGCTGGGTCGCCTATCAGTCGACGCCGAAGGAAGCGGAGCCGGACGTTCCAATTCCGATGATGTATGTCAGCCTGATCTACCAGGGCATTTCGCCGGAGGACTCAGAACGGCTGCTGCTCAGGCCGATGGAAAGCAAGCTCAAGAGCCTGAAGGGGCTTAAGGAGATGCGCTCGGCCGCCTTCCAGGGCGGCGGCTACGTGCTGGTCGAGTTCCAGCCGCAGACCAATCTGGCCACCGCGCTGCAGGACACGCGCAGCAAGGTGCAGGACGCCAAGGCCGACCTGCCGCAGGCGGCGGAGGAGCCGACCGTCACTGAAGTCAACGTCTCGGAATTCCCCGTTCTCGTCGTCACGCTTTCCGGCGACGTGCCGGAGCGCGTGCTGACGTCGGCGGCGCGCGAATTGCGTGATCGCATCGAGGAGGTGCCGGGCGTGCTCGAAGGCTCGCTGCAGGGCGCGCGCGACGATCTGGTTGAAGTCGTCATCGATCCGGTGAAGCTCTCCTCCTACGGACTCCAGCTCGATCAAGTGATCCAGGGCGTCGGCGCCTCCAACAGCCTGGTCGCGGCCGGCAATCTCGAAGGCTCCGAGGGCAAGTACGCCGTCAAGGTGCCGTCGCTCATCGAGACGCCCGAGGACGTCGCCAAGCTGCCGGTCGTCGCCACGCCCAATGCCGTGGTGCAGGCCAAGGACGTCGCCACCATCCGCTCCACCTTCAAGGACGCCGAGACGGTGACCCGCCTCGACGGCAAGCCGGCGATCGCCATCGAGGTGAAGAAGCGCATCGGCGCCAACCTGATCGACACGCTGAACCATGTTCGGGAAGTGTCCGACACCTTCATCAAGACGATGCCGGAAGGCATGCACGTCACCTACACGCAGGACAAGTCGGTCTTCGTCAACCAGCTTTTGGGCGACCTGCAGAACCATGTGATGATCGCGGTCATCCTGGTGTTCATCGTCATCCTCTACGCGCTGTCGGGACGCGCCTCGCTGCTCATCGGCCTCGCCATTCCGTCGTCCTTCCTGATCGGCATCCTGCTGCTTGCGATGATGGGCTACACGATCAACATGATCGTGCTGTTCAGCCTCATCCTGGCGGTCGGCATGCTGGTCGACGATGCCATCATCGTCACTGAATTCGCCGAGCGGCGCATGAGCGAGGGCATGCCGAAGGCCGATGCCTTCGCGCTAGCCGCCAAGCGCATGGCCGGCCCGGTCATCGCAGCGACGATGACGCGCATCGCCGCCTTCTCGCCGCTGCTCTTCTGGCCCGGCATCATCGGCGACTTCATGAAGTACATGCCGATCACGCTGATCGTGACGCTGTCGGCCTCGATGCTCTATGCGCTGGTCTTCGCGCCGACGCTGGGCGCGATCTTCGCCAAGGCGCCGGCGCATCACGAGGACAGCGGTCGCGACGGCTGGTATATGGCGCTGGTCAAGCAGGCGGTGCGTTTCCCGATCACCGTCATCCTGCTCACCGTCGGCTTGCTGGTCGGCGTCGGTTTCGCCTATTCGAAATACGGCGCCGGCGTCGAGTTCTTCCCCAGCGTCGAGCCGGATTATGGCCTGCTCTATGTGCACGCCCGGGGCAACCTTTCGCTTGCCGAAATGGACGCCGCAACCAAGACGGCGGAACGCCGCCTGCTCGGCTGGCCGGGCGTGAAATCGGTCTATACGCGCGTCGGCAAGACGCAAGGCGGCGGCCAGGACATCCCGGAAGACGTGGTCGGGGTGATCCAGTACGAATTCGTCGACTGGCGCGAGCGCAAGTCCGCCAACCAGATCCTCGACGATTTGCGTGGCGTCATGGCCGGCATTCCCGGGGTCGACGTCGAAGTGCGCGTGCCGGAGGCCGGCCCGCCGACCGGCAAGCCGATCCAGATCAGGCTTTCGGCCGCCGACCCGGCCGGGCTCGACGACAAGGCGCGCGCCGTCGCCGCGCGCATCGCCAAGGTCCCCAACGTGATCGATGTTTCCGACGGCCTGCCGCCGCCCGGTGTCGACTGGGCGCTTGAGGTCGATCGCGCCAAGGCGGCGCAATACGGCATCAGCCCGACCTCGGTGGGCACGGTGGTGCAGCTGGTGACGAACGGCCTCAAGCTGTCGGAATACCGGCCGGCCGGCGCCGACGACGCCGTCGACATTCGCCTGCGTCTGCCGGAAGACCGGCGCACGCTCTCGACGCTCGACGAGCTCAGGGTGCAGACCTCGCAAGGCTCGGTGCCGATCTCGAACTTCGTGGTCAGGAAGCCCGAGCCGACAGTCAGCGTCCTCAACCGCATCGACGGCGCGCGCACCGTGGTGGTGCAAGCCAATGTCAGCGCCGGCGCGCAAGTGGCAGCGGTGCAGGCGGAAGTCACCAAGGCCGTGGCCGACATGGATCTCGGCAGCGGCATACGCTGGAAGCTTGCTGGCTCCAACGAGGACAGCGCGGAAGCCAGCGCCTTCCTCAGCAAGGCCTTCGGCGCCGCGATCTTCCTGATCTTCCTGGTGCTGCTCGCGCAGTTCAACAAGTTCACCAGCGTGTGGCTTGTTCTGTCCTGCGTCGTCATGGCGACGATCGGCGTGTTCCTCGGGCTGCTTCTGACGGGCGAGGCCTTCGGCATCGTCATGTCGGGCATCGGCGTCATTGCGCTTGCCGGCGTGGTGGTGAACAACAACATCGTTCTCATCGACACCTATGACCGGCTGCGCGAGGAAGGCTGGGACAAGATGGATGCCGTGCTGCAGACCTGCCGCGAGCGCGCGCGGCCCGTGGTGTTGACGGCGGTGTCGGCCATCCTCGGCGTGCTGCCGATCGCCTTCGGCCTCGGCCTCGAAATCTTCCATCACGAGACGACGATCAACGCGCCGTCGACGCAATGGTGGATTTCGCTGTCATCGGCGATCGTCTTCGGCCTGTCCTTCGCCACCTTGCTGACGCTGGTGGTGACGCCCTCGATGCTGATGGTGTTCACCCGCGCCAAGGTGAAGCCCGGCGCCCGGCGTGGCTGGCTCAGCCGCCTGTTCCGCCGCGGCAAGGGCGAGCTCCCGACAGGCGAGCCGGTAGCGGAAGCCAATGCCGAGCCGGCGGTCGCCTTCCCGAAAGCCGCCGAGTAGAGCCACTTCGCAACTCAGGTACATAAAAGCCGCTCGGGAACTACCGGGCGGCTTTTTGCATTGTTCCCTCGAAGTTCAACCAGACGGCGAGGATTTTCAATGACGATCGGTACAATTCTCGTAATAATCCTGATCCTGATCCTGATCGGCGCCGTGCCGGCATGGCCGCACTCGCGGTCTTGGGGCTATGGGCCTTCGGGGATTGTGGGAGTCATTCTGGTGGTGTTGCTGATCCTGCTTTTGATGGGCAGGATCTGAACCGACGACGATTTGCGGCCGGGCCTTCAAGTCCGGCCGTTTTCATCTTGAGGTTGTTCTTTGCTCAGGCGGCCTGACGCGTGGGCGCGACGGCTATGCCGATGTCCTGCATGGCTTCCGCCACTGCTCGGTCGAGCGGGGTGTGCGGGATTTCGTCGATGACCTCTTCCAGCCGCGCTGACGCCAGCCGGTGCGGCTCGAAGCGCAGGTAGGACATCGAGACGATCTCGCGCCACATGGTTACGAACGGGCTGCCGGCGCGCAACACCCACCAGGGCATGAAGGTGAGTTTCAGCTTGCGGCCGAGCGCCTTTTCGGCGGCGGCCTGGATGTCGAGATCGGTGACGGCGTGGCCGGGGAAATTGATGGCCTCGTAAAAGCCGAGCTTATCGAGATTGCGCGCCAGTGCGACAAAAGCCACCGCGAAGTCGGGCAGATAGGCCCATTCGTGCACGAGCTTGGCCGGGCCGGCGGCGGTGTAGACCCCCTTTGCCATCTTGGCGGCGACGACGAGGTCGAACCAGCCGCCGCTGCCGGTGCCGCCGAAGAAGTCGCCGGCCCTAAGCAGAATGGTGCGCACGCGGCCCGCATCGGCTTCGCGACGGAAAAGCTCCTCCATGGCGACGCGGATGCGGCCCTTGTCGGTGGTAGGATGGAAAGGCGTTTCCTCGGTGATCACCTGCGGCATCGGCGAGCCGTAATTATAGACAGTGCCCGGGAAAAGATGCAGCGCGCCGTTCGCCCGACAGGCTGCCATGACGTTCTCGGCCATCGGAAGGCATTTGTCCCAGTCGGTATAGATCGGGTTCAGGCCATTGAAGATGATGTCGACGTCTCGCGTGGCCCGGATCAGCGACTGGCGGTCCAGAGCGTCGCCGGCGACGGCAATAGCACCCTTGAGCTCGGCCGGCACCTTGCCGGTGCGGGTGACGGCGCGGACGTCAAAACCGGCGTCGATGAAGGCCTTGGCAACCACGCGTCCGAGCCGGCCATTGGCGCCCAGAATTGCGATCTTGGTCATTGTTCGTCTCCGTTTTTGTGTTTGCCCGCTTAATTTGACCTCTTCAAAGCCGAATGGAAATTGACTAAGGCTGGCACTCTGTTATTCAAAAACGAATGAATGAATTCGACTGGAATCTGATCAAGAGCTTCGTCGCGGTGGCCGAGACCGGCAGCCTTTCGGCCGCCGCGCGCCAGCTCGCATCAAGCCAGCCCACGCTCGGCCGCCACATCGCCGAGCTGGAGCAGGCGCTCGGCGTCACGCTGTTCCGGCGCGGGCGGCGCGGCTACGAACTGACGGAGGCAGGCAGCGCACTCTACGAGCGCGGAAAGGCAGTCAGCGAGCAGGCCAATGCATTCTCATTGCTTGCGCTGGGCTCGGTCGAGGCGATCGAGGGTACGGTGCGCATCGCTGCCTCGGAGGTGGTTGCGGCCTGCGTGCTGCCGCAGATGACGGCGCGCCTTGGCGAGGAAGAGCCGGGCATCGAGGTCGAGATCGTCGCTTCCAACCAGGTCGAGAACCTGCTGCGGCGCGACGCCGACATCGCCATCCGCATGGTCAGGCCGGCGCAGAACGAGCTGATGGCGCGCAAGGTCACGGATATCGCGCTCTGCATATGTGCTGCGAAATCCTATCTCGACCGGCATGGACGCCCGCAGAAGCCGAGCGATCTCGTCGACCATCCTTTGGTCGGATTCGACCGCAGCGATGAGATCGTTCGCGGCCTTACCGCGTTTGGCATCCCGGTCAGCCGCAGCAACTTCCGCTTCAGGACCGACAACCAGATCGTGCTGTGGGAAGCGGTGCGGGCCGGCAATGGCATCGGCATCGGCCAGGAGCCGCTCGCTAGCCGCGATCCTCGACTGGAGAAGCTGTTGCCGGAGGTTCCCTTGCCCGTGCTGCCGGTGTGGCTGGCAATGCACCGTGACGTGCGCACCAGCATGCGGATCCGCCGCGTGGCGGATTTCCTGCATGAAGAGCTGAAGCGCTACTCCGCCGGCGCAGGCTCGGCGGCGAATTCGGCGCGGTGAGCGAGGTTCGCCATCAACAGCACGATGACCAGCAGGCCGGAAAGCGCGACGAAGATCGGGCCGAAGCTCGATTGCTCGGCGACGAAGCCGATCGCCGACGGCGCCACCAGGATTCCTGAATAGCCCATGGTGGTGACGACGCTCATGCCGGTGCCGGAAGACAAGCCTTCCTGGTTGCCGCCGGCCGAAAACAGGATCGGCACCATATTGGCGATGCCGAAACCGCAGAAGGCGAAAGCGGCAATGGCAAGATAAGGCGAGGGGGAGAGGCCGGCCACGAGCATGCCGGCGGCAGCGACAAGCGCCGAGCCGCGCAGCGTCGCCACCGCGCCGAAGCGGTTGCGCACGCCGTCGCCGAGAAAGCGCATGAGCGCCATGACGCCGGAGAAGGCAGCATAGGCGAGGCCGGCAATCGCAAGGTCGGCGCCGAGCTCCTGCTGGAGGTAGAGCGCGGCCCAGTCAAGTACGGCGCCCTCTGAGACCATGGTGAGCAGCGCCATCAACCCGACCAGATAGACAATTGTGTTCCGCGGCAGCGTAAATTTCTGATGCCCGGCGGCCTGCGGCCTGTCGTCGGCGATGAGGTAGCCAACAGCAAAGGCGATGACCAAAAAGGCGAGCGCCGTCACCGCAATCGCATGCGCGAGATAGCCGTAGTTCTGAATGGAGTAGCCACCAAGCGCGCCGCCGGCGAAGCCGCCGAGGCTCCAGAAGCCATGCGAGGACGACATGATGGCGCGGGAGAGCCGTCGTTCGACGATCACCGCGTTGGAATTCATGGCGACGTCCATGCCGCCGATCGAGCCGCCGAAGACGAGCATCGCGAGGGCCGCGAGCGGCACGTTGGGCGCAAGTGCCACGACCAGCAGGCCGAAACTGCCGCAGATGCCGAACCAGCGCAGCACGGGGCGCGAGCCGTGCCTGGAAATGAGATGGCCGCACCAGGTCATCGCCATCACCGCGCCGACACCAAACAACAGGATCAGCAGGCCGAGCGTGAATTTCGAGATGTCCAGCCGGGTCAGAAACACCGGGATCTGCGGCGCCCAGCTGCCGGTGAGAAAGCCATTGGCCAGGAAAATGCCGGCAACGGCCCAGCGGCCGCGCGTCGCGGCTTGCCTTGTAGTTTGCACGCTCATGGTTTGAAGTCCGAATGCTTTGCGCGGCAAATTAGATCGATTCAATTTGTAGTCAAGAAGCGCTCTGGCAGAAGCGTTGGACCAAGAGGCGCGGACCTGTGAGGAATGGGCCCTACTTTGGAGATTTGGCCGAAACGCCTCCTTCGCCATCCATGGGCGAAGCAGGAGCGAAGCGACGCGCGCAGACCTTGGGATGACAAAGCAGCAGGGGCGAGCCAAATAGGACCGTTCAATGATCCTTCGGCCGCCTGGCCTCGAACTCAGCTTTCCTGGCCTCGGAGGCTTCGGTCTGGTTGAGCGCCTGCCATTCGGCATAGGGCATGCCGTAGATGATCTCGCGCGATTCGTCCTTTGTCAGCGCAATGCCGTCGGCCTCGGCCGCCTCGCGATACCAGTTCGACAGGCAGTTGCGGCAGAAGCCGGCCAGGTTCATCAGGTCGATGTTCTGGACGTCGCCGCGTGCGCGCAGATGCTCGACCAGCCGGCGGAAGGCGGCGGCCTCGAAATCGCGTTTCCGTTCTTCGCTGAGTTCGGTCATTTCGTGGTCCCCGGCCTCTCGGTCGTTTTTTAGGCCGGCCCGGTGCGCGAGCCGAACATCTTCACCTCGTGTATATCGGCACGCCGGTCGACGGCGTCAACGATCGGAGCCAATCGCTCCGCCCATTGAACAGCGCCAGCGCGGTCGGCGATCAGGTCCTGGCGGATCTCGAGCAGGGCATGGGCATAGCCGTTGACGATGGCATGGCGGAACATGGTGTCGCCGCGCAGCGCGCCGTCATAGGGCTCGTTGTCGCCAACGATGAGCGCCTTGTCTTCGGCCAGCAGGTCGATCAGCGGCCTCGCAACGCGGTCGTCGCGGTCCCACAAGATGCCGACATGCCAGGGGCGGATAAAGCCTTGCATGCGAGGGGTGAAGGAATGCACCGAGAAGATGAACGGCGCTTTGCCGGAGGCCTGCGCCACCGAGGAAATCATGGCCCCGACGGCGTCGTGATAGGGGCGATAGAAGCGGTCGAGCCGTCTCTCCCGCTCCTCGGCGGCCATGGGATAGTTTCCGGGCACGACGGTGCCGTCATAGAGCTGGCGGATCAGCGTCGGGTCGTCCTCGCCCCGGTTGGGGTCGATCAGAAGGCGGGAGAAGCCGGCCAGCACGGCCGGCGCATTGAGCGCCGCCGCCAACTCGCGCGTCACCGTCTCGACGCCGATGTCATAGGCGATGTGGCGCTCGAACTCGGCAGCCGGCAGGCCGAGGCTGCCATACTCTTCCGGCAGGTCGCGACGGGCGTGATCGGCCAGAAGCACGATGCCCTTCTTGCGGTCGCCCTCGACGATGTCGAAGGGCGCGAAAGCTGTGGATCGGGTCATCGGCTGAAAACGGTCTGTTCGCTGGCGTCCGGGCGGGGTGGTATCGTCATTCCACGAAGAGGACTGAGGCGCAATGCCGTTGTTTGGCCACGGTTTCTGCAAAGAATCCCGGATGGGACGCCAAATCGTCCACCGGACCCTTCTAAATCGATTGGAATTGAATAAAACGGCGCGTTGACATGCGCCCGGAGTTTGCTGAAAAGGTGCTTCGACGATGCAGATGTGGTTCGCCAAGGGTTTTGGATTGGGTTGCGCCGGCAGGCTGCGCAAGCGCCTGAGCCTGCCGCTCCTGATCTTTGGCGCGGGCCTGTGCGCGCTCGCCGCGACCTCGCCGGCGCGCGCCGACTTCCGCGTCTGCAACGCGACGCAGAACCTGGTCGGCGTCGGCATCGGCTATCGGGCGAAGGCCGGTTGGATCACCGAGGGCTGGTGGCACATCGAGGGATCGACCTGCAAGACGCTGATCGAGGGGCCGCTGTCATCAAGGTTTTACTATCTTTATGCAGAAGACGCCGAGCGCGGCGGACGTTGGGACGGCCCGATCAACATGTGCGTCGCCGAAAAAGAGTTCAAGATTGCCGGCGTGAATGATTGCGTCGCCCGGGGCTTTCAGCGCGCCGGATTTCAGGAATATGACACGGGCGAGCAGGCAAGCTGGATGGTCCAGCTGACTGACGAGCCCGCAACGGGCGGCGCGCCAGCGGCCCCCGCTCCGGGAACGAACAATCAATGAGACGCAACCGCAAGGTCAAGATCCTCGCCACCATCGGTCCGGCTTCCTCCTCCGAGGAGATGCTGCGAAAGCTCTTCGAGGCAGGCGCCGACGTCTTCCGCATCAATATGAGCCATACCGACCATGAGCTGATGCGCACGCTTGTCGGCCGCATCCGGGCCGTCGAGGCGGCGGTCGCGCGGCCGATCGGCATTCTCGCCGATCTGCAGGGGCCAAAGCTCAGGGTCGGCAAGTTCGCCAATGGCAGGGAAGCACTGACCGTCGGCCAGACCTTCACGCTGGATGACAGTCCGGAACCCGGCACGTCGAAGCGCGTCTACCTGCCGCATCCGGAAATCCTGAACTCGGTCGAGGCCGGTCACCGTCTTTTGATCGATGACGGCAAGCTGGAGCTCAAGGCGGTCAAGAGCGACGGCAAGTCGATCACCTGCACGGTGGTCGCCGGCACCGGCATCTCCGACAAGAAGGGCGTCAGCCTGCCCGACACCGATCTGCCGGTCGGCGCGCTGACCGAGAAGGACCGCGCCGATCTCGACGCGGTGCTGGCGGCAAGCGTCGACTGGGTGGCGCTGTCGTTCGTGCAGCGGCCGGAGGATCTGGCCGAAGCGCGCAAGATCGCGCGCGGCCGGGCCCTCATCATGGCCAAGATCGAAAAGCCGCAGGCGGTGGCGCGCCTGGCCGAGATCATCGAACTCTCCGACGCGCTGATGGTCGCGCGCGGCGATCTCGGCGTCGAGATGCCGCTCGAGGCCGTGCCCGGCATCCAGAAGCAGATCACGCGAGCCGCCCGCCGCGCCGGCAAACCGGTGGTGATCGCGACCCAGATGCTGGAATCGATGATCACCGCACCCGTGCCGACCCGCGCGGAGGTCTCGGATGTGTCGATCGCCGTCTTCGAAGGCGCGGACGCGATCATGCTTTCGGCCGAATCCGCCGCCGGCGCCTACCCGGTCGAGGCGGTCGCGATGATGAACCGCATCGCCACAAAGGTCGAAGCCGACCCGACTTATGCCGGCATCATCAACGCCCAGCGCTCGGAACCGGAAGCGACCGGGGCCGACGCCATTTCGCTCGCTGCGCGCGAGATCGCGGAGACGCTGAAACTGTCGGCGATCATTTCCTACACCGCCTCTGGAACAACTGGTCTGCGCGCCGCGCGCGAACGGCCGCAAGTGCCGATCGTGGCGCTGTCGCCGATCGTCAACACGGCGCGCCGGCTCTCGCTTCTGTGGGGTACGCATTGCGTGGTCTCGGAGGATGCTATCGACCTCGACGATATGGTCGACCGCGCCTGCCGCATTGCCCTCGAAGAAGGCTTTGGCAAGCCGGGCGACCGCGTCATCATCACGGCGGGCGTGCCGCTGAGGACGCCCGGCTCGACCAACATGCTGCGCATCGCCTATGTCGGATCAGAGACGCACTAAGGTATGCCCGTATTCAGGTGGGACCGGCCTGTGAGGCGCGCCTTTCCTGCGCTTCCGGGCTCATGTGGTTAAGTCGCTCCACTCCGGTTCTGGAATCCGCTCTGCTCGGCTCGGCCTAATTTGAATCTCAACACCCTTCCGGTCCCGAGCTTAGCCCGGCGCCAGCTCGGCGTCCGGCACCTTCAGTTCCGGGTACCTGTCAGCGCCTTGCGCGTCGCCGGCGATCCGGCTTTCCACAACACTCGCCATCGACTGCAAGTCGACCGGCGCGCCCGCCGCCCTTTCGATGGCGCCGACGACGAGGTCGGGGGCGATCCAGTCGGGCTTGTGGCCGAGATTCGCGACCCAGACCAGCTCGGCGCCGGGAATGTCGCGTTCGAGGCCGACGGAATGGACCGTGGCATAGACCACCTTGTCGCGATCGCCGGAGATGACCAAGGTCGGCGCCTTGATCTCACGGTAGCCAGGCGAGGCCGCGCGCACATAGCCGTAAAGTCGGGCCACATCGCGGGCGTTGGCGCGGAAGGCGGGCGGCCTCAGCACAAGCGGAATGGAAGCCTTGCCGATATAGCCCTTCGGCACATTGTTCGGTGAAAACACGCAGGCCGTGGCATTGCCGATCCGCAGCATGCCAGCGGCGGAAGCAATGGTCTCGGAAAACAGCCAGCCGACAACCGGAACAGCCGTCAATTTGTAATACCAGGCGGTCGCGCCGCCCGGCCACGGATGGCTGACGGGCGCCAGGAAGACGAGGCCGAGCGTCTTTTGCGGATGCTGGCGCGCGAAGGCGGTGGTGACCGCGCCGCCGAAGGAATGGCCGACGATGATCGCCCTTGCGATGCCGAGCCGATCCATCAGAGCGGCGACAGTGTCGGCCTGCGTCGCCAGTGTTTCGTTGTCGCCGCGCTCGGACCAGCCGAAGCCCGGTCGGTCGAGGAACAGCAGCTCGGCGCGGCCCTCGAGCAGAGGCCTCAGCGGCAGCATCTGGTCCTTGAGATTGGCACTGGCGCCATGGATGAAGACGACAGGCGGCAGACCGGCGCCGGCGGCGGGGACGTGGACATAATGGATACGGGCACCATCGATGTCGGCGAATGCGCCGATCGGCGGATTGCGACGCTCGATCAGCCAGACGCCGGCGCGGGTAATGCCGGCAAGGGCGATGAGGAAGGCAACGAGGAGGAGGAGCGCGAGGCAGATGAGGTACATGCGGAAAGTACGAGGGCGAGCGGATCTAATTTAGGAGCACGGTGAGTTTGGCGAGCTGGCGGCCTGCTGCCAGCCCCAATTATTGCCCGCTTCGGTGGAGTATCGCAAACGTTCGGCTTGGCCGGGCTTGTTAAGGTCGTCGTCACCTTGCGCGAAGGCTGCAGCGTTCTGCACCGCCGTCGCGGCGCGGAAAGTCACGGCGTGGGTCGTTGGCTCAAGCCCGAGGATGACGAAGAGCTGCCCTCAAATGCCCTCGCCGGCCAGGTCTTCCGACAGCGTCGAGACCTGGCCCTGGGCGCTGCGCATCATCGGATAGATGGTGAGCACCTTCTGCCAGGCTTCCAGCGCCGACTGCTTGTGGCCGGTCTCGGCCATGATCTGCGCGAGACCCGACAGCGCGCCGAAATGGCGCGGTTCGAGCCGCAGCGTGTGGTCGATGTCCGACATCGACTTTCCATAGTTCTTCATCAGGAAATGCACGGTAGCGCGGCGGTTCCAGCCTTCGGCATAATCGGGCTGCAAGGTCACCACCTGATCGAGGAAATCGAGCGCGACGTCGAATTTCTGGTCTTCCGCCGCCCTTTGCGCCCATCGCATCATCAGGTCGATCGAGGCGCTGCCGGACTGGTTCCACTCATTCCAGATGCGGCCGGCGATGCGTTCGGCGGCCTTCTCGTTGCGCTCGCGTCTGAGATCGGCAAAGAGCTGGTCGAGCCGTCCCTGCCTGGTCGAGGCGACCGGCGGCGGCGTGATGGCGGGCGGCGGCGAAGCGGCGGGCGGCGTGGCCTCATCCTGCGCCGAAGCGGGCAAGGTCGTTCCGGAAAGGACGAGGGCAATGAAGAATGCAAAAAGAATCCGCATGTCCGGAATCTAGTCCCGGACGGCGGATCGTCAAAATGATTTTAGCGTGAGAGGGCCGGCGAACCGGAAGTCGACATCAGCGGGCGCGGCGCTTAGCGCCGCGCGCAAGTCTCAGCCCTGGCGCGCCTTGTAGCGCGGAGCGGTCTTGTTGATGATGTAGATGCGTCCCTTGCGGCGAACCAGCCGGTTGTCGCGGTGACGCGCCTTGAGCGCCTTGAGCGAGTTCTTGATCTTCATGGTCTTGCCTGTTCGGTCGGGGGCCCGGTCCCGGGCCGAATTTTAAAGGCGCGCCCGAAAAAAGCGCGCCTTGAACTTGCGTGGCTCATAAACGAGGAGCCTTGCCCGTGTCAACCGCAAGCGGGCGGCTCTTATGCCGCAAATGGTGCGCTGATCAAATATTCGCCATAGGGAACGCGCGGCATTGCGCGACTCAGAGGCGGCTGGAATGTTGCGGGCCACGCCAGAGCGGGACATAGGTCCCCTCCGGTTATGTCTATTTGTTTAGCCGCATTTCTGCGACGCCAAGCGATTCCTCTAGGTTGCAGATGCTCTCAGCGAAACGGAGTCTTATCATGCGCCGTCTCTTTCTGCCCGCATGCCTTGTCCTCATCGCGACAGTTCCGGCTGCATGGGCCGAGGACTGCGACCGCAGCGACGACAGCCAGTCGATGATGAATATCTGCGCCAATGCCGATTATCAGGCGGCCGATGCCAAGCTCAACGCCGCCTACAAGGATATTGTCGGCCGCAATGACGAGAAGGCCAACAAGTTGCTGCAGACCGCACAGCGCGCCTGGATCGCCTTCCGCGACGCCGAATGCGCCTATTCGACCGCCGACAGCGAGGGCGGTTCCATCCACCCGATGGAGGTTTCGCAATGCCTGACGGAACTGACCACCGAGCGCACCAAGCAACTCACCTCCGGCCCCAACTGCCAGGAAGGCGATCCGAGCTGCGCCAGCCCGGACGAGGACGAAGACGTGCAGTAGTCGGCGTTAGCGCCGACGCTCAATGCGCGTGAAATGGCCCATCTTGCGGCCGGGCCGCGACTCGGCCTTGCCGTAGAGATGCAGCATCACGCCGGGCTCGGCGAGCAGCGCCGGAACCTTCAGCATGTCATCGCCGATCAGGTTTTCCATGACACAGTCGGAATGCCGTGCAGGCGAGCCCAGCGGCAGGCCGGCGATGGCGCGGATATGCTGTTCGAACTGCGAAACGATGCAGGCGGCTTCCGTCCAGTGGCCGGAATTGTGGACACGCGGCGCCAGCTCATTGGCTAAAAGCGAACCGTCGGCAAGCACGAAGAACTCGACGCCGATGACGCCGACATAGTCGAGCGCCGCAAGGATTTTTGCTGCCGCTTGCTTCGCCGCCGATGCGGTGTCCGGTGCGATGGCGGCCGGCAATGTCGACGTTCGCAATATGCCTTCGCGATGGATATTCTCGGCCGGATCGTAGGCTGCAACCGAGCCGTCCTGCCCGCGCGCGGCAATCACCGAAATCTCGCGCTCGAAAGCGACCAGCGATTCGAGGATCAGCGGCACATTGCCCATCGCCTCGCAGATGCCGGCAAAGCCGCCGGTCTCCATGTTGCGGAAGACGCGCTGGCCTTTGCCGTCATAGCCCATGCGGCGCGTCTTCAGCACGCCGCTGCCGCTGAATTTCTTCAGCGCGGCCGTCAGCTGCTCGTCATTGTCCACTGGGCAGAATTCGGCTGTGGGAACGCCGATGCCGTTCAGGAAGCTTTTTTCGGTCACGCGATCCTGCGCGATTTCCAGCGCGCGGGCCGGCGGACAGACGGGAACGCGCGCCGCGAGTGTCTGCGCCGCTTGAACCGGGACGTTCTCGAATTCGTAAGTGACGACAGCGCTGGCGCCGGCCAGTTCGGCAAGGGCCGCCGGATCGTCATAGGCGGCGACGATCTGACGGTTGGCGACCTGCGCCGCCGGGCTGTCGGCCTGTGGCTCCAGGACGATGGTGCGATAGCCGAGGCGGGCGGCGGCCATCGCCAGCATGCGGCCGAGCTGGCCGCCGCCGATGATGCCGATGGTCGATCCCGGGGCCAGGCTCACGGGGTATCCGCCGGCTCGGTGGCGACCTTGGCGGTCTGTGCGGTGCGCCAGGCATCGAGGCGGGCGGCGAGTTTTTCATCGCTCAGCGCCAGGACGGCCGCGGCGAGAAGGGCGGCGTTGGCGGCACCGGCCTTGCCGATGGCTAACGTTCCGACCGGAATGCCGGCCGGCATCTGCACGATGGAGAGCAGCGAATCCTGGCCGGACAACGCCTTGGATTCCACCGGCACGCCGAAGACGGGCAGCGGCGTCATCGCCGCCGTCATGCCGGGCAGGTGCGCCGCGCCGCCGGCGCCGGCGATAATCACCTTGTAGCCGGCCGCCTTGGCGCCCTTGGCGAATTCATAGAGGCGGTCCGGCGTGCGGTGTGCCGAGACGATCAGCTTTTTGTGCGGGATGCCCAGCGCATCCAGCGTTTCCGCCGCCTGGCGCATCGTCGCCCAGTCGGACTGGCTGCCCATGATGATGGCGACGTCGACACGCTGATCGGTCAAGGTTTTCGCTCCCGGCGGCAAAGGCGCGCCTTAGCGGAATTCGCCGACAGCCGCAAGGATTGTCGCGGCTGTGGGCCGACGGTGGCGAGGTCTAGTCCGGCCAGCGCAGCGCCCCGGATGAATCCTTGCGCGCCGCTTTCATCGCATCCGCGGGACGCTCCTTCGCGGTCAGAACCGCGCGCAGCCGCTCGGCGACGATCTCGGCCTCGCCGGGATGGAGATTGCAGGGGTCGAGGAAGAAGTGTCCGCGCTCGACCTCATGGTTGCGCACGATGACGGGCGGTGAGCCGGCGGCCAAAGCCGAGGCTAGGCCCGCGGCGGTGAAGCGGCTCTCCGGACGGACGAAGACCTGCAGGCGGTCGAGCGGGTTGGCGGTTGGGTCGGGCACGATCTCAGCGCCAATGCCCGGAATGCCTTGCAGCGCATCCTTCCACAGATCGAGCGCCGCCTCTTCGCGCCGGCGAATGCCGGCATGGTCGCGCTTTTCCCAAGCGTCGAGCGCCGCCATGGTGCCGGCGATGCTTTCCTTGCCGACCTTCATGGCCCGCGCGACGCCGCGATTCTGCAGATAGGCGGCGCGCACCAGGTCCTTGCGGCCGGTGACGATGCCGCTGGTCGGGCCACTCAGGAATTTGTGGCCGCTGTAGACGACGATGTCGGCGCCCTGCGCGAGGAAGGTCCGCAGATCGTATTCCGAAGCGGCATCGACGATCACCGGCACATTCTTGGCGTGGCAGATCTCGCAGAACTCCTCCAGCGAAAGCATGCCGTATTGCACCGTGTGGTGGGCGACGACGTAAAGCGCGGCCGCGGTGCGCTCGTTGATCGCCTCGCGCAAGTGGTAATCCTGCGTGACGCTGACGGTGCCCGCCGGAATGACCTTGGCGCCGGCGAGGCGGATCGACTGATCGATCGGCGCGCCGTAATTGACGATATGGCCGAGCTGGATGACGACCTCCGATTTCAGCCCTTCGGTGTCGTCGGGCAGCCGTTCGATGGCCAGCAGGTTGGTGCCGGTCATTGCGCCGGCGATCGCCATGGTGATGCCTGAGGCGCAGCAGGCGGTGATGAAGCCGGCCTCGCCGCCGGTGAGACGCGCAACGACTGCGCTCGCGGCGCGCTGCAAATCGTCCATCTCCACCCATTGCGAGGCGATCTCGGCCATGGCGCTGATCGCTTCCGGAACGATGATCGAGGCGCCGAGCGTCGTCATCGTGCCCGAGACGTTGATGATCGGACGCAGTCCCAGCCGCTCGCGGATCGTTGTGTTGGAGCCGTTCTCGGAATAGGTTTTCATGGCAGCAGATCCCAGTGTCAGGCGGCGATCTCGACGACCGCTTCGATTTCGACGGTGATGTTTCCAGGCAGCGAGCCGACACCGATCGCCGAGCGCGCGTGGCCGCCGATCTTGTCGAAGACATCGGCGAAGAGATCAGAGCAGCCATTGACCACCTTCGGGTGATCGCTGAAGGTCGGCGTCGCATTGACGAAGCCGAGCAGCTTGACGACGCGCACGATGCGCCCGAGGTCGCCCGCCGCCGCGTGCATGACGGCAAGCAGGTTGAGGCCGGTGAGCCGGGCATGCTCATAGGCCTGTTCGACGGTGACGTCCTCGCCGACCTTGCCGGTGCAAAGCGTGCCGTCGGCGCGCAGCGGCCCCTGGCCCGAGAGGAAGATCAGCCGGCCGCTCTCGGCATGAGTGACGAAGTTGGCGATGGGCGTTGGCGGCTCGGGCAGCGTCAGGCCGAGTTCGGCGAGCCGGGTGTAAGGCGTCATGGAAGAATGCTCCTTGGATGGCATTTGCCATCCGATGTCAGAATTGCGAGGCGCGGAAGCGCGCCAAAAAAGTCCGCAGGCGCTCGTTCGTGGTCTCCGCGGCAAGCACCTCCTTCGGCGGCCCGACGGCACTGACGCCGCCGTCGGCCATGAAGACGATGCGGCTTGAGGCGTCGCGGGCGAAGGCCATCTCATGCGTCACCATCACCATGGTCATGCCGTCCTCGGCGAGGCTTTTCACCACGGCCAGAACCTCGCCGACGAGTTCCGGATCGAGGGCCGAGGTGATCTCGTCGAGCAGCAGGATCTTCGGCTCCATGGCGACGGCGCGGGCGATGCCGACACGCTGCTGCTGCCCGCCGGAAAGCTCGGCGGGCAGGCTGTCGGCCTTGTGGGCGAGACCGACACGACCCAGCCAGTGGTCGGCGATCGAGCGCGCCTCGCCGCTGCTCTTGCCGCGTACCTTGGTGAGGCCGAGCATGATGTTGCCGGCCGCCGTCAGATGCGGGAACAGGTTGAAGCCCTGGAACACCATGCCCGTCTCGGCGCGCATGGCGGCCAAGTCGCGCTCGCTGCGGCGCTGGCGCGCACCGCCGTCGCGAAAACCGACCTCCTTGCCGTCGATGCGGATCGAGCCGCTGTCGTAGCTTTCGAGGAAGTTGACGCAGCGCAGCAGCGTGGTCTTGCCGCTGCCGGACGGTCCGATGATGGCGACCACCTCGCCCTTCGCCACCTTGAGGCTGACCGAGCGCAGCACCTCGACCGAGCCAAAGGATTTCGAGACCTCGGCGATATCGAGAAGCGCAGGGCTGTTATCGGAAGTGGTGGCCATCGTGCTATTCCCGGATGAAGGCAAAGCGCTGCTCCAGCCGTCGGCTGGCAAGCGAAAGCGCGTAGTTGACGCCGAAATAGAGAAGGGCGCCGAGGATATAGAGCGGCATCGCTTCATAGGTGCGGCCGATGACCTGGTTGATGGCCTGCATCAGATCGGTGATGCCGAGCAGCGAGACCAACGCGCTGCCCTTGACCGCGTCGGTGACGCCGTTGATCCAAGGCGGCAGGAAGCGGCGGAAGGCCTGCGGGAAAATCACGTAGGTAAGGCGCTGGCGAAAGGTCAGGCCGATCGCCATCGCCGCTTCCGACTGGCCTTTCGGGATCGAGGCGACCGCGCCACGCAGATATTCGACGACCTGCGCGGTCTTGAACAAGGTCAACGCCAGCACCGCCGCCCAGAAGGACTGGAGATGCACGCCGACGGCCGGCATGCCGTAATAGACGAAGAAGATCAGCACCAGGATCGGGATGCCGCGGACGGTGTCGCTGAAGATCCGCACCGCCCAGCGCAAGGGTGCGGGCCCGTAGACGAGGCCGACGCCGAAGACAACGCCGGCGATCAGCGACAGCACCACGACGAGCAGCGACACCCAAAGCGTCAGCGCGAAGCCTTCGGCGAGGAACGGCAGGGCGTAGGCGATCTGGCCAAGCATCAGCGCGCCGTCCTATACCAGCGCTCGACCAGCCGGAGCGCGAAGAGCAGGGCGTAACCCGTCACCAGATACATCGCCGTCACCACCAGATAGACCTCGACGATGCGGAAGGTGTTGAAGTTGATCCATTGCGCGCCGTAGGTCAGCTCGGGCACCGAGATGACGGAAGCAACGGATGTGTCCTTGAACAGCGAGATGAAGGTGTTGGAAAGCGCCGGCAGGGTGATGCGCATCATCGTCGGCAGCCGCACATGGACAAGCCGCTGCCATGGCGTAAGGCCGATCGCCTTGCCGGCATCGATCTGGCCGCGCGGCACGGCTTCGAGGCCGGATCGGAACACTTCGACGAGATAGGCGCCGCTGTAGACGGCAAGCGTGGCGACGAAGGACGTCTGCGCGCTGTAGGCCAGGTCGATGACGGTCGGCAGGCCGTAGAAGACCAGATAGACCAAGAGGATCAGCGGCACGTTGCGGATGAATTCGACGTAAGACGCGATAATGCCGCGCACGACGCGCCCGGCCGAGACATACCAGACGGCCAGTACCAGCCCGATGACAATGCCGATGGCGATCGAGATCACCGCAAGCTCGAGGCTGAGCAGCAGTCCGCCCCAGAGCTTGTCGAAGTGGCGCCAGATCAGGTTGAAATTGAGCGTATAGCCCATGCGTCCGTCTCAATGGCCTGTTGTGACGATAAAGAATTCGTCACTGCAGGAACCCGTGTCGAGGAGAACAGGCGGAAGGGCGCTTGCTGCGGCCCTCCGCCGGCTAAAGCCAGACAGGCCTCGTCAGATGACCGGGAAGCCCGGATGGCGCGGCGGCGGTTCCTGGCCGAAATATTCCTTGAAGGCAGCGTCGTAGAGCGCCGTCTCGTGCCCGAACATGGCGATGGTGAAGGTCTGGTTGACGTAGGTCAGCCAGTCGAGGTCGCCCTGCCTGATGGCCGCGCCGTAAAGCATCGAATACCAGCTCTTGCCGGCGTCGAAATATTTGTCCGGGTTGCGCGAGGCGAGCCAGCGCACGGTGGAGAGGTCGACCGCGGCGGCGTCGACGCGCTTGGATTCCAGCGCCTGCAGCACGTTGGCCTGGGTGTCGATCTGCATCACCTGCGCCTGCGGCAGGGCAAAGTGCACCGAGTTTTCGGCATCGACATTCTGCAGGATCGAGATGCGCGTGGCGGAGCCGTTCGCCAGCAGCTTGTCGAAAGTCTTGTTCTCGGAGCCGGGCAGCGTCAGCAGCGCGACGCCTTCGACATAGTAGGGGCGCGAGAAGTGGATCAGCTGCGAGCGCTGCGCCGTCATGGTCATGAACTGAATGGTGATGTCGACCTTGTTGGTGGTCACGTTCGGAATGCGCTGCGCCGGATCCTGCATGACGAATTCGACCTTGGTCGGGTCATCGAAAAGGCCCTTGGCGAGGATGCGCCCCATGGTGATGTCCATGCCGACCAGCTCGCCGGCATCGTTCTCGAAATGCCACGGCGCGTTGGTGCTGCCGGTGCCGACGATCAGCTTGCCGCGATCGAGCGCGGTGCGCAGCACGCTGTCGGACGCGGCTTGCGCGGCGGCCTTCTCGGCGCTGACCGCGGTGAGCGCGCCGGCGGTGGCAAGTCCGGCCATTCCCAATTTCAGAAAATCACGTCTTCCGGATGTGTCGTTCACGGCGACCTCCTTTGGTGGTGTGTTCCCCATGAATACACGCGTCAGCAATCGATATACGATTGTCTCTTACAAGAGACGTATGTATCCTGTACAAGACAGATACTAACACCGGGAAGCGACAATGCAAGATGGCGAAACACTGACCGAGTGGCAGGCCGGAAGTTCGGACGAAGAGAGGCCCGCGAACTCTCGCGAGAAGGGTCTCAACCGCGCGCTGCACATTCTGGAGTTCCTGCATGCCACGCAGCGCGCGATCGGCATCGGCGAGCTGGCCAAGGGGCTCAACGCCCCCCGCTCGACGACTTACACGCTGGTTCGCGAGCTGGTCGGTGCCGGTCTCCTGGAGATGGCCGGCGACGGCAACCGCGTCTATTTCGGCAAGAAGCTTTACCTCTACGGAATGGCCTATATGCGCGGCAACGACCTGCTTAGGCGCGGACGGCAGGAGGTCGACACGCTGTCGCGCGAGACCGGCGAGACCTCGGAGCTGTGCATGCTGCAGAGCGGCCGCTACACGATCGTCCATTCGAGCCCGGGCACCAGGCCGTTCCGCATCAGCTCGGCCACCGGCCTGCAGATCCCGCTGCCTTGGACCGCGTCGGGCCGGCTGCTGCTCGCCGGCCTGGAACGCAGCCGGATCGAGGCGATGATCTCCCAGGACGACCTCATGCTGCCGGATGGCCGCAAGATCGAGCTCGACGATTTCATCGACGACATCGCAAAAGCCCGCGTCACCGGCTATTGCGTGACGTCGGGCCTTGTCGACGCCTATACCAAATGCTTGGCGGCGCCGGTCTTTTCAACGCCCGGGAAGATCGAGGCGACGATGTGCCTGGTGGTTCCGATCGACACGTCGGAAGATCGGACAGGCGAGCTGGTCGCGCTGCTGCGTGACCGCGCCGCGCGGCTTTCGATCTCTTAGCCGTCGAGCGTAAGAAGCTGCCGGTCAGGCGATGATGTCGGGGATGATGCGGTCTTCCAGCGCCATCAGCCGGTCCTTCAGCATCAGCTTCTTCTTCTTCATGCGCTGGATCTGCAGCGGGTCGCAACCCATGGCGATCATCGCATTGATGGCGGCGTCGAAATCGGCGTGTTCCTGTTTGAGCCGGGAATATTCGAGGCGTATCTCAGCCTGTTCCTGTTCGGACATTATCTACCGTCTGCGTATGCGTCGCCCAGGGATGGGCCTTTGGGCGGGGCCGGTGGGTTTGTGACCGGCGCGCCGCTGATATCACATTTCACATTGTCGTGGAATGCTACCACGCGGCATTCGACATCGAGATTGGTTGGTGGCAAACTGTCATCGTGCCGTCACAGTTGCGACCTGCGGTGGACGTGCCTGAGACGGCTGCAATCGAGGAATCCATGAAAGGGAGAACCAATCATGTCTCTTGCATCCCATCTTGATGAGCTGCAGCGGAAGCACGGCGACATCGAGCGCGAGCTTATCGACGCGATGAATCATCCTTCGGTAGACGACCTCGAGATCGCCACTCTGAAGCGGCGCAAGCTGGCAATCAAGGACGAGATTGAAAAGCTGAAGGCGAAACCGACGGCACACTGAAACTCCTCTAGGCAACATAACCGCACCCGTCGGGTGCAACCCAACCGGTGGCAAGAATGCCGCCGGTCTGGCGAGTTTACGCTGAATTTCCTGACTCTTCCTGGAATGCAAACGCAGCCCGATGTGGGCTGCTGAACCGCACGGCCGCCAACCAAGCGCAGCCGATTTGCGGACCGTGGCTGTCACCGGCCATTGACAAGCCATCTTTGCTCCGCCACCTCATGCCCGGAACTTCCAGATGAAGGCGGCCGGCATGACCGGATATTTTTCTTCTCCTTTCCCGCGCCGCGCATCGGTCGGCGTCGATGTCGGCGGCGTGATGGTCGGCGGCGGCGCGCCGGTCGTCGTGCAGTCGATGACCAACACCGATACCGCCGACATCGATCAGACCGTTGCCCAGGTGGCGGCGCTGCATCGCACCGGCTCGGAGATCGTGCGCATCACCGTCGACCGCGACGAGAGCGCCGCCGCCGTGCCGCGCATCCGTGATCGGCTGGCACGGCTCGGCGTCAACGTGCCGCTGGTCGGCGACTTCCACTATATCGGCCACAAGCTGCTCGCCGATCACCCGGCCTGCGCCGAGGCGCTGGCGAAATACCGCATCAACCCCGGTAATGTCGGCTTCAAGGAAAAGAAGGACCGCCAGTTCGCAGCGATCGTCGAGATGGCGATCAGATACGACAAGCCGGTGCGGATCGGCGTCAACTGGGGCTCGCTCGACCAGGAGCTCTTGACCCGGCTGATGGACGATAACCAGGCCCAGGGCTCGCCGCTCACCGCCCAGGAAGTCACCCGCGAGGCGATCGTGCAGTCGGCGATCCTGTCGGCGGAGATGGCGGAAGAGATCGGGCTCGGCCGCGACAAGATCATCCTGTCGGCCAAGGTCAGCGGCGTCCAGGATCTGATCGCCGTCTATACCGAGCTTGCGACCCGCTCCAACCATGCGCTGCATCTCGGGCTGACCGAGGCCGGCATGGGCACCAAGGGCATCGTCGCTTCCTCAGCTGCCATGGGTATCCTTCTGCAGCAGGGCATCGGCGACACGATCCGCATCTCGCTGACGCCGGAGCCGAACGGCGACCGCACGCGCGAGGTGCAGGTGTCGCAGGAACTTTTGCAGACGATGGGCTTCCGGCAGTTCGTGCCGATCGTCGCGGCCTGCCCCGGCTGCGGCCGCACGACCTCCACCGTCTTCCAGGAGCTGGCCCAGAGCATCCAGGCCGACATCCGCAAGAACATGCCGGTGTGGCGCGAGAAATATCCGGGCGTCGAGAACCTGAAGGTCGCGGTGATGGGCTGCATCGTCAACGGCCCCGGCGAATCCAAGCATGCCGATATCGGCATATCTTTGCCCGGAACCGGCGAGACGCCAACAGCGCCGGTGTTCATCGACGGCAAGAAGGCGGCGACGCTGCGTGGCCCCTCGATCGCGCAGGATTTCGAAAAGATGGTCGCCGACTATATCGAGCAGCGGTACGGACACGGCAAAGCCGCCGCGGAATGAGCCATGCAGCGCTTGCTCAGGACGGCACTGATCCTGATTTGCGCGCTGATCCCTGCCGGTCAGGCATTGGCCGATCCGCCGCAGTCGCGATCGGCCGCAAAACGGCTGATCAATCGCGTCTGTGACCTGATCGAAACTCAGGCCGAGCAAAATGGCCTGCCCAAGGATTTCTTCGCCCGGCTGATCTGGAAGGAGAGCCGCTTCGATCCCAATGCGGTGAGCCCCGTGGGCGCCGAAGGCATCGCCCAGTTCATGCCGGGCACGGCCAAGCTGCGCGGGCTTGCCGATCCCTTCGACATCGGGCAGGCGATCCCCGCCTCGGCCAAGTATCTTGCCGAGATGAAGGCGGGCTACGGCAATCTCGGCCTCGCGGCTGCCGCCTACAATGCGGGCGAGAACCGTGTGTCGCGCTGGCTCTCCTCCGGCGGCTTCCTGCCGATGGAGACCGAAAGCTATGTCTTCGACATCATGGGCGAGCCGGTCGACAAGTTCTCGGACACCGCCTATGCCGGCACTATCCGGCCGCTCGATCCGAAGATGAGCTTCGCGGTCGCCTGCCGCAGGCTGCCGGTGATCATGTCGCGGACCGTCGCCATGGCCTCGATCAACGTCAAGCCGTGGGGCGTCCAGGTGGCCGGCAATTTCCGCCGCTCCGCCGCAATCAGTCAGTGGTTGCGGGTTCGCGGCCGATTCCCTTCCCTGCTTGGCAGCCATGATCCTGTGGTCAGCCGCGTGCGCACGCCGATCGGCCGGCGCGGCATCTATGCGGTCAGGATCGGTGCCGACTCGCGCGCCGAGGCCAACGGCATCTGCAATAAGCTGCAAAGCGTCGGCGGGGCGTGCCTGGTTATGCGAAATCGGTAGCTCAAGCCGTCTTCGCCGCCACCGTCTCGCTGAGCCAGGTGCCGATCTTGGCGCCGAGGCGGTCGGGAGAGACCGGCTTCGGCAGGTAGTCGTCCATGCCGGCTTCCATGCATTTTTCGCGGTCGCCCTTCAGCGCATGCGCGGTGACGCCTATGATCGGCGTATGGCTGCCGCTCTGCCCTTCGATGGCGCGGATGGCGCGCGTCGCCTCGTAACCGTTCATCTCAGGCATGGAGACGTCCATCAGCACCAGCCTCGGGCGCAGCGAGCGGTACATCTCAACCGCGGTGCGGCCATTGCCGGCAATGCGATAGCTGAGGCCGAGGCCGTTGAGGATCTGGCCGAAGACCAATTGGTTCACGTCATTGTCCTCGGCGATCAGGATATCGATCGGACCGCTCGGCGCCGCCGCCGGTTCGGGCGAGAGGACCGGAACGGCTGGACCACGGATGACGGTGAAGGGCGGCGGAGCCGACTGGACGACGACCGGCTCGCGCACGAAATGCGCCTTGCCGCCTTGCGTGCGCGCCTTCTGGATGGCGGAGATCACGGTGCCGAGCAGCACCGCCGAACGCGCCGGCTTGGTGAGATGCGCGACGATGCCGAAATCGATCACCAGTCGGCCGAAATCGACCTGGTCGACCGAAGTGAGCAGCACGACCGGAATGGAAGACAGGCGGCTGTCGGCGGCGATCGTCTTGGCGACATCGGCGCCGTTCATGCCGGGCATCTGGTAGTCAAGGATGATGCAGTCGACCGAAGCGCCGAGCTGGCAGGCGCGGTCGAGAAAGGCGAGGCCGACGGCGCCGCTTTCGGCCGCGGCGCAGTCGAAGCTCCAGCTGCGCAGCTGCTCGAGCAGGATCTCGCGATTGACCGGGTTGTCGTCGATGACCAGGACGCGGGCGCCGGTGACGTCGACCGGCACGATCTCGTCGCGCGCTTGCTGATTGTGTGCCGGCAGCGGTACGGCGAACCAGAAGACCGAGCCGCGGCCGATCTCGCTTTCAACGCCGATCTTGCCGCCCATCAGGTCGACGAGGCGGGCGGAGATGGCAAGGCCGAGCCCGGTGCCTTCGTGACGACGGGTGGACGAGCCGTCGACCTGGGCGAATTTCTCGAACACGCTCTGCAGCTTCTCGGCGGGGATGCCGATGCCGGTGTCCTCGACGCGGACCTTGAGCTGGACGGTTCCGTCGATCACATCGCCGCCGACATCGATCAGCACATGCCCCTTCTCGGTGAACTTCACCGCATTGCCGAGCAGGTTGGTAACGATCTGGCGGAAACGGCCGGCGTCGCCGACGACGAAGCCAGGTAGGCGCGGGTCGACGCGCACGATGAGCTCGAGGTTCTTTTCGGCAACGCGGGCCGAGACCAGGGTGGCCACGTCCTCGACCGCTTCGGCCAGGCGGAACGGGGCGGGGTCGAGCGTCAGCTGGCCGGCATTGATCTTCGAGAAATCGAGAATGTCGTTGATGATGGTGAGCAGCGCGTTGCCGGATTTGACGATGACGTCGGTGAAGGTCTTCTGGCGCGGCGTCAGCTCGGTCTTGGCGAGAAGCTCGGCCATGCCGAGCACGCCGTTCATCGGCGTGCGGATCTCATGGCTCATATTGGCGAGGAATTCCGACTTGGCCCGGTCGGCCGCCTCGGCCTTGAACAACGATGCTGCGGTTTCGGCGAAGGCGCGGCGGATCGCGTTCTCCATCGGCCGGAAGATCAGAACCGCGGCGATGGCGATGACGGCGATCAGCAGACCGCTCGCCCATAGGAGCAGCCGGTCGCTGGCGGCATCGGCGAGGCGCCGCTCGTCATCGAGCGCGGTGCGCACGCGAACCAGCATCGGCTGGGCGAAAAGATCGTTCTGGTTGCGGATCTCGCGGTAGCTCCATTCGTCGACTGTCTGGGCCACCGACATCAGGTTGAAATTGCGCACCATGTCGCGCGCCGACCAGAACAGATCGTCGTTCACCGAAGCGGATTCGAGCGCATTGAGCGTATTCTTCGACAGCCGCGGCCTGATCGCCGCGAGCTGCGCGTTCAGGATTTCGATCTCGCCCATCAGCCGTTCGGAATGGCCGCGCGCGGCTGCGGTCAGCCCATCGCGGGTCTCGGCCCGCCACACGGTTCCGGTCGTCTCGGCGAAATTGGTGGCGTTGCGCAGGTCGCGCGAGAAGATGACGAAATTGGCGCTCAAGGCAGCGACCTCGTGGCGGTATGAGTTCACGCGGTTGAGCGCGAACATGACGGCCGCCGAGGCCAGGGCAAAGACGAGCAATCCCGAAATATAGCGGACCCGGATCGACCGGATGAAGGAGGAATACTCCGGCATGCGTAACCCCAACCCAAACGCACAATTTTAACAGTCGGGATTACGCTTGATTTACATTAAGATTTCGTTGGTGCGGCTGCCTGTCTTGCCTGCGCATTTAGGGCTCAGGGGCAGATTTAAGCACGTCAATCCGTCGACAGGGAAAACTCGTTTGCGATGGTGACGTGGTGGTGAATGCGTCCCTCGAAATATTTGCCCAGAACAGCCTCGGTCGCGGCGCGAGATTCCGCGCGGGCGGGGCTCGCGAGCGCGGCCTCGACCGCGGCCATGTCGCGATAGTTGATTGCCAGGATCATCGGGAATTCCGGCGCGCCATCGTCGCGCTTCTCGGCAAAGCTGACGCGTACGTCTAGCGCGCCCGGGAAAGCCTTCCACTTCGGCAGGACGGTTCTGATCACATCCTCGCGGAAGGCTTCGGTCTGGCCGTCCTTCACCTTGCCTTCAAACAGCGCATAGCGTGTGATCATGCTGCGGGCTCCTCATCCTTGCGTAGGAAAAATTCCATCAAAGCGGCCTGGTCCTCGCCACCCAGTCCGGCGGCCGTCAACAGCCGGTGCACTTCGGCGCAGACGGCCGTCAGCGGCATTGCGGTGTGCGTGCGCCGCGCCAGGTCCTGCGCGGCGTTGAGGTCCTTGACCATGTTGTCGATGCGGCCGGTGCGCCGGTAGTCGAGGGTCGCAAAACGCGGCAGGTATTCCTGCAGAATGGCGCTGTCGCCGCGGCCGCCTTTCAGCGCCTGCGGGATCTTGAGCGCGTCGACGCCGGCATCGAGCGCCAGCCGGGTCGCTTCCGCCACAGCCATGAAGTTCAGGGCGCAGAGCACCTGGTTGATCAGCTTCGTCGTTTGCCCCGCACCGGCCGGGCCCATATGCGTATAGTTGCTGGCGACGTGGTGGAGCACCTTGTGCGCGTCCGCCACATCTTCCGCCTTGCCGCCGGCCATCAGCGTCAGCTCGCCGACGAGGGCTTTCGGCGCCCCGCCCGAGAGCGGAGAGTCGACCCAGCGCAGACTCATTTCGGCGGCGTCCGCCGCCAGCTGGCGCGTCGCGTCGGGGTCGATAGACGACATGTCGATGATCAGCGTGCCGGGCTTCGCGCCGGCGACGACGCCGCCATCGCCGAACACGGCGCGGCGCACGATCGCAGCGGAATTGAGGCTGAGGATGACGAAGTCGGCCGCTGCGGCGGCCGCGGCCGCGCTGGCCGCGGCGCTGGCGCCCTTCGCAACCAGCGTTTCCACCTTGACCGTGTCGAGATCAAACACGAAGAGCCGGTTGCCGGTAGCGAGCAGGCGTTCGCCGATCGCTCCGCCCATGGCACCAGCGCCGATTAGCGCGACTATGTTGGTCATGACGGTCGCTCCTCAAATCTGGATGTTATGTCCGCGACAATCTTTTCGAGCGGTGCGTCGATCGCCACCGCGATCGCATTCTCGTCCTTGCCTGGCACTTCCAGCGTCGCGAACTGGCTGTCGAGCAGGCTGGTCGGCATGAAATGGCCGGTGCGCTCGCTCATGCGCCAGGAAATCAGTTCACGCGAACCATCGAGATAGATGAACAGCACCGGCGCGCGGGCGTGCTCGGTGATGAAATCGCGATAGGCGCGCTTCAGCGCCGAACAACCGACGATGACCGGTGCGGGCTGCAGCCTCAGCGTTCCGCCGACTTTCGCCAGCCACGGCCACCTGTCGGCGTCGTCAAGCGGAATGCCTGCGCTCATCTTGGCGATGTTGGCCTCGGGGTGCAGCTTGTCGCCATCCACATACGTCGCCTGGATCGCACGGGCCAGCGCCTCGCCGACCGTCGTTTTGCCCGAACCGGTGACGCCCATGACGACCATGCGCGGCGGCAGGTCAGATCGAAGCTGTGATGCCGCCATCGACATAGAGGACATGTCCGTTGACAAAGGAAGAGGCATCGGACGCCAGGAAGACGCAGGCGCCGACCAGTTCTTCGACCTTGCCCCAGCGGCCGGCCGGCGTGCGCTTTTCGAGCCAGGCGCTGAAGGCCGGGTCGGCGACAAGGGCCGCGTTGAGCGGCGTGTCGAAATAACCGGGCGCGATGGCGTTGCATTGCAGGCCGTGCCTGGCCCAGTCGGTCGCCATGCCCTTTGTGAGATTGCCGACCGCGCCCTTGGTCGCCGTGTAAGGCGCGATACCCGGCCGGGCGAGCGCGGTCTGCACGCTGGCGATGTTGATGATCTTGCCGCGGCCGCGCCTAATCATGTGGCGCGCCACGGCCTGGCCGACATGGAAGACGCTGGCGACGTTGGTCTGCAGCAGGCGCTCGAACGCGTCGGCGGGAAAGTCCTCGAGCGGCGTGCGGAACTGCATGCCGGCATTGTTGACGAGGATGTCGATCGCTCCTTGAGCCTGCTCGAACGCATCGATGGCGGCGCGTACCGCATCATGGTCGGTCGCATCGAAGGCGAGCGTCGCAGCGCCGGGGATTTGCGCGGCCGCAACGGCGAGTTTTGCCTCGTCGCGGCCGTTGAGGACCACTTTGGCCCCGGCACCGGCGAGCCCCTTTGCCAATGCAAGGCCGATGCCTTGCGAGGAGCCGGTGACGAGCGCGGTGCGCCCGGTGAGATCGAACAAGGTGGACGACATTTTCTCGATTGCCTCTCGTCGCTGTCCGTTTTATGTTATCGATAACATCAGCTGTCAAGTCAAGTGGAGTGAAAACCGATGCAGCGGCCCCATATCCTTCAGGTTGGACCTTATCCCGCGTGGGACGAGGTGCCGCTCAACGAAGCCTTCGTGGTGCATCGTTATTTCGCGGCCGAGGACAAGCCGTCCTTCCTCGCCGACGTCGGGCCGCAGGTCCGCGCCATCGCCACCCGCGGCGAACTCGGCGCGAACCGCGCCATGATCGAGGCCTGCCCGGCGCTCGAGGTCGTCTCCGTCTACGGCGTCGGCTTCGACGCGGTCGATCTGTCGGCGTGCCGGGAGCGCGGCGTGCGGGTCACCAATACGCCTGATGTGTTGACCAACGACGTCGCCGATCTCGGCATCGCAATGATGCTGTGCCTGTCGCGCGGCATGATCGGCGCGGAGCGCTGGGTGCGCGACGGGAGTTGGGCGGCGAAGGGGCTCTATCCGCTCAAGCGCCGCGTCTGGGGCCGGCGGGCCGGCGTGCTCGGCCTTGGCCGCATCGGCTATGAGGTGGCCAAGCGTCTTGCCGGCTTCGGCATGGACATCGCCTACAGCGATGTCGGGCCGAAGGATTTCGCCTCGGACTGGAAATTCGTGGCCGATCCGGTCCCGTTGGCCAGGCGTTCGGATTTCCTGTTCGTGACGCTGGCCGCCTCCGCCGCCACGCGTCACATCGTCAACAGGGAGGTGATCGCGGCGCTTGGCGAGGACGGCATGCTGATCAACATTTCGCGCGCCTCCAATATCGACGAGGATGCGCTGCTCGATGCGCTCGAGAAGAAGGCGCTGGGGTCTGCCGCGCTCGACGTTTTCGAGGGCGAGCCGAAGCTCAATCCGCGGTTCCTGGCGCTCGACAACGTCCTTTTGCAGCCGCACCATGCGTCGGGCACCATCGAGACACGCAAGGCGATGGGCAAGCTGGTACGCGACAACCTTGCCGCCCATTTTGCTGGCCAGCCGTTGCTGACGCCGGTGCTGTGAAATTGTTTTACGCAAGTTTTCACGCAAAGCCTGCCTGCACAGTCCGAGGAGTTAGCCTGCCATGAAGTCGATCGTCATCCACGCCGCCAAAGACCTGCGCATCGAGGACCGTCCGGTCGAGGAGCCGGGTCCGGGCCAGGTGCTGTTGCGTCTTGCCGCCGGCGGCATCTGCGGCAGCGACCTGCACTACTACAATCACGGCGGCTTCGGAACGGTGCGCCTGAAGGAGCCGATGATCCTCGGCCACGAAGTCTCCGGCGTGATCGAGAGCCTCGGGCCGGGAGTGAGTGGACTGCAGACGGGACAGCTCGTCGCCGTGTCTCCGTCGCGACCCTGCTACAGCTGCCGCTATTGCCGCGAGGGCATGCACAACCAGTGCCTCAACATGCGCTTCTACGGCAGCGCCATGCCGTTCCCGCATATCCAGGGCGCGTTTCGTGAAATGCTGGTGGCGGACGCGATTCAGTGCGTCCCGGCCGACGGCTTGACCGCCGGCGAGGCGGCGATGGCCGAACCGCTGGCGGTCTGTCTGCACGCGACGCGCCGGGCCGGAGAGATGCTGGGCAAGCGCGTGCTGGTCACAGGCTGCGGGCCGATCGGCCTGCTGTCGATCATCAGCGCGCGCCGCGCCGGTGCCGCCGAGATCGTCGCCGTCGACATCGTCGATTTCACGCTGTCGATGGCCATGCGCGCCGGCGCCGACAAGACCATCAACACCCGAAGCGAGCCGGAAGGATTTGCGCCCTACCTTGCCGACAAGGGAACGTTCGACATCCTTTACGAATGTTCGGGCGCGGCGGCGGCGCTGGCGCAAGGCATCGCGGCGCTGCGTCCGCGCGGCACCATCGTCCAGCTCGGCCTCGGCGGCGCCGAGATGGCACTGCCGATGTCGACGGTGACCGCCAAGGAACTATCGATCAACGGCTCGTTCCGCTTCCATCCCGAATTCGCCGTCGGCGTTGAGCTGATGCGCAAGGGGCTGATCGACGTGAAGCCGCTGATCACCCACTCGGTGCCGGTCGACGAGGCGCTTTCCGGCTTCGAGCTCGCCAACGACCGCAGCCAGGCGATGAAGGTCCAGATCGCGTTTGCGTGAGCTGCAACGGCGCGTTGCATTCCGCCGTGATATCGATAACGTACGGCTATGCAATCTTCGCCCAAACGGCCAACCATGGCCGATGTCGCGCATCGCGCCAACGTCTCGACGATGACCGTGTCGCGCGCTTTCAAGCGCGACGCTTCGGTCAGCGCCGATACGCGCGACCGCATCCTAAAGGCGGCTGAAGAGCTCGGCTATGTCTTCGACAGCATCGCCGCCAACCTGTCGTCGCGGCGGTCGGGGTTCGTGGCCGCGACGATCCCTTCGATCAACAACGCCAACTTCGCCGACACGGTGCGCGGGATGACCGAGGGCCTGCGCGACAGCGGGCTGGAGATCCTGCTCGGCTTCACCGACTATAATGTCGAGGAGGAGGAACGCCTGGTCGGGCAATTGCTGCAGCGGCGCCCGGAGGCGATCATCGTCACCGGCGGCCGGCACACGCCGCGCTGCCGCAAGCTGCTGGCAAATGCCGGCGTTCCGGTGGTGGAGACCTGGGATTTGCCAGCCGATCCCATCGGCCACGTCGTCGGCTTTTCCAATGCCGATGCCGGGCGGCTGATGGTCGATCATCTCGTCCAGCGCGGCTATTCGAGGCTGGGCTTTATCGGTGGCGACACCTCGCGGGACACCCGCGGCCTGGACCGCCGGCGCGGCTTCGTCGCGGCGCTGGAGGACCGCGGCCTCGACGCTTCGCGCGTGATTGCCTCCGGCGTGCCGCCGATCTCGATGCGCGAGGGCGCGACCGCCATGGTCGAGATGATCTCGAGCTGGCCGGATACACAAGCGGTGATGTGCGTGTCCGACCTCTCCGCCTTCGGCGCCCTGATGGAATGCGTTCGACGCGGCATCCGCGTGCCGGACGACGTGGCGATTGCCGGCTTCGGCGCCTATGATCTCGCCGAGCAGTCGGTGCCTTCGATCACCACGATCGACGTCGGCGCGCATGAGATCGGCATCCGCGTCGCCGAGCTGGTGCTCGACCTGCTCAACGGGCGGCGAGCGCTCGATGACCGCGTCGTAATCGGCATGACGCCCAAGGTTGTTGTGCGACACACGGCCTGAAGCGTCGGAAAAAACGAACGGCCGGCGGGATGATCGCCGACCGCTCGCTGATCGTTCTGGATGGCGTCTATTTGCCCCAGATCTTCTTGTATTGGTCGCGGTAGCCGTTGCCCGGGTCGAAACGGTTGTCCGGGCCGCCGTCGAACTCGACATTGTCGGAAGTCACCACATGCAGCGGCGAGATGTAGCCCGACCATTTCTCGCCGGCCATGGCGCGGTTGAGCTCGTCGACAAGCTGCCAGCCCTGCAGGTTCAGCGGCTCGGCCACCGTCACCTTCTGGAACTGGCCGGAGCGGATGCGCTGGTAGGCCGATTCCGAACCGTCGCCCGCCGCGACGTTGATCGGCGCATCGGTGCCGGACTTGCCGGCCGCCGCGAGCGACGGCCCCATAAAGTCGAAATAGAGGTCGTTGATCGCCAGCGAATGGGTCCATTGATCGCCGTATTTCTGCAGCAGCGAGGTGGTGAGCTGCGGCATGCGCTGCGAGGTCTCGGCGATCGGCGTGTCGACATATTCGAGCACCTTGCCGCCGAGATCCTCGATCTCCTTCTTCATCCGGTCCGCCTTGGCGATAGCGATCTGGTAGGTGGAATCGGTGAAGATGATGACGCCGGGCTTGCCCTTGGCGTCGACAAAGGCCCAGTCGGCGGCCGCCTTCGAAACTTGCATTGGATCGGTCGAGACGTTGGCGACGATGCCGAGATCGTCGATCGGGCCGACGGTCGGCGCGGCGTGCCAGGCCACCATCGGGATCTTGGCCGCCTTGGCCTGCTCCATCGCCGGCTTCTGCTCGACGGCGTCGAAGCCGTTGATGATGATGCCATCGGGATTGAGCGCCAGCGCCTGGCCGAAGGCAGCGGTGCGGCCGCCGATGGAGCCGGCGCCGTCAAGCGTCTTGACCGTCCAGCCCAGGGCGGCAGCGGCTTCCTCGACACCCTTGGTGACGCCGAGGATGCCGCCGTTCTTCATGTCGGCGCCAAGCACGACGATGGTCTTGCCGGCGGCCCCTTTCGGTCCCGTGGTCGGTCCGTCCCACTTCTCGACCTTGCTGGCATATTTATCCACCACCGCTTTGGCGTCGGCCATCGGGTCGGCCAGCGTCGGCGAGGCGATGCCAAGCGCCAGGCAGGCAATTCCGAGCTGTAGGACTGTTCTGCGCTGCATATCGTTTCTCCCATTAAGCATTGTCGGTTGTATTTGTTGATTGGCTGGTGGCTGGTCGGCTGGTGGGCGCGGATGCCGGCACCACCGCGCCGCGGCGGCGCTGCGCGTAGCCGGCAATGCCGATCGCGACGAGCAGGGTGACGCCGTTGAACAGCGGCTCTACCCAGAACGAGCCGCCGAACTGCTGGATGCCGGAAATGCCTACGGCGAGGATAACGACGCCGACGATCGTGCCCCAGACGTTGACGCGACCCGGCTTGATGGTGGTCGATCCGAGGAATGCGCCGACCAGGGCCGGCAGCAGGTATTCGAGGCCAACACTGGCCTGGCCGATCCTGAGTTTCGAGGCCAGCAGCACGCCGCCCAAGGCGGTGAGCGCGCCGGAGGCGACGAAGGCTCCCATGACGAATCTCTGCACCGGAATGCCGTTGAGCGCGGCCGCCTTCGGATTGGCGCCGATGGCGTAGAGGTAGCGGCCGAGCGGCATGTATTCGAGCACCAGCCACATCACCAGCGCCAGCACGACGACGTAGTAGCCGGTGATCGGCAGGCCAAACAGCATGGTGCCGTTGAGGGAAAGGAAACCGTCGGGAAGCACGCCGACGACTTGGCGGCCGCCCGTGTACCACATTGCCAAAGCGTAGAGCACCGTGCCGGTGCCGAGTGTGGCGATGAAGGAATCGATGCGCGCCACCTCGACCAGCAGGCCGTTGATGAAGCCGGTGAGCACGCCGAGCAGGATGACGATGAGCACCGCGAACGGCCAGGGCACGCCGAATGCGGTTTGCAGGCTGATGGCAAGGATGTGCCAGAGCACGATGCCGTAGCCGACGGTGAGGTCGATGCGGCCCGAAGCCATCGGAATCATCGCCGCCAGCGACAAGAGCGCGATGATCGCCTTGTCGGAAACGATCGAGCGCAAATTGAGCAGCGTCGGGAACGTCCGCGGCAGGAGCAGCGAGAAGAGCAGGATCAGGAGCAGCGTCAGGATCGGCAGGCCGTAGACCGGCAGATAGCGCGCCGCCTTCTGGCCGTAGCTCAGCCCGGCGAGCTCCGAACGGGTCGGCTCAAGCGCCGTCGATTTGATCGAGTTCATGGATCCTCCTCAGGCAGCTTCGGACACGGAAGCGGCGCGGATGAGCGCCGCCGTCGTCAAGGCATCGCCGGCGAGCTCGCGCACGATGCGATTGTGCGAGAAGACGAGCGCGCGGTGACAGATATGGGCGACTTCCTCGAAATCGGTGGAGACGACGATCACTGCCAGCCCGGCTTCGACCGCGGCAGCGATCAGCCGATAGATCTCGGCCTTGGCGCCGACATCGACGCCCGCCGTCGGATCCTCGGCGATCAAAAGCTTGCGGCCCGTCGCCAGCCAGCGGCCGACGACCACCTTCTGCTGGTTGCCGCCGGAGAGCGCCTCGATCGGCAGGTGCGGGTCATTGGGCCGCAGCCCCAGCCGCCCGCCGAGCTCCCGCGTCAGCTCGCTTTCCCGGGCCGGCTTCATAAAGGAGAAGAGCCCGCGGCCGACGGCCGACGGGTTGAGATACATGTTCTCGCGCACCGAGAGCGACAGCGCCACGGATTCCTCGGTGCGGTCGCGCGCAATCAGTCCGACGCCGGCGGCAAGAGCGGCGCCGACCGAGGACAGGTCGAGGCGCTTGCCGTCGAGCCAGACCAAGCCGTCGAAAGCTTCGGCCCCAAACAGCGCGCGGCCGACGGCTTCCTGCCCGGCGCCGCGCAGGCCGACCAGGCCAAGCAACTCGCCGGACCGTGCCTCGAAGCGAACCGGACCGACACTGCCGCAGGTGAGGTTCTCCACCCTGAGCCGCTCCGGCCCGTCCTGCCAATGCGACTTGGCAAACATCTGGTGCGCCGGCCGGCCGACGATGAGATCGACCAGTTCCTGCGGCGTGGTCTCGGCCACCGGCTTGACCGCGACCATGCGGCCGTCGCGCATGACGGCGACGCGGTCGGCGATGCGGAACACCTCGTCCAGCCGGTGCGAGACATAGATCATGCCGACGCCGCGCTGGCGCAGGGGCCGCAGCGCCTCGAACAGGCGCTCGACCTCGTCCGCCGGCAGGCTCGCCGTCGGCTCGTCGAGAACCAAGACGTCGGCCTCGGTGGCCAAAGCCCGGGCAATCGCCACCAGAGACTTTTCGGTGCGGGAGAGGTCCTGCACCCTCGTCGCCGGATCGAAGGCACAGCCGACCAGCGCCAGCGCGCGCTCGGCGCGGCGCTCGGTGTCTTGCCAGTCGATCAGGCTGATGCGGCGCGAAAAACCCTGCGCCATGCCGACATTCTCGGCCACGGTCATCCATTCGATCAAGCCGAGGTCCTGATGGATAAAGGCGACCTTCTGCGGCTGATTGGGGCGGGGCGGGCGATGGTGATAATCCTCGCCGCGAAAGCGGATCGTGCCCTGGTCGCGCTTGTGGATGCCGGCGAGCGTCTTGATCAGCGTGGATTTGCCGGCGCCGTTCTCGCCGAGCAGCGCGACGATCTCGCCCTCATGGATGTCGAGCGAGACCGACTTGAGCGCCAGGGTGCCGCCGAAGCGCTTGGAGATGTCGATGAATTCGATGAGCTTGGGCCGCATTTTTTGGCCTCCTCCCAAGCCAAGCAAATGACTGAATTGCGACCGATGTTATCGCTAACATTTGGGCAGGTCAAGTCTTGAAAATGGGTCAACGCGCCGGCTATCGATGAGGCGGTTTTCGCGGAGAAGTACCATGTTCGGAGACATTGAAGGCGCTGGGTTCGAAGTTCTCGACGAGCGGTTCGAGCGGTGTTTCGTCGGTCACGTTGCGGTCGAGCGGCTGTGGACCGGCGGGCGCTGGCTCGAGGGCCCGGCGTGGTTTGCCGCCGGCCGGTATCTCCTTTTCTCCGACATCCCGAATGACCGCATCATGCGCTACGACGACACCAGCGGCGCGGTCTCGGTCTTCCGCTCGCCGTCCAACAACGCCAACGGCAACACGGTCGATTTCCAAGGGCGGCTGGTCACCTGCGAGCATCGCGCGCGGCGCGTCACCCGCACCGAGCATGACGGCTCGATCACGGTGATCGCCGACCGCTTCGAAGGCAGGCGCTTGAACTCGCCCAACGATGTGGTGGTGCGCTCGGATGGCACGGTGTGGTTTTCCGACCCGCCCTACGGCATCGCCACCGACTACGAGGGCGACCGCGGCGAGCAAGAGATCGAGGGATGTCATGTCTATCGCGCGGATCCTGGAACCGGTGAGGTAACGCGAGTTGTCTCCACGATGGCAAAACCCAACGGCCTCGCCTTCTCCCCGGACGAGACGATCCTCTATGTCGGCGACACAGGCGTCACGCATCAGAAGGACGGGCCAAGGCACATCCGCAAGTTCGCTGTCGAAGGCAACAATCTGCGCGAACTCGGCGTTTTCACCACCTGCACGGCCGGTCTGTTCGACGGGTTCAGGGTGGACACGACCGGCCGCGTCTGGGCAGGGGCCGGCGACGGCGTCCATTGCTTCGATCCAGACGGCACGCTGATCGGCAAGATCCGCATCCCGGAGACGGTAGCCAACCTGACTTTCGGCGGTCCCAAGCGCAATCGCTTGTTCATCACGGCGCGGCAGTCGCTTTACGCGGCTTTCGTGGTGGCGAACGCCGCGGGGCGGGGGTGAAAACCGCGACCTGAGGTCCGCGGCGTCAGCTGCGGTCTCAGCTGCTCCGCGTGGCGACAAACGTTGCCGCCGCCTTCAGCAAATCCGCCTGCTCGCCATAGGGCTCCAGCAGCGCATGCGCCTGGTCGATGAGGCCGTGCAGTTGCTCGCGCGCCCAATCGGCTCCGTGCAGCGCGGCAAGTGTCGCCTTGCCGGCGGCGGCGTCCTTCTTGGTCGCCTTGCCCATCTGCTTTGCGTCGGCGGTGAGATCGAGCAGGTCGTCGGCTAGCTGGAAGGCAAGACCGATCGCCGAGCCGAACTCCGCCAGCCTTTCACGGTCGACGGCGGATGCGCCGGCGATGATGGCGCCTGCTTCGCAGGCGAAACGGATCAGCGCGCCTGTCTTCATCGCCTGCAGACGGATGATGCCGGCCTCGTCCGGCCGCTTGCGCTCGGCCTCGAGGTCGAGCGTCTGGCCGCCGACCATGCCGCCGGCTCCGGCGGCGCGGGCGAGTGCCAGCACCAGCGCCGCCCGTCGCTCGGCCGGCAACGCGGTCGCCTCGTCGGCGATGATGTCGAAGGCCAAAGTCAAGAGCGCGTCGCCGGCAAGGATCGCGGTTGCCTCGTCGAAAGCTTTGTGCACCGTCGGCTGGCCGCGGCGCAGATCGTCGTCGTCCATGGCAGGAAGATCGTCATGGATCAGCGAATAGCAATGCACGCATTCGAGCGCGGCGGCGACGCGCAGCGCCGCCTCGTCATCTGCCGAAAACAGCGCCGCGCTTTCCATCACCAGAAAAGGGCGGAGCCGCTTGCCGCCGTTGAGCACGCCATGGCGCATCGCCGCCATCAGGCGTTCCGGCCGTGCGATCTCGCCGGAAAACAGAGGCGCATCGAAGACCTGCCGCAGCAGGACCTCGACTGCTGCGGCGCGCGTAAAAAGCGCGGATTCGAAGGCCACCCGGTCGTCTTTCAACATGGCCGGGACCGGTAGCCGACACTCAGACGTTGCGCAAGCAGCCTCGCGCCATTATGCCGAAGTAGCGGGTGGCACGGGTGGGGCGACTTGACGGAACCGATCGTCGAACATGAAAGCGAAGGGCTGGACATGGCACGGCCGCGGCGCCTGAACCGCGCCGGTCTCAAGCGCCTTGGCCGGCGCTGCCTGGTCGCGGCGATCGTGCTGGCCGCGATGCCGGTCGCGCTCACCTTTCTCTATCTGCCGCCCTTCGTGCATCCGGTTTCGACGCTGATGCTGAAGGATCTTGTCACCTTCTCCGGCTACGACCGGCGCTGGGTTTCGATCGACGATGTGGCGCCGGTGCTCATGCATTCGGTGATCATGTCGGAAGACGGGCAGTTCTGCTTCCATCGCGGCGTCGACCTCGGCGAATTGCGCGGCGTGGTCGACGATGCGCTTGCCGGCGAGGCGACGCGCGGCGCCTCCACCATCACCATGCAGACGGTGAAGAACCTGTTTTTGTGGTCGCGGCCGCTGGGCAGCGTGCGCAAGGTGGTCGAGCTGCCACTGGCCGTCTATTTCGATGCGGTGATGTCGAAGCGCCGCATCATGGAGATCTATCTCAACATCGCGGAATGGGGGCCAGGCATATACGGCATCGAGGCGGCCGCGCAGCATCATTTCGGCGTCTCGGCCAGACAATTGTCGCGCCGGCAGGCAGCGCTGCTTGCCGTCAGCCTGCCCAACCCGATCGCGCGCAATCCGGCCAGGCCAGGCCCGGGCTTGAGGCGCCTCGCCAATCTGATCGAGCGGCGCGCCGGGCGCTCGGGCGCTTACGTCGGTTGCCTCGATTAAGGTGACCCGGCGCCGGCTCAAAAAAATTCGTGCCAGTGCTGGCCAAAACGGCGCAAGGCGTGTATAGGCACCCGACTTTCTCAGATTATGGCCTCGATGCGGCCCTTTCGCGAGGGTTGCCGGGGCATTTTGACCATGTAGTGGAGCATATCCATGGCCGTTCCAAAAAGAAAAACCTCTCCGTCGAAGCGCGGCATGCGCCGCTCGGCCGACGCCCTCAAGGCCCCGACCTATGTCGAGGACAAGAATTCCGGCGAAATGCGCCGGCCGCATCACATCGACCTGAAGACCGGCATGTATCGCGGCCGCCAGGTGCTGGAGCCGAAGGAAAGCTGAGAAGCTTGCACGGGAAAGCTGAGAAGCTTCCATGGTTGTGACGTTTTCAGAGGACCGGCCGCTGGCCGGTCTTTTTGATTCTGGCGACCGGATGAAGGTCCTCGCGCTGGCTGGGCACGAGCCGCCGAAAAGGCAGCGGGAAAACGGCTGACATCGTTATTTCATTAGGATTTAGAGCGTGTTCGGCGCCGTCGCCGAAAAGCCTTGACGGCGTGCCCGCCGCGCCTTTTACAAAAGGGTGCCTCATTGGAGACGCCCAGATGTTCGGTGCCATCCCGCTGCTGATCGTGCCCTTCGTCCTCTACAACCTCGGACTGCTCGGCCTGTTCGGCGGCGGCGACGATCCGTGGACGATCGAAATGTTCTCGTTCCGGATGATGTCGGGCGGCGTCTTCTCGATGACGCTCGGCGACCTGATGGTGCTGATCGGGCTGATCTTCCTCTTCGTCGAGATATCGAAATCGGTGCGCACCACCAATGCGTCGATCCTGGATCATCTGTTGTCGACGCTGGTCTTCATCGCCTTCCTGGTCGAGTTCCTGCTGGTGAAGGGCGCCGCGCATTCGGTCTTCTTTTCGCTAATGATCATCGCGCTGTTTGATGTGCTGGCCGGCTTCTCCGTGTCGATGCGGTCGGCAAGCCGGGATATCAACTTAAACTAGGATTGCACCCGGCGACCCGCGGTCCAAAACGCCGTCAACCTGCGGTGGCCTGAGGCTTGCGGGCGACAACCGCCTCATAGGCGGCCTGCAGCTGCCGGCGCACGGTCGCCGTGCCGGGCGGCGTCTTCACCGGCGCTCCAAGATGTTCGTGGCGCAATTCGTCCATGAACCGATCCCACAACGGCGGGCCGCCTTTTTCGAGCAGCTCGGCTCGGATCGACAGCTCCTCGCTCACCGGCAGCCAGACGCGGCCCCAGGCGCCGAGATGCGCCATGATCGGCACAAGGGTGATTGCCATCTCGGTCAGGCTGTAGATCGCCTTCTGCTTGTGGCTGGGATCGTCCGCCTTGGTCAGGAGGCCGAGCTCCATCAGCCGCTTCAGGCGATCGGCCAGGATGTTGGAGGCAATGCCTTCGATCGAGCCGTTGAGCAATTCCCGAAAATGACGCCTGCCGCCGAAGATAATGTCGCGCAGGATGATCAGGCTCCAGCGGTCGCCGAAAACTTCGAGCGACAGATTGATCGGGCAGCCGGAGCGGTGCTCGGTGTTCATGCCAGTATCCAAAAAAACCGGTTGCATTATGATATCAGCTTGCTTATCCTGCAACTGATTGCAACATGCAAGCAGATCGAGAGATGGAGGAGGGAAGGATAGCCGTCTTGCGTCGCCCTGAAATCCATTCGGAAAGTTTCGGCGATCCGGCCGACCCGGCGATCCTTCTGATCATGGGCGCCATGGCCTCGATGCTCTGGTGGCCGGAAGCCTTCTGCCGGGCGCTTGCCGAGCGCGGCCGTTTCGTCATCCGCTACGACAATCGCGACACTGGTCTCTCGACCAAGTACACGCCGGGCGCGCCGCCTTACGGGTTCGAGGACATGGTCGATGATGCCGTCCGTGTGCTCGACGATCACAATATCGCCAAGGCGCAGGTCGTCGGCATGTCGATGGGCGGCATGATCGCGCAGATCGTAGCGCTGAAATGTCCCGAACGCGTCAGCGCGCTCACCGTGATCTCCAGCTCACCGCTCGGTGTCGATACGTCTGGTTTGCCGGGGACGAGCGAGGCCTACCGAGAGCATTCCGCCGAAGGTGCCGATGTCGATTGGTCGAACCGGCAACAGGTCATCGACTTCATGGTCAGGGACGCTCGCGCAATCGCCAGCACCCTGCATTCGTTCGACAGCGAACGGACACGTGCGATGATCGAGGAGGACTACGATCGGTCCGGCGGTCTCGCCAGCGCCACCAACCACTTCCTGCTGAAGAGCAGCGGCCCGGAGCGGCGAATAAGGGATTTGACCGTGCCGCTGCTCGTCATCCACGGCACTACCGATCCGCTCTTCCCGATCGAGCACGGCGAGGCGCTCGCCGCCGCGGTTGCCGGCGGCAGGCTGGTGCGGATCGAAGGCGGCGGCCACGAACTGCACCGCAACGATTGGCCGCAAATCCTCGAAGCCATCGCCGCATTTGGCTAGCCCGGCGGGATTAGGATTGACTCCGGCGGCCTGCGAAAATAGTTAAGTGATCACTTCAGTATTGCTTCGGCCCCCGCCGACAGGAGAAAAAATGTCCCTGACGCTGTATTTCCATCCGCTCGCTTCCTTCTGCTGGAAGCCGCTGATCGCGGTCTACGAAAACAACACGCCGTTTGCGCCGGTGATCGTCGATCTCGGCGATGCGCCGTCGCGCGCGGCTTTCTTGAAGGTTTCGCCGACGGGCAAGATGCCGGCCCTGCGCGATGACGCGCGGGGCCGCACGGTGCTGGAATCGACCATCGTGATCGAATATCTCGGCGCCTATTATCCCGGGCCGGTCGAGCTCATTCCCGCCGACGTCGACCTCGCCATCAAGGTGCGCCAGGCCGACCGCTTCTACGACTTCTACGTGCAGGAGCCGATGCAGAAGATCGTCGGCGACCGGCTGCGGCCAAAGGACAAGACCGATCCGTTCGGAGTCGAGCAGGCGCGCGAGCAGCTGCGCAATTCCTACGCCATCATCGAACGGGAGATGCAGTCAAAAACGTGGGCGGTCGGCGATCACTTCACTTTGGCCGACTGCGCCGCCTCGCCGGCGCTGTTTTACGCCAACAAGGTCGAGCCGTTCGGCGACAAATTTCCCGCCGTGAAACGCTATCACGACCGTCTGCTCGAACGGCCGAGCTTCGCCCGCGTGATCGAGGAGGCGCAGCCCTATTTCAAGTTCTTCCCCTACAATAATGGCTAAGCCTCGATGCTGCACGATCCCGCCCAGCTCGATCTGATGTTCCAGGCGCTTGCCGATCCCGCCCGGCGCCAGATGGTGGAACGTCTGTCGCGCGGACCGGCATCGGTCAGTCAGCTCGCCGAGCCGCTGGCGATGTCGCTGTCGGCCGTCGTCCAGCATCTCGCCGTTCTTGAGACGAGCGGGTTGGTGAGCACCGAGAAGCTTGGCCGGGTGCGAACCTGCCGGATCGAGCCAAACGCATTGCGGGCAGCCGAGCATTGGATCAACGAGCGGCGACTGGCCTGGGAACGCCGGCTCGACCGGCTCGGCGATTTTCTCACCGACATCAACGACCAAACCTGAAGGGATCAGTCATGACCGAACGATCCGTCGTCCATTCCACCTTCGTCATCGAACGCTTCTATCCGGCGTCGCGCGAAAGGGTCTATTTCGCGCTCAGCGATCCGGCGGCCAAGAAGCGCTGGTTTTTGATCCCGACGACCCGGTGCCGAGCCGGCATGAAATGGACTTTCGCATCGGCGGCAAGGAGGTGAATGCCGGCTGCCCGAGCGACGGGCAGACGCATTTCTTCAACGCCGTCTACCAGGACATCGTACCGAACAAACGCATCGTCTACAGCTATGAGCTGCTGTTCGGCGAAACCCGAGTCTCGGTTTCGCTGGCGACGATCGAGCTCATCGCGGAAGGCAAGGGAACGCGACTGATCCTGACGGAGCAAGGGGCCTTCTTCGACGGCATCGACTCGCCGGCCACGCGCGAGCATGGCACCGGCGAACTGCTCGACGCGCTTGGCGCGGCGCTGCAGGGAGCGAACTGAGGGCCTCTGGCTGGTGGCCAGCGGTCACTCTCCAGGGGAGAGTTCCCAGAACTGATCCAGCCAGACATTCAGCCTGAGGAAGCCGGCGGTGCTGACGGCGTAGACGCGTCTGGTGCCCTCGGCCCTGGCATTGACCAGACCGGCGTCGAGCAGGACTTTCAGATGCTGGGAAACGGCCGGGCGCGAAACCGGCAAACCGGCGGCCAACTCATTCACCGTCTTGGGACCGCGCCGGAGCTCTTCCAAGAGATAGCGCCGGTTGGGATCGGCTATCGCCACGAAAGCGTCGGAAAACATCATGCCTCATTTGTGGGGCAAAGTTCCCCAAATCTCAACCATCGGTTTCAACCTTTGTGCGCGGGTCGAGCCGCAAGGCTTCCGGCGTGACGGCGCGGTCGGCCGGCTGCGTCTTGAAGGCATCGCGGTTCTCGATCGGAACCGGCGCGCGGGCGCGGATGCGGAGCAGGGTGTAACCGGCAAGGCAGAGATGCGCGAGCGCGGTCGCAAGGAAGAGCGCTTCGGGGCGCAGCCAGCCCATCAAAGCGGCGGCCAGCAGCGGTCCGATCATGGTGCCGAAGCCATAGAGCAACAGCAGGCCGCCGGAAACCTTGACGAAATCCTCCGCCCGCGCGTGGTCGTTGGCATGCGCGACGGCGATCGAATAGAGCGTGTAGGCGAAGGCGCCGTAGGCGGCCGTCAGCAAGATGACGAAAACGCCGGAACGCGGCTCGACCAGAAAGACCAGCACGGCAAACAGTGCCGCGCCGAAGGCTGCGCCCGCCAGCACGAAACGGCGGTCCGTGGTGTCGGATAGCCGGCCCGCGGGGAGCTGCATGGCCGCGCCGGCGATGACCACCAGGCTCATCATCAGCGCGATCTCGGCGGTAGAGATGCCGATGCGGGCGCCATAGACGGCGCCGAGCGTGCCCCAAGCGCCATTGGCTATGCCAATCAGAAGGCAGGCAACCGCCGACACCGGCGAATTGGCGTAGAGGCCTTTGACGTCGAGCTTGACATCCTGCAGCGGCTTCGGATGCGACTGGGTCGATACCGCAGTCGGAAGGAGCGACAGGCAGAACAGGATGCCGGTGATCATGAACAGCGAGGCCGATTTCACATCGCCGCCGGCGACGATCATCTGGCCGCCCATGATCGAAGCATAGGTGACCATCATATAGAGGCCGAAGACGGTGCCGCGATTCTCGTTGGTGGCCTTCTCATTCAGCCAGCTTTCGATGACCATGAAGGCGCCGGCCATGGTGAAGCCGGTGAAGGCGCGCAGCAGGATCCAGAAATACTCGTCGATGATGAGACCGGTGAGGAGCGCAATGATTGCGCCGGAGGCGGCGAAGGCGCCGAACGCCCTGACATGGCCAGCACGGCGCACCAGCCGCGGCGCGAAGAAACAGCCAGTGACGAAGCCGCCGGCCCATGCCGTGCCCATCAGGCCGAGCGAGGCGGTCGAGAAACCCTCAAGCTGGCCGCGCAGCGGCAAAAGCAGGCCGTGAAGGCCGGAGGCCGCCAGCAGGAACGCGGTGCCGCGCAGCAGCGAGAGGATCGGTCGGTAGGTTGCGAACATAGGCTGATCCGGCTGGTAATTTCGAAGCGCAGGTCTGTTTGAGGGTGCAGCTCTGGCAGTCGCTTTCAGGCTTTTCCGGGGCGGCTGGCCATGCAGCCAGGATTATCCGCGGCGAAACAGTGCCTCGGCGGCGGATTTGGTGGCGCCCCTGGCGGCCCGCTCAGCTTCCAGCCTCGCGATCTCTTCGCGCAGCAGGTCAATGCGCTCGGACAAATCATCGACAGACAGCAGCGACAGATCCTGTCCGATCTCGTGTGGGCGGGGCTTCTTCCTGGGTTCGTCGTCGAAGATCGCCATCGTCGCTTCTCCCTGATTTCACCATTTGCCTGATTTGGTAATGAGCATACATAGGGCAGGGATGCCGATGCAAACAGCCGGCCAGCGGCATGAGGAAACGGGACAATTCATGGCAAGCGGACAGCATATTCCGGCAAAGATGACGGCGATCGCAATCTCGCAGCCTGGCGGTCCCAGGGTGCTGAAGCCGGAGACGCGCGACGTGCCCACGCCCGGCCCCGGCGAGGTCCTCATCCGCGTGCACGCGGCCGGCGTGAACAGGCCCGACGTGCAGCAGCGCAAAGGCGCCTATCCGCCGCCGCCCGGCGCCTCGGACCTGCCCGGGCTCGAGGCGGCCGGTGAGATCGCGGCGCTCGGTGACGAGATATCGCGCTGGCGCACCGGCGACCGGGTCTGCGCGCTGACGCCGGGCGGCGGCTATGCCGAATATGTCAAGGTCCACGCCGGCAGCGTGCTGCCGATCCCGGCGGGCTTTACCTATTCCGAGGCCGCGGCCGTGCCGGAGAACTACTTCACCGTCTGGCACAACGTGTTCGAGCGCGGCGGGCTGAAGAAAGGCGAGACGGTACTTGTCCATGGCGGCTCGTCCGGCATCGGCACGACGGCCATACAGCTCGCCTCGGCATTCGGTGCCTATGTCATCACCACGGCCGGCAGCAAGGAGAAGTGCGACGCCTGTCTTGGGCTCGGCGCCGACCGGGCGATCAATTATCGCCAGCAGGACTTCGTTGCCGAGGTCAAGGAAGCAACCGGCGGCCGGGGCGCCGACGTCATCCTCGACATGGTGGGCGGCGACTATGTGGCGCGCAACTACGATGCGGCGGCGGTCGAAGGACGCATCGTCCAGATCGCCGTACAGGCCGGTGCGGTCGCCAGCACCGACTTCGCAAAGCTCATGGTCAAGCGCCTTGTCCATACCGGCTCGACGCTTCGGCCGCGCACCGTCGAATTCAAGGCAGCCATCGCGGCGGCGCTCGAGGCTCAGGTCTGGCCGCTGCTCGGCACCCGCAAGGTCGCTCCGGTCATGGACATGATCTTCCCGCTGACGGAGGCCTGGCGGGCGCATGAGCGGATGGAGGAGGGCGAGCATATCGGCAAGATCGTCCTCGACGTCGGCTAGGATGTCGCCCGATATAGGTGAGGCCGGCCTGCAAGCAATTGTGTCCTGCGCTTCCGCTGCTCACGTACTTTCCTCGACGCATCCTGGGCGTTCGGATCCCTGGCGAGAGACTGAACAAAGGCCTAATGCTGCAATGCACAAAATGCATTGCCGCCATGCAAAAGAGTCCGTTCAATTCGTAGGCAAGGGTGCCTATTTACGCGGCATCGAACAACTGATCCCACGAATGGAGGACTGAAATGAACCCGATCCGCGCTTTCCGCAACTGGCGCCTCTACAATGAGACCGTGCGTGAGCTGAACAAGCTGAACGCCCGCCAGCTGAACGACCTCGGCATCAACCGCGGCGACATCGAGCGCATCGCCCGCCAGGCTCTTTGATTTGAAGCACGACCCGGCCGCAAGGCCGGGCCGTAGTCTCGAAGCCAGAGCCGTCGCAGACGCTTGCTCGTCTCCGGTTCCGAACCCGCTGGACTCCGTCCGGCGGGTTTTGTCTTTTTGGGTCCCAGCTGCTCCCCTGCCAAAAACATTGCGAAATCGTGACGGAGCGTTTATACAGGCCGCGAATTTCCCATTTTGGTGGCTCTAAAACCACCGCCCGCGCGGGAACGCGGGCGAACGAGAAGGATTTTGATATGGCCAATACGCTGCTGATGCCCAAGGCCACCGCCGTCTGGCTGGTCGACAACACCGCGCTCTCCTTCGAGCAGATCGCGCAGTTCTGCGGGCTGCATCCGCTGGAGGTCAAGGCGATCGCGGACGGCGAGTCGGCTCAGGGCATCAAGGGCATGGACCCGATCATGACCGGCCAGCTCACCCGCGACGAGATCGCGCGCGGCGAGAAGGATCCGAACCATCGGCTGAAACTCTCGGACCCCAAGGTCCGGGTGCCGGAATCGAAGCGCAAGGGCCCGCGCTACACGCCGCTGTCGAAGCGCCAGGACCGGCCGAACGCCATCCTCTGGCTGGTACGTAATCATCCCGAGCTCAAGGACGCGCAGATCGCGCGGCTGGTCGGCACGACCAAGTCGACGATCGAGCAGATTCGGGAGCGCCGGCATTGGAACTCGGCCAATCTGCAGCCGATGGATCCGGTGACGCTGGGCCTGACCTCGCAGATCGACCTCGACATGGAAGTCAACCGCGCCTCGCGAGGCCGCGAGCAGGCACAGCCGGTCGCCGGCGACACGCTGCTGCCGGCGGCGCTGACCGAAAGGCTGACGCCGGCTCCGGAGAAGCCGAAGGACGAGGATCAGGAGCTCGACGCCAATGCCGTGTTCGCCAAGCTTTCGGCGCTGAAGTCGAAGGACAAGAAAGAAGACGGGGAAGAGGAGTAAGGTCTCCCAGCCCGACAAAAAAGCCCGCTTCGCGCGGGCTTTTTTGTCGGCGGTGCCTGGGGAGGTCAGGTCCGCGCCGCTCGGTCGGGCGCCATGCCGTAATCCTCGCTGCGTTCCACGGCGCGATAGAAGTCGGCGAGCTGCTTGCCGCGCTCCGGCTTGTAGATACGCCCGGCAATCACCACCGAAGCGATGCGGTCGATGCGGAAGGCGCGAAAATCGTCGCGCATCTCGCACCAGGCGACCAGGGTCCATACCTTGCCCCAGAACCAGAGGCCCAGCGGCCGGATGTCGCGCGCCGTGCCGCGCCCGGCTTCGTCCGAGTAGTCGATGGTGAGCACCTGGCGCTTCTCGATGGCGCGCTCGATGAGGTCGATCGCCTCGCGCGCGGCATCGCTCACCACCCACATCGGCGTGTGGATCTCGGTGCGCGCGATGCGATCCTTTTCCGTGTCGGGCAGCACCGCGCCGATCTTGACCAGCGCCTCGTCGGCGGCCCTTGCCATCGCCGCGCCGCCAAAGGCGCGCACCATGCGGGCGCCGGCAACCAGCGCCACGATCTCGTCACGCGTGAACATCAGCGGCGGAAGGTCGAAACCTTCCCTCATCATGTAGCCGACACCCGCCTCGCCGTCGATCGGCACGCCGGTCGACTGCAAGTCGGCTATATCGCGGTAGATGGTCCGCTCGGACACCTCGAGCCACGTCCCGAGCTTCTGCGCGGTGACGAGTCTGCCTCCGCGCAGGTGCTGCACGATCTGGAAAAGCCTGTCGGCGCGGCGCATCGTTTGACCCCTTGGCTTCGGTTCTACGCATGCCGCGGTCCCAAAACCGGTTCCCGCAGGTTCGAGGCTGCTTCAATAACGCAAGCCTCCTGACAACATAGTGTCAGGAGGCTGCAGCCACTACCACCACCGGACAACGGCGTCTTTCCTGAAACCCAGCGTTTCAACCGACATTACATCTGGGCGCGGCATGGCCGCTATCCAAGTCATGCGCCGAAAATTTCAGTTCTCACGCACGCGGCCGTTATAAAGGTCCGGCCAACCGATGTCCTTGCGAATGTCCGCCGGCAAAGTGTTCAGGAAACGCTGGGTCCGGATCTCGTTCCGCACGGTGCGGATCTTGCCGACATAGTGCTGCACGCTACGCAAGATGGTAAAACCGTTCATGACCGAGCTCCTCTTTTTGACGAGAGGAGTATCTCACACCCCTGCTGACAGCAGTCTGTCAGCAGGGGTGCGAGGTAGCCGAAGCCGGCGCCAGAACGATCAGCACGGTCCCAGGGCGCCCCTTTGTTTGTCAGGAGCGATACGATGGTGAAAGCGCCCAAGAACCGCTTTGACAGCCGCCGAAGATGCTGGTCAAAGGCGGCATGACGAAACTGCTCGCCCTTGTCATCATCGGCATCATGCTCATCCAGATCATCAAGCCGCTCGGCTGGCCGGGGCTGAAGCGCCGCAGCGATTTCTGGAAGCTGGCGCTGCTTGCAATGGCCGCAATCTCGCTGGCGGCCGTGCTTGGGCATTGGACTTGAGGCACGTCGATTTGAGGTGAGGACGGCCTGCGAAGGGCGGCGCTGGCCCCCGCTGGTTCGACGCCTCAGCTGGGAGTGCGGCCCGCAAAACAAAATCCGGGCCTTGGCCCGGCCGGGCGTTGGACCGGGTTTTCAGCGCTTTAGACTAGGGAAAGCTCAAAGCGCGTCGACGCGCTTCAAGCCGTTGTTGATGCATGTCGTTGCCCCAGAATCGCTGCACACTTCTGGCGACATGCATTGCTATCAGGCGGCCTTTTCCAGCGCCGGCTGCCATTGTCCGAGCGCCGCCAGATGATTCATGTGGGCGCGATGGATGAAGGCAGCCTGGCCGGCGGCGACGTTCGACGCCTTGCCGCTCCAGGCCTTCTGCGCGGCCGCCTGCAGGGCGCGGCCGTAGGAGAAGGAGAGCTTCCACGGATGCGGGCCGATGACATTGATGGCGTTAAGGTTGGCCGTCGCTTCCTCGTCGTCCTGGCCGCCCGACAGGAAGGCAATGCCGGGCACCGCCACGGGCACGGTTTCGCGAAACAGCTTGATCGTCTTCTGGGCGACCGCTTCGGGACTGTCCTTCTTGCCCGATTTCTTGCCGGAGATGACCATGTTCGGCTTGAGGATGGTGCCTTCGAGCACCACGCGCGCGGCATAAAGCTCGCCATAGAGCTTCAGCAGGGTCGCCTTGCTCACCTCATAGCAGGTGTCGATCGAGTGGGCGCCGTCCATCAGCACTTCCGGCTCGACGATCGGCACGATGCCTGCCTCCTGGCAGAGCGCGGCGTAGCGTGCCAGCGCATGCGCGTTGGAGGCGATCGAGGTGGCTGACGGCACGCCCTTGGCGGTGTCGATGTCGATCACCGCGCGCCATTTGGCGAACCGGGCGCCGAGCTTATAGTAGTCCGCCAGCCGCTCGCGCAGGCCATCGAGACCCTCGGTGATGGTGTCGCCGGGAAAGCCGGCGAGAGGCTTGGCGCCGACATCGACCTTGATGCCCGGAATGGCGCCGGCGGCCTTGATGATGTCGACCAGCGGCGTGCCGTCGGCAGCCTTCTGGCGAATGGTCTCGTCATAGAGGATGACGCCGGAAATATACTTGGTCATCGCCTCCTTGGCGCGGAACATCATCTCGCGATAGTCGCGCCGATTGTCGGCGGTCGATTCGACGCCGATGACGTCGAAGCGCTTCTTGATGGTGCCGGAGCTCTCATCGGCGGCCAAAAGGCCCTTGCCATCCGCCACGATCGCGGCGGCAATGTCTTCGAGACGTTCGCTCATGGTGCTCTCCTAAGGTGCGTTTCATTCCGCGCTAGCAGAACACTACCGCCAAAGGAATGACGCCGAAAAGCTCGAATCGATTGAAAGTCTCGATAGCTGCGTCCGCTCGGAAAGTCTTGAATGACTCAGCGCTTCAGCACCTCGACGCCCGGCAGCGGCTTGCCTTCCATCCATTCGAGGAAGGCGCCGCCGGCGGTCGAGACATAGGTGAAATCGTCGGCGACGCCGGCATGGTTGAGCGCGGCCACCGTGTCGCCGCCGCCGGCGACCGAAACCAGCTTGCCCTCCTTTGTGCGGGCTGCCGCATGCTTTGCCGCAGCCACCGTGGCGCGGTCGAAGGGTTCGATCTCGAATGCACCGAGCGGGCCGTTCCAGACCAGCGTGGCAGCACGGTCGATCCAATCGGTGACGCTCTTCACGGTTTTCTCGCCGACATCGAGGATCATGCCGTCTGCGGGCACGTCGGAGATGGCGACGGTTTGGCTCGCGGCACCCGCCTTGAATTCCTTCGCCACGACGCCGTCGGCGGGCAGGATGATGGCGCAGCCGGCTTCGGCCGCCTCGATCATGATCTGCTTGGCGGTGGAGGCCAGGTCATGCTCGCAGAGCGATTTGCCGACATCGGTGCCGCGCGCGGCGAGGAAGGTGTTGGCCATGCCGCCGCCGATGACCAGCGCGTCGACCTTCTTCACCAGGTTCATCAAAAGATCGATCTTGGTCGAGACCTTGGCGCCGCCGACAATGGCCACGACGGGCCGCGCCGGGTTGCCGAGACCCTTTTCCAGCGCGTCGAGCTCGGCCTGCATGGTGCGGCCGGCATAGGCCGGCAGGCGGTGCGCCAGGCCTTCGGTCGACGCATGCGCGCGGTGCGCGGCGGAAAAGGCGTCGTTGACGTAGATGTCGCCATTGGCGGCGAGCCTTTCGGTGAAGGCCTGATCGTTCTTCTCCTCGGCCTTGTGGAAGCGGGTGTTTTCCAAAAGCAGGACGTCGCCATCCTTCATGGCGGCAACCGCGTCGGCGGCCTTGTCGCCGATGCAGTCGGAGGCGAAGCCGACCGGGCGGCCGAGCACTTCCGCCGTGGCGCGAGCGATCGGCTCCAGCGAGAATTCGGCCGACGGGCCGTCCTTCGGACGACCGAAATGCGCGAGCAGTATCACCCTGGCGCCTTTGCCGGAGAGCTCGGAAATGGTCGGCGCGATGCGCTCGATGCGGGTGGCGTCCGTCACCTTGCCGTCGGCGACGGGAACGTTGAGGTCGACGCGCACCAGGACGCGCTTGCCGCCAACGGCGCCGATATCGTCGAGTGTCTTGAAGCCGGCCATGGTCGTTCCTTTCCGCCAAAAACGCGGCGACCTTACCCGCCACCGGGCACGATGCAAGGCCTGGGTCACGCAGCGGGTGCAAAAATGGTGTCATTGTGTGACGTCAGCTCTCGCTGGCTGATTTTGGCGCTATGGGCTCGGACGTCGCCATTTTGTCCGGCTCGCTTTGGGGGACCTTGCCTGGCGCCGGTTTGCGCCAGCTGCGGATGAAGGCGGCGACGCGGTCGGCGATCTCGCCGGCGCTCAGGAAAACCGGCACGCGCGCCACCGGCGCGGTCGGCTCGAAGGACAGGCCGAGGCCGGTGATCCGGCCCTTCTCGTCGACATCGCGCACGATAAGCTCGATCGGGCCGATCATCACGCGGTCGGCATATTCGGCCTGGCCGCCGAGCCGCTCGGTGACCAGCGCCGCGACGGTGAGCTTCTGTTCGGCCTCGGTGAGGCCGGGTCCATAGGCGGCTTCGAGCTCGGCGGCGGAGCGGGCCGGATCGACGGCAAAGGCGCCAAAGAAGTCGGCATCCTCGGGGTCGACGACGGCGCGGCTGGCGAAGAGCTTGTCGAGCAAGCGCGGATAGCGGTCCGGCACGAAGATGTAGACCTGATCGCCGGCGGCGAGCCGGCCCATGTCCTGGAACCGCATGGAGCGGCCATCGCGCAGCACCAGCGAAGGCCTCGCCCAGCGCGGGATGCGTTCGCCGCGCGCCACCGGACTACCGGGGGCGACGCGATAGGCGAGCAGCTCGTGGTGGGCCGAGCCCGGCAGCTCGAGCTCGACCTTGTCGAGCGGTCCAAGCCTTGCCGGCACAATGAGGCCGAGACGGCGCGCCAGCGGACCGACGGTCCAGCCCTGCACCACCAGCGAGACCAGCACGATGATGAAGGCGACATTGAAGATGAGGCGACCGTTGGCGAGGCCGCCGAGCAGTGGCGTGATGGCAAGCAAGATCGAAACGGCGCCGCGCAACCCGACCCAGGAGACGAAGGCGACCTCCGGACGTGGCAGGCGGAACGGCATCAGGCAGAGCCAGACGGCCAAGGGCCGCGCCACGAAGATCAGGAACAGGCCGAGCAGGATCGCCGGCAGCAGGATCGCTGGGAATTGCGAGGGCGTGGCAAACAGGCCGAGGATCAAAAACATGATGATCTGCGCCAGCCACGACATGCCGTCCTGGAAGCGCTTCAGGATGGTGACGGCGCGAATGTCGGAATTGCCGGCGACGAGGCCGGCGAGATACACCGCAAGGAAGCCCGAGCCGCCGACGGCGCCGGCTGCGGCGAACACCATCAGCGACAGCGTCAGCACGAAGATCGGCAGCAGGCCATGGTCGAGGTTCAGTCGCTCGACGAGGCGCACGATCGCCAAGCCGCCGAGCACGCCGATGATGGCGCCGAGTCCCATGTTGATGAAGAAGCCGATCACCAAACTGGTGGCGAGAACGTTTGCCTCAGGGTTGGCATGCGCGGCGATGATCTCGACCAAAGAGATGGTGAGGAAGATGGCGATCGGATCATTGGTGCCGGATTCAACCTCGAGCGTCGAACGGACGCGCTCGCGCAAATGGATTTCCCCGGCGCGCAGCAGGAAGAACACCGCCGCTGCGTCGGTCGAGGCGACGGCGGCGCCGAGCAGCGAGGATTCCAGCCAGCTGAGATTGAGGAGGTAGTAGGCGGCGACGCCGAAGATGCCGGTGGTCAGGAGGACGCCGACGGTGGCCAGCGACAGCGCCGGCCCGGCCGCCTGGCGCAAGGCGTTGAGCGGCGTGCCGAAACCGGAATCGAACAGGATAATGGCCAAAGCCAACGAGCCGGCGAAGTAAGCCAGCCGCGCATTGTCGAATTCGATGCCAAGGCCGTCGACGCCGGTGGCAAGGCCAATGCAGAGGAAGAGGAGCAGCAGGGGCGCGCCGAAGCGGAAGGCGATCAGGCTCGAAAAGGCGGCGGCGACAACAAGCGCTGTGCCGACCAGCGTCACGAGATAGATCGCATGCTCCATCCGGAATTGCCCCTCAAATCCGCGTCCCTCCCGCTTTACGGCAGAGTGGGGCGAAGACATGACCAGTGCAAGGCGGCAGCGTGGCTTTTTTGCCCCATGCCGCTGCGTCGAACGAAAACGCCCGGCCGAAGCCGGGCGTTTCACACGATCAAAAAGGAAGCCCTGAGGTCAGGCGATGGTCTTGCCGAAGGCGACAGCCGTGTCGCCCATGCGGTTCGAGAAGCCCCATTCGTTGTCGTACCAGGAGAGTACCGAGACGAAGTTGCCGTCCATGACCTTGGTCTGGTCGAGCGCCGCGATCGAGGAGTGCGGATCGTGGTTGAAATCGATCGAGACGTTCGGGTGATGGGTGACCGAGAGCACGCCCTTCAGCTTGCCCTTGGAGGCGGCGATCAGCGCTTCGTTGATCTCCTGCGCGGTGGTCGAGCGCTTGGCGATGAATTTGAAATCGACGACCGAGACGTTCGGGGTCGGCACGCGGATGGAGATGCCGTCGAGCTTGCCCTTGAGGTCGGGCAGGACCAGACCGATCGCCTTGGCGGCACCGGTCGAGGTCGGGATCTGCGACAGCGCCGCGGCGCGGGCCCGGTAAAGGTCCTTGTGCATGGTGTCCAGCGTCGGCTGGTCGCCGGTGTAGGAGTGGATCGTCGTCATCATGCCCTTCTCGATGCCGACGGTCTCGTGCAGCACGGCGGCAAGCGGGGCCAGGCAGTTGGTGGTGCAGGACGCGTTGGAGATGACGACGTGGTCCTTGGTCAGCTTGTCGTGGTTGATGCCGTAGACGACCGTGAGATCGGCGCCTTCGGCCGGGGCCGAGACGATGACGCGCTTGGCGCCGGCCGTCAGATGCGCGGCAGCCTTGTCGCGCGCAGTGAAGATACCGGTGCATTCGAGCGCGATGTCGATGCCGAGATCCTTCCAGGGCAGCTGGGTCGGATCCTTGATGGCGGTGACCTTGAACTTTTCCTTGCCGACGGAGATCTGGTCGCCGTCGACCGTCACTTCATGCGGGAAGCGGCCATGCACGCTGTCGTAGCGGAGCAGATGCGCGTTGGTCTCGACCGGCCCGAGGTCGTTGACGGCAACGACGTCGATGTCCTTGCGGCCGGATTCATGAATGGCGCGCAGGATGTTGCGGCCGATGCGGCCAAATCCGTTGATGGCAACTCTGACGGTCATGTTTCTCTCCCTGGGGGCTGGAAAGTGGATGGGTCCGCTGCTTCATAGCGGCGGGCGTGCAAAGAATCCAGCCGCAGAAGCCGGAATTTAAATCGATTAGGTTGGTCCAGTCCGGCGACTTCCTTTGAATGGGCTTCGCCGGACGGGGCGTTGCTTTTTATGCATGCCGCTCGAGATCGCTGCGCGCTTTGAGCGACATGCGATGGCTCATTTGCCGTGCAGGCGCGCCTCCACGGCCTTCGCGGCGGCCTCGGCGGTGATGCCGAAATGCGGATAGAGCTGCTCGATCGAGCCGGAGGCGCCGAAGCCGGTCATGCCGACGAAGATGCCGTCGATACCGATCAGGTGGTCCCAGCCCTGGCGGATGCCGGCCTCGATAGCGACCTTCACCTTGGCGTTGCCGATGGTCTTCCTGCGATAGTCCTCCTCCTGCTGGTCGAACAGCTCGAAGCAGGGCACCGATACGACGCGGGTCGGATGGCCGTGTTTTTCGAGCAACTCGCGGGCGCCAAGGGCGACCTCGACCTCCGAGCCCGTGGCGAAGATCGTCACGGCCGCCTCGCCGTTTGCCGCGGCAAGCTCATAGGCGCCCGAGGCGCTGAGGTTCTTCTCGCTGTGTTCGCTGCGCACGGTCGGCAGGTTCTGGCGGGTCAGCGCGAGCGTCGAAGGCGTCTTTTCGGACTCCAGCGCCAGCTGCCAACATTCCGCCGTCTCGACCGCGTCGGCCGGGCGGAAGACGTTGTGGTTCGGAATGGCGCGTAGTGCGGCCAGATGCTCGACCGGCTGGTGGGTCGGGCCGTCCTCGCCGAGGCCGATCGAGTCATGGGTCATGACGAAGATCGAGCGGATGCCCATCAGCGAGGCAAGGCGCATCGACGGGCGGGCATAGTCCGAAAAACACAAGAAGGTGCCGCCATAGGCGATCAGGCCGCCATGCAGGGTCAACCCGTTGATGGCCGCCGCCATGCCGTGCTCGCGGATGCCGTAATGAACATAGCGCTGGCCGTAGTCGTCCGGAGTGATGTTCTTGGTCTGGCTGGTCTTGGTGTTGTTGGAGCCGGTGAGGTCGGCCGAGCCGCCGATGGTTTCGGGAACAGCGCCGTTGATCACTTCCAGCGCCATTTCCGAGGACTTGCGGGTGGCCACCTTCGGCTTGTCGGCCGAAAGCTTCTTCTTGTACTCGGCGATGACGGCGTCGAAATTGTCCGGCAGCTTGCCGGCGAGGCGGCGCTCGAATTCGCCCTTCAGCTTGGCGTCGGCCTTGGCAAGGCGGCCTTCCCAATCGGCGCGCGCCTTGGCGCCGGCGGTGCCGACGCCGCGCCAGGCGTCGAGGATGTCGGCCGGAATCTCGAAGGGCGGCGATTCCCAGTTGAAGAATTTGCGGGCGCCGGCGATTTCGTCGGCGCCGAGCGGCGAGCCATGCGCCTTGTTGGTGCCGGCCTTGGTTGGGGCCCCGAAGCCGATGGTCGTCTTGCAGGCGATCATCGTCGGCTTGTCGGAATGGCGGGCGGCTTCGATGGCGTAGGCGATGGCTTCCGGATCGGTGCCGTCGATGTGGCTGGCGTTCCAGCCGCTGGCCTGGAAGCGGGCGACCTGGTCGGTGTTGTCGGCGAGCGAGACCGGGCCGTCGATCGAGATGTTGTTGTTGTCCCAGAAGACGATCAGCTTGTTGAGCTTGAGATGGCCCGCGAGCGCGATGGCTTCCTGGGAGACGCCTTCCATCAAGCAGCCGTCACCGGCCAGCACATAGGTGTAGTGGTCGACCAGGTCGTCGCCGAAGGCGGCGTTCATGATGCGCTCGCCGAGCGCGAAGCCGACCGAGTTGGCGAGGCCCTGGCCGAGCGGACCGGTGGTGGTCTCGATGCCGGCGGCATGGCCGTATTCGGGATGGCCGGCGGTCTTCGATCCTAGTTGGCGGAAGTTCTTGATCTGGTCGATCGTCATGTCCTCATAGCCGGTGAGGTACAGGAGCGAATAGAGCAGCATCGAGCCGTGACCGGCCGACAGGATGAAACGGTCGCGATCGGCCCAGTGCGGGGCCCTGGCGTCGAATTTCAGGAAGCGGGTGAACAGCACCGTAGCGATGTCGGCGCAGCCCATGGGCAGGCCGGGGTGGCCGGAATTGGCCTTCTCGACGGCGTCCATGGAAAGAAAACGGATCGCATTGGCCATCCGATCATGTTGTTCACGCGAGGTCATGCTTCCTCCGGAATAGGGGTTGGAGCCTTGGGAGAGCCCGTGGAAAGGGTGCGCGACACATAGCAGGCGCGGCCTTCGAGTCAACAAATCGGTGCTTTTTTGCCGGCCTTGTGAAGGCGCCGGCGACGCTACATTAGCGTTAGCGGGGGACAGTCGCGAGAGCTTTATTGACGCGCGCTTCACCCGGCGCCTAATCTTTCCGAGATAACGCGTTCTGAACGCGAGCGATTCGGTGACGGGCAGGGCATAGGACGAAGGCCATGACCGGGGAAACGACCCTCAAGGAAGTCATCGCCAGGCTAGGCAAAGCCATGGAGGGACTGGAAAACGCCGTGGCGGCGCGGCTCGAGCATGAGCGCGACTATTCCGAAGCCGAGGCCGAGGTGCAGCGCATGAACGCCGACCGCTCGCGGCTGGCGCAGGAGCTCGACAATTCCGAGGCGCGCGCCGAACGGCTGGAAGACGCCAACAAGGAAGTGTCGCGCCGGCTGGTGACCGCCATGGAAACCATTCGCGCGGTACTGGACAGGTAAGCCAATGGCACAGGTCACCGTTTCCATCGACGGCAAGCAGTACAGGATGGCTTGCGACGAGGGCCAGGAAGAGCATCTGATCGACCTCGCCGAGCGCTTCGACCGGTATGTCATGCATTTGAAGGATTCGTTCGGCGAGATCGGCGACCAGCGGCTGACAGTCATGGCCGGCATCATGGTGATGGATGAGCTTTCGGAGCTCAACAAGCGGGTCAAGGGCATGGAGAGCGAGGTGCTGACGCTGCGCAAGACGCGCGACGAGGCGCTGACCAAGGCCGACAAGAGCGACAGCGTGCTGACGACCGCGCTCGCGGCACTTGCGCAGCGCATGGAAGACCTTGCGACGACGCTGGCGGTGAAGAAGGCTTAAGCCCGCCAATCCCCTGCGTCCACTATGGAAATTCTGCTGTCTTTTCCAGGAAAAGCAGAAATTTTTCCGTCGTTCCGATCACGCTTGCAGACACAAGCCTTTTGAACCGTTCCTTCCGGCGGTATAGAAGCTGACGCGCGCCGCTGGGGTTGGCCCATGCCGGCGCCATGTTACAGGGTAGGGAGCCCGCGATGAGCCTTCGTATCAACGATATCGCGCCGGATTTCACGGCCGAGACCACGCAAGGGACGATCAATTTCCATCAATGGATCGGTGACGGCTGGGCAGTGCTCTTCAGCCATCCGAAGAACTTCACGCCGGTTTGCACGACCGAGCTCGGCACGATGGCCGGGCTCGAGGGCGAATTCAAAAAGCGAAACGTCAAGATCATCGGCATTTCCGTCGATCCGGTGTCGAGCCACGACAAATGGCAGGCCGACATCAAGACAGCTACCGGCCAGACGGTGAACTATCCGCTGATCGGCGACAGGGACCTCGCCGTCGCCAAGCTTTACGAGATGCTGCCGGCGGGCGCCGGCGAGAGCTCTGAAGGCCGCACGCCGGCCGACAACGCCACGGTGCGCTCGGTCTACGTCATCGGCCCGGACAAGAAGATCAAGCTGGTGCTGACCTATCCGATGACCACCGGCCGCAACTTCGATGAGATCCTGCGCGTCATCGATTCCATCCAACTGACGGCCAAGCACCAGGTCGCGACGCCGGCAAACTGGAAGCAGGGCGAGGACGTGATCATCACCGCCGCCGTCTCCAACGAGGACGCGATCAAGCGCTTCGGCGCCTACGAGACGGTGCTGCCGTATCTGAGGAAGACCAAGCAGCCCTCGGCGTGAGCTTTTTACCTTCTCCCCGTTCAACGGGGAGAAGGTGCCCGAAGGGCGGATGAGGGGCGGCGCGGCGATCGATAGATGAGCGCCAAGCTGCTCGGAGATTTTTGCTGAGCAATCAACCTTGCAGCGTCGGCGCTGCCCCTCATTGTCCTGCCGGACATTTCTCCCCGTATCGTGACGGGGAGAAAGGGCTTGTTTCGCCGCCTTCGCCAATCGCAGGCGTTGGAACGTATGGTCGGACCGCAAAAGTGCGAAGCCGGAGGTCGACGAGTTAATATACCAATTCTGACTGCTCGCGTACGATCAACGCGTCGATGAAGGGTCGTCTGAAAACTTTTTGTTTGGGTAATAGCGCTTCTTCTGCCGTTTTAGCTGATAGAACAGTGTTCCGTGTATACCATTAACTTCGGTTTTTCTTTGTAAACCTCTACTTAAACTTTCTTGAACCTGCTTCGCCCTTTTGCTCCCAACGCGCTTAAAGAAATCCTCAATGAACTCGATATCCTGACCATTCGGAAAAATTAACTCAAAATCTTCATCTGAAACTGCATAGATATTGTACGCGGTGTTGTCGGCGCCATCGATTAACTGAACATTTTTCATTGACGCATCGCTCTGCACATGTGTCTGCTCGTTCAGAGCGCTAAATTTCCTACGCCGATACCTGTCGTAATACGGATAGCAACATTTGCCAAGGCTTTGGCGGTGCAACTCGCAAACGTGCCAAATTCTCTTCTTGTCTTGGCGGGAAGACATTTGCATCTGCCTTTGCGAAGCTTGCCAAATCGCAGGTGTTGCAACGTTAAAAAACGGCGGCGCCAGACGCTGGCGCCGCCGTTTTGTCTTTGCGTAATGCCTCGAGCTTTTACGCCGCCGGCTGCGCTTCGATGGTGCGCAGCGCCTGGTTTTGACGCTTGGCCGCGGCCTTGACCGCGTCCTGCACCTTCTCGAAGGCGCGCACCTCGATCTGGCGCACGCGCTCGCGGCTGATGTCGAACTCGGCCGACAGCTCTTCCAGCGTCAGCGGCTCTTCGGCCAGACGACGCGCCTCGAAGATGCGCCGCTCGCGGTCGTTGAGCACCGACAGCGCGCCCGACAGCATCGAGCGCCGGTTTTCCAGCTCGTCCTGCTCGATCAGCATCTCTTCCTGGCTTTCGTGATCGTCGACCAGCCAGTCCTGCCATTCACCGGACTCACCTTCGCTCGCCCTGATGGGGGCGTTGAGCGAAGCGTCGCCCGACAGGCGACGGTTCATCGACACCACTTCGGCCTCGGAAACGTTGAGACGCGTGGCGATCTCGGCGATCTGGTCGGGCTTGAGGTCGCCGTCGTCGAGCGCCTGGATCCGGCCCTTCACCTTGCGCAGGTTGAAGAACAGGCGCTTCTGGTTGGCGGTGGTGCCCATCTTGACCAGGCTCCACGAGCGCAGGATGTATTCCTGGATCGAGGCCTTGATCCACCACATAGCGTAGGTGGCGAGCCGGAAGCCGCGCTCCGGTTCGAATTTCTTGACAGCCTGCATGAGGCCGACATTGCCTTCCGAGATCACCTCGCCGATCGGCAGGCCGTAGCCGCGATAGCCCATGGCAATCTTGGCGACGAGCCGCAAATGGCTGGTGACGAGCTTGTGCGCGGCGGAAGTGTCCTGATGCTCGGCATAACGCTTGGCGAGCATGTACTCTTCCTGGGGCTGAAGCATCGGAAAGCGACGGATTTCTTCCAGGTAGCGGGCGAGACCGCCTTCACCGGAAACGATACTGGGTAGTGACTGGGCCATGATAGCGCCCCCTCTCTATTGGAGTGATGCCCCCGTAACGCGGCGGGCATGTGACGCGAATGCCAATCGGCTCATTCGCGGCAACTGCTGTATATAGGAACAAAACCAGAAAGGACAGGCATTTGTTCAACACGAAACAGTGTGTCACGCTGAAGTGAACAACGCCAGTCAGGTTTTTTGATGGCTGGTTTGAAGCGTCTTGATGGCGGTTCAGAGCATTCGAAAGCCGCCGACAAGTTCCTCCATGTCCCTCGGCATCGGCGCCTCGAACCGCATCGGTAGATGGGTGGTCGGGTGTCGGAATTCAAGGAGCCAGGCATGGAGCGCCTGCCTGGAAAATGCCTTGACCTCGCCTTTCAGCGGTTCCGGCAGCCGGTTGGCCTTGGTGCGGAAGGCCTGGCCGTACTCCGGATCGCCGACCACCGGATGACCGATATGCGCCATATGCACCCTGATCTGGTGCGTGCGGCCGGTCTCGAGGCGGCATTCGATCAGACTTGCGGTGGTGAATTCCTTCTGCCGCCCGCCGAAACGCTCGACGACGGTGAAATGGGTGACGGCATGCCGGGCGTCGTCCCGGCCTTCGGGAACCACCGCGCGCCGCACCCGGTCGGCGGCGCGGCCGAGCGCGGCCTCGACGGTGGCGGTCGGCCGCTGCGGAATGCCCCAGACCAGCGCCAGATAGGCGCGTTCGAGGTCGCCCGTCCGGCCATGATCGGCGAAGGCCTCGGACAGTGCCTTGTGGGCGCGGTCGGTCTTGGCCACCACCATGACGCCGCTGGTTTCCTTGTCCAGCCGGTGGACGATGCCCGGTCGCCTGACGCCGCCGATGCCGGAAAGACTGTCGCCGCAATGATGGATCAGCGCGTTGACCAGTGTGCCGGTCCAGTTGCCGGCGCCGGGATGCACAACCAGCCCCGCCGGCTTGTTGACGACGATCAGCTCGTCGTCCTCGTAAAGGATGTCGAGAGGAATGGCCTCGCCTTGCGGCTCGGCAGGCTCCGGCTGCGGCATGATGACCGCGACACGCTCGCCCGGCGCCATCTTGCGCTTTGCCTCTTCGACCGGCTTGCCGGCGATCGTAACCGCACCCTGCTTGATGAGGGCCTGCACGCGGCTGCGTGAGATCTCCGGGCCGAGCTGGGCGGTGAGCCACTGGTCGAGGCGCTGGCCTGCGGCATCGGCGCCGGTTTCCAGCTCCACCGCTCCACCCAACTCATCGCCCGGCAATTGATCCTGTCTCAAAATCGGGGCCCTATCAAAATCGAGGTCTCTTCGCTATGAGCGCTCATCGAAACCCGTTGCGGATTGTTTAGTCATGGCCCGGCCGATCGCCGAAGAAGATGAGGAGAAGCCGCTCGACCCTGCGGCCGAAAAAGTGCGCCGGAAGCTCATCCGCTTCATGATCGTCAATCTCGGTCTTCTGTTCCTCGCCCTTATGGTGGTGATCGGAGCCCTTGTCTACAAAGCCCGCAATGCGCCCGGCGCCGGATCGGTGCATGCCGGCGATGTCCAGGCTCCGGCCGGCGCGCCCCTCTCCGGCGATATCGTGCTGCCGGTCGGCGCCAAGGTGGTCAGCCAGGCACTGTCCGGCAACCGCCTGTCGATCGATGCCGAGCTCGCCGACGGCAGCCGTTCCATCTTTCTCTACGACATTGCCGAGCGCCGCGTCATCGGCCAGTTCGCGATTCGCAACAAATGAGCGGCTTTGCCGATAACCGCAGCATTGCGACCGTGGCGCTCGTCGTCGAAAACTATGACGAGGCGATAGCCTGGTATGTCGAGCGGCTTGGCTTCGTGCTGAGCGAGGATGTCGACCTCGGCGGCGGCAAGCGCTGGGTGACGGTCACGCCGGCAAACAGGCAGGGCGCGCGGCTGCTCTTGGCGGCAGCCTCCGGCGAGAGGCAGGCAAGCCGCATCGGTGACCAGACCGGCGGCCGGGTGTTTCTTTTTCTCGAAACGGACGACTTCGCCCGCGACCATCAGGCGATGCTTGGCAGGGGCGTCGAATTCCGCGAGGCGCCGCGCTTCGAGCCCTATGGCACGGTGGCGGTGTTTGTCGATCTCTACGGCAATCTCTGGGATCTGATCGAGCCGAAACGGCAGGGTTGACGAGGGCAGTCCGCAAAGTCCGCGAACAGTCCGAAACCCCAGTTGCTTTTTTCCGGCCTTCATCCTATGTAGCCGGTTCTTGAGCGCGCCCATCGTCTAGCGGTCAGGACACCGCCCTCTCACGGCGGGAACAGGGGTTCGATTCCCCTTGGGCGTACCATTGATTCCAATAATTTAGCTGCTTTGAACGACGACGCGTCGAATAGCGATCGAGAAGCCTTAGCCAGGCAATGCGCGAAGGAACACACAGCACCGTCGGCCGTTTGCCTTTCTTTCAGTGAAAGGATGAGACATGCCGACACCCGCTGAGCTCGAAGCGAAATTCTGGAAAGCACTGAAATCTGACATGACGATGATGATCGGCCTCGACGGCTCCAACATCATCCCTCGGCCCATGACGGCACAACTGGAGAAGGACGATACCGGTCCGATCTGGTTTTTCACGGCGAAAGACACGGAGCTTCCGATGGGCCTTTCCGGCGGCGACCAGGCAACGGCCACGTTCGTCTCCAAGGGACATGACCTCTTCGCAACGGTGCAGGGCAAGCTTCGCGTCGACAATGATCGGGCTGTGATCGATCGGCTCTGGAACCCCTATGTCGAAGCATGGTTCGAGGGCGGCAAAGACGATCCGAAACTCACGCTGTTGCGCTTCGATCTGGACCGAGCCGAAATCTGGCTCGATGCGTCGAGCGTGGTTTCGGGCATCAAGATGCTGCTCGGATATGACCCGAAGCAGGAATACAAGGATAATGTCGCCAAGGTCGACCTTTAGGGGCCGGTCGCGACAGGCTGTCGACCGCGTAATTTCTGCTTGATTCTCGGTTGATGCGGCAAAGGCCTCCAGCCTGGAATGCAACCACGCATCCACTCTATGGGCTCGCGACCAGAATGAACCGCGCCAGTTTGCGGCGGCAATGCGTTACGCACCGGGATGGAAGATAGGCGCACGAATCCGCCACTGGCGCGCGCCTGGCGTTATACTCGACGTTATCGGAGCGGCGCTTTTTGCCCCTGGGCTTTGAAGCCCCTGTTTCCGCGCTGTCCCATGAGGGGAAGGCGCTGCGCTATTTCCCGGTAAGAAACGGCGTGGCTCAGTCATGCGATAGCGTCTAGGCACCGATTCGGCCTTGGCTACCATCCCAATTGGATTATCTGGGAAAGATCGGCGATGTCGCCATAGATCATCGAGCCTTTGACGAGAAAACACTTGCCATGCAAGACCTCGGACAGTGAGCTCGACGCGGTGCAAACCGGCAAAACTTTATGGCCATTGGCTTCGGTCGGGCCGATGCTGATGACGAGGAAAGCAATCGCAACGAGAGTCGTTCTGCTCATATCCAACCCCTCAAGCCTACTAGCTGCCAGGGCTGCAAAACCGGTTGCCTCCTCAAAGTAGCATCGGGCAATGATGGGATTCATCGTATCGATTGGAGAAGCGGCTCATCTATCTGCCGTAGGCGCAAAGACGGATAGCTCCCCGCCTGTTCAGTGACTTCCACCAGGCGGGCTAGCGCTTCTTTGTTTCCCAGCCAAACTACAACCCCTCGAATTGCCCACCACCTCGGTGCTTGAATTCCTCGAACTTCTTCAAAGCGTTCAGGAGCTTCACGACGTGCATCTATCGCGCTTGCTGAAAAAGGCGGCGCGGAACAGTGCAGCCTAAAGGTTGGGGGGGCCCGGCCTGTGGCGTATCGGGGGACCTAGGGCAGACAGGCCGGGCCTTTTACCCCATGTGGGCAAGGGGCATGCGCCACCTTTCGACGGCTGACATCAGAACTTTAGGCGTAGCTAATAAACTCCGTCGCGATTAATGAGCGCAAGCGAGGGACCTTTGGTTGCCTCTGCGGCTACACCCCTGATGGGATTGACCGCTCATAGTCAGCACGCTCCCAAACGGAAGCGGCAAACCGCTCACCTGCGAAAGCGGGATGAGTTGCGCCATGACCGTTGCAAGTCCTCGCGCTTCTCAAGACAGGCTTTTCGCAAACGCTGACGGACTTGGAGTGTGACCTTGCCGCGCCATCAACGCTGTGGTGGCACCGGATCGAGCAGGGTGACATCGTCGGGCCCCGCGGGTGGCAGTTCGCCATTGGGCGTCAGCTTGTTGACCGCCTCGGGCAAGTCCCTGGTTATCCTGGCTATCAGCTCATCGCGGGACAGGCCGGTCTGCATTGAAAGAGAAGCCAGTGTTTCGTCGTCTATTGCCGCCTCGACCTCTTTCGGCTCGATCGGCTGGTTGGGTCCGCTACTAACCCAAGAATCCACCTTGGAACCGGCTCCCGCATTTCTGAAGCGGTCGACAATATCCCCAAGCGCCGTCCCCGATACGCCTTTGGACAGCTGATCCAAGATCCCTCCCTGCAGACTGTTTGGATCGCGATTTCCCGCGCCACGGAGCAGCTCTCCGATCTTGTCGCGATTTTGGTAGGCGAGAATGCCCAATATGGCGACAGCCAGTCGTCCCAGGTTTGCCATTGATTGCCTCCCAGTAATTACAAGGGAAGAGCCGGTGATCACAAAGGTTCCGTCTAACGTGAAAAGTTTGCCGAGAGGCCAGCAAGTGAGGTCATCTTGCAATCAACAGGCTGGATCACGAGCCGCTTGATTTAGACGCATAAACTCCTGGACGAAGGCCGCTCGGAAAGCCGCAAAAATCTCCGGTGGCACCCCCTTCAACCTGCTTGCCACTGGCGACAAGCCATACTGAAAGAATCCTGCTGGCCGCGATCCCTATTGGCTTTTGTTCAGGAGCGTGGCGGGACCGAAAACCGGCAGCCGGTCCTAGGGAAAAGAGTGCCGGTACTCCTCGCTAAATCAAACCGCGCTCGGAACAAAGGTGTCGGTCGCTTGTTGGGTTCGCAGCACATCTGCCCAACTAGGAACTTCTCCATGAAAAATCGCCATCTACTGGTTGCGCTGACCACAGCCGCCGCCATCACATTTGCAGTGCCTGCCTTTGCCGCCGACGATGCCCAGGGGTTCGTCGACAAGGCTGCCAGCGGGGGCATGTTCGAGGTCGAGTCGAGTAAGATCGCCCAAGGCAAAGCCCAGGATCAGGCGGTCAAAGACTTCGCCCAAAAGATGATCGACGATCATGGGGCGGCCAATGCAAAACTCGAAACGATTGCCGGCGAGCAGAAGCTCAAAGTGCCCGCCGAGACGGATGCCAAGCACAAGAGCGACCTCGACGCCCTTCAGAACGGCAAGGATCCGGTCGAAAAGACCTATGTGCAGATGCAGCGTGATGCGCACGCGGATGCCGTGGAGCTGTTCGAGAACTACGCCAAGGATGGCGACAATCCCCAGCTCAAGGCGTTCGCATCGGAGACCTTGCCCACACTCAAAATGCATAAGGAAATGATCGAGAAGATCGCTTCCACCATGGACGATGAAACCGGCACGACGACGAGTTCGACAACTCCCGCCGTCACCACGACCGACACAAAAAATCCGGCTGCTCCGGTGCCAGGCGCCAATAGCTTCACCGAAGACCAGGCCAAGAGCCGGATCCAGGATGCCGGCTTCTCGGATGTCTCAGCGCTAACCAAGGACGATCAAGGCATCTGGCGCGGTCAGGCCACCAAGGACGGAAAGAAGACAACCGTGGCGCTCGATTATCAAGGCAACGTCGTTGCCGGCAGCAACTGAAACGGATTGGAGTTCAACCATGAGAACCGTGACCGGACTATTTGACAATTATGAGGACGCTTCCGATGCCGTCGGTGAACTCGAAGCCATCGGCGTTCCGCATTCCGACATCAGCATCGTCGCCAATAACTCGACCGGCTGGTACCAAGATGATCGCTCGAATGCCGCCGAAGATGCGGCTGGCGGCGCCGGTGTGGGCGCCCTCATTGGCGGCGCCGGCGGGTTGCTGACGGGGCTTGGGATCATGGCTATCCCAGGCGTGGGCCCTGTTGTCGCCGCAGGGTGGCTCGCCGCTACCGCTGCAGGCGCATTGGGGGGCGCAGTTGTCGGCGGGGCTGCCGGGGGCATCGTCGGAGCCCTTACCGACTCCGGGGTCCCGGAAGGGATGCTCATGTCTACGCCGAAGGTGTGCGCCGCGGCGGGACGTTGGTCACGGCCAGGGTCGACGACGCGTTGGCCGGCGAAGCCGAGAGCATCCTCGGCCAATCAAGATCAGTGAACTTGGAAGATCGCCGCAGTGCCTACGAAGCGGACGGTTGGAGGAGCTTTGACGCTGGCGCCGAAAACTACACCGCCGACGAGATCGAACGCGATCGAGCGCGCTACGCAAATCGCGTTTGACCATATTCGCCCCCAGGCGAAAGGCCTGGGGGCTTCACGCTCTGGCGCGTAGACAGCGCCTCCATGCTGGAGCAACCGAGTTCGGTCATCCGCTCAATAAAGTTCTCTGCGGCCTCGACGCGCGAGCCAGCTGTGATGCGGGGAGTGAAAAGTGATTTTGCGGCGCGCAACGCGCGGGTTACGCTATGTCACTTGCCAAAAGGAGGATGATGATGAAAGCCTTCCTCGGAACGATCTTAGCGCTGGGCCTGTCCGTCTCTGCAGCATCAGCCAATTGCCCGGCACACGCGAAGGATCAAGCCTCAGTCGACGCGCAGCAGACGGCGAGTGTTGACAAGTCCGACACGTCAACATCGACGGAAATCAAGAAAGAAACCCCGGCGAAGTCGGAGTAGTGCTTCTTCTTCGAAGGTAGATTGAGAGAGTGTCCGCGCTGCGGGTAGTAACACCCGAGAGCGGGCTACCATGAGGAGCCATGCGGCGCGAGGACGGCGTGAGTGTCGCCGCTATCGCTGAGAAGCTTCGCTGATCGGCGACGTGAAAGCGTAGCGGTGGCGCCATTTCGGGCGCCCTCAAGGACGGTCTACAAATAAGGCTTCCGCAGGCTGCCGACACTGAACCAAGCGGCCAAGTCTAAAATGCCGGCTCGGGTCCGTTCACGAGACGCCCTCTCCAACAACAGCGACAGCTGATGCAGGTGGATCGATTGGGCGTCTTCAAGCAACTGCAGAAAGCTGGACGCCTCGCCTCGCGGCCACCGACAGCGCTTTAGCGCAGCGATGCGCGCGCGCTGGCGCTTGATGTGCTGCTCGGCCTGCAGAACGCCATTTGGATGTCGTCGGCCAATGCCATGGTTGTAAACGGCGGTGTCGGGCAGGCGGTTCCGCTGGCCCGGCCGGCCCTCGATCATGGTGCAGCAGAGCCTTGCGCATCCTCCTTGCGGCCGGCGATGACGTGCTGGTGCGATGCTGCGCGCCGCTTCTGGCGCAACGCCTCGGATTGAATTAGCATCCGATAATCAAAGTTTCGGCCGCGATCCAGCAGGATGCGGATTGCGGAACCAAGGGGAAGCCGTGTGGCGGTCGCCTGCCGGGCGCCGATTTAAAGGCTGCCTGACCACATCGTCCGGCGGCAGGCGCGGCGGCGCCGGGAGGAGCCAATGCAAAAACTGCAGTCGCAAGGCGTCCATCACATCACGCTGGTCGGCGCCGATCGCCAGACCTCCATCGATTTCTGGGAAGGCGTGCTCGGCATGCCATTCATCTTCGAGCAGCCCAATCTCGACAAAGCGAGCGAAAGCCACCTCTATTTCGACCCGGGCGATGGCCGGCTGATCACGGTCTTCACCGACGAGAGCCGCAGCCCGGTCAAGCGGCGCACACCGACCGATACGGGCTGTGTCCACCACATCGCGTTCTCGGTGTCGCGCGTGACGTTCCTGCAGGCAGTCGGCCGGCTCGACGAGCGCGCCATCAAGCACAGCGGCGTCAAGGATCGCGGCTTCATGGATTCGATCTATTTCGAGGATCCGCTTGGGCTGCTGATCGAGCTTGCCTCCTACCGGTTCGAGCCGCCCGCGGGCTTCAGCCATGCCGACGTGCTGATGGCGGCGCACAAGATCCGCGTTGCGCGCGGCGACTACAATATCGCCGAGGCGCACCTTGCCGACGCCATCCAGGCGCTGGTCGAGCGATCGCGCGAAACATTGTCCGAGAACCGGGCGGCGAAAAATCCATACTGAACAGGTCAGAGGGAGGACCAGATGGCAAAGGCTGCAACGAAGGGAACGAAGAAAGCCGCCGCCAAGCCGGCAGCGAAGATGGCAAAGCCGGCGGCAAAGGTGACTGCGGCCAAGATGTCGGCCAAAGCAGTCAAGCCGGCCGCAAAAGCCGCGCCTAAAGCGACGGCAAAAGCCGCGCCTAAAGCAACGGCAAAGGCAGCACTTAAAGCCAAGGCGAAGCCGGCGAAGAAGCCCGCGGTCAAGCTCAGCATGCTTAGGCCCAGCGTCAACAACATGACGGTCCGGGTGTTCACGCGAGCGGCCGGGCTCGACCATGCCGAGACCGACGCCTGGGGCCTGACGCGCACGCCAGAATTCCTGGCGCGGAACCCGGCGCATCTGACTCCGATGATCGAGGACAAAGGACTTCCCAGAGGCGTGCTTTGGGAAAGCTGCGCAATCATGCAGTACCTCGCCAACAAGCATGGGCTGGACAAGTTCTATCCGAAGGCGCCGGCCAAGCGGGCGATGGTCGACAGCGCCATGTTCTACCTGGTCGGAACGCTCTATCCCTATGTGGCCAGGGCCACTTATCCGGCACTTGGCTTTCCGCAATATGCCGGCGAGGTCGGCCACAGCGATGCCCATCCCGACAAGAAATCGGAGGCGCAAAAGGCTGCCATCGCCGCAATCGCCGAGCCGCTGGAGGTCTTTCATAGTTTCTTCAGGGACGGCAAGCCTTTCATCGGCGGCAACAACCCGTCGATCGCCGACATCCGTCTGGCGGCGACACTGGAGTTTCTGGCGGTCATCGACTATGCGCTGCCTAACTGGGCGAAGGACTATATGGCTGCGATCGAGAAGAAGCTCGGCAAGGCCTATGCTGAACCGGCCGGTGACGTGCGCGGCTACATCGCCCATGTGAAGGCTCAGGCCACTGCTTAAGAAATGTGCGAGGTTAGGGTTTCGTTAACCAAACCCTTGTCTAGTGTCTCGGTCCTCGCTGCGACCACGGATGTACTGGCGCGATTGCCGAGGAGAAGGAAAGGTCGGCTCAGCGCCGGCCTTTTTGCTTTTCCGCCGGCGCGCCAGCGTCACGGCAGCATGATTTTATCGGGTGCCGGCGCGGTTGAAATTCTATTGTCATCCGCGTCGTTGATCGTACCATGCGAACGGGCGAAAGCGGCGAGGACAAAGCCATGAGAAGCACGGCTAGACTTTCAGCGATCGCAGGCGCGCTGCTGGCGATGCCTTTTCCGGCAGATGCCGCATCGCTCAACACGATGAACGAGGTCGGCGCCGCGCTGCAGGCGTGCTGGACGCCGCCGGCCGAAGCCGGAACTGCCTCGGTCACCTTGAGTTTCAGCTTCAAGCGCGACGGCACGCTGATCGGCCCGCCGAAGCCAACGGCCATCAAGGTCAACGGCGATGACAAGGCGCGTCAGGCCTATGTCGACGCGGCGACCGTCGCCCTGCGGAACTGCCTGCCGCTCAGCTTTTCGCCGGAGCTTGCCAAAGGAATTCCCGGGAAGATCTTTACGCTTCAGTTCAATTCGCCGAAGGACAACGCCAAAGCAATTCAGCAGTAGAACTGCCAAGTTGCCCAGTTTCGCCTTCGCCGATTTCCAATAGAAAACACGGCTATGCTTTCTAAGAGGCGCTTTGCTGCTGGACAGCGCTACGCCGGATTGCGCCCGCGGCGGGCATTGGCGTGTTTTTCCAGTTGCGGCATCTCGAAGACATAGTCGCTCCAGGCCGATTCCGGAATTTGTCCGGCCAGATAGCATTCCAGCAATAGATTTTGCTCGGGTGTCAGACGCCTCGGGGCCCGCTCGTGATCCAGTCCAAGCGAATGGATCAGGTTTCTCGTTAGGCCTGAGACGGTGAAATGAACAGACATCTTCGCTCCCCTTCGTGCTGCGCCGATAACGCCAGACACCACACAAAGGTTTCACGCGCAGTGAGGAAACACGCGATCTTATCGTAGCTACGAGGCTACTCGCAGACGACGCGATAGCGCTTACCGGGTTCGCTGACATTCCGGCAGGCGAGCGCCTTCTGTGGCTGGGAGGACGCATCAGCCAAATCCGGCTGAAAGGAAGGGGCCGTCGAAACACGTCTTCGACTGGGGGAACTCACCGGGGCGCTCGGCGGCTGAGGAAATACGTCCGTCGCGATCTGCCGCGAAGCTGTTGTTCCTGGCGGGGCCTTGTCCCAAATGCGCCTGACGTCCATCCGGCTTGGAATGATGACGGTTCCGTCGTCGCTGCGCGTGCAGCCGCTTGCCGCGAGCAGCGCCGGACAGAGAACAAAAGTCAGCATTCGACCAAGCATCAGCTATACCCCCACCGATTTTATAGCCCGGCAGCGGTGGGTTCGCCAACGGACGGATTACCGCAGCGAGGTCGGACCGGCGTCCGCCTAAAACCCGTTAACGGCATCGGGCGTGTTCGGGTGCGAATCGTTAAGGTTAGCCGATCGTTAATGCTTGTCGGGCACATTCCGCCGACGAACCGGGAGGGTTCGGCCTGGGGGTAGGGATGGCGGATAGGGACGGTACTTTCGAGATGGGCGCCGCCCGTTCTTTCGAAGGCGCGGTCGAGCGCGGCGAGGCGGCGGTCCCCCGCGCCCCCGATCAGCATGCGGCCGCGACCTCGGAAGCGCTTGCCAATCTTCGCCTGATGGTCGATTCGATGCCGATCGGCGTCATTGTCCTCGATGCCGACCTCAGGGCGGAGATCATCAACCGCGCCTTCTACGACTTCTGGAAGATCGATCCGCTTCGCGCCACTGCCGGCTGCGGCTTCCGCGAGCTGATGGAGGCCAGCCGCGACGCCGACCCCTATGGTGCCGACGAGGTGGGCTGGCAACGCCACATCGCCGAGCGCGAGGCCGAAATCCGGGCAGGCGTTGCCGGTTCCAGGCAGTTGCCGCGCAATGACGGCCGCGTGCTGATCGCCTCGCTGGCACCGCTTGCCGGCGGCAAGCGTCTGATCTCCTATGTCGACATCACCGACATGAAGCATCGCGAGACCGAGGCAGAGGATGCGCGCAAGAATCTCGCCACGGTGCTGGAGTCGCTGCCGGCCGGCGTCATCATCTATGACCGCCACGATGAATTCGTCTTCGCCAACCGCAAGCTGCATGACAGTTTGCCGGCGCTGAAGCCGGCCTGGCAGCCGGGCCGCACCTTACGCGAGGCGCTCGCTCTCGGTCATTCCGCCGGCTATTTCCGGTCGAGCGGCGACGTCGAGATCGACAATCTCTATGGTGTCGACAAAGAACGCTGGCTCGACACCATGCTGAAGCGTTACCACCTGCCCAATTCGTCCTATGAACGGCTCAATCCCGACGGTCGCTGGTCCCAGGTCTACGACATGAGAGCGGACGACGGCACATTCATAGGGGTGCGCGTCGACATTTCCGATCTCAAGGCCCGCGAGAAGGCGCTGCGCGAGTCGATGCGGCAGATCGACCTTTACCGGCATGTCATGGACGAATTGCCGGTGGCGGCGTTTATCAAGGCCGAGGATCTTACGATCGAGTTCGTCAACAAGGCCTGGTGCGCGCTGACCGGCATTGCCAAGGAAGACGTCATCGGCAAGACGGACCGGCAGCTTTTCGGCTGCGAGGACGCCGAAAGCTACAGCCATGACGATGCCGAGGTCATCGCGACCGGCAAGGGGCGCGAAGTCGAGGAGCCTGTCAGCCATCGCGACGGCACGGTGCGGCAGCTGATGACGCGCAAGAGCCGCCTCGTCGCGACCGACGGATCGGTGCATCTGGTCGGTTCCAGCACCGACATCACCGAGGTCAAGGCGCGCGAGCGGGCGCTCAAGGAAAGCATGAGCGAGAACGAGGTGTTCCGCAACCTGATCGACAACGTGCCGGTGTCGATCTACGCGAAGCGTTCGGATCTAAGGCAATTCTACGTCAACAAGGGCTGGTGCGATCTTACCGGCTTCAGCCAGGAAGAGGCGATCGGCAAGACCGATGTCGAGATCTTCGGCGCGGACGGCGAAGCTTTCGTCACCGGCGACCTGGCGGTGCTGCGCACCGGCGAGACGCAGGAGATCGAAGAACGGGTGACACTGCCCGACGGCAGCGTGCGTCACCAGTTCGCGCGCAAGGGCGCGATGATCGCGTCGGACGGTTCGCTCTATCTGATCGGGTCGACCACGGACATAACGGAACTGAAACAGCGCGAGGCCGAACTCAGCGAGGCGCGCCGGCGCGCCGTGCTTGCCGACCGCGCCAAGTCGGAGTTCCTCGCCAATATGAGCCACGAGATCCGTACGCCGATGAACGGCGTGCTCGGGATGGCCGAGTTGCTCGCAAAGTCGGACCTCGACCCAAAGCAGAGGACGTTCACCGACATCATCGTCAAATCGGGCAACGCGTTGCTCACCATCATCAACGACATCCTCGACTTCTCCAAGATCGACGCCGGCCAACTCGTGCTCGACCCGGCGCCATTCAACCTTGCCGAGGCGATCGAGGATGTGGCGACGCTGGTGTCGACGCGCGCCAAGGAAAAGGACCTCGAGCTCATCGTTCGCGTCCAGCCCGGGCTCGACGGGCAGTTCGTCGGCGACGTCGGCCGGATTCGGCAGATCGTCACCAACCTTCTCGGCAATGCGGTGAAGTTCACCGACAAGGGCCATGTGCTGGTCGACGTGACCGGCGAGCGCGTTCCGTCGGGGACGAAGCTCGCCATCTCGGTCACCGATACTGGCATCGGCATTCCCGAAGACAAGCTGAAGCTGGTGTTCGAGAAATTCAGCCAGGTCGACACCTCCTCGACAAGACGGCACGAGGGCACCGGGCTCGGCCTTGCCATCACCTCGCGGCTGGTCGAACTGATGGGCGGCGAGATCGGCGTCGACAGCGCCGAGGGCAAGGGCTCGACATTCTGGTTCACCGTCACGCTGCCGCGGGCCGAGCGAGGCGGGCAGCGGATCATGCCGGTCGACGTGACCGGCGCGCGCGTGCTGATCGTCGACGACAATGCCGTCAACCGCGCGATCCTCAGCGAGCAGATGGCTTCGTGGACCTTCGATTCCTGCGCGGCCGAAAGCGGCGCCGAGGGACTGAAGGTGCTGATTGCGGCTGCCGCTTACGGCGTGCCTGTCGACTGTGTCGTGCTCGACTACCAGATGCCGGGCATGACGGGCGCCGAAATGGCGCGCATCGTGCGCAACACCGCCGGCCTCGCGCACACGCCGATCATCATGCTGACCTCGGTCGACCAGTCGCTCGCCAGCGCCGCCTACCGCGATCTCGGCATCGATGCGCAGCTGATCAAGCCGGCGCGCTCCTCGATCTTGCTGGAGACGCTGGTCGCCACCATCCAGCGTCATCGCCACAGCACGGCGGCCATCCACCCGCCGTTGATCGGCGGCGTCGAGACTGCGGCCGGCGCGCCGCAGGCATCCACGGCGCAGGCGACGGTGGCCGATCGCGTCCTGCTGCAGCCGCCGCCGGCGCGTGCCCGTCCACGCCTGGCCGGCGCGGAGGCCGGGCTCGACATTCTCGTCGCCGAGGACAACGAGGTGAACCAGATGGTGTTCACGCAAATCCTGGGCGAGACCGGATACCAGTTCGAAATCGTCGGCAACGGCCGCAAGGCGCTGGACGCCTTCGGCAGGCTTAACCCGCGCATGATCCTGATGGATGTGTCGATGCCCGAGATGAGCGGCCTGGAGGCGACCGCGGCCATCCGCCGGCTCGAAGCCGAGATGGGCACGCATGTGCCGATCGTCGGCGTCACCGCGCATGCGCTGAAGGGCGACCGCGAGCGCTGCCTGGAAGCCGGCATGGACGATTACCTGCCGAAGCCGATCAGCCCGAAGGCGCTGCTCGAGAAGCTCGAAAGATGGCTCGGGTCGGACGCGGAAGTTCGCCGCAGCGCCGGATAACAGCCTTTCTGCGCGGCCGTTCACGGCGTCGTCGACGAGGCCCGTCATCTGCGTCCAACGCAGACATATGGTGTGATCGCACCATACAAAACGAAGGCCAGGTCAGGACAATGGCTGCTGTCGATTCCGCCCTTCGGTTACGGGCGGGAGCAGCGACCGCCGGCAAGGAACAGCGTCGACTCTACCCCAACGGACCTGTTTTCGGCGATGGCCAGGCCATGATCCGCTCTGGCGCACAGGCAACGCGCTCTCGTCCGGATTTTATTTCCCGGCGGCCGGAGATCCCCGCCGCCGGGATAATTTTTGATTCAAAAGTCGGACAAGCTGCTGATTCCCGCGGCAAACTTCGGCTCGGTCCGCAAATGGCGGCCGCAGGCCCCCCAGGCATCCCTGTTCAGGCGTTACCGGGCTGACACGAAACTGTCATGCGACTGTAATAATCGAAGTCTATTGCGCTCACCAGGCGCCGATAGACAAGGGTTGCCGAAAGACCATATTCCGAACAGGAGCAGGCCACATGAGACATTTCATCCGCTCGGCGGCCGTTGCGATTGCAATGGCTGCGGCATCCACGCTTTCCCTCTCCGCCGCTATGGCGGCCGACATCTCCGGTGCCGGCGCTACCTTCCCCTATCCGATCTATGCCAAGTGGGCCGACGCCTACAAAAAGGAGACCGGCATCGGTCTCAACTATCAGTCGATCGGCTCCGGCGGCGGCATCAAGCAGATCAAGGCCAAGACCGTGACCTTCGGCGCCTCGGACGCGCCGCTCAAGGGCGAGGATCTCAAGTCGACCGGGCTCGCGCAGTTCCCGATGGTGATGGGCGGCATCGTTCCGGTCGTCAACCTCGAAGGTGTCAAGCCGGGCGAACTGGTGCTCGACGGCCCGACGCTGGCCGACATCTTCGTCGGCAAGATCACCAACTGGAACGACGAGGCGATCAAGAAGCTCAACCCCGACGTCAAGCTGCCCGACCAGGCGATCGCGGTCGTCCACCGTTCGGACGGCTCGGGCACCACGTTCAACTTCAGCTACTATCTGGCCGAAGTCAGCGCCGACTGGAAGTCGAAGGTCGGCGTCAATACCGCGCTCGAGTGGCCGGTGGGCATCGGCGCCAAGGGCAACGAAGGCGTCGCCAACAACGTCGCGCAGACCGGTGGCGCGATCGGCTATGTCGAGTATGCCTATGCCAAGCAGAACAAGCTCACCTATACCGACCTGATCAATAAGGACGGCAAGAAGGTAGAGCCGACCGCTGCCGCGTTCTCGGCCGCTGCAGCCAATGCCGACTGGAGCTCCAAGCCTGGCTACGGCGTCATTCTGGCCAACCAGGCTGGTGCTGAAAGCTGGCCGATGACCTCCGCGACCTGGATCCTCGTCTACCAGAAGCCCGATGATGCGGCGGCCACCACCGAAGCACTCAAGTTCTTCGCCTGGTCCTACGCCAAGGGCGACGACATGGCCGCCGAGCTGGACTATGTTCCGATGCCCGACGCGGTCGTGAAGAGCGTCGAGGAAATGTGGAGCAAGGACATCGTCGACAGCAACGGCAAGCCGCTCTACTCCGGCATGTAATTCCTACGGAATAAGGAGGGCGCCGCTGGCGCCCTCCTGTCTCTTTCGAAATGCGAGGGGCGAAATGACAGCCGTTTCCGAAGCCGTGACATCGTCCGCCATACGGACCAGGGAAGCGACGGTGCGCCGCTTCGCCCTGACCGACACGATCTTCCGAACGGTCACGCGTCTCTCCGCCATACTCGTGCTGGTTCTTCTGGGCGGCGTCGCGGTCTCGCTGATCGCCGGCTCGTGGGAGGCGCTGTCGAAGTTCGGCTTCTCCTTCCTGACGACTGAATCCTGGAATCCGGTGACCGAGAATTTCGGCGCGCTCGCGCCCATCTACGGCACCGTCGTCACTTCGGCCATCGCCATCCTCATTGCCGTGCCGATCGGCATCGGCATCGCCGTCTTCCTGACCGAGCTCTGCCCGCGCCCGCTCAGGCGCCCGATCGGTATCGCGGTCGAGCTGCTCGCCGGCATTCCCTCGATCATCTACGGCATCTGGGGCCTGTTCGTCTTCGCGCCATTCCTGCAGACGACGGTACAGCCGTTCATCATCAATCTTTTCCACGGCATACCGGGTCTCGCCAGCCTGTTTGCCGGTCCGCCCTACGGCATCGGCCTGCTGACGTCGTCGCTGATCCTGGCCATCATGGTGCTGCCCTTCATCACCTCGATCACCAAGGACGTGTTCGACACGGTGCCAGCGGTGCTGAAGGAATCGGCCTACGGCATCGGCTGCACGACCTGGGAAGTGACCCGGCGTGTGGTCATCCCCTATACGCGGGTCGGCATCATGGGCGGCGTCATGCTCGGTCTTGGCCGCGCGCTCGGCGAGACGATGGCCGTCACCTTCGTCATCGGCAACGCGCACCGCATCAGCGCCTCGCTGTTTGCGCCCGGCACGACGATCTCGGCGACCATCGCCAACGAATTCACCGAAGCCGACGGCGAGCTTTACACGTCCTCACTGGTGGCGCTCGGACTGATCCTGTTCATCATCACCTTCATCATCCTCGCGCTCGCACGCTACATGCTGTTGCGCATCGATAGCCGCACGGGAGCCTGACCGATGTCGACAGCCGCATCGCTCCACCGAAGCCGCAAGCGCAAGAACGCCGTGATGATGGCGCTGTGCACCATAGCGGCGGGCATCGGCCTCGTCTGGCTGGCGCTGATCCTCGGCGCCCTTCTCTATAAGGGGCTCTCGGGGCTCTCGCTTTCGGTGTTCACGCAAATGACACCGCCGCCCGGCGACGCCGGCGGCCTGCTCAACGCCATCTACGGCAGCATCGTGATGACCGTGATCGGCATCGTCGTCGGCACGCCGATCGGCGTGCTCGCCGGAACCTATATGGCCGAGTACGGGCGCTTCTCGCGCCTCACCACGGTGGTGCGCTTCATCAACGACATCCTGTTGTCGGCGCCGTCGATCATCGTCGGCCTGTTCGTCTACGAGCTGATGGTGCGGCCGATGGGTCATTTCTCGGCGATCGCCGGCGCGGTGGCGCTGTCGATCCTGGTGATCCCCGTGGTAGTGCGCACCACCGAGGACATGCTGAACCTTGTGCCCAACGCGCTGCGCGAGGCTGGCACCGCCATCGGCGCGCCGCGCTGGGTGGTGATCCGCTCGGTCGCCTATCGCGCCGCACTGTCCGGCATCGTCACCGGCATATTGCTGGCGATCGCCCGCATTTCGGGCGAGACGGCGCCGCTGCTCTTCACCGCGCTCAACAACCAGTTCTGGTCGAGCAATCTCAACGCGCCGATGGCCAGCCTGCCGGTGACCATCTTCCAGTTTGCGCTGAGCCCTTATGAGGAATGGCAGCAACTGGCCTGGACGGGCGCACTCATAATCACCCTGACGGTTCTCGGGCTGAGCATCTTCGCCCGCAGCCTTACCGGACGCAGAGAGGACAGATGAAACCGATGTTGTCCACCGACCTGAACGTAGCCGAGACGACCGCCGAGAAGGCCAAGATCGAAGTCAAGAACCTCAACTTCTACTATGGCCAGTCGAAGGCGCTGAAGGACATCAACCTGTCGCTGCCCGAGCGCAGCGTCACCGCCTTCATCGGACCTTCGGGCTGCGGAAAGTCGACGCTGCTGCGCGTGCTCAACCGCATCTACGAGCTCTACCCGAAGCAGAGCGCCGAAGGCCAGGTGCTGCTCGACGGCAAGAACATCCTCGACCGCTCGCAGGACCTCAACCTGCTCAGGACCAAGATCGGCATGGTGTTCCAGAAGCCGACGCCGTTCCCGATGTCGATCTACGAGAACATCGCCTTCGGCGTCAGGCTGTATGAGAAGATAAGCAAGGCCGAGATGGACAATCGCGTCGAACAGGCGCTGAAGCGCGCCGCGCTGTGGAACGAGGTCAAGGACAAGCTCAACGCCAGTGGCCAGAGCCTTTCGGGCGGCCAGCAGCAGCGGCTCTGCATCGCCCGCACCGTGGCGGTGAAGCCGGAGGTCATCCTGCTCGACGAGCCGGCATCGGCACTCGATCCGCTGTCGACCGCCAAGATCGAGGAGCTGATCGACGAGCTACAGGCCGACTACACGATCGTGATCGTCACCCACAACATGCAGCAGGCCGCGCGCGTCTCGCGGCAGACCGCGTTCATGTATCTCGGCGAGCTGATCGAATTCGACCGGACCGAAAAGATTTTCACCTCGCCCCGCGAGAAGCGCACGCAGGACTACATCACCGGCCGCTTCGGCTGAGTTCATACGAGGACATAAACATGGCCCATACGGTCGCTTCCTTCGACGAGGATCTGAGGCAGATCAGCCAGCTCATCCGCGACATGGGCGATCTTGCCGGCTCGATGGTCGGCGCGTCGACCAAGGCTCTGCTGAATTCCGACAACGCGCTGGCGCAGCGCGTGGTCTCCGACGATGCCATCATGGACGCGCGCCAACGCGAGCTCGACGATCGCGCCATCACGCTGATTGCCAAACGCCAGCCGATGGCCGACGACCTGCGCAGCGTCGTTGGCGCCATCCGGATGGCCGGCGATCTTGAGCGCATCGGCGACCTTGCCAAGAACATCGCTAAGCGCGTCGGCTCGGTCGGCATCAGCGCCGCGCCGCGCGACCTTTCGCACTCAATCGACTCGATGGCGCAGCTGGTGCTGATCCAGGTCCAGGGCGTGATCGAGGAATACGCGGCCGGCGACGCCACGGCGCTCGCCAAGCTCCGCAACGACGACGAGCGCATCGACGTCAAATACACCTCCGTCTTCCGTGAGCTCCTGACCTACATGATGGAGGATCCGCGCAACATCACGGCTTGCACGCATCTGTTGTTCTGCGCCAAGAATCTGGAGCGCATCGGCGACCACGTCACCAACATCGCCGAGAACGCCTACTATGTGCTGACCGGCACGCAATTGCCCGCGAATCGTCCTAAGCAGGACGAGACGGCGATGTCGGCGCCGGCGGCCTGACAGCGAAGGTGCCTGCTAAATGATCGCGCCACGCATCATGGTGGTGGAGGACGAGGAGCCGCTGGGGGTGCTGCTCCGCTACAACCTCGAATCCGAGGGCTATCAGGTCGAGGTGGTGACGCGCGGCGACGAGGCCGAGATCCGCCTGCAGGAGAATGTGCCCGACCTTCTGGTGCTCGACTGGATGGTGCCGGCGGTGTCCGGCATCGAGCTTTGCCGGCGCCTCAGGATGCGGCCCGAGACCGAACGCCTGCCGATCATCATGCTGACCGCGCGCGGCGAGGAAAGCGACAGGGTGCGCGGCCTCTCGACCGGCGCCGACGACTATCTGGTCAAGCCGTTCTCGACGCCGGAATTCATGGCCAGGGTCAAGGCGCTGCTGCGCCGCGCCAAGCCGGAGGTGCTGTCCAGCGTGCTCAAGGTCGGCGACATCGTGCTCGATCGCGAATCGCATCGCGTCTACCGCAAGAAGAGCGAGATCCGGCTCGGCCCGACCGAGTTCAGGCTGCTCGAATTCATGATGCGGCATCCCGGCCGGGTGTTCTCGCGCAGCCAGCTGCTCGACAATGTCTGGGGCGAGACGATCTATATCGACGAGCGCACCGTGGACGTGCATGTCGGCCGCCTGCGCAAGGCGGTCAACAACGGCCGGATGCCCGATGTGATCCGCACCATTCGCGGGGCGGGCTACGCGATCAGGGAAGATTAGCCGCCGGCCCGGAGTTCATCCGTGCCTTCCAGGCGAGACAGTGCAGCCCAAAGCGCGTCGAACTCCGCTTTGGCAATCTCGCGGGTTTGCAAACCATCGTGCTCGGCCTCTTCCACCGTAGGCAGCTCCCCCTCGGGCAAGTGGTCGCCGTCGAGGCCTCCGGGATATGCGAGGAGCATGCGGCCATCGGCGTATATGTGTATTGCCCGACGACCAAGATTCTGTGCATCGCATTCGAAATAGTACAGGGTTGGCAAATCCGCGCCCCCAGGCGTGACACTCATGAGCCAGCGAGCGGGAGGGCCGAAGTCAGGCAGATAATAGGTTACGCCAAGCCGGTTCTTGTAGCTCTTCACCATAGGCACTCGTCGGCCTCAGGCGACATTCTTCCCCGCACCGCTTCTCGCCTGCACGCCCGAGGCGAAGATCTCCTGGTCGACGAAGGTCAGCGCGCGCATGGCGCAGCCTTCGCGGATCAGCGGCAATTCGTTCGGCTCGGTATCGAAGGAGATCGAGTTTGAATGCTGGCCGCCGGCGGTCTGGGCAATCGCCTCGCGCAGCGCCGGCTCGATCAGATCGAAGGCGGCGGCGCTTACGCCGACCATCGCGACCGGCGCTGGGTCGATCAGCGCGAACAGGCTGCCAAGGCCGAAGCCCAGCGCCTCGCCGGCCCGGCGATAGGCCTCGCGCTCCGGGCCATCCGTCTCGCGCGCCTTGGCGGCGAGCGCCCGCATGTCGGCGTCGCCGACATCGACCGGCTCGGCGTCCTCGCTCATCTTCATGGCGCTGCGCCAGATGGCGTAGTTGCCGGCATAGGCCTCGACGCAGCCGCGGCGACCGCAACGGCAGAGCGCGCCGCCCGGACGATGGATCATGTGGCCGAACTCCCCGCCGGAAGAATGTGTGCCGGTGAACAGCTCGCCCTTCAGCACCAGTCCCATGCCGATGCCGTGGGAGAGCAGAATGGCGATGAAATTGTCGCGATAGCGGTGGGGATCGCGCCACTGCAGCGCCACCGCCATCATGTTGCAGTCGTTCTCCATGGTGGCCGGAATGCCGAATTCCTTTTCCAGGATGTCGGCGAAGGGAATGTCGGTCAGCGGCGTGATCGGCGACCATAGCATGGTGCGGGCATGGGAATCGGTGATGCCTTGGATGCCCATGGCGATGCGGGCGACGCTGCCGACGTCGAGGTCCGGATCGTCCAGCCGGCGCCGCACGATCGCCAAGCATTCGCCGATCAGCTCGTTGCGCGGCATGGTGAGGGTATCGAGGCGGCGCTGCTCCTCGGCGATGACCTGGCCCGCATAATCGATAACGGCGAGCGAGAGGAAATTGAGCGACAGCACCACCGTTACCACCGCTGCCGCCTCAGGCTTGAGCGCGAGGCCCACCTGTGGCCGGCCGCGCTTCAGAGACGCGGTCTCGCTCGGCTTGCTCTCGGCCAGGATGCCTTCCTGGATCAGATCGGAAGAGATCGCCGAAATGGTCGAATGGCTGAGCCCGGTGGTCGCGGCGATTTCCGTGCGCGACGGCTGGCCGGCCCGGCGCACGGCCGAGAGCACCATGGCGCGGTTGCGCCGGCGCAGATCGTCGTGGCGGATTCCGACCGACATTTTTTCTCCTCCCAGTCAGCGCGGCCTCTCGATCATGCACAGGACCCGGCGACGCGCCAGATCGATTCACCACCCGGACGCCGGCACCCGAACCGTCCCGGTTTTTACAAGTTTCGGTGGACGCGGGCTGCGCCTCCTCCGAACTGTTCCCCGATAGTGGCAGAAGCGGTCGGCACTGTCATTATTTATTGCGGGTCTCGAAAAAAAAGTACGCGACACCTCAAAAACCGTCAGAATTGCAGTTGACAGCGCCTTTGCCTTGGATCAGTATTTTTTCGAGGCTCGAAAAAAAGCCTCTGCATGGTCTTCGGGCCAATCTGGGTCGCGCCGCGAGGGGCGCAGGGAGGATATCATGAAGAGATTCGCAGCCGCCATTCTGGCGGGCGTCGCCATGTCGTTGACGTTGGCGTCGGTCGCGCAGGCGAAGGACAAGGTGATCGGCGTTTCGTGGTCCAATTTCCAGGAAGAGCGCTGGAAGACCGACGAAGCGGCGATGAAGAAGGCGATCGAGGCCGCCGGCGACAAGTACATATCCGCCGACGCACAGTCCAATCCAGGCAAGCAGCTGACCGACGTCGAAAGCCTGATCTCGCAGGGCGCCAATGCGCTGATCATCCTGGCGCAAGACGCCTCCGCGATCGGGCCGGCGGTGCAGAAGGCACTCGACGAAGGCATTCCGGTCGTCGGCTACGACCGCCTGATCGAGAACAAGGACGTGTTTTATCTGACCTTCGACAACAAGGAAGTCGGCCGCATGCAGGCCCGCGAGGTGTTCAAGGCCAAGCCCGAGGGCAATTATGTCTTCATCAAGGGCTCGGGCGCCGACCCGAACGCCGATTTCCTGTTCTCCGGCTCGATGGAAGTGCTGAAGGAAGCCATCGACAGCGGCAAGATCAAGAATGTCGGCGAGGCCTATACCGACGGCTGGCTGCCCGCCAACGCGCAAAAGAACATGGAGCAGTTCCTGACCGCCAACGACAACAAGGTCGACGCGGTGGTGGCGGCCAATGACGGCACCGCCGGCGGCGTCGTCGCGGCGCTGACGGCGCAAGGGCTGGCCGGCACCGTTCCGGTCTCGGGCCAGGACGGCGACCATGCCGCGCTCAACCGCATCGCGCTCGGCACCCAGACGGTGTCGGTGTGGAAGGACGCGCGCGAGCTCGGCAAGCACGCCGCCGAGATCGCCTCGCAGCTCGCCGACGGCAAGAAGATGACCGACATCGCGGGCGCCAAGGACTTCACGACGCCTGGCGGCAACACCGTCAAGTCGCTGTTCCTGACCCCGGTCGCAATCACCAAGGATAATCTCAACGTCGTCATCGACGCGGGTTGGATCAATAAGGATGAAGTCTGCGCGGGCGTTGCCGCCGGCAGCGTCGCGGTCTGCAACTAAGCTGGCCGTCAGGTTCAAACGCAGCGCCGCGGCCCAACGGCCGCGGCGTTTCTCGAAAGGCTTTCGGGCGTACTGAAGCCGGAGACCATTGGGGCAGTTCACTGTCCGGCAGGATCGCCGAACTGCTCCAGCCGTTTGTTTCCGCGCAATTCCAGGCGGCTACGCACTTTTTCCTGGAATTGCTCTAACATCGTGGTCCGGCATCCGCGCCAGACGGCAAGCCGGCGGGAGGAGATCATGACCGATACGACCTCTGATACGCCGGCCAACCCGGCGGCGGATCGCGCGCGGGCTTCCGAACTGAGCACCGTCGGGCGCTTCCTCAAGGCGACCGAGCTCGACACACGCATGCTCGGCATGGTCGGCGCGCTGCTGATCATCTGGATCGGCCTGCATGTCATCTCGAGCCTGCGGCTCGGCGTCAATCCGCTCGATTTCGACAGCCGAACGTTCCTGACGCCGCGCAACCTGTGGAACCTGTCGGTGCAGACCTCGGCCGTGGCCATCATGGCTTCCGGCATGGTGCTGGTCATCGTCATGCGCAACATCGACCTCTCCGTCGGATCCGCCGAGGGTTTGATCGGCATGGTGATGGGCTTTGCCCAAGTGCATTTCCTGGTGCGAATGGTTGGGCTCGAGCTTGGCAATCCCTGGATCTGGGTGCTGGCACTGTTGATCGGCCTGGCGCTCGGCCTGCTGATCGGCGCCTTCCAGGGCTTCGTCATCGCCTATCTCGAAGTGCCGGCCTTCATCGTGACGCTTGGCGGGCTGCTGGTCTGGCGCGGTGCTGCCTGGTGGGTCACCAGCGGCCAGACGGTGGCGCCGCTCGACGCCACCTTCCAGCTGATGGGCGGCGGACCGGCCGGCTCGATCGGCGCCAAATGGAGCTGGATCGTCGGGATCGTCGCCTGCGTTGCCGTGGTGTTTGCGCTGTTCAACGGCAGGGTGCAGCGCAAGCGCTTCCGTTTCCCGCTGCGTCCGATCTGGGCCGAGACGCTGCTCGGCGCGGTCACCTGCGCGGTCATCATGGGCGCGGTGTGGCTGGCCAATTCCTATCCGTGGCCGGTCGGCATCGTGAACCGCTATGCCGCCGCCAAAAACCTCACCGTCCCCGAAGGCGGCCTGTTCATCGCCCACGGCATCGCCATTCCGGTGCTGATGGCGATCGCCGTCGGCCTCGTCATGACCTTCATCACCAAGCGCACTCGCTTCGGCCGCTATGTCTTTGCCATCGGCGGCAATCCGGAAGCGGCCAACCTTGCCGGCATCAACACGCGCTGGATCACCATGAAGGTGTTCATGATCATGGGTGTGCTGGCGACGATCGCCGCGGCGATCTCGTCGGCGCGGCAGAATTCGTCGACCAATGCGCTCGGCACGCTGGACGAGCTCCTGGTCATCGCCGCGGCGGTCATCGGCGGCACCTCGCTCGCCGGCGGCTCGGGAACCGTGCTCGGCGCTATGCTCGGGGCGCTGCTGATGCAGTCGCTGCAGTCCGGCATGGTGCTTCTCGGCGTCGATTCGCCGCTGCAAAGCATCGTCGTCGGCGCCGTGCTGGTCATCGCGGTCTGGCTCGACACCATCTACCGCAAGCGGGTGTGAAGGAGGCAGCATCATGGCAGACGAGAACGCTCCCGCCGACGCCGCGCTGGTCGACATGCGCAACATCTCGATCGCCTTCGGCGGCATTCGCGCCGTCGACGACGCCTCCATCGATCTCTTCCCCGGCGAAGTGGTGGCGCTGCTCGGCCATAACGGGGCCGGCAAGTCGACGCTGATCAAGATACTGTCCGGCGCCTACAAGCGCGATGCCGGTCAGATCTTCGTCAATGGCGAGGAGGCAGCAATCTCCAACCCGCGCGACGCCAAGAAATACGGCATCGAGACGATCTATCAGACGCTGGCGCTTGCCGACAATGTCGACGCCGCCGCCAACCTTTTCCTTGGCCGCGAGCTGATGACAGCCTGGGGCACGCTCGACGACGTCGCCATGGAGGCCGAAGCGCGCAAGGTGATGGGCCGGCTCAATCCGCGCTTCCAGCGCTTCAAGGAGCCGGTGATCAAGCTGTCCGGCGGACAGAGGCAGTCGGTGGCGATCGCGCGCGCGATCCTGTTCAACGCGCGAATCCTGATCATGGACGAGCCGACGGCAGCGCTCGGCCCTCAGGAGACGGCCCAGGTCGGCGAACTGGTGCGGCAGCTCAAGGCCGACGGCATCGGCATTTTCCTGATCAGCCACGACATCCATGACGTGTTCGAGCTGGCGGACAGGGTCTGCGTCATGAAGAACGGCCAGGTCGTCGGTACGGCGCGCACCAGCGACGTGACCCAAGACGAGGTGCTCGGCATGATCATTCTGGGCAAGTGCCCGCCGGGCGCCATGCCAGGCCCGGGAGCGCTGAAAATCGCGGCCTAAGACCATAAATTGGTTGGCTAATTTGCGACTTGTTTGATGAGCCAATCGCGGCGTTGGGTTGGCCTTGCCATTGTATTGGCGCGGAGACTTGCCCATAAAGGTAGCCAACCATCCATGGGCCGCACCCTGCATTGAAAAAGCTTTTCCCGATCGTCGCCTTCATCGCCGTCGCGCTGATCAGCCTGACGATGGCGGGGTTCGCCTATTTCGCGACCCAGGAGGCGGCACGCATCAAGTTCGAGGGAACCGCCGACGATGCGCTCAACCGCATCGAGAGCCGCATCGACCTGCATCTGTCGCTGCTGCGCTCGACCCAGGCGCTGTTCGATGCTCGTAACGGCGATATCACGCGCGGCGAGTTCAAGGCCTTCCTCACCGCGCTCGACATCGACGACAATTTCGCCGGACTGCGCGGCATCGGCTTCCTGAGGCTGGCCAAGACCGGCGACGAGGCCACGCTCGAGCGCGACATCCTGCGCGCTCGCGGTTCGGCCCACCCGGTCTATCCGGCAATCACGCAGCAGCAATGGCGCACGCCCATCGTGCTTTTCGAGCCGCTCGATACCTCCAACCAGTCGATCATCGGCTTCGACATGTTCAGCGACCCGGCACGGCGGGCGGCAATCGAGAAGGCCATGGCCGACGACCAGCAGCATGCCAGCGGGCTCGTTCAACTTGGCCAGGGACAAGGGCTGGAGCAGACATTCCCCGGATTTCTGGTCTTCGTGCGGCTGAACGTGGAAACGGCCCCGGACGTCATCAATGCCAGCCGCTCCTCGACCGCCGGCTTCCTCTACGCCTCCTTCCGCGCACGCGATCTGTTCCAGGTGGCGCTCAGCAAGGCTCCGCTGCTGCCGGTCAACGTCGAAATCTTCGACGGCCAGCCGGGAGCCGACAATCTCCTGTTCCGGTCGGAGGCGCCGCCGGCCGAATCGCTCGGCGGAAAGCTGCTGGCGCGCCGGGATATCGTCGTGGCCGGCCGACCCTGGACTGTCCTGTTTCGGCCGACGAGCGCTTTCGCGCTGCCTTCCTCGCGCGCTATTCCCGTGATGCTCGGGCTGTTCGGTCTGCTGCTCGCCGGGGCGATTGCCTTGGTGGCCCGCTATCAGGAGCGCGCCTACGAGGCGAAGTCGCTGCTGCATGAGGCGACGGAGAAGAGCCTGCTGGAAAAGGAGCTGATCCTGCAGGAGATGAAGCACCGCATCAAGAACTCGATCACCAGGGTGCTGGCGATCGCGCGGCAGACTGCTTCGCAGGCCACCGACGTGAAGGAGTTCTCGGCATCATTCTCGGCGCGGCTGCAGGCGATGGCTGCCTCGCAGGACATGCTGACACGCTCGCGCTGGCAGAAGGCGGACCTCGGCGACCTGCTGCGCACCGAGCTTGGGCAGGTGTTCGGCAAAGAGCTTTCCGAAGGCATATTGTCGGGGCCGGAAGTGCTGCTTGACGAGACGACGACGCAGGCGCTTGGCCTGACCTTCCACGAGCTTGCCACCAACGCGCTGAAATATGGCGAGGCCGGCAACTCGGTGGGCGCCCTGAAGGTCGATTGGCGGGTCGAAGGACGTGGCCGGGAGCGGACGCTGGTGCTCGATTGGCGCGAGGCCGGGCAAAAGAAACTGGAGCCGCCGGCAAAGACCGGTTTCGGCACCAAGCTGATCGATCTCAATGTCACGCGAGAATTGCGCGGTACGATCAAGCGCGACTACCGGGCCGACGGGCTTAAGGTGGAAATCCGAATACCCCTGCCAGGCTGAGCGCCTGTCGGTCAGGGTCTAACAACGATCTACCCGGGGACCGCTGGTCGGCCCCCGGGTAGATGACTGTGTCTCGCGGAAAATCAGTTGCAGCGGGCCTTGTATCTCGTGCCGTCAGCGTGACGATATATGCAATAGCCATTGCGCAGGTTGCGAACCAACAGGCCGGACCCGGCGCCCACAGCCGCGCCGATCAGCGCGCCCCTGCCGCCGCCGACCAGGCCGCCGACGCCGGCGCCGATCAAGCCGCCCCCGACGACATCCTGCTCAGTCGTGGTGCAGCCGCTAACGGCGACCACGGCAACCATGGCAATGATCATTTTCCGCATAAATAGCTCCTCGCTTTTGTCCTCACTTTTGGCAGTGCCAACCGCCGTTTAGCACGAAAAAACGGGCTTTGCCTGCCCGATCTTGTTATTGCTGAAGAGAGTGTCTTACGGGCGTGCGCCGTTTGACGCGACAAGCGCGCCGGAAGTTTCCAGCGACGCGACGAGCCTGCCGTCGGGACGCACGGTCCACAGCAGTTGATCGTAGTCGTCTTCAAGTGCCGGATCGACGGCAAGGCACTCGCCCTTGACACGCGGCGTGCGCCCCTGCAGGTCGCCCAGCGCAAACGGCCGTTCGGCGATGCAAGCCTCGAAAGTCTCGAAGACGCTGACCGGCACCGACAGTTCGCGGCAATCGGTCATGGTGTCCGAGCAGCCAATGACGAGGAGCAGGCGGCGATGTGTTCCACGGGTCGAAACCTCCCGCCGCAAAGAACGATTGTTGCCGCTCAAAAGTTCCTGCTCGGCGGAGTCGGCGCGCAATGGCGCGTGCCCTTGGCGCCGGCCGGCTGCTCGATTGGAAAGATCAGGCCAGTTGCCAGTCCACCGCCAGCACGAGAGCAGCAACAAGGGCGACGGCGCCGAGGCGAAGCGATGGATGGGAGGAACGGGGCGAGGGCGGTGCTTCGGCGTCCTGGAAGCCGCCCATCGAGACGCGGGCGGCCCGCTCCAGCCTGTTCATATCGGCAATCATCTTCGGTTCCTCCCAAATCGCGGTGTGATTGCGCGGCTGGGTTTGATGCGTCGCGAGCGGTTCAGCTCCTCACGGGATCGCCGATCCACTCCAAGGTTTACGCAACTCGGAAGGGCATTGCGCGCTATCCTGGAGTTGCTTCTGCCGGGGAACACAATCGGATTTTATGGTGAACAGCAGGTTAAACGCCTCTCCGGCGGCTGACCGTTGCCCCGGGACGTGGTTGTCATTCTATCTCGAAATTGCCGCGCGGGATGGTCAGGCGATATTCGAGACGATCGTCGTCGATATCGAGACTGGCGGAGCCGTTCAGCGACGTCGGCACGACGCGTTCGAGGGCGACGCTGCCAAAACGATTTTCGGTGCGCCGACCGGCGCCGATCCTTTCTGTCCAAATCAGCAAAAGGCCAGGCGAAGTCTCGCTGCCGGCCGCGATCCTGGCGCTTACCCTGATCCGTCCGTCAGGCTGCGACAGGGCGCCGTAGCTTACCGAATTCACGGCCAGCTCGTGCATGGCCAGTCCGATATGAAGGGCAGCGTTCGGATTGAGGTAAGGGTTCTCCCCATCGAAACGCAGGCTGCGACTTGGATCGGCGCTATAGCGGCCGATCTGGCCGGACACGAGCTCACGAAACGCCGCTCCCCGCCAGTTGGAGGATGTCACCAGATCCTGAGACGAGGCGAGCGACTGGATGCGGCCGCGAAAGTGCGTCAGGAAATCGCCGAGCGTCTCCGAGTAGCGTCCGGTCTGGGTGGCTATGCTCTGGATGATGGCCAGAAGATTCTTCGAGCGATGGCTGACCTCTCGCAGCAGCGTCTTCAGCGTCTGCTCGCGGCGCTTCTGCTCCGTCGTCTCGACCATGGTGGTGACGACGCCCTGAACCTCGCCGGAGTCGCTGCGATCGGCATCGATCCAGACATGGAACCAGCGCACGCCGTCACTGTCGGAAATGCCGAGCTCGAGGCGATCCGGGTTGCCGGTTTCAATCACCTTGCGCTTGGCTGCGCCTATGCGCTCGGACTGCGCGGGGGAAAGCACATCCTTGCCCTCGGCCGTCTCGCACGCCCACGGGGCGCGCATGTTGCGCGCCCAGACGGTCTTCATTCCACGATCCTGGTAGAGGACCGAAATTCCAGCATTGTGGAGCGCGTGGAGCAGCGCGCGCCCCACCTGCATCCCGCTTTCCGCCGGATGCATCGCGATTACTTCGTCGCTGCGCTCTTGCGTATAGTCCTTCTCTGAGGCCTTGGAACGCATTCGATACTTCCCGCATCCAGGCGCGAACGGCTTTCGAGGATTGCTGCCCCGGTCTTGACCTACTGACACTTACGCTGCCCAAAAGCGGTCCGCCGGACGACATCCTTTTGGGGACATCGCCCGGCGGTGGCTGGAAACCGTTTGAGGGGTGCGGCTTCCAGTGTTCGGCACTGCCCCTGGTCAGGTTCTCCTGACGAGGCCGGCGATGAGTGAGATCACCAGGAAAGCAAGGAAGACGAAGAACAATATCTGCGCGATGCCAGCCGACGTGCCGGCGATGCCGCCGAACCCAAGCGCGCCGGCGATGATCGCGACCACAAGAAAAACGAGCGCCCAGTACAGCATGATATCTCTCCTTCTAACGTCCTGGAAAAAACGTGGCTGGATGGCGTTTGTTCCACCATTTGCGGAAAAAGACGATCCCCTGAAAACGCTTCACGGATAGGACTCCGCGGCCGCATCGTGCGAGGCGCGGGCGCCTCGCATGAGAGCTCAATGATCGGACATGCGGTCAGGCCGCGGCTTTCGCCTGCCGGTCGAAGAACAGCGCCTGACTGATCAGGGCCTTCACCATGTCTGGATTGAAGGGCTTGGTCACCAGAAACGCCGGTTCGGGACGCTCGCCGGTCAACAGGCGCTCAGGGAAAGCGGTGATGAAGATCACCGGCACCGGCGTCGAGGACAAGATCTCGTTGACCGCCTCTATGCCCGAGCTGCCATCGGCGAGTTGGATGTCGGCCAGCACCATTTTCGGACGCGTCTTGCCGAAAACGGCGACCGCCTCGGCGTGCGTGCGGGCGGTGCCGACAACGCGATGGCCGAGGCTTTCGACCATTTCCTCGATATCCATGGCGATCAGCGGCTCGTCCTCGATGATCAGCACGTCGGTCGCGACCTGGCGAGAAATCTCGCTGCTTGCCTGGGCAAGCAATTCGGAGAACTCCTGTTCGTCGGCATCGAGGATTTCCGCGGCTTCATCCTCGCTGAAACCCTCTACGGCGACCAGCAGGAAAGCTTGCCTCGGCCGCGGCGCGATTGCGTTGAGATTGGCGGCCGCCCGCTGCTCCCAAGCTGTCTGCGCATGCTCTTGCGGCACGCGGATCGCAATCGAAGTGAAAAGCCTGGCAAAGACCTTGTACAGCGCAATGCGATCGCTCGATGCCTTGGGGAAAACTTCGGTGTCGGCGATGATGGCCTCCAGCATCGCAGCAACCAGGGCGTCACCGCTTTCCTGCGATCCCGACACGGCGCGCGAGAAACGGCGGAGGAAAGGCAGGTGAGGAGCGATGGTTGCGGACAGGCTCATATTTGACGTCTCCCTCAGATGACGTTGTTGCATTGCAAAGGCTAGACTCACTGGAAGTCCCGGCAAAACCAACGTCGGCTTTCTGAAAAAGTTCCGCCGGGCAGGGAACTAAATTAGGAAGCGGGCGTTTCCGGCTTTGGGATGGGCAACCAGACAAGGGTGCCGCTTGCGTCGTGATCTATGGTTTTAAAGCGGTTTCAGGTGCTGGGACTTAGGGCAAACATGAAAGAAATGTCAAAGAATGCAATAACTGGCGCCCCGAGCAGGCACCGGAACGGGGGTAGCAGTCCGCTCGGACCGAACTCCGAAATCGCCCGCAAACTCAAGCAATATTACGACGAGCTGGTCTCCGATCAGGTGCCGGATCGATTCGCTCAGTTGCTCAGCCAGCTGGAAAAGGCCGAACCCGCCGAGAAAAAGGACTGAGACATGGCGGCGGTCTCCCAGAGCTTCAAGACCGAGTTGCTCGGCGCGATCCCAAGCCTGCGCGCCTTTGCGGTGTCGCTGACGCAGAATGCCGACAAGGCGGACGACCTCGTCCAGGAAACCCTGGTCAAGGCGTGGGACAAACATGAGAGTTTCCAGCCGGGCACCAACCTCAAGGCCTGGCTGTTCACGATCCTGCGCAACGAATTCTATTCGCAGATGCGCAAGCGCGGCCGCGAGGTGCAGGACAGCGACGGCATCATGACCGCCAGGCTCGCCGTCCACCCGGCCCAGCATGGCCAGCTCGACCTCAAGGATTTCCGCGGCGCGCTGGAGCAGCTGCCGGAGGATCAGCGCGAAGCCATTATCCTGATCGGCGCGTCCGGCTTTTCCTACGAAGAGGCGGCGGAGATCTGCGGCTGCGCGGTGGGCACGATCAAGAGCCGGGTCAGCCGCGCGCGCGCCCGGCTGCAGGACATCCTGAAGATTTCTGGCGAGGACGAATACGGCCCCGACGCGATCTCGGCGCAGGTGACAGGATCAAACGCCGCCTGACACCCACCTCCGGCTCTTCGACGCTACGTCGTCACGCCGCTTTCGCGCGCCTGCAGGCGAGCGCCAGGGCCTGGATCAGATCGTCTCCCGAGTAGGGCTTGGTGACCAGCTTAATCTCGGGAAAAGAGCCTTCGAGATCCTCGGCGTCGGAGTAGCCGGACGCGAAGACGAATGGAATGTCCGCGCTGCGCAGCCGCTCGGCGAAGTCGAGTGTCGAGGTGCCGCCGAGCATCAGGTCGACGATAGCGGCGTCGAACCACGAAAACCCATCCCGCAGGTCGATTTCAGCCAGGTCCCCAACAATCGTGACCTCGGCTGCCCCTTGGTCGCGGCATAGTTGCTCGACATCCATCGCTATCAAGAATTCGTCTTCCAAGACCAGGATGCGCAATCCGTCTAGCAATGGGGGCACGTGGCGGCGACTCCTATAAGGCTTCAGTCATGCGCGGTATTCGGCGCTCTGTCATTTAAAAAAGACATGACCGGCGATGCATTGCGTGAGCGGCGGAACCTCGGTCCGGGTGAAGCGTTTGTATTCGCCCGATCGGGGCAGGGGTTTCGAAGAGGGGTCGAAATGTCCGGCCAGAGCGCATATTCCCTTGCCACCCGCCAATATCCTTGCGGCAAGTGCCCGCTGCGGCCGCTGCCAGTCTTTCGCGAATTCGAGAGTCAGGAGCTGTTGTTCGTCAGCGGGTTCAAGAAAGGAGAGCTTGCGGTCGACAAGGGGGCGACCGTGCTGGTCGAAGGCAGCCACAGCGCGCATCTCTACACCATACTTTCAGGCTGGGCATTCCGCTACAAGCTGTTGCGCGACGGGCGGCGGCAAATCCTCAACTATTCCATGCCCGGCGATCTCATCGGCCTGCAAGGCAGCCTAATGGGCGAGATGCAGCATTCCGTCGAGGCCTTGTCGCCGATGCTGCTGTGCGTCTTCGAGCGCGACCAATTGCACGAGCTTTACCGCAACTACCCGGGCCTGGCCTATGACATCACCTGGATGGCGTCGCGCGAGGAGCGCATGCTCGATGAAAACCTGCTGAGCATCGGTCGCCGTTCCGCGCTGGAGCGCACCGCCTATCTTGTCGCCTTCATCTCCAGCCGTGCCCGGGGCGCAGGCCTTAACGGCAAGCGGCCGGTGCAGATCCCGATCACGCAGCAGCATATCGCCGATACGCTCGGCCTGTCGCTAGTGCATACCAACAAGACGATCCGCAAGCTGATGGACCGTAAGCTGATCATTTGGCGTGACGGTGGTTGCGAGGTTATCAGCCATGAGGGGCTGACGGAGTTGGCCGGCTGGCAAGGTTTGGGTGAGGAGCGCAGACCGCTCATCTGACGACGACCGGCAGAACGGAACCCCGGTCTCGGCCAAGCGTTGAAATGGAAGCAAACTTAAGGAGTTACGCAATGGCGACCGCCGCAGGCAGATCCGCAACAGATACTCCCCCCAGCGCCGACCTCGAAGCCGACATCCGGCAGTTGAAGGCCGATATCGAAGAGCTCACCAGGCAATTGGCCAAGACCCGGGACGACAGTTACGGGGCAGCGCGCCGCGCGGCCGCCGAAGGCGTCGAGCAGCTGCGCGCGCACGGCGAGGCAGCGTTCGAAAGCATGCGCGGAAGCGCTCAGGATTTGGAAGCGCAGTTGATAGCCAGCGTTCGCGAAAAGCCGGTGACGTCGCTGGCGATTGCGGCGGGAGTAGGCTTCCTGTTCGCGCTGCTGTCGCGCCGCTAGCAGCCCTCATATGGGGACGCTGGTTTCGCTTATTTCCGGCCTTGCTTCCGGCGAGGCGGTGGCGGCCTTGCAAAGAGCGCGGCTGACCGCAATCCTCTACGGACTTGCCGGTGTTTTTGCCCTGTGCGGCGTCGGTTTCCTCATCGGCGCGGCCTATATCTGGCTGGCGGCGCGCTACGGGCCGCTAGCGACCAGCCTCGGCTTCGGCATCGGCTTCCTGGTGATCGCCGGGCTGATTGTCGTGATCCACAAGCTCACAACCAGCATGCGGGCGCGGCGGCGCGCGCGAAGGCGAAAGGCCGACATGACGGCGGTTGGCGTTACCGCGGCGCTCGCTCTGCTCCCGGCGCTCGCGAAAAGCAAGGGCGGCCTGGGGACGCTTCTCGCGCCCGCGATCGCGCTCGCCGCCTACGCCATCTACCGCGAGAACGTGAAGGCTGGGCCTCGAGAAAAGGATCGCAGCGAAACGCCATAGGCGCGGCAAGCCGGTCGGGGCGGCCGACCGTGCCGGATATAGCTGTCGGATTGGGAACTTTCGCGGAAAGGGTCCGTTACCCGACCATGCCGTGCTCGGCGTGCGCGCCCCCACACCTGGAGACCGACAATGCCCAAGACCGTTCCTGAAAACGAAGCCCGCCAGGGGCACTGGGGCTGGCATGCGCTCAGGATTCTCGTCGCCGGGCTGCTGCTGGTATTCATCGCCTGGGGCGTAGCCGAGATTTATGGCGTGCTGATCAAAGAGCCGAGCACCGAGCAGCAGCACGTCCCACAACCTCCAGGGACCGAGCAGGCGCCTGCTCCCAGCGGTCAAACACAGTAGTTTTGAGGTCTTGGCTTCATTCAGGCTGCCTTTGCCTGCGCGCTGCTTCTAGGGACCAGCACGTTAAGGGTTGCTGGATGGATCTCGACTGTGGTTTCGCGTTCCAGCTTGACCAACTCTCCGTCCATCACCGCCTTGAACTTTGTCGGCGAGGAATGAATTTTCAGCACGGCTTTGTCAGCCTGGTGGATCTCGACATGTTCGCTTTGGCGCCACCGGCCGCGCAGCATGGCAAGCAGCAATTTTACCAAGTCACGGCGCCGGCGCGCAACGCTGACATAGATGCCAAGCACGCCGCCGGCCGGATTGTCCGCATAAGGCAGATGGCCCTCGCCGAACAGATTGTTGCTGATGCCAATTCCGGTCGCGCGGGTGATGATGTCGGTCTTGCCGATGGTCAAGGTCACCTTGAGGGTGCGCGGGTTCTTGATCGTTGCCCATGCGGCGCGAACCGACGCCCGCATCTTTCCCAGCCGCGAGCCAAAATCCATCTTCTCGCGGAGCTGGACCATTCTGGCATGCATGCCGATTGAAAATTGATGCACGAAGGGACGGCCATTCGCAGTCGCCATATCGACCGCCTTGACCTCGCCGTCGGTAAAGGCCTTCAAGGCGGCTTCCAGTGTTTGGGGAATGCCAAGGCTGCGCGCGAAAAGGTTCATCGTACCGGCCGGCAATATGGCCAACGCCTTCTGCTTGTTCATGAGAAGCGAGGCGGCGGTGGACACCGTTCCGTCGCCGCCTCCGGCCAGCACGACATCGACGTTGCGCATGGCTATGGCCTTTTCCAACGCCGAGGCGATTTCGCCGCCCGCAACGATGTCGATCTGAACCGAATGGCCGGCCGCTTCCAGAAGCTCGCGGACCCGGTCGGCAAAGGCTGGAACATCGGTCGTGCGCAGGGTGCCCCCGTCCTTGTTCAGCACCGCAGCAAACCGCATGCCCCTCTCCGTCCTGCTATTGTTAGGCCAAAAAACGAACTCTCAGCCGCAGGCTGAAACGGAAAAGGGCCGCCGAAGGTTCCGCGCCAGCGAGCAAGGCAAGCGCCGTGGACGGGCGCCGTTTGGAACAAGGCTCCCCTCACGACGTTGTGAAATCGTGGAATATTGCCGCGCTCGCCCTTGCCTTGTGCGAGGCCGCGAACGCGGCGCGTAGGAAATCAGGCACGAGGAGAGACGATCATGATCCGCACTCTTTTTGCAACGACCGCGCTTGCAACCCTCCTAGCAACCGGGGCCATTGCGCAGAACACAACGCCTGCACCGGCGCAGGCGCCCGCCACCGAAACCCCCGCGCCCGCCGCCGAGACCCAAGCTCCAGTAGTACGTGCAGACGGCGCGCTGATGACCAATATCATCGGTGAATCCGTCTATAATGGGACCGGCGACGATGCCGAAGACATCGGCAAGGTCGACGACGTCGTTTTCGATGCAAGCGGCAACGTAAAATCCGTCATCATCGGCGTCGGCGGCTTTCTTGGCGTCGGCACCAAGGATGTCGCCTTCGATTACAACAAGCTGGAATGGGCCGAGAAGAACGGCGACCGCTGGCTCGTAGCGAAGACGACCAAAGACGAGCTGAACGCACAGGCGGCCTTCGATCGCAAGGCCTATGATCCGGCCCCGGCGCAAACGACCGATGCCACGCAGCCTGCGACCACCGACACCGGAACGGCGCAAGCGCCCGCGCAGCCGGCCCAGCCGGTAGAGAAGGCTGAAGGCAATCTCGCCACCAACATCATGGGCGAGTCGGTCTATAACGGCACCGCCGACGACGCCCAAAAAATCGGTGACGTCAACGACATCGTTCTTGCCAAGGACGGCAAGGCCGAATCCCTCGTGATCGGCGTCGGCGGCTTCCTGGGCATTGGCGAGAAGAACGTTACCTTCGACTTCGCCAAGGCCAAATGGGCGGAGAAGAATGGCGATCGCTGGTTGATCGCCGAGACGACGAAGGAAGAGCTGGAGGCTCAGCCGGACTTCAACCGCAAGGCCTATGATCCGGCGCCGGCCGCAGCCACCACGGCTTCGAACACTGCTCCGGCAACGACCACCCCTGCCGTGACCTCGTCCGACACCACGGCCGACAAGGAGGCCAAACCGGCTCAGCCGGCCCAGACGACGGCTGAGACCAAGCCCGCGGCGCCGGCTGCGAATACGACGGCTGAGAACAAGCCGGCCGATACCGGCACAGCCGCCACCGACACGACCAAGACAGCCTCGATCGACAAATCGACGTTGAATGAAATGCCGATGGGCAACATCAGAGTCGACGACCTGAAGGGCACCACGGTATACGGCGCCAACGATGTCGAGATCGGCGAGATTGGCGATGTCGTGCTGACGCCCGACAACAAGCCGGATGCGGTGGTTATCGATGTCGGCGGTTTCCTCGGCATGGGCGAGAAGGAAGTCGCCCTCGGCATGGATAAGCTGAAGTTCATGACCGACAAGGACGGCAACAAGTATCTCTACACCAACTTCACCAAGGAGCAGTTGGAGGCGCAGGCAGCCTACGACAAGAGCTCCTATGCCGCAAACCGCGACAAGCAGCGGATGGTCCTGCAGTAAGGGACCAGGCAGCGGGCAGCAGGCGGCAGGGAATACGCGTTTCGCTATTCCCCGCTGCCTGCTGTCTTGCTCACGTGGCCGACCACTCCGTCCTTTGTCAGCTCCGCCAGCGCGAGTGATTGGTCGAGATGGTTGGCGCGCCAGGTGAGCATCTTCTCGGCGAGTTCCACGCGCACCGGCAGATAGGCGGGGTCGTGCGCGACGTTGCTCAACTCGTCCGGATCCTTAGACAGGTCGAAGAGAAGCGGCGGCAGGCCGCCGCCGAAATGGACATATTTGAAAGCCTCGGTGCGAAGGACGGCAAGGTTGCAGTCGCGTGAGCCGATGCCGAAATGCCGCTCGGCTTTGCCGTCGGCGACCGAGCGGAAATCGAATTCCCAGTGCGCCGCGTCGCGCCAGTCGGCCGGCTCCTCGCCGTCGAGCCAGGACGCCAGCGACCTGCCGTCGAGGTGCGGTTCGGGTGCTGCGCCGATCAGGTCGAGCAAGGTCGGGAAGACGTCCACCGCCTCGGTGAAACGATCGATGGATGCGCCGGCCGCATTTGTCCGGCGCGGATCGCGCACGATCAGCGGAATGTGGTAGCTGGCGTCGAAGAAGCCGCCTTTGCCAAGCATGAAGTGGTCGCCCATCATCTCGGCATGGTCGGAGGTGAGCACAACCACAGTGTCATCCCAACTGTCGGCCGCCTTCAGCGCTTCCCAGATGCGGCCGAGCTGCGCGTCGAGCTCGGAGATCATGCCGTAGTAAAGCGCACGGATCCGGCGGAAATTCTCCTCGCTCCAATCCCGCACCTTGCCCTCGACGCCGGGAACGAACTTCGTCCGCTTCTGCAGGCCAAGATCGTATGCGAGGTAGGGGTGGCTTTGCGCCTCGGCCTGCCAGTTCGCCGCGCGCCGGAAAGCGGGGCCGTCGGCCGGGTCGTACATGGTGTTGTAGGGCTGCGGCACGATGAAAGGCGGGTGCGGACTGATGAAGGAGATGTGCGCGAACCACGGCGCCGACTGCTCCTGTTCGCCAAGCCAGCGGATGAATTCGCCGGCCAGGAAGGCCGCCGGCGTCTGGTCCTTCGAATAGACCGGCGGCGCGTTGCTTACATCATCGCCGACCTTGCCCTGCTTGCCAGCCGGACGATGGATGCCCGGTGCCCCGGCGCTCGTGTCGATGCCGCGCGTACGCAGCCAGGACAGCCACTGCTTCTGATGTTCGGGCAGCAACTGCCGGACGCTGAAGCCGGGCAGCACGCCTTCATAACTCCTCAGCCGCGGATCGCCGGCCGCAAGCCGGCGCGGGTCCGGCGCCACATCGGTATAACCGAACAACGTGGGGTCATAACCCACCGCGCGTGCGGAAAGCGCGATGTTACCGTGGCGGGCGTCGAGCGGCGAGCCGTTGCGGCAGACCCGGTTGTTCATCTGATAGAGGCCGGTGTAGAGGCAGGCGCGCGCCGGCGAGCAGGGCGCCGCTCCACCGTAGTGGCGCCGGAACAGCACGCCCTCGGCCGCGAGCGCATCCGCATTCGGCGTTTTCACCACCGGATGTCCCGCCGCCGACAGACAATCGCCGCGCCACTGGTCGCAGGTGATGAGAAGAACATTCGGGCGGCTCACTCGGTTGTCCAAACTCTTCTCCTCAAGACGGTGCGCCCGCTCATGGAGCCGAAATTTCCCGATCGGCGCAAGGAGGCAGCTTCATCAATTGGTGAACATCGGTCTTATGGCCGTTCACTTTTGTGATACAGTCCATTCTGAGTTTGGTCGCTTTGCCGGGCCAGGCGCTATCCTCATATTGCGGTGGACAGCGGCAGGGGCCGCAGCAAGGATAGGGAAGGAGCAAGACCATGCTCGATCAGATCAAGGGCCTGCATCACGTTACCTCGATGGCAAGCGATGCGCGCCGCAACAATGAGTTCTTTACCAAGAAGCTCGGCCTGCGCCGGGTGAAGAAGACCGTCAATTTCGACGCGCCGGATGTCTATCACCTCTACTATGCCGACGAGTTCGGCACGCCGGGCTCGGTGATGACCTATTTCCCGTTCCCCGACATCGGCAAGGGCCGGCATGGGGTAGGTGAGGTCGGCACCGCCGTCTTCTCGGTGCCGGAAGGCACGCTCGGCTATTGGGAAAAGCGCTTCGCCGACGAGGGCGTCAGCGGTGTCGGCCGCAGCGAAAGCTTCGGCGAGAAGCGGCTTACCTTCACCGGCCCCGACGGCGACAGTTTTGCGCTGGTCGAAGACAAGGCCGACAGCAGAGCGCCCTGGGTGAAGGGCGGCGTCCCCGCCGATGAGGCGATCCGCGGCTTCCACTCGGTCGCGCTGAGACTGAAGGACGGCGGCGCCACCGAGGAGCTGCTGAAGTTCATGGGCTATGAAGAGGTCGACAAGTCCGGCAACATCCGCCGGATGGCGATCAAGAACGGCAACGGCGCCGACGTCGTCGACATCGAATCGCTGCCGGGCGCAGGCTTTGCCAATCTCGGCGCCGGCTCTGTGCACCATGTCGCCTTCGCGGTCGAGGATCGCGCTAGGCAGCTCGAAGTGCGCAAGGCGCTTGTCGACACGGGTTACGGCGTGACGCCGGTCATCGATCGCGACTATTTCTGGGCGATCTATTTCCGCACGCCGGGCGGCGTGCTGTTCGAGGTGTCGACCAACGAGCCGGGCTTCAACCGCGACGAGGACACCGCGCATCTCGGCGAGGCGTTGAAGCTGCCGACGCAGCATCAGCATCTGAGACCCTATCTCGAACAGCATCTGCAGAAGCTGGAAGACTGACGCCATGAGCAAGGACGCCTACATCCACAAAGTGCTGCCCGGTTCGCCGGGCGGCCCGCTGCTGTTCGTCTTCCACGGCACCGGAGCCGACGAGAACCAGCTTCTGTCCTTCGGTCGCGAACTCGCGCCTTCGGCGACGTTAGTCTCGCCGCGCGGCGATGTGTCGGAGCAAGGTGCCGCCCGTTTCTTCCGCCGCACCGGCGAAGGCGTCTACGACATGGACGACCTCGCGCGGGCGACGGCCAAGATGGCCGGCTTCGTCAAGGCGCATGTCGAAGCGGCAAAGCCCTCGGCGGCGTTCGGCCTCGGCTATTCCAACGGTGCCAACATCCTGGCCTCGGTGGTGTTCGCCGAGCCAGGACTGTTCGATGCCGCGGCGCTGATGCATCCGCTGATCCCGTTCGAGCCGCAGGTGCAGGGCAGCCTTGCCGGGCGCCGCATCCTGATCACGGCCGGCAGGCGCGACCCGATCTGCCCGCCGAACCTGACAACGCGGCTGGAGGCCTATTTGCGCGCCGACGGGGCCGATGTCACAGTGGAATGGCACGACGGCGGGCACGAGGTGCGGCCGAATGAAATCGAAGCGGCGCGGCGGCTCTTTGCCCTCTCGCTCGTCGGCGCAGGAGGCAAGAAAAATGGCTGACCAGCTGCCCGAGATCGAACTGGAAGATCGCGGCTCCAAGGGTCGCTACCTGCTGCGCGGACCGGGCGGCGCCGAGGCCGAAATGACCTTCACCAAGGTCGGCGAGCACCAGCTCATCATCGATCACACCGAGGTGCCGGATGTCTTTCGCGGCCAGGGCGCCGGGCTTCGCCTGGTAACCCGCGCCGTCGAGGACGCGCGCGCGGCGGGCAAGAAGATAATCCCGCTCTGCCCCTTCGCCAACGCCCAGTTCCGCCGCCATCCGGAATGGGCCGACGTGCTGAAGTAGTAGCACCCGTCTTCCACTTCTCCCCGAGGGAGAAGGTGGCCGCGAAGCGGCCGGGTGGGGGAGTTCCAGGGAAAAACCGACTGTCTTACTCCGCTGCAGCGCCCTCAACCGTCTCGGCGCTGCGTGCCGATCCACCGCCCGGGGGCGAGCGACGCGGCCCAGCCATAAATGCGAACACGCGTCTGGCATTTGCGCAGTTCGGCCATCTTGCCTAATTAGACAGATCACCTGGGATTCTCCCGCCCCGATCCGCCACCTCAAAAAGCGAATGGCCTGATGACCGAATCCGACCTCATTCCCGTTTTCGACGGCCACAACGACACGCTGCTGAGGCTCTACCAGTCGAACGAAGCGGATGTCGAAAAGCTGTTCATCGAGGGCACGCCGGGCGGTCACATCGACATGCCGCGCGCCAACAAGGGCGGTTTTGCCGGCGGCATGTTCGCGATCTTTCCGCCGCCGATCGAAAAGACCAAGCGCAGCGCCGTGCCGCCGGCGCCGAGCGACAACGAACCACTGCCGCCGGAACTGCCGCGCGCCGAGGCGGTCACTTCGACCATCGGCATGGCCTCGATCCTGTTCAGGCTCGAGCGCGCCGGCGCGCTCACCGTCTGCCGCAGCGCCGGCGATGTGCGCGAGGCGATGGCGAATGGCTCGATCGCCGCGGTGTTCCATATCGAAGGCGTCGAGGCGATCGATCCCGAGCTTGCCATGCTCGACGTGCTCCATGCCGCCGGGCTCCGCTCGCTGGGGATCGTCTGGAGCCGGCCGAACGCCTTCGGCAACGGCGTCCCGTTCCGCTTTCCCTCGTCGCCCGATACCGGGCCGGGCCTGACCGACGCCGGCAAGGCGCTGGTCAAGGCATGCAACCAGCTCAGGATCATGATCGACCTCTCGCATCTCAACGAGAAGGGTTTTCGCGATGTCGCCGCGCTCAGCGATGCGCCGCTGGTCGCGACCCACTCCAACGTGCATGCGATCTGCGGCCATTCGCGCAACCTCACCGACTGGCAGCTCGGCGCGATCCGCGAAACGGGCGGCATGGTGGGCCTGAACTTCGCCACCGGCTTCCTGCGCGAGGACGGCCGCATGAATGCCGACACCAGCCTCGACATCATGCTGCGCCACATCGAGTCGCTGTTGCAGGCGCTGGGCGAGGACGGTGTCGGCCTCGGATCCGATTTCGACGGTGCCATGATCCCGGCGGTGATCGGCGACGTGGCAGGCCTGCCGAAGCTCCTCGACGCGCTCGCCGCTCGCGGCTTCGGGCGCGCGCTGATCGAGAAGATCGCTTATCGGAATTGGCTGCGTGTCCTTGAAAGGACGATCGGATAAAGTGACAATCTTGGACGTTCTGGATTGGGCCAGAACGCTCCCCCAGACGTCGTCATCCTAGGCTGAATCGACATTCAGCGCATCCATAGCATTGCGCAAGCGAGTTGGACGAAGCTGAGGAAGTAGAGAGCACGCCGGTCGTGTCGGGTGGCGATGCGCCTGAAGTGTTTGAGCTTGTTGAAGCAGCGTTCGATGAGATTGCGCGCCTTATAGGCTTCAAAGTCGTAGGGGATGAGGGTCTTGCGGGTTGGATTGCAGGGGATGACGGCCTGCGCTCCCATCTCGACGACGATCGCGCGCAGGGCATTACTGTCATAGGCCTTATCGGCAAGAACGCGTTTGGCCTTGAGCCCTTCGAGCAAAGCAGGCGCTTGGGTGACGTCGCCACGCTGGCCGGGCGTCAGGATCAGGCGCAACGGACGGCCGCGACCGTCGACAGCCATATGGATCTTAGTAGTCAATCCACCTCGGGAACGCCCCAAAGCCTGGTTCTGGTCCCCCCTTTTCCGGTCGCCGCCTGCTGGTGGGCGCGAACCAACGTGCTGTCGAGCATCACATAATCGTTGTCGGGATCAACGATCAGATCGGCAAAGACACGCTCCCAAACGCCAGCCTTCGACCAGCGCCGGAACCGCTGGTGCAGTGTCTTCCACTTGCCGTAGCGCTCGGGCACATCATGCCAATGCGCTCCGGAGCGCAGAACCCACAGCACGCCATTCACAAACAGGCGATTGTCTTCGCCGCTGCGGCCAGGATCACCTGCCTTTCCCGGCAACAGTCCTTCGATACGCTGCCATTGCGCGCTGCTCAGTTCATATCGACGTGCCATCCACCGCTCTCCAGATCGAATCTGGAAGCCTATGAATCATGCATCAACGCGATTTTGAATCCTGAATGTCGATTGGTCCTAGGACGAAGCAGGAGCTCAGCTCCGTCGCGCTGCGGGCTTACGCACCCAAGCGCTTCAGCCATTCCTTGCCGACACCGCGGTCGCGGATGATCGGCAAGGGGTCTTCATGGTCGAGCCGGGCGCAGATGCGGTAGACCTCCAGCGTCTCGGCATCCATCTCGCCGCGCTTGAAGAAGAACATCGCCGCCGCATAGCGGGTGCGGCCGGACCACATCTCGCCGAGCGGCGTGTTGACCAGCTGCCACTGCTCGGCCGCTTCCGCCTCCGCGTCCAGCCTGTCCGCATCCCCTTCCACGTCAAAAGTCCGCCGGCGGGTTGGCGGTGCGGCGATCGAGCTTGATGAACGGCCGCGGTACTACTTTCGCCCGCTTCATCAGCTTCTGGTATCGCAGCTCGCGCAAGGCGTAGATCTCGACCCAGAGGTCGTCGACGACTCTATCGCCGTAAGGCCGTTGCAAGGAGGCGATGGCGATGTTGCGCTTGGCCATGGGCGACCACATCGCTGCGCTGACAAGCCCGACCTCCTGGCTCTTCTTGCAGTAGACGGTGGCGTGCTCGGCCGGGATGTTGCCTTCGATCTCCAGCCCGACCAGCACATGGCGCAGCTGCTTCTTCGCCCGCGCTTCGAAGATGGGGCGGCGGCCGTTGAAGTGGCCTTTGTTCGGATCGACCATGAAGCCGACGCCGATCTCGTCCGGCATGCGCAGGCGGTCGGCACGGATGGCATGCCCGGCAGTGGTGAAGTCGGCATTGGCGACGATCAGCCCGGCTTCTAGCCGGGCGCGATTGAGCGCCGTGTAGCCGATGGCGCGGATGCCGCGCAGCCCGCCCGCCGCCATCAGCCGGTCCCACAGGCTCAACGCCTTGTCCGCCGGCACGAACAGCTCGTAGCCGAGATCGCCGGTGAAGCCGGTGCGCGAGATGGTGACGGCAGCGCCGTCATGCGCGAAGTCGGCGAGGTCGAAAACCCTCAGCCGCTCGATGCCGGCAAAGCCGGCGTCGCGCAGGATGGCGAAGGAGGTTGGGCCTTGCAGCGCGAGCCCGGCGATCGCTTCGGTTTCTTCCTCGACGCTGACCTCATAGCCGATGGCGCTGTCAAGCAGCCAGGGCAGATGCCGCTCCTGCGAGCACAGCCGAAAGCGCGTCGGCGACAGCCGGAACAGCGTGCCGTCATCGAGGACGAAACCCTCGTCGTCGCACCAGGCGGTGTAGTGGACGCGGCCCGGCTTCAGCCTGGTCACGTCGCGCAGCGTGACACGGTCGAGATAGGCTTCGGCGTCCGGACCCTCGATCCGGTATTTCGACATCGGCGAGATGTCGAAGAGTGCCGCCTGGCTGCGAATGGCAAAGTATTCCAGCTCCTCGTCCCAGAGCGAATGCGGCGCGCGGTAGCCAGCCCAGTTGTACCAGTCGTTTGTCAGCGCCAGCGCGTCAATGCGCGGCTGGAAAGGTGTGCCGAGCCGCAGCGTGCGGAAGTGGGATTGCGCCAGAGTGCGGGCGGAACCGATTTTCACATGACGATTCATGTTGGCGTCGTAGAGCGCTGCGTTTGTGAATGGCGAAATCATCTCATTCCCTTATCGCGATGATGCGGCGTGCGGCGTTGAGGCCGGGGGCGCCGGAGATGCCGCCGCCGGGATGCGAACCGGCGCCCGCAAGGAACAGCCCTTCGAGCGGCGTGTCGTAGCCCGACCAGCCGGAGACCGGCCGCGACATCAGCATCTGGTCGGCCTGCAACTCGCCGTGGTGCCAGTGACCGCCGGGCATGCGGTAGCGTCCCTCGATGTCGGCCGGAGTCAGCAACTCGGCATGACGCATCGTGGCGCCGATGCCAGGCGCATAGGCTTCGAGCTGCGCCATGATCGCCTTGAGGAATTGCGGCTTGCCGGCGGTCCAGCCCTGTTTCAGCGCATAGGGCGCGTACTGCACCACCGCGGACAGCACGCAGGCGCCGGAGGGTGCCAGCGAAGGATCGACCAGGCTGGGCAGCGTGATCTCCATCACCGGCTCGGGCGAGAACTCGCCATATTTCGACGGGTTGAAGGCGCCCTCGACATGGTCCGGCGAAGGCGCGATGACGAGGCGGCCCTTGTGGCCAGCGGCGTCCACGCCGGCAAATTGCGGCGGCCGGTCGAGCGCGAGATGGAGCTTCGCCGCATCGCCCTTCATGCGGATGTTCTTCACCTTGCGCACGAAACCGGTGTCGACCTCGCGCGGCCCGGCCAAATCGAGGATCGTGGTTGCGGGATTGATGGCCGAGACGACGGCTTTTGCGCGCAGCGCCTCGCCGCCCTGCGTGACGACACCGACGGCGCGGCCCTTCTCGACGACAACCTTGGCGACCGGCGAAGCCAGACGGATCGAAACACCCGCTTGCTCGGCCGCCGAGCGGATGGCGGCAACGACCGCGCCCATGCCACCCTTGGGCTGTATCTGCGCGCCGGCGAGGCCGCCGATCTCGCCAGCGAGCCGATAGTAGAGGCCGAGCAGCGATGTCGGCGAGCGCGGACCGAGATGGCTGCCCAGTGTCGCGTCGAAAGCGAGCAGGCCTTTCAGCCTGTCGTCGGAAAGCTGCTCGTCGAGCAGGTCGTAGACGTTCATCAAGAGCACGCGCAGGAAGTCGCGCATGTCCTCCTTGCCGAGCTTTTTCAGCGCCAGCGCCGTCTGGCCGAGCCCGGTCATTTCGGCGAGCGACATGCCGGCAAGGTCCGGCGGACGGCGAGACAGGAAGGGTTTCAGCACGCCGGCGTAGCGCAACAGCTGCGCGCGCAGGTCGCGCCAAGCCGACTGCTCCGACGGGCTGGCGCCCGTCAGCGCCTCGCCATAGGCGCCGTGCAGCACCAGCGGGCCGTCTTTCGATAATGCGACCGAGGGCACGAAATCGCCGCGCTCGATCTTGAGCCCGTGGCGCTCGAGCACCAGCGTCTTCACCACATCGGGATGCAGGCGGTTGAGCAGATGAGCGACCGAGGAGACGCGAAACCCCGGCGCGAATTCCTCGGTGCGCGCCGCGCCGCCGACCTCCTTGCCGGCCTCGAGCAGCAGCACCTTGCGTCCCGATTTCGCCAGCGTGGCGGCGGCGACCAGGCCGTTGTGCCCGCCGCCGATGACGATCGCGTCCCAATTCGCTTCAGATGACGTCATGGGCCGGGCTCATATGCAGGGTTGGTTTGGCGAGATCGCGCAGGATCTCGGCGGCGGCGTTGCGTCCGGGCGCGCCCATGACGCCGCCGCCCGGATGCGTGGAGGAGCCGCACATATAGAGCCCGCCGACCGGCGAGCGGTATTGCGCGTAGCCCGGCACCGGGCGGTTGAACAGCAGCTGGTCGAAGGTCAGTTCGCCTTGGAAGATGTTGCCTTCGGTGAGGCCAACCTCGGCCTCGATCTCGCGCGGCGTGCGCACCTCCATATGGACGATGCGGTCGCGGAAGCCGGGCGAATATTCGGCGATCTGCGCAACCACGCTCTCGGCGAAGCCGTCGCGGTCGGCGTCCGTCCAGTCTCGGCCGCCAATTTTGGGCGGCGCGTATTGCACGAAGCAGCTCATGAAATGTTTTGCCGGCGGCGCCATGGTCGGGTCGAGCGTGGTCGGGATCACCATGTCGAGGAAGGGATCGGCCGACCAGCGCCCGGCCTTCCAGTCGTCATAGGCGCGCTCCATGCGCTCGATTGAATCGGTGAAGTGCATGTCGGCGCGGTAGACCGGCGAATCCTTCGGCAGAGCCGGGAATTGGGGAAGCGAATCGAGCGCGATGTTGACCTTGCCGGACGAACCGCGGATCTTGAAGTTCCTGACGCGACGGAGGAAGATGTCGGGCAGCTCCTTCTCCTCGACCAGTTTCAGGAAGGTGCGCTTCACATCGGCGTTTGAGACGACGAGCTTGCCGTGGACCTCTTCGCCGCCGGCCAGCACGACGCCCTTGGCCCTGCCGTTCCTGATCAGCACGCGCTCGACCTCGGCGCCTGTGCGGATCGTGCCGCCGGAAGCCTTGAATGAGGCGGCGAGCGCCTTGGTCACGGCACCCATACCGCCACGCGCATAGCCCCAGGCGCCCACGGAGCCATCGACCTCGCCCATATAGTGGTGGAGCAGGACATAGGCCGTGCCGGGCGACATGGGCCCAAGCGCCGTGCCGATGATGCCGGAGAGCGCAAAGTTCGCCTTGATGACGTCGGTCTCGAAATACTCGTCGAGGAAGCCGGAGATCGACATCGTCCAGAAGCGCAAGGTCAGCGCCATTTCCTCAGCGGTGAGACCGGCGAATTTCTTGCCGAGATAAAGCAACTCGCCAAGATCGCGCGGCTTGAAGCTGGTGGGATCGGGCGCGGTGCGCATCAACAGCGGCTGGATGAAGCGGCACTGCCTTGTGACGTCGCGCGAATAGCGGTCGTAGGCCTCGGCGTCGCGCTTGGAGAAGCGGGCGAATTCGCGGCGATGCGCATCGTGGTCGCGGTAGTTGGCGAGATAGTCGCCGTCGCGCGTGAACACCGCGCCGCCTTCATAGGAGATCACCTGCAGGCCGAAGCGCGGCAGCTCCAGATCGCGCATGATCTCGGGCCGGAACAGCGAGCAGACATAGGAGCAGTTGGAGTAGAGAAAGCCCGGCGTCAGCTCGCGGCTGGTGGCCGCACCGCCGACCCAGTCGTTCTTCTCGACCACCAGCACGTCGAGCCCGGCGCGCTGCAGATAGCCGGCGTTGACCAGCCCGTTGTGGCCGCCGCCGATGACGATCGCGTCCCATGCCTTCATGTGCGCTCAACCTCCCTCCGGCCGCCCGTTTTTGGGTGCGATTTGTTCCCCGATCAGCCGAATTTGGCACGGGTCACGGTTTTTTGTCCAGCCATTTTGAATGAATGTTCAACAAATGGTGTTGCGTTTCTGCGTTGATGCGCTAGGCTTTGCCCCGCATTTCTGGTGTTCCGCTAGCGCGAAGGTGACTTCGGCATTTGAGGCTCAGTCCGATGATCGAAACGGCTAACGCCGAGCCGGAATATGACGACGCGGCCATTCGCTTCCTCGAGGCGCTCTGGGGCGATGGCTACCTCTCCCCGGGCGGCCCGGACGAAGTGGACCGCGTGGTCGAAGGCCTCTCGCTCGAGGGCAAGACGATCCTCGATCTCGGCTGCGGCGCCGGCGGCATCACGCTGGATCTGGTCGCGCGCCATGGTGCGGCGCATGCGACCGGTTTCGATGTCGAGAGGCCGGTGATCGAGACGGCAAGGCGAAAGGCGGCTGCGCAGGGTCTCCAGCACCGCGTCAGCTTCGTCCAGGCGCCGCCGGGACTGCTGCCTTTCACTGATGCTTCCTTCGACGTCGTCTTCTCCAAGGACGCACTGTTGCATGTCCGGGACAAGGATGCCCTGTTCGCCGAGGTCTTCCGCGTGCTGAAGCTCGGCGGCGTCTTCGCCGCGTCGAACTGGATGATCTCGCACGACGGCGAGCCGTCTGCGGATATGAAGGCCTATCTCGCGGCGGAAGGCTTGTCCTTTGCCATGGCTTCGCCGGCGCGCTATGCCGAAGCGATGCGTCGTGCTGGCTTCCGCGACATCAGCGTCCGCGACCGCAACGCATGGTACCGCGAGGTGGCGCGGGAGGAACGGGCGCGCCTGAAGGGGCCACTCTATCAAGCGCTCGCCGCCGCGGTCGGCGGGGGCTATGTCGACAAGAACATCCGGACCTGGGAGGCGATGCAGAAGGTGCTTGACAGTGGTGAGCACCGCCCCACTCATCTGCGCGGTTGGAAGCCGGTCGGATAGCCGGCAATGCTGGAGACCGTCACGCTCATGAAGAATGCAGAGGCCAGGGATGCCTTGCCCGAACCGGCACGAAAAGGAGACGCCGAGAAGCGCGGCCGCAAGGCTTCGAAAGAAGTCAGGCAACTCCAGTTGATCGAGGCGACGATCGATTCACTGGCCAAGCGCGGCTATGCGGAAACGACGATGGCCGATGTGGCCGACGGCGCGGGCCTGTCCCGCGGCATCGTCAACTTCCATTTCGAAAGCAAGGAGAAGCTGCTCGTAGCCACGCTGCAATATATGTATGACGAGTATTCGGCGCATTGGCGCGCCGCCTTGCAGAAGGCAGGCGACGATCCGGCGCGGCAGCTGCAGGCGCTGGTGTGGGCCGACTTCGATCGCTCGATCTGCAACAAGCGCAAGCTCGCTGCCTGGTGCGCCTTCTGGGGCGAGGCCAAATCGCGGCCGACCTACCAGGCGCTGAGCAGCTCGCGCGACGCCTACTACCAGCAGGTGTTCATCGACCTCTGCGCGACGCTTAAGCAAAGGGGCGGCTATGCCTATGAGCCGCAGGTCATGGCGCTGGCGCTATCGGCCATGCTCGAGGGCCTGTGGCTGCGGTTGATGATGGGCACAGAAGACACCACCCGCGAGACCGCGCTGCAGGCGGCCAACGCGTTCCTGGCCGCCGCCTTTCCGAAACACTACGATTAACGACAGCCCGGAGTTAGCAACAGCCGGCCAGCAAGACCGGCAAGACCAAAGAGGATGGAACAGCATGAAGAAACTCAGCCGACGCCTGACACTTACTTTGGCGCTCGCCGGCGCGCTGGCATCTTCGGCGGCAGCGTTCGCCGTTGCCGCCGACAAGGACCTCATCGTGTTCGACTGGTCCGGCTATGAGGACCCCAGCTTCCACGGCAAATATGTCGAGAAGGACGGCGACTCGCCGACCTTCGCCTTCTTCGGCGATGAGGACGAGGCATTCGAGAAGATCCGCTCCGGCTTCAAGGCCGACCTCGGCCATCCGTGTTCGCAAAGCGTGGTGAAGTGGCGCGAGGCGGGGCTGTTGCAGCCGCTCGACACCTCCAAGATCGCCGGCTGGAAGGATCTCAACCCCGGCATCATGGCGATGAAGGACCTTGCCACCACCCCCGACGGCAAAGCCTGGTTCATGCCTTGGGACTGGGGTGACACGCAGCTCACCTTCAACTCCGACAAGATCGCCGAGAAGGACGTGCAGTCGCTGAAGGCCTTCGCCGATCCCAAGTATAAGGGACGCGTCTCGATCGGCGACAATGTCGACGACGCCTATGCGCTGGCCAGCCTCGCCATCGGGCTGAAGGACCGACAAAGATGACGGACGAGCAGTTCAAGCAGGCGTCCGATTTCCTGCGCCAGGTGCACAAGAACGTGCGCTCCTACTGGACCGATACCACCGACATCGTGCAGTTGCTCTCAGGCGGCGAGGTCGATCTGGCCTGGGCCTGGAACGACGCGGCGGTGCAATCGCAGGCCGCCGGCGTGCCGATCAAGTCCAAGAAGGATACCGACGAGGGCATCTCGACCTGGGTGTGCGGCTATGTGCTGTTCAAGGACGCGCCCGGCAACATTGACAAGGCCTATGACTATCTCAACGCTGTCAACGATCCGGAAGTCGCCAAGGTGCTGGTCAAGGACTGGGGCTACGGCCAAGCCAACGCCAAGGGCATGGCCGGTGTCGACCAGGCGGTGCTCAAGGAAAAGGGCTACGACAACGTGGAAAAATGGGTCGACAAGACGCTGTTCCAGCAGCCGCTGCCTTCCGAGCTCAAGCTGAAGATGATCGCCGAGTTCGAGAAGATCAAGGCCGGCTATTGAACAGCAAGATCGAAAGCACCGACGTTGCAATCGTCGGCGCCGGCTTCACTGGCCTGTCGGCCGCGCTCGAATTGAAGCGCGCCGGCATCGATTTCCTCGTCCTGGAAGCGCGCGGCCGCGTCGGCGGTCGTGTGGAAGGTGCGCGAAACGGGCTCGGCGAGCTGATCGACAGCGGCGGCCAGTTCCTGTGCGAGGACATGCCGGAGTTGATGGCGCTGGCCAGGGCGCGCGGCAAGACCTTCGTCAAAACCTTTGTCGATGGCGCGTTCATCACCCATCCACCGATGTCGGTCGACCAGGCCGGACAGACCTATGTGACCGCGATGGCGATCCGCGACCGCATGAACTGGATCGAGCCTGACGATCCCGCGATCGCCGGGCTGACCGTCGCCTCCTGGCTAGAACGCCAGACCGATCCGGTAGATGCCAAAGCCGCCTTCCGCTCGATGGTCGAAGGACTGTGGTGCCTGGCGCTGGAAAAGGTGCCGCTATGGTACCTGATCGACAATGATCGCCGCATCACCAACGAAGTGCCGGAACTGCAATATTCTCTGCGCGAGACCATGCAGTCGCTGGCCGCGGACCTGGCGGGCGATCTCGGTGACCGGCTGCGGCTGAACGAGCCGGTCATTCGCGTCGAGCGCGGGCCGTCCGGCGTTCGTGTCGTCGCCGGCGGCGGCGCCGTCGAGGCGCGCGAGGTCCTGCTCGCCCTGCCGCCAGCGACGGCCAACAGGCTCGACTTTCGGCCTGCCTTGTCGACGGCCTTGAAGAAGGCGCTTGGCGTCTGGGAAAGCGGCGCGGTGGTCAAGATCCTCGTCCGCTATGCCAGGCCGTTCTGGCGCGAGCGCGATCTGAGCGGAATGGTGATGTGGCGCGACATGCCGGGCCTGTTTGCCTGCGATGCCAGCAGGGATGCCGAGCATGCAGCGCTCGTCGTCTTCATCGGTGGGCCGCTGGCGCTGCGTTGCCGCAAGCTGGGTGCTGCGGCGTTGCGCGCCGAGGTCACTGCGAAGCTCGCGGATGCGCTCGGTCCGGACGCGGCCGATATTCTCGATTTCAGCCAGCGCGACTGGACAGATGACCGCTGGAGCGGCGGCGCCTATAGCGATCTCATCGTCGACGTGACGGCAACGGATGCCGAGCGCACGATCCTTGCCGGCGCGCCGCCGATCCATTTTGCGTCGTCGGAAGTGTCGCCGTCCTTCCCCGCCTATGTCGAGGGCGCGATCGTGGCCGGACGCATCGCCGCCGGGAAGATTTTGGCGCGGCTTCAGTCCGCCATCGCCACCAGGGCCTCTGGGTCGTAGGCGAGACGGATCGGCGCGCCGACCGGAATGTCGTCGGCGCCGAAATCATTGGTCTCGGTCACCGAGAGCGGCTTTTCCAGCCCCGGGATCTCGACGATCAGATGCGTGATCTCGCCGAAATAGTGGCGCTCGACCACCTTGCCGGCGACCTCGAACTTGGCCGTCGCATTGTCCCAGAGCACGCGCAGCCGCTCCGGCCGGATACCGAGCGTCGCCGCGCCGCCGTGGCGGACGAAGGTCTTCGGCTTGTCGGTCCTCACACGCCCGAAGCCAAGCGTGTCGACAACCAAGGACGCGCCGTTCTCCTCGACGATCTCGGCCTTGACGAAATTCATGCCGCCGAGGAAGTCGGCGACCTGGCGGTTGACTGGGCGCTGGTAGATTTCCTTGGGCGAGGCGACCTGCGCGATACGGCCGCCGAACATCACGGCGATGCGGTCCGACATGGCCAAAGCCTCATACTGGTCGTGCGTGACCAGCACGAAGGTGATGCCTACCGCCTGCTGCAGCCGGCGCAACTCGACCTGCATCTGCTCGCGCAGCTTCTTGTCGAGAGCCGATAGCGGCTCGTCGAGCAGCAGCACCTTGGGACGCATGACCAGCGCGCGGGCAAGCGCCACGCGCTGACGCTGGCCGCCGGAGAGCTCGGTGGCGCGGCGCTTGCCAAGGCCGGTCAGCGACACCTGCGCCAGCGCCTCCTCGACGCGGCGCTTTTCCTCGCCGCTTTGTAGTTTCAGCCGCTTCAGCCCATAGGCGACGTTCTGCTCGACATTGAGGTGCGGAAAGATCGCGTAGCTCTGGAAGACCATGTTGGTCGGACGCCGGTTGGCGGGAATGCCGTCCATCGGCTGGCCGTCGACGGCGATCGAGCCGCTGGTCGGCGTATCGAAGCCGGCGATCATGCGCAAAAGCGTGGTCTTACCGCAGCCGGACGGCCCGAGCAGCGAGAAGAACTCGCCCTCCCTGATCACGAGCGATGCATTGTCCAACGCCTTGAACGCGCCGTAGCTGCGCGTGACGTCGCGGATCTCGATCATGGCGCGATCGGAAATCGTTCGCTCGGACTGGACCCGCTCAAGCATAGAGGCCTCCCTCGTTCTGGGTGCGTCTCGCCGCGCGGCGGCGCAGGATCTCGGCAACGGTCATCAGCACGAAAGACGCCGCCAACAACAAGGTGCCGAGCGCCAGCACGCCGGGGAGCTTGGCCGCGAAGCGCAGCTGTCCCCAGATGTAGATCGGCAGCGTCGCCTCGGTGCCGGTGAGGAAGAAGGCGATGATGAACTCGTCGAGCGAGATGGTGAAGCAGACCAGCAGGCTGGAGACGATCGCTGGCGCCACCATCGGCAGCGTCACACGCCGGAAGGTGCCGAAGGCGCTTTCGCCGAGATCGGCGGAGGCTTCCTCGAGGCTGCGGTCGAAGCCTTCGAAGCCGGATGTCAGCACCGTCATCGAATAGGGAATGCAGACCAGCACATGCCCAAGCACGACCGTGAACAGCGACAGGCTCAAGCCCAGTTGCAGCATCACCAGGAGCATCGAGATGGCAACGATGACCTCGGGCAGCACCAGCGGGGCCATGATCAGCCCGTTGACGGTGCGGCGGCCGGGATAGCGGTAGCGGGTGATCGAACGGGCGGCGAGAATGCCGAACACGGTCGACAGGATAGCGGCCGAGGCGCCGACAACCAAGCTGTTCCAGGTGGCGTCGATCAGTGCCGGCGTGCGCGGCAGTTCCTGGTACCAATGCAGCGTGACGCCTGAGAGCGGGAATTTCGGCGTCGCCGCGGTGTTGATCGAGAAGATCGGCAGGAAGATCACCGGCAGATAGAGGAAGAGAATGTAGAGCGCGGCGTAGCTCGACAGCCAGCTTGGCAGGTAACGTCTGATCGCCGTCATCGCGCCAGCCTCTGCAGCGCGCGGATGACCAGCACCGCGGCGCCGGCCATCAGCGAGACGATGACCATGGTTGTGACGGAGAGTGCTGCGCCGAGCGGCCAGTTCGACGCCTTGCCGAATTGCGCCTGGATGGCGTTGGCGATCATCACGCCGTCTTTGCCGCCGACCAGCTTCGGCGTGACGTAGTCGCCGACGGTCGGGATCATGACGATCAGCGCCGCCGAGATGACGCCTGGCGCCGACAGCGGCAAGGTCACGCGCAGAAAGGAGCGCAGCGGCCCGTCGCCGAGATCGGTCGCCGCTTCGACCAGGGTGCGGTCGACCTTCTCCAGCGAAACGAAGATCGGCAGGATGGCGAAGGTCGCCCAGGCGTGAGTCAGCGTGATGATGACCGCGCTGGAATTGTAGAGCAGCGCAGTCGACGGCTCGTCGATGATGCCGAGGCCCATCAGGCCGGAATTGAGCACGCCGTTGTAGCCGAGGATCACCTTCCACGACATCACGCGCAGCAGGTAGCTGGTCCAGAACGGGATGGTGATGAGGAACAGCCAGAGGCTCTTCTGGCGGCCGCCATGGAAGGAAATGAAATAGGCGATCGGATAGGCGAGCAGCACGGTGAGCAGGCTGACCGTCAGCGAGATGTAGAGCGAGCGCCAGAGCAGGTCGCGGTAGATCGGCTCGGTCAGCGCGATCCGATAATTCTCCAGCGTGAATGTGTGGTCGATGGTCAGGTAGTCCTGCGTCCAGAAGGAATGGGCTATAACAACCAGGATCGGCAGGACGAGAAGGATGAGCGCGTAAAGGAAAGTCGGGCTGATCAGCGCAATGCCCTGGACGGCTTCCGACTGCAGAAGGGGACTTCGTCTGGCTCTCGCCATGCGCAGCGGGGGCGACCCTTCCGCGGCGGCCGTCATTGCAGCGCTCCGGGCGTGATTGCAGTTGCCGGCTCGGACTGTCCCGCCATACGGCCTTCCCATTGATCGGCGCCGACTGCCTGTTTCCAATTTATGTGCCCGGAGCGATCACTCCAGACTTGCCGGCTTTCTTTCATCATGAGCGCATCCGCCGATTGAAATCAAGCGCTATTTCTGCAATATTGATTGAATGGACATTCAAAATGAAGTGACGAAAAGCCGAATTTCCATGGCTTTCCGCTTCGTTTCATGTCTCTGGAAATCACCGCAACGGACCATGCGAGGCTAAGATGGCGGCTGCACGAGAGATCAAGGCGAGGGAAGTTGTCGAGCCCGGGGACGACGATGCGGTCGAGCTGGCCAAGCGCCATCTGGTCCAGCCCTGGCCCTATGCCGGTTCGGTCGGCGCCGAGGCACGGGCGCTGATCGGCGAGGGCGAGGGCATCTACATCACCGACGCATCCGGCAAGCGGCTGATCGACGGTCCGGCCGGCATGTGGTGCATCAATGTCGGGCATCGCCGCGAGGAACTGGCAAGGGTGATGTACGACCAGGCGATGGCGCTGTCCTACAACACGCCTTGGTATACGATGAATGCGCCCTCAGCCGAGCTTGCGAGACGCATCGCCGATGCCGCTCCCGGTGATCTCAGTCACACCTTCTTCACCACCGGCGGCTCGTCGGCGGTGGAGACGGCGCTGCGCTTCATGCAGTTCTACAACAATGTGCGCGGCAGGCCGGAGAAGAAGCTGATCATCAGCCGCGGCGGCGCCTATCACGGCTCGACCTACCTGTCGGCCTCGCTCAACGGCCGCCCGCGCGACCGGCACTGGATGGATGGTGCCGACGAGCTGGTGATCAAGCTCTCCTCGCCCGATCCGTTCCGACGGCCGAAGGAGATGAGCATCGACGCCTTCACCGATTTCATCGTCGACCAGTTCCGCGACACGGTCGCGCGCGTCGGCGCCGGTCGCATTGGCGCCTTTGTCGGCGAACCGGTGCAGGCTTCGGGCGGCGTCGTCGTGCCGCCGGACGGATACCTGAAGCGCATCCGTGAGATCTGCCGCGAGAACGACATCCTCTATGTCTCGGACGAGGTGGTGACCGGCTTCGGACGGCTCGGCCATGTCTTTGCCTCTGGCGACGTGTTCGGCCTCGATCCGGACATGATCACCTTCGCCAAGGGGGTGACCTCGGGCTATTTCCCGCTTGGCGGCGTGATCATCTCCGAGCGGCTGCTGGAGGAACTGCGCCGCTCCAACCATCCCGATGCCCTGTTTGGCCATGGCCTCACCTACACCAGCCATCCGATCGGCTGCGCCGTCGCGCTGAAGAACCTCGATCTTTTGGAAGAGGGCGTGCTTCAGCATGCGCGCGCGATCGCGCCCTATTTCCAGGCGCGACTGAAGACGCTCGAGGAACTGCCGCTGGTCGGCGAGGTACGCGGCGCCGGCCTGATGGCTTGCGTCGAATGCGTCGCCGACCGCGAGAGCAAGGATCCGCTGCAGCTCGACAAGGATGTGGGAAAACGTATCGACGCGCATTGCCATGAGCTCGGTCTCTTGGTGCGGCCGCTGATCAACATGTGCGTGATGTCGCCGCCGCTCATCATCAGCCGCGAGCAGATCGACGACATGGTCGCGATCCTGCGCGAAGGCATCTCGCGCACGATGGATGATCTGAGGAAGGAAGGCGTTTGGCGGGGGTGAGGGCCTTTCCCTTCTCCCCGTTCCGCAGGGTGAAGGTGCCGAAGGGCGGATGAGGGGCGCCGAGGTCGACGATCAGCCGGACCTGCAGCGCTTCATCTGTTGGAGGTATAACCCCGCAGGCCGGCGCTGCCCCTCACCTGCCTGCTGTCCAGCCGATAGATGGGTAACACTTTGAACCGGATACATAGGTAACAGTTCTCTCCCCGTGGAACGGGGAGAGAACGCTCTCACCCCCTCGACCGCAGCGCGTCGTTCAATCCCCACATGTCCTTTTCCTCCGGTGCGGTCTCCAAGTTCAGCACCGGCACCTGCCTGCGCAGATGGTCGTGGTGGGTGCGCACGCCATATTCGAGGTCGGAGAGGTAGAAGCCCCCGAACGCCTCGGAGAGCATGGATTCGTTCGACCAGACGGAGAGCTGGACATCCTCGTTCATGGTGTCGCGGTCGATGCGGTAGGCAAGGTAGCGCGCCGCCGCCTGCTCCCGCGTCTCGTCCTTGTAGCGGTAGATCGCGCCGCGCAGCAGCGTCTCGCCGGTGGACAGCGGGAACTCCTGATAGAACTGCACCGATTCCGGCATGATCGACAGCGCGTTGTTGGGGAAGATGCCGTAATAGATCCAGGCTTTGCGCAGATGCTCCGGCAGGTGCGTCGGCTCGGGCGCTATTTTGATGTACTGGTTGACGCTCCAGCGCCGCCCGGCATGCGGGTTGTAGGTGGCGAAGGACCGCGACACGCCGTTGACGAAGGGTTCGTCGAAATAGGTCGCGCCGTAGAGGTCCTGCAGCGCCGGATGCGCCATGGCAACGTGATAGCCCTCATTGTCGACGTCGCGCACCGATTTCCAGTTGACCGGTGATTTCTGGGTCCAGATGCCCAAGCACGGCACCATGTCGGCAACATTGTAATGGGCGATCTCCGCCTCGATCGGCTTCAAGAGTTCAGCCACGGAAGGCTGCGGGCCACCGTTGCGGAAGCGGATGAAGATGAAGCCCATCCAGACTTCGAGATCGAGCGGCATCAGCCCGAACTCGGTCTTGTCGAGTTCCGGGAAGGAGCGCGGACGGGCAGCCCCCCGCAGCGTGCCGTCGAGATTGTAGACCCAGCCGTGGAACGGGCAGATCAGCGCGTTCTTGCAGGTGCCCTGGCTGTCGGCGACGACGCGGCTGCCGCGATGACGGCACATGTTGTTGAAGGCACGCACGACGCCGTCCTTGCCGCGCACGATCAGCGCCCGCTCGCCGATGACGTCCATCGTCAGATAGTCGCCCGGATTTGGCACGTCGGAGACATGGCCGGCGATCTGCCAGTGATTGCGGAAGACGTATTCCTTCTCAAGCTCGAGAAGGGCGTTGGAGTGGTAACTCCACCCCGGCAAACCCCGCCGGTCCCAATCGTTGGGGATCGCCACGTCACGCAGGTGCGGGTTCATGAAAATGCTCTCGTTTTGTTGAATGCTCGTTCAATAAAAACACATTTTCCGTTAAAATGCAATGGCTTGTGAAAATATGGAAATATCATGGCGACCGGCTTGCAGTCATCCGAGCCGAGAAAATCCCGGAAAATCCGAGCCTTAACCAGGAGTGCAAAACGGCGGTTCCAGCTTCGGATCCGCAGTTTGTGAGGGCACCGTTTCGACGCGCTTCGCGCATCGGACGATCGCGACAGCCATGCCAATTCTGCGCCTGTGTGAGGTCGCTTACAGTCCGCCGCATCCGACAGGAGCAAAAGGAACAGAAGCGATCCCCGTTTCAGTCCTGTTACATGGGCCATCGCGCCCTATCATCCGCCTGTTACGTGGTGCGGTTAAGTTCGTTTCAAGGAAAAGGGAACAGCCGATGTTTGCTAAAGTTCGGATCGCCGATGCCAGCCGCCGCTCTTACGGTCCCGAGCGCAATGATCGCCGTCCGAAGCTGGCGTTGCGCCAGCGCGCCAGCGACCATCCGATGGCGATGTTCATGCTGCTGGGCGTTGCCGCCTTCGCCAGCATGGTGCTTGCGCCAGCCGCGGGTCCCGCTTTCGCCTCGATCAATCCTCCGGCCAATGTCGTGGAGGGCGCGCCGACGACGCTCAAAACCGCGCGCCTGCCGCAGTCGCAAGTCGAGTTCGCCTGCAAAGGGCAGAGCTGGGGCGCCGAGAACGCCGAATGCCTGCGTGCCATTGCCGAGCAGTCCGGTCAGCACCGGGCCCGAGCTGTGCGCATGATCGCCAATGCCGCGCCGCTGACCAATACTCCGAACGTGTTTTAGGCTCCCCTGAGCGCACCCTCCGCGCTCCAGTCAGGCTCCCGCCGCAAAGTCGGTCGGGAGCCTCTTTTTTCGACTCCGACGATATCCAGGTGAAGCCGCAGAGGGAGCGATTTCAGATGTCGGCGCCGTTGTCGGCCGCCGCGACATCGGCAACGGTCGCAAGGATGCCGCGGACGTCGAGCGTCGAGAAGGGCTTCTCCAGGATCTGCGGCCGCTGCTGCGGCGGCAGTGCCTCAATCTCGGCCTTGGCGCCGATGAGGTCGCCGGTGACCAGCACGAAACGCTGCGCCAGCCCCGGCCGTTCGGCCAGCAATTCACGGTAGATCGATATGCCGCTGGTGCCCGGCATGCGCAGGTCGGAAAACACGATGTCCGGCGGCATCTGCCCGCTCAGCACCTCGCCGGCGGACGTCCAGCTTGGCACGAGACGCGACTTGAGCCCCATGAGCTCCAATATGTCGGACAGCGAAGCGGCGACGTCGGGCTCGTCGTCGATGATCAGCGCATGGCGCAACCCGCTCGACCGCGCCGGACCCTCGCCGGCCTTTGCCGCATTGCCGGCAATCGCCGGCAACTGGACGACGAAGCGCGCGCCGTGCGGCTGCACCTCTTCGAACCAGATGTTGCCGTTGTGGCGCTCGACAATCGATTTCGAGATCGACAGGCCGATGCCGGTACCGACGCCGACCGGCTTGGTGGTGAAGTAGGATTCGAAGATGCGTGAGCGGATCGCATCGGGAATGCCGGGTCCGTTGTCCTCGACCGAGAAGCCGGGATTGCCGCGCTCGCTGCGAAAGGTCCGCACCTTGATGCGCCGCTCGCCGGTGATGCCGGCAAGCGCATGTTGGCTGTTGATGAGGAAGTTGGCCGCGACCTGGGTGACATGGTCGGCGTCGGCCATGGCGAGCAGCGGGCCGTTGGCGAAGTCGGTGTCGATGATGATGCCGCTGGAGCGCGCACCATAGGCGGTCACTTCGAGCGCCGAGCGCATCACCTGGTTGAGGTCGGTTTCGGCCTGCTCGGTCGGATGCAGGCGCACCATCGACAGGAAGCTCTTGACGATGCGCCCGCAGCGTTCGGCGGCCGCGCGCACCTTTTCGGCGCGCACCTTGGTCTGCGGGTCGGCCGCGAATTCATGCAGCAGGGTCGATTGCGCGACCACAACCGCCAGCGGGTTGTTGAGCTCATGCGAGACGCCGGCGAGCAGCGAGCCCATTGCCGCCATCTTCTCATTCTGGTGCAGCTTCTCGCGCTGGCGGTTGATCTCTTCTTCGGCGTGCAGCTTCTCGCGCAGGTCGCGGATCGAGCCGAAGATGAGCCGGCGGTCGGCAACCCGCATCTCCGTCGCGGTCAGCTCGATCGGAAAGATCTCGCCGGCCGCGTTCTGGGTCACTGTCTCCAGCCGCTGGCCAACCATCGGCGCGCCCCGTCCGGCCATGTACTCGGCGCCCGACGAATAACCCTTGCGGTAATAATGCGGCACGATCGTGTCGATCAGATCCTTGCCGAGGATGTCGCTGCGCTTGAAGCCGAACATCTTCTCGGCGGCCGGATTGAATTCGATGATGGAGCCGGCCTCGTCGATGACGATGATGGCGTCGAGCGAAGCTTGCAGCATGGTGCGGCGGATAACCTCGCTGGCATGCGCCTCTGAGGGCGAGCGCTCAATGGCGTCGCCGATGGCGAGCGCGATGATGTGAAGCGTCGCCTCCTCTTCGTCCGTCCATTCGCGTTCGGCCGCGCAGTCATTGACCGCCAGAGTGCCCCAGAGATGGCCGTGGGCGAAGACCGACACCGAAATGAAGGATTTTATGTTCTGCTTCTCGAAATCGGCCCGCAGGAAACCATCGAGGTCGCGCGTGTGGCCGGCGAAGACCTTGCCCTGGCGCTCATCCTCCTGCAACTGCTCCAGGAGCGGATCGGAGTTGATGATCGACTGCATGATCACGGTAGGCGATGCGAGCTCGCCGCCAAAAGCAGGGTCGATCCAATAGGAAGCCACGGACTGGGCAAAGCCCTCGCCCGGCAACTCGCGCAAACGGAAGAGAATGCCGCGCTGACAGTCCAACGAACGGCACAGTGCCTCCAGTATGCTGTCCATCTCGCGCTGCCAGTCGCCCGCTTCGCGCAAGCGGCGAACGACATGGACGGCCGCCATCGCGGCGCCCTGGCGGGAGCCGTGCATCTCTGTCCGTGCGGCCTCAGCTGTCATCGTCGAACGTCAATCTCCGGGGCCATATCGGTAAACCATGAAATCCAGCACACAAGCCCGAAAATCGACAACGGTTTTCTGGGGGCATGCCGCCGGACCGGAATGCTACAGCGTCGATTGCGTATCCGGAAGGTGCGCGGCGCCGGAGTCAGTTGCCGTCGCCAGCCGGCAGCGAGAAGATGTAGCCTTCGCCGCGCACCGTGCGCAGGAATTTCGGATTGGCGGGGTCCGCCTCGATCTTCTTTCTCAGACGCATGATGCGGATGTCGACAGCGCGCGACGATTCCGGGTCTTCCACGAAGCCGATCGCCTCCGAGATCGCCGCCCGCGTCAGAAGCCGGTTGGCGCGGGTGAGGAAAACTTCCAGCACGTCGAACTCGCTCTTGGCCATCTCGATGACCGCGCCATTGGCGCCGGTCACCAGCCTGCCGTCGAAATCGGCCTGGAAGCTGCCGAAATTCATGAAGCGGCGCGTGCCAGCGTCGGTCTTGGCGGCCTGCGGGGCAACCGGCTGCGGCACGCGGCGCAGCACACTGCGGACCCTTGCCAGCACTTCGCGCAACTCATAGGGCTTGACGATGTAGTCGTCGGCGCCGAGCTCCAGGCCGACGATGCGGTCGAGCGCGGTGCCGGCGGCGGTGGCGTAGATGATGCCGATCTGCGTCTTGGAGCGCAGCCAGCGGCCGAGCGACAGGCCGTCCTCGCCGGGCATGGCGATGTCGAGGATGGCGAGGTGGAAGGGTTGCGCCTCAAGCAGGCTGCGCGCCGCCGCGGCATTCTCGGCCGTGGCAACGTCATAGCCGCTGGCGCCGAGATACTCGGCGACCGCTTCCCTCAGATCCGGCTCGTCCTCGACGACAATGATGCGCGCCTTCACAATGGTCTCGCTCCCGCTTTCAGCGGAAAGTAGATTGGGTATAAACATGATGTCCAGCGCTCATCTCGAGTTGTCCGTGGCGGAGTGGAGAAAATGGCAGCACGATCCGTCGTCGCGCTTGTGTCCGTTGCCGAAGTGGTGGCCGGCGACCTGGCCGACCATCTCGAGCGGCGGGGGCACGACGTGCGTCAGGCGCGCCAGCCCTGGGAGGCGGAGTCGCTGCTTTCGGCAGGCGGCATCGACGTGGTGGTCGTCGGTGACGACGTGACCCAGGCGGAGGGGCGCGAACTGCTCAAGCGCTATAGTAGCCAAGGCGGGGGCGGCGAGGGTGGCTGCGACTTCATCCTGATCTGCCGGCCCGCCGATCTCGTCGACAAGGTGCTGGCGCTGGAGCTCGGCGCAGCCGACGTGATCGAAAGCCCGCTCAATGTGCGCGAGCTGGCGGCGCGCATCGGCCGCCTGCTGACGCGGCGCGGCCGCAACCCCCAGGAACTGATCGTGCTGGAGAATGCGACCGTCGACTTGAGGTCGGCCATGGTCATGCATCGTTCCGGCGCCGAGGATCAGCTGTCGCCGGGGCAGGTGGCGCTGTTGAGATTGTTTCTGGCGAGCCCGCGAAAGGTGCTGACGCGCGACGACATCATTGCCGCCGCGCCCGCCGAGAATGCCGACGCTTTCGACCGCTCGATCGATTCGCGCATCGTGAGGCTGCGCCGTAAGCTCGATACGGAGACCATCACCACGATCAGGGGTGCCGGTTACCGGTTCGATCCGCCGACGCCGCGCACCGACTGAGGCGAGGGCCACCAGGTCTTTTCCTCGATCTTGCATCGGATTTCCAAAACCGCTTCGCACTTTTGGATCCGACGCCGGTGCCTAGCGCACCACGAGGATCGAGGGACCAGACGGCAATTCGGCGCTGGCGGCGATCTCGGCGTGGGCGCGCTCCTTGAGCAGCACCGTTGCAAGCGCGGCAAAGCCAAGCAGCCCCTGGGCATAAAGCAGTGCGGACAGCACCGAAGCGGCAAATCTCGTCTTCATAACTCAATCCCCAATTCGATAGTCGTCGATGCTTCAGGAAACTCCCGAAGCGCCCGCGCCGCTTACGGAGCCCCCCGCTGCGGCGCGGGCCTTCGGTCCTCTCGGCAGCAAGTAGCCGGAGGGGCCGCGCATCCCTATCAGCCGAAGACCGACCCGCCAGAGGGCCCTCAGCCGGTTGACGCGCAGGCTGGAGATGATCCAGACCGTGGCGATGAACAGTGCAGTGTGCAGTGTCGAAACCTCGCCGGAATTCATGGCGCCAAGCGCCGTCACAGGGTTCCCGGGGACAGAGCCGACAGCACCGAGGATGACTGCCGAGACGCCGATCCTGAGAAACCAGGTGCGAACTTTCGATTTCCTGCCCATTTTCGTTTGCTGATGTCTGTTCCCGTGACCTCGACATTGCTGCGGGCCTGTATCCGCATCATGCCGCGCAAGTCGCGCTTTGTTGCAATTCGGTTTCGAAATTCGGAGAAAGGCTTTCATATCAAAGCCATATACGCTTTGCCCGCCGGTTTCGGCCTGCTTGGTATTGCCGGCAGCCGGTCTAAGCGAGCGTGTTCTCTGGAATTAGGCCGTTTACTTAGAGAAACGAATTCGAAACATTAACGCATATTAAGCGAAATGAGCCTGAAACAGGTGATCCCGATAAGACGATCCATCGAAATTGCAGCCGGCCCGACCGGCATAAGAGAGAGGGATCGTCATGCATACCGGCATTTCAGCCAAGCTCATCCACGTCACCGCCGCCGCGCTCACCGGCGCGGCTTTGCTCTTCGGCAGCAACGCCGCTCATGCCAACCAGCTCGTCGCCCGGGTTTCGCTGTCGCAGCAGATCATGGAAGTCACGGTCGACGGCCGGCCGACCTTCACCTGGAAAGTGTCGACGGGCGACAGGGGGCACATCACGCCGACAGGGTCATTCAAGCCGACCCGCATGCATGAGATGTGGTATTCGAAGAAATACGACAATGCACCGATGCCGCATTCGGTCTTCTTCAGCGGCGGCTATGCGGTGCATGCGACCTATGCCATCAAGCATCTTGGCCGGCCAGCCTCGCATGGCTGCGTGCGTTTGCATCCCGATGCCGCGGCCGACTTCTATCAGCTCGTCGAGGCCTTCGGCCCGGGCAACACCAGCATCCTCATCGTAAAGTAACGGGTCAAGTAGCGGGCGGATTGCCGCCTTCAAGCCAGGTTCGACGCAATTCCGGACGGAAGGCCACGGCGAAGTCGCCGAGCAACCGTTCCACACTTTTCTTGGAATTGCTCTGGCGCCGAAGCCGTGGGGCGACCGCCTAAAAAAGAGGCCGGGATTTTCCGGCCTCTTTTTGTTTTTGGAGCAGTCCTGGATTGCTTCAGGTGGGCAGCGCCGGCATCAGCTTCGGATCGGGCTTCTCGGCGAGATGCGGCAGGTCCTTGCTGGCGATGAAGGTGTAGAACATCGGCACGACGAACAGCGTGAACATCGTGCCGACCAGAATGCCGGTGAAGATGACGAGGCCCATCGAGTAGCGCGCCGCGGCGCCGGCGCCGCTGGAGATGATCAGCGGCACGACGCCGAGCGCCATCGCGGCCGTCGTCATCAGGATCGGCCGCAGGCGCACCTTGGCCGAGGCGATGATGGCATCGCGGCGCCGCATGCCATGGATTTCGCGCTGCTGGTTGGCGAATTCCACCAAAAGGATGCCGTGCTTGGTGATGAGGCCGATCAGGGTGATCAGTCCGACCTGCGTGTAGATGTTGAGCGTTCCGAGGCCGATATTGAGCGGCACGATGGCACCGAAGATCGAAAGCGGCACCGCCATCATGATGATCAGCGGATCGCGGAAGCTCTCGAACTGAGCGGCCAGAACCAAGTAGATCACGATCACGGCGGCCGCGAAGGCGATCAGGATGGTATTGCCCTGCTCCTTTTCCTGCCGCGACTGGCCGGAATAGTCGATGAAGAAGGTGTCGGGCAGCGTTTCCCTGGCGAGATCCTCCAGCACTTTCAATCCGTCGCCGGTGGTGACGCCGGGCAAGGGCAGGGCGGAGATCGTGGCCGAGTTCAGCTGATTGAACTGCTCGATCGCTGCCGGCGAGGCGTTGGTCGAGATATGCACCACCGCCGACAGCGGCACCATCTTGCCGTCGACGCTGCGCACGAAATACTCGCCGAGCTTCGCCGGATTGTCGCGGAACTCCTGCGGCACCTGCGGGATGATGTCATAGCTGTTGGAGTCGCGATCGAACTGCGCCACTTCGGCGCCGCCGACCAGCAGCGTCAGCGTGTTGCCGATATCGGCGATGGGCAGGTTCAGCGCCGCCGCGCGCTCGCGGTCGATGGTGACGGTCACCTGCGGGGCGTCATAGGACATCGAGTTCTGCACGACGATGAAGCGGCCGGAAGCCTGCGCCTTGTTCTTGATCTTCTCGGCCTGGTCGAAGACTTCCGAGGGATCGCCGGTCGAGCGAACCACCATCGAGATCGGCAGGCCGCCGCCCGAGCCGGGCAGCGTCGGCGGCGCGAAGACGAAAGCCTCGACGCCGGCGACCTTGGCCAAGCGACCGGTGATGTCGGCCTGGATTTCCTTCGAGCTGCGCTGCCGTTCGGCCCAGTCCTTGAAGGCAAAGCCGACAAAGGCGCCGTTGGTGGCGCCGCCGAAGGCGACCGCCGAGAACTGCGCCCGCGTTTCCGGAATGTCCTTAACAAGTCCGAGGATCTGGTTGACGTAGGTCTCGGTGTAGTCCGAGGTCGCGTAGCGCGGGGCGGTTACGATGGAAAGCAGGAAGCCCTGGTCTTCTTCCGGCGCCAGTTCGGTCGAGGTCTTGGTGAACATGAAGCCGGTGAGCGCGACCAGCGCGACGACGATGATAAAGGTAACCGGCCTGTTTCTGAGCGAAGCGGTCACGGCCCGCTCGTAGACGCGCTCGACACGGCTGAAGGTGCCGTCGACGATGCGCTGGAAGCGGCCGTGCGCGCCGGCCTTCAAGAGGCGAGCCGACATCATCGGCGTGATGGTCACCGCAATCAGGCCGGACAGCACCACGGAGCCGGCCAACGTGACCGCGAACTCGCGAAACAGCGCGCCGGTCAGACCGCCGGTGAAGGCAAGCGGCGCAAACACGGCGGCCAGCGTGATGGTCATGGCGACGATTGCCGAGAAGATCTCGCGCATGCCGTTGAAGGCCGCCTGCATCGGCGACATGCCGTCTTCCTCCATATGGCGGTGGATGTTCTCCACCACGACAATGGCGTCGTCGACGACAAGGCCGATCGCCAGCACCATGGCAAGCAGCGACAGAAGGTTGATCGAATAGCCTACCGCAAACAGAATGAAACAGACGCCGATCAGCGACAGAGGAATGGTCACGATCGGCATCATCACCGAGCGGAAGGATCCGAGGAAGAGCAGGATGACGAGAATGACGATGGCGACAGCCTCGCCGATGGTCTTAAACACCTCCTCGATCGAGGCGCTGATCTGCTCGGTGGAATCGTAGACGATCTCGATCGTCATGCCCTTCGGCAAGGTACCCTGGATTACCGGCACGATCTTGTGGATCGCCTCGGCAGTCGTCAGCGGATTGGCGGCAGGCGTCGGGAAGATGGCCAGGAAGGTGCCCGGCTTGCCATTGAAGCTCACCCTCGTGTCGGTGCTGGCGGCGCCAAGCTCGACCCGAGCCACATCGCGCAGCCGCACCACCTGGCCGTCGGTCGAGCGGATGGGGAGCTGCGCGAAGGCTTCCGGCGTCTGCAGGGTCGAGTGAACCGCGATCGAGGAAACCACATACTCGTTCTGTGTGTTGCCGGGCGCGGACAGGAAATTGGAATTGTTGATCGCAGTCAGCACGTCGGCGGCCGTGGCGCCGCGGGCTGCGAGCCTGACCGGGTCGATCCAGACCCGCATCGAATATTCCTCGGCGCCGAAGATCTGGACGTCGGCGACGCCTTCCACCGTCGAGATGCGCGGCCGCACGACGCGCTCGATGTATTCGGTCAGCTGCTCCTTCGTCATGTTCGGATTCTGCATCGAAATATACATCATCGCGAACTGCTGGCCGGTGCCCTTGACGATCACCGGATCCTTGGCGGCATCCGGCAAGGTGCCGCGCACGCCCTGAACCTTGGACAGCACCTCGGTCAACGCAACATCGGGATTGGAGCCGAGCTTCATCTGGACGGTCACCGTGCTCGAAGACGGGCGGCTCGACGAGGTGACGTAGTCGATGTTTTCCGTCGAGGCGACGGCGCGCGCGATCGGCGCGGAGATGAAGCCCTGAATCAGGTCGGCGCTGGCTCCGGGATAGGCCGTGGTGATGGTGATCGCCGTCTCGTCAACCTTCGGATACTGGCGGATCGACAGGTTGAAAATGGCCTGGAAACCCAGGAGCAGGATCATGCAGGCCAGCACCGTCGAGAGGACGGGGCGGCGAATGAAGATATCGGAAAAGCTCATTGCTGAACCTGCTTGTTTGCCGATTTGCTGGGATCAACGGTGTTGTCGACCGCAACGGACATGCCGTTGAAGAGCCGGTTCTGACCGGCGGTCACGACCTGGTCGCCGGCCTTCAGGCCTTCGACGATCTCGACCATGCCGTTGTTGCGGCGGCCGAGCTTGACGAAGACCTGCGATAGAACGAGCGCCGGCTGCTGCCCGGCTTCGGCTGGCTTTTGAGCGTTCTCAGCCGGCTTCGCCGCGCTGTCGGCGGCGTTTGCCGTATCGGAGGCCGGTTTCGAGGCATCGGCTTGCGGCTTGGCTGCATCGCCGGCAGGCTTCTCCGCGCCGGCCTTCTGGTCTTCCGGTTTTGCTGGCGCGGCAGCGCCGGCCTCAGCGGGCTTGGGCGGCACCACCACGAAGACATAGTCGCCGTACAGGCTCGAGGTCACCGCCGTCTGCGGCACCGAGATGACGTTGCTTTCCTCCGGCAACTCGACGCGGATCTGCACGAACTGGCCCGGGGTCAGCTTGCCCTCCGGGTTGGCGACCTCGCCGCGGATCGACACCAGCCGGCTTGCCGGGTCGATCTTGGGATCGATGCCGCGGATGGAGCCGGCAAAGGACATGTCGGCAGCGTTGCTGCCGATCCGCACCGTCTGGCCGATCTTCAGCAGCGGCAGCTGCTGTTCGGGCACGGTGAAGTCGACCCGCATCGTGTCCAGATCCTGGATCGTGACGACTGAGTTGCCGGGCGCCAGATACTGGCCAATGTCGATCTTCGGAATGCCGACCGTCCCGGTGAAGGGAGCTGCGAGTTGCTTTTGGTCGAGCACGGCTTGCAGCTTGTTCACTTGCGCGGCCGATGCGGTCGCCGCCGCGCGCGCGGCATCAAGCGTAGCGTCGGTGCCGACGCCACGCCGCTGCAATTCCAGCGCGCGGGTCAGCGCCGCCTGGTCGGATGCTGCCTGAGCCTTCTGTGCCACCAGATCGGCCTTCTCGACGGCATCGTCGAGCTGCAGAAGCACAGCGTCGGCCGCAACCTTCTGGTTGGCGTGGAAGAGGATGTCCTTGACGATGCCGGCCGTCTCGACGGTCAGGTCGACGCCGCGCACGGCGTTGACGGTGCCGATCGCCTCGACGCCGGGCGTCCAGTTCGAAGGCTTCGCCACGATGGTCGACACTGTCGCCGCCGGCGGTTTCATGGTGGCGAAAAACTGCTTGATCGCATTGTCGCGAAACAGGTTGAAGCCGACGATGCCGGCGCACACCACGGCGAGCAGCAGCAGAATTCCGGTGATGATGAAGAAGCGCTTCACGGATAGTTCCCCTCGAGCCGGCAACCGGCAACGTCAATTGCCGGGACACATATCGACGATAAATCCCGATTTCAAATTGCGGGCGCCTTACTGTACCGTCTGGACGGTCTTGTCAATTCCACAAGGCCTAATGTAAGGGAAGGCGTGATGAAAGCTCGCAGGGCAAACTCGCGCGACAGGATACTTGCAGCGGCAGCCGACGTGGCGCGCGAGGCGGGCCCGGGAAGCCTGTCGCTCGACGCCATCGCCAATCGGGCCGGCGTGTCGAAGGGCGGTCTGCTCTACAATTTCCCGACCAAGGCCAAGCTGATGCAGGGGCTGGTCGAGAATTACCTCAGTGCTTTCGAGCAGGCGCTCGAAGAACGCACGGCCGAGGCAAGCGATGAAAGCGCGCTCGCGGCCTACATACGGCTCTCGGCCGATGATTGCGAGAAGCCGAAACCTTCGGCCTCCTGGATGTTCTCCGCGATCGCCGAGGATCCGGAATTCCTGACGCCGATCAAAGCGTTCAAACGGCAGCTGTTCGAAAGGCTGAAGGGGGAAACGGACGACCTCGGCTCGCTGCTGGTTTGTTTCCTCGCCATCGAGGGGCTACGCAGCATGAATCTTTTCGATTCAGACGTGCTGTCGCAGCAGGAGCACAAGCTCCTGGTTTCCTCGCTGCTCAAGATAGCCGGATAGGTCGCAGGCCTCACATCAGGGGCGGCAAAGACGCTGAGACAAAGACGGCGCCGTTCGCGCCGCCGTCTTCATTTGTATCCAGTGCATGGCGCGAGCGCTCACCGGCAGGCAAAAAGACCCGCCGGACTTTTCCGACGGCGGGTCATAGTTGCCGAGTGAAAGGTATCAGGTCGGGTCTTCGCGATGCAGGTCGTGGATGGCGACGCCTTCGACATTGGTCGGCAGCATCAGCCACTGCTTGTGGCGCAGCGTCCGTTCGGTGTCCTCGAGGCCCATCTCCCAGTGCTCGCGCATCGAGGTCCCCGAGAACTCATAGTCCTTGGCGTGGCCTTCGTAGCCTTTGTGCTGGTAGATCAGGTGGACGATGTTGACCACGCCGGCGTCGGAATAGTCGGCAATCAATTCCTTCTCGCCCTCTATCAGAAATTCCGGCGGAACGCGCTTCAGTGCATCGAGCAGCTTCATCTTCAGCGCATGGATGCGCTGGAAATTGTCGGTGTTCTGGCGCGTGCGGCTGGAATACATGATGTCCTTGTGACGCGACAGCACGTCGGCCATGCCGCGCGGCAGCACGCCGCGAGCGCTGAACAGATCGACCTGGAAGACCAGCGAGGTGCGGTCCTCTTCTTGGTCGAGCAGATATTGCAGCGGCGTGTTGGAGACGATGCCGCCGTCCCAGTAGTACTCGCCCTCGATGCGGATCGAGGGGAAGGCCGGCGGCAGCGCGCCGCTCGCCATGATGTGCTCCGGTCCGATGCGCACCTTGTCGGTGTCGAAATAGACGAAGTTGCCGGTCCTGACATTGACGGCGCCGACACTCAGCCGCTTTTTGCCGTCGTTCAGAATGTCGAAGTCGATCAGGCTTTCCAGCGTGTCCTTCAGCTCGGCGGTGTCGTAGAAGCTGGTAGCGCCTTCCGCCCCCGGCAGCTGGAACCAGGGATTGGGATGGCGTGGCTTGAAGAAGCCGGGCTGGCCCATAGTCATCGTCATCCACGAAGAAGTGCGGTTGCGGATGTCGCGATAGATGTCGCCTTCGGGCGTATAGGCCCAGATCTTGCGGCCCGAGACCGTCTGCCAGAACTGCTCCAGCCGCTGCAGGCGCCGGCTCGGCTCGTTGCCGGCGATGATCGATGCGTTGATCGCGCCGATCGAGACGCCGGACAGCCAGGTCGGCTCGCAGCCGGCGTCGGACAGCGCCTGATAGACACCGGCCTGATAAGCGCCCAGCGCGCCGCCCCCCTGGAACACCAGGGCGATGCGGTCGTATTGCGCCGTTATTTCCTCGATGGTGGCGGCTGCCGCCGTTTTTGGGGTGCGTTCAAGCACGAGCCATCTCCGGCTGGATTGCGCTGGTCGCGGACTGGCCGGCAAGATAGTCGTGAACGACCTCGCCCAGTCCGAGCGTCAGATCGGCGGTGAAGTGGACGGCCGAGACCACCTCCAGCACCGGCAGCTTGGCGACGTCGGCCATGACATGCGGCCGAAGGTCGAGCGCGGCCGGCGCCGTCCAGGCTTCCTTCAGCGTCACGTCGGTGAGGTAGTAACGGACCAGCTCGCAGATGCGCGGGCTGCCGTCGACATGCGGGATGATCTTGACCAGAAAGTTTGGCGCGGCGAGCGAGGCGAGCACCTGGTCGTGGTCGGCCTCGCGGTGCTTGTAGCCCATGGTGCCGGTGGCGCAGAGCACGCTGCCATAGTGGAGGGTGCCGACCACCACTTCGCCCTCATGCACGATCTTGGGGCTGGCCAGCTTCTTCGGGAATCCCCAGAGCTCGCGGCCGCCGGCGATCGGCGCGTCGTCGTCGAGATACATGGAATGGACATAGCCGCCATGTTGTCCGCCGAAGCGCACAGGAATCACCTGACCGGTCTCGGTATAGTCGCCGAAGCCGGTCGAATCCGGCATGCGGATGAACTCATACTTGACCAGCGGCTCATCGATCTCGAGCGGCTTCGGCACGACGGCTTCCAGCGCCTCGCGCGTCGTGCGGTAGGTGATGATGATGTATTCGCGGTCGAAGAAACGGTAGGGGCCTGGCGGAAAGGAAGGGTTGGTAAGCGGCATCGCATAGGCGCGCTTCACGACTTCGGCGATTTCCAAGCTGTTCACCCTTCAGGAATGACACACGCGACACGCACAGGGGATTATGTTGCACGGCACCATGACAGTGCCATGTACGCCCTAGGACCGCCAGCTTCCTGTCGCTCGAACTGCATCACAACATTGTAATCGCACCGAAATACGGGCATGGCATTGTTATGTTGCGGCGCACAAACTATGTGGTCAACAGTCCCTCCCTCCACGTGCGAGATCTGCCATGGGTTCCCTGTCTTCCAAGAATGCGCTCGTCACTGGCTCGACCAGCGGCATCGGCCTTGCAATCGCCCGCGCCTTTGCCGCCGAGGGCGCCAACATCACCATCAACGGCCTGGGCGATGCCGCGGCGATCGAAAGGGAGCGCGCCGGCATCGAGAGGGATTTCGGCGTCAAGTGCCGCTATTCCGGCGCCAACATGATGGACGGCGGGGCGGTCACCGCCATGATCCGCGAGGCCGAGGAGGCGTTCGGCAGCCTCGACATCCTGGTCAACAATGCCGGCATCCAGCATGTCGCGCCGATCGACGAGTTCCCCGACGACAAGTGGGAAGCAATCATCCGCATCAACCTGCTTGCCGCCTTCTATGCCATCAAGGCGGTGCTGCCGGGCATGAAGAGCCGCAAATGGGGCCGCATCATCAACACGGCCTCGGCGCATGCGCTGGTCGCCTCGCCGTTCAAGTCGGCCTATGTCTCGGCCAAGCACGGCATTGCCGGCCTGACCAAGACGGTGGCGCTGGAAGTCGCGCAGGATGGCATCACCGTCAATGCGATCGCGCCCGGATATGTCTGGACGCCGCTGGTCGAGAAGCAGATCCCCGACACGATGAAGGCGCGCGGCATGACCGAGGAACAGGTCAAGCACGATGTGCTGCTTGCCGCGCAGCCGACCAAAGACTTCGTCAGCGTTGAGGAATTGGCGGCACTGGCGCTGTTCCTGTGCTCGGATGCGGCCAAGCAGATGACCGGCACAACCCTGCCGATGGATGGCGGTTGGACGGCGCAGTAAGTGCAGCCTCCAAAGAAGGTGCGGGGCCGCGCCTCCCTCGACAAGAATTCTTGACAATCGCAGGGGAGCGTTCCAGCATCCTGGCTAAGGGGTTCCCCGCGACGACCCCGTGAGGCGTCAGCCCAACGATCGCGTCCAAACTCTCTTCGTTCAGGAGGTGGACGCCATGCCGTCAACAACTCAGATCACAGTGCCGCAGCTTGCCCGACTGGTCGGCTTGCCGGATGCACCTCGTCTCGTCGACGTACGCATCGACGACGACTTTCAAGCCGATCCGCGGCTGCTGCCGGCTTCTTACCGGCGCGACTTCAGAACCGTCTCGACCTGGGGGGCCGACTTCTCCGGATCCAAGATCGTGGTCATCTGCCAGCGCGGAGAGAAGCTCTCGCAAGGCGTTGCCGCGTGGCTGCGCCACGAGGGCATTCCGGCGGAATCGTTGGAAGGCGGTTTCGCGGCCTGGGCCGCCGCCAAGGCGCCGTTAGTCGCGGCCGACGCCATTCCGCCCCGCGACGGGAAGGGTCGCACCGTATGGGTCACACGTTCCCGGCCGAAGGTCGATCGCATCGCCTGCCCCTGGCTGATCCGACGATTTGTCGATCCTGGCGCCGTGTTCCTGTTCGTCGACCCGGCCGAGGTGCCCTTGGTCGCGGACCGCTTCGCCGCGGTGCCCTTCGACATCGAAGGCGTGTTCTGGAGCCATCGCGGCGATCATTGCACCTTCGACACGATGATCGAGGAGTTCGGCCTGCGCACCGAGGCGCTCGATCGTCTGGCGCTGATCGTGCGCGGCGCGGATACAGCGCGTCTCGACCTGGTGCCGCAGGCTGCCGGGTTCCTCGCCGCGTCGCTCGGCCTGTCGCGCATGTTCCGCGACGACCTGGAACAGCTCGAAGCCGGCATGCTGCTCTATGACGCTTTCTTCCGCTGGTGCCGCGACGCCACGGACGAGACGCATAACTGGCCGGCGGGGGGTAAGCAACAATGACAGTGCTTGCCAAGGACAGCGTCGCGCAGCCGGCCGATGTCCCGGCTGTGCCGACCTTCAGTGATGCGACGCGGCTGTGGGCCAAGATCGGCCTGCTCTCTTTCGGCGGGCCGGCCGGGCAGATCGCCCTGATGCACAAGGAACTGGTCGAGGAGCGCCGCTGGATCGGCGAGGAGCGGTTCCTGCATGCTCTGAACTACTGCATGCTTCTTCCGGGTCCCGAGGCGCAGCAGCTTGCCGTCTATATCGGCTGGCTGCTGCACCGGACGGCCGGCGGCCTCGTCGCCGGGACATTGTTCGTGCTCCCGGGCGCACTGGTCATGCTTGCCCTGAGCAGTTTCTACATGCTCTATAACGACGCGCCGGTCATCGAGGCGCTGTTCTTCGGCATCAAGGCGGCGGTGCTGGCGGTCGTCGTCGAAGCGGTGATCCGCATCGGCAAGCGGGCGCTGAAGAACCGGGTCATGGTGGCCATCGCGGTGGCGGCCTTTCTTGCCATCTATGTCCTCAAGCTGCCGTTTCCACTGATCGTGCTTGCGGCGGGACTCATTGGCTGGGTCGGCAATCGCTTTGCACCCAGGCTGTTTTCGGGTTCGGCGCATGGCAAGGGCAACGCCGCCGCCGACAGAGGCGGCGTGGTCGACCTGATGTTCGAGCGCGGCGAGCTCGGCCACACCGTGCCGACCAAATGGCACGCAGCCCGGACCATCGCCATCTGGCTGCCGATCTGGCTCGGACCGGTGGCGCTGATCGCCGTGCTGGCAGGGCCGGGGAGCGTATGGGCGCAGATCGGCGGCTTCTTCAGCCTGATGGCGGTCGTCACCTTCGGCGGCGCCTATGCGGTTCTTGCCTATGTCGCGCAAGCCGCTGTGACCTCGTTCGGCTGGCTTTCGCCCGGGGAAATGGTCGACGGGCTCGGACTTGCCGAGACGACGCCGGGACCGCTGATCCTGGTGCTGCAATTCGTCGGCTTCGCCGCCGCCTATCGCCATGCGGGTACGCCCAGCCCTCTGCTTGCAGGGTCGCTGGGGGCGGCGCTGACGCTCTGGGCTACCTTTGCGCCCTGCTTCTTCTGGATATTCCTCGGCGCGCCTTACATCGAGCAGCTGCGGCAGAACAAGGCGTTGTCGGCGGCGCTCGGTGCTATCACGGCAGCGGTCGTCGGCGTGGTGATGAACCTTGCGCTGTGGTTCGCGCTGCATGTCGTCTTCGGCAAAGTCGAGAGCGTCGGCTGGGGCGTCGAGGTTCCGGTCGTTTCCTCGCTCGACTGGCGCGCGGCGCTGCTGTCGGCGGCGGCGATGGTCGCCATGCTCAGGCTGAAGGCCGGCATGCTGCCGACGCTCGCGGCATCCGCGCTGGCGGGACTGGCTCTACAGGCATTGTGAATTGTTTCCAGCCGCAGCCAAGCGTGATCGAGAGCTATGTTTACAGCTGACATGTCAGTGTGCTACGCCTGTTTCCAGATTGATGAATGGAGAATTGCAGGTGGGTTCGCGCTTTGGTCTGTCGGTTGCGCTCACAACGCCCTTTGATGCAGCCGGGCGGATCGCCGTTCTGCTGATGACCGAGCATGCTAGGGCCTGTCTTGATGCCGGCTGCAGCAGCGTGACGCTGTTCGGCACCACCGGCGAAGGCGCTTCCGTCGGTACGGCGGAGCGGCAGGCGGTCATCGATGCCATGCTTGCAGCGGGCATACCCGCCGACCAACTCATTGCCGGCGTGCTGGTCGATGCGGCGGAGGACGCCGCCGAACAATGCCGCCAGGCGTTGCAGCGCGGCGCCCGCAACATCCTTCTGGCGCCGCCGAGCTATTTCAAGAATGTCGGTGACGACGGGTTGTTCGGCTGGTTCGGCGCCGTGTTCGGCGCGCTCGGTCCGCTGGCCCGCGGCATGCTGCTCTACAACATCCCCTCGGTCACGACGGTGCAGCTGTCGCTCGACCTGATCGGCCGGCTTCGCAAGGCCTATCCGGGCGTGGTCGCCGGGGTCAAGGATTCCGGTGGAGACTGGGGCTACAGCGAAGCGCTGCTCAAGGCGCATGGCGACCTGATCATCCTCATCGGCGACGAACGGCATCTGGCGCCGGCGGTGCGGATCGGCGGCCAGGGCGCGATTTCCGGCATGGCCAATTTCGCCGCCGGCGAACTGCGCGCCATGATCGAGAGCGGACGCGACGACTCCCGCGTGGAAAGCTTCGTCCTCGAACTGCTCCGGCATCCGGTCATCCCGGCGGTGAAGGCCATGGTGGCGCGCCAAACCGGCGACGAACGCTGGCTGACGGTTCGGCCGCCGCTCGTGCCGGTAGTCTTGCAGGAACGGCAGCAGCTTGGCGCCGCTTACGACAGGCTGTTTGCGACACAGGCAGCCTGAACCGGGGAGGGCGCTGATCGGCATGGACGACACGAGCGAACCGGCAACCCTCAGGGAGAGGGCCTATGCCAGCTTCACGCGGCATCTGCTGGCCCGCGACCTCAGGCCCGGCCAGTTCGTTTCGCAGCGCGAGCTGGTCGCCTTCACTGGCCTGCCGCTTGGAGCCATCCGCGAGATCGTGCCGCGGCTCGAGGCCGAGGGGCTGCTGACCACCATACCGCAACGCGGCATGCAGATCGCGCATATCGACATCAGCCTGATCCGCGAGGCTTTCCAGTTCCGACTGTTCATGGAGCGCGAGGCGGTCGCGCTGTTTGCCGTCAACGCGTCCGACGCCGAGATTGCGGGTCTCCGGCGCGAGCACGAGGAGATGCTCGCCCAGGCGCTGGCGCAGACCCCGACCCCCGAAATGGAAGCCAAGGCCCAGAACATCGACTGGGCCATGCATGACACCTTCATCAGCGCGCTGGGCAACGAGATCATCGCCAAGGCCTATCTGGTCAATTCGGTGAAGATCCGGCTCATCCATCAGGAGCGGTTCCGCATCGACGGTCGCGTCGTGCCGGTCATGCGCGAGCATCTTGCGGTGATCGAGGCCCTGGAGAAACGCGATCCGCAGATGGCGGTCGAGGCGATCAGCCAGCACATCGACAATGCGCGCCGGCTGGCGCTGCAGATTTGAGGAAGCAAAACCGCGCCGCAATCGTCGTGGCGTAATCGACAACGACAACCGGGAGGAAGAAATGTCGTCCAATCCATTCAGTCCAACCAGAAGGCAGCTGCTCCAGGGAACCGCGGCTCTCGCCACCACCGGCCTCGTCGGTCTTCGTCCGAGCTTCGCCGCGGGCGTCGACTGGAAGCGCTTTGCCGGCACAACGCTCGACGTCAACCTGGTCAAGAGCCCGCGCAGCGACACCATCCTGAAGAATCTCGCGGAGTTCGAGGAGCTGACCGGCATCAAGGTCAATGCCGAGGCGACACCCGAACAGCAGCAGCGCCAGAAGACGGTGATCGAACTCAGCTCTGGCAAGCCGAGCTTCGACGTCGTGCATCTGAGCTACCATGTGCAGAAGCGCCAGTTCGAGAAGGGCGGCTGGCTGGCCGACATTTCCGGCTTCGTTGCCGATCCGGGCCTCACCGATCCAGGCCTGACCGAAAGCGACTTCGCCGAGGCGGGCATCCAGTTCGCCAAGGACGGCCAGGGCGTGCTGCGCTCGCTGCCATTCTCGGTCGACTACTGGATCCTCTACTGGAACAAGGAGCTGTTCGACGCCAAAGGTATAAAATATCCCGAGAGCTTCGAGCAGCTGGTGGCTGCCGCCGAAGCGCTGACGGATCCCTCAAGCAACACCTTCGGTTTCGTCGCACGCGGTCTCAAGAACGCCAACACGCCGGTGTGGACGTCGCTGATGCTCGGCTACGACATGACGCCGCTCGGCAGCGACGGCAAGCTGCGCACCACCTCGCCGGAGGCGATCGAGGCTGCCGCCCTCTATCAGCGGCTGATGACCAAGGCCGCGCCTCCCGGCGTCACCGGCTTCAACTGGGCCGAGGCGCAATCCGCCTTCCTGCAGGGCAAGATCGGCATGTGGTTCGATGGCGTGGGCTTCGCGCCGCCGATGGAAAATCCGGAAAAATCGCGCGTCGTCGGCAAGGTCGGCTATGGCGTCATGCCGAAGGGTCCCAAGGCGCATGCCGCGGGTACTTTCGGCGACGGCATCGGCGTGACGTCCGCCAGCGCGAAGAAGGAAGCGGCCTATCTGTTCTGCCAGTGGGCCGTGTCACCCGCCATGGGCGCGCGCCTGCTGCAGGCCGGCGCCGGCGTGCCGTTCCGCAAGTCGGTGCTGGAAGACCCCAAGGTGCGCGAAGGCGTCACCATGCCGCCGAGCTGGCTGGATGCCGTGGTCGGCTCAGGCAATATCAGCCGGCTGGCGCTGCCGGTCATCATCCCGGTCACCGAGTTCCGCGACATCTATGGCGTGGCGCTGACCAACATGATTGCCGGCGCCGATCCCGCCGACGAACTGAAGAAGGCCACCGAGCAGTTCCAGCCGGTTCTCGACAGGAGCGAGCAAGGCTGATGTCCGCCATCGCCCCGGAACGCGCAGGGGTAACGACACAAGCCGTCGAAGAGAGCCAGCCGATCCGGCTGGCTCCAAACTACTGGCCTTTCGTCATTCCTGCGCTCGTCGTCGTCGGCGCCGTGATCGTCTTTCCCTGGGCCTTCACGTTGTGGATGAGCGTCAACAGCTGGACGCTCGGCCAATCGCGAAGCTTTGCCGGGATGGAAAATTATATGCGCCTGGCGAGCGATCCGCGGTTTTGGGAATCGCTCTGGCATACCTTGATCTATACTTTCCTGTCGGTGGTCGCGCCGATGTTTTTCGGTACCGTCGCCGCGCTCATTTTCGACGCCAGGTTTGCCTTGCGCGGCCTGCTGCGCGGCGTCTTCGTGATGCCGATGATGGCCACACCCGTCGCCGTGGCATTGGTCTGGACCATGATGTTCCATCCGCAGCTCGGCGTGCTCAACTATCTCCTGTCGCTGGTCGGCATTCCGGCGCAGGAGTGGATCTTCAACGCCAACACCGTCATTCCTTCGCTGGTCGCGGTGGAGACCTGGCAGTGGACGCCGCTGGTGATGCTGATCGTGCTGGGTGGGCTGGCATCCGTGCCGCGCGAGCCGTTCGAAAGCGCCGAGATCGACGGCGCCAATGCCTGGCAGCAGTTCCGCTACCTCACCTTGCCGATGATCGCGCCGTTTCTGATGATCGCGGTCATCATCCGCACGATCGATGCGCTCAAGAGCTTCGATATCATCTACGCGATGACCCAAGGTGGGCCGGGCACGGCATCGGAAACAATCAACATCTATCTCTACAACACCGCCTTCTCCTATTACGACATGGGCTACGGCTCGGCCATGGCGGTGGTGTTCTTCATCGTCATCGTGGCCCTGTCCTTCATCCTCCTGATGCTGCGCCAGCGCTCGCAATGGGTCGACACGGAGGGCAAATAGGTGAGCTCGCGGCTGCTCAACAAGATAGGCCTGTTCTTCGCGGCGCTGGTGCTGGTCTCGCCGGCGATCCTGTTCTTCCTCTGGATGATCTCGCTGTCGCTGAAGTTCGAGATCGACAACGGCGCCTATCCGCCGATCCTGATCCCGGAGCGCTTCGCCTGGTCGAACTACGCAAAGGTGTTCGAGGAGAACAATTTCCTGCTCTATCTGTGGAACTCGGTGCTGGTGACCGGCACGGCGACGCTGCTGGCGCTGCTGATCGGAGTGCCGGCCGGCTATGGCATCGCCAGGCTCAAGGCGGAACGCTCGGCGATCGTCATCATGATCGCCCGCATGACGCCCGGGCTTTCCTATCTCATCCCGCTGTTCCTCCTGTTTCAGTGGCTGGGCATCCTCGGCACGCTCTGGCCGCAGATCATCATCCATCTGGTGGTGACGGTGCCGATCGTGGTCTGGGTGATGATCGGCTATTTCGAGACGACGCCGATGGAATTGGAGGAGGCCGCCAACATCGACGGCGCCAGTTCGTGGCAGGTGTTTCGCCTGGTCGCGCTGCCGATCGCCAAGCCCGGCATCGTCGTCGCCTTCATCCTGTCGATCATCTTCTCGTGGAACAACTTCGTCTTCGGCGTCGTGCTCGCCAGCCGCGAGACGCGGACACTGCCGGTCGCGGTCTACAACATGCTGTCCTACGAGCAGGTGAGCTGGGGGCCGCTCGCCGCCGCAGCGCTCGTGGTGACGCTGCCGGTGCTGGTGCTGACCATGTTCGCGCAACGGCAGATCGTCGCGGGGCTGACGGCCGGCGCGGTCAAGGGTGGCTGAGCGCCTGATCCGCCCTCATTCTTTCGGAGATACGCAATGGCATCGGTAAGCATCAACAACGTGCAGAAGGCTTTCGGAGCCACTCGGATCATCCACGATGTCAGCGTCGATATCGCCGATGGCGAGTTCGTCATCCTGGTCGGACCGTCGGGCTGCGGAAAGTCGACGCTGCTGCGCATGATCGCGGGGCTGGAAACGATCTCGGCCGGAAAGATCGCAATCGGCGAGCGCACCGTGAACAACCTCAGGGCACGGGACCGCAACATCGCAATGGTGTTCCAGAACTACGCGCTCTACCCGCACATGACGGTGGCGGACAATATGGGCTTCGCGCTCAAGATCAAGAAAGCCGATCCGGCCGATACCGCGAGCCGGGTGAAGCGGGCAGCCGGCATTCTCGGCCTCGAGAAGCTGCTCGACCGCTATCCGCGCCAGCTTTCCGGCGGCCAGCGCCAGCGCGTCGCCATGGGCCGCGCCATCGTGCGCGACCCGCAGGTGTTTCTGTTCGACGAGCCGCTCTCCAATCTCGACGCCAAATTGCGCGTGCAGATGCGCGGCGAGATCAAGGCGCTGCATCAGCGGCTCGGCACCACCACCATCTATGTCACGCATGACCAGATCGAGGCGATGACCATGGCCGACAAGATCGTCGTGCTGCATGACGGTCTGGTCGAGCAGATCGGCGCGCCGCTCGATCTCTACGACCGGCCGGCCAATCTGTTCGTTGCCGGCTTCATCGGCTCGCCGGCCATGAACTTCATCCACGGCCACATCGAGGAGGGCATCTTCCGCAGCGCCGGTGGGCTGACTTTGCCGCTGCCGCAAGGCATCCGGCCGAGCGAGGCCGCGGGAAGGGAACTGGTTTACGGCATTCGTCCCGAGCATATCCGGGCGACCGGCCAGGGTCTCTCCGGCACAGTCACGCTCATGGAGGCGACCGGCTCGGAAATCTTCGCCACGGTCGACTGCGGCGGAGAGGTGATCTCCTGCCTTTTCCGCGAGCGGCTGGCGCTGAAGCAAGGCGAGAACGTGCGGATCGAGATCGACCGCGCCTCGGCGCATCTGTTCGACGCCAAGACGGGCCGGCGCATCTGATTGCCGCTGTTCGCGCTCTCACCGCGGCGGCCAGGGAGTGCTTGAGATTCGAGGCGAACGGAAAGCAACGGGAGCCAGTTGCAAGAAAATGCAACATGGGAGCATTGCAAAAGTCAGCCAACCCTTTGACTTAGCTGGTGATCCCGACAGGAATCGAACCTGTGACCTACAGATTAGGAATCTGCCGCTCTATCCTACTGAGCTACGGGACCACGCGGCCCGACACATAAACGCTTCGGGCCGGTTCGCCAAGAGGCGTTACCGGCCGATCGGCGCCAATCGGCCGGGAAGGTCGCCTCCGTGCAAATCGGTCAGGCGGCGAGCGCCGTCTCCGCCAGCCTCACCCAATAGCTCATGCCGTGCGGGATGACCTCGTCGTTGAAGTCATAGGCCGGATGGTGAAGGCCGGCGGTGTCGCCGTTGCCGATGAAGATGAAGGCGCCGGGGCGCGCTTCCAGCATGTAGGAAAAATCCTCACCGCCCATCACCGGCTGGATGGCGCGGTGGACATTCGCGTCGCCGGCGACGCCGGCGGCAATATCGCTGGCGAAGGCCGTCTCTTCCGGATGGTTGAAAGTGACGGGATAGTTGGGGTCGTAGTCGACCTCGATCGTCGCGCCGAAGGCCGATGCCAGGCCAGCGCAAATGGCGCGGATTTTCTCTTCCGCTTTCCTGGCCACTTCCTTTTTCAGCGTGCGCACCGTGCCCGCGATCTCGGCTTTTTCCGGTATCACGTTGTAGGCATCGCCGGCATGGAATTTGGTCACCGACACCACGACGGCCTCGACCGGATCGGTGCTGCGTGAGGCAATGGTTTGCAAAGCGCTCACCAAGTGGCTGGTAATTACGATCGGGTCGATCGTGGCGTGCGGCATCGCCGCATGGCCGCCATGCCCCTTGACGGTGATGGTGAATTCGGCGGTCGCCGCCATGATCGGGCCGGGCTTGATGGCGAACTCGCCGACGGGAAGGCCGGGCATGTTATGCATGCCGAACACCTTCGAGATGCCGAAGCGGTCCATCATGCCGTCCTTGACCATTTCGTTGCCGCCGCCGCCGCCTTCCTCGGCGGGCTGGAAGATCACCGCCACGGAGCCGGCGAAATTGCGCGTTTCGGCGAGGTATTTGGCTGCGCCGAGCAGCATGGCGGTGTGGCCGTCATGGCCGCAGGCATGCATTTTGCCGGGAACGCTCGACGCGTACGGCTTGCCGGTGATCTCGTTGATCGGCAAAGCGTCCATGTCGGCGCGCAGGCCGATTGCCGGACCCTCGCCCTTACGGCCGCGGATAATGCCGACGACGCCGGTCTTGCCGAGGCCGGTCACAACCTCGTCGCAACCGAAAGCCTGCAGCTTGTCGGTGACGAAGGCGGCGGTCTGGAAAACGTCGAAGTTCAGTTCCGGCGTCTGGTGCAGATGTCGCCGCCAGCCCGCGACTTCTTCCTGCATTTCCGCGGCACGGTTGAGAATTGGCATGATCGTTCCATTTCTTTGTTGGGGCAGGCAATTCAGGGCCGCTGCCCGGCAAGTGTGATCGTCTGGCACTTTGCCATTTTGACGTCACATAGGGTAAATAGCACCGCATAATGCGGCCCGGAGTCGAGGGTCGGTCCGCACTATGCTGGCCATCGCGCAGCGAAATCTTACGGAGCCAGCGGCAACTACGGCAAGAGGCGATTTCGGAATTGATCATGCGGCAAAGGCATTTCCTCAACCTATTGCTTGCGGGGGCGCTGGCGCTGCCGATGCTTTCCGGCACTGCGCGCGCCAATCCGGTGGTGCTGTTCGACCTGAATAGCGGCAAGGTGCTGGAGCATCAGGACGCCTTCAAGCGCTGGTATCCGGCCTCGCTGAGCAAGCTGATGACGGCCTATGTGGCGTTCCGGGCGATCGCCGCCGGCGAGGTGGCGCTCGATTCGCCGATCAAGGTGACGAAACATTCGGCCGGCGAGCCGCCGAGCAAGATGGGCTTCAAGCCCGGATCGGTCATGCGGCTCGACAATGCGCTGAAGATGATGCTGGTCAAGTCGGCCAACGACATCGCCATGGCCGTCGGCGAGAACATCGGCGGATCGCAGGCCGCCTTCGCCGACCGCATGAATGCCGAGGCCGCCAGGCTCGGCATGGTCGGAACGCATTTCGTCAACCCGAATGGGCTGTTCTCGCCCGACCAGTACACGACCGCGCGCGACCTCGCCGTCCTGGTGACGGCGCTTCGCAACGACTTCCCGCAATATGCGCCATGGTTCTCCATCGAGGGCCTTGCCGTCGGTAAGAAGGCGATCCCGAACTACAATCTGCTGATCGGGCGCTATCCCGGCGCCGACGGCATGAAAACCGGCTTCGTCTGCTCCTCGGGCTTCAACATGATCGGCTCGGCGACGCGCGATGGCCGCACGCTGGTTGCCGTGGTGCTTGGCGAAAAATCCGCCATCAGCCGCGCCGAAGCGGCGGCGAAGCTGCTCGACCAGGGTTTTGACGCGCCGGCGGCCGGGTCGACCACGCTCGCGGCGCTCAAGCCCTATGGCGACACGCTGTCGCCCAACGACCTGCAGGACGAGATCTGCAAGAAGAAGCCGAAGGAACAGCAGTCCGAGGCAGCACCTGCCGTCGCCGCCAAGGACAAGGCCAAATCGCCCTATCAAGTGAAACTCGATCACCCGACGCTGATCGCGGTCGGCCTTGGCGGGGCCACCGGGCCGGCGCCCAAGGCTTTCGTCGACCAGACCGATCAGAACTATGCCGATGTGCCGCTGCCCAGCTGGCGGCCCGACAAGCCTCTGCCGGCCGGCGCCACACCTGCCGCAACCGCTGCCGCTGCAGCGCAGGGGGATCAGCCGGCCAAGACGGCAAACTCGCCATGACCGGGCGCAGCGGCTTTCCCATACCCGTCTCGGTGCTCACCGGCTTTCTCGGGGCCGGCAAGACGACGATGCTCAACCGGCTGCTCAAGGATCCGGCGCTTGCCGACACGGCCGTCATCATCAACGAGTTCGGCGAGGTGGCGATCGACCATCTGCTCGTCGAGCAAGCCTCAGACGGCATCATCCAGCTTTCCGACGGCTGCCTTTGCTGCACGGTGCGCGGCGAACTCGTCGATACGCTGGCCGACCTCGTCGACCGGCTGCAGACCGGACGCATCGCCAGGCTGGCCCGGGTCGTGGTCGAAACCACCGGCCTTGCCGATCCTGCACCGGTGCTGCAGTCGATCATGGCGCATCCGGCGCTGGTGCAGGCTCTCCGGCTCGACGGCGTCATCACGCTGGTCGACGGCGTCAACGGGGCGGCCACGCTCGATAACCATGTCGAGGCGGTGAAGCAGGCGGCCGTCGCCGACCGCATCGTGCTGACCAAGACCGATCTCGCCGAGGCAAGCGACGCCGAGGCCCTGCGGGCGCGACTTCATCAGATAAATCCGAGCGCGGTCCTGCTCGACGTCAATGACCCCGCTACCGGGGCAGCGTCGCTGTTCGATTGCGGCCTCTACAATCCCGAAACCAAGAGCGCCGACGTGCGGCGCTGGCTCGGAGAGGAGGCGGCGCATGATCATCATCACCACGACGATGGTCATGATCACGCCCCCCATCATCACGACCACCGCCACGACGGCCGCGTGCGCTCCCACTCGCTCGTCCATGACGGGCCGGTGCCGTTCTCGGCGATCGAGATGTTCCTCGATTTGTTGCGCTCGACGCATGGCGAGAAACTGCTGCGCATGAAGGGCGTCATCGAACTTCAGGAGGATCCGTCACGGCCGCTGGTGATCCACGGCGTGCAGAAGATCCTGCATCCGGCGGCCAGGCTGCCGTCGTGGCCGGACGGACGGCGCGGCACGCGGCTGGTGCTGATCACGCTCGACATGCCGGAAGATTATGTCCAGCGGCTGTTTTCCGCCTTCACCAACAAGCCGTCGATCGACACGCCCGACCGGGCGGCGCTCGAGGCCAATCCGCTGGCGATCGCCGGGCTGTAGTTCCAGAGGTCCGATTGGCCTATGCCGCGCCGCCGCGCTCGACCAGGAAGCGATGGCCGCCGTCGACCGCCGCCGTCTCGATCAGCTGATGGCCGGCATCGGCGCAGAAGGCCGGAATGTCGATCACGGCCAGCGGGTCGGTGGTTTCCAGCCACAGACGGCTGCCGGGCCGCATCGCGGCCAGACGCTTGCGCGCCTTCAGCACCGGCAGCGGGCAGTTCAGCCCCTTCAGATCGTAGGTAGCGGCGGACCCGGCCAAGATCGAGAAATCTCAGCCGCCGAACATGCCGAGCAGTTTCTTCTTCAGCTTCGAGACCGTGCCTTCGTCGGCACTTGCCGCCTGCTGCGTTTCCAGCGCCGGTTGCGCGGAAGCCGCCTCGACGCCTGCGGTGACCACCGGCTGCTGAGCCGCCTGCTTGGCGGCTTCCTTTTCGGCCAGGGCCTGCGCCTTGGCGGCTGCCTTTTCAGCCTGCGCTTGCGCCTTGGCGGCCTTGGCCGCCTCGATCGCCGCAAGCCGCTGCTCCTCGGCCTTGCGCTTGGCCTCCTTCTCCGCGTCGAGCGCGGCCATCTTGCGGCCGAGCGGGGAATCGATGCGGCCCATCCGCGTCGTCTCGGTTACCGAGCCGTCGGCATTCATCGACGGCGGGTCGATCGGCACACGCTCGCCGCGGGCGCGGCGCTTGGACCAGTCGGAAACGATGCTGGCTTCCTTGATGCCGGCGATGGCCGGCTTAGGCGGTAGTATGCTTCCCTTGACCGCGGAGTTGAAGGCGGCGTCGTAGCGCTTTTCGTAGTCGGCGTAGGCCGTTTTCAACGAATCAGGCTGTGTCATTGCTGGGCAGGCACCTGTCGGGTCGAAGGTGGTGCCTTCTGGCGCTACTTGATTGAAGACGTAGCGCTTCTCGCAGACGTCGACTTTCGGCGGCACCTTGGTGATCTCGAAATTGTCGTAGCCGACCTTCAGCATCTTCCAGAACTCGTAGTTCGGGTCGTTGCGGTAGCGCGCCATGTTGGCGGCGGTCATGCGAAACGGGAAGGCCTGGATCTGGAACTCGGTCTGGCCGCCCTGGAAGGCATCGCGGCCGAAAGCATAGATCTGCTCGATCTGGGCATCGGTCATCGAATAGCAGCCGGACGAGGAGCAGGCGCCGTGCACCATCAGATTGGAGCCGGTGCGGCCGTTGGCCCTGTCATAGGCGTTGGGATAGCCGATGTTGAAGGACAGATGGTAGTTCGAGCGCGGATTCATCTGCGACGGACGCACCGTGTAGAAGCCTTCAGGCGCCTGGCGGTCGCCCTCGGTGTATTTGGGGCCGAGCTTGCCCGACCATTTGCAGATATCGTAGCTGGCGACGAGATCGTAGCGGCCGTTGGTCTTGGCCTTCCAGATCTCCAGCTTGCCTTCTTCCTTGAAGATGCGCGCCATCACCGAGGAGGTGCGCACCATGCCCTTGGCCTTCATGTCGGCGAGGATCTTATCCGGCAGGGGCTTGTTGGCCTCCGGCGCAAAATCCTTCATCGACGAATCATTGCAGCCGGCGAGGCCTATCGCGGCGACAAGGACTCCGGTGCGGGCAAGCTTGGCAAACATCGATACGGCTTTGTCTTTTCTCTCAGGCCAACGGCCTCGGCATGGCCGGCCCGCAGGCTCAACACCAATGGACCGTAAGCCCGTTAACCTTGAAAATTCCTTACCGCAAGCAATAGCCAACCCCTCGCGGATATTTTCATTGAGCCGAATGCGGCGGCATTTTTGTGGCGAAATTGTTAATCGCCGCCATAGTTGCGGCGAACGGCCGAATTAAACGGGTGGCGCTGGGGCAGACTCACGTGCTTTGTTTTCATGCATGTCGTTATCGCAAAACCACCGCACAGTTTTGCGCGACATGCATTAAAGGCTGCGGCCCATCGCTAAATATTTCTCGCGGCGCTGCTCGCGGAAATCGGTGTTGGCGCCGGCAAAGTCCTTCATCGTCTTGGCGATCAGGTCGCCGGTGGCGGCAATCACCGTTTCCGGCGCACGCTGGGCGCCGCCCATCGGCTCGGGAACGATGGCATCGATGATCTTCATTTCGAGAAGATCCTGGGCGGTGATCTTCATGTTGGTCGCCGCGTCCTTGGAACGGGTGGTGTCGCGCCAAAGAATAGAGGCCGCGCCCTCGGGCGAGATCACCGAATAGATGGCGTGCTCCAGCATGTAGACACGGTTGGCGGTGGCGATCGCGATGGCGCCGCCGGAGCCGCCTTCACCGATGACCACCGAGATCGACGGCACCTTGAGCGCCAGGCAGGCTGAGGTCGAGCGCGCAATGGCCTCGGCCTGGCCGCGCTCCTCGGCGCCGACGCCGGGATAGGCGCCGGCGGTGTCGACCAGCGTCAAAAGCGGAATGTTGAAGCGGTCGGCAAGCTCCATCAGCCGAACCGCCTTGCGGTACCCCTCGGGCCGTACCGAACCGAAATTGTGCTTGATGCGGCTTGCCGTGTCGGAGCCCTTCTCCTGGCCGATCACCGCCACCGGCTCGCCGCGGAAACGGGCAAAACCGCCGACGATCGCCTGGTCGTCGCCGAAATTGCGGTCACCGGCCAACGGCGTGAAATCGCTGAACAAGCCCTTGATGTAGTCGAGGCAGTGCGGCCGGTCCGGATGGCGGGCCACCTGGACCTTCTGCCAAGGGGTGAGCGCCTTGTAGAGATCGCGCAGCGCATCGCGCGAACGCTTCTCCAGCCTGCCGATCTCGTCGGCGACATCGACCGCCTCGCCGTTCTCCGCGAGCTTCTTCAGCTCAAGGATCTTGAGCTCCAGATCCTGCACCGGCTTTTCGAAATCGAGATAATTATACATGCTGGGGCGGACCGATCCGTCGGAAGGCAATGGCTGGCGGAACCCTGGAAATGCTGGCTCCGGGCGGTGGAACGTCGCCCTCACATAGCGATATGAAGCCTAGTCGGCAAGCGGATGATGATCGTTGACCAGCCGCACCAGCCGCTCCTCCAGCACATGAGTGTAGATCTGCGTGGTGGAGATATCGGCGTGGCCAAGCAGTTGCTGCACGGCCCTGAGATCCGCACCGTTCTGCAGGAGATGGCTGGCGAAGGCGTGGCGCAGGACATGCGGCGAGATCTTGGTCGCGGCGATGCCGGCTCGCGCCGCCAAGCCTTTGAGATCGCGTGCGAAAACCTGCCGGGAGAGATGACCGCTGTCGGAAGAGGCTGGGAACAGGAACGGGCTGTCGGCGTAGGCCGGCACCTCCGCCCTGGCGGCAAGCCACGCCCGCATCGCGGCGCGCGCCTTGGCCGACAGCGGCACCATGCGCTCCTTGTCGCCCTTGCCGCGCACCATGAAGAAACGGTCGTCGCGCAGCGCCACCGTCACCGGCAGACCGACAAGCTCGGAAACGCGCAGGCCCGTGGCATAGAGCACCTCGACCAGCGCGTGCAGGCGCAGCGCCGCCAACCGGTCGCCGTCGGGCGCGGCCCCGCCCGCCTCCTCGGCCGCGCGGTCGACCAGGCGGCCCGTCTCAGCCTCGGTCATGGTCTTCGGCAGCGGCCGGCCCTTCTTCGGGCTGTCCAGCGTGCCGGTCGGGTCGTCGCCGCGCAGGCCCTCGGCATAGAGGAATTTGAAGAATTGGCGGATCGCCGACAATTTGCGCGCCTGCGAGGTCGGCGCGAAGCCACGCGCCGCGATGTCGTCGAGATAGGCGCGGATGTCGGCGGCTGCCGCTCCCGCCAGCCCGCCACCGATAGCTTCGGAGGCGTCTTCGAGGTCGCGTCGGTAGGAGGAAAGCGTGTTCTCGGCCGCACCCCGCTCGGCGCTCATCATCTCCAGAAAGGCTTCGATGCGGGCCGCGCTGTTCATTTGGTCGGGTCAGTTCTTCTTCGGATTGAGCTTTTCCGCGGGAATGCGCACGCTCATTTCGGCCTTTTTCGGCTCCACGAACATCGCCAGCGCGAACATCGCGCCATAAGCGACGCCTGCAAGAACCGCCAGCGTCACGACAAAGCGAAACAATGTCGGCATTCAGTCTTCGCCCGTCTTCTTGTTCTGCGATTCCAAACCCTGTGCCCTTATGGGACGCCATTCCGGCCAATTCAAGGACGAAGGGCTGGGGCAGAGGATTTGTCGAGGAAGCTTCTCGACGGAAGAGGGGCGATCTGGCCCGCCTGCGGCGGCCTGCTTGACGCAAACGGGCTTTTGATGTCGATACGGCGCAAAGAGGGTTCCGCATGAACGCGCTGCCAGCAAATCCGCCGGACGAAGGCCGTGTCGCGCTGCTCGAGCGGCTCGGCAGCCGCTCGATCGTCTTCGTCGGCCTGATGGGCGCCGGCAAGACCGCAATCGGCCGCAAGGTGGCGACAATGCTTTCCCTGCCCTTCATCGACAGCGACCAGGAGATCGAGAGCGTATCGCGCATGACCGTGCCGGAGCTGTTCGAGCGTTATGGCGAACCTGAGTTCCGGGCGCTGGAGCAGCGGGTCATCTTGCGTCTGCTCGAAAACGGCCCGCAGGTGCTTTCGACCGGCGGCGGCGCCTTCATGAACGCGCAGACGCGCGAGTCGATCGATGCGCATGGCGTCTCGGTCTGGCTGAAGGCCGATCTCGATCTGCTGATGGAGCGGGTTTCGAAAAAACAGAACCGGCCGCTGTTGAAGAATCCGGATCCGCGCGGCGTGCTGGAGAAGCTGATGAGCGAGCGCTACCCGGTCTATGCCACCGCCGACCTCACGGTTTCGACCCGTGACGACCGCAAGGAAGTCATCGCCAGCGAGGTGGTATGCGCGCTTTGCGCTTACCTCGGGATCGCGCCAATCGCCACCAGCGACGACGAGGTGGAGCCGTGAGCCATAGCGAACCGGTGAAGGTCGAGGTCGGGCTCGGCGACCGTGCCTATGACATACTTATCGGGCCCGGCCTGCTTTCCGGCTCAGGAACCAAAATCGCAGGCCGCCTTCCCGGCACGCGCGCGGCCATCGTTACCGACGAGAACGTCGCCGCAGCGCATCTCGAAACGCTGCAGGCCGGCCTTGAAAAAGGCGGCATCGAGGCCGCCGTCATCACCCTGCCGGCCGGCGAAAAGACCAAGAGCTTCGCCCACCTCGAAGAGGTCGTCGACGGCGTGCTCGCCGCCAAGCTCGAACGGCGCGATGTCGTCGTGGCACTTGGCGGGGGCGTCATCGGCGATCTTGCCGGCTTCGCCGCCGGCATCGTGCGGCGCGGGATGAACTTCGTGCAGGTGCCGACATCGCTGCTGGCGCAGGTCGATTCATCCGTCGGCGGCAAGACCGGCATCAACAGCGCGCGCGGCAAGAACCTGGTCGGGGTCTTCAACCAGCCAAAACTGGTGCTTGCCGACACCGGCGTGCTCGACACTTTGCCGATCCGCGAATTCCGCGCCGGCTATGCCGAGCTCGCCAAATACGGGCTGATCGACCGTCCCGGCTTCTTCGCTTGGCTGGAGGAGAATTGGCAAAAGGTGTTCGCCGGCGGCCCGGAGCGGACCGAAGCCATCGCCGAGGCTTGCCGCGCCAAGGCCGATGTGGTCGCCCGCGACGAGTTCGAGACCGGCGACCGGGCGCTGCTCAATCTCGGCCACACATTCGGGCATGCTCTCGAAGCCGCCACGAATTATGACGGTGCCCGTCTCGTCCATGGCGAGGGGGTCGCGATCGGCATGGCGCTGGCGCACCGCTTCTCCGCGCGCCTCAATCTAGCGAGCCCGGACGACGCGGAGCGCGTCGAGGCGCACCTTCGCGCCGTCGGCCTGCCCTGGCGGATGGCCGACATAGCGGGCCAACTGCCGGATCCCGAGACGCTGCTTGGCTTCATCACCCAGGACAAGAAGGTGTCGCGCGGCGCGCTTACCTTCATCCTGACGCGTGGCGTCGGCCATGCCTTTATCGCCAAGGACGTGCCGCCCTCCGAAGTGCTGTCCTTCCTCAAGGCGAGCCATCCCGGATGATCGACTTCGGCTGGATCGCCGCAGCCGTCCTTGCCGCCGTGATCGTGCTGGCGTTTCTCTTGCGCACGCGGCTCTTCGCGGCGCTCGGCTACAGTCTGCGGCCGATCGAACCGACGGAGCCCGAGCAGGATGAGCCGGACGAGAACGGCGACGAGACCCGCCGCAACGGGCAGGCGCGCGAGGATCGCAACCGGCTGGGCGCGCTTTTCGAACTCGAGGAGCTCGAGGTTTCGGACGTGATGGTCCACCGCACCAACATGCGCTCGGTCAACGCCGACGATCCGCCGGAAATGGTGGTGCGCGAGATTCTGCAGAGCCCGCATACCCGCATGCCGCTCTGGAAAGGCTCGCTCGACAACATCGTCGGCGTGCTGCATGCCAAGGATCTGCTGCGGGCGCTCAACGAGGTCGGCAACGACTTTTCCAAGATCGACGTGACAAAGATCGCGTCGAAGCCATGGTTCGTGCCCGACACCACCACCTTGCAGGATCAGCTCAACGCCTTCCTGCGGCGCAAGGCGCATTTCGCCATCGTCGTCGACGAGTATGGCGAGATGGAAGGGCTGGTGACGCTGGAAGACATCATCGAGGAGATCGTCGGCGAGATCGCGGACGAGCACGATGTCGACATGCAAGGCGTCAAGCAGGAGGCCGACGGCTCGGTCGTCGTCGACGGCACGGTGGCGATTCGCGACCTCAATCGGGCGCTCGACTGGGATCTGCCGGACGAGGAGGCGACGACGATCGCCGGCCTGGTCATCCACGAGACGCAGACGATCCCAGACGAGAAGCAGGCCTTCACCTTCCACGGCAAGCGTTTCGTGGTGATGAAGCGCGACAAGAACCGCATAGCAAGGTTGAGGATCCGGCCCGCCGGCGAAGGTTAGGGTGTGCCGATCTTCAGGTGAGACCGGCCTGCAAAGGGCGGCTTCCTGCGTCTCCGGTGCTCAAAGTTCCTTGGTCGAGCGCTCGCTGAGCACGGCGCCGGTTTCGGCATCCATTGCCGCCAGGCTGACGTCATAACCCCAAAGGCTCCGGATGTGGCGCAAGGTCGCGTCGCGGCTTTCGTCCTCTAGCTGGATGCCGTCCTTGACCTTGTGCTGCAGCCGCAAATGCCGGTCTCCCAGAAGATCCACGTCGACCACCTGGATGTCGGGCCGGCTCGCCCCCACATCGTAGCTTCGGGCCAGCGCGGACCGTATCTTGCTGTAGCCGCGCTCATTATGGATCGAGGCGACCTCGTAATGCGGCTCGTCGGCGCCGTCGGCCAGCACGAAGAGCCGCCATTTCCGGATCAAAGCGGGGCTCAGATACTGGCGGATGAAGGATTCGTCACGGTGGTTGGCCCAGGCATCGAGCAAGGTGTCGCGCCAGTCGACGCGGCCGGCGATGTCCGGAAACCAGTCGCGATCCTCCGCGGTCGGCTCGGTCGAGATGCGCTGGATGTCCTGCATCATGCCGAGGCCCAGCGCATAGGGATTGATCCCGGAATAACGCGGATCGTCATAGGCCGGCTGAAAAACCACGTTCGAATGGTTTCGCAAGATCTCGAGCATGGCGCCTTCGCTGATGCGGCCGCGATCGAAAAGCATGTTCATCAGGGTGTAGTGGACGAAAGTGGCGCAGCCTTCGTTCATCACCTGGGTTTGCCGCTGCGGGTAAAAATATTGCGCGATCACACGCACGATCCTGATGATCTCGCGCTGCCAGGGCTCAAGCACCAGGCTGTTCTTCTCGAGGAAGTAGAGCAGGTTCTCCTCGGGCAGATTGAGCGATTTCTTCCGCTCGGCCAAGCTTTCGTCCCCTGCTTCCGGCTTGTTCTTGTCCTGCGCGGTCGGCAGCGTGCGCCACAAATCATTGTAGGAACGCTCCTCATATTCGAGGCGCTCGCGAAGGCCTTCGCGCTGCTGTTCCGACGACAGCTTCGGCGGCCGATGGTAGCGGAACACGCCTTGCTCCATCAGCGCGTGGGCGGCATCGAGCACCGCCTCGACGGCCTGCAGGCCGTGCCGTTCCTCGCATCGGGCGATGTAGCCCTTGGCGAAGTCCAGATAGCTCAGGATGCCTCCGGCGTCCGTCCATTGCCGGAAGAGATGATTGTTTTTGAAGAAATGGTTGTGGCCAAGCGCGGCATGGGCGGTCACCAGGGCCTGCAAGGCCATCGTGTTTTCTTCCATGAGGTAGACGATGCAAGGGTTGGAGTTGATGACCAGTTCATAGGCCAAACCGCGCGCGCCCTTGCGGTAGAGAAGCTCGTTGTAGAGGAAATGCTTGCCGAACGACCAATGCCGATACATCAGCGGCATGCCGACCGAGGAATAAGCGTCGAGCATCTGCTCGGAGGAAATGACCTCCATCTGCACCGGATAGATGTCGAGGTGAAGCTCTTCGACCCCGATCGCCTCGATCTCGTCGTAGACCCGAGACAGTTTCGCAAAATCCCAGTCCGACCCGGAAAATAACAGTTCGGATTTGCGCGCCTGATTGACCATCGGCCTATGTCCCATCCGCCTCACGCACTCTTGCGCAGACTAGGCTGCCTTGCGAAGAGCTCGCGAAAGACCGGATAGATATCGGCGGGAGCCGCGATGCGCCTCATCTGGAAATTCGGCCACTTTCCGTCGACCGCGTTGTAGGCGCGCCAGAGCGATGTTCCGTTCTCGGTGGAGCCGAAAATGTGGCTTTCGCGTTCGTCGATGATTTCCACATAGGCGAAATACTGGCACAGGCGCATGAGCTTGCGGTCGAGGAGTTCTATGCAGCGCTCGGAATCGGTGGCGAAGTTGTCGCCGTCGGAAGCCTGAGCGGCATAGATATTCCATTCCGCGACCGGATAGCGCTGCTCTATGATGCGGTGCATTTCCTCGAGCGCCGTCGAGACGACGGTACCGCCGCTCTCGGTGTGGTAGAAGAAGGTGTGCTCATCCACCTCCTTGGCCTCATGGGTGTGGCGGATGAAAACGATGTCCGTCCTTTCGTAGCGCCGCGTCAGGAACAGATGCAGCAGCACGAAAAACCGTTTGGCCAGATCCTTCTCGCGCTCTCCCATCGATCCCGACACGTCCATCAGGCAAAACATGACGGCGCTGGCATTCGGCACCGGCTGGGGGTCGAAGCGGTTGAACCGAATGTCGACCGGATCGACATAGGCGATCCGCCTGCGCCGGCGTTCAAGCCGATCAACTTCCTCGCGCAGAGCAGCGATGCGTTCGCGCGTTGCCTCGGTTGGCGGCTTCGCTTCCAACTCGGCGATCTGCGTTGAGATGGCGTCCAGCTCCGCCTGCTTGGGACGCCTGAGCGCGATGCGGCGGCCGTGGCTGTTTCGCATGGTGCGTCCGACATTGACGTTGGTCGGCGCCCCGCTTGCCGTGAAGCCCGCCCGTCTTGGCTTGAAGCTCAGTATCTGCTTGAGATTGAGCTTGACCAGATCGGGCAGTTCGAGATCTTCGAAGAAGAGGTCGAGCACTTCCTCGCGCGACAGCACGAAGCGAAAGTCATCCTCGGATTGCTTGGTTCCCGGCGCCGAAGAGCCAGTGCCGCCGCCGCCAGGCTTGGGTATCAGATCACCGGGACTGAACGATTTGTTGCCAGGCAGTATGTGCTGGCGCTGCCCACTGTCCCTGGCGTCGCTGAAGGTCGGTTCGCTGGTGCCTTTGCGGGGCATCGGCACGGCATGCTCGCGGTCGACCTCGGCGATGCGGCCTGTCCGGACATGGTCGCGGATGCTGCGCTTGAGCTCTTCCCGAGCGCGCTTGAGGAAGCGCTGGCGATTGCTCAGGCTCTTGTCCTTCGGATTCAGGCGGCGGTCGATGAAGATCGGCATGCGAACCCTTCGGGCTTTGGTCAGCCAGCCTTGTTCACGCGCATGTACCAGTCGACCAGCCGGCGCACCTGCCGCTGAGTGTAGCCGCGCTCCACCATCCGCTGCACGAATTCGTTGTGCCGCTTCTCGGTGACGCTGTCCTGCTTGGAGCCGAAGCTGATCACCGGCAACAAATCCTCGACCTGACCGAACATGCGCTTCTCGATCACTTCGCGAAGCTTTTCATAGCTCGTCCAGGACGGATTGCGGCCATGGTTGCGCGCCCGGGCGCGCAAGGTGAACTTGACCACCTCGTTGCGAAAATCCTTGGGATTGGCGATGCCGGCCGGCTTTTCAACCTGCGACAATTCCTTGTCCAGGACCTCGCGATTGAGGATCTGGCCGGTATCGGGATCCTTGTAGTCCTGATCCTCGATCCACGCATCGGCATAGGCGATGTAGCGGTCGAAAAGGTTCTGGCCGTACTCGCTATACGATTCCAGGTAAGCCTTCTGGATCTCGTGGCCGATGAACTCGGCGTAGCGCGCTGCAAGTTCCGATTTGATGAACTCGAGGTACGCGGCTTCGGTTTCCTTGGGGAATTGCTCGCGTTTGATCGCCTCCTCGAGGATGTACATCAAGTGCACGGGATCGGCTGCGACCTCCTTGGTGTCGTAGTTGAAAGTCTGCGACAGAATCTTGAAGGCGAAGCGCGTGCTGACCCCGGTCATGCCTTCGTCGACGCCGGCGGCATCGCGATATTCCTGGACCGACTTCGCCTTCGGGTCGATCTCCTTGAGGTTCTCGCCGTCATAGGCGCGCATCTTGGTGTAGAGCGGCGAGTTCTCGTGCTCGGCAAGCCGGGTCGAGACGGTGAAACGGCTGAGGATGTCCAGCACTTCGGGCGCGCAGGGACTGTTCGCCAGATCGCTCTCGCGCAGAAGTTTCTCGTAAATCTGCCTCTCTTCGGTGATACGAAGGCAATACGGAACCTTGACCACAAGGATGCGGTCGAGGAAGGCCTCATTGTTCTTGTTGTTCTTGAATTGCTGCCATTCCGATTCGTTGGAATGGGCAACGACGATGCCCTGATAGGGGAAGGAGCCGAAATTCTCGGTGCCGTTGTAGCTGCCTTCCTGGGTTGCCGTCAGCAACGGGTGCAGGACCTTGATGGGCGCCTTGAACATCTCGACGAATTCGAGCAGGCCCTGCGTCGTCCGGTTCAAGCCGCCGCTGTAGGAATAGGCATCCGGATCGGATTGGCTGAAATGTTCCAACTGCCTGATGTCGACCTTGCCGACCAGGGCCGAGACGTCCTGGTTGTTCTCGTCGCCGGGCTCGGTCTTGGCGATGGCGATCTGACGCAGACGCGACGGCGACAGCTTGACCACGCTGAATTTGGAAATGTCGCCGGACAGTTCGTCGAGTCGTTTGGCCGCCCAAGGCGAGATGAGCCCATTCAGGCGGCGGCGGGCTATCCCGTATTTGTCTTCCAGCAGATCGCCCATCCGATCGGGGTGGAAAAGGCCAAGCGGCGATTCGAATATAGGGCTGATCTGGTTGCCGACCTTCAGCGTGTAGATCGGGCGCTGTTCCATGAGCTTCTTCAGCCGTTCGGCAAGCGAGGACTTGCCGCCGCCGACCGGCCCGAGCAGGTAAAGGATCTGCTTGCGCTCCTCGAGACCCTGCGAGGCATAACGGAAATACCCGGCGATGCGCTCGATCGTATCCTCCATTCCGTAGAAATCGGAGAAGGAGGGGTACACCTTGATGGTCCGGTTCGAGAAGATGCGCCCGAGCCGCTCATCCTTGCTGGTGTCGACCAGGTTGGGCTCGCCGATGGCCTCGACCATTCGCTCAGGTGCCGAGGCATACATGGATTTGTCTTCGCGGCAGCCAAGCAGATACTGCTGGAGGCTCATATCTTCCTGGGCCGCGTTGGAATATATCTCCGAAAACAGATCGAAGACGTCGGATTGGTTCTCTCGCATGATATTCTGCCCTCAGAGCCGCTCTGGTTGCCAGTCGGCCAGTCAGCTCGTCTCGTATTCAACTGCCGGAAAGCATTGTGGTTCCCTCATATGAGAGAGAGCGCCTGCAATCGGGCATTGACGACTCACAGCACCCGATGCGGACGGAATGCTCACCCATGATGATTAGGTGGTGATGGCCGGGAGAGCTTCAAGGAAAATCTTAGGTTTTCCACTCACATGTCGTGATCGGGAACGTAGAGGCAGAAGGAATGCTGAGAATTCGCGTCGCCTCCGGGCTTACACTCGTGAAAGAACTCGTCACGCGAACGCCTGATCCGACGATCGGAGTAGGGAATGAGCTCTCCGGTGGAGAGCTGGTACCCATATTTCGTTTCCTTCACGTCGGCCGCGGGTGCTTGGTAGCAGTCCATTCCCGAGCAGCATGAGCTGTCATACTGCCAGCCCTTGGGCGCCTGATGCGCAGCCGCCGGAGCCGAAAGGAGTACCGCCAGTGCAATTGCCGGAAACAGGCGCAGAGGTTCTGAGCGGCTTGAGCGCCCATTGGGCGGCGCGGCTGGAGGTCGATACGTCTTCCTCATTGGTGGTCACCGTTCCGAAGCGCCGGCCGAGGGCATCGGTTCTCCGGTCCGACTAGCAATCCGCCCAGCATGGACGAGGCAAGGGCCGAGCCTGCATCAAACCGCCAGATCAGGCAAATGTTCCATGGTGCCCCCCCCGGGGCGGCGGAGCGCGCCGGCCCATGCAGCCGCGGCCCACGATCTCGCGAACCGGCCGCGACCAGGGAATCCGAGGTAACCCGATTCGACGGCGGCGCCTATTGGCATATGGCGATCAACCACCGCTTCGGGGAGGACGGCGATGCGCTGACTGCCGCCGTCATGGCTTTCCTGAAGGCGAGGGTCGCCTGAACGCGCCGGCACTCCTGAAACTGGATCACTTCAAAGTCGTTGACCGGACATTGCGGCATGAAGACTTGTCGGCTCAATTGTCCGGGGGCAATCGGACGAGAGGGAACGCGATGAATGGCGCCGATGTGCTTTGCGATGTGCTACTGGCGAACGGCGTGAATGTCTGCTTCGCCAAACCCGGTACCTCGGAAATGCACTTCGTCGCCGCGCTCGACCGCAAGCCGGAGATGCGCTGCGTGCTCGGTCTTGCCGAGGGCGTGGTGACGGGTGCCGCCGACGGCTACGCCAGGATGACCGACCGGCCGGCTGCGACGCTGCTCCACACCGGCCCCGGACTGGCCAATGGCCTCTCCAACATCCACAATGCCCGGCGCGCCCGCGTGCCGATGATCAACATCGTCGGCGACCATGCCTCCTATCACCTGCCGCTCGACGCGCCGCTCACCAGCGACATTGAAGGTCTCGCCGCGCCGATGTCGAACTGGGTCCGCCGCATCGCCGGTCCGGCCGACATCGCGCCGGCCGCGCAGGCGGCCTTTCGCGCTTCGCTGACGCCTCCCGGCATCGCTACGCTGATCCTGCCGGCGGACGCGGCGTGGGGAGAGGCCAGTTCGCTCCTGTCGGCCAAGGTGGAGCTCGCGGCGCCGCGTTCGGTCGACGCAGCCATCGTGCGCAAGATTGCCGGAGCCATTCGCGCCGCGCCCGGTCGCGTCGGCATGATCCTGCGTGGGCCGGCCGCGCGTGAGGATGCCTTGGAAATCGCCGGACAGATATCGGCGGTTTCGGATGTCCGGCTGTTCAGCGACGTTCTGATCGCCCGGATGCAGCGCGGCCGCGGCCGAGTTGCGCCTACCCGCGTTCCATATCCGATCGACGCCGCGCGCACTCTCCTTGCCGACATCGATCTCCTGATCCTCGTTGGAGCCAAGGAACCGGTGGCGTTCTTTGCCTATCCCGGAAAGCCGAGCCGGCTTGTGAGCGAAGGCTGTGAACTGATGTCGTTGGCCGAGCATGGCGAGAATTTGAAGGCGGCACTCGCTGCGCTTCGCGACGAACTGGGCATCAAACCGTCGCAGCCGGTGCCTGTCGCCACGGCCTTTCCCGATGAGCCGGCCCCACGCGGCAAGCTGACGGACGACGCGGTTGCACTTTCGGTAGCCCGGAAGCTGCCGGAGAATGCGATCGTCTGTGACGAGGCCGTCACCTCGGCGCGGCGCTATTTTGCGCTCTCGGCCTTTGCCGCCCCGCACGATTACATGATGGGCACAGGCGGATCGATCGGCGGCGGCATTCCAATGGCGACTGGCGCGGCCATCGCCTGTCCTGGCCGCAAGGTGCTGAATCTGGAGGCGGACGGCAGCGGCATGTACACGGTGCAGGGATTATGGACCCAGTCGCGGGAAAAGCTCGACGTGGTGACGATCGTCTTTTCCAACCGGACCTACGCCATCCTGCACGGCGAGATGCGCAATGTCGGGGTGAACGCGATCGGCGAGAATGCCAGGCGAATGCTCGACCTTGATCAGCCGGCTCTGGACTGGGTTTCGCTGGCAAGCGGCATGGGGGTGGAAGCAGCCCGCGCCGACACATGCGAGCGCTTCGACGCGCTGCTCGACAGCGCGCTGTCGCGTCCGGGGCCGTTCCTCATCGAAGCGGTGATCTGAGCGGCCCCCGGCCCGCCGAGCTTACCAGCGTGTCTTCTCACCAGGTGCTGCAGGCTCGATCGCCAGCGCGTGCACGCCGGCCTTCAGTTCGTCGGCAAGCAGGTGATTGACGGCGCGGTGGCGCTCGATGCGGTTCATGCCGGCAAAATCCTGCGAGACGATACGGACGCGGAAATGGGTCTCGCCGGTGCCGTCGAAGACGGCCTCGTGGCCGTGCTCGACGTGGTGATGGCCGGCGTGAAGATGGCTTTCGTTGATGACGGTGAGCCTTTCCGGCGAAAATGCCGCCTTCAGCTTGTTTTCCATCGTCGACTGTATGGACATCGGGGCTTCCCTTCACCACATCTGCGGTACCGCCGCAAAATCTGTGCTTTCGACCGCTTTAGGCCGCGATTCAGCGGTTAGGGCGATCATCGGCGAAATGTCAATTCTTGTTTCGCGGTAGCGAACAGCCCATAAATGGGTGAGGATGAAACCGTATCCCAAATATTTCGAGAAGATTCGCATCCGACCGGAAAAGGACGCGGAGCTGAAGTCGCGCGCGCCGATCTGCCAGTGGGACGGTTGCAGCGAGGCCGGTACGCATCGCGCGCCGGTCGGGCGCCTGAAGGAGGGCGAGTATTTCCGCTTCTGCTTTGAGCATGTGCGCGAATACAACAAGAGCTTCAACTACTTCTCGGGCGTGTCGGACAGCGAGATCGCCCGCTTCCAGAAAGAGGCGCTGACCGGACACCGGCCGACCTGGCGCATGGGCGCCAATGGCGGCGGCATGCGTTCGGCACCCGACTTCGCGCAGCAGCGCTCCGGGCGTGCAGGCTACTACAACCGCATGCGCGATCCCTTCAATCTGTTCGGCGGCGGAACGCGCGAAGTGCGCGAGCGCAAGGCAAAGCCGCTTGAGGCCAAGGCGCTGGAAACGCTTGGCCTTGATACAAAGGCGACTGGCAAGGATATCAAGGCACGCTATAAGGAACTCGTAAAGCGCCACCATCCGGATGCGAATGGCGGCGACAGAGGTTCGGAAGACCGGTTCCGCGATGTGCTGCAGGCCTATCGCGTGCTCAAGCAAGCAGGATTGTGCTGAGCGACCCTACGGTCCATGTCGTTTTCCAACTTTCATAAGGTTGGAAAAGGCTCTAAGACCGCCCCCGAACAAATCGATTGCCGGCGAAACGCGGCGTTTCGCCCGTGGAGACGTTGATAGAGATGAACAAGGTCGATCGCGACATCGCCAACCTGCCCGATACGACGGTGCCGGTGAAGGAGAAATTCGGCTTCGACTCCAAGATGGTGGTTCCGGCCTATTCGGCGGCGACCGAGCACGTGCCCGACATCGACCCGGACTATCTGTTCGACAAGGCAACGACTTTGGCGATCCTCGCCGGCTTCGCCTACAACCGCCGCGTCATGGTGTCGGGCTATCACGGCACCGGCAAGTCCACCCATATCGAGCAGGTTGCCGCGCGCCTCAACTGGCCCTGCGTGCGCGTCAATCTCGACAGCCATGTCAGCCGCATCGATCTCGTCGGCAAGGACGCCATAGTCGTCAAGGAAGGCCTGCAGGTCACGGAATTTCGCGACGGCATCCTGCCCTGGGCCTATCAGCACAACGTCGCACTCTGCTTCGACGAGTACGATGCCGGACGCCCGGACGTGATGTTCGTCATCCAGCGCGTGCTGGAATCGTCGGGCCGGCTGACGCTGCTCGACCAGAGCCGCGTCATACGCCCGCATCCGGCTTTCCGGCTGTTCGCCACCGCCAACACGGTGGGTCTCGGCGACACCACCGGCCTCTATCACGGCACGCAGCAGATCAATCAGGCGCAGATGGACCGCTGGTCGATCGTCACCACGCTCAACTACCTGCCGCACGACAACGAGGTGTCGATCGTGCTGGCCAAGGCCAAGCACTATCGCGACAGCAAGGGCAAAGAGATCGTCAACAAGATGGTGCGCGTCGCCGACATGACGCGCTCGGCCTTCATCAATGGCGACCTGTCGACGGTGATGAGCCCGCGCACGGTCATCACCTGGGCCGAGAACGCCGAGATCTTCGGCGATATCGGCATGGCGTTCCGGCTCACCTTCCTCAACAAATGCGACGAGCTGGAGCGTTCGGTGGTCGCCGAATTCTACCAGCGCGCCTTCGGCGAGGATCTGCCGGAGAGCGCCGCCAACGTGGTGCTGGGGTAAGGCGCGTGCCGGAAGGCTTGGCCTTTCGGACCACAACGCGCAGGGAATGATCGATGGCGGGTCCGGGCGACAACACGCGCAACAAGCCGAAGAACGGGTCTGAAGCGGACAGCTTCAAGCGCGCCGTCATCGTCTGCATGCGCGCCGTCGCCGGCGACAAGGATCTCGAGGTCGGCTTCGCCAAGGACCGGCCGGCGCTGGCCGGCAACCGCGCCCGCCTGCCCGAACTGCCGAAGAAGGCTTCCCGGACCGACATCGCGATCACCCGCGGCATCGGCGATTCCATGGCGCTGAAGCGCGCCTGCCACGATCAGCGCATCCACAGCAAGCTGGCGCCGGAAGGCAAGCTCGCGCGGGCTATTTTCGATGCCGTCGAGCAGGCCCGCGTCGAGGCGATCGGCAGCCGCGCCATGCAGGGCGTGGCCGACAATATCGGCTCGATGCTCGAGGACAAATACGCCAGGGCAAACCTGGTCGACGTCAAGGACAAGGCCGACGCCCCGCTCGAGGAGGCGGTGGCGCTGATGGTGCGCGAAAAGCTTACCGGCCGCACCGTGCCGAAGAGCGGCGAGCGACTGGTCGATCTGTGGCGGCCCTGGGTCGAGGAAAAGGCCAGCAGCGACCTCGACGGCCTGTCGTCCAGGCTCGATGACCAGCAAGCCTTCGCCCGCATCGTACGCGACATGCTCGTCTCCATGGAGATGGCCGAGGAGCTCGGCGACGACCAGGAGACGGAAGACTCCGAGGACAACGAGGAAAACGAGCAGCAGGGCGAGGAGCAGAGCGAGGAAGGCGGCGAGGACGATTCCGGCTCCGAACAGTCGCAGTCCGAGGACGCGGAGGCTTCCGCCGACGAGGAAGAGTCGGCCGAAACGGAGGCGACCGACGCCACATCGGACGACCTTTCCGACGAGGATGATTCCGACGCCGAGACGCCGGGCGAGGCGCGCCGCAACGACAATCCGTTCCTCAACCTGCCGAAGGACATCGACTACAAGGTCTTCACCACCGCCTTCGACGAGACGGTCGGCGCCGAGGACCTTTGCGAGGAAGAGGAACTCGACCGGCTGCGCGCCTTCCTCGACAAGCAGCTCGCCAATCTCTCCGGCGTCGTCGGCCGCTTGGCCAACCGGCTGCAGCGCCGCCTGATGGCGCAGCAGAACCGTTCCTGGGATTTCGACCTGGAGGAGGGCTATCTCGATCCATCCAGGCTGGTGCGCGTCGTTATCGATCCGATGCAGCCGTTGTCCTTCAAGCAGGAGCGCGACACCAAGTTCCGCGACACGGTGGTGTCGCTGGTGCTCGACAATTCGGGCTCGATGCGCGGGCGGCCGATCACGGTTGCCGCGACTTGCGCCGACATCCTGGCGCGCACTCTGGAGCGCTGCGGGGTTTCGGTGGAAATCCTCGGCTTCACCACACGTGCGTGGAAAGGTGGGCAGGCACGCGAGAAGTGGCTGAAGGACGGCAAGCCGTCGAATCCTGGCCGGCTCAACGATCTGCGCCACATCATCTACAAGTCCGCCGACCATCCGTGGCGGCGCGCGCGCCGCAATCTCGGCCTGATGATGCGCGAGGGCTTGCTCAAGGAAAACATCGACGGCGAGGCTCTGCTTTGGGCGCACAACCGGCTGATCGGCCGGCCGGAACAGCGCAAGATCCTGATGATGATCTCAGACGGCGCGCCGGTCGACGATTCTACGCTCTCGGTCAACCCCGGCAACTATCTGGAGCGCCATTTGCGCGCGGTGATCGATCTCATCGAGACGCGCTCGCCGGTGGAGCTTTTAGCCATCGGCATCGGCCACGATGTCACGCGCTACTATCGCCGCGCCGTCACCATCGTCGATGCCGAAGAGCTGGCCGGCGCCATGACGGAGCAATTGGCATCGCTGTTCGGCGAGGAGAGCGCGCGCGACACGCGGCGCGGTGGCTTGAGGCGCGCCGGATGATCCTTTCGCGAGGCGGATGCCGGCGGACGGCTTTTGTTTGCGCGCTGGTCTGTTCGGCCGCCTCTCCAGTCTTCGCCGAGGGAGGCGCTGCGGTTGAGACGATCGAAGTTTCAGCGCGGCCGATCACCGAGTTCCATATCGGCCGCGACCGGAAACAGTTCGGGTCGCTCGAGTTCGTCGGCGGGCTGGAGATGACCTCGCCGTCGCGCGATTTCGGCGCACTTTCGGCTTTCCGCTTCCTCAAATCAGGCAGCGATTTCATTGGCGTCACCGATACCGGCTTCTGGTTCTTCGGCACCATCACCCACGATGCCGACAAGCGCCCCTCGGGCGTGTCGAATTTCCGCATGCAGCAGATGGTCGACGCCTCGGGCCAGCCGATCGAGAAGAAATGGGAGGTCGACGCCGAAGGCCTCGCGGTCAAGGACGGTATCGCCACCGTCGGTTTCGAGCGCGACCAGCGCGTCGTCCAGTTCAAGGTCGAGCCGGACAATATGAAGGCGCCGTTCAAGACGCTCGACTATCTGGTCCCGGCGCGGGAGCTGCGCCAGAACCGCGGCTTCGAGACGGTCACCCACGCCAATCCTTACGGCCAGCACGAGGGCGGCCTGGTCGTGGTGTCGGAAAAGAGCCTCGACAAGGCCGGCAACATCTATGCCGCCATCATCGAGGGACCGAGGAAGGGCGTCTTCACCGTCAAGCGCAACGGCAATTTCGACATCACCGACGGCGCCTTCCTGCCCGATGGCGACCTGCTGCTACTCGAACGCAGCTTCTCGATGGCGCGCGGGGTGAAGATGCGGCTGAGGCGTATCTATGGCGAGAGCATCGAGAAGGGCGCGGTCGCCGACGGCCCGGTGCTGATCGACGCCGATATGGGCTACCAGATCGACAATATGGAAGGGCTCGACGTCTGGACCCGCGACGACGGCGCGCTGATGGTGTCGCTGGTCTCGGACGACAATCAATCGATCCTGCAGCGGAACCTCTACCTGGAATTCATCCTGCACCAGGACTGAGCGGTGCTTGATTTTGTCCAATTCGGGACGGAAATTCGCTGCGCATTTTCCCCGAAGTTGCCGGCCCTCAGTGGACTTTATAGATCTCTACCGGCTTGTTCGCCGTCGCGCTGTCCAGTTCCAGCCAATCGGGAACGTCCCGCTTCAGCAGCCGCGCGGCCAAGCCCGTGGGAGCTTGGGCGGCGAGCGAAAGCTCTTCCGAATTGCCGCGGCATATGGCAACCAGCCCGACGTGCTCGCGCTCAACGATGGCGCGGGCGGCATCCGGCGTTCCCATGAAGGCGTCGAGCATGGCGAGATTGCCGCTGACATTGCGATGATAGGGGCCGGCCAACGCCCTATGGCCGGTGAACATCAGGATGGGGGAGCCGAGATTGGAGGACGCAAGCACCGTCGTTGCCGGCATGCCGGCCAGGTCGCTGAAGTCCGAGGCCTTGCCGCAGGTCAGCGCATGATCGGCATCGGAATTGATCTTGGTGGGTGCCTTTTGGACCACGGACTGCGCGGCGACGGCGACGCCGGCCCAGGTCGCATTGAGCGACACCAGCCATGCCGCCGCGATGCGGGTGGAGACGCGCCACGATTGCGCGGCGGTTGCCTGCAGGCGAACCCCGGCGATCCAGGTCGAGAGCGGCAGCACCGCGAAGGCAACCGAGAAGGTCGAGCCGCGCACCTGCCATAGGCTGACGGCGAAAGCGACGATCAGCAGCACGGCGGTAAGGGCTTCCTCGCGGCGCAGGCGGCGGCTGCGCAGCTGAAGGCCAATCAACAGGATTGCGATGAAGGGCGTCACATAACGCGCCGCCATCAGCTTCGGCTCGTTCACGGCCACGCTGAGGAAGGGCTGCGCCTCAACGACGTCGTTCAGCCAATAGGTGCGAATGCGCTCATCCATGCCGGCATAGGGCGATGCCAGGCATTGCGGAAAGAACAGGAGCGCAACGGCCGCAATTGCAACGGCCAACGCGGACATTGAGAGGAACCGCCTCTTAGCCGTCGACTGTCCGGGTAGACACGCAATCGCCGCGAGTCCAAAGCCCGACAGCGCCGCGATGACGAACTGGAAAGCCGAGAAGGCGTCGCACTCGGCCACGCCCCAGGCCGACGGCGGTATGGTGGCAACAAGAACCACCAAGGCTATCGCGGCAAATCCGATGCCGAAGCCGCGCGCGGTCTGGCGCTCCCTTTCATCGAAGATGAAGAGCACGGCGGCGCAGGCGCCAAGTGTGGCCACATAAGGCGCTGTCTCCATCCCGACGGCAAGGGTGAGGCCTGCACACAGGCCGGACAGAAGAGCGGCTGACCGCCGGAAGGGAGCCTCCGTCATAAGCCAGAGACTGGCTGCCGTGAGCAGGAGCTGGACGTTGTGGTGGTCAAGCGTGCCAGGGTGGAAGATGCCGATAAAGAACAGCGCCGCAGTGGACAGGACCAGCGCAGGCATCGCCACGTCCGTACCGGCGAGACGCCGGGAGGCGCGCAGGATGACGAATATGGTGAGTCCATACAGGGAAAGCGGCCAGATGATCTGCGCTGCCTTTTCAGCGGCAGCCGTGCTGGCGCCCAGGGCCTGGAAGGTGAAGATGATCAGCGCGATCGGGGTGTCGACCAGCCGCGACCAGTGCATGACGAAGCCGCCGGTCAGGCCCATCCTGTATTGATGAAGATCGAACCAGCCCTGTCCAGCCAAGAGGTCGCGAACTTCGACCAGCCTCAGCATGCTGTCATTGTCGGCGCCAAGGTCCGCGATCGTTGGGAAGCCGGAGATCGCATTGATCCCCAGCACGAGCAGCGTCGCGCAGAGCGCAAGCAGAAGGTCATGTTTCCAACCGGTGCCCTGGATGGTCATGCTGATGGCAATGTCCTGGATCGTTTTGGCGATCCTGCACCAATGGCCGTAACAAAGCGTAAAGCCGCGAAGGGCCGCTTCAAGGGTCAGGCGATGGCCGGCTGGCTCCAGCGGGCGGCAAGCAGCCGGTAGGGGATCAGTGCCACCACCGCGATGATCAGTTTGACCGAGAGATCGCCAAGCGCCCAGGACACCCAGCGCATGGTTTCGACAGGCATCACGCCCATCAGCGGTGCCGTCTCCAGCGCGAAGCCGTCGTTCGGCCCGACAAAGGCGAAGGCGGCGGAGAAGCCGACGCCGAAGAACACCACCGTGTCGAAGACAGAGCCGACCAGCGTGCCGACGATCGGCGCGCGCCACCAGCTTTGCCGGCGCAGACGATTGAACACGGTCACGTCGAGCAGTTGTGCGGCGAGGAAGGCGGCGCCGGACGCGGCCGCGATTCGCACCAGCCGGTCAGCGGCGGTCTCGAACGCGATCAGACCGTGGCGGAACAGGAAGGGCGGAACGAGGATCGAGCAGACGACCGCCGTCATGAAGCCGACGAAGACCACTTTGCGCGCCACCGCCGGGCCGTAGCGACGATTGGCAAGATCGGTGACCAGGAAGGAGAAAGGATAGGTGAAGGCGCCCCAGGTGAGCAGGTCGGCCAGCGACAGGCCGCCGATCTGGCCCTGCATCGGGAACTGGACAAGGATGTTGGACGCCACGACGACAAGCGCCATGGCAGCCACGAAAGGCAGGTATCGTGAAAGGAAGTTCATTTTTTTATCCTGGGTAATGGAACCAGCCGAGCGTCATGACGGCGCTCACTGTCCGAGCACCAGTTTGGAGCCGGTGCTCGAGGCGGTCGTCCCCCGCCTGAAAAGAGAGCTTTAGGCGGCCGACTGCTCGGCGAGCTTCTTGGCGATCTGCTTCTTCAGCAGGCGAGCGCGCTGCGACAGCTCCTTGGCGTCGGCCTTGGCCAGGAACGCGTCGAGGCCGCCGCGATGCTCGACCGAACGCAGCGCGTTGGCCGAAATGCGCAGGCGAACGTTCTGGTTCAGCACTTCGGAAATCAGCGTCACATTGACCAGGTTGGGCAGGAAGCGACGCTTGGTCTTGTTGTTGGCATGGCTCACATTGTGGCCGGTCTGGACTGCCTTGGCAGTGAGCTCGCAGGTGCGGGACATCTTGTCTAACCTTCAGTTCTAAACCTGCCAAACCATTCTGCCCGCGCCAGGCGGCGCGCGGTCTCGGTCAGGCGGCCTTTGGAAAAGTTGGCGTTCCATAGTTGCATTTCGCCACTACGTCAAGCTCCGGCACCTACGCGGCGGCCAAGCTCGCTCCATATAAAGGCCGGAATTCGTCGTATAAGCCCTGCGCGAAGGGATTGCCAGGGTGAAACCGTTGCGTTTCCGCCAGTATCAAGGACCTGCCGCCGCCATGCTTTGCCCATCCCATGCCCTTGCCGCGCTGCTCGCCGTCGCTGTGCCTTCAACCGCCTTCGCTGCTGCCTCGCCGCAGTCCTTCAAGGGCGAATACACCGTGTCGTTCCTGGGCCTTTCGGTCGCCAGGGCGACGTTTTCCAGCCGTTACGACGGCGACACCTATGCCATCAATGGCACCGTCTCGGCCGCCGGCATCGCCAAGCTGTTCGACGATACGAAAGGCACGATCTCGTCGAAGGGTACGATTTCGGGCCAGCAGATGCGGCCGCGGGCCTTCCGGGCCGACTATACTTCCGGCAAGAAGGCATCGGTGGTCGACATACGCTTCGCCGATGGCGACGTCTCCTCGACGAAGGTCGTTCCGGAGCCCGGCAAGCGCGATCCCAAGAATTGGGTGCCGGTCGGCTCCGGCGACCTGAAATCGGTGGTCGATCCGATGGCCGCGACCGTCGTCCATGCCGACAGCCTGGACAAGGTCTGCGGGCGGACCGTCAAATTCTACGATGGCGAGATGCGCGCCAACCTGTCGCTGACCTATGCCTCGAAAGGCTCGATCTCGGTGCCGGGCTACAAGGGCGACACCGTGACCTGCAAGATGGGCTTCGAGCCGGTGGCGGGCTATCGCAAGGGCCGCAAGGCGCTGGACTTCCTGAAGAACAAAAGCCGCATGATGGTGACATTTGCACCCGTCGGCCAATCCGGCGTATATGCGCCGATCCGCGCCACGGTCGGGACCCAGATCGGCCCGCTGACCATCAGCGCAAGACGGTTCGAAGCAGCCGAATAGTTAGGCGCCACGGCGCGCCTCCGGGGATGGGGCATGGGGCGCGCAACACTGATCGGTTTCTCGGCGGACGCCCTGTGGGCGCTGTTTGCACTGCTCGCCGAAGCCTCGGGGCTGCGCAAGCCGGCGACCGGCGGAGCGCGCGCATGATGCCGTTTCCAGGCGGCATCGACGCCAATCCCAATGCGACGCTTTTGTTCTCGATCGCCGCCGCCGCGATTTACGTCCTTGCGCTCGAGCTGCCGCCACGCCTCGCCCGTTCGGCCGCCAAGACGCTGGCCGTGGCCTTGTTGGCGGCGCTCGCCGTCATGCAGGGCGGTCCGCCGCTGCTCGTCGCAGCGCTGGCGCTCAGCGCCGCCGGCGACGCGTTCCTCTCCCAAGACGGTGAAAAAGTCTTTCTTGCAGGGCTGGCGAGCTTTCTTGCCGCACATGTCGCCTATGTCGCCTTGTTCCTGAACGCCGGTGGCGGAATCGGCCTGCTCACCGCCGAGTCCTGGCGCGGCGCCATTGCGCTGGCGCTGGCGGTTTTCGTTATCACGATGCTCGCCGCGCTTTGGCGGCGCGTCGGACCTGCCCTGCGCGTTCCGGTCGCCGTCTATGCCGGGGCGATCCTCGCCATGGGTGTTTCGGCGCTCACGACCTTTCATCCCTGGGTCATCGCCGGAGCCGTGCTGTTCATCATATCGGACGGGCTGCTGGCGGCAGAGCGCTTCCTGCTGGCCGCGAGCTCGCCGCATCGCGTCTCGATGCGCTACGCGGTCTGGGTGCTCTATTATGCGGCCCAGTTGGCGATCACGCTTGGTTTCCTGCTGGCCTAGGCTGTTTTCGGCTGCCAGTCCGGCTCGGCCAGCTCGAAGGCGGCGAAATCGAAGCCCGGTGCCACCGTGCAGCCGACCAGCGTCCATCCGCCGAGGCTGCGCGCCGACTGCCAACAGCCGGCCGGGACCACTATCTGCGGCCGCTCGCCGGCGGAAAGTGCCGCGCCCAATAGATGTTCGACGATGGTGCCGGAGCCTTCTTCGTGCGTGGCGAGAGCCAGCGGCGCGCCAGCATAGAAATGCCAGACCTCGGCCGCGTCCTTGACCCGGTGCCAGGCCGAACGCTGGCCTTGCTCCAAAAGGAAATAGATCGCGGTCGAATGGCCGCGCGTGCCACCCTCCGCGTCGCGAAACGTCTCGGCATACCAGCCGCCCTCGGGGTGCGGCTCGAGGCTGAGCGCGGCGATGATTTCGGCGGCGCTGGTCATAAAGGAGCGCTCAGAAGTTATCCTTGCGCTTGCGGATCTCGGCGAACACGTCCGTATCGCTCGCCCTCTCCATGCCGAGATGTCTGCGGATCGCCGGGTCGTGCCAGCGCAAGAACGGATTGGTCGACAGTTCCTCGCCGATCGTCGTCGGCAGGGTCGGCTTGTTTTCGGCGCGCAGATTCTCGATCCTGCCGGCGCGCTCTTTCAATGCTGAATTGCTGGGATCGACGGTCAGGGCGAAGCGCGCATTGGCCAATGTGTATTCGTGGCCGCAATAGATGACGGTCTCGGCCGGAAGGGCGGCAAGCTTCTTCAGCGATTCGTGCATAACCGGCGGCTTGCATTCGAAGAGCCGGCCGCAGCCCAGCGCAAACAGCGTGTCGGCGGTGAAGGCCACCTTCGAGGCCGGCAAATGGTAAGAGACATGGCCGGCGGTATGGCCGGGCGTCTCGATGACCTCGATCTCTTCTTCGCCGAGGCGGATGACGGAACCCTGGCTGACCGTCTCGTCGATGCCGGGGATCTTCGCCTTTTCCGCTTCCGGTCCGACGATGGTGAGCTTGAAGCGCTCCTTCAGGGCCAGGTTGGCCTCGACATGGTCGCCATGATGATGCGTGGTCAGGATCATCGTCGGGGACCAGCCGGTGCGCTTGATCGCGGCGAGGATCGGCGCTTCTTCCGGGGCATCGATGATCGCCGTCTGCCCGCTCCTGGGGTCATGCACCAGAACGCCGAAATTGTCGGTGCGGCACATGAACTGTTCGATTTCGACCGGCATCTCGTCGCTCTCCGTTTATGGCCGCAGACATAGGGCGCCCGGCTGTCGATGTCATCCGCCTTTGTTGAACTCGCCGGATATCGCGGCTACCGTCCGGCGCATGCATTCCGATATCGTCGATCTCCGGTCCTTCTATTCGACCACGCTCGGGCGCCTCGCCGAGCGCGCGATCACCATGTCGCTGTCGTCGATATGGGCGCCCGTTCCGAACGAGCGCCTGGTCGGTCTCGGCTACACGCTGCCGTGGCTGGAGCGGTTCGGCGCCGATGCCGAGCGCGTCTTTGCCTTCATGCCGGCGACGCAAGGGGCGGTGGTCTGGCCGGCGACGGGGCCGACGGCGACGGCGCTGGTCTTCGACGAGGAGCTGCCGCTGGTCGATTCCTGCATCGACCGCATGCTGCTCGTCCACTCGCTCGAACATGTCGAAAATCCGCGCGAGACGCTGAACGAGATCTGGCGCGTGCTGTCGCCGGCGGGCAGGGTCGTCATCGTCGTGCCCAACCGGCGCGGCGTCTGGGCGCGTTTCGAGCACACGCCCTTCGGCAACGGCCGGCCGTTCTCGCGCGGCCAGCTCACCGAATTGCTACGCGAGGCCAATTTCACGCCGGCCGCATGGTCAGACGCGCTGTTCTTCCCGCCATCGCCGCGGCGCTCCATGATGCAGTTCCACAACGTGCTGGAGCGAGCCGGCCGGCGGCTCTGGCCGATCTTTTCCGGGGTCATCGTCGTCGAGGCGCAGAAGCGGCTCTACCAGGGCGTGCCTGTCGCGCAGCGCGCGTCGCGCCGCGTCTTCGTGCCGGTGTTCTCGCCGCAGGGCGCAACGACGCTCGGCCGTCGGGCCGACGGCCCGGTGCCGCAGGCAGGCGGATGACGCGTTCGTGATCGGGGCCAAGCCTTGCGTCATACGGCAATCGTCACCCTATCTCAGAGGCGGGTTCGGGGTGCGGCATCGCCGCCAATGACCGTTCCTGGCAGCAGGGATCTCGCATCATGGACCACACGCCCAGTATCGAACAGGCCGCGTTCTCAGTCGAGACGAGCCGCCTCTCAGACCAGCTGGCGGCGATCAGGCTGGCGCTGAAGGCATCGCCGGTGCGCAGGCGGCTCCTGTGGGCCTCGATCGGCATTGTCGGCGTCATCGTCGCGACCTCGATCGGGCAAGTGCTGCTCAATCGCTGGAACCAGCCTTTCTATGATGCCCTGGCGCGGCGCGACCTGTCGGGCTTCCTGCATCAGCTGATGGTATTTGCCGCAATTGCCGGCAGCCTCCTGGTGCTCAATGTCGGCCAGACCTGGCTCAACCAGACGATCCGGCTGAAGTTGCGCGAGGCGCTGACGCTCGACCTGATCGATGAATGGATGCGGCCGGCGCGTGCGTTCCGGCTCACCCATGCGGGTGCGATCGGCGTCAATCCCGATCAGCGCATGCAGCAGGACGCGGGGCATCTCTCCGACCTGTCGACCGATCTCGGCGTCGGCCTGCTGCAATCCTTCATCCTGCTTGTATCCTTCATCGGCGTGCTGTGGGAGCTCTCTTCCGGCTTCGTCTTCCATGTCGGCGGCCATTCGCTGGAAATACCGGGCTACATGGTCTGGGCGGCGATCCTTTATGCCGGCATCGCCTCCTGGCTGAGCTGGCTGGTAGGCCGGCCGCTGATCCGCTTCAACAGCGATCGCTACACGCGCGAGGCCGTGCTGCGCTCCTCCGTGGTCCGCGTCAACGAGAATGTCGACGCCATCGCGCTCGCCCATGGCGAGGCGGACGCCAGGCGGCAGCTCGAGCTCGACCTCGGCGGCGTGCTCGACGCCATGCGGCGCATCTACAGCGCCCAGATCAACCTGTCCTGGGTTACCGACGCCTATGGCTGGATCACCGTGGTGGCGCCGATTCTGGTCGCCGCACCGGTCTATTTCGCGGGCGACATCAGCTTCGGCGGTTTGATGATGGCGGTCGGCGCCTTCAACCAGGTGAATTCCTCGCTACGCTGGTTCATCAACAACATCGGCGCCATCGCCGATTGGCGGGCAACGCTGATGCGCGTTGCCGACTTTCGCATCGCGCTCGGCGAAACGGACATCCTGCACGCCAAGCAAAAGCGCATCGCGTTCGGCGAAAACGCAAATGGCACGCTGACATTCGACAAGCTCGAGGTCGCCTCGCCCGACGGCTGCACCAGGCTTGCGGAGACGGAGGTCGAGATAAAGGCCGGCGAGCGCGTCATGATCACCGGCGATCCGCGCGCCGGCAAGACGCTGTTCTTCCGCGCCATCGCCGGCCTCTGGCCGTGGGGCGGTGGCCGCATCGGCATGCCGGCCGGAGAGACACCGTTCTTCGTGCCGCGCACCCCCTATTTCCCGCTCGGCACGCTGCGCGAGGTGCTCAACCATGCCGAAGGCGCCAAGATCGACGACGCCGAGATTTCCGACGTGCTCGGTGAAGTCGGCCTCGAGCGCCTCTCGTTCCAGCTCGACCGCTCGGCGCGCTGGGAGCATGAGCTGGCCGACGACGAGCAGCGGCTGCTCGCCTTCGCCCGGCTGGCGCTGAGGAAGCCGAAATGGGTGATCATCGACGAAGCGCTGGATACGTTCGACGGCGCCACGCTTCGGCGCGTGCTGGCGATGCTGCAGTCCAGACTGCCGCACGCCGCCATCCTCAATATCGGGCGCGGTCTGCACAACAACCAGTTCTTCCCGCGCGCGATCACCATCGTAAAGGACAGCGGCGGATCGGCGCTCAAGCCGGCCCGTCTCCGCGCCGGGGCGATCGAGCCCCCGCCTGTTGCCGCGCGCGCCAAGAAATAGCTTTATTTCGCCGCGATCGCCGGGAACAATCCCGGCGTGGTGGAACCTGCCGTGGTCAAGCTGTTCAGCCTGCTTGCGTGCCTTGCCTGCGCCGAGGCAGCGCCAATGCCTGCAATCGGCGGCACTGCCGTCGATGTCGAACTCGTGCTGGCCGTCGACATCTCGCAATCGATGGACGAAGAAGAGTTCGCCCTGCAGCGCGCCGGCTATGTCGAGGCGCTGCGCCATCCCGACTTCATCAGCGCCGTGCGCTCGGGCCCGAGGGGCCGCATCGCGCTCGCCTATTTCGAATGGGCGGGCGTCGTGCGCGACGACGGCGTGATTGGCTGGCAAGTGATCGACGGCGCGGACAGCGCCAACGCCTTCGCCGACAAGATCGCGGGTCGTCCATTCCGGAGCTTTCGCGGCACGTCGATTTCAGGCGCTCTCGGATTCGGCGCCGGACTTCTGGAGAAAAACAGCTACTCGGCGCCGCGCCGGGTCATCGACATATCGGGGGACGGGCCCAACAATGCCGGGCTGCCCGTCGCGATGATCCGTGATGCGGCTTTGGCCAAAGGCATCGTGGTCAACGGCCTGCCGATCCTGATCAGTCCGTCGCCGAGCGTCATTCGTCTCGACCGCTACTATGCCGATTGCGTCACCGGCGGCCCCGGTTCGTTCGTGTTGCCGATCTATGCGGCGTCGGAATTCTCGACGGCTATCCGCCGCAAGCTGATCCAGGAGGTGAGCGGGATCGGCGACGCCGGAAGCATCCGCGTCGACGCGGAGGCGCCGACCGACTGCCTGCTTGGCGAACGGCTGCGGCAGCGGTTTTCCGATCCGTATTTTCCGGAGCTGGATCGGTGAGGTCCCAATTTGCACTGTTTCGGCCAGAGCGCCGCGCTGTGCCTCAGGCCGCTCTGGCGCCGTATTTGGCGCGGAACTCGTCATAGCAATCGCGGCGCCAGCGCCGGCCGACGACATAGCCGCGCAGCAGTTCGGTCGGCGAGTAGCCGAGCGCCTTTGACGACCGATTGGCGAGATAGCCCGAAAAGGCCTGTGGCAGCCTCCCCTTTAATATGTCGGCGATGATCTGCCGCGCGATCATATAGGGCGGCACGTCGGGATAGCGGTCGGCAATATAAGGATGTTTGCCGATCAGGTTGGCGTAGGCCTCGACATAGCCGTCGCGCCGGCCGGAGATCGAATTTTCCGAATTGTATTTCTTCCAGTCGATATCATCCGACAGCAAGGCGCCGCTGCGGTTGGCAAAACGCAGCAGCAATTCGCGGTCCTGCATGCGCGTGATGTCGCTGTCAAAGCCGCCGATCGCAAGCAGCGATTCGTGCCGGGCGGTGATCGCCGAGCCGGCGATGAAAATCGTCTGCGAGACCAGGGCGCGCTGCAGCCTGCTTTTGTCGAGCAAAGCCTGACGATTGATGCATTTGGTGCTGCGGCCGCCCTTGACCGAGATGAAGGAACTGATCAGCACTTCGAGCGAGGGGTTCCTGTCGAAGTGCGACAGCGTCCGGTCGAGGCGGTCCGGCAGATAGACATCGTCCGAATCAAGAAAGGTCACGATCGGCGCCCGCGCGCGCTCGATGCCCGCGTTGCGCGCGGCATTGGCGCCGCGCCATTTCGCGCCGACATAGATCAGTCTGGGATCGCGAATCTCGGCCAGCGCCAAGGCCGTTCCGTCGGTCGAACCGTCGTCGACAACAATGTGCTCGAAGCGGGTAAGTGTCTGGGCAAGAACACTTTCCACCGCGCGCACGACCTGGCTTCGCCGGTTGTGCGTCGGCGTGATCACGGTGATCAGCGGAGCTGGGTCGGAGGCAGTCGGCATCTAACTTTCGTTATGGGCAGATAAACGATGACCGTAAGATACTCGCACCACCTGCCTCCATGTCCGCCCCCGGATGGATTCGGCAAACGCTACAGAAAAGAGCCGCCTATGTCACCTGAGGTGTCGCATCGGGGTCAAGTTCAGAGCGTGTTTCCTCAAAGTCATGCGGTTTGAAAGCAACACTTCGCGGCGGTTTATCCTTCAACTATGCCCGACATAGTCAGGCACGGTTTCGATTTCGTCGCTTACGAGACCGGCAGCGAGGCTGAAATGACCAAGAAATGCCAGGGTATAAAAAGCCAGGCCTACCACCAGTGAAAACGGGATCTGCCAAAGAGGCATACCCGTTTGCGGCGCGTGGCTGAGCACGCGTCGCGTCGTGCGCCACGACATGGTCCACCAGCGACTGAACGACTTGACGATCCGCTGGCTGCGACTGGGGGCATGAAGCGCGACGAACTTGCGGTCGGCGTCCCTGCCGGTCACCAACGCGCGCCAATAGAAGAACCGCCAGCCGCGCGGAGAGTAGTGGTAAACGCGCGCATCGACGTTGACAATCTTGTGGCCCTCGCGCCGAAGCTGGTGCATCAGCAGCGTGCAGGACACCTTGAAGCCGTTATGTGCCGGGAAAGGGTGGTTGACGATCCAATGGCGCCGGAAGGCGACATTGTTGGCATTGATCGCCCGCTTCGAGGCGAATCTTTCATCTCCGCGGGCCATCGGGAAGAACCAGATCAAGGCGAAGGTTCTCGAGAAGAAGTCGTCATAGGACAGATAGGTATGGCCGTTCACGCAGACGGTTTGCGGCTGTTGAAACGGCTGCAGCAGATTTGAAAGCCAACCTGGCTGAGGGACCGTGTCCGAATCCAGGAAAACGACGATGTCTCCTTCGGTCAAAAGCACGCCGTTGTTCTTGAGTTCGTAATACCGACCGTCGGGGCAAGCTGTGATTGTCAGGTCGGCAACCTGCATCAATTCAGGCGCTTCAGCTTCAATGCTCGCTTGCAGCAAGCTGCCGTCCGAATCGGGCCCGCCATGCGACACGACAACTTTTGGCCTTGTAAAACCGCTAGCGGAAACAGCCGCGATTTCGCGCGCCAGTGACTTCAGCCCCAGGCCGATCTCGTCCCAGTCGATGGATTTGGCGTTCTCCATCTCCATGACGATCGAATAGATCGGGTGTTCAGCCATAGATAATCACCACCAGTTTTGCCGGTACAGTCGCAGTAGCCGTGCGGAGTATGCCGTCAAACGATTCTCGGTGCCATTCTATTTGCAAGTCTGCGCTTCAATCGCATGAAGCCCCAGTTTCTAGATCTTCAGGAAGCCACGCTTTTTTCTGTGCTGGAAGCTGGACGGGTCGGCATATTCAGACAGGAAACGTTTTCGCCATTCGTCATTGGTCGCGTCGCGTTGGATTTCGAGGCCCGACACGAGATTCGTTCCCCAGACAGGCTCGACCCTGGCCAACTGGGCAATTTTCTCGAGGCTTCCTCTCGGGTCTTGCTGGACCTGCTCGTAAGTTAGCGCAAGGACGGACAGCCCGTTTTTCGCGAACCACCGGTCCCAAGCCAGAGTCTCCATCAGAATCTTTTCAAGCGATTCGGCGATAGCCTCGCCGTCATAGCGTGGGGATGCGCGATTGACCTCGCTAGAGCGGAATCTGCGGGTTTGGCGCGCACGCGCCCATGAGATCGCCTGACCCAGCAGATCGCTGCGCGTCAGGCGCACATAGTGAAGGTTGGGAAGACTGGCGGGGAGGTTCACCTTCTTGGTAACTTGAGCGAACTGACTCGCAAAAAGCTTGATCGCGTAGATTCCGCAAGAGGACCGTCCTTCCGTCAGCGCCCTCAGAAGCTGCCCTCTGGCATCGCGCGGATAGCCTGGCTGTTCGAGCAGCCGGCGCCCGCCAAACCATTCCAGTGGATTGCCCAGCCCGGCGGAAGCCATCAGTCCTGCAAGATGATTGCTGCCGGTACGCGGCGAAGTGCACACAAGAATCCCAGTGCTTATCTCCGACAGAATTTCCGACGGGATTTGAACCACGGCCGGCCGGCGTCGAAAGAGATCGAGCGAGATCATCGTTTCAGCAAGAACACTGCCTGCTGGCCGAAGAAGTTCCAGAACCACCAGGGCATCGACAGGCCGATCTTCTGGCCGTTGGCGTCGAGCGCGGTCGCCTTCTCGACCGTCGCGCCGAGCTCTTCGCACAGATTGACGAAGTCGCGAATGGTGCAGAAGTGGATGTTCGGCGTGTCGTACCAGGAATAGGGCAGGTCCTTGGTGACCGGCATCCTGCCCTTGATCAGCAGCGAGAAGCGCACGCGCCAATGGCCGAAATTGGGGAAGGAGACGATCGCGCGGTTGCCGATCCGAAGCAGCTCGTCGAGCACAAGTTTCGGGTTGCGGGTCGCCTGCAGCGTTTGCGACAGGACGACGAAATCAAAACCTTTGTCGGGGTAGAATTCGAGGTCCTTGTCGGCATCGCCCTGGACGACGGAAAGGCCTCGCGCCACGCATTCGTTGACGCCGCGCTGTGACAGCTCCAGGCCGCGGCCATCAACCTGCTTGGTCGCCTGCAGAACCTCCAGAAGCACGCCATCGCCGGAGCCGACATCGAGCACGCGCGAATGCGGCGGGATGAGATCGGTGACGACTTCGAGGTCGACGCGCTGGGCGCGATTGACGCTCATGGGCACACCTCCGGCCTTTGAGCATTTGCGGCCAATGGGAATCTCGGCGCCTCAGAAGTGCGGCTAAGACACAGAGATCGCGCGCCGCTCATAGGCTGAGCCCCCTTGCGCGCGCCGCCGAGGCTATGAAGCCGTTGATGGCCGCGAACAATTCCGGTTCGTCGAGCAGGAAAGCGTCGTGGCCGCGGTCGGTCTCGATCTCGACGAAGGAGACGGACGCGCCGGCGGCGTTCAACGCATGCACGATCGAGCGGCTTTCCTCGGTCGGAAACAGCCAGTCGCTTGTGAACGATACCAGGCAGAAGCGTGTCTTGGTGCCGGCGAAGGCATCGGCCAGCCGTCCGCCGTGGTCGGCGGCGAGGTCGAAATAGTCCATAGCGCGGGTCAGATAGAGGTAGGAGTTGGCGTCGAAACGGTCGACGAAGGTCATGCCCTGATGGCGCAGATAGCTTTCGATCTGGAAATCGGCGTCGAAGCCGAAGGTCAGCGCCTCGCGATCCTGCAGGTTGCGGCCGAACTTGCGGTGCAGCGCTGCTTCCGAGAGGTAAGTGATGTGCGCGGCCATGCGCGCCACGGCGAGGCCCTTTTCCGGCCGCCTGCCGAAATCGAGATATTTGCCGCCGTGCCAGTCCGGATCGGCCATGACGGCCTGCCGCCCGACCTCGTGGAAGGCGATGTTCTGCGAGGAATGGCGGGCGCCGGTGGCGATCGGCAACGCGGAGAAGACGCGTTCCGGGTAGCTTGCGGCCCATTGCAGCACCTGCATGCCGCCCATCGAGCCGCCGAGCACGCAGAACAGCTTCTCGATGCCGAAATGATCGACCAGCATCAGCTGCGCCCGCACCATGTCGCGGATGGTGATGATCGGCAGGTCGAGCCCATAGGGCCTGCCTGTCGCCGGATCGGTCGAGGCCGGGCCGGTGGAGCCGAGGCAGCCGCCGATGACGTTGGCGCAAATGACAAAAAAGCGGCTGGTGTCGATGATCCTGCCGGGGCCGATCAGCACCTCCCACCAGCCCGGCTTGCCGGTCACCGGATTGGTGCTGGCGACATGCTGGTCGCCGGTCAGCGCGTGGCAGACGAGGATGGCGTTGGAGCGGGCGTCGTTGAGGGCGCCGTAGGTCTGGTAAGCGACCTGGAACGGCGACAGCACGGTGCCCGCATCGAGCTTTAGCGGTTTGTCGGGACCGAACTGCAACACCGGGCTCGACGGTTGGTCGGCCTCGTGGTTGGTCCTTGGAGCGCGCTGAGCGGCCATTGCATTCCCCATCCAGTCGCATCGATCTCGCGATACGGCGTCCGGCCGGCAACGGACAACAAAAAACCGGCCTGCCTTCGCAAAGCCGGTTACAGGTTGCAAACGGCCCTTTAGCGAATTGTTTAACGTGGCTGCAAGCCGACCGGCCAAATCACCACGGGAGATCCGGCTGTTCTTCTAGGGCCAGCGCCGCGCTTCGTCAACGGTCTGCCTACGCGCGAGCGCGCCGGCCCTCGACATTCGGGGCCACGGCCTGTATTTCCGCTGCGGCCTCGAACCAGGGCCTCTCGACGGATTTGTGACATGAAGCAGGATCAGCCACGTCCGACGCCCCGCGCGGGCATCATGGACATCGAGGCCTATGTGCCGGGAAAAAGTACCGCGCCGGCCGGCGTGACGAAGGTCTACAAGCTGTCGTCCAATGAGAATCCGCTCGGGCCCTCGCCGAAGGCGATCGAGGCCGCCCGGGAGGTGGCTGCCAAATTGGACGTTTATCCCGACGGCTCCGCCCGCCGGCTGCGCGAGGCGATCGCCGATGTGCACGGCCTCAATCCGGCAAACATCGTCTGCTCCAATGGCTCCGACGAGATCCTGGGGCTGCTGGCGCAGACCTATCTCGCGCCGGGAGACGAGGCCGTGTTCACCGAACACGCCTTCATGGTTTACAAGAACTATATCCAAGCCGCCGGCGCCAAGCCGGTGGCGGTCAAGGAGACGGACGAGCGCGCCGACATCGACGCAATCCTCGCCGCGGTGACGCCGGCGACGCGGATCGTGTTCCTCGCCAACCCCAACAATCCGACCGGCACTTATGTGCCGTTCCAGGAGGTGCGCCGGCTGCATGCCGGACTGCCCAAGAGCGTGCTCCTGGTGCTCGACGCGGCCTATGCCGAATATGTGCGGCGCAACGACTATGAAGCCGGCATCGAGCTGGCCGGGAGCTCGGAGAACGTGGTCATGACCCGCACCTTCTCCAAGCTCGGCCTCGGCGGCGCACGCATCGGCTGGATGTACGGACCGGCGCATTTCGTCGATGCCATCAACCGGGTGCGCGGGCCCTTCAACGTCAATGCGACCGCGATCGAGGCCGGTATCGCGGCCATCCGCGACCGCGCCCATATTGAACGCAGCGTGGCGCATAACGAGAAGTGGCTTGCCTGGGTCAGCGAGGAACTGACCGGGCTCGGGCTGCGCGTGACGCCCAGCGTCGGCAATTTCGTGCTGATCCACTTCCCCGACAACAAAAAGCATTCGGCAGCGGCCGCGGACGACTATCTCAGCGCGCGTGGCTACATCCTGCGGCGCGTCACCGGCTACGGCTTTCCCAACGCGCTGCGCATGAGCATCGGCATCGAGGAGGCCAATCGCGGCGTCGTCGAGGCGCTCAAGACATTTCTGAAAAGCTGAAGCACCATGACAGCACCGATGTTCGGAAGAATAGCGCTGGTCGGCATCGGCCTGATCGGTTCGTCGCTCGCCCGCGTCATCCGCCGCGAAGGCCTGGCGCGCCACATCGCTATCGCGACGCGCAGCCAATCGACGCTCAAGCGCGCCGAGGAACTGGGTCTCGGCGATTCCTACACGACCGAGGCCGAAGACGCAGTGCGCGACGCGGATCTCGTCATCGTCTCGGTTCCGGTCGGCTCGTCCGGCGAGGTCGCGGCCGAAATCGCGCCGGCGCTGAAGAAAGGCGCGATCCTTACCGATGTCGGCTCAACCAAAGCTTCGGTGATCGCGCAAATGCAGCCGCATGTGCCCGTCGGTGTGCATTTCATCCCCGGGCACCCGCTGGCGGGCACGGAAAAGTCCGGGCCGGATGCCGGGTTCGCCGATCTCTTCGACAACCGCTGGTGCATCTTCACGCCGCTGCCGGGCACGGATCCGGAGGCGCTGGAAAAGCTCTCCGAATTCTGGCGGCGCTGCGGCTCCAACATCGACACGATGGACCCGCAGCATCACGACATGACCCTGGCCATCGTCTCGCATCTGCCGCATATCATCGCCTACAACATCGTCGGCACCGCCGACGACCTGGAATCGGTGACCAAGACGGAAGTCATCAAATATTCCGCTTCCGGTTTTCGCGACTTTACCCGACTGGCCGCTTCCGACCCGACCATGTGGCGGGACGTGTGCCTGCATAACAAGGACGCGATCCTGGAAATGCTGGCGCGCTTCTCGGAGGATCTGGCCTCGCTGCAGCGGGCGATCCGCTGGGGCGACGGCGAAAAGCTGTTCGACCTGTTCACCCGCACGCGCGCCATCCGCCGCTCGATCATCGAGGCCGGCCAGGATATCGATGTCCCGGATTTCGGCCGTCAGGCCGTAGAGCACCCGCGGGCCAAGCCCTAGGCCTTCTGCTCGATCTGTCCCGATGGGGGCCAGTGCGCCGCCATCATGGCCATTGTCTCGGCTCTGTTTGGAGCGCCGAGCCGGCCGCCGAAGCGCAGGCATTTAAGCGCGGCGGCGGCGCTGGCAAAGCGCAGCGCCTGCTCGGGCGGCATGGCTTCGGCAAGCCCGACGGCGAAGGCGCCGTGGAAGACGTCGCCGGCGGCGAGCGTGTCGACCGCCTTGACCTTCGGCGCCTCGACATGCCGGACGCGACCGGTTCCCCGGTCATGCCACCAGGTTCCGGCAGCGCCGCCCGTTACCGCAACGAAGGCGTCGGTGCGCGAGGCGAGATCGGCGCATGCGCTTTCCGGATCGAGCGCATGGCCGCAGACGATCCGCGCCGCCGGCTCCGAGGCGACGATGTGCGAGGCCAACGGCAAAAGCCGCTCGAGCACGTCGATCGGCGCCGTGTCGGCGTCGAGGATCGCCGGACGGCCGGCATCCCGCGCGGCTGCCAAGGCAAGTGCGGCGGCGCCCGGCCAGCGGACGTCCACCAGCACGGCGTTGAAGGCGGAAAATTCGGCAAGCGGCAGCGTGTCGGGATCGGCTTGCGCCCTGCTGTCATAGAAGGGCACGATGATGCGCTCGCCATGGGCATCCACCAGGATCGCGGCCAGCGCCGAGCGCGCGCCGGCGACGCGGCGGACCAGGCTGCAGTCGACGCCTTCCGCCTCGATCTCGGCGATCAGCCGGTCGCCGACCGCATCGTCTCCCGCGCTCGCCCAAAGCGACACATCGGCGCCGAGGCGATGCGCGGCGCAGGCCGCACTCGTCGCCATGCCGGAGGCGATCTGGACACCGTCGCTGGCGATGAACTTGCCCTGATGCGCGGGCAGCATCTCGACACGCAGGATCGTGTCGAGGGTGAACGCGCCGACGCTGAGCAGTTTGATCGGTCCGGCCATCGCAGTCTCAATCGACCGGCTTGATCTTGCCGAGCGGGATGAAGCCAAGCGAAGCTTTACCCTTCACGATCTTGAGCGGCATGGACGGTTGGTTGCCGAGCATGGCAATGCCGGCAAAACCCTGCTCGATCTCGCTCTTGTGCTCGGGAATGGCGCCGGCGAGGATCGCCGCTACGGCCTTTGGGTCCTTCAGCTTGATCGACAGATTTGCATCGATCAGGCCGTCGGCGTCGATCGAGATCGGCCCGGACACAGTTACGCGCGCCGTGCCTGATGACACGTCGAGGCTGGCAATCTCGACCGACTGGCCGCGCAGGCTTTTCGGCGGCGCCTTAATCAGCGCGACGCCGTTCTTCACTGTCGCTTCGCCGGCGCCGTCGAGTTCCGGCAGCACGCGTCCGCCGACAGCTTCCGCGTCGATCTTCAGGTCGCCAAAGCTGCCGGTATAGACGAGGTCCTGGCCGTTCGGCTGCAGCTGGCCGGCCGCCTGGCCGGCGCTGAACAGCTGCACGGGATCGGTGTCGTCGGCCGGATCGGTCTGTCCAGACAAGCCTTCCGCCTGAAGCGAAATGCGGCGCGGAAGCGGCCATGACAGCTTGACCGTGGCGTGCAGCTTGTCCCAGTCGAGCCAAAGCGGCGGCATGCCCGGCGCCACAGTCCGCAACGGCCCGCGCAGGTTCGCCACGGGCGACAGAGGCTGGGTGATGCGAGCGACGACGTTCATATCGCCGGTCGAGGCCGCTACATTCCTGGCATCGTCCTGATAGGCCAGGCTGTCGCAGGCGACCGTGAAGTCCAGTGGATAACCGCTGACCGTGAGATTGGCGCAGTCGGCCTTGATGCCCTTGCCTCCAAGCTCGGCCACGGCCCGCTCGGCCTCGGTCTTGACCTTGCCGGCGAGATAGAACCATCCGCCGCTGTAGAGCGCGAACAGCACCAAGATGAACGCCGCAAGCCAGAACAGCCGGCGGCGAGGTTTGCGCGATCGCTCGTCACTTGACGTCATGCTGCGGCTCTCGTTAACCCGCTCATGCGGCGAGCGGGTGGTTGTTCTTACGCACGACAAGCGGGGACAGAAGAAGCACCTTACTGGTGTGGTGTCGTCACTCGAATGCAATCAGGCTTGGCGATATGGGCGATTTTTGGGTTTTTGGCTACGGGTCGCTGATCTGGCGGCCCGGTTTCGCACATGTCGAGACGCGGCGCGCCCGTCTTTACGGCTTCCGCCGGTCGCTCTGCGTCTATTCCTTCGTCCATCGCGGTACGCGTGAGCGGCCGGGCCTGGTGCTCGGCCTCGACCGCGGCGGCTCCTGCGTCGGGCTCGCCTTCCGCGTGCCCGGCGATTTGCGTGACGAAGTGCTTTCCTATCTGCGCGAGCGCGAGCTGGTGACCAGCGTCTATCTCGAACGCACCCTCGATGTCCGGCTGGATGGGGCGGGACAAGGCGGAACGGTCGAAGCGGTCGCCTACATCGTCGACCGCGCGCATGAGCAATATGCCGGCGGGCTCGACGCCGACCATGCGGCAAAAGTCGTGCGCGGCGCCGTGGGCCAATCGGGCAGGAACGAAGACTATGTCCTGAGCACAGTGGAGCATCTGAGGGCGCTCGGCATCCGCGACCACTGGCTGGAAGAGGTGGGGCGGCAGGTCGCGCCTTCGTGAAGATCTGGCCCGATCAAAAAGCAAAACCATGCCTTTGACCTGGGCAAGGCACGACCTAGGTTAGCCGCAATCCATCCTCTGGGCACCCAGGCCCTTCCCAGCATCACGGAGATCAGTCTTGCAGAAACGCCGTCTCGGTCGCACCGACCTTTCCATCGCGCCGCTGGTCCTTGGAGGCAACGTCTTCGGCTGGACCGCCGACGAGAAGACCTCGTTCGACCTGCTCGACCGCTTTGCCGAGGCCGGCTTCAACGCAGTCGACACGGCGGACGCCTATTCGCGCTGGGCGCCGGGCAACAAAGGCGGCGAATCCGAAACCATCATCGGCAACTGGATGAAGAGCCGCGGCAACCGGGACAGCATCGTCGTCATCACCAAGGTCGGCTCCGACATGGGACAGGGCAGGCGGGACCTCTCCGCAGCCTATATCGAAAAGGCGGTCGACCAATCGCTCAAGCGGCTGCAGACCGACGTCATCGACCTCTATCTGTCGCACTGGCCGGACCCGGCCACGCCTTACGAGGAAACGCTCGGCGCCTATCAGCGCCTGCTCGAGAAGGGCAAGATCCGCTATCCGGGCTGCTCCAATCTCGATGCGGGGCAATTGCGCGCGGCCCTCGATGTCGCCAGCCTGCGGGGCCTGCCGCGTTACGAGGTTCTGCAGCCCGAATACAATCTGTACGATCGCTCTTCCCTGGACGGCCCGCTGCTCGACCTGTGCAAGGCGGAAGGCCTCGGCGTCATCACCTATTTCGGCCTGGCCAAGGGGTTTCTCAGCGGCAAATACCGCAGCAAGGCCGACCTTGGCCGGAGCGAGCGTGGCGAAGACGTGGCCGAGTATCTCAACGAACGCGGCATGCGCATTCTCTCCGCGCTCGATGCCGCGGCCGGGCGCCATTCGGCCAAGCAGGCCGAAGTGGCGCTCGCCTGGATCATGGCGCGGCCGGGCATCACCGCGCCGATTGCCAGCGCCACCACGCCCGCACAGATGGAAAGCCTGATCCGCGCAGCATCGCTCAAGCTTTCCGCCGACGACATCGCAGCGCTCGATCGCGCCAGCGCTTAAGGCGTGTCGATATTCAGGCGGATGCCGGCCTGACCTGGATCCAACATGCGTTGGTGCAGCAGGTCCCCCACACGATCGTTCAAGACCTTTTCGGTGCCTCGCGATAATTCCTGCCCGATCGCGGCAGGAATTGAGGTTCGGCATGGTCGGAGACGTTTTGTCCGAAGCGCAGCCCTGGCAGCAGGTGCTGGCGCTGGTCATGGCGGCGACCGTTGTCATGGGTAGCCCAGGTCCGGCGACGATCAGCGTCACCGCCGTCGGCGCCGCTTTCGGGCTGCGGCCTTCGCTGGGTTATACGTTCGGCATCGTGCTTGGAACGACGGCCGTGCTCCTGGTTGTGGCCGCCGGGATATTCGGCATGCTCGCCTCGGTGCCGGGGCTGGCGCCGTTGCTGACTGTCGCTTCGGCCCTCTATATCCTCTACCTTGCCTTCAGGATCGCGACAGCGCCGCCGCTTGCCCAAGTCGGCAATGCGGCGGCGCGTCCCACCTTCTTCGGCGGCTTCATGCTCGCCGTCGCCAACCCGAAAGCCTATGTGGCGATCGGCGCGGTCTTCGCGGGAGCTTCATCCACGGTCGACGGGCTCGGGATGTCGGCCAAAACTTTTGGTGCTGGCAGCGATGATCGTCGCCATTCATGTGCTCTGGCTTCTCGCTGGGACGATTTTCGCGAGGCTGCTGCGCGATCCATTGGCGTCGCGGATCATCAATCTCGTCTTCGCGGCGACGCTGGTGCTGACGACTGCACTGGCGGGGCTGCCGTAAGGGGAGCTCAGGCCTTTGCCGCAGCGCCGAGCTCCGCCAGCCGCTTCACCGCCGTCGGCGGCATCGGCGGCGGGTTCGGCGCGCGCGAGGCCTCGACCAGCAGCTCGTCGCAGGCGGTCTCGGTCTCGCCGATCAGCCGCTGCATGAACTCCTCCTTGTCGAGCCCCGGAGGAATCGGCGGCAGGAAACGGGCCTTTATGGTGCCCGGATAACGCATGAACTTGCGGCGCGGCCAGTAGAGGCCGGCGACATGGGCGACCGGCACCACGGGAACGCCCAGCTGGGTATAGAGCTCGACGATGCCGTATTTGTAGGACGGCTCGGCGCCCGGTGGGCGACGAGTGCCTTCCGGGTAGATGATAAGCTGACGCGGGTTGCGCGCCATCTCCTGCCTTGTCGCGGCAACGACCGCTTTCAGCGCCTTGGAGCGGCTGCCGCGGTCGACCGGGATCATGCGCATCTTCATGATGTACCAGCCGAAGAAGGGGATCCAGGTCAGTTCCCGCTTCAGGATATACAAGGCGTCGTCGAGATAAGGAAAAAAGGCGATCGCGTCCCAGAAGGACTGATGCTTCGGCGCCAGGATGAAGGACCCCTCAGGCAGGTTCTCGGCGCCCGTGATTTCGCTCCTGGTGCCGGCGATCTTGTCGTAAAGCCACATCGAGGTGCGCGACCAGAATTTCGGCACGAACCAGGCGCGGTGGCGGGGCGACAGGAAATAGAAGGGCGTCCAGAAGATCATCTGAACGACCAGGCTGAGATAGAAGGCTAGGTTGAACGCCAGCGAGCGGATAATGAGCATGCGGGAAAGGGCCCGGTGTGGAAGTGAGCGTTGGTTACACCAAGCGCGGGCAAAAAGGAAACGGCGCGACGGTGGGGCGCATCACAGCGAGCGCGCCAGCCGCTCCTTCAGGCGGGGCGCCGCGAAATCGAGGAAGGCGCGCAGCTTCACCGGCAGCAGGCCCTGACCGGCATGCAGGAGATTGACCGGCCATGGCGGCGGCTCGAACGGCTCGAGCACGACATGGAGCGCGCCGGCGCGCACCGCGGCGTCCGCCTGATAGGAGAGCACCCTCGTCAGGCCGAGGCCGGCGATCGCCGCATCGATTGCTGCCTCGGCGGTGTTGAGCTGCAGCCGCGAGCGGACCGGAACCACGGTTTCGCTCTTGTCGGTGCCGAAGCTCCACGTCGCGGGAGAGGCAAGCCCTTCGAAGGTGATGCAGTTGTGGCCTGAAAGGTCGCGCGGTTCGAACGGCGTGCCATGCTTCGCAAGATATGCCGGGCTGGCGCAGACGATGCGGCGGATCTGGCCGACGCGCGCTGCGACCATGGCCGAATCCGGCAGCTCGCCGATGCGCACGGCAAGATCGATATGCTCCTCGATCAGTTGCGTGATCCGATCGGACAGCGTCAGGCGGATGTCGACGTCGGGATAGGCGGCCAGAAAATCTGTGACGACCGGCAGCACATGCAGGCGGCCGAAGACGACCGGCGCAGTGATCACCAGCTCGCCGGTCGGGCTCAAATATTCGCCAGCGGCGGCTCGTTCGGCTTCGCCCACCTCATCGAGGATACGGCGGCAGGCGGCGAGATAGGAACGACCAGCGTCCGTCAAGGTGAGGCGCCGCGTCGAGCGGTTGAGCAGACGCGTGTTGAGGTGCCTCTCCAGTTCGGAGAGCTTGCGGCTGACGGTGGCGAGCGGTACGCCGGCGTGTCGCGCGACGGCGGAAAGGCTGCCGGCCTCCACCGTGGCTACGAACAAGGACATGGCGTCGAGGCGGTCCATCTATTCTTCCGAAATGTGGAAGGATGGATTGCAACTATGCCTTCTACCTCCGGATTTCGGAAGGGGCTACATGTCGTTCCACTTTGGCAGAGGACCGCCGCCATGGACGCCTTCACCAGCGACGTCGCCTTTACCCCTACGGTCAAGGCCATCCAGTCCCGCAAGGGCTCGCGCGCATCTTATGCGCGGGTCGAGGAGCGCGGCGGCTGGCGGGCGACGATCACGCCCGACCTCGCCGCCTTCATCGAGGCGCAGACCAGCGTGTTCCTGGCGACAGCCAATGGCGGAGGTCAACCCTATGTTCAGCATCGCGGCGGGCCAGCCGGCTTCCTGAAGGTGCTGGACGGGCATACGATCGGCTTTGCCGATTTCTCGGGGAACCGGCAGTTCATCACCCAGGGCAATCTTGCGGACAATGCCCAGGCCTTCCTGTTCCTGATCGACTACATGCTTCGGCAGCGCATCAAGATCTGGGGCACAGCGCGCGTCGTCGAGGACGATGCGGAGCTGACGGCGAGGCTGATGCCGGCCAACTACAAGGCGCGGCCAGAGCAGGCGATCCTGCTCAGCGTCACGGCCTGGGATGCAAATTGCCCGCAGCACATTCCGCAGCGCTTCGAGGCGGCGGATGTGGCCGCGGCGCTTGCCGAGCGGGATAGACGCATTGCCGGTCTGGAGCAGGAGATCGCACGCCTGCGCAACAGCGCGTCTGGCGAAGCTTAGTTCTTGCTCACCGTAGAGGCTTCGGCGAGCGTGACGCCCTCGGTGGTCGGCCGAAGCGGGACGATGCCGCGCGCCAGCGCCAGCACATATTTGCTGTATTCGGTGAGCAGCACGCGCAGCGCTTCCGGCTTGGTCAGCCAGCTGCCATTGCCGAGCTTGTTGTTGACCACCGGATAGGGCTCAAGCCGCGCGCCATGCAGCAGCCGGCCCATCTCGAGCAGGCTGCGCGGCATGTGGTAGTTGTTGGTGACGACGATGATGCTGCCATAGGCGTGGCTTTCCACCCATTTGGCGCTCTCCTCGGCATTGCCGATCGTGTCGAGCGCGGCGCGGTCGATGTCGACGCAGCAGGAGAACAACTGCTTGTCGCCGCCCATTGCCGCTTGCAATTGGCGGCGGCTGGCGGTGGGGTGAACACCGCTGATCAAGAGCCGCTCGCCCTTGCCTGATGCCAGCAGATCCATGGCGGCGTCGAGTCGCGACTGGCCCCCGGTGAGCACGATGATTGCGTCGGCCCTGGCCGGATTGACCGGCGTCGTCATGTTGCTGACCTTGTCGGCAAACCAGCCGAAGCCGCCGGCGAAAAGCGCCAGCAGGGCAAGCACGAAGAAACCGCAGAGACGAAGCGCAAATCTGAGACGACCGGTTCTTGCAGACGCAGCACCGCGCGTAAGCGCCGCTGGCATCCGTCCAGCCGTTCCGATCGAGTCCCGCGCGTCCATCATCCCCAGGTTAATCCTGAAAACATCCAATGGTTAACTCTGAAACGTCGCCTTTCATAGATAGCACGGCGCACATTGCGTTACGGCAGTTTCCCTTGCGTGATCATGCACTTGTAGGGTCCGGGTCGCATTGGAAACCCAACTTGCCAACTCTTGCATTCGCGCCACACTTGGTTTCGCGTCATGATCAGCTTGCCTCCGGCTGCCGGATGTCGATCTCACTGAGATAGGCGACGACCGTGGCATGTGAGGTCGCCGCGGTCAGCGCGCCGATCACCAGCACCATCAGGGCGACGCCGAGATAGCCGGTCGAGCCGATCGCGAAATTGCCGAACAGCGCGGTCGCCTGGTCGGCCTCAGGCGTCGCCATGTTGCGCGACGACCACCAGGAAAAGACGATGAAGACCAAGATAGCGGCGGCACCTCCGGCGGCGGCGCCCTTCATGCCGGTGACCAGGAAATGCCAACGGAATTCGCGCGCGATGAAGCGGGCCTCGGCGCCGACAAAATGCAGGACCTCGATGATGTGGCCGTTGCCGGCCATGGCGCCGCGCGTGGCGAACACCACCGTCAGCACCGTCGCCGACAATATCAGCGCCAAAACGGCAAAGCCGATCGTCACCGTCGTATGCGCCATGGCGACCAGCCGGTCGACCCAGGTGCGATGGTCGTCGAGCGCGGCGCTCGGCAGCTTGGGCGTGATCGCGGCGCGCATGGCCGCGAAGTCGGGCGGATTGGCCTCGTCGATGGTGACGACGATGAGGCGCGGCACCGGCAGTTCATCGATGTTGAGGCCGGTGCCCAGCCACGGCTCCAAAAGGCGCGCCGTCGCATCGCGGTCGACGATCCTCGTACCCTTCACACCCGGGAACTCGCTGGCGATCTCAGAGGCCTGCGCGAGGGCTGCTTCCATGTCGAGGCCCTCGACGGGCTTGATCTGGATCGTCGCCTCGCGCGAGATCTGGTTCTCCCACACCGAGGCGGTGTCACGCACCAGCGTCACGGCGCCGAAGGTCAGGCAGGACAGGAAGGTCATGATGGCGATGACCAGCACCAGGGCTCTGCCGGCGATGTTGTGCGCCGGCACGATCGGCGCCATCTTGCGCTGGACACGGCGAACGGCAGCCGGCGTCTCGGCGGCTTCCTCGTGCAGGTGATCGGCCGGAAGCTCAGTCATAGACGTCCAGCCTTCCGCCGGCGAGAATCATGCGCCGCGCATCGACCTGCTCCATCAGGCCGAGGTCGTGGGTTGCGATCACCACGGCGGTGCCGAGCCGGTTGAGCTCGATGAAGAGCCTCAGCAGCCGGCGCGCCAGTGGCGGATCGACGTTGCCGGTCGGCTCGTCGGCAAGCAGGATCTCCGGCTGCTCGATCAGCGCGCGAGCGATCGCAGCACGCTGCTTCTCGCCGCCCGACAGCACCGGCGGCAGCACATGCATGCGCTCCCCGAGGCCAACCCATTTCAGGAGCTCGGCGACGTCGGTGCGATAGCTCGCCTCCTCGCGCCCGCGCACGCGCAACGGCAGCGCCACGTTCTCGTAAGTGGTCATGTGGTCAAGCAGGCGGAAATCCTGGAACACCACGCCGATGCGGCGCCTGAGCAGCGGCAACTCGCCGCGCGAGATGCGCGAACGATCCTTGCCGAAAATGGTGATCAGGCCGCGCGTCGGCTTCAGCGACATGAAAAGCAGGCGCAGCAAGGTGGTCTTGCCGGCGCCCGAGGGGCCGCTCAGGAACTGAAAGGAGCGCTCCGGAATGTGCAGGGAAATGTCGCGGAGGATCTCCGGACCCATGCCATAGCGGAGGCCGACATTTTCGAAGCGGATCACGTTCGGCGACCTGAAACCTTAGGCGGCATCCCGCCAGCCTGTTCTCTGCCAAGACCATCGGCCGGCATGGTTAATCGTTGGTTAATTTCTGCGCGCTTTCGACGTTTCACAGCAGTTCCGGTGGGGAAGCGTTAACCATTTGCGTTTACCCAAAAGCAACGAAGATTGCACTGGGGCCGTAATGGCTGAGGATAGAACCGCGCGCTCTGTTTCCGGCGAAATCATGACCGGCACGGCGACAAAGGCCGCGCCGGAGCGCGTCATCCTCGACACCGATGTCGTCGATGCCGACTATGTGGTGCTGCCGCGATTCGCCGCCCGTTCGGAACCGATTGCGGCGCCGTTGCCGCCGCAAGCGCCCTCGACGCCATCCATCGCTGGCATGGGCATGCTGCGCAAACCGGAGGCCGCGCCGGCGCGGCCGGCCTCGCGTGGCGATCCAATCTTCTGGGCCGCCGGAGTGGGCGCCGCACTCGTGGCTTTCTGGGTGTCGGGCGGACATGCCCTGGTGCGTCAGAGCCCCTTCTGGGCGGCTGCGCAGCCGGCAAGCGCGCTCAGCATTTCCGGTGTGACGTCGCGAATCGATGCCTCGGGGCTGAAGCCCATCCTGTTCATCGACGGCGAGGCCGCCAATGACGGCGTACGGGCGGAGTCGCTGCCGCCGCTCGAGATCCGCGTCACCGACAATGCCAGCAATGTCATCCGCTACAGGTTGGGGACATCCAACCGCTCGCTGGCGCCCGGCGAAAGATTCGGCTTTTCCAGCCGGCTCGATGTCCCTAGAAACGGCGTGAAGGCCGTATCCGTCACCTTCGCCGGGTAGGTGCATCGATATTCAGGTGATGCCGGCCTGCAATTAGTGGTTTCCTGCGCTTAGGTGCTCACGTGCTTGAGTACGCTCTGCACCGGTTCTCGGAACCCGCTATTTTGGGTTCGGCTGCCCTGAATATTGATGAACCTAGCCCTTCCGGCGTTGCAGGCGATTCTGAAGGAAAAAGCTATGCCAGTTGTACGCGGCAAGGACATCGAGGTCCTGTTTTCGGCGTCGGCGATCGCCCGGCGCAATCTCGAGCTCGCCAAGGAAATCGCCGGGCGCGACTATCACGACCTGCTTGTGATATCGATCCTGAAAGGCTCGTTCGTCTTTGCCGCCGATCTTATCCGCGCCATGCACGATGTCGGCCTGTCGCCCGAGGTCGAATTCATCTTCATCTCCAGCTACGGCGCCGGCACCACAAGCGGCGAGGTCAAGGTGCTGCGCGACATCGACAACGAGGTCGCCGGCCGCGACGTTCTTTTGATCGACGACATCCTCGAATCCGGCAAGACGCTTTCCTTCACCCGCGACCTGATGCTGTCGCGCGGCGCCAGGAGCTGCGCCATCGCGGTGCTGCTCGACAAGCGCATGCGCCGCCAGACCACGCTCAACGCCGATTATGTCGGCTTCGACTGCCCCGATTATTTCGTCGTCGGCTACGGCATGGACGTCGCGCATGCTTTCCGGGAATTGCCGTTTGTCGGGGTCGTGAAAGAGGACAAGTAAGGTCGCGCCGAAAAGGCCGCATGGACGTTTCAAATTTTCAGAAAACGTCAACGTTTCGGCGGCATCTATCTCGGCATGGCAAAGCTTTTGATCGTCGAGGACGATGAATCCGTCCGCACCCTCGCTGCCCGCGCGCTGGAGCGTGATGGGCACAGTGTCACCATCGCCGCCGATGGCGCGCAGGGGCTCACCCTGATCCGCCAGCAGCGCGGCAGCTACGATCTCGTGGTATCCGATATCCGCATGCCGGAGATGGACGGCATCGAGATGGCGACCGCGGCGGCAAAACAGTTTCCGGCCATGAAGATCATGCTGATGACCGGCTATGCCGACCAGCGCGAGCGCGCCGAGGAATTGAACGGCATCATCCTCGACGTCGTGCAGAAGCCGTTCACGCTTGCCGAAATACGCGCCCGCGTCGGACGGGCATTAAGCTGCTTCGCTTGATCGTTTAGACGGCATCGCCGGTCGCTGCGATTGCAGGTGCTGCGCCGCGTCGGCGCTCACCGTTGAGTGCAACCAGACCGGCGCCGATGATCAGCGCCGCGCCCAGCACCGTCGTTGACCGCGGGATCTCGGCGAAGAACAGGAAGCCCCACAGCGGCGACCAGAGGATGCCCGTGTATTCGAAGGTTGCGACCCGGTTGGCGGGCGCCATCCGGTAGGCCTGCGACAGCAAGATCATGCCGGCGGAGGCAACGAAGCCGCAGGCCGCCATCTTCAGGAAGTCCGGCAGCGCCGGCCAGACCCAGGGCCGCACCAGGAAGTCGAGGCTCGGGTGGCCCGCATGGGTGATGCCGGCAAGATGAAACACCGCGGCGACCGCCACAGCGCCGGTGAGATAGGCGCCGTTCTGGTAGAAGGCCATCACCGTCGAGGATTCGGTCTCGCCGATCCGGCGCGCCATCAGCTGCGAGAACCCGTAGAGGAATGCCGAGCCGAGCGACAGCAGTGCCGCCCAGTCGAATAATCCGGCGCCCGGACGCAACATCACGACCACTCCCACGAGGCCGATCAGCACCGTCGTCAGCGTCCGCCCGGAGACGTGCTCGCCGAGATAAGGCCCGGCAAGCAACATGATAAAGAGCGGCGCCATGAAATAGAGCGCTATCGCGTCGGCCAGCGAGAGGGCGGCAATCGCCAGATAGTAGACGGTGTAGGAGCTGAATTGGATGAAGCCGCGCAGCGTCAGCATGCCCGCTCGTTTCGACAGCAAGGCTGTCAGGCCGACATCGGCCTGGACGATAACGACCAGGATCGGCAGCGCCACGAGGGCGCGGATCGCCATCACTTCCGTCACCGGATAGCTGCCCGAAACCGCCTTCACCAGCGGGTCCTGCAACGAAAAGACGAGAACGCCGAGGCAGAGGCTCAAAATGCCAAGCACCATCCGGTTCTGCATGTTCGTTCCAGTGAAAAAGAGCCCGCCACCGTTTCGGGCAGCGGGCACGAGTGAGGACTCTTCGAATTGGTCCGCGGCCGAATCTCACGGCCGCATATCCAATGGGTAGAGCAACTATCCTGCGGCGTTTGACATGTTGCAAACGAATTGGAATGATACCAGCAATAAAAATTTCTTATGGCGGCATCGATGAAGCCCACCCTCGACAGCGACCTCCTGCGCACCTTCGTGGCGGTGGCCGAGACCGGCAATTTCACCAAGGCGGCCGAAAAGGCCGGACGCACCCAGTCGGCGGTGTCCATGCAGATGAAGAAGCTGGAAGACATGGTGGGCGACAGCCTGTTCGAACGCGGCTCTCGCGGGGTGGCGCTGACACGTCGCGGCGGCGAGCTGATCGCCAACGCCCGCCGCATCGTCTCGCTGCTCGACGAGACGGCGGCATCGCTGGTCGCGCCGCCGCTCGGCGGGCTGGTGCGCATCGGCATTCCTGCCGAATACGGACGGTCGATCTTGTCGCGGGCACTTGGCGAATTCGCCAAACGCCACCCGCGCGTGGAGGTCACGGTGCGTTACGCGCATTCCGACTCGCAGGTGAGGGCGCTTGCGGCCGGCGAACTCGACCTTGCGGTGGTGTTCGAGTGGGAAGGTTTTTCCGGCGGCGATGTGCTGATGCACGATCCCACGGTATGGGTGACGTCAACGCTGCATCACATGCATGAGGAGCGGCCGGTGCCGATCGCGCTTTACAGCCGCAATGGCTGGTGCCGGGACTTCGCGATCAAGTCGCTGCAGCAGCGCGGCCTCGACTACCGCGTCGCCTACACCAGCGACACCAATGGCGGCCTGACGCTGGCGGTCACTTCTGGCCTGGCGATCGCACCGATCTCGCGCAGCAACATCCCGCCCGATTGCCGCGAGCTGACCGCCGCCGACGGCTTCGGCGACATCGATTCCTCGAATGTGGTGCTGCACCGCAATCCGCTGGCGACGGGCGAAGCGATCGACGGGATGGAAAACGCGATCCGTGAGGCTTTCATGCTGACCAGGCAGGCACAGGCAACAGTCAGTCTTTGACTTACGAAACGGTCCGCTCAATCCGGCGGTCCGCTCTCCATCTGCTTGAGCCAGCGCATGGCATCCTCAAGGCGATCGTCGCCCCAGAACAGCTCGCCGTCGACGACGAAGCTCGGCGAGCCGAAGATGCCGAGCGCCTTGGCCTGCTCCGTCGCGGCCGCGAGCTCGGCCTTGGCGTCATCGCTGTCGGCCCGCCGAAGAACCGGCTCCGCTTTCTGTCCGGCCTTCTCGATGCTCGCCGAAATGTTTGGCTCGCTACCCGCCGGCTCACCCATTTCGAACCAGCGCCGGTAGCTTTCCCGGGCATAGGCTTCGCACCAGCCCTCGTGCGCCGCGATGAGAGCCACGCGATTGGCGCGTTCGAGCTCGGCCAGCGGGTAGGGGGCCGGCAGTTTCGGCACCATCCTGTACATCGCCGCTCGGCGCTCGATGTCGCGCCACATATAAGCCGCCTTCGCCGGCTTCTTGGCAAAGGGAATGTTGTCCATCTCGATCATGATGGCGCGCACATTGAAGGGTCGCCAGCGGAACTCGATGCCGGTCTCAGCCGCAACCTCGGCGAGACGCATCACCGAAAGATAGGTGTAGGTGCTGCCGATGGAGAACCAGAAGTCGATCATCGCCAGTCTCCCTTGACGATGACGATACCGGTAGGCAGCGCGGCCTGCAATGCGTGTGGCGAGAGCGACCTGCGGCTGCCCGCTACCTCAGTCTCTTTCGAAAAAGGTCAGGCGATTGCCGAACGGATCGATCACCGTGACCTCCTTCGTCTGCCAAGGCGTCGTCTCAAGGCCCGGCCTGTTGAAGCGGTAGTTCTTGGCCTTGAACTCGCGATGCAGCTCAATGATGCCGGTCGCTTCGATGCGTATATTGGCACCGGGCGAGCCGTCGCCATGATGCTCGCTCAAATGCAGCTCGCAGCCGTCGCGGGCGACGCCCATATAGAGCGGCGCGTTGTCGTCGAAGCGATGCTCGAAGCGGACCTCGAAACCGAGGAAGTCGAGATAGAACTCTCGCGCCTTGACGGTATCGAACATGCGCAGGATCGGCGTGACGGTTCCAAGCTTCGGCATGTCGGCGGTGACCGGTGTGGGCGCTATTTCAGTTCGAGCAGGCGTTCGAGGTAGCTGCGCTCGATGTCCGGGCTGAGCGCGTTGCCGAGGCGCTTGCGGATCGCTTCGAGGATCTGGCGGGCGCGCTGCACGTCGATCTCGTCGGGCACCTTGACGGAGTTGCCGTCGTCGGGGCCCTTCGTGGCGCGCGGCCGGCCAAGCGGGTCGCGGTCGGCGTCCTGCTGACGTCCGCCCTGTTCGCTGCCGCCCTGGTCGCCCTGCATGGCCTGCATCTGCTTCATCATCTCCTTGGCGCCGCGGCGCAGCGCCTCCAGCGCGCGGCCCTGGTGGCCGACCGCCTGGTCGCCTTCGCCTTCGCCCAGCGCCTGCTCGGCATCGCCCATGGATTTGCCGGCCTCGCCAAAGCCCTCATTGGGCTGCATGCCCATGCCTTCGAGGCCCTTCTTCAGCTTGTCGAGCTCGCTCTGCAGCTGGCCCTGACCTTCCTGCAGCTGCTTCAGCGCATCCGCGAATTCCTGCGGCGTCATTTGCTTCGGCCGGCCGAGCGGGTCGCGGTCATCACCGGGCTTCTGCCCATCCTGCGACTGCTCGCCATCCTCGCCCAGCTGCTCGTCGCGATTTGCACCGCGCTGCCGATCGCCGCGCTGCATCTGGTCGAGGCGGAAGGTATCGTTCATCATCTCCTGCTGGCGCCGCATGATCTCGCCCAGCTTGTCCATCTGCTGGCGCATCTCGCTGTCCTGCTCGCCGGCCTGCTGCTGGCGCCCGGCCTGCAGGTTGTTCATCATGTCCTGCAGTTCCGACAACAACTGCTGGGCCCGGTCTCGGTCGCCGGATTTGGCGAGATTCTCGATCTCGTCCATCATCCGGTTGATGTCGCTCTGGCGCAGTTCCCGACCGTTCTGCTGCATCTGCGGCGCGTTCGGGTTCTGCTGGGCGCGCTGGGCGAATTCCTGCAGGAACTGGTTCATCGCCTCGCGAAGTTCCTTCATCGCCTTTTCGAGCTCTTCGTCGCTGGCGCCGTTTTTGATGGCGTCCTGTAGCGCCTGCTGCGCCTGGCGCAGCCGACGCTCGGCGGCCGACAGATTGCCTTCCTCGATGCCGAGCGCGATCTCCCACAGATAAGCCACCTCGTTGCGTAGCTGGTCGTCGTTCTCGGCAAGCTTCAGCCGGCTCCTCGCGCTCATGATCGCCAGGTAATGCGACATGTTGTCGAAGGTATCCTCGGGGCGCAGGGTGATCGCGTCCATCAGGTCGAGCACGCGCGGCTTGGCGTTGGCGTCGAGCGCCAACAGGCGGCGCTGCTCGATCACAGCGCGGGCCAGCGGATTGGAGAAGGGCCGCTCCGGCATCACCAGCGTCTTGGTCTCACTGGTGGCGGTATGGCCGGCATCGTCGGTGGCGGTGAGCGTCAGCTTGATGGTGCTGCCGGCCCAGACATGCTCGGTCAGATCCTTGGTCGTCTTGGCCGCGTTCGCCTTGCCGCCGCGGCGCGGCAGCGTCAGCGGCATGTCGGGCGGGCCGTAGAGCGGATGCGCATTGGCCGGCGGCGGCTCAGACAGCTCGAAGACGGCCTTGGCGGAGGCCGCGCCATAGTCGTCGTCGATCTGGTAGTTGAGCTCGATAGCGCCATTGACGGCACGCTTGGGCTCGCCGACGAAACGGATCGTCGGTGGTTTGTCCGGGATGATGGCGAAGGCCCAGTGGCTGAGGTCGTCCTCGCCGGACTTGAGCCGCAGCGTGCCGTTGGTGTTCAGCTTGCCGGAGAACTGGCGCACTTTGAGCCCGGCTGGGGACCCCGGCTGCGCCGCGGCTGGCGCGGCGCCCTTCGGCGCAGCCGGCTCGATGGCGCGATCGTTGCCGTTCGCGTCGGCATAGCTCAGCGTCTCTTCGCCGGTTCCGCCGGTGACGCGCAGCGAGACGTCGCTGCCCTCTGGGACGCTGAAGACCTGCGCGGCCTGGTTCACGTCGGCGGTCAAGAACAGCGGCGGCTTCCCGGTATAGGACGGCGGCGTCACCCAGGCATCGATGCGCGGCGGCACACTATCGCGCGCGGCGCTGGCGACGAAGCCGTCGCTGATCCTGCCGCCGAAAGGTCCGAACGAGAAGGCAAAAGCGGTGACGAACAGCAGCCCCACCACAGCCCGCAGGCCCCAGCGGTCATAATCCGGCACGCTTGTGCGCGGCCGGTCGGCGCCCAGGCCGGAGAGCCGCTCGGCCATGCGCTTCTGGTGCTCGCGCCACAGCGCCTGCGAGAAGAGGCTGTCCGCGCCGCTCGGCCGGTCGGTCTGCACCTGCACGGGGCTGTGCAGCAGCTCGTTCGCTGCCTCGATGCGCCGGTCGACCTCGGCGGCGGAAGGAATGCGGAAGAAGCGCAGCGCAAAGAGCGCGGCGAGCGCCGAGATGGAGAAGAGGATCAGGAGGCCGATCCGCGCCAGATCCGGCAGGCGCTGGAACAAGCCCAGCCACGAGACACTGAGGAACAGGCCGGCGACCACCGCCAGCGGCAACAGCAACGGCCAGCCGCGCTCGAAGATCATCGAGGCCCGCGTCGCCAGCCGGCTCAAGGCAAGGCGCCCGGCCAGACCGCGTTCGCCGCTGGAAATGGGTCGTTCCGTCATCGGCCCTTCCTGCCCGGGCAGGATCGCCCGGACCTCATGAGCAGAGGATAACACCAAACACGGCGAAGGCGAGGCGGGTTCCAAAATCTGTGAAGGGTTCGCCGCCTTTACGATCAGAAATTCGCGGGATTCGTGTTGGAGCCGCAGACCAGGACGGCCGCGCGCTCGCCGAGAGCCGGCGCGTAGCGACCGGAAAGCATCGCCGCAAAGGCAGCGGCCCCGCCCGGCTCGGCGATGATTCGCGTGCGGTCCCAGAGCGCTTTCTGCGCCGCCACGATGTCGTCGTCGCTGACCAGGATCGAGCGCTCGACGAAGGCTTTCGCGATCGGGAACATCATTTCGCCGACGCGCTTCGGCGCCAGCGAATCGGCGGCGATGCCCTCGGCCGGTGCATCGACCGGCTTGCCGGCTTCGAAGGCGCGGTGAAGCGTCGGCGCGCCCTCGGGCTCGATGGCGATGATGCGGATGCGGCCAGCGAACCAGGCGGCGATGCCGCCGATCAGGCCGCCGCCGCCGACCGCGACAAGCAGTGTGTCGATCTCCGGCAGATCGGCTTCGATCTCGAGCCCGAGAGTGCCTTGGCCGATTAGCGTCTCTTCCTGGTTGAAGGCGTGGATCTGCAGGGCGCCGGTTCGTTCGGCAAAATCCTCGCTGGCAGCCAGCGCCTCGGCATAGCGCGCACCGCCGACCACCAGCTCGGCGCCGTAGCTGCGGATGCGCTCGAGCTTTGCCGGCGGGCTGACCTCGGGCACGAAGATGGTGGCCCTGTGCCCGAGCTTCATGGCGGCATAGGCGACGGCGGCGCCATGATTGCCGCCGGAGGCGGCGACCACACCCGCTGCGGGCACCTGCCGCTCGAGCAGGTTGGTGAAGGCGCCGCGCGCCTTGAACGAGCCGGAATGCTGCAGACATTCGAGCTTCAGATCGACCGGAAAGGCCGGCCGGCCGAAGTCAGCCATGTCGACGCGCAGCACCGGCGTGTGGCGGACGAACGGGCGGATGTGCGGTTCCACCGCGGCGATGCGATCCCGCGTGATAGCTCCAGTCTCCAGCATGGCTTGCTCCTTTGAGCGCGGGACCCTCGTGCTTCTATTTCAGCCACTCGGGCAATGAATCCAGCCCGATCAGCTCCTCATAGGTCGGGCGCGGCCGTACGACGTGAAAACGGTCGCCGTCGACCAGCACTTCGGGCACCAGGAGCCTTGTGTTGTAGGTGCCGGCCTGCACCGCGCCATAGGCGCCGGCCGTGGAGACGGCGATGAGGTCGCCGGCCTTCAGCCTGGGGAGATCGCGGTCGAGGCCGAGGAAATCGCCTGTCTCGCAGACGGGGCCGACGATATCGACCTTCATGCGCGGCGTGGCAGCCGGCGGCTGCACCACCGGTCTGATGTCGTGGAAGGCGTCATAAAGCGTCGGCCGGATCAGGTCGTTCATGGCGGCATCGACGACGAGGAAGTTCTTGGCGTCGCCTTCCTTCACATAGATCACTTCCGAGACCAGGATGCCGGCATTGCCGACGATCAGCCGGCCAGGCTCGAACATCACCTTCAGGCCGAGCCGGGTGACATGCTTCCTGACGATCTCGGCATAGGCGTCGGGCAAGGGCGGCGGGCTGTTGTCGACGCGGTACGGAATGCCGAGGCCGCCGCCGAGATCGACATGCTCGATGGCGTGTCCGTCAGCGCGCAGCACGCCGACCAGTTCCACCAGCAGCGCGAAAGCGTCGTCGAAAGGCTGCAGTTCGGTGATCTGGCTGCCGATATGGGTGTCGATGCCGGTGACCTTGATGCCCGGCAGCTCCGCCGCGCGGGCATAGACCTGGCGCGCCCGCTGCCACGGGATGCCGAACTTGTTCTCGGCCTTGCCGGTGGAGATCTTCTTGTGGGTCCTGGCGTCGACGTCCGGGTTGATGCGCAGCGAGACGGGTGCCACCTTGCCGAGCGCTGTGGCGCGCGCCGACAGCAGTTCGAGTTCGGGTTCGGACTCGACGTTGAAGCAGAGGATGCCGGCATTGAGGGCGAAGTCCATTTCCCGCGCGGTCTTGCCGACGCCGGAAAACAGGATCTTGCTCGCGGGGATGCCGGCGGCCAAAGCGCGCCGCAGTTCACCTTCCGACACCACGTCGGCGCCGGCGCCTTGTCTTGCCAGGGTCTTCAGGACGGCCTGGTTGGAATTCGCCTTCATCGCGTAGCAGACCAGCGCGTCGAGACCGGCAAAAGCTTCCTTGAAGACCCGGAAATGCCTGGTCAGGGTCGCGGTCGAATAGCAGTAAAACGGCGTGCCGACGCTGGCGGCGATGTCGGGGATTGCCACATCCTCGGCGTAGAGAACGCCGTCGCGGTAGTCGAAATGGTTCACGGGGAGAGGTCCGAAAATTGGAGCGCGATGAGATCGGATGATCTCCTCGGCTCTAGAGCAAGGGGTCGAGAATGAACTTCTTGTCCTTGACCGGTTTCTCAGGCTCGGGCGGCAGCGGCTGTTTGGCTCGCTCCGCATCCTTGCGCGCCTGCACGGCAGCCTCGTAAGGCGTATCGAGGCCGCCTCTCCTGCCGCAGGCCGTGACGGTGACAACCGCCGCCAGCAGCGCGAGCGTCACCAAAATCCTGCCTCGGGTCATCGATCCATCCGTTCGAAACTGTTTTGTCCAGCCGCGCTTTTAGCCGAGTTTTCGGCGCATTGCATCCCGGCATCACGCCTTGGCGAGCCGCTTTTTCCAATAGCGGATCTGCTTCTTCACCTCCGACGGCGCGGTGCCGCCGAAGCTGGTCCGGCTCTTCACCGAATTCTGCACGGCAAGCACGGAGAAGATGCCGTCGGTGATGCCGGGATGGATCGAGCGCAGGTCCTCCAACGAGAGCTTTTCCAGCCCGACCTTCTTCTCCTCGGCGAGCGCGACGGCGCGGCCGGTGACGTGATGGGCCTCGCGGAAGGGCAGGCCGAGATTGCGCACCAGCCAGTCGGCGAGGTCGGTGGCGGTGGCGTGACCGGCGCCGGCGGCCTTCTTCATGGCGGCCGTGTTCACGGTCATGTCGCGCACCATGCCGGTGGTCGCCGCCAGCATCAGGTCGAGCGTCTCGGCGGCGTCGAAGACCGATTCCTTGTCCTCCTGCATATCCTTGCCGTAGGTCAGCGGCATGCCCTTCATCACCGTCAGCAGGCCGACCAGATGGCCATTGACGCGGCCGGTCTTGCCGCGCACCAGTTCGGCGGCGTCCGGGTTCTTCTTCTGCGGCATGATCGAGGAGCCGGTGGAGAAGCTATCCGAGAGCCGGACGAAGCCGAATTGCGGCGTCGACCAGATGATGATCTCCTCGGCGAGCCGCGACAGATGCGTGCCGCAGATCGCGGCGATGGACAGGAAGTCGAGCGCGAAATCGCGGTCCGACACGCTGTCGAGGGAATTGCGCATCGGCTCGCGGAAGCCGAGCGCCTTCGCCGACATATGGCGGTCGATGGAAAAGCTCGTGCCGGCCAGCGCGGCGGCGCCCAGCGGGCTTTCGTCCATGCGCTCGATGGCGTCGCGGACACGTGACAGATCGCGGCCGAACATCTCGACATAAGCCATGCAATGATGACCGAAGGTCACCGGCTGCGCGGCCTGCATATGGGTGAAGCCGGGCATGACCGTCGCGGCGTGCTCCTCGGCGCGCTCGAGAAAGGCGCCGATGAGGTCCTTCAGCGCCTGGGCGACGCGCTGGCATTCCTCCTTGACCCAGAGTTTCAGATCGACCGCCACCTGATCGTTACGCGAGCGGGCGGTATGCAGGCGGCCGGCAGCCGACCCGATCAGATCGGCCAGACGCGCTTCGACATTCATATGGATGTCTTCGAGCTTGGTCGAGAATTCGAATTTCCCGGCCTCGATCTCTTTCAGGATCGTGTTCAGGCCGTGAGCGATTTTTTCTTGATCGGCGGCCGAAATAATGCCCGTTTCAGCCAACATCTCGCTGTGGGCGATCGAGCCGCGGATGTCCTGCGCGTAGAGTTTGCGGTCGAAGGCGATCGATGCGTTGATCGCTTCCATGATCGCGGCCGGACCCGAGGCAAAACGTCCGCCCCACATCTGGTTGCTGGCCTTCTTGTCGCTCATCGCTATAACCCGTGCTCCGGAGCAGTTTTTAAGAAAATGGCAGACGGCAATAAGTTCTTCCCGGCCCCGCGCCTCATCCTCGCCGCGCTTGTGGCGGGCGTGCTGGCCGGCGCGGTCGCGGTATATGTCAGCGAGAGCGGTTCTGGCAACAACGCGCCGGATCAGGTTGCCGCCGCCGGCACCGGCAAGGACGACGTCGCCTGCAAGGCTAAGGCCGAACGGGCCAAGCAGGTTGCGGCAAAGGCGGTCGGCCAGGTCGCGGCGCTGCAGCCGGCGGATCCGCCGCAATCGCTGAAGAGCCTCGCCTTCAACGGACCCGATGGCAAGCCGACGACGATCGCCGGCCATGCCGGCAAGACGGTGCTGCTCAATCTGTGGGCGACATGGTGTGCGCCCTGCCGCGCCGAAATGCCGGCGCTCGACGCATTGCAGAAGGAAAAGGGCAGCAACACTTTCGAGGTCGTCGCGGTCAATGTCGACACCGGCGACGACGCCAAGCCGAAAAAATTCCTGAAGGAGATCGGCATCGAGACGCTCGGCTACTACCGGGATGCGACGATGGGCCTGTTCAACGAGGCCAAGACGCGCGGGCTGGCGCTTGGCTTGCCGGTGACGATGCTGATCGACGGCGAAGGCTGCCTGATCGCACATATGAACGGCCCGGCGGAATGGTCGAGCCCCGATGCCAAGCGATTGGTGGAAGCCGCGCTCAGTCCGTCAAGCTGAGCGCGCGGCGGCGGGCTCGAGCATGAGGATGCGGCCGCCGCGGGCCTCGACAGCATCCATGGCCGCCGGCACGCCGGTCAGCTCGCTGAAGGTTTCGATCGGGCCTGGCCTGCCGAGATAGTATCCCTGGCCGATCTCGCAGTCCTCGGCATCGAGGAAGCGCAATTCGTCCAGCGTTTCGACGCCTTCGGCCAGAACAGGCAGGCCCAGGCCGCGCCCCAGCCCCAGCACGGCGCGCACGATGGCCGCGACCTGACCATTCCTGTCGACCGACTTGATGAAGGAGCCGTCGATCTTGATCTTGTCGAAAGGGAAAGCGCGGAGGTTGGAAAGCGATGAATAGCCGGTTCCAAAATCGTCCATCGCGACGCGAATACCAAGCGCCTTGACCTGCCGCAGAGTCGCCAGCGCCCGCGGCATATCCTTGATCAGCGCCGTCTCGGTCACTTCAAGCTCCAGCCGTCCGGCCGGAAGTCCCGAACGCAGCAGAATCTCGTGCACTTTGCGGCTGAAATTCGGGTTGTGGAGCTGCACCGCCGAGACATTGACGGCGATGGTCAGCGGATTTTTCCAGCGCACGGCTTCCTCGCAGGCCGTCGCCAGCACCCATTCGCCGATCTGGGCGATGGCGCCGCTGTCTTCCGCGACCGGGATGAAGACCGACGGCGGGATGTTGCCGCGCTCCGGATGATGCCAGCGGATCAAGGCCTCGAAACCGATCATCTTGCCGCTGCTGATCTTTTTTTGCGGCTGATAGACCAGCCGGAACTCGCCGCGCGCAACCGCCTGGCGCAGATCGTGCTCCATGGCGCGCCTGTCGCGCGTCTCGGCACCCATCGACGCCTCGAAATAGCGATAAGTGTCCTTGCCCTCGGCCTTGGCGCGGTAGAGCGCGGTGTCGGCATGGCTGACCAGCGCCGCCTGCTCGTCGGCATCCAGCGGGTAAAGAGCAATGCCGATGCTGGCCGACACCAGTTCGCCGCCGGGCGACAACTGGCTTTCTTGGCGCAGCTTGGAAAGCACCGCCTCGGCGATGCGGCCGGCGGCCTGCGGGTCGGGAAGGTTCGGCGCGATGATGGCGAATTCGTCGCCGCCGAGACGGGCGAGCATCTGCCCATGGCGGAGCACGCTCGACGCGCATTGCGCCACCCTCTGCAGCACGGCGTCGCCGGCCGCATGACCGAACAGGTCGTTGACTTCCTTGAAGCGGTCGAGGTCGATAAGCATCAGCGCGAGCTGCCCTCCCTTGCCGCTCGTCGTGGCGATCTCGGCCTCGAGCCGGCTGGTGAAGCTGCGGCGATTGGCAAGCCCGGTCAGCGGATCGAAATGCGCCAGGCGAAGGATCTCGTCCTCGGCCTTCTTGCGCTCGCGCATGTCGCGGACGGCGACGACGTCGTGAGGCTTGCCGCAATAGTCGATGCTGCGGGCGATCAGCTCGACGGGGATGCGGGTGCCGTCCTGGCTGCGCAGCTCGGCTTCCTGCGCCTGGCCGCTGCCGCCGGCGATGGCTGAGGCGATGCGTTCGCCGAAGAGGTCGCCAAGCGTCATCACGTTCAGCGTGCCGGGCGCGATGCCGCTCAGCGCCGCGATGCTGTCGTTGGCGCTGACGATGCGGCTGCCGTCGCAGACGATCAGCCCCTCGACCGCCGCGTTGGCCAGGCCGTGCATGCGCTGCGCTTCCGCCTGATGGCGGCGGAAGCGCAGGTCGATGCGGAGCGCCGCCGCCGAGAGCACCAGGATGACCAGACTTGCCGCCGCGGCGGCAAAGGCTTGCGACATCGGCGCGATGGTGAATTTTGAGATCTCTATCGAGGAGTCCGGATAAATCGAGACCGCCGCCATGGCGATAAAATGCAGTGTGCAGATGGCCAGTGTGAGCAAGACGGCGGCAGCGATCGTCGTAAGCGTCGACGGGCGGCGCAGCACGACGAGCAGCGAAAGCGCGGCAAGCGTGACGCCCGCCGCCAGCGAAAGAGCGACGAGCAGCTCGTTCCAGACGATCCGGCCCTGGACCTCGAACGCCGCCATGCCGGTATAGTGCATCACGGCAATGCCGACGCCGAGCACGGCGCCGCCGACAAGGTAGTGATCAATGCCGCCGCGGATGGTGGCGATCCACATTCCGGCCGCCGTCAGAACTACGGAGGCAGCCAGCGAAAGGGCGGAAAGCTCCGCGTTATAGGCGTTGGGTATTCCCGGCGTGAAGGCGATCATGGCGACGAAGTGCGTCGCCCAGATGCCAAATCCGGTCGCCGTGGCTGCAATCAACAGCCATGCGTAGCGATTTCGACTGGTCGATTGCTCGACATGGCGAAGAAGATTGACCGCCGAGAAAGAAGAAATTCCGCAGATGAGCGCCGCAAGCGCGACCAACCTCAGATCGTGCTCGTGCACGATGCAATTATAGACGGTCAACATTTGGCCCCACCTGATCTTCCCGCATCAATCAAGTTAAGATTGCTTAAGGCCCGACGGCTGAAGAATCGATTAGTGGACCTGCAACCGACGCGTGTGTCTCGGGTTGTAAGGGCGGATAAGGTTAGGCCGGCTGTCGCACACGATGGTTGGAGTCGCTCAAATCCTAAGCCGGCAAGCAATCTGCCCGGCCGTGACTGATGCACGTTATTTTAGGATCAGTTGATGTTCATCGACGCATAACAAAACCGTTGTCCGATTGTCATGCGCAACACATACTGGTTTCTGCGGAAGCCCCCCTTTCGCCAATCACAACGGGAGATGAAAACATGAAGCTCTTCGGCTTCGCGGCAGGTGTTGCCGCTACCTTGACCCTGCTTTCCACCACGTCCGCTTTCGCTGTCACGCAGATCAGCTGGTGGCATGCGATGACGGGCGCCAATGCGGAAGTCGTCGACAAGATCTCGAAGGACTTCAACGCCAGCCAAAGCGACTACCAGATCGTTCCGGTCTTCAAGGGCACCTATCCCGAGACGCTGAATGCAGGCATCGCCGCGTTCCGCGCCGGCCAGGCGCCGGACATCATCCAGGTGTTCGATGTCGGCACCGGCGTCATGATGGCGGCAGAGAGCGCGATCAAACCCGTGGCCGAAGTTTTGACGGGCGCGGGGATGACGTTCGATAAGAGCCAGTATCTGCCCGGCATAGTCGGCTACTATTCGAAGCCGGACGGCACCATGTTGTCTTTCCCTTACAATTCCTCCTCGCCGATCCTCTACTACAACAAGGACATCTTTCAGAAGGCCGGCCTCGACGTGAACAACCCGCCTAAGACCTGGAACGAGGTATGGGAAGCGGCGAAGAAGATCAAGGCGAGCGGCGCGGCCCCTTGCGGCTACACCTCGACCTGGCTGACCTGGATCCATCTGGAAAATTTTGCCGCCTGGAATAATGTTTCCTGGGCGACCCAGCAGAACGGACTGGCCGGCGGCGACGTCGAGCTCAAGATCAATGCGCCGATTTTCGTCAACCACTTTCAGGCGCTGGCTGACCTCGCCAAGGATGGCACTTTCAAATATGGCGGGCGCACCTCCGAGGCCAAGCAGATATTCCTCGCCGGGGAATGCGGCATCTTTACCGAGTCCTCGGGCGGGCTCGGCGATATCGTCAAGTCGGGCATGAACTACGGCATCGGCCAACTGCCGTATGACAGCGATGCCAAGGGCGCGCCGCAGAACACGACGCCCGGCGGCGCAAGCCTCTGGGTTTTCAGCGGCAAATCCGATGCGGAGTACAAGGGCGTCGCGGCCTTCTTCGCCTATCTCTCCAAGACCGAGGTGCAGGAATATCTGCACCAGAAGTCGGGCTACCTGCCGGTGACGCTGGCGGCCTATGAGGCGACCAAGAAGTCCGGCTTCTACGACAAGAACCCGGGCCGCGAGACACCGATCCTGCAGATGACCGGCAAGGCGCCGACCGAGAATTCGAAGGGTGTGCGCCTGCCCAATCTGCCGCAGGTGCGCGATATCCAGAACGAGGAGTTCGAGAAGATGCTGGCCGGCCAGGAAACGGCTCAGCAGGCGCTCGACAATGCCGTCTCGCGCGGCAACGCGGCGATCAAGGACGCTTTGGGCAACTAGACCTGGCCGAGATGAAACGTCGCCCGCGCGGATCCGCGCGGGCGATCCTTGCTTGACGAGGAAACCAAGCTGACCCTGCGCGTCGTTTTCCCCCACAAAGTTCTGCCTTACCTGCTTGTGGCGCCGCAACTCGCCATAACACTGGTTTTCTTCTACTGGCCGGCCGGGCAGGCGCTCTACCAGTCCATGCTCAGGCAGGATCCATTCGGGCTGAAGAGCAAGTTCGTCTGGTTTGCCAATTTCCGCAAAGTGCTTGCCGACCCGGCCTATCTCAACTCGATCAAGGTAACGGTGGTATTTTCGCTTGCCACCGCAATCGTGGCCATGGCCGTGGCGTTGCTGCTCGCCGTAATGGCGGAAAAAGTGGTGCGCGGGAAAGCGCTCTACCGCACGCTGATGATCTGGCCCTATGCGGTGGCGCCGGCGATCGCCGGCATGTTGTGGCTGTTCCTGTTCAACCCTTCGATCGGCTCGCTATCCTACGTGCTGAGAAGTCTCGGTATAGCCTGGGACCCGTTGCTCAACGGCAGTCACGCCATGATCCTTTTGGTTTCCGCCGCCGCTTGGAAGCAGATCAGCTACAATTTCCTGTTCTTCGTCGCCGGGCTGCAGGCGGTGCCGAAGACGCTGATCGAGGCGGCGGCGATCGACGGCGCCCGCGAGACCAAGCGTTTCTGGACCATCATCTTCCCGCTGCTCGCGCCGACGACCTTCTTCCTGCTGGTCGTCAACACTGTCTATGCCCTGTTCGACACGTTCGGCATCGTCCATGCCGTCACCGGCGGCGGACCGGGCAAGACCACCGAGACGCTGGTCTACAAGGTCTACAATGACGGCTTCGTCAACCTGATCCTCGGCGACTCGGCGGCGCAGTCGGTGATCCTGATGGTCATCGTCATAGCGCTCACCGCCATCCAGTTCCGCTATGTGGAACGCAAAGTCCACTACGGCTGAGGCAAGCGATGATCGGCCAGTCCCCGTTGCGTGTCCTGATCGCCCATGCCGCTCTCATTCTCGGCATTTTGATCGTTGCATTTCCCATCTACTACACATTCGTGGCCTCGACACAGACGCTGCAGACGATCCTCAAGCCGCCCCTGCCGCTGCTGCCCGGTGACCAGCTCTGGAACAATTACAGCGAGGCGTTGTTCGGCGGTGTCGGGCGCATCGGCGGCGTCAGCGTCGGCAGGCTGCTTCTCAACACGACGGTCATGGCGCTCGGCGTCGCGGTCGGAAAGATCTTCATCTCGATCCTGTCGGCTTATGCCATCGTGTTCTTTCGTTTCCCGCTGCGCATGACCTTCTTCTGGCTGATCTTCATCACTCTGATGCTGCCCGTCGAGGTCCGCATCCTGCCGACCTACAAGGTGATGGTCGATCTCGGCATGATCGACACCTATGCCGGTCTGATCATTCCGCTGATCGCCTCGGCCACGGCCACGCTATTGTTCAGACAGTTCTTCATGACCATCCCGGGCGAGCTCGTCGAGGCGGCGCGCGTCGATGGCGCCGGGCCGTGGCGCTTCTTCTTCGACATCCTCCTGCCGCTGTCGCGCACCAACATCGCGGCGCTGTTCGTCATCCTCTTCATCTATGGCTGGACGCAATATCTGTGGCCGCTGCTGGTCACCAACAGCAACGACATGAACACCATCGTCATCGCGCTGAAAAAGATGGTTTCCTTCGCCGATGCCGATACCCAGTGGCACCTTGTGATGGTCACCGCGATGCTGGCCATCGTGCCGCCGATCCTTGTCGTGGTGCTGATGCAGCGCTGGTTCGTGCGCGGCCTGGTCGAATCCGAGAAGTGAGGGGCGATGGCGACGGTTGATCTCAATGATGTGAGGAAGGTCTATGCCGGCGGCGTCGAGGCCGTGAAAGGCGTTTCCATCGCCATTCCGGACAAGCAGCTTTGCGTGCTGGTCGGTCCCTCCGGCTGCGGCAAATCGACGTTGCTCAGGATGATCGCCGGACTCGAGACCATCTCGTCCGGAACGGTTGCGATCGACGGCAAGATCGTCAATGCCGTCGGTCCGACCGAACGCGACATTGCCATGGTCTTCCAGAATTACGCGCTCTACCCGCATATGAAGGTCTACGACAACATGGCCTATGGCCTGCGCAATCGGGGCACGCCGAAGGCCGAGGTCGACAGCAGAGTGCGTTCAACTGCCAAGGTGCTGGAATTGTCGGGACTGCTCGACCGGCGCCCACGCGAGCTTTCCGGCGGCCAGCGACAGCGCGTCGCCATGGGCCGGGCGATCGTGCGCAATCCGAAAGTCTTCCTGTTCGACGAACCGCTCTCCAACCTCGACGCCAAGCTGCGCGGCCAGATGCGGGTCGAGATCAAGAGCCTGCAGCGCAGGCTCGGCGTCACTTCGGTCTATGTCACGCACGACCAGCTCGAGGCGATGACGCTAGCCGACATGCTTGTCGTCATGAATGCCGGGCTGGTCGAGCAGATCGGCGCTCCTCTCGACATTTACGAGAAGCCGGCCTCGACATTCGTCGCGTCCTTCATTGGCGCGCCGCCGATGAACCTGCTCTCACTGAGCACAGAAAGTTCTGCAAATGAGCTGGAACGAAAGTTGCTTGGGCTTGCCCCGCCCGGCGGGCAGGCGGCAATGCTAGGCTTCAGGCCCGAGGACGCCGAACTCGTCGCCGATGCCGAGGACCGATCCGGGGCGCTGATGCTGTCCGCAACGGTCGAGGCCGTGGAGCCGGTCGGCGCGGAAACCTTCCTGCACTGCTCGGCCGCCGGCAATCGTATCGTGATACGGGTTGGCGGCCGCACGGCGGCAAAGCCCGGCGACAAGTTGCGCATCACCGCCACAGCCGAGAAGTTGCACTGGTTCGATCGGGGCGGCAGGCGCCTCGACAGCACAAGCCCCTCCTCTTGACCCAGCTTCAGGCAAACACATGCGCCTTGCCGGTCACGGTGAGGCGCACGATCTCGCCGACCTCCGGCACGTCCATGCCGGTCTTGCGCAGGATGAGCGGTGTGTTGCCGATCGCGGCCGCATCCGGCGGATCCGGGCTGTTAAGCAGCCGCACGGCGATGGTGCAGACCGAGCCGGCGAATTCGGAGTCCGTCACCTCGCCGAACAGCATGTCCGGCGTCCCCGACATGCCTTCGCGGGAGGTTCGTTTAAGCACCACTTGCTCGGGCCTGAGCATGATACGGGCGACGTCGCGCCGCTCGGTGATGTCGACCGCGATGCGGCCGAGCGGCGATATGGCAAAGCCGTCGGCGATCTTGGCCGGCACGATGATGGCGTCGCCGAGGAACTCGGCAACCATCCTGTCCCTGGGCTGGAAGTAGAGCTCGCGCGGCGTGCCGACTTGCGAGAACAGGCCGTCGCGCATGACGGCTACCTGGCTGGCGAAGGACAGCGCCTCGGCCTGATCATGGGTGACCAAGATGGTGGTGATGCCCGCATCCTCCAGAAGCTCGGCCACAGCCTTGCGCATCGAGGCGCGCAGGCCGGTGTCGAGCGCCGAGAACGGCTCGTCGAGGAGCATCAGCCGGGGTTTCATCGCCATGGCGCGGGCAAGTGCGACACGCTGCTGCTGGCCGCCGGAAAGCTCGTGCGGACGGCGCTTCAGGATCGCCTTGTCCAGCCCGACGATATAGGCGAGCTCGACAATGTGTTCGGCGCGCTTCTCGGCGCTTCGGGGCATGCCGAAGCCGATGTTGTCGGCGATGGTGAGATGCGGGAAGAGGGCGCCGTCCTGCGCCACCACGCCGATGCCGCGGCGATGCGCCGGCACCGCCGCCCCGCCATTGGCGAGCAGCTTGCCGTCGAGCGCGATGCGGCCGCGGTCTGGCGCCTCGAAGCCGGCGATCAGCCTCAGCAAGGTGGTCTTGCCGCAGCCGGAGGGTCCGACGATCGCGGTGCGGCTGCCGCTTTCGACGGTGAGGTCGACGCCGGCAAGTGCTGCCACCGGGCCATAATGTTTTGCTACGTCGCGGAGCTCGAGGAAGCTCATCGGCCGGCCATCCGCTTTGACTGGACGTAGAGCACCCAGGTCATGGGCAGCGACATCGCCACCATGATCAAGGCGTAAGGGGCGGCCGAGGCGTAGTCGATCTCGCCGCTGTAGGACCAGAACGCCATCGCAAGGGTGCGGGTGCCGTTCGGCGCCAGCATCTGCGTGGCGGTCAATTCATTGGTGATGCCGAGCGCCACCATCGCCATCCCGGCCGCCGCGCCCGGCGCCGACAGCCGGATCGTGGTCGACCATAGCGCCCTGAGCGGCGGGCGGCCGAGGCTCGAAGCTGCGCGTTCGAGTTCCACCGGCGCCTGGGCGATCGAGGCGCGCAGGCTGACCAGCGCGCGCGGCAGGAACATCAGCGCATAGCCGAAAAGGATGGTGAAGAGCGTCTGATAGAGCGGCAAGGCGATGCGTACGGTGATGGTCACCAGCGCCAGCGCGACGACCACACCCGGCAGCGAGCCGACGATGTAGTTGCAGCTCTCGAGTAGGCGCTGCAAGCGGCCGGGCGCACGGATCGAGATCCAGGCCATGGGCATCGCGGCGACCGTGGCAAGCAGCGCGCCGGCGACGGCGAGGACCAGCGTCTGGCCGAGCGCCAGGCTGATCTCGTCCCAACGCCAGACGTCGGCGCCACCGGCAAGGAGCCAGCGGCCGACGGTCACAAAGGGCACGCCGAGCGTGAGCAGCGCAGTCCCGGCGGGCAGCAGCAAGCAAGGCAGCGTGGCGCGGCCGAGGGCGACACGCTCCTGCTGGCGCGCCGCCCCGGAGCCGACGCGGGCATAACGCTCCTCACCACGCACGATCACCTCCACGCCAAGCAGCACGAAGCAGCAGGCGACCAGCACGGCGGCGAGCATGTTCGCCGCCGCGCCGTTGAAGGTCGACTGGAACTGGTCGACGATCGCGGTGGTGAAGGTATCGAAGCGGATGAAGACATAAAGCCCGTATTCGGCAAGCAGGTGCAGGCCAACCAGCAGCGAACCGCCGCAGATGGCCAGCCTCAACTGCGGCAGCACGACACGCGCGAAGACGCGCCAGGGTCCGAGGCCCAATGCTGCGGCGGCATCTTCCAGCGCAGGGTCAAGCCGGCGCAGCGCCGCTGCGATCGGCAGATAGAGGAACGGGAAATAGGCGATGACGGAGACGAGCACGCCGGCCCAGAGCCCGTGCAGGCCGGGGATCAGGCTGATCCAGGCGTAACTGTGGACGAAGGCCGGGATAGCCAGCGGCGCTACCGACAGCCACGACCACCAACGGTTGCCGGGAAGGTCGCTGCGCTCGGTCAGCCAGGCAAGCGCCACCGACAGCGCGATGGCGATCGGGACGGCCAGGACGACAAGCAGGATGGTGTTGACCAGGAGCGCGCCGACGCGAGGCCGAAAGATCAGCGCCACCACGGTGTCCCATCCCGTCTGGATGCCCACCCAGACGATGAAGGCAAGCGGCAGGAGAGCGATCAGCGAGACGATGGCGGCCGCAAGCGTAATCCACGACGTGGACGGCCGGCTCTGTCTTGCGGCAGCCGGCGGCCCGGAATGCGTGAGGTCGATCGCGGACATCAGCCGGAATGCACCGCCTGGAGACGATCTGATGAACCGCGAATGCGGTCGGAAACGCAGATGATCGTCATCGACGAGGCCATCTCCAAAACAAAAGCGCTCCCGCGGAAAGCGAATTCCGGCGGGAGCACGGTCGGTTGTCCTTTTAGGACGAACGCGGACTAAAGCAAGCCGGCTTGCGTCATCAGGTCGATGACCTTCTTCGAGTTCAGGTGCGTCGGATCGATCTTGGGCGCCTGCAGATCGGCCAGCGGCACGAGCTTCGGGTTCGACATGGCATCCTTGCCGACCGCGTATTCATAAGAGGTCCCGGTTTTCAAAACCTCCTGGCCGGCCTTGCCGGTGACCCACTTCAAGAAAGCCTGGGCTTCCTTCGGATGCTTGCTCGAGGCCAGCACGCCGCCGCCAGAGATCGACACGAACGCGCCCGGGTCCTGGTTCTTGAAATAATGCAGGCCGACATTCTTGCTGTTCTCGCCGGTCTTCGCCTGGTCGCCGAAATAGTAGTAGTGGTAGATCACGCCGCCATCGATCTCCCCGGCATTGACCGCCTTCATCACCGTATTGTTGCCCTTGTAGGCGGTGAAGTTCTCCTTCATGGCCTTCAGCCAGTCGGAAGTCGCGGCTTCACCTTTGAGCTCGAGCATCGCGCTGACGATGGCCTGGAAATCGGCGCCGGACGGCGAGGCGGCCCACCGGCCCTTCCAGCTCGGATCGGCAAGGTCGAGCAGCGACTTGGGCAGCTGGCCTTCCTTGAGCTTGTCCTTATTGTAGGCAAAGACGGTGCTGCGCGCGGCGACGCCCACCCATTTGCCGCTCGAAGGCTGGTATTCCTGCGGAACCTGAGCGAGGGTGTCGGCATCCACCGGCGCGAACAGGCCGGCCGCCTCGACCAGCGCCATTGCAGGCGAATTCTCTGTCAGGAACACGTCGGCCGGCGAGGCAGCACCCTCGGCGACGATCTGGTTGGAGAAATCGCTGTCGCCGCCGTTGCGCAGCGTGACCTTGATGCCGGTTTCCTTGGTGAAGCCCTTCGCCCATTCCTTGGCCAGGCTTTCATGCTGGGCGTTGTAGACGATGATGCCTGCATCCTCCGCCATGGCCGGTCCGGCAATCAGGCCGAGCGCCAGCGCGGCGGCGCCGGCAAGAATGGAAAAGGCAGTTTTCATGGGCATCGTCCTCAAATCTGGAGACAGGGGTTCGGGCTCAGGCGCACCTATCAATACCTGATTACGATAGTCAACATTCCGGCCTGCTTCAATCGGTCGCCGTGCCGCAAACTTTCGTGATTTTCCGGTACTTTGGCTTGGACATTATTTCGCCGGACACGTAACAAACCAGGGCCGAGACGCGAACATCGGGGGTAAACTCTTGTGACCGGCAAGGACGAGGCCGAGCTTTCCCGGCTGCTCAGGGCCGCGATCGCGGGAGACGAAAGGGCTTACGCCGACTTTCTTCACCGGATAGCCGCTCTCGTTCGTGGCTTCGTCCGGCGCAAGATCGTCCAGGGCGGGGTCGACCCCGAGGATGTCGTGCAGGAAACCTTGCTGGCCATTCACGTCAAACGGCACACGTGGCGAGAAGACGCGCCGGTGCTGCCATGGGTCTATGCGATCGCCCGCTTCAAGCTGATCGATGCATTCCGCAGGCGCGGCCGTCGCATCGAGGTCGAGATCGCCGAGACGTTCGCCGAGCCGGAAGCGGAGACGGTGAGCGAGCGCGACATAAACCGGGCCCTGGACGGCTTGCCGCCCTCGCAGCGTTCCGTGGTTTCCTCGATCTCGGTCGACGGCCATTCGATCGGCGAAACGGCGGTCAAGCTCGGCATCAGCGAGACGGCGGTGCGCGTGTCGCTGCATCGCGGCCTTGCCGCGATCGCCAAAAGGTTCGGACGACGGTGACATGAGAACCGAGGACCTCATAAAGGCGCTCGACGCCGATGCCCGCAACAAGGCGATGCCGCTTGGCCTCGCCTGGTGGCTCGCCGTCGGCGTGGCGGTTGTGGTCGCGGCGATGGTCTTTTTCATGACCATCGGTCCCCGCCCGGACATCATGCCGGCCATGCATACGATGCGCTTCATGTCGAAGTTCGTCTTCACCTTGGCGCTCACGACCAGCGCATTCGCTCTGATCCGAGCCCTGTCGACGCCCGGTGCGGCGAGCAGGCGAGCGAAACTATGGACGCTCGCCGCGCCCGCGCTCGTCATGATCGCGGTCTTCCTGGAGCTTTTCGTCGTGCCGGAGGCGGACTGGGGCAGGCGGCTCGTGGGTTCCAACATGATGATCTGCATGAGCTTTATCCCGTTGATCGGCATCGGTCCCCTGGCTATCTTCCTCGGCATGCTGCGCTATGGCGCGCCGACGCGGCCGGTGCTGGCCGGCGCGGTCGCGGGCCTGCTCGCGGGCGGCTTGGCGGCGACCTTCTATGCCGCGCATTGCTTCGACGATTCGCCGCTGTTCGTCGCCACCTGGTACACGATCGCGATCGCGTTCCTCACCGCGCTCGGCGCGCTTGGCGGACGGTTTTTCGTCCGCTGGTAGGATTACACACCGATCCTTAATCATGCCGGCAATTGCTTTGCCGGTTAGCGGCGTGGCCGCCGCAGCTTACAACCATTCCTTAAAATCGATCCGCCAGGGTTGTGGCAGTTGCGCATGGGGTGGGATCGCATTGTGGCGTGGTTGAGTTGGAAAGGTCCGCGGGCCGGCAAGCGCGCTGTGCTCGCCTTGATGGCGGCAGGGCTTATCACCCTGATGGCATCGGTCCTGTTGCCGGCGCTGGAGCTCGGTGCGGACGCGCTGAAGTTCTGCCTACAGATATCGGTCGCCGTCACCGCCGTGACGCTCTTTGTCTCGGCGCTGTTCATCCGCAGGATCATCGACGACCGCCGGCAGATTGCCGAGAGCGAGCAGCGCTTTCGCCGCGCGATGGAAGATTCGGCGATCGGCGTCGCCATCGTCGGCCTTGACGGCCGCATCCTTCAGACCAATCCCGCCTTCGCGGTGATGCTCGGCTACAGCCGGGCGGAAATCGAGGCGCTGACCTTCTTCCAGATCACGCATCCCGACGACCTGCAGATCGGCCGTGAGACGATGATCGCGCTGAAAGAGGGAAAGATCGATTCCTTTCATTTCGAGAAGCGCTACCTCAAGAAGGACGGCACTCCGGTCTGGGCGCAGCTTGCGGGCTCGGTCATTCGCGAAGACGAGACCGGCAAGCCGCTCTATCTTGTGTCGCAGATCGAGGACATCGATGCGCGCAAGCAGGCCGAAGCGCGCATCGCCGAAGCCGAGACGCGCTGGAATTTCGCACTGACCAGCGCCGGACAAGGCGTCTGGAGCCTCGACATGCGCAAGGGCGGCACGACTTACTCCGAAACCTGGGTCAGAATGCTGGGCTATGACGATGGCGAGCTGGACGGCGACCCCGACCGCTGGCTGACGATGATCCACCCGGACGACCGCCAAATCGTCGCCGAGGCGGACCGGGCGCATCTTGACGGCGAGACGGCCTTCTTCGAGGCCGAGTTCCGGATGCGCCACAAGGACGGCCATTGGGTCTGGATCCTCGACCGCGGCAAGGCGATCGAACGCGACGGCGAGGGCCGGCTGATCCGGGCGATCGGCAGCTTGACCGATATCACGGAGCGCAAGGAGGCCGAAGAACGGCGCAAGATCTCGGCGGCGATGCTCGCCGACGAAAAGGAGCGGCTCAGGGTGACGCTGCAGTCGATCGGCGACGCGGTGATCTGCACCGATGCCGCGAACCGCGTCACCTTCATGAATCCGGTCGCCGAAAAGCTCACCGGCATTGCCAGCGGCGAGGCGCTTGGCAAGGTGCTCGGCGATGTCTACTGGGCGGTCGACGAGGAAACCGGGCAGAGGATCGGCCTGACACGATCTTCGGCCGCCGACCGCCATCATTGCGATCAGAACGCCCGCGCCGTGCTCATCAGGCGCGACGACACGCGCTGCAGCATCCGCCAAATGGTGTCGCCGATCATGAACGACCGCGACGAGTTCTGCGGGCTCGTCATCGTCTTCCAGGATTTCACCGACGCGCGCGCCCTGCAGCGCCAGCTCGCTTACGCCGCGGCGCATGACGCGCTGACCGGGCTCGCCAACCGCCCAAGCTTCATCCGCACGATGGAGGAGTTGGTCGATCGGTGCCGGTTGAATGGCGGCGAGCATCAGTTCATGTTCGTCGACCTCGACCACTTCAAGGCGGTCAACGACACTGGCGGCCACGCGGCGGGCGATGCGCTGCTGAAGCGCGTCGCCGACGCCATCCGCAACGTGCTCGGGCCGGAAGATATCGTCGCTCGTCTGGGCGGCGACGAGTTCGCGGTCATACTGAAATCGGGCGCGCCGGCGCGAGCGACGGTCGCGGCGCGTTGCATCATCGAAGCCATCCGCAACCTGGGCTTCAGCTGGGACGGCCGTCCGCATTCGATCGCCGCCAGCATCGGGCTTGCGCCGATCCGCGCCTGCTGCGGCGAGGTGGATGAGATCATCGCCCGTGCCGATGCCGCCTGCTATGCCGCCAAGGCGGCCGGCCGCGGCTGCGTTTCGGCAGCACCCGATGAAGTTTCGAAGGACGAGGCGGCACCGCTGCCGCTTGCGGCGGCATCCTGAACGCCGGCTGGGAGAGCGTTCAGTCGCGGGCGGCTCAGCGTGTCGGCACCGGATGATCGCCGCGATAGTCGTAGAAGCCGCGGCCGGTCTTGCGGCCGAGCCAGCCGGCCTCGACATATTTCACCAGCAGCGGGCAGGGGCGATACTTGGAGTCCGACAGGCCCTCATGCAGCACCTGCATGATCGACAGGCAGGTGTCGAGACCGATGAAGTCGGCCAGCTGCAGCGGTCCCATCGGATGGTTGGCGCCGAGCCGCATGGCGGTGTCGATGGCGTCCACCGTGCCGACGCCCTCATAAAGCGTGTAGATCGCCTCGTTGATCATGGGCAACAGGATGCGGTTGACGATGAAGGCCGGGAAATCCTCCGAAACGGTGATCGTCTTGTCGAGCCTGTTTACGAAGGTCTTGGCGGCCTCGAACGTCTGGTCCTCGGTGGCGATGCCGCGCACCAGCTCGACCAGCTTCATCACCGGCACCGGGTTCATGAAATGTATGCCGATGAAGCGCTCAGGCCGGTCGGTCTGCGCGGCGAGCCGGGTGATCGAGATCGAGGAGGTGTTGGTCGCGAGAATCGCCTCCGGATTGAGCTGCGGGCAGAGTTGGGCGTAAATCTTGCGCTTGACCGTCTCATCCTCGGTCGCCGCCTCGATGACGAGGTCGGCGGCGGCGAGATCGGCCATGGCGGACGCCGATGAGATGCGGGCCATCGCCTCGTTGCGCGCCTTCTCCTCAAGCTTTCCCGAACCGACCTGACGGGCCATGTTGCCGCTGATGGTGGCGATGCCCTTCTCGACCCGGTCGGGCGAGATGTCGTGAATCAGGACCTTGTAGCCGGCCAGCGCCGAGACGTGGGCGATACCGCCCCCCATTTGACCTGCGCCGACAATGCCGATCGTCTCGATCTTGCTCATTACCCCAATCCCGTCTGGAGCATTTCCGCTTCTGCGAGACACGGAAGCGCTCCCTTCTCTTTGTTTCCCGCAATTCCGGACGCAAAGTGGCTCGGCACTTTCCTGGAATTGCCCTTTTTGTTTATCGCAATTCCGGAGGGAAAACCGCTACGGACTTTTCCTGGAATTGCGCAAGCCTTTACCGGCCTGCTTTTTGTGCAGTGCAAACTAAAAGGGCGGGGCGACTTCGTCTACCCCACCCTTCCGATTTTAATATGCCAGAGCAGAAAGCGTCAAAGCGCCTTTTGCAGTTCCGGCAGGATGACGAAGAGATCGCCGACGAGACCGTAGTCGGCAACCTGGAAGATCGGCGCTTCCTCGTCCTTGTTGATGGCGACGATGACCTTGGAATCCTTCATGCCGGCAAGATGCTGGATGGCGCCGGAGATGCCGACAGCAATGTAGAGATCGGGGGCGACCACCTTGCCGGTCTGGCCGACCTGCCAGTCGTTGGGCGCATAGCCAGCGTCGACGGCGGCGCGGGATGCGCCGACGGCAGCGCCGAGCTTGTCGGCGACCGGCAGGATGACCTCCTGGAACTTCTCCGAGGAGCCGAGTGCACGGCCACCCGAGATGATGATCTTGGCCGAAGTCAGCTCGGGACGGTCGTTCTCGGAGAGCTTGTTCTCGACGAAGGAGGAGAGGCCGGGATTGGCGGCGGCGTTCACCGTCTCGACCGGGGCCGAGCCGCCCTCGGGCGCCCCTTGGAAGGAGGCGGTGCGCACCGTGATCACCTTCTTGGCGTCGGTCGACTGCACGGTCTGGATGGCGTTGCCGGCATAGATCGGCCGCTTGAAGGTGTCGGGCGAGACCACCTCGATGATCTCGGAGACCTGCGCGACGTCGAGCAGGGCCGCCACGCGCGGCGCGGCGTTCTTGCCCGCTGAGGTCGCGGGGGCGACGATCGCGTCATAGGAGCCGGCGAGCGAGACGACGAGTGCAGCCAGCGGCTCCGCCAGCCGTTCGGAGAGTTCGTCGGCCTCGGCCAGCAGGACTTTGCGAACACCTTTCAGCTTGGCGGCCGCGTCGCTTGCCGCCTTGGCGCCTTTGCCGGCGACCAGCACATCGACATCCGAGCCGATCTGCAGGGCCGCCGCGAGCGCCTTGGCAGTCTGGTCGGAAAGGCTTGCGTTGTCGTGTTCGGCGATGAGGAGAATTGCCATTTTCCTGTTCCTTTCCTGACCGCTTTAGAGCACGCCGGCTTCGTTCTTGAGCTTCTCGACCAGCTCGGCGACGCTCTTGACCTTGACGCCCGCCTTGCGGCCGCCGGGCTCCTCGGTCTTGATCACCTTCAGGCGCGGCTTGACGTCGGCGCCGTAGTCGGCCGGGCTCTTCTCGTCGAGCGGCTTCTTCTTGGCCTTCATGATGTTGGGGAGCGATGCATAGCGCGGCTGGTTCAAGCGAAGGTCGGCGGTCACGATCGCCGGCATTTTCAGCTCAACCGTCTGCAGGCCGCCGTCGACCTCACGCGTTACCTTGGCATGATCGCCGGCGAGCTCGATCCTCGAGGCGAATGTCCCTTGAGCCCAGCCCAGCAACGCCGCCAGCATCTGGCCGGTCTGGTTGCTGTCGTCGTCGATCGCCTGCTTGCCGAGGATGACGAGGCCGGGCTTCTCGGCCTCGACCACGCCCTTCAATACCTTGGCCACACCCAGCGGCTCGGTCTGCTCGTCGGTCTTGACCAGGATGGCGCGATCGGCGCCCATGGCGAGCGCGGTGCGCAGCGTCTCCTGGGCCTGCTGCGGGCCGATCGAGACGACGATGATCTCCTCGGCCTTGCCGGCTTCCTTGATCCGGATCGCTTCCTCGACCGCGATCTCGTCGAACGGGTTCATCGCCATCTTGACGTTGGCAAGCTCGACGCCCAGTCCGTCGGCCTTGACCCGGACCTTGACGTTCGCGTCCACAACCCGCTTCACGGGCACAACGATCTTCATTTTCCTGTCACCTCTCCTGAGATAGTCGGGCGCGCTATAGCAGTGTGCGCCTTGTCAGAGTTGTCGAAAGCCGACATTCCGGGCGGAATTCTGGTCTCCAACGGCCAAGAAGCAGTTCCACCCCGATGTTTCGGTTGAGCATGATCGTTCCGAAAACCGGTTCCCACTTTTCGGGATCATGCTCTGTGGTGGCGTTCCGTAGTGGCGGCAATCCGGCGCGTCAATATGCACGTCGCACTCAAATCGGTTCAGTCTGGCGGCGACGCCGCGCCGCGGCCCCATCGAGGCGCAGTCTGTGCCGGCGCCTCGGGCGCTGGTCCGGGCTCGATCGGGAGAGGGACGTTCTGCACCTTCGGCGTCGGGTCCGGCTCGCCGTCTGCGCCGGCAAGCAGCGGCACGCCGCGGCTGCGCAGCACCAGGACGAGAACGGCGCCGGCAATGATGCCGCCGATGTGGCAGGCCCAGGAAATCTGATCCTCTCCGCCGGCGGCAAACATCACGATCTGGAACAGGATCCAAAGGACGAGCGGGATGAAGGCGGGGATGCGCAGAGGAATGCGCGCAAAGACCAATACCCACACCTTAACCTTCGGATAGAGGATCAGATAGGCCGCAACCACGCCGGCGATGGCGCCGGAAGCGCCGATCAGCGGCACCTGGGAATCCCAGCCGACCAAGCCTTGAAAGAAAGCGCCCGCCGCCGCGCAGGCGAGGTAGAAGATCAGGTAGCGGATATGGCCGAGCGCGTCCTCGACATTGTCGCCGAACACCCACAGGAACAGCATGTTGCCGCCGAGATGGAAGATGTCGGCATGCAGGAAGGAATAGGTGAGATAGCTGAGGCTTTCGGGAATGACGACGAATTCGGGCGACAGCTCCACCTTGTCATGGACGACAGAGGGGATGAAGCCGAGGCCAAGCACTGCGGCATTGGTGAAGCTCTCGCCGCCAAGCGTGGTAGCGAGATAGACCAAGGCATTCGCGGCGATCAGGCCGATCGTCACATATTGCAGGCGGATGTGGCGGAGCCTGTTGGTATCGTAGAGCGGGATGAACATCGGACCCTCCCGCCATACCCGGTTGTCAGCGGTTCTTGCCGGGAACCCATAGCACGTCGGCATTTCCGTTGTCATTGACCGCCCGGGCGGCGACGAACAGGAAGTCGGAGACGCGGTTGATGTATTTCAGCGCTTCGCGGTTGACGTGCTCGGCCGGGTCCTGCGCCAGCGCCACCATGAGGCGTTCGGCGCGCCGTGTTACGGTGCGCGCAAGATGCAGGGCTGCCGCGGCAGGCGTGCCGCCGTTCAGCACGAAGGATTTCAGCGGCTGCAGGTCCTTGTTGAGAGCATCGATGTCCTTTTCGACGCGCCCGGTCTGCGCGGCGACGATGCGCAGCGGCTCGTAGCCGAGCGGTTTGCCGTCGTCCGGGACCGCAAGGTCGGCGCCGAGGTCGAAAAGATCGTTCTGGATGCGGGAGAGCATGGCGTCGAGCGCCGGATGATCGGTTGCGGTGTGGACGCGCGCCATGCCGACGCAGGCATTTGCTTCGTCCACCGTGCCGTAGGCTTCGACGCGCAGATCTGACTTCAGGCGCCGCTCGCCGCTGCCCAGACCGGTAGTGCCGTCGTCGCCGGTACGGGTATAGATCTTGTTGAGCTTGACCACCTTCTCCTCCCCGGCCAGTTACTTGCGGGTGAAGTAGACGGTCAGCATGATCAGCACCAGAGCTATGAACTGCAGCAGTACGCGGGCCTGCATCAGCTTGTTGGAGGTGAAGCCTGAGCCGCCGCGCATCATGTTGACGAGGCCGCGGATCAGCACGACCACGACGGCAGCCATGACGACAATGGCGAGGATGTTGAAGACGGTTGCCATGGTGCTGGCTCCAGTTGGGTTTCGGTCAGGCCCGCCTGGCGAGCACGCGGTAGAGCATCGAGGCCGGCAGGATGCGCTTGAGCGCCACGCCGATTCTGGCCGGCACCGTTACCACATAATGCGGGTGCGGGCGCTGTGACAGAAGCGCGTGGCGCAAGGCGCCATGGACCACCTCAGGTCCGGGCTTCAGACGCGAGACGCTGCCGCCGGCCTTGAGCCGCGCGAGCTGCGCCCGGTAGTCGGCGCGGTGAACGGAGTTCTCGACGTCGATGTTCTTCAAGAACCATACCAGGCCGTTGCTGGCGATCTTCGAGGTCACCGGCCCCGGCTCGATCAACGAGACATGAATGCCGCTGCCTTCGAGCTCCTGGCGCAGGCAAAGCATGAGGCCTTCGACGGCATGTTTCGACGCCGAATAGGCGCCGCGAAAACGGACCGGGGCGAGCCCCAGGATCGAGGAGCAGTGGACGAGGCGACCGTGCCCCTGGCGGCGCATGACCGGCACGACGCGGCGGGTCAGGTCGTGCCAGCCGAAGAAATTGGCTTCGAACTGCTCGCGCAGCGCTTCGACCGGCAGGTCCTCGACGGCACCGGGTTGCGCGTAGGCGCCATTGTTGAACAGCGCGTCGAGCGTGCCGCCCGTGCGCTCCAGCACGGCCTCGGCCAAGGCGGCGATGGACTCGGGCTCGCGATAGTCGAGATAGAAGGCTTCGATGCCCTCCGCCTCGAGCGCGGCGATGTCGGCCGGTGCGCGAGCCGTGGCGAACACGCGCCAGCCTTCCGCCTTCAATGCCCGCGCGCAATAGGCGCCTATGCCGGAGGAGGTGCCGGTGACGATGATGCTGCGCAACTGTTCAGCGGTGGGCAACGTTGTGGGACCTGGGGTTGCCATTTGCCGCAATCCCTTCCCATATTCGCGGCGTCGACACAATCGAGCGGAGCGCGGGTCCTTGCTCAGGAATATCGTCGCGGTCAAGCGCGTGCTCTACGATGCGATCGGCCATTTCACCACCGACGATGGCTGGGCAATGGCCAGCCATCTGGCGATCACCTCGCTGATGGCGCTGTTTCCGTTCCTGATCTTCGCAACGACGCTGGCCAGCTTTCTCGGCGCGCGCGCCTTCGCCGACACGGCCGTGCATCTGGTCTTCGACACCTGGCCGGAGCAGATTGCCAAGCCGATCGCGCGCGAGGTGCAGAATGTGCTCACCGTGCGGCGCAGCGACCTCCTGACCTACGGCGTGCTCTTAGCCGCCTACTTCGCCTCGAACGGCATCGAGGCGCTAAGGACCTCGCTCAACCGCGCCTATCGCGTTACCGAGACGCGCGGCATCATCCACCGCCGGGTGCAGAGCATCGTCTTCGTGCTGATCGCGACGGCCTGCTTTCTCGCCGTCAGCGTGCTTCTGGTGCTCGCGCCCCTGCTCGCGCGGCTGGCCGAGGCGCATCTGGAATGGATCAAGCCCTATATGGGCACGATCACCATATGGCGTTACGTGATCGCCTCGACGGTCATCGTCATCGGCCTGTTCGCGGTGCATATCTGGCTGCCGGCCGGCAAGCGCCGCTTCGTTTCCATCGTTCCGGGCATCGTCTTCACGCTGGTCGCGTGGCTGGCCGGCTCGACCATCTTCGCCACCTATCTCGACCATTTCTCGTCCTATGTGACGACCTATGCGGGGTTGGCCTCGATCATGATCGCGGTGGTGTTCCTCTACATCATCTCGGCCATTTTCATCCTTGGCGGCGAGCTCAATGCCGCGATCAGCCGCTATCTCGAGGCGCGCGCCCGCGTGGGTTGAGCTCTGTCCTGACGGGCGGTCGCGAGCCCGACGCCCAAAGTGGCGATCGCCATGCCGGCGATCTGCAGCAGAGTGAGCTCTTCGCCGAACAGAGCCCACGCGATGACGGCGGTGACGGCGGGCACAAGATAGAACAGCGATGCGACCTTCGACATCTCGCCGTCCCTGATCATCACCATCAACAGGAAGATGGCGCCGAGAGACAGCACCAGGACCAGCCATGCCATGGCAAAGATGAGCTCGCCGTTGACGGTGATGGTGCGCGTCTCGAAGGCGAGCGACCCCAGGAGCGTGACGACCGAGCCGCCGACATACTGCCACATGGTCGCCGAGACGAGGTCGCCGCCGGAGGCGAAGCGCTTTTGCCAGATCGTACCAGCGGCCATGCCGAGCACCGAGACCAGCGAGGCCGTCAGCGTTGCCGCGGTAACGCCGCCGCCAATCATGCCGAGCTTCGGCCACAGCACGATGACGACGCCCAGAAGCCCGACGGCAAGGCCCGCCCAATGGCGCGGCAGGATCGCCTCGCCGAGAAATTTGCCGGCGAGCACCGCCGTGATCAGCGGCTGCAGGCCGACGATCAGCGCCGAAAGCCCGGCCGGCATGCCTCTGTGGATCGCCCAGAAGACGCCGCCCAGATAGACACCGTGCATTAGGACGCCGGCCACCGTCGCATGAAGCGCCTCCTCGCGGGTGGCCCGTCGCGAGCCGATAAGGACAGTCAGTCCCGCAAACAGGATCGCCGCCAGCACGAAGCGGATGGCGAGGAAGGTGAAAGGCTCCGCCCATGGCATGGCATAGCGCGCGCCGATGAAGCCGGTCGCCCACAGAACGACGAAAGAGGCGGGGATGAACCGCTTGATGCTGTGCATTGGAAGGAGGGCTCTGGCTGCGCGTGAAAAGTTAATGTCGGCAATTGCTCTAATGCCGATCAATTCGGCAAGCAAAACGAAACGGTTGATCCATAAGCTCATCCGAATTCAACAAACGGTGCCAAGAGGGGCATGGCGTTAAGGCACGCCATGAGCAGGCATGCTTTTGCATCTCGGGACGACATGGCTGCTGTTCGCGGTCGCCACCGTCGCGGTTTTCGGATTCTTCTTCGGTACCGCGCTCGATGCCATCATGAAGGACGACGGCTTCGGCTCGACCGGCAACACGCTGCTCTTCACGCTGGGCTTCTTCGTCGCGGTGATGATCGCCAATGAGCACGGCATCACCTTCCGGGATATCAAGCTAGCTGTGGCATGGGGATTGAGCGGCGCCTTCGTCTTCATCAGCGTGATGGCGCTGATCAAGGCCGGACTGGCTCGCTTGTAGTTAAAGCCCAACGAGCCGCATGACATCCTGCGGCGAGACGCCTGCCTGCCTGAGTGCGGCAAGACCGGTGTCCTTGAAACTCTTGGACAGCTTCCGCCCGTCCGAGCCGAGGATCAGCCGATGGTGGAAGTAGCGCGGCGCGGGGAGGCCGAGCAGGTCCTGCAACAAGCGCTGCACGCTGGTCGCCGCGTAAAGGTCCTGACCACGCACGACATGGCTGACGCCCTGCAGCGCGTCGTCGACGACGACTGCGAGATGGTAGCTGGTCGGGATATCGCGGCGCGCCACGACGACGTCGCCCCAGGCCTGCGGCGATGCGTCGACCGTTTGCGTCGCGGCCATGGCCTCGTCGGTGAACTCGACCCATGACAAGGCGCCCGGCATGCGCGCCATGGCTGCCTCGATGTCGAGCCGCCAGGCAAAAGGCGTGTTCTCGGCAATGCGCCGCCTGCGCTCCTTAGACGGAAGTGCCTTGTCGAGCGGCGGATAAAGCGGCACGCCGTCGGGGTCGCGCGGCCAATCGCGGCCGCGTTTCTCGGTCTCGGCAATGAAGGCGCGGATCTCGCCGCGGCTCATGAAGGCGGGATAGACGAGTTCCTCGGCGATCAGCCGGTCGAGCACGGCCCTGTATTCGGAAAAGTGTTCGGACTGGCGCCGCACGGGCTCTTCCCATTCGAACCCCAGCCATTCCAGGTCGCGGAATATGCCGGCCTCGAATTCCGGCGTGCAGCGGATGACATCGATGTCCTCGATGCGCAGCAACAGCCGTCCTCCCGCCCGCGCCGCCATTTGCCGGTTCAGCAGGGCCGAATAGGCATGGCCGGGATGCAACTCGCCATTGGGGCTCGGCGCGAAGCGGAATGTCGGGAGCGTCATGTCTCGGACGGCATTCGGGTTGAAAGGCGCTTCCGCCGGTTGATAGTTAGCCATCAATTGCCACTTCATGAGCGCCCTGGGAACAAGCAAACGTGCAACGCATCGCCTCGCTCGACGACATTGCGGCAGGACTCGACGCGCTCTGCCAGTTCGATCCACGGCTGGAGAAGGTACGCGGCATGGCCGGCGAGGTGCCGCTGAGGCTCTCCGAGCCCGGATTCGGCAGCCTCGCGTCGATCATCGTCTCGCAGCAGGTATCCCGCGCCAGCGCCGATGCCATTTTCGGCCGGCTGATCAGGCTGGTCGATCCGCTGACGCCGGAAGGCATCCTTTGCGCCGGCGAGGATATTTTCCGCGAGGCCGGCCTGTCGCGGCCGAAGCAGCGCGGGCTGATCGCCATCGCGCAAGCCGTGGCCGGCGGGCTTGACCTCCACCATCTCTGCTCGCTCGATGCCGACGAGGCGATCGCGGCGATGACGGCGGTGCCGGGCATCGGACCGTGGACGGCGGAGTGCTACCTGCTGTTCGCCGCCGGCCACCCCGATGTGTTTCCCGCGCGCGACGTCGCGCTGCAGACGGCGGTCGGCCATGCCCTGGGCATCGACCCTCGTCCGCCGGAGAAAACTCTGATTCGACTGGCCGAATCATGGAGCCCGTGGCGAGGGGTCGCGTCGCGGCTTTTCTGGGCCTACTATCGGGAATTGAAGGGCAGGGACGCGGCGCCACCTGTCGAGATGGCCGAAAAAGCATGAAAATCATGCGTTTTTGAACGTTTCGCCGAACGACAATCCGCTTCACATCCCTGTCATGTCGGGCTTACAGTATCCGTGGCGTTCGGTTTGGAACGAAGGAGGCCAACTACGTGACGGTTGCCGTATCTCCGGATGGGCTTCCCGCGCTGGTGCTGAATGCGGATTACCGTCCGCTCAGCTATTACCCCCTGTCGCTCTGGTCGTGGCAGGACGCCATCAAGGCTGTCTTCCTCGACCGGGTCAATATCGTCGCCGAATACGAACACGCCGTCTCCTCGCCGACCTTCTCGATGAAGCTGCCGAGCGTGGTGAGTCTGAAGGCCTATGTGAGGCCGTCGCGGCATCCCGCCTTCACCCGCTTCAACGTCTTTCTGCGCGACCGCTTCCAGTGCCAGTATTGCGGCACGACCGACGATCTCACCTTCGACCATGTCATCCCGCGCCATCGCGGCGGGGCGACGACCTGGGAGAACGTCGTGGCCGCCTGCTCGCCCTGCAATCTCAGGAAAGGCGGCATGATGCCGGCGCAGGCCAAGATGTGGCCGCTGCAAAAACCCTATCAGCCGACCGTGCACGATCTGCACAATAACGGCCGCCTGTTCCCGCCCAACCATCTGCATGAAAGCTGGATGGATTATCTCTACTGGGATGTCGAATTGGAGCCGTAGAGTTCGGCACAATCGACCGGCCATGCAACGACAAATTGCCGATCTTCGGCGTTGCCCTCATCCGGCTGGCGCCACCTTCTCTCCGTTTAGTTACGGGGAGAAGGAATTGTGCGCCGCGACGTCGCCCATTCTGCACGTCGATCATTGGCGAAGCCATTGATGACGGCCTCTTTTCTCCCCGTCACTACGGCTGTGTAGCTCAGTCGCGCGCGAGCGCGCAGCGTAAGGCGACGGCGGCCAGGATGAGGCTAGCGATGGCGTTCCAGCCGGCGAGCGACAGGCCGAGAATGCGAAGCGCGGCCTTGTCGCAGGAGGGCGGCACGAACTTGTCCAGCGCATCGAGCACGCCCTTGCCGCCGGTGTCGACCGGACCGGCGCTGGCCGTGCAGTCGGCGGGGCCAGGCCACCACGCCCACTCGACGCCCGAGTGGTAGACGCCGAGATAGAGGCCATAGAGCATCAACAGGCCACCGATCGCCAGCAGGCCGCGCGTCAACCAGGCCGGCGCGCGCAGCATTGAGGCAGCGGCCGCGACCAGCATCAGCGGCGCGCCGATATAATAGGGCGTGCGCTGCTCCAGGCACAGATGGCAGGGAATGTAGCCGCCGATATACTGGAAGGCGAGCGCCGAGCCGACCGTCGCCGCCATGGCGACGGCCAGGAACAGCGCGGCACGCGTCCGCTGGCGTCCAGTGTCGGCGGTCATGGTCGCTGTCATCGGTCGTGATCCGTTCGCTTGGCACCTAAAGCGCGTCGCGCAGAAATGAATTCAGGCGCCGCGCTTGAGTCTTGTTTCGATGCATGTCGTTCTCCCAAAACCGCTGCGCACTTTTGGCCGACATGCATTATCCGTGGGCGTATCTGACCGCGATATAGAGCAAAATAAGGGCAGCGGCGCCGGCGCTGACGATCATGCCCAGCCGTTTCTCGATGAACTCCCTGATCGACTCGCCGTAGCGGCGCAGCAGCCAGGCAAGCAGCAGAAAACGGGCGCCGCGCGCAACGATCGCCAGCCCGATGAACAGCAGGAGGTTGACGCCGATGACGCCCGACAGGATCGTCACGACCTTGATCGGCGGCAAATGCGCCGCGCCCGAGGTGATCAGCATCAGGACGATGAAGCCGACGCCGGATGAGGTCCGCAACTGCTCGAACTCGTCATACTTGCCGTAGAATTCCAGAATCGGCTTGGCGACCGCCTCGTAGGCGTAGTGGCCGATGAACCAGCCGGCGACGCCGCCGAGCACCGAGGCCACCGTTGCTACCAGCGCGTAGCGATAGGCGCGCTCCGGCTTGGACAGCGCCATCGGCAGATAGAGCACGTCGGCCGGCACCAGAAAGACCGAGCTTTCCACGAAGGCGATGAAGGCCAGCCACCATTCGGCCGATTTCCTTGCCGCCAGGGACATCGTCCAGTCGTAAAGTCCGCGAAGCATCGGCTCTCCTGAAAAGCGCGCAGTGGTTTTGGACACCGGGTGGCAGGAAGACAAGGTCCCAAAGCGCCGCATCCACCCTTTGGGATCCGAGGCGCTTCAACGCATCCCCTGTCTAGAAAGATTTTCCGCGCCGCACAATGGCGGCACCTTCACGAGACTGAAAGGCATGGCCGGGTGCAGCCAGCATTGGCAAATCGCAACAGGCCAGTTGACGAAAGCCCGTCCGCCCGTATAGTCCGCGCCCATCCAGGCCGCCCGGCCTGAGCCCCTATGGCGGAATAGGTAGACGCGCTCGACTCAAAATCGAGTTCCGCAAGGAGTGCTGGTTCGATCCCGGCTAGGGGCACCAATTGGTCTCTTTGATCTTCAACCAGGCAGTTGCCGAAGTGACGGAGCTTCATGGGCTGGCCAACCGCTTCACAGGGCTACCGGCCGGTTACAAAGCATCACTGCGCCTGTACCTCTAAGGTTCGACGACGGAAGATCAGCCAGCCAAGGCTACACGCCAGTCCGACGTTCAGCAGCGCCAAGCCAGCGAGAGCTGCTAGAGTGCCGTGAGCGCCCACATGCTCCAACAATAGCGCTCCGACAGACGGCGCTGCTGCTTGAGCGATCAAGCTGGGCATGGCAAGTCGCCCCATCAGTCTCGCGTATCCCGACGGACCGAACAGAGCGAGCGGCAGCGTGCCTCGCGCTATCGTTTCGAGGCCGATGCCTGCACCGTAGAACGCCAGCGCCACAGGCACCACCGGAACCCCGACGCAGAGCGCACCAATGCCGATGGCGACGAAGCTCACCGACGCGAACTTGGTCCAGATGGGATGATGGTAGCGGGCGATGATCATCTCGACGGCACGCGCCGACACCTGAGCGGGGCCGACCAGTGCTCCGAGCCCAACGGCAGCGGCGAGCGCCATGCCGCTGGCCTGCAAGATGGTGAGGAGATGAACTGACACCGTCGACGAAATGACCGCCGCCAAGGTCAGCGTGGCAGCCAGGACGACCATGATCGGAACTGCGGCCGGCTGAACTGGGGTGCCAACCTGCTCCTTTCCAGGCCGATCTGTGACGCACGGCAGCGGCGCCCGACGCGGCAACATTCCGAGATAGAGAGGCAGGGCGAAGAACAACTGCACCGAAGCATAGACGAGGCATGTGCCGCGCCAGCCCGTCTCGCCCATCAGGAAGGCCGAGATCGGCCAACAGAACGTGCTGGCGAAGCCGCCGAACAGCGAAAGGGTTGTGATGGCCGAGCGCGCGCTATGTCCGTAGAGCCGGCCGAGGGTCGCGAAAGCGGCATCGTACAAGCCCGCCCCCATTCCAAGCCCAACAACGAGCCATGCTGCGATGTAGGCGGCAAGGTTCGGCGAGGCAGCGAGCCCGATCTGGCCGATGCCGATGCAGCCGGCGCTGAACGCAAGAACGTTCCGGCCGCCGTGGCGCTCAATGGACGAGCCGACGCGAGGTGAGATCAGCCCGGCGACGAGCAGGCCAAGCGACAATCCACCCAGGACCCAAGGCAGCGGCCAGCCGGTGTCGGCGGCGACCTTTGGTGCAATCACCGCCGGCAGGTAATAGGTGGACCCCCAGGCCATGATTTGGGTCAGGCCGAGGACGGTGATGATCGTTCGGCGACTGCGTTCCATCGGGCGTGATGCGATTAGGCTGCCACCCCGCACCCGCAGCCACCCTTGCCAGCGGCCTTCGCTTCAGCATCGGCGAGACAACAGGCGTCAGCCTCGGAAGAAGCGGGACCACCACAGCATCCGCCAGCGGTCGCGCGTATGGTCGACTGGGGAACCGTGCAGACGCCGGTTTCGGGTAGCACCAGTTGCACCGCATCCGCAGCCGCCATGTCGTCAGCGAGGGCTGCCGCGACCGACCGCACCTGTTCATACCCGGTCAGCAGCAAGAAGGTCGGGGCGCGGCCGTAGCTCTTGATGCCGACAGTGTAGAAGTCGGGCTCGGGGTGGCTCAGTTCGCGATGGCCGTGCGGGGGGACGTCGCCGCAGGAGTGCTCGTTGGGGTCGATCAGAGGCCCCAGCGCCTTTACGCCCTCAAGCCAGGGGTCGAGATCAAGCCTAAGCTCGCGCGTAAGGGACAGATCGGGCCGCTGGCCAGTCGCTGCGATGATGCGGTCGAAAGGCCCGAGCATTTGTAGGCCATCCTTCGTCTGACCTTCGACTGCCAGGCGGCCGTTTGAGCTGCGGATGGCCAGCGTTGCGAACCCAGTGACGAGCTTTGTGCGCCCGCTCTCCGCAAGTTCGCGAACGTCAGAACCAAGCTCGCCACGGGCAGGCAGTTGATCCAAGTCTCCACCGCTGTAAATGCGAACCAGATCGGTCCCGCGTGTCGCCCAGACAAAAGCGGTTCCCGGCTCAACCGCAGCCAGCCTATCGAGATCGAGCAGGGCATTGGCGGCCGAATGACCCGAACCGACAACAAGCGTGGCGCGGCCGGCATAAAGGGTGCGGTCGCGGCCGAGAATGTCGGGAATGCCATAGGCAATCTTGTCTGCGAACTCCGCTTCGCCCTCCGCCGGGACACCACCGGCCCCAAGTGGATTTGGCGTCTGCCACGTGCCTGAGGCGTCAATGACGGCTCGTGCACTGTCGCGCCTGATGCCTTCCCCGGTTTCGACCACCAGCATGAACGGTCGCGCCTTTCGATCTTTGCTCAAGACCTTGTCTGCGCCCCAGCGCGAAACAGCAATCACGCGTGCACTGGTTTCGATGGACGAGGAGAGTTCAGGGAGCCTTGCTAGCGGCTCGAGGTAGCGGGCAATCAATTCATCAGCGGTGGGGAACGCCTCGGGCTTGGGCATCGTCCAGCCGCTCTCCTCAAGACGCTTTCGGGCCGCCTGATCAACACAGTAGCGCCAAGGCGTGAACACCCGGACATGGCCCCAGTCCTTGAGATTTGTGGCGATGCCAGCGCCGGCCTCATAGACCTTCACCGGGAGCCCCCTTTGGATGAGCTGGACGGCAGCCGCCAAGCCGACCGGGCCGGCTCCGATGACGGCGACAGGGAGGGCGTCAGGGTCATTCATCGACATTTTTCCATCCTTCCGGGATCATCGAAATACGATGCAAAAAAGAGGCTATGCCGCCGCGTCGCTCTCCGTCGCGCCGCAAGCTGCGTCAGCACAGCACTCGTCAGCCAGGAAGCCGATCAAGTCGCGCATGATAGGATAGTTGGCCCGGCAGATGAGGGTCGTCGCCTGACGCTCCTGCGTCACGAGGCCGGTCAGAATGAGGCGATGCAGGTGATGGGACAGCGTCGAGGCCGCGATGCCAAGGGTGTCCTGCAAGTATCCCACCGGCCGGCCAGCTTCGCCGGCTCTGACCAGTGTGCGATAGAGCTTGAGCCGTGTCGGGTTGCCGATGGCTTCGAGCTGTTTTGCGGCTTGTTCGAGTTTCATGGAAATAGACTGCACCCTCCGCCGCTGCCGGTCAACTCTATTTCGACAATGATCGAAATATGGTCAGACGAGTTCCAAGTGCATCGGCAGGGAGCCGTCGCGGAAGGGCAGCGGACATGGTGCCAAGGCTCCATTGGGATTGAGGTCGTCAGCATTTGCAGGTCACCGACACCCTACCGCATATTCCCCGTATGCCCCTGCGAGTAGCGCCCCGGCTGCGGCCACACCGTCAGGCCGTGCGGCTCGACGCCGACGCGGATCTTCGTCACGGCGCCCGACGTCGTGTCGATCATATAGACCTCGCTGTCGAAGCGGCCGGAGAGCCAGAGCTGCTTGCCGTCGGCGCTGACATTGCCCATGTCGGGGCTGCCGCCGCCGGGGATCGGCCATTGGGCGACGACCGAGCGCGTCGCGAAGTCGATCACCGTCACGCTGCCCGGCCCGTCGGCGCGGCCTTGCTCCATTTTGTGCGAGCCGCGATTCGACACATAGAGCCGCTTGCCGTCGCGGCTGACGACGAAGCCATGCGCGCCAATGCCCGTCGGAATGAAGCCGATCTCCTTGAAGCTGTCGCCTTCGATCAGAAAGACGCCGTCATTCATCATATCGGCGACGTAGAAGACCTTGCCGTCGGGCGAGAGCCTTATGTCCTGCGGCATGCCCATCTTCGACAGGTCGAGATGGCCGAGCACCTTGCGGTTCTTCAGGTCGATCTTGGCCAGTCCGCCGTCGCCATATTCGCAGGTGAAGATCGCATAGGAATTGTCGGCCGCGAAATCGGCATGGTTGATGCCGGGGCAGGCCGGCGTCGGGATGACGGCTTGCAGCGCCATGGTCCGCGGATCGCGCAGATCGAGCCGCCTCAGGGCCTCGTCGACGATGATGGCGGCGCTGCCGTCCGGCATGAAGTACATGTTGTAGGGGTCGTCGACCGGCACCTGCTTGCCGGGCTTTCCGGTCGTCGGGTCGATCGGCGTCAGGCTGCCGTTCTTGCCGGTGCCGTTATTGGCCACCCAAAGCGTCTTCAGGTCCCAGGAAGGAACGACGTGCTGCGGCTTGCTGCCGACCGGAAACCTGTCGACCTCCTTCAGCGTCGCCGGGTCGATGACGGAAACGCTGTTCGAGGAACGGTTGGGCACATAAACGCGCGGCAACGCAGCTGCCGCGGCTGGAGCCATATGGCCGGCGGTGGTGTGGCTGTAGATGTCGACGGGCGCGGGCTCGGAGCAATCCTCGGGGCAGGACTCGGCGAAGGCTCGCGCCGGGAGCATGGCGAGCAGGACAAGCGGCGCACTGAGGCGGGCGAAGCGCAGGAAGGTTTCGAACATCTGGATTGCTTTGTGAAGAAGGCATGGCGGCTCGGCCGCCGGATGCCATAGCCGGTATGCGGCCTTTCAGCTAGCGCCTTTTCAAGAGGCTCCGCATGCGATTGCGCAGGAGCCGCGCCATGTTGCGGGTCTCGCGGTAGAGATGGAGCTGCGAGGCCGCCTGGCGGGCCGGCCGGTCGGCGTCGGGCGTCAGGCCGACCACCAGCGTGCCCATCGGCTTGCGCTCCGTCCACAGGCGACTCATCACCGGATGGTCGGGCACCGCGCAGGAATCGGTCATGGCGACATTAGGATCATCGAGATGCTGCTTGGTCACCTCGATCATCAGCAGTGTGCCCGGCGAATAGGCCGAGAGCGTCTCGTCATAAGCCGTCTTCCAGGTGTAGGCGACGCCCGCTTCGACGAAGACGACGAGAGAAGCGATCGTACGGCCCTCGAGCGTCAGTGTGTGGATGCGGCACATGTCGTGCTCGGCGAGCCTGTGCACCGCCTCGCGGGCGAAGGCGGCGCGGTAGCGGTCGATCGCCATGGCCGTGCGCTCGCGGCCCTTCCAGCCGGCCGCCTCCAGTGTCAGGAAGCTTTCGATGGCGTGGCGGATCTCGTCCGGTCCGCGCGCCACCACATGGTCCAGCTTGCCAAGGCCGGCGAGGCGCCGCTTCAGCCGGCGGAATTCACGATAGTGATGCGGGCGCAGCGAGGCCTTGAGGTAGTCGTCGCCATCGGCATCGCTTTCCAGCACGGGGCGCTCGGCCTTGCCGGTGACGACCAGGGTCAGGCCGCGGCTGTCGGCAAAGGAGGTGAGCAGGCTCGCCACCGGGCCGTCCAGCTTGATGTCGGGGAGCACGAAGACCTTCGGCAATTTGAGATGCGGCCTGGACAGCATCGAGAAGAAATCCTCGATGACGCCGACCGGATCATCACGATCGACCAGCGGCGTGCCGAGCGGGCCGAACGGGCTCGACCATGTGCGCATGACCGGCACGCCGAGCGGAATTGCGGGGCGCTCAACCGAGAACGGCACAAGGAGCCGCAGCCGGTTGCGGAACTCGTCGCCGTCGCGGATCACGGCCAGCCGCACTTCGCGGTCCTCGAGCCTCGGCATGGCCGGCGCCAGGAAGCGCGGGTTGAAGAAGACGTTGGGCTCGATCGTGCGAGCGCTAAGATAGTCGAGCTCCTCGACCAGGTCGAAGCCGGCCGAGGCGGGATAGATCGCGAGCTTGCGCTCCGGCCGGTTGTTGGCGAAGAGCTCGATATGGGCGGGATCGGCCTCCCTGACGAGGCCGGCAAGGCCCGACACCATGGCGCCGGCGGGGCCGCCGCTGGTCTCTTCAAGCAGCGGAATGGCGGCCATCAGGCGACTTCCTTATTTGCGGGCACGAAGATCGCCATGACGATGCCGAGCTTGCGCCAGACGGTGAAGGACAGCGCGCCGGCCTCGAAGACCATGGCGAGGCTGGTGGCGATCGCCGCGCCCCAGAGGCCGAAGAGCGGGATCAGAACCACATTGAGAGCGATATTCAGCGCGAGCGTCATGGCATAGACGGCGGCGCAGATGTTCTGGTTGCCGCTCATGGTGAGCAAGCTTTCGCAGGGGCCGACGGCGCCGCGCGCGACGACGCCGAAGACCAGCAGGAAAAGCAGCGGATAGCCGGCGGTGAATTCAGGGCCGAACAGCACCAGCATCGGCTCGCCGAGCGCCAGCACCAGCAGCGCCATCGCAAGCGAGGGCCAGAAGGTCCAGGAGACGGTCTCGCGGGCGAAGGCGGCGAGCCTTTCCGGCTCGCCATGGGTGAATTGCGCATAGCGCTGGGCAACGCCCGCCTTGACGGCGAAATAGACGAAATGCACCAGAGCCAGCGTTTTCACGGTGGCGAAATAGACGGCGACGTCATTGGGCTCGAGATAGGCGCCAACCATCAGCACGTCGGCATTGGTGAGCAGGAAGAAAAAACTCTCGACCAGGAAGATCGGCAGCGAGACCAGGAACCACCGGCCGAAATGCACGGTCATCGGCCCGGCCGGGATCTGCTTGTCCATGCGCGAGGTGACGCCCATCAGCTGGCCGAGCGTCGTGGCATAGGTGGCGGCGATCGAGGCGAAGATCGCGGTCTTGGCATCCGGCACGTAGTGCATGGCGAGCATAAGCGCCATGAACACCAGGATCAGCACCGGCCGCACCAGATAGGTCGGCGACAGCGCGAACAGCGCCCATGAGTTCGCCCGCGCCAGTCCCTGCAGGAGGTCGCCCATCGCGATCATCGGCAGGCAGATGACACCGAGGATGAAGGGAATGACGTAGTAGTTCTCGATCCAGGGCGAGGCGAGCCAGACGCCGAGCGCGCCCAGCCCCGCGATCACCGTCGAGGCGACCAGCACGAACAGCCGGCTCGCCAGCACGATGCCGCGCAGCTCGGCGAGCATGCCGCGCTCGCGATATTCGGGAATGAAACGGATGACCGAGGTGTGGAAGCCGAGGCAGGCGAGGTTGCCGACGATGACCATCGTCACCCAGACCAGCACGAAGATGCCGTATTCGAACGAGCCCATCCAGCGTGCCATCAGCACCTGGCTGACGAAGGCGATGACCGCGCTGACGATGCGGATGGTGAATGCGATCAGCGACATGCGGCCGGCTTCGCCGCGTTCGTCGGCGCTGAACAGCACGGCGTCGATGCGGCCAAGCAGCGGCCGCATGCGCAGCGCCCAGCGCTGCGGCAAGAACCGCCCGGCAGTCGTCGCCGCGGAAAAGCGCACCCCGAGTACTCTCCGTTTTCCGCCTGTTTCCAAGGTTTCGGTGTATGCGAAACACATTAAGAAACGGTTGGGTGGAGGGCTTCCTTCTCCCCGTCATATCCGGGGAGAAGAAGGGAAGGGGATCAAGCGAAAGCGCCGTGGCAGTGCTTGTATTTCTTGCCGGAGCCGCAGGGGCAGGCCTCGTTGCGGCCGACCTTGCCCCAAGTCGCGGGATTCTTCGGATCGCGATTTTCCGGTGCCACCATGGCATGGGATTCCTGGCGGACCAACAACGCCGTCTCGCCGCCCTGGAAGTCGTCCTCGCCGGTGGTGCCGTCGATATGGCTGCCGAACATATCCGGCGCCGACGGCGGCGGCGCTTCAGCCGCCTGGCGGACCAGCTCGACGCGCATCAGCTGCGCGGTCACGGCCTGGCGCAGATTGCCGAGCATGCCCTGGAACAGCTCGAAGGCCTCGCCCTTGTATTCCTGCAGCGGATCGCGCTGGGCATAGCCGCGGAAGCCCACGACCGAACGCAGATGGTCGAGGTTGACGATGTGCTCGCGCCACAGATGGTCGAGCGTCTGCAGCACGACCGAACGCTCGACATAGCTCATGACGTCGGGGCCGAAGCGCTCGGCGCGTTCCTTGGCGGCTGCCTCGGCGGCGGCGGAGATGCGCTCGCGGATGTCGTCCTCGGCGATGCCCTCCTCCTTGACCCAGTCGTCAATCGGCAGGTCGAGATTGAGGTACTGCGCCACTTCCTCCTTCAGGCCGGCGACGTTCCACTGCTCGGCATAGGCGTTTTCCGGGATGTTCTTGGCGACGATTTCCTCGATGACGCCCTCGCGCATTTCGGCCACCGTCTCCGACAGGCCTTCGCCATCCATCAGCTCGATGCGCTGCTCGAAAACCACCTTGCGCTGGTCGTTGGAGACGTCATCGTATTTCAGCAGGTTCTTGCGGATGTCGAAGTTGCGCGCCTCGACCTTCTTCTGCGCCTTCTCCAGCGCCTTGTTGATCCACGGGTGGATGATGGCCTCGTCTTCCTTGAGGCCGAGCTTCTGCAGCATGCCGTCCATGCGCTCGGAGCCGAAGATGCGCATCAGATCGTCCTGCAGCGACAGGAAGAATTTCGAACGGCCAGGATCGCCCTGGCGGCCGGAACGTCCGCGCAGCTGGTTGTCGATGCGGCGCGATTCATGGCGCTCGGTCGCCAAGACGTAGAGTCCGCCGGCGGCCAGCGCCTTTTCCTTCAGCTGCGCGACGTCATCGCGGATCTGCTGTTCGCGCGCCTCGCGCTCCGGGCCGGCGGGCATATCCGCCAGTTCTTCCGCGATGCGCATGTCGGCATTGCCGCCGAGCTGGATGTCGGTACCGCGTCCAGCCATGTTCGTGGCGATGGTGATGGCGCCGGGCTTGCCGGCCTGGGCGACGATAGCCGCCTCGCGCTCGTGGTGGCGGGCGTTGAGCACCTCGAAATTCTTGACGCCTTCCTTGCGCAGGCGCTCGGCCAGCTGCTCGGATTTCTCGATCGAGGTGGTGCCGACCAGGATCGGCTGGCCGCGCTCTCGGGCGTCGCGGATCTCCTTGACGATGGCCTTGTACTTCTCTTCCACCGTCCGGTAGACCTCGTCGTCCTCGTCCCTGCGGGCGACCGGCAGGTTGGTCGGGATCTCGGTGACTTCGAGATTGTAGATGTTGGCGAATTCCTCCGCCTCGGTCAGCGCCGTGCCGGTCATGCCGGCGAGCTTCTTGTAAAGGCGGAAATAGTTCTGGAAGGTGACAGAGGCCAGCGTCTGGTTCTCCGGCTGGATCTGCACATGCTCCTTGGCCTCGAGGGCCTGGTGCAGGCCTTCCGAATAGCGGCGGCCCGGCATCATGCGGCCGGTGAACTCGTCGATGATGACGATCTCGCCGTTGCGCACGATGTAGTCCCTGTCCTTCTGGAACAGCAGGTGCGCCTTCAGCGCATTGTTGACGTGGTGGACGATGGCGACGTTCTCGACGTCGTAGAGCGACTCGCCCTTCAACAGGCCGGCATCGCGCAGCATGTTTTCCAGCTTCTCGGTGCCGTCCTCGGTGAAGATCGTGGTTTTCTGCTTTTCATCGACCTCGTAGTCGGCCGGGCCGAGCTTCAGCATGAAGGCGTCGATGGTGTTGTACATTTCCGAGCGGTCCTCGAGCGGACCGGAAATGATCAGCGGCGTGCGCGCCTCGTCGACCAGGATCGAGTCGACCTCGTCGACGATGGCGTAGGCATGGCCGCGCTGGACCATCTGCGAGCGCTCATACTTCATGTTGTCGCGCAGATAGTCGAAGCCGAGCTCGTTGTTGGTGGCGTAGGTAACGTCGGCGGCGTAGGCCTCGCGGCGCTCGTCGTCGGAGAGGCCATGGACGATGATGCCGACGGTGAGGCCGAGGAACTTGTAGACGCGGCCCATCCATTCGGCGTCGCGCCTGGCAAGATAGTCGTTGACCGTGACGACATGCACGCCCTTGCCGGCGAGCGCGTTGAGATAGACCGGCAAGGTGGCGACCAGCGTCTTGCCCTCACCGGTGCGCATCTCTGCGATGCCGCCATTGTGCAGCACCATGCCGCCGATCAATTGGACATCGAAGGGACGCATGCCGAGAACGCGGCGGGCCGCCTCTCGCACCGTGGCAAAGGCCGGGATCAGCAGGTCGTCGAGCGAGGCGCCATTGGCGAAGTCCTGGCGGAATTTCTCGGTGCGGCCGGCAAGCTCGGCATCGGAGAGCGCCCGCATCTCGTTTTCCAACCCATTGATGGCCTCGACCCGGGGCCTGGTCGCCTTGACTCGGCGGTCGTTGGAAGAGCCGAAAACCTTACGCGCGAGAGCGCCGAGACTGACCATCCAATGGTCCTTTCGATAGCAATTTTAGCCGTTTGCGACAGGCGCCTGGCGGGCCCATCAAATCCGCGTGAATGCGGACAAACGCAAAAAGCGCCCGGAAAACGGTTCTGGACGCCAAGTCGTTGGACAGATAAGAGGGGGCTCAACTGATGTCAACGCCGCGTTAGCCCTATGGGCAGCGCCAAATTCCGCCACAATCGGACTGATCTGGAACCTTCCCGTTCAAGCGATCCTTATCGGCAATCCCCATTGGAGTTATCTTGATGTCCCTGTCGTTCCGCCGCGCGTCGCTCGCCAGCCTTGGCTTGGCCTTCGGGCTCTCGGCTCTTTCGCTGTCGCCCCTGATGGCGCAGGAAACCAAGCCCGCCCAGCCGGGCGCAGCGGCTCCCGCAGCCGCTCCCGTAGATCCCAACGCCGTGGTCGCCACCATCAACGGCGAGAAGCTGACCGAGGCCGACCTCGCGCTGGCCGAAGGCGAACTGTCGCAGCAGTTCGCGCAGCTGCCGCCGGAACAGCGCCGCGCCGCTGCTCTTTCGGCGGCCATTGAAATCCGCGTCATGGCCAAGAAAGCGGTCGACAGCGGCCTCGACAAGGACGCCGATTTCCTGCGTCGAATGGCCTTCCTGCAGCAGCGCGCCCTGCACGGCGAGGTCGTCGAGAAGGAAGTCGTCGACAAGGTGACGGATGCAGATGTCCGCGCCCGCTACGACCAGGAAATCGCCAACACGCCGCCGGTCAATGAGATCCACGCCCGTCACATCCTCGTGAAGACGAAGGAAGAAGCCGAGGCGATCATCAAGCAGCTCGACGGCGGCGCCGATTTCCAGAAGCTCGCCAACGAGCACACCAGCGACCCGAGCGGCAAGTCGAATGGCGGCGACCTCGGCTGGTTCGGTCCCGGACAGATGGTGCCGGAGTTCGACAAGGCCGCGTTTGCGCTTGATGTCGGCAAGTACAGCAAGGAGCCGGTGCAGTCGCAGTTCGGCTGGCATGTCATCAAGGTCGAGGACAAGCGCGCCAAGCAGCCGCCGGCCTTCGACGACGTCAAGGACCAGGCCAAGCAGGCCGTCATCCGCGACAAGTATTTCGCCATGGTCAAGGAATTGCGCGGCGCCGCCAAGATCGAGATCCCGGACGCGAAGCTGAAGTCGGCGGTCGACACGCTGGAGAGCGGCAAGTAAGCCGGCCAGCCTGAAACATGCTGCTCAGGGCGCCTTCGGGCGCCCTTTCGCATTTCAGGCGCGCGCTATGCCGCGCACCCCGAGAGCCCATGAAGCGCGGCCAGAACGCTCTTGCGCCAGCGCGCGCTATCGGGCAAACCGGCCTCCTATTTGCGTTCTGCCGCTCCGGGGTCCCATGTCCGCAACGATTTCGCCGCTCGCACCGAAGAAATATCCCAAGATGCCGGTCATCGAGGGCGTGCGCATCGCTACCGCCGAGGCCGGGATCAAATATCGCAATCGCACCGATCTGCTTGCCATGATCTTCGATCCCGGCACGGCCGTCGCCGGTGTCTTCACCAAGTCGAAATGCCCCTCGGCGCCGGTCGACTACTGCCGCCAGAACCTGTCCGCCGGCAAGGCGCGCGTGCTGGTGGTGAATTCCGGCAATGCCAACGCCTTCACCGGCAAGAAAGGCCGCGCCTCGACGGCGTTGACCGGCGAGGCGGCGGCGAAGGCCGCCGGATGCTCCGAGAGCGAAGTGTTCCTGGCCTCGACCGGCGTCATCGGCGAGCCGCTCGACACCAACAAATTCAGCCATCTGCTCGCCGGCCTGGTGAAGGACGGCAAGCCGGACCTGTGGACCGAGGCGGCGAAGGCCATCATGACCACGGACACCTATCCGAAGGTGGCGACCCAGATGGTGAAGCTCGGCGACGCCGACGTCACCATCAACGGCATCGCCAAGGGCGCCGGCATGATCGCGCCCGATATGGCCACGATGCTCTCCTTCATCGCCACCGACGCGCCGATCGCAGCCCCGGTGCTGCAGGATCTGTTGTCGCGCGGCACGGCAAAGACCTTCAACGCGGTCACCGTCGACAGCGACACCTCGACCAGCGACACGCTGCTCTTCTTCGCCACCGGCAAGGCTGGTTCGCGCGGCGCACCCCAGATCAGCGACCCGAAAGATGCGCGGCTCGGCGCCTTCCGCCGCGCACTCGGCAAGGTGCTGAAGTCGCTGGCGCTGCAGGTGGTGCGCGACGGCGAAGGCGCGCGCAAGCAGGTCGAGGTCACCGTCACCGGCGCCAAATCCGCGCGCTCGGCCAAGCGCGTCGCGCTTTCGATCGCCAACTCGCCGCTGGTCAAGACGGCGGTCGCCGGCGAGGACGCCAATTGGGGCCGCGTCGTCATGGCCGTCGGCAAGGCCGGCGAGCCTGCCGACCGCGACCGGCTGTCGATCTGGTTCGGCGACAATCGGCTGGCGCATGAGGGCGAGCGCGATCCGGCTTACTCGGAAGAAGCGACCTCGGCCTATATGAAGCGCGACGACATCCGCATCCGCGCCGACCTTGGCATCGGCCGCGGCAAGGCGACGGTGTGGACCTGCGACCTCACCAAGGAATATGTCGCCATCAATGGCGACTACCGGAGCTGATGGCACCGGTGTCGACGCATCCGGCAAGCGTGCTCGCGATCGTGCGCCGCTACGAGGCGGCGGGCTTTCGCGCCTGGCCGGCGGCGGCCGTTCACTATGACGGGACATGGCTGGTGCGGCTGACGGCGGGCCATCCGGCGAAGCGCCTGAATTCGGTCAATCCGCTCGATCCCGGCGACACGCATGCCATTGCCGAACGCATCGTGCGCGCCAGCCGTCGCTTCGAGGCTTACGGCCGGCCGCTGACCTTTCGTATGTCGCCGCTTTCGGGGCAGGTGCTGTCGACGCATCTCGACGATGCAGGCTGGAGCCGGTTCGACGAATCGGTGGTGATGCGTCTGCCGCTCAAGGAGGCGCAACTCGACGCCGCGATGGACCAGATTCCGCTGAAAGACATCAGCCGCTTCATCGGCGCGGCGATCAGGACGAACGGCTCGGACGCCTCGCTGCGAGCCGGCCTCTCGGAAGTCATCGGCGCAATCCAGCCTGAGGCGGGGCTGTTTGCGCTCGAGGACGGCAATGAGCCGCTGGCAACGCTGATCTGCGTCCACGACGGCGATCTCGCCGGCCTGTTCGAGGTGGCCACCGAAAAATCGGCGCGCAAAAAGGGCCATGGCCGCAACCTCATCCTGTCGGCGCTGAAATGGGCCAGGCTGCGCGGCGCGCGCGAAGCCTGGCTGCAGGTGGAAGCCGGCAATGTTGCGGCGCTGTCGCTCTACCGGTCGCTCGGCTTCGAGGAAGTCTATCGCTACCATTATCGCCGGCGGCCGGACGCATGAGCGAGATCACGCCAGCCGGAAAGCGCCTGCTTCTTGTCGCGGCCTGCGCGCTGGTGGATGCCGACCGACGCGTGCTTCTGGCGCAGCGTCCCGAGGGCAAGCAGCTCGCCGGCCTTTGGGAGTTTCCGGGCGGCAAGGTCGAGCCAGGCGAGACGCCCGAGGAATGCCTGGTGCGCGAGCTGCATGAGGAGCTCGGTATCGAGACCGAGATCCCCTGCCTGGCGCCGCTCACCTTCGCCAGCCACAGCTATGACCATTTCCACCTGCTGATGCCGCTCTACATCTGCCGGCGCTTCCGCGGCATCGCGCAGCCGAGGGAAGGGCAGGGGCTGAAATGGGTCAGGCCGCGCCAGATGCGCGACTACCCGATGCCGCCGGCGGACGCGCCGCTGATCCAGTTCCTCATCGATCTCTTGTGATCGTCACAGCCGTTCAGCGTTTCACCAAACGCAGTCCAAGCTGCCGTTTGCTCCGTCTGCTTTAGGCAGCGTTAATGGAAGATTTATCTCGACATGGAAAATTGACGCGAATCGTCCGCGTGGCGGCATGCCGATTTTGATTGGAGCCAATCCATGAGCCTCGACAGAGAATGGGACTCGATCCGGCCCGATCGCGCTTTCCGCGCCGCCGATGCCGGCATGGGTATCTTGCGGATCACCCTGCTTTTCGGGTCGGCCGCGGTGGCGCTGGCTCTGATCGCGACGCCTTTCCTGGACAGCCAGTTGCGTCCGCAGGGCGCGCGCGAGAGCTTGACCGGCGGACTCGACCTAAGCAGCACCGGTTCGATCGGTCGCCGCGATACCTACACCCTGCGGCGAAGCGTGCTGCAGCCGCTGCCAAGTTCCGTTTGCGTAATCCGCAACGATGGCAGCCGCTACGGCGAGTGCTAATTGGTTAATAAATTCAGCAAGAAACCGCTATTTCACCGCCCGTTAAGCTTTTGCCGTTAACCTTTCTTAACGGGTAGGCGCTATGGTTCCCGCCAAGAGGGATCGATGACCATGAAAAACCTGCTGCAGCAATTCATAGAAGATGAATCAGGCGCCACGGCCATCGAATATGGCCTGATCGTTGCCGTGCTGTCGCTTGCAATCGTCGGCGGCGTCGGCAAGGCCGCCGACGCGATCCAGTGGCTGTTCTCCGACAACAACAGCAGGCTTGCCAACGCCTTTGCCCAGCACTGACCGCATCGGTCAGACCGCGGCGCGCATGGTCAGTGCCCCGTCGGCTTCTCGAGGATCGTCTTCAGCGAGACCCTGGCCGAGCCAGGCTTCAGCGGCTTCTGCTGTGAGGCATCGGGCGCCCAGCCGGACATCCACACAATCGAAAAGCTTGCCCGGATGCGGCCGTCCGGGTCGGAAAACCGATCGGCATAAATTTCGGCGGCGCGGGCGAACAGCCGCCGGGTGGCGGGACGCCGGCTGCGGTCCAAAAGCGGGCTGGTCTCGCCCATGGCGCGCAGGTCGGCGGCAAGCCCGAACAGCGATTCGTAGCGCACCGTGACCATCTCCACGTCGGCGACCGGCAGCGCCAGGCCGGCCCGCTGCAGCAGCGCGCCGGCGTCGCGCACATCGGTGAACGGCAGGACGCGAGGGCTCGCGCCACCGTAAAGCTCGGTCTCGGCGGCAAGCAGGCTCTCGCGCAACTCGGAAAGCGTGCCGGCACCGGCTAAAGCGCCGAGGAACAGCCCATCGGGCCTCAGCGCGCGGCGGATCTGCGCCAGCACGCCGGGGATGTCGTTCATCGCCTGCAGCGACAGCAGCGAGACGACAAGATCGAGGCTCTCCGCCTCGAACGGCACGGTCTCCGCCGGGGCGACCATGCCGGCTTCTCCGGCAAGGAAGGCACCGTCTGTTTCCACGCGCACTGTGTCGGCCACCTTGCCGCTGCCGGCGAGCACCCTGGCCGCAGCCGATGTCTGGCAAAACAGCGCCGCCGCCTTGCCGAATTTGCGCTCGACGGCGCCCAGCCGGTCGGCAAGGTCCTCGGCTGCCCGCCGCATCAGGAAATCGGCTCCGTCGACCGGGTGCATCAGCGCCCGGCGCTTGTGCGCAAGCCAGAGCTCCGTGTCGATCAAAGGCTGCAATGGGTTATTCCTGTTGTCGGCGCATGCCGGACCGATGCTATGGTGGCGCGGGGTTTCGCTTCACGTGGCCGATCCGGTGCGCAAGATCAAGACCATTGCGATGAAGGACATGGCGCGGCAGGCTCTGGGCTGGCCGGCGCGCCTGTTGTTTCCGCCGGTCTGTGCCGGCTGCCGCCGCCACGTCTCGCAGCCTGGCGTGCTGTGCGGCGCCTGCTGGCCGAAGCTTCGGCTGCTGGAGAAGCCTTGGTGTCCGGTTATGGGCACGCCGTTCACGCATGACATGGGCGACGGTTTTCTTTCCGCCGAAGCGATCGCCGATCCGCCGCCTTTCGAGCGGGCGCGGGCGGCGGTCGTCTATTCAGGGGTCGCGCGCCAGATGGTGCAAGGGCTGAAATACCAGGATCGCACCGATCTCGCGCCCTGGATGGCGCGCTGGATGATGCGCGCCGGCGCCGAACTGATCGCTGAAGCCGATGTCGTGGTCCCGGTGCCGCTGCATTGGCGACGCTTCTTCCGGCGGCAGTTCAACCAGTCGGCGGAGCTGGCACGGGCGGTTTCGAAGCTGAGCGGCCTGCCTTTCGCGCCGGCTGCGGTGAGGCGCGTAAAACTCACCCGCCAGCAGGTCGGGCTGGAGCGGCACGAACGCGAGGAGAATGTGCGCGCCGCCTTCCGCGTCCGGCCCGAGGCGGAAATCGAGATCGCCGGCCGAAGGGTGCTCGTCATCGACGACGTCTTCACCACCGGCGCCACGGTGCGGTCGGTGGCCAAGGCGCTGAAGAAAGGCGGCGCCGGAGCGGTCGACGTGCTGACCTTTGCCCGCGTCCTGCCGGGGGACTTCCGGGCCGATGAGTCTGCAACTATATAGGGCTTAAGTTGTTGTTTTGGTGCATGTCGCTTTCGCATAACCGTTGGGCGATGGGCACAGGCAGGATTGCTGATCGATGGTTGATGTGACGATCTATACCCGGATGATGTGCGGCTATTGCACCGCCGCCAAGCGGTTGCTCGAGCGCAAGGGTGTAGCCTATACCGAGCATGACGCGTCGTTCTCGCCGGAATTGCGCCAGGAAATGATTTCGCGGGCGCATGGGCGCACCACTTTTCCGCAGATTTTCATCGGCGACACGCATGTCGGCGGCTGCGACGACCTCCATGAATTGGAGTCCGAGGGCCGGCTGGACGTGTTGCTTGCCAACGGGGTGAGGGTTTGATCATGGGTGTTTTCAAGGCGGCGGCGGTGCAGATGCGTTCGGGCACCAGCCCGGAGCGCAACGCGGCTGATATGGAAAGGCTGGTCCGCGAGGCTGCACAGCAGGGCGCCACCTACGTGCAGACGCCGGAAATGACCGGCGCGCTCATCCGCGACAAGCAGGCGGGTGCCGCCGCTTTCACCAGCCAAGACAAGGACGTCGTCGTTTCGACGGCGCGGAAACTTGCGCAGGAACTCGGCATTTTCCTGCATGTCGGCTCGACGGCCATCCTGCGCGCCGACGGCAAGCTCGCCAACCGGGCGTTCCTGTTCGCGCCCGATGGCGCCATGATCGCCAATTACGACAAGATCCACATGTTCGATGTCGACCTCGACAACGGCGAGAGCTGGCGCGAATCCGCCTCTTACGAGCCGGGAACAGAGGGCGTCGTCACCGATATCAACGGCGTGAAGCTGGGCTTTGCCGTCTGCTACGACCTGCGCTTCCCGCAGCTATTCCGTGCCGAAGCGCTGGCGGGGGCCCAGGTGCTTTCGGTGCCTGCGGCCTTCACCCGCCAGACCGGCGAGGCGCACTGGCACGTGCTGCTCAGGGCACGCGCGATCGAGAACGGCACCTATCTCATCGCGGCCGCGCAGGGCGGCCTGCACGAGGACGGCCGCGAGACGTACGGCCATTCGCTGATCGTCGATCCGTGGGGACGCATCATCGCCGAGGCCGCGCATGATGAGCCCGCAGTGATCGTCGCCGAGATCGACCCGGCGCAGTCGGCTGCGGCGCGTCGCAAGATTCCCAATCTCAAGAACGCGCGGGATTTCACCGTCAATGCCGGCGAGGCGCCGCGTCTCAGGGGTGCAGCCTCTTGATCCGTTTTTCGCTCATCTGTGAACACGAGCACGAATTCGAAGCCTGGTTCCGCAGCAATGACGACTTTGGCACGCAGAAGAAACGCGGTTTCGTCGATTGCCCGATCTGCGGCTCGCACAAGGTCGAGAAGGCGCTGATGGCGCCGGCCGTCTCCACCTCACGCAAGCAGGAGAAGATGGCGCTGGCCATGGGCGACGCGCAGAAACAGGCGCTGGCACAGCTCAAGGCGCTCGCCGACAAGGTGCGCGAGAATGCCGACTATGTCGGCGACAAGTTCGCCGAGGAAGCGCGCAAGATCCATTTCGGCGAGACCGATCCGCGCGGCATCTATGGCGAGGCCACGCCGGACGAGGCGAAAAGCCTCGCCGAGGACGGCGTCGAATTCATGCCGATCCCGAGCTTTCCGGAGGACCGGAACTAAGAGTTCCGATCAGCTTTTTCAGCAGTGTCGCGAGCATTTTCCGGTCCTCTGGCGCCAAACCGGCGAGGATTTCATGCTCATTCGCGACGTGGGCGGCAAGGGCCTCATCGATGAGTTCGAGGCCTTTCGAGGTGAGTTGCACCACAACGCCGCGGCGATCGCTGGGATGCGGCGCGCGCTGGATCAGGCCCGCCTTTTCCAGCCGGTCGAGCCGGGCGGTCATTGCTCCGGAGGTCACCATCGTCGCCTCGTAGAGTTCGGTCGGCGTCAGCGCGTGAGGCGCGCCGGAGCGGCGAAGCGTGGCCAACACGTCGAATTCGCCCTGCTGCAGGCCGAAACGGGCAAAGAGCGGCGCGAGCCGGTCGCGCGCGATCAGCGCGGACGCTTCGTTCAACCGCCCGATCACTCCCATCGGCGAGACGTCGAGGTCCGGCCGTTCCTTGCGCCATTGCTCCATCGCTCTTGCCGCACGGTCCATGTGCCTCACCGTAAAGTATCTTGACATTGAGAATCTTTATGCTATATTATCCCAAGTTGGAGCGGCCGCCAAGCTTGGCCGCGTAGCCACAGGATCACGCAGATGAAATTGCTCTGGGATTCCGCACTGGGTCTTCTGATCGTCACCGGCGGATTGCTCGGCATGACGCTCCCCTTCGGCAAGCTGGCAACGGCGGCCGGTGCCCCGGCAATGGTCTGGGCTTTCGTGATCTCGTTCGGCGCCGGCGGCGTGTTGCTCACAACGCTTCTGCTGCTCGGTCAGCGCATCCGGCTCACGGCGCACAAGTTGCGCTATTTCTTCATCACCGCAGCCATTTCCTACGCCTTTCCCAACTTGCTGATGTTCTCGGCCATCCCGCATCTCGGCGCGGGTTACACGGGCATCATGTTCACGCTGTCGCCGGTCATCACGCTGGTGTTCTCGATCCTGCTTGGGGTGCGGCGACCGAACCTGCTCGGCGTCATCGGCATTATCGTTGGTTTTATCGGCGCGGTGATGGTCGCGCTTACGCGTGGGGAGGCCGGCCAGCCGGCCGAATATTTCTGGGTGGCGGTCGGCCTTCTCATCCCCGTCAGCCTCGCCGCCGGCAACATCTACCGCACCATCGACTGGCCCGAGGACACCGGTCCGATCGAGCTCGCCGTCGGCAGCCATCTGGCGTCGGCAACCTTGCTTCTCATCGGCATCCTGACGCTGCTCGGCTGGCAGGCATTTGCTCCGCTCGGCGGCGTGCCGCTGGTGGTCGCCGCACAGGTGGCGTCGGCATCGGCGATGTTTGCCTTCTTCTTCCGGCTGCAGGCGGTCGGCGGGCCGGTCTATCTCAGCCAGATCGGATATGTGGCGGCGGCGGTCGGGCTCTTTGCCGGCACGATCTTCCTCGGCGAGCATTATCAGCTTCTGACCTGGCTGGGCGCGGCCATCATCACCGCCGGCGTGCTCATCACCACCAAGGCGCAGAGCCAGCCAAGCCCGAAGCTGCAAAGACAGGCGGCGTAAACGCTTCAGTTGGCCGCTTAGACCGAGGCTTTTTCGGCCAGCACCATGTAGTTGACGTCCATGTCCCTGGATTTCTGCCAGCGGTCGGCCAACGGATGATAGATCACGCCGGTCCGGTCGATGATGGTCAGCCCCGCCGCGCCAAGCGCCTTTGCCAACTCCTCCGGCCGCACCAGCTTGCCGAACTGATGCGTGCCGCGCGGCAGCCAGCGCAGCACATATTCGGCGCCGATGATGGCAAGGCCAAGCGCCTTCAGCGTGCGGTTGATGGTGGCGACGAACATGATGCCGCCGGGCCGGACCATCTCGCTGCATTTGGCGACGAAGAGATCGACATCGGCGACATGCTCGACCACCTCCATGTTGAGGATGACGTCGAATGTCTCGCCGGCCGCGGCCAGCGCCTCGGCCGTGGTGGCGCGATAGTCGACATTTACGCCGGCTTCGGCCGCGTGCAGCTTAGCGACCTCGATGTTGGTAGCCGAGGCGTCGGCACCGACCACTTCCGCGCCAAGCCGCGCCATCGGTTCGCATAAGAGCCCGCCGCCGCAGCCGATGTCGAGGAAGCGCAGTCCCTCGAATGGCCTTGCCGCGCGCGGATCGCGGCCGAAGCGCGCCGCCACCTGGTCGCGGATATAGGCAAGCCGCACAGGGTTGAACTTGTGCAGCGGCCGGAACTTGCCGTTCGGGTTCCACCATTCGGCGGCAAGGGCGGAGAAGCGTTCGACTTCTCCGGCATCTATGGTCGATCGGCGGGGCTCAGGCATGGGGCGGGTCTCCTCGAACGCCAGCAAGTCGGGGAACGCTAGGAAGTCGGGTCCCCGGCAGCGAAAGTCAAGGCGGGTTTTTCCACTGCCGCCAACCAGCCGCAGCGAGACGAGGACGGTCGAGCCTAACGCGACAGCGCAATCGCGGCATGGCTCATGGTAACGCTGGCCGGCTCGATCGCCTGCATCGCTTGGCAATCGCCGATCTCGGCCATGATGCGCTGAGTCGCGGACTGAGCCTGCTCGAGGCTTTGCCAGCGCACGACGTCGACCCAGCTTCCGTCGTCGCGCTCGCCGAGATGGCGGCTGAGAAAACCGGGCTGGTGCGCCAGCCAGTCGGTGACGACGCCATTTTGGGCAACAAAACCAGCCGCAGCATCCGGCTTGAGGCGGAAGGTCACGATCTCCAGCGTCTCGGTCATGCAATCCTCCATGCGATTTTCCAAGTTTATCCCATTGCGCGGCAGGAATCCGCCAGGGGACTTCAAAAATCGGGCCAAGGCCGCTTCTCCCGTGCCCTCGCTTGCGAAGCCTTGCTGTTTTAGCTAAGGAGGCCGCGCATTTCCGCGGCTCGGCTGGTCCGGGCGCAGTTTCCGTTTTCCGGCCCCAAGCCGGCTTCAGTCAAAGGCATCTCGCTTCCATGGCGCGCATCGTGATGAAATTCGGCGGAACTTCGGTCGCCGACATCGCCCGCATCCGCAATGTGGCGCGCCATGTCAAACGCGAGGTCGATGCCGGCCATGAGGTCGCCGTGGTGGTTTCGGCCATGGCCGGCAAGACCAACGAGCTGGTCGGCTGGACGCGCGAGGCCTCGCCCATGCACGACGCGCGCGAATATGACGCCGTTGTCGCCTCCGGTGAGCAGGTCACGGCCGGCCTGTTGGCGATAACCCTGCAGAACATGGGTGTCCATGCCCGTTCCTGGCAGGGCTGGCAGATCCCGATCAAGACCGACAACGCCCATGGCGCGGCGCGCATCCTCGACATCGACGGCGCGTTCCTGATCAAGCGCTTCGGCGAGAGCCAGGTGGCGGTCATCGCCGGTTTCCAGGGCATCGGCCCGGACAACCGCATCTCGACCCTCGGCCGCGGCGGCTCCGACACCAGCGCCGTGGCGATCGCGGCCGCGGTCAAGGCCGACCGTTGCGACATCTACACCGATGTCGACGGCGTCTACACGACTGATCCGCGCATCGAGCCGAAAGCCCGGCGGTTGGCCAAGATTTCGTTCGAGGAAATGCTTGAAATGGCCTCGCTCGGCGCCAAGGTGCTGCAGGTACGGTCGGTGGAGCTTGCCATGGTGCACAGGGTGCGTACCTTTGTGCGGTCGTCCTTCGACGATCCCGACGCGCCCGGAATGGGGGATTTGCTCAATCCGCCCGGAACGCTTATTTGCGACGAGGAAGAGATCGTGGAACAGCAGGTCGTCACCGGAATTGCCTATGCCAAGGACGAAGCGCAGATCTCGCTGCGCCGCGTCGGCGACCGCCCAGGCGTCGCCGCCGGCATCTTCGGCCCGCTGGCCGAGGCCAACATCAATGTCGATATGATCGTCCAGAACATCTCCGAGGACGGCAAATTCACCGACATGACCTTCACGGTACCGTCGGGCGACATCGACAAGGCGCTGGCAGTGCTCGAGCGGCTGAAGGCCGATGTCGGCTACGACGTCGTGCAGTCGGAAGCCGGCATGTCGAAGGTCTCGGTCATCGGTATCGGCATGCGAAGCCATGCCGGCGTCGCGGCCACCGCCTTCAAGGCGCTGGCCGATAAAGCGATCAATATCCGGGCGATCACCACCTCCGAGATCAAAATCTCGATACTGATCGACGGTCCCTATACGGAACTTGCAGTTCGTACTTTGCATTCCGTCTACGGGCTCGATAAGCAATAGCAAGAACTGAGTCCGTTATTGCGTGAGCGCCGGCCGTGGCGGAAGCTACGGCGGGCAACGTGCCCATTGGAGAAGAAGCCGCGATGCGTGACATGGCCGGTGGCCCGCGCGTTCTGCTGAGACGGCTCCGCGAGCTCATGCAGGAGCCGCTGGAGCCGCAGGAGCGGCTCGACCGTATCGTGCGCGACATCGCCTCCAACATGGTCGCCGAGGTGTGCTCGCTCTATGTGCTGCGCGCCGATTCGGTGCTGGAGCTCTACGCCACCGAAGGTCTGAACCCCACCGCCGTCCATTTGGCGCAGTTGAGGCTCGGGCAAGGCCTGGTCGGCACCATCGCCGCCAGTGCGCGGCCGCTCAATCTCTCCAACGCGCAGGAGCATCCGGCCTTCGCCTACCTGCCGGAGACGGGCGAAGAGATCTACAATTCCTTCCTCGGCGTGCCGGTGCTGCGGGCAGGGCGAACGCTGGGCGTCCTGGTGGTGCAGAACAAGACCATGCGCCACTATCGCGACGACGAGGTCGAGGCGCTGGAAACGACGGCGATGGTGATCGCCGAGATGGTCGCCACCGGCGATCTTGCCCGTCTCACCCGGCCGGGGCTCGAACTTGACCTGCGCCGTCCGGCAAGCTTCACCGGTCTTGCCTTCAACGAAGGCGTCGGGCTTGGCCATGTCGTGCTGCACGAGCCGCGCATCGTCGTCACCAACCTGTTCAACGAGGACAGCGAGGAGGAGGTGCGTCGCCTCGACCGTTCGCTCGGCTCGCTGAGGCTGTCGATCGACGACATGCTCGAGCGCCGGGACGTCGCTTTCGAGGGTGAGCATCGAGAGGTGCTCGAGGCGTATCGCATGTTCGCCAACGACCGCGGCTGGGTGCGCCGGCTGGAAGAGGCGATCCGCAACGGCCTGACTGCGGAAGCGGCCGTCGAGAAGGTGCAGAGCGACATGCGCGCACGCATGCTGCACATGACGGACCCCTATCTGCGCGAGCGCATGAGCGACTTCGACGATCTCGCCAACCGGCTCTTGCGCCAGCTGATGGGGCGCGGTCCGGAGGATGTCGCGGCCTCGCTGCCAAAGGATGCCATCATCGTCGCCCGCTCGATGGGTGCGGCCGAACTGCTCGACTATCCGAGGGACAAGCTGCGCGGCCTGGTGCTGGAGGACGGCGCCGCCACCAGCCATGTCGTCATCGTCGCGCGCGCCATGGGCATTCCGGTCGCAGGCCAGGTCAAGGGCGCCGTCTCCATGGCGGAGAACGGCGATGCCATCATCGTCGACGGCGAGGAAGGCACCATTCACCTGCGGCCGCAGTCCGACCTCGAGGCCGCCTATGCCGAAAAGGTCCGCTTCCGAGCTCGGCGGCAGGAAATCTATCGCGAACTGCGCAAGAAGCCGTCGCTGACCAAGGACGGCGTCCCCGTCGATCTCCTGATGAATGCCGGCCTTGCCGTCGACCTGCCGCAGCTTTCAGAATCGGGAGCGGCCGGCATCGGCCTGTTCCGCACCGAATTGCAGTTCATGGTGGCCTCGACCTTTCCGCGCGCCGAGGCGCAGGAGCGGCTCTATCGCGATGTGCTCGAGGCGGCGCGCGGCAAGCCGGTCACCTTCCGTACCATCGATATCGGCGGCGACAAGGTGCTGCCCTATTTCAAGGGCGCGGTGCAAGAGGAAAACCCGGCACTCGGCTGGCGGGCGATCCGCCTCACTCTCGACCGCCCCGGTCTCCTCAGGACACAGATCCGCGCGCTGCTCAAGGCTTGTGGCGGGCGTGAGCTGAAGCTGATGCTGCCAATGGTGACGGAACTGTCGGAAATCGCGCAGGCGCGCGAGATCATCGACCGCGAAGTCCGGCACCTGTCGCGTTTTGCGCATCATTTGCCGACGAGCCTCAAGCTCGGCGCGATGCTGGAGGTGCCGTCGCTGCTGTTCCAGCTCGACGAATTGATGAAGGCGGTCGACTTCGTCTCGGTCGGTTCCAACGACCTCTTCCAGTTCGTCATGGCAGTGGACCGCGGCAACACGCAGCTTGCCGACCGTTTCGACACGCTGTCGGCGCCGTTCCTGCGCGTGCTGAAGCAGATCGCCGACGCCGGCGCGCGCAACCATACGCCGGTGACGCTGTGCGGCGAGTTGGCGGGCAAGCCGATCTCGGCGATGGCGCTGATCGGCGTCGGCTTCCGCTCGATCTCGATGTCGCCGGCCTCGATCGGCCCGGTCAAGGCGATGCTGACTGAACTGCCGCTGCAGGAGCTGGAAGCCTTCTTCAAGGACAATCTGATGGCCCCCGCCCAAGGAACGCCAATGCGGGCGCTGCTGCAAGCCTTTGCCGACGACCGCTCCATTCCGCTCTAGATTCACGTGAGGGCGGTCTGAATGTCGATTTTCTGCGCTTCCGGTGCTCATGTACCTAAATGTACATTCCGCTCCGGTTCTCGAAATTCGCCAGTTTCGACTCGTCCTGACGTGAAGTCCACCGAAGTCCCAAGCCCATGATCAACCTGCCCCGCGACCGCATGGACCAAGTCGTCAAGCGTTTCGACATGCTCGAAGCGCAGATGTCGGCAGGGCCGTCGGCCGATGCCTATGTCAAAATGGCTTCCGAATATGCCGATATCCAGGAGATGGTGGGCAAGATCCGGGCGTTGCGCGCCGCCGAGCAGGAACAGGCCGACCTCGAGGCGATGCTCGCCGACAAGAACATCGATGCCGAGATGCGGGCGCTGGCCGAGGCCGACCTGCCGGAGGTTAAGGAGCGCATCGAGGTGCTGCAGAAGGATATCCAGATTCTGCTCCTGCCCAAGGATGCCGCCGACGACAGGAACGCCATCCTCGAAATCCGCGCCGGCACCGGCGGCGACGAGGCGGCCCTGTTCGCCGGCGATCTGTTTCGCATGTATGAGCGCTACGCCGCCTCGCGCGGCTGGCGTTTCGAGGTCGTTTCGGCGAGCGAAGGCGAAGTCGGCGGCTACAAGGAAATCATCGCCTCGGTGTCGGGCAAGGGCGTGTTCGCGCAGCTGAAATTCGAATCCGGCGTGCATCGCGTGCAGCGCGTGCCGGAAACCGAGGCCGGCGGGCGGATCCATACCTCGGCGGCGACGGTCGCCGTACTGCCCGGGGCCGAGGAGGTCGATATCGATATCCGGGGAGAGGACATCCGCATCGACACCATGCGCGCGTCCGGCTCCGGCGGGCAGCACGTCAACACCACCGATTCGGCGGTGCGCATCACGCATCTGCCGACCGGCATCATGGTGGTGCAGGCGGAAAAGTCGCAGCACCAGAACCGGGCGCGGGCCATGCAGATTTTACGGGCGCGGCTCTATGACCTGGAGCGCAGCCGCGCGGACGAGGAGCGCTCGTCGTCGCGAAAATCGCAGGTCGGCTCGGGCGACCGCTCGGAGCGCATCCGCACCTATAATTTCCCGCAGGGACGCGTCACCGACCACCGCATCAACCTCACCCTTTACAAGCTCGACCGGGTGATGATGGGCGAGCTCGACGAGGTGATCGACGCGCTGATCGCCGACCATCAGTCGAAGCTGCTCGCCGACATGGGCATTGATGGCTGATCCTTTGCCCTCGGCACTTCGACCGCTGCTGCGCGCGGCGAGGGAGCGGCTCGCTGCCGCCGGCATTGCCGATCCGGCGCTCGATTCCAGGCTGATCGTCGAGCATTTTTCCGAAACCACGCGCACCCAGGCTATCGCGGAGCCGGGCCGAACGGTGGATTCTGCGGCTCTTGCGGCAATCGAGGCGGCCCTGAGGCGTCGCGTCGCAGGTGAGCCGGTGCATCGCATTCTCGGCTATCGCGAGTTCTATGGGCTGCGGCTGTCGCTGTCGCCGGACACGCTGGAGCCGCGCCCCGATACCGAGACGCTGGTCGACGCGATCCTGCCCTTCGCCAAGTCGACGGCCGAAAGGCTTGGCCAGTGCCGTCTTCTCGATCTCGGCACCGGAACCGGTGCAATCGCGCTGGCGCTGCTCAGCGCGATTCCGGCCGCGACCGCGACCGGCGTTGATATTTCGCCCGGCGCGCTGGCGACCGCCACGCGAAACGCCGCGGATCTGGGGCTCGGCGGGCGCTTCAAGGCCTTGTATTCCAACTGGTTCGAAAAAGTTTCGGGCCGATACCATTTAATTGCCGCGAATCCACCCTATATACCCAGTCGAGACATTGGAAATCTGCAGGACGAGGTCCGCGATTTCGATCCACGCCAGGCCCTTGATGGCGGTGTGGACGGGCTGATCCCCTATAGGATCATCGCCGGAGAGGCGGAAGGATTTCTGGAAGCGCAAGGCAAGGTAGCGGTCGAGATCGGCCATACGCAGCAAAGCGAGGTGACCGCGATCTTCGCGGCAGCCGGCTACAGGCTGCCGGAGGCGCGACGCGATCTCGGCGGAAACGACAGGGTTCTGGTGTTTGAGCGTTGAAACCCCTGATGCAGTGCGAAAAAACGCTTGGCAATATTAGGGAATGCAGCTAGGTTCCGGCTTAACCGGATGAGACGAAGCAGGCAGTGCTCTTAGCGATTCGGTTCTCCTTGGAAATAGCTGCCTCCTTGCGCAAACGACGCCCATGCTTCGTGCGGGAATCGTCCGGCAAGTGATGTAACCGGAACAGGATGGCACGTGGCGCCAACGCAATCGATGCGGGCGAACGCCGGTGAAAAAACGAAACGGTCGGCTGCATGAGCGCCACCGTTCGCGACGAGTTTTAGAAAATTCACATGAAGAGAGTCGAATGAGGCCACAACAGCAGAACAGGCGCATGCGCGGTCGCAACAACAATGGCGGCGGTGGCAACAACAACCGCAAGGGGCCCAATCCCCTGACGCGCAACTATGAGAGCAACGGTCCGGACGTGAAGATCCGCGGATCGGCTCAGCAGATCGCCGAAAAATATGCCGCACTCGCCCGTGACGCGCAAAGCTCCGGCGACCGGGTGATGGCGGAGAACTATCTCCAGCACGCCGAGCACTACAATCGCATCATCGCGGCCGCGCAGGCGCAGCTGCCCATCCAGAACGCCCAGCAGAACCGCGACGACTTCGATGACGACGTCGATGAGGATCGCGACGAGTTCGACACGGTCGGCAACGCAAATGCCGGCGAGTCGCAGGCCGCCGCGAACGGTTCCGGGCCGCAGCCGGTGATCGAAGGCACGCCGGCGGAACTCGCCTACAACCAGGAAAACGGCCGCGACAACAACCGGCGCGACAATAATGGTCGTGACAGACACCGCGACCGCCGCAATGGCGGCTATGGCCAGTACGGTCAGAATGGTCAGCGCGGCGACAATGGTCAGCGAGAGCGCAGCGAACATGGCGGCCAGCAGATCGATCAGAGCCGCCGCAATGAGGCGCAGGCCAAGCCGGAGGGCTCCGCCGAAGACGGCGTTGCGGCCGAGCAGGCTCCGCTGTTCGACAGCTTCTCGCCTGCCGGCCTTGCCGCCCAGGCCGAGCGCAACGAAGCCGGCACGGACAATGGCGGTGGGCGTCGGCAGAGACGTCCACGTCGCGGTCGCGGCAATGCCGAGCAGGGCCATAGCGCCGAGCAGGGCAATGCCGATGAAAGCAATGCCGGCCGGGCGGACAGCGCCGCCGATGGCGGCAACGTCGCGGACAGCGGCAGCGCGACTGCCGCGACTGCCGCCAAAGAGGCAAATGCAGCGCCGAGCGAGAACGGCGCCGGTGAGCCGGCAGGCGGCGCCGGCGAGCCGGCAGTCGCCGACGCAGATAGCTGACCGCAGGTCTATTTCCAGGCAATTCGAACGGCGGAGAGGTTTCTCCGCCGTTTTTCGTTGTGCGTGCCTAAAGCACGTCGCCTGAATCCGTTTCAGCGCGACGCGCTTTCGTTTCCTTGCATGGCGGTAATTTGTGCGCTAATACTGAACCATATGGTTCAGTATATCAAGACCCGCCTCGATGCTTCATTCGCCGCGCTCTCGGATGCGACCCGACGCGGCGTGCTGGAGGAGCTCGGCCGTGCGGACGCTTCGATCACGGAACTGGCCGAGAAGTTCCAGATGACCCTCACGGGCATGAAGAAGCACGTCGGAGTCTTGGAGCAAGCGGGGCTCGTCAGCACGGAAAAGGTCGGGCGTGTGCGGACCTGCAAGCTCGGCCTGCGCGGGCTGGAGCAAGAGGCGGCATGGATCGAGAGGTACCGCCAGCTCTGGGACGCACGCTTCGACGAGTTGGACAAGGTAGTCGAGGAACTGAAACGAAAGGAGAAGGTCGATGGACGCAAGCAAAGGGAGTGAGGCCACACCGATGCAGAACCGCACGACGGTGGAACGGACGTCGGACCGCGAGCTCGTCGTCACGCGAACCTTCAACGCTCCGGCGCGCATCGTGTTCGAGGCGTGGACCAAGCCTGAGCTGTTCAAGCAGTGGTGGGCGCCGAAGTCGATGGGAATGGTGCTGCGTTCCTGCGAGATGGATGTCCGTGTCGGGGGCAGGTACCGTTTGGCGTTCGGCCGCGATGGCTCAAACCTTGACGAGTTCTTCGGCAGGTACATCGAAGTGACACCGCACTCGCGCCTCGTCTGGACCAATGAGGAAGGCGGTGAGGGTGGACCCGTCACGACGGTGACCTTCGAGGAAAAAGGTGGCAAGACGCTGCTGGTCCTGCACGAGCTCTATCCCTCGAAGGAGGCTCTCGACGCTGCCGGCACCGGTGCGGCGGAGGCGATGGGCGAGACGTTCGGGCAACTGGACGAGCTTCTCGTCACCCTGGGCGCGAGCGGTGGACGATCATGAAGCCGTCGATGTCGCGCGTCACGCAGCCGCAGCATTTAAGCCCTTGTTTTAATGCCTAATATTCGCCCAAAACCGCTGCGCGCTTCGGGCGACCAGGCCCTAGAATATTCTGCGCTGACCGAGATCAGGGCGTCTTGAGAGACCTGAGCTAATACACCATATCTCGGCTGAACAGGACTCGGCTCGAATGAGCGGGTCCGTCACCGCAATCTGATCCGGTGCCGCAAAGCGGGCCGGTGATGGAAGGAGACATACATGAATACGGAGAAATATTCCGAGCGCGTGCGCGGTTTCATCCAGTCCGCGCAGACCATGGCGCTCTCGCGCAACCACCAGCAATTCACTCCCGAACATATGCTCAAGGTGCTCGTCGACGATGACGAGGGCCTTGCCGCGTCTCTGATCGAGCGCGCCGGCGGCAGCATTCGCGACGTGAAGCTCGGCGTCGAGGCGGCGTTGGAGGCTATGCCCAAGGTCGAAGGCGGCAACGGCCAGCTCTATCTCGCCCAGCCGCTTGCCAAGGTGTTTTCGACCGCAGAGGAACTGGCCAAGAAGGCCGGCGACAGCTTCGTCACCGTGGAGCGGCTGCTGCAGGCGCTCGCCATGGAGAAGTCGGCGAAGACCGCCGACATCCTGGCCAAGGCCGGTGTCACCGCGCAGGCGCTGAACCAGGTTATCAACGATGTCCGCAAGGGCCGCACCGCCGATTCGGCCAGTGCCGAGCAGGGCTACGACGCGCTGAAGAAATACGCCCGCGACCTGACCGCGGATGCGCGGGCGGGCAAGCTCGACCCGGTCATCGGCCGCGACGACGAGATCCGCCGCACCATCCAGGTGCTGTCGCGCCGCACCAAGAACAATCCCGTGCTGATCGGCGAGCCCGGCGTCGGCAAGACGGCGATCGCCGAAGGCCTGGCGCTGCGCATCGTCAATGGCGACGTGCCGGAATCGCTGAAGGACAAGCGGCTGATGGCGCTCGACATGGGCGCGCTGATTGCCGGCGCCAAGTATCGCGGCGAGTTCGAGGAGCGGCTGAAGGCCGTGCTGTCGGAAGTCACTTCCGCCGCAGGCGGCATCATTCTGTTCATCGACGAGATGCACACACTGGTCGGTGCCGGCAAGGCCGATGGCGCGATGGACGCCTCGAACCTTTTGAAGCCTGCACTGGCGCGCGGCGAGCTGCACTGCGTCGGTGCGACCACGCTCGACGAATACCGCAAGCATGTCGAGAAGGACGCGGCGCTCGCCCGCCGCTTCCAGCCCGTTTTCGTCGACGAGCCGACGGTCGAGGACACTGTCTCGATCCTGCGCGGCCTGAAGGAGAAATACGAGCAGCACCACAAGGTGCGCATCTCCGATTCGGCGCTGGTTTCGGCCGCGACGCTTTCCAACCGCTACATCGCCGACCGTTTCCTGCCGGACAAGGCGATCGACCTGGTGGACGAAGCCGCATCGCGGTTGAGGATGCAGGTCGATTCCAAGCCCGAGGCGCTGGATGAGATCGACCGCCGCATCATGCAGCTCAAGATCGAACGCGAGGCGCTGAAGGTCGAGAAGGATGACGCCTCGAAGGACCGGCTGACCAAGCTGGAGAAGGATCTGGCCGACCTCGAGGAGCAGTCGACCGAGCTGACCGCCAAGTGGCAGGCCGAAAAGCACAAGCTCGGCCTTGCCGCCGACCTGAAGAAGCAGCTCGACGAGATGCGCAACGAGCTGGCGATTGCCCAGCGCAAGGGCGAGTTCCAGCGCGCCGGCGAGCTTGCCTACGGCAAGATCCCGGAGCTGGAGAAGAAGCTCAAGGAAGCCGAAGCCCAGGACGGTAAGGCCGGCATGGTGGAAGAGGTGGTCACGCCTGACCACGTCGCCCATGTCGTGTCACGCTGGACCGGCATTCCGGTCGACAAGATGCTTGAGGGACAGCGCGAGAAGCTGCTGCGTATGGAGGACGAGATCGGCAAGCGCGTCGTCGGCCAGGGCGAGGCGGTGCAGGCGGTCTCCAAGGCCGTGCGGCGCGCCCGTGCGGGTCTGCAGGATCCGAACCGGCCGATCGGCTCGTTCATGTTCCTGGGTCCGACCGGCGTCGGCAAGACGGAGCTCACCAAGGCGCTCGCCGCCTTCCTGTTCGACGACGAGAGCGCCATGGTGCGCATCGACATGTCGGAGTTCATGGAGAAGCACTCGGTCGCCCGGCTGATCGGCGCGCCTCCCGGCTATGTCGGCTATGAGGAGGGCGGCGCGCTCACCGAAGCGGTGCGGCGCCGGCCCTACCAGGTCGTGCTGTTCGACGAGATCGAGAAGGCGCATCCGGACGTGTTCAACGTGCTGCTCCAGGTGCTCGACGACGGCCGGTTGACCGATGGTCAGGGCCGCACGGTCGACTTCCGCAACACGCTGATCATCATGACCTCCAATCTCGGCGCCGAATATCTGGTCAATCTCCGCGATGACCAGGACGTCGATGCCGTGCGCGACGAGGTGATGGGCGTGGTGAGAGCCTCGTTCCGTCCGGAATTCCTCAACCGCGTCGACGAGGTGATCCTGTTCCACCGGCTGCGCCGCCAGGATATGGATCGCATCGTCGAGATTCAGCTCAAGCGGCTGGAGAACCTGCTTGTCGATCGCAAGATCACGCTGTCGCTCGATCACGATGCGATCGAGTGGCTGGCCGGCAAGGGCTACGATCCGGCCTATGGCGCCAGGCCGCTGAAGCGGGTGATGCAGAAGGAACTGCAGGATCCGCTGGCGGAGAAGATCCTGCTCGGCGAAATCCTCGACGGCTCGACCGTCAAGGTCACCGCCGGTTCCGATCGCCTGAACTTCCGTTCGAAGCAGACGGTGGTGGCGGCTGAAGCCGCCGCCTGAGTCGAGCCGGGGCATGTGACCGGAGCCATTCCAGGAAAAGCGCTTGGCGGTTTTCCGTCCGAATTGCGCAAACAAGGATACGAGGAGCGCGTCGCATCCGGCAGGGGCGGCGCGCTCTTGCTTTTCCACAGCGCCTTGCTGCAGAACCGGGCTTGATTGCGGGTCCCGGAGGGCCGATTCCAATGAAGCTCGAGGACTATAACGGCTTCTGCGCCACGCTGCCCGCCACGACCCATGTCGTGCAGTGGGGCGGGGCTCACGTCTGGAAGGTCGGCGGCAAGGTGTTCGCGATCGGCGGCCATGACCGGGAGGGCGAGGTCTTCGTTACCTTCAAATGCTCCGACATTGCCTTTGACGTGCTGAAGGAACAGCCGGGCTGTCGGCCCGCGCCCTATCTCGCGTCGCGCGGCATGAAATGGATCCAGCGCCAGACAAGCCAAAGCGTGGATGATGCCGCGCTGAAGGACTACCTGCGCGAAAGCCACCGCCTGGTCGTGCTGAAGCTGACGAAACTGGCGCGCAGCGAATTGGGGCTGCACTGACATTCGGTTGGGGACCATGGTGAAACTGGGGACCATGGTGAAACGCCGGAAATCCGCCATCTTCATGCCCGGTTCATATTGGAACCTTAGTTTTGGTAACTGGTTTGCTGGCGAAGGGTTCGCCCAGCAAGACCGAGCCGACCGGAGAGCCTGACCCACATGCTGCGCACGATCTTTTACCTTTCGGCACTTGTGGCCGGGCTGGCGGCTTCCGGCGCGCTCGCAGCGCCGAGTCTGGAAGGCGCGCAGAAGACGGTTCGGCCCGCTCAGCACGGCGCGCTCCTGCTCGCCCAGGACGGCAATATCGACATCTATTACGATGCCAGGGGCAACCGGGTGCTTGTCGATGCCGATACCGGAAAGGTTATTGCCATCCAGCCGCCGCAGACCAGGCTCGATCGCCGGGCGCTGCGCCGTCAGCTGCGGATGCAGGAACTCGGGCGTGCGCCCGTCGAGGACGACGACCGCTATTATCTCGACGATCCCGACGACATGGCCCGCTTCCGCCGCAGGCAGCTGGACGAGAACGGCCGGTATATCCCGCCGCCGGTCGACGACTACGATTCCAACAGCGGCAATTCCGTCGAGGCCTATCCGCCGGCGCCGAACGACGAAGGGTATGCCACAACCTATCCGGAGGCGCCAAGGTCCGACACCATCAAGCGCGAGCCGCTGAACGAAGCATCGATCGAACCGCACCCTGGGCAGGGGGACGTGCTGCAAGTCAATCCGGAGACCCAGGCCGCGCTGCCGCCGGACACGGGCGGCAAGGCCACCGTCGATCCGTCGCTTTCGCTCGGCATGCGCCAGGACGTGGCCGAACTCCAGGTGCTGCTCGACCGCGCCGGCGCCTCGCCGGGAGTCATCGACGGCCGCTTCGGCTCGAATGTCGACAAGGCCCTGGCCGCCTACAACCAGATCACCGGCAGCAATCTGAAATCGACCGACTCGGCCGCCATCAAGGCGGCGCTCGCCCAGTCGGGGGGCGACGCCTTCGCCTCCTACACGATCACGCCCGAGGACGTGGCCGGACCCTATGTCGCCTCGATCCCGGAAGATTACAGCCAGAAGGCCAAGCTCGACCGCATGGGTTACACCTCGGTCACCGAGGCGCTCGCCGAGCGCTTCCACATGGACGAAGGCTATCTGAAGTCGATCAACAAAGGCCTCGACTTCAACCGTCCCGGGACCATCGTCAAGGTCGCCAATTTCGGCCAGTTGGTGTCGACGCCGGTTGCCCGCATCGTCGCCGACAAGGACAAGAAGGAAGTTTTCGCTTATGACGCGGGCGGCAAGCTGGTCGCAGCCTATCCGGCCACCATCGGTTCGGCCGACACGCCGTCGCCCACCGGCATCCACACCGTGTCGCGCATCGCGCTCGATCCCAATTACACCTATAATCCCAGCATCAATTTCAAGCAGGGCCAGAACGACAAGATCCTGACCATCCCGCCGGGGCCGAACGGTCCGGTCGGCTCGGTCTGGATCGCACTGGACAAGCCGACCTACGGCATCCACGGCACGCCCGATCCTTCCAAGATCGGCAAGACCGAAAGCCACGGCTGCGTGCGCCTGACCAACTGGGATGCGCGAGAGCTCGCCAAGCTGGTGTCGCCGGGCGTGACCGTCGAGTTCGTCGGCGGGTCTTCAGTCGATGATTTTGCGCAGCAATGAGCCGCGCAGGGCGGTTGCATAGATCAGCTGCAGCGCCAGGATGAACCCGCGCTGAGCAGCGGGTGATGAGGCATAGGCTGGCTCTTCCCCTTCTGGAATGACGGGCCGGAACCTACTACGCGACGGCTCGTTTGCATTTACGATAGCTACCTTCCTGGCCATGCCGTCACCAAACTGGTTTCAGAACTGCAATCTTCTGGCTCGTTGTTACCGATACGCCGGAGAGCTAAGCAGGTTTTCATGCCTTCCTCGAGTGAAGCCACAGCCGATTCGCTTTCGACCGCGACGCGCGCGAACGGCACCTTTTGCCCGCAGACGCAGCGCAAGTTCGTACTGGTCGCGGCAATCCTGGCCTCGGCGCTCGGCTTCATAGACGGTTCGATCCTGGCGATCGCCATGCCGGCCTTGCGCGTCGATCTCGGCGCCAGCCTGGCGGAAGCGCAATGGATCTCCAACGCCTATGCGCTGACGCTTTCGGCGCTGATTCTGGCCGGTGGTGCCGCCGGCGACCGATTCGGCCTAAGGCGCGCATTCGTGACCGGCATCGCGCTCTTCATCGCAGCATCGCTCGCCTGCGCGCTGGCGCCCAATCCGGCGGTGCTGATCGCGTTCCGCGCCATCCAGGGCATTGGCGCCGCCATTATGGTTCCGGGCAGCCTCGCCATCATCGCCAAGGCCTATCCGAAAAAGGAGCGCGGCCGGGCGATCGGCATCTGGGCCGCGGCCTCGGCGATGACGACGGCGCTCGGGCCGGTGCTTGGCGGCTTCGTGCTATCGACTTTCGGCAACGGCGTCTGGCGCGCGATCTTTGCCGTCAACCTGCCGCTCGGACTGGTTTCGATCTATCTGCTGCTCGCCAAGATACCGGCGGACCAGCCGACCGAAAAGCGCAGCCTCGACCTCGGGGGCGCCGCGCTCGCCACGCTCGCCTTCGGGGCTCTGGCCTATGGGCTGACGGGGATAAACGCCGAGGGCGGCGGGATAATGGCCGGGCCGGCAATCGTCGCCGGCGTCGTCCTGCTTTTCATTTTCATTCTCTACGAGCGCTGGCAGCGCGAGCCGATGATCGATCTCAGCCTGTTTCGCATCGGGGCCTTCGCGGGCGCCAATCTCGCGACCTTCTTCCTCTATTTCGCGCTGTCGGCGAACCTGTTCTACCTGCCCATGGTTCTGATCGCGGGCTGGGGACTGAGCACAGCCGAGGTCGGCTTCATCTTCCTGCCGCTGTCGGCATTGATCGCGCTGCTGTCGGGGCCGGTCGGCCAGTGGTCCGACAAGATCGGCCCGCGCCTGCCGATAGCCGCCGGCAGCTTGATCGTCGCCATCGCCTTTGCCGGCATGGCCCTGCTCGCCCATGCCGGGGTCCATAATTTCTGGACCGGGACCTTTCCGCTGATGGCGGTCATGGGGCTCGGCATGGCGCTCGTCGTGTCGCCGCTGTCGACGGCGATCATGACCTCCGTCGAGGACAAGGACACGGGCGCGGCATCCGGCATCAACAATGCCGTCTCGCGCGTCGGCGGCCTGATCGCAGTGGCGGCGATGGGCTCGCTCGCGGCTTTCGTCTATGCGCGATCGACCGGCAGCCCTGCCGGCATGCCCGGTTTCGGCGAACCGCCGGCGTCCGGGCTCGCGGCCAATCTCGACGCGTTGAGGATTGCGGCAAGCGACTCGGCCTTTGCCGCGGTCGCCGCCGTCACGACGCTGCTTTGCCTGCTATCGTCGATCCTCGCCTGGTTCACCGTGCCCGGACAGGCGCTGCCCTGGCCACGGCAGACGGGCGATTCGCCGGATTAGTTTGGAAGCTGCGAATCGGTCTTGGCGCTGGCGACCTTCAGCGAATTTCCGTCTTCCTGCTTGAGCAGGTCGTCGATGCGCTCGCGCTCGCGCTTGAAGGCGACGAGATCGTCGCCCTTCAGCACCTTGCCGACCGGCAGGCGGACGCGCATCGGGTCGACCTTGGTGCCGTTGACGATCAGCTCGTAGTGGAGGTGCGGGCCGGTGGCGAGGCCGGTCTGGCCGAGATAGCCGATGACCTGGCCCTGACGCACGCGCACGCCCGGCTCGATCCCTTTGGCGAAAGCGCTCTGGTGATTGTAGGAGGTCTCGTAACCATTGGCGTGGCGGATGATGATCTGCTTGCCGTAGCCGCCGGCCCAGCCGACCTTTTCGACAACACCGTTGCCGGCGGCGATGATAGGCGTGCCGATGGGCGCGGCCCAATCGACGCCGGTGTGCATGCGCACATATCCCAGAATCGGGTGCCGGCGCGCGCCGAAACCGGAGCGGAACTTGCCGGCGGGCAGCGGATTGCGCAGCAGGAATTGCTCGGCGCTCGACCCGTTCTCGTCGAAATAGTCGGTGCCGCCGTCCTGCATCTGGAAGCGGTAGAAATTGCGCGTCTGGCCGCCGAAGGTGGCTGAGACGTAGAGAAGCTCCGAATTGTCGGAGGTCTGGTCATCATCGTCGGGCTGAGAGAACAGGACCTCGAGACGGTCCGACGGCGAAAGCCGCGACTGGAAATCGACGTCCGAGGCAAGAAGCTTGATCAGCTTCTGGGTCATCGATTTCGACATGCCATAAGAATAGGCGGCTCGATAGATGCCGTCATAGACGTTGGGCAGGTTGCCGCGCACCACCACCGGCTGCGAATCGTCGAACGCCGTCAGCAATTCGGGATTAGGCTCCGGCTCCTGCGCCGGCACGAACTGTCCGCGATCGTCGAGCGCGATGGTCACGATATGCGTGGTGCGGTCGTAAACGCTGGTGCGGACTACCTTGGCGACGTCGCCGCGCACCTCCAGACCGACGCGCAGCACCGTTCCGGCCTTGAGCGCCGTCGCGTTCAAGAGCTTGCCGATCGCTTCCGACATGCCGGTGGCGTCATCGCCGGTGTAGCCCGAATCAGCGAAGGCCTCGGTGATATCGGTGTCCTCGGTGAAAGGGATGATTTCCTCGGCGAAGGCCGGCGTCTGGTCGTCCGGCGTGGCGCGCGGCGCCACCGAGACGTTCTCCGGCGTGATCTTGACGTCGTAGGAACCCGCCATGCTCTCGGCGAAGGCGTCGCCGAAGCGCTGCGGGTCGACATAATGAAGCGCCGCAACCTGGACGGCGCCGT
>NZ_NSGE01000005.1:7500-10000 GCF_002294985.1 Mesorhizobium sp. WSM3862 | reverse complement strand
GTCTTTGCGCCGAAAATGTAACGGGGCTAAAGCCATACACCGAAGCTTAGGGTTCGTGAGCAATCACGAGCGGTAGCGGAGCGTTCTGTAAGCCAGTGAAGCCGTACCCGTGAGGGGCGGTGGAGGTATCAGAAGTGCGAATGCTGACATGAGTAACGTAAGGGGAGTGAGAGACTCCCCCGCCGAAAGACCAAGGGTTCCTGCTTAAAGTTAATCTGAGCAGGGTTAGCCGGCCCCTAAGACGAGGCGGAAACGCGTAGTCGATGGGAATCACGTTAATATTCGTGAGCCTGGAGGTAGTGACGGATCACACAAGTTGTCCAATCTTATCGGATTGAAAGGGCAGCGGAGTGGTTCCAGGAAATAGCTCCTCCTTATAGACCGTACCCGAAACCGACACTGGTGGTCTGGTAGAGTATACCAAGGCGCTTGAGAGAACTATGCTGAAGGAACTCGGCAAATTGCACGCGTAACTTCGGAAGAAGCGTGACCCTTTTTTGCGCAAGCAGAGGAGGGTGGCACAGACCAGGGGGTAGCGACTGTTTATCAAAAACACAGGGCTCTGCGAAGTCGCAAGACGACGTATAGGGTCTGACGCCTGCCCGGTGCTGGAAGGTTAAGAGGAGGGGTGCAAGCTCTGAATCGAAGCCCCAGTAAACGGCGGCCGTAACTATAACGGTCCTAAGGTAGCGAAATTCCTTGTCGGGTAAGTTCCGACCTGCACGAATGGCGTAACGACTTCCCCGCTGTCTCCAGCATAGACTCAGTGAAATTGAATTCCCCGTGAAGATGCGGGGTTCCTGCGGTTAGACGGAAAGACCCCGTGCACCTTTACTATAGCTTTACATTGGCATTCGTAGTGGCATGTGTAGGATAGGTGGTAGGCTTTGAAGCCTGGGCGCCAGCTCAGGTGGAGCCACCCTTGAAATACCACCCTTATCACTATGGATGTCTAACCGCGGCCCGTTATCCGGGTCCGGGACAATGTATGGTGGGTAGTTTGACTGGGGCGGTCGCCTCCTAAAGAGTAACGGAGGCGCGCGATGGTGGGCTCAGAACGGTCGGAAATCGTTCGCTGAGTGCAATGGCATAAGCCTGCCTGACTGCGAGACTGACAAGTCGAGCAGAGACGAAAGTCGGTCATAGTGATCCGGTGGTCCCGTGTGGAAGGGCCATCGCTCAACGGATAAAAGGTACGCCGGGGATAACAGGCTGATGACCCCCAAGAGTCCATATCGACGGGGTTGTTTGGCACCTCGATGTCGACTCATCGCATCCTGGGGCTGGAGCAGGTCCCAAGGGTATGGCTGTTCGCCATTTAAAGCGGTACGTGAGTTGGGTTCAGAACGTCGTGAGACAGTTCGGTCCCTATCTGCCGTGGGTGTAGGAATATTGAAAGGATCTGTCCCTAGTACGAGAGGACCGGGATGGACGGATCTCTGGTGGACCTGTTGTGGCGCCAGCCGCATTGCAGGGTAGCTATATCCGGACGGGATAACCGCTGAAGGCATCTAAGCGGGAAACCCACCTTGAAACGAGTATTCCCTGAGAACCGTGGAAGACGACCACGTTGATAGGCCGGGTGTGGAAGAGCGGCAACGCTTGAAGCTTACCGGTACTAATAGTTCGATCGGCTTGATCGTTCTCATTCCTAATATCCATCCGACAAAGTCGGATGGTCTGCCAGCGCTCACGCATGAGCGGCCCTTACGGGCCTATGCTCCGCGAGGGCGCCGGACGACCGGCGACGCGCAGTCGCGCTTGCGGGCTTCGCCCGTAGGCAAAATGCAGACGTCGCCTTGGCACAAAAATGACGATCCTCCGGATCGCGCTTGGCGACGATCCTTTGGATCGCGCTGCGACGATCCTTGATCGCGCCGCGACGATCCTCCGGATCGCGCTTGGCGACGATCCTTTGGATCGCGCTTGAACAGCTTCTCGATTTGAACGTGCGTTTCGCCGACCTGGTGGTTATGGCGGAGCGGCTGCACCCGATCCCATTCCGAACTCGGCCGTGAAACGCTCCAGCGCTGATGGTACTTCGTCTCAAGACGCGGGAGAGTAGGTCGCTGCCAGGTCTGCCAAGCGCACGTTCATCTCACATCCGGATCCGGATGCAGACAAATCTTCTCCTTGCGATTGTTGTGATGCATGTCGTTGCCTCAAAACCGCTAACACTTTTGAGCGACATGCATGAGGCCCGCCAAACGGGATCCCGGGCCGCGCAAGCGGCCCTTTCATTGGGCGGTCCCTTGAATACGGTAAGCGCAAACTTACCTCTATCTTGACGCGGGGTGGAGCAGCCCGGTAGCTCGTCAGGCTCATAACCTGAAGGTCACAGGTTCAAATCCTGTCCCCGCAACCAATCCAAAATGCCCGCCTCGTGCGGGCGTTTTTGTATCTGGCCATACTGGCCGGCTGATGTGAGCGGTCATCACGCCCGCAAGCAGCGAACCGACGCAGCGCCGGCAGACAAGCCAAATCCCCACACCAATCCAGA
>NZ_NSGE01000005.1:0-2500 GCF_002294985.1 Mesorhizobium sp. WSM3862 | reverse complement strand
TACACCGAAGCTTAGGGTTCGTGAGCAATCACGAGCGGTAGCGGAGCGTTCTGTAAGCCAGTGAAGCCGTACCCGTGAGGGGCGGTGGAGGTATCAGAAGTGCGAATGCTGACATGAGTAACGTAAGGGGAGTGAGAGACTCCCCCGCCGAAAGACCAAGGGTTCCTGCTTAAAGTTAATCTGAGCAGGGTTAGCCGGCCCCTAAGACGAGGCGGAAACGCGTAGTCGATGGGAATCACGTTAATATTCGTGAGCCTGGAGGTAGTGACGGATCACACAAGTTGTCCAATCTTATCGGATTGAAAGGGCAGCGGAGTGGTTCCAGGAAATAGCTCCTCCTTATAGACCGTACCCGAAACCGACACTGGTGGTCTGGTAGAGTATACCAAGGCGCTTGAGAGAACTATGCTGAAGGAACTCGGCAAATTGCACGCGTAACTTCGGAAGAAGCGTGACCCTTTTTTGCGCAAGCAGAGGAGGGTGGCACAGACCAGGGGGTAGCGACTGTTTATCAAAAACACAGGGCTCTGCGAAGTCGCAAGACGACGTATAGGGTCTGACGCCTGCCCGGTGCTGGAAGGTTAAGAGGAGGGGTGCAAGCTCTGAATCGAAGCCCCAGTAAACGGCGGCCGTAACTATAACGGTCCTAAGGTAGCGAAATTCCTTGTCGGGTAAGTTCCGACCTGCACGAATGGCGTAACGACTTCCCCGCTGTCTCCAGCATAGACTCAGTGAAATTGAATTCCCCGTGAAGATGCGGGGTTCCTGCGGTTAGACGGAAAGACCCCGTGCACCTTTACTATAGCTTTACATTGGCATTCGTAGTGGCATGTGTAGGATAGGTGGTAGGCTTTGAAGCCTGGGCGCCAGCTCAGGTGGAGCCACCCTTGAAATACCACCCTTATCACTATGGATGTCTAACCGCGGCCCGTTATCCGGGTCCGGGACAATGTATGGTGGGTAGTTTGACTGGGGCGGTCGCCTCCTAAAGAGTAACGGAGGCGCGCGATGGTGGGCTCAGAACGGTCGGAAATCGTTCGCTGAGTGCAATGGCATAAGCCTGCCTGACTGCGAGACTGACAAGTCGAGCAGAGACGAAAGTCGGTCATAGTGATCCGGTGGTCCCGTGTGGAAGGGCCATCGCTCAACGGATAAAAGGTACGCCGGGGATAACAGGCTGATGACCCCCAAGAGTCCATATCGACGGGGTTGTTTGGCACCTCGATGTCGACTCATCGCATCCTGGGGCTGGAGCAGGTCCCAAGGGTATGGCTGTTCGCCATTTAAAGCGGTACGTGAGTTGGGTTCAGAACGTCGTGAGACAGTTCGGTCCCTATCTGCCGTGGGTGTAGGAATATTGAAAGGATCTGTCCCTAGTACGAGAGGACCGGGATGGACGGATCTCTGGTGGACCTGTTGTGGCGCCAGCCGCATTGCAGGGTAGCTATATCCGGACGGGATAACCGCTGAAGGCATCTAAGCGGGAAACCCACCTTGAAACGAGTATTCCCTGAGAACCGTGGAAGACGACCACGTTGATAGGCCGGGTGTGGAAGAGCGGCAACGCTTGAAGCTTACCGGTACTAATAGTTCGATCGGCTTGATCGTTCTCATTCCTAATATCCATCCGACAAAGTCGGATGGTCTGCCAGCGCTCACGCATGAGCGGCCCTTACGGGCCTATGCTCCGCGAGGGCGCCGGACGACCGGCGACGCGCAGTCGCGCTTGCGGGCTTCGCCCGTAGGCAAAATGCAGACGTCGCCTTGGCACAAAAATGACGATCCTCCGGATCGCGCTTGGCGACGATCCTTTGGATCGCGCTGCGACGATCCTTGATCGCGCCGCGACGATCCTCCGGATCGCGCTTGGCGACGATCCTTTGGATCGCGCTTGAACAGCTTCTCGATTTGAACGTGCGTTTCGCCGACCTGGTGGTTATGGCGGAGCGGCTGCACCCGATCCCATTCCGAACTCGGCCGTGAAACGCTCCAGCGCTGATGGTACTTCGTCTCAAGACGCGGGAGAGTAGGTCGCTGCCAGGTCTGCCAAGCGCACGTTCATCTCACATCCGGATCCGGATGCAGACAAATCTTCTCCTTGCGATTGTTGTGATGCATGTCGTTGCCTCAAAACCGCTAACACTTTTGAGCGACATGCATGAGGCCCGCCAAACGGGATCCCGGGCCGCGCAAGCGGCCCTTTCATTGGGCGGTCCCTTGAATACGGTAAGCGCAAACTTACCTCTATCTTGACGCGGGGTGGAGCAGCCCGGTAGCTCGTCAGGCTCATAACCTGAAGGTCACAGGTTCAAATCCTGTCCCCGCAACCAATCCAAAATGCCCGCCTCGTGCGGGCGTTTTTGTATCTGGCCATACTGGCCGGCTGATGTGAGCGGTCATCACGCCCGCAAGCAGCGAACCGACGCAGCGCCGGCAGACAAGCCAAATCCCCACACCAATCCAGACCGGCCCGCCAACGCAGGCCGTTTGCGTTTGCGGC
>NZ_NSGE01000004.1 GCF_002294985.1 Mesorhizobium sp. WSM3862 | reverse complement strand
ACTGGACGATCGAGAACCAGTTGCACTGGAGCCTTGATGTTGTCTTCCACGAGGATGACGCCCGCACCCGAAAGGACAACGCGCCACAAAACCTGGCCGTCATCCGCAGGCTCGCCCAAAACATCTTGGCTGCCCATCCGCTCGACAAACCAATCGCCAGCAAGATGCGCAGGGCCAACTGGAGCAAAGACTTCTTCTATGAACTCTTTACTCATATGCGATAGCCCTGCCACTTGGGGGGAGATTGGCAGCTTCGGCGCCGCGACCACTCTGCGCTGTCGAACAGAGTACGACACTGACGATTGGCGAAGGCCGGCGCGATGTCTGATCTCCCCCTTGCGGCGAAGATGTCCGGCAAGACAGAGGGGGCGCTGTCCAGACGCCGTCTCTGAGGGCTGTCTGAATCCTCGCTCGAGGAACTTAGCAAGCCGCCCGCGCCGTTTCCGGCACGGGCGCCCCTCAAACCGATCACCAGCTCCAATAGCCGGGATGCCAGCGGTGGTGATACCGGAAGCCCGGATGCCAGTGGCGCACGGGCCGGATGAACCGGCGACCATTCGGCACGCATCTGCCCCAGTGGTTCACGTGCCAACCGGGGCCGCAGCGCCAGCCGACTGTCTCGATCGGCAGCGGCGCAGCGCTGGGCTTTGCCATCGGCATCGCCTGCGCGCCGGCGGAGAGCATCAAAGTGCCGGCGGCCAATGCGAACGGCAGAAAATATTTGGTGAGCATAAAGTTCGTCTCCGTGATTCATCCCTACCGCCGTGAAACGGACGACGGGGTCGAAATCCGTCGGATGGGATGGATCACATCCTCGTTATCGGGCGGCGTCGTTGAGCGTCGCCACGGTCTTCAGCGCGCCGTCGAGCATGTCGCCCTTTTCGTCCTTCAGCGCCGCTTCGCGCAGGCGGCGGATCCAGTCGGCGGCGTCTTCGCGGCCCTCGAGCAGGGCAAGCGCCGAGAGCACGCGGTCGAATTTCGACTGGGCACGGGCGTGGGTGTCGCTGTAGCCCTTGATCAGGCGGCGGCAATTCAGGATCTCCAGCCCAAGCGCATAGTTTTCGCGCGCATGGGCGAGCGCCAAGCCATACCAGCGTTCCAGGTGCTCGACTTCGACCTTGTGGCGCAGCAGGCGGCCGCGCCAGCGGCGCAGGCCGCCGATGAACCAGAGCATGGCGAAGCCGGTGAAACTGTCGGTGCGGATATGGCGGCCGCGGTTGATGCGGCGGTCAAGGAAGGCGGCGAGCTTCGGGCGGCTCTCGATGTAACTGCCGATCGCTACCGGCAGCGTGCCGCAGAATTCCTCGATGCGCGGATGGAAATATTCGGTGACCTGCAGGACCAAGCCTTCCCTGACACCGACTTCCTTGCGCACGCGCCTGTCGCGGGTCGAACGCGTCTTGAGGTCGGCGACGCGGATCATGTCGTCATAGCACATGGCGTTGGCCAGATGTTTCGCCGACGCGACCGACAGCGCATGGCCACGCTCCGCACTGTCCAGCGCGATCGCCTTGTCCAGCCGGTCGAGATATTCGCCGCCATAGGCGATGTCCTGGTAATCGACGACCTTCTTCAGGCCGCGCTCAGCCATGTCGCGCACCGGTTTCGGTAGTGCCGCGATACGGGTGGCGAGTTCCTGCCAGCCCTTCAGCAGGGTTTCGGGACCACTGACCTTGGCCGTTGATGAGGTGTCGGGAGCGGCAGGCTTCCCGCTTGCGTTATCCCCGGCTGTCGCGACCGCGATGCCGCGCGCCCGGTCATAGGCGGCGCCGAAAGCGGCAAGGCTGGCCTTGACGCCGCGGCCGCCGGCGCCGATCGCCTGCTCGTAGTTTTCGCGCGGGAAGGGCAGCGCGTCTGAACCGGCCAGCGCGCCGAGCAGGCTGGCCGAGATCATCGTGCCATGCTCGGCGGCGATCTTTTCCATATCGAAGGCGATGAAGCGCTTGGCGGCCACCTCGGCCGTCGCATGCACCTTTTCCGACGAGGCGCGGCCGTCGCCCGGCTCGATCTTTTCCGAGACGGCGGCGATGCGGTGCGAGGAAGCGATCAGCGTCGTGCGCTCGGGCGTGACGAAACCGCGAATGATGGCGCGGCCAGCCTCCATCAGCTCGGCGGCGATCAAGATGTCGACGTCGCCCTGCGATGGCGACAGCGCGAAGACCGGCAGCCGGCCGGTGTCGCGCGCCATCTCGATGTAATAGATCGTCGCCCCGGTGCGCTGGGCGACGCCCGCCACCGACGTCGATTGCGCAATGTAGCCGCTGCGCTCGGCTACGTCGGTGATCCAATCGGCGAGCACGCCGCCGCCCTGGCCGCCGACGGCAAGCACGGCGAGTTTTATCACCCGCTCGTCATCAGAGGCGCCCGGCTTCGGGCGCAGCGGTGAAGCCTGCTCAAGCATCGGCGAACATCAAACGGCGGCTCTCGCGGCGGCGCTGCAAACGGCCGATCACGGCGCGGCGCGCGCTTTCCAGGAAGCGGTCCCAGCGGCTCGGATTGTGCACGACATCGGCGCGGTAGAAGGAGGGGCAGAGCACGGCCGCATCCGCCACCTCGCCACAATTGCCGCAGCCGACACAGTTCTGGTCGATCGAAGCGACCGGATCGTCGCGCAGCGGATCGTCGAGCGACTTCACCGAGAGCGACGGGCAGCCGGAGAGCCGCATGCAGGCGTGGTCGCCGGTGCAGACGTCCTCGTCGACGCCGAATTTCGGCTTGACGACCCGCTCGCCGCCCTTGACCGCCTTGTCGACCAGCGGCCTCTCGCGGCGCTGGCGGTTCAGCATGCATTCGGACGAGGCGACGATGACCTTCGGCCCCTTCTCCTCGGTGGTTAGCGCCTCGCGCAGCGTGTCGCGCATCTGGCCGACGTCATAGGTGCGGTCGATGTGGCGCAGCCATTTGACGCCCATGCCTTTCATCGCTTCGGTGATCGGATGTTTTGTGGACTTGGTGCGGTTCGAGGCGCGCGAGGACAGGATGTCCTGGCCGCCGGTGGCGGCCGAGTAAAAATTGTCGACGATGACGATGACACCGTCATTCTTGTTGAAGACGGCGTTGCCGATCGAGGAGGTAAGACCGTTGTGCCAGAAGCCGCCGTCGCCGACGAAGGAGATCGACCGGCGTTTCGCTTCCGGCGAATTGAAGGCGGAAGCCGAGGCCGGCCCGAGGCCGTAGCCCATGGTGGTGGCACCGAGCTCGAAGGGCGGCATGATCGAGAACAGGTGGCAGCCGATGTCGGAAGCGATGTGGTGCTTGCCAAGCTCCTGCTCGACCAGCTTGGTCGCAGCGAAGATCGGCCGCTCCGGACAGCCGATGCAGAAGCCCGGCGGGCGGCCGGGAACGACATTGATGAGATCGGCGGTGTCGACGCCCTCGCCCAGCTTGTTCGGCGCACGAACCTCGCCGGGCAGCAGATGCGGAGCATAGGCGCGCAGGAAGGAGCCAATGCCGTCCAGCATCACCTGCCCGGTATATTCGCCGGCCATCGGCAGATGCTCCTTGCCGACCAGCTTGGTGCCGCGCTCGGCCTTGTGCAGCATCGCGGCAAAGGCCTGCTCGATGTAGTTGGGCTGGCCTTCTTCGACGACCAGCACCGCCTGTTTGCCCTCGCAGAAGGAAAGGAACTCGTCATCGACGAGCGGATAGACGGCGTTCAGCACATAAAGCGCAACGTCGGTGTCGCCATAGGTGTCGGCAAGGCCGAGCCGCTGCAGCGCGCGGACGACCGAATTGTACATGCCGCCCTGCATGACGATGCCGATCGAGCCATTGTCCGGCCCAAAGACCTCGTTGATCTTGCGGCTCTTGATGAAATCGACCGCCGCCGGCCAGCGCTTCGTCACCTTCTCCTTCTCGTGCAGGAAGGAGGCCGGCGGCAGCACGATGCGGCCGGTGTCGCGGCGCGGAGCCGACAGCGCATCGGCAACCGACATAGGCGGCCGCTTGTTGTCCTTGGCGATGAAGTGGCCGTGGACGTGGCAGCAGCGGATGCGCACCTGCAGCATGACCGGCGTGTTGGAGGCCTCCGACAGCTCGAAGCCATCCTCGACCGCCTTGACGATCGAGGGCAGGTTCGGGCGCGGATCGAGCAGCCAGACCTGGCTCTTCATGGCGAAGGCGTGGCTGCGCTCCTGCATGATGGAGGAGCCCTCGCCATAGTCCTCGCCGACGATGATCAGCGCGCCGCCGGTGACGCCGCCCGAGGCGAGGTTCGCCAAAGCGTCCGAGGCGACATTGGTACCCACCGTCGACTTGAAGGTGGCGGCACCGCGGATCGGGTAGTGCACGGATGCGGCAAGCATAGCGGTGGCGGTTGCTTCTGAGGCGCTCGCCTCGAAGTGCACGCCGAGCTCGCCCAGAATGTCCTGCGCGTCGGCGAGCACATCCATCAGATGGCTGATCGGCGCGCCCTGGTAGCCGCCGACATAGCCGACGCCGCATTGCAGCAGCGCCTTGGTGATGGCGAGGATGCCCTCGCCCGCGAATTCCTGGCCGGCGCCGAGCCTCAGCTTTTCGACTTCCTTGGCAAAAGACCGTTCGGCCATCTCTGCCTCCTTCCGTTACCGCCGTTGGACGGCGGCGCGTACGTCAAACTCAAATGTCGTGCTTGCGGATGTTCTTCAGCATCTTCTGCAGAATCGCGATCAGCGCGGCATATTCGGCATCGTCAACGCCGTCGAACATCGCTTCGAAGGCATCATGCATGGCCGGCCAGGCGCGGGTGAAAAGCGCCCGGCCGTCATCGGTCAGGAACACATGGCGGAAGCGGCTGTCGGCGACGCCCTGCTCGCGCCGCACGAGGCCCTGGCCTTCCAGCGCGTCGAGCGTGCGACTCAAGGTCGATTGCTCGATCACCGTATAGACCGAGAGGTCGTTGACGGTGATGCCGTCGGTGACCGAGAGCACGGCCAACGTGCGCACCTGCGGAATGGTCAGGCCCTGCTTGCGAAAGTCTTCTCGCAGGGTGGCGTTGTAGCGGCCCATGATGCGGTTCATCAAATAGGGCGCGAATTGCTGCAGGCCGATCTGGCCGAGGGTCGAGATGCGCTGGCGCTTTTCCGGAAGCTTCTGCTCCATCAGAGCCTCCCCGCCAGCAGGAAGCCGGAGCCGCCGCCGAGCCCTGCGCCCGGGTGCGTCGAGGCGCCGATATGGTACAGGCCCTTAATGCCGGTCTCGTGATTGCGGCTGGCCTTGAACGGCCGCCACAAGAAGGACTGGTCGATGGTGGACGAGCCGCCATAGGGATCGCCGCCGACCAGATTGATGTTCATCGCTTCCAGATCGGCAGGCGAACAGGCGCGGCGCGCGATGATGGTGTCGCGAAAACCATCGATGTGATGAGCGAGGATCGCCTCGACGCGGTCGGCGTAGGCCTCGCGCAGCGCCTCGGTCCAGCGGCCATCGGCTGGAGTCTCGAGCTTGCCGGCGGCATCGCCCTTGATGTGGCGCGGCGTTTCCGGAAGCTGCAGCCACAGGATTGCCTTGCCCTGCGGACAGCGCGACGGATCGAGCGCGTGGGGCTGGCCGACGCAGATCGTCGGCACTTCCGGCAACAGGCCGCGCACCGCTTCGTTGCAGGCTTTCGACACACCATCGAGTCCCGGCGTCAGATGCAGCAGCGCCACCTTGTCGAGGCCCTCGCCGCGCCAGGCCGGCGGCTTGTTCAGCGCGTAGTGGAGCTGGAAGTTGCCCTTGCCGTAGCGGTAGTCACGCATGGCTTTCGCGGCGGTTTCCGGCGCATCGTTGCCGAGCAGGCGGCCATAGAGCTGCGTCGGCGTGACCGAGCAGATGACGCTCTTCCCTGCCCTCAGCGTCTCGCCGGAGGCGAGGCAGACCCCGGTGGCACGGCCGCCGGTCTGGACGATCGAGGCGACTTCGGCGTTGACGCGGATTTCGCCGCCGCGCTCCTTGATCAACGCTTCGAAGGCGGCGAGCAGGTTCTTCGCCCCTCCCTTGACGATCGGTGCGCCGGCCGCCTCCAGCGCGAAGGCGATGACCTTGGCGATCTGGCCGGAGAAGGCGTCTTCAGGCCCAAGCCCGGCATGCAGCACCCAGGGCGCCCAGAGCGCGCGGACGGTATCGGACTTGTACGCGGTCTCCAGCCAGCCCCGCGCCGGCACCAGCGCCTCGCCCAGGACGGCGGCAAGCTCGCGCGGACCGCGCCGCCACGCCTCGCCGGCCATGAGCTTCGTCGTCGGATAGGACCAGAGCGCGCCACCGAGCAGGCCGAACAGCAGTCCGGCATTGCGTTCGATGTCGCCGACATCGCCGCCATGACGGTCGCCATCGCCGGAGGCAAATGCGTTCAGCGCCGCGATGTTGGCGGCCCGGTCGGTGGTGAGCACGGCATGGCTGCCGTCGGGCCGAAGCACGCCGGTGGGTGTGGTCGTGTGACAGAATTCCAGCCCGTGCCGCGCAAGATCCTTGCCGAGCGCGGCATAGGCCGGCGAGGTGATGAAGAGGACGAAGGTCGTCGCCATCACGTCATGGACGAAGCCGGGCGCCGTGATCTCGTCGGTGCGCATGCAGCCGCCGATGCGGTCGTTGCGTTCAAGCACGAGCACTTTGGCGCCCTTGGCGCCAAGCATCGCCGCGCAGACCAGGGCGTTGATGCCGCTGCCGACGATGATGTGATCGGCAGCGGTCATTGAGGGGAGCTCCCTGCTTTCGGGAGATCGGTTTCAATTGCGCGGGTCAGGGTTCCTTCACGCCCCCCTCTGCCCTGCCGGACATCTCCCCCACGAGGGGGGAGATCGGACGTCACCCTTGCTTTCGCCAATCTCCGACGTCGCAGAACAGTGTGGAGCGCCGAAACTGCCAATCTCCCCCCTTGTCGGGGAGATGTCCGGCAGGACAGAGGGGGGCGCCGTAGAGCGCCAGCGTCGCTCCGATCCCACCTCTCCACTACACTGTTGCCCGCGAGCATGATCTTCTCCCGAAGACCGCCACCTCGCCTATTGGCCCGGCACCAGCGCCAGGGCGCGGATCGGGCTGCCGGTGCCGTGCTCGATCTTGAGCGGGGCGGCGATCAGGATCGCGCCTTTCGGCGGCAGCTGGTCGAGGTTGCAGAGGCTGGCGAGGCCATAGCGATTGGCTTTGTGCATCAGCGTGTGCGCCGGGAAAGGCGGCTCCATGCCGCCGGCCTTGCCGGCATCGGTGCCGATCGTCTCCGAGCCCCAGCCCTTGATGTCCTTGCTGATCAGGAACTGGATGGCTTCCGCCGTCGGGCCGGGTGTATGCGGGCCGGTCTCGTTGGCATTGAGGAAGTCGGCTTCCGAACCGTTGCGCTTGTACCAGTCGGTGCGCATCACCACCCATTCGCCGGCATTGATGGTGCCATGCTCGGCCTCCCACGCCTTGATGTGGTCGACGGTGAGAAGGAAATCGTGATCGGCGGCGGCTTCCACCGAGCAGTCGATGACATTGACCGGGCCGACGAAATTCTGCGCCGGGATGGTGTCGGTGGCGCCGTCCGGATAGTCCTTGCCGGTGATCCAGTGCTGCGGCGCGTCGAAATGCGTGCCCGAATGCTCGCCGAGCTTCAGCCAGTTCCAGGCCCACCACGGACCATTCTTGTCATACTTTGAAATGGGGTGGATCTCGACTTTCGGCGTGTCGACGGCGAGTTCCGGCGGCAGCTTGATCAGCGGCGTGTTGGGTCCGAGCGGCGCCGACAGGTCGACGACCCTGATGGCGCCCGAAAGCAGCTGGCCGGCGACCTCGCCGAGGAGTTTCTGCGTGTCCATTGTCTTCGTTCCCTCTTGTTCGTGCTCATCGAGGTTCGTTGCGGCCCTTAATATCCTACTAGACGAAAACATATGCATCTGCAATTATCTTTAAGCATAAAGCATTTTGGGGCAGGGCGTGAGCGAGTTCGACGCCATCTTTGTCGGGGCGGGCCACAACACTCTGGCCTGCGCCGCGCATCTGTCGCTCAAAGGCTGGAAAACAGCGGTTTTCGAGCGCAACGCAACTATCGGCGGCGCGGTCCGGACCGCGGAATACACGCTTCCCGGTTTCAGGCACGACTTCGGCGCGATGAACCTGAGCCTGTTTGCTGGCTCTCCCTTCCATCGGAAATATGCAAATGAATTGAAAAGCCATGGGCTGGAATTCGCGCCCGTCGCCGATTGTTTCGCCAGCGCTTTCCCGGATGGAAGATGGTTTGGCGTCAGCAACGATCTCGAGAAGACGACATCGCGGCTCGCCACCTTCTCCGCGGCCGATGCCGCTACATGGCGCCGGCTGGTCGAGGCCTTTCCAGGCGAGGCGGAGCATCTGTTCCCGCTGCTCGGATCGCCGATGAACCCGCGCGCGCTCGCCGGCACGGCCTGGTATCTTTGGCGCAAGAAAGGCATTGGCGGCGCGCTCGATACCGGCCGCTTGTTGCTGTCTTCCCCCCGCGCGTGGCTCGAGGACAATTTCGAGACGCCGCACGTGCAAACCACGCTCGCCGCCTGGGGCATGCATCTCGACTTCGCGCCCGACATCGCCGGCGGCGCCGTGTTCCCTTATCTGGAATCAATGGCCAACCAGAGTTTTGGCATGGTGCTCGGCAAGGGCGGCGCCGACACCATCATCCGCGCGCTTGTCGGCATGGTCAAAGCGGCCGGCGGCAAGATCATGGCCGGCGCGGAGGTGGCGGAGATCACCGTCGCCGGCGGCCGCGCGACCGGCGTGCGGCTCGCCTCCGGCGATTTCCATGTCGCCAGCAAGGCCGTCATTGCCGGCGTCGCGCCCAAGGCGCTGACTGGCAAGCTGTTGCCGAACGGATCCGGCGATGCCGGCTTTGACGCGGCGATGAAAAAGTTCCGCCATGCGCCGGGCACAATGATGATTCATCTGGCACTGGACGATCTGCCGGACTGGAGCGCTGGCGCCGAGCTTCGCCACTTCGCCTATGTGCATCTGGCGCCGTCGCTCGATGCCATGTCGCGCACCTATCAGCAGGCGATTGCCGGCGTGCTGCCCGATCAGCCGGTGCTCGTCGTCGGACAGCCGACCGCCGTCGATCCGTCGCGGGCGCCAGAATGCAAGCACGTGCTCTGGGTCCAGGTGCGCATGCTGCCGGCGGAAATCCTCGGCGATGCTGCCGGCAAGATCGCGCCCGGTTCCTGGGACGCGGTCAAGGACGCCTATGCCGAGCGCGTGCTCGACATCATCGAGAGCTACGCGCCTGGTTTGCGCCAGAAGATCCTCGGGCGCGCGATCTTCTCGCCGCTCGACCTCGAGCGCGAGAATCCGAACCTCGTCGGCGGCGACCAGATTTGCGGCAGCCACCATTTGGCGCAGAATTTTCTCTTCCGTCCGGCGCGCGGCTTCGCGCGCTGGAACACGCCGGTGTCAAACCTCTACCTCACCGGCGCCGCGACATGGCCCGGCGCCGGCACCGGTGCCGGATCCGGCTTCATGCTGGCGCAACAGCTGGGAGGGCACTAGCAGCAGAATTCCAGGATGGACAAGGCGCGGTTGCCCACCAGACCTTCCGAATGAACAACGCCGCGCGGACAATGAGTCAAAAACCGACAACCAACAAGGGGAACGACCATGACCATCAACAGACGCGATTTGCTTGGATTTGGCGCGGCAGCGCTTGGCGCGGCGACACTCGGACTGCCGAAGGCAGCCAAGGCGGCGGACGAGCTCACCATTGCCTACAACGTCAACCTGCCATCCTGGGACCCGACGACCGGGCCTTCGGCGGTTAACCCGACCATCCAAGGCCTCTACCAGTCCGTGTTCGACCAGTTCATCCCGCAGAAGCCGGACCTCTCCTTCACACCCGGCCTGCTCACCGAATGGGGTTGGAACGACGATCGCAGCAAGGTGACGATGACGGTCCGCGACGGCGTGAAATGGCATGACGGCTCGCCCTTCACCGCCGAGGACGTTGTCTGGTCGCTGCAGCGGGCGGGCGACGAGAAGACCGGCAACCCGATCCAGTTCGTCTGGAAGAACGTCAACAACTTCAAGATCGACGGAAACAAGATCACCGGCGACGTCGTGCAGTTCGATCCGGTCTATTTCAAATGGATGTCGTTCCTGACCGGCTACATCATGCCGAAGGCCTATTACGAGAAGGTGGGCGCGGAAGGCTTCGAGAAGGCGCCGATCGGCACCGGGCCCTATATGGTCGACAAATTCGAGCGCAACGCCTTCCTGCGGCTGAAGGCCAATCCGAATTACTGGGGTGCCAAGCCAGCCTTCGAGAATGTGACGATCAAGTTCGTCACCGACGCGGCAAGCCGCGTCGCCGAGGTCGAGTCCGGCTCCTCGCAGGTGACGCTCGAAATCCCCTATGAAGAATATGACCGGCTGATCGCCAAGGACGGACTCGCCGGCTCGATCAAGAATGTCTCCGACATCGGCATGATCTTCTTCAACGACATCGAGGCGATGCTCGACAAGAACGTCCGCCAGGCGGCTGTGATGGCAGTGGACAAGGAGCTCTTGGTCAAGCGGCTGCTGCGCGGCTACGGCCAGCCGATCGCTACGCTGGAGACGCCGGAATACACGGCCTTCGACGCGTCGATCATAGTCGAGCACAATCCGGAAAGGGCCAAGGAACTGCTCGCCGCTTCAGGGTATTCGCCCAAGAAGCCGGTCAAGTTCACGATCCAAACGACCAAGGGCTTCAAGCCCAAGGATTATGAGATGATCCAGGCGATCGTCGGCATGTGGCGCAAGGTCGGCATCGAGGCCAATATCGAGGTCTACGAGATCGCCAAGCATTACGAGCTGCGGGCCGCCGACAAGCTGGCGCCGGCCGCCTTCTACAACTGGGGGAATGCGATCGGCGATCCGACCACCTCGACCGGCTTTGCCATGTATGGACCTAGCCCGCATTCGGTGTGGGACAGCCAGGACCTGATCGACATGATCAATCCGCTGTGGGGCGAGAAGGACGAGGCCAAGCGCATCGCCGGCTGGAAGGCCGTCGACAAATACATCGCCGAGCAGGCCTATGTGCTGCCGCTGATGCAGTATGCTCAGCCGATCGTGCACTCGAAGAAGGTCAATGTCGTGCAGCATGTATCGGGCGCGCTGCTGCCGGCGCTGATGACCCCGGCCTGATGACATCTGGGAAGCTGCGCTGGCGCAGCGCACCTTCTCCAACGACGCGCGGGCCCCCTCATCCGGCCGGTGAGGGGCCGAATGCATTAGGCTCAGCGAGCATGCTGCTGCAGAGATTTCTTGTTCGTCTGATGACGATTCTGGTCACGCTGTTCGGCGTCGCCGTCGTCGTCTTCGTCGTCATCCGCGTGGCGCCCGGCGACCCGATCGCGATGATGCTGCCACCCGGCGCCAGCAATGACGACATAGCGCGTCTGCGCGCGCTCTATGGGCTGGACAAGAGCATTGTGCAGCAGTTCTTCATCTGGCTCGCCGGCGTGCTGCATGGCGATTTCGGCACTTCGATCTCGCTGCGCCAGGATGTGCTCGGCCTCGTCTTCAACCGGCTGCCGGCGACGTTGGAATTGGCCACCGTCGCGCTGCTGATGGCGGTGGCGATCGGCGTCTCCGCTGCGATCCTCGGTGCGCGTTCGCGCGGCACGGCGGTCGAAGCCGGCATCGATATCGCCAGCGGCGCGACGCTCTCCATCCCCGATTTCCTGTGGGGCCTGGTGCTGATCCTGCTGTTCGGCGTGCTTATTCCGGTGTTCGACATTTCGGGGCGAGTGTCGCCGCAGCTCGATTTGCCCTTCGTCACCCAGTTCTATCTGGCCGAGAGCCTGCTTCGGCTCCGCTTCGATCTCACCTGGGATCTGCTCAAGCACATGCTGATGCCGGCGATCGCGCTGGCGCTGCCGCTGGCGGCGATCATCGCGCAACTCCTGAAACAGTCGCTGAAGGAAGTGCTCGACCTCGACTATGTCGTGCTCGCGCGGGTCAAAGGCTTTTCCGAAACGCAGGTTATCCTGCGCGAGGCGTTGAAGAATGCGGCGCTGCCAACGCTGACGCTGGTGGGCGTGCAGTTCACCTTCCTGATCGGCGGCACGGTTATCGTCGAGCGGCTGTTCTCCTATGAGGGTCTCGGCAATATGGCGATCGATGCCGTCATCAACCGCGACCTGCCGCTGATCCAGGGCATCGTGCTGGTCTTCGCGCTGCTCTTCGTGCTGATCAACCTTGGCGTCGACATGATGTATGCGCTGCTCAATCCGAGGCTGCGTCATGGATGAGGCGCGCATTTTGCGACGGGGCCTCAGCCCGCGGCTATGGCTGGCCGGCGGCTGGCTTCTGCTGGCGCTGCTTGCGGCCATCTTCGCGCCGCTGATCGCACCGCAAGATCCGCTGGCGCAGGACCTGATGCTCGAGCGTCTGCCGCCCTTCTGGCTCGACGGCGCTGAGCCCGGCTATTGGCTGGGCACCGACAGCCTGGGCCGGGATCTCCTGTCACGGCTGATCTTCGGCGGCCGCATCGCCTTCATCGTCGCCTTCGCCGCGGCGGCGTCCGCCTGCCTCATCGGCTCGGCGCTCGGGCTCATTGCCGGCTATTTCGGCGGTTGGGCCGACCGCGTCATCTCGCGCATCGTCGATGTCTGGATGGCCTTCCCGCCGGTGCTGTTCGCGATCCTTTTAGTCGCGGTGTTGGGCACAGGCTTGAGCTCCGTCATCATCGCCATCGCCGTCATCGACTGGACGCGCTTCTGCCGCGTGATCCGGGCCGAGGCGATGAGTCAGGCGCGCATGGACTATGTCGAGAGCGCGCGCATCGCCGGCTATGGCCGCATCGGCATCATGCTGCGCGAAGTCCTGCCCAATGTGCTGCCGTCGGTGGTGGCGCTCTTGTCGCTTGAGATGGGCATCGCCGTCATCGTCGAGGCGATCCTCTCCTTCGTCAATCTGTCGATCTCGACCGACGATCCGACCTGGGGCGGCATCATTGCCGAGGGCCGGCTGTCGATCCACCAGGCCTGGTGGGTGCTGGTGTTCCCGCTGATCACATTGATCTTCACCGTGCTGTCCTTCAGCCAGTTCGGCGAAGGATTGAAGGCGCGTTTCGATCCGGTGCTGCGATGAGCGCCAATATGGAACCATGCCTCGAAATCCGCTCCTTGAGCGCAGTGCTGCCCAACGGCCAGCGCGTGCTGCGCTCGGTATCGCTCACCGTGCAGCCGGGCGAAGTCCGCGCGCTGGTCGGCGAGAGCGGCGCCGGCAAGACGATGATCGGCAAGGCGGTGCTCGGTGTGCTGCCGAAAAGCGTGCGCATCGTCGAAGGCGAGATGCTGATCGAGGGCGAGAGTCTCGGCCGCCTCGATGCGAAGGCGCGGCGGACGCTGATCGGCGCGCGTACCGCGCTGATCCCACAGGACCCGCTCACCGCACTCAACCCGTCGCGCCGCATCGGCCCGCAGACGACCGACCGGCTGGTGCGCATCCTCGGCTGGAGCGGTGAAAAGGCAGACGAGCGTATCCGGCAGTTGCTCCAAGAGGTGCAGATCCGCGAGCCCGAACGTGTTCTGAAATGCTATCCGCACGAGCTCTCGGGCGGCATGCGCCAGCGCGTGCTGATCGCGGCCGCCTTCGCCGCCGAGCCCAGGCTGATCGTCGCCGACGAGCCGACGACGGCGCTGGACGTGACCGTGCAGAAGCAGATCCTGCGCCTCATCGCGCAATTGCAGCGCAACCACGGCACGGCGCTCCTGTTCGTCACGCACGATCTCGGTGTCGTCGCCAAGATCAGCCAGAAAGTGTCGGTGCTCTATGCCGGCAAGGTGGTCGAAGAAGCCGCGACCCCCGACCTGTTCGCATCGCCGCAGCACCCCTACACGCGGGCGCTGATCGCGGCGACGCCGCGCTATACCGATCCCTACGCATCGCTGATGCCGGTGAACGAAACCGTGCTGGCTGGGCTCGCGGACGAGGTCGCGGGCGCCGACAGGGCGTGGAGGCCAAGCCATGGCTGAGCCGCTGTTTTCCGTCCGCGGACTGAAGGTGGCGCTGCCCGACATGACGCGCAAGCCGCTGATCGGCCGGGCGCCACTGGCCGAGATCCTCAAAGGACTGGACTTCGACCTGCCCAAGGGATCGGTGACCGGCATCGTCGGCGAATCCGGTTCCGGCAAGTCGACGCTCGGCCGCGCGCTGGTGCGGCTGATCGAGCCGAGCGCCGGCTCGATCAGCTTCGAAGGGCGAGACATCGGCCATCTTTCGGAAGCGGAGCTCAGACCGCTGCGTCGCGACCTGCAGATGATCTTCCAGGACCCGATGTCGTCGCTCAACCCGCGGCACACCATCTTCAGCATCATCGCGGCACCCTTGAGGCAGAACGGGCTTGGCGACCGGCTGAAGGAGCGCGTGGCGGAAGCCCTGCAGCGTGTGGGCCTGCCGCAGAGTTTTGCCGGCCGCTACCGCCACGAGCTGTCCGGCGGGCAACGCCAGCGCGTCGGCATCGCACGGGCGCTGGCGCTGTCGCCGAAATTCGTTTTGGCCGACGAGATCGTCTCCGGCCTCGACGTCTCGACGCAGGCACAGATCCTGACGCTGCTAGAAAAGCTCGCGGCCGAGATGGGGCTGACGGTCGCCTTCATCAGCCATGATCTGTCGGTGATCCGGCGGCTCTGCCGGCAAGTCATCGTCATGCGCGAGGGAGGGATCGTCGAAGCCAGCGCAACCGACGCGCTCTTCGACAATCCGAAGGAGACTTACACGCGCGACCTGCTCGCTGCCATCCCGCTGCCTGAGATCGATGCGGACTGGCTGCAGCCGCCTGCAAAGGCACCGGCATGAGAAAGGCAAACCTTGTCCGCACACCGAACAGCGGGCCTCGGATGTGCATGGGAGCAAAGTCAGCCCGCCAATGGAGGTTGACATGAAATACGCAACAAGCGGCGCAATGCTCGGCGCAATCCTGTTCGGCTCAATGGGAACGGCTTCGGCCGACTCGATCCCCGGCATGCGCGGCCACGACCATACCGGCGTCACCGTGCCCGACATGAAGCAGGCCGTCGACTTCTTCACCAATGTGGTCGGTTGCAAGAAGGCGATGTCCTTCGGGCCGTTCGCCGACGACAAGGGCACCTTCATGCAGGACCTGCTCGGCGTCGATCCAAAAGCGGTAATCGAGGAAATCACCCTGGTGCGCTGCGGCTATGGATCGAACATCGAATTGTTCAAATACACCGCGCCCGACCAGAAGGACCTGACGCCGAAGAACAGCGACATCGGCGGCTTCCATATTGCCTTCTATGTCGACGATGTCGCCGCCGCGAAGGCCTATCTCGACGCCAAGGGCGTGAAGACCAGGATGGGCCCTCTGCCGGTCAAAGAAGGACCGGCCGCCGGTCAAACCATCCTCTATTTCCAGGCGCCCTGGGGACTGCAGCTGGAAGCGATCAGCTATCCCGACGGCATGGCTTACGAGAAAGGCGCCGAGACGGTGCTGTGGAGTCCCAAAGATCCAGCCAAGTGAGCTGATCGCGCCGCAATTGTTCAATTATGAAACTTTAAGATTGAAATAATTGCCGGCAGGCGCGATACTGATGTTGGAACCGCCGGCCCCTCGGCGGTCCCTGATGCCCATTGAGCGTTTGACGCAATTCCGGACGGGAAACCGCTACGCACTTTCCCTGGAATTGCTCTAGAGGAGATCGCAAGACATGAAGGTTGCGGTTCTCGGCGGCGGACCGGCCGGCCTCTATTTTGCCATCTCGCTGAAGCTGCGCGACGCCGCGCATGACGTGACGGTCTACGAGCGCAACCGCCCCGACGATACGTTCGGCTGGGGTGTGGTGCTGTCGGCCGAAACGCTGGAGAACCTGACCAGGAACGACCCTGTCAGCGCGGTCTGGATCAGGAAGCATTTTGCCTACTGGGACGACATCGCCGTCATTCATGACGGCGTGCGCACGGTGTCGACCGGCCACGGCTTCTGCGGCATCGGCCGCAAGCGGCTTTTAATTCTGCTCCAGCGCAGAGCGCGCGAGCTCGGCATCAAGATGATGTTCGAGACCGAGATTTCCGATCCCAGGCCGTTCATGGAAACGCACGACCTTGTCGTTGCGGCCGACGGATTGAACTCGAAGTCGCGCGCCACCTTCGCCATCGTTTTCAAGCCCGACATCGACACGCGCAAATGCAAGTTCGTGTGGCTCGGCACCACGCAGAAATTCGACGACGCGTTCACCTTCATCTTCGAAAGGACGCAGCATGGCTGGGTGTGGGCGCATGCCTACCAGTTCGACAGCGAGACCGCGACCTTCATCGTCGAATGCAGCGAACAGACCTGGGCTTCCTTCGGTTTCGGCGCGATGACGCAGCAGGAATCGATCGCTGTCTGCGAGCGCATTTTCGAAAAGCATCTCGGCGGCCATTCGCTGATGACCAATGCCAATCACATCAGAGGTTCGGCCTGGATCAACTTCCCGCGCGTGCTTTGCGAGCGCTGGTCTTACAAGAATCTGGCGCTGATGGGCGACGCGGCGGCATCGGCGCATTTCTCGATCGGATCCGGCACGAAGCTGGCCCTGGAGAGCGCCGTCGCGCTCGCCGACTATGTCGAGTCCGAGTCCGACCTCGAAGCGGCCTTCCGCAAATACGAAGATGCTCGCCGCACCGAGGTGCTGAAACTGCAATCGGCGGCGCGCAACTCGCTCGAATGGTTCGAGGAAGTCGAACGTTATCTCGGGTTGGATCCAGTTCAATTCAACTATTCGCTGCTCACCCGCTCGCAGCGCATCAGCCACGAGAACCTTCGTCTGCGCGATGCCGAATGGCTGGCGGGCGCGGAGGAATGGTTCCAGCGCAAGGCCGGCGCCGGCGGCAACATGCTGCGCCGCGCGCCGATGTTCGCGCCATTCAGACTGCGCGAGATGGCGCTCACGAACCGCATCGTCGTCTCGCCGATGGCCCAGTACAAGGCGGTCGACGGCTGCCCGACCGACTGGCATTTCGCCCACTATGCCGAGCGCGCCAAGGGCGGGGCCGGGCTCGTCTATATCGAGATGACCTGCGTCAGCCCGGAGGGACGCATCACCCCTGGCTGCACCGGCTTCTACAAGCCCGAGCATGAGGTCGCCTGGAAGCGGCTGGTCGATTTCGTCCACATCGAGACCGAAGCCAAGATCTGCGCCCAGATCGGCCATTCAGGCCCGAAGGGCTCGACCCGCCTCGGCTGGGAAGGAACGGACGAGCCGCTGCCCTCCGGCAACTGGCCGGTGATGGCGCCTTCAGCCGTGCCGTGGTCGCCACAGAATCAGGTGCCGAAGGCGATGAACCGCGCCGACATGGACGTTGTGCGCGACCAGTTCGTCGCCTCGGCGGAGATGGCCGAGCGCTGCGGCTTCGACATGCTGGAGATCCACGCCGCGCATGGCTATCTGCTCTCCGCCTTCATCACGCCGCTGACCAACAGGCGCACCGACGACTATGGCGGCTCGCTGGAGAACCGCATGCGCTATCCGCTGGAGATCTTCCACGCGGTGCGCGCCGTGTGGCCGGCCGAAAAGCCTATCTCGGTGCGCATCTCGGCCAATGACTGGGTGGGCATCGAAGGCGTCACGCCGGCCGATGCGGTCGAGATCGCCAAGCTTCTGCATCAAACCGGCGTCGATCTCTGCGACGTCTCGGCCGGTCAGACCACGATCGCCGCCAAGCCGGTCTATGGCCGCATGTTCCAGACGCCGTTCTCCGACCGCATCCGCAACGAGGTCGGCATGGCGACGATGGCGGTCGGCAACATCTACGAGCCGGACCACGCCAACTCGATCCTGATGGCCGGACGCGCCGATCTGGTGGCGCTGGCTAGGCCGCATCTCAGCGATCCCTATTGGACGCTGCATGCGGCGGTCGCCCTCGGCGATCGCGGCGTCAAATGGCCGGATCCTTATCTGCGCGGACGCGACCAGATCTACCGGCTGGCCGAACGCGAAGCGGCGGCAGGGCTGAAGGTATGAGCGCATTTATGTTTTCACGTCGGCGCTGCCCCTCATCCGCCTGCCGGCACCTTCTCCCCGTGAAGGACGGGGAGAAGGCACAAGCTCAAACGCTGGCGGCCCCCTCTCCCCGTCCTTCACGGGGAGAGGGTAAGGGTGAGTGGCAGCGCCTTGCCTGGAGGACTGGCGCATGATCGCCGGCAAGCATGCCCTGGTCACCGGCGGCGGCTCCGGCGTCGGCCGTGCAATCGCACTGTCGCTGGCGGAAGCCGGCGTCGCCGTCACCATCTGCGGCCGCCGCAAGGCCGCGCTGAATGAAGTCGCGAAGGCAAACGACCGCATCTTCGGCATCGGCGCCGATGTCACCGACGAAGCCGACATGACGGCGCTGTACGAGAAGGCCGAAGCGGCGCGCGGTCCCTTCGAGATCGTCGTCGCCAATGCCGGGATGGCTGCCAGTGCGCCGGCTTACAAGACCTCGCTCGCCGACTGGCGGCGCACGCTTGACGTCAACCTCACCGGCGCTTTCCTGACCGTGAAGCCAGCGCTTGGCGGCATGCTGGCGCGGAAGACAGGCCGTATCGTTTTCATTGCCTCGACCGCCGGACTGAAGGGCTACGCGTATGTCGCGCCCTACGTAGCGGCCAAGCATGGCGTCCTCGGGCTGATGCGGGCGCTCGCAGCCGAGACCGCCAAGTCCGGCATCACCGTCAACGCCATCTGCCCGGGCTTCGTCGAAACCGACATGCTGGAGGACTCCATCCAGCGCATCATCGAGAAGACCGGCCGTTCCGCCGATGAGGCACGCGCGAGCCTTTCGGCTGCGAACCCGCAGGCACGTTTCATCCAGCCGGAAGAGGTCGCCGCGACGGTGCTCTGGCTCTGCAGCGATGCGGCGCGGTCGATCACCGGACAGGCGATCTCGGTCTCGGGAGGCGAGACATGGTAGCGGGACCGACGTCTATCGGGCCGGGCAAGGACAGGTTGCGGCTGTGGATCCGCCTGCTGCGTGCTTCGCGCACGATCGAGGCCGAGCTGCGCGAGCGGCTGAAGAAGGAGTTCGACACCACGCTGCCGCGCTTCGACGTGATGGCGGCGCTCTACCGCTCGCCGGAGGGCATGCTGATGAGCGACCTGTCGCGATTCTTGCTGGTGTCGAACGGCAATATCACCGGCATCGTCGACAGGCTGGTCTCCGAAGGGCTGGTGACGCGCGCGCGCCGGAACGGCGACCGCCGCACCTCGATGGTGCGGCTGACCGAGGAAGGCGCAAAGTCTTTCGCGGCAATCGCCGCGGCGCATGAGAACTGGGTCGGCGAGCTGCTCGGCACTGTCAGCGAGGACGAAGCGCGCCGGCTGACCGGCATGCTGAAATCGTTCCGCAGCAATTGGGAGGGACGCGAATGAGCGCCATGGCCAAGCTCAAGCCGAAGCACTTCCTTTGGGAGGTGGAAGGCAGGGTCGCGAAGGTCCGGCTCGACCGGCCTGAGCGCAAGAACCCGCTGACCTTCGACAGTTATGCCGAGCTGCGCGACACTTTTCGCGATCTCGTCTACGCCGATGACGTCGACGCCGTGGCGTTCCTGCCCAATGGCGGCAATTTCTGCTCGGGCGGCGATGTCCACGACATCATCGGACCCTTGGTCAAGATGGACATGAAGGCGCTGCTCTCCTTCACGCGCATGACCGGCGACTTCGTCAAGGCGATGCTGAATTGCGGCAAGCCGATCATCGCGGCGGTGGATGGCGTCGCCGTCGGCGCCGGCGCGATCATCGCCATGGCCTCCGACATCCGCATCGCGACGCCGGAAGCAAAGACCGCCTTCCTGTTCACCCGCGTCGGCCTTGCCGGGTGCGACATGGGCGCCTGCGCGATCTTGCCCCGCATCATCGGCCAGGGCCGCGCCGCCGAACTGCTTTACACCGGCCGCACGATGAGCGCGGCCGAAGGCGAGCGTTGGGGGTTCTACAATCGGCTGGTCGATGCGGCGGGGCTCGAGGCCGACGCGCTCGAGATGGCAGCGCGCATCGTCTCCGGCCCGACCTTCGCGCACGGCATCACCAAGACGCAGTTGAACCAGGAATGGTCGATGGGTCTCGACCAGGCGATCGAGGCTGAAGCGCAGGCACAGGCGATCTGCATGCAGACCGGCGATTTCGAGCGTGCCTACAAGGCGTTCGTGGCCAAGGAAAAGCCGGTGTTCGAGGGGAATTGAGGATGGCTCTTTTAACGGAGACGGTGGCGGGACAGCGCCCCCCTCTGTGCCGGACATCTCCCCCACTAGGGGGGAGATCAGCTGTCGTCTCTGCCTTCGCCGATCGCCAAGGTCGCAAGAATGAGCGGAGCGCCAAAACTGCCAATCTCCCCCCTTGTGGGGGAGATGTCCGGCAGGACAGAGGGGCGCGCCGTAAAGTGCAAACCTCGCAGAAGTGCGGAGGCACAAATGCTTGACCGCTCCTTCCTCCATTGGCCCTTCTTCGAAGACCGCCACCGCCAGCTCGCCGAGCAACTCGACGCCTGGTGCGCCAAGAAACTGCCCGTCGATCACCACGATGTCGACGCGGCCTGCCGCAACCTCGTCTCCATGCTCGGCCGCGACGGCTGGCTGAAGCCGACGGCGCTCGATCCCGACAAGCCGGAGCCGCTCGACGTGCGCACGCTCTGCATCACCCGCGAGACACTCGCCCGCCATGACGGGCTCGCCGACTTCGCCTTCGCCATGCAGGGCCTTGGCACCGGCGCGATCTCGCTGTTCGGCACACCGGAGCAGCAGCGCTGGCTGGAAAAGACGCGGGCGGGCCAGGCGATCGCAGCCTTTGCGCTGTCGGAGCCGCGGTCGGGATCGGATGTCGCCAACATGGAGATGGCGGCTGTCCGCGACGGCGACTTCTATGTGCTTTCGGGCGAGAAGACCTGGATCTCCAATGGCGGCATTGCCGACGTCTATATCGTCTTCGCCCGCACCGGCGAGGCGCCCGGCGCCAAGGGAATTTCCGCTTTGATCGTGCCTGCGGACACCAAAAGCCTTGGCATCGCCGAACGATTGGAAGTTATCGCCCCGCATCCACTCGCGCGGCTCTCCTTCGACAATGTGCGCGTTCCGGCTTCCGCCCTGATCGGTAAACCCGGCGACGGTTTTCGGATCGCCATGTCGGTGCTCGACGTCTTCCGCTCGACGGTGGGTGCCGCGGCGCTCGGCTTTGCTCGAAGAGCGTTGGACGAAAGCATCAAAAGGGTGTCCGAGCGAAAACTGTTCGGCGCGCCGATGGCCGAACTGCAGATGGTGCAGGGCCACATCGCCGACATGGCGCTGGATGTCGACGCCGCCGCCCTGCTCGTCTATCGCGCCGCCTGGACCAAGGATATGGGCGCCGCCCGCGTCACTCGCGAGGCGGCAATGGCCAAGCTGTTCTCCACGGACAAGGCGCAGGAAGTGATCGACAAGGCGGTGCAGCTGCATGGCGGCGACGGCGTGCGCAAGGGCCACATCGTCGAGAGCCTCTATCGCGAGATACGCGCGCTGCGCATCTATGAGGGCGCCTCCGACGTGCAGAAAGTGGTGATCGCCAGGCAGGTGATGGGAGCGGCGTGAGACCATGCCTTGCGGGTCCCATTTCAGTTAAGGGAGGCTAGACATGCACACGATCCTGCAGCCGGAAGGCTGGGCCAAACCGATCGGCTATGCCAACGGCGTTGCCGCGCGTGGCCGGCTGGTCTTCATCGGCGGCCAGGTCGGCTGGAATGCCGAGTGCCGGTTCGAGACCGACGATTTCGTCGATCAGGTGCGCCAGACGCTCTCCAATATCGTCGCCGTTCTCGCCGAAGCCGGCGGGGAGCCGCAGCACATCACCTCGATGACCTGGTATTTTACCGACAAGGCCGAGTACCTCGCCAACCTCAAAGGGATCGGCGAAGCCTACCGCGCCGTCATCGGCCGGCATTTTCCGGCGATGGCCGCCATGCAGGTGGTGGCGCTGGTCGAGGACCGGGCGAAGGTGGAGATACAGGCAATCGCAATTATTCCGGAGTGAGCCGGAGGCGCTACTGGCTTCTATTTCGCAATGGCCTGAAGCGGCGAAGGCGGCTACGCCAACTCGGCGCTGACGCTCGAGGGATCGTATCTGCCTTCCGTCCGTCAGCATTGCCGTGATAGTACGGCAACGGCCGCTTGGCTGCCGGCAGAATTTGTGATCAGATGATCATACCGCGTCGGCGGATATTCGCACATAAACTTTGCCGGCTCCCAAGGAAGCAAAAGCGTGGCTCTGGGCTTCGAACCAATATCGGGACGCATCACGGTCCAGGATGGCGTGTACCAGCAGCTTCGCCATGCCCTCATGGTCGGCAGCTTCGATCCCGGGCAGGTGCTCACCATCGCCTCGCTGGCGGAGGCTTTCGGCACCTCAAATATGCCGGTGCGCGAGGCGTTGCGGCGGCTGGCGGCGGAGAACGCGCTGGAAATCTCGCAGAACGGCTCAGCCTGCGTGCCCGCGGTGACTCGAGCGCGGCTCGACGACCTCTGCCGGGCCCGGCTCGCCGTCGAGGGGCTGGCCGCCGAGCTTGGCGCGCCGCGCCTGACCGCAGCCGAGATCGGCTTGCTGCAAAGGGTTACTGACGACCAGCGGGCGATCGGCCGCGACGGCAGCATCTACGAGCTGATCGCCAAGAACCAGCAGTTCCACTTCACCATATACCGCGCCTCCGGCTCCGATGTGCTGTTTCAGCTGATCGAGACGCTGTGGCTGCGCTTCGGTCCGTACATGCGGCTGTTGTCCAACCATGTCGCGCCGCTGATGCGCGCCGGCACCATGGAGCCTTCGGGCCGGCACGCCGCGATCATAGCGGCCATCAAGGACAAGGATTTCACCCGCGCGCGCGACGAGGTGGTGGCCGATATCACGGCGACACAAGCGACTTTGCGGGCGATCTGTCCTGACGTGCCGGAGCCCAGACCGGTCGATTTTGCCGCTTTCGGAAGGGCGCCTTGATAGGCGGCCGCCGCAGAGTGGCTTTGAAGCCGCCTGGGCCAAGCTCCTGGACCAAGAGAACAGCCGGATTTTGAGGCGCCGACCCGCATTTCTTCAGCCGCGGCGCATTGATCCCTGTCCGTATTTGTGATCACATGATCACAGGGAGCGAGACAGCGAATGTCCGGCTATTTTCTCTATCATTCGATCGGCACCTTCCCCGGCAAGGCCGAGCGAATGGCCGCCTCGCTGACGGATTTCTCGAACATCTGGTCGGCGGAAGACGACGGTCAGTGGCCTGCCGCGCTTGCGGCGCGGCAACGCTTCATCGATGCCTGGAGGCGGCTGATCGAGGCGCCGCAAGGCACGCTGACCACGGCCGAGAATGTCACCGCCGCGCTCTATAGCCTGATCGGTGGCTTGCCGACGGAGCGGCTGGCGGGAAAGCGGCTGCTGGTCGCCGCCGACTGTTTTCCTAGCCTGCATTTCCTGCTGGCGGGCTTGGGAGAGCGTTTCGGCTTCACCCTCGACACCGTCCCATTGCGGCCTGGCGAGACCTGGGTTCGCGACCAGGATTTCATCGACCGCTGGCAGGCGGATGTCGGGCTCGCGCTCATTACCTTCGTCACCTCGACGGCCTCGTACCGCTGCGATGTCGGCCGCCTCGCCGCGCATGGCCGCGCCGTGGGCAGCATAGTCGGCGTCGATGTCACACAGGGCATCGGCGTGGCGCCGTTTTCGGTTGCCGCGACGCCGGTCGATTTCGTGGTCTCGACTTCGCTCAAATGGCTGTGTGGATCCTCCGGCGCCGGCATTTTGCAGGTCGCGCCGGACCTTCTGGCGTCCTGCCGGCCGGAGTTGCGGGGCTGGTTCAGTCAGCCGAACCCGTTCTCCTGGGACCTCGACGCTTTCACTTACGCCGACGATGCGCGCCGCTTCGATCATGGCACGCCGGCGATCCTGGCAAGCGTCGCCTCGCTGCCCGGGCTGGAGTGGGTGGAACAGACCGGCATCGACATCATCCGCGCGCAGAATGCCGGGCTCGTCGAGCGTATCATCGGCGCCGCGCTGGAGAATGGCTGGGAGATCCGCTCGCCGCTCGATGCCAGTGAACGCGGCGGCAGCGTGATGCTCGGCCTGCCGCAAGGCACCGAGCCGGCGAAGATCATAGCTGCGCTTCGCGACGAGCGGTTTTACTGCGATGCGCGCGGCACCACACTGCGGCTGTCTTCCGGCATGGTCACCACAGAGACGGCGGTCGATGCGCTGATCGCGCAGCTCACGGAGCATATCGGTTCGCGGCGACGCCGTGCGTCGTGAATTCAGGTACCGCCTCGCCTGCGGCGCCCGGGAGTTTGGCGCCGGAAAGGGGCGGATCAGGAACCGAACCAGAGGGAAGCAAGATGTTGAAACGTCTAGGACTGATTGGGATGGCCGTCGCTGCCGGCCTCGCCTTTGCGGCGCCCGCCTTTGCCGACAAGATCATGGTGGGCGCCTATCCGGCCAACCCGCCATGGGAATACAAGACCGATTCGGGTGGTTTCGAGGGGTTTGAGATCGACGTCGCCAATGATGTCGCCAAGCGCATCGGCGCAGAGGTCGAGTTCCAGGATCTCGGCTTCCAGGCGCTGTTCGCAGCAACCGCTTCGGGCCGCATCGACTTCGCCGTGTCCTCAATCTCGGTCACCAAGGAGCGGCTGCAGAACCAGGGCTTCACGCAAGCCTATTACGACAGCGACGGTACCATCGTCGGCAAAGCGGATTCCGCCATCAAGTCGCTCGACGATCTGAAGGGCAAGACCATCGGGGTCATCGCCGGCTCGACAGGCGAAGCCTACATGAAGGAGAACGCCGCCAAGCTCGGCGTTGCAGAAACCAAGAGCTACAACGCCCAGCAGGACCTTCTGCTCGACGTGCAGAACGGCCGCATCGACGGCGGCGCGGGCGAGCTCGCCGGCTTCCTGTTCGCCATCAAGCAGATGCCAGCGCTTAAGATCCTGGTGCGCATCCCGACCGGCGAGCGCTTCGCCATGATGACCAAGAAGGGCCATCCGCTGCTTGAAAAGATCAATGACGCCATCAGCGAAATGAAGAAGGATGGCACCATGGCCGCGATCCACAAGAAGTGGTTCGGCGTCGATCCGGAAGCCGGCACCAGCACGGTGACGCCTGGCCCGATCCCGCAATAAGCCGGCTGATCAGAAATTTAGACGGGAGCGGCAGCAACCGCTGGCGCTCTCGCGATCATTTGGGTCTCGCCAAACACGGCGAACCTTGTCTCACGGTGAGGGCCGATGGAACTGATCGACACCTTCTTCAACTGGGGCATCCTGGTCCGGTCGTTTCCGATCCTGATCCGCGGTCTTAGCAACACCATTCTGCTCGGCTGCGCGGCGATCGTCTTCGGCACGATCGGCGGGCTGGCGATCTGCCTGGTGCGGCTCTACGCGCCAAAGCCGCTCAGGCGGCTGGCGACGCTCTACATCGACATGTTCCGCGCGCTTCCGATCCTGGTGGTGCTGATCCTGATCTACTACGCCCTGCCCTTCATCGGCATCCGCCTGTCGTCCTTCGTCTCGGCAGCACTTGCGCTGTCGCTAGTGTTGGCGGCCTTCACGGCGGAAGTCTGCCGCGCCGGCATCGAGAACATTCCGAAGGGCCAGTTCGAGGCGGCCTCGGCGCTCGGCCTGCCCTTTTGGGTCGCCATGCGCAAGGTGATCCTGCCGCAAGCGATCCGTGTCGTCATTCCGCCGCTCACCAGCAACTGCGTCTCGGTGTTCAAGGACACCGCGCTCGCCTCGGTGGTGGCGATGCCGGACCTCTTGAAGCAGGCGACCGACGCGCAGGCGCTGATGGCCAATCCGACGCCGCTGATCGGCGCGGCGATCATCTATCTCGCCTTCCTGTGGCCGCTGGTGCGGTTGGTCGGCTACCTCGAAGAGCGTGGTAAAGCCCGGTCCGCGCGCTGATCCCTTGGAATGACCTCGATTAGCTGAAGGAGACTCCCGTGAACCAGCACCACGTTTCGAAAGCGCAGGAGAGCGCCGCTTCGTTCCCAGTCGAGAAGATCCGCGCCATGTTCCCTGCGCTCCGGCAGGCCGGCGACTTCATCTTCATGGACAACGCCGCCGGTGCGCAGATCCCGCAAAGCGTGCTCGACGCGGTGACCAGCCATCTGGTGGAGCACAACGTGCAGCGCGGCGGCCGCTACGGCCGCAGCGTCACCGTCGACCAGTCCGTCGCCGAAGCGCGTGAAAGCGTGGCGGTTTTGATCAACGCCTACAGCCCGTCCGAAATCTGCTTCGGCATGAACGCCACCTCGTTCATCCGCCTGGTCAGCCTCGGCATCGGCCAGATGCTTGCGGAACGCGACGAGATCGTCGTCACCGACATGGATCATGACGCCAACATCGCGACATGGCTGGCGCTGGAGCAGGCCGGCGCCAGGTTCAAATGGTGGCGCATGCACGAGGACGGCAATCTGCATGTCGACGACCTCAAGCCGCTAATGTCGGACCGCACCCGGCTCGTCGCCTGCACGGTAACCGCGCACTCGATCGGCTCGATTGTCGATGTCGCTTCGGTCGCCAAGATCGCGCATGCGGCAGGCGCGGAAGTGTTCCTCGACTGCGTGCATTACGGGCCGCACGGGCTGATCGACGTGCAGGCCTGGGACTGCGACTATCTCGTCTGCTCAGGCTACAAGAATTTCTCGCCGCATATGGGTTTTCTCTGGGGCCGCTTCGAAACGCTGAAGCGGCTGCCGACCTTTCGCGAGGACTTCATCCCGGATGAGCCGCCCTACAAGGTCGAGGCCGGCACCTTCATCTACGAGAATGTCTCCGGCATGGACGCAGCGGTGCGCTACCTGGAGTCGATCGGCCGCAATTTCTTGGCCGAGAGCAACCGCTCGCGCCGCGACAACATCGTCGCCGGCATGAACGCCATTCGCGACTACGAGCTGACGCTGGCGCGCGAGATGATGAAGGTGCTGAAGGCCTGCGGCGCGACAATTTACGGCGTCGCCGACGAGGCGCGCATCCATGAGCGCGTGCCGACCTTCTGCTTCAACATCGGCACACTGTCGCCGCAGAGGATCGTCGAGGAGATGGCGGCCTTGCAGATCGGCATCCGCGACGGTCATATGTACGCGCCGCGGCTGATGAAGCGGCTCCACCTGTCGATGGACAGCGGCGCGATCCGCGCCTCGCTGGTGCACTACAACACGGTCGAGGAAGTGCACCGTTTCGGCGAAGCGCTGCGGGCAATCATTGCGAAGCTGTCGTGACGCCCGGACGTCTGGTTCGAGCCTACGCCGCCTTCTTCGCCAGCCTCGCCTTGATGCTTGCCACGTCGGCGCGCGGCGTCGCGGCGAAAAGCGTCTTGGTGTAGGTGTGCTTGGGGTCCGAGAAGACCTCGTCGCGCGAGCCGTATTCGACCGCCTCGCCGAAATACATCACCATCACGTCGTCGGCGATATAACGCACCACCGACAGATCGTGGCTGATGAAGACATAGGTCAGCTTGAACTCGTCCTGCAGGTCGGCGAGCAGGTTGAGCACCTGCGCCTGCACCGAAAGATCGAGCGCCGAGACCGGCTCGTCCAGCACCAGCAGGCTCGGGTTCAGCATCAGTGCGCGGGCAATGGCGATGCGCTGGCGCTGACCGCCGGAGAACATATGCGGATAGCGGTTGTAGTGCTCAGGGCCGAGACCGACCTTCTTCAGCATCTTCATCGCCAGGTCGCGGCGTTCCTCGGCCGGCTTGTCGGTATTGATCAGCAGCGGCTCGCCGAGCACGTCGCCGATCTTTTGACGCGGGTTGAGCGACCCGTAGGGATTCTGGAAGACGATCTGCACCTTGCGACGCATTTCCTTGGTCAACCCGTCCTTGGCGATGTCGACCTTGTTGCCGTCGATGAACAAATCGCCGGCGGTCGCGGGATCGATCAGCGTGATGATGCGGGCGAGCGTGGACTTGCCGCAGCCGCTTTCGCCGACGATGGCGAGCGTCTTGCCCTTATCGACGCTGAAGGAGACGCCCTTCACCGCATGCACCGTGCGCGCGGGGCGGAACAGGCCGCCGCCGACATGGTAGTCGCGTTTGATGTTCTTGCCTTCGACAACCTTGGTCATGCGCCGGCTCCGGTCATGCACTGGCTTCTGGGGGCGCCGGCTCGAACAGCATGTCGGAGACGGTCGGCAGCCGGTCGCCGACGGCGTTCTCCGGCAGCGCAGACAGCAGCGCGCGCGTATAGTTGCTCTTGGGGTTCTCGAACAGCGACAGCACGTCGGCCTCTTCCATCTTGCGGCCCTTGTATTGGACGATGACGCGATCGGCGGTCTCGGCGACCACGCCCATATTGTGGGTGATCATGATCAGCCCCATGCCGTATTTGGCCTGCAGCGACACAAGCAGATCGAGAATCTGCTTCTGGATGGTGACGTCGAGCGCGGTGGTCGGCTCGTCGGCGATCAGCAGCTTCGGATTGCAGGCAATGGCCATGGCGATCATGACGCGCTGGCATTGGCCGCCAGACATCTGGTGCGGGAAGGAGTTGAGCCGCTCGGCCGGCTCCGGAATGCCGACCTGCTTCAACAACTCGATGGCGCGCGCCCGGCGCTGTGCGCGATCCATGCCGAGATGGAAGCGCAGCACTTCCTCGATCTGAAAGCCGACGGTGAAGCAAGGGTTGAGACTGGCGATCGGCTCCTGGAAGATCATGGCAATGTCCTTGCCGATGATCTTGCGGCGCTCCGCCGGACCCATCTTGAGGAGATCGCGGCCGCCAAACGTCATGCGGTCGGCGGTGACAGTGGCCGTCCAGGGCAGCAAGCCCATAACCGCCAGCATCGACACCGACTTGCCGGAGCCGGATTCGCCGACGATGGCGAGCACCTCGCGCTCGTCGACACGGAGCGAGACGCCGTCGACGGCGCGGAACGGGCCGGAGGCGGTCTGGAACTCGACGACGAGGTTCTGGATGTCGAGCAATGCCATCACGACCTCCTGAGCTTCGGATCGAGCGCGTCGCGCAGGCCGTCGCCGATCAGGTTGATGGCGAGCACCGTGATAAGTATGGCAAGGCCGGGGAAAGTCACCACCCACCAGGCGCGCAGGATGAATTCGCGCGCCGAGGCCAGCATGGTGCCCCATTCAGGCGTCGGCGGCTGCGCGCCGAGACCAAGGAAGCCAAGCGCTGCGGCTTCGAGGATGGCGTTCGAGAAGGACAGCGTGCCCTGGACGATCAGCGGCGCCAGGCAGTTCGGCAGGATGGTCCTGAGCATCAGCCTCAGGTGCCCGGCGCCGGCGACCTTGGCAGCCACGACATATTCGCGGCTCTTTTCAGCCATCACCGCAGCGCGCACCAGGCGGGCGAAATGCGGCTGCAGAACAAGCGAGATCGCCAGCATCGCATTGAACAGGCCGGGCCCGAGAATGGTGACCAGCACCAGCGCCAGAAGCAGCGACGGGAAGGCCAGGATCAGGTCCATGACGCGCATGATCGCGACGTCGACCCAGCCGCGGAAATAGCCTGCCAGCAAGCCGAGCGTGATGCCGCCGACGAGGGCCAGCGTGACGACGACGGCGCCGATGAGCAGCGAGAAACGCGCGCCATAGAGCAGGCGCGAGAGGATGTCGCGGCCGACCGGATCGGTGCCGAGGATATATTGCGAGCTGCCGCCCGCCTGCCAGGCCGGCGGCCTGAGGAAGGCGGTCTTGTCCTGCACGTCGGGCGCATAGGGCGCGAGCAACGGCGCGAAGAGCGCCGCCAGCACCAGCAGGATGAAGACGACCAGGCCGATGACGGCGCCGCGGTTCACCGAGAAATAGTGCCAGAAGGTCTTGAAGCCGGTCAGCCGATCCGGGCTGCCGGCGGCCATCGGGGCGATTTCCGTCGACTGGCTCATCACGCCGCCCTGATGCGCGGGTTGATGACGGCGTAGAGCACGTCGACGATGAGGTTAACGGCCATGACGATAAGTGCGATCAAAAGCAGACCTGACTGCACGACGACATAGTCGCGCTTGAAGATGGAATCGACCATCCACTTGCCGATGCCCGGCCAGGCGAAGATGGTTTCGGTGAGGATGGCGCCGGCAAGCAGCGTGCCGACCTGCAGGCCGATCGTGGTGACGACCGGGATCAGGGCGTTGCGAAGTGCGTGCGCACCGATGACGCGGGCGGCGGAAAGGCCCTTGGCGCGGGCGGTGCGGACATAGTCTTCACCGAGCACCTCAAGCATGGCCGAACGGGTCTGGCGCGCGATCACCGCCAGCGGAATCGTGCCGAGCACGATCGCCGGGAGGATGAGATGGCTGAGCGCCGAGCGCAGCGCGTCCCATTTGCCGTAGAGAATGCTGTCGATGGTCATGAAACCGGTGATCGGCTTCAGGAAGAACTGCAGGCCCATGCGGCCCGACACCGGCGTCCAGCCGAGATAGCCGGAAAAGAAGATGATGAGCAGCAGGCCCCACCAGAAGATCGGCATGGAATAGCCGACCAGCGCGGTGCCCATCAATGACTGATCGAACCATGAGCCGCGTTTGACGGCCGCGAATATGCCGGCCGGAATGCCGATCGCCATGGCGAAGATCATGGCGAAGAAGGACAATTCCAGCGTCGCCGGAAAGAGCGTCTTGAACTCCTGGAGCACCGGGCGCTTGGAGGAAATCGAGACGCCGAAATCGCCGGTCGCGACCTCGCCGACATAGCGCGCATACTGCTCCCAGACCGGCAGATTGTAGCCGAACTGTTCCTTGAGCTCTTCGTAGCGGGCGGGGGTGACGCCATGCTCGCCGGCCATGGCCAGGATCGGATCGCCGGGCAGCAGCCGGACAAAGGCGAAGGCGCAGATGGTGATGCCGACGAGCGTCGGGATCAGAAGTGCGATTTTGTTGAGGAGATATCTGAGCATCGTGAAATGGAATGGGGCGGCGACAATTCGCGCCGCCCCGTTCGCAAATATTACTCGGCCTTGTCAACGCCGTCGAAGCGATGAATGCCGAGCGGGTCCATCTTGAAGCCGCTGACGTTGTTGCGGACAACGGCATAGACCTGGCTGTGAGCCAGCAGGAAGGCCGGCGCCTGCTTGGCGAAGATTTCCTGCGCCTGCTCATAGAGCTTGGTGCGCTCGCCCTGGTCGCTGGTCTTCTTGGCCTTCTGGATCAGGTCCTCGAAGTCCTTGTCGCACCAGCTGGAATAGTTCGAGACGCCGATCGCCGAGCACGCGAAGAGGGTGGCGAAGAAATTGTCCGGATCGCCATTGTCGCCGGTCCAGCCGATCTGGAAGGCGCCGGGACGCTCCTTCTTCTTGCCTTCCTCGCGATACTTGGTCCACTCGTAGTTGACGATCTCGGCCTTGACGCCGACCTTGGCCCAGTCGGCCTGGATCAGCTCAGCCGCGCGCTGGAAGTTCGGGTTGTAAGGACGAACGCGGTCGGAAGCCCAGAGCTGGATTTCCTTCAGCCCGGCGTCGGCCAGCACCTTCTTGGCCGCTTCCGGGTCATAGGAATCGAACTTCACATCCTTGTTCCACGACCACATGGTCGGCGGAATCAGGTTCTGCGCCGGCGTCGCGCCAGCGTCCTGGAACAGCGACTTGATCAGCGCTTCCCGGTCGATCGCCTGGTTGAGCGCGTGACGAACCTCCGGCTTGTCGAGCGGCGGGATCGTGGTGTTGTAGCTCATGTAGCCGATGTTGAGCCCGGCCTGGTCCATCAGGGTCACGTCCTTGTTGGCCTTGATGGTGGCGATGTCGGCCGGGTTCGGATAGGGAGCGACATCGCATTCGCCGGCCAGCACCTTCTGGATGCGGGCGGTCGCGTCAGGCGTGATGGCGAAGACCAAATCGTCGATCTTCTCCTTGCCCTTGAAGTAGTCGGGGTTCGCCGCATAGCGGATGACCGAGTCGAGCTGATAGTCGACGAACTGGAACGGCCCGGTGCCGATCGGCTTGGTCGAGAAGTCGGCCATCTTGCCTTCCTTCTCGAGCTGGTCGGCATATTCCTTCGACACGATCGAGGCGAAGTCCATGCCGAGATTGGCCAGCATCGGCGCGTTCGGCTCGGTCAGCGTCAGCTTGACGGTGAGGTCGTCGACCTTTTCCCACTTGGCGACGTATTTCGGCATGTCCATGCCGGTGTAGTAGTCCCAGGTCAGGTTCGGCAGATACTTCTCGCCGTTCCACGGATTCTGCTTGTTGAACTGACGGTCGAACGAGAAGACGACGTCATCGGCATTGAGGTCGCGGGTCGGCTTGAAATAGTCGGTGGTCTGGAACTTCACGCCAGGGTGCAGGTGGAAAGTATAGACCAGGCCGTCGTCGGAGATTTCCCATTTGTCGGCGAGGCCGGGCTCGATCTCGGTGCCGCCATGCTTGAACTCGACCAGGCGCGAATAGACCGTGCGCGACGAAGCGTCGAAGTCGTTGCCGCCCGTCGTCGTACCCGGATCGAAATTGGCCGGCGACGCTTCCGAGCAATAAACAAGCGTCTTTGCATTGGCCATCCCGCCGAGGACGCTTGCAGCCAGCAACGCGGCTGCAAAAGTCATTGTCTTTTTCATTGAGCACTCCCTGATGTTCTTCCAAGCCCCTCTATCAGGCTCGCGAAGCGCGCATATAAGCACCGTTTTTGGGGCTTTGGAACACCCCGTTTGCGTACCCCACGGTAAGCAGGAAAAGAATCCGCATTTTCCTCAAATAGCAGAAAAAATGAGCAGAATTTTTCGCTCACGCTAATGTTAACAACCGCATTTTTTTATTGATTGAGGCTCTGCCGAAATGAAACAAGGAGCTCCTGCCTGCGATCCCAGGTCCTCGTTGGGACACGCCTGCGGGAGGCGTCGAGGGACAGGATTTCGGCGGCAAATCTTTCCGCCGCTGCCGCTGGGGCAAGACTTGCACGGCCGCCGATAGAGGCAATACATAGATGCCAGGCCGGATTTCTTGGAATCCGCAATCGGCCGCAGCGGGAGGAACGCTTCCGAAATCGGAAAGAGATGCGGCGCAGAAGCAAAACCAGGACACCAGGGAGGGATTTGGTGGCAAAAGCAGCAAAGACAACGCCCCCGGCGAAGGCAAGAGCCAAGGCCGCGCCCGTCGATGCGGGCGCGCCCAAGGCTTCATCTTCCAAGACCGCTTCGCCAGCCAAAACGCCGTCACCTGCAAAGGCCGGCTCCAAGCCGAAGACCACTGCGAAACCGGCTGCCGCTGCAAAGAAGACGAACCCCACATCCGCCGCCAAGACTGCAACCGCAAAGACCGCCAGGCCTGCGGCAAAGGCAGCCTCGGGATCGGCCAGGCGGCTGCCCAAGGCGATCACGGAACTCGCGGCAGGGTTGCCGGAAAAGCCTTGGCTGAAAAACTACCCGAAGAACATGCCGGCGGAGATCGGTCCGCTGCCTTACGATTCCATTGGCGACTTCCTTGTCGGCGCCTGCAAGCAGTTCGCCAGCCGGCCGGCGTTCGTGTGCATGGGCAAGTCGATCTCCTATGCCGAGCTCGAGCGGCTTTCGGCGGCCTTCGGCGCCTATCTGCAGTCGAAGGGACTGGAGAAGGGCGCGCGCGTGGCGCTGATGATGCCGAACGTTTTGCAATACCCGGTAGCGATGATGGCCGTGCTTCGCGCCGGCTTCACGGTGGTGAACGTCAACCCGCTCTACACGCCGCGCGAGCTGGAGCATCAGCTCAAGGATTCCGGCGCGCAGGCCATCGTCATTCTGGAGAACTTCGCCAACACGCTGCAGGCGGTGATCGCCAGGACGCCGGTCAAGCATGTCGTGGTCGCGGCGATGGGCGACATGTTGGGCGGGCTGAAAGGCGCGATCGTCAATCTCGTCGTGCGGCGGGTGAAGAAGATGGTTCCCGCCTGGTCGCTGCCCGGCCACGTCAAATTCAACGCCGCGCTCAAGGCGGGCTCGGCAAGCGCCTTCAAGCCGGCGGCGGTGTCGGGCGACGATATCGCCTTCCTGCAATATACCGGCGGCACGACCGGCGTGTCGAAAGGCGCGACGCTGCTGCACCGCAACGTCTTGTCCAACGTGGCGCAGAATTCGCTCTGGGTGGAGGACGCCTATACGGTCAAGCCGAAGCCGGCGCATCTCAACTTTGTTTGCGCGCTGCCGCTCTACCACATCTTCGCGCTGACGGTGAACGCGCTGATGGGCATGCAGCAAGGCGCGCAGAACGTGCTCATTCCGAACCCGCGCGACATTCCCGGCTTCGTGAAAGAACTGCAGAAATACACGGTCCACATCTTTCCCGGCCTCAACACGCTGTTCAACGCGCTGCTCAACAATGAGGATTTCCGCAAGCTCGACTTCAAGCCGCTGATCCTCACTCTCGGCGGCGGCATGGCGGTGCAGAAAGGCGTGGCCGAGCGCTGGAAGGCGCTGACGGGCTGTCCGGTGAGCGAAGGCTACGGACTTTCCGAAACCTCGCCGGTGGCGACCGCCAACAAGTTCAGCTCCAGCGACTTTACCGGCACGATCGGCCTGCCGCTGCCATCGACCGAGATCGCCATCCGCGACGACGACGGCAACAACGTGCCGCTCGGCGAAGTCGGAGAGATCTGCATCCGGGGTCCGCAGGTTATGGCCGGCTACTGGAACCGGCCGGACGAGACCGCCAAGGTGATGACCAAGGACGGGTTCTTCAAGTCGGGCGACATGGGCTTCATGGATGAGCGCGGCTACACCAAGATCGTCGACCGCAAGAAGGACATGATCCTGGTCTCCGGTTTCAACGTCTATCCGAACGAGCTGGAAGAAGTCGTGGCGCAGCACCCGGGCGTGCTCGAAGTGGCGGCGATCGGCGTGCCGGACGAGCACTCCGGCGAGGTGCCGAAGCTGTTCGTGGTCAGGAAGGATCCAGCGCTCACCATCGAGACGCTGACTGTCTATTGCCGCGAGAACCTGACCGGCTACAAGCGGCCGAGATACATCGAATTCCGCGCCGAACTGCCGAAGACGCCGGTCGGCAAGATCCTGCGGCGCGCCTTGCGGGAGCAGATTTGAACGAAAATGTTGCCGGCCTGGCGCCAAAAGATCGCGCCGGCCTCGATCCCGCCGAATTCATCAAGGCGAACATGCGGCTTCAGTCGGTGCCGTCGCTGCCTGAAATCCGGCTCTATACGCCCAATCCCGGCAGCGGGCTGAGGCGGCTGCTGGAACCGGAGGACGGCTCGCACGAGCACGCGGCCGAGCCGCAGCCGCCCTACTGGGCCTATGCCTGGGCGGGCGGCGCAGTGCTGGCGCGCTATGTTCTCGATCGGCCGTCAACCGTTGCCGGCCGGCGCGTGCTCGACCTCGGCGCCGGTTCCGGCCTTGTCGGCATCGCCGCGGCGAAAGCCGGGGCCAGGGAAGTGACCGCGGTGGAGATCGACCGCAACGGCATCGTCGCGCTCCGCCTCAACGCGGAGGCCAACGGCGTAGCCGTCACCATAATCGGCGCGGACATCACCGCCGGTTCGCCGCCGTCGGTCGATCTCGTGCTCGCCGGCGACGTCTTCTACGGGCAAGCGGTCGCGCGGCGGATCGTCCCCTTCCTCGACCGCTGCCTTGCCGCGGGCATCGAGGTGCTGGTCGGCGACCCGGGCCGCGCCTGGCTGCCGAGGCGGCGGCTTCGCCTGCTTGGCGAGTATCAGGTGCCTGATGTCGGCGGAAACGGCGGTAGCGCGCCGAAACCGAGCGGGGTATTTGCCTTCCTTCCCAGCGAGCCCTGATCAGCCCGCCGGCACACTCATCCGCGCGGCGAGAAAATCCGGCAAGTCGGCGACCGAATCCAGGATGACGTCGGCCATCGGCGACAGCGAGTCACGCGTGCCCGTGCCGGAAAGCACGCCGATCGCCAGGCCGCAGCCGCCGGCACGCGCCATTTCGAGATCGTGGCGATTGTCGCCGACCATGGCGATCTCGCCGGGCTTCAGTCCCGTCAGATCGCAGAACGCGATGACCGTGTCGGGCGCGGGCTTCGGATTCGCGACCGCATCATAGCCGAAGGCGGCGTCGAAGAGCTGCGCGACACCGAGCGTGGCGAGCGTCTTCTCGGCGCCGCTGGTGGAATCGTTGGTGGCGACGCCCAGCCGGAAGGATCGCTTGTGCAGCGCCCGCAGCGATTCGACGATACCGGGCAGAGCGACAGCCATCGACGAGCCCTGAACCGAGGTGATCTCGTTGAAGCGGGCGACGGCCAGCATCTGGTCCTCCTCCGACAGGCGCGGGAACCAGAGCTCGACGACGTCCATGTTCGAGCCCGAGGCAAAGATCGAATCCGGCTTGAAGCGCTTGCTGACGAAATCGAAGCCGGCGGCGGCGAGCAACCTGTCGGCTTTCCAGCGATCGCCTTCGGCGGCGTCCATGGCCATGAAATCGGCAATGCCGAGCCAGGTAGCGTTGAAGTCGACAAGCGTCCCGTCCTTGTCGAACAGAATTCCCTTGATATCCGACAATCCGTTCACTCCGCGCCACGCAATTGGTGGACATGAGCCACCAATCCGGCAGTCGAGGCGTCGCGTTTTGCGGCAGTCTCCTTGCCTTCCACGACAGGCAGCAGGCCTGTCGCCAGTTCCTTGCCAAGCTCGACACCCCACTGGTCGAACGAGTTGATGTTGAACAGCGTGCCCTCGACGAAGACGCGATGCTCATAGAGCGCGATCAGGCGACCGAGCGTGCGCGGATCAAGCTTGCGGTAGAGGATGGTGAGCGACGGACGGTTGCCCGAAAAGACGCGATGCGGCGCGATGCGATCGACATCGGCGGGCTTCATGCCCTTGGCCAGCATCTGCGCGCGCGCCTCTTCCAGCGTGCGGCCCTTCATGAAGGCTTCCGACTGCGCCAGGCAATTGGCAAGCAAGAGATCGTGGTGGGTCCTCAGCTCGGGCTCGTGGCTGACGGCTGCGGCAAGAAACTCGACCGGGATGAAATCGCTGCCCTGGTGCAAAAGCTGGAAAAAGGCGTGCTGGCCGTTGGTACCGGGCTCGCCCCAGACCAGCGGGCCGGTCGGCGTCGTCACCGCGCGGCCGTCCAGTGTCACGCTCTTGCCGTTCGATTCCATATCGAGCTGCTGCAGATAGGCCGGCAGGCGCGACAGGCGCTGATCGTATGGAATGACGGCACGGGCCGGGTATTTGCAGACGACGCGGTGCCACCAGCCGATCAGCCCCAGCAAAACAGGCAGGTTCTTTTGCAGCGGGGCCGAGCGGAAATGCTCGTCCATCTCATGCGCGCCGTCGAGGAAGGCGCGGAAATTGCGCGGGCCGATGGCGATCATCACCGGCAGGCCGATGGCGCTCCAGACCGAGTAGCGGCCGCCGACCCAGTCCCAGAAACCGAAGACGCGGTCGGAGGCGATGCCGAACTTGGCCACCAGGTCGAGCGCGGTCGAGACGGCGGCGAAATGCTTGCCGATCGCTTGCTTGCCCAGCGCCTTTTCCACCCATCTGCGCGCCGTCTCGGCATTGGTCATCGTCTCGACAGTGGTGAAAGTCTTGGAGGCGATGATGAACAAAGTCGTCTCGGGAGACAGGCCTTTCAGCGTGTCGTGGATGTGGGCGCCGTCGACGTTGGAGACATAATGCGCACGCGGGCCGTCATGGTAGGGAGCGAGCGCCAACGTCACCATCGCCGGGCCAAGATCCGAGCCGCCAATGCCGATATTGACGATGTCGGTGATCTTCTTGCCGGTGGCGCCGGCCGCCTCGCCGGAGCGAATCGCATCAGCGAAGGCGCCCATCGCGTCGAGCACGGCGTTCACATCGGCCTTGGTGTCCTGGCCATCGACCACGACACTCTTGCCGGTCAGATTGCGCAGCGCCGTGTGCAGCACGGCGCGGTTTTCGGTGATGTTGATCTTCTTGCCTTCGAACATCGCGGCGCGTCGGCCTTCGAGGTCGGCGGCGCCGGCGAGCGTCTCCAGCATTGCCATCGTGTCGGCGTCGACCGCGCATTTCGACCAGTCGAGCAGAAGATCGCCATCTGTGGCGGAGAATCTCTCGAAGCGCTTGGGATCGGCGGCGAAGGCTTCGCGCATCGTGCCCTTGGCTGCCGCGCGCTGCTCACGCAGGGCGGTGACCTGCTTGTCGAAGGCTGACTGATCCAATGGTGGCTCCTGGCGGGTTTTTAGACCATTTTAACAGGCCCGATGTTTCCGGCGCGTGTCGTCGCGACATTGTATTGAGCCGGATTTCCGTTTCGTTCAAGCGCGGCAGTGACGCACTGCATCACGCTTTTATGATGCCCCGCAACATCGCTTCCCTGGCGGACGCGCCCCTTTCGTGACCAATGGATCACTGGCATAAATCCCAGCGATCAGAAAAATTGATTGGCGCAACCCCTTGTGCCACCCCTACACTCGACTGGTCCAGCCAAGTGAAAACAGCTGGCCATCCGAGGATGATCTCCCATGCCACAGCGCAATGACACGGCCATATGGTCCGGCCTGTTCCGGATTTCGGCCGAATCCGGACAAACTCTCCAGGCACAGATCCGCCAGGCGATCGTCGCAGCCATCCTCGACCGGCAGATCGCCGCTTCGATGCCGCTGCCATCCTGCCGGATTCTGGCGGAAAAACTTGGCGTTGCCCGCGGCACGGTGGTGCTTGCCTTCCAGCAGCTGGTCGACCAAGGTTTTCTTGTGGCGCGCGAGAGGCGCGGCCACTTCGTCAACCCTGAAGTGCTGGCCACCCCCGCCAAGCCGCACCAGAAGGCGCCCGACCAGCAGAATGAGATCGACTGGAAGGCGCGTCGGCAGATCGCCGCCAGCGATATGCCGCCGCCGGCCAAGCACGACAACTGGATCAAGTCCTCCTATCCGTTCGTCTACGGCCAGTTCGATCCGGCGCTGTTTCCGACCGCGGAATGGCGCGAGTGCAACCGCATGGCGCTCGCGGTGCTGGAGATCCGCAACTGGGCATCGGACATGGTCGACCGGGACGATCCGCTGCTCATCGAGCAGATCCAGGCCCGGCTTTTGCCGCGCCGCGGCATCTTCGCCAATCCGGACGAGATCATCGTGACGTTGGGCGCGCAGAACGCGCTCTATATGCTCGCCTCGCTGTTGATGACCAAGGGCTCGAAGGTGGCAATGGAAGACCCCGGCTATCCGGATGCCCGCTCGATCTTCCGGCTCGCCGGCGCCGATATCCAGCCGGTCCCTGTCGACCAGTCGGGCATCGTGACCTCGGCGATCCCAAGCGATTCCGGCTTTGTATTCGTCACCCCAAGCCACCATTGCCCGACGATGGTGCCGTTGTCCGCCGAGCGGCGGCAGGATTTGCTGGCGCGAGCCAACCGCAACAACCAGATCATCATCGAGGACGGCTATGACAGCCAGCTTCTCGACGAGGCGCCGCAGCAGGCGCTGAAGAGCCTCGATCGCTCGGGCCGCGTCATCTATGTCGGCTCGATGTCGAAGACGCTGGCTCCGGGTCTGAGGCTCGGCTACATCGTCGCTTCGGCAGGACTGATTGCCGAGCTTCGCGCGTTGCGTCGCTTCATGCTCAGGCATCCGCCGGCAAACAACCAGCGCGCCGTTGCGCTGTTTTTGTCGCTCGGCCATCACGAGGCGCTGGTGCGCAGGCTCTCCGCCGCCTTCGACGAGCGGCGCAAGCGTCTGGTCCATGCGATTTCCGCTTTCCTGCCAGAATGGCGCTCGACCGACTCGGCGGGAGGCACATCGTTGTGGCTGGAGGGCCCGCGCGGTACCGATTCACGAGGGCTCGCCGAAGCGGCCGCTTCCCGCAGCGTCATCATCGAACCCGGCGACCGGTTCTTCGACCGCAGCGAAAAGCCCTCGCGTTTCATGCGTTTGGGCATCTCCTCGATCTCGCTGCAGCACATCGAGCCCGGGATTCGGGAGCTCGCCACAGCCGCCGGCCGCAGGCCCGCTGCCGCCTGATCACCACGGACTGCCACATCAAGAGCCGGCGTTTTTGCCGGCTCTTTTGTTTTGGCGCGCCTTGAGGCTTTAGCATCCTGGCATATTCGACGGGATTGACTGGCTCATAGGCTGTGCCAATGCCGACGGCATAGTCGAGGCACAAAGGGGACGAGGCAGGCCGATGGTGGACCAACCGCCGCGCATCCTGCCCCTGAAAAAGCAAAGGTGGAGTGCTTTCCATGTCAGTGGCTCTTGAGAAGCAGGAAACGACGTCGGACCAGCGTTCGCGGCGGTCCGGCGGGCGCGAAGCGCGCCGCGCGATGCGGGCAGCACCGCTCGCAGACGATATCCGTCCGGTGCGAGCCGGCCTCGAAGGCGGCAGCTACGGGCCATTGAGCCAGAACGACAAAGAACGCATCCATGAAGCGGTGCTGACGCTTCTGGAGACGGTGGGCTTCGCCAACGCCATCCCCTCCTGCATCGAGGCGCTGACCGGGGTCGGGGCGAGCTATGGCGACGACGGCCGCATCCGCCTGCCGCGCGCGCTGGTGCTCGACACGATCAAGAAGGCGGCGCGCCACTTCACGCTCCACGGCCAGGATCCCAAGCACGACATGGTGATCCAGGGCAAACGCGTCCACTACGGCACGGCCGGCGCGGCGGTGCATCTGGTCGATGTCGAGAAGCGCGAATATCGCGAATCGCAGCTGCAGGACATCTATGACGCCGCCCGTCTCGTCGACGGGCTCGACAACATCCATTTCTTCCAGCGCACCATGGTGCCGCGCGATATTCCCGATCCGCTCGAGATGGACTTCAACACGCTCTATGCCTGCGTACTGGGGACATCCAAGCATGTCGGCACCTCGTTCACCGTGCGAGAGAACGTCAAGCCGGCGCTGGAAATGCTCTATGCGATCGCCGGCGGCGAGGAGAATTTCCGGGCGCGCCCTTTCGTGTCGAACTCGAACTGCTTCGTGGTGCCGCCGATGAAGTTCGCCGAGGACGCCTGCGGCGTGCTTGAGGCCTGCGTCGAGGGCGGCATTCCGATCCTGCTCTTGTCGGCCGGCCAGGCCGGCGCCACAGCTCCCGCCGCGATTGCCGGCGCCGTCGTGCAGGCGGTGGCCGAAGTGCTGATGGGCCTCGTCTATGTCAACGCCATCAAGCCCGGCCATCCGGCGATCTTCGGCACCTGGCCGTTCGTCTCCGATCTCCGGACCGGCGCCATGTCCGGCGGTTCGGCCGAGCAGGCCGTGTTGACCGCGGCCTGCGCGCAGATGGCGCAGTATTACGACCTGCCGGGCGGCTCGGCCGCGGGCATGACGGATTCGAAGCTGCCCGACATCCAGTCCGGCTATGAAAAAGGCATCACCGATGTGATGGCCGGTCTTGCCGGCCTCAACCTCGTCTATGAATCGGCCGGCATGCATGCCTCGCTGCTCGGCTTCTGTCTCGAAAGCCTGATCATCGACAACGACATGCTCGGCCACTGCCTGCGATGCGTGCGCGGCATCGAGGTGACGGACGAGGCGCTGTCGATCGACACGATCGCCGATGTCTGCCTCAAGGGCCCCGGTCACTATCTCGGCAACGAGCAGACTTTGAAGCTGATGCAGACCGAATATTTTTATCCCGCAGTCGGCGATCGCTTCTCGCCCAAGGAATGGAATGAGAAGGGCCGGCCCGACATTTTGCAGCGGGCGATCGCCGAGAAAAAGCGCGTGCTGGCCGAGCGCTTTCCGCGCCATGTGTCGCGGCTCGTCGACGACAAGCTGCGCGCGCGCTTCGGCGAGATGATCAAGCTGCCGCGCAACAAGATGGGCGGCTGATCTGCAGATCACTCCGCACGCAGCCCGAAGCGCTCGACGACTTCGGCGTTGATCAGCTTCGCATGCAGCGTCAACAGCACGATCTGCGCATCGAGGCTGTCGCCGGCTTCGAGCGCGGCCTCGATGCGGCGCTCGGCTTCCAAAGTGTGCTCCCTGCCATTGGCCCGCTCGAAGGTTTCCGGTCCGGCGACGCAATAGCCGCAGAGTTGCGCCACTGATTGATAAGCCTGAGGCGGCGGCTCCTCGGGCCAATGATCCTTCATCAGGTTGACGATGGTGAGCTTGACGCCCTCAGGCACCAGTGCCGGATGCAAGTCGGCCTTGCGCAAGGCGTCGTCGAGCTGGCGCAAGTCGCCCGACCGGCCGAACATGCCGAGGAAGCCGAGGGAAGAGCGCCGTTTCGCCATATAGAGCCTCCCTTCGTAGGGCCGCCGGGATCGGGCTAATCTGTAGACGCCCCGCGGCCGAAACAAGGGCCATGAGAAAGGGCGGTCCGCCGGAAAGCGGTCCGCCCTTCGATTGTCGCCGTGCTCTGAATTCAGTGGTTGTCGCGCGGGACGCCCCTGGTATGCGCGACATCCTGATATTTCACCGCCGGCTTCAGCACCATGCCGGCGGAGAACTGGTCGACCATGCCGCGCTGGATCTCCTGCCAGGGCGTCTGGTGCTCGGGATAGTCATAGCCGCCATTGCCCTGCAGCGCTGCCCGCCGCCTGGCGATCTCCTCGTCGCCGACAAGGATATTGGCGGTGCCCTTCCTCAGGTCGATGCGGACGCGGTCGCCGGTCTTGAGCAGCGCCAGCCCGCCGCCGACCGCTGCCTCCGGCGAGGCGTTGAGGATCGATGGCGAACCCGACGTGCCGGACTGGCGACCGTCGCCGATGCAGGCCAGCGAATGGATGCCCTTCTTGATGAGATGGGCCGGCGGCTGCATGTTGACCACCTCGGCGCCGCCCGGATAGCCGACCGGGCCGGCGCCGCGCATGAACAGGATCGTGTGCTCGTCGATGCCCTGCGCCGGATCGTCGATGCGGGCGTGGTAATCCTCCGGGCCGTCGAAGACCATGGCGTTGCCTTCGAAAGCCTCCGGATCGTTCGGGTTCGAGAGATAGCGCTCGCGGAATTCGGGCGAGATGCCGCTGGTCTTCATGATCGCGGAATCGAACAGATTGCCCTTGAGGTTGATGAAGCCGGCATTGCTCTTGAGCGGCTTGTCGACGCCGCGGATGACATCATGATTCTCGTTGACCGCGCCGCGGCAATTGTCGCCGATCGACTTCCCGTTGGCGGTGATCGCGTCGGGGTGCGGCAATAGTCCGCCTTTCAGCAACTCCGCCACGACGGCCGGCACGCCGCCGGCATGGTGATAGTCCTCGCCGAGATACTCGCCCGTCGGCTGCAGGTTGACGATCAGCGGCACGTTAAGGCCGATGTTCTGCCAGTCGTCATTGTCGAGCGGCACGCCGAGATGGCGGGCGATGGCATTGAGGTGGATCGGCGCGTTGGTCGAGCCGCCGATGGCCGAATTGACGACGATGGCATTCTCGAACGCCTGGCGGGTCATGATGTCCGACGGCTTCAGGTCCTCATGCACCATATCGACGATGCGCTTGCCGGTCTCGTAGGCGATCTGGCCGCGCTCGCGATAGGGCGCGGGGATCGCGGCCGAGCCCGGCAGCTGCATGCCGAGCGCCTCGGCCAGCGAGTTCATGGTGGTGGCGGTACCCATGGTGTTGCAATAGCCGGTCGACGGCGCCGAGGAGGCGACGATGTCCATGAACTCGTCATAATTGATCTCGCCGGCCGACAGCCGCTGGCGCGATTCCCAGACAATGGTGCCGGAGCCGGTGCGCTTGCCCTTATGCCAGCCATTGAGCATCGGGCCGACCGAAAGCGCGATCGCCGGGATGTTGACAGTCGCCGCCGCCATCAAGAGCGCGGGCGTAGTCTTGTCGCAGCCGATGGTCAGCACGACGCCGTCGAGCGGATAGCCGTAGAGCACCTCGACGAGGCTGAGATAGGCGAGGTTGCGGTCGAGCGCCGCCGTCGGCCGCTTGCCGGTCTCCTGGATCGGGTGGCACGGGAACTCGAAGGGGATGCCGCCCATCGAGACAATGCCTTCGCGCACGCGCTTGGCGAGCTCAAGATGGTGCCGGTTGCAGGGCGAGAGATCAGAACCCGTCTGCGCGATGCCGATCAGCGGCTTGCCCGACATCAGCTCGGCGCGGGTCAGCCCGTAATTGAGGTAGCGCTCGAGATAGAGCGCCGTCATGCCCGGGTTGTCGGGATTGTCGAACCACTCCTGCGAGCGAAATTTCTTCTTCTTGGTGGGGGCGCCTGCCATCGTGGTCTCCGTATTTGTATGACAAATCGATATGACAACGCGCTCATGCAGGCAAGTGGCAGACACGCCGCAGACCCGCACTTTGGTGCGATAGACATAGAAAGGGCCGCGGCCTAGGACCAGTCGATGTCCTCAATCCGGGAGATCTTGGGGGCTTTGGTGATCGAGGGCGAGGAGCGGATCGCCGCACCCGTCGAGAAAGTGTGGGAAGCCCTCAACGACCCGGAAATCCTGAAGGAGGCGATTCCCGGCTGCCGGAGCCTGGAAAGGAAATCGGACACCTAGCGCCGGCCCGGCGAATTACTCGAACACGATGCTGGGCACTGCCGCCTCGGCGGCGCCGCGTTCCTCTTGGACCCTGTCCCATACCCTCGCGGCGATATCGCGATAGATCTTCGCCTCGGCGCCGTCCGGCTTGGATGCGACGACCGGAGCGCCGGCGTCGGAGCTTTCGCGGATGCCCATCTCCAGCGGCACCTCGCCAAGGAAGGTGACGCCGAGCCGTTCGGCCTCGCGCCGCGCGCCGCCATGGCCAAAGATGTCGTAGCGCTTGCCGGTGTCGGGCGCGAGGAAATAGCTCATGTTCTCGACGATGCCGAGCAGCGGCACGTCGACCTTCTTGAACATGTTGAGGCCCTTGCGCGCATCGATGAGCGCCAGGTCCTGCGGCGTCGAGACGATGACGGCACCGGCCAGCGGCACCTGCTGGGCCATGGTGAGCTGGGCATCGCCGGTGCCGGGCGGCATATCGACGACCAGCACGTCGAGCGGTCCCCATTCGACCTCGCGCAGCATCTGGGTGAGCGCCGACATGACCATCGGGCCGCGCCAGATCATCGGCGTCTCCTCGTCGACCAGGAAGCCCATCGACATCACCTTGAGGCCGTAATTCTGCATCGGCTTCAGAATCTTGCCGTCGACCGTCTGCGGCCGGCCGTGAATGTTGAGCAGCCTCGGCATTGACGGCCCGTAGATATCGGCATCGAGCACGCCGACGCTTAGCCCATTGGCGGCAAGGCCGAGCGCCAGGTTGACGGCGGTGGTCGATTTGCCGACGCCGCCCTTGCCGGACGCCACCGCGATGATCGCATCGATGCCGGGCACGCCGCGTTTGCCGTGACTGTGAGAAGCCGTCGCCTGCGGGCCAGGACGCTGCGGCGCTGCCTGGGGAGCAGGGCGTGGCGACGCTGCTTGCGAAGCCGGCCGAACCGGCGCCTCCATGCCGCCGCCTTTCTTCTCCGCCGTCAGCGCGACGACGGCGTTGGCGACGCCGGGGATCGCCTTGACGACACGCTCGGCGGCGGCGCGCAGCGGCTCCATCTCCTGGGCGCGGGCGGCGGGAACGGTAATCGAGAAAAACACCTTGGAATCGGCGATGAAAATCTCAGATACCAGGCCGAGGTCGACGATGTTGCCGGTGAAGTCCGGTCCATTGACCGTCCTCAGGCGCTCGATGACGGTTTCCTTGGTTACAGCCATGATCTTTCCTCGGAGTTTGGCGTTCCAGATAGTGCAGTTTCCCGGCAGAACCAAGCCGTGGCGCAATGGCTCGTCCGGCGTGCTCCGCAAAACGACCGGTGGTGTCGGATTTGCCTAGCGCGTCCCGATCCGCCGATTGCCATGGCCAATCGATCCAGGGGCCCTATCTCGGTTGCCATGAGCGACGGCAACCGGAAAAGGAGACTGTCATGCTCGCAAACAGCAACGCAGCCGCCAATGTGGCGGTGAAAGACCTTTCGAGAGCAAAGGGCTTTTACGAAGGAACGCTGGGCCTCAAGCCTGTCGACGACATGGCCGGAGAACTGATCGTCTACAAAAGTGGCGACACGGTCATCAACGTCTATCGTTCAGAATTCGCCGGTACCAACAAGGCGACGGCGTTGACCTGGACGGTCGGCGACCAGATCGGCGCCATTGTCCAGGCGCTGAAGTCGAAGGGCGTCACCTTCGAGCGCTATGAGATGCCCGGGCTGACGCTTGAGGGCGATGTCCATGTCGGCTACGGCATGAAGGTCGCCTGGTTCAAGGACCCGGACGGCAACATACTTTGTCTTGCGGGCGAGTAGATTTCAGCCTCAGACCGCCAGGCGCGTGACAAAATAGGTCAACGCCGAAATCGCCGCAGTCGCCGGCAGGGTGATCACCCACGCCACGACAATGTTGCCGGCAATGCCCCAGCGTACAGCCGAGATGCGGCGGGCAGCACCCACGCCGATGATGGCGCCGGTGATTGTATGCGTGGTCGAGACCGGGACACCGAGCCAGGTGGCGGCGAACAACGTTATCGCCCCGCCGGTCTCGGCGCAAAAACCCTGCATCGGGTTCAGCCGAGTGATCTTCGATCCCATCGTGTGCACGATGCGCCAGCCGCCGAAGAGCGTGCCCAGCGCCAGTGCGGACTGGCAGGTGATGACCACCCAGAACGGCACGTGGAAGCTCTGGCCGAGCATGCCTTGCGAATAGAGCAGCACGGCGATGATGCCCATGGTCTTCTGCGCGTCATTGCCGCCGTGCCCCAGCGAATAGAGCGAAGCCGAGAAGAACTGCAGGACGCGAAAGCTGTTATCGACCGCGAACGGCGTCTGCCGAACGAACAGCCATGAGACGATGAGGATAAGGACAAGCGCCAGCACGAATCCGGTCGCCGGCGAGAGCACGATCGCCGCAGCCGTCTTGCCGAGCCCGGACCAGACGATGGCCCCCGGGCCGGCCTTGGCGACGCCGGCGCCGACCAACCCGCCGATCAGCGCATGCGAGCTGCTCGACGGAATGCCGGCGATCCAAGTGACGATGTTCCAGACGATGGCTCCGATGAGCGCGGCGAAGATCACTGCGGGGGTCACGGTCTCGGCGTCGACGATGCCCTTTCCCACCGTCTCGGCGACATGCAGACCGAAGAACAGGAAGGCGATGAAATTGAAGAAAGCCGCCCAGAACACGGCATAGTGCGGCCTCAGCACGCGGGTGGAGACGATAGTCGCGATCGAGTTGGCGGCATCGTGCAGGCCGTTGAGGAAATCGAAGAACAGCGCCACGGCGACGAGGCCGACCAGCAGGGGAAAGGCGATCGCAGCGTCCATCTGTTAGACGTTCTCGATGGCGATGCCGCTGATCTCGTTAGCGACGTCCTCGAAACGGTCGACCACCTTTTCCAGCTGGCCGTAAATCTCCGAGCCAATCAGGTAGGCCATAGGGTCGCTGCGACCGTGCCGCTTGAACAGGTCCTTCAGGCCCTGCTCGTGCAGGTCGTCGGCGCGGCCCTCAACGCGCATGACTTCTTCGGCGATGGCGTTCAGCCGCGCGGCGTTGGCGCCAACCTTGCCGAGCAGTGGGATGGCCTCTGCTACCAGCCGGGCGGCCTCGACGATGACGCTGCCCATTTCCCGCATCAGCGGATCGAATTCCCTCATCTCGAACAATTTCACCGTCTTGACGGCCTTGTGCATCGTATCGATGGCATCATCCATCGACTGGATCAGATCCTTGATGTCGCCGCGGTCGAAGGGCGTGATGAAGGAGCGCCTGACGGCAAGCAGCACCTCCGCGGTGATCCCGTCCGCTTCGTCCTCCAGATCGACGATCGTCTGGCACCAGCGGTCGATGTCCCGGCCCTGGAGAAGCTGCTCAAGCGCCTCGGCGCCGCCGACCACCGTGCGCGAATGCCGTTCGAACAGTTCGAAGAAGCGATCCTCGCGCGGCAACAGTCTGCGAAACCAACCCAGCATCTGCTCCTCCCTGCTTCCGCCTACCTCACATAGCGCCATGCGCGGCGCGGGAAAACAGATAAGCCGGCTCAAAAATGTGGATGAGATCCTATCGTTCATCCGCCTTGCGAAGCAAAGCGATTTCCCCGACCTTGGGCAGACCGTGGATCGGATGACATGATCGACAAGCTGGAATTCTTCATCGCTTTAGCCAGGGAAGAGCATTTCGGCCGCGCCGCCGAGGTGTGCGGCGTCACCCAGCCGACGCTGTCGGCCGGCATCAAGCAGCTCGAGGAGCAGCTCGGCGTCATGCTGGTGCTGCGCGGCTCGCGTTTCCAGGGTCTGACGCCGGAAGGCAAGCAGGTGCTGGTTTGGGCGCGCCGCATCGTCGGCGATTCAAGGACCATGCGCGAGGAGATGCGGGCGGCGCGCCACGGCCTGTCCGGCCGCATCCGCATCGCCGCCGTTCCGACGGCGCTCGCCATGGTGGCGCGGCTGACGACGCCATTCCGCGACAAGCATCCCGGCGTCACCTTTTCGGTGCTGTCACGGACCTCGATCGAGGTGCTGACGCTGCTCGGCAATCTCGATGTCGATGCCGGCATCACCTATCTCGACAACGAGCCGCTGGGGCGGGTAACCAGCGTGCCGCTCTATGACGAGCGCTACCAGCTGATCACGGCAGTCGGCAACCCCTATTCCGACCGCGACAAAGTGACGTGGGCAGAGATCAGCCAGCTGCCGCTCTGCCTGCTGACGCCGGACATGCAGAACCGCCGCATCATCGACCAGCATCTGGCGGAAGCCGGCGTGCAGGTGCGGCCGACGCTGGAATCCAACTCGATGATCGTGCTGTTCTCGCATATCCGGACCGGCAAGTGGTCATCGATCATGCCGCTCAACCTTGCGGAAACATTCGGCTTTTCCGAACCGATCCGGGCCATTCCGATCGTCGATCCGGATGCCAGCCACACGGTCGGGCTGGTGGCGGCGCCGCGCGAGCCGCACACGCCGCTGGTGCAGGCGCTGCTGGACGAGGCAATGGCGCTCGCAGACGATTTCCGCGCCCACCGCTAGGCTAGATAATGCGGGCTCAGCGTTTTTGATAGATAATTTCTATCAAGCGACGAGACTGCTTTATTGATCTCGGAGGTTTCCTCTGATTTCATAAGGACTTAGCGATATTGCGCCCTGTGCATGTCGTTGCCCCAAAACCGCTCTATATTTTGGGGTGACATATGTGTTGGCGCCACGGCCAGGGAGGGCGCTGCATGCCGATGCAGCCTGCAAGTACCGAGATCGCGTCGCGCATAGCGGCGATCATCGAGGAATTGAAGGACCTCGAAGGTCCGCTGCTGCCGATTCTCCACGGCATCCAGGAAGAATTCGGCCATGTGCCGCAGGTGGCGCTTCCGGCCATCGCCGACGGGCTGAACCTCTCAAGAGCGGAGGTGCATGGCGTCGTCACCTTCTATCACGATTTCCGCGCCAAGCCGGCCGGCCGGCATGTGCTGAAGCTCTGCCAGGCGGAAGCCTGCCAGTCGATGGGTTCGGAAGCCGTCGCCACCAAGGTCAAGCAACTGCTCGGCATCGATTTTCACGAGACCGCACGCGACGGATCGGTTACACTGGAGCCGGTCTATTGCCTCGGGCTTTGCGCCTGCTCGCCGTCGGCGATGCTCGACGGCGAAGTGATCGGCCGGCTCGACGACGAGAAGATCGAAGAGATCGTCGCGGAGGTGCGTTCATGATCCCGCGCATCTACATCCCTGCCGATTCCGGTGCTCTGGCGCTCGGCGCCGAAAAGGTCGCCAGGGCGATCGAGAAGGAGCTCAAGGAGCGCGGCGTCGAGGCCAAGATCGTGCGCAACGGCTCGCGCGGCGCCTATTTCCTGGAGCCGATGGTCGAGGTTGCGACCGCCGAGGGCCGCGTCGCCTACGGGCCGGTCAAGCCGTCTGACGTGAAAAGCCTGTTCGACAGCGGTTTCCTCAAGGGTGGCCATCACAAGCGCTGGCTGGGCGCGCCAGACAAGATCCCCTTCCTCGCCAAGCAGACGCGGCTGACCTTCGCGCGCTGTGGCGTCATCGACCCGCTGTCGCTCGACAGCTATAAGTCGCATGGCGGTCTGAGAGGCCTGCAGAACGCGGTCGCCATGGCGCCGGCCGAGATCGTGAAACAGGTGACCGAGTCCGGCCTGCGCGGCCGCGGCGGCGCCGGCTTCCCGACCGGCATCAAGTGGAAGACGGTTCTCGATACGAATTCCGAACGCAAATATATCGTCTGCAACGCCGACGAGGGCGACAGCGCCACCTTCGCCGACCGCATGATCATGGAGGGCGATCCCTTCGTGCTGATCGAAGGCATGGCGATCGCCGGCATCGCCACCGGCGCGACCAAGGGCTTCGTCTATATCCGCTCGGAATATCCGCATGCGGTGGCGACGATGAACAAGGCGGTCGCGATCGCCCGCAAGGCGGGCGTGCTCGGCGTCAATGTGCTGGGCTCGCCCAACGCCTTCGACATGGAAATCCGCGTCGGCGCCGGCGCCTATGTCTGCGGCGAGGAAACCTCGTTGCTCAACAGCTTGGAAGGCAAGCGCGGCGTGGTGCGCGCCAAGCCGCCGCTGCCGGCGATCCAAGGATTGTTCGGCAAGCCGACGGTGATCAACAACGTGATCAGCCTGGCCTCCGTGCCGATCATCATGGACAAGGGCGCCGCCTACTACAAGGATTTCGGCATGGGCCGTTCGCGCGGCACGATCCCGATCCAGATCGCCGGCAACGTCAAGCATGGCGGCCTGTTCGAGACGGCCTTCGGCCTGACGCTGGGCGAAATCGTCGACGAGATCGGCGGCGGCACGGCCTCGGGGCGGCCGGTGAAGGCGGTGCAGGTCGGCGGTCCACTCGGCGCCTATTTCCCGCGCGCGCTTTTCGACACGCCGTTCGACTACGAGGCTTTTGCTGCCAAGGACGGGCTGATCGGCCATGCCGGCATAACCGTGTTCGACGACAGCGCCGACATGCTGAAGCAGGCGCGCTTTGCCATGGAGTTCTGCGCCATCGAAAGCTGCGGCAAGTGCACGCCCTGCCGCATCGGCTCGACGCGCGGCATGGAGGTTCTGGACAAGGTCGCCGCGGGCATCGAGGCGGAGAAGAACCTCGCTCTGGTCACCGACCTCTGCAACACGATGAAGTTCGGATCGCTCTGCGCCCTGGGCGGCTTCACGCCCTACCCGGTGATGAGCTCGATCACGCATTTCCCCGAGGATTTTAAGCCGGCGCCGACGCGCGTGGCTGCCGAATAGGAGCTGGCAGATGAACATCAAAGCCGACTTCCCGACACTCATCGAAGAGATCGACTACGGAACGCCGGAGTCGAAAGCGGCGAAGCAGGTGACGCTGACCGTCGACGGGCAAAGCATCACCGTGCCGGAAGGCACCTCGATCATGCGCGCGGCGATGGAAGGCGGGGTCGAGATCCCGAAGCTCTGCGCCACCGACATGCTGGACTCTTTCGGCTCGTGCCGCGTCTGCCTGGTCGAGATCGACGGCCGCGGCGGCACGCCCGCATCCTGCACGACGCCGGTCGGCGAGGGCATGGTGGTGCGCACGCAGTCCGAGCGGCTCGATGCCATCCGCCGTGGCGTCATGGAACTCTACGTCTCCGACCATCCGACCGGCTGGAACGAGAAGGCCGGAACCGGCGCCAGCGAGTTCGACGCGGTTGCGGAGTCGGTCGGTCTGACCGAGAACCGCTACGGCGTCGAAGGCCGCAACCACGTCAAGGAAGAAGGCGGCGTGGCGCCCGGCCATGGCTCGCTGGCGGTCGACTACATCGCCCGCGATGAGTCCAACCCCTACTTCACCTATGATCCGGCGCAGTGCATCGTCTGCTCACGCTGCGTGCGCGCCTGCGAAGAGGTGCAGGGCACCTTCGCGCTGACCATCGAGGGCCGCGGCTTCGAGTCCCGCATGGTCGCCGGCATGCATGAGGATTTCATCGCTTCCGAATGCGTGTCCTGCGGCGCCTGCGTGCAGGCCTGCCCGACCGACGCATTGCGCGAGAAGACCGTGCTCGAGAAGGGCATGCCGGAGCGCTCGGCCGTCACGACCTGCGCCTATTGCGGCGTCGGCTGCTCGTTCAAGGCGGAAGTGAAGGGTGACGAAGTCATCCGCATGATGCCCTACAAGGACGGCAAGGCGAACCACGGCCATTCCTGCGTCAAAGGCCGTTTTGCCTATGGCTATGCCACCCACAAGGATCGGATCCTGTCGCCGATGATCCGGGAGAAGATCACCGATCCGTGGCGCGAGGTGAGCTGGGAAGAGGCGATCGCCCATACGGCAAAGGAATTCCGCCGCATCCAGTACCAGTACGGACGCGGCTCGATCGGCGGGATCACCTCCTCGCGCTGCACGAACGAGGAGACCTATCTCGTCCAGAAGCTGGTGCGGCAGGGCTTCCGCAACAACAATGTCGACACCTGCGCGCGCGTCTGCCATTCGCCGACCGGCTACGGCCTCGGCCAGACCTACGGCACCTCGGCCGGCACGCAGGACTTCGACTCGGTCGAATACACCGACGTTGCCGTCATCATCGGTGCCAATCCCGCTACGGCGCATCCGGTGTTCGCCTCGCGGCTGAAGAAGCGGCTGCGTGAGGGCGCCAAGCTGATCGTGCTCGACCCGCGCCGCACCGAGATGGTGAAGTCGGCGCATGTCGAGGCGGACTACCACCTGCCGCTGAAGCCCGGCACCAACGTCGCGGTGCTGACGGCGCTGGCCCACGTCATCGTCACCGAGGGCCTGTTCGACGAAGCCTTTATCCGCGAGCGCTGCGACTGGGCCGAGTTCCAGGACTGGGCGTCCTTCGTCGCCCTGCCGGAAAACAGCCCCGAGACGGTCGGCAAGCTGTCCGGCGTCGATCCTGAAGCGATCCGGGGTGCCGCGCGCCTTTACGCCAAGGGCGGCAACGGCGCGATCTATTACGGCCTCGGCGTCACCGAGCACAGCCAAGGCTCGACTACGGTGATGGCGATCGCCAACCTCGCCATGGCCACCGGCAATATCGGCCGTCCGGGCGTCGGCGTGAACCCGCTGCGCGGCCAGAACAATGTCCAGGGCTCCTGCGACATGGGTTCCTTCCCGCATGAGCTGCCGGGCTATCGCCATATCTCCGGCGAAGCCGTGCGCGACATCTATGAGAGCCTGTGGGGCGTGAAGCTGGACGAGGAGCCCGGCCTGCGCATCCCCAACATGCTGGATGCCGCCGTCGACGGCTCATTCAAGGGCATCTACATCCAGGGCGAGGACATCTTGCAGTCCGACCCCGACACCAAGCATGTCGCCGCAGGGCTGGCCGCGATGGAGTGCGTCGTCGTGCACGACCTCTTCCTCAACGAGACGGCGAACTACGCCCATGTCTTCCTGCCGGGCTCGACCTTCCTGGAGAAGGACGGCACCTTCACCAATGCCGAGCGCCGCATCAACATGGTGCGCAAGGTGCTGGAGCCGAAGGCGCGCTACGCCGACTGGGAGGCGACGCAGGAGCTCGCCCGCGCCATTGGGCTGGACTGGAACTACACGCACCCGTCTGAGATCATGGACGAGATCGCCAAGACGACGCCGAGCTTCGCCGGCGTCTCCTTCGAGCTACTCGACCGTGTCGGATCGGTGCAGTGGCCCTGCAACGAGAAGGCACCGCTCGGCACGCCGATCATGCATGTCGACGGCTTCGTGCGCGGCAAGGGCAAGTTCATCCGCACCGAATATGTCGCGACGGACGAACGGACCGGCCCGCGCTACCCGCTGCTGCTCACCACCGGGCGTATCCTGTCGCAGTACAATGTCGGTGCGCAGACCAGGCGTACCGAAAACGTCGCCTGGCATGCCGAAGATCGGCTGGAGATCCATCCGCACGACGCCGAGAACCGCGGCATCCGCGAGGGCGACTGGGTGCGGCTGGCGAGCCGTTCGGGCGAGACCACCCTGCGCGCGCTGATCACCGACCGCGTGTCGCCCGGCGTCGTCTACACGACCTTCCACCACCCGGACACGCAAGCCAATGTGATCACGACCGACTTCTCGGACTGGGCGACCAATTGTCCGGAATACAAGGTCACCGCCGTGCAGGTGGCGCCATCCAACGGCCCGACCGAGTGGCAGAGGGACTATAACGAGCAGGCCAAGCAGAGCCGCCGCATCGCCCCGCTGGAAGCGGCGGAGTAGTCTTGGCCGCGCGCCGCAAAGCCACGACGCAAATCTCGCGGCTGGCGCGTCGTGCCGGCGGCACGGCGGCTGCGAACCGCATGGTGCCGGAGGAGACGCCGGTCGCGTTCTCCTATGCCGGCACCACCCATGCGGTGATGATGGCGAGCCCGGCCGATTTCGAGGATTTCGCGCTCGGCTTCTCGCTCACCGAAGGCATAGTTGCCGACCCGGCAGAGATCGAGGCGATCGAAGTCGAGGATCTCGGCGCCGGCATCGACATCCAGATCAAGCTGAAGGACCGGGCCAACACGCGCTTCCAGGCGCGACGGCGCCGGCTTGCCGGGCCGGTCGGCTGCGGCCTGTGCGGCATCGAATCCATCGAGGAAGCGATGCGGTCGGTCGACGCGGTCGGTTCGTCGAAGCTTACGCTCGACGCCGAAGACGTCACGCGTTCGGTCAAGCTGCTGTCGAAGCAGCAGCCGCTGCACATCGAGACCGGGGCGGTGCATGCTGCCGGCTTCTACGTTCCCGGCAAAGGTATCGTGATGGCGCGCGAGGATGTCGGCCGCCACAATGCGTTGGACAAGCTCGCCGGCGCGCTGGCCAAAGCCGGCATCGACGGCGCGAGCGGCGCCGTCGTGGTCACCTCGCGCGTGTCGGTGGAGATGGTGCAGAAAACCGCCGCCATCGGTGCCCCGATCATCATGGCGGTTTCGGCGCCGACCGCGCTTGCCATCCGCACCGCCGAGTCCGCCGGGATGACGCTGGTGGCGCTGGTGCGCGGCGACGATTTCGATATTTTCACCCACCCCGACCGGGTGGCTTGCGGAGTTGCCAAGCATGTCGCATGACGAAGACCACATCGCCAGCACCAAGGAAAAGCTGGTGCGCATGGCCAATCAGATCGCCACCTTCTTCCATTCGAAGCCGCGCGAGGAAGGCATCGCCGGCGTTGCCGAGCACATCAACAAATTCTGGGAGCCCAGGATGCGGCGGCAGTTCTTCGAGCTGCTGGACGGCGACCCGGAAGATTTCGACGAGTTGGTGATCGCCGCCTCCGCCAAGATCAAGCGTCCGCTGACGGCGGAGCAAGCCGACAAGAGCCTCGGTTACAGCAAGCCTGCGGAGGCTGAGGGCGCCATTCCGCACAAGTAGGGCCTCGGGGCCGCATCGGCGCAAAGGTCTTATATTTCCGCTCTCTAAAGTTTCGCTGCCGCAAGCCGGCTGCCTCTGCTATGGTTGACGACAGGAGATCGTCTGGCCGGGCGGGGTAGTTGCGTGAGGCCGATCGAGACCAGATATGCCCGTAGCGGGGATGTGCGGATCGCCTATCAGGTGGTCGGCCAAGGCTCGTTCGATCTCGTCTTCGTCCCCGGCTTCATCTCCAATCTCGACCTACAATGGGAAGATGAGGGCTACAGCCGCCTGCTGAAGCGGCTTTCGACTTTCTCACGGCTGATTCTGTTCGACAAACGCGGCACCGGGCTTTCGGACCGAGTGGACAACCATCATCTGCCCGGCCTGGAAACCCGCATGGATGACGTGCGCGCGGTGATGGACGCCACCGGCAGCGGCCGCGCGGCGATCCTCGGCGCTTCGGAAGGCGCACCGATGGCGATGCTGTTTGCCGCGACCTATCCGGAGCGGACGCGGGCACTCGTGCTCTATGGCGGTTATGCGCATTTCCACAAATGGGTAATGCCGCCGGAGCGCCTGGAAGCCTTCATCGAGGTTGCCGAGACTTGCTGGGGCACCGGCGCGACCTTGCCCAATTTCGCGCCAGGCCGCGTGGATGACACGCATTTTGCCCGGTGGTGGGCACGGTTCGAACGGCTGTCGGCCGGCCCGACGGCCGCGGCAGCCCTTGCCCGCATGAATGCAGGCATCGACGTGCGCGGCATTCTGTCCGCGATCAGCGCGCCGACGCTGCTGATCCATCGCCGCAATGACGCGCGCGTCGATCCGGAGGCCAGCCGCTTCCTTGCCAGGAAGATTCGTGGCGCCCGGCTTGTTGAGATACCCGGCCGCGACCATCCGATCTGGACCGGGGACGTCGACCGGGTGGCCGACCTGATCGAGGAGTGCCTGACCGGCCAGCCGGCGGTGGCCGACACCGAGCGGGTGCTTGCCGCGCTGCTGGTGACGCGCATCTTCGACACCGCCAAGCTCAGCGACCGCATGTGGAGCGAGCGCAGCCAGCGCTTCCAGGAAGCATGGCGGCTGCTGGTGGGCCGCCATGGTGGGCGGATTGCCGGCACGCATGGCGAATTGATGATCTCTCGTTTCGACGGGCCGGCGCGCGCCATACGCTGCGCAGCGGCGCTGCGCGATGCGGCGCAGCAGATCGGCGTGGCAAGCGGGCAAGGCGTGCATGTCGGCGAGATCGAAATGCGCGGCCAGCCGGTCGGCCTCACGGCGCGGGTGACCATGCAGCTCGCCACCCATGCCGGACCCGGCGACATCCTCGCCTCGCGGCTGGTCGCCGAACTGGCGATAGGCTCCGGCCTGCGTTTCATCGACGCCGGACTTGTCAGTCTCGACGAGCTGAGCGAGCCGCTGCCGGTGGTCCAGGCCACGTCTGAACAACATCTGGAACCGGCCTGCCGCCCCAGGCCCAGGGCCCTGCAGCCAGCAACACTGACGGCCCGGGAAAGCGAGGTGGTGAACCTGATTGCCGACGGCATGAGCAATGCGGCGATCGCCGCCGAGCTGAGGCTCAGCGAGCATACGGTCAAGCGGCACGTCGCCAACATATTGCTCAAGCTGGACCTGCCGTCGCGCGCTGCTGCGGCGGCCTTCTCGGCAAGGCACACTGGCCCGGACGGGCCATGAGTGCCATGGCGCTTTCGGGCGAAGCGAAAGGGGTGTCTCTAGGACTATGAATTCGTCCCATGCAGGCCAAGCGTCAGGTGGACTCGTCAAGAAGCAGACCGACGACCTGTTCGCAGCCGCCATGGCCAGTTCGCAGTGAGAAGTCCCTGCCCGGCAGTAATCGTCGGGCAGCGCTTCGGACATCTACCACCCAAGACGATGGGCACATGGAGGATGAAATGCTGACCAAGACAGTGGACGGCGCGGCGATCAAGAAAGCGATCGAGAGCCGCGACGGCAAGATGCTGGCGAGCTTCTACAATGACGATGCGCTGGTGCGGGTGATCGACCGCAACAACCCGCCGAGCAAGCCGCGCGAAATCCGCGGCCGCGCGGCGATCAGCACCTTCTGGGACGACATCTGCAGCCGGGCGATGACCCACAAGGTCGACGCCACGATCGCCGAGGGCGACAATCTCGCCTTCACCCAGGCCTGCGCCTATCCCGACGGCACCAAGGTGTTCTGCGCCGCGATGCTCGAATTGAAGAACGGCCGCATCGCGCGGCAGACGGTCGTGCAGGCCTGGGACGAGTAGCTCAAGAACGGATTCATCTGCAAGACAGGGAGGAGAACCAAGATGTTCAGCGCCAGATGGCAGATCGACGCCAAGTTCGGTCACAAGCAGACCGCGCTCGAGCTGATGCGGAAATGGGAGCGCGAGATCGGCTCGCAGGTTGGGCTCGCCGACCTGAAATTCCAGCTCATGACCGGTTCAGTCGGCGCACGCGAAGCGACGATCGAGACCCACCACCAGGTCGAGAGCCTGGCCCAGTTGGAGGAGTTCTTCGCCAAGATCGCCAAGATCGAGGCGCACGCCAAATGGGGCAAGGAGCTGGAGCCCTATGTGGTGTCGGGCACCAGCCTGTGGAACATCTACCGCATCGTCGAGTAGCGGCCTGCGTGGCCGACCTCACCCGTTGTGGGAGAGATAGAGGGCTTACCCGTGCGCCACCATCACATGGCGGACGGCGGTGTAGTCCTCCAGCGCGTAGAGCGACATGTCCTTGCCGTAACCGGACTGCTTCAGGCCGCCATGCGGCATCTCGTTGGTGAGCATGAAGTGGGTGTTGATCCAGGTGCAGCCATATTGCAGCCGGGCGGCGGTCGTCATTGCGCGCGAGACGTCCCTGGTCCACACCGACGATGCGAGGCCGTAGTCGCTGTCATTCGCCCAGTTCACCGCCTCGTCGACCTCGGAGAAGCGGGTGACCGAGACGACCGGGCCGAACACCTCGCGGCGCACGATCTCGTCTTCCTGCAACGCTCCGGCGACGACCGTCGGCTGGTAGTAGAAGCCGGAGCCCGCGCCCGGCTTGCCGCCGGTGGTGATCTCGATGTGCTTCAATTCCGAAGCGCGCTCGACGAAGCTTGACACGCGGTCGCGCTGGCGGCGCGAGATCAGCGGCCCGATCTCATTCTCGGTGTCGTCAGGCAGATTGTATTTGATGGTCGACGCCGCCGAGGAGAGATCGGCAACCAGCTTGTCGTAGATCTTCTTGCCGGCATAGATGCGGCAGGCGGCGGTGCAGTCCTGGCCGGCATTGTAGTAGCCGAAGGCGCGCAGACCGTTGACCACCGCGCCGAGATCGGCGTCGTCGAAAACGACGACCGGCGCCTTGCCGCCGAGCTCGAGATGCGTGCGCTTGACCGACTTGGCGGCCGCCTGCAGCACTTTCTTCCCGGTGGCGACGTCGCCGGTGATCGAGATCATGTTGACCTTGGGATGATTGATCAGCGTGTTGCCGACGCTGTCGCCGCGGCCGAGGACGACATTGACCACGCCCTCGGGCAGGATCTCCGACAGGATCCTCGCCAGCTTCAGCGCCGTCAGCGGCGTCTGCTCCGATGGCTTGAAGACGACGGTGTTGCCGCCGCCGATCGCCGGCGCCAGCTTCCAGGCCATCATCATCAGCGGATAGTTCCAGGGCGCCATGGAGGCGACGATGCCGATCGGATCGCGCCGCACCATCGAGGTGTGGCCGGGCAGATACTCGCCCGCGACCTGGCCTGGCATCGAGCGCACCGCGCCGGCGAAGAAGCGGTAGCAATCGACGATCGCCGGGATCTCGTCATTGAGCACGGCGTTGATCGGCTTGCCGCAATTCAGCGCCTCGAGCGCGGCGAACTCATTCGCTTCGGCCTCGATGCGATCGGCGATCTTCAGCAGATAGCCCGAGCGCTGCGCCGGCGTGGTGCGCGACCAATTGACGAACGCTTGTTCGGCGGCACTGACAGCCGCCTCGATCTGCGCCGGACTTGCTTCCGGCAGGTTGAGGATGGTCGCGCCGGTCTTCGGATTGAGGATCGGCTCCTCGATTTCGGTGCCCTTGTCGAATTTCGAGCCGATCAGCATCTGGGTGTCCATGGGGGTTTCTCCCTTCGCAGTAGCGAGTAGCGAGTTGCGTGCAGCGAGTTGCGAATGGCGGGCAGGGTTCGCGATCGATTTTCCCTATTCGCTATTGGCTAATCCCTATTCGCTGTTTTCATTTGCCCGAGCCGGCGATCTGGTCGCCGTCGCGGGTCAGGTAATAGGCAAAGAGGATCGGCAGCAGCGTCACCAGCACGACGACCATGGCGACGACATTGGTGACCGGTCGCTGCCGCGGTCTGATCAGCTCCTCCAGCATCCAGATCGGCACGGTCTGCTGCTGGCCGGCGGTGAAGGTGGTGACGATGACCTCGTCGAAGGACAGCGCAAAGGCCAACATGCCGCCGGCAAGCAGCGCGGTTGCAATGTTGGGCAGCACGACATGCCTAAACGTCTGAAAACCGTCGGCGCCGAGATCCATCGAGGCCTCGATCATCGAGCCTGAGGTGCGGCGAAAACGGGCGACGGCATTGTTGTAGACGACGACCACGCAGAAAGTGGCGTGGCCGAGCACGATCGTCCAGAACGAGAACGGGATGTCGGCGAGTGCAAAAGCCGAGCGCAGCGCGATGCCGGTGATGATGCCGGGCAGCGCGATCGGCAGGATGACGAGCAATGAAATCGCCTCGCGGCCGAAGAAGCGCGTCCGCGAAACCGCAGCGGCGCAGAGCGTGCCAAGAACCAGCGCGATCGCTGTCGAAATGGCAGCGACGCGGATCGACAGCGACAGCGCCTCCCAGACATCCGGCCTGTTCCAGGTGACGGCGAACCATTGCGTGGTCAAACCCGGTGGCGGCCACACAAAACTCTTCTCTTCAGTGGTGAAGGCATAGACGAAGATCAAAAGGATCGGCAGGTGCAGGAAGAGCAGGCCGCAGGCGGCGGCGATCTTCAGCCCGAGCGGAGCGGATTGGCCGCGATCAGAGCGCATCGAAAGCTCCCAGGCGCTTGGCGCCCCACAGATAGAAGCCCATGATGACGATGGGCACCACGGTGAAGGCGGCGGCTAAAGGAATGTTGCCGGCGGTGCCTTGCTGCGAATAGACGGCCTGGCCGATGAACAGGCGCGAGGTGCCGATGATCTGCGGGATGATGTAGTCGCCCAATGTCAGCGAGAAGGTGAAGATCGAGCCGGCGACGATGCCCGGCAGCGCCAGCGGGAAGAGCACGTTGCGGAAGGTCTGGCCGGGCGAGGCGCCGAGATCGGACGAGGCCTCGACGAGGTTGCCGGGGACGCGTTCCAGCGCCGCCTGCACAGGCAGGATCATGAACGGCAGCCAGACATAGACGAAGACGATGAAGGTGCCGGTGAAGGAGACCGACAGCGAGTTGCCGCCGACGATCGGCAACGACAGCCAGGCCTCGAGCAGCCACAGCAGGCCGAGCTTGCCTAACAGCCAGGTGAGAATGCCTTCCTTGGCGAGGATCAGTTTCCAGGCGTAGATCTTGACCAGATAGCTCGACCAGAGCGGCAGCATGACGCCGAGATAGAACAGCGCCTTCCAGCGGCCGCGCGCATAGCGCGCCGCGTAATAGGCGATGGGGAACGCGATGACCGCGGAGGCGAGCGTCACGAGCGCCGCCATCGTCACCGTGCGCAGGATGATGTCGAGATTGGCGGCCTGGAACAGGTCGCCATAGGTCTTCAGCGTGAACTCGCGGTTGATCAGGCCGGAGAACTCGTCGATCGAGAAAAAGCTCTGCAAAAGCAGCGCGAAAAGCGAGCCTATATAGACGATGCCCAGCCACAGAAGCGGCGGCAGCAGCATGAGCAGCAAGAGAAGTATCGGCCGGCGCCATAAGAGGTCGGAGAGCGCCCCGCGCATGCCGCCGTTGCCGGGCAGGATGGCGGGCACGGGCTTGGATTGAACAGCGGCGATTGTCATCGAGCCGCACCGACGATCAGATCAACGGCGGCAAGGCCGAGATCCTTCACACCTCCCTCTGGCCTGCCGGCCATCTCCCCCGCGAGGAGGGAGATCAGCAGCTCGTCTGCCCCGCCAGTTCTGCAACGTCGAAAATTGGCGAAGCGAGCGGCGACAGCCAATCTCCTCCCTTGCGCGGGGAATATCCGGCAGGACAGAGGGCGGTGCTTTGCACAAACCGCAATCATGCCGACTCGTCCATCAGATGCAGGTGCTCGCGGTTGAAGGTGAGCATCACCGCCTCGCCTTCGGCAGGGAGCGCGGTCCCCGCCGGCACCATGGCATGCAGCCTCAGCCCATCGGCATCGAGCGCCAGCCTTGTGGTGGCGCCGAGATAGTTGGTCCCGACCAGACGCGCGGCAACACCATCGCCGCTCGTCGCGCCCGACACGCGGATGGATTCAGGCCTGAGGCTACCCCAGCGATGCTGGCCGGAATAGCGCTGCACGAAATCCGGCGGCAGCACGTTGGACGAGCCGACGAAATCGGCGACGAAGCGCGTCCTCGGCCGCTGGTAAATGTCCTCCGGCGTGCCGACTTGCATGATTCTGCCGTCGTTGAAGACGGCAACACGGTCGGCCATGGAAAGGGCTTCGCCCTGGTCGTGAGTGACGAAGACGAAGGTGATGCCGAGCACCTTCTGCAGCGACTTCAGCTCTTCCTGCATGTTCTCGCGCAGCTTGAGGTCGAGCGCGCCGAGCGGCTCGTCGAGCAGCAGCACTTTGGGCTGGTTGACGAGCGCCCGGGCAAGCGCGACGCGCTGGCGTTGGCCGCCGGAGAGTTGGCCGGGGCGCCGGGCCCCATAGCCCGGCAGGCGCACCAGCGAGAGCGCCTCTTCCGCCGCCTTCAGCCGTTCGACCCTGCCGACGCCCTTGACCATCAGCCCGTAAGCGACGTTGTCGAGCACGTTCAGATGCGGGAACAGCGCGTAGTCCTGGAAAACGGTGTTGACGTTGCGGCGATAGGGCGGAACGCCTTCGGCCCGCTCGCCGAAGATGGAGATCGAGCCGGCCGTCGGCTGCTCGAAGCCGGCGATCAAGCGCAGGCAGGTCGTCTTGCCGGAACCGGACGGCCCGAGCATGGCGAAGAACTCGCCCGGCGCGATGTCGAGATCGACCGCATCGACGGCGCGCACGCTGCCGAAATGGCGCGAGACTTGTTTGAAGGAAACGGCGGAGGTCATGATCTGTCCTGAAGGTTCAGGCTCTCAAATTCGGGCGTCTGTGCTGCCCCTCGTCCGCCTGCCGGCACCTTCTCCGCGTGAAAGACGGGGAGAAGGGACAAACTCCAGCGCTGGCGACCCCCTCTCCCCGTTCTTCACGGGGAGAGGGTAAGGGTGAGGGGCAGCGCCAACTTCTAAAAGCCAGGCGAACTCACCGCCCGCCGATGACGCCGATATAGTCCGACACCCAGCGGTAATAGGGCACGCATTTGTCATTCTGGCTGGCGCATTTCGATATCGGCGTCTTCCAGAATTTGATCTTCTCGAAATTGTCGTAACCGTTGGTCTTGCAGCCCTCGTCGCCGAGCAGTTCATTGCCCTTGCAGGCGGCGGGCACGACCGGCAGCGAGCCGAACCAGGACGACACATCGCCCTGGACCTTGGGCGAGAGCGAGTGCTCGAGCCACATATAGGCGCAGTTCGGATGGGCGGCGTCGGCTTCCATCATGGTGGTGTCGGCCCAGCCGGTGACGCCCTCCTCCGGCACGGTCGAGGCGACCGGCTTCTTGGCGGCGACCAGCGTGTTCACCTGATACGGCCACGAGCCGGAGGCGACGACGCCTTCGTTCTGGAAATCGTCGACCTGGATTGCGGCGTCATGCCAGTAGCGGCCGACCAGGGTGCGCTGGGTGCGCAGCAGATCGAGCGCCGCCTTGTACTGGTCTTCGCTGAGCTCGTACGGATCCTTGATGCCCAGTTCCGGCTTGTGGAACATCAGGTAGTTGGCGGCATCGGCAATATGGATCGGGCCGTCATAGGCCTGGACACGACCCTTGTTCGACTTGCCGTCGGGCAGCTTCATCTCCTCGAAAACGACGTTCCAGCTCTTGGGCGCTTCCTTGAACACGGTGGTGTTGTACATCAGGATGTTCGGGCCCCACTGGTAGGGCACGCCGTAATGCACCTTGTCGACGGTGAACCAGGGCGCGTCCTTGAGACGGTCGTCGACCGTCTTCCAGCTCTTGATGAGGTCGGTGTTGATCGGCTGCACGCGCTTGCCGGCGACGAGGCGCAGGGAAGCATCACCAGAAGCCGTCACCAGGTCGAAGCCGCCCTCGTTCATCAGCGAGACCATCTCGTCCGACGTATTGGCGGTCTTGACGTTGACCTTGCAGCCGGTCTCCTTCTCGAAGGCGGTCACCCAGTCGTAGTTCTTGTCGGTCTCGCCCCGCTCGATATAGCCCGGCCAGGCGACGATATTCAGCTCGCCCTCGCCCTTGCCGACTTCCTTGACCTGGGCGATCGCCTGACCCGAGAAGGTCAGCGCAACCGTCAACGCCGTGCATGACTTCAGGAATGCATTCATCATCGATCTCCCATTTTGGCGCATGACCCCGAAACCGATCCGGTTTTCAACAAGGATCACACGCAAACCTGAACGCCAGAGTTCCCATCACCCCGGCAGCCGCGCTCCCGAGCGGCTTTGTTCCCTGAGCGAAAAGTGCTGTGAAAATTCCGGTTTCGCAAATCCATTTATCAGAAACCCGATATCGGATTTTCCGATACTCTTTCCGACGCCATTCCGGACGGAAGGTTGCGACGAAGTCGCCGAGCCCAACCGTTCACACGTTGCTGGAATCGCTCTGATCAGAGCCGCTGCCGGACCATGCGCTGCGACTGGGCAAGTCCGATAAAGTCGCGGGCGGCCTGCGGCAGGCTGGAACCGCGGCGCCAAACCATGCCGACCTGGACGACCGGAGGCGAGCCGGAGATATCGCGGGATTCGATGCGGTCGCCTTCCAGCGACCAGGGACGATAGACGAGATCGGGCAGCAGCGCCACGCCGGCGCCGGTGGCCACAAGGCTGCGCACGGCCTCGACGGAGCGGGTGCGGAAGGCGACATGCGGTCTCGCACCGAGCGCCGACAGCAGCTTGCCGGTGTTCTCCTCGATCTCGTCGACGGTCAGCATGATCAGCGGTTCGGAAGCGATGTCGCCGATCGAGATAATGTCGGCGCTGGCGAGCCTGTGGCTGAGCGGCAGCCAGAGCCGATAGGCCGAGACTTCGAGGATTTCCGACTGCAGCGCGGTGCGATCGCGCAAATTCGACGTGACCATGACGGCGATGTCGAGCTTGCCGCCGACCAGCAGATGCTCGAGATAGTCGCCATTGTCCTCGATCGCCGAGACTTCGACGCTCGGATAGGCGCGGCGGTAGCGAGCCAGCAGATCGGAGAGCACGTATCCGGCAACAAGCGAGGTGACGCCGAGCTGCAGCCGCCCGCCCGCGGTGAGTTGATCGCCGAGGAAAGCGCGGCGCGCATCGGAAACGTCGGCCAGGATTTTCGTCGCGTGGCGCAGGAACTGGTGCCCCTTATGGGTGATGTTGAGGCCGCGCGGGTGGCGGTCGAACAGCTCGACGCCGAGATCGCTCTCCAGCTCCTTGATCGCCTCGGTGACCGAGGATTGCGAGATGGAGAGGTTCTGCGCGGCGCCCGAGACCGTGCCCTGCTCGGCGACGGCGACGAAGAACTGGAGCTGGCGGATGGTGAAGGCCATGACCCGACTAAACACCGGCGCGGCCGGGAAGGAAAGCCGTTGGCGCATCCGGCGCTAGGCCATCGCAATGCTGAGACGCGCGCCGGCCCGGCTGAGCGCGGCGGCGATGTCGCGCGGCGGCGGCTGGTCGGTGGCAAGCTCGGAGAAACCGTCGAAGCCGCAGACCTGAACCAGGCCCTGCCGGCCGAACTTGGTATGGTCGGTGACGACCAGCGAGCGTTGCCCGCGCGACAGCACCATGCGGGCGAATTCCGCCTCCTCCAGCTCGTAGTCGGTCAGGCCGGCGACGGCGTCGACCGCACCGATGGAAATCACCGCATGGCTGACCGAGAAGCGGCTTACGAATTCGATCGCCGCGACGCCGAGCGCCGCGCCTGAATCGCTGCGCAGCTCGCCGCCGGCCATGTAGACCTTGTTGCCGTTCACCGTCGCCAGCGTGCGGGCGATGTCGGACGAATTGGTGACCACCGTCAGGCGGCGGTGGCCGAGCAGTTCGCGCGCCAGGAAGGACGTGGTGGTGCCGGTGTCGAGCATGATCGACTCGCCGTCGCGGATGGTGGCCGCGACCATGCGGGCAATCAGACGCTTTGCCTCGGCATTCTCGCGCATGCGGCGCTCGAACGGCGCCTCGCCTGTCATCGACGGCAGGCTGACGGCGCCATGCATCTTGAGCAATGCCCCGTCATCGGTCAGCGGTTTCACGTCGCGCCTGACCGTCTCCAGCGACACGCCCAGGCGCTCGGCCAGGCTGGCGATGGTGATCGTGCCCTCCTCACCGAGGAGCCGCAGGATCTCGCCGTGCCGTTTCGAGTGGATCATCTGGATGTCCGGGATTTTGACCGATTCTACGGCATTCCTAACGCTTTTAAAGGAATTGCTCATATTTTCGGGCAAAACACCCAAAAAAGGTCACAGCTTTTTATTGACAGCAACATCACGCTGGCGTGAGATTGAGGTCGTGACAGGCTCGGAACTGCCACAGGAGGGTGATGGCAGAGCCGCAAACGACTGACCAGATTTTCTGGAACGTGCCTGACGCGAGCTTTTTTCGAATCCGCGGGGGCGGATGCCGGGATCCTAAGCCTGGCCAAGGGGCTCGTCGGTGTGGTGAGGGATATCAATCCCGGCATCCCGCACCGACGAGGCCTTTCTTTTTTCTCTCATCGCTTTGTGAGAGACCGGCGCTTTGTCGAAAGCCGGCCGAAGCAGGACCGAACCCGTGAGCGCCGCCGCAACCACCGAAGACCGCATCCGCGCCCTGCCCTGCTGGAGCGGCGGCATCGAGATCGAGCCGCTGCCCGGCGGCCTCAGCAACGCCAACTATGTCGTTACCGACGCCGCCGGCCGGCACGTGGTGCGCTTCGGCCAGGACTTCCCGTTCCACCATGTCTTTCGCGAGCGCGAGGTGATGACGGCGCGGGCGGCGCATGCGGCCGGTTTCGCGCCAGCCGTCCACTACGCCGAGCCCGGAATTCTGGTGACCCAGTTTCTCGGCGCCAGGACCTTCCTCGCCGAGGATGTGCGCGCCGATCTCGGCCGCGTGGCGGCGCTGCTGCGGCGCTTTCACCGCGAGATGCCGAACCACGTCTCCGGCGCCGGTTTCATGTTCTGGGTCTTTCATGTCATCCGCGACTATGCGCGCACGCTCGAGGAAGGCGGCAGCCGCAAGAAGGACGAGCTGCCGCGCTATCTCGCTTTAGCCGACGAGCTCGAACGGGCGCAGAAGCTTTTGCCGATCGTCTTCGGCCACAATGATCTTTTGCCGGCCAACATCCTCGACGACGGCAAGCGGCTGTGGCTGATCGATTTCGAATATGCCGGCTTCAACACGGCCATGTTCGATCTGGCCGGCGCCGCCTCGAATGCGGGCATGAGCGACGAGGAATCCTTCGCCTTCCTGACCGCCTATTTCATGAAGGAGCCGGACAGCGAGATCCGCCGCTCGCACGCGGCCATGCAATGCGCCTCACTGCTGCGCGAGGCAATGTGGAGCATGGTCTCCGAGCTTTATCTCGACGCGCCCGGCATCGACTACGTCGCCTATACCGAAGAAAACCTGGTGCGGCTCGACGCTGCACTGGAAAACTACCGGACGAGATACGGGACAAGATCATGACCTTGCCCAGCCATGCCGACATCGTGGTCATCGGCGGCGGCATCATCGGCTGCTCGACCGCGTATCATTTGGCGCGCGACCACAAGGCCGACGTGGTGCTGCTGGAGCAAGGCAAGCTGACCTCGGGCTCGACCTGGCACGCGGCCGGACTGGTCGGGCAGCTGCGCTCGTCGGCCTCGATAACCCGCGTGCTCAAATATTCCGTCGAGCTCTATAAGGGGCTCGAGGCCGAAACGGGACTGGCGACCGGCTGGAAAATGACCGGGTGCCTCAGGCTCGCCACCAACGCCGATCGCTGGACCGAGTTCAAGCGATTGGCGACGACGGCAAAAAGCTTCGGCATGGACATGCAGCTGCTGTCGCCCGCCGAGGTGAAGCGCATGTGGCCGCTGATGGAAACCGGCGACCTCGTCGGCGCCTCCTGGCTGCCGACCGACGGTCAGGCCAGCCCCTCCGACATCACGCAATCGCTCGCCAAGGGCGCGCGCATGCATGGCGCAAAACTGTTCGAGGACGCGCGCGTCACCGGATTCGAGATGACGGGCGGACGCATCACCGCGGTGAAGACCGAAAAGGGCGACATTGCCTGCGACAAGGTGGTGAACTGCGCCGGGCAATGGGCAAGGCAGGTCGGCGCGATGGCCGGCATCAACGTGCCGCTGCAGCCGGTCAAGCACCAGTACATCATCACCGAGAAGCTCGAAGGGCTGGCCAACGACGCGACAATCCGCGACCCCGACCGCCGCACCTATTTCAAGGAAGAGGTCGGCGGGCTGGTGATGGGCGGCTATGAGCCGAACCCGCAGGCCTGGACGACTGAGCTCCCAGGGGGCGACGTACCCAAGGACTGGGCGTTCCGCCTGTTCGATGATGATTACGACCACTTCGAGCAGCATATGGCGCAGGCGATCGAGCGGGTGCCGGCGCTGGCCAATGTCGGCGTGAAGCAAATGATCAACGGATCGGAAAGCTTCACGCCGGACGGCAATTTCATCCTTGGTGTCGCGCCCGAATGCGCCAACATGTTCGTCGGCGCCGGTTTCAACGCCTTCGGCATCGCGTCCGGCGGCGGCGCCGGCTGGGTGCTGGCGCAATGGGTGGTCGACGGCGAGGCGCCGCTCGACCTCTGGGTGGTCGACATCAGGCGTTTTTCCAACCTGCACCGCGACCGGCAATGGGTCTGCGACCGCACGCTCGAGGCCTATGGCAAGCACTACACCATCGGCTTCCCGCATGAGGAATATCTCTCGGGCCGGCCGCGCATCGTCTCGCCGCTCTATGAGCGGCTGAGAGAGCACCGCGCCGTGTTCGGCTCGAAGCTCGGCTGGGAGCGGCCGAACTGGTTCGCGCCCGACGGCATCAAGCCGGAAGACGTCTATTCAATGGGCCGGCAGAACTGGTTCGAGGCGGTCGGCGAGGAACATCGGCATGTGCGCGAGAAAGTCGGCATCTTCGACCAATCCTCCTTTGCCAAATATGAGATGACCGGGGCCGATGCGCTGAGGGCGCTCGACTGGATCTGCGCCAACGACATCAACAAGCCGGTCGGCCGGCTGACCTATACGCAGCTTCTCAACACGCGCGGCGGCATCGAAGCAGACCTCACGGTGGCACGGCTCGGCGAGGACAGGTTCTACATCGTCACCGGCACCGGTTTCCGCACGCATGATTTTTCGTGGATCGGCGACCATCTCGGCCAGGAACTCGACGCGGCGCTCAAAGACGTGACCGAGGATTTCGGCACGCTGTCGCTGATGGGGCCACGCGCCCGCGACGTGCTGTCGGCGGTAACGGGTGCGGATGTCTCCAACGCCGCCTTCCCCTTCGGCCACGCGCGCGAGATCGACATCGCCGGCCACACCGTGCGGGCGCTGCGGGTGACCTATGTCGGCGAGCTCGGCTGGGAGTTGCATGTGCCGATCGCCGCGACGGGCGAGATTTTTGATGCCCTCATGGCAGCCGGGAAACAGCATGGCATCTGCCCGGTCGGCTACCGGGCGCTGGAATCGCTGCGGCTGGAAAAGGGCTATCGCGCCTGGGGGGCGGACATCACGCCGAACGACACGCCGCAGGAAGCGGGCCTGGGCTGGGCTGTGAAGCTCAGGAAGAACAACGACTTCATCGGGCGGCGGGCGCTGGAGAAATCGGCCGGACAGCCGCTGACGAAACGCTTTGCCGGCTTCACGGTCGACGATCCGGACGTCGTCCTGGCCGGACGCGAGACGATCCTGCGCAACGGCCAACCGGTCGGCTATCTCACCAGCGGCGGCTATGGCTATACGGTGGAGAAGAACATCGGATATGGCTATGTGCGCAACGCCGATGGCGTCAGCGACGACTTCCTCGCCTCGGGCGCCTATGAACTGGTGGTGGCGATGGAGCGCACGCCGGCAAAGATCCATCTCGAGCCGATGTACGATCCGGCCGGAGAGAAGATAAAGGCTTAAGCAGGAAAGCGGTCAACCGACGCGCAGCACGAGACCCCTGCTTGGCACCGCATCGGCCTCGCCGGGCATCGAGGCGTAAGGCGGTGTCTCTTCAAGCCGGGTTATGACGCCCTCCGCTTCGAGCGCGGCGATGCGATCGGCAAAGCCGGCCTGCCAGAGCGTGTTCTTGATCGTCAGCACGATGAAGCCGCCTGGACGGCAGATGCGGATCAGTTCGTCCAGCCCCTCGACGCCGACATGGCCGGAGGTGAAGACGCCCGCCGAAACGATGCCGGCATAGGCACCGTCCGCGAAAGGCAGGGCGCCGCCCAGCGCCAGACGATGCAGCGCCGTGTAGACGCCCTTGGCGCCGGCCTTGTCCAGCATGCCTTGCGAGATGTCGAGCGCCTCGACACGAGGATAGCCGGTGATTGCGAGCCATTCGCCGATCAGCCCGGTGCCGGCGCCTGCGTCGAGCACAGGTTCCGCGCCGCGCGGCAGATGGCGGGCCAGCAGGGCCAGGCAGATGGTCGGATGGCGATAGCCGGCCGCCGACATATCGGCGTCGTAAGTTTCGGCCCAGCTATCGTAGATTGCGGCCACTTCGTCCGGCCGTGTTGCGGCATAGGCCGCGCTTAGCGCGCTGTTTTGCTTGCCGTCCGCCATTGCCGCTCCCGCCGCCGATTCGTGTCGGCCATGGTAGCCAAGCGGCAAAAACTGTGGAACCGTTCCGCCATAAACATGGCGTGATGGTTAAGGGGATGACGATGGAGGAGGCGCGCGCGGCGCTGGCCGCCATTCCGGCGCTTGCCGGATACAAGGGGCCGCTGGAGCGGCTGGGCGGCCTTACCAACCGTGTCTACAAGGCCGGCGAGGTCTGCCTGCGCATTCCCGGGAAGGGCACGGAGGAATATATCAACCGCGCCAACGAGGCGGTGGCGGCGCGCGAGGCGGCAAAGGCCGGCGTCAGCCCGGAGGTGCTTTTTGCCGATCCCGCATCCGGCTTGATGGCAACGCGCTTCGTCGCCGACGCCGAGACCATGTCGCCGGAAAAGTTCAAGGCCAGACAGGGCAGTCCGGCGCGTGCTGGCGCAGCCTTCCGCAAGCTGCATGCGTCCGGCGCGGTCTTCCCCTTCCGCTTCGAGCTGTTTGCGATGATCGACGACTATCTGAACGTACTGTCGACCAAGGATGTGGCCCTGCCGCCCGGCTATCACGACGTGGTGCGCGAGGCGGGCAGCGTGCGCGAAGCATTGGTCACGCACCCGATCCAGCTTGCTGCCTGCCACTGCGATCCGCTCTGCGAAAACTTTCTCGATACCGGGGAGCGGATGTGGATCGTCGACTGGGAGTACTCCGGCATGAACGATCCGTTGTGGGATCTCGGCGACCTCTCGGTCGAAGGCAAGTTCGACGCCGGCCAGGACGAAGAGCTGATGCGCGCCTATTTCGGCGGCGAAGCAAGGCCGGCCGAGCGCGGCCGCGTCGTCATTTACAAGGCCATGTGCGACCTGCTCTGGACGCTGTGGGGGCTGATCCAGCTCGCCAACAACAACCCGGTCGACGATTTCCGCGCCTATGCGGACGGACGCTTCGCCCGCTGCAAGGCGCTGATGGAGACGCCGGAGTTTTCACGGCACCTCGCTGCTGTGCGAGAGGGGTGAGCGCAGGCCTGGATCCTAGTTGACGCCTTTCGGCACGTTCTCGGGCGGCACGACGGTTTCCACCACCTTCTGGCGATGGAAGATGAAGATGCCGGCGAGCACAACGATGGCCGAGCCGGCGAGTATCCGCGGGCTCGGCACATCGCCGAAGAAGACCAGGCCGAAGACAATGGCCCACAGCAGCAGGCTGTAATGCAGCGGCGCCAGCGTTGACGCCGGCGCCAGCTTCAGCGCGCGGGTGATCATCAGATGGGCGGCGCAGGAGACGATGCCGAGCAAAAGCATGGCGCCGAAATCGAGCGCCGACGGCGTACGCCAGGCGCCGATGGTCAGAACGCCGCCGACAATCAACGTGCCGATGGTCTGCCAGGTGACCAGCGTCGTGTCACTCGTTCCGCGCAAACGCCGGCCGAGAATGATGGCGAAGCCGAAGGCAATGCTGCCGATCAGCGCATAGGCCGATGACAGCGAAAACGCGGCCGACGATGGCTTCAGGATGATCAGCACACCGCAGAAGCCGACCAGGATCGCCAGCCAGCGCCGCCAGCCGACCTTCTCGCCGAGCAGGAGATGCGAGAGCGCGGCGACATAGATCGGTCCGGCCATGTAGAAGCTCATCACGTCGGCGAGCGGCAGATAGACGACCGCGGCATAGAACAGCCCGGTATCGAGCGTGGTCGCCGCGACGCGCAGGACCTGCAGCACCGGCCTTTCCACCTGAAAAAGCTTGCCTGCGCCCTGGTTGGCGATCATCGGCCCAAGCACCAAGAAGGCGCCGATGGAGCGAACCAACACTACCTGACCGACCGAGAAGGAAGCGACCAGCCATTTGCCCATCGCGTCGTTCAGCGCGAACATGAAGTCGCCGGCCAGCATCAAGAGAATGCCGGCGAGCAGGACATTCTTGATCGTGAGATTGCGGGCGAGGAACTGGGCCATGCCCGGCTCCCTACTCGCAATCTGTCGCTTTGAGGAGGGAAATTCGGACGATCCGTAAGACCAGCGGCGGAAATCGGCTGGCGCTACGCGGATTTGTGCCTGCGGTTGAGGTTCTCCGGCCGACCGGCGATCGACAGCCGCGTGTCCTGCCTGGTCCGTTCGGCTACCACCTTGCCCCTGGCGATGACATAGAGGCGCTCGGGGCGCAGGCGGACGGCCTCGATCGGATTGCCGGCATCGAGCACGACAAGGCTCGCCCGCTTGCCGACGGTCAGACCGAGATGATCAAGCCCCATGATGGCGGCGTTGACGTTGGTGACCATGTCGAAGCAGCGCGCCATGTCGGCCGGGCTCGACATCTGCGCGACATGCAGGCCCATGAAGGCCACGTCGAGCATGTCCGCCGTGCCCAGCGAATACCATGGGTCGAGCACGCAGTCCTGGCCCCAGCCGACGCGGATGCCGAGCGCCAGCATCTCCTTCACCCGGGTCAGGCCGCGCCGCTTGGGGAAAGTATCGTGGCGCCCCTGCAGCATGATATTGATCAGCGGATTGGGGATCGCAGAGACGCCGGCCTCGGCGATCAGCGGCAACAGCTTCGAGACGTAGTAATTGTCCATGGAATGCATCGAGGTTAGGTGCGAGCCCGCCACCCTGCCCTGCAAGCCGAGGCGCTGCGTTTCATAGGCAAGCTGCTCGATGTGGCGCGACAGCGGGTCGTCGGTCTCGTCGCAATGCATGTCGACCATCAGGCCGCGCTTCGCCGCGATCTCGCAGAGCTCCGTCACCGAGCGGGTGCCGTCGCCCGTGCTGCGCTCGAAATGCGGGATGCCGCCGACGATGTCGACGCCCATATCCAGCGCCCGGATTGTGTTTTCGCGGGCCGTCGGCGAGCGATAAAACCCGTCCTGCGGAAAGGCGACCAGCTGCAGGTCGAGATAGGGCGCGACCGTTTTCTTCACGTCCAGCAGAGCTTCCACGGCAAGCAGCCGGTCGTCGCAGACATCGACATGGGTGCGGATGGCAAGCAGGCCCATCGACACCGCCCAGTCGCAATAGGCGAGCGCGCGGTCGCGCACGGCCTCATGCGTCAGGAGCGGCTTCAACTCGCCCCAGAGCGCAATGCCTTCGAGCAACGTGCCCGAAGCGTTGATGCGCGGAATGCCATAGGAGAGCGTGGCGTCCATATGGAAATGCGGATCGACGAAGGGCGCCGTGACAAGATTGCCGCGCGCGTCGACCTCGCTCCGAGCTGCGCCTTGCAACTGAGGCTCGATCGCGGCGATGGTTTCGCCAGCGATGCCGATATCGGCGATCCTGCCGTCCGGCAGCGTGCCGCCGCGCACGATGAGGTCGAAATCCATGTCATCATCCCTTTGGTAGAATCAGCGTTATCGTGATCGGAAAGGCGGCCCGCCGCAGCCGTTTCTTCCCTGCCGGCGTTTCCTCCGGCGCCAACTCGCTCTATAAGCCGCCTCTCGCCCCCGTGGCGAATCCGAAATTTGCTAAGCCAGACACAGGATCGGCCGTTTGTTTCGCTTCTTCCGCTCGACGGAGAACCAGCGCCTTGTCGCAAGGCTGGTACGAGAATCTTTCCGGGAGCATAAATTCGGCTATGGCGCGGCCATTGTGTCGATGCTGGTGGTGGCCGCCATGACGGGGGCAAGCGCATGGATCCTGAAGGAGATCACCAACGAATTCGTGGTCTACAAGAGAGCGGATCGCGTCAACCTGATCGCGGCCGCGGTCGCCGCTATCTTCGTCCTCAAGGGCCTGGCGACCTTCGTTCAGGCCTATTTCATGAGCCGGGTCGGCAATGCCATCATCGCCGATAGGCAGCGAAAGATCTATGACCGGATCCTGGCGCAAGGCATCGAATTCTACCATTCGACCTCGTCGTCCGACCTGATCACCCGCATGACCAACAACGCCCAAGCCGCGCGCAGCGTGCTCGACCTCGTCGTCACGTCCTATGTGCGCGATCTGGTGACGTTGATCGTGCTGGTCGCAGTGATGGTCTGGGAGCAGCCGGCGCTGTCGCTGATCTGCTTCGTCGTCGGACCGGTGGCGATCTACGGCGTCAACAGCATTCTCAAGCGCGTGCGTCAGATCGCCAAGATGGAATTCCGCTCGCTCGGCCAGATCGTGCATGTGATGCAGGAAACGGCAATCGGCGTGCGCGTCGTCAAATCCTTCAATCTCGAAGGCGCGATGCGCAAGCGCATGTACAAGGCCGTGTCGGACGTACAGAACCGCGCCAACAACATCGCGACGCTCGAGGCAGCCACCAGCCCGGTGATGGAAACGCTTGCCGGTCTGGCGATTGCCGGCGCAGTCTTCATCAGCGGCTTCCTGGTGCTGCAGGGCGGCCAGATGCCGGGCAACATCATGGCCTTTATCGGGGCGCTGCTGCTCGCTTATGAGCCGGCCAAGCGGCTGGCGCGCGTCCGCATCTCGCTGGAGACCGGCATTGTCGGCGTGCGCATGATGTTCCAGCTTGCCGACCGGCCGCTGACGCTGGCCGAAAAGCCCGGCGCCAAGCCGCTGCAGCCGGGCCCGGGCGAAATCCGCTTCGACAATGTCAGCTTCGCCTATCCCGAGAGCCCGCCGGTTTTCGAACAGCTCAACCTGACCCTGGCGGCCGGCAAGATGACGGCGCTGGTCGGACCTTCCGGCGGCGGCAAGTCGACGATCCTCAACCTGATCATGCGCATGTACGACCCGCAGAGCGGCAAGGTGATGTTCGACGGCCAGGACATCTCCTTCGCCACGCTCGATTCACTCAGGCAGAAGATTGCCTATGTCAGCCAGGACACATTCCTGTTCGCCGGCACCATCATGCACAACATACGCCTCGGGCGTCAGGACGCGACCGACGAGGAGGTGATCGCCGCGGCCAAGGCCGCCAACGCGCATCACTTCATCAGCGCCATGGCCAAGGGCTACGACACGGAGGTGGGCGAGAACGGCTCGTTGCTGTCCGGCGGCCAGCGCCAGCGCATCTCGATCGCGCGCGCCATGCTGCGCAATGCCGAGATCCTGCTGCTCGACGAGGCGACCAGCGCGCTGGACGCCGAGTCGGAAGCGCTGTTCCGCGACGCGCTGCAGCAACTCACAGTTGGGCGCACGACCATCGTCATCGCGCATCGGCTGTCAACGGTGCATCAGGCCGACACGATCGTGGTGCTGGAAAACGGCAAGGTGCTGGAAAGCGGCCCGCACAAGTCCCTGCTCAAACAGGGCGGACTCTATCAGAAGCTTTATGAATATCAGCTGATGCCGTAGGGCCAGCTTCCCCTTCTCCCCTTGCGGGAGAAGGTGGCCGCGAAGCGGCCGGATGAGGGGTGTTGGACGGAGTAAGGCGCTGGAAATTCTGGCTGGCGAAAGGTGTCGCCAAGCTGGAACACCCCTCATCCGTCTCGGCGCTGCGCGCCGATCCACCTTCTCCCACAAGGGGAGAAGGTGCGGTCGGCCCTATTCCGGCACTTTCCTGACAGCACCTTTGTCGGCGCTGGTGGCGAAGGCGGCATAGGCGCGCAAAGCGGTCGTCACCTTGCGCTTGCGCTTTTCCTCAGGCTTCCAGGCATCCGCGCCCTTGGCCGCCATAGCCTTGCGGCGGGCGTCGAGCTCGGCTTCGCTGACGGCGAGATGGATCTTGCGGTTGGGGATGTCGATCTCGATCGTGTCGCCTTCCTGAACCAGGCCGATCAGCCCGCCCTCGGCGGCTTCCGGCGAGACGTGGCCGATCGACAGACCCGACGTGCCGCCGGAGAAGCGGCCGTCGGTGATCAGCGCGCAGGCCTTGCCGAGGCCCTTCGACTTCAGATAGCTGGTCGGGTAGAGCATCTCCTGCATGCCGGGGCCGCCGCGCGGTCCCTCATAGCGGATGACGACGATGTCGCCCGCCTTGATCTCGTTGCCCAGGATCGCCTTGACGGAAGCGTCCTGGCTTTCGAAGACGCGGGCCGGACCGGTGAATTTCAGGATCGACTCGTCGACGCTGGCCGTCTTCACGATGCAGCCGTCGAGCGCCAGATTGCCCTTCAACACGGCGAGGCCGCCATCCTTCGAGAATGGCGTCTTGGCCGAGCGAATGACGCCCGTCTCGCGGTTCGTGTCGAGATCCTCCCAGCGGCGATCCTGGCTGAAGGCGACCTGCGTCGGCACGCCGCCGGGCGCGGCGCGGAAGAACTCGCGCACATTCTCTGCGGAAGTGCGGGCGATGTCCCAATGGTCGAGCGCTTCGCCCAGCGTTGCGGTGTGGACTGTCGGCAGATCGCGGTTGATCAGCCCGGCCTGGTCGAGCTGGCCGAGGATCGCCATGATGCCGCCGGCGCGGTGAACATCCTCCATGTGCACGTCGGACTTGGCCGGCGCCACCTTGCAAAGCACCGGCACTTTGCGCGACAGCCGGTCGATATCCTCCATGGTGAAGTCGACCTCGCCCTCATGCGCGGCAGCCAGGATGTGCAGCACCGTGTTGGTCGAGCCGCCCATGGCGATGTCGAGCGCCATGGCGTTTTCGAAGGCCCCCTTGGAGGCGATGCTGCGCGGCAGCGCGCTGTCGTCCTCCTGCTCGTAATAGCGCTGCGCAAGATCGACGATCAGATGGCCTGCCTCGACGAACAGCCGCTTGCGATCGGCATGGGTGGCCAAAGTCGAGCCGTTGCCGGGCAGCGAGAGACCCAACGCTTCGGTCAGGCAGTTCATCGAGTTCGCCGTGAACATGCCCGAGCAGGAGCCGCAGGTCGGGCAGGCCGAGCGCTCGATCACCTTGACGTCCTCATCTGAAATTCGGTCGTCGGCCGCGGCCACCATGGCGTCGACGAGGTCGAGCGCCTGCGCCTTGCCGCCCAGCACCACCTTGCCGGCTTCCATCGGGCCGCCGGAGACGAAAACGGTCGGGATGTTGAGGCGTAGCGAGGCCATCAGCATGCCGGGCGTTATCTTGTCGCAGTTGGAGATGCAGACCATGGCGTCGGCGCAGTGCGCATTGACCATGTATTCGACGGAATCGGCGATCAGCTCGCGCGACGGGAGCGAATAGAGCATGCCGTCGTGACCCATGGCGATGCCGTCATCGACGGCGATGGTGTTGAACTCCTTGGCGACGCCGCCGGCCTTCTCGATCTCGCGCGCGACGATCTGGCCGAGATCCTTCAGGTGCACATGGCCCGGCACGAACTGGGTGAAGGAATTGACCACCGCAATGATCGGCTTGCCGAAATCACTGTCCTTCATGCCGGTGGCACGCCACAGGCCACGGGCGCCGGCCATGTTGCGGCCATGGGTGGTGGTGCGGGAACGGTAGGCGGGCATCGGTATTTCCTTGATGGCTGGCGGCGCTCAAGCGTGGCGCGGCGGCGCTGTATTTCAGTCGGCAGCGGTTATAGCGGCCAAGGTCCGCCCTTGCCACAATTTTGCGCTGCGCCACGATTCTTCAGGAAATTTGAAAAATGCTGTCGGATCGTGCCGCGCCGAGCCGTCCTTGAGGCAGACGGCACGGAAGCCGCGCCAAATTCCCGGCGCGCCGTTTGATGATGGAGCCAACCTGAACAAGTCGGAGGAGCAAGATATGCAGAAGATCACCACCTTCCTTTGGTTCGACGGCCAGGCCGAGGAGGCCATGAACCACTACGTCGCCATCTTCAAGAATTCGAAGGTGCTGAGCGTCACGCGCTGGCCCAAGGGCCATCCCCAGGAAGGCCAGGTGCTGGTCGCCTCGTTCGAGCTCGACGGGGTACAGTTCCAAGCCCTCAACGGAGGACCGCAATACAAGTTCACCGAGGCGATGTCGCTGTCGATCGACTGCAAAACGCAGGAGGAAGTCGATTATTTCTGGGCCAGACTCACCGAAGGCGGCGGCGAACCGGGGCGCTGCAGCTGGCTGAAGGACAAGTTCGGCGTTTCCTGGCAGGTCGTGCCGGAGCAGCTGCCGCGCCTGCTTCAGGACCCCGACAGAGCGAAGGCCGGGCGCGTGATGTCGGCGATGATGCAGATGGGCAAGATCGACATCGCCACGATCGAGGAAGCGGCGAAGGGGTGATTACGCGTGAATAGTGAATGGTAAATGGTGAGGATGCCCGACTACTATTCACTATTCACTATTCACTATTCACCACAATCACGCCGCCTTGTCGCGGACCTGATAGTCCTTGACCGCGGCGAAGCGGATCGCTTTCCAGCGCTCGGCCTCGTAGTTGAGCGAGAAGGCGTGCTGGGCGAGGAAGACAGGATCGTTGTCGAGGTCGCGGGCGATGTCGCCGCGATGCGCCTCGATAAAGCGCTGGACATCCGTCCTGTCGTCGGCCGAGATCCAGCGGCAGACGGAGAAGCGCGACATCTCGAAATCCACCGGCAGCGTGTATTCGATGTTAAGCCGCTCCTTCAGCACATCGAGCTGCAGCGCGCCGACAACGCCGACGATGGCCGGCGAGCCGTCCTCAGGCGAGAACAGCTGCACGACGCCCTCCTCGGCCATCTGATGCAGCGCTTCCTTCAGCTTCTTGGCTTTCATCGCATCGCCGAGGCGGACACGGCGCAGGATTTCCGGCGCGAAGTTCGGCACGCCGCGGAACAGGATCTCCTCGCCCTCGGTCAGCGTGTCGCCGATGCGCAGCGTGCCGTGATTGGGAATGCCGACGACGTCGCCGGCGAAGGCCTCGTCGGCGGTGACGCGGGTGCGGGCGAAGAAGAATTGCGGCGCCGAGAGGCTCATCGGTTTGCCGGTGCGCACCAGCTTGGCCTTCATGCCGCGCTCCAGCTTGCCGGAGCAGACGCGGACGAACGCGATGCGGTCGCGATGGTTGGGGTCCATGTTGGCCTGGATCTTGAAGACGAAGGAGGTCATCTTCCCCTCCGTCGCCTCGACCGTGCGTTCATCGGCTGCCTGGGCCCGCGGCGGCGGCCCGTAGGCGCCGAGCGCCTCGATCAGGTCGCGCACGCCGTAATTGCGCAGCGCCGAGCCGAAATAGACCGGCGTCAGATGGCCTTCGCGGAAGGCGTCGATGTCGAGGGGTCTGCACGCTTCCCGCGCGAGCTCCAGTTCCTCGATGAAGTCGTTGCGCTCGTTTTCCGGCAAAAGCCCGGCGACGCGGTTGGAATCCGGGCCGTTGACGGGCGTGCGCTCCTTCTCGTCATCGCTCCGGCGCACCGCGTTCTGCGCCAGGTGATAGGTGCCGGAAAAGGTCTTGCCGCGGCCGATCGGCCAAGTAACCGGTGCCGTGTCCAGCGCCAGCTTCTGCTCGATCTCGTCGAGGATTTCGAAGGGATCGCGGCTCTCGCGGTCCATCTTGTTGACGAAGGTGATGATCGGGATGTCGCGCAGCCGGCAGACCTCGAACAGTTTCAGCGTGCGCGGCTCGATGCCCTTGGCGGCGTCGATGACCATGACGGCCGAATCCACCGCAGAGAGCGTGCGGTAGGTGTCGTCGGCGAAATCCTCATGGCCGGGCGTGTCGAGCAGGTTGAAGACGTTGTCGTCATATTCGAAGGTCATCACCGAGGTGACGACCGAGATGCCGCGCTCGCGCTCGATCTTCATCCAGTCGGACCGGGTCTGGATGCGATCTTTCTTGGCCTTGACCTCGCCGGCAAGCTGGATGGCGCCGCCGAACAGAAGCAGCTTTTCGGTGAGCGTGGTCTTGCCGGCATCGGGGTGGGCGATGATCGCGAAAGTGCGGCGGCGCGAAACCGCCTGTTCGATGTCTTCTGCCAATTTTTGGAATCCTGTCTGTGGCGCGGGCTTCTAGCAGCGCATTTTGGGCGTGTCGACAGTTTCGGGCAGACCGGCACGGCCGAACAGCGTAGTCGATGTGGCCTGACAGGAACCTTAGGCCGTTCAGGTTCGCTCGCGATGACGGTCCTGGCGGCCCAACCGGGTAGCTAAACGTATCTCCGCCCGTTCGATGCCGATGTCGCGCAGCAGATAGTCCGGCAATTCGTCCAGCGTGGCCCGACCCCTGCGATTTCGCAGGATGCGCGCAAGCACGCCTCCGCCGGAACGGCAGATTACGAAGATCGCAACGAGGAACCGTCCGAGCGCGGAGTGGTTGGCCGCAAGCTCCTGTCCAAGGATGGTCATGGTTTATCCTCCTCTGTTTGAATGATGAAATCGGGAGGGCCCAGACTGGCCCTCCCGAAGGTTTGGCCGACAGAAGATCAGGATCGATCGTGCTCGCAGCTCGCCTGCAAGGCACTTCACGGTCGATCCCTCCGTCAGGCGGCGGCGTATGCCGTCGTCGGATCGAACAGGCGCTTCACCTGCGTGATCTTGGTGGCCGGGAAGCCGCTCATCTTGGCGTGGCGCTGAATGATGGCCTCGTCCTTGGCGAGGTAGACGCAAAAGGTCTTGTCGTCCGCGACGAAGGATTCGACCCACTGAATGTCCGGGCCGAGCTCGGCGAGAATGGCGTTCGAGGCCTTGGAGGCGTCGCGAAGCTGCTCGCGCTCGAAGGTGCCGACCTTGGGAATTTCACGTTCGATGATGTATTTCTGCATTTCGCAATCTCCTTGATCTTGGGTTCAAATGCCTCCGGACGCTCGACCAGATTCGATGCCGGTGACATTCCCGGGGCCGCTGAGCTAAACTGCAGCATGGCTCGCCGGGCAGACGGAGAATTGCGCAAGAGGCGGCCGACAGTCCTTACGCCGTCCTTATCTTCTTCCGATCCTTTGCCTACTGCCGTCACAGGATTGCTGCCGATGGGAACTTATTGCTTCGGCGACTTCGAGCTTAACGAGGACGCTCGCGCCCTCCGTCTCGCCGGAAGCGAGATCGAGGTGCAGCCCCTGGTCTTCGATTTCCTCGCCATCCTGCTGCGGCACCGGGACCGGGCCATGAGCAAAGACGAATTGCTTGAAACGCTATGGCCGGGCGTGACGGTGACGGAAGCTTCGTTGCAGCGCGTGGCAAGCCTTGCCCGCGGCGTTCTTCGCCAGGGCGGCATGGAAACGGCGCTGCGCAACCTGCCCCGCTTCGGCTACCGGATTTGCCTCGACCAGCCGCCCATTTCGGCGAACGGGCCGGCCGGCGCGGGCGGCAAGCCTTGGAGCCCCGGTTCGCCTATTCTGTCGGCGCGCGCGGCTGTTGCTGCCAGGAAATGGCACGAGGCCGCGGCCTGCTTTAGCGAAGCGGAGGCCGCTGGCGAGCTGCTGACGGCCGATCTCGAGGAATGGGCACTTGCGCTGGAGTGCATGGGGCGCCCGGCTGAAGCCATCCCGCTTCTGGCGCGCGCGGTGACTGCCTACGGCGTGGCCGGCGAGCGCTTGCGAGCGGCGTCCCCGGCAATCGGCCTGGCCAGGGTTCATCTGGAGAGAGGGGAACTTGCCGTCGCCAAGGGCTGGCACAAGCGGGCGGCGCAGCTGATCGATGGCGCAACCGACAGCAGGGAGCACGGCCTGTGGTGCTGGATGGGAGCGCGCATCATGGGCGCGGAAGCCGAGCCGGAGCAGGCGCTGGCGCTTGCCGAACAGGCTTTCGCGGTTGGCAGGGATCTCGAAGATCCGGTCGTGGAGTCGCTCGGGCTGATCTATCGCGGCTTTTTCAAGCTCTGCCTCGGTGAGACCAAATCCGGCCAGGAGGACCAGGATTTCGCCGCCGCGCTCGGCCTCTCCAGCGACGTGGACCCGGTCGTCGGCGGCATTCTCTACTGCAACATACTTTGGGCCTGCCGGAATTTTGGCGACTGGGCGAGGGCCAACCAATGGACCCTCGGCTATGAGGACTGGTGCAGGGGACACGGGCTTGAGGATCTGTCGGGCTCCTGCCGGCTGCATCGCGCCGAAGTGCTCGGCGTTCACGGCACGCTGAAGGAGGCTGAGGCGCTGGTACGTGCCGCGCTCGACCAGCTCGCCGTCGACGCCCCCTGGGCGACGGGCGATGCGCTGCGTGTCTTGGGTGACATTCATCTGGCTGCCGGAGATCTCACCGAGGCGGAAACAGCCTATCGGGCGTCCCATGCCGCCGGCTGGGATCCGCAGCCCGGCCTGGCGCTGCTGCAGCTGGAGCAAGGCCAGGCCGAGGCCGCCTTCAGCGCTCTCGAGCGCTCCCTGGTCGGAAACGGCTGGCCGACGCTGCAGCGGCGAGGCATGGTCCTTGCCACTCTCGCCAAGGTGGCGGCGCGCACCAATCGTCTCGAGCGCGCAAAAGAAGTCATCGCCGAGCTGGAGAGCCAGCCGCAGCGCTGGCCGATGGCCTCCATCCGGGCGCTGACCGCCGAGGCCAAGGCTGAACTTTTCATACGGGAAGGCCGCCTCACCGAGGCTGTTCGGGAGCTGCAGACCGCATGCTCGCGCTGGAGCGAGGTCGGCTCGCCGGTCAATGTCGCCGATGCGAGGCTTGCGCTCGCGGCGCTGCTCATTCAGCTCGGCGATCGTTCCGGCGCGGAGCTGGAACTCGGCACAGCGTTGGCGTTAGCGAAGAAGGTCGACTCTTCACGGCTCACGCGGCGCTGCGAAGAGCTGAAGTGCCTGATTGTCGGGACGCAGAAGATAGCGGTGGGCGGCGCTTAGCCGCTTCTCGCTTGAGGTCTGGCCGGCGCGATGGCATGACGGGGAAATCTCCTCTGAAGGTCATGACATGAGCAGCGCAAAACAAGTCATCGTCATCGGCGCCGGCATCCTCGGCGCATCGATCGCCTGGCATCTGGCGAAGGCTGGAGCGAGGGTGACGGTCGTCTCGACAAGCGGCGCCGGCGGCGTCGCGACGCCCAATTCCTTCGCCTGGATCAACGCAAGCTGGGGCAATCCGGAGACCTATTTCCGGCTGCGCATCCGGGCGATGAACGAGTGGAAACGCTTGGCGAATGATCTGCCGGGCCTGCCGCTTGCCTGGTGCGGCGGCCTGTGCTGGGACCTGCCGGCGGACAAGCTCAAAGCCTATGCGGCCGAGCATTCGTCCTGGGGCTACGGCATCGAGCAGGTCGGCCGCGAGCAGGCGGCGCGGATCGAGCCCAACCTGACCGAGCTTCCCGATTTTGCGCTTCATGTCGCCGAGGAAGGCGTGGCCGAGCCGGTCGCGACCGCAACGGCGCTGCTGGCGGACGCCGAACGGTGCGGCGCGCGGCTCATTACGGGGACTGTCGATAGACTGACTCTATCCGGCGGCAGGCTCACCGGCGTCGTCGTTGCGGGTGAAACCATCGCCGCCGACGAGGTGGTGATCGCCGCCGGCGCCGGCGCCCCGGCGATCGCCGCGACGGCAGGCGTCCAGTTGCCGATCAAGACGCCGCCCGGTCTGATCGTGCATTCGCGACCCTGCAGGAAACTCCTCAACGGCCTGGTGCTGGCCGAGAGGCTGCATATGCGGCAGACGGCCGAGGGCCGGATCATCGCGGGCTCGGATTTTGGCGGCGGCGATCCGGGCGAGAACCCGGAGGCAACCGCGCTTGAGCTTTTCGAAGCGGTGAAAGCGATGCTGCGCGGCGCCGACGGGCTGGAGTACGATTTCCATACGGTCGGCTATCGTCCTACTCCGATCGATGGTTTCCCAATTGTCAGCCGCGCCGACGGCGTAGGCGGCGTCTATGTCGCCGTTACCCATTCCGGCATCACGCTGGCACCCGCCATCGGCCTGTTTGCGGCCCGCGAAATCGTCGATGGCGAGCGCGATCCATTGCTCGCGCCTTATGCGCTGTCGCGCTTCGCTCAGTAGCCCGGCGGCCGGCGAAACCCGTCGGTCAGCGGCGCGATCGCCGCAGCGACGGCGAGCAGTCTCGCCTCCGACCAGCGCTTGCCGACCAGTTGCAGGCCGACGGGCAACCCGTTGCTGTCCTGCCCGCCTGGTATCGCCAGCGCCGGATGGCCGGAATAATTGAAGACCGCGCCATAGGCCGGCAGCATCCAATAGCTCTCGTCCTTGCCGTCGACCTTGAGCGCGCTGCCTGGCTTGCAGTGCGGAAAGGCCGTTGTCATGGCGACCGGGCAAAGCAAGGCATCGCAGCTTCCGAAGAACCGCTCCCAGGCAAGGATCGACCGGTCGCGGCCAGCGAGCGCCGCGAACCAGCGCGACACCGGCGCAGGCTGTTCCGGCGGTTCCGGTTGCGCTGCCTCCAGCATCATGCCGATCAACTTGCCGCCCTCGGCGAGATCATCATGCAGGTCGAGCCTCGGCAGTTTGGCTTCCTCGACGTGCGCGCCGGCGGAAGCCAGCCTAGCAGCCAATCTCTCGACCGCGGCGCCGATCTCGGCGGCCACCGGAAAGCTGCGGAAGGTGCCGGCGAAGGCGATGCGCAGCGATTTCAGCTCGAGCGTCGGTATCGCATCAACCGGCACCGGCGCCAGATCGGTATCGCCGCCGTCCGGACCGGCAATGATCCGGTAAATCAGCGCCAGGTCCTCCAGATTGCGAGCAATCGGCCCGACACAGGACATCAAGCGGACGCTGCGCGGAATGCCGCCCGGGTCGGGAAAAGCGCCGGCCAGCGAGACGCGATGCTCGGTCGGCTTCAGGCCGTGGACGCCGCAAAAGGCGGCGGGCAAGCGGATGGAACTCTGCATGTCGGTGCCGACCTCGAAGGGCGTCATGCCCGCAGCAACCGCAGCGGCGGCGCCGCCGCTGGAGCCGCCCGCTGTGCGCGACGGATCCCAAGGGTTGCAGGTGCGGCCGAACAGCGGATTGTCAGACTGCCAGTCGCCCAGCATGGTGGCGACATTGGTTTTGCCGACCAGCACGCCGCCGGCTCTCTTTAGCCTGGCAACCACAGGGCTGTCCTGCTTGGGAACGTAGTCGGCAAATGGCGGGAAGCCGACCGTCGTCTTCATGCCAGCGGTCTCGTGCGCATCCTTCAGCGTGAACGGCACGCCGTGCAGCGGGCCGAGCGCGGCGCTGCGGGCGAGTGCCACATCGGCTTCTCGGGCACGCTGAAGCGCACCTTCCCGGTCGAGGAGGATGACGGCGTTCAGTGCTTCGTTATGTCGGTCGATCTGCGCCAGATGCGCATCGAGCGCCTCCACGGCCGAGATTCTCCGCCGGGCAATTGCTGCCGCGAGTTCGGTAGTCGAGGAAAATCCGATGTCCATTGTGCTGCACTCCGGCTGCTTGCCGCGCTGCGCCTTGAACATGGCGGATGAGACCGCGGCTTCAAGCCGAATTCAGCATTGTTAGGACAGCGGTGCTTGATCGAAATTGCGCCCACCTGTGGTCAGGGCGGCGCTGTCCCGCGACCTTGGCTAGGTTTGGAGCTAGACGACCAACGCGAACTTAGCAACGGTCGGCGCGAACGGCCGGATGTTTGTGCCGTCCCTTGTCATGGTGACAAAGCTCGACGGCGGAATCGCCTGCCATTCGCCGCCGTCGCGGTCGAACGGTTCGGAGACGATGCAGCGGCCGGCGCGGCTCGCGAATGCGCCGGTATAGAGCGTTGGCGCCTGGCCGTCGGTGGCGTAGCGCACGGCGTAGAGCGCCTCGCCATCGGAAAATGCCGCTGTCAGCTTCAGGGAGGGTTCGAGACCGGCGTGGCGCGAAGCCTCGAGAACGCGGCTGGTGGCGCGGGCTACCGCGCCTTGCGGGTCGGCGGACAGGCCTTCGTCGAGCATCAGCAGGAAGAAGAGTTCGGAATCAGTCGTCCCTTCGCGCTGGTCGAAGACAGCATCCGACAGCGAATTCTCAAGCGCGCGGCGGATCTTCTCGAAGCCGCCGATCTGGCCGTTATGCATGAACGACCAGCGGCTGGAGACGAAGGGATGGCAGTTCATGCGGCTGGTCGCGCCGCCGGTGGAGGCGCGCACATGAGCGAGGAACAGGCCTGATTTGATCTGCCGGCAGAGGCTTTTCAGATTGGGGTCCGACCAGGCCGGCAGGATATCGCGGTAAAGGCCGGGCTCGGGACGGTCGCCATGCCAGGCGAGGCCAAAACCGTCGCCATTGGTCGGCGACTTGGCCTCCTGGGCGCAGTGGCTCTGGGCAATCAGCGAGTGGCAGGGCGCGGTGACGATGTCTTCGAGGAAGACCGCTTCACCGAGATAGGCCGCCCACCGGCACATCGCATTCCACCATTTATCAGGCGCGATCCATCAGAGCCTGAGGCTCCTTCACCGCGTGTGAGCCTCTGTTGTTCGTGCGCTCATAGAGCTCACGGACGATTCGGCTGGCGGTAGTCTCGAACAGAAATGGCAAGAAAGCGTGAACGAGGGCGGCGCCCGCGGCCATCGACAGGCGGGAGCAGAACCAGGCGGCGAAGGCCATGTGGCCGAAATAGGTTTCGCCAACCTTGGCCGGGTGAGACGTAAAGAGCGCCGAAAACCGCGTCGTCATGGTGATCCCTTCTGCCGGGATGAGCCCCGGTATTGAGTATCCTGCCACGAGTTGAGGGTTCATCGATCCCAAATTGTCCTTGTATCTAGCCCTATTTTGGGACATTTATCCCAAGAATGGCATATGATATCGACGAAACTGATCGGAGATTGCTGGCCGAACTGCAGCGCGACGGCACGCTTTCCGTCGACCAGTTGTCGGAGCGCGTGGCCTTGTCCCGCAACGCCTGCTGGCGGCGCGTGAAGCGGCTGGAGGAGGAGGGCGTCATTACCGGGCGCGTGGCGCTGGTCGATGCCGACAAGCTTGGACTCGGGCTTTCGGTGTTCATCCTGATCCGCACGTCGAACCACGACCCGGACTGGCTGCAAAAGTTCCGGGCGGCGGTGACGGGCTTTGCCGAGATCACCGGCGTTTACCGCATGTCGGGCGACCTCGACTATGTGCTGAGAGCCCGCGTCGCCGACGTGAAAGCCTATGACAGGCTCTATCAGCGGCTGATCGCCAAGGTGCCGCTGTCGGACGTCTCCGCTTCCTTCGTCATGGAGGAGATCAAGGAGACGACCGTCGTTCCGGTGGAGTTGCGCTGACGCGGAACCGCATTGAAAGAAAGGCGTTGATAGCGTCGCGGCCGGGTTGACCGAATCGGCAGCCGCGCCGATAGGAATGGGCTCATGCGCACGGCTGTCTATCCTTCCTCCGTCATCGGCCCCACCGTCGGTTTCGTCAGGCTTCCGCATGGCGAGGGCTTGCCGCTGCCGACCTATGAAAGCGCGGGCGCGGCCGGGATGGACCTGCGAGCCGCGGTGCCGGAAGACCGGCCGCTGCTTATCCTACCCGGAAAACGCGCGCTGGTGCCGACCGGGCTGATCGTGGAAATCCCGGAAGGCATGGAAGGCCAGGTGCGGCCGCGCTCCGGCCTCGCCTTCAAACATGGGCTGACCGTGCTCAACACGCCCGGCACCATCGACAGCGATTACCGCGGCGAGGTGAAAGTGCTGCTCGTCAATCTTGGCGATGAGGACTTCGCGGTGACGCGCGGCATGCGGATCGCGCAGATCGTGTTTGCGGCAGTCACGCAGGTGGCCAGCGAAGAACGGGCGCTCGCCGGCGGCACGGCGCGCGGCGCCGGCGGTTTCGGATCGACCGGCACCGCCTAAATGCAAGTCCCAAAACTGGTCATCTTCGATTGCGACGGGGTTCTGGTCGACACCGAGAACCTTGCCAATCGGCGCCTCGCCGACTGGCTTTGTGAAGCGGGCTTTCAAACCACATTCGAATATTGCCGCAAGACCTTCTCGGGCCGCAGCATGGCCTCGGTGCAGAAAGAGATCGAAGAGGCGACCGAGGCCCGGCTCGGCGCCGACTTCGTCGAACGCTGGAACGCCGGCCTGCCGGATCTATTCGCGCATGGCGTCGAGGCGATCCCTCACGTGCGCGATTTCATCGAAAAGGTGCGCGCCGCCGGTATTGCCTATTGCGTCGCCTCGTCGGCGCGGGTTTCGAAGATGCATATCACGCTCGGGCAGACCGGCTTGTTGCCGCTGTTCGAGCACGCCATGTTTTCCTCGACCATGGTCGGGCGCGGCAAGCCGTTCCCGGACCTTTTCCTGCATGCGGCAAAGACGATGGGCTTCGCGCCGGCCGACTGCATCGTCATCGAGGACAGCGTGGCCGGCACCCAGGCCGGCATTGCCGCCGGCATGCGCGTGTTTTCCTATCACGCCGATCCATTCTCGGACCGCGACGGGCTGGCGGAAGCCGGCGGGATCCTGTTCGACGACATGCGCGACCTCGCAGGACTGGTGCCGATCCTTTGATCGGACACTGGAGCGGTTCCGCTTTCGTCGAATTGCCGACCCGCTCCAGCTACTTGTTTTTACGCAATTCCGGACGGAAAACTGTTTCACATTCTTCCTGGAATTGTTTCAGGCTTACGGCGAAATCTTCCGTGCTAGCGTGCAGCCGTCAAACAGCCGGCGGCTCCCACCCCATGAAATCCACCCTGCTTCGCCTCGCCCTCGCTCTTGTGCTTCTGTCATGGCTTTGGGGCCCGGCGAGCGCGGAGAATGTCAGCTTTCCGGACTTTGCCAGCGCCATCCCGGGCCACAAGGACGTCACCTATCTCGACCTCGCCAGGATGGTCATCCCCGATCTGGCGTTGAACGCCGACGGCTTCTACCACGGCGGCTTGCCGATCGAAATGCGCCACGTCGCCGGTCCGGACAGCGGTGGCCCGCCGCCTGAAACGTCAAGCCTGCCCAATGCTGCGGTGCTTGCCATCAAGGCCGGCGGCAAGGACCGGCTGACCATGCTGTTCGATCTCGGCGACTCTCCCGACAGCGCCGAGGGCTATGCGGTGCTGGCGCTCTACGATCTGACCGGCGGCAAGCCGGCGCTGCTCGACGCGGTCAATGTCGCCGTCGATCGCAGCACCTATTTTCGCGAACCGAACAAACTGTCGGTCGGCGCCGGTGACGATATCCTCATTACCATGAGCACGCATTTCAATTCGAGCCAGGGCTATGTGATCACGCCGTTGATCATGGTGCGCAACGACAAGTTCGAACTGATCGACATGATCTACACGTTCGATGAAAGGCTATGCACCTACAGCCGCAAGCAGGACATCGCTTTTAAGGCCATTGCCGGTGGCCGGCCGCATGCAGCCGTCAAGGTGACGGTGACCGATGCCACGATACCAAGCGGCGAAAGCTGCGACGATGCGGCGCCCGAGGCGTCCTCGAAAGACATTTCAGCCATCTATCATTGGGATAAGAAAGCGTCGCGCTACGTGGCGAGTTCAGACGCCCTCAAAAGGTTGTCAGCAGAGAACGAGAAACGCTTCTGAGCCGAGCGCATTCGTTTGCCCGAGCGGGGCGACCGCGATAAATTCCCCGCACGACCCATGATTGAGGACCCGCCATGGACAAGGGCAAGATTTTTCGCGATCTGCACGCCTCGACCTTCGTCATGCCCAATCCCTGGGATGTCGGCACGACCAAGCTTTTGGCTTCCTTCGGCTTCAAGGCGCTGGCCACGACCAGCGCCGGCTTCGCCTTCTCGCGCGGCCTGTCCGACGGCGCCGTGACGTTCGAGGCCATGATCCACCATTGCCGCGAAGTGACGGCGGCAACCGACCTGCCGGTTTCGGCCGATCTCGAGCGCGGCAAGGGCGACAGCGCCGAGCAGGCCGCAGAAACCATCTTCGCGGCGGAAGCCGCCGGCCTTGCCGGCTGTTCGATCGAGGACCATACCGGCGACCCAGAGAATCCAATCTACGAGTTCTCGCATGCAGTCGAACGCGTCGCCGCGGCCGCCGAGGCGGCGCGCGCCTTGAAGCACGATTTCGTCTTCACCGCGCGGGCCGAGAATTTCCTTTGGGGCAAGACCGATCTCGACGACACGATCAAGCGTCTGCAGGCTTTCGAGAAAGCCGGCGCCGACGTGCTTTATGCGCCGGGCCTGAGCGACATCGACGCGGTGCGGACGGTCTGCTCCGCGGTCAGCAAGCCGGTCAATGTCATGGCGCGACCCGGCTTCACCGTGGCCGACCTTGCTGCGGCCGGCGTAAAACGCGTCTCGCTCGGGCCATGGCTGACGAATTTCGCCTTTGGCATGCTGGAAACCGCTGCGCGGGAAATCCAGCAGGACGGCACCTTCGGCTTCACCCGTTCGGCGATGCCGTTCGGCAAGCTGCAGGCGCTGTTCCGCGGGGGCGGTACCGAGCAGGATTAGAGCGTTCAGCGTTTCACGGAAACACCGAACCGCTCATCCCCTTGTTGCGCATTTCCGGACGAAAAACCGCTACGCGCTTTTCCGGAAATTGCGCTGGACCGGGTCCCGCGCCGAAACCGCCTTGTGCAGATGCACCATCATGGCGGCGGCAAAGAGCGGGGTCAAAAGGTTGAGCAGCGGCACGGCAAGGAAGACCGCGATCAGCAGTCCGGCCAGGAATACCGTGCCCGCATACTTCCGGCGCAGCGCCTTGGCTTCGGCCTCGGGGCGGAAGCGCATGGCGGCGAACTCGAAGAATTCGCGACCCAGCAGATATCCATTGACGATGAAGAAGGCGGCGAGGTTGATGCCCGGCACGAGGAGCAGCAGCAGGGCGACGATGTTGCCGAGGATCACGACGCCAAAGAATTTTATCGCCAGCGCCAGCGACTGCAGCACCGGCACGGCGCGGCCGGGCGGATCGCCGGGATAGTCGATGCGCTCGACCACCTCGGCGATATCGTCGAGGAACAACCCGGCGACGATTGCCGTCACGGGTGCCACGAGCAGCGCCATGCCCATTGCCAAGAGGATGCCGGCGATGATGCCGCTCAGCCATCCTGCCCAGGACGGCAGGCCGGGTACAAATGTCTGCAGCCACGGCCATGCCAGCCATTCGAGCAGGCTCTCGATGCCGAACCACAGCGCCACCAAGGCGAGCAGCGTCAGGCCCAGCGTCTTCAGGAAGACGGAGCGGAATTCAGGTGAGAACAGCCGGCTGGCGGCAGCGCGGGCGGCGTCGAGGATCACGGCAGGTCCAAGCCCTTACAGAGGAGCGACGATCCCGAGATAGGCGGGCTTGCTAAGCGGCGCAACTAAGCGCGTCGCGTCGACGCGCCTTAGGTTTTGTCTCGATGCATGTCGTTCTCCCAAAACCGCCATGCACTTTTGGGCGACATGCATTATTGCGCAAGCTTGGCCTGTCTGGCCGGAATGGTCATCGCCGCGACGCCAACGACGACGAAGCCCATGCCGAACCAGGCGCTCGGCCCGAGGCTTTCGCCCAGAAAGACGGCGCCGATGCCGACGCCGATCGGCACGCGCAGATAGGCCTGCGAGGTGGTGCCGACTGAGCCCAGCGTGTGGATGAGCCGGAAGAAGATCGAAAAGGCGAGCGCGGTGGAGAAGACCGAAAGCCCGAAGAGCGCCAGAATCGACGCCGTCGACGGCGCCAACGTCCAGGGCCGGTCGAAGACGAGGCTCAAGGGAATCAGGATCACGGCGCCGCAGATCATCGAGCCGGCGGCCGGCACCATCGGGTCGAGCCCTCTGAAATTGCGGCCGAAAATGGCGGCGCCGGCATAGCAGACGGTGGCGGCGACGACCGCAATGTGCGCCCAGAGCTGATGGCCGATGCCCCCCAGCGCCTCAGTGCCGACGATGAGGCAAATGCCGGCGATGCCGGCGCCGACGCCGACCAGCTTGCGCAATGTCACCGGCTCGTGGCGGGTGATCAGCGCCGTCAGCAGGAAGGTGAAGATCGGCGACGTCGCGTTGAGGATCGTGGCAAGGCCGGCGTCGATGGAACGTTCGGCGGCGGCGATCAGCGTGAACGGGATGACGCTGTTGAGGCAGGCCTGGAGCATGAAGCGGCGCCACATGACCACGCCCGGCGGCATGACAAGGCCGCGCCAGCGGATGAGGCCAAGCAGAATGCCGCCGGCGATCAGCGTGCGCCCGGCGATGAAGGTTACCGGCGGGATCGTCTCGACGCCGATCTTGATGAAGGTATAGGAGGCACCCCACAGCGCCGCCAGCAGGCCAAGCAGCGCCAGCTCGGTCGTCATCTCGGTCTTTTCGGACATGGGATTTCGCGCCTTCAGCCTGTTTCGACGGTCCGCTCTAGCTCACACCACGGCTTAGATGTTTCGATGACGCTCCAACCATAGCCGCCGTCGCCTCTAACGATATGGTCCAGTTCGGCGCGACGGCTGCCGCAGCAACCAGATCGGAAGTCGGCGAAGCGGAAACCGGTGCCGATTTTCGGGATAGGCAAAGCGGCTGCGAGCCGCTAGACCCGCGCGCGGCCGGTGTGGCAGAAAGCCGGACAATCGTTGACGGAGACATTGATGCCGGAATATGACGTGCTTTGCATCGGCAATGCCATTGTCGACATCATCGCGCAATGCGACGAAGCCTTTCTGGAAACCAACGGCATCATCAAGGGCGCGATGAACCTCATCGACACCAGGCGCGCCGAGCTGCTCTACAGCCGCATGGGACCGGCGATCGAAGCTTCAGGCGGTAGCGCCGGCAACACGGCGGCGGGCGTGGCGAGCTTCGGCGGCCGCGCCGCCTTTTTCGGCAAGGTGTCGAACGATGCGCTCGGCGACATCTACAGCCATGATATCCGCGCCCAGGGCGTGGCCTTCGACACCAAGCCACTGCAAGGCGAGCCGCCGACGGCTCGCTCGATGATCTTCGTCACGCCGGACGGCGAGCGCTCGATGAACACCTATCTCGGCGCCTGCGTCGAGCTGGGGCCGGAGGACGTCGAGGCCGACAAGGCGGCCGGCGCCAAGGTCACCTATTTCGAGGGTTATCTGTGGGATCCGCCGCGCGCCAAGGAAGCGATCCGGCAGACCGCGAGGCTGGCGCATGCGGCGGGGCGCGAAGTGTCGATGACGCTGTCGGATTCCTTCTGTGTCGACCGCTACCGCGACGAGTTCCTCGATCTGATGCGCTCCGGCACGGTCGACATCGTCTTCGCCAACAGCCACGAGATCAAGTCGCTCTACCAGACCGCTTCCTTCGAGGACGCGCTGGCGGCGATACGCAAGGATTGCAAGATCGCCGCCGTCACCCGCTCGGAAAAGGGCTCGGTGATCGTGCGGGGCGACGAGACCGTCACTATCCGCGCGACCACGATCAAGGAACTGGTCGACACGACCGGCGCGGGCGACCTCTATGCCGCCGGTTTCCTCTATGGATACACGACCGGACGCAGCCTCCAGGATTGCGGCGACCTCGGCTCGCTTGCGGCCGGGCTGGTGATCCAGCAGATCGGTCCGCGGCCGCGCCAGAATCTGCGCCGCGAAGCGGAACAGGCGGGCCTGCTTTAGTTCCGCTGCGTCATCCCGGTCGGGTGCCAAATGACCCGGCTGTCGCGCCGCTGTCATAGATCGCTCCTAGAGGCACATTGGGCGCTCCGCGACTGACATTTCGGGACGCCCGCAGCAGTTGGGGTGTCAAAAATGCAAGACAGCAACCTTCACGGTCGCTGCGTCCGTCACCATTGCGATTGCCGCTTTCCGCTGTAGCCGTTCAACGACCGGCCCCAGCTTGAGAGGAGCGCGGCGCGCAAGACAGATGCATGACCAGATTTCAGAATCCGCCTGAAGGAATTTCGCAAGACGCCTTGGCCGGCCTTGTGGCCGAGGTTGTGCGACAAGCTTTGATGCAGCACGGCGTTTTGCTGGATGCGGAAGCCCTGGCCTCCGCCAGCGCGATTGCCGGCAGCGTTGCCGCCGCCCTTCCCTTCCTGCCACAGGCGCAGCGGCTTGCAATCACCTCCTTCAAGGCAGCTGGACCGGGCTGACCTCAGCGTTTTTCCGTGCGATGGCGGAAAGAATCGCGCGCGCCGACCCGGCAGACGCCGACACCATGGACGAATGCCCGACGATCCGGCCTGCTAGGCCCGCCTCCCCGCCCTTGGCCGAGCGAGCCTCCGATCTCCAGTCGATGCTCATCGAAGACTGGGCCGGCGAAGTTGCGGGGTCGACCTACCTGGAGGAAAGATTCCACATCCCGCGCTCGACGCTGCATCGCTGGCAAAGGCGGGGCGAGGTTGTCGCGCTGCGCAAGGGCGGGCGCAAACACGTCTTCCCGCTCGCCCAGTTCGTCGACGGCAGGCCGGCCCCGGGTATAGGCGAGGTGTTGGCAGCCATCACCAATCCGAGGCTGGCTTGGTTCTGGCTGACCCGGCCTTCCCCCGAGCTCGATGGCCGCACCCCCATCGAAATGCTGCGCGAGGACATGATCGAGGATGTGGTTCGCGTCGCGCGCAACCTGTCCTGATCCCCCATTTTCACGGATGCTGGTCCACGTTTTTGTGCGCCGCTTCAAGAGTCATTAGGCGGTTATACATTTGTCATAAAACCGTAATAAATGGCACATATGGGACATTTTAAAGTCAAAAATATCGTCTCTAACGTATATATTGTGCAATATGTGCCATTCTTTCAAATATGTGACGTGATATTTGCGCAACAAGACTTCCATAAGAGTCCAAAAGGCGTTTTTCAGACACAATCTCTGTTGTTAACGACAGCCAGTTAGGCCATGTCGAGGGCGAAGAAGCGGCGCCGGTGCGCGACTTTTTCAACGATGGGGACAGGGGCAGCGGAGCCTGTGGGGTCATACGCAAACCTGTCTTGAACCTTTGACTGGAGATTCAAGAAAATGAACATCAAGAGCCTTCTACTCGGCTCCGCTGCGGCCTTGGTCGCAGTTTCGGGCGCCCGCGCCGCCGACGCGGTCACCGTCGCCGAGCCGGAACCGGCCGAATACGTCAAGATCTGCGACGTCTACGGCGCGGGTTACTTCTATATCCCCGGCACCGAGACCTGCCTGCGCATCGGAGGCTACGTCCGCTACGACGTCGGCGTCGGCGATGTCGGTTCCCTCGACGGTGTCAACCATGTGCCAGACCATCAGGACGCCGGCAGCACGCATTCGAGTTTCTATAAGAACACCCGCTTCACGCTGAAGACCTGGACCGGTCAGGAAACCGAACTCGGTACCCTCAAGACCTACACCGAGACCCGCTTCAATTACGGCAACAGCAACGGCGACTTTCTCAATCAGAACGCTTCAAATGCGGACGATTGGCAGGGCCGTAACAAAGCGCTCTCGCTGCGCTTCGCCTGGATCCAACTCGGTGGTCTCCGCGTCGGTAAGGACGATACGGCTTTCGATACGTTCATCGGTTATGCCGGCGCCGTCATCCAGGATACGCTGGTCCCGTATGGCGGCCAGGAGAGCAACGTCGTTCAGTACTATTTCGATGCAGGCAACGGCTTCACTGGGTTGGTCTCGCTCGAAGAAGGCGCTGGCAGGGTCGGCACCATCGACAGCTATGTTCCGCATGTCGTCGGCGGCGTGAAGTACAAGGGCGACTGGGGTGCGGTCACCGGCGTCGTCGCCTATGACAGCAATTACGAGGAAGTCGCCGGCAAGGTTCGCTTGGACGTCAATGTCAGCAAGGAACTGACGTTGTTCGTCATGGGCGGCTACGGCACCGACGACAACCTCAATGACAATGCCGGCAACGCCATCGATGCCAGCGGTCGCGGCTTCTACAAGCAGTGGGGCGGCAACTGGGCAATCTGGGGCGGTGGCACCTACAAGTTCAACGACAAGACCGCGTTCAACGCCCAGATCTCGTATGACGAATGGAAGAACCTGGGTGTCGCCGCCAACGTTGCCTATACCGTCGTGCCCGGCTTCACGGTCACGGCCGAAGTCGATTACCTCAACGCTGGCAAATTCGGCGACGCCGACTTTAACAATTGGACCAAGGCCAACAAAAAGAGCAGCCTCGGCGGTATCCTCCGCTTCCAGCGCTCGTTCTGATCGGACCTCCCAACCTACTGAAAAGGCCCGCGGCGTCCGCCGCGGGCCTTTTTGCCTTCGGGTCGGCGAAGGTCCCGCGCAAATCGCGCCTTAAAGCGTGTCGCGCTGAAACGGATTCAGACGACGCGCTTTAAGTCCTTTGATTTGATGCATGTCGTTGTCCCAGAACCGAGCATACTGCTGGGCGACATGCATTAGTTCCCCGCCGTATAGGCGGCGATCGCGGCCATGTTGACGATGTCTGAGTCCTTGGCGTTGAGCGAGACGATCTGCACCGGCTTGTTCAAACCGACCAGCAGCGGGCCGATGACGGTCGAGCCGCCGAGTTCCTGCAGCATCTTGGTCGAGATCGAGGCCGAGTGGAAGGCGGGCATCACCAGCACATTGGCCGAACCGGTCAGCCTGATGAACGGGTACTGCGCCATGGCGCGCGGGTTCAGCGCCACGTCGGCGGCCATCTCGCCGTCATATTCGAAGTCGACGCGGCGCTTATCGAGGATGCGCACCGCTTCCTGCACGCGCTCGGAGCGCTCGCCCTGCGGATGACCGAAAGTGGAGTAGGCGAGCATCGCAATCCTCGGCTCGTAGCCCATGCGGCGGGCAAACCCGGCCGCCTCCTCGGCGATATCGGCGATCTGCTCGGCATTCGGCATGTCGTGCACCGCGGTGTCGGCAACCAGCACGGTGCGGCCCCTTGCCAGCACGATCGAGACGCCGATCACGCGGTGGCCTGGCTTGGCGTCGATGACGCGGCGCACGTCGTCGAGCGCGGTGGAATAGTTGCGGGTCACGCCGGTAACGATGCCGTCGGCGTCGCCCAGCGCCACCATGCAGGCGGCGAAATGGTTGCGGTCGTTATTGATCAGGCGCTGACAGTCGCGGAACAGGTAGCCTTTGCGCTGCATACGTTCGTAGAGATAGTCGGTGTAGATCCCATTGCGGCGCGACAGCCTGGCATTGATGATCTCGAGGCCTTGCTTGTTGAGTTCGATGCCGGCGTTGCGGGCATTCTCCTTGATGACGTCGTCGCGGCCGAGCAGGATCGCCGTGCCCAGCCTCTGGTTCACATAGGAGACGGCGGCGCGCATCACCTGCTCCTCCTCCCCTTCGGCGAAGACGATGCGCTTTGGCTGGCGGCGGACGCGGTCATAGATGCGCTGCAAGGTCGAGGCGATCGGATCGCGGCGGGCGGAGAGCTCATGCGCATAGCGGTCGAGATCGAGGATCGGCTTGCGGGCGACGCCGGACTCCATCGCAGCCTTGGCCACGGCAAGCGGGATCGCCGAGATCAGGCGCGGATCGAACGGCACCGGGATGATGTAGTTGGGGCCGAATTTCGGCCGGTTGCCCTGATAGGCGGCGGCGACGTCGTCGGGCACGTCCTGGCGCGCCAGCTCGGCCAGGGCGCGTGCGGCGGCGATCTTCATCTCGTCATTGATGGTGGTGGCCCTGACATCCAGCGCGCCGCGGAAGATGTAGGGAAAGCCCAGCACATTGTTGACCTGGTTCGGGTAATCAGAGCGGCCGGTCGCCATGATGGCGTCGGTGCGGATCTCGCCGACTTCCTCGGGCGTGATCTCCGGATCCGGATTGGCCATGGCGAAGATGATCGGGTTCTTGGCCATCGACTGCACCATGGCGGGGGTCAGCGCGCCCTTGGCGGAGAGCCCGAGAAAGACGTCGCAGCCGTCCAGCGCCTCGGCGAGCGAGCGCGCCTCGGTCTTGACCGCATGCGCCGACTTCCACTGGTTCATGCCTTCGGTGCGGCCCTGGAAGACCACGCCCTTGGTGTCACAAAGGATGATATTCTCCGGCGAAAAGCCCATCGCCTTCATCAATTCGATACAGGCGATGCCCGCTGCGCCCGCGCCGTTGCAGACCATTTTCGTGGTCTTCATGTCTCGGCCGGTGATCTCCAGCGCGTTGATCAGCCCGGCGGCCGAGATGATGGCGGTGCCGTGCTGGTCGTCGTGGAAGACGGGGATGTCCATCAGCTCGCGGAGCCGCTGCTCGATGATGAAGCATTCCGGCGCCTTGATGTCCTCGAGATTGATGCCGCCGAAGGAAGGTCCGAGGAAGCGCACGCAGTTGATGAATTCGTCGGCGTCCTCGGTCGCCACCTCGAGGTCGATCGAATCGACATCGGCGAAGCGCTTGAACAGCACCGACTTGCCTTCCATGACCGGCTTCGAAGCCAGGGCGCCGAGATTGCCAAGACCGAGGATTGCGGTGCCGTTGGAGATGACGGCGACCATGTTGCCGCGCGTCGTGTAGTCGAAGGCGCGGCTTGGAACCTCCGCGATTGCGCGCACAGGAACGGCGACGCCCGGAGAATAGGCCAGGCTCAGATCGCGTTGCGTGGCCATCGGCTTGGTGGCGACGATCTCCAGCTTGCCCGGCCGACCCATGGCGTGGAATTCGAGTGCCTCCTGCGCGCTGACGGAGGGCCCGCTGCTTTCGGTTTTCCTGGCCATGATGCTTTTGATTTCCTCGCCTGTGCGGCACCGCTTGGGACGGCTGCTTGCTTATAGTTCCCACCGATTAAGGCTACACGCGGCGACTGTAAACCGACAAGCCGGGCGAAGCTGCTTCAACGCAGAAGGCCGGCAATGCGGCGGACCGATTGACGGCGAGTTGGCAGCATGGCTCGCGCTTTCCCCTGCTTTTCGAGCCTCCGGCATTAAACCGCCCTGCCACATCTGCTAGCGTTCGGGCATGAACATGCACATGCCGACCGATACCGACGCCCAGGAAACGACGACGCCGGCGCCCACCATGGGCGGCGTCACGCCGATGATGGAGCAGTATATCGAGATCAAGGCGGCGAACCCGGATTCGCTTCTGTTCTACCGCATGGGCGATTTCTACGAGCTGTTCTTCGACGACGCCGAAAAGGCGAGCCAGGCGCTCGGCATCGTGCTCACGCGGCGCGGCAAGCACCAGGGCCACGACATCCCGATGTGCGGCGTGCCGGTGCATGCGGCGGACGATTATCTGCAGAAGCTGATCGCGCAGGGCTTCCGCGTTGCCGTGTGCGAGCAGATCGAGGACCCGGCGGAAGCCAAGAAGCGTGGCTCGAAATCGGTGGTGCGCCGCGACGTGGTGCGGCTGGTCACGCCGGGCACCATCACCGAGGACAAGCTGCTTGCACCCTCGGAGTCGAGCTTCCTGATGGCGCTGGGGCGAGTGAAGGGCGGCAATGCAGCCAGCCAAGGCAGTTTCGCGCTTGCCTGGATCGACATCTCGACGGGCGCGTTTCGGGTGGCTGAAACCTCGGCCGAACGGCTGCTTGCCGACATTTTCCGCGTCGATCCGCGCGAGCTGATCGTCGCCGAGCCGGTGTTCCATGACGCGGAGCTGCGGCCGGTCTTCGACGTGCTCGGCCGGGTCGCCAACCCGCAGCCGCCATCGCTGTTCGATTCGGCGTCGGCCACGGGCCGCATCGCCCGCTTCTTCGAGGTGGCGACCCCGGACAGTTTCGGCAGTTTTTCGCGTGCCGAGCTGTCGGCGATCTCGGGCGCCATCGCCTATGTCGAGAAGACGCAGAAGGCCGAACGGCCGCCGCTGTCGCGGCCCGAGCGCGAGGAGAACGGCTCGACGCTTTTCATCGACCCGGCGACGCGCGCCAATCTGGAACTCCTGCGCACGCTATCCGGCAGCCGCGAAGGCTCGCTGTTCAAGGCGATCGACCGAACCGTGACCGGGGGCGGGGCGAGACTGCTCGCCGACCGGCTGATGGCGCCGCTGACCGACCCGGCATTGATTTCCGCTAGGCTGGATTCGGTGTCGTTCTTTCGCGCCGAAGCGCGGCTTTGCCAGGGATTGCGAACGAGCCTGAAAAGTGTCGCCGACATGCCGAGGGCGCTCTCCAGGCTGGCGCTCAACCGCGGCGGCCCGCGCGACCTTGGCGCGCTCAGCGCCGGCTTCGAGGCCGCGGGCGCGATCGCCGCACTGTTTGCGACGACGCCGCTCCCCGCCGAACTCGCCGCGGCGCTCGCGGCGATCCATGGCTTGCCCAAGGCGCTCGCCCGCCATCTCAGCGAGGCGCTCGACGACGAATTGCCGCTCATCAGGCGCGACGGCGGCTTCGTGCGATCAGGCTACAATCCCGAGCTCGACGAGATGCGGGCGCTGCGCGATGAGTCGCGAAAGGTGATCGCCGGGCTGGAGCGCTCGTTGATCGAGGAGACCGGCATCCGCTCGCTGAAGATCCGGCACAACAATGTGCTCGGCTACTATATCGAGGTGACGGCCAACCATCATTCGATCATGACCGGCAGCGACGCTGCGAAGGCGCGCTTCATCCATCGCCAGACCATGGCCAACGCCATGCGCTTCACAACGACGGAACTGGCGGAGCTGGAATCGAAGATCGCCAATGCCGCCGATAAGGCGCTGAGCATCGAGCTTGCCACCTTCGACCGGCTGACGGCGGAAGTGGTGAGCGAGGCCGACAGGATCCGCGCCGGGGCCGAGGCACTTGCAGTCCTCGACGTATCGTCGGCCTTGGCGCTGCTGTCCGAAAGCGAGGGCTGGTGCCGGCCGGTCGTGGATTCCAGCCTCGCCTTCGAGATTGCCGGCGGCCGCCACCCGGTGGTCGAACAGGCGCTCAGGCGATCAGGCGAAGGTCCGTTCGTCGCCAATGACTGCGACCTCTCGCCTGAAAACGGGGCAAAGGCCGGCGCCATCTGGCTGCTCACCGGCCCGAACATGGGCGGCAAGTCGACCTTCCTGAGGCAGAACGCGCTGATCGCCATCCTTGCCCAGACCGGCTCCTTCGTGCCGGCCGAAAGCGCCCATATCGGTGTCGTCGACCGGCTGTTCTCGCGCGTCGGCGCCTCGGACGATCTCGCGCGCGGCCGCTCGACCTTCATGGTCGAGATGGTCGAGACCGCGGCGATCCTAAACCAGGCCGGGGAGCGGGCACTGGTCATCCTTGACGAGATCGGCCGCGGCACCGCGACCTTCGACGGTCTGTCGATCGCCTGGGCGGCGGTCGAATATCTGCATGAGAGGAACCGTTGCCGTGCGATCTTCGCCACGCATTTCCACGAGATGACGGCGCTGGCCGGCAAGCTTTCGCGGCTCTCCAACGTCACCATGCGGGTCAAGGAATGGGAAGGCGATGTCGTCTTCCTGCACGAGGTCGGCAAGGGTGCCGCCGACCGTTCGTACGGCGTGCAGGTGGCTCGGCTCGCCGGACTGCCGGAAGCGGTGGTGGCGCGCGCCAAGCAAGTGCTGCACCAGCTCGAGGAAGGCGAGGTTTCCGGCAAGACCAACCGGCTGGTCGACGATCTGCCGCTGTTTTCGGTGGCGGTGAAGCTCGAAGCGCCGAAGCCGGCGAAGAACGATGTCCTGGGCGAAGCACTGGGGGCGATCAACCCCGACGAAATGACGCCGCGCGAGGCGCTGGAGGCGCTCTACAGGCTTAAGGGGCTGGCGGCGAAATAAGGCTTTCCAGCGTCATTGCGAGCGCGCCTAGATCATCTCCAACCCGCGCTTGCGCGTCGGCGGCGGAAAGGCGCGGTCAAGGTCGGCAAGGTCTTCCGCCGTCAGGACTAGGTCGAGCGCCGCAGCATTCTGGCGGACGTGTTCCTGCCGGCTGGCCTTCGGGATGGCGATGACGCCTTTTTGCGCCATTACCCAGGCAAGCGCGACCTGTGCCGCCGTGGCGTTGTGGCGGGCAGCAACGGCATCGAGCCTGGCGTTGCGCGCGAGCGCGCCCTGCTCGACCGGCGAATAGGCCATCAGCGGGATGCCGCGCTCAAGACTCCAGGGCGCGAGGTCGAATTCCGGACCGCGCCGAGAGAGATTGTAGAGGACTTGGTTGGTCTGGACGTTGGCGCCGGAGGGTAGGCCGACCAATTCCTCCATCTCGTCGGTATCAAAATTGCTGACGCCCCAATGGCGGATCTTGCCGGCCGCCTTCAAGGCCTCGAAGGCTTCGATCGTTTCCGACAGCGGCACGCTGCCCGGCCAGTGCAGCAGATAGAGGTCGATGCGGTCGGTGGCGAGCCGTTTCAGACTGTTCTCGCAGGCCCGCTTGACGCCGGCGCGCGAGGCGTTGGACGGCAGCACCTTGGAAACCAGAAAAGTCTCGTCGCGGCGCCCGGCGATGGCTTCCGCCACCACCTCCTCGGCGCCGCCGCCGGCATACATTTCCGCCGTATCGATAAGCGTGATGCCGAGATCCAGCCCAAGCCTCAGCGCCGCGACCTCATCGGCGCGGCGCCGGCCGTCCTCACCCATCTTCCACGTGCCTTGACCCAGCACCGGAACGGCTTCGCCTGACGGCAGGAAAGTGGTTCTGATTTTAGAAGACATGGCCTGCTCCGCGTGAGGCTGGATCGCAGCACAAGCATGGCCGAAAATCCAGGCCGAAGTCCTCGCCTTCGTCCGGATTTCCGGCGCGGGAAACTAGTTCACCGGATGCTTGGCAAGCCAATCCTGCATTTTTTTGATCTCGGCTTCCTGCGCCTTGACGACGTTCTCGGCGAGCTTGCGGATTTCCGGGTCCTTGCCGTTGGCGATCACCACCTTGGCCATGTCGATGGCTCCCTGGTGATGCGGGATCATGCCGCGGACGAAATCGACCTCGGCATTGCCGGTGTAGTTGAGCATCATGTCCTTGTGCATCTTGTCCATGGCCGCCTTGTAGCCAGCGGTTGCGGGGCTGTCCGCGCCCATGGCCATCCCGGACATGTCGTGCTTCATTTCGTCCGATTGCGCGGGCACGCTTTCGAGGAACACCGCGATCAGCATTGCCGCCATCAGCAGCAGCACAATCTTCTTGGCCAAGGTCATCCAATATCTCCTGTTGAATGGAATGTCGTATTTGGGGGCGTCGCTCAGAGTTTCAACGTTCTCAGCCGCAGCGCGTTGCCGATCACCGAGACCGACGACAGGCTCATCGCCGCCGCCGCGATCATCGGCGACAGAAGCATACCGGTGAGCGGGTAGAGCACTCCGGCGGCGACCGGCACGCCGAGCACGTTGTAGAGGAAGGCGAAGAACAGGTTCTGGCGAATGTTGCGGATCGTCGCCTGGGCCAGTGTGCGGGCTCTGACGATGCCGTTGAGATCGCCCTTGACCAGCGTGATGCCGGCACTTTCGACCGCGACGTCCGCGCCGGTGCCCATGGCGATGCCGACATCGGCTCCGGCAAGCGCCGGCGCATCGTTGACGCCGTCGCCGGCCATGGCGATGCCGGCGCCCCTGGCGCGCAGTTCGTCGACAAGTGCCGCCTTCTGATCCGGCAGCAGCCCGGCGCGGACCTCGTCGATGCCGAGCCTGCCCGCGATCGCTTTTGCCGTGCGCTCGTTGTCGCCGGTCGCCATGATGATCCTCAAGCCCTTGTCGTGCAGCGCCTTGATCGCCTCGGCCGTGGTTGCCTTGACCGGATCGGCGACGGCAACCAGGCCGGCAAGCTTGCCGCCGACGGCAACGAACATCGCCGTCTTGCCTTCGGCCTGCAGCGCCTCCGCGCTGGCGGAAACGGGCGCGGTGTCGACGCCGAGGTCGGCCATCATCGCCGCATTGCCGAGCGCAACCTTCCTGCCGGACACGGTACCGGCAACGCCCTTGCCGGTTATCGCCTCGAAGTCCTCGGCACCTGCAAGCTTGGCGCCGCGTTCGGCGGCACCTTCGACGATCGCCTCGGCGAGCGGGTGTTCCGAGCCCTTTTCGAGCGTCGCGGCGAGCGCCAGCAATTCATTCTCCGCAATGCCTTCGGTGGCGACGACATCGGTCAGCCGCGGCCGGCCCTCGGTCAAGGTGCCGGTCTTGTCGACGATCAGTGTGTCGACGGAGGCGAAGCGCTCCAACGCCGCCGCTTCCTTGATCAGCACGCCGGCATGCGCGCCGCGGCCGGTCGCAGTCATGATCGACATCGGCGTGGCCAAGCCGAGCGCGCAGGGACAGGCGATGATCAGCACCGACACCGCCGACACGATGGCGAAGGCCAGGCTGGGCTCGGGGCCGAAGAGCGACCATACAATGAAGGCGATGATCGCCACCAGCACGACAGCCGGCACGAAGTAAAAGGAAACGCGATCTGCCAGCCCCTGGATCGGCGCGCGCGAGCGCTGCGCCTTGGCGACCATTTCGACGATGCGCGAAAGCGTGGTCTCGGCGCCGACCTTTTCGGCATGCATGATGAGGGAGCCGTTCTTGTTGAGCGTGCCGCCGGTGAGCGAATCGCCCTCCGACTTCTCGACCGGCAGCGGCTCGCCGGTGATCATCGATTCCTCGATGGCCGAGCGCCCCTCGAGCACGATGCCGTCGACCGGAACGGCGTCACCGGGGCGGATACGGAGCCTGTCCCCGGTCTTGACGCTGTCGAGCGGCACGTCCTTTTCGGTCCCGTCAGCGCCGATCAGGCGCGCCGTCTTCGGCGCGAGGTCGAGCAAGGCGCGAATGGCCGAGCCCGTGCGCTCGCGGGCTCTGAGTTCCAGCACCTGGCCGAGGAACACCAGCGCGACGATGACCGCGGCCGCCTCGAAATAAACCGGCACGCTGCCGTCATGGCCGCGAAACTGGTGCGGGAAGACATCCGGGAACAGCGTCGCGACAAGGCTGAAGAGATAGGCAGCGCCGACGCCGAGCGAAATCAGCGTCCACATATTGGGACTGCGGTTGAGCAGCGATTCCCAGCCACGATGGAAGAACGGAAACGCCGCCCACAGCACCACCGGACTCGCCAGCGCCAGTTCTGCCCATGTCTTCGTGCGGCCGTCGACGAGGCTTTCGAAGCTGACGCCCAGCATCGGCGCCATTGCGATGATGAGAAGCGGCAGCGAAAGCACGGCGCTGACCCAGAAGCGGCGGGTGAAATCGACCAGCTCCGGATTCGGGCCTTCGTCGCCGGACGGCACGCCCATCGGCTCCAGCGCCATGCCGCAGATCGGGCAGGAGCCGGGCCTGTCGCGAATGATCTCGGGATGCATCGGACAGGTGTATTGCGTGCCCTTAGGCATCGGCTGCGGTTCAGGCCGGCCGGCAAGATAGTTTGCCGGCTCGGTTTCGAACTTGGCCTTGCATCCGGCCGAACAGAAATAGAAGCCCTGCCCTTCGTATCGGGCAAAATGCCTGGCGCTCGCGCGGTCGACATTCATGCCGCAGACGGGATCGGTGGCCGTCAGATATTTGTCCGGCTCTGCCTGGAACTTCGTGCGGCAGCGCTCGCTGCAGAAATGAAAGGTCCTGCCGCCATGCTCGGCCGCCGGCTTGCCGGCCGCCGTATCGACCGCCATGCCGCAGACGGGGTCGCGAATCACCGCTTCGGCCGCAGGCCGAGCATTCTTCCCCGAACAGCAGGATGCGCCGTGCGCATGATGATGGTTATGGTCGGAATGGGTCATCAGCAAATGCCTCGGAACTCTCGGATTGAGGCGGAGGTAGTCCTTCCAGTAACTGGAAGGTCAAGGGTCAGTTTCGATTTTTAGTCTATAAAGTTGATCGGCTGAGCGTCGAACGCACCTTCCGCGTGATGGAATTCGGCCTGTCGCACGCCCCATACACAGCGCGAAGAAAACGCGCTATAGACGCCGCCGAATGGCCAAGATCTCCCTCAAACTCGACGAAATCATCGATGGCGACGCTTTGCGCCGCGACATGACTGCGCTGACGGCGCCGAGCGCAGGCGACGGCTCCGGCAAGGCTGCCCGCACAGCGGTTCTCCAACTGCTCAAGGGCAAGCTCGCGGAAGGGCGAACGATCGCCGAGGCGATGCTGAAGCAGGATGGCGGCGGCCATGCCTGCGCCGAGCGGCTGTCGCATCTGATGGACGAGCTGATCCGGGCGCTTTACGACTTCGCGGCCACCCACGTCTACCAGGTCAAGAACCGATCCGCCGCCGAGCGCATGGCGGTGGTCGCGGTCGGCGGCTACGGCCGCGGCACGCTGGCGCCGGGCTCCGACATCGACCTGTTGTTCCTGCTCCCTTACAAGCAGACGCCGTGGGGCGAGCAGATCGTCGAATACATGCTCTACATGCTGTGGGACATGGGGCTGAAGGTCGGCCACGCCACCCGCAACATCGAAGAGTGTCTGAGGCTCTCGCGCACCGACATCACCATCCGCACCTCGATCCTGGAAGCGCGCTTCCTGTGGGGCGAACGCAAGCTCTATGACGAACTGCTTACCCGCTTCGACCACGAAGTGGTGCGCACCACCGGACCCGAATATGTGCAGGCCAAGCTCGCCGAACGCGACGAGCGCCACGCCAAGGCGGGCGAGAGCCGCTATCTCGTCGAGCCCAATGTCAAGGACGGCAAGGGCGGTCTGCGCGATCTGCAGACGCTGTTCTGGATCGGCAAATACTTCTATCGCGTGCGTACCGGCCAGGAACTGGTCGAGAAAGGCGTCTTCACCGAAGCCGAGTATCGCGAATTCCAGAAGGCCGAGGACTTCCTGTGGGCGGTGCGCTGCCATATGCATTTCCTCACCGGCAAGGCGGAAGAGCGGCTGCATTTCGACATCCAGCGCGAGATCGCCGAGCGGCTGGGCTATACGACGCATCCCGGGCTGTCGGCTGTCGAGCGCTTCATGAAGCACTACTTCCTGGTCGCCAAGGATGTCGGGGATCTCACCCGCATCTTCTGCGCCGCGCTCGAGGAAGAGCAGGCCAAGCATGTGCCCGGCTTCAACCGCATCTTTCTCACCTTCTCGCGGCGCAAGCGCAAGCTTGCCGGCACGTCCGACTTCATTGTCGACAACCACCGCATCAACATTGCCGACGACAGCGTGTTCGAACGCGATCCGGTCAACCTGCTTCGGCTGTTCTGGTTCGCCGACAAGCACGGGCTGGAGTTCCACCCCGACGCGCTGAAGCTGCTGACCCGGTCGCTCGGCCTGGCCAACAAGTCGCTCAGGCGCGACGAGGAGGCCAACCGGTTGTTCCTCGATATCCTGACCTCGGACCGCAATGCCGAGCTCAACCTCAGGCGCATGAACGAGGCGGGGCTGCTCGGCAAGCTGATCCCCGACTTCGGCAAGATCGTCGCCATGATGCAGTTCTCGATGTACCACCATTATACGGTGGACGAGCATCTCATCCGCTGCATTGGCGTGCTGGCCGAGATCGAGCGCGGCGACGGCGCCAAGGTGCATCCGCTGTCGCACTCGCTGATGCCGGGGCTGAAGAAGAGCCGCGAGGCGCTCTATGTCGCGGTGCTCCTGCACGACATCGCCAAGGGCCGGCCGGAGGACCATTCGGAGGCCGGCGCCAGGATCGCGCGACGCATCTGTCCGCATATGGGGCTGTCGGCCGCCGACACCGAGACCGTCGCCTGGCTGGTCGAAAACCATCTCGTGATGTCGATGACGGCGCAGACGCGCGACCTCAACGACCGCAAGACGATCGAGGATTTTGCCTCGATCGTGCAATCGGTGGAGCGGCTGAAGCTGCTTCTGATCTTGACCGTCTGCGACATTCGGGGCGTCGGACCCGGGGTGTGGAACGGCTGGAAGGGACAATTGCTGCGCACGCTCTATTTCGAGACCGAGTTGCTCTTGACCGGGGGCTTCTCCGAAGTGTCGCGCGCCGAGCGCACCTCCGCCGCGCGCGAGCGGCTCGCCGAGGCGCTTTCCGCATGGCCGGCGAAGGAGCGCAAGCGCTATGTCGCCCAGCACTACGAAAACTATCTGCTGACCGTCGACCTGCCCGACCAGCTGCGCCACGCCGAATTCGTGCGCGAGGCGGATGTGGCCGGCAGGAAGCTCGCCACCATGGTGAAGACGCATGAGTTCGAAGCGGTTACCGAGATCACCGTGCTGGCGCCGGACCATCCGCGCCTGCTGTCGGTGATCGCCGGCGCCTGTGCCGCGGCCGGCGGCAACATCGTCGATGCGCAGATCTTCACCACCTCTGACGGGCGGGCGCTGGACACCATTTTGATCTCCAGAGAATTCGACCGCGACGAGGACGAGCGGCGGCGGGCCGAACGCGTCGGCAAGCTGATCGAGGACGTGCTGTCCGGCAAGAGCTGGCTGCCCGAGATGATCGAGAAGCGCGCCAAGCCGAAGCGCGGCGCCAAGGCTTTCCGCATTCCGCCGCGCGCCGAGATCCGGAACACGCTGTCGAACCGTTTTTCCGTGATCGAAATCGAGGGGCTGGACCGGCCCGGCCTGCTCTCAGAGGTCACCGGCGCGCTGTCGGACCTATCGCTCGATATCGCCTCGGCCCACATCACCACTTTCGGCGAAAAGGTCATCGACACCTTCTATGTCACCGACCTTACCGGCCAGAAGATCGACAGCCCGACGCGCACGGCCACGATCCACAAGCGGCTGATCGACACACTCGAAGGCAACGCGCCCGAACGCAACGGCAAGGCCAAGGCGGCGGCCGCCGAGTGATCATCACCATCCATTTGACGCAATTCCGCAGGCAGTCATCCTCCGCATGAGCCTTGTCAAGAAATTCGCCACCGTCGCCTCCGGCACGCTGATGAGCCGCGCGCTGGGTTTCGGCCGCGAGATGCTGATGGCGGCGGCCCTCGGCACCGGACCGGTCGCCGACGCCTTCAACGCCGCCTTCCAGTTTCCCAACACCTTCCGCCGGCTGTTCGCCGAAGGCGCCTTCAACGCCGCCTTCGTGCCGCTGTTCGCCAAGGAGATCGAAACGCACGGCACCGACGGCGCCAAGCGTTTCTCGGAGGAGGTGTTCGGCGTGCTGTTCTCGGCGCTTCTGGCGCTCACCATCGCCATGGAACTGGCAATGCCGCTGATCGTCCGCTACCTAGTGGCGCCCGGCTTTGCCGACATTCCGGGCAAGTTCGAGACGACCGTCCGGCTGGCGACGATCATGTTTCCCTATCTGATCTGCATGTCGCTCGGCGCGATGATGGCCGGCATGCTGAACTCGCTGCGCCGCTATTTCGCCGCGGCCATCGCCCCCGCTTTCCTTAACATCATCCTGATCAGCGTGCTCGCCTATGCCTGGTATCATGGGCTCGACGCGCATGATGTCGGCTTCGGCCTGTCCTGGGGCGTGCTGGCGGCGGGCATCGTGCAGCTCGCCATCGTCTGGGTAGCGGTGCGCCATGCCGGCATCTCGATCGGCTTCCGCCGGCCCAAGATGACGCCGAACGTCAAGCGGCTCCTGATCCTGGCGCTGCCGGCCGCTATTACCGGCGGCATCACCCAAATCAACCAGCTGATCGGCACGGCGATTGCCTCCGGGCAGAACAGCGCCGTGTCATCGCTCGCCTATGCCGATCGCATCTACCAGCTGCCGCTCGGCGTCGTCGGCGTGGCGGTGGCGATCGTGCTGCTGCCGGAGCTGTCGCGGGCGCTGAAATCGGGCAATCTGATCGAGGCGGCCAATTTGCAGAACCGCTCGGTCGAGTTCACGCTGTTCATGACCTTGCCGGCGGCCGCGGCGCTTTGGGTGATGTCGGAGCCGATCGTGCGGCTGGTCTATGAGCGCGGCGCCTTCGCCGCCAACCATTCGACGCCGATCGTCGCCTCGATCCTGGCGATCTTCGGCCTCGGCCTGCCGGCCTTCGTGCTGATCAAGGCCTTCACGCCCGGCTATTTCGCGCGCGAGGACACGCGCACGCCGATGATCTTCGCCGCCATCTCCGTCGGCGTGAACGTCGCCACCGCGCTGAGCTTGTTTCCTTCGATGGGCGCGCCGGGCATCGCCGTCGCCTCGGCCGTCGCCGGCTGGGTCAACGCGGCTTTGCTGCTCGGCATGTTGATAAAGCGCGGCCACTGGGGTCGCGACATACCGCTCTTGAAGCGCATTCCCCGGCTGGTGCTGTCGGCCGCGATCATGGCAACGGCACTTTACTTCGCCGAGCACTATTTCGCCGCGCGGCTCGGGCCCGGCTCGCCGCTGGTGGTGAAGGCGACGACCCTGTTCGCGCTCGTCGGCGGGGGTGCGGCGCTCTACTTCATCACCGCCTTCGGCACCGGCGGCGCCGATTTCGGCATGATCCGTCGGAACGTGAAGCGCGGCACGGCGAAATCTGCGCCGCGGAAATCGAACACCGGCTTGGACGAATAACTCGAGCTGGCTTTCAGCAACAGCGGTCTTGATCCCGCATTCGCCTTCGTCCATAAGCCCGCCGTCGCAAGACTTTCGCCGCGCGCGGTTTCCAGCCGCATGATTGGCTCCAAAAAGTCTGCAACTTTTTGGAATCATGCGTATACGGCCCTCCACAAGCCATGAGGAAATCATGTCCGCCTTCAAGCCCCTCGTCTTCTCGGGCGTCCAGCCGACCGGCAATTTGCATCTGGGCAACTATCTCGGCGCCATCAAGAAATTCGTCGCCCTCCAGGAACAATCCGACTGCATCTATTGCGTCGTCGACCTGCATTCGCTGACGGCGCAGCTCGTGCACCAGGACCTTGGCGACCAGACGCGCTCGATCACCGCAGCCTTCCTGGCATCGGGCATCGACCCCAAGAAGCACATCGTCTTCAATCAGTCGCGGGTCATCCAGCACGCCGAGTTGGCCTGGATCTTCAACTGCGTGGCGCGCATCGGCTGGATGTACCGGATGACGCAGTTCAAGGACAAAGCCGGCAAGGACCGCGAGAACGCCTCGCTCGGCCTGCTCGCCTATCCGAGCCTGATGGCCGCCGACATCCTGCTCTACCGCGCCACCCATGTGCCCGTGGGCGAGGACCAGAAGCAGCATCTGGAATTGACCCGCGACATCGCGCAAAAATTCAACAACGACTTCTCGGAAAAAATCGCGGCGCTCGGCGTCGGCGTCGAGATGCAGGTCGGCGAAGAGACGGTGAATGGCTACTTCCCGATCACCGAACCGGTGATCGGCGGTCCTGCGGCGCGCATCATGAGCCTGCGCGATGGCTCGAAGAAGATGTCGAAGTCGGACCCGTCGGACCTGTCGCGCATCAACCTCACCGACGATGCCGACACAATCTCGAAGAAGATCCGCAAGGCCAAGACCGATCCGGAGGCCTTGCCGAGTGAAGTCGACGGGCTGGAAAGCCGGCCGGAAGCCGAAAACCTGGTCGGCATCTATGCCGGCCTCGCCGAAATTTCCAAAGCCGACGTGCTGAAGGAATATGGCGGCCAGCAGTTTTCCGTGTTCAAGCCGGCGCTGGCCGACCTTGCAGTCGAAAAGCTCGCGCCGATCGCCTCGGAGATGCGCCGCATCGAGGGCGACCGCGCCTATGTCGACGCCGTGCTCAAGGACGGCGGCGAGCGCGCCCGCGCGATCGCCGAAGGCACGATGAAGACGGTGCGCGACATCATCGGCCTGTTGCAGGACTGATCGGTCCTCGCTGGTTGACTGGGATCGCCATACCGGCCGGCGGCTTGCCGCCGGTCCGTGGCGGTGGCAGATTGCGGCCGAATTGATACCGAGCGGACAGACATGGTTTCCAAACGCCTCAGCCGTGAAGCCGGACATCGCCGCAAATTCCTGGCGATCATCGACGATACGCCGGAATGCGAGCGCGCGGTCGCCTACGCATCGACGCGCGCACAGAGCACCAGCGGCGTGCTGGTCCTGCTCTATGTGATCGAGCCGGACGATTTCCAGCATTGGCTGGGGGTTGAGAAGATCATGCGCGAGGAAGCCAACGCGACCGCGCGCGCGGCGCTCGACACCTATGCCAGCAAGGTGCGCCAGAAGGTCGGCATCGAGCCGGAACTGGTGGTGCGCGAAGGCAAGCCGACCGAGGAAATCCACAAGCTCATCGAGGAAGACCAGGACATCGCCATCCTGGTGCTGGCGGCCGGCGCCGGCAAGGAAGGTCCGGGGCCACTGGTGAGTGCGGTGGCCGGCCGGGGCGCCGCCTTCCCCATCCCGGTCACCGTGGTGCCGCAGAACCTCTCCGACGAGGAAATCGAGAGCCTGGCCTGAATTGGGAAGGCCCCTCCTGCCCGATTGGAACGTCGCCGATCCGTAGATACACATCGATGTTATCAACCAGCCCATAGCCCTTGGCCCGTGTCGGCGGCGCGCCATTTGGAATGGTCACGGAAACGGCCATTCCAAAGGAGCGCCGGTGGACGAATCAACCCGGAAAGCAGGGCGTAGCGGCACGTCAAAGCCGCGAAACGCTGGGACTGGATCACCGGTGCAGCCGCGCTCGCAGGCAGCGCGATCGCAGCAAAAAGCCCGGCAGACGCCTCATGCGCAGCAGGAGCGCAGGCACCGCGTGCTCGCCAAGGGGCACCCGGCCATGGTGGACAGCATCGCCGACGCGATTACCGTCAAGAATCTCGATCTCTACTATGTCGCTCCCGACGCCCAGATACCGGTGAAAGGCGAGCACGGCTTCGGGCTCTATTTCCACGACTGCCGTTTCCTCGGCGGCTATGAGATGACGCTGGGCGGTTTGCCGCCGATCGTGTTGGCCTCGACCGCGCAAAGAGGTTACGCCGCGCTTTTCGAACTGGCCAATCCCGACCTGCATTGCGATGGGGGGCAACTGATCCCCAAGGACGAGCTCGGCATCCGCTGGGAGCGCATTCTCGATGCGGAGCAAACATGCGTGCGGGAGGTTCTGACCATCCAGAATTTCGGCCACGAGCCGCATGGCTTTCCGCTGGCCCTGCACTTCGGCGCCGGCTTCGAGGACATTTTCAATGTGCGCGGACTGGTGCCGAAGAACCTCGGCAGGTGCGAGCGGCCCGCCTGGCGCGACGGCAGCCTCCACTTTGTCTATCACGGCGCCGACCACGTTCGCAGAACGGCAACAATCGGTTTTTTGCCGGCACCCGATGCCATGCACAGAACGGCGGCCGAGTTCCGGTTCGATGTGGCGCCAGGAGAAAAGCGCACCATCGCGATCACCATAGAATTGAGGGAACTGTCGGAAGAGCCGGAGGCCGAGCAAATGAGCCAGCACCCGGCGTTTGCTCTCGAGGCCTTTGCCGGGACGGTTCAGGCGGATACTGAAAAATGGCTGGAGCAACACACGAAGTTCGACAGCGACAGCCTGCTGCTCAACAGCATCATGGACCGTTCGCTGCGCGATCTCGCGGTGCTCAGGTCGGATCTTGGCAACAGGGAGTATTTCGCAGCCGGCGTGCCGTGGTACGTCGCGCTGTTTGGACGTGACAGCCTGATCGTCGCGCTCGAGATGCTCGCCTTCCAGCCGGAGATCGCCGCCCAGACGCTGCGCCTTCTCGCCGGCTATCAGGGACGTCGAACGGATCGATGGCGAGAGGAGCAGCCCGGCAAGATACTGCATGAGCTGCGCGTCGGCGAGCTCGCTCGCGCGGGCAATGTCCCACATGCCAGATTCTACTGCACGGTCGACGCGACCCCGCTCTTCCTGCTGCTTCTCGGCCGCTATGCCGCGTGGACAGGCGACGTGGGACTCTTCCGCGAACTGCGGGAGCCGGTGGAAAAGGCCTTGGGCTGGATCGCCAAGGCCGGAGACGGGCATGGCGAAGGCTATGTCAAATACCGCACCATCTCGGAAAGCGGTCTCGTCAATCAGGGGTGGAAGGATTCGGCCGACGCGATCGTCAGGACCGACGGCAGCATCGCCAGGCCGCCGATCGCGCTGGTCGAGGTGCAGGGCTATGTGTTTGCGGCCAAGCATGCCATCGCCGATCTCTACGAACGCATTGGCGAGCGCAACAGCGCCAGGCAGCTTCGCGGCGAGGTCGAAAAGCTTCGGACACGGTTCAACCGCGACTTCTGGTGCGAGGACCTGGACACTTTCGCGCTGGCGCTCGAGGCGCGCGGCCGCCCGGTCGCGGTCGTTTCCTCCAACCCGGGCCATGCGCTGTGGACCGGCATCGCGGATCGGGGCAAGGGCCGCCGAACCGTGCGGCGGCTGATGCAGGACGACATGTTCAACGGCTGGGGCGTGCGCACGCTCTCGAGCGCGGCGCGGCGCTACAATCCCGTCGGATATCATCTCGGCACCGTATGGCCGCATGACAATGCGCTGCTGGCGGCCGGCTGCCGGCGGTATGGCGAGGACGGCGCGGCGCTGCGGATCTTCACCGCCATTGTCGAAGCGGCGATGCACTTCCGCCATCACCGGCTGCCGGAGGCGATGGCGGGCTTTCAGCGCAACGATTTCCAGGTGCCGGTGCACTATCCCGTGGCCTGCCACCCGCAGGCATGGGCAGCGGGCGCGGTGCCGTTCCTGGTGACCACCTGCCTCGGCCTGGAGCCCGACGCCTTCGCAAACAAGCTGCGGATCGTGCGGCCGCGACTGCCCGATTTCGTCAGCCGCATCGAGCTTCGCGGGCTGCGGGTCGGCGAGGCAAGCGCCGACCTCGAATTCAGGCGCACGGCGGACGGCGCCGAGGTGAACATCCAGAAGACGAGTGGACAACTCAGCGTGGAAGTCGGAGGATAGGCTTGTCGTGGCGAAGCGCTCCGCCGGGGCAAAAACATTCCGCCAGCCAGCCGTTCGGGCGACGCGTTTCGCTTGAATGTCCAGCCGATAGAGCCTATTTAGAACTATTCCAAACTATCGGCCCGGAAGGGCCTGGAGATATCCATGTTCATCCAGACCGAATCGACGCCGAACCCGGCGACGCTGAAATTCCTGCCCGGCAAGGAAGTGCTGCGCGACGGCACCGCCGATTTCCGTGACGCCGAAGGCGCCGCACAGGCTTCGCCGCTGGCCGGCCGGCTGTTCGAGATCCCCGGCGTCACCGGCGTCTTCTTCGGCTACGACTTCATCACCGTGACCAAGGACGGTCCGGACTGGCAGCACCTGAAGCCGGCAATCCTCGGCGCCATCATGGAGCATTTCATGTCCGGCGCGCCGGTCATGGCTTCGGCGGCTCCGGCCAACGACGCCGGCCAGGCCGGCGAGTTCTACGACAAGGCCGACGAGGAGCTGGTGCTCACCATCAAGGAGCTGCTCGACACCCGGGTGCGCCCGGCGGTCGCGCAGGACGGTGGCGACATCACCTTCCGCGGCTTCGAGAACGGCACCGTGTTCCTGCACATGAAGGGTGCTTGTGCCGGTTGCCCGTCATCGACGGCGACGCTGAAGCACGGCATTCAGAACCTGCTCCGGCATTTTGTTCCGGAAGTGCAGCAGGTCGAGCAGGTCGCCTGATAATTCTGCTCCGCCGGCCGCCTGTTGCGGTTTCTGAGCTTCTCGGCGGAGTGAATTTTCTCCAACCGCAAAAACAAAAAACCGGGCCCCAACAGCCCGGTTTTCTGTCTTTGGACGTCTTGTTGTTGCCTAGACGGTCCGCGCACGCAAGCTTTTGTCCGCGGCCATCGTGATCACATCACGATGACCTTGGCGCCGACCGAAGTGCGGTCGTAGAGATCGATAATGTCCTGGTTCATCAGGCGGATGCAGCCCGACGACATCGCCTTGCCGATGGAGAACCACTCCGGGCTGCCATGCAGGCGGTAGCCCATGTCGCCGCCCTTGTTGAACAGATACATGGCGCGCGCGCCGAGCGGGTTCTTCAGGCCCGGCTCCATGCCGCCGGCGAATTTGGCGAGTTCGGGCTGGCGCTTGATCATCGGCGCCGGCGGCGTCCAGGTCGGCCATTCGCGCTTCAGCGCGATATGGGCGGTGCCGTGCCACTCGAAGCCCTCGCGGCCGACACCGATGCCGTAGCGCATGGCCATGCCGTCACCCTCGACGAAGTAGAGGAACTTGTTCTGGGTGTCGACGATGATGGTGCCGGGCTTCTCGGGAGTGTCGTAGCGCACTTCCTGCCGGCGGAAGCGGGCCGGAACCTTCTCGATCGGGATGCGCGGCAGCTGATAGCCGGCATCGGTCATCGCGCCATAGTTGTTGGTGAAGATCTGCCCGCCGATGGTGCTGCACCCGCTGATCGCGGTCGACAGCGCAAGGGCGGCGACGATTGCAAACGACTTCAAGCGCATGAATAGGTCCGACGCCCTGCCTTTTATCAGCGGCACGAGTCGGCCGCTTTCTCACCATCATTCATGCTGGCATTTCTTTTGCTTGCCAAGCGCGCACTGCCTATATGCATGACCTTCCCTGCCGGTAAGTGCCGAACTGCGGCATTTCGGCAACAGGGGTCGCGAGATTGTGAAGTAAAATCAACGGGGCAGCCGGAAGGGCTGCCGGAGACAGGAGAGCGCCATGAATGTCGGTGATGCCGCCGAGCGTTCCGGCCTGCCGGCCAAGACCATCCGCTACTATGAGGAGATCGGCCTGATCCTGCCGGCGCGCGCCGAAAACGGCTACCGCGACTACTCGCGCGACGACGTGCACCGGCTGGCCTTCTTGCGCCGCGCCCGCAACCTCGGCTTTTCAATCGACGATTGCAGGCAGCTGATGGCGCTTTATCAGGACCGCGACCGCGCCAGCCACGACGTGCGCGAAATCGCCAGCGCCCATGTCAGGGCGATCGAGGAAAAGGTGCGCGAACTGCAGTCGATGCGCGCAACGCTGCAGAAGCTGATCCACGCCTGCCACGGCGACGACCGGCCGGACTGCCCGATCTTGGATGACATGGCGGGGGCGGCGTGAAGTCGCCGAGCCGAAGCTAGACAAGTATCCAATCTCTATCTTAGCTCTTGAGCGAGCAACAAATCCTCGGCAGGAGTGCTCCACCATGAAGGGATACTGGCTCATCGTCGGCACCGAGATTTCGGATCAGGAAGCGCAAGCCGAATACGCCAGGCTGTGGAAGCCCATCGGCGAGAAATATCAGGCACGCAGCAATCCTTCGAAAGTGCCGCCCCTGCTGGTGGAGGCGCGCGATGCCGGTCGGGTGATCGTCGTCGAATTCCCGTCATTGGAAGCTGCCATGGCTTGCTATGACGACCCGTCTTACGAGGAAGCGAAGCGGTTTGCGCTGCAGGCGTCGAACCGCGTCTTGCTGATCTTCGAAGGGGCTCTGGGGGAGGCTGGATGAGGTGCTCTACAATGAAGCGTCGATCATCGGCATTACTTGGGCGATCACCGATTGGCCTGTAACGCTGATTGCGTTCGGCTTAGGATTTTTTTGGGGTTCATACTGCGGATGCAGCAGGGTAGCAACACTCTCAAGTGTTGCGGTGGTCTGTGAAATATATAACCGCCCTGCTCAACGCGGTTATTTATTTAACAGACCCGACTTGGCACCCGGGACAAATCATGATCCAAAAGCGGTTGTCTTGGGGGGAACCACTTTTGATCCGCATAGCAATCCTTGTAGGCATTGCTGCCAGCGCGACGGCATGCACCAGCCAGGCGAATGTTCCTTATTCGAGTAAGGTAACATGCACAAACCATACCGAATACGGTGCAATCCCCGGCGGGGCGCTTGTGCCGGTGAACGTTAATGTTTGTATCCCAGACACACCGAACAAATCCTGTCTGGAATATGTCACTCGCACCGGAGGGCTGGCGGTCAGGTGTACCCCGCTGACTCGTAAGGCAACCACTACCGAAGGACGCGCCAGACAACTTGCGGGAAGCAAATACCCCTAGTTCCCGGCTCTCGTCGCCCCGGATGAACCGGCGATTAAAGGAACTGGCGCGGCGCATGCACCCGCAAAAGGCAGTGATAGCCAAGGCCAACGATGAGCGAAAACGGCGAGCTTATTATTTATCCTATGCCCAGCCTTGTCGCGACCTTGCTCAATCGAGAGAGAGCAAACGGAAGCCCTTTGACAGAGGAAGAGGCGATCCAAATCCGCGATAGCTGTCCGGCGATTGCGCTCACTCGGGAGGACGCCAGGCGCATGGATGAATCGAGAGGCTACCTCGATATTGATCCAGAGAATTGCTGGGTAGAATGGCAGCGAGTTCGGTTGGAACTCGCCGACGACTAAGGCATTGCCCCTCTTGGTTTGTCAACCAGATCATCGCCGATGAATCACGGGTTCAAACCGTGAACAAAATCTGGCATGGTGCTTGCCATGCCTATCGTTTCCCCAATTCCCCTCAACCCGCTGATCGACGGCCGCCAGTCAGAACGCGCCATGCTTGTGCGGCGCGGCGTGCAGCGTCTGCTGACCCAAATAGGCGCGCATGTGCTGCCGGAGCTATCCCTGGCCACCGGCCGGCGGGCCGATCTTGTCGCGCTGACCCGGCAGGGCGACATCTGGATCATCGAGATCAAATCCTCGATCGAGGATTTCCGCGTCGACCGCAAATGGCCGGACTACCGGCTGCATGCCGACCGCTTCTTCTTCGCCACGCATCCCGGCGTGCCCGCGGAAATCTTTCCGGAGGAATGCGGCTTCATCCTCTCCGACGGCTATGGCGCAGAGATCCTGCGCGAGGCGCCGGAGCACCGCATGGCCGCTGCGACGCGCAAGGCGCTGATGTTGCGCATCGCGCGTGCGGGCGCGGCGCGGCTGCTGGCGGCGGAGCTTGCCGGTGTCTCGGTGCCGGTGCTGGACGGCGAAAGCGAGTAGGACGCTATCTCGTCGTCGCTGGCCGCGGGCCGCGCAGCACCGGGCTGCACTGCGCCGGGACCCAAAGCGCAGCCCCTACTCGACATTGACGTCCACGACGATCTTGTACGCGTTCCCATCAAAAGTATGAACCGAGAAGGTCATCTGATCCTGCCCCTTAAACCCGGCAGCCGATTTGTAGACGCCTTTTATTCCGTCGACCTTTCGAGAATTGCATTTAAATCTCTGGTTGGTTTTCGCAAAAGATGTGTAAACCTTCCCTTCAACCAACCTAACTTCCCCATGACTCGGCCCGGAGATAATTTTTACATCGTCCTTGCCGGCAGAAGAGCATTCCACGTTCAGGCTCGCTCCCTTAAAGACGAGAATCTCTTGGCCCGTTAGTGCCGTTTTTTCATAGCTCGACAGATGTGTGAACGCAGCCGCCGGAGAGAGCCCAAGGCCCAAAACCGCGACCGTTGCTATGACACTTGTTGTGCGGCATACCATTTTTGCTGGCCCCTTAACCGAGTGAATTGCCCCATCGCTGTCTGACGGCACGCTGAAGCACGCTAGCACTCCAGCGATAGCTTCAACTCATCAAATGCAAGTCATCGGAAAGTAGTGGTGCGCCTTACAACGCTTCCATTGATCGGCAAGACCGCGTTCCCCGCTGCCCTACTCCACTTCTTCTTCGGCGCCACCCCGCGCCGGCGCCATCAGCAGCACCGCCGCGCCGACCAGCGCGGCGATCAGCGAGCCGGCGAGGATGCCGACCTTCACCGCGTCTTGAAGGGCGGCGTCATTGGCGAAGGCGAGCAGGCCAATGAACAGGCTCATGGTGAAGCCTATACCGCACAGAAGCGAAATGCCGATCATGTGCAGCCAGCCGGCATTGGCCGGCAGGTCGGCGAGGCCCAGCCGGATGGCGAGAGCCGAGGAGCCGAAGACGCCGACCAGCTTGCCGACGACGAGGCCGGCGGCGACGCCCAGCGTCAGAGGCTCGACCAGCGCGGCAACGCTCAGGCCGCCGAGCGAGACGCCGGCATTGGCGAAGCCGAAGATCGGGATGACGATGAAGGGCACGAGCTTGTGCAGGCCGTGTTCCAGCCGGTGCAGCGGCGAGTGCTCGACGTCGTGACCGATGCCGGGCGAACGCTCGAGCGGAATGGTGAGCGCCAGCGCCACGCCGGCAAGCGTCGCATGCACGCCCGATTTCAGCACCAGCACCCAAAGCAGCGCGCCCAGCACGAGATAGGGCAAGAGGTTCATCACCCGCATGCGGTTGAGTACGATCAATACGGCGATGACCGCGAAGGCGGCGCCGAGATAGGCGAGCGACAGGCCGCTGGTGTAGAACAGCGCGATGATGATGACGGCGCCGAGATCGTCGATGATGGCCAAAGCGGTAAGAAACACTTTCAGCGAGGCCGGCACGCGGCTGCCGAGCAGCGACAGCACGCCCAGCGCGAAGGCGATGTCGGTGGCGGTGGGGATCGCCCAGCCGGAAAGCGCCGCCTGGTTGTCGCGGTTGACCAACACATAGACCAGCGCCGGAAACACCATGCCGCCGGCCGCAGCGATGCCCGGCAGCACGCGGCGCGGCCAGGTTGAGAGCTGACCGTCCAGCATCTCGCGCTTGATCTCCAGCCCGACCAGGAGGAAGAACACCGCCATAAGCCCGTCATTGATCCAGTGCGAGACGCTGAGCGGCCCGAGATAGGCGTGGAGGGCGGCGAAATAGATTTCGGCAAACGGCGAGTTTGCGACGATGAGCGCAAGGGCGGCGGCCGCCATCAGGATGATGCCGCCGGCCGCCTCACCGTCGAGGAATTCGCGAAGCATCGATTTCGGCCGCTCGTCGCGCATGCCCCCTCCGTCACATGGCCCGCCGGCCGGTGTCCTTCGCGGATGATGCTCAAACTTGCACGACCGGGCAAGCATTGGACCGGTCGGTCAGCGTCGCCCTCCTTGCAAGCGCCGGCGCCGCCCCTCACCTGCCTGCCGGCATCCTCTCCCCGTATGGCGGGGAGAGGGCGCTCTCATCACGGTTTTCGCCAGTCGCCAGCGTTGCTAGGCGGCAGCCAGCGCTGCCTTCGACACCCGCCATCGGCAGCACCGTACGCGTGTTTAAGCAGGTTACCGCGGCGCCCGCTTTGCCAGAATCCGCTGCAGGGTGCGCCGGTGCATGTTGAGCCGGCGCGCGGTCTCGGAGACGTTGCGGTCGCACATTTCGTAGACGCGCTGGATATGTTCCCAGCGCACGCGGTCGGCCGACATTGGGTTTTCCGGGGGTGCGGCCCGCTCGCCCGCGGTGCGGGTCAGCGCCGCAAATACGTCGTCGGCATCGGCGGGCTTCGACAGGTAGTCGACGGCGCCGAGCTTCACCGCCGTCACCGCGGTGGCGATGTTGCCGTAGCCGGTCAGGATGATGGTGCGGGAATCGTCGCGCTTCTCGCGGATGGCGGCGACCACGTCGAGGCCGTTGCCGTCGCCGAGCCGCATGTCGACTACCGCATAAGCCGGCGGGCGAGCGCGCGCCTTGGCGACCGCCTCTTCCACGCTTTCCGCCGTCTCGACCGCGAAGCCCCTGGTTTCCATGGCGCGGGCAAGCCGGGTGAGAAATGGCTTGTCGTCGTCGACGATCAGCAGCGAGGTGTCCTCGCCTTCTACCATTGCGCCGGTGGGTTCTTCTGCGCTCATTTGCGTCAGCATCCTACTGCCTTACTTTTACGCAGATACAATTCTGCAACTGCAATGTCCAATTTTTACAGCCGGCAACAAAGCTGCCATGCGCCAAATGCATAGGCTCACGCATTGTCGAATGCGGTGCCCGGGGCATGCTCGGGATTGAGGAAGACGCCGCGGGGCCAGGTGATCTGCACCACCGCCCCCTCGCCGAGCCCGCTCGAATTGCGAAAATCGATCGTCGCGCCCGAGCGCTCCAGCAACGTCTTGGCGATGAAAAGCCCGAGCCCGAGGCCGCCGCCGGCCTCTGTCCCCTGGCGCGTCGACATATAGGGCTCGCCGATGCGGTCGATGATTTCCGGCGGGAAGCCCGGCCCGTCGTCGATGATGGAGAAGGAGACCTCCTCATTGTCCCAGTTCCAGCTGACGGTGACCGTGTCCTTGGCGAAGTCGACGGCGTTCTCGACCAGATTGCCGAGCCCGTAGATGACGCCCGGGCTGCGCTGCCCGACCGGCTCCGGGCCGATGCGCTCGCCGGGGCGCAGCCGGATCGAGATGCCGAAGTCGCGGTGCGGCGCCGTCACTTCCTCGACCAGCGAGGTCAGCGGCAGGCGCGAAAGATGCGCCTCGCCTTCCGAGGACAGGCTGGTCAGCCGCTTCAGGATCTCGCGGCAACGCTCGCTTTGCGAGCGCAGCAGCTTCACGTCCTCGCTGAATTTCGGATCTTCGCCCAGCGCCTTTTCCATTTCCTTGGCGACGACGGTGATGGTGGCCAAAGGTGTGCCGAGCTCATGCGCGGCGGCCGCCGCGAGGCCGTCGAGCGCCGAAAGATGCTGCTCGCGCTGCAGCACCAGCTCGGTGGCGGCGAGCGCGTTGGCGAGCAGGCGTGCCTCGGCCGCGACGCGGAAGGCGTAAATCGCGGTGAAGGCGATCGAGGCGAACACCGCCATCCACATGCCGGCGACATAGATGAAGGGCATCGACAGCGGCGCGCCCTCGTACCAGGGCAGCGGCAGATGGAAGAACACAAGCAGCGTGGCCGCCGCGATAACCAGCGCGCCGAGCACCGCGGTGAGGCGCAGCGGCAGTGATGCGGCGGAAATGACGACGGGCACCGAGAGCAGGACCGAAAACGGATTGGTCAGGCCGCCGGTCATGTAGAGCAGGCCGGCGAGCTGCAGGCTGTCGATGGTGAGGATGACGAAGGCCGAGAGCGGGGTCAGCCGATGCGCCGCGGGATAGCGGAAGGTGAGCCAGAGGTTCATCCAGGCCGAGCAGGCGATGAGCGCGAAGCACAGCGAGACCGGAAGCGGGAATTTCAGCCCGTAGGCGACGACGAGCACCGCGATGCTCTGGCCGACGATGGCCAGCCAGCGCAGGCGGATCAGCGTGTTGAGCCGCAGCCGCTGGCTCTGCTGGGAATCGGGCGCGCGTAGGATATTGATCATCGACTTACGATTATAGCCGCAGGAGGGTGAGCGCTAGTAGCGCTGTGACGGCGACTTGACCCGTCAGCGGCCGTTGTTTCGGTTCGCCATCATGAGCGCTTGATGATTGGCCGAGGCCCCTCGCGATTTCGTCATCCACGGGCGGAGCGACGCGAAGCGGAGCGCAGACCCGAGGATCCATTCCGTGACTTCGAAGCTCTGCGATGGTTCAGAATTCTGTTCCGCTGCATTTTACGGTCAAGGTAACGGAATGGATCCTCGGGTCTACGCGCGTCGCTTCGCTCCTTGCTCCGCCGGTGGATGACGAAGTGATGGGCGATTGCGCCAATCGCCAACGCACGTTGCCCACTAACGCGAATGGCCCGCCGAAAGCGGCACGAACCTATGTCCCGCGCGGCTTGGCGCGGCTGGTGGCGGCCGCCAGCAGCGGGTTTTCCGGCCAGACGTGCTTGGGATAGCGGCCGCGCATATCGGTGCGCACATCCGCCCACGAGCCGCGCCAGAAGCCGGGCAGATCGCGCGTCGTCTGGATCGGGCGATGTGCCGGCGACAACAGCTCCAGAGTCAGCGGCACCGTACCGCCCGCGATCGAAGGATGGCGATCGAGGCCGAACAGCTCCTGCACGCGGATCGCCAGCACCGGCCATTCGCCATCATAGCGGATCGGCACATGGCTGCCCGAGGGCGCGTCGAAATGGGTCGGCGCCAGCGCGTCGACTTTGCGCTGCAGATCGTGTGGGACCAGGGACATCAGGCCTGCTGCAAGCGCCGCCAGCCTGATCGCCGCGAAGGAGGCATCGCCGGCAAGGAAAGGCAGCAGCCAGTCGTCGAGACGGCCGAGAAGCGCCTGGTCCGAGACGTCGGGCCACGGCGCGCCGAGGCCGCGATAGAGCCAGCCGAGCCGCTGGCGCAGCGTTTCCGCCTCCTTGCCCCAGTCGAGCAGCGACAGACCGTGCTCGCGCAAGGCGTCCAGCATGGCCCGATCGGCCTCGGCACCGGAAGGTGCGGGCAGCATGCGCTCGGAAAGGGTGATGGCGCCGAGCCGCGCCGTCTCGCGCACGCGCACGGCGCGGCGCTCGCGGTCGAAACTCGTCTCGCGCTTCGTCTCGATGCGGTCGGCAAGCGCGGTGCGGATAAGAGCCTCGTCGACGGGCGCGGCGGCGGTGATGCGGGCATTCTGCGCCTTGCCCTGCAGATCGGCGACGACCAGCCAGCTCTCGCCGGCAAGCGGATCGGCGGCGTCGACCATCGCGCCGGAACCGTTGGCGAGCACGAAGCGGCCGCGCTCGCCGCGGGCTCTGGCGACACGATCCGGCCAGGCATGGATCAGCAAGGCACCGGGCGCGGCTGGCGTGTCTGCCCTTGCCCCGCCTGCCTGCTTGGCCAGGCGTGCGGCAAGTTGCCGGGCGGCATCGGCGCGCGGCGATTTTTCGGCGCGGAAGCGGATCAGCCGCCGTTCGAGGTCGGCGCTGTCGCCGCCAAGCCCGCGCTCCGTCAAAAGCACGGCAAGCATCGCCGCTTCCTGCGCCTGCCCGATCTCAGCCGCTTCCGCCACCATGTGCGCGAGCCGCACCGGCAGGGCAAGCTTGCGCATCGCCGCGCCCGCCTCCGTCAAGCGGCCGGCGTCATCGATTGCATGCAGCGCTTTGAGCAAGACCCTCGCTTCGTTGAGCGCCGGCGCCGGCGGCGGGTCGAGGAAGGACAGGCTCGACGGATCGGCGATGCCGAAAGCGGCGCAGTCGAGCAACACGCCGGAAAGGTCAGCCTCGAGGATTTCCGGCGGCGTAAAGGCGGGAAGCGCCGCCGTCTGCTCGGCACGCCATAGCCGGATGGCGACGCCCGGCTGCGTTCGTCCGGCGCGGCCGGCCCGCTGATCGGCGGAAGCCTTGCTGACGCGCACCGTTTCCAGCCGGGTCAGGCCGCTTGCCGGCTCGTAGCGCGGCAGGCGCGATAGGCCGCAATCGATGACGACGCGCACGCCGTCGATGGTGATCGAGGTCTCGGCGATCGAGGTCGCCAGCACCACTTTTCGGCGGCCAGCCGGCGCCGGCTTGATCGCGGCATCCTGCGCCCTGTTGTCCAACTGGCCATAGAGCGGAACGATGTCGGTATCGGCACCGAGGCGGTCTTCGAGCCGCTCTGCGGTGCGCTCGATCTCGCGCTGTCCGGGCAGGAAAGCGAGCACGCTGCCCTGCTCGGCGGCTAAAGCCGAGCGAAGCGCCTTGGCCATCGCGTCCTCGACCGCCATGCCGGCCGGCCGCTCGTCATAGCGGATGTCGACCGGGAAGGCGCGGCCCTCACTTTCGATCACCGGCGCCCCCGCCAGTAGTTTTGCGACGCGCGCGCCGTCGAGCGTCGCCGACATCACCAGCAGGCGCAGATCCGGCCTCAGCGCGCCCTGAACATCGAGCGCCAGCGCGAGGCCGAAATCGCCGTCGAGCGAACGCTCGTGGAATTCATCGAAGATCACCGCCGCAACGCCGGGCAGTTCGGGATCGTCGAGGATCATGCGCGACAGCACGCCTTCGGTGACGACGAGGATCTTTGTCCGCGCTGAAGTGCGGTTCTCCATGCGCATCGCGTAGCCGACTGTACCACCCGGCTCCTCGCCGACAAGCTCGGCCATGCGACGGGCGGCGGCGCGGGCTGCCAGCCTACGCGGCTCCAGCAGCACGATCCTGCCTTCGCCGAGCCAGGGCGCGTCGAGCAGCGCCAGCGGCACCAGCGTCGTCTTGCCGGCACCGGGCGGCGCCACCAGCACGGCGCTGTTGCGCCCGGCGAGCGCCTCGCCGAGCACCGGCAGCACGGCGGATACCGGGAGTTCCGGCAAAATTCCTCTGTTCATGGCGTCCGCATATCAGCGGCCACGGTGAGCGCGCAACCTGTCCCGGAATTGCCTAAAGCCTGGTGCGCGTGAACGGGTTCAAGCGCACGGTGCCCAGCCGTACCTCCTCGCGAACCATGGTCAGCAGGCCCGAGGCGCCGAGCACCGCAAGGCCGGCCAGCGTCAGCAGGTCGGGATCTTCCCGGAAGAACAACGAGCCCAGCACCACCGCCCAGACGATCTGTGAATAATGCGTCGGCGCGATCCGGTTGGCGGGCGCGTATTTGGCCGCGAGAAGCTGCAACAGCTGACCGCCGGCGGTGAAGGCGCCGGCCATGACCAGCCAGATCAGCTGATTGCCATCCGGCAAGGTGAACGACGTTGCCGCCACACCGAGGCCATTGAAGAGCAGGCCGTAGCCGACAAGCACGCCGAGCATCGTCGTGCGCTTCTCCTGCTGCGCCAGCGACCGCATCAGGATGACGCTGGTGGCGGCAAGAAAGGCGATGGCAAAGGCCGCGAGGTGGCCGAGATGAAGTTCGCGGAAACCCGGCCTGACGACCAGCATGACGCCGGCAAAGCCGGCGACCACGGCGAGCCATCGCCAGGGCCCAACCTTCTCCTTCAGGATGAGAGTGGAGAGGATGGTGACGAACAACGGCGCCAGGAAAATCAACGCGTAGACTTCCGCCAGCGGAATGGTGGTGAAGGCATAGACGCTGAGCACGCCCGATGCGATGCCTGCCCAGGCGCGGGCCTGCACGGCCCAGGGCCGGCTGGTGCGCCAGAAGTCGCGCCAGCGCTCATCGGCAGGCCTTGTGAAGAACAGGAAACAGCCGGCAAACAAGGTTACGAAGAAGCCGATCTCGAAGACGGTGAACTGCCCGCCCAGGCTCTTGATGACGGCATCGCTCCACGAATAGCTTGCATAGGCGACGAAGGCGAGCAGGATTCCGTTCGGCACGTTCCATATCCGGGAGAAAAGAAGTGAAGATACTGGCGCTGGGGGCTCATCCCGACGATATCGAGATATTCATGTTCGGTACGCTGGCCGCCTACGCCGCGCTAGGCGCAGAGCTGACTTTTGCGATAGCCACGGACGGAGCCAAGGGCGGCAAGGGCGATCCGAAGTCGCTTGTCAAAACGCGGCGCGAGGAAGCGACCGAGGCGGCCGGCCTGCTCGGCGTCACACCGCGTTTCCTCGGTTTCCCCGACGGGGCGCTGGTTGCGGATGCCGTTTTGATCGACACACTGAAGGCGCTGATCGGCGAGGTGCAACCCGACCTCGCGATCACGCATGCGCCGAACGACTATCACGGCGACCACCGCGCGCTGTCGGATGGCGTGCGCATCGCGGCGTCCTTCGAGGTACCGGTGCTGCATGCCGACACGCTCGGCGGCACAGGTTTCTCGCCGACGCATTACGTCGACATTTCCAGCCACTGGGACCTCAAGGGGCAGGCGATTCTCGCGCATCGCTCACAGGGGCCCGAGCATTATCTCAACGGTGCACGCATGCAGAACGCGTTCCGCGCCGGCCAATGCAACGGCGCGCCCGGCGCGCTGGCCGAGGCGTTTCGGTTCGAGCCCGTCTTCCCCTTTGCCGACATCCGCGAGCTGCTGCCTCCGGCGCCGCGGATCCGGCCGGTCACGGTGGGCCCGAAGAGCGTCAAGTAGCCGGCTGAAGCTACGAGCCGCCAAGGCACCGACAGTTATTTCCCAACGATTTCAAGCACCGCCTTCGTCATGCTGCGGCGCAGCAACGAATTCGCTTGCGTTGTTTAGTAAAAAGAGCATCACTAAACAAATTACTAAACATCGGCGGCGCGACGCGCGCCATGTTCAGGCCCCTCGGAGGAGCGAGGTTGAGGCTTTTGAAACCGTCATCCGGACGCGTTTCGCAAATGGGAGGTAAGGCATGAAATCGACCTTGAAACTGGCGTTGGGACTGGCCTCGGCGGCACTCGCGTCGACCGCCGTCTCGAACGCGGCGCATGCGGAAGACCTGACGCTTTGCTGGGCGGCTTGGGATCCGGCCAACGCGCTCGTGGAATTGTCCAAGGACTTCACCAAGGAAACCGGCATCGGCATGAAGTTCGAATTCGTGCCGTGGACCAACTATGCCGACCGCTTCCTCAATGAGCTCAACTCACACGGCAAGCTCTGCGACCTGATCATCGGCGACAGCCAGTGGATCGGCGGCGCGGCCGAGAACGGTCATTACGTCAAGCTGAACGACTTCTTCGACAAGGAGAAGATCAGCATGGACGACTTCGTGCCGGCGACCGTCGTCGGCTATTCCGAATGGCCGAAGAACACGCCGAACTACTGGGCGCTGCCGGCCATGGGCGACGTGGTCGGCTGGACCTATCGCAAAGACTGGTTCTCGCGGCCGGAACTGCAGAAGGAGTTCAAGGAGAAGTATGGCTGGGACCTCGCCCCGCCGACGACCTTCGACCAGCTGAGGCAGATCGCCGAGTTCTTCCAGAAGCGGCAGATCGACGGCAAGACCGTCTATGGCGCCTCGATCTACACCGAGCGCGGCTCCGAAGGCATCACCATGGGCGCCATGGACGTGCTTTACAGCTACGGCTTCCAGTACGAGAACCCGAAGAAGCCCTATGAGATGGACGGCTTCGTCAATTCCGAGAAGTCGGTGAAGGGGCTGGAATTCTACAAGGCGCTCTATGATTGCTGCACACCGCCCGGCGCCTCCAACAGCTACATGGGCGAAGGCGTCGATGCCTTCAAATCCGGCCAGGTGGCGATGCACATGAACTTCGCCTTCACCTGGCCCGGCCTCCAGAAGGACGAGAATGTCGGCGGCGACAAGATCGGTTACTTCGCCAATCCGAAAGGTCCCGACGGCGACCAGTTCGCGCAGCTCGGCGGCCAGGGCATCTCGGTGGTTTCCTACTCCGACAAGCAGGAATCGGCGCTGAAATACATCAAGTGGTTCGCCAACAAGGACGTGCAGGCCAAGTGGTGGTCGCTCGGCGGCTATTCCTGCCTGAATTCCGTCGTCAAGGATCCGAAGTTCCCGTCCAGCCAGCCCTATGCGCAGGCCTTCCTCGACTCCATGGCGATCGTGAAGGACTTCTGGGCAGAGCCGAGCTACGCGCCGCTGCTGCAGGCCTCGCAGAAGCGCTTCCACGACTATGTCGTCGCCGGCCAGGGCTCGGCCAAGGATGCGCTCGACGGCCTCGTCAAGGACTGGACGCAGATCTTCCAGGACGACGGCAAGATGTAAGGCTCCTCCCGAGCAGGTGCGTCCCGTGCCGCCTAGGCACGGGACGCAGTTCAGATAAATTTCATCGCCGAGGCTGACCAGTGACCGATGCAGGACTAACCATGCTCAATCGGACTGCGGACAACGCTGCGCGGGCCACACCCGAGCCGTTGGCCAGGAAGATCCGGGGCATCAGCGACAAGGGCCTCGCCTGGCTGTTCATTTCGCCGACGATCCTTCTGCTTTTAGCCATCAACATCTTCCCGCTGTTCTGGGCGATCTACCTCTCCTTCACCAATTACCGCGCCAACCGCCCGAACGAAGTGGTCAAGAATCTCGGGCTTTCCAACTACAGGCGCATCCTCGGCGACCAGGATATCTGGATCGCCATGCAGACGACGGCGCATTTCGTCTTCTGGACCATCCTGCTGCAGACGGTGATCGGCTTCACGCTCGCCTGGCTGATCGACCGGAAATTCCGCGGCCACGCCTTCTGGACCACGATCATCCTGGTGCCGATGATGCTGTCCCCGGCGGTGGTCGGCAATTTCTGGCGCTTCCTCTACGAACCGCAGATCGGGCTGTTCGCCTACGCCATCTCATTCCTCACCGGCATCGCGCCGACGAATGTCCAGATGCTGTCCAATGTCGAGCTGGCGCCATGGGCGATCATCATCGTCGACACATGGATGTGGACACCTTACGTGATGCTGATCTGCCTCGCCGGCCTGCGCTCCATCCCAGAATACATTTATGAAGCGGCCGAGGTCGACCGCGCCTCCAACTGGCGGCAGTTCTGGTCGATCACCCTGCCGATGGCGCTGCCCTTCATCATGCTGGCGGTGCTGTTTCGCGGCATCGAGAACTTCAAGATGTTCGACATGGTCAACCTGCTCACCGGCGGCGGACCGGGCTCGACCACCGAGGTCGCCTCGATCACGCTGAAGCGGCAGGCCTTCGAAAGCTGGCGCACCGGCTATTCCTCGGCTTTCGCCATCGTCCTGTTCGTCGCGGTGTTCGGCCTTGCCAACATCTACGTCAAGGCACTCAACAAGGTGAAGCAGAGATGAGCCTGACCGCCGCCCATTCCGTCGTCGCACCTTCGACGAACTCGAAGCGGATCGCCGGCGTGCTCGTCGTCGGCTACGCGCTGATCTCGATCGTGCCGCTCTTGTGGATCTTCGCCACCAGCTTCAAGACGCCGCCGGATTCGATTGCCTATCCGCCGAAGATCGTCTTCCAGCCGAGCATCGAAGGCTACTGCAACCTGTTCACGACGCGCACCAGGCAGACGCCGGAATACATCAACGCGCTCGGACCGGCGACCGGCTTCTGCGACGAGACGGTGCGCAAGCGCAACATGGTGATCGCCGGCCCGTCGAACTTCCTGCCGCGCTTCGTCAACTCGCTGATCATCGCCTTCGGCTCGACCTTCTGCGCGGTGTTCCTCGGCACGCTCTCGGCCTACGGCTTCTCGCGCTTCAAGGTGCCTTTGGCAGACGACCTCCTGTTCTTCATCCTGTCGACGCGCATGATGCCGCCGATCGCCGTCGCGATCCCGATCTACCTGATGTACCGCGAGCTCGGCCTCTCCGACACCGCGCTCGGCATGATCCTGCTCTACACCGCGGTCAATGTCTCGCTGGCGGTCTGGCTGCTCAAGGGCTTCATCGACGAGATCCCGCGCGAATACGAAGAAGCGGCGATGATCGACGGCTATACGCGGCTGCAGGCCTTCTGGCGCACGGTGCTGCCGCAGGCGACTACCGGCATTGCCGCGACCGCCATCTTCTGCCTGATCTTTGCCTGGAACGAATATGCCTTCGCCGCGCTTCTGACCTCCGGCACGGCGCAGACCGCGCCGCCCTTCATCCCGACCATCATCGGCGAAGGCGGCCAGGACTGGCCGGCAGTGGCCGCCGGCACGACGATCTTCCTGGTGCCCATCCTGGTCTTCACCATCCTGCTCCGCAAGCAATTGCTGCGCGGCATCACCTTCGGCGCGGTGCGCAAATGAGCACGATCCAGCCTGCAAAACGCAAATCGCGTTGGCCCGTCTGGGCAAGGCGCGGCCTGATGGAAAACATCGCCACCGCGATCATCGCCATCGGCTTTTTGATGCTGTTCCAGCCTTTCGCGCTGTCGCTCTACAGCTATTCCTTCGTCACCATGCTCGCCGGCACCGCCATGTTCATCGTCGTCTCGAAATTCCCGGAATAAAAATGGCCGAGATCCGTGTTCAGAATCTGAGGAAGGCCTTCGGCGAGTTCGTCGCCGTGCAGGATTCCAATTTCGTCGTCGAGAATGGCGAGTTCTTCGTCATGCTCGGGCCGTCGGGCTGCGGCAAGACGACGACGCTCCGCATGATCGCCGGCCTCGAACTGCCCACCGGCGGCAAGATCCTGCTCGGCGGCGAGGACGTCACCATGCGCCGGGCGCGCGAGCGTGACATCGCCTTCGTCTTCCAGCTCTTCGCGCTCTATCCGCATATGAATGTGCGCAAGAACATCGGCTTCCCGCTCTTGGCGCAAGGCATGGCGTCGGCCGAGATCCGCACGCGCGTCGAGGAGACCGCGAAGCTGCTGCGCATCGACCACCTGCTCGACAAGTCGGTCTCCGGTCTTGCCGGCGGCGACCGCCAACGCGTCGCGCTCGGCCGCGCCATCGTCAGGCGACCGAAATGTTTCCTGATGGATGAGCCGCTTGGAACCCTGGACACCGAGTTCCGCGATTTGATGGTGCATGAGCTGCGCGAGCTGCACAACCGCATCCACGCCACCACCGTCTATGTCACGCACGACCAGATGGAAGCGATGTCCATGGCCGACAAGATAGCGGTGATGAACCACGGCGTCATCGAGCAGTTCGGCAGCCCGCGCGAAATCTACGACCGGCCGGCCACGATGTTCGTCGCCGATTTCATCGGCTCGCCGCCGATGAACTTCTTGCGCTTCGGCGGCGGGCTCGCGAGGGGTTCGAAGGAGATCGTCGTGCAGGGCGCCAGGGTGACGGTCCCGGAAGTGCGCGAGGATATTGCGCCGGCCGACATGGCGCTTGGCATCCGCCCCGAGCACATCCGCTTCGATGATGCTTCGAAGCTGCGCGGCGCGATCTACGGCACCGAATATCTCGGCACCACGCAGATCGTCGCGGTGGAGACGGCTGACGGCATCATCAAGGCCCGGGTGCCGGCCGGACTCCATCTGAATACGGGCGAACAGGTAGGGCTGGCATTGAGCAGCGCGCGGCTGTCGCTGTTCGAGAAAGGCACTGGACGCGCGGTGAAAACCGCCATGTACGATCAGGCAGTGGAGGCGCGCCATGGCTGACGTGCAGATTCAGGGTGTGACCAAGAGCTTCGGCGAGACAGTCGCGGTCAGCGATCTCGACCTGCAGATCAAGGACGGCGAGTTCGTCGTGCTGCTCGGCCCGACCGGCGCCGGCAAGACGACGACGCTCAGGCTGATCGCAGGGCTCGAGCGGCCGGACAGCGGCACGATCCAGATCGGCGGCCACGATGCGACGGGGCTGTCGCCGGCCGAGCGCGACACGGCCTTCGTCTTCCAGCAATATTCGCTCTACCCGCATCTTTCGGTCTTCGACAACCTCGCCTTCCCGCTGCGCTCGCCGGCGCGGCGTTTTCCGGAGCAAGCGATCCGCCGCCGCGTCGAGGAAGTCGCGCGGATGGTGCGCATCGACCACAAGCTCAACAGCCGCTCGACCAGGCTGTCGGGCGGCGAGATGCAGCGCGTCGCCATCGGCCGCGCCTTGGTGCGCAAGCCCTCGATCTATCTGATGGACGAGCCGCTGTCCTCGCTCGACGCCAAGCTGCGCGCCGATCTCAGGCTCGAGCTGAAGCGCATCCAGTCCGAGCTCGGCGCCACCATGCTCTACGTCACGCATGACCAGATCGAGGCGATGACCATGGCCGACCGCATCGGCATCCTCTCCGAGGGCGTGCTGGTGCAGATCGGCACGCCGCGCGCGATCTATTCCGAGCCGGCAAACCTTCATGTCGCGGCCCGCCTCGGGCAGCCGGCGATCAACCTTCTGCCGGCAGGGCTGCTGCCCGACGGCGCCGCGCCCACCGGCACGACGACGATCGGCGCGCGCACCGAACATCTCGTGATCGAAAAGGCGGCGAACGGCCATGCCGACGGCGTCGTCGACTGGGTCGAGCATCTCGGCGACCAGAACCATCTGCATGTCACGGTGGGCGCCAAGAAGCTGGTAACGCTGACCGATCCCGACACGTCGCTCGCAAAGGGGGACAGAGTGACGATCCGCTATCGCTCGCCGCTTTATTTTGGGTCGGACGGGCAAAGATTGATGTAGCCGGCGCACCCGCACTTTTTTGACGACCGCAGATACGACTGGACGAAATCCATGAAGCACTTTTTCAATCGCAAGGACTCGATCGTTACCGAAGCGCTGGACGGTTTTCTGGCCACTGCCGGCTCCGGCACGCTGGCGCGGCTCGACGGCTATCCCGAGATCAAGGTCGTGCTGCGCGCCGACTGGGACAAGGCGAAGGTGAGCGTCGTTTCCGGCGGTGGCGCGGGGCATGAGCCGTCGCATGCGGGCTTCGTCGGCGCCGGCATGCTGACGGCGGCAGTCTCCGGCGAGATCTTCGCTTCGCCGAGTGTCGAGGCGGTGCTGGCGGCGATCCGCGCGACGACCGGGCCGGCCGGCTGCCTGCTGATCGTCAAGAACTACACCGGCGACCGCCTCAATTTCGGCCTCGCCGCAGAAAGGGCCCGCGCCGAGGGCTTCGCGGTCGACATGGTGATTGTCGGCGACGACATCGCGCTGCCCGATATCGCGCAGCCGCGCGGCGTCGCCGGCACGCTGTTCGTGCACAAGATCGCCGGACATCTTGCCGAATCCGGCCATGACCTGGCCTCGGTCGCGGCGGCAGCGCGGGCGGCGGCGAAGGACATCGTTTCGCTCGGCATCTCGCTCTCCTCCTGCTCGATCCCCGGCCAGACCCACGAGGACCGCTTCGGCGCCGACGACTCCGAGCTCGGCCTCGGCATCCATGGCGAGCCGGGCGTGGAGCGCATAACCCTGCAGAGCGCCAGTGCGCTCGTCGCCATCATGGCCGACCGCCTCGCGGCCCGGCTCGATGCCGGCAGCCGCTATGCCTTGCTGATCAACAATCTCGGATCGGTACCGCCGCTCGAAATGTCGCTGATCGCCAATGCCGTGCTGGCCTCGCCGCTGGCAAAGGCGGTGAAGCTGACGATCGGTCCCGGACATCTGATGACCGCGCTCAACATGAACGGCTTTTCGCTGTCGCTGATCAGGCTCGAGGCGGAGCGCGAGGCGGCGCTGCTGGCGCCGGTCGGCCCGCATGCCTGGCTGCCGGCCAGCCCGGTGCGCCCGCCGGTCGTGGTGGCCACAGCCCAGCCGGCAGGTCGCGACATCGCCAAAGCGGCCAGCCGTGACGCCGGCGCCGAGCGGCTGATTGCTGCGGTCTGCGAGAAGCTGATCTCGCTCGAGGAGGCTCTGAATGACCTCGACGCCAAAGCCGGCGACGGCGACACGGGATCGACGGTGGCGACCGGCGCACGCAGCGTGCTCGACCGCGTCGACACGCTGCCGCTTGCGGACAAGGCCGCAACTCTCGCCACAATCGGCGATACATTGGGAACTTCCATGGGCGGTTCCAGCGGCGTGCTTTTGTCGATCTTCTTCACGGCTGCCGCGCAGTCGCTCAACGGCGGCGCGCCGCTCAGCAAGGCGCTGCTCGCCGGCCTTGACCGCATGACCTTCTACGGCGGCGCGAAGCTCGGCGACCGCACAATGGTCGACGCCCTGGAGCCGGCTCTGAAGGCGCTCGACACGAACGGGCTGGAGGCGGCTGCTTCGGCCGCGCGGAGCGGCGCGCAGGCGACGGCGGCGATGCAGAAGGCGAAGGCCGGTCGCTCGGCCTATATCGGCCGCCAGCTTGACATAGCGGATCCGGGCGCGTTTGCAGTTGCCGAGGCGTTCGCGGCCGTGGTGGCCATGTTCGCCCCGGCATGAAGGACAGGCGATGGCCGCACCCGATTTCTCACAATTGATCGCGGCGACTGCGGATACGATCGCGGCGCATGCCGACGAGCTGACCGCGCTCGACCAGGCGATCGGCGACGGCGACCATGGTCTGAACATGAAGCGCGGCTTCGATGCGGTGCGCGCCGAAAAGGCCGCAATCGCGGCAAAACCGCTGCCGGACGCGCTTAAGGCGATCGGCACCAAGTTGGTGATGACCGTCGGCGGAGCCTCCGGCCCCTTGTTCGGTACTCTGTTCATGGCGCTCGGCAAGGAACTGTCCGGCACGCCCGACCGCGCCGCGCTGACAGCGGCGCTGGGTAAGGCGATCGAGGCGGTTTCGGCGCGCGGCAAATCGCAGCCGGGGCAAAAAACGATGCTCGACGTGCTGCAGCCGGTGTATGAGGCACTGGCGCAGGGCAAGACGGCTGGCGCAATCGCAGACGCCGCCGACAGGGCGGCCGAGGCCACCGTGCAGATGAAGGCCTTGCGTGGGCGCGCCTCTTTCCTGGGGGAGCGCTCGATCGGGCATATGGACGCCGGGGCGCGGTCGACCGCGCTCTTGGTGCGCGCAGTCGCTGAAGCGATCGAGGGTTCTTGATGAGCAATGTCGGTATCGTCATCGTCTCGCATTCGCCGCTGGTCGCCGAAGGCACGGCCGACATGGTGCGCCAGATGGTGGGCGACGAAGTGCCGCTTGCATGGTGCGGCGGAAACGGCCATGGCGGGCTGGGCACCAGCGTCGAGGCGATCATGGGCGCGATCGAAAAGGCCTGGTCGGAAGCGGGCGTCGCCATCCTGGTCGATCTCGGCGGCGCCGAGACCAACAGCGAGATGGCGGTGGAAATGATCGGCGAGCCGCGCTCCCGCAGAATAGTCGTCTGCAACGCGCCGATCGTCGAGGGCGCGGTGATGGCGGCGACGGAATCTTCCGGGGGTGCCTCGCTCAAGGAAGTGGTGGCGACGGCGCATGAATTGTCGCCGTCGTGAGTGAACGGGAATCGACTGAATGTCCGCATCCGCCGAAGCCACGGTTCTGATCACCCACGAGGTGGGCCTGCACGCGCGCCCTTCGGTGAAGTTCACCAAGCTCGCCAAGTCGTTCGCGGCCGAGGTGGAGGTGGCAGTCGCCGCCAACGGCCCCTGGTTCGATGCCAAGAGCATCGTCAAGGTCATGGCGGCCAAGGCGCCGAAAGGAACCGTGCTGCACATAAGGGCGCGAGGCGACGGCGCAAGCAACGCGGTCGAAGCGCTGGTCGGCCTGGTGCAGCGCGATTTCGACGAGGATGCGGATCATGCCCGCTCCGCTTGAGCCGGGTCTGCCGCCCTCTCAATCCGCAAGGAATGCGGGCCATGCGGATTGAGGGCATCCCTGCCTCTCCCGGCTACGCCGAAGGGACGCTGTTCAACCTCGACCGTCCACCGGCTGCTTATGTGGCCAAGGCGAGCGAGGCGGAGGAGAAAGCAGCGCTGAAGGCGGCCATCGGCAAGGCGGTGAGCCGGCTGACCTCGCTTGTCGAGACGGCCGATGGCGATGCCCCCGGCATCCTCGAATTCCACATCGCCATGCTGGAGGACGTCGCGCTGAGCGCGCCCGCCTTCGCGGCGCTCGGCTCCGGAGAGCCGGCCGACGCTGCCTGGCGGCAAGCACTGGATGCCGAGATCGCCGGCTATGAGGCGTCCGACCAGGACTATTTCCGGGCACGCGCCGCGGACTTGCGCGACATCCGCGACCAGGTGCTGCGAGCGCTGAGCGAGGATAGCGAGACCGCGGCACCCCCGGGGTCCATCCTCTATGGCAGCGATATCGCGCCGACGCGTTTCCTCGAAACCGACTGGAGCAGAGGCGGCGGCATTGCGCTCGGGGCCGGCAGCACCGCCAGCCATGTCGCCATGCTGGCACGCTCGCGCGGCGTGCCGATGGTGGTGGGGCTTGGTGCCTTTGCGGACGAGCCCACCGGAAACGCGCTGCTCGACGCCGAGCATGGCGGCATCGTGCTCTCGCCCTCGCCGAAGGAGATCGAGGCGTTCCGGCAATCATCCTCCTCCTTCGCGGCGCGACAAGGCCAGGCGCAGACTTTTCTCGCCCAGCCGGCGGCGACCAAGGCCGGCACGTCGGTGCGGGTGCAGGTAAACATTGCCTACCCTTCCGATGTCGACGGCATCGACATTGCGACCTGTGATGGCGTCGGGCTCATGCGCACCGAATTCCTGTTCGGCAAGGCCCTGCCGGACGAGGAGACACAGTACCAAGCCTACCGCAAGGTGCTGGAATGGGCCGGAGAAAAACCGGTGACCATCCGCACCATCGATGCCGGCGGCGACAAACCGATCCCCGACTTCACCGTCGAGGAGACCAACCCGTTTCTCGGCCTGCGCGGTATCAGGCTGTCGCTGGCGCGGAGCGACATCTTCCGGGTGCAAATCCGGGCATTGCTGCGCGCCGCCGCCCACGGCAATCTGAAGGTGATGTTTCCGATGATCGCCAGGGCCGAAGAGCACAGGCAGGCCGCCGCGTTATTTGCGGAGGAGGAGGCCGCTCTCGCGTCGCGCGGTGTTGCGCACAAGCTGCCGCCGCTGGGCATCATGGTCGAGGTCCCTTCGGTGGCCATCGCGCCGGAGGCTTTTGCCGACGTTGCCTTCTTCTCGATCGGCTCCAACGACCTGACGCAATATGTGATGGCAGCCGCGCGTGACAACGCCGCCGTTGCACATCTCAACGCTGTCCGCCATCCGGCTGTGATGCGGCTGATCACTTCGGTCGCGGCCTTCGGGCGCGAGAAAGGAATTCCGGTCAGCCTCTGCGGCGATGCCGGCGGCGATCCGGCCGCCATTCCGGCGCTGATTGAGGCTGGCCTGCGCGACCTATCGGTGGCTCCGGCGCAACTCGCCATGGCCAAGGCGGCCATAGCGGACGTTCCGGTGTAAGCACAGCATGGCCAAGCCTGCCAAAATACAAGAAGCCGGCGCGGAAGACGCGATCCGCGCGTATAAGACCATCCTGTCGCAAGTCATCGACCAGCGGCCTTCCGGCATGCGCCAGCGACTTGCCGATGCGCTCGGCAAGCATCGCAGTTTCGTCACGCAAATCTCCAGCCCGGCCTATTCGATCCCCATCCCGTCGAAGCATTTGCCGGCTATCTTTTCCGTCTGCCATTTCAGCCCGGCCGAGCGCGACCAGTTCCTGGCCGCCTATCACCAGGCGCATCCGGGCAAGCTGCCGGCGGCTTCGGGTCAGCGCAAGACGCGCCACGTCTCGCTCATCGTGCCGGATTTCGGCGACGACAAGCAGAACGCAGCGCTCGACCGAGCGATCAACGAATTCATCCAGAAGATCACCAGCATCGCCGGCAGGGGCAGCGGCTGAGCGAGGACCTATTCGGGAGGACTGCCATGAAGAAGTTTCTGAATTCGGTGGACACGGTCCTCACCGAAAGCCTTGATGGCTTCGTCGCCGCGCATTCCGACATCCTCGCGTTCGGCGACGAGCACAAATTCGTTCGCCGCAAGACGCTGAAACCGGGCAAGGTGGCGCTGATCTCGGGTGGCGGCTCCGGCCACGAGCCGCTGCATGGCGGGCTGGTTGGCCACGGCATGCTCGACGCCGCCTGCCCCGGCCAGGTCTTCACCTCGCCGACGCCCGACCAGATGCTCGCGGCCGCGCAAGCCGTCGACACCGGCGCCGGCTGCCTGTTCATCGTCAAAAATTATGAAGGCGACGTGATGAATTTCGACATGGCCGCCGAAATGTCGGACGGCGTTCTGCAGGTGGTGACCAATGACGACGTCGCGGTCGAGAATTCGTCCTACACCACCGGTCGGCGCGGCGTGGCCGGCACGCTGGTGGTGGAGAAGATCGTCGGCGCCGCGGCCGAGCAAGGCATGCCACTGCCCGAGCTCAAGGCGCTGGGCGACCGCGTCAACGCCTCGACGCGCTCGATGGGCGTGGCGCTGACCAGTTGCACGGTGCCGGCTGCGGGCAGGCCGACCTTCGACATTGGCGACAACGAGATGGAATTCGGCGTCGGCATCCATGGCGAGCCCGGCCGGCGGCGCGATGAGCTGAAGAGTGCCGACGCCATCGCCGAGGAGATCTGCACGGCAATCCTCGGCGATCTTGGTGACCGCGCCTGGGGACCGGCGCTGCTTTTCGTCAACGGCTTCGGCGGCACGCCATCGATGGAGCTTTATCTGATGTACAACAGCGCGCGAAAAATCTTCGAGAAGAGAGGCGTGACGGTAACCCGCTCGCTGGTCGGCTCCTATGTCACCTCGCTCGACATGGCAGGCTGCTCGATCACGCTGACGATGCTCGAGGATGAGACGACGGCGCTTTGGGACGCTCCGGTGCACACGGCGGCGCTGCGCTGGGGGATGTAGCGTCGCGCGGGCTTTTCTGCGACCATGGTCGCCTGTTGTTCGCGATATTGCCCGGTTGATGCTGCTCCCGCTTTCACCTGCCGAAGAAAAGCTGCTGCTCAAATTTGCCGATCCGGAGGCGCCGTCCGAGCGGGGCGGGGCCCTCTCGGCAAGCAGCCTCATTGCGCTGCTCGCCAATGCCGAGTTCCACGGCGTGCTGCCGATCATGCTGCGCAAGCTTCGGGAAATCGGCGAGGCCGATCTGCCGAACGATGCCGCCCTGCGGCAAAAACTCTCCGGGCTTCGCGATCAGGCTACACTGGCGACCGGGCAGTCGATGCTGCTGCAATATCACGGCGACCGCATCATGAAGGCCTTGGCCGCGAAAGGCGTTGCGGCTCGCATCGTCAAGGGCCCGGTGTTCGCGCGCAAGCTTTATCGCCATGCTGCCGATCGGCCGTTCACCGACATCGACATCCTTGTCGATCCGGCCAGCATCGGCGAGGCCAACAACGTGATCGCCGAATGCGGCTTCACGCTTGCCAGCGGCGAGGCCGAATCGCATGAGTTGCAGGAGTTCAAGTGGCTGGAGAAGGAGAACTCCAGTCTGCTGATCGAGCTGCACGGCAATCTGGTGCATGACACCGGCATGCGGCGGCGCCTGTCGCTCGGCTTCCGCGAGTTGCAGATCATTGACGGCGGCGAGGCCGACACGCCGGCGTCGCTGCTCACCATCGCCATCGTTCATGCCGCTGGAGGCCACAAATTCCACCGGCTGCAGCTCTGTATCGACGTGCTGCAAGGTGTGCGCGCTCTGCAATCGCCGGAAGCCGAAGCGCGCCTTCTCGAAGCCGCGCGTATGACCGGCATCGAACTCGAGCTGGCGACCGTGCTCAATGTGACCGGGCGGCTGTTCGACGAGCCGCGCGCGATCGCCCTTGCCAACCGCATCAAGCCCGATCTGTCGATACGGCTCGCCAAATGGCTGATCACCGGCAACATGCTGCTCAGGGTCAATTCGCGGGACAAGATGCGCTCGCGCCTTAGCCGCGACGCCTTCCGCTGGGTCCAGCGGCTTGCCCGGCCAAGGCCCTATCCGGCCTGAAGGCCCGTTTGGAGATCTACTCCTCCACCGCGCCGCGGATCAGCCCCGCCGCATCGGCTGGGGTTGAGCCGACCTCCAGAGTGAAAGTGGGGACGGCCCTGACCAGTGCCGCGATCGACGCCATCCGCCGTTGCTGCATCGGCAACAGGCCGGTCAGGCCGGTCCTGACATTGTCGGTGGCAAGCGCGACCATCGCATCGGTCCTGGCCAAGCGCGTGAGCCGGGTGTGGCCGTCGGTCGAGCGCGCCAGATGCAGCAGCGCCGAGACCGGCCTGGGACGGACGTCCTCGATGCGAACGATCTCGGCGAGACGCTCCAGCGAGACGGCCTGCTCGCCCTCGGCGTCCCATCTGTCGCCAAGGCAGGGCGAGAGGAATGGCAGCATCGCCGCGGTGTTGCGATGGATTTTCACCTTACGCGGCATGCCCCAGGCCAGGGTGCCTTCAGATGTTGCGCCGAGGATCATCACATCGTCCGAGCATAGGCCGAAGCCCTGCGATGCCAGCGCCATTGAAGTCGTCGACTTGCCAGTGCCGCTTGGCGCATGGATCAGCACGAGCGTCCCACTATCGGGCAGCGTCAGACCGGCGGTATGGAGCATGTACTGCCCGCCGGAATCGAGCGCGGCATCCAGCACCATCATCAGCAGCGTCCATTTGACCTTGCTGTCGGGATGAACGCGGATTTCGGCCGAGCCCTCGTCGGCACGGATCGAGGCCGTCTGGAGGCCGGGAAAGACCAGATGGACGACGTCGCCGGCGTCGATGATGCGGCAATGGCCGTCCAGCGGCACTTCGCCGTCGAAGGCGAGCTTCCCCTCCGGGTTTTCGGGCAGCGCCGACGTTTCGAGGATATCGATGTGAAAGCCGGGTTCGACCGCTTCATTGACGCGCAATGTGCCGAGCACCAGATCGAAGCTCGGCCAGAGCTCGGCGCGCTCTGCCGATATGCCGATGACTTGGCCGTTGAGGTCATAGCAAACGGTGGCTGCGGCGCCGGTCAAGCGGCGCGCGCCTTCACGCTGCCGCCGGGGTGGCGATAGATTTCAACCATGTCGGGAAGGCTGTCGCTGACCACCGGCTTGCCGTCGAGGCAAACCCAGCAATGCGCCGAAAGGCGCGGCTCATGCATCGATTTGGCATCGACACCGAAATGGAGGTCGGGGTTGAAACCCGCCATCCGCAGGAAGCGGAAACCGAGCAGCCCTTCCCTCAGGCATCTGCGATCACGCATCACCCAGGGATGCCGAACCGTGCGGTTGACGCGGCTGACGACGTAGCTCCATGGCAGGCCACGATAGGGTGTGGGCAATTGCAGCGGCGCCAATTTCAGCACGCTTTCGAAATCGCGCCGGGCGACCAGTACCGGTATCAGCCGGGCGCTGAGCCACAGATGAGTGCGGAACAGGGCGCGCAGGAACGGTCCGCCGGCCATCACGCGCCCGGGTCGGCAAGGATGCCTTCGGCCACCAGCTCGGCGGCCAGCGCCGTCATATCGTCGCCGAGCGTCGCCTTGTCGACCTCGAATTCTTCCGACAGCAGATCGACGATGTGGTCGAGGCTGCGGGCGCCGTCGACCTTGTCGAGGAACGCTTCAGTGGTGCCGTTGCAGGTGTAAAGCTGGCCGCTGCGCGCCAGAAGCACCACGGCGCCGTCGCCGACATGCTGCACGGAGGCGTCGTCCGCCATCCGCAGAACCGTTTCAAAGGCGATTTCAGCCATACGCCCGCTCCCTATGCCGAACTGCAATTAGCGCGGCATGCCGTCGCTGTCCATTGCCAAGCGGGCAACGCTGCGTGTCAGACGGCCGGCCTATCGGGCCACTCGGGCCCGCAACGATGCTCGACAGCTTCCCGCGCCTGACCGGAACCGGTTTTTCGTAAGTTCTTTTCGTCAAAACTTCCCGGAAAGACTATCCAACTCGCGCGAGAATGATGGCGAGCTGGAACCACTATCTAGCTGCCGTTCGCGCCAGGGTTGCCATCTTTCCCATAAGTAAGCTAAGAGTCTGCCGGCTTTTTGGGAGTGGACAGTATGCGTTACAACTGGGATCGCGCTCCGACGGCATTCGAACGCCATCGGAAGGCATTGGCGGCCGCCATTCTAATAGCCGGCGGTGTCGGGCTGATGCTGGCAGCACTGCCGCTCTAAGCCGAATTCACTTGCTGACGTCATAGCGCGCTCCGATCCGGGAGCGGCTGGATCCGTTTGCCGGCAACGCCGACCAAAATGCGAGGAGACATGGCCGGCCAAAGCGGCTTAGGCTATTGCCATACGACGGAATGTTCCTGGGGAGGAAAAGTCGATGGCCTCACGCTACCACGAAGTCTATGAGGGCTGGAAACGCGACCCCATAGCGTTCTGGGCCGAAGCGGCCAAAGCGATCGACTGGTATTCGCCAGCCGAAAAAGTCTTCGATCCGGCGGCGGGCGTGTATGGCCGCTGGTTCACCGGCGCCACCTGCAACACCTGCTTCAATGCCATCGACCGCCACGTGGCGGGGGGGCGCGCCGACCAGCTGGCGCTGATCCATGACAGCGCGATCACCGGCACGATCCGGAAATTCACCTATGCCGAACTGAAGCGCGAGGTGGTCGCGCTCGCCTCTGTCCTCAAGAACCGTGACATCGGCAAGGGCGATCGCGTGATCATCTATATGCCGATGGTGGCGGAAGCGGCGATCGCCATGCTCGCCTCGGCCCGCATCGGCGCCGTGCATTCGGTGGTGTTCGGCGGCTTCGCCTCGCATGAGCTCGCGACCCGCATCGACGACGCCAGGCCGAAGCTGATCATCACCGCCTCCTGCGGCCTGGAGCCGGGACGCGTCGTCGCCTACAAGCCGCTGCTCGACAAGGCGATCGAGATGTCGAAGCACAAGCCCGATGCCTGCCTGATCCTGCAGCGCGAGCAATTGCACTGTGAGATGAAGGACAATTACGACATCGACTATGCCGATGCGGTCGCCCGCGAGCGCGCCGCCGGCGCCAATGTCGACTGCGTTCCGGTCTTGGCCACCGACCCGCTCTACATCATCTACACCTCCGGCACGACCGGGCAGCCGAAGGGCATCGTGCGCGACAATGGCGGTCACATGGTCGCGCTGAAATGGACGATGGACAACGAGTTCGGCGTCAACCCCGGCGAGGTGTTCTGGGCGGCCTCGGACGTCGGTTGGGTGGTCGGCCATTCCTACATCGTCTATGGGCCGCTTCTGCATGGCTGCACCAGCGTGCTCTTCGAAGGCAAGCCGATCGGCACGCCGGACGCCGGCACCTACTGGCGGGTGATCTCGGAACACGGTGTGGTGGCGCTGTTCACGGCGCCGACCGCCTTTCGCGCCATCAAGGGGCAGGATCCGCGCGGCGAGTTCGTGCCGAAATACGATCTGTCGAAATTCCGCACGCTGTTCCTCGCCGGCGAGCGCGCCGACCCCGAGACCATCAAATGGGCGGAGCAGAAGCTCAACCGTCCGGTGATCGACCATTGGTGGCAGACCGAGACCGGCTCGCCAATGACCATCAACCCGGCCGGGCTCGGGCTTTTGCCGGTGAAATACGGCTCGCCGGGCGTGCCGATGCCGGGCTACGATATTCGCATTCTCGACGATGCCGGCCACGAGGTGCCGCGCGGCACGCTCGGCAATGTCGTGGTCAAGCTGCCGCTGCCGGCGGGCTGCCTGCCGACGCTCTGGAACGCCGACGCCCGCTTCCGCCAAGCCTATCTCGAGGAGTTCCCCGGTTTCTACAAGACGGCCGACGCCGGCATGATGGACGAGGACGGCTATCTCTACGTCATGGCCCGCACCGACGACATCATCAACGTCGCCGGGCACCGCCTCTCGACGGGCGCGATGGAGGAGGTGCTGGCCGCGCATCCGGACGTCGCCGAATGCGCCGTGATCGGCGTCGCCGACGCGATGAAAGGCCAGGTGCCGCTCGGCTTCGTCGTGCTCAACGCCGGTGTGGCGCGCGACACCGGCGCCATCGAAAGCGAGGTGGTGGGCCTGGTGCGCGAGCGGATCGGACCGGTCGCAGCCTTCAAGACGGTGGTGACGATCAAGCGGCTGCCGAAGACGCGCTCCGGCAAGATCCTGCGCGGCACGATGCAGAAGATCGCCGACAAGGAGGAATGGACGATGCCGGCGACCATCGACGATCCCGCGATCCTCGACGAGATCACGGCGGCGCTCAAGGGGCGCGGCATCGGGATCTAGCCGTCTCGCGGGATCGCAACGCGAGGCAGCCTAGCGAATTCATCCTGCGCTGCAATCGACTGTTGTGCAATGCAGCAGCACCCCCTAGAAGTCTGCCCGGGGGGCCGTTCCGAAGGCACGGCATGGCTCAGCACAAGACCACATTCGGCGGCGTCGACATTTTGCGTTTCCTCGCCGCCGTCATGGTGATGTTCTATCACTACGGCTTCTGGGTATGGGCGTTTCCCGACGGCGTGTCGGCGCGCTCGACCGGCGGCATCGCTGCCCATCCCGAAATGGCGTTTGTCGGCTCCGGCTGGGTCGGCGTTCAGGTGTTCTTCGTCATCAGCGGCTTCGTCATCGCATTCAGCGCCGAGAATTCGACGCCGCTGAAGTTCTTCGAGGCCCGTGTCAGACGGCTGGCGCCGGCGGTCTGGGTCTGCGCGCCCATCTCCGCGATCGTGCTGCTGATGGTCGGTCTTTCCTGGCCGACCGATGCCGTGGTGCGACTTGCCCGCACGGCGCTGTTCGTGCCGTTCGAGCCATGGGTCGACAGTGTCTACTGGACGCTCGGCATCGAGATCGCCTTCTACAGCATCGTCTGGACCCTGCTGCGGTTCGGCCGATTCGACCTGATGGAAGCTGTCGCCGTCATCATCGGTCTGCTCAGCACGCTGTTCTGGTGTCTCTATTTCGCCTTCGGCTGGACCGATCTCGCGGAGGCGCGCTGGCTGCAGCTCACCCTGGTGCATCACGGCGCGTTCTTCGCGGTCGGCGTGCTCATCTGGCTGATGCGCTTCAAGGCGGTGACAGCGGCACGGCTCTGCTTCTCGGCGCTGTTTCTCGCCAGCGGAGCGCTGCAGATCGTAAGCTCGGTCGACGTGCACAGCATCAAGGTGGAAGCGGCGATGCCCTATGCGCCGCCGATCATCATCTTCCTGGCCGCGGTGGCGCTGATGGCTTGGTCGCTGCGCCTCAACCTTTCCTGGCGCGGCTGGCGCCGGATCGGGCTGATGACCTATCCGCTCTACCTCATCCACGATGTCGTCGGCGCGGCGCTGCTCGGCGTCCTGATCCGCGCCGGCGTGCCATACCTGGTTTCGATCCCGATCGTCGGCATGGCCATGATCGCGGCAAGCTGGCTGGTGGCGGCCGAGGCCGAGCCGCGCGTCCGCATGCTGCTCGACCGCACGCTTTTCCGCTATCGGCTCAAAGCGGCCTAAAGCGCATCGCGCTGAAACGGATTCAGGCGACGCTTTCGGGGTATTGATGCACGTCGTTTTGCCAAGACCGCTGCGCCTTTTTGGCGATGTGCATCGAGCAGCCCGGTGTGGAAATGCTTGCATTCGACATGATATCGAGGCTTGGTCCACGCTGCGTGGCATGACCCTAGCTTGAGTACCGAGCCTCAATCCGTGAGCCTGTTCCAACGATCGAGACGACCCCGGCCCTTGCCGCGCGAACGGCTGATGATGGACATGCGCGACACGGTGGTCTACGCGATCGGCGACGTGCATGGCTGCTACGACGAGTTGCGCACGCTGGAGCAGAAGATCGAGCTCGACGCGCTGCAGTTCCGCGGCCGCAAGATCATCATCATGCTCGGCGACTATGTCGACCGCGGGCCCAATTCGCGGCGCGTGGTCGAGCATCTGATGGCACCGCCGCCAGAAGGTTTCATGCGCGTGTGCCTTGCCGGGAACCACGAAGTGGCGATGCTCGCCTATCTCGACGGCCATCTGTCACTGGAGCCGTGGCTCCGCGTCGGCGGACGGGAAACGCTGTTCTCCTACGGTATCGATCCCGACCGCCTGGCCGATCTCTACGGATCGAGCGAAGAGGTAGACGAGCGTATCCGCGAGGCCATTCCGGCCACCCACGTCGCCTTCATGCGCACGCTGCCGGTGATGATCTGTTCGGAGCGGTTCCTTTTCGTCCATGCCGGCATCCGGCCCGGCATCGCGCTCGAAGCGCAGGACGAGGCCGACCTGCTCAACATACGATCCGAGTTCCTGGCGGCGGCTCACCGCCTCGATCGCTGGGTCGTGCACGGACATACGATCGTGGACGTTCCGACGCTCGACGGGCGGCGGCTCGGCATCGACACCGGCGCCTTCCAGAGCGGCCGGCTGACCGCCCTCAGGATCGTCGGCAAATATGGGCGGCTGCTGTCGACCGGAGAATAACCGCCGCGGCTTTTCGTCGGATAAACTGCTTTAGGCGGCCTGCTTGGCGCGCGATTCCGACTTCTCGAGGTAGTAACTCGAATAGCGGTCGAAGAACTTTTCCGAACCGCCGAGAGAGCCGTATTTCGCCAGCTTCTTCAGCTCGACCTTGTTGAGCACCGCGCCGGTGATCTTTTCGGCGATGTAGGGTTCGGACTCCAGCATCGAGCGCACCATGGCGCGTGGCGTGCGGCCCCACTCGGTGACGAGCACGAAGCCGTCGACCAACGGCGCGAAGGCCTTGGCGTCGACCACCGGGCCGAGCGGCGGTAGGTCGACGATGATGTATTCGAACGTCTCCTTGGCGTTCTCGATGAAACGCCGCATGCCGGCGGAGCCGAGAAGCTCGCTGGTGTGCGAGAACTGGCCGCGCACCACGGCCGGGATGATCGCCAGCTTGGTCTGGCGGTCGACCTTGCCGACCGACTGCCAGGTCTGTCCATTGACCACCGCCTCCATCAGCCCGTGCTCCGACTCCATGCCGAGGCTGCGGCTGAGGCCCGGATTGCGCAGGTCGCCATCGATCAGCAAAGTCTTGGCGCCGTTGGCGGCGAGCAGACCGGCGAGGTTCGCCGCAACCGTCGACTTGCCTTCGCCGGGCAGGACGGAGATGACGCCGATCACCCGGCTGCCCTTGTCTTCCATCACCACGTCGAAAGCGATCTTGGCGTTGCGGAGCGTCTCGGCGAACATCGAGGCCGGCGCATCGAGGCTCACCCGCATGCGCGCCCGTTTCTCGGCGGCCGACAGGCTGGTGACCTTGCCGTCAGCCGGCAAGTCGTCCGGCTTCGACTCCTTGGCCTTGCCGCCACCGATCGTCGGCAGATAGCCGAGGAACTTCAGGCCGACACGGTCGCGAATGTCCTCGCCTGTCCGGAAGAAGCGCTCGTTGAATTCGTTCAGGCCTCCGCAGCCGGCGCCGAGCATGAGGCCAAGCACCAGCGAGAGCGCCAGCACGCGCAAGGTGCGCGGAGCCGAGGCGGTGAGAGGCATCGACGCGTCAGAGATGATGCGGACCTTGCCGACCGGGAATGACTGCTGCTGCGACGCTTCCTCGTAACGGCTAAGGAAAGTCTGATAGAGCGTGGTCAGCGCCTGCGCCTGCTGATCGAGCTCCTTCAGCCTGACCTGCGACTGGTTGTCGATCGAGCTCTTGCCTGCCTGGGTGGCGATCTTCTCCCTAAGGGCGGTCTCGCGCGCCTGCGCCACCTGATAGTCGTTTCGATAGCTTTCGGTGATCTGTTTCAACTGTCCGAAGATCTGCGCCGAGACGTCTGCCTTCTCCTTGGCCAGCGCAACCGCCTGCGGGTGATCCTTGCCGAAGTTGTTCTCGACGTCCTGCAACCGTTTGGCGATCGCGAGATAGCGGGTTTTCAGCGCGATGATGACCGAGCTGCTCGGCTGATCGGCCGCTATCGCCGAATCGTTGAAGGCGCTTTCGGAGCCGCTGTCGACGATCGCCTTGTACTGCTGGTAGCGGGCGCTGGCGCGGGCTGTATCGGCCTGCGCGACGATGAGCTGGGCGTTCAGGTCGGCGAGTTGCTTGTCGCTGAGCAACTGGCCGTCGCTGTTTGCGGAAAGCCCGTGCTCGGCCCTGAACTTCTCGACCGCCAGCGCAGCTGCCTGCGAGCTTTCGCGCAGTTCGGTCAACCTGCCCTGCAGCCAAACGGCCGCGCGCTCGGTGGCGTCGAAGCTGGCGTTGAGCTGGTCGGCAAGGTAGGCGTCCGCATAGGCCTTGGTGATGGCCGTGGCCAAAGCCGGATTGGTCGACTGATAGCCGATGCTGATGACATTGCTGCGGCCGTTGCGATCCGCCATCAATCCGGTCTGCAGCACGAGAACCGCGTAGTCATGGGTCGCCGCCTTCATCATGGCTTCGCGCGTTGCGGCATCGACATTCTCGATCCCGGGGATTTCGTTGCCGCCGCCGCTGCGGAAATAGCCGACGATGCCGCGCAAGAATCCGATTCCCTTGGCCAGAGCCGATTGCGGCGGGTTCATGAATTCCTGGTTCTGGTCCAGCTTCAGCTTGTCGACCACCTCCGATGCCAGCCGCGCCGAGTTGAGTATCTCGATCTGGCTGAGGATCGTCGCGTCCGTCTGCTGCGTGGCACTGACAGCCGAAATGTCGTCCACGACCTTGTTCAGGCCGTCGTCGATCAGCACGCTCGCAAGGGAGGTGTATTGCTTGGGCGTCGTCTGGAGATAAATCACACCCAGGAACAGACCGATGACGGCGCAGACCGCCACCACCTTGGCCTGCCGGGCGGCCATGCCAAGCAGACGCTCGATGTCGATGAAGTCTTCACCCTTTTCCGGTTCGGTGCTGGGCAATGGCATCCTCTTGTCGAGAGGAAAGTTGGCATAATTCATCGTCGGTCCAATTCCAGGTTGCAGGCGCTACCGGCCTTCGAAGAGGGTCGTCGTTACCAGAAAAGGCCACGCAACATTCGTGCCACGGAGCGCCTGGCCTAGAAGGCCAAGCGCTTGCGCGGCTGTCGCGCCATCGCGATTTCGCATATGCACCCAAAATTTGGGCATTATGCGGCTACTTCCCGGCGCTCGTGCGACCGGACGAATTGCTGCAGCATTTCGAAGACAGGTCCTTTCATGTCGTCGCGCGCCAGAGCAAAGGCGATGGTGGCCTCGATGAAGCCCTCCTTGGAGCCGCAGTCGAACATGCGGCCGTTGAAGGGCTGGGCAAAGAAAGGCTGGCTTTCAGCCAGTCGAACCATGGCGTCGGTAAGTTGGATCTCGTTGCCGGCGCCGCGTTGCTGGGTGCCGAGCAGGGCGAAGATCTCCGGCTGCAGGATATAGCGGCCGTTGATGTAGAAGTTCGACGGCGCGTTGGCAGGGGCCGGCTTCTCGACCATGGCGGTTACTTCGAAGCCCGAGGCCACCTCGGCGCCGCGGCCGACGATGCCGTATTTGCTGGTTTCCGAAGGATCGCAGCGCTCGACGGCGATGACGTTGCCGCCGGTCCGCTGATAGAGGTCGACGGTTTCCGCCAGGCAGCCCGGCGCGCCGAAGGACACCATGTCGGGGAGCAGCAGCGCGAAGGGCTCGTTGCCGATCACGTCGCGTGCGCACCATACGGCATGGCCGAGACCGTGCGGCGACTGCTGGCGGATGAAGGAGGTGGCGCCGGCCACCGGCAGCAAGCTTTCCAGCGATTGGAGCTGCGCCTTCTTGCCGGTCTGCTCGAGCGTCCCGATCAGTTCAGGGTGCAGGTCGAAATAGTCTTCGATGACCGCCTTGTTCCGGCCGGTGACGAAGACGATGTGCTCGATGCCGGCCTCGAACGCCTCGTCCACGGCATATTGCACGACCGGCTTGTCCACGACGGGCAGCATTTCCTTCGGCATCGACTTGGTCGCCGGCAGGAACCGCGTTCCGAGCCCCGCCACCGGTATGACTGCCTTCCTGACTTTCTGCATCGCTTATTCCTTCTGAGGATATCGCTTTTTTTACCTATCGCTGGCTATGAAACCGCATTCCATGCGCCTGCTTCACCTCCCCGTGCCCACGGCAAACTGTGCCGCAACCCTTCTCAGCCGAACCGCGATCGGCATCGACATATGCCGGACCGCGGCCGGATCGCTGAGCGCCGTGCGTATCGCCTTCAGCGGCGCACGCGCCTTGATGTGGTGCACCAATGACAGGAACGAGGCCGCCTTGCGCAGGCTGCGGCCGCGTCTGGCGAAAGCCGCCTTGGCGCCGTCGTCCATGAAATGCTCGGCCGCGAAGGCGGCATCGGCCTCGGCCATCGCCTCGACATGATGCAACTCGAGCACGCGCGAGATCGAGCCGGTGCGGATATGGTAGACATAGCCGACGGTCGGCTCGACCACGCAGCGGCCGCCTTTGGCCAGCGCGCTCGCCAGAAGAATGTAGTCTTCGCCGATGCGCAGCTTCTCGTCGTAGCGGAGCTGATTTTCGTCCAGGAAACGGCGCTGGAAGATCGGCTTCAGATAGCCGAGGTTGAAGCGCGACTCGAAAACGATGTTGCCGGCGATATAGTCGGTCAGCGAGATTTCGCCGAGCCCTTCGAGATACCCGGTCGGGAACATCATGTCTTCGGGCGTGCCGTCTTCGCGCACGACCTGGACATTGTCGACCGCGATCTCGGCACCCGCCTTCTCCGCCCGCGCGATCATGGCCGCCAGTCTGCCGGGCAGGACGGCATCGTCGGAATCGAGCACGGCGACCCAGCGGCCGCGGGCCAGATCGAGCCCGGCATTCCTGGCGCCGCCAGGGCCGCGGTTGGCGGGAAGAGCGACCACCCTGACGATGTCCTGAGGATAAGCGCGCGCGACATCGAGCGTGCGGTCGTTCGACCGGTCGTCGACGACGATGACTTCGATCGCGACATCGCGCTGGGCCATCGCGCTGGCGATCGCCCGGTCGAGAGTTGCCTCGGCGTTGTAAGCGGCGATGACGAAGCTGACGTCAGGCTGCACGCTTTTCCCCTTCCTGCGGAGTGATGCCGTACTGGCGGATTTCGCGGACTCCGACCAAACCGCTGACGACGCCGAGATGCATAATGCCGCGCAGCATGCTGCGGTTCCGTCGCACCGGGCTGACTGCGGCCAAAAGCGCCATAGCGAAGCAGTAGCCCGCCTTCGCCGAGGCGAGACCGACCTGGCAGACGCGGCGCAGGCCGCCGGTGTTGCGCCCGATGAGATGGCCGTGCGTCTGCCCGAAGCGGAAGCGGCGGCGGCGCAGCCAGCCGAAGGCGGCCCTCGAGCTCGGCACCACCTCGTCGACAAAGGCCTGAGGAGCAAAGGCGATGCGCCCGCCGGACTTGACCACTGAATCGAAGAATTCGGTGTCCTCGCCGCCGGTCTGGCCACGCGCCAGGCTGAAGCGCCGGTTGCGCAGGCTTTGCTCGGTCATCCTGAGCAGGACATTGCAGGTGTAGCCGGTGCGGATCTCGCCGCGCACCCAGACGGGCAAGGTCGAGTGGAAATCGCCTTTGCGCATCCAGTCCGGTGCGTCCTGGCGATATGTCGCGCGGACCGGCCCGAGCACAGCCGTCGCGCCGGTCGCCTCCGCGGTCGACACGAGTTCGACGAGCCAGCCCGGCGAAGCCGTCTCGTCGTCGTCGATGAAGGCGACGAGGTCCGAGACGCTGGCATCGAGGCAGGCGTTGCGAGCGATCGAGATGTTGCGCGCCGGCGCGTGGCGATAGCGGATCGGCAGCTTCAGTTCCTGCGCCAGCGCCTTCACCAGCGGCTGCGCGCTCGGCTCGTCGTCATTGTCGGCAACGACGATGCCGATCTCGAAACCGGCGGGGTTCTCCAGCGCGGCGATGGAGCGCAGCGTGTCGGCAAGCTCCGGCCTGCGGAAAGTGCAGATGCAGATGTCGATGCTGCCGCTCTTCTTCGCAGCCATCACGCCGCCTCGCGAGACGGCTGCGGGCCGAGGAGCTGCAGCCAGAAGCCCATGGACCAGCCCAGATGCATGACCATCACCGACACGCCGGCCAACGCGATGGCGGGGTTGCGCTGGCTGATCGCGGTCCGGATGCCGTAACCGAGGCAGACACCCGCCCACACCAGAAACGGCACGGCCGCCAGCACAAAGATCGGAGACAAGAGCGCCATCAGGACCACCGGAAACACCAGCAGCGGGATCATTTGCCGCAACTTGGGCATCATGCGATGCTTGAGCACGTTCCTGGCGCGGCCGCGGCCATAGCCGAGATATTGGAAAAACAGGCTCTTCAAGGTAGAGCGCGGATAATAAACCATCTGCGTCTTGCCGCTCATCCAGATGCGGTAGCCGGCCAGACGGAGGCGGTGATCGAGCTCGGCGTCCTCGTTGTGGCTGAAGCTCTCGTCATAGCCGCCCACCGCGCGGAACGCGGCAATGCGCATCAGCGCATGGTGGCCGTGGTCGACCCATTCGCCGGCCGACATGTGGCGGTGCTTGGAGCCGCCGGTGCCGAGCCTGGAATTCTGCGCCGCCGCCACGGCCTTCTGTACCGCCCCCGTGCCGCTGGTCAGCATCGAGACGACGACCGAATCGGCACCCGTGGCATGCGCTTCCTCGACCAGCCTGTCGCAATAATCGGCCGGATACCCGCCATGCGCATCGATGCGGATAAGATAGTCGGCGTCGTCGCCGAAGGCCGCCACCGCAAGGTTGATGGCCGCGCTCTGGATGCGCTTCGGATTGGCGATCAGGATGACGCGCGGATCCTCGGCAGCGAGTTCTTCGACGATCCCCTGTGTGCCATCGGTGCTGCCGCCGTCGGCCACGACGATGCGCGCGCCGAGCCGCGCCGCGGCCGGCCGCAGCCGCTGGAGCAGCCCGCCGATATGAGCGGCCTCGTTGAGGCACGGGATGACGATCAGGCTCGATGCCGTCGTGCGCGTCATCGGGTTTTGTCCATTCTTAGCCATCCTATGCCAGCGCCTCGGTCGCAAAGCTCCCGCGACCGGCGGTCAGGCCGCGCAGCTTGTCTACGAAAGCCAGGCAATCGCTGCGGTCGTAGCTCCAGGTCCGCGGATTGCGTGCCAGCACCCGCGACTTCAGCTTGCCGTAGTGTTCCTGACCCATTCGGCCGAGCGCGGTGTCGAGTCCTTCGGACGTGGCCTCGGACAGAAGCACACCGATGTCCTGCTGCTTCAGGAACCGGCCGGTTTCGGTGCTCGCCATCGAGATCGGCACGGCGCCGAAGCGGCAGCCTTCGTAGAGCCGGTTGGGAAGCAGCCATTCGGAATTCTGGCCCTGCTCGAAGAAATCGATCGCCCAGGAGAAATGCACCTCGCGGTAGATCGCCGCCATGTCCTCCGGATTGCGGTAGGGACCGCGGAAGGAAAGCCAGGGCTCGGCTTCGACAAAGGCATGAAAATCCGGGAATTCGGAGAGCGCGGGACGCCCCCTGAGCACCACTTCGAAGCGTCCGTCTTGCCGGCGGGTGAACTCGGCCAGGAGTTCCAGCGAGCGCCGGCAGCGCAGCGCGCCGAACCAGCCGATGCGCCAAGGCGGCGCCGCCGGACTGTCGTCCTCGCGGCGATGATCCGCCGGCACGGGCATGGTGTCGAAATATTTGTTCTCGATCAGCTCGACCGGTGCCGCGATTTGCCCGAACGGCTTGAAATAATTGGCGACGAAGGCCGGAGAGCTGGTCACCAGAAGCTTCACGTCGCGGGCCAGATGGCGTTCGGCGCCGCGCAACGTCTTGCCGATCAGGTCGTTGCGCAACACCAGCCGATGGATGTCCAGGCACTCGTAGACGATCGGCACGCTGGCGCCGAAAGCGCGCCTGGCGCGGCTGGCAAGCGCCAGCATCTCGAGATTGCGCGCGATGATCAGGTCGGGTCGCGCCAGGCCCGCGAATTTGGCGCCGATCGACATGGCGGCCTTGGCAACTGCGCCGATGCGCTGGGCGAATCGGCCATCGCGCGTCGGTCCGAGGTCGACGGGCTTGATGCCTTCGATCTCGGCGATCGGATTGGAGGTGCGACGGAAGCCCGCCAGGGTTATCCCGGCGCCGCCTGCCCTGAGCATTTTTATCCTCCGGCGCACCGCCGGGTCGGATATGTCATGCACAAGGTACAAGACATGCAGCATGAAACTCGACCGCTTTTGGGCCCGCCACCCAAGAGGGGATGCTAGTACAGCTTTTGCTGCATCGCAACATTTTTGGTGCAGCGTAGCAATCGGCGCACATTTTTTGTTGCGCTGCAAAAACCTCTTGCGGTAGTTTGTGCATGGCGGCGGGCGCCGGTCGCGATGATGACTGGCGCAAAATCAGGAATCCAGAATTTGGAAACCAGTGCATTCGATCCGCCCGAGGGCTCCCTGCGCAGATCGGTCGGGCGCGGCGCCGTCGTCACCGCGATGGCGCAGGGCGTGCGGGTCGCCACCCAAATCGTGTCGGTCATCGTGCTGTCGCGGCTTTTGTCGCCGCAGGATTTCGGCGTCGTGGCGATGTGCGCGCCGGTGCTCGCCTTCATCGCGCTGTTCCAGGATTTCGGCCTGACCCAGGCGACGATCCAGAAAACCGGCATCCGGCACGAGGAGGTCAACTACCTCTTCTGGATCAACACGGCGGTGAGCGTGATCCTGGCCTGCGTGCTTGCTGCGGCGGCTCCCCTGGTCGCCACCTTCTACGGCGAGCCGCGCGTCACCGGGCTGGTTGCCGCCTTCGGCCTGCAGATCATGGCCTATGGTCTCGGCGCCCAGCATCTGGCGCTGCTGACGCGCCGCATGGAATTCAGCCGGCTCGCCGTCATCGACGTCGCCAGCGCCGTTACGGGCCTTGTGGTCTCGATCGCCTGGACCTTCATCGACCGCTCCTATTGGGCGCTTTTTGCCGGCACGCTGACCGGCGCCGTGTTGCCGACGCTTTGCTACTGGGTGTCATCGCGCTGGCGTCCGGGGCTGCCGCGCAAGGTCGAAGGCATCAGCCAGCTGATCAATTTCGGCGCCGGCATCACCGGCTTCAACTTCGCCAATTTCTTCGCCCGCAATCTCGACAATGTGCTGATCGGCAAATATTGGGGCGAGGCGCAGCTCGGCCTCTACGACCGCGCCTACAAGCTGCTGCTTTTCCCGCTCAGCCAGATCACCAACCCGCTGTCGAAGGTGATGGTGCCGGCACTTTCGCGGCTGAAGGACGAGCCGGACCGTTATCGCAGCGCCTATCTGCGCGTCATGCCGCTGATCCTCCTGGTGGCGTTGCCGGGCGTGGCCTTCGCCACCGCCATGTCGGATACGCTCATTCCTTTCGTGCTCGGCCCGCAATGGCGGGAGAGCGCCAACATTTTCCTCGCGCTGGGCTTCGCCGGCCTGCTGCAGCCGCTCAACAATCCGGCCGGATGGCTGTTCGTCAGCCAGGGCCGTTCGGGCGATTTCATGCGCTGGGGCATCATCACCGCCGTCACCTCGGTGCTGGCCTTCGCCATCGGCCTGCCTTATGGCGCGCTCGGCGTCGCGGTCGCCTATGCGGTCAGCGAATATCTGCGGACGCCTTTCCTCTGGCTCTATGTCGGCAAGGCCGGGCCGCTGCGGGCGAGCCATGTGCTGCACGCAGCCGCCCCCTTCGTGCTCGGCGCGCATCTGGCGCTGGCCCTGGTCTGGGTCGCCAAGCCGATGCTGCCGGCGCAGCCCATCATCGCTCTCGCAGGCGGCGCGGTGCTGTCCTATGTCGTCACCATCATCGTCGCGCTCGCCTTCGGCGCCGGCCGCGAGGCGCTTCGGGAGGCCCTGCGGCTGATCCCGGCGCGCGGGTTTTCCCCCGCGCCCAGCGAGGCGAAATGACCTTGCCGGCGCAAACCGCCAGGCATTCCGGCCGCGGCCGGGCAGCCCAAAACTGCTGATTTTTGAGGGTTAGGCAACAGCATGAATTACCGATCGATCTCAGACATGAACGACGCGATCGCGCGGAACCTGCACCGGCTGCCGCGCGACATCGACCTGGTGGTCGGCGTGCCGCGAAGCGGGATCCTCGCCGCGACGCTGGTCAGCCTGACGGCGAATATCCCGATGACCGATCTCGACAGCTTTCTCGCCGGCAAGATCTACACCTCGGGGATCACCAAGCGGCGTGCGGCGCTCGATCGGCAGCATTCCGAAATGCGCAAGATCCTGGTGATCGACGACAGCGTCAGCGGCGGCAACGCCATGCGCGATGCGCGCAGCAAAATCGCGGCTGCCGACATCCCGGGCGATTTCGTCTACGCGGCCGTGTTCGGCCTGCTTTCGCAGCACAAGGAAACCGATATCGTCTTCGAGGTCGTGCCGCATCCCAGGATGTTCCAGTGGAACTTCATGCATCACGTCTTCCTCGAGCAATGCTGCGTCGACATAGACGGCGTGCTTTGCCTCGATCCGACGGCGGACGAGAATGACGACGGCCCGGCCTACGAGAAATTCCTCACCGAGGCGCGGCCGCTTCTCGGGCCGACGCGCAAGATCGGCTGGCTGGTGACCAGCCGGCTGGAAAAGTACCGCAAGCTGACTGAAGCCTGGCTGGCCAAGCACGAGATCAAATATGACCATCTCGTCATGCTCGACTTGCCGAGCAAGGCCGAGCGGCAGCGGCTTGGCGCGCATGGCAGCTTCAAGGCCGAGTTCTATCGCAAGTCGGACGCCATCCTGTTCATCGAGAGCGAGCACGAGCAGGCGCTCAAGATCGCCAAGCTATCGGGCAAGCCCGTGCTGTGCGTCGAAACCAACATCGTGAGCTTTCCCGACGCGTTTTCCTTGCCGGCGCTGGAGCAGGCGGCCCGCAACCTGCCGGCACGGCTCAGGCAGATCAATTCGCCCGAAGGGCGCAAGAAGGTCATCAAGACCGCCGCGCGCGCCCTGCTTGGCGAACGCGTCTATGAACTGCTGAAGCGCCGGGTCAAAAGACCAGCGTAAGCAAAACCTTACGCGGATTTAAGGTGCCTCGCGCCGAATCGAATTCAGTCGACGCTCGTTTGAGTCGTTGTTTCGATGTCTGTCGCGCCCAGAACCGCTGCAGATTTCTGGGCGAAATGCATTAAGCAGCGCGCCGGGCGCGCTGCCGGGCAGCCCTGTCCAGCAAGGCGAAGAAGGTGGCGAACTGGCGCTCGGGATCGAGTTCCGGGCGCTGCGAGAACGTGAGCGCGGCTTCCGAGACCCGCTGATACTCCTCGCGATCATTCCACAGCCGCCTGAGCGCCGTGACCCAGTCCTCGAGCGGCGCGTCATAGTCCAGCACGACGCCGCCCGAGCCGATCGCTTCGGGCAGGCCGCCGCGCCGCGAGCCGACGACGGGAATGCCGCTGCAATGGGCCTCCGAGGCAACGCGACCCCACGCCTCTTCCCATTTGCTCGGCGCCAGCAGGATCCTGGTGCGGCCGTAGAGAGTTTTCATGTCGTCGGTGCGGTTTTCGAGCTTGATATTGGAGAACGGCGCGATCGTTTCCGCGATGCGGGCGCGGTGATCGTCATCCAGCTTCCAGCTCTCGACGAACAGGAAAGGGATCTCCCGGCAGGCGGCCGCGATCCGCACCGCCAGCTCGAAACCCTTTTCCTCGTAGGGATTGATAAAGGTGACGTACTCGCCCGTCGTCGGCGTGCTGTAGGAGGCCGGATTGATCGTCGGCGGGATCACCGTGGAATCGATGCCGAACTCGCGCTTGTAGGTGCGCGCCGTGAACTCGGAATTGGCGATGTAAGACGCCGAGTTCAGCTCGCGCAGATCGCCCCCGAGTTCATGGAATTCAACATTCCTGAGATAGACCACCAGCGGCACGCCCTCGGCCTCCAGCGCCTTGCCGAGCGGAACCGATTTGTGACACTGCACCACCGCTACGTCCGGCTGCAGCTTCTTTACGGCAAAGGCGACCGCTTCCCAGGGGAACCAGGCGCGCACCACCGGATAGCCGGGGAAATTGTCGACGACGGCGCGCTGACCGAGGAGCTTCATCTTGGCGCGCGCCTTGTATCCGAACATGCCCTGCCCGAACAAAGCCGCAAGCACCGATGCCTCATGACCGTGTTCGATCAACTGTTCCGCCAGATGATGGGTGCTCGACTGGACGCCGCCGCTGAATTGCGGCGGATAGCCGTTTCCGCCTGCGAAGAGAACTTTCATGGTTCGGCTCCTTGTCACATTTTTCTTGGCCAGTTTTCCTGGCTTGCCGGCAAACATGCCGGCGGGCAGTGTCAGGCAGTCTGCTGCTCGAGATTGGCGAACGGATTGGTGCATGGATGCCAGCCGGTGAAGCGGATCGGATCATGGGGCGAGCTGCGCCAGGCATAATCGGTCAGCATGTGGAACTCGGCGATGACCCAGCGCTCGAAATTGCCGACATCCTGCTGCTTGCGCCTGGGCAGCAATTCGCGCGCCCTGTCGAGCCTCACGGTCTCCAAAAGCGTCACCGCGTCCGCCAGCTTTTCGCTCGGGAATATCCACGGGTTGCGGTTGCGGAATTCGAGCACGAATTGCTGCAGGTGCTCGATGCGCATGTTGAGCGGGCCGAAGTATTTCTCGAGCGTGATGCGGACCAGATCTTCATCCGAGAAGGACGATACGGCCGCAGCGGCGATGCCGGTCGAAGCAATGCCGCCGGCAACAACGGCCAATGCGGTGCGTCGCGTGATCTTCATCGACCCCTCCTTCATGCCAGCCGGCTCGCCGCCCGCAGCGAAAGCGCCGCGGCGGTCAGGCTTGGGTTGGCGCAGGAACAGCTCGGATAGGTGCTGGTACCGACGACGACGAGGTTCCGGAGCTGGTGGTGGATCATGTCGCGGTCGACCACCGAGTCGGCCGGGCCGGTGCCCATCCGCAAGGTGCCCTGCACATGCGATTCGGTCGGCCTTATGCCGCGATCGAATATCTGCTCGACCGGAAGAGGCTTGAGCAGCGCCGGCAGCCTCTCGAGCGCCTTGGCCATGCCTTTGGTTGCATAGTCGGAGGCTCCCTTGAAGCTGACGAACGCGTTCTCGTTCTTGTCGAGGATCACCCGGTTTTCCGGGTCGAGCAGGTTTTCGGTGACAATGACCAGCGGCAGCGCCTGCCGCAGCCGCCCTTTCTCGGCTCGCATGCCGTGCTGCCAGCGGTTCTCGAAATAGACCAGCGCCGCCGCGTGCTCGGCGCGATGCGGGCCGTCATAGAGGCCGAAATTCAAACCGGTGGTGATGGTGCTGCCGTCGAAATTGTCGACGCCGTCGAGATAGACCTCGTAGTTCCAGCCATAGGATTCGTGCAGGCCGAGCCCGACGAATTCGCCGCCGAGCCCCGAGCGCAACATGATTGCAGGGCTCTGGATGGCGTTGGCGCCAAGGATGACGAGTTCGCCGCTGACCGAATACTCCTTGCCGTCGCGCAGGAAGGCAACCGAACGCACCGAGCCGGCTGAATGGTCGAGCCGCCGCACTTCGGCGCCCAGGCAGACCGATACATCCGCGTGCTGGAAGACGTGCATCAAACCATTGTTGGCGGTGAACTTGGCGTCGGCCGGGCACAGCCAGCATCTGAGGTTGGCGCAGCATGAGTTGCGCTGCGCCGTCGCGACGCGGGCGCGGGCGGTCGGCATGACGAAATGCTGCTCCGGCTGCGCCGCCTTCATCATGCGGTCCGGCGTCGACATGCGGTGCGGCGGCTGCGGAAACGGCCGCGAACGCGGCAGCATCCGGGCCATGTCGGGGTCGCCGGAGATCGACATGACCTCTTCGGCGTCGCAGTAAAACGGCTCCAGCGCGTCATAGCTGATCGGCCAGTCGTTGCCGACGCCGTATGTGCTCTTCAGCCTGAAGTCGTTGGGATGGAAACGCGGCGTCTGCGCGAACCAGCAGTTGGTGCCGCCGCCAAGGCCGATCGTGTAGTTCCACGGCTTGTCGGCATTGTCGGTCTTATAAGTGCTCTCGTCGTCTATGTCGGTGTTGGCGTTCTGGTCAAGCTGCCATTCATGCGTGTTGTGGCGGCCCCATTCCAGCACCAGGACCCGGGCTTTGCGCCGCTTCAGGAACTCATGCAGGAAAAAGGCTGAACCGAACCCGGAACCGATGACGACGAGGTCGAAATGCTCGTGGGCGATTTGTTCGGGCCGAACGTCCATCACCATCAGATCGAATCTCCCGAAACACGCACGATCATTCGGCCCCCCATCATTGTCGGTCCCTTTGTCGTTCGCCGGAGCCATCCGGCGGGAAGCTGGCGGCGGACACTGTCATGCCGCCATCCTGCCGATCGAGTGGTATTCGATGCCGTAGCGGGCGATGACCTTCGGGTCGTAGAGGTTGCGGCCGTCGAAGATGACCGGTGTCGACAGCGCGTCCTTGAGCGCGTCGAAGGAGGGAGCCCTGAAGCTCTTCCATTCGGTGCAGATGAGAAGCGCGTCGGCGCCGCGCAAGGCCGCTTCCTTGGTCCCGCACAAGAGAAGGTCCTCGCGCTGGCCGTAGATGGCCTGGCACTCCTGCATGGCCTCCGGATCGTAAGCCTGCACCTTGGCGCCGGCGGCCCACAGCGCCTCCATCAGCGTGCGCGACGGAGCCTCGCGCATGTCGTCGGTGTTCGGCTTGAAGGCCAGGCCCCACAGCGCAAACGTCTTGCCCTTGAGGGCGCCCTGGAAATAGCGGTTGACCTTGTCGAACAGCACCGATTTCTGCGCGTTGTTGCGATCTTCGACGGCGCGCAGCAGCTTGGCGTCGAACTTGACGCCCTCGGCGGTCTTGATCAGCGCGCGCACATCCTTGGGAAAGCAGGAGCCGCCATAGCCCAGGCCGGGATAGATGAAGTGGTAGCCGATGCGCGGATCGCTGCCGATGCCCTTGCGCACCTCCTCTATGTCGGCGCCCAATTGCTCGGCGAGGTTCGCCATCTCGTTCATGAAGCTGATCTTGGTCGCCAGCATGCAGTTGGCCGCATACTTTGTGAACTCGGCGCTGCGGACATCCATCACGATCATCTTCTCGTGGTTGCGGTTGAACGGCGCGTAAAGCTCGCGCATCACCGCCTCGGTGGCCTCGCTCGACGTCCCGACGATGATGCGGTCCGGCTTCATGCAGTCGGCGACTGCCGAGCCTTCCTTGAGGAATTCCGGATTCGAAGCGACGTCGAAAGTCAGGTCCTCGCGGCCGCGCGCCTTCAGCGTCTGGGCGACCCTTTCCTTGATCTTCTCGCAGGTGCCGACCGGCACGGTGGACTTGCCGACGACAATCTTGGGCGCGTCCATCTCGCGGCCGATGGCCTCGGCGACGGCAAGCACGTACTTCAGGTCGGCCGAGCCATCCTCGCCAGGGGGCGTGCCGACCGCGATCATCTGGATCTGGCCATGCTTGACCGCCGCGGCCGCGTCGGTCGTGAAGCGGATGCGGCCGGCGGCGTGGTTCTCCTTGACGAGAGCTTCCAGTCCTGGCTCGAAAATCGGGATGAAACCCTGGTTGAGCCGCTCCACCTTCGCTTCGTCGATGTCGACGCACACCACCTCGTGCCCGACTTCCGCAAGCACCGCGGCCTGGACGAGACCGACATAGCCAATTCCAAACACTGTCAAATTCATTTGGTTCTATTCCTGTTTAAGGCCGGGCCGCAAAGACGGCCCGGCCAGTTAAGATGTCCCCCAGGCCCTGTATGAGGCCTAGATATTCGGCATGATCCGCATCCCAAAACCAGTTCCTACTTTGGGGGACATGCCTAGTTGCTGTTGGTTATGGTGCATGCCAGCGACTCCGGAAACTGGCACGGCTGGCCGAGCGCTGTGAAAGCGATGCGCTTGACCTGCATGGTCACCTTGCGGCCGGGATCGGCGAAGGCGCCCATCCAGTTGGTCAGTTTGTCGCTGCCCCACAAGCTGAAGAATATTTTTTGCGGATTGGTCGGCAATTCGTCCGGGTTGGTCACCTCGTTGACCAGCTTGCCGTTGACATACCAGCGCAGCCGGTCCTTCTCCCAGACGAACCCATAGTCGTTGAAGCCCTTATCGGCGCCGCCTTCGACGTCGACCAGCTTGCCGTTCTTCGGCTTGCCTTGGATGTAGCTATTCACCTGGACTTTGGTCGGGTCCTTGGTGAGGACCTCGAAGTCGATCTCGTCCCAGGGCTTTTTGTCCTGCGGTCCGATATAGGTGAAAAAGGCGGCATTGAGGCCGGATCCGGTATCGGTCTTCATCCGGGCCTCATAGACGCCGTAGCCATAGCGCTGCTTGGTCTGGACCTCGGCGCAGGCGAACTCGCGATCCTTCAGCTTGCGCTTTTCGAAGCTCAGCGACAGCACGCCGTCCGAAAGCCGGACAAGGTCCTTCGACCATGTGCAGTTCTGATGATTGCCGTTGCTCCAGCCGTCGGAGACGAACCAGCGCGAACGGTCGAAATTCGAAAAATTGTCGACGAAGGACGGCGCGCTCTGCATCTCCTCGGCATGCGCCTTATGGGGCGGTGTCACAATAGCGGCCGCGGCCGCAAGCAATGCGCCGGCGAGCCGGAGCTTAAGCGTCTTCGACCTGTTCGAATTCGCGCGCGGCATGCTGCAAGCAGCCGCGGTGGAGGTGTCGTTCGGATATGCGTTCATGACAAACTTACCTTTGTGCTGTCCGCCCCAACCCAAAGTCATTCCTGGCCCGCCTCCAGAGAGCCGCTTCTGATCCTCCGCCTCTTACTCCTCTAATGTTTTGCAGCTATGACCGCGCCTGGACGTGCTGTCAGCCTCTGCCCGCAGACCTTGCCTGTGCGCCCTGCGAACCGGGTTGCCCGACACTTTCGTCGACAATCGCGTCGAGCGAATGACGCAGTTCCTTCATCAGACCTTTCTGGCGCGTGAGTTCGGCGATGCGCCGCTCGTAATTCAGGATCGCGCCGGTCATCGTGTTGACATCCGACGACTTGTCTGTCGACGCTGAGCCGTTCTCCATTGCCTCGACCAGGAAAGCGGCGTTGGTCGCCGTCGACCGATAGCGGTTCTCCAGACCGGTCTTTTCCGCTTCGATCTCGGCAGAAATCTGGTCGAACAGCTTCGCCAGACGGTCGAGCCGCTGGAGATCGGTCTGCCGGTCACGAGCCGGATCCCTGGATCTGAAGCCAAAAATCGAAGCCATTCGATCGGCCTTTCGAAATTGCTGCACCGCAGCATAGCTTGCCATTCTCGGGGCAAGTAGGCAACCTCGTAGTTTCGGAAAGCGGATTTTTTTGGGAACGGCGCCCGCGCTGACCGCCTTTGTCGGATCATTCCGTTGCGGCACTTGTTGCCGGCAACAGGAAGCGCATCGGCGGCACCTGCTGCTTCGCAGCAATGCCGGCGCGGCGGAGCAAGGCGTCCAGCTTGTCGGCCGCCACGCCGCGAACGATCGGGATCAGATTGGACTGGCTGGCCAGGGCATAGGCGGCAGCCGATGCCAGGCCGCGCTCCGCCTTCACGTCGAGGAAATTGCGCAGCCGGTATTTGTCGCGCACATGGCGCTCGTGGCGCCGCAACGCGGCCTTCGAGCCCTCCGGCAGGTTGCCCAGCGCCAGCAAGGCCAGATCGGCATCGGCAAGCCGCTTCAGATCCTGCGTCCTGTGGCGGCCGCTCAGCGAGTCGGCGCGAACGATCGCGCCATAGCCGCAGGACTTGATGATCTTGAAACGCGCGCCGCGGGCGACCGCGCGCGCATAGAGCTCGTAGTCCTCGCCGAGCCGCAGGTTTTCATCGTAGCTCAGCCCGTGACGATCGAGGAAGGCCCGGCTGATCACCGGCTTGAGGAAGCCCAGTTCGCCGCGCAGCACGCGGCGGCGAGAAATGTTGCCTTCGATGAAACGCTCGAAGTCGAGGAATTGCGGTTCTGGCGCGAAGGACGGAGCTGCGACCTTGGTGGGGTCGGTCGCGGCATCGTCCCTGATCAGCATGATGTTGTCCGCCGCGAAATCCCAGTCGGCGTTGGCAAACAGCCGGCGGAAACGCCCTTCGAGGAAGAAATCGTCGGCGTCGAGGATGCTGATGAAAGGCGAAACGGAAGCCTTGATCGCGGCGTTGCGCGCAAAGGACGGACCATGGTTGACGTCGAGACGCATCACCTTGAGCCGACCGCTGCCATCATCGGCGGCGCGCGCCACGTTCTGTGTGTCGTCGGTGGAGGCGTCGTCGACCACGACGACTTCCGCCACCTCCGGCTCGCGCAGAGCCGAAGCGATGGCGACCGGTATGGTCCGCGCCGCGTTGCGGGCGGCGATGATGACGCAGACCCTTGGGGTCGTCACGGCCATGATTCACCTTTCGATTGCATGAGTGACCGCCCACCTATGAATGCAAAACCGAATCTTCATGCGTTGCCCCGCACCGGCGCGGCCGCGGCCGGCCGCTCGAAGATCCGCCGGCTGAGATCGGCGGAAGCCGCCCAGCCGGCCTCCGCCAGATAGCGCACCGGCTCGCGACCGCAGAGCTCCCACAGCACCGTTCGCCGCTGCGGCCAGCGCAACGAGGACAGCCAGGGCGCGATCACCATGTGGAAGAGGTCGGCATTGTCGATGCGCGCCAGGATCCGGGTGGCGCGGTCCGAAAGCAGCGTGCCGGTACCGCCAAGCAGAACATCGGCCGCGCGCAAAGCAAGCAGCAGCGTGTCGGCGAGGCCCTGCTCAGCGGCATGGTCGAGCAGTTTCTGCTGCTCGGCTTCGTTCAGCCGGCCGGCCGCGGCTCTGACGTCGCAGACATAGCCGGCGCAGGGCTCGCGGTTGAAGAAGGCTTTGGCGACGCTGATGCAGGACAAGAGCAACGTGTCGGACGCCGATATCAGGGGCATGGAGGCGCCCGCAACCTTGACCTCGCGCTTGCGGCGCAGGAAGCCGTCGATGTCGCGCGGGCTCGGCGAGCCCGGCTGCTGCAGCCGATAATGGAGATCGACCGTTGCGGCCCGCACGCCATCGTCGCGGACCATGTGCTGCTCGCCGAGGAAACGCACCCACCAGACCGACCGGGACTTGCCGGCGACCTCGTAGCCGGCCGAGCGAAGGGCTTCGCGGGCGGCAGCGAAGCCGGACGGGCAAACCAGAATATCGACGTCGCCGGACGGCTTCATGAAATGGTCGCCGTAGAGCAGTTGCTGCTGGAGCGGTCCCTTCAGGAAGACGCAGTCGATCTGTCTGTCCTGCAACACCTGATGGATGGCGATCGAATCGCCGATGCAGGCGGCATTCATCGACATGGTACGCCGGCGATAACCATCGAGCCATGCGAGCAATTCGGGAGGCGTCGCGCCGGTGGCCCCATGCGAGAGGGCCTTGAGCAAAAAGACCGCGACCTTGTTCAACCTCGCAATATCGGCAACGTCGGCCACGCAGATTGCCGGAGCCGGCATACCGCCATGGTCGACCGCTCGCGCTGTCGGATTGAAGAACAGCCGCAGACAGGCCTGCACATAGGCGACTTCGTCGGCACTGCCGGTCGCACGCAGCCTGTCGTAAGAAGCGTCCTGCACGGTCATGCCCGTTGTCGTCTCTCCGCAAAACCGCCCGCGGCGGCGTTTATACCGCAACTGCGAAGAAAAGCATCGCCAAAAAATCAGGAGCCCCATCCAGGCCCTTCCCAAGCCGCCTCGCGCCTGCAACCTGAGCGTTCATATTCGCTCATGGCCGATCACTTTTGAAGACAAATCCGGTGGCGGCGAGGCGAGCCGGCATTCGCTATTTTCTGAAGTATTTTCTTCGCGATTCCCACATAGCCACTTAAGCTTACGGACTTATGCCAATCAAATCATACGCTTACTTAGACGGCAAAAAGGCGATGTTGAACGTTCGAGCGGTGTTCGCCCGAGATGCAAAAGCCGGCGGCGTCATCACTGACGCGGGCCTGCGCAACCAAGAATTGATTACTGCCTGGTAAATCAGGCTTGACTCATAAATGTTGCCGTGCAGCAATTGCGATGCAGCATAGCAATATGCTGGCGGCATTCCGACGCCGCTTCCAGTCTTAATTGGAGAATAGAATGGAACAGAATGTTGAAAAGCAAGAGTACGAGACCCCAAGCCTGACGGTTCACGGTTCGATCGAAACGATCACGCAGGGTGCCTCCGGGACGACGGCGCTTGACGCGGCATTTCCCGCGCACACACCGGTCGGTGAGCTCACCTTCTCCTGAGCTTGTAGCGCCCGGAGTTGTCACAGTTGGGGCTCCGGGCGTTCCCTTTCCTCGAACACTGAGCCGGGGCCTCCTGCCCGGGCTACCTGGACTCCCTAAGGATCGCAGGCAACCGATCCCGGTCGAGGTCACGCAAGCGTTCAACAATGAGGTTTTAGGATGCACTGGAACCCATCGAACCATGACCGCGTGGTCGCGAGCGGCGATGCCGTGGCTTGTGAATTCGGCAACGGACTGGCGCTGCTCCATCTTAAATCCAACATCTACTACAGCCTGAACGGCGTCGGCGCCTACATTTGGGAGCTGATCCAGGAGCCACGACCGATCCCCGACATAACAAGCGCGGTGCTCGCCCGCTATGATGTCGATACAGAACGCTGCAAGGCCGATGTCGAGGGCTTGCTCAAGGGACTGATCGAAGCCGGGCTTGCGAGGTTCCACCATGAGGAACTGGCCTAGGGTCCTCTCGCTTAGCGGGCCGGAGGCGCTGTTTCTGGCGCGCTGCCTGGCAGTGGTCAGCCTCGTGCGGTTGGGGCTTACGCTTTCGTCCTATAATCGCATGCGCGCTCTGGTGACTCGACTGGAAGCGAGGAATGACGCTGCCATCGCCGATCTGCGGCGCGTCGCATGGGGCGTTGCCGCTGCTGCGCGATACGTGCCGGGCGCCAGCTGCCTTACCCAGGCGCTCGCCGGACAGTATCTGCTTGCCCGCCAGGGCAAGGCCTCCACGATCAGCATCGGCATCGCGCGCGACCCCGGCGCCGATCTCAAGGCGCATGCCTGGCTGATCAGCGGCGACCACATCGTGCTTGGCGGCTCCATCAACGGCTTTGCCCATCTTGTCGATCACGGACACTAGGCGATGAGCGGCGTCGCCGGAATTCTGCTGAGACAGGATGGCAGCCCAGCGGCGGCGGCCGACATCCAGCAGATGCTGGCGCGCATGCGCCACCGGGCGCGCGACGGCAGCTCATGGTGGACGGACAAACACGCAGCACTAGGCCATGCCTGGCTCAACACGACCGGCGAGCAGGGCTCAGGCCCGCTGACAATGGCCGGCGGCAAGCTCGCCATTACGGCCGATTGCCGGCTGGACAACCGCGAGGAGCTTCTGGCACGGCTCGGTGTGCGCGACCGATCGGCCGCCGACGCCATGCTGCTGATGCACGCCTATCTCAAATGGGGCGAGGCCTGTCCGACCTACCTGCAAGGCGATTTCGCCTTCGCGATCTGGGACGCCGAGCGCCGGGCGCTTTTTTGCGCGCGTGACCATTTCGGCGTCAAACCTTTCTACTACCACTGCGCCGACAGGCGCTTTGCCTTCGCATCGGAGATCGGCCCACTTCTGGCGCTGGACGGTGTCGGCAGGGCGCTCAGCGAGCATCAGATTTCCGGCTTCCTCGCCGGCCTGCCGGACGATCCGCAATCCACGCTCTATGCGGAGATCTTTCGCTTGCCCGCTCGGCACAGCATGACGGTGACCAACAATCAGGTCGTGCTGAGCCGCTACTGGGAGATTGAGCCGTCACAAAGGCCGCTGCGTTCGGATGCAGCGGACGAGTTCCTGCATCTTTTCGCGCGATCGGTTGAAAACCGGATGCGGGGCAATCCGTCCGTCGGTGCCATGCTGAGTGGTGGGCTCGATTCGTCCTCGATCGCCTGCATGGCCGGACTTCAAGCTGCGGCGACGCAGAAGCCGAAGCTCAAAACTTTCTCGCTGGTCTTCGAGAGGGGGTCTTCGATGGACGAGCGGCCCTTCATCGATGCAGTGCTGGAGCAATATGGGCTCGACGGCACGCTGATCGCGGTCGGCAACTATGCGCCCTTCGCCGAGTTTGATCGCATTCTGGAGGAACAGGAAGGGACCTTCCTGGCGCCCGGTCTGTCCTTGACCCGCAGCGTCTATCGCACCGCGAGCGCTAAGGGCGTCACAGTGCTTCTCGACGGCCACGGCGGTGACGAGGTCGTATCGCAAGGTCATGGGTATCTGCATGAGCTCGCCCATCGCGGCAGGTGGCTGGAGCTGTGGCGCGAGCTGCACAGTGCCGCCAACACCTATGGCGACGGGATGCTGCCTCTGTACTTCAAGTTCCTCGCCGCCTACGGGCCGGCCTGGCGGATTGCCAGGATGAGGGCGAAGGCCAGGCGCCTTCTCGGAAAACTGCGGCGCAGACCCTCCCATGCACCGCGCGCGGCGTGGGCACGACTGGTCAATCCGGAGCTTGCCAGGCGTACCGATCTCGCCGAACGTTTCCATTGCGCGGCCTATATGCCCGCCAATGTCAGCACCAGCGAAGCGCTCACCCATCGCTGGCTTTTGTCCACCGGGCTGGTGCCCCATGCTTTCGAGGTTCTCGACAAGGCCGCCGCCAATTTCGGCGTCGAACCGCGCTATCCGTTCTGGGACAAGCCGCTGGTCGAATTCTGCTTGGCATTGCCGGGCGAGGAAAAGCTGCGCAACGGCTTCGGCCGCCATGTGCTGCGCCGGGCGATGGAAGGCGTGCTGCCGCCGGCGGTGCAGTGGCGGCGCGACAAGATCGATTTCACCGCCAGCCTGGTCAAAGGCATGATCGTCAACCATCGCGATCTGCTGGACCGGCTGCTGGTGTCGGACAACGACTTGATCGCCCCCTATGTCAATCTGCCCGAGGTGAACGCGGTCTATGCGCGCATGCTGCAGCGGCCCGAGCAGGCGACGCTGCCCGACGTCCAGCATATCTGGCGTTCGGCCTCACTGTCGCTATGGCTGCGGCAGGTCCAACAGCATGGAAGCCCTGCATGAACTCTCCAGCCGCTTCTCTTGCCGCGAGGCCCGGCTCCGCCATCGAAGCGGCCCCTCGAAACGGGCGTGCCCGTCGGTTCTACAAGGCGTACGGCCTGACGATCGGGTCGGAGGTGGCTTTGCCGGAACTGGAACCGACCGCGCCGGCAACACCGGACATCGAGATCGCTGTTGGGCCGATCGATTTTCCGGAGGCTGCATTGGCTAACGCCGCGGCCTTTCGCTTCGAGCCGACACGCCAGTACCTGTCCTGGCAAGCCGTCGGCACTTTCCTGATCAGCGATGCCTCCCGGATCGATGTCGATCCGGCGCCGGGCGTCGATGATCCGCTGCTTGCCTTCCCACTTTTGGGTCCGGTGCTGGCGCTCACGCTGCATCAGCGCGGTCTGCTCGTCCTGCACGCCAGCGCGATCGCCGTTGGCGGGCAAAGCGTGATCTTCATGGGCGACAAGGGTGCCGGCAAGTCGACCACGGCGGGCGCGATGATCCGCGCCGGTCACCTTCTGCTTACCGACGATGTCGTGGCGCTGGACCTGTCCGATCCTTCACGGCCGATGATCCTGCCCGGCTTTCCGCAGCTCAAGCTTGCAGCGGATGCCGCGAAGGCCATCAGGATCGGCCGAGCGGAAGTGCGGCCGCAGGTGCATCCGCAGATCGAGAAGGCGCAGCATCGCCTGCGAGACGGATTCTCCGGCGAGGCCGTGCCGGCGGCCCGGATCTATGTGCTGGAGCGCGACGGGCAGGCGGCGATCACACCGCTAAAGGGCGCCGCCGCCCTGCCGGCGATCATCAAATTTTCCTATGTCACGCGGTTCGGCCGGCAGGCGCTGGTCGGCGATTTCGCGTCCACGCATCTCGGTCAATGCGCGCAGCTGGCCGGCCGGATCGGCGCCAGCCGGCTCGAAGTGCCGGCAGGTCTGGAGCGGATCGACGAGGCCGTCACCCTGATCGAGCGCGATCTGGCCGCCGGTTCTCGGGCAAGGTGAGCAGCGGCATGGCCTGGTCCTCGAAACTTCGCCTGACACTTTTGCGGGATGTGGCCGGCTTCGGTGGTGTCATGGCGCATATCGGCGGGCAGCGCACGCTGACGGCGCTTGCCTTCCTGGTCCTCGGCAGTCTGACCGAGGGCCTCTCGATCCTGCTTTTGATCCCGCTCTTGCATCTGATCGGCAGTGCCGACCAGGATTTCGCCGTGCGCGTACCGGGCGCCTTGCGCTGGCTGGTGCCGGGCGGCACGCTCTCGCTGGCGACGGTGCTCTGCCTGCTCGTCGCGCTGGTGGCGCTGCAGGCGATGTTCAACCGCTTCAAGTCGCTCTACATGGCGCGGCTGCTCTACGACTTCGTCAACCGGGTGCGCATGAACCTGTTCGAGAGCATCGGCAAGGCGCGCTGGGGCGTCTTCACCCGCATGCGCAGCTCCGATCTCGACCACGCCATGACCGGCGACATCGACCGCGTTCAGGCCGCAGCCTTCTCGCTGCTGATGCTCGCCCAGACGGCGCTGCTGCTTGCCGGCTATCTCGTGGTGTCGCTGTTCATCTCTCCGGTGATGACGTGCTTCGCCATCCTGATCGGCGTGCTCTTGTTCATCGCGCTGCAGCCCTTCCGTGCGCGCGCCACCGCCTACGGTCGCGTGCTGACCGGCAGCCGCCAGGACCAATACCGCACGGTGTCGGAGTTCCTCGGCGGCATCAAGGTGGCCAAGAGCCTGAATGTCGAGGCGAGCTATTTCGCGCAACTCCGCGCGACGCTGGACAAGATGAAGGCGGACAATGTCGCCTATGTCCGCAACAGCACCATCGGCACCGCGCTTTTCCAGGTCGCGAGCGTAATGGGGCTCAGCCTGTTCATCTACATCGCGCTGGTCCGCTTCCATCTCTCCCTTGCGGAAATCGTCGTGTTGCTCCTGGTCTTCATGCGGGTCGCGCCCCGCTTCATGGACATGCAGGTGCAGGCGCAGCAGATGCTGATCAACCTGCCGGCCTACACCGCCATGCAGGCCCTGCAGGCGCGCTTCGATGCCGAGCGCGAGATGGAGCCCGGCGATGCCGCGCAGAACGCAAGGCTGTCGCTCGACGGGGGCCTCGATATCCGCGACGTCTCGTTCGCCTATGGCGCCGGCGATGGAAGGCCGGTGGTGAGCGGCATTAGCTTCGGCCTTCCCGCCGGCGAGGTGACGGCGCTGATCGGCCCGTCCGGTTCGGGCAAGAGCACGATGGCCGACATGCTGCTTGGGCTGCTCGAGCCGAGCCAGGGCAGTATCCTGGCGGACGGTGTCGAGATCACCGCGCAAAACCGCAGGGCCTGGCGCGGCCAGGTGGCCTATGTGCCGCAGGACGTATTTCTGCTGCACGACACCATCGGCGCCAATCTGCGCCTGGCGGCGCCGCAGGCCAGCGACGAGGAGCTGTGGGCGGCGCTGCGCAAGGCTCATGCGGCCGACTTCGTCGAGCGGCTCGACCGGAGGCTCGAAACGGTGGTGGGCGATCGCGGCGTCAGGCTTTCCGGCGGCGAACGTCAGCGCATCGCGCTGGCACGGGCGCTGCTGCGCGAACCCTCGCTGCTCATCCTCGACGAGGCGACGAGCGCGCTCGACTGGCAGAATCAGTCGCTGATCGCTCAATCGATCGAGGAACTGCGCGGCAAGATGACTATCCTCACCATCGCGCATCGGCCGTCGATGATCGCCTTTGCCGACTGGGTCGTGGCCATCGAGGGCGGCCGCATCGTCGAGGTCGGGCAATATCAGCGGCTGAAAGCAAAGTCGGGCAGCCGGCTGGCCAGGATGCTCTCCGGCGAACGGGCCGAACGGGAAACCGCAACATTGGCCGACAATACGCCGCCCCCGGCGCCGGCTGAAAGATCAGCGGAGGCTGCCGCGCCGGGCGGTTAGCTTTTCGCCATCGGGCACCTTGATGCCGCGGTCGGCCTGCCGCGCCTTGTCGGCGGGTATCGGCCCGCTCCTTGCGATCGTGGCGAACACCAGAACGAAGTACCCCACCTGAATGACGACAGCGCAAATCACGGCGCGCATGATGATGGTGCCAAGCGATTCGCCGTCGAGCCAGGACCAGCCGACTACAACAGCGAGCGTGAATATCATCCCGACGATGAACTTTGGCAAAGACATGCTCGTCGGCCCGTCAACCGGCACGCGCATGCAAAGGCTGTGGCTTACCCACCCGCGTAACTCCCCGTTTCGCCAGAGAGCTATTTCTGGCTGCCCAATCAGGCCGGTTGCTTCCGACCTTTCCGACCCATCCAGACTATGACAGCAACAGTTTGCCACTCTATTAAGGCGAGACCTTTGCGGCAAGGCCAAATGCACATGAAGCCAAGGGTTTCGCGGCATCGACTCTGCCATGCTGCGGCGCACACCCCTGCATCGCCACCTATTCACTATAGCGAAATCCTCGACAGTAGAATCCGAAACATTAACCAGTATTTAATGCGATGAACTTACCTGAACGAGTGATTCTTACGACCTGCAACCGCCGTTCGTCTGCAGCAAAGAATGCATCGCCCAAAATCAGCCCGAAAGCTGTACTACATTTCCCAAAAAACCTCTCACCTTGTCATAAACATGCCACAAAGGCCAAAATTTGGGCACGGCAGGTTTATTATTTGGTCAATTCATGACGCGAACATTTCACGCGAATGGGAAATTGTGTGTTGCGCTGCAGCATTTTTTTGGTATCGTGCCATAAACCATCCGTTCAACGTATGGAGCTTTTGCATGAGGGACGTCGCCAAGCCGGCTAATGCGGGTTTTTCGCAGGCTGGCATTGATTTTCCACCCCCCATCGGCGGTCTGCTCAAACGCAGTTTCGATATCGTCGGTTCCCTGGCGGGTCTGGTCCTGCTCAGCCCGCTCTTCCTGATGGTCGCCCTGCTGGTCAAGCTTTCCGACCGCGGCCCGATCTTCTACGGCCACAAGCGGATCGGTCGCGGCGGAAGGATTTTTGCCTGCCTCAAATTCCGCACCATGGTGCAGGATGGCGAGAAGGTGCTCGCCGCGCACCTGGCCGCGAGTCCGGATGCCGCCGCCGAATGGGCGGCGACGCGCAAGCTGAAGGACGATCCGCGCGTGACGCGTGTCGGCGCGGTGCTGCGGAAGCTCAGCCTCGACGAGCTGCCGCAAATCATCAACATCCTGCAGGGCGACATGAGCCTGGTCGGGCCCCGCCCTGTCGTACGCGACGAGCTCGAGATCTACGGCAGCGCCGCAGTCTATTATCTGAAGTCGCGCCCGGGCCTCACCGGGCTGTGGCAGGTGAGCGGGCGCAACGACGTGTCCTACGACACGCGCGTCGCCTTCGATCGCCACTATGTCGAGAACTGGTCGATGGTCGAGGACATTCGCATCATCGTCAAAACCGTGCCTGCCGTGTGGATGGCGCGCGGCAGCTATTGACCGCCAGGCCTGTCCCGCCAATCTCGGGACAGGCGTCCGGCAGTAATCTCATCGGGCGGATGGGGCTAACGCGGATCGGAAACGTTCATTGAAAAACCACCCCCTCGGATTCCTTTCCAAGGCGCCCAGCCGATTTGCGGCCGTGGCGCTTGCCCTGTCTCTTGCGATTCCCACCATGGCGGTGGCTGGAGACTATCGTCTCGGGCCGCAGGACAAGCTCAACATCCGCATTGCCGAGTGGCAGACGGTCGACGGCACGTTCCGCGACTGGTCATCCATCAACGGCGACTATTCGGTCGGCCCCGCCGGCACGCTCTCGGTACCGTTCGTGGGCGAGATGCAGGCGGCCGGCAAGACGACCTCGGAGATCGCTGCCGCGATCGGTCTCGCGCTGCAGCGCAAGCTGGCACTGCCCGACAAGCCTGAAGCCTCGGTCGAGATGGCGCAGTTCCGGCCATTCTACATTTCGGGCGAAGTGCAGAACCCTGGCCAGTTCCCCTACGTGCCGGACCTTACGGTACTGAAGGCGGTGAGCATCGCCGGCGGCATCCGGCGCAACGCCGATTACGGCCCTCAGCTCGGCAAGGACCTGGTCACCGCCAAGGGCAGTTTCGATATCTATGACGACCAGCGGCTGCGGCTGATCATAAAGCGTGCCCGCATCGACGCAGACCTTGCCGGCAAGACGAGCTTCGAGATTCCGAAGGAGGCTGCGGACGACCCGAGAACGCAGGCCATCGTTGCCGACGAGATGCAGATCCTCACGGCCGACCAGAAGGCGCTGAAGCTGAAGCTGGACGCGCTCGATGACCTGAAAGGCGTGCTCGAAGGCGAGATTGAATCGCTGCAGAAGAAAATCGCCAATCAGCAGCAGCAAGTGGATCTGGCGCAGCAGCAGCTCACCAGCATCGGTCCGCTGGCCCAGAAGGGCCTTGTCGCCAATGCGCGACTGCTCGATTCGAAACAGTCGGTGGCGGACCTGCAGGGCAAGATCCTGGATTATGAGACGGCCATCCTCACCGCCAAGCAGTCGATCAGCAAAGCTGATCAGGACGCCATCGATGCCCGCAACACGCTCAATTCCAACCTGGCCGCGAGCCGGCAGCAGGCCGAGGCCGACCTGAACGAGGCGACGCTGAGGACTGCCATGCAGAAGGGCCTGATCGCCGCGGCCTCGGATCCCGCAATGGCGGCTGCCATAACAGGCGGCCAGGAACCGGCCCTGCTGTATTCGCTGGTGCGTGTTGCCGACGGCAAGACCAGCGAGATCGACGCCAAGGAAGACACGCCGGTGCTGCCGGGCGACGTCATCAAGGTGAAGCTGGCGCCGAGTGCCGGCGGCCCACCCATGGCCAGCCAGTAGCCGGGCGCCCGGGCCTCGCTCAGCGCGGTCCGCGGGAGGAACAAGTCAGGCTCGTTCGCGCCAAGGTGCGGGCGAGCAATCTGTTTGGACCGCTTGAAGGCATAGAATGCAGCCTGCCGCTCCGCGTCACGTCTACCTCAACCTCGACGCCATCCGCGGCGTGGCGGCGATCAGCGTGATGCTCTATCACTTCTCGCCCTTTCTGGCCGACGGCAAAGTGCTGCCGTCGAGCTATCTTGCGGTAGACCTGTTCTTCCTGCTCAGCGGCTTCGTCATCGCCCACGCTTACGACCGCAAGATCGAGAACGGCATGGGCTTCGGCACCTTCCTGGCCATCCGCTTGATACGCCTCTACCCGCTCTACCTCGCCGGCACGTTGCTCGGCTGCTTCTATCTGCTGGTCAAGAACAGGCTGATTGCGACGGAATACATGCCGTTGTCGGAGATCGGCACGCAGCTCACGACAGGCATGCTCTTCATTCCGCTGGTCGGCGATGCCTACCATACGATCTTTCCGCTCAATCCCGCTTCGTGGTCGCTGTTCTTCGAGCTGATCGTCAACATCGCCTATGCCGCCGTCTTCTTCCTGCTGTCGAAACGTGTGCTGACGGTGCTGGTAGCCGTCAGCCTGGTGCTGCTGATCGTCGCCTCGGCACTTGCCGGCACGCTCGATTTCGGCATGACCGGCAAGACCATCATTAGCGGGCTCCCGCGCGTGTCGTTCTCCTTCTTCCTCGGCGTGCTGCTCTGCCGGTCGATGGCGCGCTACCAGGACAGCCTCGGCTTTCTGCGGCGCGGCTGGTGGGTCGAGGCCGCGATCCTGCTTACGCTGATCGTCTTCGCCATCGCGCCTGCGGGTGCTGCCGGGCGTGTCGCCTACGACCTCGCCTCTATCGCCGTCGTGTTCCCGCTGATGGTGGTGACCGGCGCGGTGGCACCGACGGCGCCGCGACTGGCTAGCTTCTATGGCTGGCTGGGGCGGGTCTCCTACCCGATCTACATCATCCATACGCCGATGCTGATGATCATCGCGGGGGCCGGCAAGGCCGCGTCGGTCGATCCGTTCGCGCATCATCCCTGGTTCGGAATCGTGATGGCCGCTGCGGTCATCGTCATTGCCGACATTGCCACCCGCATCTATGACGAGCCGGTGCGCCGCTTCCTGCAACGGCAAATGCAGCGCTCGCGAGCCGTGGCCTAAAGCGCGTCGCAATCCTTCAGATTTGCTCCGTGCTCTTTTAGGCTTTTGGTCTTACGCATGTCCTTGACCCGAAACCGGTTCTCGCTTTCGGGGGACTAGGCGAAAACCGCGATCAGACCGGCGCCGGCATGTGGCCGTTGGCCGGCTTTTCATCCTGGACAGGAATGGCAACCCGCCGTCGCCGGGCAACCGGCAGCGGGTTCAGCTTGAACAGGCCATAATAGACGATGAAGGAGGCCATGAAATAAGGGCCGAGGATCTCGACCTCGAAGAAGGAGCGGATCAGCATCAGCCCGACGGCGCCGGCGAGCACCACCGAATCGGCGCTCCAGACCCCGAACACCACCTTCGAGATATGGCCGTAGAAGGCGCGCAGGATGATCAGCGCCAGCATGGTGACGCCGACGAAGCCGATCTCGACCAGGGTCTCGATATAGGTGTTGTGGAAATGGAAGCCGGTGCGGGTCGTGATGTAGAACTCCGCCCACAACCGTTCCGGATCTGCGAACCCTTGCACCCAGTAGGCGGCATAGCCGTAGCCGAGCAGCGGGTGCAGCTGCGCCGCCTCCCAGCCCTGCTGCCAGAGATAGGTGCGGCCGGTCAGCGTCGAATCCTTGCCGAAGATGCCGAGCACGACGTCCAGCAGGCCGAGGTTCAGCGCGGCCACCACGCCGGCTACCAACGCGCCGCCGCCGACCACGAACAGCACGCGGCGGTAGCGCCGCGACAGCACCCTGCTCATGGTGAGCAAGATGACGATGCCAAGCACCGCCGGCAGCGAGGCGACGGATGTCGCCGAGTGGGAGATCGCCAGCATGTATGCCGACATCAGGATGATCGGCGCGGTCCAAAAGAAGCTCAGCCAGTTGCGCCGGTAAAACATCAGGAAGACGAAAGACAAAAAGATGCCGAACGACGAGAAGAACCCGACCTGGTTCTTGGAGGCGAAGGCGCCGACGAAATTGAAGGTGCCGTCCATTATGTCCAGCGCGTAAGCGTTGACTTTCAGCGAGTAGAGCAGGACGACGAATATACCGATCAGCGATCCCAGCACCAGCGTCCGCACGCTGATGGTGCGGGCCGCGATATAGGCACAGACGATATGCGAGGAATATTGCACCGCCGCACGCGCGCTGATGCCGGCGGCCTGCGACCAGAAGACCGACAGGCAGACATAGGTCGCAAAGAGTATCGGCAGCCAAGCGTTCGAGAGCTTCCAGGTGAAACGCCGGTAGTCGACGAAGAACAGCGGCAGCCAGACCGCGTAATAGGCGAGGATCAGGACCTGACCGAAATTGCTGGAATAGGCAAAGGCAAGAACGGAAACCGCGACGGCAAAGGCGCCATAGGCCTTGTTTGCCTCCGGATCGAGCAGAATGGATTTTGGAATCTTCATGCCGGATTTTTCGTCCGTTCAGCCTTGGAGCAATTCCAGGAAAAGTGTGTGACTGTCTTTCGTCGGGAATTGCGTAAACAACAGTTAGCGCGGTTCAGTGTCTGGTCGCCGGCACGAGCCGATGTTCGGCCCTACCGGGTTCATTGTGCACTGCAGCATAATCTATCGCCCTATCGCCGGTCGCTCAACCGGAAATGTTGCCACGGGCAAAGAGGCGTTATCACAGGCATATTGCACAGCGAAAAGGCCGGAATGGGGCGGCCTGTTGCTCGTTGGCGGATGATCCTTCCCGAAAATCGATTTCGATTATCGGCTCATGCGAGAACAGGTCCCCGAGCAATCTGCCCAGGCGTCCGCCGCGTTCTTCCGAGCGGAGGAGCGTTGGCCTTTGTTCTTCGGCGTCGTCGCCGACTTTGCAATCTTGAAGTGTTGTCTTGATCATGGTGCAGTCGATGACGACCGGGAGGTGGCGAAAGCTCGACATCACCACCGAGCGCGAGCTGTTCCTGCAGTTCTTCCAGCACCGCGCCGGAGGTGTGGCGGCAGCCGTGCCATGGTAACGCGGTCGTTGCAATGAGATAGGACAACCGCCTACGCTGTGAGGACTCTTATTGCGCTGGAGAGAAACGAATGGCCAAGCCGCGAATCTTCCTGGGCTCGTCAGGAAAACAGAAGAAACTGCTGCAGGCGCTGCAGCGTGGCCTTGAAGATATTGCCAATGTCGAACCCTGGACGACATCCTTCAATCCCGGGACGACAACACTGGGGCGTCTCCTCGAGCTGACGCGCGAGGTCGACTTCGCCGCTTTCGTGTTCGCCCAGGACGACTGGACGAGCGCGAGCCAGCCGGAATCGACCACCACTGTTCCCGCCCAGGCTTCCCCGCGAGACAATGTGGTTTTCGAGGCCGGCCTGTTCGGCGGGGTTCTCGGCATGCGCCGGACGTTCATCCTGCATGCGAATGGTGCCAAGCTTCCCAGCGATCTGCTCGGCCTGACGTCGGTACGCTACGGCGAGGCAGCGACCGCCGCGGAGACCAGAGCGATCAATCAAAAACTGCGAAATGCCATCGAAAATGAGGGGCGAGTCGCCCGCATAGAGGGGTTTTGGTGGCAGTTCTCCCTGTCAGAGCGCACAGCAAGGGAGCCTTCCGCGGTCAGTCTGCTCAGGATCTCGCGGGACCGCAACGGCGCGCTGGAACTGAACGGCCGCTCATGGCAGGAGAATGGCAGCCTGTCAGCCAGATACTGGAGCGAGGCGTCGAAGGAGAAAGGAGAGTCTTCGGGCATCTTCTACTACTGGAACGGGGAACGGCCGTTGGACGCCAACGCGCCGCAGCTGCACGGGACAGGCGAAATCCGGCTGGAATCCGCCGAGCGCGCGTCCGGATATTTTACGACACGTTCGGACACGAATCCGGAGGTGAATGCACGAACGTCCGGCGTCTATCTGCGCGCCGATCCGCAGGACTTAACCATCCTGGACGGGAACGACAATCAGCGGCGCGTGGAGTTGATCGCAGAACGGCTAAGTCACTGGAAGTCGATCAAGAATGTCTGACGACAGTGCGGGCGGTCGCGGCGAAGGCGCCGGCGCTTGACGAACGGACCGTTCGGCCCAACAGATTGTCGGGAACGTCTCGATCCCGGAACATTTGGCGGATGCAGGCTGGGGCACTGACCGACTATGCCATAAGGCTGTTCGAGCGCGGCTATATCTGCCTGCCGCTTCGTGCCGGCGGCAAGCATCTCGACCTCGCGGCCATGGAGTATGATCCGTTGCATCTGCGGACGTTGCGCAAGGACTTGAAGGAACTGGCGTTCACCTCCATCACCTTCCAACTGGCGCAGAAGCCGCCGGGCCGCAGCGACGTCGCACGCTGGTTTGGCGACTTTGCCGGCAATGTCGGCATATTGGGGGGATTTGCGAACCTGATGATCCTCGATTTCGATGACGACGCCGGCTATCGTGCCTGGCGGTCCAGTCACAAGGCAATTGCGAACGGCACACCAATAGCAAAATCGCCGAGCGGATTTCATGTCTATCTAAGAACGCGGGAACCGGTGGTCTCTTCCAGCCTCCATTTCGGCTTGCGCCGGGTGGGTCACGCGAAGGCGCTGGGCGGTTATGTCGTGGGCTGCCCGTCGGAGCTGAAGGACGGCTCCTCCTACAGCTGGATCGAAGGCCAGTCGCCATTCGACATGGAACCTCAGGTGGTGGGCAATCTTGACAGTCTTTCGCTGCGCCCGGTGTCGATGCTCAAGCATTGCTATGACCGGCTGCTCAAGCGTGGCTTCTTCGAACAGCAATGAGCGGCTCACCTGTGGCGGCTGACATCACCGTCGTTATCCCGGCAAGAAACGCGGCTGCAAGCATCGAAGCGGCACTCGGCAGTCTGGCTTCCGACAGAGCGGTCATCCGCGAGATTCTCGTGATCGACGACGGGTCGAACGACCAGACAGCTGCGATGGCGAGGCAAAGCGCGCACCGTCACGGCTTGCCGCTGGACGTGGTGGGCGTTCGACTGGGCAAAGCGGGCGCCGCGCGCAATGTCGGACTCGAGCGGGCAAGCGGCACATCCATATTCTTTCTCGATGCCGACGACGAGGTGATGCCCGGCAGCCTGTCGCGGCTGAGCGCGGCGCTGGCAGGCCGGCCTTGCGCCGGCCTTGCCGTCGGGGCCAGCATACGGCGGACAAAAGGCCGGCCGGACAAGCTCAAGGCACCGCAAGGCTACGGCCCGGACCGGCGAGAGAATGTGCGGCGCTACCTTCGCAACGAAGTGTGGCCAATCGCGATGGGAAGCGCCCTGGTCGCCGGCTGGGCGACCGCAAACCTCCGCTTTCCGGAAACGATCGGCCTCGATGAGGACACCTGCTACTGGACCGCCGTGCTGGCCCGTGCCGACGTGGTTACCGTCGAGACCTCGGTGCTGCTCTACCACCATGACGAGGAACGTATGGCGCGCCGCTTCATCACGGCACCGCGCAGTACCTTCCTTGCCATAGCGCTGGAACTGAACGGGCTGGCTGCCGCCGGGGTCGAACGGGAAGCGTTGCAGTGGCGCAAGGCCTGGATAGCTCAGCGGATCGCCCGACAGCTGATCAGGCACCGCAAGTTCGCCGATGCTGGCGGCATGATGCGCGCGGTCCGAGCGCATAAGGAGCTGGGCCGCAGTTGGAAGGCGATGCGATATCTGGCCAGGATCCGAATCGGGCGACTGACCGAGACCGAGGCTGGGATGTCGCCAATGCCCAATTCAGCGACGTCGCGCCGCACGCTGATCATATGCCACGACCCGCCGTTTCCGCCGAGGTCCGGCGCCGATCTCCGGAATTTCGGCAACGCGACGGCGGCAGCCGCGTTCGGCCCGGTTTGCCTGGCCTCGCTCCTGCCGCCAAGCAGCGACGTCCAACCTGCCGGGCTGGACATTCGCGTGACTGAGCTCATGAACAAGTCCGAACCGCGAGCGCCTTCGCTCGCCCGCTGGAGGGCCAAGGGCGAGAGCCGGATACCGCTCCCGGCGCTGGCGCGGCTCAAGGCGCTCGTAGCGGATTTTCGCCCGGATACTATTGTCGTCGAAGGCGTTGGTCTGTTCAGATTTCTCGCTCCGTTGCGGCCGATGGTCGGGCAACTCGTTCTGGACATGCACAATGTCGAATCGGATCTCGCCGGTCAGTTGCCGCGCAAGAAGCGTTGGCGGCCGTTTTCCTCAGACCTCAGGGCGCTCGAGAGAAAGGCGGCAGCCATCGTCGACCGGATCTGGGTGTGCTCGCAACGGGACCGCCAGCGGCTGGAGGCGTTTGTCCGGCCGCAAGTCTCCGTCCACATCGTGCCAAACGGCATCCCGCGAGCGGACGAGCTGCCGCGGCTACTGCCGCTGCAGCGAGCCGTCTCGGATGCGTTTCCCCTTATCCTCTATGTTGGGCATCTGGGCTATCAGCCGAACGTCGACGCCGCCGAGCGGCTGGGGCACACCATCTTGCCCCGCATTCGCCAGACGCTGCCGACCGCGAAGCTCGTTCTTGCCGGCCGTTCGCCCGAGTCGCGCGTTCGCGCCCTGGCCAGACTGGATGGGGTCAGTCTGGTCGAAGATCCGGACGATATCAGACCTCTGTTGTCCGTTGCCCATCTCGGCATCGTCCCGCTTGCCATGGGCGGCGGCACGCGGATCAAGATCCTCGAAGCAATGGCCTGGGGGGTTCCGGTCATTGCAACGCCGCTGGCAGCCGAGGGTCTCGACCTGATTGAGGGCGACGAGGTGCTTCTGTCGGACACCGACGAGGGATTGGCCGACATGGCGGTCAGACTTTGTTCCGACGATGCGCGCATGGCCAGCCTGCGCGCCCGGGCCCATGACGCCGCATGGTCGCGGTTCGGGCCGCAAGCGATCCGCGAGGCCGTCGGTCAGGGCCTGGCCTGGATGGCACCCGCGTCGCCGCCGACTGTGACCAAGTTCAAGCCGTGAGCCGCGGATGATCCCGAGAATCCTGCACCAGACGTGGAAGACCGACATCGTCCCACCCCGTTTCCAAGGCTATGTCGACAGCTGGAAGCGGCATCATCCGGACTGGACGATGATGTTCTGGAACGATCGGACTTTGCTCGAGTTCGTGGCCGCACACTATCCCAGCTTCCTGCCGACCTTTTGCAGCTACGAGTATGGTATCCTGCGCGCCGACGCGGGTCGCTATCTGCTTCTCCACCATTTCGGCGGCGTCTATGCCGATATCGACTGCGAATGCGTGGCGCCGTTCGATCCGCTCCTGTGCGAGGATCGGATCGTGTTCTGCACGGAGCCGGACGCCCACGCACGCGTGCAGGCGGACTTTCGCGGATTGCCTTACCTTCTGTTCAACGGGACTATGGCCAGCCCGCCGGGACACCCGTTCTGGCTTCATTTGCTGTCGTTCCTGCCCGGGCTCGTCCGCGCAAAACAGGCGATCGACGCCACCGGGCCGTGCGTGCTTACCTCCGCGCAACTCGGCTATCCTGACCAGTCGGCGTTTGCGATCCATCCGGCCGAATTGTACTCGCCTCTCGATTCGTCGGGAAAGCGGGCGGGCAGCGGCGGCATGACGTTGTCGATCCACCACTGGGCGGGCACATGGTGGACGCCGGAGAGGCCCACCCGGTTGCGGCATAGGCTGCGCAAGTTGATCTACCAGGCCCGGAACCGCCTGACGCGCGGGACTGTTTCCGATGAGCAAGCCGCCCGGCAAAGCGTCAGCCAAGCGGCCATCGCGGCGCCGCCGCCATTAGGATCCAACCTCGCCGTGCTGGTGCCGCTGCGCGATGCGGCCCAACACATAGAGCCATTCCTCGCCGCGTTGCGGCAGCTCGACTTCCCAAAGGACAAGATGAAGCTCGTCTTTTGCGAAGGCGACAGTTCAGATGGCAGCTGGGAGCGGTTGCAAGGCGCCACTGCGGCCCTGGGCAAGGACTATCGCGAAGTCGTGCTGCTGCGGAAAAAACTCGGCACCGAGCTTGACCGCGACAAGCGAGCGAACCGGCAGCTGCAACGCGTCAGGCGCAGCGGCATCGCCAAGGTGCGTAACCATCTGATCGATCATGGGCTGAGAGACGAGGACGACTGGGCGCTGTGGATCGACATCGATGTCTGGCGTTTTCCAGCGGACGTCGTGACCCGGCTGATTGCAAGGGGGCACCGCATCGTCGCGCCGCACTGCGTGAAAGTCCCAGGCGGCGACAGCTTCGACCTCAACAGTTTCGTCACTGTGCGGCACAACAGAGATCATAACTACTTCCGCCATGTTCACGACGGTCTCTATCAGCCTCCGCGGCACACACATGCAAGGCTGCATATGAGCGACGTCCGCCACCTCGACAGCATCGGCCTGGATGGTGTCGGCGGCACCATGCTCTTGGTCGATGCCGCCTTGCATCGCGGCGGCCTTCGCTTTCCGGAGATCCCCTATCGCGACCTGATCGAGACCGAGGGTTTCGGCGCCCTGGCGAACGATCTCGGCATCAGGCCGATCGGACTGCCGCGGCTGGAGATACAGCACGTCCCCTGGTGAGGCCCCGCCTTTCCCAGTTTCCCTCCAGAAACAGCCGGCCGCGAAGGGCAGCGTCGCAGGTGCGCGCGGGCAGCGCCGCGCGCCACCATCAATCGTGCAACTCTCTCGCGATTGGCGGGCCAACGCTGAAGCCCGAGAACATCACCTCGAAGCCTTCGCGCTGCGGCGAGCAGCACATCATGCCGACGTCGACGCTCCGCGAGACCGGGAAATGGGCCAGCCGCACCGGTTTCCAGCGGCCGTCCGCGGCTTCGAGGTACTGAACGCGAATGGCTTCGGCGTGGCGGGTCAGACGGATCCGTACGCCGTCGGGGTCTGTCGGAATGCTGACCAGCGACCAGTCGGAGGTGTCGTTGGTGACGACAACGGAAAAACAGGCGAGGCCGTCCGTGTATTCGATGCCGGCCTTGATCCAGTGCGTTTCGCTGAGCCGCAGCATCAGCCCGGCCTGATCGTAGAGTACCTCGTAATTGCCCTTGACGCTGACCTCGGCGCTGAAGTCGCCCGCGACGGGACGATAGAGGAAATGACCGTTGTCGCGGCGGAAGCCGTAGAAAGTCTCGCGCCAGAAGTCGGTCTCCTTGCCGGTGCGGACATGCAGCGTCCCGTCGCCGAACACATGGTGCGGCGGCGGGTTGAGCCAGGCCATTCCGGCAAAGTCAGAGGTCATGACGCCTGCCCGTCAGCCGGCGAACGTATAGGCAGTCTTGACGGTAGTGTAGAACTCCATGGCGTAGCGGCCCTGCTCGCGCGGGCCGTAGCTCGAGCCCTTGCGGCCGCCGAACGGCACATGGAAGTCGACGCCCGCCGTCGGCAGGTTGACCATTACCATGCCGGCTTCGGAGTTGCGCTTGAAATGCGTCGCGTGCTTCAGGCTTGTCGTGCAGATGCCGGAGGTCAGGCCGAACGGCGTGTCGTTGGCCACAGTCAGCGCCTCATCATAATCCTTGACGCGGATGACATTGGCGACCGGGCCGAAGATTTCTTCGCGCGAGATGCGCATGGCATTGGTGGCGCCGGTAAACAGCGCCGGCCTGAGATAGAAGCCGGGAGTCTCGCGCTCCAGCCGCTCGCCGCCGAAGGCGAGCTCGGCGCCTTCCTGGCGGCCGATGGCGATATAGTCCTCATCCTGCTTGAGCTGGGTCTGGTCGACGACCGGGCCGATCTGGGTCTTGGCGTCCAGCGCGTCGCCGATGACCAGCTTGTCCAGGCGCTCCTTCATGGCGTCGATGAAGCGGTCGTGGATGCCTTCGGTGACGATGAGGCGCGAGGACGCCGTGCAACGCTGGCCGGTCGAGAAATAGGCGCCGTTGACGGCGCAATCGACCGCGACCGCAAGGTCCGCATCGTCGAGCACGACGAGCGGGTTCTTGCCGCCCATCTCGAGCTGGAACTTGCGCATATGCTCCACACTCGCCGCGGCGACACGCTTGCCTGTGCCGACCGAGCCGGTGAAGGAGATGGCGTTGACGTCCGGGCTGTCGAGCATGGCCTGGCCGACGACAGAGCCCTTGCCCATGACGAGGTTGAGCACGCCCTTGGGCAGCCCGGCACGATGCAGGATGTCGACGATGGTCCAGGCGCTTTCGGGAACCAGTTCCGCCGGCTTGAAGACGATGGTGTTGCCATAGGCCAGCGCCGGCGCAATCTTCCAGGCGGGAATGGCGATCGGGAAGTTCCACGGCGTGATGATGCCGACGACGCCCACGCCTTCGCGGGTCATCTCGACGCCGACGCCGGGCCTGACGCTTGGCACCATCTCGCCCGACAGTCGCAGCGTCTCGCCGGCGAAGAAGTCGAAGATCTGCGCGGCGCGGATCGTTTCGCCGACGCCTTCGGCCAGGGTCTTGCCTTCTTCACGGGCGAGAGACCGGCCGATCTCGTCCTTGCGCGCCATGATCTCGTCGGAAGTCTTCTTCAGCACGGCATGGCGTGCCAGCGGGCCGGAGCGCGACCAGCCCGGGAAGGCCGCCTTGGCGGCCGCGATGGCCTGCTTGGCCTCCTCCGGCCCGGCCGAGGCGTATTCGCCAACCACATCGTTGGTGTTCGACGGGTTGATGTTGCGCGAGCCGGCCTCGCCCAGCCACTCGCCGTCGATCAGGTTCTTTCGGAGCACGGTCATCTTCATTCCTTCGAGATTGGCTTGCTTCTTCGAGATTGGCTGGCGTGGCAAAGCGCCGGTCATTTGTCAGACAAATGATATAGCCATGGTCGGCGCAAACGTCTACCCGAGAAGCTTTCGATAAAGGTAGGCGCGCGGCGGTGGAAGTCCACCGGCTTCGTCCGCGCCCCCCTGTCACGACAAAGCCCTGACGGCCTCCTTCAGACGGAAAACGACCAGAACAGGCAGGCGAGCGTTGCCGCGGCGAAGATGACGAAGAACAGGCTTCTGAGCAGGATGTTGCGGCGAAGCTCATTCATGGCGAGATGCGCGCCGACGATCGCCGGGACGAACAGGAAGCGCCAGTTGAGAATTGTCCAAGGCACCTCGCGCTGGCCGAGCGCCCATCGGGCGAGAAGCGAACCGACAATGGCGGCGAACAGCACGATCGTCGCCCAGAAGATCGCGTCGGCGGCATGCGTAAGCACAACCCCGGCGGCGCGGATGGGCAGGATCATCATCAACAGCGCGCTGAAGAAATAAATGGCGGCGATGGCAAGGAACGAACCCGCGTCGGCAATGCCGTCGAGACGCTTAACGCCGAAGGCGCCCTGGGGGTAGCCGTGCCTGGCGACCGCCAGCGACAGCGCCATCAGCAAGGCGCTCAGAACCGTGACCAATGCGAATGTGCCGAGAGCCTTGCTCATGCCGTTCCCTGTCGAGACGAATCACGGGAGTCTAGCAGAGCGCGGCCGCAGAAAACCGCAATTCACCTCGCGGCAGTATCGAAGCGTCAGGGCTTCTGCGAGGCCGAGACGAGTTCGGCCTTGCGCCGGGCCGTCTCCCGGCCGACGTCGATGAAGAGGCGCGGATGGCGGGCCAATTCCATGTTGTCGGTCCACAATTGCGCCAGATCGCCGTCTTCCTCAAGAGGTTCTCGCCGACGATCTCGGAGAGAAGGATTCGCGTCGATCACGACAGCGCAGGCGAGGTCGGTGCAGGCGTGGCGACGAGGCTGGTCTTGTCCGGGATATTGGCCGACTATCAGGCGACCTGACCGGACTGTTCCAAGAGCCTGGCGCGTGGCCCGATTACACTCTGGACGCCTTCCGCCGGCGCTGACCTATCCGATGCGAGCGCCGCTTGCCGGATCGAACAGATGCAGCGCCGCTGGGTCGGCGGCGAGCCGGATCGCGTCGCCCGGTTTGACATTGCTGCGGCCCATGACGAAGACGCAGATCTGCTGGTTGGCCAGCCTGACATAGAATTGCGTCGACAGGCCGAGCGGCTCGACGACCTCGACCTGGCCTTTCAGCGGGCCGTCGTCGGCCAGCCGGATGTGTTCCGGCCGCAGCCCGACGGTCAGCGCATCGCCATCCTTCAGCGGCAATCCGTCCGGCAGCCTCAGCTTCTGGCCGTCGCCCAGCACGGCATCGACCTTGCCGCCCTTGGCGACCTTTGCCGGCAAAACATTCATGCCGGGCGAGCCGATGAACCCGGCGACGAAAGTGTTGGCGGGACGATCGTAGAGCTCCAGCGGATGGCCGACCTGCTGCACATAGCCGTCATGCATGACGACGATGCGGTCGGCCATGGTCATCGCCTCGACCTGGTCGTGCGTGACATAGACCGAGGTTGTCTTCAGCTGCTGGTGCAGCGCCTTGATCTCGGCGCGCATGTGGACGCGCAGCTTGGCGTCGAGGTTCGACAGCGGCTCGTCGAACAGGAAGACTTTGGGATCGCGCACGATGGCGCGGCCCATGGCGACGCGCTGGCGCTGACCGCCGGAAAGCTGGCGCGGCAGGCGGCCGAGAAACGTCTCCAGACCGAGGCGCTTGGCGGCGGCGCCCACCCTGCCGTCGATCGTCGTCTTCTCGGCCTTCTTCAGCATCAGGCTGAAGCCCATGTTCGAGGAGACGTCCATATGCGGGTAGAGCGCATAGGACTGAAACACCATAGCGATGTCGCGGTCCTTCGGCGCCACATCGTTGACCAGCCGCTCGCCGATGCGGATCTCGCCGCCGGTGACCTCCTCCAGGCCGGCGATCATGCGCAGCAGCGTTGACTTGCCACAGCCGGACGGGCCGACCAGCACGACGAACTCGCCGTCGGCGATCTCGAGATCGACGCCGTGCAGGATGCGCAGCGCTCCATAGTCCTTCTCGACATGTTGCAGGGTGACGGAAGCCATCGATTATCCTTTGACAGCGCCGGCGGTAAGGCCGGTGACGAGATAGCGTTGCAGGAAGGCGAAGAAGATGCAGACCGGGATCAGCGCCAGGATGGAGGCCGCCATCATCTGCCCCCAGTCGACGGCGAACTTGCCGATGAAGGTGAGCAGGCCGACGGCAAAGGTCTTCTGCTCGTCGCTGGAGATCAGCATCAGCGCGAACAGCAATTCGCTCCAAGCGGCGGTGAAGACGAAGCCGAGCGTCGCCCCCATGCCGGGCAAGGTGAGCGGCACGATCACCCGGCGCATCGCCTGGGCGCGCGTGCAGCCGTCGATCATCGCCGCCTCCTCCAGATCCTTCGGAATGCTGTCGAAGAAGGACTGCATGAGGAAGGTGGCGAAGGCGGTGTTGAAGGCGGTGTAGATGATGATCAGCCCGGTCAGGCTGTTGGTCAGGCCGAGATCGCCCATGATGCGGTAGATCGGCGGGATGACCATGACCAGCGGGAAAGTCTGGGTCAGCAAGAGCAGGATCGCTAAAGTCGCCTTGCCGCGGAAGGTAAAGCGCGACATCGCATAGCCGGCAAGCGTGGCGATGACCGTGACCAGTGCCGCCGTCGACACCGAGACGATGACGCTGTTCAAGAAGTAGCGCGGGAAGTCGGAAGCCTCCAGCACGGTGTCGAAGTTCTTGAGCGTCATTTCCGATGGCCAGAGGGTTATGCCTTCGGAATAGAGCAGCCGCTCCGGCGTCACAGAGATCTTCAGCGTCCAGAAGATCGGGAACAGCGCGAAGATGACATAGGCGGCGATCGCGGCGTAGAGGCCGATGCCGCCAGCGATGCGCGAGGAGGTGGAGCGGCCGGCAATCATCAGACATGCCTCACAAGCGTGCGGCGGATGGCTATCAGGCCAACCGCATAGGCAATGAGCAGCACCAGCAGCAGCACCGCGACTGCGGACGCATAGCCTTTGTCCAGCGACTTGAAGGCGCTGACATAGATGTAGACCGGCACCGTGCTGGTCGAGCCTGCCGGTCCGCCCTCGGTCATGACGAAGATCAAGTCGGCGAAGGTCGCGATCCAGATGGTGCGCAGCATGACGGTGATGACGATGGTCGGCGCCAGGAACGGCAGCGTCACCTTGGTGAAGCGCTGCCAGGGCGAGGCGCCGTCGATGGCTGCCGCCTCATGCAGTTCCGACGGGATCGACTTCAACGCCGCAAGCAGCGTGATGGCGAAGAAGGGAATGCCGAACCAAATGTTGGCGACGATCGGCCCCCACATGGCTGTGGCCGGATCGGAAAGCACGTTGGTCGGCTCGGCCTTCAGCCCGAGCGCGAAAAGCCAGTGCGGCAGCGGGCCGATGATCGGGTTGAACAGCCAGGCCCAGGTAAGGCCGGAAAGAAAGGACGGCACCGCCCAGGGCAGGAACACAACGGCCTGCACGACCTTGCGGCCATAAAACGGCTTGTCGAGCAGCAGCGCCAGACCAAGCCCGAGGAAGAACTGGAAGAACAGGCTGGCGGCAGTCCACCAAAGCGTGTTGACCAGCGCCTGGCCGAGCACCGCGTCGGACAGCATCGCCTGGTACTGGCCGAGCCCGACATATTCCGATTTGAAGGCGGAGAATTTGCGGAAGGAATAGCTGATGCCGATGATCAGCGGCACCAGGAGCACGACGACTAGCAGGACGATAGCCGGCGAAAGATAGAGCCATGGCTCGATCGCGGCCTTGCTCAGCCGCTTCTTGCGCGGCAGGCCGGTGGATCGGACTTCGGACACTGCGTAGGTCATCGATTTGGCTCTACGGGTGATGGTGAGGCCAGCGTGGCGACAGCGTCCTTCTCCCCATTCTACGGAGAGAAGACGCCGGTTCACCCTCCGTAGCTGCAGCGCAGCTGCTGCGGAGGAGGGCAGGCAGATGAGGAGCGGAGCCGACTTTCAGGATTCGGCGCTGCCCCTCATCCGTCACTTGTCCCTGAATGTCGTTCTCCCAAAACCGCTTCGCACTTTTGGGCGACATTCATCGGGTGACACCTTCTCCCTGCAAGCGGGGAGAAGGAAGAAAGGTCACTTCTTGTTCTTGGCCAGCCAGGCCTGCTGCTCCTTGGTCAGGAACGCCGCCCACTCGTCGGCCACCTGCTTGGCCGGCTTCTGGCCAAGCAGCACTTCCTGGAAGTTCTTGATCGCCACCTGGTCGACGAAGTTGCCGAGGTTTTCCAGATGCGTCGGCGGCGTCACCATTTCATATTTCGAGCTGTCGTTGAGCTCGGTGAACCAGCCCTTGAACTGCTCGGTCTTGAAGTGGGCGTCCTGATCGGCGCCGTTGTGGATCGGGACGACGCCGACTTCCTTGGCCCATTCCAGATTGTCCTTGGGCGACAGCAGCGTCGCCATCAGCTTCCAGGCTTCGTCCTTGTGCTGCGAATTGGCGAACATCGACCAGCCGGCATAGCCCAGCGTCGGATAGGATTTGCCGCTCGGGCCGACCGGCAGCGGCGCGACCGCAAAGTCGTCGGCGCTCATCTTGTCGGCGATGCCGAGCAGCGCGTCCGGATCCTGGTTGAGCATGGCGCAGGTGCCGGAATAGAAGCCGGTCACCGTCTCGTTGAAGCCCCAGCTCACGGAATCCTTCGGCGCCAGGCCGTTCTTGTACATGTCGGCCAGCATCTGCAGCCCCTTGACCGAGCCCTCGTCATTGATGGTCGAGGTGCCGTCCTCGGTGAAGTAGCCCCCCTTGCCGGCGGCGATGTTCATGAACATGTGCATGCCGTTGAAGGCGCCGGGCCCGCCGCGCAGGCAGTAGCCATATTTGCCGGGGATGGCGGAGATCTTCTTGGAGAACTCGACGAACTCGTCGAGGTTTTCCGGCGGACGGTCAAGACCCGCTTCCTTGAACAGCTTCTTGTTCCAGAACAGCGCGTTCACATAGTAGCCGTAAGGGATCATGAACTGCGTGTTGTTGACTGTCGAGCCGAACTGCTTGGCGCGGTCGCCGAGCGTCTTGGCGTCGTCCCATTTGGCCATGTAGGGGCCGAGATCCTCGAGCTGCCCGTTGTTGGCATAGAGGCCCATCCAGCGCTCCGGCATCTCGACCACGTCGGGCGTGTCGCCGGCCTGAACCATGGTGAGAAACTTCTCGAACGCCTGACCCCAAGGCAGCGAGACGAGCTCGACCTTGATGCCGGGATTGGCCTGCTCGAATTCGGCGATCTGCTTCTTCAGGAATTCGGTGCGCGGCGGGCTGGTGATGACCTCGACCATCTTGATGGTGGTGTCGGCCAGCGCGGCCCCGGCGGAAATCGCGAGGCCGGCAGCGGCGGCAAGCAGGATTGTCAGTCTTTTCATGTTCGGAACTCCCATTTTGAACACCTTATTTTTTTGCCTTGTCGAAGGCCTGGGCGATGTCGGCCCAAAGATCCTCGACATTCTCCAATCCGACATTGAAGCGGATGGTTCGGGGGCTGACGCCGAAGCGCGCCATCGAATTGAGACCCGGCGTCTGCTCGAGCGAGGCCTTGGCGGGCACGACCAGGCTTTCATGGCCGCCCCAGCTGACGCCGATGCGGAACAGCTTCAGCGCGTCGATGAAAGCCGGAATGTCGACATCCTCCGCGACCTCGAAAGAGAACAGCCCGGCATAGCCGGCAAGCGTCTTCTTGCCGGGATGATTGGAGTAGGCGGGATGGTTGACCCGCTCGACCTTGCCATGCGCCTTCAGCCGCTCGGCGAGCGTGAGACCGCTCTTCATATGATGCGGCAACCGCAGCGGCAGCGTGCGCAGGCCGCGCAACAGAAGCCAGCCCTCGAAAGGCGACAGCTTGCCGCCAAGCGATGAATAGGTCTGCTCGTTAATGTGCTTGATATGCGCGGCCGAGCCCGCCACCACCCCGGCGACGGTGTCGCTGTGGCCGCCGAGATATTTCGAAGCCGAGTGCAGCACCAGATCGACACCATGCGAAATCGGCTTCTGGAAGACGGGCGTCGCCCAGGAATTGTCGATGGTGGTGACGATGCCCTCACTCTTCGCCAGCCGCGTCAGGTGCTCAATGTCCTGCAGCTCGAACATCATCGAGGTCGGGCTTTCGAGGTAGAGCAGCTTGGCGCCCGGAAGCGCCGCCGCCACCGCATCGGGGTCCGAGCCGTCGACATAGTCGACCTTGATTTGCAAGCGCGGGAACAGGCGCTCGAACAGGCGGTAAGCGTCGCCATAGCAATTGCGTACGGCAACGATCCGTTCGCCGGCGCCGACGAAGGCGAGCACGGTGGCGCTGATCGCCGCCATGCCGCTGGAAAAGCCCCGCGCGGCTTCCGCACCTTCCAAGGCCGCGACGCGCGCCTCGAATTCCATCACCGTCGGGTTGTCGCCGCGCGAATAGATCGGCTGCCTTCTCCTGCCGGCAAAGGTGTCGGCCATTTCGGCGTAATTGTCGAAGGTGAAGAGCGATGTCTGGTAGATCGGCGGCACCACAGCGCCGCCGGGAAACGGATCGTCATGCGCGAGAAGCGTCGCCGCCTCGCCGAGATAGTCGCTGGCCAAAGAAGCCGGGTCGAACCCTGTGGGATGCTCGTTCATTTGCGGTCCAAAAGCTTGAGGTTGGCGGCGCCGCGCTTCAAGTCGTTTTCGACAGTAGCGATGAGCTTCAGCGCTTCGGCCCGGGCTCCCTCCGGGTCGTGCGCGGCGATGCGGTCGAAGATGGTGCGGTGATAGGGAAAGCTGGCATGGCCGAAATCGCGCACGCCGAGCGGATGCTCCCAGAAGCGGTGGAACAGCTCGTGCATGGCGCTGATGATCTGCTCGAACAGCGGATTGCCGGAGGCGCGGTAGACCGACTGGTGGAACTCCCAGTCTTCCTCCGACGACATGCCGGCGCGGCTGTGGAAGGCTTCTTCCATGATGTCGAGCTTGCGCTCGATCTCGGCGACCTCAGCCTTGCCGGCGCGGACGGCGCAAAGAGCGGCGGCCTCGGCCTCCAGCGCGCGGCGGATCTCCAGGGTGCGCATCAGGCCGGCAAAGTCGTTGCCGCCGGCGAGGGTCAGCGGCATGTGCAGCATGTCGGGCGAAACCGCCGCCTTGAGGTAAGTGCCGCTGCCCTGGCGCCGCTCTACGAGGCCCAGCCCCTCCCAGCGGGTGAGTGCCTCGCGAACCGTGTTGCGGCTGACCTTAAGGCGCTCGGCCAGGATGCGCTCGGTCGGCAGTTTTTCACCGGGAACCAGCGCCTCCTGCCGCACGAAGCCGGCCAACGCCTTCAGGACCGCATCATCGCGGGCCGTCGTCTGGATCGGCGGGAGAGGGTCGGTCACGCTGGTGAATCAATCCGAAAGTGGTTCAATGGTCCAACCAATTTCTGCATGAACGAAGAGGTGAGTCAACCAGGCCGTAGTGGATTCGGCGATTTCGATCGATTGCCGACGGGTGCGTGGGCGGCGTCAGCCGGTCACGCGCCGAGCTTCGCTCCAAGCTGCTCGACTTGAAACGGAGCGACCTGCAGCGGTCCTTCGAGGCCCCCTTGCGACAGCAAGGCAGCCTGCCCGAGTTCGGTCAGAGCGTAGATGCCGTGCTCGGCCCTGGCGAACCAGCCATAATAGTTGTGCAGCAGGATGCTGGCCGCGCGGGGCGCGACGAGTTTCAAATCGCGCGGCCGCTTCGGGCCGTCGGCCATGGCGGCGGCGCAGGCAATTGCTTCCTGGCGGTATGCGGTCATGATCGGCTTTTGCCGCGTGCTGCCGCCGATGGAGGGATCGCCCTTGCGGCGGTGATGCTCCTCGACCAGCCGCGAGCGCCGCCTCGGGTCGCGCCGCGGCGGCACGGCGGCCGGGCTGAGCAGCAACTCGACCTTGCCTTTCCCGTCGACCGCGAGCAGGCCGAAGCCGAGCCGGCGGCAGAGCGCGCGAAAACGTCGATCGTGCTCGCGGCCCTTGCCGCGCGCCGACATCCGCGCGGCGAGCCAGACCTCGTCGCAGGCCGCCGCCCGATCGACGCCTTGCAGAACGAGCTCGAGATTGAACTGCAGCTTCAGCTCGCAGATGACGACCACGGGCGGCTCGCCTTCGCGCAACCCGACGATGTCGCAGCCGCCGACCTCGCCTTTGACGGTGAAGTCGAGGCTCTCGAGGAACCGCTTCACCGGTGCATAGAGGGACGTTTCCTGCATGGGAGAGGCATAGCCGATTCGAGCCCGGCCGACACGGCAGAAGGCGACGCGACCGCCCGCCGCTATTGCTTGGCGAACTGGCCCTTATAGGTCTGGCCGGCAAGCGTGTAGGTGCCGGCAAGCGTTCCGTCAGGCTGCATCGTAAACGTGATGTCTGCGCCGTTCGGCAGGCGTCCAAGCTTTAATGTGTTCCCGGCGATCCTGCCGGCGCCGTCGGCGATCCCCGGCTTGTTGTCGGCCATATCGCCCCACGCGTAGCTGACCGTCACCTGCCCGGCCGGTGAAACGGTCAGCACGGCCAGCTTGCCTTCAAAGGTGCCATCCAGCCGTCCCGCCCAAATGCCTGAAAACGCCGCATATCGGGCGGGGACACTCTTGCCCGGAGGCGTGATCGCCACGGTTTGGTCGAGCACCGCAGTGTCCGGGACAGCGGGAGCCGCGACAGCAGCCGGGGCAGGTTGAGGAGGAGGCGGGGCCTCGGATACCGATTCACAAGCGACAAGCGCCAATGCCGCGAAACCGAGCATCACAGAAAGACTGTTTGGTGGAGCCAATCGGAATCGAACCGACGACCTCTTGAATGCCATTCAAGCGCTCTCCCAACTGAGCTATGGCCCCACTCCCGGCAGTCAGCCGGCGCCGTTTCCGGCGAAGAGATCCGGCGCGGTTGGGCACCGCGCCGTCGTTTAGTGCTGGCGGCTTCTAGCGCCGCCTTCGGTCAAGATCAAGCCTTGAAAAGCCGCTTTTTCGTCACAGGTCAAGATGGCCGGCAAACAATCGCGCCGGGGCCGAAATCAGACCTCGTCCTCGTCGTCGCCGACGCCGATCATATCGGAAACGTCGTCGTCCTCTTCCTCCTCGTCGGCAAGGAAGGTGTCATCGTCATCGTCACCGAGATCGACATCATCCTCGTCGTCACCGAGATCGGGCAAATCGTCGCCGCCGCCCTTGGTCTCTTCGTCCGCATCTTCGAGCGAGACGATTTCGGCGCCTTCTTCCTCCTCGGAATCGACTTCCTTCTCGGCGACGTCCTCATCGTCCTCGATCGCGGAAATCTTGCCTTCCTCGAAATAGGAGCGCGGATAGCTCTTGCCGGTGTAGGGCGAGACGATCGGGTCCTTGTTCAGATCGTAGAATTTCCGCCCCGTTTCGGGGTCGACACGTTTTGTGCCAAGTTCAGGTTTTGCCACAGCAAGCCTCGTCAAAAAAAGAATGGTCCCCTTAACCGCAGTTTTCCGCGCTGTCAAAGCCAAAAGCCGGCATCGCAAAACCTTGCATTCGAAGGCCCGCGTGAGGGGATGACCATTGCGGCGCGCCGTGATACGAGACCGCCGCAACACGACGAATTGAGCCGGCCCGCCGGCGCCCGCATTTGGAACAGACAATGTCTCACGCTGCCGCCCCGAAGCCGGCTACGGCCCGCAAATCCCCTGCCCTTGCCGGCACGGCGCGGGTGCCGGGCGACAAGTCGATCTCGCACCGCTCCTTCATGTTCGGCGGCCTGGCTTCCGGCGAGACGCGCATCACCGGCCTGCTGGAAGGCGAAGACGTGATGCGCACGGGCGCCGCCATGAAGGCGATGGGCGCGCATATCGAAAAGACGGGCGCCGAATGGGTGATCCGCGGCACCGGCAACGGCGCGCTGCTGGAGCCGGAAGGCCCGCTCGATTTCGGCAATGCGGGCACCGGCTCGCGGCTCACCATGGGTCTGGTTGGCACCTATGACATGGAGACGACCTTTATCGGCGACGCCTCGCTCTCCGGCCGGCCGATGGGCCGGGTGCTGGAGCCGCTGCGCCAGATGGGCGTGCAGGTGCTGAAAGCCTCGCCTGGCGACCGCATGCCGATCACGCTACGCGGCCCCAAGCATGCCGCGCCGATAACCTATCGCGTGCCGATGGCCTCGGCACAGGTGAAGTCGGCGGTGCTGCTTGCCGGCCTCAACACGCCGGGCATCACCACCGTGATCGAGCCGGTGATGACGCGCGATCACACCGAAAAGATGCTGAAAGGCTTCGGCGCCAACCTGACCGTCGAGACCGACGAGCGCGGCGTGCGCCACATCTTCATCGAAGGCCAGGGCAAGCTCACGGGGCAGACCATCGCCGTGCCCGGCGACCCCTCCTCCGCCGGCTTCCCGCTGGTGGCGGCGCTCATCGTGCCGGGCTCGGATATCGTGATCGAGAACGTGCTGATGAACCCGACCCGCACCGGGTTGCTCCTGACATTGCAGGAGATGGGCGGCCGCATCGACATCCTCAACCCGCGCAATGCCGGCGGCGAGGACGTGGCGGACCTGCGCGTGCGCTCCTCCGACCTCAAAGGTGTCGTCGTGCCGCCGGAGCGGGCGCCGTCGATGATCGACGAATATCCGGTGCTGGCGGTTGCCGCTGTTTTCGCCGAAGGCGAGACGCTGATGCAGGGTCTGGAGGAATTGCGCGTCAAGGAATCCGACCGGTTGTCGGCGGTGGCCAACGGGCTGAAGCTCAACGGCGTCGACTGCAGCGAGGGCGAAGCCTCGCTCGCCGTGCGCGGCAAGCCCGGCGGCAAGGGCCTGGGCGCTCATCCCAACGGGCCGGACACGGCGGTGAAGACGCATCTCGACCATCGCCTCGCCATGAGTTTCCTGGTGATGGGGCTGGCGACGGAAAAGCCGGTGACCATCGACGACGCCAACATGATCGCGACGAGCTTTCCGGAATTCATGGGGCTGATGAAGGGGCTCGGCGCCGAGATCGAGTGACGGGCGATGGGTTGGAGCCGAACCGAGATGCAGGCGGAACAGCACCCTGCTTTGTCCTGCCGGACATCTCCCCCGCAAGGGGGGAGATTGGCGGCTCCGGCGCTCCGCTCAATCCTGCAACTTAGACAATTGGCGCAAGCCGCGATGACGGCTGATCTCCCCCCAAGCGGGGGAGATGTCCGGCAGGACAGAGGGGCGCGCGAAGGATCGCGGCGCTCATCTTGCTCATTGCGCCTATCGTTCGAGGCGAGCCAATGAGCACCCCCTTTACCATCGCAATCGACGGCCCCGCGGGCGCCGGCAAGGGCACACTCGCTCGCCGGCTCGCCGATCATTACCGGCTGAACCTGCTCGATACCGGCCTCACCTATCGCGCCGTCGCCCATAAGCTGCTCGAGCTCGGTCTGCCGCTCGACAATGTCTCGGCGGCGGAAACCGCGGCTCGCCAAGTCGATCTTTCGAACCTCGACCGCACGGTGCTTTCGGCGCATGCGGTGGGCGAGGCCGCCTCAAAGGTCGCCGTCATTCCGTCGGTCCGGCGCATCCTGGTCGATAAGCAGCGCGAGTTCGCCAAGGCGCCGCCAGGCGCGGTGCTCGACGGACGCGACATCGGCACGGTCGTGTGTCCCGACGCCGATATCAAGCTCTATGTCACAGCGAGCGCGGAAGTGCGGGCAAGGCGCCGGCTGGCCGAGATCGAGAGCATGGGCGGCAGCGCCGATTTTGCCACGATCCTCGCCGACATCGAGCGCCGCGACGAGCGCGATATGGGCCGTACCGACTCGCCGCTCAAGCCGGCGGCGGACGCGCACTTGCTCGACACCAGCGACATGGCAATCGAGGCCGCGTTTCTGGCGGCCATGGCAATCGTTGACCGCGCCATGGCCGCGAAAGACCTCGCCTGAGCTTGGCTGTCACGACCGGATCGTGCCTTCGATCGCATGTCTGCCTGACCTGCTCAGGACGGCTACGAAAACCGCCGCGGTGACATAGGCAATCAAGGCATAAAGCGCTGGCGGGATCGCCATTTCGGCGTTGTTGAGGAGATATTCGCTAAGCGCCAGGGCTATGACGAACGCGGCGTTGTGGATGGCCGTTGCCATGGTGATGGCGACCGCCTGCCGCCTTTCCAGGCGCAGCAGCGACGGAACGGCGTAGCCGAGCGCCATGCTCACCACGTTGAAGGCAAAGGCGGCAAAGCCGACAATGGGCCCCCAGGTCACGATAACCTGCCGCTGATCGACGACGGCAAAAATAACGACCGCCGCAAGAAAAAGCGTCGCCAGTAGCTTGACGGGCCCCTCCAGGCGCTCGGCCAGGGCCGTGTAGCGGTGCCGGACGGCAACTCCGATCGAAACCGGGACAAGCACAACGGCAAAGAACTGCAGGAATTTCTCGATCGGCAGCGGGATGACGTGCCCGGCGCCATAGAAATGCAGCAGCGAAAAATTGGTGATCAATGGCACCGACACCAGCGCCACCATTGAGCTGATCGCCGTCAGCGTCAGGCTGAGCGCCGTATCGCCCTTGGCAAGGTGAGTGAAGAGGACCGCGGACGGGGCGCCGGGACTGGCCGCGAGCAGCATCATGCCGACCGCCATGGCAGGCGGCAAAGCCGAAACCGACACGATGCCGAAGCAAAGGACGGGAAGAACCAGTATCTGCACGATAAGAGCCACCAGGAGGGCCTTCGGTCGCAGCACCACCTGCAAGAAGTCCTGGAGCTTGAGCGACAGGCCAAGCCCCAGCATGATAATGACGAGGGCAACCGGCAGGAAGATGTTGAAAGTGGCGCTTGACTGCATGGTGATGCTCCCCGTGACAATCCATGTCGGCAAAAAAGAACTGCAACCGCGAACGCGTAATCGCAAAAACATTCGGGCGAGCACGCGCACCGCCGCGACGCGCACTTGCCTGACACCGGCGAAGTGTCTATAGAGACCGCGTTTCTGGCGGCCATGGCTAACCATCAAAGACTGCTGGCCAAGAGAAACAAGGCCTGATGCGGGTTTTCCTCGTGTTTTCCGTTGCCGGAGGCGATGAAAATACCCATATCGGGCACGAACCAGCCTGCCAGCATTCTCTATGCGCCGGACTTGCCGCTTAAGCGGCCGAGGGCTCTTCAGCCCGGAACGCCGGCAGGCTCACGCAACGCTAACCCACGGCGCCCGCTTCGCTTGTTGTGCGAAGCATTCCAGGAGAAACAATGTCAGCTGCAAATCCCACTCGCGATGATTTCGCGAGCATGCTCGAAGAATCATTCACCGCCGGCCATTCCGGCGAGGGCCAGGTTGTCCGGGGCACGATCACCGCGATCGAAAAGGACATGGCCATCATCGATGTCGGCCTCAAGGTCGAAGGCCGCGTGCCGCTGAAGGAATTCGGCGCCAAGGGCAAGGATTCCGCCCTCAAGGTCGGCGACACCGTCGAGGTCTATGTCGAGCGCATCGAGAACGCGCTTGGCGAGGCCATGCTGTCGCGCGAGAAGGCCCGCCGCGAGGAGAGCTGGGTGCGCCTCGAAGAGAAGTTCACCAAGGGTGAGCGCGTCGAAGGCGTCATCTTCAACCAGGTCAAGGGCGGCTTCACCGTCGATCTCGACGGCGCCGTGGCGTTCCTGCCGCGCAGCCAGGTCGACATCCGTCCGATCCGCGACGTCTCGCCGCTGATGCACAACCCGCAGCCCTTCGAGATCCTCAAGATGGATCGCCGCCGCGGCAACATCGTGGTGTCGCGCCGCACCGTGCTCGAGGAGAGCCGCGCCGAACAGCGTTCGGAAATCGTGCAGAACCTCGAGGAGGGCCAGGTTGTCGAGGGCGTGGTCAAGAACATCACCGACTACGGTGCGTTCGTCGACCTCGGCGGCATCGACGGCCTGCTGCATGTCACCGACATGGCATGGCGCCGCGTCAACCATCCGACCGAGATCCTCAACATCGGCCAGACGGTCAAGGTGCAGATCATCCGCATCAACCAGGAAACCCATCGCATCTCGCTCGGCATGAAGCAGCTCGAGAGCGATCCGTGGTCGGATATCGGCACCAAGTTCCCGATCGGCAAGAAGATCAAGGGCACAGTCACCAACATCACCGACTACGGCGCGTTCGTCGAGCTGGAGCCGGGCATCGAGGGCCTCATCCACGTTTCGGAAATGTCGTGGACGAAGAAGAACGTGCATCCCGGCAAGATCCTGTCGACGACGCAGGAAGTCGACGTGGTGGTGCTCGAGGTCGATCCGGCCAAGCGCCGCATCTCGCTCGGTCTCAAGCAGACGCTGGAGAACCCGTGGGAAGCCTTCGCGCGCAACCATCCGGTCGGCAGCCAGGTCGAGGGCGAGGTCAAGAACAAGACCGAGTTCGGCCTGTTCATCGGCTTGGAAGGCGACGTGGACGGCATGGTGCACCTCTCCGACCTCGACTGGACCCGTCCGGGCGAGCAGGTGATCGAAGAGTACAATCGCGGCGACATGGTCAAGGCGCAGGTGCTCGACGTCGACATCGAGAAGGAGCGCATCTCGCTCGGCATCAAGCAGTTGGCCCGCGACACGGTCGGCGAGGCGGCGAGCAGCGGCGAGCTGCGCAAGAACGCCGTCGTTACCTGCGAGGTCACCGCGGTGAAGGATGGCGGTCTGGAAGTACGGCTGGTCGACAGCGGCCTCGATACCTTCATCAAGCGTTCGGACCTTTCCCGTGACCGCGACGAGCAGCGCCCCGAGCGCTTCACCGTCGGCCAGAAGGTCGACGCCCGCGTCATCGCCTTCGACAAGAAGACCCGCAAGCTGCAGGTCTCGATCAAGGCGCTGGAAATCGCCGAGGAGAAGGAAGCGGTCGCCCAGTACGGCTCGACCGACTCCGGCGCCTCGCTGGGAGACATCCTGGGCGCGGCGCTGAAGAAGCAGGGCAACTAAGCTCCTTTCTTTACCGAAAGCAAAAACCCCGCCGGAGCGATCCGGCGGGGTTTTTCATTGCACTTTGATCTATGAGGTCAGGCTCGCCCGTAGAGCGGCACCAGCGTGCCGCTCATCGCCTGATTGGCGGGCGAGGCGAGATAGGCGATCGCCTCGGCGGCGGCCTCTAGGCTGACCCATTTGGTGAAATCGGCGTCGGGCATGTCGGCGCGGGTGGCGGGCGTGTCGAGCGTCGAGGGCGCGACCGCATTGACCAGGATGCCCTTGTGCTTCAGCTCCTCGGCCATCGCCTGGGTCATCGCGGCGACCGCCGCCTTGCTCGCGGCATAGGCGACCATTCCGGCGCCGCGCCTGGGATCAAGCCCGGCACGCGCGCTGACGTTGACAATGCGCCCCGCGGTGCCTGACGTCAGCATCGAACGCACCGCGGCGCGGCTGCAAAGGAAGGTGGTCCGGGCATTGGTGTCCATCATCTCGGCAAAGGATGCCGTCTCGATCTTTTCGACCGGCGCCATGGTGAAACCGCCGGCAAGATGGATCGAAGCCCAAAGCTCCGGAACCTGATGGTAGAAGGCCTCGACCTTGGCGGAGTCCGACAGATCGACATTGTGCGCCAGATGGACGCTGGCGTGAGCCGCGTAGGGAAAATGCGGCGGAGCCGCGGCATGCGCATTGGGCACGTGGCAAATCGCGCCCTGCTCCAGCAACCTGCCGACAACCGCGCCGCCGAGCGCCCCGGTGCCGCCCGTCACCACGACATGCCTGCCGTTAAGCGTTTCCGTCATATTTCGACCTGCTCCTGTCGTATTCTTATGGTTATGCCGCCCCAGCCTCGAACGTCGCGCCTTTCGCGTTGTCACTCAATTGAAATATCGACATGGCAGGCGTCCCGTCTTTGCATGCGTCGACACGCAGCCGCGTAACGTGACGCGGCTGCGTCTCGGCCGGATGGGACGGTCGCCAGGACCTTCAATCGACGGTGATTTCTATAACCCGCGGCTTGCCGGCAGTTCGCGCGCGCTTCAGCGCACCGGCCAGGTCACCGACCCCTGTCAGCCGCTCGGCTTCGATGCCGTAGGCCTCGGCGAGCTTGCAGAAATCCGGCGGCGCCGGCGACACGCCGACCGGCTCGACGCCGACATCAAGCATCGAGGCCTCGATCTCGCGATAGCCGCGATTGTTCCAGACGACGAAGATCACCGGCGCCTCGGCGTCGAGCGCCGCGCCGAGCTCCGGCAAGGTGAACTGGAAGCCGCCGTCGCCGGTGAGGCACACGACCGGCGCTTCGGGCACGGCAAGGGCGGCACCGATCGCCGCCGGCGGACCGTAGCCCAGCGCGCCGAAACCGGTCGCGGCATTGAACCAGCCGCCCGGACGGTCGTGGTCGTAATAGAGATTGGCGGCGTAGATCGGCTGCGTCGAGTCGCCGACGATGATGGCGCCGGGCAGCGCGTCGCGGATCGTCTCCACCGCGCGCAGTTGCGCCAGATAGTCTGGCCGCAGCTCCGCCAGCGCGGCCTCTCGCCCTGCGGCAGCGCGGGCTTCGCCGTCTTTCGCGGCGACATGAGCGGCGCCGGGTGCAGCCAGCAGGGCAGAAAGCGCCTCGGCACAATCGGCGTGGATGCCAACCGTCACCGGACGGCGCGCGAGCTGGTCGGCGCCGATATCGATGCGGATGAGGCTCGGCGGCAGCACGAAGCCGCCATCGCCGTAGCCGTCATAGTCGGTGGGGCCGAATTCGGTGCCGGCGGCGATCACCAGATCGGCATCCGCCATCAGCGCGCGCACCGCCTTGAGGCTGGGGCTTGCCGGCACCAAGAGCGGGTGCCGATGCAGCAGGCCGCGCGCATTGGCGGTCTCGACCACCGGCGCGCCGAGCGCTTCGCCGAAGCGTGTCAGCGCCGCGTCGGCTTTCTTGGCACCGCCACCGGCAAGAATCAGCGGACGGCGAGCCGCCTTGATCAACCTCGCAGCCTCGGCAACAGCCGCCGCGTCCGGAGCGGGCGGCGCGGCGTTGCCGAGCACCGGCGCGAGCCCCTCGGCGGGCTTCACCATGACGTTTGTCGGGATCTCGATGTGAACCGGACCCGGCCGCGACGAGGAGAAGACGGCGAAGGCGCGGGCGAGCGCACCCGGCAGTTCCTCGGCCTCGGTGACACGCTCGGAAGACAGCGCCACCTTCTCCATCATGCCGCGCTGGTCCGGCAGTTCGTGCAGGAAGCCCAAACCCTTGCCGAGCGTATCGGTGGCATTGACACCGGAGATCACCAGCATCGGCACCGAATCGGCGCGCGCCTGGCCCATCGCGGTGATGGTGTTGGTGAGGCCCGGTCCGGTGATGACGAAAGCCACGCCCGGCCGGCCGCCGGCGCGGGCGTAGCCGTCGGCCATGAAGCCGGCGCCCTGCTCGTGGCGCGGCGTGATGTGGCGGATCTTCGAACGCGCCAGGCCGCGATAAAGCTCGACCGTATGCACGCCCGGAATGCCGAAGACGGTGTCGACGCCATGCGCCTCGAGCAAGGTGATGAGCGCTTCGCCGAGCGTGGTCATTGGTTTTCTCCCTTTGGAGCGGATCACCGTTTAACGGAAACAGTGATCCTCCGCTCTATCTCTTTAGTTTGTTACGCAATCCCGGACGGGAAACCGCTTCTCACCTTTTCCTGGAATTGCTCTGGACCGTGATGGCGTTTCGTTGAATTGCCATCCCGATCTAACCTTTGTTGAGCATGATCTTTCTCCGAAAACCGGGTCCTACTTTTCGGGATCCTGCTTCAGCGGCGCGAGGCCGAGTTCGGCCTCGACAGCCTTGATGCCAATCGCCGCCAACTCGCCGGGCGAGAACATCTCACCGGCCAGGCAGCCTTCGATCCAAAGCCCGTCGATGATCGCATTGATGGCGATGGCATGACGGCGCAGCTGACTTGCGTCCGGTTCGCGCTGTTCGGCGGCGAGCACCTCGGCGACGACCGCTTCCACCTCGTTACGAAAGCCAAGATAGCCTTCGCGGTGAGCACGGGCGAGCGTCGGATCCGCACCGGCACGGCCGATGAAGGTCGCCCAGAGCGAAAACACCCGCTGGTCGATGATCGGCGCGCTGAGATTGGCGGTGACGAAAGCTGCAAGGCGTTGGCGAGGCGAAGCCTCTTCCATGACCAATGCTGCTTTCGCCTGCTCGGTCATGCGGCCGACCAGCGCCGTATAGGCCCCCTGAAGCAATTCTTCCTTGCCGGGGAAATAGTGCCGGATCAGGCCGGCGGTGACGCCGGCACGCAATGCGATGGTGCGCAAAGTGGCGCCCTGCAGGCCATATTCCGCCACGCAGTCCAGAGTCGCTTCGATCAGATCCTGCCGCCGCCGCTCCTCGCCCTCGCGACGGAACTTGCGGCGCGCCGTCATCGGCGCAGGATCGGCCGCGTCAGGCATGTCGGCCCGCCTTCGCAGGCGATACAAAGCGCATCCGCCTCGAAAATCTCAACCGTGCAGCCGGCGGCCTCCATCGCGGCTTTGGTCTTGGGAAAGCCCGCAACGGCAATTACCTTGTGCGGGCTGGTCGGCAGCACGTTCAGGCTGAGGCCGTTGGAAGCGGCGAATTCTCCGGCGTCGCCTTCGACCAGCCTGATGCCGCGCGCCTTCAGCATCTGATAGAACGGGGCCGGCAGAAGCGGCGAATAGACCAGCGCGAGATCGTCGGCCAGCGGGCTGATCACCGACATCAGATGCAGGCACGCCTCTTCCCCCTGCCACAGCGGCAGATCAAAACCGTAGACGGAAATTCCCAGCGGCGTCAGCAGGTTCGAAACCTGCTGGATGCCTTCCTGGTTGGAGCGGACCCCGCGCCCGATCGCCAGCGTACGGGCATCCACCCATACGCAATCACCGCCTTCGACCTGGCCAGGAGCCTCGACGCGGCCAATGATCGGAATGCCCAGCCCTCTGTAGGTTTCCTCATGCAGGGAGGGCTCCCTGGCGCGCAATGGCTTGCCCATGGACAGGATCAGCGCACCGCGGTCGGTCATCAGCGATGGGTCGTGCGTGAACACCGAATCCGAAAGGCCGTCGGCCTTGTCCTCGATCCATTCGATTTCGGCGCCGGAAGCGGCTACCAGTTCAGCAAGGGCCGCGTGCTGCGACGCTGCCTTCGCCGGGTTGAACCCGGGGCCATAGTGCCATTGAGTTCTGTCGGCGTCGCGCATGGCGTTCGCCGCCGACCGCATGAGCACGCGCCGAAGCGGCGCCGCCATGGATTGTGATCCGAAAGCGCTCATCAATGCCCTTTTAAGATGAAAAAAACCGAAAAAATTTCATGAAAGGCTATTTATACACTTGCGCAACAAGGCCGCAAGTGCCGTAATGAACGGGATTGACGGGCTCGCGCTGCCGGGTCCATGCTGAAGTGAGGAGCGGGACAGTACAGCGTATGTTGATGAGCCGGATGGACGTTCGACGAACTGCCGTCGCCCCTATAGAGGTTACCCGGTGAGCGCGGTGGAAGCCGCCGCAGTCCCAGCCGGCCAAGCGCAGAGCGGCGCCGCCGAAGCCATCCATGTCGAGAACCTGCACAAGAAGTTCGGCCAGTTGCATGTGCTGAAGGGCGTTTCGCTGTCGGCGCGCGACGGCGAGGTGATCGCCATCATCGGCGGCTCGGGCTCCGGCAAGTCGACGCTGCTGCGCTGCATCAACTGCCTGGAAAACCCGACCAGCGGCATCATCCGCGTCAATGGCGAGGAGATCAAGCTGAAGGCCGACAGCCACGGCCATACGGTTCCTGCCGACCGCAAGCAGATCGAGCGCATCCGCTCGAGACTCGGCATGGTGTTCCAAAACTTCAACCTGTGGAGCCACATGACGCTGATCGAGAACGTCATCGAGGTTCCGGTGCACGTGCTCGGCGTCAAGCGCGACGAGGCGATCGCCCAGGCCGAGAAGCTGCTCGCCCGGGTCGGGCTGGCGGAGAAGCGCGACGTCTACCCGGCATTCCTGTCGGGCGGCCAGCAGCAGCGCGCCGCGATCGCCAGGGCACTGGCGATCAATCCGCGCGTCATGCTGTTCGACGAGCCGACCTCCGCGCTCGATCCGGAGCTGGTCGGCGAGGTGCTGAAGGTGATCGGCGACCTGGCGCGCGAGGGGCGCACAATGGTGCTGGTGACGCATGAAATGAAATTCGCCCGCGAGGTCGCGACCCATGTCGTCTACCTCTACAACGGGCTAGTCGAGGAAGAAGGCCCGCCGGAACAGCTGTTCGGCGCGCCGAAATCCGAAAGGCTCAAGCAATTCCTCCGCAATGTCGGCTAGGGCCGGCGTCAAGCGGAGCGAAAACCGGGAACGACAACAAACTGGGAGTCCTGAAATGAAGACTGTTCTCAAGACCTTCGCCGCGGCGCTGCTGTTCGGCGTCGCCGCGATGGGCGTGGCCAAGGCCGATCAGGTCAAGATCGGCGTCGCCGCCGAGCCCTATCCGCCATTCACCTCGCCGGACGCGACGGGCAAGTGGGTCGGCTGGGAGATCGATTTCATCGACGCCGTCTGCGCCGAGGAGAAGCTCGACTGCGTCATCACGCCCGTTGCCTGGGACGGCATCATTCCGGCGCTCACCACCAAGAAGATCGACCTCATCGTCTCCTCGATGTCGATCACCGAAGAGCGCAAGAAGACGATCGACTTCTCGGATAAGTATTACAACACGCCGACAGCAATCATCGGACCGAAGGATCAGAAGTTCGGCGCCACGCCGGACGATCTTAAAGGCAAGGTGATCGGCGTTCAGGTGTCGACCGTACATGCCGTCTACGCCAAGAAGCACTTCACCGGCGCGCAAGAGATCAAGGAATACCAGACGCAGGACGAGGCCAACAACGATCTCGCCGCCGGGCGCCTCGATGCGGTGCAGGCCGACTCCATCGCGCTCGGCGAATTCCTCAAGACGGACCAGGGCAAGGCCTGCTGCGATCTTAAGGGTATGGTCGCGCCGGACGACGAGGTGCTGGGACCGGGCGTCGGCGCCGGCGTGCGCAAGGAAGACACCGCGCTCAAGGAAAAGATCAACGCCGGCATCAAGGCGATCCGCGCCAACGGCAAGTACGACGAGATCTCCAAGAAATACTTCGACTTCGACATCTATGGCGGCGCCACGCAGTCGAACTGACGCCTCCATTTGATATTTGGGGGCATGGCCAGCGCCATGCCCCTTGGCCCAAACCTTGCCACGCAAGCCCGCCGCTGAACGCTGCGGTCGGCGGCTGCCAGCAATTCGGGGGCGAAGCTGATCAATGCCTTTCTTCCGGCCTCGGCGGCCGGCATCATCGAACTCCTGTCGCCCGTGCCGCCCGGCTGGGGCGGCACCCTGCTGGTCGGATTGCTGCATTCGATCGAGATCGCCATCGGCGCCACCTGCCTTGGCCTTTTGATCGGCACCGGCGGCGCCTGGGGCAAGCTTTACGGCGGACCGGTGACGCGCGATCTGCTCGCCGTCTACACCACGGTGGTGCGCGCCGTGCCGGAACTGGTGCTGATCCTGCTGCTCTATTACGCCGGCACCGATCTCATCAATCAGCTGCTGACCGCGATGGGTTACCAGCGCGTCGACATCAGCGGGCTGGCCGCCGGCATCTTTGTCCTTGGCGTCGTGCAGGGCGCCTATTCGACGGAAGTCATCCGCGGCGCCATCCTATCCATCCCACAAGGCCAGATCGAGGCCGCCCGCGCCTATGGCATGCCGCCCGGCCTGATGTTGAGGCGCATAACATTGCCGGCAATGCTGCCTTTCGCCATTCCCGGCCTTGCCAATCTCTGGCTGATCGCCACCAAGGACACCGCGTTGCTTGCCGTCGTCGGCTTCTTCGAACTGACGCTCGCGACGCGTCAGGCGGCCGGCGTCACCAAGGCCTATCTGGTCTTCTATCTTGCTGCCGGCGCGCTTTATCTGGCGCTGACGCTGTTTTCCAACGTGATCATCGGCCGCGTCGAGGCCTGGTCGCGGCGCGGCATGCCTTCCATCAAAGAGGCGCGCTGATGTCGGCCGAAGCGACCGCGATCAACATGGCGGCGCGTGCCTCGCTCTGGCTCAGGCCGCACCGCATCGTGCTGATCCTAATCGCGCTGGGACTGGTCCTCTGCGCGGCCTTCTTCATGCGCTGGGACTGGCTGCCGCAATATTGGCAGATGGGGCTGCTCGGCATCTGGCGGTCGCTGTGGATCCTCGTCGTGACCTGCGCGCTGGGCTTTATGCTGGCCGTGCCGCTTGGGCTGGCGCAGGCCGGTGGGCCGTTCTGGCTCGCCGTGCCGGCCAAGATCTTCTGCACCATCATCCGCGGCACGCCGCTGCTGCTGCAACTGTGGTTGCTCTACTACGGGCTTGGATCGCTTTTTCCGCAATATCCATGGATTCGCGAGTCCTGGATGTGGCCCTATCTCAGGCAAGCCTGGCCCTACGGCGTGTTGGCGCTGACCTTGTCATTCGCCGGCTATGAAGGCGAGGTGATGCGCGGCGCGTTCGCCGGCGTGCCGAAAGGGCAGTTGGAAGCCGCGCGCGCCTTCGGCATGAGCCGCTTCAAGATCTTCCACCGCATCTGGCTGCCGCAGGCCTTCTTCCGCGCGCTGCCGACACTGACCGGCGAAACCGTGCTGCAGCTCAAGTCGACGCCGCTGGTGGCGACGATCAGCGTCATCGATATCTTCGCCGTCTCGTCCAAGGTGCGGCAGGACACTTATCTCACTTATGAGCCCTTGCTGCTGCTGGCGCTGATCTACATGACCATCACCGGCATCCTCGTTCTCATCTTCAGCCGCATCGAGGCCCGGATTCCGGTCAAGATCGGCTAGAGGGGAGTAGGGGAGTGTTCAGCCACGATCCGCATTCACATTTCCGTCCCCATTCGCTATTTGCTCCACAATTTCCCCCTACTCCCTTATTCCCTTACTCCCTCAGGACGGCTCCGATGCAACTCACTCTCGACCAGGCAACAGGGCTCTGCCGCATGGCGGCGCTCGGCGCCGGCGCCAATGAAGAAGCGACGCAGTCGCTGGTTGCCTCGATCATCGCGGCGGAAGCAGAAGGCCTGTCGGCGGTCGGCCTGTCGCATTTCATCGACTATCTGGAGGCGATCGAGGACGGCCGCATCGACGGCAATGCCGATCCGGTCGTCACCCGGCCGGCGCTGGCCGTCTACCTCTCCGACGCGCGCGGCGGGCTTGCCCATACCGGCTTCGATCGGACTATCGATGACCTCGTCAAGGCAGCAAGGCTGTTCGGCGTCGCCATCTTCTCGCAGAGGAACGCCTATACCTGCGGCGCGCTCGGCTATTTCACCGGACGGCTGGCAGCGCAGGGGCTGGTCTCGTTCGCCGCCACCAACGGGCCGGCAGTGCTTGCAGGCTCGGGCTCGGTCAAGCCGGTCTACTGCACCAACCCGATGTCCTTTGCCGCGCCCGCCGCGGACGGGCCGCCTTTGGTGATCGACCAATCGTCGAGCGCCACCGCCTTCGTCAACATCCGCAAGGCGGCGGAAGACGGCAGGAAGATCCCCGAGGGCTGGGCACTCGATGCCAGCGGCAACCCGACCACCGATCCGGCGGCGGCGATGAAGGGCGCGATGCTCGCCTTCGGCGGCCAGCGCGGCGCCAACATCGCGCTTATGGTCGAGGTGCTGGCGGCGGGGATTTCCGGCGCCAACTGGTCGCTCGACGCACCCTGGTTCTCCGGCGGGCCGGACAGCCCCGGAACCGGGCTCTTCGTGCTCGCTATCGAGCCCAAATTGGTCGATCCGGATTTTGAGCAGCGCATGAAGGACCAGCTCGACCGGCTGCGGCGGCGCTACGGCGTGCACATCCCTGGCCGTGCCCGGGCAGAGGCCGCTGAAAAGGCGACGGCGCGCGGTGTCGATATCCCGAAGGCGGTCGTGCAGCGCATTTCCGAATTCGCCGAACGCTACTCGGCCTGATCGAGGCATCGCCCGGCAACAAGGCGCGCATTTGCTTCGCGCCGCTTTGACCTTTCTTAGCCCGGCAGCGACCCATCAGCGGCACCCCACATCGCAAGCCGCAAAAGGGTGGCTTGGGTCGCGGCTTGCGATTGGCGGCCGTCGCGCCGGGCGTCCAGGGCCGGGGCGGGCGTGCTTGCTTCACGCCGCCTTGATACCGTCTCAGGTCAGGCCGCCTCGTTGGACCCTGTTTCGGTGCGCTCACTGCCCGGAAAACCCCGCCTCGGCGGGGTTTTCTGTTTCTCACTGCGGCAATAAAACATGCGAAAGTTCGTCAGGTTTATCCTATTTGACGGAGTGGACGCCTTTGCGTCCGTCAAATCAGCAAAAAGGAGACCGCATGTTCGCCAGCACCGACACGTCCCGAACAAGGCTTATCGTTCCGGCCCTAGGCGGACTCTATGCGACGCTGAACAATGCGGCCGAAACGCTGCTGCGCGCCGTCGCCGGGGCCTTCCTCGCCATTCATGGCTCGCAGAAGATCGTCAATCCGTTTGGCGCCACGGAAATGGTCGAAGGTCTGGGCTTCTATCCTGGCGTCTTCTGGTCGCCGCTGCTCGCCTGCACCGAATTCTTCGGCGGCATTTTGATTGCCATCGGCCTCGTCACCCGCCCGGCCGCTTTCGCCGGCCTGATCGTGCTTCTGGTCACGGTATGGTTCCACTGGGTCACCATGGGCCAGGGCTTTTCGGGCGCAGAAAAATCGCTGCTTTGGGCGGCAATCCTCGCCTTCTTCGTCATCCGCGGCGGCAACCGGCATTCGGTCGACAAGCGTATCGGCAAGGCGTTCTGAGCGGCTTTTACCCTGACGCAATTCGGCAAGGAAAACCGCTCCACACTTTCCTGGAATTGCTCAAAAACAAGGCGGCGGCGACCTCCGGTCGCTCTTTGCCTTTGACGCGAAACGGATTAAGAAGCGGCTCAGCCAAGCTTTTGCGCGCGGAGCCAGCCATGACAGAAATCCTGCAGACCCCCAAGCTCGTCGTCGTGTTCGGCGGCTCGGGATTCGTCGGCCGTCATGTCGTTCGCGCGCTCGCCAAGCGCGGCTATCGCATCCGGGTCGCCTGCCGGCGGCCCGACCTTGCCGGCCATGTGCAGCCGCTCGGCAATGTCGGCCAGATCCAGCCGGTGCAGGCCAATGTGCGCGTGCGCTGGTCGGTCGACCGCGCCGTTCAGGGCGCCGACCACGTCGTCAACCTCGTCGCCATACTGCATGAGAGCGGCCGGCAGAAATTCGGCTCCGTGCACGAGTTCGGCGCGCGCGCCGTCGCCGAGGCCGCGCGATCGGTCGGCGCCGGCCTCACCCATATATCGGCGCTCGGCGCCGACCTCAACTCGCCGTCGGGATATGCGCGCACCAAGGCTCTCGGCGAGAAAGCGGTGTTCGAGACGGTGCCCGACGCCGTCGTCTTGCGGCCCTCGATCAATTTCGGACCCGAGGACGCCTTCTTCAACCGCTTCGCCAACATGGCGCGCTTCTCGCCCGTGCTCCCGCTGATCGGCGGCGGGGAGACGAAATTCCAGCCGATCTATGTCGGCGACGTCGCCGAGGCGGTGGCACGCTCGGTCGACGGCAAGGTCGAGCGTGGCCAGACCTATGAGCTCGGCGGCCCGCAGGTGCTGACCTTCAAGGAATGCATGCAGGAGCTGCTCGCCGTCATCGACCGCAGACGCCTCCTGGTGCCGGTGCCGTGGTGGGTGGCCAATATCCAGGCCTCGATCCTGCAGCTGTTGCCCAATCCGCTGCTGACCAAGGACCAGGTGCTGCAGCTGCGCGAGCACAACGTCGTCTCGGAAGCCGCCGCCAAGGCGAACAGAACGATCAACGGCCTCGGCATCCAGCCGCAGGCGATCGCCGCGATCCTGCCGAGCTATCTCTGGCGCTTCCGCGCCGCCGGTCAGTTCCAGCAGCGCCGGCCGATCGCCGACCGGTAGACTGTTCCCGATCGGACGCGTGCCGATCAGGCGCGGCGGGAAACCTGCATCGGCAGGCCGCCCTGCGGCTGCGTGGTCAGCTTCTGCACCGGCCATGGCCGGGTTTGCGACGTTACGTCGAAGCGGAAGCGCGACAACAGGATAACCAAAGCAATGATCGCCTCCTGCATGGCGAAGCTGGCGCCGATGCAGACGCGCGGCCCGGCGCCGAAAGGCAGATACTGGAAGCGGTCGATCCGTTCGCGGTTCTCCGGATGGAAGCGCTCCGGCATGAAGGCGTCCGGCCTGTCCCATAGCTTGCGATGGCGATGCACCACCCAGGGCATCACCAGCACGGCGGCGTATCTCGGTATATAAAGGCCGTTCCAGGTCTCCGGCTCGATCGGCTCGCGATTGATCGAGGGCGCCGGCGGATAAAGCCTCAGCGCTTCCTCGAAGGCGGCGCGCGTGAGCGGCATGGCGTCCAGCCATCTTGTCGGATCGGGCTCGCGCGCCAGCACCGCATCGATCTCCTGCTCGACCTTGTCGCGCTCCCAGGGCGCTTCGGCGAGACAGTAGATCGTCCAGCCGAGCGCGCGCGCCGTGGTCTCGTGCCCGGCGCCGATGAAGGTGATGATGTTGTCCTCGACTTCGGCGCGGGTCAGGCCATCCGGCCCTTCGGCTTTCAGGAGTAGCGTCAGGAAATCCTGCGGCACGCCGTCGGGATCGCGCTTCAGCCGCTGCTCGCGCATTTTCACCGTGTTGGCAACGATGTTGCGGAAATAGGCCATGGTCTTGCGGCCGCGGATGCGGGTCAGCCGCGGCAGCCATTCCGGGGCGCGCAACAGGTCGAGCGGATCGACCCGGCCCATGGTCTCGAACAGGCGGTCGATCTCCTTGGCGAAGCTGCCGGGCTCGCCGGCGATCTCGCCGGAAAACAGCGTCTCGGCCAGGATATCATAGGTGAGCATCGTCATGTCGCGGGCGACGTCGGTCGTACCGCCGGCCTCGTAGCGGGTGGCGAATTCCAGCGTGCGCTTCAGCATCGGCTCGGCGAAACCGAAGATGTGGCGCGGCGTGAACACCGGCGCCATCGCCTTGCGCGAGCGCTTCCACACCTCGCCCTCGGCGGTGAGCAAGCCGTCGCGCAGGATCGGGCGCAGGATCAGCTGGCGCACCGTCGCCATCTTGTAGTTCCTGGCGTTGTCGACCAGCACGTGGCGGATGAGGCCGGGATCGTTGGCGATGACCAGCGGCCCGCCGATACCGGTCACCGAGATCCAGGGCTCGTTGTAGGTATGCTCGCCCCACAGCTCGAGCGGGTTGCGGTAGACGATGCGCATCATCTCCAGCGTCGAGGGCGGCTGGGTGCGCGGCTTCGGCGCAGGCGGCACGAAGGGGGCGGGCTTTGTGTCCATCGGATGCTCCGCTACGACGGCAAATGTAATGCGCGGCAAAGCGGGCGTCCATGTGACCGAACGGAAAGCCCATGGAGAGACCGCCTCGCCTGAATGTGAACGGCGCCCTTCGATGGCTGCTTGTTGACGGTGACCGGTTCCTTTAGTCGCCAACGGATACCGTCAATCGAGGAGCCACCCGTGAAGCACCAGTTGAGCATCATCATCGGCAGCACGCGACCGGGACGGGCCGGACCGATCTTCGCCGAGTGGCTGGAGGGGTTCGCGCGCGAGCACGGCAAGTTCGAGCCGGCGCTCGCCGACATTGCCGCCTTCAAGCTGCCGCTGCTCGACGAGCCGCATCATCCGCGCCTGCGCAAATACGAGAACGACCACACCAAGGCCTGGTCGACGGCGATCGACGCCGCCGACGCCTTCGTCTTCGTGGCGCCGGAATACAATTACTTCGCCGCTCCGGCGATTGTTAACGCCGTCGACTATCTGCTCAAGGAGTGGCGCTACAAGCCCGCCGCCATCTTCAGCTATGGCGGGGTGTCCGGCGGCCTGCGCGCGGCACAGGCGCTGAAGCCGCTGCTGACCTCCGTCGGCGTCATGCCGATCCCGGAAGGCGTGGCGCTGCCTTCCTACAGGACCTTGCTCGACAAGGAGGGCGCGTATCATCCGAGCGAGCAGGTGCTGGGCGGCGCCAAGGCCATGCTGGACGAGTTGTTCCGCTGGAGCGAGGCGCTGAAGGCGCTGCGCGCCGGCCTCCGGGCGGAATAGCAGACGCCCCGATGTGACTGTTGCAAGGCCGCGCTCGGGCGCGGCTTTCACGCCGGCATAGCCCGCTGCCCGCACCGCGCTTCCCGGTATATCGCGCCCGGCCTGCCAACGGCCGCTCGCCAAGCCGGCAAAACGCCTGCAAACCTTGGAAAAACGGCCATTTGCGCCTATATCTAGGACATCAAAACGGCGCGATTCGGGACCATTTTTCCGCGCCGGATCAGCGACATCAATCAGACAGGTATTTATGAGCGATCAGACCGAAAGCGCCATTGGCGCGGAAGCCGAGTATGGCGCCGATTCTATCAAGGTTTTGAAGGGGTTGGATGCCGTCCGCAAGCGGCCGGGCATGTATATCGGCGACACCGACGACGGCTCGGGCCTGCATCACATGGTCTATGAGGTGGTGGACAACGCCATCGACGAGGCGCTGGCCGGGCATGCCGACCTCGTCTCGGTGACGCTCAACCCCGACGGCTCGGTGACCGTCATCGACAATGGCCGCGGGATTCCGACCGATATCCATCCCAGCGAGGGCGTCTCGGCGGCCGAAGTGATCATGACCCAGCTGCATGCCGGCGGCAAATTCGACCAGAACTCCTACAAGGTTTCGGGCGGCCTGCACGGCGTCGGCGTCTCGGTGGTCAACGCTCTTTCGGCATGGCTCAAGCTCAAGATCCGTCGCAACGGCGAAATCTTCGAGATGAGCTTCACGCACGGCAATGCCGACGCTCCGCTGAAGGTGACCGGCACCTACGAGCAGGACAAGCGACCGGGGACCTATGAAGGCCGCAGCGGCAGCGAGATCACCTTCTTCCCGTCGGCCGAAACCTTCACCATGGTCGAATTCGACTACAACACGCTCGAGCACCGGCTGCGCGAGCTCGCCTTCCTCAATTCCGGCGTGCGCATCGTGCTGACCGACGCGCGCCATGCCGACCTCGTGCGCCACGAATTGCATTATGACGGCGGCCTAGAGGAATTCGTGAAATATCTCGACCGGGTGAAGAAGCCGCTGATCGAGAAGCCGATCGCCATTCGCGCCGAGCGCGACGGCATCACCGTCGAGGTGGCGATGTGGTGGAACGACAGCTACCACGAGAATGTGCTGGCCTTCACCAACAACATCCCGCAGCGCGACGGCGGCACGCATTTGGCCGGATTCCGCGCCGCGCTGACCAGGCAGATCACCGGCTATGGCGAGTCCTCCGGCCAGACCAAGAAGGAAAAGGTTTCGCTGACCGGCGACGACTGCCGCGAAGGCCTGACGGCCGTTCTGTCGGTCAAGGTTCCGGATCCGAAATTCTCCTCGCAGACCAAGGACAAGCTGGTCTCCTCGGAAGTCCGGCCGGTGGTGGAAAGCCTGGTCAACGAGGCGCTGGGCACCTGGCTGGAAGAGCATCCAACCGAAGGCAAGGTGGTGGTGGAGAAGGTGATCCAGGCGGCCGCCGCGCGCGAAGCCGCGCGCAAGGCGCGCGACATAACCCGCAAGAGCACGCTCGGCGTCACCTCGCTGCCCGGCAAGCTTGCCGACTGCCAAGAGCGCGATCCCGCGAAATCGGAAATCTTCATCGTCGAGGGCGATTCGGCCGGCGGCTCGGCCAAGGGCGGGCGCTCGCGCCAGAACCAGGCGATCCTGCCGCTGCGGGGCAAGATCCTGAATGTCGAGCGGGCGCGCTTCGACCGCATGCTCAGCTCCGACATGATCGGCACGCTGATCACGGCGCTCGGCACCTCGATCGGCAAGGACGAGTTCAACGCCGACAAGCTGCGCTACCACAAGATCATCCTGATGACGGACGCCGACGTCGACGGCGCCCATATCCGCACGCTGCTGCTCACCTTCTTCTTCCGGCAGATGCCGGAGCTGATCGAGCGCGGCCATCTCTACATCGCCCAGCCGCCGCTCTACAAAGTGACGCGAGGCAAGAGCTCGCAATATCTCAAGGACGAAAGCGCCTACGAGGAATATCTGATCGAGTCCGGGCTGGAAGAGGCTTCACTGACGCTCGCCTCCGGCGAGGTGCGGACCGGACAGGACCTGCGCGGCGCGGTCGACGACGCGTTGGCGGTGCGGCACCTGATCAACGGGCTGCACACGCGCTACAACCGCAGTGTCGTCGAGCAGGCGGCGATCGCCGGCGCGCTCAACGCCGACGTGCTCGCCGATCTCGGCCGCGCCACCGCCATGGCCGAACACGTCGCCAGGCGGCTCGACATGATCGCCGAGGAGACCGAGCGCGGCTGGAGCGGACGGCTGTCGACCTCCAATGACGGGTCGGGCGGCTATGTCTTCGAACGCACCGTGCGCGGCGTCAAGGACGCGGTCCAGCTCGATGCCGGGCTGATCAATTCGGCCGATGCGCGCCAGCTGGACCGCTATGCAGCGCGTCTGGCGGAAGTCTATGGCGAGCAGCCGACGCTGCGCCGCAAGGAGGCTTCCGAGCTCCTTTCCGGACCGCTGGCGCTGCTCAACGCGGTGTTCGCGGCGGGCCGCAAGGGACTGACCATGCAGCGCTACAAGGGTCTTGGCGAGATGAACGCCGAACAGCTCTGGGAAACCACGCTGGATCCGAATGTGCGCTCGCTGCTTCAGGTCAAGGTGGCCGACGCGACCGACGCCGACAGCTTGTTCTCACGGCTGATGGGCGACGAGGTGGAGCCGCGGCGCGAGTTCATCCAGGACAATGCGCTGTCGGTGGCCAATCTGGATATTTGAGGACCGTGCCAATCGGCCCTCTCAGCCTGCCGTCGGTCCGCCGTCCGTGGCGGATGGGGTGATCCGACCGGAACAGAAGGTCTCCTGAAACATTGTGACAGATCGATCACAACTTGTTTCAGGAGGTTTCGATGGGCCGCGGTATCTTGCTCTGGTTGCTCGGGGTTCCGATTCCGATCATCATTCTCATTATGCTTTTTGCCCGCTAGGAGGCTTCGATGCAGCCCACCCTATCGGCAACCGATGCTCCCGGTACGCTAGAATCCTCCGCCACCGCCGTCAGTTGGGGGCCGATCATCGCTGGCGCTTTCGCAGCCTCGGCTTTGACTCTCATCCTCACCTTGCTCGGCTCAGGACTCGGGCTGACGATGGTTTCGCCCTGGTCCGCGTCGAATCCTTCGGTCACCACCTTCGCGGCTACCACCGGCGCCTGGTTGATCGTCGTGCAATGGCTGTCGGCGGGCCTAGGCGGTTATCTTGCCGGGCGGTTGCGGACCAAATGGGTTGGCGTCCACACTGACGAGGTCTATTTCCGCGACACCACCCACGGCTTCCTTGCCTGGGCGCTGGCCACGTTGCTTGTCGCCGGTGTTCTCGGCTCGGTCCTGTCGGCTGCAGTGGGGACGGGCGTGCAGGCGGCATCCACTGTCGCGTCGGGCGCCGCGATGGGTGCCTCGGCAGGCGCGTCGGCAAACGCAAACGGCGCCTCGGTTGACAATGCGACATCCTATTTCGTCGACACGCTGTTCCGTCCGGCGGATGCGAGCAAGCTTGCAGCCGCCAATCCGCAAAACGACGCGGCGACCACGGCGCAAGCGTCTCGCATCCTGTTCGCAAGTGCCGCCGCCGGTGAGGTGTCGGCCGACGACAAGACCTACCTGGCGCAGCTTGTGACTGCCCGCACAGGCCTTCCGGAAGCTGACGCAAAGGCCCGTGTCGATGCGGTGCTTGCAAAGGTGGAGGAGGCTAAGACCAAGGCCAAGCAGGCGGCAGACACGGCCAGGAAGGCAACGGCCTCATTTGCCCTGATCGGCGCCTTGGCGTTGGTCATCGGCGCATTCATCGCCAGCGCTGCCGCAGCTCTCGGCGGCAAGCAGCGCGACGAAGACGAGGCGCTTTTCCTGTCCAAAGGCTAGACTGAACCATCCGGTAATTGAAAGACAAAGCCCGGCTCACGGCCGGGCTTTTCGGTCTTTGAGATGGCGAGCCGGATCAGTGATCAAAAGCCTTGACGATCTCCTCGGTCATCTTCTTGGCGTCGCCGAGCAGCATCATGGTGCCGTCCTTGTAGAACAGCGTGTTGTCGATGCCGGCATAGCCCGAACCCAGCGAGCGCTTGACGAAGAGACAGGTGCGGGCCTTGTCGACGTCGAGGATCGGCATGCCGTAGATCGGGCTGCTCTTGTCATCTCGCGCGGACGGGTTGGTGACGTCGTTGGCGCCGATGACATAGGCGACATCGGCCTGCGCGAATTCGGAGTTGATATCCTCCAACTCGAACACCTCGTCATAGGGCACATTGGCCTCGGCGAGCAGCACGTTCATGTGACCGGGCATGCGGCCGGCGACCGGATGGATGGCGTATTTTACCTCGACGCCATTGGCCTTGAGCTTGTCGGCCATCTCGCGCAGCGCGTGCTGGGCCTGGGCCACCGCCATGCCATAGCCCGGCACGATGATGACCTTCTGCGCGTTCATCATCAGATAGGCGGCGTCGTCGGCCGAGCCCTGCTTGACGGTGCGCTCGATCCCGTCGTCGGCAGCCGCAGCCGTCTCGCCGCCGAAGCCGCCGAGGATGACGGAGACGAAGGAGCGGTTCATGCCCTTGCACATGATGTAGGACAGGATCGCACCGGAAGAGCCGACCAGCGCACCGGTGATGATCAGCGCTAGATTGCCGAGCGTGAAGCCGAGCGCCGCCGCCGCCCAACCGGAATAGGAATTCAGCATCGACACCACGACCGGCATGTCGGCGCCGCCGATCGGGATGATCAGAAGCACGCCGAGCACCAGCGAGGCGGCGACGATCAGCCAGAAGATGAGCTTGGATTCGGTGGTGACGAGCAGCACGATCAGCACCACGAGGGCTACGCCAAGCGCGATGTTGATCAGGTGGCGGCCGCCGATCATGATCGGCTTGCCGGACATGCGGCCGTCGAGCTTGAGGAAGGCGATGACCGAGCCAGTGAAGGTGATGGCGCCGATGGCGACGCCGAGGCTCATCTCGATGAGCGCCTGGGCATGGATGTCGCCGGCCGTGCCGATGCCAAAGCTTTCCGGCGCGTAGATGGCGGCCGCCGCCACCATGACGGCAGCGAAACCGACGAGCGAGTGGAAGGCGGCGACCAGCTGCGGCATCGAGGTCATGGCGATGCGGCGCGCCACATAGGCGCCGACGCCGCCGCCGATGGCAAGCCCCAGCACGATCAGGCCGAAGCGGCCGGCCGAGGGCAGCGCCAGTGCCAGCGTGGTGGCGATGGCAATGCCCATGCCGATCATGCCGTAGAGATTGCCCTGTCGGCTGGTGGTCGGATGCGACAGGCCGCGCAGCGCCAGGATGAACAGGATGCCGGAGACCAGATAGAGGAAGGAAGCGAGATTGACGGTCACGTCACTTTTCCTTCTTCTTGTACATGGCGAGCATGCGCTGAGTGACGAGGAAGCCGCCGAAGATGTTGACCGACACCAGCACCAGGGCGATGAAGCCGAAGCCCGCGGCAAGGCCGGAGGCCGCGATGCCGACGGCGAGCAGCGCGCCGACGACGATGACCGAGGAGATGGCGTTGGTGACGGCCATCAGCGGCGTGTGCAGCGCCGGCGTCACCGACCAGACGACATAATAGCCGACGAAGATCGCCAGCACGAAGATGGCGAAGCGGAAGACAAAGGGATCGATGGCGCCGCCCGAGAGCGCGTGCGCCGCGTTGCCGGCAGCCTCGGCGCCGGCGGGCGCATTGGCGAGATCCTGCACCGCGAGGCGTACGGCAGCCGTCGCCTGATCGAGCTGGTCGAGGGCTTTCTGCAGCTGTTCCATCACGCGGTCCCTTCTGGCTTAGGCGAGGGTGACTTGGCTGCGGCCCTCTTCCTGGGCACCGGTTTCTTGTCGGCGGTATCCGCGACCAGGACGGTGGCCGGGATCGCAGCCGGCTCGGTGCGCGGCGTCTCGGCGGCCTTGGCGAAACTGGGGTGCACGATTTGGCCGGCATCGGTCAGCATCGTCGCCTTGACCAACTCGTCATCGCGCTTGATGGCAAGGCCCTTCGTCGCCTTGTCGACCATCGTCTCGAGGAAGGCGTAGAGGTTCTTGGCGTAGAGCAGCGAAGCGGATGCCGCGACACGACCGGGCACATTGAGATGGCCGACGATCTTGACGCCGTTTTCCGTCGTCACGACCCTGCCGGGCACCGCGCCTTCGACATTGCCGCCGCGCTCGACGGCGAGGTCGACGATCACCGAACCCGGCTTCATCGAAGCGACCATGGCGGCCGACACCAGCTTCGGCGCCGGACGTCCGGGGATCAGCGCCGTGGTGATGACGATATCCTGCTTGGCGATGTGCTCTGCGGTCAGTGCCGCTTGCTTGGCCTGATATTCCTTCGACATTTCCTTGGCGTAGCCGCCGGCCGTCTCCGCCGCCTTGAACTCCTCGTCCTCGACCGCCAGGAACTTTGCGCCGAGCGACTGCACCTGCTCCTTCACCGCCGGACGGACGTCGGTGGCGGTGACGACGGCGCCGAGACGGCGCGCGGTGGCGATCGCCTGCAGACCGGCGACGCCGACGCCCATGATGAAGGTTTTTGCTGCCGGCACCGTGCCCGCCGCCGTCATCATCATCGGCAGCGCGCGGTCATATTCGGCCGCCGCATCGACCACCGCCTGGTAGCCGGCAAGATTGGCCTGCGAGGAGAGCACGTCCATCACCTGCGCGCGAGTGATGCGCGGCATGAACTCCATCGAGAAGGCGGTGATGCCGGCCTTGGCCATCGCGGCAAGCGCCGGATCGTTGCCGTAAGGATCCATGATGGCGATGACGGCCGCGCCCGATTTGTAGCCCTTGAGCTCGGCATCGGTCGGCCGGCGCACCTTCAGCACCACATCGGCGTTCTTGGCGTCCCCGGAAGTTCCAATCGTGCCGCCGGCGGTGGCAAATTCCTGATCGGTGATGCGCGAGCCCAGGCCGGCGCCCTTCTCGACGATCACCTCGAAGCCCAGGCCCGCCAGCCTTTTCACCGTCTCGGGCGAGGCCGCGACCCGCGGCTCGTTCGCGTCAAGCTCACGAGGGATGAATACCGTCTGCCCCACCGCATGATCCTTTCGGCTGGAACCTTGCTGCGCAAGGCGTCGGCCGGGACCTCCGGCGAAACGTCGAACGCAATGGCTTGGAAAGTCTACCGCAGAATGAAATAGCCGACGGCCATGATCACGATGAACAGGATGGTCGCCGAGAAGAAGCCGCCCGCGAAGAAGCCGAAGGCCATGGCCAGCAGAATGGCAGCGCAGACGAGCGAGCCGTATTTGGCGAGCGTGAGAAATGCGTTGTAGGTGCGATCATGCTCGGCATAGTCCATCTGCGCGCCCAGTTCGACAGGACCGGTCGGCGTGTGATCAGCCATAGGAATACCCCTTCGAAAATGCCTTCGAGGCACATAGCGAAAAGCCCGAGCAAGAGCAATGGCGCTATTGCCGCACGGCCGGCGACAACAGCCTCAAACGAAAGTTGAAATGGGCGGAAGCTAAAATTGCGATGGGAGGCCCTCGCCGTGGCGAGGGGCGTCGTAGGCCTTTAAAGCGCGTCGCGCTGAATCGGATTCAGGCGAGACGCTTCAAAGCTCTTTTTGATGGGTGCCGTTGCCCAGAACCGCTGCACGGTTCCGGGCGAGATGCATTAGGCGGCGAGGTGCGGAAACAGGCCGAGCAGGCCGACCACGATCAGATAGAGCGCGACGATGTAATTGAGCAGGCGCGGCATCACCAGGATCAATATGCCGGCGATCAGCGAGATCAGGGGCGTGAGCGCAAGCGAGTGGATGGTCATAATAATCGTACTCCTTCCCGTGAAAAACCCGATTTGAGCCGGCGACAAGCCTGGGGGGCAAGAATGCGGCGCCGCCGATGATCAGTGACGCCGGTACTCGTAACGCGGGAGCGGCGGGGAAGGTTCACGAGGCACGGAAGGACGCCCGTTCAGGCGGCATCGCGATAGTATTTGGCCGTCGGTACGATCGACAGCGGGGTGAGCCGGTTGATGGCCGGATTGGCGAACATCATCCGCTGCTCCACCGGCGTCGACTTGAAGAAAGGGAAGCGGTCGAGCGTCTGGCGCAAGTTTTCACCACAGGGGATCTCGAACAAGGCGATCGGCGCAAGGACACCCGGAAACACCTTGCCTTCTGTCCGCTGCACGGCATGGAAGATGCGGGCGTAGTAAGCGGAATGTTCGACCTTGACCGGCGTCAGCACGGCCGTCTGGCCAAAATAGCTGGAAGCCACCATGCCGAGCCTCAGCGTCAGGAAAGGCAGGACTCCGGGCGCGGGCGCGCTATCCGCGTCGGTTGCGAACCGGGTTCCGTCTATGAAGGTTTCTCCGCGGGCAAGCCGCTCGGCCAAGATTTCCGGATAGGCGTCGACAGAGGGCGAATAGGGGTGCTCGCGGGAAATGTAATGGAGCCGCAGCGTGCTGACCAAGTGGCCATCGAAATAGACGCCGAACCGGTAGGAATTCGGCAGGTTGTCCCAGCGATCCTCGAACATCCCGCTGGCGATCGGGCCGCACATGCCTGAGCGCAGGTAGGACTGATAGCGAAGACGGTAGATCGCCTCCAGATCCTCGCCCCCCGTGATCAGACGATAATCGACATGCTCCAGCAATTGCATGATCGAACGATTCAGCGCCGAGCCAGCATTTGCGCCGGCGCCAGCCTGCGCATCGTTTCTTGCAGCATCCATTCTCAAGTCCTCGTATCCGCCTGTAAACAGGCTATTCGAGTCAAAATGAGACACAAGCCGAAAATTCGATACTGCTGGTTTACCTTCCGTTAACCTTAACAATGCGCCGGAAAGGGTTGCATGGAAAAGTCGACCGGGCGCCCGGACCTTGGCTCGCATCCGATATCAAAGAGTACACAGCTGCCAGAACTGATAGGACTGGGCCGCCGCAGCTGACAGCAATATAGGACATCTGGCCAACATACTCGGCTGTATTGAATTGCTTAGAGAAAACAATTGCGAGCTTTTGAACCTGAAAACTCGGGTGAAAACCTTCCGATTTGGCGAAAATGGCTGCGTAGCCAAAGCAACGCGCATTCTCAATCCTGCTTGATGAAATTCCCTATCTGGCCGACCGTCTGGGGGCGAGGCGCAGGTCCGCGGCGAACGGCCAGGTGACGTTCGACATCGTCTCGATGCCGGACGCGCTGAGCGCGGCGCCGAACAGGAAGCCTTGCACGAGGTCCGGCTTGACCGAACGCACCAATATCTTCAGCTGCTCGAAAGTCTCCACCCCTTCGATCGTGACGACCAGGCCCAGCGTCCGGGTCAAGCCGACGATACCCTTCAGAAGATCGAGCGACTGGGGGCTCTGGGTCACGTCGATGAGGAAGGAGCGGTCGATCTTGATCTTGTCGAGCGGCAGCTTGTGCAGGTAGCTGAGGCTGGAATAGCCGGTGCCGAAGTCGTCGAGCGCGATGCGGACGCCCAGCGCTTTCAGCTCTTCGATCAGCTCGCGGGTCAGCGATTTGTCGTCGAGCAGGGCAGTCTCCGTCACCTCGATCTCGAGCCGGTGCGGCGCAAGGCCCGACGCCGCCAGGGCATCACGCACCTTCTGCACGACGTCGCGGTTGCGGAAGTCCTTGGCCGACAGGTTGATCGAAACGCTGGTCTGGGCCGGCCATTTGGCGCATTCGGCGCAGGCCGCCTGCAGCACGAAAGAGCTGATCTCGGAGATGATGCCCATCTCCTCGGCCAGCGGAATGAAGACGCCCGGCGAAATCGGGCCGAGATCGGGATGATCCCAGCGGCAGAGCGCCTCGCAGCTGGCGATGCGCATGGTGCTCATCGACACGATCGGCTGGTAGACGACGCGCAACTCCTTGGCTTGCACGGCGCTGCGCAGATCGGCCTTCATCAGCTGGCGATTGCGGAAGGCGGCGTCCATCGATGCCTCGAACAGCCGCCAGCTGTTCTTGCCGAGCTCCTTGGCTTTGTAGAGCGCGAGGTCCGCCTTGACGATGATGCCGTCAACGTCGGTGTCCTTGACCACGGACAACACCGCGCCGCCGCTGGTCTGGATGCGCAGGCCATGACCGGCGACGTCGACTTCGCCCTGCAGGCCGGCGAAGATCTCGTCGAGCAGGCTGCTGAGATGGCTCTCATCCTCGATGCGGTCGAAATAGATCATGAATTCGTCGCCGCCGAAGCGGCTGACATTGATGCCCGGCCCGGCGACCGCTGCCAGCCGCTCGGCTACGGCGTAGATCAAACCGTCGCCGACCGGGTGGCCGAGCGTGTCATTGACGCTCTTGAAATCATCAAGGTCGAGCACCGCCAGGCCGCAGAGCCGGTCGCGGTCGCCGGACGCCATGGCCTCGCCGACCAGCTCGTGAAAATAGGCACGGTTCGGCAGGCCGGTGAGGTTGTCGTAGCGCGCCATGAAACGGATCTTTTCCTCCGCCTCGACGCGGGCCGTGACGTCCTCGAAGGTGATGACGCCGAGTTCCTGGCTGCCTTCGCGCGCGGAGAACTCGTAGTGCTGGCCATTGGCGAGCGACACGAGCACCTTGCGGTCCCGGCCCTCGCGCAAGGCGCGCGTCAGCTGCGCCTCGATGTAGCGGCAATCCTTCGGTGCCAGCATGCCGCCGGCGACGCCGCGCATCAGAAGGCCGTGGATCGAGCGCCCGAGCAGCGCGTCGGCCGATTTCAGCGACATCAGATGGGCGGCCTCGGCATTGGCGACGGCGACGCGCCCGTCGGGGCCGAGCATGACCAGGCCGTGCGACATCGTGTTGAGCGCGCGGTCGAACCTGCGCGTCAGGTTTCTCGCCTGCTTGTGGCCGATGACCGCCGAGAACAGCACGTTGCGGACATGATCGGCGCCGGTGATGGTGATGAACGTCATCGGGATGATCATCAGGCCGAGGACGACGGAGGGCGCATCCATGCGCAGCAGGAGCGCGAGAGCCGCCGGACCGATGAAGGTCACGGAAAAGATCCGCACCATGCGCGGCGACCCATAGTTGCGGGCGACAACGGTGACCAGGGTCGCCAGCGTCAGCGACATTGCCGCCAGCTCGGCGAACGGTTCGGGATATATGTAGATCGACACGAAACACAGCGCGCCCAATCCGAGACCCTGAAGGCAGCCCTTCAGGATGTAGCTGCGCTCCAACCGCTGCGCGTGTTCGACATCGGCAATCGCGCCGCCTGTCCTCAGGAAGCCGCGAATGCCGAAGTAACGGATAAGGCTGACGGAAAGCAGGGCAAAAGAAAACGCCAGGAACAGGGGATTGTGGGTGCGCAGATAGATCATGAATCCGAGGATCCAGTAGCACGCGCCACCGATCAACAACATGTGCGCGTTGTCGAACAACGACCGCACAAATTGGATATAAACATCCGCGGGGATGCTTTCGGTCTTTGTTTTGCCCATAGGGTCGGCCCAACGCTAAGCCTTGTCATGACACAACCGCCTTAAGAAAGGCTTAGAACAGAACCGTCTTGAGCAGCGGCTTCGGTCTGCCCGCCAAGGGCGCAAAGGACCTAACGCATGTCACCCACAAGTGCGCAGCGGTTTTTGGGAGAACGACCTGCATCGAACAAAGGCCTAAAGCGCCTCGCCTGGATCCATTTCGACGCGAGGCACTTTAGGCCGACCGACGAAAACTTCGGGATTGGTCTGGCGCAATCACTCGGCAGCGCTGAGAACGGGCACCGGAGCGGCCTCGGTCAGCCGCTGCAGCAGCCTGGAGCGCTCTTCGGACGCCTTGGCGGCGCTGGCCTGCCGGACATGGCCATAGCCGCGGATGAGCGCCGGAACGGAGGCCAGAGCGGCGGCGGCCTCGACCTTGCCCGGCGCAAGCGCTGCGGCGATCAGATCGAGATCGGCCTCGTATTGCGCAAGCAGTTGCCGCTCGGCGCGCCGTTCGGCGGTATGGCCGAACAGGTCGAACGCGGTGCCGCGCAGGCCTCTCATGACAGCAAGCAGGCGAAATGCCTTCATCATCCACGGGCCGAAACTCGATTTCCTCGGCTTGCCGTCATTGCCGCGCCGCCCGAGGATCGGCGGCGCGAGGTGAAATTCCAGCTTTTCGTAGCTTTGGAACTGCCTTGCGAGATCGGCGGCGAAGCTGTCGTCGGTGTAAAGCCGGGCCACCTCGTACTCGTCCTTGATCGCCATCAGCTTGAAGAGGTTTTTCGCGGCCGCCTCGGTGACGGCCGTTGAGCCGGGAACCGCTCTCGCCTCGGCTGCGCGCAGCGCCGCGATCCTGTTGGCATAGCGCTTGCCATAGGCGGCGTTCTGGTAGGCGGTGAGGAAAGCCACCCGCCGGGCGACAATGTCGTCGAGCGTTTCGGGTGCCGACGCCGGCTTGCCGGTACGACCGACCAGGCCGCGCACGAAATCCGGCTGGTGCGCGGCGCGACGGCCCCAGCGGAAGGCGGCGATGTTCATCACCACCGCTTCGCCGTTCAATTCTATCGCTTTTTCAACGGCTTCGGCCGAGAGCGGCAGCCCGCCATGCTGGAAGGCGAAGCCGAGCATGAACATGTTGGCGCCGAGCGAATTGCCGAACAGCGCGGTCGCCGTGCGGGTGGCATCGAAGAAGTGGGCCTTGTCGTCGCCGGCGGCGGCACGGATCGCCTTCTTCAGCCGCTCGACCGGCAGCGAAAAATCGGCGGAACGGGTGAATTCGCCGGGCATGATCTCGGCGGTGTTGGCGAGGAACATGGTATGGCCCTCTCGCACCGCGGCGAGCACCTTTTTGGCGCCGGAGACGACGAGGTCGCAGCCAAGCACAAGATCGGCCTTGCCAGCGGAAACGCGGATGGCGTGGATGTCCTCGGGCGTCGGGGCGATGCGGACATGGGTGAAGACCGAGCCGCCCTTCTGGGCAAGGCCCGCCATGTCGATCATGCCGCAGCCCTTGCCCTCAATATGGGCAGCCATGCCCAGCACCGCGCCGATGGTGACGACGCCGGTGCCGCCGACGCCGTCGATGATCGCCGCCCAGCCCTGAGATCCGAGTGGAAATTCGCCGGGTGACGGCACGCCTTCGAGCGGATCGCTCTTGCCGGCAATCCCCTCGGCCTTCCTGATCTTGCCGCCATGCACCGTCACGAAAGAGGGGCAGAAGCCGTTGAGGCAGGAAAAATCCTTGTTGCAACTCGACTGGTCGATCCGGCGCTTGCGGCCGAATTCGGTCTCGACCGGCTGGATCGAGACGCAGTTCGACTGCACGCCGCAATCGCCGCAGCCTTCGCAGACCAGTTCGTTGATGAAGACGCGCTTGTCGGGATCGGGGAAGGTGCCGCGCTTGCGGCGCCGGCGCTTTTCCGCGGCGCAGGTCTGGTCATAGAGAAGCACCGACACGCCCTTGACCTCGCGCAGCTCGCGCTGGACGAGGTCGAGGTCGTCGCGGTGATGGATCGTGGCGCCGGGCGGGAAATCGGCCTTGCCGGCATATTTAGCCGGCTCGTCGGTGACGACGGCGATGCGCTCGACGCCCTCGGCGCGCACCTGTCTGGCGATCATATCGACGGTGAGGCCACCTTCGTGCGGCTGGCCGCCGGTCATGGCGACTGCGTCATTGTAGAGGATCTTGTAGGTGATGTTGGCGCCTGAGGAGAGCGCAAAGCGGATCGCCAGCGCGCCGGAGTGGTTGTAGGTGCCGTCGCCGAGATTCTGGAAGATATGGCCGCGCTTGGAGAACGGCGCCTGGCCGACCCATTGCGCGCCCTCGCCGCCCATGGCGGTGAAGCCGACCGTGTTCCGGTCCATCCACAGCGCCATGAAGTGGCAGCCGATGCCGGCGGCGGCAAGCGAGCCCTCCGGCACCTTGGTCGAGGAATTGTGCGGGCAGCCCGAGCAGAAAAACGGCGTGCGCGAACCGATGTCGACGGTATCGGCGAGCATCGCCTGGAACTGGCGCAGCTTCGCCACGCGCGCCGCGATCTCCTCCAAGGGGCCGATGGTGCGCAAGATACGCTCGCCGAGCGCGATCGCGATCTCGTTCGGGTCGAGCGCGCCCTTGGCCGGAAACAGCCAGTCCCCGCGCTCGTCCTTCTTGCCGACGATGGCAGGCTGAATAGCGGAACCGTAGAGGTTCTCGCGCAACTGGACCTCGATCAACGAGCGCTTCTCCTCGACGACGACGATGGTGTCGAGGCCGCGGGCGAAGTCGGCGATATGCTGATAATCGAGCGGCCAGGGGCAGCCGACCTTGAACAGGCGGATGCCTATGCGATTGGCCGCATTTTCGTCGATGCCGATATCCTCCAGCGCCTGGCGGACGTCGAGATAGCTCTTGCCTATGGTGATGATGCCGAGCTTCGGGTTGCTGCCGCCCGAATAGACGGTCCGATTGAGCCCGTTGGCCTGGATGAAGGCGGAAGCGGCGGCGCGCTTGTGCTCATGCAGGCGCTCCTCCTGGCCGAGCATGTCGATCTCGTGGCGGATGTTGAGGCCGCCCGGCGGCATGTCGAAATCAGGAATGACGATGTTCAGCCGCTCGATCGAGGCGTCGACCGAAGCGGTCGATTCGATATTGTCCTTGACGCATTTGATCGCCGCCCAGGTGCCGGCGAAACGCGACATGGCGAAGCCAAAGAGACCGTAGTCGATGATCTCCTGGACGCCGGCGGGGTTGAGGATCGGCACCATGGTGTCGACGAACAGGAATTCGGTGGCATGTGCGTTCGTCGAGGATTCGGCCATGTGGTCGTCGCCCATCAGGGCGAGAACGCCGCCATTTCTCGACGAGCCGGCGAGATTGGCGTGGCGGAAAACGTCGCCGGAGCGGTCGACGCCCGGCCCCTTGCCGTACCAGACGGCAAAGACGCCGTCATGGATGCCTTCGCCGAGCAACTCGGTCTGCTGCGAGCCCCAGCACGCGGTGGCGGCGAGCTCTTCGTTGAGGCCCGGCTGAAAGACGATGTCGGCCTGCGCAAGCTGCCGCTTCGCCTTCCACAGCTGCATGTCGAGGCCGCCCAGCGGCGAGCCGCGATAGCCGGAGACGAAGCCTGCGGTGTTGAGGCCGGCGCGGCGGTCGCGCTCGCGCTGCATCAAAAGCATGCGCACGACGGCTTGCGCCCCGGACAGGAAAACGCGCTCCTTGCCAAGGTCGAACTTGTCGTCGAGCGCGACGTCATGCAGCGTCATCAGGCATGTCCTCTGCGGAGGCGCGCCGTGGATCGGCGGCCAACGTCGGAGTGAGAGGCCGCAGTCTTTCTTCCCTTGCGGGACAGGTCAAACGAAATCGCAGCGACCAGACCGCACGCAACAAACGGTCCCGCTGGAAGCGGTCGCCGCATTCAATCGCACGCTAAACGCTTCGCAGCGCACGAAAATTTCGACCGGTCAACGGGCCTCACGCCGCCTTCGAGCAATCCGGCTTGGGCGCATCCGGCAGCTTGCCGTCGGGATGGCCGGCAAGGTCCGGGTTGAGCTCGTATTTCGGCCCGATCACCAGCGGCCGGTCCGGCAGCATGGTCTGGTCCGCCGAGGAGGTCATCGTCGTCTCGAGCCTTTGAAGCAACGTGCCGCTCGAATCCTCGATGCGGATCGTCACGGAATAGGGCTTGTCCTTGACCACGCAGGTGAGCGGCGGGCTGGTCAAGGTGATATGCGGGAGCTTCGGCCAGATCTTCTGGTTGACGATGAGCGGGTCGCCGCCGGCCGGATTCTGGAAATTCACCACCGCAATCTGTCCCTCGCCCATCGGCCGCAGCGGTCTCAGCGTGATGACATAGGTGGCGATGCCAAGCCGGTAGTTGAACTCGAACAGCTTGCCGGAAATGGCGAAGAGCTGCTCCTTGCCGGTGTCGCGGCAGGCGCCGAGCGCCGTCGCGGCGATCAGGGCCGCGCCGAGAGCGATCGAACGGAATTTTCTAAGCATTGGTGGCCTCCCTGGCCGCCGTGCGGCGGCGATAATAGCGGTTCGCTTTCTGGCGGTTGCCGCAGACGGCCATGTCGCACCAGAGGCGGCTTGAGTTGCGGCTGCGGTCCAGAAAGAGCCAGCTGCAGTTCGGACAGATCCTGAGCCTGGCAACGGTGTCGTCGCGCAGCAGCGAAAGCGCCGAGACGGCCAAAGCCGCCTCGAAAGCGATCGGCGTCGCCGGATCGCCAAAGGGCCTGCCCGGCGCGCCGATCTCGGTGCTGCTGCCGGAGAGGCCGTTGGCGCAGGCGGTCAGGAAATCCGGCAGATGGCCGGCGGCGATCGCGCCTTTCGCTACGGCATGGCGGAACAGGCGGTCCGTCGCCTCGCGGATCGACAGCACGACCGCGGCGATGCCGCCCGGTTCAGGCGCCTCCAGCCGCCGGCCGCCAAGCTCGGCGGCGCGAAAGCCGCTCGCCGCCTCGGCGAAGCGGGCGATCTCGGCCGGATCAGCGAAACGGTCGAAGGTCTTTTCCGGATCGTTGCGCAGGACGACCGTGTTCGCCGTGTCGAGCGCGAGGATGCCGCCGGTGAAGCGGTGCGGGGTCCAGGATACCGTCATGCCGCAAATCTAACCGATAAAACGTATTTGACAAGTTAGATTTCGGATGCAACGCTCGAAACGGGGGCCAGTTCGCGCGGCCCTAGGGATGCTCCATGCTCTATTTCTATCAGCAGGTGCTGAACGGGCTGCATTCGGGCGCGCTCTATGCGCTGCTCGCCTTCGGCTACGTGCTGACCAACGGCATCCTGCACCGCACCAACCTTGCCTATGGCGCGCTGTTTGCCTTTTGCGGCCACACCATGATCCTGACCGCCGCCTTCGGCTATCAGGCGCTGTGGCTGACGCTGTTTGCCTCGGTCGCGCTAGGTATCGTTGCTGCCCTGCTCTATTCGGTGCTGATCAGCCAGGTGCTGTCGCGCAGCGTGTTCGAGAGGCTGGCGGACCGGTCGCCTAATGCGATCGTGGTGACGACGCTCGGCATCTTGCTGTTCCTGTCGGAAGCAAGCCGCATCGCCGCCGACACGCATGATCTCTGGCTGCCGCCGATGCTCGCCCAACCCGTCGTCTTCGCGCAGGGTGCCGGCTTCAAGGTGACGCTCACCGTTATCCAGCTCTTGGATTGCGCGGCGGTGATGGCGATGGTGGCAGTGGCCGCCTGGCTGTTTTCGCATTCGCGCTTCGGACGGGCCTGGCGGGCCGTGTCCGACGACCCGAAGGCGGCCGCGATGTGCGGCATCGACGTCACCGCGGTGTTCCGCCGCGCGGTGCTCTATGGCGGCTTCTGCGCGGCTTTTGCCGGCATGCTCGCCGGCATCTACTACGGCAACATCAGCTTCGGCACGGGCCTCGTCTACGGCCTCAAGATCCTGTTCGTGACGGCGGTCGGCGGCTACATGTCGCCGCTCAAGGCTGCTCTCGGTGCCGCGGCCTTCGGCATGGCCGAATCGCTGTGGGCCGGTTATTTCCCGCTCGAATGGCGCGACGGCTGGATATACCTCTTTCTCGTCGCCATGCTGGTGCTGATCGGCGCCGGCCGCGACCAGGCCAAGGTCGCCTGAAACCCATCAGACTTTGGTTGCATGACGCGCCGTGAGGTGACCGGTTTTTACCGTTACTCGTCGCCTGGGTCGCCGGCACGTGCTTTGCCATGTTGACCATCCGGGCCACGCACTGCATACCGTTGGGCCAAGCGGCGCGACACCGGAGGGGGACTCGGGCGCGGCGCCAGCACTTTGAGTTAGGCATCGTGCTTTCCGAAATCGAACGCGATTCTCGGGGCCGGTGCGCGAGGGAGGAAATGCATGGCAGGGCTGCTCGCTCTATCCACGACGATCGACCGCATCAACGAGTTCATCGGCCGCTGGGTCTCGTGGCTGATCCTGCTTGCGATCCTGGTGAGCGCCGGCAACGCGGTCATCCGCAAGGTGTTCGACATCTCCTCCAACGCCTGGCTCGAACTGCAGTGGTATCTGTTCGGCGCCGCCTTCATGCTGGCCGCCGCCTATACGCTGAAACAGAACGACCATATCCGCATCGACATCGTCTACGGCATGTTCCCCCGCCGCGTGCAGCACTGGATCGACCTCCTCGGCCATCTCCTCTTCCTGATGCCGTTCGTGGTGCTGATGGTGATCTACTTCGTGCCTTACGTGTCGCTGTCCTTCCGCAGCGGCGAGATGTCGACCAATGCCGGCGGGCTGATCGTCTGGCCGGCCAAGGCCATCCTGCTCGTCGGCTTCTTCCTGCTGGCCATCCAGGGCGTCTCCGAGATCATCAAGAAGATCGCCATCATGCGCGGCGACATGGAGGATCCCACTCCCTATGTGTCGGCCCACGACCAGGCCAAGCTCGAGGCCGAAGCGCTTGCCGAAGAAGCCAAGGCGCTGTCCGGCGAGGTGCGCTCATGATCGAGTTCATCGCGCAGAACATGGCGCCGATCATGTTCGCCTCGCTGATCATCTTCCTTTTGATCGGCTACCCCGTCGCCTTCTCGCTCGCTGCGAACGGCCTGTTGTTCTTCTTCATCGGCGTGCTCTTGTCGCCCTATTCCGGCGGCTCGATCAACCTCGCCTGGCCGCTGCTGCATGCGCTGCCGGATAATTTCTACGGCACCAGGGTGATGTCGAACGACACGCTGCTGGCCATTCCATTCTTCACTTTCATGGGGATCGTGCTGGAGCGATCCGGCATGGCCGAGGACCTGCTCGACACGGTCGGGCAGTTGTTCGGCCCGATCCGCGGCGGGCTTGCCTATGCGGTGATCTTCGTCGGCGCACTGCTTGCCGCAACGACCGGCGTGGTGGCGGCCTCCGTCATCGCCATGGGGCTGATCTCGCTGCCGATCATGCTGCGCTACGGCTACGACCGGCGCCTCGCCTCGGGCGTGATCGCGGCTTCCGGCACACTGGCCCAGATCATCCCCCCCTCGCTGGTGCTGATTGTGCTGGCCGACCAGCTTGGACGCTCGGTGGGCGACATGTATGCGGGCGCGCTGATCCCCGGCCTCGTGCTGACCGGCATCTACATGCTCTACATCCTGATCATGTCGATCGTCCGGCCGAACGCGATGCCGGCATTGCCGCTCGAGGCCCGCACGCTCGGCCACGGCGTGATTTCGCTGATCGTGGCGCTGCTGGTGACCGGCGCGATTTCCTATGCGGCCTATCGTTACCTCGCGCCGACGCATGGCGACAATGCGGACATCCTTGGCGCCACCGTCGGCGTGATCGTCATCTACATCGTGGCGATCGCCGACCAGCGCCTCCACATCAACATGATGTCCAAGCTGGCACAGCAGGTGGTGATCGTGCTGATCCCGCCGCTGGCGCTGATCTTCCTGGTGTTGGGCACCATCTTCCTCGGCATCGCCACCCCAACCGAGGGCGGCGCCATGGGCGCCGTCGGCGCGCTGATCATGGCGGGCTTCAAGGGGCGACTGACGATGGATGTCATCAAGCAGGCGCTGGCCTCGACGACGCGGCTCTCCGCCTTCGTGCTGTTCATCCTGATCGGCGCGCGCGTCTTCTCGCTCACCTTCTACGGCGTCAACGGCCATATCTGGGTCGAGCATCTCTTGACCTCGCTGCCGGGCGGCGAGACCGGCTTCCTGATCGGCGTCAACGTGCTGGTTTTCGTGCTCGCCTTCTTCCTCGACTTCTTCGAGCTCGCCTTCATCATCGTGCCGTTGCTGGCGCCCGCCGCCGACAAGCTCGGCATCGACCTGATCTGGTTCGGCGTGCTGCTTGGCGTGAACATGCAGACCAGCTTCATGCATCCGCCGTTCGGCTTCGCGCTGTTCTACCTGCGTTCGGTCGCGGCGCGCGTGCCCTATCTCGACCGCATCACCGGCAAGCAGATCGCGCCGGTCACCACCGGCCAGATCTACTGGGGCGCGGTGCCGTTCGTCTGTATCCAGGTGATCATGATCGGGCTTACCATCGCCTTCCCGCAAATGGTAATGCGCTACAAGGGCACCGCGGTCGAGCCGAGCACGATCGACCTCAAGCTGCCGGACATGCCGGGACTTGCGCCGCTCGGCACGCCGCCGGCCGACAATGGCGCGGCGCCCGCCAGTGGCGGCTCGGCGCCCGCCGCGCCTGGCACCCCGGACTTGTCACAGCCGCCGAATTTCGGCGATACGGCCCCCGCCAAGCCGGCGGCGCCGGCGCCCGATCTTTCCAAGCCGCCGAGTTTCAACTGAGGTGACCAAGTCATGAGAGCCGTACGGCTGGAAGCAATCGGCGGCATCGCCCTTCGTGAGGTCGACAAACCTGCGCCGGGGCCGGAGGATGTTCTGGTGCGGATCGAAGCCTGCGGCGTCTGCGGCACGGACCGCCACCTGTTCCATGGCGAATTCCCCTGCACGCCGCCGGTCACGCTCGGCCACGAATTCTGCGGCATCGTCGAGGCGGTCGGCGACGCGGTGTTCGGCATCGCCGTCGGCGATCGGGTCACGGGCGACCCCAACATCGCCTGCGGGCGCTGCAGCCAGTGCCAGGCCGGCCGCGTCAATTTGTGCAGCAATCTCAGGGCCATCGGCATCCACCGCGACGGCGGTTTCGCCGATTATGTCGTGATGCCGCAAGGCCAGGCCTTCCTCCTGCCCGGCAACCTCCAGCCGACGCATGGTGCCTTCTGCGAGCCGCTGGCCTGCTGCCTGCACGGCATCGACCTCGCCGGAATCAGGCCCGGCGACTCGGTGGTGGTGCTCGGCGGCGGCGTCATCGGCCTGCTCACCGTGCAATTGGCGAAGCTTGCCGGTGCCGCGACCATCATCCTATCGACCAGGCAGGCCTCGCGCCGCGCGCTGGCCGAAGAACTCGGCGCGACCGCTACGGTCGATCCCAGCGCCGTCGATCCCATCGAGGCCATCGCCGGAAAAGCCGGGCTTGTGCCGGGCGGCGTCGACGTGGTGCTGGAATGCGCCGGGGTTCGCGACACGGTCGAGCAGTCGATGCGAATTGCCAAGGCCGGAGGCACGGTGGTGATCGTCGGCGTGATGCCGCAGGGGCAGAAGGTGGCTTTCGAGCCTTTCGACGTGCTGTTCCGGGAGTTGAAGGTCCTCGGGTCCTTCATCAATCCCTTCACGCATCGACGCGCCGCGGACCTCATCGCGTCCGGCGCGATCGAGATCGACAAGCTGATTTCCAGGCAGGTGCCACTCGAAGAGGCGCCGCAGGTGATCTCGAACCCAGCCGCCCCCGGCGAGGTCAAGGTGCTGGTCGTGCCGGGCCGGACCTGAAGTCCTGCAACGTTGGCGATTGGCGAAACCGGCGGTGACAGCGCCCTCTCCCCGTCACCATAGGGGAGAGGGCTAATCCCCGGCTACAGCTTGGCGTTACGCTGCTGCACCATCATGAAGGTGTCGTAGTTGTATTCGGCGACCTGAGCCCAGAGATAGTGCTCCTTGCGGAAGCCTTTGATGGATTCCCAGATCTTCTTGAATGGCGCGTTGTTGGCCTCCATTTCGGCATAGACTTCGTTGGCCTTTTCGAAGCAGGCGGCCATGATTTCCTGGCTGAAAGGAGCCAGCTTGGCGCCGCTGGCGACTAGCCGCTTCACCGCCGCCGGATTGAGGTAGTCGTATTTCTGCAGCATGTTGGCGTCGGCGGCTTGCGCGGCCGTGTGCACCAGCGACTTGTAGGCGGGCGACAATTCCTCGTATTTTGCCTTGTTGAACATCAGATGCACGGTCGGGCCGCCTTCCCACCAGCCGGGATAGTAGTAGTAGGGCGCGACCTTGTAGAAGCCGAGCTTCTCGTCGTCATAAGGGCCGACCCATTCGGCGGCGTCGATCGTCCCCTTTTCGAGGGCCGGGTAGATGTCGCCGCCGGCGATCTGCTGCGGCACGACGCCGAGCTTCTGCACCACCTTGCCGGCAAAGCCGCCGATGCGCATCTTGAGGCCGGAAAGATCGGCGACCGTGTTGATCTGCTTGCGGAACCAGCCGCCCATCTGCACGCCGGTGTTGCCGCCCGGCAGGCCGAACAGGCCTTGCGTTGCAAGGAATTCGTTGAAGAGGTCAATGCCGCCGCCATGATAGTGCCAAGCGTTCATGCCGCGCGCGTTAAGCGAGAACGGCACTGCGGCACCCAGCGCCCAGGTTGGGTCCTTGCCCCAATAGTAATATGCCACCGTGTGGCATGCCTCGACGGTGCCTGCGGCGGTGGCGTCGGCCGCCTGCAGGCCGGGAACGAGCTCGCCCGAGGCGAAGACCTGAACCTGAAAATTGCCGTCGGTCGCTTCCGACAGCATTTTTGAGAACACTTCCGCACCGCCATAGATCGTGTCGAGCGATTTCGGGAAGGACGATGCCAGCCGCCAGGTCACTTTCGGATTGGACTGGGCTATCGCCGGCGTGGCAAGCGCGGCGGCCGCTGCCGCGACACCAACACCGGATGCACCGGCCTTACGGATGAACGAACGACGATCCATGCATTTTCCTCCCGTTTAGAACCAACAGACCGATATTCGGACATCCTCGGCGCCCTGATCGGCTGCGCGAAACAATACACGGGCAAGATGTCGAGTCCAGCACCGCGGGCAGCGTGCAACTATAGTCTAACGTCGACCGTCCTGGCCCATTCGGAGAGCCGAAACTTGCCATGGCAAAGTGCCGGCTGATCGCCTATTTTGTAGGCAGAATAATTCGTTAGCCCTCGATGGAACCCGTATCCAAAATGCAGCAGCCGCTCGTTGCCGTCTCAACCGATGTCCGCCAGTTCGACAACTACACATGGCATGCCGCGCCCCAGCAATATATCGAGGCGGCGATCGCCGGCGCCGACGTGTTCCCGCTCTTGGTGCCGTCCTTCGGCGACCGGCTCGATTTCGACGAGCTGCTGTCCTCGGTCGACGGCGTGATGGTGACGGGTTCGAAATCCAATGTGCATCCCTCGCTCTATGGCGGTGATCCCAGCGAGGCCAACGGCCCCTACGACCCGGCGCGCGACTCCACCACGCTGCCGCTGATCCGCAAGGCGATCGAGCGCGGCGTGCCGCTGCTCGCCATCTGCCGCGGCATCCAGGAGCTCAACGTGGCGCTGGGCGGGACGCTCGGCACCGAGATCCAGGAGCGTGAAGGCTCGCTCGATCACCGCGCGCCGGTGAGCGAGAATCAGGACGAGCGCTTCGGCATCCACCAGACGATTTCGATCAAGCCCGGAACCTGTCTCGCCGGCGTGTTCGGCGCCGGCGACATCAAGGTCAACTCGCTGCATCGCCAAGCGATCGACCGGCTCGGATCGAAACTGCAGGTCGAGGCTTTGGCGACCGACGGCACGATCGAGGCCGTCTCGGTCAAGGAGGCCCGCGCCTTCGCCGTCGGCGTCCAGTGGCATCCCGAATATTGGGTGAAGTCGGACAGCAACTCGGCAAAGATCTTCCGCGCCTTCGGCGATGCCGTGCGCCTGCATGCGGCGGCGAAGGCCGGTGCACGCGCGGCGGCGGAATAGCCGAACTCAGTCGCTGGTCGTCGCGTTCAGTGCCAAAAGCGGGGCGGCCGGCGCATAGGATTCGTAGCCGTCGCCATCAGCAACACCGAAGGTGACGATCGGATCGATGCCGTTCTCGCTGAACGCGACCGAGCCGTCGGCCTGCTCGCGCCAGAATTTCACACGCTCGATGCCGGGCATCAGCTTGCTGCAGTTCGGAGCAATTGTCAGCAGCGACAGGCCGTCCGAGACCTCGGCGCCGCGCTTGATTGCGCAGGCCGCTTCGTCGCCATTGGCCGTCAGCCGATAGCTGTTGGAGAGGCCGGCTTGCTCGACCGCGCTTTGGCCGTTGCCGTCGTGCAGGGACTGAACGCCCCCGTATAAGGCGACCGACGCAATCAACCCGGCTAACAGCTTCACTCCGCCTCTCCACATCCTGGCTTGCCGTGCCATGCCGGTCTCCAAACCACGCGCCGATTTGGACAACATGCATAACGAAGTATGCAGAATGATGGTTAAGCAGGCGTTAATAAATGTGGCCGGCCTTCCGCTCAGGCGCGTGGCTTGACGTTGATCGTCTCCGGCACCGGGGTCAGCGGCCGGCGCTCGCCGAACCAGGAGATGAGATTGTCGACGCACAGATCCGCCATGGCCCGGCGGGTGTGGTCGGACGCAGATCCGACATGCGGCAGAAGGGAAGTGTTGGGCGCATCGAGCAGCGCTTTGGGCACATTCGGTTCGTCGGCAAAGACATCGAGCCCGGCGGCAGCGATGGTGCCATTGGAGAGCGCTGCAGCCAGAGCCGCCTCATCAACCGTGCTGCCGCGGCCGATATTGACGAAGACGCCGTTCGGGCCGAGCGCCGCCAGGACCGCCGCGTCGATGGCTTTCTCCGTCGCGGCCCCGCCCGGCGCAATGCAAATCAGAGTGTCGACCGCTTCGGCCAGACCCTTCAGCGTCGCATGGTACTCGTAGGACAGGCCATCGACCTGGCGGCGGTTGTGATAGGCGATCGGCAGGCCGAAAGCCTCGAGGCGACGGGCGACGGCGAGGCCGATGCGGCCCATGCCGAAGATGCCGACGCGGCGGCCGCGCAAGGTGAGCCGGCTCAGGCGATAGTCACCCTTCCTCACCCAGTCGCCGTCGCGCAGCCATTTCTCGGCGGCGTACATTTCGCGCACAGTGTTGATCAACAGGCCGATGGTGGTGTCGGCAACCTCTTCGGTCAGCACGTCGGGCGTGTTGGTGACCATGACGCCGCGGGCGGCCGCGTGACGAGCGTCGACGGAGTCATAGCCGACGCCGAAATTGGCGATGATCTCGAGATTGGGCAGCGCGTCGATCATGGCCGCGCTGATGCCGCCGAAGGAGGCGATGCCGCGCACGCTCTCGCGCATCTCGCCGGTGACGAGCGACGGATCGGCGCGCTCGATCCGCACGCGCTTGAACGCCTTGTCGATCCGGCCGATGGCATGGTCGTTGAAACGGCCCGGCACCAGGATGGCGACCGGCGACTTCGCTTCTGTCTGTGTCATTGACGCTCCACCGGCTTGCCGGTGGACTGGCGCACGTGCAGCTCCGGCTTGATCAATTCCTGCGACGGCCGCACGGCCTGCCCGTTCAGCTTGTCGAGCAGCGCGCTGGCGGCGCGGCGGCCGACCTCGCGCTGGCCATTCCAGACCGTGGTCAAGGCCGGCGTTGCTATCGCAGCCTCCTCCAGGTCGTCGTAACCAGTGACGGAAATATCGACGCCCGGCACCAGGCCGGCGCGCGCGATGCCGTTCATCAGCCCGATCGCAACCAGATCATTCCAGCAGCAGGCGGCGGTCGGCTTGTCCTTCAGCGCCAAGAACTGTCCTGCAGCCTCGAAACCAGCCTGCTTGGTGCGCGGTCCAGGAATGCGCCAGGACGGCTTCACCTCCAGCCCGGCCGCCTCCATGGCGTTGACATAGCCCTGGTAGCGGTCGCGGCCGGTCGAGGTCTGGTCGGTGCCGCCGATCATGGCGATGCGTTTGTGGCCGAGCGAGATGAGATGGTTGGTCGCGAGTGCCGTGCCATAGGCATCGTCGCCGCGGAAGACCGGCACGTCGGCGCCGGTGACGGTGCGCGCGATCAGCACCGCCGGGAGGCCGTTTTCCTCGGCCATGATGATGTCCTCGGCCGGCGTGCCTATGGCCGGCGACATGATGACGCCGTCGGCGCCGAGCTGCAGCAGCGTGTCGATGAAGGTGCGCTGCTTTTCCAGCTGGTCATAATGGTTGGACAGGATGAAGGTCTGGCGGCTGCGGTCGAGCTCGCTTTCTATCGAGCGCAGAATCTCGGCGAAGAACGGGTTCATGATGTCGTGCACGACGACGCCGACAATGCCGGAGCGCGAGGTGCGGAGCGACGCGGCCCGTCGGTTGTAGATATAGCCGATGGCGCGCGCGTGCTCCTTGATGCGCTCGCGCGTCGAGCCGGCGACCAGCGGGCTGTCGCGCAGCGCCAGCGACACCGTTGCCGTGGACACGCCAAGCGCATCCGCGATCGTCGAAAGCTTGATCTTCTGTGCCAGCCTTGGTCCCCGGCCTTTAAACTGTTTAAATGGGGCTTATGCCATCGATCGAGGGCAAATCAAAGTTTTTTTGCCAAGCTCTCGGCTTCCGTGTCCAAGGAAGCGGAATTGCGCAGGCGAAGCCTGTGCTCGCGGTGGATGATGTAGAGGCCGCTGGCGACGATGATGGCAGCGCCGAGCAGGGTCCAGCGGTCGGGAAACTGGTGGAAGATCAGCCAGCCGGAGATGATCATCCAAACCATCTGCGAATAAGGGTAAGGCGCGAGCGCCGTCGTCGTCGCCAGGCGATAGGCCTGGACCAGGAGCCAATGGCCGCCGGCGCCGAAGACGCCGAGCATCAAAAGGATCACCCAGCGCCAGCCGTCCTGCGGCAGGGACAATGAGAAGGGCAGCATGGGCAGGAGCAGCACCGCCGGCGCCAGCGCCGAGAACAGGATCAGGCTCTCGGATGTCTCCGTCGACGACATGCGCCGGGTCATGATGACGTAAAAAGAATTCGACAGCATTGAGCCCAGCGCGAAGAGATGGCCCATGCCGAACACGCCGACGCCGGGCCGGGTGATGATGAGGACGCCGACGAAGCCGGTGAGGATCGCCAGCCAGCGCCGCCAGCCCGCCCACTCGCCGAGCAGCGGGCCGGCCAATGCGGTGATCACCATCGGGCCGAAGAAATAGATCGAGGTGGTCTCGGCGAGTTGCAGCGTCCTGAGCGCCAGGATGTTGAACATGGTCGAGCCGAAAAGCAGGCATCCGCGCAGGATGTGCGCCGGCAGGTTGTTGGCGCGGAAGCGCGACGGCTCGCGCCAACCGCGAAGGAAAACGCCGACAAGCAGGACATGCACGATGAATCGAGCCCAGGCGACGATCAGCGCCGAGACGCCGGCGAGCACCAGATATTTGCTTGAGGTGTCGAGAAAGGTGAAGCAGACATAGACGCAGAGCATCAACAGCATCGCCGCGGGCGGCGTCGCGCTGTCGTCGTGATTTTTGGGAACGCTCAAAATCGGGCCGGAGGAGAGGTAGACGCCATTCTTTTGCGGCAATCGCCGCCGACCGGCAAGCCAAAAGCGACTGGCCCAACAAGACGTGCCGACAGGCTTAGAGCGCAGTGCCTTGGCGATCAGCAGAACGTTCCTGGTTCGTCATCCCGTGCGGAGCAAGGAGCGACGCGACGCTCGCAGACCCCAGGCTGGCGAAGCAGGGAGGTCGCGGCCAATCTCGAACGTGCGCGACGTCGTCCGGACGAATGGTCAATCAGTCACCAAGAGCATCCTTCCCGGAGAATCAAGCATGCATGCGGGCGCCCTTGGTAATCTTGTCGACGAGCTTCTTTTCGGCGCGCAGCGCGATGCCGACGATCTTGGCGTCGTCCGGCGCGAATTCGGCGAAGACGGCGCGGTTGGCCAGGTCATGGCCGGTGGAGAACATCTCCTCGACATAGGCCGATGTCGTCACGCCGCGCTCCAGGGCCCGGCGGTGGATCGCGGCAAGCGTCGACCCGTCTGCCGACAGCACGATAACGGGCTGGATCGAGAGCGGATTGAAGAAATTGCCGGCGCGGTCGCGATAGGCCTCGCCGATGATTTCAGGACATTGCGCGACGATGCCGCTGGTCAGGAAAGCGGTAACGTTGAGCTTCTGCCAGACGGCGAGATCTTCCTTGAGCACGATTGCAAATTTCGTGTCGAACACCAAAATGTCTCTCCGAGATGTGGATCAGGGACCATGGCGCACGATCTAGGCAATGAGGCGCTGGGAGGTCTTGAACGTTCGTGCGCTGAGGACGACCGGATCGTTTCGGCGCCCGGCGCCACGGGCCTCGAGCGCATCGAGGCGCGATTCCACGGCAATGCTTTCGACCTGCACCGCCACGACACCTACGCCATCGGCGTGACGCTCGACGGCGTGCAGCGCTTCCACTATCGCGGCGCGCTTCGGCACAGCCTCCCCGGCCAGGCAATCGTTCTGCATCCCGACGAACTGCATGACGGCGGCGCCGGCACCGAGCACGGCTTACGATACAGGATTCTCTATCTCGAGCCGTCGCTGCTGCTCGATTGCCTCCACGGTTCGCCGCTCCCTTTCGTTAAGGATGCTGTGGTGAGCGACCCTCAGTTGCGCGGCACGCTGCTGTCGGCGCTAACACCGCTCACCGAGGAGCTCGACGACCTGTTCGTGGCCGATTTCATCGCGCAGCTGGCGCAGCAATTGAAACGCCATGCCGGACAGCCGGCAAAATCAACCGGAAAGATCGCGTGGCGGGCTGCCGCGCTGGCCCGCGACTATCTCGAAGAAAATGCTGAACGGCCGGTGCGTTCCGACGAGCTGGAGGCGGTTACCGGCCTCGACCGTTACGCGCTGTCGCGCCATTTCCGCGCGACCTATTCGACAAGCCCGCATCGCTTCCTGTTGATGCGTCGGCTGCAGCGAGCACGGCGCATGATCGAAGCGGGAGAGCCGCTTGCCGAAACCGCTGTTGCGGCCGGCTTCAGCGATCAGAGCCATTTCAACCGGCATTTCAAGAAGGCGTTCGGGCTGACGCCGGGACGCTGGGCGACGCTGGTGCGCGACGCGTAGCGTCGTCGCCCTTTCCGATAAGCTGCCGATGCTTGGGTGGTGGCTGAAGCGACGACGCTGTGCATCGCGCTTGCGTCGCTCGAGACGACGCTTACGCGTCGCTCGTGGCCACCAACGCCCAGCGGCTAAGCGACGATGCTGCGCTCACGCGTCGCTCGAGACGACGCTGCGCGTCGCTCGTTAATCATCCAGCTCGGCGTCGTCGTCGATGAGGATCAGGTCCTCGTTCGACAGGTTGGCCTCGATGCGGGCGAGCAGCTTGAACAGCGCCTTCTGGTCTTTCTTGTCGAGACCCCTCAGCGCCTGCTTCTCGGTCTTCTTGACCGATTTCTCGATGGCGCGGATGGTTTCGCGGCCGGAGCCGGTGAGGAAAATATGGGCCTGGCGGGCATCGGCGTTGGAGGCGCGCTTTTCGAGAAAACCCTGCGCCTGCAGCCTGTTGATGGTTTTTGTGATCGTCGGCGGACGTACGCCGAGCTTGTCGGCGAGATTGCCGGGTGTCTGGCCGTCTTCGCGGTCGAGCGCCAGCATGATCTGGTCCTGGCCGGCGTAGAAGCCATGTGCCAGAAGCCGCGCAGCAAGCGCCGTGCGCGCCAGCCGCGCTGCCGAATGCAGCCGGCTCATAGTCGCTGTTCTGTCCGCCTTGGCCATGGTCATTCCCTCTTCGGCCGAACCGGCGCGGGCAGCATAGAGGCTGTCCGGCGGCTGGCAAATGACGATTTAACGAGTCCGGCCTGCAAACACTTTGCCGGCAAGCATTGCGGTGCCCGCGCAGGTGATGCCAGATGTTTATTTCAGTTAGATGACAAACGACTTTTGGCCCGCCGGCATTCACAGCGGAACATCCCGGAGGGGCTCTGATGCCGTGCGGCTGCCCTGTTCCTTTAACCCACTGCGGCTGCCCCGATCGGGACCGGCTGGCCCATCGGTTTGGCGCGTGCAAAAGCGCGGCTCGCATCCTATATGAGGCCGACAAATCCTTCGAGGCACAGATTTTTCGAGGCAGGCCATGAGCGATGCACAGACGCAGATCCCCGTAACCGTTCTCACCGGCTATCTCGGCGCGGGCAAGACGACGCTGCTCAACCGCATCCTGTCGGAGAACCACGGCAAGCGTTACGCGGTCATAGTCAACGAGTTCGGCGAGATCGGCATCGACAACGATCTGATCGTCGAATCCGACGAGGAAATCTATGAGATGAACAATGGCTGCGTGTGCTGCACGGTGCGCGGCGACCTGATCCGCGTCGTAGAGGGCCTGATGCGGCGGCCCGGCCGTTTCGATGCCATCGTGGTCGAGACCACTGGCTTGGCCGACCCGGTGCCGGTGGCGCAGACCTTCTTCATGGACGACGATGTGCGCTCCAAAACCAAGCTCGACGCGGTGGTGGCGCTGGTTGACGCCAAGCACCTGCCGCTGCGCCTGAAGGACTCGAAGGAGGCCGAGGACCAGATCGCCTTCGCCGATGTGGTGGTGCTGAACAAGACCGATCTCGTCACCCCGGAAGAGCTCGAAAAGGTCGAGGCGACGATCCGCGCCATCAACCCGGCGGCCAGGATCCATCGCACCCAGCGCGCCGGGGTGGCGCTCGGCGAAGTGCTCGACCGCGGCGCCTTCGACCTCTCACGCGCGCTGGAGAACGATCCGCATTTCCTCGAGGCGCACGACCACGATCACGACCATGAATGCGGTCCGGATTGCGATCACGACCACCACCATCATCACGACGGGCACGATCACCATCACCACGGCCATCCTTCCGACATCCACGATGTCACGGTGAAGTCGGTCTCGCTGCGCGGCGGCGAGATGGATCCGAAGAAGTTCTTCCCCTGGATCGAGAAGGTGACCCAGATGGAAGGGCCGAACATCCTCAGGCTTAAGGGCATCATCGCGCTGAAGGGCGACGAGGACCGCTATGTGCTGCAAGGCGTGCACATGATCCTCGAAGGCGACCACCAGCGCGCCTGGAAGGACGGCGAGAAGCATGAAAGCCGGCTGGTCTTCATCGGCCGCGATCTCGACGCCGAGCGCCTCAGGAAGAGTTTTGAAGCCTGCCAGGCGGCTTGATTTGGCCGCCCTGACCTTCTCCCCTTGTGGGAGAAGGTGGATCGGCGCGCAGCGCCGAGACGGTTGAGGGGTGTTGGACGGATCGCCGTCTTTGCCAAGCTGGAACACCCTCATCCGACCGAGCTTCGCTCGGCCACCGTCTCCCACAGGGGGAGAAGGGAGAGCCGCAACGCTCGCGCCATTCCTCGTTTGCGATCCGAAGCGGGTTGAGACCCGTAGCTCAACCCCTTAAGGGGAAGGGCAGAAATCGAATGGACCATCCCCATGCCGACAGTCGCCCCGCTTGATCTCGAAGGCCATTGCGTCGCCGCCGTCTTCCTCGGCGACGTGCCGCATTTCGCTTTGGCCGACGGCGCGATCCATCGGCTCGACAATGGGCACAAGACCGTACAGGCGAATGACGGGCTGCTCGCCGCCTTCCACGATGCGGCGAACGACCGCCTGATCACCGGCGGCGAGGACGGCAAGGTGTTTGCGGTCAAGGCCGGCGGCGAGGCGAGCGAACTTGCCAGCGCCGGCAGAAAATGGATCACCAGCGTTGCGGCGGGCCCTCAGGGCGCAGTCGCCTATGCCTCTGGCAAGACGGCGTTCGTCCGTTTCGCCGACGGCAAGATCAAGGAATTCGCGCATCCGCGCTCGGTGGAAGGGCTCGCCTTCTCGCCCAAGGGCATGCGCTTCGGCGTTGCCCGCTACAATGGCGCGACGCTGCATTTCCCGGCGGCGGAGGGCAAGCCGGTCGAGCTCGAATGGGCCGGCGCCCATACCGGGATCAGCTTTTCGCCGGACAGCGCTTTCCTGATCACGACCATGCAGGAAAACGCGTTGCATGGCTGGAAGCTGGCGGACGGCAAGCACATGCGCATGAGCGGCTATCCGGGCAAGGTCAAAAGCCTGTCCTGGAGCGTGAAGGGCAAATGGCTGGCGAGCTCCGGCGCGCCGGCGGCGATCGTGTGGCCTTTCGCCAGCAAGGACGGGCCGATGGGCAAGGCGCCACTGGAGCTCGGCACGCGCGGCAATACCATGGTGACGTGCGTTGCCTGCCATCCCAGCCAGGAGGTCACCGCGATCGGCTATGAGGACGGCATGGTGATCGCGGCCCGCTTCGCCGACGCCAAGGAAGTGCTGCTGCGTCGTCCCGGCAAAGGCGCCATCACCTCGATGATGTGGGACAAGGAAGAGCGCCGCATCGTCTTCGGCAGCGCGGCCGGCGATTGCGGCGTGATCGACATCACTGCGTAAGGGATTAGGGGAATAGGGCGGCAAGGGAATAGGGAAGGAGAGCCTTCCTCCGCTGTCTTCCCAATGCCCTACTCCCCTACTTCCTTAATCCCTTAATCCCTACTGCCTGAGCCAACGCCCGCCACCTGCGCGGCCAATTGCGGTTTTGCCGACCGGTTGGCAGAGTGGCGCGCGAGAAAGAGGGGCTTCATGCATTCAATCGACCGGACTTCCATCGGCGGCATCGCCGCCGCCCGCATCGCGGAACTGCGCGAAACGGAGGCGGCCGCCTTCCGCAAGGCGCGGCCAAAGTCCGAGGCCAAGGTTGGCAACGGCATGGCCGGCTTCCTCGGCGGCGTGCCGATGCATTGGATGGCCGACTGGCCGACGCCTTTCCCGATCCTGGTCGACAGCGCCAAGAGCGCCAAGATTATCGATGTCGACGGCAACAAGCTCGACGATTTCTGCCTCGGCGACACCGGCTCGATGCTCGGCCATTCGCCGCCGCCGGTCGCCCGCGCCATCCGCCGGCAGGCAGCACGCGGCTTGACCTATATGCTGCCCAGCGAGGATGCGCTGGCGATCGGTCCGCTCTTGCAGCAGCGCTTCGGCCTGCCTTATTGGCAGGTCGCCACCACCGCCACCGATGCCAACCGCTTCGCCTTGCGGGTCGCCCGCGCGGTGACGGGGCGCGAAAAGATCCTTGTCTTCAACGGCTGCTATCACGGCTCGGTCGACGAGACGATGGTGCGACTGATCGACGGCAGGCCGGTCAACCGGCCTGGGCTGGCAGGCGAGTTCCGCGATCTTACACGGGCAACCAAGGTTATCGAATTCAACGATATTGCAGCATTGGAAGCGGCACTTGGCGACCGTGATGTGGCCTGCGTGATCACCGAACCGGTGCTGACCAATTCCTGCATGGTGCTGCCGGAGCCCGGCTTCCACGACGCGCTGCGGCGCCTCACCCGGGCCGCCGGCACGCTGCTTTTGATCGACGAGACGCACACCATTTCAACCGGGCCCGGCGGTTACACGCGACGGCACGGGCTGGAGCCGGACCTGTTCGTGCTCGGCAAGCCGGTGGCCGGAGGCGTGCCGGCCAGCATCTGGGGCATGAGCGAGGAGGTCGCGACGCGCTACGGCACCTACAATCGCAGCAAGGAGCCCGGCTATTCCGGCATGGGCACCACGCTGTCGGCCAACCCGCTGCAATTCGCGGCGATGCGGGCGACGCTCGAAGAGGTAATGACCGAGGAAGCCTATGCGCATATGGACCGGCTGGCGCGCCGCCTCGACGCGGGGCTCTCCGACGTCATCGAGCGAAACAAGCTGCCTTGGCATGTCGCGCGCGTCGGCGCCCGCGTCGAGTTCATCTGCGCGCCCGGGCCGCTCAAGAACGGCGGCGAGGCGGAGACGGCACATGCGCCGGAACTCGAAGCCGCCGTCCATGTCGCGCTGGTCAATCGCGGCGTGCTGATCGCGCCGTTCCACAATATGATGCTGATCTCGCCGGCGACGACCGCGGCGCAGGTAAGCCGCCTGATCGCGGCTTTCGCCGCGGTTGCCGCCAGGCTTACGGCATGAGACAAGCGGCTATGGACAATCCGAGCACAGTTGTGACCTCCCCTTCGGGCTCGACGCCGGCCGAGGCGAAAGCGTTTCTCGCCGCCCATCCCGACATCGAGGCCTTCGACATCGTGCTCACCGACGCCAACGGCATCGGCCGCGGCAAGATCGTGCGCCGGCACGAGCTAATGAGCATTTTCGAGGGCGGAAGGCATATGCCGATCTCGATCCTCGGCCTCGACATCACCGGTGAGGATGTCCACGAGACCGGGCTGATCTGGGACACCGGCGACGGCGACCTCAGGGCATGGCCGGTCCCAGGCACGCTGGTGCCGCTGCACGGCACCAAGCCGCCGCGCGGCCAGTTGCTGATGGCGATGTATCGTCTCGACGGCCAGCCGATGACCTCCGATCCGCGGCTGGTGCTGGCAAGGCAAGTCGAGCTCCTGGCGGCGCGCGGCCTGCATCCGGCCGGCGCCTTCGAGCTGGAATTTTTTCTGCTCGCCAATGAGCGCGACGCCGACGGCAAGGTGCAGGCGGCGCGCGCGGTGCTCGACGGCCGCCGCTCGGGCAAAACGGAAGTCTATTCGGTCGACCACCTGCACGGCATGGAGCCGCTGTTTTCCGACATCTACGCCGCCGCCAGGGCGCAAGGCATTCCGGCCGAGACGGTGATTTCCGAATATGCGCCCGGACAGTACGAGCTGACGCTCAACTACCGCAAGGACGTGATGCGGGCGGCCGACGACCTGGTCATGCTGAAGCGGCTGGTGAGGGCGCAGGCGCGCCGGCACGGCGTCACCGCCTGCTTCATGGCCAAGCCGATCGAGGCCTATGCCGGTTCGGGCATGCATTTCCACGTCTCGCTGCAGGACGATGCCGGCCGCAACGTCTTCACCGAATCTGCCGGCGAGAAATGGTCGCCCAGCCTGCTCAACGCGCTTGGCGGCCTGATCCACACCATGGCGGAATCGATGCTGGTGTTTGCGCCGCATGCCAATTCATGGCGGCGTTTCGTGGCGCAATCCTATGCGCCGGTGGCGCCGACCTGGGGCGTCAACAACCGCTCCGTGGCGTTGCGCGTGCCGGCGGGCGATGCGATGAACCGGCGTATCGAGCACCGGCCGTCCGGCGTCGACGCAAACCCTTATCTTGTGGCGGCGACGGTGCTGGCGGGCATCGTCAAGGGCCTCGACGAGGCCCTTGACCCCGGACCGGAAACGACCGGCAACGGTTACGAGCAGCCAACGGAAGCCTCCACCATGCCGACCGATTGGCGCGCCGCGATCGAGGCCGCACGTGGCTCCGAATTCCTGAAATCGGCGCTCGGTCCCGACCTGCACCGGACCTTCGTGGCGATCAAGCAGGCGGAATATCTGCGCGTCGCACGCACCGTCAGCGAACTCGACTACCACCTCTACCTCCACGAGGTCTGAGGACTTGGCCTCGCAGACGGAGTGATCACGTTTCGCCGCGACACTCAAAAGTTATAGCCAGGCGACTTTCTGGAACATATCATGAACGCATGGCTGTGCTTTCCGTCCGCGAGAAACTGGCGATCCTGTCCGACGCCGCTAAATACGACGCCTCCTGCGCATCGTCCGGTTCGGCGAAACGCGATTCGCTGAAATCGGGCGGCATCGGTTCGACCGAGGGCTCGGGCATCTGCCATTCCTACGCGCCGGACGGGCGCTGCATTTCGCTGCTGAAGATCCTGCTCACCAATTTCTGCATTTACGACTGCAGCTATTGCATCAACCGCTCCTCCTCCAATGTGCGGCGAGCCCGCTTCAGCGTCGACGAGGTGGTGCGGCTCACCATGGATTTTTATCGCCGCAACTACATCGAGGGTCTGTTCCTGTCTTCCGGCGTCATCCGCTCGCCGGACGAGACGATGGGCGAGATGGTCGAGGTGGCGCGAAGGCTCAGGATCGAGGAGAAATTCGGCGGCTATATTCACCTCAAGACCATTCCCGAAGCGTCAGCCGAACTGATCGAAAAAGCAGGCCGTTATGCCGATCGCCTGTCGATCAATGTCGAGCTGCCGACCGACGAAGGGGTGAAGAAGTTGGCCCCGGAAAAGAAGCCGGAAACGATCCGGCTTTCCATGGCCAAGCTGCGCCGCAAGATCGAAGAGAAGGCCGAACCAACGTTGCAGAGCCGCAAACGCGAGCGCTTTGCGCCGGGCGGCCAGTCGACGCAGATGATTGTCGGCGCCGACAAAACGTCCGACGACGGCATCCTGCGCGCCAGCGCCCGGCTTTATGGCAGCTACCATCTGCGCCGCGTCTATTATTCCGCCTTCAGTCCGATCCCGGATTCGTCTGCGGCGCTGCCGTTGCAGAAGCCGCCCTTGATGCGCGAGCACCGGCTTTACCAGGCGGACTGGCTGATGCGCTTCTACGGCTTCTCGCAGCCTGAAATCCTGGCCGGCAGCAATGACGGCATGCTCGACCTTGCCATCGATCCCAAACTTGCCTGGGCGCTGCGCAACCGCGGCCGGTTCCCGGTCGACGTCAACCGCGCCGATCGGGAGGCGCTGCTGCGTGTCCCGGGGTTGGGCACGAAGGTCGTCGACAGGATTCTGCAGACGCGCCGCCATCGCCGGCTGCGTCTCGAAGATGTCGGACGGCTCTGCCATTCGGTCGCCAAGGTACGCCCCTTCATCACTGCGGAAGGCTGGTCGCCGGGCGCGCTCACCGACAAGTCGGGCCTGCGCCAGATCATCAGCCGCTCTTGCGAGCAGCTTTCGCTGTTTTGACCATGGCACGGACCCAGCTCAGCCTCGCATCTCATCTCGTCCGGCTTGAAGGCGAGACCGATTTCGCCGGTTGGCGCGATGCGGCGCGCCGGCTGGCCACGAATGATATTCCGCCGGAAGACGTGGCTTGGCAGGTTGGCCACGACGATGATGATCGCGCCAACGATTTGCCGGCTTGCCGACAAGATGCGCGGCTTGTCGTGCCGCGCGACTTCATCGAACGCGCAGAGACGGTCATCTGTCATTCGGACCCCGAGCGTTTCAACTTCCTCTATCGGCTGCTCTGGCGGTTGCGCGTCGAACCGAAGCTGCTGTCGATCGCTTCCGACCCGGATATCCGCAGGCTCGAGTTCATGGAAAAGGCGGTTCGGCGCGACATTCACAAGATGCGCGCCTTCGTGCGCTTCCGGAAGATCGGCGACGGCGCGGAGGAACGTTATGTCGCCTGGTTCGAGCCCGACCATTTCATCGTCGAGCGCAATGCCGATTTCTTCGTGCGCCGCTTCGCCGGCATGCGCTGGACGATTCTAACGCCGCACGCCTCGGCCGACTGGGACGGCGAGCGGCTGTCGATCGGCCCAGGCGCCGGCAAGCGCGACGCGCCGGCAGAAGACGACGCCGAGACGCTGTGGCGGACCTATTTCGAGAATATCTTCAACCCGGCCCGCCTCAAGGTGAAGGCGATGCAGAAGGAGATGCCGAAGAAATATTGGCGGAACCTTCCCGAGGCCTCGCTCATTCCAGACCTGATAGCAGGAGCGGACAGAGCCGCGACAGCCATGATCGCCCGGATGCCAACCTCCCCAGCGCCGCACCACGCCAAAGTGAAGGCAAAACACTGGCCTTCGCCGGAGCCGGCGGATGTGGTGGCGCCCGAAAGTACGGATATTCCGGCATTGCGCGAAGAGGCGAGCGGTTGCCGGCGTTGCCCGCTCTGGCGCGATGCTACGCAAACCGTGTTCGGCGAGGGACCGGAGAATGCCGACGTGGTGTTTGTTGGAGAGCAGCCCGGCGACCAAGAGGACCTTGCCGGCAAGCCGTTCGTCGGGCCCGCGGGCAAGGTGTTCGACAGCATTTTGGACCAGGCCGAGATCGACCGCCGCAAGGTCTATGTGACCAATGCGGTGAAGCATTTCAAGTTCGAGCCGCGCGGCAAGAGGCGGATCCATTCAAAGCCCAATGCCGGCGAAATTCGTGCCTGCCGCTGGTGGCTCGACAAGGAACTTGACATCATCAAGCCAAATCTTGCGGTGGCGCTCGGCGCGACAGCAGCGCAGTCGCTGCTCGGCAAGGCGGTGCCGATCACCAGGATGCGCGGCGATGTCATCCAGCGCGAGGACGGCTTGCGCGTCTTTGTCACCATCCATCCCTCCTTCATCCTGCGCATCCGCGAGCACGAGGACAAGGAGGCCGAGAGGGAGCGGTTTCTCACCGATATGAAGAAGGTGAAGCAGTTGATGGCTGCTTGACCGATCTGCGCGCCTGAACGGGACTTGCGCGGACGGATGCTGTTGTACGAGTCGTGCGACTGGGGAGAATTGGGCGAGATGCCCGTCGCCTCGTCATCCACGGGCGAAGCAAGGAGCGGAGCGACGCGCGCGCAGACCCGAGGATCATTCCGTTGCCTGCAGGCGTCGCAACGATGCACAATTCTGCTCCGCTGCATTCCATGCCCGAGGTCACGGAATGGATTCCAGGGTCTCCGCGACGGAGGTTCGCTCCTGCTTCGCCCTGGAATGACGACTTCAGCGTTTATTGCGCTACCGGACGAGTATCGCCCTTAGATCATTGACGTTGGTCCCGGTCGGACCGGGCACGAACAGATCGCCGACCGCGTTGAAGGCGGTCCAGGCATTGTTGCCGGCAAGCATAGCCTTGGCATCGACGCCTGCGGCACGCATGCGCGCCACGGTCGTGCCGTCGGCGAAGGCGCCGGCATTGTCCTCGGAGCCGTCGATGCCGTCGGTGTCCGCGGCTAAAGCATGAATGCCGCTGAGCCCATCGATGCCGATGGCGAAGGCAAGCAGGAATTCGGAATTGCGGCCGCCCTTGCCTTTCGCCCGCAGCGTCACCGTCGTCTCACCGCCGGAGAGGATCAGCATCGGCTTCTCGAAAGGCCGGTTGCGGGTCGCCACCTCGCGGGCAATCGCGGCATGCACGCCGCCGACCTCGCGCGCCTCGCCCTCGATCGAATCCGACAGGATGACGGCCTTGAGGCCTTGCCGCTTCGCTTCGGCGGCCGCGGCTTCCAGCGAGACGCCGGCCGAGGCGATGAGATGCACTTCATTGCCGGCAAAGACTGGATCGTTGGAGCGTGGCGCATCGGCTGAGGCAGACTGAATATGCGCCATGACCGCATCCGGCAGGCTCATGCCGTAGGCGGCGATCGACGCCAGCGCATCCGCGCGGCTGCCGGTGTCGGGGACGGTCGGCCCCGAGGCCACCAGCGCCGGATTGTCGCCGGGAATGTCGGAGACGACCAGCGATACGACGCGGGCCGGATGTGCGGCGCCGGCCAGCCGTCCGCCCTTTATGGTCGAGACGTGCTTGCGGATGGTGTTCATCGCCGCGATCGGCGCGCCGGAAGCGAGCAGCGCCTCGTTGACGGCGATCTCGTCGGCAAGAGTCAGGCCGGGAGCGGGCGACGGCAGCAGCGCCGAGCCGCCGCCCGAAATCAGCGCCACGACCAGATCGTCCGCGGTCAATCCCCGCACCTTCTCGAGCAGCCGACGCGAGGCTTCGAGGCCGGCGGCGTCCGGCACCGGATGCGCCGCCTCGATGATCTCGATGCGCTCGCATTTTGCGCCATAGCCGTAGCGGGTCACGACCAGCCCATCGATCGGACCATTCCAGACCTTCTCGAAGGCCGCCGCCATCTGCGCCGAGCCCTTGCCGGCGCCGATAACGATGGTGCGGCCCTTCGGCTTTGCCGGCAAATGATTGCGGATCGTCTTTTCCGGATCGGCGGCGGCGACGGCGGCGTTGAAGATCGACGTAAGGAAAGTTTTTGGATCGGTCATTGCTCTTCCGGCGGCAACTTGAGCTTGCTCGCATCGACTCCGAGATGGGCGCAGAGCGCATCGACAACGACACCGTGGTCTTCTCGTTCGGGCAGACCGGAGACGGCGATGACGCCGATCACGCCTGCGCCCTTCACCGCGACGGGAAAGCCGCCGCCGGCCAGCACATAGTCGGCAATGTCGAGCGCTTCGCCGACCTTGAAGGTGCGGTCGGGTCGCCGCTGCTCCAGCACCATGCGATAGGTGCTTGTGAGATAGCGCTTGACGACATTGATCTTGCGCCGCGCCCAGTCGGGGTTGGAGGCGTTGGAGCCCGGCATGGCGGCGTAGAATAGCGGACGGTCGAAGGTCCTGATATCGACGATGATCGGCAAGTTTTCGTTGAGCGCCCGCTCCCTGATCGCCGCGCCTATCTGGAAGGCCACGGCCTCGTCGAAGGCCGGAAAGACCAGCGTGGCTTCCTGTTTCTTGATCAGAGCAATGTCGTCGGCGGCAGCCATGGCGTTTCCCCTGTCAATGTCGACGCACGCTTTGGCCGATGGCTGACGCGGGGTCAAGCGACGAGCACATTTAATCTATGCGACAATCGCGCTCTTGGCCGGCCGACCCGCCACATAGACCTCGCTCACGGCGCGGTCGTCGCCCAGCGTCTGCAGCAGGAAGAGCTCCTCCGCCAGGGTCTCCACCGTCTCCATCCTCAGCCGCATCGCCGGCGTGGCGTTGGCATCGAGCACGACGATGTCGGCATCCGTGCCTTCTTCCAGCGTGCCGACTTTTTCGGCGACAGACAGCGCTTCGGCATTGCCGCGCGTCAGCTGCCAGAAGGACTGGAAGGGGTTCAGCTTCTCGCCATTCAGCGCGATGACTTTGTAGCCCTCGTCCATGGTCCGCAGCATCGAATAATTGGTGCCGCCGCCGACATCGCTGGCGGCAGCGATCCTAAGCGGCTTTTCGCGGCGGCGGTAGCGCTGGTAGTCGAACAGGCCGGAACCGAGGAAGAGGTTGGAGGTCGGGCAGAACCCCGCAACCGAACCCGATTGCGACAGCGCATCGGCTTCGCGCTCGGAAAGATAAATGCAGTGGCCGAACAGGCTCTTTTTGCCCAGCAGGCCGTAATGCTCATAGACGTCGGTGTAGTCGCGCGACCAGGGGTAGAGCTCCTGGGTGAAGGCGATCTCGGCGTGGTTTTCCGACAGATGCGTCTGCATGTGGAGATCGGGATGCTCACGGCAGAGCGCGCCGGCCATCTCCATCTGCTCGGGCGAGGAGGTGATGGCGAAGCGCGGGGTGATGGCATAGAGCTGGCGGCCCTTGCCGTGCCATTCGGCAATCAGCGCCTTGCTGTCGTCATAGCCGGTCTGGGGCGTGTCGAGCACGCCCTCCGGCGCATTGCGGTCCATCATCACCTTGCCGGCGATGTTAAGCATATTGCGGTCGTGCGACTCGGCGAAGAAGGCTTCGGCCGAAGATTTGTGCACCGAGCAATAGGCGACGACCGTCGTCGTGCCCTGGCGCAGCATCTCGTCGAGGAAGAGCCTGGCGATGCGGCGGCCATGCTGCGCGTTCGCGAATTTCGACTCCTCCGGAAAGGTGTATTTGTTCAGCCAGTCGAGCAGCTCGGCGCCGTAGGACGCGATGATCTGCATCTGCGGCACATGCACATGTGCGTCGATGAAGCCCGGCAGGATGAGATGCGGGCGATGGTCGATCGTCTCGACGCCGGCGCCGGCACGCTTGGCGATCTCGGCATGCGGACCGGCGGCAATGATCTTGCCGTCGTTGATCAGCAGCCCGCCATCCTCCTCGTAGCGCCAGGCGGAATGGTCGTCGATTGCTTCGGGCCAGCGCAGGAAGGAGAGCGTGCGGCCGCGCAGGAGTTTCGAGGTCATGCTTACTTTCCGGCGCCTTCGAACCAGGCCACCAAAAGGGCCCGTTCCTGGTCGGTTATCTGAGTGACGTTGGCGGGCGGCATGGCATGCGCGCGGCCGGCCTGGAGGTAGATCTCCCGGGCATGCTCGGCGATGCGCGCGTCGGTGTCGAGCAACACGCCCTTCGGCGCATGGTAGATGCCTTCATAGGCCGGCTCTTCGGTATGGCACATCGAACAACGGCCGAGCACGGTGTCGCGCACGGCCGGGAAATGCGCCGAGGCGATGTAGACCTGGGCAGCAGCGGATGCGGCGGAGGTCTTGGGCTCCGCTGTCAGCACCTTGGGCACGGTCGACAGCCAGATGACGATCATGAACAGCACGGCGGCACCCAGCCAGGTCCAGGTCGGGTTGCCCTTCCTCGCGTGCACGGTGTTGAAATAGTGCCGGATCAGCACGCCGATGATGAAGACCAGCGACGCGATGACCCAGTTGAACTGCGTGCCGAAGGCCAGCGGGTAGTGGTTCGACAGCATCAGAAACAGCACCGGCAAGGTCAGGTAGTTGTTGTGCAGCGAGCGCTGCTTGGCAATCTTGCCGTATTTCGGGTCCGGCTTGCGGCCGGCGATCAGGTCGGCGACGACGATCTTCTGGTTGGGGATGATGACCATGAAGACATTGGCCGACATGATCGTGGCGGTGATGGCGCCGAGATGCAGGAAGGCAGCGCGGCCGGTGAAGAGGTGGGTCAGCCCCCAGGCGATGAAGACCAGCACGCAGTAGAGCACCAGCATCAGGCCGGTATCGCTTTTGCCGAGCGGCGAGCGGCAGAGCAGGTCGTAGACGATCCAGCCGACGCCGATCGTGGCGAGCGACAAGAGGATGCCGACGGGCACCGAGATGTTGAGCACGTTGGGGTCGATCAGGAAGAGGTCGGCGCCGGCATAGTAGACCACGCAAAGCATGGCGAAGCCCGACAGCCAGGTGGCGTAGGATTCCCATTTGAACCAGGTCAGGTGCTCCGGCATTTCGGCCGGCGCCACCAGATATTTCTGGATGTGGTAGAAGCCGCCGCCATGCACCTGCCACTCCTCGCCGAAGGCGCCGGCGGGCAGGCCGGGACGCTGGCGCAGCCCGAGATCGAGGGCGACGAAATAGAAGGACGAGCCGATCCAGGCGATGCCGGTGATGACATGCAGCCAGCGGACGGCGAAGCTCAGCCAGTCCCAGAAAATCGCAAAATCCATCATCGAGTCGCCCCTGGGAAATCGTCCCTGCCGATCAGGCGACTTTACGGTCTGGAGCGCAAACGAAAAGAGGCGGGGCGCGCGATGACTTTCAAAAAAAAATGGAAAATACTAGGGTCGTCCCACGCAGCCATTTGAGAGCCACGACCGTCGCATGGCCTATCTCGACAATATCGCCGTCTTCGTCCGCGTCGTCGAGCTCGGCAATCTGTCGGCGGCCGGGCGCGACATGCGCATCTCGCCGGCGGTCGCCTCCAACCGCATCAAGGAGTTGGAGAAGCACCTCGGCGTGCGGCTGTTCAACCGCACCACGAGGCAGCTGATGCCGACCGAGCACGGCACGGTGTTCTACACCGGAGCCAAGCAAGTGCTGGACGCGATCACCGAGGCGGAGGCCGCGGTCGCAGCACTTTCCGGCCAGCCGCGCGGCACGATCAAGGTGACGGCGCCGCTCGGCCTCGGCCGGCGGCTGATCGCCTCGGGCATTCCGGATTTCCACGACAAATACCCCGATATCGAGGTGCGGCTGAGACTCTCCGACCACAATGTCGACATCATGAAGGAAGGCATCGACGTCGCCTTCCGGCTTGGCATCATCGAGGATTCCAGCCTTCGGATGCGCGGCATCATGGAATGCGAGCGCGTGCTGGTCGCGGCGCCGAAATACCTCGAGGCGCGCGGCGAGCCGGTCGAGCCGCAGGAACTGATCGGCAAGAAACATGATTGCCTGATGCTGCGCTATTCCGGCACGCGCGAATATGTCTGGACGCTGCAGACGCCGAACGGTCCGCAGAAATTCGAGGTGCATGGACCCTACGATACGGACGATGGCGATGTGCTGACAGGCTGGGCGCTGTCGGGGCGCGGCATCATCAACAAGCCGCGCTTCGAGGTCGAGCCGTTCATCCGCGACCAGCGGCTGAGAGTGATCCTGGCAAAGACGCCGCCGACGCCGGTCCAGTTCGCCGCCGTCTATCCGCACAAGAAGCTGCAGGATCCGAAGGTCCGCCTGCTGCTCGACTTCATGGCCGATCGCTGCCAGCGGCTGATCAAGGACATTCTTGCCGGCAAGTAGGCTGGCGGGCACGCGCCTTCGCGTGGGTGACCACACTCAGTCTTCGTCCATCAGGCGGGCTGTGCCGGATACCCGGATCGAGCTGCCCGGGGCCGGCGGAATATCGGCATGCAGCCGCGAGCGCATGCCCATATCCTCGCCCTGAACGATGTCGACCGCGCCGCCATGCGCCCAGCCAATGTCGCGCAGATAGCCGGCAAAGGCGGCGGTGGCAGCGCCGGTCGCCGGATCCTCATAGACGCCGCCGGAAGCGAAGGGATTGCGCGTGTGGAAGAGACGCGGCGTTTCGGCATAGGCGAGCAGGATCGTTACCAGTCCCTCGCGCCGCATCAGGGCCCGGCCCTGTTTCAGGTCATAGGCCATGGCGGCGAGCGCCTTGCGCGACTTCAAGGCCAGCACCAGATGGTCGGCGCCGCCATGAACCAGCGCGGGCGGAATGGCGGGATCGAGATCGCCCTCCTGGTAACCGAACATCGCCAGGGTTTCGCCGGCCAGCTCCGACGGGGCCGCCCGGCTGCGCGTCGGCGGCGACTGCAGGGCGGCGGCAAAATTGGCGCCGTCGCGAAACCCTTCGACGGTGATGGCGGCCTGGTTCAGGAGCAGCTTGAAAATTCCGTCGCCGAACCTTCTGACCAACGCCGCGCCCAGCGCGATGGTGGCGTGGCCGCAGAACGGCACTTCCGATTCGGGCGAAAAGTAGCGGACACGCCAGCCTTCCCCTTCACGTGCGGCAAAGGCGGTCTCGGAAAAGCCGACCTCTGCAGCGACGCGCTGCATGTCTGCGGCGTCGGGCAGAACCTCGCCAATCACCACGCCGGCCGGGTTGCCGCCGCTGTTGCCGTCCGAAAACGCCGCTATGCGCAAAACATCCATGTCGCTCGTCCCGTGTTCGTCATTCGTGTTCGTCAGGCGTGCAGAAAACACGGTTCAATCCGGTTTGGGAAACGAAGAAAGCGACGAGCAGCTGTGAGCATCAGTCATACCTTCGCCAGTGTGCGCCCCTCGATCCGATGCGGAACGAAACCCGCTCCGTCCCCGTTCTGGCGATTGGCGGCTGCACGGCCGCCCTTCGAGACCAGTCCCCAGCTTTCGCAGCGACCCAGCGCCACAGGAGCCGACCATGGACGCCATTGTCACCAAGAACGACCTCAAATCCGACGCCAAGAAGGAATCGATCGATCTTCTCAATGCCAGGCTTGCCGATGCCATCGACCTGGCGCTGGTCACCAAGCAGGCGCACTGGAACGTCAAGGGACCGCAGTTCATCGCCATCCATGAGATGCTCGACGAATTCCGCGAGGAGATCGACGGCCATGTCGACATCATCGCAGAACGCGCCGTGCAGCTCGGCGGCACCGCGCACGGCACCTCGCAGGACGTGTCGAGGGCAACGAAGCTCCAGCCCTATCCAACCGACATCCACAAGACCAAGGATCATCTGGCGGCGCTGATCGACCGTTATGCCACGGCTGCCAGGCTGGCGCGTGAGGCGATCGACGAGGCGGACGACGCCGGCGATGCCGACACCGCCGACATCTTTACCGCCTACTCGCGTTCGCTCGACAAATTGCTGTGGTTCCTCGAAGCGCATACGCAGGAAAAGGAATAGCCGGCTGGGCTTCCTCCCATGGCCGGCTGAATCAGCCAGCCATCGCCTTTTCGGGAACGGCCGAAGCCTGGGCCGCATGCGACACCAGTGCCGTCATGATCTCGGCGGCGGCGAGCGCGGCGATCACCGGCGGGCGCTTATCCTTCACGGCATTGCTGCCGATCGGCGAGACGAGGCGGTTGAACTGCGCCTCGTTGCCCTCGTCGGACTTCAGGAACCAGTTCTTGAACGTCGCCTTCTTGGTCTTCGAGCCGATCATGCCGACATAGGCGGCGTCGTCGCGCTTCAGCGCCTCGGCGACGATCAGGAAATCGAGCGCATGGTCATGGGTGAGGATGGCGAAGGCCGATCCCGCCGGGGCTTCGCGCACCACCGCTTCGGGCATCGGCGTCAGCCGCGTCTCAACCGTTTCCGGCATGCCTTCCAGCGCATCGGCCCGCGTCTCGACGACCTCCACATGAATGGGCAGCAGCACCAACGACGCGGCCAGCGCCTGGCCGACATGGCCGCCGCCAAAGACATAGACATGCGGCAGATGCGCCTCCTCGGCCTCGGCTTTGGCGATCAGTTCCTGTTCGATCCTAGCGTCAACCAAGCGGATCAGCACCTCGACGCGGCCGCCGCAGCATTGGCCGATTTCAGGGCCCAGTGGAACATCCAGGGTCGCGCAGGTTTCGTCGACCTCAATGCGGGCTTCCCTTCCCCTCGAGGGGAGGATGGCGGCCAAGCCGTCGGGTGGGGTCGCCGGCGCAGTGCTCGGCGCTGTCGTGGTGCCTTCTGAGCGCACCCCCTCTGGCCGCTTCGCGGCCATCGCGCCCTCAAGGGAGGAGAAAAGCATCTGTCGCGCCTTGTCGATCGCCATGAATTCAAGCTGGCCGCCGCCGATGGTGCCGAAAATCGCCGATGGTGAGACGAGCATGAAGGCGCCGGCTTCGCGCGGGGTCGAGCCCTTGGTGGCCGCGACCTCGACGAGCGCGGCCCGGCCTGCCTGGCCGAGAAACGCCTTCAGGCTTTGCACTTTCGAGTTCATCGTCTGCATTTCCACCCAGGAAATATAGCGTTTTGTGCCTCGATTTGCACGTTTTGGCCGGTTCAGGCCGGCGTTGCGGCTTCCCGCTTCAGCCTTTCGATCGCCATCAGCACCCGTTCCGGCGTCGCCGGGGCGTCGAGGCGCGGGCAGATCCTGTGATCGGCGACACTCGCCACCGCGTCGGAGAGTGCATGCAGCACCGACATGCCGTGTGGCAGCGGCGGCTCGCCGACCGCCTTGGAGCGATGGATGGTCGGCTCGTAGGCCGATGACCAGTCGGTCAACTTGACGTTGAAGATTTTTGGCCGGTCGGAAGCGAGCGGGATCTTGTAGGTCGACGGCGCATGCGTGCGCAGCCGGCCGCTGTTGTCCCACCAAAGCTCTTCCGTCGTCAGCCAGCCCATGCCCTGGATGAAGCCGCCCTCGACCTGGCCGAGGTCGATCGCGCGGTTCAGCGAGCGGCCGGCATCGTGCAGGATGTCGGTGCGCTCGACGACATATTCGCCCGTCAGCGTATCGACCGAGACTTCCGAGCAGGCCGCGCCATAGGCGTAGTAGTAGAAGGCATGGCCGCGGCCCTTGCTGCGGTCCCAATGGATCTTCGGCGTTTTGTAGAAGCCAGCCGCCGAGAGCTGGACGCGGTACATGTAGGCTTGCTTGACCAGATCGTTGAAGGCGATTTCCTGGTTGCCGATGCGCACCCGGTTGGGCAGGAACACGACTTGGTCGAGGGGCACCTGGTATTTTTCGGCCGCGAAATCGGTCAGCCGCTTGCGGATCTGCCGAGCGGCATCCTGCGCCGCCATGCCGTTGAGGTCGGCGCCGGAAGATGCCGCCGTCGGCGAGGTGTTCGGCACCTTGGCTGTGGTGGTGGCGGTGATCTTGACCCGGTCGAGATCGATCTGGAATTCCTCGGCGACGACCTGCGCCACCTTGAGATGCAGGCCCTGGCCCATTTCGGTGCCGCCATGGTTCATATGCACCGAGCCGTCGGCATAGACATGCACCAGGGCGCCGGCCTGGTTGGCCTCGGTCTTTGTGAAGGAAATGCCGAACTTGACCGGCGTCAGCGCCAGGCCGCGCTTGATAAAGCGGCTGTTGTTGTTGAAGGCGCTGATCTCGCGCCGCCGCCGCGCGTAATTGGCGCTTTCCTCCAGCTCAGCGACGATGCGGTGGATGATGTTGTCCTCGACCTTCTGGTGATAGGGCGTGAGGCAGCGTTCGCCGATCGCATCCATCGGGTCATAGAAATTGAGCTTGCGGATTTCGAGCGGATCCTTGCCGACCGCGAAGGCCACTTCGTCGACGACGCGCTCCGCGCCGACCATGCCTTGCGGGCCGCCAAAGCCGCGGAAGGCGGTGTTCGAGACCGTATTGGTGAAAAGCGGCGCCGATTTCGCGTGCACCGCCGGATAGAAATAGGCGTTGTCGCAATGGAAGAGCGCCCGGTCGCCGACCGGACCGGACAGGTCGGCGGAGAAGCCGCAGCGCAGGGCATAGGTGAAATCGACGCCGAGGATATTGCCTTCGTCGTCGAAGCCGACCTCGTAGTCGATGGCGAAATCATGCCGCTTGCCCGTGGCGGTCATGTCCTCGTCGCGGTCGAGCCTGATCTTCACCGCGCGCCCCAGCTTCTTGGCCGCGATGGCGGCTATGGCCGCGCATTGGTTGGCCTGCGTCTCCTTGCCGCCGAAGCCGCCGCCCATGCGGCGCACTTCCACCGTCACCGCATGGCTCGGCACGCCGAGCGCATGCGCAACCAGATGCTGCGTCTCGCTCGGCCCCTGCGTCGAGCAATAGACGATCACCTCGTCGTCCTCACCGGGGATCGCCAGCGAGACCTGGCCCTCGAGGTAGAAATGGTCCTGGCCGCCAAGCCACATGCGGTTCTTGATGCGGCGGGGTGCCGCCGCAATCGCCGCGGCCGCATCGCCGCGCTTCAGGATCAGCGGCGTGGTGACCTGCTTGTCCTTGACCGGGTCGAGGTCCCAGATGTCGATCACAGCCGGAAGCTCGTCATATTCGATCCTAGCCAGGCGTGCCGCGCGGCGCGCCGCCTCGCGTGTCTCGGCTACCACGGCGAAGATCGGCTGGCCGTAGAATAGCACCTTGTGCTCGGCGAGCACCGGATCGTCATGCATGTTGCTTGGCGAGACGTCGTTCTCGCCGGGCACGTCGGCACAGGTCAGCACATCGACGACGCCGGGAACCGATCGCACCGCCGACAAATCGATGCTCTTCAGCGTGCCGTGCGCGACCTTGGCGAGGCCAAGGCCGACATGCAGCGTGCCGGCAGGCTCAGGCATATCGTCGATATAGACGGCGGCGCCGCTGACATGCTTGTGCGCGGAATCGTGCCGCTGCTCGGTGGCGACGCCGCCGACGATTTTTTCGGCCTTGAGGTTGGGAGTGGCGTGCTTGTTCATCAGGCCGCCTCGTTGCGGGTCACTTGGAACGGCGCCCTGGTGCCGGTGGTTTCGACATAAAAGCGCAGCAAAAGATTCTTCGCCGCCAGCCCCCGATACTCGGCGGTTGCACGCATATCGGTAATTGGCGTGAAGTCGCTGGCATATTCGGCCATCGCGGCCTCGACAGTCGCTTCGCTCCAGACTTTGCCGATAAGGGCGGTTTCAACCGCAGTCGCCCGCTTCGGCGTCGGCGCCATGCCGCCATAGGCGATACGGATATCCGCCACGGTGCCGTCCTTGGCTTCGGTCAGATAGAAGGCGCCGAGGGTAGCAGTAATGTCCTCGTCGCGGCGCTTGGTGACCTTGTAGACGGCAAATTTCGTGCCCTCTGCCGGCACGGGCACATGGACGGCCTCGACGAATTCGCCGGGCTGCCGATCCTGCTTGCCATAGGCAATGAAGAAGGTTTCGAGCGGGATCGTGCGTCGGGCATTGCCCTTGCGGAGCGTTAGCCGCGCGCCGAGCGCGATCAGCGGCGGCGGCGTGTCGCCGATCGGCGAGCCATTGGCGATGTTGCCGCCGATGGTGCCCATGTTGCGCACCTGCTCGCCGCCGATGCGGTCGACCAGCGGTCCCAAGGCCGGGATGCGCCTGGAAAGCGTTGCGAAGGCTTCGCTGTAAGTCACGCCGGCGCCGACCGTAATCACGCCATCGGCCTCCGAGATCGTGCGCAAGCCGTCGAGGCCACCGATGAAGATAGCCGGCGAAATGTCGCGCATATGCTTGGTGACCCACAGCCCGACATCGGTCGAGCCGGCAACGATGGTGGCGCCAGGCTCCTTCTCGAGCGCCCTGGCGAAATCGTCGACGTCAGCCGGCACGATCAGCCGCTCCTTACCCGACCCGACCTCGACCCTGGCGCCGTCGCGCAGCGCTCCCAGCCGTGCAGTGATATCCTTGCGCTCCACTGCCAGCGGGTCCTTCGCCGCCTTGCCGTAGCTTGATATGGCGCGCGCGGCGCGCATGATCGCCTCGTAGCCGGTACAGCGGCAGAGATTGCCCTGCAGCGCCTTTTCGATCGCCGCGTCGGACGGGTTGGACGTCTTCATCCAGAGCGCATAGAGCGACATGACGAAGCCAGGCGTGCAGAAGCCGCATTGGGAGCCATGGAAATCGACCATCGCCTGCTGCACGGGGTGAAGCCGTTCCCCATTGCCGCGCAGATGCTCGACGGTGACGACATGGGTGCCGTCGAGCGAGCCCATGAAGCGGATGCAGGCATTGACGCTTTCATAGACCAGGCCCTCGACCGACAGCTTGCCGACCAGCACCGTGCAGGCGCCGCAATCGCCCTCGGCGCAGCCTTCCTTGGTGCCGCGCAGCGAGCGGTTCAACCGCAGCCAGTCGAGCAGGGTCGCGTCGGGAGCGATGTCGGTCAGCGCGACATCGGCGCCGTTCAGGATGAAGCGTATCTGGTTACGGGTCTTGTCGGCCATGTCTCAGCTCCCGCGATAGGTCGAGTAGCCGTACGGCGAGATCAAGAGCGGCACATGATAATGCCGCTCCTCCGCCATGCCGAAGCGGATCGGCACGGTGTCGAGGAAAGCCGGCTCCGGCAGGCTGGCGCCCTGCCCGCGCAGATAATCGCCGGCAGCGAAGACCAGCTCGTACTCGCCGGTGCGGAAGTCGGCGCCGGCAAGCAACGGCGCGTCGCAGCGGCCGTCATCATTGGTGGTGACGGTCTTCAAATGCGTGCGGGCCTGGCCTTCGAGGCGGAAAAGCCCGATCGAAAGGCCCTTTGCCGGCCTGCCGGTCGCGGTATCGAGGACATGGGTCGTCAGACGCCCGCCATCGGCTTTCGACGTTTCTGCCACTGGCCGCCTCCCATCCCAAGTAGTCGAACGTTTTCAGGTCAATTGTGCGCCAATTAAAGGCGATGCATAAGCCCCGGTCGAGCGGAGTGCGGCAAAAAGCACTTTCAAAAATTTTCGGGGGAATGCACGAGCACTCCTTTCGATATCTTCATCTCAACATTCGGGCAGGAGCGATCATGCGTTACGAACGGGACATGCGCGGTTACGGAGCCAATCCGCCGGACCCGAAATGGCCCGGCGGCGCCTATGTCGCGGTGCAGTTCGTCGTCAATTACGAGGAAGGCGGCGAGAACTGCGTGCTGCACGGCGACAAGGCTTCCGAAGCCTTCCTGTCCGAGATTGTCGGCGCCGCCCCCTGGCTCGGCCAGCGCCATTGGAACATGGAATCGATCTATGAATACGGCGCCCGCGCCGGCTTCTGGCGGCTCTACCGGCTGTTCACGCAAGCTGAGGTGCCGGTGACCTGCTACGGCGTCGCCACGGCGCTGGCACGCTCCCCCGATCAGGTCGCGGCGATGCAGGAGGCCGGCTGGGAGATCGCCTCGCACGGGCTGAAATGGATCGACTACCGCGACCATAGCGCGGAGGACGAGCGACGCGACCTCGAAGAGACGATCCGTCTGCATTACGAAGTGACCGGCGCGCGGCCGACCGGCTGGTACACCGGCCGCACTTCCGTCAACACGGTGCGACTCGTCGCCGAGGAAGGCGGCTTCGATTACGTCTCCGACACCTATGACGACGAATTGCCCTACTGGTTCGACCGGGATGGTTTGGAGAAGCCGCAGCTCATCATCCCCTATACGCTCGACGCCAACGACATGCGCTTTGCCACGCCGCAGGGCTTCAATTCGGGCGACCAGTTCTTCGCCTATCTGAAGGACAGTTTCGACACGCTCTATGCGGAGGGCAAGGCGGGGCGGCCGCGCATGATGAACATCGGCCTGCATTGCCGGCTGGTCGGCCGTCCGGGCCGCGTGGCGGCGCTGACGCGCTTCGTCGATTATGTGAAGTCGCATGACAGGGTGTGGCTGACCCGGCGCATCGATATCGCAAAACACTGGCGCGAGACGCACCCCTACCAGGCGCCGGCGCTGCGCCCGTCTCGGATGGAATTCGAGGAATTCGTGCATGCCTTCGGCGGGGTGTTCGAGCATTCGCCGTGGATCGCCGAGCGGGCCTACGAACTGGAGCTCGGCCCGGCCCATGACAGCGCCGGCGGCCTGCACAACGCGCTCTGCCGCGTCTTCCGCGCGGCGACCGAGGCCGAGCGGCTTTCCGTGCTCAACGCCCATCCCGACCTTGCCGGCAAGCTGGCGGCGGCCAAGCGGCTGACGCCGGAATCAGCCAAAGAACAGGCCTCCGCCGGGCTCGACGCGCTGACCGACAAGGAGCGCGAGCTGTTTTCGAAACTCAACGCCGCCTATGTCACGACCTTCGGATTTCCCTTCATCATCGCGGTCAAGGGCAAGACGAAGGACCAGATCCTGGCGGAGTTCGAGGCTCGCATCGGCAACAGCCGCAGCAATGAATTCGACACCGCGTGCAAACAAGTCGAGCGCATCGCGCTGCTTCGGCTGAAAGACATGCTTCCAAAATAGGCTTCAACACATGGACAGGATGAACATGGCCGAGCGAACCTATTACGCGCCGCATGGCGGCCATCCCGGTCAGCACGAGCTGTTGACCGGCCGAGCCGTCTTCACCGAAGCCTATGCGGTGATCCCCAAGGGCGTGATGCAGGACATCGTCACCAGCCCGCTGCCGTTCTGGAACAAGACAAGGGCCTGGATCATCGCAAGACCGCTTTCGGGCTTCGCCGAGACCTTTTCGCAGTACATCGTCGAGGTCCTGCCCGGCGGCGGCAGCGACCGGCCTGAGCTCGACCCCGAAGCCGAGGGCGTGCTGTTCGTGGTCGAGGGCGAGCTTGCGGTCTCGCTTGCCGGCAAGAACCATGTGCTTCGGCCGGGCGGCTTCGCCTTCCTGCCGCCCGCCAGCGGCTGGACGGTGCGCAATGAGAGCAGCGGTGCGGTCCGCTTCCACTGGGTCCGCAAGGCCTATGAGGCGGTCGACGGCCTCGACGTTCCGGAAGCCTTCTTCAGCAGCGACAAGGAGGTCGAGCCGAGCCCGATGCCCGGCACGGGAGGCCACTGGGCGACGACGCGCTTCGTCGACCCGGCCGACATGCGCCACGATATGCATGTCACCATCGTCACGCTCAAACCCGGCGCGGTCATCCCCTTCGCCGAGACCCATGTCATGGAGCATGGGCTCTATGTGCTCGAAGGCAAGGCAGTCTATCGCCTCAATCAGGACTGGGTCGAGGTCGAGGCCGGCGACTTCATGTGGCTGCGCGCCTTTTGCCCGCAGGCCTGCTACGCCGGCGGTCCCGGGAATTTCCGCTACCTGCTCTACAAGGACGTCAACCGGCACGCCAAGCTTGGCGGCGCCCTTGGGGCTCGCGCGCGGTGACCCAAATCGTGGCCCAGCCGCTGACACGCGAAAACTTCGCGCCGTTTGGCGACGTGATCGATATGGGCGGCGAGAACCGCTACCCGATCAATGGCGGCAAGGCGATGCGCTACCACGATCTCGCCACCGCCGAGGCCACCGGGCCGAATGCCAAGGTGCTGATCTCGATGGTGCGCGGCACCCCCTACGAGATGCCGCTGAAACTGACCATGGTCGAGCGCCATCCGCTCGGCAGCCAGGCTTTCATTCCGCTGTCGCCGCGGCCCTTTCTGGTTGTCGTCTGCCATGACACTCCGGACGGCCCAGGCGAGCCGCACGCCTTCATCACCGCGCCCGGGCAGGGCATCAACTACCGGCGCAACCTCTGGCACGGCGTGCTGACGCCGATCGGCGAGGAACAAGACTTCCTCATCGTCGACCGCGGCGGCGACGGCGCCAACCTCGAAGAGTGCCATTTCTCGCACCCTTACGAGATCCATCTTCCCTGAAAGCTGCCAGTTTTTCCCGATGACAGACATTTCGCTGATCGACCGCCTGCTCGACGTTATCGAGCACGATATCGTGCCGAAGACCGCTGAAGGCGTTGCCCATGGCAACAAACTCTTCGGCGCCGCCATCCTGCGGAAAGACGACCGCTCGCTGGTGCTCGCCGAAACCAACAACGAAATCGAAAATCCGCTCTGGCATGGCGAGATGCACTGCCTGAAGCGATTTTACGAAATGCCCAGGGCCCAGCGCGTCGACACCAGGGATGCGCTGTTCCTGGCCACGCACGAGCCCTGCTCGCTGTGCCTGTCGGCGATCACCTGGACCGGCTTCGACAATTTCTACTACCTCTTCAGCCACGAGGACTCGCGCGACAGCTTCGCCATCCCGCATGACCTGAAGATCCTGAAGGAGGTCTTCACACTCGATCCCGGCGGCTACAACGCCGAGAACGCCTATTGGAAGAGCTTTTCCATACGCCGGCTGGTGCGCGCTTTGCCCGAGGCGGAACGCAGGCGGCTGGAGGCGCGCATTGCCAAGATCTCCGCACGCTATGACGCGCTGTCCGGTACATACCAGGCGAGCAAGGCCGACAACGACATTCCGCTGAACTGACGCTTTGAACTGACGCTTATTGACCAGCCGATTTCGCCGGCTGGCCCACGACGCCTCGGCGACGGTTCCATCATGTGCCTTGCATGAAAACCGTCACAGAATTCCCTCGCAAGGTCGTCGAATTTCCCGATATGGGCATCGTCATGCCGGATGGCTGCCGGCTGTCGGCGCGTATATGGATGCCTGAGGATGCCGGCGACAACCCGGTGCCGGCGGTCCTCGAGCATTTGCCCTACCGCAAGCGCGACGGCACCATCTTCCGCGATCAGCTGACGCATCCCTATTTCGCCGGACACGGCTATGCCTCGATCCGCGTCGACATGCGCGGCAACGGCGATTCCGAAGGGCTGATGGACGACGAATATTCCGAGCAGGAATTGCAGGACGCCTGCGACGTCATCGCCTGGGCGGCCGCGCAGCCCTGGTGCAACGGCAATGTCGGCATGATGGGCATATCCTGGGGCGGCTTCAACTGCCTGCAGGTCGCGGCAAAGCAGCCGCCGGCGCTGAAGGCGGTGATCAGCCTGTGCTCGACCGTCGACCGCTATGCCGACGACATTCACTACAAGGGCGGCTGCCTGCTGCTCGAGAATTTCGGCTGGGCCTCGACGATGCTCTCCTACTCGTCGCGGCCGCCGGATCCGGAAATCGCCGGCGGCAACCGCTGGCGCGATCTGTGGCTGAGCCGGCTGGAGAACCAGCCCTTTCTCGCGCCGCTGTGGCTCAGCCACCAGCATCGCGATGCTTACTGGAAACGCGGCTCGATCTGCGAGGACTTTTCAGCCGTTACGGCGGCAGTGCTGTCGATCGGCGGTTGGCATGACGGCTACCGCAACACGATCTCCAATCTGGTCACCAACATCCAGGCGCCGGTGAAGGGCATCGTCGGCCCCTGGATCCACAAATATCCGCATTACGCGGCACCCAATCCGGCCATCGGCTTCCTGCAGGAGGCGCTGCGCTGGTGGGACCGCTGGCTGAAGGGCGCGGCGACCGGCGTCGAGGCCGACCCGGACTACCGCGCCTATGTGATGGACAGCGTGCGTCCGGCCCGCTGGCATCCCGAACGGCCAGGCCGCTGGGTTGCGGAACAGCAATGGCCCTCGCCCGACATCAAGGTCAAGGCAACCGAGCTCATTGCCGAAGGCGCCGGACCGGCAATCGTCGCCTCGCCGCAAAGTTGCGGGCTTGCGGGCGGCGAGTATTTTCCCTTCACCTTCGGTCCGGAACTGCCGGGCGACCAGCGCCCCGACGACGCGCTTTCGGTATGCTTCGACCAGGTCGAACTCGAGGAGGCGATCGACATCGTCGGCGCGCCGGAAGTCGAAGTACGGGTTGCCTCGGACCGCCGCCAGGCCAACATCGCGGTGCGTCTCTGTGACGTGCATCCGGACGGCGCCTCGGAGCTGATCTCCTATGGCGTGCTCAACCTCACCCACCGCAACTCGCACGAGTTCCCGGAAGCGCTGGTGCCAGGCGAGACGGTCTCGGCACGCGTCGTGCTCGATCAGTGCGCCTACCGGGTGCCGGCCGGGCACCGCCTGCGGGTCGCCGTCTCGACCGCCTACTGGCCGATGATCTGGCCGTCGCCGGAGCCGGCGACGCTCGAACTGTCGGCCGCGACGCTCAAGCTGCCGCTGCGCCCGCCGGCGACGGCCGACGAGGTGTCGTTCCTCGAACCGGAAGGGGCTACGCCCTGGGCGACCGAGACGATCAGGCCGACCAATTCCGAACGGCATATCCACCGCAACGAAAAGACCGGCGTCGTCACGCTTGCCGTAACGGACGATTTCGGCGAGGTGCGCGACCTGGAGCACGGGCTGGTCCACGGCAGCATGGTCAGGGAGACATGGGCGATCCAACCCGACGATCCCCTGTCGGCGACGGGCAGCACGCATTGGACGCAGACATTGTCGCGAAATGAATGGTCGGTGCGGACCGAGACCTTCGCCGAGATGCGCTCGGACGCGCAAGACTTCATCCTCAGCGCCAGAATCGAGGCCTATGAGGGCGAAAAGCTGGTGTTCGAGCGCGATTTCAAACAGACGATTCCCCGCGCTCTCGTGTGAGCGCTGACAAGATTGGTCCAAATGCGACGCGCCATTTACGCCACGGCATGTCGCATTCGGTCTTGCTTACAGCTTTCCGTTGCGCTCATTATCCCTCACAAGAACAAGAACCGACCACATGGTCGTACCATCAGAGTGAGGAACCCGTAATGACAAACGAACTCGACTATCTCAGCCGGCGCGTCGCTGCCGGAAAGCTCAGCCGTCGCGACTTCCTTGGCCGCGCCGCCGCGCTCGGCGTCACCGCGCCCTTCGCCAATTCGCTGCTTTCGAGCGCTGCCCGGGCTGCCGGCCCCGTCAAGGGCGGCACGTTGAAGGCCGGCCTGGTCGGCGGTGAATCCACCAACAGCCTCGACCCGGCGCTGATGATGACCCAGGTGCCCTTCGCCTTCGGCAAGTGCTGGGGCGAAATGATCGTCGAGCTGTCGCCCGACGGCAAGCTCGAGAACCGCATCGCCGAGGAAATCGGCTCTTCCGACGACGCCAAGGTCTGGACGCTGAAGATCCGCGACGGCATCGAATTCCACAACGGCAAGACGGTGACCGCCCAGGACGTGGCAGCCACGCTCGAGCGCCATTCGGACGAGAAGTCGAAGTCCGGCGCGCTCGGCTACATGAAGGGCATCGAGACCATCAAGGCCAACGGCAAGGAAGTGGTGCTGACCCTGAAGGAAGCCAACGCCGACCTTCCCTATCTGCTCAGCGACTATCACCTGATCGTCCAGCCGAATGGCGGCAAGGACAAACCCGATGCCGGCATCAGCGCCGGCCCTTACAAGGTCAAGGTCAACGAGCCCGGCGTGCGCCATGTCGGCGAACGCTTCGCCAACTACTGGCAGGGCGACAAGATGGGCCATGCCGACCAGGTCGAAGTCGTCGTCATCAACGACGCGACGGCGCGCACGGCGGCCCTGCAGGGCGGTCAGGTCAACATGATCAACCGCGTCGAGCCGAAGATCGTCGACCTGATCAAGCGCGTGCGGGGCGTCACCATCCGCAACCACTCCGGTCCCGGCCACTACGTGTTCATCATGCATTGCAACACGGCGCCGTTCGACAACAACGACCTCAGGATGGCGCTGAAGCTGGCGATCAACCGCGAAGAGATGCTGAACAAGGTGCTGCGCGGCTACGGCTCGCTCGGCAACGACTTCCCGATCAACGCCTCCTACCCGCTGTTCACAGAGATCGAGCAGCGCAAATACGATCCCGACAAGGCCAAGTTCCACTACAAGAAGTCGGGTCACGACGGCGCAGTGCTGCTCAGGACGTCGGACGTCGCCTTCCCCGGCGCGGTCGATGCCGCGCAGCTCTATCAGCAGAGCGCGGCCAAGGCCGGCATCAAGCTGGAAATCAAGCGCGAGCCCGGCGACGGCTACTGGAACGAAGTCTGGAACAAGCAGCCCTTCTGCGCTTCCTATTGGGGCGGCCGCTCGACGCAGGACCAAATGTACTCGACCGCCTACCTGTCGAGCGCCGACTGGAACGACACGCGGTTCAAGCGGCCGGACTTCGACAAGATGGTGCTGGCGGCGCGCGCCGAGCTCGACGAGGCCAAGCGCAAGCAGATGTACCATGACATGGCTGTGATGGTGCGTGACGAGGGCGGCTTGATCCTGCCGATGTTCAACCAGTTCATCGACGCAACTGGTCCCAAGGTCGGTGGCTGGGTGGACGATCCGCATCAGGAGCTGATGAACGGCTACGCCTTGGCGAAGTGCTGGATGGAAGCCTAAGGTCCGGCCTTGCGGAGATGTCCTCACCCGTCGTGAAACTGGTGGCCCAGCGCGTTGCGCTGGGCATCCTCCTTCTGCTGGCCGTTTCGGTCCTGATCTTCGCCGGCACGCAGATCCTGCCCGGCGACGTCGCCCAAGCCATCCTCGGACAATCGGCGACGCCGGAGTCGCTCGCCAATCTGCGCGAACAGCTCGGGCTCAATCAGCCTGCCTATATCCGCTACTTCCACTGGCTGGGCGGCGTGCTCACCGGCGATCTCGGCACGGCGATGTCGAGCGGCCAGGACATAGCGACATCGATCAAGGAACGGCTGTGGAACACCTTGTTCCTGGCCTTCTGGGCGGCAATCGTGGCCATTCCGCTGGCGATCACGCTTGGCCTGATCGCGGTGCGCTACCGCAATGGCTGGGTCGACAAGATGATCTCCGGGGTGGCGCTCGCCTCGACCTCGTTCCCGGAATTCTTCATCGGCTACCTGCTGGTCTTCTACTTCGCGGTCGAGCATCAATGGTTCCCCGCCATCTCCACCGTCTATGACGGAATGTCGTTAGGCGAGCGCTTGCAGGCGATCGCGCTGCCGGCGGCGGCGCTGACGCTGGTGGTGCTGGCCCACATGATGCGCATGACGCGAGCGGCGATCCTCAACGTCATGCAATCGGCCTATGTCGAGACGGCGGAGCTCAAGGGGCTCTCTGCTTTCGCGGTCATCCGCAAGCATGCCTTCCCGAACGCGATCGCGCCGATCATCAATGTCGTCATGCTGAACCTCGCCTATCTCGTGGTCGGCGTCGTCGTGGTCGAGGTGATTTTCGTCTATCCGGGCATGGGGCAATATCTCGTCGACCACGTCACCAAGCGTGACGTTCCCGTCGTCCAGGCGGTCGGCCTGATCTTTGCGGCCGTCTATATCGCCCTCAACATCATCGCGGACATTGCGGCGATCGTCGCCAATCCGCGGCTCAGGCATCCGAAGTAGGGGGCGCCGGTATGCTCGATATCAGACGCACTCCTGTCGCGGCGCTGATCGGCATTGTGCTGACGACGCTGTTCGTGCTGGCGGCGGTCTTGGCGCCATGGATCGCCCCGCACGGCAATGCCGAGATCGTCAGCGACGTCCCTTGGGAACCGATGTCATCGGTGCACCTGTTGGGCACCGACAATCTCGGCCGCGATCTCTTGTCCCGCATGATCTATGGCGCCCGCATCACGCTGTTCATCGCCGTGCTGGCCACCGCGCTGTCCTTTTCGCTCGGCGCCATTCTGGGCTTCTCGGCGGCGGTGTTCGGCGGCTGGTTCGACACGATGCTGTCGCGCCTCGTGGACCTGCTGATGTCGATCCCGACGCTGATCATGGGCCTGGTCGTCCTGTCGGTGCTGCCGTCCAACCTGGTGACGCTGATCCTGGTGATGGGCATCCTCGATTCGACCCGCGTCTACCGCTTGTCGCGCGCGGTGGCGGTCGACATCAACGTCATGGACTATGTCGAGGCCGCGAAACTGCGCGGCGAAGGCAGCGGCTGGATCATTTTCCGCGAGATTCTGCCGAACGCGCTGTCGCCGCTGGTCTCGGAACTCGGCCTGCGCTTCATCTATGCGGTGCTTTTCCTGTCGACACTCTCCTTCCTCGGCCTCGGAGTGCAACCGCCGGACGCCGACTGGGGCGGCATGGTGAAGGAGAACAAGGACGGCATCGTCTTCGGCATCCCGGCGGCGCTCATCCCGGCGGCGGCCATCGCGGCGCTGGCGATCTCGGTCAATCTTGTCGCCGACTGGGTGCTCAACCGCACGACCAGCCTGAAGGGAGGGCGCGGGTGATGGCTGACAGCAAAGCAAATGCCGGCCGACTCCTCGACATCCGCAATCTGCGCATCGAGGCGACCGTCTACCCGCCCGGCGAGGCGCCGAAGACCATCACCCTTGTCCATGATGTCTCGCTGACGCTGGAGAAGGGCAAGGTGCTCGGCTTGATCGGCGAATCCGGCGCCGGCAAGTCGACGATCGGCCTGTCCTCCATGGGCTATGGCCGAGGTGGCGTGCGCATTACCGGCGGCGAGGTGATCCTCAACGGCCGCGACATACTGAAGGGCGGCAAGGAGGGCTTGCGCAAGCTGCGCGGCCGCGAAGTGTGCTATGTCGCCCAGTCGGCGGCGGCGGCCTTCAATCCGGCGCACCGGCTGATGGACCAGGTGGTGGAGGCGACGCTTCTGCACGGCACGGCAACCCGGGCCGAGGCCGAGAAGCGAGCCGTCGCGCTGTTCAAGAAGCTCAGCCTGCCCAATCCGGAAACGATCGGTGAGCGCTTCCCGCACCAAGTCTCCGGCGGCCAGTTGCAGCGCGTCATGACGGCGATGGCGCTTTGCTCCGAGCCCGACCTGATCGTCTTCGACGAGCCGACCACGGCGCTCGACGTGACGACGCAGATCGATGTGCTGGCGGCGATCAAGGACGCAATCCGCGATACCCATGTGGCGGCTTTATACATCACCCACGACCTCGCCGTGGTGGCGCAGGTCGCGGACGAGATCATGGTGCTGCGCCATGGTCGGCTGGTCGAATGGGGCGGTACCCGCCAGATCATCAAGGAGCCGCGCCAGGAATACACCAACGCGCTGGTCTCGGTGCATGAGATCGAGCACAACGAACAGCAGCCCGGCACCACACCGATGCTGTCGGTGAAGAACGTGACGGCCGCCTATGGCGGCGGTCTCGTCAAGGTGCTGAAGAACGTCTCGGTCGACATCTACCCGGGCCAGACGCTGGCCGTCGTCGGCGAGAGCGGTTCCGGCAAATCGACGCTGGCGCGCGCCATCACCGGCCTCCTGCCGCCCGAGCAGGGCAGCGTCTTCTTCGACGGCCGCACGCTTGGCAACAGGCTCGCCGACCGGCCGAAGGAGGATCTGCGCCAGCTGCAGATGATCTACCAGATGGCCGATGTCGCGATGAACCCGCGCCAGACCGTGGGAACGATCATCGGCCGGCCGCTCGAGTTCTATTTCGGCATAAGAGGCCGCGAGCGCGACAAGCGCGTCGCCGAGCTGCTCGACCAGATCGAGATGGGCAAGGGCTTCATTGACCGCTATCCGGCCGAGCTTTCCGGCGGCCAGAAGCAGCGCGTCTGCATCGCCCGTTCGCTCGCCGCCAAGCCGAAGCTGATCATCTGCGACGAGGTGACCTCGGCGCTCGATCCGCTGGTCGCCCACGGCATCCTCAAGCTGCTGCTCAACCTGCAGCAGATCGAGAAAGTGGCCTATCTCTTCATCACCCACGATCTCGCGACAGTGAAGTCGATCGCCGATTCGATCGCGGTCATGTATCGCGGCGAGGTCGTTCGCTACGGCTCCAAGAGCAAGGTGCTGGCGCCGCCCTTCGATGCCTATACCGACCTTCTATTGTCCTCCGTCCCCGAAATGGAGATCGGCTGGCTGGAGAAGGCGATCGCGGGCCGGCGCATGGAAAGCGCCGGCAATTAAGCTGGCTTGCTCTTCTCTGCGCTTCTCGGGCTTGGCCGGGTCGGTCAAGCCTTCGATGCTGATCCCTCCCGCAAGACCGCATGGAATTCCCCGTGGCGCTTAAATCCAAATTGCTGCTCATCATCCTTGACGGCGTGCCCTACCGGAACTGGCGCCGGCTCATGGGCAATCTCGAAGGCTGGGTACAATCGGGTGAGGCGCAAGTGTGGAGAATGCGCTCCGTGCTGCCGTCAACATCGGCCTGCTGCTACGCCTCGATCCATACCGGGGTCACGCCGCAGGTTCATGGCATCCTCTCCAACGAGAACCGGTTCCGGGTCAGGCAGCCCGATATCTTCTCGGAGGTCAGCAAGGCCGGCGGCAGGACCGGGGCGGTGACGCATTCCTACTGGTCGGAATTCTTCCGCTCCTATCCATTCGATCTCGTCGAGGATATGGAATTCGACGAGCCTGGCGGGCCGATCACGCATGGCCGCTTCCACACCATGACCGGCTACAATCTCAAGAACCAGATGACGCCGAGCGATGTCGACCTTTTCGCGACATTGACCATGCTCACCCGCCGCCACGGCATCGACTACGGCATCCTGCACAGCTGCACGCTGGACTCCATGGGCCATCGCTTCGGCCACAACTGCCACGAGATGGATCATGCCTGCTACGCGATGGACGGTATGCTCGCCGCCTTCCTGCCCGATTGGCGCGAAGCCGGCTATGAAGCCATCGTCACCGCCGATCACGGCCAGACCGACCGCGGCCATCACGGCGGGCATGACGACGAGATGCAGGATTTCGCCCTCTACTATTTCGGGCCGGCGAAGGGTCCAGAAGCCGACGCGCTGCTCGACCAGCTGCAGCTCGCGCCGACGGTGCTGAGCCGGCTCGGCGTGGAGGTGCCGGCGACAATGAAGGGGAAGGTGTTTTTGATTTAGCTCCCCCTTCTCCCCTTGTGGGAGAAAGGTGTCCCCAAAGGCGACGGATGAGGGGTGTTCCAGTGAACGCCAACGCCTCACTCCGCTGGAACACCCCTCAACTGTCTCGGCGCTCCGCGCCGATCTACCTTCTCCCACAAGGAGAAGGGGGCGCCACCTCTGGCAACGCTCATCTTCTTCGGCTAGCTTCCGAAAATTCCTTGGCGGAGGATGAACCTTTTTGGACCGACCAGCGACAGAGCCACGAGGAGCCAGGCGGCTCGACCGGCCATGAACGCGGCGACCGAAACCGATCGCGCGCTTGTAGACCGGGTCGCGAAGGGCGACCGGGCCGCCGTGCGGCTCCTGTTCATGCGTCACCACGCGCGGATCTACCGTTTCGTGGCGCGCCAGACGGGATCGGAAATGATGGCCGACGATATCACCAACGAGGTCTTTCTCGAATTGTGGCGCCAGGCGCCGAGCTTCGAAGGCCGCTCCGAAGTCTCGACCTGGCTGCTCGGCATCGCCCGCTTCAAGGCACTGTCCTTGCTGCGCAAGAAGAAGGAAGACTGGATCGACGACGATGCCGCGGCGCAGGTTCCCGACAGCGCCGACACGCCGGAAGTGGTCACCATGAAGGAAGACAAGGCCGCCGCCTTGCGCCGCTTTGTCGATGCCTTGCCGGACGAACACCGCACGGTGGTCGATCTTGCCTATTACCATGGCCAGTCGGTGACCGAGATCGGCGAGGTGCTCAACATCCCGGTCGCCACCGTCAAGACCAGGATGTTCTACGCCCGCAAGAAACTCGGCGAAGCCCTCAAGGCGGCCGGTTACGACAGGGGGTGGCCATGAGCGCCGCTGAAAAGATGTCGCGCCGCGACGAGATGGAGACGCTGCTGCCGTTCTACCTCAACGGTTCGCTGGAAGGCGCAGAACTCGAAGCCGTCGAGGAATGGCTGGCCTCCGATCCTGCGGCGATGGCCGCGCTCGGCGAGGCGGAAGCCGAATTCTCCGGCACCGCCGCCGCCAACGAAGCGATCCGACCGCCGGCCGACGCGCTCTCCCGCTTTGCAAGGGCGCTCGACGCCGAGGCCGGTCCGGCGCGCGCGCCCGCCGGCCAGTCATGGCTGGCGAAGATCTTCGGCCGGGTCACGGCGATCCCCTCGGGCGTCGCCTGGACGGCGGCCGCGGCGCTGCTTGCGCTGGTCGTCGCGCAGTCTTTCGAGCGGCTGGGCGGCAAGGGCAACGACTTTGAAATCGCCGGCGCTCAGGATGATCTGGCAAATCTGCCCTTCGCCCTGATCAAGTTCAAGCCGGATGCCAAGATGTCGGACATCGCCGCCTTCCTTGGGCAGAACGGGCTGAAGATCGCCGGCGGGCCGACCGCCGACGATGTGTTTCACGTGACGATCCCGGCCAGCACGGCGGCCGACTACGACAAGCTGGTCGGCCTTATTGCCGCCCAGCCTTTCGCGGAAGCTGTGGCGCAGGGAAGGAAACCGGTCGATGGCGGCTAAGGCGGTCGTTCTTCATGCGGCAATCCTCGCGGCGACATTTGTAGGCGCTCCCGCCGTTGCGCAGACCAACGATCCGAACCTCTCGCAAAAGCAGATCGACTGCCTCAACCGCACGACGGCGGCCGGCGCTGACTGCGAGGACGGCGCCAAGAATGGCGGCGGGAAATCCGGCGCGGGCAATGCCGCCGGCGGCGCTGTGTTCCTGCCGGCGCTGATCGTCGACCTGTTCCCGAATCCGCCTGCACGGCCGACGCCTGCGCCAACGCAGCCGGCGCCTCCAAAGAGTCCAACAAGCACAGCGGCGCCCGCTCCGCCGCCAAGCGGCCCCGTCACACCGCCTACCGGGCTCAATCTCGCCGCGCCGCCGCGTGCGGTCAGTGGCGAGTTCGTGCCCGACGAGGTGCTGGTGACGGTCGCCGGCGATGCCGGCGCGGTGCAGCAGATCGCCACCACCTTGGGCCTGCAGGTGCGCTCGCAGCGCCAGTCGCGGCTGCTCGGCACAACGCTGGTGCGCTACGGCATTCCGGACGGACGGCCGGTCGGCGTCGTGCTGGCGCAGCTTGCCGCCGACGGGCGTACGCAGCGGCGTGAGCCCAACCACATCTATTCGCTGCAGCAGGCCGCCGGCATCGTGAACTATGCCTTCGAGCGCATCGCGCTCGATTCGAAACAGGCGAGCGGCGAGAACGTGCGCATTGCCGTCATCGACACCGGCATCGACGATACCAACCCAGCACTGAAAGGCGTGATCGCCGGCCAATTCGACGCCATGCCGAACGTGCCGATCAAGAAGCGCGACCACGGCACCTCCGTCGACGGGCTGATCGCCGGCGTCGGCGCGCTGGAAGGCATCGCGCCGGGCGCCAAGATCTATCACGCACGGGCCTTCGAGGGCGGCAAGTCGAGTATGGACGTCATCCTGTCGGCGCTCGACTGGGCGGCGGAACAGGACGTGCGCATCATCAATATGAGCTTCGTCGGGCCGAAGAACGACCTCCTCGGCACCGCCTGCCGCAATGCGCGCGCGCTCGGCATGGTGCTGGTCGCAGCGGCCGGCAACAACGGGCCGAAGGCGCCTTACGGCTATCCGGCAGCCTTCGACGGGGTCATCGCGGTCACCGCGACCGACGCCAAGGACGGGCTTATGCCCCAAGCCAATCGCGGCGCCTATGTCTTCCTCTCGGCGCCGGGCGTTGAGATGGTTGCGCCGAGCGGCACCGGCTCGGACGTGGTGACCGGCACCTCCTTCGCCGCCGCGATCGTCTCAGGCGCGATCGCCAACCTGATCCATGCCGCCCCCGACCGCTCGGCCGATGAGATCGAGAAGGCGCTGGCGGCCACGGCCAAGGATCTCGGCCCGAAGGGGCGGGACAATGACTTCGGCTATGGGCTGTTGGATATCAAGGCGGCCGCAGCGGCGAAGGAGTGAGTCTCGTGTTTGAGGCTCATGCCCCGATGCTCTTCTGTTGCAACTCAATCAATTGGCTATCGCAAATGACCGCGATGAGCGGAGTCGGCCGTTCGACAAATAGGCACGAACATCTTAGCTTCTACAAATGATAGCCGATCTTCCCGAACTTCGGGGCGCTCGCCTCATCCTTCGCAGACCAATTCCCCAAGATGTGGACACGCGGCTAGCGCTTGGTCGGCATCGCGAGATCGTTGAAGCCTATGGTCGGAGATTCGGCCCAAACACAACCTTTACCCGAGGAGAAGCCGAGGCTGCCATTCGCTTCATCGAGCAACAGAACTGTGCCTGGGTCATTGATGCCGGTTCCTTCGTCGGCCATGTCCGCCTGCACAGCATAGATTGGCAGGACAAGAGGGCAGCCTTGGCCATCGGCATCGACGACCAAGCATATCTAGGCAAGGGGTATGGTACCGAAGCGATCAGGCTTGTGCTCGAATATGCGTTCGGTCGTGGCCTGCATCGAGTTTCGCTAAGGGTCTTATCGAGCAATTTCCGCGCGATCGCCTGCTATCGCAAGTGCGGATTTGTGGAGGAGGGGCGCGAGCGCGAAGCCGCATTCGTCGGCGGGGCTTGGCAGGATGACATCATTATGGGGCTGCTGGACAGAGAATTCAGTCCGTTCTGAAGGTCGACCCCCCCGGTCGCTTCAGAAGAATTGAGGTTTGACCTACACCGGCGCGCCGGCCACCGATCCCCGCACCACCAGATCGACCGGCCAGACCTCGCCGCGCGCGCCCTCTTCCAGCCCTGATATGCGCGCCGCCAGCCGCTCGGCCACGCGCGCGCCGGCAAGGCGGATCGAGGAGCGGGTGGTCGAGAGCGGCACCGGGAAATTCTCCGGCCGCAGCCAGGGGAAGACGTCGTCATGGGCGACCAGCGACAGATCGCCCGGAATGGTCAGGCCGAGATCGCGTACGGCGCGGACGACACCGAGCGCCATGATGAGACTGGAGCAGACGATCGCCGTCGGGGCTCCGCTTTCTTCGAGCAGGCGGCGGGCGGCGCGATAGCCATTTTCCTCGGTCATGGTCGTGGAACAGATGTGGCGCTCGCCCAGTGTCAGTCCGCTGGCGGCAAGCGCCCGGCGCACGCCGCGCTCGCGATGGATGGCGAAGGTCTCGCGGTCGTCGCCGTTGATCAGCGCCAGCCGCTTGTGGCCGAGCTGGACGAGAAGCCTGGCCGCTTCGTGGAAGGCGCCCTCGTTGTCGATATCGAGATAGGGATAGTCGAACTCAAAACCCTCGCTGCGGCCATGGACGATGAAGGGGATGCCCAGCGTGTTGACCAGCGCCAGCCGCCGATCGGCGGGGCGTGGCGAGGAAATGTAGACGGCGTCGACCTGCCGGTTGGCGACGATACGCCGATAGGTCGTCTCCTGGTCGTCGGCGTCGGCCGGCGAGAGCACCAGATCGAGCTCGTGCGAGCGGGCATAGTCGCCGAGACCCGAAAGAAACTCGACGAAATGCGGATCGATGTCGACGGCGTTGCCGGTCGGCAGCACATAGCCGATCATTCCCGATTTGCCGGTGGCCAGCCGCCGCGCGCTGGGGTTCGGCCGGTAGCCGTGGCGCTTAGCGGCATCAATCACGCGACGCCGCGTCTCCTCGCTGACCTCCGGGTAGCCGTTCAGCGCCCGGCTTACCGTGGTTTGCGAAAGCGACAGCATGTGCGAGAGTTGCTTGAGGTTCATCGAGGCCTCCAGCCTCAAAGCGCTTTCAATTTGAATCGATCCGAGGATCGCTGGCGCCATGGCCCAGCGTTATGACCTTAGGGGCGGCCACAGGCAGTTTGAAGCCGAAATTGCTGCTGCAGCGCCAAAAAAGCTTGCTGCATTGCACTTTTTCCTTTCTCGCAAGCGGATTTAAATCGATTAGCACGGCGGCCCTCTTGACTTCCGCCCAATTCAATGGCGAGATCAGAGTAGCCAAAGCGCTTTGGAAGACTCTTCGAAAGGTTGCGGTTGCCTTCTCGCTGAGTCACAGTTCCGTGGGCGTCGGCGGACGAGATGGAGGTTTCGTCCGAACTGTCTCAACACTGGGAGGACTGCCATGAAGAAAATGCTTCTCTTGGGTGCTGCGTTCGCTGCGCTCACCCTTGGCCTGCCGGCACATGCCGAACTGAAATTCAAGCCGGGCGAGGATTCGAAGTTTCATTGGGCGAATTACGACGATCTCAAGAAGGTCGACCTCAAGGGCGAAACGCTGACCATCTTCGGTCCGTGGCGCGGCGAGGACGAGACGCTCGTGCGTTCGGTGCTCGACTATTTCTCCGAGGCGACGGGAGCAGAGGTCAAATACTCCTCGTCGGAGAATTATGAGCAGCAGATCGTTATCGACACACAGGCCGGCAGCCCGCCCAACATCGCCATCCTGCCACAGCCGGGACTGATCCAGGATCTCGCTTCCAAGGGTGTGCTGACCCCGCTGGGCGACGACGTCGCCGCCTGGATCAAGGAAAATTATGCCGCCGGCGACTCCTGGGCCAAGCTCGGCACCTATACGGGCAAGGACGGCAAGCCGGGCTTCTATGCCTTTCCCTACAAGATCGACGTGAAAGGTCTGGTCTGGTACTCGCCAGATAATTTCGAGGAGGCCCGCTACAAAGTTCCGAAGACCCAGGAGGAACTGGCCGATCTCGAAAAGAAGATCATTGCCGACGGCGGCAAGCCCTGGTGCATCGGGCTGGGTTCGGGCGGCGCCACCGGTTGGCCGGCGACCGACTGGGTCGAGGACATCATGCTGCGCACCCAGCCGCCGGAAGTCTACGACAAATGGGTGAAGAACGAGATTCCCTTCACCGATCCGGCCGTGGTCAACGCCCTCGATATCTTCGGCAAGATCGCAACCGACGACAAGATGGTCGACGGCGGTGCCAAGGCAGTCGCGGCAACCGACTTCCGCGACAGCCCAAAGGGCCTCTTTACGGTGCCGCCGAAGTGCTACATGCACCATCAGGCATCGTTCATTCCTTCCTTCTTCCCGGAGAATGTGAAGCTCGGCCAGGATGCGGACTTCTTCCCCTACCCGCCCTACGCCTCGAAGCCGGAACTGGGCACGCCGCTGGAAGTGGCCGGAACGCTGGTGATGATCACAAAGGATTCCAAGGCTTCGCGTGAGTTCATCAAGTTCCTCGAGATGCCGCTCGCGCATGAATTGTGGATGGCGCAGAAGAGCTTCGTCACGCCCTTCAAGGGAGCCAACAAGGACGCCTATGGCAGCGACGCGCTGAAGAAGCAGGGCGAGATCCTGGTCGGGGCCACCACGGTGCGTTTCGACGGCTCGGACCTGATGCCCGGCAAGGTCGGCGCAGGCTCCTTCTGGACCGGCATGATCGACCTAGTCGGCGGCAAGTCCGCCCAGGACGTCGCCGCCGATATCCAGAAGAGCTGGGATGCCATCAAGTAGGCCGCCGCGCGCGACCCGAGACTTCCTCATCCTCCTACCGGATCCGGGCTACGGCCCGGGTCCGACCGGCAGCCCACGCCGGAAGCCTTCGCGTCTCGACTGTTCCGAATAACTGAAAGTCGGTGCATGCGGCCGAGCCTTGGCCGGCCGGTCATGCCCAGGGAGAGGGACCCATGGCGGCTCAGATTTTCTCGGCCATATTCGTCATCATCATCGGCGTCGGCGGCTGTGTCGCGTATTTCTGGGGCGCCAACAAGCTGCTCGATCTGATCTTTCCGTCGCGCGGCGTCTCCGGCAGCGCCGCCGTCGACAATCTGCGCCGGCAAGGGCTGGTGCGGCCATGGCTGTTCGTCGGGCCGGCGATGATCATCCTGACCATCTATCTGATCTATCCGGTGATCGAGACGCTGCGGCTCTCTTTTCTCGACCGCGGCGGCGAGCACTTCGTCGGCCTCGCCAACTACCAATGGGCGTTCAGCGACCAGGATTTCCGCAACTCGATCTTCAACAACATCTTATGGCTGGCGGTGGTGCCGGCGGCCTGCACCTTCCTCGGCCTGATCATCGCCGTGCTCACCGACAAGATCTGGTGGGGAACGATCGCCAAGAGCCTTATCTTCCTGCCGCTGGCGATTTCTTTCGTCGGCGCCAGCGTGATCTGGAAATTCATTTACGAGTATCGCGGCGAGGGCCAGGTGCAGATCGGCCTGCTCAACGCCATCATCCAGTATTTCGGCGGCCAGCCGCAGGTCTGGATATCGCTGCCGTTCTGGAACAATTTCTTCCTGATGGTGATCCTGATCTGGATCCAGACAGGGTTCGCCATGGTGATCCTGTCGTCGGCCTTGCGCGGCATTCCGGAAGAGACGCTGGAGGCGGCCGTCATCGACGGCGCCAACCCGTTCCAGATCTTCTGGAAGATCATGGTGCCGCAGATCTGGGGGACGATCGCAGTTGTCTGGACCACCATCACCATCCTGGTGCTGAAAGTGTTCGACATCGTGCTGACCATGACCAACGGCCAATGGAACAGCCAGGTGCTCGCCAATCTGATGTTCGACTGGATGTTCCGCGGCGGCGGCGATTTCGGCCGCGGCGCCACGATCGCCATCATCATCATGATCGCGGTCATCCCGATCATGGTCTGGAACATTCGCCAGGCCAACAAAGAGACGGGAGGACACTGAGATGGCTGCGACCCGCGGAAAGTCCTTCGTCGGCCGATTCGGCGTTCATCTCGCCGTGCTGGTCTTCGTCGTCATCTGGACCATCCCGACACTCGGCATCCTCGTGTCGTCGCTGCGCGACAAGGACCAGATCATCGCGTCGGGTTGGTGGAACTCCTTCTCAAGCTCCAGCCAGACCGAGGCTGGGCGTCTGCCGGCTGCGTCCGCACAAACCCAGAAGGACGGCAAATACGTCATCGAAGGCAACGTCTTCGGCGATGGCGCCAAGCGTGCGATCAGCGCCTTCGGCACCAAGGCGGCGGCGCCGACACAATACAAGGCCGGCACGGCCGCCGATCTCGGCGATGGGGTGTCGCTGCAGGTCAACGCCGACGGCACGTTCGTGCTGTCTTCGCCGAAGGCCTTCGAAGGCGATCGCGGCCAGCGTGTCTATTATGCCTCCTCGGCGCCGCCGAAATTCACCACGGAAAACTACGAGAACGTGCTTCTGTCGCAAGGTATCGGCCGCTCCTTCATGAACTCGCTGACCGTGACCATTCCGGCGACGGTGATCCCGATCCTGATTGCGGCCTTCGCCGCCTATGCGTTGGCCTGGATGCGCTTTCCCGGAAGGGCGCTGCTGATTGCGGTGATCATCGGTCTGCTCGTGGTGCCGCTGCAGATGTCGCTGATCCCGCTGCTCAAGCTCTACAACGGCGTCGGGACCTTCTTCGGTGTGCCGTCGAAAACCTATCTCGGCATCTGGCTGGCGCATACCGGCTTCGGCCTGCCCTTCGCCATCTACCTGCTCAGAAGCTATATCGCCGGCCTGCCGCGCGAGATCATGGAATCGGCACGGATCGACGGCGCCAGCGATTTCGAGATCTTCGTCAAGATCGTGCTGCCGCTGTCCTTCCCGGTGCTTGCCTCCTTCGCCATCTTTCAATTCCTGTGGGTGTGGAACGATCTGTTGGTGGCGATGGTTTTCCTCGGCACGGCGCCCGACCAGATCGTGCTGACGGCGCAACTCAACGCGCTGCTCGGCTCGAGAGGCGGCAATTGGGAAATCCTTACGACATCGGCCTTCATCACCATCATCGTGCCGCTGATCGTGTTCTTCTCACTGCAGCGCTATTTCGTCCGCGGGCTGCTTGCCGGCTCGGTGAAAGGAGGTTGAGACAATGCAATCGGCTTTGAAGACGAGTTCGAGACCGGACCCCGCCGTCGACCGCGACTGGTGGCGGGGCGCGGTGATCTACCAGATCTATCCGCGCTCTTATCAGGACTCGAACGGCGACGGCATCGGCGACCTGCAAGGCATTGTCCGGCGGCTGCCCTACATCGCCTCGCTCGGCGTCGACGCCATCTGGATCTCGCCCTTCTTCAAATCGCCGATGAAGGATTTCGGCTACGATGTGTCGGACTATTGCGACGTCGATCCGATGTTCGGCACGCTGGCCGACTTCGACGCGCTGGTGGCGGAAGCCCATCGGTTGGGCCTCAAGGTGATGATCGACGAGGTGCTGTCGCACACCGCCGACATCCACCCCTGGTTCAAGGAAAGCCGCTCCAGCCGGACCAATCCGAAAGCCGACTGGTATGTGTGGGCGGACGCCAAGCCCGACGGCACGCCGCCCAACAACTGGCTGTCGATCTTCGGCGGCTCGGCCTGGCAATGGGATACAAGCCGCCAGCAATATTACATGCATAATTTCCTGGCCGAGCAGCCCGATCTCAACTTCCACAACGCCGAGGTCCAGGACGCGCTGCTCAACATCACCCGCTTCTGGCTGGAGCGCGGCGTCGACGGCTTTCGCCTCGACACCATCAATTTCTACTTCCACAGCCTGGGGCTGGAGGACAACCCGCCGCTGCCGCCGGAAGAGCGCAACGACCAGACGGCGCCGGCCGTGAACCCCTACAATTACCAGGACCATATCTACGACAAGAGCCGGCCGGAGAATCTCGGTTTCCTTGAGCGCTTCCGCGCGCTGCTCGACGAATATCCGGCGCAAGCCGCCGTCGGCGAGGTCGGCGATTCGCAGCGCGGGCTGGAAGTGGTGGCCGCCTACACCGCCGACGGCAAGCGCGTTCACATGTGCTATTCCTTCGACTTCCTGGCACCGGAAAAGATCAGCGCCGCCAAGGTGCGGGCGGTACTGGAGTCTTTCGGTCGGGTCGCCAGCGACGGCTGGTCGTGCTGGGCCTTCTCCAATCATGACGTGATGCGCGTGGCCTCGCGCTGGGCCGCCAACGAAGCGGACCCGAGCGCTTATCTCAAGGTAATCTCGGCGCTGTTGATGTCGCTGCGCGGCTCGGTCTGCATCTATCAGGGCGAAGAGCTCGGCCTCGGCGAGGCGGAACTCAAATTCGAGGACCTGCAAGACCCCTACGGCATCCGTTTCTGGCCGGAATTCAAGGGCCGCGACGGCTGCCGCACGCCGATGGTGTGGGATGCGGCGGCCAAGAATGGCGGCTTCTCGACCGCCAAGCCATGGCTGCCGGTGCCGGGCAAGCATCTGGCGCAAGCCGTGAATGTGCAGCAGGGCGATCCGGGCTCGCTGCTCGAGCACTACCGGCGCTTTCTCGCCTTCCGGCGTCAGCATCCGGCGCTGGGCAAGGGCGCCATCGACTTCATCGAAAGCGATGGCGACACCGTCGCCTTCACGCGCCGCGAAGGCAACGAGCGCATCGCCTGCGTCTTCAACCTCGGCAGCAAGCCGGCCGAAGTCGATCTCGGCAAGGGCTCGCTGCAGACCTTGCCGGGACATGGCTTTTCGGGACAAGGTGGCACCGGGCCCATCCGCCTTGGCGGCTATGGCGCCTGGTTCGGGCGGATCGACTGAGTTGAGAACAGACAATCACTGGGAGAGGAAACCATGGCCGATGTCACGCTGAACCAGGTGAAGAAATCATACGGCAACCTCAACATTCTCCACGGCATCGACCTCGACATCAAATCGGGCGAGTTCATCGTGTTCGTCGGGCCGTCGGGCTGCGGCAAGTCGACATTGCTGAGGTCGATTGCCGGTCTCGAGGAAATCACCTCCGGCGTGCTCCAGATCGACGGCGAAGTTGTGAACGACGTGCCGCCTTCGAAGCGGGGCATCGCCATGGTGTTCCAGTCCTATGCGCTCTATCCGCATATGACCGTGTACGACAACATGGCCTTCTCGATGAAGATCGGCAAGGAAAGCAAGGCCGAGATCGACAAGCGCGTGCGCCAGGCGGCCGAGATCCTGCAGCTCACCAAGTATCTCGACCGCCTGCCCAAGGCGATGTCGGGCGGCCAGCGCCAGCGCGTCGCCATCGGCCGTGCCATCGTGCGCAATCCGAAGGTGTTCCTGTTCGACGAGCCGCTGTCGAATCTCGATGCGGCACTGCGCGTCGCCACCCGCATCGAGATCGCCAAACTGAAAGAATCGATGCCGAACACGACGATGATCTACGTCACGCACGACCAGGTCGAGGCGATGACGCTGGCGGACCGCATCGTGGTGCTGAAGGAAGGCGTCGTCGAGCAGGTCGGCACGCCGATGGAGCTCTACAAGCGGCCGGGCAATCTCTTCGTCGCCCAGTTCATCGGATCGCCGGCCATGAACATATTGCCGGCGAAGATCGAGAAGGCCGGCAATCCGACCGTGGTCAGCCATGTCGGCGACCGCAAGGCGACGGTGCCGATCACAACGCCCGCTTCGGCGAACGGCGCGGCGGTGAGCTTCGGCGTGCGGCCCGAGGATCTCGCGATCGCGACGGGGACGGATTACCTGTTCGAAGGCAAGGTCGATTATATCGAGCAGCTCGGCGAGGTTCAGCTCGTCTATGTCGACATCGGCCGCGCCGATCTGCCGCTGGTGGCCAAACTGCCGGGAAATGTCGAGGTCAAGCGCGGCGAGACGCTGCGGCTCAGTGCCGGCGCCGGGGATCTGCACATCTTCGACGCGGAGGGGCATTCCTTCACGCTGCATCGCGACGAGGCGAAGGCGGCCTGACGCTCGGTGCTGCCGTTTCGGCCATGAGGCACGAGGCGGTCCGGATAAAGAAAGAGCGGCGAGGTTTGGCCTCGCCGCTCCTTTTTCGTCAACTGCTTGCGGCTGTTAGCGGCCGAACAGATTGCGGTCGCTGCCCTGCGGGGCCGACTTGTGCACGTCATTCGACGAGTTCAGCAGCTTGTAGACCGGCGAGTCGGTGCCCACCGACGAAGTGCGGGTCGTGTCGACGGCAGGGGCCTGCTGGCTGGCGCCAGCCGAGCCGTAATTGTCGCTGCCTGCGAAAGCTGCGCCGGAGAGGGCCAGAACGGCCGTTGCGGCAAGAACGATCTTCTTCATTTCAATACTCCTGAATTCTTAACCTGATGTCGTTTTCCAAAACTGCGGTACACTTTTGGGCGACATGCCTGGGGACGCGGCGGGTGAACCCACCGCCTGTCTCCTGTCGGCCATGGCCCCTCATGGATCATGGCCAGGTTCGGCAGTTTAATTGTTGCCGAAGAGGTTGTGGTCCGCGCCCTGGGTGACGGGCTTCTGAGCGGCCGCTTCCGACCTGTGGGTCGAGGCCGTGCGAGAAGTGTCGACCGCGGCGGCCGGCTGATTGGCGGCGTTGGAACCGTAGTTGTCGCTACCAGCGAAGGCGCTGCCGGAAATGGCCAGAAGGGCGGCGGCAGTGAGAACAATCTTTTTCATTTTTGGTACTCCAGTATGTTTTTTCGTCCGTCTAGCGGCGTGTCTTGGGAGTGAAAATCGCGTCGTTCGGACAAGGCCCGATGTGGGTGAGCCGGCTGCCGGATTCCAATCACGAAGTTGTTTCGGCTGGACCATGAATCCCCATCTTGAAATTGTACCAATCGCCCGCCACGATCGGTTTTTACACTGTTGAATCAGTTAGTTATCGCACTTATCCATTTGGCTCACCAAGTGTACACGCGCGCCGATGTTCACCCCGCCCTGCACGCACCGTCAACAGAAACGAACTGTTCGGTTCGATTTTAGAATCTCCTAATAGTCACTTTCCGATACCGCTTAACCATTTTGGACCTACCGGCTTGATTCGGGAGCGTTGCCGCCCACGGGTCAAAGGCGTCGGCAACTCTGGGCGCAGCCTCGTCTGAGCGTCCTTCTCTCCGATCTGGAAGGATCGCGCCGGCCGGGCGCCGAGCCTGCTCGCGCGTCAGCGTCAGCACCAGATCGAAGCCGTCGCGACGATCGTCCAGTTCAATCAACTCGTCGCGGAAGTCGACCTCGTTTGCGGGCAACCGAAATCTTGTCGGCGGAGCCTGCCGAAGAGGCCGGCAGGCTCCTTGGAAACCTTTCTCAGCCGGCGGCGAAAGGCACGGCGACGAATATCTGCGCGTCGCCGCGATCGACCAGCAGCAGCACCGACTTCCTGCCGGACTTGCCGGCCTCGGCGATCGCCTGGTTCGCTTGCCTTGCGTTTTTCACCGGCGTGCGGTCGACGGCGACGATGACATCGCCGGGTTCAATGCCGGCCGCGGAGGCCGCCTTGTCCGGGTTGACGCGCTCGACCACGGCGCCGCGCTGATTGTCGGCCAGGTTGAGCTGCTCCCGGATGTCCGGCGTGAGGTCCGTAAGGCCAAGGCCGAGCGAGGGCACGCGCAGGCCCTGTTCGGCAGATGGCTTGCCGCCCTCGTCATTCGAGGCGGTCTTCTGGTCTTCGGCATTGCGGCCGACATCGGCCGAGATCTGCATCGCCTTGCCGTTGCGCCAGACACTCAGCGTTTCCTTGCTGCCGGGGGAGACGTCGGCGACGGCGCGCGACAGATCCTTGGGGTCCTTGATCTCCTGGCCGGCGAAGCCGGTGATGACGTCGCCGGTCTCGATGCCGGCCTTGGCCGCCGGCGAACCGTCGGTGACCGCCGCGACCAGCGCGCCGCCCGGATGGTCGAGGCCGATGGCGCTAGCGACGTCCTGCGTGACCGGCTGGATCTGCACGCCAAGATAGCCGTATTCGATGTCACCGCCCTTCATAAGCTTGTCGACCACTTTTTGTGCCTGGTCCGAAGGAATGGCGAAGCCGACGCCGACGCTGCCGCCATTGGGCGAATAGATCGCCGTGTTGATGCCGACCACATTGCCCTTCACGTCGACAAGCGGGCCGCCGGAATTGCCGTGGTTGATCGGCGCGTCGATCTGGATGAAATCGTCGAACGGCCCGCTGTGCAGGTCGCGGCCGCGCGCCGAGACGATGCCGGCGGTGACCGTGGTGCCGATGCCGAACGGATTGCCGATCGCCAGCACCTGGTCGCCGGTCATCAGCTTGTCGGAATCGCCCCATTTGACGGTCGGCAGCGGCTTGCTCGCCTTGACCTTGAGCACCGCCAGATCGTTCTTTGCGTCGTGGCCGACGAGCTTGGCGGGAAGCTCGGTGCCGTCGTCGAGCGTCACCTTGATCGAGGTCGCGCCGTCGATGACGTGGTTGTTGGTGACGATGGTGCCATCGGACCCGACGATGAAGCCGGAGCCCAAAGCCTCCTGCCGCGGCGCCTGCTGCGGCGGCGTCTTGGGCATCGGGATGCCCTGGTCGCCGAAGAACTGCTGGAAATACTGGTCGAAGGGCGAATTGCCGTCGAAAGGCGAGCCGTCGTCCGTCGCGCCGGGCTGGGCTTTCATCACGGTCGTCACGGTCACGACTGCCGGCTTGGTGGTGGCGACAACCGGCGCGAACGAGCCGTTCGGGGCGGTAATGCCGGCGACCGGCGTCTGTGTCGTCGCGACCACGTTGCTCAGGCCGGCATTGCCGGGATTTTGCGCAAAGGAAACAACGACGGGGGAGATGATCAGCGCAGCGCCCAGCAGGGCCGCGACGCGATGTCTGCGAAGAATGCTAAATGGTGACATGGTCGTTTCTGTCCGGGCGAGAGTTGATCCGGCGCCGCGGACGGCTCTCTCCAAGGACGCGCCCGTCGGCGTGTCGACGGCCGGGATTGCCCGTCTCGCCATGCTTGGCAGCCGGCCGGATCGACAGCCACGCATTTAGGGCGTGGAATGGTCCGAATTAGGGTTTTGGCGCGACCTTACAAAGATTTAATTCAGAGAGCGCTCACGAAGCGCTCTCGGCGGCGTAGGTAGGAAGACGCGATCTCTCCCATCCTCGCGCGGCCGAAACTCGGGCCATGGCCGCCATGGCCGAGGCGTATCGGCAGGTCGAGCAGCCGCTGCATGGTGCGGCAATAGGCGGCGCGGTCCGAATCCGGCAGGTCGTCGATCAGCATGCCGTCATAGATGGCGTCGCCGGCGAAGAACAGGCCGTCGGCCTCATCGAACAGCGCGATCGAATCCGGCGAATGTCCGGGCAGATGCAGCACGCGGAATTTCCGATCGCCGAGGTCGACGATGTCGCCCTCGTCGAGCATTCGCGTCAACGGTGCGGAAGGGATGCGATAGTCAGCCGCCTTCCAGCCGGGCGCCGGCAATTTGGACACCGCATCATCGAGATTGTGGAACATGTTGGCGTAGGTGACGGCATCATCCATGCCATCGAACTCCGCCGCACTGACCTTCGGCCCCATCCTGAGCGGGAATTCGTGCAGCGAGCCGACATGGTCGAGATGAATGTGGGTGGCGACGACGATCAGCGGCTTGCCGGCCGGGCTGTCGATCTCGGGCGCCAGCGGGCAGATGCCCATGCCGGTGTCGACCAGCAGGTCGGCGTCCCGGCCCTTGAAATGCCAAATATTGGCGCGCACGAAATCGTGCACGAATGGCTCGGTCAGCATCGTCGTTCTGGCATCGACAATGGATTTGCCGAACCAGTCGCCCACCACAAGGTCGCCCATCAGACGAACGGCTTTCCGACCTTGTATTTTTCCGGCACCAACCGCTTCAGATAGGCCATGCCGGCCTCGGACAACTGGTTGACGTCCGGCTTCATGAAATTGTCCGGCATGTGGCGGGTCTTGCCGGCCACAGCCTCGAGCGGCACCTTCTTCAGCACGGTCTTGGTGCCGTCATATTGCAGCGCCACCGAGCCGCCACCCTCCCCGGCAACGGCGACCGCGAACGCGCCGGCTTCGAAGGCTTCCTTGGCGTCCACGGGGCTGATCGCCCCGACATAGCCGCGCGGCATATAGCCCAGGGCATCGACGCGCGCCCGCTTGCCTGGCAGGCCTTCCGCCAAAGCGCGTTCGAGCGCCGCCGGCAGATCGCTGCCCGACAATTTGACGTTGCCGTGCTGGTCGCGCTCGAGCTTTTCCGGCGGCACCAGGCTCTCGACCAACGCCTTGCCGTCGGCGGTGCTGACGCCTTCCGAGACGGCGACGATGCAGCGCTTGTGGCGGTCGAGCGTCCTGCGGACATCATCGATGAAACGTTCGGCGGAGAAGGCGCGCTCCGGTACATAGACCAGATGCGGACCGCTATCCGGATCGAGCTGCCAGGCGGCGGCCGCGGCAGTCAGGAAGCCGGCGTGCCGGCCCATGACGATGCCGACATAAATGCCGGGCAACGCGCGGAAATCCAAATCGACCGACAGGAAAGCGCCGGCGACGAATTCGGCCGCCGAGATGAAGCCCGGTGTATGGTCGTTCTCCTCGAGATCGTTGTCGATGGTTTTCGGCGCATGCACGAAGGCGATCGCGCCGCCGGCGGCGTCGGTCAGGATCTGCTGGGTGCCCGAAGTGTCGTTGCCGCCGATATAGATGAAGGCATCGGCGCCGGCCTTCTTGAGGCCGTTGAGGATGACCTCGCAATAGGCCGCGTCGGGCTTGTCGCGGGTCGAGCCAAGGGCGGCGCTCGGGGTGCCGGCGATCAGCCGCAGCCGATCTTCGGGGATGGCTGAGAGGTCGACATAGTTGCCGTCGCGGATGCCGCGCACGCCATGGATCGAGCCGAGCACCTTGGCGCCGGGATGCCGCTTGCGGATCTCCAGCGTGGCGCCGACGACCGTCTGATTGATGACGGCAGTCGGGCCGCCGCCCTGCGCGATGACAAAGGTTCCGGCCATGATCGTTCTCTCCCGAGGCGAAGCTTTTCAGAGCACCTTCGCCTGTCTTGCGGCATCACGCAACGGGAGAAAGGAGGAGCATGATCCCGAAAAAATAGCGGCCGTGCTGACCGCCGAAAAAATCAGACGACGACGACTGGGTTCTTCTTCGATACCCTGTTGTAGAGGTCGATGATGTCTTGGTTGATCAGCCGCACGCAGCCCGACGACATCGCCTGGCCGATGGTCCACCATTCGGGCGAGCCGTGGATGCGGTAACCGGTGTCCTTGCCGTTCTGGTAGATGTAAAGCGCGCGGGCGCCCAGCGGATTGGTCAGGCCGCCGGGCTGGCCGCCCTGCCATTTCACCAGTTCCGGCTTGCGCTTGACCATCTCTGGCGGCGGCGTCCAGACCGGCCATTCCTTGCCGTACTGGATGTTGGCGCGGCCCGACCAGCGGAAGCCGTCCTTACCGATGCCGACGCCGTAGCGGATGGCGTCGCCGCCGGGCTGGACGAGATAGAGCATGCGCTCCTGCAAATGCACGACGATGGTGCCGGGCGCTTCGCCGGTCTTGTCGACGACGATCTGGCGGCGGAACTCCGGCTTGACCTTCTGGTAGGGCACCGCCGGGACCTGGAAGCCGTTGTCGGTCAAGGCAGCATACATCACGTCGGGACCAGTGATGTTCTTGTCGACGCTGATCGCCGGTCGGATCGGCACCGATCCGGTGGTGGTGTCGTCGATCTGCAATTGCGGCAGGTCGAGCGTGTCGGTGGTGCTGCAGCCGGCCATGCCGAGCAGCGCCATGGCGCCCATGCCTGAAAGCATGGCGCGGCGGGAAAGCGGAACTTCGGTTTCGACAGTTTCGCCGCTCGAAGGCGGCGTCAGACTTTGCGGCAACTCGCGCATACACCAAACCCTACGCTGTCGGCGGGAAGCACGGTCCGGCCGAATGGCTGCAATTTTCGTCAGTCATGGTTGAAAAAGGGTGAAAGAACTTTGCCCGCACTTAACCCTGACAAGGCGTTGTCCGGGCCAGGCGCCAGGGCAGGCCGGCGCCGAAGATTTTCTCCAACGCCTCTTTACAATCTCGCATACCCCAGGATTTATCCTGTTCTTTGCGCTCAAGGAGTAGGGAAATGTCCTTCGAAAACTGGGCTGCCTTTGCCGCCGCCTCCGCCATCCTCCTCGTCATCCCGGGCCCGACGATCCTCTTGGTCGTCTCCTATGCGCTCGGCCAGGGCTGGCGTACGGCGCTGCCGATGGCAGTCGGCGTCGCGCTCGGCGATTTCACCGCCATGACGCTTTCGATGCTCGGCATCGGCGCGCTGCTTGCGGCTTCGGCCACTGTGTTCACCGTGCTCAAGGTGATCGGCGCCGGCTACCTCATCTATCTCGGCATAAAACTGTTCCGCGCCGGCGGCGCGCTGAAGGCCGAACCGCGCACCGACGCCGTGTCGGCGGCAAGGATGATGGCGCATGCCTGGCTGGTCACGGCGCTCAACCCGAAGAGCATCACGTTCTTCGTCGCCTTCCTGCCGCAGTTTCTCGACCGGCATGCCGATTTCTGGACGCAGATGCTGATCTTCGAAGCGACCTTCCTGGCGCTCGCATTCAGCAATGCCTTCGGCTATGCGCTGATTGCTTCACGAGCGCGCGCCATCGTGCGCAACCCAAGGGCGATCCGTATCTTCAACCGCACCGGCGGGACATTGCTTGTCGGCGCCGGCATCGCCACGGTGGCGATGCGTTCGGGGAATTGAGGAGAAGTCCGGTTCGACACAGTCGAAGCCCTCGCCGGTTGGCGGGCCGACGGTCGATGTTCTAGGATCGCATCGGTCCGACCGGACGAATAGGCATCAAAGGACGCGGCATGGCGCTGAAGGACGCATTCGGCCTGACGCACTCGGGCGCGACCGAAGCCGGGCTTTCGTCCTACGCCAGAGCCGTCCGTGAGCTGCAGTGCTTCATCGGCGACCCGGTCGGCTCCATCGATAGCGCGATCGCCGATGAGCCCAGCTTCGTGATGGCGCATGTGTTCAAGGGCTATCTGTTCGGCCTCGCCACCGAGCGGGAGGCGACGGCGATTGCGCAAACCTGCCATGCGGCGGCGCTGCCGCTCGCCGGCACCGCGCGCGAACGGGCGCATGTCGCGGCGCTCGGCCATCTTGCCAGCGGCCGCTGGCATGACGCCGCCCGCATCCTCGAGGACATCGCCATCGACAATCCGCTCGATGCGGTGGCGCTGCAGGTTGGCCACCAGATCGACTTCTTCATCGGCAATGCGCGCATGCTGCGCGACCGCATCGGTCGGGCGTTGCCGGCTTGGGAGAAGGACATGCCGGGCTACCACGCCGTTCTCGGCATGCAGGCCTTCGGGCTGGAGGAAATGGGCGACTATGCGCGCGCCGAAGCCTTCGGCCGGCAGGCCATCGAGATCGAGCCGCGCGACGGCTGGGCGCAGCACGCGGTCGCGCATGTCATGGAAATGCAAAGCCGGCAAAGGGAGGGCATCGCCTGGATGCGCGCCAATCCGGAGGCGTGGACGAAGGACAGCTTCCTCAAGATCCATAATTGGTGGCATCTGGCGCTGTTCCACTACGATCTCGGCGAGACAAACGAGGTGCTCCAGCTCTATGACGGGCCGATCTACGGCGACCGCTCGACGCTGGCGCTCAACATGGTCGACGCCTCGGCGATCCTGTGGCGGCTTTATCTCCGTGGCGTCGATGTCGGCGACCGCTGGGCGGCGCTTGCGGCGAACTGGGCGCCAAAGGCGGCCGCCGGCAATTACGCCTTCAACGATGCGCATGCGATGATGGCTTTTGTCGGCGCCGGGCTGCACGCGCCGGCGCAGACCCTGCTCGAAGCGCAGCGCGAAGCAATGCGCGGCGATGACGACAACGCCGCATTCACGCGCGACGTTGGCCACCCTCTGACCTTGGCGATCAAAGCATTCGGCGAGGGCAACTACGGAGAAGTCGTGCGCCTGATCCGGCCAATCCGCTGGATCGCGCACCGCTTCGGCGGCAGCCATGCACAACGCGACGTGATCGACCTGATGCTGATCGAGGCGGCGCTGCGTGCCGGTGACAGCGCGCTGGCACGGGCGTTGACCGCCGAGCGTCAGCTGGCGCGGCCGGACAGCCCGCTGTCGGCGCTGTTCTCGCGCCGCGCGGCCGATTTGTCAGAGAATTGACCGGAGGCGGATCTTGGCTTAAGAACTGGCCAAGCCAGATTTTTTCGAGACCCGAAAAAATTAACGGCATCGGGAGGAAATCATGTATCTCGGCCTCGACCTGGGCACCTCGGGCGTCAAGGCGCTCCTGATCGATGATCGCCAGACGGTCGTCGGGTCCGGCCACGGCTCGCTGGACGTCTCGCGGCCGCATGCCGGCTGGTCCGAACAGAATCCGGCGCACTGGATCGAAGCCTGCCAGACAGCGATTGCCGAGCTCAAGACTTGCCATCCCAAGGAGCTTGCAGCGGTCAAGGGTATCGGCCTCTCCGGCCAGATGCATGGCGCGACCCTGCTCGACGCCTCGGACAAGGTGCTGCGTCCCTGCATCCTTTGGAACGACACCCGCAGCCATGTCGAGGCAGCGGCGCTCGACGCCGACCCGCGTTTCCGCAAGCTCACCGGAAACATCGTCTTCCCGGGCTTCACGGCGCCGAAGCTGGTGTGGGTGAAGGACAACGAGCCCAGTGTTTTTGCCGCTGTCGCCAAGGTGCTCCTGCCCAAGGACTATCTGCGGCTCTGGCTGACCGGCGAGCATATTTCGGAGATGTCGGATTCGGCTGGCACGTCCTGGCTCGACGTCGGCAAGCGGCGGTGGTCCTCCGAACTGCTTGCCGCGACAACGCTCGACGAGAAGCATATGCCGTCGCTGGTCGAAGGCACGGCAAAGGCCGGCGGCTTGCGCGGCGAGCTTGCCTCGAAATGGGGCATTGCTTCAGGCATTCCCGTCGCCGGCGGTGCCGGTGACAATGCGGCGTCGGCCTGCGGCATGGGCACCGTGGGCGCCGGCCACGCCTTCGTGTCGCTCGGCACGTCGGGGGTGCTGTTTGCCGCCAACGCCTCCTATCTGCCCAATCCGGAAAGCGCGGTGCACACCTTCTGCCATGCGCTGCCCAACACCTGGCACCAGATGGGGGTCATCCTGTCGGCCACCGATTCGCTCAACTGGCTGTCGGAGATCACCGGCAAAGGCGCCGGCGACCTGACCGGCGAGCTCGGCGACAAGCTCAAGGCGCCGACAGGCGTGGCTTTCCTGCCCTATCTCTCCGGCGAGCGCACGCCGCATAATGATGCGGCCATTCGTGGTTCCTTCACCGGCCTCGCGCATCAATCGAGCCGCGCCGTGCTGACCCAGGCCGTGCTCGAAGGCGTGGCGTTTGCCTTCCGCGACAGCATCGAGGCGCTGAAAACGGCCGGCACGACCCTGACCAGGGTGACGGCGATCGGCGGCGGCTCTCGCTCGCGCTACTGGCTGAAGGCGATCGCCACCGCGTTGCAGCTGCCGGTCGACATCCCGGCCGACGGCGATTTCGGCGCCGCCTTTGGCGCGGCGCGTCTCGGGCTGATCGCCGCGACCGGCGCCGATCCGCTTGCCGTTTGCACCGCGCCGGCGACCGATGCGACGATCGAACCGGATGCCGGGCTTGGTGGGGCGTATGCAGATGCTTATCAACGCTATCGTGCGCTCTATCCGGCGATCAGGGCGGTAACCGCGTGAGTATGCGCGAGGCACCCCCCTCTGCCCTGCCGGGCATCTCCCCCTCAAGGGGGGAGATTGGCAGCTTGGGCGCCTCGCTCCCTTTTGCAGCGTTGGAGATTGGCGAAATCCTAGATGAAAGCCGATCTTCCCGCTTGCGGGGGAGATGGCCGGCAGGCCACAGGGGGGTGCCTCGCGCCTCCCTTACCCAGTTAGCCTCACTGCGCCGGCACCTTGTCGAGGAAGCCGGTGACGCTCTTCAGGCGGCCGTTCTCGATGACGCAAATATCGGTGCCTTCGATGACGGATTCTGCGCCTTCGGGGCCCAGATTCCACGAAAAACGGATGCGGTCGGCAAAACCGTCCGGCTCACCCTTCAGCGAGAAGCGGAAGCCGGCGAATTGCTGCTGCACGCCGTCGATCAGCGCGGCGATGCCGTCGTGGCCGTCGCCTTGCATGATCGGGTCGCGATAGCTGACGTCGCTGGTGAAGGCGGCCTCGAGCAGGGTCTTGCGGCGCGCCGCATCGCTCTCGTTCCAGGCGGTGATGTAGTTGCGGGCGATCGTGTTGAGGTCGGTCATGGTCTTCATCCTTCATTGGATCGTTTCGACATGACCCTTTTGGACCCACGGAAGCGCCAAACCAATTACGCCTGAGGTAATCGGCGAAAGCAGTTGGAGAGGAAGGAAACCATGAGCAGCGGATTTTTCGGCAACATCAAGACCATCAAGTATGAAGGGCCGGATTCGACCAATCCACTGGCCTACCGATATTACAACCCGGACGAAGTGGTGGGTGGCAAGCGGCTGGAGGACCATCTGCGCTTCGCCGTCGCCTATTGGCATTCCTTCGCCTGGCAGGGCGGCGACCCGTTCGGCGGCCAAACCTTCGACCGCCCCTGGTTCGCCAGGCCCGGCGGCATCGACACGATGGAACTGGCGAAACTGAAGGCCGACGTCGCCTTCGAGCTGTTCTCGCTGCTCGGCGTCCCCTATTTCTGCTTCCACGACGCCGACGTTCGCCCGGAAGGCAAGGATTTCTCCGAAAGCGCGGCGCGCCTCGACGAGATCGCCGATTATTTTTCGGCCAAAATGAACCAGACCGGCGTCAAGCTGCTCTGGGGCACGGCGAACCTTTTTTCGCATCGCCGCTTCATGGCGGGTGCCGCCACCAATCCCGATCCGGACGTGTTCGCCTACGCGGCGGCGACGGTGAAGAAATGCATCGACGTGACCAAGAAGCTGAAGGGCGAGAACTATGTGCTGTGGGGCGGGCGCGAAGGCTATGAGACGCTGCTCAACACCGACCTCGCGCGAGAGCAGGAGCAGGCCGGCCGCTTCCTCAATCTCGTCGTGGACTACAAACACAAAATAGGTTTCGAGGGCACGATCCTGATCGAGCCGAAACCGCAGGAGCCGACCAAGCACCAGTACGACTACGATGTCGCCACCGTCTACGGCTTCCTGAAGCGCTTCGGGCTGGAGAAGGAGGTGAAGGTCAACATCGAGCAGGGCCATGCGATCCTTGCCGGCCACTCCTTCGAGCATGAGCTGGCCTTGGCCAACGCGCTCGGCATCTTCGGTTCGATCGACATGAACCGCAACGACTATCAGTCCGGCTGGGACACCGACCAGTTCCCCAACAATGTGCCGGAGATGGCTTTGGCCTATTACCAGATCCTGCTGGGCGGCGGCTTCAAGACCGGCGGCACCAATTTCGACGCCAAGCTGCGCCGCCAGTCGCTCGACCCGGAGGATCTGCTGATCGGCCATATCGGCGGCATGGACGCCTGCGCGCGCGGGCTCAAGGCGGCGGCCAGGATGATCGGAGACAAGGCGCTGTCGGGTCCGCTTAACGAACGCTATGCCGGCTGGAACACGGCCGAAGGCAAGGCGATGCTTTCCGGCAAGCGTACGCTGGAGGAGATCGCCGAACGCGTGGTGACGGAGAAGATCGAGCCGCAGCCGCGCTCCGGCCGGCAGGAGCTCCTTGAAAACATCGTCAACCGCTACGTCTGAGGCTTTCCTGCGGCGCCCGAATCGAGCGCCGCAGAGCTGAAATTGCATTCCATGCGGGGTGAACCTACACGACAAGGTTTTGCCCCGCGCTGCCTCTCAATCGCCGCGCTCTTGCCTTCAAACAGCCGTCACGAATCGCGTATAGTGTCGACATGCGGCGGGAAGGAAAGAAGGAGGCGAAACGTATGCAGCACGAACGCGAAATCGACGCCCTGCTCTCTTCCGGCGAGGCTGGTTCGATCATCGATCGGCTGATGGCGCTGCCGCATCCGAAGGATGGCGCCGGCGAAGCAAATGAATGGGATCGCGCGGTCGCCGCGCGGTTGGAAACGGCGCTGGCCAAGAGCATGCGCTCGCGCATTGTGCGCGAAGGCCGCGACGCCGCCTGATTCTTCGGCCCCGATGTCCGTGGGCCTATTTTCGGCAGTTTGACGAACGGAGACTGTTTCTCCATCCTGCACCGATGATACGCGCGGTGCTGCTCGATCTCGCGGGTGTCGTCTATGATGGCGACACCCCGATCGCAGGCGCTGTGGCTGCGGTCGAGCGTTTGCGCAAGGCCGGACTGCCGCTCCGGTTCGTCAGCAACACGACACGTTCGCCGCGCCACAGAATCATCGCGCAGCTCGCCGCGCTGGGCGTCGAAGTCAGGGATGAAGAATTGCTGACGCCGGCGCGCGCCGCGCTCGAATGGCTGCGAAGGCATGGCCGCCAACCTCACCTGCTCGTCCATCCCAACCTCGAAGCCGAGTTTACCGGCCTGGACGGCGGCAAGAGCCGCGCTGTCGTCGTCGGCGACGCCGGCGAGGCCTTCGACTATGCCGGCCTAAACCGAGCGTTCCGCGAACTCGTTGCCGGCGCCGATTTTCTGGCTTTGGCCACCAACCGCAGCTTCAAGGACGCAGACGGCCAGCTCAGCCTCGACGCCGGCGCCTTCGTGGCAGCGCTCGAATTCGCCTGCGGGCGAAGCCCTGTCGTGCTCGGCAAGCCGTCGCCCGATTTCTTCCTCTCGGCGCTTGCCGGCTTGAATGCCCGCAGACCGACGCGGTGATGGTCGGCGACGACGCGGAAAGCGATGTCGCCGGCGCGCTCAGCGCCGGGCTCGGCGCGGGGCTGCTCGTACGCACCGGCAAGTATCGCCCCGGTGACGAGACACGCTTCGACCCGGCGCCCACGGCGCTGGTCGACGACCTCAGCGCGGCGGTGGACTGGATCCTCAGCCGCGCCGCAGCCTGACCGGCGCTTCGCCGAACGCGCGGGAAAACGCCCTGGAAAACGCCGCGGCTGATGAAAAACCCGTACGCCCGGCAATGTCGGCCATGGCGATGCGCGTGTCGACCACCAGACGTCGGGCGGCGGCGAGCCGCAGCCGCAGATAATAGGCGCCCGGCGTCTCGCCGATGGACTTGCGGAAGATGCTCTCGAGTGTTCGCGCCGTGACGCCGGCGCGCTTGGCCACGGCATCGATGGTCAGCGGCTCATCGACATGCGCTTCCATCAGCCGGATCGCCTGCGCCAGGCGCGGATCGTAGCCGTCGAGCCGGCCGAGCGAGACCAGCGGCTGAGCGTCGGTCGCCGCGCGCGTCTGATCGTAGATGAAGACGCTCGCCACATCGAGCGCGGCCACCATGCCGAGCCGGGTGCGGACCAGATGCAGCATCAGGTCGAAGGTGGGCGAGGCACCGCCCGAGGTGAAGACCGGCCCGTCGATGACATAGCGGTCGGGGCGCACATCGACGCCCGGAAAGGCGGCGGAGAAATCCTCCATGTCTTCCCAATGCGTGGTGGCGCTGCGGCCTTCGAGCAGGCCGGCGCGCGCCACCAGCCAGGTGCCGGCCTCGACGCCGCCGCAGGCGCGGGCTGCACGCGCCGCGCGGCGCAACCCGGCCAGCAACGCCGACGTCGCATAGTTCTGCGTTCCGAAGCCGGCGACGACGACCAGCATGTCGGTCGCTTCGGCGGCATCGAAGCGGCCGCTGACGGCGACCGGCAAGCCGCAGGTCGTCACCGGCGCCTCTCCGGTGAGCGAGACCAGCTTGAAGTCGAACAAAGTCTCGCCAGAGATGCGGTTGGCGGCGCGCAGCGGGTCGACCGCCGAGGCCACGCACATGATCGACGAGCCCGAGAACACCAGAAACGTCACCTTGAGGGTTTCCCGCTCGGCGCGAAAGATCGTCGGTTTTTCGCTTTTAGTCATGGCGCCTTCGTAAAATGCAAAACAGTTTCCGGCAAGTCGGTCATGCTTGGCCAGCTTCGGCGCAGGTCGTCATAGCAAAGCCGGTTTCCGGCTTCATCAATGGCTGATCGAATTTGGGAGGAAAGACGATGCCGCTCGCGATGAACCGTGAGGTTTTCATCACCTGTGCCGTGACCGGTTCGGGCGGGACGCAGGACCGCAGCCCGAACGTGCCGCGCTCGCCCAAGCAGATCGCCGATTCGGCGATCGAGGCCGCCAAGGCGGGTGCTGCGATCGTCCATTGCCATGTGCGCGACCCCGAAACCGGCAAGCCCAGGCGTGACGTCCATCTCTACCGTGAGGTCACCGAGCGCATCCGCGAGGCGAACGTGGACGTGGTGCTGAACCTCACCGCCGGCATGGGCGGCGACATGGTGTTCGGCTCGCCGGAAGCGCCGCTGCCGCTCAACGAGAAGGGCACCGACATGGGCGGCGCCACCAACCGCATGGAGCATGTGCGCCAGTGCCTGCCGGAGATCTGCACGCTTGATTGCGGCACGATGAATTTCGCCGAAGCCGATTATGTGATGACCAACACGCCCGGCATGCTGCGCGCCATGGGCGGCATGATGACGGCGCTCGGCGTGAAGCCCGAGATCGAGGCTTTCGATACCGGGCATCTGTGGTTCGCCAAGCAGCTGGTCGAGGAACAGGTGCTGAAGCCGGATGCGCTGGTGCAGCTGTGCATGGGTGTGCCTTGGGGCGCGCCGGACGACCTCAACACCTTCATGGCGATGGTCAACAACGTGCCGTCGACCTGGAACTGGTCGGCCTTCTCGATCGGCCGCAACCAGATGGCCTATGTCGCGGCGGCGGTGCTGGCCGGCGGCAATGTCCGTGTCGGCCTGGAAGACAATCTGTGGCTGGACAAGGGCGTGCTGGCGACCAATGCGCAGCTCGTCGAGCGCGCGGTGAGCATCGTCTCCAATCTCGGTGCGCGCGTGCTCGGACCGGAGGAAGTGCGCAAGAAGCTCAACCTCACCAAGCGGGCGCCGATCGCGGCATGAGCATGATCCCGCAAAGTGGGAACCGGTTTTTGCTTCGCTGACCTGCGGTTCGGAAAAGATCATGCTCAATCAACATTGAAAAGCGGGAGGTCGAGATGGCTACCGTCAAATTCACCGCGATGAAGGACGGCGACAAGGAAGACTATGAATTCCTGACCGCCCACGAGATCGACTATGCCGCCAGGACAGGGGATCGGCTGCTTTCCGCCCTGGTGCAGCTCGACGAAGGTTTGTCCGGCTACAAGATCACCCGGCTAGGCCATTCGCTGCAGGCGGCGACGCGCGCCTGGCGCGACGGCGCCGACACTGACTGGATCGTCTCCGCGCTTCTGCACGACATCGGCGACATCTACGCGCCCTACAATCATGACGAATATGCCGCCACGATCCTGAAGCCGTTCGTGCGCGAGCAATGCACCTGGGTTGTCGAAAAGCACGGCGACTTCCAGCGCCTCTATTACGCGCATCATTTGGGCGGCAACCAGCATGCCCGCGACCGCTTCGCCGGCCATCTCTATTTCGACGATTGCGACCGGTTCTGCGAGCGCTGGGACCAGTCGAGCTTCGATCCCGACTACGAGACGCTGCCGATCGAGTTCTTCCGGCCCCTCGTGCTCGAAGTCTTCGCGCGCAAAGCTTACGACCCGGCCGTGATCCGCGCCGGCGAGCGCGCGCCGCTTTCCGATCCCGAAACAGCCAAGACCAGAACCGGAGCCTGACCATGAGCATCATCAACAAGGCGGCCGCCATCGGCGGCGGCGTCATCGGCGCCGGCTGGGTGGCGCGCCTGCTCTTGAACGGCATCGATGTTTCGATCTTCGATCCCGATCCCGAGGCGTCGCGCAAAGTCGGCGAGGTGATGAAGGGCGCACGCCGCGCCTACAAGCAGATGCTGCCCGACGGCCTGCCCAAGGAAGGCAAGCTCACTTTCGCCAAGACGATCGGCGACGCAGTGGCGGATGCCGATTTCATCCAGGAGAGCGTGCCGGAGCGGCTCGACCTCAAGCACAAAGTGCTGGCCGAGATCGACGCCCATGCGCCGGCCAACGCCATAATCGGCTCCTCGACCTCCGGCATCAAGCCGACCGACATGCAGGTGGCGATGAAGAAGCACCCGGAGCGGCTGGTCGTCGGGCACCCGTTCAACCCGGTCTATCTTCTGCCGCTGGTCGAGATCGTCGGCGGCCAACAGACTTTTCCCGAGGCGATCGAGGTCGCCAAGGAGATCTACGCCTCGATCGGCATGAAGCCGGTGGTGGTGCGCAAGGAAATCGAGGCCTTCGTCGGCGATCGCCTCCTGGAGGCCGCGTGGCGCGAGGCGCTGTGGCTGGTCAAGGACGGCATCTGCACCGTCGAGGAACTCGACGATATCATGCGCTATTCCTTCGGCCTGCGCTGGGCTCAAATGGGCATGTTCCAGGTCTACCGCGTCGCCGGCGGCGAAGCCGGCATGCGCCACTTCATGGCGCAGTTCGGACCTTGCCTGAAATGGCCGTGGACCAAGCTGATGGACGTGCCGGAGTTCAACGACGAGCTGGTCGACTTGATCGCCACGCAGTCGGACGAGCAGGCAAACGGCCTCTCGATCCGCGAGCTTGAAAAGATCCGCGACGACAATCTGGTCGCCATCATGGATGCGCTGTCGAAGCAGAACAAGGGCAAGGGCTGGGGCGCCGGCGCGCTTCACAAGGACTATACCAGGCAGCTCGCCAAGCTGGCGGCGAAACCGGCCGCCAAGGCAGGCGACAAAGCAAAAGCCGCCAAGCCGGCGAAGAAGGTGGCGAAGCCCGCAAAGGCCGAGAAGCCCGCAAAGGCCGACAAGGCGAAAACAAGCAAGAAGAAGGGCTGAGGCGATGCATTTCGGTCTTTCGGAAGAACAAAAACTGATCGTCGAGACGACGCGTGCATTCGTCGAGAACGAGCTTTACCCGCATGAGCGCGAGGTGGAACGCACCGGCGAACTGCGCCGCGAGCTGATCGACGGATTGAAGGCAAAGGCGATCGCGGCCGGGCTCTACGCCGCCAACATGCCGGCCGATGTCGGCGGCGCGGGCCTCGATACGGTGAGCTGGCTGCTCTACGAGAAGGAACTTGGCCGCGCCAATTACGCGCTGCACTGGACCTGCGTGGCGCGTCCCTCGAACATCCTGCTCGCCGGAACGCCGGAGCAGCGTGACAAATATCTCTTCCCTTGCATCCGCGGCGAGAAGTGGGACTGCCTGGCGATGACCGAGCCCGGCGCCGGCTCCGACCTGCGCGGCATGAAGGCGACCGCGGTTCAGGACGGCTCGGACTGGGTGCTCAACGGCACCAAGCACTTCATCAGCCACGCCGACATCGCCGACTTTGCCATCGTATTCATGGCTTCGGGCGAAGAGGATTCGCCGCGCGGCAAGCGCAAGAAGATCACCGCCTTCTTCGTCGACAAGGGCACCAAAGGGTTCACGGTGCGCGACGGCTACCGCAACGTCTCGCATCGCGGCTACACCAACTCGATCCTCGAATTCGACGACTGCCGGCTGCCGGCTTCCCAGGTGCTCGGCGAAGTGCATAAGGGCTTCGAGGTGGCGAATTCGTGGCTCGGCGCCACGCGCCTGCAGGTCGGCGCCACCTGCCTCGGCCGCGCAGAGCGCGCGCTTTCGCATGCCATCGAATATGCCGCGCAGCGCCAGCAGTTCGGCCAGCAGATCGGCAAGTTCCAGGGTGTGTCGTTCAAGCTCGCCGATATGGCGACGGAGTTGAAGGCCGCTGACCTGATGGTGTTCGAAGCCGGCTGGAAGTACGATCAGGGCACCGTCACCGATCAGGACATGGCGATGGCCAAGCTGAAGGCTACCGAGATGCTGGCTTTCGTCGCCGACGAGGCGATCCAGATCCATGGCGGCATGGGGCTGATGGACGATCTGCCGCTGGAGCGCATCTGGCGCGACGCGCGCGTCGAGCGCATCTGGGAAGGCACTTCGGAGATTCAGCGACATATTATTTCGCGGGCGTTGCTGCGCCCGTTCGGGGCTTAGAGCATGATCCGCCAAAACCGGGATCCGGTTTCGGCAACGATCGTGCTCAAATGAAAAGATGACCATGCATAAACTCGAACGTCTCCTGCGCCCGAAATCGATCGCCGTGTTCGGCGGGGCGCAGGCCGCCGCCGTCGTCGCGCAATCAATCAAGATGGGCTTTGCCGGCGAAATCTGGCCGGTGCACCCGACCAAGGACGAGGTCGCAGGCCGCAAGGCCTACCGTTCCGTCGCCGACTTGCCCGGCGCACCGGACGCCGCCTTTGTCGGGGTCAACCGGCATCTCACCATCGAAGTGGTCAAGGCATTGGCCGAGCGCGGCGCCGGTGGCGCCGTCTGCTTTGCCGCCGGCTTCCTCGAGACCGAGGCCTATGACGAGGACGGCGAGCGGCTGCAGGCCGAGCTGGTCGCCGCCGCGGGTGAGATGCCGATCATCGGCCCGAACTGCTATGGCCTGATCAACTATGCGGACGGCGCGCTTTTGTGGCCCGATCAGCATGGCGGGATCAGACTGGCCGAGGGCGGCAAGGGCGTCGCCATCATCACTCAGTCGTCCAACATCGCCATCAACATGACGATGCAGAAGCGCGGTCTGCCGATCGCGTTCCTGATGACGGCCGGCAACCAGGCGCAGACCGGCCTTTCCGAAATGGCGCTCGGTCTGATCGAGGACGAGCGCGTCACGTCGCTTGGCCTGCATATCGAGGCCTTCGATTCCGTGGCCGGCTTCGAGCGATTGGCGGCGAGAGCCCGCGAGCTGAAGAAGCCGATCATCGCCATGAAGGTCGGCCGCTCGGAACAGGCGCGGCAGGCGACGGTTTCCCATACCGCGTCGCTTGCCGGTTCGGATGCCGCCTCGGGCGCGTTCCTGAAGCGGCTGGGCATCGCGCGCGTCGATTCCATACCGGCCTTCATCGAGGCGTTGAAGCTCTTGCACATCACCGGGCCGCTGCCCGGCTACAGACTGTCGTCGATGAGCTGCTCGGGCGGCGAAGCCTCCGTGATGGCCGACAGCGCGGAAGGACGCTGGGTGCATTTCCCGACGCTAAGCGCCGAGCATCGCGCGCATGTCAAATCGACGCTCGGGCCGCTGGTCGCGGTCGCCAATCCGCTCGACTACCACACCTTCATCTGGAACAACGAGCCGGCGATGACGGCCACCTTCACTGCCATGGTGTCGGGCGGCTTCGACCTCAACATGCTGGTGCTCGACTTCCCGCGCCCCGACCGCTGCTCGGACACCGACTGGTGGGCGACGCTGCGTGCCTTCGAGGCGGCGCTGAAGACCAACAGGGCGCAGGGCGCGATCGTCTCCTCGCTGCCGGAAAACCTGCCGGAGGAATATACCGCCGGGCTGATGGCGCGCGGCATGGTGCCCTTGTTCGGCATTTCGGAAGCGATGGACGCCGCCCAGGCCGCCGCCTTCATCGGCTGGGCCTGGCGCGAGCCGCAGGCGCAGCCGGTCGACACCACGGCGGCGGGCGCTTCCGACGGCGACCACGTCACGCCGGACGAAGCCGAGGCCAAAGCGCGTCTGATCGAGGCCGGGCTGCCGGTGCCGAAGGGCGAGCGAGCCTCGAACGCGGTCGAGGCGGTGATTGCGTCCATGGCGCTTGGTTTCCCGGTGGCGCTGAAGACGCTCGGCGTGACGCACAAGTCGGAGGTCGGCGCCGTGCGGCTGAACCTCAAGGACGCCGAATCCGTCAGCAATGCCGCGCATGACCTGTTGCCGCTCGGCACCGGGCTCTATGCCGAGCGCATGGTGCGCGACGGCGTCGCCGAACTGATCGTCGGCTTCACCCGCGACCCGATGTTCGGCGCGGTGATGACGCTCGGCACCGGCGGCGTGCTGGTCGAGCTGCTGCGCGACAGCGTGACCCTGATGCTGCCGGCGACGCGCGACGACATCGAGGCGGCGCTGCGCGGCCTGAAGCTCTATCCGCTGCTGGAGGGCTATCGCGGCCGGCCCAAGGCCGACGTCCAGGCCGCCATCGACGCCATCGCCGGCATTGCCGACTTCGTGCAGAAGAATGAAGGCGAAATCGAAGAGCTCGACATCAACCCGCTGATCGTCTGCGCCGAAGGCAAGGGCGCCTGGATCGCCGACGCACTGCTGGTGCTTGGAGAAAAGAAGAATGGCTGACGTCATCACCACTCGCCGCGAAGGCACGATCCTGGAAGTCACGCTCGACCGGCCCAAGGCCAATGCCATCGACCTCAAGACCTCACGGCTGATGGGCGAGACGTTCAAGGCGTTCCGCGACGATCCCGGCTTGCGCGTCGCCATCGTCAAGACGGCCGGAGACAAGTTCTTCTGCGCCGGCTGGGACCTGAAGGCGGCTGCGGCCGGCGACGCGGTCGACGGCGACTACGGCGTCGGCGGCTTTGCCGGGCTGCAGGAACTGCGCGACTTGAACAAGCCGGTGATAGCTTGCGTCAACGGCATGGCGGTGGGCGGCGGCTTCGAGCTGGCGCTGTCCTGCGACCTGATCTACGCCTCTGACCATTCTTCCTTCGCGCTGCCCGAGATTCGCGCCGGCACGCTGGCCGACGCCGCGACGATCAAGCTGCCGAAACGCATTCCCTACCATATCGCCATGGACCTTCTCCTCACCGGCCGTTGGATGGACGTGGCGGAAGCGCATCGCTGGGGCCTGGTCAACGAGGTGCTGCCCAAGGAGAAGCTGGAGGACCGCGTCTGGGAAATCGCGCGGCTTTTGGCCAGCGGCCCGCCGCTGGTCTTCGCCGCGATCAAGGAGACGGCGCGCGTGGCCGAGGCGCTGACCTTCCAGGAGGCCATGAACAAGGTGACGCGCAGGCAACTGCCGACGGTCGATATCCTCTACGGCTCGGAGGACAATATGGAAGGCTTCCGCGCCTTTGCGGAGAAGCGCGATCCGGTGTGGAAGGGGAAGTAATCCCGCTTACCCTCCCCTCGATGGGGAGGGTCGGACCGAAGGTCCGGGGTGGGGTGAAGCGCCGCCACCCCCACCCGCCGCTTCGCGGCGACCTCCCTCATCGAGGGGAGGCAAGGGAGTGCTCATGACCGACTACAAGACCCTCATCGACGCCGAGACCTGGGCTTTCATCGAGAAGACCAATTCCTATTACCCGCCCGACACGATCGACTACACGATCGCAGAGCAGCGGGCGATCTACGACCGGATGTGCCGCGAGTTCTTCGCCGGCTATCCGCAAGGCGTGACGGTCGAAACGACCGCCATCGCCACGCCGACCGCCAGCATCCCGATCCGCATCTATAGCAACGCGGAAACGAACAGCGCCGCAATGGTGCTCTATGTTCATGGCGGCGGATTCATCCTCGGCGGGCTGGACAGCCATGACGATGTCTGCGCCGAGCTGTGCGCCCGCACCGGCTACGAGGTGGTCTCGGTCGTTTACCGGCTGGCGCCGGAACATCTGCATCCGGCCGCCTTCGACGACGTGCTAAGCGCCTTTGAATGGGCCGCCAAGACCTATGTTTGCCCTGTCCTGCTTTGCGGCGACAGCGCCGGCGGAAACCTCTGCGCCGCCGTTGCCCACGCAACGCGCGGTCACGTCAAGAAGCCGGCCGGCCAGGTGCTGATCTATCCCAGCCTCGGGGGCGACCACTCGCGCGGCTCCTATGTGGCGCATGCTGACGCGCCGATGCTGACCCTGCGCGATATCGAATTCTACCTGAACATTCGCACCGGCGGCGTGGACCGGACCGGCGACCTCACGCTGTCGCCGCTCGCCGACGCCAATTTCGCCTATCTCCCGCCGACAGTGCTGATCACAGCCCAATGCGACCCGCTGTCCTCAGACGGCGAGGCCTATCGCGACCGCGTCGTCGCGGCCGGCGGGTATGCCTACTGGTTCGAAGAACAGGGGCTGGTGCACAGCTATTTGAGAGCCCGGCATACGGTCGGTCGTGCTCGCGCGAGCTTCACCCGCATCGTCGAGGCGGTCTCCGTGCTCGGCAGAGGCGAGTGGATCTGGTGATTTTGCCAAGGCGCGTCGCGTCGAGAATTCAAGCGCCGCGCTTCGGGGCTGATGCCAAAATCGCTGCTCTCTTTTCGGCGACTTGCATGAGACGGGCAAAGACAGCTCTACCAGCCGGGCGCCTGGAGCATTTCACCGTTTCACGGAAACGACGAAATGCTCGGGCTTGTTTGTTCTGACGCAATTCCGGACGGAAAACCGCTCACACTTTTTCTCGAATTGCTCTAGACCGCATTGAACCTTTCCGCCTCAGCCTGCGACTGACGGCCAGGCGCCGCATGGCGCGGGCCGGAAAGGGAGCCCGTATGATCAGAAATCCAGAGCCGCGGTGGTCCGAGAAAGCAACAGGAGCTCGGCGCGATCATCGGCTTCGGGATGGAGACGACGCGCTCGGCTTTCGGCTGATTCCGTTGACCCTGCCAGGCACCCGGCGTATCGTGAACAGGCGGAAAACAGACAATTCTATCAGGGACGAACGAGCCGGAACGCTGCGACTTACCTTGTTTTGCGCGGCGAAATCGGAGGGTTCTTCCGAAGACTTCGGGGGGAGCTCAATGTCTCGCGACCGCGGCTCGTTCGTGTCTTTTCGCGGCGGCGGTTTGCGCCGTGCGATCGTGACCACCAGCGGAATGCTTGCCCTGGCACTGGCTGCCGGCTTTTGCCTCGGCGGTGCGGCAAAGGCTCAGGAAACCCAGATCATCTATCCGGGCTCGATGGCGGTGACCGGCTTCCCCGGCACGATCATCCCGGATTTCGGCTCTCCCGATTCCGAAAAGGGCGGCCTGCCGCCCGGCGTCGACCCGGTCGACGAAACCTTCATCGACACTTCGCAGGCCTCGTTGCGCATTTTCAACGTCTCGCAACTCGGCGGCCCAGCTTCGGGCCAGCTCGTCTACACGCCGCCGCCCTTCGAGGTGACAGCCGGCCAGATCGGCGAGGTGTTCAGCCTCACCTATGACGACGGCGTGCGCGATGGGGTGCCGTCGGGCATTCCGAACCTCTATGCGGCGGCGACCTCGCTGCACGGCATCGAGATCGTCACGCCCGACACCGACGAGGACGGGCGGCCTGAGCGACAGCGCCGCGGCGCCGCCGGCGCCGTCTTCATGAACGGCCAGTTCGGCACCGAAAATGGCGGCGGACCGGGCACCATCTGGAAGATCGACGGTATCTCGGGCGCCGTCTCGAAATTCGCCGACATCGATACCAACAGCGGGCCCGGCATCGGCAACCTCGCCTTCGATCCGACCCATCGTGAGTTCTTCGCTTCGGATCTCGATACCGGGCTCATCCACCGCATCGATATCGAGGGCAATCTGATCGACAGCTTCGACCATGGCGTTGCCGGGCGTCCCGCGCATGGGCTGGCCCCGGTCGCCGACGACGGCGCCGTGATGGACATCCACGACACTGCCTTCGATTCGGAAGACCCCCGAACCTGGGGCTATACGCAGGATGCGCGCCGCGTCTGGGCCGTCGCCTACCATGGCGGGCGGCTCTACTATTCCGTAGGCGAGAAAGCCGAAATCTGGTCGGTCGGCATTGCAAGCGACGGGGGTTTTGGCCGCGATCCGCGCTGGGAACTGACGGTCAAGGCCGACCAAGATTATGCCGTCACCGATATCGCCTTCGACAATCAGGGTTTCATGTATCTCGCCCAGCGCGGCCCGGTCGAGAACCGCTACGATTACAGCCGCTTCGCCGAGACGGGCAAAGGCGCGGTGATCCGCTACCAGCGCGAGGATCCGGACGATCCGGCAACGGAATCGGTCTGGGCCGAGGTGCCGCAGGAATATGCGGTCGGCTTCCCGCAGGGCAACCGTCAGTCGGCAGGCGGCGTCGACCTACAATACCGCTACGACCCCGAAGGCAATCTTGACACCTCGGTCTGCACTGACACGGTCGTGAACACCGGCGACAAATTGCGCGACAATCCGGAGCTTGCCGAGCGCCTCGCCGCCGGCGGGCCGCTTGCCGTGCATGGCGTGCAGCTCACGCCAAACAAGCTGGTCAAGCCGGCAAACGTGCCGCCCTTCGGCTCCTGGTTCGTCGACTTCGACGGCTATTTCGAGAACCCCGACGTCCAGGGTCATGTCGGCGACGTGAGGGTCTGGCGCCCCTGCGAGCGCCGCGCCGGCTATTATGAGGAAATCCCTGGCGGCTTCCTGCCTCCCGTCTATCCGCCGGACTTCCCACCGCCCGGCAACCTGCCCCCATGCGTCGATGTCGAGGACGTGCAGTATTTCTGCACACCCCGCGGCCTCCAGGCCGACCTCTATCTCCATGACCACGCCGGCTTTGGCGGCGATTCGATCAAGGCTTTGTCCAAGACACCGGGCGTCGGAGTAACCTCACCCATGTCGCATGCGCCGGGCAAGCCCTACACGATCGGCATAACCGGCCATAATCCGGGCGACACCGTCAATGTCGGGCTCTGCTTCTACCGGAAGTCCGACCGGGACAAGGGCGGCTACTATCCTTGCTGCAAGTTGACGCTGCCACTGAGGACGCCGGCCGTCGAGTGCGAAGCGCCGAGGAGGGACAGATGAGCGGTCTCGTCCTTTCCCGCCCTGCCTCGCGCAAAATCGTCATGGGCACGATCATGAAACCCCTGTCATACGCGAGGCGCGGCGCGCGCTGGCTGATGGCGGCCGGTGTCGCGATCGCCATGATGCCGGCAGTGCCGGCGCTTGCGCAGGACAAGGCACCGGCCGGCCAGATCGCCAATCCGGAAATCACGGCTGGATCGCGCGGCATCAATCCGGAGCTCGGACGGATCATACCCTTCTTCACCAAGAAGGGTGCCCTAAGAGGCTGCGATAGCGTCGAATACGTCTTGAGCTTCGGCATCCATGGCGACCCGCAGGACTTCGACCGGCCAAGCGTGGCGGCCCTTCTGAAGGCGACAAGGCTCGACTTCAAGGACCAGCTGCCGCACGGCTTGCAGATCGTCAGCGTCGACGTCGTCGGCGACGGCACGGGCGCTTCCGGCGGACAGCTGCCCGCTGCTTCGATCAGCACATCGGCCGGTCCAAACGATACGGCAAGCGTTTCCAATTTCCGGATCAGCGCTTCGAACCTCGACGGCGTCGGCCCTGCCGACGAACGCGTGATCACTTTCCGGATCACGGCCAAGATAGACCATGCCGCCTTCGCCGCGCCGGCAACGGTCGATAACCAGGGTGAGATGAAGGTGGCCTTCAGGGGCGGCCCGGCAACCACGATCCCCTCGCAGGATCCGGACAAGCCCGACGACGCCGATTTCCTCACCGGCGTGAAAACCTCGATCACGATCGACCTGAGCAAGTGCAACCCGCCGCCTCCGCCTCCCAGCAAGGAATGCTTCAAGGTCGAACGCGGCACGGTCGACTGCGTGCCCGGCGGCGCCTTCATCTATCGCATGCCGGTCGGTCCGGAGATGGCCGGCAAATGGGTGCAGCTGTCGACGACGACACCCGGCATCACCATCGCCACCGACACCCAGCAGGTACCTGCCGGCGGCGGCGTGTTGAACTGGAAGATCAGCGGCGCCTCGCCGGGCGAGGCCATCCATCTCGTCGTCACCGGCATCGACACCTATGCCGGGCCGAAGGAAGGCTGGGGACTTTGCTGCACGCAGGAGATCGACATTGACATTCCGCGTGATCTCAGGTGCCCGCCCGAAAAGCAGCCCGACCTCAAGGTGGAGAAGTGGGCAGAGGTGCCGCGCTGCACGATGTCCGGCGGCTGCGACTTCACCATCACGGTCACCAATGTCGGCGATGCGCCCTATAACGGCAAGATCGTGCTCGACGAGGTGTCATTGCCGGCCGGGTCGGTGCTGTCGTCGGGACCGAACCCACCCTGGGTCTGCGCGCCCGGGACGACGCCGATGACCTGCACCCATCCGGCAACCACGCTCAACCCGGGCGCCTCCGCCGTCCTCAAGCTCGGCTTCAAGCCGGCCGGCGGCTGGCAGGGCAGCGTGCTGCGCAATTGCGCCGCCTATGACTACCAGGCGAGCGGCAAGCCGCTGTTCGGCAGCCAGCAGAACGATCGCGGCTGCGCCTCGATCCCGGTCTGCCGCCGTGGCGATCGCGATCCCCAGTGCCAGCCTGCGGCCGAGAAGAAGGTCGACCTGATGCTGAAGAAGCGCGCCCGCATGCCGGTCTGCACGCCGGACGGCATCTGCAGCTTCGTGATCGATATCATCAACAACGGCACCAGCACCTACCACGGGCCGCTGACCGTGATCGACACCTATCCGGGCGGCGCGCCGACCTCCTCGGCCTTCGGGCCCAGCCCGCCATGGACCTGCGGGCCGAACGGCCCCGGCCAGTTCCGCTGCGACAATGCCGGCATCTCGCTGCCGCCGGGTGCCTCGACGCCGATCGTCGTCAAAACGGTCATGCCGGCAACCTACCGGCCGGACACGGTCGAGAACTGCGCCGAGGTGAAGGCCATTGCCGGCGAGGTCGACCTCGCGAACAACAAGGCCTGCGCGACCGAGCGCATCCGCCGTCCGAATGGCGCCAAGCCCGGCCTGCGCATCACCAAGGCGTGCGAGAGCTCGCTGGCCGGGGCGTCCTCGGTGTCCTGCCGCATCACCGTGACCAATGCCGGCACTGCTGCCCTCACCGGTCCGGTGCGGGTCAACGATGCCGCCACGCTGGTGTCGGGCGGCGCGCCGGTCGCTATCCGGACCGTGACCCCGGACGGCGCCGACTGGAACTGCGGGCCAGTGCCCGCCAACATGCTGTCTTGCCAGATTGCCGGCGCCGTCATGACGCCCGGAACCAGCCGGCACTTCGACGTGACGGTCGGCGGCAATGACGCGTTCGAGAACTGCGCGCGCGGCTCTTTTGGGCCGGCGCCCCGCGACGACATCGTCTATCCGATCGGCCAGGCTTGCGCGAAAGGCGGTGGGGCCTCCACGATCCGCGTCGAGAAGACCGGCGACAGCGAATGCCAGCCAGGTGCGCCCTGCTCGTTCGAGATCACCATCACGAATGAGGGGCCAAATGCCTTCTCCGGTCCGGTCCGCATCGGCGATGCGGTCGGCATCGACGGTCTCGGCAGGCTGGAGGGTGTCAAGATCACCGCGATCGACCCGCCTTTCGGCTGCTCGCCGGAGCCGGCGACGCTGCCGGCGTCCTGCATCGCCAATCTGACGCTGGGCGCCGGCGAAAGCCATACGCATCATGTCACAGTGGTCCTTCCCGACGACGCGCGCCTTGCCACTCTGCGGGGTACGGTCAGCGGACAGAACTGCGTCGGGGTACTCTCGCCAAACACGCCGGTGCAGGGCGGCGGCGATCTGCTGTCGCGCGCCCCAGCCAACGCGCAAGGCGACCGCGGCAGGGCCTATGCATGCCACCCCTTCACAAGCAAGCGTGAGGTCAAGAACCAGTGTTCGGGCGGCATGGTGCTCAACTCGGCCGGCCGCTGCGCCTGCCCGGACGGCACCACATTCCGCAACGGTCAGTGCTCGTCCGGCGGCACCAAGCTTCTGCCGCTGCCAGTGCCGCAGCGCTGCGTCCTACTCAAGGGCCAGATCCGGACCGAGGACGGACGCTGCGTCTGCCCGCGCGGCGCCGAGCTGGAAAACGGCAGATGCGTTCAGAGCGAGCAGCCGCAGGAGCCGCAGTGCACGCTGCGTCCCGGCCAGTACCGCGACCAGGACGGCAATTGCGTATGCCGGCGCGGCGAGCTGGTGAACGGCGTCTGCCGGGTCGCTCCGCCGAAATGCACGATCCGCGGCGCCGTGCCGACACCGGATGGCTGCGCCTGCCCCAAGGACACGCATGTCGACCGCGCCGCCAAGGCTTGCGTGCCCGACAGGCAGCAGCCGCCCAGCCAGTGCCGCATTCGTGGCCAGGTGCGCAATGCCGATGGCGATTGCGTCTGCCCGAGGGGGACGGCGTTGAAGGGCAAAGCCTGCGTGCCGGTCAGGAAGCCGCAAGCATGCTCCATCCGCGGCCAGTTCCTCAACAAACGCGGCGTCTGCGTGTGTCCACGCGGCACCGAAGTGATCGAAGGTAGATGCGGCAGGTTCGAAGACGCTGTATGCGCGCCGGGCTCGGAGATGATCGATGGCATGTGCCAGCCGATCATCAGGCGGCGCTGCCCGGTCGGAACGGCCGGCCGGTATCCGGATTGCTTCCCGATCCGCAGGCGGCCAGGCTTGGAGATCGATCCGGACCTGCTCCTCAATCCGAATATCCTGCAGCAGTTGGTGCCAAGAAGCCAACCAAGGCTGCAGCGGAACCCGGCGACCGACAACCTTCAGTAAGGCAGCCCATCACTACCGCGCCCGCGAACCCGCCGGAGAAATCCAGCGGGTTCTCTCTTTCCCGCATCGCAGCTCGCGTTTTGCGCGCCCGTCGAGCGAAGCGGAAAACACGCTTCCCCTTGGCCGGACGATGGTCTAGGCAGACCCGCGTGCCAGCGCGCAGCACAGCGCGCCGATGAGGATGCCGGGAGAAGCCTTTCATGAGCAAGAAGACCCTGATCGCACCATCGGTGCTGGCGTCGGACTTTTCGAAGCTCGGCGACGAGGTCGAAGCGGTCGCGGCGGCCGGAGCCGATTGGATCCATCTCGACGTGATGGACGGCCATTTCGTGCCCAACATCACTTTCGGCCCACCGGTGATCAAGGCGATCCGCAACCGGACAAAAACCTTCTTCGACTGCCATCTCATGATCGCGCCTGCCGACCCCTACCTGGCGGCCTTTGCCGAGGCCGGCTGCGACGGCATAACGGTCCATGCCGAGGCCGGCCCGCATCTCGACCGTTCGCTGCAAACCATCAAAGGTCTCGGCAAGAAGGCCGGTGTCTCGCTCAACCCGGCGACGCCGGAAACGGCGATCGAATATGTGCTCGACCGGCTCGACCTCATCCTGATCATGACCGTCAATCCCGGCTTCGGCGGCCAGGCTTTCATCCCGGCGATCGTCGACAAGGTGCGAAAGGTCAAGGCGCTGATCGGCGAGCGCCCGATCCGCATCGAGATCGACGGCGGCATCTCGCCGGAAACGGCGCCGCTGGTGACGGCCGCCGGCGCCGGCGTGCTGGTGGCCGGCGCGGCCATTTTCAAAGGCGGCACAGTGGAAACCTATCGGGCAAATATCGAAGCGATCCGCTCAGCCGCCGACAAGGCCGCCCGTTAAAGACGTCGACAGTGCGTTCCTAGCAAAGCCGCCTCGCTAACTAAGGGCTGTTCAGTATACCGAGTTATGTCAAGTCTCCCACTGACGTCAGCCTTTTTTCAAGTGGATTTTACTTTATTCGATAATTGACCCCGCCTTGTCTTAAAGTACGAATATCGCCATCATACGTTTTTAGGCGGCAGTGCTCGGCTGCAAGATACATCGTATGAAATTGCTTGGCCGAGGGACCCTGCAAAACAGGGGCCGGCAACAGGAGTCAAATTGCCATACGGGAACGCCGATACGGGCGAAGGCAAGGGTGCCAAGAGCACGCTGGCCAGTTCGGTCTACCATCAGCTCCGCGAGGATTTGCTGCGGGGAGCTTTGGAAGCCGAGGGCAAGCTGCGCGTCGAATGGGTCGTTTCCCGGTATGGCGCCGGCGCCTCGCCGGTGCGCGAGGCGCTGAACCGTCTGGCCGCCGAGGGATTGCTCGGCCGCCACGACCAGCGCGGCTTCTTCGTGATGCCGGTCAACGCGGCCGAGCTGGAGGAGCTCACCCGCACGCGGTGCTGGCTGGAAGAACGCGCATTACGCGAATCCATTGCGCACCGAACGGCGGAATGGGAAGAACAGCTGGTGCTCGCCCTGCACCGCCTGGCGCGCGCCGAACGCCGCCGGCCCGACGACCCGGCAACCAACAATCCGGAATGGGAGAAGCTGCACCGCGCCTTTCATCGCGCGCTGATCTGCGCCTGCCGCTCGCATTGGCTGATCGGCTTTTGCGACCAGCTCTCCGACCAGGCTTCCCGCTACCGGCTGATCTCGCAGCGCGGCCCCGGCTCCGAACGCGACGACTTCGGCGAGCACCGCACGATTGCCGAGCGGACCATGGACGGCGACGCCGACGGCGCGGTCGAGGCCTTGCTCAGTCACTACCGGCTGACGGCGGAGATGTGCATGGCGCAGCTCAGCCCAGGCGACGGTCCGCGGGCTCGCGCAGGCAAGGCCGCGCGCGGCCGCAAATAGCTGCCCATCGCTGACAAATCTGATATTCGCTCTGGCCGAGCTTTCGACGCCGGGGGACGACATGACCAATCACCTGTTCGACGCGTTTCGCGCCAGCATGCCGGCGCCTGGCCGAGTGCTGATGGAGACGGATGACGGGCGTTCGATTTCCTATGCCGACATGCTGGCGCGGTCCGCGCAGTTTGCGCACGCGCTGGTCGCCGCTGGTGTGTTGCCCGGCGATCGCGTCGCCGTGCAGGCGGAGAAGATCCCTGAAGCCTTGCTCCTCTATCTCGCCTGTCTGCGCGCGGGCGCCGTCTTCCTGCCGCTCAACACCGCCTATACGCTGCCGGAGCTCGACTATTTCTTCCGCGACGCGGAGCCGCGGCTGGTCGTGTGCGATCCGGAAAAGGTGAAGGATGTGCAACCGCTTGCCGCATCGGTGGCGGCGGCGACGCTGACGCTAGGCCGCGACGGACAGGGCACGCTTGCGGACCGTGCGGCGCTACAGCCAGCGGATTTTGCGGATCTGGAGCGCGGCCCCGACGATCTTGCCGCCATCCTTTACACGTCGGGCACGACGGGCCGCTCCAAGGGCGCCATGCTCAGCCACGAGAACCTCGCCTCCAACGCGCGCGTGCTGGTGGATTACTGGCGCTTCAGCAGCGATGATGTGCTCATCCACGCGCTGCCGATCTTCCACACGCACGGCCTGTTCGTCGCGACCAACGTCATCCTGATGGCCGGCGCAAAGATGCTGTTCGAGCAGAAGTTCGACCCGGCCCGTGTGATTTCGCTTCTGCCGCGCGCGACCGCGCTGATGGGCGTGCCGACCTTCTATGTGCGGCTCCTGCAGCAGCAGGGCCTGACGAAGGATGCGGCCAGCCGCATGCGGCTGTTCATCTCCGGTTCGGCGCCGTTGCTTAGCGAGACGCATAATGCCTGGCGCGAGCGCACCGGCCACGCCATCCTCGAACGCTACGGCATGACCGAAACCAACATGAACACCTCCAATCCCTATGACGGCGAACGGCGCGCTGGCACGGTCGGCTTTCCGCTGCCGGGTGTCACGCTGCGCGTCGCCGGCCCCGAAAGCGGCAAGCCGCTAGCCCAGGGCGAGATCGGCATGATCGAGGTGAAGGGCCCGAACGTCTTTGCCGGCTATTGGCGGATGCCAGAGAAAACCAAGGCCGAATTCCGCGAAGACGGCTTCTTCATCACCGGCGACCTCGGCCTGATCGATACCGGCGGCTATGTCCACATCGTCGGCCGCGGCAAGGACCTGATCATCTCGGGCGGCTACAACGTCTATCCCAAGGAGATCGAGAGCGAGATCGACGCGCTTGCCGGCGTTGCCGAAAGCGCGGTGATCGGGGTTGCGCATCCCGACTTCGGCGAAGGCGTCACGGCCGTCGTGGTGCGCAAGCCGGGCTCGGCAATCAGCGCAGCCGATATCGCCGACGCCATCGCCGGGCGGCTGGCCAAATACAAGCATCCAAAGCAGGTGATCTTCGTCGACGAATTGCCGCGCAACACGATGGGCAAGGTGCTGAAGAACGTTTTGCGCGAGGCGTTTAAGGATATCTACCAGTCCAGGCCGCAGAGCTAGGACCAGTGCAAACGCCCGGTAGCATCGTCATTTTGGGGCGGAGCAAGGAGCGAAGCGACGCGGGAAGACCCTGGAAGCCATGCCTTAACGCCAAACGTTGCAACGATTACAGAATTCTGCACCGTTGCGCCCCACCGCAGAGGTCACGGCATGGATCCTCGGGTCAAGCCCGAGGATGACGAAGGAAGAGGCCTACGCCGCAAAAACCTTCTCGCCGCCGATCCAGACATTCTTGACGTCCAGGTCTTCCGACAGCCCGACAATGTCCGCTGCGGTGCCGTTGGCGAAGCGGCCGAGGCGATGCGCCTGGCCGATCGCTTCGGCGGGATAGAGCGAGGCCATGCGGAGCGCCTCGTCGAGATCGAGCCCGACCACGCGATGGACAAAGCGCACGGCGGAAATCATGTCGAGATCGGCGCCGGCCAGCGTGCCGTCGGCAAGCCTGAGACTCCCGTCCTTGCGGTAGATGGTACGGCCGTTGAGGGTGAAGGATGTCATGTCGGTGCCGATCGTCGCCATGGCGTCGGTGACCAAAAGGATCCTGCCCGGGCCTTTCTTGGCATTGAGTGCAAGCGTCATGGTGCCGGGATGGACATGGATACCGTCCGCGATGAGGCCGGCGTAGAAGCTGCCGGTGTCGATCGCCGCTCCGGCCAGTCCCGGCTCGCGATTGCCGATCTGGCTCATGGCGTTGAAGAGGTGGGTGACGACCGTGGCGCCGGCCTCGGCGAAGGCCGTTGCCGTGGCATAGCCGGTGTCGGAGTGGCCGAGGCTGACAACGATGCCGGCCGCGGCCAGCGCCGTGACCCGGGCCGGCTCGACCGATTCCGGTGCGACCGTGGTGAGCAGCACCGGCAAGCCCTGACGCGCCGCGACCAGCGCAGCCTGGTCGGCGTCCGTCATTGGCCGGATAAGAGCCGGATCATGCGCACCCTTGCGCGCGACGGACAGATGCGGGCCTTCGAGATGCAGCCCAAGAAAACCCGGCACCTTCTTCCGGGCGGCCTCGGCGCCGGCGGCGACCGCGGCGGCGGTGATCGCCGGCGTGTCGGTGATCAGCGTCGGCAAGAGCGCCGTGGTGCCGAAGGGCGCGTGCGCCCGGCAGATGGTCTCGATCGAGGCGACATCGGGATGGTCGTTGAGCATGACGCCGCCACCGCCATTGACCTGGATGTCGACGAAGCCGGGAACCAAGAGGCCGCCACCGGTCTCGGCACGGGAGACGCCTGACGGCACGGCGCCGGTGGGCAGAATGGCCTCGACCATGCCCTCCTTGATGACAAGGGCCGCATCGTCGTGCCAGTCGGCCCCGTCGAAGATACGGGCGCCGGTGAGGGCGAAACGGTCGCTCATACGGTTTCCGTCACCTTGCGCAGATTGCGTGGCGCATCCGGATCGAGGCCGCGATGGCGAGCGAAGGCCTCGACGAAGCCATAGAAGGACACGATCAGCGGCAGCGGATCGGTTAACGGATGGCCGGTTGCGACATACGGCAGCAGCCTGGCTGCCTTCGCCTTGTCGGAGGTGACGAAAGCGGCCGCGCCTTTGGCCGTCAAGCTATCGGCCGCCTCGGCCACCGAAGGCTCCGACGCGTCGCGGGCAGCAAGCGCCAGGACCGGGAAGCCCGGCCCGACCAGCGCCAGCGGCCCGTGCATGACCTCGGCGGCGCTATAAGCCTCGGCATGCATGGCGCAGGTTTCCTTGAATTTCAGCGCCGCCTCGCTGGCGATCGCGAAGGATGGGCCGCGGCCGAGGATGAACAGCGAGCGCGGCGTTTCGAGCGCCGCGGCGAGCGCCATCCAGTCGCAGGCGATCGCCTTCTCGAAATGCTCCGGCAGGCGGGCGAGCGCAGCAAGCAGCGCCTCATCGCCAGTGCTGTGCGCCATCAGCGCCAGGGCGGCGACGGCCGAATTGACGAAGGTCTTGGTGGCCGCGACGCTGCGCTCCGGGCCGGCGAGAATGTCGATGGCGTAATCCGAGGCGCGCGCCAGCGGCGAGTCGGCGGTGTTGGTGATGGCGACGGTGAGCGCGCCGCCGGCTCTCGCGGTTTCGGCCATGGCGACGATGTCGGGACTCTTGCCCGACTGCGAGATCGCCAGGCAAGCCGAGCCGCGTAGCCTCAGCTTCGCGCCATAGATGGAAGCGATCGACGGGCCGACGGACGCGACGGCGAGGCCGGCCGTCAGCTCCACGGCATATTTCATGAAGGTGGCGGCATGGTCGGACGAGCCACGCGCCACGGTGACGACGAAATGCGGATCGCGCTCGCGAAGGCCGCGGCCGGCCTCGGCCAGCACCTTGGCCGAGCCGTCGAGCAGGCGGGCGGTGGCCTGCGGGATCTCCTCGATCTCGCGCCGCATGTGGGTGGCGTTTGCGATCATGGCCGGCTCTCCTCTCCCGGCCCGGTCAGCCGGAGTTCCGCGACGAAGTCATAGGCGTCGCCCCTGTAGATCGAGCGCGTGAACTCGATCACCTTGCCGCTCGCCAGATAGGAAATACGCTCGATGTGCAGGCCGGCAACCCCCGGCGGCACTTCGAGAAGGCGCGCGTCGCCGTCGCCGAGATTGGCGGCCGAAATGCGCTGCACGGCCCGCACCGGGCGGTTGCCGGTCAGTTCCAGCGCCGCGTAGAGCGAGGAGCCGATCGCTTCGGGGTCGGGAAGCACGCTCGCCGAAATCGCGGCGCGCTCGATCGCCAGCGGCGTGTCGTTGGCGATGCGCAGGCGCGCCACGCGCGCCACCAGCTCGCTCGACGACAGGCCGAGCACCATCATCTCGTCCGGCGAGGGCGCATAGAGGCCGCGGTCGAGCCAGGCCGAGCGCACGACCATGCCGCGGCGCGCCATATCCTCGGTAAAGGAGGTGAGCCGCGACAGCGACTGCTCGACACGTTCCATGCGCGGGGCGACAAAGGTGCCGGAGCCATGGCGCTGGACGAGGATGCCGCCCTTGACGAGATCCTGCACGGCCTTGCGCACAGTGACGCGCGAAATGTCGGCCTTGCTGGCTATATCGCGCTCTGAAGGCAGCGCGTCACCCGGCCCGATCAGGCCGCGATTGACCGCTTCCTCGATGCTTTTTCTCAGCTGCAGGTAAAGCGGCGCTCCGCTCTGCGAGGATTCTTTCAGCATAGCGAAGATCTGGTCGGCGGCGCTCATCGCGGCGCCTCCGGCAGCATAGCGAAGATCTGGTCGGCGGCGCTCATCGCGGCGCCTCCGGCAGCATAGCGAAAATCCGGTCGGCGGCGCTCATCGGGCGCCTCCGGATTTGCCCGCGAAGATGCGCGCGGCCATCTGCACCGCGCCGCCGAGCGCATCGTCAAGCGGAGCCTTCAGCAGCGCCTGATAGCGCGCCGACAGCCGCGGCGCGTAGAGCGGCGCCAGGCCACCGAGCAGGCATAGCGGCGCATCGTCGGCGAGTTCGAGGGCGCCCAGCGAAGCCTCGACATCGGCAACCGCCTTATCGAGGATCCAATTGGCGACGAGATCGCCCTTGTCGGCATGCTCGAAGACCTTTGGCGCGAAACCGCCGAAGTCGCCGGGCTTGGCGTTGGTGGTGAACTCGACCACGTCCTCGGGATTGTTGCGGAAGACGGCAAGCATGGCATCCGTCAGCGGCGAGCCGGGTCGGATGCCGTCATAGGCAAGGAGCGTCTGCTCGAGCAGGTCGCGGCCGATACGGGCGCCGCTGCCCTGGTCGCCGACCTGGAAACCCCAACCGCCGATTGCGCGCGACTTGCCCGCTTTGCGCGCCATATAGGCGGTGCCGGTGCCGAGGATCGCCATGGCGCCGTCGCCGGAGCCGACGGCGCCTTCGAGCGCGATCTCGGCATCGGTCTCGACGCGGCTTTTGCTGAACGGCAGGATCGCTTCCAGCTGCTGCCTGTAGGTGCCGACATTGGCTCCGGCGAGGCCGAGAATGGCAGGCGTCTCAGGGATCATCTGCGGATCTTCACCGGCGGCCACGAAAGCCTGCCTTGCCGCCTCGACGATGTTGGCGCGCGCACCGGTAAGGTCGGTGCGGATATTGGCCGCGCCGCTCTTGGCGCGGCCAACGACAGCGCCGTCGGCGGTCGCAAGGGCCGCCCTGCAGCTTGTGCCGCCGCCATCGATGCCAAGCACGAATTTCACACGATTTTCTCCTCGTCGCGGATAATACCAATAAAATACCAATAGCCAAGCGTTAATTTCGGTTCAAAAAAGATTAAGGCGTATTTGATTGAAAGGACATGGAAATTTGACCCCGGTGCGCTCCGGAGCATGAAAACGCGATGAGAGATGTGGACAAGTGGTATTTTTTTGGTATTGTTCGATCAGTTGGAGGAAAGCGGATGGTCGAGACGCGCACGGAAGCGCTTCATCAGAACGCCGCGGGGCTGGATGTCCAGACCCCGGCTGCCATCCTTTCGTTCCTCGCCAATGCGCAGATCGAGGCCGCCCGGGCCGTGCACGGCGCCATTCCGGCTATTGCCGAGGCCGCCGAACTTGTCGCCAGACAATTGAAGGGTGGAGGCAGGCTCGCCTACGCGGCAGCCGGCAGTTCCGGCCTGATGGCTGTCGCCGATGCGCTGGAACTTCCCGGCACATTCGGTATCGCGCGTGACCGCATCGCCATCCTGATCGCCGGCGGCGACGAGGCGTTCCACACGCTTGCCGGCGGACCGGAAGACGATACCGAGCAAGCCGCGGCAGCCGTGGCGAATGCCAATATCGGCAAGGGCGACTGCCTGATCGCCATCTCGGCCAGTGGCTCGACGCCCTATGCCGTCCAGGCGATCGGCGATGCGCGGCGCCGGGGCGCGGCGACGATCGCGATCGCCAACAACAAGGGCGCGACGCTGTTCGGCGAGGCCGACGTCGCCATTCTGCTCGAGACGCCGCCGGAGCTGATCGCCGGCTCGACGCGCATGGGCGCGGGTACAGCCCAGAAGATCGCGCTCAACATGCTGTCGACGCTCGCTGCCGTCCATCTCGGCCATGTGCATGACGGCTACATGGTCAACCTCGCCGCCGACAACATCAAGCTGCGCGACCGCGCGGTGCGCATGGTGGCCGCCATCAGCGGACGCAGCCGCGAAGATGCGGCGCGCCTGCTCGAAGAGAGCGGCGGCCGCGTCAAGACTGCCATTCTGCTCGCCGCGGGTGCTGCCAATGCCGATGCGGCCGAGAAGATACTGGAAAAAACCGGCCAGAAGCTCAGGCCGGCGCTTTCCGCGATCGAGGGGAGCAAGGCGCGCTAGCCGCTGTTCTCATCAAAACCGAACCTGAAAAAGGTCAACAGGGAGACTGGACATGACGACCAAACTACTGACGGCACTTCTCATCGGCACGAGCATCCTCGGCTCCGCCGGGGTGGCCTATGCCGAAGACGTCACGCTCAACATCGAGAGCTGGCGCGGCGACGACCTGACCATCTGGAAGGACAAGCTGATCCCGGCCTTCGAAGCCAAGAACCCCGGCATCAAGGTGGTGTTCGCGCCCTCGGCGCCGACCGAGTATGACGCGGCACTCGGCGCCAAGCTCTCTGCCGGCTCGGCGGGCGACCTGATCACCTGCCGCCCCTTCGACAAGTCGCTTGAGCTGTTCAAGAAGGGCAACCTCGCCGACCTCTCGTCGCTGCCCGGCATGGACAACTTCTCTCCGGTCGCCAAGGCCGCCTGGCAGACCGACGACGGAAAGTCGAGCTTCTGCGTGCCGATGGCTTCGGTCATCCACGGCTTCATCTACAACAAGGACGCCTTCGACAAGCTCGGCCTCAAGGTGCCGACGACGAATGAAGAGTTCTACGCCGTGCTCGACAAGATCAAGGCGGACGGCACCTATATCCCGATGGCGATGGGCACGAAGGACCTCTGGGAAGCCGCGACCATGGGCTACCAGAACATCGGCCCGAACTACTGGAAGGGCGAGGAAGGCCGTCAGGCGCTGATCAAGGGCGAGCAGAAGCTGACCGACCCGCAGTGGGTTGAACCCTACAAGGAACTGGCCAAGTGGAAGCCCTATCTCGGCGACGGCTTCGAGGCGCAGACCTATCCGGACAGCCAGAACCTGTTCACGCTCGGCCGCGCCGCCATCTACCCGGCTGGCTCCTGGGAGATCGGCCTGTTCAACACCCAGGCGCAGTTCAAGATGGGCGCCTTCCCGCCGCCCGTGCAGAAGGCCGGCGACACCTGCTACATCTCCGACCATACCGATATCGGCATGGGGCTGAACGCCGCCTCGAAGCACCCGGAAGAAGCCAAGAAGTTCCTGTCCTGGGTCGCTTCGCCGGACTTCGCCAACATCTACGCCAATGCCTTGCCGGGCTTCTTCAGCCTGAACAACACCCCGGTGAAGATGGAGGACCCGCTGGCGCAGGAATTCGTCTCCTGGCGCGGCAAGTGCAAGTCGACGATCCGCTCGACCTACCAGATCCTGTCGCGCGGCACGCCGAACCTCGAGAACGAGACCTGGGTCGAATCGGCCAACGTGATCAACGGCACCGACACGCCGGAAGCCGCGGCCAAGAAGCTGCAGGACGGCCTCGACAGCTGGTACAAGCCGGCGAAGTAAGGCTTTAGCCATTCGAACCGGCCGGGCGCTGCCCGGCCGGCCTTCGGACAGATCTAGATAGCGATTGTCGGCGCCGCCTCTCGGTCTTACCCTCACCCTTGCGGGAAGACGAAGCCGCACTGTCGCTGGCCTTGTCCCTCGCATCATGGGGACAGTCAGGCCGCCGTGCATCGAGGCATCAGCCAAGCACCATCGACCTGGAACCGAGAGACGGCGGGGACCGAACTCATGGCCGCACAAACACGACCCAAGAAACCGATCCGCTGGCATATCGGCGTCTTCCTGGCGCCGGCGGTGCTCGTCTACACGGCAGTCATGATCCTGCCGCTGTTCGGGACCCTGCAGCTTTCCCTGTTCCGCAACATCAACCAGGCGCAAGTGTTCGTCGGGTTCGACAATTTCCACACGCTGTTCGGCGATCCCAACTGGTCGGTGAATTTCTGGAACGCGCTGCGGAACAATGTCTGGTTCTTCATCATCCACATGCTGGTGCAGAATCCGATCGGCATCCTCTTGGCGGCGCTGCTGTCCAGCCCGAGACTGCGGTTTGCCGCCTTCTATCGCACCGCGATCTTCGTGCCGACGATCCTGTCCTTCGTCATCGTCGGCTTTGCCTGGAAGCTGATCCTTTCGCCGATCTGGGGCGTGGCGCCGCATCTGCTCGACTTTGTCGGGCTGAAGAGCCTGTTCACGCCGTGGCTCGGCAAAGAGCAATATGCGCTCACCGCGCTCAGCCTCGTCTCGGTCTGGCAGTTCGTCGGCATCCCGATGATGCTGATCTATGCAGCACTTCTGTCGATCCCCGACGAGGTGATCGAGGCCGCCGAATGCGACGGCGTCACCGGGATGGCGCAGTTCTGGAAGATCAAGCTGCCGCTGATCCTGCCTTCGATCGGCATCATCTCGATCCTGACCTTCGTGGGCAATTTCAACGCCTTCGACCTGATCTACACCGCGCAAGGGGCGCTAGCCGGTCCGAATTATTCGACCGACATCCTCGGCACCTTCCTCTACCGCGCCTTCTTCGGTTTCCAGCTGCAGGTCGGCGATCCCAACATGGGTGCCGCGATCGCCACGATCATGTTCCTGATCATCCTCGCCGGCGTCTGCGTCTACCTGTTTCTCGTCCAGACGCGCCTGCGTCGCTACCAGTTCTGAGGCGCGCCATGAGCACCGCAACACATTCGCTTCCCCGCGCCATCGGCGCCCATGCGGTCCTTTTGACCTACACGGTGATCGCGCTGTTCCCCGTGATCCTGGTCATCATGAACTCGTTCAAGTCGCGCGCCGGTATTTTTGGCGCGCCGCTGACGCCGCCGACGCCGAAAACTTTCGACCTGATCGGCTACACCACCGTGTTCGGCCAGGGCGACTTTCTGCATTATTTCCAGAACAGCCTCGTCGTCACGGTCGCCTCGCTGTTCTTCGTGCTTCTGTTCGGCGCCATGGCCGCTTTCGCACTGTCGGAATACCGCTTCCGCGGCAACACGATGATGGGGCTCTATCTCGCGCTCGGCATCATGATCCCGATCCGCCTCGGCACCGTCGCCATCCTGCAGCTGATGGTGGCGAGCGGGCTGGTCAACACGCTGACCGCGCTGATCCTGGTCTACACGGCGCAAGGCCTGCCGCTCGCCATCTTCATTCTGTCGGAGTTCATGAAGCAGGTGTCCGACGACCTGAAGAACGCCGGCAGGATCGACGGGCTGTCGGAGTACACGATCTTCTTCCGGCTGGTGCTGCCGCTGGTGCGCCCGTCGATGGCGACGGTCGCCGTCTTCACCATGATCCCGATCTGGAACGACCTGTGGTTCCCGCTGATCCTGGCCCCGTCGGAAGAGACCAAGACGGTGACGCTCGGCGCGCAGCTCTTCCTCGGCCAGTTCGTCACCAACTGGAACGCGATCCTGGCGGCGCTCTCGCTGGCGATCCTGCCGGTGCTGATCCTCTACGTCATCTTCTCGCGGCAGCTGATCCGCGGCATCACGTCAGGAGCCGTCAAGTGAGTGCAGAACAGCCTCTTCGCGTCGTCGTCGCCGGCCTTGGCAATATGGGCCGCAGCCATGCGCTGGCCTATCACACCAATCCGGGCTTCGAGATCGCCGCGCTCGTGAACCGTTCCGAGGTGCCGCTGCCGGATGGGCTCGCGGGCTATCGCATCAGGCGCTCCTTCGAGGACGTGCTGCGCGACGAGAAACCGGACGTCGCCGCCATCGCTACTTATTCCGACAGCCACGCCGACTATGCGGTGCGGGCGTTCGAGGCCGGCTGCCATGTCTTCGTCGAGAAGCCGCTGGCGACCACGGTGGCGGACGCCAGGCGCGTCGTCGATGCCGCCAAAGCCAACGGCAGGAAGCTGGTGATCGGCTATATCCTGCGCCACCATCCGTCCTGGATGCGGCTGATCGCCGAGGCGCGCAAGCTCGGCGGGCCATACGTATTCCGCATGAACCTCAACCAGCAGTCCTCCGGCCACAGCTGGGAAACGCACAAGCAGTTGATGCAGACCACCTCGCCGATCGTCGATTGCGGCGTGCATTATCTCGACGTGATGCTGCAGATCACCGACGCCAGACCGGTCGAGGTGCGCGGCATGGGCGTGCGGCTCAGCGATGAAGTGGCGCCCTCGATGTATAATTACGGCCACCTGCAGGTGCTGTTCGAAGACGGCTCGGTCGGCTGGTACGAGGCCGGCTGGGGACCGATGGTTTCGGAGACCGCCTTCTTCGTGAAGGACGTGATGTCGCCCAGAGGCTGCGTGTCGATCGTCATGAAGGAGGGCGTTAAGTCCGACGACATCGACACACACACCAAGACGTCGACCATCCGCCTGCACAGCGCCGCGACCGGGCCGGACGGAAAGTTCATCAAAGAGGACGAACTGCTGTCGATGGAAGGCGAGCCGGGGCACCAGGAACTCTGCGATCTTGAACAAGCCTTCCTGCTCAAGGCCATCCGCGAGGACATCGACCTGACCCGCCACATGGAGGACGCGGTGAAGTCGCTCGCCGTCTGCCTCGCCGCCGACCAGAGCGTGCGCACCGGCGCGCCAATCAAACTCTAGAACAAGGACGAAGCCGTGGGCTCGCTGAACATCGAGAACGTGAAGAAGGCATTCGGGCCGGTCGAGGTGCTGAAGGGCATCGACCTCGAGGTCAATGACGGCGAATTCGTCGTCTTCGTCGGCCCCTCCGGCTGCGGAAAGTCGACGCTGCTGCGCGTGATCGCAGGGCTAGAGGATTCGACCTCCGGGCGCGTGGTGATCGACGGCGACGACGTCTCCGTCACGCCGCCCGCAAAACGCGGCATCGCCATGGTGTTCCAGACCTACGCGCTCTATCCGCATCTGACGGTGAAGAACAATATGGGGCTCGGCCTGAAACAGGCCGGCACGCCTTCGGCCGAGATCGAGCGCCGCATCAAGATCGCTTCCGCGATGCTGTCGCTCGAGCCCTATCTCGAGCGGCGGCCGGCGGAGCTGTCGGGCGGGCAGCGCCAGCGCGTCGCGATCGGCCGCGCCGTGGTGCGCGAACCGAAACTGTTTCTGTTCGACGAGCCGCTGTCCAATCTCGACGCGGCGCTTCGCGTCAACACCAGGCTGGAGATCGCGCAGTTGCACCGGCGGCTAAAGGCAACGATGATCTACGTCACGCACGACCAGGTCGAAGCGATGACGCTGGCCGACAAGATCGTCGTGCTCAATGCCGGCCGCATCGAGCAGATTGGCAGCCCGATGGAGCTCTACAATGCGCCGGCCAATGAATTCGTCGCCGGCTTCATCGGCTCGCCGAAGATGAATTTCATCGACGGCGCCAAGCTTGGCGAGACGGCGAAGACCGTCGGCGTGCGCCCGGAACATCTGACCGTCGATGCAAAATCCGGCGCCTGGAAAGGCACGGTGGTGCATGCCGAGCATCTCGGCGCCGACACCAATCTCTATCTCGACTGCGAGAAGGCCGGGCTGCTCACCGTGCGGATCTTCGGCGTCTACAATGCCGAACCGGGCGCGACGCTCTATGCAACGCCGGATCCGGCGAAGACGTATCGGTTCGGGGCAGATGGAAGGGTGTTGAAGTAGCGCCGGCCTCCCCTTCTCCCCTTGCGGGAGAAGGTGGATCGGGGCGCAGCGCCGAGACGGATGAGGGGTGCTCCACCGGAGTGCGACGCTTACTTCTGCAACGCAGAGATCGTTCCAACACCCCTCATCCGGCCGCTTCGCCGCCACCTTCTCCCACAAGGGGAGAAGGTGAGGTCTGCGCTTACTCGTCCGCCTTGAAGGTCTGCTTCTGCTGGCCCATGCCCTCGATGCCGAGCTCGACGACGTCGCCGGCCTTCAGGAACACCGGCGGCTTCATGCCCAGCCCGACGCCGGGCGGCGTTCCGGTGGAGATGATGTCGCCGGGATGCAGCGACATGAACTGGCTGAGATAGGAAACCAGATATTTCACGCCGTAGACCATCGTCTTGGTCGAGCCGTTCTGCATGGTCTTGCCGTTGACCGTCAGCCACATTTTGAGGTTCTGCGGGTCGGCGATCTCGTCGGCGGTCACCAGCCAGGGGCCGATCGGGCCAAACGTGTCGCAGGACTTGCCCTTGGTCCACTGGCCTTGGCGCTCGGCCTGGAAGGCTCGCTCGGAAACGTCGTGCGCAACGCAATAGCCGGCAACATAATCCAGCGCGTCGTCCTCGCTGACATACTTCGCCGTCTTGCCGATGACGACGCCGAGTTCGACTTCCCAGTCGGTGTTGACCGAGCCGCGCGGGATCAGCACGTCGTCATCCGGCCCGACGATAGCCGAACTCGCCTTCATGAAGATGATCGGCTCCGGCGGCACTGTGGCGCCGGTCTCGGCAGCGTGGTCGGAATAGTTGAGGCCGATGCAGATGAATTTCCCCGTGCCGGCGACGCAGGCGCCGATGCGTGGGCTACCGGAAACAGCCGGCAGCGATTTCGGATCGAGCTTCGACAGCATCTCCAGCGAAGCCGGATGCAGCGCCGTGCCGGCGATGTCGGCGACATAGGCCGAAAGGTCGTGGATCGTGCCATCCTGATCGAGCAGGCCGGGACGCTCGCTTCCCACCTCGCCATAGCGCAGCAACTTCATCTTTTCTCTCCACCTTGCGGCCAAAGACCGATTCGCAAAACTTTCCGCCACGACCTCATGCGAAAATCGGGCGGACCCTAGCCATCAGCCTGGTACCCCGCAAGCGCGGACTCCGCGCAGTCGGTCGGCAGGCTGGATTTTTCAGACTTTTCGATGCTTCCGATGAACGCGTAGACCCGATCCGATCTTCCTGTTCGCCCACTACCACTGCGAACCGCCCCCAATTTTCGAAACGGGCGTCAGATCGACCAGCCGCCATCAATATTGTAGGCCTGCCCCGAAGTGTAGGTGGCGCCCGCCAGATAGACGGCGAGATCGGCGATTTCTTCCGGCGTGCCCAGCCTTCCCATCGGCTGGCGGGCGATGAAGGCGGCGCGCGCCGCCTCATAATCGCCCTGCGCATGCATGCGGTCCTGCAGCGACGGGCTTTCGACCGTGCCCGGACAGATGGCGTTGCAGCGGATGCCCTCAGCCACATAGTCGGCGGCCACCGCCTTGGTGAGGCCGACGACCGCCGCCTTGGTCAGGCCGTAGACGAAACGGTTCGGCACGCCCTTCTGCGAACTTGCCAGCGATGCCATGTTGATGATCGAGCCGTCGCCGCGCTCCAGCATGCCGGGCAGCACGGCGCGGATGGTGCGGATCATAGAGCGGACATTGAGATTCAGGGCGAAGTCGAGATCGGCATCCGTCATTTCGAGGATCGACCCCGAATGGACGAAGCCGGCGCAATTGAACAGAACATCGACCGTGCCGATCTCGGCGAAGGCCGATGTGACGGCCGCGTCATCGAGCACGTCGAGCTTGCGGGTTTTTATGCCGGAAGTCTTGCCGAGTTCGGCCAAAAGCTGCTCGTTGATGTCGGTGGCATGAACGGTGGCGCCGGCCTTGGCGAAAGCCAGCGCGCTCGCCCGCCCAATGCCTTGCGCCGCCGCGGTGATGACGACCACTTTGCCTGCCAGATCCGCCATGCTTCCCTCCGGTGTCGCAAGCTTTCTTTGGATGCAATGTGCCAGGCGAGCCTGACCGCTATTCCGCAGGCCAATTGTTTTTTCTGGTTAAAGAACACATGCCGATGCGTCAAGCCTCGAAGCCTGCGGCAAACGCGCCGAATTTGCGGCGCGAGTGTCGTCAAACCAGACCCGGTCTGGAACGCGCTTAGTCGCCGTAAGGCACCCAGACGTTCTTGACCTCGATGGCGCGGCGCAGGACGGCCTCGCCAGCCGCCTCGCTCGATGTCCAGTCGAGGCTGCGGCCATTGCCGGTCCAGACGCGCTTGAGGTTGCCGATGGAATCGACCTCCGCCTTGGCGCAGGTGTCGGCATCGGCAAACACCCAGAGCCCATCGACGTCGTCGTGCTTGGCCAGAACGCCGCAGAGCTCGGCGCTGCGGCCGGTGACGATATTGATGGCGCCGGCCGGAATGTCGGAATATTCGATGATCTGGTAGAGATCCGTGGCTAAAAGCGGGTGACGCTCGGACGGCACGGCCACCACGGCGTTGCCCATGGCGAGCGCCGGCGCCACCAGCGAGACGAAGTTGAGGAGCGGCTGATTGTCCGGCGCAACGATGCCGACGACGCCGACAGGCTCGTGCAGCGCAAGCGTCACGGCGCGGGCCGGCGGCTGGTGGACGCGGCCCTCGAACTTGTCGGTGAGGCCGGCATAGAGGAACAGCCGCTCGATGGACTGCTCTACCTCCTCGCGCGCTGCCTTCGCCGTCACGCCGGTGAGTTGGACAAGGCGTGCAGCGAACTCATCAGCACGGCCCGAAAGGTTTTCCGCGAAGTAGTAGAGCACCTGGCTGCGGTTGAAGGCCGTCGCGTCCGGCCAGGCCTTGCAGGCGCGCGCGGCGGCGACCGCGTCGCGGATATCCTTGCGGTTGCCAAGACCGACTTCGCCGGCAAGCTTGCCCTTGGCGGTGGCGACGGCCAGCGCGTAGTTGCCGTCCGGACGCACCTGCTTGCCGCCGATGAACAGCTTTGCCGTGCGGTCGATGGCCATACCGTCAGCCTGCTCGACGACCTGCGCTGAGCCGACTGCGGCCGGCTTGATGGCGGGGCCGACCGGCAGCTTGGCGGCAAGATATTCGAACATGCCTTCGCGTCCGCCTTCGCGACCGAAGCCGCTTTCGCGATAGCCGCCGAAGCCGCAGGCCGCATCGAACATGTTGGTGCCGTTGACCCAGACGACGCCCGCCTTCAATTGCGGCGCGACATGCAAAGCGAGATTGACGTTCTCGCTCCACACCGAAGCGGCGAGACCGTAACGCGTGTTGTTGGCCAGCTCGACCGCCTCCTCGGTGTTGCGGAAGCTCATTGTCGCCAGCACCGGCCCGAACACCTCCTCCTGCGCCAGGATATTAGCCGGCGAAACAGAGGTGGCGAGCGTCGGCAAGTGATAGTAGCCCGTCGTCGGCAAGGCAGCGTCCGGCTGCCAGCAAGTGGCGCCCTGCCTGGCGCCCTCGGCGATCAGGCCCTTGACGCGGTCGAGCTGCGTGCGGTCGACCAGCGGCCCGATGTCGGTGTTCTTGTCGAGCGGGCTGCCGACCCGCAGGCGGCTCATCCTGACCTTGACCTTGGCGATGAAGGCCTCCGCGATGCCTTCCTGCACCAGGAGCCGCGAGCCGGCGCAGCAGACCTGGCCCTGGTTGAACCAAATGCCGTCGACCAGTCCCTCGACGGCGCTGTCGAGGTCGGCATCCTCGAAAACGACGAAGGCCGATTTGCCGCCGAGCTCCAGCGACAGCTTCTTGCCCGATCCGGCGGTTGCCTTGCGGATGATCTTGCCGACCTCGGAGGAACCGGTGAAGGCGATCTTCTGCACGCCCGGATGGTTGACGATGGCGGCACCCGCCTCCGGTCCGCCCTGAACGATGTTGACGACGCCTTTCGGCACGCCGGCGCGCTCGCAGATCTCGGCGAACAGTATGGCGGTGAGCGGCGTGAATTCGGCCGGCTTCAGCACCACCGTACAGCCGGCCGCGAGCGCGGGCGCGATCTTCCAGGCCAGCATCAGCAGCGGGAAGTTCCACGGAATGACCTGGCCGACGACGCCGACCGGCTTGTGGCCGGGAAAATCCTTCTCGAGCGTCTGCGCCCAGCCGGCATGATGGATGAAGTGGCGGATGGCCAGCGGCACGTCGATGTCGCGGCTCTCGCGGATCGGCTTACCGTTGTCGACCGATTCCAACACTGCGAACAGGCGCTGATGGCGCTGCATGGCGCGGCCGATGGCATAGAGCGCTTTCGCTCTGGCGTAGCCCGATGATGCCGACCATTTCGGCAGCGCCTTTGTGGCCGCCGCAACCGCGGCGTCGATGTCGCCGGCGCCGGCATCCGAGATCTTCGCCAGCAGGTTGCCGGAGGACGGCTCGCTGGTATCGAAAGTCTTGCCGCTTGCCGCCGCCTTCCAGGCGCCGTCGATGAACAGCGCCCTGGAGAAATCGCGGCCGGCGAGCCAGGCGTCGGCCTCGTTGCGGGCTTCCGGCGCCGGGCCGTACTCCATGGCGCGATAGCGTTCGAGGATGTTCATGGGGTCGCTCCTTTACCCTTCCCCTTGTGGGGAGGGCCGATCGGCGAAGCCGATCGCGGTGGGGGTGAATGGCTGATGGTCTGGTGCATGGATCAGGCAGATTTGTTTTTCGACCCCCACCCCGCCGCTTCGCGGCGACCCTCCCCGCAAGGGGGAGGGGGGTGGCTCACGCCATCGCGTGGCGATGGTTGGCCGAATAGTGGCCGGTCAAATGATGTTCGAGCTGGCGCTCGATGTCGGTGAGCAGGCTGGAGGCGCCGAAGCGGAACAGCTGCGGCTCGAGCCAGGGCCGGCCAAGCTCTTCCTTCATCAGCACCAGCCAGTCGAGCGAGACCTTCGCGGTGGAAATGCCGCCCGCCGGCTTGAAGCCGATCAGATAGCCGGTCTCCTCGAAATAGGCGCGGATGGCGCGCACCATCGCAAGCCCGACGGGAAGCGTGGCGTTGACGCTTTCCTTGCCGGTCGAGGTTTTTATGAAATCGGCGCCCGCCATCATCGCCACCATCGAGGCCAGCATGACGTTGCGCAGGGTGGCGAGATCGCCCGTGCCTAGGATGACCTTGAGATGGGCTTCGCCGCAGGCGGCGCGCATGGCGACGATCTCGTTGAACAGTTCGCGCCATTTGGCGCCGTAAACCAGCCCGCGCGGGATGACGACGTCGATCTCGTCGGCCCCGTCCTTCACCGAGGCCTCGATCTCCTGCAGGCGGGTCGAGAGCGGCGCAAGGCCGTGCGGGAACGCTGTGGAGACGGCCGCGACATGGATGCCTGTGCCACGCACCGCATCCACGGCCGTGGCCACGAAGGGATGGTAAACACAAACCGCCGCGGGGCGGATCGTTTCGTCGGCGATGCCGAGGCCCTCGACGATATCCCGGCGCAGCGGATTGATCGCTTTGGCGCAGAGCCGGCGCACACGCTCGTCGGTGTCGTTGGAATTCAGCGTGGTCAGGTCCATGCAGGCGATCGCGCGCAGCAGCCAAGCGGCCTGGTTGTCGGCCTTGATCGAGCGCCGCTTGGTGAGGGTGGCGACGCGGCGCTCCAGCGCCGAGCGGTTGACGCTGCGCACGGATTCGAGGAAGCCGAGGTCCAGCTTCATGCCAGGATTGCGGGCAATGCCGTGCTCCAGCGGCATCGGCGTGTTGGCGGCGGCACGCGCCGGCAGCGGCATGATCTTGGACGCGCCTGCGCCGGCCTCGCGGATGGTGCTGCTCATCTCCTGCCCTTTCATTCAGCGACGTGCACCGAAGATAGCCCGCGAAGTTGTCCTTCACGAGTCCTTCAGTGGCTCATAGCGGAAAAAGGCGGCAAAAGCAGTAGATTTTTGACCGCATGGTCAAAACACTGGGAGATGCCTCAGCCGACGAAGGCGCGCTCGACGACGAAGCTGGCGGGATGGCTGAGCGAGCCCTCCTCGAAGCCGAGGCTTTCGGCGAGCTCCTTGACGTCCTTCAGCATGTGCATCGAGCCGCAGATCATGATGCGGTCGGTCTCGGGATTGAGCTTGTCGATGCCGAGGTCGGAGTAAAACTTGCCCGAGCCGATCAGGGCCGTGATCCGGCCCATGCGCGCCGACTCCTCGCGGGTCGTCGAATTGTAGAGCGTGACACGCCCGCCGGTCAGCTCGCCGATCAGCGGATCGGTCTCGAGCGCAGCCACCAGTTCCTGGCCGTAGGTGAGCTCGGCGTTGTCGCGGCAGGTGTGGGTGAGGATCACCTGATCGAACTTCTCATAGGTGTCGGGGTCGCGCAGCAGGCTGGCGAAAGGCGCGATGCCGGTGCCGGTCGAGATCATGAACACGCGCTTTGCAGGCGTCAGCGCGTCGAGCACCAGCGTGCCGGTCGACTTCTGGCGCATGATGACGGTGTCGCCGACCTCAATCTTCTGCAACTCGGAGGTCAGAGGACCGTCCGGGACCTTGATCGAGAAGAATTCGAGCTCGTCGTCCCAGGCGGGGCTGGCAACGGAATAGGCGCGGAAGATCGGCTTCTCGGCATTGGGCAGCCCGATCATGACGAACTCGCCGGAGCGGAAGCGCAGCGACTGCGGGCGGGTGATGCGAAACGAGAACAGGCGGTCGGTGTAGTGCTTCACCGACACCACGGTCTCGGCATAGACATTGGCCGGGATCGGGAACTGCAGCGGCTTTGCGCCGGCGAGGTTCAACGCGGATGTCGTGTTCATCAAACCCAACTTTCCGGCGCGGACGCGAGGCGCTGGCGCCAAACTTTCTCATGCGCGCCCGAACGGTCAGGTTCCGACGTGCTCTCTGCACACTGCCAAGCGGTAAGCTCTTGTGTCCGGAATTTATTAGTATACAAATGATCTTCAGGTCAAGATGGCAGCGTAAAACGGCTTTCCAAACCGAGGCATATCCGTAGTCCTGGCATTTCGGGTTTCGGCAATGAATGAGAAATTTTCGGCGTCGGCGGGAAGCGTGGTTGCCGGCATCGATGTCGGGGGAACCTTCACCGATCTGCTCCTGATCGACGGCAAGGCCGGCGGCAAGGTGCACATCGCCAAGACCCCGACGACTGTAGAAAATCAGGCCTTTGGCGTGGTCGCCGCACTTGGCGCGACCGGCTTTCCGGTCGAGGGCATCGACCTCATCGTGCACGGCACGACGACCACCACAAACGCCGTGCTGGAGCGCCGGCTGGCCAGGACCGGCATGATCACGACGCGCGGCTTCCGCGACGTGATCGAGCTTGGACGGCGCACGCGGCCGCAAGCCTATGGCATGACGGGCACCTTCGTGCCGGTCATTCCGCGCGATCTGCGGCTTGAAGTTTCGGAGCGCGTCGAGGCCTCCGGCGCGGTTCGCCTGCCGCTCGACGCGGCCGAAATACGCGATGCCGTGAAAAAGCTGCTCGACGCCGGCTGCGAGTCGCTCGTCATCCATTTCCTGCATTCCTACGCCAACCCCTCGCACGAGCGGCGCGCGGCCGAGATCGCGGCGGAGCTCTGGCCGAACGGCCACATCACGACCGGCCATGCGCTGCTTTCGGAGGCGCGCGAATTCGAACGCGGCGTGACGGCGGCGGTCAACGCCTCGGTGCAGCCGATCCTGGAGCGCTATGTCGAGCGGCTGCGCAAGGAGCTCGCGGCGAAAGGTTATGCGCGCGACTTCCTGATCATGAACGGCAATGGCGGCATGATCTCGGCCCGCTTCGTCACGCAGGAATCGGCAAAGACCGTCATGTCCGGTCCGGCTTCCGGCGTCATCGCCGCCGCCTATACGGGAAAACGCGCCGGCTTCGCCAACCTGGTGACCTACGATATGGGCGGCACCTCGACCGACGTGGCGCTGATCCGCAATGCCGAGCCCGCGGTCTCGAACGAGATCGAGATCGAATATGCGATGCCGATCCATGTGCCGATGGTGGCGGTGCACACCGTCGGCGCCGGCGGCGGCTCGATCGCGCGAGTCGACGCCGCCGGCCTGATCCAGATCGGCCCGGAAAGCGCCGGTGCCAATCCCGGCCCGATCTGCTACGGGCGCGGCGGCACGGAACCCACCATCACGGATGCCAATCTGGTGCTCGGGCGGCTGGCGCCGAAGAAGCTGCTTGCGGTCGACAATCCGGTCACTGTCGAGCGCGTCACCGCAATCTTCGAGGACAGAATCGGCAGGCACACGGGCCTTTCCGGCGTCGAGGCGGCCGGTGCCATCTTGAGGCTCGGCAACATGAAGATGGCGGGCGCCATCCGCATGGTTTCGGTGTCGCGCGGCCACGACCCGCGCGATTTCGCGCTGTTCGCCTTTGGCGGCGCCGGGCCGCTGCACGCGACGGCGCTGGCCCGCGAACTCGGCCTGCCGAAAGTGGTGGTGCCGGCACGCCCGGGTATCACCAACGCGCTCGGCTGCGTCGTCGCCGACCTCAGGCACGACTTCGTCAATACGGTCAACCAGCCGGTAGCGAGCCTCGACGAAGCAAAGCTTCGCGAGTTGTTGGAACGGCACCGAAACGAAGGCGAGGCGCTGATCGGCAAGGAAGCGGTGAAGCCCGATGCAATCCGCGTCACCCACTCCGCCGACATGCAATTCGTCGGCCAGACGCACATCATCAACGTGCCGCTGCCGTCATCCTCGGTTTCACGGACGACGCTGCAGCAGCTGTTCGAAAAAGCCTATTTCGCGCGTTTCAAGGTCGAACTGCCGGAGATCCGCGCCAATCTCGTCAACCTCAACACCTCGGTGACGGGTGTGCGGCCGCAGATCGACCTGTCTCAGCTGATCGACCCGGCAGGACGCGCGGCGGCGCTCGAGGAGGCGCGGCGCGAGATCCGGCCGGTCTGGTACAGCGGGCGCTGGCACGACACGCCGGTCTATGCGCGCGAGAGGCTGCCGCTCGACGCAACAATCGAGGGACCGGCGATCCTCGAGCAGATGGACGCCACCACCGTGCTTGAGCCCGGCGATCATGCGCGTTCGGACGCCGACGGCAACATCATCATCGACATCGGCGAGGCCTGACAATGGCAGTCGAAGGGGCAAAGCTCGACACGATCACGCTTTCGGTGCTGCAGGCCGCCCTGCAGCAAGTTTGCGACGAGATGGATTTGACGTTTTCCCGCGCCGCCTTCTCGCCGGTCATCGCCGAGGCCAATGACCGCTCCGACGGCATCTATTCCGCCGTCGACGGCTCGCTCATCGCGCAAGGCAGCCAGGGCCTGCCGGTATTCGTCGGCGTCATGCAGTATTCGACCAAGACGGTGATCGAGATGATCGCCGACGGGCGCTGCCTGACCCCCGAGCCCGGCGACATCTACATCGTCAACGACCCCTATCTCGGCGGCACGCATCTGATGGACGTGCGCTTCGTCATGCCGGTCTACCGCGACGGCAAAATCTTCTGCTGGCTGTCCAACACCGGCCATTGGCCGGATATCGGCGGCTCGGTGCCTGGCGGCTTCTCGGCCTCGGCCACCGCCGTCGAACAGGAAGGTCTGCGGCTACCGCCGGTGAAGCTGTTCAAGAAGGGCCTGCTCGATCCCGAGATCTACGCCATCATCTGCTCCAACATCCGCGTCGCCGACCAGCGCATCGGCGATATCCGCGCGCAGGCTGCGGCGCTGCTGATCGGCCAGGACAGGCTCAATGAAATCCTCGATCGTTACGGCGACGAAACCGTGGTCGACGCGGTCGCCGAACTGCGCCGCCGCGCCGCCGACCAGATGCGCGCCTCGATCGCCGTCATCCCGGACGGCGTCTACCGCTCACAGGCTTTTGTCGATTCTGACGGCGTGGTGAACGAGCCGCTGACCATCAATCTGGCCGTCGAGAAGCAGGGCGACAGCCTGACCTTCGATTTCGCCGGCTCGTCAAAGCCCTGCGCAGGCCCGATGAACAGCGTGCTGGCGACGACGCTGTCGTCGGTCTATCTCGCCATGCGCCATATCTTCCCCGAAGTGCCGATCAGCGCCGGCGCGTTCGAGCCGCTCAATGTCAAGCGGCCCGAAGGTACCTTCCTCGACGCCAAATATCCGCGCCCGGTCTCGGGCTGCGCGGCGGAAGTTTCGCAGCGCATCGCCGAGGCCGTGTTCGCGGCCATGGTGCAGGCCTTGCCGGAGAAGGTCACGGCGGCGCCCGCCGGTTCCAGCGGCAATTTCGCGCTCGGCGGCAACGACCCGGCGCGCGGCCGCGACTATGTCATGTACCAGATTTCAGGCGGCGGCTATGGCGGCAACGCGGGCCATGACGGCTTGAGCAATGGATGCTCGACCATCGGCATTTCGAAATCGCCGCCGGTCGAAATCATGGAGCAGGCGTTCCCGGTACTCTACCGCCATTACGCGCTGCGCGAAGGCTCCGGCGGCGCCGGCAAACATCGCGGCGGCTTCGGGCTCGCCTACGAGGTCGAGATCCTGCGCGGTGAAGCCCGCGCGTCCTTCGTCATGGACCATGGCCGTTTCGGGCCGCAGGGCGCGCTTGGCGGCAGGGACGGCGCGCCGAACACAGTGACCGTGTTCCGGGGCGGCGAATCGCATGTGCCGCCGCATCTGTCGAAAGAGCAGGATATCGCGCTCAAGGCCGGCGACCGCGTGCGCGTCGGCACGCCCGGCGGCGGCGGCTATGGCGATCCGCGCGAGCGTGATCCGAAGCAGATCGCCGAGGATGTCCGGCTCGGCTATTATACGCCTGAGCAGGCGCGAGAGATGTTCGGGGTCGATCCGGAGGTTTGATCAGGCCAGCTTCGCCAGCAGCCGCAGGAAGGTCGCGGCCTCCTTGGCCGTGAGCGGCGCCAGCGTTTCCTCGGTGATGGTGCGCGCAAGCGGAATCAGCCGCTCGATCGCGTCGCGGCCTTCAGCCGTCAGATTGACCAGCAGCCGCCTCTTGTCGACCTCGTGCTTGAAAAGCTCGACCAGCCCGCGCGCCTTCAGCCGGTCGATGACACCCTTTACGGTCGCGGCATCCATGGCGATCAGCGTGCCGAGCTGGTTCTGCGAGGTCTCGCCGATGTCGTAGAGCTTGGCGAGAGCGGCGAATTGCGGCGGCGTCAGATCGCCGATGTGCGAGGCGAAGATCGCCACATGGCGCTGATGCGCCTTGCGCAGGATGAAGCCGACCTGGTCCTGCAGATGGTAGTTGTTCTTGTCCAGCTCTTCGGCTTCGACCAGCCGCAGCAGATTGTCCTCGCCGCTCATCTCAAGCCGTCCCAAGCCTTGATGTCCGCGGCCGCAAGACCGCCCATGCGGTTGTGGACTCGCGGGCCGCAGGTCATGGCGAGGCAGAACAGGATCTCATCGGGACGCGGGCCGTCGCTGATGCCGACTTCCATCGCGTCGAAATGGCTGCGCACATAGGCGGCGTTGATGTGGCCGAGCGGGACATCGAGCCGTGCGCCGAAGGCGCCGACCTTCTTCGCCGATGGCACGATCGCCTTGGCGTCGCCGAGCCGCTCGCGCATGGCGTAGCCGCCGGGCACGTGCCAGAGCGCGCCGTGCTCCAGTTCGCCGGCACTGCCGACGATGGCGCCCTTGCCGTAACCGTCGATCTTTTTCACATCGCCGCCAAGGGCTGCGATCAGCCTGTCTGAAAGCAAGAGCCCGAGCGGCTTCAGGTCTTCCATTGCGCCCTGCAGGTCCTCGACATAGCGACCGGCAAACGGGTTCTTGACCACGGCGAGAGCCGCGGCGCGCAGGCGCGGCTCCTTCGCCACGGCGCCGCCATCGTGGAAGATCTCCTCGGTCAGCACCGCGACCTTGCGGATCGTGAATTCAGGCATGGGCAGTTTCCTTCGCTCTATGCTTGTTGGGCGCGGCGAGCGCCACGGAGCCACTGATGCGGGTTTGGCCGGCAAGGAACAGCGCCGACGCGGCGATCAGGCCGCGCCTGCGAAAATCTTCGGCGACGGCAAGGCCGTTGTCCAGCGCCCGGGCCACCTCGCCGGGCGCTAGCCCGCCGACGCCCTGCGTCACCAGCCGTTCGGCGAGATCGCTGTCGGGTGAAAGGTCCCGCGCGGGCACGCGATGAACCGCCGGGTGCCCAGGCAGGTCGACCGCGTTGGCAATCAGCGTCGCCGCGGCATCCGCCTCGGCGCCGGTCCGCGCCAGCACGGTGACCGCGTCGGCGATGCCCAGCGAAAAGGAGCGGCCGCGCCAGCCACTGGTGGCGACGCCGCGCACGCCGTCTTCGGCGCGGATCGTGATGCGGTCGGCCATGCCGTGCCCGGTGCCGGCGATCGCCAGCGTTATTGTCTCGCCCTTACCGAGATGAATGGCACTGTCGCCGCCATTGTTGACGTAGGCGCGCTCGAGCCGGCGTCCGGCGAGAAGCGCGGCCAGAACTTCGTCGGCTACCGAACCCGCAACGGCGGCCATTGGCGTGATGAAGCTGTCCGCGAGCGGTGCGACCGCGGCCTCCATGCGCCGCGCGGTCGGACCTGCAAAGCCGCGCGGCGTCAAAGACGCCGGACGGCGCAATTCGGGAAGCTCGTCGACCAGTTCGGTCAGGATCGTCTGGAAGCGCGCGACGGCCTGCACGCAGCCGGCGCGGCGTTCAGCTGCATCGCCAAAGGCCTCGACGATGAGGTCGATCGGCCCGTGGTTGAGATGAAGCCGCCTGCCGTCGGCGAGCCAATGCGCCTGCGGACCGTTCATCAGTCGGCCCCATTGGCCGGGGTGCGGCGCAATTGCGCCAACGGCGGCCAGGGATTGCCGGCCGGCGCGCCGGCATTGCTGCGCGGATTAAGGTACTCGCCGCCCTTGGCAAGAATATCCTCGACGCTGCGGATCTCGTCCTCGTAACCGCCGAGCCGGACGTAGTCGTCGCGGCGCATGGTGAATTCGATCGGCGCGACCAGCGCCGGCGTCGGCACATAGCCGAATGCGCCTTCCGGCACGCGGGTGACATCGACCATCAGGGTGATGCCGCCGCCCGGCCAGACATAGACCGGCGCGCCGCCGACCGTGACATAGGTCTTCAGGCCCTGAACCGAGCGGGTGAGATTGACCGGGTTTTCGGTGACGCCGGCGCGCAGCGAGCCGCCGGCGCCGCCGATGAAGAGCACAGTGCACAGGGCCGGCTCGCAATTGTCCTCGATCAGGCCGACGGATTTCTGCAGCCGCTCCGGGAACGGTTTTTCGACCGGTTTCAACTGATCGTCCAGTTCGTAGTAAGCGAACTGTTCGCCCGTGGTCGAGACCATCAGCAGCGACAAGCCGGGGCGAGCACCCTTCTTGGCGTTCCAATCGCCCAGGATCGACAGCGGATCGGAGATCGTCGTGCCGCCCCAGCCGAGACCGGGCTCCGAAACCTTGAAGTAGCGGCCGGGCGTCGAGCGGCGGCCGATGATCTTTATCCCGGTATCCTCCCAGCCCAATACCTTGCCGGCCTGATGTTCCGACACGACGCCGGTGATATGGTCGTCAACCACCACAACCTCGTCGACGAGCCCGCGCCATTGCGTGGCGAACATGCCGATGGTGGCCGAACCGCAGCCGACGCGCATGCGATGCTCGATCTTGCCGTCGATGACCGGCGCCTTGCCAGCCTCGACAATGACCGTCGCACCGCCGTCGATGGTGAGCTCGACCGGCTTCCTGTTGCAGAGGTTGAGAAGCGCGTCGCAAGTCGCGCGGCCTTCAGCCTTGGAGCCGCCGGTCAAGTGATGCACGCCGCCAAGCGACAGCATCTGCGAGCCATACTCGCCAGTGGTGACGTGGCCGATCGCCTCGCCTTCCGAGCGCACGGTCGCCGTCTCGTCGCCGATGTGGCGGTCGGTATCGATCTTCACCTTGACGCCGCAATAAGAGAAGATGCCCTCGGTGACGACGGTGACGAGATCGACGCCCTCGACCTCCTGGCTGACGATGAAAGGTGCGGGCTTGTAATCCGGGTAGGTGGTGCCGGCGCCGATAGCGGTGACGAAGCGGCGGCCGGTGTTGACCAGCTCGCCACCCCACTCCTCGCCCTCGGCGACGAATGGCACGACCGCGCCGCCGGTCTCGGCCGCGTGGTCGAGGACGGTGAGAGGGTCCATGCGCACGATGCGCCCGCCGACATTGCCGTAGCGGTCGCAGGCCCCGGTGCGGCCGTCGGCGATGTAGCACATCACCGGACAGGCATCGCATCGAATCTTCTCCGCCACCTGCTTCTCACCGGGATCGTGGGTTTCGAAACGTTCGGCAAGCTCGCTCATCGGCGCGCCTCCTTCTCGCGGATCGCCGCCAGGATGCGGCTCGGCGTCGCCGGCACTTTGGTGACCAGCACGCCGGTGGCATGTCGGATGGCGTTGAGGATCGCCGGCGCGGTCGGGATCAGCACATGCTCCCCCAAACCCTTGGCGCCGAAAGGTCCTTCCGGGTCCGGAACTTCCACCAATATGTGCTCGACTGGCGGCACGTCGCCGATGGTCGGGATGAGGTAGTCGTGCAGGTTCTCGGTGCGGCCGGGGATATATTCCTCCATCAGTGCCATGCCGATGCCTTGCGCGATACCGCCCTCGATCTGCCCCTCGACCAGTACCGGGTTGATGGCCTTGCCGACATCATGCGCGGCGGTGATCTTGAGCAGCTTCACCGTGCCCAGCTTGAGATCGACCTCGAGCTCGGCGATCTGAGCGCCATAGCCATAGACGGCGTAGGGCTTGCCCTGGCCCTTGGCGTCGAGCGGCAGCGTGGGCGGATCGTAGGTCTCTTCGGCGACGAACACCAAGCCATCGGCATCGACCTTCAGTGTTGACAGATCGATGCGCCGCGTCGCGTCCCCCTCGCGGATTGAGATGCTTGCGCCGTCGAGCGCGATCGTCGCCTTCTCGGAAACATTGGCGAAACGCAGGATCTTTTCGCGCAGCGCTCGGCCTGCCTTTTCGGCCGCCTTGCCGGTCACAAAAGTCTGGCGCGAGGCGGATGTTTTGCCGGCGTCCGGCGTGATGGCGGTGTCGGCGCTCTTCAGCCGGAATTTCGCCAACGGCAAGCCGAGCGCATCGGCACAGATCTGGGTGATGACCGTGTTCGAGCCTTGGCCGATGTCGACGGCGCCCTGGTGCAGCACGACATCTCCGGAGGCCGAGACGCCGGCCTTGATCGTCGAAGGATTGGGCAGCGACGTGTTGCCGCAGCCATACCAGCAGGAGGCGACGCCGACGCCGCGCTTGCTTGCCGTGTTGACGGCGTTGAAGGCTTCCGCCTCGCCAAGCGAGCGCGCCCAATGCGGTTGAAGCAACTCCAGGCATTCACCGATGCCCACGCCCGATTCCAGGCGCTGGCCTGTGACCGTTTCGCACCCGTTCCGAAGGCAGTTCTTCAGGCGGAAATCGAGCCGATCCATGCCAAGCTTGCCGGCGAGCTCGTCGTAGAGGGTTTCCTGCATGATGGTCGCTTGCGGCACGCCGAAGCCGCGGAAGGCGCCGGCGATCGGGCCGTTGGTATGGATGGCCCTCCCCGTCGCCCGATAGTTCGGCGTCTGATAGGGGCCGGAGGCATGCACCGGCACGCGGTTGGCAACCGTCGGGCCCCAGCTTGCATAGGCGCCGGTGTTGAAATCGCCCTCAAAGATCATTCCGGTGACGCGGCCCTCGGAATCGGCACCGATGGTCGCGTCCATTTCGGCCGGATGGCGCTTGGTGGTCGACATCATGGATTCGTTGCGTGTGTAGGCGAGTGCCGCCGGCCTGCCGGTCTTCATCGCCACAAGGCCGATCAGAGGCTGAAGCGAGACATCAAGCTTCGAGCCGAAGCCGCCGCCGGTGGCGGTCGGCACGATGCGCACCTTTTCGACCGGGAGGCCGAGCACCTTGGCCGTGTCGTCGCGATCCATGTAGGGCGCCTGCGTGCAGGCAACGACAACGAGCGTGTCGCCATCCATGTAAGCGAAGCCCGCTTCCGGCTCGATATAGGCATGCTCGACGAAGGAAGTCCCGAAGGCGCCGGAGACGATGACAGCAGCGGCGGCAAGGGCGCCGTCGGGATCGCCACGCTCGACATAGCCGGAGGTGAGCAGGTTCGCCGGGCGGTGCCGGTGGATCAGCGCCGCGCCGTCGGCTTTCGCCTCGCGGGGCTGCAGCACATGCGGCAGCTCCGTCCAGGCGATCGGAAAATCCGTCAGGTCGAGGTCGAGGATGGCTTCGCGCTCGCCCGCCACCAGAGCCACCGCCTCGCCGCGCAGGCGCGCGAAACCTTCGGCGAGAGCCGGCTGATCAGCAAAGGGGCCGATGACCCCGAAGCAGTTCCTGCCCGGAATGTCGGCGGCGGTGAAGACGCCGGCAATGCCGGGATGTGCCTTGGCCCAGGCGTCGAGATCCCCGAAGCTGAAACCGGCGTGATAATAGGGCGAGCGGACGACCAGCACCGACAGCGCATCGTGCGGAAAAGAATCGCCGCCGAATTTTTCGTCGCCGGTAACTTTCGGCACGCCGTCGAGCCGGATCGGCGAGGCGCCGACGGCGCGGCCGACCTCCGGCAGGCGACGGTCGAAACCGTCCATATGCTGCGAGGCATGCATCACCGCCGCGACGATTTTCCGGTACCCCGTGCAGCGGCAGAGCACGCCGCCCAGCGCATCCTGCGTCTCGGCCTCACTCGGCGTTGGGTTGCGCTCCAGCAGCGCGGTAGCCGCCACCAGCAGCCCCGGCGTGCAGATGCCGCATTGCGCGGCGCCGTGTTCGAGGAAGGAGGCCTGCAAGGCCGACAACCTGCCGTTGGCGAGGCCCTCGACCGTGATGACGGACGCGCCCGAGACCGAGGCCGCCGGCACAAGGCAGGCGCAGACGGGATTGCCGTCGACCAGCACGGTGCAGGCGCCGCAATCGCCGGCGTCGCAGCCGACCTTGGTGCCGGTCAGCCGCAACTCGTCGCGGAGAACCTGCGAGAGCCGCCGCACCGGCGGCACCGACACGCTGACAGCCGCGTCGTTGACCTCGAAGGCAATATCGGTGCGCTCCATTGTCATGCGGCCACCTTGCCTTCGCCAAGGCTGGTCGCAGCGCACACCGCGCGGACAACGATCTCGCGCGCCGCATGCTCCCGGTATTCGGCGCTGCCGCGCACATCGGCGATTGGCGACAGTTCGTCGATCGGCGCGGACAGCACCGCATCGGCGAGCGCGGCGGTAACCGGCTGGCCGCGCAGGGCCGCCTCGACGCCGGCAAGACGACGGGCGACGGCGGAGCAGGCGCCGACAGCGATAGCAGCATCGGCGACCACGCCATCTTCGATCACGAGACGCGCCGCCGCCATGGCGATCGAGATCACGAGATAACGCCGCGCGCCAAGCTTGACGAAGGCGGACGAGCCGACAGCCGAACGTTTCGGCACACGAATGGCGGTAACCATCTCGTCCGGCTGCAGCGCCGTGCGGCGATTGCCGAGAATGAACCCGCCAAGCGGCAGGTAGCGCGTGGCTTTCGCCGACCGCAATTCGACTTCGGCATCGACCACCTGCAGCGCCGGCACGCCGTCGGCGGCGGGCGAAGCGTTGCAGAGATTACCGGCGACCGACGCGACGTTCTGGATCTGGACCGAGCCGACTTCGCACGCGGCCGCCTTCAGCGCATCGAACGCCCTGGGCAGCTTGTGGCGCACGACGTCGGTCCAGGTGGTGCGGGCGCCGATCCGCCAATAGTCGTCCGTCTCGGCGATGTCGCGCAGTCCGGCGAGACCATTGATGTCGAGAATGTTGTCGCGGAAAGGTTTCGCGCCCTGCGCCGGATAGAAATCGGTGCCGCCGGCCAGAATGCGCCAGCGGTCCTCGCCAAGCAGAGCGAGCGCCTCGTCGACCGTGGTGGGTTTCGCGTAACGGATCACGCTTTGCCTTCCCAGAAAGGGGCCTTTCCGAGGGAATCTGCCGCCGTCCAGCCGGGCAAATTCATTCGTATGCAAATGATATCAACTTCGCCGCGATTGTCAAAGCGAAGTGGTCGGCCACGGCTTTGTTATACCGGTGGAGGTTGACGCAGCCGGCCATCTGGTCAAGGTTCCGTGTCCGGTCGCGTCAACTGGGGCCCAAGCCGAGAAAGAAGGGAGGCCGCATGGCCGACGAAGCGCTCATCGTCATCGACCTGCAGAACGACTTTTGCCCCGGCGGCGCGTTGGCCGTGGCCGGCGGCGACGAGATCGTGCCGCTGGTCAACGACCTGATCCGGCGGACCGATCACGTGATCCTGACGCAGGACTGGCATCCGGCCGGCCATTCGAGCTTCGCTTCCAGCCATCCAGGTAAGCAGCCCTTCGAAGCGATCGAGATGCCCTACGGGCCGCAGACGCTTTGGCCGGATCACTGCATCCAGGGCAGCCTTGGGTCCGATTTCCATTCCGGGCTCGCCTGGACCAAAGCGGAACTGGTCATCCGCAAGGGTTTCCGCACCGCGATCGACTCGTATTCGGCTTTCTTCGAGAACGACCACACGACCCCAACCGGCCTTGCCGGCTATCTCAAGGAGCGCGGCATCGACACCATCACCTTGGTCGGCCTGGCCACCGATTTCTGCGTCGCCTTCTCGGCACTCGATGCCGCCAAGCAAGGTTTCAAGACGACGGTGCGGCTGGATGCCTGCCGCGGCATCGATCTCAACGGCTCGGTCGGCACGATGCTGAAACGGATGCGCGAGGCCGGGGTGGTGCTCGAAGATCACCTTTCGGACTGACCGCGCCGTGAGGCATCGAGGGGGCTTTGCGACATTGGCGAAGGTGTTGGCGGCAACCATGACGGCCGCACTCCTTCTCGCCTTCCCACAACCGGTTTTCGCAGCCGAGGCGCATGAGCTGCCCGGGGCGGCGATGTCGCTCTGGTGGGCGCTGCCCTTTGCCGGCCTGTTGCTGTCGATCGCGACCGGGCCGCTCCTGTTCCATCATGTCTGGGAGCATCATTACGGCAAGATCGCCGCCGCGTGGGCGGCACTTGCCGTGGTTCCGCTGGCGATCGCTTTCGGCATGCCGTCGGCAAGCGAGGCGGTGCTGCACACGCTGCTCACCGAATATCTGTCCTTCATCATCCTTTTGTTCGCGCTGTTCACCATTTCCGGCGGCATCCTGGTCGCCGGCAACATCCACGGCACGCCGCTGGTCAATTCCGGCCTGCTGCTGATCGGCGCGATCCTCGCCTCGGTCATCGGCACGACGGGCGCCTCGATGATCCTGATCCGGCCGATGCTGCGCGCCAACGACAACCGCCCGTTCAACGCGCATGTGGTGATCTTCTTCATCTTCCTGGTTTCGAACATCGGCGGCTCGCTGACCCCGCTCGGCGACCCGCCGCTCTTCGTCGGCTTCCTGCGCGGGGTCGACTTCTTCTGGACGACCGCGAACCTCTGGCGCGAGACGCTGTTCACCGGCGGGCTGGTGCTGATCATCTTCCTGGCGCTCGACATCGTGCTGCATCGCCGCGAGGGCGGCTTGCCGAAGATCAAGGACCCGACACCGGACACGAAGGTGCGCCTGCGCGGCCTCGCCAACCTGCCGCTGCTGGCCGGCGTGATCGGTGCGATCCTGCTTTCCGCCAGCTGGAAGCCGGGCATCAGCATCCCGATCCTCGGCATCGGCCTGGAACTGCAGAACCTGGTCCGCGACGCGATCATCCTGGCGCTGGCCTTTCTGTCGCTCAAAGTCTCGTACAAAAACCACAGGGAAGCGAACGGCTTCAGTTGGGGGCCCATCGCCGAGGTGGCGAAACTGTTTGCCGGCATCTTCATCTGCATCGTGCCGGTTATCGCCATCCTGAGAGCCGGGCACGATGGCGCGCTGGCGCCGCTGGTTTCGCTGGTCACCTCGGCGGACGGCCAGCCCGACGATCTCGCCTATTTCTGGCTGACCGGAGCGCTGTCGTCCTTCCTCGACAACGCGCCGACCTATCTGGTGTTCTTCGAGCTTGCCGGCGGCGACGCTAGGCACCTGATGACGGAGGCGGCCTCCACGCTCGCCGCGATCTCGGCCGGCGCCGTGTTCATGGGTGCCAACACTTATATCGGCAATGCGCCGAACTTCATGGTCTTTGCTATCGCCAGACATCGCGGCTTCAAGGTGCCGGGCTTCTTCGGCTACATGGCGTGGTCCGGCCTGGTGCTGATCCCGACGTTTTTGATCGCGGGGTTTTTGTTTTTTAGGTGAAGCGGTGCAGAGCTTTACCTCCCCTTGTGGGGAGGTCGGGCCAGGTCCGGGTGGGGGTCGGCGCCAGCTCCCGCTGCTTCGCAGTGACCTTCAGCCCACGCCTACATAGCGCCGAACCGCGGAGGGGTCGGCGCGCAGTTCCTCGACATCGACCGTCTCGCGGTTGCGGCCGTTCTCGATGAATGAGATGCGGTCGGCGACCGACAGCACGGCGTCGACGCGCTGCTCGACCAGGATCGTCGAGACGCCCAGATCGCGCAGCTTCGCCACCGTCTCGCGGATCTTGGCGATCATCGACGGCATCAGCCCTTCGGTGGGCTCGTCGAGAAGAAGCACCTGCGGCTCGAGGCAGAGCGCACGCGCCATGGCAAGCATTTGCTGCTCGCCTCCGGAAAGCGTGCCGGAGCGTTGCTTCAAGCGCTCTCGCAGCAGCGGGAAAAGGTCGAGGACGCGTTCCCGCGTCGCCTTGCCCTTGCCGCGGGCCATCAGGCCGATCTCGACGTTTTCCGCCACCGTCATGTCGGCGAATAATCGCCGGCCCTGCGGCACATAAGCGACGCCCGTCTTCGGCACGTCATGCGCGGCAAGCCCGGTCAGCTCCTTGCCGGCCAGTCTGATCGAACCGGCAGCGGCCGGAACCAGCCCCATGATCGCCTTCAGCGTCGTCGTCTTGCCGGCGCCGTTGCGGCCGAACAGGCAAAGCACTTCGCCCTTGTTGAGGACAAGGTCGAGCCCGTAGAGCACCTGCACCTCGCCGTAAAAACAGTCGAGGCCGGAAATAGCGAGCAGCCCGCTCTCGGTGCCGGGGAGATCAGCCATGGGTCGCTCCGAGATAAGCATCCTGCACCTCGGCATTGGCGCGGATCTGCTCGGGCGTGCCCTCAGCGAGAATCTTTCCCGAATTGAAGACGGTGATGCGGTCGGCAAGCTGCATGACCACCGGCATGTTGTGCTCGATGAGGAGCACGGTGGCATGCTTGGCGATCTCGCGCACCAGTAGGACGAAATTGTCGATCTCGCTGTCGGCCAGCCCTTGCGTCGGCTCGTCGAGGATCAGCAGGCGCGGCCTCAGCGCCAGGCCCATTGCCACCTCCAGCAGGCGCTGGTGGCCGTAGGAAAGCTGGCCGGCCGGCGTGCCGGCGCGGTCGGCGAGGCCGGTGCGTTCCAGCGCCGCCATGACGCCGCTCCTCACCTGCCCCTTCGAGCGGCCGTCGGTCAGCGTGCGCTGCACCGGCAGCGCGACATTGTCGTAGGCCGTGAGGTTGGCGAAGACGCTGGTGATCTGGAAAGTGTAGGCAACGCCGAGGCGAACCCTTTTGTAAGCCGGCATGGTCGTGATGTCGGCGCCGTCGAAGACGATCATGCCGGAGGACGGCCGGATGCGGCCGCTGAGCAGGCTGACGAAAGTTGTCTTGCCGGCGCCGTTGGGGCCGATGATGGCGCGGATTTCGCCCGGCATCAGCGCGAAATCGACGCCGTCGACGGCGCGCAAGCCCCCGAAACGGCGCGAAAGACCCTTGGTGGTGAGCAGCGGCATCACGGCAACCATCCGAGCCAGCGCTGGCGGACGCTGCCCAGAACGCCCTTCGGAAAGAAGAGCACCAGCAGGATCAGCGCCACGCCGACGATCAAAAGATAGGCGGAGGTGAAGCCGCTGGTGATGTCGGTGACATAATACATGAACAGCGTGCCGATGAGCGGCCCGAGAATGGTCGCGGCGCCGCCGAGCAGCACCCAGAGCAGTGGCAGGATCGAATACTGCACCGACGCGAAGCTCGATCCAATATAGCCGAACAGCAGCGCGTAAGCCGCACCGGACGCGGCGCAGATGGCGCCCGAGGCAACGACGGCGACGAGCTTGTTGGCGACGGTGTCGTAGCCCAGCATCTTCGTGCGCTCCTCATTCTCGCGAATGGCGACCAGCACGCGGCCGAAGCGGGAGCGAACGAGGACAAGCGTGATGAGCAGCACGACCGAGAACAGCGCCAGAGCGCTCATGTAGCGCACAGTCGGATTGGTCAGGTCGAGCGATGCGCCGCCGATCGCGATTATTCTCGACGGCTGCTGGATGACCAGGCCCTGATCGCCGCCGGTCCAGGCGGCGAAATAAAGGATGAGCAGATAGAAGACCTGCGCGAACATCATGGTGACGATCATGAAGGCCACACCCGATGTGCGCAGCGCGAGCAGGCCGATGACCAAGGCAAGCAGGGCGCCGCAGGCAACCCCGGCAACGAAGGCTTCCGGCACGCCCCAGCCCAATTGATAGACAGCCAGCCCGGCACCATAGAGGCCGGCCGAGAAGAACATGGCGTGACCGAGGCTGAGCAGGCCGACATAGCCGAAGAGCAGATTGTAACCCATGGCGAAGACCGCAAGCGCCATGATGCGCGCGAACAGGCCCTGATGATAATCGGGCAGGACGAAATTCAGCGCGAACAGGAGCGCGATGACGCCGATATGCAGCGCGTAGATCTTCGCCGGCGAAGCATCCTTCATCGCGCCGCCGTCCCGAACAGGCCTTGCGGCCGGAACACCAGCACCATGGCGACCACCAGCGTGGCGATGATCTTGGCCAAGGTCGGCGAGAAGAACACCGAGACAATGCCGTCGGAGAGGCCGATCAGGATGGCAGCGACCACCGTGCCGCGCAGCGAGCCGAGCCCGCCGATGATGACGACGATGAAGGACAGCAGCAGGGGGTCCTGCCCCATCAGGTAATGCGCCTGGCTGATCGGCACGATCAGCACCGCCGCGATTGCCGCCAGCATGGCGCCGATGGCGAACACGCCGGCATAGACACGCTCGACCGGGATGCCGAAGGCCTGCGCCGTCTCGCGGTCATACTGGGTGGCGCGCATGATCAGGCCGATTTTCGTCCGTGTCAGCACCAGCCAGGTGATCACCAGCAGAACCGCGGAGGCGGCAATGACCGAGAGCTTGTAGCCTGAATAGCCGAACCACGGCAGCAGGATGCGGTAGTTCAAGGGCGGCTCGACCGGGCGCGCTTCCGGCCCGTAGAAGGTCAGCGCCAGCTGCTGGATGATATAGAGCATGCCGATGGTGGCGACGATGGTGCCTTCGGGATTGTAGTTCAGCCGGCGCAGCACCAGCCATTCGGCAAGAAACGCGACCAGCCCGACCAGCAAGGGCGCAATCACCAGCGCGGCGACGAAGCCGACCGCGGGATGGCCGGAAATCGCCGTCGAGATCGCCCAGGCAAGCACGGCGCCCAACATGAAGAACTCGCCATGCGCGACATTGACGATGCGCATGACGCCGAACACCAGCGACAGGCCAAGCGCCGTCAGCGCCAGCACGGCGGACGTGACGAGGCCTTCCAGGGCGGCGAGCAGGAGGTGGGGTCCGAAGTGCATGGGCTAGATACCGGCGGATGCGCGAGGCACCCCCCACTGCCCTGCCGGGCTGTCCGGCAGGACAGAGGGGGGTGGCTTGGCGCTCACGCTCGGTGAAACGTCGACGCTCACAGCGCTTGCGTCGTGTAATCCCCTTCCGGCTCGTAGAGGCCGTCCTCGATCTTGGTCTTGTGGACGACCTTCAGCTTGCCGCCTTCGACCTTGGAGATGTTCTGGATGCCGAAGCATTGGTGGATCTTGCCGTTAAAGGTTTTCGGACCCTGCGGATGCTCCGGCCCTTCGGCGAATTCCTTCAGCGCTTCGGTTGCCTCGACCAGCTTGGCGCGGTCTTCCGGCCCCTTGTAGCCGGCATCCTCCATCGCCTTCTTGACGACATAGAGCGTCTCCCAGCAGCCGAACATGTGGGCGGCGGTGGAGACGTCCTTGGGGTCGCCGACGGCGGCGCCATTGTCGTCGATGCCGACGGCGGCGCGATAGGCCTTCTGCGCGGCGGAGTCATCGGGCTGCGCGTAGCGCGGCGAGCCTTCCCAGAAATGGCTGCCGTCGAGGAATTCGAGGCCGGGGCTGTTGATGTCGACGGCTTCGAGGGAGTCGATGAAGCCGAAGAGCTGCGGCCTTTGCGAGCCGTAGAACTCGCCGAGTTCCTTGACGAAGGTGAGCACGGCCGGACCGACCATGACGTGGTAGATCACCTCGGTCTCGGCCGGGATCTGCGGGAAATATTTGGTGAAGGACGACTCCGTCGGCGGGATGGCGATCTGCGCGATCACGTCGGCGCCTTGCGCCTTCAACGCCGGCGGCAGGTAGTCGCGATGGTCGTAGCCGAAGGCGAAGTCGGGGAAGATCTGCGTCACCTTCTTGCCGGCATTCGCCGCGATCCACGGCGCCATCGACTGGATCTGGCTCTTCACGTCGGTGATGCCGGGCTGGAAGACGTAGCGGTTGAGCTTCGTCGAGGCGACGTGGTGGCCTTCGCTGACCACGAAATAGGGGATCTTGTTTTCGCCGGCGGCGGGCGCCGAGCCGATCACCACATGCGAGAACAGCGTGCCGAAGACGATGTCGGTCTTATGCTGCGTGGCGAACTTGCCGACCACCTCGGCGCCGCGGGCAGGATCGGTGCCATCATCTTCGATCACCAGCTCGACCTTGCGGCCGCTGATACCGCCGGCATCGTTGATCGCCTTGACGGCGGCAGCGCTCGTCTTCTCGTACCAGCGGCCGTAGGCGGCGCCGATGCCGGTGCGGTGCGACTGGAAGCCGATCTTGATCGGCGCCGAACTCTGCGCCTGGCTGTAGCGAACGAAGCCGGGCGCGAGCGCCAGGCCGGCGCCGGCGACGATGCCTTTCAGCGCTGTGCGGCGGGAAAGCGTGCTTTTGGAGAGGTCGAAAAATCCGTTCTTGTCAGCCATGTCCGTTCCCCTGTTTTCAGTTTTTTGACCAGCGATAAGGCGGCTCGATCCTCCGCGCTCGGAGGACGCGAAAATTGCATGTGTACAAACTAAATCACCAAAGCCGTGACGTGGCAAGCGAGCTTCCACTCCAGCGCCGCCGCGCGTCCTCTAGGGGACGCGCAAAGGACGCTGGCGCACTTTCATGTTCCGCATGATCCTTTCCGAAAATCGAACCCGATTTTCGGGGTCATGCGCGCGTCATGACGGGCCCTTGTCTCATCCCGCCGTCGGCGTAGCAAGCAGCCATAGGCCGAATATGGTGTAGGCGATCATCAGAAGCGTCAGCGGCAGCTGGCTGAGCGCCGCGCGCGACGGCTGCGGGTGGAGTCGCCAGGCTAGGCCGTGTGCGATCAGGACCGCCAGCACATGGCCGGCGATGATGACGCCGGCCTGCAGATTCCACAGCCACCAGGCCGACTCGGCGCCGGCGACAACGCCCGCCTCGACCATCCTGTCGGCGGTGCCGAACAGGTTCCAGCCGAGCGCGAACGGGTCGGACAAAGCGACCAGCGCGTATTGGCCGTCGACGAGCAGCGCCGTGAGGTAGTGGGCGATGTGGTAGGCGAGCGCGATCGGCACGATCGACCAAACCAGGAGGCCGGCGGCTTTCTCGAACGGTTGCCCGTCGCCGGCAAGGCGCTGGCCGAGTGAAACGGCAAGCGCGAACACGGCCGCCAACAAGATGAATGTCAGCACCAAGCCAAAGCTGCCGATGCCGATCAACGCGGTGCGGCCGGGAAATTCCAGCGGATTGACGCCGAACAGGCCGAGCCAGAAGAAGGTTTTGGAAAGACCGTCGAAGGATACGGACGAGAGCGCCAGCAGCAGGAACGCCGTGCCGCTTGCCGGCAGCGACGAGGCGGAAAGCAGCTTCGCACCGGGCCAGCCGAGGTGGAGCCGGCCTTTCTCGCGCTGCAAAGGCGCGAAGCGGGCGACCATGGAGAAGAAGACGGTCAGGAATTCGCCGCGCCGACTCCAGTCTTCGTAGCCGAAGACGCATATGGCGGCGAAGCTGAGCAGCCAGTAGATGCCGGCGGCGAAGGCCAGGCGCGACGGATCGTCGGGCGCGGGATCGATGAGCTCGAACCAGGCGAAGCCGAAGAACAGGACGAACGCCGGCCAGTAGCCGAGCCATTTGGGAAGGAGCGATGGCTCGGCTTCGTCAGTGCGAAGGCTGAAGACGCGAGATGCAACGCGCCAGGGGCCGTACCACGGGTTGAGCCAGGACCAGAGATCGCCAAGTACCCCCTGCAGCAGCGTGAAACCGGCCCAGAGCAGCGTCCAGATCACCAGAGGCAAGGGGTTGGAGAGTGGATCACGGCTGCCGAACAGGCCGGTGGCGATGAGAAGCACGAAGCCGGCAAGGGAAAACAGGCTGAGGACGGTGCGCGGGTGGTCGCTGACAGTTAACAAAGAGAGGCGTCGGCGCCAGAAGCGGTCAAGAGCGGCGGGCGGCAGCAGCGCCAGCGTCAGAAAGCTGAAAGCCACCGCAAGCGCGCCACCAGCGATGTAGTAGCCCGTGGGAAGAAGCAGGACGTGGCCGCGGTCAGAGGCGTGGGCGAAGGCGGGGGTGGGGAGGAGGGCAAAGGCGGTGGTTAAGCAAGCCAACCCCGAAGGCCTACACCCTACGGCGAAGGAACCCGGCCGATCGAGGCTCGCTGTCTCGAGTGACAAAGCCGGATCAGCACTGGTCACTGATGGCGACCCCTCACACCTTGACCAGCTGCTCCACCCGCCCCTTCTCGCCGAAGATGCGCAAATACCGCTTGATCTCCTTCTCATCGCCGGTCGACTTGGCGGGGTTGTCGGAGAGCTTGACCGCCGGCCGGCCATTGGCTTCGCTGACCTTGCAGACCAGCGAGATGGCGTCGAGGCTGCTGGTCTCGGTCGGCGCGCAGCCTTCGAAATCATTGGTGAGGTTGGTGCCCCAGCCGAAGGACATGCGCACCTTGCCGCGGAAATGCTTGTAGGTCTCCTCGATAGTCTCGACCTCGAGCCCGTCGGAGAAGATGAGCAGCTTCTGTTTCGGATCCTTGCCCTTCTCGCGCCACCAGGAGAGGATCTTCTCGCCGCCTTCGATCGGCGGCGCGCTGTCGGGGCGGAAGCCGGTCCAGTCGGCGATCCAGTCCGGCGCGTCGCGCAGGAAAGCGGCCGTGCCGAACGTGTCGGGCAGCACGATCAGCAGATTGCCGCCATAATAGCGCTGCCAGTCCTGCAGCACCTTGTAGGGCGCCTGCCTCAGCTCCTCAACGGAATTGGCAAGTGCCGCAAACACCATAGGCAGCTCGTGCGCATTCGTGCCCAGCGCCTCGAGGTCGTTGTCCATGGCCAGAAGCACGTTCGACGTGCCGGTGAAAGCCTCGCCGATGCCTTCCTTCAGCGCCTCGACGCACCAGCGCTGCCACAGGAAGGAGTGGCGGCGGCGGGTGCCGAAATCGGAGATGCGGATGCCGGGCAGTGCCTTCAGCCGCTCGGTCTTGGCCCACATCTTGGCCTTGGCGCGGGCGTAGAGCACGTCGAGCGCAAACTGGCCGAAGGAGCGCATGGCGGCGCGCGAGCGCAGCTCGTTGATGATGGCGAGCGCCGGTATCTCCCACAGCGTGGTGTACATCCAGGGACCGGGGAAGGACAGTTCGTACTGGCCGTCGCGCTTGGTGAGTTCATAGTCGGGAAGGCGGAAATCCTCCAGCCAGGCGAGGAATTCCGGCTCGAAGATCTGCTTGCGGCCATAGAAGGTGTTGCCGCCGAGCCAGATCATCTCCTTCTTGGAGAAGCGCAAGGTGCGAGCGTGGTCGAGCTGCTCGCGCAGTTCGCCTTCGTCGATCTCGTCGGCGAGCCGCACCGAGGTCGTGCGGTTGATCAGCGTGAAAGTGGCGTCGACCTTGGGGTACATGCCCCAGATCATCTGCAGCATCAGAAGCTTGTAGAAATCGGTGTCCAGCAGGCTGCGGACGATGGGGTCCAGCTTCCAGGTGTGGTTGTAGACGCGCCGCGCTATATCGGTTCGTGCCATATCTGCTCACCCAAAAAACGCGTCGCGCTTGCGTGATTCCAAGCGCGGCGCCTCAAGTCCCTGTTATGAAGCACTCCGGACGGAAAACCGCCGCGCAGCTCCCGGAATTGTTAACCAGCTGCGGTCTTAGCATTGTATTTTTGAAAGCGCTTCCTGCTTTGCAAGCTGGCCCGACAAAAACCAGCTATGCAAGTCCAGCGATCATGACACTGCGCCAGAGCATTCCAGCGTTGCACGGAAACCGCGAAATGCTCTTGGCTTTCTTGTTGTTGACGCGCATCTCCGGACGGAAGACCGCTCACACTTTTCCTGGAATCGCTCTAGCCCCGATCACCTTGAGCGCCGGGCGCTTCCGGCGGCTCGGCACACGGCCGGCGACCGGCGCATCGGCGCGGCCCTCGTCCTGCTCCTTTTCGGCAAAGAGCCAGTCGATGAAAAGCTGGACGATCGGCGCCGAGCGCATCTCGTTGCGGCAGACGACATAGAAGTCATCGACCGCCGGCACCGACAAAGCGAAGGGCGCGACGAGCATGCCCCTGGCGAGCAGGGCGCGCGCGGTCACGGAATCGCCGAGCGCCACGCCGTGGCCGTGGACGGCGGCCTCCACCGCTATGCGCGCGTCGCCGAGGTGATGGCGGCGGCCGCGCTCCAGATCGAGCGCGTCGGCGGCGGCCAGCCAGGTGTGCCACTCGCGGCCGTCGTCGCCATGCAGGAAAACGTGGTCGGCAAGGTCGCGCACGCTGCGGATCGGGCGGTTGTTGATTAGCGTCGGGCTGACCACCGGAAACAGCTCGAGACCCGACCATTTGCGTATCCAGCAGTCGCTCCAGCTGCCATCGCCATAATGCACGCAGACGTCGATGTGCGGCGCGCGGATGTCCCTGGCGTCGTTGGAGGGGATCAGCGTCAGCTGGATGTCGGGATATTGCGCGGTGAAGGAGCCGAGCCGCGGCGTCATCCACAACAAGAGCAGCGCCGGCACGCAGGACACCGACAGCACACCGGTGCTTGCGGGGCGTGTCATGCGCTGCGTGGCGGCGGCGATGCCGTCGAAGGCCGCCGAAACCGCCGGCAGGAACTCAGCGCCGTGCGGCGTCAGCTTCACGCGCTGACCCGCGCGCTGGAAAAGCTTTACGCCGAGCGATTGCTCGAGCGCCTTGATCTGATGGCTGACCGCGCCATGCGTGACGTTGAGCTCGCCCGCCGCCTTGGTCAGCGAGGCATGTCGCGCCGTCGCCTCGAAAGCGCGCAGCGGGTTCAACGGCGGCAAGCGCTTGGCCAAGGACAGCTCCCGACTTTGTGAGATTTTCTCACAGCAAAGACCCTAACAATATCAATTGATTTTTCAATACAGTTGCCCGACACTTTTGCCCGGAACAGCTCAACAGACGTAGATTTCGCAGGCGCCGGCGGGCAACGATCAGCCGGATGACTGCTGGCTTGGCAGCCGTCGGTGCAGCCGCCGCGCTGCAAGCAGTCACGGAGGAGTACCGGACATGGGTTACGATCGCGGCAAGCTCGAAGCGTTGCGCCGCAAATATGGCGAGAGCCATGGCGGCGAGATGTTCGACCCGAAATTCCGCAAGGTCGCCGACAAGATCTTCAGCAAAAGCGGCACCCGGCTAGCGCCCTATTCCGGCATCCCGACCTTCCTTGCCGCGCCGTACCGGCAGGTGGCGGCCGACAATCCGGATTTCGGCGACTTGCAAGTGGCGATGATTGGCGTGCCGATGGACCTTGGCGTCACCAACCGGCCGGGCTCACGCTTCGGGCCGCGGGCGCTGCGCGCCATCGAGCGCATCGGCCCCTACAATCACGTGCTGGAATGCGCGCCGACGCATGAGCTGCGCGTCGCCGACATCGGCGACACGCCGTTCCGCAGCCGTTACCGGCTGGAGATCAGCCATGAGGACATCGAAAAGCGCACCAACCAGATCGTCGACGCCGGCGTGCTGCCGCTTTCGGTCGGCGGCGACCACTCGATCAGCCATCCGATCCTGAAAGCGGTCGGTAAGCAGGCTCCCGTCGGCATGATCCACATCGACGCCCATTGCGACACCAGTGGGCTGTTCGACATGACCAAGTTCCACCACGGCGGACCGTTCCGCAACGCGGTCCTGGACGGCGTGCTCGATCCCACCCGCACGATCCAGATCGGCATTCGCGGCTCGGCCGAGTATCTGTGGGAGTTCACCTACGAATCCGGCATGACGGTGGTCCATGCCGAGGAGGTGACCGGCCTCGGCATCCCCGCCATCATCGAGAAGGCGCGGAAGATCGTCGGCGACGGCCCGACCTACATCTCCTTCGACGTCGACAGCATCGATCCGGCCTTCGCGCCGGGCACCGGCACGCCTGAGGTCGGCGGGCTGACGACGCGCGAGGTGCTCGAGCTGCTGCGCGGCCTGAAGGGCCTCAACATCGTCGGCGGCGACGTCGTCGAGGTGGCGCCGCAATATGACGCGACCACCAACACCGCCCATGTCGGCGCGCAAGTCCTGTTCGAGATCCTGAGCCTGATGGTGTTCAGCCCGGCAATCAAGAAGGGCTGACGCGAGAGCGTTTCACCGCTTCATGGAAACGGGGAACCGCTTTGTTTTTACGCAATTCCGGACGGAAGCTATGGCGAAGTCGCCAAGCGTAGACCGCTTCCCGCTTTTCCTGGAATTGCTAACCAGTACGGCCGTCGCGCTGGAGCCGGCGGCCGGTTTCAACAACAAGCTTCCAGCAGGGGAACTAAAATGACTCTTCACAGCACACTGAAATCCGCACTTGCGGCACTCATCATGCTCGGCGCCGCCGGTCTTGCCTCGCAGGCCAAGGCCGACGCCATCGACGACATCACCAAGGCCGGCGCCATCAATGTCGGCATCTTCTCCGACTTCCCGCCTTTTTCCTCGGCCAGCGCCGACATGAGCATCAAGGGCTATGACATCGACGTCGCGCAGGCGATCGCCGATTCCTTGAAGGTGAAGCTGAACCTCGTCAGCGTCACCGGCCAAAATCGCATCCCGTATCTCACCGACAAGCGCGTCGATATCCTGATGAGCGTCGGCTATTCGAAGGAGCGCGAGCAGGTGATCGATTTCGCCGCCGCCTACGCGCCCTATTACATCGCCGTAATCGGCCCGGCCGAGCTTGCCGTCAAAGGCAAGGACGACCTTGCCGACAAGTCGATCGCCGTCAATCGCGGCACGCTGGAGGATACCTCGCTCACCCAGGCGGCGCCCGCCTCGGCCGACATCCGCCGTTTCGACAACTACAATTCCGTCATCCAGGCCTTCATCTCCGGACAGACGCAGCTGATGGTGGTCGGCAACGATGTCGGCGCGCAGGTGCTGGCCAAGCAGGTTGCATTGAAGCCCGAGCAGAAGTTCCAGCTGCTGACCTCGCCCTCGCATATCGGCCTCAACAAGAACGAGGACAGGCTGAAGAAGGCGGTGAACGATGCGGTCGCCAAGATGCTGGCGGACGGCAAGCTGGACGAGAGCTCGAAGGCCTGGCTGAAGACGCCGCTCAATCCCGACAACCTCAAGGATTGATCCCCGGAGCGGTTCAGCGCGCCTGAAGCGCTGAACCGCTCCCGTACTTGCTTCTTGCGCTACACGCTTTCCAACAGGGCCAATCGCGATGGGCTACAGCCTCGACTTCGGCTGGCTTGCGGGTGCAGCGGGCGCGATCGCGCGCGGCGCGGCGATGACGCTGCTTCTGATCGTCGTCACCACGCTCGCCGGCACTTTCCTCAGCATCCTGGGCGCCGCCGGCCGCCGGAACGGCCCGAGGCCGCTCAAGCTGGCGATCGGCTGGTATGTCGAGGTGATGCGCAACACGCCGTTCCTGGTGCAGCTGTTCTTCATCTTCTTCGGCCTGCCCAGCCTCGGCATCCGACTCGATCCGATCCTGGCCGCCATGCTGGCGATGACGCTCAACATGGCGGCCTACACGATCGAGATCGTCGGCGCGGGTCTGGACGCAGTGCCGCGCGGGCAGACGGAGGCAGCGCTTGCGCTCGGGCTCAGGCCCAGACAGGTGTTCATAAAGATCGTGCTGCCGCAGGCGCTGAAAGTGATCTATCCGGCGCTGACCAGCCAGATCGTCATCATGATGCTGGAATCGGCCGTGGTGTCGCAGATCGCGGTGCGTGAACTGACCTACGAGGCCGACATGCTGCAGGCGCGCACCTTCCGCGCCTTCGAAACCTATCTGGTGGTGACCATGGTCTATCTCGGCCTGTCGATGGGGCTGCGCCGGCTGCTGGTCAGCGGCGGACGCCGCGCGCTCGGAGCCGGCGTGTCATGATCGAATTCACCCTCTGGGACATATTGCGCAACCTTCTGCTCGCCGCGCGCTGGACGGTGCTGTTGTCGCTTTCGGCCTTCGTCGGCGGCGCGCTGGTCGGGCTGGTCGTGCTGTTCTTCCGCATAGCCAAGAACAAATGGATCAAGCGGATCGCTTCCGGCTATATCGCGCTGTTCCAGGGCACGCCGCTCCTCATGCAGCTTTTCCTGATGTTCTTCGGCCTGCCGATGTTGGGGCTGCGCATCGAGCCATGGACCGCCGCGGCGCTCGGCCTCACCTTCTTTGCCAGCGCCTATCTCGCCGAGATCTGGCGCAGCGGTGTCGATGCGCTGCCGCGCGGCCAGTGGGACGCCGGCGCCAGTCTCGGACTGCATTATCTGCAGGAACTCAGGCTGATCATCCTGCCGCAGGCCTTCGCCATCACGCGCGCCCCGACCGTCGGCTTCCTGGTGCAGCTGATTAAATCGACGGCGCTGACCTCGATCATCGGTTTCGAGGAGTTGGTCAGGACCTCCAACGCCATCAACAACGCGACCTTCGAGCCCTTCACCGTCTATGGGCTGGTGGCGCTGATCTTCTTCGTCATGTGCTTCCCGCTGACGCAATATGCGCGACGGCTCGAGCGTGTCTCCGCACACTGAATGTTGACGAGGGCCGCTGGCTGACCGGCGGCCGCTCTCCTCAATGGCTGAACGACAAGGCCGGCGCGATGCGATCGCGCCGCAGCCAACGGACGAGCAGGAGCACCGCCACCACCGCCAGGCCTGACGACAGGCCGATCCAGATGCCGACGCCGTGAAAGCCGAAATGGAAGGCGAGCAGCACGCCGAGCGGAAGGCCGACCCCCCAATAGCCGATCGCGGCATAGATCATCGGCACCTTGGTATCGTGCAGGCCGCGCAGCATGCCGGCGGCCACCGCCTGGGCGCCGTCGAAGATCTGGAACAGCGCCGCGAACACCAGGAAGGACACGGCAAGCGTGATCACCCTGGCATTGGCCGGATCGGCGAGATCGATGAAGGCGCTGATCAAAAGATGCGGCCACAGGATCATCACCAGCCCCATCAGCGCCATGAAGGAGACGCCGATGACAAAGCTGGTCCAGCCGGCGCGCGAGACGCCCTCGGGATTGCCGGCGCCATGTGCCAGGCCGACGCGCACGGTGACCGCCTGGTTGAGGCCGAGCGGCACCATGAAGGAGATCGAGGCGATCTGGATGGCAATCGCGTGGGCTGCCAGCGAATCCGCGTCGATCAGACCCATCAGCAGGGCTGCCGCATTGAAGATCGTCACCTCGAAGGCGAGGATGCCGGCGATCGGCAGGCCGAGCCTCAGCAGGCCACGGAAGCGCGGCCAGTCGGAGCGCCAGAAGCGGCCGAAGAGGTGATAGCGGCGGAATTTTTTCTCCAGCACCACCACGGCCGCCAGTCCAACAAACATCAGCATGCTGGAAAGCGAGGTGGCGAGGCCCGAGCCGGCGATGCCCATCGGGCGGACGCCGAGGTTGCCGAACATGAAGACCCAATTGAAGAAGGCATTGCAGGCGACGGCGACGAAAACGATGATCAGCGCCCAGCCGGGCCGCTCCAGCGCCGAGATGAAGGAGCGCAGCACGATATAACCGTAAAAAGGCAGCACCGCCCATTGCAGCCAGTGCAGGTAGATGCCTGCCTGGTGCGCGAGGTCCGGCTTCTGCCCCATGGCCAAAAGCACTTCTTCGCCATGCCAGAGGAACAACCAGATCGGGATCGAGACGAGGACCGCCAGCCAGAGTCCTTGGCGCACGGTGCGGCGCAGGTCGCGCACCGAATGGCGGCGGCGGCCGAGCTCGGTCGCCATCATCGGCGAGGTGGCGAGCATCAGGCCAAGCCCGAAGATCAGCGGCATGAAATAGAGATTGGAGCCGAGCGCGCCGGCGGCCAGCGTATCGGGTCCCAAACGGCCCATCATCATGACGTCGGTCGCGGTCATGGCGGTCTGGCCGAGGTTGGTGAGCACCATCGGCCAGGCAAGCAACAATGTCGCCCTGATTTCCTGACGCCAAAAATTTTCCGGCGCGCGAGCGCCGGCTTCGATCGCAGACATTTTTCGCTCTTCAGACCACGGCGCGTCGGGACAACGCCCGGAAGCCGCACGCAAACGGCGCAAAATGGCGCCGTTTGCGCCGTCTTGTGAACGAAATGCGACATATTGGCAAGGAGGAGGAGCGGCGACCTATTGAGCCAGCGGGAAGCGCAGGAGCCGGGCCTTCTATTGGATGGCGTCGAGCGCCTGCCGCTGGCGGTGCATTTCGAGGAAGATGCGATAGTCGCGGTCGAAGCGAGCGCCGGCGGCCGGATTTGGGGGCCGCGTCCTGCCGCCCTGCTGCATGGCCACGCAAGCGGCGTTCAGGTCGGCGTAAAGCCCAGCGGCGGTCGCCGCGACCATGGCGGTGCCGAGCAGCACCGCCTCGTCGGCCAGCGGCTCGATGACGGTGCAGCCGGTGGCATCGGCATAGAGTTCCATCAAGAGCGGGTTCTTGGTGTGGCCGCCGGTGACGTGCAGCGTGTCGATCAAATAGCCGTTCTCGTTCAGCGCCTCGAGCACATGGCGTACGCCGAGCGCGATGCCGACGGCGGTGCGCCAGTAGAGCTTGCACAGACTGTCGAAGGAGGAATCGAGTGTCAGCCCGCTGACGACGCCAACCGCGTGCGGGTCGGCGAGCGGCGAGCGATTGCCGTGGAAATCCGGCAGCACATGCAGCCGCGCCGCCAGCGCATCGCCCTCGGCGGCGCGCAGTTCGGCGACGCGCTTGGCGATCCTGGCATGCATTGCCGCATCCGGCTCGCCGCCGGCGCCGTGCCAGCGGATGATGTGGTCGAGCAGAGCGCCGGTCGCCGACTGACCGCCCTCCGACAGCCAAAGCTTTGGCAACGCCGCGCCATAATATGGTCCCCAGACGCCGGCGAAGGGCTGCGGATCCTGCGACATCGCCATGACGCAGGACGAGGTGCCGGCAATCAGCGCCAGGTGCCGGCTGATGTCCTTCTCGTCGCCGGCAAAGCCGCCGAGCACGCCGAGCGCGCCGGCATAGGCGTCGATCACCCCGGCGCCGACCCGGCATTTCTCCGTCAGGCCGAGATCTGCCGCCGCATCGGCCGTGAGTTGCCCGATATCGGTGCCGACGGGGCTCGCCTTGTCCGGAAGATTGCCATGCTCGAAGAGATCGCCGATGCCGACGAGCTTGAAGAAATCGCGCCGCCAGCCCGTCTCCTCATGCGCGAGATACGTCCATTTGGCCGTCAGCGTGCATTGCGAGCGGGCGAGCGATCCGGTCGCTTTCCAGGTCAGGAAATCGGCGAGATCGAACAGATAGCCGGCTTCATTCCAGGTGGCGGGCAGGTTGCGCTTCAGCCACATCAGCTTCGGCGTTTCCATTTCCGGCGACATCACCCCGCCGATATAGTCGAGCACCGCATGGCCGCTTCTGGTGCATTCGTCGGCTTCGGCGATGGCGCGATGGTCGAGCCAGACAATGGTGTCCCAGCGCTTCTCTCCCGTGACCGAGACGCTCAGCTGATCGCCCTGCCTGCCGCGCACCACCAGCGAGCAGGTGGCGTCAAAGGAGATGCCGACAATATCCGATGCGGCGACGTTCGTCTTCTCGCGCGCGGCCCGCACGGCAGCGCAGACTGCCGACCAGATATTTTCCGAATCGTGCTCCGCGTGATCGGGCTTAGGCTGGTGCATGGCGATCGGCCGCTCGGCGCGGCCGAGCAGGTTGCCATGCGAGTCGAGAATGCCCGCGCGAGCGCTCCCGGTGCCGACATCGACCGCGCAAACAAAACTCGTCAAGATGCTTTTACTCTCGCTCCCAGGTCTGCAATCAGGTCGGGCAATTGCAGCATGTCAGCGAATATAAAGTCCGGTTCGGTCGACGCAAGCCGCGCCTTGAGCGCAGGGTTGTTTGCATGCGATCCGCCGGTGAAGGCAAAGACACGCATGCCCGCCGCACGCGCCGCGGCGATGCCCGCCGGGCTGTCCTCGATGACAAGGCATTTGCCCGGATCAGCGCGCATCGCGGCGGCGGCATGGAGGAACAGGTCCGGCGCCGGCTTGCCGCGCTTGACCATGGCGGCGCTGAAGAGGTGCGGCTCCAGCAGGCCCAGCAGGCCGGTGCACTCGAGGGCGTAGCGGATGCGCTCCAGCGTGCCGGAAGAGGCGACGCAATGGGGCAGGCCAAGCTTCGGCAGGATCTCCTTGATGCCGGGGATCGGCTTCAGCTCCTCGCGGAACTTGCGCATCAGCTCGACGCGCATGGCGGTAAGATGCTGGTCGCTGATCTCAAGCCCGAAATCGCTGCCGAGGAGCTCGCGCACGCTCTTCATGCTCTTGCCGAGGAAATGCTCGTAGGCGACGTCCTCCGAGACCGTGCCGCCGGCGAGCTCGATCATGCCCAGCAACGCCGAGACCGAAAGCGCCTCGCTGTCGACCAGCACGCCGTCACAGTCGAAGATGACGAGCTCGGGCGTCATTGCGGCTGCGTCCAAAGAGCTTCAGAGCTTGCCGGCGAGATAGCGCGTCAAGGTTTCGCGCGCGCCGTTCGCCCACAATTCGTTCAGCGCATGGGCGAAAGCTTCGGCAAAGACGGCGGAGCGGCCGACATCGCCATAGATGTCGTCCATCGCCAGCCAGGCCTCGGGCGAATTCTTCGCGGCTTTGGCGGTCGCCTGCATCCGGTCCCAGCTCGGATCGTTCGGCTCGATGACGGCGCCGCTGTCGGTGGTGCCGAAGCAGTAGCGGCACCAGAGCGCGGACTCCAGGGCCAGGCCGGCAACACCTTTGCCCGCCATCAGCCGGTCCGCAGCGGTCGGAATGATGAATTTCGGCTGGCGGTTGGAACCGTCGAGGCAAAGCCTTCGGATGGTGTCGCCGATCTTGGGGTTGGAGAAGCGGCGCTCGATGAGCTGGTAGTAATCCTCGAGTACCGTGTCCGGCACCGGCGGCACGGTCGGGATGATCTCGTCGCGCTCCAGCTTGGCGAGGAAGCCGCGCACCAGCGGCTCCTGCATCGCCTCATGCACGAAATGGATGTCCATCAGGCCCGCCGGATAGGCGATGGCTGCGTGGCCGCCGTTCAAGATGCGGATCTTCATCAGCTCGTAAGGCGAGACATCCTTGACGAATTGGACGCCGGCCTGTTCCAGCGGCGGCCGACCGGCGGTGAAACGATCTTCCAGCACCCATTGTTTGAACGGTTCGCAGAAGACCGGCCAATTGTCCTCCAGCCCGAAATCATTGGCCAGAATGCTGCGCTCGCGATCGGTGGTGGCCGGCGTGATGCGGTCGACCATGCCGTTCGGGAAAGCGACATTGTCCCTCACCCAGTTGGCCAGAGCCTCGTCGATCAGCCGGGCAAGGCCGATGACGCCGTCGGAGGTGACGTGGCCATTGTGGGGGATGTTGTCGCAGGACATGACCGTGAACGGCACGATGCCGCCGGCGCGCCGGCGCACCAGTCCGGCAAGAATGATGCCGAAGACCGTCTTCGGTGCCGCACCCGGCTGGGCATCGGCGACAATGTCGGGATGGGCCGGATTGAACTTTCCGGAGGCCGGATCGATGAAATAGCCGCCCTCGGTGATGGTCAGCGACACAATCTTGATCGCAGGGTCGGCGAGCTGCTCGACGATCGCCTCAGCATCGCCCGGCATCAGGAAATCGACCATGGCGCCGGTGACGCGGGCGCTCATATGGCCCTGGTCCTGCTCGACCACGGTGGTCAGCCAGTCCTGCTCCTGCAGCCTGGCGCGGCCGGCCTTCTCGCCCTCGAACACGCCGGCGCCAATCAGCGCCCAGTCATGGCCGAGGCCGGAATTGAACAGGTCGTCGAGATAGACAGCCTGGTGCGAGCGGTGGAAGTTGCCGACGCCGAAATGCACGATGCCGGCCTTCAGCGCGGCGCGATCGTATTTCGGACCGGAAACCTTCGACGGAAGCTTTGCGAGGTTCGAGGAAGAGAGTTTCACGGTCATCTTACTTACCCTTTGGCCGATATGCAGCCCGACAATCCAACCCCCAATTCACCCGCTTGGGGCGAGCGGTGAGGGGCAGCATCCGTTTGCCGGTATGCGCCCCTCACCTGCCCCGCGACGCGTCCTCCCCGGAGGAAGGGAGGCGCGCTTCCCCCTCAACTCATCCATTGACCGCCATCGACGTTGTAGGTCTGGGCGACAATGTATTCGGCTTCTTCACTGGCGAGGAAAACCGCCATGCCAGTCAGATCTTCGGCTCGACCCATGCGGCCATAGGGCACGCTTTCGCCGACGAGCCTCTTCTTCTCGCCCTTCGGCCGGTTCTCATATTTGGCGAACAGCGAATCGACGTGATCCCAATGCTCGCCGTCGACGACGCCCGGTGCGATGGCGTTGACGTTGATGCGGTGCTTGATCAGGTCGAGTCCGGCCGACTGGGTAAGCGAGATGACGGCGGCCTTGGTGGCGCAATAGACCGCGACCAGCGGCTCGCCGCGGCGTCCGGCTTGGCTCGCCATGTTGATGATCCTGCCGCCCCGGCCGGCAGCGATCATCGAGCGGGCCGCGGCCTGCAGCATGAACAGCGTGCCGGCGACATTGACGGAGCAGAGCTTGTCGTAGCTCGCGCGGCTGATCTCGACGATGGGCGCAAGGTCGAACAAGGCGGCATTGTTGATCAGGATGTCGAGGCCGCCGGCGTTCGCTTCGACGGCTTTCACGCTGGCCTCGATCGAGGACTGGTCGGTGACGTCGAGCCGGATCGCGTAAGCGGCAGAGCCGATATCCTTTGCCGTCGCTTCCGCCGCTTCGAGATTGATGTCGGCAATCGCTACCGTGGCGCCTTCGCGAACATAGGCTTCGGCGAAGGCCCTGCCGATGCCGCGCGCCGATCCGGTGATCAGCGCCGATTTGCCTTTGAGCCTCACTGCGCCAGCGCCTTGCCGTCGGCGCCGAAGCGATGGAGCTTGGCCTTGTCGGGCGTCAGGTAGACGGTGTCGCCGTGCTTGACGGCAACCTCGCCGTCGGCGCGCACATTGATCGTGCCGATGCCGTCGGTCTGGACATGCAGGAAGGTGTCGGAGCCGAGATGCTCGGCAACGCCGACCGTCGCCTTCCAGTCGCCCTCCGTGGTCGAGATGTTGATGTGCTCGGGCCGGATGCCGATGGTCTTGGCGCCATATTTGTCGGCCGGCGCGCCTTCGATCAAGTTCATCTTCGGCGAGCCGATGAAGCCGGCGACGAACAGGTTCTTCGGCGTCTTGTAGAGTTCCATCGGCGAGCCGACCTGCTCGATGTTGCCGGCATTTAGCACGACGATCTTGTCGGCCATGGTCATGGCCTCGACCTGGTCGTGGGTGACATAGATCATCGTCGTCTTCAGCTGATGATGCAGTTCGCTGATCTCCAGCCGCATGGTGCCGCGCAGGGCGGCGTCGAGGTTGGACAGCGGCTCGTCGAACAGGAAGGCCGATGGCTGGCGCACGATGGCGCGGCCGATGGCGACGCGCTGGCGCTGGCCGCCGGAGAGCTGGCCCGGGCGCCGCTCGAGATAGTTGGTGAGGTTCAAGACGCGCGCCGCGTCCTTGACCTTCTTGTCGATGGTCGCCTGGTCCTCCCCGGCCATCTTCAGCGGGAAGGCGATGTTCTTGGCGACCGTCATATGCGGATAGAGCGCGTAGGACTGGAAGACCATGGCAAGCTTGCGCTTGGCCGGCGCCTCGCGGGTGACGTCGCGGCCATCGATGCTGATGGTGCCGCCGCTGGTGTCCTCCAGCCCGGCGATCAGCCTGAGCAGCGTGGACTTGCCGCAACCCGAGGGGCCGACGAACACGACGAACTCGCCGTCCTCGATGGCGAGATCGATGTTCGGAATGATCGTCGTCGACCCGAAGGACTTGGAGACGTTCTTGAGCGTGATGTTTCCCATGGTTTCCTCCCGGATTTCGTCCGCCGCTTACGGCTTACTTCACGGCGCCAAAGGTCAGGCCGCGCACCAGCTGCTTCTGGCTGAACCAGCCCATGATCAGGATCGGCGCGATCGCCAATGTCGAGGCGGCCGAGAGCTTGGCCCAGAACAGGCCCTGCGGACTGGAGAAGGAGCTGATGAAGGCGGTGAGCGGTGCGGCCTCGGTGGTGGTCAGGCGGATCGTCCAGAACGCCTCGTTCCAAGCCAGGATGATGTTCAAGAGCATGGTCGAGGCAATGCCGGGAACAGCCATGGGCGTCAGCACATAGATGATCTCGTTCCACAGCGAGGCGCCGTCCATGCGCGCCGCTTCGAGGATCTCACCCGGGATCTCGCGGAAATAGGTGTAGAGCATCCAGACCACGATCGGCAGGTTGATCAGCATCAGCATGACGGTGAGGCCGATGCGGCTGTCGAGCAGGCCGGTGTCGCGGAAGATCAGATAGATCGGGAACAGCACGGCGACGGCCGGCATCATCTTGGTGGAGAGCATCCACATCAGGATGTCCTTGGTCCGCTTGGTCGGCGAAAAGGCCATCGACCAGGCCGCCGGCACGGCGACGATGAGCGCAAGGACGGTCGAGCCGACCGACAGGATCACCGAATTGAGGAAGAACTTGAAATAGCCGCTCTGCGCCTGCACTTCCGAATAGCTTTCGGTGGTGCCCGACGGGATCAGGGCGAAGCCCTGGATCGCCTCCTGCTCCGACTTGAAGGATGTGATGATCGTATAAAGGATCGGGAAGAAGATCAGCAGGGCGACGACCCAGGCCGCGACTGTTGCGATCGTCTTGTGCTGGGTGGTGACTGCGCGTGCCATTCTATCCTCCCTACTTGTCCAGGTTCCTGCCGACCGCGCGCATGACGAAGAAGGCGACTATGTTGGCGAGAATGACCGCAATGACGCCGCCTGCTGACGCCTGGCCGATTTTGAATTCCAAGAGCGCCTTCTGGTAGACGAGAAACGGCAGGTTGGTGGAGGCGTAGCCGGGACCGCCATTGGTGGTGACCAGGATCTCGGCATAGACCGAGAGCAGGAAGATCGTCTGGATCAGGATGACGACGGTGATGGCGCGCGACATGTGCGGCAGCGTCAAGTACCAGAAGCGGCTGAGGAAGCCGGCGCCATCCATCTCGGCCGCCTCCTTCTGCTCACCGTCAAGCGATTGGAGCGAGGTGAGCAGGATCAGCGTCGCGAAGGGCAGCCATTGCCAGGCGACGATCAGGATGACGGCGGTCAGAGGATGCTGACCGAACCAGTCGATCGGGTTGGCGCCGAAGAAGCGGGCAATATCGGCAAAGACGCCGTATTGCGGGTGCATGATCATGTTCTTCCAGACAAGTGCCGCCACCGGCGGCATGACGAAGAACGGCGAGATGACCAGGATGCGCACGAAGCCCTGACCCCAGATCGGCTGGTCGAGCAGCAGCGCCAAAAGGATGCCGCCGATCACGGTGATGGCCAGGACACTGACGACGATGGTCAATGTGTTGAGGATCGACTGCAGGAAGGCGGGGTTGGAGTAGAAGAGCTTGTAATTGGCGAACCAGACGAACCCATCGCGGATCGGATTGAGCGGGTTGTACTGGAGGAACGAGAACCACAGCGTAAAGACCAGTGGCACGATCATCCAGATGAACAGCAGGATCACCGACGGCGCCATCATGAAACGGGCAAGCGAACGGGTTTGCTGAGTAGCCATGACGGTCACCCTCCCAAGGTCAGCCGGATTTAGACTTGTGCCAGAATTCCTGATTGCAAAGGTGGCCGCCCGAACTGGGTTTCGGCCGGCCTATGCCGGTCATGATCCGCTACCGGCGTTCGGCACCGGGAGGAGCCTTACTTGAGGTAGCCGCCTTCGGTCATCGCGGCAGTCGCCGCGTCCTGGGCCTGCTTCAGCGCATCATCGACGCTCGACTGGCCGGCAAGGGCGGCGGAGAAGAGCTGGCCGACGGTGGTGCCGAGGCCCTGGAATTCCGGGATGGCCACGAACTGCACGCCGACATAGGGCACCGGCTTGACGGTCGGATGCGTCGGGTCGGCGGCATTGATGGAGTCCAGGGTCATCTTCGCGAAGGGCGCTGCCTTCTGGTACTCCGGATTGTTGTAGAGCGAGGTCCGCGTTCCGGGCGGAACGTTGGCCCAGCCTTCCTTCGAAGCCACCAGGTCGAGGTAGTGCTTCGAGGTCGCCCAAGAGACGAACTTCTCGGCGGCGTCCGCCTTCTTGGTGCCGGCGGGGATGGCGAGAGACCATGCCCACAGCCAGTTGCCGCGCTTGCCGAGACCCTTGTCGGGCGCCAGCGCATAGCCGACCTTGTCGGCGACCTGCGAGGCCTTCGGGTCGGAGACGAAGGACGCGGCGACGGTGGCATCGATCCACATGCCGCACTTGCCCTGCTGGAAGAGCGCAAGATTCTCGTTGAAGCCGTTGGAGGACGCGCCCTCAGGACCATCTGCCTTCATCAGGTCGACATAGAACTGCAGCGTGTTCTTCCATTCCGGCTGCTCGAATTGCGGCTTCCAGTTCTCATCGAACCAGCGGGCGCCGAAGGAGTTCGACATGGCGGTCAGGAAGGCCATGTTCTCGCCCCAGCCGGCCTTGCCGCGCAGGCAGATGCCGTTCACGCCATTGGCCCGATCGGTCATCTTGTCGGCGGCCTCCTTGATGAAGTCCCAGGTCGGCGCGTCGGGCATTTTGAGCCCCGCCTTCTCCATCAGGTCCTTGCGGTACATGACGAAGGAGCTCTCGCCGTAGAAGGGCGCGGCATAGAGCTTGCCGTCGACCGAAAGGCCGCCGGCAATGGCCGGGATGATGTCCTTGACGTCGTAGTCATCGCCGAGCTTCTCGAGCGGCAAGAGCCAGCTCTGCTTGGCCCAGATCGGAACCTCGTAAGTGCCGATGGTCAAGACGTCGTACTGGCCACCCTTGGTGGCGATGTCGGTGGTGACGCGCTCGCGCAGCACGTTCTCTTCGAGCGTGACCCAGTTGAGCTGGATGTCGGGATTGGCCTTCGTGAAGTCGTCCGTCAGCTTCTGCATGCGGACCATGTCGCCATTGTTGACGGTGGCGATGGTGATGGATTCGGCATGCGCGGCGAATGCAAGGGCGCTGGCCGACAACAGGCCCAGGGTGAGCGTGCGAAGTTTCATCAATTCCTCCCTAAAACCAAGATGAGCATTTGCCTTGGCTGTGGGCAATTACTCACTAAGTGTGAATTATGTCAAGGCGGAATCGATGCTGCAGCGCAGCACAAATCGATGCCGCGCCCGTCTGGGCGATGCGCAGCGGAGACGGCAGGCTGTGATGCCGGCCTAATGACAGGCGATCTCGGCGAGAATCCAATCGCGGAAGGCGCGGATCTTCGGCACGTTGCGCCGGGCAGTGGGATAGACCAGCCAGTAGGCGTGGCCGTCGTCGCCGACGAGGTCGAAGGGCTGGATCAGCCGGCCGTCGGCAAGCTCGTTCTTGAACAGGGCGCTGGTGACGATCGCAACACCTTGCCCGGCCATCGCGGCATTGGCCTCATAGGCCTGCGCGCCCATGCTGGTGCCGGGGCGGCTGGCGAGTTCCTCCGCGGGCAGGCCGGCGAGCGCGAACCATTCCTGCCACCAGATGTCGCCGGGATCGAGGATGGGGAGCTTGAGCAGGTCGGCCGGCTCCTTGACGCCGCCGATGCTCGCCGCAAGCCTGGGGCTGAGCACCGGAGTGAAGTCGGCCCTGAACAGCATATGCGTTTCCACGCCCGGCCACTTGCCGCCGCCGGAGCGGATGGCGATGTCGACGTCCTCGCGCGCGAAATCGACGACTCGGTTCGAGGTGTCGACGCGCACGGCAAGCGAGGGGTGCGCGACCTGAAAGGATCCCAGATGCTGCGCCAGCCAGTTCGAGGCGAAGGTGAGCAGGGTGGAAACGCAAAGCACGCCGTCGGCGCCGGCTCGGGCGGCCGCATAGGCGCCGCTCAGCAGCGCGAATGCCTCGCTGACAGCCGGCGCAAGACGCTGGCCGGGTTCGGTCAGCTCGATCTGCCGTGGACGGCGCAGGAACAGCGGCGCGCCGATGCGCTCTTCCAGAAGCTTGATCTGATAGCTCGCGGCGGCCTGGGTCATGCCGAGCTCCTCGGCGGCCTTGGTGAAGGAGAGGTGTCTGGCCACGGCCTCGAACACCCGAATCGCCTGCAGGGGCGGGAGCTGGACATTCTGCCGGGAGCTCAGATCGGGCATAAGGCCTCTTTATGGGTCATGATCGACGTTTGATTGGAAGCACGTGCCGATCAGCCCGATATTTGGGGTCGACGATCACTCCAGTTCAAGCATAGCGAAGGCTGACGATCATGACCCCGATGCAGGAAAAACTCGATTCGACCCCAATACATGGATGGATTTCGCTGCTGGCGCGGGAATTCTCGTGGTTCGCCAGCCGCAGGCGCGGCTATGTCGATGTCCGAGAACTGTCGGAGCACCTGCAGCGGGACATGGGCTTCCTCGACGGCAACGATCCGCATGGACGCTACAAATAGCCGGGTTTCTTTTTATCGCCAACGGCTCGTCGCGTCAGATTCGGCCCGAACCCAGCATCAGGATCACGCGCCGCCGAGCAGGGCGGTGGCTGTCCGTTCATCGGTGATGAGGCCATTGACCAAACGCCGGTTCACGGCGGCGAGAATGCCCGGCAGCTTGCGCTCGCCCATGGCAAGCGCGATGACCAAGGACTTCTCGCGTGACGGCAAGGCGGCGGACGAAACGCGGTCGTTGGTGATGCCTTCGATCATGCGGCCTTCGCGGTCGAAAACCCAGCCGACGATCTCGGCGACGCCGCCGGCTTTCTGCAGCGCCTTCAGTTCCCCCTCCGAGATGAAGCCGTCCTCATAGAGCGGCGCCTTCGGGCCGAGATCGCCGATGCCGACGAAGGTGACGTCGGCTTCCGCGGCCAGCGCCAGCGTCGGCTGGATCATCGGCTGGCTGAGCAGCATGTCGCGCTCTTCCGGCGAGGAGGCGATGACCGGCAGCGGCATCGGGAAGGAGCGCGCCTTGACCCGGTCGGCCATGGTGAAGATGACGTTGTAGAAGGCGGCCGAGCCGTCGGGCGAGATGTTGCCGGTCAAGGACACCACCTTGTGCTGCGGGCACTCCATCGGCGGCAACAGCTCGATCGCTGCCTTCAGGGTGCGCCCGGTGCCGATCGCCATGACGATGGGGGCGGCGGAGCGCAGCCGCCGCTCGATCTCGGCAGCCGCCGCCTCGGCGACGCCGATCGTCGTCGAGGACGAGGTCGGATCGCTCGGCACCACCTCGACGAGATCGAGCGCGAAACGCGACTTCAGCCGCGCGGCAAGGTCGAGGCAATTGGCGATCGGATGATCGACGCGGACCTTGATCAGCCCTTCCGACATCGCCAGCGAGACGAGCCGCTGCGCCGTCTGCCTGGAAATACCGAGCTTGGCGGCGATCTGATCCTGGGTATTGCCGGCAACATAGTAGAGCCAGCCGGCCCGCGCGGCGTCGTCCAACCTGGTGCTGCCGGTTTCCTGTCGCGCGTTCACATTCTGCCTCCCCAAGCCCGACAATAGCGGGCCCTCTAGATTACAGCGAAAGCGGCTCTGCGCAATTGTCAATTGAAGGAGCAATTGCTTGCGCCGCTGCCGACCAAGGTTGGCCCTGTTCGCACTCGCTTCAACCATTTGCCGGGAGAGCGGTTTATCTCTGACCGGAAACCCATTAAGGGATCGGCAAAAGGAGCCTTGCATGACGCCGAAAGCGGTTTTCTGGGACATGGACGGCACGCTGGTCGACAGCGAGCCGCTGCACGAGGCAGCACTTGTGGCCGCCTTGCGCAGCGTCGGCATCACGCCGCCGACCGACCTGCACGAACGGGTGCTGGGCGTCGCGGCATGGCCGGTCTACGAAATGCTGCGCGACCAGTTCGGCCTCGACCTGCACTTCGATGACTGGATCGTGCGCAAATACGACCACTATCTGCCGATGGCCGGGACGCTCAAGCCGCGGCCCGGCGCGATCGAGGTGTTCAACCAATTGCGCGCGCTAGGCGTCGAGCAGGCGGTGGTGTCCAATTCGGACCGGCTGATCGTCGACGCCAATCTCGGCGCGGTCGGTCTCGTCTATCCCGGCATGCACACGGTGAGCCGAAACGACGTACGCCAAGGCAAGCCGCATGCGGAACCCTTCCTGCGCGCGGCCTATCTCGCCGGTGTGGATCCGGCCGACGCGGTCGCGGTCGACGACAGCCGCACCGGGGCGATGGCCGGCCTGGCTGCCGGCATGAAGACGATTTTCTGGCCGGAAGCGCCGATGGAAGGACCGCCCGGCGCAATCGTCATTAACAGCGCCGAGGAACTGCGGGCGCAGTTGGGTCTCTGAATAGACTTTCAGGCGTCGACGCTGCCCCTCGTCCGCCTGCCGGCACCTTCTCCCCGTGACTACTGGGAGAAGGGACACGCTCCGACGCTGGCGATTCCCCTTTCATCGTCCTTCACGGGGAGAGGTAAGGGTGAGCGGCAGCGCCCGGCTTCGAAAATAGGCGAAAGCCAAGCCTCCAGCGTCAACCCACAACCGCGGGGCTCAGTTCCTGTAGACCGGCTCTTCCTCGTCGAGGATTGCCTTCAGCTCGGCAAGGTGGCGCTCGGCTTGGCCGGGATAGTCGTCCATCTCGCTCGCCGTCTTTTCCGCGATCTCGTCGGAGAGCGTGCGCAGCGGCCGACCGGTCCACAGCGCCTTGATGTAGGTCTCGGCGGCACGCTCGAAATAGAACATGCGATTGAAGGTGTCGGCGACAGAATCCCCGATGACCATCACGCCGTGATTGCCCATGACCATCACCTTGACCTTGGGATCGACGAGCAGTCTCGAGCAGCGCTCGCCCTCCTCTTCGAAGGCCAGCCCGCCATAATGAGGGTCCACGACATGGCGGTTGAAGAACATGGCCGAGTTCTGGTCGATCGGCGGCAAGGTGGAGTCGGCCAGCGAGGCAAGCACCGTGGCGTGGATCGAATGCACATGCATGGCGCAGCGCGCATGCGGCACGTTGCGGTGGATGGCGCCGTGCAGGCCCCAAGCCGTCGGGTCGGGCGCGTTGGGGCCGGAGAGCGTTTCGGGATCGTTGGCGTCGATCAAAAGCAGATCGCTCGCCTTGATACGCGAGAAATGCACCTGGTTCGGGTTCATCAGGAACTTCGTGCCGTCCTCGTTGACCGACAGCGAGAAATGATTGGCGACCGCCTCATGCATGTTGAGCCGCGCCGTCCAGCGGAAGGCGGCGGCGAGATCGACCCGCTCCTGGTAATAAGGCAGGTTGGTCAGCGTTTCCTTCTGCAGACGGGCAAGGCTCATCGAAAATCCTCCGGTTTGGCCGAGCATGCCGTGCATGGCGGCTGCCAGCAACCGCAAACTGATGGGTCAGGCGGCAGGCCGTGCCGATTGCAACCCGCCCAGCTCGACGATGAACTCGATCACTTCCTGCAGGCCTTTGCCGCGCGACAGATCGGTGAAGCCGAAAGGCCGCTTGCCGCGCATGCGGGCGGCGTCCGCCTCCATGACGTCGAGGTTGACGTTCACATAGGGCGCCAGATCGCTCTTGTTGATGACGAGGAAGTCTGAGCGGGTGATGGCCGGGCCGCCCTTGCGCGGTATCTCCTCGCCCTGGCAGACCGAAATGACATAGAGGGTCAGATCGGCAAGGTCCGGCGAGAAGGTGGCGGCGAGATTGTCGCCGCCGGATTCGATGAAGACGATGTCGAGGTCGGGGAATTTGCGGTTCAACTCGGCGATCGCCCGCAGGTTGATCGAGGCGTCCTCGCGGATGGCTGTGTGCGGACAGCCGCCGGTCTCCACGCCGACGATGCGCTCCTCCGGCAGTGCCTGCAGGCGCGCCAGCATCATGGCGTCTTCCTTGGTGTAGATGTCGTTTGTGACGACGGCGATCGAGAACCGGTCGCGCAGCGCCTTGCAGAGCTTTTCGGTGAGCGTCGTCTTGCCGGAACCGACGGGACCGCCGATGCCGATGCGCAGGGGACCATTGGCTTGGCTCATGCCGGAAACTCCGTGATGGCGAGGATTGCGAAGCCCAGCCCGATCAACAGGCAGAGCGGCGAGTAGAGGCGCTGGTCGAGCCGTGCGAAAGGCTGCTCCGGCGTCAGCCCGCGCCACCAGGGCGTGAAGCCGGCGATGCCTCGCCCCAAGAAGACGATGCCGAAGAGCAGCGCGGTAGCGGCAAGGCCCTGCCTGGGAAAGGGCGAGGCGAAGACGCCTTCAAGGGCCAGCGGCCATAGCGTCGCGAGCGCCAGGCACGCGGCGACGGCAAAGCTCGCGACGGGCGAGGGCATGTCATCCACGCCGCGAAAGCCGACGACGGCGCGGGCGCAGGATTTCGCGTCCTTTCCCGGCCAGATGCCGCCTATGCCCCAATAGACGTGCAGCGTGGTGATCAGCAGCAGGATGAGGGAGAGGACAAAGGCAAGAATGATCATGAGCGGAACAGACGCGAATATTGGGTTTCGTGCTTCATCGCGGCAATGTCGGATATCAAGGCCGAGCCGCCGAGATCATCGAGCGTGGAGTTCGCGGCGCGAGCAGCTGTCGCGAGCGCCAACGGTTCGAAGCCGGCTAACAACGCTGTGGCGTCGACCTGTCCTACAACGCCGAGCCGGATAGCGGCCTGCACGAGGTTGGAGAAGAAGGCCTGCAGGAAGGCCGACAGCGCGTCCGCCAAGCCGATGCCATGGCTGCCAGCGATCGCGCCGACGGCGACGCAATAGGGGCAATCCGCAGGCAGGCGCTCGAGTGCGGGACAGGGCCAGGCAGAGGCGGCTTTTTGGAAGGCGGCGCCCTGGAGCATGGTTTCCATGTGACGCTGCTGCGATCCGGCAAGCGCCTCGGCAAGCGCGGCGACTTCCGCGATATCGCCGCCGTCACGCGCACGCCGCCAGCTTTCGGCAAACAGCACCGCATCGTTCCAGCCCGAGCCCATCTCGACCAGCGTCCCCAGCCACTCGGCGAGATCCCGGCGATCGGCGACTAGTCCGTCATGCACGGCGCGCTCGAGACCGTGACTGTAGGAGAAGCCGCCGACCGGAAAGGACGGCGACAGCCAGGCCATCAGCCGCAGCAGTGCGGTACCGGACGGTTGGTCAGTCATGGTGATGGTGGTGATCGTGGTCGTGGTCATGATGGCCATGCGCGTGATCATGATCGTGATGGTCGTGGCCGTGATCATCATGCGCATGGCTATGTTCGTGGCCTTGTCCGGAATAGGCGCCGCGCACGGGACTGAACGGTTCCACCACCTCGCCGACCGTGGCGCCGAGCCCTTCCAGCATCGCCTTGATGACATGGTCGCGCAAGATGAGGATACGGTCCGCCTCGATTGCCGCCGCGAGGTGGCGGTTGCCGATATGCCAGGCAAGCTCGGTGAGATGCACGGTGTCGCGGGCGCGGATGTCGTAGACCTCTTCGGGCGCGGCGACGATCTCGAGCTGGCGGCCGTCCTCCAGCACCAGCCGGTCGCCATTGCCGAGCGCCACCGGCTCGGGCAGATCGACCAACACCCTGTCGCCGCCGGCGGTTTCGATGGCGCGGCGGCGCAGATGCCGCTCGTCATGCGTCAAGATAGCCTTGTCGAAAGGTGTCGCCGCTCCGCCCTCGCCGGCCGGGAGCACCGAGACGGCGCGCGGAAATTTGGTGAAATCGGTGTTGATGTTGAGCTTCATTTCATGGCTCCGCCATTGGCTTGCGCCCGCGCCCGGGCGGGTCGCGACAGCACGCGATCGAAATAGGCGTTGACGCGATCTGAGTCGACCGGGAACCGGCCGGCGCGCGCCCAACCACCCATATCGCCGAGCAGAACGTCGACGGCGGAAAAGCGGTCGCCGAGCGCAAAAGGCTTGTCGCCAAGCCGGCGGTCCAGCGCCTTGACTTCCGAAGCGAAATCATGGGCGGCGGCAGGGCCGACATCGACGCGCAGCTCCTTGGGCAGGATGAAGCGGTGGCGCAGTTTGTTCCACAGCGGCGCTTCGAACTCGCTCTGAGCAAAATGCATCCAGGAATCCATCTCGGCGCGGCCGGCGAGCCCGGGATTACCGCCCATCCCCTTATCGGTATGCTTGTCCGCTAAATAGACGCAGATCGCCGCCGAATCAGTGATCGTCAGCTCGCCGTCGATCAGGATCGGCACCTTGCCGGAAGGGTTCAGTGCATAGGCCTCGGGCGAGCGCAGCTTCACCTCTACGAACTCATAGGATTGCCCGAGCTCCTCGAGCATCCAGAGCACGCGGCTGACCCGGGAACCTCGTGATCCGACGGCCTTGTACATGGTTCAAATCCTGCCTCTTCCCGGAGCCTAGACCATCCAAGCCATCAGCCCAATGGCGATCAGGCGATGAGGTCGAAGAGCCGCAGGACGAATGAAATGCGGTAGCGCTAAAACAGAAAATACCGTTGGGCCATCGGCAGCACGGTCGCCGGCTCGCAGGTCAAGAGCTCGCCGTCGGCGCGCACCTCATAGGTTTCCGGGTCGACCTCGACGTGCGGCGTGGCGTCGTTGAGCACCATCGAATGCTTGCCGATGCCGCCGCGCGTGTTCTCGACCGCGACCATCGCCTTCTCTACGCCAAGCCTGCCCTGCAAGCCGGCATCAAAAGCCGCCTTGGAGACGAAGGTGACCGCGGAGTTGGTCAGCGCCTTGCCGTAGGCGCCGAACATCGGCCGGTAGTGCATCGGCTGCGGCGTCGGGATCGATGCGTTGGGATCGCCCATCGGGGCGGCGGCGATTGTGCCGCCTACCAGCACCATCTCCGGCTTGACGCCGAAGAAGGCCGGGTTCCACAGCACGAGATCAGCGCGTTTCCCGGCCGTCACGGAGCCGATCTCCTTCGACAGGCCATGCGCAATGGCCGGATTGATGGTGTATTTGGCGATGTAGCGGCGGACCCGGAAATTGTCGTTGTCGCCCGTCTCCTCAGCCAGCGCACCGCGCTGGCGCTTCATCTTGTCGGCGGTCTGCCAGCAGCGGATGGCCACCTCGCCGACGCGGCCCATGGCCTGGCTGTCGGACGAGATGATCGAGAAGGCGCCGATGTCGTGCAGGATGTCCTCGGCCGCGATCGTCTCCTTGCGGATGCGGCTTTCGGCAAAGGCGATGTCCTCCGGGATCGACGGCGACAAATGGTGGCAAACCATCAGCATGTCGAGATGCTCGGCCAGGGTGTTGACCGTGTAAGGCCGCGTCGGGTTGGTCGATGACGGGATGACGTTGGGCAGGCCGCAGACCTTGATGATATCGGGCGCATGGCCGCCGCCGGCGCCCTCGGTATGGAAGGCGTGAATGGTGCGGCCCTTGATCGCGGCAACCGTGTTCTCGACAAACCCGGACTCATTCAGCGTGTCGGTGTGGATCATCACCTGCACGTCGTAGTCGTCGGCGACCGAAAGGCAGCAGTCGATGGCGGCCGGCGTCGTGCCCCAATCCTCATGCAGCTTCAGCGAGCAGGCGCCGGCGAGCACCATTTCCTCCAGCGCCGCCGGCCGTGACGCATTGCCCTTGCCGGACAGTCCGATATTCATCGGGAAAGCGTCGAAAGACTGTATCATGCGCGCCATGTGCCAGGGGCCGGGCGTGCAGGTGGTGGCCAAGGTGCCATGCGCCGGACCGGTGCCGCCGCCGAGCATCGTGGTGATGCCGCTCATCAGCGCTTCCTCGATCTGCTGCGGGCAGATGAAGTGGATATGCGCGTCGAAGCCGCCGGCCGTCAGGATTTTGCCCTCGCCGGCGATGATCTCGGTGCCCGGACCGATGATGATGGTGACGCCATCCTGGGTGTCCGGATTGCCTGCCTTGCCGATCGCGGCGATGCGACCGTCCTTCAGGCCGATATCGGCCTTGACGATCCCGGCGAGCGCGTCGACGACCAGGGCGTTGGTGATGACGGTGTCGACGGCACCGCCCGCCCTGGAAACCTGGCTCTGACCCATGCCGTCGCGGATGACCTTGCCGCCGCCGAATTTCACTTCCTCGCCATGGACGGTGAAATCCTTCTCGACCTCGATGAAGAGCTGAGTGTCGGCAAGCCGCACCTTGTCGCCGACCGTGGGGCCGTACATCTGCGCATAGGCGGCACGGGAAATTCTTGCCATCAGCGATTGCTCCCAAAAGCGAGTTTGTGTGGGCGCGGAGCGCACATTGTCGCCATCCAATGGTCATGCAATGACCCGCTCGACGACACCTTCCGATCCCATTTGGCGGTTGAGGTGACCGAGTCAGCCCAAAACGACCGTTTTCCAAACCGAGGGAAGGAATATCCATGCGAAAGACGATACTTTTCGCGGCCGCCGCCAGCTTGATGATGGCGGGTGCGGCCGGCGCGCAGCAGCAGCCCGCGCCACAGCCGAGCCCGGGGCCTGCGGCACCTGCTGCCGCCGCGCCCAAGGCGCCGACGATCGAGAGCGTCAGCATCGTCGATATTACGGAACTGCCAAAGGACACGCAGACGCAGGTCAATCAGATCGTGGCGCAACGCGGCGACGCCGGCCTGCAGACCTTGCGCAAATCGATCGACGCGACACCCAAGGTGAAGTCCGCGCTCGAAGCCAAGGGGATGAGCTCGGCGCAGGTGATCGCCGCCAGCCTGCAACCCAATGGCGCGCTGACGCTGATCACCAAGAAGGCGAGCTGACGACCAATGCTGGCGGGCCGGTTGCAGGCCCGTCAGCATCATCGCGAACGGAACCTCCCGCCAACAAGACTCGTTTCGCCTTTTTCGCCCCGCCACAAGTTCAACCAGGAGCGAGCGATGGCGAGCGCCGCGTGCCCCGGAACAGGATTTCCAGCCCTTGTCTTTCCAGCCCTTGTGGTGGCCATGCTTCTCGTGGTCGCCGCCCCAGCGTTTCCCGCGCAGCCTGCGGACGGCAAGCCGCCACTGGACAGCACCAAGCCGGGTGCGACGATCGTCGATTCCGACGTGCGGCAGGAGGAGGCGCTGTCGAAGACAGAGGCCGGCAAGGTCATCACCGCCATCGACCGCACGCGCGACAATATTGGCACCGTGCGCAAGACGACCAAGCTGGATACCGTCGATATCGTTTTCCTGACGGATGCCGCGCGCAGCGAAGGCGGGCCGCCGCCTGCGATCGAGAACAAGGTGAAGCAGCATCAGGAAGACGTCGCGGAGCTGCGGCAGGAGATCGAAGCGAACGCCCTGCTCTTCAACGCCATCGATTCGCGGCGCGTGCAGGCCGAGGACGTGCTTGCCGTCGAGTTCGACAATCCCGGGAAGGTCGTCATCTACGCGGCCGCCAAGCCGCCGAAGTGATTTGAGCGCGCCGCCACGCCTCACAGCTTGCCCATCACCTTCTGTTGAAATCCATAGACCTCGCGCTTGCCGCCGAGCGGCACCAGCGTGACGTCACGTTCCTGGCCCGGCTCGAAGCGCATGGCCGTGCCGGCGGCGATGTCGAGCCGCATGCCGCGGGCGCGTTCGCGGTCGAATTTCAGGCCCTCATTGGTCTCGAAGAAATGATAGTGGCTGCCGACCTGGATCGGACGGTCGCCGCTGTTGGCGACCTTGAGCGTCACCGTCGGCAGGCCCTTGTTCAACTCGATGTCGCCCTTTGACGTGATGATTTCGCCCGGGATCATCGCGGCCTCACAGAACGCCGAAGGCCAGGCCAGCGCCGACCGTCGCGCAGGCGGCGCCGGCAAGACGCGCCAGGGCGCGGAAGCGGAGCCCAAGACCGAGCGCGGCCGCGGTGCCGATGCCATGAAGAAGCGCCGTCGCCACGGCGAAACCCGCCATATATTCGAGGCCGCCGGCATTCTCCGGCACTTCAGTGCCATGCGCATGGCCGTGGAACAGGGCGAACAGGCCGATGATGGCCACACCCGCCGAGACCGGCAGGTCGACCGCCAGCGCTACCAGCAACCCGAGGACAACGACCGAAGCGAGGATACCCGGCTCGACGAAAGGCACCGGCACCTGCAGCATGCCGAGTGCTGCGCCCGCCACCATCACGCCGACAAAGGCGAGCGGCCATGCCCACACCGCCTTGCTGCCTTTCATCGCCGCCCACAGGCCGACCGCGATCATGACGGTCATATGGTCGAGGCCCGACAGCGGGTGCATGAAGCCCGCCGTGAAGGACGAGGTCGTGCCAACGCCGACATGGGCGTCAGCCGGCATCGCCGCCGCCAGGAAGAGGATCGCGGCAAGCGCGGTGCGTTTCGTCGAAGCGGAAATCATGGACGGGCCCTCTTCAAATTGCCGACTCATGCGGCCTTGCGGGGGCCGCAGCCCCCGGCCTTGAGCACGCGTTTGGTCGAGGCCGGGTATTTCTTCAGTTTTGCCGCCGGCCGGATCGGCCGCGGCGCGAAGTTGCCGCCGCAGTTCGGGCAGACACCGCCGAGAACATCTTGCGCACAATCGGCGCAGAAGGTGCATTCGAAGGTGCAGATCAGCGCATCCGCCGCCTCGGGTGGCAGATCCTTGTCGCAGCATTCGCAATTGGGTCTGAGTTCCAGCATCGGATCCTCCTCACCGGATCGGTTCGTGCACGGTCACCAGCTTGGTGCCGTCGGGAAATGTCGCCTCGACCTGGACGTCGTGGATCATCTCGGCAATGCCGTCCATGACCTGGGCCCGTGTGACGACGTGGGCGCCGGCCTCCATCAGCTCGGCCACCGAGCGGCCGTCGCGGGCGCCCTCGACGACGAAATCGGTGATCAGCGCGATCGCCTCGGGGTGGTTGAGCTTGACGCCGCGTTCCATTCGCTTGCGCGCCACGATCGCCGCCATGGCGATCAGCAGCTTGTCCTTTTCACGCGGCGTCAGGTTCATGCGTCTTCTCGGTACTCAAGATCAAAGTAGTCGAAGGTCAAAGTGACCATAATTTGGGCAGGCCAGCCCGTCCGTTGAGCAGCTCGACGAGCGGAACCAGCCGCTTGCGGAGCTGGTAGCCGTCGCCGGCGGTGAGCCTCGCAAGAAGCTTGCCAGATTGCCCGACGCTCCAGAAACTGGCGCCACCCTGATCACCGATAATCGCGCGGGCAGGCTCCAGCATGGTTTCCGCATGCGGGGAGACGAGAAGCATCGTTGCAATTGCAAGCGCGCCACCGGCCACGGCCTGGCGCTGGAGCCCGGCCGCGATATCCGGGCCGATGCGAAAGTCCTCGGCGTGGATGAGCCTGCCACCCTGGCGAACCCGCCAGCGGTCATGAAAATTGCCCAGGACCGTCCGTTCGCCCATCGCAAGCCGGCCGAACAGCGTCGCCTCCAGGAGCAGCGCCTCGGCCCCGACCGCCAGCTCGACATGCAGCGCGCGGGCAAAGGCCGCGCGGTTGAAAACGATGGTTTCCTGCGGCAGCCAGGCAATGCGGCCGCCGGCGCCAACCGTGAGGCTGACCTTCGTCTCGGCCCGGTCGGATGCGGCGCGATAGATCTTCTCGCAGGCCTGGGTGGTGATCGATGCCGAGGCGCCCTCGCCGACCTCGATCTCCCAGCCCAGCCGGTCGCCGCCCGTCAGCCCACCGGCCGTGTTGATCAGCACGGCCTCGAGCGGGTCGCCCTGCACCGCCGGCATGCGAATCTTCGCCGATCCGTCCTGATAGAGACGTTGAAGGCGGCTCCTGCCGCGGCTATTGCCGCAGAAAAGCCTGCCTCGCCCGGCAACACGTTGCGCGGCAGGCAGCGAAATCAGGATATCGTCGATCATGTCCACGGCGCCAACGTTAAGCACTCCACCGGCTTTGTCGATATATAGCTTGTTGCTTGACATCGTTTCGGTTTCTATAGAGGGAGCCACCTTGGAGCGGTCACACGGATTCCTGGCGAGGTAAGGGGCGACGACGTTTGTGAATCCGGGGACACAGGGGCGCTGATCAGTTGGCGTCGGAAAACGACAGGGGAAGGAACCGAATGGCTGACCAGCTGACGACCGAAATCATCGAAAAGATCAAGGCGCATGCCGAACCTGGCGGCGAAGAAATCACGCCGAGCACGGATCTCAACACGCTGGGGATCCATTCGCTGGAATTGACCGAGATCATCTTCGATCTCGAGGAGAAGTACGGCATCGAGATCGAGATGAACACGGTCGACGCCTGGAGCAACCTCAAGAACGTCGGCGACATGGTCGAGGCGGTTCGCGAACTGATCGCGAAAAAAGCCTGACTGCATGCTCAAGCGCGTCGTCATCACCGGCATTGGCGGAATATGCGGGCTCGGCACCGATGTGCCGGCGATCTGGGACGCCATGCGCGCCGGCCGCTCGGCAATCGGCCCGATCGACAATCCTTCGCTGCATGACCTGAAGGTCAAGGTCGGCTCCGAAATCAAGGCGTTGCCCGATCACGGCATCGACCGCAAGCAGGTGGTGTCGATGGACCGCTTCAGCCTGCTGGCGGTGATCGCGGCGCGCGAAGCGATGCGGCAGTCCGGACTGGTCGCGCATACCGACAACACCTATCGGATGGGTGCCGTTGTCGGCGTCGGCGTCGCCGGCTTCGAAACGATCGAGGAGAATTACCGCGCGATCCTGATCGAGGGGCGCAACCGCGCTGCTATCTTCACCGTGCCGAAGGTTATGCCTGGCGCGGCCGCCGGCCAGGTCAGCATGAGTCTCGGCCTGCGCGGACCTGTGTTCGGCGTCACTTCGGCCTGCGCGTCGGCCAATCATGCCATCGCCTCGGCCGTCGACCAGATCCGGCTTGGCCGCGCCGACGTCATGGTCGCCGGCGGCACCGAGGCGCCGCTGGTCTGGGGCGTGCTCAAGGGCTGGGAGGCGCTGCGCGTGCTCTCGCCCGACACCTGCCGGCCGTTCTCTGCCGACCGCCAGGGCCTGTCGCTCGGCGAAGGCGCAGGCATGGCGGTGCTGGAAAGCTACGACCACGCGATGGCGCGCGGCGCCACCATCCTTGCCGAGATCGCCGGCGCGGGCCTCTCGGCCGACGCTTCCGACATCGTCGCGCCGACCGTCGAGGGACCGGAAGCGGCGATGCGCTTCTGCCTGGTGGATGCAGGGCTCAATCCCGAGGACGTCGACTATCTCAATGCGCATGGCACCGGCACCAAGGCCAACGACCAGATCGAGACCGCGGCGATCAAGCGCGTCTTCGGCGAGCATGTGAGCGCGCTCTCGGTCTCCTCGACCAAGTCGATGCATGCGCATTGCCTTGGCGCCTCGGGCGGGCTGGAGATGATCGCCTGCGTCATGGCGATCCGCGACGGCATCGTGCCGCCGACTGCCAATTTCCGCGAGCCCGACCCCGAATGCGATCTCGACGTGACGCCGAATGTGGCGCGCGAGCGCAAGGTGCGCGCAGCACTGAGCAACAGTTTTGCCTTCGGCGGCACCAATGCCGTGCTGGCCTTCAAGGCGATCTGAGACGGGCGATCTGAGATGGGCGACCCGACACGGGCGCTCGCCGGCGCCGGACGCGTTCCCATCCTTGCGGGTGCTTTGGCTGACTGACCGTCCACGGGGGGGTCGATTGCCGGCCATATTGATCCCGAAGGGTCGGGATCCTAATTCTTGCCCACCCGCCACGCGCGCCGCCACGCGCCCATCCGCATCCGGAGCCCCGATGACCGACCTGTCCGCCTTTCCGATCGCCAAGCGCTGGCCGGCCAAGCATCCCGATCGCCTGCAGCTCTATTCATGGCCGACGCCCAACGGTGTGAAGATTTCGATCGCACTGGAGGAGATCGGCCTGCCTTATGAGCCGCATCCGGTCGACATCGGCAAGAACGAGAGCTGGACGCCGGAGTTCCTGTCGCTCAACCCGAACGGCAAGATACCGGCAATCATCGATCCGAACGGGCCCGGCGGTAAGCCGATCGGGCTTTTCGAATCCGGCGCCATCCTGCTCTATCTCAGCGACAAGACCGGCAAGCTGATCCCGGCCGATCCCATCCGGCGCTACGAGACGATCCAGTGGGTGTTCTTCCAGATGGCCGCGATCGGCCCGATCTTCGGACAGGTCGGCTTCTTCAACAAATTCGCCGGGCGCGAGATCGCCGACAAGCGCCCGCTGGAGCGGTATCGCGACGAGTCGAGGCGCCTCATCGGCGTCCTGGAAACGCGGCTCAAGGGCAGGCAATGGATCATGGAAGACGAGTTCACCATCGCCGATGTGGCGACGCTCGGCTGGGTGCGCAACCTGATCGGCTTCTACGAGGCGCGCGATCTGGTCGGCTTCGACGATTTCCCTGGTGTCGCGGCATGGCTGGAGCGCGGCCTCGCGCGGCCCGCCGTGCAGAGGGGCCTGACCATCCCGGCCAGGGGCTGAGTCGCTCTATTTGGGCTTGGCTTTGGCGCCGCCCCGGCCGAGCACCGATGCGGCAAGCCGCGCGGTGGCCACCACCGCGCCGGTCGCCACGCTTGCCACAGTGCGGATCGGCCCCGACCTTGCCGCTGGCTTATGAGGTTTGGCGGCCTTCGCGGGGGCCTTGTGAGCCGTGCCGGGCACGACCTTCTTGGGCGCCGCCTTGCCGAAGCTCGGCTTGGCGTCCTTGGAGCGCTCGGCCGTTGCGGTAGCTGCACCAGCTCTGGATTGATTGGCTCTGCTTCTTGCAAGCGCGGGTTTTCTGGTCTTGGTTGCCATAAGACGGTTCCCTGTTATCGCGCAATTCCGGAAGCCGTTACACACTTTCTTTCCTGGAATCGCGTCAGTGCCGGACAATTCGGGTCATGGAGATAACGACCTGTAAATCTTAAGGTTCCCGCCCGAAAATGGTGAAAATTGAGCAGGTTAACCAATCACCAGGTCGGCCTCCCGGCGACGCGCCAGCACCCGCTCGATATTGGGCATGTCGTTGGAGGCGATCCAGGCGCGGGCGTCCTCGTCGGACTTGCCATGGCCGCGCCAGCGCTCCATCAGCCGGCGCTCGAGCTCGTTGCGCGGGACATCGACGAAAATGGTGAAATCGAACAGCTCTGCCAGCCGCGACCACGGCTCCTCGTCGAGCAGCAGATAGTTGCCCTCGACCAGGATGAACTTGGTGTCGGCGGAAATGATCTCGGCGGCGGCGCGCGAGAGTTCGATGCTGCGGTCGAAGACCGGAATGGCAATGTCCGGCTCGCCGGAGCGGATCCGCTTCAAAAGCGTCTCGAAGCCGGCAAAATCGAAGGTTTCCGGCGCCCCTTTTCGGGCGCGCAGGCCGCGCCGGTTGAGCACGATGTCGTCGTAATGAAAGCCGTCCATCGGCACGACTTCGGACGTGCCCTCCGGCAGCAATTCATGCAGCCTGCCCGATATGGTCGACTTGCCGGCTCCCGGCGGGCCGGCAATGGCAACAACGAAACGCTTGGCCTTGCCGGCGCGCTTGAAGATGGCGGCGGTGATATGGGCTAAGTCGGACATCAGCGCCTCTTCGCTAGCGACTCCGGCCGCATCTTGGCGGTACCGGGGAGAAATTTCAAACGGTTATAAGGCTCTGCCGCACGCCTTTGAGATCGGTCGGCATCCTATGGCGGAGCAAGGGCCTCAGGCGGGCACGGAACGGCCGATGCGCAGGAATTCGCCGTCGAACGGTATCTCCTTCGCTGAGCCATTCGGGGCAAGGACGCGCAGTCGATCGGTCGCTTGTTCCAGGCCGCTTGGCGGTTCGACGTCGGCTGCCGGAACCGCGCCGATGACATGGCGGAAGGAGACGCTGCGCCCTTCGGCAAGCGCGAAGGCCGTCGCCACGCCCTCATGCTTCAGCCAGTTGTCGCCGAGCGAGGCGGCGTGGCCGACCGCGGCGCGGCCGTCCTCGATGCCGAGCACGCCGACATGGCGGCCGCTCCAGGGCGCATAGTCGCGCCCGGCATTGCTGAACCACAGCATGGTGACCGGCAGCTCGGCCGGGTTCTTCAGCACCAGCACCAGATCCTGCTCGGCGCGGCGGGCGAGCGCCGTCCAGCCCGGCCCGCCATGATCGGCCTCGACCAGGGTGATGAAATCCTCGCGCCGGTCTTCCATGCGGTAGTCGGCGAGATCGGCGGTGCCGCCGGCCGCGAGCGGGAAACGGGTCAGGTCGGTGGCGCGGGCGGGATAGGCCAGGCGAAACCGGCCGCGCGCCGGATCGGGCTCCAGCGGGGTCGCCGGCGTGACCGCCAGACGTTTCGGCGAGAAGGCGAGCCGGCCGCCGTCCTGCATCGCCGTCATCGGATGGTGGGCGACGGAAATGGCGCCGGAACCGCCGGAGAAGATGTGTTCCTGGTAGAGGAAGGGATGGTTGTCGCGCAGCGTGAAGAGCTTGTCGATGGAAGCTCCCATCACCTTGCGCCGCAAGCGGAAAACGGCGCGCCAGCCGCCGGCGATGGCACTGCTTTCGACGACATCCCACTCGCTGTTGGCCGTCCAGCCGTGGAGGGGTGCTTCCTCGACATCGCTGGTGGAGAACGGCGCGCAGAGGAAGTCGCCGGACAGGCGCACCGTGCCTTCGGGGAGGTTTTGCGGCAAGGTCGCGCGCGGCGAGCCGACCCAGGGCGCGCGGTGCAGCGGTTTTAGGCGGCGGCCATCGGCCTCGATTTCCAGGGCGGCGATGTGGCCGACGGCGAGATCGAGGGAGACCGAGATGCCTTTTGCGTTGATGCTGAGGGTGTCCATTGCCAAAGCTCGAATCTTCGGTGACAACAAAGCCTGACCGGCGGCAGCGGCGCAAGCAGGGCGATAGGCATTTTGCATCAGGCGAATGCCACCAATTGTCGAACTCGGCGCTGCCCCTCACCTGCCTGCCGGCATCCTCTCCCCGTATAGTGACGGGGAGAGGGACGCTGTCGCCGTCGATTTCGCCAATCGCCAGTGTTGCAGGAAAAAGCGCCGAGGTTGCGGCTGGCCCCCTTCTCCCCGTTACTATACGGGGAGAAGGTGCCGGCAGGCGGATGAGGGGCGGCGCCAACTTCCAAGGCAATGCAACCAAGTGCGACCCTCCAAAAGCTGGGCAAATGCCTCATTCTCGCCGTTAACCAGTTGGACGGGGCATATGCGGTAGGCTAGCTTCGCCGCATCTCCGCAACCGTTTTTGAAACAATCTTGTCCACTCCGCTTTCGCTCCTCCACAAACTGATGGCCGCGCTGGTCCTGCTGCTCCTCATTGCCGGCTGCACCACCGCCGCGCCGCCGGAGACCGTGCTGGCCGTGCCGGCGCAGCCGCAGAAATATGCGGCGATCGTGGTCGACGCTTCGACCGGCAAGACGCTGTTCGAGGTCAATTCGACGGCGCAGCGCTATCCCGCGTCGCTGACCAAGATGATGACACTCTACATGCTGTTCGAGGCGCTGGAGAGCGGCCGGGTGAGCAAGGAGACGCAGATCCCGGTATCCAACCACGCCGCCGCGCAGCCGCCGACGAAGCTGCGCTTCAGGCGCGGCGAGACGATCGACGTCGATTCCGCCATCCGCGCCATGGTGGTGAAGTCGGCTAACGACGTGGCGGTGGCGGTGGGCGAATATCTCGGCGGCGGCAGCGAGGAGCAGTTCGCCGCCATGATGACCGCCAAGGCGCGCCAGCTCGGCATGACCAGCACCCACTTCCGCAACGCCTGCGGCCTGCCCGACGACGGCCAGGTGACGACGGCGCGCGACATGGCGGTGCTGGGCATCGCGCTCCAGCGCCGCTTCCCGCAGCATTTCCACTATTTCTCCGAAAGCGACTTCATGTTCCGCGGCCGGCTGGTGCGCGGCCATAACGACATGCTGGGACGGGTGCGCGGCGTCGACGGCATCAAGACCGGCTATATCCGCGCCTCCGGCTACAACATCGTCACCTCCTACAATGCCGACGGCAGGCATCTGATCGTGGTGGTGATGGGCGCCCAAAGCGCGCGCCAGCGCAACGACCATGTCGAGGCGCTGATCCAGCGCAGCTTGGCGCCGATGAGCGCCGATGCGCAGACGCGGCTGATGTATGCCGGGCAGCAGCCGGCCGGTTCTGCGCTTCCGGGTGTGCCGGCGCCGAGTTCGTCGCTGCCCGGTTTGCCGGCGCAGTAGCGAAGTGCGGGTGGCGGCGGCAGCCTGCTCAAGCGACCGGCTTGACCTTTTGATGTAATTTACTGGCCAGGACCCCCACAGGGCCAGGACAGGCCAGGCGGTGGCGACCATGGCGCCAGCGAGGCAGGACCAATGCTTTCGACCGGTGGCGCTGCTCCTCACCTGCCTGCCGGCATCCTCTCCCCGTAAGTGACGGGGAGAGGGGCGCTCTCATCGCCGGTTTCGCCACTCGGCAGCGGTGCAGCGGAAGGCGCCGAGCCTGCGCCCAGCCTCCTTCTCCCCGTCTATACGGGGAGAAGGTGCCGGCAGGCGGATGAGGGGCGGCGCTGCCCCCAGAGATTTGTTGTTGCTCAGCAAGCCCTTTCAACCAAATCTTCCCAGAATTGGATCTATTTCTTTGCGCGCCGAAAGCACATCCATCCATCACAACAACTTGTTCGGTCACACCAGCTTCACAGTCGCGGTGGATATGCCGCGCCGGCTCGGCGTATCGTAACGAAGCCCGAGAAGAGGAGCACTGAGCATGGCCGGCGACCCGAAGGCATCCGCGCAGACAATGGCCGACACCGAAAACGACTCGGGCGGCGAATATCTTGAGGCGGCCACCGTGCCGGAAGATCAGCATGAGGCGGCGGACGAGATCCTCGAAGAGCCGGAGGTGCCGGATTCGGAGCCGCACCTGCCCGGCGCGGCGCGCGCAAAGCCCAAGAAAAAACCGTCGGCGATCAGCGGCCGGAAGTTCCGCAAGCGCGACTTGGTGCGCGTCGACGACCTCAGACCGAGCCTCGCCGACCGCATCCGCTCCGACCATCCCGACCTGCCGCGCGGCGCCCGCATCAGCCGCGAGGAGCTCGCCCGCTACCGCATGCGCTACATGGAGGAATTGCTGCAGCAGGAGCATGGCGAATTCTCCGAGCTCGACCGCCAGGTGGTGGAATCGATCGCCAGACAGGACACGATCTCGGAAAACTCGGAAGAAGAGTTCGAGGAGCGCCGCTCCTTCGCCGACCGCGTCTCCGACGACATGGCGGCCTTCGGCGGCAGCTGGTGGTTCCTGATCTCGTTCGCGGCGGTGCTTCTGATCTGGATCGGCCTCAACCTCTTCGAGGGCGCGGCCGCCGCCTTCGATCCCTACCCATTCATCCTGCTCAACCTGCTCCTATCCTGCATCGCCGCCATCCAGGCGCCGATCATCATGATGAGCCAGAAGCGGCAGGAGGCGAAGGACCGGCTGCGCTCCTTCAACGACTACCGGGTGAACCTCAAGGCCGAGCTCGAAGTGCGGCACCTGCACGAAAAGCTCGACTACCTGATCTCACGCCAATGGCAGCGGCTGGCCGAGATGCAGCAGATGCAGCTTGATGCCATGCACGAGCTGACCGCGAAGAAGCAGAAGCGGGCGACGCGCGGGGTGCAGCGGAGAGCGGCGAAGAGCGAGGCGGAGGGGTGAGGGCTGGCGAGAGCTTGCGCCTGAACAACGCTCGGAAGTCGCGATGCATTGCCGAAGCGGGGCCGCCGGCCTCCGAGCCTACATGAGTTGGGACCGCTCGCTCTCGACTCCGGCACCTCCACCGGACGAATGCGAGCCTGCCCGCTACGGCGAATATTCCGCCAAGCCAATTGCCCGTTGAAGCCGGCACGCGCTTCCGCTAAGAAGCCGTGGCTGGCCGGCTCACCGGCCGGTTCGTTTTCCGGTTTCCGGGAAGCACCCGTAGCTCAGCTGGATAGAGCGCTGCCCTCCGAAGGCAGAGGTCACAAGTTCGAATCTTGTCGGGTGCGCCATATCGCGGACAATGCGCTCTTCAGGCCGTTTGCTGATCCGAAGGTCTCGGTCCTGCTTCGGACCCTCGCTTATTCACCTGCCAAGAGGATATCGTATAACGACATATAGTCGTCAGCTTCTGTATCTCTCGCGACTTCTGCGCTGGCTAGTGAATACCTGAGAAATGATACCTTTCTCGGGTGACGAATTGCCATAAGGACTGCGACAGAGCTAAATATTTTAGGACCAAATGGCACTATCGACACGGTCGCTTTATCAACGAACGCGTCAACTATGTCGCGCAAGACTCCATGCAACGATACCGGATCTTCAATGTTGTACGGCAATACTTGGTATTTTCCCACTCCAAAGTCAAAATTGAAATTGGCCTTTCGCACTGCCGGCTCATAGTCCTTTGCGCGGCCAACTGGGTAGAAGTAGAAAGCGCTGTTAGGTTCAATCACCTCGATCGCGCTTAAGGCTGCTCCGTACTCATAGCCAAGGCCCATCACAAGACAGCTCTCACGGTATGGCTCTCCGACATTAGCTGCCATAGAGGGGATGGCAGGGCCAAAATACTGAGCTGGCATCATGTATAGGGTCGGCGGCACGAACTTTCCCGGCGTGTAAGTTACCGTTATCCGTCCGACCAATTCGGATAGCCTGAGAAGCGTTGAAAAGCTTTGCGCAATTAGGCTCCTGTTCAAACAGGAAACGTCTATAACCACATGTGCTCGATTGGCACCGCCAGGTCTCAATATATGAGTGAGGTTGGCCTCTAGATCAATGCAATTTGTGTCGAGGCCTATGTCACCTCTTTGCGTGAATTTCCGATAATTGCCATCGTATGAATGTACGCCCTCAGACCTATAAACAAACGCTGCATTTTTCTTGGCGCTCAATTCGTCCCGCATTTTCGCGGATCGCTGCTCGTAACCCACCGCATAAATCAGGAGATCCGGTTCGGTCGGCAGAACAGCAGCCAAATCTGTCTTCTGCAGCCGGTAGCTAGGTAATGCGTCCAAAAAGGTCCTCCATTGTAGGTGGGCGTGAGGGCAGCTTGCTTGGCGCTTCGGTCAATGCCGTGCTTAGGTTAACTCGCCCCGAGACGATAAGAGGCAATCGAAAATACGGGCAAAGCAGGTAGGAGAGACGCAGGCGCGCTTCCGACAGTCCGCCAAAAGAGGCGTCACCCATCGCGTTTTCAACCATGACAAAAGCGCCCTGGTTCAGAGCTTGACCGATCGCCTTCTGGAGCGATGAGCTGATGTTTCCATCAACCACGAAAGTTCCAACCAGCTCGGGAGAGAACTCGGGCCCATAGTTCCTAGATTGGATATAGTCGCCAATCTTTTGAAGCAACTCCAGTATCGAGGTGTTACCTCTCGGCTGATTCAAGGGGGCGGGTATCGCTGATAGGAGCGACAAGAACTTGTCGATAGCCGACTCGACGATCTGAGATTGAATGTGAGTCGGCACTCGCCTGTTCTGATTCCGTCGGAAAGCAGCGATAAGGTCTCGGAACAGTCCAATGGTTACGCGTGGGTTCCCCTCGCACATCGATATTACCGCATCAGATCCGGTATATATCGGCGGTGTTCGCTTGTTAGATGCGCTACGCAAACCCACGTTGCCACCAAACTTGAATGCTTGGTGACTTCCGTAAACCAGCCGAAGCGCTACAGGCCAAATAATCTTGCGCGCAGAGGCCGCGCGTGACCTCTCGTCCATGTCGTTCAACTTTTCGATATCAATTTCACGCGCGTCAAGATATCTTCGAAACGCGGCATCAATCTCATACAGCTCTTTGAATCTTTTGTAGTGGGCGCCGTTTGGGGCTCTGTAAGCGCTATTGAGTTCCCCAGGTTTCCCCTCGTCCGTGATGGGTGATCGCCCTAAGAGGATCTCTGGCGTTGCACCCGATGGGAGATCCTCCGCGCTGAGCAGCTTCCCAACCAATTGACGGACGAAGCGATTTGATTCGGATCGCGACCTATCAGTCAAATTGATAATAGTGTAGTCATGACCGTACATTGGCGCAGCGCCAGGCTCTTCCGTGTCAAACGACGGTGTGTACGGACTTGTTGCCAGCTTCAGCAGAAGTCGTTGATCGGTTGACCTTAAACTAAGATAGAAATAATCTTGTATTGTCTCAGGCATTATTTCTAGTTCATCAACGCAAAGGCACCACATCCTCGATCGATGCTCAACCGATGACTCGAACGCGTCGACAAACGAGCTAACGCTCGAAAGCGTATCAAAGCTCAAGCTATCATCAAAGTCTGTCGCTTTTGCTCCATTTAGCCTTATCTCCATAATTGCTGCATTAATACGTTGAATTCTAGACCAAAGTTCGGCTCTAAGCTCTACTATGTTCCGGATGTCAGAGCTCATTCGCCATGATCTATTCAACAAGACGCAAAAGTCTGCTTCCTGTTGTCGAGACATCTGAACATACTGGTGCGAAACCGCCGAAATGTTCTCGGTAGCTGGATCAGTTATTTCTTTTAGCGTATCCAGCAAAGCGAATTGAGTTCTAATGGCCATCAGTGAGTGCAGCAGACTTTCCAGCGACTTCGGAACATCCCGGCCGACATCTGTAAAACCTCGCATCGGTAGCTCGAACTGACGATCCGCTCCTACATAAACAGGGGTATATTTTATCTCCTTGAACACTCGATGAAATTTCTGCGAGGCGCGTATCTGAGCACCAATCTTCAACATCTTTAATAGTGTTGTTTTCCACTCCCCCTTGGACCCAAAAGCAAGACATTGTTATGCTCAGAGAGCTGCTTGAAAGCCCTTTCACGCATGACGAAGCTGTCGCCGACAGTTTGAAAGTCGACAAACCTTGCGTTGTAAGATCCAAAGAACGTTTCGGCCACTACGGCCTCCTCAGCAGCGTTTCTGACCTCATGTCTCCTACGGTGACCTTCAGCCTGCGCTTCTTCAATTCGCGAACGGCCAAGTCCAGATCGGTAGGCAAAAGGTACTTTAAGAGCGGATCGGCCTCGAACGCCTCATAGAAGTACATGTATGGCAGGCCTGAATTACTGAGGGCGGACTCAAACCGATCGGCTGCCTGTGTAGGATTTAGCCTTGTGCCAAAGCCGGTCCCATATGGCACTTTATGCCGAGAGGGGGAGCGTTCCCACCTACCATCTGGCGACCAAAACCAGGCATCGATTGTACCACAGGGGGTCCAACCGTCGAGTGATCTTCCGCCCTCCGCAAGCTTTAGGAGATAGATCTGATTTGGGGACTCTCTGAGCTACCCCCATAGTGATGGGCGGACGCGCTCCCAGCAGATAGCACGACTGGCGCCAACGCCGATCCTCGCCCATAGTCCAGTTCCGGATAATGTAGATGACCATGGATCACAATCCAGCTTGATTTTGTTGCGTCGGTAAGGCGATGCATGAGTCTACTGCCGCCCCGCATTTCGCTATACTCGTCGGCGTATATGTGCTCGTTGCTGACTATATGATGGTGTGTGATCAGTATATTTACCGGATATTCCTTAGATTTTACCTCTTCAACGATGTTGTTTATTGTCGCTTCCGACACTCTTCCGTGCTCGAACTCCTTAGGAGTACCGGTCTCCTTTCCGTAACCATGGAACGCTGAACTATTTATATTCACGATTCGGCAGATTTCATTGTCATATACGGAATAATGTCGCGACCAATACTTATCGCAGTCGACGTCAGTGATGCCGGGAAACGGAGGCTTTAGCGCCTTGATATTTGCCAATGGATCGAAAGCGCTGTTAACAAACCGCGAATCCAAATCATGGTTGCCGGCGGCGCCGATCAGGAATCGGGCTCCGACCTTTTGCTTCAATGCATTCAATTCGGCCCAAACAAACGCTTGCCCCTCCGGAGAAGCCTTGTCCCCTAGATCGCCCGGACAAACGATCCAATCAGGGCAGACGCCATCGTCTTCTAGGACCTTCGCTATTTCCCGAATCATGTTTGTTCGGGCAGTATGGGACACCTCCAAAAGCGAAGGCTTTCCGGCTGACGGTGAGGGAGCAAATGCATGGGTATCACTAATAATAAGAAATTTAGACATCTGAGCTTCTGATGTTAGTCACTGCAATTTCTGTCGCCATTCGTCTAGTGGACTTAAACCCACCGACATTTCTCCGAACATTAAATAATACGGATCGCCATCCCATCTCGCCCGGATCAAATGGAAGAGACTCTACGTCGTAAGTTAGAACAAACTTGGCTCCAGCTTCGTCTAAAATTCTTAGGGATTTTGTTAAACGTCCCAAGTCGCTGATATTAAACGAATTTTGATGGTACTCTGTGAATGATCTACCCTCCGATTTCGCGTAAGGTGGATCGATAAAAAAGAAGGTATTTGGGTTTGCATTTTCCCGCAAAGTCTTATCAAAATCCCTCGAAACAAACTCCACGCCTGAAAATTTAGAAGCGCGGGCAATGAAATCTTCCTTCGAAATAAATTGAGCCAGTCGCTTACCCGAATAAGGCACGTTAAATTTTCCACGGGTATTTGTTCTATATATACCATTAAAACACGTCCTATTTAGGTAATAAAAATAGGCCGCATTCTGAATTGAGCTTCTGGATTTGTTGAATAAATCCCTAACTCTGTAGTACATGTCAGGATTTACTGGAATCTTCGACGAAATCTCCCAAACCTCTTCTGGATTACTTTGACATTTTTTATAAAAAGAAATTAGATTTTCGTTTATGTCGGCAAGCACCGCGGCTGAGGGGGCCAGGTGGAAGAACAGGGCTGCGGAACCGCAGAACGGTTCAATGTAGGTAGCGTCTGAACGACAGAGATCGGCGAGCGCTTTCACGGATGCCCGTTTGCTCCCCGCCCATCGAAGAAGCGGGCTAAGTGGCGTTGACGGTGTTTCCAAGTCTTACCCCATCGAATCTGGTATCGTTACCCTACCCCGTGCTGCTGAGACAATCGGCATCACTAGTTGCCCACCGAATCTATCGGAAGATCTGGTCATTGATCACCGCAGCAACAGATTGCTAACGCTTTTTAGGCGTACAGCATGCTCTCCGTCGCCTAGTGACCTTCCTTCACCCCAGCGTCTCTCTGATCGTCGCCGCCAGCCGCTCCACCCCGTCCCGCGTCTACGTCGCATCACAGGGCCGCATAACCCAGCACCAGCCCTTGGGTCGCCGCCGTGTTCTGGAACATTTCGACAGCGGCGAGACGTTGATGGCCCTTTTCGCCGCGACCTAGCTGACCTTGATGTCGTCGATGCCCGCCTTCAGATAGCCCACCACCTGGATGCCGGCTTCGGCGGGGAAAAGCGTGATCTCGTCGCGCAGGCGCTCGGAAACGATCTCACGGAAAAGCTGGCGGCGCTGGGCGTAGATGCGGCGCTTGCGCTTTAGGTGCCGGCTCATGTGGCCTTCGGTGATGAAGTCGGCCAAGGCGGCCTGTAAGAGCAGCGGCGCGAATTGGCCGGTGGTGGAGAGCGCGTTGACGGTGCGGCCGGCGAGGTCGATGGGAAGCACCATGAAGCCGAGCCGCAGCGCCGGCAACAGCAGCTTGGCGAAAGTGCCGACATAGATGACGCGGCCGGTGCGGTCCATGCTCTGGATCGCCGGCACGGGACGGCCCTGAAAACCGTATTCGCCGTCGAAACGTCCTCGATCACCCAGTTGTTGGCCGCCTCGGTGATGTCGAGCAGGTGCAGCTGCTCCTTCAGGCGCATAGTGATGCGGCGCAGCTCAGATCGCGCTGAAGGTCAGGGCACGATGCCGCGGCAGGCCCAGGCGACGTTGGCGAAAGACCTCGGCCCATCGGCACGACCGGCCTCATAGGCATCGCGGACTGCAGCCTCCGTGCGGGTCCGCTCGGCTGCGTCGAGCGTGGTCATATATTTGCCGAGCGGGCCTTCGCCGGCGGCAATCGGCGCCCAGTAGTCGTCGAAATTCTGGTAATCCATGCGGATCATCAGCTCGGTTTCGGTGACGTCGGCCAGGCCCTGTTCGACAAAGGTCCGCTTCATTTCGTCGGGCTGCATCATCGGCTGGAAGCAGTAGCGATTGCGCATCTGGCGGCCGCTTTCGCTGAGCGCGGCAACGGTGTCGATCATCATGCGCATGGCCGGCATGCCGCCGAGGTGATCCCACACCACGGCGGCGACCACGCCGCCCGGCCGCGTTACGCGGCGCATCTCGGCCACCGCCTTGCCGGTCTCCGGCACGAAGTGAAGCACCAGCAGCGCCAGCGCACGGTCGAACGCATTGTCCTCGAAAGGCAGCGCCGTGGCGTCCGCCTGCTCAATAGTGATGCGCGGATCGGTGTTCCTCTCCTTCGCCGCCGCGACGAAGACGGCTGAGAAGTCGATGGCCTGGATTTCGGCGAGATCGCGCGACTTCGCCAGTTCGAAGGTCAGGCTGCCGGTGCCGCAGCCGACGTCGAGGATCTTCTCGCCGCCGGCTAGGCCGACGAAGTCGATGAACTTGGGCGCGAGCCTGCGGCTCCAGCGGCCCATGAGCTGCTCATAGCCGGATGCCGCGTGAACGGTGAAGCTTGATGTCATCCCGTCCTCCCTTACTGGTTTCAGCCTAGACCCACGCGGGAACCATGCCAAGCAACGAAACCAGCCTCGTCCCGAGATCGCACAGGTGGGCGTTGGCAGGAGCATACGAGGCCGAGGCCGAGCGCCAGTGTTCTATCGCAACCAGATCGCCGCCGACCGAGCCCGGATCGCCGAGATGAACGCGCCGGCGGAGGCGTTGCCGGTCCGCCGCCGAATCCAGTCATGGCCCGGCTTTTCGCCGCCGCAAGCGAGGATGCCGACGTGTTTCCGCGGCGTGATCGAGATCGCCATGTGCGCTTCGCAGCCGCAGATCACCAGAGCGCATATGGCGCCAAAACTGGCCGAGCTGGGCGGCCGCCCCTTGCCGCCGAATGCCGGCATCATCGATCGCGACCGGATGGCATGCCTGCCTGCCGGCCGATCTTTTCGCAATCCGGATTGCAACTTGTCAGTGACGTCAACGAGCGGAGACTTCGCTCACGCAGGCGTCGATTTGCCGGTCGAAAGCGCTTCGAACACCTCGCCGGTTTCGGCCACGAGTGTCTGCATCAATTCGCCGGCAGGAAGCTCCCGGTTCAAGGCGGCCGCCTGCCCATAGAGATGAAAGGCGAAATCTCCTTTTGCACCGGACTCGCCGAGCGGAGCGCTGAGCGCAACCATTTGCGGGAAGTCGGGGAGGTGCGCCCGGTTCACGTCCATCTCCAAGGCGAAGCGGGTGCGTCTCGCCCGCGCCGCGCGGCCGGTGAAGGCATCGGTGACCATCGTGTCCATGTCCGTGGCGGCGCGGATCAGGGCTCGGCGCGGTCCGTCGGTGCCGGCCTCGTCGCAAGACAGGAAGCCGGTGCCGATCTGCACGCCGCTGGCACCAAGCGCGAAGGCGGCCGCTATGCCGCGGCCGTCGGCGATGCCTCCGGCGGCAATAACCGGCAGCCTGACGGCATCCACGACCTGGGGAACCAGCGCCAGCGTTCCCACGCCGTCACCGGGACGGTTGGGAGCGTGCGATCCCCGGTGGCCGCCTGCCTCCCAGCCCTGAGCTATGACCGCGTCGGCTCCGCTGTCGGCGAGTTGGCGCGCTTCGGCGACATTCGTCGCGGTGCTGATAACCACGATCCCGGCCTCCTTCAACTTGGCGACCGCGGCCGCGTCCGGAATGCCGAAATGGAAGCTGACGACCGGTGGCCGGATCTCGAGCAGCAGTTCAAGCTTTTCATCGTCGAAACCCGGGCCGATCGGCGGAAGCCTCCGCGAGGGTTCGTCGAGCGACAGCTCCTTGTAGTAGGGCCGCAACCTGTCGATGACCTGGGTCAGCACGGCGTCGCTGGTGTCCGGTCTGGGAAAAACAAAGAAATTGAGGTTGAAGGGACGCTCGGTCGAAGCGCGCAGCTGGCGCGCAGCGGTGCGCAAGCCGTCCGGCAGCATCGATGCGCAGCCGAGCGATCCCAGCCCGCCGGCATTGCTCACCGCGGCGGCGAGTTCCGGAGTCGCCGAGCCGGCCATCGGAGCCTGGATGATCGGATGTTCGATCTTTAGGAGATCGCATAAACGACGGTTCGGCCACACGAGCGTTTTTCCTGTGTCAGGAAAGGAACACGCGCAGTCCATCATAGGCCTGGATCAAGACGGGGTCACCGGAATTGTGCGAGGCAGGCTCCCACGCTCTCGCGCTCCACCAAGGGGCATTCAAGCTTGGTGATGGGATAGCGGCCACGGCCGGGCGGCGGCGGTGCCTCCAATTGCTCGATCGCCCATTGGCCCATCGCCAGATGCGGCAGGATCGATGTCGTCAGCGGCGGGAAGAGGTGGCGGGCGATCTCCTCGTCGTCATAGCCGATCACGGAAATGTCGCCGGGGATATGCAGGCCGGCCTCCTTCAGCGCCTCGTAACAGCCGATCGCCGTGCGGTCGTTCTGGCAGAAGATGGCGGTCGGGCGTTCCTTCAGCGCAAGCAGCTTCACCGTCGCGGCATAGCCGGCGCTGGCCGACCAGTCGCCCTCCACCACCAGGTCCGGATCGAAGGGGATGTCGGCGGTGGCCAAAGCGCGGCGATAGCCCTTCAGCCGATCCTGCGCCGCCTGCATCCAGGGTTCGCCGGTGATGGTGGCGATGCGGCGGTGGCCGCGGCTGATCAGATGCCGGGTGGAGCTCTGGCCGCCCGCGATCTCGGAGGGCACCACGGCCGGAAAGGCATAGTCGGCGGTGTAGCAGTTGAGCAGGATGACCGGAATGTCGAGGCTGTAGAGGAACTCGGGCGCGGTGATCTCGCGGGTGAAGATGGTCATGTAGATCAGCGCCGAGAGGCCGCGCCGGGTGAGCGCCTGGATGGCACGCGGCTCCATGACGGCGTCACCCATGGTCTGCGCCACCAAGAGCACGTTGCCGGCATTCCAGGAGGCCTGCCGCGCGCCCTCGATGGCCACAACCGCCTCGGGGCTGGTGGCGAGCTGATCGACGGCAAAGCCGATGACGCCATCCAGTCCTTCGAAGGGCGTGACGGGCGGACGCAAAGCTGAAAAGACCGGCGGCGAATAGCCCAGCGCTCTAGCTGCCTCGATCACACGGTCGCGCGTCTGCCGCGACAGCCTGATGCCCGGCGAATTGTTGAGCACGAAAGAGACCGTCGCCTGCGAACAGCCGGCGGCCCTCGCTATATCGGTCATGGTGACCCGGCCCTTGGGCTTGGCCGAGGCCTTGCGGCGTCTGGACGTTTCCCGTGGATCGCGCAGTTGCGTCGGTTCGCTCATGGTCGTTTCCCAAACCTGCCGGGCTGTTACGCAAAGCCCGCCACCCAGCAGGAATGCTTATAACTATTATCACTAAAAAGGGCGTTGGCACCAGCCACGGCACGCGGCGACAAAATGGCCAAAAAGGTCAGCAAAGCTGTCATTTTTCCCGAGTTTTGCCGACCCGACCAGCGCAAATCCTGCTTCCGCCGGCGCCCACCGCGGCACCCGGTTCGCCGTGTTGGTGTGCCGGTCCGATCCCGCTACTAATACTATTTACTAATATCGGTAAGCGATCTACTGTCAACGCGTCGCCGGGCGAGCTGCGGCGACGGCATCTGGGAGGAGCGCAGGTTCGCTGCCCGGCAATTTGCCGGAAGAGGGCTGCCCTCATCCTCACGAAAATGTCAGACAAATCGGACTATTTACGAACGTCAAATCTGTGTCTAGTGTTTCGGTCGCGGCTGGATCGGCCCCGGACCTTAGGTGCCAGACCCTTGAGGAGGAGGGCGTCCAGGCCGCAGCCGAGACATCAGCGATGAGTTTCAAAAGGGAGGTTGAAGCATGAAATCCATGATACGCAACGCGTCCGTCGCCGCGGCGGCCTTGGCTATTGGCCTGACGGCCAGCGCAGCCGTGCGCGCCGACGACAAGCCGACGCTGGCCTTCGTCGTCAACGGCGCGTCAGACTTCTGGAAGGCGGCGGAAGCCGGCGTGAAGAAGGCGCAGGGCGAACTGACCGACTACAATCTCGAGCTGAAATATCCCGAGCAGTCGTCGGTCGCCATCCAGCAGCGGCTGATGGACGACTTGGTGACGGCCGGCGTGAAGGGCATCATGGTGTCGGCGGTCGACCCCAAGACCTCGACCGACGGGCTGAACAAGATCGCGTCCGAGACCGCTCTGTTCACCACCGATAGCGACGCCCCGCAGACCAAGCGCGTCGCCTATATCGGCTCGTCCAACGTCGATGCCGGCAAGCAGGCGGCCGAGATCGCCAAGAAGGCGATGCCGAACGGCGGCAAGTGCCTGGGCTTCGTCGGCCTGCTCGGCGCCGACAATGCCAAGGAGCGCATCGAGGGCATGAAGGAGGGGCTTGCCGGCAGCAAGATCGAGCTGGTGGACGTGCGCGGCGACGACATCGACCAGGCGCGGGCCAAGAAGAATGTCGAGGACGCGCTGGTCGCCAGCCCCGACATCACCTGCATGGTGGGCTTCTACTCCTACAATACGCCGCGCATCTATGAGGCGCTGCGCGACGCCGGCAAGCTCGGCCAGATCACCGTCGTCGGCTTCGACGACGATCCGATCACGCTGGGCGGCGTCAAGGAAGGCACGGTTGCCGCGACCGTGGTGCAGCAGCCCTTCGAATGGGCCTATCAGGGCATGAAGCTGATGGCCGCCTACCTCAAGGGCGACAAGTCGGGCATTCCGGCCAACGGCCTGATCATCGTGCCGACCAAGATCATCGGCAAGGACGATGTCGACGCCTATGCCGCCAACCTGAAGGCGATGGCCGGCAAGTAATCGATGCACAGTTGCGCCGGCTCAAGCTTCGCCTTGAGCCGGCGTCCGTATTGACGGGCCGCATGCGGCCCGTCAGTCTGCAGCCTACCGGCTGCCGATAAGCGCGATGAACAATGGCGTGATGAATTATTCCGACCCATCCATCGTCCAATCCGCTCCGTTCCTGAGCCTCGAGGCCGTGCGCAAGACCTATCCCGGCGTCGTGGCACTGGACGGCTTCTCGATGCAGGTCAGGCCGGGCGAGGTGATCGGGCTGGTCGGCGAGAACGGCGCCGGCAAATCGACATTGATGAAGATCCTCGGCGGCGTGACGCGGCCGGACAGCGGCACCGTCACCGTCGACGGCGTCGCGCATGACGGCTTGACCGTGGAAGCCAGCATCGGCTCCGGCATCGCCTTCGTGCATCAGGAACTCAACCTGTTCGAAAACCTCGACGTCGCCGCCAACATCTTCTTCGGCCGCGAGCCGCTGAAGGCCGGGCCGCTGAGGCTGGTCGACCGCGCCAAGCTGCGCGAGATGGTGGCGCCGCTCCTGAAACGCGTCGGCGCCAATTTCTCGACCGACGCGCCGGTCGCCTCCCTGTCGCTGGCGCAGCAGCAGATGGTCGAGATCGCCAAGGCGCTGTCGATCAAGGCGCGGCTGGTGATCCTCGACGAGCCGACCTCCAGCCTGCCGATCGCCGAGACCGAAAAGCTGCTCGACGTGATCAAGGGACTGCGGGCGGAAGGCATCAGCGTCATCTTCATCTCGCACCGCCTGCACGAGGTCGAGCGCGTCGCCGACCGCGTCGTGGTGCTGCGCGACGGCATGCTGGCCGGCACGCTGCCGAAGAGCGACATCAATCACGACCAGATGGTCAAGCTGATGATCGGGCGCATGCTGAAGGAGCGCGAGAAAGCAGCGGAGGCGGGTCGCGCGCCGGGCGGCGTCGCACTCTCGGCGACAGCGGTGCGCACCAGCGCCTATCCCGACCACCCGGTCGACCTGGAGCTTCGGCGCGGCGAAATCCTCGGGCTTGCCGGCCTGGTCGGCTCCGGCCGCACGGAGCTCGCGCGCGTCCTGTTCGGCATCGACGAGCGGCTCGGCGGCAGTGTCGCGCTGGACGGCAAGGCGCTCAATGTCGGATCGGCCGCCGATGCGGTGGCGAGCGGCATCTTCCTGGTACCCGAAGACCGCAAGCTGACCGGCATCCTGCTCGACCTCTCGATCGCACAAAACATTTCGCTGCCCAATATGCCGGCGCATGCGAAGCGCTCGCTGGTGTCGACCAGCGCGGAGCTCGCCACCGCCGAGAAGCAGAAGAAGGATCTCGGCATCAAGGCGCCATCGGTCCTGACCCGCACCGGCACGCTGTCCGGCGGCAACCAGCAGAAGGTGGTTCTGGCCAAATGGCTGGCGATGAACCCCAAGGTGATGATCCTCGACGAGCCGACGCGCGGCATCGATATCGGCGCCAAGGCCGAGATCTACGCGCTGATGCGGGCGCTGGCCGATGCCGGCGTCGCGGTGCTGATGATCTCCAGCGACATGGAGGAGGTGATCGGCGTCTCGGACCGCATCGCGGTCATGCATGAGGGGCAGATCTCCGGCATCCTCGACCGGGACGATTTCAGCCAGGAGAACGTGCTGTTGCTGGCGGTGGGCAAGAAGCCGAAGCTGGCGCAAGCCGCGGGAGGAGCGCAATGAGCAAGAAAGACCTCGGCCTGCTGGTCCTGATCCTGGTGGTCGGCGCGGTGGTCACGGCTATAAATCCGCGCTTCCTGTCGACGATCAATCTCGCCAACACCTCAAACCTGGTCGCGCTGTTCGGCATCCTTTCGATCGGCCAGGCCTTCGTCATTATCACCGGCGGCATCGAGCTTTCGGTCGGTTCGCTGATCGCGCTGCTCGGCACGCTGTTCATCGACTTCATCGCCGTGCGCGAGATGGACTGGCCGTTGGCCTTCGTGCTGATCATCGTGCTCGGCGCCATCATCGGCTTCGTGCATGGCTGGCTGATCACGCGGCTCAAGATGCAGCCTTTCGTGGTGACGCTTTGCGGCCTGCTGATCTACCGCGGCGTCGCCCGTTTCTACACCGCCGACGGCACGGCGGGCTTCGCTTTCGGCCAGAATTTCCCGGATCTCGAATTCCTGACCGCCGGCCGCTCCGGCGGGTTGCCGAATTCCTTCATCGCGCTGATCGTGATCGCCATCGTCATGTGGGTGGTGCTGCACCGCTCGGTGTTCGGGCGCTATCTCTATGCCATCGGCAAGAATGAGGAAGCGGCGAAGTATTCGGGCATTCGCACCGGGCGCGTGGTGATCGCGGCATACGTGATCTGCGGTGTGCTGACGGCGCTGTCGGCGATCTACTTCGCCATGTACACGCGCTCGATCTCGCCGGCGAGTCACGGCCAGTTCTATGAGCTCTACGCCATCGCCGCGGCGGTGCTTGGCGGCTTCTCGCTGCGCGGCGGCGAGGGCTCGCTGGTAGGCGTCATCCTCGGCACCGTGCTGCTGCAGGAACTGCAAAACCTCGTCAATCTGCTCGGCATCCCGTCCTCCCTGAACTTCGCGGTGATGGGCGGCGTCATCCTGATCGGCGTGCTGGTCGACCAGCAGTGGGGCGTGTTCCGCGCCCGGCGCCGGATGATGGAGGCGTCGCGCCGGAATGTCGCCGGCGCGCCGGCGGAGTAGCTTCCCTCGTCCGATCTCGGCAGGCAGCGGCGCAAATTTCAACTTCGCGTGCTGCACACATTTTTTGGACGTTGGCGCCGACATCAACAAGTCTCGGCTCAACCTCCCACTCGCAAGCCGGCATCACCCCGTCAGATCATGTCCGAAAGGTCCGAGAACGCCATCGCCTTGCGCAGCACGTCGGCGAAGCGCTCGCCGGCGATCTCCCTGGCGCCGCTGTTGTCGATGGAGGTGACGTCCGGTCCGGAAAGCGTCACGCTGGTGCTGCGCGCCAGACGCGCCAGCACTTCGCCGCGCGATTCACGGCCGCGCGCCGCCAGCCGCTCGGCGAGGATCTCCGGCGCCGCGGTGATCTCGACCACCGCCAGGTTGGCATAGCGCTCACGCAGCGCCGGGATGACGGCACGGGAGACGTTGGCCACCGCGACATGACCATTGGCGATCGCCCAATCGACATCGGCCGGCAGGCCATAGCGCAGGCCATGCGCGTCCCAGCAGATGGCGAAGGCGCCGTCCGCTTCCGCCTCGGCGAAGGCGGCGTCGGCCAGCGTATCGTGGTCCTCGCTGGCGGAGTCGCTCGGACGGGTGATGACGCGGCGGACGAACTCCAGCCGCGTCTCGCCGGCAAAATGCGCCCTGGCGTAGCCGATCACCGTGTCCTTGCCGGCGCCGCTCGGCCCGACCACCGCGACGAAGACGCCGTTGCGGATCGGAAGGGTCTCGGTGAGCTCTCGTTCGATCAGCGCAGAAACCATCATGCGACGCGCCTGCCCTGACGCCAGACGTTGCGCACGACCGGCACATGCTGGTCGACGCGCACGCGCACGAGGTCGGCGCGCCGGCCGGGCTCGATGACACCGCGATCGCTAAGGCCGACCGCTTCCGCCGGGTTCTTCGAGACCATGGCGACCGCCTGCGGCAGCGAAATGCCTTCCACGACATCGCCGAGGAAGAAGGCGGACTGAATCAGGCTGAAGGGGATATAGTCGGACGACAGGATGTCGAGCAAACCGTCGCCGGCAAGCGAGCGCGCCGACACATTGCCCGAATGCGAGGAGCCGCGCATGACGTTGGGCGCGCCCATCAGCACTCCCAGGCCTGCCGCCTTCGAGGCCCTCGCCGCCTCCTCGGTGGTCGGGAATTCGGCAACGCGCACGCCCTGCTCCACCGCCTCGTCGACATGGCCGGCTGTCGCATCGTCGTGGCTGGCAAGCACGATGCCGCGCTCGCGGCAGGCGGCGGAAATGAAGACGCGGTTCGGCCCGGAATTCTTGGCCGATTCCGCCATACGCTTCTCGCAGAATTTCTGGAAGTCGCGGTCGGTCAGCTTCAGCTTGCGCTGGTAATAATAGGCGTAGGTCTCGAGATCGACGAACTGGCGCTGGCCCGGCGCATGGTCCATCAGCGAGGCGAGCTTCACCCTGTGGTCGGTCTCGAAATTGGCGAAGGCCTCGAGGCAATCCGGCGCCGAGACCTCGCAGCGCAGATGGATGAAGTGGTCGGCCCTGAGCCGATCCTGGCGCACGCTGTCCTCGATCGCGTCGGCGAGCTTGCGCACGTCGTCGGACTTCAGGTCGGCATCCTCGTCCATGCCGACACGCAAGGCGTCGAGCACCGTGGTGATGCCGGCGGTCGCCACCTGCGCATCGTGGGCGAGCACGGCGGCGATCGGGTTCCAGCGCACTTTCGGACGCGGCGCGTAATGGCCTTCGAGGTGATCGGTGTGCAGTTCGACGAGACCTGGGATGATGTAGTCGCCGCCCATGTCCTCGCCGGTGCGGGCCGCACCCGGCTCGATCGCGGCGATCAGCCCATCGCGCAGCAGCAGCGAGCCCGCGACGATCTCGTCGGGCAGCACGATGCGGGCATTGTTCAAAACGGTCTCGGCGGTCATTTCAGCAGTCCTATCTCAGGCGGGCGGACATCAGGCGGTTTTTCTGGCCGGGCGGCGTCCAAGCACGTGGTGCGAGAGCACCATGAAGGGCGCGCGCGGTTCGGTTTCGACGAACAGCGTCAGCGTATCCACCGGCACCGGACGCTGCAGCACATCCGCGAACAGGCTGTCGATTGCAGCGCGAAGGCGCGGGCTTTCCTGTGGCCCGACGCGTCCGGAGAGCGTCATGTGGAAGCGGAATGTCTCGAAGACGTAGGGATAACCCCACTGGCAGAGGTTGCGGAACTCATCCGGCTTCAGCGAGTCTGGACTGCGGCGCTCGATCTCGGCCTCGGTCAGCGGCGCGCGGAAGCGGTCGAAAGCGCGCACGACCTCGCCGGCGAAACTGTTGAGCGGCTCGAAAGGACTTTCCGGCACCAGCGCGAAAAAGCCGTCGATCTGGCCGACGACCAAACGCGGGATGACGACTGGCGGCGTGACCTCGGCGAAATCGTCGAGCGCCGCCCGCAGCGAGGCTTCCGATTCGCTGGGCGCCAGCCGGAACGGCGCCTTCAGCGTCGCGTGGAAGCCGTAGCGCCGAGCCGAGGCGGTGTGGAAGGCAACTTCCGCCGCCGACAGGGCACCCACACCCTCAACCGGCCGAGTCGGCGCGCCGAACGGGTCGCGCCCCAGCCAGTTGGCGGCGATCCGCGCCAGCGGCTCATCCTGCCTCGGGGTAAAGTAAATGGCATAGCGCATCGAAAATCCTCGTCAGACCCGCTGCCATAGGTGATTTCCATGACGGATTGACGAAGCTTTCATGGGTTTTCGAAGGCAACCCAGGCTCTGGCGGTCCTTAGCCGACGATTTTCCCGAACTGGACCAACAGGTTGAGGGCTATGAAAAATCTCACGCCTTCATCAGCCACTCATGCTCGGCGGCGTTGTGGAATTTCCATGTCCGCTTCGGGCCGGCCATGACGTTGAGATAATAGAGATCATAGCCGTGGCAGGCCGCACACGGGTGGTAGCCTTTGGGCACCAGCACGACATCGCCGTCCTCGATCGCCATCGCCTCGTCCAGGTCGCGCACGCCATTTCTGTCGGCGTCGGTGTAGACGCGCTGGAAGGCGAAACCCTGCGGCGGGTTGAGGCGGTGATAATAGGTCTCCTCGAGATAGGACTCGGCCGGCAGATTGTCCTGGTCGTGTTTGTGCGGCGGATAGCTGGAGGTATGGCCGCCGGGCGTGATGACCTCGACCACCAGCAGCGAGTCGGCCGGCTTGCCCTCGGGCAGGATGTTGGTGACGTAGCGGGTGTTGGTGCCCTTGCCGCGCACTTCCTGACCGAGATCGTCGGGCGCAATGACGCGAGCGGGCAGGCCGCCGCCAAGACCGGGCGCCGAGCAGACGGCAAGCTCCAGCTCGGTGTCGGCGGTCACTGCCCAGTCGGAGCCTTGCGGCACATAGACCGACCAGGGCTTGCCTTCGAAGGGCGACATGCGCTCGCCGAGCAGGCCGAGATCCTTGCCGCCGGCCGCAGCCTGGCCCTTGCCGGTGACGAACACCAGGCAGACCTCGCGCTCGCCCGTCTTGCCGGCGGCCGTCTCGCCCGGCCGCAAGCGGTGGAGATCGAAACCCACGTAAGTCCAGCCCGCGCTTTGCGGGGTGACGTGGGCGACGTGGCCGTGGCCCTTGTCGGCCTTGACGAGCAGTTTCGACATTTTGTCTCCTGGATCATTCCTTCGGCTCGGCCGGAGGCTTGGGCTCCTCGGCCGGCTTGTAGAGGTAGAAGAACTGCCACACCGCGTAACCGGCGAAGCCGAGCGCGATTACACCCCAGAACGGCGTGCCGGAGGCGAATTCGATCACCGACCAGATTAGGCAGACGGCAACGACGGCAATGCGCCGCCACAGCGGTCGGAAGAAGGGGTGCTCATAGTCTTTCATCGCGCCAATCCGGGACTTGTCCAAACGCATCAGATAGACCGAGCGGCCGGACGAATCCACCGTTTACGCCGGGAAGCCCTGCGTCTCCACCGTATAACCGGCGGCCGTCATCACCCGCATCAGCTCCTTGTGGCCGACCTCAGCCATCCTCAGCGGCGGGTTCTTTTTCGGATCCTGCTCGGCCTCGACCACGAACCAGCCTTCATAGCCGTAGTCGGCGAAGCGCTGGACGATCGCGCCGAAATCGAGCGAGCCGTCGCCGGGCACGGTGAAGGCGCCGAGCGCGACGGCATCGAGGAAGGACTGCTTCGTGCGGTCGAGCCCGTCGATCACGTTCATGCGCACGTCCTTCACATGGACGTGGTTGATGCGCTTGTGGTGGTTGTCGATGGCGCGCAACACATCGCCGCCGGCGAAGGCGAGATGGCCGGCATCGAGCAGCAGCGGGATGCCCTCGCCGGAATGATGCATGAAGGAATCGAGTTCCGGCTCGGTCTCGACCACGGCCGCCATGTGATGATGGTAGGAAAGCGGCATACCCTGGTCGGCGCACCATTCGCCGAATTCGGTGACGCGTCGGCCATAGGCCTTCATCTCGTCGCCGGAAAGCCGTGGCTTGGTGGCAAGAGGCTTGGAGCGGTCGCCCTGGATGGAGCGGCCGACCTCGCCATAGACGATGCAAGGCGCGTTGACCGCCTTGAACAAGTCGATCATCGGCTGGATGCGATCCTTGTTCTTCGACATGTCCTCATCGACCAGCGTGCCGGAGAACCAGCCGCCGCAGAGCGTGACGTCGGCCTCTTTCAGGATCGGCAGCATCACCTTCGGATCGTTGGGGAAGCGGCGGCCCATCTCCATGCCGGTGAAGCCGGCCGAGCGCGACTGGCGCAAACACTCCTCCAGCGACACATCATCGCTCAATTCCACGAGATCGTCGTTCCACCACGCGATGGGAGACATGCCCAGTTTGGCTTTCAAGTCGTCACTCCAGGTTCGGATCGTTCAACTTTCGCTCGTCGGCGCTGCCCTCATCCGCCTGCCGGCACCTTCTCCCTGGAAATGACGGGGAGAAGGGACAGGCTTCAGCGGTGGCGGCCCCTCTCCCCGTTCTTCACGGGGAGAGGGCAAGGGTGAGGGGCAGTGCCAGCTTCAATCACCTAAGCTCCGCATGAGCTTTTTCTCGTCATACGCCTTGCGCGCGGCGTTCACCTGCGGCCGCGACGAGACTTCCGGCACGGCAACATCCCACCAGTGGCCGCCGGCCTCGGTCGACACCAGCGGATCGGTGTCGATGACCAGCACGGTGGTCTTGTCGTTGCCCTTCGCCTTGGCGAGCGCCGTCTCGAGTTCAGCAATCGAGGCCACCTTCTCGGCGACGGCGCCGAGGCTGGCCGCATGGGCGGCGAAGTCGACGTCGGGCATCACCTCGTGGCGAGCGTCCTTCAGGAGATTGTTGAAGTTGGCGCCGCCGGTCGCCATCTGCAGCCGGTTGATGCAGCCATAGCCGCGATTGTCGAGCAACACGATGGTGAGTTTCAGGCCGAGCATCACCGACGTCGCGATCTCGGAATTGAGCATCAGATAGGAGCCGTCGCCGACCATGACGACGACTTCCTGGTCGGGTTTCGCCATCTTGACGCCGAGCCCGCCGGCGATCTCGTAGCCCATGGTCGAGAAGCCGTATTCGGCGTGATAGGAACCGGGCGCGCCCGCTTGCCAGAGCTTGTGCAATTCGCCGGGCAGCCCGCCGGCGGCATGCAAAAGCGTGACACCCGAGCCCATCGCGCGCTGCACGGCGCCGATCACCTGCGCGTCGGAGGGATAGGCGGCGTTGGTCGAGGCCGTCACCTTGGCGGCGGCAGCCTGCCATTCCGTCTTGCCCTTCAGCGCACTGTCGGTCCAGGCGGTCGGCGCCTTCCAGCCCTTCAGCGCGGCGGAAAGCTCGGCGAGCCCTTCGGTGGCGTCGGCAACCAGCGGCAGCGCCCAGTGCTTGCCGGCATCGAAGACCTGGGTATTGAGCCCGATGATGGTGCGGCCGGCATTCTTGAACAGCGCCCAGGAGCCGGTGGTGAAGTCCTGCAGCCTGGTGCCGACGGCAAGAACCACATCGGCCTCTTCCGCCAGCCGGTTGGCCGCTGATGTGCCGGTGACGCCGACGGCCGCCATGTTGAGCGGATGATCGTCGGGCAGCGAGGATTTGCCGCCTTGGGTCTCGCAAACCGGAATGCCGGCGCCCTGCACCAGCTTGGCCAGCTCTCCGGAAGCCTGCGAATAGAGGACGCCGCCGCCGGCGATCACCAGCGGCTTCTTGGCGTTCTTCAGGGCCGCCACGGCGACGGCCAGTTCGTTGCGATCCGGGCGCAGCCGGCGCGGCGTCCAGACGCGCTCGGCAAACAGGCTTTCCGGATAATCATAGCCCTCCGCCTGCACGTCCTGGCAGAGCGAAAGCGTGACCGGGCCGCATTCGGCCGGATCGGTCAGCACCTGCATGGCGCGGTTCAGCGCCGGGATGATCTGCTCCGGCCGCGTGATGCGGTCGAAATAGCGCGAGACGGGGCGGAAGCAATCGTTGACGCTCGCCGTGCCGTCGGAGAAATCTTCGGCCTGCTGCAGCACCGGGTCGGGCAAGCGGTTGGCGAAGACATCGCCGGGAAGCAGCAGCACCGGTAAGCGATTGACGTGGGCGAGCGCCGCAGCCGTCACCATGTTGAGCGCGCCGGGGCCGATCGAGGTGGTCGCGGCCATGAAGCGGCGGCGGAAATTCGCCTTGCCGTAAGCAATCGCCGCATGCGCCATCGCCTGCTCGTTATGGGCGCGGAAGGTCGGCAGCTCGTCGCGGACCTGGTAGAGCGCCTCGCCGATGCCGGCGACATTGCCGTGGCCGAAGATCGCCCAGACGCCGCCGAAGATCGGCGCCTTCATGCCGTCGATCTCGGTCATCTGGCGGCTGAGAAAGCGGGTCAGCGCCTGCGCCATCGTCAGGCGAACGGTCTTGGTCATTGTCGTTTCCTCCGGCTTTCCCTGTGCCGCCTAATATGCTGCCCGTTCTTCTTATGCTGCTTTGCGGCCGCGCGCTGCAAGCCATGCCTCGGTCAATTGCTCGAAGCGCGAGGCCATGTCGGCGACAGCCTCGTCATCCGAGATCTTGCCGGCCAGCCATTGTTCGGCGGCATTGACAAAGATGGTGCGACCGACCGCAAATCCCTTGACGACCGGCGCATTGGCGGTGGCGGCAAAGGCTGCGACCAGCTCGTCCTGCGGCGCCTCCAGACCGAGCAGCACGACGCCGCGGCACCACGGATCGTGCTTGACGATCACCTGCTCTATCCTGGCCCAGGCGCCTGCCGAGGCCTGCGGCTCGAGCTTCCACCAGTCGGGCTTGATGCCCAGCGCATAGAGTTCTTCAAGGGCGCGCGGAATGGTGGCGTCGTCCAGCGTGCCGTGCTTGCCGGCGATGATCTCGACGAGCAGTTCCCTGCCCACTTTCCGCGCCGCCTCGAACAGGGCTCGCAGTTTTTGCTGCTGCTCTGTCTTCAGCGCTTCCGGATCATCCGGATGATAGAAGCAGAGGCACTTGATGCAATGGTCGACCGGCCATTCGGTGAGCTGCGAGCCGACGTCCTGCGAGAATTCGAAGCGCAGCGGCCGCGATCCGGGCAATTCGACCGGCCGACCGAGCCAGGCAAAGGGATGGCGGGCGAATTCGAACATGGCCTCGCGGCCGTATTTCTCATCGATCAGCATGCCGTAGCCGTCGCGACCGGCGGCGACCTTGGCCGCCGCCTTGACGGTGAGCACCTTGAAGTCGGGGATGCGCGAGACATCTGCACCGACCCTGGCGGCGACATCTTCCAGCTGGACGCGATGGTCGCAAGCGAGCGCCATCAGCGAAGGGATGTCGCGCCGGCGCGTCGTCGCCCAGTGGATGTGGTTGATCGCCTCGTCCTTGCGCAGCGCCAGATGCTTGCTGCCGTGCTTCAGAAAGAACTGCAGCTCTTCGAAGGTGGGATATTCCGGCGCGCACAGCAGGCGCGACACGGCGAAGGCGCCGCAGGCATTGGCCCAGGTCGCCGCCGTGGCAAAGCTTTCGCCGCCGAGCCAGCCGCGCAGGAAGCCCGACATGAAGGCGTCGCCGGCGCCGAGCACGTTGTAGATCTCGATCGGGAAGCCCTCGCCGACGACGCCGTCCTCGAGGTCGTCGCTGATCGGCCCGTCATAGACGATGCAGCCTTTGGCACCGCGCTTGAGCACGATGGTAGCGGCCGACAGCGTGCGGATCGTCTTAAGCGCGCTCAGACAATCGTCGGCGCCGGAGGCGATCATGATTTCCTCCTCGGTGCCGACGATGAGGTCGCAATCGGGCAGCACCGTCTTCAGCTGCGCCGAGACCCGGTCCGACTTGACGTAGCGCTCGAAGCCCTCTGCATGGCCGGCGAGCCCCCAGAGGTTCGGGCGGTAGTCGATGTCGAACACGACCTTGCCGCCCTTGGCCTTCATCAAACGGATCGCCTTGCGCTGTGCGGCATCCGAGTTGGGACGCGAGAAATGGGTGCCGGTGACGACCACGGCGCGCGCCGAGGCGATGAAAGCCTCGTCGATGTCCTCTTCGGCGAGCGCCATATCGGCGCAATCCGAACGATAAAAAATCATCGGCGAGACGCCTTCGTCCTCGACGGAAAGCAGCACCAGCGCCGTCAGCCGTTCCTTGTCGGTCTTCAGGCCGTCGACCGAGACGCCCTCACGCCTGAGCTGCTCGCGGATGAAGCGGCCCATCTGCTCGTCGCCGACGCGAGTGAGCAGCGCCGAGCGCAGGCCGAGCCTTGCCGTGCCGACGGAGATATTGGCCGGGCAGCCGCCGACCGACTTGGCGAAGGAGGTTATGTCCTCCAGACGCGAGCCGATCTGCTGGCCGTAGAGATCGACAGAGGCGCGGCCGATCGTGATGACGTCGAGCGGCGGATATTTCGCTTCCACGGCTTCGCCCATTCGAACCTCCCATCGGCTTTGTTGTGCAGAGCAGCGTCGTTTTGGGCAGCACGCGCGAACGGCGGCGTGACACCGTCAATATGAAATAATAATTCCAATCCATAGTCAATATGGAATGAGTGTTCCCTGATGGAAAAACGCCCGTTCGGGGCCGCTCAGGCCTTGCGCCTGCGGCCGGCGTCGCGCCGCTTTTCGCCGACGGCAACGGTCAGCGCCATGGCAAGCGCCATCGTTGCCGACAAAGAGCGGAAGCCGCCGAAATCGGATTCGGCCACCTCGAACCAGACCTTGGCGAATTGGGCGAGCGGCGAGAACGAGCTGTCGGTGATGGCGACGATGGGCACGCCCTGCTCGGCGATCGAGCGCGTCTCCTCGATGGTCGCAGGCGCGTAAGGCGAGAAGCTGATGGCGATGACGGCGTCGCGCGGCGTGGCGAAGCCGATCATCTCGGCGTTCAAGCCCGCGGCCGACTCGATCAGTTGGTTGCGGATCTTGAGCTTGCCAAGCGCGTAGGCGATGTAGGAGGCGACCGGATAGGAGCGGCGCTTGGCTAGCACATAGATTGTCTCGGCCTTTGCCAGCAGCGTGATCGCCTGTTCGAAATGCGCATCGTTCAGCGCGCGCGAAATGTCGCTGAGCGAGGTGCTGGCGGCAGCCACGAAGCCGTCGAAGATCGCCCGGTGTCCAGCGCCTTCCTCGGCCTTGGCGCGCAGTGCCGCCAACCGCTCGTCATAGGAGGAATTGCGTTCGCGCAGCCGCTCGCGAAACACCTGCTGCAGGCTAGTGAAACCATCGAAGCCGAGCTGCTGGGCGAAGCGGATCAACGTCGAGGGCTGGACGCCGGCGGAAGCCGCGATACTCGCCGCCGTGCCGAAGGCGATGTCGTCGGGATTGTCCAGCGCATAGGCGGCGATCTGCGCGATGCGCTTGGGCAGACTGGTGCGCCGCTCCAGGATCGTCGTGCGCAAGGTCTCGAAATCGCGAGGCACCCGTCCGTCCATCGTCGCTCCGCCCACGGCCATGCTGGTGTTCCCTCTCCTGCCTCATCATAGCGGTTTCGCGCAAGAACACCATAAAAAATGATTTGGACGTTCCATTCTCGGCTGAAATGGATTAATTCATCCATGCGAATTCTTCCCCTTCAGCGGAGACAATCGACATGGTCGGAGTGGGCCTCATCGGCACGGGCTTCATGGGCAAGTGCCACGCCATTGCCTGGAACGCGGTCGGCACCGTCTTTCCCGATGTCGAGAAGGCGAGGCTGGTGCATCTGGGTGAGGTCAATGACGAGCTTGCAAAGCGCAAAGCGGCCGAGTTCGGCTTCACTCGAGGCTCGGGCGACTGGCGTGCCGTCGTCAACGATCCGGAGGTCGATGTCGTGTCGCTGACCACGCCCAACCAGTTCCATCCTGAAATGGCGATCGCCATCCTCGAAGCCGGCAAGCATCTGTGGTGCGAGAAGCCGATGGCACCGAGTTTTGGCGAGGCCGAGGCGATGGCAAAGGCAGCGACCAAATCCGGCAAGGCTGCCGTGCTCGGCTACAACTACATTCAGAACCCGGCCATCCGCCACATCGGCGCGCTGCTCGAGGAAAAGATCATCGGCGATGTCAATCTCGTGCGCATCGAGATGGACGAGGATTTCATGGCCGATCCCGAGGCGCTGTTCTTCTGGAAGCATGAGGCGGCTTCCGGTTATGGCGCGCTCGACGATTTCGCGGTGCATCCGCTGTCGCTGATCAAAGTGCTGTTCGGCCGCGTCGCTCGCGTCATGTGCGACATGGCGAAACCCTATGCCGACCGGCGCGTCGCCTCCGGCGGCCGCCGTGCGGTCGAGACCTACGATATCGCCAGTGTGCTGATGCATCTGGAGAACGGTGTCGCCGGTACGCTGCTGGTCAATCGCTCGGCCTGGGGCCGCAAGGGCCGTATCGCCCTCCAGATCTTCGGCTCGAAAGGCTCGATCCTCTACGACCAGGAGCGAATGAACGAGTTCCAACTTTATCTGACCGCCGACCGGCCGACCGAGCAGGGCTACCGCACGATCCTGCTGGCGCCGCACCACAAGCCCTACGATTCCTTCGTGCCGGCGCCCGGCCACGGCCTCGGCTTCAACGACCTCAAGATCATCGAATGCCGCGAGCTTTTGATGCGGATCGCCGGCAAGCCGGCGCGGACCATCGACTTCGACGAGGGGCTGGAGATCGAGCGCACCGTGCATGCGATGGCGCGATCGTTCCAGGAACAGCGCTGGGTGGATGTGAGGTGAGCCGGCTCGCCTTCAGGTGCCGGCGGCTGCTGCCGCATTGATCTCCCAGCCGTCCACCCAAACCTGCCGCAGTTGATCGCCTTCGCCTTTGAACCACAGGCCGGTCGGCTGGCAATCCTCGATGCGGTCGCTGCGGAAATTGCGGATGGCCTGGCGCAGCTCGCACCAAGCGACGATGTTGGCGGTCTCGGCGTAGTAGATCAGCGCGATCGGGCGGACGATACGCTGTGTGTCGCGGCCGGCTTCGTCGCGGTAGGCGAGGTCGAGCTTCTCCTCGTCGCGGATGGCGCGGCGCACCAGCGCCAGATCGACCGCCGCGGCCGCAGGCGAAAAACCCCAGGCATGAAGAGCGTTGGCGTCGAGCGTCTGGCGCAAGGGCGGTGGCACGGCGCCGGCGATCTTCGCGCCGACCCGCTTTGCCGCCTGCTTGAGCTCGTCGTCGCCGGTGCGTTCGAGCAGCGCCAGCGACAGCACGATCGCCTCCATCTCCTCGATCGAAAACATCAGCGGCGGCAGGTCGAAGCCGGGGCGCAGGATATAGCCTATGCCGCGCCCGCCCTCGATCGGCACCCGCATCGCCTGCAGCGCTGCGATATCGCGATAGACGGAGCGCACCGTCACTTCCAGTTGCTCGGCAATCGTCGCCGCGGTCACCGGCTTCTTGGCCAGCCGCAGGATCTGGATGATTTCGAACAGACGCGAGGCCTTGCGCATTTTTCCACTCGATCGTAACGCAACTGACACACCCCCGTCAGTTGGGACGACCTATAGGGCCGCGCATCGGTTTGAAAATCAACAGATTCCTCAGCGTCCTTGGCGGGCGCTGCGACAGGCAACTGACATGAGTTACACGGAAAATCTCTGGCTATTCTTCATCCTGCTGTTCGGCATCATCGCCGTTCCAGGCATGGACATGCTGTTCGTGCTGGCCAATGCGCTGACCGGGGGGCGCGACAGGGGGCTGGCGGCGACCGGCGGCATTATGCTCGGCGGCGTAGTGCATACGTTGAACGGGGCGATCGGCGTCGGGCTGCTGATTCATTTCGTGCCGGTCCTGTTCAAACCGCTGCTGATCGCCGGCGCCGCTTACATGGCCTATATCGGAATTTCGCTGATGCGCAGCTCGATCACCGTCAGCGATGACGGGCCCGCCGGCAGCCGCTCCGCCTGGAAAGCCTTTCGCCAGGGATTGGTCACCTGCCTGATCAACCCCAAGGCCTATCTGTTTATCCTTGCCGTCTATCCGCAGTTCCTGAAGCCGGTTTACGGTCCGATCTGGATGCAGGCGACCATCATGGGACTGCTGACTGTCGTCACACAAGCAGGAATCTACGGCGGCCTCGCCATCACAGCCGGGCGCAGCCGGGCGCTTCTGGTCGGCAATCCGCGGGCAACGGTCATTGCCGGCCGTGCGGCCGGGCTGCTTCTATTCGCGGTCTCGGTATTCACCGCATGGGAAGGGCTGAGGGCGGCGTGAACGCCGCCCTCGCCAGGGTTGTCAGGCGGCGCCCTGACGGGTGGCGAGCAGTTCGCGCTTCACCGACCGGCGCCACTCGACGGCGCCGGCAAGTCCGTGCAGCACCGTTTCGGTGGTCGCCCAATCGATGCAGCCGTCGGTGATGCTCTGGCCGTAGGTGAGCTGCTTGCTGGGCACGACGTCCTGACGGCCGGCGACGAGATTGCTCTCGATCATCACTCCGATGATGCGCTCGTCGCCCGCTGCGACCTGGCCCGCCACGTCGTGCGCGACTTTCGGCTGGTTCTCCGGCTTCTTGCCGCTGTTGGCGTGGCTGACATCGATCATCAGGCGCGGCGCGATGCCGATGCGGCCGAGCTCCGCGGCGGCCGCGTCGACGCTTGCCGCGTCGTAGTTCGGCGCCACGCCGCCACGCAGAATGACATGGCAGTCTTCGTTGCCGGTCGTCGCCGCGATCGCGCTGCGGCCGCCCTTGGTCACCGCCATGAAATGATGCGGCTGCGCAGCGGACTTCACCGCCTCGCCGGCGATTCTCAGATTGCCGTCGGTGCCGTTCTTGAAACCGACCGGGCAAGAGAGGCCCGACGCCAGCTCGCGGTGGATCTGGCTTTCGGTCGTGCGCGCGCCGATGGCGCCCCAGGCGACGAGGTCGGCGATGTATTGCGGCGTCGTCATGTCGAGGAATTCCGTCGCCGCCGGCAGGCCGAGATTGTTGACGGCGGAAAGCACGTTGCGCGCCATCCGCAAGCCTTTGTCGATGTTGAAGCTGCCGTCGAGATCGGGATCATTGATCAGGCCCTTCCAGCCGACCGTGGTGCGCGGCTTCTCGAAATAGACGCGCATGACGATCTCGAGCCGGTCGGCCAGGGCCTCGCGCAGCGCCGCCAGACGGCTGGCGTAGTCCACGGCGGCGACCGGATCGTGGATGGAACAAGGGCCGACGATCACTACCAGTCGATCGTCAGCCCCGGTCAGGATGGAATGGATGGCGTTGCGCGAGGCGGCAACGGTGCGCGTCGCCGTGAGCGAGCGCGGTATCTCGCGCATCACGTCGTCCGGCGTGCTCAGGACTTTGAGTTCCTTGACCCGTAGGTCGTCTGTGGTGGTCAACACGGCTTTCTGCTCCTGGTTAGGAGACCTGCCGGCTGAAACGAAAAAGCCGCCAGGTCTGGCGGCTTTTCGGATTAGATGCTGCAATCTTCAGATCGAGCGCAATCCTCCCGCCGCCAGCGAGCTACCGTAGCTAAAGTACCAAAACGAGGCGGTCAGGTGGATCATGCGGCTCATATAGTCGATGCCGAGGCGCTTGTCACGTCCTCATGAAGCTAAGCATTTGCTTGGTTTGCGCCGTGCTCCGTGGCCTCGGGAAAAAAGAGAGCATCATGCAGCGGTTCACGGTTCATGCAGACCATGGATCGAAAAGTTCGATTGCAAAGCCTTCGAAATCCTTCGAATTACGCGTTGCCAAGGTGAGCTGCTTCGCAATCGCGGTGGCGGCGATCAGACCGTCCATCGACGACAGACCGCGACCGCGGCGCTTGGCAAGGCCCATCAGGTCGCCCCAGGCCAAGGCAACGGCTTCGTCCACCGGCAAAACCCTTTGCTCGAAGCGCTGCGGCAAATCTCGAGCGAGCCATTCGGCCAGTGCCTCTCGTTTGCGGCCCTCATCCATGAGGGAAACGCCGCGCCGGATCTCGGCGATCGACACGACGCTGATGAATGATCGATCCTCATCAAGCCCGTCCAGCCACTTTAGAACGCCTGCATCCGGCGCCGGCCTCGTCACCTCTGACAGGACATTGGTATCGAGCAGAAGCCTCAAAGCGGCTGATCACGCGGTTCGTCGGCTTGACGCTCAAGGTCGAGATCGGCGCCGCGCAGCGGCGACTCCAGGAGGAACTCCGCAAGCGTTCCTTTGCGGGCGGTCTTCCGCCGCCATTCCTCTGCGGACACGACGACAACGCTTGGTTTGCCGTTACGGGTGATCGTCTGAGGCGAAGATTGCGCCCGATCTATTACCTCCGAGAGCCGGGCCTTTGCCCCAGCGACCGTCCAGCTCGTATCGTCTTTGGGTCCGGGCAGCATCTCAATCTCATGACTATTCTGACCATCTTGACTATACCGGAATCGCAATGCTGCGGCAACAGGGGCTCTCAGGGGCCGGATACCTTTGGGCGCACGAGGCTGATCACATCTGCACCCATAGCTGGCCTGCTTCTGGCGTAAAGCTGCTCGTTGTCACTACTCCCCGATCACGCCAGCTATATTTTGATCATAATCGACCAGCGAGCCGGTCATGACGCCGGCCTGCGGGCTGAGCATGTAGGTGATCAGCCGGGCGAGCTGCGCCGGCTTCACCAGCTGACCCATCGGCTGCGCGGCCTCGGCCTTTTCCAGCCAGTCGTCCGGCGCATCGTGCCACTTCTTCTGCACGATCGCCTCGCCCTCGGTGTCCATCCAGCCGGGCAGCACCGCGTTGCAGCGAATGCGGTTTTTCCGGTAGGAGCTGGCGACATTCTTGGTCAGCGTCATCAGCGCGCCCTTGCTGGTCGAATAGGGCGTCAGGAAGGACTGGCCGGCATGCGCCGACATCGACAGCACGTTGACGATCGAGCCCGGCGCCCTGCGCTCCAGGAGATGCGCGACGAGGCCCTGCATCAGGAAAAAGGGGCCGCGCACATTGGTGTCGAAGATCTGATCGAAAAGCTCTTCCGATGTCTCGACCAACGAGCCGCGGGCCGAAGTGGCGGCGGCGTTGACCAGCGCGTTCAAGGTGCCGAAATGCGCGAGCGCCGTTGCGACGGCGCGCTTGCAGTCGGCGACCTTGGCGACATCGGCGCTGATGAAGATGGCGTCGACACCGTTTTTCTTGAGCGCTGCGACCGCCTTGTCGCCCTTCTCCTGCGAGCGGCCGACCAGCGCCAGCGCGCGGCAACCCTCGTCGGCCAAGGCTTCCGCCACGGCGAAGCCGATGCCCTGCGCGCCGCCGGTGACGATGGCGCGCGTTTCTGAATTGCGACCGGCTAGACCGTTCATCGCTCTGCTCCTGTAATCGATTTCAAAACCTTCAGGCGACGCGGACGGTCTTGCCCGTCTTGGCAGACTCCAAGGCCGCATCCGCCAACTTCAAGGCGACCAGCCCGTCCTTGCCGCTCGGCGCCGCCTTCTTGCCGGCAGTCGCGGCGGCGATGAAGGAAGCGATCTCGTTGGCGTAGGCGTCGATATAGCGGGTCATGAAGAAATCGTGCAGCGGCGGGCGGGTGTAGCCCTTGTCATTGGCGAGCTCGATCGACACCGGCCGCTGATTCTCGGCCGCAACCATGCCCTTCGAGCCGTGCGCCTCGATGCGCTGGTCGTAGCCATAGGTGGCGCGGCGCGAGTTGGAGATGACGGCCTGCTTGCCGGACGCCGTTTCCAGAATGACGCTGACGGAATCGAAATCGCCCGCTTCGCCGATCTTCTTGTCGACCAGCACCGAGGCGTGCGCGCTGACCGCCACCGGCTCTTCGCCGAGCAGGAAGCGCGCCATGTCGAAATCATGGATGGTCATATCGCGAAAAATGCCGCCGGATCGCGCGATGTAGTCGAGCGGCGGCGCGCCCGGATCGCGCGAGGTGATGGTGACCATCTCGACATCGCCGATGGCGCCGTCGTCGATCGCCTTGCGGACGGCGGCGAAATGCGGGTCGAAGCGGCGGTTGAAGCCGACCATCAGCGTAGCGCCGGCCTTGTCGACCACGGCCAGGCACTGCTCGACGCGCTTGACGTCGAGGTCGATCGGCTTCTCGCAGAAGATCGCCTTGCCGGCCCTGGCGAAGCGCTCGATGAGGTCGGCGTGAGTGTCGGTCGGCGTGCAGATGATGACGGCGTCGATGTCCTTGGCCTGCTCGATGGCGTCGATGCTGCGCACCTCGGCCCCATAGGCGGAGGCAAGCTCCGTCGCCGCTTTCTCGAAGGCGTCCGCCACGGCCACCAGCTTGGCCTGCGGGTTTGAGGCTACGGCGCGGGCATGCACCTTGCCGATACGGCCGGCGCCGAGAAGAGCGAAGCGGAGAGTCATGGAATGTCCTTTGAGGGTGGCTCTAAAACGTGTCCGCGCCGGCCGGCGCGGACGATTTGGTCTGGTCCCGTCGTGGCGCCTGGTCAGGCGGCCTGAAGCTCCGCCTGCCCGGTCTTGGCGCCGGTGATGTAAGCGACGATGTCGTTGCCGTCGGTGTCCTGCTTGCGCAAATTGGCGACGATGCGGCCGCGCCGGAAGACGACGATGCGGTCGACCAGGTCGAAGACCTGGCGCATGTTGTGGCTGATCAGGATCAGCGGCTCGCCGTTCTCCTTCAGCGTGCGGATGATGTTTTCGACCTGCGCCGTTTCCTGCACGCCGAGCGCTGCGGTCGGCTCGTCCATGATGATCAGCTTGGAGGCGAAGGTTGCGGTCCTGGCGATCGCCACGCATTGGCGCTGGCCGCCCGACATGTGGCGGATGGTGCTGGAAAGGTTCGGGATCTTCACCGCGGTGCGGATCAGCGCCGCCTCCGTCGCCCTGCGCATCGCCTTGCGGTCGAGAATCGAGAAGGGGCCGAGGTTGAAAAGCACCTTCTCCCGGCCGAGGAAGAGGTTCGACGGCACGTCGAGGTCGTCGGCCAGAGCCAGGTTCTGGAACACGGTCTCGATGCCGGCCTCGCGCGCCTCGATCGGGCCGGCGAAGTTCACTTCCTTGCCGTCGAACCAGATCTTGCCGTCGGTGCGCTGCTCGACGCCGGTGATCTGGCGCACGAAGGTCGACTTGCCGGCGCCGTTGTCGCCCATGATGGCGACATGCTCGCCCTTGCGCAGCTCGAAATTCGCCTCCTGCAGCGCGTGAACGCCGCCATAATGCTTGGTGAGGTTTTCGGTCTTCAGAACGATATCGGACATGGTCAAGCTCCTATCGCCCGGCGGCGCTGGCGCCATTGATCGAGAACGACTGCGCCGACAATGATCACGCCCTTGACCATCTCCTGGTAGTAGGCGTCGAGGCGCAGGAAGGTGAAGCCGGAAATGATAACGCCGAAGATCAGCGAGCCGATCACCGTGCCTATGATAGACCCGCGGCCGCCCGAGAGCGAGACGCCGCCGATGACCGCCATGGCGATGGCGTCGAGCTCGTACATCACGCCCATGCCGGCCTGGGCGGTGAGGTTCTTGGAGGAAAGCACCACCGCGGCGATCGAGGCGAGGATGCCGGCAATCACATAGACCAGCACCTTGTGGTTGGCGATCTTGATGCCGGACATGCGCGCGGCGTCCTCGTTGGAGCCAATGGCGTAACAATGCTTGCCGTATCGGGTGTAGCTCAGGATGAGCTGGAACAGGATCGCCAGTGAAATGAAGATGATGACCGGCATCAGCCCCTTGCCGATGGCCGCGAAGCTGTCGGTCGGGAACGAGATCGGTTGGCCCTTCGACCACCATTTGGCGATGCCGCGCGCCGTGACCATCATGCCGAGCGTGGCGATGAACGGCGGAATGCGGGTGTAGGCGATCAGGGCGCCGTTGATCAGGCCGGCAATCAGCCCGCAGCCGATCGCGACCAGAAGCGGCACGATGACCGGCAGGTCGGTCCATCCGTAGTCAATGAACATCGCCTTCGGGTTGGGATTGCCGTTGACGGTCGCAACCTGCGCGAAACTCATGGCGATCATGGCGGTGGCGCCTACGATCGAGCCCGAGGACAGGTCGATGCCGCCGCAGATGATGACCTGCGTGACGCCGATGGCTATGATGCCGACGATCGACACCTGCAGGATGATGATCTGCAGCCGCTGCTCGTTGAAGATAGCATCGACGTTATCGCGGGTGTTGAAGAGGAAGCTGTCGCCGAGGAAGACGCGGCCGATCAGCTCGAATGCGCCGACCAGGATGACCAGCGCCAGAAACACGTTGAACTCGGCAGGCCAGGGGCGCTTCTTGGCGTCATAGCTCAGCCCGCCAATGCCATGCGATGTCTGTGACACGTCTTCTTCCTCCGAATGACCGCGCCCGCTCTCCCGCCCGGTCGGGCGGGAGAAGGAAGGGAGCGACGCTGCTCTGTCTGCAGCCGATTTCAGCCAACTCGATGCGTCGGAGCGCCGCTCCAGGGTTTGTCCTCACGCAAGTCCGTATGGAAAACTTCCTGGAATTGCGTTGGCGCGGCGTCAGTTCTTCTTCAGGAACTTGTCGATGTTCGCCGGCGTCACGAGCTGGAAGGGGATGTAGACCTTGCGCTCCACCTTCTCGCCCTTGGAGAGCTTCAGCGCCGCATCGAGCGCGCCCGCGCCTTGGCCAGCCGCATCCTGGAAGACCGTGACGTCGAGATCGCCCGCCTGCATCGCGGCCAGCGCGTCCTGGGTTGCGTCGACGCCGCCGACCACGACCGACTTCATGTCGATATTGGCGGCCTTCATCGCCTGGATGGCGCCGATGGCGCTTTCGTCATTGTTGGCGATGACGCCGTCGAACGGCTTGCCAGACGACAGCCAGTTGGTCATCAGGTTCTGCGCTTCGTCACGCTTCCAGTTCGAGGTCTGCTTGTCGATGATCTTGATGAAGTTGCAGTCCGGCGTGGCAATCACTTCATCGATATCCTTGGTGCGCTGCACCGCCGCCTGATTGGAAAGCTCGCCCATGATCACATAGACATTGGCTTCCTTCTTGCCGGCTTCCTTGAACAGCCGGCAGATTTCCTTGGTCTCGAGCGTGCCGGACTCGGCCTCATTGGACGCGACGAAAGCCTGGTTGTCGGGCAGCTTGTCGACATTGACCGGCTCGCGGTTGACATAGACCAGCGGGATCTTGGCCGCGGCCGCCGCATCCGACATCGCCTGGGTGGCCGAAGTGTCGACCGGGTTGACGATGATCGCGTCGACGCCGGAAGCGGCGAAGTTCTTGATCTGGTCGAGCTGCTTGGCCACGTCGTTCTGCGCGTCCTCGACCTGCAGTTCGACGCCGTCCATGCCCTTGGCCTGTGCGATCATGCCGTTGCGCAGCACGGTCAGGAAATTGTCGTCGAAAAGAGCCATCGAGACGCCGATCTTGGCGGCGAAGGCGGACGAACACATCAGCGCCGAAAGCGCGACGCCCAAAAGCAGTTTCTTCATTTTAGTTTCTCCTCCACTTGGTGTCCGGCTGCACCGATTGAACCGGAATCCCCGATGTTACCGGGGAATCTCTCCCATGGCCCTTCCGGCGGCGTTTTCCTCGCATAATGGAACGCCTGGTCCTCTGTTTGAAACAGATGTTCCGGAACGAAAGAACCAAAATACCCAGTTGGTGAAATATTTATTCCATTTCGCTTGCAGCCGTCAAGGGAGATTCGAAATGGACGTGCCGGTTTTTCGATGGAGGCAAGCGTGCAGCGCCCTCGCGGCCGGGCATGCAAACGTGCTGCGGCGGACTTCCGGGCGATTTCACGGCGCGAAAGAATTCCATCAGCCTGATGGATCACATCATTCCGACGGGAGGCGGCTTAGATGTTTTCCGGCAGATAGATGTCGAAGGGGAGAAAAGTCTGGCCGGGCGCATTGGCGGCGCCGGTCTCGATAGCATGCGCCATCAGCCCGACAAGCTCGCGGCAGAGCGCCGCCAGCGGGGTCGAGATCACCATGGTCAGGATGTTGTCGGCAAGTGCCGCGCGCGACTCCGCATTGATCTCGTTGCAGACGACCACCGGCATATGCGCCGGCTTCGCCGCCCTTAACGCCGCGACCGCGCCCTCCATGCCGCCGCCGGCGACGTAGCAGCCGGCAAGGTCGGGATGCCGAGCCAGAAGCTCGAGCATCGCATCATGCGTCACCTGGTTGGCCTCCAGGTTGACCAGCGTCTCCATCACAGTGAAATCCGGCGCATGCTCGCGAAAATAGGAGCGGAAGCCGATCTCGCGCAGCTCGTGACCATGAAAACGGTGGCTGCCGACGAAAAGCGCGACCTTGCCTGGCTTGCTGGCGGCCTTGGCGATCATCCAGGCCGCGGTGCGTCCGACCTTGCGGTTGTCGAGCCCGACATAGCCTTCACGGATGCCGGCGGCGAAGTCGGAGAGCAGCGAAAAGACCGGCTGCCCTCGCGCCTTCAGCGCCTCGACCACCGCCGTCAGGGTGGGATGGTCCGGACCGACCACGGCGATGGCCCTGGATTTCGCCGCCAGCTTGCGCATCTGGGCGGCGATCTCATCGGGCGCCAGCGAAGCGGCGAAGTCGATCGTCGCAGTGCCCCGGAAACGTTGCGATTGCGAGACCGCAAGCTCCAGCTCGCGGGCGAAATCGCCGTAGAAAACGTCATTGCCGCGTAGCAGCAGGAAGCCGAGACGATATTCGGGCAACTCCTGGCGCATGCGCTGCCTGATCAGGCCGGCGGCGTGATAGCCGATGTCGGTCGCCGCGTCGTAGACGCGACGCGCCGTCTCCTCGCGCACCGGCAGGCGATTGTTCAACACCCGGTCGACCGTGGCGACGCTGAAGCCTGAAACGCGCGCGAGATCGGTGATTGTCGGCCGCTTAGCCATGAGGTGCTCCATCGCTTGCCCGACTCAGATTAGCCGAATCTGATAGAAAATGATAGAATCTATCTTTGTGACATTGAGGCTATCATGGCTTGGCGCTATGGTGAAGTCGAAGCCAGCCATGGGCGAGGCGCGGCATTGCCGAGGGCCGTTCGCCAGGTGCTGATGGAGGACTCCGCAATGACGGCAATCACGTCTCCGGCGCCGTCCGGACGCGACTACAGCCTGACCGGCCGCGACGCCAAGCGCGCGGTCGAGAACGGGCTTTCGGCGGCCCAATGGTACCACACCGAGATCCCGCGCAAGCAGATGAAGGAGCTGATGCAGCGCTCCGACCAGCCCGCTATCCGCGACACCATCATCTGGCTCGGTGCGCTGATCCTCAGTGGCGCGGGCGGCGCTTGGTTCTGGGGCAGCTGGTGGTGCGTACCGTTCTTCTTTGTCTATGGCACGCTCTACGGTTCCTCGACCGACTCCCGCTGGCACGAATGCGGTCACGGCACCGCCTTCCGCACCCAATGGATGAACGATGCGGTCTACCAGCTCGCCTGCTTCATGATCATGCGCAATCCGGTGACCTGGCGCTGGAGCCATACACGCCACCACACCGACACCATCATCGTCGGCCGCGACCCGGAGATCGCCGTCATGCGACCGCCGGACCTTTTGCGCGTTGTGCTGAATTTTTTCGGCGTGCTTGATGCTTGGCATGCGATGACCGACATGGTGCGCAATGCCGCCGGCGTCATCAGCGCCGCAGAACAGACCTTCATCCCGGAACAGGAGCAGCCCAAGGCCATCCGCATCGCCCGTATTTGGCTCGCGATCTATGTCGCGACGATCGCGCTGGCGCTCTATCTGCATTCATGGCTGCCGCTGATGCTCGTCGGCCTGCCCCGCCTCTACGGCGCCTGGCATCACGTCATGACCGGGCTGCTGCAGCATGGCGGGCTGGCCGACAATGTCATCGACCATCGGCTGAACAGCCGCACCGTCTACATGAACCCGATCAGCCGGTTCATCTACTGGAACATGAACTACCATGTGGAGCACCACATGTTCCCGATGGTGCCCTACCACGCGCTGCCCAAGCTGCATGAGCTGATCAAGCACGATTTGCCGGCGCCGACGCCGTCGATCCTGGCCGGCTACCGCGAGATGATCCCGGCCTTCCTGCGCCAGCTGCGCAACGAGGACTACTTCCTCAAGCGCGAGCTGCCGCCGACGGCAAAGCCCTACCGGGAAGAGCTCCACAACGACAATCCGGTAGCGGCCGCGGCCGAGTGACCGGATCCGACACAACCGACAACGAAGAATTTCGCCGGAGGACGACATGAGCGACTGGGTCGAGGCCTGCGCGGCCGGAGACATCGACGAGGAGGACGTAATGCGGTTCGATCATGCCGGCCGCACCTACGCCATCTATCGCAGCCCGGAGGACGAGTATTACGCGACCGACGGCCTGTGCTCGCATGAGAAAGTGCATCTGGCCGATGGGCTGGTGATGGACGACATCATCGAGTGTCCAAAACACAATGGCCGCTTCAACTACAAGACCGGCGACGCGCGCGGGGCGCCGGTCTGCGTCAATCTCAAGACCTATCCGGTCAAGGTCGACGCCGGCAAAGTCCTCATTCAGCTTGGGTGACGGAATGGCGGGAGGAATGGTCATCATCGGCGCCGGCGAGTGCGGCGGTCGTGCCGTGCTTACCCTGCGCGACCTTGGTCATGAAGGGCCGGTGACGCTGGTCGGCGACGAACCGCATCTGCCCTATGAACGGCCGCCGCTGTCGAAGGAGGCGATGACCAGCGAGGCGCCCCTCATCAAGGCGATCGCCAGCGACAAGCTTTTGGCCGAACGCTCGATCCGCCACATCCATTCCGTTCGGGCCGTCGCTATCGACCGCGCCGCGCATCTCGTGCGCCTCTCCGACGGCTCTTCGCTTGGCTATGGCAAGCTGCTGCTCGCGACCGGGTCCGTGCCGCGCAAGCTGCCGATGCCTGGTCTGGGCGGCCGCTGCGTTTATCTCAGGACCTTCAACGACGCGCTCGCGATCCGCGCCCATCTCAAGCCGGAGAACCGCGTCGCCATCATCGGCGGCGGTTTCATCGGCCTCGAGCTTGCCGCTTCGGCGCGCAAGCTAGGCGCAACGGTCACGGTGCTCGAGGCGCAGCCGCGCATCCTGATGCGCGGCGTGCCGGCCGAGGTCGCGGAAATCATTCATAAGGCGCATCAGGCCGAAGGCGTGAAGGTGCTTACCGGCCAAGGCATCACGGCGATTGCCGATGACGGCACGCAAGTTCGCATCACGCTTGCCGACAGGCAGGACATCGTCGCCGATCTTGCCGTGATCGGCATCGGCGCGGTGCCGGTGACGGCGCTCGCCGCCGAAGCAGGACTTGCGATCGACAATGGTATCGCCGTCGATGAGAACCTTTGCACCGCGGATCCGGATGTTTTTGCCGCCGGCGACTGCTGCTCGTTCCCGCTCGCCGTCTATGGCGGCCGGCGCGTGCGGCTGGAAGCCTGGCGCAACGCGCAGGAGCAGGGCGCGCTCGCCGCGAAGAACATGCTGGGCGCCAAGGAGGCGCATGCCGCGGTGCCGTGGTTCTGGTCGGATCAATATGGGCTCACGCTGCAGATCGCCGGGCTTTCGGACGAAGGCCGCTCGACCGTACGGCGCGACCTCTACGACGGCGCCTTCATTCTGTTCCACCTGGCCGAGGACGGCAGGCTGGTCGCCGCCAGCGGCATCGGGCCCGGCAATGCGGTGGCGCGCGACATACGGTTGGCCGAGATGCTGATCGCCAAGCGGGCGACGCCCGCGCCTGAGGCGCTCGGCTCGCAATCGGTCAAGCTGAAGTCGCTGCTGGCGGCATAGACCCGAATAACCGAGGGGGTTCACGGACATGGCACGCAACAGATCGACCGTCGCCGATTTGCAATCGCTCAAGGGCAAGCGGCAGCTTTCGAAGCTGCGCGTTTTCTCGCTGGAGGAGGCCGAGGCCGCCGAGCGTGCCGGCATCGACATCATCTCGGTCCCCTATGATCTTATCTTCGATCCGCGTTTTCGCGACGCCGCGCCCACCTGCTTTGCCATTCCCGGCGACGAACGCATCAAGATGGGCGCAACCACCGACGAGATCCTGCGCGTGGCGGTGAAGCTGCGCGCGGCCAGCGCCGACGCCATGTATTGCTCGGCCAGCCTGCAGACCATCCGCCGGCTGCGCGACGAGCATATTCCGGTCTGCGGTCATGTCGGCCTGATCCCGGCGCATGCGACCTGGACGGGCGGCTTCAAGGCAGTCGGCAAGACGGCCGAAAGTGCTGCCCTCGTCTGGAAGCAGGTCAAGGAGCTTGAAGCCGCCGGCGCCTTCGCCGCCGAGATCGAAGTTGTGCCGGCGTCGGTTGCAAGCGCGATCTCGCGGCGGACGCCGCTGATCATGATTTCGATGGGCGCGGGCGCCGGCTGCGACGCGCAATATCTGTTCGCGGAAGACGTGCTCGGCAGCAATCGCGGCCATTATCCGCGCCATGCCAAGCGGTACCGCGACTTCGCGGCGGAGTTCGACCGCCTGCAGAGCGAGCGCATCGCGGCCTTCCGCGAATATGCCGACGATATCCAGTCGGGCGCCTATCCAGAGCCGCGGCATATGGTCGAGACGGATGCCTACGAAATGCGCAAGTTCGAGGCGTTTCTCGCCTCGGAAGGCTACTGAGCCGCCCGGCTCAGCCGGCTAGAACAGCGTCTTCAGCTCGTCCAGCTTGTCGTTGACCAGCCAGCCGTAATAATTCTCCTCGGGCAGCTTTTCCGGTTCCCCGGCGGCGCGACGCTTCTCGTTCTCCTCCTCCAACGCATAGGCGCGCTGCTCGGGGTTGCCGACATTGTAGAGCGTGGCGGTCAGGCCCGGATTATGCGAGATGTCGAAGCCGGCGATGCTGTTGTAAGCGTCGATCGACTTCCTGATGGTCGCAGCGACGTAAGGCAGCGTGAGGTCGGGATCCATGATGGTCTTGTAGACCGTGTTCGGATCATTGACGTCGAGCTCGGGCAGGCCGGAGACCTTGTGCACGAGATCGCTCATCTGCAGCGCCGTCAGCGGGTTGAGCTGGCCGAGTCCGAAAGTCTGGCCGGCATAGTAGGGCTGGAAGAAAGTGGCTCCGAAGCGGTCGTTGGGGAAGCTGGTCCCGCCGACGGTCTTGCCGCGGAAGGAATGGTTCCACACCTGCTCGCGGCATTCCCAAAGATCGTAGCTGTCGGTTATGCCGGCGCATTTCTGGAATTGCGGCCGCTCAACGAAATCGCTGACGTCCTCCCCTTCATAAGCAAAGGTGAGCTTGCTCGACAGGTATGACATTGCCTTGACGTAATAGGTCTGCAGCCGATCATAGGCGTCGACATTATAGGTGTGCTCGCCGACGATGGCGCCGACGATGTGCATCGGATCGATGTCGTAGGCGGCCGCCACTTTCCGGATCTTGGCGCGCAGCTCGGCATCGTTCTGCAAGAGCGCGTAGACCTTGCGATACTTGGCCTGGAAGCTGGTGTTGGTGGCCTGAGTGCGCCGGCTGGAAGCGCCCGGAATATCCGGCTGCACGCTGTTGCGATTGCCCGGCGGCACCATGGTCGCCGCGTTCGCCGTTGCCATCGCCGCGGCCAATGCCAGCCCAACAAAAAGAAGTATGCGTTTCTTCATCCACCGCCGCCTTCAAGTCGGCGGCAAACTAGGTAAAGCGCGTGGGAGAGTCGAGACGAGGCAAGCTTCCGACGGGACGAAAGGTGGCCAGATGGTACCATCTGGCCACACATCGCCGGGCTCGCCCGTTAGAGGATGAACCGTGACAGGTCGGTGTTGCGCGAGAGATCGCCGACATGCTTCTGCACGTAGTCGGCATCGATGGTGACCGCCGTGCCGTGGCGGTCCGGCGCGTCGTAGGAAATCTCGTCCAGCACCCGCTCCATCACCGTCTGCAGGCGTCTGGCGCCGATATTCTCGACATTGGCGTTGAGGTCGACGGCAATGCAGGCGAGCGAATCGATGGCGTCGTCGGTGAAGGCCAACTCGACGCCTTCGGTCTTCATCAGCGCAATATACTGCTTGATGAGGCTGGCCTCCGTTTCGGTGAGGATGCGGACGAAATCCTGCTTCTCCAGGGCACGCAACTCGACCCGGATCGGCAAGCGGCCCTGCAGCTCCGGAAGCAGGTCCGAAGGCTTGGAGACGTGGAACGCGCCCGAGGCGATGAAAAGAATATGGTCCGTCTTGATCGGCCCGTATTTCGTCGCAACGGTGGTGCCTTCAACCAGCGGCAGCAGATCGCGCTGAACGCCTTCACGCGAGGGACCGCCCGAAATGTCGCTCCTGGCCGCGATCTTGTCGATCTCGTCGAGGAACACGATGCCGTCATTCTCCGTCGATTCCAGCGCCTGGCGAACCACCTCGTCCTGGTCGAGCAGCTTGTCGGACTCGTCATTGATCAGTAGCGCGTAGGATTCCTTCACCGTCGTCTTGCGGGTCTTGGTCTTCCTGCCGCCCATCGCCTTCGACAGCATATCGTTGATGTTGAGCACGCCGATATTGGCGCCCGGCATGCCGGGGATCTCGAAGCCCGGCATACCGCCGGTGCCGGTGTCCGCCACCTCGATCTCGATCTCCTTGTCGTCGAGCTCACCGTCGCGCAGCCGCTTGCGGAAGCTGTCGCGCGTGGCCGGGCTCGCGGTCTTGCCGACCAAAGCTTCGAGCACGCGCTCTTCGGCATTGATGTGAGCGCGCGCCTTGACGTCCTCGCGCATCTTCTCGCGCGTCAGCCCGATGGCGACCTCGACGAGATCGCGCACGATCTGCTCGACGTCGCGGCCGACATAGCCGACCTCGGTGAACTTGGTGGCCTCGACCTTGACGAAAGGCGCGCCGGCCAGCCGCGCCAGCCGGCGCGAGATCTCGGTCTTGCCGACGCCGGTCGGGCCGATCATCAGGATGTTCTTGGGCATCACCTCTTCGCGCATCTGGCCCTCCAGCTGCTGGCGACGCCAGCGGTTGCGCAAGGCGATCGCCACGGCGCGCTTGGCGTCTTTCTGGCCGATGATGAAGCGGTCGAGTTCCGAAACGATTTCGCGGGGAGAAAAGGTGCTCATATTACTCAAATTCCACTTTGCCACTGCCTGATGGACTCGAACGGATGCAGCAGCATGATCACGTTGAGCGTCAGATTGTCCCGGATGATGTAGCCCGTGCCGAATTCGAAAATGAGCGCCAGGGCCACGATCACCCATATAGGGAGCTTTCGCGCCATCACAAATCCGAGCGCCATGAACAGCGTGTCGGACACCGAATTGATGATGCTGTCGCCGTAATAGTTGAGGGAGATAGTGCCGGCGCGGTAGCGGTCGATGATGAAGGGGCTGTTCTCCAGGAGTTCCCAGCCGCCCTCGATGAGGACGGCGAAAGCCAGCCTCAGCCCGACGGGCGAGCGCGGGAACAGAGCCCAGGCCAGCGCATAGAACAGGAAGCCATGGATGATGTGCGAGAAGGTGTACCAGTCGGCGATGTGCTGGGAATTCTCCGAGCTATTCACCACACCGTGCCAGAGCTTGACGTAGCCGCAGGTGCAGATCGGCGGATGGCCCATGCCGTAGAGAATGCCGGCCTGGAAAACGACGAGAGCCAGCACCAGCAACAGCCCCATGCGCCAGCTGTCTTCATAGGCCGACAGCGTCTTGTCTCCCCCGGATGCGGTCATTGTGATCAGTCCCCCTCTTGTTGGTCGCTTTCGGCCGCATCGACGGCCATCAGCACGACGTCCCCATATTCCGAATGCCTGCGGCCGATCGGCCTGAAGCCGGCCTTTTCATAGGCGCGGATGGCGCGGCCATTGCCGGGATGCGGATCGATGACGACGCGCGGCGCGCCTTCCTCGAACAGTTCCGCGACGAACTGGCGGACGATGGCCGAGCCGTGGCCGATGCCGACCAGGTCCGGCGGCCCGATCGACAGATCGATACCCAGCGTGCCGAATGGCTGGTCGGCGTAAGGATGGTCGTCCTCGAGATGCGGATCGTAGCTCTGCAGATAGGCGATCGGCCTGCCGCCCAATTCGACGATCAGCGGCTCCACCGAAACCGACCCGATATGCTCGCGTATCTCGGCGATCTCCTTTTCCGGATCGCCCCACCATTCGGCGATATGCGGCTCGGCAAGCCAGCGGGCGATCATCGGCAGATCCTTTTGGGTGACCGGCCGAAAATCGTAGCTGTCTTCCTGTTCGACCATGATCTGTTCCAGAAGCCGATTCCCATTTTTCGGGATCATGGCCGGCCGCCTAGGCGGCATCGAGCGTTTCGACGACGAAGCTGCTGTTGGTGTAGACGCAGATATCGGCGGCGATCTGCATCGCCCTGCGGGCGATCTCCTCGGCGTCCTTGTCGGTGTCCATCAGCGCGCGGGCGGCGGCGAGCGCGTAGTTGCCGCCGGAGCCGATGGCCATGACGCCATGTTCTGGCTCGAGCACGTCACCGGTGCCGGTCAGCGCCAGCGAGACCGACTTGTCGGCGACCAGCATCATCGCTTCCAGGCGCCGCAGATAGCGGTCGGTGCGCCAGTCCTTGGCGAGCTCGACGCAGGCGCGGGTCAGTTGGTCAGGATATTGTTCGAGCTTGGCTTCGAGGCGTTCGAGGAGAGTGAAGGCGTCGGCGGTTGCGCCAGCAAAACCGGCAATGACACTGCCGCCCTTGCCGATGCGGCGCACCTTGCGTGCATTGCCCTTCATGATGGTCTGGCCAAGGCTGACCTGGCCGTCGCCGGCGATGACAACCTTGCTGCCCTTGCGCACGGTGACGATGGTCGTGGCGTGCATGGTCAGTTCATTCGACATTTCCTGCTCCGAGTCGCGCTATCCCTCAAAGGCGATTGGCGCGGTACGAGTGACTTTGATCGGCCATATGTATGCATAGGGCGAGTGATTGCAAACCGTCCGCGGCAAGGCCGATACAGTCCGGAATGGCAACTGGCAATCGCCGGATCATGCTGATAGAAGGCTCTCGTTTTCAAGCCCGCGCCTCTGAACAGGACAGACTGATGCCGCCCCGTTCCGCAGAAATCAGCCGCAAGACCAAGGAAACCGAGATTTCCGTATCGGTCCATGTCGACGGCACGGGTAAATCCGACATTTCGACGGGTGTCGGCTTCTTCGACCACATGCTCGATCAGCTGTCGCGCCATTCGCTGATCGACATGACGATCGAGGCCAAAGGCGATCTTCACATCGACGACCATCACACGGTCGAGGATACCGGCATTGCCATCGGCCAGGCGCTGAGCAAGGCTTTGGGGGAGCGGCGCGGCATTATGCGCTATGCCTCGATCGACCTGGCCATGGACGAGACGCTGACCCGGGCGGCGATCGACGTTTCCGGCAGGCCGTTCCTGGTCTGGAACGTTTCCTTCTCGTCGCCGAAGATCGGCACATTCGACACTGAGCTGGTGCGCGAATTCTTCCAGGCGCTGGCGCAGAATGCCGGCATAACGCTGCATGTGACCAACCACTACGGCGCCAATAACCATCATATTGCGGAAACCTGCTTCAAGGCCGTGGCCAGGGCGCTGCGCGTGGCGCTGGAGCCTGACCCGCGCCAGCCCGATGCGGTGCCGTCCACCAAGGGATCCCTGAAAGGATAACCCTATGGCCATCTATGTCGTGATGCAGCCGCCTGCGGGGGGCAACGAGAAGGACGCCGCCCTGGTGCGCGACAGCTTCACCTGGCTCGGTTTCCTGTTCTCGCCGATCTGGCTCGCCTGGCACCGCCTCTGGATCGAGGCCCTGCTCACCTTCGCGGCCATGGCGGCGTTGTCCATGCTCGGCGAGAAACTAAGGCTTGAATGGGCTGGATCGGCGCTCTCGCTGCTGGTGTCGCTCTATATCGGCTTCGAAGGCCAGGCCCTGCGGATCGCGGCGCTCCGCCGCCGCGGCTGGCGGGAATGGGGCGTCGTCGAGGCCGGCAGGCTCGGCGATGCCGAGGTCCGTCACGCGCTTGAAGCCAGCGAGCGCACGCAGGAACAGGCGCCGATGCCGCACATCGTGCCCGACACCAACCTGGCGCGGCCGGCGCAGACGGGCATGGCGCTGGGGCTGACCCATACGCCGGGAAGGCCCTGACATGCGGGTAGCGATCATCGACTATGGGTCGGGCAATCTGCGCTCGGCCGCCAAGGCCTTCGAGCGCGCCGCGCATGAGGCGGGCATCGCCGCGACCATCGATCTCACCGCCGACGCCGAGCGGGTGCGCAGCGCCGACCGCGTCGTCCTGCCGGGCGTCGGCGCCTATGCCGACTGCGCGGCCGGCCTGCATGCCGTCACCGGCATGTGGGAAGCGGTGGAAGAGGCGGCGCTTCGCAAAGGGCGGCCGTTCCTCGGCATCTGCGTCGGCATGCAATTGATGTCGGAACGCGGGCTGGAAAAGACCGTCACCGAGGGTTTTGGCTGGATTGCTGGCGACGTCAAGGAAATCACGCCGAAGGATCCGGCACTAAAGATCCCGCAGATCGGCTGGAACACGATCGAGCTCGCGCGCAAGCATCCGCTGTTTTCGGGCGTCGAGACCGGTCCGAAAGGGCTGCACGCCTATTTCGTCCATTCCTACCACCTGGAGGCGAGGAACCCGGCCGAGGTGCTGGCGACGGCCGACTATGGCGGGCCGGTGACGGCGGCCGTTGCCCGCGACAACTTTGCCGGCACGCAGTTCCATCCCGAGAAAAGCCAGGCGCTCGGCTTGGCGCTGATCACCAATTTCCTGAATTGGAGGCCCTGAATGAGCAAGAAGGGCTACTGGATCGCCATGATCGATGTCCGCGACCCGGACACCTACAAGAAATACATCGAGGCCAACGCGAGGGCCTTCGCCAAATTTGGCGCGAAGTTTGCTGTTCGGGCCGGCCGCCATACCGACCCGGAGGGGGCAACGGGAAACCGCCATGTCGTGGTGGAGTTCGATTCTTACGACAGGGCGCTCGCCTGCTATCAGTCGCCCGAGTACCAGGAAGCCTTGAAATTCCGGCTGGCGGCATCGACCGGCCACTTCGCCATCGTCGAGGGCGCCTGATCGTGATCCTGTTTCCGGCAATAGACCTCAAGGACGGCAAATGCGTGCGCCTGAAGCACGGCGACATGGCAACCGCCACCATCTACAACGATGACCCGGCGGCCCAGGCACGAGCCTTCGAAGAGCAAGGCTTCGAATGGCTGCACGTCGTCGACCTCAACGGCGCCTTCAAGGGACAGAGCGTCAATTCCGCGGCGGTCGGCGCCATCCTCAAGGCGACGAAGAACCCGGTGCAGCTCGGCGGGGGCATCCGCACGCTGGCGCAGATCGAGGACTGGCTGGACCGCGGGCTGGCGCGAGTCATCCTCGGGACCGTGGCGGTGCGGGAGCCCGAACTGGTGAAGGAGGCATGCAGGACCTTTCCCGGCAAGGTAGCGGTCGGCATCGACGCCAAGGGCGGCAAGGTGGCGGTCGAGGGCTGGGCCGAAGCCTCGGAACTCGGCGTCATCGAACTGGCGAGGAAGTTCGAAGGTGCGGGCGTGGCCGCCATCATTTACACCGACATCGACCGCGACGGCGTGCTCTCCGGGATCAACTGGGATGCCACCATCGATCTCGCCGAGGCGGTGTCGATCCCGGTGATCGCTTCCGGCGGATTGGCCTCGATCGCCGACATCGTGCGCATGACCATGCCCGATGCGAAGCGCCTGGAGGGCGCGATCTCCGGCCGCGCGCTCTATGACGGGCGCATCGACCCGGCGGAGGCGCTCGCCATCCTGCGCGGCAACGCGGAGGCACGAGCGTGAACATCTCGATCATCCTGGCGTCCTATGACAGCGGCCACTTTCACGGCCGCTGTGGCCAAGGCCCCGATGCGCTGATCTCCGGCGGGCTGGCCGAGGCGCTGAAGCTTGCCGGTCACGACGTCGAGGTGCGCGACATCGGCAAGGTCGTCGAGGACGAGCAGGAGCGCGAGATCGGCACGGGATTTGCCGTCTGCAACGTCGTTTCGGGCGAGGTCCGCATCGCGCTGGACAATGGGCGCTTTCCCATCGTTCTGGCCGGCAACTGCCTGACCAGCGCGGGCGCGGTCGCCGGTGAAGGCGCGGACGCCATCATCTGGGCCGACCAGCATGGCGACCTCAACACGCCGGAAACCTCCACCTCCGGCTTTCTCGACGGCATGGCGCTGGCAACGGCGCTTGGATTGTGTTGGCGGCGCATGGCGGCGCAGATTCCCGGCTTCAGGCCGATCGAGCCGGCCCGCTGTGTCCTGGTCAACGCACGCGACCTCGATACGGCCGAGAAAGAGCTTTTGGAGAAGCTGCCGATCATCCGCACCGAGTGTCCGGACTGGGCAGTGGCCGCGGCGAAGCTGAAGGCCACGGGTGCCGAGCGCATTCACATGCATGTCGACCTCGACGTGCATGATCCGGAAACGCTGCAGGCCAATCGTTACGCAACGCTCGGCGGCCCGGCGCCGGAGCAGGTCCGCACCGCGATGTGCGGCTTTGCCGGCCCGCTCAGCATCGCCGGACTTACCATTTCCGCCTACGATCCGGCGTTCGACCCGAAGGGCGAGGTGCCGCCGCAGGTCGGCGAGCTGGTGGTCGACCTTTTGTCGACCATGGAGGGGCGCTGATGCTGAAAGCCCGCGTCATTCCCTGTCTCGACGTCAAGAACGGCCGCGTGGTCAAGGGCGTCAATTTCGTCGACCTGGTCGATGCCGGCGATCCGGTCGAGGGGGCGAAGGCCTATGACGAGGCGGGCGCCGACGAGCTCTGCTTCCTCGACATCACCGCATCGTCCGACAATCGCGAGACGATCTTCGACGTGGTCGCCCGCACGGCCGAACAATGTTTCATGCCGCTCACCGTCGGCGGCGGCGTGCGCCAGGTGGCCGACATCCGAAGGCTGCTTCTGGCCGGCGCCGACAAGGTATCGATCAACACGGCGGCGGTGAAGAACCCGGATTTCGTCGCGGAGGCTGCCGACAAGTTCGGCAACCAGTGCATCGTCGTCGCCATCGACGCCAAGAAAGTATCGGCTGCCGGCGAGGCCGACCGCTGGGAGATCTTCACGCATGGGGGGCGCGAGAAGACCGGCATCGACGCGGTCGAGTTCGCCAAGAAGATGGTCGATCGCGGCGCCGGCGAGATCCTGCTGACCTCGATGGACCGCGACGGCACCAAGGCCGGCTACGATATCGCGCTGACCCGCGCGATCGCCGATGCCGTGCGTGTGCCGGTCATCGCTTCGGGCGGCGTCGGCACGCTTGATCACATGGTGGAAGGCATCCGCGATGGCCATGCCGCCGCCGTGCTTGCCGCCTCGATCTTTCATTTCGGCACCTACACCATCGCCGAGGCCAAGGCGCATATGGCGGGCGCCGGCCTGCCGATGCGGCTGGACTCGACCGTGCATCGGACTTAAACCACTGCTATGGCTCAATTTTCGCTCGCCGAGCTGGAAACGATAATCCATCAGCGCGCCCATTCCGGCGACCCGGACTCATGGACGGCAAAACTGTTCGCCAAGGGCATGGACAAGGCGGCGCAGAAGCTCGGCGAGGAAGCGGTCGAGGCGGTGATCGCCGCCATTCGCGGCGACAGGCAGGCCCTCGTTTCAGAAAGCGCCGATCTTCTATATCATTGGCTGGTCGTTCTCGCGATCGCGGGCATTCCGCTGCAGGACGTGATGAAGGAGCTCGAGGGCCGCACCGGCCGCTCGGGCGTCGCCGAAAAGGCGTCCCGGCCCCGGGGCTGACCGCTAAAGACGGATAGAGCATGATGTCGTCCGAAAACCGCTCCACACTTTTCGGCATCATGCTCTAGGAGGGCAGGAGACTCGATGGACCAGCTTGCTCCGACCGAGAAATACTCCCCCTTTCGTTTCTTCTCGGCCGAGCAATGGTCACAGTTCCGCGCCGACACGCCGCTCACGCTGACCGAGGACGAGATCGACCGGCTGCGTTCGCTCAACGACCCGGTCGACCTCGAAGAGGTCAAGCGCATCTACCTCTCGCTTTCCCGTCTGCTTTCGGCGCATGTCGAGGCGAGCCAGCTGCTTTTCAGGCAGCGCCAGGCCTTCTTCAACGCGCAGGACGTCGTCAAGACGCCGTTCATCATCGGCATCGCCGGCTCGGTCGCGGTCGGCAAATCGACCACCGCCCGCGTGCTCAAGGAACTGCTGGCGCGCTGGCCGTCGAGCCCGAAGGTCGATCTCATCACCACCGACGGCTTCCTCTTGCCGAACGAGATCCTGCGCCGCAACAATCTGATGGAGCGCAAGGGCTTTCCAGAAAGCTACGACGTCGGCGCCCTGCTCCGCTTCCTGTCCGGCATCAAGTCGGCGCAGCGCGACGTCCGGGCCCCGGTCTACTCGCACCTGACCTACGACGTCATTCCGGGCGAGTTCGTCACCATCGACAGGCCGGACATTTTGATCTTCGAAGGCATCAATGTTTTGCAGCCGGGCAAGCTGCCGAAGGACGGCAAGATCGTGCCGTTCCTGTCGGATTTCTTCGACTTCGCCATCTATATCGATGCCGACGAGAAGCTGATCCACCAGTGGTACACCCAGCGCTTCATGCGACTGCGCGAGACTGCCTTCCGCAACCCGGACTCCTTCTTCCACCGCTATTCGCAGCTGTCGGAGGATGCCGCCCGCGCCATCGCCGAGGGCCTGTGGAGCAACATCAACCTGAAGAATTTGCGCGAGAACATCCTGCCGACCAGGGCGCGCGCCGACCTCATCCTGCGCAAGGGCGCCAACCACCTGGTCGAAGAGGTGGCATTGCGGAAACTCTGATCGAATCCGGGGGACCGGCGCCTAGGGCGCATGGTCCTGGCGCCGATTCAGGCTACGCGCTTTCAAATTAGTCTTTGTTCTTAGTCGGGGGCAGCTTCGATAAGGAGCCGGGTCTCAGCAGACCGTAGCGGCCGCCACGGGACGGTTGACGGCTCCGATCGGCATGTTCGGCACGAGGCAACGGTCGGCGGGGATCAGCTTGCGAGCGACGATGTAAATCACAGACACGACGATGACGGCGACATAGCTGTCTATTGCATAGTGCCATGCCAGATAGACCGAGCTGACAGCAACAAAGGCCACGTAGAGCAGAGCGAAGGCGCCGAGGAGGCGGCTGTATTCGCGCACGAACAATGCATTGAGCATCGCAAGGCCGACGTGAACGCTGGGAAACGCCGAGATACCCGTGGCAAAACCGGTCTGCTTGGCCTCATACAGCGACCATAGATACTGCTGGTAGGCGGCCGCGGAGTTGCTTGACCCAGCCCCGCGGGCCAGGAATGCAAGCTGTTCACCAAATCGCGCCGTGTCTCCCGTGACCGCGCCGTAAAATGCCGGACCCGCCGAGAGGAACAGCGCCGCCAGGATGTTCCCGACCAGGATCCAGACTGCCATAAAGCAGGCGAGATAGCGCGTTCGGACCGATGCCACCATGGGCGATGTCGCGACGAAGAACAAGCCGACGAAATTCAGCAGAAACCAGAAGACGTTGTAGTTCCATTCTATTATGGCGCGCACCAGATCACTTTCGGCCACGGAGTAGAGCCAGCGCCACGGATCGGCGCCCAAATGGAGGAAAGCGTCGATGTCCGCGTGCAGGACATCGAATTGAAAACCGCCTTGCCAGGCCGACATTCCGTTCTTCACGGACGTGAAATTGCCCTGAAAGATCATGAGCGCCATCAGAAGGCACAATCCCGATAGCGAGTATGCCAACCGCCCGGTCGAAAACACTCTTTTCGCAGCCAAACGTCGCCGGGAATTGAAGCGATGTATAATGAGAATTGCGTCGGCAAGGATTGCTATTGTGGGCAGTGCGAAGCCATTGAGAGAAATCCAGGACCCGAAATATATCGAGAACGCGAGGCGGTCGGCGGCGCCAATCGCGTTCAGAAAGATCAGCCCGGCCAAAACATAAATGACGATGGCCAGATAGAGGCCCGAATCCCTGCGAACGAGTTGGGCTGCCTCCGTGACGATTGCCCACAGGCCGCGGAGGACCGAATAGCTTTGCGACATTGCCGAGCCCCAAGCTGCAATAGCTGCCCGTCTTTATGAGGAAAACTTCTAGATTTCGTTAGCTTGCGGGCACCGTTACCCGCCGCAGCGTCAGATTGATACGGCCGCCACTCCTCAACAGCGCCGAGGTCGCTGGGTAGATGCGGTCAACGCCGTGGAAACAGAGGCGTCCCTCCCCGCCAAGCACGACGACATCGCCGCTCTTCAGCCTGAACGACTTGGTGCCGCCTTCGCGCGTGGTGTGACCGACCCGAAATAGGCAGTCGTCGCCGAGCGACACCGAAACGACGGGTGCTGCGAAATCCTGCTCGTCGCGGTCCTGGTGCAGGCCCATCTTGGCCTCGCTCGAATAGAAATTGACGAGGCAGGCTTCAGGCGCGTGCGGATAGGCCGACACCTCGCGCCACACTTTTATCAGGGCTTCGGGGATCGGCGGCCAGGGCTCGCCTGTCACCGGGTGCATCGGCTGGTAGCGATAGCCGCGCTCGCGGTCGGTCACCCAACCGAGCGTCCCGCAATTGGTCATGCGCACGCTCATTTCCTTGCCGGTGCGCGGCATGGCCGGCACATAAAGCGGCGCCGCCTGCACGATGCGCCTGATCTCCTCAACCAGCGCTTCCTGCTCCGTGCGCGACAGATAGCCCGGCATATGGCGAATGCCCTTGGGCAGAACGAGCATGGGATTCGATCCGATCAGTTCGTCCGAGCATGCCACCGGCAGAACGGCTTCGCGACCCGAAAGCGGCCGTCGTCGGATGTCGGCCCCTAGTCACTTTCCACTCGGCCGCGCAGCTTCTTCACCGTCGAGCGCCCGGCCTTGGTCTTGAGGCGCCGCTCGACGGCGCCCTTCGAAGGCTTCGTCTTCTTGCGCGGCGGCGGCGGCGGCTCGGCCGCCTTGGCGACCAGTGCCGTCAACCTGGCTCGCGCGTCGGCGCGATTCTGTTCCTGAGTGCGGAAGCGCCCGGCCTCGATGACGATGACGCCATCCTTGGTTGCGCGCTGGCCGGCGAGCTTGATGGCGCGCTCCCGCACCCGCTCCGACAGGCCCGGCGCATTGGCGGCGTCGAAGCGCAGCTGGACGGCGGTCGCCACCTTGTTGACGTTCTGGCCGCCCGGGCCGGAAGAGCGGATGAAATCCTCGTGCAGGTCGTCCGGATGGATGACCGCGTCACTGGCGATGATGATGCTGTCGTCGGCATTCATGCGCACAGTCATGGCGCGGCGGCGGGAAAAAGAAAAGGCCCGGCCAAAGCCGGGCCCTGGAGGAAGATGTTGGAGCGGCAGCTATTCCGCCGCCTCCTGCAGGCGCGGCGCGGCGCCGCGGATGGCCGCGTCGACATGTGTTTCGAATTTCTCGAAGTTGGCGGCGAACATGCTGACCAGCCTGGAGGCCTGCCGGTCATAGGCCGCCTTGTCGGCCCAGGTCGAGCGCGGATCGAGAATGGCGCCGTCGACGCCCGGCACCGCCACCGGGACCTCGAAGCCGAAATTGGCATCGGTGCGGAATTCGGCGGCATTGAGCGAGCCGTCGAGCGCCGCGCCGAGCAGGGCGCGCGTCACTTTGATCGGCATGCGACGGCCGGTACCAAAGGCGCCGCCGGTCCAGCCGGTGTTGACCAGCCAGCAATCAACGCCATGGCCGGCGATCAGCTCGCGCAGCAGATTGCCGTATTCTGACGGATGGCGCGGCATGAAGGGCGCGCCGAAGCAGGTCGAGAAGGTCGCCTCGGGCTCAGTTATGCCCTTTTCGGTTCCGGCGACCTTGGCGGTATAGCCTGAAAGGAAGTGATACATCGCTTGCGCCGGCGTCAGCCGGGCGATCGGCGGCATGACGCCGAAGGCGTCGGCCGTCAGCATGATGACGTTCTTCGGATGGCCGGCGCGGCCGGTCCTCGAGGCATTGGGAATGTAGTCCAGCGGATAGGCGCAGCGCGTGTTCTCGGTGAGGCTGCCGTCGTCGAAGTCCGGCACGCGGGCGGCGTCGAGAATCACATTCTCCAGCACCGTCCCGAAGCGCTGCGTGGTGGCGAATATCTCGGGCTCCGCCTCGGCCGACAGCCTGATCGTCTTGGCGTAGCAGCCGCCTTCGAAGTTGAAGATGCCGTGCGGCCCCCAGCCGTGCTCGTCGTCGCCGATCAGCGTGCGCGATGGATCGGCCGACAGTGTCGTCTTGCCTGTGCCGGAAAGGCCGAAGAAGACGGCCGCGTCGCCGGCGGGTCCTTCGTTGGCCGAGCAATGCATCGGCATGACGCCTTTTTGCGGCAGCAGGTAGTTCAGCACGGTGAATACCGATTTCTTCATCTCGCCTGCATAGGACGTGCCGCCGATCAGCACGATCTTGCGGGTGAGGTCGACCGCGATAACCGTCGCCGCGCGGGTGCCGTGGCGGGCCGGGTCGGCGCGGAAGGACGGCAGGTCGATGATCGTCATCTGCGGCACGAAGCGGTCGAGCTCGGCGGCTTGCGGGCGGATCAGGAGATTGCGGATGAACAGCGAGTGCCAGGCGAATTCCGTCACGACGCGAACCGGCAGCTGGAACTCGGCGTCGGCGCCGCCGACGAGATCCTGCACATAGAGATCCTTGGCCGCAGCATGGGCGCGGAAATCGGCGAGGAGCGTCTCGAACTGCGCCGGCGAGATCGCCTTGTTGTTTTCCCACCAGACATGCGGGGCGGTGCTGTCGTCACGCACGACGAATTTGTCCTTCGGCGAGCGTCCGGTGTGCTGGCCGGTCTCGGCAACCAGCGCGCCCTGCGCCGTCAATTTCGCCTCGCCGCGGCGGATCGCTTCCTCATAGAGCTCGGCAGCGCCGAAATTATATCGCACCGTGCCCGTGGTCCTCAGGCCGATCGCGTCAATGGCGCAGTCGGGGTTGCGTTTGCCGGCTTCCGACATCAAATTTCCTCTCCGGATTTTGGCCGCGCTGACCGGTCATTGCCGGAACGCGCAAGGGACTAGGTAGGGTCAGAACCAGAAAAGGCGAATGATATCAAATCATTAATCGATTTAAAAATTTTGAAAGTTGTTTAAATCGTTTATATGTGCAAAAAATCACAGAGGTTGCCCAAAGGATTGGCAGGCTTCGTTCGTCCAATCCGGTTATGGGTGCGATCGTGTGTAGCGGCAGGCCGCCCGTGACTTCGGACAAGGCCCGTGCCACATTTTGTACCCAATTTGTCCTGCAAAAGCCCTTTCTCGACGACAGAAGGGACAGCTCATGAGGGAGCCGCTTGAAATGGCAACAATCGCGCTTGTCGACGACGACCGAAATATTTTGACTTCGGTGTCGATCGCGCTCGAATCCGAGGGCTACCGCGTCGAAACCTACACCGACGGCGCGTCGGCGCTCGAAGGCCTGGCGGCGCGGCCGCCCAACCTCGCCATCCTCGACATCAAGATGCCGCGCATGGACGGCATGGAGCTGTTGCGCCGGATGCGGCAAAAATCCGACTTGCCGGTGATCTTCCTGACCTCGAAGGACGACGAGATCGACGAACTGTTCGGCCTCAAGATGGGGGCCGACGATTTCATCCGCAAACCGTTCTCGCAGCGCTTGCTTGTCGAGCGGGTGCGCGCGGTGCTGCGCCGCACCAGCGCCCGCGAGGCGGCGGCCAAGGCGCCCAGCCAGCAGGCGCGCTCGCTCGAGCGCGGCCAACTGGTGATGGACCAGGAGCGGCACACCTGCACCTGGAAGGGCGAGCCGGTGACGCTGACGGTAACCGAGTTCCTGATCCTGCATTCGCTGGCGCAGCGCCCCGGCGTGGTAAAGAGCCGTGATGCGCTGATGGACTCGGCCTATGATGAGCAGGTCTATGTCGACGACCGCACCATCGACAGCCACATCAAGCGGCTGCGCAAGAAGTTCAAGGCCGTCGATGACGACTTCGAGATGATCGAAACCCTTTACGGAGTCGGCTACCGGTTTCGGGAGGCTTGATATAGTGAATAGGCAATGGTGAATGGTGGATGGTGCGAACGGCCCACTGGGCTCTATCTAAGCGCCCCATTTTTCCATTCACCATGCACCATTCACCGGACAGGGACTGCTAGTTGATGGCAGTGGACGTAGAGCGAGGCAGGCGGGCGGGCGCGGCGAAGCGCCCGTCCCGTATCGTGCCTGCATTCCTGTCGAAGATCACGGTGCCGATGCGCCGCTTCCTCGGCCACCACATCTTCTCCAGCCTGACGCGGCGCATCCTGTTTCTCAACCTGGCCGGCCTCGCCGTGCTGGTCACGGGCATCCTCTATCTCAACACCTTCCGCGACGGGCTGATCGACGCCCGCGTCGAAAGCCTGATGACGCAAGGCGAGATCATCGCCGGCGCCATCGCGGCCTCGGCGACGGTCGAGACCGACTCGATCAGCATCGATCCGGAAAAGCTGCTCGAGCTGCAGGCCGGCGAAAGCCTGGGGCCAGGCTCCGACCAGCTCGACAATCTCGATTTCCCGATCAATCCCGAGCGCGTGGCGCCGGTGCTGCGGCGGCTGATCTCGCCGACCCGCACGCGCGCCCGCATCTACGACCGCGACGCGAACCTGCTGCTCGATTCGCGGCATCTCTATTCGCGCGGCCAGATCCTGCGCTACGACCTGCCGCCTGTCGACGACGAGCAGCCCGGCCTGTTGGAACGCGTCGAGAAATTCGTCTTCGACTTCTTCCGCAACAAGGACCTGCCCGTCTATCACGAACAGCCCGGCGGCAATGGCGCGGCCTTCCCCGAAGTGGTCAAGGCGCTGACCGGCAGTCCCTCGACCATCGTTCGGGTAAGCGAGCAGGGCGAGCAGATCGTCTCGGTGGCGGTGCCGATCCAGCGATTCCGCGCCGTGCTCGGGGTCTTGATGCTGTCCACCGAAGGCGGCGATATCGACAAGATCGTCGCGGCCGAACGCAAGGCGATCCTGCGCGTGTTCGGCATCGCGGCGCTTGTCACGGCCATCCTCTCGCTGCTGCTGGCCTCCACCATCGCCAATCCGCTGCGGCGGCTGTCGGCTGCCGCCGTACGGGTGCGGCGCGGCGTCAAGAACCGCGAGGAGATCCCTGACTTCTCCGACCGTCAGGACGAGATCGGCAATCTGTCGATCGCGGTGCGCGACATGACAAACGCGCTCTATGCGCGCATCGAGGCGATCGAAAGCTTCGCGGCCGATGTCTCGCACGAGCTCAAGAATCCGCTGACCTCGCTGCGCAGCGCGGTCGAAACGCTGCCGCTGGCCAAGAACGACACCTCACGCGCGCGCCTGATGGAAATCATCCAGCACGACGTGAAGCGGCTCGACCGACTGATCACCGACATTTCCGATGCGTCGCGGCTCGACGCCGAATTGGCGCGCGAGGATGCCTCGACGGTCGATCTGAAGAAGTTCATCACCGATCTTGTCGCGGTCTCGCGCGAGACGACGCGCAACAAGAAGTCGGTCGAGATCGAGCTCAAGGTCGCCAAGCTGCCGCAGGGCGTCAAAGGCTACGTCGTTGTCGGCCATGATCTGAGGATAGGCCAGGTCATCACCAACCTGATCGAGAACGCGCGTTCCTTCGTTCCCGAGGAACACGGCCACATCACCATCTCGCTGGCGCGCGCCGGCAAGTTCAACATCGTCACCATCGACGACAACGGTCCGGGCATCAGAGCCGAAAAGATCGACCGCATCTTCGAGCGCTTCTATACCGACCGGCCCGCCGGCGAGGCCTTCGGCCAGAACTCCGGCCTCGGCCTGTCGATCAGCCGGCAGATCGTCGAAGCGCATGGCGGCACGCTGACGGCGGAAAACATCCCCGGCACCAAGCCGGGCGAGATCAAGGGCGCGCGCTTCGTGGTGACCCTGCCGGCCGAAGGCTGATCTCCGTTCCCAGACACGATTCGAAGAAACGATCATGTCCGATCCTGCCGTGAAGCCCGAAAATATCCACGCAACGGCGATCCTGATCGGCGATCGCGGCGTCCTCATCACCGGGCCGTCCGGCGCCGGTAAGACGACGCTGGCGCTGACGCTCATCGACCATTGCCGGATGCGCGGGCTGTTTTCGCGACTGATCGGCGATGACAGGCTGCTTGCCGCCCCGCGTCACGGGCGGCTGGTCTGCCGGGCGCCGGCCACCATCGCCGGTCTCGCCGAAGTGCCCGGCTTCATTCCGAGCCCGCTGCCGTTCGAGCCGGGCGGCGTGATCGACCTGCACGTCCGGCTGGTGCCGAAAGAGGAAATGGCCCGCTTCCAGGAAGAAATCAGCGAGCCGGTCGCGGGCTGCCCGGTGCCGCGCATCGATCTTGCCGAGCGCAATGTTGTCACAGGCGTGCCGGCCGTGATGGCGCGGCTGTCGATAGCGCCTTTTTCATGATCCGGTCCGGATTTTTTGCTGCAATGCGTCAAAATGGACCGGGCCGTCGCAATTTTGGGCTTGTCAACCGGCCGTGCGTCGACAAGATAGCGCTCCCGCCGCCTGGAATGGTTGGCGAACATAAAATACGCCAGTGAAGCGGCGATGACGGGAGCCACCAAAGAATGATCGGACTCGTGCTCGTGACGCACGGTCAACTCGCCACCGAGTTCCGGCATGCCGTCGAACACGTGGTGGGGCCACAGGACAATTTCGAAACGGTCGCGATCGGCGCCGACGACGACATGGAGAAGCGCCGGGCCGACATCGTCGACGCGGTGGCACGCGTCGACACCGGGGCCGGCGTCATCGTGCTCACCGACATGTTCGGCGGCACGCCTTCCAATCTCGCCATCTCGGTGATGGAATCGGGCCGCACCGAGGTCATCGCCGGCATGAACCTGCCGATGCTGATCAAGCTCTCCTCGGTCCGCAAGGGCGACAACATGGCGGCCGCGCTCGACGAGGCGCAGGCCGCGGGGCGCAAATACATCAACGTCGCCAGCCAGCTTCTGAGCAGCAAATGAACGCCCATGCGCCGGAAAGAGACGAGGTTGTGCGAGAGTTTCCGATCGTCAACCAGCGCGGCTTGCATGCCCGCGCCTCGGCCAAGTTCGTCCAGGTCGCCAGCGGCTTCGACGCAACCATCCATGTCGAGAAGGACGGCGTGAAGGTCGGCGGCACCTCGATCATGGGCCTGATGATGCTGGCGGCAAGCCCCGGCTATTCGATCCGCGTCACCGCCAGCGGTCCGCAAGCCGGTCCGGCCATGGACGCGCTGGAGCAATTGGTCGCCTCGCGCTTCGGCGAGGAAATCTGACGGTTGCCGCTCGCTGCTCGCATCGTCTCGAAAGACATGCACGAATAAAGATTTCTTTATATCCCATTGTCGTTTGGCAGCCGATCTGCTACTCAGGCCGGCAATCCGCGCCCTCCATGCGCCGTCCCGGCCCCGGCGCGCTTTTGAAGACAATCACACCGGAGCACTGCCATGACGGGTAGCAAGGACTATGTGGTCGCCGACATTTCGCTTGCCGGCTGGGGCCGCAAGGAGATCGAGATCGCCGAAACCGAGATGCCGGGCCTGATGGCCTGCCGCGAGGAATTCGGCGACAAGAAGCCGCTCAAGGGCGCGCGCATCACCGGCTCGCTGCATATGACGATCCAGACCGCGGTGCTGATCGAGACGCTGAAAGCGCTGGGCGCCGATATACGCTGGGCCTCCTGCAACATCTTCTCCACCCAGGATCACGCCGCCGCGGCGATCGCCGAGGCCGGCATTCCGGTCTTCGCCATCAAGGGCGAGTCGCTGCAGGACTACTGGGATTACACCGACCGGATCTTCCAGTGGGCCGACGGCGGCACGTCCAACATGATCCTCGACGACGGCGGCGACGCCACCATGTACATCCTGCTCGGCGCGCGCGCCGAGGCGGGTGAGGACGTGCTGTCCAGTCCCGGCAGCGAAGAGGAAGAGATCCTGTTCGCCCAGATCAAGAAGCGCATGAAGGCTTCGCCGGGCTTCTTCGCCAAGCAGAAGGAAGCGATCCGCGGCGTCACCGAGGAGACGACCACCGGCGTCAACCGCCTCTACCAGCTGCAGAAGAAAGGCCTGCTGCCCTTCCCGGCGATCAACGTCAACGACTCCGTCACCAAGTCGAAGTTCGACAATAAATACGGCTGCAAGGAATCGCTGGTCGACGGCATCCGCCGCGGCACCGACACGATGATGGCCGGCAAGGTCGCCGTGGTGTGCGGCTATGGCGACGTCGGCAAAGGCTCGTCGGCCTCGCTGCGCGGCGCCGGCGCTCGCGTCAAGGTGACCGAGGTCGACCCGATCTGCGCGCTGCAGGCGGCGATGGACGGCTACGAAGTGGTCACGCTGGAAGACGCAGCCCCCACCGCCGACATCGTCATCACCACCACCGGCAACAAGGACGTCGTCACGCTCGACCATATGCGGGCGATGAAGGACATGGTGATCGTCGGCAACATCGGCCACTTCGACAACGAGATCCAGGTGGCGTCTCTGCGCAACCTGAAATGGACCAACGTCAAGCCGCAGGTGGACATGATCACCTTCCCGGACGGCAAGCGGATGATCCTTCTCTCCGAAGGCCGCCTGCTCAACCTGGGCAACGCCACGGGCCATCCGAGCTTCGTCATGTCGGCTTCGTTCACCAACCAGGTGCTGGCTCAGATCGAGCTCTTCACCAAGCACGGCCAGTACCAGAACCAGGTCTATGTGCTGCCCAAGCACCTCGACGAGAAGGTGGCGCGGCTGCATCTCGACAAGCTTGGCGCGCGCCTCACCGAGCTCTCTTCCGAGCAGGCGGCCTATATCGGCGTGACGCCGCAGGGCCCGTTCAAGCCTGAGCACTACCGCTATTAACCAAAACGAAAATATCTACCACATATTGAAGCCGGGTGTTGACTTTCCGCCCGGCTTCATTTTTTGCAACTGTGATTCTTCACGCCGATTCCGGCAGGCGTTATTGTTGTGATTCGCGGTCCGGGGACAGTTGGACCGGGGACGCATTCAGGGCGGTCTTGCATTCAAGCGGCGAAGAGGACCAAGACATGCCGGGGGATAACCCGCCACGCGCGGGAAAGGCCGTTTCCGGCGGCCACGAGGATTCGATCACGACCGGCTCCGCCGCGGCGGGCGGAGCTCTCCCATGGCGCGCCGGCGCCCGTCTCGGCACGCTTCTTGCCGCCGCCACGTCTGCTGCCCCATTGCTTAGCGTTGCGGCGCACGCCGATACAGGCGTGGCCGCGGCGGTCAGCACGGTCGAAGTGATGCAACTTGCCATGTTTGCCGGCGTCATGGGGGCAGCCCTTGTCTCGGCCATCTTCCTGATCCGCGAGCGGGCACGGACGGCGTCGCAAAATGTCCAGCTCAGGGCGCGAATCGCCGACGTCAACGCGGCCCTGCAGCGCTCCGAGGCGCTGCTCAATTTGCGCGACCAGCGCGTCGTCGTGTGGAGTTCGGAGATCAAGAAACCGGAGCTGATCGGCAGCCTGCCGCTCGAAAGCGGCGCACCGGACGAGCGGTCCGCCTTCCTCGCTTTCGGCCGCTGGCTGATGCCGCGCTCCGCCGCGGCGCTCGAGAACGCCATAGCGGCGCTGCGCGACCAGGCGAAGACTTTCGACCTCGTCATCGAAACGCAGGCGGGCATGCCGCTGGAGGTGCATGGCCGCAAGAGCGCCGCGCATGTCCTGGTCCGCTTCATATCGCTGTCCGAAACGCTGCGCAGCCAGGCCCGGCTGAAGATCGAGAACCAGCGGCTCAGCGCCGACTACGATACCATGCTCGGCCTGCTCGACGCGCTGAAGATGCCGACATGGCTGCGGGCGGCCGACGGTCGGCTGAAATGGGTCAACCGCGCCTATGCCGAGGCTGTCGAAGCGGGAAGCGCGGAGGCCGCCGTGCGCGAGGCCAAGGAGTTCCTCGGCGGACAGGCGCGCGAGCAGATTGCCGAACAGCACAAGTCGCGCCCCGTCTTCGAGCAGACATTGTCGACGGTGATCGAGGGTGATCGCCACATGTTTTCGGTCACCGACTTTGCCAGCGCCGACGGCTCGGCGGGGCTCGCCTGCGACATCAGCGCGATCGAGACGATCCGCGCCGAATATGAGCGCACCGTGCGCAGCCATGCCGACACGCTCGACCAGCTCAACACGGCGGTGGCGATCTTCGATACCGACGAAAACCTGCGCTTTTTCAACCAGGCATTCCAGAAACTGTGGGGCCTGGACGGCGGCTTCCTGCACAGTGCCCCCTCCAACGCGCTGCTGCTCGACCGGCTGCGCAGCGAAGGCAAGATCGCCGAACAGCCGGAATGGCGGCGCTGGAAGGAGAACCTGCTCGGCGCCTATCGCGCCGTCGAATCGCAGGAGCATTGGTGGCACCTGCCGGACGGCAAGACGATCCGCGTGGTGGCCAACCCGCAGCCCAAGGGCGGCGTCACCTGGGTGTTCGAGAATCTGACCGAGAAGATGGACCTCGAAAGCCGCTACCAGACCGCCGTGCGTGTGCAGGGCGAGACGCTGGACAATCTGGCGGAGGGCGTGGCGGTGTTCGGCCCGGACGGACGGCTGCGCCTGTCCAACCCCGCCTTTATCGCGCTGTGGGGGCTGGCGCCGGACGCGATCAAGGCTAACGTGCATGTCTCGGCGATCCGCGATCTTTGCGACCAACGCGCGGCAGACAGTCCGTGGGGCGGCTTCGTCGCCGCCATCACCGGCTTCGACGACGAACGCCGCGACCGCCACGGCCAGGCCGAACTCGTCAACGGCACGGTGCTGAGCTATGCCGTGATCCACCTGCCCAACGGGCAAGTGATGATGACCTTTGTCGACGTCACCGACACCGTCAATGTCGAGCGGGCGCTGAAGGACAGGAACGAGGCGCTGGAGAAGTCAGACCAGTTGAAGAACGAGTTCGTGCAGCACGTCTCCTACGAACTGCGCTCGCCGCTGACCAACATCATCGGCTTCACCGAACTGCTGTCGCTGCCGACGACGGGACCGCTGACGCCGAAGCAGCGCGAATATGTCGAGCATGTCGGCTCGTCGTCCTCGGTGCTGCTCACCATCGTCAACGACATACTGGATCTTGCGACGGTCGATGCCGGCATCATGCAGCTCGACATTTCCGAGATGAGCATCGACAGGACGATCGCCGCGGCCGCCGAGCTGGTCGCCGATCGGCTGGAGGAGCATCAGATCAAGCTCAAGGTCGACGCTGCATCGGCGCCGAAGAGCTTCCACGGCGACGAGATCCGGGTCCGCCAGATCCTCTACAATCTCTTGAGCAATGCCGCGAATTATGCCCCAGCGGCGAGCACGATCACGCTCACTTGCCGTCAAATGGCCGACGGCGTCGAATTTTCGGTGCATGACGACGGGCCGGGCATGCCGCCGGACGTGCTGGAATCGGTCTTCCGACGCTTCGAGCCGCGCGCCAATGGCGGCCGCCGACGCGGCGCCGGGTTGGGGCTGTCGATCGTCAAGAGCTTCGTCGAATTGCATGGCGGAACGGTGCGCATCGAGACCGGCGCGGACAAGGGCACGACCGTGATCTGCACCTTCCCGGAGACGCCCTCCGGCGGCATCCGCGAAGCGGCCGAGTAACGCGCTTTGGCAGAAATGGTGTTGAGACGTTTTCTCGCCGACGAGGCGGCGACCGCAAGGCTTGGCGAAGACCTTGCCATGGCGCTGCGGGCTGGCGACGCGATTGCGCTGAAAGGCGATCTCGGCGCCGGCAAGTCGACGCTGGCCCGCGCGCTTATCCGGGCGCTTGCCGACGACGCCGGCCTCGAAGTGCCGAGCCCGACCTTCACGCTGGTGCAGAGCTACGAGACGCGGATACCCGTGCACCATTTCGACCTCTACCGCCTATCCTCGCCGGACGAGCTCGACGAGCTCGGCCTCGACGACGCGCTGGCGCAGGGCGCGGCACTGATCGAATGGCCGGACCGAGCCGGCGACCAGCTGCCGGCAAATGCGCTCCAGGTCGAGCTTATCGAGCAGGGCGCGGGCCGGTCGGCAAGGATCTCCGGACAGGGAGCCGCCTTCGAGCGCGCGGCGCGCTCGCTGGCGATGCGTGATTTCCTGGCCTCGGCCGGCTGGGGCGAAGCGAGCCGCCGTCATTTCGTCGGCGACGCGTCCGCCCGTTCCTACGAGATCGCCTCGCTTCCCGGCCGGGCGCCGCGGGTGCTGATGAACTCGCCGCGCCTGGTGCTCGGACCGCCGGTGCGGGACGGCAAGCCTTACGCCGTGATCGCTCACACCGCACAATCGGTCACCGCCTTCGTCGCCATCGACCGCGCACTTCTCGCCGCCGGCGTCAGCGTGCCGCTTACCCATGCGCAGGATCTCGACCAGGGCTTTCTGCTGCTCGAACATCTCGGCTCGGAAGGATTTTTGGGCGGCGACGGCCAGCCGATCGTCGAGCGCTATGAGGCAGCGGCGGAGCTGCTCGCCATGATGCATGGCAAGGCCTGGCCCGACCGCATGGAGGCCGCGCCGGGCGTGTACCACGACGTTCCGCCCTTTGACCGCGAGGCGATGCTGATCGAAGCGGACCTTCTGGTCGATTGGTATGTGCCGATGGTCACCGGCGAGCCGGCAAGCGATGCATTGCGGGCAGGCTACCACAAGGCATGGAACGCGGTGCTCGACCGGCTCGAGGGCCAGGAATACACGCTGATGCTGCGCGACTTCCATTCGCCCAACATCATCTGGCGGGCAGAGCGTTCCGGCCTCGATCGGCTCGGCATCATCGACGTGCAGGACGCGCTGATTGGCCCGGCGGCTTACGACGTCGCCTCTTTGGCCATGGATGCGCGTGTCACCGTCTCGACCGAGATCGAGCGGCGGACGGTCGAAGTCTATGTCGCAGCGCGGCGTTCGGCCGGCGCCTTCGACGAAGCCGGCTTCGCCGAGGCCTATGCGATCATGGCGGCGCAGCGCAATTCGAAGATCCTCGGCATCTTCGTGCGGCTCGAAAAGCGCGACGGCAAGCCCTACTATCTGAAGCACCTGCCGCGCATCCGCGACTATCTGAGGCGGGCGCTGGCGCATCCGGCGCTTGCCGGCCTGAAGGAATTTTACATGGCCCACGGCCTGCTCGAGGAGCGCTCGCCATGAAGCCGAAGACCGCGATGGTGCTTGCGGCCGGTCTCGGCAAGCGCATGCGGCCGATCACCGACACGATGCCGAAGCCGCTGGTGACGATCGCCGGCAAGACCTTGCTCGACTGGGGGTTGGACAGCCTGGAAGCCGCCGGCGTCGCCAGCGCCGTCGTCAACGTTCACTACCTGCCGGAGCAGATCATCGCCCATGTCGCCGGGCGCCGGGCGCCGAAGATCGACATTTCCGACGAGCGCGCGGGCCTGCTGGACTCGGCCGGCGGCATCGTCAAGGCGCTGCCGTTCCTGGGGGGCGAGCCTTTCTACATCATCAATGCCGATACGTTCTGGATCGACAGCGGCGAGCCCAGCCTCGAGCGCCTCGCCCTTGCATGGGACGCCGCCAGAATGGATATTCTGCTGATGCTCACCGATCTCGACTCAGCGATCGGACACTGCGTCGGCACCGACTTCCTCGTGGCGCCGGACGGCGCGCTGCGCCGGTCCAAAGGCGACCCTGCCGGCTTGATCTATGCCGGTGCCGCGATCATCGATCCGCGCATCTTCAAGGATGCGCCCGAAGGCCCGCATTCGATCAACGCCTATTTCGACAAGGCAATCGCCGCCGGCCGCCTGTTCGGCATGAAGATGAGAGGCCGCTGGATCACCGTCGGGACGCCGGACGCCATTCCGGCGGCCGAAGCGGCGGTCACCGGCGCGCCCGCGACCGCATCGGCCCAAAAATCGGGTGCGATTTTTGGAAAGCACGATGCGTAGACTCAAAGAGTTAGATCGTCGTTTGTGCGCCCAAACGGGCGCACAAAGATCTAATGCGGTATGAGCGGCTCGCGCCGCGTCTTTTCCATCCCGTCCGGAGCGCCGTTCCTGCCGACGCTGGCGGAGGCGTTGCTCGAAGGCCGCCTGATCCCAACCTTCCGCTTCGACGGCGAGCCGCTGGCGCTGGCCGATGCGACCATCTATGTGCCGACGCGGCGCGCGGCGCGCGCCCTGCGCGGCGCCTTCGTCGACATGCTCGGCAGACGCTCGGCCATCTTGCCGACGGTGCGGCCGCTCGGCGAGTTCGACGAGGACGAGGCCGCCTTTGATGCCGAGGCGGCACCGGCAATAGACCTCGCACCGCCGATCGCCGCGCAGGAAAGGCTGCTGTTGCTGGCGCCGCTGGTGCGCGCCTGGAAGGAAAGCCTGCCGGCGCATGTCAAGGCTCGCTTCAACGAGGAGTTCGTCGTCCCGACCTCGGCCGCCGACGCCATTTGGCTTTCGCGCGACCTTGCCCGGCTGATGGACGAGATCGACACCGAGGGGACGGATTGGGCGAAGCTCGCCACGCTGGTCACCGGCAACCTTGCGGGCTGGTGGCAGGTGACGCTCGATTTCCTCGGCATCGTCACCGACAACTGGCCGGAGTTGCTCAAAGAGCGTGACCGCTCTAATCCGGCCGCGCACCGCAGCGCGCTGATCCGGCTGGAAGCGGCGCGGCTGAAGCGCAGTCCGCCGACCGGACCGGTGATCGCCGCCGGTTCGACCGGCTCCATTCCAGCCACGGCCGAGTTGCTTGCCGTGATCGCCGGCTTGCCGAACGGCGCCGTCGTGCTGCCCGGGCTCGACCGTGAGCTCGACGACGCGTCCTTCGCGGCGATAACCGCGCCCGGCGCGCGGCCGGCAACACTTGGTCACCCACAATACGGCCTCGCCAAGCTGATCGGCAGCATTGGCATTGAGCGCCGCGATGTCGAGGAGATCGGCGCTGCGTCAAGACCGCTTGCATTACGCGCCGCCCTTGTCGGCGAGGCGCTGCGGCCGGCCGAGACCACCGAGCTTTGGACGGAGTCGCGGCCGCGTTTCCCGGTCAGCGATGTCGAGCAGGCGCTGGCCGGCGTGACGCTGGTCGAGGCTGCCAATGAGCGCGACGAGGCGGCAGCGATTGCCATTGCGCTAAAGCGCGCAGTGGAAATGCCGGACAAGCGCGCGGCACTCGTCACCGGCGACCGCGCCCTGGCGCGACGCGTCTCGGCCGAGCTGCTACGCTTCGGCGTCGTCGCTGACGATTCCGGAGGCACGCCGCTAGCCAACACGCCGGCCGCCAGCCTGCTCAGACTGGCGGTAGGCGCAGCATTCCGGCCAGGCGATCCGGTGGGTCTATTGTCGCTGCTCAAGCATCCGTTGCTTGGCCTCGGTCTCGAACGCCAGAGCGTGCGCAAGGCTGCCGAGCTGATCGAGCTGGTGGCGCTGCGCGGCGGCACCGGCCGGCCGGACGTCGCTTCCCTCGACGCGCTTTTCGAGACGCGGCTCGCGGGCCTTGGCGGCGACAGCCGTCAGCCCTTCTGGTTCCAGCGCCTCACGGTACGCGGCATCGAACAGGCGCGGGGCGTGCTCAATCGCCTCACCGATGCGCTATCCCCGCTCACGGCGATGCGCGGCGAGAAGGATGCCGATATCGCGACATTGACGCGGGCGAGCGTCGTGGCGCTGGAAGGTCTCGGCCGCGCGGCCGATGGCAGCCTGACCGGCCTCTACGCCGGCGACGCCGGCGAGAAGCTGGCCGATCTGCTGCGCGGGCTCGTTGCCGCGTCATCGCCGTTTAAGTTCGATGCGGGCGAATGGCCCGACGTGATGGAGGCGCTGATCGCGCCGGAAACGGTCAAGCCGGCGCAAGGCACCGACCGCAACATCGCCATCTGGGGCGCGCTGGAAGCTCGCCTGCAAAGCGTCGACACGCTGGTCATCGGCGGCCTCAATGAAGGGGTCTGGCCGCGCAAGCCCGAGAGCGACCGGTTCATGTCGCGGCTGATGAAGACCGGCATCGATCTCGAGCCGCCGGAGCGGCGCATCGGCCTTGCCGCGCATGATTTCCAGATTGCGATGGGTACTGAAACGGTGGTGCTGACCCGCTCGGCCCGATCCGGCGACGCGCCGGCAGTGCCGTCGCGCTGGCTGCAGCGCATCCTCACCTTCATCGGCAAGGACCAGGCGACGGCAGTTCGCCGGCGCGGCGACGCGCTGCTTGCCTGGGCGCGCGCGCTCGATGCCGGCGACAGGAAGGACTTCGCGTCCCGCCCACAGCCGAAGCCGCCGCTGCACCTGCGGCCACAGCATTTCTCGGTCACCGAGATCGAGACGCTGCGCCGCGACCCCTATGCGATCTATGCCAGGCGGATTCTCGGCCTGATGCCGCTCGACCCGGTGATCCGCGACCCCGGTGCTGCCGAACGCGGCACGCTGTTCCACGAAATCCTGCATTTGTTTTCGCGAAGGGTGGAAGATCCGAGGGCGCCGGGCGCGCTGGCAGCCCTCATCGAGGCCGGTCGCGCGTGCTTTGCCGACGCGGCACTTCCGCCCGATATCGAGGCGGTGTGGTGGCCGCGCTTCGAAAAGCTCGCGGAAAACATCATCGAATGGGAGCATACCCGCGCCGACGCCGTCGCCCGGCGCTATGCCGAGGAACGCGCCGAAAAGACCGTTGTCGGCCGCACCGGCATCACGCTTTCGGGCTATGCCGACCGGGTCGACCTTCTCGCCGGCGGCATGGCCGACATCCTCGACTACAAGACCGGTTCCTCGCCTTCGAAGGCGCAGGCGCATACGCTTCTGTCGCCGCAGCTGGCACTCGAGGGCGCGCTTCTTCGACGGGGCGCCTTCAAGGAGCTCGGCATCTGCGAGCCCTCGCAGCTTGCCTTCGTGCGGCTGAAGCCGAACGGCGAGGTGTTCGAGGAATCGATCCTCGAATACAACCGCAAGCCGAAGACCGCCAACGAGCTTGCCGAGGAAGCGTGGGCGCGGCTGGAAAGGCTGCTCTTCCACTATGCTGACCCGACCACCGGCTATCTGTCACGCGCGCTGCCGTTCCGCGAAGGCGAGGCCGATGGCGACTACGACCATCTGGCGCGCGTGCTGGAATGGTCGGCCGGCGGCGCAAGCGAGGACGAGGCGGAAGGATGAGATATCCGATCCCCTCCGACACCGCCGCCAGCCAGGCGCGCGCTTCCGATCCGCAAAATTCCGCCTGGGTCTCGGCCAATGCCGGCTCGGGCAAGACCCATGTGCTGGCGCAACGCGTCATCCGGCTTCTGCTCAACGGCACCGATCCGTCGAAGATCCTGTGCCTGACCTACACGCGCGCCGCCGCCGCCAACATGTCGAACCGCGTGTTCTCGACGTTGTCGGAGTGGACGGCGCTTCCAGACGCCGAGCTTGCGACACGGATCGCGGAGCTCGACGGGCGGGCGGCCGACCGCGATACGATGCGGCGCGCGCGCCGATTGTTTGCCGAGGCGCTGGAAACGCCGGGTGGCCTGAAAATTCAGACCATCCACGCCTTCTGCGAATCGGTGCTGCATCAGTTCCCGCTGGAAGCCAACATCCCGGCGCATTTCGACATGCTCGATCCGCAGATGGAGGCCTCGCTTTTCGCGGATGCGCGCCGCGACATGATTTCGGGTGCCGGCGCCGGTGTCGAAGGCCTGGCGGAAGCCTTTGCCACGCTGCTGGAGCGCGGCGGCGAATTCGGGCTCGACATGCTGCTCTCCGAGATCGTCGGCAAGCGCGACGAACTGCGCGCCTTTATCGAAAAGCTGGGCAGGGACCGGGAATTCCGGCTGCTGTTCGCCGAATTCGGCTTCAAACCCGGACAGACGGCAGCCGGCATTGCCGCTTCGGTCTGGCCGCTGCCGGGCTTTGGGCCGAGCCAGTTCGCTGAATTCGCGCGCGCCGCCGAAGCCGCCGACGCGCGGCAAGTGCTGAACAACGTGCTGCCCTATGCGCAGACCGCTTTTGCCGAAGCCGATCCGATCAGGCGACTGCGACTGCTCGCCAAGGCATTTCTGCGCTCCGATGGCGACCCTTACGATCCACCGAAGATCTTCAAGAAAGCGCTGGTCGACAGGCTGCCCGACCTGCCCGAGCGCTATCTCGCGGCGGCCAAGGCGATCCTCGATGTATCGGACCGGCTGGCGCTGTTCCGCATGCTCGAAGGCACGGCCGCCGCGCTCACCGTCGCCGGTTGGCTGATCGCCCGCTACGAGCAGTTGAAGCGAAGCCGCGGTTTCCTCGACTTCAACGATTTGATCACCCGCACGGTCAGCCTGCTGTCGCGGCCCGATGCCGGGCCGTGGGTGCAGTTCAAGCTCGACCAGGGCATCGACCATATCCTGCTCGACGAGGCGCAGGACACCAGTCCCGACCAGTGGGAAGTGGTGAAGAAGCTGACGGAAGAATTCTTCGCCGGGCTCGGCCAGCGCGAGACGGTGCGGCGCACCGTGTTCGCCGTAGGCGACGAGAAACAGTCGATCTACTCCTTTCAAGGCGCAGCGCCCGATTCCTTTGCCGAAAGCCGGCTTTTGTTTGCCGGGCGGGTGCGCGACGCGGAGGCTTCGTTTGCCGACCTGAAGCTCACCTGGTCGTTCCGCTCGAGCGACGACGTGCTCGCCGCCGTCGACCGCGTCTTCGCCGAACCAGGCGTGCGGCGCGGCATCAGCCACGATCCCGATCCGCTCAGCCACAAGGCGATCCGCACCGATGCGCCGGGCTATGTCGAGGTGTGGCCCTCGATCGGCGCCGAAATGGTCGAAGAGCCCGACGACTGGACCTTGCCGGTCAACCACGCCAGCGCGCCCGCCGTGCGCGTGGCCGAACATGTGGCAACGACGATCCAGAACTGGCTGCGCCACGGCGAGGCCATCGAAGGCAAGGGCCGCAAGCTGACCGCCGGCGACATCCTGGTGCTGGTGCGCAAGCGCGATAGCTTCGTGCACGCGCTGTCGCGCAGCCTCAAGAACCGGCAGATCCCGGTCGCCGGCGCCGACAGGCTGAGCCTTCCCGGCCATATCGCCGTGCAGGACCTGATCGCGCTCGGCCATTTTTTGATTCAGCCGGAGGACGACCTGTCCCTGGCCGCCGTGCTGCGCAGCCCGATCTTCGAGGTTTCCGAGGAGACGTTGCTCACGCTCGCCGGCGAGCGGCCAAAGGGCCAGTCGCTGATCGCATCACTCCGGCAGCATGCCGGCGGAGACGAGGCCTTGGCTGCCGTTGTTAGCCGGCTCGATGGCTGGGCGACTGAGGTGGCGTTCAAGCCGGTCTTCGAATTCTATGCCGCCGCGCTTTCGCGTGACGGCCTGCGCCGCAAGATGACGGCCCGGCTCGGGCCGGAAGCCGGCGACATCCTCGACGAGTTCCTGAGTTTCTGCCTGGCTGAGGAACGTATCGGCCTGCCGGGGCTGGAATCCTTCCTCTCGACGCTGGAAAACAGCGGGCCGGAGATCAAGCGCGAGATGGACCAGACCCGCAACGAGGTGCGCGTCATGACCGTGCACGCCGCCAAGGGCCTGGAGGCGCCGGTCGTCTTCCTGGTCGACGGCGGCTCGGCGCCGTTCAGCGACCAGCACCTGCCGCGGCTGATGGCCTTCGAAAGCTCGGGCGCTGATTGGAAGGGCAAGGGCTATCTCTGGCGCTCGGCGAGTGATGTCGCCAACGGCGTTTCGAAAGCGGCCTCGGCGCGGGCGCGCGAGCTTGCCGACGACGAATACCGGCGGCTGCTCTATGTCGGCATGACGCGCGCCGAGGACCGGCTGATCGTCTGCGGCTATCACGGCAAGCGCGCGCCGAGCACCGGCACCTGGCATTCGATCGTCAGCCGGGCACTGCTGGGTGCGCCGGAAAGCGCTGAACGGCGGCATCCGGCGACACCCGATGTGGCAGTACATCGCTTCCATATGACCAAGCTGCCGCCGATGGCGCTCAATCAGGCTGAGGAGACGATACCGTTCAATCATGCCGCGCCGCTGCCGGACGACCTGTTCCGGCCGCTCCCGCCCTATGAGGACTTACCGCGACCGCTCTCGCCTTCAGGCGCCTCGGCGCTGATCGACGAAGCGACGGAAAGCTTGCCCGACACGCGCTCGCCGGTGCTCGACGCGGAAACCGAACCAGGCTTTGCGGTGATGCGCGGGCTGGCACTGCACAAATTGCTGCAGATGCTGCCCGGCATCGCCGAGGACGGGAGGCGGAGCGCGGCCGAACGCTATCTGGCGCGCGCCGGCGCCGACTGGCCGGCTGAAGAGCGCGACACCGCGCTGGAAGCCGTGCTTTCCATCCTGTCCGACAGAAGCTTCGGGGCGCTGTTCTCGCCGTCCTCGCGGGCGGAAGTCGCCGTCATGGGCAGCCTGGAGGTGAAGGGCAGGCTGCGCTCGATCTCCGGCAAGATCGACCGGCTGGCCGTCACCGCGGAAACGGTCTCGATCGTCGACTACAAGACCAACCGGCCGGCGCCGGCCAGCCTGGCCGAAGTGCCGCCGGCCTATGTCCTGCAGCTTGCGCTCTACCGCGCGCTGCTTCAGCCGCTCTATCCGGGCCGCACGGTGACGGCCGCGCTGCTGTTCACCGAGGCGCCGCGCCTGATCGAGCTGCCGGCAGCGGCCATGGACGGTGCCCTTGCCCGACTCACGGGAGCGTGACACAAGAACTGCTTGAACATCGCCACCACAGCCACCACATTTGGTGCAACCCGAGTTTTCGAAAGGATTTCAGCATGGCCACCATCAAGGTCGACAAGGGCAATTTCCAGGCCGATGTGCTCAATGCCAAGGAGCCGGTCGTGGTGGATTTCTGGGCCGAGTGGTGCGGTCCGTGCAAGATGATCGCCCCGGCGTTGGAAGACATCGCCAAGGAGCTCGGCTCGAAGGTGAAGGTCGCCAAGCTCAACATCGACGAGAATCCCGAGTTGGCCGCCCAGTACGGCGTGCGCTCGATCCCGACGCTGATGATCTTCAAGGGTGGCGAAGTGGCCGACATGAAGGTGGGTGCGGCACCGAAGACCGCACTGTCGCACTGGATCAATGGCAGCCTCGCCTGAGCCAATCCGAATATTAGAGAGATCGAGCCCGGCCATTGCGCCGGGCTTTTTCTTGGCGCCATCGCTGACGGCACTCTGGCCCTGACGCTTCGGGCGGCCATCTCCTTTCCTTAAGAAAAGGAGCCCCACATGACCGGAACAGCCAAGGCCACAGTTCACGTCGACAATGAGCGCGTGATCGTCACCGAATACCGCTTCGCCCCGGGCGCCAACACCGGCTGGCACCGCCATGGCCACGACTATGTCGTCGTGCCGCTGATGGACGGCAAGGTGAAGCTGGTGACCAACGACGGCGAATCCTTCGCAGAGATGAAGCAAGGCGCGCCCTACTTCCGCCGGGAAGGCGTCGAGCACGACGTCATCAACGCCAATGACGGCGAATATGCCTTCATCGAGATCGAGCTGAAATAACCTTCGAGGCAGGCGCCGCTACCAATCGGCGACGCGATCGCCGCCGATGAATTGCGCGCTTTTGGCCGTGTATTCGAACAGCTCGATCTTCACGCCGTTGGGGTCTTTGATCCAGGCCTGCCAGGTGCCGTCGCAAGCGAGCTTCTTCGCCGTGACCTCGACCCCTTGCGACCGGATATGGGTGATCGCGGCGTCCATGTCTTCCACCTCCAGGCAGAAGTGGTTGATCTGGTTCGCCTCGCTGTAGCGGGCTTCGGCCTTCTCGAACACCTCGACATGGCTGCGGCCGCCGCAATCGAGATAGAAACCGAAGATCTTGCCGTCGCGCAGGAAGTTGAACTGCGTGTCCATGCCGAGCACATCCCGGTAGAAGCCGCGCGTCGCCTCAAGGTCATGCGCGAAGATGCAGACATGGGCCAGCTGGTTCACCTTGATCACGATTGCTCCTCGCGACTGCCTCGGCGCTATCAGGTCGGCGGCGTGCCGTTCTCGTCCAGCACAGCGCCGGCGAAATAGAGCGAGCCGCCGATGAGGATGCGCGGCGCCGGACCGTCCCAGCTGTCGCGCAACAGCATCAGCGCATCGGCGACGGAGTTGACCGGCTCGGCCGACAGGCCGGCCTCGGTGGCGCGCAGCGCGAGCTCGTCATTCGGCACGCCGGCATCGCTCTTGCTCACCGGCACCGTGTAGACGTGACGGGCCAGTCCCTTGAAAGCGCTGAAGTAGCCGGTCTGGTCCTTAGTGTTGATCATGCCGGAGATGAGGATCAGCGGGCGCGGGTTCTTTTCCTCCTGCTCGGCCAGCGCTTCGGCGATGACGACGCCGGCGCCCGGATTGTGACCGCCGTCGAGCCAGATCTCGGCGCCCTTTGGGGCAAGCTCAACCAGCCTGCCCTGCGTCAGCTTCTGCATCCGGGCCGGCCAGGCGGCACTGGTCATCGCTTTTTCGGCAGCGCGATGGCTGATCTCGAAGCCGGCGGCCTTGACCGCGGCGATCGCCGCGGCGGCATTGGCGAACTGATGCCGACCGGGCAGGCGCGGCAGCGGCAGGTCCATCAGACCGTCCTCGTCCTGATAGACCATGCGGCCGTTCTCCTCGAAGGCCAGGAAATCCTGACCGTAGACGACAGTCGGGCAATCCAGCCGCTCGGCGGTCTCGATCAGCACCTCCAGCGCGGTCTCGCTTTCCTGCGCGCCGATCACCACCGGGCAGCCGCGCTTCATGATGCCGGCCTTTTCGGCCGCGATCAGCTCAACGCGGTCGCCGAGATAGGCTTCGTGATCCATCGACACCGGCATGATCACCGAAACGGCAGGCCGGGAAATGACATTGGTGGCATCGAAGCGGCCGCCGAGCCCGACCTCGATGATCGCCGCCTCGGCCGGATGCTCGGAAAACAGGATGAAGGTGACGGCGGTGAGGATCTCGAAAACGGTGATCTTCTGGCCCTGATTGGCCTTGGCGACGCGCGCGATGGCCTCGGCAAAGACATCGTCGTCGACCAGCTTGCCGCCGCCCTCGGCGGCCAGCCGGTAGCGCTCGTGCCAGTTTACCAGATGCGGCGAGGTGTGCACGTGGACGAGATGACCGGCCGCCTCCAGCAGCGCCCGCGAGAAGGCGGCGCAAGAGCCCTTGCCGTTGGTGCCGGCGATGTGGATGACCGGCGGCAGCCGGTCCTGCGGGTTGCCGAGACGCTCGAGCAGGCGGGCGATGCGGTCCAGCGAAAGGTCGAAACCTTTCGGATGGAGCGTCATCAGATGTTCGATTTCACGAGCGGCGGCGAGCGTTGTCATGGCGGAATCCTAGAGCATTTGCGGCGAAAGAACAGGATCGCCTTCAATGCTTTTCGTTCGTGTGCAATTCCGGACGCAAAACCGCTGCGCACTCTTGCTGGAATTGCTCTGGCGCATGAGCCCGAAAACCGGGATCGGTTTTGGAAAGGGATCATGCGCAAACAGCTACTGCGCAGCGCAGCTGGCGCAATCGCGGTGGGCGGCAAACGATGTCGCGTCAGGCCTGCGGCCGGGATTCGGCGTTGACGACCGCCGGCGGCAGGATCTCAGGCTCCAATGGCGTCTCGGCCACTGGGGTCTTGAGCAGCATCTTCAACAGTCGTGCGATGGTCGAGCGCATCTCCAGACGCGAGACCACCATGTCGACCATGCCGTGTTCCATCAGATATTCGGCGCGCTGGAAGCCATCGGGGAGTTTCTCGCGGATCGTCTGCTCGATGACGCGCGGCCCGGCGAAGCCGATCAGCGCGCCGGGCTCGGCGATGTGAACGTCGCCCAGCATGGCATAGGACGCGGTCACGCCGCCGGTGGTAGGGTTGGTCAGCACGACGATATAGGGCAGACCGGCTTCCTTCAGCCGGTCGACGCCTACCGTGGTGCGCGGCAATTGCATCAGCGAGAGGATGCCTTCCTGCATGCGGGCGCCGCCCGAGGCGGCGAACAGGATCAGCGGCCGCCTGCGCTGCAAAGCGACCTCGAAGGCATGGACGATGGCTTCGCCCGCGGCCATGCCGAGCGAGCCGCCCATGAAGGCGAAATCCTGCACGGTAACCACCACCGGCAGGCCTTCGATGGTGCCGACTGCGTTAAGAATCGCGTCCTCGAGGCTTGTCTTGGCCTTCGCCTCTTTCAGCCGATCGGTGTAGCGCTTCTCATCGCGGAACTTCAGCGGATCCTGCACGACCTTGGGGTTTTCCAGCGTCTCGTATCTGCCGTCGTCGAAGAAGTATTTCAGCCGCTCCTTGGCCGAGATCTTCATATGGTGGCCGGAAGACGGGATGACGAACTGGTTGGATTCGAGGTCCTTGTGGAAGATCATCTCGCCGGTCTCGGGATCCTTGATCCAGAGATTTTCCGGCATGTCGGTGCGCCGTCCGAGCATCGAATTGATCTTCGGTCGAACGTAGTTGGTGATCCAGTTCATCGCTTCGGCTCCTGTCCCGACGAAGAGACGTCCAGCAATTCCAGGAAAAGTGTGTGGCGGTTTTCCGTCCGGAATTGCGTAAAAACAAATAATCAGACTATTCGGCGGCAGCAAGGCGGGCCGAGCGGACGCCCTGGGCAAGCCCGCTGACCAGCGTGGCGACCGCTTCGGCCGGATCGGCGGTCTTCTCGCCCTTGGGCCCGAGCACATTGGCGACCGCGTTGACAATCGCCGTGCCGACGACGACGCCGTCCGCGGAGGCGCCGATGGTACGCGCCTGCTCCGCTGTCTTGACGCCAAAACCGACGCAGACGGGCAGCGCGGTGTGACCCTTGATCCGTTTGACCGCCGCCGACACCTTGGCAGTGTCGGCCAAGGCCGAGCCGGTGATGCCCGTCATCGATACGTAGTAGACGAAGCCGGAGGTGTTCTCGAGCACCTTCGGCAGGCGCTTGTCGTCGGTGGTCGGCGTCGCCAGGCGGATGAAATTGATGCCCGCCTTCAGCGCCGGAACGCAGAGCTCCTCGTCCATTTCCGGCGGCAGGTCGACAACGATCAGGCCGTCGATGCCGCTCGCCTTGGCGTCGGCCAGGAAGCGATCGACACCGTAAACGTAGATCGGGTTGTAGTAGCCCATCAGCACGATCGGCGTTTCGTCGTCGCCGGCGCGGAATTCGGACGCCATCTTCAGCGTCTTGACCAGCGTCTGACCGCCTTTCAGCGCCCTGAGACCCGCCGCCTGAATGGCCGGGCCGTCGGCCATCGGATCGGAGAAAGGCATGCCGAGCTCGATGACATCGCTGCCGGCGCCGGGAAGCGCCTTCATGATAGCGAGCGAAGTGTCGTAATCCGGATCGCCGCCCATGAAGTAGGTGACGAAAGCCGGACGGCCCTCGGATTTGAGCTTCGCCATGCGGCGGTCGATGCGGGTCGTCATTGTCAGATCTCCATGCCCAGCATCTTGGCCACCGTGTGCACGTCCTTGTCGCCGCGGCCGGACAGGTTGACGATGACGATCTGGTCCGTGTCCATTTTCGGTACGATCTTCATCGCATGCGCGATGGCGTGCGCCGATTCCAGCGCCGGGATGATGCCTTCGACGCGGGTCGTCAGTTGGAAGGCCTCCAGCGCCTCCTCGTCGAGGATCGGCTCATATTCGACGCGGCCCGAATCGCGCAGCCAGGCATGCTCGGGCCCGACGCCCGGATAATCGAGACCGGCCGAGATCGAATGGCCGTCGAGAATCTGGCCGTCCGCATTCTGCAAGAGATAGGTGCGGTTGCCGTGCAGCACGCCCGGCGCGCCGGCATTCATCGAGGCGCAGTGCTCGACGCCGTCGAGGCCGCGACCGCCGGCCTCGATGCCGATGATGCGCACATCCTTGTCGTCGAGGAAGGGGTGGAACAGGCCGATAGCGTTGGAGCCGCCGCCGACGGCGGCGATGATGACGTCGGGCAGCCGGCCCTCCTGCTCCAGCATCTGGGCGCGTGCTTCCGTGCCGATCACCGACTGGAAGTCGCGCACCAGCTCCGGATAGGGATGCGGGCCGGCGGCGGTGCCGATCAGATAATAGGTGTCCTCGACATTGGTGACCCAGTCACGCAGCGCCTCGTTCATCGCGTCCTTCAGCGTGCCGTGGCCGGCGGTGACCGGGCGAACCTCGGCGCCGAGCAGCTTCATGCGAAAGACGTTCGGGCTCTGGCGGGCGACGTCGGTTGCACCCATGTAAACCACGCAGGGATAGCCGAAGCGCGCAGCGACCGTGGCGGAAGCGACACCATGCTGGCCGGCACCGGTCTCGGCAATGATGCGCTTCTTGCCCATGCGCTTGGCGAGCAGGATCTGGCCGAGGCAATTGTTGATCTTGTGCGAGCCGGTGTGGTTCAGGTCCTCGCGCTTGAAATAGACCTTGGCGCCGCCCCCGAGGCCCTTCGCCGAGGAAACCTCCCGAAGATACCTTGTCAGGCCCTCGGCGAAATAGAGCTTCGACGGTCTACCGGCATAATGGGTCGAAAGGTTCTCCAGCTCCGCCTTGAACTCCGGATCATTCTTGGCCTTGTTCCACTGCTCTTCGAGATCGAGGATCAGCGGCATCAGCGTCTCGGCGACGAAGCGGCCGCCGAAAATGCCGAACATGCCCTGCTCGTCGGGCCCGGTGCGGAAGGAATTGGGCATAGCCGGCCTGTTCATCGCCGATCTCCTGAGTCTTTGCTTCTGAGCACGTCCTTATCGGAAAACCGGTTCCCACTTTTCCGGGACATGCTCGGGTTTGAAAACTTCCTCAGGCGGCGCGGTCGTCGCGCGCGGCCCTGACGGCCCGGAAAAACTGCTCGATCAGCGCCGGATCCTTGACGCCCGGAGCGCTCTCCACGCCGGAGGAGATGTCTATCCCGGGCGGATTGGCCAGTCTGAGGGCATCGCCGACATTGGCGGCGTTGAGCCCTCCGGAAAGCATGTAATCGAGGCCGGCGTCAAGGCCGGCAAGGATGCGCCAGTCGAAGGCGACGCCGTTGCCGCCCGGCAATTGCGATCCCTGGGGCGGCTTGGCGTCGAACATGACGCGGTCGGCAACGCCGACATAGGGCTTTATCCGCTCGAGATCCGCGGCTTCGCTGACCGACAGCACCTTCATCACCGGCAGGCCGTAGCGGGTCTTGAGCTCGGCCACCTGCACCGGCGTTTCGGAACCATGCAGTTGCAGCATATCCGGCTGCATCCTCGCGACAATCTCGTCGAGAAGGGCATCATCCGCATCCACGGTGACGGCAACCGCCTTGGCCTTGCCGATGGCCGCCTGGCGCAGACGGCCGGCCTCGGCCGGATGGACGAAGCGCGGGCTTTTGGCAAAGAAGATGAAGCCGACATGGCTGGCCCCGCCAGCGAGCGCGGCGGCCATCGCGGCGTCGGTCTTCAATCCGCAGATCTTGATGTCGAGCGTCATGGCGCGGGATTGGCACGAAAAGCCGCAAGAGTCGAGAAAAAGCATGCCGTTGCCGGGCCGACGGAAAGCGCTACCTTTCGAGTAGGGACACAGGCGGGAGCAGAAAGATCATGACCGACAAGACCGTCGCCGAACTCAGGCAGAAGATCGCGCAGGCGCGCGAGGTGATCGTGCATCTGATGGACAAGTCCGCTTTCAACGGCGCCGAGGCGCACCGGGCGCTCGACTATTTCGGCAGCGACGCGTTCGACCGGAATTTTCTGCCGTGGCCGCATGCGAGTGAGGAAGGGCTGCGGCCGGAGGAACTCAACGCGGCGAATGACGATTGAGCGGCTGCGGTGGGCCGCCAGCTATACGGGTGCCAGGGCGACGCCTACTCAAACACGATCGCCTGCAGCGCGCCGCCGTTGCGCTTCAGCCAGTCCTTGCAGCGATCGGTGTCGGGGCAGAGCTTTTCGCACAGCTTCCAGAATTTCGGTCCGTGGTTCATCTCTTTCAGATGCGCGACCTCATGCGCCACCAGGTAATTGATGACCGGCGGCGGCGCCATCATGATGCGCCACGAGAAGGACAGATTGCCCTCCGAGGTGCATGACCCCCAGCGGCTGGAGGTATCCTTGTAGCGGATCGCCTTGGCGCGCTTGCCGATCGCCTCGGTGTGCTTGACCACCAGCTTCTCGATCTCGCGCTTGGCCTCGCGTTTCAGATAATCGGCGATGCGGCGCGGCAGGTGGACACGCTCGCCATGGATGATGAGCAGCGGGCCGCGCTCGTCGCGCGCGATGGTGACGGTGCCGCGTTTCGCCGGCTCATGGACGATGCGGTGCGGCACGCCGCGGATCGGGATCTTGATGCCGGGCCGCACCTGCGGGCGCATCGGCACCTTGGCCAGGCGCTGCTCCAGCCAGTCCTGATGGCGGTCGAGGAACTTCTCCACCTCGCCGCGGCGCAAGCCGGGCGGCACGGTTATGCGCAGCCCCTGGCCGCCGGAATCGATACGCAGCGTCAACCGCCGGGCCCTCGCGCTCTCGACGATTTTGAGCGGCAGGGTGCGGCCGGCGACGCAATGCTCGCGCTCCACGACGGGCTTGGGTTCTGGCTTGGTCAGATTGCGAAAGAAGCCGAGGGTCATGGCCGGACGATACGCGATTCGAGAAAAACGACCAGTAGAGTGAGGCTACATGGAGAACAAAAAAGAAACGGCGCCGCTCGCGCGACGCCGCATGTCGGCCGAGCCTTATGATTGAGGCTCAGTCGTCAAGGAGGTTCGACCCCTTGCCGCGCTTCGGCCCCGTCGCTCCGGTTGGACCACTCGTCGTGGTCGGCGCGGTCCGGTTGTTACGCTCGGCCATGAAGCGGTCGAACTCTTCCTGGTCCTTGGCACGGCGCAGCTCGCGGGCATACTCGTCGAACTCGTTCAGCATCTCGTCGAGCTTGCGGCGCTCCTCGGCGAGGCGTTCGAGTTCCTTCTCGCGCCAGTCGTCGAAAGCGACGTTGCCGGTGCGGGACGAGCCATGGCCCCAGCGGGCCGCCTTTTCCGAGCCACGGCGGCAGCCGGCGAAGATGCCGTCGGTGGCGCGGTTGACATCGCGCTTGAAGCCTTCGAGCCGGTCGCCCCAGATGATGTAGGCAAGCATGGCGAAGCCCAGCGGCCAGAACACCATGAAGCCGATCACCATCAGCGCGATGGTCGCCGGCGTCCAGGCCGGACGGATCAATGCACTTGTGTTCATTTTCTCCCAATCCTTCCGTTGGAGACAGCCAAACCGGCTGCGTGGAATCGAAATGGGAAGGCGAAATCGGCGATTCAAGGCAAGTCCGGCCAAAACCGGCGAAAGGCCTGAAATGATTATCGCTTTTTGAGTTTCTCGAGGAAAAGCACTGCCATTCCGGCGACCAGCCCCCAAAAAGCCGCGCCGACGCCGAACAAGGTGAGCCCTGAGGCCGTCACCGCAAAGGTGAGCGTGGCCGGCATGCGCTCGCCCGCATCATGGAGCGCGATCGAGAGCGCGTTGGCTAAAGGCGCCATCAGCGCCAGGCCGGCGACCAGCACGATCAGGCTCTGCGGCAGGACGGCGAAGATCGCCACCAGCGAAGCGCCGAAGATGGCGAAGACCAGATAGGCGAGCGCATAGAACGGCCCCGTCTTCCAGCGCTCGGCGGGATCCGGATGGACATCCGGGCCGGTGCAGATCGCCGCGGAGATCGCCGCCAGATTGGTCGTCGAGGCGCCGAACGGCGCCGAGAGCAGCGAGAACAGCCCGGTGACGCCGATCAGCGGGCCAGGTTCCGGGTGGTAGCCGGCGGCTTTCAGCACCGCGAGACCGGAGAGGTTCTGCGAGGCCATGGTGACGAGGTAGAGCGGCAAGGCCAGGCCAATGATCGCCGAAACGGTGAACTGCGGAGCGATCAGCGTCAGTGTCGACAATTCCGGCGCCGGCAGGCCGCCGACGCGGCCGGTGAGGAAGGCGGCAAGGCCGCCGCCGATCAGCACGACAAGGACCGAAACCGCCGGGTTGAACAGCCGGATGACGAAGAAGGCGGCGATCAGCGGCAGGATCAGCCACGGATCGGCGGGAATGGCCTTGACCGCGTTGATGCCGAAGCCGACCAGGATGCCGGCCAGCATGCCGGACGCCACCGAGGCCGGAATCTGCGCGATCAGCCGGGTCAGCGGCTTGAACAGGCCGGTGGCGATCAAGAGGATGCCGGTGACGATGAAAGCGCCGACGGCTTGCGCCATGGTGAAGCCGCTGGAGGCCGCGATCAGCGCCAGGCCCGGCGTTGACCAGGCGGTGATGACCGGCATTTTCGTGCGCCAGGACAGCCACAGGCATTCGATGGCCATGGCCAGGCAGATCGCCGTCACCCCGCTCGCGGTCTCGATCTGAGTGGCGCCGATCGCCTTGGCGGCGGCAATGACGATGGCCAAAGTGCCGCCAAAGCCGACGATGGCCGCAACGAAGGCGGATATCGGGATGGAAATGCGCATGCTTATGAAACTCGCTGGATCAGGTCGCCGACGGCGCGGTTGAGCATGTCGAGATCCTCCGGGCGGGAGAGGCGATGATCGCCGTCGGGGATAAGCGACAGCGTGACGTCATCGGCCGGCAGCAGTGCGGCGAGCTTCAGCGCATGACCGGAAGGCACGTCGGGATCGGCGAGACCCTGCACGATATGTACCGGGCAATGAGTGTCGATCGGCCCGGTCATCACCCGGTTCGCGCGGCCGTCCTCGATCAGCGCGCGCGTGTAGATATAGGGCTCGGCGGAATAGTCGGACGGTTCCTCGAAAAATCCCTTTTTCGAAAGGTCGCGCTTCTGCGCCCTGGTCAGCACCGGCTCGATCAGCTCGACGGTAAAGTCGGGCGCCGGCGCAAGCAGCACCAGGCCGGCGATGCGGTCGTCGCCGGCCTTGCGCAATTCCTGCACCATGCGCAGCGCAATCCACGCCCCCATCGAGGAGCCGACCAGGATCTGCTTGCCCTTGCTGAAGCGGCGAAAGACGGCGAGGCTCTCGGCCAGCCATTTCGAGATCGTGCCCTCGGCGAATTCGCCGCCCGATTCGCCGTGGCCGGAATAGTCGTGGCGCAGATAGGCGCGGCCTTCGCGGCTCGCCCAGGCCGACAGCGCCTCGGCCTTGGTGCCCAGCATGTCGGACTTGTAGCCGCCCAGCCAGACGATGCCCGGCGCTGAGCCCAGCGCCTGCCTGACAGCGATCTGCGTTCCGTTCACGTCGATGAAAACTGGTGCGCTGGCGTCCATGACCTCGTCCTTCCGGCCGGTCTTTTGGCACATCCGGCGGTTCGCGGAAAAGTGCTCGCACCTTTTCTTTGCTTGGTGCAGGCAATGGCAAGCTTTGAGGTGATTTCCTGGCGAGGCTGTGCTATTGACTCCGGCCGCGCGCTCACCACATAGGCGCGTCCAAGCGATTGAACTCAAAGAAACCCTGAACGAAACGGCCGAGGAGACCACGACCATTCGCAGACCTTTCAAAGCAGCGGCCCCGACCAAGGACGGTCCGCGCTCCAACCGAGACATCCGGGTGCCCCGGGTCCAGCTCATCGACGCAGAAGGCCACAACCGTGGCGAAGTTTCCATCAACGACGCGCTGCTGCTGGCCGAAGAGGCCGGGCTGGATCTCGTCGAGATATCGCCCAACGCGCAGCCGCCCGTCGTCAAGATCCTCGATCTCGGCAAGCTGAAATACGCCAACCAGAAGAAGGCGGCCGAGGCGCGCAAGAACCAGAAGGTCATCGAGATCAAGGAGATCAAGATGCGCCCGAACATCGACAGCCATGACTACGAGACCAAGATGAAGGCCGTGCGGCGCTTCTTCGAGGACGGCGACAAGGTCAAGCTGACGCTGCGTTTCCGCGGCCGCGAAATGGCGCATATGGAACTCGGCATGCAGCTCCTGAACAAGGTGCGCGAGGAAGTCGCGCCGATCGCCAAGGTCGAGGCCGAGCCGAAGCTCGAAGGCCGACAGATGATGATGGTGCTGGCGCCCCGCTGACGGTGCGCCTCACGTTTCCTTTCCGTCCTGGAGCCATTCCGGCGCGATCGCCGCAAACTGTCGCGCCGATCACGGTTTCGCGAAGGAGAATTGACCGGCCGCCGCTGCTTGGTGCTCCAAAATCCGCCTGAATTGCCGCGCAGGGGCGACCCGACGATCGGCGGGGGCGCCTGTTTTTCTATCCGATCGCCGGCTCCTCGACGATCGAGCTCTTTGATCGCGAGCAAATCGACGATCGGGTGTTCCCGATCGCGATCAAAACACGACGATCGGATTGGCCATGGTCGATGAAACAAAGATCCCGACCGACAACCAGATAGAAGGGTTGGGCGGCTACCAGTATATGCGCCGCATCGTACTGGCGGTGCTCATCGTGGTGCTGTTTGCGGCACTCCTTTTCGGCCAGTCGACGTTCCCTCCCGAGACGCCCGTGCACGAGACGATCGAGATGTTCGGCGTGCTCCTGATCTTCCTGGGCATCGTCGGGCGCTTGTGGTCGACGCTCTACATCGGCGGCCGCAAATCCTCCGAAGTGGTCACCGGCGGGCCCTATTCGATCACCCGCAACCCGCTCTATCTGTTCTCGACCGTGGCGGCAGCCGGCGTTGGCGCGCAGATCGGCTCGTTTTCCGGCATCATCCTCTTCGCGGTCCTTTGCGCCGGCGCCTTCCACGTCGTCATCCTGCGCGAGGAGCGCTATCTCAAGGAAGTCCTCGGCGCTCCCTACAAAGCCTATCTGGCGCGCGTGCCTCGCTTCTTTCCGAAGCTTTCACTCTACCAGGAAGGCGACACCGGCAGCTTCAAGCCGCGCCTGCTGTTGAACACGCTGCTCGACGGGCTGGTGTTCCTGGTGGCGCTGCCGGCCTTCGAACTGATCGACGGCGCGCAGCAGTCGGGGGTGCTGCCGGTGTGGTTCACGCTGCCCTGAACGGGAAAGCGCGCCGCGGGGCGGGTAGTGTCTCAGTTTGAAATTAGGAATTGAGATCAGCAATCGGAGTCGCATAGACGACGATACCGTAACCCTCTTGGACCGCAGTCGCAGCTGCGTTTCGCAACGGTTCGTCGCTGATCGAAGAAATTTCGATTTCCAGCCTTTTCGAGCCTCTTACCTCGATCAGCTCCCATCCGCATTCGGCCAGAAACCGTGGTGATGATGAGAGTGCAGTCCCCAAGTCGTAGGCATTGATGTAGACCAAAAGTGCGTGGCGTTCCCCATCGGGATACTGGGTGTGCCTGTTCGCGCAGGCTATGATTTTCAATACGTGGATGCTCATTTGGCCTTTCGTACTTTTCCCGTAGGGACCGCGCTTGCCCGGCTTCGGAGCAACGGCGTCCATCTTCGCGCAATGGTCGTCCATCGACCAGAGCGTCTTGGACACGCCAGCGGCCATTGCCGGCGTCATCTTCAGCGTCTTGTGCTTTGCGGTAAGTACATAGGAGTTCGGCGCAGGCGATAACCCTTAGGCGGAAGCGCATATTTCAAACTGAGACACTACCGCATGGCGTGAGGTGTTGCGCACGAGCCCTGTTTGATCTATAGGACCGCCGTTCCGCGTATCGGCCCGGAAATCATCTCTGATTTACGGAAAGCAAGATACGCAGAGCAAAAAACAAAAACCGCCCGGCAGGGCATGCCGTGGCGGTTTCATTTGCTTTTCGGGCTTTGGTCGGCCCGAAGCGAGAAAAGAAGCGCGATGGTGCGCTACCAATACGGAGTAGCAAAATGCCCAAGATGAAGACCAAATCGGCCGCCAAGAAGCGGTTCAAGATTACCGCCACCGGCAAGGTGCTGTCGGCTGCCGCCGGCAAGCGCCACGGCATGATCAAGCGTTCCAACAAGTTCATTCGCGATGCCCGCGGCACGATGGTTCTGGCTGAACCGGACGGCAAGAAGGTCATCAAGAATTTTCTGCCGAACGGCCTTTAAGCATTCGGTCCGGAACAGCGTTTAAGGAGATCATGACATGGCACGCGTAAAGAGAGGCGTCACCGCCCACGCCAAGCACAAGAAGGTCCTGAAAGCCGCCAAGGGCTTCTACGGCCGTCGCAAGAACACCATCCGCATCGCCAAGCAGGCGGTGGAAAAGTCGCTGCAGTACGCCTATCGCGACCGCAAGAACCGCAAGCGCTCGTTCCGCGCGCTGTGGATCCAGCGCATCAATGCAGCGGTGCATGAGCACGGCCTGACCTATGGCCGCTTCATCGACGGCCTCAACAAGGCCGGCATCGAGATCGACCGCAAGGTCCTTTCGGACATGGCCATCCACGAGCCGCAGGCTTTCGCAGCCCTTGTGGCCAAGGCCAAGGTGGCGCTCGAATATCTGAAGAACACCACGCCGAATGCTTTTGAGAGCGCTGTCGCCTAAGCCAGCGCTTCCCAAGCATTCGCTATTCTGATTTTGGGGAACCCGCGCTGGCACGGCTGGCGCGGGTTTTTCTTATGCCTGATGCAACCAAATTGGTGACGCGCCGAACCCCGGTGGTTGCCCGATCGAGAGAGTTTCGCCGTGAACGCCACCGCTGGAAATCTTGAAACCCTTGAAGCTTCTTTGATGGCCGACATCGCGGCCGCGGCCGACGAGCAGGCGATCGAGGCGGTGCGCGTCTCGGCGCTGGGCAAGAAGGGCTCGGTCTCCGAGATGCTGAAAACGCTCGGCGCGATGAGCGCCGAGGAGCGGCAGGTCAAGGGCCCGGCGATCAATGGGCTGAAGAACCGCGTCACCGAGGCGCTGACGGCGCGCAAGTCGGAGCTGAAGGACGTGGCGATCGCGGCGCGGCTCGCCGCCGAGACGGTCGACGTCACGCTGCCGGTGCGCCAGTCGCCGGCCGAGCGCGGCCGCATCCATCCGATCAGCCAGGTGATCGACGAAATCGCCGCGATCTTCGGCGACCTCGGCTTCGCGATCGCGGAAGGTCCGGACATCGAGACCGACTATTACAATTTCACCGCGCTCAATTTCCCGGAAGGCCACCCCGCGCGCGAGATGCACGACACCTTCTTCTTCCAGCCGGACGAGAAGGGCGAACGCAAGCTTTTGCGCACGCACACCTCGCCCGTGCAGATCCGCACCATGGAGCAGCAGAAGCCGCCGATCCGCATCGTCATCCCCGGCAAGACGTACCGGCAGGATTCGGACGCAACGCACTCGCCGATGTTCCATCAGGTCGAGGGGCTGGTAATCGACAAGACCGCCAACATCGCCAACATGAAGTGGGTGCTGGAGGAATTCTGCAAGGCCTTCTTCGAAGTGCCGAGCGTCAAGATGCGCTTCCGGCCGTCCTTCTTTCCGTTCACCGAGCCCAGCCTCGAGGTCGACATCCAGTGCGACCGCTCGCGGCCGGGAGAAGTGCGCTTCGGCGAAGGCTCCGACTGGATGGAGATCCTGGGCTGCGGCATGGTGCATCCCAACGTGTTGCGTTACGGCGGGCTCGATCCCGACGAATACCAGGGCTTTGCCTGGGGCATGGGCATCGACCGCATCGCCATGCTGAAATACGGCATGCCGGACCTGCGCGCATTTTTCGACGCCGACGTGCGCTGGCTCACGCATTACGGCTTCCGGCCGCTCGACATGCCGACGCTGTTCGGGGGCCTTTCCACATGACCGCTCCCCATACCGGGGGCTGCTGCTGCGGTGCCGTGCGGTTCCAGGCCTCGGCCGAGCCGCACCACATCAGCTATTGCCATTGCGGCGATTGCCGGCGTGCCAGCGGCGCGCCGGTGTCGGCCTTTATCGGCTTCACGGCCGACCAGATCGCGCTCGAAGGCAAGTCGCTGAAGAGCTACCGGAACGGCCCGGTGGCGCGCTCGTTCTGCGGCATTTGCGGCTCGCCGATCGCCTATAGCGACGAGCGGCTCGCCGGCCATATTTACTTCACGCTCGGCGCCATGGACATGCCTGCCTATTTCAGGCCGACGCTGCATGCGCATGTGCGCGAGCAGCTGCCCTTCCTGCATATGCCGGATTCACTGCCGCGGCACCTCAAGACGAGCGTGGCTAGACCTGACGCGCAAAGCCCTTCCTACGGAACACAGTCATGAAATTCACCCTCTCCTGGCTCAAGGACCATCTCGAGACCGACGCTTCGCTTGCCGAAATCGTCGAGCGGCTGACGGCGATCGGCCTCGAAGTCGAACATGTCGACGACAAGGCGGGCCTAAAACCCTTTGTCATAGCCAAGGTGCTGACTGCCGTGCAGCACCCCGACGCCGACCGCCTGCGGGTGCTTAGCGTCGATACCGGCGACGGCAGGCCGCCGCTGCAGGTGGTGTGCGGGGCGCCCAACGCCCGCGCCGGCCTGGTCGGCGCTTTTGCTGCGCCCGGCACCTATATTCCCGGCATCGACGTGACGCTTTCGGTCGGCAAGATCCGCGGCGTCGAGAGCCATGGCATGATGTGCTCCGAACGCGAGCTGCAGCTTTCGGACGAGCATACCGGCATCATTGATCTGCCCGAAGACGCACCGGTCGGCACCAGCTTCGCCGCCTACGCGCATCTCGACGATCCGGTGATCGAGATCAACCTGACGCCGAACCGCCCCGATGCCACCAGCGTCTACGGCATCGCGCGCGATCTCGCGGCGAGCGGCCTCGGCCGGCTGACCGGCGGCGCGATCATGCCGCACGCCGGCGACGGCATGTGCCCGGTGAAAGTCAAGATCGAGGCGCCGGAACTCTGCCCCGGCTTTGCGCTGACGCTGGTGAAGGGCGTGAAGAACGGCCCGTCGCCGAAATGGCTGCAGCAGCGGCTGATCGCCATCGGGCTTCGGCCGATCAGCGCGCTGGTCGACATCACCAACTACGTCACCTTCGACCGCGGCCGGCCGCTGCATGTGTTCGACGCGAAGAAGGTCACCGGCAACCTTGTGGTGCGCCGCGCCAGGGACGGTGAAAAGGTGCTGGCGCTCGACGGACGCGAATACTCGCTGACGCCCGAGATGTGCGTGATCGCCGACGACAACGGCATCGAATCGATTGCCGGCATCATGGGCGGCGAGCATTCGGGCTGCGACGAGAACACCACCGACGTGCTGATCGAATCGGCGCTCTGGGACCCGATCACGACAGCCCGCACCGGTCGCACGCTCGGCATCATCAGCGATGCGCGCTACCGCTTCGAGCGCGGCGTCGACCCTGAGTTCATGGTTCCAGGCGTCGAGCTCGCGACCAAGCTGGTGCTGGAATTCTGCGGCGGCACGCCGACCGAAATCGAGGTGGCGGGCTATGCCGGCCACAAGCCGAAGATCATTTCCTTCCCGCTGTCGGAAGTGAAGCGGCTGACCGGCATCGACGTGCCGAAAGCAGAAGCGCTCGCAATCCTGACCCGACTCGGCTTCGAGCCGCGCAGCTCAGGTGACGGCGTCGAGGTTAAGGTCCCCTCCTGGCGTCCAGATGTCGACGGCAAGGCCGATCTCGTCGAGGAAGTGATGCGCATCCACGGCGTCGACAACATAGCGCCGCAGCCGCTCACCTCGCATGACGCGGTCAACGGCAGGATCCTGACCATGCTGCAGGTGCGCACCCGGGCCGCCAAGCGCGCGCTCGCCGTGCGCGGCATGATGGAGGCGGTCACCTGGTCGTTCATTCCGGCGAAACACGCCGAGCTGTTCGGCGGCGGCCAGAACGGGCTGAAGCTCGCCAATCCTATCGCCGCCGACATGTCCGACATGCGGCCGTCACTGCTGCCCGGGCTGATCAGCGCCGCCCAGCGCAATGCCGATCGGGGCATCGGCGACGTGGCGCTGTTCGAAGTGTCCGGCACCTATGAAGGCGACTTGGCCGACCAGCAGCGGCGCGTCGCCGCGGGCGTGCGGCGGGGCACCGCCAAGCTCGACGGCTCGGGCCGCAGCTGGGCCGGCAATGCCGGGCCGGTCGGCGTGTTCGACGCCAAGGCGGACGCGATCGCGGCGCTCGAAGCCTGCGGCGCACCGGTCGACAGGCTGCAGATCGAGCCTGGCGGCCCGGCCTGGTACCATCCTGGACGCTCAGGCACGATCAAGCTCGGGCCGAAGACCGTGCTCGGCACTTTCGGCGAGTTCCATCCAAAGACGCTCGAAGTGCTCGACGCCTCCGGGCCGCTCTGCGGCTTCGAGGTCTTTGTCGATGCGGTGCCGGAGCCGAAAGCCAAGCCGACGCGCACCAAGCCGAAGCTGGAGCTTTCGCCGTTCCAGGCGGTGAAGCGCGACTTCGCCTTTGTCGTCGACAAGGCGGTCGAGGCCGGCACGCTGGTGCGGGCAGCTTTGGCCGCCGACAAGAAGCTCGTCACCGGCGTCTCGGTGTTCGACGTCTTCGAAGGCGCCGCGCTCGGCGCCGCCAAGAAGTCGATCGCCATCGAAGTCTCGATCCAGCCGGTGGAAAAGACGCTGACCGACGAGGATTTCGAGGCGCTGGCCAAGCGCATCGTCGAGAACGTCAACAAGCAGACGGGCGGCGTGCTGAGAGCATAAAGGATTGCCGGAAGGTGGCGAATCGCCCTCCAAAGGGCGATGCACCATCTCCGCTATTCCGGCCTGCCTTTCGAGGAGCAGCGCGCGGCGTTCCTCGAAATCGTGGCGGCGGACCCGCTGCTGGCCAAAACGCTGGCGCGAGTGCGTGAACTGGCGTTGCCGGACTGGCTGGTGGTTTCCGGCGCGCTCTACAACAGCATCTGGAACCATCTCACCGGCAGGCCCTCAGGCTACGGCATCAAGGATGTCGATCTGTTCTATTTCGACGGCACCGATCTCTCCTACGAGGCCGAGGACGCGGTGATCCGCCGGGCGGCGCAGCATTTCGAAGGACTGACGCTACCGGTGGAGGTGCGAAATCAGGCACGCGTGCACCTGTGGTATCCGGCCAGGTTCGGGCAGGCATGCCCGCGCTACACGAGCGCGAGTGAATCGATCGGCTATTTCGCCTCGAAGACGCATGCGGTCGGGGTGCGGTTCGACGCAGACGAGGCGTTGGAGCTGGTGGCTCCGTTCGGGCTCGACGACATTTTTTCGTTTCGCATCACGCCGAACCGGGCGCTGGACAACCAGCGGACGCATGAGGCGAAGGGGAGGAGGGCGCGAGAGAACTGGCCGGAGATCAGCGTGGTGCCTTGGTAGGTCAGCGAGAGGCGCCCCCCTCTGTCCTGCCGGACAGAGGGGGGCGCTGTCCCGCCAGCGTCTCAAAGCAAGCTGAAATGTCTAACCATTCACCAGCGCCAGCAGCTCTTCGGTATAGCGCTTGCCGACGACCTTGTCGGGCGACAGCGCGTCGCCGATGGCCGCGACCTCGGCGGCGCTCAGCTTGATCCCGGCCGCTGCCGTGTTCTGCTCCAAATGGCGGATCTTGCGCGCGCCGGGGATCGGCACGATGAAATCGCCCTGGTGCAGCACCCAAGCGAGCGCCAGTTGCGCCGCTGTCACGCCCTTTTCCGCCGCCAACTTTTCCAGCACAGCGATGACGGCATTGTTGGCTTCCATGGCTTCGGCCTGGAAGCGCGGCAGGCCGAGGCGCCAGTCGCCGGCGCCGAGCGTATCGCGCTTGGCGATGGTGCCGGTGAGCAGGCCGCGGCCGAGCGGACTGTAGGGGACAAAGCCGATGCCGAGCTCGCGGCAAACGGCAAAGACCTCGTCCTCGGGATCGCGGCTCCACAGCGAATACTCGCTCTGCACGGCGGCGATCGGGTGCACGGCATGCGCCCGGCGCAGCGTGGCGCCGCTCACTTCCGACAGGCCGAGCGCCCGCACCTTGCCCTCGCGCACCAGTTCGGCCATGGCGCCGACCGTGTCCTCGATCGGCACGTTCGGGTCGACACGGTGCTGGTAATAGAGGTCGATGACGTCGGTATCGAGCCGCTTCAGCGAGGCCTCCGCCACCGCCTTGACGTGCTCAGGGCGGCTGTCGACGCCGATCATGCGGTCGATGCCCGAACCGTGCTCGGATATCTTGAAGCCGAATTTGGTGGCGATGGTGACCTTCTCGCGTACCGGCTTCAGCGCCTTGCCGAGCAGGATCTCGTTCTCGTAAGGGCCATAGACTTCGGCGGTATCGAAGAAGGTGACACCGATCTCGACGGCGCGGCGCAGCGTGGCGATGGCTTCCGCCTCCGGCTGTCCGCCATAGACAAAGCTCATGCCCATGCAGCCGAGGCCGACGGGGAAGACCTCGAGTTCAGTTCCTAATTTGCGGGTTTGCATGGCGCATCTCCTTGTTGCGATGGCGATGAAATAGCGCCTAGTCATCCGTTCGATAATCATGTCTCTTTCGCACAGCTCGCTCTATAAGATAGATCAATGAACCGGACGAACCTTTCCCAGCTGGCCGTTCTCGCCGCGGTCGCGCAATGCGCCAGCTTCCGCGGCGCGGCCCGCGAGCTCGGCATCGCGCCGTCGGCGGTCAGCCATGCGGTGGCGAGCCTGGAGGCGCGGCTCGGCGTGCGGCTTCTGGCGCGCAGCACGCGCAGTGTCGCCCCGACCGAGGAAGGCGCGCGGCTGTTGGAGCGCCTGCGGCCGGCACTGTCCGAGATCGACCTGGCGCTGGAAACGGCGGTCGAGACGCGCGACCGGCCGGCTGGCAATCTCAGGCTTAGCGTGCCGCGCACCGCCGCGCATCTGGTGCTGACGCCGCGGCTCGCTGCCTTCACAGCCGCCTATCCCGAGATCGTGCTGGAGGTCGTCATCGAGGACCGCTTCACCGATGTGGTGGAGGGTGGGTTCGACGCCGGTGTCAGGCTGGGCGAAAGCCTGCAGCGCGACATGATCGCGGCGCGCATCGGACCGAACATCCGCGGCGCGTTGGTCGGCGCGCCCTCCTACTTCGCGACCATGCCCAAACCGCGTCATCCGCGCGATCTCGCCGATCACCGCTGCATCCGCTTCCGCTTCTCCAGCGGCATCCTCTACCGCTGGGAGTTCGAGAAGGACGGCGAGGAAATCGAGATCGCAGCACAAGGGCCGCTGATCCTCGACGAGGACCATCTGATCGCCCAGGCCGCGATCGACGGCGCCGGGCTCGCCTTCGTCTTCGAGGACTATGTGAAGGCGCCGCTCGCCGATGGCCGGCTGATCCGCGTGCTGGAGGACTGGTGCCCCGCCTTCGACGGCTTCTTCGTCTACTACCCAAGCCGCCGCCAGATGCGGCCGGCGTTGCGGGCCTTCGTCGATTTCTTCAAGGTGAGCGGGTAGGCTCCTCCGTTCCCCTTGTGGGGAGGGCTGGAAGAAAGGTGATTTCAGCGACGTTTTTCGACCATGCAATCGTCCATCACCAACACCGCCACCCGCTATGGCTGGGCGATGATCATCCTTCACTGGCTGATCGGCCTCATCTTCATCGGCCAGTTCGTGCTCGGCTTCGTGATGATGCGGATCGACAGCCAGCGGACATCCTTCGAGCTGATCCAGCTGCATAAGTCCTTCGGCTTCCTGCTGCTTGGGCTGGTCATCCTGCGCATCGCCTGGCGTGTCGGCGATGCGGCGCCAGCACTCCCGCCTTCGGTGGGAACATTGGAGCGCAAGGCAGCGCCGCTGGCGCATTTCGCGCTTTACGCCTTCCAGGTTGCGCTGCCGCTCTCCGGCTGGACGCTGGTCTCGGTCTCGACGCTGGAAATCCCGACGATGCCGTTCAACCAGTTCGTCATGCCCGACCTGCCGCTCGCCGAATCCGACGCCGCGGAAAGCTTCTGGTCGGCCGCGCATTGGTATCTTGCCTATGCCGGCATCGCGCTGGTCGCGTTGCATATCCTTGCTGCGATGCGCCACCATTTCCTGCTGCGCGACAGCGTGCTCACGCGCATAATCACGCCTTCGTCAGCCCGGGAATAGGGCGTGCCGCCCGTTCGTTGGTGGCGGGAAGACAGCAATGCGCTGGTTCAGGATAGGAAAGATGTCGATGCATGCGCGCATCCTCGGATTGGCGGCCTTTGCCGCTTGCCTTGCCGCGCCGGTTTGCGCCGCGGTGGCGCTCAGTGACGCCGCCGGCAGCTATACGATCAGCCCGGCGGGCTCCTCGATCCGCTTCACCATCGGCAAGGCCGGCGGTGGCGGCTTCGGCGGCGCCTTCGGCCGCTTCAAGGGCACGATCCGCATCGACAATGCCGATGTCGGGCGCTCGAAGGTCAACCTCACCATCTTTCCGGAAAGCGTCGGCACCGGCCAGGGCCGCATCGATGCTTTCCTGCGTTCCGACGCCGTCTTCGACAGCGCCAACAATCCGGAGATCCAGTTCCGCTCGACAAACGTGACCCGCACCGGCGAGACCACCGCCGTGGTCACCGGCCGGCTGACGGCGCGCGGCAAGACGTTTTCGGAAAAGTTCACGGCCGAGCTCGATGGGCTGAAGTCAGGAACCATCAAGTTCCATGTCACCGGCAAGGTGCTCAGATCGCGCTACGGCATGGATGTCGGCACGCCGATCTATTCCAACGTCGTCGACTTCGACATGACCCTGACGGGGAGAAGGGGTTAGCTCTGGTCGCGCATCCTCGGGTTCGTCATCCTAGGGCGGAGCAAGGAGCGAAGCGACGCGCGCAGACCCTAGGATCCATGCCGTGACGCTAAGGCGTTGCAACGGTTACAGAATTCTGCATCCCTGCACTTTACGTCATAGGTCACGGAATGGATCCTCGGATCAAGCCCGAGGATGACGAAGGCGCTTTGTGGCCCGCGTCTGCGATTGGCTTTTCTCCGGAATTGGGGCACACCTCCATCGACGTAACCGACATGGAGAAGCATGATGTTCCGATGGGGTGTTCTGTCGACGGCCAAGATCGGCCGCGAGCAGCTTTTGCCGGCGATCGTGGATTCTGAGAACGGCGTGCTGTCGGCGATCGCCAGCCGCGATCTGGCGAAGGCTCGCGCCCTGGGCGAGCGTTTTGGCGCCCGCCATGCCTTCGGCTCCTATGAGGAACTGCTCGCTTCCAAGGAGGTCGACGGCGTCTATATTCCGCTGCCGACCTCGCAGCATGTCGAATGGACGGCGAAGGCAATCGAGGCGGGAAAACATGTGCTGGTCGAGAAGCCTCTTGCGCTCGACGCCAAGGACATCCCGCCGCTGATCAAGCTGCGCGACGAGAAGAACGTGCTGGTCTGCGAGGCCTTCATGGTCGTCTACCACCCGCAGTGGATCAAGGTGCGCGACCTGATCGCCAGCGGCGCGATCGGCCGGCTGCGCCACGTCCAGGGCGCGTTTTCCTATTACAATGTCGATCCCACCAACATGCGCAACCAGCTCGATCTCGGCGGCGGCGCGCTGCCCGACATCGGCGTCTATCCGACCGTGTCGACGCGCTTCTCGACCGGCAAGGAACCGGTCCGCGTGCAAGCCACCATCGAGCGCGACAAGACCTTCGGCACCGACATCTATTCCTCGATCCGCGCGGATTTCGGCGACTTCGAACTGTCCTTCTACCTGTCGACGCAGATGGCGGCGCGACAGGTGATGGTGTTCCACGGCGAGAAGGGTTTCATCGAGGTCTTTGGCCCGTTCAATGCCGGGCTCTACGACCACCATCGCATCGAATTGCACAACCAGAACCACACCGAAGCGCAGGTGTTCCGCTTCCCAGGCACCCAGCAGTACCGGCTGGAATGCGAGGCCTTCGTACGCGCGGCCCAGGGCGGCAAGGAGCGTGTCTTCACGCTGGAGGAATCGGTCCTCAACCAGAAGGTCATCGACGCCATCTTCCGCGCCGGCGACAAGGACGGCTGGGAGCCCGTCTGACAGGCCGTCGGAAGGCGCTGGGGGGAACGAAGATGGCTGACGACGCGGATGTCATCATTGTCGGCGCGGGGCTGGCAGGCCTCGTCGCCGCGACAGAACTTGCCGAGGCCGGCAAGAAAATCATCATCGTCGACCAGGAGCCCGAGCAATCGCTGGGCGGCCAGGCCTTCTGGTCGTTCGGCGGGCTCTTCCTGGTCGACTCGCCCGAGCAGCGGCGCATGCGCATCCGCGATTCCCACGACCTCGCGCTCGCAGACTGGATGGGCACCGCCGCCTTCGACCGCCCTGAGGATTTTTGGCCGCGCAAATGGGCTGAAGCCTATCTCGGCTTCGCGGCGGGCGAGAAGCGCTCCTGGCTGATCGAGCGCGGGTTGAAATTCTTCCCCGTCGTCGGCTGGGCCGAGCGCGGCGGCGGCACTGCCAGCGGCCACGGCAATTCGGTGCCGCGCTTCCACATCACCTGGGGCACCGGGCCCGGCGTGCTGGAGCCCTTCGTGCTGCGCGTGCGCGAGGCGCAGAAGCGTGGGCTCGTCGAGTTCAAGTTTCGCTACCGGGTCAACGAGATCACGCGGACCGGGAAGACGGTGACCGGGGTGCGCGGTGACGTGCTGGAGCCAAGCACGGTCGAGCGTGGACGCAGGAGCTCGCGCAACGTGGCCGGGGATTTCGAGCTCCACGCCCAGGTCGTGATCGTCGCTTCCGGCGGCATCGGCGGCAACCACGAGCTGGTGCGTAAGAACTGGCCGCAGCGTCTCGGCGCGACGCCGAAGCGGATGATCACCGGCGTGCCGGACCATGTCGACGGCCGCATGCTGGCAATTGCCGAAGCAGCGGGCGGGAGGGTCATCAACCGCGACCGCATGTGGCACTATGTCGAGGGCATCAAGAATTGGGCGCCGGTCTGGACCGATCACGCCATACGTATCCTGCCGGGCCCCTCTTCGCTATGGCTCGACGCGCGCGGCAGACGGCTGCCGGTGCCGCTTTTCCCAGGCTTCGACACTTTAGCCACGCTCAGCCATATCATGAGCACCGGCTTCGATTATTCCTGGTTCATCCTGACGAAGAAGATCATCCAGAAGGAGTTTGCGCTGTCGGGCTCGGAGCAGAATCCGGACCTCACGGGCAAGAGCTGGCGGCAGGTGCTCGGCCGCGCCACGTCGGGCATTCCCGGGCCGGTGAAAGCCTTCATGGAAAAGGGCGAGGATTTCATCGTCGAGGCCAACCTTTCGAAGCTGGTGACGCGGATGAACGGGCTGGCCGGCGAGCCGCTGCTCGATGTGGCGCAGGTCGAACGCGAGATCAGCGCCCGCGACATGCAGCTCGACAACCCGTTCTCCAAGGATGCGCAGGTCACCGCGCTGCGCGGCGCGCGCGCCTATCTCGGCGACAGGCTGATCCGCACCGCAAAGCCGCACAAGATGCTCGATCCGGCGAACGGCCCGTTGATTGCGGTCCGCCTCAACATCCTCACCCGCAAGACGCTGGGCGGCCTGCAGACCGATCTCGACAGCCGCGTGCTCGACGCGGCGGGCGAGCCGGTCCCTGGTCTCTACGCGGTGGGCGAGGTCGCCGGCTTCGGCGGCGGCGGCGTGCACGGCTATGCGGCGCTCGAAGGCACCTTCCTCGGCGGCTGCATCTTTTCCGGCCGCAGCGCCGGAAGGGCGGCGACGAAAGCGGTCGGCTGAGCGAACGAACGGTTTGCCACAAGCTCGTGAGCTCGGCCCACCTTGTATGCTGCGGCCTCATTCCGGGGATTGATGTTGCTTGAAGTCGATGCCGGAAAGGGCGTCGACGATGCACGGAGACCTCATACGAAGCGGCCTCCGGCAAGTTTGGCCTCTTCCCAAGCAAGATGGCCCCTTACAATGGGTACCCACGCGCTTTAACGGATGCTAATATTCTCCGTTACTCGGGAACGTCGCAATGTCCAAGATTTGTTTGTTGTGCGCGTGCCTTCTTTTTCTGGCCGGCTTGTCGACACCGGCTTCCTCTGAGACCCAGATCGGTCAACGCAGCCATAGATATGCGCTCGTAATCGGTAACTCGGCCTACCGTTTTGCGTCATCGCTTCCCAACGGGGTAAATGATGCGAATGCCATCTCCCGAGTTTTGCAAGAGACGGGCTTCGACGTCACCCTTGGATTGGATACTGACGCATCAACGTTCAGGGAACTCATCGGAAAATTCAGGCGAAACCTGCGGCCGGGTGACGTCTCGCTTTTTTACTTCGCCGGACACGGGCTCCAAGCGAACGGGGAGAACTACCTATTGCCGGTTGACGCCGCCCTTCAACGTCCGGCCGACTTGGCTCTGGAGGCTGAGCGCCTGCAAGACATCATCGCCGCCATGACGGCCGAGGAAAATATCGCAATCGTCCTTCTCGATGCCTGTCGGGACAATCCTTTCGTTAAGCAATTGAGTGGACCGGGTCAAAGTCGCGGCCTTGCCATAGGAAAGGGGCTGGGAGCCTTGGATGCTGGCAGGGGAGTCTTTATCGGCTTTGCAACACAACCCGGCAACGTGGCTCTCGATGGAGCCGTCAATCATAGTCCGTTTGCAGACTCTCTTGTGAAGCGGATAAAGACTCCTTCGATCGACATTGAAATTCTCATGCGTCGCGTCCGGTTGGACGTCATGAACGCGACTTCTGGGAAGCAGGTTCCCTGGAGCAACTCGTCCCTGGTGGAGCCGGGATTCTCATTCAACCCAGATGCCGCGTCTAGTCAGTCTCCGCCAGACCCCTATCAGCCAGACATCAACGCGGCGGCAGAGCTTGAATTCTGGAAATCAATCAAGGATACATCCGATGTCTCGATGTATCGTGCTTATCTAGCGGCATTTCCGAATGGTGCATTCGTCGAAATTGCAAAGAGCCGAATTGCCAAGTTCCAAGCACCTACGCCGCCACGCAAAAAGATCCTGCCAAAGAAAGTCAGTCGCAAGCCGCAAGTGTCGTTGCCTATCGATGAACCTTCCAATCGTTCGGCAAAAACGAGCGCACCAGCTAAACCGGAATCCGTGGGGCGATGCAGGGATGGCAACAAGGAGAGGTGTCGCCAGAGATGCCGTGAAGGCGCAAGGCGTGCCTGTCGCAAGCTGCAACAGCTAGGGGGTTAGTAACGCCAATGACTGCCTCGCGCCCGGCGGACTTAGGCCGCGCCGCCTGCGGCTGGAGACGAGCAAGGGTGCATGAAAAAAAGCAGAACTCAAGAACGCTCCGGGCACCACTGCCGACCCGATCAGGATCGTGGATTAATACGCCACGTGAACCTCGCCGCGTGAGCGTAGGCAGCCAGCGACCGCTTCGGCCGGCGAGGCAAATGCGCGGGAGTTCAGTTTGATTAATTGGCGCACCGGAGCGGATGAAACTGGGAACTCGTATGTCATTGTGGTTACTTCAGATTCGTGACGGGAACGTCCGCTTTGCGCCACCATTTTCGCCATTCAGACCACCGTTGCAGCTTCCCGAGAGCTGACGGTCTGCCTAAGCCGGCACTAAGGCCCCGAACGCGTTGGTAGCGTTTACGCCGGTCACAGGTCCTGGAACACCGCCCAAAGCGTAGAGGTTTGGACTGAGCTGCTGCCGGTTCGGTGGACACGAGGTTAGGCTAGGTTATCCGCCCGCGTGGTCATTGCCACCGTGCGCGGCGATGAACATGGCGACGGCCGACCGGCAATAGGATTCGATCTCGTTGTCGTCCTCTGCTCTCGCCTCATCGAAGCGTGCGATAATCAGGAGATCGGAGCCTTTGAAAAGCGCGGCAAACAAACGGGCGGACCGGAGAGGATCGGGCACGTTCAGAACCGCCTTCGCGTGCAACTGACGCAACAGGGCCTCGATTTGGGCGATGATATGGGCGGGGCCGGCTTCGTAATGGAGCTTGCTCAACGACTTTTGACTCGTCATGTCGGCCATGACCATGGCTTCGACATTGCGGACGTCCGGGCGCAACAGCGTGCGAAGCAGTGATGATCCCACCGCCATGAGCTGATCTTCGGCCGAACCGTCGACGCCTTCAAAAAGGGCCTGTGGTATTAACTGATTGCAGCGGGCCGCAAACGCCGCGCCAAACAGCGTCTCCTTGTTCTCGAAGTGCCGATAGATGCTGAGCTTGGATATCTTCGCTCGCTGGGCGACCTTGTCCAATGTCGTCGCTTGAAAACCCAGTTCCGCAAAAAGTTCGCCCGCGGTGTCGACGATCGTTTGGCCAAGCGCCTCGTTGGCGGGCCGGCCGCGCCGGCCTCGGCTATTTTCGGTCACGACAATTCCAGTCCTTGACAGTATCCTAATTCCTGAATTACGATACCATACAGTTTCTTAAATGCGCAAGCCATTGGGGAGGTTTCAACCATGTCCTCCAAATCCGGGCCGCCCGGCGATATCGAATGCGGCATCGTCCGGTCGATCAACGCAGTGATGGGCGACTCGCTGGACGATATTGCGCGCCAGGCCCAACCCAACCCCCTCCAACCACAACACGGAGCCCATCACCATGGATGACGTCATCATCATCGGCGGCAGCTTTGCCGGTCTCGCTGGCGCCCTGCAGCTCGGCCGTGCCCGCCGCAAAGTCACCGTTCTCGATACCGGCCTGCCGCGCAATCGCTTCGCCGGCCACTCGCATGGTCTGCTCGGCCACGATCACAAGCCACCGCTGGACATCCTGGCTGAGGCGCGGCAGCAGCTGGCCCGCTATCCCACGGTCAAGCTGGTCAATGCCCGGGCCGAAAGCGTCTCCGGCGCCATCGACGATTTCTCAGTCGTCACTGATGATGGCGAAACCCTTAGGGCGCGCCGTCTGATCCTGAGCTATGGCGAAACCCTTAGGGCGCGCCGTCTGATCCTGAGCTATGGCGTCATCGACCAGATGCCTGATGTGCCGGGCTTTGCCGAAGGCTGGGGCACGTCCATCGTGCCCTGCCCCTATTGCGACGGCTTTGAAGTCGCCGGCCAGCATTGGGGCCTCGTCTGGTCCGGCCGGCAGTCGCACAATCAGGTCAGGCTGTTCCACGATTGGACCGACAGGTTGACGGTGTTCGCCGATGGTCATGACATTCCGCCCGATATCCGGGCCGATCTGGCGCGCCGCAACACACCTGTCGTCGATGGCCGGATCATCGAGATCGCCCATCACGGGGGCCATAACGCCACCGTCAAGCTCGATACCGGCCCGAATGTCGCGGTCGACATCCTGTTCGCGCATCCGCGCAACAAACCGTCCGCAAGCCTGCATCAATCACTGGGCCTCGCCACGGTCGATACGCCCGTCGGCATCATCCTCAAGGTCGACGAGCGCCGCGAAACCAGCATGCCCGGCATCTACGCCGCCGGCGACCTCGCCAACCCCCTCACGCCGCCATCGGTTACCCTGGCATCATCGCACGGCGCGATGGCAGGTATCTTCGCCCAGCAGTCCATGCTGGTTTGAGAGCAGAGATTGGAGAGGAGCATGGCCGTCGAACCGGACAGCGCGGGTGTGCGCTTCCCTCCGCCTTTGGTCTATCTGGGAGCGCTGCTGTTGGGGCTGGCGGCGGAGCGGTTCGTCACCCTGCGCTCTTTCGACATCGACTGGCGGTTGCTGGTCGCGACGGGCGCGCTGCTGTTCGTTGCCGGCGCGGCGATGATGCTTGCGGCGGCGGGGCTGTTCCGGCGGCTGGGCACCAACGTTCCGCCGTCGCAGCCAACGACCCTCATCGCAACGACCGGTCCTTATCGGTGGACCCGCAATCCCATGTATCTCGGCATGGCGCTTATCTATGCCGGCCTTGCGATCGGCTTCGACGGGCCGATCGCCTTCGCGTTGCTCCCATTGGTGCTGATCGCGATCCAGACGCAGGTGATCGACCGCGAGGAGCGCTATCTCGAAGCGAAGTTCGGCGACGACTACCGCCGCTATAAGGCCGAGGTTCGCCGCTGGCTCTGACTGTTCCGCCGCTGCCGCCTGCGGGGCTTTCTGATAAACCAGCACCGGCTTCCTTGCCGCGAGCTATCATATTCTGAAGGTTGCGGGCCGGTGTCATGGAAAACCGACTGGCCGGCTGACCCCGCAGTACACCCGGCGCCTGAGGAGACGCACAGATTTGGTCACCGCTTGCCGCCACAAATGAGCCGTCGACGCACTGCATGCCGACGTCTGCTTTCGAGAAGCGGTAACCAAGAGCGGAGAGACCGCCACCGGCCAACTCCGGTCATCGGACCGAAACGGACTGGAATGTGCGGAAAGGGTCTGGAAGCGGCCACCTTAGGAAGCCTGACGACGTCCGCACCACATTGGTATGTGCATTACAAAATGGCGCGCCCGAAGAGATTCGAACTCCTGACCCCCAGATTCGTAGTCTGGTGCTCTATCCAGCTGAGCTACGGGCGCGCATCAGGCCGTGTGAGACACAAGCCCCGCGATCCGGTCGAGACGCCGACCGCGATGTGGAGTGTTCCCTAACGACTGAATTTCGGAAAAGCAAGCCGGCCCGGCAAAAGTTTTGTCGCAGGCGTTTACAGGATCACATTCCGACCGGGTTCTTTGCTTCGCGGAACTCCGAAGCGGGAACGTCTTCCCTGGCCTGCCACGATCAAGCCGGGCGGCGCAGGCCGTTGCGGGCCTGATCGAGCCGCACCGGCTGGTCGGGGATGGTGACGGCGAAGACCGTGCGGCCGCCGATCGATTCGACCAGCTCCACCGTGCCGCCATGGGCGCGGATCAGCTCATGGGCGATCGCCAGGCCAAGGCCGGTGCCGCCGCTGCGCGCCGAGCCGCGGAAGGCGGCGAACAGGTTCTCGCGCGCCTTGGGCGGGAGGCCGGGGCCGGTGTCGCTGACGGTGATGCGGCTGACGCTGCCCAAGCGCTCGGCCGAGACGGCGAGCCGACGCACCACCGCGCTCTCCGTGTCGGCCGCCATTGCCTGCACCGAGTTGCGGCACAGATTGGTGAGCACGCGGAAGAGCTGGTCGGAATCGGCGTCGACTTCGAAGGTGAGCTCGACGGCATTGATGAATTCGATGCCCTCCTCGATGTCGAGCAGGCCGTGCACGTCGTCGACCAGCTGGCGCAGCCGCAAGCGGCGGCGCGACGGCGCCGGCTCCTGTGTGCGGCCATAGGCAAGCACGCCCTCCGAATAGGCGACGGCGCGGTCGAGCGCGCGCAACAGCTTCGGCGCGAAGGACTGGACGGTCGGATCCTTCACCTGGCGCAACCGGTCCGACATAAGCTGCGCGGAAGCCAGGATGTTGCGCATGTCGTGGTTGATCTTGGACACGGCAAGCCCGAGGTTGGCGAGGTGCTTCTGCTCGGCGAGCATTTTTTGCAGCCGATCCTGCATCTGCGACAACTCGCGCTCGGCGACGCCGATCTCGTCGGCACGCTCCGTCGGGCAAATTATGCGGCCGGGATCGTCCGGCGCTTCGGAGAAGGACAGGATCGAGCGCGTCATGGTGCGGATCGGGCCGATCATGATCAGATCGATCGCCGCATAGACGAGCATGGCGGTGAACAGCGAGATCAGCAGCGAGACGACGGCGACGTTGCGCGAATATCTGAGCATGGCGTTGCGCAGACTGTAGTCCGGCATGATCAGCTCGAATTCCTTGTCGCTGTCGCCGACCGGGCCGAAGACGCGCAGCATGCGGTTGCCGCCGGCGAACAGCGTTTCCAGCGCGCCGGTCATGCCGTTGACCAGGCCGACATTGGCAATGTCGATATGCTCGTCGACCTTCGGCGGCATGTCGGCCACGACCAGCAGCCGCGAGACGCCGCCGTCGCGCACCGCGATCGCCTTGGCGCCGATCGCCATCAGCACGTCGTTCTGGGCGGTGTGCGACAGGGAGTTGGGCTCGCCCTGCAGCAACACGATCGACACGGCGGCGGAGGTGCTCAGCCGCTCCTTCAGCCAGTTCACCCGGTAGCTGGCGATCCAGGGCAGGAAGATCAGGATTTCGGCGAGCAGCACGAAGACGATGGTGAGAAGCAGAAGCTTGGTCGACAGACCGCGCGACAGCGGCACCCGGCGCGGCGAGCTTGCCGCCGCGGGGCGTGGCTTTTCATCCGTTGACAGGACTTCACTTGTCATGACGCGGTTTTCACGAAGGCTTGATCGAGCAAGATTATGCGATTTGCGGCTTTTTTGCCAATTTCGCCGCCGGCCAGTGAAAAAATGCCTTTGGGCGGGCTGGATTGACTTCCAAAATCCTTCTTCCTATAAGCCCGCTCACGCTCGGGCCTTCCGTCCCGGCGCGGTTTCGATCGCGCCTATAACCGGCCCGGCAAAGCTCCTGTTACAGTGTGACAGAATCAAGAAGGGCCGCACGCCGCGGTATTAAAACAAATGAAGCGTACCTACCAACCGTCCAAACTCGTCCGCAAGCGCCGGCACGGTTTCCGTGCCCGTATGGCCACCAAGGGTGGCCGCGGCGTCGTCGCAGCCCGCCGCAACCGCGGCCGCAAGCGGCTCAGCGCCTGAACGAAAGACGAGATCGTTGCCCGCAACCGGCAAGCCAAAGGGGAAAACTCCCGGGCGGCTTCTGAAACGCGCGGATTTCATGGCTGTGCGCGGCGGCGAGAAGCGCCGCGGGCGGCTTTTTCTCGTCGAGGTTCTCGACCGGGGCGACGATTGTGCGCCACGCGTCGGCTACACCGTGACCAAGAAGGTCGGCAACGCCGTGGTGCGCAACCGCGTCCGGCGGCGGCTGAGAGAAGCCGTGCGAACGCATGCCGCCGATGACATGGCGCCCGGCAGTGACTATGTCATCGTCGGGCGCGAAGACGTGCTTGCCATTCCGTTCGGCCAGTTGAAGGCCGAGCTTTCCCGCCGGCTGCGCGGAACACGATAGGCCAAGGGCTTTCGATGGAAAACAACCGCAATTTCTTCATCACCATCGCGCTGTCGGTGCTGATCCTGACGCTCTGGCAGGTGTTCTACATGAACCCCAAGATGGAGCAGCAACGCGAGCAGGCCCGCATCGAGCAGCAGCGCGTCGAGGCGCAGAAGAACGAAGCGCAGGGGACCAATCCGGGCGCGGCCGGGACGCCGGCGCCGGCTCCGGGCGCCATCCCAACTGCGCCTGGCGGCGAGACAGTCACTGTCGAGAGCCGTGACCAGGCTGTTGCCGCGACCAAGCGCATCAAGATCGACACGCCGAGCCTCGAGGGCTCGATCAATCTCACCGGCGCTCGCCTGGACGACCTCAAGCTCAAGCACTACACCGAGACGGTCGACAAGAATTCGCCCGAGATCCAACTCCTCAATCCGCAGGCGCTACCGACCGGCTATTTCGCCGAGATCGGGTTCGTCGGCACCGACAAGACCGGCGCGGTGCCGAGTTCCGACACGGTGTGGAGCGTTGAGGGCAATCCGACGCTGACCCCGTCGACGCCGGTGACGCTGACCTACACCAACGACAAGGGCCTGACCTTCAAGCGCACCATCTCGGTCGACAACGATTATATGTTCACCGTTTCGGACACCGTGCAGAATTCGGGAAGCGCTGCCGTCAGCCTGTTCAACTACGGTCGCGTCACGCGCTACGACAAGCCGGCGGTCGCCAGCACTTATGTGCTGCATGAAGGCCTGATCGGGGTTACTGGCACCGAGGGGCTGACGGAATACAAATACGCCGCCATCGAGAAGGACAAGGAAGTCAAGCCAGGCAAGTCGACCGACGGCTGGCTCGGCATCACCGACAAGTACTGGGCCGTCACCATGGTGCCGACCGAAAAGCAGCCCTTCCAGCCGCGCTACGGCTATTTCGAGGACGGGCGCCATCGCTACCAATCCGACTTCCTCACTGATCCGATCAACATCGAGGCCGGCCAGTCCGCAACCATCGAAACCGAAGTGTTCGCCGGCGCCAAGGAAGTCGCCAAGATCAACGCCTATGAGGCTGACCGCCATATTCGCCAGTTCAATCTGCTGATCGACTGGGGCTGGTTCTATTTCATCACCAAGCCGATGTTCTGGCTGATCGACACGCTGTACAAATTCTTCGGCAATTTCGGCCTAGCGATCCTGGCCACGACCGTCATCGTCAAGGCCATCTTCTTCCCGCTGGCCAACAAGTCCTACGCGTCGATGGCGAACATGAAGAAGGTGCAGCCGAAGATGCTGGAAATCCGCGAGAAATACGCGGACGACAAGATGAAGCAGCAGCAGGCGATGATGGAGCTCTACAAGACGGAAAAGATCAATCCGTTGGCCGGCTGTTGGCCGGTGGCGCTGCAGATCCCGGTCTTCTTCTCGCTCTACAAGGTGCTCTACATCACCATCGAGATGCGGCACGCGCCGTTCTTCGGCTGGATCCACGACCTCGCGGCGCCCGATCCGACCTCGGTGTTCAACCTGTTCGGCCTGCTGCCCTTCGCGCCGCCGGCCTTCCTCCCGCATATGGGCGCCTGGGCGGTCGTGATGGGCATCACCATGTTCCTGCAGATGCGCATGAACCCGACGCCGCCGGACCCGACGCAGGCCGCGGTGTTCACCTGGATGCCGGTCCTCTTCACCTTCATGATGGGTTCCTTCCCGGCCGGCCTCGTCATCTACTGGGCCTGGAACAACCTGCTCTCGATCCTGCAGCAGGGCGTGATCATGAAGCGCCAGGGCGCCAAGATCGAGTTGTGGGACAATCTGGCGGCGATGTTCCGCAAGAAACCATCGCCGGCGGAATAGATGGCACCCCGGCCCTAACACCAAAACCCCGGCATGACCGGGGTTTTTCGTTGGCGGCTTGCCCTATGGCGCTCCGGACAGAACTTCGCGCAGCCGTCTTTCGGAATTTGGCCTGCCCCCGCGAAACTGCGGCATGGCCTGCCTCGTAGCTTCCCCGGTCCTCCCCAAAAGCCGCGACGGCTTCCGGCGCAGCGACGCCGGTGTTGGGAAGGCCGTCCGGCAGGCCGGGGTCCCGCGGGGGGACCCCGGTTTTTCCTCCTAAAGCGCGACGCGCTTTAGGGACTTTGTTTTAATGCAGTGTCGTTTTCCCAAAACCGCTCCACGCTTTTGGGCGACATGCACCAGCTCACTCCATGACGGCGCTGTGGTCGACCTTGGCCGGTGTGCCAGGCTTGCGCAGCAGAAGCACAAGCGGGATGGCGGCGAGCGAGAGCAACATCATCAGCTCGAAGTCGTCGACATAGCTGATGATCGTTGCCTGCAGCGTGACCAGCCCGTCGAGCGCGGCGCGGCCGGCGGCGGTGTAAGGGCTCAGCGCCTGCGCGATCGCCGGATCGCCGAACGCCGGATTATAGGGCGTCACATAGTCGGCGATGTTGGCATGGTTGATCTGCTGGTTCTGCGTCAGAAGCGCGGTGACGACCGAGATGCCGACGCTGGAGCCGATGTTGCGCGACAGATTGTAGAGGCCCGTCCCTTCAGCGCGCCGTTCCGGCGCCAGCGTGGCGAAGGTGATGGTGGTGAGCGGCACGAACAGGAAGCCTAAGCCGGCGCCCTGGATGAAGCCGGTGCGGATGATCGTCCATTGCGAAACGTCCGGGGTCCAGCCGGTCATGTCGTACATCGCCCAGGCGGTGACCGCGAGCCCCGTGAACAGCAGCCAGCGCGTGTCGACCTTGCCGACCAGCCGGCCGACAAGGAACATGCAGGCCATGGTGCCTAGGCCGCGCGGTCCCATGACGATGCCGGCGGTCACCACGGGATAGCCCATCAGCGTTTGCAGGTAGGGCGTCATCAGCGCCAGGGAGGCGAGATAGGTGATGCCGATGATGAAGATGAACACCATGCCGACCGCGAAATTCCGGTCGAGGAACAGCCGCGGGTTCACGAAGGTGTCGCGGGCGGTGAAGGTGTGGACGATGAAGATATAGAAGGCCGACGCGCAGACCAGCGCCTCGACGATGATCTCGGACGAGGAGAACCAGTTGAGCTGCTCGCCGCGGTCGAGGAACATCTGCAGCGAAGCGATGGCGAGGCTGAGCATGCCGAAACCCAACCAGTCGAGCCGGGCCTTGAGGTCGAGCTTGGTCTCCTGCACGAACATCGAGACGCCGGCGAAAGCCAGCACGCCGATCGGCACGTTGATGTAGAAGACCCAGCGCCAGGAAACATTCTCGGTCAGCCAACCGCCCATGACGGGCCCAAGCACCGGGCCGACCATCACCGAGACGCCGAACAGCGCCATGGCCGAACCGCGCTCCTCGACGCTGTAGATGTCCAGCAGGATACTCTGGGACAGCGGTACAAGGGCGGCGCCGAACAGGCCTTGAAGCAGCCGAAAGCCGACGATCTGCGGCAGCGACTGGGCAAAGCCGCACAGCACCGAGGCGACGACGAAGCCGGTGATGGCGACCAGCAGGATGCGCTTGCGGCCGAAGCGGTTGGCAAGATAGCCCGAAGGCGGCGTCATCACCGCCGCGGCGACGATATAGGAAGTGAGCACCCAGTTGATCTGGTCGGCGCTCGCCGACACGCTGCCCTGGATATAGGGCAGCGCCACATTGGCAATGGTGGTGTCCAGCGCCTGCATGATGACCGCCAGGATGACGCAGGCGGTGATGGCTCCGCGATTGGCGACCGCAGGCGTGCCCGTGGCGACGGTGCTCATGACTTTTGCTCAAACCGCTTGAAGAGGTCGGTCACGAAATCGGGCAGGCCGCGGGCATGGCCGGTGTCTATGCTGACAACCGCGCTCATGCCCCCGCGCAGCGGCGGCTTGCCTTGCGGGTCGTCGATCGTCACCCGCATCGGAATGCGCTGCACGACCTTGACCCAGTTGCCGCTGGTGTTCTGCGCCGGAAGCAGCGAGAAGCTCGAGGACGAGGCCGGGCTGATGCTGCCGACCTCGCCATGCCAGACCTCGCCCGGATAGCCATCGATGCTGATCGTCGCCTTTTGCCCCGGCCGGACATAAGTGAGCTCGGTTTCCTTCGGCTCGGCGGCGATCCAGATGTCGGTCGACGAGACCAGGCTGAAGGCCGGCTGTGAGGCGGGCAGGTACTTGCCGACTTGCAGCGCATCGACATTGGTGACGACGCCGTCGAACGGCGCCTTGACGACGGAATCGCCGAGATTGCGCTCGGCATCGTCCACCGCCGATTTGGCCTGCAGGTAGAAGGGGTTCTTCTCGACCGGCTGGTCGGCGTCGCCGCCGAGCTGGGCGAGCGTTGCGTGCGCCTGCGCCTTGGCGACGATGACTTTCTGCCGGGCGGCGATGAGATCGTGCTGGGCGCTGTCGAAAGTCGCCTTCGAGGCGGTTGAGGTCTTGAGCAGGTCCTGCTGACGCTGGAAGGCCGACTCGTAATAGGGGATGTCGGCCTCGGCCTGGGCGATCTGCGCCAGCGATTGCTGGTAGCTCGCCTGCAAGGTCAACACCTGGTTGCGCACCGTGCCGAGTTGCGCTTGAGCGCCGGCCAGCGCCGTCTCGAACGAGCCCGGCCGCAAGCGGAAGAGCACCTGGCCCCTCTTAACCGCCTCGTTGTCATGCACGTCGATCTCCTGCACGGTGCCGGAGACATCGGTGGAGACGCCGAGCGACTGCGCCTGGATATAGGCATTGTCGGTGGTCATGACCTGACCGCCGGCGACGTAGTAATAGCCGCCGACCGCCAGCGCCACCGGAAGCAGCGCAAACAGGACAGACCGGGTTAAGCTGCGCCGCGGCTTGGCCCGGGCCGGCGAAGCTATCGTGACGGCGGCCGGCTTCGGCTGGGCCGAGGGTGCTTCGAGCGCAGCAGGTTCCGGCGCGACAGGGGCTTCCAGCTCATCGTTTTCGAGCCCCGGATTGGCGGCACGCCTTTGCTCGCGCTGGCTGTCCAGGCGAATGACCTGGTCGCTGCTTCTGTCGCCGGCATTGTCGCCGTCGGCGGGTTTGCGTGGTGAGGCTGGTTCAGACATGGACTTTCTCCCGGTCGACAGCCGGCTGGACGCAGGCCTCGAGCAGATTGGATTTGATCAGACAAAGTGTTTGCAGCTCCTGCCGCGCGTCCGCGGAAAGCTGAATGCCTTGCTGTCGAGACAGATAGGGCCGCACCTGCCAATGCCCGCGAGTCAGGCTCGAGCGGCGCGAGCGCTGTTCGAAGCGTTTTCCGGGCAGGCGCGCGACGTCGTGCAGGACGAAGCTGCTGGTGAGCGAGGAAGGCATGGGAGGAACTTCGGAGTCGGCAGACAAGCTTTCGTGAGCATGCTTATTATCATCATGCACATAATCCTGCTGGACGCGGTGCGCAAGACCAGCTAAGCCGCCTGGAGCAAACGTCGCGCCGACGTGGCGCAACTGAAGGCCGGCAGAGGCACGCACGAAAAATGAAGATGAACCGGCTCAGGATCGCGACCGTGGCTGCCCTCCTGAAATGCGCGTTTCCGGCCGCCGCCAAGGAAGCGGTGAGCTGCGGCGGCGCGGCAATGCTCGGCGGCGCGCAGCTCAACTGCAGCCACGTGCAACCCAAGGCTCCGCCGCAGTTCTGCACCTATAGCTGGGCCCTGCACACCTCGGCCGGCGACCAGAAAGTCGTCGACGGCAGTTTCACGCTGCCGCCCGGCGCCTCCAACGTCCAGGTCTATCAGGGCAGCGGTTTCGACAGCGCGCTTTCCAACCCGATCGTGATCTGTCGCGGCAGCCGCTGAGCGCGGGTTGGTGCTGCAGCCGGATCACGGTAGTTTGATCGGGAGACAGCGTCGCCAGGGCGCCGCCTCGTGCCTGCCAACTACGGACTGACCGTGATGACCGGACCCAACCCCAACATCAAGCATCCCATTGCGATGCATCCGCGCGTCGGCTTCCTGAAGCCGCTGGTCAATGCGCCGAACATCGAGATCGGCGACTTCACCTATTACGACGATCCCGACGGCCCGGACAAATTCGCCGAGAGGTGCGTGCTGCACCACTATCCCTTCATCGGCGACAGGCTGATCATCGGCAAATTCTGCGCCATCGCCGAGGGTGCCCGCTTCATCATGAACGGCGCCAATCACGCCATGTCCGGCTTCTCCACCTATCCGTTCAACATTTTTGGCCGTGGCTGGGAGGAAGGTTTTGACCCCGAGACCTGGTCGAAAGAGATCCGCGGCGACACGATCGTCGGCAATGACGTGTGGATCGGCATGGATGCGGTGATCATGCCGGGCATCGAGATCGGCCATGGCGCGATCGTCGCCGCGAAATCGGTTGTCACGCACGACGTGCCGCCCTATGCGATCGTCGCCGGCAATGCGGCCAAGGTGGTGAAGATGCGCTTCGATGAGTTCACGGTGCGACGGCTTTTGAAAGCGGCCTGGTGGAACTGGCCGGTCGACAAGGTCAGCCGCAACCTCAACGCCATTCGCGGCACCGATATTGCCAAGCTGGAGACCGCCGTTTGAACGCGCCGGATAAAACCACGAGCGAAACTGCCCTAAGTCCGGAGCTGTTCACCCGCGCGTGGATCTTCATCCGCGGCGTGCCGTCGATGAAATTCCTGCCGCCGGAAGGGCCGCCGGAGATCGCCTTTGCCGGCCGCTCCAATGTCGGCAAGTCGTCGCTGATCAACGCGCTGGTCGGCCAGAAGGGGCTGGCGCGCACCTCCAACACGCCGGGACGTACGCAGGAGCTGAACTATTTCGTGCCGGACGGCTTCTCCGGCGAAGGCGCCGACCTGCCGCCGATGGCGCTGGTCGACATGCCGGGCTACGGCTACGCCAGCGCGCCGAAGGACAAGGTCGATGCCTGGACGAAGCTGATCTTCGAATATCTGCAGGGCCGCGTCACGCTGAAGCGCGTCTATGTGCTGATCGACGCCCGGCACGGCATCAAGGCCAAGGACGAGGAGGTGCTGTCGCTGCTCGACAAGGCGGCGGTGTCCTACCAGATCGTGCTGACCAAGACCGATAAGATCAAGGCAGCCGGCGTGCCGAAGCTGATCGAGGAGACGCTTGCCAAGATCAAGAAACGGCCGGCGGCGTTCCCGGCGGTGCTCGCGACTTCGTCGGAAAAGGCCTCAGGGCTCGAGGATCTGCGCGAGGCGATCGCCTTGGTGGCGAACGGCGGCTGACGCATTTTCGCCTTGGAGCAGGGCAGTCGCGTATGGTGCTCCCCCTGACCCAGCCCCCGCTTCGCCCGGCTGACCTCTCCCCGACGGCCCCAGATCGAACAAGGACGCGGGCAGGACCAGCCGTAATCGGCCGACCTGACTGCGCCTCCCGACGCCCCGCTCAATCTGTCTCGTCGCGCTCCGGCGCATGGTCGCGCCGGCCGGCAAGGATTTCGCGCTTGCCGACATGATTGGGCGCGCCGACCAGGCCTTCCTTCTCCATGCGTTCGACCAGCGAGGCGGCGCGGTTATAGCCGATGCCGAGGCGGCGCTGGATGTAGGAGGTCGAGCATTTCTTGTCGCGCTTGACCACTTTGACCGCCTCCTCATAGAGGGCGTCGCCATCTTCGGCGTCTATCGAGCCCTTGTCGAAGACTGGACCCGTGTCGGCCGGATCTTCTTCCTCTTCCTCGCCGGCGGTGACCGTATCGAGATATTCCGGGCGGCCTTGCGCCTTCAAATGCGCCACGACGTGCTCGACCTCGAGATCGGAGACGAAGGGACCGTGCACGCGCACGATGCGCCCGCCGCCGGCCATGTGCAGCATGTCGCCCTGGCCGAGCAACTGCTCGGCGCCCTGCTCGCCAAGGATGGTGCGGCTGTCGATCTTGGACGTCACCTGGAAGGAGATACGGGTGGGGAAATTGGCCTTGATGGTGCCGGTGATGACGTCGACCGACGGGCGCTGTGTGGCCATGATCAAATGGATGCCGGCGGCGCGCGCCATCTGCGCCAGCCGCTGGATGGCGCCTTCGATCTCCTTGCCGGCCACCATCATCAGGTCGGCCATCTCGTCGACGATGATGACGATGTAGGGCATCGGCGCGAGGTCGATCTCCTGCTCCTCGAACAGCGGCTCGCCCGTGCCCTTCTCGAAGCCGACCTGCACCTGCATGACGACGACCTCCCCCTTGTCGCGGGCGGCCGCGGCGCGCTGGTTGTAGCCGTCGATGTTGCGCACGCCGAGGCGCGCCATCTTGCGGTAGCGCTCTTCCATCTCGCGCACCGCCCATTTGAGCGCGGTGACCGCTTTCTTGGAATCGGTGACGACCGGCGTGAGCAGATGCGGGATGCCGTCATAGACGGACAATTCGAGCATCTTGGGATCGACCATGATGAGGCGGCACTCCGCCGGCTTCATCCGGTAGAGCAGCGACAGGATCATGGTGTTGATGGCGACCGACTTGCCCGAGCCGGTGGTGCCGGCGACCAGCAGATGCGGCATCTTGGCAAGGTCGGCGATGACCGGCTCGCCGCCGATGGTCTTGCCCAGCCCCAGCGCCAACTTGCACGACGTGTTGCGGAAGCCGGTCGACTCGATCAGCTCGCGGAAATAGACCGTCTCGCGCGTTTCGTTGGGCAGCTCGATGCCGATGACGTTGCGGCCCGGCACCACCGCGACGCGCGCCGAGATGGCCGACATGGAGCGGGCGATGTCGTCGGCCAGGCCGATGACGCGGCTGGACTTCACGCCCGGCGCCGGCTCGAACTCGTAGAGCGTGACGACCGGACCCGGCCGGACATGGATGATTTCGCCCTTGACGCCGAAATCTTCCAGCACGCTTTCGAGCAGGTCCGCGTTCTGTTCCATCCGCTCCTGAGACATGTAGAAGCCCTGGCCTTCCGGCGGCATCTGCAGCAATTCCTCGGACGGAAGCTCGTAGCCGGCCGAAGCGGGCTGCGGCGCGACCTTGCCGGCGACGGGCAGGGACGGCGCGGGTCTCGCGGCCTGGGCGCTCTTTGCAGCGGAACGCGGCGCGACGGACTCAGGCGCGGGCGCGCGCGATTCGATTTCCACAGGAGCGGGCCGGAGCGCGGGCAGATCGACCGACGGAGTCAGCGGGGCCAGACTTGCGGCCGGCCCGTGCGAGCGCCATTCGATGACGCGGTAGAACGAGGTCGCCTCGCCGATCGCGGCGGGGCGGAACGAGCTCGGTTGCGCCGCAGGACTCACCCGCGCGGAAGCCGCGGGCGTCTGCAAAGGATCGTTCAGCCGTGCCCGCGCCAGGCGCTCGGCGAGCAAGGGCAGGCTGAACTCGAAAAACGCATCGTCGGAGAGATAGGACCAACGAAATTTCGGCGGCTGCGGCTTTTGCGCCGGAGTGGCTGCCGCCCGCGGCGGCGCGGCGCTGGCCTGCTGCGGCTTGACGATGGCCTGCGGCGGCTTGGCCGGGGCGGTGGCGGCCGCGGCGGGGACTGCCCGGCCCGGATTGGTCGGCTGGGGCGCCGGCGGCGCCGGGCGAATGGGAAGCCCGCGGGAAGCCACCGCCTTGGCCGGCGCTTCATCAACTGGCTCCGGTGCGGGCCGTTTGTCGGAATCCGGCGTGCGAGTGAAGCGCACATTGGGCGCGAGGAAGAAATATTGCTGCCAGGCCTGGCCGCCGAACTCGTCGCCGCCAGCCGAATCGGCGGTGTTCGATTCGCCGTCAGCGGCGGCTCGCAGCGTGACGACCTGCCCCGTTTGTCGCTGCGGCGGCACGGCAGCGCCATGATGCCGCGCGTCTTCCGAGCTGCTGTCGTCGTTGTCGCCGTAAGCGGAAGCGCCGGAAGGATTGGCACGGGTAAAACGCATGGATGTCACACTCGAGATTCGTCGAACAAACGTGTCCCGAGACATAGGAACCGATGGTTAACAAGCTCTTCCGGAAGGGTCCGGGAAAAGTGCCGGTCGACGGTTCGAGTTGAGCTGGAAGAAGGAGGTGACCGGTGGCATCGAAGTCGGCTGCCGCGGCGCCGTAGCGTCGTCAAAGCGCCTCGCGTTCCTTCGCAATCGCTGCGCGCCGCAGGTTCACGCCGAGAGCGACGCCTGCTCCTCGGCCGCGAGCTTCTCGGTGCCGTAGGCCTTCAGAAAGACGTTCACGCCGGAGCGGACGACATGCTCGATCTCGGCCTGGCTCGGCGCCTTGGTGCGGTAGGAAAAGATGCACTGGCGGAAGAGGCCGGCGAGGCAGAGCTCGGTGAACTGATAGGCGGCGAGATCGACATCGTCGATCTTCAGCAGGCCGCGTTCGACGGCTTCGTTGAGGAAGATCATCACCTTGTCGTGGCCACGCTTGGGACCGCGCTCGTAAAAGCGGGCGCCAAGCTCGGGAATCCTGTCGGAAGCGCCGACCACGGTGCGCTGCGCCTGGATGACCTTGGCCGAGGTGATCTTGGCGGAGAGCACCATGCCGAACTTCACCAGCGTCTTGCGCAGATCGTCGAAATGGTCGAGCACCTCGTACATATTCTTGAAGATGGTGCCACGCTCTTCCTCGATGAGAGCCTCGAACAGCTCTTCCTTGTTGGCGAAATAGACATAGATCGTGCCCTTGGAGACGCCGGCCTCGCGCGTGATGTCGTTCATCGACGCGGCTTCGAAGCCCTTGTCGATGAAGACGCGGCGCGCGCCTTCGATGATCTGGGCCCGTTTTATCGGATCCTGCCCGGCCGCAGGACGGCCTTTGCGCAGGTCGAGCAGATCGCTATCGGCTGTCGTTTCGACCATCGACGTCAAACCTCGCGAAATATTTCGAACCAACCGGTTCGATTTGCTCTTGATATGGGCCTCTTTCCGCGCTATGTCAATCACCAATTCGAACCGAACGGTTCAGTCTGACTGACTTGTCCCAGAGAGATTATCATGTCCTCGAACGCGCCCGCTACCGCCGAAGTCCGCAATTTCCCCAACGCCAAGGTCCAGCCGTCGACCGAAGCTCCGGAAGCGCCTGTACTGCCCGCGCCTGCCGAAGCGCCGGCCAAGAAGAAGCGCTCTGTCCGCTCGCTGCTGCTGCCGATCATCGGGCTGGGCCTCCTCGGCGCCGGCTGCTGGTACGGGTACGATTACTGGACCGACGGCCGGTTCATGATCTCCACCGACGACGCCTATGTCCAGGCCGACATGTCGTTCGTGTCGCCGAAAATCTCCGGCTATGTGGACAAGGTGCTGGTGAGCGAGAACCAGAGCGTCAAGGCCGGCGATCCGCTGTTCGTCATCGATGACGGCGACTACAAAATCGCGGTCGCCCAGGCCGAGGCGCAGATCGCCACGCTGGCGAAGACGCTCGACCGCATCGACGCGCAGACCAAGGCGGCGCAGGCCTCGCTGGCGCAAGCACAGGCGCAGAAGATCGCCGACCAGGCGGCAGCCGACAATGCGGCACGCGCCCAGGCCCGCGCGGCGCAGCTGCTCAAGACCCATGTCGGCACGCAGGCGCAGCTCGACGACGCCCAGACGGCGCTCGACCAGGCAAAGGCAGCCCTTGCCGGCGCCGACGCGCAGATCACCGCCGCGCACGCCAATATCGGCGTGCTTGAAGCCCAGCGCGCGGAATCCGCCAGCACGCTCGCCTCGCTGCAGCTCACCCGCGACAAGGCGCAGCGCGACCTTTCCTTCACCGTGCTCAAGGCGCCCTATGACGGCGTCGTCGGCAACCGCTCGGTCGAACAGGGCGACCTCGTCACCCCCGGCCAGAAGCTCGCCGTCGTCGTGCCGATGGACAAGCTCTACATCGTCGGCAACTTCAAGGAGACGCAGCTTGGCCGGCTGGTGCCCGGCGAGAAGGTCCGCATCACGGTCGATGCCATCGACGGCCAGACCTTCGAGGGCACGGTTTCGTCGCTGGCACCGGCTTCGGGCGCGGTGTTCTCGCTGCTGCCGCCGGAAAACGCTACCGGGAACTTCACCAAAGTCGTGCAGCGCGTGCCGGTCCGCATCGACGTGCCGGCCGACGTGCTGAAGACCGGCAAGCTGCGCGCCGGCCTGAGCGTCATCGTCGCCGCCGACAGCCGCACCGCGCCGGCCACGACGACCAACTGAGAGTTTGGGGGGCGGCCCGGTGGCCAATTTGAGCGCCGAGCCGCCCAGCCTGTTTTGACGCAGTTCCGGGCGGAAAACGCCGCGCACTTTTGGAGCTGCCGTAGGGAGGCCATGAGATGGCAACCGCAACCATTACCGCAGGAGCAGCGCCGGCCCGGCCGGCAGCCGCCGCACCCGCCGACCACATGCCGGCGCGCCGCGTCATCGCCTTCCTGGCGATGGTGTTCGGCATGTTCATGGCAATCCTCGATATCCAGATCGTCTCGGCATCGCTGGCCGAGATCCAGGCCGGCCTCAGCGCCAGCTCCGACGAGATCCCGTGGGTTCAGACCGCCTATCTGATCGCGGAAGTGGTGATGATCCCGCTGTCGGGCTTCCTCAGCCGCATGCTGTCGACCCGCGTGCTGTTCACGACCGCGGCCGCCGGCTTCACAGCAGCAAGCGCGCTGGCCGCGACCGCCACCAACATCGACCAGATGATCGTCTACCGCGCCATCCAGGGCTTTATCGGCGGCGGCATGATTCCGAGCGTGTTCGCTGCCGCCTTCACCATCTTCCCGCCGTCGCGCCGCGCCGTCGTCTCGCCGATGATCGGCCTCGTGGCGACGCTGGCGCCGACCATCGGCCCGACGGTCGGCGGCTATATCAGCCATGCCATGTCCTGGCACTGGCTGTTCCTGATCAATGTCGTGCCGGGCATACTGGTGGCGACGGCTGCCTGGTCGCTGATCGATTTCGACAAGCCGAACCTCAAGCTGTTTTCCAAGTTCGACTGGTGGGGCCTGATCGGCATGGCCGCCTTCCTCGGCTGCATGGAATACGTGCTGGAGGAAGGCCCGAACCATGACTGGCTGCAGGAGCCGGCCGTCTTTGCCTGCGCCATCATCATGACCATAGGCGGTCTCATCTTCTTCTGGCGCGTCTTCACCGCCGAGGAGCCGATCGTCGATCTGCGGGCCTTCAACAATGTCAATTTCGCCTTCGGCTCGCTGTTCTCCTTCGTGGTCGGCATCGGCCTTTATGGGTTGACCTACCTCTATCCGGTGTTCCTCGGCCGGATCCGCGGTTACGATTCGATGATGATCGGCGAGGCGCTGTTCGTCAGCGGCCTGGCGATGTTCTTCACCGCGCCCGTTGCCGGCATCCTGTCGAACAAGATCGATCTCAGGCTGATGATGATGGTCGGCTTCATCGGCTTCGCCACCGGCACATGGTGGATGACGCATCTCACCGCGGACTGGGATTTTTATGAGCTCTTGATCCCGCAGATCCTGCGCGGCTGCTCGATGATGCTGTGCATGGTGCCGATCAACAACATCGCGCTCGGCACGCTGCCGCCGGAGCGGCTGAAGAATGCGTCGGGCCTGTTCAACCTGACCCGCAATCTCGGCGGTGCCGTCGGCCTGGCAGTCATCAATACGGTGCTGATCGACCGCAATGCCTTCCACTATGCAAGGCTTTCCGAGCATGTGCAGTGGGGCAGCGAGGCCGCGCAGACCAAGCTGCAGAACATGACGCTGACCTTCCAGCAAAACGCCGGCCTCGACGCCACGACCGCCGCCATTTCGAAGCTGTCCGGCATGGTGCAGCAGCAGGCGGCGCTGCTGTCATTCATGGACGTGTTCATGATGCTGACCGTGCTGTTCGCCTCGCTCGGATTTTTCGTGCTGTTCATCAACAAGCCGGCGCAGCAAGGCGGCGGTGGCGGCGGAGGCCATTGAGGAGCCGGAACCCCCGCCTGGCGTCCTCAACGCGTGACCCCGGAAATCGTCGCCGATTTCCGGGGTCATTTCTTTGGGCAGATCGCAGTCCGCTCAGGCCGCGGCGGGCTTGAAGGTCAGCGCCACGCCGTTGATGCAGTGGCGCAGGCCGGTTGGCGGCGGGCCGTCGTCGAAGACATGGCCGAGATGACCACCGCAGCGGCGGCAATGCACCTCGGTGCGCGTCATGCCGAGCGAACGGTCTTCGGTCTTGCCGATGGCATTGGGGATCTCCTGCCAGAAGCTCGGCCAGCCGGTGCCGGAATCGAACTTCGTTTCCGACGGATAGACCGGCAGGTCGCAGCCGGCGCAGGCGAAGATGCCCTTGCGGTGTTCGTTGAGCAGCGGGCTGGTGCCCGGATATTCGGTGCCCTCCCTGCGCAGCACGTCGAAGGCGGCATCCGAAAGGATGGCGCGCCATTCGGCGTCGGTCTTGGTGATCTCGAAGGTCTCGGCGGCCAGAGCCGGCTTCGCGCCGCCCATGCGCAACGCCGCTCCGGTTCCGATTGTGAGGGCAGTGGCGGCGGCACCGCTCCAGAGAAAGTCGCGACGGTTCATGGCCTTTCCTCCTGACGTGATCTTACAAACTAGGACGCCACCGGAAAAGCAAAAGCCGGTGACGGTTCGCGCGCCACCCCGCGTCGACCCAAGCCCTGGCGATGCGGAGCGGCGCTTGACGGCAACACGGATCGTGGGAGGGAGACCGTGCGGCCGACGCGGACATACGCCACTTCGCCGGCCGCACGCGCTTTGTTACATCTTCGGCAGAAGAACCTTGTCGACGACGTGGATGACGCCGTTCGACTGGCGCACGTCGGCGATCGTGACATGAGCGACGTTGCCGTTCTCGTCGGTCGCCGTAACCTTGCCCTTTTCCGACTTCAGCGTCAGGGCGCAACCGCCGACGGTCTTGACCTCATGCGCACCGCCATCGGCCTTGGCCATCTTGGCGACGTCGGCGGCCAGCGCCTTGGCGGCAATGACATGGCAGGTGAGGATCTTAGTCAGCTTGTCCTTGTTCTCGGGCTTGAGCAGCGTCTCGACGGTGCCGGCCGGAAGTGCAGCGAAGGCCTCGTTGGTCGGGGCAAAGACAGTGAAAGGACCGGGGGTCTGCAGCGTGTCGACCAAGCCGGCGGCCTTGACGGCGGCGACCAGCGTGGTGTGGTCCTTCGAATTGACGGCATTCTCGATGATGTTCTTCTTGGCATACATCGGGGCGCCGCCGACCATCGGATTGGCGGCATAGGCAACGGCGCCAAGCGCGGAAAGGCCGATTGCAGAGGCAAGCAGAAGGGTGGCGAGTTTACGCATTGTATCAGTCTCCTCTGGTTGTTTTTCCCAATCCTTGGGAACGCGAGGAGATACGAGGCGTCAAAAACTTAGTTTCGAGAATCTCGAAGATTTTTTATTCGTCGACCTCGATGCAAACGTGCTGCGTCTAAGCGCGTGACAACGCCGCTGCCGACACATTTCGGGCAGATAGACTTCGACTAATCTCCGAGATTTTCCGGAAAGTCGATCAGATGCCCTTCAGATCACCCGCGGCGACGACCGGGCCGGTCGGCTGGCCGGTCGGCGAACCGCCGGCCGGCTCGAGACTGACGGCGAGCACGGCGCCTTGCGCCAGCTTCTCCTGCACGGCCGGCGTGACGGCCATGCGCGCGCTCTGACCGGCCGGGATGACGCCCATCGAGACCGGCGCGTTCTTGCCCTCGATCAGCCACAGCTCGAAGTCCTTGCCCGCGCCGCGTTCGCCGGAAACAAGCGAGAGGCCGACCTCGTGGCGCGCAGCGTCATAGACAGCGAGGTATTTGACGTTGCTGTTGTCGGCGGCGAGCGAGGCGACCAGGCTGGTCTCGGGCTGCGGCAACGGCGGATTGACGAGAGGCAGGGCGACAAAGACGGCCAAAGCGGCAAGCGCAAGCCCGCGCCAGAAGGCGAGGCTCCCCAGCAGGCCGATGCTGGGCGCGGCGGGGGTGGTCACTGATGAGGCAAACAGCCGCCGGTCGATCGCCGCCTTGGCCGAAGCCGGCGCCTCGACCGCAGCGTAGGCGTCTGCCATCGGCGCGAAATGGGCTTCCCAGGCATCGACCAGGCGGGCAAAACCCGCCTCGGTATCGATGCGGCGGGAGGCGATCTGGCGTTCGTCGGCTGCCAGAACGCCGAGAACGTATTCGGCGGCGAGCAGGTCGTCGCCTCCGCGTTCCGGTCCGTTGTCTTCCGCCAGCGTCATCTTTCCAGGCATTCTCTCAGTTTGAGCAAGCTTCGCCGCAGCCAAGTCCGCATCGTGTTCAGCGGGACCTTGTGGCGCTCCGCCAGCTCGGCATAGCTTTCGCCGTTGAGATAGGCGCCCCGGACCGCCGCCGCCCGGTCTTTCTCCAATTCGTCGAGGCAATGGTAGATGCGGTCGGTCTCGCCGCCCGCGACAGCCATGGCCTCAGGCCCCGGCGCCGGATCGGCGACCTCGAGCGCTGCATCGATATTGGCGGAAGGACCGCGCCGGGCCCTGATGCGGTCGATCGCATGATTGCGCGCAATGGCCACCAGCCAGGAAATCGGGCTGAGATCGGAAACCGCGAAACGATCGGCCTTGGTCCAGATCTTGACGAAGACCTCCTGCAGCGCTTCTTCCGCCTCACTCCTGTCCCTCAATACACGAAGGCAGACGCCGAAAAGTTTCCCGCTGGTCTGCTTGTAGAGCAGATCGAACGCAGCCCGGTCCTTCATCGAAGTCCGGACGATCAGCTTGCTGATGTCCTGAGGCCCCATGCAGGCAAATTAGAAGATTGCGATCTATTTGCAACGGCGCCGACGGTGTTGTCCCCTCAAGACTGCCGCAGCGTCAGTATCTGAAGTCATCTTCCTCAATGCGAGATGAACAACGCAAATCCGGATTTCGATTTGCGGCTTCATGCGATAGCCTTCGCCAAAACAGGGGAGCGGCAATGTCGATCGAACGCGTGCTTTGGGAACAGGATGCGAGCGGACTTGCCGAGCTCGTCCACAAGGGGGAAATCTCGCCGCAGGAGCTGGTCGACGCCGCGATCGCCCGCGCCGAGGCGACAAGACCCGACATCAACGCCATAGCCACGCCGCTCTATGAGACCGCCAGGGCGAGGACGAAGGCTATCGACCGCAAGCTGCCGCTCGCCGGCGTACCCTTCGCGCTGAAGGATCTCGGCATCGGCATCAAGGGCGTGCCGATCCATGGCGGCAGCCGCATCCCGGCCTTCACGGCCGATTTCAACTCGGTGATGGTCGAGCGCTATCTGGCCGCGGGCCTGATCCCGATCGCTACCAGCACCTCGCCCGAGCATGGGCTGCGGCTGATGACCGAATCGGCCCGCTTCGGCATCACCCGCAACCCCTGGAACACCGGCCACACCACCGGTGGCTCGTCCGGCGGATCGGCGGCGCTGGTGGCGGCCGGCGTGGTGCCGGCGGCGCACGCTTCCGACGGCGGCGGCTCGATCCGGGTGCCTTCGGCCTGCAGCGGCTTGGTCGGGCTCAAGACCTCGCGCGGCCGGGTGCCGCTGACGCCGCTCACCAGCGAGAGCTGGTACGGCATGGTCGTCGACCATGCGGTAAGCCGCTCGGTGCGCGACACAGCCCTCCTGCTCGACCTGACGCACGGCGCCGATCCGCTGTCGCCTTATGCGGCGCGGGAGCCGAAAGGCTCCTTTGCTGCTGCCGCGGCCCGCGATCCAGGCCGGCTCAGCCTCGCCGTCTACCGCAAATCGCCGCTCGGCCTGCCGATCTCGGCTGAGACGATCGAAGCGCTGGACACCGCGGTGGCGCTGGCGCGCGAGGGCGGGCACACGGTGGAAGAGATCGACCTGCCCTATATCGGCCGCGACTTCATCGCCGATTTCTGCAAGAGCGTCGCCTCGGCCGTCGCAGGCATGATGCGTGCCGAGGCGAAGCGCGTCGGCCGCCCGGTGACCGGCGAGGTCGAACGTGCGACGCGCGTGCTCGGCCGCCTCGGCGAAATGCTGTCCGCCGGCGAGGTCTATGACGCCGTGCAGCGGCTCAACGCCACCGCGCGACAGATGATCGAAGACACCGCGCGCTTCGATGCCGTGCTGATGCCGATCATTGCGCACCCGCCGCTCGCCTGCGGCGCGATGGACCCGAAAGGCGCCGACGAGCTCGTCGAGAACGTCCTCGACAAACTGCATCTTACCGGGCTGCTCAGGATCAAATCATTTTTCGGCCAACTGATGGACAAGAGCCTGTGGTTCACTCCCTGGCCGGCGATCCACAATGTCAGCGGCCAGCCCTCGATCGCGCTGCCGGTGCATGTCACCGCAGGTGGCCTGCCGCTCGGCATCCAAGCCGCGGGACGGCCCGGCGACGAGGAGACGCTTTTGTCGCTCGCCGCGCAGATCGAGAAGATTTCAGGATGGCTGAAACGCCGCGCACCGCTCAAGGTGCCCGGCTAGGTCTGTCGATATTCAGGTGATGCCGGCCTGCGAATGGCGGTTTTCTGCGCTTCCGGTACTCACGTAGCAGAAAGTACGCTCTGTTCCGGTTCTCGAAATCCGCCATTCTCGACTCGACCTGACCTGAATCTCGACAGACCTTGAAACCCGCCGATTTCGTCATTGTGAGCGCAAAGCCGTTTGCGACCTGCGGCAATTCCCGCTAAGACGCCCGCCATCCTTGCCACCTAGGGAAAAGCACCGATGACGGACATCGCCGCCAACGCCGAAATGCAGGCCGCGCTGCTTTCCAGAGCGCTGCCTTATATGCAGCGCTACGAGAACAAGACGGTGGTGGTGAAGTATGGCGGCCATGCCATGGGCGACAACGAGCTCGGCAAGGCCTTTGCCCGCGACATCGCGCTGCTCAAACAGTCCGGCGTCAATCCGATCGTCGTTCACGGCGGCGGGCCGCAGATCGGCGCCATGCTCAACAAGATGGGCATCGAATCCAAGTTCGAGGGCGGGTTGCGCGTCACCGACCAGAAGACGGTCGAGATCGTCGAGATGGTGCTGGCCGGCTCGATCAACAAGGAAATCGTGGCGCTGATCAACGCCGAAGGCGAATGGGCGATCGGTCTCTGCGGCAAGGACGGCAACATGGTCTTCGCCGAAAAGGCGCGCAAGACCATGATCGACCCGGATTCCAACATCGAGCGGGTGCTGGATCTCGGTTTCGTCGGCGAGCCGGTCGAGGTCGACCGCACGCTGCTCGATCTGTTGGCCCGTTCCGAGATGATCCCGGTGCTGGCGCCGGTGGCGCCCGGCCGCGACGGCCATACCTACAACATCAACGCCGATACCTTTGCCGGCGCCATCGCCGGCGCCTGCCGCGCCTCGCGCCTGCTGTTCCTGACCGACGTGCCCGGCGTGCTCGACAAGAACAAGAAGCTGATCGACGAGCTGACGGTCGGCGAGGCCAAGGCGCTGATCAAGGACGGCACGATATCGGGCGGCATGATCCCGAAGGTCGAGACCTGCATCGAGGCGATCGAGCGCGGCGTCGAGGGCGTGGTCATCCTCAACGGCAAGACGCCGCATTCGGTGCTGCTCGAGCTGTTCACCGAGCACGGGGCCGGCACGCTGATCGTGCCGTAGCGATTATTTAGCCGGCTATCCTTCTGCTTTCCGCCCGCTTATCTTCCGTGACGGGCATGGCCCGCGCCGGGCGCTGAGAGACCATCGATTCCTCGTCGGCGTCCTGCGGCGCGCCCCAGAATTCGGCAAGCGTCGGGCCCGCGGCCACGCGGCGGTCGCGGACCAGAAAACCCCAGACCTCGCGGAACCAGACGCGGCGGCCCATCTTGGTGTACCAACGCATCGAATGCCGCTGCTCTGGATCGGGATGGAAAAGGACCCGCGCCAGCGCTTTCGGCCGTGACTGCACGGCAAGCTCGATCAGCTTGACAGCGAAGAACAGCATCCACGGTTTCAGCCGGGTCATATGCAGCACCTGGTGCTTGTAATCCCAGAGCCGGATGTCCTTCTGGATCACCCTGCGCTCCTTGGCGATGCGGAAGAACGGCGTCCAGCGATGCGGCGTCACATAGAGCGCCTGGATCTGGTCGGGATCATAGGCGATGAGCTGGCGAAAGCCGCGCCAGAGATCGCGAAAACTCTCATCCTCGAAGCCAGCGACCCAGGTCGCCATGGACAATATGCCGTGCCGGCGAAGCAACCTGATCGCCTCGCGGTCGGACTTGGTGCTGCCGCCCTTGCGGATCAGCGACAGTGTGGCCTCGTCGGTGTTCTCCATGCCGAGCAGCCAGCGGATGACGCCGGCCTTGCGATAAAGGTGCAGGATATCGGCATCGCGCACGATATCGTCGGCGCGCGTCGAGCCGACGATCAGCACCGGCACGTTCTCGGCGATCATGGCATCGAGAAAGGCGCACCAGGCCTTCTTCGAAGAGGTCGGGTTCTCGTCGGCCAGATTGACCAGCTCGACGCCATACTCGCGGTGCAGCCAGGCGATCTCCTTGGCGAAGCTGACCGGATCGCGATGTCGCCAGCGGGTCCAGAAGCCGCGCTGGCCGCAATAGTTGCACAGATGCGGACAGCCGCGCGAGAACTGCATGACCACGGCGCGCTTGCCGCCCCAATAGCTGTAGCGGCCATGCTCGATCAGATCCCAGCCGATGCGGCAGGCGTCGAGATCGGTAATCGTCATCGCAGGTGGCGTCGCAAAGGGTCGGCCGCAATCGTCGCGATAGGCGATGCCGGCGACACCCGACACCGGCCGGCGCCTTTCCAGCGCCTCGACCAGCGCCAGCGCGGTCGCCTCACCCTCGCCGCGCACGATGAAGTCGAAGACGTTCGTTGCGGCGAGCACGTCGCGCCAATGATAGGTCGGGAAGACGCCGCCATAGAGGATGACGACCCCTAGCGCGCGGGCCTTGATCATTTCCGCGATCCGCAGCGCGGTCGGATGCGCCGAGGTCGAGCCGGAATGGCCGATCAGGACGAAATCCGGATTATCGCTCAGGGCCTCATCGACGAGCGTGGAAAGCGGCATCGGCCCGAACTCCGCGTCGACCAGGCGCACCCGATGGCCGGCATCGAGCAGCGGACCGCCGATCGCCAGCAGGCCCAAAGGCGGCAGGTGATCGTCGGGCACGCGGCTGCCGATGGCCGTATGCGGCGGGTTGACCAGCACGATGTTCATGGCGGACCTCCGTTGCGTCGGTCCGCCGGTCGTATTTGGCGATGTCGAAGCCGCCTTGGCGCGGTTCAGCAGTTTCGATGCAGCTTTCCCACAGATTTGATGGGCACACCCGAAACGTCGCGCAGAGCGGGAGACGGCGTCAGCCCAGTGCATAACAAAAAGTTAAGGACGTGCGCGTTGCGCAGCTCGATCGAGCTCTGGTTTTCGGCGCTTCAAACCTTCGGCAAGGAGAGTATTAGCAGCAACTAATGCAGTTGACCCTAAACTTTTATTAAAACTCTAAGCATTTATAATTGTCGGTGGGGGACCACAAGGAAATGCCCATATGGCGCTGAATCCCGATCTGAAAATCGATGAGGCGAGCCTCATCACATCGACGTTGATCAAGAAGCACAAGGCGGCGTCCGCGGAGGCGGTCGACGCCGCCGAGCTCAAGGCGCGGGCGGCCCAGCTCGCCCTGGTGCTGGACCTCGCTCATCAGGCTTTCGCGCGCCAGGAGCCCGCAGGGCAAATCGTCGAGCGCCTGGCCGGTCGACTGCATGAAGTGCGCCGGGAGGTCGCTCCGGCTCTTTGGCAGGAACTGATCCCGCTCGCTCAGCAGCACCGCGTGGCGGCCTACCTGAAGCAGGATCCGTTCACGCGCTGGTCCTTCGAAAAGCCGCGCGGCTATTCGGGCGACGCGACGCTGCTGGACATCTACTACAAGCACCCGAGCGCCGACGAGATCGTGGCATCGTCGAGCGAACTCGGCCGCGAGATCTTTGCCTATACGAGCGAAGCGGCAAGCTCGGTGGCGGGGCGCGAGCGCCGCGAGATACTGGCCAAAACGGTCGACGAAACGGCTGCCCGGGTAGAAAACGCCGAGGTGCTGGCAATCGCCTGCGGCCATTTGCGGGAAGCCGAACTCTCAAAGGCGCTCGCCGAGAGAAGGTTAAAGCGCTGGATCGGTCTCGACCAGGACCCGGTGAGCGTCGGCACGGTCAACCGCGACCTCGCCGGTACGGCGGTGGAAGCCGTGGACGGATCGGTGCGCGGTCTTTTGCGGCGCGCCTACCCGCTTGGCACATTCGATCTCGTCTATGCGTCCGGGCTGTATGACTACCTGCCGCTTCCGGTCGGCGCACGGCTGCTGCAGCGCGCCATGGAACTGGTCAAGCCGGACGGCGAATTCCTCTTCGCCAATTTCAGCGACGAGATCACGACCGACGGGTACATGGAGACGTTCATGGACTGGCCGCTCATCCTGCGGTCGGCCGGCGACATGTGGGACATCATCAATGCCGCGGTGGACAAGAACCGCGTCGAAGCCGAGGTCTATTACGGATCGAATAGGAACATCGTCTACGGCAAGATCCGCAAACGCGTGGATTTCGCGGCGCCCGCCATGGAGCGGTAGCGGAGCCGCTTCACATTCCGATTTTCAAGTCGGGCCGTGCAGCGGCCCGGCTTTCTGATGCATCGCGCGGCGTGCTCGTTTCGCCGAGATGGCGCCGCCCTACATTCCTGCCGCACTGCTTTGAGTTAAGCGACGAGGTCCTGCCTGGCCTGCATGATCTCTTCGATCGGGACGGGACGTCCGGTCAGGAAGCCCTGGATCGACTGAATGCCCATGTGCTGTAGCAAATTCTGCTGCTCTTTCGTCTCGACACCCTCGACAAGGACCGTATGGCCCAGATTGCGCAGCAGTCTGACCATGTCCTGCAACAGGCTCAGGCCTCGAACCGTCTGGCAATCGTGCAAGAAACTGCGGTCGATCTTGACGACGTCGAACTTGAAACGACGGAGCCAGGCCAGACCCGCAAATCCGGTTCCGAAATCATCGAGCCAGATCTGAACGCCCAGGTTTCGAAGCTGCTCGATACTTCTGGCGGCCTGTGCCTCCAGGGATATATCGCTGCCTTCGGTGACCTCGAGCGCCAGCCTCTGGGGCGCCATGCCGTGGCGGCCAAGGATCTCGGTGACGTGAAGCGGGAAATTCGGAGCCTTGAGCTGGACGACCGAGACGTTCACGGACACGACCGATCCCAATCCGTGCTCGACCATGTCGCCGCAAGCCCGATCGATCACCCACATCCCGAGTTCCTCGATCCCGCCGGTCTGCTCGGCGACAGGTATGAACACGGACGGGCTGATCACGCTGCCGTCGAAGTCGCGCAGCCGCATCAACGACTCATGGCCAAGCACCTTGCCGGATATCGCATCGCAGATCGGCTGATAGACGACGGAGACCAGTCCCTCCGAAACGGCTTGCTTGAGCAGTTCCGAAAGATTCTGGCTGGCGCGCTTCTGATCGATGGCCTGCGCATCATAGATGGTGACGGTCGCGCGACCGGAAAACTTGGAGGCGTAAAGCGCGCGATCGGCCTCCTGCAACAAGATCCGAAGCTCTATGCTTTGATCGGCGCGCGTTAACGAGGCGCCAGCGCTGATGGTGACGATGTTGAGTTTATCGTCCCGGTCGGGATGGGAGATGTTCAAGTCCTCGACGGCCCGGCAGAATTGATGGGTCACCTCGCGCAGGTGATCCGGTCCGGCGACCTTGCAGAGCACCACGAATTCTTCGCCGCCGTACCGTCCCGCGATGGCGTGATTGGACGCCGCCGTCTCGTCGAAGGCTCGGGCAAGCTCGATCAGGCAGTCGTCGCCGGCCTGATGGCCGAGCCGATCGTTGAACCGCTTGAAATAGTCCACGTCCATGAGAATGACGCCTATTTCGTCATTGTCCCTGGCCCATTCCTTGCACAACTCCGCGAATTCCCGGGTGATCGCCCTGCGGTTCTTAAGCCCGGTAAGCGGGTCGGTGTCCGCGATCTCGATGAGCTTTTGACCGTTTTCGATGGCGACCTGCTCCTGGATCTGCGCCTGAAGGGCATGCAGGAAGGTTTGGTAGCGCTCCATGCTGAGGCGCCATGACAGATAAAGCGACAAAACAAGGCAATTCACGAAATAGGTTGCAAGCACCAGACGGGTGCCAAGATCGGCTTGAAGCAAGAACAGCGTGGCGCCGAGGAATGCTATTGTCACGGTTGCGGACGACAGCGCCGAGAGCCATAGCCGGAAGTTGAAGAAAAGGTTGGCACCGAGAATGAAAACCGTGCCGAAGATGATGAAATGGGACAGCGCCTCCTGATGCGTCGTTCCGAGGGCCGACAGCAGCCATCCGATCGCGCCCGCCACGATCGCCAGAGCAGCAACGTAGTGCAGAGTGGTGACGGCAAAATCGCGTCGAGCAACAAGTTCGACAAGCACCAGGAAGGTCAATCCCAACGTCAGGCGCGTCAGAATCACACGGTCGGCAATGTCCGGGAAAAGGAACCAGTCGAAGGCCCCGTAGCATATGTAGCTCAACACAGCCGCCGCTATGCCCCAGCGCACGACCTTGCGATTCTGATCCGCGTTCTTCTGCAGCAGCATCGCAAAAAGCGTCGGATCGGCGGATTTCCACGGCGGGCGTGAAATCGCTTCAGTGACCCTCTGAGCCACGTCCTCCGTCAGTTGCATGCAATGCTCCTTTGCGATCATCCTCCGCATGAACGGGTTCGAGCAAGCGAAGTCCGTCAAGTCCTTACGGAAGGACGAAGGCAAGCCTGGTTCATTATAAGACACTAATGTTGCTAACCGCCGGTAAACGGATCATGCGATTGCACCGGCCCAGCGACCCGCTAAGGATTCCATGCAACAATCATGAGTTACCGAATAATGCATGGTCACACTTTCTCCAGATCGCAAGAGAAGACGCACGAAACATTGCGTAAATTTCCAAGGGCGTCTTTTGTTAAGATTCGTGTAACCTTAATTTCAGTTGATATCGGGGAAATCGTCCCGAAGTAGATTCGCTCCGACAACATTGTCGGGCCGTTCTTTACGGAGAACCGTTTCGGGCACGATTACCGCCGCAAATGGCTGAGCGGCACGTGGCCTGGCCCCTTGATGTTCTGCAGCACAAGCTGGGTGTGGACGTCGCGGACGCCGGGCAGCCGCATCAGCCGGTGCATGACGAAAGCATTGAGATCGTCCACCGACGGCACCATTACATGCAGCAGGAAATCGTGGTCGCCGGTCATCGTCCAGCAGGACGAGACCTCGTCCATGCGTTGCACGGCGGCGATGAAGCTTTCCGGCGAGCCGTCGCTGTGGCTCACCAGGCGGACCTGGATGAACACCTCGACCGTCAGCCCCAGCGCGCGTCGGCTGAGCACGGCGGCAAAGCCCTTGATGATGCCGGCGCCTTGCAGCGCCTCGAAGCGCCGCGCGCAGGGCGTGGTCGACAGGCCGATCTCCTGCGCGAGTTCCGACACGGCCTTGCGCCCGTCGCGCTGCAGGGTGTCGAGCATTCTTATTTCGAACTCGTCCAACTGAGGCATTTTCCCTCCTAAATGTTTAAATTTGAGCGGAGTTTACCTCAAAATGCGTCGCGTGGCTACAAACAAGGCTGATTTGCCTCACGAGCCGCGGCTACGATGACGCCACGATCCGGGAACCGACGATTTTTTTCAGGAGGAAGAAATGACGATCAGCGTTGCCGACTATGCCCGCGAATGCGCGGCGCAAGGCCTTCGCGGCGACTATTCGGTGTGCCGCGCCGACTTCACAGTGGCTCAGGATTACGACTATTCCGCCGACGAGCAGGCAGTGTGGCGCACGCTCTGCGATCGCCAGTCGAAGCTGACGCAGAGGCTGGCGCACCGTTCCTATCTCGACGGCGTCGCGACGCTCGGGCTGCTCGACAAGATTCCGGATTTCGACGCCATCAGCGAGAAATTGCGCAAGCTCACGGGCTGGGAAATCGTGGCGGTGCCCGGGCTGATCCCCGCCGGCCCCTTCTTCGACCATCTCGCAAACCGCCGTTTCCCGGTCACCAACTGGCTGCGGACCAGGCAGGAACTCGACTACATCGTCGAGCCGGACATGTTCCATGACTTCTTCGGCCATGTGCCGATCCTGACGCAGCCGGTGTTCGCCGATTTCATGCAGATGTATGGTGAGAAGGCCGAGGACATGATCGCGCTGGGCGGCGACGAGATGATCACCCGGCTCTACTGGTACAGCGCCGAATACGGCCTCATCCAGGAAGCCGGCCAGCCGGTAAAGGCTTTCGGCGCAGGACTGATGTCGTCTTTCACCGAGCTGCAATTCGCGGTCGAAAGCAAGGACGCCCATCATGTGCCGTTCGACCTGGAGACGGTGATGCGCACCGGCTACGAGATCGACAAGTTCCAGCGCGCCTACTTCGTTCTGCCGTCCTTCGACGCATTGCGCGATGCATTCGCCGGCGACGACCTCGCCGGGATCGTCACGCGGTTCAAGGGTCAGCCGGCGCTCGACCCCGCCACGGTCTAGGCATTGAAACAAAATGCGCGAGCCCGAAATCGTTCGGTGCGGCGCGCTTCGGGGTCCGGCTTTCGCCCAGCCGGCCGTCAGAGCGGTTCGGTGGCTAAAAGGCGACTGAGCCGCTCTGGGTTTTGCGGAAGCAAGCCGCCAGTGTTGGGTCGCTCGGGCATCAGCCGGCCGAAGCCGGCTCGGCCTTGAGCCTCGCCAACTGCTCGCGCTGCAGCTTCAGCGCGGCGTCGATGAAGCGCAGCACGGTCGCCAACTCGGCGTCGCTGAAACCCGCCATCACTTTCTCGCCCTCGCGCGCGATGGCGCCATAGTAGCGCTCCGAAAATTCTCTGGTCAGCTCGGTCGCCTCGATCACCACCTTGCGCCTGTCTTCCAGGCTGCGGGTTCGGGTAACGAGCCCACGCGCCTCAAGGCGGTCGATCAAGGCCGTCACCGCTGCCGGCGTCAGCCCCGTCGCCGCCGCCACGGCGCCGGCCGATTGCGGCCCCGCGTAGAGCAAGCTCAGACAATGGCGCTCGGCCGCGATCAGCCCAAGCCGCTCCCCGACCGCCTCGTCATAGGCTTGCGTCGCGTCCTGCCAGCGCATGACGGCACGGCTGACGGCCGCCGTCATCTCAGCACGATTCATGCTTGACGAATTTAGTTCGATCATCTAACTATCAAGTTGTCTAACATTCAGACTATCGTATCAATATGCGATGCCACCCTTTGCGAAGCAAGGGCAAAGTCGCCGACAGGAGTGAACAATGAGCTTGATTCAACAGCGCCCCCCTCTCTCGCATGAGGAGGAGTACAGATACGCCAAGCTGGCCATGGAATGGTATGGCTGGGGCTCGCCCATCGGCCTCGGCATCCTGCTGGTGGCACTTGCCGCCGCGGCCGTGCTGGTGCGGGTCGCCGTTTACGGACTGTAGATCCGACCCCCAAAGGCGCGCCAGGGCGGCGCCGGTTGCCATTGCAGGCGCCGGCGCCGCCCGCCTGTCGGGAGTTCAGACTGTGATCACCTTCCTGAGGTGGCCGCCCAGCCGGCAGGTACCCATGCGGGTGCCGCCCATATGGTGATGGCCCGCCGTCCCCTCATTCGTCGGATAATCGCCGCCTTTGCCGATCCAGTCGGCGATGCGCACGCGGCCGAGATTCTTCCGCGCCATGGTCGTGCCGAAGAGCCGCAAGCCCTCAGGCGGCTTCCGAAAGGTCGCGATCGAGAACGGACAGGTTGCGGCCGCGATGCTTGGCCTCGTAGAGCCTGCGGTCGGCGGCGCGCATCAGCTCCGACACGGTGGCGCTCTCGCCACAGGTGATGCCGCCGATCGAGACCGTCAAAGGCACGGTCCGCTCGTCGACAGGGCGAAAGCGGATCAGTTCGACCTCGCGGCGGATGCGCTCGGCCACGCGCCTTGCTTCCGGTTCGGTGGCGCCAACCAGGAAGGCGGCGAACTCCTCGCCGCCGATTCGGCCGAGCACATCGCCGCTGCGCACGCCGCGCTCGATGGCGCCGGCGATCAGAAGCAGCGCATCGTCGCCGGTCAGGTGACCGTAATTGTCGTTGATGGTCTTGAAATGGTCGGCATCGATGATCAGCAGGGCGCCGCGATCGGCCTTGCGCCGGGAACCGTCGAGCGCGGCGAAGAAGGTCTCGCGGTTGAGCATGCCGGTCATGTCGTCGCGGCTTGCCTTCTCCGACAGGCGTCTGTGGGCCGCGGCGAGCTGAGCATGCGCGCGGGCAAGCTCGCGATGCGCATTTTTCAGCCGGTCGCTTTGCCAGAAGGTGCCGACGCTAGCGATCCAGGCGAGAATCAAAGGGCAAACTGTGGCCGTCAGCCAGACGGTGCGGCTGATCGGAAAGCCCATGGCCGGGACCACAACCAGCGTCAACAAGAGCGAGACAGCGACCGAAGCGAACGCGACGACTGCGGACTTCAAGATTATGCGACTCATCGCTGTCTCCCAACGGACTGCCTCTGTGCCAGCAAGCGCTGAAGGTGACCTTTCCGGGACGATTAAAATTTGAAGCGAGGCGCCATTTTCACGACGCAAGACGCGCGGAAGTTGTGGATAAACTCCGCGTCCGCATGTCATAAGGAGGCCATGACGACGACACCCGAGCCCGCCCGTTTTGCCCATGTCACGGATTGGGTATTCGACCTCGACAACACGCTCTATCCGCATCACTCGAATCTGTTCGCGCAGATCGACGTGAAGATGACCGCCTATGTCGGCGAGCTGCTGACGCTCTCGCGCGAGGAGGCGCGCAAGCTGCAGAAAGAGCTCTACCTGGAGTACGGCACGACGCTGAACGGGCTGATGGCGCGCCACGGCATCGACCCCGACGACTTCCTCGAGAAGGTGCACGACATCGACTATTCCTGGCTGGTGCCCGATCCGGTGCTCGGTGCCGCGATCCGCCAATTGCCGGGCCGCAAGTTCATTTTCACCAATGGCGACCGCAAGCATGCCGAGCGCGCCGCGCGCCAGCTCGGCGTATTGGATCATTTCGACGACATCTTCGACATCGTCGCGGCGGGTCTCAACCCCAAGCCGGCCCGCCAGACCTATGAGCGGTTCGCCGAGCTGCATTCCGTGACCGGCCACAACGCGGTGATGTTCGAGGATCTGGCGCGCAACCTCTCGGTGCCGAAATCGCTCGGCATGACGACGGTGTTGGTCGTGCCGCGCAATTTCGAGCCGACTTTCTCCGAGATCTGGGAGCGCGACCCGGCGAATGAGGACGACGTGGATTTCGTCACCGACGACCTCGCCGGCTTCCTGACGGCAATCGTCGAGGTCCCGGGCTGAACCAACTCCAGATTGCCGGCGCCGCCGTCAGAACTCGCTGGTCATTGCGGTAACGACGAGCGCGCACTCAGAGGCTGTAGAAGCGGCGAACGATGTCCCAGGCTTCGTCGGCGGTGTCGACGAAATCGATGATGTCCTGGTCGCCGGGCGAGATCGTGCCTTGCTCGGCAAGGAAGTCGAGGTCGATCGCCCGTTGCCAGAACGCCTTGCCGAACAGGATCACCGGCACGCGCTCCATGCGCCCGGTCTGGATCAGCGTCAGCGTCTCGAAGAATTCGTCCATCGTGCCGAAGCCGCCCGGAAACACGGCTACCGCCTTGGCGCGCATGACGAAATGCATCTTGCGGATGGCGAAATAGTGGAAGTTGAAGCAGAGTTCGGGCGTCACATAGGCGTTCGGCGCCTGTTCGTGCGGCAGCACGATGTTCAAGCCGATCGACGGCGCGCCGACATCGTCAGCGCCGCGATTGCCCGCCTCCATGACTCCCGGTCCGCCGCCGGTGACGACGACGAATTCGCGATAATAGGACGTGGCCGACTGCTGCGAGCACAGCCGGGCGAACTTGCGCGCCTCTTCGTAATATTTGCTGTTCAGCTCGAGGTTCTTCTTCTGCGTCTCGTTCTTGGCGGCCCAGGCGGCGCCGCCCGGCTCGGGAAGCCGCGCCCCGCCGAACAGGATGACGGTCGAGCGGATGCCGCGCTCGGCGAGGATCATCTCCGGCTTCAAGAGCTCGAGCTGCAGGCGCACCGGACGCAATTCGCGCCGCGTCATGAAGTCGGGATCGTTCCAGGCCAGGCGATAGGTTTCGGCCCGCGTCTGCGGCGTGTCCGGCACGCTTTTCGACCGCTCGAGATCCTCGTCCGAATGGGGCAGCGGCGTCCAGCCCGCCTTTTCCATGGGTGTCATCGAATCCACCGTCCTAATTCCTTTACTTGCGCCGTCCCGTGACGCAGTCGCGATTGACCCCCATTAAGGCTTCACATAGGGTCCGCGCGATTTCAAAACAGGTTAAGGCGCAGGCCTTAACAGCTTTGTAATGGAGCAAATTCATGTCGAAGCCCGATCTGGCGAGCCTCGAAAAGACCATCGAAAAGGCCTTCGAGGAGCGCGATACGATTTCGACCGCGACCCGCGGCGAAACGCGCGACGCCATCCAGTCGGCGCTCGACTTGCTCGACCGCGGCGTGGTTCGCGTCGCCGAGCGGCAGGACGACGGCAAATGGCTGGTCAACCAGTGGCTGAAGAAGGCGGTGCTGCTCTCCTTCCGGCTGAACCCGATGGAGATCATCAAGGGCGGCCCGGGCCACTCGGTATGGTGGGACAAGGTGCCGTCGAAGTTCGAGGGCTGGGGCGCGGTCGATTTCGAGAAGGCCGGCTTCCGCGCCGTGCCGTCCTCGGTCGTGCGCCGCTCGGCCTATGTCGCGCCGGGCGCGGTGCTGATGCCGTCCTTCGTCAATGTCGGCGCCTATGTCGATACAGGCACCATGGTCGACACCTGGGCTTCGGTCGGTTCTTGCGCCCAGATCGGCAAGAACGTGCATCTCTCCGGCGGCGTCGGCATCGGCGGCGTGCTGGAGCCGATGCAGGCCGGTCCGACCATCATCGAGGACAATTGCTTCATCGGCGCGCGCTCCGAGGTGGTCGAAGGCTGCATCGTGCGCGAAGGCTCGGTGCTCGGCATGGGCGTGTTCATCGGCCAGTCGACCAAGATCGTCGACCGCGCCACCGGCGAGGTCTTCTACGGTGAAGTGCCGGCAAATTCGGTGGTCGTCGCCGGCTCGCTGCCGGGCAAGCCGCTGCCAAATGGCGAGCCGGGCCCGAGCCTCTACTGCGCCGTCATCGTCAAGCGCGTCGACGCCAGGACCCGCTCCAAGACGTCGATCAACGAATTGCTGCGCGATTGATCTTTCCCGCGAACAGACGCAGCCTCCGCCGGCGCGACATTCCGTCGCGTTGGTTCAACGGAGGGGCGTCATGGACTGGAAGTATCTGCTGACGAGTTTCGACGGCCGCATCAACCGGGCCAAGTTCTGGGCCGGCATCGGCATATTCATCGTCATCGCCATCATTGCGTTCATTCTCGACTCGATCCTCGGCACACGTTTCACCACCGCCGGCGGCGACCAGATCGGCATCCTCGGCATCCTGGTCGCGCTGGCATCGATCTATTTCGCGATTGCTCTCTATGCCAAACGCTGGCACGACCGTAACAAGTCGGGCTGGTGGACACTGATCGGCCTTATACCCATCATCGGCGGCATCTGACTGCTCATCGAACTGGGCATGCTCGAAGGCACCAGGGGCGCCAATCAATACGGACCGGACCCGCTTGCCTGAAAAAGCAGACTTCATCTGGCTCTTCTTCAAAACCTCGGGCCGCGTCAGCCGCGCAGCCTATTTTCTCGGCGGATTGCTGGTTGCTATCGTCCAGGCCTTTCCGCTTTATCGCTTCACACTGGTGCCGGAAGGTTCGGCCGAGAGCAACATGTGGTCGTTCGTCTTCTTCCTCACCTTCCTCGCCTCGTTGTGGTCGAACGTCGTGCTGGCAGTGAAGCGGCTGCACGACCTCGACAAGCCGGGCATCGCGGCGCTGGTGCTGTTCGTTCCCGTCGTGTCGATCGTTGCCTTCCTGGTGCTCTGCCTGTTTCCGGGACAGCCCGGATCCAATCGCTACGGCAGCCGCACGAATGCGCCGGCCGACCGCTAGCGCCGGATGATTTTTAGGTCGTTTCGACCTCAAATCTGATCCGGCTCTAAATCACAGAGCTAAGGCGTGATGTAATCGGTCAATGACGATGTCGTCATCCTTGGCGTCAACGAGACCGAGAATTTGAGCATCTGTCGCGCAAATATCACGCTGATCGAGGACCGCGGCTGACCTCGTCGGGCGTCAATCCGGGCGGACCGCGCCTGTCCGCTTCCGCCTGACGCACCAGCGCCATGATGCGCTTCGTCACAGGCGCCGGCACGCCGGTCTTTTGCGCGAGCCGCAGGATCGCTCCCTGCAATTCGTCGACCTCGGTCGGCCGACGACGACGGAGATCGTCCCACATCGAGGAGCGCGCCTTGGGGTCGATCGCCAGCAGCCGCCGGGCCAGGATTCCGAACAGCCAGTCCGGAAGCCGCAGCACTTTCGGCAGCAGCCATGGGGGCGGCCCAGCGATGCGCGCCGGCTCGATACGACAAGCTTTCATTGCGGCCAGCGCCTCGTCGATTTGGTCCGCCAGAATGACGCGCCAGCCGCGGTCCGCCAATTCGGTCGCCAGCGGCAGATCGGAGAGCGCGACCAGCGCATTGTTGAGGTTCATCAGCAGTTTGCTCCACTGCACCGCCCTCATGTCGGCATGGGTTTCGACCCCAAGTCCTTCGACATCGAGCAGTGCTGCAAGGCCGGGCTCAGTATTCTCGATGATGACCATGCCGTCGCTGGCGCGGCGGACGTTGAACGGCGTCTCGCCATCCGGCGATTGCACGACATTGAACGCAACCATACCGGCAAGCACGCGATGCGCGGGAAGCGCTCCACGCAGTTTGTCCGGATTGTCGACGCCATTCTGCAGGCTGACCACAATGGAATCGGGGCGGACATGAGCCGCAACAAGCGCCGCCATCTCCTCGGTCGCGCCGCTCTTTACGGTGACTAGAACGATATCCGCGTTGCGCAGCGCCAGCGCCGGATCGTCGCTGACCGCCAGCGTCTCAGGCCCGATGCGTCGGTCGCGGCCGTCAAGATCGCTGATCCGCAGCCCGTCCTTGCGCAACGCCTCCACAATGCGGCCGCGGCCAAGGAAGACGACCTTACGCCCGGCGAGCGCCAGGCAGCCGCCGACATAGCAGCCGATGCTGCCGGCGCCGGCTATCGCGATCGTCTTTCCTTCTTTGGCCATGCGATCATCCCGTCCTGGCCCGCGCGACTATACGACACGACAACCATATTGTCGGCGGCTTGCTCGGCGAACATCTGCCACCGTGACAGGCCTGCCGCTTTCGACTATCGCTTTGCCCATGAAATTGCCGACCGATCCTGCCCAGAACCTTGCCGCCCTGATCCGCTGCCCTTCCGTGACGCCCGCCGAAGGCGGCGCGCTGCAGACCTTGGAAGACATGCTGAAGCCACTCGGCTTCGCCGTCGAGCGGCCGATATTCTCGGAAGATGGCACGCCGGACATCGAAAATCTCTATGCGCGCCGCTCCGGCAACGGCCCACATCTGATGTTTGCCGGCCATACCGACGTGGTGCCGGTCGGCGACGAGGCGGCGTGGACGCATCCGCCCTTTGCCGCCGAGATCGCCAATGGCGAGATGTATGGCCGCGGCGCCGTCGACATGAAAGGCGGCATCGCCTGCTTCATCGCCGCGGTGGCGCGCCACATCGAGAACAATGGCGGCCCGAAAGGCTCGGTCTCGCTGCTGATCACCGGCGACGAGGAAGGGCCGGCCATCAACGGCACGGTGAAGCTGCTCGACTGGGCGGACGCCAAGGGCGAGAAATGGGACGCCTCGATCGTCGGCGAGCCGACCAATCCGGATGCGCTTGGCGATATGATCAAGATCGGCCGGCGCGGCTCGCTCTCCGGCAGCGTCATCGTCAATGGCCGTCAGGGCCACGCCGCCTATCCGCAACTTGCCGACAACCCGGTGCGCGGGCTTATGAGCCTTGTCGACGCGCTGCTCCATCCGGTGTTCGACAGGGGAACAAAGGATTTCCAGCCGACCAATCTGGAAGTGACGTCGATCGACGTCGGCAACCCCGCGACCAATGTCATCCCGGCCAAGGCCACCGCCACGTTCAACATCCGCTTCAACGACACTTGGGATGCCGAGACCGTCCAGGCCGAGATCCACAACCGGCTCGACCAGGCGGCGGGCCGCAAGAAATATCGGCCGGGCAAGAAGACCGCCGTCGACTACGAGCTTGTCTGGCGCGACCGGCCGAGCCATGTCTTCCTTACCCGCGACGAAAAGCTGATTGACACGCTGAGCGGTTCCGTGGCCGCGGTGGTCGGCAAGAGGCCTTCGCTCTCCACCTCCGGCGGCACTTCGGATGCGCGTTTCATCAAGGATTTTTGCCCGGTGGTCGAGTTCGGGCTGGTCGGCAAGACCATGCACATGGTCGACGAGCGCGTGGCGGTCGCCGATCTCGAGACGCTGACAGGGATATACGAGCGCTTTATCGAGGACTGGTTCGGACAAGGTCTGACGTGACCATGCTCTCAACGGACGAAACCTTTGCTTCGCTGGCCGGCGCCTGGCGGCTGATGCTCGGCAGGGCCGACGGCCTGCGCATGCTCGATCTGTCTGCGGACGGTTTTTGGAATTCCTTCTTCGCCATCGTCGTGGCGGCGCCGGCGCTGATCGTCGGCTGGGTCGGGATCGCCAATGAGATAGGCGATCCGAATGCGTTCGCCGGGCGGCTCGGCATGCTGCTCCGGCTGGCAACCGTCGGCATCGGTTCCTGGGTGCTGCCGCTGGTGGCGCTTGCGCTGGTCGCGCCGCGCGCCGGCATCGGCGGCCGCTTCGTCCACTACGTCGTCGCCTCCAATTGGGCTTCCGCGATCATCGCCTGGCTGATGCTGCCGTCGGCGCTGCTGAGGCTGTTCCTGCCTTCGACCGACGAGGTCAGCGGCCTGGTCTCGCTGCTGCTGTTCGCGCTGTCGATGGTGCTGACCTGGCGCATGACCAACGCGACGATCGGCAAGGGCGCGGCTGTCGGCACCGCGGTGTTTGTCGGCATGTTCGTCGCCTCGCTGCTCGTCTTGTTCGGGCTGCAGGCGCTGCTCGGCATCGACATTCCGGACGGCGCGAGGGGCTGATCTTGGCCGGCTGACGGGGTCTTTTCTTGAGACAGGGGGGTATGATAGTTTCACACCACTGTCCTCCCGGAGCGCTAGCCATGTCCGCTACCGAAAAACGCACCTTCAGCCTGCCGGCCGAGCAAGCGGCCTTCATTGATCAGCTCGTCCGCTCGGGCACGTATGCGACCAGCAGCGAAGTCATCCGCGCCGGGCTTCGCGCCCTTCAGGAGCGCGACGCCGCGGTGGAGCGTTGGCTGCGCGAGGAGGTCGCTCCGGCCTATGATGCGTGGAAGGCAAACCCCGGCAAAGGCATTTCGCCGGAGGAAATGGCCGAACGGGCGCGCAAGCGTCACGAGCGCTATTCGCAAAAGAAACCGTGAAGCGTCGGACCGTCGTCTATACGCTTGATGCCGGCGACGATCTCGATCGCATTTACAACTTCATTGCTCAAGCCAGCAATCCCATCCTTGCAGACCGCTACGACGCTCGCATCCGCGCGTTCTGCGAGCGCCTCGAGCATGGCTCTGAACGCGGCACGCGCCGTGATGACGTGCGGCCGGACCTTCGCGTCGTCGGATTTGAGCGCCGGATAACTGTCGCTTTCGTTGTGGAGCCTGAGCGCGTCGTGATTCTGCGCCTCTTCTATGGCGGCGCGAATTGGTCGGACGAACTCGCCGGGAACGACGCCGGCTGATCGACGCCGCCTCAGACGTCCTCTGGATAATCCACCCCGACAAGAAACAGCCCGTCGGGCGGCGCTACCTGTCCGCAGGCTGCCCGGTTGCGCGCTTCGAGCGCTGCCTTGAGATCGGCGGCGCTCCAGGAGCCGTCGCCGACCCTGCGCAGTGAGCCGACCATCGAGCGCACCTGGTTGTGTAGGAAGGAACGCGCCGAGGTTCGCACCTCGATGAGATCTCCGGCGCGGGTGACATCGAGACGGTCAAGCGTGCGCACCGGGCTTTCGGCCTGGCACTGGGTGGAGCGGAAGGTGGTGAAATCGTGCCGCCCGAGCAGCACCCTCGCCGCCTCGTGCATGGCCTCGGCATCGAGCCGTTTCGGCACCCACCAGACCTTGCCCTTTTCAAGCGCCGACGGGGCACGGCGGTTGAGGATGCGATAGAGATAATGGCGGCCGGTGGCGGAAAACCGCGCATCGAAATCGTCGGCGACGACGGCAGCCTTGAGGATGGCGATGCGCGCGCCAGCCGCCTGCAGATGGGCGTTGACGGCGTCGCGCACCTTGTCGCCCGCCCAGTCCCTGGCCAGATCGACATGGGCCACCTGGGCGGTCGCGTGCACGCCGGCATCGGTGCGGCCGGCGGCACGTATTCGCACCTCTTCGCCGCAGAACTTTTCGATCGCCTGCTCGATCGCCTGCTGCACCGAAAGCTGGTCCGCCTGATGCTGCCAGCCGGCGAATTGGCTGCCGTCATATTCGATATCGAGCCGAAAACGCGGCATGCCAGCTCTGCGTTTGGCGCTCGCCTAGGCGGCCAGCGCGGTGAAGGCCGAAGCGTATAGCAGTCTGCCGGCCTCGGGCGCGTCGCCCCAGGCCAGCGCCTGCAGCGCCTCGCCCTGGTATTCGCTCTCGAATTTCTCGGCGCGGGCGTGGGTGTAGCCGAAGCGGCCGTAATAGGCCGGATCGCCGAGCACCACCGCCAAAGCCTCGCCAGCCTCCTTCAGACGGACATGCGCCTCGCGGATCAGCGCGCCGCCGATGCCGGTGCCGTGGAAGGACGGCTCGACGGCCAGCGGCGCCAGCGCCACGGCCGCGAAGCGCTTGCCGCCGTTCTGCACAAAAAGCCTGGAAAACAGAATGTGGCCGACGACCTGGCCATCTTCTTCCGCAACCAGCTCGACGACGGCGTCGCCGCCGGTGACCAGCGCATCGACCAGGCCGGCCTCCGCCTGCTGGCCGAAGGCATGCTCTTCGACGAGGCGGATCGCCTCGCGATCCCGCGGCGTCGCCGCACGTATCGACATCATGCTCATTGGAGTTTCGTTCCTTTTTCGATCTTGGCCCCGCGCAAAAACTCCTGCGCGGCGGCGGGCCTTCCACCCGCCCGTTGAACTTCGACCAGCCGCACCGCGCCTGACCCGCAGGCGACCGTCAGCCGATCATCGAGAATACCTCCCGACTCGCCGACGCCGTTGGAAAGCGTCGAGCGAAGCAGTTTCAGCCGCTCCACGCGGCCACCAATTTCGACCTCGCACCACGCGCCCGGAAAGGGCGACAGGCCGCGAATGTGATTGTGGACTTCGCCGGCAGGCCGCGTCCAGTCTACGCGTGTCTCCGATTTATCGATCTTTCGCGCATAGGTCACCCCTTCCGTCGCCTGCGGGGCAAATGTCAGACAATTTATCCCCAACTGTGCGAGCGCATCCACCATCAGCGAGGCGCCTCGAGCCATGAGGAGGTCATGCAATTCCCCGGCGGTCATATCGGGACCAATGACGCATTTTTCAACCAATGCCACCGGGCCGGTGTCCAGCCCCTCTTCCATGCGCATCACCATCATGCCGGTTTCGACATCGCCGGCCATGATGGCGCGCTGTATGGGAGCAGCACCGCGCCAACGCGGCAAAAGTGATGCATGGCCGTTGAGGCAACCGAGCCTGGTGGCCTCGAGAACGGGTTTCGGCAGAAGGAGGCCATAGGCGACGACCACGGCGACATCGGCCCGCAAACCGGCAAAGGCCTGCTGCTCCGTCTCTGCCTTGAGCGATGTCGGCGTGCGCACCTCGAGCCCGAGCCGTTCCGCCTCGCGCTGCACGGGCGAGGGCGTCAATTCCAACCCGCGCCGGCCGGCGGCGCGCGGCGGCTGCGTATAGACGGCGGCGATCTCGTGGCCGGCCTCGGCGATGGCGCTGAGCGTCGGCACGGAAAACTCCGGCGTGCCCATGAAGATGACGCGAAGGGGCATGCCCTTCTAGCCCGCCATCTTGCCCGGCGCCTTGTCCTTGGCGAGCTTCTTGAATTTTCTGACCACCATGTCGCGCTTCAGCTTCGAGATGTGGTCAATGAACAGCACGCCGTTAAGATGGTCGATCTCGTGCTGCAGGCAGGTCGCCATCAGGCCTTCGGCCTGCATCTCCTGCAGCTTGCCGTCGCGGTCGAGATATTTCACCCGCACCGCTGCGGGACGCTCGACCTCGGCATAGTAGTCAGGGATCGACAGGCAGCCTTCCTCATAAACCGAGCGCTCGTCGGAGCTTTCGAGGATTTCCGGATTGATGAAGACATGCGGCGCCGGCGGCTCGCCTTCCTTGGCGAGGTCGATGACCAGCAAACGCCGCGGCTCGCCGACCTGGATCGCCGCCAGCCCTATGCCCGGCGCGTCATACATGGTTTCCAGCATGTCGTCGGTGAGCTTGCGCAAGTCACCGTCGACGCGCTCGACCGGTTTGGAAACCTGGCGCAGGATTGGATCGGGAAGGATGATGAGCGGCTTGATCGACATGGCGTCTCACCTAAGACGTCGATGGAAAAGCGTCAACCGGGGCGGCTTTGACTTGTTCACGTTTTGATCTGTGCCAGCAGAGCGAATCGGTTATGCTGCCCAAATGAACGACATGACCTCGATCCTTTCGCAGCCCGTCGCGCGGCTCGGCGCCACCACGATCAGGCTCGGCGAGACGTTTGGCTTCGGAGCGCTGCTGCTGCTGACGCTGTTCCTGGCGCTCGTCATCGCGTTGTGGCGCGCGGGAAAGGCGCGCGCGGCAGCGGCGGCAGAAGCGGCCGACCATGCCCGCGACACCGAGGCCAGGATGGCGGACATTCTTCAGGCGCAGGCCGAGATGCAGGGTCGCATGGGCGCGATCGCCGAAGTGTTCGGCGCCAGGCAGGCCGAGCTCACTCAATCGCTCGGACAGCGGCTCGACGCCATGACCGGCCGCCTTGGCCAGACCATGGCCGAGCAGACCAAGTCGACGCATGAGAGCCTGGCCAAACTGCAGGAGCGGCTGGCGGTGATCGACACGGCGCAGGGCAACATCCAGTCTTTAGCCGGACAGGTCGTGCAGCTGCAGGCGATCCTCTCCAACAAGCAGACTCGCGGCGCCTTCGGCCAGTCGCGCATGGAGGCGATCATTGCCGACGGCCTGCCGCACGGCGCCTACGAGTTCCAGGCGAGCCTTTCCAACGGCAGCCGGCCCGACTGCCTGGTGCGGATGCCGAACGGCGCGCCGATGCTCGCCATCGACGCCAAGTTTCCGCTGGAGGCCTGGAATGCCATTCGTGCCGCCGAAGCCGCCGACTTGCAGAAGGCGGCGGCGCAGGCGTTCCGGCGCGACATCGAGGTGCATATCCGCGATATCGCGGAAAAATACCTTATCCAGGGCGAGACGCAGGACACCGCCTTCATGTTCGTGCCCTCGGAATCGGTATTCGCCGAGATTCACGAGAATTTCGAGCCCGTGGTGCAGAAGGCGCACCGCGCCCGCGTCGTCATCGTCTCGCCGTCCTTGCTGATGCTGTCGATCCAGGTCATCCAGGCGATCCTGAAGGACGCGCGCATGCGCGAGCAGGCGCATCTGATCCAGGGCGAGGTCATCCGCCTGATGGAGGACGTGGCGCGAGTCGACGAGCGCGTGCGCCGGCTGCAGACGCATTTCGGCCAGGCGACCAGGGATATCGACGACATCCTCGTCTCGACGACGAAGGTCACCAAACGCGGGCAGAAAATCGAGGCGCTGGAGTTCGCCGAGGGCGAACCCGAACCGCCACGCGGTCCTGCCAAGGTGGAGGCGGGCGCGCGCGTGGCCGATTCCAAGACGGGTCAGCTCAGGCTGCGCGTCGTCGAAGGCGACGACTGAGCTGTCGTAACTCCGTTACTGCTCCTCGATGGTGGTGATGCCTTCGATTTCCGGCAGCCAGTGCAACGCCGAGCGGTGCCAAACCTGTCTTCTCGGCACCAGCTGGTCGCGCTGGCGCGCCGTGCCCACCCGAATGCCGTAGATTTTCGGTCCATCGCCAACCGACGTGGCATAGAGATGCGATCCGCATTCGCCGCAAAACCCCTGAGCGCGCTTGGCGCCGCTGGATCCGGTCTTGATGTAGACCTTCGGCGTGCCCTTGGTAATCCGGTAATCCTCTTCTGGCGCGCCCACCGTCACGCGAAAGGCCGTTCCCGTCAGTTGCTGGCAATCGGTGCAATGGCAGATCGAGGTCTTTTCGGGATCGACCTCCGCTTCGTAGGTGATGGCGCCGCAATGACACCCGCCGTCGATTCTCATTCGGCATGCTCCCAAAAGATTGCTTCGCTCAAATCTAATCCTCTTCGAAGGCCCGGGCGATAGCCTTACGCCTGCGCTCCCATGTGCCGGTCGCCTGCGGCTTGACGAACAGCCTGGTGATTTCGGGCATGTCGCTTTTCAGTCGCGCCTCCAGGCGTTCAACGCAGGCTTCGATCTCAGGCGCCGTGAGATGATCCTCGAATTCGATGCTTAGGCCTGCGACGATCTCCTCCGGGCCGATATGGACGCTCAGTATGCCGTTCGCCCGCTGCACGGCCGGGTCTTCCTGAGCGATCGCCAGAACCTTGCGCTGCACCTCGGGCGAAGCGGGCTCACCGATGAGCAGACCCTTGCTCTCGCGCGCCAAGAAGATGGCGGTGGCGCCCAGGATGACGGCGATGCCGATCGAGCCGGCGCCGTCGAGCTCGGGGATACCCAGGAGTTCGGCAGACAGGATGCCGACGAAGGCGACGACGAGGCCGAGCAGCGCGGCGCTGTCCTCGAACAGCACCGTGTAGATGCTGGGATCCTTGCTCATCCGGACCGCCTCGAACCAACCCAGCCTTCCCTTCTGTCCCCGGAACTCCTTCAGCGCCACCAGCCAGGAACTGCCTTCGAACAGAAAAGAAAGACCAAGCACGATGTAGTTGACCTTGGCGTTGACGATCGGCTCGGGCGCCATGATGTGGATCACGCCCTCATAGAAGGAAACGCCCGCGCCCAGCGCGAAAACCAGAAGCGCGACGATAAAGCTCCAGAAATAGAGTTCGCGTCCGTGTCCGAGCGGATGCGTGCGGTCGGGCGGGCGCGCGGCACGGCGCATGCCGTAAAGCAGAAGCGCGCCATTGCCGGTGTCGACCAGCGAATGCACGCCCTCCGACAGCATGGCTGAAGAGCCTGTGAAGAACGCTGCGGCGAATTTGGTCAGGGCGATCGCAACATTGCCGGCGAGCGCGGCGTAGATCACTCTTTTCGAGCCGCTATGCCCTGCCATGCGCTTCCGATCCTCTTCCAAGTGGGAGCTCAGCCGCCGCCCAAAGCTCCACCGACAATGCGCCAGCCGCTCCGAGGTTCAGATGCCCCTATGCATTTCTGTTGCCTGATCGATCCCGAGGTCGCGGGATCAAGGGAAAACGGTTGACATAGCGCAAGCCGGCTTTCGAAGCTGCAAGCGGCCTCTTGCGGTCGGGCGCTTCTCTTGTTTCACTTGTGCTGCCCACAAATCGGAGGAGCGAATCATGGCGAAAGGTGCGATGAAGGCGGGCAAGGAACCCCGCAAGCCGAAAAAGGACGCCAAGAAACCGGCCGCGGCCCCGGCTCCGAAGGCGCCGCCGGTCAAGGCGATGCGCATCAAGGAGAAGTAGGCCGTCAGCGCGGCCGATCCGTCTCGATGCGGATTTGAACCGGCGGCATGCCGAATGCTGCCGGTGTTTTGTTGATCGGGGTACAGAACTCACTATATCGGTACCGCGAGGACGACCTCGCTTCCCCGAAACCCGGCCGGGACGACCCGCCACGTCAAACGTCGAGCATTCGATGCTCGATCGATGGAGCGTTCGCGATGTCCTGGATCTTCCTTTTCTTCGCTGGCCTGTTCGAGATCGGCTGGGCGATCGGCCTCAAATATACCGATGGTTTCTCGAAGCCGCTGCCGACCGTGCTCACAATCGTCTCGATGATCGTCAGCCTTGGCCTGCTCGGGCTTGCGTTGAAGACATTGCCCGTCGGCACCGCTTATGCGGTGTGGACCGGCATCGGCACTGTCGGCACGGCCTTGCTCGGCATATGGCTGCTCGGCGAGCCGGCGACCGCGGTGCGGCTTGCCTGCATCGGGCTGATCGTCTGCGGCATCGTCGGGCTGAAGCTCGTCGCCTGATGCAGCACGAACGCACTCAGGGCCGCTCCTGGCGACCCTGAATCATTTTTCGAACGAACTCGAACCTAGCGGGCCGAGAAGCCAGGAGGCGTGCGACCGACGCGCGCCTTGCGGGCGGCGTAGCGCGCATCGCGCTTGGCCTTGCGTTCGGCCTCCTCGGCGAGCAGGCGGGCGATGCGTTCGGTTTCCTCGGCTTCGCGGATCTTGGCCTCGGCAGCCGCTGCCTCTTCGGCAGCAATACGGGCCGCTTCGGCCACTGCCTCGCGTTCAGCCTTCTCGGCCGCTTCGCGCGCCAGCTTTTCCTGCTTCAATCGGGCCTTCTCGGCCTCGCGGATCGCACGGGCCTCGAGGATCGCCTTGCGTTCCGCCTGACGCGCCAGAACCGCTGGATCGTCCGCCGCCGGCTTTGACTTGAAGCGCTCCAGGAGCGCCTTCTTTGCCTCGTTCGCGGCGTTGCGCCGCTCGAATATGTCTTTTTCCCTGTAAATAGCCAAGTCCACTTCCCTGAAGTCAATTCGCGACGCTTACATACGCGGGAAAGCGGTGAGTTCAAGCGCCAAAACGGTATGCCAGCCATGAAAATCTGGGCTGTTGCCGTCGGGATACGTCGTCGCGGCGCGATGCACTGTTCACAAATCGCGCCTCTGGCGGCTCTGGGGGCCGCTCGCTACCTCTAGCGCCAACAATCAACGCCCAAGCGGCGCATCAGGATGCATGAAAATGGAACTTGGCCTCTACACTTTCGCGGATGTCAGCCCGGAGCCGGGCCCCGGCGCCATCGGCCCGCACGAACGGCTGCGCAACCTGATCGAGGAGGTCGAGCTGGCCGACCAGGTCGGTCTCGACGTGTTCGGCCTCGGCGAACACCATCGCCCCGACTATGCGGCCTCGGCGCCGGTCGTGGCGCTGGCCGCGGCCGCGGAGCGGACGAAGCGGATCAAGCTCACCAGCGCGGTCACGGTGCTTTCTTCCGACGATCCGGTGCGGGTCTTCCAGCAGTTCGCGACGCTCGACCTTCTGTCCGGCGGCCGCGCCGAGATCATGGCCGGGCGCGGCTCCTTCATCGAATCGTTTCCGCTGTTCGGTTACAATCTCGAGGACTATGACGAGCTCTTCGCCGAGAAGCTCGATCTCCTGCTTGCCATCCGCGACCAGGTGAAGGTGACGTGGCAGGGCAAGCTGCGCGCGCCGATCAACGGCCGCGGCGTCTATCCCCGACCTTTCCGGGACAAGCTGCCGATCTGGATCGCCATTGGCGGGACGCCGCAGTCCGCCGCCCGCGCCGGCGTGCTCGGCCTGCCGCTGGCGCTTGCCATCATCGGCGGCGAGCCGGCCCGCTTCGCGCCGCTGTTCGAGATCTGTCGCGAGGCGGCAAGGCGCGCCGGCAACGATCCCGCCTCGCTCGCGACCAGCTTGAACGTGCATGGCTTCGTCGGCGAGACGACCGAGAAGGCGGCCGACGATTTCTACGCACCGCAGGCCGAGGTGATGAACCGCATCGGCCGCGAGCGCGGCTGGGGGCCGACCTCGCGGGCGCATTTCGATCAGTCGCGCGGGCCGAACGGCGCGCTGTTCGTCGGAAATCCCGAACAGGTGGCGGAAAAGATCGTCGCCCAGCACAAGATCTTCGGCAACGACCGCTTCCTGTTGCAGATGGCGATCGGCACCATGCCGCATGCCAAGGTCATGAAGGCGATCGAGCTCTACGGCACCAAGGTGGCGCCGGTCGTGCGCAAGGAAACGGCGAAGGCCGCGCCGGCGCCCGTCGCCTGAGGACGCCTGCCCGGCAAGATGCGCCCTCACCGCCGGCTAAGGAACCTTGGCGGCGGCGCGTACGTTTTCCTCGGCGATCGCGAGGGAACGGATGAAGGTCGAAACGAGCGCTTCGGGTTCGAACGTTGCCGAAAGCCCGGACGAGCGCGCCAGCGCCCGCGCCGAATTGCGCCTGATTCGATTGCTGCTGATCGGCATCTTCGTGCTGATAACGATCGCCGCGCTTTATTTGGCCCGCGCCTTCTTCATGCCGGTGATCCTCGCCTTCCTGCTGGCGCTGACGCTGACCCCGATCGTGCGCTTCCTGCGCAAGCGCGGCATCCCAGAAGTCGCCTCCGCGACGCTGCTGGTTTTGCTGTCCCTCTTCGTCTTCGCCAGCGCCGGTTACCTGCTCAGTGGCCCGGTCATCGACCTCATCAACAACAGCTACTCGATCGGCGAGCAACTCACCGAGCGGCTGGCGCCGTTCAAGCGTCCGCTGGAGAGGGTCATGGATCTCTCGCGTCAACTGCAGGCCCTGACCGAGACATCGCAGGAACCGGGTGTGCAGAAGGTCGCGCTGGCTCCGTCCGGCATCCTGTCGACGGCGGCCAGCAACATTCTGGGGGCCGGCACGAGCATCACCCTCGTCTTCGTGCTGTCGCTGTTCCTGCTCGCCTCCGGCACCTTGTTCTACGAGAAGATCGTCCAGTCCTTCGCCCACCTCAGCGACAAGAAGCGCGCGCTGCGCATCGTCTATGACGTCGAGCACGAGATTTCCCATTACCTGCTTACCGTGGCGGCCATCAATGCCGGCCTCGGCACGGTGATCGGACTTGGCCTTTGGGGACTTGGGATGCCGAACCCGCAGGTCTGGGGCGCGGCCGCGGCGCTGCTCAACTTCCTGCCCTATGTCGGCGGGCTGATCACCTTGCTGCTGGTCACGATCATCGCGCTGATCAGCTTCGATACGATCCCCTACGCGTTGCTGGCACCCGCCTTCGTTTTGTTGTGCGACATCGTCGAGGGCCAGTTCGTGACCCCGACGGTGGTCGGCCGGCGGCTCGAGATAAACGCGGTGGCGATCTTCATCGCCATCGCCTTCTGGTCATGGCTCTGGGGTTTCGTCGGCGCGCTGATGGCGGTGCCGCTGCTGGTGGTCATCAAGGTGTTCTGCGACCATTTCGATGGCCTCAGCCATGTCGGCAATTTCCTCGCCGCGCAGCAGACCATGGCGATCGACGACGAGGCCGGCGATAACAACCACAAATCCGGCGCGTGAGGCCTGGCCCAATCTGCATGTCCGGCCGCTGTTTGCGGCGCCCATGGCGAGTGCCTATATCGGTCCGGTCTAGCCGGACCCGCCTGCATGAATGACTTCGATCTCGCGCTGCGCAACAACCGCCTGTCTATCCATCATCTCGGCGGCCGCAGCGAGCAGCGGGAAATCGCCTCGGCGACCGGACTCGCCGACGTGCTGGAAGGCCAGTTCGCCATCGTCATTCCCGACCGCGCCGAATTCGAGGCCCGGTTGCGGCAGAAGCAAATCGTGGAGACCTGACCAATGACGGCCCTTTCGGTTCTCGACCTGTCGCCGATCACGCAAGGCAGCAATGCCTCGCGGTCGCTGGCCAATTCGCTCGACCTTGCCCGCCATGCCGAGCGGCTTGGCTACAAGCGCTACTGGCTCGCCGAGCACCACAACATGCCGGGCATTGCCAGTGCCGCGACGTCGGTTGTGATCGCCCATGTCGCCGGCGGGACGAAGACTATCCGCGTCGGCGCCGGCGGCATCATGCTGCCCAACCATGCGCCACTGGTAATTGCCGAGCAGTTCGGCACGCTGGCAGCACTTTTCCCAGGCCGCATCGATCTCGGCCTCGGCCGCGCGCCAGGCACCGATATGATGACGGCGCGGGCGCTTCGCCGCAACCTGGAGGCCAGCGACAACTTCCCCCAGGACGTGGTCGAGCTGATGGGCTATTTCCAGCCGGCCGAGGAAGGTCAGCGCATCCGCGCGGTGCCGGGCGAAGGCCAGGACGTGCCGGTCTGGATCCTTGGCTCCAGCCTCTATGGCGCGCAGCTCGCGGCGCTGCTTGGGCTGCCTTATGCTTTCGCCTCGCATTTCGCGCCGGCCGAACTCGACCACGCGCTGGAGGTCTATCGCACCCGCTTCCAGCCGTCGGCGCAGCTCGACAGGCCTTATGTGATGCTCGGCGTCAATGTCTTTGCGGCACCCACCGATGCCGAGGCGAAGCTTTTGTTCACCTCGCTGCAGCAGGCCTTCGTCAACCTGCGCAGCGGCCGGCCCGGCCAGCTGCCGCCGCCGGTCGAAAACTACGACCGCGACCTCGATCCCGTGGCCAAATCCATGCTGGCCCAGGCGCTGTCCTGCGCCGTCGTCGGCGCGCCGGAAACGGTGCGCCAGGGCATCGACGCCTTCGTGCGCCGCACCGGCGCCGACGAATTGATGGTGACGGCGCAGATGTTCGACCACACCGCGCGGGTGCGCTCCTTCGAGATCCTGGCAGACGTGCACAGATCGATGTCGCAAGCGGCCTGACCGCTGGGCCGCCTGTCAGCCGGGGCGAAAGAGCGATCGCCGGCGGAAAACACATCTTTCTGAAGCTCCGCGCAACTCCGTTCGCAGGCATTCACGCCCCGATCATGGCGACTGCGACGTTTTTGCCCGCGCCGGATTTACGTCGGTCCGGGCGTATCGGGCGGCAAATCGGCCGCAAAATTGGCGATTTAGCACCGTTCCCGGCAGGGGATCGGCTTGGTGGATGCGTTGCGCAGGATGCTTGCGCCTCGTGCCGCCTGTTCTTATATACGCGCCAACCGCCCGGCCTTGAAAACCCGGGGACCGTGGCGGAATTTCTTGTGAACAGGGGCTTTCGTCGGAACGCCTTATCAGGGTCCTGAGAGCCTGCTTAGAGGAGAGACTAGAACAATGGCAAAAGTAATCGGTATCGACCTCGGAACCACCAACTCCTGCATCGCCATCATGGACGGCAAGGAGCCAAAGGTTATCGAGAATGCGGAAGGCGCGCGCACGACCCCTTCCATCGTCGCCATCAACAGCGATGGCGAACGCCTCGTCGGCCAGCCGGCCAAGCGCCAGGCGGTCACCAATCCTGAAAACACCATCTTCGCGGTCAAGCGCCTGATCGGCCGCCGCTATGACGATCCGGTGACGGAGAAGGACAAGAAGCTTGTCCCCTACAAGATCGTCAAGGGCGACAATGGCGATGCCTGGGTCGAGGCCGGCGGCAAGAAGCTTTCGCCCAGCCAGATCTCGGCCATGATCCTGCAGAAGATGAAGGAAACGGCGGAAGCCTATCTCGGCGAGAAGGTCGAGAAGGCGGTCATCACCGTTCCGGCCTATTTCAACGATGCCCAGCGCCAGGCGACCAAGGACGCCGGCAAGATCGCCGGTCTCGAAGTGCTGCGCATCATCAACGAGCCGACGGCTGCCGCACTTGCCTATGGTCTGGAGAAAAAGGACGGCAAGACCATCGCCGTCTATGACCTTGGCGGCGGCACGTTCGACATTTCGGTGCTCGAGATCGGCGACGGCGTCTTCGAGGTGAAGTCGACCAATGGCGACACCTTCCTCGGCGGCGAGGACTTCGACATGCGCCTGGTCGAGTACCTGGCGGCCGAGTTCAAGAAGGAGCAAGGCATCGACCTCAAGGCCGACAAGCTCGCCCTGCAGCGCCTGAAGGAAGCGGCCGAGAAGGCCAAGATCGAGCTGTCGTCGACGACGCAGACCGAGATCAACCTGCCCTTCATCACTGCCGACGCCAGCGGGCCGAAGCACCTGACGATGAAGCTCACCCGGGCGAAGTTCGAGAGCCTGGTCGAGGACCTCGTGCAGCGCACCATCGACCCCTGCAAGGCGGCGCTCAAAGATGCCGGCCTGAAGGCGGGCGAGATCGACGAAGTGGTGCTGGTCGGCGGCATGACCCGCATGCCCAAAATCCAGGAGATCGTGAAGCAGTTCTTCGGCAAGGAGCCGCACAAGGGCGTCAACCCGGATGAGGTCGTCGCGCTCGGCGCCGCCATCCAAGCCGGCGTGCTGCAGGGCGACGTCAAGGACGTGCTGTTGCTCGACGTGACGCCGCTGTCGCTCGGCATCGAGACGCTGGGCGGCGTGTTTACCAGGCTGATCGAACGCAACACCACGATCCCGACCAAGAAGAGCCAGGTGTTCTCGACGGCCGAGGATTCGCAGTCGGCGGTCACCATCCGCGTCTTCCAGGGCGAGCGCGAGATGGCGGCCGACAACAAGCTGCTCGGCCAGTTCGATCTGGTCGGCATTCCGCCGGCTCCGCGCGGCGTGCCGCAGATCGAGGTCACCTTCGACATCGACGCCAACGGCATCGTCAACGTCTCGGCCAAGGACAAGGGCACCGGCAAGGAGCACCAGATCCGCATCCAGGCTTCGGGCGGTCTGTCCGATGCCGACATCGAGAAGATGGTGAAGGACGCCGAGGCAAATGCCGAGGCCGACAAGAAGCGCCGCGCCCTCGTCGAGGCCCGCAACCAGGCCGAATCGCTGGTGCATTCGTCCGAGAAGTCGCTGAAGGACTATGGCGACAAGGTCTCGGAGGCCGATCGCACCGCGATCGCCGACGCGATTGCGGCGCTGAAGTCCGCAGCCGAAGGCGATGACGTGGCCGATATCGAGGCCAAGTCGCAGTCGCTCGCCGAAGCTTCGATGAAGCTTGGCCAGGCCATGTACGAGGCCTCGCAGAAGGAAGCGGCCGAAGCCGACGCCAAGGCGGACGCCGCCAAGGATTCGGACGTGGTCGACGCCGACTTCGAGGAAATCGACGAAGACGACGACAAGAAGAAGTCGGCCTGAGCCGGGTGACGGCCACATAATGCGAAAAGCCCGGCGCAAGGCCGGGCTTTTTTGCAACCTTCACCGAAAAAACTGCGGACCTGGCCCAAAAATTGACGGAAAAACACCGGTGAGCCCGGCTCGGCTCTGGCATCCGGGCAACATCGCTCCTAAATCGAACAACGTGCCGGCGACGACGCGACAATGCTTGAAGACATTGAGCATCCGGACAGCGGGAAAAAATGAAAGCTGATTTCTACGAAACGCTGGGCGTGCAAAAAGGCGCCGACGACAAGGAGCTGAAGAGCGCTTTCCGCAAACTCGCCATGCAGTTCCATCCCGACCGCAACCCCGGCGACCATGCCTGCGAGCACAAGTTCAAGGAAATCAACGAAGCCTACGAGACGCTGAAGGACCCGCAGAAGCGCGCGGCCTACGACCGTTTCGGCCACGCCGCCTTCGAGCAGGGCGGCATGAACGGCGCCGCGCACGGCTTCGGTGCCGGCGGCTTCGCCGACATCTTCGAAGACATTTTCGGCGACATGATGGGTGGCCGCCAGCGCCGCTCGTCGGGCGGCCGCGAGCGCGGGGCCGACCTGCGCTACAACATGGAAATCTCGCTGGAAGAGGCGTTTTTGGGCAAGACGGCGCAGATCCGCGTGCCGGCATCGATTTCCTGTTCGGAATGCTCCGGCAGCGGCGCCAAGCCCGGCACGCAGCCGGTCACCTGCGCGATGTGCCACGGCCATGGCAAGGTGCGGGCAACGCAAGGCTTCTTCTCGATCGAGCGCACCTGCCCGCAATGCCAGGGGCGCGGCCAGACGATCAAAGACCCCTGCCCGAAATGCGCCGGCCAGGGCCGCGTCACCGAGGAGCGTTCGCTGTCGGTCAACATCCCGGCCGGCATCGAGGACGGAACCCGCATCCGGCTTGCCAATGAGGGCGAGGCCGGCCTGCGCGGCGGCCCATCGGGCGACCTCTACATCTTCCTTGCCGTCAAGCCGCACGAATTCTTCCAGCGCGACGGCGCCGACCTCTACTGCAAGGTGCCGATCTCGATGACGACCGCCGCCCTCGGCGGCTCGTTCGAGGTCACCACGCTTGACGGCACTCAGACCAAGGTGAAAGTGCCGGAAGGCACCCAGAACGGCCGCCAGTTCCGGCTGAAGGGCAAGGGCATGCCGGTGCTGCGGCAGCCCAATGTCGGCGATCTCTACATCCAGACCGCGGTCGAGACGCCGCAGAACCTGTCGCGGCGCCAGCGCGAGCTCCTGGAAGAGTTCGAGCAGCTCTCCTCGAAGGACAATTCGCCCCAGTCGAGCGGCTTCTTCGCCCGCATGAAGGACTTTTTCGAATCCTTCGGCGAGCCCTGAGTGGGGTGCGGCAGGGGTTGACGCGCTGCCTCAACGTCATCAACATCTTATGCCAGATCTTGCCTTGCCTTGTTCCACCTAGCTGCTAAGTAGCGAGTCGGGGAGCGTTGAGGAGAGCTCGCATGGCACGTGGTCCCGGGTTGCGCAAAGCGCTGACGGAAAAATTCGACGACGAGCTGAAGTTCTTCAAAGGCTGGATCGACAAGCCGAAAGCTGTCGGCTCGATCGTTCCCACCAGTTCCGTCACCGCCCGCAAGATGGCCTCGATCGTCAACCCGAAATCGGGCCTGCCGGTGCTGGAGGTCGGCCCCGGCACCGGCGTCATCACCCGTGCCATCCTCGCCCAGGGCGTGAAGCCGGAGAACCTCTATGCGATCGAATACTCGACCGACTTCGTGCGCCATCTGCGCCGGCTCTACCCGCGCGTCAACGTCATCGAGGGCGACGCCTTCAACCTCGACGCAACACTCGGCGACAAGCGCGACATGGTGTTCGATTCGGTCGTCTCCGGCGTGCCGCTGCTCAATTTCCCTGTCGCCCAGCGCATCGCCTACATCGAAAGCCTGCTCGACCGCATTCCCGTCGGCCGGCCGATCGTGCAGCTGACCTACGGCCCGCTGTCGCCGATCCCGCCCGGCCGCGGCGACTACACGGTCAAGCATTTCGATTTCATCATCCGCAACATTCCGCCTACGCAGCTGTGGATCTACCGACGCGAGGCATGTTGACCGAAAGCGCTTGGCCATCGAAAGCGCTTGGGGATTGATCGCTCTTCGGCCTATACGTCGTTCGACAGGTGGCCGATGGCAGTAATCCCAAGAATCCTCGTTTTCGCAGGCTCGATCCGCACCGGCGCTTTCAGCGGCCGGACGGCCGATGTCGCGCAAAAGGAACTCGCCATGCAGGGTGCGGAGGTGACCCGCATTTCGCTCGGCGACTATCCGCTGCCGATCATGGACGAGGATCTTGAGAAGGACAAAGGCATTCCCGAGAATGCCGTGAAGCTCGGCCATCAGATTTCCGCCCATGACGGGCTGCTGATCGCGACGCCTGAATATAACGGCTCGATCCCGCCGCTCTTGAAGAATTCCATCGACTGGGTGAGCCGGCTCCGGCGCGACGGCAGCCGCTCGTTCAGGCCGCTTTACGGCAAGCCCGTCGCGCTCTGCTCCTCCTCCGAGGGCAAGTTTGCCGGCATACGCTGCATCAACCACCTGCGCGCGGTGCTGGTGCGCTGCCAGATGGAAGTGATCACGCCGGAATGCTCGGTTTCCGGCGCCGATGAAGCCTTCGCCGAGGACGGACAATTCCGCGACGCCAGACTGCATCAATCGATGGAGCGCCTATGCCGTACACTGATCGAAACCTCGCGCATGCTGTCCGTGAGGATCGAGGTCTGATGCATCCGGTCGAGACCATGCGCGACAGGCTGATCGTCGGCCTCGACGTGCCGACGCTGAAAGAAGCCGAACAGACGGTGCGCGAGCTCGAAGGCAGCGTCTCTTTCTACAAGATCGGCTATCAGCTCGCCTTTGCCGGCGGGCTCGATTTCGCGCGCGAGCTCGCCAGCGGCGGCACCAAGGTCTTCCTCGACATGAAGCTGCTCGATATCGACAACACGGTGGCCAAGGGGGTCGAGAATATCGTCAGGATGGGGATCTCGATGCTGACGCTGCATGCCTATCCCAAGGCTATGCAGGCGGCGGTGGAAGCAGCCAAAGGCAGCGATCTCTGCCTGCTCGCGGTGACCGTGCTGACCTCGATGGACGAGCAGGACATGATCGATGCCGGTTATGAATACGATCCGCACACGCTGGTGCTGCGGCGCGCCGAACAGGCGCTGCATGCCGGCATGGGCGGCATCGTCTGCTCGGCCGAGGAAGCCGAAACCGTGCGCCGGATCGTCGGTCCCGACATGGCCGTGGTCACGCCGGGTATACGGCCGAGCGGCAGCGCCCATGGCGACCAGAAGCGTGTGGTGACGCCGGCGCAGGCGATCCGCAACGGCTCCAGCCACCTTGTCGTCGGCCGGCCGATCGTCAAGGCGCCGGATCGGCGGGCGGCGGCCGAGGCTATCTTGGCCGAAATGTGCTCGGCATAAGGCCGATCCCGTTTGCGAACCGAAACAGGAGAAAATGATGCCAAAGGGATATTGGGTTGCCCGCGTCGATGTGCGCGACCCGGAAGGCTACAAGGACTATGTCGCCGCCGCCAAACCGGCTTTCGAGCGCTTCGGCGCGAAATTCCTGGCGCGTGGCGGCGAGCATGAGAAAGCCGAGGGGCCCGGCCGCGCGCGCAACGTGATCATCGAGTTCCAATCGCTTGCCGCCGCGCATGACTGCTACCACTCGCCGGAATATCAGCGCGCCGTCGCCATTCGCCAGAAAGTGGCCGATGGCGAGATCGTGCTGGTCGAGGGCGTTTAGTTCGTCTGAATCGTCCTGCCTTGACATGATCATGGAAGGCGGTGGCGCAGAATAAAGATTTGCAGCGATCCTTCGCCGGCGTCTCAAAGCCGCTCCGCTGCCGCAGACCGGTCCAATCCCTAAGCTTATGCCCTCAGCCGGCTGGTCGCCGTCTCCGCCATCGCATCCGCCAGGCTCATGCCCCATTGCCTGCGGCAATAGTCGCGGAAATCGAAGCAGGGCAGGCCGGGACAGACTTCGAACTCGATGAGATGGATGGTGTCGTCGGCCTCGACCCTGAAATCGACCGAGAAGACGTCCTTCAGGCCAAGCCCGGCGATCAGCTCCTGCGCGATGGCGCGGATCGCGCGATCGGCCGCCGGCTGGCTGGCGGCGACCTGCTCGAGTTCCGGCTCGGCATAGGTGCCTGCGTCCCTGGCGGCTTGGCCGCTATCGCCGTAGAGCGCCATAGAGTCGGCCATGGTCTGGAAGTCGCCGCCGGACTCGACGAAGGCGATGCCGAGCGCCTCGACGCCGGTATCCGGCTTCAGACCGAGGAAGCTTGCCCGCACATTGCGGCCGGCGACATAAGGCTGGACGACGACATCGTCGCGATAATGGTCAAAGACACGCCGGCTGAGCTCCTGTGCATGACCAAGTTCGGTGATGCGCGAATCCGGCCAGATGCCGATCTTGGCGCCGAGCCGGTTGGGTTTGACGAACCAGCCGGCGGGCGAGGACGGCGGGTCGACCAGCCATTTCCCATTGCGGGCCAGCCCGGCCGGCGGCACCGGCAGGCCAAGCGCGCCGAGCACGGCGCCGGAGCGGAACTTGTCCTGGCAGAGCGCGAACAGCGAATCGTCGGCGCCGATCGTCTTCAGTCCGTTCAGCCTTGCCAGCGCAGGCGAAGCGCCGCCGCGGAAATAGGCGATGCCGTCGGTCAGCGTCCAGACCAGGGTTTTGGCCGGATCGGCGTTCGCCAAGACGGTCGCCGCGTCGTCCAGCTCGACGGCCATCAAGGTGAGGCCGCGCGTTTCGCAAGCGGCGGCGAGCTGGCCGAATTCGGGCGCGAGGTCGGTCGACTGCGCCAGATAGGACGATATCTCGGTTGCGCGTTCCGTCGGGTAGCCGTCGGCGACCAGCCGGTCGAAGCAAGCCTTCTCCGGCTCGTGAACAAGGATCAGCGTCGGGCCGTTGCTCGGCATGGAAGCTCCCAGAAAAGTCTGGTGCTACCATCGCATGGCGGTTGCAATCGGCTTTCAGGAAACCGACCTGAGCGAGCGATAATGCGCAAGCCGCTCAGGCGATCAGCACGCGCGGCTCGAAGCGGCCCCGGACCGGAATGTCGAGCAGGAAGGTCATGCCGGCCTGAGGATCGAGCTTGCGCTGCTTGTCGTCCTTGCCTTTCCATGCCGATGTCACCGCAAGGCGGTCGGCGTTCGGCCCGACAAAGGCGGGGCAGGAAGGCTGGGTTACCGGCATCGGGATTTCGCGCAGCAGCATGCCGTCCGGCGAATACGCCTTCACCGCCTTGCCGCCCCAGACGGCGTTCCACAGCACCCCGTCGCGGTCGACGACCGAGCCGTCGACATAGCCTTTTTGCGAACGATGATCGACGAAGATGTTCGGCTCGCCCGTCGGCAGGCCGGTCGCCGGATCGCAAGCGACGCGCATCAGAAGCCCGGTCGCGGTGTCGGTGTAATAGGCGATCGTCCCGTCGGCGGAAAAGCAGATCGAGTTGGACACGGTAATGTAGGAGAACAGTCGGCGAAGCTCGCCCTTGAAGAACCAGTAGATCGCGCCGGCGCCCTTGCCCTCGTCCTTGCCCATCGTGCCGGTCCACAACGCGCCGCAGGGATGGACGCGGGAATCGTTGGAGCGGGTCAGCGGATTGTCAGCTTCGATCGGCGTGTGCAGCGTCAACTTGCCGGTCGCCACATCGCGGACCTGCAGGCCGATCTCGGTGGCGATCAGCTGGCGGGCATCGTCGATGACGGCTATGGCGCTGGCCATCACGCCGAGATCATGGATTTTCAGCGCGCCGGCGAGCGGCTTTTCCAGAAGCTTGCCATCGACGATGTCGAACCAGAACAGTGTCTCGGTGCCGGGATCGTAGCTCGGTCCCTCCCCCAACTGGCAAATGTGATCGCTGAAGACCGAAACGCTGTCCATCAAATCCCTCCGAAGGCTTCGTCCCAGGCCGCGACCGCGGCGCGGGCGCGCTCAGCCACTTCATCGACGCTGGCGCCCGGCTTATAGAGGCTCGACCCCAAGCCGAAGACGCTGACGCCGACGGCTTTGTAGCCGGCAAAATCCTTGTCCGAAACGCCGCCGACGGCGCCGATCAGCGCCGTTGCCGGCAGCACGGCGCGGATCGCCGAAATGCCGCCGGCGCCGAGCACGCTTGCCGGGAAGAATTTAAGCGCCGAAGCACCGAGCCTGATCGCCTGGAAGGCTTCGGTGGGCGTGAACACGCCCGGCATCGTCACCATGCCGTACTGCATGGCGCGGCCCATGACATCGGCATCGATGTTGGGGCTGACCAGCAGCCGGCCGCCGGCCTTGTGCAAGGCATCGACATCGGCCGTCGTCAGCACCGTGCCGGCGCCGACCAGTGCGGTTTCGGGGAGGACTTCCGCGATCCTGGTGATCGACGAAAACGGTTCCGGCGAATTGAGCGGCACCTCGATCGCCTCGATGCCGGCGTCGAAGATCGCCTGGCCTATTGAGATCGCCTCTGTCGGCTTGAGGCCACGCAAGATGGCGACCAGCCCGCGTTTCAGTTTGGGAAAGGGTGCTGTCTGCGTCACGCGTCGCCTCCGATCATGCGGTTCTCGCGCGCGGCTTCGACAAGGCCGGCGCGCACCGCTTCATCCGCATCGACGACGCGAAAAGCAAGACCGGCGAAGCCAAGAGCGGCGCCATAGAGCGAAGCCAGCGCGCCGGAAGCGATCAGCACGACGGGCGCTTCACCGACGCCGTAGCGCCGCTTCGCCGAAGCGATTTCTCCGCCGATGAGCAACCCGGACAGACAGGCCACCGCCTCGTCGGATTTCAAATCCTGCAGCAACCCGGCGGCGCGGATCGCAAACAGCTTTGACGTGACGTCGCCGCCTTCGCCCAGCGCCCGCTCGCACCACTGGCGGAAGAACGGACCATCCGCCGTGACCGGTGCCGGATGTTCCCCCAGCGAATGTTTCAGGATCGAATGCGCGGCCAATACCGAAAACAACTCGCCGGTCGGCCAGGTGCCGAAGCCGGCGACCGCGCCGTCCTCGACCACGACCCATTTGGAATGGGTGCCCGGCATGCAGACGATGTGGCGCCCCGTTGCCGGCAGATTCGCGCCGGCAAGTTGCGTTTCCTCGCCGCGCATAACATCCGGGGCGTCGGCGAGGCGCTGGGCGAGGCCGGGCACGATACGGATGTCGCGGCGCTCGCCTTCGATGCGGACGGCCCCTGCCAAGATGGCGCCGATTGGGGCAGGCACGGTGACGTAGGGCGCCTCGATCCAGCCCTGGCGGGAACCCGCCATGCCGCAGATGATGACGGGCAGGGACTCCGGCGCGCCCATGGCGGCGAGATGGCCTTCCAGCACCGTCGCAAAACCCTTTTCGCGCGCGGTGATCAGGCCGTCGTCGCCGCGCCGCTCGGCGAGCAGCTGACCCGCGCCGTCGAGCAGCCAGGCCCTGAGCCTGGTCGTGCCCCAGTCGAGGGCGGCGACCGCAGGCGCGCCGCTCACAGCACGCCTCCGTCGACGATCAGCATCTGCGCCGTCAGCATGCGCGAGGCGTCAGACGCCAGGAACAGCACCGTGCCGACAATGTCGTCGGGCTGCATGGACTGCTTGATGCATTGCTTGGCGACATGGGCGGCAAGCGCCTCCTCGGTGACCCAAAGCTCGCGCTGGCGTTCGGTGATCACCCAGCCGGGCGCAACCGCGTTGACGCGGATACCGTCGGCGCCGAGCTTGCCGGCAAGGCCTTTGGTGAGACCGAGGATACCGGCCTTGGCGGCGGTGTAAGCCGGCAGATCGGGATGGTTGATAAGATAGGACGTGGAGCTGAAATTGATGATCGAGCCGCCGCCGGCGCGCTTCATGCCCGGCGCCACCGCCTGGGCGGTGAAGAAATGCGGCCGCAGGTTGATGGCCAGGTTGTTGTCCCAGAACTGGACCGTGACATCCTTCACCTCATGGCGATCGTCGAGCGCGGCGTTGTTGACCAGCGCCGTGACATCGCCATGCGCTTTCGCCGCCTTCGCTGCCGCGGCGCGCAGCTCCTCGACGTCGCGCAGATCGGTCTTGAGATAGAGCGGTCGCCGGCCAAGCTCCCTTTCCAGACGGTCGGCCAGCGCCGTGCTGGGCTTGTCGGCGATGTCGATGAAGGCGACCTTGGCGCCTTGCCGCATGAAGCCCTCGGTCAGCGCCGCGCCGATGCCGGAACCGCCGCCGGTGATCAACACCGAGGCGCCGTCGAGGTCGGCGAAACGCGCCGATGGCATCATAATTTCTGTCTCCCTTTGGCCGGCGCGCATCCTAGCCATGCCGGCCCGGGGAGCAAGGGTGAAAAGGCGATTTCGGCGGCAATATGTCTGACAAAATAGCAGCCGCGCTTCCGCGAGGCGCGGACGGGTGGGCTTGGATCGCGGGTTGGCTCGATCAGATCGCCTTGGCGCGCAGTGCGCCGCGATAGGAATCGCGCAGATAGCCAAGCGTGGCGTCGGCATCGACGGGCTTGCCGAACAGATACCCCTGGCCACCCGCGCAGCCGAACTGGACGAGGCGGTCGGCCTGAGCTTCCTCCTCGATGCCTTCGGCCACAACGTCCATGCCGAGGCCTTCGCACATGGCGAGAATGGCACGGATGATGTGTTCCGAAGGCCGGTCTTCGAGGATCGAGGAAACGAAGGCGCGATCGATCTTCAGCTTGTCGAAATGGAATTCGCGCAGGCGCCCGAGTGAGGACTGGCCGGTGCCGAAATCGTCGAGCGAGACGCGGATGCCGACGCGGCGCAGATCCTCGACGATCTTCTCGGCCGAAGCCGGGTCGGTCATCAGGCCGGTTTCGGTGATCTCGATCTCCAGCCGGCGCGGATCGAAGCCGGTGCGGTCGAGGATCGCCAGGATATGCAGGCCGGTGTTCTGGTCGACAAGCTGCGACGGCGACAGGTTGAAGGACAGGAACAGGTCCTTCGGCCAGTTGCGCGCCGCCTCGGTCGCCTTGCGCAGCACCAGCTGCGACAGCGGGCCGATGATGCCGCGCTCCTCGGCGATGGGAATGAACACGCTCGGCGGCACCATGCCGAGATCGCGGTCGGTCCAGCGAGCCAGCGTCTCGAAGCCGATGGTGCGGCGACTGGTGAGGTCGACGATCGGCTGGAAATGCGGCTCGACCTCGCCGGCCGAGACGGCGCGGCGCAGTGCCTGCTCGATGCGGGTGACGCGCTTGGCGGCCTCCTCCATCTCGCGTGTGTAGACGACGACGCGGCCGCGGCCCGAGCGCTTGGCGTGGTAGAGCGCGGTCTCGGCCTTGTTGATCAGGATCTCTGTGGTCTCGTCGCCGGAATAAAACAGCGAGCAGCCGACCGAAGCCGACAATCTGGCGGTGCGCTCGCCGACATCATAGGGCGCCGACAGGATCTCGATCAGCATGCGCGATTTTTCGGCCGCCTGCTCCTCGCTGAACACCATCGGGTAGAGGAAGGCGAACTCGTCGGCGCCGATGCGACAGACGGTGGAATAGCCATCCATCGAGGCACGCAAGCGCATAGCCACCTGGATCAGGATGTCGTCGCCGGCCTTGTGGCCGAACAGATCGTTGATCGGTTTGAAGCCATCGAGATCGAGAATGCCGACGGTGAAGGGCGCGGGATCGTCGGCGCGGTCGCTGATCAGGCGATCGACCTTGTCGTAAAAGCGACGATGGTTGCCAAGTCCGGTCAGCGGATCGGTGAAGGCCAGATCCGCGTTTTCCCTGCCTGGCTGCCCGGTGCCAAACGTCGTTTGCATCATGTTCCTGTTCTGACGGGGGAATTTGTGACCAGACTGGCAGCAAAGCGTTTAGGAAAGGTATCGGAAAATCGATTTTCTGAAGATGCGGAAAGGGTCTTGGCGCCACGCCTGGCGGTCCAGGGTCTTTGGCGGTGGAGGCTTAAACCGGGCATTAACAGCTTCAATAAATAGTAAAGCGGCCCGGAGACGCCGGCATTGGCGCGGCTGGTCGGCTGGGCCCGGGCACCGGAGACAGGCATGCCGCACGAGGTCCGCAACGAGCCGGCGATCGCCGTGCTCCTGCCCTGCTACAATGAGGAGCTGACGATCGGTGAGGTCGTGCGGCGCTTCCGCGAGACGCTGCCCTCCGCGACGATCTATGTCTACGACAACAATTCGAAGGACCTGACCGCGCTCAGGGCCCGCGCGGCCGGCGCGGTCGTCGTGCGCGAACCGCGCCAGGGCAAGGGCAATGTGGTGCGCCGCATGTTCGCCGACATCGACGCCGACATCTATGTGATGGCGGACGGCGACGGCACCTACGCGCCGGAAGATGCGCCGGAGCTGATCAACACACTCTTGACCGAGCGCTCGGACATGGTGGTGGGCACCCGGCGCGGCGTCACCGACGACGCCGGCCGCTCCGGCCACGCCTTCGGCAACCGCATCTTCAACCGGCTCTACAAGGGCCTGTTCGGCGCCGATTTCACCGATATCTTTTCCGGCTACCGGGTCTTTTCGCGGCGCTTCGTCAAGAGCTTCCCGGCGGTTTCCGGCGGCTTCGAGATCGAGACCGAGATGTCGGTCCATGCCTCGCAGCTCAAGCTGCCGGTGAACGAGATGGCGCTCGACTACGGCCGCCGCCCGGAAGGCTCATCGTCGAAGCTGTCGACTTTCCGCGACGGCGCCAGGATCCTATGGATGTTCGCCATGCTGGTGAAGGAGACGCAGCCGCTGCGTTTCTTCGGCACGTTTGCCCTGTTCTTCCTGGCGGCCAGCATCGGGCTGATGATCCCGGTGCTGATCGAGTTCGCCGAGACAGGACTTGTTCCGCGCATGCCGACCTGGGTGCTGTCCGTTGGCCTGCTCCTCTTGTCCATGCTGGCGATGGTCACCGGGCTGATCCTCGATTCGGTGTCGCGCGGCCGGGCCGAACAGAAGCGCATCTTCTATCTTTCCATCCCTGCCGGCCGCATCGAGCGACGCGCGGGCTTCAACGGCGAGGCCTCCCGGAAGAGGGAGCCGGGCAAGGCCTCGCGAGCCGCCTGATGGTCCGGCTTGGCCGCTTCGTGCTTGCCGGCGGCATCGGCTTCGTTGCCGATGCGGCCGCGCTCTGGCTGCTGCTTTCCGTCACGCCGCTCGGGCCGCTGGCCGCGCGCGTGCTGTCGATCGGCTTCGCGCTCACCGTCACCTGGCAGATCAACCGGCATTTGACCTTTGCGCCGTCGAGCCGAGGCATCGCGCAGGAGGGCGCGCGCTACGGCGGCGTCGGCGTCGCCACCAGCATCGTCAATTATCTCATCTATTGTGCCCTTCTGTTCGCGCTGCCCTCCCTGGCGCCGCTGGCAGCGCTGACGGTCGCCTCGCTGGTCGCGATGGCGCTGTCCTTCGTCGGCTATTCCCGGCTGGTCTTCGACCGATAATCTCTGGCCGATTGGCAGAAGCCGCCGATTTCCCTATATCGGCGACAGAGATTGCCGGAGACCCGAGATGCCGTTGAAAATCGCCGTCCAGATGGACCATGTCTCGACGGTGTCGATCGCCGGCGACACCACGTTCGCGCTGTCGTTGGAAGCGCAGCGGCGCGGCCACCAGCTTTTCCACTACACGCCCGACCGGCTGTCGATGCGGGGCGGCAAGGTGTTCGCGCGCGCCGAGGAGATGCAGGTGCGCGACGAGAAGGGCAGCCATTATTCGCTGGGCGAGCCGGTGCGCACCGATCTGTCGGAGATGGACGTGGTGCTGCTGAGGCAGGACCCGCCCTTCGACATGAACTACATCACCACAACCCACATTCTGGAACGCATCCATCCGAAGACGCTGGTGGTCAACAACCCGGCCTGGGTGCGCAACAGCCCGGAAAAGATCTTCGTCACCGAATTTCCGGACCTGATGCCGGAAACGCTGATCACCAAGGACCCTCAGGAGGTGGCCGCCTTCCGCAAGGAGTTCGGCGACATCATCGTCAAGCCGCTCTACGGCAATGGCGGGGCGGGTATCTTCCATCTGCACGAGGCCGACCGAAACCTCGCCTCGCTGCTCGAAATGTTCGGCCAACTGTTCCGCGAGCCCTATATCGTGCAGCGCTATCTCAAGGACGTGCGCAAGGGCGACAAGCGCATCATCCTGATCGACGGCGAGCCGGTGGGCGCCATCAACCGCGTGCCGGCCGAGCACGATTCGCGCTCCAACATGCATGTCGGCGGCCGCGCCGAGAAGACCGAGCTGACGGAGCGCGAACGCGAGATCTGTGCCCGCATCGGGCCGGCGCTCAGGGAACGCGGCTTCATCCTGGTCGGCATCGATGTCATCGGCGACTACATGACCGAGATCAACGTCACCTCGCCGACCGGCGTGCGCGAGGTGCGGCGCTTCGGTGGCGCGGACATTGCTGCCCTGTTCTGGGACTGCGTCGAAGGGAAGCGGAAGTAGCGCCCCTCAGCTGCCCGGTGGGCGGGACCGTATGTTCCCGTAATGTTCTTGCTTAAGCTGCAAATCTGTGGTTGTCTAACCTGATCCCGCTCGCCGCCTGATCGCAGGACCGGCGAGCGAGCCGGTATCCGGGGGCTTGAGACAAGATGGTAGCGCGGGTTCGCACGGTGGCTTTCCAGGGCATCGAGGCCGTGCCGGTCGATGTCCAGGTGATGATCGCGCCGGGCAAGGTCGGCATGCAGATCGTCGGTTTGCCGGACAAGGCGGTGGCAGAGAGCCGGGAACGCGTGCAGGCCGCGCTTCATGCGTCTGGCCTGTCGATGCCGTCGAAGAAGGTGACGGTGAATCTCGCGCCGGCGGACCTGCCCAAGGAAGGCAGCCATTACGATCTGCCGATCGCGCTCGGATTGATGGCCGCGCTCGGCGCCATTCCGGGCGATATGCTGGCCGGCTATGTCGTGCTCGGCGAATTGTCGCTCGACGGCACCATCGCCGCTGTCGCCGGCGCGCTGCCGGCGGCGATCGGCGCCAACGCCGAAGGCAAAGGGCTGATCTGTCCGTTCGCCTGCGGGCCGGAGGCAGCCTGGGCCGGCAAGGATTTCGATATCCTGGCGCCGCGCAGCCTGATCGCCATCGCCAACCATTTTCGCGGCACCCAGGTGCTGTCGCGTCCCGAGGCAGGCATCCAGGTCGCCGCGCGCGATCTGCCGGACCTTGCCGACATCAAGGGCCAGGAAAGCGCCAAGCGGGCGCTGGAAGTGGCGGCGGCGGGCGGCCACAATCTTCTGATGGTCGGACCGCCGGGCTCGGGCAAGTCGATGCTGGCGCAAAGGCTGCCCTCGATCTTGCCGCCGCTGGCGCCGAAGGAGCTGCTCGAAGTCTCGATGATCGCGTCGGTGGCGGGCGAGCTCGGCGAAGGCAAGCTGACAGACCGACGGCCGTTCCGCGCGCCACATCATTCGGCGTCGATGGCGGCGATGGTGGGCGGCGGCTTGCGCGTGCGGCCGGGCGAAGTGTCGCTTGCGCATCACGGCGTGCTGTTCCTCGACGAGTTCCCGGAATTCACGCCGCAGACGTTGGACGCGCTGCGCCAGCCGCTGGAGACCGGCGACTGCGTGATCGCGCGCGCCAATCACCGCGTCACCTATCCGGCGCGCATCCAGCTGGTGGCGGCGATGAACCCGTGCCGCTGCGGCATGTCGGGCGAGCCCGGCTATCGCTGCCTGCGCGGCGAGCGCTGCCGCACCGAATACCAGGCGCGCATTTCCGGCCCGCTGCTCGACCGCATCGATCTCAGGATCGAGGTGCCGGCGGTCTCGGCGAGCGACCTGATCCGGCCGGACAAGGCCGAGACCAGCGCCGCGGTGGCGCAGCGCGTGGCGCGCGCCCGGGCCATGCAGCGCGAGCGGCTGGAAAGGCTGGGTGCGGCGGCCACCACCAACGCGCACTGCCCGCCTTCGGTCATCGAGGCGATCGCCAGGCCCGACGCCGCCGGGCTGACGCTGCTCAAGGACGCCAGCGAAAAGCTCGCCTTCTCGGCGCGAGCCTATCACCGCGTGCTGAAGGTCGCGCGGACGCTCGCCGATCTCGACGCCAGCGAAACCGTCGGCCGCATCCATCTCGCCGAGGCGATCTCCTACCGCATGAGCGCGGAGCGCATGGCGCAGGCGGCGTAAGGTCCCTGGCGAGCTTCGCTGCAGCGAATCCCGGACCTGGATCTCCGAGCACACCTTGTGGCGCAGCCAGTTGGCGATGTGCTGCGAGGAGATGCGCAGCGTGGATGGGCTGTCGCAGGACGTCTGCCAGACGTCCCTTTAGAGCGTTCGGGCCTTCGAAGCGTTCAGGAAAGACCGGAGTGTCGCGAAATTCGGACTCGCGCGACACCCAGGCTCAGGCATTTGTCGCGGCAGTTGGAGCGCCGCGGGCCTTCAGCTCAATGGCCGACCCGATACACGCGCCCCGTCTGCACGCCTTCAATGCTGCGTTTGTAGGCCATTGCGACACGCGTTCCCGAGACGCTTTCATAACCGGGGAAGAACGGACCAAAGCGGTCCATCGATTCCGTTAGCATCGTCGGGCTGACTGCATTGATGCGGATGCCTCTGGAGAAATCGCAGGCGGCGGCACGCACGAACCCCTCGATCCCGGCATTGGAGCTTGCGGCATTGGAGCCTTGCGCAATCGGATCATCGACGGCGATGCCGGAGGTCAGCGTGATCGACCCTCCGTCCGCAAGGTAATGCTGACCAACCAGCGCAACACGCACCTGACTGAGCAGCTTGTCCTGCAAGCCTCTGTGGAACTCGGCCGCCGTCATTTTTTCGATCGGCGCCAGGATGACATTGCCTGCGGCAACAGTGATGGCATCAACTCGTCCGATTTTCCTGAACAGCGCATCCACGCTCTCATCATCAGCGATGTCGACCTGGTGATCACCCTGGGTGCGACCGACACGAATGATGTCGTGCCTGCCATCGCGCGCAAGCTCTTCCACCACGAAGCGACCGACATCGCCACTGGCGCCGATTACAACGATCCTCATAGAACATTCCTTTTCAATTTCAGGCTGAAGCGTTGCTACTATTCACCGAACCATTGCGGTGATAAATGCGCCACAACTTCGTTGTTTGCGAACTGGTGGTTAGCAATATGGATAGACTACGGGCCATGGAAACCTTCGTTGCCGTCGTGGAAGGAGGCAACTTCACCGAGGCTGCGCAGCGGCTCGAAATGTCGGCCGTCATGGTTGGAAAATATGTGCGTCAGCTTGAAGAAAGCCTCGGCGCGCGCTTGCTTGAGCGCACCACACGACGCCAGGGACTGACGGATGCTGGTCGTGTTTATTACGAAGATTCAAAGCGCGCGCTCGAATACATACGCGTGGCCGAAACGTCGATCGAACGACTGCGCGCATCGCCATCGGGCACGTTGCGTGTCAGTGCTCCGATCACCTTTGGCGCATGCGTCATCGCTCCCCTGATCGCGACGTTCCAGCGGACCTATCCGCTTGTGCATATTGAACTGGAACTAAGCAATCGCGTCGTCGATCTTATCGACGAGGGATTTGATATGGCCATCCGCATCGGCGATCTGGGTGATGTCGACCTCATAGCAAAACCGTTGACGATGTATCGCATGGTGATCTGTGCGTCGCCGGACTATCTGGTCCGATATGGCTATCCGCAGACCCCGCACGATCTCGGCGCGCATCACTGCCTCTCTCATACGGTATGGAACAGCCGCAATGCCTGGAAACTGAAAGGCTGGGATGAGGTGCAGCCACCGATCGCACCGTCTTTCACATGCAACGATGGCAACGGATTGCGCATGGCTGCGCTGGCCGGTGCGGGATTGTTACTGCAGCCCGAAGTTCTGGTGGCCCAGGATATGGCGAGCGGGGCGCTGGTTTCAGTCCTACAAGCCTATTTGCCCGAACCGCGCCCTGTCCATATCGTGCATCGACCGGATCGACGACCGCTCCCAAAGCTTACTCGTTTCATTGGGCATTTGCTCGCGCATGTCAGGGAGCGGGAGGCATACTAGCTCATTTCATGGCGGATGGGTCTGAAGTCCGCAATTGGCGTAAAGCGGAAGAGGCTAGCACCAGACCAATTTGCGCCGGTCCCGGCTCCGTCTCATCATTGTGGGGCGAGGGCAATGGAGGAGCAGCCGATGCAACCCATCAGGAAGAAGCGCGCTACCCCGCCCGGTCCTGCGCCTTCAGCTCCAATCTGCGCGCATGCAGCACCGGCTCGGTGTAGCCGTTGGGCTGAACGGTCCCCTTGAATACCAGGTCGCAGGCGGCCTGGAAGGCGATCGACTTGTCGAAATCCGGCGCCATCGGCCGGTAGAACGGGTCGCCGACATTCTGGCGATCGACGATCGCCGCCATGCGCTGCAGCGAATCCCGGACCTGGATCTCCGAGCACACCTTGTGGCGCAGCCAGTTGGCGATGTGCTGCGAGGAAATGCGCAGCGTGGCGCGGTCTTCCATCAGGCCGACATCGTTGATATCGGGCACTTTCGAGCAGCCGACACCCTGATCGATCCAGCGCACGACATAGCCGAGAATGCCTTGCGCGTTGTTGTCGAGCTCGCGCTGGATCTCGTCCGGGGTCCAGTTCGGCCGCACCGCCACGGGCACCGACAGGATGTCGTCGAGCCTGGCCTTCGGCCGGCTCCTCAGCGCCGCCTGCACGGCGTGCACATCCACTTTATGATAGTGCGTGGCGTGCAGCGTCGCCGCGGTCGGCGAGGGCACCCAGGCGGTGTTGGCGCCGGCCTTGGGGTGCGCGATCTTTTGCTCGAGCATCGCCGCCATCAAATCCGGCATCGCCCACATGCCCTTGCCGATCTGGGCGTGGCCGGCGAGCCCGCATTCCAGGCCCGTATCGACGTTCCACGCCTCATAGGCGGAAATCCAGGCCGCCTGCTTCATGTCGCCCTTGCGGATCATCGGGCCGGCTTCCATCGAGGTGTGGATCTCGTCGCCGGTGCGGTCGAGGAAGCCGGTGTTGATGAACACGACGCGCTCCCTTGCGGCGCGGATCGCTTCCTTGAGGTTGACTGTGGTCCGCCGCTCCTCGTCCATGATGCCCATCTTGATGGTGTTCTTGGCCATGCCGAGCAGGACCTCGACGCGATCGAAGATTTCCACGGCGAAGGCGACCTCTTCTGGCCCGTGCATCTTCGGCTTCACCACATACATCGAGCCGGCGCGGGAGTTGGCGCGGCGGCCGTTGTCGCCGACATCGTGCAGCGCGATCAGCGCGGTGAGCGCCGCGTCCATGATGCCTTCCGGCACCTCGTTGCCGTCGCGGTCGAGGATCGCCGGATTGGTCATCAGGTGGCCGACATTGCGCACCAGCATCAGCGAGCGTCCGGGCAGCAGCAGCTGGCCGCCATTCGGCGCCGTGTAGCGGCGGTCCGGATTGAGCTTGCGGACAAAGCTCTTGCCGGCCTTAGTGATCTCTTCCGCCAGGTCGCCCTTCATCAGGCCGAGCCAGTTGCGATAGACGACGACCTTGTCCTCGGCATCGACGGCGGCGACCGAATCCTCGCAATCCTGGATGGTGGTCAGGGCGGCCTCGAGGATGACGTCGGCAATGCCGGCCGCATCGGTCTTGCCGATCTGACTGGCATGGTCGACGACGATCTCGATATGCAGGCCATTCTTTACCAAAAGCACGGCTTCCGGCGTGGCGGCGTCGCCGCGATAGCCGACGAACTGCTTCGGGTCGGCAAGCGTGGTGGCGCCGGCGCCTTCGCCGACCTTCAGCGCGCCGTTCGCCACCGACAGCCCGTTGATGCCGGCCCATTTGCCGGTGGTGAGCGGCACGGACTGGTCGAGGAAATCCCTGACCCAGGCGATCACCTTGGCCCCGCGGACCGGGTTGAACGCCTTGCCCCTTTCGGCGCCTCCCGTCTCGGGAATGGCGTCGGTGCCGTAGAGCGCGTCATAAAGCGAGCCCCAGCGCGCATTGGCGGCATTGAGCGCATAGCGCGCGTTCATCACCGGCACGACCAGCTGCGGTCCGGCGACGACCGCGATCTCCGGGTCGACGTTTTCGGTCGAGACGCTGAAGGCCGGGCCTTCCGGCTCCAGATAGCCGATCTCCTCGAGGAACGTTCTGTACAGCTCCATGTCGACCGGCGCGCCGTTGGCGCGGTACCAGTCGTCCAGCCTCTCCTGCATGGCGTCGCGCTTGGCGAGCAGCGCGCGGTTCTTCGGCGCGAGGTCGTGGACGATCTCTGAAAAGCCGGTCCAGAACTTTTCCGGATCGATGCCGGTGCCGACTGCTGCCTCCTCGGCGACGAAGTCATGGAGCTCCCGGGCAATCTGCAACCCGGCGATCTCGATGCGGTCGGTCATCAGCACGTCTCCAGATGGGTAAGGCTTTGCCGGGGCTTTGACATGTTTGGGGTTCAAGGGTCAATTCGGCTTAGGGTGAAGGTGCGGATTTTGGCGGCAAGCGAATCTCCCCCCTTGAGGGGGAGATGGCCGGCAGGCCAGAGGGGGTCGCCTCGCGTGGAGCGCGAGCTCTATTCGTTGCAGCAGGCCGGGCCCAGTCGGGCCGACCCCCTCTGTCTCCTTCGGCGACATCTCCCCCTCAAGGGGGGAGATTGCTTCTAAACCGCAATCCTTGGGCGCCCTGAGGCCACCGCCACCACATGCGCCTCGATGAACATGCGCTGGTTCTCGACCGTCGAGACCTTGAATTCGGTGGAAACATCGATTTCGGCGCTGTCGGTGCCGGCATTTTTCGCGCGTTCGGCGACGATCGCCCGCAGGTCGGCTTCCGCCGCGGCGATCGCCTTCTCCTCCTCGGTGAAGTCGCGCACCGTCTGCCCCGAGGCAAGCCGGAAAAGCCCTTCCCTGGGCTGGCTGACGCGGGCTTCGGCCGAGACGCGGACCTGGCCGACGACCGCGCCGAGCGCGTTGGCGACGTCGGTGTCCTCCGGCACGATGCAGCCATTGCCGATCAGCGGCGGCAGGCCGGCGTAATGCAGCGGCGCCGAGGCGCCGAGGCCGATCACCGGCCGGTCGAGCGCGACGCTAAAGCGGGCGATGCCGGGATGCGCATCGACGGCGCGCTGCACCAGCGCGTGCGCGACGGTGGCGGCGCCGTCCAGCCCGTCCTCGGCGAAGGCGGTTTCGAGAATATATTCGGCCGACCAGCGCGTCAGCGTGACGAGCACGCGCTGGGCGAGCACTTCCGGCGTCGCGGCGATCGGCTGGCCGCGGCCGTCGCGGCGGCGAGAAAACAGCTCGGCGCCGAGGCGCGCGGCGGCGGGATCCCAGTTCGACTGCTTGCCGAGCACATGGGCGGCGTCGGACGGCGTGAAGCCGCAGATGTGCACCAGGCCGCGCGCCACCAGCCGGTTCAGCGTGGCGTTCTGGGCGTTGGAGCTGAGCAGCCGGTCAAGCGCCAGCGGGGTGGCGCCGATCGCCTCGTAGAGTTTCGCTTCCGGCGCGGTGAGGCCGGCGGCGAGGCGATCCGGCACGCCGGTGCGCACGGCAAAACGCCCGTCCATGCGGCCGGGATTCGGCGCGCGCAGCTGCCGCTCCAGCTCGGCGGTGACCGCCTCGCCATGCGCCAGGCCGGCCAGCGCCAGCGGCACCAGGCGGCGCGGCCCGAGCAGGATCTTCGGGTCGAGCGCGCCGTCCTCCAGCGCCACTTCGGAGTCGCCGCCAAGGCCGAAGGTGCGCATGGCGACGGCTTCGACCATGGTGCGGAAGCCGCCGACGGTGGCGCCTTCCGGATCGAGCCGCGGCCGGCCGCTATCCAGCACGGCGACGTCGGTGGTGGTGCCGCCGATGTCGGAGACCATGGCGTCGTCCAGCCCGGTCATGTGGCGGGCGCCGACCAGGCTGGCGGCCGGACCGGAGAGGATGGTCTCGATCGGCCGCTGGCGGGCGAAGGCCGCCGACACCAGCGCGCCGTCGCCGCGCACCACCATCAAAGGTGCGGCGATGCCGCGACGGCCAAGAAAGCCTTCGGTCGCCGCGACCAGCCGGTCGATCATCGAGATCAGCCGGGCGTTAAGCAGCGTGGTGAGCGCGCGGCGCGGACCGCCGAGCTTGGCCGAAAGCTCGTGGCTGGCGGTGACCGGCAGGCCGGTCTTTTCGCGGATCAGGTCGCGCGCGGCGAGCTCATGCGCCGGGTTGCGGGTGGCGAAATAGGCGCAGACGGCGAAACCCGACACCGAACCCCCAAGCTCCGGCAACGCCGCCTCGAGGCCGGAAAGATCGAGCTTCGCGGCATTGCCGTGTACGTCATGGCCGCCGGGGCAGAACACCACCGGATCGCTGCCGAGAGCCGTCTTCAGCCCGTCGCGGGCGAGGTCGGCCTCGGAAAAGCCGATCATCACCAGCGCCACGCGCCCGCCCTGGCCCTCGACCAGCGCGTTGGTGGCAAGCGTGGTCGACATCGAGACAAGCTTGATCGCGGCCGGGTTGGTACCGGATTTTTCCAGCACCGCGTCGACCGCGCCGGAAATGCCGACGGCGAGGTCGTGGCGCGTGGTCAGCGCCTTGGCCTTGGCCAGCACCTTGCCCTTATCTGGGTTGTCCAGGGGCCCGCCCTCCTCCGACCACAGCACGGCATCGGTATAGGTGCCGCCGGTGTCGATGCCGAGGAAGAGCGGTTTTGGCTTGGCGGTCATTTGGCGGTGGCAAGTCCGGGCAAGAGGTTTGGTGCCTGCCCCTTAGCCGATACGGGCCGGCGGATAAAGGCGGGAGCGATGGGCCAAGAGCAGAGATGGTGCGGCTTCGAAGAATTTGCTGAGACGCTAAGCGCCAAGCCACCCCCCTCTGTCCTGCCGGACATCTCCCCCTCAGGGAGGGAGATTGGCAACTTCCGCGCCGCGCCATTCCTGCAATGTTGGCAATAGGCGAGGGCCGGTGTGACAGCTGATCTCCCCTTGAGGGGGAGATGGCCGGCAGGCTAGAGGGGGTCATCTCGCATGGAGCGCCAGCCTCGTTCTGCAGCCGGAGGCCGAGTCCGGTCGGACCGACCCCCTCTGTCGCCTTTGGCGACATCTCCCCCTCGAGTGGGGAGATTGGCAGCTTCACTCCGCCAGATCCACCGTCTCCGTCGAGTGGTCAGTGCAGATGAAGCAGCAGGTGTCGCAGGGCTGGTCGTTGTCGGGGCCGACGCCAGCCGTGACGGAATCGTTGCCGACCACCCAGGCGCCCCAGCAGATGTGCTCGCCGGGCTCGCAGGAGATCGGCACGGATTTGCGCGCCTGCGGGCGGATGAGAAAAACCTTGTCGCCGCCCGGCCAGACCTTTTCGCTGTCGCGGCTGAACAGTTCCAGCGCGACGCCGTCGGAGCGCTGGTTGCGGACAAAGACCGACATGTCGGCGGCGAAGGCCGGCGCGGTGAGGAGAAGAGCGGCGAGCAGAGCGCGAATCATGGCGAGGTCCCCGATGGGAGTAGAGCACGGGAAGCACCGGTAATCTCCCCCCTCGAGGGGGAGATGGCCGCGAAGCGGTCAGAGGGGGTCCTTGCGCGTAGAACGCCGACCTCATCTCGTGCCGCACGGCGTCGGCGCTCCACGCGCGGCGACCCCCTCTGTCGCCTTTGGCGACATCTCCCCCTCGAGGGGGGAGATCAGCGCCTCACCACCACGTGCGGCGCCAATGTCTTCACCGCCTCGATCAAGTCCTGGTCGTGGATGTCGAGCGAGGAGATCTCCATGTGCACGGTGGTCTTGCCGAAGGGCATTATCCCGAACGCATTGGCGGCCGAATATTTGATGGCGTCGGGCGGCTCCTCGGTGAGCTCGAAATTGAGCAGCGCCGCGCCCTTGCCGCCGGAGGCGAGGCGCACGCTCCGCACCTTGTTCCACGGCACCAGCACGTCACCGGCGCGAGCATCGCGGAAGCCGCGCTGATCAAGCGTGACCTTGACCGAATTGTCGAAGGCGCCGCGCGAAATGAAGACGCCGAGCGCCAGGAGGGCGACGCTGAGCAGCGCGATCCACAGCACATGACCGCTGCTCGCCCCCGAGGCCGCGCCCTGCAGCGCGCCGAAGCCGAAGATGCCGCCGATCAGGAACGGGCCCACGGCCGGCAGGATCTTGCCCGAGGCGCTGTTGCGGATTTCGAGCGGCGCGGCCATGTCCGCCCGCTCAGCGTTCCGATTTCATGAGCGTCCAGATCCAGCCGATTAAGGTGAGGACCAGGAACGGATAGCCGGCGGCGGGCAAAGGCGCCGAGGTGGGCAGAAAGTCTCTTTTGTTTGTCCGCAATTCCGGACGCAAAACCGCTGCGCACTTTTGCTGGAATTGCTCCCGGGCGCCCCACAGGATCATCAGGACCGAGACGGCGAAGAGCAGAGCGGCGACGAAAGCCGTGAGCCGCATCCAGAGCGCGAAAGTGGCCTGCGCGCTGACCATGACCAGCCCCGCCGCCCAGAGGCAAATGCCGCCGACATAGGATGGCACGCTGGCCTCAAGGCCCGCCGCATTGCCGGCCAGAAGCAGGCTTTCGCCGGCGAGAAAGGTGAGGAAGCCGGCGGCGACGAGGTCATTGCCGAGCCGCTGGTATTTCAGGGTGAGAAGTGCTGCAGCGACGACGACGCCCACGCCGTCGATGGTCCACAGCGTCTCGCGCAGAGCGTCGCTGGCAACGAAGGCGCCTGCCATGCCCAACGCGCCGCCGACGGCGAGGCCGATCGCGGCGACGGTGTCCGAGGTGGAGCGCATGCGGTGTCTCCCCAAGCCCGGAGGGGAGGATACGCCAAGGTGGGGGAGGATCAAAGGGTGCGGATGCCGCTAGGCTGAAGCCAGAGGAGTCTGGCAACAGCCCGCCCCTCCACAAGGCAAGCCGTTCGCGTTTCAGGTCTTCGCTAAAGCGCTAACCTTGCGTAATCCGGAATTGCACATATATGCAGCGCTATCGGGCTGCGACCTCAAATTTCAACAAGAAGGATTTCGAATGACGTACACATACTACAGGCACATTTCCGGCAAAGACGGGTTGCAGCTGGTGCTCCCGACCGGCGCCGATTTTCCCAAAGAGGCAACCGCTGCAGATTGGATACAGACCGCAGTAAAGGACGGGAAAGACGCCCCGCAGATCGACAAGGACGAGGTTGCAAAAAAGGGTTACAGGCTTACCAAAGTGAAGGTGACCTTTACCGAGGGTATCGGCAATCCGCCTGCCGACTCAAAATAGGCAGCAATGCTAAACCCAAGTTGCGGGCTTGGTTATGGACCCACCGCCAGAAAGGTTGATCGTCGCGGGAAACTGGGATTGCCGCAAATGCCCGGGCCGAATTCTGAGATAGAACGATGCTGCGTTCATCAGGCTTTGGTTCGGGTATTTGACTGGCACGAGAAGACCGACGCGTTTGCCAGCCTCGTGGATAGCAATACGAATTGGTTCCACGAGATCTGAATCGTTGGTGATGACTACGGCGACGTCAAAGGCATCAAGGAATGCGTCGCGCACCAAGTGGACACCTAGATTTACGTCGCTGCCTTTCTCTTCGCTTTTTATGACCTTCACAACAGCTGGCTGCGGCATCGTCCAGTTATAGCCGTTTGGCTTTGATTGAGGTGGATTGGCGAGAGGCATCCATGGCTCCGAGATCATGAAGGTGCCTTCGTGGATCACAATCTCAGGTACCGTGCCGAGAGCATTCAAATAGGTGGCTTGTCGGGCGGGGGCCTGCGGGTCATGCGCGCGGGCGGACACCCTAGCGATATAGTAGTTTACGCGGGTGATGATGTGGCCCGGCTGCAGGACGTTCTGCGCCAGAGCTAGCTGGTTCACCCATTTGAGCGATGGGCGGTCTTTCAACATCCGGTAATATAGGTTGAAACCGTCCACATAGACGATTGTGCGCATTGGTCACCCCTACCAAAAAAGCAAAGGCCGCTCAAGGAGTTGCCCCCTTTGCGGCCTTTGAGCCCACAGCAAGCTGTGGGTGGGTGATACTGCATTATATGGGGATTGACAGCCAAAAGTCAACGTGATACCGCCGAAAGAGCGGTATCACGAACATCGATTCTCGCTGGAAAAATTCCAAAAAACTATTTTGAAGTCTTTCTAAGATTATTCGATGGTGGCGACTTCGCCATCTTCTTCAACATTTGGTCAAAGTTCCCTTCGGTATCATCAGTTCAAACTCGTCGCGCTTGCTGGCGTCCGCTGCCTATCGATGGCTTGGCGCGCTCCGCGCGCCAACCGCCGCTCAATCCCCCATCTTCAGCGCCTGGATGAACGCCTCCTGGGGGATATCCACCTTGCCGAACTGCCGCATCCGCTTCTTGCCCTCTTTCTGTTTGTCGAGCAGCTTGCGCTTGCGGGTCACGTCGCCGCCGTAGCATTTGGCGGTGACGTCCTTCCTGAGCGCCGAGACGGTCTCGCGGGCGATGATGCGGCCGCCGATCGCGGCCTGGATCGGGATCTTGAACAGGTGCTGCGGGATCAGCTCCTTCAGCTTCTCGCACATGGCGCGGCCGCGCTTTTCCGCCGCCGACCGGTGCACCAGCATGGACAGAGCATCGACCGGCTCGTCATTGACCAGGATCGACATCTTCACCAGATCGCCCTCGCGATAGTTGGTGAGGTGATAGTCGAAGGAGGCGTAGCCCTTGGAGATCGACTTCAGCCGGTCGTAGAAGTCGAACACCACCTCGTTGAGCGGCAAGTCGTAGGTCAGCATGGCGCGCTTGCCGACATAGGAGAGGTCGGCCTGAATCCCGCGCCTGTCCTGGCAGAGTTTTAGAATGCCGCCGAGATAGTCGTCGGGGGTGAGGATGGTGGCACGGATCCACGGCTCCTCGATCGAGGCGATCTTGACCACGTCTGGCATGTCGGCCGGGTTGTGCAGTTCCTTGGTCGTGCCGTCGATGAGGTTCATGCGGTAGACGACGCTAGGTGCTGTGGCGATGAGGTCGAGGTTGAACTCGCGCTCCAGCCGCTCCTGGATGATCTCCAGATGCAGCAGCCCGAGGAAGCCGCAGCGAAAGCCGAAGCCGAGCGCGGCCGACGTCTCCATTTCATAGGAGAAGGACGCGTCGTTGAGGCGCAGCTTGCCGACGGCGGCGCGCAGATCCTCGAAATCGGCGGCGTCGACCGGGAACAGGCCGCAGAACACCACCGGCTGCGCCGGCTTGAAGCCGGGCAGCGCCTTTTGCGTCGGGCGGCGGTCCTCGGTGATGGTGTCGCCGACGCGGGTGTCGGCCACTTCCTTGATCGAGCCGGTGAAAAAGCCGAACTCGCCGGGGCCGAGCTCGTCGACATTGACGCGGGCCGGCTTGAAGACGCCGGTGCGCTCGACGAGATATTTTGCGCCGGTGCCCATCATGCGGATGGTCTGGCCCTTCTTCATCACGCCGTCGATGACGCGGACCAGCACGATGACGCCGAGATAGGCGTCGTACCAGCTGTCGACCAGCATCGCCTTCAGGGGCGCTGCAATGTCGCCCTCGCGCGGCGGCGGCAGCTGGTGGACGATCGCCTCCAGCACGTCCGGCACGCCAAGGCCGGTCTTGGCCGAGATCAGCACGGCATTGGAGGCGTCGAGGCCGATCACCTCCTCGACCTGCTCGCGGATGCGCTCGGGCTCGGCCGCCGGCAGGTCGACCTTGTTCAGCACCACGACGATCTCGTGGTTGTTGTCGATGGCCTGATAGACATTGGCCAGCGTCTGCGCCTCGACCCCTTGCGAGGCGTCGACCACCAGCAGCGAGCCCTCGCAGGCGGCGAGCGAGCGCGACACCTCGTAGGCGAAGTCGACATGGCCGGGCGTGTCGATGAGGTTCAGCACGTAGTCCTCACCGTTTTTGGCGCGGTAGTTGAGCCGAACGGTCTGGGCCTTGATGGTGATGCCGCGCTCGCGCTCGATGTCCATCGAGTCCAGCACCTGCTCCTTCATGTCGCGCTCCTCCAGCGCGCCGGTGAGCTGGATCAGCCGGTCGGCAAGCGTGGATTTGCCATGGTCGATATGGGCGACGATGGAGAAATTGCGGATGTGGTCGAGGGGCGTCGTCATGCGGCGCGCTTTAGCAGGGGCGGGTTTAAGGGGCAAGCGGTGGGCCCGGGGAGATCGGAGCAGAGCAGGCAAACACGCTCGCCAATGTCTGAACACGGCCAATGATCGGAGGCCGGCGCTGCCCCTCATCGCCCTGCCGGGCACTTCTCCCCGTAAGTGACGGGGAGAAGGGGCTGGCCGCCGCCTCGGTACCTTTCTTGCAGCGTTCCAAATTGGCGAAATCGTCGATGGGGGCGCCCCTCTCCCCGTTACCATACGGGGAGAGGATGCCGGCAGGCAGGTGAGGGGCAGCGCAAGCGCTTGAAGGTTAGGGCGCCTCCGCGCAAAAATTCAAATCCACTTAAACTTTCATGCACTCATTTTGGGCATATCTCCACCTCTGGTGGCAGGCAGGTTGCATTGCCGGTGTGTATGGGGTTGGGGCATGTTCTCGTCGGCAAGAGATTTCGTTCGATCGCAAGGCGGCTCAATGCTGCCGATGATGGCGCTGTTGGCGATCCCGCTGCTGCTCGCGGTCGGCTTTTCCGTCGACTACACCTCGGCGGTGACGACCAGGAGCAACATGCAGCAGGCGCTTGACGCCGCGATCCTGTCGATCACCACGCTGCCGACCACGACCTCCAAGGCCGACCGCCAGACGGCGCTGCAGCAGGCCTATGTCGCCAATAGCGGGCTGGGCGACGCGACGCTCACCGCCGTCAACGTCGCCGCCGACGGCACGGCGACGTTCAGCGCCACGGCGGCCTATCCGATGCCGACCAGTTTCATGCAGATCGCCAGGATCAATTCGGTCGATGTCGGCGTCGGTTCCTCGGTGCGCAAGGCGCCGGCGCTGGTGCAGTCCACCTTCAAGGTGACGAAGGTGTCGGGCTACTGGAACAAGACGATGACGCTCTACGGCACCCAGTTCGGCCAGACCAAGGCCAAGCCGCTGATGACGATCAGCTATAATTACAACGGCTATGGCGACCCGAAGGGCTACGGCACAACCACGGTGAGCACCATCAACGGATCGACCACGACCGTGGTGCAAAAACAGGTCTGCACGACCTCGACGGTCGACAGTTTCAACAATCTGCCGAGCGGGGCGATCACCCAGACCAGCGGCAGCAACAAGTACGTCACGACCTGCGCCGATACCTTCTATCCGGCCAATGGCGCCGGCGCGGTGATCGATGTCAGCCAGATGGACCAACTCTATCTGCAAATGGATGTGCCCTCGGGCAACCCGAAGGTGCTGAAGTCGAACGATCCCAACACCTCGAACCGACTCTATATCGGCACCAGCGCCACCGATATGCCCGAGGTCGCGACCGGCCAGAAGGTCGACATCTTCACCTCGGTGCCCTGCGGCCAGACCGGCTACCAGGCCTGGGAAGACGGCGGCAACCCGGTGCCGGCGCCGGTTTCCAATGCCGATTTCTTCTACAATGTGACCGGCAAATGCGCCTTCGATCAGCGGCCGTCCGAGACGGTGCTGACGCAGTAGCGCCCTCGCTTCTCCCCTTGTGGGAGAAGGTGTCGCCGAAGGCGACGGATGAGGGGTGCTCCAGCTTGGCGGCGCCTTAAGTCTAGACAAGAATCTAGCAGACGCGCTCGCGAGCGTCTCACTCCGCTGGAGCGCCCCTCATCCGTCTCGGCGCTGCGCGCCGATCCACCTTCTCCCACAAGGGGAGAAGGGGAAGGCGCCTCTCAATCACAAACCGGTGAAGCTGTAACGAAGTCCTCCGCGGCGGCGAAATGGGAGCATTGCCCCGCTACGGAGACTGCTTCCAATGACCGGATTGAAGACAAGGATCGGCCTGCTTGCCGGCGCGGCATTTGCTGCGCTTGCCGCCACGCTCGATGCCGCTTCCGCTGAGCCGCTTACCGTGGTCGAGCTGTTCACCAGCCAGGGCTGCTCGTCCTGCCCGCCGGCCAATGCCAATCTGATCAAGGTCAAGGACCGGCCGGGCGTGCTGGCGCTGTCCTTCAACGTCACCTACTGGGACTATCTCGGCTGGAAGGACAGTTTCGGCCGGCAGGAATTCACCCAGCGCCAGGTCGCCTACGAGCCGCCGCTCGGCCATGACGGGCCGTTCACGCCGCAGGTGGTGGTGAACGGCAGCGCCGACGCCGTCGGTGCGGCGCCCGGCGAGATCGAGCGGCTGATCTCGACAACCCCGTACGCCAAGGGTCCGGCGCTCTCGCTCGGCGACGGCAAGGTGAGCATCGGCGCCGGCACGGCGCCCGGCAGGGCGGCCGATGTCTGGCTGGTGCGCTACGCACGCGGCGTCGTCGAGGTGCCGGTGGCGCGCGGCGAGAACACCGGACGCACGCTGCCGCATGCCAATGTCGTGCATTCGCTGCAGAGGCTCGGCCGCTGGAACGGCGAGGCGACGACGCTGCCGCTGCCTGCGGCACCCAAGGGCTTGAGCACGGCAGTGCTGGTGCAGACGCCGGCCGGCGGGCCGATCCTGGCCGCCGCGGCAAACTGATTTTTCTTTTCGCGCGGGCCGCATCAGAGCGGCAACGCTTAACCAAGGGCCCGCATCCGCGCGCCGCAACCCAAGGAGAACTAGCATGACCAAATTCCTTACGCTGCCGGCGCTGGCTTTCGCGCTTGCCGCTGCCGCGTTCGTTGCCGGCGCCCGCGCCGACGACACGACCGACGCGATGAAGCCCGCCAATGCGATGGCGACCGAAGCCATGAAGCCGGCGACCGATGCTATGATGCCGACCGGCGCGATGAAGCCCGCGGATAAAATGAAGCCCGATGCGATGGCGACCCAGGCGATGAAACCCGCCACGGATGCCATGAAGCCCGCGGATGCGATGAAGCCCGTGACGGATGCGATGAAGCCTGCCGACGCGATGGCGCCGGCGCAATAAGTCAGCGGCCCGGTCTCTTGGCAACAATCGCCATCGGCCAGAAGCCGCCGCACGGCAAAGTGAGAAACCAGCGGCGGCTTGCTTCGTATATAGTGGAACAACGAACAAGGAGATCCGACATGAACGGCATCGACAAAAAGGCGGCGCGGCGCTCGCTGGCCCCGCTTGCAGCGCTGGTGCTGACGGCGGCCGCGGCCGTCTTCTGGCAGACGCCGGCGCGTTCGGCCGAGGACGCGGTGGTGATCCCGCCGCCGGCTATGGATGAAAAGGCCGCCGGCGGCACGGAGAAAGCGATCTTCGCCGGCGGCTGCTTCTGGGGCGTGCAGGGCGTGTTCCAGCACGTCAAGGGCGTCAGCAAGGCCGTCTCCGGCTACGCCGGCGGCAGCGCCGAGCACGCCGTCTACGAGGTCGTCGGCACCGGCCGCACCGGACACGCGGAATCGGTCGAGATCACTTACGATCCGTCGAAGGTCACCTATGGCCAGCTGCTGCAGGTCTATTTCTCGGTCGCGCACAATCCGACGCAGCTCAATTACCAGGGGCCGGACCAGGGCACCCAGTACCGCTCGACGATCTTCGCCGAGAATGACGAGCAGAAGAAGATCGCCGAGAGCTACATCGCCCAGCTCGACAAGGCCAAGGTATTTTCGAAGCCGATCGTGACGACGCTGGAAACCGGCAAGACCTTCTATCCGGCCGAGGATTACCATCAGGATTTCCTGACGCTGAACCCGAACTACCCCTATATCGTCTACAACGACCTGCCGAAGATCGAGAATTTGAAAGCGCTGTTTCCCGCGCTCTACAGCGAGAAGCCGGTGCTGGTGCTGGCAAGTAGCAAAAGCTGAGCCGCGCAGATCTCCCCCCTCGAGGGGGAGATGTCGCCGAAGGCGACAGAGGGGGTCGCCGCGCGTGGAGCGCCGACTGTCTGCAGCAAAGCAGGCTGAGCCCAGTCGGACCAACCCCTCTGCCTGCCGGCCATCTCCCCCTCGAGGAGGGAGATTATGCGCTCAATCGTAGGTCAGATCTGTCGCCTTGCCGCCGAACACGCGGTAGGCGTAGAACGAATAGAAAATAATGATCGGCAGCACGACGACGGTGCCGACCAGGATGAAGGCCAGGCTCTCCGGCGCCGAGGCGGCCTGCCAGATCGTCAGCTTGTCGGGCACGACATAGGGATAGAACGACCAGGCAAGCCCGGCGAAGCCGAGCGCGAAGATGGCGGCCAGAGTCAGGAACGGCCGCAGCGCATGCCGGTCGTCGGACTTGGGCAGATGAAACGTCTGCCGCCACAGCCACAGGAACAAGAGCGCCGATACGATCGGCAGCGGCGAGAGATAGAGGATCTCCGGCCAGAGGAACCATCTGTCGAAGATGCGCGGGCTTGCGAAGGGCGTGGCCAAAGAGACCGCGACCATGCCGAGCGCCGTCAACACCAGCGTGACGCGCAGCCAGCGCACCGCCTTTCCTTGCAGGTCGCCCTCGGTCTTGTAGATCAGCCAGGCCGAGCCCATGGCGGCGTAGGCCGCCGACAGGCAGAGCGCGACCAGCGCGCCGAAGGCCATGCCGCCAAGGCCGACATCGAGGCCGAGCACATAGACGCCGAGCATATAGCCCTGCGCCAGCGAGGCCATGGTGGAGCCGAGAAAGAAGATGCGGTTCCAGCGGTGCTTCTTGCCGGCCGGCACCTTGGCGCGGAAATCGAAGGCAACGCCGCGCAGGATCAAGCCGACCAGCAGCAGGAACACCGGGATATAGAGCGCGGTGAGGATGGTGCCGTGCGCCATCGGAAAGGCGACCAGCAAGAGCCCGACCGCCAGCACCAGCCAGGTCTCGTTGGCGTCCCAGAACGGGCCGATCGCCGCGATCATCGTGTCCTGCTCGGCATCTTCGGCGCCTGCGAACAGGATGCCGATGCCGAGGTCGAAACCGTCGAGAATGACGTAGATCAGGATGGCGAGGCCCATCAGGCCGGCAAAGATCAGCGGAAGCGCGGTTGGCCAGTCGAAGGTCATCTTTCTTTCCTCCAACCGAGATTGGTCCGACATGCGGCCATACTGTTCGAAGCAACCGTTTCGGATCGATTGCGAGGGTTGGCGCCGCCCCTCATCGCATTGCCAGCCGCAACGCGAGCGGCAGCGCCGACCTCAGAAGAAAGCCCCGCATCGAACCGACCGCACCGCTTGTCTTGCTCCTGCATGTTCACTCTCCGGCGGCCGGCTGCGACATCGCGGCGTTCATGACGCCGGGCAGCGGCGAGGTGTCGCCTTCCTTGGCCGCCTTCAGCGCCAGATGCACCAGCACGCCGAGATAGGCGATCAAGAGCAGTACATAGAGGATGAGATAGACGGCCAGGGTCAGCGCGACATGGCTGCCGGCGACCGGGCCGACGGCATCGGCCGTCTTCAACACGCCGGTGACCAGCCAGGGCTGGCGGCCGATCTCGGTCGTGTACCAGCCGGCCAGCGTCGCCAGCCAGCCGGAGAGCGCCATCGGCACCATGATCAGGGCCAGCGGCTTAGGCAGGCTGCGGCGACGCTTGAGGAAGAAGGCCGCCGACCAGGAGACGATGAGCATCAGGATGCCGGTGCCGACCATGACGCGGAAACCCCAGAACACCGGGAAGACCGGCGGGTGGTTGCCTGGATAGTCGTTGAGGCCGGGCACGACGCCGCTTGTGCTGTGGCGCAGGATCAGGCTGGCGCCGTCGGGAATGGCGAGCTCGAACCTGTTTTCCTTGGCCGCCTCGTCGGGCAGCGCGAACAGCACCAGAGGCACGTGGGCGCCGGTGTTCCAGTTCGCCTCCATGGCGGCGATTTTCTGCGGCTGGTGCTCGAGCGTGTTCAAGCCGTGCTGGTCGCCGGCAAAGATCTGGATCGGGATCAGGATGGCGGCGGCGAAGACGCCGGTGCGCAGCGCCTTCCACATCGATTCCGAGCGGTCGCCATAAAGGTAACGCAGCGCCGAGCAGCCGGCGATCAGGAAGGAGACCGTGAGCCCGGAGGCGAGCAGCATGTGGACCAGCCGGTAGGGCATGGACGGATTGAAGATGACCGCCCACCAGTCGAGGGCGTGCGCCTTGCCGTCGATCATCTCGAAGCCGGCCGGCGTCTGCATCCAGGAGTTCAGCGCGATGATCCAGAAGGCGGAAACCGTGGTGCCGCCCGCCACCAGCACTGTCGCCAGCGTGTGGATGCGGTTGGAGACGCGGCGGAAGCCGAACAGCATGATGCCGAGGAAGGCCGCCTCGAGAAAGAAGGCAGTCAGCACCTCATAGGCAAGCAGCGGGCCGGCGATGTTGCCGACCGTTTCCATATAGCCCGGCCAGTTGGTGCCGAACTGGAAGCTCATGGTGACGCCCGAAACCACGCCCATGGCGAAGGAGAGCGCGAACACCTTCACCCAGGTGAAATAAGCGCGCATCCAGGCCGAGTCGCCGGTGGCGTTGTAGCGGAGCTTGAAGAAGAGAAGCACCCAGCCAAGTGCAATGGTGATCGCCGGAAACAGGATATGGAACGAGATATTCGCGCCGAACTGGATGCGCGACAGGATGAGCGGGTCCATGCTGGGCTCCGGCTGCAATTCAGGCTTGAAGGATAGGCTTCGAACACGCATCGGTCAAAGCGGCGCGGCGTCACGCGAGGCGCGTTGTCGCAGCGTCGGGCGATCATGGACAGACGCACCGCGTGACAGCTTGCAGAGGCCGTTCGACGTCGCGAGCGGCGGCGACTGTCGAGAACTGTCAGCAGCACGGTCGATTGTCGGTTTGCATAAAACGACATCCGACCTATATCAGGTCACGTTTTCCAGCCGGCCATATTTCAGCATGTCATCCATCATCTCCATCTCCGGCGTCACGAAAACCTATGCCACCGGTTTCAAGGCGCTGAAGGAAATCAACCTCGACATCGAGCGCGGCGAGATCTTCGCCCTGCTCGGACCGAACGGCGCCGGCAAGACGACGCTGATCTCGATCGTCTGCGGCATCGTCAACCGCTCGTCGGGCAGCGTCACCGTCGATGGTCACGATATCGGCAGGGACTACCGCGCGGCGCGCAGCCTGATCGGGCTGGTGCCGCAGGAGCTCACCATCGACGCCTTCGAGACGGTCTGGGCGACGGTGAACTACAGCCGCGGCCTGTTCGGCAAGGCGCCCGACAAGGCTTTCGTCGAGAAGGTGCTGCGCGATCTCTCGCTGTGGGACAAGAAGGACGCCAAGGCGATCACGCTTTCGGGCGGCATGAAGCGCCGGCTGATGATTGCCAAGGCGCTGTCGCACGAGCCGCGCGTGCTGTTCCTCGACGAGCCGACGGCGGGCGTCGACGTCGAGCTGCGCCAGGACATGTGGGCGATGGTCAGGCGGCTGCGCGAGGACGGCGTCACCATCATTCTGACGACGCATTACATCGAGGAGGCCGAAGCGATGGCCGACCGGGTCGGCGTCATCAACCGCGGCGAGATCATCCTGGTCGAAGGCAAGGCCGAGTTGATGCGCAAGCTCGGCCGCAAGCAGATGACGCTGGAGCTGCGCGCGCCGCTCGCCGCCTTGCCCGTGGGCCTGTCGCGCTATGCGCTGGAGCTGTCGGCGGACGGCAACGAACTCACCTACACCTATGACAGCCAGAGCGACCGGCCGGGCGTCGCCTCGCTGATCCGCGATCTCGAGGCCGCAGGCATTCAGTTTCACGATCTCGACACCAAAAACAGCACGCTCGAAGAGATCTTCGTCAATCTGCTGAGGCAAGAGCCATGAACCGCCACGCGGCTATGAACCTTCGTGCAGTGTGGGCGATCTACCGGATGGAGATGGCGCGTGCGTTCCGCACGGTGCTGCAGAGCATCGTCTCGCCGGTGATCTCGACATCGCTCTATTTCGTCGTCTTCGGCTCGGCGATCGGCTCGCGCATCACCGAGATCGACGGCATCAGCTACGGCGCTTTCATCGTGCCGGGGCTGATGATGCTTTCGCTTTTGACGCAGTCGATCTCGAACGCCTCCTTCGCGATCTATTTCCCGAAATTCGTCGGCTCGATCTACGAGCTCCTGTCGGCGCCGGTCTCCTATCTCGAGATCATCATCGCCTATGTCGGGGGCGCGGCGACCAAATCGATCATGCTCGGGCTGATCATCTTGGCCACCGCGGCGCTGTTCGTGCCGCTCAGGATCGAGCACCCGTTCTGGATGATCGCCTTCCTGGTGTTGACGGCGGTGACCTTCAGCCTGTTCGGCTTCATCATCGGCATCTGGGCCAAGACCTTCGAGCAGCTGCAGCTGGTGCCTCTGCTGATCGTCACGCCGCTCACCTTCCTTGGCGGCAGCTTCTATTCGATCCATATGCTGCCCGGCATCTGGAAGACGATCACGCTGTTCAACCCGGTCGTCTACCTGATCAGCGGGTTCCGCTGGAGTTTCTACGGCAAAGCGGACGTCTCGGTCGGCGTCAGCCTCGGCATGACGCTGGTGTTTTTGGCCGCCTGCATCGCGATCGTGGCGTGGATTTTCCGCACGGGGTACAGGCTGAGGAATTGAAGGGACGTCGTGTTGGTGCTGGAGTGATTGCAAGCCTGCGTGATTGGTCGAAACGCCTGCCGCCTGCAACGCTGCGGCCGATCGCGGACGTTCGCGGTTCCGCTAAATCGCCTTGATCAGCCGCAGCAGTCCAAGCATCTCCATCAGCGTACCCTTGCGGAAGGCGATGTAGGTCGGCTCCTCCAGCCCGTGGAAGCGGCGCTTGAAGGCGGCCTGGCCCTGCAGGTTGAAGCGCGAGCGGTTGACCCAGGGCGACTCGTAGGCGCGCCGGAAGGTGCTGCGCCAGAAGCTCGATTCGGCAAAGCCGCTCGGTTCGACGTCGAGCAGCGGCGACAGGCCAAGCGTGACCACCGAAACGCCCTCCTCGCGAAAGCGATCGACGGCGAATTTGGTCAGGCCGATCTCGGCATGCGGCGTGGCGTCGACCTGCTTGCGCTTGAAGGCGGTGGTATAGCCGATGACCTCGCCATTGCTGAACAGCGGGTCGAAATCGAGAATGGCGACGAGTTCGCCCTGCGGGCCGTGGAGGACGAAGCGGCGCATGTCGGCGCCGAGATGGTCGGCGAAAGGGCGGTTCAGGAAGCCCATCTCCCAGCGTTTGACGATGCGCTCGCCGCGCCAATTCTCGGACAGCCGGGAAACCTCGTCGAGCAGCATGTTGGCCCTGTCCTCGGCGAAGGTGAAGCCCTTCTTCGCCAGCCAGCGCTCCGAATAGCGCACGGTCTCGTTGCGCTTGCCGGAGAAATCATGCGCCGGCAGCTGCAGCCTCGTGTCGACGCCAAGCCGATTGATCTGATAGCCGAGCCCGGCCAGCACCTTTGCCGTGGCGGCGCTTATCTGAACGAACCAGGGGCCGCCGGCGGCCTCGACGAAGCGCTTGATGTAGCCAGGCCGGTCCGGCGGATCGACGACCGGATCGCCCAGCGCGAAATGGTGCTTCATCTTGGTGCCGAATGCGATGTAGCCATCGCCTTCGCTGAAGTAGGACAGCTTCTGCTGCACGGCGGTGGAATAGGCGAGCGAGAAGTCGCCATGGCGCCGCACCAGCGCCAGGCGCTCGAGATGCGTCAGCTCGCGCCGCGGCACCTTGGGCGCCGCGCCGTCAAGAAACCTGTCGATATGGATGCGCAGGGATGGCATCAAGCGTCCGCATGCCGATGAAGAAAGACCCGAAGCCCACGGGCGTCGAATCAGTCGCCTTGGCGCGACGGATCGGTCATGTCGCGCCAGCGCCATATAGGATGCTATCGGCGGCGAATGAAGAGGGAATGTCTACCGGCCAAAGCCGGCGCTCCGGCTGCATCGTGAAACCGTATTGCCAATTTCCATGCAATGTTATATATCATGTTATCTTTTTGTTCCGGCAGTTCGACGATGGAAGATGTTCTGAGGTCCCTCGGCTTTCTCTGCCTCGGCAGCAGGCTGAAGCGCATTGGCGAGCAGTTGCAGGCCGACACGCAGCGCGTGCTCGATCGCCTGGATGTGCGGATCCAGTCGAGCCAGTATCCGCTGCTCGCCGCGCTCGACAGGCTGGGGCCGCTGCCGGTCGGCGAACTGGCGCAGTCGCTCGGCATCGCGCAGCCAGGCGTGACGCGGGCCGTGTCGCTGCTCACCGAGCTCGGCCTGGTCGAAGTCACACCATCGGATGACGACCAGCGGCGCCGGATCGTTTCCCTCTCAGCGGACGGCCAGCGGCTGGTCGACGCCGCGAAGCACGACGTCTGGCCGCGCATCGAGGGCGCGGTCGCGGAATTGTGCGCGGACCTCTCCGGGCCGCTGCTTGGCCAGCTCGCCGCCATCGAGGATCGACTGGCCGCGACCCCGATCGACCGCCGGGCGGACAAGGCCAAGGCAGTCGCGCCCAAGGCCGTTGCACAATGAAACATGTTCTCGACCGTCCGATCTGGAGCGCATTGGCGACGCGCCACCAGGCCTTTGCGGAAGGCGATACCCTCGCCCGGCGGTACCGGCCTTCGATCGTTCCCTTCGCCGCCACCGTCGCGGACGATGCGGAAAGCCTGCAAGCTCTGGGCAAGCTGCTCCCGCCGCTTGAAAGCGCCATCCTGGTTCAGACGGACCCGATCGCCCTGCCTTCGGAACTTTCCGCGGTTTCGACCGCGTCCCTGGTGCAGATGGTTGCCGAGCAGCCGGTTGAGGCCGTCTCCGACGAGCGCGTGCAGCGACTGACGCGGGACGATGCGGCCGAGATGCTCGATCTGGCATCGCTCACCAAGCCCGGCCCGTTCACGCTGGAGGCCTTGAGCCTCGGCGAGTTCTGGGGCGTGAAGATCGACGGCAGGCTCGCGGCGATGGCCGGCGAGCGCATGAAGCAGCCCGGCTACTCCGAGCTCAGCGGCGTGTGCACGCATCCGGATTTGCGCGGCGGCGGCCTTGCCAGGCTGCTGTCGCTGTTCGTGGCGAACCGGATCATGGCGCGGGGCGAGGTTCCATACCTGCACGCCTATGACAGCAATGCTCCGGCCATCGGCCTCTACGAGGCCATCGGCTTCCGGTTGAGAACCACCCTGAACATGGCCGTGGTCCGAGGCGTGGAGTAATCGCAAGGTGAGGAGGGTCGCGGATCACCGCAACCCTTCCCCTGCTTAAGCGAGTCGCCAATCAGACCGCGATCTTGCCGCCGCCCTGCTTGGTGATGGCAACGACCGCCGGACGCACCGGCATGTCCGGCTTGAAGTCCGGCCAGCGGGTCGATGGATCCTCGTAATAGGAGGGGCGGCCAAAAGCTTCCCAGTCCTCGCCGCCGTCGCCCGGATGCTGGACGGCGACGAAGGCGGTTTGGTCGTCCGGCGCGAATAGCGGGCCGCACATCTCGGCGCCGATCGGCACGCGGAAGAACAGCTTTGAGGTCGCCCGCGCCGCGCCCTCAGTGTCGACCGCCCACAGGCCGTCGGTACGGCCGGTGGCCTTCGGGCCCTGGCCGTCGGTCGCGACCCACAGGCGGCCGGCCGAGTCGACGGCACAATTGTCCGGCATGCCGAACCAGCCATTGGCGGTGGTGGCGGTCGAGAAGGTGGCGCCGACATCGGCCACCGCGGGATCGCCGCACTTCAGGAGCACTTCCCACTTGCCCTTCGCGGCGGCGAAGTCGCCGCCATCCTCGACGATCTCGATGATGTGGCCGAAGGCGTTCGCCGCGCGCGGATTGGCGGCGTCGACCTGGTCGGCCTTGCGCTTGGAATTGTTGGTCAGCATGACATAGACCTTGCCGTTGCCGGCATTGGGCTGGATGTCTTCCGGCCGGTCCATCTTGGTGGCGCCGAGCAGGTCGGCGGCGCGACGCGTCTCGATCAGAACGTCGGCCTGGCTGGCGAAACCGTTTTCCGCCGTCAGCGGACCTTCGCCGAACACGATCGGCATCCATTCGACCGAGCCGTCCTCGGCGAATTTGGCAACATGCAGCGTGCCCTCGTCGAGCAGGTTCATGTTGGCGGCGCGGTCGTTCGGATTGAACGTGCCTTCGGTGACGAATTTGTAGACATAGTCGAAGCGCTCGTCGTCGCCGAGATAGAAGACGACGCGGCCATCCTTGGTGACGATCGATTCGGCGCCTTCATGCTTGAAGCGACCCATGGCGGTTCGCTTCCTCGGCACCGAATTCGGGTCGTTGACGTCGACCTCGACGACCCAGCCGAAGCGGTTGGGCTCGTTCGGTTCCTTGGCGAGGTTGAAGCGATCGTAATGCGCGCCCCATTCATAGGCGCCCTCCGGAATGCCGAGGCGCTTGTAGTTGGCGGCCTCCTTGTGGCCTTCCGGCAGCTCGCCCGAGAAATAGCCGTGGATGTTCTCCTCGGCCATCACATAGGTGCCCCAGGGCGTAACGCCGCCGGCGCAGTTGTTGAGGGTGCCGAAGACTTTGGTGCCGGACGGGTCGGCATTGGTCTTGACGCGATCATGGCCGGCTACCGGACCGGACAGCGCCATCTCGGTGGTGGACATGATGCGGCGGTTGAGCTTGCCGTCGCGCACCGTCTGCCATTTGCCGCCCTCCTTGCGGATCTCGACGATGCTGCCGCCGTGCGCCGCCATCTCGACATCGACCTGCTCCTTGCTGAGCGGCGCCACCTCGGCGGCCTTCTTGCCGTCCTTGTCGACAATCTTGACGATGCCGGGGAACATCAGATGCGGGTTGGTGTATTCGTGGTTGACGACCAGCAGGCCATGCTCGGCCGAGCCGTCGATCGGGATATAACCGACATAGTCGTTGTTGTAGCCGAACTGTCTTGCCTGAGCTCCGGCCGATTGTTTTGCCGGGTCGAATTCCGGCGAATCGGTAAAGAGCGGGTCGCCCCAGCGCAAGAGCACGTCGGCATCGTAGCCGGGCGCGACGTGGTGCTTGTCGTCGATGCCGGCCTCGAGTTCGTCGAATTTGAAGGCCGAGACCTCGGCGGCGCGCGCCTCGACTGCCGCGACGAGCGCCAGCGGGCTCACGGTGGCGGCGATGGCCGAGACGGCCAACGAGCCCTTGAGGAAGTCGCGGCGCGAGAAACGCGCGGCGATGATCTCGCCCATCGTGCGGTTGTCGGTAGGATTGACGGGCGGGCCGTCATTCTCCTCGAGCTGGCTGGTACGGAAGCGGATCTCAGGTTGGGTCATGGGCTGTCCTCTGGCTCTTGAGGTGGCTGGAACGTGTAACCGGTCGATCCCTATAGGCGGCCGATCACATTTTCGTGACATCAGCCCCATTAAGCAACGCCGATTTGCCGGCTGATGACTGTTCGCCCACGCATTGGCCCCACACGAGGCCACAACACACGGCGGGCAGACTCCCGAGCGCGCTCGGCGCAAGGACGCCAACCATGGCTGCGGGGCTTGCCTTGCGAGATTCCGCCTTCGATCCCGTCGCAGCGTAGCTTGCCCGACGCCATCAGCTTGACGGCTTCGCGCGCTTCGGAAACAAAAGCGGCGAGCGGCGCGGCGAAGGCCGCTTCGGGAGGGATGAAGGTGAGTCTCTGGGGACTGGCGCAGCTTGGCGTTTCGACTGTGATTTTCCTGCTGGCCGCGATGGCGGCCAAACAATGGGGATTGGCGCCAAGTCTCGGCAAGATCGTGCTGACGCTGGCGCTCTATTCCGCCGGCAATCTGATCATGCTCAGGCTGATCCGCGAATTCGGCATGTCAGTGTCATTCAGCCTGTCGGCAGTGATCCAGCTGGTCTCAGTCAATGTCGTGGCGCTGGTCTTCTTTGGAGAGCGCCTCAACACTTTCCAAGCGACAGGCGTCGTGCTGGCAATCGCCGCCGTCGCGCTGATCACGCTCGGACCCTATATGCAGCGGCTGTAGTTGGAGCAGGCCCGGCATGAAATCGACCGCCAAGGCGCTGCTCAACAGAATAGAATTCCCGGTGCTTGTGGCCGGGCTGGCCATCGCCTGCGGGCTATGGGGCCTGGTGGAACTCATGGGGGTGGCGCGTGCCACGACTCCGCATACCTTCGACACGGAAATCCTGCTCGCCTTCCGCCATGCCGGGCAGCCGGACAGCCCGATCGGTCCGCTTTGGCTGCAAGGCGCGGTGCGCGATATCACCGCGCTCGGCAGCACCAGCGTGCTGGTGCTGATCACGACTGCGGTGATCGTCTATTTTCTGCTGATGCGCCGACCGGCGACCGCACTGTTCGTGTTCGTTTCGGTGGCGGGCGGCCAGGCGGCATCCAGCCTGCTCAAGTTCGAGGTCGACCGGCCCCGCCCCGATCTCGTCTCGCATCTCGTCAACGAGACCTCGCTCTCCTTTCCGAGCGGCCATGCGATGCTGTCGGCGGTGACCTATCTCACGCTGGGCTCGCTCGCCGCGCGCTTCCTACCGAACCGCAGGATGAAGATCTTCGTGCTCGGCCTCGCCGTGCTCACCACGGTGCTGGTCGGAACCAGCCGCGTCTATCTCGGCGTGCATTGGCCGTCCGACGTGCTTGCCGGCTGGTGCGCCGGCTTTGCCTGGGCCATGTTGTGCTGGCTTGCAGCGCGCCTGCTGCAGCGGCGCAAAGTGGTGGCGGACAGCGAATGAGTGCTCATGTTTAAACTGTTTGTTATGATGCTTGAACCGTCATGATATTTGGATTATCCATTGATGCTGCAGACTCAGACAGGGGTTCTGGCCGATGATCACTGCCGCGCAGATGCGCGCCGCGAGGGCGTTGGCCGGTATCGACCAGAAAACGCTCGCCGAGCGCGCCGGGGTTTCGCTTCCGACCATCCAACGCATGGAAGCGAGTGAAGGTGTCGTCAGAGGCGTGGTCGATACGCTGATGAAGGTCATCCAGGCACTCGACGAGGCCGGGGTGGAGCTGATCGGCGAGAACCAGGCCAGCGAGCGCGGCGGCAGGGGCGTGCGTCTCAAGCCTGCCACGCCGCAGAACTCCCAAGGCTGAGCCGCACAAGAAGTCGCGACGGCGACCGCCGACAGCCCTGCCGACGATCCCGCCGCCTCTACGGAGCGGAAGAAGGCAGTTCATGGATCAGGTCCGGCGGTCAATCCACCCCCAGGCGCGGCCGTCCTTTGCCGAGCTGTTCACGCCCAAGCTGGTCACGGTGCTGCGCGAAGGCTACACGCTGGCGCATTTCAGGGCTGACGCCGTCGCCGGGTTGACGGTCGCCATCGTGGCGCTGCCGTTGTCCATGGCGATCGCCATCGCGTCCGGCGTGACGCCGGAGCGAGGCCTCTACACCTCGATCGTTGGCGGCTTCATCATCTCCGCGCTTGGCGGCAGCCGCTTCCAGGTCGGCGGTCCGGCCGGCGCCTTCATCGTGCTGGTAGCGGCGACCGTGGCGCGCGTCGGCGTCGACGGGCTGCTGCTCGCAACGATGATGGCCGGCGTCTTCCTGCTCGCCATCGGCTATCTCAGGCTTGGCACCTACATCAAGTTCATTCCCTATCCCGTGACCGTCGGCTTCACCGCCGGGATCGCGGTCATCATCTTCTCCGGGCAGATCGTCGAACTGCTCGGGCTGAAACTCGCCGGCAAGGAGCCCGGGCCGCTGGTGCCGAAGCTGACCGCGATCGGCGAGGCGATCGGCACGATCAGTCCGGCCGCGACCTTCGTGGCGATGCTGACGGTCCTCACCATTGTCTTTCTGCGGCGCTGGCGGCCGAGATGGCCAGCGATGCTGATCGCCATCGGCATCGCCTCGCTGGTCGTGGGGCTGTTCGTCCTGCCTGCGGAAACGATCGGCACGAGGTATGGCGGCATCCCGCGGAACCTGCAATGGCCAGCCCTGCCGCCGGTCAGCTTGGAGAGGACGATCGACGTGCTGCCGGACGCGATCGCCTTCGCGCTGCTCGGAGCGATCGAGTCGCTGCTCTCGGCCGTGGTCGCAGACGGCATGAGCGGAAGGCGGCACCGCTCCAATTGCGAACTGGTGGCGCAAGGCTTCGCCAACATCGCGTCAGCCTTGTTCGGCGGCATATGTGCCACCGGCACGATCGCTCGCACGGCCACCAATGTGAGGGCCGGCGCGCATGGCCCGGTCTCCGGCATGCTGCATTCGGCGATCCTGCTTGTCCTGATGCTGGCGGCGGCGCCCCTGGCCAGCTACATCCCGCTCGCCGCATTGGCCGGCGTACTCGCCGTCGTGTGCTGGAACATGTTCGAGAAGCAGGCTTTCGTCACGCTGCTCAGGGCCTCGCGTGGCGACGCGCTGGTGCTGATGGCGACGTTCCTTATCGTCATCTTACGCGATCTGACGGAAGGCATCGTCGTCGGCTTCGCGCTTGGTTCGATCCTGTTCATCGATCGCATGGCCAAGTCCATCGCCGTCGAGGCCGATCTGCCGCTGGTGCCGGAGGACGTCGCCGATCGCGCCGCCACTTATGATTCAAGCCAGGCGGCAGACGCCGATACCGTCATCTATCGAATCTCCGGGGCCTTCTTCTTCGGTGCCGCCTCGACCGTCGGCGCCGTGCTCGACCGCATCGCAGACCAGCGCAAGAATTTCATCCTCGATTGCTCGGCGGTGCCGTTCCTCGACTCGACGGCGGCAAACGTCATCGGGGGTGCCGCGCACAAGGCCGGACGCGCCGGCGTGCGCTTCATCATCGCGGGCGCCGCGCCGCAGACACGGCGCATGCTGGTCAACCACGGCCTCAAGCGGCCGCTGGTCACCTATGCCGCCTCGATTCGCGACGCGCGAGCGCAGCTGAAAGGACAATCGTAGTCCGCGTAGAGCGACATGTTCTGTCAAACTGCCGCTTCGATCGGCTCGGCAAGTTTCGGGTTGGCGCGCGCCGCGATCAGGCAGCCGGCGACGATCAGGCAAGCCCCGGTCAGCGTGGTCCAGGCCACCTCCTCGCCGAAGAAGAACCAGCCGAGCGCGATCGCCCAGATGAAGGCCGAGTATTCCGTCGGGATGAGATATTGCGCTTCGGCGCGAGCGTAGGCCCAACTCATCAGGAATTGGTCGGCAAGCGACAGCATCGCCACCCCGACCAGGTGAAGCCACAGGTCACTCGGCAGCGCGACGGCGAGCCACGGCGCGGCGAGACCAAGGATGACCGCGATGCAGAGGTTCTGGAACAGCATGATCTCGACCGGCTTGGCCAACAGCGCCTGCCGCCGCGCGAGGATCAGATTGTAGCCATAGAACACAGTCGATACGAGCACCGCGGCCGTGCCCAGGAGCGCATCCTGCGAGTGGCCGGCCTGCCCGAACTGGCCGGCCAGAATGATCGCGACGCCCGCGATGCCGGCCAGCGACGCCCAGACCGCCTGGCGCCGGATTCTCTCGCCCAGCAACAAGGCTGCGAGAAAAAGCGCAAACAGGGGCGCGACAAAGCTGAGCCCTATCGCCTCGGCGAGCGGCAATCTGGCGAGACCCCAAAAGAACGAAACCAGGACGATGCCGACGACCACGGCGCGCAGCGCATGCAGCCCCAGCACCGGAAGAGCGGGCTTCGAGCGCGGCCCCGCCGACCAGGCCGCGCTCGCGATCAAGGTCGAGACCAGGCTGCGCCACAGCACCGTGTTGTACACACCGACCGCGATGACCAGGGACTTCATCGCCGCGTCCATCCCAGACAAAAGGAAGATCGCCAGTGCGCATACGAGCACCGGGATCATTGGCGACACGGCGGCGCCGGTCAGGCTGGATGTCTTCACGGCTTGGCTCATGTGACGGTTGCTGCCGGATATCCCGGAGCGAGCGGCTGAACCAGATGGCAGCCCCGTCGATATGGCGGTCCAGCCCCGATCGACCTCGTTCCCGCCGCAATCGTCCTCAGTCGACCTTCAGCGCCGCGACCGCGCCTTCGTTCATCAGCGGAACATAGATGGTCGAGTTGCCGTCGGTGCCGATATCGGCGCTGCCCGGCTTGAAAGTGGCGATCGCTTCCGGCGCGCCGCCGCCCTTGTAGCGATAGAGCGTGCCGGTCATGTAGGCGGTGGCATAGATCGTGTCGCCGATGGCGATGACGCCGTCGAGGTCGGCAAAGTTTTGCGCGCCCGGCAGCGGCGTCACCTTCTTGCTGGCGAGGTCGACGGCCAGCAAGCCGCCCGGCGCCGCCGTGCTGAAATCAGGCTTGATGCCTTTGCCCCAGGACGCGACGATCAGCCGGTCGCCATCGGCGAAGACGCCATTGGGCGAGGCGAGCAGCGCATCCTTGATGAACAGCTCCGGTTTGTCGCCGTCGATACGATAGATCGCGTCGGCGAGCATATCCGTGAAATAGACCTTGCCCGAAGCATCGGCGGTCATATCGTTGAGGAACACGGCGCCGGGCACATCGATGGTAGAGACCAGCTTGCCGCTGGCGAGGTCGACGACGCGCACCTTGGTGATGTCGGCGGCGTAGAGCTTGCCGCCGGCGATCGCCATGCCCTTGGGCGCGTCCATGCCGTCCACCCAATGGCGGCTGATGACCTTGCCGTCCAGCGACAGCAGCGACAAATAGCCGTTGCCATCAGCTTCGCCCGGATTGCCGACGATGTTGGAGACGACGATGCGCTTGTTGGCGGCATCGACCAGCGCCGATTCCGGCTGCTCGAAGCCGCCGGCGCGCCAGATCTCGCCGGCCTCGGCGGTGGCAGCTGTTGCGATGCCGGCGATGGCGAGAAAGGTCGAAGCGATGAGGGTTTTCATGTTGCTCTCCTGTGATCACGATCGAGAGCTAGGTTTATCGATACTTTTCTGGAAGGCAGTTCGCGTCTAGTATCGAAGATCGATACGAATTCATGCAAACGAGGTGCATCCCATGAACGGCCCGATCTTCGAGGCGCTGAAACGGACATTGAAGGCCAAGGGCCTGACCTACCGGGCGCTAGCCGAGCGCATGGGCGTTTCCGAGCCGACAGTGAAGCGCATCTTCCATGAGCGCAACTGCAAGCTCGATCGGCTGATGCAAATCTGCGCCGCTGCGGACGTGGAACTGGAGAATGTGCTGGGCTCGATGAACCGGGGACCGGGACCGGCCAACCACGTCGCGCCGGAGATCGAGCGCAAGCTCGCCGCGCGGCCGGCGCTGCTCTTCGTCTTCATCATGCTGTCCGAAAAATTCACGCCCGAAGGCATCATGCGCTCACAGGGTCTCAGCGAAGCTTCGATGTTTCTTTATCTGCGCGACCTGGAAGAGCTTGGGCTGGTGGCGCTCGGGCGCGGCCTGTCGGCAAGATTGCTGGTCGAGACACCGATCCAGTGGGATTTCGAGGGCCCGCTGCGGCCGCATTTCGAGACGACCAACAAGAATTTTGTCGGCTGGGCGATAGCCCATCTGGAACGGGAAGCGACCTTCGTCAGCTTCTCGCGGCGCATGCGGCCGGAAACGGCGGAGATGGTGCGGCGCGAGGCGGAGGAGCTGGCGGAGCGCGCCAGGCTGCTTGCCCATCACGACCAGCACACCACGCCGGAAGAGCAGCTCATCGGCTACAAATGGACCTTCGCCTTCGGCGCGACGCCGTTTCCGGCGATCATGCCGATCGGACCGCATCCGCGCGATGCCGGCGCGCGGACGGATGCCGGGGCGAAAGCAAGGCGGCCGCTGCCGGCGTAGGCGTCAGGCCGCGACCGGGCCGGCTTCCTCATGCGGCGGCGGGAGGTTGTCGCGCACCTTGCGCGCGAGCTTTCTGGCCGAGCGCTTGGGGCTGTCGCCGAACAATTCGGCGGCATCGGCAAGACAGGTCTTGCTGAGGCTTTTTTCCGCACGCTTCAAGAGCTTGCGCAGAAGCCTGGTGTCTTCGGGCGGACCGAGCGGCTCGCCAGCGGCGGCGAGCAGCGCGCGCATGACGAAGACGTCATGCAGTTCGCCCAGCCGTTCGCCAAGCTTGTCAACCGCCTTGCGGCGCGCCTTGATCGGCGCCGGCCATAGGCGGCCGAGCAGCGACAGATGCATCGAATGCGTCTTGGCCGCCTTGCGCAGGTCGTGAAAGTCATCGGCCTCGCCGCGCGAGCTCGCCTTATCCAGCGCCTTTTTCGCCCGCCGCAAGGCGGCGCGGGCGCCTTCGGCCAGTATGTCGGCCGCCTGCTCGGGCTGATCGGGGAGCGACAGCCTGTCGATACGCTCCAGCCCTTCCCGGCAGGCAGCGACCGCGGCGTTTATGGCAGCGTCGAGACCGGGGCCGGCATGGAGCTCGTGCTGGCGCAGCACCAGCCGCTCGCGGACTGGATCGAGCCCGCCGGCCGCGGTGTCATCTGGAAAAGCGGAGACCAGACGGTCGATGGTCTCGATGAGAGCGGTCGCCTCGCGCGGGCCGGCAAGCAGCGCCGACACCTGCTTGTAGCACTCGTTCTCGGTCTGGCAGAACGGTTCGTCTCCGGAACGAACCAGGCGCAGCAAGGCACGTACGCACTTAAGCCGCTTACGGCACTTGTGCAGTCCTTGCTCCGGCTTGTCGCGCGCCGTCTCGAGTTGGCCAAGCGCCTTGCCGATCTCGTCAGCCAATATGCGCCTGACCTCGCCGGTCAGCGGCAAGCGCGGATCGATGCGAAAGCTCATGCGGCTATCTCCGGAATCCCCCCGAGGGCCAGCGACGCGTTGTAAAACCTCGACTCACCGGTGACCTCACGGCCGAGCCAGTCGGGCAGCATTTCGTCAGATACGTCCTCCGGCGTCTCCAGTTCCGCGACCACCAGCCCCGAGAGCACTCCGCCGAACACATCGACTTCATAGAGATAGCCGCGGTGCCTAACATGGTGACGTGTCTTCTCGATGACACGCCCGATCGCGAAGGCCATCAATTCCTCAGCTTCGGCGAGCGGGATCGGATATTCGAATTCGTCGCGCTCGCGCGCTTTGTTGCCGAACTTCAGCGTCAGCGCGGCGGAGCCTCCGTCGCTGATGCGTACGCGAACCGTGCGTCCGGGCTGCGCGGCGACGTAGAACTGGCGAATGCGGATATGCGCCTCGACCAGGCTGCGCCAGGCGGGATCAGCGACCAGGAACTTGCGCTCGACTTCCTTGCCCATGGCCGCGCACTAAAGCCCGCCCGCAGGAAGATGGCAAGCCGCGTTGGAATTCAACTTGACTTAATCAATCGATTGATTAAATGAAGGGGATGAGCAAACAAACGAACGCCAAAAGGCCGCAACGCGAAGCCTCTCCCGCCGATCAAACGCGCGCGGCGCTGGTGCAGGCCGCGCTGAAGCTGTTCGGCCGGCAGGGCTTCGACGGCACCTCGACGCGCGAGATCGCGGCCGAGGCCAAGGCCAATATCGGCTCGATCGCCTATCATTTCGGCGGCAAGGAGGGGCTGCGTGCCGCCGCCGCCGACTTCATCGTCGAGACCATCCAGGGGATCGCCGGCCAGGCGCTGGGCGCACCCCAGGCGGGGCCTCCTTCGAGCCCGGAAGCCGCCCGGGCGCAGCTCTTTGTCGCGCTGGCGCGGATGGTCGGCTTTGTCGTGGCAAGTCCCCAGGCCGGCGAGATCGTACAATTCGTACTGCGCGAGCTCTCGCACCCGACGGCGGCGCTCGACCGCATTTATGCCGGCGTGTTCGAACCGACGCATCGCCGGCTGTGCCAGATCTGGGAGCAGGCGACCGGCGAGCCGGCCGAGAGCGAGGCCACCAGGCTCACCGTGTTCACCATCATCGGGCAGGTCATCTATTTCCGCATCGGGCGCGAGGCGGTGATGCGCAGGATGGGCTGGCGCGAGATCGGCGACAGGGAGGCCGCCAAGGTCGTGGCGGTCGCGACCGACAACCTCAGGGCAATGCTGGCGGCGCGCGACGCAGCCGCCGGCAGGAAGGTCAAATCATGAGCTTACTCTGTTCGCTGCCGCTCGCGGCCCAGCTGTTCGGCGCCTGCGCACCGGCCGCCCCGCTTGCCGTCGGCTATGTCGAAGGCGAATATGTGCTGTTGGCGCCGATCGAAGTCGCGCAGGTCGAGACCGTGACGGTCAAGCGCGGCGACCGTGTCGGGCCGGGCGCGCCGGTGGTGACGCTGGAAAGCGCCGATGCCAAGATCGCCGTGGCGCAAGCCCAGGCCGCGCTCGCCCAAGCGCAGGCGCAGCTTGCCGACCTCAAGGTGGGCAAGCGGCCGGAAGAGATCGCCGTGCTCAAGGCGCAGGTGGACATGGCGAAGGCGCAGGCTGCCGACGCCAAACGCAAATATGACCGCGCCAGCGATCTCTACAAGCGCGGCACCGGCACCCAGGCCGATTACGACACGGCCTCGGCTTCGCTGGAGACCGCCAACGCGCAGGTCGGCCAGGCGGAGGCGAACCTTGCCGTCGGCGGCCTGCCGGCGCGGGCCGAAACGATCAGAGCTGCCGAGAACCAGGTCAAGCAGGCGCAATCGGAATTGGGGCAAGCCGAGTGGCGCCTGTCCAAGCGCGTGCTGGCGGCGCCTTCGCCCGGCCGCATCGACGACGTGATCCGCAATCCGGGCGATACGGCCGGACCGACCGCACCGGTGATCTCGATGCTGCCCGACGGCGCGGTAAAACTCAGCGTCTATGTGCCGGAGACGGCCTTCTCCTCGGTCAAGGTCGGCACGCTGCTCAGCGTCCGTTGCGACGGTTGCGGGCCGGATTTGAAGGCACGCGTCAGCTATGTGTCGCCCGATCCCGAGTTCACCCCGCCGGTGATCTATTCGCTCGAGAACCGGCAGAAGCTGGTCTATCTCGTCGAGGCGCGGCCGGAGGGCGATGCTCATCCCTTGCAGCCCGGCCAGATCGTCGATGTCGACCTGGCGGATATAGGCAGATGAACGTCATCGACGTCCGTGGGTTGGTCAAGCGCTTCGGCGACAAGACCGTCGTCGACCATGTCACGATGACGGTCGCCGAGGGCGAGATCGTCGGTTTCCTCGGGCCGAACGGCTCGGGCAAGACGACGACCATCCGCATCATGTGCGGGCTTTTGACGCCGGATGCGGGCGAAGGCACGGTGCTCGGCTTCGACATCCTTACCGACGCGCTCAAGATCAAGCGCGAAGTCGGCTACATGACGCAGAAATTCTCGTTCTACGAGGATCTGACGATCGGCGAGAATCTCGAATTCGTGGCGCGGCTCTACCAGCTGAAGCCGGTCGAGGAGTATGTCTCGCACACCCTGCAGGAACTCGGCCTGACGACGCGCCGCAACCAGCTCGCCGGCACGCTTTCCGGCGGCTGGAAGCAGCGGCTGGCACTCGCTGCCTGCATCATGCACAAGCCGAAGCTGCTGCTGCTCGACGAGCCGACGGCTGGCGTCGACCCGAAGGCGCGGCGCGAGTTCTGGGACGAGATCCACCGCCTGGCCAGCGGCGGGCTCACCGTGCTGGTCTCCACCCATTACATGGACGAGGCCGAGCGCTGCCACCGCATCAGCTACATCTCCTACGGCAAGATGCTGGCCACCGGCACAGTGGACGAGGTGGTGAGGAATGCCGGCCTGACCACCTTCGTGCTGCAGGGACCGCGGCTCGACCGCGTGGCCGAGGCGCTGCAGGGGCGTCCGGGCGTCGACCAGGTGGCGCCGTTCGGCGCCACGCTGCATGTCGTCGGCTCCGACAAGGCAGCCCTCGAAAAGGCGCTCGCCGATGTCGAGAAGGAGCACAAAGGGGTGACGGTGGCGCCGGGCGAGACCAGCCTGGAAGATGTCTTCATCCAGTTCATGTCCGGCTCGAAGGACAACATGGCATGAGAGATGGCGTGAGAGCGATCTTTTCCTTCGCGAGACTCGGCGCGCTGCTGATCAAGGAATTCATCCAGATGCGGCGCGACCGCATCACCTTCGCCATGATGCTGGGCGTGCCGCTGATACAGCTGGTGCTGTTCGGCTATGCCATCAACAACGACCCGAAGAGCCTGCCGGCAGCACTCGTCGCGACCAGCAGCGATCCCTACACGCGGGCGATGGTCTCGGCGCTGCAGACCACCGGCTACTATCGCTTCGACCATGTGGCGCAAAGTGCGTCGCAAGCCGAGTTCCTGATGTCGCGCGGCGATGTCGCCTTCGTCGTCACCATCCCGGCCGATTTCGCGCGGCGGGTGGAGCGCGGCGACAATCCGCAGATCCTGATCGAGGCCGACGCCACCGATCCGGCGGTGGCGAGCGGCGCCATCTCGACGCTGAGCACCGTCGCCGGACAGGCGCTGCTGAGAGCGCAAGGCATGCAGGAAGCGGCCAAGGAGGCGGCGCGCGGCCAGCTCGATGTCGTCGTGCACCGGCGCTACAATCCGGAAGGCATCTCGCAATACAATATCGTTCCCGGCCTGCTCGGCGTCATCCTGCAGATGACCATGGTGATGATGACCTCGATCGCGCTGACGCGCGAGACCGAGCGCGGCACGATGGAAAACCTCTTGGCCATGCCGTCCAGCCCGCTTGAGATCATGCTGGGCAAGGTGCTGCCTTACCTGGTGGTCGGCGCGGTGCAGGTGGTGGTGGTGCTGGCGGCGGCGAAGCTCCTGTTTTCCATTCCCTTCATGGGATCGCTGTCGCTCCTGCTCTCGGCGGTGCTGGTGTTCGTGCTGGCGCTGGTGCTGCTTGGCTACACGATTTCGACGATCGCGCGCACGCAGATGCAGGCGCTGCAGCTCACCTTCTTCTTTTTCCTGCCCTCGATCATGCTGTCGGGCTTCATGTTCCCCTATCGCGGTATGCCGGACTGGGCGCAGATCCTTGGCGAGATCTTTCCGCTGACGCATTTCTTGCGCATCACCCGCGCCGTCATGCTGAAGAGCGCGGAACTGCCGGCTGTGGCGACCGAGATCGGCTGGCTGGTGGTGTTCGTGGCGTTGTTCGCCGGCGTTGCGCTGGTGCGGTTCCGGCGGACGCTGGATTGAGCGGCGACTGACCGATCAGGCCGCCGCCGCCATGATTTCCGCGTAGGTGCCGAAATCGACATTGCCGCCGGAAAGCACCACCGCCACGCATTTGCCGGCGAGATCGATCTCGCCGGTCGCGAGCGCCGCGAGCGCGACGCAGCCGCCGGGCTCGACCACCAGCTTCAAGTACGCCATGGCGTCGCGCATGGCTTGCGCCGTGGCCTTGTCCGAGACGGCGATGGCGCCGGCGAGGTTTTTGCGGTTGATCTCGAAGGTGATGGCACCGGGCTCGGCGGTCAGGATCGCATCGCAAATCGAGGTGTGGCCGGGCTCATTCGAGACCCGCTCACCCTTGGCGAGCGAGCGGCGCGTGTCGTCGAAATGCTCCGGCTCGACCGCCCAGATTTGCGTCCGTGCCGAGGCGTCCTTCACAGCGACGGAAATGCCGCTCGACAGACCCCCGCCGCCGCAGGGCACGACAACTGCGTCCAGGCTGACGCCCAGCGCCTTCGCCTGGCGCACCAATTCCAGCCCGATCGTGCCCTGGCCGGCAATGATGGCCGGATCGTCGAAAGGCGGCACCAGCGCCATGCCCTTTTCGATGTAGGGACGAACGATCGTCAAGCGGTCGTCCTTGAAGCGGTCGAACGGCACCACCTCGGCGCCCATCTTGCGCACATTGCCGACCTTGAGCGCCGGGGCGTCCGCGGGCATGGCAATGACCGCCCTGACGCCGAACATGGCGGCCGAAGCGGCGACGCCCTGCGCGTGATTGCCGGACGAAAAGGCGACGACGCCGCGGCTGCGCTCTTCTTCGCTCAAGCACGACAATTTGTTGTAGGCGCCGCGGATCTTGAAGGAACCGGTGCGCTGCAGCATCTCCGGCTTGAACAGGATGCGGCCGCCATAGCGCTTGTTGAGCTCCGGCGATTCGATCAGCGGCGTTTCGACGATCAGCCCGGAAAGCCTGGCGGCAGCGGCGTGGATGTCGGAGATGCCGGGGAGGGCGGTCATGGCGGGCCTCGTAGGAGAATGATGCCCATATGCTGCACGGAAAACGCGGCGGCGCGCCAACGAAAAAATGTGATGGAGACAATATTGGCGATGATAGCGTCGACGGCCGTCACCTTCGTCAGTCTCAGGCGGAGCAAGGAGCGAAGCGACGCGGGAATCCATGTCGGCACCTTCGCGATGCGGGCAGCCGAAGCAGAACGGACACTCTTCGCAGGTACTTCCAGAGCGCGCTCTCGCTTCTGCATTCCGTAATAGGGCTCGCGGCATGGATCCTCGGGTCAGGCCCGAGGATGACGAAGCGAAGGGCGGCCGCTGCTCACCCCAGCAGCGCGCGCGTCCGCTTCTTGCCGCCGAGCTTGCGCCAGCTGTTGAAACGATGCGTGGCGGCAGCAAAAGAGATCTTCATCTGCTGGGCGACCGTGTAGCGCGACTTGCCGTCGTCGAACATGCGATAGCAGCATTCGACGCCTTCCTCGGTCAGCTTGCCGTCCAGCGTCTTGTTGTGCGGATTGGCGGGGTCGAATTTTTCGGCCTGCTGCTCGACCAGGCCTTTGAGCCGCTGCAGGTCGGCCTCGATGCTGGCGATGAGATCGAGAACAGGCTTTGGATCGAATGCATGCGGGGGCTTCTTGTCCGTCATCCCGTGTTTCCTTCGTTTTGGCCGATGCGTTCCATATAGGTGAACATTCGGCAATAATGAAGGGTGCGAGCGGAAAGCTGGATCGACGAATTCTGCCTGTCCCGCGGCGTTCGCGATTGACCCTCGGCAAACGATTCCCTAGTTTAGAATCGTTCTAAACTAGGGTGATTTTCTCATGCTTTCCCGTGTTTTCGGCTTTGGCCGCCGCTCCTTCGATTCGCTGTCGGAGCAGGAAATCCTGGCGCTGGCGATTTCGTCGGAGGAGGACGACGGACGCATCTACCGGGCCTATGCCGACGGGCTGGCACAAGAGTTTCCACAATCGGCCAAGGTGTTCGAGGCCATGGCGGAGGAGGAAGACGGCCACCGCGATTCCCTCATCGAGCTTCACCGCAAGCGCTTCGGCGAGCGCATCCCGCTGATCCGGCGCGAGCATGTGAGAGGCTACTACGAACGCAAGCCCGACTGGCTGGTGCGGCCGCTCGGCATCGAGCATGTGCGCCGTCAGGCCGAGGACATGGAGCGGCAGGCTTATCGCTTCTATGTCGAGGCGGCCAAGCGCACCACCGATGCGTCGACCCGGAAGCTGCTCGACGAATTGGCGGCGGCGGAACTCGGCCACGAGAACTCCGCGCATGAACTCGAACAGGAGCACGTCCCGGGCGAGGTGAAGGAGGAGGAAGCGACAACCGAGCAGCGCCAGTTCATCCTCACCTATGTGCAGCCGGGGCTAGCCGGGCTGATGGACGGGTCGGTGTCGACCCTGGCGCCGATCTTCGCCGCCGCCTTCGCCACCCATGCAACCTTCCAGACCTTCCTCGTCGGCCTCGCCGCCTCGATCGGCGCCGGCATCTCGATGGGCTTCACCGAGGTGGCTTCCGACGACGGCAAACTTTCGGGGCGCGGCTCGCCGGTGAAGCGGGGGCTCACCGTCGGCATCATGACGACGCTGGGGGGACTCGGCCACGCGCTGCCCTATCTCATTCCCTATTTCTGGACGGCAACGATCGTCGCCGCGATCGTCGTGTTCTTCGAACTGTGGGCGATCGCCTTCATCCAGAACCGCTATATGCAGACGCCGTTCTGGCGCGCCGCCTTCCAGGTGGTGCTGGGCGGCGCGCTGGTGTTCGGAGCGGGTGTGCTGATCGGCAATGCGTGAGGGCCGATCCTCCTTCTCCCCTTGCGGGCCAATTACGCATCAGGCCCACAGGGGAAGGGAGAGCCGCGTTTCACCCATTCACTATGCGGCTGTCTTCGGGCGCTTCAGCCCTTTCATTTAGCCCGTAATCGCGCACCACATGGGCGATGCGCAGACGATAGCCGGCAAAGATGCCGCCACGGCCGGCCTTCTGCGCCTGCCGGTGCTCCTCGGTGTTGCGCCAGGCCTTGACGGCTTCCTCGTCGCGCCAGAAGGACAGCGAGAGCACGCGCCTCGGATCGGTCAGGCTCTGGAAGCGCTCGACCGAGATGAAGCCATCGATGCCGTCGAGCAGGGGCTTGAGCTCGGCGGCGATGCCAAGATAGGCGTCACGTTTTCCCTCCGCCGGCTCGACTTCGAAGATGACGGCGATCATACCTCTATCCCTTCTTTGACCGTTACGTCGGTGCGAAAGACCTGCCTCGGGCCATGCGGTGCCGAGACCAGTTTCAGGAAGATCCGGTCTTCCTTGAGAATGAATTTCTCGCGCCGCGCGAACTCATAGTTTGCCTTGCCGGCCGGGTCGGCGGCAAGCCGCGCGCGATAGGCTTCGTAGGCCGCGAGGTTCTCGATGTTGTAGGCCGCGTAAGCCGTGGTGGCCGAACCCTCATGCGGCGCGAAATAGCCGATCAGCTCGGCGCCGCAGCGCGGAATGGCCTGACCCCAGGCGCGCGCATATTGCTCGAACGCGGCCTTGCCGAAAGGGTCGATCTCGTAGCGGATGAAGCAGGTGACGGTCATTTCGGTCTCCTCGTCGATTGGCTTACTGGGTCGGTGGGCTTGCTGGCGGCGACGGTTCGACCACGGTCGAAACATCGCTTCACCGGCTGTGCTAGACGTTCTGGTGTCAGCAGCGTTTGCCGCGCTCCTTGAGCTCGCCCGAGAATAGTGCTTCCCTCACGGGGATGCTTCGATGAGGATCGAACTATGCGTGAAGGACCCGATATCGCCCGCATCGCCAGCCTGGTCGGCGACCCGGCCCGCGCCAACATGCTCAACGCGCTGATGGGCGGCACGGCGCTGACCGCGTCGGAGCTGGCGCTTGAAGCCGGCGTGTCGCTGCCCACCGCGTCCTCGCATCTGTCCAAGCTGATGGACGGCGGGTTGCTGACGCTGGCGAGCCAGGGCCGGCATCGCTACTACGGCCTTGCCGGCCCGCAGGTGGCGGGCATGCTCGAGGCGATCATCGGCGTCGCCGAGGCGGTCGGCCCGAAGCGGGTGCGGCCCGGCCCGCGCGACGCGGCCATGCGCGTGGCGCGGGTGTGCTACGACCATCTTGCCGGCGAGCAGGCGGTGGCGATGCTCGACCGTCTGGTCGACCGGAAGCTGCTGCTGCGCCAGGAGAACGAGATCAGGCTGTCGCCGTCAGCCATTTCGCATTTCGCCGCGCTCGGCATCGAGATCGACAGCAAAGCGAAGCGGCCGATCTGCCGCGCCTGCCTCGACTGGAGCGTGCGGCGCTCGCATCTGGCCGGCGCGCTGGGCGCCGCCATCCTCGACAAGGTCATCGTCGAAAAATGGGCGCGGCGCGACAAGGACAGCCGCGCCGTGGTGTTCTCGCCGAAGGGCAAGCAGGAGTTCGAGAGGGTATTTCTGGCGTGACGGACTGGCCGGCTCGGCTGCTGGCTAAGCCCGCTTGAGCGGTTTGCCCAACTTGAAGAAATCCGCCCACGGATCGGCCTTCTTCAGCTGCTTTAGCGTCGTGGCGTCGCCGAGCGGAAACGCATTGGGCGGCAGGCCCTTTTCGATCTCCGGCCAGGTCACCGGCATCGACACCGTCGCGCCCTTCTTGGCGCGCGAGGAATAGGGCGCGACCGTGGTCGCGCCGCGGCCGTTGCGCAGGTAGTCGACGAAGATCTTGCCGGTGCGCGCCTTCTTCGACAGCGTCGCCGTGTAGCGGTCGGGCGCGGCCTGCTCCAGGGCGCGGGCGAAATCATGGGCGAAGTCCTTCACCTCGTCCCATTCGGCGGAGGGCTTGAGCGGCACCAGCACGTGATAGCCCTTGCCGCCAGACGTCTTGACCAGGGTCGGCAGCGACAGGTCGTTCAGCTTGGCTCGGATGTCGAGGGCGGCGGCACGCACCGCCTCGACCCCGATGCCCTCGTCCGGATCGAGATCGAAGATGATCTGGTCCGGCTTTTCCAGTTCGTCGACAGTCGAGCCCCAGATATGAACCTCGACGACGCCGTATTGGACAAGGGCTGCAAGCCCGTCGAAATCCCTGATGAACAAGATCTCCTCGCCGTCGGTCGGATCGTTCATCCTGGCGATCTTGTCGCTCATGCCCGGTGAGGCATGTTTTTGGAAGAAGCGCTGGCCATGGATGCCATCCGGCGCCCGCACAAGGCTGAGCGGCCGGTTGACGACGAATGGCTCAATTCGCGGCCAGACCAAGGCGTAGTGATCGAGGAGATCCTGCTTGGAGACCTTTTCGTCGGGCCACAGCAGCTTGTCGGGATGCGACAGCTTCACCGAGGTCTTCGCCGTTCCGGCCGAGGTTTTTGTCTCGGTCCTGCCGCTGCTCGCCTTTGCTCCGCTTTTTGTCTTGCCGTCGGCTTGCTTCGGCTTTTCCTGCACCACGTCCTCCGCCGGCTTGTCCTCGCGCAGCCCCTGGAACGAGGCGTGGCGGATTATATGGTCGGATGTCCAGCTGCGGAACTCCACTTCGCCGACAAGCTCGGGCTTGACCCAGACGAGGCCCTTGCCCTTCGGCACGGCGGCAGAAAAAGGCGACTTCGTCGTCTTGAGGCTGTCGAGTTTTTTCTTAAGGTCCGCAGCCACCTTGCCGGAAAAGCCGGTGCCGACGCGGCCGGCATAGTTGAGCCTGCCGCTTTCATGATAGCCGACCAGCAGCGAGCGCAGGCCGCGCCCGGTCTTGTCCGACGGCAAGTAACCGCCGATGACGAATTCCTGGCGCAGCGTGCATTTCGATTTGATCCAGGCGAGGCCGCGGCCGCTGCGATAGGGCGCGTCGGCGCGTTTCGACACCACGCCTTCGAGACCCATGCGGCAGACATGCTGCAGCATGACGCTGCCGGGTTCCGCAAAATGATCGCTGAAGCGGACGGCGGATTGCTCCGACCGCTCGCCGAGCAGTTCGGCCAGCGCCTGCTTGCGCTCGACCAGCGGCTCGCGGCGAAGGTCCTCGCCATTGAGCCGCATCAGGTCGAAGACGTAGTAGATGAAGCGGTCGGTGCGGCCGGCCGAGAGATCCGCCTGCAGCATGGCGAAGGAGGACACGCCGCTGTCGGCCAACACGACGATCTCGCCGTCGATGATGGCGTCGCGGCATTTCAGTCCGGCAAGCTCGGCCACGACCGGACCTTCGAACTTCTTCGTCCAGTCAAGGCCGGTGCGGGTCAGCAGCCGGACATCGCTGCCGGCGATCTGCGCCTGCATGCGGTAGCCGTCGAACTTCACCTCATGCACCCATTCCTCGCCGGAAGGCGCATTCTTTTCGAGCGTCGCCAGCTGCGGCTCGACGAATTCGAGGCGTGGGGATTTTGCCTTGCCTGCAGCCGGCTTGTTGGAATGCCAGACCCTTGGTTTGGCGCCCTTGGCCGTCTTGCCTTCGCCGATCTCCTCGATGGTCAAGCCCGACTTTACCGATTGCGGCGCCTCTACAAGTATGTCTTCACCAGGGCGGGCGGCGGCGTCATTGGATTTGATCAGCAGCCAGTTGTCGCGCTTTTCGCGCGGGCGCGGCTTCAGCCTGACCAGATGCCAGCGACCGTTGAGCTTCTGGCCTTCGAGCTCGAAGTCGATATGGCCCTTCTTCATGCCCTTGGCCGGGTCGCCGTCGGGGATCCACCGGCCTTCGTCCCAGACGAGGACGGAACCGCCGCCATATTCGCCCTTCGGAATGGTGCCCTCGAAAGACGCATAGTCGATCGGGTGGTCCTCGACATGCACCGCCAGCCGCCTCTCGTGCGGGTCGAGACTCGGTCCGCGCGTGACCGCCCAGCTCCACAACACGCCATCATGCTCGAGCCGAAAGTCATAGTGGAGCCGCGTCGCGGCATGCTTCTGGACAACGAAGATGCCGCCGGCGTCGGTCTTCTTGCTGGGCGCGAGCTGGCCGGCCGGCTCCGAGGTTTTCCGGAAATCGCGCTTGGCGTGGTATTGCTCGAGGCCGGCCATGACATCGTGCTCCTATGCGGATCTGCGCCTGGACGTAGACGCCACGGCGACCTCCCTGGCAGGCGGGTGCCATCGCAACGGCCAAGGCTCCGCTTCGGTTCCGGGCAGGCGAAAGGCCGGCGGCTGTCCGCCGGCCTTTCGGGCTCACAATTAGTTATTCGGCAGCCTGCAGATTGACCTTGCTTTCCGCGATCTCGGTGAGCTTGCGGTCGGTCGCCTCTTCTTCCTTGAGGTTCTTGGCCAGCACATTGGCGCAGTCGCTGCGGCCGAGCTGCTTGGCCCAGGCGATCAGCGTGCCGTAGCGCGTTATCTCGTAATGCTCGACGGCCTGAGCCGAGGCGATCAGCGCGGCATCGAGGACCTCCTTGTCCTCCACGTCGCCGCTCACGTCGTCAGCCTCCTCGAGGATGCCGTCGATGGCGGGGCAGTTGACGGTCTTGGCCTTGACGCCATGCAGCTCGAATACCTGCTCGACCCGTTCGATGTGGCCCTTGGTCTGCGCGAGATGCTTCTCGAAACCGGCTTTCAATTGCGAATCCGTCGCCTTGTCGATCATCTTCGGCAGCGATTTCTCGATCTGTTTTTCGGCATAATAGATGTCGCGCAGCGTGTGGACGAAGAGGTCGTCCAGCGTCTTGATGTCTTTCGAAAAGAAACCCATGGCGGTTGCCTTCCATGTCTGGTGTTGTCCGGAAGTTGCGCGGCCGGTCCGCCGCCAACGCGGCCGGGTTTCGGCCCCGGCCTTGATCGATCAACGTCACCGCGCAGGGCAGGTTCCTGCCGGCGGACGACGCCGCACGGAAATTTCAAGCCACCTTCGATGCGTGAAACAGAAGCGCGCCCAAGCGACATAGAGACGAAACATATGTGATGCAAAAGTCACACGAGCCGGAAACGCGACAAAAGGCTTCGAAAGACCGCGAATCAGCCGCATTCCAGCCACGATGCAACGCGTTTCGGACCAGAAATTAACATCGCGTTCACCGACTATTCACGCCTCGAGGCTATGATCCTCGCAATTCGGAAGGGACATCCGAAAACGGGACAGGGACAGGAAAAATGAACTTCTGGAATCACATCGCCGGCTATGCCGCCGCCATCCGCGAATTCGTCGCGCCGACCTATCGGCCCGAGCGCTATTACATGCGCGGCCCGGGCCCGGCCTGCGCGCGCCGCGGCAACTCGCTCGGCATCGGCACGCACTGACCACGATGCTCGACAGCCGCCACAACAGCCGGATCTGCAAGCCGGCCGACAACACCCGCGCCACGACCTATCGTGACGAGCGCCCCGCCGTCGTCGACGGCAGGCGTGCGACAACGCCGCGACTTTGACGCCGCCGCCGGCTGGCTTAGTGTCCCCCTAGCTTAGTGCCTAGGGGCACAAGCAGCCGGGGCCGACATGACCGACCTGTCCGAACAGAAACGTCCCCTTCTCCCAGGCCAAGCTTACGATGCCCGCCAGCCGCTGCTCGTGTTCGACGGCGTCTGTGTGTTCTGCTCGGGCTTCGTCCAGATCGTCCTCAAGATCGACCGGAACAAACGCTTCCGCTTCGCCACCGCGCAATCGCCGCTCGGCGAGGCGCTGTTTCGTGAGCACGGCCTGCCGACCGAGGATTACGACAGCAACCTCGCCATCATTGACGGCGCCGCCTTCACGAAGCTCGACAGTTTCGTCGCCGTCATGGCGGCGCTCGGCTGGCCGTGGCGCGCCGCGAGATTGCTGCTCGTCCTGCCGCGGCCGCTGCGCGACTGGCTGTACGACCGCATCGCCAAGAACCGCTATGCGCTGTTCGGCCGCAAACACAGCTGCGAGATCCCCTCCGCCGAGCTGCGGCAGCGGCTGATCAGTTGAGATCGGAGGGTCGGATGAAGCTTCTGATTGTCCGCGGTTACGGCACCTTCGGCGGACGCATCGTGCAGTTGCTGGAGAGCGAGCCGCGTCTGACCTTGCTCGTCGCCGGCCGCTCGCTCGCCAAGGCCGAGGCCTATTGCAAAGGACGAGGCGGCACCAAGTCCAGGCTCGTGCCGATCGCGACGCGGATTTTATCGCGGCTGGCTCGAACCGGCGCAGGCTTCGAGCGCGACCGTATCCCCGGCCGTCCCGCCAAGCTCGCGACAGCCCTTGGCCGTGCACAAGGTCCAGCCTCCCCCGGTTGCGCCGGAGGCCGCGAGCACCAGCCGCGGCTGTGGCCCGATCCGTGGCGCATAGACCCACCATCCGTCCCGCAGCACCGAGCCTTCCGGCGGCTCCATGCCGGCGCCGGAGCCCTTGACGCGCGCTTCGACGACGCGCAGACCTGCCGGCGTCACCTTCCAGTGCTCTTGCCAGCGCGTCCGTTCCACCGAATGTGTCCAGGACAAGGTAAAGGCGGCAACGGCAAGCGTCACCGACTTGCCGGCTGCGAGGATGCACAGGCTCATGCAGGGCCGGCCGCGGATGCCTGGCGCGCGCGCCAGCAGTGCCAGCCGATCCAGAGCAGCGCCAGCGCCCAGCCGCTTTCGTCGGTGAGCGGCAGCGCCGCCACCAGCAGCACGCCGGCGGCGAAGGCGACCAGGCGCTCCCACCAGGCCATGCGGCGGGCGAGGAAGCCGACGGCGGCGGCGCCCCAAAGCACGATGCCCATGCAGGCTTTGGCGACGATGTAGGCGACCTCAACCGGATAGCCGAAGGAAGCCGCGATCGGGCCTGCATCCTGCAGCATCAGCGCCGGCGTGTAGACGGCCATGAACGGCACGACGAAGCCGGCGATGGCGAGCTTCGTCGCCTGGATGCCGATCTTCAGCCCGCTTTCCCTGGCCATGGGCGCCGCGGCGAAAGCGGCGAGCGCCACTGGTGGGGTGAGATCAGCCATGATGCCGAAATAGAAGACGAACATGTGGCTGACGATGAGCGGCACGCCGAGCGACAGCAGCGCCGGGCCGGCGAGCGAGGAGGTGATGATGTAGTTGGGGATGGTGGGGATGCCCATGCCGAGCACCAGGCAGGTGAGCATGGTGAGCAGCAGCGACAGGAACAGATTGTTCTCGCCGATGGAGATGATCCAGCCGATGAAGGTCGAAGCGATGCCGGTCAGCGTCAGCGTGCCGATGACGATGCCGACGATGGCGCAGGCGATGCCGACAGGCAGCGCGTTCTTTGCCCCTTCGGCAAGCGATTCGACGCAGATGCGCAGCGTCTCGCGACCGCCCTTGAAAGTGACGCAGGCGACAATGAGCGCCGCGATGACGAGGCCGAGGATGTTGACGCCGAAGCGCATGAAGGAGGCGGCGGCAAGGCCGAGCGCCAGCCAGAAGACGACGCGGAAGGCGAACGGTCCGATCAGCGCCGCCAGCGGCGTGCCGAGGATCAGCACGATGGTCAGCGCCAGGCCCATGGTGCCGGCGAAGATCGGCGTATAACCGGCGAAGAGCAGGTAAACCAGCACGGCAAGCGGCAGCACCAGCGGCCAGTGCTGCCGCACCGCGTCCCAGGGATTGGGCAGCTCAGCCTTGGCCATGCCGTGCAGGCCGGCCTTGCCCGCCTCCAGATGCACCTGCCAGAAACAGGCGCCGAAATAGAGCAGCGCCGGAATGATCGCCGCCTTCACCACTTCGGCGTAGGGGACGTTCAGCGTCTCGGCCATGATGAAGGCGACCGCGCCCATCACCGGCGGCATGATCTGGCCGCCCATCGAGGACGTTGCCTCGACGGCGCCGGCGAAGGCCGAGCGGAAGCCGAAGCGCTTCATCAGCGGAATGGTGAACTGGCCGCTCGCCACGACATTGGCGACGCCCGAACCGGAGATGGTGCCCATCAACGCCGAGGAGAGCACGCAGACCTGGGCCGGACCGCCGCGCCAGGAGCCGACCAGGCCAAGCGCGAAATCGTTGAACAGCGCGATCATGCCGGCGCGTTCGAGGAAGGCGGCGAAGACGACGAAGATGAAGATGTAAGCCGCCGAGACATAGACCGGCGTGCCGTATATGCCTTCGGTGCCGAAGGCGAAGGTGTCGACGAGCTGGGCGAAATCGTAGCCGCGATGGATGAAGGGCGGCGGCAGGTGATTGCCGACGAAGCAATAGGCGAGGAAGATGAAGGCGATCACCGCGAGCGGCAGCCCCATCAGCCGCCTTGCCGCTTCGAAGACGAGCACCACCAGCAGCGTGCCGACGATCAGGTCCGGCGTGGTGAGGAAGCCGGAGCGGCGGATGAGGTCGGCGTAGAAGACCCAGTTGTAGAGGCCGGTGCCGAAGCCGAGCGCGCCGAGCGACCAGAACGCGGCCTTCGCCGCTACGCCGGTGGCGCGCAGGTTGGCGATCAGGCCGAAGCCGAGCAGCAGCAGGAAGCCGACATGCATGGCGCGCACCACCTGGCTGGGCAGGCTGCCATAGGCGGCGATGTAGATCTGGAAAACGGAGAAGGCGACGGCAATCAGGAAGGCCGCCTTGCCGGCGGTGCCGCCGCCGAAGCCCGGCGGCAGGCCTTCGACCTGTTCTTCGGCGACAGGGAGATGAAAAGTGGTCGAATTGCCGTCGGTCGTTGTTCCAGACGTTGCTTTGCTCATCCGACGCGCTCCATAGCAGACTGCCGCGCCATCCTCGCTTACTTGATCAGCCCTTTTTCCTTGTAATATTTCTCCGCGCCGGGATGCAGCGGCACCGGCATGCCGTCCAGCGCCTTGGCCGGATCGATCGCCTTGGCGGCGGCATGGGCGGCGGCGAGCTGGTCGAGATGCTCGAACATCAGCTTGGTCATCTGATAGGCGGTCTCGTCGGAAACATCGGCCCGGGTGACAAGGAAATTGCCGACCGCGGCGGTGGCGACATCCTCGGTCTGGCCCTCATAGGTGCCCTTGGGAATGATCACCGAAAGATAGGGCGAGCCGATCTTGGCGATGTCCTCGGCCGGCACGGCGACGACGTTGATCGGCACCGAAGTTGCCAGATCGCGGATCGAGGCGACGCCGAGGCCCGCCGATTGCAGCGTGGCGTCGAGCTGCCGGTTCTTGATCAACTCGACCGACTCGGCGAATGGCAGGTACTCGACCCTTCCAAGATCCTCATATTTCAACCCGGCGGCGGCGAAGATGGCGCGGGCGTTGAGCTCGGTGCCGGAGGCGGGCGCGCCGACCGACAGGCTCTTGCCCTTGAGGTCGGCGAGAGTCTTGATGCCGGACTCCTTGCTGGCGACGATCTGGATATAGTTCGGATAGATGGCGGCGATGCCGCGCAGCTTGTCGAGCTTGCCGGGGAAGCCGGCTTCGGTGTTGCCTTCGGCGGCGAGCTTGACGGAATCGCCGAGCGCGAAGGCGATCTCGCCCTTGCCCTGCTGCAGCAGGTTGAGGTTCTCGACCGATGCCTTGGTTGCCTGCACCTGGGTGCGGGCGCCTTCGATGCCCTTGCCGTAGATTTCCGACAGCGCGACGCCGAGGGGATAGTAGACGCCCGACGTGCCGCCGGTCAGCACGGTGATGAATTCCTGTGCCCCGGCCGACATGGCGCCGAGGCCGAGCGACAATGCCAAAGCGCCGGCGGCAACAAATTTCGTCCTGAAATCGAGCATTTGGTTTCCTCCTCCTGATGGTCGCGCCGCGCCGCCTCTGCCGGCGCGAAGCTGGGAGTTTAGACAGGAGACGCCAAATGCCAACCCGCAATTGCAGCCATTAGACGAACGATCGAGGGGTGGCGAAAGCGCCGGCTTGCGCTCGATTGCTTTGGAGGCGAAAGATTTTCGCGGCGCCTGTCGAAATCGGCCGTGGCCGCACGACATAGGTCGGCCCGCGACGACGCGGCCTTCGAGAAAACGGAGAAGACCATGCGATACATGCTTTTGATCTACAATGACGAAGCGGCAATGGCGAATGCGCCGCGCGACAAGACCGAACAGACGCTTGCCGCCTACGGTGCCTATACCGAAGCCTTGAAGAAATCCGGCGCGTACCTTGCCGGCGAAAGGCTGCGCCCGACCCAGGCGGCCACTTCGATACGGCTCGCCGACGGCAAGACCAATGTGCTCGACGGTCCCTATGCCGACACAAAGGAACAGCTTGCCGGCTTCTACATGATCGAAGCGACCGACATCGACACCGCGATGGAATGGGGCGCGCGCTGCCCGGCAGCCAGCACCGGCACGGTCGAGGTGCGGCCGATCTGGGAAATGACCGACTACCGGTCCTAGCAATATGGACAAGCGCCCGGAAACGGCGCGGGCGGCGGCCGAGGCGGCCGCCCGGCAGAGCTACGGCAAGCTGGTTGCCTATCTCGCTGCTCGCATGCGCGACGTTGCCGGCGCCGAAGACGCGCTGGCCGACGCGTTCGCCGCCGCACTGGAGCGCTGGCCGAAGAGCGGCGTGCCCGAAAAGCCCGAGGCCTGGCTGCTGGCGGTGGCGCGCCGCCGCGACGTCGACGCCGTGCGGCGGCGGCTGACCGGCGAGGCGGCCCGCGGCCACCTACAACTGATTGCCGAAGAGGCGGAGGCGCGCATGACGCACGAGGATTTGCCCGACGAGCGGCTGAGGCTGATGTTTGCCTGCGCGCATCCGGCGATCGAGGCCAGCGTACGCGCGCCGCTGATCCTGCAGACCGTGCTTGGCTTCGACGCCGCAACCATCGCCTCGGCCTTTCTGGTCTCGCCGACGACGATGGGCCAGCGCCTGGTGCGCGCCAAGAGCCGCATCCGCGAGGCCGGCATCCCCTTCCGGGTACCGGAGCGGGCCGAGCTCGGCGAGCGGCTCGAGGCGGTGCTGGAAGCGATTTACGCCACCTTCGCCGAGGGCTGGTCGGATCCGGCCGGCACCGAGACGCGCCGACGCAACCTGGCCACGGAAGGCATCTGGCTCGGCCGGCTGGTCGCGTCGCTGATCCCGGACGAGCCGGAAACGCTCGGGCTCCTGGCGCTGATGCTTTTCGCCGAAGCGCGGCGCACGGCGCGGCGCAGTCCCGACGGCGACTTCGTGCCGCTGGCTGAGCAGGACGTGGCGCTTTGGGACGACAAGCTGATCGACGAGGCGGAAGCGCTGCTCAGGCGCGCCGCGATCAGGGGAACCATCGGCCGCTACCAATTGGAGGCTGCGGTCCAGTCGGCGCACACGGCAAGGCGGCGGAGCGGCCGCACCGACTGGGCCGCGATCCGCCAGCTTTACGACGCGCTGATGGCGATTGCCGGTTCGCCGGTGGTGGCGATCAACCGCGCTGTCGCGATCGCCGAAGCCGAGGGCGCAGCCGAGGGTCTTCCCGCGCTCGACGAGATCGGCGGCGACAAGCGGGTTAGCGAGTACCAGCCTTATTGGGCGGCGCGGGCCGAGCTCTCGGCCAGGCTCGGCAAGACAGCCGAGGCCGCCGAGGCTTATGGCCGGGCGATCGGCCTCGAGCGCGATCCGGCCTTGCGCCGCTTCCTGCAGGCCGAGCGGGGGAAGCTGGTCCGCAACTGAGGCGAGACACCAGTTCTCGCAACTAGTCCTGCGGCCACATCTCATGAGAAAGGTTCAGTTTCCGCATGATCGCATGCTGGCGCAACTTGCCCCACAGCCGTTCGATGTTCGGCCAGGCCACGCGAGCGCTCTTGGTGTCGGGATGCCAGGCCACCAGCATCACGAGATAGATGTCGACAAGCGAAAATTCCTCACCGGCCAGCCACTCACGGCCGGCGAGCGCGCTGTCGAGAATGGCAAAGCCGCGATCCATTTCCGCGATAGCCGCCTCCTTGACCACCTGCACGCCATCGGCGTCGGCCGTGTAGCGGTGGGGGTAATAGAGCCTCAGGATCGCGGGATAGAGCGCCGACGACATGAAGGCCATCCAGCGCAGGAAATCGGCGCGCGCCGGCGAGCCCGCTTGCGGCGCCAGATGCGCTTCTGGATGACGCCCGGCGAGCAGGATGCAGATCGCCGCCGATTCCGTCATCGACCGGCCGTCGGGCAATGTCAGCGCCGGCACCTGGTTCAGCGGGCTGATGGCGAGGAAAGCCGGATCGGGCGGATCCTTTTTCGGCACGTCGATCTGCCGGAAAGGCGCGCCGGCCATGGCCAGGGCCGCCTCGACGACGAAGCCGCCGCTGCCGGGACGCGTGTAAAGCTTGTACATAAAATCCTCCCGCCGGCCGATTCGAGGCCGGCGGCGATTTGAACCGGAAGCGGCGCCTTCCTCAAGCCGGGCTCCGCTTGCCACAGACGCTTTTTGAGCGATCCAGCTTGCATCATCCCGGGAGCGCCGCTGGCCGCAAGCTCTTGAGATTGGCCGTGGCGTTCCCGACTTCGTCATCCGCGGGCGGAGCAAGGAGCGAAGCGACGCGCGCAGACCCGAGGATCAATCCCGTGACGTCTCCACGTCACAAGCGTTGCGGTTCATTCTGCGGAGGAACAGCGGCTCCGTTAATCTCTGATAAGACAGATGGTATCCACTCTGAACCGTGGCATTTCCTGGCCGCGGTCACGGCGTGGATGCCAGGGTCGACGCGACGGAGCTTCGCTCCTGCTTCGCCCTGGGATGACGACCGCGAGGGGCTGAAGCCATTCTTAGAGGTATGAGCGCCTAGGCCCCCAGCCCGTCGAACAGGATCGTCGAGAGATAGCGCTCGGCGAAGGACGGAATGACGACGACGAGGTTCTTGTCCTTGTTTTCCGGCCGCGAGCCGACGACGATCGCCGCCTGCAGCGCGGCACCCGACGATATGCCGACCGGCACGCCTTCGAGGCGGGCGACGAGGCGCGCATTGGCGACCGAATCCTCGTTCGAGACCCTGACGATCTCATCATAGATCGTGGTGTCGAGGATCTTGGGCGCGAAGCCGGCGCCGATGCCTTGAATCTTGTGCGGGCCGGGCTGGCCGCCGGAGAGCACCGGCGAGGCTTCCGGCTCGACTGCCACCACATGCAGCGAAGGCTTGCGCTTCTTCAGCACCTGGCCGACGCCGGTGATCGTGCCGCCGGTGCCGATGCCGGCGACGAAGATGTCGACCTCGCCATTGGTGTCGTTCCAGACCTCCTCCGCCGTGGTGCGGCGGTGGATTTCCGGATTGGCCGGGTTCTCGAACTGCTGCGGGATGATGGCGTTGGGCAGCGTCGCGGCAAGCTCGTCGGCCTTGGCGATGGCGCCCTTCATGCCTTTCGGGCCTTCGGTGAGCACCAATTCGGCGCCGAGCAGCGCCAGCATCTTGCGACGTTCGACCGACATTGTCTCCGGCATGGTGAGGATCAGCTTGTAACCCTTGGCGGCGGCGGCGAAGGCCAGCGCGATGCCGGTGTTGCCGGAGGTCGGTTCGATCAGCGTGGTCTTGCCCGGCGCAATCTTGCCGGCCTCCTCCAGAGCCTCGATCATCGAGACCCCGATGCGGTCCTTGACCGAGGCGATCGGGTTGAAGAATTCGAGCTTGGCCAGCAGGTTGGCGACGATGCCCTTCTCCTTGGCGAATTTATCCAGCCGCACCAGCGGCGTGTCTCCAATCGTCTCGGTGATCGAGTTGAAGATGCGGCCGCGGCCGGGGACACGCGCGGAGGTGACGGGCTTGTTCATTGGTTTCGCTCCCAAGGCAAAGGCATAGGCAAACAGAATAAGGCTTTCAGCCGCGCAAGATAGGCTGCCCGCCGAAAATATCCGAGTGGGGCGGCTGCTGAAAACCTCCCCGCGCCGGAAATGCATTTTTTGGATCGGCCCGTTTTGGGGATGCTTTCCCCGAAATGGGGGCCGGTTGAGAATGCAGCCTATTGACGGGCCGCGATGGCGGCTGCCGCTCCCATCATGAAGCCGGCGGCGGTGCGGTTCAGCACCTTCAGCGCGCGCGGCGACTTCAGGAACCAGCGCGCCTTGGCAGCCAGCGCCAGATAGGGGACCAGCACCACGAACAGCACGACGACGGTCAGCGCGACGAGGATGCCGTAGTCGGCCGGCGTGATCGTCTTCAGATTGACGATGGTCGGCGTGATGGCGAGATAGAAGATCATCGTCTTCGGGTTGCCGAGCGTCACCGTCAGCCCGGCGATGAAGCTCGACGCCAGGCCGCTCTTGCTCTTCCGCGCCTCGACCGTTTCGGGCGAGATGCCGCTCGTCCAGAAGCGCCAGGCAAGGAAGGCGAGATAAGCGACGCCCGCCCATTTGATGGCGAGAAACACCATGCCGAAGGTCTGGGCGACGAAGGCGAGGCCAAGCACGACGGCGGTGAGGTAGGTAATGTCGCCGAGCATGAGACCGAACGACATAGCCAGCGACGAACGGAAGCCGGAGCCGAGCGCGCGGGCAACAAGCGCAGTCACGCCGGGGCCCGGAATGGCGGCGGCGACGCCGAGGGCGGCGCTGTAGGCGAGAAATCCTGTCAGTGTCATGGCTTGAACCCAGCGCTATCCCGAGATCGCGATCCAGAGCGGCGGCCTCTTACCACGGCGTCGGGGCGGCGTTAATTGCCTTGCGGCCGGATTCGGTTGCACCAGCGCCGCTTCAGGACCGGCCGTCGCCGTAGGTGACGCGCCATATCGTGCCGTTGCCGTCCTCGGTCAGGATCAGCGATCCATCCTTCGCCACCGCGACACCGACCGGCCGGCCCCAGACCGCATCGTCCGCGATGACGAAGCCGGTGGCGAAATCCTCATACTCGCCGGTCGGCTTGCCGTCCTTGAACTTCAGCCGCACCACCTTGTAGCCGGTGCGGACATTGCGGTTCCACGAGCCGTGCAGGGTGACGAAGGCGTCGCCCTTATAGTCGGCCGGGAAGTTGCCGCCCTCGTAAAAGGCGATGTTGAGCGGCGCCGAATGTGCCTGGATCAGCACTTCCGGCACCGTGACCTTGCCGGCGAGATCGGGCCGCGCGCCTTTGTGGCGCGGATCCTCGTTGTCGCCGATATAGTACCAGGGCCAGCCATAGAAGGCTCCCTCCTTGACGGCGGTCGCATATTCGAAAGGCACGTTGTCGCCGAGCTCGTCGCGTTCGTTGACGACGCACCAGAGCGCGCCCGTGGCCGGCTGCACCGTCATGCCCGAGCAGTTGCGCAGGCCGGTGGCGACCATCCTGCGGTTCTTGCCGTCAGGATCGAAAGCGAGCACATCCGCTCGGCCTTCCTCCGCGCCCCAGGTAGCGCCGAGCGGTGCCGATCTCGCCCATTCTTCGACGCCGCCCTTCGGCCTCGCTCCCATGCCCTCTGCGGTATTCGAGCCCGAGCCGACCGAGAGATAGAGCGTCTTGCCGTCGGGCGAAAAAGCGATGTCGCGCGTCCAGTGATGGCTCGACGGGATGTCCGAGACGATCGTTTCGGGCTTGCCCGAAGCTTTGAGGTCGCCGTCGCGATAGGCAAAGCGGACGACGCTGTTGCTGTTGGCGACATAGACCCATTGCGGCTTGTCGCCCGGCGGATAGAAGGCGATGCCGTAGGGCCGGGTCAGGCCTTTGGCAAAGACCGACTTCTCGGCGGGCTTGGCGCTGCCTTCGGCCAGTCGATAGACGCGGACCTGGTTCGCCCTGCTGTCGGCGACGAAGAGATCGCCGTTCGGCGCCGTGCGCACGACACGCGGGCTGCTGATGCCCGAAGCCACCAGCTCGGCCGAAAAGCCGGGTGGAAGGGCTGGCTTGGCATCCTCGGGGCGATCGGTGACACCGCCGCCGTTCGAGGCGGATTCGGCGACATTCGGCTTCGGGAGATCGTCGGGCCTGATGAGGCGCCGCACGCCGGGCCGGTCGGCCTTCCAGTCACCGAAGGCCTTTTTGCCGGTGAGCAGGGGCTGGTCGGCCTGCTGCGCGACGGCGCCGGAGACCAGGAGCAAGGCGAGGGCGGCAAGGCCGGCAATGCGTATCATGCTGTTCTCCGTTATTCGCCATCGTGCATCAGCAACCAGACAGCGAATATCGGGCGGCTCTCCAAAAGAGAAGCCGGGCATGCAAATTTTGACGGGAAGCGCCGGCAGTTCAGCTCTCTTCGATATCCAGATCGTCGTCGAGCTGCTTTTCCAGCGCGACCAGATCGGCCGGCAGCGGCAGGCCCATGGCGCGCATTTCCCTGAGCTTCTCGCGCAGTAGCTCCTGGATCTCGTGATCGTCTTCCGGCTGGTTCACCATCTCCTCGAGCAGCAGGCTGATCTGGGCCTTGAACGATTCCAGCGCCATTTCCACCCTCCTTGCGACGTTTCCCGCTCGCCTACCTCAACATGCGCGAAATCAACTGGGCCGTATAGTCGACCATCGGGACGATGCGGGCATAGTTCAATCGCGTCGGGCCGATGACGCCGAGCGCGCCGACGACGCGTGCATCCTTGTCGCGATAGGGCGCGACCACGAGCGAGGAACCGGACAGCGAGAACAACTTGTTCTCCGAGCCGATGAAGATGCGCACGCCCGGACCTTCCTCGGCGAGATCGAGGAGCTGCAGCAGTCCGTCCTGCGTTTCCAGATCCTCGAACAGATGGCGCAGCAATTCGAGATCGGCCTGGGCGGTGACGTTTTCCAGAAGATTGGCGCGGCCGCGCACGATGAGGCGCGCCGGCAGGCCGCTTTCGGCGCCGGCCCAGACCGCGAGGCCCTTCTCGACCAGTTCCTGCGACAGCGTGTCGAGAGCCGCCCTGGTCTCGTCCTTGATGCGCGCGATCTCGACCCGGGCCTCGGCCAGCGTGCGGCCGCGGATATGGGCGTTGAGGAAGTTCGAGGCCTCGTGCAGCTGCGAGACGGTGATACCGGCCGGCAGGTCGACAACGCGGTTCTCGACATCGCCGCTCTGCGACACGAGGACGGCGAGCGCCTTGGTGGGTTCCAACTGGATGAACTCGATGTGCTTCAGAGCCACCTCGTTCTTGGCGGCGAGCACCAGGCCGGCGCCGCGCGACATGCCGGAGAGCATCTGGCTGGCCTCTGTCAGCATATGCTCCAGCGTCGCGCCCGAGCCCGAGGCACGCACCTGCGCCTCGATGACGCGGCGCTCGTCGTCCGACAGATCGCCGAGCTCCATGAAGGCATCGACGAAGAAGCGCAGGCCGGTCTGGGTCGGCAGGCGCCCGGCCGAGATATGCGGCGCGTAGATCAGCCCCAGATGCTCAAGGTCGCTCATCACGTTGCGGATGGTGGCCGGTGACAGCGACGACGGCAGGATGCGCGACAGGCTGCGCGAGCCGACCGGCTCGCCGTCGCGCAGATAGGAATCGACAATCCGCCGGAAGATGTCGCGCGAGCGCATGTCGAGCGACTGAAACACGGGCGGCTGCGATGCGGGATCGACTGCCTTGTTCATTCCAGCGAAAAACCTCCTATCGAAAGATATAGACTTAAGCCTCCCTGGCGCAACCCGGGCCATTTTCGCTTGCGCCGTTTCCTTGACTCCCCGTTTCCTTGACGCCCTTTTCCTTTGCGCCATCCGCCGCATGCGTCTACAAGCCGCCGACGAATCCAAAACCATAGGAAAGAAGGCCGAATGCGCCCCTCCAAACGCCAGCCCGACGAAATGCGCGCCATCTCCTTCGAGCGCGGCGTCTCCAAGCATGCCGAAGGCTCGTGCCTGGTGAAGTTCGGCGACACGCATGTGCTGTGCACGGCGAGCCTGGAGGAAAAGGTGCCGGCCTGGATGCGCAATTCCGGCAAGGGCTGGGTTACGGCCGAATACGGCATGCTGCCGCGCTCGACGGGCGAGCGGATGCGCCGCGAGGCCTCCGCCGGCAAGCAGGGCGGCCGCACGCTCGAGATCCAGCGGCTGATCGGTCGTTCGTTGCGCGCCGTTGTCGACCTGCAGGCGCTAGGCGAACAGCAGATCACCGTCGATTGCGACGTCATCCAGGCCGACGGCGGCACCCGCACCGCCTCGATCACCGGCGGCTGGGTGGCGCTATACGATTGCCTGCGCTGGATGGAAGCGCGCCAGATGGCCAGCGTTTCCAAGGTGCTCAAGGACCATGTCGCGGCGATCTCCTGCGGCATCCATGACGGACAGCCGGTCATCGATCTCGATTATCTCGAGGATTCCTCGGCCGGCACCGACGCCAATTTCGTCATGACCGGCAAGGGCGGCATCGTCGAGATCCAGGGCACGGCGGAAGGCGAGCCCTTCTCCGAAGAGCAGTTCTCGGCGCTGATGGGGCTGGCCAAGAAGGGTATTTCGCGGCTGGTCAGCCTGCAGCAGATGGCGGTGGCGTAGGTTTTCGAATGCCGAGCCTAGGCACCCCCCTCTGGCCTGCCGGCCATATCCCCCTCAAGGGGGGAGATCGGACCTCACCTCGGCCTTCGCCAATCTTCGCCGTCGAAACACTGTCGGTGGAGCTGCCAATCTCCCCCCTTGAGGGGGAGATGCCCGGCAGGGCAGAGGGGGGCGCCTCGTGACCCCCTCCGCGATTTTGGAATCAGCACTCTATGTGACTGATCTGTCTGAGGCCGAAGCCTTCTACCGCGACATCCTCGGCCTGGATCCGCTGGGCAAGGTCGAAGGCCGCCACGTCTTCTTCCGCTGCGGCAACGGCGTGCTGCTCATCTTCAATGCCGAGGCGACGAAAATTCCGCCGGCGCCCGACGCCAGGCTGGAGGTGCCGCCGCACGGCACGGTCGGCGAGGGGCATCTTTGCTTCACCGCGACTGCAGCCGAGATTGCCGAATGGCGCAAGCATCTGGCGGCCAAGAACATCGCCATCGAAAGCGATTTCGAGTGGCCGCAGGGCGGACATTCGATCTATATCCGCGACCCTTCGGGCAATTCGATCGAGTTCGCCGAACCAAGGATCTGGGGTCTCTGAATGCATTCTTTGAACGGACAAAAGATCGTCGTCGCCAGCCACAATGAAGGCAAGCTGCGCGAATTCGCCGACTTAATGGCCCCGTTCGGCTTCGAGGCGAAATCGGCCAAGGAGTACGGCCTGCCGGAACCGGACGAGACCGGCACGACCTTCGAGGAGAATGCCTATATCAAGGCCTATGCCGCGGCCAAGGCCACCGGCCTGCCGGCGCTGTCGGACGATTCGGGGCTCTGCGTCGATGCGCTCGACGGGGCGCCCGGCGTCTACACCGCCAACTGGGCCGAGACGGCGGACGGCACACGCGATTTCGGCATGGCCATGCAGCGCACCGAAGTGGCGCTGCAGGAGGTCGGCGCGACCGAGCCGGCGCAGCGCACCGGCCGTTTCGTCGCCGTCATCTGCCTCGCCTTTCCCGATGGCGAGGCCGAATATTACCGCGGCGAGGCCGAAGGCACGCTGGTCTGGCCGCCGCGCGGCACGCTCGGCTTCGGCTACGATCCGGTGTTCCTGCCCAACGGCTTCGCCAAGACTTTTGGCGAGATGAGCGCCGAGCAAAAGCATGGCTGGAAGCCCGGCCAGGCAACAGCCCTGTCGCACCGCGCCCGCGCCTTCCAGAAGTTTGCCCAAGCCCGCTTGGATTTGGCGCGGCTGGATCTGGCGCGGCTAGGGTCAAAATGATCGGAACCGGCCAGACCATGCCGCTCGACCGCAGCCCCGGCTTCGGCGTCTATATCCATTGGCCGTTCTGCGCGGCCAAATGCCCTTACTGCGACTTCAACAGCCACGTTCGCCACCAGCCGGTCGACCAGGAGCGTTTTGCGCGGGCCTTCGAGACGGAGCTCAAGACGATGCGCGCCCGCACCGGGCCGCGCGAGGTGACCAGCGTCTTCCTCGGCGGCGGCACGCCGTCGCTGATGAAGCCGGAAACGGTGTCAGCGGTTCTGGAAGCCGTAGCGAAGAACTGGACGGTGCCTGCCGGGATCGAGGTGACGCTGGAGGCCAATCCGTCCTCGGTCGAGGCGGAGCGCTTCCGCGGTTATCGGGCGGCCGGCGTCAACCGTGTCTCGCTCGGCGTGCAGGCGCTGAACGACAAGGACCTGCGCTTCCTCGGCCGGCTGCACAATGTCGAGGAGGCGCTGCACGCCATCGGGCTGGCGCGGGAAATCTTTCCGCGGCTCTCCTTCGACCTGATCTATGCGCGGCCCGGCCAGACGCCGGAGGCTTGGGCTTTAGAGCTTGAGGAAGCGATCGGGCACGCCGCCGACCACCTGTCGCTCTATCAGCTCACGATCGAGGAGGGCACGCCGTTCCATGCACTCCACTCAGCGCGAAAATTCGTCCTGCCCGACAACGACCATGCCGCCGACCTCTACGCGCTGACGCAGGAGGTGACCGCGGCGCACGGGCTTCCGGCCTACGAAATCTCCAACCACGCGCGGCCGGGCGCGGAAAGCCGGCACAACCTGACTTATTGGCGCTACGGCGAATATGTCGGCGTCGGACCCGGCGCGCATGGCCGCTTCGTCGAGAACGGCCGCCGTACCGTGACGGTCGCGGAAAAGATGCCTGAGACCTGGGCCAACCTGGTCGAAGCCAGGGGCCATGGCGTCACCGGCGGCGAGGTGCTGACGCGCGCCGAAGAAGCCGACGAGTTCCTATTGATGGGGCTGCGGCTGGCCGAAGGCATCGACCTCCAGCGCTACGAGACGCTTGCCGGGCGTAGTCTGGCGAGCGAGCGATTGTCGGTGCTGCAGGAAGAGGGGCTGGTGGCGCCTGTCGGCAACGCCCGCCTCCGCGCCACGACCGCCGGCATGATCGTGCTCGATGCGGTGGTGGCAGACCTCGCGCGGTGAAAAAGGTTCTCTTCGTCTGCAGCCAGAACCGCCTGCGCAGCCCCACCGCCGAGCAGGTGTTTTCCAGGCGCCGCGACCTCGAGGTCGAATCGGCCGGCACCAATCACGACGCGGACAACCCGCTGACGCATGAACTGGTCGCGTGGGCCGACATCATCTTCGTCATGGAGAAGGCCCATCGGGCCAAGCTGCAGAAGAAGTTCCGGTCAAGCCTGATGCGGGCACAGGTGATCTGCCTCGACATCCCGGACAACTATGCGTTCATGGATCCGGAACTGGTGCGGCTGCTCGAGGCGAAGGTCACTAAATATCTGGGCTGAATGGCGTCAGGCGCCAAGCATGGCGCTTCGCTCCTCGCTCCGCCTGGGATGAGGCGAGAGATCGCGAAGCGTCGCAACTGCTCTAGGCGTCGTGCTTCTGGCGGTGCTTCCCGCGATCCTTTTCCGCATGCGCGTCGCCGGAACGGCCTTGCTTCAGGTCGGTCTTGTCGCGGCGGTTCCCGTGCTGGGCGGCGATCGGATGGGAAGGAATGCCCTCGCGGGCGGTCTTGCTTTCGAGTCGTGTGATGAAAATGTCGAAGCGATTGGGCATCGTCCGGTCAGTGCTCCGTCGTGCTTTCGGTTTCGGTCGAGGCGTCTTGAACCGCGGGGCTTGGAAGCGGCTTCATCGCTTCCTTGTCCTTTGTCCTGGCGGAGGGTTCCCGATTCTCCGAACCGGCAACCTTCTCCGATCCGGCAAAGCGCTTGCAGCCCGAATAATAGGGCGTGAAAGCGTCTTGAATGATCAGGCTGTCCATCCTGTCCTCCTCCTCGGGAATCAGGGGTAAAATCCGCCTTATGCGGTTTGGTTCCGCATCGTGGCAAAGGCATGGCGATTCCCTTGCATCGCCATCACGTTTTGCAACCGCAGATCAGCCGTGGCAAACAGTGGCGCGTGGGGAGGGCCTCGATTGACCGGCGACAAACGCAGCTATGTAATCGGGCAGACCGAAATTGCGGCGCGGCCGCTGGAGCCGGCGCTCTATCTGGTGGCGACGCCGATTGGCAATCTCGCCGATGTCACGCTGCGAGCGCTGGAGACGCTGGCCGGCGCCGACATCGTTGCCTGCGAGGACACCCGCGTCTCGCGCGTGCTGCTCGAACGCTACGGCATTCGCCGGCGCACCACGGCCTATCACGAGCACAATGCCGCCGAGGCCGGGCCGAAGCTGATCGAATCGCTCGCTGCCGGACAGAGCGTGGCGCTGATCTCGGATGCCGGCACGCCGCTGGTTTCCGATCCCGGCTACCGGCTGGTCGGCGAGGCGCTGGAGCGCGGCATACGCGTTATTCCGGTGCCCGGACCGTCGGCGGCGCTTGCCGCGCTGACCGCTTCCGGCCTGCCTTCCGACGCCTTTCTGTTCGCCGGCTTCTTGCCGGCCAAGGCGGGCCAGAGGCTCACCAAGCTCGAAAGCTTCAGGCAGGTGCCGGCGACGCTCATCTTCTATGAATCGCCGCGCCGGCTGGCCGAGACGCTTGCTGCGATGGCGCAAGCGCTTGGCGGAGCGCGCAAAGCGGCGATCGGCCGCGAGCTGACCAAGGCGTTCGAGGAGATGCGAACGGGGACGCTCGGAGAGCTTGCCGATCACTACGCGGCGGCCGAGACGCCCAAGGGCGAAATCGTGGTCTGCGTCGGCCCGCCGGAGGCGGCCGAGGACCAGCCGGCCGACATCGACCGGCTGCTGTTGTCTTTAGCCGCCGAAATGCCGGCCTCCAAGGCGGCGGCGGAAGCGGCGAAAATGACCGGTGGCCAGAAACAGGCGCTCTATCGCCGGCTGATCGAGCTGAAGGCGGACGGCGGTGGCTGAGCGCACCGTCGGTCATCGGCGAAAAGCCTATCGGCGCGGCCATCGCGGCGAATGGCTGGCGGCGTTGGCGCTGATGCTGAAGGGCTATCGCATCCTTGCGCGCCGCCATCGCACAAAGCTCGGCGAGATCGACCTGATCGCCAGGCGCGGCGACCTGGTGCTGTTCGTCGAGGTCAAGGCGCGGCGCACGCTGATGGAGGCGATGGAAGCGATCGCCCACGCCTCGGAACGGCGCATCGAGGGTGCCGCCGACCTCTGGCTGTCGCGCCAGCCGGACTATGGCCGGCTGTCGGTGCGCTTCGACATGGTGGCGGTGCTGCCCTGGCGCTGGCCAGTGCATGTCGAGAATGCATTTTACGGGCGGAATTGAGGGGCTTACCCTCCCAACTCGTGGGAGGATAAGCTCACCCCCAGATCATCAGCGCCGCCAGTCCGAGCCCGCCAACCACCAGCCGCCACCAGCCGAACAGCGAATAGCCCTTGCGCGAGACGTAATCGAGCAGGAAGCGCACCACGAAGAGCGCGGTGACGAAGGCGGCGATGAAGCCGACGGCGATGATCGGCAGGTCGGCCGAGGTCAGCACGTTGCGGTTCTTGAACAGATCGAAGGCGAAGGCCCCGACCATGGTCGGCATGGCGAGGAAGAAGGAAAACTCCGCCGCCGCGCGCTTGTCGACGCCCAAGAGCAGCGCGCCGACGATGGTCGAGCCGGAGCGCGAGGTGCCGGGTATCAGCGACAGGCACTGGAACAGGCCGATCTGCAGGTAAAGCCTGGTCGGGAAGCGCTCGACATCGCGGTAGACGGGCTTGAGGTTCATGCGGTCGACGGCGAGCAGCACCACGCCGCCAATGATCAGCATGATGCAGATCAGGCGCGGCGATTCGAACAGGAAGGTCTTGATGAAGTCATGCGCCAGCGCGCCGATGAGCGCCGCCGGCAGGAAGGCGATGAGGATGCCGATGGCGAAATGCCTTGTCAGCCGGTCATGCGGCAGTTCGAGCAGCATCTTCCAGAGGCGGCGGAAATAGACGCTCAAGATCGCAAGAATCGCGCCGAGCTGGATCAGGATCTCGAAGGCCTTGCCGGTCGAATGGAAGCCGAGGAAATGGCCGGCGAGCAGGATGTGACCGGTCGACGAGACCGGGATGAATTCGGTCAGGCCCTCGATCAGCCCAAGCAGCAGTGCTTCGACGATGGTCTGGCTTTCCATGGCAACCTCTGCTTCGAGTGACGGCTAAGGGGAAGGGCTTGCTTGTCATGGCGCGGAAGTGCCCCTATAGGTCGCAACACATGACAGTCCCTGGAATCGGGCCGCCAAGACTTACCGGCGCTCACACCAATTTGCCAGTGCGCCCTATCATCGCGGAACCATGCTGACGCTTTTTCACCACCCGATGTTCGCCACCTGCCGGTTCGTCCGCCTCGCCTTCGGCGAGTATGGCGAGGAGCTGGCCTTGATCGAGGAGAAACCCTGGACCCGGCGCAAGGAGTTTCTGGCGCTCAATCCGGCCGGCACGCTGCCGATCCTGCTGGCCGAAGGCGATGTGCCAATCGTCGGCGCCATGGTCATTGCCGAATATCTTGACGAGACACGCGGGGTGCTGAAGCGCGACAGGCGGCTGTTTGCCGAGGACCCGATGCAGCGCGCCGAAATCCGGCGACTGACCGACTGGTATCTCAGCAAGGCCGAAAGCGAGGTCACCCGCCATCTGGTGCGCGAGCGGGTGCTGAAGCCGGTGATGCCGGAGACGGCGGGCGGCGGCTCACCCGATTCGGGCGCGATCCGCGCCGCGCGCGCCAACATCCGCCAGCACATGAAATACACCAACTGGCTGGCGGGCACGCGTCATTGGCTGGCCGGCAACAAGGTGACCTATGCCGACCTCGCCGCGGCCGCGACGCTTTCCGTGCTCGACTATCTCGGCGAGATCGACTGGCGCGAGCACGCGGCGGCGCGCGAATGGTATACTCGCGTGAAATCACGGCCGTCGTTCCGGCCGCTGCTCACCGATCGCGTGCGCGGCCTGTCGCCGGTATCGCATTATGCGGACCTCGATTTCTGACACGACGAAGCTGCGCGCGCTGATCGACGCGGAGGCGCGCCGCGCCGGCTTCGACGCCGTTGCCGTCACCCGGCCGGACGCGATCCCGCTGGCTCCCGCGCGCCTGACCGAGTTTGTCGCCGAGGGATTTCACGGCTCGATGGACTGGATCGCCGAGACGATCGGGCGGCGCGCCGAGCCTTCGACGCTGTGGCCGGAAGTGCGTTCGATCATAGTGCTCGCCATGAACTATGGTCCGGACCGGGATCCGCGCGATGTCCTCGACAAACACGATCGCGGTGCGATCTCGGTCTACGCGCAAAATCGCGACTATCACGATGTGATGAAAGGTCGGCTGAAGGAAATCGCGGGCAAGATCGTCGCGCGGGCCGGCGGCGACGTGAAGGTCTTCGTCGACACGGCGCCGGTGATGGAAAAGCCGCTTGCCGAAGCCGCGGGGTTGGGCTGGCAGGGCAAGCACACCAACCTGGTGAGCCGCGAGCATGGCTCATGGCTGTTCCTCGGCACCATCTTCACCACGGCCGAGCTTGAGCCGGACAAAGCCGAGATCGACCATTGCGGCTCCTGCCGCGCCTGCCTCGACATCTGCCCGACCGATGCCTTCCCGGCGCCCTACCGGCTCGATGCGCGGCGTTGCATCTCCTACCTCACCATCGAGAACAAGGGGCCGATCCCGCGCGAATTTCGCGAGGCGATCGGCAACCGCATCTATGGCTGCGACGACTGCCTCGCCGTGTGTCCGTGGAACAAATTCGCCAGCGTCGCCGCCGAGGCCAAGCTTGCCGCTCGCGAAGATCTGCGCGAGCCACGGCTGTCGGAGCTGCTGTTGCTCGACGATGCGACGTTCCGCTCGTTTTTCTCCGGCTCGCCGATCAAGCGCATCGGCCGCGACCGTTTCATCCGCAACGCGCTGATCGCCGCCGGCAATTCGGACGATGCTTCGCTGACGCCGGTCGCGCGGGGCCTAATCGACGACGGCTCGCCGCTGGTGCGGGGTGCGGCAGTATGGGCGCTATCGCGACTGATGCCGCGGCGCGATTTTGCGGAGCTCGCCGCATCAGCCTTGCAGTCCGAAGGCGATGCAACGGTGCGCGAGGAATGGCTGTCAGCGTTGCCGGTTCCCGCAAAGGACCATTGAAGAAGAGGATTTACTTGATGGGCGAGAGACGCTTCTTCATTTTCGGCGCCGGCTATTCCGGCAAGGCTTTTGCGAGAGCCAATGAAGATGGCGGGCCGATCCTTGGGACGACGCGATCGCCGGAAAAATTCGAGGCCTTGCGAGAGGCGGGCATCGAGCCGTCAAGCTTCGACGGTTCGTTGACGGCGGAAATCAGCGACGCGCTTCGGCACACAACACATCTCATCATCTCGGTCGCCCCGAACGAAGCGGGCGATCCGGTGCTCAATGCGGCCGGCGAGGCGATCCGGGACAAGATGCCGGCGCTCCAATGGATCGGCTATCTTTCCACCGTCGGCGTCTACGGCGACCATGGCGGCGCCTGGGTGGACGAGAGCGCCGAGTGCAGGCCGGTTTCGAAGCGCTCGGTAATGCGGGTGGCGGCCGAACAGGAATGGCTGGCTCTTGGGCGGGAAATCGGAAAGCCGGTAGCAATCCTGCGGCTTTCCGGCATTTACGGCCCGGGCCGCAACGCACTGGTCAATCTCGAGGACGGCACCGCGAGGCGCCTGGTCAAGCCCGGCCAGGTCTTCAACCGCATCCATTGCGAGGACATCGCCGGCGCCCTGTGGCACCTGGCCGATAGGAATCGCGGCGGCATCTTCAATGTCACCGACGACGAGCCGGCGCCGCCGCAGGATGTCGTCGCCTACGCCGCCCGGCTGATGGGCGTGGAGGCGCCGCCGGAAATCCCCTTCGAGACGGCGCAACTTTCGCCCATGGCGCGGTCCTTCTACGGCGAAAACAAGCGCGTCGCCAACGCCGCGATCAAAGCGGCCGGCTACAGCTTTCGTTTGCCGAATTACCGGGTGGCGCTGGAGCGGATGTGGGCCGACGGCAACTGGCGAGACGGACAGCCGCGCAGTCCGATGAAACGCTCGTGAGCGAAGCGACGTGCATTGGCGTGATATGATTCGCGCCTGAACTTCGTCGCCAAGGTTTGATTTTATGCATGTCTTTGTCGCGAAACCGGGTCCCACTTCCGGGAGACATGCTTTAGCATGCCGCCTGAGATTGCGTCGCGCCACTGGAGAGGGGACCCGACCTGATGACGTTGCGACCGCTGCCCGACAGGAAGCCGTTCCTGACCGCCGCGCTTGCCCTGGTGACCTTAGCCGGGCTGGCGGCGGCCGCGATCTCGGCCGAACCGCGCGCAAAAGACCTGTTCGGCGCCAAGAAGCTGCCGGCGGTGGCGCAAGCGCAATCCTTCGGCTTTTACTCAAGAGGCTGCTTCACCGGCGGCGTCGCCTTGCCGGTGGACGGGCCGAGCTGGGAGGTGATGCGCCCCTCGCGAAACCGCCGCTGGGGCCATCCGGCGATGATTGCGCTGATCGAGAAGCTCGCGCGAGACGCCCAGGCGGATGGCTGGCCGGGGCTGCTGGTCGGCGATGTCTCGCAGCCGCGCGGCGGCCCGATGACGACCGGCCACGCCTCGCATCAGATCGGCCTCGATGCCGACATCTGGCTGACACCGATGCCGCGGCGGCCGCTGACCATGGCGCAGCGCGAGAGCATGAGCGCGACGCTGATGGTCGACGAGAAGACGCATCTGGTGAAGGACGCGCTGTGGACGCCGTCCCATACGCGGCTTTTGAAGCGCGCGGCGAGCTACCCGGAGGTCGAGCGCATCCTGGTCAATCCGGGCATCAAGAAGAAACTTTGCGACACGGTCACCGGCGACCGCTCCTGGCTGCGCAAGATCCGGCCGTTCTGGGGCCATGACTATCATTTCCACATGCGCATCGGCTGCCAGGCGGGCTCGCCCGGCTGCAAGGGGCAGGAGGCGACGCCGGCCGATGACGGCTGCGGCAAACCGCTTGCCTGGTGGTTCACCGAGGAGCCGTGGCGGCCCAACAAGAACCCGGATGCGCCGAAAGCGCGCGATCTGATGACGATGGCCAATTTGCCGAAGGAGTGCCAGGCGGTGCTTGCAGCGCCGGACGCGCCTTCTCTGGAAGCGGTCACCTATCAGGGCGACGGCGCGGCAGCTGTGGCGGCGGCCAAATCGAAAGCGACCGAGCCGGCGGAGACGATTTCCAGCGATGCGGCGACGCTGCCGGCGGCGGCGAGCTCCTTTGCGCCGACGCCCAAAATCGGCATCCCAGTGCCCCGGCCAAGGCCGGGGAACTGAGGGCCGCGCCACGGCGTCCAGATGGTCGAGGCCGGCGGCGCCCCACATCCGCCTGGCTGCCGCAATGCGGGCTTTCTTCTTGCGAAGCTGGCGATTGGCGAAACCATTGGCGACAGTGCCCCTCTCCCCGTCACTGACGGGGAGAGGATGCCGACAGGCAGGTGAGGGGCGGCGCCGACGCTCGAGATAGGCACCGAAGCCGCTTTCCCTTTGCAGGACCATGCGCTAGTCAGCGACGGAGCGGGAACGAACGGGACAAAAAGCATGGTTGGCGAAGACGATACAGCGCTGCGGTTTCCGGTCCTGATCGGCGATATCGGCGGCACCAATGCGCGTTTCTCGATCGTGCTCGACGCCAATTCGGAAGCGACCGAGCCGCAAATCGTCCAGACGGCCAATTTCAAGACCATCGACGAGGCGATCCAGGCGGCGGTGCTCGACCGCTCGTCGATCCAGCCGCATTCGGCGGTGCTGGCGGTGGCCGGGCCGGTGGACGGCGACGAGATCCGACTGACCAACTGCCCCTGGGTGGTCAAGCCGCACCAGATGTTTGCCAATCTGGGCTTGAGCGAGATCGTCGTGCTCAACGATTTCGAGGCGCAGGCGCTGGCGGTGGTGGCGCTGGGCGAAGAGCATATGGAAAAGATTGGCGGCGGGACGCCGGAGCCGAATGCCGGCCGGGTCGTGCTCGGCCCGGGGACGGGGCTCGGCGTCGCGGGGCTGATCTACGCGCTGCGCCGCTGGATACCGGTGCCGGGCGAGGGCGGGCATATGGATATCGGCCCGCGCACGCCGCGCGACTTCGAAGTGTTTCCGCATATCGAAAAGCTCGAGGGTCGCATCTCCGGCGAGCAGATCCTGTGCGGCCGCGGACTGGTCAATGTCTATCGCGCGGTGGCCAGGGCCGACGCAAAGCCGACGCCTTTCACGACGCCGGCGGAGGTTACGGCGGCCGCGCTCGCCAAATCCGATCCGGTGGCACAGGAAGCGCTGGAACTGTTCGTCACCTGCCTCGGCCGCACCGCGGGCGATCTCGCGCTGGTGTTCATGAGCCGCGGCGGCGTGTTCCTGACCGGCGGCATCGCGCAAAAAATCGTGCCGGCATTGAAAGCCGGCAATTTCCGCGCCGCGTTCGAGGACAAGGCGCCGCACAGCGCGCTGATGCGCACGATGCCGGTCTATGTCATCACCCACCCGCTGGCGGCGCTTCTCGGGCTGGCCGCCTATGCCAGAACTCCGTCGCTGTTCGGCGTTCAGACCGCCGGACGGCACTGGCGGGCATGAGCGCGCCCGGGTGCGGGATGGCAATCGGCCACCGCGACGAAGTTTCGCCATAGGCAAGCCGTAGCCGGGGCGCTAAGAGGGTGCCGAAATGCTCCCTGACCTTTGACGAGAACCCACGAAGCGCTGCCGATTTGACATTTCAAAATCCAAACAAGCTAAAGGCCCGGCCCGGCGAGGTCACGGCGGTGCTGCGCCGTATCATCGCTGAGAACGGCCACGACCATCGCTGGTCCTATGTCGTCGCCATCGTTTGCTCGCTGCTGGTTTCGGGCGCGACTGCCTTCTCGGCCTGGGTCATGGCGCCGATGGTCAACGAAATCTTCTACGAACGGCGCGGCGACGCCGTGGTATGGATCTGCGCCGGTTTCATGGGCGCCTTCCTCGTGCGCGGTTTTGCCGGCTACGGCCAGGCGGTGGCGTTGGCCACGATCGGCAACAATCTCGTCGCCCGCTACCAGAAGCGCACCTTCGACCATCTGATGCGGCTCGGCGTCAATTTCTTCAACGACACGCGCTCGGGTCGACTGGCGGCGCAGCTGGACGAGAATATCGGCGGCATCCGCGACCTGCTGTCGCTGACATTGATTTCGATCACTCGCGACGCAGTGACGCTCGTCGGCCTGGTCGGCCTCATGGTCTACCAGGATCCGGTGTTGTCGCTGAGCTCGCTGCTGATCGGGCCGCCGCTGATCTGGGCCGTCGTCTACATCACGCGCCGGGTGCGCAAGATTAACCGGGAATCCGTGCTGATCAATTCCCGGCTGAGCGGGTCGGTGCAGGAGGCCACACAAGGCATCGCCATCGTCAAGGCCTTCACCCTGGAGGACGAGCTGGCGCGCCGCATCGGCATCATGGCCGACACGGCCGAGCAGCGCAGCAACAAGATCGCCCGCGTCTCCGAGCGGCTGTCGCCGATTTCGGACATCCTGGCTGGCCTCGCCGTGACCGCCGTCATCGCCTATTCCGGTTATCGGGCGCTGGTTCTCGGCCAGCCGCCGGGCGCGGTGTTTTCCTTCATCACCGCGCTGATCCTGGCCTATGATCCGGCGAGGCGGCTGGCGCGCATGCAGGTGGCGATGGAGCGCGCGCTGGTCAACGCGCGCATGATCTATGAACTGCTCGACCTCGAGCCGAAACAAAGCGACGCGCCCGACGCCGCCGAAGCGAAGATCATTTCCAGCGAAGTGACCTTCAACAATGTGACGTTCGGCTACAGCGCCGACATGCCGGTGCTGAGGGATCTGAGCTTTACCGCCGCCGCCGGCAAGGTGACGGCGATCGTCGGCGCTTCGGGCGCCGGCAAGTCGACGCTGGTGGCGCTCTTGCAGCGCTTCTACGACGTCGACGAGGGCAACATCGAGGTGGACGGCCAGGACATCTCGAAGGTGACGAAGCGGTCGCTGCGCCAATCGATCGCCTATGTCTCGCAGGCGCCGTATCTCTTCGAAGGCACGATCCGCGACAACATTCGCTACGGCCGGCTCTCGGCCACCGACGCGGAGATTGAGCAGGCGGCGAAACAGGCCGCCGCCGACGAGTTCATCCGCCAGCAGCCGCAAGGCTACGACACGCCGGTCGGCGAAGGCGGCTCGACGCTTTCCGGCGGTCAGCGCCAGCGCGTCTCGATCGCCCGCGCCATCGTGCGCCAAGCGCCGATCCTGCTGCTCGACGAGGCTACGTCGGCGCTCGACAACGAGGCCGAAGCGCGCGTCCAGGAAGCGCTCACCCATGTCATGGAAGGCCGCACCACCATCGTCATCGCGCATCGGCTGTCGACCGTGGTCAATGCCGACCGCATCATCGTGCTGGAAGAGGGACGGCTGGTCGAGGAAGGCACTCACGCCTCGCTGATGGCCGACCCGCACAGCGTCTATGCCCGCTTCCACCGGGTGCAGGGCAAGAAGGGGCTGGGGCTTGTCGATGACGCCAAGCCGACCCAAACTCCTCTGCCGCGCACGCGCGCGAAGAAGACCGTCGGGAGAAGCGCATGAGCGAAACGGGCGATATGGGCCTGGTGGTGGTGGGCGCCGCCGGCCGGATGGGTCAGACGCTGATCCGCGCCATCCACTCCATTCCCGGCGCGCGCGTTGCCGGTGCCGTCGAGCGGCCGGGTTCGCCGCATCTCGGCAAGGATGCCGGCGAGCTCGCCGGCATCGGCACCATCAATGTGCCGATCGCCGACGACCCGCTGCCGGCCTTCGCCAAGGCCGACGGCGTGCTCGATTTCACGGCCCCCGGCGCAAGCGTCGAATTCGCCGGCTATGCCGCGCAGGCGCGCATCGTCCATGTCATCGGCACGACCGGCTGTTCGGCCGATGACGATGCGAAGATCACCGCGGCGGCGCGCCACGCGACCATCGTCAAATCCGGCAATATGAGCCTCGGCGTCAATCTCTTGGCGGTGCTGGTGGAGCAGGCGGCGCGCGCGCTCGATGTGCAGGATTTCGACATCGAGATCCTGGAGATGCACCACAGGCACAAGGTCGACGCGCCGTCCGGCACGGCGCTGCTGCTCGGCGAAGCGGCGGCCAAGGGCCGAGAGATCGCGCTCAATGACAACAGCGTGCGTGTGCGCGACGGCCATACCGGCGTACGCAAACCCGGCACGATCGGCTTCGCCAGCTTGCGCGGCGGCTCGGTGGTCGGCGAGCACAGCGTGATCCTGGCCGGCACCGGCGAGCGCATCACGCTCGCCCACCAGGCCGAGGACCGGGCGATCTTTGCCCGCGGCGCGGTCAAGGCGGCGCTCTGGGGCCGAGGCAAGAAGCCGGGCCTCTATTCCATGCGGGACGTGCTCGGCCTGGGCTGAGGCGGTTTTTTTCTGCTTTTCTTCCGCAATTCCGGGCTGAAAACCGCTACACACTTTTCCTGGAATTGCTCAAATCCAACCACGTATCAGGAGCAAACATGTCGGGAACTCTCGTGCTCGTGCGCCACGGCCAGAGCGAATGGAACCTGAAGAACCTGTTCACCGGCTGGCGCGATGTCGACCTCACCGACCAGGGCAATGCGGAGGCGCTTGCCGCCGGCGAGAAGCTCAAGGCGCGCGGGCTGAAATTCGACATCGCCTACACCTCGGCGCTGAAGCGGGCGCAGAAGACCTGCCAGCACATTCTCGACGTGGTCGGCCAAAGCAAGCTCGAGACCGTCCGCGACCAGGCGCTCAACGAACGCGACTATGGCGATCTCTCCGGCCTCAACAAGGACGACGCGCGCAAGAAGTGGGGCGAGGAGCAGGTGCACATCTGGCGCCGCTCCTACGACGTATCGCCTCCCGGCGGCGAAAGCCTGAAGGACACCGGCGCGCGTGTCTGGCCCTATTACCTGCACGACGTGCAGCCGCATGTGCTGCGCGGCGAGACGGTGCTGGTCGCCGCGCACGGCAATTCGCTGCGGGCGCTGATCATGGCGCTGGACGGCAAGTCGGGCGAAGAGATCGTCAAGCTGGAGCTCGGCACCGGCGTGCCGGTGATCTACAAGCTCAACGCCGATTCCACCGTGGCAAAGAAGGAAGTGCTGGAGGGGTGAGAGTTCTATTGTTCCGGCCCCGCTCGGAACGGGTGGCCGTCTCGGGACAACCGCTTCAGCTCGGAATTCCGTCTCGCCGTTAAAGACCAGCGTCGGCGCCCCTCACCTGCCTGCCGGCATCCTCTCCCCCGTATAGTGACGGGGAGAGGGAAGCTCCGGCCGCCGATTTCGCCAATCGCCAGCGTCTCAAGAGGACGCCAACGCCGCGGCCAGCCCCTTCTCCCCGTCCTATACGGGGAGAAGTGCCCGGCAGGGCGATGAGGGGCGGAGCCGACGCCGACAATTGCCGTCCGTGCCTGAAATGAACCCAAGCTGCCCTCTGGTCAGTCTTGAGCTCCTCGAAAAAAACCGCGTTGACACGCTTCGTTTGCCCGCTTACATGAGCGCCCACCAGCCCAGATGGCGGAATTGGTAGACGCGCACGGTTCAGGTCCGTGTTCCGCAAGGAGTGGAGGTTCGAGTCCTCTTCTGGGCACCAAATTCCCGTTTCAGACGATCTGACGCGATGAGCAAAAAGCCCGGATTTTCCGGGCTTTTTTGTGCCTGCAACTCGTCTCGGGTTAAACCGTTCCTATCTTGTCTGTTAAGCCGAGGTTCCGTGATGCCCGCGCCGTTCAAGGAGTGGAAGGTTCTGCCGCATGGCAGGCTCTCTCCTGTCGACGACGATATTCTGACGGTGACCGGCGACATACCGATGCCGGTCGGCAACCTGAAACGGCGCATGACCGTGGTGCGATTGCGCGACCGACGGCTCGTCATCTTCAGCGCCATCGCGCTCGACGACGAACAGATGCGCGCGATCGAGGCCTTCGGCCAACCGGCCTTCTTGATCGTCCCTAACGACCATCACCGGCTCGATGCAAAGCCATGGAAAGATCGCTATCCCACCCTGCAGGTGATTGCACCGGCGGGCGCGCGCAACAGCGTCGAGAAGGCGGTGCATGTCGATGCGGCACGCGGCGACTTTGGCGATCCCGACGTCAAGCTCGTCACCGTCCCCGGAACCCGTGATCGCGAAGCGGCGCTGCAAATCGACGGACCGAACGGCATGACGCTCGTTCTCAATAATATCGTCGGCAACATCCGCGGCGCATCCGGTTTTGCCGGCTGGGCATTGCGCATGATGGGATTTGCCGGTGATGAGCCGCGTATACCCTGGCCGGTCAAGCTGACGATGGTCGGCGACAAGGCGGCACTCGCAGCGCAATTGAGACGATGGGCTGACCTGCCGGCGCTCAAGCGCATCCTCGTCTCGCATGGCTCCGTCATCACCGATGATCCGCAGGGGGCGCTGCGCAAGCTGGCGAGGTCGCTCGGATAGCTGACAGCGTAGCGGCCACCTGCCCTTCCGGCCAGTCCCTGAACAAACCGCTTCAAACCCGCTGCCGCGGACGCTACGGTCCGGTCATGGCCCCCTCCGTCAGCCCTACGATCGCCGCCCGCCGCGACCAGATGTTCCCCGTGCTCGCCGATGCGGACATCGAGCGCATGCGCCGCTTCGGCGTGCCAAGAGCCTACGGCGCCGGCGAGCATATCGTGACGGCCGGCACGGTCTCGCCCGGATTGGTCGTCATCCTGTCGGGCAAGGTCGACATCACGCAGGCCAGCGGTCTTGGCCCGCGCGAGGCGATCATCACCTATGGTCCGGGCAATTTCATCGGCGAACTGGCGCAGCTTTCGAGCCGGCCGTCGCTCGTCAATGCCGAGGCGACCGAGCCGGTCGAAGCCATCGTCATCCCCTCGCAGCGGCTGCGCGATCTGATGGTGCAAGAGGCGAATCTCGGCGAGCGCGTCATGCGCGCGCTGATCCTGCGCCGTGTCGGCCTGCTCGAGAGCGGCACCAGCGGGCCGATCGTCATCGGCCGTCCCGGCAATGGCGATGTGCTGCGGCTGCAGGGTTTCCTCACCCGCAGCGGCCTGCCGCACCGCGCGCTCGATTCCGACACCGATCCCTGCGCCAAGACGCTGATCGAGCGTTTTCATGTCGATCCGCACCATCTGCCGATCGTGCTCTGTCCCAACGGCAAGCTGCTGCACAATCCCGGCGAAAGCGATCTCGCCCGCTGCGTCGGGCTGCTGCGGCCGCTCGACGCCGGCAAGATCTACGACGTGGCCATCGTCGGCGCCGGGCCGGCAGGATTGGCGGCCGCGGTCTATGCGGCCTCCGAGGGGCTGTCGACGATCGTGCTCGACTGCCGCGCCTTCGGCGGGCAGGCGGGGGCATCCTCGCGCATCGAGAACTATCTCGGCTTTCCGACCGGCATTACAGGCATGGCGCTGATGGCGCGCGCCTACAACCAGGCGCAGAAGTTCGGGGTCGAGATGGTGATCCCCGATGAAGCCAAATTGCTCGGCGCCGCCGACAACATGGCCGGCTACCGGCTGGACGTTGGCGACGGCGAGACCTTGCGCGCGCGCACGGTGGTGATCGCCAGCGGCGCGCGCTACCGTCGCCTCGACATCGCCAATATCGCGCAGTTCGAGGGCACGTCGGTGCATTACTGGGCCTCGCCGATCGAAGCACGGCTCTGCCGGGACCAGGAAGTGGCGCTGGTCGGCGCCGGCAACTCGGCCGGCCAGGCGGCCGTCTTTCTCGCCAGCCAAGTGCGCAAGGTGACGTTGTTGGCGCGGCGCGACAGCCTCGATGCCACCATGTCGCGCTATCTGGTCGAGCGGATCGTGGCGCAGCCGAACATCGAGGTGCTGACGGAAACCGAGGTCGAGGCGCTCGACGGCCATGACGGCAACCTCGAGCGGCTGTGCTGGCGCAACCGGGTCACCGGCGTGGCGACGACGCGGACCATCCACCACCTCTTCCTGTTCATCGGCGCCGACCCGAACACCGACTGGCTGGCGCGCTGCGACGTGGCGCTCGACGCTAAGGGCTTCGTGCGCACCGGACCGGATGTGGCGCCGGGACACGGCCCGATGGAGACGAGCCGCAGCGGCGTGTTCGCCATCGGCGATGTGCGCTGCGGCTCGACCAAGCGTGTCGCGGCCGCCGTCGGCGAAGGCGCTCAGGTGGTGGCGGCGCTGCATGCCCATCTTGCGCGCAACGGCGGGCGTGCTGCTCAGCCCGAAAGGAGACCGTGATGGACGAATGCAGGCATACGGACGACATCAAGGATGTGGTGCCGAGCGCCCTCGGCTGCGAGGAATGCCTGAAGAGCGGCTCCTGGTGGGTGCATCTCAGACTCTGCCGCACCTGCGGCCATGTCGGCTGCTGCGACGACTCGCCCAACCGCCACGCCACCAAGCATTTCCACGCCACTCAGCATCCGGTCATCGAAGGCTACGATCCGCCCGAAGGCTGGGGCTGGTGCTATGTCGACGAGGTGTTCATCGACCTCGGCGACCGCACGACCGCGCAGAACGGCCCGATCCCGCGCTTTGTTTGAGCCGCGCCGCGTTCGCGTCTCGCCGCTCCGGCGCGCCGGAAAAGGGTCGCCCGAGGCGACCCCAAAAAAGTCCGTGCTGTAACCTGTAGGCTGAGCTTATTGCGGGCATCCAGATGCTTTCGGGTCCGCGACGCAGTCGGCGATCAAGCCGAATTTTGTGTTCAACGCCGAGCCGAGCGAAGTAGCCCCGACCATGATCGCCAGTGCGATCAGCGCCGCGATCAGGCCGTATTCGATAGCCGTTGCACCGGATTCGTCGTTATTGAACCGCTTGATTAGTTTGAGCATTGAAGGGTTCCTTGTTGCCCCGTTGGTGACCTGCTCAACCTACGAAGAAACAATTTTGAAGACCTTAATCGAAACAGTTAAGATTCGGTTACAGCCGCTATATCTTCAATATAGCTTCGATTATGTTGCGACAACTATTGCTTATCGTAATTCAGCAACATCTAATGTTTGGATTAATCGGCTGGTCATGTACGGTGATCGCCAGCACCTTTAGACCCCTCGGTTGATGTTTTCGAATTGCTTCGCCCACACTCCTTCCTTATACCGCGCCAAGAATGCAACTTTTGGCATCTACATTCGCTTCGGCGCTAAACAAAACCTACTCTCACTATAATGACAACGTCATTACAGGATACTACTCTGGAACAATGAAGCACGAGTCTGCAGACGCCTCGAAGAGAAGCACGCTGAACATGCGTATCAAGCCCGAGGAGCGCGGCTTGATCGACGAAGCCGCGCGGACGCTTGGCAAAACCCGAACGGATTTCATCCTCGATGCCGCTCGGCGAATGGCCGAGGACACATTGCTCGACCGGACACTTCTGAAGGTTTCGCCCCAGGCACAGGCCGAGTTCCTCTCCCTGCTCGACGCACCGGCCAAGTCGAACGAGCGACTGTCCAAGCTGATGAACGCGTCCCTCCCATGGGAAACGAAGTGACGCTTCGGGCGCCGGTACCGCTGGACCGTACCCACGATCTGTCGTTCTTTTCATCCGGCGTCCCGGGGTCGGATGACTGGCTCAAACGCCGGGCGCTCACCAGTCAAGACAGCGGCACGGCGCGCACCTTTGTTGCTTGCGATGGAGACAAGGTCGTGGCCTATTACGCGCTCGCCTCGGGCGGTGTGGTGGGGAGCCATGTGCCGGCCCGCTTAAGGCGCAATATGCCCGATCCGATTGCGGTCGCCATTCTTGCCCGGCTTGCCATCGATACTTCCCATCAGCGCCGAGGCTTGGGCCGCGCGCTGGTTCAGGACGCGGCCCGCCGCGTGATGAATGCGGCCGGATCAGTCGGCATTCGCGGCATCCTGGTCCACGCGATCTCGGATGAAGCGCGACACTTCTACACGGCGCTGGGGTTCGATGCCTCGCCCCTCGATCCGACGACGCTGGTGATATCCCTCGCCGATTTGCGGGAGGCGATCAGACCAAAGGGATAGCCTGGCCAGCGAAAGCAGCTGAAGTGGCAGAATACAATGGCTGACTGCCTACTTCACCGAGCTGGTGACGGTCCGGTCGATGACGACGCGATCGCGGTCGTTGCCGGCAAGCGCGCCGATGATCAGCAGGCTGACGATGATCGGGACGAACAGGATCGCCACACGCGCCTGCACGTAGAAGATGGCGCGCCATTCGTTGCGCTTTTCGGGGCTGTCGTTCATCGCGCTCACTCTGTTCTGCCTCCCGAGGGCAGGACATAGTAGCGAAGCGTTAAGCAACCTTTTCCGCAAACGTTAACCGGCGACTTCGAACCGGCCAACCGTCAATCGGATCAGGCAATCGGCAACGCGAACAGCCGGCCGCCGGAAGGCACGACGTCGTCGATGCCGGCGAGCCGCAGGCAGTGCCAGGCCATGGCGTGGTTGGACGAGGTGACGGGAATGCCGATGCGCTGCTCCAGTTCCGCCACCGCCTCGGCGACGCGCAGGCTGGTGCAGGAGATGAAGATCGCGTCCACGCCGGGAGCCGCCGCCATGCGCTCGGCCGCGGCCTCGATCGAGGCGAGCGATATGCGGGCCGCCTCGCGGTCGTCGCGCCGGTCGAAAGTGGCGACGGCGGCGATATCGAGGCCGCGTCCGGTGAAATAGGTGACGAGGCCCTGGTTGATCTCGGGGGCATAAGGCGTCAGCAGGCCGATGCCCTTGGCGCCGAGCGCCTTGAAGGCGGCAAGCGCGCCCGTCACCGGCGTGGTGCAGGCGACGCCCGGCCGCGCCTTCCTGATCTCGGCGAAGACGGCTTCCTCGCCGAGCGTCATGGTGGCCGAGGTGCAGCCGAAGCCGACGACGTCGAGCGGAATGCTGGGCAGGATGAGGTCGACGGTCGGCGCGATGCGCGGGCCGATGGCGCGCAGCGTGTCGGGGGTGATGTCGTTGTGGTTGAAGAGGCGGGCCTCGTAGAAGGCGACGCCCGGAATGCGCACCAACGCGCGGAACTCATGCTCCAGCGTCTGGTCGGTGGCGAGGATCGCAAGCCCGATCGCCGCGCGCGAGGCAAGGCCACCGTCGAGTTCGGACGGAAGCACGCCCAGATCGACCGGCTTGGCATCGACCGGCTTGGGATCGACCGGTCCCGAAGATTGAGGGCGGGTAGCAGCCGCGCTGACAGACATGGCATTTCCCTTTCTTGGCCGATCCCTCCGGGATCATGCTCTCAATTCAAAAGACCGTCCATCGAGATGGCCGGTTTGCGGCCGGCGATCAGGTCGGCGGTGATGCGGGCCGAACCGTGCGACATGGTCCAGCCGATATGGCCGTGCCCGGTGTTGAGATAGAGGTTGCTGAGGCGGCGGCGCCCGAACTCGGGCAGATTGTTCGGCGTCATCGGCCTCAAGCCCGCCCACATCTCGGCGCGGTCGTAGTCGGCGCCCTCGGGATAAAGCTCCTGCGTCACGCCCTTCATGAAGGCGAAATCGGCCGGCTTGTGGCTGGTGTCGTAGCCGGCGAATTCCGCCGTCGCGGTGACGCGCAGCCGGTCGCCGAAGCGCGACACGGCGACTAGATTGTGCTCGTCGATCGCCGCGATGGTCGGCGGCCGAGGCTGGTTGCCGATCGGAATGGTCAGCGAATAACCCTTGATCGGTAGATCGGCAGGCTGATACCGACGGTCTTCGCGATCAGCGGGCTGTAGGAGCCGAGCGCCAGCACATAGGCGTCGCCCTTGACGCTGCCCTTGTCGGTCAGCACCTGTGCCACGCCACCGCCCGAGGTCTCGATGCCGGTGATGGTCGTGCCGGTACGGATCTCGCCGCAGCGCTCGACGACCTTCGCGGCAAGCGCCCGGGTGAATTTGGCCGGGTCACCGGTCTCATCGGTCGGGCAATGGATGCCGCCGGCGATCTTTTCCCGCGCGGAAGCCAGCGACGGGTCGAGCGCGACGATGGCGTCGCGGTCGAGCACCTTGATCAGCTGGCCGTCTGATTCCAGCAGCCGCATGTGCTCGACGCCTTTATCGAGCGCCTGCTGGCTGCGATAGAAATAGAGGATGCCGCGATCGTTGCGGTCGTAGTCGATCTGCTCGTGGGCAATCACCTCGTGCAGCACGCTCTGCGAATAGACGGCAAGCCGATGCTTGAGCAGCGTGTTGCGCCTGGCCTTCTCGGCCGTGCATTCCATCAGGAACAGCCACGACCAGCTGTAGAGCGTCGGATCGGCCGACAGCTTGAAGCGTAGCGCCTGATCCTTCAGCACCAGCGATTTCAACAGGATTAATGGCGCCCTGGGCGACGACCAGACGAAGGAATGCCCCGGCGCGATCATGCCGGCATTGCCCCAGCTGGTCTCGGCGGCGACTTGGCTCTGGCGCTCGAGGACGACCACCTCGTGCCCGTCTTTCTGCAGCTGATAGGCAGTGGTGACGCCGACAACGCCGCCACCCAACACGATCACGCGCATCACGCCTCCGGAGATCGCATGTTGGTAGGCAGTTTAGTCGGTGGATTGCGGTCTGCAATGGCACAGGCACCGAGATGTCCGGCAGGACAGAGGGGGGCGCGAAGGATCACAACGATTGATCCTCGAAGGCACTCACCCCCCCAGCGCCTGCTCCAGATCCGCGATCAAATCATCCGCGTCCTCGATACCGGCCGACAGCCGCACCAGCGAATCCGATATCCCGATCGCCCCGCGCTTTTCCGCGGGGATCGAGCCGTGCGTCATCAGCGCCGGATGCTCGATCAGGCTTTCGACGCCGCCGAGGCTTTCGGCGAGCGTGAAAAGCTGCGTGCGTTCGAGGAAGCGTTTGGTGCCGGCGAGGTCGAGGTCGAGGTCGACCGAGATCATGCCGCCGAAGGCGTGCATCTGGCGCTTGGCGATCTCGTGCTGCGGGTGGCTCGCCAGCCCGGGGTAGATGACGCGGCGCACGTCCTTGCGGGCTTCCAGCCACTGCGCGATCTTCAGGCCGTTGGCGGAATGGCGCTCCATCCGAAGCGCCAAGGTCTTGATGCCGCGCAGCGCCAGAAAACTGTCGAACGGGCCGGAAATGGCGCCGATGGCGTTCTGCAGGAATTTCAGCCGATCGGCCAAATCCTTGTTGTCGCCGACGACCGCCACGCCGCCGACCATGTCGGAATGGCCGTTCAAGTATTTCGTCGTCGAGTGGACGACGATGTCGATGCCGAGCTCCAGCGGCCGCTGGATGTAGGGGCTGGCAAAAGTGTTGTCGGCGACAGTCAGCAGGCCTTTGCGCTTGGCCAGCGCCGCCAGGCCTTCGAGGTCGACGACGCGCAGCAGCGGGTTGGTCGGCGTCTCGACCCAGAGCAGCTTTGTCTCCGGGCGGATCGCTCTCTCGACCGCGGCGAGATCGGTGAAATCGGCGAAGCTGACCTGCAGGCCGGCGGAGCGCTTGCGCACGCGCTCCATGAGCCGGAACGAGCCGCCATAGATGTCGTCGGTGGCGACCACATGGGCGCCGGCGTCGAACAGTTCCAACACCGTGGCGATCGCGGCCAGGCCTGAGGCGAAGGCGAAGGCCGCGGCGCCGCTTTCGAGGTCGGCGACGACCCGTTCGAAGGCGAAGCGCGTCGGGTTCTGGCTGCGGGCATACTCAAAACCCTTGTGCACGCCGGGCGACTGCTGGCCGTAGGTGGAGGTGGCGTAGATCGGCACCATAACCGCGCCGGTCAGCGGATCGTGGCTCTGGCCGCCATGGATGGTGCGGGTGGAAAAGGCCAGGCGGTTCTTGCCGGTCGAAGTCATTTTGCGCGGCGCCTCAGATGGTTGATCAGGTCGATACGGGTTATCAGGCCGATGAATTCGTCGCCGTCGAAGACGATGGCGACCTCGTTGCGGTCGAAAACGGGCAGCAGTGCATCGAGCGCCTGGCTGGCCTGCAGCGTGTGCAGGTTGGAGGTCATGGCCGTGCGCACCGGCGCGTTGAAGCGATCCCAGCGGCCGTCATAGGGGCCGTCGACCTTGGCCAGGATATCGCTCTCGTCGACGATGCCGACGAGCTTGCCGTCATCCAGCACCGGTAGCTGCGAGACATCGGAGCGGCGCATGCGGCCATAGGCGTTGAGCAGGGTTTCCTCGGGGCCAACGGTCACGATGTCACCAGTGCGCGGCGAGCGCATGACGAGGTCGCGCAGGTCGCCGTGCTGCTCCTGGTCGGCCAAGCCCTGCTCGGCGAGCCAGATGTCGTCGAAGACCTTCGACAGATATTTGTTGCCGCTGTCGCAGACCAGGGTGACCACGCGTTTGGCCGTCGTCTGATCGCGGCAGTAGCGCAGTGCCGCCGACAGAAGCGTGCCGGACGACGAGCCGGCCAGGATGCCTTCCTTGGACAGCAGGTCGCGCACCGCCAGCATGCTCTGCTTGTCGGGAATGGAATAGGCTTTCTTGACCAGCGACAGATCGGCATTGGGCGGCACGAAATCCTCGCCGATGCCTTCGACGGTCCAGCTGCCGGCCTCTGTCATCTTGCCGGTCTTGATCAACGGCGCCAGCACCGAGCCGACCGGATCGGCAAGCACCATTTCGGTCTTCGGCGAATGCTTGGCGAAAAAGCGGCCGACACCGGTGAGCGTGCCGCCGGAACCGACGCCGACCACCACCGCGTCGACATCACCTTCGAGCTGCGAAAAGATTTCCGGGCCGGTGGTGCTTTCGTGCGCCAGCGGATTGGCGGGATTGGCGAACTGGTTGGCATAGAAAGCGCCGGGAATTTCGGCGGCGATCTTCTCGGCCATGTCCTGGTAATATTCGGGGTGGCCCTTGCCGACATCGGAGCGGGTCATGCGCACCTCGGCGCCTAAAGCGCGCAGATGCTGGATCTTCTCGCGCGACATCTTGTCGGGCACGACGAGGATGATGCGGTAGCCCTTGGGAATTCCGACCTGGGCGAGGCCGAGGCCGGTGTTGCCGGCGGTGGCCTCGACGATGGTGCCGCCGCGCTTCAGCCTGCCATCCTTCTCGGCGGCCGCGATCATCGACAGCGCGATGCGGTCCTTGATCGAGCCGCCGGGGTTCTGGCTCTCGAGCTTGATGAACAGCCGGCACTTGCCGGTATCGAATTTGGTGAGCTCGACCACCGGCGTCTGGCCGATCAGGTCGAGCACCGAGGCGTAAGGCGGACGCAGCCGTGACAAAGCGCTTTCCGCGCCGTCCGGCGCCGCTTTCCTGTGCACGCTCATCTCGGACCCTCCATGGGAAGCAGTTCCGACGGGATCGGCCGTCACCAGTCTGCGCATGATGGCCGCCGAACTCCATGCCGGGTTCGCAGATCACACGCCTTTGTCTTTTCCAGCCCTTTCCATCCGGAAAGAAGATAGATCGTGCCATTCCGGCGACGAGTGGCGGAATGGAATTTCACGGGCGGCGCAGCACACCGCCTCTAAATGTTGAAAGCCGGCGGGACAGCGCCCCCCTCTGTCCTGCCGGACATCTCCCCCACAAGGGGGGAGATTGGAGCTCGACCCTTGGCGCCCTTGCTTGCAAATGTTGGCGATTGGCGAAAGCCGACGCGACATCTGATCTCCCCACCTGTGGGGGAGATGGCCGGCAGGCCAGAGGGGGGCGCCGTAGAGCGCCGACCTCAGCAGAAATTTCACCCCAGCAACTGCTTGCTGAGCTTCGCGCGTTGCGCGCGGATGTCGGGATGGCGTCGATCTCGAAGAGGTGCCCGGCGTCAGCGGTCCGACGGCGGGAGTCTGCGCGCGTCGCTTCGACCGTCCAACCGGACGCGCGGCGCCATCTTGCCGGTCGGATCAAACGCGCGGGCGGTTTGCCCAACGGAGGCCGATCAGGCCGAGCAGCGCGGTGACAAGCCCGATATAGAGCCATTCCCGCTGGCCGGTCATGAAGCTGCCCTGGACCAGCCCAAGCCCTTGCAGCGACCACAGCACGCCGATCGCCAGCACGATCAGCGCCAGTAAATTCCTGATCAGTCGCATCGGCGAAATCCCGGCGCAAAGTCGATCCTTCACCGGAACGCGCGCGCAATAAAGCAGCAGAAGGAAGCGAAGCAATAGTTTCCGCTTTTACTTGCGCCCCGAGGGCCGCTCCTACTCGGGACTTCCTGCAAAACCGGGTCGGTCTCCATGAAGAATACGCTGGCGCTCGCGGGAGATGTCATGACAAACTGTTTCGCGGCGACTCCAAACGTGTGCCTTTGCCATGGAACCGCCAGACGCTTGCCGCATTTCATGCCTCATTCGGCACTTACGGCGGGTTGTCTATAACGGAGCCCACCCCTAAAAGATGAATAAAACCAACCGCACCGCGCTTGTCGCGGCAACGATCGCGGCTGGCCTGATGGCTGGCGCCTCTTCCGCCTCTTCAGCCGCCGCACAATGTGGCCGCGCTTCCTGGTACGCGCTGCATTCCCGAACCGCCTCCGGCGAGCGCATGAACCCCGCCGCGCTGACTGCGGCGCACCGCAGCTTGCCGTTCGGCACCAAGCTCAGGGTCACCAACAAGAACAACGGCCGCAGCGTCGTCGTGCGCATCAACGATCGCGGCCCGTTCGTCCGGGGCCGCGTGCTCGACCTCTCCCGCGGCGCCGCCACCCAGCTCGGCTTCATCGGCTCGGGCCACACCGCAGTCTGCATGGCGCGCGTTTAAGATGTCGGTGTCCGGCAAGAGGGAGCCGGACATATTTCCTACACATTGCGGCAGCGCACAGTGAGCCGGCTCCGCCATACGTGACGAGTTTTCAACAGTTTGGACCAAAGCAGCATTCGTCACGCCAATTGACGTATTGCATCGCAACAATATCTTGTTAACCTCACTGCGAGACATTCAAGGCTCGGCGCTGCTCGTCGGCCCCTTGGTCGTCAGGCAGCAGCGGGGTTCTTGATGTTCTACCAGCTCTACGAACTGAACCATGCGGCGCTGCAGCCCGCCCGCCTTTACGCAGATGCGGTGCGGTTCTTCTATTCCAACCCGCTCAATCCGGTTTCGCATACGGCGCTCGGCCGGTCGGTCGCGGCAGCCGCGGAACTCTTCGAGCGCACGACGCGCCGCTACGGCAAGCCTGAATTCGGCCTGACCAAGGCGGTGGTCGACTGGAAGAGCGTCGACGTCGCCGAACGAACCGTGTGGTCGAAGCCGTTCTGCAACCTCGTCCGCTTCGAGCGCCAGCTTCCCGCGGGCCGCAAGCCCGATCCGAAGCTTCTGATCGTGGCGCCGATGTCCGGCCATTATGCGACGCTGCTGCGCGGCACGGTCGAGGCGATGCTTCCTCACGCCGACGTGCACATCACCGACTGGGTCGACGCCCGCATGGTGCCGCTGTCGCAGGGCAGCTTCGATCTCGACGACTATATCGACTATGTCATCGAGATGTTCCATGCGTTGGGTCCCGATACCCATGTGATGGCAGTCTGCCAGCCCTCGGTGCCGGTGCTGGCGGCGGTGGCGCTGATGGAAAAGCGCGGCGACCCCTTCGTGCCGTCGACCATGACGCTGATGGGCGGGCCGATCGACACCCGCCGCAATCCGACCGCGGTCAATCTGCTCGCCGGAGAAAAGGGCACCGACTGGTTCCGTGAGAACGTCATCATGCAGGCGCCCTGGCCGGTGCCCGGATTCGGCCGCGATGTCTATCCCGGGTTCCTGCAGCTTTCGGGCTTCATGAGCATGAATCTCGATCGCCACATCATCGCCCACAAGGACTTCTTCATGCACCTTGTGAAAAACGACGGCGACAGCGCCGAGAAGCACCGTGACTTCTACGACGAATATCTGGCGGTGATGGACCTGACGGCGGAGTTCTACCTGCAGACGGTCGACACGGTGTTCGTGCGCCACGCCTTGCCGAAGGGCGAGATGACGCATCGCGGCGAGGTCGTCGATCCCCAGGCGATCCGCAATGTCGCGCTGTTCACCGTCGAGGGCGAGAACGACGACATTTCCGGGCTCGGCCAGACCCAGGCCGCGCATGAGCTTTGCGTGAACATTCCGGCCGACCGGCAGGCCCACTACATGCAGCCGGCCGTCGGCCATTACGGCGTCTTCAACGGCTCGCGGTTCCGGTCGGAGATCGTGCCGCGCATCCTGGACTTCATCTCCAGCTACGGCCGCCAGACCCGCCTGGCGGCGAAGCCGAAGCTGGTCCGTTCCGCCAAGAGCTGAGCGCGAAGCGGACGCGGCTCGGCGCCGCTTAAGCGCGTGACCTTTCCGTGGAACCAATGTTCAGGGCTGACCGGCGTCCCGACGCCGCTGTTGCCAAACTGCCGCTATGCGGGCCTGGCGGGTAACCATGCCACCAAACTAGCCGTTGTCTTCAATTGACACGGACTGTAAATCCCCCTTAACGTTTCGTTAATAAACAAGGGCGGACCCCGGGGGACAATGACTTCCTCACCGATGGCGCGGATGCTGCGTTTGTGTGCAGTCGCAGGGCTGGCGATCTCGGCCCACTGGGCGGTTCCGGCATGGGCTGCCGGCGCCATGGCCACCGGCGGCCTGACCTCGCAGCCGATCGGACATTATGATTTCTGCAAGACGCATCCGAGCGAATGCAACATTCGCCCGGCCAATCTCGCGCCGGCCAAGCTGACCGATGCTCTGTGGCGCAAGCTGATCAACGTGACCGCCAAGGTCAACGCCGCCGTCAAGCCGATGAGCGATCTCGACAATTACGGCAAGGACGAGGTCTGGACCTATCCGGACAATGGCTTTGGCGACTGCGAGGACTATGTGCTGGAGAAGCGGCGCCAGCTCTACCGCATGGGCATCTCGCTTGCGGATCTCTTGATCACCGTCGTGCGCAAGCCGGACGGCGAAGGCCATTCCGTGCTGACGGTGCGCACCGATAAGGGTGACTACATCCTCGACAATTTGACCGACAAGGTCCAAGCCTGGGACGAGACCGGCTACCGTTATCTCAAGCGCCAGGCGATCGACAACACCGGCCGCTGGGTGTCGATCCGCGATGGCCAGCAGCTGCTGGTCGGCTCGGTGCAGTAGATCTCGGGACCTACCTTCTCAGCGCCGCACGAATCGACGCGCTGAGGCGGCGCAGCTCCGCCTCGTCCAGCTTCTCGATGCTCTCGGCCAGAAGATTGGCCAGTTCGGTCGCGGCCGGCGACAGGCCCGACGTATCGATCCTGACCCGTGGATGCGAGGTTTCGGCGAGGCGGGCAAGGTCCTCGGCGTCGTCCCAGATGATGTTGAAATAGCCGATGATCTTCTGGATCAGCGTCCAGGTCGGCGCGCCGCGGCGGCCATGCTCGAGCGCCGACAGATAGGCGGCGCTGACGCCGATGGCCTGCGCCATCGCCTTCTGGCTGACGCCGCGCTCGGCGCGCAGCGCCCTCAGCCTTTCGCCGAACGGGGTCACTGTTGCGTCCTCATGGCCGGCGTCCTCATGCGCGCGTCCGCCTGAGCCGCACATAGAGCGCGCCCGAGCCGCCATGGTTGCGGGCGGCGTGATCGTGGCTCGAGACCAGATGCCGGAAAGCCGGGGTCGACAGCCAGTGCGGCACCGAGCGGCGCAGGATGCCGTCGCCGCCGGACGACGAGCCCTTGCCGGTGATGACCAGCACATAGCGGATACCGCCGGCATGGGCGCGGTGCAGGAAGGTGAGGAGCAGCGAATAGGCCTCGTCCTGCGTCATGCCGTGCAGATCGACGCGGCCCTCGATCGGCAGCCGGCCTTTTTTCAGTTTCTCGTGGGTCTGGTCGTCAAGCGAATGCGCGACGTGCTGCGGCTTCGGCTTCGCGGCAGCGGTGGGAACGCCATTGGCCGCCGTGGGCGCCGGCGCCGGCGTCGGCTCGACGATATCGGGAATCTCGACCGCGACCTTGCCTTTGAGGGGCCGCGTCGTGCGCGCCACCAGGTTCCAGAGGATGCGATCGTCGTCGCTCAGCGTGTCGTGACGGCGGTTCACGCGTGCCCCCTGTCGAACAGCCCGCGCGGGACCAGCGCATAAAAGTCGGCGACGTTGCGCACGACGCCGGCGATCTCGCCCGCAGCATCGCCCGAGCCGGCGAAGAGATCGCCTCGCGCCGCTCCGGTGATGGCCGAGCCGGTGTCCTGCGCGATCATCAGCCGCCGGAACGGTTTTCCGCCGAAAGCGGTGAGCGTTGGCGCAACGATATGGAAGGGCGTGCCGAAGGTGTGCAGCAGCCGGTCGACGGCGACCGAGCGGCCGGGCGTCAATGGCACCTTGGCGGCGGCAATGGGACCGAGCTCCGGGTCGTCGACCGGCGCCTCACGAAAGAAGATATAGGAGCGGTTCTGCCACAGGATCTCGTCGACTCGCTCAGGATGCGCCTTGAACCAGGCGCGGATCGACTGCATCGTCACCTTTTCCAGCGGGATTTCGCCGGTCTCGCTCAAGATCCTGCCCGGCCCAGTGAAGCGCTGGCCGGATTTTGCGGCATAGGTGACGCGGCAGAGCCGACCATCGGTCATCTTCAGCCGCGCCGCTCCCTGCACATGGATGAAGAAGGCATCGACCTTGTCGGCGAGCCAGGCAATCTCGAGGTTCTGCCCGGACAGCGCGCCGCGCTCGATGGCGCCGCGATCGAAATATTCGACCGGACCTGTCGGCGTGGCGCGCGCGAAGGCGAGATAGGGATCCATTCCGAGGGGGCGATTTTTATCGTCGATGTCGACCAGATCGGCGGGACGGGAGAGCAGCGGCACCGTGAACCGCTCCGTCCTCACCGGCGAGGCCTCGACCTCGGGCTCGTAGAAGCCGGTGACGAGGCCGGCGCCGCCGCTTTCGGCCACCACCAAAGCGGGAGCGAAATGGCGCTCGAAGAAGGACCGCGCCTCCGACCGATTCTGCGGCGAAACGGAGCGCGCCTCAGTGTAGGCCCCGGCGAAAGCGGCGAACGCGACGCCGAGCGAACCGGTTCGATAGGGCTTGGTCAGGACGTGGAAAGCCGAACGTTTAAACGCCGCGAAGGCGGCGAGGTGATCATCCTCGTCCCAGCCGGGCAGGTCGCCGAAGGATTTTTCCTTGAATGCCGAAGACAGCGACATGACAGCCGCCACCTAGAGCCGGATGATTTCAGGCCGGATCGACCTGAAATCTGAATCCGGCTCCAAACTAAAGAGATGGAGCATGATGGCGTCCGAAAACCGCTCCACACTTTTCGGCATCATGCTCTAGGTCAATCTTCTTCTTCCGTGGCGACCAGCTTCCAGTTCGGATCACGCGACCGGGTATCGCGGAAGAAGGTCCAGACGTCCTTGACCTCGGCGACTTTTTCCGGATCGCCGTCGATGACGGCGCCGACCTTGTCGCGGGTCGCCGAGATCAGCTCGCTGACGATGCGCAGCGTGATATGCGCCTCGGTGCCCTTCATCTCGGCGGCGACGACATCGACCTTGTCGATACCGACGAAGGAAGACTGGATCTTTTCCGCTTTCGCCTCGCGCTCGCCGATCGCGGCGACGAAGCTGTCATAGACCTCGCGCGACAACAGGTTCTTCAGCGTTTTGCGGTCGCCGTCGGCAAAGGCCATGACGATCATCTCGTAGGCCATCTTGGCGCCGTCGATAAAGGTCTTGGGATCGAAGGACGGATCGTTGTCCTTGATCGCGCGCAGGCCCTTGTTGAGATCGCTGTCCGGCTTGGCGAAAGCGTCGATCGCGGCATAGGTCTCCGCCGCCGGTTCCCCCGGCATGCGCTTGCGCGGCAGCGACACCACATTCTCGGACTTCTGCGCCGCATCCTGCTCGCGCGTGCGGCTTGCCGAATAAGGATCGAAGGGCGGGCGTTCGTTTCCGGTGCGACGGCCCAGCACGTTGCGAAGCTGGAAGAAGATCACAACCGCCGCAATCAAAAAGAAAATCGTGCCGAAGTCGAAGAAACCCATATCTTCCGCCAATTCGATCCCTGTCCAGGCCGGACCACCAGAACCCTCAGAATGGCGGCGGTCGCATAGCGTTCATTACCCAAAGCATATAGAACGGCGGGCGCAATCATTCAAATCAAAGCCAGCCATACCTATCTAAAGGTCCTAGTGCCAGCGGCGATTTCCCGCGAGGCCCGCAAAAGAAGAAAGCGACCGGTCTCAATTTGCGCATTTCGTTCATTCCCCTGTTCCTGCTCCTGCTGCCGCTTCTGGAGATCGCCGGCTTCGTCATCGTCGGCCGCGAAGTCGGCGCTTTGGCGACGATCGGGCTCGTCATCCTCTCCACCATTGCCGGCAGCCTCCTGCTTCGGCACCAGGGATTCGGCGTGATGGCGCGGGTGCGGACGGAAATGGATGCCGGGCGCGATCCAAGCCGCCAACTCGCGCATGGCGCGATGATCGTGCTGGCGGCACTCCTGCTCATCATTCCGGGCTTCATCACCGACATTATCGCCATCCTGCTGCTCCTGCCGCCGGTGCGCGATCTTGCCTGGCGCCTGCTCAAGAACCGCATCGTGATGGCGACCAGCTTCAGCAGCGGCTTTTCGGCCCGCCGCCGCGACAGGGTCATCGATCTCGATGACAGCGACTTTTCGCGCCAGGACGACTACAAGCGCGGGCCGGATCACAATTCCCCTTGGCGGCGGCTGAAAGACGACTAGCTCTCTTCAGGGTCCGCTCGAATAGCTGTCTCATGCGCGCCGTCGCCCCGAAACGGCTGCGCAGTTTCAGGCGGCGCGCAAAACTTGTCTTGTCCTGCCGAGCATGATAGCGAACCCCCGATTTCAATCCGGTCAGCAATGCTGCCCAGGCAAAAGGACAAAGGCTAATGGCCAGCAATGATGATGCCGCGGCAGCCGCCGCCAACGGCAACGGCAAACAGGAACAGCCCTCGCTCAACGTGCTTGCGCAATATGTGAAGGACCTGTCGTTCGAAAGCCCCGGCGCGCCGAATTCGCTGCGCGGCCGCGACAAGGCCCCTGGCATCGCCATCAATGTCAACGTCAACGCAAACCCGCTTTCGGACAAGCAGTTCGACGTCAATCTCACATTGAATGCCAAGGCCTCCTTCGACCAGGAAGTGCTGTTCAACGTCGAACTGGTCTATGGCGGCGTCTTCGCCATCAGCGGCTTCCCGCAGGAGCATATGCTGCCGATCCTGTTCATCGAATGCCCCCGGCTGCTCTTCCCCTTCGCGCGCCAGATCATCGCGGACGCCACCCGCAACGGCGGCTTCCCGCCGCTGATGCTCGACCCGATCGATTTCGCGCAGATGTTCCAGCAGCGCATCGCCGAGGACCAGGCCGCAAGCAAGGTCCAGGTGAGCTGAGGAGACTCACCACCCCTCGTATCGAGAGCCCGGCTTCGCGCCGGGCTTTTTTGCTAAGGGTTGCTCGGGTCAAGCTCGGGCATGACGAAGGGATGGGCGGCTCGGCTAATCGCGTCGGTTCAGGGAGCGCCCCCCGCTCAACCCGCAGACGCCACCTTCAGCCACAACGCCTTTTCGCCGAGCGTGCCGACAAGCCCGGCATGTGCCGCCCGATCCGCCTCGGTGAGGCGCGGCGGCAGCGCGATCGGCCTTGCGCCGATCGAGATATCGATATCGGCGACTTCGCCGCTGCCGTTCATCTGCACGGCCACGGTTTCCAGAACCAGCGCCGCCTGTTTGCCGCCGATGAGCTCGATGTAGACTTCGGCCAGCAATTCGGAGTCGAGAAGCGCCCCGTGCTTGGTGCGGCGGGTATTGTCGATGCCGTAGCGGCGGCAGAGCGCGTCCAGCGAGTTCGGACCCATCGGATGCTTGCGGCGCGCGATCGCCAGCGTGTCGACGATGCGGCCGGGATCGATGGCCGGATGACCGAGCCGGCTGTATTCGAGGTTGAGGAAGCCAAGGTCGAACATGGCGTTGTGGGCGATCAGCTTGGCACCGTCGGTGAAGGCCAGCCATTCCTCGGCGATTTCGGCGAAGGTCGGCTTGCCGGCCAGATCCGCCGCGCTGATGCCGTGCACGGCCTGCGCCTCGGCGTGAATGGCGCGGCCTTGCGGATTGATGAACTTGTGGAAGGTGCGGCCGGTCGGGAAACGGTTGACCAGCTCTACGCCGCCGAGCTCGATGATGCGGTCGTCGCGCAAATCGAGGCCGGTGGTTTCGGTGTCGAAGATGATCTCACGCATTCGAATCAGTCCGCTCTAAAGAGCAGAATCACAAACCGGAACAAAATGGCAATGGGGACTGCTGACAGCGGCCGTCAGGAAGCGTTTTTGCCGGACTTATCCCCGGTCAATTCGCTGACGATGGCTGCCACCGCCGCACGTGCGGCATCATAACCCTGGCCGGTGTCGACGATGAAATCCGCCTGACGGCGTTTCTCGGCGTCAGGCACCTGCTTGGCGAGGATGGAAGCGAATTTTTCTTCGCTCATGCCGGGTCTGGCGAGCACGCGGGCGCGCTGGATCTCGGCCGGCGCGGTGACGACCACGACCTTGTCGACCCGGTTGCGGCCGCCGGTCTCGAACAGCAACGGGATGTCGAGCACCGCAATCGGCGCCCCGGCAGCGCGATGCCGGACCAAAAAGGCGTCGGCGTCGGCCCGCACCAGCGGGTGGATGATCGCCTCCAGCTTTTTCAGCGCGGCGGAATCGCCCAGCACTGTCTCGGCGAGCCTTGCACGATCGACCACGCCCGCTTTAGTCGTGCCGGGAAAGGCTCGTTCGACCAGGGGTGCTGCCTTGCCGGCATAGAGGCGATGCACGGTCTCGTCGGAATCATGCACCGGAACGCCGGCCTCAGCGAACATCTTTGCCGTGGTCGACTTGCCCATGCCGATCGATCCGGTGAGGCCGAGCACGATCATGTCAATGCGCTTCGATGTCGGCGACGATCATGCGCCGCAATTGCGGCGTCACCTCAGGTCGCTTGCCGAACCAGCGCTCGAAGCCGGGCACGGCCTGGTGCAGCAGCATGCCGAGGCCATCGACGGTCTTCAGACCGCGCGCCCTGGCGGCAGCAAGCATCGGCGTCTCCAGCGGCACATAGACGATGTCGGTGACGATGGCGTGGCCGGGCAGACCGGCCGGATCGGCGGCGAGGGTCTCGTTGCCATGCATGCCGAGCGCGGTGGTGTTGACGAGCAGGCCGGCGTCGGAAAGCAATTCGCCGACCGCGCCGGCGCCATGCGCCGAAACCCCGGCGCCAAACCGGTCGGCGAGTTCCTCAGCCCTTGCCAGCGTACGGTTGACGATGCGGATGTCGTTGAGGCCCCGGTCCTTCAGCGCGTGGACGACGGCGCGGGAGGCACCGCCCGCGCCCAGCACCACGGCCGGACCATTCGCCGCCCAGCCGGGGGCATGTTCATCGAGATTGCCGGCAAAGCCGAGAGCGTCGGTATTGCCGCCCCACAGCACGCCGTCTTCCAGCCACAGCGTGTTGACCGCGCCGATGGCTTCGGCGGCCTCGTCGCGGCGCGCGACCAAGGCGAAGGCTGCTTCCTTGTGCGGGATGGTGACATTGCCGCCGCGATAGCCATTCTCGCCGAGTGATTTCAGGAATGCTGCGAAATCCTCCGGCTGAACGTCGATAGCCTGGTAGCTGCCGTCGATGCCGTATTCCTCCAGCCAGTGGCGGTGGATCTTCGGCGAGCGCGAATGCGCGATCGGGTGGCCGGTGACGAAGGCCCGCTTCTCAACCATCGATCGCTCCCAATGCGCGCAGCTCCTTCAGCACCGGCAACAGCGGCAGGCCGACGATGGTGAAATAGTCGCCCTCGATCTTCTCGAAGAGTTGGATGCCCTCGCCCTCGATCTGGTAGGCGCCGACACTCGCCAGCGCCTTGGCGCCGACGCGCGCCAGGTGGCGGCCGATGAAGGCGGGATCGAGCTTGCGCATGGTGAGGCTGGCGATGCCGACATGCCGCCACAGCACTTCGCCATCTCGGCAGAGGACGACGGCGCTGTTCAGCTGATGGGTCTTGCCTGACAAGGCCAGGAGATGCCTCCGCGCGCCTTCCATATCGGCCGGCTTGTGGAAGATTTCGTCGCCAAGCGACAGCGTCTGGTCGCAACCGAGCACCAGCGCGCCCGGCCGGCGCTCGCTGACCTCGGTCGCCTTGGCTTCGGCAAGGATCGAAGCGACATCTTCGGGAGAGACACCGCTGTCCTGCAAGGGCGCCTCGAGCGCGCGCTCGTCGACATCTGCCGGCACCGCCTCGATGTCGAGCCCGGCATTGATAAGCATTGCCTTGCGGAACGGGCTGCCCGAAGCGAGGACGATTTTGTCGGCCATACTGGTTCACCCAACGGTTGCGATCCGTCCAGCGCCCTTCATCCGTCTCGGCGCTATGCGCCGAGCCACCTTCTCTCAGGACGGAATGCTCACTGATATCGCCTGCCCTAGCGCGTCTTTCCCCGCAGGGCAACGATGGCCGCCGCGGTTTCCTCGATCGAGCGCCGGCTGACGTCGATCATTGGCCAGCCGTGCCTGGTGCAGAGCTGACGCGCATAGGCGAGCTCCTCGGCGATGGCGGCGCGGTCGACATAGTCGGTCGGCACGTAGTTGTTGCTGTTGCCGAGGATGCGGTTCTGGCGGACATGCGAGATGCGCTCGGCCGTGGCGAGGAGGCCGACGATCAGCGGCGTCCTGGCGTTGATCAGGCTTTCCGGCAGCGGCACGCCGAGCACGATCGGAATGTTGGCGGTCTTGATTCCGCGATTGGCGAGATAGATGCTCGTCGGCGTCTTGGAGGTGCGCGAGATGCCGATCAGCACGACATCGGCATCGTCCATGTTGGCCGGCAACTGGCCGTCGTCATGCTCCATGGTGAAGTTCAGCGCATCGATGCGGCGGAAATATTCGGCGTCGAGCACATGCTGGGCGCCGACGCGCCGGCCGGCCGGCGTGCCGAGATAGGACTGGAAGACGCTGAGCACGGGCTCCAGCACCGAAACGCAGGGCAGGCCCATGGCGGCGCAGCGCTCGTCGATGCTGCGCGCGAGCTTCTGGTCGACGACGGTGTAGAGAATGATGCCGGGCTCCTCCTCGATATCCTCGAACACCTTGGCGACCTGCTTTTCCGTGCGGATCAGCGGATAGATGTGCTCGATGGCGCGTGCGTCCTTGTATTGGGCGGAGGCGGCGCGGCCTGCCGCCAGCAGCGTCTCGCCGGTAGCGTCGGAAATCAGATGCAGATGGAAGAAGCTCTGGGGTTTGTTCACAAGAGTTGGTTCCAGACTGTGGGCAGATGTGGACAAGGTTGGACAGAAAGGTCGTGACGTCGAAGGCGACTGTATCAGATGCCACCTTGTCCACAATTCGCCCCGCTGTAGGCTTTGTCGGGGCGCTGGGGACAAAACCGGGGATCAACTTTTCTTGGCCGATATCATCCACAGCTCGAGGTCCGCAGCGGAAGAGCCAAGCCGCTGACTCGAAAGCCTGAATCCGGTTCGTCCCCAGATCCCTCCAAATTGAGAAAGCAGCTGCGCGACAATATGCTGACTGGCCTTTTCGAGCGGCAGGCGGGACAGGTCGCAACCACCACAACCAACAGACTCTTAGAATCAGAAGACTCTTTTAAAATAGATATTTGATTTAAGAGACCTGGAGAGGGCGAGCACTGGATGGCTGGGAAACGGATCATGCTGGACGTCCTCAAGGGCGAGACGGTTTCACCGCCGCCGCTCTGGATGATGCGTCAGGCAGGGCGTTATCTGCCGGAGTATCGCGAGACCCGGAAGCGGGCCGGTTCTTTCCTCGATCTCTGCTACGATCCGGATCTTGCCGTCGAGGTGACGCTGCAGCCGATCGAGCGCTTCGGCTTCGATGCTTCGATCCTGTTTTCCGATATCCTGGTTGTGCCCGATGCGCTGGGACGAGATGTCCGCTTCGAAGAGGGACACGGGCCGATCCTCAAGCCGATTGCGGCGGCCGAAATCGAGGCCCTGGACGGCCAAACGTTTCACGTGAATCTCGAACCGGTCTACGAAACGGTCCGCCGTCTGCGTGAGAAGCTTCCGGTGGAAACGACCTTGATCGGCTTCTGCGGCGCGCCGTGGACGGTGGCGACCTATATGATTGCCGGCCACGGCACGCCGGATCAGGGACCGGCAAGGCTTTTTGCCTATCGCGAGCCGGAGGCCCTTGCGCGGCTCCTGAAGATACTGGCCGATTATTCGGCCGCCTATCTCATCCGCCAGATCGAGGCCGGCGCCGATGTGGTGCAGATTTTCGACTCCTGGTCGGGTGTTCTCGATGAAGCGTCCTTTGAGGCGTTTTGCATCGAGCCCGTTGCGGAGATTGTCCGGCAAGTGAAGGCCGCGCGTCCGGATGTTCCGGTGATAGGGTTCCCCAAGGGCGCCGGCGAGCGTTATCGCGATTACAGGAAGAAGACCGGGATCACCGGGCTCGGTCTCGACTGGACCGTGCCGCTGTCGATGGCAAAGGAATTGCAAAGCGAAGGCGCGGTGCAGGGCAATCTCGATCCGCTTCGCCTGGTTGCCGGCGGCAGGGCGCTGGCCGACGGCGTCGACGCCATCCTTCGCACGCTGGGCAACGGGCCGCTGATCTTCAATCTCGGCCACGGCATCACGCCGGAAACGCCTGTGGCACATGTCGAGGCCATGGTGAAAATGGTGCGGAGCCATCGATGACAGAGACGACCAACGAGAACAGCGCCGGCCAGGCGATGAAGCGCATGTTGATCGGCATCGTTCTGCTGGTCGTCCTGACCGCGCTGCTCTTCCTTGTGGCGCCGGACAGCTTCTATCCCTGGGCGAAGGCAATCCATGTGATTGCCGTCATCGCCTGGATGGCCGGGATGCTCTATCTGCCTCGGCTTTTCGTCTATCATGTCGACGCCGAGAAAGGCTCCGAGCAGTCCGAGACCTTCAAGGTGATGGAGCGCCGGCTGCTGCGCGCCATCATCAACCCGGCGATGACCGTGACCTGGGTATTCGGGCTTTGGCTCGCCTGGAAGGGCTTCGGTTTCCAGGGCGGCTGGCTGCACGCCAAGATCCTCGCCGTGCTGCTGCTTTCGGGTCTGCACGGCTATCTCGCCGGCGCGGTGAGAAAATTTGCCGAGGACAAGAACGAAAAGCCGGCGAGGCACTGGCGGATCGTCAATGAACTCCCCACATTGCTGATGATCGTCATCGTCATCCTGGTCATCGTGAAGCCGTTCTGAGGCTTCCCCACACCCGGCAAAAGGCGGCTTGCTCTTTCAGGCGACCGACGATAAAAGACGGGTCTTCCTTCCCGTCATGCGCCGCCCCTTTCTCGCTTTCGGCCGCGCCCGGCATTTGTCGCATCCAGCCGATTTTTTCTCCCCAAAGCCTACCCAGAGTCCATCTAATGCAAGAAATGAAACTCGCAGAGTTCAAGAATAAGAAGCCGCCGGAGCTGATCGCTTACGCCGAATCGCTCGAGGTGGAGAACGCCAGCGTCATGCGTAAGCAGGAGCTGATGTTCGCGATCCTGAAAAAGCTCGCCATCCAGGACGTCGAGATCATCGGCGAAGGCGTGGTCGAGGTACTGCAGGACGGTTTCGGCTTCCTGCGCTCGGCCAACGCCAATTACCTGCCGGGTCCCGACGATATCTATATTTCACCGTCGCAGATCAGGCGCTTTTCGCTGAAGACCGGCGATACGGTCGAAGGGCCGATCCGCAGCCCGAAAGAGGGCGAGCGTTATTTCGCGCTGCTCAAGGTCAACACCATCAATTTCGATGATCCGGAGAAGATCCGGCACAAGATCCACTTCGACAACCTGACGCCGCTCTACCCGACCTCGCGGCTGAAGATGGAGGTCGACAATCCCCCGACCAAAGACATCTCGCCGCGTGTGATCGACCTGGTGGCGCCGATCGGCAAGGGCCAGCGCGCGCTGATCAACGCTCAGCCGCGCACCGGTAAGACGGTGCTGTTGCAGAACATCGCGCACTCGATCACCGCCAACCATCCGGAATGCTACCTGATCGTTCTTCTGATCGACGAGCGTCCGGAGGAAGTCACCGACATGCAGCGCTCGGTCAAGGGCGAAGTCATTTCCTCGACCTTCGACGAACCGGCGGCGCGCCATGTGCAGGTCGCCGAAATGGTGATCGAGAAGGCCAAGCGCCTGGTCGAGCATGGGCGCGATGTCGTCATCCTGCTCGATTCCATCACCCGCCTCGGCCGCGCCTACAACACCGTGGTGCCGTCATCCGGCAAGGTGTTGACCGGCGGTGTCGACGCCAACGCGCTGCAGCGTCCGAAGCGCTTCTTCGGCGCCGCGCGCAACATTGAGGAAGGCGGGTCGCTCACGATCATCGCCACCGCGCTGATCGACACCGGCAGCCGCATGGACGAAGTCATCTTCGAAGAGTTCAAGGGCACCGGTAACTGTGAAATCCAGCTCGACCGCAAGGTGGCCGACAAACGCATCTACCCGGCGATCGACATCCTCAAGTCCGGGACCCGCAAGGAAGACCTTCTGGTGCCGCGTTCGGATCTGCAGAAGATCTTCGTGCTGCGCCGGATCCTTGCGCCGATGGGAACGACCGATGCGATCGAATTCCTCATCGACAAGCTCAAGCAGACCAAGACCAACGCGGATTTCTTCGATTCGATGAATACCTGATCGGGCGCCGAGGGACCGGTCCTTTCTTCGGCATACAAGGCGGAGCAAGGAGCGAGGCGACGCTGCGCAGAACCCTAAGTCCATGCCGTTGTTTTTTGAGCTTTGCGGCGGTGCAGAATTCCGCACCGCCGCATTCGTCGGAAGCGCCGCGACATAGATCTTGGGTCAAACCGAGGAGACGAAGCTGTTTATTCCCGCCGCAACAGCTTCTCCAACTCGCCCCCATCCGTAACCGCCGGCAGGCATGTCTGTCCGCTGCAGAACCAGGCTCCCGGGTTGTCCGTCGGCGGCAGCACGCCGCCCGGCAAAAGCGGTTGATTCGCTTCCGTACCGATGGGCAGTACGATATCGACCCGGCGTGGATCGGAACTTCGATTCGCCACCGGAACAAGGCTTGAGGAATCAAGCTTGTCTATGATGACGAGCTTCAGCGGTTCGAGCGCCAGCGCGCACGCGTTGATGATGCCGGCCTGGCCGTAGGCTTGCTGCGCGGCGCGACCCATGGCGTGTTCGGCTGTCGTCCATGCCTTTGCCCAAAGATCGTGATCGCCGGTCAGGGACGAAAGCCGGACCAGCGCCTCGATGATTTGGCCCGTGGCGGAGGGGATTGCCTCATCGACATCGCCGCGGATACGGATCGGCACATCGACGCTGTCGGACGCCGTCAGATAATAGCCGGTCTTTTCAGGATCCTGATGCCAGCGGTCGAGCCGATCGATGAACTGCCGGGCATGGTCCATATAGGCAGAACTGCCGGTTGCCTCGAACAGCGCGATCGCCGCGTTGGTCATGGCGGCATAGTCGCTCGACAGCGCCGGGAAAAGCTTCTTGTCGCCGAGCATCGAGTGCGGCAGGCGGCCGTCCTTGCTGGCTTCGACGATGTGGGCGAAGGCCTTGACGGCGGCGTCCACCCAGTCGGCTCGCCCGAAGGAGCGGCCCGCTTCCGCGAGGGCCGCAATCATCAATCCGTTCCAATCGGTAAGCGCCTTGCCGTCGCGGCCGGGCCTGACGCGATTTTCTCTGGCAGCTAGCAATTTCGCCTTCAGCGCTGCGAGCTGAGCGTCATGGCTGATCCCCTGGCGCTGCTGTGCCTCGCTTTGGCGGATGATGGGCTTGCCTTCCCAGCCATGCGGAGCGGCGAGCTCGAAATATTGGAAGAAGCGAGCGGAATCAGCACCGAGTGCGGCTTCAACCTCTTCCCCGCTCCAGGTGTAGAACAACCCCTCCTCGCCTTCGCTGTCGGCATCGAGACTGGCGGCAAAGGCGCCCGCCTCGACGCGCATTTCCCGCAGCAGCCAGGCCACAGTTTCCTCGATTCGCTTCCGAAACAACTCATTGCCTGTTGCTGCAAAGGCCCAATTGCACATGCGGATGAGCTGGGCGTTGTCGTAAAGCATCTTCTCGAAATGCGGGACCAGCCATTCGGCATCGGTCGAGTAACGGCTGAGACCGCCGCCGACATGGTCGTAGATGCCGCCGGCGAGCATTTTTTCCAGGCTGAGGAGCACGGCGTCGCGATGGGCGGTCTGGCCCTCGCGCAGCCAGGACAGCCACAGACTGTGCATGAAGGGCGCGTTGGGGAATTTCGGCGCGCCGCGCAAGCCGCCGAGATCGCGGTCGATCATGCCCTCGATGCGGCCGGCAAAATCGGCAAGCGTGCCGCGGTCGAGCACCGCCTTTCCCTTCGCGCCGGCCAGCCGCTGCTCGACATGGGTGGTCAGCGCGTCGGCGCTTTGGCCAAGGCTCTCCTGCTTCTCGCGCCAGGCCTTGTCGACCGCCTCCAGCACCTGGACAAAGCCCGGCCGTCCATAGCGCGCGTCGCGCGGAAAATAGGTGCCGCCCCAGAAAGGCTTGCCATCGGGCGTGAGGAACATGGTCAGCGGCCAGCCGCCCTGCTCGCCCATGGCATGGAGTGCCGCCATGTAGATCTGGTCGATATCCGGGCGCTCCTCGCGATCGACCTTGATATTGACGAAGAGGCGGTTCATGACGGCGGCGACGGCATCGTTCTCGAAGCTTTCATGGGCCATGACATGGCACCAGTGGCAGGCGGCATAGCCGATGGACAGCAGGATCGGCCGTCCGAGTTCCTTCGCCTCGGCAAGGGCGTCCGGCGACCAGCCCCGCCAATGCACGGGATTTTCGCTGTGCTGCTGCAGATAGGGGCTGGCTTCTTCGGCAAGCAGGTTTCGCGCGGGCAAGGTCACAATGAGCGGCTCGGCTTCGTTGATGAGCAGGCAATTCCGGGAAAGCTACGGCTGACGTCCGGAACGGCGCCTGAAAGAAGATACCTAGGGTGGTTCGGCAGGTCGGGCAAATGGCAACCTCGAAGGATTCCATCGTAGCGCTTTCGAGCGGTCGCCTGCCCGCCGGCATCGCCGTAATTCGCGTCTCCGGCCCCAAGACTCGATTCGTACTCGAAACGATTGCCGGCGGCGGTATTAAGGATCGCTGTACCACGTTGCGCAAGCTGATGGCACCGGACGGTTCGGTCATCGATCACGGGCTTGTCGTGTTCTTTCCCGGACCTAGCAGCTTCACCGGCGAGGACGTTGGCGAGTTCCATGTACACGGCAGCCACGCCGTTGCGGCAAAAATGCTGGAAACGCTCACCGGCTTTGCCGGCGTCAGACATGCCGAGCCTGGCGAATTCACGCGGCGTGCCTTTCTCAACGGCAAGCTCAATCTGGTCGAGACCGAGGCGCTCGCGGACCTCGTCAATGCCGAGACGGAGGCGCAGCGGCGCTTTGCCGTGCGTAACGCCGAGGGCGCGCAGAGCGGGCTCTATTCGGGGTGGCGCCGGCGGCTGATCCATGCTCGAGCAATGATCGAGGCGGAAATCGACTTCGCCGACGAGGAGGATGTGCCGGGTTCGGTCTCGAAGGCGGTCTGGACCGATGTGGCGACGATGGCCGACGAGATCGAACGCCACATTCAGGGGTTCAAGGCGGCCGAGATCATTCGCGATGGCTTCGAGGTCGTCATCCTCGGCGCGCCGAACGCCGGCAAGTCCAGTCTGTTCAACGCCCTGGCCCAACGCGAGGCGGCAATCGTCACCGACGAGCCGGGCACCACGCGCGACCTGCTGGAGGTGGTGCTGGACCTCCACGGGATGAGAGTTCGGGTCGTCGATACGGCAGGCCTGCGCGAGGCCGCCGGCAAGGTGGAGACGATCGGCATCGAACGAGCGCGCGCCAAAGCGGGTGGCGCCGACCTGGTTTTGCTGCTGGAGGACATGGTCGATCCACAGCCCGTCGGCGCGGTTCCGACAGGTGTTCCGCTCCTGAGGATCGGGACCAAAGCCGATCTCATGGGAGCGCGTAGAGGGCCCTATGATTTGGCCATCTCTTCCAAGGAAGGTACCGGAATTTCGGAACTGCTGGACGAGATTGCGGGTCGTGCCGCTGCCGCAGTCGGAGGGGCCGGTGACATCTTGCCGTCGAGGCTCCGCCATGTCGAGTTGCTGAAGGAGGCGAAGGATTTTCTCTCGGCGGCGCTGTCGGGGCAAAGCCTGGAGCTGCGTGCGGAAGAGTTGCGGGTGGCTACGGACCGGCTTGGGCGAATTATCGGCGCCGTCGATGTCGAGGATATGCTGGACGTCATCTTTTCGCAGTTCTGCATCGGCAAGTGATTCACGTGAAACGCGGGGCGGCTGTGCGCGCCAGATGATTCACGTGAAACAACGGCAGGATGCGGCGGATGGTGTTTCACGTGAAACGAGTCCCGGCTACAGCTACGTGGCCTGTTTGATCAAGCGCCAACAGCGCTGCCCCTGATTGCCGGCTGGCCACCAAAGCAACAGCGCGGATTCGCAGCGCTTGAGATTGGTGAAAAATCGTCCGTGAGTTAACCGCCTCCGCTTCTTTGCGGGACGAGGACGGACAGGCAGTAAGGGGCAGCGCCGTCTCCCAAAATCACTGGTACGCAGCCCATCCCACCTCCGCAACGGACTGCATCCTTGACAGCGGAGGCTGGCGGGGACATGTGTCAAAGCATCTCTGAAACGGATTCTTGCAATGACCAATCACTATGATGTGGTGGTGGTGGGCGGCGGCCATGCCGGATGCGAAGCGGCGGGCGCGGCTGCGCGCGCCGGCGCCAGGACGGCGCTGGTGACGCTGCGCTTCGAGACGATCGGCGTCATGTCCTGCAATCCGGCCATCGGCGGCCTCGGCAAGGGTCATCTCGTGCGCGAGATCGACGCCATGGACGGGTTGATGGGCCGCATCGCGGATGCCGCCGGCATCCAATTCCGCTTGCTCAATCGCCGCAAGGGCCCGGCGGTGCGTGGGCCGCGGACCCAGGCCGACCGCAAGCTCTATCGTCTTGCCATGCAGGCGGCGATCGGCGAGCAGGCCAATCTCGACGTGGTAGAAGGCGAAGTCCTGGACTTCGAGATCGAGAACGGTCGGGTTGCGGCCGTGCTGGTCTCCGGTGACAGGCGGCTCGCCTGCGGCGCCGTGGTGCTGACGACCGGTACATTCCTGCGAGGGCTGATCCATATCGGCGAGAAGAAGATCGTCGCCGGCCGGATGAACGAGCAGGCGAGCCATGGGCTCTCGGCGACGATGACGCGTGCCGGTTTCAAGCTCGGGCGGCTGAAGACCGGGACGCCGCCTCGCCTCGACGGCCGCACCATCGATTGGGCGTCGCTGGAAAGTCAGGCCGCGGACGATCACCCGGTGCCGTTCTCGCTGATGACAGACCGCATCGCGAACCCGCAGATCAACTGCGGTATCACACGCACTACGCAAGCGACACATGAGTTGATTCGCCTCAATTTGAAGCGTTCGGCGATGTATTCCGGCTCGATCGAAGGCGTTGGGCCGCGCTACTGTCCCTCGATCGAGGACAAGATCGTCAAGTTCGGCGACCGCGAGGGTCACCAGATCTTCCTCGAGCCGGAGGGCCTCGACGACGACACCGTCTATCCGAACGGCATCTCGACCTCGCTGCCGGAAGAGGTGCAGCTCGACATGTTGAAGACGATCCCCGGGCTGAAACGGGCGACGATGCTGCAGCCGGGATACGCCATCGAGTATGACCACGTCGACCCGCGCGAGCTCAACCAGACGCTGGAGACGAAGCGCGTCGCCGGGCTGTTTTTGGCCGGGCAGATCAACGGCACCACGGGCTACGAAGAAGCCGGCGCGCAAGGCCTGCTTGCCGGCATCAACGCCGCGCGCATGGCATCGTCAAGCGAGCCGGTCGTGCTCAGCCGCACCGAAGCCTATATCGGCGTGATGATCGACGACCTCACCAGCCGCGGCATCGCCGAGCCCTATCGCATGTTCACTTCGCGGGCGGAGTTCCGGCTTTCGCTGCGCGCCGACAATGCAGACGAGCGGCTCACGCCATTGGCCGGCCGCCTGGGGATCGCCTCCTCCGAGCGGATGCAGCGGTTCGGCGCGATCAGCATGAAGCTCGACGCTGCCCGCGCGCTGGCAAAGTCGATCGCCTTCACGCCGAATGAAGCCGCGCGGCATGGACTGGAGATCAACCGGGATGGCGTGCGGCGTTCGGCCTACGACCTCCTCGCCTACCCCGGCGTCGATATGGTCTGGCTGACGCAAATCGAGCCACGGTTTGGCGAACTCGACTCCAGCACGGCTGAGCGGCTTGAGACCGAGGCGAAATATTCCGTCTATCTCGAGCGCCAACAGGCTGACTTGGCGCAGATCAGGCACGAGGAATCGCGGCTCATTCCGGAGACCATCGACTTCGCGGACGTGCCAGGCCTTTCCAATGAGCTGAAGCAGAAGATGAAGGCACGCCGGCCGCGCTCGATTGCCGACGCGCAGCGCATGGAAGGGATGACGCCAGCGGCGCTGGCGATCATTGTCGCGCATGTTCGCAATGCCGAGCTGGCTGCACGAAGGTCGGTCGCGTGAGTGGCGATGCCTGGGCGGACCTGCAGAAGGCAGCGGGTCCGGTTTCACGTGAAACATTCGAGCGGCTGCAGGCCTTCGAAGGGCTTTTTCAAAAATGGAACCGCAGCATCAATCTGGCGGCGCCATCGACGCTAGACGACGTCTGGCGCCGCCACATCCTGGACAGCGCCCAGCTTGCGCGAATCGCGCCGACCGCAATGCGCTGGGTCGACCTCGGCTCGGGCGGCGGCTTTCCCGGATTGGTGCTCGGTTTTCTGCTCGCAGAGCGGCCGGGCGCCTCGATCGATCTGGTTGAAAGCAACCGCAAGAAGGCCTCGTTCCTGCAATCGGTCGTCGGCCAATTCGGCCTGCCGGCGCGCGTGCTGGCGCGACGCATCGATGACAGCTATCCGCTTGTTTCTGCAGCGGAAGTCGTCACGGCGCGGGCATTGGCGGCGCTCCCCGACCTGCTCGATCTTTCCGCACCCTGGCTGACCAAGGGCGCGCGTTCGCTTTTCCACAAAGGCCGGGATTACCGGGCCGAAGTGGAAGAAAGCGCTCACCGCTGGACCTTCGATCTGGTAGAACATCCAAGCATGACAGACGCTCATGGCGTCATTCTGGAAATCACCGATCTGCACCCGGCGACCCCGCAATGAATCACTGGCATCGACCCATGAAAACTGGACCGCGTATCATCACCGTTGCCAACCAGAAGGGTGGCGTCGGCAAGACGACCACGGCGATCAATCTGGCGACGGCGCTGGCCGCGATCGGCGAGCGCGTGCTGATCGTCGACCTCGATCCGCAGGGCAATGCCAGCACCGGGCTCGGCATCGAACGCAAGGATCGCACCGTCTCGTCCTATGACGTGCTGACCGGCGAGCTCGAGCTTGAGGCGGCCGCGGTGCCGACGGCGGTGCCGGGCTTGTCCATCGTGCCCTCAACCCTCGATCTGCTCGGCATCGAAATGGAGATCGCCTCGGCGCCAGACCGGGTGCTGCGCCTGCGCAATGCGCTGCGTGCGGCAGCCGCGCGCGCGGCACCGTTCGGTTATGTGCTGATCGACTGCCCGCCTTCGCTCAATCTTTTGACTTTGAATTCAATGGCGGCGGCCGATTCCGTTCTGGTGCCGCTGCAATGCGAGTTCTTCGCACTGGAAGGCCTTAGCCAATTGCTCGAAACGGTCGAGCAGGTGCGCGGCACGATCAATCCGGACCTCACCATCCAGGGCATCGTGCTCACCATGTTCGATGGCCGCAACAACCTCGCCAACCAGGTGGTGCAGGATGTGCGCGCGCATATGGGCGACAAGGTCTACGAGACGATCATCCCGCGCAACGTGCGCGTTTCCGAGGCGCCGTCCTACGGCAAGCCGGCAATCCTTTACGATCTCAAATGTTCCGGCAGCCAGGCCTATCTGCAGCTTGCCTCGGAAGTGATCCGCCGCGAGCGCAAGCTGCGCGCCGCCTGAGCAGCCCAGGCCGAATTTCCCTAGCCGATTCGATTCCGAAACGATCTGGACAGAATAATGAGCGAAGACCAATCGAGAAAAAGGCTGGGCCGCGGCCTGGCGGCGCTGATCGGCGAGATCGATCGTCCGGCCGCGCCCGAAAAGCCGAGCGCGGTCGCGGCGGATGGCAAGGTGCCGATCGAGTTCGTCAGTCCGAACCCGAAGAACCCGCGCCGGCATTTCGGCGACGCTGAACTCACCGACCTCGCCCAGTCGATCCGCGAGCATGGCGTGGTGCAGCCGGTGGTGGCGCGGCCCTCGCCGTCGCAGCCCGGCCGCTATGAGATCATCGCCGGCGAGCGGCGCTGGCGCGCCGCGCAGCGCGCGGGGCTGACCGAAATCCCGCTCATCGTGCGCGACGTCAACGACCGCACCGCGCTGGAGCTGGCGATCATCGAGAACGTGCAGCGCGCCGATCTCAACCCTGTCGAAGAAGCGCAAGGCTATCAGCAGCTGATCGACGAGCATGGCTACACGCAGGCCGATCTTGGCCAGGTGATCGGCAAGAGCCGCAGCCACGTCGCCAACACGCTGAGGCTCCTGAAGCTGCCTGACGTCATCCGCGACATGCTGGTCGACGGCGCGTTGTCGGCCGGCCATGCCCGCACGCTGGTCACGGCCGGCGATCCGGCGGGGCTCGCCAAGCGCATCGTCGAGGAAGGGCTTTCGGTGCGCCAGGCCGAGGCGTTGGCGCAAATGCCCGCCGGACCGACACCGGCCAAAGTAAGGTCTGCGCCGAGCGCGCCGGAAAAGGATCCCGACACGCTGGCCTTGGAAAAGTTGATGACAGACACGATCGGCATGATCGTCTCGATCGAGCATAAGGCCAAGGGCGGGACGCTCCGGGTCGACTACCGGTCGCTGGACCAGCTCGATGAGTTGTGCCGGCGGCTGAAGGATGAGCGATAAGTTGCTGATTAGGTGGAATTAGCCGACTAATAAAGTTCTGGCTTAAGATTAGATCCAGGCTGATATATTGGTGATAGGCACACCAGGGCCGGCCGCTGCGCCGGCCTCTTCTTTTTTGCGGCGCCCGCGATAGGCGAAAGCCGAAGGCGCCGGCCAATCGCCTCACAAGGGGAGGTTGGCTGATCGCCTATCTCTGCGCCAATCTCGCGCTTTCCACCGCGATGCCGAGCAGCGCCTGACGGGCCAGCGCCTCCGACAGATCGGGCCGCTTGCGCGTCTGCAGCACAGCCGTCTGCAGCCGGTTCAGCGCGCGGCCGAGGGCTTCGCTGTTCCAGCGCTCGAGCGTCTTCTCCACCAGCTTGCGGCGCGAGAAGAAGACCGGTGGACGCGCTCCCGCCACGGCCGAGGCGGCATTGCGGCCGCCGGATTCCATTTGGCCGCGCATGACCTGAATCGCCTGCAATTGCCGCATCGCCGAGGACAGCACCAGGAAAGGATGGCCGCCGGACGCACAATGCCGGGAGAAGGCAATGTCGAAGTCTCCGACCTTGCCGTCGAGCATCGCGTCGACCGCGCCGTCGAAGGAGGCGCCGGAGACATCGCCGGACAAGGCATTGACGTCGTCGAGGTCGATCTCCTTCTTGCCATGGGCGTAAAGCACCAGCTTGTCGATCTCGCCGCGCGAGGCCAGACGGTCGCCGCCAAGATTGCGGCGCAGCGCCTGGCGGGCGTCGAGCGTCATCGACATGCCGGCCTTGCGCAGCTCGTCGTCGATCACCGAGTCGAGATCGCGGGCCTCGTCGGCATAGCAGGGCAAGGCGATGGCGTTGCCGGCTGCCTCGACGATGGCCCGCAGGCCAGTGCCCTTCTTCAGGTCGCCCGCCTCGATGAGGATGAGAGCATCCGGCGCCGGCTCCGCCGTCAGCGCCTTGATGTCGTCGGCCAGCGCCTTCTGGCCGCTGGCGTTGCGGACCCAAAGCAGCCGCCGGTCGGAAAACATGGGCACAGTGCGCGCCTCGTCGAGCAGACGGCCTTCGTCGCGGTCGACTTCCGCGCCATCCAGCTTGACCACTGAGAAAGGGTCGTCGAGCGGCAGCCCGGTCTTCAACGCGAAGGTCTTGGCCCGCTCGGCGACCAGGCCGCGATCGGGGCCGTAAAGCAGGACGATGGCCATGGCCGGGTCCGGCCGCGCCAGCCACGAATCGACCTCGTATCCCTTCTTCTGTGCCATGCGGGGTGAGTTAGCATGAGGCGGAGACGGAGTGAACGGAGAAGCGGCCGGCCTCTCTTCGTCATCCTCGGGCTTGACCCCAGGATCCATGCCGTGACTTTTGCCGGGGTGCAGAATATTCTCCAACCGCCGCAACGCGTCAACGTCGCGGCATGGATTCCAGGGTCTGCGCGCGTCGCTCCACTCCTTGCTCCGCCCTAGAATGACGACCCTGAAGCAGAGTCTGTCACGCCCCTCTGCCCTGCCGAGCATCTTCCCACGAGGGTGGAGATTAGCTGCGTCGGCCGGCGCGCATGCCTTGGTTGTCTTTTGTGGCGGCAAACGCTCCGCAAACTTCCGCCAAATTGCGCGACGCTTGCAAACATCGACAAGAAATTTCAGCGCCATATCTGCATCTTGTCGGCCATGTGCCGCATCGGCTCGACGAGGCTGATGACCGGGAGGGCGGCCGCCATCTCGCCCGATGAAATGGCGGCGCGGATGTGCAAGTATCGCACCGGCAACATTGGAGGACGAAGGTCATGGCCGATGCTGGAATGTTGCGCTTTCATGTCCCCGAGCCCGAGGTTCGGCCCGGCGGCACGCCCGACTTCTCGAATGTGACCATTCCCAAGGCCGGATCGGTGCCGCGGCCGGAGGTCAATGTCGATCCGCGCACCATCCGCGACATGGCCTTCTCCATCATCCGCGTGCTTAACCGCGCCGGCGAAGCGGTCGGGCCATGGGCCGGGCTGCTCACCGACGAGGAACTGCTCGAAGGCCTGCGCCATATGATGACGCTTAGGTCCTTCGATGCGCGCATGCAGATGGCGCAGCGCCAGGGCAAGACCTCTTTCTACATGCAGCATCTGGGCGAAGAGGCGGTGAGCTGCGCCTTCCGCAAGGCACTGCAGCCTGGCGACATGAACTTCCCGACCTATCGGCAGGCCGGCCTGCTCATCGCCGACGGCTACCCGATGGTTGCGATGATGAACCAGATCTATTCCAACGAGGCCGATCCGCTGAAAGGCCGGCAGCTGCCGATCATGTACTCCTCGAAGGAGCACGGCTTCTTCTCGATCTCCGGCAATCTGGCGACGCAGTACATTCAGGCGGTCGGCTGGGCGATGGCCTCGGCGATCTCCAACGATTCCCGCATCGCCGCGGCCTGGATCGGCGACGGCTCGACGGCGGAATCCGATTTCCATGCGGCGCTGGTCTTCGCCTCGACCTACAAGGCGCCGGTCGTGCTCAATGTCGTCAACAACCAGTGGGCCATCTCCACCTTCCAGGGCATTGCCCGCGGCGGCTCCGGCACTTTCGCCGCGCGCGGTCTCGGCTTCGGCATCCCGTCGCTGCGCGTCGACGGCAACGACTATCTCGCCGTCCATGCGGTAGCCAAATGGGCGATCGAGCGGGCGCGTCGCAATCTCGGGCCGACGCTGGTCGAATATGTCACCTACCGCGTCGGCGCGCATTCGAGCTCGGACGATCCGTCGGCCTACCGGCCGAAGGCGGAATCGGACGCCTGGCCGCTCGGCGACCCGATCATCCGGCTGAAGAACCATCTCATCCACAAGCAAGTCTGGACGGAACAGCGCCACATCCAGGCGGAAGCCGAGATCCTCGAAACCGTGATCGCGGCGCAGAAGGAAGCCGAAAGCCACGGCACGCTGCATGCCGGCGGCAAGCCGTCGACGCGCGACATGTTCGAAGGCGTCTATGCCGAGACGCCGCCGCATCTCAGGCGCCAACGCCAGCAGGCGGGGGTCTGATCGATGCCCAGACGCACCATGATCGAGGCGATCCGCGACGCCATGGATGTCTCGATGGCGCGCGACGAGCGCGTCATCGTCTATGGCGAGGATGTCGGCTTCTTCGGCGGCGTGTTCCGCTGCACGCAGGGTCTGCAGGCCAAATACGGCAAGAACCGCTGCTTCGATGCGCCGATCAGCGAATCCGGCATTGTCGGCTCGGCCATCGGCATGGCCGCCTATGGGCTGAGGCCCTGCGTCGAGGTGCAGTTCGCCGACTATGTCTATCCGGCCTACGACCAGATCGTCTCGGAGGCAGCGCGGCTGCGCTACCGCTCCAACAACGATTTCACCTGCCCGATCGTCGTCAGGATGCCGACCGGCGGTGGCATCTTCGGCGGCCAGACGCACAGCCAGAGCCCGGAAGCGCTGTTCACGCATGTCTCGGGCCTCAAGACGGTGGTGCCGTCCAACCCGCATGACGCCAAGGGGCTATTGATCGCCGCGATCGAGGATCCGGACCCGGTCATCTTCCTGGAACCGAAGCGGCTCTACAACGGCCCCTTCGACGGCCATCACGACAACCCGGTGACGCCATGGTCGAAGCACGAGCTCGGCGAGGTGGCGGATGGCCATTACACCATACCGCTCGGCAAGGCGGCGATCCGCCGGCAAGGCTCGGCGGTCACCGTGCTCGCCTACGGCACCATGGTCTATGTCGCGCAGGCCGCGGCCGCGGAAACCGGCATCGATGCCGAAATCATCGACCTCAGGACGCTCCTGCCGCTCGATCTCGATGCGATCGTCGCCTCGGTGAAGAAGACCGGGCGCTGCGTCGTCGTGCATGAGGCGACTTTGACCTCCGGCTTCGGCGCCGAGCTCGCGGCGCTGGTGCAGGAGAACTGCTTCTACCATCTGGAGGCGCCGGTGGCGCGGGTCGCCGGCTGGGACACGCCCTATCCGCATGCGCAGGAGTGGGAATATTTCCCCGGTCCCGCGCGGGTCGGGCGCGCGCTGGTCGAGACCATGGAAGCCTGAGGGGGAGGCCGGACGATGGGCGAATATGTCATCAAGCTTCCCGATGTCGGCGAAGGCGTCGCCGAGGCCGAGCTTGTCGAATGGCATGTCAAGATCGGCGACCTGGTGCGCGAGGATGCGGTGCTGGCGGCCGTCATGACCGACAAGGCGACGGTCGAGATTCCCTCGCCCGTCGATGGCGAGATCCTCTGGCTCGGCGCCGAGATCGGCGACACGGTGGCGATCGGCTCGCCGATCGTGCGGCTCAAAATCGCCGGCGAAGGCAACGTGAACGCAGGCAGCGGTGCCAAGGCCGCGCCGAAGGCAGAAGCGCCCGCCGACCCCGTGGAGGCAAAGTCCCAACCGGTGTCGGACGCCCCGAAAGCGGCGCCGAAACCGGCACAGGTCCCGGCTCAGCCTTCCGTAGCGGCACCGAAGGCTGGGCGCCTAGCGTCCGTCATCGGCGCGCCGCGCGCGGAAGGCGAAAAGCCGCTGGCTTCCCCTGCCGTCCGACTGCGCGCCAAGGAAGCCGGCATCGATCTGCGCCAGGTTGCGGGCAGCGGTCCGGCCGGGCGCATCAGCCATGAGGACTTCGAGGCCTTCCTGGCGCGCGGCCCGCAGCTTGCGCGCGCGACCGGCCTTGCCCGCAAGGAGGGCGTCGAGGACATCAAGGTCGTCGGGCTGCGGCGCAAGATCGCCGAGAAGATGGCGCTGGCAAAGTCGCACATTCCCCATATCACCTATGTCGAGGAGGTCGACGTCACGGCGCTGGAAGAACTGCGCGCCGCGCTCAACAAAGAGAAGCGGCAAGACCGGCCGAAGCTGACGCTGCTGCCGTTCCTGATGCGGGCAATGGTCAAGGCGATCGCCGACCAGCCGAACCTCAACGCGCTGTTCGACGACGAGGCCGGCGTTATCCACCAGCACGCGGGCATCCATGTCGGCATCGCCGCCCAGACACCGACCGGGCTCGTCGTGCCGGTGGTCAAGCATGCCGAGGCCCGCGACCTCTGGGAAAGCGCGGCCGAGATCAACCGGCTTGCCGACGCGGCCAAGTCCGGCACGGCGACGCGCGATGAGCTTTCCGGCTCGACCATCACCATCACCTCGCTCGGGGCGATGGGCGGCGTGGCGACCACGCCGGTCATCAATTATCCGGAAGTGGCAATCGTCGGCGTCAACAAGATCATGGTGCGGCCGGTGTGGGACGGCACGCAGTTCATCCCGCGCAAGATGATGAACCTGTCGTCCAGCTTCGACCATCGCGTCATCGACGGCTGGGATGCCGCGGTGTTTGTGCAGCGGATCAAGACGTTGCTTGAGACGCCGGCGCTGATCTTCGTGGATTAGTCGTATGGATACGGACGACGTTGTCCCCTCGTCATCCTCGGGCTTGACCCGAGGATCCATGCCGCGACCTCGCCCGAAGGGCGCGGCGGACCAGAATTCTGGACCGTTGCAACGCCTTCACGTCACGGCATGGATCCTGGGGTCTACGCGCGTCGCTACGCTCCTTGCTCCGCCCCAGGATGACGAGATTCCAAGGATATCGGCCAATCGCCACGGTCTGCGTTCGCCAGGCCCTAACCCTCTGCCAAAATCCCCGTGCTCAGCAACGAGAAGCCCATGAAAGAGATCTCCTGCAAGCTGCTCGTCATCGGCGCCGGTCCGGGCGGCTATGTCTGCGCCATCCGCGCCGGGCAACTCGGTATCGACACGGTGATCGTCGAGTTCGGCAAGCCGGGCGGCACCTGCCTCAATGTCGGCTGCATCCCGTCCAAGGCGCTCATTCACGCGGCGGAAGAGTTCGAGAAGATCGCGCACATGGCCGGCGGCAAGGGGCCGCTCGGCATCGCGGTCGCCCCGCCGACGCTCGACCTGACCAAGACGGTCGCATGGAAGGACGGCATCGTTAGCCGGCTGAACAGCGGCGTCGCTGGCCTGCTGAAGAAGGCCAAGGTCAAGACCGTGCAGGGCTGGGCGACGTTCCGTGACGGCAAGACCGTCGAGGTCGAGACCGAGACGGGAAGCCAGGTGATCCGCGCCGAGGCGGTGGTGATCGCCAGCGGCTCGGTGCCGGCCGAACTGCCGTTCCTGCCCTTCGGCGGCCCGGTCATCTCGTCGACCGAAGCGCTGGCGCTGAGCGCGGTGCCGGACAAGCTCGCCGTCGTCGGCGGCGGCTATATCGGGCTCGAGCTCGGCATGGCCTTCGCCAAGATGGGCGCCAAGGTCGCCGTGGTCGAAGCCCTGCCGCGCGTGCTTGCGCAATATGATGCCGAGCTGACGCGGCCGGTGCTGAAGCGGCTCGGCGAGCTCGGCATCGAGGTGATGCTGGGTGCCAAGGCCAAGGGGCTGTCGACCAAGGGCGATGCGCTGCTGGTCGAGACGGCAGATGGCAAGAACGCCAAGGTCGCCGCCGACAAGGTCCTGGTCACGGTGGGGCGCAAGCCGCTCACCGAGGGCTGGGGGCTGGAGCAGATCGACCTCGACATGGTCGGAAGATTCATCCGCATCGACGACCAGTGCCGCACCTCGATGCGGGGCATCTACGCTATCGGCGATGTCACCGGAGAGCCGATGCTGGCGCACCGGGCGATGGCGCAGGGCGAGATGGTGGCCGAGATCGTCGCAGGCCACAAACGAGGCTGGGACAAGCGCGCGATCCCGGCGATCTGCTTCACCGATCCCGAGCTGGTCACCGCCGGCCTGTCGCCGGACGAGGCGAAGGCGCTCGCCGGCGAGATCAAGATCGGACATTTTCCGTTCGCAGCCAACGGCCGCGCCATGACCAAGCAAGGCGAGGATGGGTTCGTGCGCATCGTCGCCCGCGCGGACAATCATCTGGTGCTGGGCATCCAGGCGGTCGGGCAGGGCGTTTCGGAACTGGCCGCGGCCTTTGGCCTGGCGCTCGAAATGGGCGCGCGGCTTGAAGACATAGCCGGCACCATTCATGCGCATCCGACCCAGGGCGAGGGCTTCCAGGAAGCGGCGCTGAAGGCACTCGGGCACGCGCTGCATGTTTAGAGGGAGCGTGATCTCCCCCTTGAGGGGGAGATGGCCGGCAGGCCAGAGCGGGTCGCCGCGCGTGAAGCGCCGACTTCCGTCTTTGGCTTCTACATGCGCTGCACTGGCCGAGAGGACCCCCTCTGTCGCCTTCGGCGACATCTCCCCCTCAAGGGGGGAGATCACAAAGCTCAGCCCGCCAGGCGGCTCGCCGTCTCGTGCTGGGCGTAGGCGCGGCCGAAGCGGTTGGCCAGAAATGCGTCGAGCGCGATGTCTTCCTGCCGGACGAAACCTTTCGCCGGCAGCGTGCCGTCGGCCAGCATGTCGAGCACGGCGCAGATGCCGGAGGCGGTGGTGATCTGGATGGCGCTGCGCACGACGGAACCGACGCGGTGCGAATAGATCTTGTTGGCATAGGTCTCCTGCAGCAGGCGGCCGTTGCGGCGGCCCGAGACGGTGACGAAGACGATGACGACATCCTGCAGCGTCGCCGGCAGGGCGCTCTCGAAAATGTCCTTCAGCACGTCGCGGCGGTGGCGCAGCCCGAGGTCGTTGAGCAGCGCCTTCATGATGGCGGCATGACCGGGATAGCGGATGGTGCGGTAGTTCAGGGTCCGCACCTTGCCCTTCAGCGTCTCGGCCAGAGTGCCGAGACCGCCGGAGGTATTGAAAGCCTCATAGGTGACGCCGTCGAGCGAGAATTCCTCGCGCTCCTCCAGCGGCGGCACCTCGACCAGCTCGCCCTCGACGATCGCCTCGCAAGGCTCGCAATATTCGTTGATGACGCCGTCGGTGCTCCAGGTGAGATTGTAGTTCAACGCATTCGACGGATATTGCGGCAGCGCGCCGACGCGCATGCGCACGCTTTCCAGCGTGTCGAAGCGGCTGGCCAGATCGTTGGCGACGATCGAGATGAAGCCCGGCGCCAGGCCGCATTGCGGGATGAAGGCGCTCTTGCCCTCACGGGCCAGTTCCTTGACCCGGCGGGTGCTGGCGACGTCCTCGGTGAGGTCGAGATAATGCACGCCCGCCTTCGCCGCAGCCTCCGCGATGCGGGTGGTGAGGTGGAAGGGCGCGGCGCTCAGCACAGCGAATTTGCCGGCAAGCGCTGCCTCAAGCGCTCCGGGCAGGGCGATGTCGAGTTCCTTGCTCTCGACGCCGGCCGGCAATTCGGCTGCGGCGAGCTGGGCCGCCGAACGGTCGACCACCGTGACGCGGTAGTCGCCCGTGGTGGTAAGCATTTCAGCGATGGTCGAGCCGATCTTGCCGGCACCGACGACAACAATGTTTTTCATGACGATACCCCTGCCAGTTCGAGTTGGCAGGAATCATCGCAGCTTGCCTGTCGAAAGGAAGCTCGGAATCTGGCAAAGTGAAGCTGAACATAGTGCAATTTGCCGAAGGGTTTCGTCGAAATGATCAGTGAAGCTGAACAGGCCCTGCTGACGCTGCTGCGCGCCAACGCGCGCGCCTCCACCGCCGAGCTGGCGAGAAAGCTCGGCGTGTCGCGCACCACGGTGCAGAGCCGGATCGAGCGGCTGGAGCAGCGCGGCATCATCGCAGGCTACGGCGTCAGGCTGTCGCCCGACTATGAGCAGGGTCTGGTCAAGGCGCATGTGCTGCTCACCGTCACGCCGAAACTCGCCGACAAGGTGGTGCGTAGCCTGGAGGCAATGCCGCCGGTCCGGACGGTGCATTCGGTGAGCGGCAATTTCGACATGATCGTCATCGTCGACGCGCCGTCGATCCGGGATCTCGACGCGCTGCTCGACCAGATCGGGGCAATGGAGGGAGTGGAGCGGACGTCGTCGTCGATTATTTTGTCGACGCGGGTTGATCGCTGAGGGCAGCGAAACTGGTGATCTCCCCCCAAGCGGGGGAGATGGCCGGCAGGCCAGAGGAGGTCGCCTCGCGGAGCGCCAACTCCATCTGCCGCAGCAGGCCGAGCCCAGTCGGACCGACCCCCTCTGGCCGCCTTGCGGCCATCTCCCCCTCGAGGGGGGAGATTGGCGCTACGCCCTCCGTCTCTCCGGCCCGTTGTCCAGCCACTCCAGATCGTCCGGCGACAGCGCAATATCCAGCGCCTTGAGGCTGTCCTCCAGCTCATCCAGCGTGCGCGGGCCGATCAGGGGAACGGACGGGAAGGGCTGCGCCAGGACATAGGCGAGCGCGACATGGATCGGGCTTTTGCCGAGCCTGCTTGCAAGTTCGATGGCGCGGTCGCGGCGGCCGAAGTTCTTTTCCGAATACCAGACCCGCACCAGCTCTTCATTGTCGGTGCGGTCGCGGCCAGCGCGGTCGGTGAAGAAGCCGCGGCCCTGGCTCGACCAGGCGAAGTTGGGCATTTGCCGCGCCGTCAGCCAAGCTTTCCAATCGTCGGTGGAAGAGGTGATGCAGCCGGCCCAGATCGGCTCCAGCATCTCGGCCAGCGAAAAATTGTTGGAAAGCGCGCCGGGCTTCTGCTTGCCGGTGCGTTCGGCATAGGCGATCGCCGCGTCCATACGCTCCATCGTCCAGTTGGAGCCGCCGAACAGGCCGCGGATGCGGCCGGCCTTGACCTCGCGGTCCATGGCATCGACGAACTCGCCGATCGGCACGTCCGGATTGTCGCGATGCATGAAATAAATGTCGACATGGTCGGTCTGCAGCCGGTCGAGCGACTGGGCAAGCTGCTTGCCGATCACGTCGGGGTAGCAGAGCGGCGTGTGCGCGCCCTTGGCGATGATGACCGACTGCTGGCGCACGCCGCGATTGCTCAGCCATTGCCCAAGCAGCGTCTCGGTGTAGCCGGCGCCATAGACGAAGCCGGTGTCGAACAGGTTGCCGCCGGCTTCGAAATAAGCGTCGAGCAGGATCGAGCCCGAGGAGAAGGTGCGGAAATCCTCGAAGCCGAGCGCCAGGCGCGAGACGGGCTTCGGCAGGCCCGGAATCGCGCGTTTGCCGATGGCTGTGCCGTTGGCGCCGAGCGGCCGGCCGGAGATGGTGTTGACGCGCTTAGCCGGCTTTTCGATCTCGTATTCCAGCCCGACGGCGGCGCGCCATTTGTCGAGAACGCGCAACGTGCCCAGGCTGTCGGTCCAGCCCATGCCCGGCCAGGCGAATTCCTGGCGGCCGGCCAGGATCGCCTCGCCGGCGGCGTCAACCTCGAAGGAATAGAGGTGGCGGATCTCGTTTACACTGATCACCTCGCGCGTGCCGCCGGACCGGATCACCTCGATCCGGCCCGGTCCGACATCGCGGTTGCCACCGGCGAACCAGAAGTCCGGCACCTCGATTTGGCCGTTGGTGCCGAAAATGCGCAGTACATTGTCCTGGTTGAGCGAGATGCTGCAGGAAACCTCGGCGACGATGCCGCCGGGGAAATGGAGCACCGCCGAGGCCCATTCATCGACGCCGGACTGGCCGAGATGGCCCGCACCTACGACCTTGTCCGGCTCGAGGAAAGGTTTTCCCGCCGCGGCGCCGGCAATCAGCCGCGCCATCGAGACCGGATAGCCGCCGACGTCGAGGATGCCGCCGCCGGCCAGCTCGTTGGCGTAGAGCCGGTGCTCGGGCATGAAGCCCGGCATGGCGAAGCCGAAGCTCGACTTGATCATGCGGACCTCGCCGATGGCGCCCGATTTGATCAGCTCGACCAGCTGCAGCGTCTGCGGATGCAGCCGGTACATGAAAGCTTCGCCCAGGAAGGTGCCCGCTTTTCGCGCCGCATGCATCATGGCGTCGGCCTCGAAGGCGGTGAGCGCGAGCGGCTTTTCGCACAGCACATGCTTGCCGGCCTCTGCCGCCTTGATCGCCCATTCGGCATGGCCTGGATGCGGGATCGAAATATAGACCGCATCGACGTCCTCGTCGGCAAGCAGCGCGTCATAGCCGTCGAGGATGCGCGCGCCCGGAAAAGTCTCGGCAAGGCCCAGCTTGCCGGGATTGCGAGCGCCGAGCGCGACCAGTTCGCCGATGCGCGACTGCGCCAGGCCGCCGGCAAAGGATTTGGCGATGCTGCCGGGTCCGAGAATGCCCCAGCGAATTTTTCCGAATGTCATGTCGAATTCTCCATGCGGTCGCCGCCACGCCTTCGCGATCGGGCAGAAAGGAAAGTCAGCGAATCCTGGCGCCTGTCTTGTCGAAGAGCAGCGAGCGCTCGGCCCTGATCGAGACGGTGAAGTGGTCGCTGCCGGCGCGCTGGCGCCTGGCCTCGCGCTCGATGATCAGCTCCTCCGGCCCGGCATCGGCGTAGACATAGCTGACCGAGCCCAGATGCTCGGCGACGTCGGCCTTCACCGGAATGTCGCAGTCGCCCTCGCCGGCCTCGAAGAAATGCTCCGGCCTGACGCCGAGCACGACTTCCGCGCCGGGCGCCGGCAAGGGGCCGCAAAGCGGCTTGCGCAGCCTGGCGCCGCCATGATTGACGAGCTCGACGGTCGCGGCGCTGTTGGACAAATCGACGACCTTCGCCGCGATGAAATTCATTTTCGGGGAACCGATGAAGCCGGCGACGAAACGGTTGGCCGGATCGTCGTAAAGGTCGAGCGGGGCGCCGATCTGCTCGACATTGCCGGCCTTGAGCACGACGATGCGGTCGGCGAGCGTCATCGCCTCGGTCTGGTCGTGCGTCACATAGATCATGGTGACGCCGAGCTCCTTGTGCAGGCGCGAGATCTCGACACGCATCTGCACCCGCAGCTCGGCGTCGAGATTCGAAAGCGGCTCGTCGAACAGGAAGACCTGCGGCTCGCGCACGATGGCGCGGCCGATGGCGACGCGCTGGCGCTGGCCGCCGGACAATTGCTTCGGCCGGCGCTGCATCAGCTCGTCTATGCAAAGGATTTCGGCGGCGCGCTTGACCCGCCGTTCGGTGTCGGCCTTCGGATTGCCGTTCATGCGCAGGCCGAAGCTTAGATTCTGCTCCACCGTCATGTGCGGATAGAGCGCGTAAGACTGGAACACCATGGCGATGCCGCGGTCGGCCGGCTCGACATCGTTGACCACCTTGCCGCCGATAGCGATCTCGCCGCCGCTGATGTCCTCCAGCCCGGCGACCATGCGAAGAAGCGTGGACTTGCCGCATCCCGAGGGGCCGACGAAGACGACGAACTCGCCATCGGTAATGTCGATATTGGCGCCATGGACGACCTCGAAGGTGCCGAAACGCTTGACGACATTGGTGAGGGTGACGGCGGCCATCTCGTTCCTATCCTATTTGACCGCGCCGGCGGCGATGCCGGCGATGAAATGGCGCTGCAGCAGCACGAAGACGATCAGCATCGGCACGGTCAGCATGACGGCGCCGGCCATGATGCCGCCCCAGGACACCTTGGTCAGGCCGATCAGGGTGCCGAGCGCCACCGGCGCCGTCATCGCGCCGGGCTGGCTGTTGATCAAAAGCGGCCAGAGATAGTTATTCCACGAGGCGAGGAAGAGAATGATGGCGAGGGCCGCCAGCATCGGCCGCGCCAAAGGCAGCGCCACGAACAGAAAGATGCGCCATTCCTTCACGCCTTCGACCCTCGCCGCGTCGAACAGCTCGGCCGGCATCATCGAAAAGGCCTGGCGCATGAAGAGCACGCCGAGCGAATTGAACAGCGGCGGCACGATCAGCGCGATCCAGGTGTTGGCGAGCTGGAAGTCGCGCGCCACCATGATGAATTGCGGGATCAGCACCACGGCGTAGGGAAGCGTGATGGTGCCGAAGATGATCGCCACCACCACGCCCTTGCCGAGGAAGTCGTAGCGCGCCAGCGCCCAGCCGGCCATCGAGGTCAGCAGTACCGAGAGAAAGGTGTAGGTCACCGCCACCGAGACCGAGATGCCGATCGCGCCGACGAAATTGGTGTCGCGCTGCAGATTGTTGAAATTGTCGAGGAAGCCGTCATGCGGCAGAAGCTCGATGCCGGGGCTGAAGATGCCGTTGTCGGGCATGGTGGAGAACACCACCATCATCCACAGCGGGAACAGCCAGATCAGCGCCAGCGGCGTCAGGACGAGATGCAGCAGGATGCTGCGCCCAAGCCGCCTTTGCGAGCGCGAGGTCATTTCGGCTCCCTCGTCAGCCAGAGCTGCACCAAAGTGATGGCGATGGCGAGGCCCGCCATGGTGTAGGCGATCGCCGAGGCATAGCCGAAATTGAGCGAGCGGAAGCCCTGGCGGTATAGCAAGAGGCCAAGGGTTTCGGTGCCGCCGCCCGGCCCGCCGCGTTCGGTGATCAGGAATGGTTCGGTGAAGAGCTGCATGGTACCGATGATCGACAGCACGGCGCAAAAGACGATGACCGGCTTCAACAGCGGCAGGGTGATGTAAAAGAACTGCTTCAGCTTGCTGACGCGGTCGAGCGTCGCCGCCTCGTAGACGTCATCGGGAATGGATTGCAGGCCGGCAAGAATGATGATGGCGTTGTAGCCGGCCCAGCGCCAGGTCACCGCGATCATGATCAGCGCCATGGCCGGCGTGACGTTGGAGAACCAGTCGATCTTCTCCAGGCCGACGCTGTTCAAGAGCTTGTTGACGATGCCGAAATCGAGGCTGAACATCAGCCGGAACACCGCCGAATAGGCCACCTCGCCGACCACGACCGGGGCGAAGAAGGCGAAGCGGTAGAGGCCGCGCGCCTTGAGCAGCGGCGAATTCAGAAGCACCGCCATCACGACCGCCAGCGAGATCATCACCGGCACCTGGATGACGAGGATCAGCAGCGTGTTCTTCAGCGCGTTGAAGAAGGCGGGGTCGCCGATCAGGCGGCCCCAGTTGAAGGTCGGCGCGAAGCGCCACGGCACGGTGCGGGTCGCCTGGAAGGAGATCAGGAAGGAGCTGATGATCGGCCAGATCCAGAAGATGGCGAAGATCAGGAGATAAGGCGTGAGGAAGCGATACGCGGTGGCGTTGCGGTAGCGCATCGTGTTCCTCCTCCTTCCAGTTTCGGGTCGCGCCTTCCTGGCGGGCGCGGTCTTGATCATGTGTTGAATTGCTGGAGCAGTGCCAATGGTCGATGCAGGCGCTGCCCTGTCTTTCCTTCTCCCACAAGGGGAGAAGGAAAAGCGACGCTCACTTAACCGGCAGGCCCGTCGCAGAGGCGATCTGGCTGGCGGCGTCGTCGAGTGCGGCCTTGGCATCGGGATAGCCGCCGGCAAGATACTTGGTCTGCACGGCCCGCACGATGATCTCGGCATCGCTCTGGAACTGCGTGCCGCGGCTCGGGACGACCTTCGGCAGCGTGGCGAGGATATCCTTCCAGACCGCCTGCCCGCCCCAATAGGGCTGGCCCTGCGCAACGTAAGGATCGTCGAGCGCGGAAATCAGCGACGGCACCAGGCCGAAATCCTTCAGCATGGTGATCTGGCCTTCATTGGTCTCCAGCGTGTATTTCAGATAGGCGTAGGCCGCTTCCTTGTTCTTGCTGGCCGAGGTGATGGCCAAAGAGGAGCCGCCGAGATTGGCGGCGCGCGGGCCGTCGGCGGTCAGGCTCGGCATCAGGTAGACGCCCCATTTGCCGCTTTCCTTCGGCGATTCGGTGCGGATCGTGCCCTCATACCAGCCGCCATAGACCTGGGTGGCGACGGTGCCGGCGGTGTTGTTGGTGATCTTGGTCGACCAGTCGGCGGAAGAAACGATGCCGGCGTCCTTCATCTCCTTGACCTTGGTCATGGCTTCGACGCATTTCGGCTGGTTGACCGTGATCGACTGGCCGTCCTCGGCGAAATAGGCGCAGCCCTGCTCGTTGGAGATCATGCGGAAGAATTCGGTATCGCCGTTGAAGTCGGCGTTGGTCATTGTGACGCCGGGGTTGGCGGCCTGGATCTTCTTGCCGGCGGCGATGAAATCATCCCAGGTCTTGATCGATGCGGGGTCGACACCGGCCTTCTCGTAGAAGTCGCGGCGGTAGAAGACGGCGACCGGGCCGGAATCCCAGGGCATGGCATAGGCCTTGTCGCCGACTTCGAGCTCGGTGCGCTTGAAATCGGGGAATTTCTTCTGGTCTTCCGCGCTGTAGCCCAGCGTGTGCAGGTCGACGAAGCAGTCCGGGAACTGGCTCCAATAGTTCTCGGCCTCGCCGTTCTCGATCGAGACGATGTCGGGCAGGCCGACACCACCGGCGGCGCAGCCGGCGATCGACTTGTCATAGGTCGGCTGGTTGCCGAGGTCCTGAACGGTGACCTTGATGTCGGGGTACTTCTTGTTGAAGCCCGCGACGGTGGCCTTCAGCGACGAAGCGGCGATGTTCCAGCTCCAAATCGTGAGTTCGCCGGATTGCGCCAAAGCGGGGCCGGAGCCCAGGGCAAGCAAAAGCGCGGCGCAGTTCAGTGTGGTGCGCATTCAAATCCTCCCATTTCGTTTGCTCTCTCACCGTGAGCCTGGCTAGATTATGCGGCGCGGAAGGCTTGTCCCCGACAAAGGGAATAAGAAATTGGCGGAAAGTAAGATGCCGGAGCGTCCGTTCTACCAGCCAGGCGCGAGCAGCGTCGAAGGCCTGCCGCTGGCCTTGCAGATGTTCCACAACCAGCCGTTGGTGATGCTGAAGCCGCATTGGCACGCCCAGGTCGAGGTCAACTTCATCGTGCGCGGCAGCGTGCATTACCGCATGGCCGAGCATGAGATCGCGCTCTCGGCCGGCGACATGTGCCTGTTCTGGGGCGGGCTGCCGCACCAGATGGATGATCTCACCGATGACGCCATCTATGCCGGCGCGCATCTGCCGCTGGTGCATTTCTTCAGGCTGCATCTGCCGGCCGATGTCCGGCATCGGCTGATGACGGGCGCGACGCTGGTGACGAATGCCACCGACCAGTCCGACAACGACAATTTCAAGCGGTGGAACGAGTATGCCCGCTCGGGCGATGCGGCCAAGGCCGAACACGCCGTCAACGAGCTGCTCTTGCGGTTGGAGCGGGTGCGCTTCGAGCCGTACCGGCTGGTGCCGGCGACAGCGTCCGGACACGGGGCCGGCAGCGCCTTCGACCAGCAGTCCTCGCGCAATGTCGGGCGCATGTGCGATTTCATCGCCGAGAATTTCCTCTACGACATCGATTGCGTGAACATCGCGGCGGCGGCCGACATCCATCCGAAATACGCCATGAGCCTGTTCAAGAAATCGACCGGCATGACGCTCAACGAATATGTCAATCTGCTGCGACTGAGCTACGCGCAGGCGCTTTTGATGCATGAGGGCGCCAATGTGCTGAAGGTCGCCATGGACTCGGGCTTCGGCTCGCTCAGCGCCTTCAACAAGTCGTTCCGCAAGCTTGCCGGCATGTCGCCCTCCGACTTCCGCAGGGCGGGCGTGCGCTGAAACCTGCTCGTCAAGCGGCCGGCTCCCTCACCGCGGGGAAGTCGACGATGACGGCGAGCCCTGGATGGTTGTCCTCCAGCGTGATCGACGCGCCATGCAGGTCCGCGACCGCCTTGACGAGGCTTAGGCCGAGGCCGCTGCCCGGCGTCGTGCGGCTGGAATCCAGCCGGTAAAGCCGCTGAAAGACCTTTTCGCGCTCGCCGGCCGGAATGCCGGGCCCATCGTCGCGGACATGGACGAGGACGCGCTCACCCTGCCTTGTCACCGACAGCTCGATCGCCGTGCCCGGCGGACAGTGCCTGAGCGCGTTCTCGACCAGGTTGGCGAGCATCTGCATCAGCAGGTCGCGGTCGCCGTGAATGTACCATTTCGTCTCCGGAACGAGCGTCGTCGACAACGATTTTCCGTCGTCCTCGGCGACGTCGGCATAGACCTCGCCGATGGTGTCGACGACACTGCCGACGTCGAGATCGACAAAGCGGGCCTTGCGCGCGCCGGCCTCGATCTGAGCGATGCGCAGCAGCGCATCGAAGGTGTCGTTGATCTGCCGGCTTTCGCTGCGCGCATCGGCCAGCTCGGCTGAAACGTTCTCGCCGGAGGCGGTCTTGTCGGCGGCCTGCTCCAGGATCATCTGCAGGCGGTTGAGCGGCGTCTTCAGGTCGTGCGCGATGTTGGCGCTCACCTCCCGCATGCCGTCGACCAGGGCCGACAAGCGGTCGAGCGCTGCGTTCACCTGGGTGGACACGGCGTCGATGTCGTCGCTATTGCCGGTCAACGGGATGCGCGCGTCGAGCCGTCCGTGCGAGACGTCGACCATGGTGGCGGCAATGCCGTCGAGCCGCCGCTGGACGCGCGAGGCGAGCAGGGCGCCGCCGGCAATGGCGAGCCCGGTGATGAACAGCGTGCCCCAGCCGAAGCTCATCAGCACGATGGTCTTCAGCTCGTCCGTCTCGGCAAGCGAGAAGGCGACCGTCAGATTGTTGCCGCCGACCTCGCCGGTATAGGCGCGGTACATCGTGTCGGGCGGCACACCCGGCAATCTGGCGGCGAACATCGAGAAACCGTCGGGCAGGCCGGAGGCGGTGAAATTGCCTGCCAGACGGTTGCCGGCGGGGTCGGTCAGCGAGAAAAGCTGGTCCTTGTCGGGGCTGAGGTCGGCGTTGTTGTTGACCGAGGCGACAAGATCTTCCTTGTCGTTGGCGGCATAGGTCAGGGCAACGACCGAATAGGTCTCCTTGATGGATTTATCGAGACGTCTCGCCAGATCGGCGCTCATCAGCTGGTAGACGACCGCCCCGGACAGGATGAAGGCGAGCACGAAAAGGAAGGCAAAGGTCAGTGCCAGGCGGAAAGGCGTGCTGCGCAGCAGGCTTGGGCGTGCGTCCTTCATCGTTTCAGGCGGGGTTCGGCCAGAACAGCCATAGCAAGGCCAGGGCCGCCACGATCCAGAGGGCAATCATGAAGATCAGACCGGCCAGGCTGACCGGCTTGGTGCTGCGCGTGGCGGTGTCGCGGAATTCCCGCATGAGCCCGGCCGGAACCAGCTTTACCGCAAGCAGGATGCCGAGCGGAACGATCACAAGATCGTCCAGATAGCCGATGATCGGAATGAAATCCGGAATGAGGTCGACGGGGCTCAGCGCATAGGCCGCGACCGCGCCGGCCACGACCTTCGCGTACCACGGGACGCGTGGATCGCGGGCGGCAAGCCAGAGCGCCACGACGTCGCGCTTCATGCGAAGCGCCCATTGCCTTGCGGAGTCCAGCATCGCCATGTCGCTTATATACGGAGAGCCGGCGGGAGGCGCGAGATGCGATCAGGCATGGATCGTCAACCCTGCGCGTGCAGGCTGTAGCCGGTGTTGCGCACGGTATGGATGAGCGGCACGTCGAACGGCCTGTCGACCTTGGCCCGGAGCCGGCTGATATGGGTCTCGACGACGCTGGTCTTGGGGTCGAAATGGAAGTCCCAGACGCGCTCCAGAAGCATGGTGCGGGTAATCACCCGGCCCTCGCCGCGCATCAGCACTTCGAGCAGGCTGAACTCCCGGGGCTGCAGGTCGATGGTCCTGCCCTGCCTGGTCACGCGCCGCATGATCAGGTCCATTTCGAGGTCGGCGACGCGAAGGCTGGTCTTCTGCTCCTGCGCCGCCGGCCTCCGGCCGAGCGCGTTGATGCGGGCAAGCAGTTCGGAAAAGGCGAAGGGCTTGACCAGATAGTCGTCGCCGCCGGCCTCCAGCCCTTCCACCCGGTCGTCGACGCCGCCGATCGAGGTCAGGAATATGGCCGGCGTCTTGATGCCCGCCGCTCGCACCGCCTTGATCATCGACAGGCCGTCGAGACCGGGAACCATACGGTCGGCCACGATGACGTCATAGGCATTGCGGGTTGCCGCGGCGAGCGCTTCATGGCCATTGCGCAGGAGATCGCAGGCGTGCCCGGCCTCGCTCAGTCCCCTGACGATGTAGTCGGCAGTCCTTGGGTCATCCTCAACCAGCAGCAGTCGCATCTTGGCCTATCGTCCGGTGTCGAGTTCAAGCGGCACGGTAGCATCGGCGAGGCCCCATTCCCACAAGCCGGACTTACGCAGGCCTGTCCGGGTCCTTACAAATTCGTAAGAATGATCGAAAATAATGGGAAGACCTCGCCGCCGGGCGCGAGAAAGGTTAGGGGAGCGTTGGCCCGGCCGGAGTGACTCAAATCGAATGGCTTACACATCGCTCAAGTCAGCGCCAAAGGCCTTCGACCAGCACAAGCGCCTGATCGTCGTCCAGGTCGCCGCCGTGACGGCCATCGCCCTGCTGCTGTTTGCCAAGCCGTTCCTCAGCGAGGGCTCGAGCGGACACGAGCTGATGGAGACGGCCGGCTTCGGCTTCGTGCTCGTCTGCTTTCTCGGCCGGCTATGGAGCATTCTTTATGTCGGCGGCAGGAAGAACGACGAACTGGTCGTCTCCGGTCCGTTCTCGATGAGCCGCAATCCGCTCTATTTCTTCTCGATCATCGGAGCGGTCGGTATCGGGCTGATGTTCGGATCGGTGCTGGCCGCCGCGATGCTTGGTCTTGCAAGCTTCCTCGTCTTCCGGTTCACCGCCGGCCGGGAGGCCGAGTTCCTGTCCGGCAAGTTCGGCGCCGCCTACACGGCCTATGCCGAGCGGACGCCGCGTTTCTGGCCGAATCCGATGCTCTACCGCGACGAGGAGGAATGGATCTTTTCCACCAGCGCGCTGAAAAGCACGTTCCGGGACGGTTTATATTTTCTGGCGTTCTTTCCGCTTATCGAGGCGGTCGAGCATTTTCGTATGATCGGCATGCTGCCGACCTTGTTCACAATTTACTGATTGCGATTGGGCATTTCGCTGCCCGAGCTAAAAAGCCCGGCGATTGCACCCAAAAGAAGTCAGCGGCAATGCCTTGAGTCCGAGCTGGCGAAGCATATACCTCTTTATGAGTTGGGGGCTGCGTGATGGACGTTCGCAGATCGAAACACGATACGCTCGGACGGTTGTCGGTGTTTGAACTCGACGCGTTGCGAGAAGCTTTCAAGCGATCGGTTCGCGAGAACAACGTCACGGAAATCCGGTGGGCCGAGCACGCCGAGCTTTTCGTCAAACGCGCGATCGGTAAGAAAAGTCGCGCCCTCCGAGCCTAAAGCGCGTCGCGTCGAATTGGCCCGCGCCACCCATCAGGCCGGCTTAGCCTTTGCCTCCGCCGCGCGCGCCGCGCCTCGTGCTTTCCAAAAGGATCGCCAGGCAGCCGATCAGGATCAGGACAGCGCCGAGGAGCGGCGGCAGCGCCAGAAGCTTCACGGCGCCGGCGACCAAAGCGATCAGAAGCAGTGCCAGAAGCGCAAGGCTGCCGTCGTCGACGAACATGCCGACGAGCTCCTTCAGGACGAGGCGGACGATTTTCATCGGGCAATTCCCTTCGAGCGGTTCACCATTTCACGGAAACGGCAAACCGCTCTGTTTCTTCTTTGACCGCAATTCCGCACGGGAAACCACTTCACGCTTTTCCCGGAATTGCTTTGGCAGCCGCGGCGTGGGCGTTGCGCAGCCAGCGCACCATGGCGAAGGATGCCGCGGCGATGACGACGAAGATGGCAAGCAGCGCAAAATCCTCGCCCGGCCATTCGGCGCCGAGGCCTTCGCCTGTCCAGAACACGCCGAAACTGGTCAGCATCAGGCCGACGACGAATTTGAGCGCGTTTTCCGGCACGCGCGCCAGCGGCCGGTGCACGGCGAGGCCGATCAGCATCACAAGCACGAATGCGGCCAGCGCTCCGAGACCGGCATAGAGCGTCTGGCCATGCGCGGTCCCGACCGCAATGACGATGAACACCACCTCGACCCCTTCGAGCAGCACCGCCTTGAAGGCCGCCACGCCGGCAAGATAGCCGGCGCGACGGTCGTTGGCATGGCGGGTCAGCGCGTCGGTTTCCCTGGAAAAGGCTGCCTCTTCGTCGCGGAGCGCGATGATCCCGGCGCTGCGCAGGATCGCCTTGCGCAGCCAGCGCATGCCGAACAGGATAAGAAGCACGCCGACTGCGAATTGCAGGAGTGTGATCGGGATCAGCTGCAGCAGCGGTCCGAAAGCCAGCACCAGCGCCGCCAGCACGGCGAGCGCCGAGACGGCGCCTGTCAGCGCCGGCCGCCAGCCGCGCGTCACGCCGACGGCCAGCACGATGGTGAAGGCTTCGACCACCTCGACAAAGGACGCCAGGAAGGAAGCGGCCACGGTGGAGAGAACGGGCGTCAGTTCGTGCATCAATGGGCACCGAGGTCCGTGTTTCGCCGCCCTTTTGGGAAGGCGGGGCCGGTCCAGCCTTGTTCAACAGGCGATGACGCACAAAGTATGGCGGATGGACAAATCAGCCGTCGCCGGCTGCACATTCTCCACCGCCGCGGCGAACTTGCGCCCGTGCGCAGGCCGGTGGCATAAGGCCATGCTCATCAGAGAAAGCGGCTTCAGATGACGTTATCGGTGAGAGACCTTCCCCTGCGCACGCCGATCGACGGCCGGCACCGGCAGATGATGATCGACGGTGAGTGGCGCGATGCGGTGAGCGGCCGGACTTTCGAGACGCGCAACCCCGCCACCGGCGCGGTGCTGGGCACCGTGCCGCTCGCGGATTCCAAGGACGTCGACCTGGCGGTGGCCGCCGCGCGGCGCGCCTTCGACGGACCGTGGAGCCGCTTCAAGCCCTATGAGCGCCAGCTGCTGCTGTTGAAGATCGCCGATCTCATGGAACGGCATTGGGAAGAGTTGGCGCTTTCCGACACCACCGACATGGGCATGCCGATCACCCGCACTTTGGCCAACCGCAACCGCGTGCTCGGCATGCTGCGCTTCTATGCCGGCATGGCGACGTCGATCCACGGCCAGACGATCGGCAATTCGCTGCCCGGCGAGATCGTCTCCTACACGCGCAAGGAGCCGGTCGGCGTGGTCGGCGCGATCATTCCGTGGAATGCGCCCACCGCCGCCTCGATCTGGAAGATCGGCCCAGCCCTTGCCACCGGCTGCACCATCGTGCTGAAACCGTCGGAAGAGGCACCGCTGACGCCGCTTCTGATCGCCGACCTGATGCAGGAGGCCGGCGTGCCGCCGGGCGTCGTCAACATCGTGACCGGCACGGGCGCGGAAGCCGGGGCGCCGCTCGCGGCGCATATGGATGTCGACAAGGTGGTCTTCACCGGCTCGACCGCCACCGGCCAGGCGATTCTGCGTGCCTCGGCCGCCAACATGAAGCGCGTGTCGCTGGAGCTGGGCGGCAAATCGCCGGTGATCGTGCTCGCCGATGCCGACATCGAGCGCGCCGTGCCGGTGGCGGCCATGTCGGTCTTCGCCAATTCCGGCCAGGTCTGCATCGCCGGCTCCAGGCTCTTCGTCGAACGGCCGATCTATGACGAATTCGTCGAACGCGTCGCGGCCTTCGCGGCAAAGCTGCGGATCGGCGACGGCGCCGACCCCGAGACCGAGATCGGACCGCTGATCTCGCCAAGACAGCTCGAGCGCGTGACAGGCTTCATCGCGGACGGCGCGCGAGAGGGCGCGCGGCTGGTGACAGGGGGTGAGCGCATCACCAAGGGCGCGCTGGCCGCAGGCAATTTCATGACGCCCGGCGTGTTTTCCGGCGTCACCGACGGCATGCGCATCGCGCGCGAGGAAATCTTCGGGCCGATCATCTCGGCGCTGCCCTTCGACACGCTGGAGGAAGCGGCGCGGCGCGGCAACGACACGCCCTACGGTCTCGGCGCCGGCGTGTTCACCAAGGATGTCGGCAAGGCGCACCAGCTCGCCAACCGACTGCGCGCCGGCTCGGTCTGGGTCAACACCTATCACGCGATCGACCCGGCCGTGCCCTTCGGCGGCTACAAGATGAGCGGTTACGGCCGCGAGGGCGGCGCCGAGCATCTCGACGAATATCTCAACACCAAGGGCGTCTGGATCCGGATCGATTGACGGTCTGTATCCGGTCGCGTTTCGTTGAATAGCCGCACGGCTTCAACTATTTGCGTTGCGCCAATTCCGAAGCAGAAAGCGGTCGCACGTTTTTTGCTGGTATTGCGCTGGAGCTACACAAGAACACGAGCGGTTCAGCGGGCCGCCTGACTCGGAACGGAGCGCATGAAGAAGATCGGGTTTCTGTCGTTCGGGCACTGGTCGCCCGCCCCGCAATCGGGCACGCGCTCGGGCGCCGACGCGTTGCTGCAGTCGATCGACCTTGCCGTCGCGGCCGAGGAGCTCGGCGCCGACGGCGCCTATTTCCGCGTCCACCATTTCGCCCGCCAGCTCGCCTCGCCGTTTCCGCTGCTTGCCGCGGCCGGCGCGAAGACCAAGCGTATCGAGCTCGGCACCGCCGTCATCGACATGCGCTACGAGAACCCGCTCTACATGGCCGAAGATGCGGGTGCGGCCGACCTCATCGCCGGCGGCCGGCTGCAGCTCGGTATCAGCCGCGGCTCGCCCGAGCAGGTGATCGATGGCTGGCGCTATTTCGGCTACGTGCCGGAAGAGGGCAAGACCGATGCCGAGATGGCGCGCCGCCACGCCGAGATCTTCCTCGATCTGCTGCGCGGCGAAGGCTTTGCCCAGCCCAATCCGCGGCCTATGTTTCCCAATCCGCCTGGATTGCTCAGGCTCGAGCCGTTCTCGGCGGGCCTGCGCGAACGGATCTGGTGGGGCGCGGCCACCAACGCCACCGCCGAATGGGCGGCCAAGCTCGGCATGAACCTGCAGAGCTCGACGCTGAAATTCGATGAGGGCGGACAGCCGCTGCACATCCAGCAGGCCGAGCAGATCCGCGCCTACCGCGCCGCCTGGAAGGAAGCCGGCCACGCAAGGGAGCCGCGCGTGTCGGTCAGCCGCAGCATCTTCGCCTTGGTCAACGACATGGACCGCGCCTATTTCGGCGGCAGCGAGGGCGAGGACCATTTCGGCTATATCGAGCCGGAAAAGCGCGCCGTGTTCGGCCGTACCTACGCCGCCGAGCCGGATGTGCTGGTTGAGCAGCTCAGGCAAGACCAGGCGATCGCCGAGGCCGACACGCTGCTGCTCACCGTGCCCAACCAGCTCGGCGTCGACTACAATGCCCATGTCATCGAGGCGATCCTGAAGCACGTCGCGCCGGCACTCGGCTGGCGGTGATCAATCGAGCGATTCGACGGCCGCGAGGCGAGACCAAACTCGATTTCGGGGCCATGATCGAATCGGTGCACCCGATGCTTTGAGGCACTGCCACCGGCAATCAGGTCGCTGCGCCAGTGTACCGCGCGCGCACGATCCGGGTGATGTGGACCACGTTCAGGCCGATGAAGAAGACGTTCCATGCCACGACGTTCAACATCGGGACGGGCTGGCCGTAGAAGTATACTGCCAGGCAGGTTGCCGCCGTCAGGGTGAGTATTCGCAGGCGCAGCATGTCCATCGTGAAGTAGGCAATCACGTAAAGAATGTTCGCCGCGTTGATGAGCAGTTCCATGAGAGTTCCCATGTGGTGGGGCGTGCAGGAAGGGGCGGTGCCCGGTTGAAACGCCGGGCACCGCCTGCCGTCAGTCGCCGCCAAATTCGGTCTTGAAGGTTTCGAAGTCGATCTGCAGGCCATTCAGCACGGCGCTCCAGTGCCGGACGTAGCCGGCATGGGCCACGGCTTCGGCGACCTCCTCGTCGGTGGCGCCGCGGTCCTTGGCCATCTTGGTTTCCAGCCAGATGCAGTAACGGCACGGAATCTGCGCCGCCACCGCGACGTTGATGAGCGACTTTACCTTCGGTTCGAGAGCGTTGTTCTTGGGTTGAAGCTCGAGACCCTTGAACATCGCCCAAGCGCCGGCGACTGCCGACTTTGGATAGGCCTTGATATGGCTCGGCACGATGCCGAGCGTCGCCTCGATTTCCTTGTAGGTCTGCTCGGCCGCCGGCAGTTCCTGCGCAACGGCGAGCGGTGCGGCAAGTACGGTAGCGATGGCGAAGCCTATGCCTGTGAGAATGTTTTTCATGATCAGTCTCCTGTTTGTTGGGATCGAAGGGATTGCCGCCCGCCCCGCGCCCCCTTTGCGCCGCGAGGCCGGAAGTCGTCCGCTGCGACCGACCGGTGTTAGCTTTCGAAGGTCAGAGCCGGGCCTCGAGGACCAAGTTGAACGGCGTCTCGAAGGCACGACGGAAACGGGTGAACCCGGCCTTGCGGAACACTTCCGCCAGCCGTGCCTCGCCGGCCTGGGCGCCCAGCACGAGGCGGCCGCCGTCCGAAATAGCGTGGGCGCAGCAGATGGTGGTGGAGGCCGCGTAATACATTCTCGCCACCGGCGAGATGTTGTCCTCGACCCGGTCATTGGCGAAAGGCTCGACCAGCATCACCGTCCCGTCCGGCGCCAGCGCCTTTGATGCATGCACTGCCGCGGCGACAGGATCGCCCATGTCATGCAGGGCATCAAAGAAGCAGATCAGATCGTAGCCGCTGCCCGGGTAGTCGTCGGCCCGCGCCTTTTCGAACGCCACGCGCCCTTCCAAGCTCTGCTTGGCGGCGCCGCGACGGGCCTCCCCCAGCGAGTCTTCGTGATTGTCGAAGCCATGGAAGCGGGAAGCCGGAAAGGCCTTTGCCATGAGCGCCGTCGAATGGCCGTGGCCGCACCCGATATCGGCGACAAGCGCACCAGTCCTGAGCTTCTCGACGACGCCCTCCAGGGATGGCAGCCATTCGCTGACGAGACTGGCCCTGTAGCCGTTCCGGTAAAAGGCGGCCACGCCGCAGGCCAGGCGTCCGTCATGATCTCCCCAGGCGATGCCCTTGCCGGTGCGGAAAGCCTCCACGGCCTTCTCTTCGTCGGCCCACATCGAAGCGGGCACTGCCCAAGCGTTGGGAATGAAGACGGCGCTGTCCTCGTCGGCGAGCACGACTTCCTGTTCGGCTGTCAACTCGTAGGTGTCGCTGACCGGGTGGTAGACGATATAGCCGCCCGCCACTTGGGAATTGAGCCATTCGCGTACGTAACGTTCGGCACAGCCGGCGCGCCCCGCGAGCGCGCGGGCACTGAGGGGTCCGAGGCCCGCCATGGCCTTGTAAAGACCGAGACGGTGGCCGAGGCTGATCATGACTCCGCCGTAGCCGGCCGAAATATCACCGATCGCTCGCGCGACGAGCGCATCGAGTTTTGCCGGATCGATCTTATGGTTGTGGGTATGCTCCATGTCCAAGTCTCCTGTCCAATCGCTCGGGCAACCCCCGAGGCAGCGGCTGAATCGCAGGAACAGGGAAGAAACGGGAGAGCGCGACTCTCCAGAATCGGGCCATTTGTGCCACTGGCCCGTCGTCAGGAGAGAAACTGGCGGCCGCGCGCGCCGGGCGCTATGGTTGCGGCACCTGCGACATGGATTAGCCGACATGCATCGTCACTTCACCACTGCCGCATCCGAGCCGCTTCACGTGAGTCTGGTGGCCATTCCAGAGGCCGTGGTGTCCACGTTGTCGGGCATCTTCGACGTGATGAATGCTTTCAAAATAATGCCGCTGCCGGGCAGCGAGCCGCGCCAGGCTCCGCCCTTCGAGATTGAGATCGTCGGCCTCGAAACGGGCGCTCTGGAACTGGCCAGCCGCGTGCCGGTCATGGTTCAGCGAAGCGTGGCGGAGGTGGATATGACCGACATCGTCATTGTTCCTTCGATCCTGCTTGGGCCGAACGGCTGGCGAAAGGACCTGCATCCGGAACTGATCGAGTGGTTCCGCGCCATGCATGGCCGCGGCGCGCTCTTGTGCTCGGCGTGCTCAGGCATCTTCCTGCTTGCCGAAACCGGTCTGTTCGATGGCGTGGACGCGACCGTGCATTATGGCTACGCCGGCGACTTCGGCCGGACGTTTCCACAAGTGCCTATCCACCCGGATCGTGTGCTGGTGGTGTCGGGCAAGCGAGAGGAGCTCATCTCCTCGGGTGCTTCCATGACCTGGCATGATCTGGTGTTGTACCTGATCGCCCGACACGCCGGCGCGACCGCAGCCCAGGCCGTGGCGCGCTCATTCGCGCTGCAGTGGCATCAGGACGGTCTTGCGCCCTACATCATCTTTGAGGGCCGCAAGGATCATGGCGATCTTGCCGTTCAGGCGGCGCAGGACTTGATCGCCACCCGATTTTCGGTCGCCAATCCCATAGAAGAGATGATCCGCTGCGCCCAGCTCACAGAGCGCACCTTCAAACGCCGTTTCACGAGCGCGACCGGCCTGAGCCCGATCGCCTATGTACAGCGCTTGAGGATCGAGGACGCCAAGCGCCGACTGGAGCGCACCGACGCGTCAATCGACGACGTGAGCTGGCAGGTCGGGTACGAAGAGCCTGCGTTCTTCCGTCGCTTGTTCAAACGTGTGACGGGGCTGGCGCCCGGCGCATACCGCAAGCGGTTCAAGATCCCCGCCTATGCGCAAAGGCATTTGCCCGACGAGAGCGTCGAACTCCGGCTGGGAAATAGCCAGCGGCAGACCTAAGCCGGGGCCGACGCTGCGATATCCGCCCGGCAGGCTGCTCGGGTACGCTTCCTCCGCGAGCGTGTTGACATCCGACGAAGACAAGCAGTAGTTCTTTGCGTAATCGGTTACGTAACCGATTACGCTCTTCAGGAGGAGGAAAGCATGAGCAAGGTTTCAAATTCGCATGGGCTCGATCTAGGCCGGGTCTCCAGGCGCAAGTTTCTCAAGACCGGCGCGCTGGCGGCCGGCGCGCTTGCGCTGCCGTTCGGTCCGGCGTTTGCGGCCGACAAGCCGAAGGTCGGCCTGGTCATGAAGTCTTTGGCCAACGAGTTCTTCAAGCAGATGCAGGCCGGCGCGGAGGACTATGCGGCCAAGAACAAGGACAAGTTCGATTTCGCCGCCGTCGGCATGAAGGACGAGCGCGATTTCGCCGCGCAGGTCGATGCGATCGAGAACTTCATCACCCAGAACTACAACATCATCGTCGTGGCGCCGGCCGATTCGAAGGCGATGGTCACGCCAATCGCCAAGGCGCTGAAGGCCGGCATCAAGGTCATCAACATCGACGTCGCGCTCGACGATGAGGCCAAGAAGAAGGCCGGCATCGACCTTGCCTTCTTCGGGCCGGACAACCGCGCCGGCGCCAAACTCGCCGGCGACGCGCTCGGCAAGGCGCTGGGCAAGGGCGGCAAGGTCGTCATCCTCGAAGGCAATCCGGAAGCCGACAACGCCAAGCAGCGCAAGCTCGGCTTCGACGATTCGGTGAAGGAGCACGGCCTCGACCTGCTCGATTCGAAGACCGCGCATTGGGAGACCGAGGAAGCCAACACGCTGATGACCAACTTCCTGACCCAGCACCCCGACATCCAGGGCGTGATGGCGGCGAACGACTCGATGGCGCTCGGCGTCGTCAAGGCGATCGACGCGGCCGGCAAGTCGGGTCAGATCAAGGTGGTCGGCTTCGACAACATTCCGGCGGTCGGCCCGCTGCTCAAGGAAGGCAAGATGCTCGCCACGGTCGAGCAGTATGGCGCGCAGATGGCGGCCATGGGCATCGACTACGGCCTGCGCGAGCTTGCCGGCGAGAAGTTCTCCGGCTGGGTCAAGACCGACGTCAAGCTGATCACCGCCTGAGGCGAGCAGAGGCGCCGGGACTCCCTCTGGCGCCATCCATTCGCTTGTCTCATCATCGCCGCCGGCAAGCAGCCGGCGGCGATGAGCGCCGTTCAGGATTGCTGCATGGACGATGTGGTTCTTTCCCTTGAAGGGGTAGGAAAGATCTTTCCCGGCGTGGTCGCGCTGAGCGACGTCTCGCTGTCGTTCGCGCGCGGCGAGACGCATATCGTCCTCGGCGAGAACGGCGCCGGCAAATCGACGCTGATCAAGCTCTTGGCCGGCATTTACCAGCCGGACAGCGGCACGATCGCCTTCAACGGCCAGCCCTATCAGCCGAAGACGCCGCATGATGCGCAGCTAAGCGGCATCCGCATCGTGCACCAGGAGCTGAACCTTCTGCCCTATCTCAGCATCGCCGAGAACCTGATGCTGGAAAACCTGCCGCGCCGCGCCTTCGGCATCGTCGACCGCAAGGCGCTCAACCGGCGCGCCGTCGCGCTGCTCAAGGAGGTCGGGCTCGACGTCGATCCGAGGACGCGGGTCGAAGCGCTCGGCCTCGCGCAGATGCAGCTGGTCGAGATCGCCAAGGCGCTGAGCTACGACAGCAAGCTGCTGGTGCTCGACGAGCCGACGGCGACGCTGACGCCGCCGGAGATCGGGCGGCTGTTCGCCATCATCAAGCGGCTGAAGGCCAGGGGCGTCACCATCATCTACATCTCGCACCGGCTGCACGAGGTGTTCGAGATCGGCGACCGGGTGACCATCCTGCGCAACGGCAGGCTGGTCGCGACCCGCGACCTGCACGGCCTCAGCGTGCCGGATGTCGTGCGCATGATGATCGGCCGCGACATCGCCGACGAATTCGGCTTCGACGCCTCCATCGTGCCGGGCAAGGTCGCGCTCAGCGTCACCAATCTGAAGCGCAGCGCCGTGACGCCCGAAATTTCCTTCAACGTCCGCCACGGCGAGATCTTGGGCGTGGCCGGTCTGGTCGGCAGCGGCCGGACCGAAGCCATGCGGGCCCTGTTCGGCGCCGATCCGAGGCTCGACGGCGTCGTCGAGATCGACGGCAAGCCGGTGGCGATCACGGCGCCCAAGGATGCCGTGCGGCATGGGCTCAGCCTGCTTACCGAGGATCGCAAAGGCCAGGGCCTGCTGCTCGATCTGGCCGTGGACAAGAACATCACCATCACCGATCTCGGCAAGGTGTCGCGCCACGGGCTGGTCAACCGCCGGGCCGAAGCCGCGGCAGCGAACGATCTCATCGGCCAGCTGCGCGTCAAGGCAAGCTCGATCGAGCAGGCGGTGCGCAATCTCTCGGGCGGCAACCAGCAGAAGGTGGTGCTGGCCAAATGGCTGTTCCGCGGCACCTCGACGCTGATCCTCGACGAGCCGACGCGCGGCGTCGACATCGGCGCGCGGCGCGAGATCTACCAGCTTCTGTGGATGCTGGCGGCGGCTCAAAAAGGCATTGTCATGGTGTCTTCCGACCTGCCGGAGCTGATGGGCATGTGCCATCGCATCATCGTCTTTTCCAAGAACAAGATCGTCGGCGAGGTGCCGCGAGCCGAATTCGACCAGGAGCGCATCCTGTCGCTCGCCTACCAGGAGTATGTGCGACCATGAGCGAAACGTCCGAAACCCTCGTGTCGGCGCCTGTTTCTCCCGGCAGGGCGAAGTTCCTGCGCTTCCTGATCCGCGACGCCGGCGTGCTTCTGGCGCTGGTGCTGATCACGCTGTTCTTCTCGCTCACAGCGCCTTACTTCGCCACGCCCGGCAACGCGCTGAAGATCTTCGTGCAGATCGCCATCAACACGGTGCTCGCCGCCGGCATGACCTTCGTCATTCTCACCGGCGGCATCGACCTTTCGGTCGGCTCGGTGCTGGCGCTCTGCACCGTGGTCGGCGCCACCGTCATGATCGACGAAAGCCTGTCGCCGGCCGTCGCGATCACTCTGGCGCTGCTCGCCTGCATGGCGACCGGTGCTGCCTGCGGCTTCCTCAACGGCTGGATCTCGACGCGCTGGAAGATCCCGTCCTTCATCGTCACGCTCGGCATGCTCAACATGGCGGCGGGCGCCGCGCGCGTGGTCAGCGACAATTCGACCATCACCGGCCTGCCGCAGAGTTTCGTCGATTTCGGCAATCTGATCATCGGCGGCTTCCTGCCGTCGATCTTCCTGGTCGCGGTGCTGGTGATCGCGGCGGGCTGGTTCGTGCTGCGCTTCACCGTGTTCGGCCGCATGATCTTCGCCGTCGGCACCAATGACGAGGCGGTGCGCCTCTCCGGCCACAATCCGGATTTCTACAAGGTCGCGGCCTTCACCATCAGCGGGCTGACGGCCGGCATCGCGGCCATGGTCTATCTGCTGCGCTTGAACATCGGCAGCCCGATCGCCGGCGTCGGCTACGAGCTCAATGCAATCGCCGCCGTCATTATCGGCGGCACCAGCCTCAGCGGCGGCAAGGGCTCGATCATCGGCACGCTGGTCGGCGCCTGCATCCTGCAGGTGCTCAGCACCGGGCTGCAGTTGCTCGGCGTCGGCGACAATTTCAAACCGATCGTGATTGGCCTTGTCATCGTGCTCGCCGTCATCCTAGACGCTTATCGGGAGAGGCTGTTGCGGAGGATCCGCTAAGCGGTCAGAGGGAACCATGACCACAATTGCCGATGTCGCGCGCTATGCGGGGGTGTCCGTCGCAACGGTCTCGCATGTGATGAACCGCACGCGTCATGTCGAGCCGGAGACGGCCGAGCGCGTGCGCGCCGCGATCACCGCCCTGCGCTACAGCCCGAATTCGCTGGCGCGGAGCCTGAGGCGCGGTGAGACCAAGACCATCGGCCTGCTGCTCCCGGACAATTCCAACCCGTTCTTCGCCAGCGTGGCGCGCCAGATCGAGGATGCCGGCTTCGTGGCCGGCTATACGGTGATCCTGTGCAACTCGGATGGCAGCGCCGAGAAGGAAGAGCGCTATCTGTCGGTGTTGATGGCAAAGCAGATCGACGGGCTGATCTTCGCCGGTTCGTCAGACCATGCGCGGGTGTTCTCGCACCTGTCCGCCGCCCTGCCGGCCGTGCTGCTCGACCGCGAGATCCATTCTGTCCATGTCGATTCCGTGCTGGTCGACCACGATCACGGCGGCTATCTCGCCGGGCGCCATCTGGTCGGGCTCGGCCACAGCAAAATCGGCGTCATCGGCGGTCCGCGCGATTCGAGCTCCAGCCCGGCCCGCCTGCGCGGTTTTACCCGGGCACTCGCGGAGGCAGGTATCGACCTGCCTGCCTCGTCGGTGGTCGATTCCGACTATCATTTCGCCGGCGGACGCCTGGCGATGGAGCGGCTGATGACGCAGGCGCCGGAGATCACGGCGGTGTTCGCCTGCAACGATTTGATGGCCATGGGCGCCATCACCGCGCTGCGCACGCGCGGCTTGCGGGTGCCCGACGACATGTCGCTGATCGGTTTCGACGACATCCCCTATGCGGTCACCACATGGCCGCCGCTGACGACGATCGCGCAGCCGGTCGAAAAGATCGGAACGCGGGCGGTCAGCCTGCTGCTCGAGCGCGTCGGCGAGCCCGAGGCGCCGTCGCGCCGCGAGGTGCTGGCGCCCGTGCTTGTCGAGAGGGAAAGCTGCGCGGCTTTGCAGAAGTAGCGTGTAATCTCCCCTCTTGAGGGCAGGGGAATCGCAGATAAGTTGATTGGCTATTGCCAAGCCGCAAAAGAAGGATTCTTGAGAGGCTTTCTCGTAGCAGAGGAGGCCCGAGTGCGGCTTGTTTTGTCGATCCTGCAAGCAGTTCG
>NZ_NSGE01000003.1 GCF_002294985.1 Mesorhizobium sp. WSM3862 | reverse complement strand
GGCGCATCGTCGACGATGTTGATGACCAGGTTGCCGGCGGGTGCGCTGTCGCCGTCGGCGTCGGTGACGACGACTGCGAAGGAGGCGTGGGTGTTGTCGCCGGAGGTGTTGTCGAGCAGCGTGTAGGTGTAGCTGATCGAGCCGGCGCCGGTCGCGGCATTGTAGGTGTAGCTTGCCGTCAGCGAGCCGGTGGCGTCGGTGAAGGTCTGCGGCACGCCGGTCAGCACGTGGCCGCCGAGCGAGACGGTCTGGATGCCGTCGGGCGAGGTGAAGCCGATGCTGCCCGAGGTGGTCTCGGAGTTGGCGGCGAAGTTCGAGCCGGCGGGTTCGCCGCCGCGTGCCGGCAGGCCGGCTTCATAGACGGTGGTGTCGGCGCCGCCGGGCGCCGGGATGGTGTCGGTTGGCGTGGAGTCGCCGACCGAGATGGTGAGCGTGGTGTGCGACAGGTCGCCGTCGCCGTCCTTGATGGTGTAGGTGAAGGTATCGGTGACGCCACCGGGCGAGCCGGCGTCGCGCACATAGGTGTAGGAACCATCGCCGTGCAGCGTCAGCGTGCCATAGGCACCGTGGAGTCCTGCGTTCAACGTGCTGGTGTCGTCCAGGTCGGCATTTGTCGTGCCTTTGGCGACGCCGACTACGGTTGCGTCGTCGGCACCCTTGGTGTCGGCGCCGGCCGGGTTGCCGTCGCTGCCCGCGCCGGTGATGACGTTGCCACCGATCGAGGCGAACGAGCCTGCAGGCACCGCATCGGTGTCGGCGACTGCGGTGGGCGCATCGTCGACGATGTTGATGACCAGGTTGCCGGCGGGTGCGCTGTCGCCGTCGGCGTCGGTGACGACGACTGCGAAGGAGGCGTGGGTGTTGTCGCCGGAGGTGTTGTCGAGCAGCGTGTAGGTGTAGCTGATCGAGCCGGCGCCGGTCGCGGCATTGTAGGTGTAGCTTGCCGTCAGCGAGCCGGTGGCGTCGGTGAAGGTCTGCGGCACGCCGGTCAGCACGTGGCCGCCGAGCGAGACGGTCTGGATGCCGTCGGGCGAGGTGAAGCCGATGCTGCCCGAGGTGGTCTCGGAGTTGGCGGCGAAGTTCGAGCCGGCGGGTTCGCCGCCGCGTGCCGGCAGGCCGGCTTCATAGACGGTGGTGTCGGCGCCGCCGGGCGCCGGGATGGTGTCGGTTGGCGTGGAGTCGCCGACCGAGATGGTGAGCGTGGTGTGCGACAGGTCGCCGTCGCCGTCCTTGATGGTGTAGGTGAAGGTATCGGTGACGCCACCGGGCGAGCCGGCATTGCGGACGTAGCTGTAGTCGCCATTAGCGCCGAGCGTCAGGTCGCCATAGGTGCCGTGGATGACCGTGCCGACGGTGGTCGTGTTCTCCAGTGATGCGCCGGTGTCGCCGACCGCGACGCCAACCACGGTCACATCGTCAGCACCCTTGACGTCGACACCTGCCGGGTTGCCGTCGCTGCCCGCGCCGGTGATGACGTTGCCGTCGATCTCGGTATGCGAGCCCGACGGCACCACGTCCGTATCGGCTACCGCCGTTGGGACATCATCTATGATGTTAATGGTGAGCGTGCCGGGAGGTGCGGCATCGCCGTCGGAGTCGACGACGCCAACCCCAAAGCTGACGCTGGTGTCATCGCCCGAGGTGTTGTCGAGCAGCGTGTAGGAATAGCTGATGGTGCCGGTGCCCGTACCCGCGTCGAAGGAATAGCTTGCCGTCAGCGAGCCGGTGGCGTCGGTGAAGGTCTGCGGCGCGCCAGTCAGCACGTGGCCGCCGAGCGAGACGGTCTGGATGCCATCAGGCGAGGTGAAGCCGATGCTGCCCGAGGTGGTCTCGGAGTTGGAGGCGGAATCCGAGCCAGCCGGTTCGCCGTTACGCGCCGGCAAGCCGGCTTCGTTGACGCTCGCTTCGCCAATGGCCCCGATCGACGGCGTGGAGTCCGGCTTCAGCAGGGACGGGAACAGTTCACGGTTCTCCGGCTGTCCGAACGCCAATGCCGTCGGCGGCAAAAGCGCCGTCAGGCCGAAGCCGTCGCCGATCCCGCCAGGCGGCACCGAGAAGTCTCCGCCGGCGCTGCTTGGCGAGCCATTTCCGCCGGCCGAGATCGAGCCGTCGGCGCCGAAGGCGACATCGACATGGCTGGCTTCGAGCGCGGCGATCAGGGCAACGCGCGGCACCTCGACATCGCCGATGATGAAGGTCGGTACGTTGAGCGCGCCGTCCTTGATGACGATCTCGGCGCCGTCCGGCTGCACCAGCACCAGATTGTGCCCGTCGACCTTGATGTCGTCGATCGAGACATTGGCCGGAAGCTTCACGACATTGCCGGCCTCGGCGTGATATTCATGCGCAACGTTCGAGGCTGCCGTGTTCGGTGCTGGCGCGTTTCCGGCAGGGGCGTTGGCGGCAGGAGCGTTGCCGTCCGCCGCCGGCTTGGCTGTGCTTTGTGCGTTCTGGGCGTTGCCGTCGCCCTTTGCCGGCGCGCCGCTTCCCACATCGACCGGCACAGGTTCGCCTGCCTCTGCCGTCTGGCCGCCGGAGGCCTGGACGACTTGGACGCCCGAAATGACACCCGAAATCGGCTGTTCGCCGACAGTCGCGTGCTCGTCCGAGAAATTTGAAACGGCGTCGAATTCGATACTGGTCGTCATAGCTCAAGCCCCCTTCGGCATTTCCCGGCAAGAGACATGCGGGGCTCGAACTTTGCAACGTACCTTCAATCTTTTTGATATACTTGAATATGCATGGATTTGCATTTTTTACACTTGGTAAATCGCAACGATATATCCAATTATATATCTTCAGGTGCGCCGCCGAACCGGCTGGGGAGCGCGGCGGCAGTTCGACAAATTCAAGTATAAATTTGAATAAAATTTGAGACAAAGCAGAATAGATTGATTCGCGGAAACTTACCCACCTTCCTTTCCGATAATTTGAGACAAGATCGGTAGCGTCCACAGTCAAAGGTGGGCGTCATGAAAATACAAAAAGCTGCCTCGTCGGCGTCGAGGGTCAAGGTTCTGCTGCTGGCAATCGGCCTGGCCGGTCTGCCGAATGCGTCGTCGGCCAGCGCAGTCTCCGTCGCAAGTCCCGCCTCTCAAACGCTGCCTGCGCCGGCCGATCTCGGCGGCGTTTCGCTGGCCAGATTGCAGCCATGGCAGCCTGTTGCCGCCTACCGGGTCGGCGGTGCCGCCAGTGCCTATGCGCCTCTCGAAGTCCGCCCGGCGGCAAGTTCTGCGAGTGGAGAGGCTACCCCCGGCGTCGATCCGATCCGGATCGACCCGATCCAGGTTGACCCGATTCAGACTGGGGCGATCATTCCCGGCGTGTTCGGGTCGGTCGCCTTGTCCATGCGCAACTTCCCGGTCGCCGCGCGCTGGGCGCCTGTCTACAAGGCGATTATCGACTGCACGGCCGGAAGTGCCTGCGATCGTGAGAACGCTGCGTTTGGGGAGATCGTCGGCATTGCAGCCAACAAGGCTTTTCGCGACAAGCTGGACTTCGTCAACAGCAGCATCAACCGGCTGATCGCCTATCGCAAGGACAGCGTCGTCTACGGCAAGCTCGACTACTGGGCGAAGCCGTCGGAGATCCTCGAGCATCGCGCCGGTGATTGCGAGGATTTCGCGATCCTGAAGATGGCGGCGCTGTTGCGCGCCGGGATCCCGGCGCAGAGCATGTCGCTCGTCGTGCTGCAGGATCGCCGCCGGAAATTCTTCCACGCGGTGCTGTCGGTGAGCACCGGAAGCGGCACCTTCATCCTGGACAGCCTCAGCAACGTTGTGGCGATGGACCGCGATCTTCCCGATTATGTCCCGCTCTATTCATTCAGCACCGACCACGCCTGGATCCACGGCACGAAAGCCGGCGCACAGATCGCCGACATCGCCGGTGGTTTCGCGACAGTGGCGCCCGGCGAAGGCGCTTCGCCCGATGTGACGGTCACGTCGGCAGCCTCCGGTTTCGGAGCGAAGTAGGCGGCTTGCCCCTTCAACCGTTGAAGACGAACGCCATCAACAGCTCCGGCTCTGTGACCGGCGCGCGCACCGCGCTGAGCTGGCCCCTGTAGCGGCGCTCGCCGGCGCCGATGACGAAGCCGGTGGTGACGGGTGTCTCGCCATTGGCGTCGAGCCGGGCAAAAACGTCGACGACGTTGAGGTCCAGCGCCAGCTTGAGGTCCTGCCTGCCGTCGTCGCCCGGCGCGTTCGGCAGCTGGCGCCTGACCAATTGCTGGAACGGGGCATTGAAGGTCAGGATCTTCTTCGACGAAGACAGCGCGAAGGCGGGCGAGGGGCAGGCGACCAGGATCGCGTTGATGGTCCGGATCGAGGCGAGCTTGCGCAGTTCCATGCTTTCCTCGGCGAGGCCGCGCATGCATGCGACCCGGATCGCCGATGTGAGATTGCCCTGGTCGGGATGATTTTCGGCGATCTCCTCGACCAGCATGCCGATCGTGCATTTGCGGCTTTCGGCCATCTGCTTCAGCGACACCCAGAAGGCTCGCTCCAGCCGGATGCCGCGGCGCACGCCGCCACGCGCCACGACGCGGAACTCCGGGCCGAAATCTTCGGCTGCGAGCGGCGGCAGCAGCCGGTCGCGCGGAGTGTCGGGGCGTGCGGCGCTATCGTTCACTCATCGCCTCCTGGCGCGCCTTGTTGATGGGCTTCAAAAGATAGTTGAGGATCGTCTTGCGCCCGGTCTTGATATCGACCGAGCAGATCATGCCGGGGATAATCGAATAAGTCTTGCCGTTCCTTTGCAGCGTGGATTTCTCGGTCGCGACGCGCACTTGATAGTAGGGCTCGCCCGTCTTCTGGTCGACCAGGCTGTCGGCGGTGATGTTGGAGACCTTGCCGTCGATGCCGCCGAAGATCGAGAAGTCGTAGGCCGTGACCTTGATCAGCGCGTCCTGGTCCGGCTGGATGAAGGCGACGTCGCGCGGCGAGACCCGCGCCTCGACCAGCAGCGTCTCCGAGGTCGGCACGATGCCGGCCACGACCGCGCCCGGCTGGACGAAAGCGCCGAGCGTATTGACATCAAGCGTGTTGACGATGCCGTCGACAGGCGAGCGGATATCGGTCCGCGCCACCTTGTCGGTGGCGCCGCGAATGGTTTCGTCCACCACAGAGAGGTCCGCCAGCGCCTGCGTCAAGTCGCTCAATGCTTCCTGCTGCAATTGCAGGCCGAGCTCGTCGACTTGAAGCTGCGCCTCGGTGATGGCCGCCTTGCTCTTCTTGATGGTCTCTCCGGCAAGGTTGAGCTGCCCGCGGAGATCGGTCTGCTCCCGCTCGACGCGAATCTGTTCGGTCCTGGCCATCAGGCCTTTCTTGACCATCGATTCGACGAGCGCCGTTTCCTGGTCGCTGACGGCGAGGCTCTTGGACAGGCGGTCTGAATTGGCGGTTGCCTCGTCCAGTTCCTTCTCGCGCTGATCGAGACGCGACTTCAACACGGACAGCTTGACTTGGAAGTTGTCCCGGCGCGCAACGAGCAGCTTCTGCTCGTTGTCGCAGATCTCCGGGGCAGTCTTCTGGATGTCGGACGGACAGGGGAACGCGCCCTCGAGATTGCCGCTCTGCTCGAATTTGAGCCTGGCAATGCGCGCCTGCAACGCCCGCGCCTTGGCCTGCTCCTCACCCAGGCTCGAGGTGTTGCCTGTGTTGTCGAGGCGGATGATCAGATCGTTCTTCCTGACGGTCTGGCCGATCTTGACAGCGATTTCCTGGACGACGCCGGCTTCGCTCGCCTGGATGATCTGCGTCTTGGAAGCGGGAATGACCTTGCCGTCGCCGCGCGCGATCTCATCGACCTCGGCAAAGGATGCCCAGGCGGTGAAGGCCACGAACAGTGCCCCTATGATGTATACGGACGCCGAAGCGAAAAGTGGCGGCCGGTCGTCTTTTGCTAACATTCCCCAACGTCCCGGTCAGGCATTCGCCTTTTGCAATGCCTGGATGACTTGTTCCTTTGCTCCGTCCGCGACCACGCGCCCCTGCTCGATGACGATGAGGCGGTCGACCAACTCCAGCATGCTGTAGCGATGGGTCGATACGATCAGCGTCGTGTTGCGGTCGAACGCCACCTTGAGCTGCTTGATCAACTGCCGTTCCGAGGCCAGGTCCATCGAACCCGACGGCTCGTCCAGGAACACGATTTTCGGCTTGGTCAGCAGCAGCCGCGCGATCGCCACGGCCTGCCTCTGGCCTCCCGACAGATTGGTGCCACGCTCGCCGACATTCATGTCGTAGCCGCGCGGATGGCGAGAGACGAAGTCGTCGACGCCCGCGGCCTTCGCCGCATCGATGATTTCCTCGTCGGTCGCGTCCGGCGCGGCCATCAGAAGGTTTTCCTTGATCGTGCCCGAAAACAGGTCGCCGGCCTGCGCGACGATACCGACCGCGGCACGAACTTCGGACGGGTGGTATTGGCGGATGTCGATGCCGTCGAGCAGCAGTTCTCCGGACGTCGGCAGGAACAGCCGGCCGATTAGGCGCCCCATCGTGGTCTTGCCGGAGCCGATGCGGCCGATGATGCCGATGCGCTCGCCGGGGCGGATTGCAATGTTGAGCCCGTTCAGAACCTCGTTTTCGGTGCCTGGATAGGCGAAGCCGACATTCTTGAACAGCATCGCGCCGCTGCGGATCGGCCGGTTGACGAAGCCAACCGTGTCGGGCCGGTCCTCCGGCTGCGACATGATCGTATTGACGATCCTGAGCGACAGCACGGCTTGCCGGAAGCGGGAGAGTGTGATGGCGATCTGGCCGAGCGGCGCGACCGCGCGGCCCGCCAGCATGACCGTGCCGATAATCGCGCCGGTCGAGACCTGGCCTTCCGAGAAGGCATAGGCGCCGGCAACCACCAGGGCGACGGTGACGAATTGCTGGATGGCGCCGGTGATGTTGCCGGCAGCGGCGGAAAGCTCCTTGATCTTCTCCGAGGTGCTGGCGGCGTTCTTCGAGTGCTCGCCCCATTTGCGCAGCAGATAGGCCTCGGCGCGCAGCGACTTGATCGTCTCCAGCGTGGAAATGGACTCGACCAGGAGCGCCTGGCGCTGGGCAGATTCGTTCATCGAGGCGGCGACCCGCCTGCCGATGCGCCTCTGTGTCACCAGACCGACAATGACGGCGATGACGAAGGCGAGCGCCGGTATGATCACCAGCCAGCCGCCAATAGCGTAGATGACCAGCAGGAAGACGAAGACGAAAACCGTGTCGATGAAGACGCTTATGGTATTCGAGGTGAAGAACTCGCGCACGAACTCATATTGTGTGACACGATTCGCGTATTCGCCGGTCGATCCCGGCCGCGCCGAAAGCGACGAGTTGAGCACTTTCTCGAACAGCAGATAGGAAATCCTGAGATCCGCCTTGCGCCCGGCATAGTCGATAAGCGAGGCACGGGCCGTCTTCAGCAACAGGTCGAACAGGATGGCCGCGCCGATCCCGAGCGCCAGCACCCAGAGCGTCGAGATCGCCTTGTTCGGCAGGATGCGGTCGTAGACGTTCATGGTGAAGATCGGCGAGGCGATCGCCAAGAGGTTGATGAAGACCGCCGACAGCACGACCTTCGAGTAAGTGCGCCAGAACGCCCCCATCGTTCCGGTCAGCCAATGGCGTCTTTCGATCCTCGGCGCCGTGCCGACCGTCATCTCCTCGGCGGTGTTGGCATAGGTGATCGAGAATGAGGCGCCACCGCTGATGTAGCTTTCGGCAAGCTCCGATTTGCCGATCGTGGTGCGGCCGTTTTCCTGCGGCGCCGTTAGAAATTGCCCGGTTTCCGTTTCGGCGAGCAACGCAACCGGGAGTTGTCTGGCGCGGAAGACGATGGCCGGAAGATCGATCCGGCCGCGCACGAAATCGCGATGGTTGAACGCCTGGACCTCGAGACCGATCCGTTCGGCCAGATGCCTGATGTCGTCCGGCTCGATGCGCGTGTCCGAAATCGGCACCCCGGCAAACAGCACGGTCTCGGCGCTCGGCCGGCCGAGATAGGCTGCAATCGCCGAGAAGCAGGCTTTGAAAGCCTCCTTGGGCGAGATGATATTAGGTTGCTGGTTCACGATCCGCCCGAAGGACCAGAGATCGATGCTTACATCGGCTACTTCTTCCTGACCGGTGCGAGGATGTCGAACGGCAGATCGTTCTTCTGCTCCGATGGTGTGCGCGCATAGGTTTCGGTATCGGCTGTCGCCGGCGTGCCGAATTCGCTACGCGCGTAGGCGGCTGCCTGCTTGGCCGGCTGGATGTTCAGTGTCTTCAGCAACTCCCCGGTCGCGGCCAGCAGCCGGTATTGGGCAAACAGCGACGCGTAGGACGAGGTGTCGGCCAGCGTCGCGGTGTTGAAGCGCGTGTTCTGCGCATCCAGCACGTCGAGCAGCGAGCGCTGTCCGACCTTGAACTGCTCGCGGTAGGAGGCAACCAGCCTTTCGTTGGTTGCTGCCTGCAGCCGCAGCGTCTGCGCAAGTTCCGCCTGGCGGAAGCGGCGGTCCCAAGATGTGCGGACGGCTTCCTCGATCTCGCGCAGCACCTGATGCAGCGCAAGGCGCTGCTCGCTGGTGCGGCGGATCTGCTCCTGCTCGTTGGCTTTGTCGATGCCGCCGCGATAGAGATTCCAGCGCAGCACCACCCGAGCCTGCAGGTCGCTGGTGTCGCCGTCGTCGCCGTCGATGTCATAGCCGCCCCGTGCGACACCCTCGGCGGTAATGGTGGGGCCGTATTTCGCCCGCGCGGCGTCGACCAGCGACGCGGCAGCATCGATGTCGCTGTTGGCCATGTGGACGCGCGGATTGTTCTGTCTGGCAAGCCCGATCGCGTCATCGAGCGAGCGCGGCAGCGCGCCGGCCACATCGGCCGGCCGCGACGGGTTGGTCAGCGGCTTGCCGACATTCTTGAAGAAGCGGATCTTGGCCGCTTCCAGTTCCTCGGTCGCCTCCTGCATCCGCGCCTTGGCGGCGTAAAGCCGCTCCTCGGCCTGCTGCCGGTCGGCATCGTTGAGCGCGCCGCCCGCGATGCCTTGCTTGATGTCGCCGAGTATAGACTGATGGAAGCCGAGGTTCTTCTTCGCTTCGGCGACGATCGACGCCTGCAGCATGTATTCGAGATAGTCCTGGACGACGGCAAGCCCGATGAATTCGGACCGTTCCAGCACCCTGAAGGAAGCTCCGTCGACGCGCGAGGCCTGGCGGTTCAATTCTGCCCGTCTCGCGCCACTGTCATAGAGCGTCTGTGAGACGGTGAGGTCCGCTTCGTTTGGATAAAGCGCGTCATGGTCCTCGTCGAGCGCTCGCCGGGAGTCGTTATCCAGACGGCGGACGCCGGTCGACGCTTCGAGATCGACGCTGGGAAGATAGAGCCCTTTCGCCTGGCGCAGCTCGAATTCGATGGCTTCGCGGTTTTCGATCGCCTGCCCAATCTCCGGATTGGATTCGACCGCGACTGCTACAGCTTCCTTGAGCGTGAGTGCGCTGGCGCTTCCGCAAGCCAGCATCGACACCGTCATGGCAAGCGCAAGGCGCCAGCCGACGGTCACTTTACCCGTCCTGGTCATTTCTACCCCGTGACTATCCCCGCGCCTTTTTGCTTTTGTCAGCGCTTATTTCGCCCAAGCCTGCCACCGGAGCTTGCAACGAGTATCTAGCAGATTTTTCGCGGATGGGAGGACTTATTGATTTAGAGCGCTTCAAAAGCACGGATTCCAGCCATTAGTCCCGGCGGATGTAGCAAAAATGGCACAGAAAACGATCCTCGCCGAGGGCGCCGTTCAGTTGAAACCGACCGCGAACACTATTTTCCCTAAATAAACAGTAAGTCCGCACAAAGGAATCGACCGAGGCGTCGCTCACCGTGCCAACTTTGGCGGTCAGATCGGCACTTGGCATGAACCGCGGCATCTGCCCTTCCTCCGGACATGGCCAAGGCTTTGAAACACCTGAAGGTTGCGGATTGCTGCGGGAAATCTGCGCCGGTCCTGCAAGACGTGCGCACGAAATTGCCATGGGTGGCTGGTTTTGTTGGCAAACGGGGATCGTTCCCTGTATTGCGGGCTGAAGCAAAGCATGGACGTTCTTCTATGACAAATGTCGCCCTGACCGGGCTTGCCCGCGATCTCGCCCGGCGCGCCGCGGACGGCCGCCCCGTGCGCATCGGCGTGATCGGTTCCGGCGAGATGGGCACCGATCTGGTGACGCAGGGCATGCTGATGCCGGGCATTTCGATTGCGGCCATTTCGACGCGCCGCCCGCACACGGCTCGTGACGCGATCCGCATCGCCTATGGCGACGATGCAATGGCTGCCGAAGCCGAGACCGCCTCCAAGATCAACCAGGCGATAGAAGGCGGCAGGATTGCCATCACCTCGAATGAAATGCTGGTCACCAATCCGCTGATCGACGTCGTCATCGATGCCACCGGTAAACCCGGCGTCGCCGCCGATTTCGACCTGATGGCCATGCAGCATGGCAAGCATCTGGTGATGATGAATGTCGAGGCCGACGTGACCATCGGCTGCTACCTCAAGCAGCAGGCGGATCGGCTCGGCGTCGTCTATTCGGTCGGCGCCGGTGATGAGCCGTCGAGCTGCATGGAGCTGATCGAGTTCGCCTCGGCGCTCGGTTATACCATCGTCTCGGCCGGCAAGGGCAAGAACAACCCGCTCAACCACGACGCCGTTCCCGACGATTATCGGGATGAAGCGCTGCGCCGGAACATGAACCCGCGCATGTTGGTCGAGTTCGTCGACGGCTCCAAGACCATGGTCGAGATGTGCGCCATCGCCAACGCCACCGGCCTGGTGCCCGATGTTCCGGGCATGCACGGCCCGAAAGCCGACCGTGATCAGCTGGCCAAGGTGCTCATCCCGCGCGAGGACGGCGGCATCCTGGCGAAGAAGGGTATCGTCGACTACACGATCGGCAAGGGCGTGGCGCCAGGCGTCTTTGTCATCGTCGAGGCGACGCATCCGCGTGTCGTCGAGCGCATGGACGATCTCCATGTCGGCCACGGCCCTTATTACAGCTTCTTCAGGCCGTACCACCTGACCTCGCTGGAGGTGCCGCTGACCGCAGCCCGCATCATGCTCTACGGCAAACCCGACATGGTGCCGCTGCCTAAACCGGTGGCCGAGGTCTGCGCGGTCGCCAAGCGCGACCTCGCCGCAGGCGAGATCTTCGACGCCATCGGCGAGACCTGCTACCGCTCCTGGACCATGACGGTCGCCGAGGCGCGCGCCAGCCGTGCCGTGCCGGTCGGACTGCTTGAAGGCGGCAAGGTGCTGAAGCCGGTCAGGAAGGGCGAACTCCTGACCGCCGACAACGCCGCGCCCGACAAGACGACCAAGCTATTTGCCCTGCGCCAACTGCAGGACGAGATGCTGTATGGCGTGAGGACTACTTCCCCAACTCTATCGATCTGAGCCGCGCCGCTTCCACCGCGTCGGTCAAAAGCTTCGTCAGCCGGTCTTCGCCCATAAGCACGGCAAGCGCGGCGGCGGTCGTGCCGTTGGGGCTGGTGACCTGCTGGCGCAGCACGCCCGGCTCCTCATCGCTTTCGGCGGCAAGCGAGGCTGCACCATAGACGGTCTGCAGGGCGAGAAGCTTGGCTGTCTCGGCCGGCAAGCCGGCCTTCTCGGCGGCGACCGTCAGCGCCTCGATGAAATGGAAAATATAGGCCGGGCCGGAACCGGAGACCGCGGTCACGGCGTCCATCAGGCTCTCGTCGTCGACCGTCGTCACGACGCCGCTCGCCGAGAGCAGCTCGGCGACGAAACGCCTGACGTTGTCGGGAACGAGCGGGTTGGAAAACACCACCATCATGCCCTTGCCGATCGCCGCCGGCGTGTTCGGCATGCAGCGCACGATCGGCGCGAGCCCGCCCAGAATCTCCTCGAACGTCGCGACCGGCGTGCCCGCGGCGATGCTGACGAAGGTGGTCCTGCCGTCGCCGAAGCGCTTGTAGCTTGCCGTCACATCGCGGATGACCTGCGGCTTCACGGCGATGACGACAAGATCGGGCATGGCCTCGGCGGGAATGGCGGACGCGTCGGCCGCGGCGCCGCAACCAAGATGCTCGGCTCGCCTGCGCAACTCGGCATTTGGCTCGACCACGAACACCGCCGACGGCTCGAGCTTGCCGGATTTCAGCCAGCCCGAGAGCATCGCGTAACCCATATTGCCGCAACCGGCGAGAACAAGCCTGATGGTCATCGAAACCTCCGCAAAGAGGGCTCTCCTTAGCCGCTCGCGCGGTTGCGGAAAAGTCCAGTCTCCAAGGTCGGTGCATGGCTTGGAGACGCCGTCCGCTCAAAGCCGTACCTATTTCATAGTTCGGACCATCCGCAGCGTCCGGAACTACCCGACGACACATACGCTCCGTCGGCGCCTTCCCATTCGCAATCGCCGACAGCCGAGGCGCGCCAGTCGCCAGACGATCGGCAGGACCAGGTCGACGAGATCAGGGCCCGCCTGCGAGAATTCCGCGAGGCGGTGCGCGTTCTGACCGAAAGCCGCTCGCGCCGCCGCTATTTCTAAAACACCCCGTCTTCGCTAAAAGCGGCCTTCGATAAAAGCAGCCGGTTTCGGGTTTACGGCATCCGACGACGTTTTGACGGGATTGCCCTGTCGAATTTTCGTGAAAATGCCGCGCGGCATTTGACCGCTTGCGCGCCGCGTTCGCGTGCCGACTGCTGGATTGAGGATCAGGGCTGCGTGCGAGGCGTGGCCGCGCAACAGTGTTGAAGGTGAATGATGGCCGAAGTGATCGACGGGAAGAGTGTCGCCGCAGACGTGGTATCGAAGGTCAAGGCGCTGACCGCCGAGCTTTCGGCCAAGGGCGCGACCAGGCCCGGTCTGGCGGTGGTGATCGTGGGCGAGGATCCGGCAAGCCAGGTCTACGTCGCCTCGAAGTCGCGCACGGCCAAGGAGTGCGGCTTCCATTCGCTCCAGCACACGCTGCCGGCTGAGACGACCGAAGAGCAGCTGTTGAAGACCATCGGCGATCTCAACGCCGACCCGTCGATCCACGGCATCCTCGTGCAACTGCCGCTGCCCGGCCATATCGATGCCGGCAAGGTCATCCAGACGATCGCGCCGGAAAAGGATGTCGACGGCTTCCACTTCATCAATGTCGGCAAGCTCGGTACCGGCGAGCTCGAGACGGCGTTCGTGCCCTGCACGCCCGCCGGCTCGATGCTTTTGATCCAGCGCGTGCGCGGCAAGGACCTTTCCGGCCTCAATGCCGTCGTCGTCGGCCGCTCCAACATCGTCGGAAAGCCGATGGCCAATCTGCTGCTCGCCGCCAACTGTACCGTCACCATTGCCCATAGCCGTACCAAGGACCTGCCGGCGCTGGCGCGCACCGCCGATATCCTGGTCGCCGCCGTCGGCCGTCCCGAAATGATCAAGGGTGATTGGGTGAAGCCCGGCGCCACCGTTATCGATGTCGGCATCAACCGCATCCCGGCGCCAGAGAAGGGCGAAGGCAAGTCGCGGCTGGTCGGCGACGTCGTCTATGCCGAAGCGGCCGCGGTCGCCGGCGCCATCACGCCGGTCCCCGGCGGCGTCGGACCGATGACCATTGCCATGCTGATGGCCAACACTGTAGCTTCCGCCTACCTCGCGGCCGGATTGAAGCGGCCGTCCTTCTGATCGGAAAGCAGCATCCTTGCCGAATCTTACTGCTCCTGTTGAACGGCCGGTCATGGGCGATCCCGTTCAGGGCGGTCGGCAGTTCGGCTTCCTGCTGGTCGACAAGTTTTCGATGTTCTCGCTGGCGGCGGCGATCGATTGCTTCCGCTCGGCCAACCGTCTGCTCGGCCGCGATTATTACGGCTGGACGACGATATCGGCGGATGGCGACGCAGTCATGGCGTCCAACGGCCTGCCGCTCAAGATCGACTATTCAGTCGCCGACATGCCGCCGGTCGATATCCTGTTCGTCTCGGTCGGGCTCACCACCGAATTCCCCGGCAAGAGCAAGGTGCTGGCGGCGCTGCGCAGCTGGGGCCGCCGCGGCAACGCGCTCGGCGCGCTCTCGGTCGGCTCCTATCTGCTCGCCGAGGCCGGCCAGCTCGACGGCTACCGCTGCACTATCCACTGGGAAAACCGCGCCGGCTTCATGGAGCGTTTTCCGGACATCAACTGCACCGGCAACGTTTTCGAGATCGATCGCAAGCGCTACACCTGCGCCGGCGGCACCACCTCGATCGATCTGATGCTGGAGATCGTGCGCGGCGATTTCGGCTCCAATCTCGCCAATGGCGTCGCCAACCAGTTCCAGCACGAGCGCATCCGCTCGGCCGGTGACCGCCAGCGCGTCGGACCTGAGCGCGACCTCACCGGCAAGTCGGAGAAGCTGAGACGTATCGTCGAGCTGATGGCCGACCATCTCGATGAGCCTTTGTCGGCGGTGCAGCTTGCCAAGTCGGCGGGCCTGTCGGTGCGCCAGGTCGAGCGCCTGTTCCTGCGCCATCTCAACGTGACGCCGGGCCGCTACTACATGCGGCTCAGGCTCGAGCGGGCGCGCGAATTGCTGCGCCAGACCAACATGCCGATCCTCGACGTCGCGATCGCCACCGGCTTCACCTCCCACTCCTATTTCGCGCAAAGCTACCGGCTGCAGTTCGGCCGTCCGCCGTCGGAAGAGCGCCGAACCACCTATTGAGCGACTTGCCGGCCATCGGACTTGTCTGCAAAGCCCGGCTCAAATAGCTTTCCCGGCGCGGACGGGGGTTCACTCAGGAGATTTTCATGGCGGGACTGGCACGGAGCGTCGCTGCGGCGATCCTCCTTTTGTCGATGACCACCTTTGGCTTTGCCGCCAACAAGGTCATCATCATTCTCGATGCATCCGGCTCCATGTGGGCCCAGATAGACGGCAAGCCGAAGCTCGAGATCGCGCGCGAATCGCTGCGCACGGTGCTGCAGTCGGTGCCGGGCGACGACGAGATCGGCTTCATGGCCTACGGGCATCGCCAGAAAGGCAGCTGCGCGGACATCGAGCTGATCGTGCCGCCGCAGGCGGGTTCGGCGAGCGCGATCTCGGCGGCCGCCGACAGCATGAAATTCCTCGGCAAGACGCCGCTGACGGCGGCCGTCAAGCAGGCCGCCGAAGCGCTGAAATACACCGAGGACAAGGCCACGGTCGTTCTCATCACCGACGGTCTTGAGACCTGCGGTGGCGATCCGTGCGCGCTCGGCAAGGAGCTGAAGGAGACCGGCGTCGACTTCACCGCCGACGTGGTCGGCTTCGGCCTGACCGCCGACGAAGGCAGGCAGATCGCCTGCCTCGCCGAGAACACCGGCGGAAAATACATCCAGGCCTCCGACGAGAAGGCATTGCAGCAAGCGCTGGTCGAGACCGTCGCGGCGCCGGCGCCCGCGCCAGAGCCTGCTCCGGCCCCGGCGCCTGCACCCGAACCCGCCAAGCCTGAATTCAACTTCACGCCGAGCGTCGTCACGGCTGAAGGCGGCGATCCCATCACCGACGGCAATGCCTGGGAGATCTACAAGGCCAAGTCCGACGGCTCGCGCGGCGATCAGGTCATGACCGAGTATGGCGAGCTCAAGACCAATCTCGAGCCGGGCGATTACATTGTCGTCGGTCGCGCCGACGAGGCAAGGAGCGAGCAGAAGATCAAGATCGAAGCCGGCCAGACCTACAGCCCGTTGTTCACGCTGAACGCCGGAACCTTGGTTATCCACCCGCATGCGAGCCAGGGCTCGGAGATCAGCGGCGAGGCGCGTGTCGACTTCGCCTATCCGGGCGGCAGCACGACCCACTATGGCGACACCAAGGCCACCGTGCCCGCCGGCGAGCAGAAGGTGACGGTGCAGATCGGCGCCGGCACGGTGACCGAAACCATCCAGCTTGCCGCCGGACAGACGGTCGAGAAGGATATCGTGATCGGCGTCGGCCATGCCGTGCTCAACGCCTACTACACGGCCGGCGGCGAAAAGGCCGACAATTCCGGCATCGGCTTCGAGATCGTCAAGGCGAAGAAGAAGATCGACGGTTCGCGTGAAAGCGTGGAGCACTCCTACGGTCCGGACAGCAAATTCTGGCTGCCGCCGGACGACTATGTCGCGCTAACCACGCTCGATCTCGCCGTTGTCGAACAGCCCTTCGGCATCAAGGCCGGCGACAACCAGGATGTGAAGGTGGCTCTCGGCGCCGGCGTGCTGGCAATGTCGGCGCCCGGCGCCTATTCGATCGAGGTGTTCTCGTCAAAGAAGGATATTGAGGGTAAGCGCAAATCGCTCGGCCTGACCTATGGCGACAGCTGGCAACAGACGATCCCCGCCGGCGACTATGTCGTCGTGCGGCACATGTCCGATCAGGGCCAGGACAAGGAAATGCCGGTGACGATCAAGGCCGGTGAGCGGAGCGAGATCACCGTTCAGTAGGCATCGCCGTCCGCAAACGAACGAAAAAGGGTAACCGCTGTTTTGCCCCCAACGTTGTCCGCTGACGCCTGATCTGTGACCAGGTTCCATGGATGAGCGAGAAGCAGTTTCTCCATGGACACGACATTGGAGGTTCTCACGACATGGCGGGGCCGACGTGAGGCGCATCGCCAATGGCCCGATGAGGTCAAGGCACAGATCGTTTCGGAGGGCTTGCGTCCGGGCGTGACGGTGAACGAAGTAGCGGAGCGCCACGGGCTGGAGGCCAACCATCTGTCGTCCTGGCGAACGCTGGCCCGGCAGGGCAAGCTAGTTTTGTCTGCGCCAGAGGAGATCTGCGAACTCAATGCTGTTGATCCGCAGGTCTACTTGACCACCACGCTTGCCGCCGTCGTCAACGGCCACAAGCGGAGGCGGATCGATGAGCTGCTGCCTTGGAACGATCCGCTTGAGTAACGCGTGCACAAAAAATAGCAGTCTGGCCGAAGCGGACAAACCCTCGTTAGAGCATCATAGCTTGACCAGTTGCTTGCCGAAGTTCTCTCCCTTCAACATCCGAACGAAAGCGTGGGGCACGGTCTCGATCCCTTCCGCAACATCTTCCCGTGTCTGAAGCAGTCCCTGTTTGTACCATGACAGCAGATCGGCAATCGCGGTCTCGTATTCTCCTTCGTGGTCGTCGAGCAAGAACCCTTCTATCCGCGCACGGGTGATTAGTGTCCTTCTGAGATGCCTGAGACCGACATCAGGCTGGTCAAACCGGTCGGCCAAGGCAATAGTGCCGACAACCACCACTCTGCCAAAGATGTTGAGATTTAGCATGGCTGCATCGTGAATCGGCCCGGCGGTGTTGTCGATAAAGACATCGACGCCGCTAGGGCATGCGGTGGCGACATCTGCCACGAGATCAGCGGAGCGTCGATGATTGACTCCAGCCCGATATCCAAGCTCCCTGCACCATTCCAGCTTCTCATCCGAGCCCGCAACAGCGACTGGGTCGAACCCTTTGATCCGCGCGATCTGTCCCGCAATCTGCCCCACAGCTCCTGAAGCGGCAGAGATCAACACCGTTTCCCCCACCTTCGGAGTTGCGGTTTTGAGGAGGGCAAAGTAGGCGGTGAGACCGGGCATGCCGAGATAGCTCAGTACGGCCTGAATCGGAGCGTCGGTTGTCGTCACTGGCTTGGCTGACGCGGCCGGGATCACGCTGAACGGCTGCCAACCAAAATGATCGCTCATCACGAGGTCGCCTGGCTTGAAGTCCGGAGACTCAGACGTAATTACCTCGCCAATTCCGCCGCCACACATCAGGTCGCCAATTCTAAAACCAGCAGCATAATTCTTCGCGGGGCTGATCCGACCGCGCATATAGGGATCGACGGAGAGCCACAGAGTTTTCACCAGCAGCTCACCATCCGCGGCGTCGGGAATTGAACGCTCCTCCAGGCTCCAGTTCTCGACGGAGGGCATTGCGGAAGGGTAGCTGCGAAGTATCCAGCTAGGATTTTTGGACATGTCCATCTCCTCAATTTGAGCGTTCGCCCCATTGATGCATGATTTCGGCTTCCGTGTTAAAGAGCGCACGGTGAGAGACATTATTTTGAATTTCGGAAGAATGGCGGATGGATATGATCGAGGCCATGAAGGTGGCCGTGGCAGTCGCCAGGCATAACAGCTTCTCTTCTGCGAGCCGGGATTTGCGCCTTTCCGCTGCCTCGGTAAGCCGCATTGTGGCGGACTTGGAGACCGATCTCGGCGTACGTCTCTTTAACCGCACCACCAGGCAGATCAATCTGACGGATGCCGGGATGGAGTTCGTGCAAAAGAGCACCGGCCTCCTGGAGGAGCTTGATCAGATGCGGAGCGCAGTACGCGAACGCCACGAAACTCCTCGCGGCCAACTCCACGTCTCCTGCGTAACGGCCTTTGGTAATGAGTGCCTGGCACCAGTGGTTCCTGAGTTCGTGCGACGGTTCCCGCAGCTCGATGTCTCAATCGACCTTGGCAATCGTTTGGTTGATCTCATTGGCGAGCACTTCGATGTCGCCATCCGGGTAGGACCGTTGAACGATTCATCCCTGATTGCGCAGAGGATTTTCACGCAGAGGATCGTGTTCGTCGCGACACCCCAGTTTTGCCAGGAATATGGGACACCCAGGACCTTGGACGAGATCAGGGCTCGCCCATCCGTTACTCAGGTCAGCGGGGAATGGGGGCGCGTTCATAAGTTTTCGCATCAAGGAAAGGTCATTGACTTCGAAGTGCCGCAGCAACTGACAATGAACTCAGCGCGAGCGGTGAGAAACGCCTGCCTAGCGGGAGGGGGGTACTCCCTCTTGGGCGATTTCATGGTCGCCCAGGATATAGCGGAGAACCGCCTCGTGCGGCTGCTGCCGGATCATGAACCCATGGAGCAACCGATCTTCGCCTTCTACGCTCAGCGACGTCACACCCCACGTAAAGTCAGGGTGTTTATTGACTATTTGGCGGAGGTCTTCAGTGGCAAGAATACCTCGTGAGACCTCTTGTCTAGGTGCCGATGGCACACCGCTTACGACAAAGGGCGGCTCCGAGCGGCGGCTCCGAGCCGCTCTTTTTTAGCAGATTGACGTTAGGCATTTGCGAAGGCGGCGGCGCCGTGGTCGGCGCGGCCAACCAGTTGGCGAAAGCCGGCGAACAGCTCGCGGCCGAAGCCGAACTCGTTGCCGATCAGGTCGGCATCCGCCGTGCGGCGCAGCGCGAACTCCGTTCCCGGCACCAGCACCTCCAGCGTGCCGGCATCGGCGTCGAGGCGAATGATGTCGCCGTCATGGATCCTGGCGATCGGCCCGTCCTCGACCGCTTCCGGCGTCACATGGATCGCCGCCGGCACCTTGCCGGAAGCACCCGACATGCGCCCGTCGGTCACCAGCGCGACGCGCTGGCCGCGATCCTGCAGCACGCCGAGCACGGTGGTCAGCTTGTGCAGTTCCGGCATGCCGTTGGCCTTCGGCCCCTGGAAGCGGATCACGGCGACGAAGTCGCCGGTCAGCGTGCCCGACTTGAAAGCTTCGTTCAGCCCCTGCTGGCTGTCGAACACCTTGGCCGGCGCCTCGATGACGCGCCGTTCGGGCTTGACCGCAGAGGTCTTGATCACGGCATGGCCGAGGTTGCCGGCAAGCACCTTCAGTCCGCCGGTCGGCTGGAACGCCTTCTTGAACGGGGCCAGCACCTTCTCGTCGCCGCTCTCGAGCGGCGCCGCTTCACGCACGACGCTGCCGTCGGCGCCGAGCTTTGCCTCGACAGCATAGGGCCGCAGGCCTTCGCCCCAGACCGTCTGCACGTCCTCGTGCAGCAAGCCTTCGTCGAGCAACTCGCGGATCAGGAAGCCGAGCCCGCCGGCGGCGTGGAAATGGTTCACGTCGGCGAGTCCGTTCGGGTAGACGCGGGCGAGCAGCGGCACGGCCTCCGACAGGTCGGAGATGTCCTGCCAGGTAAGCGAAATTCCGGCTGCCGCGGCCATGGCGATGAGGTGGATGGTGTGGTTGGTCGAGCCGCCGGTCGCGTGCAGGCCGACCACGCCGTTGACGATCGAGCGCTCGTCGATCATGCGCCCGACCGGCGTATAGGCATTGCCGAGCGTGGTGATCGCCAGCGCGCGCTTCGCCGCCTCCCTGGTCAGCGCGTCGCGCAGCGGCGTACCCGGGTTGACGAAGGAGGCGCCGGGCGTGTGCAGGCCCATGATCTCCATCAGCATCTGGTTGGAATTGGCGGTGCCGTAGAAGGTGCAGGTGCCCGGCCCGTGATAGGATTTGGACTCCGCCTCGAGCAGCTCGGCGCGGCCCGCCTTGCCCTCGGCATAGAGCTGCCGGACCTTGGCCTTCTCGTCGTTCGGCAGGCCCGACGTCATCGGCCCGGCGGGGATGAAGACAGCCGGCAGGTGCCCGAAGGTGAGCGCCGCGATCACCAGCCCTGGCACGATCTTGTCGCAGACGCCGAGGAAGACGGCGGCGTCGAACATGTTGTGCGAAAGGCCGATCGCCGCTGCCATGGCGATCACGTCGCGCGAGAACAGCGACAGTTCCATGCCTGGCTGGCCTTGCGTCACGCCGTCGCACATCGCCGGCACGCCGCCGGCGACCTGGGCGATGCCGCCCGCCTCGCGTGCCGCGTCCTTGATAAGCGCCGGAAAGGTCTCGAACGGCTGATGCGCCGACAGCATGTCGTTGTAGGAGGTGATGATGCCGAGGTTGGGCACGCGATCGCCGCCGAGTGCCACCTTCTCCGATGGGCTGCAGACGGCAAAGCCGTGGGCGAGGTTGCCGCAGGAGAGCACCGCGCGGTTGGCGGCGCGTCCCGACGCCTCCGCGATGCGGCCGAGATAGGCTTCGCGGTCGGCTTTCGAACGTTGGCGGATGCGTTCCGTGATGGCTTCGATGTCGCGTCTGGCTGTCATGGCTGGTCCTTTCGGGCCCCGGAAACGTCCTCCCACAGCCTCCGGGGCTGTTCCTTTGGTGAAATCAGGGTGCCCAGAACACCTCTACCGGTATCGGCGCCGCCTCGAGCACGTTGCGGATGGGCTTTTTCATGCCCGCTCCCATCGCGCCGTCGAAGGCGATGCGCTTATCCTCTCCCTCGATGTGGAGCGCGATGAAACCGGCGGCAACGATCCGCGCCATCGATAGTGTCAGCCGCGGCTCGCCGGCGCTTTGCGCATGCACGGGCAGCACGATGCGCGGTGAGGACGGGTCGATGAGCTCGGCGAGATTGCCGGCATCGGGAAAGAAGGAGGCCGTGTGCCCGTCGGCACCCATGCCAAGCACCACCACATCCAGCGGCCAGGGCAATGATTGCAGGGCCTCGCTGTCCGACGTCGCTGCGTCCTCGATGGTCGCCGCCTCATGGTAGAGCGGCACGAAGCGCGCTGCCGCTGCCTTGTTCTGGAGCAGGTTGGCCGCCACCAGCCCGGCATTCGAGCGCGGCGAGGAGGGCGGCACGAAACGTTCGTCGACCAGCGTCACGGTGACCTTGTCCCAGGCGATCGGGATTAAAGAGAGCGCGGCGAAGAATTTTGCCGGCGTCGTGCCGCCGGATACGGCGAGCAGCGCCGTGCCGCGGTCGGTGATCGCCTTGGTCAGGCGGGCGGCGACGTGGCCGGCAAGGGCCGCCGCCAGCTGCTGGCGGTCGGCAAAGCCGTTCCAGGCGTAAGCGGCCCCGCTCAATTGCTCTCGTGCCATGTCCGTCCGTCACGTTCGATGAGCGCGATGGAGGCCGACGGACCCCAGGTGCCGGCCGTATAGCCCTGCGCTTCCTGCCTGGCGCTTTCCCAGGCGTTCTGGATCGGATCGATCCACTTCCAGGCCGCCTCGACCTCGTCGCGACGCATGAACAGCGTCTGGTTGCCGCGCACCACATCCATGATCAGCCGCTCATAAGCGTCCGGCGCGCGGCTGTGGAAGGATTGCGCGAAGCTCATGTCGAGCGAGATCTGGCGCAGCCGCATCCCGCCCGGCCCCGGATCCTTGATCATGATGTACTGCTTGACGCCTTCGTCCGGCTGCAGCCTGATCACCAGCTGGTTGGCGAAGATCGGCCCGGCGCTGTCGCCGAAGATGGAATAGGGGATCGGCTTGAATTCGATGACGATTTCCGAAACGCGGGTCGCCAGCCGCTTGCCGGTCCTGAGATAGAAAGGAACGCCGGCCCAGCGCCAGTTGCCGATCTCGGCTTTGAGGGCGACGAAGGTCTCGGTGTTGCTGTCCTTGCCGAGTTCCTCCACATAACCCTTGACCGGCCCGCCGGCGGAGGCGCCGGCGCGATACTGGCCGCGCACCGTGTGTTTCGGCGCCTCGTTGCCGTTGATGCGCTTCAGCGCCCGCAGCACCTTCAGCTTCTCGTCGCGCACGGCGTCCGCGTCCATCGAGGACGGTGTTTCCATGGCAACCAGGCAAAGCAGCTGCAGGATGTGGTTCTGCACCATGTCTCGCAGCGCGCCGGCTTTGTCGTAGTAGGTGACGCGGTCCTCGAGACCCACGGTCTCGGCCACGGTGATCTGCACATGATCGATATGGGCGGAGTTCCACAGCGGCTCATAAAGCGCGTTGGCAAAGCGCAGCGCCATCAGGTTCTGCACCGTTTCCTTGCCGAGATAGTGATCGATGCGGAAGATCTGGCTTTCGTGGAAATCGTCACCCACGGCGTCGTTGAGCGTCCGCGCCGAGGCGAGGTCACGGCCGATCGGCTTCTCCAGCACGATGCGCGAATTCGGGGTGATCAGCTTGTGTTCCTTGAGCTGATGCGAGATGTCGCCGAACAGCGCCGGCGCCACCGCGAGGTAGAAGGCGCGGATGCGGTCGCTGTCGCCGATCGCCTTCTTGAGCTTGTCGAAGCCGACGCCCGAAGTGGCGTCCGCCGAGACATAGGAAAGCCGAGCAAGAAATGTGTCCAGTTCCTTCGGCTCGATGTCGGCCGGATTCACATGGTCCGATATCGCTTTCTTGGCGAAGCTCTGGAACTCGGCATCGCTCATCTTCGCGCGCGACGTGCCGATGATGCGCGTCGGCTCCGAAAATTGGTGGCCGCGCTGGCGGTGGTAGAGCGAGGGCAGAAGCTTGCGCTCCGACAGGTCGCCGGTCCCGCCGAAAATGATGAAGTCGAAAGGTTCGACAGGGATGATCTGGCTGGTCATGGTCAGTCCGGTTTGATGCCGCTAGCCGGTAGCGGGGCTGATATATTCTAATCGATTTAAATCGTCCAGTGTCATGGTGTCACATCCAGGACCAATCGCTGGACAATCGATTGGGCCCATATGTGGCCTTGACACTGGCGCCACCGGGAGGCTTGTCGGCAAGCAACAGCTTTCCGGAAGCGTTCGCGCCTGCAACATAGAACCTGAATGTGACGAAAGCTAAGGGAGAATGGCGACCGCCGGCCCTTCAATGATGGGGAAAACCATGCGTCTGCAAAACAAGGTTGCCATCATCACCGGCGCGGCGTCGGGCTTCGGCGAGGGCATGGCGAAGCGCTTCGCCGAGGAAGGCGCGCGCGTCGTGGTTGCCGACCTCAATGCCAAGGGCGCAGCGCGCGTGGCGAAGGAAATCGGCGACAACGCGATCTGGACCCAGACCGACGTCTCGCAACGCTCCGAATTCGACGAGATGGTTTATGCCGCCAAAAGCGCCTTCGGCCGCGTCGACATCATGGTCAATAATGCCGGCTACACCCATCGCAACGGCGACATGCTCGGCGTCGACGAGCAAACCTTCGACCTGATCACCGCTGTCAACATGAAGGCGATCTATCATGCCGCGCTTGCCGTGGTGCCGATCATGGACCGGCAGGGCGGCGGCGTCATACTGACCACGGCTTCGACAGCCGGCATCAGGCCGCGGCCAGGCCTCACCTGGTACAACGCCTCCAAGGGATGGGCGATCACCGCCACCAAGTCGATGGCGGTCGAACTCGCCCCGAAGAACATCCGCGTCAATTGCCTCTGCCCGGTCGCCGGCGAGACCGGCATGTTGGAGAAGTTCATGGGCGCCGACACGCCGGAGATCCGTGAAAAATTCCGCGCCTCTATCCCGCTCGGCCGGCTGTCGACGCCGCTCGACATCGCCAACGCGGCCCTCTGGCTGGCTTCGGACGAGGCGGCCTTGATCACCGGCGTGGCGCTGGAGGTCGACGGCGGGCGCTGCATCTGAACCGACGTCGCGGCGGCGTCAGGCCGCCAAGAGGGTCCAGATCAGGCGCCGGTCTTGACGAAGCTCTTGTAGATCCAGCCGCGTTTGCCGTTATAGACGATCTCGCACCATTTTTTGCAGCTCATCACCTGCACGGCTGACTTGGCAGGCACAGTGACGATCGCGGCGGCGCCGTTCTTCGGGCCGGAACGCATGGTAACAGCCCTCAGGACGCGTCCATTGGTGCCAGTGCCGGCGTTTTCGGGCTTCGGCTCGTCCTGGGCCGCATCGTCGGGTGCCGTCGGCTGAGCCTCGGCAACCAGGGGCTTCGCGTCCGGGATGGCGGCGGTCTGGGCCGCATCCATTTTGTCGTCAGGCTTTTTTGCGTCTGCCGCTTGGGCAGCCGCCGGCGCAGGCGCCGCGACCTCAGCCAGAGCGGCCGAAGCATCGTTTCCGGACGCGGATTCGGCGAAGGCGGCAACGGCCGGTTTGTCGTTCTGCGTCGCCGGCTTCTCTGCGGCCTGAGCGGATGAGGCCGGCGGAGCATCCGCCGCGGGCGCAGGCTCACCAACCGTGCCGTTCCAGCGGGGATTGTTGGAAGCCAGTGCCGGGATGGCGGCTTCCCGGGATCCAGTCATGGGCGAAACCGCATCGGCCTTGCGCGCGGCTTGCGGCGCGGCGGCGACACTGACGGCGCTCGATACGGCCGGAGCGATTTTCTTCGTCTTGACCGCGATCGCGGGGACGGTCTGCTCCGTTTTCGCGATCGCCTGCCGCTCATTGGCCGGCAAGGCCAGCCAAAGCGCCACCGCCGCCACGCCAAGCAGCGCCGCGGTGCCGACGGCCGCGATCACCAGATGCGCGTTCGACTGCAGGCCCTGCCAGAACGAGGGCTGCATGTCATAGCCGAACCGCACAGCAAAGTGCCGTCGTTCCGGCGCACCGAAACTGAAGGGCTCGTTCACCTAAACCACCTCCAACAACCGGGCCGACGTTCTTTCGATCTTGCCGCAAACCGTTCGCGGCTGATTGGCATCGGTCCCGAAATTTCCAGCGGGCAGGCCCGCGCAAATCCCCGTCTTATCGCCCAGAACCGGCATCTTTTACCGCCGATTATGGCATCAGTGCGCCTTTTTGCGAAATTTTGCGCGTTTGTTAAGGATTCCGCAACGTGCCGTTAGGGAAGCGGACTTGTCGAATTAACAGCTTCTGCACATGTTCCGGTTTCAGATCCTGCGGCGCAGTGCGAACCAGTTGAGCGCCAGAAACAGCAGCGGTGCGCGTAAACAACAGCTGTCCGGGAAGGCGGGAATCTTCAGATACTCGATCAGCTTCAGCGGTCGCGATTGCCCGCGACCGTCTCGGCGTAGAGCTTGCCGAAGAAGTTGGACAGCATGATGCCGTGGCCGGAATACCCGCCCATCGAGGCATGCGGAAACGCAGGTGAATGGTGAATGGTGAATAGTGAATGCTTTGCTAGAGCGCTCTGGCTGCGTTCACCCATCCAATACCATTCACTATTCACCCATTCACTCGACGAAGTGGCCGCTCACACATTCAGCAACAGATACTCCCGCTCCCAAGGGCTGATCACTTCCATGAATGTCTCGAACTCGGCTCGCTTGATGGCCGCATATGTGGCTGCGAAGGATTTGCCGACAATGGCGCCAAGCTCCTTGTCGGCCTCGAAAAGGTCCACGGCCTCGAGCAAGCTGCGCGGCAGGTCGATCTCGTCCTCGTTGGCGGTCGTCAGCACCGGCGGCTCGGCCTGGACCTTGTTGTTCATGCCGATCAACCCGCAGGCAAGCGAGGCGGCAAGCGCCAGATAGGGATTGGCGTCCGAGGACGGAATCCGATTTTCGACGCGCCGCGCCGCTGGATCGGAACGCGGCACGCGGAAAGCCGTCGTGCGGTTGTCGTAGCCCCACTTGTTGTTGACCGGCGCCGACGCAGCCTGCGTGAGCCGCCGATAGGAATTGACGTAAGGCGCAAGCATCACCAGCGCGTTCGGCACGTGTTTCTGCATGCCGCCGATGAAATGGAAGAACGCATCCGTCTCGGCGCCGTCCTCGGCCGAGAAGATGTTTTTGCCGGTCTTCTTGTCGACCACCGACTGGTGGATATGCATGGCCGAGCCAGGTTGCCCCTGGATCGGCTTGGCCATGAAGGTGGCGTAGATTTCGTGCTTCAGCGCCGCCTCGCGGATCGTGCGCTTGAACATGAAGACCTGGTCGGCAAGCTCGATCGGATTGCCGTGACGCAGGTTGATCTCGAGCTGGCCGGCGCCCTCCTCGTGGATCAGCGTATCGATCTCCAGGCCTTGCCGCTCCGAGAAATGATAGATGTCGTCTATCAGTTCGTCGAACTCGTTAACGCCCGCGATCGAATAGCCGGCGCCGCCGCCGATCGGCCGCCCTGAGCGCCCGACGGGCGGCGTCAGCGGGTAGTCCGGATCGGGGTTCTTGCGTACCAGATAGAATTCGATCTCGGGCGCCACCACCGGCTTCAGCCCACGGTCGTCATAGGCGGCCAGCACGCGCTTCAGAACGTTGCGCGGCGTGAATTCGACGGAGCGGCCATCCTGGTGGACGAGGTCGCAGATCACCGCGGCGGTCGGATCTTCCTCCCAAGGCACGACGGTCAGTGTCGAGAGATCGGGCAAGAGCTTCAGGTCGCCGTCGTCCTCCGGATAGTGGAAGCCATTGCCGTCTTCCGGATAGCCCCCGGATATCGTCGTCATGAACACGGCTGAAGGCAACGCCAGCGATGTGTTGGAGGTGAATTTCTTCGACGGCATCATCTTGCCGCGGGCGACGCCGGCCTGGTCCGGCGTGATGCACTCGATGTCCTCGATGCCCCGCCATTCCAGCCAGGCGCTGGCTTCCTTCCAATTCTTCACACCCCGTTCGTTTTTCAAGAAGGCAGGCGTGCGGGCGCGTCCCCCCCGGCTCGACGGACGGACTTCCTTTTTTTCAGGCGGCATCATTCACCAGATTGTGTTGCGGATTTCAAAGTATAGCCGGGCGCCGTGGCGGAAGGAAAGGGGAGGCGCCCGCGTCGCGACAGGCAAGCCGAGACGCAGCCCCAAGGAACCGGCGTGCCTGTCTTCTTGCTGGCGGCGCAGCGCCACAGGGTCTAGATGAGCCTGTAAGCAAAGGGTCGCACATGTCCGCTCCACGTTTGACCACCATCGGCTTCGATGCCGACGACACGCTGTGGCAGAACGAGCAGTTCTTCCGCCTGACCGAGAAGCGTTTTGCCGCCTTGCTGGCCGAGCACGGCGATCATGAGCACATCGCGGCACGGCTGCTCGAAGCGGAAAGGCGCAACCTCGCCCTCTATGGCTTCGGCATTAAGGGCTTTACGCTGTCGATGATCGAGACGGCCGTCGCGATCACAAACGGCGAGGTGCCCGGTTCGGTCATCGGCGAAATCCTGGCTGCCGGCCGCGAGATGCTCAGCCATCCGATCGAGCCGCTGCCGCATGCCCGCGAGACGGTCGAAAAGCTGGCGGGCTCCTACCATCTGGTGCTGATCACCAAGGGCGACCTCTTCGATCAAGAGCGCAAGCTCGCGCAGTCGGGAATGGGTGATCTCTTCGATGCCGTCGAGATCGTCAGCGACAAGAGCGCAGCCACCTATGCCCGCATCTTCAGCCGCCATGGCGACGGTCCGCAGAACAGCATGATGGTTGGTAACTCGCTCAAGTCCGACGTTGTTCCCGCCATCGAGGCCGGTGGCTGGGGCATCCATGTGCCGCACGAATTGACCTGGGCGATCGAACACGCCGAGGCGCCTGTCGCGGCGCCGCGTTTTCGCGAGATCGCAGATCTCGGCGAGTTGCCGGCACTGGTCGAGGCAATAGCGAAGCCCGGCTGAGCGTCGCCTCTGCCTAGCCGCGGCCGACCAGGCGATCGATTACTGGTTGCAGCCTTTCGGGCGTGATCGGCTTGGCGACCACGGCGTCGACCACGCTCGACAGGCCGAGGCTGTCCGGCGTGCCATTCCTGGTTGAAAGCAGGATCACGGCGGGCCGCGCCTTGCCGGAAGCGCGCCGCAGCGCGTCGATGCCGGACAGCAACCTGTCGCAATCCCTGTCGTCGGGTCCGCCGTCGAGTATGATTGCGCCGGGAACCAGGCCGGCCAAAGCTTTCTCGGCCGCCTCCGGTGGCTCCGAAATCGGCTTCAGCCCGGACTTTTCCACGATTTTCGATACGACGACCCGGTTGATCGACGATTTGCCGACCACCAGCACCTTGGAGATATCCGCCGGCAGCCGGGCCGCCGCGCCACGGTCCGCCGGTTTCATTGGTTTTTCAGAGTCGTCACGATTGGCGGGACACATGTATGGCGGAGGCTCTGGTTCAATGCAGGGTTGAAACCTTAAGCGCGCAATTGGCGCGAGATCGCCAGCGGTGTCAAGCAAAAATAGTGGAAAATGATAATATAGCAAGAATTGCTAAAATCCGGCGCAAGTTCTCCCCAGCGCCACGGCCACAATTCGAAAAAACGAACGTCTCCCGGAACGTATAGCACACGGGAGACACTCGCGAGTGATTGTTGACGTTACGTCAGCCTTGGTTCTGATGGGTGACGATCACTGGGATCAAAAGATCACCCCAGTTGCCGTCTCCGCCATGGTGCCTGGCAGAGCGCACCAGCTCGACGGACACACCTGCTTCGACCGCCTTCATCACAGACTGGTTGAGCCTGTGCAGGTCGTTGGCAAGCATGCGGATCGTCGCCTGCTGATCGACGCTCATCGCGCTTGATTGTTCTTCGGCCCGTTCCTTGACCCGGCTTATCGATGCCATTGCTGTTCTCCTCGACGTAAGTGCCCTTCGGGCGTTTCCTCTGGTGTTGTCATTACTCGGCCGCCGGCCTGAACTGGGCGTGCTCGGTCGACTCATGCATGGCGGTGGTCGAAGACTGGCCGCCGGAGATCGCCATCGAAACGGCATCGAAATAGCCGGTGCCGACTTCGCGCTGATGCTTGGTCGCGGTATAGCCATGGACCTCCGCCGCGAATTCCGCCTCCTGCAGTTCCGAATAGGCCGCCATCTGGCGCTCCTTGTAGCCGCGGGCCAGTTCGAACATGCCGAAGTTCAGCTGGTGGAACCCGGCCAGTGTGATGAACTGGAATTTGTAGCCCATGGCGCCGAGTTCCTTCTGGAATTTCGCGATGGTCGCGTCGTCCAGGTTCTTCTTCCAATTGAACGACGGCGAGCAATTATAGGCGAGCAGCTTGCCGGGGTGGTGCTTGTGCACCCCTTCAGCGAACTTCCTTGCCTGCTGAAGATCCGGCTTCGAGGTTTCGCACCAGATCAGGTCCGCATGCGGCGCGTAGGCGACGGCGCGCGCGATGCAGGGCTCGATGCCGTTCCTGACGTGATAGAAGCCCTCGACCGTGCGGCCGGCGTCATAGTCGACGAAAGGCCGGTCGCGCTCGTCGATGTCGGAGGTGAGCAGCTTGGCGGCTTCCGCGTCGGTGCGCGCCACCACCAGCGTCGGCGTGCCCATCACGTCCGCTGCAAGCCGGGCCGCATTGAGGTTGCGGATATGCGCTGCGGTCGGGATCAGCACCTTGCCGCCGAGATGGCCGCACTTCTTCTCCGACGCCAACTGGTCCTCATAGTGGACGCCAGCGGCACCGGCCTCGATGAAAGCCTTCATGATCTCGAACGCGTTGAGCGGCCCGCCAAAGCCGGCTTCGGCGTCCGCGACGATGGGCGCGAACCAGGTCTCGACCGAAAGACCCTTGCCTTCGGATGTCTCGATCTGGTCGGCGCGCTGCAGCGTGCGGTTGATGCGCTTGACCAGCTCCGGCGCTGCATTCGCCGGATAAAGCGACTGGTCCGGATACATGGCCGACGCGGTATTGGCGTCGGCCGCGACCTGCCAGCCCGACAAATAGATCGCCTTCAACCCCGCCCTGACCTGCTGCATGGCCTGGTTGCCCGACATGGCGCCGAGCGCATTGACGAAATCTTCCTCGTGGATCAGCTTCCACAGCCTGCTCGCGCCCATCTCGGCAAGAGTATGGCGAATCTGGACCGAGCCGCGCAGCCGCTTCACGTCCTCCGGCGAGTAGGGCCGTTCGATGCCGTCGAAACGGCCTTCCGGCGCGGACGGGACGAGGTTGTAAAAATCAGTCATCGATTGCTCCAGGACAGTCTTGCTTGTTTAGATGGCCCGTTTGAGGGACGTATCTGTGCGCCGTTCACGTGTTACATTGTTTACATTGCGCCGCAAAATTCGCCAGAAAAACCGGAGCTTGCCCGCTAAAATACGAGAAAACTGGTGTTGCGTTTGACAGGTCGGGGCTGTAAATCTGTCATGATTGTAAAAAGTTGGATGAGCCCGCGACGGCGCGCCGTTATGTAAAACTCTTGTCAAGGTAGCCGATTGGCCGAGCAGAAGATTTTCGCCGGGCCGCGCATCCGCCGGCTTCGCAACGCCAAGGGCCTGACCCAGACGGCGATGGCCGAAGGCCTGGGCATCTCGCCGTCCTACCTCAATCTAATCGAGCGCAACCAGCGGCCGCTGACGGTGCAGCTGATCCTCAAGCTGGCGTCAGTCTACAAGATCGACCCGCACGAATTGCAGGGCGAGACCAAAGGATCGATCGCGGCGCTGAAGGAAGTGTTCGGCGATCCGCTGCTGGCCGGCGAACTGCCGGGCGACCAGGAACTGATCGACCTCGCCGAGATCGCGCCGAACGCTTCCGCCGCGATGGTGAAATTGTTTCGCGCCTATCGCGAGCAGGCCGATCGGCTGTCGGATCTCAATGAACTCCTGGCGCGGGAGGGCAGGGCGACCGCATTGTCCGGCAAGCGCCTGCCTGTCGACGAAGTGCACGAGACTTTCGAGCGCAGGCCGAACCATTTCGCCGCGCTGGAGGAGGAAGCCGAGGCCTTCATTTCGCTGCTCGATCCGGGCGACGACCTGTTCGGCACGCTGAAGGCGTGGCTCAGGCGCGAGCACGGCATCGTGGTCAAGGTGCTGCCGGTGGCCACCATGCCGAACTGGCGCAGGCGCTACGATCGCCATTCGCAACGCCTGTTCCTGTCAGAGCGGCTCTCCCCCTTCGATCAGCTGCGCGAGGTCGCCATGGAGGCGAGCCTGATGCGCATGACGGTGGCGGTGGCGAGCGAGATCCAGACGTTGAAGCTCGGCACGGACGAAGCGCGTCGCTTAGCCCGTTTCGAGCTCGGCCGCTATGCGGCGCACGCGCTGATGATGCCCTATCACGCCTTTTATGCAGCGGCCGTCCGCGCCCGCTACGACATCGACGTCTTGCGTTCGCGCTTCGGCGTCTCCTTCGAGCAGGCGGCAAACCGCCTGACCATGCTGCAGCGGCCAAGCGCCTCAGGCGTACCGTTCTTCATGCTGGAGGTCGACAGTGCCGGCAACCGCTTCCGCAAGGCGGGCAGCCTTGGCTATCCGCAAAGCCGCTTTGGCGGCGCCTGTCCGAAGCTTCCTGTCCATGCGGCCTTTTCGCAGCCGGGCCGGATCCTGGTCGAGGCTGTGGAAATGCCGGACGGCGCGGAGTTCCTCTGCATCGCCCGCACGCTCGAAGGGCCGCAAGGCGCCTTCTCCGAGCGGCCGCGGCGCACGGCGCTTCTGCTGGGCTGCGACATTGGCTTTCGCGACGAGATCGTCTACAGCGCGGCGCTGCCCGGACCGTCCGCCGCCAAGGTCGCGCAGAGCACGGCATATGCAACGCCGGTCGGCCCGGCCTGCAGGCTCTGCGAGCGCGTCGGCTGCCTGGCGCGCGCCGAGCCGCCGGTGACCCGGCCGCTTGGCCTCGACGAGATGGTGACGGGTCTCAGCGCCTTCGATTTCCAGGGGTAGCACCCCCGCCAGCCGCAGCGGTTCGGCGGCCCGCAAGCCGGCTTTGTCCTACATTTCAGCGGATGCTGGATCACGCCTGGCTCCAGCATTTGCGCTACGCGAATGGGATATGGTGTGGTCGTCCGTGGTGGATCGTGCCGCCGGCAAAATCGCTGACAGTCTCGCCTATGACCGATACCGCCTCGTCTCGCGTTGCCTTGGCTGCCGTCTCGCCGCGCGAGGAGCGGATCGGCATGCTGCTGGTCTTCCTGTCGGCGCTGATGTGGAGCTTTGGCGGCACCATCGCTCGCTTCATCCATGTCGGCGACAGCTGGACCGTGGTGTTCTGGCGCTCGATCTGGGCGGTGGGCTTCCTCGTCGCCTTCATGCTCTGGCGCGACGGCTGGCGCGGCACCTGGAGATTGTTCCGCGACATGGGCCTGCCTGGGCTGGGCGTCGCCCTCTGCTTCGCCACCGCCTCCACGAGCTTCATCGTCGCGCTCGCCTACACGACGGTCGCCAACATCTTGTTGATGCAGGCCGGTGTCCCGCTTCTGGCGGCCATGCTCGCCTGGGTGCTGCTTCGCGAACGCGTGACCCCAGTAACCTGGATCGCCATTGCTGCCGTCATCACCGGCGTGGCCATCATGGTCTCGGAATCGCTTGACGGCGCCGCCTCGCCGATCGGCGACGGCCTGGCATTGCTGATCGCGGTGATGTTGTCGTTCGCGACCGTGATCACCCGGCGCTTTGCCCATGTGCGCATGGTGCCGGCCACATGCCTCGGCGCATTGCTCGCCGGTGCTTTTGCTGCCTCGCAAGCCACGGAATTCACCGTCTCCGGGCGCGACATGGGCTTTCTCTTCGCCTTCGGCGTCATCAATCTCGGCGTCGGTCTTGCTTTTTTCGCCATGGGCGCCCGCCTGGTGCCCGCGGCCGTCGCGGCGCTGCTCGGCACTTTCGAGCCGATCCTCGGTCCGATCTGGGTGTGGCTCGTCCATTCCGAGGTGCCGTCGGGGCGCACCATCATCGGCGGCGCGGTCGTCATCGCCGCGCTGCTTGTTCATATTGCGTCTGAGTTCAAGCGGCAGACCCGGCCCGAGCGGCCGGGCATCACCGGGCTGCCGTCTCCCAATTGATGCTTGCGTGTCTTCCCCATTGACAACTCCGCTGCGGGGCGGGCAGGCTGCAATTACGGCAACAACAAGACAGGCGTATCTTGCCAAGTGACTCCGCCGGCCTCATCGAGGCCGGACCGCATCGGTACATCTCTGCTTACGCCGCGGCCAACGCCGCTGAGGCCGTCCGAACAGCTTCCTGGAAAGGAGGCAAGGGCGGTACCCGTCACTCAACGATCCGGCGCACTGCCAGTCGCGCGCGCTTGTCGCTCCCCGGAAAGCTCAATAGTCTGAAACAAACGCCAACAAACGCCGTCCCGCGCCATCATCGCGACGAGCCGGCACGGGAACACTCACCAAAGGAGAATATCATGATCCGCAAAGCGCTTTTGCTTTCGGCGACTTCGGCCTTTCTGACGCTCTTCGCCGCGAGCGGCCATGCCGACGACCGCGTCGTCAACGTCTATAACTGGTCGGACTATATCGACAGCTCGATCATCGAGGACTTCACCAAGAAGACCGGCATCAAGGTCGTCTACGACACCTTCGACTCCAACGAGATCCTGGAGACGAAGCTGCTGGCCGGGGGCAGCGGCTATGATGTGGTGGTGCCCAGCGCCAATTTCCTGGCGCGCCAGATCCAGGCCGGCGTCTTCCAGAAGCTCGACAAGTCGAAGCTGCCGAACATCTCCAACATGTGGGATGTCATTTCGGAGCGCACCGCCAAGTATGATCCGAACAATGAGTATTCGGTCAACTACATGTGGGGCACCGTCGGCCTCGGCTACAACGTCAAGAAGGTGCAGGCGGCACTCGGCACCGACAAGATCGACAGCTGGGATGTGTTCTTCAATCCGGAGAGCCTCGCCAAGCTCAAGGATTGCGGCGTCTATGTGCTGGATTCCCCCTCCGACATCATTCCGGCCACGTTGAAATATCTCGGCCTCGATCCAAACAGCACCTCGCCCGAGGATATCGCCAAGGCCGAGGAAGCCCTGCTCAAGGTCCGGCCGTATATTCGCAAGTTCCATTCCTCGGAATACATCAACGCGCTGGCAAACGGCGACATCTGCCTGGCGATCGGCTGGTCGGGAGATGTGTTCCAGGCGCGCAACCGCGCCGAGGAGGCCAAGCAGGGCGTCGAGATCGGCTATTCGGTGCCCAAGGAAGGCGCCCAGATGTGGTTCGATCAGATGGCGATCCCCGCCGACGCGCCGCATGTCGCGGAAGCGCATGAGTTCATCAACTACATGATGACGCCGGAAGTCATCGCCAAATCCTCGAATTATGTGCTCTACGCCAACGGCAACAAGGCCTCGCAGCAGTTCGTCGACAAGGCCCTGCTGGAGGACACCTCGGTCTATCCGGACGAGGAGACGACCAAGAAGCTTTACACCGTGCAGCCCTACGATCCCAAGACACAGCGCATCATCACGCGCACCTGGACCAAGATCGTCACCGGCCAATAAGCATCGAGACGCGACCCCGGCAGAAACTGCCGGGGTCGCTTTCTTTAGAAGCAATTCCAGCAACAGTGTGGGACGGTTTTCCGCCCGGAATTGCGTCAAAAACAAAAAGCTGGAGCGGTTCGGCGTTTTCTCGAAACCATGAACCGTTCCAGCGGAACGAAACAGACCCGGAGTGGGACATGAAATCGCTTGGCAGCATCCGCAGGGATTTCGCGCCATGGAATGATCCGAGCGCCAAGCCGTATATCCAGTTCGACAAGGTGACCAAGAAGTTTGGCGACTTCACCGCTGTCAGCAATCTGTCGCTGACCATCTTCGAACGTGAGTTCTTCGCCCTGCTCGGCGCCTCGGGCTGCGGCAAGTCGACCCTGCTCAGGATGCTCGCCGGCTTCGAGGAGCCGACCGCGGGGCGCATTCTGCTCGACGGCCAGGACCTGCGCGGCATTCCGCCCTATAAGCGGCCGGTGAACATGATGTTCCAGTCCTACGCGCTGTTTCCGCATATGACGGTGGAAAAGAACATCGCTTTCGGCCTCAAGCAGGAAGGCATGCCCGCTCCCGATATCGAAAAGCGCGTCGCCGAGATGCTGAGGCTGGTCAAGCTCGAGCAGTTCGCCAAGCGCAAGCCGCACCAGCTTTCCGGCGGTCAGCGCCAGCGCGTGGCGCTTGCCCGCTCGGTCGCCAAGCGGCCGAAGGTGCTTTTGCTGGACGAGCCGCTCGGCGCGCTCGACAAGAAGCTGCGTGAGGAGACGCAGTTCGAACTGATGGACCTGCAGCAGGAACTTGGGCTTACCTTCGTCGTCGTCACCCACGACCAGGAGGAAGCCATGACCATGGCCGACCGCATCGGCATCATGGACAGGGGCGAGGTGATGCAGGTGGCGACGCCGGCGGAAATCTACGAGGCCCCGACGTCGCGCTTCGTGGCGCATTTCGTCGGCAATGTGAACATGTTCGAGGGCAAGGTTGCCGAGCGGGCAGCGAATACGACGCGCATCACCGGCGCGACCGGTGCGCAGATCGTTGTCGAGAATGCCACCGACACCACCAAGGGCGCCGACATCGTTTTCGCGATCCGGCCCGAGAAGATCAAGGTCTCGTCGAGGAAGCCGGCCGATGCCGTCAATGCGCTGGAAGGCGAAGTCTATGACGTTGCGTATCTTGGCGACATGACCGTCTACCACATCAAGCTCGACGACGGACAGATGGTGCGGGCAAGCGCGTTGAACGCTGCCCGCGTCAGCGAGGACCCGCTGACCTGGAACGATCGCGCCTGGGTCTCCTTCCGGCCGGACGCCGGCGTCGTGCTGACAAGGTAACAGGGCGGCCATGACCAATATCGCCGCCGCCCCTTCCTCGGCTGAAACCGCCGCTCAGTTGCCGACCAAGCTGGCGAAGGGCTTCGTCGACCGTCTCGTTATCATCGTTCCCTATCTCTGGCTGCTGTTCTTCTTCCTTGTCCCGTTCATCATCGTCTTCAAGATCTCGCTGTCGCAGACGGCGATCTCGATGCCGCCTTACACCCCGGTGCTCGATTTCGGCGACGGTATTTCCGGATTCTTCGCCGGCTTTCGCGAGCTCAACTTCGACAATTACACGTGGCTGACCCAGGACGCGCTTTACTTCAACGCCTATGTGACCAGCCTGATCATCGCGGGCATCTCGACGGTGCTGACGCTGATCGTCGGCTATCCGATCGCCTATGGCATGGCGCGCGCGCCGGCGACGATCCGGCCGACCTTGCTAATGCTGGTGATCCTGCCGTTCTGGACCTCGTTCCTGATCCGCGTCTATGCCTGGATCGGCATCCTGAAACCCGAAGGGCTGCTCAACCAGGTGCTGCTCGCCACTGGCCTGATCAGCCAGCCGCTGGTCATCCTCAACACCTACACCGCGATCTTCATCGGCATAGTCTATTCCTATCTGCCCTTCATGGTGCTGCCGCTCTACTCGTCGTTGGAGAAGATGGACTATTCGCTGATCGAGGCGGCGCAGGATCTCGGCTGCCCGCCGATCGGCGCCTTTTGGAAGATCACCTTCCCGCTGTCGCTGCCGGGCGTGATTGCCGGCTGCCTGCTGGTCTTCATCCCGGCGGTCGGCGAGTTCGTCATACCGGACCTTCTCGGCGGCTCGCAGACGCTGATGATCGGCAAGACGCTGTGGAACGAATTCTTCGCCAACCGCGATTGGCCGGTCTCGTCGGCGGTGGCGGTCATCCTGCTCCTGGTGCTGACCGTCCCGATCATGTTCTTCCAGCAGGCTCAAGCGAAAGCCCAGGAGCAAGGCAAATGAACGGCACCTGGAGCCGCTTCAACATCACCTCGATCGTGCTCGGCTTTGCCTTTCTCTATCTGCCGATCGTGCTTCTCATCGTCTTTTCCTTCAACGAATCGAAGCTCGTCACCGTCTGGGGCGGCTTCTCGACGAAATGGTACGTGTCGCTGTTCCACAACCAGGGCCTGATGGACGCCACCTGGGTGACGGCCCGCGTCGGCGTCATCTCGGCGACCGTTGCCACCGTGCTCGGCACGCTGGCGGCGATCACCTTGACCCGCTACACACGCTTCAAGGGGCGGGTGCTGTTTTCCGGCATGGTCTTTGCGCCGCTGGTGATGCCGGAAGTCATTACCGGCCTGTCGCTGCTCTTGCTTTTCGTGGCCGTCGGGCTTGACCGAGGCTTCTTCACCGTCACGCTCGCCCACATCACCTTCACCATGTGCTTCGTGGCCGTCGTCGTGCAGTCGCGCCTGGTCTCCTTCGACCGCTCGCTGGAAGAAGCCGCGATGGACCTCGGCGCGCCGCCGGTGAAGACCTTTTTCCAGATCACCTTGCCCGTCATCTTGCCGGCGATCATCTCCGGCTGGATGCTGGCGTTCACGCTCTCGCTCGACGATCTGGTCGTCGCCTCCTTCACCTCGGGCCCCGGCGCCACGACGCTGCCGATGAAGATCTACAGCCAGGTGCGCCTCGGCGTGACGCCTGAGATCAATGCCGCCTGCACCATCCTGATCGCCGTCGTCGCGATCGGCGTCATCATTGCCTCGATCGCCAACAAGCGCCGCGAGGTCCAGCGCCAGCGCGATGAGCAGGCGGCGCAACGCGGATAGGGAACAAAGACGGGCGCGACCTGCGCCTTGTTCTATTGGCCTGAAACGCCGCGGCTGATCGGCGAGATGAACGGAGTGCTCCAGTTGCCGCCGACGAAGAACAACGATTGCTTTGGGGGCTGCGGCGCCTGCACCGCTGTCTGACCGGCGGTAGCCGGTTGTTGGGCCGGCTGTTGCTGCGCAGGTTGTCCGTTCGGGATGATGCCGCCCGAGAGCGCCAGCCCGCGCCCGGTATAGGAGGCGATGCCCGAAAGCCAGATCTTGTACTTCTGTGCATTGACCTCGGCCTTGTCCAGCCGCGCCACACCTTTCGAGATGCTCGCCTTGATCTCGGCACCGTCGATGGGCAGCGAGCCGTCGGCGACGTCGTCGAGGGCGAAGAATCCGCCCTGTTCGTTGCGCTTGAGAAAGGCAGGCAGATTGAGGCCGTTGAGCGAGCCCGGCCCGAACGTCGCCGAGAAAGACCCGTCGGCGTTCTCGAAGATCGAGTCCCAGGCCTTGCCCGGCCCCTTCAGAATGACCGAGACGGTTCCGGTTCCGGCCGGCACCAGCCGCGTCATCCCCGCCGCGGTGGCGAAGGCGCCGGTGTCGACGTCCGATGCCAAAAGCCGCAACTCGACCTGCGTGCCGTCCGGCTTGCGGTCGAAGCGCAGGCTGCTCTGGATGTTGCCGTTGAAGGCCGACGCGTCGGAGATGTCGAAGACGGCAAGCCCGTTCTTGACCTGCGCGGTCGCGGCGACATCGGCAAGCTGTATCGGGCCGGCGGTGGCGTGCGCTGCCGACAGCCTGAGATCGAGGTTCATCTTGTCGGCGAAGCCGGTGTCGAACTCGCCGGGGGCTGCCTGGCCGGCCGGAGCGATCGGCGTGAAAGCGGAAAGCACCGATCGAAGATCGAGCGTATCGAACGCAAGCGTGCCGGAAATGACGGGCAGGGGCTCGCTGAACGAAAAGTCCAGCGCTCCCATGCCGGGGTTGTTGTCCAGCGCCACCGTCGTGTTCTCGAACTTCGCGCGTCCCGCCGAGGCCGCCACCTTGCTCGCGACCGAGACGGAGCCGATCGCAGCACCAGGCGCCATGCCGGCCTGCGACCATTCAAGCAGGCGTCGCAGCGAAGGGGCGGTGAATTTCGCCTGGCCGTCCAGATAGCCGTTCTCCGACATCGAGGCGACGCCGTCGAAAGAAAGCGTGGCGGGCGCCGCCTTGAAGGCGAGCGTGACCGGCGCGAGCCCTCCGGCAAACAGCACCAGCGGCTTCGCCGAGGAAAAATCGATCTGGACGCTCTCGCCGCGCCATATGCCGGTCGCCGTGAGCGTGGCGTCGCTGTTCATCGCCGCCCAGTTCACCTGGCCGCTGAGGCTGCTCAGGATCTCGGTATCCTTGCCGCCAACCGAGGTTACGACGCGGCCGTCGCGGAACTCGACGATGCCGAACGGATCGGAAGGCAGTCTGCCGAGGTCGGGCTTCTGCGGGTTCGCGGTGACCACGCCGCGAGCGGTGTCGATCGAGCGCGTGATGCGGCCGCCGGTCGGCAGCGGCGGCAGATAGAGGCCGCTCGCCTTGCGCTCCACCCTGATCGTCGGCCGCACCAGCCGTGCCGTCGAGAATTGGACCTCGCCCTGCACGGCGGCCATGGCCGAGAGATCGACTTCGACGCGCTCGGCTTCGATCACCGGCGGCGCGTCGGTCTCCGTCCATTGCGACAGCGTCACATCGCTGAGGATGGCTCGGAACTTAGGCCACACCTCGATGCGCGGCGAGCCGTCGATCGTCACGCGAAAACCGCTCCAGGCGCTCAATTCCCAAGCGATGCGGTCGCGTACGATGCGCGTCGAGGCAATCAGCGGCAAGGCGGCGACGGCGAGCGCGATGACCAGCACCGCAACGCCGATTACCCATACCCCGCGCCGGATCAAAGATGATCTCATCTCGCCCCGTGAGTTTCCATTGCCGACAAATCGCCCGACGGGTGTAGCCGAGCGCCGACGCTTTTCAAGTCTTTATGGCCCTCCGATGGCGTTTGCGCCGTGTCCTTGCCGGCCATTTCAACAAAATCTTGCTCTGCTGCGCTGCGGTATGCATAAGCGATAAACCCGTCCGGTCCGCCAACGCCACGCCGGTTTTGGGACAACGACGCAGGCGACATCAGGCTTAATTGCCGCAATCGCGACGCGCTTTGGGAGGAACGATATGGCTGCCGACACCCCCTTGTGGACGCCGACGCAGGACCGGATCGCCTCCGCGCCGATGACTGCCTTCATGAAAGCTGCGGTTGCGAAGTCTGGCCAAGCTTTCTCCAGCTATGCCGAGCTCCACCGCTGGTCGATCGACAACCGCGAGTCGTTCTGGGACCTCGTCTGGGACTTTTGCGGACTTGTCGGCGACAAGGGCGAGCGGGCTCTGGTCGATGGCGAGAAGATGCCTGGCGGCGCCTTCTTTCCCGACGCGAAACTCAATTTCGCCGAGAACCTTATGAAAAAAACCGGCGGCAGCCTGGCTATCGTCTTCCGCGGCGAGGACAAGGTCGATCGCCGGCTGTCCTGGAACGAGCTCCATGCGCTCACTTCGCGCCTGCAGCAGCTCTTCCTGTCGATCGGCGTCAGAGAGGGCGATCGCATCGCCGCCATGATGCCGAACATGCCGGAGACGGTCGCTGCCATGCTGGCTGCCGCCTCGATTGGCGCGGTCTGGTCTTCCTGCTCACCTGATTTCGGCGAACAGGGCGTGCTCGACCGTTTCGGCCAGATCGAGCCGGTCGTCTTCATCGCGCCTGACGGCTATTGGTACAACGGCAAAGCCATCGAGGTCGCCGACAAGATCCGCGCGGTGGCCGAGAAGCTCGCGACCGTGCGCAAGGTGCTGATCGTCGACTATCTCGGCACGTCGGCCGATGTCGCCGCTACCATCGACCAGGCCGAGGCGCTGGAAGGAGCGCTCTCGCCCTTTGCCGCCAGGCCGCTCGCCTTCGAGCAACTGCCTTTTTCGCACCCGCTCTACATTCTGTTCTCCTCCGGCACCACCGGAATCCCGAAATGCATCGTGCACTCGGCCGGCGGCACGCTGATCCAGCATGTCAAGGAACAGCGGCTGCATGCCGGCCTGCTCGACGGCGATCGCTTTTTCTACTTCACCACCTGCGGCTGGATGATGTGGAACTGGCTGGTCTCGGGCCTTGCCTCGGGGGCGACGTTGCTGCTCTATGACGGTTCGCCCTTCTACCCCGACGGCAATGCGCTGTTCGATTTCGCCGATGCCGAGAAGATGACCTATTTCGGCACTTCGGCGAAATTCATCGATTCCCTACGCAAGGCAGGGCTGAAGCCGATCGACAGCCACGACCTTGCAAGCGTGCGGACCATCTCTTCCACCGGCTCGCCGCTGTCGCCGGAGGATTTCCGCTTCGTCTATGACGGCATCAAGAAGGACGTGCATCTCGCCTCGATATCCGGCGGCACCGACATCGTTTCCTGCTTCGTGCTGGGTGTCCCGACCGAGCCGGTCTGGACCGGCGAGATCCAGGGGCCGGGCCTCGGCCTGGCGGTGGACGTGTGGGACGACGACGGCAAGCCGGTCCGGCAGGAGAAGGGCGAACTCGTCTGCACCAAGGCATTCCCGTCGATGCCGATCGGCTTCTGGAACGATCCGGACGGCAAGAAGTACCACGCGGCCTATTTCGAGCGCTTCGACAACATCTGGTGCCATGGCGATTTCGCCGAATGGACCGCGCATGGCGGCATGGTCATCCATGGCCGCTCCGACGCCACGCTCAATCCAGGCGGGGTGAGAATAGGCACGGCCGAGATCTACAACCAGGTCGAGCAGATGCCGGAAATCCTGGAGGCGCTCTGCATCGGCCAGGATTTCGACAACGACGTGCGCGTCGTGCTGTTCGTGCGGCTGGCCGCCGGCGTGAGCCTCGATGAGGATCTGGAAAAGCGCATCCGCGCCAGAATCCGCTCGGGCGCCAGCCCCCGCCATGTGCCGGCGAAGATCGTTGCCGTCACCGACATCCCGCGCACCAAGTCGGGCAAGATCACCGAGCTTGCCGTGCGCGACGTGGTGCATGGTCGCGCCATCAAGAACAAGGAAGCGCTCGCCAATCCCGAAGCGCTGGAGCTGTTCAGGAACCTGCCGCAGCTTGCCGATTAGGTCTTCCCGGCACGGTTAAGAAATAGTGTCGGTCCAATTTACCTAGATTTCACGAGTGGTACACATTCGTAAATTTTTTTGGCTCCCGGTAAGGACTTGTTAAGGGACGGCGCCGATAGTCGCGTGTAACTTGAGGGAGAAATCCCGTTCCTCGTCCCCTGAGGTTCAGCTCAAGCCCCGTTGTGACAGCATCCCATTTTCCAAGGCGTCCTCCAGGCGCCTTTTTCTTTGGCCGAAGCTCGGTCTTGCGGATCGTTATTCGGCCAGCACGCGCGTCGATGGGAAGACGACCTCGACCAGCGTGCCTTCGCCAGGTGTCGATGTGATGGTGAAGCGGGCACGGTTGGCCTCCACCATCGCCTTGGTCAGAGGCAGCCCGAGGCCGGTGCCGTCGCCGCGGCCGCGTTTGAGCGCATTGATCTGCTTGAAGGGCTTCAATGCCTGCTCGATCTCGGCCGGCGTCATGCCGATGCCGGTATCGCGCACGCGCATGACGACGTCGCCGGAGGTCTCGTAGGCGGTGGACACGATAACCTGGCCGCCGGCCTGGGTATAGCGGATGGCGTTCGACAGTATGTTTAACGCAATCTGGCGCACACTCCTCAAATCCGCCACCACTTCCGGCAGCCGCGAGGCGAAGCTCGAGCGGATGATGACGCGCTCGCGGTTGGCCTGCGGCTGCATCATCGCCACCGTTTCGGCCAGCGTGTCGTTGAGCGACACCGCCTCATAGGCCATCTCCTGCTGGCCGGCCTCGATCTTGGAGATGTCGAGCAGGTCGTTGACGAGGTCGAGCACATGGTTGCCCGAACGGTTTATGTCGCGCAGATAGTCTCGGTAGCGGTCGTTGGCCACCGGTCCGAACTTCTCGTCCACCATCAGTTCGGAAAAGCCGATGATGGCGTTGAGCGGCGTGCGGATCTCATGGCTGATGCGGGCCAGGAAATCCGTCTTCTGCGAGGAGGCGCGCTCGGCCACGGCGCGCGCCTGGGTGAGGTCTTCCTCGGCCCGCTTCCACTGCGTGATATCGCGTACGACGGCGCAGAAGCCGCTGTCGTTGGGCAGTCTGCCGATGGTCATGAACAGCGGGATGAAGCGCCCTTGCGCCTCGCGGCCGATCACCTCGCGCCCGTCGTTCAGCAAGCTCGCCACGCCAGGTTCGGAGAGGCCGACGAGATAGTCGCGCGCCGCGCGCTGGCTCTCGATGGCGAACAGCGAGGCAAAGGGCTTGCCGGCGATCTCGTCGCTGTCGAAGCCGAACAGGGCTTCAGCCGGGCGGCTGATCGAGCGGATGTTGCCGTCGCGGCCGATCAGCACCACGCCGTCGGTGGCGGTGTCGATGATGGTGCGCATTTCGGCGATTCGCGACTTCAGCTCGGACACGTCCGGCTGCTGGTTCGGCTCGTCATTGGCCGCGCTGAGATGGGCGGAGGGCGCCTCGTCCTCGCCCGAGCGACGAACCACCAGCATCAGCGCCTTGCCGCCGCGCCACGGCACCGAGCGCAGGAGCGCATCGATCGGGAATTCCTGGCCCTGGCGGGTTGTGAGCTTCAGTGAACGATCGCTTTCGTCGGTCTCGCCATCATCGGCGTAATGGTCGGCGAACAGCGCGCCGAGCCCGCCGGCATCGGCAAGGTCTTCCAGCGCGTCGTAGCCGGTGAGCTCGAGAAACGCCTCATTGGCATAGTGCAGCACGTCGCCGGAATGGATGAGCAGCGGCACAGGCAGCCTGGCGAGGATGGACGTGTCGGGAGCCCTGCCTCCTTCCCCGGTTGAGAAAGCCGAGGGCACGAAGCCCTCGAGCTTGAGCGGCCGCACCCTGAGGCGCGGCCTTTCCGGCCGCGCTTTCGCTTCGCCAGGCTGTTCAGCCGCGGGCAGGGCGCCATCCCGGTCGGAACCCGCCCAGTCCTCGCTGTCTTCCGCGTCGCGAAAATCGTCGGCGGTCATACCGTCGTCGCCAGCGCCTGCCTCAGGGGTAGGGGCTTCGGCTGCCGGCCGCTCGGCCGTCGGTTCGGCTGCCCTGTCCGCCGCTGCGGTTTGGCGCCTGTCGGAATCCGCCGCTTCCTGCGCCTCGTCGGCAGCTTTCTCGCGCCCGGCATAGTTGAGCAACGAGCCGGAGACAGCGGGCGTTTCGTCTTTTCCAGCGGCTGCCTCGGGAACATCGGGGCCGTCGAGCCGAGCCAGATCCTTTTGATCTTCCGCCTCGGTCTCCGCTTCGGCCGTATCAATGGCCTCGTTGCCTTCCGGCATGGCCGGCTCAGCCGAGGTGGCGTCAATCGCGTTCAGTTCGGAGTGGTCGGTCTTCCTCTCACCGGTCGTCGGTTGTTCGGCCGTGGGAGCAGCCTTGTCGGCGGTTGCAGCCGCATCTGGTTGCTTTTGAGCACCCGCGGTTGCGCCGCTTGGCGGCTCGGCCGGGCCGGAACTGTCCTTCCGCAGCCGCTCGCCGATTTCGCGAAAGGCGCTGCGCTCGAGGATCGACAGCCCTTTCTCACTCGTCGGCCTGTCATTTCCCGGCTGCTTGTCGTTGGCCGGCTGCCTGTGCTCGGCCAGCCGGATCACCTTGTCGGCATAGCGGCGCTCCGGCTTGGGCACGATGGTCAGCGCCGGCACTTCGCCCAGGAACGGGTCGGCAGGTTTCGCCGGCTCGGCCGCGGGTTGCCCGGCGGCAGGTTCGGGTTCTGTCGGAGCGGCGCCATTGGGCACCAGCGCCATGCCGAGCGCTTCCGGGTCGACAACGGCGTCGGCGCTGCGCGCGACGCCGAAGCCGCGGAAACCTTCGAAGGCGCGGCTGCGGCCATAGACCGGCAGCGCCGCAAGATCGACGGGGATCTTCAGGTCCGTGCCCGCCACCGGCCACAGCACCGAGCGTCCCGACCAGGTATCGCGCCGCTCGAGCAGAGTGGCGATCTCGCCCGATGCGTCGAGGCCGAAAGTCGTGGCGACATCCCTGAAGCGGCGACCGATCACATCGGCGGCGGGTTTGCCGACGATGTCGGCGAATTCCGGCGACAGCGCGCTGAACTTGCCTTCGGCGTCGGTCCGCCAGACGAAACGCAGCGGCGGCGCCGAACGGTCGATGTTGCGCGCCGCGCTCGGCTCGGCCGCCGCCGTTCCGGCGGTGTGCTGCCGGCTTCCGGCCGCGACCTCCGCCGGTCCGATCTGTGGCGGCCTCTCCGGCCCCTTCACGTCGTCGCCGCCGGCATTGAAATACCAATGGTCATGCTGCGCCGGGCCGGCACCGCCTACCAGCGCAGCATCCGGCGCGCGGTCGGCCGTGGCCGCGGTCCTTTGCGTTGGCTGGGCCTCATCCGCGGCCGCCGGCGGGACCGCGTCTGCCTTTTCGCCCGTTGCCGCGGCCGGAGACTGGGTATTGTTCTCTCGGCTCGGCTCGGCGCTGACTGTGGTGTTTTTGTCTTCGGAGACGGCGGGCGCGCTTTCCGGCACTGCCGACTTACCGGCGTCGGGCTGGTCGTTCCGCTCGCCGTCGAGCTGGTCTTCGTCGATCACCACCAGGAGATGGCGCGTGTCGGTCAAGCGCGCAAAGCCGGCCGGGTAGGAGGTGCTTGCGCCGGGAACAAGCCGCTTGACGATGCGGTCTCCAACGCTTGCCACGTCCGCGACCAGGGCAGCGAGCGTCTCCGGCCTGATGCCGAGCGCGGCAAATCCCTCCGAAGCCGCCTCGACATGGCCTTGGGCATCGACGAAGGCGATGAAATGTCCGGCCTCGGTGAAGCCGCCAATGGCGCGGCTGGCGATTTCGGCGGCGCCGCGCGAGCCGGTCTGCGCCGCGGGCATCGCCAGCATGATCGCCTTTTCGCCGTCCGGCATCGTTACCGCGCTGGCGAGCAAGCCGACGGCGCGGCTGACCATGCCGGTCGCCAGCCGCACGGTGACGGCGCGGTCGCTGCCGATATCCGGAAAGCCGCTGGTCGCCATGATCTGCCGCCTGGCAATTAGCGGCAGCCGCGCGGAAGCGCCGATGATCGCTTCGATTTCCGGATAGCCGAAAACCGCGGCACCTGGCCCGTTGGCCCAGATCACCTGCTCAAGATCGGCCGACAGTATGGCCAGCGCGTCGCCGGCGGCGAAGCGCTGGCGCACCGCGTCGAGCACGGCGACGTCGAGGAAGGAGTAGTTTTCAGGCGGCATGCGCTGGCAGACCTTCCAGGCGGGCTTTTTGAGTTAACGCTTTGTTAATAAAAGCGTACGGGACCAAGGTCCACAAGCCATGCCGTGTATCGGCCGAAATCTCTGGGCTCTTGGTTAATGGCGGGGCGATTTTTTTTATGGTGCAGTGCAACAAAGATATTGCAATGCACAAAACTTGCCTTTATATTGCCATCATACATGAACGAGACGGCTTTCCGTCAAAGCCGCTGCCCTTGAAAGGTTGGAAAATGTCCAAGACTGCCAAGACCGAGACCATCGAGAACGTTGAATTCCCGAGCTTTGACGCTTCCAAGGCCACCGACCAGATCCGCGCCTTCGCCGAGAAGGGCGTCGAGCAGTCGAAAGAGGCCTACACCAAACTGAAGAACGGCGCCGAGGAGACCCAGAAGGTTCTGGAGTCGACCTACGAGACCGCCAAGACCGTTTCCGGCGATGTCTCGCTGAAGACCATCGCCATCCTTCGCGCCAATGCCGAGGCCAGCTTCTCGCACCTTGAAGCCCTGGTCGGCGCCAAGACGCTGTCGGAAGTCGTCGAGCTGCAGACTGCCTTCCTGCGCAAGCGCGCCGAGATGGCCGTCGAGCAGGCCAAGGACTTTCAGGCCGTCGCCTCCAAGGCTGTCGAGGACGTCTCGAAGCCGGTGAAGACCGCTTTCGAGAAGGCGTTCAAGGACATCAAGGCGGCCTGATTTCAGGCGCAACTCAACGATGCATCAAAACGTCGCATTTCGTCAGACAAATAGATGTGCGATGAATTGATGAGATGAATACCCGGAGTGTGAAACCTCCTCCCTTTGCTCTCCGGGGTGACCAGCCAGCTCCTCCTCCCGCTGGCTCGTAACAGGAAAAGGCCGGCACCTCCTCCCGCCGGCCTTTTCTTTTGCCCAATCAGGACTGTGCGGGTTCGTTCATCGGATCTTTGCCTCATCAAAGGCCTTGAATTAGACTCCGATAATCCGTATTGGACGCATCGCCGACGACGGAGCGGACGCGGGGAATGATTTCTCCTCGGATTGCGCTCAGGCGGATGTGCCGTTGTAGCTCAGTTGGTTAGAGCACCAGATTGTGGATCTGGGGGTCGCTGGTTCGAGCCCAGCCAACGGTACCATCGATTTCCTGGCGTTCACGTCGTTTTGCCGGCCGCCGCGTCCCATTCCTCTATTGGGTGACGAAGCATCGCCGGGCGACGAAGGGCAGCTCAGGCTGAGCAGCCCGCGCACCTCGCAGAAGGCCCAGGCGCAGCTCATAGCCGGTCTGATGGCCGATGGCCTCGTTCTGCCCCATCGTGAAAAGACCGCGCAGGACGCTGACGACCAGCAGTGTCAGGGCCGTGGTCTACAGCGCCTGCTCGGCAGCCGTCCCGCCGCCCGCAACCATCACGCCCTGCGCCTGGTCGATGGCGCGCCGCAACGAATGTGGAATGAGAAGCTGCAGCGTCGCGGCAACGAACGGCGAGACGATGGTGATCGCCACCTCCCAAGTATGGCGCAGCGTCATGCCAAGATGCGCAGCAGGGTGCCGAGACCTTCCCCGAAAGGCTGTCCGCCGCCCGCCTGACGCGGCGGAAAGAAGCAGGCACGACGATCAGAGTCGACATTGTATGGGGATATCACTATATAGCGGCGGCTTTCGGTTTCTCGCCCCTTGGCTGCGCCTGCGAGATCGCCGTAAATGCGTGGTGTTGTGACGGAAATCGGTCTGAAAAACCGGAAGAAAACAAGCAAAAACAACAGAGCGGATCTTTGACGATCCTGGCCAAAGCATCATCCTCAACAATCTGAACGTGTCCCTCGAACCTTTCCAGTCCTTCGGCTCCGCGGACCCTGAGCAAGACATCTTGTCCCATTGGCAAGGCATCTTGTCCCATTGGCAAGAAGTCTTGCCGGCAGAGGCCGACTCGGCTCGAATGGGCCTGCGTCCCGTGGCGGGACGCGAGCGTTCATGACTACCAACCGGCATTGCCGCTAGGGAAAAGCAGTATGAGTGAACATGCGATCGAGTTCTTGCGCGGATGGATCGGCGAAAAGGTCCAATGCCAGCATTCGCCGGTGAAGATCGACGAGCAGGCCGAAACTCTCGCCAAGGAGTGCTGCGCCAAGGCCGCCGAGGAAGGCATTCTCCTTGAGGATATCCAGGAAGAGGTCGGCGACATCCAGGAACTGATCGCTTCGCGCCTCGAGGAAGTCGCCGAAGAGAGCGAGCAACAGACGACGTCGGACAAGCCGTCCTATTAAGATACCGTGCGCGCGGTTTGTCTGACCTCAGCCGAGCGACCGGCTTAGCTGAAATTGTCCTTCAGCCACACCTTTGGCAGCGCCGGCACGAAGTTGCCGTCGCGCCCGGTCATGTCCTCATTGGCGACGAGCGCGTTGAGGATCGCCTCCTCCACCCCTTGCACCACAGCATCGAAGAACGGGTCGATATCGACATCGGGAATGAACTCCGCGCGGGCGACGCGGCCTGAAGCCGCCAGCGCGGCCTCGGGATTGGCGGTCGAGAAGGCAAGAAAGATATCGCCCGAGCTGTGGTAGCCGTAGCCGCCGGTCAGGGCGATGCCGAGCGGCACGCGCCTGGCGAGGCGCTTCATCTGGTGCGGCAGGAATGGCGCATCGGTGGCGACGACGGCGATGATCGAGCCCTTTTCGGCGCGCGGCGTGCCTTCGCGGATCGCCGGCTCGGCGAGTTCCGGCCCGACATGCCGGCCGCGAATGGTGAAGTTGCGCCGCTTGCCGAAATTCGCCTGCACGAACACGCCGAGCGTGTAGCTTCTGTCCTGCCATTCGACGATGCGCGAGGCGGTGCCTGACCCGGCCTTGAAGCCGAACGAGATCATGCCGGTGCCGCCGCCGACGCTGCCTTCCTCAATCGCGCCGTCCGTCGCGCCGTCGAGCGCCGAGGCGACATGCTCGAAGCTCACATGGTGGCCGTTGATGTCGTTGAGGAAGCCGTCATAGGTCTCCGCCGCCACCGGCAGGCCCCAGGCGCTGTCGAGCGCCGCCGGCAGCCCCCGGCTCATCCAGCGCAGCGTTCCGTCGCGGGTAAGGCCGCAGGAATGGGTGTTGGTGATGGTAACCGGCAGGTCGAAGGCGCCGGTCTCCTCGATGATATGCGTGCCGGTCAGCTCGCCATTGCCGTTCTGGCTGAACACGCCGGCAAACACCGGCGTCGCCAGTTGGCCGACAGGTCTCGGCAGGATCGCAGTCACGCCGGTGCGCACCGGTCCTATCCCGACTTGCAGCGGGCCCCCGCCGGCAATCAGCGTCGTATAGCCGACCGCGACGCCCGGCACGTCGGTGATGGCGTTGAAGCGGCCGGGCGTGCCGTCCAGTGCGACGTTGAACGAGCGCAGGCGCGGCTTGCCCGACGGCGTGCGCAGATGCGGGTCGCTCCTGCTCATTTCAGAACAACGAGCCCTGGTTGCCCGGCTCCTTGGCCTTGCCCGAGGGCTTGGCGGCCAACTTCGGCCGCGCGCCGCCGCTGGTGGCGATGGCCTCTGCATTGCCGTCGGCGAACTCCAGCTGCAGCGCCGCACCCGGCGCCAGCTCCGCGACGCGCTTGACGACGGTCCCATCGGCGTCCTTGACCAGCGCGAAGCCGCGCGCCAGCACGGCCTTGTGCGACAGCGTGGTGAGCAGCCGGTCGGCCTGGGTAAGAGCGGCACGCAGGCGGTCAAGCCGCCGCGCCGTCGCCTGCTCCTGGCGGCGGGTCAGTCCGGCCAGCGTGTCGGCCTGCAGCTTCTGGCGCCTGACGACCGGCGCCGGCGACAGCCTTGCCGAGTTGCGCTGAAAGCGCGCCCGGCTTTGCCGCACGATTGCGAAGAACGCGGCCCGCGCGCGGGCGATGTCGCGGCCTGTCAGCCTGCGCGTCTCATTGAGGCGACGCGACAAGGTGGCCGGCGTCAGCCGCTGCCGCTCCAGCCTTGCGCGCTTGCGTTCGATGCTCACCGTCAGCCCGCGGCCGAGCCGGCTCGTTGCCTCGTCGAAGCGCCTGCGCGGCAACGCCAGCAGCTGGTCGGGTGAGGGGAGCGCCCGCGCCGCGGCGCGCACCGCCTGGCGCTTGCGATCCAGGTGCCGCGAGGTGCAGGCACTAAGCCGCGCGCCGAGATTTGCCAGTGTCGCTTCGAGCTCCGCCTTGACCGGCACTGCCATCTCGGCGGCGCCCGTCGGCGTCGGCGCCCGCATGTCGGCGACGAAATCGACCAACGTCCAATCGGTCTCGTGTCCGACGGCCGAGATGATCGGAATGCGCGAGGCGGCGACGGCGCGCGCCAGCCCTTCGTCGTTGAAACCCCAAAGGTCCTCGAGGCTGCCGCCGCCGCGCGCCACGATCAGGAGATCGGGCTGGCGGATTGCGCCGTCCCAGGTCAGTGCGTTGAAGCCGTTGACGGCTGCGGTCACTTCCTTTGCGGTCGTGTCGCCCTGGACCCGGACCGGCCACACCAGCACAGTGAGCGGAAAACGGTCCTTGATGCGATGGATGATGTCGCGGATCACCGAGCCCGTGGGCGAGGTGATGACGCCGATGGCGCGCGGCATGAATGGCAGCCGCCGCTTGCGGCCGGCATCGAACAGGCCTTCGGCCTGCAAGCGCCGCTTGCGCTCTTCCAGCAGCGCCATCAGCGCGCCTGCGCCGGCCGGCTCCAGATTGTCGATGACGATCTGGTAGTTGGATTTTCCGGGATAGGTCGTCAGCCTGCCGCTGGCGATCACTTCCATCCCTTCCTCGGGGCGGAATTTCAGCCGCGCCATCGTGGTCTTCCAGACCACGGCCTCGATCCGCGCACGGTCGTCCTTCAGCGCGAAATAGGCGTGTCCGGAGGAATGCGGGCCGCGGTAGCCGGAAATCTCGCCGCGCACCCGCACATTGCCGAAAGCATCCTCGACCGTGCGCTTCAACGCGCCGGAAATCTCGCTCACCGTATATTCGGTGGCATTGCTGCGTGATTCGGTTGCTGCTTCGCTCATGCTCTGATTGGGGAACGCTTATCGGGCGGCGTCAAGGCAGAGCTGAAATCTCGCTAACATTATAACGCGATCTTAAGCCCGATTTGCTTTGACTGGCGGTAGCAAGAGCCAGCCGGAAACACATGAGCGCAACCGCCAACACCAGACCTTTGACGCATCAGGTGACGCTGGCCGTGCTGACGTTGGCCGTCTTCGCGCTGGCCACGGTCGTCGGTTTCGGCTTCTACGCGGCGGCCCAGGCTGACAACGCCTCGCTCGAACGGCAGAAGATATTCATCGACGAGGGTTTGAAGGACCAGATTGCGTCTGTTCAGCGTGAGCAGGAAAGCGTTGCGGTCTGGGATGACGCGGTCGCCAATGTCAGGGCCGGCAATTGGACCTGGATCGAGGAGAACCTCAGCGTCTGGATGTATACCTATTACGGTCACAACCGGGTCTACATTCTCGATGCCGTTGATCGTCCCGTCCATGCCATGCAGGAAGGTAAGGTGGTCGACGCATCCGCCTATGGCGATGACGAGCCTGCCTTGCAACCATCCATCGAGAAGCTGCGCCGCATGCTGGCTGAGCCACAGAAGGCGGGCGCTTCCGGCCAGCCGGCCAAAATGGTCGCGGAGGACCTTGTGTCGCTCCAGGGAAAACCGGCGATCCTGAGCGTCATGGCGCTGGTGCCGAGTACGGACCGGGTCACGCAGGCGCCCGGCACCGAATATCTGCATGTTTCGGTGGAGTTCATCAACGAGGCGGTCATCGGCAAGATCGCCAAAAAATATCTGCTCGACGGCGCGCGTCTCGTGCCGCTGTCGCAATCGGTCGGAGCCGCTGCGGTGCCTCTGGTCGATTCCCGCGGTATCATCCTCGGTTATGTCGGCTGGGACCAGGAACGGCCGGGTCTCACGCTGGTGCGCAAGATGGCCCCGGCGCTGGCCTTGGCGCTGCTTGTGGCGGCCGGCGTTCTGGCGTTTCTGCTGCGCAGGCTCCGCCGCGCCTCGTCCGCGCTGCAGACAAGCCAGGACGAGGCGCAATATCTCGCTTTCCACGACACGCTCACCGGCCTGCCCAACCGGGCTTTGTTCGAGGACCGCTTGCGTCGGGCCCTGCTCAGGGCCAGCCAGGATATGGCGGTTCACGAGATGGGAAGGGTGGCGTTGCTTTATCTCGATCTCGACCGTTTCAAGCACATCAATGACACGCTCGGCCATCCGGCGGGCGATGAGCTTGTGCGTCAGACGGCGGCCAGGCTCCAGCACACCGTTCGCGAGGTGGACACCGTGGCGCGGCTGGGCGGCGACGAGTTCGCGCTGATCCTCGTCGACATCCGCGATATCCGTGCCGCCGAGGATATCGCCGAGCGGCTGCTGCAGAAGTTGCAGGAACCGTTCAAGCTCATGGAAGATCAGGTCTTCGTCAGCGCCTCGATCGGCATCGCGCTATCGGACGGCGGCGAAACGGATGCCGACGATCTGCTGCGCAAGGCCGACATCGCGCTTTACGAAGCCAAGAAGAACGGCCGGGGCCGGCACCAGGTCTTCGCCGGCGACATGGACGACCTGCTCTTGCGCAAGCGCACAGTCGAGACCGAGCTTCGCAAGGCTCTCGACGGCGGCTCCGGCATCAGGCTCGCCTACCAGCCGGTGTTCGCGGCGAACGGCAAGACGATCCTCGGCGCGGAGGCGCTGATCCGCTGGGGGCATGACGTGCATGGCGCATTGCCGGCGGCGCAATTCATCGCCATCGCCGAAGAGCGCGGCATGATCGGCCAACTCGGCGCGTGGGTGCTGCAGGAGGCCTGCCGTTTCGCCGTGCGAACCGACCTGCCGTGGCTCGCCGTCAACGTATCACCGCTGCAGTTGCGCGACGCCGGCTTTCCCGAACAGGTCGCGTCGATCCTTGCCGACACCGGGCTGGCGCCGCAGCGCCTGCAGTTCGAGATCACCGAAAGCGTGCTTCTGGACAACAGCGATGCTTCGAGGGCGGCTCTGACCACCTTGCGGCAGTTGGGCGTCGGCATCGTTCTGGACGATTTCGGGACCGGCTATTCATCGCTCAGCTACTTGCGTCGCCACGCCATCGATAAGCTCAAGATAGACCGCTCCTTCGTGCGGCTTCTCGATGGCGACGGCAACTCGGCCGCGATCGTCAAGGCCCTGATCGATCTTGCCATGGCGCTCGGGGTCGACGTCACCGCCGAGGGCGTGGAGACCGAGGCGCAGAAGATGCTGCTGGTCGCAATGGGCTGCCGGCAACTCCAGGGCTATTTCTTGTCGCCGCCGCTTGAGCCGGTCCAACTGCTCGGCCTTTCTGGTCTAGCTTCGCCGGACGAGATTCAGCCCGCCGCCGCTCGCGCCTGAACCCCTACCATCCAGGCAGGATCTGGTTTGCCTTGGTCCGCTTCATCTTGGCGAAGGCGAGTGCCGCGAAGTCGAAGCTTCCCGTCTCTTCGCTGACCGGCACGGAAATATTGTCCAGGCTTTCCGCGATATGGCGGGCCAGAGCATCGACGATCTCCGGCTGCGAGGTCTGGCCGCGCATGATGCCGATGCGGCAATCCGGCAGCGCGTCGAACCCGTCGGCCTCGCCGAGCACGCGCATGCCGGGCCTGAGGGCGCATTCCGGCAGCACCGAGATGGCGAGGCCGGAAAGCACCGCGGCGGTGATCACGGTCGCCGAGAAGCTGGAGAAGAGGACGCGGTATTCCCGGTTCTGCCGGTCGAGCACGTCGACCGCCGCGCGCCGCCAGATGCAGTTCGGCCGGCCGAACGCCATCGGCAGGATTTCCTGCTCATGCGTGGCGTGGTTGGCCGAGGTGACCCACAGAAGCGGCTCGCGCCGCACCACCTCCGACTGGCCGCGCGTGTCGTTGTGCGTCACCAGCGCGAGGTCGAGATTGCCGCGCTTGATGTGCTCGACCAGGCCCGGCGTCGGCTCGCAGATGACGGTGAGCTCCACACGCGGGTTGGAGCGCGAGAAGCGCGCCATGATCTCGGGCAGGAAGCGGTCGGCATAGTCATCCGGCGTGCCGATGCGTATCGTGCCTTCGAGCCGCTGGTCGTCGAAGGCCGCCAAAGTCTCGCGGTTGAGGTAGATCAGCCGCCTTGCATATGAAAGCAGCCTGTCGCCCTCCTCAGTCAGTTTGTTGGTGCGACCATCCTTTTCGAACAGCGGCTTGCCGATCCGCTCCTCAAGACGGCGCATCTGCATCGACACCGCAGACTGTGTCCGGTGCACCTCCTCGGCAGCCCGCGTGAAGCTGCCGGTGTCGGCAATCGAGATGAAGGTCTGCAACTGATCGAGATCGAGCGGCGCTTTCATCGGTCCAATCCATCATTCGTGTTGATGCTAAAGATTAGAAACATTCGTTGGATTAATCAATCGCGGCGTGGCAAATTGCCATTGTCCACATGAAGGCACAGCATGTCGCCCAAAAGTGGCCTCCGGTGTTGGGGGGCAACGACATGCGTCACGTTAACTGTATCGAGACCGCAACGGCGCTCCTCCCAGGCGCCGATTGCATGGTTTCGTCCGCTCGACTCCGAAGGAGAGACTGACATGACCACGATCGAATTCGCCTCCGAGACCCCGCGCATCACCACGCGTCCGGCCGTTGCGACCCGCGTGCTCAATGCGGTCGCCGATGCGTTTCGCGCCTGGAAAAACCGCCGCGCCTTTTATCGCCTTGGCGAGATGTCCGATGCCGAGCTTGCCGATATCGGACTGACCCGCGCCGACCTCCACGTCGCCGTCAGCGTGCCTTTCGGCCGCGATCCGACGGTGAAGCTGCGCGCAATCGCAGAAGAGCGCGCCGATATGATCGAGGATCTTGCCCGCAAGGTCGCCTGAGCGGCTTCGCCGGCTGCGTTTGCGCTCGCGCTTAACCTTTCGAGGGCTCGGCGCGACCAAGTTTCATGCAGGCTCCCACACTCCCTGCCGGTTCCCGCCGGCCTGCCTGCACATTGCCCGGTTCCCCTCCAGGACCGGGCATTTTTCTTTTGAGTGGAGCGCCCTACCGTCGGTCCATCCCGCGCTTGAACTGGTCGAAGATCGTCTCCATGCCCTTCTGATATTCCTCGCGCTGCTGCGCGCCGGTCTCGAACATCCTGCCGAAGATGTCGTCGAATGGATTTCTCGGCCGGCCGCTCGGATTGGTTTGCGGCTGCGGCTGGGATTGCTGCGGCGCCTGCTGTCCGTCTGGCGTGCCGAAACCGCCGCCTTGCCGCAGCATTTCTTCGAACATCTTGCCCAGCGGATTGTCGCCGTAAGGGTTCGGCGCCTGCTGCGGTTGGCTTTGCGGCTGTTGGGCGCCGCCACCGAACATGTCTTGCAGCACCTTGCCGAGCGGATTGTCGCCATAGGGATTTGGCGCTGGCTGCGGGGCCTGTGCGCCGCCTCCCGCCTGCCGCATCATCTCCTCGATGATCTCGCCGAAAGGATTGCCGCCGCCACCGAAGCCGCCGGCGGCCTGCATCTGGCTGTTGGTCTGCTTGAACAATCCGCCCATCATCATCGACGCCATCGCCGGCAGCATCTGCTGCAGCACCTGCTGGCTAAGGCCGGTCGCCTGAGCGGCCTGGGCTGCAACAGCGCGTGACAGGTCCTTCGAGCCGAACAGATGGCCGAGAATGCCGTTGCCTTCATCGATGCCTTGCGGCGTGAAGGCCCGGGTTGCGTCCTCGAAATACTTGGCGTGCTGGCCGCTCGCCATCGCCGTCATGAAAGCACCCATTCCATAGGGATCGGCGGTGTTGCGCTGAAGCCCCTGTGAGAAGGCCGGCAGCAGCGCCTGCACCGCGGCCTGCGCCTGCTGCATCGAAAGGCCAAACTGCTGGGCCAGCGCCTGCATGCCGGCGCCGTTCTGGGCTTGCAAAAAAATATCGAACAGGGAAGGCATCAGATCTCCTCCGCAATATCCTCACGGGGGAGCCTAGTTCGTTTCCATCACCGAATGAAGCAGCTTTTGCCGAGCCACGGCTCAGGTGGCCGGCGAACGGTCAGTAGGCATATTCCATGAACACCGGCTCGATCGAGCCGCCCCAGCGCGTGTGATATGCCGAAAGCATCTCCTCGGCGCTGGTGGTGCCGCGCGCCACGACCTCGTCGAGCGTGTTGAGGAACGAGGTCTCGTCATAGCCGTCGCGGTTCTTCTTGGCGCGGTTCTTCAGACCCGTGCGGGCGATGGCCAGCACGTCGCGGGCAACCTCGCGCAAGGTGGCGTTGCGGAATGGCGCCGAAATGCCGTGCTCCGGCACGGCGTTGCGCATCGCCAGCGCTTCTTCGTAGGTCCAGCTCGAGGTCAGCGTCTCCGCGGCGTCGAGTGCCTGCTCGTCATAGAGCAGGCCGACCCAGAAAGCCGGCAGCGCGCAGATGCGCCGCCACGGTCCGCCGTCGGCGCCCCGCATCTCGAGGAAGCGCTTCAGCCGCACATCGGGGAAGAGGGTGGAGAGGTGGTTCGCCCAGTCGCCCATCGTCGGCAGGCCGTCGGGCACTTGCGTGCGCGCGGCACCCGCCATGAACTGGCGGAAGGTGTAGCGCGTCATGTCGTGATACTGCCCGTCGCGGATGACGAAATACATCGGCACGTCGAGCGCCCATTCGACATAGTCGGCAAAGCCGAAATCCGGCGCGAAGCAGAATTCGAGCATGCCGGAGCGCTGGTTGTCGGTGTCGCGCCAAATGTCGCCGCGCCAGCTCTGCAGCCCGTTCGGCCGGCTCTCGGTGAAGGGCGAATTGGCGAACAGCGCCGTCGACAGCGGCTGCAGCTTCAGCGACACCTGCATCTTGCGGCGCATGTCAAATTCGCTTTCGAAGTCGAGATTCACCTGGATCGTGCAGGTGCGATACATCATGTCGAGGCCCTTGGAGCCGACCTTCGGCATGTAGCGAGTCATGATCTCGTAGCGCGACTTCGGCATTTTCGGCGTTTCGGCAAGCGACCATTTTGGGCTGCCGCCGAGGCCGAGGAAGCGGATGCCGAGCGGCTCGGCGATCTCGCGCACCTGCGCCAAATGCGCGTTGCCCTCGCGGCAGGTCTGGTGGATCGTCTCCAGCGGCGCGCCGGAGAGCTCGAACTGCCCGCCCGGCTCCAGCGAGATCGCGCCCTGGCCGGTCGGCTCGACCAGGCCGATGATGCGGCCGGCATCCATGATCGGATCCCAGCCGAGCTTTTCCTGCATGCCTTCCAGGATGGCGCGGATGCCGCGCTCGCCGCCATAGGGCACCGGCGCGTTGCCATCGACATAGAAGGGGAACTTCTCGTGCTCGGTGCCGATCCGCCATTTGTCGCGCGGCTTGTTGCCGGCCGCCAGATAGCCGACGAGTTCGTCGATGCCTTCGATGGGCTGGATATCGGTTGTGTCGCGCGCCATAAGAAAGCCCTCCGCAGCCGTCAGCTAGCCGCCGGGCGCTAGATGGACGAAATGTCAGTAGCCGATCAAGCGAAAAATCCTGAGCCACGCCTCAACTGGATTTGATCACCAGTCGCCGATCGTCGCCTGCATCACCGCGAGCGCCGCGACCGCCGCGGTGTCGGCGCGCAGGATGCGCGGCCCGAGCGGAATGGCGCTGACGAAGGGCAGCGCCCGCAGCATCCTGCGCTCGTCATCGGAAAAGCCGCCCTCCGGCCCCACCAGCAGCGCGAGTTTTTTCTCGCTCACCTTCTGCAAGGCTGGCAGTGGATTGTTGGTCGAGGCATCCTCGTCGCAGAAGATCAGCCGCCGTTCCTTGTCCCAGCCGCCGAGCAGCCGCTCCAGCTTCTCTGCTTCGCACACCTTTGGCACCGCCAGGATGCCGCATTGCTCGGCCGCTTCGACGACATTGGCGCGCAGCCGATCGATGCCAGGCTTGGCCACTTGTGTGTGCTGGGTGATGACCGGTTGCAGGATGCCGGCGCCCATTTCGACCGCTTTCTGCACCAGATAGTCGAGGCGGCCCTGCTTCAGCGGGGCGAAGCAATAGACGAGATCGGGCAGCGGCGGCTGCGGCCGCTGCAGGGTAAGCACCTTGAGCCGCACGGCTTTCTTGGTCTTGGCGGCGATCGAAGCCGACCACTCGCCGTCGCGGCCGTTGAAGAGCAGGACCTCCGCGCCTTCGCTGAGCCGCATCACGTGCGCGAGATAGTGGCTCTGCTGCTGTCCAGCATCTAACTCGAAGCCCGGTCCGAGATCGTCCGGCACGAACAGCCGCTGCATTTTGTAGTTGGCGCGCATGGCCGAGCAATGGGCGAGGCGCAGGTTGTCGTCAAGTATCGGCAGACGGATGCCAGACCGGCGCGTAGCCATGTCTCAGCACCGAAACGCTTGTGGCAGGCGTGAGCAGTCGCAGCGATCGCCCGGCGAGGCGGTTGGACGGAAGAGGCGCGGCATACCCTGCGAAGGACCATTCGAGCGCCTTGCCGGCGCGGAGCGCGTATGCGGTCTCCCCCTCGGCCACGACTGCTCCATCCGGCAAACCGGCGAGTTCATCGGATGAGACGGCCGGCGGCCGCCCGCCGGAGGCCAGCCGCTCCCTGTGCAGCCGCTCGTCGACCATCGGCGCGCGCGGTTCGGCAATGCCGAAGACCTCGCCGAAGCGCCGCACGAAATCGGCTGCCCGCGCGCGCCGGCAGAAGAAGCAGGGCCGGTGCCCGGCCGCGAGCGCCGTCACCTCGTCGAGAAAGAAGAGCTCGGTCCAGCCGGCCTTTCCTCCAGGCCCATTGCGGCCCATCGGCTCGCGTCGCACGCCACGGAATTGGCAGACGCAGATGATCCAGGCCGGCAACGCCCAGCGCTTCCGCAGAAGCGTCTTTGTCTCGGGGTCATGGATGATGCCGCGATTGCCGGTGAAGAGGCCGCGCTCGGGCACGGCATGGATGGCGCCGAACGGATCGACCCGGTTCTGCAGTGGCATAGCTTTCTCTCCGACGCGCGGCTTGGCTGAAACCGAGGCGGCATGATATCGCTCCCACCGTCATTTTCATGTCAGCAGGGATTCGCGGATGCGGGTGCTGGTGGTCCAGAACTACGACAATACCGGCCTCGGCCAAGTCGGCGCCGCTCTCGCGGAGGCTGGTGCCGAGCTTGACTTGCGCCGCCCCTACCAAGGCGATCCGCTGCCCCGGGACGCGAACGGTCACGATGCCATGGTGGTTCTGGGCGGGGGGCAGAATGCGCTGGCCGACGACGACTATCCCTATTTTCCCGCGTTGCTCGAATTGACGCGCGATTTCGCCGGCAAGGACCGATCGGTGCTTGGCATCTGCCTCGGCGGCCAGCTCGTCGCCCGCGCCTTTGGCGCCGACAACCACATCGGCGGTGCGGTTGAATTCGGCTGGTGCGGGGTGTCGCTGACGGCCGAAGCCAAGCACGACCCTGTTCTCGGCGCCTTGCCGGAAAGATTCCCGATTTTCCAATGGCACGACGATACGTTCGACCTGCCCGAGAAGGCCGTGCGGCTTGCGGGCAATGATGTCGCGGCGAACCAGGCTTTTCGTATTGGCCGCGCCGTCTATGGCTTCCAGTTCCATTTCGAGGCGGATCGCCCGCTGGTGCGCGACTGGAGCACCTCATTCGCGGCGCTGATCGCCGAGCGCCATCCCGACTGGACCGGCAAGCTCGACTACGAGATGGCTAGCAACGGACCGCACGCCGACGCCGCAGGGCTCGCGATCGCGCGTGCCTGGGTGGCGACGATCTGACCGTCGCACCGCCGCGGAGCGTGACATAATTGGCACGCGGCGGCAGTTCCGCCTGGGGAAAACGCACTTCATTCTTGGTTTGTGTCCGGCCGCCCGCCTAAGAGGGCGCCCTCTGTATCGTCCGTGCAACCGCGATGAACCTGTTGTGTGATCCAAGCGACACACCGGAGATACAGAATCTGCTTAGAAGCGCGAAATCGTCGAAACATTGAGACGCATTTTATCGTTTCAACGCATTGGTAACCGCCTCGTGCACAGATGCAGAAAGCTCAACCAGAGATGACTTCCGTGAAAGCAGCGCTTTTGTCCTTTGTAATGCTGTCTGCCATCGTCGTGTGCGGCCTCGGCATTTATTCTGCCGACGCTGCAAACAATCACCAGGCCGTCGACGGCTACGGCGTCACCGCCGCGCTTCGCTAACAGGCTGTTGAAGAAGTGCATTTGCGGGCAATGAAATTAGCATCGTCGCCGTTGTGGAAGCAGATTTGGCCCATGATCGAGCCGTCAGGTTGGATTTCGGCCCAGCCGTCGCCCTGAGCTTCGTCCATCTCGTCGTTGCCTTGCCAGGAGAATGCGACATGATTGCCGTCGGCCCCATCGAATATCTGCCCGGTGACGCAGCCGAAGGCGAATTCGCCGGAGCCATCTGCCGCGAACTCGATGTAGGCGGGCTCCATCATGTCGGCATAGTCCTCGACATAATCGGGCATTTCAACAATCCGCCAGCGGCCTGCGATGCTCATGCCGGCGCTGCCAGAAGCTTTGGCAAGCGGACCAGATTGTAGGCCGCAAGGTTCAGGGTGAAGGCCGCGCCCACACGGGCGCATCCTCGCAGCTTGACCTTGGCCATGCCAGCAGAGGCTTTGATCCAACCGAACACTTCCTCGATCCGCTTTCGGCGGCGCTGGCTGACGGCATAGCCGGCGTGACAGCGCGTGCGGCCGTCGATAGCCGTTACGCGCGGCTTGCCGGTCTTGCTCAAATGGCCGTCGACGGCGATGTGCGGCGTGACCTTGCGCTCGCGCAGGTCCTTGACGAACTGGATTACATCATAGGCCTTGTCGGCCCCGAGCGTGATGCGCCGCCGCGATGGTCTGCGGTCCAACATGGCGAGCGCGGCCTCGCGCTCGGCTGTACCCGTGGCCTGGGTAATGCTGCCATCGACCGCCAGCCCGTGACGGTTCTCCATCAGCGCATGTCCCAGATAGCAGAGCTTCGCCGGCTGCCCGTCGCCCTTCTTGTAGAGCCGCGCCTGCGGATCGCTCGTGCTCTGGTGCGTGTCGTTGGAGCGCTTCTCCTTATGAAAGCCACGCTCGGCGTTACGGCCCGTTCCATCCGGATCGTTGTCGCTGCCGTCCTTGCGGCGAAAGCTCTTGATCGAAGCCCAGGCCTCGATCAGCGTCCCGTCCACCGAGAAGTGATCCGACGACAACAGCCGCTTCACCCTTGGTTGCGCCAGCACCGCGCGCAGAAACTTCGCCGCGATCTCTCCTTCCAGCAGCCGATCACGGTTCTTGGTGAAGCTCGAATGATCCCAGGCGGGCTCGTCAACGCCCAGCCCAACAAACCAGCGGAACAGAAGATCAAACTCCATCCGCTCCATCAGCTGACGCTCCGAGCGAATGCCATAAAAGGCCTGCAACAGCATCGCACGCATCAATCGTTCCGGCGCGATCGAGGGCCAGCCGAGCCCAGGCGGATAAAGCACCGCAAAATCGCTGTCCATCTGTGAACCTGTCCGTTCGTCCAATCCCCGCATCCACGGTCCCCAAATCATCAGGGCAACCAGTGAATCACGCTCCAAACAACCGCGCCAAAACTTCTTCAACAGCCTGCTAGAGCCTGATCCTTCCCGACAAACGGAAAGCTGATCCCACACTTGGGGTCATGGCCAGAACGCCATTCCCTCGACCGTCAGAATGCGCTTTTCAGCGCCGTCGACGGCAAGTGCGCTGAGCGTTCCCGCCTGCCAGGCGAGCGTGTCGAGATTGACGCGGTTGGCCATCACCTCGACGTCCGGCACAGGCGTATGCCCGTGCACGATCACTTTGGGATACAGCCCCGGGTAATCGTGGAAGACGTCGCGGATCCAGATCAGGTCCAGCTCGTTCTGGCTTTCCAGCGGCACCCCCGGCCGGATGCCGGCATGGCAGAAGAAGAAGTCGCCGAAGGACGCTGAAAAAGACAGCGAGCGCAGGAAGTCGACGTGGGCTTGCGGCACTGCTTCGACCAAGGCCGCGTGTCCGTGCGCCAGCGCCTCGTCCGACCTGCCGAACCAGCTGCTGCCGGTCGAGAGCTTCACCCCGTATGACGCCGCCGTCTGGACGCCGCCATAGCGCATGAACAGACCCTCCGGATCGGGTTTGGCAAGGAAATCGAGCATGCCGATGTCATGGTTGCCGGCAAGCATGATGTTGCGGCGATCACGGCTCCGCGCCTCGATGAGGAATTCGATGACGTTCCTCGAGTCCGGTCCGCGGTCGACATAATCGCCGAGATGGATGATGCGCCAATCGGACTTTGGTCCGTACTCCAGATCGCTTGCTATCCGGCTGTGCATGGCGGCGAGCAGGTCATGACGGCCATGCACGTCGCCGATGGCATAGATGCGTATGCCTTTCGGCCCGCGCGCGTCGAGATAGTGGATGCCGGCGTCAGTCAAGGCGCGTCTTCCCGTGTCTGTCATCACGGGAAACTAGGGCGGATCGGTGAATAAGCCCCTAGCGCCGCAGCTGGTCCTTGCCCATGTCGGTTACCAGACGCTTACCGCACAGCGCCAGCGTGATGTCCATCTCCTTGCGGATGATCTCCAGCGCCTTGGTGACGCCCGCCTTGCCCATCGCGCCGAGTCCGTAAAGGAACGGCCGGCCGATATAGGTGCCCCTGGCGCCGAGGCAGAGCGCCTTGAGCACGTCCTGACCCGAGCGAATGCCGCCATCCATATGCACCTCGATCCGGTCGCCGACAGCGTCGGCGATCTCTTCCAGCACCGAGATCGAGGAGGCGGCGCCGTCGAGCTGCCGCCCGCCATGGTTGGACACGATGATCGCGTCGGCTCCCGTCTCGGCCGCCATCAACGCATCCTCCTTGTCGAGGATGCCCTTCAGGATCAGCTTGCCGCCCCAGCGCTCCTTGATCCAGGCGACATCCTTCCAGGACAGCTGCGGGTCGAACTGCTCCGTCGTCCAGGACGACAGCGAAGAAACGTCGCCGACACCCTTGGCGTGGCCGACGATGTTGCGGAAGGTGCGGCGCGGCGTGCCGGCGATCCCCAGGCACCATCGCGGCTTGAGGGCCAGATCGATGATGTTGGCGAGCGTCATCTTGGGCGGCGCCGACAGCCCGTTGCGCACGTCCTTGTGGCGCTGGCCGAGGATCTGCAGGTCGAGCGTCAGCACCAGCGCCGAGCACTTCGCCGCCTTCGCGCGGTCGATGAGGTTGAGCACGAAATCCTTGTCGCGCAGCACGTAGAGCTGGAACCAGAACGGCGTCTTGGTCGCCGAGGCGACATCCTCGATCGAGCAGATGCTCATGGTCGACAGCGTGAACGGCACGCCGAATTCTTCAGCCGCCTGCGCCGCGAGCATCTCGCCGTCGGCATGCTGCATGCCGGTCAGCCCGGTCGGTGCCAGCGCCACCGGCATCGCCACTTTTTCGCCGATCATCGTCGATTCCAGCGAGCGGTTGCTCATGTCGACCAGCACGCGCTGGCGGAATTTTATCTTGCCGAAGTCCTCTTCGTTGGCCCGATAGGTGCTCTCCGTCCAGGCGCCGGAATCGGCATAGTCGAAGAACATCTTCGGCACCTTGCGGCGCGCCATGTCCTTGAGGTCGGCGATGGTGAGGATGTCGCTCATGGTAGTCCCCGCGTGATCAGTGCTTAGGAGCGTTTGCGTGTCGGTTCGATGTCGCCGGCTTCCGAGCGCTGCCTGAGCCTCAGCCGTGACACGCGCTGCCAGTCGCCGCTGCGCTCGGCCTCAGCCATGGAGCGCTCGACATAGGTAATGTGGTCCATCGCCGCCTTGCGGGCGGCGGCAGGATCCGCCGCCTTGATCGCGGCGTGGATTGCCCGGTGCTGCTCAAGCAACGCCTCGCGCGCGCCGGGCACGGTGAAGACCAGCAACCGGTTCTGGAACACGCCCTCGGAGAGCAGCCGGTAGCAGGAGCGCAGCGTGTGCAGGAGGATGATGTTGTGAGCGCATTCGCAGACCGCGTGGTGGAATTCGACGTCGATTTCCGCCTCGTCGTCGAAGTCGCCGGTACGGTGCGCCTCGTCCATGCGCGCCATGATGCGGTCGAGCAGCGCCAGATCCTCGGGCGTCGCTCGCCGCGCCGCGTATTCGGCCGCGATTGCCTCGACCTCGCGCCGGTATTCGAGATAGTCGGTCACCGCCTTGCGGTGCATCGAGATCAGATCGGTCACCGGCTTGGTGAAAAGCTGGCCGATGACGTCGGCGACATGCGTGCCGCCGCCCGGTCTGGTGGTCAGCAGCCCGCGTCCTTCCAGCGCCTTCAGCGCGTCGCGCAGGATCGGCCGCGACACGTCGAACTGACGCGCCAGCTCGCGCTCGCCCGGCAGCCGGTCGCCGGTGCGCAGCACGCCCTCGAGTATCAGGCTCTCGATCTGCTGCACCACCTCGTCGGCGGTGCGCGAATGCTCGATCCTGGAGAAGATATCGCTCAATGGAAGCGCGCCTGGAAACGGAATGGATGTCGCGCAGATCTAAGCCTCCGTCGCCAACTGGTCAAATTATTTATCCAATTCGCCGAATCAGGTCGACTCCCCGGCGGCTCTGTGAATCGGCTGCAGCTGAAATTTGCTGTTTACGGCCCCTGCCGATTGCCGCAAGACAACGCGATTGCACGAAGGGTCGAAACCAGGGGGACCAGCCGTGTCGGACGCCAATCTCGAATTCCAGCCGCGCGCCCAGGGCAGCGTCATGGGCTTTCCGGCCCATGAGGGTCGCCCCGGCGCGCTAGGCGAGGTCCATGCTCGTCCGCACCCGCTGGTCGAGAAGCCGCGCGTGCTCATCCAACTCTCCTTCATGACCGAAGGCGGCTCGGCCGTCGACCTTGCCGTGCTGTCGGACCTGTCGCGGCGCTTGGGCATCGCAGCGCCCGAACGCCATGCCCGCCACCATGCCATGAAATGGGGCAAGGGCACCTTGCGCTGGGAACGGCATACGGAGTTCTCGACCTATCTCTGGGAAGGGCCGCTGGCCGAAAGCAGCCGGGGCCAGGAGGATTCGCCCTTCGGCAACGGCTTCTCGCCGCCGGGAACGGTGATTTCCGGCATCCGGCTCGAAATCCGCAAATGGACGCAGGCGAGCGAGAAGCTGATCGCCGGCTTCGATCCGACCAGCCTCTGCTATTCGCTGGTCGAGCGCGGTGCGGCGGCCATCGTCACGGACTTTCGCCAGGATGGCGACGGGCTGACCCGCATGCTGGTGCTCGACCGCGGCCTGACGCCGGCGAGCACCGGCGCCTTGTCGCAACGGCTGATCGACATCGAGACCTACCGGACGCTTGCCATGCTTGGCCTGCCGCTGGCGCTGACGCTGTCTGGCCGCGCCCGCCGCATCGAGGACCGGCTGGCGCAGACGACGCTTGAAATGAAGGCGGCCGAGACCCGCGACAGCCAGACCTTGCTCGCCGACCTCACCGAACTTGCCGCCGAATTGGAGGCCGATGCGGCATCCAGCCTCTACCGTTTCGGCGCCAGCCGCGCCTATGACGGCATCGTCAGCGAGCGGTTGGAGGCGCTGGATGAGGAGTCGGTACAGGGCTACGACACCTGGGCAGGCTTCCTGCAACGGCGCATGGCGCCGGCGATGCGAACCTGCCGCTCGGTGGAGGAGCGCCAGGCGAACCTCTCGCGAAAACTCACCCGCGCCACCACGTTGCTGCGCACCTGGGTCGATGTCGACGTCGAGAAGCAGAACCGCGACCTGCTGGCCTCGATGAACAATCGCGCCAGGCTGCAGTTGCGCCTGCAGCAGACGGTCGAAGGCCTCTCCGTCGCTGCCGTCTCTTATTATGTCGTCGGCCTCATCGGCTATGTCGCCAAAGGCGCGTCGAGCTTCGGCCATGCCTTCCCGCCGGAAGTCGTCACCGCGGCTTCGGTGCCGGTCGCCATCCTGCTCGTCTGGTGGGGCGTGCGCCGCGTGCGCAAGATGCACTCCGAGCCGGCCAAGCATCCGGGCGAGTAAACTTCCCCTCGACCGGGAGATTTCCCGAAGACAACAGAGGGCCGCGGCGCGAGAAGCTCCAGGATCTTCCTCGACGCCAGACGAGCCGGCGATTACGTGAGGCGAACCCCTGACCGCTTCGCGGCCATCTCCCCTCGAGGGTCCCTCAAGCGGGCAGAAGCCAGCGGCAGATTGCCGCTGCGAAAGCTCGGCCGTCGTTCGCCATCCGATTTCGACCAAAGCAGCGTTTGCAAGGAATGCTCCCGGCTGGTAAAAGATTTTGACCAGTCGAGTGGAGGAGGCTTCGATGTCCGGCCTTGCCATGCCCAAGCCAGATGCCGGGACGCTGCGCAAGCGCGCCGAGATCGTCGCCGACATGCGCATCATCGTGCCGGGCGAGGGCGTTGTCGATACGGCCACCGAGATGCGCGCCTTCGAGAGCGACGGCCTGACCGCCTACCGCCAACTGCCGCTCGTCGTCGTGCTGCCCGAGACGGTGGCGCAGGTCTCCCGCGTGCTGAAATATTGCAACGAGCGCAACATCCGCGTCGTGCCGCGCGGTTCCGGCACGTCGCTGTCGGGCGGCGCGCTGCCGCTCGAGGATGCCGTGCTTCTGGTGATGAGCCGCTTCAACCGCATCCTCGCGATCGACTATCCGAACCGTGTCGTCGTCGCCCAGCCGGGCGTCACCAATCTCGGCATCACCACCGCCGTCGAGCACGAGGGCTTTTACTACGCCCCCGATCCATCCTCCCAGATCGCCTGCTCGATCGGCGGCAATGTCGCGGAGAATTCCGGCGGCGTGCATTGCCTGAAATACGGGCTTACCGCCAACAATGTGCTGGGCATCCAGATGGTGCTGATGAATGGCGAGGTGGTGCGGCTCGGCGGCAGCCATCTCGATCAGGAAGGCTATGACCTGCTCGGCGTCATGACCGGTTCGGAAGGCCTGCTCGGCGTCGTCACCGAGGTGACGGTGCGCATCCTGAAGAAGCCGGAGACGGCACGCGCGCTGTTGATCGGCTTTCCGACCAGCGAGCAGGGCGGCCAATGCGTCGCCGACATCATCGGCGCCGGCATCATCCCGGGCGGCATGGAGATGATGGATCGCCCGGCGATCCACGCGGCCGAGGATTTCGTCCATGCCGGCTATCCGCTCGATGTCGAGGCGCTGCTGATCGTCGAGCTCGACGGGCCGAGCGTCGAGGTCGATCATCTGATCGGTCTTGTCGAGGCGATCGCCTACCGCAACGGCTCGACCACCTGCCGCATCTCGCAGTCGGAGCAGGAGCGGCTGAGCTTCTGGGCCGGACGCAAGGCGGCCTTCCCGGCCGTCGGCCGCATCTCGCCCGACTATTACTGCATGGACGGCACCATCCCGCGCAAGGAGTTGCCAAGGGTGCTCGCCGGCATGCGCGATCTCTCCGAAAAATACGGGCTGGGCGTCGCCAACGTCTTCCATGCCGGCGACGGCAATTTGCACCCGCTGATCCTCTACGATGCGAACGTGCCGGGAGAGCTCGACAAGGCCGAGCGTTTCGGCGCCGACATTTTGCGGCTGTGTGTCGAGGTCGGCGGCGTGCTCACGGGCGAGCATGGCGTCGGCGTCGAGAAGCGCGACCTGATGCCCGAAATGTTCAACCAGGTCGATCTCGACCAGCAAATGCGCGTCAAATGCGCCTTCGACCCCAGCCATCTGCTCAACCCCGGCAAGGTCTTCCCGCAGCTCCGCCGCTGCGCCGAGCTCGGACGCATGCACGTGCATCGGGGCCAGGTGGCGTTTCCGGACATTCCGAGGTTTTGATGGGAACGTCCCAGAACTTGGGTTTCTCTCCCCGCTTCGCGGGGGCGAGGAACCGGAGATTACAATGACCACCTTCACCCCATGCACCCCCGCCGAAGTCCTCTCCACCATCCAATGGGCCGCCGCGGAGGAAAGCCCGCTCGAAATCCTCGGCCATGGCTCCAAGCGCGGCATTGGCCGGCCGCTGCAGACCGAGCATACGCTCGACCTGTCGACGCTCACCGGGGTCACGCTCTACGAGCCGGCCGAGCTGGTGCTTTCGGCACGCGCCGGCACGCCACTCACCGAAGTCGAAAAACTGCTTGCCGAGAACGGCCAGCAATTCGCCTTCGAGCCGATGGATTACGGGCCGCTGCTCGGCGGCGAGCCGGGTAAGGGAACGCTGGGCGGCGTGCTGGCTTCGAACCTATCCGGTCCGCGCCGGCTCAAGGCGGGTGCGGCACGCGACCACATTCTCGGCATATCGGCGGTTTCCGGCCGCGGCGAAGCCTTCAAGTCGGGTGGCCGCGTCGTCAAGAACGTCACCGGCTACGACCTTTCCAAGCTGATGGCGGGGAGCTGGGGCACGCTTGCCGTGCTGACCGACGTCACCTTCAAGGTGCTGCCGGCGGCGGAAACCGAGGTGACTTTGGCCATTCGAGGCCTGCTCGACGATGCTGCCGTTGCGGCCATGGCGCTGGCGCTGGGCTCCAGCGCCGAGGTCTCGAGCGCCGCGCACCTGCCCGAGCGGATCGCCGCGCGCGTCGCCGCCGGCCATCTCGGCAGCGATGCCGCGACGCTGCTGCGCGTCGAAGGCTTTGGCCCCTCGGTCGTCTACCGTGCCGAGGCATTGCGAAACCTGCTCAGCAAGGCCGGCCCGCTGCAGGAAATTGCCGGCGAAGCGTCGAAGGCGATCTGGCGCGACATCCGCGACTGCGCGCCCTTCGCCGATGGTGCCGCAGGGCCGGTCTGGCGCGTCTCGATGCCGCCGTCTGAGGCCCATCACATGGTGATGGCGCTGCGCATGCAGGCGGCGGTCGATGCCTTCTATGATTGGCAGGGCGGGCTGGTGTGGCTTTCGATGCGCGAGGACGACCCGGAGGCGGAACTGCTGCGCGGTCTTATTCGCAAATATGGCGGCGGCCACGCGACGCTGGCGCGCGCGTCTGCCTCGCATCGCGCGGCGCTCCCCGTTTTTGAACCGCAACCGCCGCATCTGGCGGCGCTTTCCGCGCGGGTCAAGGCCGAGTTTGACCCGAAGCACATTCTCAACCCCGGCCGCATGGCGCCTACTTCCAGCTCTGCTACTCTTCCTCAGTCAACGGAGGGAGCAGCACCATGAGCAATGCCAATCCAGGCCCGGGCAGCGGCTCGCGCCAGACCGATCGCTGGCTTGAGCCGGGCCAGACCAACGCGCTGGTCATCTACATTCTCTATCTCGCCAGCCTTGTCGTTGGCGTCACCGGCATTATCGGAATCGTCCTCGCCTACATCAATCGCGGCAAGGCGGGCGGCTATGTCGAAAGCCACTACACATTCCTGATCAGGACGTTCTGGATCGGCCTTCTCTACGCGCTGATCTCGGTGGTCCTGATGATGCTCGCGATCGGCTTCCTGCTGATGTTTGCGGTTGCCGTCTGGTTCATCGTCCGCTGCATTCTCGGCCTGCAGGCGCTGCAGCGTGGCGAGCCGATCAGGGACCCGCAAAGCTGGCTTCTCGGTCAATGAGAGCATGATCCAGCAAAGTGGAAACCGGTTTGCGGAAAAGATCATGCTTAGACGATAAGGACATTTTTCGTGCAGACCAATTTTTCAGCCGCGCAGCTCGCTGACCCGCATGTCGCGGAATCGGAGAAGATCTTGCGCAAATGCGTGCATTGCGGCTTCTGCACCGCTACCTGCCCGACCTATGTAACGCTCGGCAACGAGCTGGATTCGCCGCGCGGCCGCATCTATCTCATCAAGGATATGCTGGAGAACGGCCGGCCGGCGGACAAGGAGATCGTCACCCATATCGACCGCTGCCTCTCCTGCCTTGCCTGCATGACGACATGCCCGTCAGGCGTGAATTACATGCATCTGGTCGATCATGCCCGCGCCCACATCGAGCAGACCTACAGACGGCCGCTGCTCGACCGGCTGACCCGCGCCATGCTGGCTTTCGTGCTGCCCTATCCGGGCCGCTTCCGCGCCGCGCTGAAGCTCGCCGGACTCGGCCGGCCATTGATCGGCCTGTTGGAAAAGCTGCCGACCCTGAAGCCGGTCGCCGCCATGCTGAAGCTTGCGCCGTCGTCGATCCCGCCGGCATCGCCGATCGCCTCGCCCGCCGTGCATGCCGGGCAGGGCACGAAACGTGGCCGCGTCGCCATCCTCACCGGTTGCGCCCAGTCGGTGCTCGATCCCGCCATCAACGAGGCGACCGTCTCTTTGCTGACGCGGCTCGGCGTTGAGGTCGTGGTGCCGGAAGGCGAGGGCTGCTGCGGCGCGCTTGTGCATCACATGGGCCGTGAGGATCAGGCATTGGCTTCGGCCAGGCAAAATGTCGACGCCTGGATGCGCGCAGTCGACCAGGGCGGGCTCGACGCCATCATCATCACCGCGTCCGGTTGCGGCACCACGATCAAGGATTACGGCTTCATGCTGCGTGTCGATCCGGCCTATGCGGAAAAGGCGGCTCGTGTCTCGGCGCTGGCTAAGGACATCACCGAATATCTCGCTGCCCTCGACCTGCCCGAGCCGGTGCGCAAGCCGGGCACGATCGTCGCCTATCATTCCGCCTGCTCGATGCAGCACGGCCAGAAGATCACCCGTCAGCCGAAGGAGCTTTTGGCCAAGGCGGGCTTCATGGTGCGCGAGCCGCGCGAGGGGCATCTCTGCTGCGGCTCGGCCGGCACCTACAACATCCTGCAGCCCGACATTTCGGCCAAGCTGCGCAACCGCAAGGTGAAAAATATCGAGGCGACCGGCGCCGAAATCGTTGCCACCGGCAATATAGGCTGCATCACACAGATCGCGTCCGCGGCCAAGCTGCCGGTGGTGCACACGATAAAATTGCTCGACTGGGCCTATGGGGGCCCGAAGCCCGATGGCGTTTCCGAGAGCAGCCTGGGTGGCGCGGAATAGCTACTCAGCCGCCAGCTGGTCCGCCACACCGTAGGTCGCGCGGTAGAGCGCGCGCTGACGGCTGAGCGCCACCATGGTGTTGCGCAGCAGGATCGCCACCGTCAGCGGGCCGACGCCGCCCGGCACCGGCGTGATCCAGGAGGCGACTTCCTTGACGCTCTCGGTGTCGACATCGCCGACGATGCGGCTCTCGCCGTCCGGGCCGATTTCCGAATTGATGCCGATGTCGATGACGCAGGCGCCGGGCTTCACCATCTCGGCCTTGATCAGCCGCGGCCTGCCGACGGCGACGAACAGCGCATCCGCGCGCCGCGCATGCGCCGCCACCGAGCGCGTCATGTGATGGCACACCGTCACCGTCGCCCCCTCGCTCATCAGCAGAAAGGCGATCGGCTTGCCGACGATCTCGGAATGGCCGACCACCACCACCTCGAGCCCCTTGAGGTCCAGGCCGGTCTCCTTGAGAAGCTCGACCGATGCGGCCGCCGTGCAGGGCGCGAGATCGAGCTGGTTGTAGACGATGTTGCCGATCGAGGCCGGATGCATACCCTCGACGTCCTTCAGCGGGTGCACCGCCGCCTGCAGCGTCTTGATCGGGATATGCGCCGGCACCGGCCGCTGGATGATGATACCGGTGACGCGCGGATCGGCGTTGAGGCCGTGAATGGCGGCTTCCAGCTCGCCCGCGGTGATGTCGGCGGCAAAGCGCCGTTCCTCGAAGCCGATGCCGGCAAGCCCGGCCTTGGCGCGCTGGTTGCGCACATAAACGTCGACCGCGTCGGTGTCGCCGACGGTGATCGAGACCAGCTTCGGCGGGAAGCCTTCCGCTGTGGCGATGGCCGCTTCCTCGCGTACCGAAGCGATGATGCGCTGGGCGACCGGACCGCCCCTGAGATAGCGGCTGTCGTCGGACCGGGTCATAGGTGGAACCTCTGCCTTCTGGAGCAACTCCAGAAGGGCGGTTTTCCGTCCGGAATTGCGTAAAACCAAGATTGTGCGCTGCAATAGCAGAGGTGCGCCGGGAAATCAGCCCCGAATGCGAAACATGCTGCTTCCGGGGCGACCCGTTGACGGGCTTGAAACGAAAAGGGCAGCGCGGTCTCCCGTGCTGCCCTTTCGTGACTGACCGTATCCCCACACGGCCCGTCCCCCGTTAACTCGATGCCAGTCTATTAACTCGATGCCAGTCTAAGCATGTCTATCAAAGGCGCGCTATGGCTTGAGGGCAACAGCAAGCGCCAAAACTGCTCAGCGCCGCCTAACCGGCTGATTCGCAGTTACTATATCACCTCGACGGTTGTTCCGACATTGACGCGCTCGTAAAGGTCGACCACATCCTCGTTGCGCATGCGGATGCAGCCGGAGGACACCGCGCCCCCGATCGTCCAGGGCTGGTTGGTGCCGTGGATACGGTATTCCGTGGTGCCGAGATAGAGTGCGCGCGCGCCGAGCGGGTTCTCGATGCCGCCGGCCAGATAGGTCGGCAGGTAGCGGCCCTTGGCCGCCTCGCGGGCGATCATTGCCGCCGGCGGGCGCCAGTCCGGCCACACTTTTTTGTCGGTGATCTTGTGCGTGCCCGACCATTCGAAACCGGGCTTGCCGGTACCGACGCCGTAACGGCGCGCCTTGCCGTCCTTCTCGACCAGATAAAGGAAGTTCTGGTGGGTATCGATGACGATCGTGCCCGGCTTCTGCGGCCCGTCATAGGCGACTTCCTGAGGCAGGTAGATCGGGTTGATCTGTGGCCGCATCACCATGCGCTTGGCCGGCTGCCGCACGGCTGCGGTGCGCCGCTGGTCGGGCTGCGCCTGGAAAAGCCGCCGCAGCGGCTGCTGGGTCGCCTGGCGGCTCGGGCGCACGATCCCTGGCGCATGGCCGAGCTGCAGCACCCAAGGCGCTGAAAGGTCGGGGCTCACCATCACGGGCGGCCTGTCGGCATAACGGTCATTGGCGAAAGAGGTCGTCGCGCCGGCGGCAAGCACCGCGGCTGCGCCGAGCACGAAAGTGAACGCTGTCTTCATCGGAACGCACCTTGATCGTCGAACTCGTCCGAGGGCAGGGAAGAGCTCTCGGCGTGGCGATCCTTGGCGCTGAGCGGCAAGCAAAACATGAATCGGAATGCGTAAAATGCCGACTTGTCAGTAAACTTTGTGGTGTGGTTACCGGCCGGTTCAGGAATCTGGTAAAGCCACCGTAAAACCGACGCTTTGGCGCATTAACGGACGGATTTCCGACAATGGAACAAGAACATGCCGGCCTGCTCGACGGCCCCGACGGTATCACGCGCTGCTTCTGGCACGGCAATCTGCCGGACTATCTGCACTATCACGACCATGAATGGGGCCGGCCCGTGGCGGACGATCGCCGGCTCTTCGAAAAGATCTGCCTCGAAGGCTTCCAGTCCGGTCTCTCCTGGCTGACCATCCTGCGCAAGCGCGAGAATTTCCGCGAGGCTTTCGCCAATTTCGACTTCGACAGGGTGGCGGCGTTCATCGACAAGGATGTCGAGCGTCTGCTCGGCAATGTCGGCATCATCCGCCATCGCGGCAAGATCGTCTCGACCATCAACAACGCTAGGCGCGCCCGTGAAATGGCAGATGAATTCGGCTCGCTGGCCGCCTGGTTCTGGAAGTTCGAGCCGGGGCCTGACGAGCGGCCGACGGTTGTCGACCTTGCGCATCTGCGCGCCAATCCGACGACGGCGGTCTCGGTCCGGATCTCGAAGGAACTGAAGAAGCGCGGCTGGAGCTTCGTCGGCCCGACGACCGTCTACGCCTTTATGCAAGCGATGGGCTTGGTCAACGACCATCTCGAAGGCTGTGTCTGCCGGGCAGAGGTGGAGGCCGAGCGGCAGAGGTTCAGGAGACCGAAATAGCGTCACCTCTACCCGCCCCTTATGGCCCCTTGTGGGCAGGTCGCGCCGAAGGCGCGGGTCGGGTCGCAAAACCGAGCTCATCGCCTCCGACGCTACGCGTCCGCACATTGTGAGGTGGGGGAAGATCAGAGGCTGCCGGCGCTTGTCAGAAACAGCCCGGCGATGATGGCCGCCACGGCCGCAAAGGCCGGGTAGATCACCAGCAGTCCGGTCACCAGCGCGTCGCGCACCGTCGGCTTGTGGGCTTCCGCCACGACCTCGAACGGCCCTGCAGGCTGCTGCGCCGGCTTGGGGGTGGCGCTGCCGGCCGGCCGGAGCTTGGCAACCGGCTTGCTCTCGATGATGTCTTCCGTGGTCGTCATGGCCCGAACCCTTATTTCGGCGCGCTTATATGGTCCTCGATTGTGTCGGCAGCATGCCGCGCCGGTGACGCGATTGTTTCGTTCTTGGCGCCGTTTTGTTTCGAAGGCGCGGCCTTTCCTTCTCGCACAAGGAGAAGGGAAGGCGCCAACCCTTGCCGCCCAAGGCGGTATCGTCTAGGACACGCCCGCTCGAAATAAGTCAGCGTTCACATAGCGAAAAGACCCATCCATGGCCGACAAATCGGAAAAGACGAAAGCGCGCCTGCCGCGCGGTTTTGCCGACCGCAGCGCAGAAGACATTCGCGCCGTCGAGAAGATGATGGCGACTATACGCTCGGTCTATGAGCTTTACGGTTTCGAGCCGGTCGACCAGCCGATGATCGAATACACCGACGCGCTGGGCAAATTCCTGCCCGACCAGGACCGGCCGAACGAAGGCGTCTTCTCGTTCCAAGACGATGACGACCAGTGGCTGTCGCTGCGCTACGACCTGACGGCGCCGACGGCGCGCTTCGTCGCCGAGAATTACGACCGCCTGCCGAAACCCTATCGCAGCTACCGGTCCGGCTGGGTGTTCCGCAACGAGAAGCCGGGCCCTGGCCGCTTCCGCCAGTTCATGCAGTTCGACGCCGATACGATCGGCACGCCGGGCGTCGCCGCCGACGCCGAGATGGCGATGATGATGGCCGACGTGATGGAGGCGCTTGGCATCAAGCGCGGCGACTACGTCATCCGCGTCAACAACCGCAAGGTGCTGGACGGGGTGCTGGAGGCGATTGGGCTTGGCGGTGAGGAGAATGCCGGGCGCAGGCTGACGGTGCTGCGCGCCATCGACAAGCTGGACAAGCTCGGGCCGGAAGGCGTGAGGCTGCTGCTTGGCCCGGGACGATGGGATGGCGGCAAGGAAGGCGAAGGCGATTTCGCAAAGGGCGCGGGGCTGAGTGACGCGCAGGCCGAAGCGGTTCTTCTCGCAACGGCAAGGAACGGACAGGCCGGCCAGGATTCCACCGTCGGTGCCAACGCCGTGTATCAGGAAGGCGTCGGCGAACTTGCAACGATTGAAGCTCTGGTCAGGGCTGCAGGATATGGGGAGGACCGCGTTGCGATGGACCGCTCCGTCGTGCGCGGCCTCGAATATTACACCGGCCCGGTCTTCGAGGCCGAGCTGCTGGCCGAGATCCCCAACGACGAAGGTCAGATCGTGCGCTTCGGCTCGGTCGGCGGCGGCGGCCGCTATGACGGGCTGGTCTCGCGTTTCCGCGGCGAGCCGGTACCGGCGACCGGCTTCTCCATCGGCGTCTCGCGGCTGATGACGGCGCTGAAGAACCTCGGCAAGCTCGACACTTCCGACGTCGTTGCGCCGGTCGTGGTTCTGGTCATGGACAAGGATACGGAAAGCCTCGGCCGCTACCAGAAGATGGTCGCCGATCTGCGCGCCGCCGGCATTCGCTCGGAGATGTATCTCGGCGGCGCCGGCATGAAGGCGCAGCTGAAATATGCCGACCGCCGCGGCAGCCCGATCGCCGTCATCCAGGGCGGCGACGAGCGCGTCAAGGGAGAGGTGCAGATCAAGGACCTCATAGAAGGCGCGCGCCTGTCGGCCGAGATCACCGACAACGCCGAATGGCGCGCCGCGCGCCCGGCGCAGGTGACGGTGGCGGAGAGCGAGCTGGTCGCCGAGGTGAAGAAGATCCTGGCAGCGCAGGCCGAGGAGCGGGCACGTGGCAAGTAGGGCGCCAACCTCTCCTTCTCCCCTTATGGGAGAAAGTGGCCGAGCGAAGCTCGGTCGGATGAGGGGTGTTCCAGGGAGCGCCAGCGTCTCATTCCGCCCAGCACCCCTCATCCGTCTCGGCGCTGCGCGCCAATCCACCTTCTCCCACAACGGGAGAAGGGAAGGTGGCGCTTTATGACTTCCCGCTATCCCGCCATCGCCGCCGACATCGCAAAGCTGTTTGCCGAACGCGACACCCACGCCGTGGAAGTGGCCGTGCTGCAGCCGGCCGATCCGTTCCTCGATATGGCGGGCGAGGATCTGCGCCGCCGCATCTTTCTGACCGAGAGCGAGACCGGCAAGACGCTGTGCCTCAGGCCCGAATTCACCATCCCGGTCTGCCTCGACCACATCGCCAGCCAGGCGGGCACGCCGCGGCGCTATTCCTATCTCGGCGAAGTGTTCCGACAGCGCCGCGAGGGCGGCAACGAGTTCTTCCAGGCCGGTATCGAGGATCTCGGCGATCGCGATACCGCCGCCGCCGATGCGCGCTCGCTGGCCGACGCGCACGCGCTGCTTTCGCTGGTGCTGCCCAGCGTGCCGCTCGCCATCACGCTCGGCGACCAGACCTTGTTCGAGGCGGTGCTGGCCGCGCTCGGCCTGCCGCGTGGCTGGCGCATGCGCCTCGCCCGCGCCTTCGGCTCGGCGTCGATGCTGGAGGCGGCCCTTGCCGATCTCGCCAATCCGCCGCGCAACAGCCAGCTGTCGGGTCCGGTGGCCTTGCTGGTGCTCGACAGCGATACCGACGGCCTCGCCGCTTATATCGCCGCCGGCATGGAAGAGGCCGGGCTGTCGGCCTCCTCGGGCCGCGCCCCGGCCGACATCGCGCGGCGGCTGATCGAGAAGGCGCAACTGCGCAGCGTGCGGCTGTCCGACGAGGCGTTCTCGGCGTTGAAAGGATTTCTCGAGATCGACCTCGCGCTGGGCGGAGCAACTGAGGCGCTGGAAAAATTCGCCGCCGCTGCCGGCCTGTCCCTTGGCGCGGCGCTCGAAAATTTCGCCGCCCGCGCCGAGGCGATCGCGGCGCATGGCCTGCCGGTCGAAAAGATCCGCTATGACGCCGCCTTCGGCCGTCCGCTCGATTACTATACCGGTCTCGTCTTCGAGATTGCTGCCCAAGGTGGCGACCGTCCGCTGGTGGGCGGCGGTCGTTACGATCGGCTGCTGACGCTGCTCGGCGCGCAGAAGCCCATCCCCGGCGTCGGCTTCTCGGTCTGGCTCGACCGCATCGAAGCATTACGGGAGCCCACGCGATGATCACGCTGGCGATCCCATCCAAGGGCCGTCTCAAGGAGCAGTCGCTTGAAGTCCTGGCCAAGGCCGAACTGGCGGTCACTCTGCCCGAGGACGACCGCAAATACCGCGCCCGGATCGAGGGCCTCGACAATGTCGAGGTGGCCTTCCTCTCCGCGTCCGAGATCGCTGGCGAGATCGGCCAGGGCGCGGTCGATCTCGGCATCACCGGCGAGGATCTGCTGCGCGAGAACCTCGCCGCCTGGGAAGCACGCGCCGAGATCGTTGCCCGTCTCGGCTTCGGTCATGCCGATGTCGTCGTGGCGGTGCCGGATATCTGGCTCGACGTCGATACCATGGCCGATCTCGATGATGTCGCCGCCGATTTCCGCCAGCGTCATGGCCGGCGGCTCAGGATCGCCACCAAGTACTGGCGGCTGACCCAGCAGTTCTTTTCGCTGAAGCACGGCATCCAGGTCTACCGCATCGTCGAAAGCCTCGGCGCCACCGAAGGCGCACCGGCGGCCGGCCTTGCCGACGTCATCGTCGACATCACCACCACCGGCTCGACGCTGCGCGCCAACCATCTCAAGGTGCTGGGCGATGGGATAATCCTGAAGTCGCAGGCCTGTCTCGTTGCTTCCAGGAAGGTGCGCGACGCGGCCGATGAGGCACAGTTGCGTGGCATCGCAGCGAAGATGGCTGCGCTGGTCGCTTAACCGGTACCTTCGGCGGGTTTCCACCGTCCCGGCAGGCTGATAGGCTGGCTCATCCCGGGAGGAGACGGCGATGGCGATCAAACTCGACGAGCTCATGAACGCCACCAATCTGCGCGGGCGCGGAACGCATGGCACCTTCATTGCTCCGATGGACGGCAGGGCGCATGTCTCGGGCGACCGTTCGGCGCCGTTGCTCGACAAAACCATTCCGGAACTCTTCTCCGATACGGTGAGCAGATACGCCACGCTCGATGCCGCGGTCTTCGTCTGCCAAGACAAGCGCTTCACCTGGAGCGAGCTGTCGGATGCGGTCGACGCGCTGGCCGCCGGCTTCCTGGCGCTCGGCCTGGAGAAGGGCGATCGCGTCGGCATCTGGTCGCCCAACCGCTGGGAATGGCTGGTGACGCAATTCGCCACCGCGCGCATCGGCCTGATCCTGGTCAACATCAACCCCGCCTACCGGCTGAGCGAGCTGGAATATGCGCTCAACAAGGTCGGCTGCAAGGCGCTGGTCACGGCGGCCAGCTTCAAGACCTCCGACTATCTCGGCATGATCGAGACGCTGGCGCCGGAGATCGCCAAGGCCGAGCCCGGCAAGCTCGAGGCAAAGAAGCTGCCATCGCTGAAGATCGTCATCCGCATGGGCGAGGACAACTCGCCCGGCATGTTCAATTTCGGAGATGTGCTGGCAATGGCCGGACGCGACGAGCATGACAGCCTCGATCGCATCTCCGAAAGCCTGAAGCCCGGCGACGCCATCAACATTCAGTTCACCAGCGGAACGACGGGCGCGCCGAAGGGCGCGACACTCACCCATTCGAACATCGTCAACAACGGCAGCTTCGTCACCTCGGCGATCAAGCTCACCGTCGACGACCGGCTCTGCATCCCTGTGCCGCTCTATCATTGTTTCGGCATGTCGATGGGCACGATGGGCTGCGTCACCAAGGGCGCCACGATGGTCTTCCCGGGCGAAGGTTTTGACGCGGGCGCGACGCTCAGAGCCGTCGCGCAGGAACGTTGCACCGGCCTTTATGGCGTGCCGACCATGTTCGTCGCCATGCTCGATCATGCCGATTTCTCTAGCTTCGACCTCTCCAGCCTGCGCACCGGCATCATGGCCGGCTCGCCATGCCCGATAGAGGTGATGAAGAAGGTGGTGTCGCTGATGCATTTGGCGCAAGTGACCATTGCCTATGGCATGACCGAGACCAGTCCGGTTTCTTTCCAGAGCAGCGTCGACGACCCGCTGGAAAAACGCGTCTCCACGGTCGGCCGCATCCATCCGCATGTCGAGGTCAAGGCGATCGGCGCCGATGGCGCCACCGTCCCGGTCGGCGAGCCGGGCGAGCTCTGCACACGCGGCTATTCGGTGATGAAGGGCTATTGGGACGACGCGGAAAAGACCCGCGAGGCGATCGACGCGGACGGCTGGATGCACACCGGCGACCTCGCGACGATCGACGCCGAGGGCTATTGCAACATTGTCGGCCGGGTGAAGGACATGGTCATCCGCGGCGGCGAGAACGTCTATCCGCGCGAGGTCGAGGAATTCCTCTACCGCCACCCCAAGATCAAGGAAGTGCAGGTCTTCGGCATTCCCGATGACAAATATGGCGAGGAGATCTGCGCCTGGATCGTGCTGAAGCCCGGCCAGATCGCCACCGCTGAGGAGATCAAGGCCTTCTGCGACGGCCAGATCGCGCATTACAAGGTGCCGCGCTACATCCGTTTCCGCACCGAACTGCCGATGACGGTGACCGGCAAGCCGCAGAAATTCCTGATGCGCGAGGCGATGGTCGAGGAACTGGGGCTGGTGGCGCAGAAGACGGCGTGAGGCAGGATTGATCCGGAGATATTCAGCCCTCGCAAAACGCGCTCGAAGCACGAACTGCCGACCACGCGTTTGGATGGGATTATGGACAACGAGTTCCCAAATTTCGCGGCGCTGAAGGCCGCCAAAATCGAAAACGTGGACTATCGCATCGTCGTGCGGCGTGGCGCTCGAACCGGCAATGCGATCGTCCTCGCCCCGCACGGTGGGAAAATCGAGCCCCGCACTTCCCTGATTGCCGAGACGATAGCAGGGAGCGATCTGGATCTGTATTGCTTTGAAGGACTGATGCCGCAAAACAATCGCGAGTTGCACATAACGTCAAATAACTTTGACGAGGTATCCGCGCTCGACTTGGTGCGGGCGAAGTCGATTGTCGTTGCTATCCATGGTCGCCAGGATCGGGACGATCCCTCGACAATCTATATGGGCGGCAAGGACGCCGCGCTGATTACAGAGATAGTTCGGCGCCTCCAGGAAGCCTGCTTCAACACCAAAAGGGACAACCATATTTTTCCAGGCATCGGCGATTTGAACATCGTCAATCGTGGATTGACCGGCAAAGGAGCGCAGCTGGAGATACCCTTCTCCCTGCGCCAGCGGCTGGGGAACGAGCCGGAACTTTTGCGAAAATTCTGCACGGCGGTTCGCAAGGCGATTGACACCGTCGATGCCAGAAGCCGTTCGATCGTGTCCTAAAGCCGCCTCACCCTAGACCGGCAAGGGGAGCACGTCACGCACGCGTGAATTCCTGGCGCGGATGCTTTGAGGTCGGTCATTGCCGGGGCGGGAAACGGCGTAGACCACGGCATCTCGAGGTTTCGGTGCGCTGGAACAGCCGGCGCCGCAACTCCTCGAGCATCCTCGGCAGCAGCGGATCGGCTTCCCGGAAGAAGTCGAACGCCGGGTGATCGGTCCGTCCGCTTCGCAATGATGTCGGCTGGGGTGCTTCCCACAGGCTTTTCCGCTAAATTCGCGGAAACGCAGGGGCTTCAATGACTGTTTTCGCGCGGTCGGTGACTTCCTACACAATGCCATTGGCCGCCCTGGTGATGGCTGTCGCGGTCAGAGCCAGCGGCCTTTCGGTGGACGAAGGTTCGCTGAGCATCAGGATTGTCGTTGGAGCGCTTTCGAGTGCGATCATGTTCATCACCATTTTCGTGGTGCTCGACCACGCCGAGGCCGTGGCCCGGCGCGTGGGGGAGCCGTACGGGACGTTGGTGCTGACCTTTGCCGTGACGGCAATCGAAGTGTCGATCATCGTTTCCATGATGCTGCATGGAGAGAACAACCCGACATTGGCGCGCGAGTCCGTTTTCTCGACGGTGATGATTATCTCCACCGGCGTCGTCGGTACGTGTCTCACGCTTGGCGGCTGGCGACATCGCAAGCAGGCAATCGTTCGGCAAGGGACCAGCGCGTATCTCGCGGTTCTGATCGCGCTGACTGTCATGACGCTTGTCCTGCCGACCTACACCCAGACGACGGATCCTGGCACGTTTTCGGCAGGCCAGCTTGGTTTTGTGAGCGTCCTTTCAGTGCTGCTCTATGCAAGCTTCGTGTTCGCCCAGACCGTTCGGCACCGGGACGACTTCGTCCAGGAACAGGCGCACGAGGTTTCGATGCGAACTGCCCTTCACGAAAGCCTTTCTGTCGGCGTTCTGCTGCTGGTGAGCGGGCTGATCGGCATCGTCATGCTGGCCGAGCAGGTCGCCGCCGGTGTCGAGGATACGCTCGTTGCCTACCAGGTGACGCAGGCCGACAGCATCGTGGGAGCGATGATCGCCGGGCTGGTTTTGATGCCGGAGGCCATTTCGGCGGTTCGCGCCTCGCTCAACAATGAGCTGCAGCGCGGCCTCAACGTTGCGATGGGTTCGGCCTGCGCCACCATCGGTCTGACGATACCGGCGGTCGCGGCCGCCAGCCTGCTGACAGGCCGAGGGTTGACGCTCGGGCTTCCGGCGGCTGATGCGGTACTTTTGGCGCTGGCGCTTTTCATTTGCAGCGTAAGCTTTAGCACCGAAAGAACGACATTCCTGACCGGAATGGTTCATATTGTGGTGTTCTTTACCTACGTATTTCTCATATTTGTGCCGTAAAGGCTGGTAATCGAACGCAGGATAGAGAACACGAGGTTGGAACCGCACTATCGCATTTCAGAAGCGGGCAGCGTTAGCTCGGGTAAGCAGCAGAAGCTTCCGATACCAGGCGTTGGCTGAGAACTGAGATTGGGAAAGTTCAGAATCCAGGGTCAGCTCGCCAGCACCGCCTGATCCAATCCCCGTATGATCTTTGCCAGTTCCACGCATTCGTCCTGGCGCGCTTTGTTGCGCCGCCATGCGAGGCAGATCATGCGCTGCGGCATCGGCTCCTGGAACGGCACGATCTTCAGGTCCGGCATGACGCCCGCGGCGTTTGCCGCCATTTCCGGAACCAGCGTCACGCCCAGCCCATGCGCCACCATCTGCAAGAGGGTGGTGAGACTGGTGGCGCCATAGCTTGCCATCGCCACCGGTCGAACATTGCCACAGACGGCCAGAGCCTGTTCGCGCAGGCAATGGCCTTCCTCGAGCAGCATCAGCCGTTCCAGCGCCGGGCTTTCCGGCGGCACGGGCGGCGAGGCGAAAGCCGGATCGCCGGCGGGCACCGCAAGGAAGAAGCGGTCCGGGAAGAGCTCTTCCGTGACGAGCCCCGGATGGTCGAGCGGCAGCGCGGCGATGAAAGCGTCGAGCTTGCCCGAGACATTGTCCTCGACCAACGATGCCGTCACCGCCTCGCGCAGTTCGAGCTGCAGGCCCGGGAAATGCTTCTTCAATTCCGGCAGGACCCTCGGCAGGAGATAGGGCGCTACGGTCGGGATGATGCCCAGCCGGAAGCGGCCTTCCATCGCGGGGCGGCCGCGCCGGGCGGTCGTCTCGACGTCACGTATATCGGCAAGAATGCGCTCGATGCGCGGCTGCAGCACAAGCGCTTCGTCCGTCATCCGCACCGTCTTGCCGCCGCGCTCGAACAGAAGACAGTTCAGCCGCTCTTCCATTTCGGCGATCTGGCCGGAGAGCGCCGGCTGGCTGACGCCGGCAAGCTTCGCGGCGCGGCCGAAATGCAGCGTCTGCGCCAGCGCGTCGAAATAAAGCATCTGTCGCACGGTGAGGCCGATCATAAGGAAAGCTTATCAAAACGAACGGGAAAGGCAATTTGTCTTTATCGCCAAGCCGGCCTAGGCTGGAATCATTCCAGATTGGCGCGGCCGCTGGTCGGCCCCGAAATCTGCGCAGAATCAATCTCGGAAAATCAAAACCCTGGAGAGTAAGATGGACGCGAAAACCGACGACAACAGCGCTGGCAAATGCCCCGTGGCGCATGGATCCGCCGGCAGGACCAATCGGGATTGGTGGCCGAATCTGCTCGACCTCGGCGTTCTTCATCAGCAGTCGAGCCTTTCGGACCCGATGGGCGAGGATTTCGACTATGCCACGGAATTCCGGAGCCTTGATCTCGATGCCGTGATCAAGGACCTGCACCATGTGATGACCGACTCGCAGGACTGGTGGCCGGCCGATTTCGGCCATTACGGACCGCTCTTCATCCGCATGGCCTGGCACAGTGCCGGCACCTATCGCATCGGCGACGGGCGTGGCGGCGCCGGTGCCGGCCAGCAGCGGTTCGCGCCGCTGAACAGCTGGCCGGACAATGCCAATCTCGACAAGGCACGCCGGCTGCTGTGGCCGGTCAAACAGAAATACGGCCGCAAGATCTCCTGGGCTGACCTGATGATCCTGGCCGGCAACGTCGCGCTGGAATCGATGGGTTTCAAGACCTTCGGCTTCGCCGGCGGCCGTGCCGACGTGTGGGAGCCGGAGCAGGACGTGGATTGGGGCTCCGAAACGAAGTGGCTGGACGACCAGCGCTATTCCGGCGACCGTGAACTGCAGGGCCATCTCGGCGCCGTTCAGATGGGCCTGATCTACGTCAACCCGGAAGGCCCGAACGGCAAGCCGGATCCGGTCGCCGCGGCCCGCGACATCCGCGAGACCTTCCGCCGTATGGCCATGAACGACGAAGAGACCGTGGCGCTGATCGCCGGCGGCCACACCTTCGGCAAGACCCATGGCGCCGGCGATGCCTCGCTGGTGGGCGTGGAGCCGGAAGGTGCCGGCATCGAAGCGCAGGGCCTCGGCTGGTCGAGCAAACATGCCACCGGCATTGCCGGCGACGCCATCACCTCGGGCCTGGAAGTCACCTGGACCACGACGCCGACCAGATGGAGCAACAATTTCTTCGACAACCTGTTCAACTTCGAATGGGAGCTGACGAAGAGCCCGGCCGGTGCCAATCAGTGGACGCCGAAGGGCGGCGCCGGCGCCGGCACGGTTCCGGACGCGCACAATCCCTCCAGGCGTCATGCTCCGGCCATGCTCACCACCGATCTCGCGCTGCGCTTCGATCCGGCCTATGAGAAGATCTCGCGTCGCTTCCAGCAGTACCCGGACCAGTTCGCCGACGCTTTCGCCCGCGCCTGGTTCAAGCTCACCCATCGCGACATGGGCCCGGTGGTTCGTTATCTCGGCCCGCTCGTGCCGAAGGAAGAGCTGATCTGGCAGGATCCGATTCCGGCGATCGACCACGAACTGGTCAGCGAAGAGGATATCGCCGCGCTGAAGGCGAAGATCCTGGCCTCCGGCCTTGCGGTTCCTGAACTGGTCTCAACCGCCTGGGCCTCGGCCTCGACCTTCCGCGGCTCGGACAAGCGCGGCGGCGCCAATGGCGGCCGCATTCGTCTCAGCCCGCAGAAGGACTGGGAAGTCAACCAGCCGGCCCAGCTTTCGAAGGTGCTGGCGAAGCTCGAAACCATCCAGCAGGAGTTCAACGCGGCGCAGGCGGGCGAGAAGAAGATCTCGCTCGCCGACCTGATCGTGCTCGGCGGCGCCGCCGCGATCGAGAAGGCCGCGAAGGACGGCGGCAATGAGGTGAACGTGCCCTTCACGCCAGGCCGCATGGACGCTTCGCAGGAGCAGACCGATGTCGAATCCTTCGCGGCACTCGAGCCGAGGGCCGACGGCTTCCGCAACTACGTCCGCGGCAGGCTGCCCATGTCGGTCGAAGCGATGCTGGTCGACCGTGCGCAGCTCCTCACGCTGACGGCGCCGGAAATGACGGTGCTGGTCGGCGGCCTGCGCGTGCTCGGTGCCAATCAGGGCGGCTCGAAGCACGGCGCGTTTACCGACAGGCCGGGCACGCTGACCAACGACTTCTTCATCAACCTGCTCAGCATGGCGACCATCTGGGATCCGGCGGCCGGCTCCGAGCCAGACTCGGATGAGGTCTATGAGGCGCGCGACCGCAAGACCAAGCAAGTCAAGTGGACCGGCACCCGCGCCGACCTGATCTTCGGCTCGCACTCGCAATTGCGTGCGCTGGCCGAGGTCTACGGCTCGGCGGATGCCAAGCAGAAGTTCGTCAAAGACTTCGTGAAGGCGTGGACGAAGGTGATGAATCTCGACCGGTTCGAACTGGTCGCGAAGTAAAGCAGGTCTCCCGAGAGTGGGAACCGGTTTCGGGACAAAGACATGCGCAAATTAAAAAAACTAAAGCGCACTGAGCGAAACTGAAAGATCGCGATACGCTTTAGATCTCATGCCCCCAAAAAAAGGCGCGGGTTCATGCCCGCGCCTTTTGCATTGGGTAAAGTAGGTATCAGTCTTTTTCGAAGATGCCAGTCTTGGCAACGATGCCGGCGATCGCCCCGCCGATCAGTGGCGCGACGATGAACAGCCAGAGCTGGCCGAGCGCCGCGCCGCCCGAAAACAGCGCCGGGCCGATCGAGCGCGCCGGATTGACCGAAGTGCCCGTCACCGGGATCATGGCAAAGTGGAGCCCTGCCAGCGTTAGGCCTATCACCAGGCCGGCAAAGGCCGTCATGTGCTTGGCGTTGGTGACGCCGAGAATGACGGTGACGAAGGTGAAGGTGCCGATCAGCTCCCACAGGAAGGCCGAGCTGATGCCCCATTTCGCCTCGTCCCAGCCATTGGCGCCGAAGCCCCCGGTGTGGCCGCCGGCCTGACCGGTGACGATGATCCACAGCGCCAGCGAAGCGATGATGGCGCCGATGATCTGCGCGATCCAGTAAGGCACGACTTCCCTCGCCGGCATCCGCCCCGCAAGGAACACGCCGAGCGTCACCGCCGGATTGAGATGCGCGCCCGAGATCGGGCCGATCGCATAGGCCGCGGCGATCAGGCCGATGCCGAACGCCAGGCCGATCCCTTCCTGTCCGAGCGGCAGCGCGCCGCCGAAGCCGCCCGTGACCACGGAGGCCGTGCCGATGAACACCAACAGAAACGTGCCTAGAACTTCTGCCAGATAAGTCTTCATTGCCCTCTCCTCATAGGGATCCGCCAGACCGCGTTTTCCGCGTCGCGAATCACAGACGAAAGAGTATTCCTGCCGGCAAAACTTGGAAAGCTGAGTGTTAAGCCAGCGGTATTGCTTTGCATCCGCCAGTCAAGACATTAGAGAAGTTTCATGTGCGAGGCGTTTTTCTTGTTATCCGCTGACCGCCGACTGCCGCGAGAGAACCTTCCGCCTGTTGCATGGACGCGATGGTATGGGACAGGTCGTTTTGGCTTCACCGCAAGAGAAGTGTTTCAATCGGAGCCGGAAAGGCTCTAAGAGCAGGGCGGAAAGCAACGATAGACGGAAGCAGGAATGAGACTGGGCGGAAGGCTGGCGGCGGCCATCGAAGTGCTTGAAGACATCGGCCGGAGGCATCGGCCGGTGGCCGACGCCTTGCGCGACTGGGGCTTGTCGCACCGCTTTGCCGGTGGCGGCGACCGCGCGGCGATCGGCAACATCGTCTACGACGCGCTACGCCGCAAGCGCTCGGCCGGCTGGCTCTTCGGCCAGGAGACGCCGCGCGCCATCGGCTTCGGCGCGTTGCTTCTGGAATGGGGCCAGACGGCGCGGTCACTGAATGACGCTCTCGACGGCGACAAATTCGCGCCGCCGCTGCTCAGCGCCGCCGAACTGAAAGCGGCAGCCTCCGGCAGGCTCGCCGATGCGCCGGATGCCGTGCGGGCCGATGTTCCGGACTGGTGCGCGCCGCTCCTCCAACACGCCTTTGGCGATGCCTGGGTCGAAGAGGGCGCGGCTCTCGCGATGCGCCCGCCGCTGGACCTCAGGGTCAATGCGCTGCAGGCAGACCGTGGTAAGGTGCTGATGGAACTTCAGGGCACCGGTGCAGCACCTGCGGCAATCGCGCCGCACGGCATTCGCATCCCGCCGATCAATGGCGACGGCAGGCATCCGAACGTCCAGGCCGAGCCCGCCTTCCAGAAAGGCTGGTTCGAGGTGCAGGACGAGGGCTCGCAGCTTGCGGCAGCGCTCGCCGGCGCCGAGCCAGGCATGCAGGTGCTCGACTATTGCGCGGGCGCCGGGGGCAAGACCCTGGCGCTTTCGGCAGAGATGGACAATCGCGGCCAGGTCTTCGCCCATGATGCGGAAAAGGTGCGGCTGGCGCCGATCTTCGAGCGCATCCGCCGCGCGCACAGCCGCAACATCCAGGTCGTCAGCAAGCCCGCGGAACTCGCGCCGCTCACCGGTCATATGGACCTCGTGCTGATCGATGCGCCCTGCACCGGCAGCGGCACCTGGCGGCGGCGCCCGGACGCCAAGTGGCGGCTGACGGACAGACAGCTCGATGCCCGCAAAGGTGAGCAGCAGGCGATCCTCGACATGGCGCAGGCTTTCGTGAAGCCCGGCGGGCTGCTGGTCTATATCACTTGCTCGGTGTTCGATGCCGAAAACGGCGAGCAGGTCGCCGCCTTCCGCGAGCGCCACGGCGACTTTGCGCCGGTCGACCACCGCCAACTCTGGGACGGCCGTTTCCCCGGCCACGAGGGCGCTGCGCGTATTGGCGAAGCCGGTGGCATCTCGCTGTCGCCGGCGCTCAGTGGCACTGACGGGTTCTATTTCCACGCCCTGCGCAGGGCCGCATGAGGGCAGCCGGCATTTGCTGCGCTGCAACATAAGCGATTGCCTGTCCTGCCTGCCTCTGCAATAAGCTTCGCCAGCAAAAATGAGGCGAAGGCCATGGCAGCCAAGATCGTACCCGCTCCCGACTATGAGGATCGCGTCAGGACTTCCTTTGCCCGCCAGAAGGCCATGGCCACCATCGGCGCGGAGCTGACGCTGGTCACGCCCGGCATCATCGAGATCGAGATGCCCTACGCCCCTTCGCTCACCCAGCAGCATGGCTTCCTGCATGCCGGCGTCATCTCGACCGCGCTGGACTCGGCCTGCGGCTATGCCGCCTTCTCGTTGATGCCGCAGAATTCCAGCGTGCTGACCATCGAATTCAAGGTCAACCTGCTCGCACCGGGGAAGGGCGAGCGCTTCCTGTTCCGCGGCTCGGTGACCAAGCCGGGCCGCACCATCATTGTTGCCGACGGCCAGGCCTATGCTTTCGCCGCCGATGGCGAGGCCAAGCTGATCGCCACCATGACCGGCACAATGATGACGGTGGTCGGCCGCGACGGCATCGAGGGGTGATCCATGGCGAGCGTTGCGCGGATAGGGGAAAAATCCGTCCTCTTCGTCATGGCGGCCGAGGCCGAATACGGTCCGCATCTCAAAAAGCTGTTCACGCCGCTGATGACCGGCGTCGGCCCGGTCGAGGCCGGTGTGCGCCTCGGCGCCGAGCTCGCCACGTTGAAGGCCGAGGATGCGCTGCCGGATCTCGTCGTATCGCTGGGCTCCGCGGGAAGCCGAACGCTCGAACAGACCGAAATCTACCAGGCCGTGTCGGTGAGCTACCGCGACATCGACGCTTCGCCGCTCGGCTTCGCGAAGGGCGCGACGCCGTTCCTCGACCTGCCGGTGACGGTGCCGCTGCCCTTCGTCATTCCCGGCATCAGGACCGCGACGCTGTCGACCGGAGGCGCCATCGTCACCGGGGCCGCCTATGACGCGATCGACGCCGACATGGTCGACATGGAGACCTTCGCCTGCCTGCGCGCCTGCCAGCTGTTCGGCGTGCCGCTGATCGGCCTGCGCGGTATTTCCGACGGCGCGGTCGATCTCAGGCATGTCGGCGACTGGACCGAGTATCTGCACGTCATCGACGAGAAGCTGGCGGCGGCGATAGGTCTGCTAGAGCAGGCGATTGCGTCCGGCGCGATCGGCCTTACTTAATGCATGTCGCCCAAAAGTGCGCAGCGGTTTTGGGAGAACGACATGCATCAGATGAAACTTGAAGCTCGTCGCCTGGGCCCGTTCGACGCGACGCGCTTTAGGCGTTTTGGCAAGGACCGAACGCCGCAACGCGCCACCATTGCGCCGAATCGGTTCTTTCTTTAAAGGCTCGCCATGACGACACATCCCGACACCGTTCTCATCATCGACTTCGGCAGCCAGGTCACGCAGCTGATCGCGCGGCGCGTGCGCGAGGCCGGGGTCTACTGCGAGATCGTTCCGTTCCAGTCAGCCGCGGAGGGCTTCCGCCGCATCCGGCCGAAGGCCGTCATCCTATCGGGCAGTCCGCACTCGACCGTCGACATCGGCTCGCCCCGCGCGCCCGACGAGGTCTTTTCGTCCGGCATTCCGGTGCTCGGCATCTGCTATGGCGAGCAGACGATGTGCGCTCAGCTCGGCGGCAAGGTCGAAGCCGGCCATCACCGCGAGTTCGGCCGGGCCTTCCTGGAGATCGAGGATGACTGCGCGCTGTTCGACGGTGTCTGGGCCAGGGGCACGCGTCATCAGGTCTGGATGAGCCACGGCGACCGCGTCACCGCCATTCCGGAAGGATTCAAGATCGTCGGCACCTCAACCGGCGCGCCCTTCGCAGCGATTGCCGACGAGGCACGGAAGTTTTACGCGGTGCAGTTCCATCCCGAGGTCGTCCATACCCCGGACGGCGCGAGGCTGCTGAGCAACTTCGTCCACCATATCGCCGGCCTCAGCACGGGCTGGACCATGGCTGCCTATCGCGAGCAGGCGGTCGAGGCGATCCGCAAGCAGGTCGGCAAGGGCAAGGTGATCTGCGCGCTGTCGGGCGGCGTCGATTCCTCGGTCGCTGCGCTCCTGATCCACGAGGCGGTCGGCGATCAGTTGACCTGCATCCTCGTCGACCACGGCCTGATGCGGAAGGACGAGGCGAAAAGCGTGGTGGAGATGTTCCGCCAGCATTACAACCTGCCGCTGATCCTGGTCGACGCTTCCGACCGCTTCATTTCGGCGCTGGAAGGCGAGAGCGATCCGGAAAAGAAGCGCAAGACCATCGGCCGCCTGTTCATCGAGGTGTTCGAGGAAGAGGCGAAGAAACTTGGCGGCGCCGACTTCCTGGCGCAGGGCACGCTCTATCCCGACGTCATCGAAAGCGTCTCCTTCTCCGGCGGCCCGTCGGTGACGATCAAGTCGCATCACAATGTCGGCGGCCTGCCCGAGCGCATGAACATGAAGCTGGTCGAGCCGCTGCGCGAGTTGTTCAAGGACGAGGTGAGGGCGCTGGGCCGAGAGCTCGGCCTGCCCGAAAGCTTCATCGGCCGCCATCCGTTCCCGGGTCCTGGCCTCGCCATACGCTGCCCGGGCGGCATCACCCGCGAGAAGCTGGAGATCCTGCGCGAGGCCGACGCCATCTACCTCGACGAGATCCGCAAGGCCGGCCTCTACGATGCCATCTGGCAGGCCTTCGCCGTGCTCTTGCCGGTGCAGACCGTCGGCGTAATGGGCGACGGCCGCACCTACGAATTCGTCTGCGCGCTGCGCGCTGTCTCATCGGTCGACGGCATGACGGCCGATTTCTACCACTACGACATGAACTTCCTGGGCGCCGCCGCCACCCGCATCATCAACGAGGTGAAAGGCATCAATCGCGTCGTTTACGACGTTACGTCGAAGCCCCCGGGCACCATCGAGTGGGAATGATTCAGGCCTATCCGAACATCGCTGAAATTGCGCTAGAGTTCGATCTAAGTCACTGAGATAAAAGATAGTTTTGGCCGGCAATTTTCGCCGGTTATCGGTGTGCGTCGTTTGGAGCTGCCGTACCGGTTGCCGGACCTCACCCACATTGCCACGATGATTTTTGACAGTACCGTCACGTCACAGAGGGCTTCTGACCGTACCTTTTTCCACGCCCAGCAGCTGAAAACTAAAGGTAAATTCTGCAAATCAGCCCTCAAAACCTGATGACGGTACTTTAAGCTTCCGCGAAGTTCGGCCATCAGGCGATTACGTTCAATGGCTCGCCATAGCTACCATTTGCAAGGTCCACGAGCCCTGGACGGGAGCAAGGCGGAACAATCCGATTGCCGGTGAGTTTTCAAGATGAAGGGCGCATCTGTTTCGGAGGAAGACTGGGATGAAACGCGTCCTTGCCCAAAATGCGGTACGGCTGATGCTGGGCGGCGTAACCGCCTGTCTGCTTACGGTCGTTGATATCCCCAACCAGATTCCACCATTCTCGCTAGTGTCGCAGGCAAGGGCCGCCACCGAGGTTTCGATCAGCACATTCTACGAAGACCTGTCGTCCCATGGCGATTGGGTCTCGTATCATGGAGCGACCGTTTTCGTGCCAACTGATGTACCTGACGATTGGCGCCCGTATACCCTGGGCCATTGGGTCTATACAGAGGAGTATGGCTGGCTCTGGGTATCCGACGAGCCATTCGGCTGGGCGACGTACCATTACGGCCGGTGGGGCTATGCCGACGATATCGGCTGGTACTGGGTTCCGGGCACTCGCTGGGCGCCAGCATGGGTGACTTGGCGTCGTGACAGGGAGCACATCATTTGGGCTCCGCTGCCGCCGCGCCGTGATCCGGACTTGATTTCAATCGAGGTAACCTTCGACACGACGCCGGATTATTACTGGGTGGTAGTCCCTAGCCGCGAATTCCTTGCTGCCGACGTTTCTGTCGCTGTTATCCGTGATAGGTCCGAGTTTGTGCGGATTGTCGAGGCGGCCCAGCCGGCCGGCGACGTGACCATCCAGAACAACGTGGTGGTCAACAAAGTCATTGATGTTGATGTGATCGAAAAGGAGACGGACCAGAATGTGACTGCCGTCAAGGTCAGCAAGACCGACGCGCCCGAGCAGTCCGGCAAATTGGAAAATGACACGGTCGCGGTCTTCGAAGGTGAGGTGAAAGCCGACCCCAAGGCAAAACCAGCTAAGCTAAAGGACATCGAGCAGGTGAAGCAGGTTCAGGCTGGCCGTAAATCGAAGCCGACCGAAGGCGCAAGGGCCGATGGGGCGGAGCCGGAAGAGACCGCCAAGCCTGAGCAGCCCGCCGCCGAGCAGCAGCAGGCCGAGCCGGAACAGGCCGCCAAGCCTGAGAAGCCGAAGGGCAAGAAGCAGCCCGCCGCCGAACAGGAGGCGGAGCCGGAACAGGCGGCCAAGCCCGAGAAGCCGAAGGCCAAGACGCAGCCCGCCGCCGAGCAGCAGCAGACCGAGCCGGAACAGGCTACCAAGCCTGAGAAACCGAAGGCCAAGAAGCAGCCCGCCGCCGAGCAGCAGGCCGAGCCGGAACAGGCTGCCAAGCCTGAGAAACGGAAGGCCAAGAAGCAGCCCGCCGCCGAGCAGCAGGCCGAGCCGGAACAGACTGCCAAGCCTGAGAAACGGAAGGCGAAGGAGCAGCCCGCCGCCGAGCAGCAGCAGGCCGAGCCCGAGCAGGCGGCCAAGCCCAAGCCACGGGGCCAGAAAAACAAGGCGTGCGATCCGCAGACTGACGCGAACTGCTAGGCGGCCGCGAAGGAAAGTCGATTGCACAGCCGCCGGAGTTACCCGGGGCGAGTCAGCGACACTCGTCTTTGCAGTCCGAGTCCCTGCGATTCTCCCCGACGTTCCTCGGCTCCGATAGCGTCGGATCCTTGGCGGCGGATGGGCCCAGTGCCGGGACGTTGTTCTGGACCGTCATGACCAATGTTCGGCGGCCGGCGCGCGCATGTCGGTGGGCGGGCCACTGAACGCAGCAAGGGCGAAGCAGTCGTGGCGCTCGAGGAGAAATTCACGCTCTATCGCCAACACGCTGACGGCTGGTCTGCGCTGCCGAAGCGAAGGGCATGTGAAATCGGGCAGGGCGATGTTGGAACCATTGCCATTTGCCACAGAAGCCGGGCTAGGCCGCGCGTGAGCCTTCGCAGGTACTGGGGTGCAGAAAACGCGTCAGGGGGGCCTATTTCGTTCACCTGTCGCGCGCCTGTCGAGCGGCGGCACTCGACAAAAGCCGCCGGTGAACAACTCCTGGGACCTTCGCCCCTTGTCGAAGTTCGGTCGCTGGGCGGCGCTGTTGCGTCGGGATGGCATATCGGCCCCATTGGAAAGGGCTGACTGATCAGAGGAGACCCGACAAAAGAGCCCGTCCCTTACCGTTGAAACGATGTCGGGGACGGATGCGGTATTGCCTACGCGAGGACCGCCTCAGCTAAAGAAGCCGCTGAATGGGTGACCGGCCGCCACGTACAGGACCGGCGAGTCGAGACCCAATGGGTTCGCGTCACCGACGACACCAATCGAGCGGTCTACAAATTTGCTCCAGATAGGAAAAGCCCGCCGCCGAGAGGGACCGGGCCCCTCACTTCTTAGCCGCCCGCGGCGCAAAGATTTCAATTCCCAACATCTCTCGCCGTGCGACTACGGGGGCCGGCAGAAGGCAAACGGCGATGTAAAAACACGCAATAGAAAGTTGCGATGAAAATAGAGGCAGAAGCCCAAAATTTGACAACGCGTTGAAGCGGAAGCGGCCGTTGAAAACTTGAGTTGAAATTATAACCAACTGTAACTGATCGATTTTTTGCCCGGCACTTTGGACTGTCAGGTTTGGCACGTCGCTTGCACCGCAATGTTGCAATGCAAAACAACCAGCTTGGGAGTGTGCAATATGAGGGGAAGTTTCTCGACAATAACAAAAATGTTCTCGGCTGGCGTGCTCGCGGCCAGCCTGCTGACGGCGCCCGCCAGGGCGGCCGACGACACGATCAAGGTCGGCATCCTGCATTCGCTGTCGGGGACGATGGCGATCTCGGAGACGACGCTGAAGGACGTCATGCTGATGCTGATCGAAGAGCAGAACGCCAAGGGCGGCCTGCTCGGCAAGAAGCTCGAGGCCGTGGTGGTCGATCCGGCGTCCAACTGGCCGCTGTTTGCCGAAAAGGCGCGCGAGCTGATCTCCAAGGACAAGGTCGCGGCGGTGTTCGGCTGCTGGACTTCGGTCTCGCGCAAATCGGTGCTGCCGGTGTTCTCGGAGCTCGACAACATCCTGTTCTATCCGGTCCAGTATGAGGGCGAGGAGAGCGAGCGCAACGTCTTCTACACCGGTGCTGCCCCGAACCAGCAGGCCATTCCGGCCGTCGACTACCTGATGAGCGCCGATGGCGGCTCGGTGAAGCGCTGGGTGCTCGAAGGCACCGACTATGTCTATCCGCGCACGACCAACAAGATCCTCGAAGCCTACCTCAAGTCGAAGGGCGTGCCGGCCGAGGATATCATGGTCAACTACACGCCGTTCGGCTTCTCCGACTGGCAGACCGAGGTCTCGGCGATCAAGAAGTTCGGCTCGGCCGGCAAGAAGACCGCCGTCGTGTCGACGGTCAACGGCGACGCCAATGTGCCGTTCTACAAGGAGCTCGGCAACCAGGGCATCAAGGCCGAGGATATCCCTGTCATGGCCTTCTCGGTCGGCGAGGAGGAACTGGCCGGTCTCGACACCGCGCCGCTGGTCGGCCATCTCGCCGCCTGGAACTATTTCGAGAGCGTCGACACGCCCGAGAACAAGAAGTTCATCGACGACTGGCATAAGTTCATCAAGAACGACAAGCGCACCACCAACGATCCGATGGAAGCCCACTATATCGGCTTCAACATGTGGGTGAAGGCGGTCGAGAAAGCCGGCACAACCGATCCTGACAAGGTCATCGACGCCATGGTCGGCGTCTCGGTGCCGAACCTCACCGGCGGCTATTCGACGATGATGCCCAATCACCACATCACCAAGCCGGTGCTGATCGGCGAGATCCAGGCCGACGGCCAGTTCGAAACCGTCTCGCAGACCCCGGGTCTGGTGATGGGCGACGAGTGGTCCGACTATCTGCCCGATTCCAAGAACCTGATCTCCGATTGGCGCGCGCCCCTGTCGTGCGGCAACTTCAATGTCGCCACCGGCAAGTGCGGCGGCAAGGGCACCAACTGACCCTCCCAGGGGGTGGGCCGGGTCGCGGCGTGGTTCCGCGACCCGGCGACCGCAGCCCGGGCGGGCCTCGGCCCGTCCGGGCGAAAACCTCGAACCTTGAGAACCGCTGGAAGACGATGATCCTGTTGCGCGCGATTTGGCTGACGCTGCTGCTGACGATGGCAAGCCTGCTGCCGTCGAGCGCGGCCGAAGCCGATCTTCGCCCGATCATTGCCAAGTTCGCGGCAGCCTCCAATTTCTCTGGCACCGAGGCCGTCGTCCGCGAGCTTGCGGCGAGCGGCGATCCTTTGGTCGAACGTCCGCTTTCTGCGCTCGCCGACGGCAACCTCTACATCCGAAAGGCGGATTCCCAGGTCTTCGTCGGCAAGGAAGGGGGCGACGGCATCGAACTGCTCGATCCGCTGAGCGGCGAGAAAGCAGCCGACGCCGCCAAGGCCGATCTCACCAAGATCAAGGTCAACAACGGCCTACGGCGCACGATCCGCGATGCGCTGGGCACACTGACCTTGCGCGCCAAGGACGCAAGCGTGCGGCTTGCCGCCGCTGCGACCATGTTCAAGACGCCCGATGCCGCCAATGTCGGGCCGCTCGATGCTGCGATCGCCGCTGAAACCGACCCCGCCGTCAAGACGATGTTCGAGCAGGCTCGGGCCGCGTCGGTTCTCGTTTCCGACAAGCCGGAAACCGACAAGCTGGCCGCGATCTCGGTCATCGAAGCGCGCGGCGATCGCGATGCGCTTTCCCTGCTGACCTCCGTTGAGGCTGGCGCGCAGGGAGCGGTCAAGAACTTGGCAACCGCCGCGATCGGCCATATCAATTCGACGCTGGCATTGTGGGATGCCGGCCAGAACATCTGGTACGGCATATCACTCGGATCGGTGCTGCTGCTCGGCGCTATCGGTCTCGCCATCACCTTTGGCGTCATGGGCGTCATCAACATGGCGCATGGCGAGATGGTGATGCTCGGCGCCTACACCACCTTCGTCGTCCAGCAGGTGATCCGCACGTCGTTTCCGAGCCTCTTCGACTGGTCGCTGGTCATCGCGCTGCCGCTCGCCTTCCTGGTCTCGGCGCTGGTCGGCCTCGTCATCGAGCGCGGCGTCATCCGCTTCCTCTACGGCCGGCCGCTGGAGACGCTTCTTGCCACATGGGGCGTCTCGCTGATCCTGCAGCAGGCGGTGCGCACCGTCTTCGGCCCGACGAACCAGGAGGTCGGCAATCCGTCCTGGATGTCGGGATCGTTCGACATCGGTCAATTGGCCATCACCTGGAACCGGCTGTGGATACTGGTGTTCGCGCTGCTGGTGTTCGGTGTGCTGCTCTACGTCATGAAGCGAACGCCCTGGGGCCTGCAGATGCGTGCCGTCACCGCCAATCGGCGCATGGCCGCATCCATGGGCATCAGGACGCCTTGGGTCGACGCGCTGACTTTCGCGCTCGGCTCCGGTATCGCCGGGATCGCCGGCGTGGCGCTCAGCCAGATCGACAACGTCTCGCCCAATCTCGGCCGCGGCTACATTATCGACAGTTTCATGGTCGTGGTCTTCGGTGGCGTCGGCAATCTCTGGGGCACGCTGGTCGGCGCCTTCTCGCTCGGCATCGTCAACAAGTTCCTCGAGCCGTACGCCGGCGCGGTGCTTGGCAAGATCGTCGTGCTGGTACTGATCATCCTGTTCATCCAGAAGCGGCCGCGCGGCCTGTTCGCGCTGAAGGGCAGGGCGGTGGAAGCATGATCACGCAGCGCTTCTTCGGCGCCGACCGGCGCATCGCGATCGCCATCCTCGTCCTGCTGGCGGCGGCCGCCATCGTGCCGCTGCTAAACCTCGCGGTGTCGCCTCAAAGCGCTTTCTACATTCCGCCTTACATCGTCTCTTTGGTCGGGAAATATCTCTGCTACGCGCTGCTGGCGCTCGCGCTCGATCTGGTCTGGGGCTATTGCGGCATCCTTTCGCTCGGCCACGGCGCCTTCTTCGGGCTCGGCGGCTATGCGATGGGCATGTATCTGATGCGTCAGATCGGCTCGCGCGGCGTCTATGGCAATCCCATCCTGCCGGACTTCATGGTGTTCCTGAACTACAAGGAACTGCCCTGGTTCTGGCACGGCTTCGACCATTTCTGGTTCGCCGTGCTGATGGTGCTGGCCGTGCCGGGCCTGCTTGCCTTCGTATTCGGCTGGTTCGCCTTCCGCAGCCGCGTCACCGGCGTCTATCTCTCGATCATCACCCAGGCGATGACCTATGCGCTGCTGCTTGCCTTCTTCCGCAACGACATGGGTTTCGGAGGCAATAACGGCCTGACCGATTTCAAGGACATCCTCGGCTTCAACATCCAGGCCGACGCGACGCGCTCGGCGCTGTTTTCGGCAAGCGCCGTGACGCTGGCGTTCGCCGTCTTTGTCACCGCGGCGATCGTGCGCTCCAAATACGGCAAGCTGCTGATGGCGGTGCGCGACGCCGAAAGCCGCACCCGCTTCCTCGGCTGGCGGGCCGAGAATGTAAAACTCTTCGCCTTCAGCGTCTCGGCCGTCATGGCCAGCATTGCCGGCGCGCTCTACGTGCCGCAGGTCGGCATCATCAATCCCGGCGAGTTCGATCCGGCCAACTCGATCGAGGTGGTGATCTGGACCGCCGTCGGCGGGCGCGGCACCATTGTCGGGCCGATCATCGGCGCGCTGCTGGTGAACGCCGGCAAATCCTGGTTCACCGGCGTGCTGCCGGAATTCTGGCTGTTTGCGCTCGGCGGACTGTTCGTCGCCGTCACACTGTTCCTGCCCAAGGGTGTCGTCGGCGCCTGGGATGGCTGGCGCAGCAAGGCCAGGGCGCTGCGCGCCGCCTCGATCGCCGCGAAAGCCGGCATCGACCCGCCGGAAGCGCAGCCGAAGATCGAGCGCTCGGCGGCGAGAACGCCGGGCGCGTGGTCGGCCAACGGCCCCGAACCGCAGCCGGCGGAGTAAGCGACCATGAGCAAGTCGAACACCATCCTCTATCTGGACGGCGTCTCGGTCTCCTTCGACGGCTTTCGCGCCATCAACAACCTGTCGCTGGTGCTCGACAAGGGCGAGATGCGCGCCATCATCGGACCCAACGGCGCCGGCAAGACGACGATGATGGATATTGTCACCGGCAAAACGCGGCCGGACGAGGGCGAGGTATTCTTCGACGGTCGGGTCGATCTCACCAGGCATGACGAAGCCGAGATCGCCATGATGGGCATCGGCCGCAAGTTCCAGAAGCCGACCGTCTTCGAGAGCCACAGCGTCGAGGACAATCTGATGCTGGCGCTGAAGGGGCCGCGCTCGATCTTCCCGGCGTTGTTCCATCGCCGCTCGGCGGCCGAGACGTGGCGCATCGACGACATACTCGGCATCATCCGCCTCGGCGACAAGCGCGACGAGATCGCCGCCAATTTGAGCCATGGCCAGAAGCAGTGGCTGGAGATCGGCATGCTGCTGGCACAAGACCCGAAGCTACTCCTCGTCGACGAGCCGGTCGCCGGCATGACCGACGCCGAGACCGAGGAGACGGCGCGCCTGCTCAAGGACATCGCCCGCGACCATTCGGTGGTCGTCGTCGAGCACGACATGCATTTCGTGCGCGAGCTCGGCGTCAAGGTCACCTGCCTGCACGAGGGCTCGGTGCTGTCGGAAGGCACGCTCGATTTCGTTTCGGCCGACGAACGCGTCGTCGAAGTCTATCTGGGGCGCTGAGCATGATCTGGCGGGTCTCGTTGCATCGTTTCGACCTTTCCTTCCTCAGGTGCTGGAGACGGGGCTGACCATGCTCGAAGTCTCCAACGCCACCCTCCATTACGGTGCCGCCCAGGCGCTGCGCGGCGTTTCGCTGAAAGCGGGCGCGGGCAAGATCACCTGCGTACTCGGCCGCAATGGCGTCGGCAAGACCAGTTTGATGAGATCGATCGTCGGCCATCATAGGCTGACGAGCGGAAGTGTTGCCTTCGAGGGGAAAGCGCTCGAGCGAAGCGCGGCGTATGACCGCGCCCGGTCGGGCATCGCATTCGTGCCGCAGGGCAGGGAAATCTTTCCCCTGCTTACGGTGCGCGAAAATCTGGAATCGGGGTTCGCACCGCTGAAGCGCGCCGACCGCAACGTTCCAGCTCATGTCTTCGAGCTGTTTCCAGGGTTGAAGCAGACGCTCGGCCGCCGCGCCGGCGACTTGTCCGGCGGCCAGCAGCAGCAGCTCGCCATAGGCCGCGCGCTGGTGATGCGGCCGAAGCTGCTCGTGCTCGACGAGCCGACCGAAGGCATCCAGCCATCAATCATCAAAGACATCGGCCGCGCCATCCGCTATCTGCGCGACCAGGCGGGGATCGCGGTGCTTCTGGTCGAGCAGTATCTGGATTTCTGCCGCGAGCTTGCCGACGAGGTCAACATCATGGACCGCGGCCAGATCGTGCATACCGGCCCTGCCGAGGATCTGGACAGGCCCGATGTACGCAAGCTCCTTACTGTCTAGGTTCAGTCGTCATCCTTTGGCCGAAGCGCCGCAAAACAATGTCGTTTCGATGGAAAGTCCGTAGAAGCGCGCCATGTTCTGCGCGGCATCCTGCGTTCGACATTAAGCCGATAGGGCTGAGCAAAGCATGAAATAAGAATCGCCGATCGGGGAATGCTCGTACAACGACACTTATAAATCGCTTGTCGCGCAGCGCCCACCCGCTCCAATCCGCGGCCGCGGTTTGCTGGGGGCGAACTTCAGTCTCAGCCATCCGAAAGCGACCTTCTGCTCACCCAACACGCCGTCATTCGAACAGAGATGGAAGCTCCCTTCTTGCGCGTCAAAGGACGCCTGGCGCCCAGGTGATCGACTCGCCTCGTCAGGCTCCGTGATTGAAGCGATCTATCCTAAAATCGTCGAGGGGCGTTTCGCAGCCACCAGTCGTGATAAGCTCGGCCATGGCGTCGCCGACACCCGGACCGAGCTGGAAGCCGTGCCCGCTGAAGCCGAAGGCGTGGAACAGGCCCGGCGTTGTCGCCGAGCGTCCCATGACCGGCAGCATGTCGCGGACATAGCCTTCGCAGCCGGACCAGGTGCGGATGACCGCGACCTGGGCGATCGCCGGCAACAGCCGCGCGACGGCCCGCAATTGCGTCGGCAGGCGCATGGGGTCGGCGGTCGCATGGCCCGGATCGAGGTCGACCGGCACCCTTTCGGCGGCGCCGCCGAAGACGATGTTGCCGCGCTCGACCTGACGCAGATAGGCGCCATAGTCCTTGTCGCGCGTCCAGACGCCGACCACCGGCAGGATCCGATGCGGCAATGGCTCGGTCACGCCCATTTGCGGGCCGCGGGCATCGAGCGGGACCTCTTCGCCGAACAGCGCAGCGACGCGCGCGCCCCAGGCGCCGGCGGTGTTGAGCAGGCATTCTGCGGCGAAAGCGCCTTTTGAACTGGCGACAAGGAAACCGGAGTCGGTCCGCTCGATCTTTTCGACCCGAGCTTCGTGGATGATTTTCGCGCCCAGCTTGCGGGCGGCCTCGGCGAAGGCCGGCGCGATCAGCCGCGGATTGCCGCTGCCGTCATGCGGAGAGAACGACGCCGCGATCGCGTCCGGACCGAGGCCGGGAAAACGCGCGCGGATCTCGCGCGGGCTGAGCTCCTCCAGCTCGAGTCCCCAGGGACGCGCACCCTCGGCATAGCTGCGCATGTCGGCGAGACTGCCTTCATCGAAGATCAGCCGGACGTGACCGGTGGCGCGGAATTCCACATCGCACCCCAGCATTTTTTCGGCCTCGCCCCACAGCCAGAGCGAGCGGTGGGCCAGCGGAAGCTGCGACAGATGACGCCCCGTGCGCCGGATGTTGCCGAAGGAGGCGACGGTTGCTCCACTGCCGATCCGGTTGCGCTCAATCAGCGTCACGCGGGCGCCGCGCCTGGCCAGGAAATAGGCGCAAGCCGTCCCCATCAGGCCGCCGCCCAGCACGATCACATCCATTGTCGTTCCTTAGCGCAGAGGGCTGATCCTGATCCATCTTGTCGGCGCCGCGGCAATGCGTCAAAGATGGCTTTGGATAAAAGCCATAAGTTTTACCTATGGAGTAGGAATGCGGGCCCGGCAGCTCGAAGTGTTCATCGCCGTCATGCGCGCGGGCACCGTGACCGCCGCGGCGCGAATGCTGAACATCTCCCAGCCCGCGCTCAGCCAGATACTGCTCCACACTGAGGACGAGCTCGGCTTCACGCTGTTCGAGCGGGTCAAGGGCAGGCTGCGGCCGACCCCTGAGGCGCTCGAGATCTTTCCCGATGCCGAGAGGCTGTCGGCGGGGCTCGACGGCCTGCGCCGCAAGACCACCGATCTGCGTCTCGGTCGGACCGGACTGGTGCGGGTCGCCGCCTCGCCGCCGCCGGCCATGGCGATATTGCCGCGCGCCTTCACCGCATTTCGGGCGCAGCATCCCGACATGCTGCTGCGTTCCCATAGCGCGCCGATCGCCGCGATTGTAGACATGCTGCGCGCCGGCGATGCCAGCCTCGGCGTGGCCATGGATGACCGCCTGCCTCCCGATATCGAGGCCGAGGTGATCGGCAGCGTCGGCTTCGCCTGCCTGCTGCCGCGCGGACACGCGCTGCAGAATAAGCCCGAGCTGACGCTCGCCGATCTCGTCGGGCAGCAACTGATATCCTATCGCGGCAACACGCGTCCCGCCGACGAGCTGGTCCACGCGGCCCGCGCGCAAGGCGTGGCGCTTTCACCGTCGCTGGAGATCGACGTTTCGATTTCTGCCGTCGGCTTCGTCCAGGCCGGTCTGGGCGTGGCTCTCGTCGACGCGCTGCTGCCGTGGCACCAGTTTTCCGGCCTCGCTGTCAGGCCGCTGGCGGGCGGCCCGGAATTCCCGATCGCGCTGCTCACGTCCCGCGCACGAGCCCTTTCGAGGGCCGACGAAACGATGCGCGATGACATCCGCACGGCCTGCTCCGCCGTTGTCGGCGAGCATAGCGTCAAGGTATAAGTACGACTTATATTCTTGCCCATCATCCATCTTGGACCGTGACTGTCCGCTCGTGCGAGTTTCCGAGCAGACGGAAAGGGACGCATCATGGATGGAGCCACTGCGACGGATGAGGCGCTGAAGAAGGCCGACTGGAAGGTCGGCGTCGATATCGGCGGGACATTCATCGATTTCTGCGCGCTCGAAGCAAGCTCCGGACGCGTCGCTTCGCTGAAGGTGCTGACGACGCCGGAAGATCCGGGTGCCGAGCTGATGACGGGGCTCACCTTGCTGGCCGAACGCGAAGGCTTCGACCCGACCCATATGACGCGCTTCGTGCATGGCACGACCGTCGGCATCAACACGATCATCCAGCGCAAGGGCGCGCCGCTGGCGCTGTTCACCAACGCCGGCTTCGAGGACGTGATCGAACTCGCGCGGCTTCGCATGCCGGACATGTACTCGCTGTTCTGCGCGCGGCCGGATCCGCTGATCTCGCGCGACATGGTGTTCGGCATTCCGGCCCGCATGCGCGCCGATGGCAATGAATCCCAGGCGCCCGACACGGCGGCGGTGGAGAGCGCGATCGCGGCCGCGAAATCGAACGGGGCGCAGGGGATCGTCGTGTCTTTCCTTCATTCCTGGCGCAACGCCGCGCAGGAAACCTCGGTAAAGGCGGCGATCGCGCGCCTGGCGCCCGACCTCTTCGTCTTCACCTCCGCCGAGGTGTGGCCGGTCATCCGCGAATACGAGCGCAGCTCGACCGCCATTCTCAATGGCTATGTCCATCCGCGCGTCTCCGGCTATCTGACCGCGCTGGAAGAGCGGCTGAAGCATCGCGGCGTGCCGGCCCGGCCGATGCTGACGAAGTCGAACGGCGGGCTGATGAACGCCGCCGAAGGCAAGCGCGCCTGCGTGAACATGCTGCTGTCGGGAACGGCCTCGGGCGTCATCGGCGCCTCGTGGCTGGCGCGTCAGGCCGGCGAGGATAAGGTTCTCACCCTCGACATCGGCGGAACCTCGGCCGATTTCGCGCTCATCATAAACGGCGAGCCGCAGTTCGGCACCGGCGAGCTGATCGGCGAATTTCCGCTCCATATCCCTTCCGTGTCGGTGAGCTCGATCGGTGTCGGCGGCGGCTCGATCGCCAGCGTCGACGCGCAAGGAGTGCTGCGGGTCGGGCCGGAATCGGCCGGTTCGACGCCGGGACCCGCATGCTACGGCCGTGGCGGCGAGCGGGCGACGGTGACCGACGCCATGGTGGTGTGCGGATGGCTCGGCCATAGCGAGATGGCCTATGGCCAGCTCAGCATCGAGACCCAACTGGCGCATCGCGCGGTCGGCGAACTTGCGATGCGGCTCGGCCGTCCGGTCGAGCAGACCGCGCAGGCGATCCTCGACATCGCGGTGTCGGAAATGTTCGTCGAGGTCGAGAAGCTCGCCTCGCGCGCCGGCGTCGATCTGCGCGATTTCACGCTGATGCCATTCGGCGGCGGCGGCCCGATGCTTGGTGCCTTCCTGGCCCGCGAGCTCGGCATCAAACGCGTCATGGCGCCCCGCCGCCCCGGTGTGGTATCGGCGCTGGGTGGGCTGGTGGCAGATCTGCGCGGGGACTTCATCCGCACCATCTTCAGCCCGCTTACCGGCGCGTCGCTTCCCGGACTCCGCGAGGCCTTTGAGGCGCTTGCGCAGGAGGGCCGCGACTGGCTTGCGGCGCAGGGGCACCATGCGGCCGCGCAACTCACACTCTCCTGCGACATGCGCTACTTCGGCCAGAGCTATGAGATCGAGGTCGTCCTTTCGCCCCAATGGCTGGCGGACGGCGACGCGGCCGCGATCGAGCAGGCATTTCACCGCACCCATGAGCAGCTCTACGACTTCCACGATCCGAACGGCGCGATCGAGCTTGTGAATGTACGGCTGTCCGCGATAGGCGCAGGTCCGGCGCTCTCCTTCCCCGAGACCGAGGAGATCGACGTCCCGACCCATCCGGCGCGCCGGGTGCCGGTCTACACCGGTCTGACCGTCGAGACCATCGACGTCCATGACCGCCAGACCCTGGTGCCGGGCAGCGCGTTTCACGGGCCCGCGGTGGTGGTCCAGGAAGATACCACCTTCGCTCTCCCCGCCGGAACGCAGGCGCGGGTCGATCGCCACCTTAATCTCGTTCTGACTTTCGCGGAGTGACGCCTTGTTCGACCGCACAAATCTTCAGGTTCTGGCTAACCATGCCCGCGCGGCGGCCGAGAACATGGCCCACACGCTGCACCGCACCGCGCACTCCGCCTTCGTCAAGGAGACGCAGGATTTTACGGTGATGCTGATGGATCGCTCGGGAGCGACCTTCGCCGTCCCGATGGAACTCGGCGCCACGTGGTATCCGGGGCTTTCCTATCACCGTGCGATCGCCATGGTGAACGACTACCGGCCGGGAGACGTCGCCTTCACCAACGATCCCTATTCCGGCCACGTCGCCACGCACGCGCCCGATACGCATTTGTGGAAGCCGGTCTTCGTCGACGGCGAGATCGTCGCCTGGACGGGAGGGCACATCCACAACACCGACATGGGCGGGGCTGTGCCGGCTTCGCTCAGCCGCGCGCTCACCGAAATCCATCAGGAAGGCGTCCGCTTTCCGCCGATGAAGCTGGTGAGGGAAGGCGTCTTCGACGAGACGATCCTCAGGATCATGAGCACCAATGTGCTCAAGCCGGACCTCAACATCGGCGACATCAAGGCGCTGGTCGGCGCGCTCAACACCGGCGAGCGCAAGATCCAGGCGATGGTGAAAAAGTTCGGCAAGGCCGGCTTCGTCGAAGGCGTTGCAGCTCTTCTCGACCATGCCGAGGCGCAGGCGCGGGCCGTGCTGCGCGCCATGCCCGACGGCACCTGGCAATTCGCCGACTATGCCGATGAGGATTCGGTCGAGGCCAATCCCTGCCGGCTGAAGCTGACGCTGACGATCAAAGGCGATGAGGCCGTGCTCGACTTCACCGGCTCCGATCCGCAGCTCGGCTCCTCGCTCAACGTGCCTTCGGGCGGCGACCCGCGCCACACGATGCTCTTGGTCGGGGTGTATTACGTGCTCTACACGCTCAACCCGAAAATCCTGCTCAACACGGGCCTCACCCGGCCGTTCACCTGCATCACGCCGCAAGGTTCGGTGCTGAACCCCGTCCATCCCGCCGCCGTCGGCATGCGCTCGCTCACCTGCGCCCGGCTGCGCTCGGTCATCTTCGGGGCCTTCTCGCAAGTGCTGCCGGAGCGCTTGCCGGCGGCGCCGGCCGGCAACAACTGCATCGTCAACGTCATGACCATCGATGAGCGCACCAGCCGGAGCGTCATCGCGGCGGTCAACCCCGTGGTGGGCGGCGGCGGCGCGATGCCGCGTCGCGATGGCACCAATGGATCGGGCGCCGATGCCGCGTATCTCAAGAACACGCCGATCGAGATCACCGAGACCGAGACGCCGGTCGAATTCGTGAAATATGGGCTCGCCCAGGACAGCGGCGGTGCGGGCCGCTGGCGCGGCGGGCTGGCGACCGAGATGGCTTTTCGTGTCTTTGCCCCCGACTCCCGGATTACGGCGCGCAATCGCGACCGCAGCTTCTTCCGTCCCTGGGGCGTGCTGGGCGGCAAGGCGGCCGGCTTGTCGGACATGGTCGTCAATCCGGGCACCGACCGCGAGCGGCGGCTGGGCAACGTCGACACGGCGGTGCTGCAGCCGGGCGACGTGCTCGAGATCCGCTCCGCCGGCGGCGGCGGACGCGGCGACCCGTTTCAGCGCGAGCCCTGGCGGGTCGCTGAGGATGTGCGGCGCGGCTATCTCTCGCCGGCCGCAGCCGAAAGCGACTACGGGGTCGTTATCCGCGGCGGCGAAGTCGACGAGCACGCGACGGAGCGGCTGCGCGCGAGGCACAAGCCGTCCGGGGGCCATTTCCATTTCGGGCCGGAGCGCGACAGCTACGAAGCGCAGTGGACGCCGGCCGCCTATGACCGGCTCCACGCTCTGCTGGACGCCTTGCCGATCCACTGGCGGTTCTTCGCCAAGACGGAGATTTTTCGCCGCATGAAAGGTCGCTCCGGGCCGGAGGGCGTCCAAGCGGCCTTCGAGGCGGTCTGCGAACGCTTTCCCGAACTGCCTCGTCAGGGGCCGGTACGAGAGGCGGCGGAATGATGACCGCCGGCCGCATTGTCCGGCTGGCCGAGCGCGATCGCGAGGAGGTGCAATTCCTTCTCGACGGTGAGATGCGCAACGCGCTGGACGGCGACACCGTGCTGACGGCAATGCTGGCTTCAGGACATGCGCTGCGGAGTTCCGAGTTCGGTCCCGAGCCGCGCGCGGGGTTCTGTCTGATGGGAGCCTGCCAGGACTGCTGGGTGTGGCAAGACGAGGGACCCCGCCTGCGTGCGTGCACAACTCTTGTCGTCGAAGGCATGCGGCTGCGAACGACGCCCCCTGAGAACTGGCCGTGAGCGAGCCGTCATCGCCGCGCATCGTGATCGTAGGTGCGGGCCCCGCCGGCATAAGGGCCGCGGCGACACTGGTCGAGGCCGGGCTCCATCCGGTGGTGATCGATGAAGGGCACCGCGCGGGTGGGCAGATCTATCGCCGCCCGCCCGCCGGGTTCGTCCGAACTCCGCAGCAGCTGTACGGCTCTGAGGCGGACAAGGCGCTCGCACTGCATTTGCTCTTCGACCGGATGGCCGATGAAGGGCGGCTCACTTATTGCGCGCGCAGCTCCGTCATCGCCGTGCATGAGGGGCGGCTGCATGTGCTGGGGGAGGGCGGCGCGGAGGTCGTCTTCTACGACCGCCTGATCCTCGCCACCGGCGCTTCAGACCGCGTCGCCCCGATCCCTGGCTGGCAGAACGCCGGCGTCTTCAGCCTTGGCGCGGCGCAGATCGCGCTCAAGGCGCAGGGCGTCGCGCTCGGACGGCGCATCGTGCTGATCGGGTCGGGCCCTTTGCTGACGCTGGTCGGCACGCAACTCCTCAAGGCCGGAGCGGATGTGGCGGCGGTGCTCGACACCTCCTCCTGGCGCCAGCAGATGCGCGGGTTCTGGGGACTTGCCGCCCGACCAATCGTGGCGTTGCCTGGGCTAACCCTGCGGGCGCGGCTTGGTCGCCGCTACCACGCTGGCGTGACGCCTGAGCGAATCGATGCCGACGGACAGGGTGTCACCGGGATGCGCTGGCGCGACGCCGGCGGCCGGGAGCGCGTCACCCCATGCGACATGATCGGGATCGGCTGGCACCTGCGGGCGGAGACGCATCTGACTGACCTTGCGGGCTGCGCCTTCACCTATGACGAGCTGTGGCGGCAATGGCTGCCGAAGGCCGACGAGATGGGGCGAGCCCGCAATGGCATCTACCTGGCCGGTGATGGGGCCCGTCTCCTAGGGGCGGACGGCGCGGAGATCGCAGGACGCGTTGCTGCGGCGGCGTGCCTTGCCGACCTTGGACGCCCGGTGCCCTCCGTCGGCGCCGACCTGCGCAGGCTCGCACGGCTCGAGCGCTTTGCCCGTGGTCTGGCCCAGGCCTTTCCTTGGCCGGGCGCGATGGTGAGGGCGCTTCCCGACGATACGATCGTCTGCCGCTGCGAGAACGTCACTGCCGGGGCCGTGCGCGAGGGCACGACTCTCGGCGGCGGCGAGGCCAACAGGGTGAAATCGCTCTCGCGCGTCGGCATGGGGCGCTGCCAGGGGCGCTATTGCCAGTTGGCAGCCGTCGAACTCGTCGCAGCGCAAGCCGGCTGTAGGCCAGAGGATGTCGGCCGGTTTCGCGGGCAGGCCCCCGTCCGGCCGGCCCCGAGCGGCGCCTTTCTTCGAGAAGGCTGATGCAGTTCCGGAGGGTTCACCTGCCAAGCAATGTCGGAATGTCGAGTTTGAAACTAGAAGTCGGCGACCTTGCCCCACGCCGAAGTATCGAAACGCCGCGGATCGTAGGATTTCGGATCGACGATCGGCTCCAACCCGGTGACAAGATCGGCGACGAGGTGCCCGGCACCGGGTCCGATGCCGAAGCCATGACCCGAAAATCCGGCAGCCAGGAAGAAGCCTGGAACGGCGTGGATCTCGCCGATGGCGGGCACGCCGTCCGGCGTGCTGTCGATGTAGCCCGCCCAGGCCGCGCTGATCCTGGTCTGCCTGAGGGCCGGCAGCAGCTCGAGCGCGCGGGCGTGGGTCAGGCGGATGGTCGCCTGATCCGGCACCGGATCGAGGATGCGCATCCGCTCCATAGGCGTCGGCCGGTCGAGCCGCCAGCGTTGAAGCGTTTCGTGGCCTGAGCGCACCCCCTGCAACCCGCCGGGCGCGAGGCTGCGCCAGCGCTTCAGGAACATGGGGACGAACTGCGAAGCGAAGCGCAGCTGCTGCGGCGTCACGTCGACGCGTCCGCGGCCGCTTATGGCGAGCGTGTAGCCGCCGTCACCGCGCCGCGTCGCCGAGATCTTTGCCGTGTGCAGCGCATCCGGCAGGCCCTCCGACCCGGGCGAGACCGACAGGATGGAGGAGCGGATCGAGGCCTGCGGGAAGCGGAAGCCGAACTGACGGCAAAAGGAGGACGCCCAGGCGCCACCGGCCAAAACCGCCGCCTTCGTGCGGATCGTACCGCTTTCCGTGACCACGCCGCACAGGCGACCGCCCTCGGTCTCGATACCGCGCGCGGCGCAATTCTGATGCACCGTGCCGCCAAGCTGGAGGATGGCGCGGGCGACCGCTGGCGCGGCTTGCGACGGATCGGCGGTGCCGTCGGTCGGCGAGAACACGCCGCCTTTCCAGGTCCGGCCGGTGGCGCGGCCCCGCTCGCTGGCCTCGGCGCTGTCGAGCATGTGCGTGGTGACGCCCGCCGTTCTGGCGAAGTCACGCCAGCGCGCCCAGCCAGCCAGCTCCGCCTCGTCATTGCTGAGATAGAGCAGGCCGCAGCGGCGAAAGCCGGTGTCCTGGCCGCTTTCGGCCGCAAAGCGCTCCCAGAGATCGAGGCTGCGCGTCGCCATCGGCAGCTCGCGGGCGTCGCGGTTCTGTTGGCGGCACCATCCCCAGTTCCTGCTGGACTGCTCGGCGCCGATGCGTCCTTTTTCGACAAGCGCGACCTTCAAGCCGCGCCTAGCCAGGTAGTAGGCCGCGAAGACGCCGACAATGCCGCCGCCGATCACCACCGCATCCGCGGATTGCGGCAGTTCGTCGGATGTCTCGATCTGTTGCAGCGGCGCGCGCATGGTCCTCTCTCTGCCTTTGAGGCTCGAATCTAGCGCGTTGCGCAGGCAGCCGCTGCCGCAGTTATGCTTCAGGCAGAATTTTATTCCGTAGGGCGCAATGAAATCGAGAGTCCCTGCGTGTCAGAGCAGGGTCCATCGGATGGACAGGCCTGCGGGCTATGGTAGTGTCACGGCTAGAGAAGTGGCGGCATTTTGTGCTGTGGCTTGCGTTCTTCGGAGATGGACGTGAAACTGGATCGGATCGACATCAAGATTCTGCATGAATTGCAGAAGAACGGCCGCATCACCAATGTGGAGCTGGCCGAACTGGTGCACCTGTCGCCGAGCCCGTGCCTGATGCGGGTCAAGAAGCTCCAGTCGGAAGGCTATATCGAAGGCTATTCCGCGCAGGTGAACATCGGCAAGCTCGGCCAGACACTGACCGTGTTCACCGAAATCACCCTGAAGAACCACCGCCAGGTGGACTTCGCCCGCTTTCTCGCCGTCGTCGAGAAGATCGATCAGGTCATCGAATGCCACCTCGTGTCGGGCGGTTACGACTATCTGATGAAATTCGTGACCGCCGGGATTGGCGAGTACCAGACGATCATGGAGCGGCTGACCGATATGGATATCGGCATCGACAAGTATTTCAGCTTCGTGGTGCTGAAGTCGCCGATCGTCAAATCGCACATGCCGCTGCCCAGCCTGTTTCCGATGTAGTCAGCGGGTAGGCTGTGCCGGGCGCTGCAGTCTGTCTGCTGCGGTCCGGGCTACAGGACGCCGGGCTGCAATAGTGGGTGCAACGCTTTCAACTCGGCTTGCATCTCGGCGATCATCCAGGCGCGGATATCGCAGACGATCGGCCGCACCGGCCGTGAGCGAGGTGCAATCAATTCATGGATCCGTCCGGTGTTGATCTGCCTGTCCGAGGCCGGAACGAGCGTTGCCTGAAGCAGTGCCCTTGAGACATTGCTGAGCCAGCCGAGCGCCACGCCTTCTCCGTTCATCGCGGCCTGAAGCACGACTGCGTAGTCCGAGAATTCGAGCCACTTTGCCCTGCTGGTCTTGCGGCGGGCTACGCTGCCCCAGGCATCCAGCCACTGCTCCTTGGCGTCGGTGAGATGAAGCAGGATATGACCTTCGCCGTCCGAGTCATGGTTCAAGCGGCCGTGGTGCGACAGATAGGATGGGCTGCACACCGGAACGATGATTTCCGGCGAGAAGGCCCAGCGGTGATAGTGGGTGTCGTCGTCGGCCAGGATTCTGGTGGCAAGGTCGACATTCTCGGCGGGTCCTCGCAGAACGCCGGCGATGAGTTCGAACCTCAGGTCCACGTCGGGAAATCGCGTGTTGAACGCCGTTAACCTCGGAACGAACCAGTGCGTAGCGAGAGAGCTCGAGAGCGAAAGGGTAACCACCGGCTTTGCGGCACTGTTCCGCTTGATCGTGCCGATCGCCTCCTCGATGCCGTCAAATCCTTGCCGTACAGCCGAATAGAGGGCGCGCCCCTCCGAGGTCGGGGACAATCCTGTTGGACCGCGCGTGAACAGAGCCACGCCGAGATCGGCCTCCAACTGAGCGATGCCGCGGCTGATCGACGTTGCGTGACGTTGAACTCGCGCGCCGCGGCGGTGAAACTTCCTGAACGGAGAGCGGCCTCGAAAACGAGGAGTCCGCGTGCGGACGGGACGAGTTTAGCGAAACCGGCCATACGCCAAGCGTATAGCCGCCCCAACAATTTTCAAGCTTTCTGCAGTCCTGCAAATCACGAACTATAACCCTCATGAATGGTTCGGAGCAGCATGTGCCGGCAGCGGCATTCCAAGCGGGGAGCACATCCGGCGATCCACTGCTTCAGCCGTTTCGGCTCAAGGGTCTGACGCTGCGCAATCGCGTCGTCAGCACCAGCCATGCCTCGATGCTGGACGAGGGCGGCCTGCCGCTCGAGCGCTATCAGCGCTATCATGAAGAGAAAGCGCGCGGCGGCCTGGCGATGACCATGGTCGGCGGCTCGGCGATGACGTCGCCCGATTCGAGCTGGGGCGGCGGTCAGCTGGATCTTTCCAGCGATCGCATCATCCCTCATCTCCAATCGCTGTCGCAGCGAATTCATCGCCACGGCGCGACGGTCATGTGTCAGGCCTCGCATCTCGGCCGGCGCGCTACTGCCTATGCCGGTCACTGGCTGCCGCCAGTTGCGCCGTCACGCGTCCGCGAGACGCGAAACCGGAATTTCCCCAAGGAAATGGACGCCGCGGATATCGACAGGATCGTCAAGGATTACGCCAGTGCCGCCAGGCGCTGCGTTGACGGCGGTCTGGACGGCGTCGAGACCGTCACCGGCGGCCATCTGATTGGCCAATTCCTGTCGCGCAGAACCAACAGGCGCACGGACGCTTTCGGCGGCTCGCTGGAAAACCGCGCGCGCTTCGGGCTGATGGTTCACGAAGCGATCCGCCGCGCGGTGGGCGACGACTTCGCCGTCGGCATCCGCTTCGTGATCGACGAGGCGGTCGACGACGGATCGGATTTCGAGGAATGCCTTGCCTTCGCCCGGCTGTTCGAGCGCGAAGGCCATGTCGATTTCTTCAACTGCATCTTCGGCCGCATGGACACCGACTTGTCGCTGGCCGAGCAGAATATGCCCGGCATGTTTATCAGGAGCGCGCCGTTTCTGCCGTTGGTTGGGCAGTTCAAACGGGAAACCAGGCTGCCGGTCATCCATGCCGCCGCCATCAGGGACGTAGCCACGGCGCGGCACGCGATCCGCGCAAATCTTGTCGATCTGGTCGGCATGACGCGAGCGCATATTGCCGACCCGCATATCGTCAACAAGGTGATGCGGGGCGAAGAAGACCGCATCCGCCCGTGCGTCGGCGCGTCCTACTGCCTGTACAAGAAGGTCCATTGCATTCACAACCCCGCCAGCGGCCATGAAACGACCGTCAGCCACATCATTGACCGGACCGAAACGCCGAAACGAGTGGTCGTCGTCGGCGGTGGTCCGGGGGGGATGGAGGCGGCCGGGTCGCTTCCGAGCGCGGGCACAGCGTGACCTTGCTGGAAGCCGGGGCCCGGCTCGGCGGGCAGGTGCTCGTTGCGGCCTCGGCGTCCGACCGCAAGGATCTGATCAGTATAGTCGACTGGCGCATCGACGAACTCGCGCGCCTTGGCGTGGATGTCCGTTTCAACACCTATGCGGACGCAGATGGAGTGCTTGCCGAGAAACCGGATGCCGTTATCGTCGCCACAGGCGGCATCCCCGACATGGAGTGGCTGGAGGGCGCCGAACATTGCGACAGCGTCTGGGATATCTTGACCGGGGTCGTGCCCGCGAAGGCCGATGTGCTCATCTACGATGAGACCGGGCGTCAGGCCGCCATATCCTGTGCCCTGCATCTTGCCCGCCTGGGACATGCGGTCAGCGTGGCCATGGCGGACGACACCCTGGCGATCGAGACACCCTATCCGGACCGGGTCAGTTTCCGCAAACTCGCGTCCGAACTCGGCATCCGGGTCGTCGGCGATCTGCGGCTCATCAAGGCAGCGCGCCACGGCAACGGCATCGCCGCCCGGTTCCGGCATGAGCTCACCGGTGCAGAAACGGAAATGACCGCGGCCCAACTCATTGTCGAGCGCGGCACGGCACCTGTGGAAGATACCTACCAGGAATTGCGTGCCCGCTCCGCCAATAAGGGCGTGACCGACATCGCGCTCATGACGGGAGTGGCGACAAAGGGGGTGCAAGGGCTCCAAGCTCCAGGATCCTTCGTCCTGCACCGCATTGGAGACGCGGTCGCCAGCAGGGACATCTACTCGTCAATCTATGAGGCCTACCGGCTCTGCTCGCAACTGTAGTCCGGCGAATCCCCTCCGGTCAGTTTGGTCAGCGGTGGCCGTACTGAGTGACGAGCTCGGGGTCGCGGACGAGGCCGTCGAGCCAGGTCGGATCGAGCTTCGGCACGGAGGAAAACAGAAGTTTGGAATAGGGGTGCGTGGGCGACTTGACCTTGTCGGGCGTGATCTGCTCCACCCGCTCACCATTGTACATGACCATGATCTCGTCGCAGATGGCCTCGACGACGGAGAGGTCGTGGCTGATGAAGATATAGGAGAGCCCCAGCTCGCGCTGCAGCTCCTTGAGCAGCTCGATCACGGCGGACGCTACAACCGTGTCGAGCGCTGAGGTGATTTCGTCGCAGATGATGAGCTTCGGACCGGCCGCCAGCGCGCGCGCGAAGTTCACGCGCTGCTTCTGGCCGCCCGAGAGCTCCGAGGGATGACGGTAGCGCAGCGACCTCGGCAGGCGCACCATGTCGAGCAACTCGTCGACACGCTTCGAGCGCGCCTGCCTGTCGAGCCCGTGATAGAAGGCCAGCGGTCGCGAGATGATGTCCTCAATGGGCTTGGCGGGATTGAGCGCGGTATCGGCATACTGGAACACGATCTGCATCTCGCGCAGTTGGTCGCGAGTGCGTTTCCGGGCGGCGCGCTCCAGTGCCTTGCCGTCGAAGACGATATCGCCGGTCGCCGCCGGATGAATGCCCGCGATGGCGCGCGCCAGCGTCGATTTTCCGCAACCGGACTCGCCGATGACACCGAGATTGCGGCCCTTCTCCACGATCAGGCTGACGGAATCGACCGCGCGGATAACCGGCTGCCCGTCACGTTTCACCGGGCCGTATCCGGCTGTCAGATTGTCGATGCGAAGCAGCGGTTTTGGTCCGGAATCTTCATCGGCCCGTATCTGCCTCGACTTCGGCTCGAAAGCGGCCAGCAATTCCCGTGTATAGGGATGCTGGGCAGCCGAAAGGATTCCGGCCGTCGTGCCGGTCTCCTGCACCTCGCCGCCCTTCAGCACCACGATGCGATCTGCGATCTGGGCGACGACCGCGAGGTCGTGGGAAACGTAGACACCCGCTATGCCGCCCGCCTTCATCACCGACTTGAATGCTTTGAGCACGTCGATCTGGGTCGTCACGTCGAGTGCGGTCGTCGGTTCGTCGAAAATGACCAGTTTGGGATCGCCGATCAGCGCCATGGCGGCCGCCAGTCGCTGCAATTGCCCGCCTGAAACCTGGTGCGGATAACGGGCGCCGATCCCGTCCGGATCAGGCAGCGACAAGGCCCGGAACAGCTCGACCGCGCGCTTTCGCGCCTGCTCGGGTGGCATCAGGCCGTGGATGCGCGTGACTTCGATCACCTGCTCCATAATGGTCGACGAGGGGTTGAAGGCGGCGGCGGCACTTTGCGGAACATAGGCGATGTCGGTGCCGCGCAACCTGGCGCGTCCCCGCTCGGTAAGCGCAGCCATGTTCTTGCCGTTGACATTGATCTCGCCGCCGGTAATCCGGCAGCCGGGCCGCGCATAGCCCATGAGCGAGAGCGCCACCGTCGTCTTGCCGGAGCCGCTCTCGCCGATCAGGGCGACGATCTCGCCATCGGCGATGTCGAGGCTGACGCCCTTGATGATTTCGACCAGACGTCCGGCGTCGGTCTTTGCCTCGATCCGAAGGTTTCTGACCTCGACGAGATTGGTCATGCGTCCCGGTCCCTGATCTTCTGCGGCAGGTTGTCGATTAAGAGGTTGACGCTAATGGTCAGGCTGGCGATCGCCAGCGACGGCACGATGACGGCCGGGGCCGCGAAGGGCAGGCCGCCGATGTTCTCGCGCACCAGCGCGCCCCAGTCGGCTAAAGGCGGCTGCAGACCGAGCCCGAGGAAGGACAGGCCGGAGAGCAACAGCACGATGAAGACGAAGCGCAGGCCGAAATCGGCAAGCACCGGCCGGATGATGTTCGGCAGGATCTCGGAGCCGATGAGATAGATAGTGCTCTCGCCGCGGACGCGGGCGACGGTTATGAAATCCATGGTGTTGATGTTGACGGCAAGCGCCCGCGCGAAGCGGTAGGCGCCCGGGATGTAGATGACGGCGAGCGTCAGGATCAGCACCGGGATCGATGAGCCGACCGCGGCGACGACAACAAGGCCGAACAGCTTGCTGGGGATGGAGTTCATGGCGTCGAGGAAGCGGCTGAGGCAGGTATCGAACCAGCCGCCGGTGACGGCCGCGATCATCCCCAGAACGACCCCCGAAAAGCAGGCGATCGAGACGGCGGCAAGCGATATGCCGACGGTGTAGCGTGCGCCCATGAGAACCCTGGAGAGCATGTCACGCCCCAGATAGTCCGAGCCGAGCCACAGCCCCTGGCGCATCGGGCCGAAATAATCGTCGTCGACGATGTCGCCGATCGGATGGGGAATGATGTAGGGCGCGAAAATCGCGACCAGCGTCCATGCCAGAATGACCAGCGAGGCCACGACGCCCACGAGGTTGTAGCTGTGGCCCAGGAAGGACCGTCGGGAGGATGCCGCGCGCGCCACTGTCATCTGAGCCTCGGGTTGGACATGATGGCGACGATGTCGGCGGCCGTGATGAGCAGGAGATAGCCAAGGCAGAAGATCATCGCGCAGCTCTGGATCAGCGGCAGGTCGCGGGTCGCGACCGCATCGACCATCAGCTTGGCGATGCCGGGATAATTGAAGATCGTCTCGACGATGATGACGCCGCCGACCAGATAGGACAACGAGAGCGCGACCGCGTTGACGATCGGCCCAAGCGCGTTCGGAAGGGCGTGCTTGAGCACCATGCGGCTGCGAGAGGCGCCTTTGAGAAGCGCCATCTCGACATAAGGCGTTGAGAGCGTTTCGATCACCGCGGCGCGCGTCATGCGGATCATTTGGGCCGAGATGACGAAGGTGAGGGTGATCACCGGCATCGAATAGATGCGCACGAGGTCGGCAAGCGAGTGCGCCTCGTTGACCGAAGACAACGCCGGCAGCCATTTCAGATAAACGGCAAAGAGCAGGACGGCGAGGGTCGCGACCATGAATTCCGGCACCGAGATCACGCCGATCGAAAGCACGGTGACGGTGCGGTCATAGACGGAGCCTCGTAGCATCGCGGCGGTGATGCCGAGCGTCAGCGCCAGCGGCACCGAGATCAGCGTGGTGATGCCGGCGAGCTTCATGGTGTTGACGAAGCGCCCGCCGATCAGGGCCGCGACCGGCATTTCGTTGGCGTAGGAGGTACCGAGATCGCCGTGGAGCAGACCGACAAGCCAACGCAGGAAGCGCAGGATCGCCGGATCGTTGAGATGCATGGCCTCGCGCAGGCCGGCGACCGCCTCGGGCGTCGCCGCCTGGCCAAGCAGGATCGACGCCGTGTCGCCCGGCAGCATGCTGGTGGCGAAGAACACGGCGAACAGGACGATCAGAAGGGTGACGATCGCGATCGCCAGCCGCTTCAGCACGAGGTTTAGAACCCCAGACTTCATGGAAGCTCCCTGCGGTTGCGTTCGGCCAAACAATCTTGCGCAATGCAGTGCAGGGGACCGGCTGACCGGTCCCCTACAGGCGCCTCTTAGGCTTCGAGCCAGAGGTATTCCGCCATTGCGTACCCCATCATGCCACCAAGCGGGTTCGCCTCCAAACCCTTCACCTTGCTGGAGAGGGCATCGACGTTGGAGATGTAGGCCGGGATGATGGTGCCTGCTTCCTCGGAGATCATGGTCTGCATCTGCCCGTAGATCTCCTTGCGCTTGGCCTGGTCGAGGAGGCCGCGCGCCTCGACGAGCAGCTTGTCGAACTTCTCGGACTTGTACTGGCTTTCGTTCCAGGGCGCGTTGGAGGCGTAAAGCAGCGAGAACAGGATGTCCGGCGTCGGGCGCGGATTGATGTTGCCGAAATGGACAGGCGCCTTGAGCCAGTAATTGTCCCAGTAGCCGTCGGACGGGACCCGCTGAACGTCGAGCTTCATGCCGATTTCCGCGCCGGCGGCCTGGATGATGACCGCCATGTCGATCGACGAGGTCGCGGCGTCCGAGGCGACCACCGGAATGGACTGGCCGAGCAGGCCCGCCTTCTTGAAGTGGAACTTCGCCTTGTCCGGGTCGAAAGCCTTCGGCTTGAGGTCCGCATTGTGGAAGATGTTAGCCGGCGAGACGGGCTGGTCATTGCCGATTTCGCCGAGGCCGCGCAATGCCGATTTCACGATCTGCTCGCGGTTGACGAGGTATTTCATGCCGGTCACGAAATCGGCCTTGCTGCCCGGATCCATGTCGAGCCGGATGTTGAGGTCCGTATAGTTGCCCGAGGTCGTCTTCGACAGTTCGAAGCCCTGCTGGCTCTGCAGCAGCTTCATTGCGCGCGGATTGATCGCGGCAGCAAAATTGATATCGCCGGAAAGCAAGGCGTTGACCCGGGCGCTGTCGTCGCTGATGGCGATGAATTCGAAGGAGTCGAGATAGGGCTTGCCCGACTTCCAGTAGTTCTTGTTCTTGGTGACGACCGAACGGACGCCAGGTTCGAACGTCTGCAGCACGAAGGCGCCTGTGCCGTTGCCCTTGGAGAAGTCGGTGGTGCCGTCGGCCACGATCATGAAGTGGTGCAGCGCCAGGATGGTCGGAAGGTCGGCATTCGGATCGGCGAGGGTGATTTCGACCGTCGATTTGTCGACCGCCTTGAAGCCGGTCATCTGTGCGGCGATCTTGGCGACCTTGGAGCCGACCGACTTGTCGAGATGGCGCTTGAGCGAAAAGACGACGTCGTCAGCCGTCAGGTCCTTGCCGTCGTGGAAGGTGACGCCCTTGCGCAGCTTCACCGTCCAGGTCTTTGCGTCCTTGCTGTCGATGCTTTCGGCCAGTTCCATCTGCGTCTTGCCATCCTTGTCGAGGAAGGTCAGACGGTTATAGAGCGAGCAGCAGCGGACATAGTCCGTGGAGAGCGATGCCTTTGCCGGATCGAGCGTGTCGGCCGTCGATGACGACCAGCCGGCCGCCTTGAAATTTCCGCCGGAGACCGGCGTGGCGGCGACGGCCTGCGTGGCACGGCCAAGCACAACGCCGCCCGCGGCAACCGCGGCGCCGCCCGCCAGCAGCATTTTGAGGAGTTCGCGGCGGCTCGCGCCTCGCCGGATGGCGTTTTCGACCATCGCATCGTCTGCTCCGGTCCAGTTGGTGATCTTGTCGGTCATGTCATTCCCCTTTCGTTGGTTGGTCAGGACGCGCGTCTTGCTGCGGCTTTTCCGAGCTTGGGTTCAGGTTCGTTCTTTCATGCTCTCCCGCACGGCCGCCGCAAACGCGGCCATCGAGGTGAAGTGGTAGTCCGGCACGGTGAAGCGCTCGGGCTCGATCGTGCCGCCATAGCCCTTCTGGGCATGACGGCGCTCGATCCAGCAGTTGGTCATGCCGAGCGCTCGGGATATGCCGATGTCGTGATGCTGGCTTTGCGCGACGTGCAGGATGTCGTCCTTGCTGTCGCCGCGCGACGCCACGAAATCGAAGACCTTCTGGAAAAAGGCGGGATCCGGTTTTTCCGTGCCGGTATCGTCGGCAGTGAAGGTGGCAAAAAAGGGCGATCCGAGCTGCTTCTCGAAATGGTCGAGAGCCCAGCGCCGGGCATTGGTCATGGCAATCAGCTTATGAGACGTCGCAAGGTCGGCCAGCGCCGCCCTGCTATCGGAGAAGCCCTGCCAGACGCTGGCCGAGTCCCGCAGGCGGGCGCCGTATTTCTCCTCGGCCGGCAGGCCGAGCCGCGGTGCGATGACCATGTAGACACGTGCGAGATCGTCGGGGAACAGATTCGCATCGGGCATGTAGCGGGCCTGCCGGTAAAGGGCCAGCGCTTCTTCGCCGTCGATTGAGACACCGGCCTCCGCAGCGATCCCGGCCAGGCAGGTCGTTATGCCGCCTTCGAAGTCGATCAGCGTGCCGACCACATCGAAGGTCATGTATTTGAATTCGCTAAAGCCCCTGGCCAAGACTGGCTCTCCTCTGCGCGCGGCCGAATTACTCATGCTGAACAGAACAAAATTCCGTGCTGTCCGGGGCGTCGGCCTTTTTCAAAAGCCCGGAAATCCGGGCTTTCTGGCCTTGTCTTAAAAAGCAGTCTGGCACTTCCCCCGCGCTGGATTCGCCGAAAAGGCGCGAGGTAGCGGCACAAAATTGCGAAATCGTCTGCCGCGGCGATATTTCGAGATGCGAAAAATGCGTTGCCCTTCATGCAAGCGCCCGGCGGACATCGGCGTCGTCCAGCGTCTGGTCCAGCGTCCGGCGCGTGCGCTCGATGATCGCATCGATGTCGCCGTCGGTGCAGCAGAGCGGCGGAGCATAGCCGAGAACCCCATTCGCGAAGGCGCGGATGATCAGGCCATTGTCCCACGCCCTGTCGAAGACGCGCCGCGCCGGCATGGCCGAGGCTGGAAGCGGCGTTTTCTTCTTTTTGTCGACCACCAACTCGATGGCGGCGAGCATGCCGCGACCCCGCACATCGCCGACCAGTGGGTGATCGCTCAAGGCAGACAAGCCCGCCATCAAGCGCGCGCCGGCCCTGGCGCCGTTCTCCAGAAGGCCTTCCTCATAGAGCTTCAGCACCGCGAGCGCGACGGCGGCGCTGACCGGATGGGCGGAATAGGTGTAGCCGTGGCCGACGGCCGAGGCGCCTGCGCCATCGGCGATGACGTTTTAGACATGATCGGCCATGAAGACAGCGCCCATTGGCACATAGCCGGAGGTCAGGCCCTTCGCGGTAGTCATGAAGTCGGGAACGATATCCTCCTCCGTGCAGGCAAACAGGGGGCCGGTGCGGCCGAAACCGGTGATCACCTCGTCGGCGATGAAGAGGATGCCGTATTCACGGCAGAGCTCGCGCATCGCCTTGATCCAGCCCTTCGGCGGGACGATAACGCCACCCGAGCCCTGGATCGGCTCGGCGTAGAAGGCGGCGATCCGCTCCGGCCCGATCTCCTCGATCTTCGCCTTCAGCGCGGCGAGCGACGCCGCGATGATTGCGTTCGGGTCATCGCCAACCGGATTGCGATAGGGATAGGGCGAGGGGATCTTGTGCTGCCACTCGAACGGAATGCCGAAACCGGCATGAAAGGCGGGCAGGGCGGTCAGGCCCGCGCCGACCACCGACGATCCGTGATAACCCTGCTCAATGGAAATGAACTGGTCGCGTTCAGGCTCGCCTCTGGCATTCCAGTAGTAGCGGACGAACCGGATCGTGCTGTCGACCGCGTCCGATCCCCCCAGCGTGAAATAGACGTGATTGAGATCCCCCGGCGCCCGGTCGGCCAGCTCCGAGGCGAGCCGTATGGCGGGCTCCGAGCCGAGATCGAAATAGGCGGTGGCGTAGGGCAACTCGCGCATCTGCCGGGCCGCCGCCTCGACGATGCTGTCGTGACCATAGCCGGCATTGACGCACCACAGTCCGGCGAAGCCGTCGAGAAGTTGCCGGCCGGACGCATCGGTCACGGTAGCGCCCTTCGCCGATTTCAGCACCCGCACGCCGAGCGCCTCATGGCCGCGATATGAAGCGACCGGATGGATGAGATGGGCGCGGTCGAGTTCGATCAGGGAATTGGCGAGCATTGTTGTCCTCCGGACTATCCGAGCGCCTGGTTGGCGAGGGCGTAAACTTTTGGCCTGGCCTGTTCGGCCCCATTCTTGGCCGGACGGTCCATAGCGACGCCGCCACCGACATGGGCTAGGCCGATTTCTCCGAGCCAGCCGGCGATGCCGGTTCTGCTTTCGGTATCCACGCGCAGGAAAGCGCCAGGGCGAGACGCGGCGAAGAAGCTGATCAGGGTCTTGGCGTCGTCGGCATTTTCCGCAATGACGGGGCCGATCACCTCGCCGCGTCCGAACGGGCGGATTGCGGCATAGGCCGCGATGACGCCACTGCGGCGGATGACTGCGAATTCACCCCGCTCGGCGAGCGCATCGATCAAAGCTTCTCGGTCGGCGCCGTAGGCATCGCGGTCCAGGGCCTTGATTTCCGGCAGATCGTGCGTGCCCGCGGCTTCCACACCGTCGGAAGCCTCAAGCGCTGCCACCTGGCCCTGATGCTGAAGAATCGTGCCCGAAGGCACGAAGCCAAGCTTCTCATAAAGGGGCATGCCGTCAGTCGTGGCGACGAGCCGCAGCGGACTGTCGCCGGCAAGGGCGATGGCCCTTTCCATGAGCCGGCGCCCGAGCCCTTTGCCTCGCGCGTTCCTGTCGACGATCACCATGTTGATCATGGCGCAATCGGCGCCGTAAGGCGTTACCAGGATTGTCCCGGCGACCCGGCCCTGGTCGTCGAGCGCAACCGCGCCGCTCGAAAGCTGCAGCGCCATCTGCCAATCCTGCGGGCGATGCGGCCAATTCTCCTGCCGAGATAGCGCGACTGCACCCTCGATATGATCCGGCCCGAAGTCCTGGAGTTCGATCTCGCCTTGCTGCATGATGCACCTTTCAGTCTGACCCCAAGTCTCGATCATCGGTGCGCCGCAGATCGTCTGAAGGTTTCAACTTCCGCGGTATCATTCGCCGTTGCTGAGGGGGTGCGCCGCATCTTGTGCTGGCCCCTATGGAACTGGATGCGTTTTATCGCCTCGACCAGCGGCATCCTTCGACGCTCAAGATGCTACAGCGTGCCAAACGGAACCGCGGATACGGAACTTTCTGCTTTCGGCAGGCGCTTTTCGGTCAGGTGGGTCGCTTCCTGCCGGCTTATGATGAAAGACGTCCCAACACGGATGTGCTTCCACCGGAGATCGACGGATATGGCTTCTTTCAGGCCCAAATACATCACCTTCGACTGCTACGGCACGTTGACCAATTTCCAGATGGCCGAGGCGGCGCGTGACCTCTATGGGAGCCGGCTCGACGAGCCGCGCATGCAGGCGTTCATCAAGAACTTCGCGGCTTACCGGCTCGACGAGATCCTGGGCGACTGGAAGCCCTATACCGACGTCGTCCACAACGCGCTCGAGCGCGCCTGCAAGCGCAACGGCGTCGCCTTCAGCCCGGACGACGCGACGATGGTCTATGAGCGTGTCCCGACCTGGGGGCCCCACGCGGACGTTCCAGCCGGGCTGGCGAAGGTTGCCAAGGAGATTCCGCTGGTCATCCTCTCCAACGCCATGAACGCGCAGATCATGTCCAATGTCGAGAAGCTCGGCGCGCCATTCCATGCCGTCTACACGGCCGAACAGGCGCAGGCCTACAAGCCACGCTTCAAGGCTTTCGAATATATGTTCGATAGGCTGGGCTGTGGTCCGGAGGACGTTCTTCACTGCTCGTCCTCGTTCCGCTACGACCTGATGTCGGCGCATGATCTCGGGATCAAGAACAAGGTCTGGGTCAATCGCGGCCACGAGCCGGCCAACCCTTATTACGGCTATGTCGAGATCGCCGACATTTCCGGTCTTCCGGGCGTGGTCGGGCTTTGAAACTCACGGGATGCAAATGAAGCTGGTCTCCTACTGGCACGACACCGCCCCTGTTTTTTCCGGCGGGGCGCAAGGCCCGGTCGAGGGACACTACGACGCCGCCATCATCGGCGGCGGCTTCACCGGCCTCGCCGCAGCCCGCCAACTGGCGAAGGCCGGCGCCAAGGTGGCTGTGCTGGAAGCGGAGCGGGTCGGCTGGGGTGCGTCGGGACGCAATGGCGGGCACCTGAACAACGGCCTTGCCCACAGCTACCTTTCGGCCAAGGCGGAGCTCGGCAAGGAGCGCGCGATCGGGCTCTACCGGGCACTGGACGATTCCGTCGACACCATCGAGGCGCTAGTCGCCGAGGAGGGTATCGACTGCAACTTCCGCCGCGCCGGCAAGCTGAAGCTCGCCTCCAAGCCGCAGCATTTCGAAGCGATCGCCCGTAACTTCGAGGCCGTCCATGCCGAGGTCGATCCGGACACGGCGCTGCTGTCGCCGAACGATCTCAAATCCGAGATCGGCTCGCCCTTCCATGGCGCGATGCTGTCGAAGAAGAGCGCCATGATGCATATGGGCCGCTACGTGGCCGGGCTGGCGACAGCCGCGGTTCGCCATGGCGCCGTCATCCACGAGAATGCGGCGGTGACGGATCATAGGCAGTCGGGCACGCGCCATCAGCTGACCACCTCCCGCGGCCGCATCAGCGCCGACAATGTGCTGGTGGCGACCGGCGCCTACACCACGCCGAATTTCGGCTATTTTCGCCGCAGGATCATTTCCGTCGGCAGCTTCATCATCGCCACGCGACCGCTGAGCGACGCCGAGATCGCCGCGACCATGCCCGGCAACCGGACATGCGTGACCTCGATGAACATCGGCAACTACTTCCGGCTTGCGCCGGACAAGCGCCTGATCTTCGGCGGCCGCGCACGCTTTTCGGCGACATCGGACCAGCGCTCCGATGCCAGGAGCGGACAGATATTGCGGGCGAGCCTCGCGGCGATCTTCCCGCAGCTCGCCAGGGTCGAGATCGACTATTGCTGGGGCGGGCTGGTCGACATGACCAAGGACCGCTTCCCGCGGGCCGGCTACCATGACGGGGTCTGGTACGCGATGGGCTATTCCGGCCACGGCGCGCAGCTTTCCACCCATCTCGGCATGATCATGGCCGATGCCATGCTTGGTCGTGCGGACCGCAATCCGATGAAGGGGCTCGAGTGGCCTGCCATTCCCGGCTATTCCGGCAAGCCCTGGTTCCTGCCGATGGTCGGTCTCTACTACAAGGCGCTCGACCGGATCCAGTGATCGGGGCTGGGGTTTAACCCAACCCGCCCATGTGGAAGCTCTTCAGTTCCAGATATTCCTCGATGCCGGCCTGCGCGCCCTCGCGCCCGAGGCCGGACTGCTTGACGCCGCCGAAGGGGGCTATCTCCATCGAAACCGAGCCGGTGTTCAGACCCACCATGCCGAACTCCAGCGCCTCGCCGACGCGCCAGGCGCGCTTCAGGTTCTCGGTGTAAAAGTAGGAGGCAAGCCCGTAAGGTGTGCCGTTGGCAAGCGCGACCGCTTCCTCTTCCGTCTCGAAACGGAAAAGCGGTGCGACCGGACCGAAAGTCTCCTCGCTGGCGAGTTCCATTTCGTTTGTCGCACCGGCCAGCACCAGCGGCGCGACATATTGAGGACCCTCCGGCAGCACCGGCTTCTCGGTGACGATCGTCGCGCCGTTGGCAAGCGCATCCTCGACGTGCCGATTGATTTTCTCGACCGCCGCCATGTTGATCATCGGCCCGATGGCGACGCCGGGCTGCGTGCCCGGTCCCACCGTCAACGCATTGACGCGGGCGCTGAGCTTGGCGGAGAAGGCGTCATAAACTCCGGCCTGGACGAGAATGCGGTTGGCGCACACGCAGGTCTGGCCGCCATTGCGGAACTTCGACGCCAGCGCCCCCTCGACCGCGAGATCGAGGTCGGCGTCGTCGAAGACGATGAAGGGCGCGTTGCCGCCGAGCTCGAGGCTGAGCCTTTTCACGCTGTCGGCCGCTCCGCGCATCAGCAGCGAGCCGACCCTGGTCGAACCGGTGAAGGAGATCTTGCGCACGGTCTCATTCGCCATGATCTCGTTGCCGATCTCGGCCGGCATGCCGGTGACGATGTTGATGACGCCGGCGGGAATACCCGCGCGTTCGGCCAGCACGCCGAGCGCCAACGCCGAATAGGGCGTGAACTCGGACGGCTTGATCACCACAGTGCAGCCGGCGGCCAGCGCCGGCGCGACCTTGCGGGTGATCATCGCATTGGGAAAGTTCCAAGGCGTGATGATGCCGCACACGCCGACGGGTTCCTTCAGGACGATGATGCGGCGGTCTGATGTAGGCGAGGGGATGGTGTGGCCATTGATCCGGCGCGCCTCCTCGGCGAACCATTTGACGAAGGATGCGCCGTAGCGGATCTCGCCTTTGGCCTCGTCCAGCGGCTTGCCCTGTTCCGTGGTCAGGATCAGTGCGAGATCGTCCAGATGCTTAAGCATCAGACCATGCCAGGCCTCCAGCAGGGCGGCGCGTTCGGCGTGGGTCTTCTTTTTCCAATCCCGATAGGCGGAAGCCGCGGCCTCTATGGCCGCGCGGGCCTCCGGGCCGGCCATGTCGGGCACTGTGCCGATCGATATCTGTGTTGCCGGATCGATCACATCGACCGTTCTGCCGGAACCTGCCGCGACCCATCTGCCGCCGATCAGGCCGGCCTCGCGGAAGAGAGTTTTGTCTTTCAGGCTTTTCATCGAAAACGACCTCGCAAATCAGGTGAGCGCCGCGACAACGGCGGATGTGATGGCGTCCGTGCGATCTTTGCCGGCCGTGGTTCCCACCCCTCGCGCCGTTGTCGCTTCGATCGCGTTCATGACGCGGCCGGCTGCGTCCTTTTCGCCCAGATGATCGAGCATCATTGCGCCCGACCATATGGCGGCGATCGGGTTGGCGATGCCGAGGTGGGCGATGTCGGGCGCGGAGCCGTGCACCGGCTCGAACATGGACGGCGCCGAGCGGTCGGGGTTGATGTTGGCGGAAGCCGCGTAGCCGAGCCCGCCCTGGATCGCCGCGCCGATATCCGTCAGTATGTCGCCGAAGAGATTGGAAGCGACGACCACGTCGAGGCTCTGCGGATCCATGATCATGCGCGCAGCGAGCGCGTCGACGTGATAGCTGGTCACGTCGACGTCCGGATAGTCGGCGGCCAGCTTGCGCGTGATCTCGTCCCAGAACACCATTGAATATTTCTGCGCGTTGGACTTGGTGACGGAAGCCAGCCTGCCACGCCGCGCCCGTGCCTGCTCGAAGCCGAAGCGCAGGATGCGCTCGACCCCGGCCCGGGTGAAGATCGAGGTTTCCACCGCGACCTCGTCCAGCGTGCCTTGATGCACACGCCCGCCGGCGCCGGAATATTCGCCTTCGGTATTTTCGCGGATGCACAGAATATCGAAGCTCTCGGCCCGCAGCGGCCCCCTCACACCCGGCAGCAGCCGGTGCGGCCGGACATTGGCGTATTGCACGAATGCCTTGCGGATCGGCAGCAGCAGCCCGTGGAGAGAAACGGAATCAGGCACCTGCGTCGGCCAGCCGACGGCCCCGAGCAGGATGGCGTCGAAGCGGCGCAATGTCTCGATGCCGTCCTCGGACATCATGCGGCCGGTTTCCTTGAAGTAACGACAGGACCATGGAAACTCGGTCCCAGTCAGGGCAAAGCCGGAGTGCTTGGCCACGGTTTCCAGCACCGTCCAGGCGGCGGCGGTCACATCGCGACCGATGCCATCACCGGGGATCAGGGCGATCGAGTGGGTTTTCATCGGCATCTCTTCACAGGCTGATCAGGACGCTCTTGGTCCTGCGGTTGGCGAGATAGGCCTCGCGGCCAAGGTCCTTGCCGATGCCGGAGCGCTTGTAGCCACCGGTCGGCAGGATGTGGTCGCGCGAGCGGCTGTAGCGGTTGACCCACACGGTGCCCGCTTCCAGCTTGCGCGCGAGACGGATTGTGCGAGACAGATCGGCGGTGAACAGGCCGGAAGCCAGTCCGTAGGTCGGATGGCTGGACAGCGCCAGCGCCTCGTCTTCGGTCTCGAAGGTCTGGACCGTCAGGACCGGGCCGAAGATTTCCTCGACGATCGCCGGATTGGCCTGGTCGACATTGGCGATCAGCGTCGGCTCGTAGAAATAGCCGGGGCTTTCCATAAAAGTGCCGCCCGTCAGGCATTCGCCGCCGGCCTCGACCGCGGCCCGCACGATGGCGTCGACACGTCCCCGCTGCCGTTCCGAGATGATCGGCGAATACTGCGTGGTCTCGTCCCAGGTCGGGCCGGGCCTCACCGCCTTCATCTTTTCCAGGATCGAGGCCGTCAGCCTGCCGGCCACACTCTTCTCGACGATCAGGCGCGTGCCGGCCACGCAGGCCTGGCCGGCATTGAAGGTGACGCTGCCGGCGATTGCGGCCGCCGCCTTGTCGAGATCGGCATCGGCAAAGACGAGCTGCGGGCTCTTGCCGCCGAGCTCCAGCGTCATCGGCTTGACGCCGGTGCGGGCAACGTTCTCCATGATCGCCGAGCCGGCGCGGGTCGAACCGGTGAAGCTGACCTTGGCGATCTCGGGATGGCCGGTCAACGCCGTGCCGGTCGTTGGACCGTCGCCGAGCACCACGTTGATAAGTCCTGCCGGCAGGCCGGCTCTGACGGCGAGCTGCGCCAAATAGACGGTCGAGAACGGCGTCATTTCGGACGGCTTCAGCACGACTGCATTGCCCGCGGCCAACGCCGGACCGAGCTTCCAGCCGGCCATCGAGATCGGAAAATTCCAGGGCGTGATCGCGGCTACGACGCCATAGGGTTCGCTCATGATCATGCCGAAACTGGCGTCGTCGGTCGGCGCGAGTTCGCTGCCTTCCTTATCGGCGAACTCGGCGAAGAAGCGGATCTGCTCGGCGGTCACGGCGATGTCGCCGGCGGCGAGCTGGCCGACGGGCCGGGTCGAGGACAGTGCCTCGATCCTGGCGAGCGTTTCGGCTTCCGCTTCCATCAGATCGGCCCAGGCGTGGAGCGCCCTGGTGCGCTCGCGCGGCCGGACGCCGCCCCAGTTGCTGGCTTTCAGCGCCGCTTTGGCACTTTCCACCGCCCGGTCCACCAAGTCCGCACTGGCCACAGGGCAGGCGGCATAGGACTTGCCATCGGACGGACGACGCATCTCGATCGCACCTTCGGCCGAGATCAGCTCCCCATCGATGAAGTGGCCGATGGGAAGCGAGATTGTATCGGGATCGAAGCTCAGGCTCATGGGCAAACCACTCGGCAGCATCGGCCTCAGCCTAGCCCGTGCCGACACGCAGCATGCGCTGTTCGGCGATCCGCCGCCGACGAATGTTGCGTGCTGGGGACAAGAGACGGCAAAATCTTCCGCGGCGGTCAGGGCCTGCGCGGGCGCTCGCTAGCCCACTGTGACGTAGATCTTGCGGACGGTCTCGATGGTCTTCCAAACACCCGTGAAGCCCGGCTTCATGACGAAGCTGTCGCCGGCCCGGTAGGTCACCGTTTCGCCGGCGTCGGGCGTGATTTCGACCACGCCGGCGAGGATATGGCAGAACTCGAAGGTTCCCCCCTTGATCGAGCGCGTTTCGCCGGGCGTGGCCTCCCAGACGCCGGTATGGACAAGGTCGTCCTTGGCCACGTCCTGCGCCCAGGTTTTGAAGGCGGGATTGCCGGCAATGAGCCGCTCCGGCAGCGCGGTCGATTCGCGGGGCGAAAAGCTAGGGTTGATATCGATGGACTTGAGCAGGGACAAAGGATGGCCTTTCCAGTTGAGTTTCAATAACCGCGCGACCGGTCGACGAGCCCGATGGGATCGAGCCCGGCGCGGTGGCGCTTGATGTTGTCGATGACGGCCTGGGCGGCGGTCGCGGGTTGGGTCACGCTGGCTATGTGCGGAGTGAGGATGATCTTCGGATGCGACCAGAACGGATGTCCCGCGGGCAGCGGTTCGGGATCGGTCACGTCGATCGTCGCCGACGACAAATGGCCGCTATCGAGCGCGGCGACAAGCGCTTCGTGATCGAGCTGCGGGCCTCGACCCGTATGAACGAGAGCCGCCCCGTCAGGCAGTTTCGCGAACAGGCCGGCGTTCAGAAATCCGCGCGTCTCCTCGGTCAGCGGCAGCAGGCAGATCAGTATGTCACTGGCCGCCAGCATCTGCTCCAGCCCAAGCTCGCCATGATAACAGGTCACCCCTTCGAGCCGCCGCAGGGAGCGGCTCCATCCGGAGAGCTGGAAGCCGAAAGGTTTCAGCCGGTCGAGGACGGCTTGGCCAAGCTGTCCGAGGCCGAGCACGCCGATCCGGCGCGACGCGGCTTGAGGCTGAGGGATGTCGCGCCATTCTCCGGCGCGCTGCTGCGCCAGATAGGCCGGCAAGTTGCGGTGGAGCGCAAGCACGGCGAGCGTCACATACTCCTGCATCATGCGCACGATGCCCTCCTCGACCATGCGCACGATCTTCACCGGCGCGGGCACCGCGTCGAAGCGGAACTGATCGACGCCGGCGCCGATGGAGAACAGGATTTCGAGGTTGGTGTAGCGGTCGAGGTTCTCCGGCACCGTCCAGGTGATCAGGTAGCGCACTGCGTCGGGATCGACCGTAGCGGCATCGATCGTGAAGGGGAGGTCCGGCAACTCCTTAGCGAAGGCCTCGGCGAAGATCGCGCCACGCCGCGCGTCGGAATTGAAGAGGAATGTCATTCCGCTGCTCCTTCAGGCCGCGCATCGCGCGCCCAGCGCCTCGATCATCTGCTGGCAGGCGGCGAGCTCGCTGGCGAGAATATATTCGTCCGGCTTGTGGGCGCGCCCGATATCGCCGGGGCCGCAGATGATCGCATCGAGCCCGGAGCCTTGGTAAAGTCCGGCCTCCGTCCCGTAGCTGACGGCGGCTAAAGGCGCTTCGCCGGTCAATTCGCGCAGCAGTCCCGCCAGAGCCGAGTCTTGCGGCAGCGACAGCGCCGGATAGGCGCTGATCGGCTTCCATTCAACAACATAGCCTTGAGCGGCAAGAGCTTCAGCCCGCGCCTTGACCGGGGTGAGCAAGCCAGCCGGTTCGATGCCCGGTATTGCGCGCGCCTCCAGGTCGAGCGTGCAGCTGTCGGGGATGATGTTGACCGACTGGCCGCCTGCGATCACACCGACCTGCAGCGAGGAATAGGCCGGCTCGAAGGTTGGGTCGCACAGGCCGTGCATCAGCCGCTCCGCTTCACTCACGGCGGCGCTCAGCACACCGGACATCGCATGGATGGCGTTAAGCCCAAGATCCGGCCGCGAGGAATGCCCGGAGCGGCCGCTGATGATCACGCGGGCGGCCGCCTTGCCCTTGTGGCCGCGCACGGCGCGCATGCCGCTCGGCTCGCCGACGATGACGCCGAGCGGCTTGGCGCAAAGCTCGGGCAGCCCGGCGATCAAATGCGGCACGCCCCGGCACCCGATCTCCTCGTCATAGGAGAAAGCGAGGTGGATCGGTCTGGCGAGGCGCAGCCGCATAAGCGCAGGCACAGCGGCGAGCGCGGCGGCGAGAAACCCCTTCATGTCGGTGGTGCCGCGTCCGTAGAGGCGTTCGCTCTCCCGGCGCAGCGAAAAAGGGGCCGAACTCCATTGCGGCTCGCCGGCGGGGACAACGTCCATATGACCGGATAGGATGTAGCCCGGAACCTCGGCGGGGCCGATGGTGGCGAAAAGATTGAAACGGTCGCCCTCTGGCCCTGGGAGCAGGGTGACCTTCGCGCCTTGTTCGGCGAGATGAGCCTCGATCCAGCCGGCAATGTCGCCGTTCGGCTTGCCGGCGACCGATGGAAAGGCGACGAGACGGTCGAGGATGTCGAAGACGTCCATTCCAGCCCTCAAGGCATTCAGGGTTTTGCCGGCATCGATGCCGCATGCTGGTGAATTTCCGCAGAGGATGGATGCGTTGCCACGCGATTGCATGCCGAAAGCGGAAGTGTTTCAGTTGAATCTTGCGTTGGTGCACGGCTTTCGAGCAAATCCTGTGGGGTTTGCTTGTCTAGCGTTGGCGGGCACGGGGCAGCGGTCTGCTCGCCCGTTGATTTTTGAGGGTTCTTTATTTTTGAGGGTTCTTTCAGGGCCATGGAAGTGAAGCCGTCCGAAAGCTTGAAAATCGATGCCTTTTCCATGCGTATCGGCGACGTCCAAGATGTCGACCTAGAGAGGTTGCACGCGCTCTCCCTGTCGGTGGGATGGCCGCATCGCGCCGAGGATTGGCAATTCCTGCGTGAATCGGGCCAAGGCTTCGTGGCGCTCGATGAGATCGGCCGGGCTCTCGGTTCGGCCATGTGGTTCCCGCATGGCGCCAATTTCGCCACCTTGGGGATGGTCATCACCTCGCCGCGGCTTCAGACGCAGGGGGCGGCGCAATGGCTGATGAAGCGGATCTTCGACAGGATCCCCGGGCGCGACCTGCGCCTCAATGCAACCCGCGCTGCGCGGCGGCTTTATCTCTCTCTCGATTTCCGGCCGGAGAAGACTGTCTATCAATGCCAGGGCATCGCCCGCGTGCCGACAGTGGGCCGGCCGACGGAGGCGCACGGTAGCGTCCGGACGTTGGACGCGGGCGATATTGCGGCAGCGATCGAGCTGGACGCGGCGGGATTTGGCGTGAGGCGCACAGCGCTCATTGAAAAGCTCTTCGGGCACTCGGCCGGCTATGGGCTTTTCGACGGGAACAAGCTGACCGCTTTTGCCCTCTGCCGACCGTTCGGGCGGGGCCATGTCATAGGGCCGGTGGTGGCGGGAGGCGACGCGGACGCCCTGGCGGTCGTCCGGCCGCACGTGGCCGACCATTCGGGATATTTCCTCAGGATCGACACGCACATGGACAATGGCGAGTTCGCCGCCTTCCTGTCGCACAGCGGAATGCCGGTCTTCGACACGGTGCTGACCATGTCGAAGGGCAAATGCCTCGCCGATTTTTCCGACGGCAGCTCGGCTAGGCCGAAAACCTATGCCTTAGCAAGTCAGACCCTCGGATAGTTGTCTTCGGATTGCTTCCTTCCCCCGGACGGATGGCTGCCGAGCCGTCAGCCTAAACGGTTTCTACATGGGCGTTGGCTCGTTCCATGATCCACCCTCTGACGGTCCTCACCACGCTGCCTTTCGAAAGCTGGCTCTCCGAAAGATAATAGGTCCATGGACTGGCGGCCCGCACGGGGAAAGGCTCCACCAGAAGCCCGCGGCTGATATAGGTTCTCGCCAGCGAATATTGCGTGGCGACGCAGCCCGCGCCCATTGCCGCCAGTTCCAGCGCAATGTTCGAGGCGTTCGTGGTGATGCCTTTCTCATAATCCGAAATGTCGATCTGCAGCGCGTCGCCCATGCATTGCCAATATTCTTGGCGGCCATGGACGAAGATCCAGTCGACATTGAGGATATCGCGCGGCGAGCGCAGCCCTTTCGGGCCGGACAGCAGGCCGGGTGCGCAGAGGATGGCGAGCTGGTCGTTCCACAGCGGAACGCCACTCGGCGGGCGGTCGTCGAAGCGGCGGGTCGAGATGGTGATGTCGGCGATCTGCTCGCTGAGGTCTTCCCAGATCGTGCCGTGCAGAACGACCTCGATCTCCGGATGGATTTGCCGGAACGCCGCCATGCAGCCGGCCAGCCAGTTTTCGGCCAGGCTCATCGGACAGGAGATGACGACCGTCCTGTTGCGCGAGGAGGCGACGATCGCCTCCGTGGCGTGATCGATCTGGTCGAGCGCCTGCCGCAGCGTCGGCAGGAAGGCCTCGCCCATTTCGGTCAGCTTCAGGCTGCGCGGATAGCGCACGAAAAGCTGCCGGCCAAGATAATGTTCCAGCCCCCGCACATGATTGCTGACGGCCGCCTGGGTGTAGCCGAGCTCGCTGGCAGCGAGGGTGAAGCTGAGATGCCGCGCCGAACACTCGAACGAGCGGATATAGTTCAGTGGGGGTGGCGGCTTCATGCGATCGCTCCTTGGCAAAGCGAAAACTAGACCGGCTTCGTTGGCCTCCGCAATCGCCTTGACCCCGATTTTTTTGTGCGATGGCGCCAAACTAATTACATGCCTGGCCCATGAGACCAAATTATTCGTAGTTATCTTGGAGCGATCGGGACGCGAAAGGTGGCGCCATGGACCAGCGGTCGGCGGAAGGTGAGTCTGCTTCCACCGTATTTGCCCGTGTTGCCGACTTCGTGCTGCGCAGGTCGGCCGGCGCGTTCCCGCGCGACGTTCTGAAATCGGCAGCCCTGCAGTTCCTCGACACGATGGGCATTGCCATCGCCGCCGGCCCGATGCAGGCCGGACAAATCGCGCGCGATGCCGCGGTTATGCTCTACGGTTCCGGCGCCGACCGTCACGCGGCGAGGATGATCTTCGACGGCAGGCGCGCCAGCATGGCCGGCGCCGCCTTCGCGGCAGCGACCCAGACCGACAATCTCGACGGCCATGATGGTTACCCGCCGACCAAGGGGCACATCGGCGTGGCGGTTATCCCGGCGCTGCTTGCGCTCGCAGAAGAAAAGCCGGAGTTGACCGGCCCCGAGGCGCTTGCCGCGATCGTCGTCGGCTATGAGATCGCGGGGCGGGCCGGCATTGCGCTGCACGCAACCGTCTCCGACTATCACACCTCCGGCGCGTGGAATTCTCTTGGCGTGGCGGCGGTCGCGGCCCGCCTGCTTTCGCTTGACGACGATCAACTGCGCCATGCTTTCGGCATCGCCGAGTATCACGGACCGCGCAGCCAGATGATGCGCGAGATCGCAACGCCGACCATGCTGCATGACGGCTCAGGCATGGGGGCGCTGGTCGGGCTGTCGGCCGCCGTGCTTGCCGAAGCCGGTTTCGCCGGCGCGCCGGCGATCACTGTCGAGGCGCCGGAGGTCGCGGCACATTGGGATGACCTCGGCCGGTTCTGGCAGATGACCCGGCAATACATAAAACCCTATCCGGTCTGCCGCTGGGCCCATGCGGCGATCGACGCGACGCGCGCGCTTTGCCTGCAGCATGGGCTTCGGCCGGAAGACATACGCAAAGTCCATGTCAACAGCTTCCACTATGCGGCGACGCTGTTTGCCGGCATGCCGGACACGACATCAAAGGCGCAGTACAGCCTGCCCTTCGCCGTGGCCACGATGATCCTCCATGGTCGGATCGGCGTGGAGCACATTTCGGGCTCGGGTCTGCGCGATGCCGCCGTCGCGGACATGCTGAAGCGCGTCGAGGTGAACGAGGCGGCGAAGCACAGCGACCGTTTCCCCGCCGGGCGCTGGGCCGACGTGCAGATCGAGACGGTTGACGGCCGGCGGCTGGAGTCCGGAGATGTCCACGCACGCGGCGGCCCCGAAGCCCCGTTCAGCGAAGCCGATATCGTCGCCAAGTATATGGAGTTTGCGTCGCCCGTTCTCGGCTCGACCAGGGCCGCCGCGATCCGGGACGGTATTCTCGGCCTGATCGACGCCGACCGCCGGTTTTCCGAGCTGACCGCTCTCGTCTACGATCCTCCTGGCGGCCAGGGCAGCCATGCCGCTTAGGCTGCTCAAATACGGGCTTAGCCGCGACTATCCGGTGACGGGCGACATTCCCGCGACGCCTGAGCTGAAGCCGTCCTATGACGTGGTCATCGTCGGTGGCGGCGGGCATGGTTTGGCCTGCGCGCATTATCTGTCGAAATACCATGGTATCGCCAGCATCGCGGTGCTCGAAAAAGGCTATCTGGCCGGAGGCAATACGGCACGCAACACCACGACGATCCGCTCCAATTACATCACCCAGGAAGGCGTCGCTTTCTACAAGGAAGGCGTTTCGCTCTTCGAAGCGCTGTCGCAGGAACTCGACTTCAACGTCATGTTCTCGCAGCGCGGCCAGCTGACGCTCGCACACACGGAAGCGACGCTGCGCGCCTTCCATCTGCGCGCCGAGATGGGCAAGCATATGGGCACGCGCACCGAGGTGATCGACGCAAAAGAGATCGAGAAGCTGGTGCCCGAACTCAACATGGATCGCGGCGGCGCGCTAGAGATCCTCGGCGGCCTCTGGCATGCCGACGGCGGCACGGCCCGCCACGATGCGGTTGCCTGGGGCTTCGCCGCGCAGGCCTCGCGCCGCGGCGCCGAAATCCACCAGCGCACCGAAGTTCAAGGTTTTGAGGTCGAGAACGGTCAGGTGCGCGCTGTGGTGACGAACCGCGGACGGGTCGCCTGCGGCTCCGTGCTCATCGCCGCCGGCGGCATGAACTACGATGTTGCCATGATGGCCGGCGTGGAACTGCCGATCCGCTGCTACCCCTTGCAGGCAATGGTGACGCAGCCGCTGAAGCCCTGGCTCCACACGCTGGTCTCGTCCGTGTCGCTGCACACCTATCTGGTGCAGTCTTCGCGCGGCGAGATCGTCATCGGTGGCGGCTCGGATCCGTACCAGCTCTATTCGACCCGCTCGACGCTGGACATGAAGGAGCATCTGGCGGAAGGCGCCGTGCATCTCTTTCCCTTCCTGCAAGGCGTTCGGCTGCTGCGGCAATGGGCCGGCATCACCGACATGACGCCGGACTACAGCCCGATCATGGGCGCCAGCCCGCTCGCCAATCTGTGGCTCGATTGCGGCTGGGGCACCTGGGGCTTCAAGGCGACTGCGGTCGCCGGCAAGCGCCTGGCGGAAACCATCGCCAGGGGCCGGGTTCCCGACCTGCTGAAGCCGTTTGCGCTGGAGCGCTTCGAGAAGTTCCGACTGCTCAACGAAATGGGCGCCACGGCGGCGAGCCACTGACCATGAAGCTGCTTGACTGCCCCATGAACGGCCCGCGCAACATCGACGAATTCCAGTCCTTCGGTCCGCTGCGGCAGGGGCCCGATGCGGACGCTGCCGCCGACGCAGAGTGGGCAAGGCATCTCTTCCGCGCGGACAATCGAAAAGGTGTGGTGGTCGAGTGGTGGCGGCACGTGCCGAGCAACTTCTTCTTCCTCGCCGAGCGCGACGTCGTCACCAACGAGATCATCCGCACCTACGCCCCTGGGAGCCGGCCATGACGCGGCTTGGCACGCCATACGGCTCGCGCCTCGACCGGACGCGGCCTGTCCGCTTCACCTTCGAAGGCAAGGCTTATCATGGCTTTGCCGGCGACTGCATCGCCAGCGCGCTGGCGGCCTCGGACCAGTGGGTCCTGTCGCGCTCGTTCAAATACCACCGGCCGCGCGGCATCATGACCATGGCCGGCGCGGAAGCGAACACGCTGGTGCAATTGCCGTCGGAGCCGAATGTTCCCGCCGACCTGACGCCGCTCCAGGACGGCATGATGGTGATGGCGCAGAACGTCAACGGCTCGCTGGAAAACGACCGCGATGCGGTGATCGACCGCTTTGGACGTTTCCTGCCGGTCGGCTTCTACTACCGCACCTTCATGGGTCCGAGACAGGACAGCTGGCTCCGCTTCTGGGAGCCGATGATCCGTCGCAAGGCGGGGCTCGGGATCGTCGACGTCAAGGCGCCGCATCTGAGTTTCGACAAGGCGCATCTTCACTGCGACCTGCTGGTCGCCGGCGCGGGGCCGGCGGGTTTGTCTGCCGCGATCTCGGCAGCACAAGCCGGCGCCGACGTGCTGTTGTGCGACGACAATCCCGAAATTGGCGGTTCGCTGACCTATCGCCGCTGCGATCCGGGCATATTGTTCAGTCTGGCAGCCAAGGCAGCCAAGCTCCCCAATCTGCGCATCATGACCGGCACCATCTGCAACGGCTGGTATGAGGACAATTGGCTGCCGCTGATCCAGGGCAACCGGCTCTACCGAACCCGCGCCCGCGAGGTTGTCCTGGCGACAGGCGCCATCGAGCAGCCGGCGGTGTTCCGCAACAACGATCTGCCTGGCATCATGGCCGGCGGCGCCGTGCAACGATTGCTCCGCCATTACGCGGTGCAGCCTGGCCGGCGGGCAGTCGTGCTGGCCGCCAATGACGATGGCTACGACTGCGCGCTGGATCTGGTCGAGGCTGGCGTCGAACTGGCCGCGATCGTCGATCCTCGGCCAAATGCCGGCGACCGCGCCGGTGAGCTTCGGGCCAGAGGGATAGGGATCCTCGCAGGCGCCCCGATCGAGGAAGCTTCCGGGACGCGCGGCAACAAGCACGTCGCGCGAGTCCGCATTGGCAGCCGCTGGATCGACTGCGATCTCGTGGCGGTCTCCGTCGGCTCGGTGCCTGCCTGGCAGTTGCCCTGCCATGCGGGAGCGAGGGTCGGCTATGACGATGCGACGGCGCGAATGACGCTCAGTCTGCCGGAGGGCGCGGCCGTCCGGCTGGCAGGTGCCGTTGCCGGCAAATCGCGGTTGCAGTCTGCGATGGCCGACGGCCGCCGCGCCGCGCGCGAGGCTCTGGAGCGGCTGGGCCACGGCGATCCTCCTGACGTGCAGAACGAATACGAGCCCGAGCCAGCTGCCTGGGCACAACCGCTCGCCGGCAACGCAAAAGGTCGCGACTTCGTCGATTTCGATGAGGATCTGCAGGTCAAGGACCTCAGGAATGCGGTCAAGGAAGGCTATCGCGAACTCGAACTGGTGAAGCGCTTTTCCACCGTCGGCATGGGGCCTAGCCAGGGCCGCCATTCGGCGCTCGCCACGGCGCGGATCGTCGCCGAAGCGACGGAGCGTGGGGTTGGCGAGGTGGGCGTCACCACGGCGCGGCCGCCGACCGGACCGGAGAAGCTCGGCGTGCTCGCCGGCCATCACGAGCCGTTGGAGCGGCGCACCGCGCTGCATGCGCGCCATCTCGCACTCAACGCTCGCATGAAGCCGATCGGTGCCTGGTGGCGGCCGTATTTTTACGGGCCGGAAGACCGGATAGACCGCCTGGTCCGCGAAGAGATCGCCGCGGTCCGCAACGGCGTCGGCATGCTCGACGTGTCGACTTTGGGCAAGCTGGAGATCCGCGGTCCTGACGCCGGCGCCTTCCTCGATCGGATGTACACGATGGCGCATGCCAACCAGCGCGTCGGCCGCGTCCGCTACTGCCTGATGCTCAACGAGATGGGCACGGTTATCGATGACGGCGTCGCCTATCGTCTCGCCGATGACCTGTTCTACGTCACCGCGACGACCGGCGCCGTCGCCCGCGTGCAGGCCGACATGCTGTTCTGGAATGCGCAGTGGCGGCTGAAGGTCGACGTGCTCAACGTCACGGCAGCATTTTCCGGCATGAACGTCACCGGCCCGAAGGCGCGTGAGGTCTTGCAGGCGCTAGATGGCGACATCGATTTCTCGCGCGACGCTTTCCCCTATCTCCACGGGCGCGAAGGCATGCTGGCCGGCCTGCCGGTGCGTGTGATGCGGATCGGCTTCACGGGCGAGGTGAGCTACGAGCTCCACTGTCCTTCCAGCTACGCGGTCGCGCTGTGGGACGCTTTGTCTGAGGCCGGCAAGCCGCATGGCTTGCGCCCCTATGGACTCGAGGCCTCGCGCATGCTGCGGCTTGAAAAGGGGCATATCCTGATCGGCCAGGATACCGACGCGCTGACCACGCCCGACGAGCTCGGTTTCGGCTGGGCGGTTTCGAAGAAGAAGCCCTTCTTCGTCGGCAAGCGGTCGACCGAGATGCGGACGAGGCTTGGCGAAACGCGCCGGCTCGTCGGCCTCTCTTTCGAGGGTGCAAGCAATATCCCAGGCGAGTCCTGCCTGGTGCTGCGCGGCGGCAACCCGGTGGGGCAGATCACTTCGATTGGCTTCTCGCCAACGCTTGGCCACACAATCGCGCTGGCCTATGTCCATATCGACGACGCTGCCCCCGGCAGCAAGGTCACGGTGAAGTGTCGCAGCGGCGAATTGGTGCAGGTGCCGGTGATCGGTCACGCCTTCGTCGATCGGCAGAACGTCCGGCAGGAGATGTAACGATGGCCGGTCTTGCCATGCGGACATTTCCCCTGTCGCCGAACGGCTCGGCCGCTGAAGCAGTTCTGCCAAATGCGCAGCTGATAGTGACCGATCTGACGGCCCGATCGCGCTTCGGCATCAAGGGTCCGGGCAGTTCAGCCTGGCTCGAAGCGCAGGGTCTCTCCTTACCGCCCGTCAATCGCATCGCCATACAGGGCGGCGTCAGGCTGCTAAGACTTGGCAGCGAAGATTTCCTGGCGATTGACGATATAGGGGCCGGTGGCGCCGCCGCAAAGCTTATTGCCGACTGGCAGGCCGAGAAGGACCCGCGCGGCTATTGGTCCTGGCGCGAGGAGGGCTGGAGCTGGATGCGACTTTCCGGCCAGTCGGCAGAAGCGGTGATGGCGAGGCTTTGCGCACTGGACCTCAGGCCTGCCCGTTTTGCCGATGACGAGATCGCGCAGACGCGCGTCGCCCATCTCGAAGCCGTGCTTGTGCGCAGCGTGGGGGGCTTCGACATCTTCTTCGACATCGCCTCGACAGCATTCTTTATCAGAACAGTCGACGCGGCGGCGCAGCTCGCCGACGGCGACACGACGACCCGGGAGAACCATCGATGAACAGCGTACAAGGCGTCATTGCGCCCATCCTGACGCCCTTCGACAAAGACGGCAGCGTCGCCCGCGATCTGTGGGTCAACCATGCGAAATGGGTGCTTGCTCAGGGCGCGCATTACCTTTCGCCGTTTGGGACGACCGGCGAGGCGCTGTCGCTGTCGCCGCGCGAACGCATGCAAGCCCTGGAGTGGCTGGCCGAGGCCGGCATCCCGGCCGATAAGATGATGCCCGGCACAGGCTTGACCGCGCTGCCCGAGACGCTCGAACTGAGCCGGCATGCCCTGGAACTCGGCTGCGCCGGCGTCATGGTGCTGCCTTCGTTCTTCTACACGGCGGCGGGCGATAACGGGCAGGCACGCTATTATTCGGAACTGGTCGAGAAAGTCGCCAGCCCGAAGCTCAAGCTGATCCTCTATCACATCCCGCAGAATTCCGGGGTGCCGGTGTCGCCGGCGCTGACGGCGCGGCTCAACGCGGCATTTCCCGAAACCGTTGTCGCCTACAAGGACAGTGCCGGGAACTGGGACAACACCGCCGCCGTGATCGCGGCGGCGCCCAACGTCTCCGTCTTCCCGAGTTCCGAGGGCCAGCTTACCCAAGGCCTGGTCGCCGGCGCGGCGGGCTGCATTTCCGCTTCCGTCAACCTCAACGCCAGGGCTATCCGCGCCGTCTATGACGGCGCGCGCGCCGGCCGCGACGTCTCGGCCGCCGATGCCGCCATAAAGGAATTTCGAAAGGCGGTTCAGACCGCGGGGCTGATCGGCGGCATGAAAGCGGCACTTGCCGTGCGCTCCGGCGACCAGCGCTGGCTCAACCTGCGCGCGCCGCATGAGAACACCAGCCCGCAGGCAGGCAAGGCTTTGCTCGAGGCACTGGGTCCTCTTGCCGATCACATTCCTGGTCCGAGGCGGGGCTGAAATGTCCGCGCGGCCAACAATCATCGTCAGCAGCGACGCGCCGGACGGGCCGATTGCGGCGCTGGCGGAAACCCATCCCGATCTCAGGGTGCTCGGCTGCGACAGCTACGAGGTGCTTCCCGACCTGATTGCGGACACCGGCGCCGAGGTGGTGTTCACCATCAAATTCGACCGGGGATCGCGCTATCCGCGCGCGGCGCTGGTCGAGAGCCCGACCGTGCGCTGGGTTTCGGTCGGCGGCTCCGGCACGGATCACCTGCGCCCCTGGGATCCGACCAAGGTGACGATAACCAACTCAGCCGGCGTCGCCGCCGACATGATGGCCGAATATGTCTTCGGCGCGATGCTTTCCTTCTCGCTCGGCCTGCGCGGCTTCGCGCGCGAGCAGGCTGCCAGGAGTTGGACGGCCGGCAAGGTCGAGCCGATCCAGGGCAAGACGCTGCTGATCCTTGGGCTCGGCAAGACGGGGCAGGCGGTCGCCATCCGGGCCAGGGCCTTCGGCATGACGACCCTGGGCGTGCGCGCCAGCCCGAAACCGACCGACCACATCGATGAGGTGCACGGCATGGCCGACCTGCCCAGCCTGTGGGGTCGTGCCGATTTCATCTTGTGCGCCGTGCCGCTGCTCGAAAGCACACGTGGCATTGTGGGCAGCGAAGCCTTCTCGGCGATGAAGCCTTCGGTGGTGCTGATCGACGTTTCCCGCGGCGGCGTCGTCGACGAGGCGGCGCTCCTTGCGGCGCTCGACGGTGGCCGGATCAAGGGCGCGGCGCTCGACGTCTTCGCCGTCGAGCCGCTGCCGCCGGCGCATCCGCTGTGGGGCTACGAGAACGTGATCGTCACGCCGCATTGCTCGTCCGTCTACGACGGCTGGGACGTGAAGTCGGCACGCATGTTTGCCGAGAATCTCACCCGCTACCGGCGTGGCGAGCCTTTGGCGAATGCCGTCGATCCGGGACGCGGCTATTGAGGAGGACAGGCCGATGACAGCGCATGACAGGCGAAGCGGCGGACGGCGCACCAGAGCGGCCGGGCGCAGTGGCGGCGGCATTGCGCAACTGCCCTGGCAGCGCGTCACAAACCCCTACGCGCCGATGCAGATCCTCGACGAGGAGCAGATGGACAAGCTCCACCGCACCTCGATGCGTATTTTGTCCGAACTCGGCATCCGCGTCATGGGCGAGAAGGTGCTGGGTATCTTCGAGGCCGCGGGCGCCATCGTTGATCGGGCCGAGAACACGGTGCGGATCGACGAGAGCATCGTCAGGGAAGCGCTTAGGAACGCGCCATCGTCCTTCTCGCTAAGCTCGCGCAATCCGGACAAGCAGATCCGCATCGGCGGCAATTCGCTGGTGTTCGGGCTGGTCGCCGGGCCGCCCAATGTGCATGACCGCATCAACGGCCGCCGGCAGGGCAATCTGGCTGACTATGAGAACTTCATCCGCCTCGCGCATCATTTCAACGCCATCCATATCATCGGCAACCAGGTGGTGGCGCCTATGGAGCTGCCGGCGAATTCGCGCCATCTCGACACCTATCGCGCCAATCTCACGCTGTCGGATCTGAGCTTCCATTGCTCGGCGATCGGCCGCGGCCGCGCCATGGATAGCATCGCCATGACAGCGATCGCACGCGGCACGACCATCGAGGCACTGCGCAATTCGCCGGGGGTCACGACGATTATTTCCGTCAACTCGCCGCGCCTGTTCGACGAGGCGATGGCCGAAGGCCTGATCGCCATGGCCGAGCACGGCCAGCCGGTGACGATCACGCCCTTCACCCTGATGGGCGCCATGACTCCCGTGACGCTGGCCGCGGCTCTTGCGCAGCAGAATGCCGAGGCCCTGTTCGGCGTGACGCTGACGCAGCTGGTCAATCCAGGCACGCCGGTGATGTATGGCGCCTTCACGTCCAATGTCGACATGCGTTCCGGCGCGCCTGCCTTCGGCACGCCGGAGAACGCCAAGGCCAACATCGTCGCCGGACAGCTGGCGCGGCGCTATAACCTTCCCTACCGCACCTCCAATGCCAACGCCTCCAATGTCGTCGACCTGCAGGCGGCCTATGAGACCGAGATGGCGACCTGGGGCGCGGTGCTCGGCGGCGCGAACCTGATCTATCACGCCGCCGGATGGCTGGAGGGCGGGCTGACAGCCTCCTACGAGAAGCTCGTCCTCGACGTCGAGATCCTGCAGAACATGATGGAGTTCCTGCGGCCGATGCCGTTCGAGGAGGACGATCTCGGCTTCGAGGCGATCAAGGCCGTGCCGACCGGCGGACATTTCTTCGGGTCGGAGCACACCATGGCGCGCTACGAGACCGCCTTCTACCGGCCGATGCTGTCCAATTGGCAAAATTACGGCAGCTGGCAGGAAGCGGGCGGCCACGATGCGCTGGAGCGGGCGACGCAGCTCTGGCAGCAGGCGCTTAGCGACTACGAGGAACCGGTTATGGATCCAGCCATCCGCGAGGAACTGGACGCCTATGTCGCGCGCCGCAAGGAGGAGATCGGCGCCGGCGAGCCCTAAGCGCCTGGAGTTCAACGAAAGAAAGGGGAAGCGCATGACAAGACAGCATTTGCTGGGCACAGTGTTAGCCCTCGCTCTTACCGCATCGGCACACGCCGCGAACGTCAAGGTGATCAATGACGACGCTTGGTTCGCCGAGGGCCCGATCTGGTACCAGGACAAGCTCTTCTACGTCGAATACGGCCGCGGCACTGTGGACGTTTGGGACGGCAAGAAGAACGCGATTTTCTGGAAGATGGATGGCTGCGGCCCTTCGGCCGTGCTGCCGACCGCGACGGGCGAATTCGTCGTCACCTGCTACGACAACAACACGATCGGCCGCATCTCGGCCGACGGCAAGACGCTGCCGGCCTACGACAAGGACACCGACGGCAAGCCGTTCAGCGGCCCCAATGATTTCGCGCCGGACAAGGAGGGCGGCATCTACTTCACCGGCTCCGGCAAGGGCGGTCCGCTGATCGACGCGTCGGCCTACTACATCGGCAAGGACGGCAGCGTGAAGAAGGTGGCTGGCGACCTGCACAATGCCAATGGGCTGGTCATGTCGAACGACGGCAAGATGCTCTACCTGGTCGAAACCGAGGACAACCGCATCATCGAGTTCGACGTCGGGGCCGACCACAGCTTGAGCAACCGTCGCGTCTTCCTTCGGCTCGACGATCTGTTCCCGAACCAGCCGCATATCTGGCCGGACGGCATCAAGATGGACAAGGCCGGCGAGATGTATATAGGCCAGAGCCCGCGCTCGCTCGACGCGCCGGGCAAGATCATAGTGGTGGACAAGGACGCCAAGCTCTTGCGCACGCTTTCGGTGACGTCGCCGTCCATGCCGAACTTCGCCTTCGGGCCCGATGAAAAGGAGCTTTACGTGATGGCCCTCGACCAGATCGATGCAGCACCTTGGCACGGCAAGGTCTACGAAGTGCCGAATAAGTAGCTGCGATCGTCGTGATCGTCGGATAGGAAGGAGGCCGGCCGCTTTGCAGCCGGCCTTTGCTTTCGCGCGATGACCGCTCAGCCGGCCATCCAGCCGCCGTCCACCATCAGGTTGATCCCGGTGACGTATGTCGCAAGGTCGCTGGCCAGGAAAAGCGCCGCGCCGGCGACATCGTTCGGCTCGCCAAGCCGCGGCCATGGCGTGCGGCGGCGCGAATAGTCGAGCGCATCGGGGTCGTTGGCGATGCCCGGCTTGCCGGTGATGATCTTGCCGGGAGCTATCGCATTGCAGACGATCAGGTCCTCGGCGTGATCGACCGCGATCTGGCGCGTCATCTGCACGATCGCGCCCTTGCTGACCGAATAGGGGAAATCGCCCGGGCAGGCGACCATACCGTGCTGCGAGGCGATATTGATGATGCGCCCGCGTACGCCGTTGACCGGCTCCTGCCTGAGCATCTGCAGCACCGCCTGTTGCGAGCAGTAGAAGAAGCCGGTGACGTTGACGTCGATCACCTTCGCCCATTGCTCCGGCGTGGTCTGGAGCAGATTGGTCGAGGTATAGACCGCGGCGTTGTTGACCAGGATATCGAGCCGCCCGAACCGGTCCACCGCCTGCCGCATCATGGTTATGACGGCCTCCTGATCGGCGATGTCCGTGGAGATGAAGATCGCCTCACCGCCCGCCGCTTCGATCAGCCGGACCGATGTCTCGCCGCCTTCGATAGGCCCCTCGCGCGTATCGGCGATCACCACCTTCGCGCCGTCTTGCGCGTAGCGTTGCGCGATGGCGCGGCCGATGCCGGAGCTCGCGCCGGTGACAATGGCAACCTTGCCGTCCAGAAGACCCATCTTGCCCGCCTCAGCTTTCCCGCCGCACCACTTGGCCTTGTCCCGACTTGACCAGCGCGCCGTCACGCATGATTTCCTCGCCGCGCAGGAACACCTGCCGCAAGGTTGCTGAAATGCTCCAACCGTCAAACGGCGTGTAGCCGGCCTTTGATTTCTGGTCGGCATCGCGGATGGCAAAGGTTCGCGTCGGGTCGATGAAGAGGATGTCGGCATCGTGGCCGACGGCCAGCCTGCCCTTGCGCCGGCCAAGCCCGAACCGGTCGGCCGGATTGGCCGCGCACAGGCGCGCGATGTCGCGCAGTCCGATCAGGTCTTCGTCGACGAGCTTGAGCATGACGGAGAGCAGCGTCTGCAGTCCGGGCATGCCGCCCGGGATGTCCGCGAAAGCCGGATAGTCGGCGGCCTTCTCCGCGGGACTGTGTGGCGCATGATCGGTGGCGATGACGTCGATCAGCCCGGCCGCTACAGCCTCGCGAAGGCGCTGCACATCTTGCCTCGGCCGGAACGGCGGCGATCCCTTCAGTCGCGCGCCTTGCTTTTCGTAGTCGTCCGCGCAGAAGAACAGGTTCTGGGGTGTCGTCTCGACGCTGGCATCGGCGAGATCGCGCAGGCGCCGCCAGGTCTCGACGCCGAGCGCCGAGTTGATCTGGCGGACATGAACGCGCGCGTCGGTCTCGGCCGCCGCCAGCAGCGCCCGCGCGATGCCGTTGGCCTCGGCCAGTGGTGGCCGGCTTTCGCGGAACGCTGCGATGTCGCCAGAATGAAGCCGCGCGGCGCTGCCCATGAGCAGCGATTGATCGCCGGGCGAGATGCCGACGATCGTCTTGAGCGAGCTCATCCGCTTCAGCGCGTGAAGAACGGTGTCCACCGTCGGAAAAAGAAACGGCTCTGGGACATCCGCGGTGAAAAGCTCGAACGACACCGGGGCAAGCGCCGCGAGCCTTTCGAGACTGTCCAGCCTCTCGCTGACAACAGCCTGGAAGCCGACATCGACGTTGAGCTTGCCTTCGGCCATCGACATCTTCTCGGCAAGCTGGTCTGCCGTCGCCGTCCAGGGCTCGTCGGTCGGCATGTCGAGCACCGTCGTCACGCCGCCGAGCGCGGCCGCATGCGTGCCCGACAAGAAGTCTTCCTTGTGGGTCAGTCCCGGTTCGCGCAGATGCGCGTGCGCATCGACGAGACCGGGCAGCAGCATACAGCCGCTTGCGTCGATCACCTTCCGTGCTTCGGCCGCGTCTCCTGGCTGGATCAGGGCCGCGATCCTGCCGGCGTTGATGGCAATGTCGCGGCGGGCTTCGCCCTCCGCGTTGACGATTGTCGCGCCGGTGATGAGGGTTTCGAACATTCCGCTGTTCAGCCGGCACGCTTGCCGGCAAACGTCCGGTGATTGTCCAGCCAGTACCGCGCGATGTCGGCGCGCCGCATGAAGATCGCCCCCGGCGTCTTTTGCACGTGCTCGATCACCTCGCGCAGGCCGGACGCCCGGTTCGGCTGACCCATCCAGCGCGCGTGCACGCAGATGTTGAGCATCCGTCCGCCCGTCTCTTCTGCCTCCCACAGCATGTAGTCGATGGCCGAGCGGCAATCCTCGGCGAAGTCGCGCGGATTGCTGTAACCCGGCGCGATGAGGAAGCGGCTGTCGTTGAGCGTCTTGGAATAGGGCACGACGAGGATTTTCTCCTCACCATGGTCGACGAAATAGGGCAGCTCGTCGTTGCAGGGATCGGAGTGGTAGAGAAAGCCGCCCTCGCGCACCAGCAGATCGCGGGTGTTGACGCTTGGAAACGAGCGGCAGTTCCAGCCGAGCGGCCGCCGGCCAAGCACCTTCTCGTAAAGCGCGATCGCTTCGTGCAACTGCCGCTCCTCTTCCTCGCGCGGCATGCCGGGATAATCGGTCCAGCGCAGCCCGTGACCGAGCAGGTCGTGGCCGCGCGCATTCATCCACTCGGCGACGGCGGGATTCTTCTCCAGCGCCACCGCGCAGGCCGACACCGTGATCGGCACATCGTAGCGGTCGAACAGCCGAGCCAACCGCCAGATGCCGGCGCGGCTGCCATATTCGAAATGCGTTTCGGTGCCGAGGTCGCGATGCGGTGAAAGGCCGGGGTTGTTGTATTCGCCCCAATTGTCGTTGCGGCCGTCATCGAGCCAGTTGTACTCCGACCCTTCTTCGTAGTTCAGCACGAGATTGATCGCGACTTTCGCGCCGCCCGGCCAGGTGACATAGGGCGGGGTCGGTCCATAGCCGACGAAGTCGCGCGGCTGGACCGGTTGTGAGGCAGCGCTTGTCATGGCAATCCCTCTCACTTCGTCTCGTTGGCCGAAATCCAGTCCATATAGGCGTGGAACGCCTCCTTGCCCGGGCGCGGTCGCCATGCCGTATCGCGCATGATCCTCGCAATGTCGTAGGCGCCCCACATGCCGCCTTTCAGCGACACGTCCTGTACGATATTGGCGTCTTCTCCGGGCGTCACCTCAACCTTCAGCGCCGGAACGCGCTCCTTTGCCCAGGCGATGATCTCGCCGATGGTCTGGCTGGAGCCGGAGCCGATATTGTAGTGGCGGTAATTGAGGCGCGGCGCATCGAGCAGCGCGAGGATCGCGGCAGCGACATCGGTCGAGGCAAGATAGTCGCCCACCGGCTCCAGACTGTTCGGCCGGATCGTTTCGCCGGCCAGGGCCATGTGCGCAACACGGTTGGGGACATGGCGGAAGTTGCGGCTCTCGGTCGCGCGATCCATCGGGCCGTAGACGGAAGCAAGCCGGACCGAAACCGCCGACAGGCCGAACAGGTCGGCATAGCGGTTGGTCACCATCTCGGAGGCGAATTTTGAGATGCCGTAAAGCGTCAACGGCGCGACGTAGCCGTCCTCCGGCAGCGGCTCGCCGCTCCAGTCGGGGCCATTGTGTCGATAGATGGCTCCCGAGCTGACATAGATGAAGCGCTTCACGTTGGCCTGCGCGCGTGCCCATTCGAGCATGCGCACTGTGCCCATGAGATTGACATCGACGATGCGAGCCGGGTCCTCGGCCTCCGGCTGGCGCTTGGCCTCCGAGGCGCTGCCGCGCGAAATCGGTGTGATCGTCGCGCCATGTACGATCGCGGTGATGTGCTCGTTGTCGAGTGCGGCGGACCACCCCGCCGGGTCGAGGATATCCGCGCTGATCACTTTGAGCCGGTCGCGCACCGGAGCGAAATGCCTTTCGGCCGCGGCGTCGAGGCCGGCGCGATCCAGGATGACGGCGCGCGCGGCAGGGTCGCGGTCCAGCCAGGCACGCGCCACCACACTCATGACGAAGCCGGTGCCGCCTGTGACGAGAAGGGTCATGTCTTGAAGCCTCCTATGCTGGAATGGATTCAACGCACCGCATAGCCGCCATCCACCAGGAGGTCGGTGCCGGTGACGAAGGAAGCGTCGGACGAAAGCAGAAAGGCGCAGGCGGCTGCGATCTCTTCGGGCTCGGCAATTCGTCCGAGCAGATGCGCAGGCCCTAGACCCTTGTCGGCCGCCTCCAGACTGGGCCAGCGCTGCAGCAGGCGCGCGGTCGCGACCGCTCCCGGTGACAGGCTGTTCACCCGGATGTTCTGATCCGCATGGTCGACGGCCATGGCCTTCGCCAGATGCACAAGCCCCGCCTTCGCCGCGCAATAGGCCACCGCCTTGCCGACGGCGACGCGCGCGAATTGCGAGCCGATGAAGACGATCGACCCGCCGCCGCTCGATGCCATCAGCGGCACGGCGAATTTGGAGATCAGGAACGCGCCGGTCAGGCTGACGTCGAGTTCCAGCCGCCACTTGTCCACTCCAAGGTCGGCGACGGTGCCGTCGGTCGAGGGAGCCGCGGCGTTGTGGACCAGACCGTCCAGCCGGCCGAATGCTTGAGCTGTCGCGTCGACAGCATCTTGGACCGAGTCCGGATCGGTGACATCACAGTCGACAGCCAGAGCATTCGGCCCAAGGCTGGCGGCAAGCGCCTTCGTCGATGCCGTGTCCCGATCCGAGCAGGCGACACGGGCTCCCTCGTCGGCGCAGCGGCGCGCGATCGCCGCGCCGATGCCGCTCGCGGCGCCCGTGATCAGAACGAACTTGCCATCCAGACGGTGGGGAAGGGCGCTGTTCACGGCTCGCCTCCGCACGGCTGCGCAACCGCTACACTGGCCGGGCGCCGCCGCAGATTGATGCAAGCCGCAACCGCCACCAGAATGCCGCCTGTGCCGAGCACGAACAGCATGGCCTGCGGCGCGGTACGCTCCATCAGTCCGGCGGCGAGACCCGGCGTCAGGATGTTGCCGACCGAATAGAGCAGAAGCAGCGTCCCCGAAGCGGCCACCATGTGCCGGCTGTGCATGCGCGAATTGGCGAAGGCTATGGCCACAGGATAGACCGTGAGCGCGGTTGCTCCATAGAGGAAGAACAGCAGGAAGAGCAGCGGCAGCGGCCCGCTGCCCAGCCAGGCGATAGAGGCGCATAGCGACACGGAAAGCAGTCCCTGGACAAGCAGCATGATGCGCCTGTCGAACCGGTCGGACAGCCATCCGATAGGCGTCTGCGCCAGCATGCCGGCAATGCTGACGGTCGTCACCAGGCCGACAGTGGCGGCGGCGGACAGTCCGATCTTGGCGCCGTAGATTGGCGTCAGCACGAAGATGTTCATGTTGGTGATGCCTGCCTGGAAGATGCTGACCACCGTTACCGGAGCGAGACGCAGCAACTGGATGACGCCGTAGCGTTCGTCATGCGCCGGGATATCGGCCAGGGACGGCTCGGTTTGCTCGGCGGGCAGGGCAGGCCAAGGCCTGGAGACAAACCGTGCAAGCGCCGACAAGAGCACCGTCGCCGCGCTGACGGCGAACAAATGCGGGGAATGCGCGCCGACGATCTCCAGCAGCAGCTGTCCGAACAGCACCGCGACCGCCGTCGTCAGCATGTAGATGGAAAACAGCCTGCCGCGATTGTGCTGGTCGGCATAGAGGTTGATCCAGCTTTCGCAGACAACGAACATCGCCGCCATGGCAAGGCCGCCGAGCAGTCGGAAGCAGAGCCATGCCGGCATGAAATCGGTGAGCGCGAACCCCGCGGCGGCGAGGCTTGCAAGCACGGTTATGGCGAAGAAGGCGCGCTCATGGCCGACGCGCGACACCAGCGGACGCGCGACGAGGCAGCCGATGAGAAATCCGACCGGGTAAGCGGTCAGCACCAATTGCACTTCGGAGGGGTCGATTCCCGGCGCGCTCAATGCCAGCGAGACCGCGGTGGTCAGCATGGCGCTGCCGGTGCCGGCCAGGCAGATGCGCGCCATGATCGACAGGATGGCGCGCGACCGTTCGGCCTGACGCCAGAGGCGGCCCAGTGAAGCTGGCCTCGTCATGAACGGTCGCTCGCCTCGTCCGGATGCCTGGGACTCTCCAGCGCTTCCGCCGGAATGTGGCAGGCGATCTCGTGCGTGGCGGACATCCTGCGGATCGGTGGCGGTTCCCTGTCGCAGATCGAACCCAGCTTGCGATGGCAGCGGCTGGCAAAGCGGCAGCCGCGCGGGACATCGACGGGGCTCGGCGTGTCGCCGGTCAGCGTGATGCGGTTGCGCTCTGCCCCTTCCGGTTTGGTGCTGCGGATCGCCGAGATCAGCGCCTCGGTGTACGGATGGGTCGCACCGCCGAAGATCTCCTCGACGGTGCCTTTTTCCATCACCTTGCCGAGATACATCACCACGACCTTGTCGGCGACGTGGCGCACCAGCGCCAGGTCATGGCTGATGAACAGCATCGTCGCATGCCGGGTCTTCTGGATGTCGAGCAGCAGCGTCACCACGGCCGCCTGCACGGAGACATCCAGCGCCGACACAGGCTCGTCGGCGACGATCAGCGACGGATCGGAGGCGAAGGCGCGGGCGATGGCGATGCGCTGCTTCTGCCCGCCGGACAACTGGCTCGGCCGGCGGGCGGCGAAGTCCGGCGAAAGCCGGACCATCTCCAGCAGCTCGCGCATGCGCTGGTCGATGGCCGCCTTGCCCTTGCGGATGCCGAACTTCTTCAGCGAGCGACGGATCGAGAAGCCGGCGCTGTGCGACGGATTGAGCGTCGAATCCGGATTCTGGAACACCATCTGGATCGATTGCAGCAGGGGCTTCGGCCGCGCGCTCGCTTCGATCGCGGCGATGTTTTCGCCAGCCATGCGGATTTCGCCCGAAGTGGCGCGGTCGAGGCCGGTGACGATACGCGCCAGGGTCGACTTGCCGCAGCCGGATTCGCCGACCAGCGCGACGATCTCGGCCTTGCCGGCCTCGAAGGATACGGCCTCATTGGCCTTCAGCGTCTTGTGGTAACCGAGGTGATAGAACTTGGTGATGTCGGAGAAAGTGATCTCGGCTGCCGGTGCCGCACTCTCGCCGGATAGCGGCGGAAGCTCCCGATGAGCCACCTCGAGTTCGGGCCAGCGCACGCAGCGCACAACATGCCGCTCGCCGACCGGTTCCAACGTCATGCCAGCCCGGTCGCACAGGCCGGCGCGGAAACCGGCGCAGCGCGGACCAAACAGGCAGCCGCGCGGCCGCTCCGACGGCAGCGGGATATTGCCCGGAATGGCGGCAAGCGTGCGGCTGTGCTTGCCCTGCCGGATATCGGGAATGCAGTCGATCAGCCCTTGCGTGTAGGGATGGCGTGGCCGGCCGAACAGCTCGCGCGTCGGCGCCTCCTCGACCAGCTCGCCGGAATACATGATGCCGACCCGGTCGCAGCTTTCGGCGATCAGGCCGAGATTGTGCGAGATGAACAGCAGGCTGGTTCCATAGCGACGGCGCAGCTCGCCGATCAGATCGATCACCGCCGACTCCACCGTCACGTCGAGACCGGTGGTCGGCTCGTCGAGCAGGAGCAGCGACGGCCGCCCAAGCAGCGCCATGGCGATGACGACGCGCTGCTGCTGGCCGCCCGAAAGCTGGTGCGGATAGCGCTTCAGCATGTCGCCGGCATCGGGCAGGCGCACGTCTTTCAGCATGGCGGCTGCCATGTCGAGCGCCTCGACGCGACTTGCGCCGAGATGAAGCATCGGCACCTCGGCAAGCTGCGCGCCGATCGTTTTGACCGGATTGAGCGCGCTCATCGGGTCCTGGTAGACCATGGCGATGCGCCGTCCGCGTATGGCGCGCAACTTATGCGCCGGTGCGTTGACCAGTTCCTCGCCTTCGAAGCGGATGCTGCCGCCGGCGACGACGCCTGTCGCACCGAGATAGCCCATGATCGCCATCGCCGTGGTGCTCTTGCCGCAGCCGGATTCGCCGACCAGCCCGAAGCTTTCGCCGGGCTTCACCTCGAAAGACAGCTTCGGCACCGCAACGATTGTCTCGGCCTTCCCGCGAAACTCGATGCGCAGATCTCGGACAGCGAGGAGCGGCGTCTCGGACGCACGCTCGCCTTGCGTCGAAATCGGCTCGGCGACCATCGTCATGGCTTCCAGGCCTCCCGCAGGCCGTCGGCCAACAGGTTGAAACCCAGAACCAGGCTGACGATGGCGATTGAGGGCAGCACCGACATCAACGGCCAGACGTTGAGCACCGTCGTGCTTTCCTTGACCATGCCGCCCCAGTCCGGGTTGGGCGGCGGCAGGCCAAGGCCAAGGAAGCCGAGAATGCCGATGGTGATGATGGTGTAGCCGATGCGCAGACAGGCATCGACGATCAGCATGCCGCGGCAGTTGGGCAACAGCTCGACAAGCATGATGTATAAAGCACTTTCGGCGCGCAGCCTTGCGGCGGCGATGTATTCCTGCTCCTTCAGGCCGAGTACCAGCCCGCGCGTTATTCGCCCGATTCCTGGCGCCGAGGCGATCGTCGTGGCGATGACGATGTTGATTATCGATGGCCCGATATTGGCGATCAGGATGACGTAGAGGACCAGCACCGGGAAGGCGAGGATGATGTCGGAAAGGCGGCTGATCACGGCATCGATCCAGCCGCCGTAATAGCCGGCGATCATGCCGAGCGTGATGCCGACGATCATGGCGACCGCGACCGAAAGCGGCGCGACGACCAGCACGGTGCGGGCGCCGAAGATCAGGCGAGACAGCTCATCGCGGCCGAGAATGTCGACGCCGAGCCAATGCGCCGCCGATGGCGTCGGGTCGGCTAGCGCCATCACATCCTGCTCGGTCGGAGAATAGAGCGGCAGCACCGGTGCGAGGATCGCCGCAAGCACCCAGAAGCCGACCAGGAACAGCCCGACCAGTGCGGTAGGCGAGCGCAGGATGCGCGCCCATTTCAGGCGTGCCCTGCCCGTTGCCTTGACGGCTGTCGCCTCCATAGCTCTCTGCTCGACCAGTGCGCTCATCGCAATCTTATGCGTGGATCGAGCAGCATGTAACCGAGATCGCCGACGAATTGCGTCGTGACCGCGATGGCGACGGTGATCAGCGTGGCCGCCTCGATGGTCGCGATATCGCCGAAGAGGCTGGCATCGAGCAGCAGCCGACCGAAGCCGGGATAGGCGAAGACGAGTTCGGTCACCACCACGCCGCTGATCAGGAAGTTGATCTGCAGGAGCAGCACCGTGAACGGGGCGATCATCGCGTTTCGCAGGGCATGGCCGATGACGACCTGGCGTGTGCTCATTCCCTTCAGCACCGCGGTGCGGATGAAGGGCTTTTCCATCACCCCGATCATGGACACGCGGATCATGCGCGCGACATAGCCGAAATCATAGATGACGAGCACCGCCACCGGCAGTACGAGCTGCGAGGGAACGGACCAGCCGCCCTCTGTATCGAGCGGGCTGGTGCCCGGCAGCACCGGCCAGAGAATGACGAATAGGGTGACCAGAAACACGCCCGACGCGAATTCCGGGATCGAGGTGAAGGTGATGCAGATCACCGACAGGAGCCGGTCGAGCACGCCGCCTTCCTTCAGGCCGGACAGGATGCCGAAGACGATCGACAGCGGCACGATCAGCAGGAAGGCCAGCCCGGCCAGGATCGCCGTATTGCCGAGCCGGTTCCAGATGACGTCGTTGACGGGCAGCTTGTTCAGTGTCGAATAGCCGAAATTGCCGAAATACTGCGCGCCGCGCGGGTCCTTGAAATTGAGCCCGGTGCTCGGGTCCTGGAGCGGATCCGGAATGATGCCGAGCAGCACGCCCGCCCAGCGCCCGTAGCGCACCAGCAGCGGATCGTCGGCCCTCAGCTTCTTGGTCAGGAAATCGACCTGCTCTTGCGTCGCGAACGGCCCGAGCGATTTGCGCGCGACGCTGCCCGGGGTGAACTCGCAGACGGCGAATACCAGAAACGACGCCGCGACCATGGTGAGCAGCATCATCGCCAGCCGTTTCGCCACGAATATTGCCATCAGCCGGACGTTTCCGTTCTGGGTGCGAGTGGAAAGGAACGCCCGGCCGTTCTGCCGCCGGCCGGGCGCAGCGTGGTCTAGGCGGAGGCGACCGCATAATCCTTGGCGAAGATGTACTGTGATGGATGCAGTTCGAAGCCCTGCACCTTCTTGTCCATGACGGTCGAGAAGATGCGCCAGAACGGCTGCACGATCGGGCCCTCGTCCTGCATGATCAGCTCGATCTTCTCCATCACCTTGCTGCGCTCCTTCGGGTCGAGGATGCCCTCGGCTTGGGTCAGCAGCTTGTCGAATTCGGCGTTCGAGAAATGCGATTCATTCCAGGCGGCATTGGAGCGGTAGGCGAGGCCGAGCGTCATGATGGCGAGCGGGCGGTGGCCCCAGGCGGTCAGGCTGAAGGGCGCGCTGGTCCACACTTCCCAGTACTGCGCGCTCGGCAGCGACTTGATGTTGGCCTTGATGCCGATGTCCTTCAGCTGTTCGGCCATCGCCTGTGTCGTGTTGAGCTCCCAGATCGGGTCGGGTCGTGTCACCAAATCCAATTCGAAACCGTCGGCATGGCCGGCGTCGGCCATCAGCTTCTTCGCCTTCTCGACGTCGCGCGGCCATTTGGGCAGCGCGGCATATTCGGGGTGCGACGGCGCCACATGGTGGTCCTCGGCCGGAGTGCCGGCGCCGAGCAGGACGGTCTGGATGATCTTGTCGCGGTCGAGCGCATGGCGCATGGCCTGGCGCACGCGCTTGTCCTTGAACTGCTCGACATCGGGATGCATGCGCATGACGATGGTTTGCGTCGTCTCGACCTTGTGGACCGAGACATGCGGGAAGGCCTTCATCGAATTGATCTGCACCGCGTCGGCTTCCGACAGGCCATCGACCTGCTTGGACGCCATCGCCGCGATGCCGGCGCCGGGATTGTCGCCGAGGTCGACGAATTCGAACGTGTCGAGATGCGCAGCACCGCCCCAATAATCGGCCCGCGCCTTGTACTTCGCGCCCTTGCCGACCGTGTATTCGACCATCTCGAACGGACCGGTGCCGTTGGCGCTCGGGCCGAAGGCGCCGTTGTCCTTCGGATCGAGGATGAACATCGGATAGTGGAAGAGATGTTCGGCGACCGCGATCTGCGGCGAGAACAGGTTCAGCCGCACCGTGCTGTCGTCGACCTTCTCGATCGCCTTGTCGGACCAGAGCCGGCTCGACTTCTTCGGATTGCCCTTGTCGTCCTTTTCGCCGGTATCGTACTCCTCGACGAGATAGCCGGTGAACAGGCCGAGCACCGAGGAGCCGACTTTGGGATCGCTGACACGCTTCAGGTTCCAGACCACGTCGTCGGCATTAAGCGCCCTGCCGTCACGCCATTTCACATCCTTGCGGATGTGCAGCGTCCAGGTCTTCAGGTCATCGCTGACGTCCCACTTCTCCAAGAGATAGGGGTGAGTGATGTTGTTGCGGTCGGTAAAGGTCAAATATTCGCAGACCTGGCGGATGACGTTGGATTTTTCGGCGAAGTCGGCCAGATGCGGATCCTTGATCTCCATGCAGCGCATGCCGATGCGCAAATTGCCGCCTTTCGGCAGGTCGCCGGCACGCGCTTGCGTCGCCGGGTCGATGATGCCGGCCATGGCATAGGCCGCGCCGGCCGAAAGCCCGAGCAGCGTCGACTTGCGCAAGAAGTCCCTGCGGCTGATCTCGCCCTCGTTAAGCTGATCGAGCAGTGTCGGAATATAGGGATGCGATGTCTTGTCCAAGGTCTCAACCTCCGAGTTGTCGCGATGCGCGTGCCGGACAGGGCGCTTCGGCGCTGTCTTTTCGACTGGTGCGGAACCGGTTTTGAAGGCCGCGGCGCGACCGCGCCGCCGGACCGTCAAGACGCATGGACGACGAGAGGCATGCCGGTCTGACCGGTCTGTCTCCGCGCTCGGAATGCAGGTCCATGGCGGGTGGCTCCCATTGGTGGCGCCGCTGGTCGCGGCTGCTCAATTCCCCGCCAAAAGCTACACCCGGCCTCTATGCCTACAAACGAAGATTGATGTGGCTATGACCTCGTTTTTTTTGCTCTTAACTGCCCCGAAAAGCAGCAGCCAGCCCCAATAGCAGGCTTTACAGTCGTTTCCCGAGCTTTCTACATTGCCGGCGTTCGAAAAAGTGGGGTCATGTTGTCGGCACAAGAGCCAGCACGAACCCCTGTTGTTATCCGGCCCGTCGCCCGGCCGTCCGGCTCCGGCACACAGCCACAAGGAACACGTAAATGCGGACCCATGCCCAGGCTGTTGTGATCGGCGGCGGCCTGATCGGATGCTCGATCCTCTATCATCTGACCAAGCACGGCTGGAGCGATGTCGTGCTGTTCGAGCGCGACGAGCTCACCTCGGGCTCGACCTGGCATGCTGCGGCCAACATTCACGGCTTGCACGACTCGACCAATATCAGCCGCCTGCAGCATTACACCATGGCGCTCTACAAGGAGCTCGAGAAGGAGACCGGTCAGGGCTGCGGCATTTTCCAGCCGGGATCGCTTTATCTCGCCCAGACCGAGGCGCGTGAACATCAGCTCCGGCTGCAGGAAGCCAAGGCGCGCCGCTACAAGATGAACTTCTACGAGGTCGACCGGTTGGAGGCCGAGCGGCTGCACCCGCTCGTCGATTTCGACGGTATACGCTGCATCATGTACGAACCCGAAGGCGGCAATGTCGATCCTTCGGGCGTGACGGCCGCCTACGCGGCCGGCGCGCGCCAGCGCGGCGCCGAGATCCACCGCTTCACCGCGGTGACCGGAACGGAGCAGCAGCCGGACGGCAGCTGGATCGTGCGCACCACCAAGGGCGACGTCCGCACGCAATGGGTGGTGAACGCCGCCGGTCTGTGGGCGCGTGAGGTCGGCGCCATGGCCGGATTGGCCCTGCCGCTCATCCCGACCGAGCACCAGTATTTCGTCACCGAGACCATCCCAGAGATCGCCTCGATAGGCCGGCGCCTGCCTTCGGTCGCCGACCGCGATGGCGAATATTACCTGCGCCAGGAGGGCCTCGGCCTGTTGATCGGCGCCTATGAGCGGGCGATGAAATTCTGGGCCGAGGACGGCACGCCCCAGGATTTCGGCCACGAGCTGTTCCCGGACGATCTGGAACGCATCGAGGAGAACATGATGCGCGCCATCGCCCGCGTGCCGGCGGTCGGCGCAGCCGGCGTCAAGAGGGTGATCAACGGACCGATGATCTGGTCGCCGGACAGCGCCGCGCTGTTCGGCCCGGTTCCGGAGCTGCGCAACTATTTCTGCTGCGCCGGCATCATTCCGGGCTTTTCGCAATCCGGCGGCCTCGGGCGCCTAGCGGCCGAGTGGATGATCGAGGGCGAGCCGACGCTCGACATGTTCGGCTGGGATCTCGCCCGCTTCGGCCACTGGGCGGGCAAGGCATTCATCAAGGCGCGCGTGCAGGACCAGTACAGCCACCGCTTCAAGATCCATTTCCCGAACGAGGAGCGCGCTGCGGGCCGGCCTGTGCGCACACGGCCGGCCTATTCCATGCAGAAGGAAAACGGCGCGGTGTTCGGCCTGAACTTCGGCTGGGAGCATCCGCTGTGGTTCTCGATCGACGGTGAGCCGCGCGAGGAGACGATCGGCTTCACCAGGCAGAACTGGTGGCACCCCGTCGGCCGCGAGGCGCGCATGCTGCGCGACCATGTCGGCATCATCGACATCTCCAACTTCGCCAAATACGAGGTGAAGGGGCCGGGCGCCGAGGCCTGGCTGAACGCGCTTTTCGCCAACAAGATTCCGTCGCGGGTCGGACGATCCTGCCTGACGCCGCTGATCGGCAGGCGCGGCGGCATCGCCGGCGACTTCACCGTCACCAAGCTGGCGGAGGACGAGTATCGCGTCTTCGGCTCCGGCATGGCGGAGCGCTATCATCAGCGTTTCTTCAAGATGCTGCCCTTGCCGGAGGGCACGACGTTCCGTTCGCTCACCGAGAACATGTGCGGCTTCAACGTCGCCGGGCCGAAGTCGCGCGCGGTGCTGCAACGCTTGACAAATGACGATTTGACGACGGCGTCGTTCCCCTTCATGGCCTCGCGCCGCATCACCGTTGCCGGCCTCGATGTCATTGCGCTGCGCGTCTCCTTCACCGGCGATCTCGGCTGGGAGCTCTATTGCGAGGAGAAGGACCAGACCGCTCTTTACAACGCCCTGCTCGACGCGGCGCGTCAGGAAGGCGGCGGGCCGGTCGGCTCGCGCGCGCTGATGTCGCTAAGGGTCGAGAAGGGCTATGGCAGCTGGGGCCGCGAATACTCGCCCGAATACTGGCCGCAGGAGGTCAAGTTCGACCGCCTGATCAAGATGGATAAGGGCGACTTCCTCAACCGCGACGCCTATGCCGCGCTGGCATCGCAGCCGGCCCGCGACGAGCTGATCATGATCTCGATCGAGGCGAAGGATGCCGACGCCACCGGCGGCGAGCCGATCTTCCTTCCCGATGGCACGCCGGTCGGCCAGGTCACGTCTGGCGCCTACGGCTATCATGTCGGCATGTCGCTGGCGCTCGGCTATGTGAAGGCCGGCTCGGTGAAATCGGGCGATGCCGTCACCGTCGCGATCCTCGGCCGGCCGCATAATGCCGTGTTGCTCGACAGGCCGCCCTTCGATCCCGATGGCAAGCGGCTGAGGGCCTGACCGGTGCTTGCCTGCCCGGTGACCCGCAACAGCACAGCGGCGTGAGCGGCACGAATGGCGCGGCGCTCGCATCAGCTGGTCGTAAAAGGCGGTAGGGTCGCTTTGGATGACGGTTGGCGGGATTGCGACGTCGGCATCGATGACGGCCGCATTGCCGCGATCGATTCAGGCCTGCAAGGTGGGCAAACCATTGACGCCGCGGGCCTGTGGGTGATGCCTGGCGGCATCGATGCCCACTGCCATCTCGACCAGCCTGTTTGGGGCGGGGCCGGTAACGCCGACGATTTTGAATCGGGCTCCATCTCGGCCGCATTCGGCGGTACGACCTGCATCGTGCCCTTCGGCATGCCGGGTCCAAATATGACCACGGTGGATGCGCTCGAACGGGCGATGGGCTGCGCGGCCGGCCGTTCCATCATCGACTACGGCCTCCATGCGGTGGTGACGATGGGGACCGGCGCCAACGTTGAGGCACAACTTAGCCAATTGGCCGGGCAAGGCATTGCTTCGGTCAAGCTTTTCATGACCTACCAGGGCTTCGCGGTCGACGACGACCTGTTCTTCACCGTGCTCGATACGGCGAGGAAGCTCGGCTGGATCGTCATGGTTCATGCCGAGAACGATGCCGCCATTCGGCGCACGCGGCAGCGGCTGATCGAGCTTGGCCGCACCGAGATGCGCTATCACGCCGTGGCGCACAGCGAGATCATGGAGCGCGAGGCGACCCATAGGGCTCTGGCGCTGGCGGAGATGACCGGCGCCCGCATGACCATCGTCCACGTGTCGTCGCAACAGTCCGCCGAGGAGGTCGCGCGGGCGCGTCAGCGCGGCGTCGACGTCGCGGCCGAAACCTGCCCGCAATACCTCTTCCTCGGTGCCGCGGACCTCGACCGCCCAGGCAGGGACGCTGCCCGCTTCGTCTTTTCGCCGCCGCCGCGCACGCCGCATAGCCGCGAGCATCTCTGGCGGCTGCTGGCGGAGGGTGGCCTCGACCTCTGGTCGTCCGATCATTCGCCCTATTATTTCGCCGACAAGATCGGCAAGGCGCCGGAGCCAGGGTTCACCACGACATTGAGCGGTATTCCGGGCCTGGAAACCAGGCTGCCGCTGCTGTTTTCCGAAGGGCTGCTGACGGGGCGCCTTTCGCTGCAGCGATATCTGGATCTGACCTCGCGCAATGCCGCTGCGATCTACGGTCTCGGCCACCGCAAGGGTCGCATCGCCCCCGGCCTAGACGCGGATCTCGCGCTCTGGGACCCGGCACGCAAGTGGACCATCAGCCACGAAATGCTGCACTCGCGCGTCGACTTTTCGCCTTACGAAGGCATGGCGGTGACGGGCAAGCCGATCACCGTGCTGCTGCGTGGTGAGCCGCTGATCGCGGGCGAAAAGCTGCAGGCGCAAGCTGGTTTCGGCGGCTTCGTCGCGCGCCGTCCCTCCGATCCGGCAAAGGCCGGCACGGCTGTGGAGGACACCACGCCATGGCTCGACCCCTGATTAGGCGACTTGGAATATCGGGCCTGGCAGAACGTCGGACTTACAGCTTGGGTCGCAAGGTCCGAAATGTGACCGAGTAGCGGTGTTCTGCGAGCGGCGGAATGCTGTGCTCCCATTCGTTGCGCGCCGGACCGGCCATGAGATAGGCGGATCTCGGCTCGACCTCGATCACCTGCCGGTCCCATGTCGCGCCGTTCCTGCGGCGCAGCCGGAAACTGCAGGATGCCAGCAGGGAGACGCCTGCGACGAGCTCGAAATGGGGCTTGTCGCGATGCCAGCCGATGCCCGCGCCAGGCCGGTATTCGTTGATCAGCACCTGCGAGAATTCCGACGCGGGCCGACCGGCGAAGACGGCGACCTTGTCGCGAAGCGGCAGCAGGAAGTCGGGTATGGCCGGTGCTTCCACGACCTCGCGGCGGTCGTAGTCGTAACGCAGCCCGAAGCCGATAACCTGCCTGTTGGCAAGATGGCCATGGAAGTCGAAGGGCTTGAACGGCAGGCCTTCGATGCAGCGGACCAACGCGCTTTCTTCGTTACGCGTGATCAGCTCCGGCCGGTAGCGGAATCCTTCCGGCAGGCTGTTCGGGATACCGAAAAGATCTCCTTGGCGGACTTGCGCCGTGGCGCTCGATTTCGTTGACGGCATGAACCTCAGATAGGCAATTCGGCGGGTCTCGCAAGGCCCTGATCCGTCGGCAGCCGGTGCGACGGAACCCATTGACAGCTACGGGAATTACGCATTGGCCAACGGGGCGCTCGTCATGCCTTCTACCGCCATCCGGAACATCTATTACGACCCGGCGACGAAGATCCTTTCGGTATGGTTCGTCCCGAGCGGCGACCGCTATGACTATGAGCAGGTTGAGGCCGAGACCTACGCGGCATTCAAGGCTGCTCGGTCCAAGGGCCGGTTCTTCAACGAGTTCCTGCGCGACCGATACAGCTTCCATCTGGTCGCGCACGGACCGCGGCATTGAACCAAAGCCCGCTCCCATGCCCTGCTCGAAACCACCCCTCCTGTCGTTGGGCAGGGCCTGTTAGCCTTATTGCTGAGCTACGGTTCGAACTGGAGAATTGGTATCTACCGGTGTGACTTTCGATCGGTTGGTGCGAGCTTGCGCAGCGCCGGTGCGCACCGCCGAGTGGCAGTCAACCTCACTTGCGCGGAACGTTCCTCTGCTGTCCCGGCGTGCTCTGCTCCGACTTCGGTTCGATGCTGTCACAGTCTCGTGAGCTTCCGGGCCTTCGCCTGCAAAATTCGGAACAATGCCCCCGTTGAGAGGTTAGCGCCCCATAGCCAGCCCCGATGACAGCCAGCCTGGGAGCGAGCCATGTCCCGAATTTCCGCGCCAAGCACGACCGGCCTCAGCCGGCGAAGCTTCATGACAGCTACTGTCTCAGCCGCCGCGGCGGCGCCCTTGCTCAGCTCCCCAACGAGAGCGGAAAAACCGGCCGCGACCCGTTCCGGCTTGAGGGAAACGGTCGCGGTATCGTTGCGCATCAACAAGCAGCCTTACGAGCTTTCGCTGGATGCCAGGACCAGCCTGCTTGACGCCCTGCGGGACCATGTCGGCCTTACCGGCACGAAAAAAGGTTGCGACCACGGGCAGTGCGGCGCCTGCACCGTTCTGGTGGACGGAAAGCGCGTGCTCTCCTGCTTGAGCTTCGCCGTGATGAACGACGGCAAGGAGGTGACGACCGTCGAAGGGCTTGCCTCGAGCGACGGCAAGCTGCATCCGATGCAGCAGGCCTTCATCGACCACGACGCGTTCCAGTGCGGCTACTGCACGCCGGGTCAGATCATGTCGGCCATCGGCTGCGTCAACGAAGGCCACGCCAACTCCGAGGACGACATCCGCGAATATATGAGCGGCAATATCTGCCGCTGTGCGGCCTACCCGAACATCGTCGCCGCGGTCGTCCAGGCGCGCGATCAGGCGAGAGGAACCTGACGATGCGCCCCTTCATCTATGAACGGCCGACAGATGTCTCCGCCGCGGTCGCCATCGCATCCCGCTTTACCACCGAGGACGACCATCCGACACGGGCGAACGCGCAGTTCATCGCAGGCGGCACCAATCTTGCCGACTATATGAAACTTGGGGTGGCGGCGCCCAACCGGTTGCTGGACCTCAACCGTCTTGAAGAGCCGGCGCTCAGGCAAATCCGAGTTACCGACGACGGCGTGCGCTTCGGCGCCCTGGTGCGGATGGGCGAGGCTGCCGACCATGGCGAAGTCAAACGCCGCTATCCCGTCATTGCCGATAGTTTGCGACTGGCGGCAAGCGGCCAGATCCGCAACATGGCGAGCCTGGCCGGCAACATGCTGCAGCGAACGCGCTGCGAATATTTCCGCGAGCCCTCCTGGGCCTGCAACAAGCGGGTGCCGGGTTCGGGCTGCGCGGCGATGGAAGGCTTCAACCGCCAGCACGCGGTGCTGGGCGCCAGCGATGCCTGCATTGCCACCTACCACGGCGACTTTGCCCAGGCTCTGATTGCGCTCGATGCCGTTATTCGAGCCGAGGGGTCTCGCGGAGCGCGCGAAATTCCCTTTGCCAGGCTGCATCGGCTGCCCCGCGACACGCCGCATATCGAGACGGATCTGGCGGCGGACGAGATCATCACCGCCATCGAGGTGCCTGCCTTACCGTGGGCCCGGCGCTCGCGCTACCTGAAGATCCGCGACCGCGAGTCTTATGCCTTTGCGCTGGCCTCGGCGGCCGTTGCGCTCGACCTCGACGGCGACAGCGTCCGCGAGGCAAGGATTGCGCTCGGCGGGCTGGCGACGGTGCCGTGGCGCGCCGGCGAGGCCGAAGCGGCCCTGCAGGGCAAGAAGCTCGACGAGGCATCGGCAGGTGCGGCGGCGGACGCTGCCTTTGCCGGTGCCGAACCGCGCCAGCACAATGCGTTCAAGGTCGAGCTCGGCAAGCGGACGCTGGTGCGCGCGCTGCTCGAAACGCGAGACATGAAGGTGTGACCATGGACCCAGCCGCTCCGAAGCCCAAGGAGAACATGGGCGAACCGCTGCCGCGCGTCGATGCGCGGCTGAAAGTCACCGGGCAAGCCGCCTATCCGGCAGACCTGCCGACGGCAAACCTAGCCTATGGCGCGCTGGCCACCAGCAGCATCGCCAAGGGCAGGGTGACGAAGCTTCACCTGGACGATGCCCGTTCCGTGCCCGGCCTTCTCGACATCGTCACTTATGGCGACATGGACAAGGTCGAGAAGCCGAAATTCGGCAACGCCGGCGCGACCTCGATCGGACCGCTGCATGACAGGACGATTTTCCACGACGGCCAGATCATCGCCTTGGCCGTTGCCGAGACATTCGAGGCGGCGGAGGAGGCGGCCCAGTTGATCCGCGCCGATTACGAGGAAGAGAAGCCGTCCGCGAGTTTCGATAGTCCCGGCACCAAAACCATTCCCGCCGCCGGCAAGAGTCCGCTGTTCAAGGAGGATGTGAAAGCAGGCGATTTCGACGCCGCCTATGCAGCCGCGGCGGTCAGGATCGACGCTCGGTATTCAACGCCCACCCAGCACCACAACCCGATCGAGCTGTTCTCCACGACGGCATTTTGGCAGGGCGATCAGCTCATCGTCCACGAGCCGTCCCAGAACGTCACCGGCTGGAAGGCCGAACTTGCGAGAGAATTGAAAATCGATCCGCCCAATGTGCGCATCGTCAGTCCCTTCATCGGCGGCGCCTTCGGCTCCAAAGGACCGATGACGCCGCGCACCGCCATCGTCGCAGTAGCCGCAAAGCGTCTCGGGCGTCCCGTGCGCTGTGTGACGAGCCGCATGCAGGCTTTCGGCACACAGACTTACCGGGCCGAAACCCGGCACCGCATCCGGATCGGCGCCGGCAAGGACGGCCGCATCACCGCTTTCGCGCATGAAGGATGGGAGGTGACATCGCGCCCTGATCCCTATGTTGTCGGCGGCACCTCGGCGACCGGCCGCATGTATGACTACGGCTCGGTGCTGACGCATGTGTCGCTGGTCCAGGCAGATCGCAACACGCCGGGCTACATGCGTTCGCCGCCCGAGACACCTTACGTCTACGCGCTGGAAAACGCGATGGACGAGATGGCGGTGGCGCTTGGCATGGACCCGGTCGAGTTCCGCCGCATCAATGAGCCGAAGGCGGAACCGATCGGCAAGAAGCCCTTCTCCAGCCGCTCGCTGATCCAATGCTATGAACAGGCGGCCAATGCCTTCGGCTGGGCGAAGCGAGACCCCAAGGTCGGCGCGATGCGCGACGGCGACTGGCTGATCGGCATGGGCTGCGCCACCGCCATCTACCCCACCGCGGTGGCACCATGCGCGGCGCGCGTGCGCCTGACGTCGGATGGCGATGTGCGGGTGCAATGCGGCTCGCATGAGATCGGCACCGGCGTCCGGACAGTGGCCGCCCAGATGGCCTCGGAACGTCTTGGCGTTCCGATCGACAAGGTGACCGTCGAAATGGGCGACAGCAGCCTGCCTCCGGCCCCGGTCTCAGGTGGTTCGATTTCCACCGCAAGCGTCTGCTCGGCGGTTCTGAAGGCTTGCGATGCCATCCGGGCGAAGCTCTCCGCCGGAGCCACGGCCGAAGGCGGCCCGCTTGCCGGCTCACATAACGAGGAACTGGACCTTGACGGCGGCAAGATTGCGGCCAGGGGCGGAGCGTCCGCGAAGATCGAGGACGTCTTCAAGGCGATGCAAATTGGCGCGATCGAGGAATATGCCGAGTTTGCCCCGAAAGGCGCGACGCCTGAGGCAGTGAAGAAACTCTATGCCGGTCAGTCGGAATTCCATGGCGGCGATCAGGACGAGGACTCGGTGAAATACGCCTTCGGCGCGGAGTTCGTCGAAGTTCGCATCAACAGCTATACTCGGGAAATCCGTGTGCCGCGCATCGTCGGCGCTTTCGCGGCCGGCCGCATCATGAACACGCGCACCGCGCGCAGCCAGCTGATGGGCGGCATGATCTGGGGCATCGGCCAGGCGCTGCATGAAGCGACCGAGGTCGACAGGCGCTATGCCCGCTACGTCAACCGCGACCTGCAGGATTACCTCGTGCCGGTCAACGCCGACACCAGGGACCTGCAGGTGATCCTGGTCCCGGAGGTAGACCACGCCGTCAATCCGGCCGGCGTCAAAGGCTTGGGCGAACTCGGCAATGTCGGCACCGCCGCCGCCGTTGCCAGCGCGGTCTACCACGCGACGGGCAAGCGCATCCGCGATCTGCCGATCAGGATCGACCAGCTTATCGCTTGACGATACCGGCGAGCGGCAGCGCGCCGCGATCTGCTCATCAATCCGCTGATTGCCGAGCCGCCCGTGCAATGCGAGCACCCCCCCGCGTTGCGACGGCGGATAGCTTCCGACCATAATCCGTCGAATTTTCCCTACCCGCTTGCCAGCGAGCGCCCCGCTTCGGTTTCGGCGAAGCAAAGGACAGAAAAAGACTTCTTTTTGCGATCCGGCCCGGATGCTCTCTTGCCGACCCTAGAACACGCGGAGGCTCGCCTGGGAGGCGACGCATAACGAGAGCGGCTCGAAATGTCCGCCCTTCTGTGGCTCGATCGCGCGTCTGCGTCATTTTGGCGAGGTGCAAGGTTGCGAGCGCGGAGTCTGGCAGCTATGTCGGGCCGGACATTCCCGGCGAGAAGGCAGAACCGATGAACGTCCTTTCCACGTCCAAATCGCACGGCGGCATCCAGGGCGTCTATTCGCACGCGTCGGAAGTCTGCGCTTGCGACATGACCTTTGCCGTCTTCGTGCCACCCCAGGCGAAGGACGGGCCTTTGCCGGTTTTGTGGTATCTCTCGGGGCTCACCTGCACCCATGCCAATGTCATGGACAAGGGCGAATACCGGCGCCTGGCGGCCGAGCTTGGACTCGTCGTCGTCTGCCCCGACACCAGCCCGCGCGGTCCGGACGTTCCCGATGAGAAGGACAATTGGCAGTTCGGTTGCGGCGCCGGCTTCTATGTCGATGCCACGCAAGCGCCCTACGCGAAGAACTATCGCATGTACTCCTACGTCACCGAGGAGTTGCCGGCGCTTATTGAGGCCAAATTCCCGGTCGACATTTCGCGCCAGTCGATCTTCGGCCATTCGATGGGCGGGCACGGCGCGCTGACCATCGCACTGAAGAACCCGGGGCGCTTCCGCAGCTGCTCGGCCTTCGCGCCGATCGTGCAGCCTACGACGGCGGGCTGGTCGCGGCCGGCGCTGGAAAAATATCTGGGATCAGACGAAAAGAGCTGGCGCGCCTGTGACGCCACGCTGCTCATCGAGGACGGCCATCGTTACGGCGAACTGCTCGTCGACCAGGGCAGCGCCGACGGCTTCCTCCAGGATGGTCTTCGTCCCTGGCTGCTCGAAGAGGCGTGCAAAAAAACCGGCATCGCGCTGACGCTGCGCATGCAGGAGGGCTACGATCATTCCTACAATTTCATCTCGACCTTCATGGACGATCATTTGAAGTGGCACGCCGCGCGGCTGGCATAGGCAGCGCAAACGCCCGGCAGCCCTGAACCTGAAGTTGGATGGCCGCGACGCAATCCGGCGATCCAACGCGTCTTCTCATTGCGGTGAATAGGTCTCTGGAGTAATTTAGTACTTGGTTGGATGAGACGCATGCCCGCTGTCGTTATGCATGCGGTCTGCTCTGGTCCCGGCAGATTGTGAACTCTTTAACAGACCTCGGCGCCGCAAGCTGCGTTCCTGTGGCCGACAGGTCATAGCAGTTAAGGATTTGCCATGCTGCGATGCTGCGCGTTCCTTGCAGCCCTGGTTCTCGTGAGCTTCACGGCCTTCGAAGCTCATGCGGAGCGCAGGGTCGCCTTTGTGATCGGCAATTCCGAATACCGCGACATCCCGGCTCTCAAGAACCCGGACAAGGATGCCGAGGATGTGTCGAACACATTCCGCCTTGCCGGCTTCGACGTGTTCGTCGCCAAGGATCTCACCAAGCTTCGGTTCGAGGAGCAGTTCCGCAACTATCTCGCCGCGGCGGACGGTGCCGATCTCGCCGTCGTCTACTATTCGGGCCACGGTTTTCAGATCGGCGGCGAGAATTTCCTCATCCCGGTCGATGCCTCGCTCAAGGCCGCGGCCGACATCGAGGTCCAGGCGATCAAGCTCGACGACGTGCTGGAACAGCTGCGGGCGAAATCGAAAATCCAGGTGATCATCCTCGATGCCTGCCGCAACAATCCGTTCCCGCGCAAGGACTATTGGTTGCGGGACCAGCTGATTGCCGCGGGCGGCACCGGACTTGCGCAGGTGAAGAGCTCGCTGAACACGCTGATTGCCTTCGCCACCGAGCCGGGAGCCGTCGCCTATGACGGAGCGAGCGATCTCAGTCCCTTCTCGTCCGCCTTCTCGCGCCGGGCGCTGGCGCCCAACCAGGAGATCCGCACGGTGATGGCGGCGGTTCGCCGCGACGTGGTCAAAGCCACGGATGGCAAGCAGGTTCCTTGGGAGAATTCGTCGCTGATCGACGAGGTGGTGCTGATGCGCCGCGCCAGTCGACCGGCACTGCCGCCGGTGCTGGAAAAGGTCGTGCCGTCGGGCGTCGGACCGGTGGCGCTTGACCTGCCGGAGCCGGTCGATGTCGACGGCGGCGCGGTCACCGTCAGCATCGAAAGGCCGCCGGCGCTTGGACGCCTGACGCTGGACGGCAAGCCTGTCGCTATCGGCCAGCCGATTGCGGGCAATGATCTGCCGCGCCTTAAGATGGACGTGCCGAAAGGATCCGGCGCGCAGGAAGAGGTCGACATGCTGGCCTATGCCACGCATGACAATTGGGGCGGTCAATCCCAAGGTATCCTGGTGTTTCGGGTCAAGAACGGGAACGCCGCCGAAGGGCAGCAGCTCATGGCTTCGCTCGAGGCCGAGCAGGAGCAGCAGGTGCTGGAGCGCGGCATTCACATCACCGGCGCCGCCGAGGCGATCGAGAACCGTGACGTAAGCGTCCCGGTCGGTGTCGGCCCGGTGCCGCTGAAGCTCATTTTCCCGACCAAGGATCCCGCCGTCAGCGTGAAGCTTGCAAGCTATCCGGCAACGGGAACGCTGTCGCTGCCGGACCGGACCTTGTCTCCGGATTCAAGCCTGATGGCCGATGAAGTCGACCACTTGCGCTACGAGCCCCAGATCGGCGCCGTCAAGCCGCTGAGCGTCGGCTTCGAAATAAGGGCCGACAACACGCCGTCGAAGCCGGCGACGATGAAGCTGTCGCCAAGCGTCGACGCCTGTGACAGGGAGGCCGGCGAGCCGCTCGACCTGCAGGGCGTCGTCCCCGGCCTGCTGCCGAACGAAATCAGCAGCAACGCCGTGGATGTCTGCCGGGCAGCGGTGAAAGCCTATCCCGACATCGCCCGCTTCCGCTACCAGCTCGGGCGTGCGCTGCTTGTTGTCGGCAAGGTCGAGGAGGCCAAGAAGGCCATCCAGGAAGCTGCCGACAGCGGGCATGTCCGGGCGGTGTTCGAGCTCGGGTACCTTAACGCCACGGGAACGGGAATGCCCGTCAATCGCAAGCAGGCCAATACCTACTATGCCGCGGCGTCCGACAAGGGCGATCCCTATGGGATGACCTCGTGGGGTCGCGCCCTGTTCAATGGCTATGGCGTCGATCGTGATACCACCAAGGGCCTGGACCTTCTACTCAAAGCGGCGGCCATGGGGCACACCTATGCCATGAACGACCTCGCCGCAATTTTTACGGAAGGTCGTAACGGCGTGCCTGCCGATCCGGCTCGCGCCGTGGCCTTCCTCAAAGCGGGTGTCGAACGGCAGGACATGTATTCGATGAACCTGCTCGGCAGAAATTATCTCGCCGGCACTGGGGTTGAGAAGGATCCCAAGAGCGCGCTCGAACTCTTCCAGAAATCCATTGATCTCGGCCAACCCTACGCTCCCGGCAGCTTGGCGCGCATGTACAGGGACGGGGTTGGGGTGGAACAGAACCTGGACGAAGCACAAAGGCTTTTTGAACTCGGCACGATGCGTGGTGACCAGTCTGGCGCGTACGATCGCGCTGCTCTCGAACTGCAGAAGGGCGAAAGAGCCGACCAAGCCATCGCTGTGCGCTACTTGGCGTTCGCGACCGCGCTGGATGTCCGTAATGAGTTGCCGGATGCCAAGTCGACGCTAGCCAAGTTCGGGACCAAGGCGAAAACGGCGGCACTCAAGCAGTTGCGCGGGGAACTTAAGACGAAAATCGCAGCAGGCGGTTCACTGGATGACCAACTGGTCAAGGTTGCAAGAGCAGTTTGGGACCAAGCCAATCCGCGTCGGGATTTGTTCTGATCAACAAGGAGGCAATGGTGGGCAGGACATTGAAACGGACAATCATCGGAACGACTTTTTGCGCAGTCTTGACCGCGCTTATGGGCTGCACGTCATTGTTGCCGCCCGAACCGGAGCCGACGCCTGTAGCAGCGAAGCCTCAGGCGAAGGCCGTTCCAACCACGACCGTGCCGAAGGACGTCAGGCCTAAGAAGGTGGCAGCCAAGAAGGTGGTACAACCGGTTGAGGAAGAGACAACGCCTGTAGCTGCACCTACCTTGGGCGGCAGCGGCGGTGGAGGCGGTGGCTGGGGCGGTTGAGAGTTCGACGATAGCACATCCGGCCATTTGATGTGGGCGCCGAAAAAGCTGTCCAGAAGCTGAAGGTCTATGGGCTGAGCTGATTCGGATTTGTTTTCGGGCAGTTCGACTTAACGCGGCGTCGCTTGAATCCGTTTTGACGCGCAGTTCCTTTGCTAAAACGCATCGGCCGGTTGCTGCTGCGCCTCCATCTCCGCCATCTCGATGCCCATTTCGACGAAGGCTGAAAGCACGGTAAACCGGTCCGCGAGCGATACCCGCGCAAGGCCTGCCAGTATCCCCGCGCCGACGGCATGGGCGGTCGGAAATTCGGCTGTCGCCTGATCGATGCCCGAGTCGCCGTCGCGCCAGCCTGCTGCCAAAGCGATCCAGGAAACCGGCGTCGCGGGCGGCACCTCAACGGCCTGGGTCACCGCCTCGCGATGGTCGGGATTGCCGGGTTCGCCGACCCAGTCGCCGACGAGCGCCAGCAATTCGAGATCCTTGTCGCCGAGGAGCTCGGCAAGGTTGCTCAGGCACTCATGCGCCCACCAGATCGCGGGCCGCTCGGGCAGGAGATAGGCGCAGAAGGTGATTGCCTCCTCCGGAACGCGTCCAGCGAGCAGCGCGCGGCAAAACTCGATCGAGGGCTGGTCTGTCGGGACCGCTTTCATGTCCCGGGCAATGGCCGGGCAAGCGCTGAAGAGATCCCGCGCCGTCCTGAACCGGAGCCCCCTCGCCATGGCTGCCACGCCCTTATTAGAAATAGAGATACTGAAGCCCCGGCGGAGGCGCTGGTCAAGCATTAGCTTAGCAAATGACCGGCGCTCGCAGCGTGTGTTTGTTCACAGACAACCGGCGCGAGATTTGCTATCGTCCGTCGCAGCGAGATCCGCTCAAACAGGGAGTAACGGTCATGCGGTGGGCCAGTTCAGCCTTTGCATTGGCGGCCGTGCTTTTTTCGACGCACGTTTCCGCTGATCCGCTTCAGAAATCCGAAGACATCGTGAAGTTCTTCACCGGCGCGAGCAATCTCGGCGCGACGCGCGGCATCTGCGTCGGCACTGAAGAAGAGTGCAAGAGCAAGAGCGACCAGACCGCGGCCCCGACCAAAACCGGGCTCGACATGATGATCAATTTCGCGCTGGATTCGGCCCAGCTCGACCAGACCGCGCGCACCGAGCTCGACGAGTTCGCCAAGGCGCTGAAAGACAACCGGCTGAGTTCGTTCAGCTTCGTTGTCGAAGGCCACACCGATGCTTCGGGTTCGGATCGTTACAACCAGGACCTGTCGCAGCGCAGGGCGAAATCGGTTGCCGCATTCCTGACCGCGAACGGCGTACAGGCCACCCGGCTGGAAGCGATTGGTCTCGGCAAGTCGCACCCGCGCGTCGCCGATCCCTACGATCCGGTCAACCGCCGAGTCGAGATGCGGATCAGGACGGAATAAGCCGCACGAATCACTCACACTGCGAACAGCGACCGACGGTAGCGCGACAGGGCCTCAGAGGGTCGCCTGGATCGAGCTTATCAGGGCCGTGACGGCCTGCTTGTATTTCTCGAACTCCGGCGATGTCTGTCGGACCTGGGTTGTGGTCGTCTGCTGGTTCTGATCGGACGACGCCAAGCGGGTCACCTTCTGACCCATTTTCCGCTCGGCCCAGTCGACGACGTAGCTGGTGGTCTTGCCGGTAAGGAAAGGGTTGGCCTGGATCACGGCGGAGCCGAGCACTGCGCTCAATTGCGCCGAGCCGGGCGCCGCCAGCACCTGGGCAGCACCCTCCATGCCCAGGAAATGGCAGAGATAGAGCCGCCCGGCGGTGATCTGGTGGCCGCGGGCGCGAAGATAAGCTTCGCCCTCGCGCGCCAGATTGCGCACCATCTCGCGCGACAGCGTGGCATCGTAGCGGAGCGCGAGCAGGTCGGCGGTCGACAGCGAGCGGGCGAGATCGGGCCGATAGGTGTTCATCATCCGGATCCAGGTCTTGGTGATGAACTGACCGGCACCGGTCGCCGAGGAGAGCGGGTTCTTGGCTCGCGCTTTGCCGCCGCTTTCGACATGGACGATGCGGTCGGTCAGCGTCTCGACGGCAGCATCGCCGTAGCCGCCGCCGGCGCCGCCGGACGCATAGGTGGCGACCGTGGTGACCGTACCCAGCGGATCGATCGCCTGGCCGCTCTGGTAGAGCTCGAAATGCAGGTGCGGACCGGTCGAAAGTCCGGTGGTGCCGATATAGCCGATGACGTCGCCGGCCTTCACCTTGGTGCCGACGCCGCTCGCGATGGCGAATTTCTGCATATGCGCGTAGCGCGTCTCGCGCCCGTTGGCATGTGCAATCTTCACCAGATTGCCATAGCTGCCGCCATCGCCCTGGAAGGTGATTTCGCCGTCGAAGGCGGCCATGATCGGCGTGCCGACCGGAGCGGCCCAGTCGACGCCTTTGTGAATGCGAACGGTGCCCAGGATCGGGTGTTTGCGCGGGCCGAACGTCGAGGTCATCACCCCGCTCACCGGCGTGACCATGCCGTTGGTGACGTTGAGCGAGCGAACCTCGTCATTGCCCGTCACGCACGCATACTGGCCATCGCTCTGCTGGAAGACGAAACAGTCGAGCGTCTTCTCCGTGCCCTGAACGCCGACATAGAGGACCCGTCCTGAGATTTCGCCCTGGCCGCGCGGCGTCTGCGAGTAGATCAGCACCAGCCGCTGGTCCTCGCTGGCGAAGGCGTCGAGATCCTGTCCTCGCGACAGATACATGATGGCCTCTCCGATCACGCTGGTCGGAACCTTGTTGCGGGCGGCCGTCGAATATATCGCATCGAGCAGGCGATATTGGCGCTTGGGCCCGCCTTCGTCGGATGCGCCTGAATAGTTGAAAAGGTCCTCCCGCACCCACGGGTCGACGCCCGACACGAACGCGCCCGCAGCATTGCGCGTCAGCGTGCCGACATAGACATTCCTGGCGTAGATCGAGACCTGCATAAGCGACATGGTGGTGGTCTCGCGGTTCGGCCTGAATCCGCGCATCGCCACGACAAAGCCCGCCCCCAGCCCGTCACGGTTGAACAGCGTCTTCAGCGCTTCGCCCGCCAGCTTCGCGTCGTCGGCGGAGAAATGCGCATCGGCGACGACGCTGTCCAGGCTGCGGTCGTTGAGGATTTTTACGAATGTGTCCTCGGTCGCCTCGAAGCGCTGGTATTCGCTGCTGACGGTCGCAACGGTCGTGTTGTTCTCGATCTGGGTCTTCTTGAAAGCGGGAAGGGCGGCCTCGCCCTGGTCGACGGTCTCGCCCCAGCCCGCTTCCGGATCATCGGCATCCGCCTTGGGCGCTGAACTGGCAGGAGCTTCGCTCTCGTCGGGTGCGGCCTGAAGGTCGTTCTCAAGATCGCCTTGCTGGTCGTCGGCTGCGCCCGGAGCGAGGGGGGCGGCTTGCCGATCCTGCGGCGCCGTTGCAGGAGATTTCGGCGCGGTCTGCCGCTGCGCCTGGAAGAAGGCGAAATCCTCCTGCGTCGAGGGGATCGTCGTCATGAATTTTTCGCTGGCGCTCAACATTACATCGGACAGGATTTCGATCTGCGGCGAGGCGCCGGAACTGTCGAGCTCGGCCGGGCGCGCGACGGTCTTGCCCTTGGCCGTGTCGGCATCGGGCGCGAGCGTGATCCACATCGGATCGCCGGCGAGGTCGATGATGGCCGGCACATAGACCGAAGCGTCGGGCGGCACGTCATCCATCCCCTCGACCGGATGCAGTTCCTCGTCCTCGTCGCCGAAGGACCAGTAATCGCGTGTGAGGTAGAAACCCGTGGCTACCGAGACGAGGACGAGTGCCGCAACGCCGGAAAGAATCCAGCGCCACAGCTTGCGCCGCCGCTCGGCAAGGCGCGCCTGCTTCTTCAGTTTGAAGCTCGTGTCGATGCTGTGCGTCACGGGCCGTTCCCGCTCAGGAAATAGGTCCAGCGCACCTGCTCCTGCGTGTCGACCTCGACAAAGCGCGCCGCGATATGGCCGCGCTGCCAGCATTCGTCGATGCCGCGGATCGAGAAGCGGCGCCGGTCGATGCACATCTCGATCGATCCGGTGAGGATCGCATGGCCGAAGACGTCCGTGGCGTAGATGTAGATGTAGCGGTTGGTCAGCTCCTCGCGGATGACGTTGACGCACTGGTTGGCGCCGATCGTCCACCAACCGTCGGTCTGGTCGGCATCGTCGACCTTCTGTCCGACGGCGAGGTTGACGACGTCGAGCGTCTGGTTGCAGACGGTGAATTCGGCATGTGCCTTGTTGACGGATAGCACGGAGAGCAAAGCCGTGCCGGCAAGCGCAGCAAGCTTCATGCGGCCGATGCGATCAGCAACAGGCCGGATCGGTCCGCGCTCCTTGCGTGACTGGAACAGGGTGGAAGAGAGCAGGCGGCACAGAACCATCGGCGTCCGCGCTATCCGCCAAGCCGGAAATACTTGGCGGTGGCCGAAAATCCGGAATCGTCCGCCTGGATCTCCTTAAGGATCCGGGGCAGCACTTCCGAGGCGGGGGTCGGGCCCGCAAACATCGCGGCCTGGACGTCCCGTGGCCCGGTGATCACCAGGATGACCTGAGGCAAAGCCTTGCCGGCCGCCTTGTCGTCAGCGGCGAGATCGATGGCGATCTTGAAGGTCGCCCTGTCCGGCTGCGCGACCATGCGGCTGTCGAGGTTGAAGGCGGTGCCATTGTGGTTGATCAGCAACACGCTGGAGATGAGCCCCCCGCGCGTTACCAGCGTGCCGCTGATCGGTGATCCGTCGGGCACCGATGTCCGGTCGAGCATGAGCTGCGGTCGTTCAGCCTCGCTTCGGTCGAGAAGGTGCAGGAAGGTGGGTACGCCGCATTGTGATGGGGTAATCAGGCGCACGCTGATGTCCGGCTCCACGTTGAACCTGGACTGGAACGCACCAAGCAGTTGCTCGAAAGGCTGCACGGCGGTTCCGAATCCCTCGATGGCCGCGGATGTGCCCGTTGCCGATGTCAGGGTCGCGTAGAAGCAATTGCCGCCGCTGAAGTCGCGCACCCAGGAGGCGCGCTGAGCCAACGCGTCGGTTTTGTTTGCCGGCGGCGGAACCTGGGGCTTTGGCAGATTGATTGCGACGTCGGTATTTTGAGATGGCTTGTTGGCCGGCGGTGGCTGCGGCAGTGGTGCCGGTTGTGTGGTCGAGACTTTCGGTCTTGCCGGCTGAGTAGCCGCTTCGGGCGCTGCCGGCTGGCGCGCAGTCGAAGCCGGCGCCTGATTTTGGTTTTCCGTAACTTGCGGCGCCGGCGTCTTCGACTTCGACAATTTGGACAGAGCGTCGACGAGGTCGGATGCGCTCGGTTTCGTCGCCGGCGGTTTTGCTTCCGGCGCCGCAGCAGCTTCCGCCGTCGGGCTCGACGGCTTTTGGTTTTCCGCTGCCTTCGGCAGGGGTGCCGGCAGGTTCTCGACCGACGGCTGTGCCGGTTCGGCCTCCGCCGGCTGCGAGGCTTTCGCCTGGTTGTTTTTGGCCAGGCTCTCTGAAGGGGCAGGCGGTGTCGGCTCGGATTTCTGTCCGGTCTCTACTTGCGCCTGTTTCTGGGCGGTCTTGTCCTGCGGTTGCGGCGCAGCCGATAGGGCAGGCTGTGTCGGCTTCTGCTCAGTCTCGGCCTGCTTCTGGACGGGTTGTGTCGTGTCTTGCGGTTGCGGCAGAGCCGGAGCGGCAGGTTTTGCCGGCTCAACGGTGGCCGAGCTGTCCGCCTTCCGTGCTTCCGGCTGCGGTTCGGCCGGCGCTTGCGGCCGAGGTTGCGGTGCCTCTGGCTGAGGCGTCGATGCCTCCGATACCGGCTTGGGTGCTTCCGCGACGGGTTTTGCCGCCGGCTTCGGCGTAAGGGGCCCAGGCTTTTCGACGGCGGGCGGAGTGACCAAAGCGCCGCTGAAATAGACGCCGGCCGCCGCCAGAACTGCCAGAACCGCGACGCCGCCCGCTATGGCCGGGATCCGCGAGGGCTTTCGCTCCGCAGGTCGGCTTGACGCACTGACCGGAGCCGCCGCCGGCGCCGGCCTCGGTTGCGACAGGTGCGCAGGCCGCACATGCGGAACGAAACGCGGTTCGTCGGAGGCAGCAGAAACCGGGGGACTGGAGTTTGGCAACGCCGTCCAGCCGGCGCGTGGCAAGCCGGATCGTTCGCGCGGAGCAAACGATCCGGGCGGCGGCAAGGTCGCGTCGAGGTCGTCGTCGCGCGTTGCCCTGGCGATCTCGGCCATGCTGGCGGGCCGGTCTTGAGGATCCGGCTGCAACATCGCTTCGATGAGCTCGCGGAAATCGGGATCGATGTCCGACAAGTCCGGTACGGTGCGGCGCTTCTCGATGACCTCATATTGCGAGCCGCTCATGTCGAGCGGCTTCCCGCGCAGCGCGGCGGCCAGCACCAGGCCGAGGCTGTAGATATCGGATTGCTCGCTGACCTCGCCGCCATAGAGGCCGAGCTGTTCGGGCGAGACGTAATTGTATTTGCCGGCGAATTTGCCGCCGATCAGCGTCTCGCCGCCGACATTCGCCGAGCGCGCGATGCCGAAGTCGATGATCTTGGCGCGCTCGACCCGGCCGCCCGGCAGGATGATGTTGTCGGGCGAAAGGTCGCGGTGGACCGCGCCGGCCTGATGCACGGCGCTCAGGCCCGAGGCGAGGCGATGGCAAAGCCGACGCACGTCCGGTGGCGCCATCGGGCCGCGCCGCATGACATCGAACAGCGACTGGCCGTCGACGAACTCCATCGCCAGGTAGGGGCGGCCGATCCCCGGATCGATGGTGAAGACGTGGTATCGCACCACCGCGTCATGCGACAAATGGTTGAGGATCGAGGCTTCCTTGCGGAACAGCGACAGGATGGTTTGGTCGCGCGCGAACTCGGGCAGCACGATCTTGATCGCGACATGGTCGCCGGTTTGGATATTGTGGCCGCGATAGACTTCGCCCATGCCGCCGGATGCGATGCGCTCGTCAAGCTCGTAAATGCCGCTGAGCTGCGTGCCGACGCCGGTATTTGCGAGGTTCGGCGAAATCCGCGTCCTGTCGTCGTCGCTCATCTGTCTCAGCCCCTGGACCGATCCGCATCGAGCGGTCCGTTGCGTCCGTCGCCGATCCTGACCAGCACGATGGTGACATTGTCCGTTCCGCCGCGCGCCAGCACCGTCCCCAGCAGCTTCTCGCACGCGGCTTGCGGCGGCGCGGACTTCACCGCCGCTTCGATCTCGGCGTCGCTGACATGCGCGGTGAGCCCGTCGGTGCTCAATACGAAGATATCCCCCGGCATCAGCTCGCCTTGCTGAAAATCGATCTCGAGTTCGTCGCTGACCCCGACGGCGTGGGTGATCACATTGCGGCGCGGCCAGGTGAGCGCTTCCTCCGCGCTGATCATGCCGCGGTCGAGCAGCTCCTGGACTTCGGTGTGATCCCTGGAAATCTGCGAGATAGCGCCGCCGCGTACCAGATAGATGCGGCTGTCGCCGGCCCACAGGCCCGCGAACCGCCCCTCCATGGCGAGCAGGGCGGCGAAGGTGGAGCCGATGGTGATGCCGCGCGAACGCGATATGTTGCGGATCTCGGCATTGGCGCGGCTCAGCCGGTCCTCGAAACGGGCGCGAAGGTCCGGCGCCGAGCTCGCAATGCCGATCGTCGCCAGGTGGTCGACGATGCTGGCCGAAGCGACCTCGCCGGCCTCATGGCCGCCCATTCCGTCGGCCACCACCCAAAGGCCGGCTTGTTGCTCGACCAGATAGTTGTCTTCGTTGTGGTCGCGCACACAGCCTTTGTGGCTGACGCCGAAACTCTCAATGGAAAGGGCGACAGTGCTCAATTTGCCACCAAGCGCTTCGCGAGCGTCCTCTGTGACGAACGATGGGCCGCGTGCCCAGGCCAGTTTGCCACAAGCGCATACTTTAGAGTATCAAAATGAAGGCGAGAGACGGTGGTGCTCGGGAACGATCCGATCGACCATGACGGCGCCATCTCAGAATGCCTTCGGACAGCTGAACCCGGACAGCGCCGGGAGCAGGAAGGGATTGGCGCCAGAGCCGCTCTCCATCTTGTAGGCGACATCGCGTCCGCCGATCACGAAGCGCGCCTCGGCGCCGGCGCCGTTGCTGGTGACGCTCGCCTTGTCCAGCAGGCGCTTCAGAGCCCATGGCCCTTCGAATTTGAGGGCGGACTCGCGGCCGGGCATCTCCGGCGTCAGGCTGAGGCTCGCGGATCCGGAAGCGCCGCCGCCAGGCCATGTCACCGTGCTCGGCGCATTGCCGGCTTGCGTGCTTTGCACCGTCTGCCCATCTACGTTGAGCACCGCGCTGTCGACCTCGCTGTTCAGAGAGGAGGGCGTGAAGGTGATAGAGACCGACGGCGCCGAACCGCCGGAGGCGAAGAAGGCGCTGCGGATTTCCGCCGCCGCCTGGAACGCCTTCAAGGTTGATTTGGCGAGGTCGCGGCTGGAGCGGGCCTCCTGCTTCCAGGTCCAGTCCTGGCCTGTCATGTCGATCAGCGGCGTTAGGTTCTGCGCAAAGAACCGGTCCATCAGGCCGCCCGGTGCGAACAGCTTGGCGAAATCGGCAAGAGAGATTTCCTCGCTGCCGTCGCCGGCAAAGGGATAGTGGCCGTTGACGGCTTCCTCGCAGGGGCGCGTGACCGTCTCGTCGAGCATCTGGTTGAGGTTGGCTACCGAAGTCTCGGCGACATTGCCTTCGAACTCGTCCGCCGCCGCGTCGACCATGCGCGCGAGCTGCTTGGGCAGGCGCGAGGCATTGGCGCGCATCGTCGAAATCTGCAGCTTCAGGTTCGCGTTGACGCGCTCCGTCTGCGCGGGGACATCCGCTGCCAGCTTCACGCTCTGGTAGATGTCGTGGAAGTTTTGCGTCAGCGCATCGAGCGGGCGGCGACCGCTGGAGCCGCTCACCAGCGCTTGGAACGGCCTGAACTGCGCCTCGACGGTGGCGCCGGCATTCTGCGTGGCGGACGAGCTTGCCCCGGCGCGGCTCTGCGACTTGCCGCCGGCGATCTGCAGACCGATGCGGGCGAGACCCTTGGCCATAACGACCGGGTCCTGCTGCGCCGTTCCGGTGTCGCCTGCGAAGGCGGCGCCGTCTTTTGTCAGGGCGGTTTCATCGGCAATGGCCGTGAACAGCCGGTCCAGCGGCGAGTCCGGCGAGGCGGCGGCCGAGAGCGTGATATATTGCGGCTTGTCCTTCAGCATCGCCTTGAATTTCAATTGGTCGAGCGCGCCGTTCCAGGCGGAGGCGAACTCCTTGCCGTAGCGGTCGATGAGTTCGGGGCCGAGCCTGGGCAGGTCCTGATCGATGCCGCCCTGCTCGCCGCCGCCGCCGAGAACCCATTGGTCATCGACCAGCATTTGCGCGATGCGCGAGAGCTGCGGCAGGTAGAAACCGTTGAACCCCGCCTTGGTGTAGAGGCCGGGAACCCCAAGGTCGGCGAGCTCTGCGCCGTCCATGCGTTCGAACAGCAGCTGCGCCTCCGGACCGGCTTTGGCGGCAACGGAAAAATCCTGGAGCCTTGCCGCATGGACCGCCGATCTGATCAGCGCCGACGCGCGGTCGGCAAGGCTCATGCGTCCGAGCGAGCGTTGCGCGGCCTCGACCAGCGGCTGGTTGAGCTCGAACACCGGGTCGTAGGCATCGTCGAGCGCCAGCATGGCGCGCAGATGCTTTTCGAGCTGCGCGCGGCCTTCGCGGTTGTTCTCGCCGGGGTAGCGGTTTTCCTCCCAATCCTGCTTCATCCAGGAGACGATCAGCTCGTCGTCGACCTTGGGCGCCTTGCCGCCCAGCATCAGATAGATCTTCAACGGTTCGTAGAGCGCGATCGGGTCGGCCATCTTGGCCTGGATCGTGCGCTCCGCCTGAACCAGCAGACGCGAGCGGAAGCTACGCTCCAGCGCCTGCCGATAGGCGGATTTGGACGCCGACAGAAGCCTCTCCCGCTGGCTGAGCCCGAAACTCTCCTCGATCGGCTTCGTTTGGCCGGCGGTCTCGTATCCCGCCGGCAGGTTGCGCAGTTGATCGAGCGGGCCGATGACGTTTTCGAGGTCGACATCGGTAACTGTCGTGCTCCTGAGCTGCGAATCCGCGCCGTCCCGATACTGCGCCATCGCCTGTCTCGTGGAGCCGATCAGCGACTCGTTGGCAAAGTAGCTGAGGCCCAGCACGCCGAGCGCTGCAAAAGCCGCCAATGCGATCGCGGCGAGGCTGCCAAATCTGGCGAGCCTGGCGCGCCGCTCCGCTGTCCTGTCGAACGAGACCCAGCCGGCCTCGGGGAAGATCACCTTCGCCAGAAGATCATGCAGGAAGAAGCTCTTGCCGGTACCGGAAAGATGCGCCTGCGAAGCGCTGCCGAAATTGCGGCCGATCGCGCCCAGCACTTGGTCGATCGGTGTTCCTTCCTGCGTGCCCGACGAGAAATAGAGGCCGCGCAGGCTGACATTCACCTGGGCCCGCGAGGCATCGAAAAGGCTGGTGACGAACCGCACGACGCGGGTTCGCAGCGCGGCGAATTGGGCCGGGAAGCCGAAGATCGCGATGCGCGCCACCGGATCGGTCTCGTCCTGCAGGCGGTCGGCGATCTCGTCCGCAAGCTGCCTGGCCAGCGCGTCGAACTCGGCCGAGGTTTCGCTGACCATGTTCCTGTTGCGGTCGGTGGTCTGGAACGTCGCACCCCAGACCTTGCGCCGCCGTGCCTCGTCGAAATCGCCGAAATAGTCCATGAAGCCGGCAACGAGGTCCGCCTTGGTGAAGAGCAGGTAGACCGGGAACTGGATCTTCAGCGTCTCGTGCAGCTCCCGCAGCCGGCTTCGTATCTCGGTGACATGCGCATCGAGCTGCTGGTCGTCGAAGCCGATCAGATCGGCGACGCTGATGGCGAGGATCACGCCGTTGATCGGCTGCCGGGTGCGGTACTTCTTGAGCAGTCCAAGGAAGCCGAGCCAGCTCGCCTTGTCGCGCTCGGCATCCGAATCCTGCGTCGTGTAGCGGCCGGCCGTATCGATCAGCACGGCATCCTCGGTGAACCACCAGTCGCAGGACCGCGTGCCGCCGACTCCGGCCAGCGGCTGGGCATTGCCGGAGCCGGCAAGCGGAAATTTCAGCCCCGAATTGACCAGCGCCGTCGTTTTGCCGGCGCCCGGCGGGCCGATGATGATGTACCAGGGGATCTCATAGAGGAAGTTGCGCCTGCCGCTCGACTGCTTCAGGGTCGCGATGGCCTCGCTCATACGCGCTTCGAGCACCTCTGAATCGTCGTTGCGGTCGCCGCTGCGAACGATGCCCGTCTCAATCGCCTTCTGCGCCTTGCGCGCTTGCCAGAAGCGGATGCCGTAGAAGAGCGCGAGCAGCGCGACGGCCACGCCGATGATCGTTGTCCGGAGCCAGACCGGTCCGAGCGGACGTGTATCGGCATACCGGATCAGCGGCCCGGCATACCAGACCGCAGCCGAGAAGCCGGCAAGCGCGAGCAGGCTGAACAGCCGCAGCACCCAGCGCATCAGTGCCGCTCCACGCCGCGCGCGCTCACAACGTCTCCTCCTTCGGGATCATCACGTCGATGCGGCGGTTTCTGGCGCGGCCATCAGCCGTCGCATTGTCGGCGATCGGTTCGTCCTCGCCCTTGCCGTCGACCGCGACCCGCGACGGGTCCTTGAGCTCGTTCGCCACCATCGCCTGGACGGCTTTGGCGCGCGCGACGGAAAGATCGAAGTTCGATTTGAACTGGCTCGACTTTTTCGGCTTCACATTGTCGGTGTGGCCGACGATCCATATCGATCCGGGCTCGGCATTGAGAGCCGTAGCGATGTCCGCCGCAATGGGCTGGAACTCCGGCTTCAGCTCGGCTTGCCCGGGCGCGAACAAGAGCTGGTTGCTGATTTCGACCACGATGAAGTTGCCCTTTGTGCCGACCGTCAGCCCGCCGCCGGCGATTTCGTTGGCGAGCGCGGCGCGGATGCGGTCGATCTGGGTGATGGTGGGAACGTCGATCTGGGTGACGGTGGGAACGGCAGGCGGCGACGGGGTGGCTTCCGGCGGGGCGGGTACCGCCGGCTCGGCAACAGGAGCGACGCTCGCGCGCTCGATGGTGACCGGCGTTGAGGGATTGAGCGCCAGCAATTCGCTGGCTGTTGCGTCGCCCTCGTCGGTGATCAGGATCCGTAGTCCGAAGAAGGCCGCCGTGACCAGGGTCGCGGCGGCGGCCGCGACCGCCCATAGCGGCAGCCGCGCCTGGGGCTTTGACAACGCCGCCGCCATGCCTTGCCAATGGGGCGAGATGCCGTCCCCGGCGCGCGGTTGAAAATAGCGGATCGTGTCGTAGACGTCGCGCCGGACGCGTTCGAGCGCGTCCCGTTCGCCGACCCTCCCACGATACTGCCCCTCGAACCCGAGCGAGAGGCACGCGTGCATCAGTTCGAGCAGGTCGTGATGACCCTCCGGCCGGCCCAGGATCTTGTTCAGCGCCTCGTAGAAACCGGCGCCGGTTGGCTTGGTGTGGAAGAACCGCGCCACCAGGCTGTCCCCGATCCAGCCGTCGTCCTTCGGCCAGGGCAGGTTGCCGACCAGATCGTCGGCGGTCTCGCATAGCGCAAGTCTAGCGATCCGCGCGTCTTCCTCGGCGATGCCGGCTTTCGTCATCTCCCGCTCAAATGTCTCGATCGCTTCGGTGATGTGCTCCGCCAAAGGGGCCGCCTGCCGCTCGACTGGGATCAGCCGCAGCTGGCCGAACAGCATCAGCAAGGGCGCCGCGGCCGCGAGGATTGGATTTGCCGCGGCGTACTTCACGCCATCCGCGGCGCTAAGCAGGATTTCCTGTTGCAACGCGGGCGCGGCCGCTGCAGCGGCCGCGCCGGGAACCGGGTTTTGAACGACCACGGTTCCGGAGGACCACCCTGTCGGCATCCGCCGGCCGACGCTGGGGTCGAAAACCGTCGGTTCCCTGGCGGGTGTCGCAGCGGGCTCAGCGCCAGTCGAAGAAGAACTCGCGGGAGCCGCGGGCGAGCGTTGTCTAGGCCGTGGCGCTCGGATGACGGTCTTGTCCGCCGGCCGGGAGGGATCGTCCTTAGAACTCATCGGCGATCCACCGTCGCGGCGCGGCGAACATTTCCTTGACGGGAAATGAGGTCGGCTCCCGGCTTTTCATGCCGAGCTTTGGGGGCGGGCCGGATGGAAAGGCTCATCTCGCCGAAACATGACATTGCTGCACACGCCCCAAGCCACGCCGCTTTGCCCGCCAGGCAAGCTTCCGTACGTACGTTATCCTAACCGTACAGGCAGCTGATTGAAATCGGAAAGCAGGATGCTCGAAGCAGCGCTTTCTTCTGTGAGACCCGTCACATAGCCCGGGTCCACCTACTTCTGCTTGCTGGCCTTGGCATAGGCTTCGCTGAAATAGGCCAGGAAGACGTCGAGCATGCCGTTTTCATGCTTCTCCTCCATCGTCCGCCAGGTGGCGACGAGGGCATCCCACGCCTGGCTCTTCTTCGATGAGAAGGAGGCCGGCGGCAGCTTCCTGGCGATGGCCTCCGGCGACAGGTCGTCGAGCAGCCTGGAAAGCGCCGCCTGCATGGCGGCGTAAGTGGCCAATTCATGCGTCTTGAGGTCCCGGAAGGCGTCCTCGACGCTGTGCGCGGCGTCGAGATAGCCGGTCCGGCGTTTGGCGAACATGATCTCCAGTATGTCGTCGGTGCCCGGAACGAATTTCAGCGGGTTGTTGTTTTCGGCGCCGATCATCGTGCGGTTGGCGCTCTTGGCCAGCACCTTGGCCGCCGCGCGCGCCTTAAGCAGCAGCGACAGTTGCTCGACCGTGGTTCTGAGCACGGTACCGATCTCGGCGGCCACCTCATGCGGATCGCGCGATTGAAGCAGGTCGGGCGAAATGCCGGCCGCCTTCGCGATATCCTGCAGCAGCATATCGGTTCCCGCCGGCTGGCTACCCGGCTTTGCCGGCGCTGGGGGCGGCCGCAGCGCCGAAGATGTCGATGCCGCTCCCGTCCCGGGCCGCTGTTCCGTCCGACTGAAGAAGGGCTCTTTGCCGAGCTCCAGCGGTCTGCCCGTCGATGGCGGCAGCTCGCGTTGCGTCGACGCTGGCCGGGTTCGCGGGTGGGCGGCGGCGCCTTCCTCGTCAATTGATACCGCAACGACATAGCGGCCGATCAGCATCCGATCGCCATGCGCCAGCCGGTGCGGACCGGCCATGCGCTGGCTGGAGCCGTTGACGAAAGTGCCGTTGCGCGAGATGTCGTAAAGCCAGAAGCCGCCCGCTTGGAAGCGGACTTCGCAATGCCGGCCCGAGATGATCTTGTCCGGATCCGAAAGCGTCCAGTCGCAATTCTCGCGCCCGATCTCGAAGCTGCGGTCGCGGGCGGCGTAGCTCGCGGCGGCGCCGGATGGCAGCCTGTCGACATTGCTGATCTGGAGCGAGATGAACATCCGGAAGCGTCGCCGAACTTGGTCAACAAATGCTTATTCTTCACGCAACTCCGAACGGAAAATCGCTATGCGGTGTTCCGGGAATTGCTCTGGCATTCTAGCAGCTTGCGAGCGCGGCGGGAGAGGAGCGTTTCACACCGGCGCTTGGCGGGTTTAGCCACAGCTGTTGTTTGGCCGCCACCAAACATGTGCTAGGCTGAAAAAGGTCCAGTGCGGTGGGTGCGAAAAGTTCCCGAACGTGATGCGGTTAACATAGCGGGGGCTTCAATCCATCATACTGGCGGCCGCGTCCAGGAGGGGCACGACCCATGCCGAACGAACGCGCCACGGTTGTGCAGACACCCGTCGGCGGCGATGTGCTGACCTTCACCCATCTCGTCGGGCGCGACGAGATCAGCCGTTGTTTCGCCTATACGGTCGGTTTCGTCTCCAAGAGCCAGGACGTCGATCCGCTGAAGATGCTGGGCGGCGTCGTTTCGGTCGAGGGCGAATCCGATCCGAAACGCTGGTTCAGCGGCCTTGTGTCGGAATTCAAGCTCATCCGCATCGAGGACAGGCTCGCCTTTTACGAGGCGATGGTCAGGCCATGGCTCTGGTTCCTCGGCAACACCACCGATTGCCGCATCTTTCAGAATATGACGGCGGTCGAGATCGTCGAGAAAATCTTCTCGAAATACGGCATCGCGAAATTCGAGAAGCGGCTGCAAGGGTCTTATCCGCAGCGCGAATATTGCGTCCAGTATGACGAGAGCGATCTGGATTTCGTGCAACGGCTGCTCGAGCACGAGGGCATCTTCTATTTCTTCGAGCATGACGAGGGCAAGCATACCCTGGTGCTCTGCGACGCGATGAGCAAGCTGAAGGCAGCGCCCGGCTATGAGAAGGTGCTCTACAATTTCGAGGGCCAGGGCTCGCGACGCGACGTCGAATACATCACCGAATGGATTCCCGGCAGCGCGGTGCGGCCGGGGGCCTATGCCCACAGCGACTTTGATTTCGAGAAGCCCGGCGCGGATTTGATGGCGAAGTCCGCCCAGCCGTTCAGCCACAAGGAGGCCGCGGGCGAGAACTACCGTCAGCCCGGCGCGCATCTCGACGTCGGGCGAGGCGACACGATTGCGGGAATTCGCCGCGAGGAGCTTCAGGCCGTGCACCAGCGCAGCACGGCGGTGGGCACCGTGCGCGGCCTTTTCTCAGGCTGCAAGTTCAAGCTGGAAAGCTTTCCGCGCGACGACCAGAACCAGGACTATCTGGTGATCAGCGCCGAATACCGGCTGTTCGACCCGGGCTACCGGACCCAGAACGAGGCCCATAGCGAGAATTTCAAGGTGGTGCTCGGCGTGGCGCCCACCAAATTGCCCTACCGGCCGCCGCGCATCACGCCGCGGCCGATCATGCGCGGTCCGCAGACGGCGACGGTGGTCGGCCCTTCGGGCGAAGAAATCTTCACCGACAAATATGCGCGCGTGAAGGTGCAGTTCCATTGGGACCGCCTCGGCAAGAAGGACCAGAACTCTTCCTGTTTCGTGCGCGTGTCGCAAACCTGGGCCGGCAGCGGCTGGGGTTTTATCCAGATTCCGCGCATCGGCCAGGAGGTGATCGTCGACTTCATCGAAGGCGATCCGGATCTGCCCATCATCACCGGCCGGGTCTACAACGCGTCGCAGATGCCGCCCTACGGGCTGCCGGGCAATGCGACGCAATCGGGCTGGAAGTCCAATTCCTCAAAGGGCGGCGGCGGTTACAACGAGCTGATGTTCGAGGACAAGGCGGGCTCCGAACTGGTCAATTTCCAGGCGCAGAAAGACCACCACCTGCTGATCAAGCACGACCGCAACAAGCTGGTGCAGCACGACCAGTCCGACCGCATCGACCACGACGCCAAGCACTCCGTCGGCCACAACCTCGACGAGGACGTCGGCAATAACAAGACGGTCAAGATCGGCGTCGACCAGACCACCAACATTGGGTCGAACGACACCGAAACGGTGGGGGCGAACCGCTCGCTGACGGTCCATGCGAATGAGACCATCCACATTGTTGCGAATTCGACGGAGAATATCGACGCCAACCACTCGCAGACGGTTGGGCTGGTGCAGACGGTGACGGTGGGTGCCGCGCGTGTCGATACGGTGGGGGCGGCCGAGGCGCGAACCGTCGGCGCCGCGCAGACGAACACGATCGGCGCGTCGCGATCTGTCAGTGTGGGAACGGCACAGAGTCATCAGATCGGTGCCGACGACAGCTGGACGGTAGCGGCCAATCAATCGGTGGACGTTGGCGCAAATCAGAGCTTCAAGATAGGTGGGGCGCATGCCTCCGAGATCGGGAAGGGGCGGAACGCCAAGATAGCTGAGGACGATGCGACCGATGTCGGCGGTTCGCGGGCCTTGAAAATAGCGAAAGGCAGTCTCGTGCAGGTGGGTGAGGACGGAGCCATAAAGGTAGGCAAAACCCTCATCATTGAAGCTGGCGATGCCATCACCATTACATGCGGCTCTGCCGCTATCGCGATGAAGAAGGACGGCACTATCAATATCTCCGGCAAGGACATTTCCGTCAGCGGGTCCGGCAAGATCAATGTGAAGGCATCGAGCGACATCACCATGAAAGGCTCGGAGATAAAGCAGAACTGAGGGGCTTTGATGACGACGACCGTGGAGCGCATTGACGGCGTGGTGATTGGCATCTTCCTGGGCTTCGGCGAGGATGCGCCCCTTGTCGTCTTCCCGGGAAACCCTCGGGAGACAGCGGTGGCCGCGCGCAGCCTCGCTGAACTGACCTCCGACATGATCGGCGCGGAGGTAGCGCTGTTGTTTCAGGACGGAGATCCCGGTCGGCCGCTGATTGTCGGGCGCATCATCGATCCAGCGCACCGGTCAAATGTTCCGCACATCATCCGAGACGGAGAGCGAATGCGGATCACCGCGAATGAACGTCTTGAACTGCGTTGCGGCAAGGCTACGATCATCATGGAAAAGGATGGGCATGTAACCATCCGCGGCACCTATGTCACGAGCCACGCCAGTGCCGCCAACCGCATCCGCGGCGGCTCCGTCAATCTGAACTGATGCCTGCGCCCATCCTTCGCCAGATTGTCCGCCAGCACGCGGAGATGGCCGCGTTCCTTTGGACAGTATACGACTACAACTTGCTCAATCCCGGCAAGAATCCGGACATGGATGAGGAACGGCTTGCTCGACTCATCGAGCGTCTGGAAGCACACCTTGATGGGCTGCGCATTTCGGGCGAGGTCGGTCGCGAAATCGCAAAGGAGCGCTACGCCGAGTATCCCGAAGCCGGCGAATTGTTCGTCCTGCGCATGCTGTCTATCAAAGAGGCATTGCGGGTTGTTGATCTCGATCTTGGAAGGGTGCGGGCTTACCTTGCTGCGAAGCCCAAACCTACTTCAAGCCGTCAGGTGTAGTCGGGCCCGACCCATTCAGAGCCGTCATATCTTATGGCGGAGTTGCCTCCCGCCAGTGTCAGATATTTGCGATTGGATGACAGCCGATAGACGGGGAAGCCGTGCTTCAGGGTGGAAACCGTAACCCCGTCGAACGTGAACACGCCTTGACCGCCACCGGCAATGTGTATTGCCTTTCGGTAAAACGCCATCTTGTAGAAGTCGCGACCACGTTGCGAAACATCGGTCCAGGCAAGACCGCCGCCTCGAAATAGGGTCCCTGCGCTGCCGGAGACCAGGACGTCGGTCGCCGACAGTACCAATAGCCCAACCAAGATTGCGTTGGTCGGCAACTGGATCTGAGTCCACTGTCTACCGTCATAGTGCCAGAGAAGCGCTCCTTCGCCGGACACATAAAGGTTGCTCGGCGACGACCCTGCGATGCAGAGAATGGTGTTGCCGAGCGCAGGGCTAGCCGCGGACCAGCGTGCGCCGTCCCATCGATAGACAACCCCCTCAGATCCACCAGCATAGACGGTGTTGTCGTCGAAGCCCCAGACGGTATTCAAGTGACGAGGCGAGACCTGGCTTTCCGTCCATTCAGTCCCCGAACCCGAATGCACTACGCCATTGTCGTCGCACACATAGAGACGACCGGAACTGGAACGCCATATGTCGGTGAACCAACTTGGCTTTTCGTAAATTCGATCGGTCTGATTGTCGTCGCTGGCAACGTCGGATTCTGAGATGACGAACGAGTAGAAACTCTCTCCGTCGTAATACGCGACGGCGGAGAAAATGGTTCCATCATCCGCTGCAACGGTGCCGTTTACCGTTACGCTGTAGTCAGCCATGTTTATCTCTCCTTAGCGTCTGCGAACCGTGCTCGATGGAGTAGGTTTGAACTTTCCGGTCGCTGGTGCGCGCGCCTCGGTGCTGTCCTTCTTTTTCTCCGGTCCGCTCATCATCTCCTTGAAGTGAATGTCACAAATCATCCTCAGGCATTCGATGGCGGGGTGCTCCTTGCCTCGTGGTCCGTCCGGGATGTTCTTGGCCTTTTTCATGGCCTCCATATTGGCTTCTCGAACTTCCTCGTAGGTTGGGTTCGTGCCTTTCGCGCGTTGTGCCTTTGCCCATTCGCCCTGAGCGGCTGTCTTGCGGCCATGCTCGGTGTTCGGATCGGTGGCGTCTTCCAGGCAGACGCAGGGCGCATCGTTCATCGTATAGCTGGGCGTTGTGCTGATGGCTTGGCCGCCGCGCGAATTCTGGAAACAGGCGTTCTGCAGGATGTGGTCCGATTGCTGGTTGGACGCGCATTCCTTGCTTGCGTCGCCATAGCGGTGCACCTTCATGCCGAGCTTTGCCAGGATCGAGGTGCAGGACTGCTTGCCAACTTTCAACTTTCCGATCTTCGGCCAAGGCGGTGCATTGCCGGTCGGTGAAGCATGATTGTTGGTCGACAGGTCAGTCATGCGGCTGACTGGTTCGCCATCCGCCTTCACGTCGCCCGACCAGGCGACGGCATACTCCTTGCCAGTGTTGACCGAGGTGATCACGCCCTTCTTAGCCGCGCACCCGGCCTCAGTGCCGCTGGTCTTGGTATAGTACGATTTGTTCTTCTGGGTGATGGTCTGGCCACCGATCTTGACGGTGCCGGTGCCATTGTCGGTGTCGGAATCGAGTCCGAACGAGGGATAGGGAATAGGTACGCCTGGCGGAGTTGCAGGATTTTCAGGTGGAGTGAAGCAGACGTCCGGAAAGGCGGCGATCACCTTGTTGGCTTGTGCTTTGCATGCGACCTCGAGGCCGTTCGCGTAGACAGTCATCAGGCTGCCCTCGCGGCCAGTATTGCCGCCCCGCAGGCACCGGCATCGTTCGATGCCTCGATCAGCACTGGATTGCCGGCGGCATATCCCTTGCGGGCGGCCGTCCAGGCCATGCCGATCATTAGTGGAACCACGGCTGCGCCGACATTGCCGAGGGATTCGCCAGGCGACCAGATGTCCTGAAAATCGTGACGTCCGCGTAGCAACCGCAGGCTCGCTAAAGCGCTCTGTTTGAACCAATATTGTTCGCCGATAAGGTCGGCGATCCGGTAGCCGAGCCGGTTCATCTCAATGCCGGTTTCCTTGAACGCAGCACTGTAAGCCGAAGTCATGCCGTCGGCACGCAACGGCAGATCCTCGGCATTGTAGATCGGTGCGGGTTCACGCGCCAAACCCAGTCCGAAGAGGCGAAGCCCATCGCTACGCGAGCGCGTGCACAGGACGGCGGCGGCAGCCTCACCCGGAATGAAGCCATTAGGATTATCGGCGGCAAGCAGACGATTTTCGTCGAGATAATAAGCGATCGTAGGCGCAGTCAGGTAGCTGTCAACGCCTGCGATCATCACATAGGGCACGTCACCGGACGAAATCATCCTCCGCGCCTGATCAAGTGCGATATGTCCGGCAGGCCGGCCATGCGCGACGATGCGGGAGCGAATGCTGGGTTCGATTTCCGTGATCTCCGAAACGCTGCGGAGCAAGCTGAAGCTATCGCCGACCGGACGGCCCGGGCGATCTTCCTCGGCGAGGCAAAGGATAAGTGCGGTCTGGCCTCGCGCCTGCGGGACAGTGTCGAACGCCTCGCAAATCGCGGCCGCGGCCAAGTGCGCCATGCGCTTTTCGCCAATCCAGTCTCGCGGCAACGGCACGGGCGCGCCGATCTGAAAGTCGGTCCCGGATCCGACGAACCTTGTCTCTTGGAAGCCATCCAGGCGCGCGCGCATTGCCGCACAGGCCGACGGCGCATCGAGACCGACCGCTGTCACCATGCCGACCGAGGCAATGTCGAGACTTATGCTCATGCGTCTTCCACCTCCTCGGGAGCGGTCCCCTCACTACGGACATAGTCCCTACCGGTCGCACGCGCACGCAGCATCGACTCCGTGGGCGGCCCAACCCAGCATTCCGAAAAATCGAGAATCGTCTTGTGAATGCGCTGCGAAACGCGCCATACGAGCGAGAAGCGACTGTTCTCTGGGTCGAGCAGGACAGTGTCCGGATGGACGCTCTCCTCCAATGACTTGTCGCCGCCCTTGAACAGCGTCATCGGCAGCGCGGTCGAGGGCAGCCGGAAGCTTGCGCGCCCTTCCGGCGTCAGGTTCACCAACACCACCTCTTCGCCACCACGCGGATGATCGATTTGCTGGTCAGGCGGCGCCATCTGGAAGTAGCGCTCGTCGAAATCCTGCGGCAGGAATGGGAACACATTGTCGATCCAGTTCTGATCATAAGTGCCGCCATATTCGATGCGGCCGGGCCAGCCTCGCCCCATCGGCCCAAAGCTCATCGGCTGGTACTCGCCGAAGGGCGAGCGGATTTCTTCATTGACCGCCTGCGTATTGGGCAGCCGCAGGCCTGGAATGAAACGCTGGTTCTTGGCGCGAGACCAGCCGGTGCCGACCGGGTTGTATTTGTAGCTGGCGGGAAGCTGATCCTCGGGGTCCAACCGGTCGACGCCGCCCCAAGCGAAATCGTAGGAGATCGGTAGTTTCAGGAAGGGCTGCGGTGCAGTTGCGGTGAAGACCGGACCTATGGCCCGCCACTCCCGGTGGCCGACCACTTCGAAGAGCTTCGACCAGTTGCCGACCTTGATGCCGACTGGCACCCGTTCCGCCGGGCGTCCACCCGGTGCATAGGCGCAGCCATTGGCAATCACGTCGCAGCGCGGCTTACGGAAGGCGAAGTCGGTCTCCCACAGCGTCGCTGAGTAACCCGGCGCGCCGGTATGCGTGTCAGCCATGACCAGCGGAACTTGCTCCGCCGATTTCTGCACGAGGCCGCCGGGCTTCTCCGGAAAATCGAACGTGCCCTTCACCACGACCACGATCCACTCATGGCCGGCCTTGTCCATGCCCATGGTGAACTGATGCGGAAAACCCAGCTGGTTCCAGATCTGCATCAGCTCGTCTCCCAACTCGCTGCGAAGATCTGCTCCAGCGCCGGCTGCGGCGCCTTCGGATCGACGTCGAAGATATCCGTGCGCGCGGTCCACATGACGAGGTCGTCAATGACATCGCCATCCTCATCGACCGCCGGGGCAGGCAGGGCGCCCAGCGCGGCATCCAGTTCGTCGGGCGTCAGATCGCCCCGTTGCGCGGCGAAGGCCGCTTCCTCGATGCGGTCGAACCAGGCATCCGAATAGGCCAGCTTGAGCGGCGCCTCAGCAAGCCGTGCGACGACGCTGAGCGGGAACTGTCGGCCGACCTTGTCGGCGCTCTGCACGATGACGCCGGCCGAGGCGCCGAACGAGGCGGGGCCGGCGAGGAAGCGCAAGGCAGTGTCCGTCTGCCAGGCATCGTGGCCAAACAGCGGGACGATCTGCTGCGCCAGCCAGCGATCCCAGCCGCGCACGAAATCTCCCGGCAGCCGCCGCGTCACGAAATCGCCGGTGGCGGGTATCTTGCCGTAGAAGCCGGTGCTCATATCTGCGGCGGACATGTGAACTTCTTGAACATCTCGAGTGTGTAGGGGTTCTCGACGCTGGCCGCCTTGAGCTCGAAATCGGCATACATGCCTTTCGTGCCGAGGCGCAGGCTATAGACGTCGGAAAGGTTGGTTCCGGCGAACTTGCCGCCGCGCAGCATCCTCAGCCACGCCCAGCTGCCAGTCTCGTTGAGCATCACCTCGGGCGAGCCGTCGACCGGCTGGAAGGCGAGCGAGATCACGCCGGTGCCGTCCTTGCCGGGCCACGTCATCGGCTGCGGCCGCGTCGCGTTGTTGTAGTAGACGAGGTTCTGGCCATCGAGGTTGAGCGTCACCCGCGCCACGTTGGGCGACAGGTCCTTTGGCTCCAGCGTGAAGTTCATCACCGGGCCGGTGCCGCCGGGAAACAGGTCGTCGCGGATGTGCCGCGCTTGCTCGAACGCCGCCAGCGCGGCCGCGTCGAGGCCGAAATCGGCGCGCCATTTCCACGGCTGGCTGGCGGTGTCGACATAGTTGATCAGATGGTCGTTGATGAAGGCGTCGATCAGGCCGGCGGGGCCGAAGAGGCGCTGGAAGTCGCGCACATTGACGTCGACCGCGCTCTCAGGGCTGAACGGATAGCGGTTGTTGAGCGCCGCCTGGCAGAAGGGCAGGATATCGGCGCGCCAGATGGCATTGAGCTCGTTGGTGACCGCCTTCTGCGACAGGCCGCTGGTGTCGCCGGCAATCCCGGCCAGCCAGTCGTTGATCGGCGAAGGCAGGATCTGCGCCTGTCTTGCGACCGCCCCCGTCAGCTCGGCCAGGCCGCCCTGCTTCTTGATGGCGTCTTGCGGGTCGGGGTTGGCCGACACCGTCTGCAGCACATTGGACAGCGCCGTCAGCGCCACCACAGCTGCGTCGAGCGCTGGCGGCTGGCCGTCCACCTCGGCGATCGTGCCCTTGAGCGGCTTGAAATGTTCGGCCACCAGGCTGCCGGTCATGTCGACCTGCTCGGCCGAGCCCGCGCGTGGTAGTAATTTCGCTCCCGTCTTCACGACCTTGCCGAGTTTGCCGAGCTTGGAGAGCAGCTTCGAGCCGCTCTTGGCGGCGGCGCCGTTCTTGTCATCAGCCGGCGCCTCGTCGGAACGGGTGAGATCGAGTTCCTGCACGACCGCGGTGAGGAGGCGTTTCAACGCGGAATCGGCGCTCGAAAGGTCCTTGAGATTTTCGCTGGCGACGTTGAGGTCGGTCAGCGGCGCCAGCCGCATGTCGCGCAGGAAGCTGTCCCACTGCGAAATGTAGTCGTCGTAGTAGAGCTTCAGAATGTCTTCGGACAGCGCCGACACCGAGGTCTCGGCATTCTCCGAGCAGCCGCCGGCAAATACCGCGCGATCGAGCGCCGCCTGCGCCGCCACATCCTCGACGCGATCGAGAACGGCGTCGTGGAAGCCGGCATATGTGTAGGCGCCGGGAACGCCGACGCGCAGCGTCTTGGCGGAACGGCGCGCGAACACTTTGGCGCCGTTCGGGCCGGCGAAATTGGCCGGCACCCATTCCTTGACGGCTGCTACTTCCGGATCCGCAAGCAACTGCTTGTAGGCGCGCTCCGGCAGCGAGATGGTACACACCGTCTTCAGCGCCTCGGCCACCAGCTCCTTGTCCGGGGCGATGTAGCTGTCGTCAACCGCCATTCGGCGGATCGCGGCGAGCTGGTGCTGTTCGGCGTCGGCGGTCGGGAAGGGCGGCGCGGGCGCGAATTCCGGCAGACTGTTCACCCACCAGTTCTGCACGAAGTCGGTGTCCATCTGCGACAGGCCGGTCATCATGCGATAGGTCTTCAGCGCGCCGAGCATGAAATCCGGATCGCGGATCTGCCGCCACATCGTGGCTTCGAGCAGCGCCACCATATGCGGCTCGAGCACGTTGCGCAGCGCGTGGTCGTAAGTGTCGGTCTGGGCGCGCACGAGCTCGGCCGAAGCGGTCGGGCCGAGCAAATTGTGGACAGCATCCGGCGGTGCGGTGCGCGCCGTCGCCACCGCGTCCATCGCGGCCAGCGCCCCGTCCATCGTCGGCTGCTCCACCGAAGCCGGCGTGGCGGAGACGTCGGTCAGCGGCGCCTGCAGCGCCTCGAACTGGCCGGCCTGCTCGGTGATCGCATTGCGGTTGTCGAGATAGGACCAGGTGAACAGCCCGCCCGCCAGCAGGGCGGCAAGCGCGCAAGCCGCGGCCGCGCCGCGCCAGATCCAGGCGCGGCGGCGCTGCGCCAGCGGATCGAACGTGCCGAGACCCGCTTCCTTGAAGATGACCTCGGTCAGGAGATTGCGCAGGAAGAAGCTGCGCTTCTCGACGCGCGGCGCGAGCATCGCGCGGCGCGGCGGCAGCCCGAAGGTGGAGGACAGCGCCGCCGTCAGCCGGTCGATCGGCGCGCCTTCCTGTGTCGCCGAGGTCAGATAGAGGCCGCGCAGCCAGGCGGCTTCCTCGTAGCGGCTTTCGCCGAACATCGCCTCGATCAGCACCTGGATCGGCTCGGAGAGGCTGGCGAGCTGGGCCGGGAAACGGAAGATTTCCGCGCGCGATCCGAGCTTGTCCTCGTCCTCCAGGCGCGGCACCAGCCGCCGCTCCAGCTCCGTGGCAAGCACGGCGAGCTCTCTTTCGATGGTCTTTGCGTCGATGCGGGCACCGAGCGGAAAGGTCGTCCCCCATACCTGCTCGCGGGCGGCGGTCGAGAGACCGCCGAAGAAGGCCTCGAAGCCCTTGATCAGGTCGGCCTTGGTCAGCATCAGGTAGACGGGAAGGCGGATTTCGAGGCGGTCGTTCAGCTCCGCCAGCCGGCGGCGGATCTTGCGGCCATGCGCCTTGATGGCTTCGTCGCCTTCCGAAAGCGCATCGATCGACAGCGCGACGATGACGCCGTTGAGTGCGCGCCGGCCACGATGCTTCTTGAGAAGATCGAGGAAACCCAGCCATTCCGTCGCGTCGACATCCGGCTGGCTTTCCTGCTGGACGTAACGGCCGGCGGTGTCGATCAGCACCGCATTCTCCGAGAAGAACCAGTCGCAATTGCGCGTGCCGCCGACGCCCTGCAGATCGTCGGTGAGATCGATCGGGAAGTTGAGGCCTGACTGTCGCAGCGCCGTGGTCTTGCCCGTGGCCGGCGGTCCGACGATGACATACCAAGGCATCTCGCGCAGGAATTTGCGGCCGCCGAGCTTGCGTCGCTTGAGCTCCGCCATCACCTCGCCGAATTTGGCGCCAACCGCGGCAACGCTTTCCTCGCCAGGAGTGAGCTGCTTTTCCGCCACGGGCGCGGCGATCTCGGCGACGAACATGCGGTTGGCGCGGATCGCTCGGCGCTGCGCGATGACCAGCCAGATCAGCCACAGGATGATCAGCCCTGCGATGATGGCGATGCGCACATTGTCGGAATCGAACGGCGCATACGGGCCGACCTGGACGATCGGGCCGAACACCCAGATCAGCAGCGAAAGCAGCGCGATGCCGATCAGCGTCCAAAGGAAGCGCGAGGTGAGAACCGCCCAGAGGAAGCGCAAGATGAACATCAGAGCCTCTTCTCGACCAGGACCTCGACGCGGCGGTTGAGCGCGCGGCCCTCGCGCGTCGAGTTGTCGGCCACCGGATCGGTCTCGGCGCGGCCTTCGGAATGGATGCGCTCCTGCGGCACGCCGGCCTGCACCAGAAGGTTGGCTATGGTCTCGGCGCGCGCTTCCGACAGCCGCTGGTTCGACGAAAGCGGGTTGGATTTCTGCAGGCGCACATTGTCGGTGTGGCCGACCACCGTGACGTTCCCGATGAGTTCCTGATTGGCGAGGATCACCGTGGCGATCGATTCGATCAGCGGCTCATAGCCCTGCGTGAGTGTCGGCCGCGCCGACTGGAACAGTTCGGGATTGGAAGACTGGATGACGAGCTTGGCCAGCGACACGCTCTCGGTGCCGCTCAGCGCCGGCTTGAGACCATCCGGTGCCTCGGCCTTGAATTCAGGCAGCAGCGCAAAATCGACCGGTTCCGGTTGCGGCGCCTCGGGTTCGGGCGCGTCGACCTTGGGCGCGGCGCGGGTGACCTCGCCCCGCGAGGGCGGCGGCAAAGCACGGACCAGGGCGGAGAGCTCGACCGCCTGGCTGCTCAGCCCCATCGACAGGCCGACATAAGCGGCGGCGGCGATGACCACGGCCGCCAGCGCCATGACCCAGATCGGCACGATGAAGCGCTGCGGCTCGTCCGAGGCGATCACGCCCTTCCAGTTCGGCGACAGCGGCGCATCTTCGGCATCGGCATTGCGCAGGAAGCGCGCCGCCGCCACGCGAACGGCATTGAGCGAGCGGTCGCCGGCGCGGCCAGGCACGCGATATTTGCCGCGGAAGCCGAGAGCCAGGCAATAATATTGCAGCTCCAGCATTTCGCGGTCGCGGTTCGGATGCCGCTCCAGTTCGTCGAGCCGCGAGAAGAACTGCGTGCCGGCATCGACGTCGCCGCGCAGCATCACTACCAGCGGCTGGCGTGGCCAGGCGCTGGCGCCGCCCCAGGGCGTGTTGAGCGCGAGGTCGTCGAGCAGGGCCGCCACCGCCCAGGCGGCCTGATCGGCCCGCTCCAGCGACGAGCCCGCGGCCATCGCGGCATCGCGTGCGCGCACGAGCTCCTCGAGCAGGCGCGTGCGCAGCACTTCCGGGTTCTCCGGCGCCAGCGCGCTTTCCAGCTCCGGCGCGAATTCGAGCAGCGGCGCGAAGCTATTGATCAGCACATTGGGATGGGCGCGCGCGCGCTTCACCGGCGCGCCCGGCGCCAGCGGCGCCATCGGCCGGGGCGAAGCGCCCGTCAGCCTGATGCGCGTGCGTTCGCGATCCTCCGACAGTCCGAAAGGATCATCCCGGCTCATGGCCTCACCTGTTCACCGAATAGCAGTCGACCTGCGGCTCGCTTGGCAGCACACCGGAAACGCCGATGACGAAACCGGGGGCGTCGAGCAGCGAGGCCCAATGCTCGCTCTTCTGGTCCAACTCCAGGCACAGCCGGTCGCCGTCATAAGGGATCTCGCGCGGCTGCGAATGCAGCGGCTTCAGCGGAATGCCGGGCAGGCGCGACTTCCACAGCCCCTCGAACTGGTCGGCGGACCCGACGGTCGCCTGGTTGACGAAGATCTTGCGCAGCGCGTCTTCCGACAGTTCGGAGCCGACGCGGATGACGATGCGGCTGGCCACCAGAAGCTTCGGGTTGTCGATGCGCACCTTCCAGACATTGGTGGCATGCCGCATGACCGGCAGCGCGCGCGATTTCGGCTCGATATACCGCAGGCTGAGGATCAGCGAGCGCAAGGCATCCGCCAGGGCCATATAGGCAGGGCCGGGCGCCATGTGGTCATAGGCCGGCAGCTCGCCGAGCCGGCGCGAGCTGGAGCCATAAGTCGCCATTTCGCCGGCGAGGCCGGCGAGCTCGAGATAGAGTTCGGCCGGATGGAAGACATCTTGCGCCAGCATGTGGGCGAGCCGCGGCTTGGCCGCATTGGCAAGGTGGAGCATCAGCAGGTCCTCGACGCTGCGGCCGGGCCCTCCCATCACCATCTTGCCATGCGCTTCGGCGATCTGGTCGAGACCGGTGACGACCTCCTGCAGCAGTTGCCGATACCAGGCGACCGCGCCCGTGATCAGCGTCGGCGGCAGGAAGCTCTCGTCGAGCGAGACGCCGCCGTCGGCCCGCACGCCCTTGATGTCGGCGACCGGCAGCGCGGTATAGCCGCCGACCGATTTGCCGGGCGCAAGCAGCACCGCCTGCGGGCGGGCGATCTCGATCTCTTCCGGGTCGGCGCCGCCCTGCACGGAATCGCGCACCGACACGATCCTGCCGTGATAGCGCGCGCCGGTCGACGCGGCATGCGCCGGGTCGAAACCGACGCCGCCGGGCGGCTCGAGCGGCAGCGCGACCAGCACCGGCCCGGCGCCGGTATCCGCCGTGACCGGCAGCGGTTTCGGCGCGTCCATCATTTCCGGGATGGAGAAGGGCGTGCCGTCGGGGAAAATACCCCGGGCGGACACGATAGAAACCTGGCCTGCATCGAGCAGCGATTGATCGAGCGTCAGCTGCTGGAAGCCGAACGTATGGAGCTGGCCGGCCTGCAGCGCGCCCCGCACCATCGCCTCGAAGAACCGGTCCTGCTGCTGGAAATGCTGGGTTCTCAGGAAGAGCCCCTCGGACCATAGCACCCTGTTTGCGTCGCTCATGCCGCTGCTCTCTGCACTGCCAACTTCTGTCTCGCCGTCAGGCGGAAATACCGCCGCCGCCTAGCGTGACGTTGATGGTGAATTTTGATCCCGCCGACACCGACTTGGTCGTGCGCCAGTTGCGTCCGCCGGGTTCGCGGATCAGCGCGACGAAGCCGAGCGCCGTCGCGTTCGGTTCGACCGTGATGGTCTTGGCCGCCGTCTTGCCCGGTGCGACGGAGATCGAATCGGATCCGATAAGGTCGGCCCCAAGTGCGGACCCCGCATCGCCCTGCAGCGCGAAATAATCGGCCGAATTGAACTTGCCGGTGCTGGCAAGCCGCATCACCAGCACAGTCACCGGTCGATCGCCGCCGCCGGGTCCCGGATTCATGCCGGCGCCACCGGTCACGTTGACCGAGATAACCGATGGTTTCGGCGGGCCGCTCTGGCAAGCCGCAAGCAGCCCCGTCGCGCCGAGGGCAACGATGAATTCGCGTCGATCGATCATGTCCTACTCCTCTTCGTATGCATCCCTGAAGTCTGCGCCGATCTCGCCCAGGAAACTCGATTCCGCGCTTTGGGCGATGTCGCGATGGCGTTTCTGGTAAAGCTCCCACAGCTTGGCGTTGCGGCCGCCCGCAAGCAGGTTGCCGATCGCGGAATTGGATTTCAGCTCTTCCTCGATCGTCGCCGGATCGAACCGGTCGATCATGCGCCGCAGCGCTGCCTGAACGCCGCGCCAAGCGCGCACGTGGTGCTGCGCGAGATCCTTCACCGCATCGCCGATCGCCGCCTCGCCGGAGAGGAAGCCGGGGCTGCGCTCCGAGATTATGGTGACGATGACATCCTCGACCGTCGGCAGGAATTTGAGCGGGTTGACCTCGGAGGCGCCGACCACCGTCTGGGCAACGCGCGCGCTGCCCTTTTCCTCGGCGCGCTTGCGCAGAAGCTGCATCAGGCCGTCCAGCATCAGCCGGTACTCGCGCCCGAATTTTTCCATCTCGGCGATCGCGTCGCGCCCGAGAAAATCGGCCTCCTCGACCCCCATGCCGCGCAGGAAGGCGGCGCGCAGCGCCATATCGCCGGGCACAGGCTGAGCTGCACGGGACAGCCTGGGCGCGGGAGCCGGGCGCGGCGGAGGAGGCGGCTCGGGCGTGCGCGCCGGCAAGTCCCGCGGAGGAGCGACCTGCGGCTTTTCGGCCGGCTGCTCGCTGCGACGGGCCGTATGCGCGCCGTTGGCGGAGGCAGGCGTCGCGGCTGGGCCGAAGCCGAAGTCGTCGAAGCCGGTCGGTTTCGGCGCCGGCTGCGCCGTATCGCCGCGCGCGGGCATGTCGCCGAAGCCGAACGGATCGGACCGGCCAGTTGCCGAGTCGTCGTCCGAGGCCGGTGTCGCCACCGGGTCGAGGCTGAATGGGTCGTCGAAGGCGGGCGAACTGCGCTGGTTCGAGGCGCGGTCATACGCGCCGGGCACAGGCTGCTCGAACGGGTCCGGCAGATCGGCCGGCCGCGGCCGCCGCGGCTCCTCCTCGACCTTGGCCGAAAAGAAATCGTCGCCGCCGATGCTGGGCGAAGATCGCGGCTGAGGCGCCGACCAGGCGGCGGCGGAATGGTTGGCGACCTCACCGACCGAAGTCTGGCTCGCGCTTGGCTGGACCTCGACATAGAGCACGTAGTCGCCCAGTCTCAAACGCATGCCGCTTTGCAGCCGTGCCGACCTGCCGGTGCCGAGCGGGCTGTCGGAATCGTCGATGAACAGCCCGCTGCTCGACGTGTCGGTGACGAAGTAGCCGTCGCGGCCGCCGCTGATCTTGCAATGGGCGCGCGACACGAACATGTCCGGATCATCGATCTGCCAGCCGGCATCGGCGCTGCGCCCGATCACCAGTTCGCCTTCGTCCAGCCGGGTCTGCCTGACCACCTGGGAGCGCGGGCCTTGTTCCAGCGTCAGCAGCAGGCTCATGCGGCCGCCTCCGCCATTTCCGGCCGCCAGCCGACGATCGTGCGCAGCTTGAGATCGTCGGCGTCTCCCTTCTCGGCGGGGCGCGCAAGCCAGGAGGTTCGGCCGAGCTGGACGGTTCCGATCTTCGGCGGCGGCACGGCGTCGCGCGCAAGCACGATGCGCAAATCGATGTCCAGCGCTTCGCCGATCATGTCGCGCACCGCTTTCTTGAAGAGGGCGAGGCGCCGCTCTCCGGGCAGGAACGACTTGAAGGCGTCGAGATCGAGCGGGCCGACGCGCAACTCGATCCGGCTCTGGCGGCTGAAGACGCGCGGGCCGATCGTCGCCCCGCGCCCGAGCGCCGCATAGGCCTTGCCGACGCGGCTCTGCAGTGCCGCCGGTATGGTGATCCAGGAAGCGACGAATTCCTTGATCTCGACCGGCACCTTGAAGGCCGTGGCAAGAAACAAGGTCAGCCGTTCCGGACCGTCGACCTGGCGGGCCAGCGAGCCGGCCTGGCGCAGCCGCACCGCGTCGAGTTCGGCATCCTGGGTGCCGGGAAGGCCGATCCCCGACATTGCTTCCAGCATGGCGCGGACGCGCCCGCCGACCGAGCGCTCGACCTGCACCGCCGGATGAGCGTCGGCCCAGGCGCGGTAGTAAAGCGCGATCATCCGATGCTGCAGGATGTTGACGAAGTCGACGAAGGTTGTGTCGCTGGTCTGCTCCGCTTGCGTGCCGGTGAACCAGCGCTGCGACAGCCGGTCGAGCACCCAGCGCGTCAGATGCAGCGGCATCGGCCCTTCGGGCCCGAGCAGTCCGAGATTGGCGACGGTCACCCGCGCCGGAGCCTTTTCGCCCGCTTCCTGGAATTTCATCACGTCCCTGGCCGAGAAGCTCAGGCGCACATGCTGGCCGAGCCGCGCCGGCTCGCGATTGGCCTGGCCGGAATAGCCGAACAGCCCGCCCCTCTGCTCCAGCCGGCGCAGCAGCTCGAAGAAGTCGAAGCTTTCCGACAACGCCCCGATTCCGTCTGGGGCGGCTTCGCTCGGGGCGGGCCGTGCTAGATCAGGTAGCGATTGCCGGGCGTCATCGGCCATGGCACATCCTCCTGCTTCTGCAGCAGCCGCGTGCGTGTCCGCACGAAACCGTTTATCCCGGCATGGCGGGCAAACAGCCGCGCCAGCAGGGCCGAAAGCAAAAGCGTGCTTTGCCCCGCCAGCACCGACTGGTCGACATGCAGCGTCACTTCCGTGCCCCGCCCGAAGCACATCGGCCCGTCGATCTTGAGCCGCTCTATCACTGGGCGCGAGTCGATGCGGGTGATCGAATGCACGTTGCGGGCGAGGCTCGGGTCGCCGCGGTCGGCATAGAGATCGAGCAGCGCGTGCAGCGGATCGACGCCGCGGCCTTCCTTGGCGAGACTCAAGAAGTTGAGCGAGAGCTGCGCCACCAGCCGCCAGGCGAGATTGTCGGCGCGGGATTCGCCTTCGGCGCCCGCCGGCAGCGACGCCGGGATCGACGGCTGGGGCGGCCGCAGCGCGCCGAGCAGCCTGACGGCCTCCACGGGGTCCGCCGTCTCCAGCGTCAGTGTCGGTGTGTCGTCGAGGATCGGCAGGTCGCGATTGGTGCAAAGCGCAATGACGTCGAGGCGCTTGAGCGGCCGGTTGGCCGGGCTGCCGGCCGGGCGCGACACCGAGAGGAAAACATCGTCTCCCGTGTAGGAGGTGCGGGTCAGGCCGTCGCGACGCTCATCTTCGGTGGCCCTGCGAGGGCGCCGCTCGGTCGAATACACCCAGCCGCTGCCGCGGTTCTGCCCCAGGCTGAAAAGCTCGGGAATCTCGGCCTCGCTGCCCTCCGCGTCGGCATCCTCCACTCGGGTGACGCGGAAGATCTCGAAATCGCGCGCTCTGGTTCGATCGGCATGCAGCACTTGCCGTGTCCTGCGCGGATCGATCTCGATGACGTTGCATTCGCGCTCGAAGAGATTGATCAGCGGCGTCACGAAGAGCTCGAAATCGGCCGGCGCAACGTCGGCGAGCTCGGGCACCGGGCGGCGGAACAGGAAGATGATCTCCATCCCCGCCTCGCATTGGCGCACCACCGGCTGCATGCCGGCGACCCGCACATAGTGGAAGCGCTCGGGGATCATGAAATATTCGCGCAGCAGCCGGTAGCCCTCGAAGGTCGGGCGGGTGCGCGGCATCAGCGCCTCGTCGTCGCGGATGCCGACCATTTCGGGCTCGGGCAGCGCCGATAGCGGATTGGTCTTTCCTTCCGCCCGCGCGCCGACGGCCGAGCAGGCCCCGAAGATCGCGTCGAACAGGAGCGGCGCCTTGGTGCGCCCGGCGAAATAGAGATCGAGACGGTCGAGCGACAGCTCGCTGAGCTTGCCCTTTCCGGTGCGCGCAAGCGCGACGCGCAGCGCTGCCTCGCCGCGCGCGCCGGCGACTGGGCCGATGCCGGCGGCAGCCAGCGCGCTGCGATCCTGGAAATAGCTGGCGGAGGTGATCGCGATCGGCCATAGCGTGATCTCTTGCGCGGTGCTGAAAGTTGACCGCGTCGACAGTCCCGGATGCAGGCTGGAGACCAGTCGTGTGCCGCGCGCGACTGTATGGCCGGCGATCATCGACTGCACCTGCTGGCTTGGTTTCAGCACCGCCATCGCCGTTGCCGGCGCCGGCGTGACCAGGTCCGGGTAAAGCACGTCGAGCACGGCGCGAGAGAAGCGCGAGCGCTCGGCGTCGACCTTCAGCCGCGTGCGCGCGGCAAGGAAGGCCACGCCGTCGAGCAGCCGTTCGACATAGGGGTCCGGGCAGGGGACGGTGTCGAGGGAAAGATTGCGGGCGACTGCCGGATGCATATCGGCGAACTCGGCCGCGAGCGCCCGGATATGGGTCAGTTCTTCTTCGTAATATTCGACGAAGACCCGATCCATCTCAGGTCTCCCGGAATTCGGTTCGCGCCAGGCCGTTGTCGAGATTGATCGTGGTGCGCAGCCGCATGCGTTCCGGCGTCGGCGTCATGATCAGCACGGCGTCGATCTCGATCTTCAGGCCGACGCTCTTGTCGCCGAGCGTGACATTGACCGTCGTGGCGCTTTCCTTGAGCCGCGGCTCGAAGGTGGCGAGCACCGCGCGGATCTCGCGCGCCAGGGTATCGCGGTCGAAGTCCCGCGAGGAGCGGCCGGAGAAGGACGGCACGCCGTAGTTCACGACGCTGCGGCGCACCTCCGGAAAGTCGGCAAGCGACGGCAGCTCGTCCAGGGGCTGTTCGTGCTCGGCATCGGAAAGCACCGGAACGGACTCGAAGCGCTCGGTGTTGAACAAGGCTTCGATGTCGCGCCGGACGGCTTCCCTAAGCACCCGCGCCGACACCACCACGCCGCGGCTTTCGATCTCGGCCCGATGTTCGGCCTGGAACACCAGACGGTGCAGGCGCCGCTTTTGGTCGGGGGTGAGTTCCACATCGGCATCGATGGTGCGTACGCTGCCGGCAAGAAGAGCCTCGACGCGCTCGGCGCCGAGTTCTTCTTCCAGCAGGCGACGCAGCCCCTCGATCTCCGACGTCAGCCCGGGCAGGTCGTTGATGAGGCGGTCCCAGAGAGAGGGCTGGACCGCCTCGCGCTTTGCCCGCGAACTGCCGGCAAGTTGCGCCCTTGCGCCGGGCCTTTTGGACTCACTTGCCGACATAGACATCCATTTCGATCTCGTCGTCCTTGTCGTAGACGAATTTGATCTTCTTGTAGGCGAAGCTCACTTCCTCCTCGATCAGGTCGGCCTCGTCATCGGCCTGCTTCATGTCGTATTCCATGATCGAAGCGTCGGTCAGCGTCACCACCAGATAGTCGCTGGTCTCGCCGTCGATGGTGCGGCGCGCCGAAAACACCACTTCGTCGAGCGCCTTGTTGTCGAACAGCGCCTTCTTCAGGTAAGGCGACGCCTTGTCGTAATGCTTGGTGAACTTGATCATCCCCAAGGATACGCGCCCGCGGCGCGAGAGCGAATTGGGATCGTAAGGCGCGATCATCTTGTAGTCGACGCCATGGACTTCGATCTCGTCTTCGTGGCCGTCGCGCACGCTGGGACCCTTGATGTCCGGAACTTTCAGAAAACCATCGATCTTCATTGAAGGCATTGTCTTTCTCCACCGCTCTCAAACCAAACAAGATGACTATGCTTGCGATTTCACCCCTTCACTGACGGCAGTTCGGACACCAGCCGGAGCGAGGCATTGATGCCTTCCAGCTGGTAGTGCGGACGCAGATAGAAACGGGCGTTGTAGTAACCGGGCCGGCCTTCGACACTGTCGACCTGGACCTCGGCCGCGGCGAGCGGGCGCTTGGCGCGCGCCTTGTCGTCGGCAAAGGCTGGATTGGCCAGCACGTACCGGTTGATCCATTCGGTCAACCAGATCTGCATGTCGGTGCGTTCCTTGAACGAGCCGATCTTGTCGCGCGCGATCGCCTTGAGGTAGTGGGCGAAGCGCGAGACCGGGAACAGGTAGGGCAGGTTGGCGCTGAGCCGCTCGTTGGCCTGCGCGTCGGGATCGACCAGACGCCCGGCTCGCGTCTCGTCGTCCTGCAGCGAATGGGCGCCGATGAAGGCCGCAAGGTCGGTGTTCTTCCGGTGCAGGATCGGCATCAGACCGAGCTTGGCGAGCTCCGCTTCGCGCCGATCGTCGATGGCGACTTCCGTCGGGCATTTCATCGCGATCGATCCGTCGTCGGTCGGAAACGCGTGCACCGGCAGGTTGAGCACCGTGCCGCCGTTTTCGACGCCGCGGATCTGCGTGCCCCAACCAAAAAGCTTGTGGCTGCGGTTGATGTTGACGCCCATCGGGAAGGCGGCGTTCATCCAGACATATTTGTTGTGGTCGCCTCCCACCTCTTCCTCGAAGGTGAAACCCTTCACCGGAACGGTTTCCGAGCCGTAAGGCAGGCGCGCCAGCACCCGCGGCATGGTGAGGCCGATATAGCGGGCGTCCTCGCTCTCGCGCAGCGACTGCCACGAGGCATAGGCCGGGTTGTTGACGATCATCTGCAGGTCCTGCGGGTTGGGCAGTTCCTGCCAGCTGTCCATGCGGAACAGGCGCGGCGAGGCGGCGGCGATGAAGGGCGTGTGCGCCGAGGCGCAGACGCCGGAGATGTTGCGCAGCAGGCCGACGTCGCGCGGATGGTTCGAGAATTCGTAGGCGCCGAGAATGCAGCCGATCGGCTCGCCGCCCAGCATCGAATACTCGTCCGTATAGACCTTCTTGAAGATCGGGCTCTGGTCCCACATCTGGCCTTCATAGTCTTCCAGCGTGTCGGCCAGCTGTTCCTTGGAGATGTTCATCACCCGGATCTTGAGCTTCGTATCCGTCTCGGTGTTGTTGACGAGATACCAGAGGCCGCGCCAGGTGCCTTCCATCTCGCGCACTTCCGGCGCGTGCAGGATCTCGTTGACCTGCGTCGTCAGCATCTTGTCGATGCCGGCGATCAGCGACTTGATCGACTTGATCGCATTGGACGAGATGGTGGTGGTTTCGGAGCGCGACTGCGCCGCCAGCGCCAGGTTGCGCACCAGCTGCTGCAGCTTTTCGCTGTCGTCCTTCTTGACCTTGAAATCCTTTTCCAGGAGGCCGCTGAATTCGCCGAGGTCAATCGCTTCCGCCTCGGCGGTGGCGGCTGCGGTTTTTTGCTGTTCAGCCATGACTTACTCCTCGCCCTTGCCCTCAGAAATCGCCTGGCCGGCGATCTTGCTCAGCAGCGGTTCGTTGTTCAGAAGCTGCGCGATGCGCTTTTCGGCGTCGACGCGGCCATCCATGAAGCCGAGCAACTCTTCGAGCTGCCGGCGCATCTTGAGAATCTCGGCCAGTTGCGGGACCTGCTCGGCGATCTTGTCGGGCGCGAAATCGCCCATCTTGGAGAAGGTGAGATCGATCGCGAGCTCTTCGTCCCGCTCGGCGCCCTCGGCTTGCGGGAGTGTGTTCTTTACCCGCGCCTTCACCCGCGGCCCCATGGCCTCCATGAACTTCGGGAAGCGGTTGGCGTCGGTTTCGACGAAGTTGCGGTCGAGCACCGACTTCACCGCTTCCTTGGTCTGTGAAGCGCCGGAAAGATCGGCCATCACGGCCATGACGAACGGCAGTTCGATCGTTGTCGGGCTGCCGTAGGTCTCGACGTCATAGGCGATCTGCACGCGCGGGGCGCGGTTTCTTTCGATGACCTTCGCTTTGCTCTCTGCTGGCATGCTTGTTACCTTTCATCCTTCTGGGCCGGCTTCTTCGGATCGGGGACACCGGCAAGCAGCCGGAACTCCTTCAGCCCCGACGGGGCGAGATCTTCCATCAGTTCCACGAAATCCATGTGCACCATGCGGCGCACGCGGCGGGCGAGATGCGGGATCGGGCTCGACGGCTCGGTCCGGTCATAAAAGGCGACGACGAGATCCAGGCATTTGACGACGTCGTCGCGCGAGGTGATCCGGTCGGGCAGCCCGGCGCCCGGTTCCGCATAGCTTGCGACACTTGCCATCGATTCGGCTCCCCTCGCTTCGGCGCCCATTCTTTCGCCACCATGGCCGTTTGGGCCGGGCGCTGCCGGTTCCGCCGGCTGCGGGATTGGCTTTGCGGCGCCGTTCGCCCCGGCACCGGCGGCGGAATTCCGCTCCAGCGTCGTCAGCAAACGCTGCAGGAAGCGTCTCAATTCCGGAATGGCGGGGCCATTGCCGTCGATGCGCTTGTTGAGGGCGGCGTCGACCTCGTCGAGAGCGGCGATCACCGCGCGGGCGTCGGCGAGCAGCGAGGTCATCGCCTCGCCGGCCTGATCGACGTGCGCCTTGCACCCGGTGCGCACCCGGTTCACCAGCTGGTTATGGCCGCTTACCAGCGCCGCCTTTTCCGCCGCGCCCAGTCCCGAAGCAGCCTCCTGCAGCATGACGTGTTCGTCGAGGCTGCCCTTCTCCAGGTCCTCTCCCTTGATCGGGCCGACCGTGCGCGGCGCAAAGAAGACCATGCCGCGCAGATCCTTGAGCAGCCCGTCCTGGCTGTTTTGCAGGTCGATCAGCGCATTGATGCGCCGCAAGGCAGCCTCGCGCGCCGTGGCGCCAGAGCGCAGTGCCGGATGCATCGTTTCCCAATGCCTGTCGAAGGTTTGGGCGATCAGTGTCAGGCCTTCGGCGAGCCCGCCCAGCTGTTCTTCGTTGGCAAGGGCACGCACAACCAGGACGAGAAGGCGCAGGTCCCGCCCGTGCGACCGCAACTCCTCCGCCTTGGTGAGTACGACGGACCAGTCGACCGGAACATCGACTTCCGATTTGTTGTTTCCTTCGTATTCGACCTTTTTCTGCTGTTCGGTCAGGCGCTCCAGCTCATGAAAGGCCGGGTCGTTACGCAAGTCCTCTCCCGACGGATTTTCACCGTTCAGAGGATTCAGCCAGAGTGCGAGATCAATCACACTAACCCCCAGCCAGCGGCCCTGAGACCCTATGTGACGCAACGTTACCACCGGCCTCGCGTCACGACAATTGAGCAGCTGCTCAAAAACTAACGGATGCTAAACGCGACCGTTTCTTTCAGCAAAACCCATTGCGCGATTACCGGGCCGGGTATGTGAAATGGCTCGCATAGCCCGGACCGCAATTCGGTGTTTCTTGCACGACATTGCAGAGCTTGTGTAACCGGGCAGTGCCGCCCGGATAGATCCAAACGTCTTATCCGTCACGCGGCTTTGTCAAGCCGCCGCTTATATGGCAGGGTACGGTTGGCAGATTGCGGGAGCAAGTTCGAATGGAACAGCGCCGGTCATCGCAGAGCTTCAAGCGTAAGGAACTGGTCGCCAAGCTCAACGCCACGGGGGTGCGCGCCTTCAAGGCCGCGGCCGATACGGCCAAGCTGCGCGGCAATCCTTATGTGGAGCTCGTCCACTTCATCCAGCAACTGGTGCTGTCCGAGCGCTCGGACGTGCAGATGATCATCGCCGATGCCGGGTTGGACGTCAGCCGGCTGACGGCTGACATGACCCGAGCCATCGACAAGCTGCCTTACGGCGCGACCTCCGTCGAGGAATTCTCCGATCACATCTTCCACGCCATCCAGGAAGGCTGGAACCTGGCGACGCTGGAGTTCGGCGTGGAGGAGGTGCGCAGCGCCCATATCCTGCTGGCCTGCCTGAGGACGCCGGTGCTGGAAGGCCTGGTCTCGAAAATCAGCGCCGAATTCGACAAGATCGATGCCGACGGCGTCGTTTCCCGTTTCGCCGACGTGACCGAAGGCTCGCTCGAAGCCGGCACACCTCCCGCCTCTGCCGCCGCCGAACAGCCGATGAAGCGCGGTCCGGGCGGAGATTCGGCGCTGGCCAAATACGCGACCGACCTCACGCTGCGCGCCCGCGACGGCAAGATCGATCCGGTCGTCGGCCGCGACCCGGAAATCCGGCAGATCGTCGACATCCTCATGCGTCGCCGCCAAAACAACCCGATCCTGACCGGCGAGGCCGGCGTCGGCAAGACGGCGGTGGTCGAAGGATTTGCGCTCCGCATCGCCCAGGGCGACGTGCCGCCGACGCTTGAGAATGTCAGCGTGCGCATGCTCGATGTCGGGCTGATGCAGGCGGGCGCCAGCGTCAAGGGCGAGTTCGAGAAGCGGCTGAAGGCGGTCATCGACGAGGTTCAGGCCTCCGAGGTGCCGGTCATCCTGTTCATCGACGAGGCGCATACGCTGATCGGCGCCGGCGGTGCCGCGGGCACCGGCGACGCCGCCAATCTTTTGAAGCCGGCGCTGGCGCGCGGCGAGCTGCGCACCATAGCCGCCACGACCTGGGCCGAATACAAGCAGCATATCGAGAAGGACCCGGCGCTGACGCGCCGCTTCCAGGTGGTCAAGATCGAGGAGCCGTCGGAAGCTGTGGCCGTGCTGATGCTGCGCGGCGTCGCCGGCGTCCTGGAGCAGCACCACAGGGTCCAGATACTGGACGAGGCGATCGAGGCGGCGGTCGCGCTCTCGCACCGCTACATTCCGGCCAGGCAACTGCCGGACAAGGCCGTCAGCCTGCTCGACACGGCTTGCGCGCGCGTTGCGGTCTCGCAGCATGCGACGCCGGCCGAGGTCGAAGACATTCTGCGCCGCCGCCAGGCTCTGGAGGTCGAGAGCGGCATCATCGGCCGCGAGGCGGCGATCGGCATCGAGGTCGCCGACCGGCAGGCTCGCGTCGATGCCGGGCTGGCGGAAACCGAGACGACTTTAGCCGCCGCCCAAGCGCGCTGGGATCGGGAAAAAGCGCTCGTGAGCCAGATCCTCGACCTGCGCGCCAAACTGCGCGGTGAAGGCGTGCCGCTCGATGCGGCGGCCGGGGGGGCCGGGGAGGAAACCGTAGCGGCTGAGCCGGCTGCGTCCGAAACTCCCGAAGCAAAGGCGCCCGAGAGCAAGGCGGCTGAAACCAAGCCCGCGAAATCCAAGGGCTCGAAAGCCAAGGCGGCGAAAGGCGAGGCGGTCGAAGAGGCGGCCGTTGCCGAGACGATCGCCGAGGGATCGGCCGGTTCGTCTGCCGATCTCGCGCGGCTGCGCGAGCTGATGGCGGAGCTTGCCGCGGCGCAGGGCGAGACGCCGCTGATCCTGCCTTCGGTCGATCGCAATGCGGTCGCCGCCGTGGTGCAGGATTGGACCGGCATCCCGACCGGACGGATGCTGTCCAGCCAGACCGAGAAAGCGCTCAGGCTGGCCGCGACCCTTTCGGAACGCGTGGTCGGCCAGGATCACGCGATGGAGATGATCGCCAAACGTGTCCAGACCAGCCGCGCCGGCCTTGGCGCGCCGGAAAAGCCGGTCGGCGTATTCCTGCTCTGCGGCCCCTCCGGCGTCGGCAAGACCGAGACCGCGCTGGCGCTCGCCGAGACACTCTATGGCGGCGAGCAGAACCTGATCTCGATCAATATGTCTGAGTTCCAGGAAGCGCATACCGTCTCGACGCTCAAGGGCGCGCCGCCCGGCTATGTCGGTTACGGCAAGGGCGGCATCCTGACCGAGGCGGTGCGCAGAAAACCCTATTCGGTGATCCTGCTCGACGAGGTCGAGAAGGCGCATCCGGACGTCCACGAAATCTTCTTCCAGGTCTTCGACAAGGGCATGATGGATGACAGCGAGGGCCGGCGCATCGATTTCAAGAACACGCTGATCCTGCTCACCTCGAATGTCGGCTCCGGCGTCATCATGGACCGCACCAAGAACGGCACCGTGCGGACCGGCATTGACGATCTCGACGCGGCCCTGCGCACTCCGCTGCTGAAAGTTTTCCCGGCCGCCTTCCTCGGTCGGGTGGTCACCATACCCTATTATCCACTGTCGGATTCGATGATCGAGGCGATCGCCCGCCATCAGTTCGGCAAGATCGCGCGGCGGCTTAAAGCAACCAACGATGCCGAACTGGTCATCGGCGACGGCGTCATGGATCTGGTCAAGGCGCGCTGCACCGAGATCGAGTCCGGCGGCCGCATGATCGACGCCATCCTCACCAACACGCTGCTGCCGGAGCTCAGCCGCGGCGTGCTCAACCGCTCGCTGGAGGGCGCGAAGATGACGAAGGTCACCGTCGGCGCGTCCAAGGAAGGTTTTACCTACTCCTTCGAGTAGCCGCAGCAACTCCGGGGAAGGAGTGTAGCGCCCAATCGGGCCAAGCTATTTTGAAGATAGAGACTGGGAACTTTTGCTCCGCTGGCGATTTTGGATATGCTGCTGACCCGAAATGGCCGGAAAGGTGCCGCCGATGACGAAAAACCTTGCGATCTCCGCTCTCGTTCTGGCCACGGCCATTGGCGTGTCCGGCGCGGCGTTCGCCGGCGACCGGCAGCTCAAGCACCCGGTCGAGCAGGAGCGCTACGTTCCGGCCGAAGGCGACCTCATCGACATCCTGTTCGGCGGACCGCGCTACTATGACGCCATGCTGGTCACTTCGGCGGCGGGCGCGTGTTCATACCACCGGACGGGGCCGGACGCGAACGCGCTGAACAAAATCAACGACCATCACTGCGGAAAATAAGGTCTGCCCCGCGCCATTCGTACGGGCCAGCCGTCGGTAAGCCGCGACCGCCTCCATTTCATCATGCCGCGAATTGATCGTTCGCCGAGGTGGCTGGCCGCGGGGCAGCCCGTCCTCAGCCCGCCCCGCGGTTGGGCCGCTCTGCCGTCGCACACATCCAGCCGAAACATTGTATACAATAACAAAGAAATCTGTTGACAATCTGTCGCAGGCGGCTTCCCATAGGCTATCCGCGCAGCCGATGAGCAAAAACAAAAGCGCGATAACCAGAAGGGAACCGATATGATCAACCGACGCTCGACTTTGAAATCGCTGGTGCTTGGCGCCGCCTCGACCCTGGCCATGGCCGCCATAGGCATCCCGTCCGCGCAGGCTGAAAACAAGGAACTGAAGATCGGCTTCGTTGGTGTCACCAGCGGTCCCGCCGCCGCCTGGGGCACGTCCAATGTGCGCTCGATGCAGACGCGCGCCGCCTGGCTCAACGAAAAAGGCGGCGTCAAGATCGGCGACGACACCTACAACATCAACATCGTTACCTTCGACGACCAGAAGGATCCCAAGCGCGCCATCGCCGGCATGGAGAAGATGGCGCAGGAGGGCATCCACTATGTCGTCGGACCCAATGTCGATGACGGCGCTGCTGCGGTGCGCCCTGTCGCCGAGGCCAACGGCATCATCTATTTCCCCTACGCCTTCCCGAAGGCGCTCTACCAGAAGCCGGCCTCGAACGCCGTGCTCGGCATGATCGCCAACTACCAGTCGGGCCCGGCGATCTATAAATACCTCAAGGAAAACAAGGGCGTGAAGACGATCGCCTTTGTCGCCGCGAACGAATCCGACCCGCTCAGCCAGCGTGACAGCGGCGTCGAGGCGGCCAAGGCGCTCGGGCTCGACGTCGTCGCGCAGAACGACACGTACCAGAACGACACCCGCGACTTCACGCCGGTGCTCACCCCGATCGTGGCGCTGAAGCCCGATCTGCTGGTGCTGTCCGGCGTGGCGCCGGCCAACGCGCCGCTGCTCATCCGCGCCGCCCGCGAGCTCGGCTTCGAGGGCTTGATCTCGACCGAGACGGCGCAGGACGCCAAGGTTCTGGAGGAGGGCGCCGGCGAATACGCCAACGGCTTCATTTCCGTCGGCGGTGCGTCGACACCGGAGATCGCTTCGGACGAGATGAAGGAGTTCGTCGCCCGCTACACCAAGATGTTCGGCGAGTATAACGACGAGTCCAATACCAAGGTCTACGCGTTGGAGTACATCATCGAGACGATGAAGGCCAATCCGGCCGCCATCAACAATGTCGACGAATTCAAGAAGACCATGGACACCTTCTCGGCGCCCAACCCCTTCCTGAAGGGCGACGCCAAGCTGAGCTATGTCGGCGCGACCTCCTTCGGCCAGAAGCGTCAGCTAGCCGTGCCGATGGTGGTCAACGAATACAAGGACGGCGCTTTCCAGACCCTGTTCGTCGGCTCCGTCGACTAGGTTTGGGTTCCTAAGGTTACTTCCTCCCGAATGCCGGGGGTCCGGGCGATGCTCGGACCCCGCGGAAGATCGAAGGATCCATGGAACAGGTCATCGCCAACGGATTGTATCTCGGCGCCCAGTACGCGCTGATCGCGCTCGGGCTAACCCTGATCTTCGCCCTGATGAACGTGCTGAATTTCGCCCACGGGCAGATGTACGTTCTGGGCGGGTTCATCACCTATACCGTCTACGGCCAACTCGGCCTGCCTTTCGTGGTGGCGCTGCTGGCCTCCGGCGTGACGCTCGCCGTCATCGGCGCGCTGATGGAGAGATTCCTCTTTCGAACGGTTATCCGCCGCAGTCACCGCGAGGAGAGCACCATGCTGCTCGCCGCGGCCACGGCCTTCTTCTTCGACGCCGTCATCCTGCTCATGTTCGGTGAGAAGCAGCGCGGTGTTCCCAAGATCGTCAAGGGCGTCTTCAACGAAGCCGGCATCATCATGCCTTATGACCGCCTGGTTGTCGGCGCTCTGGCCATCGTCTTCATCGCCGCCTTTGTCCTTTACATGCAGTACAGCCGGGTCGGCCGCGCCATGCGCGCGCTCGCCCAGGACCGTGTCGCGGCCCAGCTGATGGGTGTCAGGGTCGACCGCTATTCGATGATCGGCTTCGCGCTCGGCGCCATGCTGGCGGGCGTTGTCGGCGGCCTGCTGGTCACCATCACCGGCGTCAATTCCGGCATTGGCGGCCCGATCTCGATCAAGGCCTTCCTGATGGTGATGATCGGCGGCGCCGGGGTCGTCGGCGGGGCGATCGCCGGCGGCTTCATCCTCGGCATGATGGAATCGGTCGGCCTCACCGCGCTGCGCGAATATGGCGACGTCACCTACCTCGTCATCTTCGCCGCCCTGATGGTGTTTCTGTCGATCCGCCCCAACGGGCTGATGGGCAAGCCGTGGGGTTGAGCGCGCCATGACCCGCAATCGCAACATGAAGATCGCTTCGGTCGCAACCTTCCTGGCGATCGTCTTCATCGCCGTGCCGGCCGCGATCTCGGCAAGCGGCCGCATCGACCTCTACTACACGCTGACTTCGGTGGCGCTGCTCAGCATCGCTAGCGCCGGCGTGTGGCTCACCTTCTACATCGGCCGCATCAATATCGGCCAGGGCGCCTATGCGCTGATGGGCGGCTATGTCTCGGCCATACTGGTGATGAACCACGGCTGGTCGTTCTGGCTGACGCTGCCTGTCGCCGGTCTCTTCTGCGCCGCCGCGAGCGTGCTGATCGGTCTGCCGATCCTGCGGTTGCGCGGCGTCTATTTCGCCATGGTGACGCTGGTTCTGACCGAGGTCGTGCGGCTCTTGGCGCTGGCGCTGCCGATCACCAACGGCGCCAAGGGCATAGTCAGCATCCCGCTGCCCGGCGCGCTCTCGGTCTTCGGGCTGACCATCATCCCGGACTTCGCCACGCTGCAGAATTCGCGGCTCGCGTTCTACCTGCTGGCGGTCACGCTGATGGTGGGCTGCTTCGCGGTGATGTATCGGCTGGTCAACTCGCGCATCGGCAAGCTCTGCCAGTCGCTGCAGCAGAACGAGGAACTCGCCTCCTCGATCGGCGTCAACATCGCCTATCTGCGCGTCATCGCCTATGCGGTGTCCTCCTTCTTCGGTGGGCTTGCCGGCGCCATCTTCGCCGCCATCTCGCAGTCGATCTATCCGTCGAGCTTCACGGTCACCGATTCCGTCAACTTCATGCTGAACTGCTTCCTCGGCGGCCTCGGCTACGTGTTCGGTCCGATGCTCGGCACGCTGGTGCTCTATTTCGGCTGGGACCTCTTGTTCCAGACCGGCCAGTTCCAGCTCCTGATATATTCCGGCCTGATGATCGTATTGATGCTGGTGCTGCCAAACGGCCTGCTCAGCCTCACGGTTCCGACCCGGAAGAAGGCTTGAGCCATGGCCGAAATGCTCGAAGTTTCCGGCATCACCAAGCGCTTCGGCGGTCTCGTCGCGGTCAACAACGTCTCCTTCTCGGTGCGCGAGAAGGAGATTCTCTCGGTCATCGGTCCGAACGGCGCCGGCAAATCGACGCTGTTCAAGCTGATCTCGTCGTTCCTCAGGCCAACGTCCGGCGAGGTCCGCCTGAAGGGTGAACGCATCTCCGGCATGGCGCCGCATATTGCCGCGCGCAAGGGCGTCGTGCGCACCTTCCAGGAAACGACGATCTTCAAGAACATGAGCGTGCGCGACAACGTCATCATCGCGCATCATCTGCGCTCGAAGGCGAGCCTCGTCGGTTTCTTTCTCGGCACCGGCACGGCCAAGGCAGACGAAGCGGCTTTCGGCCAGTCCGCCGACGAGATCCTGGCGCTGCTCGGCCTGGCTTCGCTTGCCAGCGAGATCGCCCGCAACCTGCCACATGGCCATTTGCGGGCGCTGGGCATCGCTATCGGCCTTGCCACCGATCCCTCGATCCTGCTGCTCGACGAGCCCTTCGCCGGCATGAATCACGAAGAGACGATGCGCATGGTGGCGATGGTGCGGCGCCTGCGCGATCTCGGCCTTACCATCCTGCTCGTCGAGCACGACATGCCGGCCGTGATGAAGATCTCGGACCGTATCGTGGTGCTCAATTTCGGGCAGAAGATCGCCGAGGGAACACCGTCGGAAATCCAGGCCAACGAGAAGGTCATCGAAGCCTATCTCGGCAGCGAAGACGAGGCGATCGGGCTATGAACCAGATCCTGAACTTCGCCGGCGTCGAACTCTATTACGATCACGTCTATGCGCTGAAGGGCGTCTCGCTCGAGGTCAATGAGGGTGAGACCGTCGCGCTGATCGGCGCCAACGGCGCCGGCAAGTCGTCGATCCTGCGCGCCATCACCGGACTCAGCCGGATCAGGTCCGGCGAGATCCACTACAGCGGCAAGCGCATCGACGGTGCCGCTCCAGACGAGATCGTCAAGATGGGCATCGCCATGGTGCCGGAAGGGCGCCGCGTCTTTCCCTATATGACGGTCAGGGACAACCTTTTGATGGGTGCCTTCACGCGCTCGAGCAAGGCCGAGATCGCGGCGACCTTGGAGATGGTGCTGGGGCGCTTTCCCCGGCTGAAGGAGCGCTTCTCCCAAGCTGCCGGCACGATGAGCGGCGGCGAACAGCAGATGCTGGTCATCGGCCGCGCGCTGATGGCCAAGCCGAAGCTTTTGCTGCTCGACGAGCCGTCGCTCGGAGTCGCGCCAAAACTTGTCCAGGACATCGCCCGCTCGATTGTCGCCATCAACCGCGACGAGAAGGTCAGCGTTCTGTTGGTCGAGCAGAATTCCCGCATGGCGCTTCGCATTTCGCAGCGCGCCTATGCGCTGACCACCGGCAGCGTCGCCCTGAGCGGCAACTCCGCCGAACTGCTGAGCGACGACCGGGTCAAGCGTCTTTATCTCGGCGGCGAGATCTGAGGCTGATTTTAATGCGCATACTCGTCATCAACCCCAACACGACCGCGTCGATGACCGGCAAGATCGGCAAGGCGGCGACAAGCGTCGCCTCATCAGGAACCGAAATCGTCGCTGTCAATCCGGCCGATGGGCCGCCGAGCATCGAGGGCTATTTCGACGAGGTGTTCGCCGTACCGGGCATCATTGCCGAGATGAGCAAGGCGCCGGCGGCGGATGCCTATGTGATCGCCTGCTTCGACGATACCGGGCTCGACGCCGCGCGCTGCGCGACCGAAGCGCCGGTCATCGGCATCGGCGAGGCGGCCTTCCATCTCGCCAGCCTTGTCGCCGGCAAGTTCAGCGTGGTCACCACGCTCGCCCGCTCAGTCCCCGCCATCGAGCACAACCTTGCGAAATACGGTCTTGCCTCGCGCTGCGCCAAAGTGCGCTCGTCGGAAGTTGCCGTGCTCGAACTTGAACGGCCAGGCTCGAACGCCAGGCATCGGATCTCGGACGAGATCGCGCGCGCCATTCGCGAGGATCACGCCGAGGCGATCGTGCTGGGCTGCGCCGGCATGGCCGACCTTGCGCACAGCCTGTCGCAAGAGCATGGCGTTCCGGTGCTTGACGGCGTCGTCTGCGCCGTCACCCTGGCCGAGAGCCTGTTCAAGGTCGGCTTGAAGACATCGAAGATCGGCGGCTATGCCGCCCCGCGAGGCAAGCGTTTCGCGGGCATCTTCGCTTCGGCGTCTCCCCCGGGCGCAGGTTCGCCTGGGTAAACGTGGCCCCGGGAGATCGGTGCCGCGGGATTGACCGGGGCGCGAGCGCCATTAGATTGGACCGGCTGCTGGCGATTTGGGGGCAGAGCGGGCCGCGTCGGGCCTGCGCATTGAAAGCATGTTGACGGTACTCAGAGAAGACGATCGCGACGACAAGCCGGCAGCGCGCTGGTCGCCGATCTACTATGGGCTGAGAGACGCCATCGTCAGCCATCGTCTCGCCCCGGGGACCAAGCTGCCGGAGGACGAACTGGCGTCGATCTATTCGGTGAGTCGCACCGTCGTCCGCGCCGCCTTGCAGGCCCTTGCGCATGACCGGCTGGCGCGGCTGGAGCCCAATCGCGGAGCCTTCGTCGCGCAGCCCTCGAAGATCGAGGCGCGCGAAGTGTTCGAGGCAAGGGCGCTGATCGAGCCCAAGGTGGCGGCGCTCGCCGCCAAGGCGGCGGTGCCCTCCGACATCGCGCAATTGCGAATGCACCTGGAGAAGGAGCATGAGGCGCTGCATGCCGGTCGCGACAGCGACGCCATCATGCTGTCGGCGCGCTTCCATGTCGGCATCGCCGAGATCGCGGCGCATTCGGTATTCACCAACTTCGTGCGCGACCTCGTCTCGCATTCCTCGCTGATCATCGCGCTCTACTGGAAACGCCGCGACGCGACCTGCGAGAAACATGCCCATCACGCACTGGTCGACGCCATTGAAGCCGGCGACAGCGCCGACGCCGCGGCGCTGATGAACAGCCATCTGGTCGATCTGCTCTCCGGGCTCGATCTCACCGACAAGGTCGAGAAGTCCGACAGCCTCGCTGATCTGCTCCGCGCCTGAAGGAGGCGTGTGCCCCGAGGCCGAGATAGGCTGACATGCCCTTGGCGCGGGTCAGCGCCACCAGCGGCGAGATCAGGCCTTGCTTCACCGTGTCATGCACCTGCGGAAGCGGCACTACCGATACTTTGACGCCGGCCTGCGCTATCGCCACCCCATCCAGTCGTGGATCGCTGCCCGATCGGCCTGATGCGCTAGACCTGGGCCTGCCGTTCCCTCGGCCGTTTTCGGGAGGTCTCGGCGCCGCCTCGATACCTGATGTGATCGATGAACGCGCGCAGCTTGGGCAGGACCTGATGTTTTTCCGGATAGTAGAGGAAGACACCCGGCGATGTCGCAGCGAAGGCCGAAAGCAGCGTTTCGAGGCGCCCGTCCGCGAGCGCCGCGGCGGCAATCGGGCTTGGCACCTGGGCAAGCCCGGCGCCCCGGATCGCAGCGCCAAGCAGCGTGGGATAGTCGTGTGCAATGAACGGCCCGGAAACGATTGCCTCGACCGCCTTGTTGCCTTTGGCGAAGCGCCACGGCGCGACCGAACCGTTCGATCGGCGCAGGCGCAGGCAGGCATGGTGGCGCAGATCCTCGATGCGCTCCGGCGTTGTTCGCTGGCGTAGATAGTCGGGACTGCCGACGACCACCATCGGGAAGGACGGCGTCAGTCGAACCGCGACCATGTCGGCCGCGATGAGGTCGCCGAGCCGGATACCGGCGTCGAATCCCTCGGCTGCGAGGTCCGCCAGCTCGCCGCTAGCGACGATCTCCAGCTCGATCTCGGGATAGGCCTGGCAGAAGGACGCGATCATCGGCTCCAGCAGCGTCGGCACCACCGCAGGCGGTACCGACAGGCGCAAAAGCCCAGCCGGCCGCTGGCCGACTTCGCGCGCGACCTCGCTTGCTGCTACCAATTCCTCGAAGGCTGGCCGGGCACGCGAGAAAAAACGCTCGCCGGCTTCGGTCAGGCCGACGCTGCGTGTCGTGCGGACGAACAGCGCGGCGCCGATGCGCGCTTCCAATGTCCGCACCGCCTGGCTGATCGCCGATGGCGTGACGCCGAGCTCCGCCGCCGCCTTGCGGAAATTGCGATGCCTGGCGACGCTCAGGAACGCCTCGACGCCGTCGAGGGCGCCATGCCGGACTGTGAAGTTTTGCTTCATGACCCATTGAGATTATCGCGGATAGTTCCCGGCACAAAGCGGTCGTATCTGTGTTGTCGATTGGAAGGCTGGAGGGAAGTGGCAATGACGGACGATTTGGATCGCGTGCGGTTGCGGGCGTCGGGGCCGCCGCCTTCGCTAAATCTCTGTTGGAAGGCCGTCTCGGTATCCTGAAGGCGGTATTCGAAGCCGTTCCAGCCAATCTCTAACGGGAGGCAAGTATGACGCCGGCGACGATCTTCAACATCCATCTCGTCCTGGGCTACGTCCCGTGGCTGCTCTGCTTCGGCGCCTATATCTGGCCGAGGCTCAGGCTCATGGACCGCGTCGAGGCGCAGCGCGCTATCGCGACGCTGCACAGCTTCCGCTTCTTCGGGCTGGTCTTCCTGGTTCCGGGCGTGGTTGGCCCGAACCTCCCGGCGGACTTCGCGGTCTTTGCCGCCTATGGCGATTTCGCGACCGGGCTGCTGGCCATGCTGGCGCTGCTTGGCGTGAAGCGGTCCTCGATCTTCTGGCCGTCCGTCGCGGCCTTCAATCTGGTGGGAATAGTCGACCTCGTCGGCGACTACTATCACGGCACCGTGCTTCATCTGCCCGAGCAGGCCGGGCAGCTGGGCGCCGCATACGCGATCCCGATCATCTATGTGCCCCTGCTGATGATTACGCACGTGGCCGCCCTTTATCTTCTGGCGCGACCTCAGCCCAAGACCGAGCCGGGCGCGGACAATAGGAAGGCGGGCGGTCTCAGTTCCCTTCGCTCTCCTTCATCCGTTCGATGATCGATCGGGCCGTCTTTTCGCCGAGCTTCGTTTGCTCGTTCTGCACCATCGCCAGCGCCGTTCCCGGCTCGCCCTCCCACAGGATCAGGCTTGCCGCGCCGACCAGCCCGGCGCGGTCGCCGAGTTCGGCCGGCACGATCGGCACGTCGCGATAGGCTTGCATGGCGCGTTCCTCGACCGTCGCCCTGATGCCCGGCGCCAGCAGATCGAACCCGTTTGCGAGGCCGCCCCCCATGACGATCAGGTCCGGCGAATAGAGATGCAGGAGATTGGTGAAGCCGATGCCCAGCCATTTCGCCTCGGTCTCGACCAGTTCGCGGGCGGCCGCGTCGCCGGCGCGCGCGGCATCCACGACATGCCGGGCCGAGACGTCGCCGTCGTCGGAAAGACGTCTGAGCACCGAGCCGTCGCCTGGCTTGGTGAGGCGGGTCGCCCGGCGCCCGAGCGCGGTGCCGGAAGCAACGGCCTCGAAGCAGCCGACGTTGCCGCAGAAACAGCGGTCGCCTTCGCCGGTGATGGTCATGTGGCCGATCTCGGCCGCGAGCCCGCGTCTTCCATGGTAGATGTGGCCATCAGCGACCACGCCGCCGCCGATGCCGGTCGAGACGGTGACGAAGACCAGCGAGCCCGCGCCGCGGCCAGCGCCGAAACGCCACTCGCCGAGCGCCGCGGCATTGGCGTCGTTCTCCAGCCGTACCGGCAAGCCGAACTGGCGGCTGAGGATGTCGATCAGCGGCACGTTGTGCCAGCCGGCGAGCGTCGGCGGCCCGATGACGATGCCTGCCTTGGGGTCGAGCGGCCCCGGCGCGCACATGCCGATGCCGCTGACCTTTGCCTGCGGGTGTTCTTTAAGCAGCCTGTCCGCCAGCGCGATGATCTGGCCGATGACCGCTTCCGATCCGGCGCCGGCGAGCGTCGGCGCCGAGACGCGCTTGACGACCTCGCCGCTGCGCTCGACCAGCGCGCCGCGCAGTTCCGTGCCGCCGAGATCGAAGGCAAGGGCGATCGTGCTCATCAGGCGGCGGCCTTCAGTCCATGCAGCCAGGCCATGCGCTGGGCGAGATCGGGATCGCCGAAAGCGAGCGAGCCCAGCACCACCGTGTCGGCGCCGGCGGCGCGCAGCAGCGGCACCGTCTCATGGCGGATGCCGCCATCGGCGGCGAGCCGGATGTCGGCCTCGCGGCCGGCCTTCCTCATCAGGGCGCGCGCCCCGACCAGCCTTGGGCAGGCTTCCTCGGACAGGCTCTGTCCCTTCACCCCGATCGAGGTGCCGAGCAGCGTCACGAAGGCCACGCGTGGCAGGAACGGCTCGATCGCTTCAACCGGCGTCTCCAGCCGCAGCACCACGCCGGCCTCTGCGCCGAGCTCGCGCGCCAGCTTCACGGCGCGCAAGCCTGCCGCGCCGTTCTCGGCATGGATGGTGACGAGATCGGCACCAGCCTCGATGAACTGGCGCGTCTGAGCCTCGACGATCTCGGCCTCGACCATCAGATGAACGTGGATCGGCTTCGCCGTCAGCCTGGCGATGCGCGCCACCATGTCGGGGAAGAACAAGAAGCCGGGGGTGAAGCGGGCGTCCGCCACGTCGATGTGGTGCAGATCGGCATGGGGTTCGATGCGATTCAGGTCGCGCTCCATATTGGCGAGATCCGCCGACCACAGCGAGAATTCGCCGATAAGCCGGTTGCGCGGCAGTGCGGCTATTGCCGCGGGTCCGGAGACGGGTTTGGCGGTCATGACGGAATGAGGCTCCGGGCATTCGAGTTGGACTGGAGGAAGGAACTGATCTGCTCGTGCAGTTCGATGAAATGTCTGGCGCTGTTGCTCGCCTTCGGCGTGATTTCGGCGAAGACCGCGTGCGGCATCGCGGCGGCAAGCGTGTAGGCGCTCGATAGCGGATGCACCGCGTCCATCGCGTTGCCGACGACCAGCCCAGGAATTTCGAGCGCCGCGACGTCGCGGTCGCAAACGCCTGGACCGTCGCCGGCGATGTCGGCGAGCACTTGCGCGAACTCCTTGGCGTCGGGCCGGTCGAAATAGCCGAGCAGCGAGGACAGATTGTCGGGCGCCTCGCGGTAGAGCCGCGTGGCCGTGTCCGATCGTGCGAAGATCGTCCGCCCTTTGTCGGCCCCGTGTTCCAGGATGAGCTCGGCGGCCTCGGTGATCGGCTGCATGTTCTGCGGTGCCGGCGAAAACGTCCATGCCGGCCGCACCAGGACCAGGGCGGCGACGCGCCGCGGATGACGGCAGGCGAGGCGAAGCGCGATCGCGGCGCCCATCGAGACGCCGCCGGCAACGAAGCGGTCGAGGCCGGCACGATCGGCAGCGGCAAGCACATCGTCAGCGAAGATTTCGAACGAGAACGGCCGCCGCTTGCCAAGCCCAGAGCCGCCATGCCCGCGGCATTCCAGCGTGATGCGCCGGAAGCCTGCGGGGAAAGTCTGCGTGACCTGCGCCTCGCCGCCGCCGAGCCCATGCTGAAAGACGACCGCCAGGCCTTCGCCGGTGTCGGTCATATGCAGCGTGGCACCGTCGCGCAGCAGCGTGCCCATCACATGAGCCCCTTGAGGAAGCGGGCGACGCCCGGCGCTTCCTCGGCCGAAAGCCCGTGCGTCACCAGCGGCCCGTCGAAGCCTGTGGCCCTCAGGCGAGCGACGAAGTCGTCGAAGTCGACCACGCCTCGTCCGGCCGTGGCGAAGCGCCCATCGGCGAAACGGTCCTTGGCGTGCGCAAGCGCGACATGACCAGCCGTGCGCTCGACCGCTTCAGCAACGATGCCGCGTGCCTCGTCGGCATTCGCTCGCTCGAACAGATTGGCGGGGTCGAGCACGATGCGCAGCCGGTTCGAACCCATCTCGGAAATCAGCCGCGCGGCGTCATCGGCGGAGGTGACGATGTTGGCTTGCTCCGGCTCGATGCCGAGATCGACGCCGTGGCGCTCGGCGAGCTGAAGCGCCTTCTCCATTTCCCGCGCCATGTCGGCCCAAGCCGAGGGATCGGCATTGTCGGGGTGGTGCGCCCATTGTTCCTCGGCGTTGCGCGTTCCGGTGCACAGTGTCACCAGCGGGATCGAAAGCCTGGCGGCTGCCTCAATGACCACCCCGAGCCGCCGCAGCCCGTCATCACGCACCCGGCTGTCCGGATGCGCCATGTTGTAGGTTCCCGACAGCGCGACGAGACCGACGCCGCTAGCCTTGGCCGCTGCATCGATGGCGCGGATCGCTTCGTCGGGAACATCGTCCGGCATCGACGGCAGGCCGGCGCAGCCAAGGTTGAACTGGGTGACTGCGAAGCCCGCTTCGCGAACGGCGGCGAGCACGCCGGCCGGCTCGCCGCCTGGAAAAGTCTTGGCGAACACCCCGACCTGCATCAGACCGCTCCGGTGACGCCGGCGAGCTCAACGCGCTGGCCGCTTTCGACCGAGCGGGCGATCGCCACCATGGCACGGATCGAAGCGAGCCCGTCCTCCACGGTAGCGCCGCGCTGCGGCGCGCCGTTGAGCACCGTGTCGGCGAGGCCTTCCAGTTGGCGGCGGAAGAAGTGGCCGTCGGCGCCGAGCGGCTTGCGCGACGTCGCGTCCTTCTCGTGGAAAATGTCGACCTCGCTGGCGCGGAAATACCAAGGATTGAAGGTCTTCGCGATCACCGAGCCGTTCTCGCCATAGAGCTGGAAGCCCTCGTGCCAGTCCATGCGTACCGCAACGGTCAGATCGAGATGGCCGAGCGCGCCATTGGCGAACTCCGTCTCGACGAACCAGCAATAAGCGCCGAAGCGTTGGTTGAGCCGCGCGCGCACGGCGGTGATGTCGCCGCACAGGAAGCGCGCCGTGTCGACCAGATGCGAGCCATGCGCCAGCATGAAATACTGTCTCAGGTCCGCCTTCGGATTGCCGGCCGGCTTCCTCGCCAGCTTGCTGGTGACGGGCAGCGGCTGCACGGCGTCGGTATTGGTGTAGCGATGGGTGGAATCGCAATACCAGGCCTTCAGCGCCAGGATCTCGCCCATCTCGTCGCGCACGAAATCGCGCGCCGCCTCCAGCGCCGGGTCGAAGCGCTTCATATGCCCGACCTGAAGCACCTTGCCGGAGCGCTTGACCGCTTCCGCCAGCCTCTCGCCTTCTTCGACGGAAATGCCGATCGGCTTTTCGCAAAGCGCGTGCTTGCCGGCTTCGAGCGCCCGGATCGACATCGGCACGTGGTACGCGTCGGACGTCGCGACGATCACCGCCTCCAACTTGGGGTCGGCGAGCATCTCGTCATAGTCGCCATACATTTTTTCGGGCTCGTAGGTGGCGCTCATGCGCGCAAGCAGGTCGGGCGCCGCGTCGCAGATCGCGTAGAGGTCGGCATTGGCTGCCTTCACGCAGGATTCCAGATGCGCGAACTGCGCGATCGGCCCGCAGCCGAGCACACCGACACGAAGACGACGGTCTTGTTTGCGGATCATCGCCTCAAGCCCCGTAGCCGCGCATGGTCTGGCGATTGGTCTTCACCGCGCCAGCCGGATCGGCGGCGGCGGTTTCGGATTCCTCCTCCAGCACCAGCCAGCCGCTGAAGTTGGGCGCGGCGCTGGCGATCTCGATCACCTTAGCCGTGTCGCAGACACCCTGGCCGAGCATCGCCCAACTGCCGTTGGCATCGACGTCTTTCAGATGCACATAGCGAATGCGGTCGCGATAGGTGGTGAGCGTATCGGCCATGTCCTGACGGCCGCGCAGGATGTGGCCGGTGTCCGGCACCCAGCCGACCAGCGACGCATCGATCAGCCCGAAGATGCGGTCATAGTCGGCGCGGTCGAAAAGCAAAGTGTTGTGGTGCGAGCTCGGATGGACCGCGACCTGGACGCCGGCCTTGCGGCCGAGCTCGCCGGCCTTGTTGTAGACCTCGGCGGCGATGGCGAATTTGTGGTCGCGCGGGCCGTCGGAGACGACGGTTGCCGAGCCCATCGACACCAGCGCTCCCGGAAAGGCGGCGGCGAAGTCGATCCAACGCCCGGCGGTTTCGAGGTCCTCGCCGATTTTCTCCTTGAGCGTGAAGCCGCTCTTCGAGCCGAAGGCGAACGAGACCAGCATGAGGCCGGATGTCTTCAACGCGGCGGCGAACTCCGCAGGCTTGCCGGCATAGCGACCGATCATCGTGTCGGTGATCTCGATGCCGGCATAGCCGCCGTCGGAAATCGCCTTGATGAGATCGTCCGGGCCGCCGCCAAAACGGTCGCCGAGCATCTCCCAGGTAAAAGTCTGGCAGCCGACTTTGAGGTCTTTCACGTTCATTCTTTCATTCCTTGATACCGCCCATTCCTTGGTGTCGCTCTGCGTCTTCATGGGAGGGACGTCCTACTTGACCGAGCCCGCGGTCATGCCTGCGAGGAAGAATCTCTGGGCAACGAGGTAGATGAGCAAAAGCGGTAACGAGCCGAGCACGCTCATCGCCATCATCTGGTTCCATTCGAAGGCGTGCTGCCCCATCAACAGCTGGATGCCGATCGGCACGGTGCGCATGGACGTCGACTTGGTCAGCGTCAGCGCAAAGAGAAATTCGTTCCAGCATAACAGGAAGGTGTAGACAGACGTCGCCGCGATACCAGGCAGCGAGATCGGGACGATCACCCGCCAAAGCGCTGTCCAACTGGTGCCGCCGTCGACAGCCACCGCTTCATCGAGATCGCGGGGCAAGGTGTTGAGATATCCCGTCATCAGCAGGATCGCGTAGGGCAGCGTAAACACCAAGTAAGTCAGGATGAGCGCGATATAGGTGTCGAAGATGCGATACGAGACGACAAGCCCGAAGAAGGGGATGAGAAGCGTGATCGGCGGAATCGTCTGCGTGCTGATGATGAGTGTGTTCAGGCTGCCCTTGCCGCGAAAGTTGAAGCGGCTGAACCCGTAGGCCGCCAGCAAGGCGATCAGCACCGTCAGCACGGTCACCGCTGCCGCCACGAAGTAGCTGTTGAAGAAGAAGCGCAGCTTTACCGGGTCGCCAACGATGGCTGCGTACGCTTCCAGCGTGAAGGCCTTCGGCAGGATGGTTGGTGGCAGGGCAAAGATTTCGGTATTCGACTTGAACGAGCTGCTGAGCATCCAGTAGATCGGGAAGGCCGCGAAAAAGAGCCCCGCGACAAGCGCTACATGGAGCGCGACGGTGATCAGCCTGTCTTTCGGCGTGTGCCTTTTCCTCATGGTGACTACCGAGCCTTTTGATAACGGATGTAGAACAGCGTCAGGCCAAGCGAGATCAGCAGGATGACCACAGCGCTCGCCGACGCCTGAGACAGGTTGTAGCTCGAAAACGCCAGCTTATAGGTGTAGGTGCTGAGGACCTCGGTCGAGTAGATCGGACCACCGCCCGTCGTTATCCAGATCAATGGGAAGACCTGCATGGTCCAGATGAAGTCGAGCAGCGAGATGCTGATGATGATCGGCATCAACTGCGGGATGGTGATGAAGATCAGCTTCTGGTAGGCCTTGGCGCCGTCGATATCGGCGGCCTCGTAGAAATCCTTGGGAATGCCCTGCAGCCCTGCGAGCAGGCTGACCATGAAAAGCGGGTACCCCGCCCAGATATTGGCGAAGGTGACGGCGTGCAGCGCGGTCTCGGGCGAGGAAAACCACTCGACCTTGGAACCGATGATGCCCATCTGCATGAGAATGCTGTTCACGACCCCGTTCGGCTCGAGCAGGAGGCGCCAGATCACGGCGATAATGACCGCAGTGAACAGCCAAGGCAGTATGTAGAGCACGCGCAGAATATTGCGCAGCGTCGGATTAATGCGGTCGCTGTTCAGCATGAGTGCGAAGACCATGCCGATGGTCATGTGGAAAACGACACTCATGCAAGTGAAGTAGAGCGTGTGCCACAGCGAAGCCCAAAACACGGGATCGGCAAAGATCGCCTGGTAGTGTTTCAGTCCGGCAAAGGATGGGTCACGGCGCAGCACCGCGCTGTTCTGGAACGAATAGGCAATCACCGTCACCATCGGCAGCAGCATCAGAAGACCGATTATGAGGAGCGAGGGCGACAGATAGAGATAGGGTGCGACCGCTCGTTTCAGTCTGTGATGGGAGCGCTTCTGCGGGGTCATGTGCCAACCTTGAAATACGCCTTCAAGAGAAGGTGAGCTTCGGAATACGGGTCCACCGATTCGTTGTGGCCGGGCGGCCTGCCCGAAGTCAGGCCACCCGGTCGAGAAAGTGAACGGGGAACAGGCCGATCAGAATTTCGCCATCCAGCCCTTTTGAGCGTTGGCTGCGGCTTGTTCCGGAGACTGCTCGCCGGCAAGCATCTTCTGGGCTTCCACGTCGAACTGGGTCATCAGGTCTTCCGCCACCGGCAGACCCGTGAACTCGTTGGCGAGATAACCGGTCTTGAAGATTTCGAAAGCCTTTGCGAATGCCTTGTCGGACGTCACGAAATCGGGCTTGGCGTTGACGTTGCCCGGGAAGGCGTTTGCAAGCGACACGAGCTTGGCGTTCACCTTTTCACTCATCAGAAATTGGACGAGCTTCCAGGCCTCCTCCTGGTGCTTCGAGCCGGCAGAGATACCGATGCCCCAGGAGGCGTAGGGAAGGCCGCGCTTGCCGTTGTAGTTCTCCACGACCGGGACCGGGATGAGATCGAAGTTCAGCTTGGGATTGCGTTTGCGGATGAGGTTCACATGCGCGAGCGAGTCGATCATCATCCCGACCCGGTCGTTGACGAATTCCTCGACCTTCTCCTGTTCCGTCTTGGTGGCGATGCCGGGCGAGATGGTGCCGGCGTCGTTGAGCGATTTCACGAAGCTGAGCATATCCACCACCGGTTTGCCCTCGAGGTCGGGCTTGCCATTCGCCATCATCGACTGGCCCGAAGCCCAAACCCACGACATCATGTCGTTCTGAACGCCGGACGGTGTTTGCAGCGACAGGGGCAGCACCCAGCCATACTGGTTCTTGTCGGCATGGGTCATCTTCTTGGCGGCTTCGAGAAACTCCGCGCGGGTCGACGGCAGCTTGCTCACACCTGCCTTGGCGGCGAGGTCCATATTGACGAAGACCGGATAGACGAACGAAGCCACGGGAAACATCACCGCTTTGCCGTCCACCTTGATGATGTCCGCGACCTGGCTCTTGTCGAAGCCGCTCGCATCCATCATCCGGTTCATGTCGGCCAGCGCATTTTGTGCGTTCAGATTGTTCACCCAAGCGCCATCGAGACCGACAACGTCGCTAAGCGTTCCGGTCGCAGCACCGACCGAGATCTGGTCTCGCGTGGTCGCATAGGGGCCGCTGACCAGCGTCACCTTGATCCCGGGGTTTGCAGCCTCGAACTCGTCCATGATTTTGCGCAAGGAGCCTGCGGGCAGCTCTGGCTCCCACCACTGCGTGAATTCCAGCGTCGTGTCCGCCATGGCGCCGGTTGCGCCGAGCAGCCATGCGGCCGCGGCCATTTTCAGCATCGCGGGTCGTATCCGAAACGTCATTTTTCTCCTCCTTCTTAAGATCGACCGCACAATGCGGACGATCGTCTGCTTCATTCAGAAGTCTTCTTACGAGTACTTTCGCAGGCGCATCGCTCCTGCCTGCGGGCTCTGCGACAAATCTTCAGATCGCCAGATGCGTTTCGGGATCGAAGAAATGGAGCTTGGCGTCGTCTACGGCCAAGCGGATCTCCGAGCCGGGCAGGACTGTGCTGACCGGTTCGAATTTCGCCACCGCGTTCGAGGTCATGCCGAAATCCTGCACCGCGTCCGGATCGCCGGAGTCCACCCGCACCGCGTCGATGCTGAGATGAACGATGTGTTCGGACCCGAGTTCTTCGATCGAGGTCACCTTTGCCGGGATCGTCTGATACTTGCGGCCGGATTCGAGACTGCTGTCATAGAGATCCTCCGGTCGGATCCCGAACACGACCTTGCGCCCCGCATACGTCCTCAAGGACGGCCTGCGCACGAAGGCTGCGTCCTGCAGCCGGATGGCGAAGGTGCCGGACATCAGTTCGTCGCCCGTCAGCGTCGCCTCGAACAGGTTCATCGAAGGAGAACCGATGAAGCCGGCAACGAAGGCGTTCACCGGCGATTCATAGAGTCTCTTGGGAGTGTCGACCTGCTGCAGCACGCCGCCCTTCAACACCGCGACCCTGTCCCCCATCGTCATCGCCTCGGTTTGGTCGTGGGTCACGTATATGGTCGTGACGCCGAGCTGCTTTTGCAGGCTGGTGATTTCGGCGCGCATTTGAACACGCAGCTTCGCGTCCAGATTGGAAAGGGGTTCGTCCATGAGGAAGGCGGCCGGCTCGCGCACCATGGCGCGGCCCATGGCAACCCGTTGACGCTGTCCGCCTGAAAGGTTCGCGGGTTTGCTGTCGAGCAGAGATGTCAGCTGAAGGGTTTTGGCAATCTCGTCCACCCGCTTCTTGCGCTCGGCCTTCGGCTTGCCTGCCAGCCGCATCGAAAAGGCGATGTTTTCGAACACCGTCATATGCGGGTAGAGCGCGTAGCTCTGGAAGACCATCGCGATGTCGCGGTCCTTGGGCGGCATGTCGACGACGTCGACTCCGCCGATCCGAAGGCTGCCGCTTGTCACGTCCTCCAATCCCGCGATCATTCGCAGCGCGGTGGATTTGCCGCAGCCGGACGGCTTGACGAGAATCAAGAACTCGCCATCCTCGACCGACAGGTTCAATTGGTCGATTGCGTGAAAGTTGTTCCCATAGGTCTTGCAGATATTCTCAAGAATGACTTCTGCCATCTTCCTCCCTCCACAAGGCTAAGCCGCTCGTTATTATGATTATTATCGGCCTATGTTCGCCTGCGAATGTTCCTCGGATAGTTTCAACTATGTTCCGGTATCGAGCTGCGATTTCAGTTCGACTGCCGACGGGGCGTTCGTCGATGCCAAGAGTTCCGTGACCTGGCCCTCGGTCGGCAGCGCCTCGCGCCCGCCACGCCCCGTTATCGACAGGGCCGCGGCCGCGGCCGCGAATGCGACCCGGCCTGCGGTCTCGGCTCCGCGCGTCAATGCATGGGCATAGGCACCGTGAAAGCAGTCACCGGCGCCAGTCGAGTCAACGGCGGCAACCCGGTGCGGAGGCAGGTGCCAGAGCCCTGCCTCGTCGCGTCCGCGATAATAGACGCCCCTGCCGCCGTCAGTCAGAACCACGGTGGACCGCGACGGCATCCACAATGCGTCGAGCATCTCGGCGGGCGATCGGCCGCCCGTGGCAGTCCGCGCGAAGCCGAGGGGAAGAATAAGATGGTCGCAGAGCCCGATCAGCCTCTCGGTGGCTGGGCCGCTGCTCCATTCGATATCGCCGAGGATTGCAAGGCCGAGATCGCGAGCCCGAGCCACGACATCCATCGACCGGATCGCGTAACTATCGACGATCAGGACGGCCGCGCGGCTGAGGACCTCGTCCGGAAAGTCTGGCGCGGTGCCCAGCATCGCTTCGTCGTCATACGCGATGAACCTCTCCCCATCCGAGCCGACGGTGATCCGCGAGCGCACCGGGCGTGCGTGCGGGTGGCGCGGCGCGAATGCGGTTTCAACTCCGCTCGCAACGAGATCGCACAGCACGGCGTCGTCAGCGGCACTGGCCAGCCATCCGACGAACCCGGCGGTTCCGCCGAGCCGCGCGACGGCGGCAAGGGCCGTCGCGACATTTCCGCCGAAAGTTCGGGCAGTTTGCAGAACCTTCCCCTTGCCCGCCGACAACGGCTGATCGACATAGACGATGTCGTCGATCGCAATAGCGCCGAAGCCGAGGATTGAAGGGACGGTGGGCATCGTTCAGGCACCCGCCTTCGCCAGGGCGTCTTCTGCCGAAAGGCCGTCATGGATGACGCTCCGAAAGGCAAGTGCCGCCTTCTGCGGATCGCCGTGCCCCCAGAGATTGCGACCGACCACGGCACCGCGCGCGCCGGCACGTATGGCGTCCGCCGTCTGCTGAAGGGCGCCGAGCAGCGTCTCGGTTTTCGGACCACCCGCGATCACAACCGGCACCGGGCAGGTCCGGACGGTCTCTCGGAACGACTCGAAATCGCCCGTGTAGCCTATCTTGATCACGTCGACGCCGGACTCGTAGCCGATGCGCGCCGCATAGGCGATCTCGTCGGGGGTGAAGACGATTTTTGCTCCGTCGGTGAAATCGCGCGGGTAGATATGCGCCACCACCGGCATGCCGTAGCGTGCCGCCGCATTCACCGAGTCGGTCAGCCAGCGTATGTACTTACCCTCGGTCGCGCCGCGCACCGGAATGGCCACGGCCAACGCATCGGCCCCGGCGCGCACCGCATCCTCCGGCGTTGCAATCAGCTCGCTGATGCGATCGTCTGGGGTGAAGCAGCCCGCCTGGATCACCAGAGACGCTTTGCCCGCATATTGCGGCCACAGATGGCGCGCGGTGCCGGGCTGGATGCTGACGTAGTCGGGTTTGCCCATCATGACGCGCGCGAGCGCACCGGGCAGATCGGCAAGCCCGCCTTTGCGCACGTCGCCATAGCCGACAAAGTGGTCGACCGCGCCGCCAAAAAGCTTCCCGGACGGATGCGAGAAGAGGCGCGCAAGGCGCACCTTGGTTCCTAGGCTCATGAGTGCAAAATTCCTCAATCGTTTTGAGCTGGCGGCCTCCGATGTCGAGCCAGCATTTTCACATGCTCTATAAAAATTTTACGCGCGTCAAGATTTAAAATGCGCTATAGCGAGTCACGAACACGGTCCGCCGCCGTTGCAGCGGGTTGTCTGCGGCGGTGCCGCACCGGGAGGTCGGAAGGAAAATGCAAGCAAAGTCAGGAGCGAAGCTCGGTATCGGCGTTATCGGTTGCGGCAACATATCGATGACCTATTTGCGCAACGCAGCACTTTTCGCCGGCGTGGAACTGCGCGCCTGCGCCGATATTTCCGCCGACATGGCCGCGCTACGGGCCAGGGAATACGGTATCCGCGCGCTGCCGGTCGATGCGCTGCTGGCCGATCCCGAGGTCGATCTCGTCCTCAACCTCACCGTTCCGTCGGCGCATTTCGACATCACCCATTCGGCGCTTTCCGCGGGCAAGCACGTCTTCACGGAAAAGCCTCTGGCGACCTCGGCCGGCGAGGGCCGCCGGCTGGTCGCGGAGGCGGCGAAGCGCGATCTGCTGCTGGGTTCGGCTCCAGACACCTTCCTCGGCGCAGCCGGGCGGCGTGCCCGCCGCCTAATGGACGAGGGCGCGATCGGCCGCGCCGTGACCGGCACCGCCTTCATGATGGGGCGCGGCATGGAGCATTGGCATCCCAATCCGCAATTCTACTATCAGCCGGGCGGCGGTCCGGTGTTCGACATGGGGCCATACTACCTGACGATGCTGGTCAACCTGCTCGGCCCGGTCGCCCGCGTCATGGCGATGACGACGCGCGGTCAGGACGAGCGCCTGATCACCGCCGAAGGCCCTTACAAAAACACCAGCTTCAGGGTCGGCACGCCGACCAACATCCTGTCGCTGCTCGAATTCCACTACGGCGCCACCGTCACCTTCGGCGCCTCTTGGGACGTCTTCAAGCATTCCAACCATCCGATCGAGCTACACGGGACGGAAGGCTCGCTCAGGCTACCCGATCCCGACACGTTTGGCGGCACGGTCTCATTGTCGGCGCACGGCGCCGACTGGAGGGATTTCGAGAGCGAAGGCGAGTTCTACGGCGCGCGCAACTGGCCCTATGCCGGACCGGACCGCGCCAACTATCGCATGCTCGGCGTCGCCGACCTGGCGAGGTCGCTGTCGGAAGGGCGCAGACCCCGCGCGTCCGGCGAACTGGCGCTGCACGTGCTCGAGGTCATGGAAGCGATCCTCGCCTCCGGCGAAAGCCGGAACTCCGTCGCCGTCGTCGGCTCGGTCGACCAGCCGCCGCTGCTCGGCGAAGACGAGGCGGCGAGCCTGCTTGCCTGAGGCGCCGTGATCGCCCAGCGGGAGTTCGGTATCCCTAGGCCGACTGGCGCATCACCAGCGTCGCGTCGAGACTGACCTTCGGCGCGACGGGCGCGCCGTCCTCGTCGAGCAGGGTAAGCAGCGTCTCGACGCTGCTTCCGGCCATCGCCGCGAAATCCTGCGCCATGGTGGTGAGCGCCGGGCAGGTGTAGCGGCTGAGCGGATGATCGTCATGCGCAGCCACCCGCAGGTCGCAATCCGCCTTGCGACCCACCTTCAGCCCTTTCGAGAAGGCGGCCGCCATCACGCCGAAGGCGAGACGATCGTTGGCGCACAATATGGTCTTGCCCGGCAGGCCGCCATTGCCGAGCAGCTTTTCCGTCTGTTCGTAGCCGATCCGTTCGAATTCCCATGTGTAGTCGTCGGTATTGCCGAAGACGAGCGGCTCCTCCCCGAGCCGCTTCATGGCATCGACATAACTCTCCACCCGCTCGCGCGAATTATGATTGACATGCGGAATATCGAAATAGATCGGGGCGTCGCCCGAGCGGCAGAGATAGTCGACGATGGTCGACATGCTCTGCACATTGTTGTTGCCGACGAAAGGCGTGCCGCCTTCGAGATAGGTGTCGAAATAGACAATCGGGATCGCCTGCGTCAGCTTCTCGATCGCCCGCTGGTCCGAGCGCCGGCCGAGTGGTGCTATCAGCGCGCCGGAGACCTTCAACGACAGGATCGTCCGCGTCGCCTCGGCTTCCAGTTCGCTCGATCCATGCGAGGAAATGACGATCGGCCAGTAGCCTTCGTCGCGCAGCCTGAGTTCGATGCGGCTGACCATCTCGGAATAGAACGGGTCGGTCACCGTCGGCACGACGATGCCGATGCTGCGGGTGCGCTTGCGGTTGAGGTTTCGCGCGAACAGATTGGGCTGATAGTCGGACGAGCGCAGCGCATCCTCGATGCGTTTTCGCGTCGCCGGCTTGACGCTGGTCGGATCGTCGAAGAATTTCGACAAGGTCGGCCTGGAGACGCCGCAGGAACGGGCGAACTCCTCCATCGTCTTGTGAGTCATCGGCATCCAAACCCTCGCGGCATGGAACCTCGCTCCCATGGGCTGCTCCGGCGCTCATACGGCGCATCGGCGTGCGCCTGCAAGTTGAAACTTTACAGGAAGCTCCGCAAGTTTCAACGCGTCCGGAGAAATTATTCCATGCGTAAATTTATTAATTGACGTGAAAAAGAGGGGGCCGTATTCCAAGCCCTAAAGCCATGCATGGCGAATGCTGGGAGGACGTGATGAAGAAGCTGGTCTCAGCCGGCGAGATCCTCGTTGAGATCATGGCGGAATCAATCGGCCAGAGCTTCCTCGAGCCCGGTCCGCTCGCCGGCCCCTTTCCGTCCGGCGCCCCGGCGATCTTCATCGGCCAAGCGGCGGCGCTCGGCCAGCCTGCGGGTCTCATCGGCGCCGTCGGCGGGGACGATTTCGGCCAGTTGAACATCGACCGGCTCAGCGCGCTCGGCGCCGACGTTTCGGCAATCGCCGTCCGTGAAGGCCATGCAACCGGCACCGCCTTCGTCGCCTACCGGACCGATGCATCCAGGCATTTTGTTTTCAATATCCGGAACAGCGCCGCCGGCCTTTTGGAAATGGACGATGCCGCGAAGCGGCTCTTGGCCGGAGCCGATCATGTCCATGTCATGGGCTCTTCGCTTTTTTCCGATCGCGCCACCGACGTCGCACTCGCCGCGATCGCGGCCGTGAAGGCCAAGAGCGGCACGGTGTCCTTCGATCCGAACATCCGTCGCGAGATCATGCAGGCGTCCGGCACGCGTCAGGCGCTCGATCATGTGCTCGCGCAGACAGATGTCTTCCTGCCGAGCGGCAACGAACTGTTCCTTTTCTCGTCCGCCAGCGACGAACAGGCCGCGGTCCGCGAATTGCTGGGGCGAGGCATCTCCTGCATCGTGCTGAAGAAAGGCGCCGATGGCGCCACTTATCACGACCGCAAGGGCACGCTCGCCATGCCCGGCTTTGTGGTCGAGGAAGTCGATCCGACCGGCGCCGGCGATTGCTTCGGCGCCGCCTTCGTTTCCTTCTGGCTGCGCGGTGCCTCGCCCGCCGATGCACTGCGCATCGCCAATGCCTGCGGCGCGCTCGCCGTTACCCGCAAGGGGCCGATGGAAGGCATTCACCGGCTCGCCGACGTCGAGGCCTTCATCGCAAAAGCGACCGCACGCGCATGACCGGCGCCACGACAAGATTCGCTGGCATCGCCGCTCGCCGCGCGGCAGGCGCGAAGGGCGGCATCGCCTCGATCTGTTCGGCGCACCCGCTGGTGATCGAAGCGACGCTCCGCCACGGCGCGAGGAATGGCGCCGATGTGCTGATCGAGGCGACCTGCAACCAGGTCAATCACGAGGGCGGCTATACCGGCATGACCCCGGCCGCCTTTCGAGCCTTCGTCGAGACGCAAGCAGGCAGGACCGGCTTTCCGTTCGACCGGCTGATCCTCGGCGGCGATCACCTCGGCCCGAATCCGTGGAAGCATCTGCCCGCGGCGGAAGCGATGAACAAGGCGGCGGCGATGATCGACGCCTATGCCTCCGCCGGCTTCACCAAGCTGCATCTCGACACCAGCATGGCTTGTGCCGACGATTCCGTGGCACTCGCCGACGAGACGATTGCCGCGCGCGCGGCGGAGCTTGCGGCGGTTGCCGAGGCGGCGGTCGCCCGCTCGGGCGGTGAAAAACCCGTCTACATCATCGGCACCGAAGTGCCGGTTCCGGGCGGCGCGCTGGAAGCGCTCGACCATATGCATGTGACCGAGCCGGCCGATGCGCTCCGCACGGTCGAGCTCCATCGCCAGGCCTTCTCCCGTCTCGGCCTCGATGCCGCTTTTGCCCGGGCCGTCGGTGTCGTCGTTCAGCCCGGCGTCGAATTCGGCAATGCCGACATCATCGCCTATGCGCCCGAGAGGCCGACGAAGCTGGTCGCTGCCCTGGAAAGCCAGCCGCAATTCGTCTTCGAGGCGCATTCGACCGACTATCAGCCCGCGGAAGCTTTGGCCGCGCTCGTGCGCGACGGCTTCGCCATCCTCAAGGTCGGCCCCTGGCTCACCTTCGCGTTGCGCGAGGCGCTCTATGGCCTGAGCCACATCGCCGACGCGCTCGCGCCCGATCCCTCGCGCGAAAGCCTGACGGCCGCGATGGAACGCATCATGCTGGCCTCGCCCGGCATTTGGCAGAAATATTATCCGGGAACGCCTGATGAGCAGCGCCTGCAGCGGCATTTCTCCTTCAGCGACCGCATCCGCTACTACTGGCCATTGCCCGACGCACAGCATGCGACCGAAGCGCTGCTGGCGGCACTCGGCAAGCGTGAAATTCCACGCCCCCTGATTAGCCAGTATCTCGGCCATCTCGATGCCGAGGTCGGCGCCGGTCGGATCACGCCGACCGCGCATGAGCTTCAGATTGCCAGCGTCACGCGCGTCCTCGATATCTATCGCAGCGCCACGACCCCGTAAGCCGGTGGATTAGTAGACAGGCGTCGCCATATGTTTGGGTGCCGGCCATTCGGCCGTGATCTCTGGCTGGACCGGCCGTTCGAGATAGGTTGAAAGCACCACATAGCTGCGCGTCGAGACCACGCCCGGCGTCTCGTAGATACGCGACAGCAGGCCTTCCAGCGCCCTTGTATCCTCGGTGCGTACCTTGAGCAGCATGCAGGTGTCGCCGGCGACCGAATGGATCTCTTCCACTTCCGGGCATTCCGAGATCGCCATCAATTCCGGCGTCTTGCCCCAGCCCCTGGTATCGATGTGCACGAAGGCGAGCAGCGGCTTCTTCACCGCCTTCGGATCGATGATCGCCGAGGTGGCGCGGATGGCGCCGCTGCGCCTGAGCCGCTTCACCCGCTCATGCGCCGCCGGTGGCGACAGGCCGACGCGATCGCCGAGCTCGGCATAACTGATGGTCGCATCATCGACCAGAACGCCTAATATTTTTCGGTCGATCGGGTCGACCTCACGGGTTGGCTGCTTGTTCCGCTGAACGTCATCTGTTTCTGAGTCCATTTGGAAATTCTCCATTGATGCTGAATTCAATTCGGCCATTATGGAGATATGTCGAACAGTGATCAATCAGCGATTCTGGCTGCGGCGTCCCGTGCACCGATCCCGGCCGCAGCCTACCTGCTCACCGGCTGCATCGCCGTCATCGGCTCCAACTCACTGGTTCTCGGGCCGATAGCGCCCGCCGTCGCGGCATCCTTCGCGGCAAGCGTGCCGGCGGTGATGACGGCCGCCGCTGCCTTCGGCCTCGGCACCTCGGCCAGCGCGCTTTTTCTTGCCCGCTATATCGACCGGATCGGCGCCCGCCGCATGCTGCAGGGCGCATTGCTGTTGCTTGCGCTGGCGCTGGTGGGCAGCGCGCTCGCGCCGACGGTGGCGGCGCTGGTCGCGGCCCAGCTCGTTGCCGGCATCGCTGCTGGCGTCGCCATGCCGGCGATCTACGCCAGCTCCGCAGCGATCGCGCCGCCCGGCCGCGAGAGCGGAACGATCGGCGTCGTGCTGACCGGCTGGACGCTGTCCATGGTCGCCGGAGTGTCGCTGTCGGCGGTGCTTGCCGATCTGATCCATTGGCGGGCCGTCTTCGCCGCTGTCGCGCTTCTCGCCGGAGCCGCCGTCGCCGGCCTGTCGGTCAGCTCGCTGCGCGACACCAGGAAAAGCGGTCCGGCACCGTCGCCGCTCGGCGCGCTGGCTGTGCCCGGAATCCTGCCGCTGCTGATCGCCTGCGGCGCCTTCATGACCGCCTTCTATGGCGTCTACGGCTATCTCGGCGATCATCTCCATGAAGGTCTCGGCGAGCCGGTCAGCGCCAACGGGCTGGCGGCGATCGCTTACGGGCTCGGCTTCGGCGCGGCGGCGCTGCTTGACGGCGTCATCGACCGTCTCGGCGCCCGCCGTGTCATGCCCTTCGCCTATCTGCTGGTCGCCGCCGTCTATGTGGCGATCGCCTCGGCCAGCGGCACCTTCGGCCTGCTGATGGCGACGATCGCCGTCTGGGGCCTTGCCAACCATTTCGGGCTGAACGTTCTGGTGATGCGGCTCACCGCGCTCGACGCCGCGCGGCGCGGCACGATCATGGGCCTGAACAGCGCAGTCACCTATTTCGCCGTAACCGTCGGCACCGCCGGTTTCGGCCCGCTCTACACCGCCCTCGGCTTCGCCAACTGCGCCCTGGTCGCCGCCTTGCTGATGCTGGTGGCGGCATCGGCCGCAGCGTGGCGCTCTGCCCGGCAATAGGCTTGCGTGTCGCTTCGCTCCTTGGCTAAGGCTGGCTTCCGAACCGCACCGGAGCCACCGTGAAGATGACGCTCGAGATCACCGCCGAGCCCTTGCCGCAGGATCTCGCCCGTGTCGGCGAGGGCTTGACCGCCTTCAACGATAGCGATGTCGGCGCCTCGGGCCGGAAGACGCTCGCCGTCTTCGTTCGCGACGACGCCGGCGCGATCGTCGCCGGCGTTTCCGGTTACACCGCCTGGGGCTGGCTCTATGTGCAATGGCTCTGGGTCGACGAAACCTGGCGTGGCCGGCACATCGCCGCGAGCATGCTGGACGCAGCCGAACGGGAAGCGCTGGCGCGCGGCTGCCAGGCCGCGTGGATCGACACTTTCAATCCGACCGCGGCCAAGGTCTATCAGCGCCAGGGCTACCAGCCGTTCGGCACGCTCGCCGATTTTCCGGTCGGCCGCAGCCGCATCTTCCTGCAAAAGAAGTTGTCTTAACCCGCGAGCTTTCCGCCGCGCATCGGCCGCGGTACCCCGGTGGTGCTCGGAAAGCTGATCGGCAGGCCGCGCAGCACGCGCACCGCGAGGAACGCGAAGCATTCCGCTTCGACCGCGTCGCCCTTCCAGCCGAGCGTCTCGGCTTGCACCACTTCGACGCCGGCGCGCTGGCCGAGCATCGCCATCATGGTCGGGTTGCGGCGGCCGCCGCCGCTGACCGCCAGTCGTCTTGGCCGGCGCGGCAACAGATCGAGCGCCTTGCCGACCGCCGAGACGGTGAAAGCCGTCAGCGTCGCCGCGCCGTCCTCCGCGCCGAGCCCGTCGGCCATGGCCGCGGTGAAGTCGAAGCGATCAAGCGATTTTGGGTAAGGCTTCGTCAGATACGGATGCTGCAGCAGCCGCTCTAGCCTTGCCTCGTCGACCTTACCGGCGGCAGCCAGTCTGCCGTCGCGATCCATCTCGCCGAGGCCCTTCGCCTTGATGAAATCGTTGACCGGCGCATTGGCCGGCCCGGTGTCGAAGGCGACGATGTTGTCTTTGCCGTCCCACCAGGTGATGTTGCCGACGCCGCCCAGATTGAGCACCGCGGTGTCGCCGCTGGCGTCGGCCTCTTTGAGCAGCGCCGCATGGTACGCGGCAGCGAGCGGCGCGCCTTGTCCGCCGGCCGCCACATCGGCCGTGCGGAAGTCATAGGCGATTTTGGTGCCAAGCAGGGCGGCCATCAGCTCGCCGTCGCCGAGCTGGCGCGTGCGGCCGATTCGTCGCGGCTGCGGGGCGCGATGCAGCACCGTCTGGCCGTGGAAGCCGACGACGCCGATATCGGCCATCGTCATGCCCTGGCTTTCGACCAAATCCCTGACCGCCGCCGACTGCGCGCGCGTCAGCGCCTCCTCCGCCTCGCGAAAAATCGCCGGCTCCGGCCCCTCGAAATTCCAGACGCGTGCTTGGCGCAGCGTTTCTTCGAGCAGGGCGCGGATCGATTGCGGGTAGGGGGCCAGTGTGTATGTACCGGCGTCGGCGATGCGCTCGCCGTCGGTCTTAATCAGCGCCACGTCGATATTGCCGTCAAGCACCGTACCGGTCATCAGGCCGACGGCCCAGATTGGTTCCATGGTCGTTCCTCGAATCGCCGCTGGACCACGTGTCGGACGGATCGGCGCGACAGGCAAGTCTTTCGGATGCGCCGGGACCTCTCACCGGGCACCGCCTTTGTGTCGCACTGCCAAAACGGAGCAACCTAGTCCTTGCCTCTTGCCGCCGAAGGAGCGAGCTTGTGCGACTATCGACCTCAACTGAACAACGCGTACTCGCAGGAGGAACGACATGGCCGCCAATGTCGCAGTGATCGCCGGCGCTGGAGCTGGCCTCAGCGCTTCGCTGGCGCGGCTCCTCGGCAAGCAAGGTTTTCGCGTCGTGCTGGCCGCCCGCAATGTCGACAAACTCTCCGCGCTGGTTCAGGAGACGGGTGCGCAGGCGGTGGAGACGGACGTGTCGGATGCCGCCTCCGTCGCGCGGTTGTTCGAGGCGGCCGACAAGGCCGGCTCCCTCGAAATTGCCGTCTTCAACGCCAGCGGCCGCACGCGCGGCCCGATCGCCGAGCTCGATCCGGAGGCGGTCAAGCAGGCCCTGCTCGTCGGCGCCTATGGCGGCTTCCTCGTCGGCCAGCAGGCGGCGCGCCGGCTTGTTGCGCGCGGCTCCGGCTCGATCCTGTTCACCGGCGCCACTGCGAGTCTCAAGGGCTTCTCCGGCTCGGCCGGCTTCGCCATGCCGAAATTCGGGCTGCGCGGGCTGGCGCAGTCGATGGCGCGCGAGCTAGGTCCGAAGAACATCCATGTCGCGCATTTCATCATCGACGGCCAGATCGAGCCGCCCGGGCAGGCGGCCGAGCCAGACCGGCCGGATCGCCGCCTCTCGCCGGACGCGATCGCCGAGACCTATCTCGCAGTCCACCGCCAGCATCGCAGCGCCTGGAGCTTCGAGGTCGAGATGAGGCCCTGGGTCGAGACGTTCTGACGATCCATTCCACGAACCGTGCAATAACGCGCCGCGATGCGAGACCGGCGTCATGGTTGCGGCGGTGGTGGTGCTGATCGTGCTGGTCTGCGGCATCCAGTGATGTGACCGGCTGGTCGCGTGGCTGGATCATCGCGGATAGGCGAAACGCGAGAAGCGGAAGTCGAATGAACGCAATTTGCCGCGAAAACCCGGGAATTGAGCGGCGGCTTGCTCCATTTGCAACGAGATTGGTTGGCGCGTTTCTTCACCTGCAATGACGCGCATGTCATCGTGCGGCGGGGTTGCTCGAGCAATTCCAGGAAAAGTGCGCATCGGTTTTCCGTCCGGACTTGCGAAAAACAGAGAGTTGCCGCCAAGAGGAAGCTGTCCATGGCCAGAATAATCCCGGTGCTCGATCTCGACCGACTGGAGCAGGGCGAGTCGGAACTGCGGACCTTCTTGTTTGATCTGCGCACCGCCGCTCGCGATGTCGGCTTCTTCTATCTCAGCGGCCACCGCATAACGCAGCCGGACATCGACGCGGTGCTCGATGCCGCGCGGCGCTTCTTTGCCTTGTCGGAGGCCGACAAGCTCGCCATCGAGATGGTGAAGTCGCCGCAATTTCGCGGCTACACGCGTACCGGCGGCGAGCTGACCAGGGGCAAGGCCGACTGGCGCGAGCAGCTCGACATCGGCGTCGAGCGCGCGACCATTTCGCAAGGGCCGAGCGTGCCGGCCTGGACCCGGCTGCAAGGTCCGAACCAGTGGCCGGCTGCGTTGCCCGAACTGAAGCCGGCGCTGCTTGCCTGGCAGACCAAGGCGACGGAGGTAGCCATCCGGCTGCTCAAGGCCTTCGCGCTATCACTCGATCAGCCGGAGGACGCCTTCGACCCGATCTATGGCAGCGAGCCCAACCACCGCATGAAGATCGTGCGCTACCCAGGCCGCGACGCCACCGGTGACGACCAGGGCGTCGGCGCGCATAAGGATGGCGGTTTCCTCACCCTTCTGCTGCAGGACGAGAACAAGGGGCTGCAGGTCGAATATGATGGCAGCTGGGTGAATGTGGATCCGATTCCGCAAACGCTCGTGGTCAACATCGGCGAACTGCTCGAACTCGCTTCGAACGGGTATCTGAGAGCAACCGTGCACCGCGTCGTCACACCGCCGCCAGGCGTCGAGCGGATTTCGGTGCCGTTCTTCTTCAGCGCCCGGCTCGACGCGACCATTCCGCTGCTCGACCTTCCGCAGGAACTGGCGGCTGAGGCGCGCGGGCCGGCCAGCGATCCCGACAATCCGCTCTTCCGCGACGTCGGAACCAATGTGCTGAAGAGCCGTCTGAGGTCGCATCCCGACGTGGCCCGTCAGCACTATGCCGATCTTCTGGAAAAGGCAGCGGCGGCTGGCTGAGCTTTGCCGCTGCCCGCGCGATATTTTTTCGCGTTTCGGTCAGTTTTTGGAATTCAGTTCGTGGAAAATATACCGCAACCGCCCCAAATAGAGGTCATCGCTCGGTGTTTTCCTCCCATTGCGCCGGGCGATGTTCCCCTCTGAAGGTTATGACCTTCATTTCTTGGCCGGGCCGCTTTCGCGCCCGGCCTTTTTCTTTGGGGCAGCGCGCAGCTTGCAAATTCGCGGAGCGAGGATTGCCGGTCAGGCGAAAGCGATGCGGATCGCACCAAGGGGCCCGAAATCCGAGACGGTCCGATCGCCATGCCGGCATTCGACCGGCCGGATGAAGGAGCCCGACAGCACCACCTGTCCGGCCTCGATTTGCATGCCGTATTGGTGAAGCCGGTTGGCGAGCCACACAATGCCCTTGGCCGGATGATCGAGCACGCCGGCGCCGAGCCCCGTCTCCTCCACCTCGCCGTTGCGCGACACGATGGCGCCGATCCAGCGCAGGTCTGCCTCGCGCGGGCTGGGGTGGCCGCGCTCCTCCAGCGCGCGCAGATAGATCGCGTCGCTGGTCTCGTCGCTCACCTGCAGGCCGAGCGTGTGACATAGAACGCGCGCGATGACCCCTTGAAGATCGCCTCGCCGGTCCGCTTCTTCTCCTCCGCGCTGCGGCCCCTGCCGATGCGGAAATTCATGTCGATGAAGCCGTTCTCGGGGAGCCGGTCCGCGATCGCATAGGCATCTGCACGGAAGGCGCGCACCCGCACGGCGCCGGGCTCGAACAGGCCGGTCTCGAGGATGATGCGTGAAACGGGCGCGCAAAGCTCGCTCATCTCGACCTCGCGTCGAGATTCGCCGAATATTCGATCGCCATGTGGGGCAAGGGCTTGGCGACCGAATGTCAAGCGCTCGTTCCCATGTCGACGGGGTCGTCGGGGACGGGATTGCCGCTCTCGGAGAAATCGCGGATATAGCTGCGATCCGAGCGTTAATTTCTGTTGCGAGTCGTACTGGACTGGAACTTTTCGGAGAGTTGACTCTGCTGCCGCCCAGCACCCGCCGTTCCCTGCCCATGGCTCTGCTTCGCGCTCGTGAAGTGATCATGGCGCATTTTCGTCCGATGCTTGCTCGCCACGACATCACCGAGCAGCAATGGCGCGTGCTGCGCGTGCTTGCCGAGACCGGTCCGCTGGAAGCGACCGAGCTCGCCAACCGCGCCTCGATCCTGCCGCCCAGCCTCACCCGCATCATCAAAGCACTGGACGAGCGCGAATTCATCACCCGCAACAAGGTCAAGGATGACGGCCGCCGCGCACTGCTCGCCATCAGCCCGGCCGGCGTGGCGCTGATCGAGGAGCTGGCGCCCGAGCGCACCGCCATCCACGACGCCATCGAGAAGCGTTACGGCGCCGAGCAGCACGAACGCCTGCTGGACATGCTGGAAAGCCTGATCGAGTCGGAGTCAGCGCCAGACTGACCCGACTAGCCACCGAAACTCCCCAGCGCGCTGGGCTGCATGTAGTTGCGCCCGACATAGGGTCTTGCTTCTGCCGTGTGGACCTCGAAGCTCTCGACCGCGCATCGCATGGTGCACGCCATCAATGCCGGCGTCGTCCAGGTCAACACCTATGGCGGCGCCGACATCACGGTACCGCTCGGCGGCTTCAAGCAGTCCCGCTTCGGCAAAGACAAGTCGCTGCACGCGATCGAGAAGTACACCGACCTCAAGACGGCGTGAATAGCGCTCGGATAAGCTCCCCTCGAGGGGAGGGTGGCCGGACTTTTGGAGATGCTCGCCCAAGCCGGCACGGCCGGTGTCGGCGCCTGGTTGCGCCAAGGTATACCCGATGCGACTGTGCTGGGTCGCCGTTATCGACGCTTACGCGAGGCCAATCTGATGCTCCTGGCTGTCCATCATGTCGCAATCATCTCCAGTGACTATGAGACCTCCAAGCAGTTCTACACGAACAAGCTCGGTTTCGTCGTTCTGGCCGAAAACTGGCGCCCCGAAAGGCAGTCTTGGAAGTGCGATTTGCGTCACGGTCCCATCCAGATCGAACTGTTCAGTTTCCCTGATCCGCCAAGCCGGCCCAGCAGGCCCGAGGCCTGTGGATTAAGGCATATTGCATTCTCGGTCGCCTCGGTCGAGGCAACAGCCGAGCTGCTTCGGTCGCGAGACGTCGAGGTGGAGCCCATCCGAACAGATCCATACACGGGACGATTGTTTACCTTCATCGCCGATCCCGATGGACTGCCGATCGAATTTTACCAGGACGCTGTTTGACGGTGAGGAATTCGGCCGCGAAATCCGCCGGTTGCGGAACGCGAAGCGACTGGTGGAGGAGGCAGATGATGACATCAGGCTTGGAGAAGCTGGGGCACGACGCCAGCTGCCATCGGGACGGCGTCGGCAGCACCTAACCATCTTCGCCGCAACGGAGGAGATGAGTTATGCCTCGCCGGTCAGCCGCGCCGAGATGAGCCGCGCCGCCCTGATCGCCGCCTCGCCCGGGGGCCGCCACCGCATCGTCTACGCGCGAGACAGGGGGAGGCGATCGACAGCGTGCCGATCGGCTGGCCGTCAGCGCCGAGGATCGCCGCGCCTATGCTGTGCACGCCGTCCTGGTGGGTTCCCGCGCCTGACGATGAACAGGGCAACGCAACGTTAGACAAGGCACCAACTTTTCAGCGGCTGGAGCTACACCAGCGCGCCGCAAACAGGTATCCATCGTCGCGACATCATGCTTCGGGGGTCATGAGGGAGCGGCTTGCAGCTGGATTTGAAAACAATCGAGGCGCTCGCGCCCGACCAGGCTTCGCTGGGCGCCGCCGCCAAGCTGACCAAGCGGTCCAACTGGCCCCGTCTCGAGACAAACGAACAGCTGGGCCTCATCTGGGGCGAATGCCAGGGCTCGGGAGCGAATCCCTACCGCGTCGCATTCGATGCCCGCGACCACGGCTACAAATGCACCTGTCCATCGCGAAAATTTCCGTGCAAGCACATACTGGGGCTGATGTGGATCGGCGCCACCGCGCCCGCCAGCTTCGATCGGGTCGACCAGACGCCGGAATGGGTCAATGATTGGCTCGGCCGGCGCCGCAAGCCGGGCCAGCCGCCGACGCCGGCGCCGGCAAGCGCGGAAAGCAAAAGCATCGACGAGGCGTTGCGGCCCGAGCAAAGCGCTGCCGTAGAAGACGCCGCGGCCGCCGAACGCCGCGAGGCGGCGCAGCGCAAGCGCGCCGAGGACACGCGAAGTGCTGTGTCCGCAGCGCTCGACGAATTGGATCAGTGGGTTGCCGACCAGCTTCGGCTCGGCCTTGCCGGTTTTGTCGACGCCAGCAGCGAGCGCTGCCGCCGCATCGCGGCGCGGCTTGTAGACCTCAAGGCGACCGCTTTGGCCGGGCGCATCGACGAGCTGCCCGCGAAACTGATGGCGCTGCGCAGCGAAGAGCGGCCGGACGCCGCTATCCGCGAGCTGGGTAAGCTGGTGCTGCTCGCCAAGGCCTGGCGTGCCGCGCCCGACGATGCCGAGCTGAAGCGCCTGGTCTCGACATCCGAAACACGTGACCAGATGCTTGCCAATCCGGATGCCCTCCAGGTCGAGAGCGACTGGGAGGTGCTGGGTGAGAAGATCGAGACCCGTCGCGACGGCCTGGTCAGCCACGCGACCTGGCTGCTCGATCTGAAAAGCCCAATCCCACGATTTGCCGTCCTCCTGGACTTCTTCCCGGCCTCGGCCGGGCGCCGCTCCGGCGCCTTCGCGCCGGGGGATCGCTTCAAGGCGAGGCTGGTGTTCTATCCATCCCGAATTCCGCTTCGCGCACTGGTCGCAGAACGCCTGGGCGATGCGTCGCCCGGCAATTGGCCCGATTTTGCTCCGAACGCTGCCGGCGATCCGCTGGCCGCGTATGCAGCTTTCCAGGACGGCGCGCCGTGGCTGTCCGACTGTCCGATCCTCCTGCCGGCGGGCGCGATCGCGCTGGACGAGAAGGATGGCGCCTGGTGGCAGGCGGCGAACGATTCGCATGGCATCGCCCTGCCTGTCGCCGGCTCCGTCAACCATACCTTGCTTGGCCTCGATCTGACAGTCACGGCAGCGCTGTGGAACGGCGCCAGGCTCGAGCTTCTGGCCTCACAAAGCAGCATCGGGAGGCTCAATCTCTCATGAACGAGCTCGAGCAGGCAGGGCTGGCGAGGCTTCGCGACAACTGGATTTCGGGCGGCGCCGCTTTCGAATTGGCGCCCGCCGAATGGAAGGAGTTCGCGGCTGCCTCCAGCTCAGACGAGCAGGAACGTCGGCTCTTGGCGATCGCCGCGCAGGCGCTGGATGTCGCGCTTCGGCCGGCGGCGCCCAAAACCTTGAAACGCCGTCCGCCGCTGCCGATGCTGGCCCTGCCGATGCTTCCTGATTGGCTGCGACCGTTGCTGCGTGCCGTATTGAAATACGCCGCTGATGCGAGGCTCAAGACCCGCGTGGCCACACTCGTCGCCAGCCGAGGCTTCGTGCTCCATCCGATGGATTGGATGCCTGCTGCGTCGGATCAGGAAAGCCCAGATATCTATGCTCCCTGGGTCGACTGGCAAGCAGGCGCGGATGGCGACAGGCAGTCTCGACGAGGACAACTCACCGCTGAAACCTGGGATGATTTTTATCCTGCCGCGCGCCGTACAGCTTTGGTCGAATTACGGCGCACCATGCCTGTCTTGGCGCGGACGTTGATTGAGACCAAGGGAGCGAGCGAGCCGGCGGAGGTCAGGCTTGCGCTCGTGGAGCTGATGCGCTTCGGCTTGAGTGCCGATGACATTCCATTTCTAAAGAGCCTGTCCGCCGATCGCTCAGGCAAGGTGCGCGAAACGGCCGGCCGGCTCCTGGCAAGGTTGGGTGAACGTAGCGATCCAGCGGATGGCGCGTCGAAAGATCCGATAGCCGAGCTCGCCGCTTTCATTGAGGAAGGCAAATCCGGCTTCATCCGCCGCCGCACCACCTACACGCCGATAAAACCCAAGTCGCCTGCGCAACAGTCGCGTCGCGCCGACCTGTTCGCGTCCTGTTACTTCGGCGATCTCATCGCCCAATTCGGCAAGACTGAGCCCGATTTCATTGGCGCATGGCAGTTCGGCGTCGATGAGGGTGCCGATCTCTTTCTCGTTCGAATGATCGCGGTGTCCGGCAGCGATGCGGCGGTCGCCTGTTTGGCGGATTTGCTTGTCGCCGCCGGCGGCAGGCTGGCGCTTCTCGTCCTCCAGCTCATGTCGCGCTTGGACAACGGCAGGAAGCGTGTCCTGATCAGGCAGATCCTGGATGATGGGCAAAATCTGGCCGCGCTCAACCTGGTCGAAGGCGCGGAAGCAGGCTGGCTGGAATGGAGCGACCTCGCAAGGAGCAAGACGCTTCCAGCGCTGCGTTCCGCCGTCTCGGGTGACAACGACGTCATGAAACGAAGCGCCGAGCAGTATCTCGAGACCCTAGGCTTTCTGGCCAATCCGGAGGCGGCGGAAAAATTGATCGACGAGGTGATCGCCGCCGGCCTGTCGCCCGCTTCCCCATCCCTCGGCCTGCTGCGGCTCAATGCAGCGCTGGCCGGAAACCCTTCGCAATCCGACAGATGATCAACCCGGAGAAGATCGCATGAACGCAGCCATCCGCCTTCCGGCCGAGCAGGTCTATGCCTCCGAACTGCAGGCGCTCGCGCGCGACGACGACCGCCAGAAGCCTGCCGGCTGGAGCCTGTCGCCCAAGGCTGTCCTCACTTACCTGATGGGCGGCAAGGCGGGCGACGGCACGCTTATCACCCCGAAATATGTCGGACGTCGGCAATTGATGGAAACCGCGGTGGCGACGCTCGCGACCGACCGGGCGCTGCTCCTGCTCGGCGTGCCGGGAACGGCAAAATCCTGGGTCTCGGAACATCTCGCCGGCGCCATCATGGGAAACTCGACGCTGATCGTGCAATGCACGGCCGGCACCGACGAGAATCAGATCCGCTACGGCTGGAACTATGCGCAGCTCTTGGCGAAGGGGCCGAGCCAGGAGGCGCTGGTGCCGACGCCGCTCTACCGCGCCATGCAGGAAGGCAAGCTCTGCCGCTTGGAAGAGCTGACGCGCATGGGCTCCGACGTGCAGGACACGCTGATCACCGTGCTGTCCGAAAAGATGATGCCGGTGCCGGAGCTGAACACCTCGATCTACGCGCAGCGCGGCTTCAACATCATCGCCACCGCGAACAATCGCGACAAGGGCGTCAACGAACTCTCCTCGGCGCTGAAGCGCCGTTTCAATGTCGTGGTGCTGCCGCTGCCGGAGGACATGGCGGAAGAGGTCTCGATCGTGTCTCGGCGCGTCGGCGAGATGGCCGGCGGACTGGACCTGCCGGTGCCGAAAAATGTCGGCGAGGAGATCGCGCGCGTGCTGACCATCTTCCGCGAGCTGCGCTCCGGCGCGACCTCGGACGGCAAGGTGACGCTGAAGACGCCGTCGGGCTCGCTCTCCACCGCCGAGGCGATCGCCACGATGATCAGCGGCCTCAGCCAGGCGGCCTGGTTCGACGGCGGCAAGCTCCACGCCGAAGGCCTGGCGCCAAGCCTGGTCGGCGCCATCGTCAAGGACCCGATCCAGGACAAGGTCGTGCTTGAGGAATATTTGGAGACGGTGCTGAAGAAGCGGCCGGACTACGCCGGTTATTACGCGGCGCTCAACGCGGCCATCTGAGCCATGACGCAAGGCGGCATCAGCTATTTCGGCATTCGCCATCATGGGCCGGGCTCCGCCGCGAGCCTGCTTAGAGCGTTGCACGAATTGCAGCCGGCCGCCGTGCTGATCGAGGGACCGGTGGATGCCTCGCCCTTGCTGCCCCTGCTTGCCAGCCCGGACATGAAGCCGCCGGTGGCGCTGCTTTGCTACCCCGAGGACGATCCCGCCGCGACGCGCTTCTGGCCCTTCGCCGAATTCTCTCCCGAATATCAGGCGGCGCTGTGGGCCGTCGCCAACAAGGCGGCGCTGCGTTTCATCGACCTGCCGTCCGCCGCGCGGCTTGCCGAGCACGGGCCCGAGGGTTCGACCGACGCCGATGCGGACGAACCGGAGGCCACCGAAGAGCAGAGCGAAGCAATCTCACGGATCCTTGATCCGATCGGCACTTTGGCGCGCGCCGCCGGCTATGAGGACGGCGAAAGCTGGTGGTCCGATATCATTGAGCAGAATCCCGCACCCGGGCCGATCTTTGCTGCCATTGCCGACGCGATGACGACGCTGCGCGACGGCGAGACGTCCATTGGCAAGTTCGAGGCCATGCGCGAGGCGCATATGCGGCTGGAGATCGCCGCTGCGCGCAAAGAAATCGACGGGCCGCTGGCCGTGGTTTGCGGCGCGTGGCATGTGCCCGCCCTGCAAGCTGCGCATCCGCAAAAGAGCGACCAGGCACTGCTCAAAGGCATCGGCCGGCGCAAGACCACCATGACCTTCGCGCCATGGACCGGACCGCGGCTGGCGCTGGGTTATGGCTATGGCGCCGGTGTCGTCGCGCCGGGCTGGAGCAAGCACCTGTGGCAGACGCGCGGGCAGGACGACGCTTCGGTGCTGTGGCTCGCGCGGATCGCTTCGGTTCTCAGGGCCAAGGGCCATATGATTTCGACCGCCTCGCTGATCGAGGCGGAGCGTCTGGCGCGGGCGCTTGCCGCCATACGCGAGCGCCCGAAACCGGGTTTCGAGGAACTGCGCGAGGCCTCGATCGCGGCGCTCTTCAACGGCGAGGCCCTGCTGTGGAAGATGGTCGAGGCCGAGCTGCTGCTCGGCGCCGATGTCGGCGAGATTCCATCCGACACGCCGCTCGCGCCGCTGATCGATGATTTGCAGCGCAACCAGAAGGCCGCGCGGCTCAAGCCTGAAGCACTGGAGCGCGAGCTCTCCATCGACCTGCGCAGCGAGAGCGGTCTCTTTCGGTCGACGCTTCTGCACCGGCTGAACGTGCTCGGCGTGAACTGGGGCAGGCTGACGGATGTCGGCCGCAGCCGCGGCACGTTCCGCGAGCGCTGGCTGCTGGCCTGGCAGCCGGAATACGCCGTGCGCCTGGTCGAAAACCTGATTTACGGACCGACCATCGAGAAGGCCGCCAACGGCCGGCTTGTCCAGATGATCGGCGCCGCTTCGACGCTCGATGCTCTGGCCACGCTGGTGCAAAGCGCGATCACCGCCGCCTTGAGCGAGGCGTCCGCGGCCGGCCTCGCCGCGCTCGAGGAGAAGGCGGCGCATAGCAGCGAATGCCTGGAGCTCCTTGCGTCGGTGCCCCCGCTTGCCGACATCATCCGCTATGGCGAAGCGCGCAAAACCGAGACGCAGCGCCTTGCCGGCCTCTTGGAGCGGTTGGTCATCGAAGGCGCGATCGCGCTGCCTTACGCCGCGCGCGATCTCGACGCGCAGGCCGCCGCAGCGCTGATGGCGGCGCTGCGGAAGGCCGACGAGGCGATCAGGCTGGTCGAGCCGGACGGGCATGTCCTGGATGCCTGGCGGAACGGCCTTGCGACCGTGCTCGATTCATCGCGCTCGACGGCGCTCGTTGCTGGCTGCGCCGCACATCTGCTCTACGAGGCCGGGCACCTCTCGGCCGAGGCCACGGCCGGCCTTTTGGCAAAGCGGCTGTCGCCCGGAACGCCGGTCATCGATGCCGCCGCCTTTTTCGAAGGCTTCTTCAGCGGCGCCGGCCAGAGGCTGATCTATGACGAGGGGCTGCGCGGCGCTGTCGATTCCTGGCTGGCATCGCTCGACGAGGACGCCTTCGTTGCGCATCTGCCTTTGCTGCGCCGCGTATTTTCCAATCTCGACAGCATGGAGCGCCGCCGCCTGATCGAGGCCGTGCTCGGCCGCAGGGCGAGCCTGCCCGCCGGACTGACGCCGGCACCCGATGGCGGCGACGCCTGGCGCCGGCATTTTGGTCTCCTCGGCAAGCTGCTTACGGGGGAGCCCAACCATGGATGATGAAACGGTCGGACCCGATCTTCATCCGATCGAAGGGACGCGGGAGCGCCGTTGGCGCCTGGCGATCGGCGCCGACGATGAGTCTTCCTCGGCGCTGTCGGAGGAGGACCGGCGGCTTTCGGCAGCCCTCGATGCGCTCTACGGCGACGGCAGCGGCGACGCCGGCGATCCGCGCAAGCGGCGCGGCGGCCTCGGCCGCTCGGCGCCGCGCGTCGCGCAATGGATGGGCGATATCCGCTCTTTCTTCCCGGAGCAGGTGGTCCAGGTCGTGCAGAAGGACGCCTTCGAGCGGCTGAAGCTGAAGCAAATGCTGATGGAGCCGGAATTCCTCAAGGCGATCGAGGCCGACGTCAATCTCGTTGCCGATCTGGTCTCGTTGCGCTCGGCGATGCCGGAAAAGACCAGGGACATTGCCCGCTCGATCATTTCCGACATCGTCGCCAAGCTGATGCAGCGTCTCGAGCAGAAGACCGCCGAGGCGATCCGCGGCGCGCTCGACCGTTCCAGGCGCACCAACCGGCCGCGGCAGCGCGACATCGACTGGCCGCGCACGATCGCGGCGAACCTTCGCCACTACCAGCCAGACCACAAGACCGTAGTGCCGGAAAAGCTCGTCGGCTTCATGCGCCGCCAGCGTCGGCTGGTCGACCTCGACGAAGTGACGCTCTGCGTCGATCAGTCCGGCTCGATGGCAAGTTCGGTCATCTACGCCTCGATCTTCGCGGCCGTGATGGCCTCCTTGCCGGTCGTGCGCACCAAGCTGGTCTGCTTTGACACCGCGATCGTCGATCTGACCGAAGAGCTCAGCGATCCGGTCGAGGTGCTGTTCGGCGTCCAGCTTGGCGGCGGAACCGACATCAACCAGGCGGTCGCTTATTGCGCCGAGCGCATCGAGCGGCCGACCAAGGCCCATTTCGTCCTCATCACCGACCTCTACGAAGGCGGCAACGGTCAGGAACTGCTTCGTCGGCTGGCTGCGCTGGTGCGGTCGGGCGTCAATGTCGTTGTGCTCCTGGCGCTCACCGACCAGGGCCGTCCCGGCTACGACTCTTCCATGGCCGGCTCGGTCGCGGCATTGGGCGTCCCGGTCTTCGCCTGCACGCCGGACCATTTTCCCGACATGATGGCGGCGGCGCTGCGCCGGGAGGACATCGGCGCTTGGGCGGCGGGAGCGGACATCAAGCTTATTCGCCCGGATTCGGAAACGCCAAGCGCAGCCGAATAGCTTCGCCACCCTTCCGACGCTGATCAGGGCGCTTTCTCGCTGATCAATTCAAACCGCTCGATCTCACAGTGTTGGCCGACCAGCGCCAGCACCTCAGTTGACGGCTCGACTGCATCTGGCTGCCGCCATTTGACTTGGAAGGAAAACACGAAGCGGTCGCGGTCGGCATCGTGCTCCATGCCAACGAAGCGGGCATCGTATCCGAGCGGCCGTACGATCTCCTGGAGGTCGGGCGGGGCTGTCTTCGGCCATGCGACCGCAAGGATCGCCTTATGGTCGCGCGGGATCTTGAGATCGACCCACTTCAGGGCCTGCAGCGTCACCAGCGTCAATGCTGTAGCAATCGCGCCGAGGCCGAACTGGCCGCCGCCGAAGGCCAGCCCGATCATCGTCATGATCCACATGGTGGCGGCGGTGGTCACTCCGGTGACGAGATCGCCGCGCCTGAGGATGGCGCCGCCGCCGATGAAGCCGACGCCGGTGAGCACGCCGAGCGCAAAGCGCAGCACATCCATGCGCACGAATGAGTCCGGTCCCTTGCCGGCAACGTCGAGCAGCATGTTGGCCTGGACCATGGCGACGCACGCCGCGAGGCCGACCAGGATGGTCGTCCGCAGGCCGGCGGAATGGCCGCGCGCTTCGCGATTCAAGCCGATGAGGAAGCCCGCGACCAGCGTCAGCAACAGCCGCGCAACGAGATCCGGCCATGTCGGATGAAGCGGCATGTCGCAGCAGAGCGGCTCGAGCATTTCCCGTCGGCGACGCCGGTCGGCGCACCCTCCATTGCGTCAGGACAGTTCAACTAAGCTCGGCCATGGATGGTTCCTTGGCCAATGCCGATGACGTGAGGTTCCGCGGGACTGGTGCCGTGGGAGGGCGGGCGTGCTCCCGCGACCGGCTGGAACCCGGTCGCGGGAGGAGGTGGCTCAGCCGAACTTCGGGTCGAGGCTGCCGGCCTTGTAACGCTTGGCCATTTCCGACAACGGGATCGGCTTGATCTTCGGCGCGTTGCCGGCTGTGCCGAACTGCTCGAAGCGTTCCTTGCAGAGCTTCTTCATCGCCGCCATGGCCGGCGTCAGATATTTGCGCGGATCGAACTCGGAAGGGTTCTCGGTCAGCACCTTGCGGATCGCGCCGGTCAGCGCCATGCGGTTATCGGTGTCGATGTTGATCTTGCGCACGCCGTGCTTGATGCCGCGCTGGATCTCTTCCACCGGCACGCCCCAGGTCGGCTTCATCTGGCCGCCATATTTGTTGATGATCTCCTGCAGCTCCTCCGGCACCGATGACGAGCCATGCATGACCAGATGCATATTGGGCAGGCGGCGATGGATCTCCTCGATCACGTTCATCGCCAGCACCGCGCCATCCGGCTTGCGCGAGAATTTGTAGGCGCCGTGGCTGGTGCCCATAGCCACCGCGAGCGCATCGACATGGGTGTCGCGCACGAACTGCTCGGCCTGCACAGGGTCTGTAAGCAACTGATCGTGGCTGATGGCGCCTTCGACGCCGTGGCCATCCTCCTGCTCGCCGCCGCCGCTCTCCAGCGAGCCGAGCACGCCGATCTCGCCTTCCACCGAGACACCGCCCCAATGCGCCATATCGACGACGCGGCGCGTGATGCCTGAATTATAGGCGTAGTCGGCCGGCGACTTGCCGTCTTCCTTCAGCGAACCGTCCATCATGACCGAGGTGAAGCCGTACTGGATCGCGGTGACGCAGGTCGCTTCGTTGTTGCCGTGGTCGAGATGCATGCAGACCGGAATGTCGGGGTGGATCTCGACCAGCGCGTCGATCAGCTTGGCCAGCACCACATCATTGGCGTAGGCGCGCGCCCCGCGGCTCGCCTGGAGGATGACCGGCGACTTGGTCTCCTCGGCCGCCTCCATGATGGCGAGGCCTTGTTCCATGTTGTTCATGTTGAAGGCAGGCACGCCATAGCCTTGTTCGGCGGCATGGTCGAGCAATTGTCTCAGTGTGATGCGAGCCAACGAATAGTCTCCCGTATCTGGTTCGAGCCCGTGTTTGAAAAGGCCGCCCGGGCGGCCGGCCCCGTTGCTTCTGGCCCGATTTCTGACCTACCGCAATCTTTTGAAGCCCTTTCGGCCGCAATTCTTGTTGCAGGGCTGAAATCCGGCCCGAGTCGAGCCTAAGCGGCGATCCGCTCGCGCGCGGCAAGGATTTCGACGCAGGCCTTCGCCGCTTCCTTGCCCTTCACCAAAAAATGCTCGTGGAAGAAGCGGCGGTGCTCGGCTCTCTCATGGTAGTTGTGCGGCGTGAGCACGGCCGATAGCACCGGGCGAAGATTAGCTGCGCTCGGGAAACATTGCCTTCAGCGCCTCGCGCGAAGCCTTCGCCACGCCGCGCTCGGTGATCAGCCCTGTCACCAGCCGAGCCGGCGTCACGTCGAAGGCGGGGTTTGCCGCCGGCGTTGCGTCGGGCGAGACGCGCACCTGCGCGACCTTGCCGTCGGCCGTCCTACCCCACACCAGTGAAACCTCGTCACTCGCGCGCTCCTCGATCGGGATTTCCGCAAGCCCGTCGGCGACCGTCCAGTCGATGGTGGGCGAGGGGAGCGCGACATAGAAAGGGACGTCGTTGTCGGCGGCGGCTAAAGCCTTGAGATAGGTGCCGATCTTGTTGCAGACGTCGCCATTGGCCGTCGTGCGGTCGGTGCCGACGATCACCATGTCGATGTCGCCATGCTGCATCAGATGCCCGCCGGCGTTATCGACGATCAGCGTGTGCGGCACGCCGTGGCCGGCCATTTCCCAGGCGGTCAGCTGGGCGCCCTGGTTGCGCGGCCTGGTCTCGTCGACATAGACGTGGACCGGAATGCCGGCTTCCGTCGCCAGATAGATCGGCGCCGTGGCGGTGCCGTAGTCGACCGTCGCCAGCCAACCGGCGTTGCAATGGGTGAGAATGTTGACCGCCTCGCCAGGCTTTTTCTTCGCCGCGATCTCCTTGATGATGGCAAGCCCGTTCTCGCCGATGGCGCGATTGAGCCCGACATCCTCGTCTGCAATCTCGGCGGCGCGCCGGTAGGCGACCTCGGCGCGCTCTCCCGGCGCCAGCGGCTTCAGAAAACGCCGCATCTCGTCCAGCGCCCAGCGCAGGTTGATCGCCGTCGGTCGCGTTTTGTGCAGCGTCTCCCAGGCCGCATCGAGCGCTTCGTCGGAGGGATCGTCGGTCATCTGGATGGCGACGCCGTAGGCGGCGGTGACGCCGATCAGCGGCGCGCCGCGCACCCACATGTCGCGGATCGCGGTGGCGATGCCGGGAACGGTTCCGATCGTCTCGACGCGAAACTCATGCGGCAGCCAGCGCTGGTCGATGATCTCGACCGAGCGTTTGTCGTTGCTGAGCCAAATTGTACGATAGTGGCGTTCGCCGACTTTCAAAGGCTCTTCTCCTGTTCGACCAGCGCGGCCAATGCGTTGACCTCGTCGATGCTGTGGATCTCACGCCGGTTCACGGCGATGTGGCGGCCGAAGCGCAGCGCCTTTGCTTCACATTTGGCGCGAAGGTCTGCGTCGGCAATGGTCTCGAAATCGGCATTGTGGGCGAGACCGAGGATACGCCGGTGCACCTCGATGCCGGCGAAGCCGAGCAGGTCGGTCCAGATGCCGGAAAGCATGTGGTCGAGCGCCTGTTCGGAACCGAGCAGGTCGCCCTGATCCTCGAACAGGCTCTTCTGGTAGAGGATGCCGGTGCGCTCGGTTCGCCACAAATGCGAAAACTCGGCGCGGAACACCGCCCAGCTCTCGGCCGTGACCTTAAGCAGGTAGGCGCGCATCGAATCCCGGCTACCTTTCTGCTCATGGCCGCGCTGCGAGAAGAAGGCCATCCAGAAATTGGCGAGCAGCATGCCGACGTCGAAGGCGATCGGGCCGTAGAAGGCGAATTCCGGATCGATCATCCGGGTCTCGGTGTCGGTCACCATGATCGAACCGGAATGCAGGTCGCCATGCAGCAGTGTTTCGGCATTGGCGGCGAAGAGGTGCTTCAGCCGCTGCGCCTCGACCTTGAGGTCGCGGTCGGCGCGCAATTCGGCCACCAGGCGGTCGAGCTGCGGGCTGGTGTGCCGGTTCATCTCGGCGTCGAAATAGGGATCGGAGAACACCAGGTTCTCGGTGATGTCGCAGAGCTCGACATTGTCGGCGAACAGCGCGAGATCGGCCTTGCGCTCTTTTGTCGGCATTGAGAGGTCCGAGCCGCGGAACAGCGTGCGGGCCATAAATAGGCCGATGTCGCGCGCAATGTTCGGCAGCTCGCGGCCGTCGATCAGCGCGCGACGCAGGATGATGTAGGGCGGCGCCAGATACTCCATGACAATAAGCGCCTGGTCCTCGTCGAAACAATAGATCGCCGGCACCGAGCCTGGCGCTCGGCGCTGTTGCCTCGTCAGCGCGTGATACTCGAAGAAAGCGCGCTTCAAAGGCAGCGGCCAGCTGTCGCCGACCAGGCGCACATAGGGCAGCGCCTGCTTGACCACCGCCGCGCCCTGGTCGCCCTCGACGATGAAAACGAGGTTCAGATTGCCGTCGCCGACCTCGCGTACTTTCCAGTGGCCGGCGTCCTTGCCAATGCGCTCGGTCAGCGCCGTGGTCTCGCCGAGGCGCTTCGGCAGCGTCTCCACCGACAATGCTTCGAACTTCCCGGTCATCCTCTCCCTCCTGCGCGTGGTGTCCCACGATAACGGAGCCACGGCGGCCGGGCCAAGCTAGGGAGCGCTCTGGCAATTGTCAATCGTGTTGACAATTGCCGAGTGAGCCCATAGCGTCATGGATCAGGGAGGAACGAATGGGCGCAGATGCCGTGTTCCGTGTGGACGGCCTGAGGAAATCCTTCGGCCAGAACGAGGTGCTTGGCGGCATCGCGCTGGATCTCTATGCGGGCGAGGTCACCGTGCTGATGGGCGCCAACGGCGCCGGCAAATCCACCTTGGTCAAGATCGTCAGCGGCGTGTACGCGCGCGGCGGCGGCACGATGCGGCTCGCCGGCCAGGCCTTCGATCCCGGCTCGCCGGCAGAAGCGATCCGCGCCGGCGTCGTCACCGTTCATCAGAACATCAATGACGGCGTTGTCGCCGATCTCGACGTCGCCACCAACCTGACGCTCGACCGGCTGAGCGGCAAGGGCGCATCGCTGCTGTTCAAGCCCGCCAATGTCCGCGTCGAAGCCAGGGCCGTCGCCGACCGCATGGGGCTTACGCTCGATCTTAAGGCACGCGTCGCGGACCTCCCGCTCGCCGATCGTCAGATGGTCGCGATTGCCCGCGCCATGGCGCACCAGCCGAAAGTGCTGATCCTCGACGAGCCGACCTCCTCGCTGTCGAGCGCCGAGGCCGACCGGCTGTTTGCGCTGATCGACAGGCTGCGCGGGCAGGGTGTCGCGATCCTCTATATCTCGCATCGCATGTCCGACATCAGGCGCTTGGCAGACCGCATCGTCTCGATGCGTGACGGCGTCGTCTCCGGCGTTTTCGACCGGAAGCCGCTCGACTATGAGGGCGCGGTCAACGCCATGCTCGGCCGCAAGATACTGCTCGACCGCGTCATTGCCAGAAGCTCGGCGCGCGCGGTCTTCACCGCCCAAGGCCTGCAGCTGGCGCCCGGCGCCAGACCGATCTCGATGACGCTCGGCGCCGGGGAGGTGGTGGCGATCACCGGCCTGGTCGGCGTCGGCAAGACGGCGCTCGCCGAAACTTTGTTCGGCGTGCGCAGGCCGCTCGCCGGCACCATGCATATGGACGGCAAGCCCTACGCACCGGGATCCGCGCGCGACGCGATCGCTGCCGGCGTCTTCCTTGTGGCCAAGGACCGCGCGATGAGCGGCATCGTCGGCGGCTTCAACATCGAACGCAACATCAGCCTGCCGTTTCTCAAGCGCATGTCCGGCTTCGGCGTCATGAAGAAGCGGGCAGAGCGGGCTGCCGCACGCCGCCAGATCGGCGAGCTCGGCATCGTCTGCCGCTCCGAGAAGGACGAGCTTTCCGCGCTTTCGGGCGGCAACCAGCAGAAGGTGATGGTGGCGCGCTGGATGTCGCAGGCCTCGCGCCTGTTCATCCTCGACGAGCCGTTCCAGGGCGTCGATATCTCGGCTCGGCGCGACATCGCAACCAAGCTCAGGGCGAGCCCCGACGGCCGCGCCACACTGCTCTTCGTCACCGAGATCGACGAGGCCCTGGAGACCGCCGACCGCATCCTGGTGATGTCGGAGCACGCGATCGTCGGCGAGCACAGGAACGATGACATCGATCTCGATCGGCTGCTGGCTGAGGTGGCCGGCGGGCCGCTCACCAGCGCGGCGTGAGATCGTATGGATGACGAGACTTGGAGTGCAGGCATGAGTTCCAGTTTGGCGGAGAGGGCAGCAGCGCGGGGGCGTTCGATAACATTGCGCGACTATGCCATCGGCTATGGTTTCATCATCCTGCTGATCGGGCTGATCGCCTATTTCGCGATCGCCGCCGACGGCTTCGCCTCGCCGCAAAGCGCCGTCTTCATCTTCCAGTCGGTCGCGATCACCGGCGTGCTGGCACTCGGCGTCACCGCGACACTTGTCGTCGGCGGCTTCGATCTGTCGATCGGCTCGGTCGCCACCAGCGCCATGATGGCGGCTTCCTATGCCATGGTTGTGCTGGAGCAGAACGCCGTCGTCGCCGTCATCGCCTGCCTCGTGATCGGCGCGGTCGTCGGCCTCATCAATGGCTGGCTCATCGTCTACATGCGCGTGCCGGATCTGCTCGCGACGCTCGGCATGATGTTCCTGCTGCTCGGCCTGCAACGCATTCCGACCGAAGGCCGCTCGATCGCCACCGGCATGACGATGCCCGACGGCTCGGTCGCCAACGGCAAGTTCTCGGAAGCCTTCCTGGCGCTCGGCCGCCACCGCATCGACTTCTTCATTCCGAACCTGATCCCGGTCTCGGTGGTGGTGCTCATCGTGCTCGCCGCGCTCATCTGGTTCTTCCTCGAATACACCCGCTTCGGCCGCATGATGTATGCCGTCGGCAGCAACGAACGCGCCGCCGAACTGGCCGGCGCGCCTGTCAAGGCATACAAGATCTGGGCCTATGTCATTTCGGGAGTTTTTGCCTCGATCGGCGGGATTTTGCTCGCTGCCCGGCTTGGACGCGGCGATATCGCCTCGGGTAATAATTTGCTGCTCGACGCAGTAGCGGCGGCGCTTATCGGCTACGCGGTGCTCGGCGCCGCCAAGCCGAACGCTTTCGGCACGGCCGTCGGCGCGGTGTTCGTCGGCGTCCTGCTGCAGGGCCTGACGATGATGAACGCCCCTTACTACACGCAGGATTTCGTCAAGGGCGCAGTTCTCGTCGTCGCCCTTGTCTTCACCTTCGCCCTTTCCGGCAGGGGCAAGAGATAGTTTCGACCGGGCATCGAGAACAAAACGGAGGAAGACGAAGTGAGCATCACAAGGAGACTTTTAGGGAAGGCCGCACTCGGCCTCGCGGGCGCGGCGCTGCTCATGCAGGGCACAGCATTGGCGGCGGACCGTCCGGCGCCATTCGACAAGCCGGGCGTCAAGATCGCGCTGGTGCGCTATCTCTCCACCGGTGACTTCTTCCAGGCCTATCTCTCCGGCGTCGAGGCGCAGGCCAAGGCGCTCGGCGTCGATCTGCGCGTGCTGGACAGCCGCCAGGACGCAGCGCTCCAGGCCGACATGGTCGACCAGGCGATCGCGCTCGGCGTGCAGGGCATCATCATCCAGCACGGCCTGACGGAATCGATGAAGGACGCCGCCCAGCGCGCCGTCGACGCGGGCATCAAGGTCGTCGCCTTCGACGTCAATGTCGAGAACCCGAAGATCCCGCAGATCGAGCAGTCCGACCGCGATCTCGCGCGCCTCGCGCTCGAACAGGCGGTCAAGGACAATGGCGACGCCTGGAAAGCCGGCTATGTCTATGTCGCCGGCATCGCCCCGCTCGACCGCCGCAACGAAACCTGGGTCGACGTGAAGAAGAAACATTCCGGCATCAGCGAGGTCGCCATGTTCGGCACGCTCGACAATCCGATCGCCAATTCCGTCGCCAACCAGGCGCGCTCGGTGCTGCAGGCGCATCCCGACATCAAGGTGATGTTCGCGCCTTACGACGAGTTCGCCAAGGGGGTGAAGATCGCCGTCGACGAGGCCGGCCTCAACAAGGGCATCAAGATCTACTCGGCCGACATCTCGACGTCCGACATCGCCGCGATGCGCGAGCCGGACAGCGCCTGGGCCGCCACCGCCGCGACCAACCCGGCAGTCGTCGGCCAGGTCTCGGTGCGCGCGCTGGCGCAGCTGCTCGCCGGCGAGGATCCCGGCCACAACGTCATCGTGCCGCCGACGCTGATCACCCAGAAGGAACTTATCGACAAGGACATCAAGAACATGGAAGACCTGTCGGCCAAGCTGCCGCAGTTCGCCCATGCCGATGTGGCCATGCCGGCCTGGATGCCGAACCCCAACGCGAAGTAGGCCACGCGCCTGAAGGCAGAAGAGCGGCTCCCGGGCCGCTCTTTTTATTGCCGGAGTCGCTCAGGTAGATCGGGCGGCACGCGCCAGCCCATGCGCCACCAGCCGGTCGATGACTTCCGGGTAGCTGATGCCGCTTGCCGCCATCGCCTTGGCGTACATGCTGATGTCGGTGAAGCCCGGGATGGTATTGAGCTCGTTGATCAGGAACGTCATGTCCGGTCTCACGAAGAAGTCGACGCGCGCCATCGCGTCGCAGCCCAGCGCGCGGAACGCCTTCGCCGCCGTCTCGCGGATCTCGCCTTCGATCGTCTCGGGCAATTCGGCGGGCACCTTAAGTGCTGCTCCATCCTTATCGATATATTTGGCGTCATAGCTGTAGAAGCCGTGGCTTTCGGCCGGCACGATCTCGCCGGGACGGGAGACGAAGAGGCCACCTTCCGTGTCCTCAAGCACGCTGCATTCGATCTCGCGGCCGCGGATGAATTCCTCCGCCAGCAGCTTGCCGTCGTGCCTGAAGCCTTCGGCGAGCGCTGCCTGATAGCCCGTTTCGTCGGAGACCTTGCTGACGCCGACGGAAGAGCCCTGGCGGGCCGGCTTGATGAAGACCGGGAGTCCGAGAGCCGTCTCGATCTCCGTGAAGCCAGGCGCGGCCGCGGGCAGGATGGTGATGGACCGTGCCGTGGGCAGGCCGGCCGCCCTCAGCAACCGCTTGGCGATATCCTTGTCAAGCGCCGTGGCCGAACCGAGAATGCCGCAGCCGGCAAGCGGCACGCGCGCCACCTCCGCCAGTCCTTGCGCGGCGCCGTCCTCGCCATGCAGACCGTGCAGGACGGGAAACAGAATGTCGAACGCGGGCAGCTCGTAAGTCGGCCCTTCGGCCGGAACGGCCAGCATTCGTCCATGGCCGCCGGGCACCAGACAGACCTCCGGTCCGTTCGACGGTGTCGCCAGCGCGCCGTCCTCGAAGCGGCTGAGCAGCCATTGCCCTTCGCGGGTGACGAAGATCGGAACGGCATCGTATTTCGCCGGCTCCAGCGCGCCCATGACATTGGTCGCCGAAAGCACCGACACGTCGTGCTCGGCGGACCGCCCGCCAAAGAGCACACCAATACGCAGTTTTTTTTCGGCCATCGACATCTCCACAATGCTCGAGGATCAGAAACCGACGGCGATGCCGCGCCGGGCGAAAAAGCGGTCGAAACTGGCGAGCGGCAGCGTGACGTCCGCCTGGCTCTGCCTGTCGTGTCCGGAAGGGTTGTGGAAGCGGATTTCGCCTGGCGAGGCGGCCGTCACCAGCACCAGATGCCCGCCTTTCGACGGCGGCTCGCGCTCGGGCCAGCGGATGCCTGGGTGAACCGAGGCGATGAAATAGCGCCACTTGCAAAGAAGACCGGGCACCGTGGCCGGATCGACATTCGTCACCGTCTCGGCGAACAGGCCGAAACGTTCGCGCACGAACCGGACGAAGGGCTCGTAGATCAGCCCCCTGATCGTACCGTCGCCTTCATTGACGACATAGCCGCCATAGGCCGTGCAGGCGCGGGCGAGCTCAAGCGTCGGATGAATTTCGCCGCGCGCGGCAAGGATCATCTTCAGGCAGGCCATGCCGCAGACATTCACGGCCCAGCGTGCATAATCCTCAATCGTTTCGGCGCCGGAATTGCGCCACAGCGGGTCGCGGTGCAGAGCCGATGGTCCCTCCGCCAACAGCGGCAAAGTCATGCCGGGCGATTCCCACTGGCTGAAATAAGGCACTTCCCTGGATTGCATACCGGCTCCAGCCTTGTGTCCCGCAATCGAGGCGCAAGGCACCCCTTAAAGCTGTTCGAGCAATAAGCAAAAGATTTGCGCGGATTTTGACCGGTTGGAGCAGTTTTCCAGCAGACGTGAAATGGGCTTCAGTCCTGACCTGGGTCGCGACACGGAGAGAGCGGCCCGTCGTTCTGGGAAAGCGACGGGCCGCTCAGAGAGATCTCCTGTTTCTTCAGCGCAGCGCCGCGGCGATATTGCCGCCGTCCACCGTCGTTACGTCGGCGGTGGTGCGTTCGGCCAGCGCCTGATGCAGGAAGGCCTGCGCCACGTCGTCGGCGGTCACTTCCTGGCCGAGCAGATTGCCGGACATGTATTCCTTTTCCGAGACACCGCGCGCGCCCGAGCGGCTGGCAATCATGGCGTCGGTCAAAAGCCCGGACCGGATGCGGTCGGCGTTGACCGCGTTCGAGCGGATGCCGTAGGCGCCGTAGTCCAGGGCATACTGGCGCGACAGGAACAGCGTCGCCGCCTTGGGCAGGCCGTAGGCGCCGAATTTCGGCCCGGGATTGACCGCCTGCTTGGAGGTGTTGAACAGAAGCACGCCGCCCGTGCCCTGTTCGAGCATGATGCGCACCGCGTTCTGCGCCGCCGACTGGTGGGCGAAGAAGTTGAGCTCGAAGCTCTTGCGCAGCAGCGCGTCGTCGATTTCGCCGATCCGGCCTTCCCAGGCCGCGCCTGCATTCGAGACCAGGATGTCGACGCCGCCATAGACCGCGACCGCCTTGTCGAAGGCGGCGCGCACCTCGGCCGGGCTGGTGATGTCGGCGCCGACCCCGATCGAATTGTTACCCGCCGCCTTTGCCGCTTCCGCGGCCTTGGCCGGATCCAGATCGACGATGACCGCATGCGCACCGTTTGCGGCGAACAGCTTCGCCGTCGCGGCGCCGATCGCCCCGGCGCCGCCGGTGATCAACGCCACCTGGCCGGTCAGCGGCTTCGGCTTGTTCGAGGCGAGCTTCGCCTGCTCCAGCGACCAGTATTCGAGCGGGAAGAGGTCGGCCTTGGAGAGCGGCTGGAAATTGCCGATGGCTTCCGCGCCGCGCACCGCCTCGATCCACATCTCCCCGATATCGGAGGCGATTTTCGCGTCCTTCAGCGTGCGGCCGTGGCCGAACATGCCGAGGCCCGGCACCAATGTCAGCCGCGGCATCGGGTCGAGCATGGTGCGCTTGACGTCATCCAGCGCGTCGTTGGTCTCGAAATAGGCGCGGTAGTCCTTGGCGAAAGCCTCGACATGGCTGCGGACGGCGGCCTTGTAGTCGCCGAGCTTGTCGGCGTCGGGAGCCGGGACCGCCATCGGTCCGGTCTTGATGCGGATCGAAAGATCGGGCGTCGACACGCCGCGTCCGGCCAGCTCGGCGATCCTGGCCGAATTGATGAAATCGACGATCGCATCCGAGGTGCGGAAATCGCTGATCATGCGGTCGAAGCGGCCTTCGCCGCGCGCCACTGCGACAGCGCCGCGCAGAGTCGGCGCGATGTCGCTCGCCTTGGCGAGCTTAGCCGGCAGCGCCGCCTTGGTCGCCTGCGGCTTGCCGTTCTTGGCGATATAGTCCTCGGCGATGGTCACATAGTGGATCATGCGGTCATAGGCCTGCTTGGCATCGTCGCCGAAGGTGAAGATGCCGTGCTTGTCGAGGATCAGGCCTTCGACGCTGGGGTCGGTGTCAAAAACGTCCGCCGCGACCTTGGCGAGCTCGAAGCCCGGCTTGATGTAGGGCACGTAGCCGATTTTGTCGCCGAACACCGTCTTCACCAGCGCCTTGCTGTTCTCCTGGTCGACGATGGCAAGGATCGCGGTCGAATGCGTATGGTCGACGAATTTAAGCGGCAGAAAGGCGTGCAGGAGTGTCTCGACCGATGGATTCGGCGAGGCGGGGTCGATGAGATTGGAACGCTGCAGCGCCACCATGTCCTCGTCGGAGAGCGTGTCCAGGGCGCGCGCCTTGAGCAGCGCGCCCATCTTCACCGCCGGCAAGCCTTGCGGCTCGATGACGGCCATGTCCCAGCCGCTGCCCTTGACGCAAAGGACGTCCCATTCGTCACCGACCAGATCGGTGGCCTTGGTCTTGCAGGAGGTATTGCCGCCGCCATGCAGCACCAGCCGCGGCTCGCCGCCGAGCAGGCGGGTCGTATAGACGCGCAGCGCAAGGTCGCGGCGGACGCCCATCTTCGCGTAGTCGGCAACCATCTTTTCCGCGTCGGCGTCGTTCCAAAGGTTCTTCATGTCGTTCCGTCCGATTCCGTATTTTGTCTGCTCATGAACAGGAAGCCGCGACGTCTTGATGACAGAAGCGGCGAGGGTGGTTCCTACGAGGCCTTTTTGCTGACCGCGCCGGCGTGATCGAGAAGGCGCCCCGCCATATGCGCGCCGACCACCAGATGGGTGCAGAGTCCGCCGCCGATTGCGGCCAGCAGCGGCTCGAACTTGCTGTCCTCCTGCACCACCATCAGCCGCTTCCCGATGGCGCGCAGCGAGGCGAGCTCGGCGGAAATGACCCGCCGGTTGTAGCTGCAGTCGAGCGCCTCGCCGCTTGCATCGATGATCTGTCCGGCGATGACGCCGGCCGCGCCTTCCTTGCGGAGCGCGGCCATTTCGGCCGGCGTCAGCGCGCCGCATTTGACCAGATGGCTGTCGGCGTCCACGGCGCCGACGGAATAGAGCGCGAGATCGCAGTCGCTGATGCCGGCAAGCTGGTCGCGGATCACCGGCTCGGCGCGCAGGCCCTCTGCCAATTCTTCCGTGGACAGCACCAGCGGCGCGTAAAAATTCAGACCCTTGGCGTTCAGCCGCCGCGCGATCTCCATCGTGCACTGATCGGGTCGGTAGGAATAGGGCGCCCCGAGATTGCCGCAGAGCTGCACCACGGTGACGTCCTGCAGATCGGCATAGGACATGATGTCGGCGATGGTGTAGACCGTGCGGCCCCAGGCTACGCCGATGCGGTCGCCCTTCTTCACCAGTTCCAGGAAGACGCTCGCCGCCAGGACGGCGATGTCGGTCGACGGGTCGGTGACATAGGCGTTTTCCGGCGCGATCCAGACGGCGTCGAGCTTGAAGGCGTCCTCCAGCCTGCGCGCCACGACATCGTCGGTGAAAAGCTGCGTCGAGGTCGAGATGTTGACGATGCCGGTCTCCCGCGCCTTGCGAAGATACATGGCGACCGATGCGCGCGAAATCTTGAGCTGGTTCGCCACCTCGTCCTGGCGAAGGCCATGCGCATAGTAAAGCCAGGCGGCCTTGTGGATGAGCTGTTCTGCCGGTCGGATCGCCATGCCGCCTCCTCGGCTGACATTAGTCACGCTTCTCGACAAAAGTCAAATCCAGCCGGCTGGGTTGTTCGTCCTCCGGCGACGGCATGATCGGGACAGCCATTCTACCGAGCGCTCATGTCATAGCATTTCCCGGTCGTTCAGGGGGATGGCATGATCGCGGGCCTGCGGTTAGAAAGCTCGAAAAGACCTTTGGGGAGGATGGGATGGCCAATCCCTACGAACAGGATCTCGACCGGAACGCCGCCAACCACCAGCCGCTGACGCCGCTCACCTACCTTGAGCGGGCGGCCAAGACCTATCCCGACCATGTCGCCATCATCCACGGCAGCCAGCGCATCTCTTATCGCGATTTCTGGCGGCGGTCGCTGAAGCTCGCCTCGGCGCTGTCGAAGCACGGCATCGGCAAGGGGGATACGGTCACGGTGATGCTGTCGAACACGCCGCCGATGCTGGAGGCGCATTTCGGCGTGCCGATGGTGAAGGCGGTGCTGCATTCGCTGAACACCCGCCTCGATGCCGCCGTCATCGCCTTTCAGCTCGACCATGCCGACACCAAGGTGCTGATCGTCGACCGCGAGTTCTCGGGCGTGGTCAGGGAGGCGCTGGCATCGGCCAAGGCCAAGCCATTGGTCATCGACTATGACGACCCCGACTACGCCGCCGATGCGCCCTATCCGAAGGGCGAGCGGATCGGCTCGCTCGACTATGAGGACTTCGTCGCCGGCGGCGACGAGGCTTTTGCATGGTCGATGCCCGACGACGAATGGGACGCCATCTCGCTCAACTATACTTCCGGCACGACCGGCAATCCAAAGGGCGTCGTCTACCACCATCGCGGCGCCGCCCTGATGGCCTACACCAACACCATCCATGCGGGCATGGCCAAGCACGCCGTTTATCTTTGGACGCTGCCGATGTTCCACTGCAACGGCTGGTGCTTTCCCTGGACGCTCGCCGTGCAAGCCGGCACCCATGTCTGCCTCCGCTGGGTACGGGCAAAGCCGATCTATGACGCCATCGCCGACCATCGCGTTACCCATCTTTGCGGCGCGCCGATCGTCATGTCGGTGCTGATCAACGCGAAAGACGAGGACAAGCGCCAGTTCGCCCAGACCGTCACCTTCAACACGGCCGCCGCGCCGCCGCCCGAGGCGGTGCTTTCCGGCATGGCCGATGCCGGCTTCGCCGTCACCCATCTCTACGGCCTGACCGAGACCTATGGGCCGGCCGTCGTCAACGAATGGCACAATGAGTGGGACGAGCTGGAGAAGGGCCCGAGGACGGCGATGAAGGCGCGCCAGGGTGTGCGCTATGCCGCGCTGGAAGGGTTGACCGTGATCAACCCCGAGACGATGGCCGAGACGCCGGCCGACGGCGAGACCATCGGCGAGGTCATGTTCCGCGGCAACATCGTCATGAAGGGCTATCTGAAGAACCGCAAGGCCACCGACGAGGCTTTTGCCGGCGGCTGGTTCCACTCCGGCGATCTCGGTGTCATGCACCCGGACGGCTACATCCAGCTCAAGGACCGCTCCAAGGACATCATCATCTCGGGCGGCGAGAACATCTCGTCCATCGAGGTCGAGGACGCGCTCTACAAGCATCAGTCCGTCGCATCCTGCGGAGTGGTTGCCCGCGCAGATGAGAAATGGGGCGAGGTGCCTGTCGCCTATGTCGAGCTGAAGGCCGGCAAGGTTGCGACCGAGGCCGAGATCATCGAGCATTGCCGTGGGTTGCTCGCCCGCTTCAAGGTCCCGAAGGCGGTGGTGTTCGCCGACATTCCGAAGACGTCTACGGGGAAGATCCAGAAGTTCAGGTTGAGGGAAATGGCGAAGGGCCTCTGAGTTCGTCATCCTAGGGTGGAGCAGTCGCGAAGCGACGTCGCGGAAACCCTAGGATCCATTCCGTGACCATGCGGCCATGTCCCAGCGGTTGAGAATAGCTGGCAGGTGGACGTCAGAAGTATATCGGCGTAACATATTGATACCGTTGGATTCTTTGACATAGGTCACGGAATGGATCCTCGGGTCTGCGCGCGTCGCTTCGCTCCTTGCTCCGCCCGTGGATGACGACGTCACAGGCGTCAATGGCTAGTCGTCAGTGTGACCCACGCCCACCCTCGCAACTGTCACCATCTGTCACCATTTTGTACGCGTATATCGATTCCGCGTTGACTCCGGGCCACTTTGGATTTACGAGTGACGAAAATTGAAATCCGTCACTCGTCAAACGAAAGCACCATGTCAGAAGCCGCCAACATCGTGGCCGACCCCGCCAGACAGGAGAATGTGACGCGCATTCTCGACTGTGCCGAGCGCCTGTTCCGGCATTACGGCTACGGCAAGACCAACGTTGCCGACATTGCCCGCGATCTCGGCATGTCGCCGGCCAACATCTACCGCTTCTTCGCCTCCAAGGTCGAAATCCACCAAGCCGTCTGCGGCCGCATGCTCGGCGCCAGCTACGCGATGGCCTACGAGATTTCGCGCCTGCCGATCAGCGCGGAGGAGCGGCTGCGCCGTTACGTTCACGCCCAGTACAAGATGACGCTGGAAGTCATGCTCGACGACCAGAAGGTGCATGAGATGGTGATCGTCGCGCTCGAGCGCGACTGGGGCGTCATCGACAAGCATGTCGACCGCATTCACGACCTGCTCGCCGACGTCATCCGCGACGGCATAGAGGCCGGCGAGTTCAGGAAGCAGGACCCGGTGATCGCCTCGCGCTGTTTCGGCGCCTCCACCGTCATCCTATGCCATCCGCAGATGGTCGCTCAGTGCCTTGCCAAGACCAACCGGGCAATGCCGGACGACCTCATCGACTACGCAATCAGAGCCTTGAAATAGCCGCTGCCCCGCCGGGTGCCGGTCGACGTTTATCTCCAGTTCGGGAGTGCTAAGGTGTCTTTGTCCAGTTCCATCCTCCGCAGGCTGCCGGCCGCCGGCCTCCCAGTCGTCGGCGTCGTTGTCGCGGCGCTCGGGCTTGCCGGCTGCAGCCAAGAGAAGAAAGCGGAAGCCCAGGAAGTCATCCGGCCGGTGAAGGTCGTCGAGATCGGCGAGGCCGAGACCACGCGCCAGCTCGACTATTCCGGTTCGGTGCGCGCCCGCACCGAGATGAATCTCGGCTTCCGCATCGCCGGCAAGGTCACCGAGCGTCTCGTCGACATCGGCCAGCATGTGAACGAGGGCGACGTGCTTGCCCGCGTCGACCCCTCCGACTACGAGCTGTCGGTGAAGAGCGCCGAGGCGAGCCTCGACGCCGCCGAGCGGCAGGTCGAGACCGTCGATCTCGCCAGGAAGCGCGCCGAGCAGCTCTATGCCAAGAACTTCGCGCCTAAGTCGCAGCTCGATCAGGCCGTTCTGAGCTATGATCAGGCCGTGGCGACGCGCGATGCCGCCCGTTCGACCCTGGCCCAGGCGCAGAACCAGGTCCATTACACCGATCTCAAGGCCAGCAAGGCCGGCATCGTCACCGCCATCTCGGCCGATATCGGTCAGGTGGTCGGCGCCGGCACGCCGGTCATGACAGTTGCCGTCGACGGTGAGAAGGAAGTGCTTATCGCGGTGCCGGAAATGGACATCGCCGGCTTCCGCCCGGGCAAGGAGGTCAAGGCGAGCTTCTGGTCCGACGAGGCGCTGACCCTTGACGGCAAGGTCCGCGAGGTGGCCGGCAGCGCCGACCCGCAGTCGCGCACCTTCGCGGTCCGGGTGTCGCTGCCCAACGATCCGCGGGTGCTGCTCGGCATGACCGCCAATGTCGCGGCGATCGTTGGCAGCAAGGCGCAGCTGGTGTCTATCCCGCTGACCGCGATGGCTGAGAAGGACGGCAAGCACATCGTCTGGACGGTCGACCGCGCGTCCGACACGGTGCATCCGCGCCCGATCAAGGTGGCGAACTTCACCGCCGATGGCGTTGCCGTTGCCGAAGGCCTGAAGCAGGGCGACGTGGTGGTGGCCGCCGGCACACAGTTCATGACCGACAATCTGAAAGTGAAGCCTTCCGGCGATGCCGCCCAGCAGTCCGCCTCGGCGGAGGATGACGTCGCCGCCACCAGCAGCCTGCGCTAACCAGGCGAAAGAACGCCTTTCCCGACCTCGCTGCCGTGAGCCGCGAGCCGGGCAGGGCATGGGTTCCGGGCGGCGAAATCGCCCGATCGACGAGACGCGGCATTGGTATCCCCCGCACCACGGCCGCGTCGAGCGCGATTGCGAGTCTCTCTCCGCTTGAGGTGCTCGCCGCCCGGAAGCCCACCGAGAACTCATGAGCCGCAAGGCATGCTGCCTTGCCGCCAATTGGACTGGACCTGCGCCATGACCACGGACAGCAGCACTGAAAAGCGTCCCTTCAATCTCTCGCGCTGGGCGATCGGGCATCCGAGCATCGCGCGCTTCCTGTTCGGCCTCATCATCCTGGCCGGCGCGCTCGGCCTGATGCGCATGGGCCAGAAGGAAGACCCGGACTTCACCTTCCGCGTCATGGTCGTGCAGGCAGTCTGGCCGGGCGCCTCGATCCAGGACATGGAAGACCAGGTCGTCAACAAGATCGAGCGCAAGCTGCAGGAGACGCCGCATCTCGACTTTGTCCGCTCCTACACCCGCGCCGGCAGCGCCATCATCACGCTCCAGGTAAAGGGCGACACCAACGCCGAGGAGGTGAAGGATGCCTTCTACCAGGTGCGCAAGAAGGTCGGCGATATCGCCAACGAACTGCCGCAGGGCCTGCTCGGCCCCTATTTCAACGACGAGTTCGGCGACACCTTCATCACGCTGCATTCGATCAGCGGCGACGGCTTCACCTATCCCGAGCTGAAGAAATTCGCCGTTCAGGCGCGCGACATGCTGCTGGCGACGCCGGGCGTCGAAAAGGCCGTCATCATCGGCGACCAGCCCGAGAAGATCTATATCGATGTGTCCTCCAAGGCGCTCGCCGAGCGCGGCCTGACGGTGCTTGACCTGCAGAATGCCGTGAAAGGGCAGAACGCCGTCGATCCGGCGGGCTCTGTCGATACCGGCCTGCGCTCGGTTCGCATCTCGGTCGAAGGCGACGTCACCAAGGCCGCCGATATCCGCGAGCTGAGGCTGCGCGCCGGCAATCAGGTGACACGTCTTGGCGACATCGCCACGGTCTCTTCCGGCCTCGAGGACCCTTATGAGCGCAAGTACCGCTTCAACGGCCACGAAAGCGTCCAGGTCGGCGTCGTCATGGCCAAGGGCTTCAATGTCAGGGACGTCGGTAAGGATGTCGAGGCGACCTACAAGCGCTTCGAGGAGGGGCTGCCTTATGGCGTTGCTGTCGATCAGATCTCCGACCAGCCGGAGGTGGTCAAGGATGCCGTCAACGAATTCATGGAGGCGCTCGGCGAAGCGTTGCTGATCGTTCTCGTCGTCTCGTTCCTGTCGATCGGCTGGCGCTCCGGCCTGGTGATCGCCATCGCCATCCCGCTGGTTTTAGCCGCCACCTTCGCCATCATGTACGAGATCGGCATCGACCTGCAGCGCATCTCGCTCGGCGCGCTGATCATCGCGCTCGGTCTGCTGGTCGACGACGCCATGATCGTCGTCGAGATGATGGAGCGCAAGCTGGAGGAGGGGCTGGTCAAGATCGAGGCGGCGAGCTTCGCCTATTCCTCGACCGCCTTCCCGATGCTGACCGGCACGCTGATCACCACCGCGGGCTTCATCCCGGTCGGCTTCGCGGCCTCCACCGCGGGCGAATATGTGCGCACGCTGTTCTATGTCGTCGGCATCGCACTGGTCGTGTCGTGGTTCGTCGCGGTCTATTTCACGCCCTGGCTGGGCTACATGATCCTGAAGCAGCGCAAGCACGCCGGCACCCACCACGACGTCTTCGATACCGGCTTCTACCGGCGGCTGCGTGCGACGGTCACCTGGGCCGTGCGCCACCGCATCATCGTGCTGGCGATGACGCTGGTCACTTTCGGCACCAGCCTCTGGGCCTTCCAGTTCATCCCGCAGAACTTCTTCCCGCAGTCGTCACGTCCGGAAATCCTGGTCGATCTCTGGCTGCCGGAAGGTACCTCGATCAAGGAGGTCGAGAACCAAGCCAAGGCGCTCGAAGCGAAGATGATGGACGACCAGGACAAGCGCTTCATCGCCACCTATATCGGCGAGGGCGCCCCGCGCTTCTTCCTGCCGCTCGACCAGCAGCTTCGCAATCCGAACTTCGCCCAGCTTCTGGTGATGGCCAAGGATGAGCCGGCGCGCGAGCGGCTGATCGTCAAGATGCGAGGCATTCTCGCCAAGGACTTCCCGTCGATCCGCGCCAAGGTCGATCGTTTGTTCCTCGGACCGCCGACCGGCTGGCCGGTGCAAATGCGCATCATCGGGCCGGATCGCCAGGAGGTGCGCCGCATCGCCGACGAGGTGAAGGCAAGGTTCGAAGCAAACCCGCTGCTCGGCGCCGTCCATGACGACTGGCTGGAGCCGGTGCCGGCGATGAAGCTGGTGATCGACCAGGACCGAGCCCGGGCACTAGGCGTCACATCGCAGCGCATTCGCCAGATGCTGCAGGCAACGATGTCCGGTGCGCCGCTCGACGATTTCCGCGACGGCGAAGAGACGGTCTCGATCGTCGCCCGCGAGCCGGAGGCGACCCGTCATCTGCTCTCCTCGGTCGACTCCGTCTATATCCCGACCGACTTCGGTGGCTCCGTGCCGCTGTCCCAGGTGGCGAAGGTGGTGCCGGTGATGGAGCAGGGCATAGAGTGGCGGCGCGACCGTCTGCCGACCATCAGCGTGCGCGCCACGTTGCCGGATGGCGTGCAGTCGAACGACGTCGTCACCAAGATGTACAACGACATGAAGGACCTCCGCGCCGGCCTTGCGCCCGGCTACAAGATCGAGGTCCAGGGCGGCGCGGAGGACTCGGCCGAAAGCCAGGCCTCGATCGCCGCCAAGGCACCGATCATGCTGGCCGTCATCGTCATCTTGCTGATGGTCCAGCTGCAGCATTTCGGCAAGTCGATGCTGGTGCTGGCCACCGGCCCGCTGGGCATCATCGGCGCCGCGGCAGCCCTTCTGATCAGCGGCGCGCCGTTCGGCTTTGTCGCCATCCTCGGCGTCATCGCGCTGCTTGGCATCATCATGCGAAACTCGATCATTCTGGTCGACCAGATCGACCAAGACATCACCGCCGGCATGGATCGATCGGAAGCGATCGTCGGCGCTGCGGTGCGCCGCTTCCGCCCGATCATGCTGACGGCGCTGACCGCGGTGCTTGCGCTGATCCCGATCTCGCGCGCCGTCTTCTGGGGGCCTCTGGCCTACGCCATGATGGGCGGCATCCTCGTCGCCACCGTGCTCACCATCCTGGTGCTGCCGGCGGGCTATGCCCTGTTCTTCGGCCGCGAGCCCAAGACGGCCAAGACAGGCGAGCAGGCGCAGGAGCCGGAACAGGTCGAAGGCATCGAAAGACCGCAGCTGGCGCTGGCTGCGGAATAAGAAGGTGGCAACCTCGAATCATCCGCCATCGGCGAAAGCCCGTGGCGGATGATGCGCATCGAAAGAACGCCTCTCGCCGCCGCGGCGCGCTCGGCGAGGCGCCTACGCCAATTCCTCGGAATGCGCGATCGTCACGCCATACTCCGCGGCCGAGTCGAGCATCGTGTGCCACAGGCTTTCGGCGAAGGTTGCGAATACCAAGAGGTTGAACACGGCCTGGCCGTCTTGTCGGTTCTTCCCGCGCCAGAGCGTCACGCTGGTATGGTCGATCGAGGTGGCGGCTGCCGTGCCGACCGGGAACATTTCGGGGTGCAGGTCGATCGACGACACCTTGGCCAGCATCGTGCGCGCCTTGTCGCCGGAAACGCTGATCAACGCGCGCGCATGTGATTGATCGGAAAGCGAGGCCAAACCGGCAAACACGCGGGCAAGGGTCTCCATCCTTTGCCCGCCGCCTCTCGACAGCACCAGAAACTGGTCCGGTCCTGACCAGATCAGCGTCGCGTCGGTCGTGTCGACCGCCTCGGGTGTTTCCGGCGCGCCGACGCCGAAGCGAGCCTTCGCGGCATTGACCGTCTCGGCCGCCTTGCCGCGCCGCGCCATCACCTGAACGAGGTCGAAATTGCGGATCTCGGTCAGCGACACGCCGGCTTCGCCCGGCGCGCCATAACGGCCGGCGACCAGGGCGCGCTCGAGCGGGCTGCGGATGTACCAGGAAAAATCAGCCACGCTGGCGCCCTCCATCCGGATCGTAGAAGACGGAATTGCAGAGCTCGACATCGTACTCCTCGCCACGCAGCGGATCATGCGCGCGCACGATCTCGCCGATGCGCGCACGGCCACGCTCGACGAGGCCGAGCCCGATCCACTGGTCGAGCACCGGCGAGAAGCAGACCGAGGTTACATAGCCCTGGTCGTTGTCTGGTCCGGGGGTCTCGCCCTTGGGAACGATGTGCGCGCCGGAGCGTAGGCGGCGCGCCTTGTCGGTCGGCTTGATGCCGACGACCACCTGCCGGTTCGGCGCGACGAGTGCTTCGCGGCCGGCCATGACGCGGCCGATGAAATCCTTCTTGGTCGACATCATCTTGCCGAGACCGAGATCGGCAGCGGTTGTGGTGCCGTTGAGCTCCGGTCCGGCGACATGGCCCTTTTCGATGCGCATCACGCCGAGCGCCTCGGTGCCGTAAGGCGTCACGCCGAACGGCTTTCCCGCGATCAGCAGGTTGCGCACCAGAGCCTCGCCGTAGCGCGCCGGCACCGAAATCTCGAACGCCATCTCGCCGGAGAAGGAGATCCGGAACAGCCTCGCCTTGAGGTCGCCGCGCAGCTTGACTTCGCGCGCGCCCATGAACGGAAAGCCTTCGTTCGACAGGTCCTCGGCCGGATCGACGATCTCCTTCAGCAGATCGCGGGTCTTCGGACCGGCGATGGAGAATTGCGCCCACTGGTCGGAGACCGAGGTCAGCTGCACGTCGAGTTCGGGGAACAGGACCTGGCGGCAGAATTCGAGATGCTGCATCACCAGCCCAGCCTTGGCGGTGGTGGTTGTGAGGAAATAATGGTCCTCGGCCAGGCGCGAGGTGGTGCCGTCGTCATAGACGACACCGTCCTCGCGCAGCATCAGTCCGTAACGCGCTTTGCCAACTGCGAGGCTGGAGAACGCGTTGATATAGACGCGGTCCAGGAAGGCGCCGGCATCCGGGCCGTGCACGTCGATCTTGCCCAGCGTCGAGACATCGCAGAAGCCGACGCCGCTTCGCACCGCCTTGACCTCGCGGGTCACCGATTCCAGCCAGTCTTTTTCGCCGGGCAACGGATACCATTGCGCGCGCTTCCACAGGCCGGTGTCGACGAACACCGCGCCCTGTTCGGCCGCCCAGTGATGCGACGGCGTCAGCCGCGTCGCATGGAAATTCTCGTCGCGATGGGGACCGGCGAAGGCGCCGATGGCGACCGGCACATAAGGCGGCCGGTAGATCGTCGTTCCGGTTTCGGGAATGGATTTACCCGATACCGCCGCCATGATGGCGAGGCCGGCGACATTCGAGGTCTTGCCCTGGTCGGTCGCCATGCCGAGCGTCGTGTAGCGCTTCAGATGCTCGACCGACTCGAAACCCTCGCGCTGCGCCAGCTCGACATCGGAAGCCGTCACGTCATGCTGCTGGTCTACGAAGGCCTTGCCCTTGCCCGCGACATGCCAGAGCGGCGTCAGCGAAAAGGCCTCGTCGTCGGCGATCGCCGCCGATCCGGGACTGCCGCTCCGTCCCGCATCGCGCGCCGCTGCAACACCTGCCTCGAAACCTTCCCGCAGGCAGGCGCCAAGGCCGAAGGCGCCGTTCGCCGCGCCTGCCGCCACCATGCCGGGCGGCGCGCCGTCCGGCACGAAGGCGGCGATATCGTCGCGCCATTTCGGCCGGCCGCGATGATGGGAGGTGAGGCCGACCGCCGGGTTCCAGCCGCCGGAGACGGCAAGCCCGTCGGCCTCGACTTCGGCGCGCGCGCCGCCGGTCAGCGACACGGAAATCTTGCGCACACCGTTCTTGCCGCCGTCGACGCCGCTGACGGAGCCGTTGAGCACCGGGAAGCCGCCCTTGCCGGCCAGCGAGCGATGGGCCGGCGAAACGTCTGGCCGCCCATCGATCACCGCAGCGACCTGCAGTCCGGCTGCGATCGCCGCCTCCACGGTGCGCCAGCCATCCTCATTGTTGGTGAACAGCGCAATACGTCGCGCCGGTGCAGCGGCGTAGCGGTTGATGTAGCTGCGCATGGCCGACGCCATCATCACGCCAGGCGTATCGTTGCCGGCAAAGACGATGGGACGTTCGATCGCGCCCGCCGCGACGATGCAGTGCTTGGCGACGATACGCCAAAGCCGCTGGCGCACCTGATGTTCCGGCGGTACCGGCAGATGATCGTTGACGCGCTCGATCGCGCCATAGGTACCGCCGTCATAGACGCCGAACAGCGTCGTGCGCGTCATGATGCGAACATCCGGCATCGCCGCGAGTTCGTCCAGGGTACGGGCAATCCATTCGGCCGCCGGCAGCCCGTCGATCGTACCGCCATCGCCCAGCAAGCGCCCGCCGAGGACAAAATCCTCCTCGCACAGGATGACGCGCGCGCCGCAGCGCGCGGCGGCAAGCGCCGCCGCCAGGCCGGCCGGACCGGAGCCGGCGACCGCCACGTCGCAATGCGCCCACGCTTTGTCATAGCGATCGGGATCGGGAATGCCCGCCGCGCGGCCGAGGCCGGCGGCGCGGCGGATCGCCGGTTCGTAGATCGCTTCCCAGAACTTCGCCGGCCACATGAAGGTCTTGTAGTAGAAGCCGGCGACGAAAATCGGCGCGAAGAGCCGGTTGACCGCCATGACGTCGAAATCGAGCGACGGCCAGCGGTTCTGGCTGGCGGCCTCGAGCCCTTCATAGAGCTCGGCGGTCGTTGCCTTGGTGTTCGGCTCGCGCCTTGCGCCACTGCGCAGCTCGACCAGCGCGTTGGGCTCTTCCGAACCCGCCGTCAGGATGCCGCGCGGGCGGTGATATTTGAACGAGCGGCCGACCAGCTTGACGCCGTTGGCGACGAGCGCCGAGGCAAGCGTATCGCCCTGGAAGCCGGAGAGTGTCTTGCCGTCGAAGCGGAAGCTCAGCGGCGTCGAGCGGTCGATAAGGCCGCCGGCGGCCAGACGGTTTGCCTGGTTGCCGCGCATCAAGCACCAACCTTGGCGGAGCCGGCGCCCGCCGCCGGCTCGACAGCCGAAATCTCATGCGTCAGCGTGTTGCGCGTGACCTTCAGCCAGGCCCGGCAGCCGCCGCCGTGATACCAATGCTCGCTCATCACACCGGCGATGTTGTCGCGCAGGTAGACGTAGTCGTAGACGGCGTCTTCACCGGCATCGGCAGGCGGGCGCTGCGGCTTGGCGTCGCCGAGATAGGTGAACTCGCCGAGTTCGCGTTCGCCGCAGAAGGGACAGACTATGCGCATGGTCGGGTCTTCAATGGAGGTTCGGTTGGGCGCCCTGGCCCTTCTCGTCAATCATGGCGCCGCGCTGGAACCGGTCGAGGCGGAAGCGGGCGGCTTCCTTGTGCGATTGATCGCGGGCGATGAGATGAGCAAAGACGAAGCCGGAGCCAGGCGTCGCCTTGAAGCCGCCATAGCACCAGCCGGCATTGAGATAGAGGCCGTCGACCGGGCTCTTGTCGATGATCGGCGAGCCGTCCATCGACATGTCCATGATGCCGCCCCATTGGCGCAGGAGCCGCACGCGGCCGATCATCGGGATCAGCGCCATGCCGCCTTCGCAGACATCCTCCACGACAGGCAGATTGCCGCGCTGGGCATAGGAGTTGTAGCCGTCGATGTCGCCGCCGAAGACCAGCCCGCCCTTGTCCGACTGGCTGACATAGAAATGCCCGGCGCCGAAGGTCATGACGTTGGGCAGGAGCGGCTTGATCGCTTCGGAGACGAAGGCCTGCAGTACATGGCTCTCGATCGGCAGGCGCAGTCCGGCCATCGCCGCGACGCGTGAGGAACTGCCCGCGACCGCCATGCCGACCTTGCCGGCGCCGATCCGGCCGCGCGAGGTCTCGACGCCGGAGACCTTGCCGTTGGTGTCGCGCAGGAAGCTGGTGACTTCGCAGTTCTGGATGATGTCGACGCCGAGCTCGCTCGCCGCGTGCGCATAGCCCCACACCACGGCATCGTGACGCGCCGTGCCGCCGCGCCGCTGCAACAGCCCGCCCTGCACCGGGAAGCGCGCATTGTCGAAGTTCAGGAACGGCATCATCTTCCTGAGCGCCGCCTGGTCGAGCAGCTCGGCATCAATGCCGTTGATGCGCATGGTGTTGCCGCGTCGGGCAAAGGCGTCGCGCTGCGCGTCGGAATGGTAGAGGTTGATGACGCCGCGCTGGCTGACCATCGCGTTGTAGTTCAAATCCTGCTCCATCCGCTCCCACAGCTTCATCGACAGTTCATAGAAGCCGGTGTTGCCGGGCAGGCCGTAGTTGGAGCGGATGATGGTGGTGTTGCGGCCGGCATTGCCGGAGCCGATCCAGCCCTTCTCCAGCACGGCGACGTTGCGGATGCCAAACTCGCTGGCGAGGAACCAGGCGGTCGCCAGCCCGTGGCCGCCGCCGCCGATGATCACCACGTCGTAGCGATCCTTCGGAGCCGCATCCCGCCAGGTCGGCTTCCAGGTCTTGTGGCCGGAGAGGGCGGCACGGGCGAGCGAGAAGATCGAGTATTTCATGAAATCATTCCGAGGCCGCTCGCCCACGCCGACTCTTCTCTATCGCATCGGATTGCACGGCCGACGGGCTTTAGATGTCCAGCGTGTGGTCGCGCTCCCACTGCGTGAAGTGCGAAGCATAGGAATTCCATTCCTGCTGCTTCAGCTTTAGATATGCCGACGAAAATTCCTCACCCAGCGCCGCCTTCAGCGATTTGTCCTTGTCGAACTCACGCAGCGCATCGAGCAGGTTGAGCGGCAGTTTCGGCGCATCCGTTACCGTATGACCGAACTGGTACATGTCGATGTCGTAGCGCTTGCCGGGGTCGGCCTTCGAGCGGATGCCGTCGAGGCCGGCGGCGATGATCACTGCCTGCAGCAAATAGGGATTGGCGGCGCCGTCCGGCAGACGCAGCTCGAAGCGGCCCGGTCCCGGCACGCGCACCATGTGGGTACGGTTGTTACCGGTCCAGGTCACCGTGTTTGGCGCCCACGTCGCGCCCGAAATGGTGCGCGGCGCGTTGATGCGCTTGTAGGAATTGACCGTCGGGTTGGTGATCGCGGCAAGCGCCGAAGCATGCTTCATGATGCCGCCGAGGAAGTTCCTGCCCTTGGCGGACAGGCCGAGTTCCTCCGAATTGTCGGCGAAGACATTGGTCTTGCCGGTCTCGTCCCACACCGAGATGTGCGCATGGCAGCCATTGCCGGTCAGGCCCTGAAAGGGCTTGGGCATGAAAGTCGCGCGGAGCCCATGCTTTTCCGCAACTGACTTGACCATGAACTTGAAGAAAGAATGCTTGTCGGCGGTCGCCAGCGCGTGATCGAAGGTCCAGTTCATCTCGAACTGACCGTTGGCGTCCTCATGGTCGTTCTGGTACGGACCCCAGCCCAGCGCCAGCATATGGTCGCAGATCTCGGCGATCACGTCGTAGCGGCGCATCACCGCTTGCTGGTCGTAGCAGGGTTTCGACGCCGTGTCGTACTGGTCGGAGATAGCGCTGCCGTCCGGCGAGATCAGGAAGAACTCGGCCTCGATGCCGGTCTTGACATGCATGCCGTCGCGGGCGGCCTCTTCGATCAGGCGCTTCAGCGTGTTGCGCGGCGCCTGGTCGACGAGCTTGTCGTCCATCACGCAGGTGGCGGCCACCCAGGCTACCTCCGGCTTCCACGGCAGCTGGATCACCGAATCCGGATCCGGCACCGCCAGCATGTCGGGGTGCGCCGGCGTGAGATCGAGCCACGTGGCGAAGCCGGCAAATCCCGCGCCGTCCTTCTGCATGTCGGCGATCGCCTGCGCCGGCACCAGCTTGGCACGCTGCCCGCCGAACAGGTCGGTGTAGGAGATCATGAAGTATTTGACGCCGTTCTCCTTGGCGAATGCGGCGAGATCGTTCCCCATTATAGTTCCTCGCTTATGTGATCCTGGATGGTGTGTCCTAGAAGCCGTTCTTCCCCGGTATCCAGTTGGTGCCGGCAAGCGGCACGCCGGCCATGGCGGCTGCTTCGATGCTGAGCGCGACCAGGTCCTCGGGCTCGAGATTGTGCAGGCTGTTCTTGCCGCAGGCGCGGGCAATGGTTTGAGCCTCGAGCGTCATCACCTTCAAGTAGTTGGCGAGCCGCCGACCGGCGGCGATCGGATCGACGCGCTTCATCAACTCGGGATCCTGCGTGGTGATGCCGGCCGGGTCCTTGCCTTCGTGCCAGTCGTCATAGGCGCCGGCCGTGGTGCCGAGCGCGTTGTAATCCGCCTCCCAGCGCGGGTCGTTGTCGCCAAGCGCCACGAGTGCGGCGGTGCCGATCGACACCGCGTCGACGCCGAGCGCCAGCGCCTTGGCGACATCGGCGCCGTTGCGGATGCCGCCGGAGACGATCAACTGCACCTTGCGGTGCATGCCGAGGTCCTGCAGCGCCTGCACCGCCGGCCTGATGCAGGCGAGCGTCGGCTGACCGACATTCTCGATGAATACTTCCTGGGTCGCGGCGGTGCCCCCCTGCATGCCGTCGACCACGACGACGTCGGCGCCGGCCTTCACCGCAAGCGCGGTGTCGTAATAAGGACGGGCGCCCCCGACCTTGACGTAGATCGGCTTCTCCCAGTCGGTGATCTCGCGCAGCTCCAGGATCTTGATCTCGAGATCGTCGGGGCCGGTCCAGTCGGGATGGCGCGAGGCCGATCGCTGGTCGATGCCCTTGGGCAGCGTGCGCATCTCGGCGACGCGGTCGGAGATCTTCTGTCCCAGCAGCATCCCGCCGCCGCCGGGCTTGGCGCCCTGTCCGACGACAACTTCGATCGCATCGGCACGGCGCAGGTCGCGCGGGTTCATGCCGTAGCGCGAAGGCAGGTATTGGTAGACCAGCGTCTTCGAATGGCCGCGCTCTTCCTCGGTCATGCCGCCATCGCCGGTAGTGGTCGAGGTGCCGGAAAGCGTCGCGCCTCGGCCGAGCGCTTCCTTGGCCGGACCGGAGAGCGAGCCGAAGCTCATGCCGGCAATGGTGATTGGGATCTTCAGCTCGATCGGCTTTTTGGCATGACGAGAACCGAGCACCACGCTGGTATCGCAGCGCTCCCGATAGCCTTCTAGCGGATAGCGCGAGATCGAGGCGCCGAGGAACAGGAGGTCGTCGAAATGCGGCAGCTTGCGCTTGGCGCCGGCGCCGCGGATATCGTAGATGCCGGTCGCTGCTGCGCGGCGAATCTCGGAAAGCGTGTAGTCGTCGAAGGTCGCGGACTTGCGTGGCGTCGTTGGCGGGTTGCGGTAGGTCATCTTGCCTCAATACGCGTCGGCGTTGTCGATATTGAAATTGTAGAGCTTCCGGGCCGAGCCGTAGCGCTTGAACTCCGAAGCCTTGACGTCGGTGACGCCCGCCTTGTCGAGCAGGCCCTGCAGCAGTTCGATGTGCTCGGGCCGCATCTCCTTGGCGATGCAGTCCGCACCCAGGCTCTCGACCTTGCCGCGCACGAAGAGCCGCGCCTCATAGATGGAATCGCCCAGCGCATCGCCGGCATCGCCCAGCACCACCAGATTGCCGGACTGCGCCATGAAGGCCGACATGTGGCCGATATTGCCGTGCACGACGATATCGATGCCCTTCATCGAGATGCCGCAGCGCGAGGAAGCATTGCCCTCGATGACCAAGAGGCCGCCGCGGCCGGTGGCGCCGGCATACTGGCTGGCATCGCCTTTGACCACGATCGAGCCGGACATCATGTTTTCGCCGACACCGGGGCCGGCCGAGCCATGCACGGTGATCGTGGCGCCGTCATTCATGCCGGCGCAGTAATAGCCGACGCTGCCCCGCACATCGATGCTGATCGGATGGTCGACGCCGACGGCGACCGAATGGCTGCCTTTCGGGTTGAGCACTTCCCAAGCAGTTTCGTTCGACCCGGGGGTCACCTGATGAAGCGCCTGGTTCAGCTCGCGCAGCGACTGTTCCGCAAGGTCGAAGACCCTCGCATGGCCTTGCTCGCGATGTGCCTTCGGCATGGGTGTTGCAGGCATGAACTCAATGCTCCCAGAAATAGACCGTTGCGGGCTCCGGCTCCCAGACCCTCGCATTGTCTATGCCGGGCAATTTGGTGAGCGCGCGATATTCCGAGCCAAACGCGACATACTGGTCGGTCTCGGCCATCACGGCCGGCTTGCAGGCGATCGGATCGCGCACAACGCCGAAGCCGTTCTTGGTCCCGACGACGAAGGTGAAAAAGCCGTCAAGGTCGGAGAGCGTGCCTTCGAGCGCCTCGCCGAGATTCTTGCCATGCGCCATCCTGTTGGAGAGATAGGCGGCCGCCACTTCCGTATCATTCTCCGTCTCGAAGGTCATGCCTTCGCGCACCAGCTCGCGGCGGACATTGTTGTGGTTGGAGAGCGAACCGTTGTGCACCAGGCACTGGTCGGCGCCGGTCGAGAAGGGATGCGCGCCCATCGTAGTGACCGCCGATTCCGTCGCCATGCGGGTATGGCCGATACCATGCGTGCCGGTCATCGAGCGCACGTCGAAGCGATCGACGACGGCCGCCGGCAGGCCGACTTCCTTGTAGATCTCGACCGCTTCGCCGGCGCCCATGATGCGTATATCGGGCCGAAGCGACTGCAGCGCCTCACGCGCGGCGTCGACCTTGTCGGGCGTGGTGCGGATAACCGCATGCGTCGACTTCACCGCGACGCTCACCGGCGCGCCGACCGCCTTGGCGAGCTCGACGTCGAGGCCGCGGAAATCGCGCTCGGGTTTCGGCGACTGCACGGTGATCTTGGCCTCGTTGCCGGTCGCCGCGCCATAGATGGCGATGCCGGCGCTGTCCGGACCGCGGTCGCTGAGCGAGATCAGCATCTCCGACAACATGGCGCCGAGCTTCGGCTCCAGCGTCTTGTCCTTGAGGAAAAGTCCGACGATTCCGCACATGTCAGCCTCCGACGTTTGTGGCTTCCAGATGGTGTACCGAATGAAATCCGCGAATTCAATGGTATGAAAGAAATTTTCCTCTGATTATATATCCGCCTTCGAGCCGCTTGTAGCGTTGTCGCCGTCCGGATGGCCGTGGGTCCATATCGCGTGGCGAATGCGCGCTATCCTGTAGGCATCGAGGATCGACAGCGCATAGATCAGGAACCCGCCGGCGTGGCGACCGATGAAGCTGGCATCCGCCAGCGCCACCTTGGTCGTGACCCAGCCGAGGATCACCATGAAGAACAGGAACTGCAGGCCGCGCGCCGGCAAGCCGAGCATGACATGTCCGCTGCCCGGCAGGACGATCGCGGAGGCCAGGACAAAATAAGGGTTCGAAGGCCGGGCGGCGGGTTCGGTGGCGTTGCTCATGCGGCCTGCCTTTCGCACTGGTTGATCGCGTCGCGAATCGAGGATGCGGCTCCGAGCAGTTTTTCGATCAATGCCGGATCGAGCCTCGCGTCGCCGAAAGCGGCTTGCCGGAACACACCGTAGCGCGCCCGATCGGCCTGGGCCAGCAGCCACACGATGCGCACGCCCTTCGGCGTGATCAGCAATTCCTTGGCGTGGCCTTCGGCAAAGATCCCGGCATGCGCGGCGATCACCTCCTGCGAGAAGACGACGCCTTTGCGGTTTGTCCGCAGCACCGCCTCGTCGGGGAACGCCGCCGTTTTCGGAAGGGTGTGTTCGAGATGGTCGAAATTGGAGAAGGTCGTCGGCGATCCCGGCCGCATCATCATGTCGAAAACGCCCGGCACCGCCACCGGCTCGGTGATCGACACGCTGAGCCAGCGCGCGGGAAGCTTTCTGGTCGCGAGCGTGTCAACGATGGTACGCACCTGCGCTCGCTCGCCGTTATGCGAACCCGCCCAGGTAGCGACGCCGGCCGTGCCGTCGGAGACGTCGATCGCGTCGCGAATAACGGCGCGGATGGCGGCCTCGTCGTCGGCGAGCGCCGCCCTGGCCCTGTTGCGGCTGGAGCGCGCAAGCCAGGCAAGGTGAAGGACGACCGCAAATACGATCGCCCCGGCAAACAAGACTGACGTCAACTCAGACATCTCGACACGCCAAGACCCGCCGCCAGGCGGCGGGTCTTTTTCCGTTCAATAGCCCTGCGGCTTCGGCCAGGGCATGGTGAACTGGTCGCCGCGGCGCACGAACTTGTAGCGGTAGAAGTGGAACCACAGCGAGATCAGGAAGTAGAAGGCGATCATAGCGATCAGCTGCGAGCCGAAGCCGAGGAAGATGGCGAAGAAGGTCACCACGCACAGGCAGAACAGCACGATCGCCGGCAGCGGATGGAAGGGATGCGTGTAGCCACGGCGGATCGAGCCGAGCGGCCACTTCTTGCGGAACATCATGATGTTGATGCTCATGAAGGTGTATTGCAGCACGCCCGACAGGATCGAGAAGGTGATCGCCTGGTTGAGATCGGCGATGAAGGCGAAGGCCAGCGCGATCGGCAGCAGGAACAGGATCGACCGATAGGGCGTGCGAAACTTCGGATGCACCGCCGAGAACCAGCTCGGCAGGTAGCGGTCGCGGCCGAGCGAGAACCAGGCGCGGGCGGCGTCATTGATGCAGCCATTGGCCGAGGCAAGGGCTGCAAGCAGCGTCGCGATGAAGAGCAGGTTCTCGAGCAGCGGGCTGCCGGTCAGCTTGCCGGCGTCCCAGAGCGGATAATAGGTGATGCCGAGATATGCCCACGGCATCAGCGAGGCGCAGACATACCAGGTCATGGCGGCGGCGATCAGAAGCGTGATCATGCCGGCCATCGTGCCATAGGGCAGGGAACGCGCCGGCGAGCGCACTTCCTCGGCCGCTTGCGTGGTGCCCTCGATGCCGAGATAGTACCAGATGCCGAACTGGAAGGCGGCGATCACGCCGATCCAGCCATAGGGCAGCGCGTTGCCGGGAGTGACCAGTTCGTTGAGCTTCAGCACCGCCCCTTGCGTCCATGGACTGACCGAAAAGAACAGGATGACGATCGAGATATAGGCGATCGCCGTGATGACGAAGTTGACGTTGAGCGTCATCAGCACGCCGCGATAGTTGAGCCATGCCAGCACGACGATGGTGGCGGCGATGAAGGAATTGTGGGTCAATCCCTCGACACCTGCTTTGGCAACGATGGTGTCGCCGAGCAGGATCGCATCCGAGACTTCGAGCATCGTGTAGGCAAAGACCAGGAACAGCGCGACGTTGAAAGCCATCAGTGGCCCGACGATGTGCTTGGCCTGCGCGTACTGGCCGCCGGCGGCGGCGACCGTCGACGTCACTTCCGAATCGATCATCGCGACCGAGGTGTAGAGCAGTCCGACGACCCAGCAGACGATCAGCGCGGCGAGCGCGCCGCCCTTGTCGGCGGCAAAATTCCAGCCGGTGAACTCGCCGACCAGCACGATGCCGACGCCGAGCGCCCAGACATGGGCGGGGCCGAGCACGCGTAGCAGCGAGACCCGGTCGCCGTGGACCACCGTTTCTCTCGTTTCAACCGCGACTGTCATTGGTGAGGCTCCACTCAGATCCGGTGCTTTTCGGAGACGGCTTCAAGCTCGCCTTCGCGCGAGGAGGTCAGCGTCTCCTCGGAATAGGTCGTGTCGACCTTGAACCAGTCGTAGAGCATCCACAGCGCGAGCAGGATCGAGATGCCCCAACATGCGTAAGAGACTGTCATCCACATGATCGTGTTCCCGGGTTACTTGCCGTCGAACTTCTCGTTGATCACATCGCGATATTCGCGATCGGAGGCGCGGAACATGAAGACGAAATAGGCGATCAGCACCACCGCCATGATGATCAGCGTCGGCCAGTCGATGATGTAGTGGAAGCGGTTCTGGATGATGTCGTGGGCGGTCTCCGGCGTGTAGCCGAGCTTTTCCCAGATCGAGGCCATGGTCGCGTTCTGGCCGAGCGCTTCCCAGGTCTTGGCGTCGAGCGCGTCGATCGATTTCGCAGCACCCGCGAGGCCGAGTTTCAGCGGCAGCCAAAGCGCCACGAAGATGGCGACCACAACGACGGCGATGTCGAAGACCTGACCGGCCTTGCTCTGCTCCGGCGGAATGTAGCGGGACATGCTTTCTCCCTTCAGGACTGGCGGTTGCGGAACGCGTCGGCGTTCTTGATGTCGAGGCCGTAGATGAAATCCTTGTCTTCCTTGTAGTGGTTGAGCATCGCCAGGATGGCGGCGGTGTTGAAGATCAGCACCGCCGCCGCGGCGATCACCACCACGACCTTGATCCCGCTGTCGGGGATGTAGGCCCAGGTCATCAGGAGGACGAAGAGGATCGTCGCCCAAAGGCAGACGATCAGGAGCACCGATCCGCGCACATCGGAACGGTACAGCGCTTCGATGCGCTGCTTGAGGTCGGACATCGGTTTTTCCCCTTTTCTCGACGTCCGGCCCCGTAATCGACCGGGCGTCACTCTTTCAACAGAGTGAAATTTTTTTCATAAGTTCTGCCCGAACCGCGAAGTTGTCAAGCCGGTTTTACGTTCGGTAAACGGTTTGGGGATCCGCCGCAGGATTGCCTGTGGATAAAACTATTTGCCTGCAGGAAAATTACCGCGGGCGGCACAGCGCCGGCACGAGCTGGTGGAAATGCCATGGAAATGCTTCGCGAGGTCGGATCCTCGACGAATGCGTCACTGAACGATGTCCGGGTTCGGGTTGGTCAGGTCGTGCTGTTCTGCGGATAGCAGATGATGGAGAGATAGCGCATCGGCAGCTGTGTCAGTTCTTCCGGCCCATGCGGCGCATCGGCGTCGAAGAACAGGCTGTCGCCTGGCTTCATCGGATAGAGATTGCTGCCGTGCCGGTATACGACCTCGCCCTCGAGCATATAGAGGAACTCCATCCCTGCATGCTGGAAAGTCGGGAACACGTCGGAGTCCTCGGTCAGCGTGATCAGATAGGGCTCGACGACCACGCCGCTGGTGTTGGCGCCGATATGGCCAAGCAGATTGTACTGGTGGCCGGCGCGTGTGCCGCGCCGCTCGACGTCGACGCCTTCGCCGGCCCTGACGAAGACGGCGGCGCGCTCTTCCTCGAAGCGGCGGAAGAAGGCGGTGACCGGCACGCCGAGCGCCCGCGACAGCGCCTGCAGCGTGGTCAGCGACGGCGAGGTGATGCCGTTCTCGATCTTCGACAGCATGCCCAGCGAAATGTCGGTGGCGGCCGCGAGATCGGCGACGGTGATGCCGAGCTTCTTGCGGAAGGCGCGCACCTCATGGCCGATCGCTACCTCCAGCACTTTCTCGCGCGTGTCGCGGACCGCGTGCGGATTCTGCGTCAGCGGCGCGCGGATGGTTCGCACGGTTCGCCCGTCCGCCGAGACGCTCTTCGGCAACGGCTTGGCTTGGTCGCTCGCGCCGGAAGGCTTGGTGTCGGTCGTCTTCTTCGCCATGGCGCCCCTCAACTTTCCGCCGACTTATTTCACTCGAGGTGAACATATTCGGTGGCGATACAGGAGCGCAATCACGGCGGCAAGCCATCTTATATTGCAGAACCTGCGATGAAATCGGCTGTCGCGACCCGGCTGCCTGGGTCGCAGGCGAGGCTGGCGCCTCAGGCACTCAACCCATCGCAGGCCTTCTCACGACATGATCAGGCCGCCGTCGACATTGATGGTCTGTCCGGTGATGTAGGCCGCGTCATCGCTGGCGAGAAAGCTGACGAGCCCCGAGACGTCTTCGCCGCTGCCGGCGCGGCCCATCGGGATGTTCTTCACCCATTCCGCCATCAGCTCGCCCGGCTTGTAGTCGCCGAGCAGCTTGCCCCATGCGGTGTCGTTATAGGCCCACATGTCGGTGTCGATGATGCCGGGGCAGATGGCATTGACGGTGATCTTTTCCTTGGCCACTTCCTTGGCCAGGCTCTGCGTGATGCCGACAACCCCGAATTTCGACGCCGCGTAATGCGGCGTGTAGATGAAACCCTGCCGCGCCTGGCCGGACGCGGTGTTGATCAGCCGGCCGCCTTGGCCGTGCTTGCGCATGCGCGCGATCGCTTCCTGGCAGCACAGGAACACGCCTTTCGTGTTCACCGCCATCACCTTGTCCCACTCGGATTCCGTCATCGCCTCGATTTTGGCGATGGTGATGACGCCGGCGTTCTGCACCGAAATGTCGACCCGACCGAATTCATTCTCCGCGAGATCGTAAAGCGCTTCGACCTCGTCCTTCTTCGTCACGTCCATGCGCATCGAGGCGACCTTCGTGCCCGCAGCCTTCAGGCCGGCGGCGACCTCGTCGACGCGCGGATCAATGGCGCTGATCACGACCGCAGCACCTTCCGCCGCGAAACGCTTCGCCATGGCCGCACCGATGCCGCCGCTGGCGCCTGTGACGATTGCCGTCTTTCCTTCGAAACGCTTCTGCACTTTTTCTTTCTCCTACCAGCAGACGAAGCCGCCATCGACGATGAGGTCGATGCCGGTGACGAAACTCGCGGCCCGGCTCGCCAGGAACACGGTCGGCCCGACCATTTCCTCAGGCGTCGCCATGCGGCCCATCGGCGTGTCGCGCTCGAAGATTTTGACCTGCTCGGCGACCTCCGGCCGCTTGTTCATCGGCGTCAGCGTGTAGCCGGGGCTCACCACATTGACGCGCAGGCCGCGATCGGCCCACTCCATGGCGAGGCTCTTCGACATGTGGATCACCGCCGCCTTGGACGAATTATAGTGCGCCTGCGTCAGGCCGCGGTTGACGATCGAGCCGGACATCGAGGCGATGTTGATGATCGAGCCTTTGCGGCGGGGCAGCATGACGCGCGCCTCGGCCTGGCAGGACAGGAACACGCCGCTGACATTGACGTCGTAGAGCTTCTGCCACTTCTCCATCGGCAGCGTCTCGGCGGGTTCGGCACCGGCGACGCCGGCATTGTTGACCGCGATCGTCAGCGCGCCGAGTTCCTTTTCGATGCGTTCGACCGCTGCCGCGAGATCGCTCTGCGATGTGACAGTTCCGGTCAGCACCAGCGCCTTGCGGCCGAGCGCCCTGATCTTGTCTGCCGTGTCTTCCAGACCGCCCTTCGAGCTGTGGCCGAAGCAGGCGACATCGGCGCCGGCTTCCGCCAGACCGATGGCGATCGCTTGACCGATGCCGCTGCCGGCGCCCGTCACCAGCGCCACGTCGCCATCAATATCGAACAGTTTCATCTTTCTCCCTCTCCCTGAAAGAAGGGGCGCCAGCCCTGCTGGCGCCCCGCGCGGTCCGGTGCTTGGGAGGCTATCACCTGCTGCGCTTTATTCCCATCTGCCGTGCCCTCAGCTCGTGGCGAGTTCCATCACGGCGACATTGCTTGCTTCGTCGCGATCGAGGATGCCGCGCTGGCGGCCGCGGCTCAGCACCAGAACCCGGTGCGAAAGCCCCAGCACCTCCTCGAGGTCCGAGCTCACCACCACCACGGCCATGCCCGAGCGGGCGAGGTCGGCGATGACATCGTAGATCGCCGCGCGGGCGCCAACGTCGATGCCGCGCGTCGGCTCATCGAGGATGAACACCTTGGGCGGCCGCGACACCCATTTGGCGATGATCACCTTCTGCTGGTTGCCGCCGGAAAGTTTTGAGACTGCCTGGTTCGGCCGACCCTTGACGCCGAGCCTCGAAATGCCGGCCTCGGCGAACCTCTGAACCGCTTTGGGAAACACCCAGCCCTTCGGTGCGACATGATCGAAATTGCCGATGGCGAGGTTCTCGCCGATCGTCTGCTCCAATACGACGCCCTGTTCCTTGCGGTCCTCCGGCACCAGCACGACGCCGGCCCTGATCGCCGCCGCGGGGCCGCTGAGATGAACAGGCCGGCCCGCGACCCGCACCGCGCCGGACGAGATCGGATCGGCGCCGGCGATCGCCCTGACCAGCTCGGTGCGGCCGGCGCCGATCAGCCCGGCGATGCCCAGGATTTCGCCCGATTTCACCGCGAACGAAACATTGTTGAAGCTGCGCTCCGGCGAGGACAGGTTCTCGACTTCGAGCACTGTCTCGGTACCCGGCGCCGACAGCTTCGGGAACATGCGTTCGACGCTGCGTCCGACCATCTGCTCGACGACCGTGCGCACCGGGATGTCGGCGCGCTCGTGCCGGGCGACGATGCGGCCGTCGCGCATTACCACCACACGGTCGGCGATCTGAGCGATCTCGTCCAGCCGGTGGCTGATATAGATGAAGGACATGCCTTCGGCCTTGAGCTTGCGGATTTGCTTGAACAGCAGCTCCGTCTCCTCGCCGCCGAGCGCGGCGGTCGGTTCGTCGAGGATCAGAAGCTCGGCATTCAGCGTCAGCGCCTTGGCGATCTCCACCTGCTGCTGTGCCGCGACGCGCAGCGTGCGCACCTTGCGCTCCGGCGAGACGTCGAGGCCGAGGCGCTTCAATTGCGCCGAGGCCTTCGCGTTCATGGTTGCCCGGTCGATGCGGCCGCGCCGCATCGGCAGCCGCCCGACATAGACATTCTCCGCCACCGACAGGGCCGGCAGCAGCTTCAATTCCTGATGGATCATGCCGACGCCGGCCTCGATGGCCGCGGCGGGATTGGCGGGGGAATAGGGCTTCCCCCGCCAGATGATGGTGCCGGCATCAGGCTTGGTCGAACCGGCGATGATGTTGGACACCGTCGACTTCCCGGCACCGTTCTCGCCGAGCAGCGCCACGACCTCGCCCGGCCGCACCTCGAAGCTCGCATCGGCCAGGACCTGCACCGGTCCGTAGCTCTTGCAGAGGCCGTTGACGAAGAGCCCGTTATGCGGGCCTTCACTATGGCGAGGTTCAGTGGACATCGTGGCGCTCTCTCAACGGTTGCCGCCTTACGGATGCTTCTCGATGAATTGCGCGACATTGTCCTTGGTGGTCAGGGTCGCGTCCTGCAGTTGCTCGGCCGGCAGCTTCTCGCCCGCCACGATCTTGATGGCCGAATCGACGGCTAGCCGGCCCATGCCCTGCGTCTGCTGCGTCGCGGTGACGTCGAACACGCCCTCCTTCAGCGCCTTGAGCGCCGCAACGTCGCCGTCGAAGCCGGCGATCCACACCTTGTGGTCGGGGTTGGCGACCTTGACCGCCTGCGCGGCGCCCAGAGCCAGCGCGTCGGCCTGGCCGAAGATGATCGAGACATTCGGATGGGCCTGCAGCAGGTCCTGCGCCAGCTTGAAGCCTTCGTCCTGGTGCCACTGATCGCTCCAGAGCTCGCCGACCACCTTGATATCCGGATAGGCCTTGAGCGCCTCGCCGCAGCCCTTGGAGCGGTCGACTTCCGGCGTCGTGCCCTTCTGGCCATGGATGATCACCATCTCGCCCTTGCCGCCGGCCTGCTTGGCGATGTAGTCGCACACGCTCTTGGCCGAGTTGACGCTGTCGGTGGCGATGAAGGTGTCGCCGGGCGCGCCGTCGGCGTTGCGGTCGACATTGACCACCGGGATGCCGGCGGCCTTCGCGGTCTTGGTCGGCACCGTCGCGGCGGTGGCGCCGGCCGGGATATAGATCAGCGCGTCGATGTTCTGGGTGACGAGGTCCTGCACCTGGCTGACCTGCGTGGCCGAATCGCCCTTGGCGTCGACGGTGATGACCTCGATGCCCTTCTCCTTGGCATAGGCTTCGACCGACTGCTTGATCTGGTTGAAGAAGTCCGCCTGCAGATTGGCGACGGCGAGGCCGAGCTTCTTGGCGTCCTTGGCCGAGGCGGCATCGGACAGGCCGAGCAGCGGGACAATGGCCGCGGCTGCAAGCAGCAGTGAACGTTTGGTCAGCATGTTTTTCCTCCGTTGGTGTTCAATCTGTCCGCCTGCGCATCGCGGCGCCCTCGGCCGGACAGTCCCAGTCTCGGATCGACCGATCCGTTCCGCCCGGACATCCGGGCGAATTCCTATTGGCGGCGCCGCCGCCAGGTATCGGTGGCAACCGCCAGCGCGATCACCACGCCGATCACCACCTGCTGGATGAAGGGTGACACGCCGAGCAGGTTGAGGCCGTTGCGCAGCACGCCGATGATGAGAACGCCGATCGCCGTGCCGCCGATCGAGCCGATGCCGCCGGAAAGGCTGGCGCCGCCGATCACCACCGCGGCGATCGTGTCAAGCTCGTAGCCGACGCCCGAACTCGGCTGCACGGAATCGAGCCGGGCCGCGAGCACGATGCCGGCCAGTCCCGCCAGCAGTGCGCAGATTGCGTAGACCCAGTTGGTCAGCGACTTCACCGGAATGCCGGAGAGGCGGGCAACCTCGGCGCTGCCGCCGATCGCGTAGAGGCTGCGGCCGGTGGCGCGGTAATTGAGGAAGATCGCGAAGACGATCGCCAGCACGATCATCAGCCCGACGGTGACCGACAGGAAGCCGAAGTGGCGCACGATCGAGAGGTTGGTGAACCAGTCGGGAAAGCCGACGATCTGCGAGCCGTCGGTGATCATGTTGGCGAGGCCGCGCGCCACCGACATCATGGCAAGCGTCGCGATGAAGGGCGGCAGTTTCGTCACCGTCACCAGCAGGCCCGACACCAGGCCGCAGAGGGCAGCGACGACGAGCGCCGCGGCGATGCCCGCCGGGACGCCGAGATTGAGATAGTCGGGATAGGCGACATAGCCCATCACCATCGAGGCCAGCGCCAGCACCGAGCCGACGGAAAGGTCGATGCCGCCGATCAGGATGACCAGCGTCATGCCGATCGCCATGATGCCGAGGACGGTCACCTGGTCGAGCACGTTGAGGATATTGCGTACCGTCAGGAAGGTGTCGGTGGTCAGCGCCAGCGCCAGGCACAGCAGCACCAGCCCGATCAGCGGTCCCATCGTTCCGGCAAACAGCGCCGAAAGCTTCGCACCGGAAGCGGCCTGCGCGGCGCCGGTGCCAGCCTTCAACTCGCTCGTCTCGTTGCTCACGGCCACTTCGTCTCCTCCGTCAGCGGGCAGGCGTGCCTTGCCTTCCGCTCTTGTTCACCAGGCATCCTCCCTTGTGAACAATTTATCTTTGACCTGCAATTTTGTTCAGCTAAAACGTTCATCAGAAAATTGTCAAGTGCCGCGCAGCCATTCGGCGGCAGTTTGCGTGAACCGACAGTTTGCCATAGGGAAGTCGAGCGCATACGGAGGCATAAAGCATGGCGGTGATCGAGAACGACAAGGTCTCGCGTTTTCCGGATGCCGAGCTCAAGGCCCGAGCCGCCTGGCACTATTATGTCGAAGGGCTGACGCAGGAGCGGATCTCGGAGATCCTCGGCGTCGGCCGTATCAAGGTGCACCGGATTCTGTCGGCCGCGCGCGAGGAGGGCGTCGTCCAGTTCCGCATTCGCGACAGCGTCGTCGAATGCGTGCAGCTGGAGGAACGCCTGAAGCAGCGCTTCGGCCTCAGCCAGGCGGTAGTCGTGCCGTCGGCTGCCGACAGGAGCAACGCGCCGCTGATGATCGGCCATGCCGCCGCCGCCTATCTCGCCGACAACGTCAATGCGGGCGACGTTATCGCACTGGGTTGGGGCAGGACGCTGAAATTCGCCATCAACGAATTGCCCAGGCGGCCGATCGCCAGGACCACGGTGGTCTCGATGCTTGGCGGCCTCACCCATGCGCAGCCGCTCAATCCGACCGAGAGCGCCTGGGAATTCGCCGAGAAGATCGGCGCCGAATGCTATCTGCTGCCCGTGCCCGTCTATGCCGACAGGCCGGAGCAGCGCGATGCCTTCATGAGCCAGCGCAGCGTCCAGGATGTGGTCTTTAGGGCGCGGCGCGCGAACATCGCGGTGCTCAGCGTCGGCTCCTTTTCCAACGACAGCCCGATCGCCAATTACGGTTTCATCAAGCCCAGCGAATTGGAGGAATTGCAGGCGGCGGGCGCGGTCGGCGATATCCTCTGCCACTTCATCGATGCCGACGGTCGCATCGTTGACCATGAGGTCAACCGCCGCGTCTGCGCCTACCCGCTGCAGGATCTCTCCGACATTCCGACCACCATCCTGGTGTCGGGCGGGCGGGAGAAGATCGCCGTCATGCGCGCCGCACTTGCGAATACGAAGGTCTCGGTGCTGATCACCGACGAAGACGCGGCCAAGGGGCTGCTGAGCCGGTAGTTCAGGTAATCGCGCCGAGCCGCGTGTGGATATCGCGTGTCGCGTGATAGAGATCACGATAGACTTCTTTGCGTGCGCGGTAGGTCGGAACAAGCGCCTCGACAGGATCGACCTGGCGTGCCGGCCGTGCCGCCATCGCCTTTGCCGCTTCTTCCGGTGACGCGAACCAGCCGATTGCCGAGGCCGCGAGCATGGCGGCTCCCAGCGCCGCTGCTTCGTTGACCGGCGAGACGAAGAGCGGGCGCTCGAGCACGCTCGCCATGATTTCCATCAGCAGTGCGCAATTGGTGCCGCCGCCGGCCGCGATCATCGCGTCGGCCTTGCCGGTCTGTTCCTCCATCGCCTCGGTGGCGATCGCCTGCTCCAGCGCTATGCCCTCCAGCACCGCGCGGAAGAGATGCTTTGGCTCGTGATCGAGCGACAGGCCGACGATGGCGCCGCGCGCCGAGCCGTCCCAGTAAGGGCTCATGACGCCGGCCCAATAGGGCATGACGAGCAATCCGTCGCTGCCTGGCGCGACTTCCTTCGCAGCTCTCTCCAGCACCACGGCCGAAGGCGCGCCGGTGGTGCGCACGATCCAGTCGACCAACTGCATGCCGGAACGCAGCACCGTCTCCAGCATGAAGCCGGAGCCGGTCGGCGAGACCAGCGTGCGGAATGCATCCGACGTTATCACCGTACCCGAATAATTTCCGCTGACGACGCCTGAGCCCAACGACAGATAGCTTTTGCCGGGCCCGTAGACTCCCATGCCGAGGCCCATCGCCTGGCCGTCTCCGGCGCCCGCAATAACCGGCGTGCCGGCCTTCAGGCCGATCGCCGCCGCGACGCTTTCCGACAACGTGCCGCAGACCTCCCCAGGGGCTACCAACATCGGCAGTTGCTCCGGCCGCAGGCCCGCCGCCTCGACGAGTCGGGGGTGCCAGACGCCATGCGCGATGTCCAGCAGGCCGAGCGGATCGGCGCTCGCCGTGCTGGTGACCAGTCGCCCCGTGAGCCGGTGGACGGAGAAGGCGTGCACGTCGACCAGCGCGGCCGCTTCCGCCAGCGCCTGCGGCCGGTGCTCCATCAGCCAGGCCAAAGCGTAGAGCGCCGGCGTCGGGTCCGGCGGCTTGCCGCTCCAGTCGCGGATCGCCTCGCGGCCGAGTTCTTCCGAAAGCCGCGCCACCTGGCGGCGGGCGCGTTCGTCGAGCCACAATATGGCGGGGATGAGCGGCTTGCCGGCGTTGTCGATCAGCGTGAAGCTCTCGCGCTGGTGCGCGATTGAGATGGCTTTCACGCGTGAGGCATCGATCGCCTTGGCGACTTGTTGCAGCGCCGACAGCAGCGCCGCCCACCAATGCTCGGCGTCCTGCTCGAAATGGCCGGGCGCCGGATTGGAAAGCGGATAGGTCTCGCGTGCCTGGAAAAGCTCCGAGCCGTCGCGCGCGAAAGCGATCGCCTTCACGGCGGTCGTCGAGGCGTCGATCCCGATTACCACATCGTCCATCAGGCTGGGATCCGGAGGGTTAGAGCATGTCGCGCAAAAGTGTGCAGCGGTTTTGCGAAAACGACATGCATAAAAAGGACCTAAAGCGCGTCGCCTGGATCCGTTTCCGCGCGACGCGCTTTAGGCCGCGTTGGTTACGAACCGTCCGTCCGACTGGTCGAGACGACGGCGGATCTGGGTTATCACCATCGAATCGTCGGGTACACAGTTTTCATAGGTCAGGAAGTCGCCGGCCTTGACCGGCTTCACCACCTTGGCGCGTTCGGCAAGCCCGAGCGGCAGCGCGCCCTTGGCTCGCGCGTCCTCCCAAGTCATGGCGAAGCCGCGGTAGTCGTTCTCGCCGATCATGCCGAGCGACTGGCCGGTGCCGAGACTGGTCTTGGCCACCGCCACCGCCTCGGCCACCGGATGATCGAGCGGTTCCATGTCGGCGCGCTTGTAGACCACGGCGCGCGCCGCCGACAGCGGCACTTCCAGGCTGGTGAGGTGATAAGGGCGGAAGATCGTGAAATAGGGGCCCTTGCCGACCTTGAGGTCGATCATGCGCTCCAGCACGCGCGGATGCTTGGTTTCGATGATGCAGAACACGCCGGGCGCGACGCCCTTGCCGATCGAATAGTCGACAACGCCCTTGCGATGAAGCACGCCGCCATCCTCGCACGGGCAGAGCACGCTGGCGAGTTCTTCTAGCGTCGCGGTAGGGCCGTGCATGCCCGGCACGTCGGGCACCAGTCCCGTCGCGTTGGCGATCGCCACCATCTCGATTGCCGTCTTCGAGCCGTCGACGAACTCGACCAGCATGCGCGCATTCATGTTGCGCTCGGCCGCCTCCTTCTCGTAGTCGGCCGGCACGGCGTCGAACTTCAGCGGATTGTTCTTGCCCTTGCCGGCGGCAACGATATTGAAGCCGAGGCTTTTGGCGAAGCCGATGATCTCCAGCGTGCAGGCAGGCTCGTCGCCGGCCGCACCTGTGTAGACGACGCCGGCCTTGCGCGCCTCTTCCTTCAGGAACCGGCCGATGGTGATGTCGGCCTCGACATTGAGCATGACGATATGCTTGCCGTTCTTCATCACCTCGAGCGCGAACAGCGTGCCGATGTTGGGATTTCCGGTTGCGTCGATGATCACGTCGATGCGGCCGGCGGCGGCGAGCGCATGCAGGTCCTCGGTGACCGCGATCTTTCCGGCCTCGATGGCGCGATCGATGGCCGGGGCATTGGGCGCCTCTACGATATCGGAGCGGTCATGGCCGGCAAGCAGCGCCGCATCGATCGCCGCCTGCGGCCTGACCTCCGAAATGGCGCCGATGCGCATGCCCGGCATAAGTGCGACCTGAACGACGATATCCGTTCCCATCTGTCCGGCGCCGGCGAGACCGATGGTGATCGGTCCTTGTTTCTCAGCGCGCTGCAGGAGTTCCGCTGCGAATTGCGGATGGGACATGTCGCTTCCTCCGGTCCTTGGCGCGCCGCCCGCGCCGCAATCACTCTTTGAACATTCCTATGACCGTTTGAAAAATATTTCAACTGACATTTCGGCGGTGTCTTAGGATTGAGCTCAAACGAGACTGACGATGCGGGGAGAGGGAATGTCCGGCAGGATAGAGGGAAGGCGCGAGGGAGCCCTATGCGGCGTTCGAAACGAGGTTCCGCCCGGCCGGACGTTGTGGACGTCCCTAACGGGGCAGCGCGATGGTGTCAGCGCGCTTGCCGCCCTGCGCCAGCCATCGGCGCAGCGAATCCAGCAGGCGCGGCCGCTTTCTGGCGGCGACTATGCCGGCTCCACGGCCCTCGGCTTCTGCAGCCTTGCCAACTCCGCGAAAGGAATATGGCAGCGGATTGTGTGCCCGGGCTCGGCCTCGCTTAGTTCCGGCTCCTGCGTCTCGCAGATCGCGCCGATCTTGCGCGGACATCTCGTGTGGAAGACGCAACCCGTGGGCGGGTTGGCCGCGCTCGGGATTTCGCCGTCGAGGCGGATGCGCGAGCTTTCCGTCCGGTCGAGTTTCGGAACGGCCGACAACAGAGCTTCCGTGTAAGGGTGATGCGGGCCGGAAAACACCGCTTCCGACGGTCCGAACTCCATGATGCGGCCGAGATAGAGCACCGCGATCTTGTCGGACAGATAGCGCACCACGCCGAGGTCGTGCGAGATGAAAATGTAGCTGACGTCCTGCTTCGATTGCAGGTCGGCCAAGAGGTTGAGGATCGCCGCCTGCACCGACACGTCGAGCGCCGAGGTAGGCTCATCGCAGACGACGATGCGCGGATCGCCGGCGAAGGCGCGGGCGATCGCCACGCGCTGCTTCAGACCGCCCGAAAGCTGCCGCGGCTTGACGGCCAGATGCCGGTCGGTGAGCCGCACCGAGCGGACGAGCTCTTCGAGGCGCGTTTCCAGCGACTTGCCGGTGAGCCCGCCCAGCCGCTTCAAAGCGCGGCTGAGGATATGCCGGATCGAATGCGAACGGTTGAGCGCCGAATCCGGATTCTGGAAGACGATCTGCACCGCCTTGACCTGCTCCTCCGAGCGGCTGGCAAGCCGCGGCGCCAACTGCTTGCCCTCCAGTTCGATGCTGCCGCCCTCGTCCGGCGGCACGAGGCCGAGCAGCAGCCTGGCGAAGGTGGTCTTGCCGCTGCCGGACTCCCCGACCAACCCGAGCGTTTCGCCGGGCCGGAGGCTGACTGAAACGTCCTTCACCGCCCTCAATGCACGGCCATGGCTGGCATAGGTCTTGTTCAGTCCCTCGACCTGCAGCACGGGCGGCGCCTGCTTCGGCGCGACGGCGGCAATTTCGGCGGGTGTCGCGCGCGGCAGCGACTGCGCCTTGTCGTGATAGTGGCAGCGCGACAGCCGGCCGCCTCCAAGCTCATAGAGCGGCGGCGGCTCGCTGCGGCAGCGCTCCGTCGCCAGCGCGCAGCGGTCGGCGAAGGCGCAGCCGACGATCGTAGCGCCGATGCCGGGCAGGAAGCCGGGGATCGTGTCGAGCCGGCCCTGGTCCTTGCGCTGGCCGCCGCGCGGCAGGCAGCGCAGCAAGGCGACCGTGTAGGGATGGCGCGGATCGTTGAAGACGTCCTTGGTCGAGCCTTCCTCGACCAGCATGCCGGCATAGAGCACGCCGACCCGGTCGCACATGTTGGAGACCACGGCGAGGTTGTGGCTGATGAACAGGATTGAGGCCGAAAGCTCGCGGCGCAGTTGCGCGATGAGGTCGAGCACTTCGGCTTCGACCGTGGCATCGAGACCCGTCGTCGGCTCGTCGAGGATCAGCATCGAGGGGTCGTTGGCCAAGGCCATCGCGATCGCCACGCGCTGCTGCATGCCGCCGGAAAGCTGGTGCGGGTAGCGCTGCATGACACTGGCCGGATCCGAGATGCGCACAAGATTGAGCATCGCGATCGCCTTGTCGCTCGCCGCCTGTCCCGACATGCCGGCAAGCTCGAAGATCTCGGTGAGCTGGCGGCCGATGCGCAATGATGGATTCAGCGCCTTGCCGGGATCCTGATAGACCATGGAGACACTTTCCGCGCGGGCGCGTCTGAGCGCCTCGGCATCGAGCTTCATCACATCCTGGCCGTCGAGCGCGATCGAGCCGCCGGTGATCGAGCCGTTGCGCGGCAGGTATCGCACCACGGCCAGCGCCGCGGTGGACTTTCCGCAGCCGGATTCGCCGACCAGCCCATAGGCCTCGCCGCGGCCGATTTTGAAGCTGACATTGCGCAGCACCGCCCGGTTGCGGCGCCCGACGCGATAGGCGACCGAGAGATCGTTGAGCTCGAGCGCGTTCCTGTCAGTCATTGAACGCTCCATGGACGCCGTCGGCCACCAGGTTGACCCCGATCACCAGCGAGGAGATCGCCAGCGCGTCGAACAGCACCGTCCACCAGAAGCCGCCGCCGATCATGCCGTAATTGCTGGAGATCGAGAGTCCCCAGTCGGGCGAGGGCGGCTGGATGCCGAAACCCATGAAGGAGAGCGTGGCGACGGCGAAGATCGCATAGCCCAGACGCACTGTCGTCTCGACCAGGATCGGCGGGATCACGTTGGGCAGGATCTCGACGAACATCGTGTGCAGCGCGCCTTCGTGGCGAAGCTTTGCCGCCGCGACATAATCGAGCTCGCGTTCGGCCAGCACCGCCGAGCGCACCGTGCGGGCGATGATCGGTGCGAAGCTCAAGCCGATGACGACGATGACGGTGATCTTGGAGGTGCCGAGCGCAACGATGGCGAGCAGTGCGATGATCACCACCGGGATTGCCATGAACGCTTCGAGGATACGGCTGACGATATCGTCGACGATGCCGCGGAAATAGCCGATGACGAGCCCGAGTGCGGTGCCGGCAATGGTCGCCAGAATCGTGGCCAAAGGTGCCACCGTCAGGATATCGCGCGAGCCGACGATGACCCGCGAGAAGACATCGCGGCCGATCTGGTCGGTCCCGAACCAGTGCTCGGCCGACGGTGGCGCCAGCGCGTTGATGATGTCGTCGGCAAGCGGATCGTAGGGGACGAAATGTTCGCCGAACAGCGCGCAGACGATCCAGAACAGGACGATGCCGAGCCCGGTCAGGAAGGTCCCCGATCGCAACAACGAATGCAGCACCTCGCCCCAGGGGCTGCGCTGTGTCGCGGCGTCCGGCGTTGGCAGGTTCGCGGGTGTGTCTGTCGCGCTCATTGCTCCGCTCCCAGCCGGATGCGCGGATTGAGCACCGAATAGAGGAAATCGGCGATCAATGTGGCCACAGCATAGACGATGCCGATGGTAAGAATGCCGGCCTCGAGCATCGGAAAATCCTTGCCGCGCGCGGCGGTGAAGATCAGCGAGCCGATGCCCTGGTAGCGAAACAGCGTCTCGATCACGACAAGGCCGCCGATGAGGTAGCCGGTCTGGGTTGCGATGACTGTGATGGTCGGCAATAGCGCGTTGCGCAGCACATGCCGCCAGATCACCGTGCGCCACGGCAGACCTTTAAGCACCGCGGTGCGCGTATAGTCGGAATCGAGCGCCTCGATCATCCCCGACCGCGCCATGCGAGCGATATAGCCGAACAGCACCAGAAACAGCGGCAGCGACGGCAGGATGAGATAATAGAGCTGGGTGAAGACGCCGGCACCCTTCGGCCAGGCCGCCGCGATCGGCAGCCAGCGCAGCCAGACGCCGAAGATCAGGATCAGGATGATGCCGGTGACGAACTCGGGCAGCACCGTCACCGACAATCCGCCGAGGCTGATGATGCGGTCGAGCGGCCGGTTGAGGTTGAGCGCGGCGATCACGCCGCCGAGGATGCCGATCGGCACCACCAGCACGAAGGCGACAAGCGCCAGCTTCATCGAATTTCCCAACGCGTCGATGACGAAGGGCGCCACCGGCGCGCGAAAAATGTAGGACGTGCCCATGTCGCCATGGAGGAAGTTCCAGATCCAGCTTCCGTACTGGACGAGCAGCGGCCGGTCGACGCCGAGCGAGTGATTGAGCGCGTCGACGGCGCGCTGGTCGGCAAACGGCCCCAATATCGCGCGCCCGACATTGCCGGGCAGCACCTGGCCGCCCAGGAACACCATGACGCTGAGCAGGAACAGCGTCACGAGCGACAGAGCCAGGCGCCGGATGAGGAAGCCGAGGATGGCGAATACTCCTATTGGAGCCGGCTCTCCGTCGAGAGCCGGCCGTCAGGGATAAGCTTGCTCCCTCGCGTCAGGCTTTCGAAGCCTTTTCGAGGAACAGCTGCGACATGGCGGTGGGCTGCACGCCCGCCACGCCTTTCGCCGTCGCAGTCAGGTAGTCGTAGAAATAGCCGAAGATCACCGGCGTTTCCTCGAGCAGCAGCTTCTGGATCTTGCCGGCAGCAGCCTTCTGCGCCTCGAGGTCGAGGGCCGCGATATAGCTGGTCGCCAGCTGGTCATAGTCCTTGTTCTTGAAATGCGCGGCATTCCAGGTGCCTTCGCTCTTCAATGGCGCCGCGAGATAGACGTTCGGCACGCCGCGGTGGCCGTAGTCGGTGATGCCCATCACCGAATCCAGCCAGTTCGATTTGCCGAACACCGCATCGCCGTAATACGCGCTCTGGTCGAGGATGTTGAGCTCGAGCTCGATACCGATCTCCTTGACCCAGTTCTGGATCAGCTGCGCGTATTCGGGGATTTCCAGATAGCGCTCGGTGGTCAGCGTTATTTTGAACCCCTTGCCGGCGCCGGCCGCTTCCATCAGCTGCTTGGCCTGCGCGATGTCCTGCTCGCGCTGCGGCACGCTGGTGTCCGTCGACGGATAGACCCCGGCGAACGGGCCGTCATTGCCTTCCTGGGCGCGGCCTTTCATCAGGCCGGCGACCAACTTCTTGCGATCGATGCTGAGCGCGATGGCGCGGCGTACCCGCGGGTCCTTCATCGGACCGTCGTCGCAGCGTAGATGCAGTTGCTGATGCGCCGACGATTTCAGGCTGATGACGTTCACGTTCGGGTCGTTGAGGACGGCGACGCCCGCCAGCACCGGCATCTGATTGATGATGTCGATCTGGCCGCCCTGTAGCGCTAGGATCTGCGGCTGGATGTCGGTGAAGAAGGTGAATTCGGTGCGCTCCGGCAGGGCCTTTTCGCCCCAGTAGTTCTCATTGCGAACGAAGGAGGCGCCGACTTTGGGCGTGTACTTCTCCAGCTTGAACGGCCCGGTGCCGTCGAAGCTCTTTTCGTAATCGCCCTTGTAGCTTGCCGGGATGATGACGGCGTTGTAGTTGTCGGACGACAGCATATAGGGGAAGTTGCCGTTCGGCGCGTCGAGGTGGAATTCCACCGTGTAGTCGTCGACCTTCTTGCTGGCGCCCTTTGAGAGGATGCCGCTGAACACCGACAGCGCGTTGGAGGAGTTGGCGGGATCGGCAAGCCGGTCGATGCTGGCCACAACGTCCTCGGCCTTCATCTCGCCGCCTGAGTGGAACTTGACGCCCTTGCGCAGCGTGAAGGTCCACACCGAGCCATCGGCATTCGGCTTCCAGCTTTCGGCGAGTGCCGGCTTGAGCACCAGGTCGGGGCCGTCGACGCAGAGGAATTCGGCGACCTGCTGCATGACGAGCAGGCCGCCGGCGTCGGCGATGGTGACCGGGTCGATCGCGGCGGCCGGCACGCTGCTGCCGACGCGGATGGTGGCGCCCGGCGCGCCCTGGGCGCGGGCAAGCGAGGGCGCCGCGCCGAAGCCGGCGGCCATGCCGATGCGGCCGAGAAGCGGCAGCGACAGGCCGAGTAGGCTGCCGTGGCGCACGAAATCGCGGCGGCTGACGCGGCCGTCGATGAGCCCGTCAATGAGGTGATTTTCAAGCGGCGTGCGGTTGCGCCGGATGAGATCGAGAACGCGGTAGTTCTTGCTCATGGGTCTAAACCCTTTCCCCAGTTCTTGTGGTTGGCGAGTGCATTTCGGTTGACGACATTCCGTGGAGTTCTCCGGTCCCGGCCATCGTCAAGAATTCGGTCGAACGAACTGTAACATGCAGTTTGGTCCGGTCCATCCGCTCCTTGAAGCGGAAAAGTCAGATTTTCTTGATGCATGCCTAGCTCGGGCTCGCAGCCCCGATCGAAATCGTGGCCGCCTCTATTCGGTATTTGCCGGTCTCCTTTCCTTTTGGCGATCTCCCAGTTCAGGTCAGCGAAAAGCCTGCTAGCCGGATAGGCGTTGCCGCGCTGCTTCCGATCTTCATCTCAGCCGATCTCGAAGAACGGCTTGCCGAGCAGGTCCGGCACCACGTCGATGCCGAGCCCGGGGCCGTCGGGAATGCCCATGCGGCTGCCCGCGACCGGCGGCTTGTTGGAGGCGGTGCGCACCGTCACCCATTCGTGGAAGGCGATCGCATGCAGACGGCGCTCTTCCGGCGTCGACAGCGACAGATGCGCCATCGCGGCGGTGTCGATCTCCGCGCCGCCGGTGTCTTCGACGGTGATCATGAAACCGAGATCGACGGCGACGTCGCGGATCAGCCGCGTCTGCGTCACGCCGCCGAGGCGCGAGATCTTCAGCGTCAGCCCATCGGCTGCGCCTAGGCGTTGGATTTCCAGCATCTCACCCAGCGAGGTGACGGACTCGTCGAGCACCATCGGCTTGTCGAGCATGCGGCGCACCGACATATTCTCCGCGATCGTCGTGCAGGGCTGCTCGAATGTGTAGTCGATGCCGCGCGTGGCGTCGGCGAACTGGCGCGCCTGGTAGGGCGTCCAGCCGGCATTGGCGTCGCAGAAGATCACCGTGCCCTTCGGCACGGCTGATGCGACGGCGCTCACGCGCTCGATATCGTCACGGACATTGCCGCCGACCTTGACCTGCAGCCGATGGTAGCCTTCGGCAACGATGCGCTTGGCAAGTGCCGCCATGTGGTCGACCGTGCCGTGGGTCACGACCCGGTAAAGTTCCGCCGTCTCGCTCTCGCGGCCGCCGAGCATCGCTACCAACGGCACGTCGGCCGCACGGGCAGCGAGATCCCAGCAAGCCATGTCAAGCGCGGCTTTGACGTAGGGATGGCCCTTAAACACCGTGTCCATCAACCTGCCGATGCCGGCCAGCCCGCGCGGGTCATGGCCGATGAGATGCGGCGCGATCTCCGGCACGCCCGCGCGCGTTCCCGCGGGAAACGCGGCCGAGTAGAAATTGCCGAGCGGCGCCATCTCGCCCCAGCCGGTCACGCCTGTGTCGGAAGTGATGGCGACGATCACCGCATCGAAACAGTCGGCGACCCGGCCCTTGGACATGCGGTAGGGCCCGTCCACGAAGGGCTGCACGACATGGTAGGCTTTTATGCTCTTGATCTTCACGTTTGTATCCGTTTGTCCGCGGGTTTGTCAGGCGCCCTTCTATGCGCGCTTTTCGAGGCTGCGCGCATAGGCAAGAAGCGCTTCGAAATCGTTGTCGATATGCTCGCGGGCATGGCGCTGGGCGGCGCGCATGTCCGTGCCCTTGAGCAGCGCCACATAGGTTTCGTGCAGGTCCTCGGCCGGTACCGGCTCGTTCCGCGCACGCTGGTGCAGGGCGAAATACATTTGCAGCCGGCTGGTCAGCCGCTGCCAGGTTTCGAGCAGCACCGAATTGTCGGCCCACTCATAGACCAGCCCGTGCAGCTGCAGCGCCGTCTCGATCTGGCGCGTGGTGTCGAGCGCCCGGGTCGCCTGCTTCACCGCTTCGTGGCGGCGGTCGAGCTCGTCGAAGAAGCGCTGGTCGCGCTGCGGCCAGGCGAGCTCGATGGCGAAGTCGTCGAGCACCTTGTTGAGGGAATAGGCGTCGACGATGTCCTTGGCGGCGACGTCGACCACGAAGGTTCCGGCATAGGGAATGCTGGTCAGGATACCTTCCTGCACCAGTTCGCGCATCGCCTCGCGCAGCGGCGCGCGGCTTACCCGCATCTGCTCGGAAATTCTGAGTTCGTTGAGCTTCTGCCCAGGCTCCAGCTGGCCGGTCAGAATGGCGCGCCTGAGCAGCGCGACGATTTCGGCCCTGCGCGTCGTATCCGCGATCGGACTGAAATCCAGCTTTGACATGTGGGCCACTCCGGATGAACCGACTGCAAGACAAGCAGGTTGTCGACAATCCAACAAGAGGATGGCTATCGTTTTTTCGCGGATGGCAGGCGCGCAAACAAAACGGCGCCCTCGATGTGGGGTGTCGAGGGCGCCGTCGGACCGGGACTGATGGGGGACTATCAGCTGGCCGGTTTCGTTTCCGGCAAGGGAGAAACCGGCATTCCGGGTCCGATCTTCTGCAAATTGCCGGTGATCACCTGGTCGCTCTCGGAGATGCCTGAGGTGACGGAAATCAGATCGCCGTCGGTCGGGCCGAGCGACACCAGCTTCTGGTCTACAGTGTTGTCTTTGCCGAGGACGTACAGGTATTTGCCGAGCTGGCTGGAACCCAGCGCCACCTGCGGCACCATCAGCGTATTGGGCTGCTCCTTCACATGCAGCCGCACGCGCACATACTGCCCGGGCAGCAGCGCGAACTTGGCGTTGCCGATCGTCGCCCGCGCGGTGATCGTGCCGGTCGAATGATCGATCGTGTTGTCGATGAAGGTGAGCTGGCCCTTCTGGCTGGGCTCGGTCTCACCGGGCAACAGCACGTCGACCGCAATCGGACCGTTGGCCTTCGCCTGCTCGATCTGGACGAGGTCGGTCTCGCTCGGATTGAAGGTGACGTAGATCGGGTCGAGCTGCACCAGCGTGTTGAGAACCGTGCCGGCGACGCTCACCAGGGTGCCGACCGAGGCTTGGTTGCGGCCGATCCGTCCGGAGAACGGTGCCTTGATCTCGGCATAGCCGAGATTGAGCTCGGCCGTCCGCACCGCCGCCTGGTCGACCGCGAGGGCGGCTTCGGCCGTGCGCAAGTTGCTGGTGCGCTGGTCGAAGCTGTCCTTCGCGAGGTACCCGGCCTTGGCAAGGTCGGTCCCACGGCCCAGATTGGACCGCGCGTATTCGAGCGCTGCCGCGTCGCGCTGCACCTGCGCCTTCGCCTGGTCGAGCGCTGCCTGGTAGTCCTCGGGCGCGATCCGGTAAAGCAGGTCGCCCTGCCTGACGTCGCTGCCGTCCTGCGCCGTCTGCTCCTGCAGATAGCCCGGCACGCGCGCCTGCAGGGTGATGTTGCGGATCGGCTCGACGCGCGCGGCGTAGTCGAGATAGATCGGCAGCGTCTTCTTGACGACGTTCACCACCGGGACCGGCATGACGAACGCCTTGGGCGCAGGTGCCGCGCCCGCCGTGCTGGCGCTGAGGCTGAGATTGCCCATGTCGAGCAGGTGCACGCTTGCCACCGAGATTGCGCCCAGCGCGACCGCCGTTCCCAAAGCGATTTTCCATTTACGCATGTTGGTCTCCAATCCTACTCGGCCGCCTGGGCGAGCCGGACGGGCTCGGCGGTCGGTTCAATCTCTTGTTGGTGCGGGGCATGGTGAGGCCCCGCGGCAGGTTCGCTCTCACCGCCGCGCTCGCGCAGCTTCTCGATCACCGCATAGAAGACCGGCACGAAGACCAGCGACAAGATCGTCGCCGCCATCATGCCGCCGAAGACGGTGGTGCCGATCGACTGCCGGCTGGCGGCGCCCGCGCCGGTCGCGAACATCAGCGGCAGCACGCCGAGGATGAAGGCGAAGGCGGTCATCAGGATCGGCCGCAGCCTCAGCCGCGCGGCTTCCATCGCCGCCTCGACGATGGTCAGGCCTTCCTGGCGGCGCCGTCGGGCGAACTCGACGATCAGGATCGCGTTCTTCGCCGCCAGGCCGATCAGCATGACGAAGCCAATCTGCGAGTAGACGTCGATCTGCATGCCGCGCAGCAAGAGCACGACGAAGGCGCCGAACAAAGCGAGCGGCACGGCAAGCAGCACCATGAAAGGCATCGCCCAGCTTTCATACTGCGCCGCCAGGATCAGGAAGACGAACACGATAGCCAGGCCGAACACGATCGAGGCGATCGATCCGGCCTGGAGCTCCTGATAGGTGATGCCGGTCCATTCATAGCCGAAATCCCGCGGCAGCACGTTTGCCGCCGCCCGCTCCATGGCTGCGACTGCTTGTCCGGACGAGAAGCCCGGCGCCGCGCCGCCGTTGATGAGGGCGGATGCATTGTTGTTGTAATGCGGCACCGTCTCGGGACCGACGATCGGCACCAGCTTGCCCAGTGTGCTCAGCGGCACCATCCCGCCGGACGCATTGCGCACGTAGAGGCGCGAGATGTCGTTCGCGTTCCCACGCGCGTCCTTGTCGGCCTGGATCGTCACCCGGAAGGTGCGGCCGAAAAGGTTGAAGTCATTGACGTAGAGCGAGCCGAGATAGATCTGCAGCGTGTTGAACACGTCGGGCAGGTTGAGGCCGAGCAGCTTCGCCTTGCTGCGGTCGAGGTCGTAGTTGAACTGCGGCGTCGAGGTCGAGAAGGACGAGAACAGCTGCTGCGGATTGAGCTCCGGCTGCTTGCGTGCTTCCGCGATCAACGCCTGCGTGACCTCGTTGAGCGCGGCGCTGCCGCGGCCCGAAAGGTCTTCCACCTGGAATTCGAAGCCGCCGGTCGTGCCGAGGCCCGGGATCGAGGGTGGATCGAAGGAGAGCGCAAACGCCTCCGGTATCTGCAGCAACTTGTTGCGCACCTCGGCGACCAGCTTCGATGCGTTCTGGTCTGGCCCGCGTTCGTCCCACGGCTTCAGGATGGCGAACTCCACCGCCGAGTTCGACTGCGCGGCGCTGGTAAGGAAGTTCAGGCCGCTGATCGAGCCGACGATGTCGACGCCGGGCGTGTTCTGCAGGATGTCGCGCGCCTTCTGCGCCACCGCGTCGGTGCGCTCCAGCGAAGCGCCGTCCGGCAGCTGGATGACGACGAAGAAATAACCCTGATCCTCCACCGGAAGGAAGGTCGAGGGCAGCTTCTGCCAGACGAAATAGGTGGCGACCAGGCCCGCCGCGAACAGGCCGAGCATGGCCCAGCGCAGCCGGATCAGAATGTGCACGCCATGCGCGTAGGCATGCGACAGCCAGTCGAAGCCGGCATTGAACCAGCGGAACAGCACGAACTGCGTTTCGCCGCGATGGCGCAGGAACGCGGCGCTCAGCGCCGGGCTCAGCGTCAGCGAGTTGAAGGCGGAGATGCCGACCGAGATCGCAACGGTAAGCGCGAACTGGTTGTAGAGCCGTCCCGAAACGCCGGGGATGAAGGCGACCGGGATGAACACCGCCATCAGCACCGCGGTGGTGGCGATGATTGGGCCAGTCACTTCGGCCATCGCCGCGCGCGTCGCGGCGAGCGGCTTGAGGCCGGCCTCCAGCTGTCGCTCGACGTTCTCGACCACGACGATGGCGTCGTCGACGACAAGGCCGATCGCCAGCACCATGCCGAGCAGCGAGAGCATATTGAGCGAGAAGCCCAGCATGTACATCACCGCCAGCGTCGCGATCAACGACACCGGGATGGCGATGGTCGGGATGATGGTGGTGCGCCAGCTCTGCAGGAAGATAAAGACGACAGCCACCACCAGCACCAGCGCTTCGCCGAGCGTGATCAGCACGTCATGCATCGAGGCCGAGACGAAGCGCGTCGTATCGTAGTGCATGGCGTAGTGGACGCCCTTCGGGAAGCGCGCCGACAATTCCTGCATCTTGTCCTTGACCCGCTGCTGCAGGTCGAGCGCGTTGGAGCCGGGCATCTGGTAGACGGCGAGCACCACGGTCGGGTCCTTGCCGAAGAAGGCCGATGACGAATATTGCAGCGCGCCGAGCTCGATGCGGGCGACGTCGCGCAGACGCACGAGCGAGCCGTTCTGCGAGTTGGCGCGCACGACGATGTCGCCGAATTCCTTCGGGTCGCTCAAACGGCCGACCGCATTGACCTGCATCTCGAAGGCGGTGCCGGCCGGCGCCGGCGATTGGCCGATCTTGCCCGCCGCCACCTGCACGTTCTGCTCGGAAATGGCGTTCTGCACATCGACGGCGGTGATGCCGAGATTGGCCAGTTTGTCCGGATCGAGCCAGACGCGCATCGAATAGCGCCGTTCGCCGAAAATCTGCACGTCGCCGACGCCGGGCAGCCGCTTCAGCGGATCGACGACCTGGAGATAGGCGAGGTTGCTCAGCGCCACCGGATCGACCGAGCCGTCGGGCGAGGTGAGGTCGACGATCAGAACGAAGTTCGGGTTCTGCTTCTTGATCGTGACGCCGCCCTGGTTGACGATGGCCGGCAGGGAGGATGCGGCCTGCGAGACGCGGTTCTGGACGTCGACGGCCGCCGTGCTCAGCGGATAGCCGACGTCGAATGTGATGGTGATGGTCGAGGAGCCGTCATTCGAGCTCGTCGACGACATATAGGTCATGCCTTGCACGCCGTTGATCTGCTGCTCCAGCGGCGTGGTGACCGTATCGGCCACCACCTGCGCGCTGGCGCCTGGATAATGGGCGCTGACCACGACCTGCGGGGGCGTGATGTCAGGGAACTGCGAGACCGGCAGCAGGAAATAGGCGATCGCACCGGCGAGCACCATGATGATGGCGATCGCCGATGCGAAGATCGGGCGGTGGATGAAGAAGTTCACCATGACGCGGATGCCTCGCCGAACGGTTTTGCAAAATGGCGCATGCGCCGGGCCCGGACGGAACCGGAATCCTCCAGGAAGGATGGCAGGACATCGTCCGGCGCCTGTGCCGCGGCGTGCGAGCGCAGCATCCGTTCGAAGGCGGCGGGATCGAGCCCATCAGCCTTCATCACCAGCCGGATCATCGGATCCCGGATGGCTTCGTCGATCGTCAGGTCTTTGCGCTTTTGCATAGGAGCGGCTCCTTGCTGCGGCCCGCATCGCATGATCACGGACCGCTTTTTCTCGTTTTCACCGGCCGAAGCCGCATGACAGGCAGGTTTTCTGTCCTATCTCACTCTGGCAGGGCTATCGGTGGGCCTTGTCGTTTGACGGGGAGTGATATAGGTGTTACCAGTAAGTAACATCTGAAAGTTACAGACCGGTAACACCCTAGTCAAGAGGTGACCTCGGTTTTTTTGGAAACGACGAAAGGAGAGCATGATGACTGACGGCGTTGCGGAGCGTTCCCGCCCCCGGGATCGGATCCTGGAAACGGCGCAGGACATGTTCCACAAGCACGGAATCAAGGGCGTCGGCGTCGACGCCATCACGGAGGCTGCTGGCACCAACAAGATGACGCTCTATCGTCATTTCGAATCCAAGGACGATCTGATCATCGAATGCCTGCGCGCCACGGCGGCGAAGGCTTCAAGGATATGGGACGAGTTCGAGGCCGAGCATCCCGGCGACAAGCTCGCGCAGTTGCATGCCTGGGTCCGCAAGGCTTCGGAGCTGCTCAGCGCCGACAGTCGCGGCTGCGACATGGCCAATGCCGCCGTCGAGCTCACCGAGACCGATCACCCGGCACGGCGCGTCATCAAGGAACTGAAGGAAGCCCAGCGCGAGAAGCTGGTTGCGCTCTGCCGCGATGCCGGCATCGGCCAGGCCGAGTTGCTCGCCGATACGCTGTCGCTGTTGCTCGAAGGCGCGCGCGTCTCGATGCAGAGCGTTGGCGCCGAGGGCCCGAGCGCGCAGTTCGTGCGCATGGCCGAAAGCCTGATCGCCTCGTTCCGGGCACGCTGAAGGCGGCTTCCCCTGATGCGGCCGCTTTGCGGCCAGGCCAGCGCCGGCGCTGACCCGTCTCCTCTCTCCCCAGGAGAGTTCGGATTGCTCGAATTGCAAGGCAATTCGACTCGGCAATATCCGGGTGAGGGGCGCTTCCGCCTAAGTGCAGGCAAAGAAAAAGCCCGCTGCCGGGAGGAGGAGGCAGCGGGCTTCGATTTCGAATACGGCGCGGGAGGAGGAGCACCGCATTCAGCGCCGGTGTCTGGGAGGAGGAAGACATCCGACGCCGCAATAATTACGATTTGCCCAACCATTCGGCAACTGCGAAACGTGCATAGCTGGTGTGCAGATTTGCCGGATCAATCGTCTGACAAATCGGTGAGGCGACGGCATGATGCCATTCGCGACTACTGCACCGGCACGTTTTCCTTCATGATCAGCCGGGGCTCGATGAATTTTTTGGTCAGGTACGGCGCCGACGAGGCGATCGAGCCGAGCAGGCGGATCACTGCTTGCTCGGCAATCAGCCGCGCGTTCTGGTCGATGACCACGTCGGCGAGATCGTCGACCAGATAGCGGCGTGTTTCCCTGGTCAGGTCATGGCAGATGAAGACGGGCTTTCTGCGCGGCCTGGCTTCGAGCAACGCCTTGGCCACCCCGGAGCGTCCGGCGCCGACGCAGTAGATGCCGAGCAGTTCCGGTTCGTTGTGCAAGGCCTTCATGGTCGCACTGTAGCTGGCGTCGGGCTCGTCGTTGATCTCGACGGCGCTGGAGACGGTGAGATTGGGGAACTCTTCTGCGAGCACCGAGCGGAAACCCATCTCGCGCTCCTCGTGGCCGCGATAGGAGCGCGAGCCAACGACCATCGCGAGGTGCCCGATCCGGCCGCCAAGGAAGCGGCCCATCAGCAGCGCCGCCGTGCGTCCGGCAACCCGGTTGTCGATGCCGACATACGCCGAGCGAGGGGCCGCGGGCACATCGGAAACCAGCGTGACCAGCCGGATGCCGGCCTCGACCAACTCGCGCAAAATGTTGCGCGTGCGTGGATGGTCGACGGCGATGACGCCGACGCCGTTGGCCTTGAGCGAGAGGTTCTCGATCGCGCCTTGCAGCGCGCCCGGCGATATGCCGGCGAGGTTGTGGATGCGGCAGGAGGCGACCAGCGGCAGGCGCGCGGCATAGTCCTCGATATGATGGGCAAGGTCGGCCATGAAGGCGTTGCTGCCGATCGGCAGGAAGAATTCGAGATGCGCCGGCTTCGACGGCAGCACGACTTGATCGAGCGTCGGCAGATAGCCGAGCTGCTTTGCCGCCTCCAAGACGCGCTGCCGGTTGGCCGCGCTTGCGCCCGGCCTGTTGTTGAGCACTCGGTCTACGGTCGCGGTCGACAAGCCGCAGCTTCTGGCGATGTCGGCTACGGTCGCTTTCATGGGTCCGGTCATAGGGTGGGATGCGAGCCCCTGTCAGCCAAATCGAAGTCAGGCCAAATCAGCCATGCGGCTGCGGGCCGTCGGAAATCGCATCGCGGATCTCCTTGTCCGACATGCCGGTGATGACGCGTTCGACGTCCGCTACTGTGGTCTTCTTCGGATCGATATCATCGGCCACCACCTTGCCGCGGCGCATCACCACGATGCGGTCGACGACCTGGAACACGTGGTGGATGTTGTGGGCGATGAAGATGCAGGAGTGGCCGGAATCGCGGGCGCCGCGCACGAAGCTCAACACCCCTTGCGTCTCGGCAACGCCGAGATTGTTGGTCGGCTCGTCGAGGATGATGAGGTCGCTGTCGAAATGCATGGCGCGCGCGATCGCCACTGCTTGCCGCTCGCCGCCTGATAGCGAGCCGATCGGCGTCGTCGGCGGGATGTTTTTGGAGATGCCGACCTGCCTGAGCAGGTCGCGCGCCACCGTGTTCATCGCCTCCTGGTTCATGCGGTTGAGGAAACGCGGCGGTTTGATCGGCTCGCGCCCCAGGAACAGGTTGCGGGCGATCGACAGCTGCGTGACAAGCGCGGAGTCCTGATAGATCGTCTCGATACCTTCAGCGATCGCGTCGCTGGTGCTGCGGAAATTCACCTTCTTGCCGCGCACGAAAATGTCGCCGCTGGTGAGCGGCACCGCGCCCGACAGCACCTTGATCAGTGTCGACTTGCCGGCGCCGTTGTCGCCGAGCAGGCCGACGATCTCCTTTTCGTTGACGTGGAAGTTGGCGTCCACCAGCGCCTGTACGCGCCCGTAGGACTTGCGGATGTTCGTCATGCGGATCAGAGGCTCGGCCATCGTCTTCAAGTCCCTGCCTGGTGCCGGCGTTCGAGCCATGAGTGCAGCGCCATCATCCCGAGGATGATCGCGCCAATGAAGATGTTGTAGGCAAGTCCCGGAACGCCGATCAGAACGATGCCGTTGCGCATGACGCGCAGGATCAGGATGCCGAGCACCGTGCCGATAATGGTGCCGCGGCCGCCGGTCAGCGCCGTGCCGCCGATGACCACCATGGCGATGACCTCGAGCTCGTAGCCGGTGCCGCTGTTCGGATTGGCGGCCGAGGTGCGCAGCGACGAGATCACGCCGGCGAGCGAGGCCATCACCGCCGACAGGATGAACAGGCCGATCTTGACCCGGCTGACATTGACGCCGCGGGCGCGCGCCGCGTTGGGATTGCCGCCGGCCGCCTGGATCCAGTTGCCGGTGCGGCTTTGCGTCAGCACATAACCGAGCGCGATCGCGGCGCCGATGAACCAGAACAGCGAGGCATAGATGCGGAACGGGCCGACGTAGAAGTCGCCGACCAGGATGTCCGCAAGCCAGCTGCCTTCGGCGCTCCAGGTGCGCTGCGGAAGGCCGTCGGTGACGAAAAGCGCGGTGCCGCGCACGACGAGCAGCATGCCGAGCGTGACCAGGAAGGACGGGATCTTGAGCTGCGTGACGAACCAGCCATTGACAAGCCCGATCAAGGCCGCGACCACCAGCGCGATGGCTAAGCCCATCTCCAGCGAGGTGATCCCGCCATTGAACAGCGTCCACATCAGCACCGGCGAGAAGCCGAACAGCGAGCCGACCGAGAGGTCGAATTCGCCCGACGTCATCAGCAAGGTCATCGCCAACGCGATCAGCCCAAGCTCGACGGTGAAGGCGAGGATGTTCGAGATGTTCTGCGGCGACAGGAAATCCGGATTGATGCCCCAGAAGATGACGAGTTCGACGATCAGCAGCACCAGCGGCCCGAATTCCGGCCGCGCGATGAAACTTTGGATGAAGGAACGGTTTTCCATTGGGCCCGCGATGTGAATGATTGGCGAGCCCGCTGCGATCAGTCAGGACTCGATGGTCCAAGAAGCGATCGCGGCCCGAAAGCCGCGACCGTTAATGTCAGGTCTTACTTGCCGGACAGGATCTTGTCATAAACGCCGGCGGTATCCTTTTCATAGAGCGCGCCGGTGATGACGTTGAAGCCCGGAGGAATGCCGGCAGACGCCATCGCCGCCATCGAAAGCGCGATGTAGCTGGTCGCCTGCGGGTCCTGCCACTGCGCGGCGTTCACATAGCCGTTCAGCACTTCCTGGGTGGTGTCGAGCGAGTTGCCCCAGCCGACGACCGGGATTTCGCCCGGCTTGACGCCGACCTGGTCGAAGACGCGCTTGACCGAGCCTGTGACCAGGTCGCCGAGGCCGATGATCGCCTTCACCTTGCCCTTGTGGGCGGTGAGATAGTCGACCATGCGGTTGATCACTTCGGCCTGGTCGAGCGTCGCCTCGGTCACCTCATAGGTGATGCCGAGCGGCTCGAACACGCTCTTGATGCCTTCCTCTTCCTGCACGCCATAGGTGGCGCCGGGCACCTCGACCGGCATCCAAACGAAGTCGCCCTTCTTCACCAGGCCCTTGTCGACCAGATACTGCGCCCAGTGCTTGCCGAAGGTGACGTTGTCGCCGCCGACATAGGCGTTGAAGTTGGCCTTCGGGTCGGGCGTGTTGAAGTTGATGATCGGAATGTTGGCCGCACGGGCCTCCTTGACGATCTCGACGAGGCTGCCCGGATCGGGGCTGGTGGTGACGATGCCGTCGGCCTTGGCCGAGATGGCGGCGCGAACAGCCTCCTGCTGCGAGGCAACGTCGCCATTGTGGAACGAGGTGTTCACCTTGTTGCCGGTGTCGGTCGCCCATTGCTTGGCACCGGCCAGGAAGTAGGTCCAGACCGGATCGGCCGGGCCGCCATGCGAAATCCAGTAGAAGGTCTTGGCCTCGGCCATCGCCGGAATGGCGATTGCCGCGATCAAGCCAAGCACGAACAGTCTCAGCCTCGAAAGCATCGATTTCCTCCCATGTTGAAAACCACCTCCACATCAGGCGCGATGCGGTCCTCAAGGGTCGCATCTTCCTGCCCGCGCCGACCGGACGCCTCTAGAGCATTCCCTTTTTCGGCCGCTGGCAAGCCTCGATCGTCAATGGATGTTGGCACAGCTCCGCACGCCATCAGCAATCCCATCAGATTGCATCAGTTACCGTGATATTTTCCCGGCAAACGCCGCTGCGCTCATCAGCCTCCAGTGATGAGCAAGCGTATGCCGTTGTGATCCGCTGCTAGATCAGACCGGCTCTGGCGAGGTCGCGCATCAGGTGGCTGGCGCCGTAGGTCCAGGGCGGGCAGTCGGGCGACAGGCGCACCCGGTTGGTCAGCGCGCCCAACTTTTCCGACGAGATGGTGACGGTGTCGCCGACCTTGTGGGTGAAGCCCTTGCCCTTTTCGCCGCGATCCTTCGACGGCACGAACATGGTGCCGAGATAGAGCGCCAGCCCGTCCGGGTACTGGTGATGAGGTCCCATCGCGGCTCTGACCAGCTCTTCCGGCGAGCGGCTGATCTCGGCCATCGAGCTTGCGCCCTCCAGCGAAAAACCGTCCTCGCCCTCGACGCTTAGCCGCACCGTGGCGCGCTTCACGTCGGCGATGGAAAAGGTCTCGTCGAAGAGCCGGATGAAAGGTCCAAGCGAGGCGGAAGCATTGTTGTCCTTGGCCTTGCCGAGCAGCAGCGCCGAGCGTCCTTCGACATCGCGCAGATTGACATCGTTGCCGAGCGTGGCGCCGACGATGCGGCCCGAGCTGTCGGCGATCATCGCGATCTCCGGCTCCGGATTGTTCCAGGTGGAGACCGGATGCAGCCCGACATCGGCGCCGAAGCCGACGGAGGCCATCGGCTGGCATTTGGTGAAGATCTCGGCATCGGGGCCGATGCCAACTTCCAGATATTGCGACCAGGCGCCGCGCGAAATCAGCTTGGCCTTGATCTCCATCGCTTCCGGCGACCCTGGCTTGAGCTTGGAGAGATCATGGCCGATCAGCCCGGCGATGTCGGCGCGGATGGCGTCGGCCTTTTCCGCCGAGCCGCGCGCCTGCTCCTCGATGACGCGCTCGAGCAGGCTGACGACGAAGGTGACGCCGGAAGCCTTCACCGCCTGCAGGTCGACGGGGGAGAGCAGGATCGGCTTCTTGGCATCGCGCGGAGATTCGAGGCTGTTGGCGGCGATCTCTTCCAGCGCGCCGATCGCCTTGCCCCGGGCCGAGCGCACGTAGGCGGCCGGGTCCTTCAGCTCGCAGAGGTCGCGCACGGTAGGCGCCGCGCTCGACGTGATGTCGATGACCTCGCCTGCGCGCACCGTCACCACCAGCGGATGGGAGGCTTCGCTGGTCCAGGCGCGGCCGACGAAAAGGCCGTCGCCAGGGAGGCGGGTTAAATCGGTCATGGTCTTCTGTCCTCTCGATTGTCGCGCGGCACTTTCCCCGCATTTCATGCAAACGTCTATCCCATCGATGGCGAGGTTATGAGCCAATGGCATGCTGTCACATAGCCAAGCGCGGACTGGCCCATCGGGTCCTCTTTCAAATTCATGAAATCAGCAATAGGACTTTCACGAGCCTCCAGCGCCTCAGGTGACCAATTGCCCACCTTTTCCGATCCGGTCTGGCAAAAGCCCCAAACAGCTCCGGCGTTCCAGTCCGAGCTGTCGAGCGATGGCACGCTCGACGCGGTGATCGTCGGCGGCGGCATCATGGGTCTGTCGACCGCCTTGTACGCGGCCCGCGCCGGTCTTTCCGTCCAGGTGCTGGATGCCGGCGCGATCGGGCAGGGCGCGTCGGGCTTGAACGGCGGCCAGGTCATTCCCGGCCTCAAATATGATCCCGAAAGGCTGATCGAGCACTTTGGCAAGGAGCGCGGCGAGGCCTTGGTCGACTTCGCCGCCTCGACGGCGGACGCGGTGTTCGATGTGATCCGTGACGAGAAGCTTGCGGTGCCGTTCACGCGGAACGGCTGGATCCAGGCTGCGCACACCGAGACCGCGCTGAAGGCGGCGGCGAACCGGGATCGGCAATGGCGGGCGCGCGGCGCCGACGTCAAGCTGCTCGACCGGGCCGAGATCGCCGCGATGACCGGCGCCAAGGGCTATCTTGGCGGCTGGCTCGACCGCCGCGCCGGCGTCATCGATCCGCTGTCCTACACGCTCGAGCTTGCCCGCGTCGCCTCTGCCGTCGGCGCCGGGATCGCCGAGCAGCAGCGGGTGGTGAGGCTCACCAAGGAAGCCGGCGTCTGGCGGGTCTCCACGCAAGGCGGCGCCGAACTGCGCGCGACGAGGGTCGTACTCGCCACCAACGCCTATACGGATGGCCTGCTGCCCGGCCTCGCGCAAACAATCGTGCCGCTGCATTCCTTCCAGATCGCCACGGCACCGCTGCCGGCGGAGCTTGCCGCAAGCATCCTGCCCGGCGGGCAAGCCGTTTCCGATTCCCGCCGCATCTTGGTCTATTACCGCAAGGGCCCTGACGGCCGGATGGTGTTGGGTGGACGCGGCCGCATGGCCCCGCCTTCAAGCGCGGCCGACTGGGCCCATTGCGAACGCGCGCTGCTTCGGCTCTATCCGGCGCTTGCCGGCATCGCCGTCGAAAAGCGCTGGTTCGGCCGCGTGGCGATGACCCCGGATCATCTCCCGCACCTGCATGAGCCGGAAAAGGGCCTGCTCGCCGTGGTCGGTTGCCAGGGCAGGGGCGTCGGACTGATGAGCGCGCTGGGCAAGCGCATGGCGGGTTACCTCGCGACCGGCGATGTCAGTCGATTGCCTTTCCCGCTGTCGCCGATCCGGCCGATCCCGTTCCACGCCTTCCGCCAGGTCGGCGTCGCCGCCACCATCGCCTGGTATCGGATGCTGGATGCCCTCGAGCGCTGAGGGACGCGTGCAGCGCATCACCGATTTAGCTTGACAGTTTCAGGAATATGAAAAATCATTAGCTGATTTCAAAAATCCGATGGGCAGCTAGCAGATGTCCACCATCGTTGCAGCGCGACCATCGCCGGAAACCCGCATCTCGCCGGTTTTCCGCTTTGCCATGCTGTTGCCCGGCGGGGTGGTCACCTTCTTCCTCATCCTCTTTGCCCTCGGCCTGGTGCTCTTCCTTGCCTTCAGGAGCAATGACGGCTCGCTGCTCGGCGCCGGCTTGACGGCGGCAAACTTCGTAACTGTGGCCACCGATCCGCTCTACTGGACGGTGACGCTGCGCTCGCTGGTCATCGCCGGCCTGGTGACGCTCGCCACCGTCGCTACTGCATATCCGGTCGCCTACTACCTCGCCTTCCATGCCGGCCGCCGGCGCAACCTGCTGCTCTTCCTGGTCACGCTGCCGTTCTGGACCAGCTACCTTTTTCGCGTCTTTGCCTGGAAGATCGTGCTTGCCTATAACGGCGTGCTGAACTCGGCTTTCATCGAAAGCGGCCTCTGGTCGGAGCCGACGCTCGCCTTCCTCAACACGCCGGCCGCGGTGGTGGTGACGCTTGCGCACGCCTACGCGCCTTTCGCCATCCTGCCCATCTACGTGGCGCTGGATACCATCCCGAAATCGCTGCTCGAAGCCGCCTCCGATCTCGGCGCGCGCCCGTTCACGTCGTTCCGCCGCGTCGTGCTGCCCAATTCGATGCCGGGCGTGCTGGCGGCGGCTCTCGTCGTCTTCGTGCCGACCGTCGGCGACTATGTCACGCCGGCTATGGTCGGCGGCCCGGCCAGCACCATGATCGGCACGCTGATCCAGTCGCAATTCGGCAAGGCCAATGACTGGCCGTTCGGCGCGGCCCTCTCGGTCTGCGTCATGCTGGTCATCCTGTGCGTGGTCCTGGTCGCGCGCGGCGCCGACCGCCGGTTTGGCAGCCGCACATGAGCGCGGCGCGCAAAGAGGCAAATGCGGGCGGCCGCTGGCTCGGCCTCTATGTGCTTGCCTATCTCGTCTTCCTCTATCTGCCTATCCTTTTGATCCCGCTGTTTTCCTTCAACGATTCCATCCAGGCGGCGTTTCCGCTGCAGGGCTTCACGCTCGGTTGGTACGAGACCCTCTACGGCAATCCGGCTCTGTCCGGCGCTTTGGCCAACAGTCTCGTCATCGGTTTCGTTGCTGCCTCGGGGGCAACGCTATGCGGCATCACCGTTTCCTATATGGACCTCTACGGCCGCTCGCCGCTCGCGGCTACGATCAGTGCCATAGCCCGGCTGCCGATCCTGATCCCCGGCGTCATCGTCGGCATCTCGCTCTTGATCCTGGTCAATCTCATTGGCCTCGGCCCGTCGCGCGTCGCAATCGTGCTCGGCCATATCCTGGTGGCGCTGCCGACGACGGTGGTGGTGATGCGCAGCCGATTCGCGGCGATCCCAAAGACCATTCGCGAGGCGGCGCTCGACCTAGGGGCGTCGGACTGGACAACGTTCCGGCGCGTCATGCTTCCGCTCAGCCTGCCGGCGGTGCTGTCGGCCTTCATGCTCGCCTTCCTGACCTCCTTCGACGAGTTCATCGTCGTCTTCTTCCTCGCCGGCACCGAGCCGACGCTGCCGCTCTACATCTGGAGCCAACTGCGCTTCCCGCGTTCGCTGCCCACGGTGATGGCGCTCGGAACGGTGATCCTGGCCGTGTCCTTCGTCATCGCCACCCTCGCCGAGATCCTGCGCCATCGCGGCCTCGGCGCCGCGCGCCGCAATCCAGCCTGAACCACAACAAAGAAGAGGAGAACGAAAATGACAGTCCACCTGAAATCGATCACGGGATACAAAGCCCGCGCGGGCCTAGCCGCACTCGCCCTGGCGCTGTCGTCGACCGTCGCTTTGGCTGCCGACAAGCTGCAATATTTCACCTGGTCGGGCTACGAGCTGCCCGACTTCAACAAGAGCTTCCTCACCGCGCATCCGGACGGCGTCGAGGCCACGATCTTCGGCGATGACGACGATGCCTTCACCAAGGTCAAGGCCGGCTTCCGGCCCGACATCGCCCATCCCTGCTACGACAAGGTGGCGCGCTGGAACAAGGAAGGCCTGCTGCAGCCGATCGACACCAAGCGCATCAAGAACTGGGATTCGATCTTTCCGGTGTTCAAGAACCTGCCCGACCTGCAGGCCGGCGACGGCAAGGTCTGGATGGTGCCGTGGGACTGGGGCAACACCTCGATCCTCTACCGCACCGATCTGGTCAAGAACCCCGAGGCGAGCTGGAACCTTCTGTGGGACAAGCAATATGCCGGCCGCATGGCGACCATCGACGCCGTGCATGACACGCCGATCGTCGCGGCACTTCTGGCTGGCGTGAACCCCTTCGACATGACGCCGGAGCAGATGGAAAAAGTCGCGGCGAAACTGCGCGAGCAGCGGCCACTGCTGTCGAGCTACACCACCGACATGACCTCGGTCGAGCAGGCGCTGGCCAGCGGCCAGTTGGTCGCCGCCATGACCTGGAACGCGTCGGCCACATCGCTGAAGAAGCAGGGCGTGCCGGTCGAGTTCATGAAGCCGAAGGAAGGCATGCTCACCTGGGCCTGCGGCTTCGTCATGCTGAAGGACGCCAAGAACGTCGATCTCGCCTATGACTTCATCAACAGCCGGCCCGACGCCGATTCGGGCAAGTACCTCATCCAGTCCTACGGCTATGGCAGCTCGCTTTCGACCGCCTTCGCCGGCGTGTCGAAAGACGAGCTGGACAAGCTGCAGCTGCCGGCGGATCCCGACGTGATGCTGAAGAGCACGATCTTCACCGGACCAATGAAGCAGAACGACGACGTCGCCAAGATGTTCGAGAAGGTGAAAGCCGGCGGCTGAGCGCACTTGCCTTCTCCCCTTGTGGGAGAAGGTGGATCGGCGCGCAGCGCCGAGACGGATCAGGGGTGATCCAGGGAACGCCGACGTCTCACTTCGCTGGAGCACCCCTCATCCGTCGCCTTCGGCGACACCTTCCCCCACAAGGGGGGAAGGGAGGCCTGGCGGCGCTGCGCCGCACCGGTGGAAAGACAACAAGGACTATTTGATGGACATTGTTGACGAAGCAAAACCGAAGGACGATGCCGACGTGCGTGTCGGCCGGCGCGTGCGGGCGCTGAGGCTCGAGCGCAAGCTGTCGCTGGCCGAGCTCGCCGCCAAGGCCGGCATATCGATCGGCGCGCTCAGCCAGATCGAGCGCGGCATGTCCTCGCTGCGCGTCAAGGTGATCTGGCCGCTGGCCGCCGCCCTCGACATCGAGCCCTCGGCCCTGATCGCCGACGGCGATGAAGCGGTCAACGACCTCTATTGCGTGCGCGCCGACAAGCGGCGCGCAATCCCGGTCAAGTCCGAGGGCATCGCCAAGGCGCTGCTGTCGCCGCCCGCCGCCACACTCACCGGAATGCTGGTGACGGTCGAGGCCGGCGGCGGCACCGCCGAGGCTTATGCCCATGCCGGCCACGAATTCGGCTTCGTGATGACGGGCGAGGTCGAGCTGGTGGTTGACGCCACGGCCTATGTGCTGAAGGCCGGAGACAGCTTTGGCTTCAAGAGCACGCTGCTGCATGCCTTCCGCAATCCGGGCGCCGAGCGCTGCCAGATCCTGTGGGTCAACACGACAAAACCCTCCGAGGTGCGCGATGGCGCCTGACGCGCTCGTTCGTCTAGAGAACGTCTCGAAGGTCTTCCCGGGCGGCGTGGTCGGGCTCGATGCGGTCGATCTCGACATTGCGGCGGGCGAGTTCCTGACCCTGCTCGGCCCCTCAGGCTGCGGCAAGACGACGAGCCTGCGCGTCATCGCCGGCTTCGAGAGCCCGACCAGCGGCAAAGTGCTGCTCGAAGGCGGTGACATCACCGGTCTGAGGCCCTTCGACCGTCCGGTCAACACCGTCTTTCAGGACTATGCGCTGTTCCCGCATATGGACGTCGCGGCGAATGTCGGCTTCGGCCTCTCGCTGCGCAAACTGTCCGGTACCGAGCAGGCCAAGCGCGTCGGTCAGGCGCTTGACATGGTCGGCCTAGCCGACAAGCTGCGCGCCCGCATCTCCGAACTGTCGGGCGGTCAGCGCCAGCGCGTCGCGCTTGCCCGCGCCATCGTCTGCGAGCCGCGTGTGCTCTTGCTCGACGAGCCGCTGTCGGCCCTCGACGCGCATCTGCGCGAGCAGATGCAGGTCGAGCTCAAGCGGCTTCAGTCCCGGCTCGGCACCACCTTCGTCATGGTCACGCACGACCAGACCGAGGCGCTGTCGATTTCCGACCGCATCGTCGTCATGAACAAAGGCCGTATCGAGCAGATCGCGCCGCCCGCGACGCTTTACGACCGTCCGGCGACCCGCTTCGTCGCCTCGTTCATCGGCACGATGAATCTCCTGCAGTCACGCTTTGTCGGGCGCGACGGCGAGCGGCTGCGCTTTACCGCCGGCGAGCTGCCGCTGGTGGCCATACCGGAAACCGGCGAGATACCGGCTGTCGGCGACGCACGAACCATCGGCGTTCGTCCGGAGGATCTTGTGGCGGCCACCGAGGCCGCCGAAGGCACCGCGCCGGCCCGGGTGAGTGGCATCGTCTTCCACGGTCGCACGCTGCGCCTTCACGCCGAACTGGGGCAGGGGACTGCAATCGTCATCGATGCCCCACGCCGCGCCGACGGTTTTCGATTCAGCATCGGCGACGTAGCGCACATCAGCCTGCGGCGTGGCGCCAACTGCCCTGTGCTCTCGAACTGATCGCCGGCCTCACGAAGCCTTGGCGAAAAAGCCCTGATAATCGGACTTGGCCTGCAGCAGGCGCAGGATGTTCTCGCGCGAGCCGCGCACATGCGCGCGAGCGTGCTCGCCGGCCAAAGCGACATCACCGGCGCAGATCGCGTCGACGATGCCCGTATGCTCCTCGCGGGTGAGCTTCCACTCGTCCAGCCACAGAAGCTCGGTCCACACATATTGCTGGCATTTGTCGAGGATGCCGCAAAGCATGCCGTGCAGCATCTCGTTGCCGCTGATCTCGGCGATCACCCGGTGCAGATCGATGCCGACCTGCAGCTCCTCGAATTTCTCTCGTGTGCTGCGGTCGGGGATTGCCGCCAGCCGTTCGCATTCGGCGAGCATGTCGCGCAGCCGCGCCTTGTCGGCGGCGGTCGCGTTCGCCGCTGCCAGCTCGGTCGCGCGCCCGTCGAGCAGCTCGCGAATGTCGAAGGCCTCGCGGAACATGGTCAGGTTGAACTCGGCAACAATATAGCCCTGGCGCGGACGTCCGATCACCAGGCCGTCGCGCTCGAGACGGTTGAAGGCTTCGCGCACCGGCGTGCGGCTCACCTTCAGGCGCTCGGCGATCTCGTTCTCGGTCACGCGGCCGCCTGGCGGGATCTGGCCGGTGATGATCAACGCCTTCAGCTTCTCGAACACCGAATCGCGCAGCGTGTTCTTTCTCTCCTTGCTCAAGCGTCCCGCCTCCAACGGTCAGTCACGGATTCGCAGTCTAGTGCCTTTTGGCTCCTGCTTGAAACAGGGCCGTATCAAACGCTCCCGCCCCGAAGCCTCAACTCATCGCCGCCCAAAAAACGCTCGGCACATGTTGACATCGGCTTCCGGAGAATTACACTCAAAATTGTATACAAATTCGCATACCAAATCAACGATAATGGGAACACCGGTTGGAGAAGCGAAAATGACGAAGAGACTTTGCATTCACGGTCTGGCCGTAGCCGGCCTGCTGGCCTCGGCCGCCGTTCCGGCCTCGGCCGCCGACACCATCACCATCGCCTCATGGGGCGGCACCTATCAGGAGGCACAGACCAAGGCCTTCTTCGATCCGACGGCCAAGGAACTCGGCATCACCATCAAGCAGGACACCACCAACGGCCTCGACGACGTGCGCCTGCAGGTCACCGGCAATGCGGTGAAATGGGACATCACCGAGCTTGGCGCCGACGAATGCGCGCGCGGTTCCAAGGAGGGCCTGTTCGAAAAGCTCGACTACAACGTCATCGACAAGAGCGGCATCAACCCGAAGCTCGTCCATGACGACTGGGTTGGCATCTCCTACACGTCCGTCGTGCTGATCTACCGGACCGATGTTTTCGGCGACAAGGGACCGAAGACCTGGGCCGATTTCTGGGACGTGGAAAAGTTCCCGGGCCGGCGGGCGCTCTCCGGCAGCCAGGCGACGGAGACACTGAGCGTCGCGGCGCTCGCCAAAGGCACTCCGATCGACAAGGTCTATCCGGTCGACATCGACGGCGCGCTGCAATCCGTCGACAAGGTCAAGGGTCACATCGACGCTTGGTGGACCTCGGGCGCGCAGGCCATGCAGCTCGTCAAGGACGGTGAGGTCGATATGGCGAGCATCTGGAACGGCCGCGCCGGCACCCTGAGGAAGGAAGGCGCACCTGTCAGCTTCTCCTTCGACCAGGGTGTGCTTACCGCCGACTGCATGGTCATCCCGAAGGGCTCGAAGAACAAGGACCTCGCGATGAAAGCGCTGGCCAAGTTCGTCAGCCCCGACCTCCAGGCCAATCTGCCGCTCTATGTCGACAACGGCCCGGCCAACGAGAAGGCCTTCGAGACCGGCAAGATCCCGCAGGAGCGCATCAAGGACATCAACTCCGCGCCCGATAACGTCAAGAAGCAGGTGCTTCAGGATCCCGAGTTCTGGCGCGACAACCTCGTCGAGGCGACCGAGAAGTTCAACAACCTGATCCAGCAATAACGACTGCGGGGCGGAGCGGCGCGCCGAGGCGCTGCTCCCCCGCTATCAATGATCCGGAGTTGAAGGAGATGCTCTTGTCTCTTGCGCCGTCAGCGCTCCCCATCGGCATCCATGGTATCGAGAAGCGCTTCGGGGCGCTCTCCATCCTGAGCGATCTCAGCCTCGATGTCGCGGCCGGTGAATTCCTGACGCTGCTCGGTCCGTCGGGGTCGGGAAAGACCACGCTGCTGATGATCCTGGCCGGATTTGTGCGAGCCAATGCCGGCTCGATCAAGGTCGGCGGCGAGGAGATCATCACCATGCCGCCACACAAGCGCAACATCGGCATGGTGTTCCAGAACTATGCGCTATTTCCCCACATGAACGTCTTCCACAACATCGCCTTTCCGCTGAAGCAGCGGCGCGTATCGGCGGCGGAAACGGCCGAGCGTGTCGAGCGGGCGCTGGACCTGGTGCAGCTGAAAGGTCTCGGCGAGCGCCGCGTCGACCAGCTTTCCGGCGGCCAGCGCCAGCGCGTGGCTTTGGCCCGTGCCATCGTCTTCGAGCCGCGCATCGTGCTGATGGACGAGCCGCTGTCGGCGCTCGACAAAGGCTTACGCGAGCACATGCAGATCGAACTGCGCAACCTGCATCGGCGGCTCGGCATGACGACGGTCTACGTCACGCATGACCAGCGCGAGGCGATCACCATGTCCGATCGCATTGCGGTCATGAATGCCGGGCGCATCGAGCAGATCGACCAGCCCGAGGTGCTCTACGCCCGGCCTAAGACGAAGTTCGTCGCCGGCTTCATCGGCGAATCCAATTTCATCCCGGTCGAATGCCGCAACGGCAGCGTCTGGTATGAGGATCGGAAGCTGCGCATGAATGACCCGGCGCCGTCCGCCGGTCGGCACTTGATGGTGGTGCGGCCGGAGAAATTGCGGCTGCTCGCCGACGCGGATCAGGCACGTCCCGTCAACGCGCTGCCGGCAACGGTCGGCGATGTCATCTATCAGGGCGACAGCTTCATCTGCTACGCGACGCTTCGCGACGGCCGCCAGGTGACGCTGCGCGACTATTGTCGCAGCGACGTGCTGGCGAAGCTGCCGGCGCCGGGCGAGCCGATCACGCTCGGCATCGATGCCCAGGACGTCGTGCTGGTGACGGATCAATGAGCATCGGGTCCGCCAGTCTTGGTCACGCCGTCCGGCAGGACGGGGAACTCAACGCCAGGGCGTTGCGCTCGGATGCCAGGCGCCAGGCGCTGGGACTGCTGGCACTGCTGTCGCCCGGGCTGTTCTTAGTCTTTGCCGTCATTATTGTGCCGATCGGCTGGCTGTTCTGGCTGTCGCTGTTCGACGAGAGCGGCCAGCTCAGCCTCGCCAATTACGCGCGCTTCTTCGAGCAGGCGTCCTACATCAAGACCTTCGCGACCACCTTCAAGGTTGCCTTTGTTGTCACCGGCGCCTGCGTGCTGTTCGGCTACCCGCTGGCCTATATGCTGTCACAGCTGCCGCGTCGCGCCGCCTCGATCTGCCTGATCTTCGTCATCCTGCCGTTCTGGACCTCGGTGCTGGTGCGCACCTATGCCTGGCTGGTCATTTTGCAGCGCAAGGGGCTGATCAACAATTGGCTGATCGATCTCGGCGTGATCGGCCAGCCGCTGCCGCTCGCCAACAATTTCGCCGGCGTCGTCATCGGCATGACCCACATCATGCTGCCCTTCCTGGTGCTGCCGCTCTATGCTTCGATGAAGACCATCGATGTCGACTGCCTGCGCGCCGGCATGAATCTCGGCGCCAGCCCCGCCGCCACCTTCCGGCAGATCTTTTTCCCGCTATCGCTGCCGGGCCTCGCCTCTGGCGTGGTCATCGTCTTCGTGCTTTGCCTCGGCTTTTTCGTCACGCCGGCGCTGATGGGCGGCGGCAAGGTCATCATGTGGGCGATGCGCATGGAGCAGGCGACCAGCCTCTACTCGAACTGGGGCGCGGGTGCTGCGCTCGGCGTCGTGCTGCTTGCCGTCACGCTGGCGCTGCTCGGCTTGTTCCAGTGGCTGCTCGGCGCGCGCGCCACCGGCGTTTGGAGCCAGCGATGAGCGCGGAAAGCAGCCTGCCTATAACACATTGGCAACGCCTCTGGCTCTATCTGCTCGGCGGCCTCGTCATGCTGTTTTTGATCGCGCCCTCGGTGATTATTGTCATCATGTCCTTCTCCGGCTCGACGCTGCTGCAGTTCCCGCCCGAGCAATGGTCGCTGCGCTGGTATGAGAGCTATTTCGGTTCCGTCGAATGGCGCGACGCCACCATCGTCTCGGTGAAGGTGGCGGTGATGACCGCGATCGTGGCGACGCCGCTCGGCACCGCAGCTGCCTATGCCATCAACGCCGGCACGCTCAGGCTGACCGGCGCCATCAATGCGCTGCTCACGGCGTCGCTGATCATTCCGGTCATCCTGATCGGCATCGGCACTTTCTTCCTCTATGCCCGCATCGGCCTCAACAACACGCTGACCGGCCTCGTCATCGCCCACACCGTCCAGGCGCTGCCGCTGGTCGTGCTCACGGTCCTGTCGGGGCTGCGCTCTTACGACATGAACCAGGAGATGGTGGCGCGCAGCCTTGGCGCCGGCCGCTTCGCGGCCTTTCTCCAGGTGACCATGCCGCAGTTGCGCTTCTCGATCGTCTCGGGCGCGCTCTTTGCCTTCATCACCTCCTTCGACGAGGTGGTGGTGTCGCTCTTCATCTCGGGCGGTGAGACCACGACGCTGACGCGCCGCATGTTCAATGCATTGCGCGACCAGATCGATCCGACGATTGCCGCCATTTCGACTTGCCTGATCGTGCTATCGATCGTCTTGTTGTCCGCCGCCCAGCTTTTCGGCCGCGGACGTTGAGAATACAGGGATACCTCGAACAGAATGCGTGATTTCCAGTTTCCAGGCCGCTCGCCGGTCCGCGCCACCGAAGCCATGGCCGCGACCTCGCATCCGCTCGCCACACTTGCCGCCATCGACATGTTGCGGTCCGGCGGCAACGCCATGGATGCGGCTGTCTGCGCCGCGGCCGTGCAGGCGGTTGTCGAGCCGCAATCGACCGGTATCGGCGGCGACTGCTTCGTGCTCTACTGCCCGAAGGGAGAAGGCAATGTGATCGCCTTCAACGGCTCCGGCCGCGCGCCCCAGGCCGCCACGGTCGACTGGTATCTGGAGAGAGGCTTCAGCGAGCTGCCGAAGCAGGGTGCGCACGCGGTTACCATTCCCGGCGCCGTCGACGCCTGGTGTCGACTGTTGGAAGACCATGGCCGAAAGGGCATAGCCGAAGCGCTCGCTCCCGCCATACGCTATGCCGAAGAGGGCTATGTCGTGCACGACCGCGTCGCCTTCGACTGGGAGGATCCGGAAACCGACCTGTCGGCCGACGAAGTGGCGGCGCGCATTTTCCTGCCGGGCGGCAAGCCGCCAAAGCCCGGCGATGTGCATCGCCAGCCGGAACTGGCGGAAACGCTGCGCATCATCGCGAAACGCGGCCGCGCCGGTTTCTACGAAGGCGCCGTTGCGGAAGACATCGTGGGCCGGCTTCGCCAACTCGGCGGCCTTCATACTCTGGACGATTTCGCCGCGACGAAGGGCGACTACAAGACGCCGGTCAGCACCTCCTATCGCGGTCATGACATCCACCAGATGCCGCCGAACAATCAGGGCCTGACCGCGCTATTGATGCTGAACGTGCTCGCCGGCTTCGATCTCGGCGCGCTTGACCCGAATGGCGCAGAGCGCCTGCATCTGGAGATCGAGGCCGGCCGGCTGGCCTATCGCGACCGCGACAACCTGCTCGCGGATCAGGATCACGTTGCGGTGCCGGTGAAGGAACTCCTCTCCATCGCCTATGCCGACCGGCTGCGCGCCGAGATCGAGCGGGAACGCGCCATGACGCATTTGCCGCGCGTCGATTTGCCGGGCAGCGACACGGTCTACATCACCGTCGTCGACCGCGACCGGAACGCAGTGAGCTTCATCAACTCGACCTATTATTCCTTCGGCAGCGGCGTCGTCGGTCCGAAGACCGGCGTCGTGCTGCAGAACCGCGGCACTTCGTTCCGGCTCGATCCGAAGCATCCGAACGCAATAGCGCCGGGCAAGCGGCCGATGCACACGATCATGCCGGGCATGATGGTGAGGGACGGCCGTGCCGTGATGCCCTTCGGCGTCATGGGCGGCGGCTATCAGCCCTTCGGCCATGTCCATCTTTTGACCAACATGATCGACTTCGGCATGGATCCGCAGCAGGCCTTGGATGCGCCGCGCGTCTTTTACAATCACGACGTCGTGGAAGCCGAGCGAAGCGTGCGTCCCGATACGATCGAGGGCCTGCGCCGCCGCGGCCATCGTGTTGTCGAGCCAGACCATCCGCTCGGCGGCGGGCAGGCGGTGCTCATCGATTGGGAAAAAGGCACGCTGACCGGCGCCTCCGATCCGCGCAAGGACGGCTTGGCGCTCGGATATTGAGCAGCGCTTTGCTGGACATAGGCCGATCGTTCGAAACATAGTCTGGAACCATGACAACAAGCGAAAATCCCTTTGATCTTGCTCATCGCCTCGCGCCCGGCGCCGAAGACGCGCCAGCCATCGCCGCGCCCGACCGGACAGTCCTCTCGCATGGGGGGCTGCGCCGTCTGATCCAAGAGACCGTGACCCGGCTCAACACGCTCGGCATCGGCCGTGGCGACCGCGTTGCCATCGTGCTGCCGAACGGCCCGGAGATGGCAACGGCCTTCATCGCGGTCGCCGCCGCCGCGTCCACCGCGCCGCTCAATCCAGCCTACCGGGCCGACGAGCTCGATTTCTATCTCAGCGACATCGGCGTCAAGGCGATCCTTGTCGGCAAGGACGAGCAAGGACCCTCGGTCGAAGTTGCCGAACGCCTCGGCATTGCGGTGCTGCGGCTGGCGGTGCCTGAAGGCGCGCCGGCCGGCATCTTCACCATCGAGGGCGGCCCGGTCGGGCCGCCGGTTGCCTCCGGCTTGGCCGAAGACAGCGACACCGCTCTCCTTCTGCATACCTCCGGCACTACATCGCGGCCGAAGCTGGTGCCGCTCAGCCACGCCAACCTCGCCGCCTCGGCCGCGCATATCGGCGCCACGCTGGGCCTGGGCTCGGCCGACCGCTGCCTCAACATCATGCCGCTGTTTCACATCCACGGGCTGATCGCGGCGGTGCTGTCCTCGCTCGCCGCCGGCGCCAGCGTCTTCTGCACGCCGGGCTTCAACGCGCTGCGCTTTTTCCAATGGCTCTCCGAAGCGAAGCCAACCTGGTATACGGCGGTGCCGACGATGCACCAGGCGATCCTGCCGCGCGCCGCGCGCAATCCCGAGCAACTGGCCGAAGCGAAGCTGCGTTTCATCCGCTCGTCGTCGGCCTCACTCCCGGCGCAGGTCATGGCAGAGCTGGAGGCGACTTTCGGCTGTCCGGTGATCGAGGCCTACGGCATGACCGAGGCCGCGCACCAGATGGCGTCCAACCGGCTGCCACCCGGACTGCGCAAGCCGGGCAGCGTCGGCGCCTCGGCCGGACCGGAAGTGGCCGTCATGGCGCCGGATGGAAGGCTGCTCGAGCCCGGCGAGATCGGCGAGATCGTCATTCGCGGCCCGAACGTCACCGCCGGCTACGAGAAGAATCCGGACGCCAACGCCAGCGCCTTCGCGCATGGCTGGTTCCACACCGGCGACCAGGGCGTGCTGGACGAGGACAATTATCTGCGCGTCACCGGCCGGCTGAAGGAGATCATCAATCGCGGCGGCGAAAAGATCTCGCCGCTCGAGGTCGACGGCGTGCTGATGGATCATCCGGCGGTGGCGCAGGTCGTCACCTTCGCCATGCCGCATGACAAGCTCGGCGAGGAAGTGGCTGCCGCTGTCGTGCTGCGGGAAGGCCAGAGCGCCAGCGAGGCCGACATTCGCGGCTTTGCCGCGACGCGGCTCGCCGATTTCAAGGTGCCGCGCAAGGTGGTGATCCTGGACGAGATCCCGAAGGGCGCCACCGGCAAATTGCAGCGCATAGGCCTCGCGGCAAAGCTCGGTTTGAGCTGATGCGCATTACAGTCTTCGGCGCCGGCGCCATCGGCGGCTATCTCGCCGCCAAGCTGGCGACTGCCGGCCGCGTCGATCTGTCGATCGTCGCGCGCGGCGCGCATCTCGAAGCGATCCAGGCCGATGGCCTACGCCTGATCGAGGACGGCAAGGAGACGATCGCCCGGGTGAGGGCAGCGGTCACGACCGAAGAACTCGGCATTCAGGATTACGTGGTGCTGGCGCTGAAAGCGCATTCTCTGGCGCCGGCGCTGGGCGAGATTGCACCGCTGCTGGGCGAGGGGACAGCCGTCGTCACCATGCAGAACGGCGTGCCCTGGTGGTACTTCTACAAGGCCGGCGGCGCGCTCGAAGGCACGCGGCTTGATGCGGTCGATTCCGGCGGAAGGATCTGGGAGACCATCGGGCCTGAGCGCATCATCGGCTCCGTCGTCTATCCGGCCGTCGAGGTCGATGCGCCCGGGCGGATCCGCCATGTCGAGGGCACGCGCTTTTCGCTCGGCGAGCCTTCGGGCGAAAAGAGCGAGCGGGTGAGTGTGTTGGCGCGCGAGATGGTCAAGGCCGGGCTGCAGGCGCCGGTCCGCGAGGACATACGTTCGGAAATCTGGGTGAAGCTTTGGGGCAATCTCTCGTTCAACCCGATCTCGGCGCTGACCGGCAGCACGCTTGCGGCGATCGTCGCCGATGAAGGCACGCGGGCCGTCGCCCGCGCCATGATGCTGGAGGCGCAGGCGATTGGCGAGCGCCTCGACGTGCGCTTCCTGATCCCCGTCGACCGGCGCATCAAGGGCGCCGGCGATGTCGGCGGGCACAAGACCTCGATGTTGCAGGACCTCGAACGCCGCCGCCCGATGGAGGTCGACGCGCTGGTCACGGCAGTGCAGGAGCTTGGCCGCCTGACCGGCCAGCCGACGCCGGCCATCGACACCGTGCTGGCGCTGGTGCGCCGGCTGGCGATCGAGCGCGGGTGTTATTAGCAGACCGGCATTCGATCCTGACACGATTTGTCAGCTACCGACGCTTCGGCGATGGCAGGTCACGAGGGAGCTCCCTATCTCGGGTCTGTCCAAACCGGGAGGAAATCATGACCACTGCCGAAGTCGCCAAGCATTTCACCGAACTCCTCAAGCAGGGCGACAACCGCGGCGCTGCCGCGAAATACAATGCCGATAACATCGTCAGCTACGAGGCGATGGAAGGGCCCATGGCCGTTTGCAGCGGCAGGGACGCCGTAAAGCAGAAGGGCGAATGGTGGGAAGCGAACCATGAGGTTCACGGCGGCTCGATCGAGGGCCCCTACGTCAATGGTGACCAGTTCGCCTTGCGCTTCACCTTTGACGTGACGCCCAAATCTACCGGCGAACGCGTCAAAATGGATGAGGTTGGCCTCTATACGGTCAAGAACGGCAAGATCAGCGAAGAGCGCTTCTACTATTGAAGCCGATCGGCGTCTGGCATTCCGAATCTTCGTTGCAGGATCTGAAAATCAGACATGGCGGCCAAGATGATATTCCGGCCGCCATGGAGAGCGCCAAATCGTCTTCACGTAGTCACGCTGGCAAAGCGGGCAAGGCAAGCCTAGGATTCGGCCAGATTCGCAATCCATCCGCCCGAGGTCCGAATTGCCGATCACCATGTACGGCATCACCACCTGCGACACGATCAAGAAGGCGCGCATCTGGCTGGAGAGCCGCGACCTTCCCTACCGCTTTCATGACTATCGCGCCGAAGGGATCGAGGCGGAAAGGCTGAATGGCTGGGTCGATAAGGTCGGCTGGGAGAGACTGCTCAACAAGGGCAGCACGACTTTTCGCGAACTGCCGGAGAAGGACAAGGAAGCGCTCGACGAGAAGAAAGCGAAGATGCTGATGCTCGCCAAGCCAACTATGATCAAGCGGCCCGTGCTGGAGGTGGGTGGCCGCATCCTGGTTGGCTTCAAGCCGGATGTTTATGAAGAGGCGGTGAAGTAGGATTCGGCAGGCGCGGCACATTATCCCCTCGTCATCCTAGGGCGGAGCAAGGAGCGAAGCGGCGCGCGCAGACCCTAGGATCCATGCCGCGACGCTAGAGCGTTGTGCGGTTAAGAGTTCTGCTCCGTTGCGTCCTTCGGTGACAGTCACGGCATGGATCCTCGGGTCAAGCCCGAGGATGACGACGAGAGAGAGGTTACTCCCTCCGCAAATACCCCATCAACGCCACCGCATTGTTACGCGCCTCGTCATGCGCGCCGAAGAGCAGCGTCACCTTGCCGTGGCGCAGCAGTTCTCGCAGCTGCGCCACAGCTTCCTCGTTGCCGTCCAGCTCGGCGCGGTACCGCTTCTGGAACTCCGGCCATCGTTCGAGATCATGCCCGAACCATTTGCGCAGTTCGGTGCTCGGCGCGATCTCCTTCAGCCAAAGGTCCAGCGCGGCGTCCTTTTTGGAGACGCCGCGCGGCCAGACGCGGTCGACAAGCACCCGCTGGCCGTCGCTCCTCTCCGACGCGTCGTAGACGCGCTTTACCGCTACGTCCAAGGCTGTCTCCGCGTCGGGTCTCTCAGGCCCACTCGCCCTTGCGCATCACCGGCACGCGGCTGCCGTCCTTGCCGACGCCGTCGATGTCGATCTTGTCCGAGCCGATCATCCAGTCGATGTGGATGAAACTCTTGTTGCCGCCGCGCTCGGCAATCTCGTCCTGGCTGAGCGAGGCGCCGTTGACGAAGCACTTCGAATAGCACTGTCCCAGCGCGATGTGGCAGGCGGCGTTCTCGTCGAACAGCGTGTTGAAGAACAGCAGCCCGCTCTTCGAGATCGGCGAGGAATGCGGCACCAGCGCCACTTCGCCGAGCCGGCGCGCGCCCTCGTCGGTGTCCAGCACCTTTTTCAGAACGTCCTCGCCCTTCGAGGCCTTGGCCTCGACGATCCGACCGACCTCGAAGCGCACCGAGATCTCGTCGATCAGCGTGCCCTGGTAGGAGAGCGGCTTGGTCGAGGAAACATGGCCTTCGACGCGCCTCGCATGCGGCGTGGTGAAGACTTCCTCGGTCGGGATGTTCGGATTGCAGGTGATGCCGTTCTTCGCCGTCGAAGCGCCGCCCATCCACTCATGACCTTCCGCCAGGCCGACGGTGAGGTCGGTGCCCGGTCCGGTGAAATGCAGTGCGTCGAAATTGTGCTCGTTCAGCCATTTCGTGCGCTCGGCCAAGGCCGCGTTGTGCGCCTTCCAGTTGCCGATCGGATCCTCGACATCGACGCGCGAGGCCGAGAAGATCGCGTCGGCGAGCCTCACCACCGCAACATCGTCGGGCTCGCCCGGGAACACTTGGCGAGCCCAGGCAACATCCGGATATGCGACGATGTTCCAGTTGATGTCGAAACCGGTGATTTTTTCGAGCGCCGGCTGGTACGCCATCGAATTCGCCTTGTTGGCGCGCGCCACCCTGGCCGGGTCCTGCGCCGACAGCAGAGACGGATCCTCGCCGCGCACCGCAAGCCGCGCCGCATTGTTGGCGAAGGCTTTCGCCATGCCTTCGTAAAGCCAGCCGGCGGCGCGGTCGAAGCCGGCGTCGGCGCCATAGCGGAAACGCGCCAGCGTGATCTCGTCGTCGTTGAAGATCGGCGTCACCAGCCCGGCGCCGGCCTTATAGGCATGCTCGACGATGCGCCGGGTCAGCGGCAGCGCCGCGATCGAGGACGTCAGCACCAGGTCCTGTCCCGGCTGCAGCTGCAGCCCGACCTTGACGGCGACTTCGGCCAGCCTGTCGAGCTTCACCGGGTCGATGGTTGCCGAGACGCCGCGCGAATGTGTGGTCATGATCCTGCCTGCCATGTTTTTGGGGTCTGGTCCTTACATAGACCGCTGCGCCTGGCCTTTCCACCGCGATCAACTGGGCCTCCAGGCATGATCGCGAAAAGTGCATGGCGGTGTTCGGACAAGATCATGCTCAAACGAGCTCAGGCGGCGCTGTCGAGCGCCCGGATCTGCGCCATGGTCGCTTCGATCTCCTCGCGGACCCAAGCCTTGAAGTCGCGCACCTTTCGGCTTTCGCTTTTGGTGGCCGAGGTCACCATCCAGTAGCCGAGCCCGCTTTCAGCTCGCACCCCGAAGGGGGCGACCAGCCGGCCATCGGCCAGCGCATCGGCGGTCAGCAATTGCCAGGCGAGCATCACGCCATGGCCGGCGATTGCAGATTCCAGGCAGAGCATCGGATCGGTGAAGCGCGCGCCTTTTTGGAAAGTGACCGGCTCGACGCCGGCCGCCTTGAACCAGCTATCCCAGCTGATCATTGCCCGCTCGTCGGTGATGGCGCAGGTCCGCGCCAGGTCCTCGATCGAGTTCAGCTTGGCCGCGATCGCTGGTACGCAGACCGGAAACACTTCCTGCGCCAAAAGCAGTTCCGCGTTTACTCCCGGCCAAGCGCCGTCGCCCATCCGAATCGCAATGTCGATATCGGAATGGTCGAGATCGGCGAGCCTGCCTGAAGCGTCTATGCGCAAGAGCACGTTGGGATGGCGGGCAAAATGCCGCGACAGCCTGGGCAACAGCCATTTCGAGGCGAAGGCGGGCGCCACCGACACAACCAGGGTGCATTCCGTTGCCTCGCCGGCCAACGCCACCGCTTGCGCAAGCTCGCGGAAGCCGGCGCTCAGCCGGGCCGTGAAAACGACCCCGAATTCCGTCGGCACGAGTCCGCCGGACGTCCGCTCGAACAGCGCCTGCCCCAGCTGGTTTTCCGTGCGCTTGATCTGCTGGCTGACGGCGCTGACCGAGACATTGAGTTCGGCAGCCGCCGCGGCAAGCGATCCAACGCGGACAACGGTTTCGACGGCACGCAAGCCATTGAGGTGGACACGGTTCAGGATCGTCATCCAGTTTTTCTAAACTGGCTGGTTCCAAATCTCAATTGAAACGTGCCAAAGAAAAGCGGATTGTAGCGAGGCAAACCGGGCTTTGGAGGCAGGTCGATGAAGATTTTCTCTTTGCTGAAGGGCCTTTCCGGCGCTGAGCCAAGACAGGCTTGGCAGGAGGACGGCGAGATCGCCCGCTGGACGGTCGATCCTCTGTCGCATCCGGTGCTGGACGCCATGTCGGAGCGCGAGCTCGGCGATATGCCGTTCCGGCTCACGGCCGGCCGCACGGTGTACGAGACGGCTTGCCGCTGAAGGCGGGCCAAGCCGGCCTGGCCCAACGCAATCGCATTGTTTCGCACGTGCACACATTTATGCTGCGCTGCAATGAAAGCCGCTTCGCCATCTCCCTTGCGCCTTGCCCTCGCCGGCATGACGGCTCTCGCCGTCGCCATGGGCATCGGCCGCTTCGTCTACACCCCGATCCTGCCCGGCATGATGGAAGAGTTGCACCTGACGCCGGCAGACGCCGGCTGGATCGCTTCCGCCAACTATCTAGGCTATCTCATTGGCGCGCTTGCCGCAGCCGGCGGCTGGGCGCATGGCCGCGAGCGTCTGCTGATGTTCGCAAGCCTTGCCGCGAGCGCCGTGCTCGCAGCTCTGATGGGACTGAACGAGACGATGGCCGCTTTCCTCGCCATTCGTTTTCTCGCCGGCCTGGCCAGCGCCTTCGTCATGGTTTTCATGTCGTCGATCGTCTTCAGCCATCTTGCAAAGGCAGGCCGCGGCGATCTGCAAGCGCTGCATTTCGGCGGTGTCGGCCTGGGCATTGCGGCGTCCTCGGCGCTGCTGGCCATCCTCGTCACGGCCCATGCCGGCTGGCCCGCGGGCTGGCTATGGTCGGGAGCAATTTCCGCTGTCGGCCTGCTCCTCGTCGCGATCCTCGCGGGCTCCGCCACGCCCGCCAATGGCGTCGATGGGCCTGAACCGGCGTTGCCGAAGGATAGATCGCTGACGAAGATAATCCTTGCCTATGGGCTGTTCGGCTTGGGCTATGTGGTGACGGCCACTTTTCTGGTCGCCATCGTTCGCCAGGACGGCGGCGGACGTGTCTTCGAGGCCTCGGTCTGGATGATCGCCGGTCTTGCCGGCTTCCCCTCGACCTGGTTCTGGCAAAAGCTCGCCGGCAGGATCGGGCTTTATACGGCCTATGCCGTGAGCTGCATGGTCGAAGTGGTCGGCGTCATCGCCAGCGTCGTCATCAAAGGTTTCAGCGGGCCGCTTTTGGCTGCTATATTGCTCGGCGGCACGTTCATCGCCATCACCGCGTTCGGCCTGCAGGCGGCAAGGCAGCTTGCGCCGCAGGCGCCGCGCCGCACTTTCGCGGTGATGACCGCCGCCTTCGGCCTCGGCCAGATCATCGGTCCGATTGCCGCCGGCTTGCTCGCCCAGGCCTCGGGCAATTATGTGCTCGCCTCGACGATGGCGGCTGCCGCTCTGCTGGTCTCCGGCGTCGTTGCCTGGTCGGCTGCACCAAAATCGCCATGATTTGTGGTCTTGTTCGGTGCCGGGCGCCGGGCCGGGCATTTTCTTTCCCAGTAATGTGTGACCTTATGCCCGCCGAACAGCAACGCCGCTGATTTGCGGTCAGACCGAGGAAACCCGCCACAGTGTTCGTATCCTTCTTCCCGCAGCCGAAGCTTTTCTTCACCTCGGCCGCCCTCTGGAGCCTTGCGGCGATCCTGTTCTGGTTCTTCGGCGGCGAACAGCTGGGCGCCATCCTCGGCATGCCGCCGGCGGCTGCGGGTGCGCCGCCCATCATCGGCATCGCGGTTCTATGGTCGAAGCCGTTCTTGTGGTTCTACATGTACTTCGTGGCCTGTGTGGCGATCTTCTACGCGTTCTGGAGCTGGTATGCTCCGCATCCGTGGCAGAACTGGTCGATCCTGATGACCGCCGTCATTCTCTTCTTCATCTATTTCAACGTGCAGGTCAGCGTCGCCGTCAACAACTGGTACGGACCTTTCTTCGATTATGTCCAGGGGCTGATGTCGGGAACGACGCCATCGACTGACATCGAGTTCTACAGGGGGTTGGCCGACTTCTCCTGGCTGGCGCTGGTCGGCATGAACGTGCAGGTGGTCAACGCCTTTATCGTCAGCCACTGGATCTTCCGCTGGCGCACGGCGATGAACGACTACTTCATGGCGAACTGGGGCCGGCTGCGCCACATCGAGGGCGCTTCGCAGCGCATCCAGGAAGATACGATGCGCTTCTCGCAGATCATGGAGGACCTGGGCTCGAGCTTCGTCCAGTCGATCATGACCCTCATCGCCTTCCTGCCGGTGATGATCCAGCTGCAAGCGCACATCACCGAGTTGCCGATCCTGGGCGCGGTGCCGCAGCCCCTGGTCGTTGCCGCGCTGGGGTGGTGCATATTCGGCACGGCCTCGGTGATGCTCGCCGGCATCAAGCTGCCGGGCCTCCAGTTCCGCAACCAGCGCGTCGAGGCCGCCTATCGCAAGGAACTCGTCTACGGCGAAGATCATCCCGACCGGGCGCAGCCGGCGACGACGACGGAACTGTTCGACAATGTGCGCCGCAACTACTTCAGGCTCTATTTCCACTACATCTATTTCAACGTCGTCCGGTACACCTACCTGCAGGCCGACAACATCTTCTCGCTGCTGATCCTCGGGCCCTCGCTGGTTGCGCACAAGATCACCTTCGGTGCGCTGAACCAGATTTCGAACGCCTTCGGCAAGGTGACGAATTCGCTGCAGTTCCTGTTGAATTCCTGGTCGACCATCGTCGAGCTGCAGTCAGTGCACAAGCGCCTGCGCGCCTTCGAGGCGACGCTGGAAGGCGAGCCGCTGCCAGACATCGACCAGCGTTATCTCGCGCGGCAGAGCGCGGAGGATCCGGCCTGAACTCGGAACAATTGCGGAACGCCTTTCCGTCCGGGATTGCGCCCAGGCAAGAGATTGGAAGTGGGCGGCTCAGCCCCCCACGGCAACCTGTGCTTCGCCAGAGCGCTGCCGCGCCACATAGTCGCCGAAGCTGATGCACTCGACCTGCTGCATGACGCAGACCTCATCCGCGAAGCGCTCCAGCGCGTTCCAGTAGGCGCCGGCATTCATCTGCGTGAAGTGGAAGCCGAGCTCCAGCGGAAGTCGTTTGCCGTTGTATTGCGCATCGAAGGCTGCGCGAAACGCCCGATAGGCGCGGTCGGCGAACTCGCCCGCCATCGACGGCTTCTCGAAGCCGCCCGAATGGCGGACATAGAGGTTGTAGTCCATGGCGACCACCCGCTTCGACTTCGGCCCTTCCGGAATCTGCGGTAATGCAAAGCGGGTGGTGCCGTTCTTCATCGCCGGCAGGGCAGGGCCGTTCGAGACACCGCTTGCGTCATATTGGAAGCCGGCCTCGGGCAGCGCTTCGTAAAGCGCCTTGCCGGTCGAGAGGTACGGCGCGCGAAAACCGATCACGGCATGGCGGGCGAATTCACGCCAGCCAGAGGGCTCGGGCGAAATGCCGTTGATCGCATAGGCGTTTTCGAGGACGCGGCGGAACGCCGAGAACTCTGCCAGCCAGTTGGCCTTGCTCCAGCCCTTGCCGTCGAAATGTCCGCAGGCATGACTGCCGATGTCGTGACCTTCGGCGGCCGCGAGCCGGATCTGTTGCAGCCGGTCCGCGACATCCTGCTCCGAGGCGGCGAAGCCGATATTCGATTTGCCGGCACCCTTGCCGGGCGCGACGTACTCGGCGCGCGTTTTCGGCGAGAGCAGGAAGACGCAGGACAGAAAATACGTGAAATGCGCGCCGGTGCGCTTTGCCAGCGCGCGGCTGCGCTCCCAATGCGAGATCTCGCGTGCGCTGTCGAAGGAGATAAGCACGATCTGCTTTGGTTTCGCCGCCATCGGTTCCGGCGGATCGGCAAGCCCCGTGCCAACGGAGCCAAGCCAGGCGAGGCTGAACGCAAGGACGCGGAACGAACGTGGCACTGGCAACCTTTTGGGCAACCTTTGGGGCTGTAGGAAAGCCGTCTATCGCCCAAATGTAGCATCGATGCGTTCCGGCAAGGCCTGTGGGGCACTGGGAGCCTCCGCCGATTTTCCGGCGATCCCCCTTCCATGCCGACGAAATTTCGCTAAAACGCGGGGCTCAAGAAGCGCTCCGTTCCGGGGCCGCAATGGTTTTTGATTGATGTCGGACGACAGTTTTATCCGCGAAGTCAACGAAGAGATTCGTCGCGAGCAGGCGCAGGCGCTGTGGGACCGCTTTGGTCCGGCCCTGCTCGGTGCCGCGATCCTGATCGTGGTGGCGACTGCCGCCTTCGTCGGCTACCGCTACTGGGACGAGACCCGCGCCAACCGGTCGGGCGATGCCTTCTCGCAGGCGCTCAAGCTCGCAAACGACGGCAAGAACGACGAGGCGATCGCCGCTCTCGATCAGCTGGAAAAGGATGGCTATGGCGCCTATCCGCTGCTCGCCCGCATGCGGGCGGCGACCGTCAAGGCCGACAAGGGAGACGTCGACGCCGCCGTCAAGGATTTCGATGCGGTCGCGGCCGACAGCGCCATTCCCGCAGGCATCCGCGACATGGCGAGGCTGAGAGCGGCGCTGCTGCTGGTCGACCACGGCTCGTTTGCCGATGTCTCCAGCCGTGTCGAGGCGCTCACTGCCGACACCAATCCGCTGCGCAGCTCGGCGCGCGAGGCGCTCGGCCTTGCCGCCTGGAAGGAAGGCAAGTCGGCGGATGCGCTGAAACTGTTCGACCAGATCGCTTCGGATGACGGCGCCCCGCGCAATACGCGCCAGCGGGCGCAGTTGATGTCCGAGCTGATCCGCGGGTCGGGCAACGCTTCGTGACCCCGGATGACGTTCAAAGTCGCCATCATCGGCCGGCCTAACGTCGGCAAATCGACTCTTTTCAATCGGCTGGTGGGAAAGAAGCTGGCGCTTGTCGACGACACGCCGGGCGTGACGCGCGATCGTCGCGTCCATGCCGCCAAGCTTTACGATCTTCACTTCGACGTCATCGACACCGCCGGCTTCGAGGATGCGGCGGCCTCGACACTGCCCGGCCGCATGCGCCAGCAGACCGAGATCGCCATCCGCGAGGCCGACCTGATCTTCTTCACCGTCGATGCCAAGTCGGGCCTGATGCCCGACGACCGGACCTTCGCCGACGTGGTCCGCAAATCCGGCAAGCCGGTGGTGCTGGTGGCCAACAAGGCGGAAGCGCGAGGCGCGCAAGGCGGCATGCTGGAAGCCTGGGAACTCGGCCTCGGCGAGCCGATCCCCGTCTCGGCCGAGCATGGCCAGGGCATGCCCGATCTGCGCGATGCGGTGATCGCGGCACTCGGCGAGGAACGCGCCTTCGGCGAGGACGCGCAACAGCCGGGCGATGAGATCGCCGTGAGCGAGGTGCTTATCGGCGAGGATATCGCCGACTCCGACGCCGAGCCGGCCTATGACGAGACCAAGCCGCTGCGCATAACCGTGGTCGGCCGCCCCAATGCCGGCAAGTCGACGCTGATCAATGCGCTGATCGGCGAGGAGCGGCTGCTGACCGGACCCGAGGCCGGCATCACCCGCGATTCCATCTCGGTCGACTGGGACTGGCGCGGCCGCCGGATAAAGCTGTTCGACACCGCCGGCATGCGGCGCAAGTCCAAAGTCCAGGAAAAGCTCGAGAAGCTTTCGGTGCAGGATGGCCTGCGCGCTATCCGCTTCGCCGAGATCGTCATCATCGTGCTCGACGCCACCATACCCTTCGAGAAGCAGGACCTGCAAATCGCCGACCTGATCATTCGCGAGGGCCGCGCGCCGGTGATCGCCTTCAACAAATGGGACCTGATCGACAACCCGCAGGAGCTTCTGGCCGAGCTGCGCGAAAAGACCGAGCGGTTGCTTCCCCAAGTGCGCGGCATTCAGGCGGTGACGGTCTCTGCCGAGACCGGGCGCGGCCTCGATCGGCTGATGGACGCCGTCATCAAGACGCACAAGGTCTGGAACAGCCGCGTCTCGACCGGCAAGCTCAACCGCTGGCTGGAAGGCATTCTGGCGCATCATCCGCCGCCCGCCGTCGCCGGCCGCCGGCTGAAGATCAAATATGTCACGCAGGCAAAAACCCGGCCGCCGGGTTTCGTCGTCTCCTGCTCGCGCCCGGACGCGATGCCGCAATCCTATGTCCGCTACCTCTCGAACAGCCTGCGCGAGGCTTTCGACATGCCCGGCGTGCCGATCCGCATGGCGTTGCGCACGTCGGAGAATCCTTTCGCGGGTCGGGCGAAGAAGCGCTGAGCCCTTTGTGGGAAAGGGTCGGCAGCGCCCCTCCCGTCGTCATTCACGGGTCTGTGCCGTGTCGCTTCGCTCCTTGCTCCGCTCGAGGATGAAGAACAGCGTGGAATCCTACGCGACCGCTCGCAAGCCCTCGCCGAAACGCGCTCCCTCCGGCAGCGTATCCAGCGCCGCCTCCAGCAATATCTCTGCCAGCCGTGCCGCCACCGGATCGAGCTCGGCATCCTTCTGGTGCAGATGCAGCGCCATCATCGGCAGGAGCGGCAGCCCGAGCACGCCCGGCGCGATCGCCCTGACAGTGGCTGGCAGGCCGATATCGGTGCGGATCGTCAGCCCGAGACCCGCGGCGACCGCCGCCCAGATGCCGCCGAGGCTGGGACTCGAGAACGCCATGCGCCAGGCGAGGCCGGCCCGGTCCAGCGTCTCGGTCGCCACGGTGCGCAACAGGCATGGCGCCTCGAACAACACCAGCGGCAGCGCTTCACCATTGTGGCCGGCTTGCATCGGTTTCGCCGGGCCGATCCAGCGCGCCTGCACCTCGGCGACATGCCGGCTGTAGGGCAGGATCGTGCCGTCGTGCCAGGCCAGCGCGATGTCGAGGCTGCCTGAGACGACGCGCTCGGCGAGCTCGTGGCTGCGTCCGATCCGCGCTTCGATCCGGACCTTGGGATGCGCACGGGCAAACCGGCCGAGCACCTCCGGCAGCACGGCCTCGCCGAAGTCCTCCTGCAGGCCGAGCCGCACCCAGCCTTCCAGCTCGACGTCGCGGATAGCTGAGGCCGCCTCGTCATTGAGCTCGATGAGACGCCGCGCATAGCCGAGCATCGTTTCACCAGCTTCGGTAAGCGCCAGGCCGCGCCCCGCCTTGCGGAAGACCGGGGTCGCCGCCTGTTCTTCCAGCTTCTTCAGCTGCGCGCTGACGGCAGAGGTCGAGCGGCCGAGCCGCTCGGCCGCCTTGGCGAAACTGCCAAGCTCCATGCCGGTGACGAAGGTCCTGAGCACGTCGAGGTCGAATGTGACGCGTCGCATGAGATCGTCCCTATTTTCAGGATTATCGATTAAAAACTTGCTGATTTTCTGGATGAAGCTATGGCGCTACATCCGACCGGTCAAGACCGATCGACCGGCGCAGAGGGAATACGAGATCATGTCCGCCAGCGTAACTCGCAACGATTGCCGGCGGCCCGCGGCAGGCGCCGCCGCTTCGGCTGGCCGCGCCTTCGGGCCCACCCATCGATGGAAAGTGCTCGGCATCGGCGTCGCCGCCAATGCCGGCTTCTCCGCTACCTTCTCCGGCATCCCGGCGACGGCTGTGGTGATGCGCCAGGGTTACCATCTCGACAATGCCTCGCTCGGCGCTGCGCTCGGTCTGCTCGGCCTCGGCGTGGCGCTCAGCGAACTGCCCTGGGGCGTGCTTACCGACCGCTGGGGCGACCGCCGCGTGCTCCTGACCGGGCTCGGCGCGACGGCCGTGTGGCTTTTTGCCATGGCAATCCTCGTCGTGCCGACGAAAATAGCCGCTCCCGGTGTCGTGCTGCTTTCGGCCAGCCTGCTCGTTGCCGGCCTGCTTGGCGGCAGCGTCAACGGCTCCAGCGGCCGCGCCATCATGGGCTGGTTCGGCGAAGGCGAGTGCGGCTTCGCCATGAGCATCAGGCAGACCGCGGTGCCGCTTGGCGGCGGGCTCGGCGCGCTCGTCCTGCCGTCGCTAGCCTTGGGCCTGGGCTTTGCCGCCGTCTTCGGCCTGCTGGCGGCTCTCTCCGCGCTCTCGGCTTTCTTTGCCTGGCGCTGGCTGCACGAACCGCCGACGCAAGGCGACGCGCATGCCGCCGCCGTCACGACCGGCCCGGCGCCGCTGCGCAACATCGAGGTCTGGCGCATCTCGGCAGCCATCGGCCTGCTCTGCTTCCCGCAGGTGGCGGTGCTCACCTTTGCCTCCGTCTTCCTGCATGACTTTGCCGGCATGGGCACATGGGTGACCAGCGCCACCCTCGCCGCCGTGCAGACGGGCGCCATGGCGACGCGCGTCTGGAGCGGCCGCTTCACCGACCGCCACCGCAACCGAAGGCCGTTCCTTAGATTCTGCAGCGCGCTGAGCGCGCTGGCCTTCCTGGTGCTATGGATTCTGGCCATCGCTGCGGCCAGCCAGCCGTCGCTGCTGTTGCTCCTGCCCCTTATGGTGATCGTAGCCGGCATCTGCGTATCGGCCTGGCATGGAGTTGCCTATACCGAGCTTGCGACACTTGCCGGAGCCGGCCATGTCGGCACCGCGCTCAGCCTCGCCAACACTCTGGTCTTTGTCGGCTTCTGCCTGGTGCCGATCGCCATTCCCTGGCTTCTGCTTCTCTTCGCATGGCCGGGCGTGTGGCTGGCGGCGGCGATCTGCGCGGCGATCGCATGGCGGATCTTTCTGCGCACGGCCTGACGTTTTCGCCGGCTTTCCACAGCTGGCGGAGGCCGGCTTATCTGCAACATGAAAAAAACACGATCGGTGCCGTTAACCCCCCATCAAGGTTAATGCTTCATTTTGGCTCTCCGGGGTCAGTAGCGTTTCTGGAGAGTTCCGTGCATCGACGCGTTCTTACGCGGCTCGTCGCCGCCGCCGTTGCGAATAAACGTTCCTTCCTTCCTCCTTTGGTTCTGGGGCTCGGCTTCTGGGTCGGCTTTCCGTCCGTCGTCGCTTACCAGGATATGGCAAGCCTCGTGTCCGGGCTGGAGTCGCCCAGCCATCGCTGGAATGCCTATGTCGAAAAATCCGTCGCCGGCTCGGTGCACGCCGCCGAGATGCCGTTCGTCGATTCGGCCGCCACGGGCTCGATCTCCGGCTCCGGCGTGGACCTGCCTGGCGTTGGCACGGTGGCGCTCCGCGGCAAGGGCAATGTCGCCGGCGCTACGCCCGATGAGGACCGCGTCGTGCGCGCCGACAAGAAGGGCCGCCTCGTCCAGGTGTCGCCGGTTGCGCCGCCGAAGAATTTCAGCGCCGGCTCCATCTTCGAGCGTACCTCCTCGCTGCTCCGTCCGGCGATGGACAGCGGCCTGAAGCTGACTTTCGCCAAGCCCGGCATCAAGGGCAAGGAAATCCAGATCGCCCAGGCCTTCCACATCCGCGAGGACAAGAAGCCCGATCCGGATTTGCCGGCGGCTCTCATCGCTCTCGTCAACAACGACAAGCCGGATATCCTCGCCACCGCCTATGCCCAGTCGGCGCCGGACTATGCCAAGGCCTCACCTTTTGAGGCTCTGCTGCAGGACGATGCGAACGACGGCCGCTTCATTCCGCCGATGGGCAAGGGCGATCACGCCTGGATGCAGAACCCGCTGCCGGCGGCCGTCTTCTCCAAGCCGGAACAGGAGTGCCTCGCCAAGGGCATCTATTTTGAGGCGCGCAGCGAACCGGTGCGCGGCCAGGCCGCGGTGGCGCAGGTGATCCTCAACCGCGTCCGCAACCCTGCCTATCCGAAGACGATCTGCGGCGTCGTCTACCAGAACGACAACTGGTTCAACCGCTGCCAGTTCTCCTTCGCCTGCGACGGCAGGAAGAAGCGCATCAGCGACCCGGTCGCGTACAAGACCGCCCAGGATGTCGCCATGGCGGTGACCGCCGGCAAGATCTTCATCCCCGAGGTCGGATCCTCGACGCATTACTACGCCAACTACGTTCATCCGGGCTGGGCGCGCGCCATGCAGCGCATGACCAGGATCGGCCTGCACATCTTCTATCGCACCTATGGCGGCGGCTGGAGCTGAGCCGCTTAGGCGGCTCGAACTGAGCCGCTTGATCGGCACCCGCGGCAACGCTCTTTCTCGCTTGCTGCGCGCACCGATCGGAGCGGCTTGCCGCCCGGATTCGCGCCGAGTCCTCGCACAGGCGTGACGGGCACGATGTCGCACCCGGATAAGTCGTTGATTTGAAACGGGAAAATACATCGCTTTGAAGTTCGGCCCGTGGCTTGACGGGCGCGGACCCGCTAACTATGTTGCCGGCGACTTTAGAAGCGGACGGACGGTGATCGTCTGCCCGGGCAGGGGGGTTGCGATGGCCGACAAAAACGGGCCAGACGGAACCGGAGAAACCGGCCGCGGCAGGCAGCCAGAAGCCACCATCCGCGACGACGAACTTGAGCGCCGCCGGCGCGAGCTTGAAGCATCGCTTGCATCAAGACGCACGGACCGGCTCGAGGGGAAAGACGAAGCGAAAGCTGCGACCGGTTACGGTCAGGCCCTGAAACTGTCCAGCGAGTTCATCGCCGGAGTGGTGGTTGGTGTCGGCCTGGGCTGGATCATCGACCGCTTGGCGGGAATCGCGCCCTGGGGTCTGATCGTCGGCCTGTTGCTGGGTTTTGGCGCCGGTATACTCAATGTCCTGCGTTCGTCGGGACTTGCATCGGAATTCGGCCAGGGCGGCAAGCCGCCCGAACCGAAGGACTGAAGTAAGGCGCCGCAAGGCGCGAAAGAAACTTAAGAAGCCGGTTGTGGCTTTGACGGGGATTTAAAGTGGCTGCTGCTGACCAGGTCGATCCGATCCACCAGTTCCAGATCCATCCGATCATCCCGCTTCATATCGGCGGCTACGACATTTCTTTCACCAACTCCGCTCTGTTCATGGTCGTGACGATCGCCGTCGCTTCCGCTTTCCTCTACATGAGCACCGCCAGCCGCGCCCTCATTCCTGGCCGCCTGCAGTCGGTCTCGGAAATGGCCTATGAGTTCGTCGGCAACATGCTGCGCGATGCGGCGGGCAAGCAGGGCATGCAGTTCTTCCCGCTGGTGTTCTCGCTGTTCATGTTCGTGCTGGTCGCCAATCTGATCGGCCTGTTCCCTTATTTCTTCACCGTCACCAGCCACATCATCGTCACCTTCACGCTGGCGATCCTGGTCATTGGCACCGTCATCGTCTACGGCTTCGCCAAGCACGGCCTCGGCTTCCTCAAGCTGTTCGTGCCGCATGGCGTGCCTGGCTATCTGATGCCGCTGGTGGTGGCGATCGAAGTCATTTCCTTTGTCTCGCGTCCGGTCAGCCTCTCGGTTCGTCTTTTCGCCAACATGCTGGCCGGCCACATCACGCTGAAAGTGTTTTCGGGCTTCGTCGTCAGCCTCAGCGCGCTGGGTGCGGTCGGCATCGCCGGCTCGGTCCTGCCGCTCGCCATGGCGGTTGCCCTGACGGCGCTGGAACTGCTGGTCGCCTTCCTGCAGGCCTACGTCTTCGCGGTGCTGACCTGCATGTATTTGAACGACGCTCTGCACCCGAGCCACTGATCGATTTTCACCGGCGCCCCGGCGCCAGCATACCCAACGTACCAACCGCAACGATTACGAAAACCACAGGAGTTTTGAAATGGACGCAACTGCAGCAGCTGCTATCGGCGCTGGTATCGCCTGCATCGGCATGGGCGGCGCCGGCATCGGCCTCGGCAACATCTTCGGCAGCTATCTCTCGGGTGCGCTCCGCAACCCGTCGGCTGCTGACGGCCAGTTCGGCCGCCTGATCTTCGGCTTCGCCGTGACCGAAGCGCTGGGCATCTTCTCGCTCCTCATCGCGCTGCTGCTGGTCTTCAGGTAAGAACCACGCGCTGACGAAAGGGGCCGCATGGTGCGGCCCCGCCGTATGGACAGGGGAATGAGATGTTCGTGACATCTGCCTTTGCGCAAGAATCCGCGCCGGCCACGGCCGAGGGCGATACGCATGCGGGCACCGCCGTGCCTGCCGAGGAGCATGGCACGTTCCCGCCGTTCAATGCCGAGACCTTCCCGTCGCAGATCCTGTGGCTCGTCATCACCTTCGGGCTCTTCTATCTGTTCCTGAAGCGGGTTGTGATGCCGCGCATCGGCGGTATCATCGATGTCCGCAACGATCGCATCACCCAGGATCTCGACCACGCCGCCAGGCTGAAGGGCGAGGCGGACGCTGCCGTTGCCGCCTATGAGCAGGAATTGGCGGAAGCCAAGGCCAACGCCAACAAGATCGGCCAGCAGGCGAGCGACGCCGCCAAGAGCGAAGCCGAAAGCACGCGCAAGAAGCTCGAGGCGGAACTCGAGAAGAAGCTCGGCGAAGCCGAGGCGAGCATCGCCTCGATCAAGGCCAAGGCGATGAAGGAAGTCGGCACGATCGCCGAGGACACCACGTCGGCCATCGTCGAGGCGCTGGTCGGCGGCAAGACCGACAAGGCCGAGATTTCGGCCGCGGTCAAATCCGCGACCCGGTGAGGAGGCCATCATGGACGCCACATCACTTGCCACGCTCTGGGCCACCATTGCCCTGATCATCTTCCTCGGCGCCGTCATCTATCTGAAGGTGCCGGGCGTGCTCGCAAAGTCGCTCGATTCCCGCGCGGCCAAGATCAGCAGCGAACTCGAGGAAGCGCGCCGCCTGCGCGAAGAGGCCCAGCAGCTGCTCGGCCAATACCAGCAGAAGCGCAAGGAAGCCGAGAAGGAGGCCGCCGACATCGTCGCCGCCGCCAAGCGCGAGGCCGAGCTCCTTGCTTCCGAGGCGCATAAGAAGACCGAGGACTACGTCGCCCGGCGCACGGCGCTTGCCGAGCAGAAGATCAGCCAGGCCGAACGCGAAGCGATCGGCGAGGTGCGTGCCAGCGCCGTCGACATCGCCGTCGAGGCCGCCCGTGCGCTGCTCGCCGCCAAGGTCGACGCCAAGGCCGGCGCCGATTTGTTCAAGTCGGCGCTGCAGGACGTGAAGGCCAAGCTGAACTGAGCGGCTCTGCCGTTGCTGACATGAAGCCGCCTGGGCAACCCGGCGGCTTTTTTGTTTTGGGCGCGAATAATCTCCCCTCTTGAGGGGGAGATGTCGCCGAAGGCGACAGAGGGGGTCGTTGCGCGTAGAGCTCGACCCCTTGTGCGACCAAAGAGGGCGTCGGTGCTTCACGCGCGACGACCCCCTCCGCCTGCCGGCCATTTCCCCCTCAAGGAGGAGATTAATCTATTCCCTCGAAGCTCTCTTCCGCTTCCGCCAGCTCGACGCCGCCCAACCGGAACGGCGCGAACGACGCCCGGTGCAGTCGCGCCACCGGGCCGTGCGCCTCGATCGCGGTCCGGTGGCGGACCGTCGCGTAGCCCATATGCATTTCGAAGCCGTAATGCTCATGATGGCCGCCGCAGCCGCACATCATGCGGTCGCGCATCACCTTGGCGACGATCGAGGCGGCGGCGATAGATTGCGAGCGCTGGTCGCCCTTGATCAGCGCGCGTCCCTCGCAGGTGAGCCCTGGCGGCACGTCGCGGCCGTCCGCCAGCGCCAGTTTGGGCGGCAGCGACAGTCCGGCGGCGGCGCGGCGCATTGCTTCCAGGCTGGCTTTCAGAATGTTGCTGTTGTCGATGCCTTCGGCGCTGATCGAGGCCATCGAGACGCTGAGCGCCGAGCCCAGGATTTTGAGGAACAGCGCCTCGCGCTGCAGATGGGTGAGGCGCTTGGAATCGTCGAGCCCTTCGGGAATGTTGGCCGGGTTGAGCACCACGGCCGCCGCCACCACCGGACCGGCAAGCGGCCCGCGGCCCGCCTCGTCCATCCCCGCTACCGGCCACAGCCCCTCGGCCATCGCTTTCGTTTCAATCGAGAAGTCGGGCTTCTCGACCATTTCGAAGAGAAGCGGAGAATCGGAACGCGCGCGAGCCATGGTGCGGCGAGGTTCGCATCGGCTCCGATTCTCCGCAAGTCCCTCCGGGTCGGATGGGGCGTCGGACCGGGAGGGCACCGTCTCACGGCCGGGGGACTGGGCCGGACGGGATTCTTGAGCAATTTTAGGAAGAGTGCGTAGCGGGCCTTCCGTACGAAGTTACATCAAAACAGAGGGTTAGCGGATCGCAATCCGGGCGCAAAACTCTGCCTCCCGAGTTGCCTTGGCGCCGGCCTTCGCGGCGGCATCGTCTTCACAGCAGCATCAACTGCTCGCCGACGCCGGAGCCTGCGACGAATTGGTCGGTCCGAAGCTGCCGCCGCTCGGCATTGAGTCCGAGCCGCTTGGCGGCGATCTCGAAGCGCCGGCCGATCTGCCAGGCATAGGGTCCGGCGCCCTTCATGCGCTTGCCCCATTCCGAATCGTAGTCCTTGCCGTCGCGCATCGAGCGGATCAGCGACATCACATGCCGGTAGCGCTCCGGATAATGGCGCAAGAGCCAGTCCTTGAAGATCGGCGCCACCTCGAGCGGCAGACGCAGCACGACATAGCCTGCCTCCCTGGCGCCGGCGGCACGCGCCGAATCGAGGATGCGCTCCATCTCGGGATCGGTGAGGCCGGGAATGATCGGCGCCACCATCACCGAGGCGGGGACGCCGGCATCCGAAAGCTGCCTTATCGCTTCCAGCCGCTTTGTCGGCGTCGAGGCGCGCGGCTCCATGGTTCTCGCCAGCATGCGGTCGAGCGTCGTCACCGACAGCGCCACCTTGGCGAGGCCGCGTTCGGCCATGCGCGACAGGATATCGATATCGCGCGTCACCAGTGCCGACTTGGTGACGATGCCGACCGGATGGCCGCGCGCCTCCAGCACCTCCAGGATCTCGCGCATGATGCGGTATTGCTTTTCGATCGGCTGATAGGGATCGGTGTTGGTGCCGATGGCGATGGTGCGCGGCTGGTAGCCGGGCTTCGACAATTCCCTGTCCAGCATTCGCGCCGCATCCGGCTTGGCAAAGAGCTTGGATTCGAAATCGAGCCCCGGCGACAGGCCCATGAAGGAATGCGTCGGCCTGGCAAAGCAGTAGACGCAGCCATGCTCGCAGCCGCGATAGGGATTGATCGAACGATCGAAGGAAATGTCCGGCGACTCGTTGCGCGTGATGATGGTGCGCGGCTTCTCGACCTGCACCTCCGTCTTGAACGGCGGCAGTTCCTCCAGCGAGTTCCAGCCATCGTCGAACACATGCCGGCTGACCGGCTCGAAGCGGCCGGACGGATTGATGCCCGCGGAGCGTCCGCGATTGCGGTCCGGCCGCACGCGCATGCCGCTCTGTTCTATCATTGCATTTGCCATCTCGGCTCTGCCTGCTCCGAAAGCGGCAATGTCGGCGCGCACGATCTGTTCCATTTTCGCCCTCTCCCAGGGACTGTCGGCAGGCTGTCGAATCGCTCTGTTCATGAAACTATTCCTATTTTGCCAATGAGAACAAAGCAAGAACTTTTTCGTTCAGAACGCGCAACTGGCGCAGCGCCGCGCTTTCCGCTATTCGGCTAAAATGCTCAGCGTCCTCATCGAAACCAGGAACGACGAAGAAGGCCTTGCCCGCACGCTGGCCTCGCTGATCGGCGGCGCGGTCGAGGGCGTGGTGCGCGACGTCATCGTCTGCGACACCGGCTCGACCGACCAGACGCATCGCGTCGCCGAGCATGCCGGCTGCCACCTCGTCGCCGGCGGCATCGCAACGGGCATCGGCCAGGCCAAGGGCGACTGGCTGCTGCTTCTGGAACCCGGCGCCCGGCTCGCCGAAGGCTGGATCGACGACGTCGTCGCTCACGCGGCGAGGCAGACGATGCCGGCGCGTTTTTCACGCGCCCGCGGCAATCGCATGCCGTTTCTGGTCCGGGTTTTTTCGGGCAACCGGGCTCTGGAGGAGGGGCTTGTCATCAGCAAGCGCCAGGCCGCGGCGCTGGCGAAAAGCGCCCGCAGCGCCGAAGCCCTGGCGCGCGGCCTCGCCACCAGACGGCTGAATGCCGAAATCTGGGTGGCGCCGCCGAAGTGAGCGCACGCCCTCCTTCTCTCGAGCAGGCGAAAAGAGAGAAAAGGCCGCGAACTTTGCCGGCCCATTCTATTGTGCATTGCACAAAAACCTGCAGTGGATTAGCATCTGCTTGAAGCGGGACAATCGGGATTGGGTGACGATGAAGCGGCAGACGGCTGGCGCTTCGTCGGACGCCATGTAAACGAGGAACCCGATGAAGCTTGGTACTCCAGACAATTCAGGCGCGGCCAGCCTCGAGGCGATCGCCCGCAATGGCAGCCTCTTCAGGCGCATCGCCGTGCGCATCCCGACCTATCTGAAAGATCTACGCGAAAATCCGGCTTGGCTGCCGATGTTCGTGCTGGCGCGCACCATGCCGGGGCGCCGCATGCACTGGCTCGGCGCCAGACGCGTCCGCCCGCTCGACAATGCGGGAGAGACGATGTTTGCCGGAGTCGATCGCGAGGCGGTGGTCGCGGCGCTTCGCTCCGATGGACTGTTTTCGGGGTTGACGCTGCCGCCGGCGATCCATGAGGAGATCGCCGTTTTTGCGCAACGCACGCCCTGTTTCGGCAATTTCGACCGCCGTCTCGAATTCATGCCGGGCGACCATGCCGAGGCGGAGAAGCGTTTCGGCCGCTCGCAGCTCAGCGGGCATTATTTCGAACGCATCCTCGATTGCCCGGCGGCGCTTGCCATCCAGCGGGATCCGCTGCTCCTCGAGGTCGCGCAGCACTATCTCGGCGGCCAGGCGAAACTGATCACGACGCGCGTGTGGTGGAGCTTTCCGACCGGCAAGGCCTCGGATGCCGACAAGAATCTCGCCTCGCTCGGCAAATACCATTTCGATCTCGACGATTGGCGGATGCTGAAATTCTTCTTCTATCTGGTGCCGGTCGACGCCGGCACCGGCCCGCATGTCTATGTCCGCGGCAGCCACAGGCGCCGCGCGCTCAAGCACCAGCTCACGCTTCTGGTCGGCCACCCCGCGGAAGACGTGCTGGACGTCTACGGTCCGGAAAGCCCTGTGACGCTGACGGGCGAGGCGGGCCTCGGCTTCGTCGAGGATCCGTTCGGCTTCCATATGGGAACGGTGCCGACGCATACGCCGCGGCTGATGATGGAAATCGGCTTCGGCGTCTCGCGGCCGTCGCGCCGCCGCTTCCACGGCGAGCCGGTCATCCGCTGAGCCGGACGGGGCCGCTACTCCAGCTTGCCGCCGCGCCTGAGGTGCTCGTCCAGCCGCGGCATGATCTCGACGAAGTTGCAGGGCATGTGCCGGTAGTCGAGCTGCGCCTTGATGATGCCGTCCCAAGCATCCTTGCACGCGCCGGGCGAGCCCGGCAGCACGAAGATAAAGGTGGCGTTGACGACGCCGCCGGTCGCCCGGCTCTGGATCGTCGATGTGCCGATCTTGTCATAGGAAATCCGGTGGAAGACTTCCGAAAAGCCGTCCATGCGCTTTTCGAAAATCGGCTCCAGCGCGTCCGGCGTGACGTCTCGCCCCGTGAAGCCGGTGCCGCCCGTGGTGATGACGACGTCCACCGTTTCATCCTTCGACCAGGCGAGCACTTTTTCGCGGATCTTCTCGCGGTCGTCGGTCACGATGTCGCGAGTGGCCAATACATGACCAGCCTCTGCGATGCGGTCGGCCAATATCTGCCCCGATTTGTCCTCGGCTAGGCTGCGCGTGTCGGAAACGGTCAGCACCGCGATGCGCACCGGGATGAAGGGGCGGCTTTCGTTGGTCATCAGTCGGTCTCCATGCTGCGCGTCGCGGCCACGAACCAGCCCGGATGGCGGCGGCGGATGTCGATCGCCGCGCGCTTGGCGACATTGCCGGTCTCGAACAGGCCGAAGCAGGTAGCGCCGGAGCCCGACATGCGGGCAAAGGCGGCTCCCGCTTTTTTCAGCGCCTTGAGCGCATCTCCGATCGCCGGTTGGATGGCGCGAGCGGCAGGTTCGAGATCGTTCCGCGTCGTGTCGAGCCAATTGCGCATGCCGTGAAAATCGAGGCGGCCGGGCAGCGGCGGCAATGCCTCATTGTCAGGTTTGGAAAGCGCTTTGAACACTTCGGGTGTCGAAACGGCCACGCCCGGGTTGACCAGGATGAGCGCCAGCGCCGGAAACTCCGTCAGCGGCGACACTTCATCGCCAATGCCGCGCGCAATGAGCGGCCTTGCCTTGAGGCACATCGGCAGATCGGCGCCGAGCGTCAGCCCGATCCGCGCCAGCCCCGCCTCCCCGATGTCGAGCTTCCAGAGGCGCGAAAGGCCGTTGAGCGCCGCCGCCGCGTCGCTCGAGCCGCCGCCGACGCCGGAAGCGACCGGCAGGTTCTTCTCCAGCCGGATGGCGACTGGTGGCGTCTGTTGCGCGCCGGCTTCCCGCCGCAACGCGTCGCGCGCTTTGAGTACCAGATTGTCGCCATCGATTGGCACGCCGGCGGCGAAGGGGCCAGACACCGAAAACGCATCGTCTTGGGCCAGCTCGATCTCGAGCCGGTCGCCAAAGCGCGTGAACACGGCAAGGCTGTCGAGTAGGTGATAACCGTCGGCGCGCCGTCCGGTGACGTGCAGCGCGAGGTTGATCTTGGCAGGCGCAAGCCATGTCCGGGACTTGGCCTCGGCCTCCAGAATGTCGGCTGCTGGCGAGATGGTGTTCAGTCCTTAGCCAGACGGTACTCGCCGGTCTTCGGATCCTTGACCAGCGTTCCCATCGTGCCGTTGGCCGCCTGCTTCTCGGTGCGCCGGATCTTGGCCGTCACGCGCTCGGCCTCGCGTACGAAAGCGCGATAACCGAAATAGGCGGCGGCGCCGACGACAACGAAGAAAATGATCTGCGGCATCTCACAACTCCTCCCGCGTTCTCGCGGCAAGGCCGGCCGGATGGGTCGGTCAAGCGGCCATGCTAGACGCAATCATGGCTTTTTCAAAGCCCGAAGCGCGCCCACAGCGCGCGCTCTTCCGCCGCATCGATGACGCCGCTGGCCGCGGCCGCGGCGATGTCCGGCGCCGAAAAACGCGATCCGAACAAGCCGAAACGGCCGAAAAGCCCGCGCGGCGCGGTGATCAGCCTGAGCTGCGTCTTTTCGCCGAAACGGGTCTTGAGCACGCTGCGCATGTCGCCCAGCGCATCGACGAGGCCGAGCTCGAGACCCTTTTTGGCGGTCCAGAACAGTCCGGTGAACAGATCCGGGTCGTCCTTGAGCTTGGTGCCGCGCCGTTCCTTGACGAGATCGATGAAGGTCTCGTGCACTTCGAGCTGCAAGGCTTTCAGCCGCTCGACGTCTTCCCTCTTTTCCGGCTTGAAAGGGTCGAGCACGGCCTTGTTCTGGCCCGCGGTGTGGACGCGCCGCTCGATGCCGATCTTCTTCATCAGCTCCGGGAAGCCGAAGGAGGCGGAGACGACGCCGATCGAGCCAACGATCGAGGAAGGGTCGGCGAATATCTCGTCACCGGCGATTGCGATCATGTAGCCGCCGGAGGCCGCCACATCCTCGACGAAGACGAGCACTCGTCTGTCCTTCTCTGCCGCCAGGTCGCGGATGCGCTTGAAGATCAGCCGCGACTGCACCGGCGAGCCGCCCGGCGAGTTGATCGAAATCGCAACCGCCGGCGCGTCGAAGCCGAACGCCTTCTCGATGAGCCCGGCCGTCGAGGCGAGCGACAGGCTTGGCCGGAACTGGCCGCCGCCGGGCATGATCGTGCCATGCAGCCGGATGACCGGAATGGTGACGACTGTCGAGCGCCAGGATTTCGGCAGCAGGCGGTTGAAGAAGCGTTTCACGAAAGCTTGTCTCCACAAGAGATGCTAGAGCAAGGTCAGACCTCATCCTTGCTCCCGGGCATGTAGGAATTCGCCGCGCAACGGCAATGCCGCATCGCCGGCCTCTGATCAATCGCCGAACAGCGACGCGAGCCCGTTGTTGATCATTTCGGTCCGCTCGGTCGGCTCGTTGCCGGATGCGCCGTGCAAGGTGAGCGGAGGCCGGATCGACAGTTTTCCGCGCGCGCCGAGCACCGCCCTGACGACGATGCGGATCGCCGCCGCGTCTGGGCGCGGGTGCACGCAGAGCATCTCGGCATCGCCGAAGCGGCCTTCCATCGCATCCAGGATGGCGACAAGCTGCTCCGGCCGCGCAATCGCCGCCAGTCCGCCGCGCGGCTTGACGACGGCGGCCGCACTTCTGATCCAGCGCTCGAACAGGCCGTCCTCCGTCACATGCGCTTCTCTGCGCAGCGTGTCCGGCGTGGCGCGATCTTGTGCCGCGTTGAAGGGCGGGTTCATGACGACGAAGTCGAACGAATTGTCGGCAAGTCCGGCTCCGTGCCGTGCCCGTCCCGCAAGCGTGACGTCGGCCTTAAGCACCGAGGCGCGGTCGCCGAGATGCGCGTTGCCGGGATGGGCAAGCGTGGCGGCGGCAAAGGCCGCCATCTCCGCGGAACGCTCGACCAGAACCGCGTGTGCCAAAGGGCAGCGCGACAGCACGGCGAGCGTCGCCGCACCGGCGCCCGCGCCGAAATCGGCGAGCCGGCCGGAAAAGCCGGACGGGACGGCAGCAGCCAGCATCATGGCGTCCATGCCGGCACGGTGGCCTTGTCGCGGCTGCACCAGCCAGAAGCGCCCGCGATGGAAGGCGTCGACCGTGTGGGCCGGCGTGTCCGGGACGAGGGCGGCTGATGCTGCCATTATTGCCGGCGGATCTCGTTCTCGATGCCGGCATCCTTCAGGATGCGCCGCGCGGCATCGGCTTTCTCGGCATCGACCATGACGCGCCTGGGCAGGATGCCGATCGATCCGTCGAGCACGCTCATGTTCTGGTCGGCGACGAAGCAGGCGATGCCGGCGTCGCGCATAAGCGATTCGACGAAGGAGATGAGGACGGCGTCGTTGGTGCGGACAAGCTCGATCATGGAATGAAAATCGCAGGTTGCGGCGCTCATGTAAACGCCGGGGCCGCCCAGCGCCAGCCAAACCGCGCCAATTCGCCTCTTGCCGTGCGCGGTTGTGCCGACCTAGAGTCCCACCGGGACCAGGGTGTTGTCGGGCGCGTCAATGAGACGGGAGTGATCGTGGTGGGTGTCGTTCTGAATATCGAAGGCAAGCGGGAACCTGCTTCCATCCAGGATCTCATCGACCTGACGGCAGCCGACATGGGACGGGTCAACGAGCTGATCCTGTCGAAGGCCGGCTCCGACGTCGAGATGATCCCGGAGGTCGCCAACCACCTGATCTCGTCCGGCGGCAAGCGGCTGCGGCCGATGCTGACGCTCGCCGCCGCCCAGATGTTCGGCTATGCGGGCGAGGGGGACGTCAAGCTCGCCACCGCAGTCGAATTCATGCACACCGCGACGCTGCTCCACGATGACGTCGTCGACGAGAGCGCGCTTCGCCGCGGCAAGAAGACGGCGCGCATGATCTGGGGCAACCAGGCGAGCGTGCTGGTCGGCGACTTCCTGCTCGGCCAGGCTTTTCGCATGATGGTCGAAGTCGGCTCGCTGGAGGCTCTCGACATCCTGTCGAGCGCCGCCTCCATCATCGCCGAGGGCGAGGTGATGCAGCTTGCGGCTGCCAAGAATCTGGAGACCACCGAGGACGAGCACTTCGCCGTCATCAAGGCCAAGACCGCCGCCCTGTTCTCGGCCGCCGCCGAGGTCGGTCCGGTGATCGCGCTCGCTTCCCGCACCGACCGGGCGGCGCTGCGCTCCTATGGCATGAATCTCGGCCTTGCCTTCCAGCTGATAGACGACGCGCTGGACTATGGCGGCTCCAGCAAGGACCTCGGCAAGAATGTCGGCGACGATTTCCGCGAGGGCAAGGTGACGCTGCCGGTGATCCTCGCCTATCGGCGGGGCACCAAGGCCGAGCGCACTTTCTGGAAGCGCGCCATCGAGGAAAATGCCGCCGACGATGCCGGGCTCGAAAAGGCGATCGGTCTGATGACCCGCCATGGCGCCATCGCCGATACGATCGGTCGCGCCCGTCACTTCGGCGAGATCGCCCGCGACGCGCTCGCGCCGCTGGAGGCGACGCCGCAGAAATCGGCGCTGATCGACGTCATCGATTTCTGCATCAGCCGCGTCAACTGAGCGCCTGTCGGTTCTCCTTGGCATCGCCTGGCGTCCGCCGGGCGGGCGCATGTGATTCCGCTCTGGCCGTCTCGACAAACGGCAGCTCAGCAAATTATCTATAAAACATGGCCACCACAGAGGACACGATCGCCGTCCGCATCAGCAAGGAACTGGCGGACCGCATCATTTCGGGCGTTATCGAGCCCGGATCGCGGCTGCGCCAGGACCATGTCGCCGAGGAATTCGGCACCAGCCACGTGCCGGTGCGCGAGGCCTTCCGCCGCCTCGAGGCGCAAGGTCTGGCGATCAGCGAGCCGCGCCGCGGCGTGCGTGTGGCCGCTTTCGACCTCGGCGAGGTCAGGGAAGTGGCCGAGATGCGCGCCGCGCTCGAAGTGCTGGCGCTGCGCCACGCCGCGCCGCATCTGACGCCGGCGATCCTCGACCGCGCCGAGGAGGCGACCAAGGCGGGCGACAAATCCCGCGATGTCCGCTCCTGGGAGGAGGCCAATCGCACCTTCCACCGCTTGATCTTGACGCCCTGCAACATGCCGCGCCTGCTTTCCACCATCGACGACCTGCATGCCGCAAGCGCGCGTTTCCTGTTCGCCGCCTGGCGCTCCGAATGGGAGACCCGCACCGATCAGGATCACCGGGCGATCCTGAGCGCGCTGAGGCAAGGCAACACGGAATCGGCCGCCGCCACGCTCGGCCGGCATGTGCAATGGATCGGCCAAAAACCGGTCAAGACCGCTTCCGGCAGGACTCGCGACGCCTTCGCCATCGTCGGCTAACGCGAGAACACAGACACAGCTGCCTTTCTGCGCTCCGTAGCAGTCAAATGTCGGTTTGGGTGCCCCAATGCCCGGTGAATGGCTGAGCCTCATTGCTCCTGCGATCTGCCTCCGCAAGGCAGCGCTTGCCATCTCCGCAAAAATGTGGATTCGATAATAGATCGATTGCAGGAATTATCTATAATTTCAACTCAACCAGGGACCACCTCACCGTGACAAACATCGCCGTTTCGACCCGCCAGTCTTCCTTCAGCCCGCTCCAACTGCACAGCCGCTCCGTTGCCTGGCAGTTCGGCGCCGTCGTCCTCGGCTCGCTGTTCCTGGCGCTGTCGTCCTACATCGAGGTGCCGATGGTGCCGGTTCCGGTGACCATGCAGACCTTCGCGGTGACGCTGGTCGGTGCGCTCTATGGCTGGCGCTTCGGCGCGCTGACCATCACGGCCTGGCTTGTCGAGGGTGCCGCCGGCTTCCCGGTTCTGGCCGGCGGTGCGGCCGGCGTGCAGCATTTTATGGGCCCGACCGGCGGCTATCTCTTCTCCTTCCCGATCGTCGGTGCGATCGTCGGCTGGCTGGCCGAGCGCGGCTGGAACGGCAATCGGGTGATGCTTGCCTTCGCCGCCATGCTCATCGGCAATCTTCTGTGCCTGGTTCTCGGCACGGCCTGGCTTGCCGCCATGATCGGCGCCGAGAAGGCCATCACCTTCGGCTTCCTGCCCTTCATTGTCGGCGGCCTCCTGAAGTCGGCGCTGGGCGCCGCAACGCTGAAGCTCTTTTCCACCTATCGGGCCGAACCGCGCGACCGCTCGTCAAAGACGCAATGACCGTCAGGCTGCGCGCCCATCATCTGCTCTGCCTGCTGACCTATGTCGGCAAAGGCTACTCGCCCGCCTTCACCGCCAATTACGACAAGGTGGTGAAGCGGCTGGGCGACGGCGAGGCGGTCCTGATCGTGTCGGGGCCGGACGACATCTGCACCCCGATGCTGGTCGAGCCCGAGCCGCACTGCCTGGGCGAAGGCGCCGCCGAGCGCGACGGGCTCGCGGCGCGCGACGTCGGCGCTCTCCTCGGCCGGTCCGTCCAGGCCGGCGACCGGCTCGTGTTGGATGCCTCTAGCCTGGCGCCGATGCGCAAGGCGTTTTCCTCCGGCCTGACGCGTCAGGCGTGCTCGGGCTGCGAATGGTCCAACCTGTGCAGCGCGGTTGCCCTCAGCGGATTCCAAGATACGCGTCTTTAGGCGGCGCTGTCTGCGGCTTCCCGCGCCGGATTTTTTTGGACGCACGCCGTATTTTTTAAGCCGATGATTGCATTGTGATTCGCTGCGGATTGAAGCCTGACCCCAAAAAGGCCATGCTTTGTCGGGAAAACATCGACTCTGTGGGCGGTCCGCCAAGGGGGGATCGCGTCTGGCTGAAAGGGATACAATGCGGCAAGGACGTGCGCGCTGGCTGACGAGGCTGGCATTTTTAACGGGTGTGGCGCTGTCGGTGCTGCCTGCCCATGCCAAGGAAAACTCCCAACCGGTCCAGATCACGTCCTTTTCGGGCGCCTATCTTGCCGCCCATATTGCCGAAAGCGACAACGATCTCGACAATGCCATCGCCTATTACAAGCAGGCGCTGGCCTTTGCCCCCAATGACACCGAGCTGCAGCAGAGCCTCATGCTGGCGCTGGTCGCCCAGGGCCGCTTCGAGGAATCGCTGGTCTATGCCGACAAGCTCAAGGAAGTTCCCGATGTCGAGCGCTTCTCGCGTCTGGCGCTTGCGGTCGATTCCTTCCACAAGAAGGACTACGCCAAGGCTCAGTACTGGCTTAAGCTGTCGCTCGAATCCGATCTCGACCGGCTGCTCTCCGGCGTCATGGACGGTTGGGCCAAGGAAGGCGCGGGCGATGCCTCCGAGGCGATGGCTTCGATCGATAAGCTGAAGGGGCCGGACTGGTTCGGCCTGTTCAAGTCCTTCCATCGCGCCCTCATCGCCGACGCCGCCGGCCTTTCCCCCAAGGCCGATGAGATCTACGCCGCCACCCTGGCCGATACCGCCGCCGGCGGCTCCGCGCCCGAGACGTGGATGCGCAATGCCCAGGCCTATGCCTCGTTCCTCGCCCGCAAGGGCGACAAGACAAAGGCGATGGCGGTGCTGAACCAGGCCGAAGCCTTCGCGCCTGGCAAGCTCGAAATCACCACGCTGCGCGACAGGATCAGCAAGGGCGACAAGATCGAGCCCCTGGTCGCTACCCCGGCCGACGGGGCCTCGGAAATCCTGCTCGACCTCGCCACCGCGCTCAACCGTGGCGGCGGCGAGCCTTTCGTGAGGCTCTATCTGCAATATGCGCTGGCGCTGAAGCCGGACAGCGACGCCGCCCTCGTGCAGCTCGCCGCCGTCGCCGAGCAGCTGAAGGACGGCGAAGGCGCGATCGCGCTCTATCGGCGTATTCCGGCCTCCTCGCCATTGAAGGAGCTTTCTGAGCTGCAGCTTGGCCTGAACCTTGCCGACATCGACCGTCACGACGAAGCCATCGCGCATCTCAAGGGCTATGTCGATGCGCACCCGACCGACATGCGCGGCTACCTGGCGCTTGGCGGCGTCTACTCCTCGAAGGAGGACTACCGTTCGGCTGCCAATCTCTACGACAAGGCGGTCGAACAGCTGAAGACGCCGACCGCCGCCAACTGGAACATCTTCTACCAGCGCGGCATCGCCTATGAGCGGCTGAAGGAATGGCCGAAGGCCGAGCCCAATTTCCGCAAGGCTCTGGAGCTGCAGCCCGACCAGCCGCAGGTTCTGAACTATCTCGGCTATTCCTGGGTCGACATGAACATGAACCTCAAGGAAGGCCTGGCGATGATCCAGAAGGCCGTGGATCTCAGGCCAAGCGACGGCTACATCGTCGACTCGCTTGGCTGGGCCTATTACCGCCTCGGCCGCTTCGACGACGCCGTGCGCGAAATGGAGCGCGCCGTATCGCTGAAGCCCGAGGATCCGGTTCTCAATGACCATCTGGGCGACGCCTATTGGCGCGTCGGCCGCAAGCTGGAAGCGACCTTCCAGTGGACCCAGGCACGCGACCTGAAGCCGGACCCGGATGTGCTCGCCACCTTGCAGCAGAAGCTGCTGAAGGGCCTGCCGCCGATCGAGTCCAACACGGCGCAGGAAACGCCGAAGGTGAAACCGGTCCCGCCCGCGGCGCCGAAGGGCTGAGGCGCACAATTCTGCAGTTTGGCGGGGCCCTTTTGGGCCCCGCAACGTTTTCAAAACATCTTGCGGTAGACGACGAACCCCGAGCGCTCGCCGATCCTGTCATAGAGCTGCATGGCGGTGTGGTTGGTCTCATGCGTCAGCCAGTAGACGCGACCCGAGCCCGCGGCTTTGGCGCGCTCGTAAACGCCTTCGATCAGCGCCCGGCCGACGCCTTGGCCGCGCGCGGCTTGTGAGGTGAAGAGATCCTGCAGATAGCAGTTCGGCGCGATCGCCGTGGTCGAGCGGTGGTAGAGATAATGGACGAGGCCGAGAAGCTTGCCGTCGCGCTCGGCCACCAGAGCATGCACCGGCTCGTAAGCGTCGAAGAAGCGCGACCAGGTCATCTGGGTGATCTCGCCGGCAAGCGCGGTCTCGCCCGAGCGGCCGTAGAATTCGTTGTAGCCGTCCCAGAGCGGCAGCCACTGCTCGTAGTCCTGCTGGGTGACGGGGCGGACAGTGAGTTGACCAGGCATGGCGGGAACCTTTGTCGTTGCGGCTCACCGAAGCAAACGGCCCGCGTGAGCGGCCTTCAATGGGCCAGCCGCCGGCAAAGCGTTCAACCTCTCCTCGATGCGGCGCCGTGCCTTGACGCTTGCCGGCCCGGCAACTAGGGAAAGCCCACTCCCAGCGCTTTCCGAGGCCGCCGTGACCGTCGAGATCCCTGCCCACATGCATCCCAGCCGCTCCTTCCAGGGGCTGATCCTGACCTTGCACAACTACTGGGCAGCTTACGGCTGCGTCATCCTGCAGCCCTACGACATGGAAGTCGGCGCCGGCACCTTCCACCCCGCCACCACTTTGCGCGCGCTCGGCCCGTTGCGCTGGAACGCGGCTTACGTGCAGCCGTCGCGCCGGCCGAAGGACGGCCGCTACGGCGAGAACCCGAACCGGCTGCAGCATTACTATCAATATCAGGTGATCCTGAAGCCGAACCCGCCGAACCTGCAGGAGCTCTATCTCGGATCGCTGGAAGCCATCGGCGTCGATCCGCTGCTGCATGACATCCGCTTCGTCGAGGACGATTGGGAAAGCCCGACGCTGGGTGCCTGGGGCCTCGGCTGGGAGTGCTGGTGCGACGGCATGGAAGTGTCGCAGTTCACCTATTTCCAGCAGGTCTGCGGCATCGAATGCGCGCCGGTGGCGGGCGAGCTCACCTATGGGCTCGAGCGCCTCGCCATGTATGTGCAGGGCGTCGACAATGTCTATGACTTGAATTTCAACGGCCGCGAGGGGCCTGAGAAGGTCACCTATGGCGACGTGTTCCTGCAGGCCGAGCAGGAATATTCGCGCCACAACTTCGAATTCGCCAACACGGCGATGCTGCTTCGGCATTTCGAGGACGCCGAAGCCGAGTGCAAGGCGCTGCTCGCCGCCGGCGCGCCGGCGTCGAACGACAATTCGTCGATGCACCGTCTGGTTTTCCCCGCCTATGACCAGTGCATCAAGGCCAGCCACGTCTTCAATCTGCTTGACGCCCGCGGCGTGATTTCCGTGACCGAGCGCCAGAGCTACATTCTGCGCGTGCGCAACCTTGCCAAGGCTTGCGGAGAGGCGTTCCTGCAGACGCGCGCGGGCGGCCTGGCGACTTAGCCCAAAGTCACGCTGGCGATCTCGGCGGCGGCTGCCATCGGCAACGTGATCTGGACTGTCGCGGCATCGATCGTGCGCAGTGCCTGTCGCACGCCCGGCATCGAGAATGTGCCATGCATCTGGGCGGCGAAGCAGGCGCTCAGTGCCAGGACCTGCAGGGTTCTCGATGCCGTCTTCATGATCGTTCAGCCAATAGTTCTCCGTCTGAGCGTTGGTCGCTTCAGCACTGCGTTTGGTTCATGGGGTGTCTGTTCTTATGACGGGTGGGCTCGCGTCGTCCCGACAAAGAACTGAAAATTTCCTGAAATAGCTCGAACTGCCGACCGGCAGGCAGGGTGACAGGCGCGAGCCGAGTTGCTATGCGCCCTCTACCTCCCCCTTGATGGGGGAGGTCGCCTCGAAGCGGCGGGTGGGGGTGACGGGCGCTTCCCTATGCCAAAACTTGATCGGTTCAAGCTGCAGTCCGCACGAAGGCTGCGCGCGGCAATGACCGAGGAGGAACGCAGGCTGTGGCGGCACCTCTGGCGTATTCCGGTCGAAGGAACGCACTTTCGTCGACAAGCGTCGGTTGGCGGTTACTATCCTGACTTTATCTCCCATCGGCTGAAGCTGATCATCGAGGTGGATTGCTTCCAACATGGCTTTGATGGCCAGCAGTGCCATGATGCAGCCCGAACGAGATGGTTTGAGAGCCAGGGCTATCGCGTCGTCCGCTTCTGGAACCACGAGATAAAAAACGAACTGGATTCCGTTCTCGATACAATCTATGCGGCTGTGGAAGAACGAAAATCACACCTTGGTCTGCGCGATGGTGCCGAAGGTGCTGGCGGCTGAAACGCCGCCACCCCACCCCGGCGCTGCGCGCCGACCCTCCCCATCAAGGGGAGGGTAAGGAGCTAACTGATGCCTGACCTACTCCTAGAACTCCGCTCGGAAGAAATCCCCGCGCGCATGCAGCGCAAGGCGGCCGGCGATCTTCGCAAGATGCTGACCGACGGCTTGGTCGAGGCGGGTCTGACCTATGAGGCGGCGCGCGAATACTGGACGCCGCGCCGCCTGGCGCTGGACGTGCGCGGGCTGACGGCGCGCTCGAAGGACATTCGCGAGGAGATCAAGGGCCCCTCGACCACCGCGCCCGACCAGGCGGTGCAGGGTTTTCTGCGCAAGGCCGGCCTTTCGTCGATCGCCGAGGCGCATGTCCATTCCGATCCCAAGAAGGGCGACTTCTACGTCGCCCACATCTCGAAGCCGGGCAGGGCGGCGGAAGAGATCATCGCCGAGCTGGTGCCGGGCATCATCAAGAACTTTCCCTGGCCGAAATCGATGCGCTGGGGCGCGGCCTCGGCCAAGCCCGGCTCGCTGCGCTGGGTGCGGCCGCTGCAATCGATCGTCTGCACCTTCGGCCCGGAGACCGAGGAGCCGGTGGTGGTCGATTTCGAGATCGACGGCATCCGCTCCGGCAACGTCACCTACGGCCACCGCTTCCATGCACCGGGCCCGATCACCGTGCGCCGCTTCGACGACTATGTGGCGAAGCTCGAAGCGGCCAAGGTCGTGCTTGATGCCGACCGGCGCAAGGAGATCATCCTGGCCGATGCCCGCAATGTCGCCTTCGCCAACGGCCTCGACCTCGTCGAGGACGAGGGCCTGCTGGAAGAGGTCTCCGGCCTGGTCGAATGGCCGGTCGTGCTGATGGGCGAGTTCGAGCAGGATTTTCTCACCATCCCGGCCGAGGTCATTCGCCTGACCATTCGCGCCAATCAGAAATGCTTCGTGACGTCGCGCCCGATCTCCCCGCTAGAGGGGGAGATGTCGGCGAAGCCGACAGAGGGGGGTGCCGTCCCGCCGTCCTCTCAGCGCGAGGCGCCCCCCTCTGCCCTGCCGGGCATCTCCCCCTCAAGGGGGGAGATTGGCCAATCGCCACTCTCCGATCGCTTCATCCTGGTTGCCAATATCGAAGCGAAGGACGGTGGCAAAGAGATCGCCTACGGCAATGGCAAGGTGGTGCGGGCGCGTCTCTCAGACGCGCTCTATTTCTGGAAGACCGACCAGGGCGATCTGCCCGACCTCGGCACGCTGCAAGACTCGGCGGCGAAGTTCGAGCTGGATCTGAAGAAGCCGCTCGACCAGCGCATGGCGCGCCTTGACCATCTCAACGTCACCTTCCATGCCAAGCTTGGCACACAAGGGCAGCGCGTGGCGCGCATCAAGCGCTTGGCCGAAGAATTGGCGCCGACGGTGGCGAAGTCGATCTCCCCCCTTGAGGGGGAGATGGCCGGCAGGCCAGAGGGGGTTGCTTCGGCTGGTGCGACGCATTCTGGCATTTCGAAGAGGGAAGAGGTTGGCACTCCACGCGAGACGACTCCCTCTGTCGCCTCTGGCGACATCTCCCCCTCGAGGGGGGAGATTACCGCGCTCGTCGCCCGCGCCGCGGTGCTCGCCAAGGCCGACCTGCAGACCGAGGTGGTAGGCGAGTTCCCGGAATTGCAGGGCGCCATGGGCTGCAAATATGCGCTGCTCCAGGGCGAGCATCCGTCGGTGGCCGCGGCCGCCGAGGAGCACTACAAGCCGCAAGGCCCGTCCGACCGGGTGCCGACCGACCCGGTGTCGGTTGCTGTCGCGCTGGCCGACAAGCTCGATACGCTGACAGGCTTCTGGGCGATCGATGAAAAGCCGACAGGCAGCAAGGATCCGTTCGCGCTCAGAAGAGCTGCACTCGGCGTGGTCCGGATCCTGATCGAGAACCGCATTCGCCTCGGACTGACATCGGTCTTCGCCAACGCCTTTGCGAGCTTCGCCAGCGATGCCGCACAAATTTCGGATCTCCTCGGCTTCTTCCATGACCGCCTCAAGGTATATCTCCGCGAAAGCGGTGCACGATACGATCTTATCGACGCCGTCATCACGCCGCAGTCCGACGACCTTCTGCAGATCGTTCGCCGCGTCGAGGCGCTGGGCAAGTTCCTCGACACGGAGGATGGCAAGAACCTGCTTGCCGGTACCAAGCGCGCCGCCAACATCCTGGCTGCCGAGGAGAAGAAGAAAACACGGGTCGCCGAGATAGTTGAGCCGGCGCTGTTCCGCGAAGATGCGGAAAAGAAGCTGTCGGCCGCGGTGAATCAGGCCGAGAAGGAAGCCGGCCAAGCGATTCAAAACGAAGATTTTTCCGCCGCCATGCTGACGCTTAGCGTCTTGCGTGAACCGGTTGATTCATTCTTTGAAGGGGTTCTCGTGAATGATGAGGACCAGGCCGTGCGCGCCAACCGCCTGGCCCTGCTTGCCCGCATCCGCGCCGCCACCGCCCAGGTCGCCGATTTTTCAAAAATCGTCGGCTGACAGCCAGAATGCCGGTCGGAAGCTGCATGCTCCGTAAGGCGCGGGAGGCCGTCGCGCCTACATCGCCTTGCTGAACCGCGGCGGCGTCGGGGCAGCTTCCGGTTGGGCTTCCGGTTGCGTCTCGCCGTCAGACGCGGTTGCCGTCGTGGCGGGGTTGTTCTCGGAAGCCTTGGTATCGCCGTTGGCGGCAGCCTGAGCCGTGCCGTTGGGGGGCGTGGCCGCAGCCGTACCGTTGGGATGCGTGGCGGCGGGCGCGGTGCCGTTTGCCGGTGTCGCGGCCTCTTTGGCCGGGGCAGTCGCCGCAGGCGTCGCCGAAGCGCCGCCGACGATGCCGCCGCGAATGATCGTCGGCGCCTGCGCGTGCCTCTGTCCGGATTTCTCCGGGATCGCGGCCACTTTCTCATCGGTGACGGCTGGCACCGGCTCGCCGAGCGCCACAACTGACGGTGTAACCTTGCCGGGCTCGATCGCGGCCAGCCTGACGACGGATGGCGTCGAGGTCGCCACGCCGAGCACGACGATGGACGAAGCCTGTGCCAAGCCGCTCGTCGCCAGAAGACCGATAACGACCGCTCCTAGAGCAATTCCAGGAAAGGGACGTAACAGCTTTCCGTCCGCAATTGCATCAAAGCAAGACATACGCATCACGACAACTCTCCGCCCACCAACCGGAAATCCGCACCCTAGCGTCGGCGAATTGATGCCGGCTTGCGCGGAAACTTAACATTTTAGGGATTGATAAATCGCCAATGCCCGCCCTTGCCCCTGCTTCCATGCCGTACTACGGGACCGGCATGTTCAGGATCGGTGGTGAATTTGGCTGAGATACTTGGCGTCGGCGAGGCGATGGAAAGGGCGCTGGCGCTGCTCGAAGGCGGCGATGTTGTCGCCATCCCGACCGAGACCGTTTACGGACTGGCAGGTGACGCCACGAAGGGGGCTGCCGTGGCGCGTATTTTCGAGGTCAAGGGTCGCCCGCGCTTCAACCCGCTGATCGCCCATGTCGCCGACCTCGCCATGGCAAACCGCATTGCTACATTCGATCTATTGTCAACAAAGCTGGCGGAAGCTTTCTGGCCCGGTCCGCTGACGCTGGTGTTGCCGCAGCGCGCGGAAAACGGCATCCATCCGCTCGTCACAGCCGGGCTTGACACGATCGCGCTGCGCATGCCGAGAGGCTTCGGCGGCGAGCTGATCGCGAGATTGGGCCGGCCGCTCGCGGCGCCCAGCGCCAATTCCTCCGGCAGGATCAGCGCCACGACGGCCGAGGCCGTGGCGGCTGATCTCGGCGAGAAGATCAAGCTGGTGGTCGACGGCGGCGCGACGCCCGTCGGCCTGGAATCGACGATCGTCAAGATCGAAGACGGCAAGCTGCGTCTGCTACGACCCGGCGGCATTGCTGCCCGGGACATTGAAGCGGTCGCCGACGTTGAGGTGATCCGCGGCGCTGCCGGAATCCAGGCGCCCGGCATGCTCGCCTCGCATTACGCGCCGCGCGCATCGATGCGGCTCAATGTCGGCAAGCTCGCCAGCGGCGAGGCGCTGCTCGCCTTCGGCCGCGCTCGCGCTGAAGGCTGGCGGGATGCCGTGGCGCTGCGCAATCTTTCCGAGGCGGGCGATCTGCGGGAGGCCGCCGCCAATCTTTTCGCCTATATGCAGGCGCTCGACCGCAGCGGCGCGGCCACGATCGCCGTCGAGCCGATCCCGGCCGACGGCTTGGGCGAGGCGATCAACGACCGGCTCGCGCGCGCCGCCGCCCCGCGTGACAAGATCGACTGAGCCTATCTCTTTGTTTTGACGCAATTCCGGACGGAAAACCGCTTCACACTTTTCCTGGAATTGCTCTAGGCTTGGGCGCATGAACGACCAGCCCTTCGACCTCGATCCTGCCCTCATCGACCGCTTCGCTGCCATTGTCGGCGACAGATACGCGCTGCGCGATCAGGCTGACATCGCGCCCTACGTCACCGAGCGGCGCGGCCTCTGGCATGGCCGGACACCGCTGGCGCTGAGGCCGGGCAGCGTCGAGGAAGTGAGCCGCATCATGCGGCTCGCGACCGAGACCGGCACGCCGGTCGTGCCGCAGAGCGGCAACACCGGGCTGGTCGGCGCCCAAGTGCCGGACAAGTCCGGCCGCGACATCGTGCTCTCGCTGTCGCGGCTGAACCGCATCCGCGAAATCGATGTCCTGTCGAATACCATCACCGCCGAGGCCGGCGTCATCCTGCAAACCCTCCAGGAAGCGGCCGACGCTGCCGACCGGCTGTTCCCGCTGTCGCTTGCAGCCCAAGGCTCCTGCCAGATCGGCGGCAATCTCTCTTCCAATGCCGGGGGCACCGGCGTGCTTGCCTATGGCAATGCGCGCGAGCTTTGCCTCGGCGTCGAAGTGGTGCTGCCGACCGGCGAAGTGTTCGACGATCTGCGCAAGCTGAAGAAGGACAACACCGGCTACGATCTGAAAAACCTCTTCGTCGGCGCCGAGGGCACCCTCGGCGTCATCACCGCCGCGGTGCTGAAGCTCTTTCCGAAGCCGAAGGGCAGGGAGGTTGCCTTCGCCGGCCTGTCGTCGCCCCAGGCAGCGCTCTCGCTGTTCAGCTTGGCGATGGATCGCGCCGGTGCTTCGCTCACGGCTTTCGAGCTGATCGCCAAAAGGCCTTACGACTTCACGCTTAAGCATGGGCAAGGGATCACCCGACCGCTGGCGGATGACTGGCCGTGGTATGCCCTGATGCAGGTCTCTTCAGGTCGCTCGGAAGAAGATGGCAAGGCGCTGATCGAGGAGATTCTTTCGGCCGGCCTCGAGCAGGGCATCGTCGGCGATGCGGTGGTGTCGGCAAGTCTTGCCCAGGGCGACGCCTTCTGGAATTTCCGCGAGACGCTGCCCGAATGCCAGAAGCCGGAGGGCGCCTCGATCAAGCACGACATCTCGGTGCCGATCGCCTCGATCCCGGAGTTCATCGAAAAGGCGGCCGGCGTGGTCCAGACTGTCTGTCCCGGCGCCCGCGTCGTCTGCTTCGGCCACATGGGCGACGGCAATCTTCACTACAACATCTCTCGCCCGCTGGATTGGCAGGACGAGCCGTTCCTTGAGCTCTACCACCCGATGAACAAGGCCGTGCACGATGTCGTGCGTTCCTTCCACGGCTCGATCTCGGCCGAGCACGGCATCGGCCAATTGAAGCGCGACGAGCTGATCGCCACGGCCCCGCCAATGGCGATCGATCTGATGCGCCGAGTGAAGGCGGCCTTCGACCCGGCCGGCATCATGAATCCCGGTAAGGTTATCTAATTCTTCCAACATCTTGTGGCTGGTCGCATTCCGATAACCATCGGCTCCGATCAGCAAAATTTAACTGACTTTCTTAAGCGCGGCGGTAAGAAGCGAGCGCTAATGTTTCCCGCATAACGAGGCCGGAAGAACCGGCCCGGAGAGAACCGGAAAACGGCCCTCAGGAGAAACAGGAAGGCATTCGATGAACACTGGACTGAAGCCAGTCTGGGCGGGGCGCAACATGCGTCTCGACCCGTTTCGCCTGCCGCAGATGGTAAGCTATGCCACGCGCGACGACTATGGCGATGTAACCTTCACCATCGACCAGCGCGGCGCCGTCATCCGCCGCACGCTGGAGATGAGCGGCGTGCCGGCGATCATCGCGCTGCCCGCCAATGCCTTCCGTGGTGTCGCCGCCCGCGCCATGGAGGATCCGGACGGCAATGTCACCGTGACGCTGGAACTTCTGCACAATGATCCGATGCTGTCGGTGCCGCTTTTGGTCGCCGACGATCTCGACGACGTCGCCGCCGACTGGCGCGCCTGGGCCGACGCCTATCGCCTGCCGATGCTTCTGATCGAGGCCGACGGCGTCGCCCGCACGCTGGAGGAATCGCTGGGCGCCGCAATCAAAGCGCTGCCGCCGCAGGAACGCCGCCAGGGCCGTGTCTCCAACATGCGCCGCCCGCGCTTCCTCGCCCGCCGCAGGACCGGCAATCTCGGCCTGCGTCTCGTCGTCGGCGGTGAGGAGATTATCGCGCGCGAATAGCAGCGACCCTTCCCTTCTCCCCCCTGTGGGAGAAGGTGTCGCCGAAGGCGACGGATGAGGGGTTCTCCAGGAAACGCCGAGCTCTCACTCCGCTGAAACACCCTCAACCGTCTCGGCACTGCGCGCCGATCCACCCTCCCACGACAAGGGGAGAAGGAGAGGCGCTACACCAGCGGCTTCAGCACCACCCAAAACGCCCCGCCGATCAGCCCCAGAAAAATCAGCCAGCCGACCTGGTTGTTCGACTTGAACAGCTTCAGGCACTGATCGGGATCGTTGATGTCGAGCCGGATGATCTGGCGCGCCATATGCGCGCCGGCGGCAATCAGCCCGGCCAGCGCCGGCATCGGCACTTGAGCCGAGGCAAAGGCGATGGCGAAGCAGGCAAGCGTGCCGCCATAGAGCCCGGTGAGCCAGGTCTTGGTGTTGTCGCCGAACAGGCGTGCCGTCGAGCGCACGCCGACGATGGCGTCGTCTTCTTTGTCCTGATGCGCGTAGATCGTGTCGTAGCCGATCACCCACAGGATCGAGCCGATATAGAGCATGATGGCGGGGCCATCGAGATCGCCGAACTCGACCGCCCAGCCCATCAGCGCGCCCCAGGAGAAGGCGAGCCCGAGCACGAATTGCGGCCAATTGGTGATGCGCTTCATGAACGGGTAGATCGCGACAATGGCCAGCGAGGCGATGCCGAGCGGAATGGCGAAGCTGTTGAACTGCAAAAGCACCGCGAGCCCGACCAGCGCCTGGATGATCAGAAACGCCCAGGCCTGGCGGCGCGTCACCTGGCCGGCCGGCAGCGGCCGCGAGCGGGTGCGCTCGACCTGGTTGTCGATGTCTTCGTCGACGATGTCGTTGTAGGTGCAGCCGGCGCCGCGCATGGCGACGGCGCCGATGAAAAACAGGAACAGGTACCAGGGCGCGGGCAACAGCGTCAGCAGCGGATCCGTCGGCCGCGGATAGGCGCTGGCCGCAAGAGCCGCCGACCACCAGCAGGGCCACAAGAGCAGCTGCCAGCCGATCGGCCGGTCCCAGCGCGCAAGCTGCGCATAGGGCCACAGCCAGCGCGGCAGCACTCGGTAAACCCAATGGCCGCTCGGCGCGTCCGCGACGCGGCCCTGGGCTGCTTTCGACTGGATCGTTTTCATCGTGCTGGAGTGGCAGCAGCGATGGGCGCCGTCAAGCAGCCGTGTTGTCGCTCAGCCAGTGAAAACATCGTGACTGGCGAACCATGCTTTCGCTGTCTCGATGAAGGCGAGTGCCGCCTTCGATAGGCGCAGGCGCGCGTTGTGGGCGAGGACAAGCGCTGCATGGGAAGCACATCAAGCCCGGCCAGAGGTTGCGCGAGGGCTGGTTCCCCATCGTTTTCCGGAGCTGAGTCGACTTCGGATTGGGCCGGGCGGGGTCGGTTCCCCACCGGCAAATTGCCTCATTGCGTCTTGATGTGGGCAATCTTCCCGTGTGCAATCGCCCTCCGAAACGCCAAGACGCCTTGACCCGTCGCCCTTGGACCAATAGCGGGTTCGGGGACACGATCAGCAAGAGGTGGCCATGAACGTTCTTCTTCTCGGCTCGGGCGGCCGCGAACATGCGCTTGCCTGGAAGATCGCCGCGTCGCCGCTGCTGACGAAGCTCTATGCTTCACCCGGCAATCCCGGCATCGGCCGTTTCGCCGAACTGGTCAAGCTGGACATCGCCGACCACTCCACTGTGGCCGCCTTCTGCCAGGAGAAGAAGATCGACCTCGTCGTCGTCGGTCCGGAAGGGCCGCTGGTGGCTGGCATTGCCGATGATTTGCGCGCCTGGGGCATCCGCGTCTTCGGCCCCTCCAGGGCGGCGGCGCGGCTCGAAGGCTCGAAGGGCTTTACCAAGGATCTTTGCGCCAAGTTCAACATCCCGACCGCAGCCTATGGCCGCTTCGCCGATCTCGCGGCGGCCAAAGCCTATGTCGAAAAGACGGGCGCGCCGATCGTCATCAAGGCTGACGGGCTTGCCGCCGGCAAGGGCGTCACCATCGCCATGACGCTGGAGGAGGCGCTTGCCGCGCTCGACGCCTGTTTCGACGGCGCTTTTGGCGCCGCCGGCGCCGAGGTCGTCGTCGAGGAATATCTGACCGGCGAGGAGGCGAGCTTCTTCTGCCTCTGCGACGGCGCTACCGCGCTGCCCTTCGGCACCGCGCAGGACCATAAGCGCGTCGGCGACGGCGATACCGGTCCGAACACCGGCGGCATGGGCGCCTATTCGCCGGCGCCGGTGATGACGCCCGACATGACCGAGCGCACCATGCGCGAGATCGTCGAGCCGACGATGCGCGGCATGGCCAATCTCGGCGCGCCTTTCGCCGGCATCCTCTTCGCCGGTTTGATGATCACCGACCAAGGCCCCAAGCTGATCGAGTACAACACCCGCTTCGGCGATCCCGAATGCCAGGTGCTGATGATGCGGCTGAAGGACGACCTGCTCGTCCTGCTCAACGCCGCCGTCGACGGCCAGCTCGCGCACATGTCGGTCCGCTGGAGCGACGGGGCGGCACTGACCGTGGTGATGGCGGCGAGGGGCTATCCCGGCACGCCGGAAAAGGGCTCGGTCATCCGCGGTCTCGACGAGGCCGCCAGCGACGGCGCCGAAATCTTCCACGCGGGCACCGCCATCAACGGCGGCGCGCTAGTCGCCAATGGCGGCCGCGTGCTCAACGTCACGGCAACCGGCACCACCGTCGGGGAGGCACAGAAAAAGGCCTACGTGGCGATCGATCGTATCGACTGGCCGCAGGGTTTCTTCCGCCACGACATCGGCTGGCGCGCCGTCGAGCGTGAGCAGACCGGCAAATAGGACATTTCACCGTTTCACGGAAACGGCGAAATGTCGTGTCTCTTTGTTTTGACGCAATTTCGGACGGAAAACCGCTTCCCACTTTTTCTGAAATTGCTCTAATCAGGCAGCCTTGCTTTTGCCCGGTCGCGCCCAGGCCGGCAACCAGTCGCCATGCGCTGCAAGCAGGTCGTCGACTAGCGACCAGATCTGATCGAGATCGAGCTCGGCCGCCGTGTGCGGGTCCATCATCGCCGCGTGGTAGATGTGCTCGCGGCTCTCGCTCATCAGCGCCCGCACCGTCAATTCCTGAACATTGATGTTGGTGCGGATCAGCGCCGTCAGCTGCGGCGGCAGCTCGCCGATATAGGTCGGCTGGATGCCGGAAGCATCGACCAGGCACGGCACTTCCGCCGCGCAATCGAAAGGCAGCGAGGTGATGCAGCCATTGTTGCGGACATTGCCGTAGATGACCGACGGCTCGCCGGTCCAAACCGAGTTCATGATCGAGGAGGCATATTCCTTTGATTGCTCGACCTCGATCCGGTCGGCCGAGCGGTAGGCCTCCGCCTGGCCCTTCCAGCGCTCGATCTGCTCGATGCACCGCTTCGGATATTCGTCAAGCGGGATGCCGTATTTCTCGATCAGATCGGGGCGGCCTTCCTTGATGAAATAGGGCGTGTATTCGGCGAAATGCTCCGAGCTTTCGGTGACGAAATAGCCGAGCCGGGTCAGCATCTCGTAGCGCACCTTGTTGGGGCAGCGCGGGTTCCAGCCGGGCTTCGGCGCGCGGCCCTCGCGATAGGCGCGGACAAGGTCGGGATAGAGGTCGCGATAGGAGCCGTCCGGCTGGCGATGCTCGAACTTGAGGTAAAAGGCCATGTGGTTGATGCCAGCTGCGCGGTAGCGGATCTCCTCATAGGGAAGGTCGAGATCGTGCGCCAACTCCATCGCCGTGCCCTGCACGGAATGGCAGAGCCCAACCTGCTTGATCTGGGGGAATTTCGCGGCGATCGCCCAGGTGTTGATCGCCATTGGGTTGACGTATTGCAGCATGATCGCGTCGGGGCAGACGGCGAGCATGTCCTCGCAGATCCTCCACAGATGCGGCACCGTCCTCAGGCCGCGCATGATGCCGCCGACGCCGAGCGTGTCTGCGATCGTCTGGCGCAGGCCATATTTCTTCGGCACCTCGAAGTCGGTGACGGTGCAGGGCTCGTAACCGCCGATCTGGAAGGCGACGACGACGAAGTCGGCGCCGGACAGCGCCTTGCGTTGGTCGGAATAGGTCTCGGCCTTCGCCTTCACGCCAAGGGTCGCGATCAGCTTGTTGACGACGATGGCGCTCTCTTCCAGCCGCTGCGGATTGATGTCCATCAAAGCGATCGTCGCGCCCGACAGCGGCGGGCGCTGCAGCACGTCGCCGACAATGTTCTTCATGAACACCGTCGAGCCGGCACCGATGAAGGTGATCCTGGGATTTCTTGCCACTGTGAGCCTCCGGAATATGGTCACGCCACGTCGAAAGCGGCCCGGACGAGCCGTTCGGTGTAGGCGGTCTTGGGGTTGGTGAGGACCTCGTCTACGGGCCCCTGTTCGACGATCTTGCCGTGCTGCATGACGATCACGCGGTGGCAGAGCGCCCGCACCACCTTGAGGTCGTGCGAGATGAAGAGATAGCTCAAGCCGCGCTCGTCCTGCAGCTTGCGCAGCAGGTCGATGATCTGCGCCTGGACGGAAAGATCGAGCGCCGATGTCGGCTCGTCGAGCAGGATGAATTCCGGCTCCAGTGCGATGGCCCGCGCGATCGCGATGCGCTGCCGCTGGCCGCCCGAAAATTCGTGCGGAAACCGCGACAGGATATCGCCGGGCATGCCGGCGCTGACCAGCGCCTCGCGCACCCGCTCGATCCGCTCGCGTCGTGTGGCCCCGATCCTGTTGACGACCAGCCCTTCCTCGATGATCTGGCCAATCGTCATGCGCGGGTTGAGCGAGGAGAACGGATCCTGGAAGACGATCTGCATGCGCGAGCGCAGCGGCCGCATCTCGGCGCGCGTGAGATCCTGGATCGGCTGGCCATCGAAACGGATCTCGCCGCGCCTCGCGTCGAGCAGCCGAAGCAGCGCCTGGCCGAAAGTGGTCTTGCCGGAACCGGATTCGCCGACCAGGCCCAGCGTCTCGTGACGGCAAAGTTTGAGGTCGAGATCGTCGACCGCGACCAGCTCGCGCCAGTCCGGCTTCAGGAACGTGCCGTGCCGCAGCGTGAAACAGACGCGCACGCCGTTCGCCTCGAGGATCGTGCTGGACTTTTCGGGCAGCGGCTTCGGCCGGCCGTGTGGTTCGGATGCGAGCAGCCGCTTGGTGTAGGGATGCTGCGGATCGGCGAAGAGCCGCTCGGTGACGTTATGCTCGCGCATCTCGCCATGCTGCATGACATAGACATAGTCGGAGAATTTGCGCACGACGGTAAGATCGTGCGTGATTAGAACCACCGCCATCCGCATTTCTTTCTGCAGATTGCGGATCAGGTTGAGGATCTGCGCCTGGACGGTGACGTCGAGCGCGGTGGTCGGCTCGTCGGCGATCAGCACATCGGGCTCGTTGGCCAAAGCCATGGCGATCATGACGCGCTGCCGTTGGCCGCCGGAGAGCTGGTGCGGATACTGCCTGAGGCGTGCTTCGGGTTCGGGAATCTGGACATGCCGCAAAAGCTCGAGCGCTCGCGCCCAGGCCTCTTTGCGGCTCACCTTGCGGTGCACCCGGATCGCTTCGGCGATCTGGCTGCCGACCGAATAGATCGGGTTGAGCGAGCTCATCGGCTCCTGGAAGATCATCGAGATGCGGTTGCCGCGCAGCTTGCGCCGGGCGCTCTCGGCGAATTTCAGAATGTTCTGTCCGAGATAGTCGACGCTTGACCTCGGCGATACCGTTGCCCGCCGCGACAAGAGCCCCATGACGGTGCGCGCGGTCACCGATTTGCCGGAACCGGATTCGCCGACGATCGCGATCGTCTCGCCGCGATAGAGCTGGAACGAGACGTCCTTAACCGCCTCGACGATGCCGTGCTCGACCTTGAAGGCGACTTCGATGTTGCGGGCGTCGATGACCGGCTGGTCGTGGCGTCCGTCATGGTCGAGCCGGACGGCGGGTGCGAAGGATTGGGCAAGCGCGATCGTCGTCATTCCTGTCACCTCAATAGGGATCGACGGCATCGCGCAGGCCGTCGCCCAGCGCGTTGAAGGCAAAGACCGTGATCAGCACGAAGCCGACCGGCGACAGAATCCACGGATAGGTGCCGATGACCGAATAGGTCGCGGTGTCCTGCAGCATCAGGCCCCACGAGATCAGCGGCGGCTTCACTGCGAAGCCAAGAAAACCGAGGAAGGCTTCGAGCAGCACCACCGTCGGGATCGCGATCGTCACGGCGACGATCACATGGCTCATCACATTGGGAAAGATGTGCTGGATGATGATGCGCCGATCGGTGGCGCCCACCGCCATGGCCGCGCGCACATAGTCGATGCGCGCCAGCGCCAGCGTCTTGCCGCGTACCTCGCGCGACATCTGCGCCCAGCCAAGCGCCGACATGACGATGATAACGAAGGCGAGAAAGACATTGGTCGGCGCGGTGACCGGGATCAGCGTCGTCAGCGCCAGGTAAAGCGGCAGTTGCGGGAAGGCGAGCACCAGTTCGACGAAGCGCTGCATCCAGACATCGAACCGGCCGCCGAAATAGCCGGACACCATGCCGACACTGGTGCCGATCACGGTGATTATGAAGACCACCGTCAGCGCGATCATCAGCGAGACGCGCGAACCATGGATGGCGCGCGACAGCACATCACGGCCGAACTTGTCGGTGCCGAGGAAATGCACCGGCTGGCCGTCCATCGAGCCGAAGAAATGCCGGTTCGCCGGGATGAGGCCGAAGAGTTTGTAGGGCGCGCCCTCGACGAAGAAGCCGAGCAGTCGTGGATGATCGTAATCGGGGCCGACGATCGGCTGGAAGGTCACCGGGTCGAGGTCGGTCGATTCGGCCAGCGCGTAGATTCTTGGCCGCGCGACGAAATTGCCGTCCTTGTCGTGAAAGCTAGCCACCTGCGGCGGCGCGAAGGCGATATCGGTCGCTTTCGGGTCGAGAGGCGCGAGGAATTCCGCGAAAAGGGTCATGAGAAGCAGCAGCACAACCAGGCATAGCCCGGCGATGCCGGTCCAGGAGCGCTTCAGCCGGCGCCAGACAAGCGCGATGTAGCTCTCGTTGCCATGCGCGGCCGGAATCGCGGCTCCTTCGGCGGGTGGCGGGGGTGAGGGATCGCGGGCCAGCATCTAGTGCTCCCCGAACTGGCGCACGCGGGGGTCGAGCAGGACCAGCAGCATGTCGGCGATGATGTTGCCGACGATCAGCGTCGCCGACAGAACCATCATGAAGGTTGCGGTCACATAGACGTCGCCCACCGCCATCGAGCCCACGATCGCCGGCCCGACGGTCGGCAGCGCGAAGATGATCGCCGTCTCGATCTCGCCGGTCAGCATGTAGGGCAGCACCACGCCTTGATACATGACCAATGGATGCAGCGCATTGGGCACGGCATGGCGCATCACGACGGCGCCGCCAGTCAGGCCCTTGGCTTTGGCCGTCTCGACATATTGCGCGTTGAGCGTGTCGAGCAGGTTGCCGCGCATGACGCGCATATTGTAGGCGAGCCCGCCGAAGGTCGCGATCGCCACCACCGGCCAGACATGCTTGACCAGGTCGAGGAATTTTGCCCACGACCATGGCGCGCCGCCATATCGCGGCGAGAAGAAGCTGCCGATCTCCGACACGTTGAACTGGAAGACCAGCAGGTAGACGATGATCAGCGCCATCAGGAAGCGCGGCACCGTCATGCCGAGGAAGGAGATGGCCGAGAGCGTCGAGTCGATCCAGGAATACTGGCGGGTCGCCGCCCAAATGCCGAAGCTTATGCCCAGCACCGAGGCGAGCAGGTGGCAGACCAGCGCCAGGAGCAGCGTGCGCGGCAGGCGCTCGCCGACCACGTCCGCCACCGGCCTGTTGTAGTAGAGGCTGTAGCCGAAATCGCCGCGCGTGACGATGCCGCCGATCCAGTTGAGATACTGAACGGGCAGCGGCTTATCGAGGCCGTGTTCTTTCCGGTAGGCCTGGGCCTGTGCATCCGCCTCGGCATAGGAGGCGCCGCCCTGGTTGATGAGCTGCGATTTGATATAGTCGGCATAGTCGCCCGGCGGCGCCTGGATGATGGCGAAGGTGACCAGGCTCAAGATGGCGAGCACGGGAAGCGCCGACGCTATGCGCATGAGCAGGAATCGCAACATGGATGGTCGGCTTCCTTTGCTGGCCGGTCGCTCCCTGGGCGCTACCGGAGATTTGGCTTTGTCCGGCCGCGCCAGCTGGCGCGACCGGAGTTCTCTTCGTCAGGGAGGTTAACTAGTTCATCGGCCCCTTGTCTCCGGGCTTGCCGGGAAGCTCGTCGGGGAAGAGCTCATATTTCGCCTGTTTGTCGGCTGCGACGAAGACGCGTTCGCGGATGATCGAATCCTCGGCCCAGTTGAACATGAAGATCGGCGTTCCCTGCGGGATGTTGGAGAAGCGCTTGTTGACGATCAGCGCGCCGGGATATTCCGTCAGCCCGACATTGTAGACGTGCTCGGTCGAGATCTTCTGGAACTTCTTCATCAGGTCGGCGCGCTGGTCGTTGTCCTGCGTCGTGACGAACTTGTTCACGATGTCGACGAGGTCCTTCTCGAACGGCATCAGATCGACTTCGCCGCTTTCAGGCGCGCGATGGTTCCAACTGGTCTTGGGACCAACCGGAGCGAGTTGCTCCGTGTTCTGCACAACGGAGGTGAGCTCCTGGTCATTGCGCCGGATCAGCCAGTCGAAGCGGCCGGAATACTGGATCGCGTCGCGCTGCGTGCCGTTGACCCCGTTGAGCACGACCCTCAGCCCAAGCTTCTCCATCTGCGCCACGACGCCCTCGGCAAGGCTCTTGTCGGTGGTGTAGTCATTGTTGACCAGCATCACGATCTCGACGTTCTTGCCGCCGGCGGTGCCCGCCGGGAAGTTCACGAAGCCGTCGCCGTCGGTATCCTTGAGACCGGCCTTGGCGAGCTCGGCCTTGGCCCCTTGGAGATCGAACGGGTAATAAACCGTCGACTTGCGGTCATAGAAGCTGGTGCCGGAGGAGAAGCCGCCGGGATAGATGGCGGTGAACGGTCCCTTGACCAGCGAGTCGCCGAGCGCCTTGCGGTCGATCGCCATGGTTACGGCCTTGCGGAAATCCTCGTTGCGGTTCAATTCGCGGATCGCTTGGCCTCGCTCGTCCGGGTTGCCCCAGCCATTGGCGGAAAAATTCATACGCAGATTGTAGCCGATGAGCCGCGGACCGAAGGCAAGCCGTGCCGGCGCGTTCTTGTCAGCCGCGCGCTTCAGCGAGGCGACGAAGTTCTCGGGCTGCTCGAGATTGGAGAAGTCGCCCGAGCCTGCGACGGCCTGGACGTCGCGATCTGCCCAGGTCGAGAGCTTGTATTGCAGCTCGTTGAGATAAGGCAGTTGGTTCCCCTTCTCGTCGACCTTCCAGTAGTAAGGATTGCGCCGCATGACGATGATGTCGTCCGGGCGGTATTCGACCGGCACCCAGGCGCCCATCACCGGCATGTTCATGTATTCCGGCGGGAAGGCATTCTTGAACTGGTCGTAGGTGTTCTTCGAATATTTCGGATGCTGCGGCTTCAAAATGTGCGCCGGGCCGGGGCAGAAAGTGCCGTAGGCCATCGCATAGAGATATTGCCTCGGAAACGCTTCCTTGAACGTCCATTCGACGGTGTAGTCGTCGATCTTCTTGAGCGTCGTGCCGACGCCGAAGGTTTCGGGCGTCGCCCCGTTCAGTGGCGACACGTTGGGGTCGACGACCTCGTCGTCCCAGTAGAACATGACGTCCTCGGCGTTGAAGGGCACGCCGTCCGACCATTTGGCGCCTTCGACAAGATGCATGGTGAGCTTGTGGCCGTCTTTCGACCATTCCCAGCTCTTGGCGAGGTTCGGCAGCGGCTCGGTGTCCTTGGCATCGACCTGGAACAGCGGCGCGGTGCGTGTCAGGCATTCGGAAAGCGCGATGTCGATGCCGCCCCAGCCTTGCGTCTGGCCGGCACCGTAGTTCCAGCCTTCCGGCCTGCCGCCGATGACATGGCGCATCGTGTCACCATAGACGCCGATGCCGTCCGGCATGTTGGCAGTCTTGAAGACCAGCGGTTCCTTGGGCAGCCTGTCCTTGAGCGGCGGCAGCTTGCCGGTCTTGACGTATTTCTCCGTCACCCAGTCCGGCTCGTGATAGTCGGGCAGCGCCTTGAACTCCAGGATGGAGTCGCGCGCCACATAACGGATCTTGCCCTCGGCCGGGAATGTCGCCGGCTCCGGCGGGATCCTCGGTTCCGAAGCGAAAGCGGTGAGCGCCGGAATAGAAACGCCGAGCGCCAGTCCGGCGGCAATGCCAATTCTGTGTAAGTTCCTCATTGTCTCCTCCCAGATGTTTTGAACGTCTGCTGCTTGCCCGCCGCTTGATCTTTATTTTGGAGGCCGTTTTCGGCGGTCTGCCTCCTGCAGGTCCGCCTGCCCGAAATCTCAGCCGGCCTGTTTCAGCGCCGCCTTTTCGGCGCGCAGTTCCTCGATCGAGCGCACCTTGCGCCGCGCCGCGCCCGCCCATTCGCGGGTCTTGACCTTCGACTTCGCAAGTCGCTCCTTTGCCGCCGGCACGGCGTCCGCATATTGCGGCAGCCAGGCGGCCTGGGCGACGACCATCTCGTCCACCATCTGCCAGACCTCCTCCGGCGTCGACACCGCGCCGACCAGCGGATCGTGCAGCATGGCGAGCTTCAAAAGATCGATGTCGCCGGCGATCGCGGCATGCACCGACATGCGCTGGACGTTGATCGATGACATGCAGGTGGCGGCGCATGGCTCGGGCAGCGTGATGCCGGCGGCCATGTTGATGCCGAACCGATCGACGAAGCCGGGCGACTCGATGATGGCGTCCTGCGGCAGGTTAGTGATCACGCCGTTGTTCTTGACGTTGAAATGGCCGCGATAGACGCGGTTTGTCTCCAGCGCCTCGAGAATGTGGCTGGCATGCTCGTTGGAGCGCCTCGCAGGGTCGATCGGCTTCGACGCCGCTTCGAGGAACTGCGGATACTCGGTTTCGAACCAATTGCGGGTCTCGGTCGAGTAGCGCAGATAGCCGCCGGTCTCGCCATGGATCCAGTCCGACATGTCGATCCAGCGCGTGATCTCGTCGGGGCGCTTGCGGTACCAGGGCAGGTATTCGGACAGATGTCCGTTGCTTTCGGTCGAATAGACGCCGAAGCGCTTCAGCACGTCGATGCGCAGCTTCTCCTGCTTCGAATAGACCGGATGCGCTTCGAAGGCGGCGACCAACTCGTCCTTGCCGATCGCGCGGCCGTTCAGCCTGAGGTCGATGAACCAGGTCTGGTGGTTGATGCCGGAGCAGAAATAGTCGAGCTCCCTGGGCGAGTTCGCGCCGAGCACCTCGGCGATCTGTTCGGCGCCGTGCTGCACGCCGTGGCAGAGCCCGACCGTGTCGACCTTGCCGTATTCGATCGCGGCCCAGGTGTTCATCGCCATCGGGTTGGCGTAGTTCAGGAACTTGGCGTCGGTCTCGGCTACTTCGCGGATGTCCTTGCAGAAGTCGAGGATCACCGGGATGTTGCGCTGGCCGTAGAGGATGCCGCCGGCGCAGATCGTGTCGCCGACGCATTGGTCGATGCCGTATTTCAGCGGGATGTGGATGTCGTCGGCATAGGCTTCGAGGCCGCCGACGCGCACGCAGCTGATGATGTAGCGCGCGCCTTCCAGCGCCTTGCGGCGGTCGGTCGTCGCCGTCACTTTGGTCGGCAGCCCGTTTGCTTCCACGATCCGATCGAGGATCGCCTGGATCATCCCGAGATTGTGCTCGCTGATGTCGGTCAGCGCGAATTCGATGTCCTTGAATTCGGGCACGCAGAGAATGTCGGTGAACAGCTTCTTGGTGAAGCCGACGCTGCCGGCGCCAATAATAGCGATTTTGAAGCTCATCACCTTCACCTCGATCCAATCGAATGTTAGGCAAGGAGCAGCAAGGGAGGATATGGCCGCGCGCCGGCAGGCGCGCTCGCCATTTGGAGCCCGAAATCCGGCTCTTTCTCCTCCCGCCCGCTCCTCGACCGCGGGTCTTTCCCGTTCTTGAGTGAGCCGGATTATGCGCTTATTCGCTGGCGCGGCCAGAGAAGGATTATGCTTTCGAGGGTAATTTTGTGCTGCAGGATCTGATTGCCAATGGAAAGCTGATGCGCACGATTTCGCTGCCGCGCGGGCGCCAGCGCCTGCATGCCATGCCGACCAGCACCGGCTACGAGGTGCGTGAGGACGAGACTTACGACTGGGACGGGCGAAAGCGCGGCCAGACCCCGTTTACCGTGCTCCAGCATACGATCAGCGGCACTGGGCAATTGCGCTATGAAAGCCGCAATTACCGCCTGCAGGCGAACGATACGCTGCTGGTGCTGGTGCCGCACAACCATCGCTACTGGCTGGCCAAGGGCGACCGCTGGGAATATTTCTGGATATCGATGAACGGCGAGGAGGCGCTGCGCGTCCACAAGTCGATCCTCAGCGTCTCAGGTCCCGTGTTCCGGCTGCAGCCAGCGACCATCGATCACCTTGCCGATTGCAGCCTGCGCCTCATCAAGGGCGCCGCCTCGCCGGGCGCGGCCTCGGCAATCGCCTATGAGGCGGCGATGGCGCTTTACGACGATGTCTTCGGCTCGCACGCCTTCGCCGAGAAGCAGAGCGCCATGCAGCCGGTCATCGATCACATCAACTCCAATCTCGACAAGCCGCTGCCGGTGGCGGAGCTGGTCGAAATCAGCGGCCTCAGCCGCGCCCATTTCTCGCGCTGCTTCGCCGAGAGCGAAGGATTGCCGCCGGCCGAATTCGTCCTGCAGCAGCGGCTGCAGCGCGCCGCCAAGTTGCTGACCAAGACCGATTTCCTGCCGGTCAAGGAAGTCGCTGTTCTGTGCGGTTTCGACGACCCCAACTATTTTTCCAAGGTGTTTCGCCGCTGCTACGGCATCACGCCCACACAGTTCCGCACCACCGGCATGTATGCCAGCCTGGGCAATCATCGTTGACGCTGCCGTTGACTACTGCCTGCGGTGGTCGAGCGTCGTCGATGCAGTGCTGACCGGATCGGCGGCCGCGAAGGCGGCGTCGAGCTGTTCGGGCGTGCGCTGTCCGGCTCGTTTCCAGGCGACATATTGCACGATGCCGAAGCTCGGGCGCTGCGGCACGGTCTTGACCACCGGCATTCGAAATCCGTCGCGGAATTTCTCCCAGCGCGCGCCGAGCACCGCGACCATTTCCTCGATGGTCGGCGGCGTCGCCACATCGGCATAGGTGATGGTGACCTTGCCGGCGAGGCCCGCTTCGCGCGGGATCGGCACCGGGATCGAGGCGAGGTAATCCGCCGGCACGTCGATCAAGCCGCCAAAGGCCCATTGCTGGCGCAACGCATCGGCTTTCATCGGCGCGACGCTGACGTCGATGTCGTTGGGCGTGCCCGGCACGCGATAGGGGCAGCTGAAGCGGCCGCAATTCGCCTTTGCCGCGAACTGCCAGAGCGCGTAACCCTGCCAGTTGCCCATCGGGAAATGCACGTCGATGTCCGGCTTGTAGCGCGCATACCAGAGCGGCAGCCGCGACAACAGCCGGTAGGTGTAACGGTTGTCGGCGATGTACTGGGCGGTCTTGCCGTTCGAGTAGAGCACCGGGAAGCGACCGAGGCGGCGATGCACCTGGCGCACGAATTCTTCCGCGTCCTCGAGCGACATCCATTGCGCGGGATCGATGCCCTCGATGTCGAGGGCAATGAGATCGTCCGGCGCCGGCTCGGCGAAATCGATGAAATTGTTGGCCTGCTCGACCGGATTGCCGGGGCGGGCGAGGTGATAGGCGCCCCATTTCAGGCCGAGCGCCTTCGCCACCACCTTGCGCGTCTGGAAAAGCTCGCGCGTCACCGCATGGCGCTTCCACAGCGCCTTGCAGAGCTTCACCTCGGTCTCGTCGCCGAAGCAGAAATAGGGCGGCGGCAGCCCGTCGGACGCCTTGTTGATGAAGCCGACGATGCGTTTGTCGGTGGCAAGCTCAGCCCAGTCGATGGAGTTGTATTCGTAGGCGTCGATCACCAGCGCGCGGTCGGCATTCTTCCACGGCTCGGAGAAATCCGAGGCCTTTGCCGCCGTGCCCAGCGCAACCGCAGCCGCGAGAAGCGCCAGGCGGCGAAGAGGGCGCGCCGGCTTTTTCAATCAGGGTGTCCCCACTGACCAGAGGACGATCCTGAACCGCTATGGTTAAGGAAGTGCTGTCAACCCGCGAGCTGTTCAGCGCCGGAACGGCGACTGAACCTCTCCGCCCGTGGACGACGAAGTCTACGCTTGCAAAATTCGCGTGTTTGACGTTTACGTAAAAAGAAGGACGCAGGCCAACCCCAAGAATGGATGGCCTCGCTTCGGCTCCGCGACTACGGTTGGCCGCACTGGAGGAGAAGCAGCAAACATGTATCGCGCACCGGTCGAGGACATCGCCTTCACGCTGAAGCAGGTAGCCGGCCTGAAGCCGGCGCTGGACGACGGCACCTTCGGCGACCTCGGCGAGGACCTGGTCGACGCGATCCTGGGCGAGGCCGGGCGCTTCGCCAGCGAGGAGGTTGCGCCGCTCTACAAGATCGGCGACGAGCATGGCGCGGTGCTTGTGGATGCCGCCGTCACCACGCCGCCGGGCTGGAAGGAGCTTTACCGGCGCTGGATCGAAGGCGGCTGGAACGCGCTGTCCGGGCCGGAGCAATATGGCGGCCAGGGCCTGCCCACCATGCTCGGCGTCGCCGCGCTCGAAATGTGGAACTCCGCCGCGATGGCCTTCGGCATCGGCCCGACGCTCACCATGGGCGCGGTCGAGGCGCTCGACAAGCACGCCTCCGCGGCGCTGAAGGCCAAATACCTCGCCAAGCTCGTCTCGGGCGAGTGGATGGGCACGATGAACCTGACCGAGCCGCAGGCCGGATCGGACCTCGCCGCTTTGCGCACCCGTGCCGAGCCTGCCGGCGACGGCACCTACCGCATCTTCGGCCAGAAGATATTCATCACCTATGGCGAGCACGATTTCACCGACAACATCGTGCATCTGGTGCTGGCGAGGCTGCCCGACGCGCCCGCCGGCACGCGCGGCATCTCGCTGTTCCTGGTGCCGAAATTCCTGGTCGATGACGACGGCTCGCTCGGCGCCCGCAACGACGTCTTCTGTTCCGGCCTCGAGCACAAGCTCGGCATCCACGCTTCGCCGACCTGCACCATGATCTATGGCGACGGTTTTGCGGGCATGACGCCCGGCGCCATCGGCTGGCTGATCGGCGAGGAGAACAAGGGGTTGGCCTGCATGTTCACGATGATGAACAACGCTCGCCTCGCGGTGGGCATGCAGGGCGTTGCGGTGGCCGAAACTGCCACGCAGAAGGCGATCGCCTATGCCAATGAGCGCCGGCAGGGCAAGGCATCTGATTATTCAGGGTCCGGCATGGCGCCGATCGTCCATCACCCGGACGTGCAGCGCAATCTTCTCACCATGCAGGCGCTGACGCAGATCGCGCGTGCTATCGCCTATTCCTGCGCGCACGCCATCGACCGTGCCCGTGTCGCCGAGGGCGAGGCCGCCGCCAACTGGCGCGACCGCGCCAATCTTTTGACGCCGCTGGCAAAAGCCTTTTCGACCGATGTCGGCGTCGAGGTCGCTTCGCTGGGGATCCAGGTGCATGGCGGCATGGGCTTCATCGAGGAGACGGGCGCGGCGGCGCTCTATCGCGACGCCCGCATCGCGCCGATCTATGAAGGCACCAACGGCATCCAGGCGATCGACCTCGTCTCGCGAAAACTGCCGCTCGGCGGCGGCGAGCACGTGCATCGTTATATCGGCGAATTGAAAGCGATGGCCGATGCGGTGCGCACCTCCAACATCGAGGGTTTCGGCCGCACCGCCGACAATCTCGATCGCGCGCTTGCCGATCTCGACGAGGCGACCCGCTTCTTGCAAAGGCTGATGGCCGACGGCAAGGCCGATGCCGCGATGGCTGGCGCCACGCCCTATCTGCGCCTAATCTCGCTCGCCGCCGGCGGCGCTTATTTGGCGCAAGGCGGCCTAGCCGACCGCGGCCGCGTCGCGCTTTGCCGCTTCTTTGCCGAGAACCTCCTAGGCGAGACGCGCGCGCTCAAGGAGCGCGTCATCGACGGCGCCGAAAGCCTCGCCGCCGCCGGCAAGGCACTGATCGCCTGAACAGCCAGTCAGCCGAAGGAACCGATCGTGACCGACCATATCCTCATCGAGCGCCGGGGCGCCGTGCAGATCATCCGCATGAACCGGCCTGAGAAGAAGAATGCGCTGACACGTGCCATGTACGCGAAAATGTCGGCCGCCCTTTCTGAAGGTGATGCCGATCCGACGGTTCGCGTCCATGTCTTTCTCGGCGTGCCCGGTGCCTTTTCCGCCGGCAACGATCTTGCGGATTTCCTGGTGATCGCCACCGGCGGCGAGGGCGGGAATGAGGTGTGGGATTTCCTGATGGCGCTGGCCAAGGCGGAGAAGCCGATGGTCTCGGGTGTCGATGGCATAGCGGTGGGCATCGGCACCACGCTCAATCTGCATTGCGACCTGACCTTCGCCACGCCGCGCACGCTCTTCCGCACCCCCTTCGTCGACCTCGGCCTCGTGCCGGAGGCCGGCTCCAGCCTGCTCGCGCCGCAGATCCTCGGCCGCCAGGGCGCCTTCGCGCTGCTCGGTCTCGGCGAAGGTTTTTCGGCTGAGCGCGCCAAGGCCGCCGGCCTGATCTACGATGTGGTCGTGGAAGACGCCCTGGAAGGCGCGGTGCTGGCTGCGGCGGCCGAGATCGCCGCCAAGCCGCCGCAGGCGCTTAAGATTGCCCGCGATCTGATGCGTGAGCCGCGCGAGGAACTCGTCGCCCGCATCAAGGTCGAGAGCGAGCATTTCCGCGAGCGGCTGAAGTCCGACGAGGCGCGCGCGGCGTTGACCGCCTTCATGACCCGCAAGAAAGGCTGAAACTCTTCGCTCTCGGCGATCAGGGGTAAAGCCGCGTCTTGTCCCAGCCGCCGGCGTCGTTTCTCGAGAACACGATGCGGTCATGCAGCCGGAACGGGCGGTCGTGCCAGAACTCGATCGTCTGCGGCAGGATGCGGAAGCCCGACCAGTGTTTCGGCCGCGGGATTTCGCCGATCGCATAGCGCGCCGTGTATTCGGCCACCGCCTTTTCCAGCGCGAAGCGGCTTTCCAGCGGCCGCGACTGTTTCGAGGCCCAGGCGCCGATGCGGCTGCCGCGCGGCCGCGTCGCATAATAGGCGTCGGCCTCGGCGTCGCTGACGATCTCCACCGGCCCGCGCACGCGCACCTGGCGGCGCAGCGATTTCCAGTGGAAGCACATCGCCGCCTTCATGCTGCCAAGAATCTCGCGGCCCTTGGCGCTCTCGAAATTCGTGTAGAAGACAAATCCCCTTTCGTCGAACCCCTTGAGCAGCACCATCCGCACATCCGGCATGCCGTCGGCGTCGACGGTTGCCAACGCAACGCCGTTGGGGTCGTTGATCTCGCTCTTGACGGCGTCGTCCAGCCACTCGGCAAACAGCCGGAACGGCTCCAAAGCCTCGGCGAAGTCACCGCTTGTTAACTCACTTTCGTTCATAGTTTTCCAAATTTTAACGTTGCGGGAGGAGTTCGCCGATTGTCGCGTATCGCGCAAGCTTTTGACAGCGGGCAATGGAGCGTTATTGCTTCGGCCAGCGCCAAGGCTGCGTTGCTGACATTGGCGCTTCCGCTCGCGGCCTGTGGCGCCGGCGGCTTCAGCCTCGAGAAGGCGGAGGTTGACCGCTCGATCATCACCTCCAGCGCGCCGTCCGCGCCCGCCGTGCCGGCAAGCAGCGACAACGACTCGGACCAGACCACGATCGGCAATGCGGTGTCTTCCGCCGACATCCAGGAGCTCGGCGGCCAGGCGGTGCCATGGGCCAATGCCGGCACCGGCTCGCGCGGCTCGATCACCGAGCTGGTCGAACTCAAGGATGGCGGCTTGACCTGCCGCCGCTTCAACGCGACGCGGGAAAGTTTCGACGGCGTCGCCATGTACCAGGGCGAGCTCTGCATTGCCGACGCCGGAGGCTGGCGCATGCAGGAGTTCAAGGGGCTCTAATTTCACTCTCCATTGGCATCTTGCACCACTGGAATTTCTTCCTATGCGAGCGCATATAGAGGGCAACTGTGGACCCAATCTCTCTTTCAGGCAGGAAGCATGCGCGACCCCTATGAGGTGCTGGGCGTTGCCAAGAACGCCTCGGCCAAGGAAATAAAATCGGCGTACCGCAAGCTCGCCAAGCAGCATCATCCGGACCAGAATCCGAATGATCCGAAGGCGAAAGAGCGTTTTGCGGCCGCCAACCAGGCCTATGAGATCGTCGGCGACGAGAAGCGCCGCGCAGCTTACGATCGCGGCGAGATCGACGCCGACGGCAAGCCGAGATTCCAGGGCTTCGAGGGCGCGGCCGGAGGCGATCCGTTTGCCGGATTCCGCCGTCAGCAGGGCCCGGGCGGGGCGCATTTCGAATTCCGCACCGGTCGTCCGGGCGGCGATCCATTCGACGGCAACAGCGATATCTTCAGCCAGATCTTCGGGGAGGCCTTTTCGGGTGGGCGGGGTCCAGGCCGTGGCGACCGTCGCCAGCCGGTCCAGGCGCCCGACCTCAATGTCACGCTGGACATCACCGTCGAAGAGGCGGCCACCGCGGAGAAGGTGACGGCGATGTTCCCTGACGGCCGCAAGATGGCGGTCAAGCTTCCCGCCTATGTCGAGGAGGGCCAGACCATCCGCCTGAAGGGTCAGGGCGAGCAGGGGCCCGGCCAGCCGGGCGACGCGCTCGTCAAAATTCACATTCGCCGCCATCCGCGCTATCGCATCGAGGGCCGCGACCTGCATGTCGACCTGCCTATCGAACTCGCCGACGCGGTGCTCGGCGCCAAGGTGGCCGTCGAGACGCCGACCGGCAAGCTCGCGGTCAACGTTCCCGCATGGTCGAGCTCGGACAAGGTGTTGCGCCTGAAGGGCAGGGGCCTGCCGGAAAAAGTAGGTGGCCATGGCGATCTCTACGCCCATGTGCGGCTGATGCTGCCGGAGGGTGGAGACGCCGATCTCGAAGCCCTGATGCGTAAGCGGAAAGGCTGATCGAAGCAGTTTTCTCCTCAAGCCAGTCTGTTTTCGACGCTTGAAGGGGCCCTGTGCCTGTGCGATAGGGCTCCACAAAGCAGACATTCTTGCGGAGAATTGCGCACATGGCGGGTGGACAGGGCCTGATGGCCGGTAAGCGAGGCCTCATCCTTGGCGTCGCAAACAATCGGTCGATCGCTTTCGGCATCGCCAAGGCTTGCGTCGATCACGGCGCCGAAATCGCGCTGACCTATCAGGGCGAGGCGTTCAAGAAGCGCGTCGAGCCGCTGGCGGCGGAACTCAACGCGCATGTCGCCGGCCATTGCGACGTGACCGACCCGGAAAGCCTGGACGCAGTCTTTGCCGACATCGCCAAGCACTGGGGCAAGCTCGACTTCCTCGTCCATGCCATCGCCTTCTCGGACAAGGACGAGCTGACCGGCCGTTATGTCGAGACGACGCGCGATAATTTCCTGCGCACCATGGATATTTCGGTGTTTTCCTTCACCACCATCGCCAAGCGCGCCGAGCCGCTGATGAGCGAAGGCGGCTCGCTGCTGACGCTGACCTATTACGGCGCCGAGAAGGTTATGCCTCACTACAACGTCATGGGCGTCGCCAAGGCGGCGCTCGAGGCCAGCGTGCGCTATCTGGCCGTCGACCTCGGCTCCAAGAAGATCCGCGTCAACGCCATCTCGGCCGGCCCGATCAAGACCCTTGCCGCCTCCGGCATCGGCGACTTCCGCTACATCCTCAAATGGAACGAGTACAACGCGCCGCTCAAGCAGACGGTGACGCAGGAAGAGGTCGGCGATTCCGGCGTCTACTTCCTGTCGGACCTGTCGCGCGGCGTGACCGGCGAGGTCCATCACGTCGATTCCGGCTACCATGTCGTCGGCATGAAGGCGGTCGACGCGCCCGACATCTCGACCGTCAAGGACTAGTTCTCTCCGCCTGTCTATCGTCCAGGCCCTGGCCCGACCTCCGGAGACCTGATGTATCCGCTCGTCTACATCGCGCGCCACGGCCAGACGCAGTGGAACGCCGAGGGTCGGCTGCAAGGCCAGGCGGATACCGATATCAACGAACTTGGCCGCGAGCAGGCGACGCAAAACGGCCGACGGTTGGCGGACCTTATCGGAAACGCCGCGAATTTCGATTTTGTCGCCAGCCCGATGCGCCGCACGCGTGAGACGATGGAACTGATGCGCGCGGCGATGGGTCTCGACCCGCTCGCCTATCGCACCGATCCGCGCTTGGTGGAGCTAAGCTTCGGCGACTGGCAGGGTTTCACCTTTGCCGAACTCGAAAAGCGTGTCCCGGGTTCGACCAAAAGCCGCCGCGCCGCGAAGTGGGATTTCCAGCCGCCCGGCGAGGGCGCCGAAAGCTACGAGATGCTGCTCGAGCGGATCAGGCCGTGGTTCGACGCGCTTCAACGGCAGACGGTCTGCGTCACCCATGGCGGGGTCATGCGCTGCTTCTTCCGCCTCGTCACCGGCATTTCCAAGCAGGAAGCCGCCAGTCTCGAGATGCCGCAGGACCGCCTGCTCCGGCTCGAGGGCCGCAGCCTGGAGTGGCTGTAAGCCTCTACACCCTGGCAACGAATTGATCGTAGCAGTCGGCAATGCTTACCTGTCATGCTCAGCTTACGATTTTGGGCCGGTTAGGACTGCATGTTCTCCAGTTTGATCGATAGAATTCGCCGACGGCTTGAGTTAGGTCGCCCAATTCGCCGCGGGCAGGCCCTAGGCGACATAGTCGCAGGAGCGCTGGCGGACACTCTGGCACCAGATTTTCAGCGAGTGGGCGATTTGTTCTGGGTGAGCGACCCAAGGGACCACATGCGCTATCTGTTGAAGTTTCAAACGATGAAAGGAATGACTTTTTTGCTTGCTGGGGCGTATCGGTCGACTTTGTGCCGATTTTCGGCCGTGGAAAATTTAAGTGGAAAAGAACGGCAAAGTCGGCCGCCTTTGATCTCTGTATCGACCCCATTGACCTGTCAGGCTCGATTCCAGGCTGGTGTTCTTTCTACGCCAACGATCGTGACTATCATGTCGAACGGGTTGCATTGGCTGCTGTAAAAGCCGCTCGACTGGATTGGTCGAAGATCACTGCATTGGGGGACGTCGCCCACATCTTCGAGCAACGGGCAAAGATGGAGTTCAAACGTTTCGCGTTGGAGAATTACGTGCAAACTGACCTGGCATGGGGCCTCATCCTAATCGCTTTGGGGCGGCTGAACGAAGGTCAGCATCGCCTCGACGCATTTTGTCAGCAGTTCGCTATAGCCCGAGGGTCGACTATCCTCGTAAAGGCGAAGGATGAAGCCACCAAGATAGCGGCCGGACGACCGGCGCCGTTGTTTCGTTGACCAGGTTGCGACCTAATTCTAGTCGCTGTCCGGCAGCTGCATATCGGTCACGACATTCTCGCCATTGGTCACGTCGTAGGCGAGGACGATATCCATGCCGGGCTTCAGCGCGTCGAGATCGGTTTCGGCGTTGAGCTTGTAGGACTTTCCGTCGTCCAGCGTCAGCGTCAGCGTGTCCTTGTCGACCTTCTTGATCAAGCCTTCGGTCTGGCCGGCGAACGCGGCAGCGGTGGAAATGAGCAACATGGCGCAGGCGGCGCCAATCAGGGTACGCATCGTCGTCCTCTTTGGTCATTGCGCCGGCATGAGCAACGGCGGATCCTCAACGGCGGATGGAAGAGAGCAGAAACCAACCGAATGTGTCAAAACTAAATCCTCCAGATCACAGATTGATGCATCCGATCACCGTTTGACCGCTGTGGAAAACGCCAATAGAAGGCACGCTTGAACCGGCGAACCGGGTCCGCGCCGGGCAGGGCGTTTTTCCATGTCTCACAACACCTTCGGCCATCTTTTCCGCGTCACCACCTGGGGTGAAAGCCATGGCGCCGCGCTTGGCTGCGTTGTCGACGGCTGCCCGCCCGGGATCCGCTTCAAGCGCGAGGACATCCAGGCCGAGCTCGACCGGCGCCGCCCGGGCCAGTCGCGCTTCGTCACCCAGCGCCGCGAGCCGGACGAGCTCAAGATCCTCTCCGGCTTCATCCTCGACGAGGACGGCGAGACGATGATCACCACCGGCACGCCGATCTCGATGCTGATCGAGAATGTGGATCAGCGCTCCAAGGATTACGGCGAGATCGCCCGCCAGTACCGGCCGGGCCATGCCGATTACACCTATGAGGTCAAATACGGGTTGCGCGACCATCGCGGCGGCGGCCGCTCCTCGGCGCGCGAGACGGCAGCTAGAGTGGCGGCCGGCGCGCTGGCACGCAAGGTGGTGCCGGGCATGGTGGTGCGCGGCGCGCTGGTTTCGATGGGCGAAAAGTCGATCGATCGCGCCAATTGGAACTGGAATTTCATTGGCGATGCGGAAAACCCGTTTTTCACCCCCGACCCGGCCTCGGTTCCGGTCTTTGCCGCCTATCTCGACGGCATTCGCAAGGCCGGCTCGTCGGTCGGCGCGGTGATCGAGATCGTCGCCGAAGGTGTGCCGGCGGGCCTCGGCGCGCCGATCTATGCCAAGCTCGACCAGGACATAGCCTCCGGCCTGATGTCGATCAACGCCGTCAAGGGCGTCGAGATCGGCAACGGCTTCGAAGCCGCCCGCATCACCGGCGAACAGAATGCCGACGAGATGCGGATCGGCAATGACGGCAAGCCGGTGTTTTTGTCCAACAATGCCGGCGGCATCCTCGGCGGCATCTCGACCGGCCAGGCGATCGTCGCCCGCTTCGCCGTCAAGCCGACCTCCTCGATCCTCACGCCGCGGAAATCGATCGACAAGGACGGCAAGGACGTCGAGGTCATGACCAAGGGCCGCCACGATCCCTGCGTCGGCATCCGCGCCGTGCCGATCGGCGAGGCCATGGTTGCCTGCGCGATTGCGGATCATTATCTGCGCCATAGAGGACAGACGGGAAGGCAGTAAGGCAGTAGGAGAGTATGTTACGTCGCATTCGGCGACGCCAAACTTTTTCCTTTTCCCTACTCCCTTACTGCCCTATTCCCCAAGCGAGCTAGCGAGCGTCCATGCCATACGACCAGAAGAAGATCGTCGAAGCGATCCGTGCTTTCGAGCGCGGCGAGATCGTCGTCGTCATGGACGATGATGGGCGCGAGAACGAGGGCGACCTGATCGTTGCCGCCGTCCACTGCACGCCGGAAAAGATGGCCTTCATCGTCCGCAACACCTCCGGCATCGTCTGCACGCCGATGCTGCGCGAGGACGCAAGGCGGCTGAACCTTGCGCCCATGGTGGCCGACAATGATTCCGCCCACACCACCGCTTTCACCGTCAGCGTCGACTTCAAGCACGGCACCACGACGGGTATTTCGGCGGACGACCGCACGCTCACCGTGCGTAACCTAGCCAACGGCAATGTTGGTGCCTCCGACTTCGTGCGGCCCGGCCACATCTTCCCGCTGATCGCGCGCGAGGGCGGTGTCTTGATGCGCTCGGGCCATACGGAAGCCGCGGTCGACCTGTGCAAACTCGCCGGGCTGCCGCCGATCGGCGTCATCTCCGAACTGGTCAACGACGACGGCACCGTCAAGCGCGGGCCTGAGGTGCAGGCTTTCGCCGCGCAGCACGGGCTGAAGCAGGTCTCGGTCGCCGATCTCATCGCCTATCGCCAGCGCAAGGAAACGCTGGTCGAGCGCGTCGCCTGCTCCGACATCGAGACGCCCGGCGGCAAGGCGCAGGTCTTCACCTACACGCTGCCCTGGGATTCCATGCACCATGTCGCGGTCGTCTTTGGCGACATCCGCGACGGCGAGGAGGTGCCGGTGCGGCTGCATTCGGAAGACGTCGTCACCGACGTCTTCGGCACCAGCCACCGCTTGGACCACATCATGGAGGCGATGGGCGAGCGCAAGCGTGGCGTCATCGTCTACCTGCGCGAAGGCTCGGTCGGCGTCGCCCATCAGGAGCGCAAACGGCCCCAGAGCGGCGACCGCGAGGATCACGAAGAGGCGCGCCGGCGCGAGAACGAGTGGCGCGAGATCGGGCTCGGAGCGCAGATCCTCAAGGATCTCGGCATTTCCTCGATCAACCTGATCGCCTCGCGCGAGCGCCACTATGTCGGGCTCGAAGGATTCGGCATTCACATCGCCAAGACGGAAATTCTCTGACGTTTCGGCCGACAGGCGGCGGAGAAAAACGATGGCCGCGCCATTGCCTCTCAGCCAGCAGACCGAACGACTGCTGCTACGCCGGCCCAAACAGGCGGATCTGGAGTTTCTGGCCGATCTTTTCTCGCGCCCCGAACTGGTGGCGCATCGCCCCGACCCGACGCCGGACACGCCGCAGCAGAGTGCCGCAAGGCTCGCTCGCGACATCGATCATTGGGACAGGCACGGATTTGGTCGCTGGGCGGTCGAAGCCAACGAGAGGCTGATCGGCTTCGGCGGTGTCACCTTATCGAGCGATTTCGATGGGCTGAACCTGTCCTATCATCTTCACCCCGAGACCTGGGGGCATGGCTACGCGACGGAACTGGTCCGGGGGAGCTTGCACGCGGCTTTCGGCCCCTTGCGCGCCGATCGGGTGATCGCACTGGCGCGTCCCGCCAATCCCGCATCGCGGCGCGTGCTGGAGAAATGCGGCTTCGTCTTCGAGCGAGAGATCATGCTCCATGGCGCGCCGACGGGGCTTTACGCAGTCCCGGCGGCGAAGTTCGTTCCAAAGCAGGACATATAGCCAGCCAGAGCCGGATGCATCGGTATCATCCAGCCGGAACAATCGCCGCTTCGCATTCATCCGGAGCGCAGTCCGGCGTCGCCAGCCGACACTGGCCGGCGAGCACGGTGACCAAAGCGACTGAGCCTGCCGCCACCGACACCCAGAACCCGTTCTGCGGTCCAAAAGTGTCGACCATCCAGCCGGCGGCGAAGGAGCCCAGCGCCATGCCGATGCCGATCCCGGTGGTCACCCAGGTCACGCCTTCCGTGAGCATTGCCGGCGGCACGTGGCGTTCGATCAGTCCAAAGGCGGTGATGAAGGTCGGCGAGATGGCAACGCCGCTGACGAACACGGCAAGCGCCAGCGTCGGCACCGTGTCGGCAAAAAGCAGTGGCAGAGTGGTAAGCGCGATGACGGCGACCGCTATCGCGAGTTGGCGTTGCAGCGGCGTGCGCAGGCTGAGCGCGCCGACGATGATGCCGAGCACGAAGGATCCCAGTGCATAGACGCCGATGACGAGGCTGGCTGCTTCGGGCTGGCCGAGCTCTTCGGTAATGGCAACGGTGGTGACTTCCGTGGTTGCGAAGGTCGCGCCGACAAAGATCAGCGCGAAGGTGATGATCTGCACCGGCCGCAGGCGGATCGCCGAACCGGCCGCGCCATCCTCGGCCGGGCGAATGGGCGGTTCCGTCGAACGCTGCAGCAGGAATGCCGCCGAGCCGAAGGCGAGCAGCAAGGTGCTCACCACCATCCCGGCTTCCGGGAACAGCGCGGCGCTCAAGCCCACCGACAGCGATGCCCCAGCGACATAGACCAGCTCGTCCGCGGCCGATTCGAAGGCGAAGGCCGTATTGAGCTCGGGGCGGTCGCGAAAAATCTCGGTCCAGCGCGCCCTGACCAGCGCCGGGATGCTCGGCATTAAGGCGGCAAGCAGCGACGATAGGAACAAGGTCCACACCGGCCAGTGCTGGTTGGCCGCGACGATCAAGGTCGCGAAGGCAAGCGCCGAGACAAGTGTCGTCGGCACTGCAATCCGGCTCTGGCCGAGGCGGTCGACCAGCCGCGAGACCTGCGGCGACAGGAAGGCGTTGACCAAAGCGTATGTGGCCGAGACGGCGCCGGCCAGCCAGTACTCGCCATGCGTTTGCGACAGCATCGCCACAATACCGATCGGCGCCATGGCGATCGGCAGCCGGGCGATGAAGGCTGCCGCGGCGAAGCTCTTCGTGCCAGGAGCCCGAAAGATTTCCGAATATGGGTTTCGCATGGTCCCGTTCCTCGACAAGGGAAGGCGCCGCAACTACATACGCAGCGTATGAATGTCAAATAGTTCATACGTCGCGTATGTCAATTAGCATACGACGCGTATGTGAATAAGGCCAGGAGCCATGCACAAACCCCGCAAGGAGATGATCGCCGAGACGCGCGCCAAGCTGATCGCGGCCGCGCGCCATGCCTTCGGCACGATCGGCTATGCCGAGGCCTCGATGGACGATTTCACCGCTTCGGCGGGTCTGACGCGCGGCGCGCTCTATCATCATTTCGGCGACAAGAAGGGGCTCCTGCAGGCGGTGATCGCCGAAATCGACGCCGAGATGGCGGCGCGGGTGAACGAGGTGGCCTCGCGGGCGCCTACTCGCTGGCAGCATTTCGTCGACGAATGCACCACCTATATCGAGATGGCGCTTGAGCCGGAAATCCAGCGCATCATGTTCAGGGACGGCCCGGCCGTGCTCGGCGATCCGGCTCAGTGGCCCAACGCCAGCGCCTGCACGGCTTCAATGACCGATCACCTGTCAAAGCTGCAGGAGGAGGGCGTCGTCGTTCCCGATCTCGATCCCGAGACCGCAGCGCGGCTCATCAACGGCGCCAGTAGCCAGGCCTCGCAGCGCATCGCCAATGCCAAGGATCCGGAAGCGACGTCGAAGAAGGTTGTGGCGGCGTTCAAGCAGCTGCTGGAAGGCCTGAAAACCAAATAGCATTCGGTCGCGGCGTTCCGGGCAATCACTCGGGTCCGCGCTGCCTCAGACAATTGTCCCCCGCTCAAAATCCCTCCGACATTGACTTTGGCAGGAGCGAGCGCATCCTCTCCCGCCAATTCTCTGAGGCGGAGGGTCGGGGCCATGTGGGACTTCAGCATCGGCCGGTCGGTGTCCATCATGATGCGGACGTGGCCGTTCATCGTCTTTCGCATCATCGTCTATTTCGGCATCACGGTGGCCTACATAACAGCGACCGGCACCGGCGCCAGCGTCGGTTACGGCGTCGGCCACATCTCGACCGATCCGGACGGGCCGATGTCCTTTGCCTTGTGGGGTGGGGTCGTCGGCTTCGGCGTGGTCTCGATCGCCGTCTACTGGATCCGCGAATACATTCTCTATGTGCTCAAGGCCGGCCATATCGCCGTCATGGTCCATCTGATCGACGGGCAGGACATTCCCGACGGCCAGGGCCAGATCGCCTATGCGCGCGAAGTGGTCACGAAGCGCTTCGCCGAGGCCAACATCCTTTTCGTCGTCGACCAGCTGGTGAAAGGCGCCATCCGCGCCATCACCGGGCTGATCGGCGGCATTGCTGCGTTCCTACCCATTCCAGGCTTGAGCGGCCTGGTGAGCTTCATCAACACCGTCATCCGCCTGTCGCTGACCTATGTCGACGAGATCATCCTCGGCTACAACATCCGCACCAATTCCAACTCGCCTTTCGAGACCGCCAGGCAAGGCGTCGTGCTCTATGCGCAGAACGGCAAGTTGATGGTCAAGAACGCCGTCTGGCTGGCGGTGATCATGTGGGGTGTTTCCTTCGTCATCTTCCTTTTGATGCTGGCGCCTGCCGCCGCGATCCTCTGGGTCATGCCGGGCCAGCTTGCCGGCTGGGCCTTCGTGTTGGCCATCGTCTTCGCCTGGGCCTTCAAGGCGGCTTTCATCGAGCCCTTCGCCATCGCTTCGCTGATGCAGGTCTACTTCGCCGCCATCGAGGGCCAGGTCCCCAATCCGGAATGGGACCGGCGCCTGGCCGAAGCCTCGTCCAAGTTCAGGGAGCTGCGCGACAAGGCGCTCAGCCCCTTCGGCGGCTCGCGCTGGGATTCGCCAAGGACCGCTTGAGCAGCAGCCCCGGCCACGAAGGCCGCCTGATCACGGCTTCGCCCCTTCACGGGAACCAAGGCGAGCGATCGCCGATTTGAGCGGCGCCTCGCCGGCGCCGCAAAAGGTCTCGCTCATCACCAGCTCGGGCAGCGGCAGGCGCTTGCCCCAGCCATGCGCTTCGAGGTCGGGCCTCGGCGCGAATTCCGAGACGCGGCCGACGCAGAGATAGGCGATCGGCGTGACGTGCTCGGGGATCGACAGCAGTCGCTTCAGTGCTTCGGGCTCGATGATGCTCACCCAGCCGACCCCGACGCCTTCCGCCCGCGCCGCGAGCCAGAAATTCTGCACCGCGCAGACGGTGCTGTAGAGGTCCATCTCCGGATTGTGCCAGCGCCCGAGCGGCGAGTTCTTCGAGCGCTGGCGGTCGCAGGTGATGCAGAGGTTGAGCGCGCTTTCGCAGATGCCCTCGAGCTTCAGCTTGCGGTAGAGCGCCCGCCGCTCCACCTCGATCGCCGGCAGTTCCTGTTCGCGCGCGGCCAAAAACAGGTCGCGCACCTGCCGCCGCCTTGTGGCGTCCCGGATGATGATGAAGTTCCAGGGCTGCATGTAGCCGACCGACGGCGCGTGGTGTGCCGCGGTGAGAAGCCGCGCCAAAACGCTGTCGTCGAGATCGTCGGCAAGGAAATGGCTGCGCACGTCGCGCCGGGTGAACATGGCTCGGTAGACGGCGTCGCGCGCCAATTGGTCAAAGTCATCGCCGCCGGCGGCGGCTGTTCGTGCCTGCATCGCTTGTCCCCTTGCGATAAGCAGTCCTCCGCCTGACCATGCGGATGACCATGTCTGCCGGGCCGGTCTTCTGGCTCGGGATCGACCCGCATCCGGCGCCTTCCCGTCTGGGACAGTGGCGTTTGCCGGCGCGGTCCCCCTCACAGCGTTGGGCACGCCACGGATTTCAACCGTGTTCCCGATTCTCCCGCGTTGCGGGCACCAGGCAGCGACGCGACCTTATCGCGAAGCCGAAGCCGGGCCAATGCCGCCAGCGACACGATTGGGCGCGATTTCCCCAATCATTCGGCGCTGAAACATGGCTATCCGTGCGACAGGTGCCTAGATTAGGCGCCATGACCACTCGTCTTTACACTCATCCGGTATTCCTGGAACACCTCACGCCGCCCGGCCACCCCGAGCGGCCCGACCGTTTGCGCGCCATCGAGCGCGTGCTCGACGACGAGGCTTTTTCGGCCCTCGACCGCGTCGAGGCGCCGGAAGGCGACGAGGCGACGATCCTTTACGCGCATCCGGAGGATTTCGTCGGCCGTGTCCGCGCTGCGATTCCCGAGACGGGGATCGTCTCGATCGATGCCGACACCAGCGCCAGCCCGAAAAGCTGGCAGGCGGCGGTGACGGCGATCGGCGCGGCCAACGCCGCAGTCGACGATGTGTTCGAGGGCCGTGCCGCCAATGTCTTCGTTGCCGCGCGTCCGCCCGGCCATCACGCCGAAAAAGCGACCGCGATGGGCTTTTGCCTGTTCAACACCGCGGCGATCGCCGCCCGTTATGCGCAGGAGAAGCATCTGGCCGAGCGCGTCGCCATCGTCGATTGGGATGTGCATCACGGCAACGGCACGCAGGACATTTTCTGGGACGATCCGTCGGTGCTCTATTGCTCGACCCACCAGATGCCGCTTTATCCGGGCACCGGTGCCAAGAGCGAGACCGGCGCCGGCAACATCGTCAACGCGCCGCTTGCGCCGAGCACCGGCAGCGACACGTTCCGCGACGCCTTCCTGTCGCGCGTGCTGCCGTCGATCGACGCCTTCCAGCCGGATCTGATCATCATTTCCGCCGGTTTCGATGCGCACCATCGCGATCCGCTGGCCGCGATCAACCTGACCGAGGATGATTTCGACTGGGCGACCGGCCAGCTGATGGAGCGCGCCGGGCGCCACAGCGGCAACCGGCTCGTCAGCCTGCTGGAGGGCGGTTACGATCTGCAAGGATTGGCATTTTCGGTCGCCGCCCATGTCGGGCGGCTGATGAAGGGATGAATGATGGCTGATGAAGCTAACCAAGACGTCAAGGCGATGAGCTTCGAACAGGCGCTCGACGCGCTGGAGAAGATCGTCGATGATCTGGAGCGCGGCGACGTTCCGCTCGACCAGTCGATCAAGATCTACGAGCGCGGCGAGGCGCTGAAGGCTCATTGCGACCGCTTGCTCAAGGCCGCCGAGGACAAGGTCGAGAAGATCAGGCTCTCGCGCGACGGCAAGCCGGTTGGAACGGAGCCGCTCGACGCCGAGTGAGGTGTATTGATATTCAGGTGAGGCCGCCTGCAAACGCGGCTTTCTGCGGTTCCGGTGCTCACGTCCTTCAAGTACGCTCCGGTCCGGTTCTCGGAACCCGCCATTTTCGGCTCGGTCTGACCTGAATCTCAACACACCTCGGTGCACAATGTCAGACCGGTTCGGGCAGAAAGCAGGTAAGGAGTTAAAGCATGTGCCGAAACATCAAGACCCTGTTCAACTTCGATCCGCCGGCGACCGACGACGAGGTCCATGACGCGGCGCTGCAGTTCGTGCGCAAGCTGAGCGGCGCGACCAAGCCGTCCAAGCGCAACGAGCATGCCTTCAACCACGCCGTCGAGGCGATCGCCGCCGCCGCGCGCGAACTGCTTGACAGCCTCGAAACCACCCAGCATCCGCGCAACCGCGAGGAAGAGGCTGCCAAGGCGAAGGCCCGATCCGCGCTCCGCTTCGCCTGACGCCGGTCATGAGCTTCTTTCCGGGCAACGATCCTGAGGCCGGCGACGCCTTCGCCTGCGACCAGATCGAGTTGATGGTCATTCCCAACGCCAAGGACATTGGCGGCTTTGAGGTTCGCCGCGCCTTGCCGACGGCGAAACGCAGGCTGGTCGGTCCATTCATCTTCTTCGACCGCATGGGTCCGGCCATCCTGCGCGCCGGCCATGCGATCGACGTGCGCCCGCATCCGCATATCGGGCTGTCCACCGTCACTTATCTGTTCGACGGCAAGATCAGGCATCGCGACTCGCTCGGCACCGAAATGGTGATCGCGCCGGGCGACGTGAATTTGATGACCGCCGGCCGCGGCATCGTTCATTCCGAGCGCACGCCCGAGGAATTGCGCGGCGCGCCGATGTCGATTTCCGGCCTGCAAACCTGGCTGGCGCTGCCGGACAGCAAGGAAGAAATCGCCCCGGTGTTCGCGAACACGTCGGTCGTCCACCTGCCCGAAATCGATGCCGAGGGCGTTAGCGGCCGCGTCGTCATCGGCGAATTTTCCGGGCTGCGCTCGCCCGTCGCGACCGCCTCGGAAACGCTCTATGCCGATCTGCGGCTGGCGGCGGGCGCCAGCGTCAAAATCCCCGGCGACGCCGAGGAACGCGCCATCTACACGCTGGAGGGCGAGGTTTCGATTGCCGGCGACCGTTTCCCGGCCGAGCGGCTTTTGGTGTTCAAACCGGGCGAGGAAATCGTCGTGTCGTCCGAGCGCGGCGCGCATTTCATGCTGTTCGGCGGAGCGTCGCTGGGCTCCAAGCGCTATATCTGGTGGAATTTCGTTTCGTCCTCGAAAGAACGCATCGAGCAGGCCAAGGAAGAATGGAAGACGGGCCGCTTCGATATCGTTCCTGGCGATGAGGAAGAATTCATTCCGCTGCCGGAAGGTTAGCGCAGAATGGACATTCTGCGCCGGGCGCGTCACTGACACGCATTTACATTGGCGCGCCGTCAGCCTATCTCGCGCATAGCAAAGCGCATATTTGAAGGTTAACCCAAGGTTAAGTTGACAGGCCGTCCCAGAGTGAACCCGAAGCCTGACACGCCGCTCCTCGACAAAGTCCGCATCCCGGCGGATCTGCGGGCGCTTGATGAAAGCGAGCTGCCGCAGCTGGCGACCGAACTGCGCGCGGAGCTGATCGATGCGGTGTCGCACACCGGCGGCCATCTTGGCGCCGGTCTCGGCGTCGTCGAGCTTACGGTTGCGCTGCACTATGTCTTCAACACGCCGGAAGACCGGCTGATCTGGGACGTTGGCCACCAGGCCTACCCGCACAAGATTCTGACCGGCCGCCGCGACCGCATCCGCACGCTTCGCCAGGAAGGCGGTCTCTCCGGCTTCACCCGGCGCGCAGAGAGCGAATACGACCCCTTCGGCGCAGCGCATTCCTCGACTTCGATTTCGGCCGGCCTCGGCATGGCGATGGGCCGCGACCTTGCGGGCGGCCGCAACAATGTCATCGCCGTCATCGGCGACGGCGCCATGTCCGCCGGGATGGCCTATGAGGCGATGAACAACGCCGGCGCGCTCAATGCCCGCCTGATCGTCATCCTCAACGACAACGACATGTCGATCGCCCCGCCGACCGGCGCGATGAGCGCCTATCTGGCGAGGCTTGCCTCCGGCAAGACCTATCTCGGCCTGCGCGATTTCGGCAAGAAGCTGACCTCCTATCTCGGCAAGCGCGCCGACAGCGCCATCACCCGCGCCGTCGAGCATGCGCGCGGTTACGTCACCGGCGGCACGCTGTTCGAGGAGATGGGATTCTTCCACATCGGCCCGATCGATGGACACAATTTGGAGCACCTGATCCCGGTGCTGAAGAACGTCCGCGATAATGGCGACGGTCCCATTCTGATCCATGTCGTCACCCAGAAGGGCAAGGGCTACGCGCCGGCGGAGGCCGCCGCCGACAAGTATCACGGCGTCAACAAGTTCGACGTCATCACCGGCGCGCAGGCGAAAGCGCCGGCCAACGCGCCGAGCTACACCAAGGTCTTCGCCGAGAGCCTGATCCAGGAGGCGCGCGAGGACGAACGAATCGTGGCGATCACCGCCGCCATGCCGAGTGGCACCGGCCTCGACCTCTTCGGCGAGGTGTTCCCGGCCCGAACCTTCGATGTCGGCATTGCCGAGCAGCACGCGGTGACCTTCGCCGCCGGCCTCGCCACCGAAGGCTACAAGCCCTTCGCCGCCATCTATTCGACCTTCCTGCAGCGCGCCTACGATCAGGTGGTGCACGACGTGGCAATCCAGAAACTGCCGGTGCGCTTCCCGATCGACCGCGCCGGCTTCGTCGGCGCCGACGGCGCCACGCACTGCGGCGCCTTCGACACGACCTTCCTCGCCTCGCTGCCTGGCTTCGTCGTCATGGCCGCCGCCGATGAGGCGGAGCTTCGCCATATGGTGCGCACGGCAGCCGACTACGACGGCGGCCCGATCGCCTTCCGCTATCCGCGCGGCAACGGCGTTGGCGTCGACATGCCGGAGCGCGGCTCAGTGCTCGAGATCGGCAAAGGCCGCATTCTCAAGGAAGGCACCAAGGTGGCGCTGCTCTCGTTCGGCACGCGGCTGCAGGATTGCCTGCTGGCCGCCGAGGAACTCGGCGCCGCGGGCCTTTCGACCACCGTTGCCGACGCTCGCTTCGCCAAGCCGCTGGACGAGGATCTCATCCGCCGCCTCGCGCGCTCGCATGAGGTTCTCGTGACGGTCGAGGAGGGCGCGGTCGGCGGCTTCGCCAGCCAGGTGCTGCATTTCCTTGCCCATGAAGGCCTGTTGGAAAACGGTCTCAAGGTGCGCCCGCTGGTCTTGCCGGACGAGTTCACCGATCACGCCAAGCCTGAGAAGATGTATGCCGACGCGGGCCTCGACACGACCGGCATCGTGCGGACGGTCTTCGCCGCACTCGGCCATGGCATGCAAGCGCAGCGCGCCTGAATCGAAAACTCAGCTCTCCGATTGAGTCTGTCGGCTTGCGGGTGCAACTGTTTGTTTAGGTTTTCATTTGGCCGTTCGGTTACCTTGTCTTTTGGCCGATTTTCAACGGGCGCCCTGCTAAGACCCTGGTCCTAGGTAGGGGATAAGAACAATGAAGTCGTTCCTTTGCGGTATGGCCTTGCTGAGTGCCATGGCCGCTCCGATGGCAGCCGAAACGCGTTACGACCGCAACCTGGAAAAGGCGGTGATGGACATCGTCGCCGGCAAGATGGGCAACATCCGGGGCGGCTTTTCCTACAAGCAGGCTCCCCAACTGGTGGTGCTGCCGGAAGCCGCGCCGACAGCGCCAGCTCCGGCTGAGCCGCGCGAGCAGGCCTCCAACAATGACGGCCTGATGCCGGCGGTCGAGCGCCCGGTCTCGCGGACTATTTTCTAAAACCACATATCGCGCACGCAGCGGCCGTCGCGCGGCAGGTCGTCGAACGTTTCGAGGCCGTCGAAATGCTCGATCGGCAGGTCGGCGACCGCCTCCGGCGGGGCCAGCCTGACATTGACGGCGATGCGAGTGCGGCCGCTCGAGCCGGGAAGCAACCCGCGCCAGGCGAGCACACAGGCGCATTTCGGACAGAACAGGATTTCCAGCGCGGGCTCGGCCAGCTCGACCCGCCTGTAGGAGCTCGTCGGACCTGCGATGCGGATACGCTCGTCGACATAGTCATAGGCCCAGAGCGTGCCGTAGCGGCGGCAAAGGGTGCAGTTGCAGGCGGTGATCGATCCCGGATCGCCTTCCAGCGTCCAGTGCGCAGCGCCGCAATGGCATGTTCCCTTCAGCATGGCTCTTCCTCGACCGGGTGAGCGGACTTTCGGCGCCGGCATTCTGCCGTGCTCCGCGCCATATTCAACAGGGCTGCCATTGCCTTCGCCGCCGGCTTTCGCCAATGAAGGCCGATGAGTTCCTCTCTGCCCGCCAGCGCGCGTCCGCGTCTCGACGAACTGCTCGTCGCACGTGGCCTGTTCGCCAGCCGTTCCCGCGCCCGCGACGCGATCGAACGCGGCACCGTCACCGTCGACGGCGCAGTCGCCCGCAAGCCGGGCCAGCCCGTGGCGCCACACTGCGTCGTTGCCGTCGACGATCCGGCGCAGGCGTATGTGTCGCGCGCGGCGCTGAAGCTGATTGCCGGCCTCGACCATTTCGGCCTCGATCCCTCTGGGCATGAGGCGCTCGATATCGGCGCCTCGACCGGCGGCTTCACCCAGGTGCTGCTCGAGCGTGGTGCTACCCATGTCACGGCGATCGATGTCGGTCACGGCCAGATGCACCCCGAAATTGCCGCCGATCGGCGGGTCACGGTCATTGAAGGGCTGAATGCGCGGGACCTGACCGCCGCTGATCTTGGCGACCGCGTTCCGGATTTCCTGGTCTGTGATGTCAGCTTCATCTCGCTGAAGCTGGCGCTGCCGCCGGCGCTGGCCTTGGCGGGCGAGGGCGCCAGGGCGCTGGTTCTCGTCAAGCCGCAATTCGAGGCGGGGCGCGAGGCGATCGGCAAGGGCGGGCTGCTCAAGGACCCGAGCGATGCCGAGCGCATCGCCGCCGGTTTGCGCGACTGGCTTGCCGGCATGCCGGGCTGGCGCGTGCTTGGGCTGCATCCATCGCCGATCGAGGGCGGCGACGGCAACCGCGAGTTCCTTCTCGCCGCGATCAAGGACGCGGTATCGCCATGAGCGCGCGCTTCACCATCACAAGGCTCGGTTCGCAGGGCGACGGCATCGCCGGTGCCGATGGCGGCGAGGTCTTCATCCCGTTCACGCTGCCTGGCGAGACGGTCACCGCCGCGCGCCAGAAGGACCGCGCGACGCTGATGTCGGTTGTTGAGGCTTCACCGCTTAGGGTTGATCCGCCCTGCCGACACTTCACCGAATGCGGCGGCTGCGCGTTGCAGCATTTCGAGGCCGACGGCTACCGGCAGTGGAAACGCGAACGGGTGGTGCAGGCGCTCAAGATCAAGGGCATCGCTGGTCAGATCGACGCGCTGGTGCCTTGCGCACCGCACACGCGCCGGCGCGTCGTCTTTAGCGCTCGGCGCACCGAGGCCGGCATGCTGCTCGGCTTCGTGCGCGCGCTCTCCTCCGAGATCATTCCTATCGAGGAATGCCCGATCTCATTGCCGGCAATCGTTGATGCGCTCGATCCTTTGCGAAGGCTGGCAGGACTGGTCTGCGCGACGCCGAAAGCCTTCCACATGACCGTCACCGCCACGGCGTCCGGCCTCGATGTCGCCGTCCATGACGCGGGCAAGCTCGGCGAAAACCAGCGCCGCATCGCTTCCAATTTCGTGATGGCCGCGGGCTTGGCGAGGCTTTCGATAGACGGCGAGGTGATCGTGGAGCCGAAGAAGCCGGTGGTGCAGTTCGGCTCGGTCGCCGTCGCCCTGCCGCCCGGCGCCTTTCTTCAGGCGACGGAGGCCGCCGAGCAGACGATGGCCGGTCTCGTCTGCCAGCACCTGTCGCGTGCCAAGAAGGTCGCCGACCTGTTCGCCGGCTGCGGCAGCTTCGCGCTCCGGCTGGCGGCGAAGTCGGAGGTCCACGCCGTGGAGGGAGACGCCCCGGCGCTTGCCGCGCTCGACCGTGCCTCCCGCTTCGCCAGCGGCTTGAAGCGCGTGACCAGCGAGCGTCGCGACCTCTTCCGCAGGCCGCTGACCTTCAAGGAGTTGAGCGGCTTCGACGGCCTCGTCTTCGATCCACCGCGCGCCGGCGCGGAGGATCAGTCCAAGCAGATCGCCCGCTCAGACGTGCCGCTGGTCGCGGCCGTCTCCTGCAATCCGACGACGCTGGCGCGGGATCTGCGCATCCTCATCGACGGCGGCTATCAACTGAAGAGCGTGACGCCGATCGACCAGTTCCTGTGGTCGCCGCATGTCGAGGCCGTCGCGCTGCTGGAGAAGCCGAAGCGGCGCCGGTAGTCCGCGAGAGCCGGTTCGCAAGAAACTTGAAGCCTCTCTTTTCCGAAATTTGCGCCCTAAAGCCGCCTTCTTGGAGGTCTTAGTTTTGCGCTGTTAGGGAAACATTCCTGCTCTTTCGGCGTTACTGAAATAAGCGGATGGCGGATGGCGGATAACGGACAGCGCATTGCCATGCAGACGCTTCTAAAATTCCTCAGCCTCATCGTTCTCATCGCTTTTGGCGCCGCGTCCGCGACCGGTGCGCTCGCGCAAGAGCAAAAACGTCTCGCCTTCGTCATCGGCAACGGCGCCTATCAGTCCGGCGAGCTCGCGACTGCCGCCAATGACGCCGGCCTGATCGCGCAGACCCTGCAGGCGGCAGGGTTCGACGTCGTCGGCGCGCGCGATGTCGATCAGGACTCGCTGCGCGGCGCGCTGCGCGATTTTCTCGGCAAGGTTTCCGCCGCCGGTCCCGACGCGGTCGTCTTCGTCTATCTTGCCGGCCACGGCGTGCAGTTCGAAGGGGAGAACTACTTTCTTCCGGTCGATGCCCAGATCGCCAGTCCAGCCGACGTGCCGCTTCAGGCAATGCGGCTCTCGGATGTCACCCGGTCGTTGGCCGGATTGCCGACGAAGGTAAACATCGTTGTGCTCGACGCGGCGCGGCCTGATGCCTTGCCCAAGATGAGCCAGCCCCTGGCCGGTGGTCTCGCGCTTGTCGATCCCGACCCGAACATGCTGATTGCGTTCAACGCGGCTCCGGGAACGGTCGCGCCGGAAGGCAAGGGCCCTTACGGCGCCTATGCTCAGGCGCTCGCCGAAATGATACGCGAGGGCGGGTTGTCGCTTGACGAGGTGTTCGACCGCACGCGGCTGCGCGTCAACGAGATGACGCAAGGCGCGGAAGTTCCGTGGCATGCCTCGAAGATCACCGCGCCTTTCGTCTTCTTCGACCGTGCCGCGGACGCGCCCGCGCCCAAGGTTTCGGAGGCCGAATCCCGCTCCAATCGGACCAGGGCGATCCGGGATTTCGACGCTCGTGACGCTTATATCGCGGCTCTCGACCGCGACACGATGCGCGGCTACGAGGATTTCCTCGTCGCCTATCCACACGATCCGATGGCTAAGCGCGTGCGCGCCATTGTCGCTGCGCGGCGCGAGGCGATCACCTGGCGCGAGACCTGGCTGGAGGACACGCCGGAAGCCTACTGGTCTTATCTGCGGCGCTATCCGCGTGGTCCGCATGCCTGGGACGCACGACGGCGGCTCGAACATTTCGACGCTGCCCTGGAGCCGCCGGAGGAGTTCACCGTCTATGAGTATGATTTGCCGCCGCCGCCGGAGGAGGAAATCATCTATATCGACCGTCCGGTGCTCTATTTCGACGATCCCGATTTCGACTTCGAACCGCCGCCGCCGATCACGGTGATCTTCCTGCCGCCGCCGCCGCCGGATTTCATCGTGCTTCCGCCACCTCCGCCGCCGGTCGACGTCTTCATCCTGCCGACGCCGGTATTCGTGCCGATCCCCGTATTCATCAGCCCGCCGCGCCACGTCGTGCCGCCGCCGAACGCCATCATCTTCAACAACATCCACAACACGACGGTCATCAACACCTTCAACACGACGATCAAAAACGAGACCATCGATCGGGCTGCGCAGCCGAGCGCCGGTGTTCGGCTTGACCGCCCCACAGCCCAGAAGACGACGGAAGGCGCCGTTGGTGGCCGCGCCGATGCTCTGGCGGCCAAGGTCCCACTGCCGCCGCTCCTGCAGAAGAGGGCGGCCAAGCTCCGTCAGGCCCCATCCAATCAGCAACAGGGCGCCTTGCCGCCGCAGCCTGGTCAGCGTGTTATCCAGCGCCAGCAGCCTGACACCTCGCCGGAGACCTCGTCCAGAACCGGCAAGCTCTCAACCGATCACGCCTTGCCCGGAGCCGATGGCAAGAGGCTGCCGCTGGTCAACGGCAAGCCGGCGCTCGACGGCCAGAACTTGCCCGGCAACAAGTTGAAGAGGCAACCCGGCAGGCAAGGCGTCTCGGGCGGCAACCAAGAGGCGACGGGAACTGCCGGTCCCGACAGGACCGGGAAGCAGGACACGGATCGGAAGAGGGGCAAAAAGCTCCGCAACCTGCCCGCCGTCAACGGCATGCCGGCCGACAACGGGCAGAGCGCGCGGGAGAAGTTCAGGCAGAACAGTCCCAAGGCTTTATCCGAACGGAGCGGTGGCAAGCCGAGGAAGCTGACGCGCAAGGATTTGTCCGCAGGCCAATCCGTGGTCGAACCGAGCGATCAAGGTTCGGCCGCCGCGAGCAACAAGGGCAGGAAGGTCCGCAAGCTGCCTACCGTCGACCGGATGCCGGCTGAGAACCGGCCGAGCGTGCGCGAGCGGCTCAGAAAGAACAATCCCGACGTGTTCTCTGATGAAAACCAGGGCTCGGCTAATACGAAGAGCAAGAAGTTCCGCAGACTGCCGAGCGTTAGTGCTGGGCCACCCGACAATGGACCGGCCATGCAGAAGCGGTTCAGGAGGAACAATCCGACCGTGTTCTCCGACGAGAAACAGGGCTCGGCCAGCGGGAACGACAGGCGCAGGACGTTGCGCCGGCTGCAAAACGAAGAAGGTTCCGCCGGCCGGGAGGTCACCGTCCAGCGCGACTTCAAGGTCAACAGGCCGAACCAGAACGCGCAGCGCCAGTTCAGGCAGGAAAGGCCTAACGAGCAGGTGCTGCGGCGGCAGAGGTCGGAGCCACGCCCGGAATTGCGTTCGCAGCCGAGGCCGCAGATGCAAGAGCGGCGTCTCCCCCGGGAGAAGCCGCAGCCCAAGAAGAAGCTCTCTTGCGGACAGCAGGGCGAGCCGGCCTGCAACCAGTAGGCCGGCGCGGTCGAGCCGGCGCCTTACCTTTGCGAGCCGATTTTTCGGCATGAACGTGCAAGGCAGGGGCGCCGGTTTGCAGCGTCGTCTCAACCGTCAAAAGCGGGATGCCTCGGCTGTCCAGGCCGCTCGGTCTGCGGGCCTGGCGGCATCCGTCAGGTTTTCGGCGTGCCGCCGCGCTGATTGATAGATACCCAAATATTCGGGTTCTGCTGCGACTGGCGCTTCAGGAAATAATAGCCGGTCGCGTTCCAGGGCCGGACTTCGTCGACCAGATTGTCGAGCACGAGATCGCCCTTGTCGGTCTTCACGGTCAGGATGGTGTGGCCTTCGTTGTTCAGGTCGCGCACGACCGTCATCAGCAGCGCCTGGCGGGGAAATCCCGCTTCCATGAGAAGCTTGCGCTTGTAGAGCGCGTAGATCTTGCAGTCGCCCTTGCCGTCCACCGGATAGTCCCAGTGGTCCATCATCGTGCCCCAGTGATCATAGTTGCTGACGGGCTTGATGGCGCGGTTCGCCTTCTGGTTTATGCGCTCGAGGGTTCGCATGTTCTGCGCGGTCAGCTTGACGTTCGCCGGCTGCAGGGCAGGCACTTTGCACTCTTTCGGCCGGCGGTGGCAGAAATCGATCCAGCCATAAGGGACGCTGGTACGTCCTCCCACTGTGGCGGAGCGCAGGTCGACCGGACTCGATGGCCGCTTGAACAATGTCGACTGCGCCGCCGCCGTGTCGACGCAAAGCGACGTCACACCGATCAATGAGCAAAGGCCAAGGAGGAATAAAGAGGTCAGGACGCCAGGGGAACGCAGCACTGCCAACACCACCGCAACGAGAAGACTGCTGATAGTTAAGTCGGAAGCGTCGGCCAAAGCAATTGAACAATTAATAATCTGCTAACACGATTGTGTTCGCGCTCCGGCGGGTAGCTAGGTGTGAGCTTTCCGGCCGGATCGAGGTGACCGTTCAGGATGGTCGTTCGTTAGGTATCTGACGACAAGGTTGGGATCAATTGCGAGCATGGCGCCGCCGCGCTTCGGCAAAGACACTCGCGTTCATCTCTTCAAGCGTCTTCTGCTTGCCGCGGTGCGGCAGCAGGCCAACCACGTCTTCCGGTCGCGTCGGGGTGAAGGCCGGCACTTGCTTCAGAAGAACACCGTCTGGTGTGTCTTCGACCTGCAGACGTGTGCCGGCACCCCAGTCCCTCCGTTTCCGGATCGCGCTGGGGAGGATCACTTGTCCCTTGGTCGAGACGGTGGTTATGAGTTTTTCGGCACCAGCCATCGCAAGCTTACCCCATGTAAGACACAGGTAAGATACTCAAGCGGCGGAGTGCTATTCAAACCTGCCGGATTGAGCGTGCTCAAACCCTGGTGCCGCCCACCGTCATCTGGTTCATCCTCAAATGCGGCTGGCCGACCCCGACCGGCACGCCCTGTCCGGCCTTGCCGCACATGCCGATGCCGTTGTCGAGTTTCATGTCGTTGCCGACCATGGTGACGCGGTGCATGGCGTCCGGCCCGTTGCCGATCAGCATTGCGCCCTTGATCGGCTGCGTCACCTTGCCGTCCTCGATCATGTAGGCCTCGGTGCAGCCGAACACGAACTTGCCTGAGGTGATGTCGACCTGGCCGCCGCCGAAAGAGACGGCATAGATGCCGTTCTTGACCGAGGCGATGATCTCTTCCGGCGCGGTATCGCCCGAGGTCATGTAGGTGTTGGTCATGCGCGGCATCGGCTGGTGGGCATAGCCTTCGCGCCGGCCGTTGCCGGTCGCCTTCATGCCCATCAGCCGCGCATTCTGGCGGTCCTGCATGTAGCCGACCAGCTTGCCGTCCTCGATCAGCACATTGCGCGCCGAAGGCGTGCCTTCGTCGTCCACGGTAAGCGAGCCGCGCCGCTCGGCGATGGTGCCGTCATCGACGACGGTGACGCCCTTTGCCGCTACTTGGCTGCCCATCAGGCCGGCGAAGGCGGATGTTTTCTTGCGGTTGAAGTCGCCCTCGAGGCCATGGCCGACAGCCTCGTGCAGCATCACGCCCGGCCAGCCGCTGGAAAGCACGATGTCGAATGTGCCTGCCGGCGCCGGAACGGCCTCGAGATTGACCAGCGCCTGTCGCAGCGCCTCGCGCGCGGCGTGCTTCCAACTCTCCTCGGTGAGGAACTCGCCAAAGCTCTTGCGGCCGCCCATTCCGTAGGAGCCGCTCTCCTGGCGGTCGCCATCGCCGACCACCACCGAGACGTTCATCCTGACCAGCGGGCGGATGTCGCGCACCACCTGGCCGTCGCCGCGCACGATCTCGACATGCTGCCACGAGGCGGCGAGCGAAGCCGTCACCTGGCGCACGCGCGGATCGGCGGCGCGCAGCCAGGCGTCGATCTCCTGCAACAGCTTCGCCTTGGCCTCGAAACTGGGCGAGGGGATGGGATTCTCGTCGCCGTAAAGGTGGCGATTGGTGCGCGCGGGCGCTGCGGCAAGCATTCCGGAATAGCCGCCCTTGACCGCGGAGACGGCATCGGCGGCGCGCAGCAGCGAGGCTTCCGACAGGTCGCTCGAATGGGCATAGCCGCTCGCCTCGCCGGCGACGGCGCGCAGCCCGAAACCCTGGTCGGTGTTGAAATTCGCCGTCTTCAGCCGGCCGTTGTCGAACATCAGCGCTTCGTTCTCGCTGTATTCGAGGAACAGTTCGCCGTCGTCGGCGCCCTTGATGGTATCGGCGACGATCTCTTTGACGCGGTCGTCGGAAATGTCGAATTGGCCGATCAGGCTGTTCATGGCAGGGCTGTCCGCTGGCGGTTTCGCATTCCCCCCGATGTAGGGGCGAAGTGAGGTCAAGACAATCGCCGGCCTTCACACGCGATCGTCATCGCCCCGAGCCGACTGGCGGCCGCGTTGCCGCCGCTGGACTTAGGGCAGAGCCGAGAAGCCTTCGGCGAATCCCTTCAGATCGACAGGAATGCCGATGCCTTCCTCCGGCGTCTGGAAGACGATGAAGGTGGCCGACGTGCCGTTCTTCAGCGTGTCGAGCAGTGGCTTCTCGAGGATCACTTCCGCGTAGCAGCCGTCCTGGAAGCAGCGCACGAAATAGGCGCGGCCGATGTCCTTGCCGTCGACATTGAGGCCGAGCCCGTTGGGCAGGAGCACGCCGAGCGGTGCCAGCACCCGCAGGATCTCCGCCTTGTTGTCGGCGGTGCGCAGCACCACGACGGAAAGCCCCATCTCCGGACGGTCCTCGGCGACGACGTTCTGCATCATCACGCATTGCTCGGAGGTTGCGCCGGCCGGCGTGTCGCAGATGATCGACCACGCGCCATGCGTCGACTTGACCGTGCCGCTGGGCGGCGCCGCGGTCTGCGGCGGCGCGGCATTCGCCACGCTGGCGCTAAGCGAGGCGGCAAGGAAGATAACCTTCGCCAGGGGTCTCGAAAGCCAGGAAGTCATAACGGCTCCATTGCGAATCACGGCACTTTAAGCTCCGCCAAGGCCAAGTAAAGGACGAGACCGTCGCCAGCCCGCCCAGATACCGGCAATTACGCGCTTTTCCAGAGCAAATTCGCCCGAATTGCGACCACCCGGCGCGGGGGCGGCGATGGTCGGGGATGCCCTTCGGGCTGCGCGCAAAAATGCCGCACGGTTTCGCCCGCTCCTTCCTTGCGGAGGGAAATAGAGTATGGTTTGAACCACCTTAGGGACAGACCGGGATTCCCCATCCCGGCGTCGTTCGTTATTGGTGCGATCCGATTGCAGGAAGTGGGAGACGAGAGGGCGATGAGAAAATTCATGGCAAGCGCCAGACTTCTGGCAGGTGCTGCGGCCGCGGGCACGCTCCTCTCCAGCGCATCCGCCTATGCGGATCAGCCGCGGCCATGGGAAACCGCCTTCCAGGCGCCTGCGACCGACATGATGCGGCAGATCGAATGGTTCGGAAACTACACCTTCGTATTCATCGTGGTCATCACCCTGCTGGTGCTGGTCCTGCTCGCCTATGTCATCCTGCGGTTCCGCGCGAGCGCCAACCCGGTTCCTTCCAGGACCAGCCACAACACGCTGATCGAGGTGATCTGGACCGTCGGCCCGGTCATCGTGCTGCTGCTCATCGCCATCCCCTCGTTCCAGCTGCTCACCGCGCAGTATACCCCGCCGGAAGAAGCCAAGCTGACCGTCAAGGCGACCGGCAACCAATGGAATTGGGACTACGAATACCAGGTCGACAAGAGCTTCTCCTTCAACTCGGCGATCCTTCAGGACGGTGACCGCGCCAAGGCCGGCAAGGAAGACCGCAATCTCTATCCGCGCCTGCTCGCCGTCGACAATGAGCTGGTGGTGCCGGTCAACACCATGACTCGCGTGCTGATCACCGCCACCGACGTCATCCACTCCTTCGCCGTGCCGTCCTTCGGCATCAAGATGGATGCCGTGCCCGGCCGCACCAACGAGACCTGGTTCAAGGCGGAGAAGGAAGGCCTCTATTACGGCCAGTGCTCGCAGCTCTGCGGCAAGGATCACGCCTTTATGCCGATCGCGGTTCGCGTCGTCTCCGACGCGCAGTTCAAGACCTGGCTGGAGACGGCCAAGACCGACGTGCCCGCCGCCAACAAGGCGCTGATGGCCGAGATCGATGGTACCAACAAGGTAGCGGCCGTCGGCAACTGACGCCGCGGGTTAGCAAGAATTAGGGAACGGAGCGGAATATGGCAGAGGCTGCAGCTCACGACCACCACGACCACAGGCCGCATGGCTGGGTCCGCTGGGTCTACTCGACCAACCACAAGGACATCGGCACGCTCTACCTGATCTTCGCGATCATGGCCGGGATTATCGGCGGCGCGCTTTCGGTCGCCATCCGCATGGAGCTGCAGGAGCCGGGCATCCAGATCTTCAGCGGTCTGGCGCAGATGGTCTACGGCATGCAGGGTGATGCCGCCATCGACGGCGGCAAGAGCATGTACAATGCCTTCGGCGCCGCGCACGGCCTGATCATGATCTTTTTCATGGTGATGCCGGCGCTCATCGGCGGCTTCGCCAACTGGATGGTGCCGATCATGATCGGCGCGCCGGACATGGCCTTCCCGCGCATGAACAACATCTCCTTCTGGCTGCTGCCGCCGGCCTTCCTCCTGCTGCTCGGCTCGATGTTCGTACCGAGCGCGCCCGGCGCCTTCGGCGTCGGCGGCGGCTGGACGATCTATCCGCCGCTCTCGACATCCGGCCAGCCGGGCCCCGCAATGGACCTTGCGATTCTGTCGCTCCACATCGCCGGCGCCTCGTCGATTCTCGGTGCGATCAATTTCATCACCACCATCTTCAACATGCGCGCGCCTGGCATGACCATGCACAAGATGCCGCTGTTCGCCTGGGCGGTGCTGATCACGGCCTTCCTGCTGCTCTTGTCGCTGCCGGTTCTGGCGGGCGCCATCACCATGCTGCTCACCGATCGCAACTTCGGCACCGCCTTCTTCGTGCCGGACCAGGGCGGCGACCCGCTGCTCTTCCAGCACCTGTTCTGGTTCTTCGGCCATCCCGAGGTGTACATCCTGATCCTGCCGGGCTTCGGCATCGTTAGCCACATCGTCTCGACCTTCTCGAAGAAGCCGGTCTTCGGCTATCTCGGCATGGCCTACGCCATGGTCGCGATCGGCGCCGTCGGCTTCATCGTCTGGGCGCACCACATGTACACGACCGGCCTGTCGCTCGACACGCAGCGCTATTTCGTGTTCGCCACCATGGTCATCGCGGTTCCGACGGGCGTGAAGATCTTCTCCTGGATCGCCACGATGTGGGGCGGCTCGATCTCCTTCAAGCCGCCGATGCTGTGGGCGCTGGGCTTCATCTTCCTGTTCACGATCGGTGGCGTCACCGGCGTTCAGCTGGCAAATGCCGGCCTCGACCGCTCGCTGCATGACACCTATTTCGTGATCGCCCACTTCCACTACGTGCTGTCGCTGGGCGCCGTGTTCGCCATCTTCGCCGGCTGGTACTACTGGTTCCCGAAGATGACCGGCTACATGTACTCGCCGGTGATCGCCAACACCCACTTCTGGGTCACCTTCGTCGGCGTCAACCTGATCTTCTTCCCGCAGCACTTCCTCGGCCTTGCTGGCATGCCGCGCCGCACTGTCGACTATCCGGATGCGTTTGCCGGCTGGAACATGATCTCGTCCTACGGCTCCTACATCGCCGCCGTCGGCGTTGCGATCTTCCTCTATGGCGTGTTCGAGGCCTTCCAGAAGAAGCGCGTCGCGGGCGCCAATCCGTGGGGCGAGGGTGCCACCACGCTCGAATGGCAGCTGCCGTCGCCGCCGCCGTTCCACCAGTGGGAACAGCTGCCGAAGATCAAGTAAGGCCGCAGATACAGGACCGCCGGCTCGCCCGGCGGTCCTGGCCAACGGAATGATGGACTTTAAGTACGCATGGCCCTTGCCGACCACAAATTGATGGAGGAAGTTGGCTTTCGCATGTCGGAAGCCACCGCGGGCGATTTCTTCGCCCTCCTCAAGCCGCGCGTGATGTCGCTGGTCGTCTTCACGGCCTTTGTCGGCATGGTCGCGGCGCCGGTCGCCATCAATCCGCTGCTGGCGGTGATCGCGATCCTGGCGATTGCCATCGGCGCCGGCGCCTCGGGCGCTCTCAACATGTGGTACGACGCCGATATCGACGCGGTGATGACCAGGACAGCGAGCCGTCCGGTGCCGGCCGGGCGCGTCACGCCGGGTGAGGCGCTGAGCTTCGGCCTCGTGCTCTCCGCGCTGTCGGTGATGACGCTGGGCGTGCTCATCAACTGGCTGTCGGCGGCGCTTCTTGCCTTCACCATCTTCTTCTACGCCGTCATCTACACGATGTGGCTGAAGCGCTGGACGCCGCAGAACATCGTCATCGGCGGCGCCGCCGGCGCCATCCCGCCGGTGATCGGCTGGGCGGCGGTGACCGGATCGGTCAGCCTCGAAAGCCTGATTCTTTTCCTGATCATTTTCCTTTGGACTCCGCCGCATTTCTGGGCGCTGGCGCTGTTCAAGTCGGACGACTACGCCCGCGCCGGCATTCCGATGATGCCGAACGTCGCCGGACACGCCTCGACCCGCCGCCAGATCTTTGCCTACGCGCTGATCCTGGCGCCGGTCGGCGTCTTGCCATGGCTGCTCGGCTACACCACCGCCGCCTATGGCGCGGTCTCCGTTCTGCTCGGCCTGGGCTTCGTCTGGTATGCCTGGAAGGTGCTGGGCATGAGCGATGCCGACCGCGCGATGAAGCCGGCCAAGGCGCTGTTCGGCTTTTCGCTGCTCTATCTCTTCGCAATCTTTGCCGCCTATCTCGTCGACAGCGTGGTCGGGCGTGCCCTCGTCATGGGGGGAGCATGATCGTGGCCGACAAGAACCTCGAACTGGTCACCTTGACCGAACGCCAGCGGAAGGCGCGGCGCAGCCGCTCCGTTGCCATCGGCGTCGCGCTGGCCGCGCTCGTCATCATCTTCTACATCGCCACCATCGTGCGCTTCGGCCACCATGCCTCCGGCCTGATACCGACGAATTTGATGTGAGGCGGCGATGAGCGGCGAGACCGGACCCATCGGGAAGAACAGCAACCGCATCGTCGTGGCGGTCTGCCTTGCTTTCTTCACCGGCATGGTTGGCATGGCCTATGCGGCGGTCCCGCTCTACAAGATGTTCTGCCAGGTCACCGGCTATGGCGGCACGACGCAGCGCGCCGAGAAGCAATATGCCGGTCGCGTGCTCGACCGCGACATCACCATCCGCTTCGACGCCAACACCAATGGCATTCCGTGGCAGTTCGAGCCCGTCGCGCGCTCGGTGACGATCAAGATCGGCGAGACCACGCAGGCGCATTACAGCGCCACCAACAAGTTCGATCGCCCCATCACCGGGCGCGCCTCCTTCAATGTGCAGCCGGAAATGGCCGGCGCCTATTTCAACAAGGTGGAGTGCTTCTGCTTCACCGACACGACGCTCAAGCCGGGTGAGACGCTGGACATGCCGGTCGTGTTCTATGTCGATCCAGACGTCGTCAACGTGCCGGAACTGAAGGACCTGAAGACCATCACCCTGTCCTACACCATGTTCCCGGTCGAAAAGAAGCAGCCAGTCGCGTCGTCCGCGCCGACCGCTGGCAGCCGCAACAAAGTTCCAGATTCCGAAGCAAGCCTCGGGGGTTGATATGGCAGACGCGCACGCAAAACCGAACCACGACTACCATCTCGTCAATCCCAGCCCTTGGCCTTTCCTGGGCTCGATCGGCGCATTGGTCACGGCCGTCGGCGGCGTTTGCCTGATGCAGTATCTGAAGGCCGGCAGCTTCCCAATATTCGGCCACAACATCGCCAATCCGTGGCTGTTTTTCATCGGCCTGATCATCGTGCTCTACACGATGTTCGCCTGGTGGTCGGACACCATCAAGGAAGCGCATGAGGGCCACCACACGCGCGTCGTTTCGCTGCACCTGCGCTACGGCATGATCATGTTCATCGCCTCCGAGGTGATGTTCTTCGTCGCCTGGTTCTGGGCCTTCTTCGACGCCAGCCTATTCCCGGGCGAGGCCGCGCAATATGCCCGCACCACCTTCACGGGCGGCGTTTGGCCGCCAAAAGGTCTGGAGGTTCTCGATCCCTTCCACCTGCCGCTCTACAACACCATCATCCTGCTTCTGTCGGGCACGACGGTGACCTGGGCGCACCACTCGCTGCTGCACGGCGACCGCAAGGGCCTGATCAACGGCCTGATCCTGACCGTCGGCCTCGGCATGCTGTTCACCATGGTGCAGGCCTACGAGTACATGCACGCTCCGTTCGGCTTCAAGGACTCGATCTACGGCGCCACCTTCTTCATGGCGACCGGCTTCCACGGCTTCCACGTCATCATCGGCACCATCTTCCTGCTCGTCTGCCTGATCCGGGCGATGCGGGGCGATTTCACCCCGAAGCAGCATTTCGGCTTCGAGGCGGCCGCCTGGTACTGGCACTTCGTCGACGTGGTCTGGCTGTTCCTGTTCACCGCGATCTATGTCTGGGCCTCGAGCGGCGCGGTGATCGAAGCCCACTGAGACCGATGGATTGAGTTCACGAGGCGGCTGCGGCGACGTGGCCGCCTTATCTTTTTGACCGAACGGGTCTACGGTGCGGACATGAGCGAAGACAAGGCGATCTGGCCACCCGTCGACCCGATCTCGGCCGGGCTGCGCGGCCATTGCCCGCGCTGCGGCGAGGGCAAGCTGTTCTCCGGCTTCCTCACCGTCGGCAAGCGCTGCTACAATTGCGGCCTCGACTATTCCTTTGCCGATGCCGGCGACGGTCCGGCGGTCTTCGTCATCCTGATCATCGGCTTCATCGTCGTTGGCCTGGCGCTGTGGATGGAAGTGTCGCTAAGCCCGCCGCTCTGGCTGCATTTCATTTTGTGGATACCGCTGGCGCTGGTGCTGAGCCTGGCGGCGCTGCGCCTGATCAAGGGCGTGCTGATCACCCTGCAATATTCCAAGAAGGCCGCGGAAGGCAGGCTGGACAGCGGCCAATGAGCGATGCGACCTCCTCGACTGCCGGCGCTTCGCGGCCGCGCTCGGCGCTGCTGCTTGGGCTCGGCCTTGTCCTGTTCGCCATTCTCCTCGGCCTCGGCACGTGGCAGGTTCAGCGCTTGCACTGGAAGGAAGGGCTGATCGATACCATCGACAAGCGCACCCATGCGGCACCTTTGCCACTGACCGATGTCGAGAAAGAATTCGCCGCCACACACGATGTCGATTACACGCCGGTGACGGTGACCGGCGCTTTCCTGCACCAGGGCGAGCGCCATTTCTTCGCCACTTGGGAAGGCGACACGGGCTTCAATGTCTACACGCCCCTGCGGCTCGACGACGGCCGTTTCGTGCTCGTCAACCGCGGCTTCGTCCCTTACGATCTCAAGGATCCGGCCAAGCGGAAGCAGGGCGAGGTCGCCGGCACGGTGACGGTGACGGGGCTTGCCCGCAATCCGCTGCCCGAAAAACCCTCGATGATACTGCCCGACAACGACGTCGCCAAGAACATCTTCTACTGGAAGGACCGCGACGTCATGGCCTCGAGCGCCGGGCTGCCAGCGGGAGCCGTGCTGGTGCCCTTCTTCATCGATGCCGACAAGACCCTTAACCCCGGCGGTCTGCCGGTCGGCGGCGTCACCATCATCGATCTGCCGAACAACCACCTGCAATATGCCGTCACCTGGTATGGCCTTGCCGCCGCCCTTGCCGCGGTGCTGATCCTCAGGCTTCGCCGCCCGGCGAAGGAGGAGTGAGCGCCGCTCTTGACAGGGCAGGGGTGCACGCCTCATTTCGCCTTCAGCTTTCCGACTGAACCGGCCCGTTTTGATGATTGAAAAAAAGCCACCGCTGACGATCAGGCTTTGCCAGCCGCGCGGCTTCTGCGCCGGCGTCGACCGCGCCATTCAGATCGTCGTGCTGGCGCTGAAGAAATACGGCGCGCCGGTCTATGTCCGCCATGAGATCGTGCACAACCGCTACGTCGTCGAGGGGCTGCAGAGCCTGGGCGCGGTGTTCATCGAGGAATTGTCCGAGATCCCGCCCGAGCATCGTCAGTCGCCGGTCGTCTTTTCCGCGCATGGGGTGCCGAAATCGGTGCCGGCCGACGCCGAGGCGCGCAACCTGTTCTACCTCGATGCCACCTGTCCGCTGGTGTCGAAGGTGCATAAGCAGGCGATGCGGCACCAGCGGCTCGGCCGCCATGTGCTCCTGATCGGCCATGCCGGCCATCCGGAAGTGATCGGCACGATGGGCCAGTTGCCGGAAGGAGCCGTGACCCTTATCGAGACCGAGGCGGATGCGGCAAGCTTCGTGCCGGCAGACCCGGCGGCGCTTGGCTTTGTCACCCAGACGACGCTGTCGGTCGAGGACACCGCCGGCATCATCCGGGCGCTGCAAGAGCGTTTCCCCGAGCTTCACGCCCCGGCCGCCGAATCCATCTGCTACGCTACCACCAACCGACAGGAGGCGGTGAAGGAGACGGCCGCCGGTGCCGACCTTTTCCTCGTCGTCGGCGCGCCGAACTCGTCCAACTCGCGGCGTCTTGTCGAAGTGGCGGAGCGCGCGGGCGCCGCGATGTCGCTTCTCGTGCAGCGGGCCTCCGAAATTCCGTGGAATGAGATCGGCAGGATTTCGACGCTCGGCCTGTCGGCCGGCGCCTCGGCGCCGGAAATCATCGTCGACGAGATCATCGACGCGTTCCGGCAACGCTTCGACGTCACCATCGATCTGGCCATCACGGCCACGGAAACGGAGGATTTTCCGGTGATGCGGGTGTTGCGCGATGTCGAACTGACGGCGGCCGACATGGCCTTCGTCAACGGAGCCGCGTAAACCCAGATGGCTGTCTACACCGACGTCAACGAAAACGAGCTCAGCACGTTTCTGAAAGCCTATCCGGTGGGCGAGCTCCTGTCCTACAAGGGCATCGCCGAAGGGACCGAGAACTCGAATTTTCTCGTCCATGCTTCCACGGGTTCCTACATATTGACGCTCTACGAGAAGCGCGTCGACAAGGCCGATCTGCCCTTTTTCCTCGGCCTGATGGGCCATCTCGCGCGAAAAGGCATTTCCTGCCCGCTTCCGGTCACCGCGCATGACGGAACCGTCATCGGCACACTCGCCGGCCGGCCGGCCGTCATCATCACCTTTCTCGAGGGCCTGTCGCTGAGGCGCCCGACGGCAGCGCATTGCGGCGAGGTCGGCAAGGCGTTGGCCGCGCTCCATCTCGCCGGGCGGGATTTCCCGATGAAGCGGCCGAACGCGCTTGCCATCGACGGCTGGCGCAAGCTCTGGGCGGCGTCGCGCGACCGCGCCGACGAGGTCGAGCCGGGGCTCGCGGCCGAAGTCGACGCGGACTTCCTGGATTTTGAGCGCAACTGGCCGACCCGCCTGCCACAAGGCATCATCCACGCGGATCTCTTCCCGGACAATGTCTTCTTCCTTGGCGAGAAGCTGTCGGGGCTGATCGATTTCTATTTCGCCTGCGACGACCTCTATGCCTATGATGTCGCCACTTGCCTCAACGCCTGGTGCTTCGAGAAGGACTTTTCCTTCAACCTCACCAAAGGGGCCGCGCTGCTTGCCGGCTACCAGTCGGTGAGGCCGCTTGAGGGCGAGGAAAAAGCGGCGCTGCCGATGCTGGCGCGCGGCTCGGCGCTACGCTTCATGCTGACCAGGCTCTATGATTGGCTGACCATTCCTAACGGCGGGCTGGTGATGAAGCGCGATCCAACCGAATATATCCGCCGCGTGCGCTTCCACCGGGCGATTAAGTCTCCATCCGAATACGGACTGACATGAACAAGCAAATCGAGATCTTCACCGACGGCGCCTGCTCGGGCAATCCCGGGCCGGGCGGCTGGGGCGCGGTGCTGCGCTATAACGGCGTCACCAAGGAGCTGTCGGGCGGCGAGGCCGAGACCACCAACAACCGCATGGAACTGCTTGCCGCCATCAGCGCGCTCGATGCGCTGAAGGAGCCGTGCACGGTCGATCTCTATACCGACAGCAAATACGTCATGGACGGCATTTCCAAATGGATCCATGGTTGGAAGAAGAACGGCTGGAAGACCGGCGAAAGGAAGCCGGTCAAAAACGGTGAGCTCTGGCAGGCGCTCGACGAGGCCAACAGGCGCCACAAGGTTATCTGGCACTGGGTGAAGGGCCATGCCGGCCACCCGGAGAACGAGCGCGCCGACGAACTGGCAAGGCTAGGCATGGCGCCGTTCAAGCCGAAACAGGCGCGGCCGGCACCGGTTGCGGCTGCGCCGCAGAAGGCTGGTGCTCCGGCCAGGAAGCCCGCGGCCAGGCGTTCGACGCAGAGCTATTAACGCGCCTGACGTTCTCTACCGGATCGCTAGCGCCGTGGAGAACAGGCCGAGGGCGAAGACCGTGTGCGAGACGAGGTTGAGCGCGCGCACCAGCATCGGGTTGGGCGTCCTGGATGCTGCCCAGCCGGCGCCCATGCCGGGCGCCAGCAGGAACCAGCCGGCGCCGACGGTGACGATGCCGAGGATAAAGGCCGGCAGGAAGGTCGGCGCCGCCAGCCAGCCCGTTCCCGCCAGCACGACCAGGATCACGCCGTAGAGAATTCCGACGAGATAGTGGAACGCCCAGCCCAGCGCCTTTTCATGCGTGTAGGGGGCGGCCTGACTGATATCGTCATGGAAGACCTTCTCGGGCAGATGCCGGACCCAGCGGCCGACCATGCCCCAATTCGGCCGCGGCAGCCCGAACGCCTTGTTGAGGATAATGGCCCAGACGTCCATGAAGACCGTGGCGCCGATGCCGATCGCGATGGCGCGCCAGACGATGTCGAGCATCAGAGCTGCTCGAGGATTTTGGCCGCCCCGCTCTCGTCGACGCCCGGCTTGGCTTCGACATTGAGCGCCACGACCTTGCTGTCATCGACGATCATCGAAAAGCGCTTCGAGCGCAGCCCCATGCCGTTCGCGGAAAGGTCGTTGTCGAGTCCGACCGACTTGGCGAAGTCTCCGCTGCCGTCGGCGAGATAGAGGATCTTGCCTTCGCCACCGGTGAAGCGTGCCCAGGCGCCCATGACATGGACGTCGTTGACCGAAACGACCGCGATAGTGTCGACGCCGCGCGCCACGATGGCGTCGTGGTTCTCGAGATAGCCCGGCAGATGGTTGTTGCTGCAGGTTGGCGTGAAGGCGCCGGGAACGCCGAAAAGCACCACCTTCTTGCCGGCGAAAATCTCGGCGCTGGTCATCGGCTTGGCGCCATCGGCGGTCATCACCTTGAAAGTCGCCTCGGGCAGTTTTTCGCCAACCGAAATGGTCATGGTTTCCTCGTTCGGGAGATTGGGAAGGATCTGTGCCTGCGATATCGAACCGGGGCGCATTCCGCAACCGTTCAGAGCAATGCCAGGAAAAGTGCCCAGCGGTTTTCCATTCGGAATTGCGGCTCCACGACGAATTGGCTCAAGGGAAAGGCAGCATCCCGTCCACCGCACCTTCGGCGCTTGTCAGCGTGTAGTAGAGCCCGCCGTCCGTGGGCGTCGCCGACGGCCGGTCGAGGATCGGCACGGTGAAAACAAGCTTGCCGTCCTTCTCGCTGCGCACCGGCGCGCCGAACATATAGTCGCGCTCCCCCGCGATGAAAAAGTCGACGGAATCGGCATCGCCGGGCGAATGCGCCTCGACGATGAGCGTCTCGTGGTCGCCGGGCAGCACGCGGATGCCGAAATCAGGTCGCGCCGGGCCAGGGAGCGTTGCAAGCGCCGTCTTCACCAGCGCCGCGTCGGTGGCGTTGTCCGGATCGGAAGCAGGATCGAGGCTGAGCCTCGTCTGCACCGGAATGCAGATCGTCTCGCAAATGCCGAGAAAGACGTTGGCATCGATCGTCGCCGGCTGGTCGGGCGCCGACAGCGTGAAGGTCACCGGCAGCGATACGGGACGGTCGTAGCCGGCCCATTTGCCGTAACCGTCGTCGTGGCGCTGCGGCGGCGGAAACGACAGCTTTGCATCGGCGATGTTGGTGCTGGCCGAGATGTCGATCTGCGGCGGCACACCGGCGTCGCCGGGATCGCGCCAATAGGTTTTCCAGCCTGGCTTAAGCGCGATGTCGAGCACGCCGTGGATCTTGCCCGCCTCGTCCGGCTTGCCGCTGGTCACCAGCCGCACCTTGCCGCCTTCGCTGTTGTACCAGGCCGAGGATGATGCCTCGGCCGGCTGGCCCGCTGCCAGGCCGACGACGGCGCCGAGCGCCACAATTTTCAGGTATCGCATGACGGTGATTTGATCGCCCGTTCTTGGCCGCGCAATGATTTCATGTTCCCGCCCGTATCATATTTGCGTGACATCGGGCAGCCTGACCATCTTTTCGGCGCCGCGGAAACGGGTTACCCTCAGATCCATGGACTTGTTGCGTCACAAAAAGAAGATGGCCGGACGCGGCTTTCTTGACGACCAGTTCCTGATTGCCATGCCCGGCATGAAGGACGACCGCTTCACGCGCTCCGTCATCTATATCTGCGCCCACAGCGACGAGGGCGCCATGGGCCTGATCATCAATCAGACGCAGCAGATGCTGTTCCCGGACCTTCTGGTGCAGCTTGGCATCGTGAACGAGCAGGAAGCCATCCGCTTGCCGGCGCATGCCCGCGATTTCGTCGTGCGCAATGGCGGGCCTGTCGACCGCAGCCGCGGCTTCGTGCTGCATTCCGGCGACTATCGCGTGGAATCCTCGCTCAACGTCTCCGACGACATCTGCCTGACCGCTACGGTCGACATCCTGCGCGCCATCTCGACGGGTCGCGGGCCGCGTCATGCGCTGATGGCGCTCGGCTATTCCGGCTGGGGCGCAGGCCAGCTCGAAAGCGAGATCGCCGAGAATGGCTGGCTGACCTGCCCGGCGACGCCTGAGCTGCTGTTCGACGCCGACATCGAGCGCAAATACGATCGCATCCTTGCCTCGATCGGCATCGATCTCGCCCATTTGAGCGCCGCCGCGGGACACGCTTAAACCCCTTTGCCGACCTGCGGGATTAGTCGAACCCGCCTTAGCTTCGTCATCAGCTCTGAGGAATGGGGACGCCTGAGCGATTAGGGTGATGACGAGTTGGAAGGTCACCGCAGTTCGTAAGCGCCGAAGCAAAGCCCTCTAAGCCTGCGTGAGCGGGTACTGCTCCCTCAGCGTCTTCAGCACCAGTTCGCCGGGCATCGGCGCGCCGAACATGAAGCTCTGGACATATTCGCAGCCCATCTGGCGCAGCTCCAGCGCGTCGCTCTCGTCGGAGATGCCTTCGGCGACGACCGACAGGCCAAGCTCATGGGCCATGTTGACCATGGACTTGAGCAGCACCGCACGTTTCGGCGTTGCGTCGTCGACGAAGCTCTTGTCGATCTTGATCGTGTCGAAGGGGAAGCGCGTCAGGTAGGAGAGCGATGAATAGCCGGTGCCGAAATCGTCGAGCGACAGCCCGATGCCGAGTTGCTTGAGCTTGGTCAGCACATGCGCGGTCTGCTCGGGATTGTCCATCACCAGCGATTCGGTGAGTTCGAGCCGGAAGCAGCGCGGCTTCAAGTTGGCCCGCGCAATGACGGAGCGCACGTCGCTGACCAGGTCGCGGCGGATGAGCTGCCGGCTGGAGAGGTTGACCGAAACCGACAGCGGCGCGTCGCCGATCTGCTTCTGCCAGGCCGCCAGATCCTCGGCCGCCTGCTGCATGGCGAACAGGCCGAGCTGCACGATCAGGCCGCAATTCTCAGCCACCGGGATGAAGTCTCCCGGCGGGATCATGCCGCGCCGCGGATGATCCCATCTGAGCAGCGCCTCGAAGCCGGCGACGCTGCCATCCTCCAGCCGCACGATCGGCTGGTAGGCAAGCGTGAATTCGCGCCGCTCGATGGCGCGGCGAAGGTCCGATTCGAACTGCAGCCGGTCGGTGCCGACGGTGCGGAAGGCCGGCCGGAACGGCTCGATCCTGTCTCCGCCGAAACGCTTGGCCTGATGCATGGCAAGCTCGGCGTCCTTGACCATGTCCTCCGACGAGGTTTGCGCCGTCGTCCAGGTGATCAGGCCGATCGAGGCGGTGAGCACGATCTCGCGCTTGGCAAAGGTGATCGGATTGTTGATCGCATGCTTGATGGCATCGGCCATGGCGGCGATGCGGGCCGGATCCTGTTCCGACAGCAGCATCAGCGCGAACTGGTCGCCGGCAAAGCGCGACAGCGAATCCTTGGGCTTCAAAAGCCGGTGCAGCCGGCGCGCGATGGTCAGCAGGATGGTGTCGCCGGCCGAAATGCCGAGCCCGTCATTGACCTGCTTGAAACGGTCGATGTCGATGACGAAGACGGTCGGGCGCACCTTGTCCTCGGTGCGGGCGATCGAGATGATCGCCTCCAGCCGGTTCATGAACAGCTCGCGGTTAGGCAGGCCGGTCAGGTTGTCGTGCACGGCGTCGTGCAGCAGCCTTTCCTCGGACTTCTTCTGCTCGGTCACGTCGACCATGGTGCCGACGCAGCGGATCACCTCGCCATCCGACCCGATCACGGGACGGGCGCGCAGCGAGAACCAATGATAATGCCCGTCGGCGCCGCGCAGCCGGAAATTCTGGGCCACGCGGCCGCGGCGGTGCTCCAGCACCACGTCCAGCGTGGTGCGGAAGGTGTCGCGGTCGTCGGCATGCAGCACCGGCAGCCAGTTGCGGGCCGCGCCCGAAAGGCTGTTGGGGGCAAGGCCGAGCTGCAGGCTGATGTCGGGCTTGGTCACCACGCGGTCGCGCAGCACGTCCCAGTCCCACACGATGTCGCCCGAGCCGGCGACTGCAAGCGCCTGGCGCTCGAGGTCGGAAAACAGGCCCTGGTGCAGCGCGCCGCCGGCAAAAGCGTGCTGCATGACGGTGAAGCCGATCAACAGGATGATCAGGATCAGGCCGCCGCCGAGCGCCGGCTGGGCGATGTCGTTGTCCAACATGCCGGTGATCGCCATCCACGAGCCGCATAGCCAGAGCAGCACCATCACCCAGCTCGGCACCAGCATGATCGCGCGGTCATAGCCGCGAATTCCGAGGAAGATGATGAGGCCGAGGCCGGTGAGCGCGGTCGCGGCAAACGAGATGCGGGCGATGCCCGCGGCGACCGCCGGATCGACGATGGCCACGCCGGCAATCAGCAGCAGCCCGAGGATCCAGACCAGCGCGCCATAGCTGAAATGGCCGTGCCATCGGTTGAGGTTGAGATAGGCGAACAGGAACACCACGAAGGTCCCCGCCAGCGCAACCTCGGTGCCGGCCCGCCACATCTGCTCGTTGCCGGGCGAGATTTCGATGACCTTGTTGAGAAAGCCGAAATCGACGCAGATGTAGGCAAGCACTGCCCAGGCAAGCGCGGCGGTGGCCGGGAACATCGAGGTTCCCTTGACGACGAACAGGATGGTCAGGAACAGCGCCAAGAGCCCGGCAATGCCGATGACGATGCCGCGGAACAAAGTGTAGGAATTGACCGAGTCCTTGTAGGATTCCGGGTCCCACAGATAGACCTGCGGCAGCTTGGGCGAAGCGAGCTCGGCGATGAAGGTGACGACCGTTCCGGGGTTGAGCGTCACTCGGAACACGTCGGCGTCGGGGCTGGTCTGGCGGTCGAGCGCGAAGCCTTCGCTAGGGGTGATCGCCGCGATCCGCGTCGAGCCGAGATCGGGCCAGAAGATACCGGAATTCACCAGGCGGAAATGCGGCGCGACGATCAGCCTGTCGAGCTGCTGGTCGGTGGTGTTGGCCAGCGCGAACACCGCCCAGTCGCCGGTCGAGCGCGCGTCATTGGCCTCGACCTCGATGCGCCGCACGATGCCGTCGGGGCCGGGCGCGGTCGAGACCTGGAAATTCTCGCCCTGGTTCCGGTAGATCTCGACTGCGCCCGAAAGGTCGAGCGCCTTGTCGTCGCGGGCAATCTTGATCGGCTCGACGGCCAATGCCGGCGCAACCGCTGAAAGCGTGACGAAGAGCGCCAGGATGAGGGCGAACAGCGACGCGATTCGCGAAAAAGTCGTCACATATCAGCCCTTCGTTCCATCACCCGGCGGATCGTCCGCGATCCGGGCGTAGAGGTAGTGATCCTGCCAGATGCCGTTGATCCGGAGATAGGATCTGAGAAGTCCTTCGCGCCGGAATCCGGCTTTTTCAAGCACGCGGATCGACCGTGCGTTGTCGGGAATACAGGCAGCCTCGATCCGGTGCAACCGCAGCGTATCGAAGGCAAAACGCGACACCACCTTGACCGCGTCGGTCATCAGTCCACGGCCGCCGAAGCGCTCGCCGATCCAGTAGCCGATGTGGCCGCTTTGCGCGACACCGTGGCGGATGTTGCCGAGCGTGATGCCGCCGGCGAGCTTGCCGCTCGACTTCTCGAAGATGAAGAAGGCAATGGCCGTGCCTTGCGCATAGTCCTCGCGGTAGCGGCCGATGCGCAGCCGCCAGGCGGTGCGGTCGAGCTCGTCAGGCTGCCAGCGCGGCTCCCATGGCTCCAGGAAGGCGCGGCTTTCGCCGCGCAGCGTCGACCATTCGCGGTAGTCGTTGGTCAAAGGCACGCGCAACGTGACCTTTTCGCCCTTCAGTGCCGGCAGGTCGCGGCGAAAGAAAGGAAGCGCGAACACGACTTTGGAACGAAGGTTAGACGGCGAGCCTGCGAGCCGTCGTCTGCGGGCCCGCAAGCGATTCGAGGATCGCCTCGTAGGGCGCCAGCGTGCCCACGGGGCCGACCGCCGTCAGCGTCGGCTTGGTCGAGAACAGCCGCGAGGAGAGATCGGTCAGCCGCTCGACCGTCAGCGCCGCCAGCCGCTCCATCAACTCCTCCTTGGCGATCGGCCGCCCGAACAGCAGCAACTGCCTGGCGATCTGCGAGGCGCGGCTTGCCGGGCTTTCGGCCGACATGATGAGGCCGGCCCGATATTGCGCGCGTGCACGGTCGAGCTCATCCTGCTGGATGCTTTCCCCGGCCTTCTGCAATTCGTCGATGATGACCGGCACCAGCTTGGCGATATCACTCTGTCCGGTCGCCGCATGCACACCGAAAATGCCGGTGTCGGAAAAGCCCCAGTGGAAGGCATAGACCGAATAGCACAGGCCGCGCTTCTCGCGCACTTCCTGGAACAGCCTCGACGACATGCCGCCGCCGAGGATCATCGACAGCACCTGCGAGGCGTAGAAGTCGCGCACATGGTAGGCGCGGCCCTCGAAGCCGAGCACGATCTGCGCATCCATCAGGTCGCGGTCCTCGCGGAAGTCGCCGCCGACATATTGCGCATATTGCGGGATGTTGCTGGTGGCCTTGGCGCGGAAGCCACCAAGCTGCTTTTCCACCTCACGCACGAAATTGTCGTGCTTGATGTCGCCGGCGGCCACGATCACCATGCGCTCGGCGCCATATTGCCGTTCGATAAAATCGTGCAACTGCCTGGAGGTGAAGGATTTGACCGTCTCCGGCGTGCCGAGGATCGAGCGGCCGATGGTCTGGTGGCGGAAGGCGGTTTCGGTGAAACGGTCGAAGACGATGTCGTCCGGCGTGTCGTGCGCGGCGCCGATCTCCTGCAGGATCACATGCTGCTCGCGCTCCAGTTCCTCCGGATCGAACTCCGATTCCTGCAGGATGTCGGCCAGGATGTCGACCGCGAGCGGCACGTCGGCGGAAAGCACCCTGGCGTAGTAGGAGGTCGTCTCGACGCTGGTGGCGGCGTTGATCTCGCCGCCGACATTCTCGATTTCCGAGGCGATCTCGAAGGCGCTGCGCCGTTTCGTTCCCTTGAAAGCCATGTGCTCGAGCAGATGGGCCATGCCGTGCTCTTCGTCGCGTTCATTGCGTGCGCCCGACTTGACCCAGGCGCCAAGGGCAACGGATTCGAGGCTTGGAAGGGTTTCGGTGGCGACCGTCAGGCCGTTCGACAGACGGCTTACCTCAACACCCATATGGCAACTACTCCCTAACGGGCCGCCCGCGTGTGGCGGCTCACGTATTCTTCCACCATTTTCAGCTCGGATGGAAGTATGGTGTACTTTTCGTCGGCTGTCATCAAGCCGGCGAGCCAAGCGGGCAGCGCTGGCGTAACGCCGCTGGCGGCCTTGACCGCCGCCGGGAATTTGGCCGGATGCGCGGTGCCGAGAACCACCATGGGCACGGCGCCCGACATATGGCCGGCCGCTACGTGCATAGCGGCGGCCGTGTGCGGATCGAGCAGATAGCTGCTCGCTTCAAGCGTCTGGCGAATGGTTGCCGCGACCTCGTCGACGCTGGCGCGGCCGGCGTCGAACTCCGCACGGATTTTCGCCATTTCGCCCGCTTCGACGGTAAAGGCGCCGGACTGCTTCAGCCCGTTCATGTAGCGCCTGACCGTCGCCGCATCCCGGCTCGCCGCCTCGAACAGCAGGCGCTCGAAGTTCGAGGACACCTGGATGTCCATCGACGGCGAGGTGGTGGCGAACACGCCCTTGGTGCGGTATTCGCCGCTTGCAAGCGTGCGCGCCAATATGTCGTTGTCGTTGGTGGCGATAATCAGCCGCTCGACCGGCAGCCCCATTCTCTTGGCGGCATAACCGGCGAAAATATCGCCGAAATTGCCGGTCGGCACGGTGAATGACACCGGCCGGTCGGGCGCGCCCAGCGACAGCGCCGAGGAGAAGTAATAGACGATCTGGGCCATGATGCGGGCCCAGTTGATCGAATTGACGCCCGACAGCGACACCCTGTCGCGGAAGGCGTGGTCGTTGAACATATCCTTCACCAGGCCCTGGCAATCGTCGAAATTGCCTTCGATCGACAGCGCATGGACGTTCGCCGCGCTCGACGTCGTCATCTGCCGCTGCTGCACCGGCGAGACCTTGCCGTTGGGGAAAAGGATGAAGATATCGGTGCGGTCGCGGCCGGCAAAGGCGTCTATTGCCGCGCCCCCGGTGTCGCCGGAGGTGGCGCCGACGATGGTCGCGCGGTTGCCCCGTTCGACCAGCACATGGTCCATCAGCCGCGCGAGCAGCTGCATCGCCACGTCCTTGAAAGCCAGCGTCGGGCCGTGGAAGAGCTCGAGGATGAAGGTGTTTTTGCCCGTCTGCACCAGCGGGCAGACCGCATCGTGCCGGAAAGTCGCGTAGGCTTCACGCACCAGCCGTTCGAAGACGGGTGCGGCGATCTCGCCGCCGAGGAAGGGTGTCAAGACGCGGATGGCAAGGTCGGGATAGGCGAGGCCGCGCATCGCGCGAATATCGGCGGACGAGAACTGCGGCCATTCGCGCGGCAGGTAAAGCCCGCCGTCGCGCGCCAGTCCGGCCAGCACCGCGTCCGAAAATCCAAGCACGGGCGCATCCCCGCGGGTACTCACATATTGCATCGTCAAGAACCCATTGCTGCCGGCCGCGTCATCCACGGCAAATTGGTTAATTTTCCGAGCCGGCTCAGTCGCATTTTCGCCGCGGCGTTGATATACGTCACCGGCTTTGTGAGAGGGAAGTGCAGTTCATGAGGTTTTATTCGGTCAACCGCCGTGTTGTCGCGGGTCTGGCGCTCACCGGCTTTATGCTTGCCGCCGCAGGCTGCCAATCGAGCGACAATGGCATTTTGAACTTCGGCTTCAGCAAGAAGGACCCGACCGCGCCGCCACCGCCGCAGGACCCCAAGGTGCTTGCCAGCCAGTTGCGCGCCTACTGCCCGAAAGTGACGCTGCGCGACGGCACCGCCTTCTTCAATACCTATGCCAAGGGCGCCGCCGCCAAGACGAAGAAAAAGAAAGTCGATGCTGGGGCGGACGCTGAAGCCCAGGCAGCCGCAGCCGCACAGACCGGACCGAACGGTCAATCCGTCGACCCCAATCGCGATCCCGCCAAGATCATTTACCAGGCCTCGATCACCGACGTGACGCGCGACTGCACTCACGAAAACGGCCAGCTGACGATGAAGATCGCGGTGGCCGGCAAGGTCGTGCCGGGACCGCTGTTCACGCCCGGTACCGTGACGATGCCGATCCGCATCGCGGTCCAACATGGGCCTGACGTGCTCTATTCGCAGCTTCATCAGTATCAGGTGCAGGTCACCGATCCGTCTGCCGCGACGCAATTCGTCTTCACCGACACCAACGTCGTAGTGCCGGAGCCGACCGCCCGCGACTACCAAGCCTATGCCGGCTATGACGAGAACGCGCCGGCAGCGACGGACAAGTCCAAAGCCAAGAGGAAGAAGCGCGTCGCCGCGGCGGCGACAAACTGATCTTGTTCGCCGCCAATCGCGCTTCCGCGGTTAAGCGTCCTCCGACCACTCCGACAATGCCGCAATTGTGCTGCCGAGTTCCGCCAAACGGCGGATGACGGTTTCGGCGCCCGCTTCGGTCAGCGAGTCGGCATGGCCGGGATAGCTGTGCCCCGCGCCGGTGAAGCCGATGACGCGCATGCCCGCCGTCCTGGCGCCGGTGACGCCGTGCACCGAATCCTCGATGACGAAAGTGTTCTTCGGGTTGGCGCCGAGCTGTTCGGCGGCATAGAGGAACACGTCCGGTGCCGGCTTGGTCTTCTTGCTGGGGATGTCGAGCCCCGAAAAGATGCGGCCGGCGAAGAAGGGCAGCAGGCGCACCTTTTCAAGCATGAACTCGATCCGCTCGGTGCGCGAATTGGAGCAGACGGCGCGCGGCGTGGTCACCGCCGCCACCGCCTCGCGTGCGCCGTCGATGATGCGCACGTCGCTGCGCAGCTTGCGATCGACGAGTTCCTCGGCGCGGTCGATCAGCGAGGCCTGGAAGGGAAGGTGAGATTTTTCCTCGACCCGCATCAGGATGTCCTTGAAGGTCAGCCCGGCATAGGTCTCGGCAAGCTCCTCCGGCGAAATCTCGTATCCGGCCGATGTCAGAAGCTCGGCCTCCACGCGCGCGGCGATGATCTCGGAATCGACGAGCACGCCGTCGCAATCGAAAATGACAAGGTCTGGCTGGGGCATTGGCAATCCGAAAACGGGAGGAAAATGGCCTGACTGGCCCAAGCGGCGCGGCATACACCAATGGGCCGGTGTTCGCAAATCGGTGGCGCAGGCTCTCGCTCGACCTTCACCGAATGTTTACGCTGATCGGTAACCATGACGGCCAGTAAACCGTAACGTGTGCTTTGGGTGTTTTGATGTCTGCCGTGCGTCTTCTCGACGAGCTTTCCCACGCTCCCCAGCAGTCCGAATGGCTGGACACGATCCTCAAAGGCGATTGCGTCGCCACCCTCGACAGGCTGCCGGAAAAGTCGATCGACGTCATCTTCGCCGATCCGCCTTACAACCTGCAACTCGACGGCGATCTGCATCGGCCCGACCAGTCCAAGGTGGACGCCGTCGACGACGACTGGGACCGGTTCGAGAGTTTTGAGGCCTATGACGCCTTCACCCGCGCCTGGCTGCTTGCCGCGCGACGCGTGCTGAAGCCCAATGGCACGATCTGGGTGATTGGCTCCTACCACAACATCTTCCGCGTCGGTGCCAGGATGCAGGATCTCGGCTTCTGGATCCTGAACGACGTCGTCTGGCGCAAGACCAACCCGATGCCGAATTTCCGCGGCCGCCGCTTCCAGAACGCGCATGAGACGATGATCTGGGCCTCGCGCGACCAGAAGTCCAAGGGCTACACCTTCAACTACGAAGCGCTAAAGGCCTCGAATGACGATTTGCAGATGCGCTCTGACTGGCTGTTCCCGATCTGCACCGGCGCCGAGCGCCTGAAGGACGAGAACGGCAACAAGCTGCATCCCACGCAGAAGCCGGAAGCGTTGCTGGCCCGCATCATGATGGCCTCGACCAAGCCGGGCGATGTCGTGCTCGATCCCTTCTTCGGCTCGGGCACCACGGGTGCGGTCGCCAAGCGCCTCGGCCGTCACTTCGTCGGCATCGAGCGCGAGCAATCCTACATCGATGCCGCCAATGAGCGCATCGCCGCCGTGCGCCCGCTGGATGAGGCCGACCTCACCGTGCTGTCCGGCAAGCGCGCCGAGCCGCGCGTCGCCTTCATAAGCCTGATCGACACCGGCCTGGTGGCGCCGGGCGCCACACTTTACGACGCCAAGAAGCGCTGGGCTGCAAAAGTGCGCGCCGACGGCACGCTGGCCATCGGCGACAGCGCCGGCTCGATCCACAAGATCGGCGCCGAGGTGCAGGGTTTGGACGCCTGCAACGGCTGGACCTTCTGGCACTATGAGCGCAGCGGCGGCCTCACCCCGATCGACGAATTGCGCCGCATCGCCCGCCTCGGAATGGAGCGGGCAGGCGGCTGATCCGCTTGAATCGAAAGCTCAACCGATTGCTGCAAGTGATTCAGTTCAGGCCGCAATCCCGAGCCGTTCAAGATCCGCTTGAAGCGCCTTGGCCTCGGTGAACAGCACCGCCTGCCAGCCGGCGGTCTTGGCGCCGTCGACATTCTTCTGGCTGTCGTCGATGAAGAGTGTGGCGGCCGGCTCCAGGTCGAAGGATGCGACGTGACGGTCGTAGATGGCCTGATCCGGCTTGATCAGGCCGATCTCGCCCGAGACGGTGACGCCGCGCGGCCGATTGAGAAAGTCGAAGCGCCGGCGGGCTTCGGCGAACGTGTCGGCGGCGAAATTGGTCAGCATGGTCACATCGCGGCCCCTGTCGATCAGGCCGACCATGATGGCGACGCTGTCGTCATAGGCATGCGGCACCATCTCGTGCCAGCAGCGGCGGAAGTTGCGGATGTTCTCGGCGTGATCGGGGTGTTCGGCGATCAGAAGCGCCTCGGCGTCTTGCCAGGTGCGGCCCCGATCCTGCTCGATGTTCCAGGCGCTGGTGCAGACATTGTCGAAGAACCATTTCCGCTCCTCGGCATCCGGGATCAGCCGGCTGAACGGAAGGTCCGGATCGTAGTGGATCAGCACCTTGCCGATATCGAACACGATGTGGCGGATGTCAGTCATTGCGGTCCTTTCAACGCGGGCGCAGCGGGGCTTGCTTTTTGGTTGCGCCCGGTATCGCTGCCTCGATTACCTTTTTCATGACGGTGGGCAGCGCTTCCCCGGGAATTTCGTGGGCTAGCGACCAGAAATGCCCGTTGGGCGCATCACCCCTGATGTGGGCATGGAAGACGTCGAGTTCGAGCGCGAAATGGGTGAAGACATGGCCGATCCGCCCGGCGCGCCGCCAGTCGGCCGAAATGGGCGCTGCGTCCGCCGTCGTAGCGCCGTCGGCCCGCGCCGTCCACGCCGTGGTCGGCACCTCGGTCATGCCGCCGAGCAGCCCCTTGTCGGGCCGTTTGCGCAGCAGGATGGCGCCGTCATCGCGTTGAGCGACAAAGGCAGCACCGCGCCTGAGCGGCTTGTCGCCCTTGGGCAGGCGGACTGGAAAACGCTCCGGATCGCCTGACAGGATCGCGCTGCAATCCTCGCGCAGCGGGCACAGCATGCAGCGCGGCCGCCGCGGCGTGCAGATCGTGGCGCCGAGATCCATCATCGCCTGGGCGAAATCGCCGGGCCTCGCCCGTGGCACGAGCTTCTCGACCAGCGCTCGGATTTCCGGCTTGGCCTCGCTGAGCGGCGTCTCCACCGAATAGAGCCGCGAGATGACACGCTCGACATTGCCGTCGACGACTGCGGCAGGCCGGTCGAAGGCGATCGCCGCGATGGCGGCCGCCGTGTAGGCGCCGATGCCCGGCAATTCCTTCAATCCGGCCTCGGTGTCGGGAAAGCGGCCCCCCCGCTGCGCCACGAGATCGGCGCAGGCTTTGAGATTGCGTGCCCTCGAGTAATAGCCGAGCCCGGCCCAGGCCTTCATGACGTCCTCGGCCGGCTCTGCCGCCAGCGCCTCGACGGTCGGCCATTTCTCGACAAACGTCCGGAAATAGGCTTTCACCGCCTCGACCGTGGTCTGCTGCAGCATGACCTCGGAGAGCCAGACGCGATAAGGGTCGGGTTTTGTCCCACGCGAGAACGCACTCGGCGTCACGCGCCAGGGCAGGTCGCGGTGATGCGCGTCGTACCAGGCAAGCAGGCGGACGGCGATGCTGCTATCTCCGGATACGCACTTCTCGGCTGCGGCCTTGCGGGTCTGGTCTTGCGGTGCCATTGATCGGGTGAGTTAGGATCGGAGAACGCACATGGCAGGGAAAAGGCCCTTCGGCAATCCCGTTCCGGTGAGCGATCTCGCTACCGAGATCCTCGATCCTGTCCTGAAGAAGCGCGCCGGCATCTCGATCGGACTGGTGCAGTCCTGGGAAGAGATCGCCGGGCCGCGCCTGGCCAGCCACTCGCGCCCGGAAAAGATCCAGTGGCCGCGCCGCCTGCATGAGGACGATCCGTTCGAGCCGGCGGTGCTGATCATTGCCTGCGAAGGCATGGCGGCGCTGCATCTTCAGCATGAGGCGGGCGAGGTCATCAACCGCGTCAACGCCTTCCTGGGTTTCAACGCCATAGGCCGCATCAAGATCCTGCAGAAGCCGGTCCTTTCGGCGAAAGCGCGGCCGAAACCGCAACCGCGGCCTCTCAGCGAGGCCGAGAAATCGAAGCTGGCGCGAACGGTCGGCAAGATCGAGGATGATGGCTTGCGCGCTTCGCTCGAGCGGCTCGGCGCGACCATCCTCGGACAAAAAAAGCCCTGAGCATGTCTCCCGAAAGTTCCGGCGGTTTCGGGAAAAGTCGTGGAGCGCGCTGCAAAATTGTCGTCAGTATCGCATATTCGTGATCGCGCCCGAAAAATTTGGCGATTGGATTGGGGATGCCGATGCCTTAATTCGCGCCAACTCTCGCCTTTTCTAGCCCTTGCATTGCAAAATCCAACCGATATCAGGTGATTCGCATGAACCGCTCTTTGTCTCGCAGAAACCTTCTGACCACGCTGGCCGCCGTTCCGGCAGTGGCGCTGCTTGCCGCGTGCAGCGACTCGGGTGAAGAGGCAAAGGCGGCCGATGTGAAGCCCGCCAATCCGTCGACGCCAGCCAAGCCTGCCACGCCCGCGGCCGCTCAGGTGCCGGAAGCGCAGGGCACCGTCGACATGGCGGAACTGCTCAAGCCCGGCGCTTTGCCCGACAAGCAGCTCGGCAAGGACGACGCCAAGGTCACCATCGTCGAATATGCCTCGATGACCTGCCCGCATTGCGCGCATTTCAACGACACAACCTTCCCTGAGCTGAAGTCGAAATACATCGACACCGGCAAGGTGCGCTACATCCTGCGCGAATTCCCCTTCGACCCGAGCGCCGAGGCCGGCTTCATGCTGGCACGCTGCGCCAAGGACAACTATTTCGCCATGGTGGACGTGTTGTTCAAGCAGCAGCCGAGCTGGGTCGGCGTCAGCAACACCAAGGAAGCGCTGCTGCAGATTTCCAAGCTCGCCGGTTTTACACAGGAGTCATTTGAGGCCTGCTTGACGGACCAGAAGCTTCTGGACGATGTGAGAGCAGTCCAGAAACGCGGAGCGGACGAGTTCAAGGTCGACTCGACGCCGACCTTCTTCATCAACGGAAAGACCTACAAAGGGGCGATGTCGATTGAGGAAATGTCGGCCATCATCGACCCTCTGCTCTGACGTCCAGGCCGCGCCGAAGCTGCTTGACTTCGGCATATTGGTCTTTGCGGAGCGGCGCGAATGAAGTTTTCGCGCCTTCGCCTCCTCGGTTTCAAGTCCTTCGTCGAGCCCGGCGAGTTCGTCATCGAACGCGGGCTGACCGGCATTGTCGGGCCGAACGGCTGCGGCAAGTCCAACCTTGTCGAGGCGCTGCGCTGGGTGATGGGCGAAAGCTCCTACAAGAACATGCGCGCGTCCGGCATGGACGACGTGATCTTTTCCGGCTCCGGCGCGCGGCCGGCGCGCAACACCGCCGAAGTCACGCTTTTCCTTGACAATTCGGACCGCACGGCGCCCGCCGCCTTCAACGACGCCGATGAATTGCAGGTGTCGCGTCGCATCGAGCGCGAGGCGGGCTCGCTCTACCGCATCAACGGCAAGGAAGCGCGCGCCAAGGACGTGCAGCTGCTCTTCGCCGACCAGTCGACCGGCGCTCGCTCGCCCTCCATGGTCGGCCAGGGCCGCATCGGCGAGCTGATCCAGGCCAAGCCCCAGGCGCGCCGGGCGCTGCTCGAAGAAGCCGCCGGTATCTCCGGCTTGCACACGCGCCGGCACGAGGCGGAGCTTCGGCTGAAGGCGGCCGAACAAAACCTCGAACGGCTGGACGATGTCGTCGGCGAGTTGGAAAGCCAGATCGACAGCCTGAAGCGCCAGGCGCGCCAGGCCTCGCGCTTCAAGAACCTGTCGGCCGACATCCGCAAGGCCGAGGCGACGCTTCTGCATCTGCGCTGGACGCTGGCCAAAACCCAGGAAGGCGAAGCGCGTTCGGCGCTTGCCGTTGCCACCACGCTGGTCGGTGACCGCGCCGCAGCCCAGATGGCCGCTGCGAGGGAGCAGGGCATCGCTGCCCACCGCCTGCCCGACCTGCGCGACGCGGAAGCGGCCGCGGCGGCGGCCTTTCAGCGCCTGTCGATCGCCAAGACGCAGATCGAAGAAGAGGCCGGTCGCATCCGCTCGCGCCAGGCGGAGCTGGAGCGGCGCCTGCAACAGCTCGATGCAGACATCGCCCGCGAGGAGCGGATGGTGCGCGACAATGCGGACATTCTGGAGCGTCTCCGCGCCGAGGAAGCCGAGCTCAATTCGGACAATGCAGGTGCTGCCGAGCGCGAAGCCACCACCCGCGCCGCCTTCGAGCAGGCCGGCGCGACCCTCTCGCAGAGCGAAGCCAGGCTGGCCGCGCTGACTGCCGAACGCGCCGAGGCGGCCGCCTCGCGCCACCAGATCGAGCGCACTTTGCGTGAAACCGCCGAGCGCCGCGACCGCTTCGCACGCCAGCTTGCCGAGGTCGATCGCGAGCTGTCCGACATCGTCTCGCGCATTGCCGGCTTGCCGGATCCCGCCGAGAAGCGGCTGCTGGTCGAGGATGCGCTCGCCCGCCTGGAAGAGAGCGAGCTAGGCGCCATCGCCGCCGAGCAGGCGGTCGCCGAGGCGCGCGCCGCCGAAAGTGCTGCCCGTCCGCCTCTGCAGGATGCCAAGGCCGAATTGCAGCGCATCGAGACGGAAGCGCGCACGCTGGCCAAGATACTCAACGCCGCGAGCGGCGATCTCTTCCCCTCGGTGCTGGAGCAGATCAGCGTCGAGCGCGGCTACGAGACGGCACTTGGCGCCGCGCTCGGCGAGGACCTCGACGTGCCGCTCGACCGCACCGCCCCGGTGCATTGGGGCGAGAGCGCGGTTCAACCGGGTGACGCGGCGCTGCCCGAAGGCGTGAGGAGCCTGGCGAGTGTGGTCCGCGCGCCGGCACAGCTTGCCCGCCGCCTGGCGCAGATCGGCATCGTCGACGCCGCCGATGGCCGTCGCCTTCAAGCGCAGCTCGCGCCCGGCCAGCGGCTGGTCAGCCGCGACGGCGCGCTCTGGCGCTGGGACGGCTTGACGGCCAGCGCCGATGCGCCGACCGCTGCCGCGCAGCGGCTGGCGCAGAAGAACCGCCTGGCGGAGCTCGATGCCGAGGCCGTGCAGGCGACCCGCGTCGTGCGCGAGGCCGAGGAGGCGCTGACGCGCGCCGAGCAGGCCATGCGCCAGGCGAGCGAGGCCGAGCGCCACGCGCGTCAGGCCGGCCGCGATGCCCAGCACGCACTGGACGCCGCCCGTAACGCGCTGGCCGAGGCCGAGAAGGCCGGCGGCGAGCTGGCCAGCCGCCGTGCTGCCTTGGATGACGCCCGCGCGCGCATCGTCGACAGCCATGAAGAGACGCAAGCCGCTTTCCTCGAAGCCGAGGAGATGCTCAGGGACGCGCCCGATCTCGGCGACCTGCAGCTCCAGCTCGAGCAGGCCTCCGCCAGTGTAGCTCGCGACCGCGCCACGCTTGCCGATACGCGCGCCGTGCATGACGGCCTACGGCGCGAGGCCGAAGCGCGCATGCGCCGGCTCGACGCGATCGGCACCGAGCGCAAGAACTGGCTGGAGCGGGCCGAAAACGCCTCGACGCAGATCGCCGCGCTTGGCGAGCGCAAGGCTGAGGCCGAAGCTGAGCGCGAGCGGCTGGCCGACGCGCCCGACGAGATCGACGCCAAGCGCCGTGCGCTGTTGAGTCAGCTTTCCGAGGCCGAGGCGCTGCGCCAGGCCGCCGGCGATCGCCTGCAGGAAGCGGAGACCAAGCAAGCCGAGCTCGACAAGGCGGCGACCGCGGCGATCCAGTCGCTTGCCGAAGCGCGCGAGACCCGCGTCCGCGCCGAGGAGCGGCTGACCGCGGCCGACGAACGCCGCGCCGAGGTCGAGGCTCGCATCCAGGAAGCGTTGAACACGCCGCCGCATCTCGTCATCAAGCATACCGGGCTAGAGACCGACGACCCGATGCCGGACATGGCCGAGGTCGAGCGCCAGCTCGACCGGCTGAAGATCGAGCGCGAGCGGCTAGGGGCCGTCAATCTGCGCGCCGAGGAAGAACAGAGGGAGCTGTCGGACCGCCTGGAAATCATCGTGTCCGAGCGCGAGGACATCATAGAGGCGATCAGAAAACTGCGCCAAGCGATCCAGAGCCTCAACCGCGAGGGCCGTGAACGCCTGCTGTCGGCCTTTGAGGTGGTCAACGGCCATTTCCAGCGGCTGTTTGCACATCTCTTCGGTGGCGGCACGGCCGAATTGCAGCTGATCGAGTCCGAAGATCCGCTGGAAGCCGGCCTCGAAATCCTCGCCCGGCCGCCCGGCAAGAAGCCGCAGACCATGACGCTGCTCTCCGGCGGCGAGCAGGCGCTCACCGCCATGTCGCTGATCTTCGCCGTCTTCCTTACCAACCCGGCGCCGATCTGCGTCCTCGACGAGGTCGACGCCCCGCTCGACGACCACAATGTCGAGCGCTTCTGCAACCTGATGGACGAGATGTCGAAAACGACGGAAACCCGCTTCGTCATCATCACCCACAACCCGATCACCATGGCGCGCATGGACCGCCTGTTCGGCGTCACCATGGCCGAGCAGGGCGTCAGCCAGCTGGTCTCGGTCGACCTGCAGGCCGCTGAGGCGCTGCGCGAGGCGAGTTGAGGGCGGGCTTGGCGCCCGGAACCGACTGAGTTACGTCTCCGGTGCCGTGGCTGGCGCCGTGTAACGCCGGCGCACGGCCTCCAGCACGCGCTTGCGGCTCTCCTCGGGCGATAGGCTCTTGTCCTTCTCGGCCTCTGACGTCTCGCGGGCGAGTTCCTTGTCCCTGATCTGTTGGCGGAACCATTTGGAATAGTCGCCGGCGCGCAGGTGGTATTCCCAGGTCTTGTCGTCGATGCCTTCCGCCATTTGGGCGAAAATGATCAGATTGTGGGCTCTGAGGTTCATCGCCTTTTCCGGCCCCGTGAAATAGAAACTGCCGGCCTCGTCGAGCTCGCCTTCGGCATATTTGCGGCTGTGCCGCTTCAGCGATTGGTCGGGTTCGATCGCCTTGACCGTGAACGGCTTCTTGCCGTCTTGCGGCCGCCATAGCAGGACCCGGTCACCCTTCGGCGAAGGAATGCTCTTGGGCGCCTCCAGCCCGGCCTCCTTGCAGAAGGTCTTGATCACGCTCTTCGCCTTCGGACCGAGCGCGATGACCGCCGTCACCAGGCGCAGGACCCCGGTCGAAATCGCTTCCGGATGCACGGTGATCAGCACCGTGCCCGGCAGCTCGAGCGACAGCACCGCGCGCGTGTCCTCGCGGCGCCTGGGCAGAAGGTGATGCGCCTCGTCGATGATCAGCCAATGCGGCCTTGCCGTGCGGTAGCGGACGCTGCCGAGGCCTGGCAGCAATTCGGCAAAGAAGTCGGGCCGCTCGTCGACCTTCAGCGCCAGCCCGTTGACCACGATATTGGTGCCAGGCTTTTCGATCAGCTCCAGCAATTGCTCCTTGCTGGGTGTAGTCGAGCCATCACCTAGCGGAACGGCGCCCTCCAGTCCGTCATAGTCGCCCTCGGGATCGAAAATGCAGAACTGCAATCCCTGTTCGGCAAGCCGCTCGGTGAGCGCTGTGGCCAATGTCGACTTGCCGATACCGGAGCTTCCGGCGATCAGAACGGTCTCGACGGGCGACAGATAAACCTTCTTGCCGTTGGCAGTTCCCAGCAGGACGCCGCGCAAGCGCTTGCGAGCTATCAGATGATCCTGCTTTATCAGCTTGCCGATCAGTTCTTCGACACCCTTGCCGCGCGCCTCCCTGGTGACGAGGTCGGCGGTTTCCTTCACGGCGGGCAGTGCGTTGGCGACGGCGACGCTGCAACCCGAAGCCCTGAGGAAGGCGTGGTCGTTCTCGGCGTCGCCGATACCCACCACATTATGCGGCGACAATCTGAGGTCCTTGAGCGCAGCCGCCAGTCCGGTGGCCTTGTTGATGCCTGAGGGCAGGATCATCACCGCGCCCTTGTTGAAGATGATCTCCAGCTCAAGGCCGAGCTCCTTGATGACGTCGAGCACGGTGGCCTGGTGCGGCTCCCAGGTAGCAACGATCGAGCGGCCGACCGAGAGCGGCTTGACGTCGCGCTTCTTCAGTCTGTCGACGAAATCGGCGGAAGGCGAGGGCGAGATCGTTTGCTCTTCCTCGCTCGCCGGCGTGTAGATCAGCGCGCCGTTTTCGGCCACCACCTTGTCGAACAGCCCGACCTCCGGAAACACCTCCTTGAGATCGGGCAGTTCGCGGCCGGTGACCAGGATGAGCTTGCGGCCGGACTTCTTCAGCTTCTTCAGCGCCGACAGCGTGCTGGCGGTGACCAGTCCGTCATGCGCCAGCGTGCCGTCGTAGTCGGTGGCCAGTGCCATGAAATACATCGGGTGATCCTCTCCGCTGCCGGTCGCTCGGTCCGTCTGGAACAAACAACGTCTGTCGGCGGAAAAGGTTTAGGCCGGCGCTTTCGCCTCCCTGGCGCGAACCAGGCTTGGAGAAATGCAATTCATCGGAGAGAGAAGGTTGGCTGGGTTCTGGAAAGGCGGGGCGCTTCTGGTCTTTAGGTCCGTTTGGGGTCGGCGCGTTGCTCCTGTGCCCTCTTGCAGATCTCATCCAATTTTTTTCGGACCCGGTCGTTATCGAACAGCAGCTTGGCGCGTGAGAATCCTCTGCTACGAAGCTCCCATTCGATGGCAAGCCATCCTTCATAATCGCCAGATAACGCAAGTTTCCCGGCTTCGCGCCACATAAGCACGTCACGCTCTCGGGACACACCCTTTCTCCGTGCTTTTGCGCGAAGCATATAGGAGGTCGGGCCGATATTGTCGAGGGACCTGCCCCACCGCTCGCCGCGACCAGAGCACGGACTTCCACTTCATATTGAGACAGCGTGATGTCGAGCTGACGCAAATATCGGTCAGTTCATTGCCGGGCGCTCGACATCCCGGCGTGCGTTCTTGCCCCATAACTCACGGACGAATTTGATCGTCTCGCCAATCGTCCGGATTTCGATGATTTGCAACGATGGAACTCGTGCGCACAGTCTCCGCTCATGGACTGCTCCTGCGAGGCCGGTGGGTTTCGGAGGTGGCAAGGGGGCGAAAGCCGCGTTGAGACCACTGAAGAGAATCCGCGCTGAAATCGCCGCGCCACCCAATTCCCGCGAGAGATATATTGTTACATTTTGAGACACTTTTTTTAAATTTTGTGATTTGCTCCATACCGCTAACCTGGGCTCTTTTGGCCGCGAGCCATTCGGGCTTCAGGCATGTTGGGCAGAAAGGGTGGGGGTGTGAAAGGTCGCCAAGAATGGCCGATACGAATACCATTGTCTTGAGCGGTGACTACGGCTACCGCCAATATAAAGCATCCGGTCTCCCCGCCGACACCACTATCGATGCCAGCAAAGCCTCGTGGATTGTCGCCAATCAGGGAAGCTCCACCAACCTCTATCCCTTCGCGGTCGTCAACCCCGGCGACAACCTCGTGGCGTCGGGCGGCACGATCAACGGCACGGTCTCCCAAACCGGCGCCTGGGAGGACGTTTACGTCAACTCCGCCGCAGTCCGCGTGAATTCAGCCCACAGCTTTGTCATCGACGACTGGACGATCACCAAGCCCTGGGATGGCATCCGTGTCGGCGGCACTGGCACCTTCCTTATCGAGGATACCTATGTCGGCAACTCACGAGACGACGCGGTCGAGGACGACGACGTCATCGGCGGCACCATCCGGGATTCGCTGTTCGACCACGTGTTTTCCGGAGTGAGCCTTGGCGATGGTGACGTGGATGGGTCTGACAACTCGGTCACCATGGATGGCATGCTTCTAGGCATGGGAGAGTACCTTCGCAAAGGCGAGATGACCCACGGTTCGCCATTCAAACTCGACAAGGGCACAGGCGCTGCCGATATCGTGCCCAGCCTGCACTTTATCGACTGCGTGGTGGCGATCACCGACGTTAACCACAACGGCTTGGAACGGGTGCAGCGGGCTTGGGACAAGACGGTCGAGTCGCACGGCAATTACTATCTCAACCTCTCCGACACGCCGCTGCCGGCGGATTATCCAATGCCGCCCGCCGGCTGGACGGTCCTTCAGGGCCAGGCGGCCCGCGACTATTGGGCCCACGCCAAGGCAGCCTGGCACGCAGCCCATGACGGGACGGACCCGCTACCGTCATCTCCGACCGTGCCGACCGACCCGCTACCGTCATCTCCGACCCTGCCGACGGACCCGACCCACGGAACGACCGGGAACGATACATTTGTCGGCACTGCCGCGGCCGATACCTTTGATGGCCTGGCTGGCAACGACACATTGCGGGGCAAGGGTGGCAACGACGTGCTGACCGGTGGCGCGGGCCACGACACCTTTGTGTTTGACACCGCCTATGGCGCGGGCAATGTCGACACACTGACCGACTTCGACGCGGTAAACGACGCGCTCTATCTCGACAACGCCGTCTTCACCCAACTCGGCGCCGGTTCCTCGTCCAGCCCGACGCAGGTGAACTCGTCGTATTTCGAGTTGCGAGAACACGCCACCCATAGCAACGATCACCTGCTCTACAACCGGGCCACGGGCGTCTTGTCCTATGATCCCGACGGCTCGAAATCGGCCCCGCAGGTGGAAATCGCCCACCTGGAGCCCGGAGCGGCACTGACCTATCACGACGTATTCGTCGTTTGATCGTTCATGCGATCGGACCATGGCATGGCGAGGGGCGGGCGCGCCCCCCGCCGTGCCTGGTTCCGACGGTCACCGATCAGAAAGGCGGCGGACGCCGATCAAGTTGCCATAAACGTCGGCCGCATTGATCGCCGCGGATGCGCATGCGCCGGCCTTTGCAGTCGGCGCTGCCATCACCATCCAAACCGATCGGGCCGATGGCGGCGACACCATTATCGGCGGCCAGCTTACTGCGGCGGCGACGCTATTATTGGAAACATTTAGCAACTTGAGTTTCACGCCGCCTCGTTCGCAGACGTCATTTTCACTGCCAGCAAGCGATTAGCTGACTAAGGCAGTTTTGAGGTTTGGACGCTTCAATTCTCTGAGTGAGAATCAGACGCTTAGCGCCATCCTGGATTGGTGGTTCCTGGCGTCCCAGCCGAACTGGATGACCGGTGGATAACTTCCGATGAACGTAAGGCTAGGCTGTCAAAAGGTCGCAACCGATAGCGCGGCTGCTTGGCATGATATATAAACATTGTCTAAAATGATCCCTTAACCAAAAGAGACGATTTCGGGGATGCCCAGTTACACGAATAGAAGGGTGCTGTCGAAGAGCGTGGTCGAAATGGGCCTGTTCTCCGCGGTGATGAACACCCTGGTGCTAGTTCTGCCTCTCTACATGCTGCAGGTCTATGATCGGGTTTTGCCCGCCGCCAATTTGGACACGCTCACCTACCTAACATTGCTTGCGCTTTCGACGCTCTTGCTCTTCGGCGTGCTCGAAGTCGTGCGGGGTGTATACGCAAGCCGGCTCGCGGCGCGACTGGATGTCTCTTTGGGCACATCGTCTTTTCTCGCTGCAATGAGTGGCCCCCGCGCTGGCCTCGGCGATGTTCAAGCCTTGCGCGACTTGGCCACCCTGCGAGGCTTCATCGCTTCGAGGACCATTTTCTTTCTCTTCGACCTTCCTTTCGGGCCGATCTTCGTGGGCCTGCTCTATTTCATCCATCCGCTGCTCTTCCTTGTGACGATCGTCGGAGCGGTTCTCATGGTCGCCATCGCCATTCTGAACCAGGTCGCGAGCTCGCGACCTGGCAAGGAGGCGGCGGAGAGTCTCAACGCCTCGATGAATTCGGCGCAGGCTTTCGCCCGAAACTTCGAAACCGTTCGCGCACTTGGCATGGTGTCCAACGCGATAGAATTCTGGGGCACCCGTTTTTCCGGCTCTCTACACGCCTCGGATGGGCTCGCTCGCATCAATTCGTTTTATGGCGGTGTATCGCGCACCACTCGTTCGACACTGCAGATCGCGATATTGGGGGCCGGCGCTTATCTGGTTCTCCACAACGAGATGACCGCCGGTATGATATTTGCGTCCTCGATGATTTCGGCGCGCGCTCTGCAACCTCTTGATCAGATCATTGGGAGTTGGCGGCAGATCATCGACGCCAATCTTGCCTGGAAGAGGCTTTCAGCTCTCCGGTCCGGGCTCGACAACCAGGAAAACGTAGCATTGCCGGCTCCTGAAGGAGCGCTAAGCGTGGAGCAAATAGTCTATCATCTTCCGGGCGCGGCCGACGGCTCGCTGCCGCTGATCAAGCGCTTGACCTTTGAGGTCGCCGCCGGCGAGACAGTCGCGATTGTAGGGCCGAGCCAGGCTGGAAAATCGACTCTGGCGCGCCTCATCGTCGGTGCGATCGCGCCCCGCTCGGGGGCGATCCGGATCGACGGCGGCGATATTCGGAACTGGGACCCGGAACAACTCGGCCGCCATATTGGTTACCTGCCGCAAGATGTGGAACTCTTCCCGGGAACCATCGCGCAAAATATCGCGCGGTTCGAACCGAATGCGCCCAGCGAGAAGTTGGTTCAAGCAGCCCAGCGGGCCCAAGTGCATGAGCTCATCCTGGGTCAGAGGGATGGCTACTCGACGCTGATCGGCCCGACCGGCGTTCGCCTTTCGGGTGGCGAGCGTCAACGCATCGGGCTTGCTCGGGCCTTCTACGGCGATCCCAAGGTGCTGGTTCTCGACGAGCCCAATGCAAATCTCGATTCCAACGGCGAAGCCGCGCTCGAGCGCGCGATCAGCGGGGCGCGTTCACGAAAAACGACCGTGCTTGTCATAACCCATCGGCCCTCTCTCGCTTCCAAATGCGATCGCGTATTGATGCTACGCAATGGCCAGGTCGAGATCTACGGTTTGACCAAGGGCGTGCTCGATAGACTTGTCGAGCGACGGGCCCAGGCGGGGTGGCCTGCAGCCTCTCAGTCGCGCGAAGGAGTGGTGCCTTTCCCCTCATCTGCTCGAGGCGAGATAAAGGTCGCTAATGACTAGCCAAGCCATCGGCGCCAGGACGTATAGCTGGCAGCGCAACGTCGATACGCGCACAGATCGCATCACGCTGGCGGGGTATGCAAGCGTGTCCGTTTTCTTGCTTGGCTTCGTATTCTGGGGCGCAATGGCGCCGATTGCCGGAGCAACGATCGCGCCAGGAGTGATTGCAGCAGCTGGACAGAATGTCATGATCCAGCATCTCGAAGGTGGCGTGGTCAGCAGCGTCAAAGCTCGAGAGGGTGACAGAGTCTTACGAGGGCAGGCGCTGATCGTGCTCGATCCAACGGTGGCGCAGTCGCAGCTCAACCGAGTCCTCAAACAGTGGGTCGCACAAAAGGCCGAGATCGCGCGGCTCGAGGCAGAACGGGACGGCTTGGAGAAAATCGTCCTGCCCCGCGATTTAGGCGCCTACTCAGACGCGTCCGAATTCAGTGACGTCTTTGCAGAGCAAACCAAGGAGTTCCGGGCTCGGCTAGCGCGCTATGGCGCAGATCAGGAGATCCTTAGGGAACGGGTGGCAGCCCTTCGGGAAGCTGTTGCCGGCTTGAAGGCGCAAAAGGATGCTGCGGCAAACCAGCTCGCGATCGTCAATGCCGAGACGGAACGCAAAAAGCACTTGCTCGACAAGGGACTGACAAATCGTTCTGAATACACCGATCTTCTGCGTAGCACCGCCGAGTTGGTAGGTCAGGAGGGATCGCTGGAGGCGCAAATCGCCAGCGCGGCCACCCAGATCGTGGAAGCGCGCCAGCAGATTGAAAGACTAACAACCACCCGGGTCGAGGATGCCGTCACGGAATTGAACAAGGCCCGGGTAGAGGTGGCCGACCTTGAGGAACAAATCAACGCCGCTCGATCGGTCCTGGTGCGAACGACCATTCGTGCCCCGGCGGACGGCATCATCGTCCGCTCTCTCTACAATTCCGAAGGCAGCGTCATTCGTGCTGGCGAGCCTGCGATGGAGCTCCTGCCGACGAAGGAACTTATCGTCGAGGCAAAGATCAAGCCTGAAGACATCGATTCTATCCGAGTCGGCCAACGCGCGAACATGATGTTCACAGCCCTGAACGCGCGGACCACACCAAAAGTGCCGGGAAAGGTGTTCTACATTTCGGCGGACCGGCTGACCACTCCCAGCACTGGACAGCCCTATTACACCGTGCGGCTTAAGATGGCCGACAAGCTGCCACCGCAGGTCAAGCCCGAGCAGATCTACCCAGGCATGCCGGTCGAAACCTTCATTTCAACCGGCGAGCGAACCTTTCTGAGCTATCTGACCAAGCCACTAGTGGACTCGTTCCAGCGCGCGTTTCGGGAAAGATAGGCCCGATCCTGCCTCCTGCGGCCTTCAACATTACCCGAAGTGGAACTCTTCCGCCGGATTATGCGCAACCGTGGTTCGGCCAGTCACGGTCCTCGGTTTTCACGGCCAAAACGTCGCACGCTCGTAGCGCTCGAGGCGACGGGCTTTGTAGTGGCTGTCTCGCCACGTGATCGAAGGCAAGGACCATCACCTATTGGGCTGCGGTCGCCTTCCTCCTTCCTTGCCATGGTGAGCTGGTCTCGAAAGGATAAGCGGGATGATCCCGTCCATCGCCAGAGTCTCGATCTCGAAGTCAGTTTCAACAGCCGCGGTCCCTTGCACCCGGACGGCATCGAGATGCATCTCGATGACAGCATCTATCCCGGCGACAAGTGGGAGTACCGTCTGCGCCGTGGCGACTTCGTCGCCAAAGCGCACGGCGCGCGGCAACTTGCCTCGCGCAATGTATGGGCGCGGATCCCTGCCGAGAGCGTATGGGTCTTCGCGGCGGCAGCCGCGAAATATTCATTGGTACCAACGCCGCTTGCTCTCGGGGCGGCCTCGTTTAACATTCGGTCTCGCACAATGACGTCACAGCCTCGCATTGCCCTGATCCATGCCACGCCCATCTCGATGGAGTCGATCAGATCGGCGTTCGAAACGCGATGGCCTGGCGTCGAAACCGTCAATATCCTCGAGGACAGCCTGGCAGTGGACCGCGCCAAAACCGCTGACCTGACGAGCGACATGATCCGGCGCATCGAGGCCTTGGCCAGCTATGCCCGTTCGATTGGAACCGATGCCGTGCTGTTCACCTGCTCGGCGTTCGGGCAAGCGATCGAACAGGCCGCGGCGAAGCTGGACGTTCCGGTCCTGAAACCGAACGAGGCCATGTTTGAGATGGCGATCCGCCGTGGCGGCCGCACCGCAATGCTCTACACTTTCCCGCCGTCGAGGGAAGGAATGGAGCAGGAGTTCCGGGACGAAGCCGCCCGTATGGGCCAAGCTGCCACCATCACGAGCTATTTCGTGCCGGGCGCGATCGAGGCGGTGCGTGCAGGAGACGTGGAAACCCACAACCGGCTGATCGCGGCTGAAGCCGCCAAGCTGAAGGATTTCGATGCGATCGTCTTGGCACAGTTCTCCATGGCGCGCGCGCGGGATGCGGTCAAAGCGGCGACGAACATCCCCGTATCGACCAGTCCGGATGCGGCCGTCGCGAAGCTGCGCGTCCTTCTTGGCGCGGACCAACCCGCCTGACCAAAAGAAGGTCCCACGGAGCGCTCAACAGCTGCTCCGGTGGCTATTTCCAGATTTCCCGGGCAAGGCGCATGAAGTTGCCGCCTATGACGTCGCGGACCGCTCCTTCCGGCTGACCGCGACGAAGCAGAACCTCGGTCAGCTCTTTCATTTGGGCTGGTGCCGAATAGGTCGTTTCTCCCGCATATTCGCTCTTCGGCCAGAAATGCGGATTGCTGGCGATGATGTCGTCGATGCCTTCGATCTCGACCGGGAAAGCATGGTCGAGGCCGATGCCAACATGGCGTGGGCCAGCGAGATCGATCAGATATTCGACATGGTCGGCCAGCCGTTCGGAATCGGTGCGCGCCTCGCCAAGGAAACGGCTGAGCCCGACGACGCCGACGATGCCGCCGGTGCGGGCGCAGGCCTTGATCTGCTCGTCCGTGATGTTGCGACCGTGGGCGCAGAGCGCTTTCGGATTGGAGTGCGAGAAGATGACTGGCCGGTCCGTGTACTCCATCACGTCCATGGTGGTGCGGTAGCCGGTGTGGCTCACATCCACGAACATGCCGAGGCGGTTCATCTCGTCGATCACCTGCCGACCGAACGCGGTCAGACCCGGGTCTTCGTCATGGCATCCGCCGCCGGCAAGGTTGTTGCGGTTATAGGCGAAAAGCATCTGGCGCACGCCAAGGCCTTGATAGAACTCGACCATCTCAATCCGGCCGTCCAGGGCATTCATGCCTTCGATGTCAAAGGTGACCGCCAGCTTGCCTTGCGCCTTAGCAGCGAGGATTTCGTCGGCCGACGAGACGAGCACGTAGTCGGCGGGACGCGCCAGGATCCAGTGGCGGAAGCAGCTGAGATTGGTTACCGTCATTTCCCAGGACAGCAGATCGAACCCGACATCGATGGACAGATAGTCGACACCGGCGTCTCGCCAGATCCGCAGGTTGTTCAAGTCCGCGGCAGGATCCGGCATGAAGCCGGAATGGGCGTCCCAGACGACTTCGCTATCGAGAATGGACCGGGCTCTGGTTTGAAGGTTCATTGCCGTTCGTACCGGAATTTGCACCAGCCCCAATCTCTACCATACTGGCTAGAATGGGGAAGTTGCGTCCGGTACGCAGAGCATTTGCAAACTGCCCGAAGCTGGATCTGCCGTCACGCGCAACGGAATCCGGATTCGCCTTCGCCAGCATCTTCTGCCGAATGACTTCCGGCAAAAACGGATCGCAGATAGGACTGCCGACGATATTGTCGGCTCACGAATCGCTCAAACAAATCGAACTTCGCTCTGGCGAGAAAGGCGCCCGCAAAACGCGGACGCTCGCAGCCGGCAGCAACCTGTGTCGATCGTCCGTTACTCTTCCGTCTTGCCCTCGAAATCCAGAAGCTTGCCAACAGGCACGTACTTCTGCCCGTCGAACTGATAGAGCTGCAGTGCCTCAATCGGGAAAATATCGGAGCCGGCTTTGGTGTTCAGCTTAATCCCGTCCAGCAATAGTGGATCGTCCCACTTCTGCATGTTGAAGACGGTGTCGAGGAGCTCAGCCCGGGTCGGCTTCTTCATGTGCTCGAGCGCCTTCACAAGAGTATCGCCGGTCGCGTAGCCGACCTGTCCGATCGTGTTGGCGAAGACGAAGTTGACCTTGGCCGCGGCGATATCGTCCAGATACTGGTCGATGCCCGCATCACCGGTTTTTTCCGGGCTAACGATCGGTTTCAGGAAATTCGAGGTGATGATGCCCTTGGCGTTCTCTAGCCCCACCGCCTGCAGGATCGGGTAGGCCGAGGAAAGGTTAGTGACGAGCGTCAGCGGCTTCCAGCCGCTCTCGGCCTGGAAACGGATTGCTTCGCCGCCTTGTTGCGGCGCGGCGATGATCACCAGCGTATCGGCGCCGGAAGCCTTGAGCGCTGTCAGTTGCGTTTCGACGGTCGGATCCTGCGAAGTCACCGGTTGCCGATCGACGACCTTGACGCCTGAGCCGTCGATGGCCTTGTCGAAGGCCTTCATGAAGGTTTCGCCGGTCTCGGTGTTGAGATAGAGGAGCGCTACCTTTGCCTCGGGCTTGTTGTCCTTCAGATAAGTGGCGAACGACGCCGCCTCGGTCGAGAAGGCCGGGACGAACCCTATTTCCTCGTGCGGCGCGTTCAGCTTGTGGACGCCTGAATACATGAAGACATTGGGGACTTTGCGTTGCTCGATATAGCGTCCGATGGCCACATTGTTCGGCGTGGCAGCCGTGCCGACGAGAGCGAAAACTTTGTCCTGCTCCACCATCTCGCGCACATTCGCAAGCGTTCGCTGCGGATCGAGCATGTCGTCCTTGATCACGAGCTCGATCTTGCGGGTCTTGCCGTCGGACATCTTGACGCCGCCGTGGGAATTGGCGGCCTCGACCCGGGCGCGGATGCCTTCTGCGACCGCGCCGACGACGGCGACGGGACCGGTGAGCGGACCGGTGATGCCGATCTTCACGGTGCTGTCGGTGATGCCCGGTGTCTCGTCAGCTTTCGCCGGAGCGACACCGACGGCCAGCGCAAGTATTGCTGCCGTCGCAAGCATTCTTGGCATACATGGTCTCATAACTTCCTCCCTGATTGGCTCATTGATCCGGCTTTGCCGTTGGCGTTCGACCGCGCCTTCAAGGCAGCGGCGAGTCTCTCCAGCAGACCGGCAACCCCTCCGCGCGCCAGAAGCATGATGCCGATCAGTGCCAGCGCGTAGATGACGTTGCCGAGTGCGAGATTGATGTTGGACGTCCATGTCGGGACGAAGGTGATGAACAGCCCGCCGATGAAGGCGCCGACAATGCTTGTCGAGCCGCCGACGATGCTCCCGATCACGATGGTGATGGAAAGTGGGGCGAGAAAGGACTGCGGGCTGATGAAGCCGTTGAGGATCGCGAAGACGCCGCCGCCAAGGCCAGCGAGCGCAGAGCTGATGGCGAACGCCCACAGCTTGGTCTTGGTCAGGTTGACGCCGAGAGCCTCCGCGATCTGCGGACTGTCCCGTTGCGCCTGGAGCGCGCGGCCGACGTCGCCGAGGAGAACGAGATAGACGATGAATGCCGCGACGCAGGCGCACCCCAGCGACACCAGATAGAGCCAGAGCTCCGGGTAATCGGCCAGGAACGCAGGCGGCTCCAGGGAATCGATCGGCAAGCCGGAGACTCCGCCCGTCCAACTGCCGAGCTTCAACAGAAGCTGCGGAAAGGCCGCCGCGACACCAAACGTGATGATCGCAAGTTGCAGCCCCTGCAGACGCAGGGCCGGCAGGCCGACGACGAGACCGGCCAGCGCGGTAAAAACAGCTGCCGCAGGCAGGGTCGCCAACGGGTGGACGCCGTAGGTCGCGTTCAAGATGGCGGTGACGTAGGCGCCGATGCCGAACAGCGTCCCCTGGGCGAGGCAGATCTGCCCGGCAAACCCCATAAGCAGGTTGAGGCCAAGAATGGCGACCGCATAGGAGATGGCGATGCTCACCTGCTGCAACTGGAAGCCTGACAAAGTGGCCGGCAGCAATGTGGCGACCAGCACAAACCCAACGCTTGCCGCGACCGTGCGCCGAATATCGTTGCTCATAGCTTGGTGACCTTCTGTGAGCCGAACAGACCGACCGGCTTGACCAGCAGGACGAAAAGGGTGAGCCCGATCGGGACCGCGATGCGCATGTCCGCGCCGAGAAAGCCGAGGTAGTTGGCGCCAAGGCTCTCGCTGACGCCCACCAGAAGGCCTCCGGCTATGGCGCCGAGCGGACTGTCCCAGCCGCCAACTGTTGCCGCGGCAAGACCGTAGAATAGGATCGGGGTCATCATGGTCGGGCTTAAAAACAGCCGTGGCGCGACCAGCACCGCCGCGATCATTCCGATCGCCGCGGCGAAGCCCCAGCCGAGCATCAGCATGCGCTCGACGTTGATGCCCACCAGAACGCTGCGAACGCGGTCGAAGGCCGCGGCACGCATGGAGAGCCCAAGCCTTGTGAAGGCGAAGAGGGAGGCGATGGCCGCGGCCAGGACAATGAGGATCAGCAAGGTACCGGCCGACGAACCCAGCACCCGTACCTCACCGAGGCTGAAGCTGCCTTCGGGAAACAGGCTGGGGAACGGCTTCTGCTCGGCGCCCCAGAGCCACGTCACCATCGCCTGGAAGAGCACAAACATGCCGAGCGTGACGACCACTGTCGCCTCGACCGGAGCTGCCAGGAGCGGGCGGACGAAGACCCGAAACGCCAAGATACCCAGCACAAAAGAACCGGTCAGGCCGATTGCAATGGAAAGCCATAATGGCAGGCCCCACAGGCATAGCTGCCAGGTGCAGTATGCCGAGAAAGTCGCCATTTCGCCTTGACCGAAATTGACGACATTGGTGGCGCGAAAGATCAACACCAGCGCAAGGGCAAGAGCCGCATAGATCGCGCCGGTGGCAAGACCGCTGAGGACGATTTGCACGAAAAGGGTCAAGCCCAGCCTCCCAACTGCAACGCCGAGGCCGTCGACCTGCGCGCCTTCGGTCCGAGAGCCTTGGCCGAGGGAACCCCGGCGTTTGATGACGGGAAAATGGCGGTTACCACGATCAGGAATGGCAGTCCGGCGGTATCGTGAATGTCGATGAAGGAGGCCGCATCGAGGCGGTCGGCCGACGCCCGCCTTGTAAGACGCGAGACCAGCACGAGGGCAATCACCAGCACGGCGTAGACAGCGCCTGGGGCAATGCCGCAAACAATGATCTGGTGAAACGTCGCCACGTTAGTCCCCAAGGTAAGATTTCTGGATATGCTCATCTGCAAGTATCGCGCCGGCTGAGCCGCCGGCCACGATATGCCCGGCCTCGATGACATAGGCGCGGTCGGCGAACTTGAGCGACAGGTCCGCGTTCTGCTCCACGACCAAGAGCGTCAACCCATCGATGTCGCGGAGTTCCTTGAAGATCGCGAATATTTCGCGCGTGATGACGGGCGCGAGACCCAATGACGGCTCATCGCATAGCAGCAGTTTTGGCCGCGACATGAGCGCTCGCGCAACCGCGAGCATCTGCTGCTCGCCTCCGCTCAGATTGCCGGCCAGTTGGGAGCGTCGTTCGCGCAATCGCGGAAAGCGATCGTACCACCGCTCCTTGTCCTGTCGGACCTGGCGGGCATCGGAGACGATTGTGGCGCCCAGCGTCAAATTCTCGTCGACCGTGAATTCCGTGAAAGTGCCTCTGCCCTGGGGAATCTGCGCTAAGCCGCGTTGCAGACGCCGTTCCGGCGCCATCTTTTGCAAGTCGCTTCCCATATAGGCGATTTCGCCGGCCGAGCGGATTGTGCCCGAAAGCGCGCGCAGCAAAGTGGTTTTTCCCGCGCCATTGGCGCCGAGCAGGACAACGAATTCGTTCTGCGCGATTGCGAGCGAGCAGTCAAAAAGCGCCCGTACCTTGCCGTAGGAGGCCGAGAGATTGCGGACGTCAAGCAGTCTCACGTGCTCCTCCCGAGGTAGGCGCCGATGACGGCTTCATTGGTCCTTATTTCTTCGGGGCGTCCTGACGCCAGATTTCGACCGAGGTGGAACACATGGATCCGGTCGCACAGGCTCATCACCAGACCCATGTGATGCTCGATCAGGAGGATCGAGAGCCTGCGGCTATGCCGGATCGTATTGACGAGGGTGCCGAATTCGGTGACCTCGCCATGGGTCAGTCCGCCGGCCGGCTCATCCAGCAACAGGAGCTTGGGCTCGGCCGCCAGGGCGCGTGCGATCTCCATCCGCTTTTGCAAGGGATAGGGCAGGGAGTCGGCGCGCACGCTCGATAATGCGGCCATTCCCAATTCATCCAGAATTGATTCAGCCTTGCGGCGGACCGTCTTCTCCTCGGCCCACGCACCGAAGGGATTGAGAAGGGCACGCGCGACTTTTCCACCCATCTTGTGGTGTGCGCCGAGCATGACGTTCTCCAGGACGCTCAGCGAGCCGTATACGCCGACGTTTTGGAATGTCCGAGCGATCCCTAGACCGATGATGTCGCGCACCGCCGAATTGGAGATTATCCGACCCGACAGCTCTACGGTGCCGCGTTGAAGGCGTGCAAGGCAGGTGATGGCATTCAGGAAGGTGGTCTTGCCCGCGCCATTCGGGCCGATCAAGCCGCAAATCTCGCCATCGCCGACGTCGAGCGAGACATTGTCGAGCGCCTGCACGCCTCCGAAGCTGACCGATACGCCATCCGCCGCGAGCACAGGCAAATAGGCGCTGATATGTTCCTGCACAGCCACGCACTCCTCCCAGGCGTGTCAGCGGAACCGGCGCTTCCGCGTCTGTCCCACTTTAGATACCATATAGTATTTGAAGTCTGAGTCGTATGTCAACCGACTTCGCCGGTGCACCTGCACTAAGGCGAGGCGGGTTCCGGCCAGCTGTCCAGTTGGATTGACAAGGTTGGTGAGATACGCTTTGGTATTTGAAATCTGACCGGTATCCGGAAGGGCCGGTCATGGAGAACTCAGACCGGGGAGGACGGTGTGACTTCATCCTGCCGCAAGGTGCCGCGAGCGTGTGCCCGCTATCCTGTAGCCAACAACGGTAATGCGACGTGATTGGCGTTGCCCGATCGCCGCAGGAGGCCGTTATGCTGGCGGTCGCCATTTGCGGCCTTTTGTCGTTCGCCTTGAGCGGCCTGATGCGATGGGGGCGCGTCGATCGCCGTTGGTACGATCTCTTGATCCCGCTCGGCTTCTTCCTGTCCTACTGGTTGACCTACAATCGCCTTCCCTCCTTCCCTCCGGTCGGCGCCGTCAACAAGGTGTTCTACCTGGCGGCGGTTGGATCGATCCTGGGCGTGGCGACGGAATGGACAGGCAGCCGCAGGCTCGGACAGTTGCTGTTGGCGGCAATGCCGGTCGCCTCAGCAGCTTACATCGGCGATACGATTGCCCTGGCGCAGCCTCTCGACCTGGTTGTCGCCGCTCTGGCCGGAGCGGCAGCGCTATATGCGCTTCATCGGGAAGCTGACTATCCCGATGAGGGATCGGATCTGCGCCCTGCGATCATGCTCGCGGTTGCCAGCGCAGGCTTTGCTCCCATTGCCTTCATGGGGGCTTCATCATCCAGCCTGCAACTGTCTCTTGGCGTCGCCTTTGGCATCGCCGGCATCGTGGTTGGGCACCTGTCCCGGCCGAATTACCGCTTCGGATTGGCATCCTTGCTCGGCGGAGCGGCGGGCATGATGGCTGTGGCGCAGACCGTCGCGCTGATCACTCGTAAGATCGACCTTCTCGCCCTTGCGGTGCTCCTGCTGCTTTTCCTGGTCCCTTCGGCCTGCCGCGTGATCCTCGATCGTCTCGATCAGAAAACCCCTGCACTCGCCACGTTCGTCTTCGCAGGGTTTTGCCTGGTGCCGGCCGTCGCGGCAGTCGCAGTGATGCTGGCACGGAAGGGGTTCAGCCTTCCGCTGTGAATTCGCTTTTCGTGCATCAACAAAGGAGGATGGAATGAACTACAGACTGAAACTAGCTTTGCTAGCTGCACTCGCAACGGCGCCAATCGGGCCGGCAACCGCACAGCCGATCACGTTCGACATCGATCCGGTTCATTCCGGCATCGTATTCTTCATCAATCATCTCGGCTTCTCCAACGTCATCGGCGTCGCAAAAGAGTTCTCCGGGGAATTCACCTTCGACAAGGACGCGCCTGAGGCCAGCAAGCTGCAGGCCAAGGTCAAGGTGTCCAGCATCTCCACCAACAATGCCCAGCGCGACAGCGACATCCAGGGCGCCGACTGGTTCAATGCCACCGAGTTTCCGGACATCACCTTCGTCGGCACCAAATTCACCAAGTCGAGCGACAAGCAGGGCACCATCACGGGCGATCTCACCATCGCCGGTGTGACCAAGCCGGTGACGCTCGACGTGACCTTCAACGGCCAAGGCAAGAACCCGTGGGACGGCAGTCTTGAGGCCGGCTTCAGCGCGACTGCCAAGTTGAAGCGCAGCGACTTCGGCATGACGGCCAATCTTCCCCTGATCGGGGACGAGGTCACGCTGCGCATTGAAACGGAGGGGCGCGGCCGCAGCTGACGGCGGCTTCGCGTTGTCCTGGGCGCGCCGGACGTCCTCGCGGATGTCCGGCGGTGCTGACTGATAGGCTGCGCGTAGCAATCGTGCCGCAACATTCGCCCATGTCGCGGCAACGAGAGACCATGGCGCGCCGACGATCGGCGCGCCATGGTCTGGCTCGGCTCTCCGGAGGCAACTACGCGCTTAAGCGATCGACGAGCGATCGTCGGCTTCGAGGCCTTGCCACGAGCCACGCTCGTAGAGCCACCTGGCCGTATTCTTGATGCCGCCAAACGGAAAGACATGCAGCTGCGCGATTGCCGACTCCGGCTTTGCCCGCACATGGTGCTCGATCGGGCCGACGAAGCTCTCCGGCGAGTGACTGGTGGCAAGGGCGGCAAGCGAGGCGCTGCGCTTTTTCAAGAAATTCAGCGAATTGCCGACGCCGCACAAGGCGGCGTATTTTAGCAAGGTCGTGATCTTGGCGGGACCGGCCACGCCAAGATGGATCGGCAGGTCCACCCCGGAAACCGCCAGGCCGTCCGCCCAGGCGATGAACTTGTCCGCGTCGAAGCCAAATTGGGTGACTACACGCATCTTTGCCCCGGTGCGCTCGGCCCAGGCGCTCTTCATCCGGAGCGCTGCAATCGCCGCCTCGTCGCCAAAGTCGCGACTGCCTTCCGGATGGCCGGCTACACCGACCTCGGTGATGCCGTACTTGTCGACGAAACCAGTCTCGAGCACCTCGAAAGAGGAGGAAAATGAACCGGCTGGGGTAGCCACGTCGCCGCCGATGATGAGCAAGTCGCGGACACCCGCTTCCTCAGCCAAAGCCTTCACCCGCGTTTCCAGCGCTTGGCGCGTGGTCAGTCGGCGAGCGGCCATATGGGGAACCGCGGTGTAGCCAAGGTCCGCGACGCGCCGCGCTGCCTTGACCAGGGTCGGCGTGTCCGCCAGGCCGATATCGGTGATGTAGACCCGGACCCCCGACGGGAAAAGGCCCGGCAAGTCAGGGGAGTCGATCACCTGGCTTGGCGCCATCTCGATCGAGGCGTCGATAGCGGAGGGGCGGATAGCAGCTTTTTCCATGCGCGTGGCTCCGTTGTTAGCCGAAGACGACGGTCTTGCGTCCATTGAGCAAGACCCGATCCTGAAGGTGGAAGGCGACCGCGCGGGCCAGCACGCGGCGTTCGATGTCCCGACCCTTGCGAACGAGGTCCTCGGGCGTGTCGGCATGGGTCACATGTTCGACGTCCTGGGCGATGATCGGACCCTCGTCCAAGTCTTCGGTGACGTAGTGCGCCGTTGCTCCGATCATCTTCACGCCGCGCTCATGCGCCTGGTGATAGGGCTTGGCGCCCTTGAACCCCGGCAGGAAAGAATGGTGGATGTTGATGCAGCGGCCGGAGAGATAGGCTGAGAAGTCGTCGGATAGGATCTGCATATAGCGGGCCAGCACGATAAGCTCGGCGCCGCTATCTTCGATCACGCGCTTGATCTTCGCCTCCTGGGCGGCCTTGGTCTCATGGCTGATCGGGAAGTGGTGAAAGGGAATGGCGTCGTCGGAGGCGAGGTTGAGACCTTCTCGCGGATGGTTGGAGACGATGGCGACAACCTGCATTGGCAACTCGCCCAGCCGTTGGCGGTAAAGCAGGTCTACCAGGCAGTGGTCGAATTTCGAGACAAGCAGCAGAACCTTGCGGGGCAGGTTCTGGGGCCGCAATGTCCATTGCAGGCCGAAGCGGTTGACCTCCTCGGAAAAACGCCCGGCGAGATCATCGAGGGGCGAAGGCAAATCGAACGCTACCCTCATGAAGAACCGATCCGTCTCGGGGTCGTCGAATTGCTGGGCCGCGGTGATGTTGGCGCCATGTGCGGCCAAACGGCTCGCCACGCCGGCGACGATGCCCGGCCGGTTCTTGCATTGGAGCGTAAGCAGATAGGACTTTTCCATACCCGGTCTCCGGGTTGACGGCCGAGCTGAAGGGCAAGGCGGTTTCTCGCGTCGCAAGGCGACACCGGCAGGAGGTCCCGCCAGTCTGTTGTCGTCGGGTGCGGTTGCCGTGAGGGGAGGGCGGCCGGCAGGCCGCCCTCTGTTCAGGCGTGCGGCTTAGGCGTTCTTGCGATAGCTGGTGCGCGCGTGCGCGTCGATCGGCGCCGGGTGGACGGTGGCGTGGATCTTGAACTGCACGTGGTCTTCAACCTGCACCTTGGAGGATGGCTTGGGCTCGCCCCAGACCACCACCAGTTCGGTGCCAGGCTCTGCCACTGCCGCATCCACGACCGCGATCGACATCATCGAACGGTAGTTGGCCGAGTATCCGGTATGAAGCGAACGCCCGGCCAAGCTTCCGTTTGGCGCCTCGACCCGGTCGTAGTGATAGGTCGCGTAGTGGGCGATCGGAAGGTTGATGAACTTCGCTCCGACACCTGGCTGGTACATCGAGGCCCACGCCTTGGCGACGTCGTCGCCGTTCCACTGCAGCGTCACCTTGCGGTTGGCCGTGGTCTGGCCGTCGGCGACCTGGGCCTCGAGGGCCTTGCGGCCGATGAAGTCGTGGTCGAATTTGACGATCTTTCCGTAGCCCACGTCGTAGGGCGAGAAGTAATAGTCCTCGATGTTTTCGGAAAAGAAGCTTCCGCCTAGAGACACATTGGCATCGATCTCGTCCGCGGCAAGCCACTTGCGGAAGCCCGCCGTGCTCTTGCCCGAGTAGAACGCCGGCAACGGGCGCGGAAGCCATCCGGACTCGAGCGAGTTGGTCAGGTACGCCCGGCCGCCGACCTGAATCATGTTGTGCTTTTTGCCCGCCTCGAGCAGAGCGGCCCGAACGACCTCATGATCGGCCCAGGGCCCGACGAACTCGAAGCCTGGTTCGCCCGCCATGCCGTGGCGAAGCGCGCGGACCATCTTGCCGGCGATCGTGAAGCGGGTGCCGTGGAAGAACTTCACATCCGGCGGCTCGCCGCCGATGAGTTCCCGGATCACGTTGAACGCGCCAGGTCCCTGGATCTCGTAGCGGTAGCACAGCGGATTTCCCTTGCGGGCATAGGACGGATTGTCCCGCACAAGCTCGACGTCGTAACCGCCGGTCTCGGCATGATACTGAAGCCAGTTAATCGTCGGCGGAATGCCCACCGCTTGGAATTCGTCTTCCTCATAGCGGAACAGGATGTTGTCGCCGATGAGCTGGCCCTCGTCGTTGACCGCTACATACTGCTTCGCGGCGTTGACGGGAAAGTATTCAACGCTGTTGATCGCCGTGTCGCGGATGAGCTTCAGCGCATCCTTGCCGCGGATGTTCAGGTCGGCGAGATGGTGCGACTGGTCATAGAGCACGGCGTTGCTGCGCCAAGCGAGCTGTTCGTCGCGCCAGTTGGTGAATTCCGGCGTCACCGGCGTGCTGACGATCGGCGGGCTCTGCGATTCCCAGAGCATGGTTTGGGCGCTTCCAGCGTCAGCGATCTTCTGTTCGAGATTAGCAGCCATTTTCACTCCTCCTGTGCAGCTCCTTTCCGGCTAAGCCCTTGCAGGACATCTAACAACCCAATAGGTTCGATACATGTGATCGAAATTTTGCATAGAGAGTAGGCGTCATGCTGTCGGAGGAGCTTGCCCAGATCGACCTGAATGCCTTGCAGGCATTGGTCATGGTCAACGACTGCCGGTCCTTTTCAGAGGCGTCGGAGCGCCTCGGCGTCAATCAGTCGACGATCAGCTATTCGATCAAGCGGCTTCGAAAGGCCTTCAACGACCCGATGTTCGTTCGGCAGGGCAACTCGATCCTGTCGACCGACAAATGCCGTCAACTCGCCCAGGAAGCGCGCGATGTCCTCGAGCGCATGCAGGCGTTGTCCTCTCTGCAAGGTTTTGATCCCGCTACGTCCAAGGGCAGCGTGACGATCTCCTGTAACCATCACGAGCGTATGTTCCTGATGCCGGCCTTCGTGCGCCAGGTCCAGCAGCAGGCGCCCCAGATCGCGGTCAACATTTTTGAATCCGCCGTGCACGGCAAGCAGCAGCTCAAGGAAAACATTTGCGATATCGTGCTCGGCCCGGTGGCGATTTTCGGCGATATCTACTACCGGCGTAAACTCTTCACCGACCGCTACGCTTGCATCATGGATTCCAGCCATCCGCTTGCGGCCGGCGAACTGACGATGGATCGCTACCGGCAGACGCGGCATATCGCCGTGACCCACAATGGCCAGTGGGAGGCGTTGTACTTCGCGGCGCTTCGGGCAATCGACGTCAGGATTACGCCGAGCGTGATCGTGCCGAGCCACGACAATCTTGAAGCATTGATCCGGGGCACGGAGCTGGTCGCGACCATTCCCTATCGCCTGGCCCGCCGGCTTTCGGACAAGTTGACGTTGAAGCCATTTCCTCTCGAGGTGCTGATCCAGATCGACATGTATTGGACCGAGCGTTCTCACTATTCGGGCCTGCATGCGTGGACGCGCCAGATCCTCGCCGACGTGGCGGCAACGATCTGAGCGGTCCGAAGCCCAAGCCCAGGCTGGTGTGGTCTCTCTGGGATCGTAACCGCCGCGTCAGACAGTGGCGCCGAGCATGATCACGGAGATCGTCGCCGGCTGGTCGCCTGGATTGCGCCATGCGTGACGAGTGCCCTGCTGGACCACGGTGTCGCCGGCATTCAGCTCGACAGTCTTGCCGTCATCGAGTTCCAGGATCAGTCTGCCCTTGACCACCGTCACGTAGTCGACGGTCGGGGTCTGGTGCATGCCAGGGCTGTCCGGCTCCATCCGCTCGGCAATGCCAGGTGATGCCTCGATGAGTTCGGGACCGGCTACCGCGGGGTTCCATTCCGATGACATGTAGACGCTGTCCGGAGGGAAAGTAATGATCCAGAACGATGATCCGCCTGCCGGCATGACCATGGTGCCGGTTGTCTCCATGGGGTCCTTGTTGTTGATGGTCCCCAGCTCTGGCGCCCCCTCGATTTTCCATTGGGGCGACGATACGCAACCTGGCGTGTGGCGCAGGACCATTTCCCCAGGGGAGGGGCCGTCGCTGACGACCACTGACTTGCCGGCAGTGTCCCTGCCAGTGACGACGCGCCGAACCTGCATATGAAACCTCCCAGGTAGATGTTCAAAGTCACAGTGCCGAGATGAGGCAAGCGAGCGCCCAAAAAAGCGGGAACTCCGGTCCCATCTGCTGCCAGCGCCATTTGGCGCCGTTGATCTTCACCACTGCGTAGGCTGCTCCGAGCAGCACGACGATCGCGCAACCGGTTGCTGCTTTCGAATAGACGTTGAAAACCATGCCGAGCGCGGCAAGCACCTCGAGGACGATTGTCAAGACAAGGAATGCCTTGCCAGGTTTCAGACCGGCCTTCTCAAACGTCACCGGCGCCTTATCGAAGTTCCTGACCTTCCCGATCAGATGCGGCAGGAACCAGACTCCACATAGGATCCTCAGGCAGTCCTGAGGCTGCAACTCGAACGGCATTGTACGTCTCCTCCCCAGCAGCGTGACGGCTGCAGTCGTTGTGAGCGGGCCCCGTTTTGGCCGCCAGCCACCCTGCGAAATCGAGCGTAGGCCCGAGGGCAGCAGCGATGGTTGGTACCGGCACCGCAAATCGGGTCTTGCGTCACCCAATCCAGATACTATACGGTATCCACAGTCCAATCGGAATGTCAACTCGATCCGGTTGGCGGTATTTGAGGAGGAACATCGTGACAGTGATGATGCGCGCCGCACGGTTGCATGCGGTAAACGAACCAATGCGGATCGAGGAGATCGCCAAGCCTCGAGCGTCCGGAACGGATGTCGTGGTCGAGGTCAAAGCCTGCGGTATGGTCCCGAACCTCGCCAACGTGCTGAACAACTGGGAGAACTGGTATCCTCACCAGCCGCTGCCTCCCAAGCCCGCGACGTTTGGCCTTGACCCCGCCGGCATCGTGCACGAAGTGGGCGAGCAGGTCGTTGCCTTGAAGCCCGGAGACCGTGTCTACGTCAATCCGTTGCGTTCGTGCGGTGCCTGCCACGCCTGCGCCAGCGGCAACCAGATGAAGTGCGACTACTTCACCTTCGCCGGATATTTCGGGTTCAATCGCAACAGCCTGGAAATCTACAAGCGCTATCCCGGCGGCGGCTTCGCTCAATTCATGCGCGCGCCCCAGAGCGCCATCGTCAAGATACCCGACAATATGACGTTTCCGCAGGCTGCCCGCATGGGCTATCTCGGTACGTCCTATTCGGCGCTCAGAAAGCTGGGCAACCTTGCGGGCAAGTCGCTGATCATCAACGGCGCGACCGGAACGCTGGGTGTCGGCGCCACCATGTTCGCGCTCGCCATGGGGATTTCCACCATCTATGCGGTCGCGCGCGGCAAGCCATTGCTGGAAAAGCTGAAGCGCCTCGCACCGAACCGGATCGAGATTTTTTCCAGCCTGGACGGCAAGGTCGCGGACTGGGTGCGCTCCAAGCACCACTCCGGCGCGGATTTCATGCTCGACAGCCTTGGCGCGGTGGCCGACGTCAACGCCATGAGGGACGCGATGATGGGCGTCAAACGTGGCGGCACCATCGTGAACATCGGCGGTACGGGCGCCGACATGCTGTTCAACACCAAATGGTGGATGGACAATTCGATGGTGCTCACCGGTTCGGCCTGGCTCAGCACCGCGGAGGGTATCGAGATAGCCGAGCTGGTCCGGTCCGGGGCGGTCGACCTGTCCGTGCTGGAAGCCCGCACCTATCCGCTGGACCAGATCAATGAGGCGATCAACGGCGTAGCCTCGGGCGACGGTGGCTTCACCAACTACGTGCTGGAGCCCTGAGCTGCGGTTGGAGAATGCCATGATAATCGACTGCCACGGTCACTACACCACCGAGCCCCCGGCGCATCATGCCTATCGCACGGCCCAGGTGGCGTTTGCCGAGGGCCAGCGCGACGCAGGTCCGGTCTATCCCGGCATAAGCGACGAGACGCTTCGCGCGACCGTCGAAGACAACCAGCTTCGTCTTCAGCGGGAGCGCGGCTCGGACCTGACAATTTTGTCGCCCCGGGCCTCGGGCATGGGCCATCATGTCGGCAGCGCTGCGCTGAATGCCGAATGGTCCCGTGTCTCCAATGATCTCATTGCGCGCATCGTGGACCTGTTCCCGCTGAACTTTGCCGGTGTCTGCCAGCTGCCGCAGTCGATGAGCGGTGACCTCGCTCCTGTGCTGGCTGAACTCGAGCGCTGTGTGGACGAGCTCGGCTTCGTCGGCTGCAATCTCAACCCCGATCCGTCCGGCGGCTTGTGGTCCGCGCCGCCAATCTATGACCGCTACTGGTATCCGCTCTTCGAGAAGATGGTCGAGCTCCAGGTGCCGGCCATGATCCATGTCTCGGGCGCGTGCTCGGCCTGCCTGCACACCACCGGAGCGCACTACATCAATGCCGACACTACCGTGTTCATGCAGCTGATCCAGGGCGACCTGTTTCGCGATTTCCCAGACCTCAAGATAATCATTCCCCACGGCGGCGGCGCCGCTCCCTATCACTGGGGCCGATATCGCGGGCTGGCAATCATGATGGAAAAGCCGGATCTCGCCACGCACCTGATGCGCAACGTCTATTTCGACACCTGCGTCTACCACCAGGCGGGGATCGACACGCTGTTTCGCGTGATCGGTCCGGACAACATCCTCTTCGGCTCGGAACTGCTGGGCGCGGTCAAGGCGGTTGACCCGCTGACCGGCTTCAACTTCGACGACACGCGCCGTTACATCGATGCTTTGGGCCTCGACGAAGCCGACCGCGCGGCGGTGTTCGAGGGCAATGCGCGCAAAGTCTACCCGCGGCTGGACGAGAGGCTCAAGCGACAGGGTCGCTAGCGAGGTCCGGTCAGCACGAATCTCTAGAGATATCAATGGCAAAAGTCGTGACACACACCGAACGTACGCCGATCGAAGTGTGCGACGCACTGGGCGCGATGGGGGTGGCAACCGTTCACGAGGCCCAGGGACGCAAGGGGCTGCTGGCCTCGCGGCTGCGTCCCATCTATGACGGCGCCAGGATCGGCGGCAATGCGCTTACCTGCGAGGTGACGCCGGGCGACAACTGGACCATTCATGTTGCATTGGAGCAGGCGCGGCCGGGCGATGTGCTCGTCGTGACTCCGATCTCTCCATGCGAAGACGGATTTTTCGGCGACCTTCTGGCTGAATCGGCGGTGGCGCTCGGCATCCGAGGCCTCGTGATCGATGCCGGCGTGCGCGATGTGGCTGCTTTGCGAGCGATGAAGTTCCCGGTCTGGTCGAAGGCGATCTTCGCTCAGGGAACGGTAAAGGAGACGCTGTGCGATTGCCAGGTTCCGATCATCTGCGCCGGTGCCCGCATCTGCCCTGGCGACGTGATCGTCGCCGATGATGATGGCGTCTGCGTGGTGCCCCGTGCCAATGCCGAGTTGGTTGCGAGAAGGGCACGAGAGCGGGAGGCGGCCGAGGAAGACAAACGTCGCCTCTACGCTGCAGGCAAGCTCAGCCTGGACGTCAACTCAATGCGCGAACGGCTGCGCTTGAAGGGACTTGTCTACGAATAGGCACCCGACGTCCACGAAGGAGAATCGGTCGGCCTTCCAACGTGGCGTGGCATGGTTCGCGTCAGGACGCTGCAGTCCGCTTGCGCACGGCCTTTCCGTTCTTATGCCTAAAAAGATGAGCCTCGTGCATCGACGTCAGCGCGACCCGCACCATTTCGCCGGGCGCCCTGTCGTCCATAAAACTCGACATGCCGCCATAGACGAGTTCGAGGACGATACCGCCGACATAGAGTGGCCGGGGTTCCGCATCCCCATACGGAAACAGCTTCTCCGACAACAGCCTGCCCAGCCCTTCCCACTGGTCCCTGAACAGGCGCAGGTGCCGATCCTCCAGCGTGTTGTCGCGGCGCGCGATGCGCAGCAGGTCGATGGCCAGCGTTCCCCAGCGCTTGTCCTTGGCGCGTTGGTTGGCCCATTCGCAAATGGATTCGATGACATCCTTCGGCTCGTCAACGCTGCGAAGCCTTTCGGTCAGTTCGACCACATCTCCGCCGGCGTTGCGCTCCAGCAGTTGCAGGAAAATGTCTTCCTTGTTCGTGAAGTTGGAGTAGAAGGCCCCCTTCGAGAAGCCGGCCTCCTCTGCGATCCGCTCGATCGATGCGCCGGAATAGCCGTCTCGGGCCACCATCTCGCTAGCCGAAGCCAAAAGCTTTTCGCGCGTCAAGGCTTGGCTTTGTTCACGGGTCAGTCGCGCCATCTTTGATCATCCAATGAACGTATCGGGATACCTAGCGTATCTGAGCAAGCAACTTAGGGTCGTCGACCTCCAAGGGCAAGCGAAGGTGAGGGGTCAGCTGCGAGATTGCTTTGGTGCACGGCAGATGGGTTCAGCCGACAGTGACGCAGGCGGCGTCGAGATAAGAAGCATCGAAGGCGTGCAGCGCTTGGCTCCGAAGGGCCTCATCGAGCAAATGCGCGCGGATCATCAGGTCGATGGTCGTGCGCAACGCGTTTGCCGGCACGGCCAGCTTGTCCGGCCACATGCCCATGTCACGCATGTATTCTAGACCACGATTGGCCAGGGTGGAGCTTTCCGGCGTGGTGATGCGTTGGAAGATCGGCAATGTTATGTCCTGCCGTGCCGGTTCATTGGTGATCGCATGGGCCTCAATCAGGGCGTTGATGAAGTGTATGACCACATCTCGATTGGCTTGCAGCCACGATGATCGGCCGATGACCGCGGTGAAGAGGATCTCGGGTATGAATTCATTGACCTCGCCGATCAGATTGTAGCCTTGGTCCTCGGCTAGGAAGTTCCACGGCGCGGGCTGGGGAGCACAGTCGACTTGCCCGGCCTGCAGCGCCTCCCACCGTTTGGTATGAATACCCGCAAGCACGAATTCGTAGTCGGCGGGGTAGTGCAGTCCTTGGGAAGCCAGCACAATCTGCGTGTAAATCGCAGTACCCTCGGTGAGCGAGGACGTGCCGATCCTCTTTCCTCGAAGGTCCGCCAGACTGGCGATTTCTGGCCGCGCCACGAGAGACATCGGCAGCCGCACTGCATTGGCCGCAACAATGCGCAGTTCTCCACCGTTCACGAAGTCCGCGACTGCTCCTTCTGGCGGCGTAATCGCAAGGTCGGCCTCACCCTCAAGGACAGCTCCTGTTGCCTTGTCGACGCTGCCGAAGCGCTTGTATTCGATGGCAATGCCGTGCTTGCCGAATAATCCCAACTCGTCTGCAAGGAAGACCGGAAGCCAATTGAACCCCTGCGCTCCGCCCGCGAGGCGAAGCTGGGCAGGCGTGGAAGGATCAGCTGTCGTGTTTTCGGCCATTGGCTCCTCCCGCCGGTATTCAGCACTGGGCGTTTAAATACTATAGGTATTGGAATTCCAATCGGTATGTCAATCGGCCACGCTTTTTTCCTCGCAGCCCGGCTGACTGAGCTACCGTGAACAATTGCTCCGCGTGCTCTCGATCGCGAAAAGCGGCCAACAGGGGCTACGGCCCTTGGCACCATACCGCACCTGCTATCGTGAATTCGAAGCGGTCCTAAACGGCGCCGCTTCTCTTAAGTCCAGTTCCGGACGCCAGATTCTTGCTGCCGGTCCACGCATCCAAGGCCCTAGCCGAGTGCCCTAGACGAAGACCTGATCGATTTAGCTAAATCATTGAATAAAAGAAAAAAATGGTTGGCTGGGGCGCCAGGATTCGAACCTGGGAATGTCGGTACCAAAAACCGATGCCTTACCACTTGGCGACGCCCCAGCAGCCGGGCGGTGCCCGCTGCGCGCGGCCTTATAGGACGAGCCGGTCGAAAGCTCAATGCTTGGACCGCTGACATCCAAAGTAATCTTGCCGCATGTCTGCGCCGGCGGATTGCCGCCGCGTTCGGGCGTAATCTGGAGGGGAGATCGATCCGGCGACCGGAATTGCGGGCTATTCGCCCCACACGGCCAACTCGTTGCCGGCCGGGTCGGTGAAGTGGAACCGCCTGCCGCCTGGGAAGGAAAAGATCGGCTTGATGATGCCGCCTCCGGCATTCTCAACGGCCTCCAGCGTCTCCTCCAGGTTTTCGGAATAGAGCACGGGCAGCGGTCTGGCGGGCGCTTCGCCCGCATCGGCCTGGAAGCCGCCGTCGAGCCCCTCGGCAAAAGCGGAGTAAGTTGGCCCGTAATCGGTGAAAGACCAGGAAAACGCCGCGCTGTAGAAGGATTTGACGCTGTCCAGCGTGCCGCCGGTGGCCGGAAGTTCCAGATAGTCGAGTTTTCCCTCGAGTTTCATCGCGCTACTCCACTTTGTTCTTGTTGTGTTCTATCTCGCGTAACTCACACCGGCAAGTCTTTTTGACGCAGCTTTTGCTTAATCGATTGTAGTCGCGGCGCTTGCTTTGCCGGCGCTTGCCTTTCGCAATGCAGCATCTTATCGCTCGGATCGGAAGGGCGGGGACCGGGGCCTTGGCCCGGTGTTGTCTATCTTCCAAGGGACGTGGAGGGCATGCATGACCAAGTGGGTTTACACCTTCGGCGACGGTGCCGCTGAAGGCCGAGCCGGTGATCGCAACCTGCTCGGCGGCAAGGGCGCCAACCTTGCCGAGATGTGCAGCCTCGGCCTGCCGGTGCCGCCGGGCTTCACCATCACCACTGAAGTCTGCAATGCCTATTACGCCAACGGCCGCACCTATCCGACATCGCTTGAAGCGGATGTCCTGGCGGCGCTCAACCATATCGGCAGGCTCACCGGCCGCAATTTCGGCGATCCGTCGAAGCTGCTTCTGGTCTCGGTGCGCTCCGGCGCCCGCGCTTCGATGCCAGGCATGATGGATACCGTGCTCAATCTCGGCCTCAACGACGAGACGGTCGAGGCGCTTGCCGCCGATTCCGGCGATGCCCGCTTTGCCTATGACAGTTACCGCCGCTTCATCCAGATGTATTCCGACGTCGTCATGGGCCTCGATCACGAGGTTTTCGAGGAAATTCTCGAGGACCAGAAGGCGAGCCTCGGCCATGAGCTCGACACCGAACTGACGGCCATCGAATGGCAGGGTGTGATCGCGCTCTACAAGGCCAAGGTCGAGGAGGAGCTCGGCAAGCCGTTCCCGCAGGACCCGCGCGAGCAGCTCTGGGGCGCCATCGGCGCCGTGTTTTCGAGCTGGATGAACAACCGCGCCATCACCTACCGTCGCCTGCACGACATCCCGGAAAGCTGGGGCACGGCGGTCAACGTCCAGGCCATGGTGTTCGGCAATATGGGCGACACCTCCGCCACCGGCGTTGCCTTCACCCGCAATCCCTCGACCGGCGAAAAGCAGCTCTATGGCGAATTCCTGGTCAATGCGCAGGGCGAGGACGTGGTGGCCGGCATCCGCACGCCGCAGAACATAACCGAGGCCGCGCGCATCGCTGCGGGCTCTGACAAGCCCTCGCTGCAGAAACTGATGCCGGAAGCTTTCCAGTCCTTCGTCGATATTTCCGACCGGCTGGAGAAGCATTACCGCGACATGCAAGACCTCGAATTCACCATCGAGCGCGGCAAATTGTGGATGCTGCAGACCCGCTCCGGCAAGCGTACCGCCAAGGCGGCGCTCAGGATTGCCGTCGAGATGGCGAAAGACGGGCTGATCACGAAAGAGGAGGCGGTTGCCCGCATCGATCCGGCCTCGCTCGACCAGCTCCTGCATCCGACCATCGATCCCAAGGCGGCGCGCGACGTCATCGGCGTCGGCCTGCCGGCCTCGCCGGGTGCTGCCACCGGCGAGATCGTCTTCTCCTCCGGTGAGGCCGAGGATGCCAAGGCGCAAGGCCGCAAGGTCATTCTCGTGCGCGTCGAGACCAGCCCGGAGGACATCCACGGCATGCATGCCGCCGAAGGCATCCTCACCACGCGCGGCGGCATGACCAGTCATGCCGCCGTGGTGGCGCGCGGCATGGGCAAGCCCTGCGTCTCGGGCGCCGGCTCGCTGCGAGTCGACTACAAGGCCGGCACGCTGATCTCGATGGGCCAGACCTTCCGCAAGGGTGACATCATCACCATCGACGGCGGCAACGGCCAGGTGCTGAAGGGCGCCGTCGCCATGCTGCAGCCGGAGCTGTCCGGTGACTTCGCCGCCATCATGGAATGGGCCGATGCCGCGCGCCGCATGAAGGTGCGCACCAATGCCGAGACGCCGCTCGACGCGCGCATGGCGCGCTCCTTCGGCGCCGAAGGCATTGGCCTTTGCCGCACCGAGCACATGTTCTTCGAAGGTGACCGCATTATCGCCATGCGCGAGATGATCCTGGCCGACACCGAGAAGGACAGGCGCTCGGCGCTCGACAAGCTTCTGCCGATGCAGCGTTCGGATTTCCTCGAGCTGTTCGAGATCATGGCGGGCTTGCCGGTGACGATCCGGCTGCTTGACCCGCCGTTGCACGAATTCCTGCCCAAGACCGACGCCGAGCTCGCCGAGGTCGCGACCGCCATGAATGTGCCGGCGGACAAGCTTAGGCAGCGTACCGAGGCGCTGCATGAGTTCAATCCGATGCTCGGGCATCGCGGCTGCCGTCTGGCGGTCTCCTATCCCGAGATCGCCGAGACGCAGGCGCGCGCCATTTTCGAGGCGGCGGTCGAGGCCGGCCACAAGGCCGGCGCGCTGGTGGTGCCCGAAATCATGGTGCCGCTGGTCGGCCTCGTGAAGGAGCTGCAATACGTCAAGGCGCGCATCGATGCCGTCGCGCAAAGCGTCATGCAGGAGACCGGCACCAAGATCGACTATCTTACCGGCACCATGATCGAGCTGCCGCGCGCAGCCATCCGCGCCCATGTCATTGCCGAAGCGGCCGAGTTCTTCTCCTTCGGCACCAACGATCTGACCCAGACGACTTTCGGCATCTCGCGCGACGATGCGGCCTCCTTCCTTGAAACCTACCGGCAGAAAGGTATCATCGAACAGGATCCGTTCGTTTCGCTGGACATCGACGGTGTCGGCGAACTGGTGCGGATTGCGGCGGAAAAGGGCAAGGGAACACGACCCGACATCAAGCTCGGCATTTGCGGCGAGCATGGCGGCGACCCGGCCTCGATCCGCTTCTGCGAAGAGGTCGGCCTCGACTATGTGTCATGCTCGCCTTACCGTGTACCGATTGCCCGGCTGGCTGCGGCCCAGGCGGCCGTGGAGGCCGCGAAGGGAAGAGCAAAGCGCGCCTGAACGGCGCGCTCCATCTTACGATTTCGTATGGAAACTCACGCGAACGTGCGCGCGCTGGTTCTCAATCTCGACATCGTTCCTGGGCAGTTTCTGGTTCCGAATTACTCGGGGCGTGAAACAGATGTTGCAGATTTCCCCCACCTCTTTCCGATCGATCCTGATCATGCAGACCAAGTTCATAGGCGACATCGTGCTTGCCTCTGCCTTGGCGAAGAACCTTCAGCTCGAATATCCAGGTGTGAAGGTCGTGTTCCTGTGCGATGCCAGGTTTGCTGGATTTCTAACAGCGCATGGGATCGCAGCGGAGGTCGTTTCGTTTAGCCGTGCCGGCATGCGCGGCACGCCGCTCCAGCGCGGGCGCGAGCTTGTCCGGGTTGTGCGAACTTTGCGGCGGCACCGCTTCGACATGGTCATCGACATCACCGATTCCAAGACTTCGCGGCTGGTGTCCGGATTGGTCCGTGCCCCGATTCGTGTCGGCCACTATCCGACGGAGCGACCTCTGCGCTGGCTTGAGCGCCAGCCTGCCAATGTCAGGATGAAGCCGTACGGATTCGGCGAAAAGCATTATCTCTTCCGCTATTTGTCGCCGCTCGAGGTGCTCGGCGTCGACCTGCGCGTCAGGGCACCGGCCATCCGCCCGCTGCCCTTCGAAACGACGCAAGCGCTCGCCTTGCTGAGCAAGCATCATTTGCGGCCAAATGCCTTCGTGGCGGTGCATGCGGGGGCGAGCTTTATCGGGCGTCGCTGGCAGCCGGAGCGCTTTGCGGCCGCGATCGAACGGATATCGTCCGAAACTGGCCTGGACGCTGTGCTGATCGGCGGCCCTGATGAGCACGAGGCGGCGGACAAGATCATGGCGGCAGCGAAAACGCCGGTCGTCAATCTGGTCGGCACGCTCTCGCTCGAAACGTTGCTGGCGCTGCTCAAGGAGGCCAGGTTATTCCTCGGCAATGAGAGCGGCCCGATGCATATGGCGGCCGCAGCCGGCACTCCGGTCGTCGGTCTGTTCGGCCGGACCAATCCGGTTCGATGGGGCCCGGTCGGCGTCCCCAGCATCTCGTTGCGCCCCTCCATGCCCTGCGATTGCGTCGGCGGCGACCTGTGCCGTCGGACCGATTCGAGCAAGGCATGCTGTGTCTGGCGCCTTGAAGTGGATTCCGTGGTCGAGGCGGTGCGCGAACTTTTGGCGCGTACCGACGTGGCGCTTGAGCAGGCGGTCTAGCTCAAGTCTGCTAAAGGCGTGTTGAGCTTTTGCAGCTACTCTCCATGCAAATTGTCGCGCGGTGGCTTTTCGGATGCGAACCGTTCCGATTTTCGCCTAGATGCGCGTCTTGTTGACGCCATCTTGCGGTTGAGCGGCTTGACGGGCCGGGCATGGGAATGACGGGTTTGCTTCAAAAATCTCTTTGCGCGATCGCGCTATCGCTTGTCGTGGTCTCGGCTGGCAATGCCGGGACGCTGGTCGAACCGACGTTGCATCTGACGCCGCAAGGCGGCGGTGGCCGTGTCGCGCTCACGCTGGACGCCTGCGGCGGGAAGACCGATACGCGCATTCTTTCGGCCCTGGTAGAAAACAAAATTCCCGCGACTATCTTCGTCACCGGCATCTGGCTGAAGCGCAACGCCGCCGCTGTCGGGATCATGCGCGCGCATCCTGATCTGTTCGAACTGGAAAACCACGGTGGCCGCCACATTCCGGCGGTCGACACGCCCCGCAAGATCTACGGCATCAGCAGTGCCGGCAGTCCAGATGCCGTTCAGGCCGAGGTCGAGTCGGGTGCCGCGGCGCTTGCGAGCGCCGGCGGCCCGCCGCCGAAATGGTTTCGCGGCGCCACCGCCGAATACAGCCCGTCGGCGATCGCCATGATCCGCAAGCTGGGCTTCAAGGTCGCGGGCTTTTCCGTCAATGGCGACGGCGGCTCACTGCTCGGCGCCAAGGAAACCGCCCGGCGCATCGCCGCAGCCAAGGATGGCGACGTCATCATCGCTCACATCAACCAGCCGACCCATGCCGCGGGCGAGGGTGTCGTCCAGGGCCTGCTCGCCCTGAAGCAGAAGGGCCTGACCTTCGTTCGGCTGGACGATGCCGACGACGTCGGCAACGACGGCACCACGGATTGATCCGCGGGGGGTTGATGACGACGGTTGGGAGGCTCAGCGACCTCGGAGATCCGCGATGCTTTCCGCCGCAGTCTATCACTCCGGCTTAGTCTCGACCGTCACCTTGCTCGTATAGAACGCGCCGTGATCGCGGATGTCGACCATTTCGTCGAAAGGTTGCTCATAGGCCCACATCGCGTCCCTGCCGCTGTCGCCGGCCGGCAGCACGCTCCAATAGCTCGCGTCGCCCTTGTAGGGACAATGCGTCGAATGCTCGGTCCTGGCGAGCTTGCTGAAGTCGATATCGTCGAACGGGATGTAAAAAACCGCTGGGTAGGGCGGTTCCGACAAGAGCCTGGCCCGGGTAGACCGGGCGATGACGACGTCGCCGGCGCTGACCGTGACGGTGCCGCGATAAGGCTCGATCGTTATCACCTTGTCGGGATTGGGCTGAAAGCCGGGGGCGGGGTTGGCACGCTTGTCCAAGACGGGTCTCATCGGCAGTTTGAGGAAGGTGCGTGGCGGTTTTTCCGTTCGGAACCGCTCTCGTCCGTCAAAGGTGGATCGGCCCGACGCCTCGCGCAAGGCGGCGCGATGACGCGTCGCGTGCAGCGAAATAATGTTCTAACCGCCGACAGTCAGGCGGCGGCCTTGAATGCGTCCATGAGGCCGGCATAGGCGGCAGCGATGCCGGCGACCGGATTGCTGCTTCTCGCCGCTGTCTCGACCTTCAGCGCGCCGCCGGCGGTCGGCAGCGTGAGCAGCAGGAACTGGCGGTTGCCGCCGTCGCCGACGCTTGCGGCAGCGACATGCTGGCCTTCGCCGTCATTCTCGACGCACATCTTGAACAGCAGCGTTCCGCCGACGGCCTCCAGCGCGCCGCCGACGACTTCGGCAAATTCATCGTCGGAAACGGTTTTGGAGTCCGGCGTCAGATCGTCCAGACTTTCGGCAAGCGTGCTTTCGAGGGCTTTTTCATCGAGCTGCACGTCCATGCGAATCTCTCCATTCGCCAATCTCACCCAGCCCATTAATGAATCTTAACGGCGACGATGGCCGGATTATGGCGGGTTTCACGGGTCATCCGCCCATCCGACCGCCTTGGACTTATGGTGGCTGGACAATCCGCCGGATCATTCCACAATGCGTGAAACAATGACGCGAAAGCGCGAAAAAGGGGAGGAGCCGAGATGCTCGGACTGATGCAGGAATGGCCGCTGCTCTGCCATAAGCTGATCGATCACTCCGAACGCCAGCACGGCGGGCGCGAGGTCGTGTCGCGCTCGATCGAAGGCCCGATCGTGCGCACCACCTTTGCCGACATCCGTCATCGGGCGCTCAAAGTAGCGCAGCGGCTGGAGCGTGACAGCTTCGGGCTCGGCGACCGCATCGCAACGCTTGCCTGGAACACCGCCCGCCACATCGAGGCCTGGTACGGCATCATGGGGATCGGCGCGATCTACCACACGCTCAATCCGCGCCTGTTTCCCGAACAGATCGCCTGGATCATGAACGACGCTGAGGACAAGGCGATCTTCGTCGACCTGACCTTCGTGCCGCTGCTGGAAAAGATCGCCGGCCAGGTCAGGTCGCTCAGGCAGGTGATCGTGCTGACCGACCAGGCGCATATGCCGCAAACCTCGTTGCCGAACGCTGTCGCCTATGAGGAATGGCTTGCCGAGGCGGACGGCGCCTTCGCCTGGAAGACATTCGACGAGAACACGGCTGCCGGCATGTGCTACACGTCGGGCACGACCGGCGATCCGAAGGGCGTCGTCTACAGCCATCGCTCGAACGTGCTGCACGCCATGATGGCCGCCATGCCCGATGCCATGGGCGTTTCGACGCGCGACGTCGTCCTGCCCGTGGTGCCGATGTTCCATGCCAATGCCTGGGGACTCGGTCAGGCCGCGCCGATGATCGGGGCCAAGCTGGTGATGCCAGGCTGCAAGATGGATGGCGCCTCGATCTACGAATTGCTCGACACCGAAAAGGTAACTTTCAGCGCCGCTGTGCCGACGGTATGGATGATGCTGCTGCAATATCTCGAGGAGACCGGCAAAAAGCTGCCTTATCTCAACAAGGTCGTCATCGGCGGTTCCTCCTGCCCGCGCGCCATCACCGCCAAGTTCCAGGACAAATACGAGGTTCAGGTGGTGCATGCCTGGGGCATGACCGAAATGTCGCCGCTCGGCACGTTGTGCACCATGAAGCCGGAATATGAAGGGCTGACCGGCGATTCCAGGCTCGATATCCAGGGCAAGCAGGGCCACCCGCCCTTCGGCGTTGAAATGAAGGTGACAGACGACGAGAACAACGCGCTGCCCTGGGACGGCAAGACCTTCGGGCGTCTGAAAGTTCGCGGCCCTGCGGTCGCGCGCGCCTATTACGGCGGCGTCGGCGCCGAGCAGTTCGACGCCGAGGGCTGGTTCGACACCGGCGACGTCGCCCATATCGACGCCAGCGGCTATATGCAGATCACCGACCGCGCCAAGGATGTCATCAAATCGGGCGGCGAGTGGATCTCCACCATCGATCTGGAGAACCTGGCCGTCGGCCATCCCGATGTGGCGGAGGCGGCGGCCATCGGCGTGCCGCACTCCAAATGGGGCGAGCGCCCCCTGCTGGTGGTCGTGCGCAAGCCGGGCAAGGAGCCGAGCAAGAGCGATATCCTGACCTTCATGAGCGGCAAGGTGGCCAAGTGGTGGATGCCCGACGACGTCGCCTTCGTCGGCGAGATTCCCCACACGGCGACGGGCAAGATCCAGAAGACCACCTTGCGCCAGCAATTCAAGGAGTATCGGCTGCCGACGGATTGAGGATTGTTAAATCTTTCGGCTTCAAGGCCGGCGCAAAAAGCTCTAAGTCTCGATGCGGACTGGGGTAATGCGGCAGACGATGGCTACAATTCCTGAACGGCAGACGTCGAGGGCGGCCGGCTGGTCGCGGCGGATCGGGGCATTCTCGCTCGTCCTTTTGCTGACCGTCGTTGCCGGCTACCGGCTCGACCTTGTCGACACCCCGCCTTTCCTGTGGGTGCTGGCGCTCGTTGCGCTGCTTGCGGCGCTCGCGCTGCTGCTCGCCGGGCTTGCACTGTCGAGGCTGTGGAATTTCGGCGACCGCGGCGGCCGCGATCTCAGCGTCGGCGCCCTGCTGGCAGTGCTGGTGCTTGCGCCTTTCGGCATCGCCGCCTACTGGGCGACCGTCTATCCGCCGCTGCGCGACATTTCGACCGACGTCGACGACCCGCCGGCGCTCGACACCAGCGACCGGACAAGCGACATGAACGCGCTGTCGCCGCCGACGCCCGGCGAGCAGAGCCTGCAGGCGGAAGCATATCCGCTGGTTAGCGGGCGCAGCTACAACCTGCCCTTCGAAACCGTGGTCGATGCTGTCGAGACCGTGCTCGACCGGCGGGACTGGCAGCTGACCGCGCCCTATCCCGACATCAACAGCCAGAGCGAGGCGACGATCACCGCGGTCGCGAGAGGCTTCGTGCTCGGTCTGCCGGCAGATGTGGCCATCCGCGTCGCCGACGACGGCGATTCGGTCGTCGTCGACATGCGTTCGGCCTCGCGCTACGGGCGTCATGACTTGGGCGACAATGCCGCCCGTATCACCGATTTCCTCGCCGAGCTCGATCAGGAGGTCGCCGGCCAGGTCGGCGCGGCGCCGGCCGAGTGAGTCAACCGGCAGGCCTGAAAATGCCGTCGATCGCCGGGTCGCCTTCGCTGGCGACGAGACCGCGGGCCACCAGGTCCTCGAGATGCGCGAGAACCGAAAGGCCGGCTGCGCCGTGCAGCCGCTGGTCGGTGCCGCGATAGATCGCGGCGACCATCTCCTTGATGGTTCGGTCGCCGCTCAGGATGCGTTCCAGGATCGCCTGCTCGCGCATCTTGCGATGCATCTTCAGCCCGCGCATGAAGCTGCGCGGCGCGGTCACCGGCCCGCCATGGCCGGGCAACAGCAGGCGGTCGTCGCGCTCGATCAGCCGGTCGAGCGATTTCATATAGTCGGCCATCGCCCCGTCGGGCGGCGCCACGATGGATGTGGCCCAGGCCATGACATGGTCGGCCGAAAACAGGATGCCTGTGCCCTCCAGCGCAAAGGCCGCGTGGTTGGCGGTATGTCCTGGCGTGAGCACGGTGCGGATCGCCCAGCCGTCGCCATGGGTAAGGCTGCCGTCAGCCAGCGCAATGTCGGGCACGAAGCCCAAATCGGCGCTGGCATCCAGCGGATTGATCTCGCCGATGCGCAGCCGCCGCGCCGGCCGATGCGGGCCCTCGGCGAGCACGGGAGCGCCCGTGCGTTCTTTCAGCCGCGCCGCGAGCGGCGAATGATCGCGGTGGGTATGACTGACGAAGATATGGCAGACCGGCCTGCCGTCGATCGCCGTGAGCAGTGTTTCGAGGTGCACATCGTCGTCCGGCCCTGGATCGATCACTGCCAGCGTGTCGCGGCCGACGAGGTAGCTGTTGGTGCCGTGGAAGGTGAACGGGCTCGCGTTCCGGGCTGTGACGCGCTGGACGTCCGCAGCGACCGTGACCGCCTGGCCATAGGCAGGATCGAAGCGTGTGTCGAATTCAAGCGTCATGCCGGGTCCTGCTGCTCGCGGCAAAATGATTGCCGCATCTTGCGGAAGCCAATATAGGAAAATCAATGCACGTCGCCCAAAACTGCGCAGCAGTCTTGGGAGAACGACACGCATCAGGACGAAATCTCAAAGCGCGCCGCCTGAACTCGTTTCTCCGCGACGCGCCTCAAACACAGCAAATCAGCCACGATGGGGAAGACCATGGCAACTGCAACCACGATGCGCCCGCTCGTTTCTCTCGCTCTGCCCGACCAGGGCGCGGCCCGGCTTGCCAGCCAGCTCTTTCTGGCGCTTGCAGGAACCCTCCTGCTCACCCTGTCGGCGAAGACGAAAGTGGTGTTGGGCCCGGTCGACATCTCGCTGCAGACGCTTGCGGTGCTGCTGATCGCCTCGGCCTTCGGCATGCGTCTTGCCGTCGCGACGCTCCTTCTCTACCTCGCCGAGGGCGCTTTTGGTTTGCCGGTGTTCCAGGGCACGCCGGAAAAGGGCCTCGGCATCGCTTATATGCTGGGCTCCACCGGCGGCTACCTCGCCGGCTTCGTGGTGATGGCGGCGATCGCCGGCTGGGCCGCCGACCGCGGCTGGGACCGCCACCCCTTCAAGCTGTTCGGCGCCATGCTTGCCGCCGAGATCGTCATGATGGCGATGGGCTTTGCCTGGCTGGCGGCGCTCATCGGACCGGAAAAGTCCTGGCAGTTCGGCGTCGCGCCGTTCATCGCCGGCGACCTGATCAAGGTGGCGCTGGCCGCGAGCCTCGTGCCGGCGGTCTGGGCGCTGCTCAAGCGCTCCTGATCGCGACCAAATGACAAGGGCCGGTGGGCGCTTGGCGCCGGCCGGCCCCTTTTGCGCCGGATTCGCTCGCAATCGCCGCATGCCGGATGCAAGAAAGCAGTGAAATAGCGTCGGGGAAGAAATCAAGCCGACAATTGACAAGCCAGTGCCCGAAACATAAGCACGGGCAACTTGGCGTCGAGGCGGGGGCCGCGGTAGTTCAAGGAGAGCTTGTTGAAAGGAATTATCCTTGCCGGCGGCAGCGGAACACGCCTCTATCCCCTAACATTAGCGGTTTCTAAGCAAATACTGCCGATCTACGACAAGCCCATGATCTACTACCCGCTGAGCGTGCTGATGCTTGCGGGAATCCGCCAGATTCTGGTCATATCAACTCCGCGTGACTTGCCGGTGTTTCAGGCTTTGCTGGGCGACGGTTCGGAATTCGGTGTGGAGCTTTCCTATGCCGAGCAGCCTCAGCCGAATGGTCTTGCCGAGGCTTTCATCATCGGCCGCGACTTCATCGGCAGGGACAGTGTGTCGATGATCCTCGGCGACAACATCTATTTTGGCGGCGGCCTGTCGCAACTCTGCCGCGAGGCGGCGACGCGTGATGGCGGCGCCTCGGTCTTCGCCTACTATGTCGACGATCCGGAGCGTTATGGCGTGGTCTCCTTCGACAAGGTCACTGGCAAGGCTTTGACGATCGAGGAGAAGCCGCAAAAGCCGAAGTCCAACTGGGCCGTGACCGGTCTCTATTTCTACGACAATGATGTCGTCGACATTGCTTCCACGATCCGCCCTTCGGCGCGCGGCGAGCTCGAGATCACGGCGATCAACAATGTCTATCTCGAGCGTGGTGAGTTGCATGTCCGCCGCCTCGGAAGGGGTTACGCCTGGCTGGACACGGGCACGCATGACAGCCTGCTCGAAGCATCGTCTTTCGTGCGCACGATCGAGCATCGCCAAGGCATCAAGGTCGCGTGCCCGGAGGAGATAGCGCTGGAGCAGGGTTGGCTCGACGCTGAAAAGGTTCTGGAGCGCGCGGCGCGGCTGGGCAAGAATGAATACGCTGCCTATCTGCGCAAGCGGGCCGCCGACCTGACGGAGGAACGGTTTGCTTGAGGTCAGGCCGCTCGGCCTCGACGGCGTGCTGGAGATCGTGCCCAAGCGGCACGGCGACGCGCGCGGTTTTTTCAGCGAGACCTGGAATGCCGGGCGTTTCGCCGAGGCCGGCATCGATCTCGCCTTCGTGCAGGACAACCACTCCTATTCCGCGGCCGCCGGCGTGCTGCGCGGGCTGCACTATCAGTTGCGGCCGCGCGCCCAGGATAAGCTGCTGCGCGTGATAAGCGGCAGCGTCTTCGATGTCGCGGTCGACATCCGCCGTTCCTCGGCGACGTTCGGCAAGTGGGTGGCGCTGGAAATATCGGCTGAGAAGGGCAACCAGATCCTGGTGCCGAAAGGGTTTGCGCACGGCTTCGTCACGCTCGTGCCGCACACGGAGGTGCTGTACAAGGTGACCGACACCTATTCGCCCGGGCACGACAGGTCGATCCGCTTCGACGATCCCGAAATCGGCATCGAATGGCCGGCGATCCCTGGCGGATTCCAGCTTTCGGACAAGGACCGCAAGGCGCCTCTGCTCGCCACGGCGGAGGTATTTGCGTGAGAGAGGGCGGCATGAATTTCCTGGTCACCGGTGGCGCCGGCTTCATCGGCTCTGCCGTCTGCCGGCATCTGTGCGCCAACCCGGCCCACCGCGTCACCAATCTCGACAAACTGACCTATGCCGGCAACCTCGCTTCGCTTAGGCCGATCGAGAATGCGCATAATTACCGTTTCGAGCAGGCCGATATCTGCGACGAGCGAGCGGTGCTTGAGATTTTGCGCCGCGACGACATCGACATCGTCATGAACCTCGCCGCCGAGAGCCATGTCGACCGCTCGATCGACGGCCCCGGCGCCTTCATCGAGACCAACATCGTTGGCACCTACCGCATCCTGAACGCCGCGCTCGACTACTGGCGCGGGCTGTCGGGGGAGCGTAAGGCCGGCTTCCGCTTCCATCATGTCTCGACCGACGAGGTGTTCGGCGACCTGCCCTTCGACGGCGGCATGTTCGTCGAGGAGACGCCCTATGCGCCGTCCTCGCCCTATTCGGCGTCCAAAGCCGCTTCCGACCATCTGGTGCGCGCCTGGCATGAGACCTACGGCCTGCCGGTGGTGCTCTCCAACTGCTCGAACAATTACGGCCCTTACCATTTCCCCGAAAAGCTCATCCCGCTTGTCATCCTCAACGCGCTCGACGAGAAGCCGCTGCCGGTTTACGGCGCCGGCGCCAATGTGCGCGACTGGCTGTTCGTCGAGGACCACGCCCGCGCGCTGGAACTGGTGGCGACGAAAGGGCGGCCGGGCGAGAGCTACAATGTCGGCGGCAATTCCGAGCGCACCAATCTCGGCGTCGTCGAGACGATCTGCGATCTTCTCGACCTGAGGCGCCCGCGCGCCGCCGGCAAGAGCTACCGCGACCTGATCACCTTCGTCACCGACCGCCCCGGTCATGACCGCCGCTACGCGATCGACGCCTCCAAGATCGCGCGCGATCTCGGCTGGGCGCCGCGGGAGAATTTCGACAGCGGCCTGGCGAGGACGGTCGATTGGTATCTCGACAACAAATGGTGGTGGGCCCCGATCCGCGAGCAGCGCTACAATGGCGAGCGGCTGGGCCAGGGTCCAATGGAAAACGGCCCGATCGAGAACGGCCCGATGGAAGACGCGGCGATCGAAAACAGCCCGGTCAGGAAGGGCGGAAACGGGAAGGCCGAGAGCAGGGAGGGCGCCGCGTGAGGCTTGCCGTCACCGGACGCGAGGGCCAAGTTGCCGCCAGCCTGATAGAGCGGGGCAGCAAGGATGTCGAGGTCGTTGCCGTCGGCCGGCCGGTGCTCGATCTGGCGCGCCCCGAGACGGTGTTTGCGGCGCTGGCAGCGGCAAGGCCCGACATCGTGGTTTCGGCCGCGGCCTATACGAATGTCGACCAGGCCGAGGACGAGAAGGAATTGGCCTTCGCGGTCAACGCCACCGGCGCCGGCAAGGTGGCCGAGGCGGCAGCAGAGCTCGGCGTTCCCGTCATCCATTTGTCGACCGACTATGTCTTCGACGGCGCCAAGGACAGCGCCTATGTCGAGACCGACGCGACCGCCCCGCTCGGCGTCTACGGCGCCTCCAAGCTCGCCGGCGAAAAGGCCGTGGCGGCGGCCAACCCACGCCACCTCATCCTGCGCACCGCCTGGGTCTACAGCCCGTTCGGCAGGAACTTCGTCAAGACGATGCTGAGGCTGGCTAGCGACCGCGACGAGATTTCGGTCGTCGCCGATCAATGGGGCAATCCGACCTCGGCGCTCGACATCGCCGACGCCGTCCTGCATGCGGCCGTGAGGCTGCGACACGACAAGAATTTCGCCGCCTTTGGTATCTACCATCTGGCAGGCAGCGGCGAGACCAACTGGAGCACCTTTGCCCGTCATATCCTGGACACAAGCTTGGCGTTTGGTGGCCCGCACGCGAAAGTGCGCGACATTGCGACGAGCGACTATCCGACCAAGGCCAGGCGCCCGCAAAATTCGCGGCTGTCGAGTGTGAAGTTTGCGGGCGTGTTCGGGTGGCAGGCGTCGCATTGGAAATGCTCTGTAGAGGCGATAATCGCCCGGCTTGTCGGCTAATGCAACAGTTTCACGCTTATCCCCTGGAAATGATTCGCAGCTTTTGGCGCAATCGTTCCCTAATTGGAGCTTCGATCAAACGCGAAATCTTCGGGCGCTATCGCGGATCGTTTCTAGGAATACTCTGGTCTTTTTTCAATCCGTTGTTGATGTTGGCGATATATACATTTGTGTTTGGTACGGTACTTAAAGCACGCTGGGGAGTTGAGGGCGGATCCAGTGTAGAGTTTGCTCTCGTCCTTTTTGCAGGTCTTATGGTCTTCAACCTGTTCGCGGAGTCCATAAACCGAGCTCCAAACTTGATTGTTTCCAATCCGAACTACGTCAAAAAGATCGTATTTCCGCTAGAGATATTGCCATACGCAATAATTGGATCATCGGTATTTCATTTTTTTATAAGTCTTGGAGTTTGGTTTCTGGCTTATATCACGCTTTATGGTGTGCCTCCGGCGACAGCGGCCTATCTCCCGCTGGTGTTGCTGCCATTTTTGATCTTCATACTTGGGTTGAGTTGGATGCTTGCGTCGCTAGGCGTTTTCCTCCGTGATGTCTCACAGTTTATCGGCATCGTCACGACTGCGATGATGTTCCTATCACCCGTATTCTACCCTGCTAGCGCGCTGCCGGAAGGTTTTCGCCCTTTGCTCTACCTCAACCCGCTGACGCCCGCGATAGAGTATGCGCGCGACGTGCTCTACTGGGGCAAAGGGCCAGATTTCGTGCTGCTTGCCATCGATCTCTTGGCAGCTGCCCTGTTCGCATGGCTCGGCTTTGTCTGGTTTCAGAAGACTCGCAAAGGATTTGCCGATGTCCTCTGAGATATCCATCAAGGTAGAGGATCTGAGCAAGTGCTATCAGATTTACGACCGCCCTCGTGACCGGCTTAAGCAATTTGTAATGCCGCGCCTTCGCCGGTACGGCGGAATGAAACCGCGCCAATACTTTCGCGAGTTTTGGGCGCTTAAGGATGTCTCGTTAGAGGTCAAGAAGGGCGAAACGGTTGGTATAATCGGTCGCAACGGCAGCGGAAAGTCGACGCTGCTGCAGATGATTTGTGGGACGCTCAATCCGACCAGTGGCCAGGTCCAAACCACCGGTAGGGTCGCGGCACTCTTGGAACTTGGTTCTGGTTTCAATCCCGAGTTCACGGGCCGCGAGAATATACATCTGAACGCCGCAATACTGGGTCTTAGCTCGAATGAGATTGAGGCACGATTCGATGATATTGCCGCTTTTGCGGACATTGGTGATTTTCTTGAACAGCCGGTGAAAAGCTATTCCAGCGGGATGGTAGTGCGATTGGCGTTCGCCGTTCAGGCTATGATCAATCCGGACATTCTAGTGGTGGACGAGGCCCTGGCTGTCGGCGACGAGAAGTTCCAGCGGAAATGTTTCGCGAGGCTGGAGGAGTTGAAGGCCAGAGGAACATCGATCCTGTTCGTTTCACATTCGGCGCCCAGTATCATCGAATTGTGCGATCGAGCGTTGCTTCTTGATCACGGTATTCGCGTCATGTACGCAGCGCCAGAGCATGCTGTTCGCGCCTATCAGAAGATAATTTACGCGCCCCAAGAAGACTATCGACGTCTAGTCGAAGACTACGCAATAGCGGATCGCGTGGACGGAACGCGCGAGAGTCCTGCCGCAGCTAGTTCGCGCTTGGAGCCGGCGAAGTTGGATTTGGCTACTTTTGACCCCGGACTAGTGCCAGAGACGACGACCTCCTATCCCAGCCGAGGCGCTGAAATTGACTCTATTTCCATCCTGGATCGAGCCGGCCAGGTCGTAAACATCCTGCTGCCCGACAACATTTACAGGTTCCAGGTGACGGGTCGGTTCCGGCAAGATTTCTCGGATGTCTATTTTGGAACTCATATACGAAGCGTGTCCGGAGTAGAAATTAGCGGGCAGCGACATCCTGCAGATGGGCAATACATCGAGAGTGTTCCGGCGGGGAGCGCATTCAAGATTGTCTATTCATTTCGAATGAGCTTGCTACCTGGGGTATATTTTGTGGGCGGTGGCATTTGGTCTGCCAATGAACCAAATTGTGCGCATCGTATTATCGATGCAATGATGTTTCGTGTCGCGGCAAATGGGAAGCAAAGCTCGTTTGGCTACGTTAGCCTAGCTATTCAACCGCCCCAACTTGAGATGCTGTGACGGATAATGACTATTCTATCTTCCATCGCCGAGAATGTCACGCTACGGCAGCATCTTCAATGGAACAGCTATGTTTCCAAGAAGTACAAGGTATTATTCGTCAGCACGCCAAAAGTCGCGTGCACATCTCTCAAGTGGTGGTTCGCATCTTTGGAGGGATATGCCCAGGCACTGTACGGTATTGCGGATAGCGACGAGAGCGACCCTGACCTCGTTGTTCACGAATCTCATAAGGTAGCGCCGCATGTCACCGGTCTGAAACTGGAAGAATTGTCAGAGGCGCTGTCCTCAGATTCCTATTTTCGGTTCGCCGTTGTCCGAAATCCTTACGAGCGGCTATTTTCGGCCTGGCAGTCGAAGATTTTAGTTCGGGAGCCGCAGCAGGCTCGACTCTACCCCAATAGTGAGTTCTTCCACTATCCGGTGAATGATGAACGCGATATTGCTGAGGCATTCGAGGAGTTTGTCGAGCATCTGGCCGCCAACGAAGCTCCATCTTACTGGGATCACCATTGGACGCCCCAGGCAGATTTGCTTCGTCCCGACCTTGTTAGTTATTCGCGGATTGCGAAGATTGAGCAGACGCCGGAACTAAGCAAAGCGCTGATCGATTGGATTGGTCAAAACGCTACGGAACCATTTGGCGTTCGACGAGCTAACGAGAGCCTTATCCCGTATGGTCCAGCATTCCTGACCAAACGGAGTGCGGAACTGATCGCCAGCCTATATAAGTCCGATTTCGACATCTTCGGGTATGAACGAACGCCACCCTCTCGACGGAAGGCGTTTTCCTCCGAGCAGCTGGACGTCGCGCTTAAAGCCATCGGGCTCATTCGTGGGCGTCATAAGCAATTGGAGCTGCGGGCCGCCAGAATAGTTACGCTCGGCTCGCTGCTTTCGGCACGTGAGGGAGAGAATGCCGGCCTCGACCAGACGGTAAGTGAGCTTGCGACCCAAGTTGCGGACCTTAAGCTTACTCTTGACGAACGCGTGACAGAAGTCTCTGGACTCTATGAGACCGTTGCTGATCGTAGCCGGCAAATCACCGACCTAACCAAAATGGCACGCGAGAAGGATGACGTGATCGCCGGTCTCGACGACGTAATTAATAGGCGCGACCGTAAGATTGCGAGCTTGCACGACGCCATTGGCGAGCGTGACGAGCAGATCGCTCGCCTGACCAGTGAGGCCACAAAGCGCGTTAGCGAGAAAAATGACCAATTTCGTGCGCGCTCTAACCAGGCGAACGGCTCTTGGAAACGCTTGCTTTCTTTGGCACGAGGACGAACCTCCAAGTCGTCGATTCGCGTAATTCGCACCAGCACTCTGTTTGACGCCGACTACTATAGGGCCGTTAACCCGGATCTGCAGATTGCTGGTCTGGACCTAGCAACTCACTATTTCGTCCATGGCTGGCGAGAACTCCGGAATCCGTCCCCGCTATTCAACACAGCGCAATATCTATCCGATAATCCGGACGTGGCTAGGGCAGGCGTCAACCCGCTTATTCACTATCTCAAGCACGGTAAGCGGGAAGGTCGGGCAATTTCGCCTGCGCCGATCATAGCGGCCGATGCTGCTCCCGACATTGCGCCGAAGGCAGTGGGCCGCGGCTTCCCGCAACCGGTGTATCGAATGTTGTCGAATGAACAACTCGACGCTGAGGTCGAAGCCATCCGTGCGTCAGGATTGTTTGACGAGCATTTTTATGTGTCCATGTATGCCGAACTCGAACTCTCCCCAGACGTGGCAATTAGACACTATTGCGAACGTGGCTGGCAGGAGGGACGAAACCCCTCCGACGAATTCGATACCGAATTCTATCTCGCCACCTATCCCGATATCCGTAACGCGGGTCTAAATCCCTTCTGGCATTACGTGACAGCCGGATGGACCGAGCACAGGCATGCGTTGCCTGATCTGGGAATACGCCATGAAAATGACATCTGGTTTGGCGCGATCAACAGCGATATCAAGCCACTGGCCTTCTATTCGTCGCCCGATTGGAACGGCTTGCGGGGCGTCCGACCGGCTTTCAAGGGACATGCCTATCCTCCACAGCCCGGCGCCGATCTTGGCTATTACGTTCCCGCTGACTGGCACGTGCTAAAACGTCATGCCCAGATGGCTGCGCGCCACGGGGTTGCGAGCTTCGTTTTTGACCTAGATCTTACGAATCGCGGAAAGCGGTCCTCGCCGATTGACCACTTCCTAACTCATGCCGACATCGAAATCGGGTTCTGCGTACAGGTGCAGCTTTCGCCGGACGTTACGGCAGTACAACTTGTTGAGGCTCTCAGGCCGGCTCTCGCTGATCGTCGACAATTCCATGTCGGAAAGCGCCCTGTGCTCGTGGTCCGGGCTGCAGACGCCGGTTCTGCCGAGTACCTGGCTGAACTACGAGGACTCCTTGTTGATGCAGGTATCCCGAACCCATTCATGATTGGCCGGTCCGATAGTTTTGGCGATGAGGGGACGTTGGCCGGTCTCTTCGACGCTATGCTCAGTCTGCCAAGAGTGGAAAAGAGCGGCGCATTCTCGCCTGTAGACAAGAATGGAACCGATACAGTTCCTTACGGTGTAGCGGCATCTTACGGTGTCGCACGGGCCGAAAAAGCCCGGGATGCCGCCTATCCGCTTTATCATGGGATAACCGTGGGATACGACGACACCCCTCAGAGATCACAGCGCCCATTGGTGTACACGCGGTTTGCTATGGGCGATTATCGTCGATGGCTCGATGCCGTCATCGACATGACTAGAACTCTGCACGCGGCCGACCGGCGCCTGCTGTTCTTGAACGCCTGGAACAATTGGGGCACAGGTTGCGTCCTTGAACCTGATAAAGTGGGAGGCTTTGCCCGTCTCAATGAAACCACGCGCGCGCTCGTCAAACTGGAGTCCGGCCGGCGCATGCCCAAAGTAACCGTCATTGTACCAAACTACAATCATGAGCGATTTCTGCGTCGCCGTCTCAGCAGCATTTATCACCAGACTTATAGGAACATCGAGGTCATCTTGATGGATGACTGTTCTTCCGACCAGAGTAAGTCTATCCTGAATGAATATGCTACCGCGTACCCGGAAATAACGCGCACGATCTTCAACGATGAGAATTCCGGGGGGCCTTTCCGTCAATGGGCTACGGGCCTCAAACATGCCGTCGGCGATTTGGTCTGGATCGCCGAAAGTGACGACTTCTGCGACGAGCGTTTCCTCGAAGTTCTGGTGCGCTGCTTTGATGATGAAGCAGTGATGTTGGCATACGGAAACTCTGTCTTCGTTGACGCGCATGAGGTTCCAATTCAGAACGGATTCCTTAACTATCTCAGCGATTTGGACTGCGCCGCGAAGTGGAATGGCCCTTATGTGGAAACGGCCCACAACGAGGTCAGGCAGGCATTGGGGATCAAGAATACAATCCCAAACGCCAGCGGGACTATCTTCAGGCGGCCGATCGACATGCCTCTCCTGGAAGACGACTCTTGGAAGTCAATGCGCGTCGCAGGAGACTGGGTATTCTATCTGCATGTACTCCGTGGTGGAAAAATCGCCTTCACACCGCAAGCCATCAACTTTTTCCGTCGCTATCAAGGAAGCACTGCAGAGCTCACCTATCGGAAAGAAAGCTTCTATCGCGAGGTTGGCCTTGCGAGCCGCGCGGTCGCGGCGTTGTATGACGTACCGTGGAGTGTCCTGGAGCGCTGCCGCAACGGATACGAAACAGTTTATCGGGAAATGATTGAGGGAGATGTCGAACAGTTTGAACGCTGGTATAACTACAGTGCAGTAATCCACGCTCGCGATAAGCGTCTACCAAATATCATGGTCTCCACTATGGGATTCTATCCGGGTGGTGCCGAGATATTGCCAATCCGGATGGCAAATGAATTCAAGCGCCAGGGGCATTCTGTCCTTCTCCTTAGCGCCAACTTGAACCCGCGCGAGGACGGCGTTCGTCGAATGTTGCGAAACGATGTGCCGCTCGTGGAAACTTCTGAAGCTGAAGATGTCAGATTGATCATCGACGAATTCGGTATTGAAGCGCTCAATTCCCACCAATGGCATATGCAGAAGTATCCCATACGTGTTCCCGACGTGTTTGACAGATTGCGTACGCATGTCGCGTCACTCCATGGCATGATCGAACATGGAGAAGCATTTGAAGCCACTCATGAGCAGCTCAGTAGTGCAGACAAGAAGGTCACTACCTGGGTCTATACCGCCGACAAAAATCTTGGGCCTTTTTCTAAACTTGGGCTATATGAGAACAATTCACCTAGGTTCGTAAAGATACCCAACGGTATGGAGCCGCCGGCCATATCGCCTATTGACCGTAAACAACTCAACATCCCGGAAGAAGCATTCTTGCTCTGCTGCGTCAGCCGCGCGATTCCTGACAAGGGTTGGGCTGAAACGATCGCTGCGGTGGAAAAGGCGCGCGGAATTTCGGGACGGGATATTCGGCTTGTCCTCGTCGGCAATGGTCGCGTCTATGACGAATATTGCCGGAGTGGCGTGCCTGATTTCGTGTACTTGGCCGGATTCAGCGAGAATTCCGTTGGGTATTATGCTGCCTCGGACATTGGCATCATGTTGTCCAAGTTCAAATCTGAGAGCTTCCCTCTGACCATTGTAGACTGTCTATTTGCGGGCAAGCCTTACATCGCCACTGATGTCGGCGACATCAGAAACATGCTGTCGACCGAGCACTCGATCGCTGGGTCCATTATCGAACTCGATAACTGGCAGATTCCTGTTGAGAAAGCAGCGGCGGAGATCGCCAGACTGGCCTCGGATCGTGAGGCATACCGATCTGCCATGGCGTGCGTGAAGACGCTTGCCGATCGCTATCGGATAGACGTTGTCGCATCTCAGTACGTTCGGCTTTTCGAAGCCGGCCGCCACAATGGCAGGCTAGGTGACAGAACCATCGGCCAATAGATTATTTCGCGTATTGGAAAGGCTGGTCAACATACGAGGATTAGTGTGGGGCGTATCATTGAATGGCTGAAGGCCCCAAGTCGAGCCTTGTTGCTTATAGGACCCTTGCTTGTCGCTGTCAGGCCCGCTGTGGATTTTTACCAAGGTTCATGGCGCCTTGCCGTGCGTCGCGTCACGGGTGTCTTCATGCGCGAGGGTTTCGGAGGAGTTGTTCGGCGAGCGTACATCCTGCTTGGCAGGCCTACAGGCGATAAGCAGTTTTCGAGCGGCCTCGTCTATGGGCAGTCGCCTCCCCTTGCGCCGGATTTCCGCCCCCGTGTGTCAATCATCGTACCCAATTACAATCATGCTCCCTATTTGCGAGAGCGGTTGGACACGATCTATCGGCAGACCTACCAGAACTTCGAAGTGATTTTGCTGGATGACTGCTCGGATGATTCGAGCCTCCTAATTCTGCAAGAGTTTGCAGCCCGCTATCCTGAAAAGACCCGCTGCGAGTTCAACGCCGTAAACTCAGGCGGTGTGTTCAACCAATGGAAAAAAGGCCTCGAACTGGCGGCAGGGGACTTGGTGTGGATAGCCGAAAGCGACGACTACTGTTCCGAAAATTTTCTGGAGGAGCTTGTCCGCAGTTTTCAGAACCCAGGTGTAATGTTGGCGTTCGCACGCAGTGAATTCGTCAAAGGTGTGCCCGCCAAGACGGTCTGGACCATATCGGAATATCTGCGCGACCTTGGTCCCGACATTTGGGGGCAACCCTTTGTCCGATCGGCCCATGCCATGGTCCTGGGCGGTTGGGCGATCAAGAACATAATCCCCAATGTCAGCTCCGCCTTGTTTCGACATCCCGGCCAACTGGCACTCTTCCACGACGCGAATTGGCGAAGTTTGCGCTTATGCGGTGACTGGATCTTCTACCTTTCGATCATCCGCGGCGGATTGGTGGCTTATAGCCCCCACGCTACCAACTATTATCGGCAGCACCCGAAGAACACCTCGGTGGAGGCTCAGAAAGATGACAAATACTACTCGGAGCATGAGATCGTCGCAGGATACATTGCGACTAACTACCGCGTGGGACGCGACGTTTTTGACAGGCAAGAGCAGCATCTTTACCGCCATTGGTGCAGCTGGCGTGGAGCACATCGGCTAGACGAATTTCAGCAGCTCTATAGCTTGGATCGCGTCGGGCGCCTGAGAGCTGAAAGGCTCCCCAACCTTGTCATGGCAGTCTATGCCCTCACGGCAGGCGGCGGAGAAACCTTCCCGATCATGTTGGCCAATCTACTTAAGCAAAAGGGCTATCCGGTAACCCTTTTCAATTGCCGGGAGCAGCCGACAGAGCCTGGTATTCGTGACATGCTGTCGCCAACTATCCCGGTGCTCGAGGTGAGCCGGTTGGAACAGGCTGCAGCAGCCTTTACCGATATGGACATCGAACTGGTGCACTCTCATCATGCCTGGGTGGATGTCTCCTTGGCCACTTTGCTGCTTGGCCATCCCGGCATCCGGCAGGTCGTCACCACGCATGGCATGTACGAGATGATGACGTCTGAACAACTGGAGGCCCTGATGCCCGTGCTGCAGCGCATCGATCGTGTCGTCTATACCGCAGAAAAGAACTTAAAACCCTTTCCGTCTAAGTTTCGCCGAGACAAGAGCTTCCGCCGAATAGACAATGCGCTCCCGCCAAAGCGGATTTCTCCGATATCGCGAGACGAGCTAGGCCTGTCGCCGGACGATTTCGTGTTGTGCTGTGTCGCGCGGGCGATCCCAGACAAAGGGTGGGACGAAGCAATTCAAGCAGTAGTTTGGGCTAATGCCCATTCAGCGCGCCGAATCCAGCTCCTACTAATCGGGGAGGGGCCGGAAGCTGATCGGTTACGTCTGCAACACAGTAACGAGTTTGTACAATTTCTTGGGTTCCGCTCCAATATCAGAGATTATTTCGCCATGGCTGACGTCGGCCTGCTGCCGTCGCGCTTCAAGGGCGAAAGCGCTCCACTGGTGTTGATCGATTGCTTGTTGTCAGGAAAGCCGGTACTCGCCAGCGACGTGGGCGAAATTCGGTCCATGCTCGATTCTCCCGAGGGGCTTGCCGGCGACCTGTTCGAACTTAATAATTGGCAAGTTCACATTCCAACCCTTGGTGAAATAATATGCCGACTTGCCAATGAAAACGACGCCTTTAGGGAAATTTTGGACCGGGTTCCGAGTGCTGCTGCCAAATTCGAGATATCTGGAATGGTATCCAAATACGAAGAGACCTATCGCAACGTTTTGCGGATTTCTGGCGAGAGCGGTTTTCACAATGAACTTGGCAATTGATGGAGCAGCTTTGTGAGTGACGAAGGGCGCATCGAAGGAGGTATGTCCAAACGATGCCTGGTGCTGGGCGGACGTGGATTCATCGGCTCTCATTTAGTTGATGCTCTTCTCACTCGCGGATACGCCGTGCGTTGCCTGTATCGTCCTCATGGGGTCGCCCTACGTGAGAGGCGATTGGCCCACCCCAATCTTGAAATTTTGGAAGGAGACTTCAGTAATAGTGCCGACGTTGCTCGCGCATTGCAAGATTGCGACCTGTGCTTCCATTTGATTTCCACGACTTTGCCAAAATCGTCAAACTCCGACCCTATGTTCGACATCGAAAGCAATGTTGTTGGCACTGTACGGCTTCTGACCCAAGCAGTTCAGTGTGGGCTCAAGAAAATCATCTTTGTCTCGTCGGGCGGCACAGTGTATGGCGTACCGCAGCAAATCCCTATATTAGAAACGCACCCGACAGACCCCATAGTTCCGTACGGTATTACGAAACTCACAATAGAGAAGTACCTGCACCTGTTCCATGTCCTCCACGGCTTGGATTACACAGTTCTACGCTTGGCCAATCCTTACGGGGACGGGCAGCGTCTTAATGCTAGTCAAGGCGCCATCGCAGTGTTTCTCCGAAAGGTTTTGCGAGGAGAGGTTGTTGAGATTTGGGGTGACGGCTCAGTTGTCCGCGACTACATTTATATAGACGACGTAGTAAGCGCACTCCTGGCTGCGATTGGTGATACTGGCGGAGAGCGAGTTTTTAATATCGGCTCCGGCCAAGGGCACAGCTTAAACGAAGTGCTTGATGCAATAGAGGCGGCAACTGGTCAGTCCGCAAGACGAATCTACATGCCGGGCCGAGCCTTTGACGTGGCCGTTAGCGTGTTGAGCATAGCAAAAGCAAGCCAAGTTCTAAATTGGAGACCAAAAGTAAGCTTCGACAAGGGCTTACAGAGATTCGCGATTTGGGTGTCGGAACAGAATGATTAGAGCAGGTTCATCTGGCGCGATCGGCGTGCGGTGGTCGCAAACGGCGATCTGCCGGGCGCATTACTGCGCTTCACCTTTATTACCTGGCGTGAAATCTCGATGCTCTCAATCCCGTCCGAATTAACCATGTCCTCCATGAGGTCAATCGCGAGATTTGCCAATGAATTTTGATTGAACCAACCGTTGGAAGGGGCTTGAAAATCTGGTTGGAAGCTCCAAGACCAATCCTCAATGAAATAGTAACCGCCAGGCTTAACTCTAGGAAATACGGTATGAAAAGTGGACTTTGAATACTCGTACCAATGTGAAGCATCATCCACCACGAAATCTACCTCCCCACCGAAATCGCTCTCTATAATTTTATTGATCTTAAGTGATTCATCTTGAGAGGTGCCGTAGTATATATTCACGCGGCCGCCTGAGTTCTGAACATACGTATCGAGTGCAGGGACTGCCTCTTGTGACAGTTCGATCGCGGATAGCTTTTTCGGTCGCAATAGCCTATCCAAAAAGACAACAGATCCGCCTTGATACACTCCAACTTCAAGCACCTTCTCAATGCCGGTATTTTCGAGAGCAGTGTAGTGATCGATAAAATCGCGGCCTTTCATCATCGTAAAGTTGCGTTCCGAGGATGCACGCTTGCTCCCACCGGCAGCCCAATCGAGAGTGATCCGATAGCCGTCAATTTCAAAAGACGATTTGTTGATCCAATTAATCACGGGCTCTCCCTGGTGGTCACTGTGAGACGGAACGGGATCTGAATGCGTCTTTGCACTCTGCCGCGCAAGGTGGAACGCCGTAAAGCCCCTAACTAAACTAGAGGGGAAAAAAACCCCTAGCTCTCCCCCCAACTCCGCGCTAATGCCATAACCGGTGACGGGGTTGGGGATTTGCAATCTGGAGTGGCGAGGGACGGTGTTCTGTCCCGCGCCGCTCTGATAGTATTCCCGCGCCTGGAGTTCAGTACTACCCAATGACCGCCTATGTAGAAGCCGTATCGGGCCTCCGACCGAAGATGCGGCGCGCCATCATCATGGTCCAGGACCTCGTCATGGTCCTGATCGCGGTGGCGCTCAGCCTCACGCTCTCGCAGTCGCGGCTTTCCTTCGATGCGTTCTCCTCCGGCGGGCTGGCTTGCTGGGCGCTGATCGTGCTCCTCGCCCATCTCCTGTTTCGCACCTGCGGCCTCTACAGCACCGTCTGGCGCTTTGCCTCAACGCCCGACTTCTTCAACATCCTGAAGGGCTGCGGCAGCCTGACGGTGGTTCTCTATCTGGCCTCGATTGCCTACCGCTCCTTTTTCCAGCCGGTCGCCGGTCTCAACGAGCGCCAGTTCATCGTCTTCTTCCTGGTCTCCTTCACCATCATTTCGGCACCCAGGCTCTACTATCGTTTCCTGCGCGACGGTGCGTCCTGGCGCATCCTGCGCCGCGCCGCCGGCGATGCGTCGATCAAGCAGGCGCTGTTCATCGGCCGGCTGAGCGAGGCCGACGTGATCGTCCGCTTCACCCGCACGGCGGTGCCGGCCGAATATGCCATTGCCGGCATCATGGCCACGGAAGGCGACGCGCCGCTCGGCACGCAGATCCAGGGCGTTCCGGTCGTGGCGCTGCGGCCGCGTCTGGTCGAGGTGCTGGAAGAGTATGTCAAGGGCACGGAAAACCTCGACCTCCTGATCTTCGGCAAGGGGGTCGAGCGCGAGATCGAGGACTATGCCGAGCTGGTGCGCGTCGCCCGCCACAGCGGCATCGCCGTCGTCCAGTTCTCCGGTCTTTCGGAACTGGGGCAGGGCGGCAAGCTGGTTCTCGATGCCGTCGAGATGGAAACCATCATGCGCCGTTCGGCGGTCGCCACCGACATCGCGCGCATCGGCGCCTTCGTCGGCGGCAAGCGCGTGCTGGTCACCGGCGGGGCCGGCTCCATCGGCCGTGTGCTGGTCAAGCGCGCGCTGGAGCTCGGCGCCGAGGCGGTGCTGGTGGCCGACAATTCCGAGTTCGGCATCTTCCAGCTCGATCAGATCATCGACGAGAAAGACCGCGACAGGCTGGCCAGCCGCATCGTCGATGTCACCGACCGGCCGCACATGATGCGCCTTGTCAGCGACTTCAAACCCGCCATCATCTTTCACGCCGCGGCGCTCAAGCACGTGCCGCTGCTGGAAGAGAACTGGGAAGCGGCGATCGAGACCAATGTCTTCGGCACGCTCGCCTGCGCCGAGGTCGCGGCCGAATGCGGGGTGCCGCAGTTCCTGCTGATTTCCAGCGACAAGGCCGTCGACCCGAGCTCGGTGCTTGGCGTCACCAAGCGCGCGGCCGAGCAGATCGTCTCCTCGCTGCATGAAACGCACGCCGCGCCGTCGCCTTTCCCTGCCGGCGGGCTGAACGGCCGCCATGCCGGCACCCCAACTGTGCATCGTCCCGGCACCAAGTTCATCGCCGTGCGCTTCGGCAACGTCTTCGGCTCCAACGGCTCGGTGGCGACCATCTTCCAAGCGCAGATCGAGGCCGGCGGGCCGGTCACCATCACCGACCGGCGCATGACGCGCTATTTCATGACGGTGGCCGAGGCCGTCGATCTCGTCATCATGTCGGCCGCCGATGCCGAGCGGCGCCAGGGCAGGGACGACTACGCCATCTACATGCTCGACATGGGCAAGCCCGTGCCGATCCTCGAAGTCGCCGAAACCATGATCCGCATGGCCGGCAAAAGCCCCTATACCGACATTCCGATCCGCTTCACCGGCATCAGGCCCGGCGAGAAGCTGCACGAAGCGCTGCATGGCGAAGGCGAGGAGGTCGTCAAGCTCGACATCGCCAAGATCTTCGGCCTGAGGACCGAGGTCGTGGAGTGGCCGAGGATCGAGGCCGCGCTGCCGGCGCTGGTGGCCGCCATACGGGACCAGGACAAGGCCGCGGCCCTCGCGATCCTGGCCGGGCTCAACCGGGCAGGGCAAGGCATTGGCGGCGCGCCCCAGCGGGCGGTGCCGAAAGCGGCTGGACAGATCGGTTAGGCCTGTGCCGTCCTCCCGCAATTGGCTATTGAAGCCTGTTCGAATGCCCTGCAGGTTCTGAAACAGTGACCGGGAAAGATCAGCGCGTGGCCGTTCTCATGGGCACGAGGGATGGCGCCGCCTTTATCGGCGAGCAGTTGCAGTCCTTGCTCGACCAGTCGTGGCCCCATGTCGATCTCTGGGTTTCCGACGACGGCTCGACGGACGCCACGCTTGCGATCCTCGAGGCGTGGCGGTCCCGCTGGAACAAGGGCTCCCTTACGCTGGTGCAGGGTCCGCGAAACGGCTTCGCCGCCAACTTCCGCTCGATGATCATCGAGCCGCGCGTCGATGCCGATTACTACGCCTTTTGCGACCAGGACGATGTCTGGGAGCCGGACCGGCTGGAGAGCGCCATTCGCTGGATGGAGAAAGAGGATATGGCAATGCCGCTCCTGTTCTGCTCGCGCACGGTGACCATTTCCGAGACCGGCGTCCCGGCCGGCCATTCGCCGCTGTTCCGCCGCCCGCCGTCCTTCCGCAACGCCCTTGTGCAGAGCATCGCCGGCGGCAACACCATGCTCTTCAACCGCGCGGCGCGCGACCTTCTGGCGAAGGCCTCGTCAAGAACCGAATTCGTCAGCCATGACTGGTGGGCCTATCTCGTCGTCACCGCCGCCGGCGGCACGGTCCGCTACGAGCCGCGGCCGCTGGTCAAATACCGGCAGCACGGGGCGAACCTGGTGGGCGCCAACGTCTCCTGGAGGGCAAGGCTTTCGAGGCTCGGGCGGCTGTTCCAGGGCCAGTTCGCCACCTGGACGGACAGCAATCTCAGAGGCCTTGCCGTCAACCGCGACCTCGTTACACGCGATGCAGCACGTTGCCTTCGCCTGTTCATCAGGGCGCGCAAGGGCAGTGCTCTCAGGCGCTTCAGCCTGCTCGGCAAAAGCGGCGTCTACCGGCAGACCCTGATGGGCACGCTCGGCCTCTACCTTGCCTTTCTTTGGCGGCGGATCTGAGCCGTGACGGCAAAGCGGGCTTTCGACCTGACTATCGCGGCCGTCATGCTGGCGGTTACGTCGCCCGTTGTGCTGATCGCCATGCTGGCGGTCAGGGCGACATCGCCCGGACCGGCCATCTTTTCGCAGCTGCGCGTCGGGCGGGGCGGCGCTGTCTTTGCCTGCCACAAGCTGCGCACCATGCATCGCAACACCCCGTCCTTGCCAACGCACGAGGCGCCTGCTGGGTCGGTCACCGCGGTCGGCAGGGTGCTGCGCGCGACCAAGATCGATGAGCTGCCGCAGCTCTGGAACGTGCTCAAGAGCGAGATGAGCCTTGTCGGTCCCCGTCCGTGCCTGCCGACGCAAACGGAGTTGATCGGCCACCGGCAGCGGCTGGGCGTGCTTTCGGCGCTTCCGGGCATCACCGGGCTGGCGCAGATCAAGGGCATCGACATGTCCGATCCGAAACTCTGCGCCGAGACCGACGCAGCCTATCTGAAGGCCGCTTCGATCGGCCTCGACCTCAGAATATTGCTGGGGACATTCTACCGGGCCTGAGCGGCCTTCTTTCGCGCCAGTTCCTCAAGCCGGCCGAGCGTATCGGTTTCCGGCATCCAACCTTCCGAGGCCAGCAGCGACGGATCGCAGATCTGGGTCGCGGTCAAGGCTTGCCACGATGCCTGCATGCCGAGCAGCCTTGCCGCCAGCCGCAGCGGCATCGCGGGCATGGGAAAAAGCCGCGGCGGACGGCCGAAACCACGCCGGAACGCGGCAATGATTTCCGACATCGCCAGCGGAACTGAGTTGCCCGCGACATAGGCCGGGTGGAGCGGTCCTGGACGGCTGACAAGGTGCAGCACCGCGCCCGCCGCCGTGTCGGACGCGATCAGCGAACGCACACCTGCCAGCGCGCCGGCCGGCAGCGGCAGGGCGGTGTCGGCAAGCCGCATCAGCGATGCCATGTTGCCCCTCATGCCCTCGCCATAGACGGGCGGCAGGCGCAGCGCCGTGGCATCCGGGCGACCGGCGTAAGCCTCGATCATCCTGATCTCGCCGTCGCGTTTGGAGCGGCCATAGGCGCATTGCGGAGCAGGGGGCGTCGCCTCGTTGATCGTGCCGCTGAAGCCGGGACCGGCGACGGCCCGGATCGAGGAGAGAAAGATGAAGCGCCCGCCGCAACGTGCAGCCGTGGCCTTGGCCAGCCGCGCGGTCAGCATCGCATTGGCGGCCTGGTAGTCGGCGTCGCTGGCGTTCCGATCGTTGTTCAGCGCCGCGCAGTGGACGACATGGCTCACGCCGCGCATCAGTGCCAGGAAGGCGTCGTCCGGCGCATCGGCGCCAGGCAGCGCAAAGACATCGCCCGCAGCCTGCAGTCGTTCTGGCCGGCGGGACACAATGCGTATGTCGAAGCCGGCCTGACGCAGCCGGCCGGTCATCTGGCGTCCGATCAGCCCCGTCGCCCCGGTGACCAGGACCTTCATGTTCGCCGGCCGGCGGCCGAAGGAATGGCGGCGCTCTTGCCGGTCGGCGGCACCGTTCGTCCGCAAGCCAGATAGGTTCCCGAAACCAGGAACACCATCAGCGTCGAATCGAGAAGGTCCTGGCCGACCAGGATACCGGTCAGCCCGCCTATGAGATAGGTGACGACCGTGACGATGATCATCGTTGCGCCGAACCGTTCCGCTGGGCCGGCGCTGCGGCGCAGCGCCCTTGCCGCGTTCCAGGCCGCGACGACGAAGATCGCCGCCAAGGCGAACGCCCCTAACAAACCGGCCTGCACCGCCGCGGTCAGAAAACCGTTGTGGTAATGGTTGTAGCCTGCGTCCATGCCGAATTGATCGTGAAAACCCTGTTTCATCAGCGCCCGGCTGCCTGTGATGCCATGTCCGAAAATCGGAGCCTCGTGAAACGCGTTCGTGCCGATCTCCCACATCGCCACCCGCAGCCCAAGCGCCGTCGTATGGTCGTTCTTGGTGGTCAGCGCATCCAAGTCGCTGAAAAGGAAGTCAGCGCGATTGGCAATGACGGGAAACGCGATCGCGGCGAGCAGCAGGCAGGCGCCGCCGGCAATCAGCGCAATGCGCGCCAGTTTCAACCCGCTGAGCCGGCGCCGGTTGATCGAGAGCACGGCCATGCCCGCCAGCAGCAGCGCCAGCCAGATGATGCGGGAGCCCGAATAAAGCACCGCCAAGCTGCCCGCAAGCGCAGCGAGGGTCAGCAGCTTCCAGCGCTTCTCGATCCCCGAAAGCGCGCCTGCGAGGCTCATCGCCGCGGCAAGGCAGGTCACCGTCGCGAATACGATTGCGTTCCCGGCACCGCCTTCGGCCCTGGTGCCGATCCAGTAATACTGAACGACGGCGAGCAGCAGCGCACCGAAACATGCCGCGGCGCTCGCCAGCACGACGATGCGGACAAGCACGGTCTTTTCCGTGATGCTCCAGGTCGAATAGGAGATCGGAAAGAAGAGGAAAGTGATCAGCGGCAGGAACAACCGCAGATCCGCCGCCAGCGTGCCGTTGACGATCGAAGCAAGGACGATGGCCGCGCAATAGGCACAGATCGCCACCGTCGTGGCCAGCATCGACCGGTCGATGTTGAACCGCCGCCGTTTGATGGCGAGCAGAACCACGGACCAAAGCGCGCCGCCGTTGAAAACGAAGCTGACCACCGATCCCAGCACCGGCGGCGAGAAGAAGCAGACGATCGAGAAGTAGATGTTGATCTGTGTCGGCGTGAGATGTCGCCGAAGCGATGTAAACGGGTTCAATGCCTTGCTTCGCAATCTTCCAGGTTGTGCGCAGACCCGCCGGAGTACCGAACAATTGGCCTTGACCGATCCCGTTCTGCCGCGCCTCGCCCGCTCCCGCGCCGGTATAGCGGCTGGCTCCGATCTCCGATAGGGCGACCGAAGGATGTCCAGCCAAAAATCGGCGGCGTGGACGAAAGCTCTTGGAAGTCAACCTAGCCGATCGAAGCAAATAGGTTTGTTCAGCCCCTTTCAATTGCTCGGCTTGTCTGGGAGAATTTTCCGACTTATCAAGCTCACTTGGAAAATTCATTCCCAAAGCGCTGTGCCCGGCGCGGGTCTTGCATTGTTATGGGCGATGGCGATCTGCTAGAACGCCCGCGACAAGGGTCCAGGGCTTGACGGGCTGTTTTAGCAAACCGCGCCAATCGCCTGCTGCAAGGCCTGGCCGGCACGAAAGAACGCTCAATAGCTTATGAACATCGCGCTCACCCATCTGCAGCGGCTAGAGGCCGAATCCATCCATATCTTCCGTGAGGTTGCGGCCTCTTTCGCCAAGCCGGTGATGCTCTATTCGGTCGGCAAGGATTCCTCGGTGCTGATGCATCTGGCGATGAAGGCCTTCTATCCCGCCAAGCCGCCATTTCCCTTCCTGCATGTCGACACGACCTGGAAGTTCCGTGAGATGATCGCCTTTCGCGATCAGATGGCGCAGAAGCTCGGCTTCGACCTGCTTGTTCATGTCAACGAAGACGGCGTGCGCGACGGCATCAACCCCTTCGATCACGGCTCGAACACCCACACCCATGTGATGAAGACGGTGGCGCTGCGCCAGGCGCTCGACAAATACGGCTTCGACGCAGCCTTCGGCGGCGCCCGTCGCGACGAGGAGAAGTCGCGCGCCAAGGAGCGCATCTTTTCCTTCCGCAATGCCCAGCATGCCTGGGATCCCAAGAACCAGCGGCCGGAAATGTGGAAGATCTTCAACACCCGGATCGCGCCGGGTGAATCGATCCGCGTCTTTCCCCTGTCCAACTGGACCGAGCTCGACATTTGGCAGTATATCTTGCAGGAGAACATCCCGATCGTGCCGCTCTATTTCGCCAAGGAGCGGCCGGTCGTCGAACGCGACGGCATGCTCATCATGAAGGACGATGACCGCATGCAACTGCGCCCCGGCGAGAAGATCGAGAACCGTCTCGTGCGCTTCCGCACGCTGGGCTGCTATCCGCTGACGGGCGCCATAGAATCGGATGCCGACACGCTCGAAGCCATCGTCGGCGAGATGCTGACCGCCCGCACCTCCGAGCGCCAGGGCCGCCTCATCGACCGCGACGAGGCAGGTTCCATGGAAAAGAAGAAGCGCGAGGGGTATTTCTGAGCATGCGCCACATCCTGGCCAAGAGCCTCGCCCCGACCGATTCGATCCGCGACTACATGGCCGCGCAGGAGAAGAAATCGCTGCTGCGCTTTCTCACCTGCGGCTCGGTCGACGACGGCAAGTCGACGCTCATCGGCCGGCTGCTGTCCGATACCAAGCAGATTTTCGAGGACCAGCTCGCCGCGTTGGAGAACGATTCTCGCAAGCACGGCACCACCGGCGACGACATCGACTTCGCGCTCCTCGTCGACGGCCTGGAGGCCGAGCGCGAGCAGGGCATCACAATCGACGTCGCCTACCGCTTCTTCGCCACGCCGAAGCGCAAGTTCATCGTCGCCGACACGCCCGGCCATGAGCAATACACGCGCAACATGGCGACGGGCGCTTCGACCGCCGACCTCGCCATCGTGCTGATCGATGCGCGCCAGGGGGTGCTGCGCCAGACGCGGCGCCATTCGATCATCGCCTCGCTGCTCGGCATTCGTCACATCGTCCTTGCCGTCAACAAGATCGACCTCGTCGGCTTCGACAAGACCGTGTTCGACCGGATCGTCGCCGACTACGGCGAATTCGCGCAAAGCCTGGGCTTCAACAGTATCGTGCCGATTCCGATGTCCGCGCGCTTCGGCGACAATGTCACCAGCCGCTCGGAGCGCACGCCCTGGTATTCCGGGCCGTCGCTTATCGAGCATCTGGAAACCGTGTCCGTCGACGAGGCGGCGATCGAATTGCCGTTCCGCTTTCCCGTCCAGTATGTGAACCGTCCCAACCTCGATTTTCGCGGCTTTGCCGGAACAATTGCATCCGGTTCCGTTTCCAAAGGCGACGAGGTCGTGGTCGCCAAGTCGGGCAGGGCCTCCCGGGTCAAGCGCATCGTCGCGCATGGCGGCGACCTTGAGCAGGCTGTTGCCGGCCAGGCCATCACGCTCGTCCTCGAGGACGAGGTCGAGGTTTCGCGCGGCAACATGCTGGTATCGCCGGCCGCACGTCCGCAGGTCGCCGACCAGTTCGCCGCCAATCTGGTCTGGTTCGACGAGCAGGCCCTGCTGCCCGGCCGGTCCTATATCCTGCGCACCGAAACCGATCAGGTGAGCGCGACCGTCACCGATCTGAAATACCGCGTCAACGTCAACGATTTCGCGCATGAGGCTGCGAAGTCTCTCGACCTCAACGAGGTCGGGGTGTGCAACCTGTCGACCCGGGCGCCGATCGCCTTCGATCCCTTCGCCGAGAACCGCACGACCGGCGCCTTCATCCTGATCGACCGCATCAGCAACGCCACCGTCGGCGCCGGCATGATCCTGCATTCGCTGCGCCGCGCCGAAAATATTCATTGGCAATCGCTCGACGTCGGCAAGCGCGGCCGCTCCGACCTGAAGAACCAGCGCCCGGCGGTGTTCTGGTTCACCGGTCTGTCCGGTTCCGGCAAGTCGACCATCGCAAATCTTTTCGAGAGGAAGCTGTTCGCGTCCGGCCGCCACACCTACATCCTCGACGGCGACAATGTCCGCCACGGCCTCAACCGCGATCTCGGCTTCACCGACGCGGATCGGGTCGAAAACATCCGCCGCGTCGCCGAAGTGGCCAAGCTGATGGCCGATGCGGGCCTGATCGTCATCGTCTCGTTCATTTCGCCCTTCAGCGCCGAGCGGCGCATGGCGCGCGAGCTGATGGGCGAGGGGGAATTCGTAGAGGTGTTCGTCGACACGCCGTTCGAGGAATGCGCCCGCCGCGACCCGAAGGGCCTTTACGCCCGCGCCTTGAGCGGCGAGATCAAGAACTTCACCGGCGTCGATTCTCCCTACGAGACGCCGGAGAACCCCGAGATCCACCTCAAGACTCTCGGCAGGACGCCCGAGGAGATGGCGGAAGCGTTGGAACACTGGCTGACGGAGCGCGACGTTGCCGAAGAGCAGTATGACGATGGCGGCGGCATCTGACGACGCGGCAATGCTTGGCGTGTTCGAGCGCCTCGCGCTCGATGCCGGCCGCGCGGTGATGCGCGTTTTCCACGAAGGCTGCGCCGTCGACAGCAAGTCCGACTCTTCGCCGGTGACGGAAGCCGATCGCGAAAGCGAAAAGATCATCCTGGCCGGCCTGCGCACCGCTTATCCGGAGATCCCCTGCGTGGCCGAGGAGGAGGTTGCGGCGGGTGTTGCCACGCCCGACCTCGACGGCGCCTTCTTCCTCGTCGATCCGCTCGACGGCACCAAGGAATTCGTCAACCGCCGCACCGATTTTACCGTCAACATTGCGCTGGTGCGCCACGGCGTGCCGGAAGTCGGCGTCGTGTTCGCGCCTTGCACAGGACGTTTCTTCTCCGGTCGGCCGGGGACGGCGGAAGCGATCGACGTTGACGGCGACTATCGTGTCGCCGGCCGTCGGCCAATCACCGTGCGGGCAGGCGGCACGCCGCTCGCCGTCGTCGCCAGCCGCTCGCACAACACGCCGGAAACCGAAGCCTTCATTCGCGATCTCGGCGCCACCGACATCGTCTCGATAGGCTCGTCGCTGAAATTCTGCCTGCTCGCCGCCGCCGAGGCCGACGTTTATCCGCGCTTCGGTCGCACCATGGAATGGGATACGGCGGCCGGCGATGCGGTGCTGCGCGCCGCCGGCGGCATGACCCGTACGCTGGACGGCCAGCCGCTCCTCTACGGCAAACGCAACCAGGCCACTGACACGGATTTCGCCAACCCGTACTTCATTGCGACGGGGAAGGGCGTGGAGGCTTAATCTCCTCCTGAAGGGGGGAGATCAGGCAGCCGCGACCTGCGCCGAGTTCGAGCCGATATAATTGCGGATCGTCTCGATGATCTTGTCCTGGTCGGCTTCGCTGAGGTAGGCGTGCATCGGCAGACAGAGGATCTGCTTCGGCAGCTTTTCCGAAACCGTAAGACCGGTCGGCGTACGCGGATAATCGCGGTAGGCGATTTGTTCGTGCAGCGGCTTCACGTAATAGATGACCGACGGGATGCCTTTTTCGCCGAGATGCGCCTTCAACCCGTCGCGCTTCGGCGTCTCGATGGCATATTGTGCCCAGGCCGAGCGGCCGTGGCCGAGATTGCGTGATGCCTTGACGATGTCGCCAAGCCCGTTGGCGTAACGGTCGGCGACCGCCTGGCGGGCCACCATCTCTTCCTCGAGGATGGCGAGCTTCTCGATCAGGATCGCCGCCTGCAGCGTATCGAGGCGCGAATTGATGCCGACGCGGATGTTGTCGTACTGCGTCTCGCCCTTGCCGTGGAAGGCGAAGGAGCGCAGCTTGTCGGCGAGCGCAGCATCGTTGGTGAACATCGCGCCGCCGTCGCCGTAGCAGCCGAGCGGCTTGGCCGGATAGAAGCTGGTCGAGCCGACATGGCCGAAGGCGCCGCACATCGTGCCGTCGGCCGAGCCGCCCATCGACTGGGCGGCGTCCTCGATCACCAGCAGGCTCTCGCGCTTTGCGATCGCCATGATCGCCTCGTAGTCGGCGGCGAGTCCGAACAGGTCGACCGGGATGATCGCCTTCGGCTTCAGCCTTCCTTGCTTCTTGATCATGTCGATCGCCGCCTCCAGGCTGGCGATATCGATGTTGTAAGTGTCGGGATCGACGTCGACGAAGACAGGTTCGGCCTTGGCGAGCGCCGCCACCTCGGCCGTCGCGGCGAAGGTGAAGCTTGGTACGAACACGGCATCGCCCGGACCGATGCCGGCCGCAAACAGCGGCAGAAGCAGCGCATCGGTGCCGTTGGCGCAGGCCACCACGTGCTTGACGCCGACATAAGCCGCGAGCTTGTTCTCGAATTCTGCGACTTGCGGGCCGAGGATGTAACGGCCGTCTTCGACCACCGTGTCGATCGCGGCCTTCAGCCGGTCGCGGATTCGTTCGCGCTGCGCGCCAAGATCGATGAACTGCATGTCGGCCTCAGATGCTGCCAGTAAACCGGCCCGCTGGTACCAGACTTGCTACGGCTGAAAAAGCCGCCCATGGCCAAGGCGAATTGCGCAAGTGTCGCAGTATGTTACCGTTTTTTGCCTGCGCATTGCCAGAAGAAGCCGGAAATCCGGGCTTCCAAGCGTATTCGAAGCGGCTCTTGTCGCGCTGTTTCCGGCCCTTCGAAACATAAAGTGATCGCTCCGGCGGGGACCGCCGGCGAGACCGGGCAGCCGATCAGGCTATTTCGTGCCGCCATGGCGGGTTGGCGCCGGCCCGAGATACCGTCACGGCGGCGGCCCTGGCGCCAAGCTCCAGCGCGCTGCGGATGGCTTCCTCCGAGAGGCCGCCGATCGCTGCCTTGGTGAGTAGACCCTGCTCGTGCAGCGAGGCAAGGATGCCGGCATTGAAGGTGTCGCCGGCGCCGACCGTGTCGACCACCTTCACCTTCCGCGGCACCACCGTGACCTTGTGCTCCCTGCTGTAGCCGACGGCGCCTTCGCTGCCATGGGTGACGACGATCAGCCTGGGGCCGCGGTCAAGCCAGTTGCGCACGACCTCCTCGTGCGAGCCCGCTTCGTCGAACCAGTTGAGGTCTTCGTCCGACAGTTTGACGATGTCGGCCATCGCCATCATCTCGCGGATGCGCCTCAGATGCTTGGCCTTGTCCGGAATGAAGTTCGGCCGGATGTTGGGGTCGAGCATCATCACCCGGCTGTTGTGCTCGCGCCGCATGAACTCCTCATAGGCCGATCCCGCCGGTTCCGAGATGAGGCTGATCGCGCCGAACAGCATCGCCTCGATCTCGGCCCCGAGCTTCGGCAGGTCCTCGATGGCGAGCATGCGCCCGGCGGTGTTCTCGTCGTAGAACGTGTAGGTCGCCTGGCCATCGGTGAGCCGCACGAAGGCGAGCGTGGTGGGCCTGGGCGAGGTGTGCGCATAGGTCGAGCTCACCTTGCTTGCTCCCAGCGCCTCGCGGAACTGGCCGCCGAACAGGTCGGAGGAGAGACCTGAGAAGAAGCCTGCCGGAGCGCCGAGCCGCCCGAGCGCGATCGCCGTGTTGAACACCGCCCCGCCGACATAAGGCGCGAAGGCCGCTTCGCCTTCCGTCGTCGTGCGCGGCAGCATATCGATCAGGGCTTCGCCACAGCAGAGGATCATTGTGTCTCGGTCTCCGGCGGATGGATCACGCCCTTACGGATGATGATGTTGGCATAAAGCCTGGGTTCGCTGGTCGCGACGATCGCATGCGCGGCCTTGACGCGTGCATAGAAGTCGGCCCCCGCCAGCGCAATCAGCTTGTGCCCCGGCGCGCGTTTGGCGCAGACCGCTTCCATCTCGTGATGCACGGGATCGGCGAGCGCCGGATCGCCTTTGACCGAGGCGCGGAACAGGGCCTCCGGCACCGCCTCATCCACCGGCAGCACGCTCAAAACGGCGTCCAGCACCGGAATGACGGCATGGCCGTCGGCGCGGATCAGCCTGCGCGCCTGTTCCTCGGCCGGATAATTGCCGTCGACGATGGCGATCTCGTCGCCATGGCCCATGGCCCTGAGCGTCGCCAGAAGCTGCGGGCCGAGCAGCGACGGAATGCCGATCAGCATGGTCAGGCGCTCCTGGAAATCGTCGTCGGTCCGATCAGGAAGCGTTCGGAAAGCGGCAGGCTGGCGCCGCCAAGCGCCCGCGCATGGATGCCGACCGTTCCTTCGCGTACGACCGGCAGCTTCAGCCCCTCGGCGTCGATACCGGTGATCGCGTCCGTCACCGCATCGACAAGCCTCCGCCGCACGTCGAGCGGCATCCAGCCGTCGATCACCGCGGCCTCGAAATCGATGACCGACGAGGCGGCAACGATCGCATAGGCCAAAGCCTGTGCAGCACTTGCGATCCAGTCGTCGAGCTCGGCGCCGATCTCGCCCCATTCCTGCGGCGAGGTCCACAGATAGGAGCCGTCGATGCCCTTGGCGCTCAGCGCCTTTTCCAGCATGGCGATCGAGGCGACGTCGATAAGCTGTGTCGGCTTGCCGTCCGGTCCGGGCACCGGCATCGAACCCAGCGCGCCGGCATTGCCGGTCGGCCCGCCGAACAGGCGGCCGTTGAGCACGATGCCGCCGCCGGCAAAGGCGCCGATATAGAAATAGACGAAGTCGCGCGCCGCACCCGCCTGGCCGAAGACGAGCTCTGCCCCGCAAGCGGACGTGGCGTCGTTCTGCAGATAGACCGGAAAGTCGCATTGGGACTGGATGTCGGCGCGGATGTCGCGATGGCGCCATTCGTCCATGATCTCGCGTGGCGCGCCGGCTGTGTCGGCCCAGCTCCAGAGCTCGAACGGCATGGCGATCCCGAGCCCGGCGATGCGCTTGTCCTGCGCCGGTGTCAGCTCGCCGCGCATTTGTTTGATCCCAGCGCCGACGAACTCCACCGTCTCGCGCGGCGCCGGATAACGATAGGAATTCTGCAGCATCGATCGCACATTGCCGAGGAAGTCGATCAGCACCAGCTCGGCGCTGCGGCGGCCGATCTTGAGACCGATGAAGAAAGCTCCTTCCGGATTGAGCGCCATCGGGATCGACGGCTGGCCGATCTTGCCGCGCAGCGGCGCCTGGCGCACGAGCAGCTTGTCCTCTTCCAGCTCGCGCATGATGACGGATACCGTCTGAGCCGACAGCCCCGTCATGCGCGCGATGTCGGATTTGGCGAGGCTGCCATGCTGGCGCACCAGTGACAGCACCAGCCTTTCATTGTGGTCGCGCATGCCGCTCTGGTTCGTGCCGCGATGCAGCCGGCTCTCCAGAGCCTCGGGCGAACCGTGCCTCGCAATGCCGGTCTCCACCCTGTTCCTCCCGTCGGTTTCCCCACACTGGCTTTTCGTTCAGAATGAGTGAACAGCGCAAGTCTGTCAATAATAAATAAGAGTGATTTAATTATTGACAGATGATGCGGACTGGTGTCTTTTGGGGTGGCGTCCACGCTGGGAAAAATGGTTGGATGCGCTCGAGGCGCCGGGTTGGCCGGCGTCCGGAATGGTTCCATTGGGAGGAAATCGTGACCAAGAAATCGCTGCTGAAGTCCACCGTATTCGCGGCGGCCGGGCTGGGCCTGCTCGCATTCGCCTCGTCCGCATCCGCTGCGGGCGTCGGCGCCTGCCTGATCACCAAGACCGATACCAATCCCTTCTTCGTCAAGATGAAGGAAGGCGCGACCGCCAAGGCCAAGGAACTCGGCGTCGACCTGAAGACCTATGCCGGCAAGATCGACGGCGACAGCGAGAGCCAGGTCGCGGCGATCGAGAGCTGCATTGCCGACGGCGCCAAGGGCATCCTGATCACCGCCTCTGACACCAAGGGCATCGTGCCGACGGTGAAGAAGGCGCGTGACGCCGGCCTGCTGGTGATCGCCCTCGACACGCCGCTCGATCCGATCGACGCTGCCGACGCGACCTTCGCCACCGACAATCTGGAGGCCGGCAAGCTGATCGGCGCCTGGGCCGCCGCCACGCTCGGCGACAAGGCCAAGGACGCCAAGATCGGCTTCCTCGACCTCACTCCCTCGCAGCCGACCGTCGACGTTCTGCGCGACCAGGGCTTCATGATGGGCTACGGCATCGACGTGAAGGATCCCAACAAGATCGGCGACGAGGACGATCCGCGCATCGTCGGCCACGACGTGACCAACGGCAACGAGGAAGGCGGCCGCAAGGCGATGGAGAACCTCCTGCAAAAGGACAACACCATCAACGTCATCCACACCATCAACGAGCCGGCCGCTGTCGGTGCCTACCAGGCGCTCAAGGCCGTCGGTCTGGAAAAGCAGGTGCTGATCGTTTCGGTCGACGGCGGCTGCCCGGGCGTCAAGTCGGTTGCCGAGGGCGTTATCGGCGCCACCTCGCAGCAGTACCCGCTGCAGATGGCGGCGCTCGGCATCGAGGCGATCGCCAAATTTGCCAAGGACGGAACGAAGCCGAAGCCGACCGAAGGGAAGAACTTCTTCGACACCGGCGTCAATCTCGTCACCGACAAGCCGGCCAACGGCGTCAAGTCGATCGACACCAAGGAAGGCCTCGCCAAGTGCTGGGGCTGACGCTCTGACGGTTCACAAAGCTTGCGGCTGGGGGCTTGATCCCCGGCCGCATCGGGTGGACGATGCGCCTTCGTCAAGCGCGGACAATCCTGGCGACAGACCGGAAGAGGCGTCGACGGCGCGCGCAGCAATGAGAAGGCTGTGCGCATACGGGAGGATACATGTCTCAGATTCAGGAATTCGAGAAGGTACTTTCGGGCAGCGACAGCAGCGTCGCGGCCTTCGACGAGCACGGCAAGTCGTTCGTCAAGCGCGCCCAGCATTTCCTGCACTCCACGCCGGCGGCGGTGCCGCTGATCGTGCTGGTGCTGTCGGTCATCATCTTCGGCGTTGCCATCGGTGGCCGCTTCTTTTCGTCCTACACGCTGACGCTGATCCTGCAGCAGATCGCCATCGTCGGCATCCTGGGCGCTGCCCAGACGCTGGTCATCCTGACCGCCGGCATCGATCTTTCGATCGGCGTGGTGATGGTCATCTCGGCGGTGGTCATGGGCAATTGCGCCATCACTTATGGCATGCCGACAATCCTGGCCGTGTTGCTCGGGCTTGGCGCAGGCGCGGTTTGCGGCATGCTCAACGGCTTGCTGGTCGCCTATATGAAATTGCCGCCGTTCATCGTGACGCTGGGCACCTGGAACATCGTCATGGCCACCAATTTCATCTACTCGGCCAATGAGACGATCCGCGACGCCGATGTCGACGCTCAGGCGCCGCTGCTGCATCTCTTCGCGCTGAGCTTCAGGGTCGGCTCCGCCGTGCTGACGGCCGGCGTCATCGCCATGGTGCTGTTGGTGCTGCTCTTGTGGTATGTACTCAACCACACGGCGTGGGGCCGCCATGTCTATGCCGTCGGCGACGACCCGGAAGCGGCGAAACTCTCCGGTATCCAGACCAAGTCTGTGCTGATGGCCGTCTATACGCTTGCCGGTCTGATCGCCGCCTTCGCTGCCTGGGTGTCGATCGGCCGCAACGGCTCGATCTCGCCGTCCGCCGCCGTCACCGACTATAATCTGCAAGCGATCACCGCGACCGTGATCGGGGGCATCTCGCTCTTTGGCGGCCGCGGCTCCATCCTCGGCACGCTGTTCGGCGCCATGATCGTCGGCGTCGTCTCGATGGGCCTCAACATGCTGGGCGCTGACCCGCAATGGAAAGTGCTGCTCACCGGTGTCCTGATTATCGGCGCCGTGGCGATCGACCAGTGGATCAGAAAGGTTTCGGTGTAACCATGACCCAGCAGGCTGTTCTCACCGCGCGCGGTCTGACCAAGCGCTACGGCCGCGTGACCGCGCTCAACAACTGCGACTTCGATCTCTACCCGGGAGAAATCCTGGCCGTGATCGGCGACAACGGCGCCGGTAAGTCGACGCTCATCAAGGCGATCTCCGGCGCCGTGCATCCCGATGAAGGGGTGATTGAGCTGGACGGCAAGCAGGTCCAGTTCAAATCGCCCATCGAGGCCCGCGAGGCGGGGATCGAGACCGTCTACCAGAACCTGGCATTGTCGCCGGCACTGTCGATCGCCGACAACATGTTCCTCGGCCGCGAGATCCGCAAACCGGGTCCGCTCGGCAGTTGGTTCCGCATGCTGGATCGTCCGGCGATGGAAAAGCGCGCCCGTGACAAGCTGACCGAACTCGGCCTGATGACCATCCAGAACATCAGCCAGGCGGTGGAGACGCTCTCGGGCGGCCAGCGCCAGGGCGTCGCCGTGGCTCGCGCCGCCGCCTTCGGATCGAAGGTGGTGATCATGGACGAACCGACGGCGGCGCTCGGCGTCAAGGAAAGCCGCCGCGTCCTCGAGCTAATCCTCGACGTCAAGAAGCGCGGCCTGCCGATCGTGCTCATCTCGCACAACATGCCGCATGTCTTCGAGGTCGCGGATCGCATCCACATCCACAGGCTTGGACGGCGTCTATGCGTCGTCGATCCGAAGCAGATTTCAATGTCGGATGCCGTCGCGCTCATGACCGGCGCCAAGAAGCCGCCGGAGGACGCGCTGGCGGCCTGATCTCCGCCCCACCATGGTAATTGGCCCCAGGTGCATCGGATGGACACTCCGTCCTAAATCGATTTAACATTATATGCTGCAGCGCGGCAAACTGGGGTAGGAGAAACGGTGAAAGCCGCTATGATCAGGCCAACCGAACGAGAGGCGATATGAAACCCGCCATGACGATCGAAGCCCCCGCTCTCGACCACCCCGATCCCAGGACGCTCGCCGAGGAAGTCCTGATGTCGCTCAAGTACCGGGTCGGCAAGGACACCACCGTCGCAACGCCCTACGACTGGCTGACCGCCTCGATCAAGGTGGTGCGCGACCGCGTCGTCGATCACTGGATCCAGGCGACCAAGGAAGCCTACGACCAGCAGGAAAAGCGCGTCTACTATCTCTCGCTCGAATTCCTCATCGGGCGCCTGATGCGCGACGCCTTCTCCAATCTCGGCCTGATGGAGAACATGCGCGAGGCGCTGGCTTCGCTCGGCGTGGATCTCGACTTGATCGCCGGCCTTGAACCGGACGCAGCCCTCGGCAATGGCGGCCTCGGCCGGCTTGCCGCCTGCTTCATGGAAAGCATGGCGACGGTCGATATCCCCGCCCACGGCTACGGCATCCGCTATGCCAATGGCATGTTCCGGCAGGAGATCCATGACGGCTGGCAGGTCGAGCTGCCGGAGACCTGGCTCGACCACGGCAACCCGTGGGAGTTCGAGCGGCGCGAACGTTCCTTCGAGGTCGGCTTCGGCGGCTCCGTGGAATCGATCACCTCAAAGGACGGCCGCCTGGAGCGCCATGTCTGGAGGCCCAATGAGCATGTGCTGGCAGTCGCCTATGACACGCCGGTGGCGGGCTGGCGCGCCAAGCGCGTCAACACGCTGCGGCTCTGGTCCGGCATGCCGATCGACCCGATTCTGCTCGACAAGTTCAATGCCGGCGACCACATCGGCGCGCTCGCCGAAAGCAACAAGGCGGACGCGCTGTCGCGCGTTCTCTATCCGGCCGACTCGCACATGGCCGGGCAGGAGCTCCGGCTGCGCCAGGAATATTTCTTCTCGACTGCTTCGCTGCAGGACATCGTCCAGCGGCATCTCAGCCAGTACGGCGACCTGAGATCGTTGCCCGACAAGGCCGCGATCCACCTGAACGACACCCATCCGGCCGTCGCCGTGCCGGAGCTGATGCGGCTTCTGATGGACGTTCACGGCATGGATTTCGACCTTGCCTGGGACATCACCAAGCGTACCTTCGCCTACACCAACCACACGTTGCTGCCGGAGGCGTTGGAAAGCTGGCCGGTGCCGCTGTTCGAGCGTCTCTTGCCGCGCCACATGCAGATCGTCTACGCCATCAACGCCCAGGTGCTCCTGGAGGCGCGGGCCACCGGAAAATTCTCGGGCGAGCAGATCGCCCGCATCTCGCTGATCCAGGAAAATGGCGACCGCCGCGTGCGCATGGGCAACCTCGCTTTCGTCGGCTCGCATTCGATCAACGGCGTCTCGGCGCTGCACACCGAACTGATGAAGGAGACGGTGTTTGCCGATCTCCACAAGCTCTATCCCGACCGCATCAACAACAAGACCAACGGCATCACGCCCAGGCGCTGGCTGATCCAGTGCAATCCGGGCCTGACCGCGCTTGCCCGCGAAGCGATCGGGAACCGCTTCATGGACGACATCGAAGCGATCAAGGATCTCGATCCTCTTGCCGGCGACTCCGCCTTCCGCGAGAAGTTTGCCGCCGTGAAGCGCCAGAACAAGGTGAGGCTTGCAAACCTAGTCGCCGACCGGCTCGGCATCAGGCTCGATCCTTCGGCGCTGTTCGACATCCAGGTCAAGCGCATCCACGAATACAAGCGCCAATTGCTCAACATTCTGGAGGCGATCGCGCTCTACGACCAGATCCGCTCGCATCCCGAGCGGGACTGGATGCCGCGGGTTAAATTCTTCGGCGGCAAGGCGGCGCCGAGCTACCACAACGCCAAGCTCATCATCAAACTGGCCAACGACGTCGCCCGGGTGATCAACGGCGATCCCTCGACGCGCGGCCTGCTCAAGGTTGTGTTTGTCCCGAACTACAATGTCAGCCTCGCCGAGGTGATGATGCCGGCGGCCGACCTTTCCGAGCAGATCTCGACCGCCGGCATGGAGGCTTCCGGCACCGGCAACATGAAGTTTGCCCTCAACGGCGCCTTGACCATCGGCACGCTCGACGGCGCCAATGTCGAGATCAAGGAGCGCGTCGGCGACGACAACATCTTCATCTTCGGCCTCACCACCGCCGAGGTCGCCGAACGCCGCGACAACGGCTACAATCCGCGCGGCGTGATCGCGTCCTCGCCGGAGTTGTCGCAGGCGGTGTCGGCGATCTCCTCCGGCGTCTTCTCGCCTGACGATCCCAACCGCTACCGCGACCTCATGAACGGCCTTTATCAGAGCGACTGGTTCATGGTGGCGGCCGATTTCGACTCCTACGCCGCCTGCCAGCGCGAGGTCGACGACGTCTGGCGCAACAGTCCCGACTGGTACGCGCGCGCCATCCGCAATGTCGCCCGCGTCGGCTGGTTCTCGTCCGATCGCACCATTCGCCAATACGCGAAAGAAATCTGGAACGTACCTGTCTGATGTGATTGCATGAGGCCGCCGACAACGTGGACGTGCATGTCGCCCAAAAGTGCCTAGCCGTTTTGGGCCAACATATGCACAAACCAGAATAGTTCCCAGGGAGGGACGCCGCCTGATGAGGAAGCCGCGCGCGACCGCTGCAACAAGCGGGCCGGACGGACTGGCGCCAGCCGGCGATGTCGCGGCCATTGTCGCCGGAACGCATGGCGATCCCTTTGCCATTCTGGGTGTGCACGCGGCCGGCAAGGGCTTTGTCGCTCGCTGCTTCGTGCCCAATGCCGAATTCGTCACCGCCTATACGCTCACCGGCAAGGAAGCCGGGGAACTCGTGCGCAGCAACGATGCCGGCTTCTTCGAGGGCAAGCTGTCGATCCGCAAGCGTCAGCCGCTGCGCTATCACGCGAGGAATGCCGGCGGCGACTGGTGGCTGACCGACCCTTATTCCTTCGGCCCGGTGCTAGGCCCGATGGACGACTACTACATGGCGGAGGGCTCGCACCTGAGGCTCTTCGACAAGCTCGGCGCCCATATCATCGAGCATGAAAGCGCCACCGGCGTGCATTTCGCGGTATGGGCGCCCAACGCCCGGCGCGTCTCGGTGGTCGGCGCCTTCAACGACTGGGACGGCCGCCGGCACACCATGCGCGACCGCAAGGACACCGGTATCTGGGAGCTGTTCATTCCGGACCTCGGCGCCGGCCAGCCTTACAAGTTCGAGATCATCGGTCCCGACGGCGTGCGCCTGCCCCTCAAGGCCGATCCGTTCGCCTTCGAGTCCGAGCTGCGCCCGGCGACCGCTTCGGTGACGGCGCCGCCGATGGCGCATCAATGGGGCGACGAGGCCCATCGCAGCTTCTGGCAAAAGGCCGATCCGCGGCGCGAGGCGATCTCGATCTACGAGGTCCATGCCGGCTCGTGGCAGCGCCGCGATGACGGCACCTTTCTCAGCTGGGACGAGCTCGCCGCGCAGCTTATTCCTTACGTGGTCGAAACCGGCTTCACCCATATCGAGTTCCTGCCGATCTCGGAGCACCCCTACGATCCGTCCTGGGGCTACCAGACGACCGGCCTTTATGCGCCGACCGCGCGCTTCGGCGACCCCGACGGCTTCGCCCGCTTCGTCGACGGCGCGCATCGTGCCGGCGTCGGCGTCATCCTCGACTGGGTGCCGGCGCATTTCCCCGTCGACGAGCATGGGCTGGTGAAGTTCGACGGCACCGCGCTCTACGAGCATGCCGACCCGCGCCAGGGTTTTCACCCCGACTGGAATACCGCCATCTACAATTTCGGCCGCCGCGAGGTGGTGTCGTTCCTCGTCAACAACGCGCTGTTCTGGGCCGAAAAATACCATGTCGACGGTTTGCGCGTCGACGCTGTCGCCTCGATGCTCTACCTCGATTATTCGCGCAGGTCGGGCGAGTGGATTCCCAACGAGAAAGGTGGGCGCGAGAATTTGCAGGCGGTCAGCTTCCTGCAGAAGATGAACAAGGAGCTTTACGGCCATCATCCCTGGGTGATGACGATCGCCGAAGAATCGACCTCATGGCCGAAGGTATCGCAGCCGGTGCATGAAGGCGGGCTCGGCTTCGGCTTCAAATGGAACATGGGCTTCATGCACGACACGCTGGAGTATTTCTCCAAGGAGCCGATCTACCGCAAGCACCATCACAACGACATCACCTTCGGCCTGGTCTACGCTTTTTCCGAGAATTTCGTGCTGCCGCTCTCTCATGACGAGGTCGTGCACGGCAAGGGCACGCTGCTCCACAAGATGGCAGGCGACGACTGGCAGAAATTCGCCACTCTGCGCGCCTACTACGCCTTCATGTGGGGTTATCCCGGCAAGAAGCTCCTGTTCATGGGCCAGGAATTCGCCCAGCGCCGCGAGTGGAGCGAGGAACGCGCGCTCGACTGGAATCTGCTGGAGCACGCCCCGCACCGCGGCGTCCGGCAGGCGGTGCGGGACTTGAACTACCTCTATCGTTCGCGCCCGGCGCTGCATGCGCGCGACTGCGAGCCGGAAGGCTTCTCCTGGCTGATCGTCGACGATCGCGACAATTCGGTCTTTGCCTGGCTGCGCAGCGCGCCGGACGGCAACCCGATCGCCGTCATTTCCAACTTCACGCCGGTGCCGCGCGAGAACTATCGCGTGCCGCTGCCGAAGGCGGGCGAGTGGCGCGAGATCATCAACACTGACGCCGCCGAGTATGGCGGCTCCGGCACGGGCAATGGCGGCATGATCGTGGCGAGCAGGGAAGGGGGCGGCACGTCGGCGACGATGCTCTTGCCGCCGCTGTCGACGATCATGCTGGAATTCGTCGCGGACGAAGCAAAGGTCCGGACAGCTTAGGAGGGAGGCAAACGATGGCAGAGATCAAGAGAACCCAGCCGCTGGCGCGCGATGCCATGGCCTATGTGCTGGCCGGCGGCCGCGGCAGCCGCCTCAAGGAGCTGACCGACCGGCGCGCCAAGCCCGCCGTCTATTTCGGCGGCAAGACGCGCATCATCGATTTTGCGCTGTCCAATGCGCTCAACTCCGGCATTCGCCGTCTCGGCGTCGCCACCCAATACAAGGCGCACTCGCTGATCCGCCACCTGCAGCGTGGCTGGAACTTCCTGCGCCCCGAACGAAACGAGAGCTTCGACATCCTGCCCGCCTCGCAGCGCGTCTCGGAAACGCAGTGGTACGAGGGCACGGCGGATGCGGTCTACCAGAACATCGATATCATCGAGGCCTATGGCCCCGAATACATGGTCATCCTAGCCGGCGACCACATCTACAAGATGGATTACGAGCTGATGCTGCGCCAGCACGTCGATGCCGGCGCCGATGTCACCGTCGGCTGCCTCGAAGTGCCGCGCATGGAGGCGACCGGCTTCGGCGTCATGCATGTCGACAAGAAGGACACCATCATCTCCTTCGTCGAGAAACCCGCCGACCCGCCCGGCATACCGGACAAGCCGGACCATGCGCTGGCCTCGATGGGCATCTATGTCTTCAAGACCAAGTTCCTGATGGAGCAGTTGCGCCGCGACGCGGCCGAGCCAGGATCCAGCCGCGACTTCGGCAAGGACATCATCCCCTACATCGTCCAGCACGGTAAGGCGATCGCCCACCGCTTCGCCAAATCCTGCGTCCGCTCCTCGCACGAGTCGGAGCCTTACTGGCGCGACGTCGGGACGGTGGACGCCTATTGGGAAGCCAATATCGACCTGACCGATGTCACGCCCGAACTCGATCTCTACGACCGGGATTGGCCGATCTGGACCTATGCCGAATTGAAGCCGCCGGCCAAATTCGTGCATGACGAGGACGGCCGTCGCGGCGAGGCGATCTCCTCGCTGGTGTCCGGCGACTGCATCGTTTCCGGCGCATCGCTGCGCCGCAGCCTGATCTTCACCGGCGCGCGCATCAATTCCTATTCGAAGCTCGAGGAAGTGGTGATGCTGCCCGACGTTCAGGTTGGGCGCAACGCGCGCCTCAAGCGCGTCGTCATCGACCATGGCGTCCACATCCCGGAGGGACTGGTGGTCGGCGAGGATGCGGCACTCGACGCCAAGCGCTTCCGCGTTTCGGAAAAGGGCATATGCCTGATCACTCAGGATATGATCAACAAGCTGTCAACCTGATAGGGTTGATCGGCAAGTTGTCAGCCTGATCAACAAGCTGTCACTTTAGCCGTGGATCTTAGGCGCATGCAGGTTCTGTCCGTCACGCCCGAAATCTTCCCGCTGATCAAGACCGGCGGGCTTGCCGACGTGACCGGTGCCCTGCCGATCGCGCTCGCCAGCAAGGGCGTGGCGATGCGCACGCTCATCCCCGGCTACCCGGTGGTGATGGACGCCTTCAAGAAAAAGAAGGCCGTCTACCAGTACCCGCTGCTGCAGGGCGGCAAGGCTTCGGTTCATGCGGTCAAGATCGGCGAGCTCGAGCTCTTCGTGCTCGACGCGCCGCATCTTTTCGACCGCCAGGGCGGGCCCTATGGTACCGCCTCCGGCTCCGACTGGCCCGACAACTGGCGGCGCTTCGCGGCGCTGAGCCAGGTCGGCGGCGACATCGCCGGCGGCGCGATCTCCGGCTACCAGCCAGATATCGTGCATGCCCATGACTGGCAGTCGGCAATGACGCTCGCCTATATGCGCTACGGCAACGCGATCGGCGTGCCGTCGCTGATCACCGTGCACAACCTTGCTTTTCAGGGACAGTTCGGCTCCGGCATTTTCGGCGAGCTCGGCCTGCCGGGCGTGGCGATGCAGCTCGATGGCGTCGAATACTATGGCGGCGTCGGCTTCCTCAAGGCCGGCCTGCAGGCCGCCTGGGCGATCACCACGGTGAGCCCGACCTACGCGCAGGAAATCCGCTCGCCGGAATTCGGCATGGGCCTCGACGGCCTGATCAACATGCGCGCCGTCGACCTCTACGGCATCGTCAACGGCATCGATGTCGACATCTGGAACCCGGCGACCGACAAGCACCTGGTAGCCAACTACTCGGCCGAGACGCTGGAAGCGCGCGCCCTGAACCGCAAGGCCGTGGAGGACCGTTTCAGTCTCGAGCCTGACGACAGCCCGATCGTCTGCGTGATCAGCCGTCTGACCTGGCAGAAGGGCATGGACATATTGGCCGCGGTCGTCGACGGCGTCGTTCAGCGCGGAGCACGGCTGGCGGTTCTGGGCTCGGGCGATGCCGGCCTCGAAGGCTCGCTGCTCGCCGCGGCCGCGCGGCATCGCGGCCGCGTCGGCGTCGTCATCGGCTATGACGAGGCGCTCTCCCACATCATGCAGGGCGGTTGCGACGCCATCGTCATCCCTTCACGCTTCGAGCCCTGCGGCCTGACCCAGCTCTATGGATTGCGCTATGGCTGCGTGCCGGTCGTCGCCCGCACCGGCGGCCTCGCCGACACCATCATCGACGCCAACGAGGCGGCACTTTCGGCCGGCGTCGCCACCGGTTTCCAATTCGCGCCGAACAATGGCGGCGCCCTCCTGCACGCCATCCGTCGCCTGGTCGAAGCGCATGCCAGACCAGCCGCCTGGGCCTCGCTCCAGCGCCAGGGCATGAAGGCCGACGTTTCCTGGGACAAGAGCGCCGAGAAATATGTCGAACTCTATCGCTTGCTGCTTTCAAAAAGGGCTGCCTGAAGCATGATACGGACCGTCCCCACCAAACCCTATACCGACCAGAAGCCCGGCACCTCCGGCCTGCGCAAGAAGGTGCCCGTCTTCCAGCAGGAGCACTATGCCGAGAACTTCATCCAGTCGATCTTCGACGCTCTGGAGGGTTTTCAGGGCAAGACGCTGGTGATCGGCGGCGACGGCCGTTTCTACAACCGCGAGGTCATCCAGACGGCCATCGCCATGGCCGCTGCGAACGGCTTCGGCAAGGTGATGGTCGGGCAGGGCGGCATCCTGTCGACGCCAGCCGCGTCCAACATCATCCGCAAATACAAGACCTTTGGCGGCATCATCCTGTCGGCCAGCCACAATCCGGGTGGCCCGCACGAGGATTTCGGCATCAAATACAATGCCGGCAATGGCGGCCCTGCGCCGGAGAAGATCACCGACGCGATCTTCGAAAAGACCAAGACGATCTCGAGCTTCAAGATCGCCGACATCGGCACCGTCGACATCGACACAATCGGCACCTTCCAAGCCGGCGGCATGACGGTCGAGGTGTTCGACCCGGTCAAGGACTATGCCGAGCTGATGGAGAGCCTGTTCGACTTCGACGCCATCCGCGCCAATTTCAAATATGGCTTCCGCATGCGCTTCGACGCCATGCACGCGGTGACCGGCCCCTATGCCAAGGAGATCCTCGAGCGTAGGCTCGGCGCCCCGAACGGGACCTGCCGCAATTTCAAGCCGCTGCCCGATTTCGGCGGCCATCACCCCGATCCGAACCTGGTCCATGCCAAACATCTCTATGACGAGATGATGGGGCCGGACGCGCCGGATTTCGGCGCCGCTTCCGACGGTGACGGCGACCGCAACCTGATCATCGGCAAGGGCATCTTCGTCACGCCCTCGGATTCTCTGGCGATGCTGGCCGCCAATGCGCATCTGGCGCCCGGCTACAAGGAAGCCCTGAAGGGCATCGCCCGCTCGATGCCGACCAGCGGAGCGGCCGATCGCGTCGCCGAGAAGCTCGGCGTCGGCATCTACGAGACGCCGACCGGCTGGAAGTTTTTCGGCAATCTGCTCGACGCCGGCATGGCGACGATCTGCGGCGAGGAAAGCGCCGGCACCGGTTCCAACCATGTGCGCGAGAAGGACGGGCTGTGGGCCGTGCTTCTGTGGCTCAACATCCTCGCTGTGCGGGGCGAGAGCTGCAAGGACATCGTCACCAAGCACTGGGAAACCTACGGCCGCAACTATTATTCGCGCCACGACTATGAGGAGGTCGAGACAGACCGCGCCAATGCACTGGTCGACGAATTGCGCGCCAAGCTCGGCTCGCTGCCCGGCACCAGCGTGCGCGGCATGAAGATCGCCAGCGCCGACGACTTCGCCTATCACGACCCGGTCGACGGCTCGGTGAGCAAAAACCAGGGCATCAGGATCCTGTTCGAGGGCGGCTCGCGCGTCGTGCTCCGGCTCTCCGGCACCGGCACTTCCGGCGCCACGCTGCGCGTCTATATCGAGCGTTACGAGCCCGACAAGGCGAGGCATGACCTCGACACGCAGGAAGCGCTCGCCGACCTCATCGCCGCCGCCGACGACATCGCCGGCATCAAGAGCCACACCGGTCGCAACAAGCCGAGCGTGATTACTTGAAAGTGGTGAGGATTTCCCCTTCTCCCCTTGTCGGAGAAGGTGGCCGAGCGAAGTTCGGACGGTTGAGGGGTGCTCCAGCTTGGCGCAAACCCGTGTCCAGAACATCGACGCCTCATTCCTTCCAACGCCCCTCATCCGTCTCGGCGCTGCGCGCCGATCCACCTTCTCTCACAAGGGGAGAAGGGGAGACGCCCGCATGACCCTCGGCGCCATCATCACGCCTGAAGGCATCCGCTTTGCCGTTTGGTCCTCATCGGCCAGGCGTCTTTGGGTCTCGCTCTTCGACGACAGCGGCGCGCGCGAGATCGACCGGCTGGAACTCAAACCGGAAGGCGAGGGCGTGCATGCACTCCTTGTCCCCGGCCTTGGGAACGGCACGCGTTACGGATTTCGCGCCGACGGTGACTACGTGCCGGAGCGCGGCTTATGGTTCGATCCGAACAAGCTTCTCGCCGACCCCTACGCCGTCGAGGTCGATCGTCCATACCAATATCACTGGAGGCTGGCCGCGCGGCGCAATGAAGGCGCCGACACTGCGCCGCTCATGCCGAAGGCCGTGGCGCGCTCTTTGCCTGAGCCTGTGCCCGCGAAGCCGCTGCTGTTCCGGCCCGGCGGCCTGATTTACGAACTCAACGTCCGCTCCTTCACCAGGCTGCATCCGGACGTCCCCGAGGCCCAGCGGGGCACCATCGCGGCGCTTGCCCATCCGGCTGTCGTCGAGCATCTGAAGCGTCTCGGCGTCTCCGCCGTCGAGTTGATGCCGATCCCGGCCTCGATCGACGAGCGCCATCTGCCGCCGCTGGGGCTGAACAATGCCTGGGGCTACAACCCCGTCACCTTCATGGCGCTCGATCCGCGCCTGGCACCGGGCGGCCTGAGCGAATTGCGCGATACCGTCGCGGCGCTGAGTGAAGCGGGTATCGGCACGATCCTCGACCTCGTCTTCAACCACACCGGCGAAAGCGACCGGCTCGGGCCGACACTGTCGCTGCGCGGCCTCGACGCCCGGACCTATTACCGGCACATGCCGGACGGCCGACTGGCCAATGACACCGGCACCGGCAACACCGTCGCCTGCGACCACCCGGTCGTGCAGAGGATGGTGCTCGATACGCTGCGCCATTTCGTCCGCCATGCCGGCGTCGACGGCTTCCGCTTCGATCTAGCGCCGGTGCTCGGCCGCGTTGACGGCACGTTCGATCCGGAGGCGCCGCTTCTCGAAGCCATCGCCGGCGACCCCGTGCTCGCCGACCGCGTGCTGATCGCCGAGCCATGGGATATTGGCGCGACCGGCTACCAACTCGGCAATTTCCGGCCGCCATACCTTGAATGGAACGACCGCTATCGCGATGACGTCCGGCGCTTTTGGCGCGGCGACGCGGGCGCGATCGGCGCTTTAGCCACGCGGCTTGCCGGTTCCTCCGATGTGTTCGGCGGGGCGGGGCAGCCGGTGAGCCGCAGCGTCAATTTCATCGCCGCGCATGACGGCATGACGCTGGCCGACATCGTTGCCTATGAGAAGAAGCACAATGCGGCCAATGGCGAGCACAATCGCGACGGCCACAATGACAATCTGTCGTGGAACAGCGGTGTCGAGGGCGAGACGGATGACGCCGAAATCGCCAAGGCCCGCTTCGATGACCAGCGCGCGCTGCTTGCGACGCTCTTTGCCTCGCGCGGCACCATCATGCTGACCGCCGGCGACGAGTTCGGCCGCACACAGAAGGGCAACAACAACGCCTATGCGCAGGACAACGCCATCACCTGGCTCGACTGGGCCGGCCGCGACCGGGCGCTGGAGCGGTACACAGCAGCGCTTGGGCAACTGCGCCGTGCCTTTCCGCCGTTATCCGACACGAATTTCCTGACCGGCAAAGCTGCAGACGGAATGGAAATCCCGGACGTCGAGTGGTTGACCGAGACCGGCGCACCGCTCGGCGAGGCCGACTGGAACGATCCCGGCCGTCACCGCCTCGTCATGATCCTCGGCGATAGCCAGCGCGGTCGCCTTGCCGTCATGGTCAATGGCGACCGCCGCCAATGCGTCTTCTCCTTGCCGCTGCGACATGGCTACGAGTGGCGTCCGGCGATCGACACGCGGGCGATCGACCTTGCGCGGCCGCTGCCCGGCCGCACCGTCAATTTCATGATCGAGCGCAGGGCGGCCGGAAAGGCCCGTGCCGGGAAGGGTTCGTAATGGCTGGTAACAATGCCGAATGGTGGCGCGGCTGCGTGATCTACCAGATCTATCCGCGCTCCTTCCAGGATACGACCGGCGACGGCAGCGGCGATCTCAAGGGAATAACGTCGCGTCTTGCCCATGTCGCTTCGCTCGGCGTCGACGCCGTCTGGCTCTCGCCCTTCTTCAAGTCGCCGATGGCCGACATGGGCTATGACGTGTCGGACTATCGCGATGTCGATCCGATGTTCGGCACACTTGGGGATTTCGACGCGCTGGTCGCCGAGGCGCACCGGCTTGGCCTCAAGCTCATCATCGACCAGGTGATCTCGCATTCGTCCGACAAGCACGAATGGTTTGTCGAGAGCCGCGCCAGCCGCGACAATGCCAAGGCGGACTGGTATGTCTGGGCCGACGCCAAGCCGGATGGCAGCGCGCCCAACAACTGGCAATCGCTGTTCGGCGGGCCGGCCTGGGAGTGGGACGCCACCCGCCGGCAATACTACATGCACAATTTTCTCACCGCGCAGCCGGATCTGAATTTCCACAATCCGGAGGTGCAGGATGCGGTCCTTGACACCGTGCGCTTCTGGCTGGAGCGCGGCGTTGACGGATTCCGGCTGGATACCGTGAACTACTATGTCCACGACCGCTGGCTGCGCGACAACCCTCCGCTGGCTTCAAGCGTCGCCGGCACCAACGTCGCCACCACCACCTACGCCTTCCAGGAGCATCTCTTCGACAAGACTCGCCCCGAGAATCTCGATTTCCTGAAGCGCTTGCGCGCGTTGCTCGACGAATATCCGGACCGTGCCGCCGTCGGCGAAGTGGGCGACGAGGAGCGCTCGCTGCAGACGCTCGCCGCCTACACCTCCGGCCGCGACAAATTGCAGATGTGCTACACCTTCGACCTGCTCGGCCCGCAATTCTCGGCCGCCCATGTGCGCGGCTGCGTCGAGGCGTTCGAGAACGCGGTTGCCGACGGCTGGGTCTGCTGGGCCTTCTCCAACCACGACGTCATGCGCCATGTCAGCCGCTGGACGCAGCCGGGCGAAAATCCTGATGCGGTAGCGAAATTCGCGATCGCGCTGCTGTCCTGCCTGCGCGGCTCGATCTGCCTCTACCAGGGCGAGGAGCTTGGGCTGGAGGAAGCCGAGCTTGCCTATGAGGACCTGCGCGATCCGCTGGGCATCCGTTTTTGGCCGGGCGTGAAGGGCAGGGACGGCTGCCGCACCCCGATGGTGTGGCAGGCCGGGGCCGAAAATGGTGGCTTCTCCGTGGGCAAGCCCTGGCTGCCGGTACCGCCGTCGCATCGCGCCCGCGCGGTCGATGTGCAGGAGGGCGAGGACGGTTCTGTCCTTGCCGCCTATCGCTCGATGCTGGCCTTTCGCAAGCGCCATCCGGCGCTGATCGCCGGCTCGATCCGGTTCCTAGAGGCGGAGGGCGATGTGCTTGCTTTCATCCGTCAGCGCGAAAACGAGAACTTGTTATGCGTCTTCAACTTCGCTGGTGAGCCGGCGAACTGGGCGCTGCCGGCCGAGATCAGCGATGTCGAGATAACGGTTCTTGCCGTAGACGTCGCCGGCGTTCTTGGCGGTGTTCTCGGAGAAATTGCGCTGGCGCTGCCGCCTGTAGGGTGCTTCGTCGGGAGAATTGGCTGACGGTCGCTACTGCACCAGCACCGAGCGTCCGCAAGTCGCGCCGGTGACCCGCACATCGGCCTCGCCGACATGCACGCCAAGCACCGCAAGCACATTGTAGACGAGGTTGTCGACCGGCGCGGTGACGCTGTTGAGCAGCGTCGTCACCGCCGGCTTCACCGTGCCGAGCAGGGTGGTCGCGTCGAGACCGAGGCCGAGCGCGTTGACCGTCAGCGACAGGTTGTTCACCAGCGAGGCGGTGAGCGACTGCGTCAGGTTCTTGGTCGACACTGTCTTGATCGCCTTGTTGGCGATCTCGGTGGCGCTGAAGGTCAGGTTCGTCGGCGCCATGCTGGTGACCGAGAAGGCCGACGATCCCTTGATCTGCAGCAGATTGAGGTTGATCAGCATCATCTTGAGGCTGACGTCGGCGATGTCGGCGTCGCTGAAGGATTGCGGCTTGCCGAAATCCGCGAAGCCGCTGGCGTTGCTGTCGGCGAGATGGGCCGCGACGACGCCCGGCTGCGCGGCGATGGAGACCTTGATGCTGGAGCGGCCGGTCGGGCAGCTGATGTCGGTCAGCTTGGCTTCGGCATAAGCGACCTCGATATTGAGCGGCAGGTTGACGGCAAGCAGTTTGACGCCGCCGCCCAGATTAATGCCGGCTGTGCCATTTCCGGTGCCGTTGCCGAAGCCATTGCCGTTGTTCCCGTTCCCAATCCCGACGCTGGCATTGAGCTTGATGCGCGTCTGCGCCGTGCGCACCACCGTGCCCAATTCTCCCACCGCCAGCCATGGCGAGGACTGCATGGGTTCGCCGATGGCGACCTGGAGCGTCGTCGATGTCAGTCCCGGTATCGTCGCCCCGAGGTCGACCGTAACCTTGTTCGTGCCGTTGGCGAGCGCCGCGGCTGCGCTCAGCATGCTCATGGCGCTGGCGCTGACCGAAAGCCCGGCGGGCTTCTGTCCGAGCCCCAGACTGCCCACCGAACCGAGGTCGACGAGATGGCTAAGCGGGATCTTGACCGAGTTGGTGGCGCTCAAGGCCAGAGTCTGCAGCGCGAGCTTGGCGGTGCGGTCGAGCCCGGGCACGTTGGCCATCGCGGTGGCGATCTGGCCGACCGTTGCCTTCGAGCCGAGCACATCCGAATAGGTAACACCGGTCAGACGCAGCTGCGTCGCCAGCGCATCGGTGAAGGAAAGCACGTCGACATCGGCCGAGATCAGCGAATTGTAGTCCATCACGCTGAGCGAGAGGTTGCCGCCCAGAAGCGCGCCGAGCAGCGCGTTGAGGATGCCGCCATTGACGCTGGCGAGCCGCGATCCGACCGAGAATGCTGCTGCGGGCTGGGCGCTTGCGGTGGCTGTCGTGCCGATCACCGGCGGGGCCATCACCGAAGCGGCGAAATAGAGCGTGCCGAGCTTCTTCATCGACACCTGGACGGCATTGTAGGGCAGCTTGCCCGCTTCGAAGCGGCTGCCGGCCGCGATGGAACTGACCCCCGAATAGCGTCCGGGCACGACCTCGACGACCGCCTTGCTGGCGGTCGGCACGATGTTGGTGCCCTGCTGCTGCACGGCGACGGACGTGATTCCGTTGTCCTTCAACGTCGTCAGTACGGCTTGCTGGGCTTTGTTGATGTTGGCGGCGGCGGTGATCGCGGCGAGGTCGACGATCGACTGCGCGGCGCGGCGTTCGTTATAGAGCGAGCCCTCATCGATCGCGAACGCGGTCAGCGTCAGCGCCACTGGCGTGCAGAGCGCGGTCATAACCGCGAAATTGGCGCGCCCATCGGCGATCAGCCGTCGCGCAGCGTCCATCACTCCCCCCGCGGAGTAGCGCATCATATGCCTCCGACCCGGATCGTCGACTGGCGCTGGATCGTGGTCCCCGCCAACGGCAGTGTCCGGAACAGGCTCCAGATCGGCAGGTCGCGCGCGTCATAGCTGACTGAGACGATGAACTGGCTGCCGTCGACGGTACTGTCCTTGGCGTCCACCGTCAGCTTTTTCGGGTCGACAAAAGCATAGCCCGCGACGTCATGGCTGATGAAATCGGTGACCAGCGCTTGGCGCTCCGTCTGGTTGAGGCCGGCGATCGCCGTTCGCGCCGCGTCCGCGGCGATCTGCTGGACCGAATGGCTGGCGCCGAAATAGATTCCGTATGCAACCATTCCGAGCAACAGCAGGATGAAGATCGGCGCCAGCATGGCGAACTCGACCGCCGATGTGCCCGCGGCGTCAGCCCGGAAACGGAACCAAGGAGCAAGGAAATTTCGGTTCTTCAGCATGGGCCGGAGAATGCCAAAACCTGCTTGCAAAAACAGAAAACGGCTGGAACAACCGAAAGGTGCACACAGTTGAACGGGGCGCCTAAGCTTTAGATATCGCTGTTTTAGCGAAACGCTGCTCACTCAACGTCAAGCAGCGGGCAGTTGAAATAAGATATTCCTCTGTCTAGTCTCCCGCCACCAGCCGCCGGAAGGGAACCGGGGGCGCGCTCAAAAGGGACCCGTTGACGGTTCCGGGGCGTCAACACTCAAGGCGTGGTTGAGGGGCCGCGCCCAAAGGGAGAAACTTCATGCTGAAAAACCTGCTGAAGGCGACCGTGTTCGCCACCACGATGGCTTTGGCGACCGGTGCCTTCTACACGCCTGCCTTTGCCGAGACCGTCTACAATCGCGGATCCGCTGCCGAGGCGGAGACGGTCGATCCGCACAAGACGTCGACGGTCTACGAGGCCGATATTATACGCGACCTGTTCCAGGGCCTCGTCATGCATGACCCGAAGACGAACCTCATTCCGGGCGCCGCCGAAAGCTGGACGGTGTCCGACGACGGCACTGTCTACACCTTCAAGCTGCGCAAGGACGGCCTGTGGTCGGATGGCAGCCCGGTGACGGCGGACGACTTCGTCTACTCGTTCCATCGGCTGGAAGACCCGGCCACCGCTGCAGAATACGCCTCGATGCTCTATCCGGTGAAAGGCGCCGAGGACTTCAACACTAAGAAAGGCAAGGCCGAGGATATGGGCGTGAAGGCGATCGACGCCAACACGCTGCAAGTCACGCTGAAGGCTCCGACGCCCTACTTCCTGGAGATGCTGACCCACCAGGCGACCTATCCGGTCAACAAGGCTTCGATCGACAAGCTCGGCGCCGACTGGATCAAACCGGGCAAGCTGGTCTCCAACGGCGCCTATACGCTGGCGGAGTGGGTTCCCAACGACCACATGAAACTGGTCAAGAACCCGAAGTTCTGGGACGCCGCGAGCGTCAAGCTCGACGTGGTCAACTACATCCCGACCGAGGATCGCTCGTCCGCGATGAAGCGCTTCGAGGCCGGCGAACTCGACAGCTATGGCGACCTGCCGACCGAACAGCTCGCCGATCTCAAAACCAAATTCGGTGACCAGATCCGTGTGGGGCCATATCTCGGCACCTATTATTATGCGGTCAAGACCGACAAGGCGCCTTGGGACAACGTCGAGCTGCGCAACGCCATCTCGATGGCGATCGATCGCGACTTCCTCGCCGAGAAGGTCTGGCAGAACTCGATGCTGCCCGGCTATTCGATGGTTCCTCCGGGCATCGACGGCTACACGCCGGCACTGGCAAAATACGCCGACATGTCTCAGATCGACCGCGAGGATGCGGCCAAGAAAGTGCTGGAAAAGCTGGGCTATACACCCGAGCATCCGTTGAAGATGGAGATCCGCTACAACACCTCGGAGAACCACAAGAACACGGCGGTCGCCATCCAGGAACAGCTGAAGCCGCTCGGCATCGAGGTGACGCTGCTCAACACCGACACCAAGACCCACTATGGCTTCCTCGAGCAGAAGGGCAACTACGACGTCGCCCGCGCAGCCTGGATCGCCGACTATAAGGATCCGGAGACCTTCCTCGGCATCTCGCGCAAGGCGAGCGGTAACAACTACTCGAACTACAACAGCCCTGCCTATGAAGCCGCCATGGACAAGGCAGCCGCCGCCGGCGGCAAGCCTGAGGAGCGCATGAAGGACCTCGCCGCAGCGGAGCGCATCCTCGTCGACGATGTCGGCCAGATCCCGCTGCTCTACTACAGCTACCACGATATCGTTTCCTCCAAGCTGCATGGCTTCGAGGACAATGTCATGGACATTCATCCGTCTCGCTTCATCTCCAAGGACTGACAAGGAACCTTGGCCGTGCCGCCGCTCTCTTTTAGGGAACGGCGGCCGCGGTCTGTCGTCGTGCCGGGCCGAAAGTCGCATTGTATTTTCGGCGATCGCGGTGCGAAGATCAGAGATGCCAGCGCGCCACGATCTCGTCTGGAGAGCCGTCGCCCTGGCTGAAGCGGGGCGCCGATGCTGCGTTATGTCTTCCGGCGGCTATTGACCGCCATCCCGACGCTGTTCGTCATCGTGACGGTGGCGTTCTTCCTGATCCGCGTCGCGCCAGGCGGCCCGTTCAACCAGGAGCGGGGCTTGAGCCCCGAGATCAGGGCCAATCTCGAAGCCCAGTTCGGCCTCGACGATCCGCTCTGGCTGCAATATCTCCACTATCTCGGCAATCTTTTGCGCGGCAGTTTCGGACCGAGCTACAACCTGCCGGATTTCACCGTCACCGAACTCTTCGCCAAGGGCCTGCCGATCTCGGTGCAGATCGGTACCTCGGCGCTGGTGCTGGCGCTGCTGCTGGGCTCGATCCTCGGCACGATCGCGGCGCTCAACCAAAATAAAATAGCCGACTATTCGGTGATCGCCTTAGCCACCGCCGGCAGCACCATCCCCACCTTCGTCACCGCGCCGGTGATCCAGCTCGTCTTCGGCCTTTCCTGGAAGCTGTTGCCGATCGGCGGCTGGGGCGACGGCGCCTTAATCAACAAGGTCGGGCCGGTGCTGACGCTTGCCCTGCCGCAGATCGCCATCGTCGCCCGCCTGATGCGCGGCTCGATGATCGAGAGCCTGCGCTCGCACCACATCCGCACTGCCCGTGCGCTCGGCCTCTCCGACTGGTCGGTGGTGGTCAAGCACGCGCTGCGCGGCGCCGTGCTGCCGATCGTCTCCTTCACCGGTCCGGCGGCGGCGGCGCTGCTCACCGGCTCGATCATCGTCGAGACCATTTTCTCCATTCCAGGCGTCGGCCGCTACTTCGTAGACGCTGCGCTCAACCGCGACTACACGCTGGTCATGGGAACCGTGGTGGTGATCGCGCTCTTCACGATCGTTTTCAACCTGATCGTCGATCTTCTCTATGCGGTCGTCGATCCGAGGGTGCGCTATGACTGAGCTTGCCGTAGCCGCTCCGGAGCCGATCGTCGGCCGCTCGCTCTGGGGCAATGCCTGGGCGCGGCTGAAGCGCAACCGCGCCGCCATGTTCAGCCTCTACTATCTGGCATTCATTGCCGTCATCAGCGTATTCGGCCCTATGGTCGTGCCGCATGAATACACGACCATCTACGGCGACTATGTGCGCACGCCGCCGAGCCTGTCGGCCTATCCGAAGCCCGACATGATCCAGGGCGCGCTGAGCGACGCGATCAAACGCATGCGCGTCGACATCAAGGAGTGGCACCAGGACGGCAGCCGCGTCGTCGTCACCGTCACCTCCAAGAAGCCGATCGACGACCGCAATATCCGCTATCTCGACCGCTCCGACGCCTTCGACGACACGAAGATCGAGAGCAAGTCGCCCGATGGGCTCGAAATGACCATGAGCGCGGCCGTCAAGCAGCAGTATTTCTTCTTCGGCACCGACAACACCGGGCGCGATCTGTTGTCTCGCACGCTGATGGCCGGGCGCATTTCGCTCGCGATCGGCCTGCTTGCCGGTGTCGTCGCCGGCGTCATCGGCGTGATCTACGGCGCGACGGCCGGCTTTGCCGGCGGCAGGGTCGACGAAGTGATGATGCGCATCGTCGACGTGCTTTACTCGCTGCCCTTCATCTTCTTCGTCATCATGCTGGTGGTGTTCTTCGGCCGCAACTTCGTGCTGATGTTCCTGGCGGTAGGGGCGGTGCTGTGGCTCGACATGGCGCGCATCGTGCGCGGCCAGGCGCTGTCGATCCGCAGGCAAGAATACGTTCAGGCGGCGGAAGCGATGGGTGTCGGCCAGCGCGGCATCCTCGTGCGCCACGTCATCCCCAACCTGCTCGGGCCGGTGGTGATCTACATGACGCTGCTGGTGCCGCAGGTCATCATCCTGGAAAGCTTCCTGTCCTTCCTCGGGCTTGGCGTGCAGGAGCCGATGACCAGTTGGGGCGTGCTGATTTCGGTCGGTGCCAAGAACATCGGCTATGCCAACTGGCTGCTGTTGTTCCCGGCCTTCTTCCTCGTTTCGACGCTGTTCGCGCTGAACTTTGTCGGCGACGGCCTGCGCGACGCGCTCGACCCCAAAGATCGATAAGGATGGGGATCGCCGACATGGCTTCCGAAACGATCCTCAGCGTCAAGGACCTGCGCGTCCGCTTCCAGACCCTCGACGGCACCGTCGAGGCGGTGAAGGGCATCAGCATAAAGGTCAATGCCGGCGAGACCGTCGCCGTCGTCGGCGAATCCGGATCCGGCAAGAGCCAGACGATGATGGCCGCGATGAGCCTGCTTTCCTCCAATGGCGAAGCGACCGGCCAGGTCGACTACCGCGGCCGCAACCTCCTGGAGATGACCAAGAGCGAGCTCAACAAGGTTCGCGGCCGCAAGATCAGCATGATCTTCCAGGAGCCGATGACCTCGCTCGATCCGCTCTACACCATCGGCAACCAGCTCATCGAGCCGATCCGCCGCCATCGCGGCCTGAGCGCCCAGGCCGCGCGTGAAGAGGCGCTGAAGCTGTTGAGACTGGTGCACATCCCCGATCCCGAGCGGCGGATGAAATCCTATCCGCACGAAATGTCGGGCGGCCAGCGCCAGCGCGTCATGATCGCGATGGCTTTGGCGAACGATCCCGACATCCTGATCGCCGACGAGCCGACGACGGCGCTGGACGTCACCATTCAGGCGCAGATCCTGATGCTGCTTGCCGAACTGCAGCGCAAGCTCGGCATGGCGATCGTCTTCATCACCCATGATCTCGGCATCGTCCGCCGTTTCGCCGACCGCGTCTATGTCATGCGCCAGGGCGAGGTGGTGGAAGAGGGCGAGGCGGAAGCGCTTTTCGCCAATCCGCAGCACGCCTACACCAAGATGCTGCTCGCCGCCGAGCCGACCGGCACCAAGGCGGCCGCGCCCGCCAATTCGCCCGTGTTGCTCGAAGGCCGCAACGTCGAGGTCGTCTTCAAGATCGGCGGTGGTTTTCTCGGCGGCCAGCCGCTGATGTTGCGGGCCGTCGACAAGATATCGATCCGGCTGAAGCGCAACCAGACGATCGGCATCGTCGGCGAGTCCGGCTCCGGCAAATCGACGCTCGGCCGCGCGCTGCTGCGGCTGCTCCCCAGCGACGGCGTCATCCGCTTTGGCGACCGCGACATCTCAGAGGCCGACCGCCACGCGATGCGGCCGCTGCGGCGCGAATTGCAGCTCGTCTTCCAGGATCCGTTCGGCTCGCTGTCGCCGCGCATGACGGTTGGCCAGGTCATCACCGAAGGGCTTTTGGTGCACGAGCCTTCGCTGACGGGCAAACAGCGCGACCAGTGTGCCGTCGAGGCGTTGCGCGAGGTCGGCCTCGACCCGAACGCGCGCAACCGCTACCCGCATGAGTTCTCCGGCGGCCAGCGCCAGCGCATCGCCATTGCCCGCGCTATGATCCTGAAGCCGAAAGTGGTGGTGCTTGATGAGCCGACCTCGGCGCTCGACCGCTCGGTGCAGAAGCAGATCGTCGAGCTATTGCGCAAGCTGCAGTCGGACCACGGACTGTCCTACCTCTTCATCAGCCACGACCTCGCAGTGGTGCGCGCCATGGCCGACTACATCATCGTCATGAAGCAGGGAAAGATCGTCGAGGAAGGGCCGGCCGAGGAGATTTTCGGCAATCCGCGCGAAGCCTACACGCAGACACTGATGAAGGCGGCGATCGATACGACCAGGTTCCGCATCAGCGCTTGAGATTTCCGCCGCTCGGCGACGCCCTGCTCACTGCGAGGACGGGCAGCGGCTCTTCCTGGCAGCGATGATCGCCTGCTGCTGTTGCTGCAGCCGCTCGATCCTGGCGGTATCGCGATTGGCCACGACCGTCTTCACGCGCTCGCCGCCGAGCAGCCAAGTCGGCACGCTGGTATTGGCGACCTTGCCGCGGCTGATTGCCGTCCGCGAAATATCGGTGGCGGTGTCGCCGAGCGCGCTGTTGAGCTCGGCGCAGCTCATCCCGTCGTATTTCGCCGGATTGATCGACGCAACACTCGACGAGCAGCCTGCGATCAAGGTCAACGGCAAGAGAGCCCGCAGCGTGAACTTCATACTCTTACCCCGGTCTCGCCGTTCCAAAAATCGTCCAGCAGCTCTCGAATGGGATAGCGGCAACCATTAGGCCAAAGTGAGGGCCCATTGTCGACCATTTATCTGATCGATTGATTGACGGCAGGCTTTTGCCAGGTCGCGGCGGCGGCGGAGGGGCCGTGGCGTGATATCGATGCGGACACGCAGCCACAAAAAATCCCGGACAGAGGCCCCTCCGAATCGAGAGCCGTAAAATTGTATTGCGGTCCGTTACCGATCCTTAGGCATGGTTGAAACTGCTCTGCGGCGTTAACGCCACGGTTGCGCTGCGTCTGCGATATTGCCGGCTGCACAACGCAAGGGTGGGGCCTCCATGATCGACCAGATACGTTCGCTGCTCGAGCAGCATCCGATGATTCCGCTGAATTTCGGCGCGCTCGCCGACGACGCCAATCTCTATGACGCGGGGCTGACCTCCTTCGCCTCGGTGCAGATGATGCTGGCGCTCGAAGAGGAGTTCGACATCGAATTCCCCGAGACGATGCTGACGCGGCGCACCTTCTCTTCGCTGGCCAGCATCGCGGATGCCGTTTCGCAGTTGACGCGCAAGGCGGCGTAGCCATGAACGTGTTGAGAAAGATAGAGGCGGCCTCGCTCGCGGAGGCGCCCGAAGTCGCGACCGAGCGCATGCGCCGCGTCGCCGAGATCGCCGCCGGCCATGCCGACCCCGTCGACAAGGAGGGGCGTTTCCCGGCGGAGACGATCGAGGCGCTGAAGCGCGAGCGCCTGCTCGGCGTGGCGATCCCGATCGAACATGGCGGCGAGGGGCTCGGCACGATGCAGATCGCCGACCTCATCGTGCAGCTCGGCCAGGCCTGCGGCTCGAGCGCGATGATCTATGCCATGCATCAGATCAAGACGTCGAGCTTTGTCACTCACGGAGGCGCCAGCGATTGGCACCGCGCTTATATGCGGCGCATCGCCGACGAGCAGCTTTTGATGGCTTCCGCGACGACGGAGGCCGGCATCGGCGGCAATTTGCGCAATTCGATCTGTGCGGTCGAGGTCGCCGGCGGGCGCTTCGCGCTGACCAAGGAAGCCACCGTCATCTCCTATGGTAACTATGCCGACGCCATCCTCGCCACGGCGCGTCGCGCCCCCGATGCGGCCAGCTCCGATCAGATGATGGTGGTGATCCCGGCCGATGCCAACCGCACGCTTGAGCGCACGTCGGTGTGGGACACGCTCGGCATGCGCGGCACCTGCTCCGACGGCTTTCATCTGGTCGCCACGGGTGACGCGGCGCAGATATTCCCGAAGCCGTTCTCCGAGATCGCGGCGCAGTCGATGCTGGCCAGCTCGCACATCTTCTGGGCGGCGACCTGGTTCGGCATCGCCGCCGACGCCTTCAATCGGGCGCAGGCCTTCGTCAAGGCGGCGGCGCGCAAGCAGCCCGACTCCATGCCGCCGGGCGCGCTGAGGCTGGCCGAAGCGGCCGCCCTTTTGCAGGAGATGAAAGGCCACCTTGCGGCCGCCATCCACCGCTTCGAAGCGGCCGCGGGCGAGGACGACGCGCTGTCTTCGATCGGCTTCGCCGCCGAGATCAACGCGCTGAAGGTCGCGGCCAGCGAGAAAGCCGGCGCCGTGGTGCGTCTCGCCATGCTGGTCAACGGCATTCTTGGCTACAAGAACGGCACCCCGTTCAGCGTCGGCCGGCACCTGCGCGACGTGACCTCGGCGCCGGTGATGATCTCCAACGACCGCATCCTTTCCAATACCGCGACGCTCATGCTGATGAGCCGCTTCGACACCGGCCTGGGGAGCTGAGATGGACGCCAAGACATTCGACTCCAAGTCGCTGCTGGACAGCCTGTTCGAGAACGGCATCCTGTTCGAATCCGGCGTCGACGGCCTTTATGGCCGTTCGGGCGCATTCGAGGACGTGATCGAGCGGTTCGAGCGTCTCGTCACCCGCCTCGGCGCGCCCGACAAGGCCACCCGCATCCATTTTCCGCCGGGCATGAGCCGCGCGACGCTGGAGAAGAGCGGCTACATGAAGAGCTTTCCGCAGCTTGCCGGCTGCGTGCATTCCTTCATGGGCGGCGAGCGGGAGCATGCGCAGCTGCTCGGCATGATGGCTGACGGCGGAGACTGGACGGAGCTGCAGAAGGCGACGGACCTCGCGCTGACACCCGCCGCCTGCTATCCGCTCTATCCCACAATAGCTGCGCGCGGCCCGGTGCCGGCGCAGGGCCTTCTTTTCGAACTCTCCTCCTACTGCTTCCGCCACGAGCCGTCGAAGGACCCGGCGCGCATGCAGCTCTTCCGCATGCGCGAGTTCGTCAAGATCGGCACGGCCGAGCAGGTGCGCTCGTTCCGCGAAAGCTGGCTGAAGCGCGGCAGGGCCATGATCGAGTCGCTCGACCTGCCCTGCGAGGTCGATCTTGCCAACGATCCGTTCTTCGGCCGAGGCGGCAGGATGATGGCCAACAACCAGCGCGATCAGGGCTTGAAATTCGAGCTGCTGATTCCGGTGACCAGCATCGAGAAGCCGACCGCCTGTTTGAGCTTCAATTATCACCAGGACCATTTTGGCCAGACCTGGGGCCTGAAGTTCGCCGACGGGGAGTTCTGCCATTCGGCCTGCGTCGGCTTCGGGCTGGAGCGCGTGGCGCTGGCGCTGTTCCGCCACCACGGGCCGGACGCTGAAGCCTGGCCGGCGGCGGTCCGCGACGTGCTGTGGGGCGTGTGAGATGCTGAGAGCGATCGCCGGCCTCGATCCGGCCACCTACCGGCCGCACTGGCTGCACGATCCGCAAAGGCGGTGGCCGCAGACCAACTGCTATGTCGACCTTCTGATCGAGGTTCTGCACGCGACCGGGCACGATCCGGTCGCAGCGCTCGGTTTCACCGCGGCGCAGGATTTCGAAGGTGATCAGTTCACGTTTTTCAAGTTCCCGACCGCCGACCTGCAGAGGCTGGCGGGGCTGGACATCCAGGAGCTGGCGGTCTTCGACCGGCTGGAGACGCATGTGCTGACGCAAGTCGAGCTCGGCCGGCTGCCGCTGGTCGAGGTCGATGCCTTCTACCTGCCCGACACCAAAGGCATCACCTACCGCAGCGGCCATTCCAAGACCACAGTCGGCATCAATGCGCTCGATCCCGAGGCGCGGCACATGCGCTACTTCCACAATGACGGCTACTTCGCGCTCGAGGGCCAAGACTATGACGGCATCTTCGGCCAATGGGATGGTGTGTCGGCAGGCGACCTGCCCCTGTTTCCTTACGCGGAATTCGTGAAGCTCGACGCCGCGCGCCCGGTCCGCGACGCGGTCGGGACCGCGGCGGCGCTGCTCGCACATCACCTGAAGCGGCGGCCGAAGCGCAATCCGCTCGGCGCCTATGCGGCCGCGTTCGGCCGCCACGCTGAAAGGCTGGCGACAAAGTCGCCTGCCTATTTCCACACCTATGCCTTCAACACGCTGCGGCAGGTCGGCGCGAATTTCGAACTTCTTGGCAGTCATCTCGAATGGCTGGGGCAGCACGGCGAAACCTGTCTGGCAGAGGCGGTGCAAGCCGCCGGTAACATTGCCGAGGGCGCCAAGGTCATGCAGTTCAAGCTCGCCCGCGCGATGGCGCGGCAGCGCTTCGACGGCTTGACCGAAGCAATCGCGCCGATGGCGCAGGCTTACGAAACGGTGATGGACGTGCTGGACGCCCGCATGGCCGGTGTCGCCTCCAAGGCGGCCTAGCGGGCCGGCCGAGGCGCATTTGATGATGGGTGGGGGAATGGACGCCACGGTGTCGATCGCCGGCACTGCCGGATTGCTGGATCGTGGGTGGCGGATGGCTATCTCGGCGGCCGGTGCCTGGGCTTCGCCGAATGACATCGACGCAAACGCCGAATGGCTGGGCGCGGCCTGTCCCGGCACGGCGGCCGCCACGCTGGAAAAGCATGGCCGCTGGGACCGCAAGCAGCCAACCCGGCTGCACGACCGCGATGTCTGGTACAGCCGCAGGCTCGACGCGACCGGTCCGGTGCGGCTGGTGTTCGAGGGGCTGGCGACTGTCGCCGAGGTCTGGCTTGGCGAGCGGCTGCTGCTCACCTCGACCTCGATGTTCGAGCGCCATGAGGCTGCGGTAAGCCTTTCAGGGGGCGAGCAGCTCGCCATCGTCTTTCGCAGTCTCGACCGCCATCTGGAAACGGCGATCGGTCCGCGCGCCCGCTGGCGCCCTCGCATGATCGACGATCAGCGGCTGCGGCTGGTGCGCACGACCCTGATCGGCCATATGCCGGGCTGGTGTCCGAGCTTCGATGTCGTCGGGCCGTGGCGTCCCATCAAGCTGATTCGGGAAGTTGGCGGGCCGCGCATCCTCGATGCCCATATGCGCGCCAGGCTCGACGGCGCCACCGGGCATCTTGCCGTTGCGATCACCCTCGCCGAACCCTTCGACAATGCGCAAAGGGCGCATGTCAGCTGTGCCGGAGTGCGCGCGCCCCTCAAGTTCGAGACACCCACCCGGCTGACCGCGGAATTGGCCATTGCCGATGTCGCCCCATGGTGGCCGAACAGTCATGGCGAGCCGGCGCTGCACGAAGTGATGGCGACGCTGGGCACGGTGCGCAGCCGGCTGGGCCGGGTCGGATTCCGCCGCATTGAGATCGATCGCGGTGCCGACGGACGCGATTTTCGCCTGGTCGTCAACGGCGTGCCGGTGTTCTGCCGCGGCGCGGTCTGGACGCCCTCCGATCCCGTGCGACTGCCCTGCGAGCGAGCCGAAATCGAGCCCGACCTCGATCTCGCGCGCCAAGCCGGCGTCAACATGCTGCGGGTCGGCGGCACCTTCGCCTATGAAAGCGATGCCTTCCACGAGCTGTGCGATGAGATGGGCATTCTGGTCTGGCAGGACCTGATGCTCGCCAATTTCGACTATCCGGCGAAGAGCGCGGCCTGGCGGGCGGCGCTGTCGCGCGAGGTGGAGAACCTGTTGAGGCGGCTTCGGCATTCGCCGTCGCTGGCGGTGCTGTGCGGCGGCAGCGAGGTGGCGCAGCAGGCCGCGATGCTCGGCATGCCGGTGGCGATGGATCCGACACCCTGGTTCGACGATGTCGTGCGTCCGGCCGCGCAGGCGATCCTGCCCGATCTGGCGCTGGTGTCCTCCTCGCCCTCCGGCGGCAGCCTGCCCTTTGCCGCGGATGGCGGCCCGACGCACTACTATGGCGTCGGCGCCTATTGCCGGCCGCTGGAGGACGCGCGCCGCGCGGAGGTGCGTTTCGCCAGCGAATGCCTCGCCTTCGCCAACGTGCCGGAACAGGCGACGCTCGATGAGCATCTGCCCGTTCCGCCCGGCCACGACCCGCGCTGGAAGGCCGGCGTGCCGCGCGATGCAGGTGCGTCGTGGGATTTCGAGGACGTGCGCGAGCATTATCTGGAGACGCTGTTCGGCGTCGATGCTCGCCGGCTGCGCATGGAGGATCCAGCGCGCTACCTCGACCTCTCGCGCGCCGTCATTGCCGAGGTGGTTGAGCGCACGATCGACGAATGGCGCAGACCGGCCTCCCCGACGGCGGGCGCGCTGGTGTTCTTTTGGAAGGATCTGCGCCCGGGAGCAGGGTGGGGCGTCGTCGATTCTGCCGGTCGGCCGAAATCGGTCTGGCATGCGCTGAGACGCGCCTTCGCGCCGCTCCGGCTGACGCTGAGCGACGAGGGCGTCAACGGGCTGGGCGTCCATCTCGTCAATGACACGGCAAGGGCAGTCGAGGCGACGCTATCGCTTGCCTGCCTGCGCGACGGCGTCACCCCGGTGGTGGCGGCGCGCCGGCCGGTCACTCTGCAGGCGCGCGGGGCGCAGTCGCTGTCGGCATTCTCGCTGCTCGGCGCCTTCTTTGATCTGTCTTACGCCTATCGCTTCGGCCCAGCCGGGCACGAAGTAACGGTGGCAAGGCTGGAAGGCCACGACGGCGAGATCCTGGCCGAAGCCTTTCATGTGCTTCCAGGCGCCATGACCGCGCGACGCGATGTCGGCCTGTCCGCAGGGCTGATGCGCGGAAGCGACGGCTGGCGCCTGCGGCTCGCCTGCAGACGCGCCGCCTATCACGTCGCCATCAAGGATGGGCTGTTCTTCCCGCGCGAGAACGGCTTCCACCTGATGCCGGGCGCGGTGAAGGAAATTGGCCTGGATGGGCCGGCCTATGCCACTCCGGCCGGCGTCGTGACGGCGCTGAATGGCGATCGCGAGGTGGCCTACGATGCGCCGCAAGCCGACACTGTCGAGACCAGGGTGGAGAGCATGCGGTCGTTGCGGCCTGCCGGGAGCGTGGCATGAAGGGGGTCGTCTTCGCCGACACGATCGGCTGGCTTCATGAAGGCAGGGGCACCGGGCGGCGCGGCCGGGGTGTCGTGATCGCTGGGGCGCATGGCCACGAGGACCTGTGCAGCCGGCGTTTCCTGCGGCTTCTGGCTGACAAGTCGGCCGAAAACGGTCTGCCGGCGCTGCAATTCGACTATCCCGGCTGCGGCAATGCCGCCGGGGACCATTCAACGCCCGGTCAGGTGCAACGGTGGACGGCGAGCATAGGCGCGGCGATCGATCGGCTGAAGCAGGATTGCGGCGTGGCGGACGTCATTTTGGTCGGCTTCCGGCTTGGTGCCCTGCTGGCCCCGCTGGCGGCGGCCGGACGCGACGACGTGGCGGGTCTCGTGCTGCTCGCGCCGCCGTCCTCCGGCAAGGCCTATGTTCGCGAGATCACAGCCATGTCGCGCATGATCGACGCGCCGCTGGCCAGCCGCTCGGCGGGCGAAGGGGTTTTCACCGAGGGGCGCGAGGCCGCCGGCTTCCGAATTTCGCATGAAACGCTGGCTGATCTCTCAGCGCTCGATTGGCGGCATGCCGCGGCTGGCCTTCCATCCCTGCCGATGCTGGTGCTTACAAACGGCAAGCCGCTGGCTGCCGAAGAGGTGCTCGGCGACACGGCTGGCGCTGCGGAAATCGCGACGGCCGAGTTCGATGGCTATCCTCTCTTGATGTGCGACCCGACCGCTAACCGGATTCCGGCCGCCGCTCTCGATCGCTGCGCCGCCTGGATCGCCGACCAGGCTGCCGAAGCGGCAGCGGGAAAGGCCATGCCGCGCGATGTGTCGCAGATTCTGGACGGTCCGCATTACACGGAAAGCCCGGTGCTGATTGGACCGGCGCCGTTGATCTGCGGTGTGCTTTGCCGACCGCGCGAACGCCAGACCGAGGCCGAGCCGGTGATCTTCCTCAATGCCGGTGGCGTGCCGCATGTCGGCTGGGCGCGCGGCACGGTGGAAGCGGCGCGAGCCCTGGCCGCGGAAGGCGTAGCCTCGCTGCGCGTCGACCTGCCCGGACTTGGCCTCAGCGATCCGACCGAGGAAGGGCGCCTGTTCCTTTATGACCGGCGCACGCGCCATGATGTAAGTCGTGCGATCAACTGGATGGAGCGAGCCGGCTACCCCGGGGTCGGCCTGGTCGGCACCTGCGCTGGCGCATTTCAGGCTTTTCACGCCGCGCGGGCCGATCGGCGGGTACGGATGCTGACCATGATCAACCCGCTCTGCTTCGCCTGGAACGGTTCCTACGCGCTGGAGATGGCGGTCTGGAAGACTTACGAGACGTCCAAGGCCGTGCTCGGGCAGAACGCTGCCGCCAGGCAGGAGAGCCGCGAGCCGGCCGACGCCGCATGGCGCGGGATCGCTTCGCGATGCGCCCGGCTGATCGTCCGGCGCGGGCTTGAGGCGATCAAGTCCACATTGTCGATGCTGCATCCGGCCGCGCTGCTTGGACAGCGGCGGGTGGAACGCTGGATGCGCGACCTATGCGGCCGCGGCGTGCGGGTCCTCCTCGTAACCTCGGAAGGCGATCTGAGCCTCAAGGAGATCGCCCGCCATTTTGGCTCGGAGGAAGAGCGGCTCGATAGCATTCGCGGCGTGACCAGGGTCTCGCTGCCGAATGCCGACCACACGCTGACGCCGTATCACGCACGGCGCGCCGTGATCGCTCGCCTGATCGACCATGGCGGCATCAGGCGTGACGGTTATGCTCGTTCCGAGCCGGTGCGCGCGACGGCAAGCCCTTCCTTCCTGGCGCCGTAGGGGGATCATCAGTTCGGCTTGAGTATTGACATGCGGCAAGCGCGTCGCGTCTTGAAGCGTCACGCAGCGATACGGTTCTCTGCGCGACGCCGAAAGGTTTGAATAAATCAGGGAAACTAAAGACTTTCGGGAGATTTCGTTCTGGTCGGAGTGGCAGGATTTGAACCTGCGACCCCATCGTCCCGAACAAGCTGTCTTGCCAGAAGAAGCCCGGAATTCCGGGCTTTTGCGATTACTGAACGGCCGCTTTTGGGGCTTTTGTTCACGTTTGTTTCCGGGGTTTCAGGTGGGTTTCAGGTGGGAGACGCCCGATCGGACGATGTTGCTCTTCTGGCGCGGCGCCGGCGCCTTGGCGGTGATCGCCGCGGCGGCGTCGGCCTGGAAATCGGGGTGATGGTGGTAATAGTGCTTGCGCAGCACGGCTTCCGTCATGCCGCAGAAGTCGGCGGCCTTCGAGAGCTCGACGCCGTTCTGCATCAGCCACGTCGCAGCAGTGTGACGCAGCGTGTGAGGGGTGACATCTGTGACGAAGACTTTGCTCTCGACGCCTTTGAGGATCCGCGTCTCATACCAGCCGAGGCCGGCGATCTCGCAGGCCGACTTGAACGCCTTGCGAACGGAGCGAACCGGGCCGCCTTCCCATTCAACGATGAAATCGTGTGCGATCATGCGGCCGATCGTGCGGCTTTTTCCGCGTCCCTTGGTCTTGATGTCAACCGGGGTACGCGCCCAGCGGCGCATGTGCGCCAGCAGCCGGTCCGGCAGCCTGACCGGCGGCTGTCGCTTCCTGGTCTCGACCATGTCGGCGGCTCGCCTGAAGAAGACGCCGCGCTCAAGGTCGACGAAGCCGCGCCCCACTGTGGGCCGTGTCGCGGCCCCGCAGATGGCGGCGGATCGCGTGCCGGTGTAGAGCCCGGTCAGGATGAAGCGCGCCACGTGCCGGCCGGTCCGGCGATCGCTCTCTTGTCCCTTCCAGGTCTGCCGCATCTGCCAGGCTGCCCAGAGCAGCCTCGCCGCCTCAGATCGCGTCAGCGCGCGCTTGGCCTTCTCGGATCGCGCCGGCAACACGATCTTCGGCACGGCCGTGATGTATTTTTCGGCGTGATAGTGGTTGATCGCCGCGCGCAGATCCTCCAGCTGCCGGCGTCCCATCGCTGGCGTCGGCAGGATCCGGCCGTTCTTGGCCGGGCCGCTGACATATTCCCGGCAGAGTGCGCCTGAGATGTCGGCGACCGTACCGGTGAAGAAGGTTAAAATGGCGAGCAGGCGCGCGGCCGTTTCCTTGCGATAGCTCTGCGACGGATTGAGCGCGACGACGTCTTCCGCATAGACGTTGACGACGTCGGCGATCTTTACTTGGTCGGGGTCGCGGTTGCGCTGGCGCGTCGGCTGATGTTTTTCGCTGATGTAGTCGGCGAGCTGCCTTTGAGCTTCAACAAGCTCGCTCTTGCCGCAGCCAGTGGGATGTCGTCGTCCGGCGTCCTCGATGTACCAGCCGGCCTTGCTGCGCAGGCTGCCGTCGGCCTTTCGGCTCTCGGATCGCCAGACGAGTCGGATTCCCTTGCTTGGACGCGGCATAGCTTCCTCATTCTCCCGATTGCTGCGAGTGTGGTGTATTCCTTGCCGGCGATGATTTCCGTCTCTAGCCGCCCGCGGTCGCGCTCCTTGCGCAAACCGGCTGGGCCCATCGAGCCATCAGGGAAAGCAATCCGGGCCGCGATGTCCAGCCGCAGCGGCGCGTTTTCCGTGTACTCATCGGACCCGTTCATTGAGTGCCGTTGCCGCTGGTGTTCATGGCGAAAACTGCACGTTCAGCACGTCCGCGCCGCGATGCCGAGATAGCGCTGCAGGCGGTCGATGAAGGCAAGCTCTGCTTTCATCGCGCCCCACGGCTCGATCGCGCCGACAAGCTTTGGCGGAGGCAGCGAAACGCGCGGCAGACAAGCGCTGGTCGGCCTGGCTCCGAACAGGGCGGCGGCCTCGGCAACCAGCATGCGATTATCCATATCGCGGATCTGACGGGCATAGGCCGGCACTGTGTCGATGTTGGGCAATTCAGCCGCCTGGTAGATCGCAAGGTCGATGCTGCGCTTGACCGACGCGATCGCGCGGTGGGCGAGCTGGTCGACGAATCCTGCACAATTTAGCCCGGCAGCTGTGGCCAACTGTGCAATGTGATGCTGGATCAGGTCGACTGCCGGCCTGGTGATGTCGCCGAGCGCGTATTCATGTCCGTCATGAAGAAGGAAATAGCCGGCGGCCACGCCGTCGCCGGCTTCGCGGAACAGCGCGTCGGCACCCATCACGCAATGCTGCGCCACAGAGTAGGCCGGGCAGCGATAGAGACCATTGAACCGCGCCAGCTTGGACAGCGTGTTGGCCATATCGGCGAAGCTGATGTCGGACGCCTTCGGCTCGAGGAGGTCGAAGGCCGACCCGTCCGGCTTGAAGGTTGGGATCATGGCGGGTCTATCGCTCGGCGCGTGGCTGGCGGACCTCATTGGTGCACCTGCGGCATGGCTGCTTCGACGGCGGTGAGAACGCTCGAGCGAATGGCCGGGAAGATCGGCAGCCGGTCGAGATAGCCCGACAGCACCGAAATGCAGCGTTCGCGTTGACCCGACCAGGGATCGAGCAGCAGCGCGCCGCGGGCCGCACAATACTGGCCCCAGGCCAGGATGAGACTCTGTGTAGGCTGCGCGCCGCCGGGCAGCGGTGGCCGATTGGGCGCTGCGTGCCGGGCCTTCTCAATCATATCTGCAAGCAGATCCGGACGGATGGTGATCTGCTTGGTGCTGGCGAGCAAAGCCAGACGTGCGGCGCTGTCCTGAAACTCGATGATCTCGGCGCTTGTGAAGCCGGCGCCGACCAGGTCTTCAAGCCGAACGCCGCCGCCAACAGCAAACAGATCTCGCATAGCCTCTGCCATTTCCAGGCAGCGCGGATGGGTGTCGAACCCAGCTTCCGGAAACTCTCGGCGGGTTTGCGATGAACGTTGAACTTTATCGAGCAAGACGGGTCTCCTTGATCAGAGCGCGCCGACTGTCACGGCGGCGCAGAAAAGGGTGGCAGCAATGAAAGCAGCCGCAGCGAGCCGGTTCGCGACGGCTTCGTCCTTGTGATAGCGTTCAAACCGCGCATTGCGGGCAGGGGGTATCGGATGCGAAAGTTGGTGCGAGCTGCCGTCTCGCTGTTCGTCATGCCCGGTTCGGCCTTTGCCTACAGCGATGGGCAAATGGCGGTTATGTCCCATGTCGGGCAGGCGATCGCCGGCACCAAGATCTGTCCGAAGCTGGAAATCAATGAAGGCGCCATGGCGCTGATGCTGGCCGCCGAGGACGTCAAGCTCGACGACCCGACGGTTGCCGCGGTCATTCGGAGCAAGGTCAAAGAAACCGTCCGGGCTTGGGAGGGCAAAAGCGAAGACCTCGCCTGCGCGGCAGTGCTGATGCTCTACGGGCCGAGCGGAAAGATCGCGGGAGTGCTGCGCTTCAGAGATTGATTTCACCGCCCGGCTCCAAATGGTAATTCCCAATGGTAGGCAATACCTACCTACTCTGTCAAGACAGGTAGGTTTGCTGTGCACCCCTGGGCTTGTGGATTTGTCGCATCGGCCCGCTGCATCTGTACTTGTTTTGTTCTGCAGGCTGAGTCAGATTGACGCGGCTAAGGAGGCGGCATTGCTGACATATTTCGTGGTTCAGAGTTTCAATTTCACGCCCAAAGGAGCGATCGCCGCTGGAGCGGCGGTGGAAGTACAGGACATCGAGCATGCTTTGCGACTGGCAGAGAAACTGGCGGAATGTTCGGCCGGCGTCGTGGCGTTCAGCCGTACGGGCGATCCTTCGACCGGCGAGTTCGAAGAGGCCATCATTCTCTACGCCAACGGGATCGTTCCAGCGCTTGAGGCTGAAATGCCGGTAGCCTGTTGAACGTTGAGCCACCCTCAGCCCCGGCCGCTTTGCGCCGCATCTCGGTCATTAAAGTTAGCGGTGCCACTGCCTTAAAGCGGACATTGCCGGCGACTGCGCTGGGGGTCGCAGGTGCGCCAGGAGCCGCCATTTGGCTGAAGTGGGGTTCAGCGTCAGCTAACGCCTCAAAGGCCGACATTTGCACGCGCTATAGTTCTGCTCCGCGAACACGGTCGACGCCAGTCGACCGATTGGCGATGAGCCAGTTCGGCGGGGGTTAGCCGCACAAGCTCGTAGGGGTCGATGGACGCAGTCGCCAGGCCAGCAAGGTGGAGGGTCGCACCGCTGACCATCACCAGCGCGTCGACCCCTGCACCATTCTCCCTCTTGCCAGCCTGCTCGACGCGGCGGGCGAAATTTACCTCCGAACCGACCACAAAAGAGAAATCCCACTGGCGATCGTTGACGAACATCACCTCGCCGGAGTGTAAGCCGATCCTGATGCGACGCGACAGGGAGCCCGTAGAACGCTTCCAAGCGTTGCCGAGCGAGATTTGCGGTACCAGTTCCGCGACGGCGGCCAGCGCCTTTAGTGCCGTTTCGCTAGGCGTCATTTCGCTCCCCGGCCAGAGCGCTAGCACGCCGTCGCCGGTAAAGTTTTGAACGGTCCCCTCATGGGCCACCACGACCTGGCGGGTCAACGCGAAGTGCTCGATCATGAACCGCGTGGTTTCGACCAGGCCAAGCGCGTTCGCCAAGCCGGTCGAGTCCTCCACGTCGGTAAACATGATGGTGGCGATGGCGCGCTGGAATTTCGTTTCACCGATGCCGAATGACGGGAGCACGCGGTCAGTCTGTGAATTCGTATAGGCAGTGATCGGATGCATTGGAGTCCGGCCCCGAGCGATTTCAAACGTCGCTCGAATATGACTGGACGGCGTAGGCGGATCGTAAGCCTGCCGTGGGGGGCACGTCAGAATTACGTCAGAAATCCATTCAGCCCGGATTTAGCGGCTTGCAGCCGACCTTTTCAGTCAAATTCGGCGGGACCCTCAGCTCAACAACTTACGGAGGTCAAGCAGCCCCGCTCCAAACTGCTGATCGAACGAAGGCACCCTTCTCTCGCAATTAGGGCTGTCTGGTAAAATCGGAACGTTAGCTTTTTCAAGCCAAGGCCATGAAACCTCCTTTGCGCCCGACTGGATCATCTTCGCCTTAACTTCTATGCCGTTGAGCGGCCTACCGGTGGACCGATGTTTCGACTGCAACAAAGCGGCTGCTCCCGCGACGATGGCCGAGGCGGCAGATGTTCCGCCAAACACCGTGTACAGCCCGGCGCGGTCTCTGCTTTCGACGCTCGGTGGCTGGATCCCTTCCAACTGTCCGCCGGAATAGCCGTGGTAGCCCGGGATGTCGGTGGTGAGCACACCCTGCGGCGCGTATTCAACCTGGGGGAGCTTCCCATAGATATCGAAATTGTGGTCACGTGAACGCGGCGACTCCCTGTCCAGTCGTATTTGGCAGCGCGTGCACACCTCCTGGTCGTCGGATGGCGCGGAAATGGTGACGGAATTGTCGGTCGGATCGCCGCTGTAGTTGGAATATGCTGAACGTCTCGCCCGATAAGTGACGGCCGCTACCGCAATCACGCCGTTGCTTTCGCCGGCCTTGCTCGCCGGGTAAATCAGATGGTCGCAGCCATCGTTGCCGGCTGCGCAGATGATGGGGATTTCCTCGCTGATCGCCTCAAAAAGCTTCTCGAAATAATCCCAAATTGGCTTTGCCTGTTCGACCGAAGTATATCTGCTGTCGCCATATCCAGGATAGGAACGGTGCGCTCGCCATGGATCGGGTACTTCCCGGGGAAAGTGTATGACTGAAACCTTCTGGTCGCGGGCATAGAGGAACGCCAGAATGAGCTGCGCTGCGTCGGGCCGTGCGGAAATCTCGATCGGCAGGAGTTCAGCGCCCGGGGCGGCGCCCCAATAAGGTATCGCGCCTTCACCGTTGCCAAATTGCCTCAACTTCGCAGGCGAGGCCTCAGGGGCGCCGACCATCAGCCCGGCGCAGGCGGTCCCGTGCGCTGAGTAGCGCATACGCGAGGTCTCAGCAGTCTCCTGAATTACGCCGCGCCCATCTTTCAGTGCTCGAAGCAGCGATTTCTGAACCTCGACTTCCTGCGCATTGTTTCTCGATTTGATCAGGCCTGCCGCCCATGCCCAGGTATCGTCGCCCACAAAGCTCTTGCTCTGCTGTTTTTCCGGCCCTCGCAAGACGGCCGGTTGCTGCTTGGGTGTGACGTAACTCAACCCGAATGGGTGAGCGGCGAAGCTGACCGCAGGACGGATACGAGGGTCGAGATTGGGATGGCTTGAGTTCACCCCCGTATCAATCTGGGCAATGACCTCGCCGTAACCGGGCTTGTCAGTAGCCAACAAATCCCAGGCGTCGGCCTCCAGCAGGTATGCGGCCTCGTGCGGCAACCGCGTTTCAGGGATGCGCGCACGATCGCGTAAGGCGCCGATTGCGATCAGGTGCCAGAGGTAGTGATACCAGTCATAACAAAGATGGCCTTCGCCCTTCTTGATGTCGTCCGTCATGGCACCCTCCTACCATTCGCTCTGAGCACGTCGGATCGTTTCATCCATCGCGTCCACCAAGTACGGAGAAATGCGCGCAGCCAGTTCCTCGCCGGCATCGGTGTCGCTGGCGTAGTGCAGCCCTGCCCATTCCCTGTTCTCGGCCACCCGGCGGGCGCGCGCATAAAGCGCGGTTACGCCTGCGTGCTCGGGCAACATGCGTTGCAGAACGTTCGCCACCGCAAATGACTGAAATGAATGGTTGGACGGGTAGGAAGCGTGCGAAGGAACCGGAAGCGCCGGCCGCAGCCTCTGCTCAATGATGTTGGGCCGCGGCCGATTGAATCGATCTTTGTAGTTGAGCCCGATCTCCTCTGTGAGTTCGAGGATCGCAACAATCAATGCGCATGTCCCCTCGAAGCCCGCGAGAGTGTCTATTCCGAGCGGTGCCGTGTAGTCCAAAATCCCGAACGATGCCTGGCGGACGATCTCCTCGCGCCGCACCGGGTCACCTTCCCTCCTGTTCTGCAGATCGAGAAGCGCTTCTGTCTCTCTGAGGCTCTCTGAAGGTCCGGGCGGGGGATCGATAAGAATGTCCTCCCAGATCGCGCCGAGATATTTGTTGGCGACGCTTAGTCCGATCGTGTGCAGGGCACGCTTGTCGTGCCACGCCGGCAAAGCCTCCTCGCCAGTTTCGAAAGCCGTCTGCCCTCTGCCGCGTCCCCGTCCTCGTCCGCGCCCTCTGCCCCTGCCTCGACCTCGACCTGCGCTCGGCCCCGCCCGGAAGGCTGGCGAAAGGCGCATGACACCCTCCACAGGGTCATCGGAAATCGTTATCACGATCTGCTCATCTTGAATCGACAGAACGCTGCTCTTGGCCATCATGGCCACGAAAGGATGCAGTTTTTCGCCGCCTCTATTTTTGATGTATTCCTCAAGAGCTTTTTCAGGTTTTGCGTCACCCAATATCAACGGATATTGTCGTATGTCCGATCCTCTGACCAGGAAGCGAGCGTTAAACAACTTGTTGTTAAGATCAATTATCGCCATCATGTCCACCCCTCAACTAAAGCTTGCAAATTCGATCCGCGCGACTTGGTGGTCGGGGCCTCGACGTAAGTGCGGTGCGCAACCCTAGGGCGCGTACCTTGGCAGCGTTATCCGCGACAGCCCGCTCTGGATAACCGAAACTCCGAGTACGCCTGCAATTGGATAATTCTCGTCCGAAAGCAGCTCGAGCGAGAAATCCGGCTCCGAGGCGCGCAGGCGTTCGACAGTTCTAACTGCTTCCAGAGTCTGCCCCAGATGCCCGTGGCAGGCAGCCGAGTATCTCAAAGCGGGTAGGTATGTAGGTTGCTGCGCAAGGACACGCTCGCCGTGACGTATCCCCTCCTCGAAGCGCCCGTTCAGAGTTGCCAAGATGCAGCACGTGGTATCGATGCAGTAACGATAAAGAGGAGGCCCGCCCAGTGCACGTGCGCGCATCGCATCCTCATATCCACGCTTCACCTCGCCGAGATAGCCGAGCGTCAGGGCCCGCATGTCCCAGCAAATGGCTTGCAGCGGGTTAGCGGCTATCGCTCGATCGGCGAGTTCCAGTGCCTGTGCGTATTCACGAAAGACGAACGAATGGGCATGAGCGGCCAACGCCAGCGTGATAGGATTGAAGGGGGCCGCTTCGACGGCGCGACTGGCGCAATCCCGAACCTGATCGTGAAAGGTGCCCGAACGGCCGACCCGTCTTTCGCCGAAGCGGGTGACAAACACAAACAGCTGCCACCCCAGATATGTGCTACGCGGGTCGAGCTCATATGCTTCGGCGAGCATGCGCTCCGCCGAATCCAGGTCCGTATCGCGCATGCGGAACACCTGTCGCAGCGCTGTCAATGCAAGCCGAGACGCCCGGTGTCGGGGCTCGTCGCGAATGGACTTAGGATTGAGAACGAATTCGAGGATCGAAAACACGATCTGATTGACCAGCGACATCAGCTTCTGGCTCGCCGGGCCAGTCAGCTCGGCAAGCTCGAGAAAATCCGTATGCGACCACAAGAGCCGGCTGTCACCGGGCGCAATCAATCCAAATGTCAGGCCCACTCTGTTGCCCACCACCGTTGCCCTGGTTTGCAACAGCCAGTCCGGTAACGCAGTGCCAGGCGCTTGGGTCAGCGGTCCCTGCGCTTGAAAATCCACGACGTCGACCACTTCGAAATTCAGGATCGATCGAACCACAAGATCCAGGACAAGGTCACCGACGGCCCTGTTAGCGGAGCCCTCCGTCCACCTGGCATCGCGAACTAGGCCCAAGCATAGCCGCGACGAATTCAGAGGTGAGGCGATTTGCTGTCCGGACAATGGATCTGCCGCGCCAACAGGACAGGTGTTTGCTGGCACTGTGCGAGGTCGGGGCCATTGGCTTCTTTGCTCACGAAGCCAATCCTCGAACTCTGGGTCGCGAATATCGAGGCCCTCAAGCAGATCACGCGTGGCAGAGCCTTCGGGCGGATCCTTCAAATCGATGCCGATCGAAGCGACGTCGAGTCGAACCACATCACGATCGGTCGAGATTAGATCAAGGCCGGCGTTGCGGAGCGACTTCCGAACCTCGGACAGTTCCTGACGCAAGCTTGCTGCACCCTGCTCCTCGCCGCGAGTGCTCCAGAGCTTGCTTTGCAGCCATTTTCGGCTCCGCGTACCGTTGGGTGCCAGGGCAAGCATGGCCAAGAGCGCTTTGGACCGTCTGCCATGCGGCGTAACGTCCGCGCCATCCGCGCGCTCAATCGCGAATGGCCCAATCAATCTAAGGAAAGGACGGCCATCCGAGTACACTAGCGGTCCCTCGCGTCCATTGTCCCTAATATATGATCCACTAATATAAATCTATCTGTAGCTCTCGGCTTCCGTAAGGTCAAACCTAGACGTGGCAAGGATTCGAGATGGCATTTCTGCTGTGACGGAAGGACTCTTTGGCGACGTCAAACGGTCGTTCGATGTCGTGCAACTGTGGAAAGTGGGACGCACAGTTCACCATTCCCGCTTCTATCGTCGGCATTTCAAGCTGCCTGACCGGCACCGGCCCAAAATCGGCTTCCCCGGACCGAGGCTAACAGCGCTTCTTCGCGAATGCCCACACCATCACCGGGTACTCCTCGTCGTTGCTGAGATCCCGCCACAGGCCGTAGGCCCGCACGGGCCCGCCGATATGCGCCCTCGCGCAGGCCTTGTTGCCCCAGCCGAAGACCTGCACGTCATTTTCTGCGAAGCCGCCCTCGATCATGACCTGCTTCAATCCCGCCGGCGTCCAGCGGTTGTAATCGTGCGGCCGGGCATGCACCCGGAACAGGAAAGGCGTCGCGACCATTGCCCAGCCGCCTTGTTTGGTCATTGCATGGATGTTGGCGGCGGCCGCGAGCGGCCGCTGCACGTGCTCGAGCACCTGGTCGGCAATGACAATCGAAAATTGCTCGTCGGTGCGGTCGCGGCAGATGTCGAACTCGGGGAAATCGACCGAGCGGTAGTTCGGGCACATCGCCCGCCAGTAGCGGTTCCAGCCGGGTGAGATTTCGATGACGTCGCGGGATTTGCGATTGGCCGCTTCGAGGAAGGCCGTGAAAGCCTCGATCTGGCGAATGCGCAGCCAGTTGCGGGAATCGTACCCGATCAGCCGTTTCACCGCGCGCTTGCCACGGTCCTTCAGCGCGCCGGCAAGGGTCGTCGTCATCTCGACCTCCTCCTTAGCCCGCCGCAAAATGGTGCTACATCGCAAAGAGTACAAAAGAATGACGCAAGCGAACGCAGCGTCTCCGTGCATCGCGGGCTGACGATGAGGTGCCAGCGCCTAGTTGCGATATCGGAGCGGGAGCTACTTCACACTTGTCGTTCGTCAGCTTGGGGGTATGGTTGCAACGTTGGGACAGACAGGGGACGCGAGTTTGCCTCGTCGATCGGCACGAGCCCATCTGCTTGGACTAATCGCGGCCGCCGTGTTGCCGGTCTGGCTGTTTGCTGCCTACCTGTTCGTCGCCTACGCCCTGCATGAGCGGCACCGGATCGAGCAGGAGGCGCTTTGGACTGCTCGTCAGATATCGCTCGTCGTTGATGGCGAGCTCGCAAACATTAAGACCCTTCTGGAAGGGCTTTCCAAGTCGCCTGCTCTCGCCGATGGTGATCTGCAGGCTTTTGGCACCGAGGCGAGCCGCCTCGTCCAGGGTACGGATCAGGTAATCACGCTGCGTGATTTGGGCGGGCGCGCGTTGGTGAGCACCCAATCCGCGAAGGGCTCCGAGCCTTCGGCCGAACCGCTGACGCCCGATGAGCGCGAACACCTGGATCTTGCTGGCGTGCTGGTCAGCAACGTGTTCGCCGCGCCGGGATCGAACGCATACCGGATCGCAGTCACCAGACAAGTGTCGGGCTCGAAAGGCCAGCCGTTGCTGCTTTCGATGTCGGTCCCGACTGAGCGTATTCGCCTCGTCCTGCTGCCAGCTGTACCGCAAGGATGGACGGTCGGTGTCGGTGATCGTGAGGGCAATTATGTTGCGAGATCAAAGTTGCACGATCAGTGGACCGGCAGGCCCGGTTTGCCGGAATATCTAGCAAAGGTCGTCGGCCGCTCCGGTACGTTCCGGTCTCGCAATTTCGAAGGCACCACGCTGCTGGCCGGGTACTACCGGTCACCCTATTCCGACTGGTTCTACACCGCCAATGTTCCGCTCTCGGATGTTCAGGCGCCTCTCTGGTGGTCGCTCGCGCAGATTGGCGCAACAGGTTTCACGGCGCTGCTTGTTTCGCTGGCTCTGGGCTACGTGGTCGGCACAAGGTTCACCAAGGCCACGGTCGACCTTGCCGCGCGCGCCGATGCGCTCGGCTCTGGAAGCCAGGTCGAACCTATGTCGACGTCTGTCACCGAGTTCGACACGATTGCCCAGGCTATGATCAAAGCCGGCCATGCAATCGCGGAACGCACGCGCGAGTTGGAAACGGTTCTGGAAACGGTGCCCGCGGCCGTTTGGTTCACCTATGACCCGGAGGCCCGCCAGGTGATACGCAATCGGTTTGCTGCCGAATTGATGGGGCTGCCGACGGAGTCTCGGAAAACATTCGGCAGGCCTGAACTCGTGATCGACACGCTGGCCTACAAGAACGGCCAACCGGTCAGCCGGGAGGATCGCCCGCTGAGCAGGGCGATGCGCGGCGAGGAAATCCAAAGCGAAGAATTCGCCTACAAGCTGCCGTCGGGGGAGCAACGCTACCTCCTTTCTAGCGCGCGGCCCATCCGCAGCGCGGAAGGCTCAGTCGTAGGCGCGGTGCAGATCAGCCTTGATATCTCCGAACGCAAGCGCGGCGAGGAGCAGCGTCAACTGCTGGTCAAGGAGCTGAACCATCGGGTCAAGAACACGTTGGCTGTGGTTCAGGCGATAGCGGGGCAGACCATCCGCAACGCCTCCAGCCTTGCCCAGGCGGGAGCGGCACTTTCCAGCCGGCTGATCTCACTGGCCAAGGCACACGATCTCCTTACTCGGGAGAACTGGAGCGGCGCCGATCTCCAAACCCTCATTGCCGCCTCGATCGAGCCCCACGCACCGCTTGCCCGGTTCGATCTCTGCGGCGAGGAGGTTTGGCTGGCTGCGAATATAGCGCTCTCCCTCGCGCTGGCCCTTCATGAGCTCACGACCAACGCCATCAAATATGGAGCACTGTCGAATTCGACGGGATCGATCTCGATCTCATGGAAGGTCGTGGAAGGTGAGATGAGCCGGATCCTTGAACTGGATTGGCATGAGAGAGGTGGCCCGCCCGCCTCGCTTGGCAAGCGCGGGTTTGGCACGGAGCTATTGCAAAGGTTATTCGAGTATGAGACCGCCGGTGGCGTTGCCTTGAACTACGAACGGTCAGGTCTGCATTGCGCTTTTCGAGTAAGTCTCCTTCCTGAAAGGGAGACTTCTCCACCCGAGACCGACCCTGCCGGCTGATCTCCCCAGATGAGAAGATCAGCCGATGGGGCGATATCAATAATCGCCGCGGTAATACCGATCGTCGCAAGGCGCGGTGTAGATTTGGCCGTAGCGATCCCGATAGCGGCAGAGCTGCTCGCCGCGGCGCTGCGGGGTCGTGGCGCTGCCGACGACGGCGCCGAGCAGCGCGCCGCTTGCCGCGCCAATCACCGTCGACTTGGTGTTGCCGCCGATTGCCTGGCCGACCAGTGCGCCGCCGGCGCCGCCGATCAGCGCGCCGGTGGTGGCACGCTGCTGGCCCTCCGTTTGGGTCTCGCATCCGGCCAGTGCCGCGGTCATCAGCACCGCTAAGAAAACCTTCTTGATCATCATCTCCAGAACTCCTTCAAGCCCCAAAGACCAACTAAAACAGGGGCGTACCTGGCCGAAGTGGGCTCGCATTGCGGCGGAACGGCGGCGGAGCCCGCTCACGAACTGAGTCATGGTTTCCCGGCTGTTGAACAGAATGCTTTCCAAACAGGAAAGATGCGGGAGCTACATTTGCCCTTCCAGCCATTCCCGCAAATCGCGTTCCTGCTCGGTTTCGGAAAGCGGCGGCGACGGGCGCTTCCATACCTGCCAGACCATCGCCAACACTCCGGCTGCCCACAGGCCGGAGAAAACATGACTCAGGAAATTCATCCGACGATCCCGGACAGAGAAATGGAAGTTTAGCCGTGATGAATTTAGCAATCACTAAGATAATGGCAAGGCTGCGGTGACATTTGCATCCTCGCGTCGGGCGACGTGCCAGTGTCGGTCAACCCAGCGCGCAGACAATGGCTGTAAGCCACCCCTGCTTTAGAAAAACCTTAATTGCCCTATCGTAATGTTTGCAGACGGCTAGCGGGGGCCAGCCGACGTTGGGTTTGCGGCGTTGCAACGCCGGTGGGTCGGGTAACATGGAACTGGCGTTTTCCGAAGGCGAGTGCCAAGGGTGCGGCGGCACCGGCACGATGTTCGAATGTCCGAGATGGCGCAGCTCGAACGGCCATTGCTGCCCGGCAGGAACGCATCAACACAGATGTCCCGGCGTGAGCGTGCGTTGCGTGCAGTGCGACGGGACGGGCTCAGCGATGCCGAGAGACATGCGACCTTCTTCTCGGCCGACCTGCTGACCGTGTCGCAGGCTTCAGAGGCACCGAGAAAGTGGCGAGTACGTCGGTTTTCGCTGCTACCTGTTCGAGCGGCGTCGGCTCCGGAATCGACACGCCATCTTCTATGAGCCCCTCGATGTGAAAGGCGAGCGCCTCCTCGGCGAGCCGACGCACTCCGGCAATTGTCCTGCCGGCGGTGACGACGCCCGGGAAATCGGGAAAAGATAGCCCGAAGTCGCTGTCATTGTCCTTGTGGATCACCCCAACGTATCGGCGCATGCCATTCTCTACCTTGTCAGCCACGCCAGCGGGTCTATTTCCAGGGTTCCACCCTGGCCCACTGCCCTTATGTGGCGAAGTCACTGGGCTAGGAAATCGGTACGACGGCGCGAAGCGATGGACAAGTCTGCAGCGGTCCGCAGCGTTCCTCCAGGGAGGCCAAGGATCCGTGCGGCCCAGTATCTGCGCATGTCCACAGACAGGCAGATCTACTCGATCGACAACCAGAGAGATGCGATCCGCAATTATGCGAAGGTCATGGGTTACGACATTGTCGCGACCTATGAGGATCCCGGGCGAAGTGGCCTCAGCCTCGTGGGGCGCCCAGGCTTGCAGCAGCTGTTGGAAGATGTCGAAAGCCGGCGAGCCGACTTCGAGACCGTCGTTGTCTACGACGTGAGCCGTTGGGGGCGCTTCCAGAATACCGATGAAAGCGCCACCTATGAATACCGGTGCCAGATAGCCGGAGTGCGGATCGAGTTCTGCGCCGAGCTATTCGTCAACGATGGGAGCATCGGGTCCGACGTTCTGAAGGCGATCAAACGCAGCATGGCCGCGGAGTACAGCCGCATGCTGTCGAACAGGGTCTTCGCCGGTCAAAGCCGCATCGTCAAACTGGGTTTCAGCGGCGGTGGCCCCGCCGGCTATGGCTTCAGGCGCCTTCTTGTTGACGGCTCCGGAAATCCCAAGGCAATGCTTCATCGCAACGAGCGAAAAGGGCTGGCAAGCGATCGCGTCATTCTAGTGCCGGGGCCGAAAGAGGAGGTCTCCACCGTAAGATGGATGTTCAATCAATTCGTGAAGGGAAAAACGGAAGCCGAAATTGCGACTGCATTAAACGCTCGCGGCCTGGTTACTGAACGCGGCCGACCATGGACCAAAGCATGCGTGGGCACGATACTGACGAGCGAGAAGTATATCGGTAACAATGTCTGGAATCGAATATCCCATAGGCTTCTACACGACCGGGTAAGAAATCCGCCAAGCGCATTTGTTCGCGCCGACAATGTCATCGAGCCGCTCGTGACCCGGGCGCTTTTCGATCGTGCGCAAGCTATCAGGCGCGCGCGCGCTTACCTTAAGCCCGATGAGGAGCTGCTTGCCGATCTGACCAAGCTGCTGAAAGAGCGGGGGAGGCTGTCGAGCCCAATCATCGACGCCGCCCCCTTCTGTCATTCAGCCTCCATTTACGCGCACCGATTTGGAAGCATGAAGGCCGCCTACCAGTTGATCGGATACGACGCCTCGGCGAACTATCGGAAACTCGATGTCAGCAACCGGCTCAAACAGATCCGGCAACAAGTCGTCGAGGAATTGATGTCGAACATTGACAAGGTCGGTGGTTCGGCACTGTACGATCCCAAAACAAAGCTTTTGCGCGTCAATGAGGAATTCTCCATCGCGATATGGATCGCGCGCTATCGGATTATCGTCACCGGTTATCCACGCTGGATATTTTGGAACCGCGGTCTCGTTGGGCCAGATGTGACGATTTTGATCAGAATGGAGCCTGATCATCAAACTGTTCGTGACTTCCTCATTGCGCCCGCGCATGAAGCGCAATCCGCCCTTCGCATGCTCAACGCAAACAACGGCGTGCGCCTTGATGCCTTCCTCTTCGCTTCGCTCGATCCTGTCGTGGAGATGGCGAGACGAGAATCGATTTCGGCGATCCCGTGACAGTAACCAAGGCCGAGCTTCGTCGCTTCGTCGAGAACAACCGGCATGCCACCCGTCTTACGAGCAATTTGCAGGCGCCGCAGAATCCATTGCGTGGCCCGGCATTCTTGCGGACCTACAAGCGCCAATTCGATCGGATGCAGGATTTCATCAGAGAAGCCGTCGCAGCGCGGCATCAACTGGAAGTCGTCGTCAATGCCACCGGTCAGATCCTGGCCAACGCGTCGTTCCGCGCCTTGCTGCAGGCGCATGATCTCGCAACGCTGCCTTCTATCTTGACGCAAGGTTCGCCAAGCGGCGGACCGAATTCCCGTTCTGAGGATCAGCAAGCCTCGTTGTGCACAGCCGAGCCGCAGCTTGTCGGCGGTGTTTGTCTCGAGGCTCTCGACCTCCTGAACGATTTCGGCGCCCCCTTGAAGATTTTCCCCTTGTTGCGAGAGGTCGTGCCGAGCCGGCAGGTTGAAATCGTGCGTCTCATGCTAGCGTTGGACCGGGTGCAATTTCGGGTGGCGAGAGTGTTGATCGCGCTCACACCACGATCGCGGCTCACCGATCCCTTTGCGCCCAGAAAGCAATATGAGGGCATCTCCCCGACGCAATTGGCTGACATGCAAACTGACCTGGCCAAGGTCAGCCATGAATATCTGAGCGCCGCCAGAACCCATGGCGCAACAGTGCTCAACCTGATCGGCGTTACCGGTTATATTGACAGATTGCTGAACAACCCCACGCTGGTGCGGTTTATGGCGCGCAATTTTGCCGGGCACCTTGAGGTGTATCAGGAATTGCTCGACTTTCGCCAAAGTGGGTTTCAGAAACGTGCACCGATCGCTGAACGAAGCGCGTGGATTTGAGCTCTCCAATCCCCGCGAGACGATGCCGGCGTTCTAAACTCAACTCGCTTGCTACGGCTAGAACTTCAGGCCGATGCCGACGCGGAAGTCGTGAGCCTGTGCCTTGTGCTCGAGGACGCAACCGCCACCGCAATACTCGAAGCTCTTCTTGCCGAAGACGCAATCACGTCTTAGGCGGTCCGCAGCGTCCCTTCAGAACGGCTATTTCGGTTTCGTGGTCGCCACCAGACATAGACGAGACCGGGACGCCGATAAGGAACACACCCAAAGCATCGCCGGTCGCGGCCTTGTTCTGCTGATTGGTCAGAACCGCCAGACGCTCTTTGTCCGCCTGAGTGCAAGGACCAGCATTCGGCACGCCTGCTATTTTGTCCGGTGGCGTGGCGCAGCCCGCAATGCAAGCGAAAGCAGCGACGGTCAAACCAAACCGCTTCATAGTCCCCCCAATATGTCCGACCCGCTGCCAACGTTGCTTAGCCTGGCGCGAATGGCAAGCCGTCAAAGCGGGATTCGACAACAAAATGCAAATGGAGCATTATGTCAGCCGGTGTCGGGGGATGCCTCAGTGGATTTGCGATCGTATTTTGCCGCAGCGAGTGTGGTGCTGTTGTCGGGCTGTGCTGCCGACCATTTGAACAATTACGATACGATGACGCTTGCGTCCGGCGACGCAAACAATACCAATTCGCTTCTGCAAACGGTCGATCCGTTCAATCCGAACAGCAACAACACGCATATTGAACGCGACGGGCAACGCAGCGTGGCTGTGATCCAACGCTATAGATCGCCTGCATCAGGCGGAGGCGGCTACACCGGCAATTGTCCGACCGACGAAAGCAGGGCGGCGGATGGATCGCGCTGCGGCGGCCGCTCGGCCGAGAGCCGCCCGGGCGGCGCGCCGTGATCGGCATAGACAGGTCCCGTTACGACAATCGCTCTGACCAGTGGCGAGGGCGCGCAGGTTCCAAGCGCTCACGATCCGGGCGATGGGCAAGCGTGCCGCTTCGTCTTGTGCTCGTGACGGTGGCTGCGTTTTCTGCCTTGGTCACGCAATTCGTCATGCACAACAGCGGATCGCTACCGGAAATCAACCTGCAGAACATCATCAAGCCGAGGCCGGCATCAATCGCCGGCGTTGCATCGGTGATCGATGGAGACACGGTCGAGATCCACGGTGAGCGTGTGCGCTTCAACGGCATCGATGCGCCGGAGAGCCGGCAATATTGCGATGATGCCAAAGGCTTCGAATATCCTTGCGGCCGCCGCGCGGCCGAGGCGCTGGACAAATTCCTTGCGGCCTCCAAGCCGGTGCAATGCTCGTTCGTCACATGGGACCGATATGGGCGCTTTGTCGGCAACTGCACACACGCCGACGGGGCCGACGTGGCCGCATGGATGGTCGAGCACGGGCAAGCGCTGGACTGGCCGAAATACAGCGGCGGCGCCTACGCGGCGCAACAGGCCAAGGCTCAGGCGGCGAAGCTCGGCTTATGGGTGGGCAACTTCGAAGCGCCTTGGGACTGGCGGGCACAGCACAGCGACGATGTGCAGGCGCCGGCGACGCCAACCTTCGCGCTCGGCAGCGGCAGCGCCGGCTGCAACATCAAGGGCAACATTTCGGCAGAAGGCGAGCGCATCTATCACGTGCCCGGCCAGAGATATTACAGCGTCACCACCATCAACCAGGCCAAAGGGGAAAGGTGGTTCTGCTCGGAAGGCGAAGCCGTTGCTGCAGGTTGGCGGCGGTCGAAGCGATAGCACCCTGCACCATACCCTGTTAGGAAAAGTCGGCTCTGCCCAACACTGAATGTTTGCTGCTCTTTCCTGCATCAAAGGGTACGTCGCCGCTTACTTTTTGACAGATGGAAAGATTTTGACTCCCAAAACGCCGGGATGAGAGTTCAGCATGTCAAAAATCGTTGCAAGGAGCGATTCCGATAGTTGGGCGCTGAATTTCACAAGAACCTCGTTGCCGAAAGTATAAACTGCCGCTTTCCGCTCATAGGTATTAACGACCTTCTCTATTGATCCAACGATGTTTTTCTTCGTGTCTTCGCTGTAATTTCTAGAGAGGTCCACAACGAGCGCGGTACCGGTGGGCGGGTACCGCCTTAGGAAATTCGACTCCACCGGAACTGTCGCCGTATCTTAGCATCGACAGCGTCGGGCTATTCTCCACGGCGGAAAGCCTTCTGAGTATTTCGCTCAGCTGCTGCTGCAATATGGCAGTTTCCGGCGCAGCGCTTTCGACCAATTTCACCACGCCGCGGGCTCGGATAACGGGATTATCTGGTTTGTAGTCAGGCTTGAGCACAGTCTCCAAAGTTCGACGTAGATCACTTCGCGCTATCCTCAAATCGTTCGGATCTGCATAGTCATAAGTGATTGCCCTAAACAGCTTCACATCGAATGGGATCGCGTCTCCCTTCTTAACCATGTGAACGATTGGCAACTCCTTCATGTGCCTTATGCCAATTTCATAGAAAACGTTTGGATTTAACTCGGTCATGTCTGCGATTACCAAATCATCGTCCAAAAGATGACTGATAATCTGCGCGTCAATCATTCCGGGCTGGTCGATCTTGTCGGCGCGCACAAGCTCGAACTGATCATGGAAATTTGCGTCAAGGACATGCTCGATTATCTCATGCAGCAACCAGTCGGCGTGCCGCCTGGTCGGACTTGCTTCCGGACCAATGGGGCACACGACAAAACAGGACTTTTTCACCGCTGGCGTGGTTGTCTTCGTATCTGGCATTTCACCCCGTCCCTACTCCACAAATGTGCTAAGCTCGCTCGTCGCCTTTCGAAATACAACTGGTGTGGAGTTCCGTACACAGCAAAGCGATACACGGCGAACTTGCGCCGGTCGAGCAAAGATGATCTTCTGCGATCCCGAGTCGGAGGGGTCCCTTGCTGAAAACGATGTTGTCAACGCCAGCCAGCGTATTTCGGTTGGTCTGTGTTGCTGTCGTGATTCTGTCGCTGCTAGCCGTACTGCCGTGGCCATACGGCTACTATCAATTGCTCCGCGTGATTGTATTCTTCGCTGCGGTCTACTGCGCGATGTACGTGAGATCGACTGGCGGGGACGGTAAGTCGCTGGTCTGGTCCCTGTTTGCCGCCGCGTTGATTTTCAATCCATTCTTGCCCATACATTTGCCGAGGGAAATCTGGGCAATATTTAATATCGCTGCTGCCGGCCTATTCGGGTTCGCTGCGTATCGGACAAATGGTAAGTAGGGGCAACTAATGGAAGCTGCGCAGGGTTCGAAAGGTTCGCTGCTGCTACAGACTGTCGTAGCAATGGTGCTGGCTTTAGTCGTCTATCTGATCGTGGCCACAATTGCTGGCATGATTATCTATTTCACCCAGACTCTGCTTACGGTTGTCCGTCCGGGCATTATCGAGTTTTTCGCAGTGACCATCGGATCGTTCGTCGGCATGATGGCAGCGAGACGTGCATGTGACACCGTGCTACGAAGTTATTCTGGCAAAGCGGTTTTTCTTATGTTCGCTCTACTTACTGCAGCGGCGTTGGCAACGGAAATTTTCCTAGTTCCAATGCAGCTCAACCAAATAAACAGCCTAGGCCAACTGGCATCAGGCATGTTCGCGGCGTTTATTTACTTTTGGAAGAATGAAGCGCTCTGAGCTCGGGAACAAGCGTGTTGCTTTCCCGAGGACGCGCTGCCGCCATTTCACCTCTGCAAATACCCCTGCGTCCATTCGCGATCGTTCATGCCCACCAGACGCTTTGATGATCGCTTCCTCGTCGGCGCGCTCTTTGGGTGGGTGTGGAAGAACACGGCGTCCGAATCGCGTGCCGGCTGCAGATGTGGATTCACCGGGTGATGGAGCGGCTGCCTGAGCTCGCCGCGCTTCTAAAGACCGATGTCGCCTGGCTGCCCGATGGCGTCGCCCCGGCCAACAGGCGAGGATCATGAACCGCGCCAGCTGGTCAATCGTAGTTCGGGAAAGCTCTGTCCCGTTCGAACGATCGTTTGGTTTCGGCATTCGTTCAAACCACCGTTGACAACCTATAGGTTCGGATGCCGTCTTTGGATTGCGAAGGTTGGACCTAGGAAACTCTATTTTGACCGCCAAGACGCTCGAAAAGATATTGGACTCTCCCGGCTGGAAGACGCTTTTTGGAGTAGTAGTTCCTATAGCCGCCGGTGTTCTCTCAGGCACATTTATAGCGGAAATCTTCTGCAGGAGACGTGCTCTGGTCATACGTTTATATCTCAAAGAGCTTCTGTGGTCTGGTGTTGTTGTCGGCAATTACGTTCCTCTATCATCGCGCTCTTTATATCCATGAGCGCAAAATTGAGGTGTTTTTGAGTAATGATTATTGTCGCGCGTATATGAGGAGTAAGTGTCTCCCTGAGGCTGCCGACAGATACAGGGAGCTCATTCGTAGCGGGAACGTAGGCGAGCTGACGAGCGCTATGGAAGAATTCGAGAGGATCATGAAGTGAGGTTTGTCGTAACCCCCGAGTTTACCACCAAACTTACCCAAGTTTCCCCTAGCGGGCTTCGGGAACTAGGAGCTGTAATCGAGCTCATCGAGACGAGGGAAAAATCGGACATTCTTGTTGGATCTGATGGCGTCAGGGTCCGCACCCTAAGCGAGCGATTTATAACCTTCGAGGTGGGCGAGTACACCGTTTTCACGAGTCTGGAAAGCGACCAGCAGGGGGAATACCTTCTCCTGCTTGACCTTTCGTCCGAGGAATCCGAGGCAGGCCAAGCGACCGGCTTTCCCACCGCCAATGATCCAAGACGAAACATGATGCTCGACCCCAATAAGAACGTGTCGATCGATCCCCGCCGGAACATGCTGGTCGATCCAAACCGGAACATGATGATCGACCCCAATCGGAATATGATGATCGATCCAAACCGAAACATGATGATCGATCCAAACCGGAACATGATGATCGACCCCAACCGGAACATGATGATCGATCCAAACCGGAATATGTCGATCGATCCTCGTAGAAACATGATGATCGATCCGCGACGCAATCGGTATTATGGCGGCCCGTTCGTGTATGACACGAAGCTAAATCAAGAGGGATTTCTTGTTCGCGCCAATGATGAAGTGTCTCTGATTTTTGATATGTCGGGAAAGTTTGCAAAATTCATCGTCAAGAATGGCAGCGATGGAGCAAACGTTTTCGATACAAAGCGAAAATGGGTAGAATTCCTCATCAAGCCAGAAGCAGAGCTTTTCCTGAGATTCGGCCTTAACCGGAGGTGGCTGGGGATCGTGGTATGAGCCCAGTTGGCAGTGTTATCTCGCGTTATACTTTCCCACCACCCGATGACAGATCGGCCAGTCGACCCGGCTCTCTGTAAACGTCTTTGCCGGGCGGTACTGCTCCAGTGTCCACTCCCGATCGTTCATGCCGACCAGGCGCTTGATGATCGCTTCCTCGTCGCCACGTTCCTTGGGCGGGGTATGGAAGAACACGGCGTCCGAATCCCGCGCCGGCTGCAGATGCGGGTTCACCAGCGCGGTGTCGCCCGGCCAATAGGCGGGGATCATGGATTCGCCCCGCACCAGAATGCCGTAGCCGCCGCGCACATTCTGCAGCACCGCCGGTCGTTTAACCCAGTCGATCGCCTCGAAGGTGACGATCATGTGGCCTTCACCGCCCATGGCGGCGGCGTAGATCGGCAGGTCGCGGCCGCCGACCAGCTCGTGGCCGGGAATGATCGGCGTGCGCGAGGCTTTCGGCTTCGGCTCGCGCACGATCGGCACCGGTGCGGCGCCTGAAGCGTCGAGCAGCCAGGCGACATCGGTCTTGAGCAGCGCGGCGAGCTCGGGCAGGCGCTCCATCGAGGGGCGGGTGGTGTCCGCCTCCCATTGGGTGACGGAGACACGCTTGATGCCGAAGTGATCGGCGACGTCGTTCTGCGTCAGGCCTGCAGCCTCGCGGGCCTGGCGCAGGCGCTGTCCGAGTGTCGTCGAGTCGGTGCGTATGGTCGCGATCATGCCGCAGCATAGTAATTATTGCTTACTTTTTTGCAAGCGATTGCCTGTTGACAGAGTAGGTAGGTAATACCTACCATCCGCCCATGATCGAAATCGTCAGAATCGCAGCCGCCAAGGTTGGCGGATTGGGCGCGCTCGCGTCGCATCTCGGCATCCGCCACCAGGCTTTCTACTCATGGAAGCGGGTGCCTGCCGAACGCGTGCTCGACATCGAGCGCGCCACCGGCATCTCGCGCCATGCGCAGCGCCCGGACCTCTTCGGTCCCGATATTCTTGCCGGTCGCGTATCCTCCCAAGCCGTGACCGGCAGCGGCGAGGAGGCGCCGCGATGAGCCGCGCCTCCTCGATCAAAGTGCCGGAAAACGGCCGAGAAGGCCAGAAAACATCGGTCGATTTCACGCTCTTTGCGCTCTTCCTCGAAGCCCGGCGCATCCATCGCGGCAAGTCGCCGACGCGGGTTGCACGGGAGGCTGAGGTCGAGGTCGACGCGGTCTTTCGCGCCGCGCGTGGCCGCGATCCGGGCGCTGACGAGTTCCTGGCGCTCTGCGCGTGGATAGGCGAGGAGCCGGCGCTGTTTGTCAAAAAGGAGGCCAGGCATGGTCAGGCTCGCTGCCTATGATTATCGCGAGCTCGGCAAGCTCTTGCGGGCGAAGCTCGAGGAAGACGGCCGCGGCTGGCGGGCATGCGCCGGCGACATCGGGGTAAGCGCTTCCGACCTTTCCCGCATCTGCAACGGCCAGGGCGTCTCGGCGCCCAAGGTCATCGCGGTCTGCGATTGGCTGAGGCTTTCCTTCCGCGCCTTCTACCTGCCGCCCCTGCGCGATGCCGGCGCGATGTTTCACGGGAAGAGCACTGAAACAGGGAGCACCTGCGATGCTGGATAGACCTGCAAAAGCGATCTTCGGAACGCCCGGCAGCATCGACGCGGCGACGCTGTTCAAGCTGCCTGTGCCGATGCAGGCCGAAGGCGTGCGGCTGCTGTTCGAAATGGGCCAGACCGCCGAGCAGGTGCGCGCGCGCCTGGGGCTATCCGCCCGGCAGGTGCGGGCGCTGGTCGCAGCCGAAGGTCACTTCTCGCGCGGCGGCGAGGGCATCGGAAATGAGTGCGAATGAACCAGCGCGAACAGATCATAGGCGCTTGCCGTCTGATCCTTGGTGATTGCGCTGAGGCGTTACCACGCCTGCGGAGCGTTCACGCCGTCATTACCGACCCGCCTTGCGAGAAGGAGGCCCACGCCCCCGTCCGCCGAACGCAAAGAAGCATTCGCGATAACGTTCCTGCACAGTTGAACTTCGCACCAATTACAGAACAGGTTCGCCGCTACGTCCCAAATTGGGCTGCCAGCAACTGCAGCGGATGGATGCTCGCTTTCTGCCAAGTGGAGGCTGTCGCTTCTTGGCGAGATGCCATGGAAGTGGCGGGCCTGAAATACAAAAGAGGCATGGCCTGGGTGAAGCCCGACTCCTCGCCCCAATTCAACGGACAGATGCCGGCTCAAGGCTACGAGTGCATCGCTGCAGCCTGGTGTGGAACCGGTCGAAGCAATTGGAATGGCGGAGGTCGCAGGGGTGTATTCACCCATCTGACCAATCAGCCCGACCGTGATGGGCGCCACCCAACCGAGAAGCCCGTCCCCTTGATGCGCGAACTGCTTAGTTTGTTCACGAGTTCGGGTGAGACGGTGCTCGACCCATTCATGGGCAGCGGAAGCACAGGAGTCGCTTGCGCGAAGCTTGGCCGCCCCTTCATCGGCATCGAAATTGATGCCGGTTATTTCGAGATCGCCTGCGAGCGGATCCGAAAGGCCTGTGCGCAGCCAGACATGTTTGTCGAAGCACCAGCTGAGCCGAAACAGGACTCGCTGTTTTGAGCGCGCAGTCTGGCAGCTCCGTCATTGAACAGTTCGTCGAAGACGCCCGCGCCGTCTCGATCGAGGACGCTGCCAAACGGCTCGGCCTGAAATTCACCGGCCGCCGGCACGAGCACCCGCAGCCATGCCCGCACTGCGGCGGAACGGACACCTTTGCGTTCAACACCGCCAAGAACAAATGGAACTGCCGGTCTGGCAGCGCCGGCGGCAATGACGGCATCGGCATGGCTGCCCACTGCGAAGGCCTCGACCTGCATCGTCGCTCGGCGTTGCTGGAGGCGTGCTCCATTGTGCTCCAGCAGCCGATTCCCTGCGAGGCGGGCCAGGAAGAGGCCGAAGCCATCGCTCGCCGCAGCCGCCTTGAAGAGCGCCGGCGGCTGAATGAAACATGGGCGGCTGAACGCGCCACACGGCAGATCGGCTATCGTGAGCGCGAACGGCAAAATGCCCGGTCTATTTACGGGGCCGCCGCATCCGTCGGCCGATTCGGGCGGCTGGTCATCGACTATCTCGAGGCACGCGGCTGCGGGCGCATTGGCGCCTCGCAATGGCTGCGCTGCGCTTCGGAACTGGCCTACTGGCACGGCAACGATCAGCACGGTCGGCCGACCGAGCTCCACACTGGGCCGGCAATGGTCGCGCCCTTCATCAATGCCGACCTGAATGCGATCGGCTGCCACATCACCTGGATCGATCTCGGCTGCTCGCCGAAGTGCCGGCCGCTGCTCACCGATCCGGCGACGGGCGAGGCCCTGCCGACCAAGAAAATGCGGGGCTCGAAGAAGGGAGGGCTGATCCCGCTTTTCGGCGATCCTTCCGCCGCACGCTGGGTCGGCGGCGAGGGTATCGAGAACGGGGCGGCCTTTGCGTGTTGGGAGAGCTGGCGCGAGGACACGTTCTATTTCGCCGCCGGCGATCTCGGCAATCTTGCCGGCCCGGCCGATTCCGCCTCGCGGTTCGCCCATCCGGAATTGAAGAAGCCGGATTCGAAAGGCGTGCCGCGACCGGTGATGATTGCCGGCCCGATTCCTCGACCTGGTCAGGACCCCGAGGACGCCATGTGGATGGGCGAACAGGTCACCGAGCTCGTGCTGCTCGCCGATGGCGACTCCGAGCGCGTTATGACCGCGGCGGCGATGGCGCGCGCCCGTGCCCGGCATGCGCGGCCGGGAAGGGCAATCCCCATCGTCTGGCCGCGGCCTGGCTGCGACTTCGCCTCCATGGCTGCCGAAGCCGCGAGGGTGGCGTGAGCAGCAAGAAGCCCGCCATGCCGGACCAGGTGGCCGCCGTGCTCGAGGAAGCCCAGCGCCAGGCCGCCGCCTATGCCAAAGAGCCCCGATCCCCCTTTCCCGGCGCGAGTGAACCTCGGCGGCGGCCGCCCGAACAGCCCGACGAGCAGTCGGTGCTGAGCGACTGCGCCTCGGAACCGGAAACGGATATCGGCAATGGGCGCCGTTTTCTGATCCGCCACGGCTCGCGCGTGCTGCATGTGGCGCGCGTTGGCTGGCATGGCTTCGATGGCATGCGGTGGAAAGAGGACGAAGATGGCTCGGTGGTCCGGCCGCTGGCCCAGAAAACCGCCGAGTTGATCTCGGCCGAGGCCGCGCTGCTGAGCGCGACCGAGGATGAGGAAAGGGCCCTGGAGGCCGGCCGGAACGCCCGCCTGGAGCGCAAGCGCTTAGGCGCGCCGAGGAAGGACTGGGACGCTGAGAAGCTCGGCCGGCTCATGGAGCTGGAAGAGATCATCGACGCTGCCGATGAGGCGCGGAAGAGCGCCAATGCGAGGAAATCGTCGCGGCATCGTCATGCGAAAAGCTCGGCCGGTTCCTCCAAGCTGGACAACATGATGAAGGAGGCGCTGCCGCATGTTGCCAGGATGGTGGGCGACCTCAACAGGGACGTCTACGCTTTCAACTGCCGCTCAGGCACGCTGCGCTTCGTGCGGATGGAGCACGAGGAATCCGACCCGCAGGATCCTGTCTATGAGTGGCAACCGCGCCTCGACCTTCACAACCCGGTCGACCTGATCTCGAAGAGTGGCGAGGCCAAGTATCGACCGGAAGCTGCGGCTCCGGTCTTCGACGCCTTCCTGAAGGAGGTGCAGCCGGATTCCGAGATCAGGGGCTTCCTGCAACGCTTTGCAGGTTATTGCCTTCTCGGCCTCACCGTCGAGCAATGCCTGGTGTTCTTCTACGGCGCCGGTTCGAACGGCAAGTCGACCTTCGTCGACTTGCTCTGCTCGATTTTCGGCGATTTCGCCGTGACGCTGTCGATCGACAGTTTCGCCGGCGACACCAGGCGAGGGGGCAACGAGGCCACGCCGGACCTCGCGCGCCTGCCGGGGGCACGGCTGGTGGCCGCATCGGAACCCGAAATGGGCGTGAAGCTCAAGGACGCGCTGATCAAGACGCTGACCGGCGGCGAGAAGATCGCGGTGCGGCGGCTGCACCAGGATTTCTTCGAGGTGGTGCCGCAGTTCAAGATCCTGCTTTCGGGCAACCACAAGCCGCGCATCGACGACACCTCCGACGGGATCTGGCGCCGCGTCTACCTCGTGCCGTGGGAAGTCCAGATCTCGAAGGAGAGGATCGATCGTGATTTGCCCAAGAAGCTGCGCGCCGAAGCCGACGGCGTCTTCGCCTGGCTGGTGCGGGGAACGCTCGACTATTTGAACTATGGGTTGCGACCGCCGGAAAGCGTGCTTGCCGCGACCCGCGAATATCGGGAAGAGAGCGATCCGATCGGTGCTTTCCTGCGGAACGCCTGCATCGTGACGGGCAAGGAAGAGGACGAGACCTCGCCGGGTGACCTGCATCTCGGCTATGCCAATTGGGCAGCTCGCGAGGGTGCGGCCGAGTTCAAGTCGTCGACCTTCTCGCGCAAGCTCCCCGATTACACGCGGCTGACATGGCGATCGCCTGAAGGCGCGATGAAGCGCTTCTGGAAGGCGAAAAGCGGCACCACAATTTACCGGGGCATCAGGGTCAAGGACGAGTTCGTGCGGCCGCCAGGGCGCGATCCCGGCGCTTCGCCGGAGGCATGCGGCTTTGAGGGCTGACCCTTTCCCCTTTTGGGCGCCAAGGCCGCGAGGGACGGTAGATTGCGAGTTGGGGAAGGGAGCCGGACGCAAAGGGTTTGGGAAAGCAGCAGGTTAGGACGCGAGGGACGCTAGGGACGATTGTGTCGGTTTGCGCGTGCGCGCGATGAGGTCACCTCGAAAGAAATCACCGGATGGCGAGGTGTCCTCATATATGGCGCGAGATTCATCGTCCCTTGCGCCCCTTCCTTCCCGGCGCCCCGCCCATCCTGCTGATTTTGCTAGGCTCTGCATTTTGTCAGCTTGGGACGAAGAGCGGCGAGTTGGGTTGATAAGAGTGAGATAGGGACGAAGGAGAAAGTTCGGATGAAGACGGTGAACATAGAAGAGCTGTTGACCTGGGCTTTCGTCCATGAGCTGCCGAAGGGCGGTGGCGTGGAAGGTCTGGAAAATCCGCATTCGGCCTGGCGCGTGCTGCAGGCTTCCTCATGGGGCAAGATCACCAGCTTTGGCGAGTTCGGCGCGCTGATAGACGGCGGCCGCAAGGACTACGAGAATTTCTGGATCGAGCAGGGCGAGCCGCACGAGGATGCGGTGACGGTCGGCCGGGCGGTGGCCGCGCTGGCCGCTTGCGAGGTCATCATCCCGCAGGGCTGGAATGGCTTGGCCGATTGGCCGGATACGCACGGTTTGGCCGAGCTGTACGTTGCGCGGGCGGTTGAGCGCTATAGCGCCCGTTCGCACGCGCAACGCGGCGAAGGCATTGTTAGCCTGGTCGTCGGAACCGCGATCCTCGGGCGGGAGCCGGACTGGACCGCGGAGCCTGCCAGGGTTCGGCTGGCGGAGCGCGGCGGCAAGCCGGCCTGGTTCGTCATGAAGCGCGTCATCGACAATAACGGCCAGGCCTACGATATCGAGGTGCATGGCTATGACGAGCGCCTCAAGCGGCCGACGAAGGGCGCTTACCGAAAGTACGAGTTCGCGACCGATCCGAGCGGCGACATCATGGGACGCCTCGACTACCAGATCTGGGTCGCGGCGTTGCGCTGGCTCGAGGCCGAGCTCGGGCCGCAGCTGATCGCGCATCGGCTGGTGTCTTCCGACCGCTCGATGACGCCCTGGCTTGAAGAGGACAGGCCGGGCGTATGGCTCGCAGGGAGCACGGCTAACCAGCGCGCGAAAAAAATTGCCTCCGTCCGTTGACGGGCGGCAGAAACTTGACATAGACCTGATCACGGTAAGAAAGAACTCGCCCCGGCGCTCCTCGCGACCGGGGCTTTTCATTTTCGGAGTGCGAGTGTGGACGGCCTGCTGACAATCAGGTGGGCCGATCTCTCCGGGCTCAGGCGGCTCGACAACGCCCTGGGCTGCTTGAGCGAGATGCAGCGCAGTTTTGTGCTGGCGCGAGCCATCAATCATGTCGGCGATCGGTTGCGCACCAAGCTGACGCGGACGCTCGCGAATCAGACGGGCCTGCCGTACCGGACGATCCGTAGGGCGATCAAGGTCGAGCGGGCCAACTATGGCGAGCTCGCCTATGCCATGCGCACGCAGGGCGGCGACATCTCGCTCAAATACTTCAAGCCGCGCGAGACGCGGGCTGGCGTGACCGCTTCGCCTTTCGGCACGCGGCGGCTGTTTGCCGGAAATTTCACCAAGGCAGGCCGGTTCCCAAATCGCGTCAAAGTCAAGGGCTTGGGCGGCCACGTCTACGCGCCGGACCGCTCCTCGAGGAGGTGGGGCCGGCCCGTCTCATTCGTGGATTCAGGGGTCATCATCCCGGCCGAGATGGTGAAGGGCAACACGGCGCAAGAGTTCACAGCCTTCGCCAACCGAGAGCTGCCGCCGAGGGTCATGAATGAGATCAGCTTCATGCTCCCCGGCTTCTTCGACTGACCTGGCAAGGCAGCCGCGCCGCCGCCCAAGGTTATAGGGACCGTATCCCACTCCTCGACCTCGGACGGGCAGACCGGCCCCTGGATTTTCTCCAGTCGGACCATCGAAAAAGTTGGGTTGTCAGGGTTGTCAGCGGCTCGAAGGGAAGTTGTCTGGATGGCGTCTGAAGAAAACGTGATGGCGACGCCGGCCGACGTTGCGGCGCGCGATGGCGTCACGAAGCAGGCCGTGACCAAACTTGTGCGGCGACTGGTCGACGTGCATGACCTTCCGGTCGAGCGCGACGCTCGCGACCGGATCATCCGGTTCTCGCTGGCGCACTACGATCACTACCGCGGCGAGTTCGCCAGCTCCGAGAAGATTGCGGCCGCCGCTCGCAAGGACGCGCCGTCGGCGCCGTCGGCCAACTCCAGCACGTCGCGCGACGAAGCGCTTCGGCAGGAAGCCTGGCTCAAAGTCGGACGCGAGAAGCTGCGTCGGCAGGAGCATATCGGCCAGTTGGTTCGTGCCGACCGGATGCGTGAAGCCCTGACCGTCTGCGGCCGGGAGATCCAATCGAGCATCGCCCGCCTGCAGAACAAGGCCGACGACATGGCTTTGGCAGTTTCCAGAGAAGGCGCTCATGGGCTGCGCGTGCTGTTGCGCAGCATCGCTTTCGAGCTGAACACCGAGATTGCCGATCGGCTTGGCGCCATCGTCGAGAAAGCCGCCGAGCATGACGACGTGCTCGAGGACGAAGAGTTGTGAGCATCCATGTCGGGCCTGGCCATCCGGGGGCGCTCCGCCTAGCCGGCGTAGCACTGGCGGAGGCGATCAGGCCGCGCCCGCCGGCGCGCTTTCGTGACTGGCTGCCCGACAACATCGTGCTGGTCGACGGGCCTAAGAAGGGTGAACTCTGGGCGCTCGAAGACGCGCCATATCTGGGCGAGATCGCCGACTGCCTGTCGCTCGAGCATCCCTGCAATCTGGTGACGGTGCGCAAATCGCAACAGACGGGCGTCTCGATCCTCGCCCTTGCCTGGTCGCTCTACATCGCCGACACGGCGCCGGACAACACCATCTACGGCCTGCCGTCGATCGACTTCCTGCAGGACATGAACAGCCAGAAGCTGCAGCCGCTTATCGAGGCCTGGCAGGCGAAGACTGGCAAGCAGGTCATCTTTCCGGCCGTAAGCCGGTCCGGCTCGGGCTCGACCATCTACGAGAAGCGCTTCGCCGGCGGATCACTGATGCTGGCCAACGCCAACGTGGCGACGGACCTCTCGGGCAAAACGACGCGCTACGGCGTCAAGGACGAGGTCTCCAAGTGGCAGACCCATGTCAGCGGCGACGATCCGGAAACGCTCTTCTTCGGTCGCTTCACCGCCTTCCGACGCACGAAGGCTTTCAAGATCTTCGAGCTGTCGACGCCGGAGATCGACACCGGCGACGACCTGGGCGACCTGCCGGGGCATTGCCGGATCGACCGCTCCTTCAAGCGCTCCGACCAGCGTTTCTGGAACATTGCCTGCGTTGAATGTGGCGGAGAGTTCGTTCAAAGCCACGAGGGCTTCCATCTCGATCGACTGCATCCGCACAAGAGCTTCTATGTCTGCCCGCATTGCGGGCACATCATCAGCGAAACCGAGCGGGTCATCGGCGTCCGCAATGGGCGCTACATCGCCACCCTGACCGGTCCTGACCGGCACCCCGGCTTCCACGTCGATGCCTTCATCTCGCTGATGATGAGCTACGAAGCGATCGCCGAGGACATACTTAACCACTCCAAGGCCGGCGGTCTCGGCGACAAGGGTATTTTCAATCTGGTGTACGGCCTTCCCGCAAAGGTGAAGGGCAACGCGCCGGAATACGAGCGGCTGATGGAGCGCCGTGAACCCTTCGCGCAAATGAAGATCCCTGCCGATGGGCTCATTCTCGTCGCCGGCGCCGACGTGCAGCACAATGGCATCTGGACCGTCGTCGTCGCCTTTGGCGAAGACCGGCAGTGCTGGGTGCTGGGGGTCCGCTTCTTCGAGGGTGCGACGGACAACGCCGGCGAAGGCGCCTGGACGAAGCTCGGTGAGTTCTTCGCCAGGCCGCTCCATGACGCTTTCGGCGGCTGGCGCCGGATCGAGGCACTGGCCGTGGACGGCGGCGACGGCGGCCGCACCAACCAGGTCCTGGAATGGTGCCGGCGGCGCCCCAATGCCTATGCCGTCAAGGGCGTCGGCGGACGCGGTGTGCCGGCAATCAGCGTCCCGGCAAAGAAGTCGGTCACCAAGCGCGGCAAGCGCAAGCGTTTCGGCAGCGCCATGCTGTGGCCGGTCGGCACATGGGGCCTCAAGTCGGAACTGTTCGCCAATCTGCACAAGCCCGGCCTGCGTTCCGGCGAGCCGGCCGATCCGCCGGGCTACGTGCATTTCGGCGACTTCCTGCCGAAGGAATATTTCCTGCAGCTCACGGCGGAGGCCTTCGTCGCCGAGGTGGTGCGCGGCAAGTTCCATGAGGAATGGAAACGCCTGCGGCCGGACAATCACTGCCTCGACGCGCAGGTCTACGCCATGGCGATGGCGGAAATGCTCGGGCTGTCGACCAACAGGGCGGACGACTGGGCGGCGCTGCGCGAGCGGCTGAGACCGGCTTCGGAGCCGGATCTGCTTCACGGCCTGCGCCATGCCCCGAAGCCTGAGACCACGGACCCGACGGAATCGACGACGGACGAGGCCTCGCAAGCCCGTCGCGAGAAATGGAAAAGGCGCGCATGAAGTTGCTGGAGCGGCTATTCGGCAGGGGAGGCCCGTCCGCTCCGCGCCCGCCTGCAAATGCCGGGTATCTGCGCGACAGCCGTTCGCGGATCCTGTCGACGCGCGGCACCGCGCTGCGCGACCACCGCGACGAGGTCCGCACCGCCTGGCGCCGCGCGGCCGGCCTTGCCATGGACATCATCCAGAATTCCGGCCGTCTGAGAGGCGCGGTCGACCAGGTCATCGCCGACACCGTCGGAGTCGAGCTCATCCTCAATCCGATGCCGGATTTGTCCAAGCTGGGTTACGACAGGAAGGAGACGGACGATTTCATCAAGCTGTTGAAGGCCGAGTGGAAGCGCTGGGCGTGGAACGCGCGCGAATGCGACCTCAAGGGCAAATTCATCGTGCCGCAAAAGGTCGACATCGCGCTCCGCCACGACGTCGTCTTTGGCGAGGCGCTGATGCTGATGGACTATATGTCCGCCGGCGACCGCCGCCGTTATGGCATCACGTCGGGCACCAAGATGTGCCTGACGACCCCCGCCGCTTTGGTGCAGGACACCAGTGAGTTTGAGGGGCTGTATCAGGGCGTTATCCACGATCCGAACGGCCGCCCTGTCGCCTACCGTCTCGCCGAGATAGAAACCGGCATCGTCGTCAAGCGCGACCATCGGGCCTTTGACGCGCAAGGGCGCCAGATGGTCGCTCATGTGTTCGACCCGGTGGACGGCAACGACGTGCGCGGCATTTCTCGGCTCGTCGCAGCCTTTCGGGAATACCTGCAATGGGAGACGCTGGTCGACGTGACGATCCAGACCGGTATCCTGCAGACCGTCTTTGCCCAGGTGCTGACCAGCGAAAAGCCTTCGGCAGAGGCCTTCGAGGCTCTTGAGGCGCTCGGCGAGAGCCAGGACGGCAAGGAGCTGCGCGCCCAGTTCCGCGACTATTTCCTTGCCGTCATGGACAAGGCGGCCGAAAGCGAAATCTCGGTCGGCAGCGATCCGAAAATCTCGCATCTGGCGCCCGGAGAGAAACTGGACCTGATGTCGACGGGCATTCCGGGGCCGCAATTCCTGCCCGTGTCCAACGAGCTGCAGCGCGGCATGGCGCGCGCGATCGGCATCAGCGTTGCCAGCTACACGATGAACTATGAGGGCGCGACCTATTCCTCGACCAGAATGGAAGGGGCGTCCCTGCACCCGGTTGTCACCCGCCGCCGCGATCGCATCGCTTCGCCGATTTGCCAGATCGGCTTCGAGCATCTGGTGGACGAGCTGATCGGCACCGGCCGGCTGCCGTTCAAGGGTGGCTACGAGGCTTTCTCCGCAAACCGGGACAGGGTGCTTTGGGCAATGTGGCAAGGCCCGGCCAAGGCCACTGCCGACGACCAGAAGAGCGCCAAGGCGGCGAGCGAACGGTTGCTCAACGGGACGTCGACGCTTGACATGGAATGCGCGGAGATCGGGGCCGACGCGGAGGAGGTCTTCGAGCGCCGGCTCTACTGGCACAAGCGCTATGTCGAGGCGGGCATGCCGTCGCCGTTCGGTCAGGGGCCGGGCGACGCGAAGGACGACGTCATCCAGGACGAGAAGGCATCGAAGAAAAAGGTAGATGCCTAATGCCGGCTCTCGTCACCATCAACGGCGTTGCCGTCGACCAGGATGACCCCTGCGCGCTCTATCAGGCGCTCTATGCGGTCAAGCTGCGCGCGCTCGCCGGCGAGCATGTCGAGGAACTTTCCATCCAGTCCCCGGTGACCCGGGAGCAGCTTCGTTTTTTCGGCGCCGACATCAAGGCGCTCGACGCCGAACTGATGCGCCTTGCGGCCGCCTGCTCGGCAAAGAACGGAAAGCGTTCGCGCTACGCCAAGACGATGCGGTTCATCCGCTAGGAGCTTCCATGACATCGCTGATCCATATCGCCGACCGGGTGCTGAACCGGCCGCTGCTGATCACGCGTGACAAGGCCGAGGTGGTGCTTTCCGTCCTTGCCGGCAGGCTCGGCGTCAATGCGCCCGAGAGTTCGCGATTCGAGGGGGGATCGGTCGTCGAGGACGAGAACGGCGCCCGCCGCGCCGTGCCTTATCGCGTCACCGGCGACGGGGTTGGCATCATCACGGTCACCGGCTCCCTGGTCAACCGCGGCGCCTGGGTCGGTGCCAGCTCCGGTCTGACCTCCTACGAAGGGATCGGCTTCCAGCTGAAGTCGGCAGCTGCCGACCCGGCTGTCAGGTCTGTCATTCTTGACATGCATTCGCCAGGCGGCGAAGCCGTGGGCGCCTTCGAAACCGCGGCCCTCGTGCGCGATCTTGCCGCAAGGAAGCGGACCGTCGCGGTCGTCAACGGCATGGCGGCTTCGGCCATGTACGCCATCGCGTCCGGCGCGAACGAGATCGTCACCACGGAAACCGGCATAGCGGGCTCGATCGGCGTCGTTCTTCTGCACGCCGACTTCAGCCGGCAGCTGGACCGCGACGGCATCACGCCGACTCTCATCCACGCCGGCGCCCACAAGGTCGACGCCAACCCTTTCGAGCCGCTTTCCGACGCCGTCCGCGAGGACCTGCAGGCCGAAGTTGACGCCTTCTACGGCGCCTTCCTCGGCACGGTAGCCAAAGGCCGGGGCTCCAGGCTCACCGCAGCCGCCGCGCGCAAGACGGAAGCACGCACTTTCATTGGCAAGGCTGCGGTCGACGCCGGCATCGCCGACCGGGTCGGTTCGTTCGAAAGCGTACTTGCCGAACTTTCCCGCGCCTCCACGCCGAACGGCGGGCGCTCAACCCCGCAGAAAGGGAGCACATCCATGAGCGAGAACCCCGGCGCGCCCGCAGCCATTGGAGTTGCCGGCATTCCGAAAGCCGATCACGACGCGGCCGTCGCGGCTGCCGAGACCAAAGGCCATGCCACCGGCGTGGCGCATGAGAACAAGCGCCTGACGACCGCCCTTGGCGCCGAGGGCGTCAAGGGAGACGGCGGTCGCATGGCGGCGGCGCTCGACCTGGCGACCAAGTCGCCTGCCATGACGGGTGAAGATGTCGCCGCGTTCGTCGTCGGCAACGTCGCGGCGTTCAAGCCGGCCGGCGCGGACGCCGAGGTCTATGAGAAATCGCGCCTTGCCGCGGCCGGCTTGGCACAGCCCGGCGCTGGGAAGTCCGCGGCGGCATCGCAGGAAGCGGCCAACCGGATCCTGGCCAATTACCGCGCCTCGACGGGGGCACCCGCCAGGCAGGGCTGATGCCTCGCACCATCCAACCGCAACTCATCACCTGAAAGGGTCGATCATGACCAGCATTCCCTTTGCGCAGCCGGGCATGGCGGCACGTGACGTATCCGATACGTTCACCTCCGCCGAAATCTTCAATTCGGCCATACCGCACCCTGTCACCGAGGACTTTCGGGTGGCAGGGGATTTAGCGCTGCCGGCTTTCTCGGTTGTCGGCCTCGCGGCCACGGACACCCTGGCCATGGCGACTTTTGCCCATGCGCCCGGCAACAAGGCGACCGGCCGGCTGGTGTTCTCCGGTGCCGGGGCTGTCGACGACACCATCACCCTCGGCGCGACGGTCTATACCTTGAAGGCTGCGCCGACGACTGTCGCCGGTCAGATCAAGATCGGTGCGACGGCGGCGGAGACCGCCAGCAATTTGATCGCGGCGATCAACGGCGGAGCTGGTGCCGGCACCGCATACGGCTCGCTCACCACGCCCCATCCCGATGTCAGCGCTCAATCCGATGCCGCCGGCATCGTCGGTATCGTCGCCAAGGCCGCAGGAGCGCCCGGCAACGCGATAGCAACCATCGAGACGGGCGCGGCCATCGCATTTTCGAACACCACCCTCGTCGGCGGGGCGGATCAGATCGGTGTGGCGCCGCTCGGCATCACGACTGCCCCGGTGGTCGACACCGATGCCGCGCAGCGCGTCGCGATCTACCGGGCCGGCAATTTCAATCCGGATGCGCTCAATTGGGATGTCTCGTTCAACACGGATGACAAGCGCGAGGCGGCTTTCCGGAGCGCGCCGGCGCCCACCAACATCCTCATCCGCAAGCGGCTCTGAGCGCAGGGCGCAAACCCTCAACGCAATCGCGGCCCCGGCCGCATCTTTCACAAGGGCCACGACCATGGCGGATTTCGACAACTACGAACTTTGGGATACGCACACCCTGCTCGGTGTGTTCCGCGAACTCGACATCGTGCCGAGCTACTGGCTCGATCTTCTCTTCGCCCACCAGATGTCATCGACCGACGAATATATCGACCTGGAGAAAATTCCGCGTTCGGGTCGCAAGCTCGCGCCCTTTGTCGCCCCGATGGCGCAAGGCCGGGCGATCTACGAGGAAGGCGCGCGCGTCGAGCGCTTCAAGCCGGGTTATGTCAAGGCCAGCGATCCTGTCTCGCCGCTGCGGGCTCTGACTCGCCGCCCGGGCACCTTGCTCGGTCCCAATGCGCAGAGCCCAGCGGCCCGCTACGATGCGGTCAAGGCCGACATCCTGCAGTTCCATCGCGTCGCGGTCGAAAGGCTCTGGGAATGGATGGCTGCCAAGGCCGTTATCGATGGCAAGGTCGTCATCGAAGGCAAAGACATGCCGCAGCGGCTGGTCGACTTCGGTCGAGCCGCCGGACACACTGTGGTGCTCGGCGCCGGCGCGCGCTGGGGCGATTCCGGCGTGTCCATCCTGGACGATATCCAGGGCTGGGCCGACATGATGCATTCGGCCGAATTCGGCGGCGCGCCGAACCGCATCACCGTCGGCACGGATGCCTGGGGTGTCATGCGGCGCGACAGCGAGATCCTCGCCGAGATGGACTTGACCCGGCGCGGCAATGCCGACCTGACGATCAAGACGGGGCTCATGACCACCGGCGAGGTCCGCTATGGCGGCACGCTCGGTGGCGGCATCGAAGTCTGGGTCTATAAGGACTACTACACCGTCAACGGCTCGGTCACTCCGTTCATGTCGCCCAAGGATGTCGTGCTGACCGGTCCGAACGTGCAGGGCTATCGCTGCTTCGGCACGATCGTCGACGTGCATGCGCAGTTCGAGGCGCTGGCGATCTTCCCGCGCAACTACATTCCCGAAGGCGATGTGGCGATCGAGCAGATCCTCACCCAGTCGGCGCCGCTGATGGTGCCCGTCAATCCGAACGCGACGCTGAAGGCGACCGTCCTCGGCTGATTGCTCCGGTCCGGCATCGTTTCTCGGCAATTCAACACAATTGGAGAAAAGCATCATGGTCAAAGCCGTTGCTTTGAGCACCGTTCACCTGTGCAAGTCGCCAGGCGAGAAGAGCCCGGAAGGCAAGACAATCAAGCGCGCCGAAATCGAGGTGAAGGCGCCTGGATCAATCATCGACGTCGACAAGAAGCAGCTCGACGATCTTGTCGCTAAGGGTGCCGCGCGCCCAGCCAGCAAGGTTGACCTCGTGAAGGCGGACGAGGCCAGCCAGATGGACCTCGGCCAGGCCTGAGGTCTCACCTTTTCGGAGCCTTTCATGGATATTCGTGCAGCCCGATCGCGCCTTGTCCATGAGACGCGCTCCCGCATGGGCGACCTGATCACCATCCGCGCCAAGCAGCGTGGCGAGATGTCGGTGGCCGACGATCCGTCGCGCCCGGCCATGGTCGGCCTGAAAGGCCGGTTCGACATCGACCCGGACCTTGAATTCCTCGGCGGCCGCGATCGAGGCATGGCGCCGACCCGCTACGCCGGCCGCTTGTGCACCGTTTCGATCCCGCGCGCCGACATGCCCTGGCTGCCGAAGGCCGGCGATCAGTGCGAGGTCACCAGCCGCCCGGCCGAGCCGATCTATTCGATCGAGCGCGTCGTCGATGACCTGCCCGAGGTCATCGTGTTCTATCTGTCGAACCTGAAGGCGGCGTCGTGATCTCCGCCGAAGGCAGCAAGGGCGACCGCCCGTCGGGCACGTTTGGCCGGCCGTCCGCAGCGGCCGGCAAAGCCGCGGCACGCGAAGGAAAGAACGGATGAGCCTGGTTAATGCCATGCTGCGCATGCTGGCCGTCCAGGCGCTGCGCGGCAACACCATTGCCGCCGACGGCGTTACCGATTCCTCGATCGAGGCGCTGTCTTCGATCATGAGCGACCGGCAGGCGCCGGTCATCCTGGTGCGCATCGACGAAACCAAGTATGCCGCCCAGAACGAAGGCTTCTTCGTGACCTCCGGCACCGTGACCTTCGCGCTCGACCTCATCGTCGCCAGCAGCGTCACCTATCAGACGACCGACGGCCAGGCGGTCAACCAGATCGAGATCGCGCCGACCGATGCCGGTCTTGAATTCTCGCTCGACATGCTCGACCGGCAGTGGCGGCGCGTGCTGTCCGATCCCAACAATGCCTTCGCGGAATGCTTTCGCTCGCTTGTCGCCGCGATCGGGCCGGTGAAGGCCGCTCGCGGCGTCGATCCGGAGGGCGGCCGCAAGCACGCCATCCGCATGGTCGAGATTGAGATCGAGCCGGTCTGCGATCCCGCTCCGGGCGCCGAGCTGCCTCCCGTCATTGACGCGGCACTGACCAAACTGGCGACGGTCGCGGACTACCAGTCTGCGGTCGTCATCATGCGCGGCGAGTTCGCCAAGGGCGTCGACCTGATGAGTTGGCAGAAGATCCAGTCGACCCTGATGACGACGGCCGCGGTGCCGGCCATGCTGGGCGTCGCGCCGCCCGATGCCGGCGAAGTCGTCGGGTTCGACCAGGTCGGCACCGTCATCAACGGCGAGCAGACCGAACTGACGGACGATATCCTGCCGGATCCCGATCTCGGCGGGTCCGCCTGATGCATGACACGGAACTGGTGAAGGTCATCCTCGGCCTGCAAGCCGATATCGCCGCGCTGAAGCGCATGGTGGCCGGCAATCTGCGGTTCGGCACCGTCAAGAAGGTCGACCATGATGCCAAGCGCGTGCAGCTATTGCTGTCCGAGGCCAATGGCCGCGAGTTCCTGTCGCCCTGGCGGCCGTGGGGTGAGATCGCCGGCGACGAAAAGTCCTGGCGGCCGCCGACGCAAGGCCAGCAGATGATGCTGGTCGCGCCGCATGGCGACATGCGCCAGGCCGTAGCGCTGCCGATGACCTTTTCGGACCAGAACGCCGCGCCGTCTTCCGATCCCGGCACGCGGATCCTGTCGAAATTCGGCGGCGCCGCGATGTTGTTCGATGGCGGCGGCGACCGCGCCGAACTGTCGGCGCCGCGCGTCGACCTGGGCGGCGCAGAAGGCAGGAAGGTCGCTCGCATAGGCGATAAGGTTCACGTCAGTTCGGGGTCCTCGACCGGCCTTTGGCCGATCGTCGAGGGCTCCTCGAAAGTATTCGCCGCCGACTAGGAGGCCTCCATGAAACTCGTTGTCACCAAGCGCGCGCCGCACCTTGGCGTGGCCGGCACCGTCGTCGAAATGACGCCGTCGCAGGCGGCCTATGAGCGGCTGCGCGGCCATGTCGTCGAGCCCGTCGAGCCGGCGCAGCCGAAGGCTGATGGATCGGCCGACGCTCCGGCGAAGGGCAGACGCGGGAAGCGCAAGTGACGCAATTCGGCATGGACCGCTCGACCGGGCTGCGGCAGAGCGGCTGGGACAACGTCATCCAGGCGATCGAGATCCTGCTGACGACACGCTATTTCGAGCGCGTCTTGCGTGAATATGTCGGCAGTCCGGTCCCGGCGCTGCTCGGCGAGCTCGCCAACGTCCAGACCGTCATCCGCTTCCAGTGGTCGGTCGCGGCCGTGATCCTGCTTTTCGAGCCGCGCCTCACGCCGACGCGCATCTCGCCGCTGACACTCGACCGCGCCGGCGCTTCCGCCTGGGTCATCGAAGGCATCTACCGGCCGCGCGCCCATCTCGGCGACTTCACGCCGGCCGGCACCGTCTCGCTGCGCCTCGGTCAGGCCGGCGGCCAACTGATCGTCACGGGGTAGGTAATGCTCGATCTGTCCACGCTCGAGGGCCTGCCCGATCCGCAGGCGATCAGCGTCACGTCCGAGGCTGCCGCGCTTGCCGCCATCAAGGCGGTCTTTGTCGACCTGGCGACCAGCTACGGGCTCGACGTCTCCGGCATCATCGACCTCGAGGGCGAGCCGGGCAACATCCAGCTGCAGGTCGGCGCCTTCCGCGAGGTCTTGTGGCGGGCGGCCATCAACGACGCCGTCAAGGCCAACCTCCTGGCCTTCGCCGCCGGCGCGGACCTCGACCATCTCGCCGCTTTCTACGACGTGGTGCGGCTCGACGGCGAGACCGATGCCCGGTTTCGCGCCCGCACCGTCGCCGCGATCTCCGGCCGCTCCACGGCCGGGTCGGAGGACTGGTACAAGAGTGCGGCGTTCCGGGCGAGCATCCGCGTCAAGGATGTCGCCGTCTATCGCGTCGGTACCGGCCCGGACATTCGCATTGCCGTGCTTGCGACCGACAATTTCGGCGAGCCGGACGCCGCTCTGCTCGCCGCGGTCGACGCCGAGGTGCAGAAGAACAGCGTGCGGGTGATTTCCGACCGCATCACCGTCGTGTCCGCCACAAGCGCAACGGTGAACGTCGCCGCCGATATCTGGCTTCTGCCGACGACGCCGATGACCGTCTTCGAAAGCCTCGAGGCGCTGTTGCGTCAGTCGTTGGCCGACGAGGGCGGGCTCGGTTTCAACCTGACGCGCTCCTGGCTGGTTTCCAAGCTCCAGGTGCCGGGCGTCCAGAAAGTGTCGCTGACCGCTCCGGTGACCGACACGGCCGTGGATGACGGCGCCGCGGTGAAGCTTGGCACGGTGACGCTCACCTTCAACGGCCGCGACCGGTGAGCGAACGGCAGAACCTGCTGCCGCAGAACGCGACGGCCTTCGAGCGCGCGCTCTCGGAATCGCTCGACCGGCTGCCGGAGCTTGAGCCTGGTTTCGACGAGCTGCGCGGCTTCAAATTCGCGCCGGTGCAGCCCTCGATCCTGCCCTGGCTCGTCGTCGAATACGGGCTTGGCGCGATCTCGCAATACCTGCCCGACCTCGCCTCGGTCATCGAATACGGCCTGCGCTGGCAGCGGGTGAAGGGCACGCCGCAGGGTGTCGCCGAAAGCCTGACATGGGTCGGCTACGCCTTCTCGACGTTCTACGAGGCGCCGGTGCGCCGCACCCGCTGGCACCTCTACGAGCTCGAGCTCGACCGTTTCCGCGACGACGAGAACGATCTCGGCACGATCGAGGCCGTGGTGCGCCTGTCGGACCCGGTCCGCTCCGAGTTCTACCGCGCCTGGAACGGCTACAATGTGCGCGAGCACGATTGGGCCTATACCAGGTGGGGCGACGGCATCTGGGGCGACAATTCCGGCGTCTTCCTCCGCGCCGGCGGCGTCAAATGGTCCTTCGGCCGCACCTTCGATGCCGGCCAGCACGATCTGACGGAAGCCGAGCTGAGCGCGCTTGCCGCCTGGATCGAGCGGGTCGAGGGCGGGTCGATCGGCTGGGGACCGTTCCCCTGGAACACGCCCGGCCTGAAATGGGTCTCGGACGCGGCTCTGTCGCGGGCGCAGATCATCGGCACCGCGCTGCTCGCCAAGCCGTGCTGGATCGGCGTCTATCGTGAGGACGGCTCGCCGATCGGCTTCCGCAAGGCGCGCGTCTACCGGCCGGTCAACGCTTCCTTCGGCGGCTACTACCAGGCCGCCGGGCAAAGCTGGGTCGCGGCAAGCGGTGCCGGCCCGAACCTTTATGTCGAAGCCATGATGGATTTCGGCGAAGGCGAGGGCGAGACCATCCATTCCTGGAGCGTCACGCTCGGCGGCGCGCCCGTCGGCGTACACCCGGCCGGCATCCGCTGGCTGCCCGGCGCGGGCATCGCCGGCGGCGCCGTTGTCGGCGGCTTCGATATCTCGCCGGCACTTCTCGGCAAAACCTCGCGCGAACGCTTTCGCGCGCTCTTGAAGATCGCCTGACGCACGCCCGCGCGCGGCACTTCTTCTGAAAAACAGAGGCAAAATGGCTTACGAGCACGAGTCGAACCTGACCGGCGCCTATGACCGCGCCCCGCAGTTTACGCTGTGGGACAGCGTGCTAAACCGTGAGGGCAAGATCGGCCAGGCGGCCGAGATGGTCGAGGCCCAGACCATCCTTCAGCGGAAGATCCGTTCGATCGGCAATCTGATCGCGCGCGACGGCGACCGCGTCGAAGGCGCCGACATCATCATCGACGTTGCGGCCGAAACCGTCACGCTGATCGCTGGCAAGCTCTATGTGGCAGGCCGCGTTCTCGACGCGCCGGCGGCGGTGCTGACAGACGTGCCGATGACAGGTGCCGTGCACATCGGGGTGCGCCTGCTCAAAACCTATGTGACCGAACTGGAGGAGCCCGCTCTCCTCGGCCTGATGCCTGGCTCGCTCTCCGAGGGGGAAGCCGGCGCCGCCCGCGTCGTGTACGCGCTCGCCTGGGGCTTCTCCGGCGACGGCGGCGTGGGCGACCTCTACTCGGTCTACCTGTTGAAGGACGGCGTCGCGATAGACCAGACGCCGCCGCCGAACCTGACCGGCATCAACGCGCAGCTCGCGATCTACGACTTCGACGCCAACGGAAACTATATCGTGTCCGGCTGCTCCGTGTCGGCGCTGGGCAAGGATGGCGCCGACCAGGTCTTCTCGATCGCGGAGGGCGTTGCCAACATCAAGGGCCAGAAGCGCACGCGCTATGCGGCGCTGCGCCACCGCGAGACGGAAAGCTTCGATCTCTTCCGCATCCCGACCGAGGTTCACACCTTCGGCGCCAACCCGACGGTCGTCACGCTCAACCATGGGCCGATCGCCACCATTCGCGAAGTCCTGGTCGAGAAGGAGGTGACCGATACGGTCGTTCGCGGCGGCACCCGGAACGGGTCCGACGCGCTGGCCAACACTGGCGTCACCGCCATCCTCGAGGTGAAGCAAGGCGCGACGACCTATGCGACGCCGGCCGACTATACCAAGGCCGGCGACCTGGTGTCGTGGGCGGCCGGCGGCGCCGAACCGGCGACCGGATCGAGCTATACCGTCAAGTATCGCTATCTCGGCATCGTCTCGCCGACCGACATCACCGCGACCTCGATCACCGTCGCCGGCGGCGTGAACGGCGGCCAGATACAGGTCGACTATGACTTCAAGCTGCCGCGCGTCGACGTGCTCGGCTTGGATAGCGACGGCAACTCGGTCTACCTGAAGGGCGTCTCCAGCCGCACCAACGCGCTGCCGCCGACGGTGCCGGCCGACGTGCTGCCGCTCGCGCTGGTCGAGAACATCTGGACCGGCACGCCGAACGTCACCAATATCGGCGTGCGCGCCTACACCATGGCGAAGATCGACCGAATGTATAACAGCCTGGTCGACGCTCTGGACCTGATCGCGCTCGAGCGCCTGCAGCGCGACATCGACAGCCGCGAGCCGATCTCGAAGAACGGCGTGTTCGTCGATCCCTTCACCTCCGACCGCTACCGAGACGAGGGCGAGGCGCAGACCGCGGCCGTGTTCGGCGGCTTGCTGCGGCTGGCGATCGACCCGACCTTCCATGCGGTCAACCTGCCCGGCGTGACGCTGCTGAACTGGATGGAAGAAGTCGCGGTCGAGCAGGCTCTCGCCACCCGCTGCACCAAGATCAACCCATACCAGAACTTCACGCCGCTGCCGGCGTCGATGACGATCAACCCGCCGGTCGACTACTGGACCGAGAGCGCCACCGAATGGGCCTCCGACAGCGCGGCGGCTTTGTCGTCGCCCGTGGTCATCACCACGTCGAGGTCGACCACCGGCCGCACCACGACGACGACCACGATGACGCAGAAGGAGACGATCGAGAGCTCGACGCGCGAGGAGCGGCTTTCCTATCTCAGGCAGATCTCGCTGCAGTTCACTATTCATGGCTTCGGCGCGGGAGAAAACCTGACCAAGCTCGAGTTCGACGGCATCGACGTCAATCCGGGCAGCCTTTCCGCCGACGGCGCCGGCCAGATCGTCAACAGCTTCACCGTCCCGGCCAATGTGCCGGCCGGCGCGAAGGGCCTCGTCGCCGAGGGCGCCGGCGGCTCGAAGGCTGCCGCCATCTTCGTCGGGCAGGGCACGATCGACATCGAGACACTGCGTCGCGTCGTCACCACGACCGTGCACCAGACCTCGGTGACAGCGCCGCGCGAGACCGGAGGTGTCGGCGGCGGTGGCGGCGGCAATGGCGGCAGCCGGTCCGACCCGCTGGCGCAGACCTTCACGCTGACCGAGGGGCGGCACATTGCCGGCGTCAACTTGAAGGTCTGTCTGGTTGGCGACCCGGACAACCCGATCGTGCTGGAGCTGGTCGAGGTTGCGAACGGCATCCCGACGGTCAACGTCATCGCCCAGGCGTTCTACGACATGAACGACGCGGTGATCGGGCAGTGGACCGAAATCCGCTTCCCTTACCCCATCCGGCTGGCCGGCGGCATCGAATACGCCTTTGTCGTCAAGACGAACGACGGCAATCATTCGATCAAGACCGCCAAGCTCGGCGACTTCGACGCCGAATTGCAGCAGCCAGTCGCGGCGCAGCCTTATTCGGTCGGCGTCATGTTGTCGTCGTCGAATGCCGTCACCTGGACGCCGCATCAGGACGAGGACATCTGCTTCCAGTTGATCGCGGCCAAGTTCGCGCCCGTGACGAAGATGGTCGATGTCGGCACCTTCGCGGTCGCCAACATGAGCGATCTCCTGATCCGCGCCGAGGTCGAGCTGCCGACCGCCGGGGCCGCGATGCATTTCGAGGTCGAGCTCGACGACGGTTCGGTCACCCTGCTCAACCCGGACCAGGCCTGGGAACTGCAGGCCTTCTACACCGGCAATGTCGAGGTCCGCGCCGTGCTCACCGGCTCGGCCAAGGTCTCGCCGGTGGTGTTCCCGGTGATCCTGGCGATCGAGGGCGAACTGCAGACGACGGGCACCTATGTGACGCGCGCCTTCGACATGGGGACCGGCGTCGACATCCTGTCCTACCTGAAGACCAAGATCCCGACCGGCGCGACGATCGCGCTGCATGCTGACGCTGCCAACGATGTCTGGACCCCGGTTCCGCAGGTGACGCAGACGCCGCTGCAGGACGCCGGCTGGGTCGAGCGCAAATACAGTGTCGTCGGCTTCAATGCCAATCCCGTTGGGCGCATCCGCATCACGCTGACCGGCACCCCGGCGGCGCGGCCGATGGCCTACGACTTCCGGGCGATCTCAACCCCGTAACCCTCGCTTAGGACCGCCAAATGCCTGTTGAAAACAGCACGCCGAACCGCGGCTATCAGCTTCCGGACGGCAGCAACAATCTTGCAGACGACGTCCTGCGGCTGATCGCGGCGCTCTCTGCGATCGACCTCGACATTGCCGGCCTGCTCGTCTCGGTGGCGCAACGCGCGCTGCTGGTCCACAGCCACGTCATCGCCGACACGACCGGACTGCAGGCCGCGCTCGACAGCAAGCAGGACTTGGCGGAGAAGGGCAACGCGAACGGCTACGCCGCCCTCGGCGCCGACGGCAAGGTTCCGGCCGCGCAACTGCCGGCGGCGCTTTTCGGCGCGATGTCCTATCAGGGCGATTGGAACGCCAATACGAACACGCCGACCATCCCGGCGGCAGCGGCCGGAAACAAGGGCTGGTACTACATGGTGTCCGTGGCCGGCGCGACGAGCGTCGGCGGGATCACCGACTGGAAGGTCGGCGATTGGGTCGTCTCGGACGGCACCAAATGGGTGAAAATCGACAACACCGACGCCGTGGCGTCGGTGGCCGGCCTTTCCGGCGCGATCAGCGCTGCCAGCCTGAAGACGGCCTTGGCAATTGCCGTCGCCGACATCACGGACACCTCGGCGAACGGCCGGTCGCTGATCTCAGCCGCCGACTATGCTGCGATGCGGACCCTGCTTGGGCTTGTGGCCGCCGCAACGGCCGCGACCGCGAACACTCTCGCGCAACGCGATGCCTCGGGCGACATCACAACTCGCCTGTTCCGCTCGACCTATGCCAATGGTGCCGATGCAGTGACGGGCTTTTTTGGGCGCGTCTCTTCGGACGGAACCGGCGACAACTACGCCCGCCCGCAATCCATTGCACAGACAAAAGCCATTCTCGGCATCGGGACCATGGCGAGCCGATCGCTGACGATCTCGACGTCCGCGCCAAGCGGTGGCGTTGATGGCGACGTTTGGTTTCAGGTGTAGGTATGGCCGCGTTTGCGAGGGACGCCGGTATCTGGAAGCCAATCGCCCCCAAATGGACCAGGCGTGCCGGTGTTTGGCAGAAGGTGAGAAAGGGCTTCGCAGATGTCGCCGGCATCTGGAAGCCTGTGTGGAGTTCCGACATCGCGGTTGCCTACCACGGCGCGGGTGATCCGGGTTTCACCTTCTCCGGCGTTCCGCTGCCCGAGGTCGGTCAGCAACGGGTCATGGTTGTTGCTTGGGGACAATTCAACGGCGGCAGCTTCTCTTCCGGCAATGTCATGGGGGTGGCGCTTACCCCGCTTGTTGAGTTGGGGAGCGGGCAGAGCCGCGCAGGCATAGCTGCCGCAGTGGTCAATACCGGCTCGTCTGGAACGGCATCGGTCAGCCTTACCGCTGGCGCATCAGGTGGCCCTGATCTCGGAGTGTTCAGTCTGTTTGGCGCTGACATTACGCCTCTCGCAACGGCCAGTGACGCCACGTCCCCGATCAATATGTCCCTCGATGTTGCCGATGGCGGCGTGATTATCAGCTGCGCAATGGGCCGAGGAACTCTCACCGGTGGCAATGGGTGGGCATGGTCCGAGCTTGTCGAGGATTTCGAGCGAGATACGCTCAGCAACGACTATGTGACCGGAGCACACAAAGCCTACGCTTCCGCAGCAACCGGAGTGGCGATCACCGCAACGGCATCTGGCTCCGTCGCGGACAGCGCCGGCGTCGCTGTTTCGTTCAAGCCTCAGCCTTGAGGCATCTAGTCCGAACCGTCTTCGGGATACGTCTGTGGCAGGAAAGCAAACCCTATAAAACCCGCCAGAAGGATCAGAGCGATCACGATCGCTAAGATCAGGATTGCTGTGCCAGCCATTTCCCCACCCCTTCCCCGAGAGAAACCATGCAATTTCTAGTTCTACTTATCGATGGCACTCGTTTGGTCAAGGGGCATCCCGGTTGGCGGATTGGGGACACGCCGGAGACGGCTCGGCTCTTGACCGACGACGAACTTGTCGCTGCAGGCTTCGGATTGAAGCTCGTGGATCAGCCGCCGACGTTCGATCCGGCCAAGCAAACGCGGCAGCTCGCGCCGATCGAAGAGTGGGAAGTCATGGATAGCACGGCGACCGTTGGATACGTCGTCGCTGATCTGCCGTTTTCCGCCGTTCGCGACCTTAAGCTTGCCGCCTTGACTGACAAGCGCTGGCAGGTCGAGACAGGCGGAATCGTGGTCGGTGGGGCGCCAGTCCGCACCGACGCAAACAGTCAGGCCAAGATCACCGGGGCGGTCGCGCTATTCCAGAATGATCCCGAACTCGAGACGATCGATTGGGAGGCGCAACCGAATGTGTGGGTCACGCTCGACGCGCCGACGATGCAGGCAATCGGCATCGCTGTCGGTCGGCATGTCCAAGGGTGCTTCAGCCGAGCGAAAGCCCTTTCGGTGGAGATCATGGCCGCGGCTGATCTTGCCGGGCTCGACGCTATCGATCTCGAGAGCGGCTGGCCAGGTAGCCAGCTCAAGTCTCGATCTCTCATATAACCGCCCGCTTCCAGCGGGCATTTCTATGCCCGCACTTCAACCCCACAGGAGAGACTGTCATGACCGACCCCGTCTTCGGGATCACAATCCGCCGTGACACCAACGAGGCGGCCGTGCCGTCGAATGCGCTGATGAGCGTCGTCGGCATTTGCATGCCCTTCGCCAAGGCCGCGACGGCGACACAGGCCGCCTTCGACGCGGCGTTCCCGGCCGGTGTCGCCGTCCGTCTGAACTCCAATGACACGGCCAAGCTGGCGCTCTGCGATCCTGATTCGCTGTTCGTCGACGCCGTCGAGGGCATCAATGCACAGCTCGGCCCCTACCAGATCGCCGCACAGCTCGTGGTCAACCGCGTCGCCGAGGGCGCCGACATCGCCGCCACCATCGCCAACATCGTCGGCTCGTCGGTCGCCGGCACCGGCATCAACGGTTTCGTCAATGCCGGCGCCGATCTCGGCGTCTATCCGCGCCTGATCCTGGTGCCCGGCTACACGACCCAGCAATTCGGTGCCATGACCGGCCTGACGCTTACCACTCAAGGGACCAACATGACGGTGGCGCCGGCCGTCGCGTTCACCGGTGGCGGTGCCGATCCGAACAAGGTGCTGCCGACCGCGCATGCCGTGATGGGCACCGGCCCCGACGCGCAGAAGGTCGCCTCGCTGGTCATCGACACGCCCGGAAACTATCTGTCCGGCGCGCTCACCGTCACCTTCAGCGGCGGCGGGGTCGATGCCGGCAAGGTACTGCCGACCGCGACCGCGACGGTCGAGGAACTCGCCAACGCCGTCTGCGCGGCGCTGCCGGAGGTGCTGAACAAGATCCTCGCCGTGGCGATCGTCGACGGCGCCAACGGCCTGACGAACTTCACCCAGTGGCGCGAGACCCTGTCCTCCGACCGGCTGATCCCGGTGACGCCCGGCATCAAGCGCCTCGACGCGTCCGGCGATGTCGTCACCCGCCCCGCCGCGCCTCGGATCGCCGGCGTTGCCGTGCGCCGCGACTATGAGAATGACGGCCGGCCGTTCCGCTCCTGGGCCAACCAGGCGCTCTACGGAATTGTGGGGCCGGAGCAGAACTATCGCTTCTCGCTCACCGACGGCTCGACCGAGGGGCAGGAAATCCTGGCCGCCCAAGGCGGGATCATCGTGCGCGGCGACAGCGGCGACGATTTCGCCATCGCCGATGGCGGCTTCGTCTATATCGGCACCGACAACCTGTCGGACCAGACGATCTGGCAGCAGTATCACAAGGTGCGCGGCCGCGATTTCATCGAGCTCACCTGCCTTCGTACGCTGCGGCAGTTCCTGGGCAAGTTCAACCTGACCACCCAGACCATCCAGTCGGTAGTCAACACCGTGCACGATATCCTCGCCAAGGCCGAGACGAACGGCGACATCCTCGGCTTCAAATGCCGCTTCGACCCGCAGCTCAACAACGCGCAGGATCTGCGCGCCGGGCATATCTACATCGACGCGCAGTTCGAAGAGGCTCCCGTGTTCCGCCGCCTGACCATGACCAGCCGGCCCTACGCGCCCGCCCTGCAGGCGACGATCGACGAGCTTTTGGCTCGCCAAAATCTCGTTTCTTGATCTGCCTCACGCCCCGCACCCCCGGCTTCGCCGCCTGCGGCTCCGGCGGGGCGCGGCACGAGCCGCGACGCCCAGTCGGGCTTGCGGGCTTCGCCCGTACACTCTGAAACCTCTCAAAGGGAACGCCAGTCATGGCCGAGAAACTGCTGCTGCTCGAACAGGTCAACCTCTTCGTCGGCGACCAGGACCCGGAAGATTCGAACCACATCAAGCTCCAGTCGCTTGGGCTGCCGACGCTCGAGCAGGTGACCGTCGCCCATCTCGGCGGCGGCGCCCCCGGCGAGGTCGAGTTCGGCATGAACGCCATCAAGGCGCTGCAGCCGACCTTCAAGCTCGCCGGCTTCGCCAAGTCGAGTTATCGCGCCATGGGGGTCGGCACCAACCAGCCGCTGAACTTCACCGGCTATGGCGTGCTGAAGAACAAGCAGACCGGCGACGCCTTCCAGGCGAAGACCGTCATCCGCGGCATCGTCAGCCGCATCGCGCCCGACGCGTTCGATCGCGCCTCGGCCTTCGGCCACGATCACCAGATCGGCGAGGTGACGCACTACGAACTGTCGGTCGACAACGAGGAATGGTTCTACTGGGACTATTTCACCACCCGGCGCCGGCAGTTCGGCGTCGATGAGCTGGCCAAGGCCCGCGTGCTGCTCGGGATCGAGTGATGGTCGACAGAAACGCGATCGAGGACTTCATGACGGGCGCCGACGAAGCGGCGCCCGCACCGGCCTCGGCGGTGCAGGAGGTGGACGTTGAGGCGAAGGTTGAATTCGACGACGCCCTTTGCCGCTTCCTGCCATTGCGGCATCCGATCACCGTCGATGGAGAACGTGTCTCCCGCATCCGGATGCGGCCGCCTCTGCTGGAAGACGTCGACGACTGGTCCAATGCCGAGATCAGCAACCGCGAATTGATGGCGCGGCTCTGCGAGCGGCCGTCCGGCGTGTTGAAAAAGCTCGTCTGGAGTGACGCCGAGGCTTTGATGGAGATTTTCCACCAAATGGTCCCGGAATTCGTCTTCGCAGCGCCGAAGGATGATGCCTGATGTCCAGGATGTCGGCGGAGCTGATCGTCAGCCTGCTCGATCGCGTGTCGGGTCCGGCCGCCAAGGCTCGCACCAGCCTGACGGCGCTGCAGCGGGCCGAGCGCGATGTTTACCTGGCGCGCAACAACACGCGCCTGACGCGCACGCAGGTCGCGGAGGAACGGCTTCTGGCGGCGCAGGATGCCGAGCGCCAGAGCCGCATCGCGAACCTGGCGCGGTTCGGGCGCGCCGCCGGCATTGCCACGGCCGCCGCCGGCTATGTCGCGATCCGCACGGCGCGCGATTACGCGCAGCTTGAGCGCACGATCGGGCGCATCGTCATCAATGCCGACAAGCCGGCGACCGCTATCAAGCCGACGATCGCCGTGCTGCAGGAGCTTGCCGACAAGTCCAAGCTGCCGTTCGACAATGTGGTGCAGGGCCTCGAAACGCTGATCGCCTCCGGCAGGTCGCTCGAGGAGGGGCTGGCCTTCCTGCCGTCGGTCGCCCGCACGGCGCAGGCCTCAGGCTCCGAAATGTCCGACATCGCTCTCACTGCGGACGCGCTCGCCAATTCGCTCGGCATCACCGCCGACAAGATGCAGCAAGCCTTCGACATCCTCGCTTTCGAGGGCAAGGCCGGCAAGTTCGAGTTGAAGGACATGGCGGCGGAGCTGCCGGCCATCGCGCCGGCCTTCGCGGCGCTCGGCTACAAGGGCACCGAGGGCCTGAAGCGCCTGGCCGCCATGCTGGAGATCGTGCGCAACCAGACCGGATCTTCGGCCGAGGCCGCGACCAACTTCTCCAACATCCTGCAGAAGGCCTATGGCAACGAGGTCGCCAACAACTTCAAGAAGTATAACATCGACATCCGTAAGGAGCTGGACAGGACGCGCAAGGAAGGAGGCGACGTCATCCAAACCCTGGTCGCGCAGACGCAGAAGGCGCTCAAGGGCGACCTGTCGAAGCTGCCGCTGATCTTCACCGACATCCAGATGCAGCAAGGCATGCGCGCGCTGCTGACGCAGATGCCGGAGCTGAAGAAGCATCTGGATGCGCTTGGCAGTGCGTCCGGCACCGTGGCAAAGGACTTTGCCCAGATCACCGAAGATTCCGAAGGCAACTGGCAGCAGCTGATCAACAACATCCAAAAGGCCGCGACCGCGCTTGGCGACCTGTCGGGCAGGGCGCTCAACCCGGCGCTCGAAGCGGTCAACAATCGCCTGTCCGACATAATGGCCGTCGACAAGGGCTACGAGGCTTTGCGTGGAAGCGGCCGCGATCCTCTGGCTTATGCCGCCGAATTCAAGGATCGCTACAACAAGCAGCATCCCGAATTGGGGTTCTTCGATCGCTTCACAGGCGCCTCCGGTGAGAAGGCTTTTCGCGACGCCTTGGCGCAGCTCGGCCGAGGCGAGATCAAGAGCGTCTTCGATGCGCTGCAGATGAAGATTCTCGAAGACCGGCTGACGCGCGAGCCGAACACCGGCATGGGATCCTCGACCCCGGTACCGACCGCGCGCCCGAAGCGGTGGGAGGAAATGAGCGCTGCCGAGCGACAGTTTCAGGCCATCGTCGAAGGCCGTCACGCGCCGGCCAGGAGCCGGCAGACCTACGTGCCCCCGAAGCCCGGCCTTCCCGGTATCGGCGACAATGTGGCGGGCTTCGACGCCGATGAATTCGAGCACCGGCTGCAGTCCGGCGGCGCGGATGCCGGCGACAAGATCGCCGCAGGCGGCACGCAGGCAGGCCAGAATGCGGCGCAGACCTTCAGCTCCGGCGTCGCCGGGACTGGGTCAGCCTTCGGCAAGAGCGCGGCCGCAGCCTTCATCGCCGGCGTCAGCGGCTTCCTGTCTTCGGCCAAAACGGACCTGATGCGGCCGGTCGGCTCGCTGGGCGGCAGGACGACGGGCCAGCAGGTGCAGTCCGACACGCGCGGGCAAGCGATCGACTTTGGAGGGCCGCGCTGATGCTGATGAAGATCGGTCTGGTGGAATGCGATCTCGCCTTCAACATCGACACGCATGTGCGCGAGACGACGCATGACTATGCCGAGAAGCCGGTGGTCGGCGCGATGCCGCCTCTCGAAGATGTCGGCGTCGGGTTCGAGACGCTCACCGTTTCCGGCCGCCTGATCCCCTCGAAGCTCGGCGGCCTTGGCACGCTGAACATCCTGCGCAACGCCCAACTCGCGGGCACGCCGCAACTGGTGACCCGCGGCGACGGCAGCGTGTTCGGCTTCTATGTCGTCCAGTCGGTCAATGACGAGCACACCTTCCTCGATCGCGACGGCGTCGGCCAGGTCGTCGATATCACCGTCAAGATGCAGAAGTCGGCGGTACCGGCGGCGAGCGACTTCTTCGCCTCGCTGTTCTCGCTGCTCGGCTAAAAGGCGCGCGAAAACGATTACTTTCCTTGGAACCGAACCGCTATCAAGAGCGTAGTAGACCAAATGAGGGAAGGGACATTATGGGCGGCGGCACGATTCTGGTCGTTGAAGACGAACCTCTCATCCTCTTGGAAATCGAAACCGCATTAGAGGAAGCGGGCTTCACCGTGCTTAGCAGCAGGAATGCTGAAGAAGCTCTCAGCGCCTTCGATGCCAAGCCCGAAAAGTTCAAGGCGCTCATCACCGATATTCGGCTGGGACCGGGCAAATCGGGGTGGGATTTGGCGCGACTCGTTCGCGAAGCCAATCCAACCATGCCAGTAATTTATGTGAGCGGTGACAGCGCCATTCACTGGCCTGCAGAAGGCGTTCCCAACAGCATTATGATTGCTAAGCCTTTTTTCATGCCGCAGGTCATAACCGCTCTGGCTACGCTGCTTAATGAGCAGCCGCCGGTAGCCAAGAACTAGAGCAACTACCAATCTTGGAAGATATCGTCATGACAGAGACCGTCACCGTCAGGACGGAGGGCACGACGCTGTCCGGCCTCCTGGCGCGCCATTACCGCAAGGTCTTCTCCGGCATGGTGGCGAAGACCTTCGCCCTTAACCAAGATCTTGCCCGGTCCGGTCCATATCTCCCCGTTGGTCGAATCGTGACCGTGATGACACCGGCGGAAATGGCGGCTGAAGGCGCGGCCCCTAAGCCAGTAATCGATCTCTTCGAATGACAGCGGGCGAAAGCCCGCAAGCCCGCCGGGGTTGCGGCCTGTGCCGCGCCCCGCCGGAGCCCCTGCGGCGCGTGAGGCAAAATGAGAAAAGGTCATTTCCGCGTCCTGGTTGGCGGGCAGGACGTCACCTCCCGCTTCGTGCCGCTGCTGATTTCGCTGTCCATCACCAAGAGCGGCTCCGAGGCGACGCAGTCGGCGACGTTCACGCTGGATGACAAGGACGCGGCGGTCCGGTTTCCCAAGACCGGCACGCCGGTGTCGATCGAGCTCGGCTGGGCAGGCGGCGCGATGCGCCGCTTCGAAGGCGAGGTCGACACCTCCGACTGGTCTCTTGATCGCGGCTCCGGCAGCGTTCTGACGGTCACTGCGCGCTCGGCCAGCCTCAAAGGCCAGGTCAAGCAGCCGACCGACCGCCATTGGGAAAAGACAACGCTCGGACGGGTCCTCAAGGACGCTGCCGTCGACGCCGGTCTGTCGATCAAGGTGCATTCCTCGCTTGCCGGCCGGCAGCTGGAATATGAAGCGCAGGACAACGAAAGCTTCTTCGCCTTCGCCGACCGGCTTGCGCGCGAGCACGGCGCGACGTTTGCCATCAAGGGATCGCAGGCTGGCTTCGTGCCGCGTAACCAGGGCGTCTCGGCGACAGGCCAGCCGCTGCCGACCGTCGTCATCACCCGCGGCATGGTGATTTCGGCGAGCGGCCTGACGCCGGCGACCGACCGGCCGCGCTTCAAGAAGAAGAAAGGCCGCTGGTACGACTTGCATAGAGCCAGGCAGGTGATCGAAGAGGTCGAGACCGGCGACGATGTCGAGCCTGAAGACGTGCTGCGCTTCATGGAGCCGGACGCCACCGCGGCGCGGACCCGCGCCGATTCCGATCGTATCGACGCCGCCCGGCAGAAGGGCTCCGGCACGATCACCATCGAGGGCGAGCCTTCCGCCGAGCCGGAAGGCACGGCCGTGATCCAGCTGCGCGCCGGCGTCGACGGCAGCTACACGATCGCCTCGATCACCGACACGCTCGACCGCGGCAGCGGCTACACCACGCAGATCTCGCTTGGCAACCCGCAGGGCTCGGCCGGGACGGACAGCCGCTAGGTCGAGAGCAGCCTCACCATCGTCAGCCGCCGATGCGCCAGTCGGCGTGCCGAGTTCTGGAATGCTTCCCGCTCGGATTCGAGCAGGAAATCCAGCGTCATCATATCGAGCAGGAATTCGTCGACCGCCTCAGCCAGTCCCTGCGACTTATCTTTGAGCTGAGCGAGAAGCGCACGCGCCTCTCCTACCGCGTTGGCGCCGCCGGCGTCGATCAGCGCCTCGAGCTTCCTGAAACAATCCAATCCGGAAATCCCCCTGCCGCCGCGCCCCTCAATCGCCGGCGGGCAGGAAAGTTCCCAGCGCAAAGGAAAAATTCATGACCGCATCTCGCGAGCAGGAATCGCTCGCCCGCGTGCTCGCGCATGAGGGTGCCTACAGCAACCACCCGGCCGACCCGGGCGGCGCAACGATGAAGGGTGTGACCCAAAGGGTCTATGACGCCTATCGCAGGAGCAAGGGGCTGGCGCCTCGGTCCGTGAAGAGCATCACCAGCCAGGAACTCTTCGACATCTACGATCGCCAATACTGGGACGCGGTGAAGGGCGACCGACTGCCGGCCGGGGTCGACTATGTCGTCTTCGACGGTGCGGTGAACTCCGGTCCGAAGCAGTCGATTATCTGGCTGCAGCGCGCGCTCGGGCCGCTCTACAAGGGCCGGCTCGACGGCGTCATGGGGCTCGGCACGATTGCGGCCGTCCAGGCCTGCAACGACCACGATGCCCTGATCGACCGGATCTGCGATCAGCGCCTGACCTTCCTGCAGCACTTGAAGACGTGGCCGGTGTTCGGCCGCGGCTGGTCATGTCGCGTCGCGGAAATCCGCTCGATCGGCCAAGCTTGGGCAACCGGCCTCACGCCGCTGACGGCGAGCTTTGTCGACGGCGGCCAGGCGAAAGGCTTTATCGAGGATGCCAAGGCTGCCCCATCGCCCGCACCGGCCGATGCGGCAACCGGCGCCGGTGCCGGCGGGCTTGGCATTTCCGGCTATCTGTATGATCTGCAGAACCAGCTTTCGCCGTTGTCCTACACCAGCGAATGGATCGGCAAGGTGGTCGTCGTCCTGGCAATCGCAAGTGCGCTGCTCGCGATCGGCGGTCTCGCCTGGCGCTGGTATGCGAACCGCAGGGCGAAGCGGCTCGCCGCGGCTCTTGGGGCTGAGGCGACGTAATGGAGAACCTCGCTTCCGTCTTTGCAGTGATCCTCGCTCGCGCCCTGCGCACAGTCGCTGCCGTAAGCCTGGCTCTCATCGCCGGCTTCCTCATCTGGTGGCTGCTGTGAGCGTCCTGATCAGCCTGCTTGTCGGCCGCCTCGGCGCCTCGCGCCTGGTGGCCGGCGCTATCGCCTGGGCGGCCATTGCGGCGATCGTCTCGGGCGCCGCTTTCACCGCTTACGAAGTCATCAAGCACCGCGGCGCCGAAGAGGTCCGCGTCAAGATCGAAAAGGACAATCGGGATGGAATCACAAAGGGCATTGATGCTCGCATGTCTTTTGACGACTGCATCGACGCTGGCGGCGTGTACGACTTCCGGCATCAACGGTGCGCCGGCGCTGCGGGCGGCCATCGGTAACAGCCTCGCGGGCGCGCGGGGCAAGACGCTGGCCGATCAGGACAAGATCGACAAGACGATGGCGCCAGGCTGCGCGATCGGCCTTTACACGCCGGCGGAATGCGACCGCCACACCAAGGCCAGCGCCGAGCGTCGAGCTGAACTGGGGAGGGGCGAATGAGTGACTTCAATGCGAACCTTGCCTTCTTGATCGCCGTCGTCAGCGCGGTCGCTGGCCTATGGTGGCGCATCGAGGCGGCTATCAAATCGGCTCGGGACGAGGTCAAAAAGGATGCGCGCGACGCACATGCCAGGGCAGACATGGCGATCGGCTCGGTATCCCTGCTTGCCGAGCAGCTCGCCGCGCACAAGCTTCACGTTGCCGAGACCTACATCACCAAGGCCGGCCTGCGCGAATTCCGCGACGAGGTGATGACGGGCGTGCGCGACCTGAAAGGAAGCGTCTCGACGCTGCATGAGCGGATGGACCGTTTTATCGAAGGCGATAAGATCGGCCGGCTGCGCTCGTCGGCAGACTGACGCAAAGGTCACCTACAGGAATATTATAACAGAGAACTCGCCGGGCGATGCCGCTGCAACGCGACGTTGACATGGCACAGAAAGCTTTGGCGCGCTAAGAGAAATACTTGTGCCATTGTGGAACAATTGCACGGCTTATTAGTTATCAAGGAAGCGGTCGGTTCCTCAGGAATGTAGCCGTCTCAGTGGCAACCTAAAAAGGCCCGTCGCTTACCTTATGAGATGCGACGGGCTTTTTGTTGGCTTGTAGACTGTCAGCCGGCGCGCGGCGGATAGCACCGGCCTGCGAGAAGGCACGGTTCGGACCTTATGCGTCAAGTTCAAGCGGCTCGTGTGCGGGTCTTTGATGCCAAATGACTTGGCGCAAGTCGCGAAGGTCAATGGCTTGGCCGCACAGGGGGCACAGATGGAAATGATCGACCTCGGCCGCCAGCTCGCCCCCGACCCGATTTCCGACAATCGGCGGGCCCAGATCTGAAATCCTTGTCACGGCCGTAGCCTTCTGGCCTCTCGCTCCAGGGCTTTCCGGTTGTTGCCGTGCTGGCGGATCAATTCCCTGTCTGCTCCCGGCGAAATGCGGTGTCGCTTGGCGAAGTATTCAACCTCGTACTCTTCATCCGCTGACACCCGGTCGCGATCGCCGGCGCCTGGCTTGCTTTTGTCATCTGCCATTGGGCATTCCTCCTGCCCGAGACAAACCGGATCACAATGAAAATGTTCCGGCATCGTGGAACACCTCGCATTCGACTAAGTTTGGAGCGCGGCGGCGCAATTCCCTCCCGATCTGCACAGCCGCCGGGCGGAGCCTCCCCTTCTCCGCTGGCCCGCTCCATGGCATCAGGGGCGGGCCGTTATTTTAGAGTGCGCTAACGGAACGTTTGCGGCTGTTCCATATTGAGTCAAATTAGAGTTTTGCGTTGGGATTCGCATGCTTAAGCCTGCCGGGAGAACCCGGCTGTCCTTCATCAAGCCGCTCGAGCCCGTCCAGGTCGAGACGCCGCCGGTCAGCGACGATTGGCTGCACGAGATCAAATACGACGGCTTTCGCACCCAGCTGATCCTAGACTGGGCCGGCGCGCGCGCCCTTTCGCGGAACGGGCATGACTGGTCAGCGCGCTATTGGCCTGTTGTTGCCGCGGCTGAAAAGCTGCCGGCCGAATCCTTCATTCTTGACGGGGAGATGATCGCGCCGGAGCCGGACGGCACCCCGAACTTCCAGGCCATGCACTCGCGCATGACTTGGAACGCCGAGCTGCTTGCATTTGTCGCCTTCGACATCCTGCATCTCGACGGCCAGGATCTTCGTTCCGTGCCGCTGATCGAGCGTAAGGCCAAGCTCTGGAATCTGGTGAAGCCCGCCAAGCAGATAATTCAATACAGCGACCATGTTGGGGGCGGCGGCGCCGCCTTCTTCGGAGCGGTCGAGAATATGGGCCTTGAGGGCATGGTCTCGAAACGACGCGAGAGTCTCTACCGAAGCGGGAGGGTGGAGTCTTGGGTCAAAACCAAGTGTTGGGATGTCGGCGACTTCGAGCTTTTGGGCATCAAGCGAGAGCCTGGGAAGCCCGTTGCGGCGATCGTGGCGCGCGGTGGCCGATATGCCGGAACCGCTGCCGTGACGCTTCCCAGCGGCCTCAGGGAACGGCTGTGGCAGCGTGTCCAAGAGGGCAGGGCGTCCAAGCCAGCGCAGAGGGTGCCGAGCGCCTTCGCCGATGATGTCGAGTGGGTCAAACCGGGCATCACTGGCCGGGTGAAATTCCTGCGCGGCGAACACACGCTACGCCATGCGACACTGCAGGACTTTTGGGAGGAGTGATGTCAGCTGAAGTTGTTGAGATAATTCAAGGCCTGGTGGATGCAGAAACCAAAGGCTGGGACGAGAAAGACATCGAGCCGTTCCTAGCCATGATCCATCCTGACATGGCGTGGCCATTTGCGCCGAATGCAGACGCGCATGATCCAATCGACTGGTTGTTCGTCTTAGGTCGCTTCGACGAGGAAGCCTGGCGGAAAGGCTACAACGAGCTGTTTGCCGCCCATGACCTCATCCACAATCGCCGGACCACAGCCAAGATCGAAGTTGCTCCCACGGGAGATGCAGCCTTTGCGGTCGTCGATATCGACACCCTTTGGCGAAACAAAGCAACCGGCGCCGATTTTCATTGGAAGGGACGCGTCTGCAAAATCTATTCGAAGCTCCGAACGGGTGAATGGAAATTCTACTGGCAAACCAGCGCTCTCGATTTCCCTACAAAACCCAGGAGTGGCTAAGACGGGAACGCAAATGCGGCGCCCGACCTTTAGCTCGCATGAGCGCACGTGCTTTGAAATTTCTGGACCGATGGATGGCAGCACATCTGCCAAACGTGAGCACCGACGATCCAGCGGCCATTGCCGATCTTGTCATTGAACTCCTGGCTTCTGCCGGGCGTCAGGGCATCGCGCCAAAAGAGATATACGAGGAGGTCGATAGCGTGTTTCATCTTGTGCGCAAAGCGATGCAGCACCGTGGGGGCGGCTTGGCGGGTTGAGACCCAAAACAGATGCCCAGCACCCCTGGCAGGAAAGGCGGGGCGACTTCATGAACCTAATCACTCCCCGCTTGGTTACTCCCTCGCTCGTCTTTAGATCAAAGCCCGTCGGCGCTGGTCGGCGAGCTGTTTTCTTTTCCAGTCACATCGAGCAATGCGGCGAGGACTTCGGCCGGAGCTTCGACGCCAATGAAGCTGCGAACGAGGTCAGATGCATGCCTTTCCCATTCTTGGGGCGGAAGACAACTTTCTACGACCGAACGCCGGAAGGCTTCTCGGATGACGTCAAATTCAAAAGCGGAAATGAAATTTGCTGAGCGCTTGCTCATGGCTTCCTCCCTGCGGAATTGGGCGAAAGCACCTGAGTTGACTTCCAAGCGCCCGTTTGCCGTCAAAGGTGCGGGCGACGACAGTACCTTACACCCGCACTATGACGTGGTCACTCTCATTTGTTGTACTACTCTGGAAGAAGAAGACGACCGCCGAGCGGGGCGGGGGACCTGGGTGTGTTTCGACGGTCGTCGGAGGACGGGGGGCCATAGAGTCAGCAAACTGCGTTGCGATCGGCCCTGACTCAACATGTCATTGATTCAACCCGCATAAAATAACAAATGTTGTGGTTCTCTCCAAAGCCTGTCGACACACGGCGGACTTTACCCGACGCCCCCTTCTCGCGAGCGGCGGTATCTCAACAGCCGGCGTTCAAAGAGCGCCGCCCCTCTCAGGCTCCCCCGGACATAACTTCAACCCTGAGGCGCTTCATTGCTTCCCGACCTTAGAGGAGATTTTCTCGCACCTTTTTCTCGCGAGTTGCGGCAATATCTAAGCGCGGCCCTAAATGCCTCGGCTGCCAAGTCGCATTTGCGCTTGGATGGACCATTGCTCTGAATGACAATTTCGGCCTGCCTGGTTGTCAAACCGTGCTTTGCCGCGAACTCGTCTGGGTCGTAGGTTTCCGTCCAGCGCGACCGCTTCACACCTTGCATCTTACCTCCGCGGTAACGAAATCGTGAGAAGCAAACGCGGGGCCGTTCATAAGGTTTCAGATGAATGTCGGAAGCCTCAACCCGGCTGCGCACCAGAGCCGGCTTTCTCCTCGGCGGCTTATAGGGAGGTCACCACGCTCTTGGTCTCTTTTCGTTCTGCATTCTCGAATGGCGGGCAACTTACATAGCCAGGGCTATGGCCAGCTAGAACCCTGCCGCGCTCACGAGCCTGGAGGCTGTAGAACGGCCCGGCAGCCATCTTGCTTCGGGGGGAAGTGGTGACGCACCGCCGGGCCGAGGTGGTCCGGGAGTGGGTAGCCAAAACCCCGGACAGCGTTAACCATAGCGTCACGGCGGGCGATGGCAATTGTTGATTGGATCAGTCGAGCCACACTACCCGCAACTCGGGAGCGGCTCTGGGACCCAAACAGATGCCTGTCATCCCAGGCAACGGGATGGCGGGCATCTATCTAGCTGCTACCGACGAGGAAGGCCTCGCCGCACTGAGCGGTGATCATCGCTGGCCCTTGGCCATTTACGCGGTACTCATTTACTCACGAGAGATGCCCGTCACCCCGGCAACAGGGATGGCGGGCATCTATTCACTCTGCACTGCCGACGATGAAGGGACATTGCTCGCCGGCTCTATCAAATGATGCAGCGAGGCGAAAGTTTCAGCACAGGGACCAAAGCATCAGCCTATCCGACTTCGGTCGCATCGGCCTGAGGGAACCTTCCTACAGTGTCCCGGTTGAGTGTCGCGGCGTGTGTCTCCGGCACGAGGTTCACCCGCCGCGCTGGGGCGCTCCCCCACGGGAGCCCGTTCGACCCCCTCAGGCGAGCGGGCTCTTGCTTTCGCCCGACACCAGCCCGAAAGACCTCTACAAGCGGACTAACTTCCTGGAACCTTTGTCCCTTGCCTAAGTTCGGTACCTAGGCGCCGCTATTATAAGCGACGCGTCGGGACGGCTTGTCGGCCTCCCATTCGGGAGAATTGGAGCTGCTGACGCCCCCAGCGGAGGCCCCGGCAAAGAGCCCGTCCCCTCACACCGGGCGGGCTCTTTCAATGTACTGACGGCTTATATTGAAGAGCTTTTCAAATGAACAACTATACCGTTGAAACCATGTCGGGCATCGACGTGGTCACTGTTGCCTACGCGAAAACGACCTCACCGAAAGCAGCCGCTGAATGGGTGACCGGCCGAAACGTACAGGACAGGCGAGACGAGTCCGAATGGGTTCGCGTCACCGACGACACCAACCGAGCGGTCTACAAATTTGCCTTCAAATAGGGGAGACCTTCACCGCCAGAAGACAACGGAGCCGGCCAGCGCAGCCATGAGAGCGCACTATGATGCTGTGTTTTTCCGCTTCTGGACGGGTTTCCTTGGAGTGACGGCAGGCGCTTGGGATGCCTGCGCCAGCCTGGCAGCGCGCAACCGCTCTGTCTTGGCAGACCTTGCCGTCGCTTCAAGATCGACAATCTGCCGGGCGATGCGCGTGGTCGCATCGGTCTTGGCTTCTGTTCGGGATGGAACCGGCTTAAAGATACCAGCGGGAAGGGACTTCATTTTTCTCCTTAACCGAAAAGGCCGGGCAAAGCCCGACCTTCTCAAACGCGCCTCTGCGGCCAATGCCAGTACATCCGTGGTCAAAGGCCCCTAAGGCGCTGTGACTAGGCGGCTTGCAGGTTGTCGGCGGAGCTCTTGCCGGTGCGAGCATCCTTCACCACGTCAAAGCTAACCTTCTGGCCTTCGACGAGAGAACGCATTCCCGCGCGCTCCACGGCCGTTATATGAACGAACACGTCGGGCTGGCCATTGCCCTGCTCGATGAAGCCGAAGCCTTTCGTGGAATTGAAGAACTTTACCGTTCCAGTGGTCATTGCGATCTCCTTTCAAATCGACGCAAAATTAGGCTCGCTCGGCAAATGCCAAACGATGCAATTTCGAAATTGAGATGGAAGATCGTAGGAGCGCAGATTGCGCCAGAACAACGTTCGTTCAGCAAGATCGATTTAGAAGATATAACGCTCAATCCCGTCGGAGGCAAGGGCAGCGATTTAATACTGCCCGCGAAGCGACAAAGGGATTAGTCGACAGTCCGAAAGCCAATGTGACAGCGGGCTGTATGTTTCACCGTACGGACCTATGCGCGCGGTGACAGGGCTTCGGTCGTACCTAGCGGTCGGCTGTGTGCCCGAACTCGGAACGAATGGATAGAGGCACCGTTGAAAAGGGTGCCGGCAGCTCCCGCTAACGGCGGTTGAGCGCAAGCATCGGCTCCAGCGCTTGGCGGGTATGCGCTGGAGCCGTCTTGGTAGGAGTGAAGGAAATGCAAGACCCTCGCAACAGTGTCCTGGAAGCTCGTTGGCTTCTCGCCGTGCCCGCTTCGCTTGCCCTGACTGTGCTGCTGGCAGGGCTGTTGCTTTCCTGACCGCCGGCTGCCTGCCCTTCGGACCTCAGTCGGACGCTAATTGACTCGAAGCTGACTTTTATCAGGTGTATCCTCTTCCCGTTGTTGGGTATCGGGGGTAGAGGGTAAACGATGCGTGGAAGCGAGCATTATGCTGTCCCGCTCAGGACAGCGGTATACGGAATAGTCGAACCAGCCGAGGTCAGCATTCTTGCAAAGGCCGTGAGTGATTACTGCTCAAGTCACAATATTGGACGCGTGGATGAGCGCGAAAACGTCGCGATCAAAGTCATGTGCTTGTTCGGACGCGGTGTGACTGACGCTGACCAGCTACTGGCAGAGCTCGAAAGGGTAGGCTAGGGCAACCTGGCGCTACTGGGCGCGCCCGGCCGCCAAATCCTGTGTCACCATGATAGCGGTCGGGGCGCCTAGACGGCTTCATCATTTTGCGAAGTCTGTGCGCAACGGCGGCTCTTCGACGCCGAACTCGTGGACGCTGGCGTTTCTCTCGTCGACGACGCGAAACCAGCGCTGGTGGTCAGTTCGGGCAGAAATTTGGCCCCCGGTGACTGCTCTGACGGCGCTCAGCGCGTCGGCAGCACGGGTCACGTGTCTCGCGATGACAGTTTCACCGGCCATCTCTTCAACATGAAATTGTGGCATGCTCGGCTCCGTTTCTGGAGCAACCGTGCCCAGTCGGGAAGGTTCCAGCCAAGCTCACGAAAATGTGACAGCCTGGCTCGGCAGGCCGCGCAAGGCGGCTCAATGCCACCAGACGCCGCTCAGGATATTTCCCTCGTGGCTCTGATTGGAAAAAAGCCCGTCGCCGAGAGGCTTCGGGGGAACAGACGCCGGGCTGAACTGGCAGCAAGAGCGCCCGTTTCATTAGGAACTGCAAATATGCTGACCCGCGAAGCGGCCTGGGAAACTTCGGTTCGGACAGAGCGTTCCCGCGTGAAGGGGAGGTCCAAAGTTCCTGCGAGACCGGTATGTGCAACGATTACGAGCAGCACATTGCTTGGGCTGAATACTGCCGCATGATGGAGTCGCTCGCGTTGCAGATCTCCAGCCATCAGACGGAGCTCGATCTGCCGCAAGCTGACGACATCCGCATAAACGACCCGGCGCCAATAATGCGCGTTGCCGGCGATGCAATCGAGCTGGCCTCAATGACCTTCGGCTTCCCGCCGGCCGGTCCCAAAGGCGGGCCGGTTTTCAATTTCCGCTCCGAGGGCCGACAGTTTGGCAACAGCAAGCGCTGCCTGGTTCCGGCTTCCGCATTCTTCGAATCCACCGGAACGAAATATCCGAAAGCGAAACACCGCTTCACCCTCAACGGCGCGCCGTTCATGGCAATTGCCGGGCTTTGGCGCGAGGCGGTCGGCAACAAGCCGCCCAGCTTCACGATGCTGACGACAGATCCTAGTCCGGATGTGGCGCCGTATCACAACCGACAGGTAGTGGTTCTTGAGCCGGAGAACTGGTCCGCCTGGCTCAACCTGACAAAGCCGGAAGGTGAGCTCCTGCGGCCGCTTCCTGCCGGATCTCTCTCAGTTGAGACGGTCCGGCCAGAGAGACAGTGACCATTCTGGCTTTACAGCAATAGCCCACCAGCATCCCGATCAGACTGCTTGCGGCCAGCCCAACCTGCCTGTGGCGCCAGACCGGGCCAGCCTGAACTCGCGCTCTAGCCGCTGTGCGAATAGTCGAGCAGTCTGGTGGCGACGGGGGACTTGTGACGATGCTCCGAATTGGCGCGGTCGATCCCTTCAACGGTGATCGCGAACATCCCGTTTTCGATCCTTCCTATCCAGCCCTTCGCCTTGAGGTACCAGAGATGAAACTCCAGATGCTCGGTCGGGCAGCCTGACAGGCGTTCGAGTTCTTCGTCGCCTATGCCGGGATTGTGGACGTCCTGTCGGCGCTTTGCGGAAAGAAGTGACAGCACCTTCCCTTGAATGACGGAATCCCGCTCGACGGTCCTCGGGTCGGCAGCGGCGTCAGCCAACTCTCGGCGATCACTTACATTAATCCATGTATTGGATATCGTACTGGGCCCGCTTGAGCGGATCTTTGAGGGTGTTGTGCGCCTCTACGATCTCATTGAAGCGAGACTCATCGCCCGTGTCCCGATTGTCGGGATGGTAGCGCATGGCGAAATAGCGGAATATCCGTTCGACCGGCTCAGAGGTGGCCTTCGGGCTGATCTCCAAGAGCTCGTAGTAATCAGTGAACATTTCAGTGGTGTCCCCCAACTTTCACACCACACTCCCCCATGAGCAGAATCGCGCAACTTCAGAACGCAGGCAAGGCGCCCCCGGACCTATTTTGCGGAATAGTAAAAGAGGTTAGGACCCTCCTCAAGAACGCTCGCGGCGCCACAAGCGCTGGCGATTCGCAAGACGGATGGCCGAGCGATGGAGGGAAAAGTCAAAGCGGGATGTCTAAGCATCAGTTGTTGGTCGGCCGCTCGACGCGCCCAATATTAGCCTGAAAAAGCTATTGTCGCGACGCCACGTCAGGGCACGCCGCTCTGAGAGCCGCGCCCCGCATCTGGCCTTCGTGTGGGGGGCCTCTCGGGGCTAAAAGATTTCCACAGGCAATCTTGACGTTCGAGGAAAATGTTCCTTTTTTGTTCTCATGCCCGAGACCTATGGCCCGAAGCGGCGCGACTATCCGCTATCGAACCTGAACGACACCATGCGCCTGGTTCGGGTGCGGTGCGGCTATTGCAAGCGGCAGCACAATTATCATCCGTCGGATCTGATCCAGATTTTTGGTGATGTCGACGTCGACTCGCTCGCCTACCGCATGAAATGTGAGAACGGCGGCGACCACGGTATGCTTGATGTCGAAGCCTTCGTCCCGACCGGCCGCGAAGGCGTCGGCTTGCGCATCCGGCGCCTGGTGGCGATTAAGATCAACCGGGTGCCGGTTTGGAAGGAGGAAGGTCCGAAATGACGAACGACCAATTCGAACGCGCGCTTGAGGCTCTGCTCAAGGCCGAGCCCGGGCCAGTGTCGATCAAGGCCGGCGTAGCCGCGCTGCGCGCGATCGGCTCCGCGGAACCGATCGGCGACCTTCAATCTACGATCGGCACCTTCGCAGCCGAACGGGGCAGGGCGATACGTTTTGATCTCTGAAACTGGCGCTCGATCATCATCGGCTTGAGTTTCAGGTGGGATATCAGGTGGGAGACAAAATCGGGAGAAAGCTAACTAGTTGTTTTTTCTGGTCGGAGTGGCAGGATTTGAACCTGCGACCCCATCGTCCCGAACGATGTGCGCTACCAGACTGCGCTACACTCCGTGACCAGACGGCGGGCTTATAGCCGCCACTTTCCGATCCTGCAAGCGTCAATGGCTGCACTTGTGTCGCATTTCTCGGCTTTCACCCAGCTTGCCCGGATAGCATGCGATTTAGCCGTCGGATAAAGACCGGCTTAAAGGCTTTCGTGATAAGCCGCGCCCTTTACAGATCGGCATTCCGGCTCTCTGGAGTTTCGACCATTGACCTTCACGATTGTTGGCGAAGCCCGGCCCAACAGCTTCGAATTCGAGACCTCGGCGCTGATCACGGCGTCGGGCTTTCGCGAGTACGACGCGCGCTGGTGGGTCGGCCATCCCGGCTCGACCAAGGCGCCGGAGCTCAATTTGATCGGCGTCCAGGCGCTCGGCATGGGTCTGGGCACGCTGATCCGGCGCTTGGGCGTTGGGCCGGATATCGTCACCGGCCATGATTTCCGCTCCTATTCGCTGTCGATCAAGCTGGCGCTGGTCTCCGGCCTGATGGCAGGGGGCGCCCGGGTGAAGGATATCGGCCTGGCTTTGTCCCCCATGGCCTATTTCGCGCAGTTCGCGCTCGATACACCCTCGGTCGCCATGGTCACCGCCTCGCATAACGAGAATGGCTGGACCGGCGTCAAGATGGGGGCGGCGCGGCCGCTCACCTTCGGTCCGGAAGAGATGAGCGCGTTGAAGAAGATCGTGCTCGAAGCCGACTTCGACCTCCGCGGCGGCGGTGCCTACGAGTTCATCTCCGGTTTCCGGGAGCTCTATGTCGATGATCTTACCAAGGGCAAACACATCTCGAGAAAGCTCAAGGTCGTTTGTGCCTGCGGCAACGGCACGGCCGGCGCCTTCGCGCCGGAAGCGCTGGCGCGTGTCGGCTGCGAGGTGATCCCGCTCGACGTCGAGCTCGACCATGCCTTCCCGCGCTACAATCCCAATCCCGAGGACATGCAGATGCTGCGTGCCATCAGCGAGAAGGTGCTGGAGACGGGCGCAGATGTCGGACTGGGCTTCGATGGCGACGGCGACCGCTGCGGCGTCGTCGACAACGAGGGCAACGAGATCTTCGCCGACAAGGTCGGCCTCATGCTCGCGCGCGATACTTCATCGCTCCGTCCGGGCTCGGCCTTCGTCGTCGACGTCAAGTCGACGGGGCTCTTCGCCACCGATCATGTGCTCAAGGCGAACGGCGCCACAACTGACTATTGGAAGACCGGCCATTCCTACATCAAGCGCCGCGTTGCCGAGCTCGGTGCCGTCGCCGGCTTCGAGAAATCCGGGCATTTCTTCTTCAACCCGCCTATCGGCCGCGGCTATGACGACGGGCTGATCACTGCGATCGTCATCTGCCAGATGCTCGACCGCAATCCGCGGAGCTCGATGGCCGATCTCTGCCGCGCGTTGCCGCTGACCTACGGTACGCCGACCATGTCATCGCAATGCCCCGACGAGGTGAAGTACGGCGTGGTCGACCGCGTCGTGGCGGATTTTCAGACGATGCACCGCGAAGGTGCTGACTTTGCCGGCCAGAAGATCGTAACGCTCATCACCGTCAACGGTGTGCGCGTCGTTGCGGAGGACGGCACCTGGGGCCTTGTGCGCGCCTCCTCGAACAAGCCCGAGCTTGTCGTGGTGGTGGAGAGCCCGGTATCGTCCGAGCGGCGCCGGCAGATGTTCGAAGCCGTCGACGCCGTGCTGCGCCGCAGTCCCGAAGTCGGCGCCTACAACCAGACCTTCTAACAGGGCAGCCATGAGCCAGCGCATCGTCAGTTTCGTCATGAGCGGCGGCGTCGGCTCGCGGTTATGGCCCCTGTCGCGCGAGGACAATCCCAAGCAATTCCACGACCTTTCCGGCGACGGCTCGATGCTGGCCAAGACCTTGCGCCGGCTGGCCGCGCGGCCTGAAGGGCAGACGCCGATCTTTCTCATCGCATCGGAGCGCCATGCCGAGCGCGTCCATGCCGATCTTGCCGGCATTGATCTCGCCGGCGGCGGGCCGCTGTTCGAGCCCACCGGGCGCAACACCGCCGCTGCCGTGGCGCTTGCCAGCCTGCGCACCCTCTCCGAATTTGGCGACGAGCTTGTTCTCGTGGTGCCCTCCGACCACGAAATCTCCACCGCGCGCCAGTTCTGGCAGAGCGTTGAAGCGGGTGCTGCGGCGGCGAGAGCCGGTCGCCTGGTGGTGTTCGGGATCAAGCCGACGCAGCCCGAAACCGGCTATGGCTATATCGAGGTCGCGGCCGACCGCGACGGCGTGTTCGACGTCTCTCGCTTCGTCGAGAAGCCCGACCTCGCCACCGCGCGGGCTTATCTCGACGCCGGCAGTTTCTACTGGAATACCGGCATTTTCCTGTTTCGCGCCGGCGTCATGCGCGCTGCCTTCGCCGCGTTCGAGCCCAAGATCTGGCAGGCGACGGAAGCCGCGTATCACGCGGCGACCAACGATCTTTCCGGGCTTTACATGCCGCTGGAACTCTACTGGGCGATCCCGTCGACCTCGATCGACTACGCTGTCATGGAGCGGGCCAAGGACATCGCCATGGTGCCGGCCGGATTCCGCTGGAACGATCTCGGTTCGTGGCAGTCGCTGCTCGATGTCGGCCCGTCCGACAGCCACGGTAACGTCATCCTTGGCGATGTCCTGGCCATAGATTGCGAGAACTCCTACATCCGCGGCGACGGCCGGCTGCTGTCGGCCATCGGCATGAAGGACGTGGCGATCGTCTCGACGGCCGACGCCACCTTCGTGGCGCCGGTCAGCCACAGCCAGCACGTCAAGAAGATCGTCGAGCAGCTAGAGAAATCCGGTCGGCTGGAGACGAGGTTCACGCCGGCGCATGACCGCGTCATCGAGAGCGGCGCCTGGCGGCGCCGCGTTCGGCACTGGCTGTTCGAGGAGACGCTGCCGCTGTGGTCGACCGCCGGCGTCGATGAGCGCCATGGCGGCTTCCACGAGGCGCTGGGCTTCGACGCCGCGCCGTTGATGAAGCCAAAACGCATGCGCACCCAGGCGCGTCAGATCTATGCCTTCGCCGTCGCCAAGGAGCGCGGCTGGGACGGACCGGCGGATCGGCTGATCGCTCATGGCCTTGACTTCATGGCAGGCCGGGGCCGCACCGACAAAGGCGGCTGGGTGCGCACGCTCAATATCGACGGCTCGGTCGCCGATCCGGTCGAGGATGCCTACGACCATTCCTGCGTGCTGTTGGCGCTGGCGCACGCGCATATGTCGGGTCATCCCGATGCGTTGCGGCTCGCCGAGGAAACCTTTGCTTTCCTCGATGCTCATCTCGAGGACAGCCGCATGACAGGTTTCCTCGAAACCTCCGACGGCGAGGGCGAGCGTCGCTCCAACCCGCACATGCATCTGCTCGAAGCCTTTCTCGCTTGGCACAGAGCCACTGGCGAGCGCGTCTACCTGAGCCGCGCGGCGCGCGTCATAGATCTCTTCCGCAGTCATTTCTTCGATGCCGAAAGCTGGACGCTGGGCGAGTATTTCGACGACGGCTGGAAGCCCGTGGCGGGCGCGAAAGGAACATGGACCGAACCCGGCCACCATTTCGAATGGGCCTCGCTGCTCGTCGATTTCGCCGCCCGCAGCGGCCAGGCCGAACTCACCGGCTTCGCCCGCAAGCTCTATGCCTCGGCTGTCGCCAACGGCCTCAACCGCGCCACCGGCCTTGCCTATGGCGCCGTCTCGCGCCAGGGCCTTCCGCTCGACACGGTCTCGCGCAGCTGGCCGCAGGCCGAGGCGATCAAGGCTGCGATCGCGCTCGACGGCTCGGGTGGGCCGGACCTCAAACCGGAGATCGAGGCGCGCGTCGGCCACCTGTTCCGCTGGCACATCGACCCGGCGCCGGTCGGCCTCTGGATTGACCGCATCGACGAGCGCGGCCGGTCATTGGCGAGCGACGTGCCGGCCAGCATCTTCTACCATCTGGTTTGCGCGCTGACGCAGTATCTGGACGGAACGGCGGAGAAGGGGTGAGGGGGCAACTGGCGGCAACGCAGAAGCTGCCAATCTCTGCTGTCACTGCGGGCTTTTGGCCAATCGCCAAGTCAATACGGGCTCGCCACATCCCCCGTCTCGACATAGACCGCCTTCAGCTGCGAATAGTGCGCCAGCGCCGCGAGCGAGTTCTCGCGGCCGATGCCGGACTGCTTGACGCCGCCGAAGGGCATTTCCACCGGCGTCAGATTGTAGGCGTTGATCCAGCAGGTGCCTGCCTGCAACTCGGCGATCACCCGATGGGCGCGGGGCAGGTCGCGGGTGAAGACGCCCGCAGCGAGGCCGAATTCGGTATTGTTGGCGCGTTCGATCACCTCGTCCTCGCTATCGAATTTCAGCACGCTCATCACCGGTCCGAAGATTTCCTCGCACGCGATGCGCATGCCATCGGTCACGCCGGTGAACACGGTCGGTTCGATGAAGAAGCCACCTTCGAAGCCCTGCAGCGACGGCACGTTGCCGCCGCAGGCAAGCGTCGCACCCTCCTCTCTGCCGGCGGCGATGTAGGAAACAGCCTTTTCCTGCTGCGCCTTGTTGACCAACGGCCCCATCTGCGTTTCCGGATCGAGCGGATCGCCGATGCGGATTTTTTTGGTACGCTCGGTCAGCCGCTCGACGAAGCGGTCATGCAGGCCCTTCTGCACGAAGACGCGCGTGCCGTTGGAGCAGATCTGGCCGGTCGAATAGAAATTGCCGAGCATGGCGCCGCCGATGGCGTTTTCGAGATCGGCATCGTCGAAGACGATCAGCGGCGACTTGCCGCCGAGCTCCATCGTGGCGTGCTTCATTTTCGAACCGGCAAGCGACAGCACCTTGCGGCCGGTCGGCACCGAGCCGGTCACCGAGACCTTGGCCACGACATCATGGCCGACGAGGCCGGCGCCGACATCGCCATAGCCCTGCACGACGTTGAACAGCCCGTCGGGCAGGCCCGCCTCGCTGTAGATTTCGGCCAGCGCCAGTGCCGAGAGCGGCGTGTTCTCCGACGGCTTGAACACCATGGCGTTGCCCATGGCTAAAGCCGGCGCCGACTTCCAGCCGGCGATCTGGATCGGATAGTTCCAGGCGCCGATGCCGACGCACACACCAAGCGGCTCTCGTCTTGTGTAAGCAAACGGTCCGCCGAGCTCGATCATCTCGCCGTTGAAGGCCGCCACTGCGCCGGCGAAATATTCCAGGCAATCGGCGGCCGAAGGCGCGTCCGCCACCAGCGTCTCCTGGATCGCCTTGCCGGTGTCCAGCGTCTCGATGCGCGCCAGGTCGGCATTGCGGGCGCGCAGGATATCAGCGGCGCGGCGCAGGACGCGGCCGCGCTCGACCGGCTTCATCCGTGCCCAGGCCGGCTGCGCCGCGCGCGCGGCCTCGATCGCCAACTCCAGCACGTTCGGCGTCGCCGAATGCAGCGTGGCGATGGTCTCGCCCGTCGCCGGATAGATCACCGGCAGTGGCGCGCCGCCTTCGTCCTCGATGTAGCGGCCGTTGACGTAGTGCGATGCCGTTGGCTGGGCGCGCATGGTCTTCTCCGTTCGTAATCGCCGGGGCGGGGGAGGGCGCCCGCCGGATCATGCGCTATCTGTCTGCCACCTGCCAGCGCGGATTGATCCAGGGTTCCTGGTTGGATGGCGCGAGCGGCGTGCGGCCAAGGATGTGGTCGGACGCCTTCTCGCCGGTCATGATCGACGGCGCGTTCAGGTTGCCGTTGGTCACCCGCGGGAAGATCGAGGAGTCGGCAACGCGCAGCCCCTCGACGCCGATCACCCGGCATTCCGGATCGACGACGCTGGTCAGGTCGTCGGCGCGGCCCATCCTGCAGGTGCCGCAAGGGTGATAGGCGCTCTCGGCGTGATCGCGGATGAAGGCGTCGAGCTCGTCGTCGGTCCGCACATGGGCGCCCGGCGAAATCTCCTTGCCGCGGAAGCCGTCGAAGGCCTTCTGGCCAAAAATCTCGCGCGTCAGCCGGATGCAGTGGCGGAACTCGCTCCAGTCGTCGGGATGCGACATGTAGTTGAAGCGGATCACCGGTTTCGCTTTCGGATCGGGCGAGCGCAGGCTCACCGAGCCGCGCGACTTCGACCGCATCGGCCCGACATGCGCCTGGAAGCCATGCGACTTCGCCGCCGCCTTGCCGTCATAGCGCACCGCCGCTGGGATGAAGTGATACTGGATATCGGGGTAGTCGACACCGGCCTGCGAACGCACGAAGGCCGCCGCCTCGAAATGGTTGGTGGCGCCGAGGCCGGTCTTGAAGAACAGCCACTGCGCGCCGATCATTGCCTTGGAGAACGGGTTGAGCACCGAATTCAGCGTGATCGGTCTGGTCGCTTCCTGCTGGATATAAAGCTCCAGATGGTCCTGCAGATTGCGGCCGACGCCCTGCCGGTCGGCAATGACCTCTATGCCGTTTTCCTGCAGATGTGCGCCCGGACCGATGCCGGACAGCATAAGGATCTTCGGCGAATTGATCGACGACGCGGCCACAATCACCTCACGTCGCGCCTTAACGACCTGAATCTGTTTGTGAGCTTCGATCTCGACGCCGACGGCGCGTTGATTCTCGATCACCACGCGTCGCGCGAAACCCTTAAGCAGGCTAACATTTTTTCGTTTGAGAGCCGGCTTCAGATAGGCGTTGGCCGCGGACCAGCGGCGGCCGCGCCAGATGGTCTGCTCCATCGGCCCGAAGCCTTCCTGCTTCGATCCGTTGTAGTCGTCGGTGAGCTCGAAGCCGGCCTGCCGGCCCGCCTCGAGGAAGGCGCCGTAGAGCGGGTTCTTGCGCGTGCCGCGCTGCACATGCAGCGGGCCGCCGTGACCGCGCCAGCCGTCCTCGCCGCCGTCGGAATCCTCCATGCGCTTGAAATAGGGAAGCACATCGGCGAAGCCCCATCCGGCAGCACCCTGTTCGGCCCAATGGTCGAAGTCGCGCGCATGGCCGCGAACATAGACCATGCCGTTGATGGAGGACGAACCGCCGATCACCTTGCCGCGCGGGGTGGCGAGCACACGGCCGCCGAGATGCGGCTCCGGCTCGCTGGCGAAGCCCCAGTCGTAAAGGCTCATGTTGAGCGGGATCGACAGCGCCGACGGCATCTGGATCAGCGGCCCCATATCGGTGCCGCCGAACTCGATGACGATCACCGAATGCTTGCCGTCTTCCGACAGCCGGTAGGCCATGGCCGAGCCGGCGGAGCCGGATCCGATGATGACGAAATCCGCTTCAAGCATTGTTCATATGCGCCATAAAGTCGGCGAGCGAGACATTGCCGCCGGTAGCCACCACAAGGACGGTTTTGCCCGCCACATCCACCTTGCCGCCGAGCAGCGCGGCAAGCGCGGCCGCGCCCGAAGGCTCCAGCACCAGCTTCAGCCGCTCGAAGGCGATCTTCATTGCACCCCGCACCGCGGCATCCTCGACGGTGACGCCGCGAACGCCGGCAGCACTCACCGCCGCGAAGGGCGCCTCGCCTGGCTTGCGCGCCATCAGCCCGTCGCAGATCGATCTCGGTCCGATCGGCATCGTCTCGATGGCGCCATGCGCCAGCGACGAGCCCATGCCGTTGAAGCCTTCCGGCTCGACGGCGATGATCTCGGTTTTCGGCGACAGATAATGGAAGGCGAGCGACACGCCGCCGATCAGCCCGCCGCCGCCAACCGAGCAGAACACCAGGTCGGCGTGGGCCTTCTTCGCCGCCAATTGGTCGAGCGCTTCCAGCCCGGCCCCTGCCTGGCCGGCGACGATCTCGGGATCGTCGAAGGGATGCAGCAAGGTGAGCTGCTCGGTCTCGGCGATCTCGCGCGCCTTGGCGGCGGCGACTTCCTCGCGGGCACGCTCGCCATGATCGGTCAGCACCACGCGCGCGCCATAGCCGGCGGTCGCGTCGCGCTTGGCGGCAGGCGCGTCGATCGGCATGACGATGGTGACGGGAATGCCGAGCGCCTGGCCGGCAGCCGCAAGCCCTTGCGCGAAATTGCCGGAGGAATAGGCGACCACGCCCTTCCTCGCTTCGTCCGGTGACAGCCGCTTAAGGCGCCAATAGGCGCCGCGCACCTTGAAGGACCCCGCCCATTGCAGCGATTCCGGCTTGACGAACACCCGCGCGGCGCCGGCTTCCCTCGCAAGTGCGGCCGACTCCAACAGCGGCGTGACTTGCGTCGCCGTCGAGGTCACCGCATAGGCCTGCTTCAGGCGGTCGAGGGTGGGAACCAGAACGTCTGCCATCATTCGCCTCGCGGATATCGTTTGCTCTCTTCAAGGTTGTCGAGATTCATGTGATTGCGCATGTAGCGCTCCGAGGCTTTCTGCAGCGGCTGGAAATCCCAGGGGTAATAGGCGCCGTTGCGCAGCGCCGGGTAGACGACCCAGCGGCGTGCCTGGCTTTCGCGCACCGCGGCATCGAACGCGGCCATGTCCCAGCGCGCCCGGACCTTTTCCATGAACGCCGCCACCAGGGCAGCGTTCGCCGGCTCGTCAGCGAGGTTGTTCCGTTCGAGCGGGTCGGTCTCCAGGTCGAACAGCTGCGGCGCGTCGAGCTCGCAATGGACGAATTTGTATTTGCCGTCGCGGATCGCGGCCAGCGGCGCATAGGAGCCTTCGGCGGCATATTCCATGAGAACGGGTGCGGTGCGCGGCTTGCCGCCGAGCAGCGGCAGCAGCGACTGGCCGTCGGTCCACGGCGCGATTGCAGCGATATCAATGCCGGCGAGGTCACAGAGCGTCGGCGTGACGTCGAGATTGGAGACGGGCGCCTCGATGAGGCCGGCTGGCACGCCGTTGCCGGCGATCATCAGCGGCACGCGCGCCGAGCCCTCGAGGAAGCTCATTTTGAACCACAGGCCGCGCTCGCCCAGCATGTCGCCGTGATCCGAGCAGAACAGGATGATGGTGTCGTCAAGCATGCGAGTGCGCTTGAGGACGTCCAGAAGCTCGCCGAGCTTATCGTCGACATAGGAAATGTTGGCGAAATAGCCGCGCCGGGAACGGCGCACCTGCTCGGACGTGATCTCGAAGGACTGATAGTCGCTTGCCCGGTAAAGGCGCTGCGAATGCGTGTCCTGTTCGTCATGCGGGATGAACGGCGTTTCGGGATCGAGCGTCTGGCAGTTCTCGTAAAGATCCCAGTACTGCCTGCGCGCGACATAGGGATCGTGCGGGTGCGATAGCGAAACGGTGAGACACCAGGGCCGATGTCCCGCATCGTCCTGCTCGCGCGAAAGCTGGTACAGCTTTTGCTCGGCCAGAAACACCACCTCGTCGTCATACTCCATCTGGTTGGTGGTCTCGGCAACGCCGGCGCCGGTGACCGAGCCTAGATTGTGATACCACCAGTCGATGCGCTCGCCGGGCTTGCGGTAATCCGGCGTCCAGCCGAAATCGGCCGGATAGATATCGGTGGTCAGCCGCTCCTCGAAGCCGTGCAACTGGTCCGGTCCAACGAAATGCATCTTGCCGGACAGGCAGGTGTAATAGCCGGCGGAGCGCAGATGATGCGCGAAGGTCGGGATCGAGGAGGAGAATTCGGCGGCGTTGTCATAGACCCCGGTGCGCGACGGCAGCTGGCCGCTCATGAACGAGGCCCGGCCGGGCGCGCAAAGCGGCGAGGCGGTGTAGTTGTTGGCGAAACGCGCCGAGCGGGCGGCGAGCGCCTTGAGATGCGGCACGTGCAGGAAATCCGCCGGGCCGTCGGGGAAGAGCGTGCCGTTGAGCTGATCGACCATGACGATCAGGAAATTGGGTCGTTCGGTGGTCAAGGCAGGCTCCGTCCGCTGAGCTTGGTTTCGAGATAATCTTCGACGAGCGCGATCGCTGTCTGCGCACCGGGCACGCCGTCCTTCAGCGCGCGCCGGATGTAGAGTCCGTCGATCAGCGCCGCCGTCGCTTCCGCAGCGCGGTCCGCTTCGGCCCTCGGCAGAATGCCGGTCAGCCCGCTCATCAGGTTGGAATTGAGCCGCCGCGCATAGATGCGAAGCAGCCGCCGCAACTCGGTCGATTTCTGCGCCTCGACATAGAAGGCGAGCCAGGCCGCGATGATCTCCGGCTGGAACTGCTCGTCGGAGAAACTGACCGCAACAACGGCCGAGACGCGCTGGCGCGGTGTCGCGGCGACGCGAAGCGCTCGTCTTGTATCGATGTTGAGCTCGGCAAGGATGTGCCGCATCGTGGCGAAGAGCAGCTCGTCCTTGGCACCGAAATAGTGATGGGCGAGCGCCGACGACACGCCGGCGCGGCCGGCGATCTCCGACATGGTGACGTCCAGCGAACCGCGCTCGCCGATTGCCGAGATCGTCGCGTCGATCAGCGCCTTGCGGCGCAGCGGTTCCATTCCGATTTTCGGCATGCGAGGGGTCCGGTTCGAAGCGAGATTATTTTTTATTGACGCATCAATCAATAAAAAATTGGCATCGGATCAATCGATCGTATCGCTCTGGCCCCATCCCTTCGGCTGGAAAACGGTTCACTTTTGAACAATATTGAATGTCATGCCGCGACCGGACGTGCTAGGCTGCGCGGCAGATGGAGGCTGTCATGACCGCATGCATCGTCGGCTGGGCGCATTCGCGTTTCGGCAAGCTCGAAGGCGAGACGCTGGAGGGCTTGATCACCAAGGTCGCCGTGGACGCGCTCGATCATGCCGGCATCGGCCCTGACGATGTCGACGAGATCGTGCTCGGCCATTTCAACGCCGGCTTCTCACCGCAGGATTTCACCGCGAGCCTGGTGCTGCAGGCCGACGACCGGCTGCGCTTCAAGCCGGCGACGCGCGTGGAGAATGCCTGCGCCACCGGTTCGGCTGCGGTGAGACAAGGCGTCCGCGCCATCGATTCCAACGCCGCCCGCGTCGTGTTGGTGGTCGGCGCCGAGCAGATGACCACCACACCTGGGCCCGAGATCGGCAAGAACCTGCTGAAAGCCTCCTACCTGCCCGAGGATGGCGAAACGCCGGCCGGCTTTGCCGGCGTCTTCGGCAAGATCGCGCAGGCCTATTTTCAGCGCTATGGCGACCAGTCGGATGCGCTCGCCATGATTGCCGCCAAGAACCACAAAAACGGCGTCGACAATCCCTATGCCCAAATGCGCAAGGATTTCGGCTACGAGTTCTGCCGTCAGGAAAGTGAGAAGAACCCCTTCGTCGCCGGTCCGCTGAAGCGCACCGACTGCTCGCTGGTCTCGGATGGCGCCGCCGCGCTCGTGCTCACCGACACCGCGACGGCGCTGAAGATGCGCCGCGCCGTGACCTTCCGCGCCAATGAGCACGTCCAGGATTTCCTGCCGATGTCGAAGCGCGACATCCTTTCCTTCGAGGGCTGCGAGCGGGCTTGGGGCCAGGCGCTGAAGAAGGCCGGCGTCACGCTTGACGACCTCTCCTTCGTCGAGACGCATGACTGCTTCACCATCGCCGAGCTTATCGAATACGAGGCGATGGGCCTGGCGGAGCCCGGCGAGGGCGCGAAGCTCGCCCTGGAGGGCGTCACGGCCAAGGACGGCCGGCTGCCGGTCAACCCGTCCGGCGGGCTGAAGGCCAAGGGCCATCCGATCGGAGCTACCGGCGTCTCCATGCATGTGCTCACCGCCATGCAGCTGACCGGCGAGGCCGGCGGCATTCAGGTGCCTGGGGCAAAACTCGGCGGCATCTTCAACATGGGCGGTGCTGCGGTGGCCAACTACGTTTCCATCCTCGATCGGATCAGGTAGAAGCGGCCCGCATTGAAGCGGCGCCCGGCGCGCGCGTGCGGGAGGCAGCATGGCAAATCCGGTTCTGGTCGAAGTCACGCGGGGCGCGGTGGTCGAAAGCGCTCATCGCGGCGCGGTTTCTGTCTTCGACGCCGACGGCAAGCCTGTCTGGGAGATCGGCGATACGGCGCGACCGGTGTTTCCGCGCTCGGCGGTGAAGGCGATCCAGGCGCTGCCGCTGCTCGAATCCGGTGCTGCCGACGCCTACGGCTTCGGCGATCGCGAATTGGCGCTGGCCTGCGCCTCGCACTCAGGCGAGCCGGCGCATGTCGAACTGGCGCAAGCAATGCTCGCCAAGGCCGGTCTCGACAAGACGGCGCTCGAATGCGGCGCGCACTGGCCGTCGAGCCACGTTGCGACGATCGCGCTGGCGCGCACCGGCAGCGCGCCCAACCCGCTCCACAACAATTGCTCCGGCAAGCATGCCGGTTTCCTCTGTACCTGCGTGCATTCCGGCATTGCCCATGGCGGCTACGTCAAGGCCGGCCATGCGCTGCAGGAGATGGTGCGCGACGCGATGCAATCGGTAACCGGCGCCGCGCATGATGTCGACCATTGCGGCACCGACGGCTGCTCGATCCCGACGTATGCCGTGCCGCTGAAGAGCTTTGCGCTGGGCTTTGCGCGTATGGCGACGGGCAGGGGCTTTGCGCCCGAACGCGCCAAGGCGGCGAAGCGCCTGCTCTCGGCCTGCATGGCCGAACCGTTCCTGGTGGCCGGCACCGGTAAGGCGGACCTCGCGCTGATGCGGGCCGCGCCCGGCCGCATCTTCGTCAAGACCGGCGCCGAGGGCGTCTATTGCGCGGCCTTGCCCGAGCTTGGTCTCGGCATCGCCTTGAAATGCGATGACGGCGCCAGCCGCGCCTCCGAGGTGATGATCGCCGCCGTGCTGGCCAAGCTGCTGCGCAGCGACGAAGCGCTCGCGGCAAAGCTTGCCGAACTCGCCCATCCGCCGGTTGAAAGCCGTATCGGCGCCAAGGTGGGCTTGCTGCGGCCGACGGCGGCGCTGGCCTAACTGACCTTGTTCCGCTCGACAGTCAGATGCGCGTAGCCGGTAAAGGTTGATCTTGCCAGATCGCCCGTCACCGGATTGGCCCAGCGCTGGCCGATGATGGCGCCGTTCTGCGCGGCGTCGATGATATTGTCCGAAATGACAGCGCTGCCGGAACCCTCGACGACGCTGACGACGATGCCCGTGCCGGACTTGCGGATGATGTTGCCCGTTGCAACCACATTGCGCAGATAAGGTCCCCAGCCGAGCTGCATGCCGTAGAGTGGCGCGTTCTCCACGACATTGCCGCAGACGGAGGTTTCGGCCTCGGCGCTGATGCCGACGCCGAAGCCCGGCGGGTCGGCGGTGTAGGGGCCGACGGTCGAGAGGTTGCGAACGATATTGTTCGAGCACACGGCCATGCGGCCGCCTTCGTTGAAGTTTACGATCGAGATGCCGTTGGCGGCACCGTCGACCAGATTGTTGCTGAGGATCGCACCCTCGAAGGAGAATTCCGAATAAATCCCCGTCTCGCCCGAGCGCGAGCAGGTGTTGCCGGTGATCTGCAGATTGCTGGAGCTGTTGGCGCGGATCGCCGAGAAGGCGCAGTCCGACACGACGTTGGCGGAGATAATGACATTGCCGGCGCGGAAGACGTTGATACCGTTGCCGTTCTGGCCGGTGCCGCCGCTCCTCGCGCCGATGCGCTGAACGCGGTTGCCGCTGACAATGGTGCCGTCCTCCGCCTGCTGCCAGCGATGCACCAGAATGCCGCCATTGGCGCAATCTGAGACGGTATTGCCCGAGATCTCCAGCCCGCCGGCCTCGACCGAATAGATGCCGGCGTCTGCCGCGCCCGAAACATCGCAGCGCCCGATGCGGCCTGAAACATGTTCCAGCGCCAGCCCGTTCTTGCCGCTGCCTGTGACCTGGCAATTGTCGATGGCGAGATGCGCGACGCGGCGCAGATCGAGCAGCCCTTGCGTATAGTCGGCCAGCCAGCGGTTGCTGCCGTCCAGCACCAGCCCGCTGAGCTCGATATGTTCGGCCTGGTCGGCCATCATCAGGTGGCCGTTGCCGCCATAGACGATGCGGGTCGCGCCCGGGACGCCCGAAAGGCGCACGCGGGCAGGCAGCTTCAGGTTGGAGACAAGATAGGTCCCGGGCGGCAGAAACACCGGCGCATCGCGGTCGCTGGCGTCGCCGAGCATCTTGGCGAAGGCCTTGCTCTGGTCGTCCAGCGCGCCCGGCTGCAAGCCGATTTCGATTGCATTGATCGAGCCGCGCATCGTGGCCTTCTCGATGCCGGGCAGCATCTTCGCCGATGCCTTGCCGGCAAAGAGGCCGGCAGCGGCGAGGCCGGTGGTGCGGGCAAGCAGCGTTCGTCTGTTCAACATCGGCACAGGTCCTGGCGTTTCAACCGCTCCGTCGCAGGAATCGTGCCAAGGCCAGCTCGCAGGCAAACCGCTTGTGCAGTTGCCTGACCAAGCTTAAGTTCATGTTATGAGTAGAGCTTTCACCCGCGAGGAAGACAGCGAAAACGCCATTGCCGGTGTCGGCGAACGGCCGATCAGTCCGCACCGCAATTTGGTAACGGAGCGGGGACTCGCGATGATCGAAGAGAATCTCTCCGAATTGCGAGATCAAATGGCCAAGGCCGAAAGACGCGGCGATCGCGAGCGCCTCGCAATAGTGTCCCGCGACCTGCGCTACTGGACCGCGCGGCGCGAGAGCGCGGAGCTTTCGGTGCCGGAGTCCGGCAGCAATGTGGTCCGCTTCGGCATGGGCGTCACATTGGAAAACGGCGACGGCAAGAAGGTCCATTGGCGCATCGTCGGCGAGGACGAGGCCAACCCGTCGAAAGGCAGCATCTCCCACGTCTCGCCGATGGCGATGGCCCTGTTCGGCAAGAAGGTCGGCGAGGTCGTTGCCGTCAACGGCAAGGAGTGGGAGATCGTCAAGCTGTCGGACAAGGCCGAGAACTAGACCTTGAGCTTGACTGTACAGTCGCGGAAAAACGCCGCGGCTCCGATCTCATTTCACCTGCCGCGACATCCATCACGAATTCGTAGATCATGCCGTTATCAGCTGTAAGGTGGTAGCCGTTGATGTAGCACCGGCAGCGACCATCGCCGTACGCTTGTTCCCGTCCACAAAGGCACGGTTCCTGGCGATGCCGAAGATGTAGGCTATCCAACCGCCAGCAATCGATCCATCAGCCTGTCCGCCGCTTGCGGGATGACGGTGCCCGGCGGGAAGATTTCCGCCGCCCCAGCCTTCAAGACCGCGTCGTAATCCTGTGGCGGGATGACGCCGCCGGCGACGATCAGCATGTCGCCATGGCCGAGCTTCCTCAGCGCCTCCTTGAGCTCGGGGATCAGGGTCAGATGTCCGGCCGCAAGCGAGGACGCGCCGATGATGTCGACATCATGCTGCACCGCCAGCTTTGCGATCTCCTCCGGCGTCTGGAACATCGGTCCGACGGTGACGTCGAAGCCGAGATCGGCAAAGGCGCTGGCGATCACCTTCTGGCCGCGATCATGGCCGTCCTGGCCCATCTTGGCGACCAGGATGCGCGGCTTTGCACCGGACTTCTTCTCGAAGGCTTCGAGCTTGTCCTTGAGCCGGTCGACCGCCGGATTGTCGCCGAGCGCGTCGCGGTAGACGCCGGAGATGGTCTGCACGGTGGCTGCATGGCGCCCGAACACCTTCTCCAGCGCCAGCGAGATCTCGCCGACGGTCGCATTGGCCCGCGCCGCGCGGATCGTGAATTCGAGCAGGTTCTCGCCGCTTTCAGCCGCGCGGGTGAGGGCGGTTAGCGCATCCTCAAGGGCCGCGACGTCGCGCGTGCCTTTGAGTCGCTGCAGCTTCGCCAATTGCCGGGCCTTGACCTCGGCATTATCGATCTTCAGCACATCGACCTCGATATCGGCTTCCGGGCGATGCGCATTGACTCCGACCAGCACCTGCTCGCCGGAATCGATGCGTGCCTGGGTGCGCGCCGCCGCTTCCTCGATGCGCAGCTTCGGAATGCCTCTCTCGATCGCCGCCGCCATGCCGCCGAGGTTTTCGACCTCCTCGATATGAGCCAGCGCGCGGGCCGCCAGATCATGCGTCAGCCGCTCGACATAGGCCGAGCCGCCCCACGGGTCGATCATGCGCGTGGTGCCGGATTCCTTTTGCAGGATGAGCTGCGTGTTGCGGGCAACGCGGGCCGAATGGTCGGTCGGCAGCGCCATCGCCTCGTCGAAGGAATTGGTGTGCAGCGACTGGGTATGTCCCTGCGTTGCCGCCATCGCCTCGATCATCGTGCGGGTGATGTTGTTGTAGGGATCCTGCGCCGTCAGCGACCAGCCCGATGTCTGGCAATGGGTGCGCAGCGACAGCGAGCGCTCGTCCTTCGGCGCAAAATTCTTCTTCATCAGGCTCGACCAGAGCAGCCGCGCGGCCCTGAGCTTGGCGACCTCCATGAAGAAGTTCATGCCGATCGCCCAGAAGAAGGAAAGGCGCGGCGCGAACCGGTCGATGTCGAGACCCGCGGCGACGCCGGCGCGCGCATATTCGATGCCGTCGGCGATCGTGTAGGCGAGTTCGAGGTCGGCCGTCGCGCCCGCCTCCTGCATATGATAGCCGGAGATCGAGATCGAATTGAATTTCGGCATGTGCCGCGAGGTATAGGCGAAGATGTCCGACACGATCCGCATCGAAGGCTTCGGCGGATAGATGTAGGTGTTGCGGACCATGAACTCCTTCAGAATGTCGTTCTGAATGGTCCCGGCGAGGTCCTTCTGCGCGACACCCTGTTCCTCCGCCGCCACGATATAGAGCGCCATGATCGGCAGCACGGCGCCGTTCATGGTCATCGACACCGTCATCTCGTTGAGCGGAATGCCGTCGAACAGCTGGCGCATGTCGAGGATGGAATCGATCGCCACGCCCGCCATGCCGACATCGCCGGCGACGCGCGGATGGTCGCTGTCATAGCCGCGATGGGTCGCGAGGTCGAAGGCAACCGACAGGCCCTTCTGGCCGGCCGCGAGGTTGCGCCGGTAGAAAGCATTGGATTCCTCCGCCGTCGAGAAGCCGGCATATTGCCGGATCGTCCAGGGCTTCTGGACATACATGGTCGGGTAGGGGCCGCGCACGAAGGGCGGCAGGCCCGGATAGGTGTCGAGATTGGCCAGGCCCTTGAGGTCGGCCTGCGTGTAGAGGTGTTTCAGGGCGATGCCTTCCGGCGTCATCCGCTGGCCCTTGAGCTCGACCGGCGCGCGGCGCGGCGCCGACCAGCCGATCTGGCTGAAATCCGGGATCATGAGCCGGCTCCGATCGACTGATCGATGCGAACTGGAAACAGCGGCTCGCAGGTCGCCACGCCTTCTGTCAGCGCGGGCCGGCGTTCGGCTTTCAATGTCTCGACGGGGCGCTCGCTGCCGGTGCGGAACAAGGTGGTGCCGATGATGCCGCGTTCGCCGGCCCGATAGACGGCATTGCGCTTCGCGGCGGCCGTCTGCACACGGTTCTGGATATAGCCCTGCTGCAGGCTGTTGAGCACGCCGCCCTCGGCCTCGATGCGCTGGAATTCTTCCCAGGCCGCCGCGCAAAGACCGTCGGTCAGCGCCTCGACCGCTCCGGAGCCGCTGGCCGGATCGACCACGTGATGGAGATGGCTCTCATGCGCCAGGATCAGCTGCGCGTTGCGGGCGACGCGGCGCGCAAAACCGGCCGGCAGTCCATGCGCGATGGTATGCGGCAGGATCGAGACGGAATCAGCGCCGCCGGTCGCCGCGGCAAAAGCGGCAATCGCGGTGCGCAGGATGTTGGTTTCCGGATCCGCCATCGCCATCATGCGATAGGAGGTCTCGGCGTGGACGTTCGCCGTCGAGGCCGGGATCGAGCAGGCTTCCTGGATCCGCGCCCAGAGCTTGCGCAACGCCCGCACCTTGGCCATCGACAGGAACTGGTCCTGGTCGACGCTGAGGGCAAAGCCGATATAGGGCGCGGCATAGACCAGCGGCTGGCGCGCCTTCTCGAACATCCTGAGATAGGACACGGCGGAAGCCATCATCGTGCCGAGCTCCTGCGCCTCGGTGGCGCCGGCATTGTGGAAGACGCGGCCGTCCGCTTCGAGCAGCACGCCGGGCACGCCCATCGAGAAGAAATGCGCCAGCGATTGCGGCATTGACTCCTGCAGCGCCTCGATCGAGGTGCGCAGCCGTCCGGTGCCGGCGAAGATCGCCGCCGGGTCGATGCCGAAGGAAAGGTTGAGCTTCGCCGGATCGGAGCGGCGCCGGGTCAGGAAGGCGAGCAGCCAATCCGCCACGGCGCGGCTCCACGGATGCGCATCGATGCGCACCTGGACCCGGTTGAGCGGCACGCCGTCGAGCACCGTTTCCAGCGCCTCCGCGGTTCTCGGCAGCCCGTAGCCGAACGCATTCGGCGCGCCCTCGAAAACCAGCGACAGGCCGGTCGCGCCCTCAGCGATGTCCTGCAGCGCCTGGGCGCTGGCGCGGGCGATATCCGGATCGTCGATGCGCTGGCTGACGATCCATGGCGACTTCGGATTGGTGCGCACCACCGGCTCGGCTGTCGTCGAACGCTCGCTGAGCGGCTCGATGCGGATGCCGTCATCGGTGTGCGAAACAAGCTTCTGTTCGAAAGCGCCGCCGGCAAGCGCTTTTTCCGCCAGCGCCAGCCAGCGCTTGGCGTCCGGGTCTGGAAGGTCGACATCCCTAGTCAAGGCGCCGGCGCCCATCGCACTCCTCGTCTATCGGCCGCATCAGCCACCAGTCTATGGTCCCCCGCCGCATATCACAATGCGACATCCGTCGCGGTTGTTCCGGCAGCCGCTAACCGATTGCCAAACATGCGCAAAATCCGCAAGCTTAGTAAGGTGGTTTCGCTGCCAGCGTCAAATCGAGTAGCGCCAAATTTGATGGTGGGCATTGTCGCCCGCCGATCGCGTTACTATCCTCCATGAGGCCGGGCGTTTTTGGCGGAAGAGATTGCGGAGACCGGACATATGGCTGACCACACCAGCATCTTCATCGGCGCCAGCCGCAAGCCTGATGATTCCTACCAGCGCGCCGAGGAACTCCTGCTGCGCTACGGCAACCGCCACGGCCTGATTACCGGTGCTACGGGTACCGGCAAGACGGTCAGCTTGCAGATCTTGGCCGAGGGCTTCTCAAATGCCGGCGTCCCGGTCTTCTGCGCCGACATCAAGGGCGACCTTTCCGGCATCGCCATGATGGGCGAGGCCAAGGATTTCCTGGTCAAGCGTGCAGAGCAGGTGAAGCTCGATCCCTATCAGTTTCAGGAATACCCGGTCATCTTCTGGGATCTGTTCGGCGAGCAGGGTCACCCGATCCGTGCCACCATCTCGGAAATGGGGCCGCTGCTTTTGTCGCGGCTGATGAACCTCACCGAAGCGCAGGAAGGTGTCATGAACATCGCCTTCCGCATCGCTGACGAAGAGGGTCTGCTGCTGCTTGATCTCAAAGACCTGCAGGCGCTGCTCGCCAACATCGCCGAGCGAGCCGACGAGCTCAGCGCACGCTACGGCAATGTCACCAAGCCTTCCGTCGGCGCCATCCAGCGCACGCTTCTGGTGCTTGAGCAGCAGGGCGCCGCGAACTTCTTCGGCGAGCCGGCGCTGCGCATCGCCGATTTGATGCGCACCACCCGCGACGGCCGCGGCGCGATCAGTGTTCTGGCCGCCGACAGACTGATGATGAATCCCAGGCTCTATGCCACTTTCCTGCTCTGGCTGATGTCGGAGCTGTTTGAGGAACTGCCCGAGGTCGGCGATCTCGAGCGGCCGAAGCTGGTCTTCTTCTTCGACGAGGCGCATCTTTTGTTCGAGGACGCGCCGAAGGTGCTGGTTGATCGCGTCGAGCAGGTGGTGCGGCTGATCCGCTCCAAGGGTGTGGGCGTCTATTTCGTCACCCAGAATCCGCTCGACATTCCGGAAAAGGTTTTGGCCCAGCTCGGCAACCGCGTGCAGCACGCGTTGCGCGCCTATACGCCGCGCGAGCAGCAGGCGGTGCGGACGGCGGCCGACACCTTCCGGCCCAACCCGGATTTCGACTGCGCCACCGCGATCACCCAGCTCGCCACCGGCGAGGCGCTGGTCTCGATGCTGGAGGACAAGGGCGTGCCGGCCATGGTCCAGCGCACATTGATTCGTCCGCCGTCGTCGCGGCTCGGGCCGATCACACCTGACGAGCGCCGCAAGGTCCTTGCCGAGAGCCCGGTCGCCGGGCAGTACGATCAAGCGGTCGATCGCGACTCGGCCTTCGAGATACTGCAGAAGAAGACCAGGGAGGCGCAGGAAGCCGAAGCGCAGGCGCAGCAGGCGGGCACCGGCGGCTCGCGCTGGACAATTCCGGGCTTCGACGATGTGTTGGGAGGGTCGGGCCGCCGGTCCTCCAACCGCCAGACAGTGGCCGAAGCCGCGATCAAGTCGGTGGTGCGTTCGGTGGGCTCTTCCGTCGGCCGCGCGATCGTGCGCGGGATACTAGGCAGCCTGGCGCGCGGGCGGTAGCGCCCAACTGAGGCGCGGCTATCATAGGGCAGGGCGCTTGGCTACGGCGAGCCCGATGCCCAGCGCGATCATCGCGCCGCCGGACGCCTCCCGCATCCGGCGTATGATGCCGGAACGGCCTGCCGCGCCTTCCCTGATGCGGCCGGCCGCGAAGGCGACCACGATATCGGCCAGCGTGTTGAGCGTCACCGACACGAAGCCGAGCACCATGAACTGCAAGGCGACGTGGCCGGCGCCGAGATCCACGAATTGCGGAATGAAGGCCAGGAAGAAGGCGGCCGTCTTCGGGTTCAGAGCCTCGACCAGCACCCCTTCGCGAAACGCTCGGCCAGCGACGACCGCAGGCGTCGGCGCGCCACCTTCCAGCATTGCCTTTGCCTCGCGGCGGGCGGACTGGAAGGTGCGCAAGCCGAGCCAGACGAGGTAGACGGCGCCGATCAGCTTCAGCGCCGTAAAGAGTTCGGCGCTCGCGAGCACGAGGGCGGAAACGCCCAGGCTTCCGGCAAGCACATGAACCATGCCGCCCAGGCCCGTCCCGAAACTGGAGGCGATGCCTTCAGCGCGGCCTCCGGCCAGGGTGCGCGCGGCGACATAGAAGATGCCCGGTCCGGGCGTGATGGCGAGCAGCAGCGCCGCGGCGAAGTACAAGGCGAATTGTGTCAGGTCCGGCATGATCGGCTCGCTGGCAATTGGACTGGGTCGGATGTCAAGACGGGATCAGTTGGGCGACGTCGCGATCCGAAGGCCGGTCGCTCGCTGCTAGACCGGTGGCGACACCGGCGCGATCGGCCGCGTTGCGGTTCTGGCTCATCTTGCGCTTGCCTTGGAGCCGCGTGATCGGCATGCGCAAGCCGACAATGCCTTTGAGTTGCGCCTGGATGAAATCCGGCGGCGCATCCGATACGGACCAAGGCGAGGGGCGTCCGCCTTCATGCAGATTGGTCAGACGCGTGACGATCTCGAGCAGCCTGTCGGCATCCTCGAAGAATTCGATCGGCCCATAGGCATGAACGGCCAGGTAGTTCCAAGTCGGCACTACCTTTCCGGTCTCTTGCTTGGTCTGATACCAGGCCGGCGTCACGTAGGCGTCGGGGCCCATGAAGATCGCCAGGCTTTCGCCCAGCACCGGTGCGCGCCACTGCGGATTTGCCTTCGCGACATGGCCGTAGATCGTGCCATGCTCGCCCTCGCTCTCGTTGAGCAAAAGCGGCAATGGCGTCGCCTGCGGTCCTTCCGCCGTGGCGGTGACCAGCGTCGCCAGCCGTGCCGCGCGGATCGTCGCCATGAGGCTCTCCCTGTCGTCATCGCGGAAGGCGGGCGGAATGTACATGGCGAAAACTCCTTGCATTGCATGGAAAGATGCAGGAAAGCTGGCTTGCTTGGAACATCCAGTTTTGCAGGTTTTCGATGGTCCAGTTGGAGCAGAAAGGCGTGGCGCGCCGGATCATCGCGGCGATCAAGGCGCAGATCCACAGCGGCGTTTACCGGCCCGGCGATCGGCTGCCGTCGTCGCGGGCCTTTGCCGCCGAATGGGGCGCGTCGCGAACCACGGTGACGGCGGCCTACAACCAGCTCGACGCCGAAGGCTATCTGATCATTCGGCAGGGCGCGCGTGCCATTGTGGCTCCGGGACTGGAGAGGCCGTCAGGGGCGGCTTCCATCGCGGCCGCCTCGCCACGCAACCTCTCGACGTTCGCGCGCAGGCTGCTGGCTTTGCCTTCGCCGGCGGAACAGCAGCCCGCCAAGGTTGCGGATTTCCGCTATGGCGACCTGTCCGGGGCGGACTTCCCGGTGCTGGCTTGGCGAAGGGCCTCGAACAAAGCCATTCTGCGGCGCGGCGCGCGGCTGCGTTATGGCGACCCACAGGGATCGCTTGTTCTTCGCAGCGCCCTGCAAACCTATCTCTGGCGCGCTCGCGGCATCAACTGCGCGCCGGACCAGATCGCCATCGTCAACGGCTCCCAGCAAGGGCTCGACCTCTGCGCGCGGCTGCTGCTCGACTCCGGCGACCCGTTCGTGATCGAGAATCCGGGCTATCTGCTGGCCCGCCATGCCTTCACGGCCGCGGGCGGCGTCGCCGTGCCAGTTGCGGTCGACGCTGACGGGATAAGGACGGATGCGCTGCCGCCGGCCCGTCTGGCTTACGTCACGCCATCGCACCAGTTTCCGCTCGGCGGCGTGCTTTCGGCGACGCGGCGGCATTCCCTCCTGGCCTGGGCCACGGCATCAGGCGCCTATGTCGTCGAAGACGATTACGACGGCGAATACCGCCACGACATCGCCCCCATCCCGCCTCTGCAGACGCTCGATCCAGGCTCGGTCATCTATGTCGGCACGCTGTCCAAAACGCTCTCGCCCACCTTGCGGCTCGGTTATCTCGTCGTCCCCGCCGGCCTGCGTCGGGCCTTCAGCGAGGCAAAGCGCCTGACCGACCGGCATGCTCCGATGCTGGAGCAGGACGTGTTGGCCGACCTGCTGACGAGCGGCGCTTACGAGCGCCACGTCCGCAGCATCCGCAGGAAAAATGCCGAGCGCAGAGAGGTCCTGCTGCGGGCGCTGGCCGATCATATCGGGCCAAAGGTGACTGTTTCTGGGGCCGACACGGGCCTGCACGTCGTGGCCTGGTTGAACGGCATCGATTCTGGATGCGAGCCGGCGATCATAGCCGACGCACGTACTGCGGGGATCGGCCTCTATCCGGTATCGCCGCTCTATGATCCGGCCGAGCCGCGGCCCGAAACGACGGGCTTCATCATGGGATATGCTGGTCTCGACGCGGAGGCGTTGCGACGCGGCGTTGCGGTGCTGGCGGATATCGTCGCCAAGCACCGCTGACGAACGCCGGATCAAAAGATCTCGCTGCTCTCCTGCGGCACCGGCCCCAGCAGGACAGAGTCGTCCGGCACGCCGTTGTCGATCGGAATGGCCCGGCGCTCGGGCATGTCGGCCATCGGCTGGCCGACATCTAATGTGACCACGACCGGCGTCTTGTTGGGCACGCGGTCATAGAGGTCGATGATATCCTGATTGATCAGGCGCACGCAGCCCGACGAGACCGACTTGCCGATCGACCACCATTCCGGCGACCCGTGCAGACGATAGAGCGTGTCCTGGTTGCCTTTGAAGAGGTAGAGCGCACGCGCCCCGAGCGGGTTCTTGAGCCCGCCGGGCATACCGCCGTTCTTGGCGCTGTATTCCGTCAGTTCCGGCTGGCGCGCGACCATCTCGTCCGGCGGCGTCCATTTCGGCCACTTCTGCTTCCATTGCACGACCGCATCGCCCGACCATTCGAAGCCGGCGCGGCCGAGACCGACGCCGTAGCGGATCGCCTGGCCACCCTCACGCACCAGATAGAGGAAGTGGTTGGTGGTATCGACGACGATGGTGCCCGGGCGCTGTCCGGTCGGATCGGGAACGATCTGGCGCAAATATCTGTGATCGATCTTGTTCACCGGGATGGCCGGCAGGTCGAAGCCGTTGTCGGACATCGGCCCATACATGGTGGCGTAGTCGCCGAGCGGCGGCTCGACAGAGGCCGGCGGTGGCGGCTGCACGGCTGCCGGGCGAGGACCGGCGGTCGAGCAGGCGGAAGCCGCCGAAGCAGCTCCAAGGGCCGTGAGATTGAGGAAGCCACGGCGGGTGATGCGGAAGGAAGCGTCTGACATGGTTGCCTTTTCTAGGTCTTAATCGCAAGAATGCATGAATCCGCGGGCCGGCCGCCGGCAGCTGTTAACAGTCGGCGGTGATAGGCGGTTCCAATTCTGGCCTCAGGGTGGACAAACAAAGGCGAAGCTGTGACTGCGACACATCTGTTGCACTGCAGCAACAGCACCCTCAAACCCCTGCCAGAAGGCCTTCGAGCGAGGGCAGGATGAGCCCCGGCGGAAAGTCCCGGTATTCGTCGGGCTGATTGGCGCGATTGATCCAGACGGTGCGGAAGCCGAACCTGGCGGCGCCCGCGACGTCCCAGCGGTTGGAGGACTGGAACGACACCGCCCCCGGATAGAGCCGCCAGCCGGTGACCACCATGTCGTAGACCGAAGGATCGGTCTTGAAGCGCTTGATCTCGTCAACCGAGAAGACGTCGTCCAGGATCTGGTCGAGGGCGGCCGATTTCACCGCCGCCCGCAGCATTTCCGGCGAGCCGTTGGACAGGATCGCGAGCTTCGCTCCCGCGGCTTTCAGCGCCTTCAATACCGCCGGCACTTCCGGATAGCAGTCGAGCCGCCAATAGGCTTCCAGCAGCCTTGCCCTGAGCGCCGGATCGGCCGACGGCACCTTGCGCAGCGCGAAGTCCAGCGCCTGCTCGGTCAGTTGCCAGAAATCGGCATAGGCGCCCATCAGCGTCCGCACCCAGGAGTATTCGAGCTGCTTGGCGCGCCAGATTTCGGAGAGAAGCTGGCCGTCCGGCCCGATCTCGCCCGCATGGCGGCGCACCGCGGCGTGCACGTCGAACAACGTGCCATAGGCGTCGAAGACATAGGCTGCATGATGCATAGGAAGAGTTTTGCGGCGCCCGGCCTTGCCGCGCAAGCGCTGATTGCGGTTAATGCATGTCGCCCAAAAGTGGGCAGCGGTTTTCGGAAAGGATCGCATAACACAAAAACCCAACACACATGGCCCATCCCTTTTCGTGCGCCGTGCTTTAAGTGCCTCTGGCCTCAAGGATTTTTTCCGATGTCGGTTGACGCCGGCCGTCAAAGCATCGTCCTATGGCGGCCGGAACTCATCCATACGGACGGCAAACGATGACACTGGCGGCGGCGGCGCAGTCCGCGACATGGACCTATGTGGACGGCGACTGGTACGAGGGCAATGTCGCCATTCTGGGACCGCGCAGCCACGCCATGTGGCTGGGCACCAGCGTCTTCGACGGCGCTCGCTGGTTCGAAGGCGTGGCGCCCGATCTCGATCGTCACGCAGCGCGCGTCAACGCCTCGGCGATCGCGCTCGGCCTGAAGCCTTCCATGACGGCGGAGCAGATCGTCGGGCTGACCTGGGACGGCCTGCAGAAATTCGATGGCAAGACCGCCGTCTATATCAGGCCAATGTACTGGGCCGAGCATGGCGGCTATATGGGCGTGCCGGCCGACCCGTCCTCGACCCGCTTCTGTCTCTGCCTTTACGAGTCACCGATGATTCCGCCTTCGGGCTTTTCGATCGGCGTCTCGCCGTTCCGGCGGCCGACCATCGAGACCATGCCGACCAACGCCAAGGCCGGCTGCCTCTATCCCAACAATGGCCGCGCCATCCTCGAGGCCAAGATGCGCGGCTTCGACAACGCGCTGGTGCTCGATATGCTGGGCAATGTCGCCGAGACCGGCACCTCCAACATCTTCCTGGTCAAGGACGGCCATGTGATGACGCCCGCCGCGAACGGCACCTTCCTTTCCGGCATCACCCGCTCGCGCACGATCAACCTGCTCGGCGACTATGGTTTCAGGACCACCGAGAAGACGCTGTCGATCCGCGATTTCCTCGAGGCGGACGAGATCTTCTCGACCGGCAACCATTCCAAGGTGGTGCCAATCACGCGCATCGAGGACCGCAGCCTTCAGCCAGGACCGGTCGCCAAGAAGGCGCGCGAGCTCTATTGGGATTGGGCGCATTCGACTTCCGCCGCCTGAGCGGACAAAAAAGGCGTTCGGCGCTTCGTTCCGGAGTTGTCCCAACCCATTCCAGACCTATCTTAGTCCGGTAGTTTCACCGGACTTTTCCTGAGGGAGTACCATCCATGGCTTTTGAGTTGCCCGCTTTGCCCTACGACTACGAGGCCTTGCAGCCTTACATGTCGAAGGAGACGCTGGAGTATCACCACGACAAGCACCACAAAGCCTATGTCGACAACGGCAACAAGCTGGCCGCCGAGGCTGGAATGGGCGACCTGTCGGTCGAAGAGGTCGTGAAACAGTCCTTCGGCAAGAATGCCGGGCTCTTCAACAATGCCGCCCAGCACTACAACCATATCCATTTCTGGAAATGGATGAAGAAGGGCGGCGGCGGCAACAAGCTGCCGGGCGCGCTGCAGAAGGCCGTCGATGCCGATCTCGGCGGCTACGACAAGTTCAAGGCGGACTTCGTCGCCGCCGGCACCACCCAGTTTGGCTCCGGCTGGGCATGGCTTTCGGTCAAGGACGGCAAGCTCGCGATCTCGAAGACCCCCAATGGCGAGAACCCGCTGGTTCATGGCGCTTCGCCGATCCTCGGCGTCGACGTGTGGGAGCACTCCTATTACATCGACTACCGCAACGCGCGGCCGAAATATCTCGAAGCCTTCGTCGACAGCCTGATCAACTGGGATTATGTCCTGGAACTCTACGAGAAGGCGAAAGCTTGATCGACCTTTCCGAAAAGCCCCGGCATGACCGGGGCTTTTCTTTTGCCGGCGCAGGAGGGCAATTCCAGTCAAGAAAATCGTTGCGGCGCGGAGGGAATAATTCCACTGCAACGCCCGTTAACGTCTAGTCGCGAACTCTCTTCACCATGGAGCCAATTGAATGAGAAAGCTTGTCATCGCCATCTCTTTGCTCGCTTTTGCCGGTTCGGCCGCTTATGCCGACCCGATCAAGGATCGCCAGGCCCTGATGAAGGAACGCGGCAAGCTCGCCGGCCAGTTGTCCAAGGTCGTCAAAGGCGAGGAGGCTTTCGACGCCGCCGCTGTGCTGACGGCGCTAAAGGCGTTGGAGGCGAACGCCGAAAAATTCGATGCCGAGAAACTTTTCCCGGCCGGCAGCGACAAGGGCGACACCACGGCGGCGCCGAAGATCTGGGAAGACATGCCGGGCTTCAAGGCGGCCGGGGACAAGTTCCTGGCCGACGTCAAGGCGGCAGTGGCTTCGCCGCCGGCCGATGTCGATGCGCTCAAGGCGCAGCTCAACACCATCGGCGGCGACTGCGGCGCCTGTCATGAGACCTACAGGATCAAGAAGGGCTGATCGCCTGATATGGCGTGGCTGAAGAAGCTCGTCGGCGCCGTCATCGTGCTGGGCGGCGCCGGCGCGGTCGCCGGCTGGGCGTTGTCAGCGCCCGTCAGGCTTGATGCCGCGGCCGTCGCGCAGCTCAGCCCCGGTGATGCTGCGAAAGGCAAGCGCATCTTCTTTGCCGGCGGCTGCACATCCTGCCACGCCAAACCGGGGTCCAAGGGTGATGCCCGCCTAGAGCTTGCCGGCGGGCTGGAGCTGAAGACGCCGTTCGGTACCTTCGTACCGCCCAACATCTCACAGGATCAAAAGGACGGCATCGGCGCCTGGAGCGAGGAGGACTTCGCCAATGCGATGCTGAAAGGCGTTTCGCCCTCCGGCGAGCATTTTTATCCGGCCTTCCCTTATGCCTCTTATGCTCGCATGAAGCCGGCCGATGTCGCCGACCTCTATGCTTTCATGAAGACGCTGCCGGCGGTCGCCGGCAAGGCGCCCGGCCACAAACTCTCCTTCCCCTTCAACATCCGTCGCGGCATTGGTCTCTGGAAGCGGCTTTATGTCAGCCCTGAACCGGTCATTGCCTTGCCCGGGGGCGCGCCCGACAAGGTGCTGGCCGGCCGCTATCTGGTCGAGGGCCCCGGCCATTGCGGCGAATGCCACACGCCGCGCGACTTTGCCGGCGGCGTCAAGAAGGCCGAATGGCTGGCGGGAGCCGTGGCCGCCGAAGGCTCGGGCGTGGTGCCCAATATCACCCCGCAAGGCGGCACGAAGGACTGGTCGGAGGCCGACATCGCCAACTATCTCGAAACCGGCTTCACGCCGGATTTCGATTCCGTCGGCGGTGCCATGGTCGACGTGCAGCGCAACATAGCTCAGTTGACGGCCGACGACCGCGCCGCGATCGCGGCCTATCTGAAGGCCGTCCCGCCGCATCCCAACGGCTATCCGGCGCGCAAGCCGGCGAGCTGACCGATGCATATCGGCTGCGCGACACCATCGATGCGATCTGCCTGTGATGTCTCAAGTCCATATTAGTTGACTTTAATTGTCATGTATCATACGCGCTTCGGCCAGTTTCCAGGCGGACTGAAGCCTTGCCCATGCACTCTCTCGACCTTGTGTCTGAATTCGCCCGTGGCGAGCAGCGCGCAGCATTTCTCTTCGCCGACGGGCGCAGCCTGTCTTATGCGGAGCTCGACGACCTTGCGCAGCACTTCGCCACGCGGCTGGGGGATGAGGGAAAGCAGCTCGTCGCTATCTCAGCGGAACCCTCCGAGCATGCGGTCGTCGCCTATCTTGGAGCCCTGCGAGCGGGTCATGCGGTGGCCATGCTGCCGCCTTGCGACAAAAGGGTCTGGGACGATTTCCTGGCGGTCTTCCAGCCGGATTTCACCTATCGCCGAGCCGATGGCCGCTGGCGTCTCGTGAAGGAAGCTCGGCCCGCGAGGGACATTGAGCCGCTGCATCCTGATCTCGCGCTGCTGCTGATGACGTCCGGCAGCTCGGGCGCCGCCAAGGCGGTCAGGCTCTCCTATGCCAATCTCGAAGCCAATGCGCGCGCCATCACGACTTATCTCGAACTCTCGTCCGCCGACCGGGCCGCTCTCATGCTGCCGCTGCACTATTCCTACGGACTGTCGGTTCTCAATTCGCATCTGATTGCCGGCGGCAGCATCCTCTTCCCCGGTGTTTCCGCGATGGACGGCGATTTCCTCCAGATAATCGCCGACGGTGGCTGCACCAATCTGTCCGGCGTCCCGTATTCCTACGAACTCCTGGAACGGATGCGTTTCCGCGACGCTAAGCTCAAGGGTTTGCGCATGATGACGGTGGCGGGTGGACAGCTCAGCCCCGACGTCATCCGCCTGTACAGGGATCATTTGCGCGCCGTGGGCGGGCGTTTCTTCGTCATGTATGGTCAAACCGAGGCGACGGCGCGTATCGCTTTCGTGCCGCCAGAGAGCCTGTCCGACCGGGAGGAGCGGATCGGCGTCGCCATCCCAGGCGGCAGCCTCGGCATTGTCGACGACAAGGGGGAGCCGGTCAGCCGCTCGGGCATCCCTGGAGAACTCGTCTATCGCGGCCCGAACGTCATGATGGGTTACGCCGAGCAGCGTTGCGATCTGGTGCGCGGGGCTGAGGTCGAGATCCTGAACACCGGCGATATTGCCGTCCAGGACGAGCAAGGTTTCTTCCGCGTCGTCGGGCGCAAGAGCCGCTTTGCCAAGATTGCCGGCCTCAGGATCGGCTTCGATATCATGGAGCAGGCGCTAGAGCGGGCGGGCATTGCGGCCGCGGTGCTCGGCGACGATCGAGGCCTACAGGCCTATGTGACCGGCCCCGGCTCGGCAGGCAGGGCACAGCGTATCCTGGCCGAAGTCAGCCGCTTGCCCGCCAATCTGGTTCGAGTTTCGACGCGCGGCGACTTTCCCAGGCTAGCCTCGGGCAAGATCGACTATAGCTGCCTGCAACGCGAGATGTTGCTGGGACGGGCGGAAATCCGCGAACGTGGCGGCGTGCCCGGAGCCTATGCCCGCGTGTTCTATCCGCTTCCGGTCGGCCGCGCTGACAGCTTTGTGTCGCTCGGCGGAGATTCCCTTCGCTTTTTGCAATTGGCTCTGGAACTCGAACGGCTCGGCTTGGAACTGCCGGACGGCTGGGAACGACTAAGCGTTGGAGACCTGACAAATCTTCATTCGGCGAAACGGTCTTTCATGCCGGACCAGGCAAACGAGACGCCTGTCGATATCGTGCTGAGGGCCTTCGCCATCCTGCTGGTGGTCGTGCATCACGAGACGCTGTGGCCTATCCCGGGCGGCTCCGGCATCATGATGCTGCTTGTCGGCTACAGCCTTGCGCGGTTTCAGTCGGTCCATTTGTTTGCCGGTCGGATCCGGTACGCGCTGAAACCTGCGGTCGGCGTCCTGATCCCTTATTTTCTCATAGTCGCCGCTTACTCCCTCGCCTGGCAGGCGATCCCTTGGGCCTCGATGACCCTTACCGGCAACTTCGGCTATGCCGAACCGGAACGTCACGAGATGATCCCGTATCTCTACTGGTTCATCGAGGCCTATGCGCAGACGCTGTTGGTCTTCGCCCTCGCGTTTGCCGTTCCGGTTCTACGCAAGCTCGCCCAGGCTCGACCCTTTGCCTTCTCGATCGGACTATTGGCGTTTGCCGCCGCTGCGCGCTTTGCAGTCCCATTGTTCGTGGACTTAGGCAGCCGCCAGATCTTCGCGATCTACTGGGTCTTCCACCTTGCGGTCTTCGGCTGGTGCGCCGGTTTGGCTGACACTCCCGCCAGAAAACTCCTCGTGACCGCATTTGCCACTGCCGTATTGGGGTATCTAGCTTTTTGGGAGTCGGTCTGGCTGGGTACGACGGTCAAGTATTTGACGATCTTCGCGGCGCTCTCGGCTCTTCTTTACCTGCCGCGTGTTCGCCTGCCTGCTGGTGTGGGGCAGGCGGTTATGCAGGTAGCCGTCGCGGCTTTCCCGATCTACCTGGTCCATCGCTTCGTCCCGGAGCTTTTGATGGCATCCGTCGCAGGCTGGCTGCCGGCTCCAGGCTTCCAACTGCTTGCGATCGCCGGCGGCGTCGCTTTGGGCGTCATCGCCGGCAAAGCCTTGGCCGCCATCCGACATCTGCGCGGCAGATTGGCCATGGAGCGCTTGCCGGAATTGCTCTCGGCGTGAGACGCCTCGTCCGCGGTCGCTCCGATTACGCGTGGCGGTCGCCCAAAAAATCGAAGCCGTTTTCGAAGAAGTGGTTGTAGTCGCAGGTCAGTTCCTCGCCGGGCGCGATGTCGCGCAGCGCGTAGGTTTCCTCCGGCGAGGAGACGTCGCAGTTCGGCTCGTCGGCATGGTTCATGTAGCGCGCATCGTCCGCCTCGAAGACGATATAATTCCGGTCGCGCCTGTCCGGATAGGAGTACCGATCGAGGTAGGACTTCACCGGGCCGCTTTCGTTCTCATAAGTGTCGACCGAAATGCGCCGGTCGAATCTTGGATCGAGCTTCCAGATCAACGTGCCCTTTGGAATGCGGTGTTTGGCGAAGACACCGATGCCCTGGATGGGCGATTTGTCGAGATAGACGTCGACGAGCAGCATGACGAACCCTGCGAATGACGGATGGCGCGGCCCGAACCGGCCGCGACCAAAAACGAGGCGCATTGCGTAGCGCGAGGTGCTCGCGATTGCGAGGGAAAAATCAGGCCTTGCCGGTCACTTTCAACGCAAAGGCGTAGATATACGCGATCTCCTCCAGGCGCGAGAACCGGCCCGAGGCGCCGGCATGGCCGGACTCCATGTTGATCTTGAACAGCACCGGATTGTCGCCCGCCTTGCGGTCGCGCAGCCGCGCCACCCATTTGGCCGGCTCCCAATAGGTGACGCGCGGGTCGGTCAGACCTGCCAGCGCCAGGATCGGCGGATAGTCGAGCGCCGCGACATTGTCGTAGGGCGAATAGGCAGCGATCGTCGCGTAGTCCTCGGCCGAGGCGATCGGATTGCCCCATTCGGGCCATTCCGGCGGCGTCAGCGGCAGGCTGGCGTCGAGCATGGTGGTGAGCACGTCGACGAACGGCACCTCGGCGACGATGCCGCCGAAGCTTTCGGGTGCCATGTTGGCGATCGCCCCCATCAGCATGCCGCCGGCCGAGCCGCCCTGCGCGACGATGCGATCGTGCGACGTGTAGCGCTCGGCCACGAGATGGCGCGCCGAGGCGATGAAATCGGTGAAGGTGTTCAGCTTGTGCCGGCGCTTGCCGTCGTCATACCAGCCGTAGCCCTTGTCCTTGCCGCCGCGCACATGGGCAATGGCGTAGACGAAGCCGCGGTCGACCAGCGACAGGCAATTGGTGTTGAAGGCGGCGGGAACCGTGATGCCATAGGAGCCGTAGCCGTAGAGCAGGCAGGGCGCCGAGCCATCAAGCGGCGTGTCGCGATGGTGGATCAGCGAGATCGGCACCAGCTCGCCGTCGGCAGCCGGCGCCATCAGCCGGCGCGTGACATAATGCTCCGGATCGTGGCCCGATGGCACCTCCTGCGTCTTCAAGAGAACGCGCTCGCGGCTGCGCATGTTGTAGTCGAACACCTGTGCCGGTGTCGTCATCGACGAATAGGTGAAGCGCATGACTTCGTTGTCGTATTCGTAGGAGCCGGAAAGGCCGAGCGAGAAGGCCTCCTCGTCGAAGGCAATGAGGTGCTCCTCGCCGTTTGCCCGATCGCGCACCACGATGCGCGGCAGGCCCTCCTTGCGTTCCAGCCTGACCATGTGGTGCCTGAAGCCGAGCACCGACAGGATCAGCCGGCCGGGCTCGTGCGGCACCAGTTCCTTCCAGTTGGCCTGCACCGGATCTTCGACCGGCGCGGTCATGATCTTGAAGTCCTTGGCGCCGTCGGCATTGGTGAGGATGAAAAAGACGTCACCACCTTCCTCCAGGTCATATTGCAGGCCGGTCTCGCGCGCCGCCACCAGCTTCGGCTCGGCGAACGGCTCGTCGGCGCGCAGAAGCCGGTATTCGGAGGTTTCATGATCGTTGATGCCGATCATGATCCAGTCGTTGGAACGCGTGCCGCTGACATCCATGAAGAAGCCGGCATCCGTCTCTTCGTAAATCAGCCGGTCGTTGTCCGGATTGTCGCCAAGCGCGTGGAAGAACACTTTTGACGGGCGGTGGCTGTCGTCGAGGCGGGTGTAGAAAAAGCCGTCGTCTCCGGCATTCCACACGCCGCCGCCACCTGTATCCGGAATCTGATCGGTGAGTTCTTTCCCGCTGGCGATGTCCCGCACGCGCAGCGCGAAGAACTCCGAGCCCTTGTCGTCGAAAGCCCAGAGCAGCTTGCGATGGTCGGCCGAATGGTCGAATCCGCCAAGACGGAAATAGGGCTTGCCTTCGGCTTCCGCATCGCCGTCGAGCAGGATCTCCTCAATGCCGCCATCGCGCGGCGTGCGGAAGTAGCGCGGTTGCTCGCCGCCGAGCTTGAACGACGAGCCATAGGCGTAGGGACCGTCCTTCATCGGCACGGTGGAGTCGTCCTCCTTGATGCGCCCCTTCATCTCGGCGAACAATTTGCGGCGCAGCTCGGCCGTGTCGGCCATCAGCGTTGCCTGGTAGGCATTCTCGGCCTCGAGATGAGCGCGGATCGCGCCGTCGAGCAGTGCAGGGTCCCTGAACATCGCCTGCCAGTTGGCGGCCCGCATCCAGGCGTAATCATCGGTGCGGGTGATGCCGTGATGAACGTCGAAGATGGGGCGTTTCTCGGGCCGCGGCGGGATGGCGGTCGGGAAGACGGAGGTTCTGGTCATTGCGTCTCGCTATGGAATTGCCTGAAATTTGCTTGAATGGCGAATGAACGCGTCGCTCAGCAGCGGTTCAAAGGGCGGGGTTTAAGGTGGTCTACACAAGGTAAGTCGAAAGGGGAAAAGATGAAATCCTATGTTCGAGCCGCCGTGGCTTTTGCTGTCGCTTCGGCGGTCCTGGCCTTTTCCGGCCAGTCTCATGCAACCGTGTTCGCGGCCTGGCAAGTGGCTGGCGTGCCGTTCGGCGACACGCTCAACGCGCGCAAGTATCCGTCAAACACATCGCAAAGACAGGCGGCCTATCCGAATGGCACTGTCTTGCAGATGACCGGCCGTTGCACGGGCGGGATAGATCTGCTCGACATTGCCGGCCAACCGCACTGGAAGCAGCGGCAGGCGATCCGCTACCGCTGGTGCGAGGTCTGGCACGATCCGGCGCAGAACGGTGATTTTGTTACCGGCTGGGTCTACGGCAAGTACATCAAACCCCACTGAGAGGTTCGTCGAGGCGACTTGGCTGTTTGACGCGAGGATGAATGTCCGCGCCATGATCCATAGGATTCTTCGCCCACCGGGCGGCCAAACATTAGTTTAGCCAAGCATAAAGAACCTGTTTTGACGCGACCAGAGGTGTAAAAGCGTGCTTGGCGCCACGTCAGGCTGCACTGGTCCGGCCAAAAAAATCTCGCTGCGTTACACGGCACACGAATTTTTGAAGCTGAACGGGCAATATTTGATGAATATCGCCGAATATAATTCAATAGGTGAATTGACTTACTTGCAGCACAGGGTCATTAAGATGACGCGACGCGAATCGCAGGGCTTGCCTGCATGAATTTCGCGCGATGCCCGATCCAGAAAAAGGGCGCAGTCTAGAAAACAAACTCTCGTTGGGGCCTGAGCACAATGGATATCGTCGAAACACCTTCAAGGAATGGGGACGCGCTAATCGAGCTGACTGCCGATGTCGTCGCGGCCTATGTCAGCAACAACCCGGTGCCGGTCGGAGAACTGCCGAACCTGATTGCCGACGTCCATGCCGCGCTCGGCCGCGTCGGCGGCACGACGGAGCAGCCTTCGGCCGAGAAGCAGAAGCCGGCCGTCAACCCGAAGCGCTCCGTGCATGACGACTACATCGTCTGTCTCGAAGACGGCAAGAAGTTCAAGTCGCTGAAGCGCCACCTTATGACGCACTACAACCTCACCCCGGAAGAATACCGCGAGAAGTGGGGCCTGGACGCCAACTATCCGATGGTTGCTCCCAACTACGCAGCCGCCCGTTCGCAGTTGGCCAAGAAGATGGGCCTCGGCCGCAAGCCCAAGGGTCGCCGGTAGCAGCTTCCGCAAGTCGGCAAAAGCGACGGCGCCCGCGGGGCGCCGTTTTGCTTTTGAGGTATTTCACGGATGTCTTGCTGCGAACGGGTGAACCCGCCGCAGTGCGGCTTGTTGCCGGGCTTGGGTAGAGTCAGGCGGTTTGCTTCAAGGCGGCTTCGGCGTCGCGCTTGATGCGCTTGACCATTGAGCGAAGGCCGTTGGCGCGCTGCGGCGACAGATGCTCGTCGAGGCCGAGTTCTTTCAGCGTCACTTCCGCATCGGTGTTCTGGATTTCACTGGCCGGCCGGCCCGAGAACAGCGCCAGCATGATGGCGACAAGGCCGCGCACGATGTGGGCGTCGGAATCGCCGCGAAAGCTGACCACCGGATCGACGCCTTCTCCCTGCTCGGTGGTCAGCCACACCTGGCTGACGCAGCCCGGCACCTTGTTGGCCGGTGTGCGTTCCGCCTCGGGAAACGGAGGCAGCGCCTCGCCGAGCTCGATGACATAGCGGTAGCGGTCCTCCCACTCGTCGAGCAGGGAGAAATCGTCGCGGATCGTTTCGATCGAGGTCGTCATTGCCCGCATATAGTGACCCGGCGCCGCCACGTCACGGAAAAAGAAAGACGCCGCGGGCGTCGAGAGGTCGGGCGGGCCCGCGGCGTTAGAGCATTTCCAGAAAAAGGAATCTCAGTTCTTCGCCGTCAGCATCACCGGGATGTTGACTTTGGCGGGCAGGACGATGTCCTCGGCGACGCTGCCGGTGGTCTCGCCAGACGTCTCCGCTACCTTCGCAGCGGGCGCGGCCGTCTTTTCCGACTGCTGGTCATCAAGCATGGCGGCAGCGATCTTGGCTGTCTCCTTGGCGCGCACGGTGATGGTGTGCATGGCCGATTTGCCGGTCTCGCAAACATCCGGCTTGCGCTCGCAGATGCCGGCAATGTCGCCGACCGCCTCGCGCGCCGCAAACAGCGCCTGGATCGGCCCGACCGCCTCGCGGCCATCCTCGTCGGGGCCGACGCTGAGCGGCAGCGCCAAGAGCACCAGCGAAAACCAGAAAGCCATCCTGATCAGAAAGCCCATCTCGATGCCTCGTCGTGATCGGATCATGCATCCATCGGCATGACCTCTTTTTATGGACGTGACAATGGCACGAAGGCGCGAAGCGTGGCTTGCGCCGAAGCCGCGAATTTTCTTCAAATTTTAGATAAAGTCGAAAGGATTGGTTTTCACGCTATTGATCTAACTCAAATCTGATCCACTGTATTAACTTTGAAATAACCATCTATGCGGCTGTTTCAAAAGAAAAACTTTGGAAAGGGCGAGCATCGGCACTGGGTTTTCGGGAGGCCAGGCGAGCCGGGCTGTGGCTAACGCTCCATTTACCATGGCGGCAGATCGACGGGCTTTGGGGTGCCGGCGTCCCGATATTTGCCGCGGGCGGGGCGCTCGCCTTCCCTGCCTTATCCATTCCTTAAACGCTGGATGCGACTTTCAGTCCAATCAAGAGTCACCTGCAGAAGCAGGGCAATTCACGACCGGGTCCGAGTGCGTTGAGTTCGATTACGGCCAGATACGTTCCTCTGCCTGGCGCGGTTGCCGCCGGCTGCGAACGCATGGTTCATCCGACCGTCACGGACGAGGCTGAGCGCCAGCGCCAGCGCCGCTTCATCGGCGTCATGCTCGCTGCTCCCTTCCTCGCCGCGGGTGCGGCGGTGACGCTGGTCACCTCAAGCCTGGGTGCCGCCGTTACCGTGGCTGCGATCTTCGGCGCTTTCGGTCTGTGCTGGTTCGCAGCGCTTCTGGTTGCCGCCACCGGCCGCATGACGCTCGCCGGCCGTGCCTCGGTGGCGACGGGCGGCCTCGCGCTTGCCGGCGCAATTGCCGCGGCGGGTGGTCTGGCGTCGCCCGTCGCGCTGCTTGCCGTGGCTTTGCCGGTCGAGTCTCGGTGGATCGCCGGGTCGCGCCGCGCAGCAATTTCGGGCGCGCTGGCGGCATTCGGCGCCATCCTGCTGCAGCCTTTCGCAAACCAGTTCCTGCCGCTCGGCGAGGCCGCGATCGCCGGTTGGCACTGGCTGCTGCCGCTTGCCTGGGCGCTTACGCTCCTGCCGCGCGCGGCGGCCTTCGCCAATCCCGCCGATGCGCGTCAGGTTGAGCCTGCGGTGGACCGTCTCGAAGAGACGATCGATGCCGTCGTGCTGCGCGTCGGCCGCCAGGGCGAGGTACTCGACGCTTCGGCCAAGGCGCGTTCCATTCTGAAGCTGGCGCCGGAGCTCCTGCTCGGTACCGGCTTGTTCGAGCGCGTCCATCTTTCCGATCGCGTCGCCTATCTCACCGCCCTCGCGGACATGCGCGACGGCGCGCCGAAGCGCCGGCTCGACCTGCTCATCCGCTTGCCGCGCGACGGTGGCGGCTCGGCCGACAATTTCCGCCCGTTCCGCCTTGAATTGCTGCGCGGCGCGCGGGAGCAGGACATCTTGACCTTCGTCCTTCGTGAGAACGACGAGGTCGCTGCGCTCCGCGAAGAGCTTGCCACGGCGAGGGAGGCTGCGGCTGCCGCCGAAGTGGCCAAGGGGCGTTTCCTGGCGGTGGTCAGCCACGAGCTGCGCACGCCGCTCAATGCCATCATCGGCTTCTCCGACATGCTGCTGCACGAGATGTTCGGCGCCTTCCGCGATCCGCGCCAGAAGGAATATGTCGCCCTGGTCAGGGAGTCCGGCCAGCATCTTTTGTCCGTCGTCACCTCGATCCTCGATGTCTCGCGCATAGAGGCAGGCGCCTATGCCACCGAGCTCGAGCCGTTCCGCTTCGCCGATGCGGCCGACATGTGCCGCTCGATGATGCGGCCGCTGGCGGAGGCCAAGAGCATCGCGCTCGGCGCCCAGATCGCGCCTGACGCCGGCGAGATCAATGCCGATCGCCGCGCCGTGCAGCAGATCTTGATCAATCTCGTTTCGAACGCCGTGAAGTTCACGCCTGACGGCGGCAGCGTGGTGATCGGCGCCAAGCGGGTCGGCTCGCGGCTGCATTTCTGGGTGAGTGACACCGGCATCGGCATCGCCGACGAGGATATGGCCAACCTCGGCAAGCCGTTCATGCAGATCCAGAACGACTATACGCGCCGCTTCGAGGGAACCGGGCTCGGCCTGTCGCTGGTCAAGGGGCTGGTGGCGCTGCATGAGGGCACGATGTCGATCGAGAGCGCCCCGGGCGAAGGCACGACGGTGACGATCAGCCTGCCGGTGAACGGACCGAAGCGGCGCTCGGGCGCGCCGGCCGACGTGCTGCCGGTGCCGATTGCAAAGCCGAAGGGGGATGCAAATGGGGACAGCAATGGCTCGCTCCGCAAGACGGCCTAAAGTGGTCGAACCCGAGCGTGGCTTGCTTGCCGAGAGCGCTGCGGCGGTTGGCCAGATGATCTCGCGCAACCCGGTTCTGGTCGGCGGCTCGACCGCCTTCCTGGTGACGCTCTTCTACGTTTCGGCCAACGCGCTCTGGTACCAGCCTTTTCCGCACACGAGCGCCTTCTTCGCCACCAGGAGCATCGAGAATTTCCCGCATGCCGTCTCGGATGAGCCGGAGACCACCATCAACATCGTGCGGCAGGCGCAGCCCACTCCCAAGCCCGATCCGGTCGTCCAGCAGGTGCAGGGCATATTGAAGGACCTCAATTTCTACGACGGCACCGTCGACGGCCTCACGGGCCCAGCCACGCGCAAGGCCATCCAGGCCTATCAGCTCAAGGTCGGGCTGCCCGCCTCCGGCGATATCGACGGCGCGCTGCTCGATCAGCTTGGCGCCAGGCAAACTACTGCGGCCATTCCGCATCCGGCCCCGAGACCGGCCGACAGGGCTGCGGCCCAGGCCGCCGGACCGGCGGCCATTCCGGTCTCCTCTCCGGCCAACGGCGCAACGCAGGCCCCCGACGCCCGCATCGTCAAGATCCAGGCTGGCCTGAAGGCCTTCGGCAATGACGATATGCAGCTCGACGGCGTCGTAGGCGCCCGGACCAAGTCTGCGATCAAGGAGTTCCAGGCGCTGTTCGGCCTGCCCGAAACCGGTGAGCCGGACGAAGTGGTCTATGCCAAGATGCGCGAGATCGGCCTGACAAACTGAGGGCTGCCGGCTTTTCGGTTCCATTGCCGATGCTGTAAGGAACCGCGCATGCCATCCGGAACCCTGCCATGCGCGTGACTACCGATCTGTGGGTATCGGCCCTTCTGCGCCGTGTCTTCACCGCCGGCGGTTTTGCTGCCGTGGTCAAGCGCGGCGCGACCGAGGCTGGCGCCGTCTTCGTGTTGTCGCGCGGCCGGCTGGGCGAGGTGGCTCTGTACGGACCGGCGCCGCAAACGAGCTACGATTCGGCCAAGCCCGACGAGCGCTTCTTCACCTTGCTCGATTCTGGCGACGATAGCTCGGCATTCGATGCAAGGCTGGAAAAGGAAAAGAGATTCGATCCCGACATCTGGGTGGTCGAGATCGAGGCCGGCTCCGTTCCGGTCGAGGAGCTTGTGTCCGTGAAGGCGGAATAGAGGCGGCGGCCCGGCGTCCCGACCGGCCACGGAAACGCTGTGCACTTCCCTGGAATTGGGTCAGGACGCCTTGCGGCCGGCGGCCTTGTCATCGCTGTTCGATGCGTGGCGCCCTGTCTCGATGGCGTTGCCGCGGATCGCCCGAGACATCGTTTCGGCCTTCCAGGCCCGCACCATGTCGAGCGCTGCCTCGCGATGCAGCAGCCGATAGCGGTCGAGGAACAGACGGATTGCCTGGGGATGCGGGAACTCGCCGGGATAGATCGCGACCGCGATCAGGAAGGCCCTGTCTTCGCTGAGGTCGAGCGCCTTGAGTGCCGCAAGCAGCGCTGCGTAGCCCGATTGCTCGGTAATTGAGCGGGCCGCGGCAAAATCGATGTCGAGCGCATCGGCAAGCGCCGTCTGGAAGAAAGCAAGGTTGCCCGTCAGCGCCGTCTCGCGCAGCTTTAGATAAGTCGGCTGTCCGAGGAATGGGTTGACAGCGGCACTTTCGCCGGCGGGCCGCATCATCGAGCGCAGGCGTCGCCGCGCGCTTTCCTCAGACACGCCGGGATCCGGGCGGCTGTCTTCTGTTGCGGAAGCGGCCGGTTTCACCGGCGCGAGTTTCGTGACCGTCTCCGGCGGCCGCGTGTTGACCAGCGTCGGCTTCTCCAGCGCGCGGATCAGGTGGGCGATGGTTGCGTTGAGTTCCTTGCGGCGAGCGATTGCGCGCGCGTGCGGCAGGCCATGGCGGCCGATCAGCGCGATGAGATCGATGTCGCTCAGTGCGTTCGAGCGGGTAAGCAGCGGCGCCGCGATCTCGACCGGCTCCTCGGCCAGCCGCCGCACCAACGCGGCCGGCGCATATTCGCATTCGGAAAGGGCGGCGGCGACATAGCGGCGCGATTCGACCGACACTTCGTCGAACAGCGGCAGCGTCAGATCCTCGAGTTGGGCGATTTCGCGCCGCGACGGGCGCGTCAGCGAGCAGAAGGCCGACACGGCGGCGCGGAACAGCCTTTCGGCTTTTCCCGCTTCGGTCCGGATAGCGATGTGCCTGAAATCCGAAGAAGACACGGAGGATACGCCCGATACTCGACACAGACCCGGCCCCGCGCCTCCGGCCGGGCCGGTTTCGCGTCTCCAGGGAACAAACATCAAATTAGCCGCGATCCGTTAGCGCTCCGTTAACCCTCTGCCCGCCTTAATCGACTTTGGAGGCGTTGCGTTGTGCTCCGGTCAAACCGAGAGGAATACGCGAACCATGGGAATGGTCTTGTCTTTCGTGCCGCGAGCGGCACCCGTCAATCGAGTAACCCACGACACCGACACGGCAGCGGCTGTCATCATCTTCCCCGGCGTCCGCTATGAGCCACAGCCGCAGGTTGGCGCGGCGCGTCCGGACGGCCCGGACAAGCCTGGGTCGCCACTAATGCCGCATCACTGAGCTGACTCTTCAGTATTCCTGCAGCTCGCAGGCACTCTGTTCGAGAAAGCGCGACACGATCGGCTTCCAGCTATCGTCCGGCACGAAGGCGCGGACGACAAAGATGCCCTCCTCGATCGGCGCCTCGACAAAGATCGCGCCCTGCAAGTCCTCGGGAAGATCGCGCCGCACGTCGATCATCTGCGCCGGTGTCAGCACCACGGCATCGAGCTTTTCGCTGTTCGCATTGTGGTCGTTGAAGGAATAGATGTTATGGCCGCTGCGGTCATAGACCGAGGCCGACCAGAACGGCACGTCGCCCGGCGCCCGGATCCGTACCAGCCCGTCGGCGAGATTGAAGCGGCAGGCGGCCGCGTAGAACATGGGGTCGACCGACTTCACCACAGGCGCACCGCCAGCCTCCGCGTCCAGGCGCGTCATCTTGTAGAGGTGGGAGGCCATTGCCAGCCGCGACCAGGCATCGCGCTCGGAAAATTCCGGCACCAAAAACAGCACCGCGATATGCACGATGCCGGCGCCGAGCAGGCCGAGGACCAGGGCGTGCAGCAGGCTACGCATGGCAACCCGCCTTCAGAATGCGCGGCAGCGCCACGTCGGAAAGCCCAGTGCTGCTCGCGATCGGCGTGTCGTAGAAGGTCAGCACGAAATACATCTTGCCGAAGCCGGCCGTCAGCAGCCAGTTGCCCGGGGCAGGGCGGTCGCCGACGGAGATGACGACCGAATTGTCGGGCCGGCGCAGCACTTCGTAGGATTGCAGCGCCGCCTGTCTCGCCTTGCCGGTGTCGATGACGCCGAGCGACTGGTCGGCGGCATAAAGCGTCCAGAACCGGGCCGTCGGGTAGCCGCCCTCGATCGAATAGGCGCATTCCCGCTTCAGCGGCTGGCCGGCTTCGTCGCGCTCGGCGACGAAGGATAACCCTTCCGCCCGGCCGAGCGCCAGCACGCCCTCACGCGCCACGCGCGCCTTGGAGTAGGGGTCGGAGCCTTCCGTGCCGATTTCAGGAAAAGCTGTCCATTGGCCGATGCGGATCGCACCGACCCCGTCCTGCGCGTTGAGCGCGTACCAGACACTGCCGCCGCCAAGGCCGATGGCCATGGCAAGCGAAAGCAGCGTGAGGGAGACGGTCTTGAGCATGGAAGGCCGGAACTGAGAGGGTTGCCCGGGATATCGCGGCGCGGGGCCTCGTGGCAAGCCGGCTTGCCTTGGGCATGGCGATATTCAGGTGGTTGCGGCCTGCAGTAGTATGACGTTCCCATGTCGGCGACCGGCCTGTCACGGACAAAGTCCGGACCGCGCCGCTCCTGATTCTCGGCGGCGCTGCACGTGGCCATCCAATCACTGACTTGTCAGGCGCCGATCCGATGCCTGTGCTTGCAGCCGCCGCCATTTCGTTCCACATCGGTCGGGATGAAGGGCGAGACCGGAGAGCGGCGTCGGAATTTGCCGTGGGCTTTGCCCGCATCGCTGATGCTGCATGCGCTCATCGCAGCGTTTCTGGTCTATACCTTGCCCAAGCCCGCCCAACAGCCGGATGAGGAACAGCCGGTCAATGTCGCGCTTGTGCCTCCGCCCGAGCAACCTAAGCCGAAGCCTCCGCCCGCACCGCAGCCGAAGGAACTCAAGGCCGAGAAGCCCCCGGAACCGAAAGCCGAAAAACCGCCCGAGCAAAAAGTCAAAAAGCCGCCAGTGCCGGAAAAGCAGCCGCCGAAGCCACCGCCGATCGCGGTGCTAAAGCCCGTTTTCCAGTACGGCAACAAGGACACCGGCCCCAGGAAATCCCTGGATGGAGCCGGCAACCGGGACAACACGCCGTCGCCGGCCAACGATAGCGATACTAAGCCGCCCGCCGTGGCGAAGCCTGCACAGAAGCAATCTGCCGCGCCGGCAGATGCCGATCAGCCGGCGGATCAAAGCACGGCTGACGAGAAGCCGGTAATCGCCGCGACGGACGCCGAGCCCACGCAAAGTGAGGAGAAGGCAGCCCAGGACACGGATAAACGGCAGGCTGCCGAGCAAGAGGCAGGAGCGCCAACCGCCGAAAAGCAAACAGCCGCGGCGCCGACGCCGATGGATGCCAAGAGCGGCGATAAGGTCGAGCTTCCGGCCGCGACCGAAAAGCAAAAGCCCAAGCAAGCAAATGCGCTGAAGTTCAGGCTCGCGAAGGTCTCGAAGTCCCGAAGCAAGAGCGCCGGGACGCCAGGTTCCACCAACGCCGCCGTTGCTGCGTCGCCGATCTATTCCGGCCTTCCGGGTGTTCGAAAGCTCTATTCGCAGGGCGCTACCGGCGATGCGCTGGCCACAAGCTCTATGAGCGAGGTGCCTCGCGACCAGCGGGTTGCCAACCTTTGCGGCAGCGTTTTGAACGAGGAATTGCAGGGCGCCTCCTATTCTCCCAAATGGCTGCCATCCATTCCGCTGAAGGTGGGCAATGTTCTTAACCCTCCGGTGGCCGCCTTCAGCACGGCAACCACATGGTACCGCCTAAGCTTCCGGTGCGAGGTCGACGCCGATGCGACAAGGGTCTTGTCGTTCAACTTCCGTGTCGGGGCTGAGATCCCACCCGGCGAATGGGCCGGGCTCAGATTGCCTAGTCTCCGCTAAGCTTTCCCGCGAAAGTGGGACCGGTTTCGGGGCAAGCGCATGCGTCGAACGAAGGTTCAAAGCGCGGACAGCGTCTCCGGCAGGGTAGGAGCGTTGAGAACCGGCGCGGCCTGGAAGGATTTGGTCATTGCCCTCAGCGTCTGCGTGGTGCGGCTGGAAAGCACCGGCGGGCGCTCGGCCTCTGCCTGCGCCGCGGCATCGGCAGCCTCCTTCTTCGCCTCTTCCTCGGCCTTGGCCGCGACCTCCGGGTCGACCCAGGGATGATCGAGGCCAGGGATCGGCTTCAGATCGATATTCTGGTGTGCATAGGCCATCAGCCGCTGCCAGACCATCGCCGGCAGCGACCCGCCGGTCATGTTGTTGGTCGGCGTGAAATCGTCATTGCCGAGCCAGACGGCGGCCGTGTAGTTGCCGGTGAAACCGACGAACCATGCGTCTCGGTAGGACTGCGTGGTGCCGGTCTTGCCCGCGACGACGATGTTGGGAAGCTGCGCGCGCCGCGCCGTGCCGATCGCCGGCACCGCGGCCAGCATGGTGTTCATGTATTTCAGAGCTTTTTCCGACAGCACACGGTGCGGCGGCGGCGCGTCCTTGGCCCAGTCATAGACGACGTCGCCGGTGCGGGTAACGAGCTGCGTGATGCCGTGCCGGGAACCGACGAAGCCGTTCTGCGCGAAGACGCTGTAGCCTGTCGCCTGGTCCATCACCGTCATGAGGGACGTGCCGAGCACCATGGTCTTGTGCGATTCCAGCGGCGATTCGACACCCATGGATTCGGCCATCGCCTTGATCGGGCCGATACCGAGATAGTCCTTGGCAAGCCGCACCGGCACGGTGTTGATCGACTTGGCGATTGCCGTGAGCAGCGTGACGTTTCCGGCCGAGCCGCCATTGTAATTGTGTGGCGACCAACTGCCCCAACTGACGGCGCCGCCGGAAACCACCGAGTCCGGCGTGAAGCCGTGCTCCATCGCGGTGGCATAGACATAAGGCTTGAACGACGACCCGGTCTGCCGCAGCGCCTTGGTGGCGCGGTTGAACTGGCTGGCGCCATAGTCGCGGCCGCCGACGATGGCGCGCACCGCGCCGTTGGTCTCGATCACCACCACCGCGCCCTCGGTAACGTTGTATTCCTTGCCGAACTGGCGGAGATGGAATTCAACCGACTCTTCGGCCGCTTTCTGGATATTGGCGTCGAAGGTCGTATGGGCGACCAGCGAGTGTTGGCCGGGCTTGGCGATCTTCTTGACCTCGTCGAAGGCCCAGTCGAGGAAATAGTCAGGGCTCTTCTGCTCGCCGCGGTCGACGACATCTGCCGGATGCAGCCGCGCCTGCAGCACCTGGCCCTCGGTCATGAAGCCGGCGTCGACAAGGTTGGAGAGCACCACATTGGCGCGCGCACGGGCGGCCGGCAGGTTGATGTGCGGGGCGTATTTGGTGGGCGCCTTGAACAGGCCGGCCAGCATTGCCGCCTCGGCGAGGTTCAGGTCCTTGACGCTCTTGCCGAAATAGAAATCCGCCGCCGCCTCGATGCCGAACGTGCCGCCGCCCATATAGGCGCGGTCGAGATAGAGCTGAAGGATCTCCTTCTTGGAGAGATTGGCCTCCAGCCAGAGCGACAGGAAAGCTTCCTTGATCTTGCGCTCCAAGGTGCGCTCGTTGGACAGGAACAGGTTCTTGGCCAACTGCTGGGTGATGCTGGAGCCGCCCTGGACCACCGAATTGGCGCGCACATTCTCGAAGATCGCGCGCGACAGGCCGAGAACGTCGATGCCGTAGTGATCGAAGAAGCGGCGGTCCTCGGTCGCCAGCACCGCCTTGATGACGATATCCGGCATCTCGTCGACCGGCACGGAATCGCGCTGGATGATGCCGCGCTGGCCGATCTCGTTGCCGTAGCGGTCGAGGAAGGTGACGGCGAAATCGCCCTGGTTGCGCCAATCGCCGGCGGTGATCTCAAACGCCGGCATGGCCAGCGCCAACAGCACCACGAAGCCGCCGGCTCCCATGGTGAACCCTTCGCTCAGCACCTCGATGATGGCGCGTCGCCAGCCATGCAGGCGGAAGCGGCGGGAAAAGATAGTTGCCGCCTCCCAGAATTCGCGCGCTTTGAAGCTGATCTCGTAGAGCGAGGAATCGAGCCACGCATCGACGGCAAGAGCCGCCGAGGCGATCCGGCCTCTTCTCTTGCGTGGTTTCGAAGGAGTTGGCATTCCAGACTTCCGCCCCAATGCGCTTTCGCCCGAAAACAGCATGCGGGCAGTTTCAGGTGGCACCCTGCCAAACTATTCGACCATTTTATCACTGCTCACAAGGGCAGCGAAGCCACAGCACAAGCTTTGTTGAATGGAGGTCAATCGGCCGTGAACGGCGGGTAGTTATCACCGCGCCGCGATGAAGCGCATGAAATGCGCCACATCCGCTTCGGTCGGCTCCTGGCCGGTGAAGGAGCGCAGATAGGCGGCGAGATGGCTGACGCGGGCCTCGACCGGTTCCTTGAGGTCGAGAACGTAATAGCCGATCTGCATGTAGTAGAGCACACGCGCTCGGATGAAGGCGTCCTCGTCGTCGTAGCCGTGCCGGCGGTACATGTCGCGGATGGCGCTGAGGCGCTCGTCGTCGGCCTGGTCGATCATCTGCCGCACGTCGGCCGAGCGCCTCGCCCATTCGCGTACGGCGAAATCGAGCCTCGGGTCGAACAGTCGCTCGTCGGCCCAGCATTCGAATACGTTCATCACGCCCATGATGATGGTTTCGGCGGGGCGCCGGGCGCGCTCGACGATCGCAGTGGTGTTGGTGTCGTGCCAATGCTTGAGCAACTGGTCGAGCAGATCCTGTCGGCTTTCGAAATACCAGTAGAAGCTCGAGCGCGACACGCCGAGCTTCTGGCCGAGGGTGAGCACGCGCACGCTCTCGATACCGTCTGAAATCAGTGTCTCAAGCGCCAGATCGATCCAGTCCGAGCGCGTGACCTTGATGTTGCCGGGAACCGGTTCGGCCTGCGGGGCGGTCATGATCATGGCCGCACAATAGGCATGGCGGGAAGCGGCGCGCAAGCGACCTGTACACTTGTGTCTAGACACTTGTGTACAGGAGGTGTATCGTAAGGCTCTCTAACGAGAGGGAGAGGCTCGTGAAATCGCATTACCGGGCGGTCGTCATCGGGGGAGGCGTGGTCGGCGCCTCGGTGCTCTATCACCTGACGCGCTTCGGCTGGAGCGACGTGGCGCTTATCGAGCGCGCCGAGCTGACGGCCGGCTCGACCTGGCACGCGGCGGCCGGCTTCCATGCGCTGAACGCAGACCCCAATGTCGCGGCGCTGCAGGATTACACGATCAAGCTCTACCGCGAGATCGAGGCCGAGTCCGGCCAGGATGCCGGGTTGCACATGACCGGTGGCGTCAACATGGCAAGCGATCCGCAGCGCTGGGAATGGCTGAAATCGGCCTGGGCGGTGTTCCAGTCGGTCGGCATCGAGACGGCCCGCCTGGTGACGCCCGAGGAGATCAAGGAGATCTGCCCGATCGTCGACGTCAGCGATGTGCTGGGTGGCCTTTACGATTCCAACGAAGGCCATCTCGACCCTTACGGCACGACGCACGCCTATGCGGGCGCCGCAAAGAAGCGCGGCGCCGATGTGATCCTGCGCAACCGCGTGATCGAGCTCAGGCAGCGCGCCGACGGCGACTGGGATGTGGTTACGGAGAAGGGCGCGATTGTCGCCGAGCATGTCGTCAACGCCGGCGGCCTATGGGCCAAGCAGGTCGGCCTCATGGCAGGCGTCGACCTGCCGGTGACGCCGATGGAGCACCATTATTTCGTCACCGAGGACATTCCGGAGGTCGCTGCGCTCGACAAGGAGCTCGGCCTTGCCGTCGATCTCGACGGCTTCTCCTATCTTCGGCAGGAGCGCAAAGGCGTGCTGCTCGGTGTCTACGAGCAGAACCCAAAACATTGGAACATGGACGGTGCGCCCTGGGACTACGGCATCGAGCTGATCCCCGAGGACATCGACCGCATCAGCCCGGAGCTTTCGAAGGCGTATCAGCGCTTCCCCTGCCTGGCCAAGGCGGGCATCCGCAAATGGGTCAATGGCGCCTTCACCTTCACCCCCGACGGCAATCCACTGGTTGGCCCGGTGCGTGGCTTGAAGAACTACTGGGTCGCCTGCGGCGTCATGGCCGGCTTCAGCCAGGGTGGCGGCGTCGGCAAGTCGCTGGCCGAATGGATGATCTACGGCGAGCCGCAGGCCGACATCTTCGGCATGGACATCGCCCGCTACGGCGCCTTCGCCGCCAACCGCGAGTATCTCAGGCAAACCACGCGCCAGTTCTACGCCCGTCGCTTCGTCATGACCTTCCCCAACGAGCGGCTGCCGGCGGGCCGGCCGCTGAAGCGGCCCGGCGCCTATGACGGCATGAGCGCGGTCGGCGCCGAGTGGACGGCCTCATGGGGGCTGGAAATCCCGGCCTATTTCGCGCCAATGGGTTTTCGCGAGGAGACGACGCTGAAGCGCTCCAACGCCTTCGACATCGTCGGCGATGAGGTGCTGCAGGTGCGCCGCGCCGCCGGCCTCGTCGACACCACGGCCTTCTCGCGCTACGCCGTGTCCGGTCCCGGCGCCGAGGCCTGGCTCGACCGGCTGCTTGCCTGCAAACTGCCGAAGCCTGGGCGCGCGAAGCTTGCCCCGATGCTCGGCCATGACGGCAGGCTGAAGGGCGACCTTACCGTGCTCAACTGGGGCGGCGGCGACTACTGGATCATGGGCTCCTATTACCTGCGCGAATTCCACATGCGCTGGTTCGAGGCGCACATGGCGGACGGCGTCTCGGTTAACGACATCTCGGACGCGATGTCCGGCTTCCTGGTGACCGGGCCGAATGCAAGGAAGGTCGTCGAACGCACCACGCACCAGGACGTCTCCGCCAAAACCCTGCCGTTCATGGCCTGCGCCGAGTTCGACATCGGCATGGTTCGCGCCCGGGTCGCCCGGCTGTCGATCGCCGGCGAGCTCGGCTTCGAAATCAATTGCCCGGCCACCCTGCACGGGACGCTGCGCGAGACGCTGCTCGCCGCCGGCGAAGATCTTGGTCTCGCCGAGATCGGCTACTACGCGCTCAACGCGCTGCGGCTGGAGAAGAGTTTCGGCATCTGGTCGCGCGAATTTACCCAAGGCTACACGCCCGGCCAGACCGGGCTCGATCGGTTCGTCGACTTCGACAAGGGCGATTTTGTCGGCCGCGAAGCAGCTCTCAAGGAGCGCAAGGCGGGCGTCGCCCGGCGGATCGTGACCCTGGAAGTCGATGCCGTCGACGCCGACGCCAGCGGTTTCGAGCCTGTCTGGCACAAGGGACGCCGCGTCGGCTTCGTCACTTCCGGCGGCTACGGCTACACGGTCGGCAAGAGCGTCGCCCTGGCGTTGGTGGATGACGATTTCGCCGGGGAGGGGACGCAACTTTCCGTACACATTGTCGGCGTCGAACGGCCGGCGCGTGTCATCGCGGCCTCGACCTATGACCCCAAGGGCGAGGCAATGCGGCAATAGGGAGGATTGGGCATGATTGACGAAGCCGCACGCGATCAGAGGCGCGAACGCCGGCGTGGACGTACCGGCGAGGCCGGCAGCGAGTCGAGCCGCCGCCCGAACTATCGTTCGCTGAAGAATCCGTTCCTGCCGCAGCCGGTCTTTTCCGACGATCAGGCCGCCGCGATCCACGACACGGCGCTGCGCGTGCTGGAAGAACTCGGCATCAAGGTGCTGCTGCCGGAGGCGCGCGCCATTCTTGCCAAGGCCGGCGCCCTGGTCGACGAGGACAGCCAGATGGTGCGGATCGGCCGCGACATGGTCGAGGCAGGCTTGGCGTCCGCGCCGCGCTCAATCCCCGCCTATGGCGGCGCCCGCTCCCGTGACCTTATCCTCGAGCTTGGGTCCATGACATTCCTCGCCGGCTCCGGCGCGCCCAACGTCACTGATCTCGAGCGCGGAAGGCGGCCCGGCACGCTCGCCGCCTTCGAGGAATTCATGAAGCTCCTGCAGCATTTCGACGTGCTGCATATGCTCGGCCCCTGCATCGAGCCGCAGGACGTCGACACGCGCTTTCGCCATTTTGCCACCGGCCGCGCGCAGCTCACCTTGTCCGACAAGTTCCCCTTCGTCTTCGCCCGCGGCACACCGCAGGTCGAGGACAGCTTCGAGATGGTCCGGCTGGCGCGCGGCCTCTCGTAGGAGGAATTTCGTAACGGCGCCTACTGCTACACCGTCATCAACACCAATTCGCCGCGCCAGCTCGATATCCCGATGGCGCAAGGCATCATCGACTTCGCCAGGTTCGGCCAGGTGTCGATCATCACGCCCTTCTGCCTGGCGGGCGCCATGGCGCCGATCACGGTCGCCGGCGCGCTGACCCTGCAGCATGCGGAGGCGCTGGCGGGGCTGACGCTCGCCCAGATCGTGCGCCCCGGCGCTCCGGTGGTCTATGGCTCGTTTTCCTCCAATGTCGACATGAAGTCGGGCGCGCCGGCCTTCGGCACGCCGGAGCACATCAAGGCGACCTTGGGCGCCGGCCAGCTCGCGCGCTTCACCGGCTTGCCTTGGCGCTCCGGCGGCGGCAGCGCCGCCAATGTCTCCGACGCGCAGGCAGCGCATGAGACGCAGTTCGCGCTATGGGCCTCGGTGCTTGCCGGCGCCACGGTCTGCATCCATGCCGCAGGCTGGCTGGAAGGCGGCTTGAGCGTCTCCTTCGAAAAGCTGATCACTGACATCGAGGCGCTGCAGACCGTCGCCGAGCTTTGCGCCACGACACCGGGTGATGCCGACGCCATCGGTTTCGACGCTATTGCCGAGGTGCAGCCCGGAGGCCATTTCTTCTCGGCCGCCCACACCATGGCCCGCTACCGTACCGCCTTTTATGAACCGCTGGTGGCCGACTGGTCGAATTTCGGCAACTGGACGCAATCCGGCGGCAAGACCGCGACGGAGCGCGCCACCGGCATCTGGAAGCGGATTCTTTCCGATTTCCAGCCGCCCGCATCCGCTGCCGCCACCGCCGGCGTGCTCGACGAGTTCATCGCACGTCGCACCGAAGAGGGCGGCGCGGCACCGGTGTCGTGAGGTCAAGGCAGCAGGGCAACCGCTGTACGCGAATAGGTCTTGTCGCTGACTTGATCGAGCATGAAGGCCGCCACGTCGGCGCGCGCCAGCGTCGGCAACAAGGATCTGGCCCGGATGCCGTGGCCGTGGCGGAACCGGCCGGTGGCTGGACCGTTGCCGAGCTTTGGCGGTCGCACGATCGTCCAGTCGAGGCCGGACTGCGTGATGAGCCTTTCCTTCGCTTCGTGATCCGCCGCTTCATGGCGCAGCACGAGCGGCACGACGATGCCGCCGAGCAGCGGCCCCAATTGCCGCCGGCTGTCGCGGACGCCGAGGAAGGACTGATAAATGAGCCGGGTTGGCCCGCTCCGTTGCATCGCCTCGACGATGAAGCCGATACCGGCAATCACCGCCGCGTCGTGCTTCAATGGCACGCCGACACCGAGGCAGCTCAACACCGCGTCGTGACCCGCAATCGCGCCCTCCACCGCCTTGCAGTCGGCGACGTCTCCGACGGTCACGCTCAGACGGTCGTGGCTGATGGCGAGCTTGCGCGGCGTGCGGACGAAGGCGGTGACCAGATGGTCTTCCGCCAGCGCCCCCGAGACGAGAGCGCGGCCGGTCGCGCCCGAGGCGCCAAAGATCAGAAGTTTCATCTCCGGCCTCCCTGGCCAGTCTGCCCCGCTCGTCAGCCAGGCTTGCGCCCTGCGGCGAAAGCGACTGGCGCCCCAGCCGGGCAGCAGCCTTGTGTAGACGTAGTCGCATTGCTCCACCAGACCCTGCGCGGCGCCTTCCTCAAAAACCGTGTCGCCCCACATCGTGACACGCGTGATGCCCTGCATGCCCGCCGAACCGGAACCGCGGATGGTGCGGCTCGCCCCCGAAACTCTCGGCAGCCGCCCGGTTTTGCTTGTCTATCGCCGCGAGATCGGTGATGAGGCGCCTGTGCGCCGTCATCCGTTTCGTAACTGTGGTGATCAGGGATCAGGCAACGGTGATCAGGCTTGATGGCATTGCCTCAAGCCGCCGCCTGACGATCTGGCGAAACGGGTGCAAGGCGGCTACGCTGCGATGAGGACAAGGCAGGCGAGAGGAAGCACATATGACGGCGCCTGGCGATTTGATGCAGGCCTTGTTCCTGCGACTGAAGACCGATGCGTCGCTGTCGGCGCTGTTGGGCGGCGCCGGCCTGCTCGAGCGCGCCGACGCCAAGGCCGCATTTCCGCACGTCACCTACGGTCGCACCAGCGCCTTCGACCTGGACACCGGCGCCGACGACAACGACGACCAACTCATCACGCTCCACATCTGGTCGAAGGCGCAGGGCGAGGCCGAGACGCGGCTCATCATGGACAGCATCAAGGCGCGCCTCGACGGCGCGGCCCTCTCGATCGGCCCGCGTGGCCAGACGCGGCTGTCGCTGGAATTCGCCGAGGCGCGCTATGACGACGATCTCGCGGTGCACCACGGGCTGCTGCGCTTCCGCGCGCTGACGCAAGAAGGTGCCTGAGAGACCAGCTTTTCCTTCAGCAATTCCAGGAAAGGTGCGTAGCGGTTTTCCGTCCGGAAGTACGAAAAAAACAAAGAGTTAGAGCAATTCCGCGTTTCCTTGAAACGCTGGACTTCTCTAGAGCTGGCCCTGGATGGCGGCCTTGTCGATGACAGACCAGACCTCGCGTATTCGCCCGTCCTGGATTTCATAAAAGACGTTCTCCGCGAAGGTGACTCGCCTGCCGTTCACCGCCAGGCCGAACAGCATGCCCTTGGGCCTGCAGTCGAAATGCAGACGGGCCGCCACGCGTGGTGGCTCTGAAACCAGAAGCTCGATGTTGAAACGCAGATCGGGAATGGCCTGAAAATCGCCTTCCAGCATGCGGCGATAGCCCGAAAGCCCCACCGTCTCGCCATTATACTGCACCTCCTCGCCGACAAACTGGCCGAGATTGTCCCAATCCTGTTCGTTGAGGCAGGCAATGTAGCCCTTGTAGAGACTGGCAAGGTCGTCATGGCTCATGGCATTCTCCCCGTCCTCAACTGCTTCACGGCGCAAATTAGAGCATATGCTAGCCGCGAAAACCGTAGCCGCGCCCGTGATTTTCCGGCTATCAATCCATGCTGGTCCTGATGAGCCCAGGCAGTTGGACTCGCATTTGTTCGTCTCGCGGGTAGGGGGTATGGCGGGCATGGATTTTCGGCCGTTCACCGTTCATTTCATGTTCAGCACAAATGCGTTAGTACCGTGATCATGAAAACGTTCCGCTCCCTTACTCGCGCCGCGACGCTGGCGCTTGCCGCAGCCGGGATTTTTGCGTCGCAGGCGACGGCGATGCCGCTCGTCGAGCCATCGGTCGATCAGCCGCTCGTGCTTGCTGCCAGCGACTGCTATGCAATCGGCCAACAGATCGCCGCGCAGAACGGCGGCACGCTCGCCAAGGCCTCGCAGGCCACGCGCGGCGGACAGCAGGTCTGCGTGATCGTGGTACTGGTCCCGGGCAAGGAGGGCCAGCGGCCGCGCCGTACCGAGATCGTGGTGCCGCTGGACTGACGCCCAATTCCCTTTAACAGGCTTAAGTTTCCTGGCCGGCGGAATCGGCCTATACCTCCACCCTTCAACAGGCTACGAACCATGCGCGTGCTCGTCGTCGAGGATGACAAGGATCTCAACCGGCAGCTTACGGATGCGCTGGTCGATGCCGGCTATGTGGTCGACCGCGCCTATGACGGCGAAGAGGGGCATTTCCTCGGCGACACCGAGCCTTACGACGCTGTCGTCCTCGACATCGGCCTGCCGCAGATGGACGGCATCAGCGTCGTCGAGCGCTGGCGCCGCGGCGGTCGCAAGATGCCTGTGCTGATCCTGACCGCGCGCGACCGCTGGAGCGACAAGGTTGCCGGCATCGATGCGGGCGCCGACGACTACGTCACCAAGCCTTTTCACATCGAGGAGGTGTTGGCCAGAGTGAGGGCGCTGATCCGCCGCGCCGCCGGCCATGCCTCGTCCGAGCTCACCTGCGGGCCGCTGAGGCTCGACACCAAGGCCTCCAAGGCCGACGTCAACGGCGTGCCGCTGAAGCTCACTTCCCACGAGTTTCGGCTGCTTGCCTATCTGATGCATCATATGGGCGAGGTGGTATCGCGCACCGAATTGGTCGAGCATCTCTATGACCAGGACTTCGACCGCGACTCCAACACCATCGAGGTGTTCGTCGGACGGCTTCGCAAGAAGATGGGCATCGACATGATCGAAACCGTGCGAGGCATGGGCTATCGCATGCGAGAGCCGGAGGCGTGACGCGGAACCGCTGAAGCCGACGATGAGAACGTGGCTTTCAAAGCTGCGGCTCTGGCCGCGCTCGCTGACCTTCCGCGTCATCGCCTTTTCCACGATTTGGGCGATCCTGACGCTCGTCGTCATCTTCACGCTCATAACCACGCTCTACCGCCAGGCCAGCGAGCGCGGCTTCGACAGTCTGCTTTCGGCGCATCTGTTCAACCTGATCGGCTCAGTCGGCATTTCCGACAATGGCGCGCTCATCGGCTCGCCCGACCTTGGCGATCTGCGCTTCTCGGAGCCGAATTCCGGCTGGTACTGGTCGGTCGAGCCGGCCTCCGAAGACGTTCACGGCGAACTCCATTCCTCCTCGATGACCTCCTCGATCCTGTCGCCGAGCGTCGCCGAGGTGCCGTTCAACGCGAACTTCCAGCGCAGCTATTCGACCGAGGGCATCAAGGGCGAGGAGTTGGAGGTTTTCGAGAGCGAGTTCGTGCTCGATGCCAAGAACCGCGCCGCGCGCTTCCGCGTCATGGGCAATCACAGCGAGCTCGAGCAGGAGATCGCGAGCTTCCAGCGCCGGCTGCTCACCTATCTGTCACTGTTCGGCGTCGGCATGATCGCCATCAACGCCATCGCCATCCTTTTCGGCTTGCAGCCTTTGCGCCGCGTGCGCAACGCGCTGGCCATGGTGCGCGAGGGCACGGCGCAGCGGCTCGACGGGCGCTTCCCGGCCGAGATCGAGCCTCTGGCCAGCGAGACCAATGCGCTGATCGAGAACAACAGGCGCATCGTCGAGCGCTCGCGCACCCAGGTCGGCAACCTCGCCCATTCCCTGAAGACGCCGCTTGCCGTGCTGATCAACGAGGGCCGCGCGCTCGGCGGCGCCAAGGGCGAGCTCATCGCCGAGCAGGCTGCCTCGATGCAAAAGCAGGTCGACCACTATCTGCAGCGCGCCCGCGTCGCCGCCCAGCGCGACAGCGTCGTCTTCCGCACGCCGGTGGCGCCGCTGGTCGAGCGCATGGTGCGCGTGCTGCGCAAGCTCAACCCGCAGACACAGCTTTCGCTGTCGCCGCCGGCCGCCGGGATCGTCTTTGCCGGCGAGCGCGAGGATCTTGAAGAATTGCTCGGCAATCTCCTCGACAATGCCATGAAATGGGCGAAAAGCGCCGTTGCCGTCTCGGTCGCTACCGTTGCCGGAAGCCCCAACCTGTTTGAAATCGTCATAGAGGACGACGGCCCCGGCATTCCCGAGGACAGCGCGCGGGAAGTGTTGAAACGCGGCAAGAGACTCGACGAGACGAAGCCGGGAACGGGGCTTGGATTGGCCATTGTCGCCGACCTCGTCAACGAGTATGGAGGCGCCCTGGCGCTGGAACGGTCCAGCATGGGCGGCTTGAGGGCGGTGGTAAGATTGCGGAGCCTTCAATAATGTCTTTATCGGTTTCCGTGCGGCCGCTTGCGGCCAAATTTCCGACAAATATCAATACTATGGGCTCGCTATCCTTCCCGCTGGCGCGGTTCCCGATCCATCTCGCTCCAGAAGTGCTTTTCGCCCAAGAAGCCCATCCCGCTCAAGAGAACCGGTTGCTGGCATGAAGATTCGCGTTGCGCTCGTTTCCGCCCTGATGGCCGTGTCGGGCTGCACCACGCTGGGCAGGACCGGCCCGACCTCTCCGGTCACGCCCGTCGCCACGCCGCCGGCCGCCGGTAAGGTGGGAGTCGGCATCGTCGCGGCCATGAATGGCGGGCTCATCGGCGGATCGATCGGTTCGGGTCTGAGCGAGGCCGAAAAGCGCAAAGGCCTCGAGGCCGAGTACAAGGCGCTGGAATACAACGCCAGCGGCCAGAAGGTGACGTGGAAGGGCGACAGCTCGACCCATTATGGCGAGGTCGTTGCCGCCCAGCCCTACCGGGTCGGCTCGCAGGACTGCCGCCAATACACCCACACCGTTTACACGAGCGGTTCGGGCGTCACGGCGCGCGGCACCGCCTGCCGCAATGCCGACGGCAGCTGGACGCCGCTGACCTGAATTAGCAACGATCGGCGCAATTTGACATTGATCAAGGACGGCCGGCGCGTCTGCCGCCAAAGCGTCGCAGGGCGTCCGTGTTGGCAGGGCAGGGCTCTGCCTTTATTGGAATAGCCATGCTGTTCTGGGTCATAGCTGCAATCCTTACGCTGGGCGCCAGCCTGGCGGTGCTTTTGCCGCTGGCCGGCGGCACGAAAGCCGCATCGACCGCCGGCGATCACGATCTCGAAGTCTATCGCGACCAGCTTTCGGAACTCGACCGCGACATGGCGCGCGGTCTCATCCAGCCGGGTGAGGCGGAGGAAGCGCGCGCCGAGATCGGCCGCCGCATTCTGCGTCTCGGCTCGGACAGCCAGCCAAGCGCGCGAGCGCCGCGCCCTTCGCGCGCCGCAAGGCTGGTCGCCACCGCCGCCGTGCTGGCGGTGCCGCTGGTCAGCTGGGGGCTCTACGGCTCACTCGGCTCGCCTGATCTGCCCTCCCAGCCGCTGGCCGAACGGCTGGCCAAGAACCCTGCCGAGTCCTCGGTCGACGAGCTGGTTGCCCGCGCCGAGGCGCATCTCGCCGCCAACCCTTCGGACGGCAAGGGCTGGGACGTGCTTGCGCCGGTTTATCTGCGCCTGCAGCGCTACGCCGACGCGGTGACCGCCTATCGCAACGCCATCCGCCTCGACGGCGACAGCGCCGTGCGCCAGGCCGGCCTTGGCGAGGCGATCGCCAACGCTGCCGGCGGGATCGTCACGGCCGAGGCTCAGGGCGCCTTCGACGCGGCCTTGAAGCTCGATCCCGCCAACGCCAAGGCCAATTTCTATCTGGCGATGGGCCTGGCCCAGGAAGGCAGGAAGGCGGAAGCCGCCGCCGCCTGGCAAAAGATGCTCGGTCAGCTTGCGCCCGATTCGCCCTGGCGCAGCGCCGTCCAGCAGGCGCTCGCCGAAACGGCCGAGCCGCCGGCGGCGGCAGGCAAGCCGGCGACCGGCCCGGATGCCGGGCAGGTCGAGGCGGCGCAGCAGATGGCGCTGCAGGACCGGCAGGCAATGATCGAGACCATGGTCGCCAGCCTCGACGACCGGCTGAAACAAAATCCGCGCGACGAGGAAGGGTGGATGCGGCTCATTCGTTCCTATGTTGTGCTCGGCAAGGCCGACCGGGCGCGCGACGCGCTCGGTCGCGCGGTTGCCGTCTTCGGCGCCGACAGCGAGCAGGCCAAGAAATTCACCGCCTTTGCCGCCTCCCTCGGCGTGACGGCGACGGAGTAGGCCATGACGCGCAAGCAGAAGCGATTGTCGGTGATCCTCGCAGGGCTGGCCTTCCTCGGCGCTGCTGCCGGTCTTACCTTCTACGCGCTCGGCCAGAAGGCTTCGTATTTCTACATGCCCGCCGACCTCGCCGCCGCAACCGTCCAGCCCGGACAGCGCATTCGCCTTGGCGGACTCGTCGAAAAAGGCACCATCGTTCGCGGTCAGGGCGCGACCGTCGCCTTCTCGGTCACCGATGAGCAGAAATCGGTCAAGGTCACCTATACCGGCATCTTGCCCGACCTCTTCCGCGAGGAGCAGGGCGTCATCACCGAGGGCGCTTTCGGCCCGGACGGCGTCTTCGTCGCCGATAGCGTTTTAGCCAAGCACGACGAGCGCTATATGCCCAAGGAGGTCGCCGACGGCTTGAAAGCCAAGGGCGTCTGGCAGGAGAGCAAGAGCCAATAATGGTTGAGACCGGACATTTCGCGCTCGTCCTCGCCTTCGCGCTGTCGCTGGTGCAGATGCTGGTGCCGTTGGTCGGCGCCCGCGCCGGCAACCAGCGGCTGATGGCGGTCGGCGGCCCGGTCGCGGTCACCGGCTTTGCGCTCACCGCGCTGTCCTTCACCGCTCTTGCCACCGCCTATGCCGGCTCCGATTTCTCGGTGGCGTGCGTTTGGGAAAACTCCCATTCGCTGCAGCCAATGATCTACAAGATCACCGGCACCTGGGGAAACCACGAAGGCTCGATGCTGCTCTGGGTGCTGATCCTGACCTTCTTCGGCGCGCTCGTCGCTGTCTTCGGTTCCAACTTGCCGGCGACGCTCAAAGCCAATGTTCTGGCCGTGCAGGGCATGATCGGCGCCGCCTTCTTCCTGTTTATCCTGGCGACGTCCAATCCCTTCATCCGGCTGAACCCGGCGCCGATCGAGGGCCGCGATCTCAACCCGATCCTGCAGGACCTCGGTCTCGCCATCCATCCGCCGCTGCTCTATCTCGGCTACGTCGGTTTCTCGATCTGCTTCTCCTTCTCGGTCGCAGCCCTGATCGAAGGCCGCATCGACGCCTCCTGGGCGCGCTGGGTGCGGCCCTGGACGCTGGTCGCCTGGATGTTTTTGACCGGCGGCATCGCCATGGGCTCCTACTGGGCCTATTACGAGCTTGGCTGGGGCGGCTTCTGGTTCTGGGACCCGGTCGAGAACGCCTCCTTCATGCCCTGGCTGGCCGGCACGGCGCTCCTCCATTCGGCAATCGTCATGGAAAAGCGCTCGGCGCTGAAGATCTGGACGCTGCTGCTTGCCATTCTCACCTTCTCGCTGTCGCTGCTCGGCACCTTTCTTGTCCGCTCTGGCGTGCTGACTTCCGTGCATGCCTTCGCCACCGATCCGGCGCGTGGCGTCTTTATCCTCTGCATCCTGACGCTGTTCATCGGCGGCTCGTTGGCGCTGTTTGCGCTGCGCGCTTCCACCCTGACCGCAGGTGGCCTGTTCCAGCCGATCTCGCGCGAAGGCGCGCTCGTGCTCAACAATCTGTTCCTGACCACGGCGACCGCGACGGTGCTCGTCGGCACGCTATACCCGCTGGCGCTTGAGGCCATCACCGGCGGCAAGATCTCGGTCGGCGCGCCCTTCTTCGACCTGACCTTCGGCCCGCTGATGCTGCCGCTGCTCGCCATAGTGCCGTTCGGTCCGCTGCTTGCCTGGAAGCGCGGCGACGTCCTTGCCGCCTCGCAGCGCCTGATGGCGGCCTTCGGGCTGGCGATCGCCGCGATGCTGGTCACCGGCCTGTTCGTCGATGGCGCCTCGGTCTTCGCTGCGCTTGGCGTCGGCCTCGCCGTCTGGCTTGTTGCCGGCGCGCTGACCGACCTTGCCGTCAAGTCGGGCATCGGCTCGGTGGCGCCGGCCGTCATGCTGAGACGCTTTGCCGGCCTGCCGCGCTCGGTCTTCGGCACCGCGCTTGCCCATCTCGGCCTCGGGCTCACCTTGCTCGGCATCGTCGGCACGCTTTCGTTCGGCACCGAGAAGATTCTTACCATGCGCGCCGGCGAGACGGTGGAACTTTCCGGCCACACGCTGCGCTTCGAAGGACTGTTTCCTCAGAAAGGCCCAAACTTCACTGAGGAGCGCGGCCGCTTCCTGCTGATTGGCGCCGATGGCAACGCCGATGGCGAGATCACCTCGGCTAAACGCTTCTATCCGGTGCGGCAGACGGTAACGACCGAGTCCGGCATCAGGACGCTGGGTTTGAGCCAGCTCTATCTGTCGCTCGGCGATGAGGGCAAGGACGGCTCGGTCGTCGTGCGCCTGTGGTGGAAGCCGTTGGTGACGCTGATCTGGGGCGGCGGACTGGTGATGATGGCGGGCGCCGCCATGTCGCTGCTCGACCGGCGCCTGCGCGTTGGCGCCCCGGCGAGGCGCCGCAAGCCGGCCGCCGCTGCCTTGCCCGCGAGCCCGACATGAAAGCGAAGTTTTCGCTCGCCCCGCTGATCCTCCTGCTGGCGTTGGTCTTCGCTGGCGCGGCACAGGCGGTGAAGCCCGATGAGGTGCTGCCCGATCCGGCGCTGGAGGCTCGCGCACGCGCGCTTTCCGAAGGCCTGCGCTGCATGGTTTGCCAGAACCAGTCGATCGACGAATCCGACGCCGATCTGGCCCGCGACCTGCGCATCCTCGTGCGCCAGCGCCTCGTCGCCGGCGATACCGACCAGCAGGTGATGGACTACATCGTGTCGCGCTACGGCGAGTTCGTTCTCTTGAAGCCGCGCTTCAGCCTGCGCAACGCGCTTTTGTGGGGCACCCCGGCGCTTCTGCTTGTGGCCGGCGGCATCTTCATCGTGCTCAGCACCCGTTCGCGCCGCCGCGCGCCGGGCAGCACGCTCAGCGCCGAGGAACAGGCGGCGCTGGACAAGCTGCTGCGCGATTAAAGCGCCAACATTACAAAATTTTCATATATCGGAAATGGCGCCGTAATGTGCGCCTCACTAAGTCTCTTTTCCGAGGATGCTCTCCTGAGCGCATCCACTTCGAAAGAGGAAACGAGACCCATGAATATTGCCCCCGATTCATATTCAAGCACCCGCAAGCGCCTGATCGCGGCTGTCGCGTCCCTGGCCGTCATTGGTGCGGTCGGCGCAGGCGCGCTTGCCACCGGCACTGCGCCCGTGCTGGCCGATGCTGTGCGTGTCGAGGCTCCGCAGGTTCCGAGCTTCGCCGACGTCGTCGAGCGCGTCTCGCCGGCGGTGGTCAGCGTCAAGGTGAAGGCCAAGATCCAGCCGACGGCCGATGACGGCTCCGACGATCAGAACGGCTTCGACAACCTGCCCGACAATCCGCAGCTGCGTCGCTTCTTCAGGGAGTTCCGCGGCTTCGGCGATCAGGGCGGCCAGTTCGGCATGCCCCGCTTCAACCACCGCAACCACGGCAATGGCGAGCCGCGCCCCGTGGCTCAAGGTTCGGGCTTCTTCATTTCCGAGGACGGCTACCTCGTCACCAACAATCACGTGGTTTCGGAAGGCTCCGACTTCACCGTAGTCACCAATGACGGCAAGGAGCTCGACGCCAAGCTGATCGGCACCGATCCGCGCACCGACCTCGCCGTGCTGAAGGTCGATGGCGGCGGCAAGTTCACCTATGTCGACTTCGCCGACGACTCCAAGATCCGCATCGGCGACTGGGTCGTCGCGGTCGGTAACCCGTTCGGCCTCGGCGGCACCGTCACCGCAGGCATCGTTTCGGCCCGCGGCCGCGACATCGGCGCCGGCCCCTATGACGACTTCATCCAGATCGACGCCTCGGTCAACCGCGGCAATTCGGGCGGTCCGACCTTCAATCTCAACGGCCAGGTGATCGGCATCAACACCGCCATCTTCTCGCCGTCGGGCGGCAGTGTCGGCATCGCCTTCGACATTCCGGCCTCGACCGCCAAGCAGGTGGTCGAAGACCTGATGAAGAACGGCTCAGTCCAGCGCGGCTGGCTCGGCGTCGAGATCCAGCCGGTCACCTCCGACATTGCCGAGTCGCTCGGCCTGAAGTCGGACAAGGGCGCGCTGGTTTCGAGCGCGCAGGACGCTGGTCCCGGCAAGAAGGCCGGCATCGTCGCCGGCGATGTCATCACCCAGGTCGACGGCAAGGACGTCGCCTCGCCGAAGGAACTCGCCCGCATGATCGGCGCTTATGCGCCGGGCAAGTCGGTTGATGTCACTGTCTGGCGCAACGGCAAGAACGAGACGGTCAAGGTGGACCTCGGCACGTTGCCTTCGAGCGACAAGCAGGCCTCGAACGAAGGCAGCAACAAGCAGGCGGCTCCCGCCAAGGCCGATACGCTTGCCGATCTCGGCCTCACCGTCACCAAGTCGGAAAACGGCAAGGGCCTGGTGGTCACCGATGTCGATCCGGACAGCGATGCGGCCGACCGCGGCATTCAGCCCGGCGACGTCATCACCTCGATCAATTCGAACGAGGTGAACACTACCGACGACGTTTCCAAGGCCATGACCGATGCCTCCAAGTCGGGCCGCAAGGCCGTGCTGATGCAGATCACCCGCGACGATAGCAACCGCTTCGTCGCGCTGCCGGTCGGTAAGGGCTGATCTGATAGAGCGGTTCAATCGCTCCTCGAGAACGCAGAACCGCTCTAACTCTCTGTTTGACGCAATTCCGGACGGCAACCCGCTTCACGCCTTTCCTGGAATTGCTCAGCGACTTTTCCTTGCGGCGGTTTCAACACCCCCGAGCCGCCGCCGGGAAAACATGGGGCCGAGCACGTCAGCCAGTCACCGTGTTTCGCTCCTGCGGCAGCGGGTTTCCCATCACCCGCTGCCGCTTGCCAAGCACGGTGCCCGCAAGTGGGTACCGGTCTGGGATCACGACATGCGGCTGGCGAACGCAAAGGCGCTGAGTCATGGCTGCCCCTCAACCTTCCAGTGAAATCGCGTATAACGGCTCCATGAAGATTCTCGTCATGGAAGACGACCGCGAGGCTGCGGACTACCTGCAGAAAGCCTTCGCCGAGGCGGGCCACACCGCCCATGTCGCCGGGGACGGCGAGACCGGCTTCGCGCTTGCCGACGCCGGCGACTATGACGTGATGGTGGTCGACCGCATGATGCCGCGCCGCGACGGGCTGTCGGTGATCGCAGCGCTCCGCTCGCGCGGCAACACCACGCCGGTGCTGATCCTGTCGGCGCTGGGCGAGGTCGACGACCGCGTCACCGGGCTGCGCGCCGGCGGCGACGATTATCTCACCAAACCCTACGCTTTTTCCGAATTGCTTGCCCGCGTCGAGGTGTTGAACCGTCGCGCCGGCGCCCGGGAAACCGAGACCGTCTACCGCGTCGGCGATCTCGAGCTCGACCGTCTGTCGCATTCGGTCAAGCGCGCCGGCCGCGAGATCACGCTGCAGCCGCGCGAGTTCCGCCTGCTGGAATATCTGATGCGCCACGCCGGCCAGGTGGTGACGCGCACCATGCTGCTGGAAAATGTCTGGGACTATCATTTCGATCCGCAGACCAACGTCATCGACGTTCATGTCTCGCGCCTGCGCGGCAAGATCGAAAAGGGTTTCGACAAACCGATCCTGCACACCATCCGCGGCGCGGGCTACATGCTGAAAGGCGGCTAGAGCATGATCCCAAACCGAAAGTCAGGGAACGTTTCGGAAAAGATGCTGCAACAAGGGGTTACCGTGCAGCCAATCGTCATCCTGATCTAGGCGCACATGGCTCTTTCCCTGCCGGCCATCATGAAGACGACGGCGGCCCGGCTCTCGGCGCTTTACCTTCTGCTTTTCGCTCTCTGCGCCGTGCTGCTCGTCTTTTACATGACGTCGCTCTCGGCGCGCATGCTGACGGCGCAGACCCAGGACACGATCAACGACGAGATCCTCGGCTTGGCTCGCGCATACAAAAATGGCGGCCTGCCGTTGCTGGTGCGCGTGGTTGAAGCCCGCTCGCGCCAGCCTGGCGCCAACCTCTATCTGATCGCCGACGCCAACGGCCAGATCCTGACCGGCAATGTGCAGAGCCTGGAGCCGGGAATCATCGAAACCGAGGGCTGGACGACGGAGCCCTTTTCGTACCATCGCTTCGGTGAGGGCGAACTCGACCGGTTGCGTGGTGGTGGCACCGATCAGAGCGCGCCGTCCCCGGGCGACAGCAGCGCTCGGTCGGAAGGCGAAGAAGGCCATAACGCTATCGCGCTGGTGCTGCGACTGCCCAATCAGATGATCTTGCTGGTCGGGCGCGATCTTGGCGAGCCCGAGCGCTTCCGCGCCGTCATCCGCCGCGCGCTGATGCTTGCGCTGGGCATGATGGGGCTCGGCGGCCTCTTGATCTGGTTCTTCGTCGGGCGCGCCGCGCTGAAGCGCATCGACAGCGTCTCCGACGCAAGCCGCCGCATCATGGGCGGCGATCTCAGCGGACGGCTGCCGGTGACCGGCGCCGGTGACGAATTCGACCGCCTGTCCGAAAACCTCAACACGATGCTTGCCCGTATCGCCATGCTGAACGAGGGGCTGAAGCAGGTCTCCGACAACATCGCTCACGATCTGAAGACGCCACTGACCAGGCTGCGCAACCGCGCCGAAGCCACCCTTGCCGGCAAGCGCAAGACGACGGACTACCGTCAGGCGCTGGAGGGAACGATCGCCGAGTCCGACCAGCTCATCAAGACCTTCAACGCCATCCTGATGATCTCGCGGCTGGAGGCCGGCTATTCCTCCGAGACAACCGGCCCGGTCGACCTCGCCGCTACGGTGAGCGATGTCGTCGAGCTCTACGAGCCGGTGGCGGAAGAGGCGGGCGTCGTGCTGGAAACCGCGGTGCCGGAAGCGGTGACCATCAACGGCAATCGCGAGCTGATCGGCCAGGCACTGTCGAACATCGTCGACAACGCCATCAAATACTCGACCGGCGCCGCCGAGAGCCCGAAAGTGCGCGTCACGCTGGAGCGCATCGGCGGCGAGGTCAAGCTCGCCGTTTCCGACAATGGCCTTGGCATTCCCGACGATGCCGACCGCGCCAGGGTCACCGAGCGTTTCGTGCGGCTGGAGAAGAGCCGTTCGCAGCCGGGCTCGGGTCTGGGCCTTAGCCTCGCCAAGGCGATCATGACTTTCCATAACGGCAGGCTTGATCTTCTGCCCGCCAATCCCGGATTGTCCGTAGTCATGAGTTTCCCGGCCCGGGAGACGCATTGATGGCGGCCAGGATGGCAAAAAAGAAGATCGATACGGAATGGCAACTCCAACCGACGCTGGCGCTTCGCCCGCTCGGCGGCGACCATGCCCGGAGGGAATTGTCCGAGATCGCTGACGCGGCCGAGCAAGACGGCCTTCCGCGTCTGGCCGCGTTCCTCGCCGGCCAGGGAGCACTGCAGGAATTGCTCGCCGCCATCTTCGACCTGTCGCCGTTCCTGCGTGATACGGCCCGCCGCCGGCCGGCCATTCTCGACACGCTGTTCGACCAGACGATCGAAGCGCGTCTCAACGAGATCGGCGAGGCGGTCGATCGCGCTGCGCGGGCCGACAATGTTTCGGAATCGAGCCTGATGATGGAACTCAGGCAGTTCAAGGTCGAAGCGCATTTCCTGGTCGCGCTGGCCGATCTGTCCGGCGAAGCCGAAACCGCGCTGACGGTGCGCCGTCTGAGCGACCTGGCGGATGCTTGCACACGCGCCGCCGTCGATTTCCTGCTGCTCGACGCGCACGGGCAGGGCAAGCTCAAGCTGCCCCATCCGGAAGACCCGGCGCGCGGCTCGGGCTGGATTGTGCTCGGCATGGGCAAGCTCGGCGCGCATGAGCTGAATTTTTCCTCCGACATAGACCTCGTCGTCTTCTTCGATCCGGAGGCGCCGGCGGTGGTCGATCCGCTCGATGCGACGGAGCTGTTCTCGCGCCTTACCCGCCGTCTCGTGCGCATCCTGCAGGACCGCACGGAGCATGGCTATGTCTTCCGCACCGATCTGAGGCTGCGCCCCGATCCCGGCTCGACCCCGCTGGCGATCCCGGTCGAGGCGGCGCTTCGTTACTACGAGGCCCGCGGCCAGAACTGGGAGCGCGCCGCCATGATCAAGGCGCGGCCAGTGGCCGGAGACCTTGCCGCGGGCTCGGCCTTCCTCAAGGAATTGCAGCCCTATGTTTGGCGGAAATACATGGATTACGCCGCGATCGCCGACGTCCATTCGATCAAGCGCCAGATCCATGCCCACAAGGGTCACGGCGAGATCGCGGTGAAAGGCCACAACGTCAAGCTCGGCCGCGGCGGCATCCGCGAGATCGAGTTCTTCGTCCAGACGCAGCAGCTGATTGCCGGCGGCCGCTTCCCGGAACTGCGCGGCCGCGAAACGGTGCCGATGCTGGACGCGCTCGCCGTGCGCGGCTGGATCACCGCCGATGCGCGCGATGCGCTCACCCGGCAATACTGGTTCCTGCGCCGTGTCGAGCATGCCGTCCAGATGGTGGCCGACGAGCAGACGCATGTCCTGCCGGAAGAGGACGAGGAGCTGGAGCGTATTGCGCTGATGCTCGGCTTCACCGGCGAGGCGGAATTCGCGGAAGCTTTCCGCGCCTCGCTGCAGCAGGTCGAACGCCATTATGCGGCGCTGTTCGAGACGGCACCCGAACTGTCGGCCGGCGTCGGCAATCTGGTCTTCACCGGTGATGTCGACGATCCCGACACGCTGCAGACCTTGCATCGCCTCGGCTTTCAGCGGCCGAGCGACATCTGCCGTGTCATTCGCGGCTGGCATTTCGGCCGATACCGCGTCACCCAGTCGGCGGAGGCGCGCGAGCGGCTGACGGAACTGACGCCGGCGCTGCTGAAAGCCTTCGGCCAGACGCGCCGCGCCGACGAGGCGCTGATCCGCTTCGACGAGTTCCTCGCCGGCCTGCCGGCTGGCATCCAGCTCTTCTCGCTTTTGCAGTCCAATCCGGCACTGCTCAAGCTGATGGCGACGATCATGGGCGCAGCTCCGCGGCTCGCCGCCATCATCACGCGCCGCCCGCATGTGTTCGACGGTCTGCTCGATCCGGCGTTGCTCGCGGAACTGCCCGACCGTGCCTATCTGTCGGCGCGGCTTGCGGCTTTCATCGACGGAGACCGCGCCTATGAGGATGTGCTTGACCGGCTGCGCATCTTCGCCTCCGAGCAGAAATTCCTGATCGGCGTGCGGTTGCTTGCGGGCTCCATCGATCCCGGGCGCGCCGGTCGCGCCTTCTCGGACCTGGCCGACCTCACGATCGAAGCGGCGCTCAACGCAGTCATCGCCGAGTTCGCGTTGCGCCATGGCAGGATTGCCGGGGGCAGGGTCGCGCTCCTCGGCATGGGCAAGCTGGGCAGCCGCGAGCTCACTGCCGGCTCGGATGTCGATCTGATCCTGCTTTATCACCACGACGCGGATGCGGAAGACTCCGATGGCGAGAAGCCGCTGGCGCCCTCACACTACTACACCCGCATGACGCAGCGGCTGATCGCCGCCGTCTCGGCGCCGACGGCCGAGGGAGTGCTTTACGAACTCGACCTCCGCTTGCGCCCCTCCGGCAACAAGGGGCCCGTCGCCACCCATGTCGACGCCTATAAGAAATATCAGCGGCAGGATGCCTGGACCTGGGAGCATATGGCGCTGGCACGAGCACGCGCCATCGGCGGTGACGCAGCGCTTTGCGCCGAGGTCGAGGACGAGGTTGCGGCGGTTCTCGCCCAGCCGCGCGACGGCGCCAAGGTGAAGGCGGATGCCTCCGAGATGCGGGCGCTGATCGACACGGAAAAGCCGCCGCGCGATCTCTGGGACATCAAGCTGATCCCCGGCGGCCTGATCGACCTTGAATTCATCGCCCAGGTCGCGGTCATCACCGGCGCGGTCGAGGCTGGTAGGCGGGCAACCGCGACGGCGGAAGTGCTGGCGCGGCTGGCCCCCGGTTACGCGGCGCCTGATGTTCGGCACGAGCTTTGCGAGGCCTGGAGGCTCTATCTCGCGCTGACCCAGATGATCAGGCTCTGCCTTACCGGCGAGTTCCAGCGCGACGATGTTCCGCCGGGGCTTTCTGATCTGCTTCTGGCGGCCACCGACCTGCCGGATTTCGGTGTGCTCGAAGCGCATCTCAAGGAGACGTCGCGGAAGGTTCGGAAGGATTTCGACCTTCTGCTTCGCGCGGGAGCGTCGATCTCGCGAGGTTAATCCACGCGTCATTCCTTGGCGCCGGCGTTTCGAATTTCAGCGCGCCAACTAAGCCGCCACCTTGACCATGGGCGGCGCCTTCTTCAGCGGGATGCGGACCGACACGATCGTGCCGACGCCTTCGGTGGAGCGAATCTTCAGCGCGCCGCCCTGCAGTTCGGCGAGCGAACGCGAGATGGCGAGGCCCAGGCCGGAACCGGTGTGGTTCTTGGAGAACTGGTTTTGCACCTGCTCGAACGGCCGCCCGAGCTTGCTCAGCGCCTGCTTCGGGATACCGCAGCCATTGTCCTCGATGGTGAGCACCAGCGCGCCTGAGGCGCTGCGCGCCCTGACCGTGATCTTGCCGCCCTGTCCGGTGAACTTCACCGCGTTGGAGAGCAGATTGATGGCGATCTGCTTGATCGCGCGGCGGTCGGCGTAGAGCCGCATCGCATCGGCGATGCGCGTCTCTACCGTGATCGACTTCTCCGCCGCCTGCAGCGAGATGACGCGAACCGTTTCCCTGATCAGCGGGCAGAGGTCGATTTCCTCGCGGTCAAGCGAGAACTGGCCGGCCTCGATCTTCGACATGTCGAGAATGTCGTTGATGACGCCGAGCAGGTATTTGCCGCTGCCGTTGATGTCGCTGGCATATTCCTCGTAGCGCTCGGAACCCAGCGGTCCGAACAGGCCTTGCTGCATCAGCTCGGAGAAGCCGATTATGGCGTTGAGCGGTGTGCGCAGTTCATGCGACATATTGGCGAGGAATTCGGACTTCGCCCGGTTGGCGGCCTCGGCGCGCTCGGTTTCCTTCATGTATTTGCGATTGAGCTCGACCAGCTCCTTGGCGCGTTCCTCCTCGGCCCGGCGGGCGAGGCTAAGATCGTGGATGGTCGCCATCAGGCGGCGCTCGCTGTCGACCAGCTTTTCCTGATGCAGCTTGATCTGGGTGATGTCGGAGCCGACCGAGACGATGCCGCCGTCTCTGGTCCTGAGCTCGTTGACCTGCAGCCAGCGTCCGTCGGCGAGCTGGCGCTCCAGCGTCACACCGCCATGCGGCCCGTTGGCGTTGGCCAGCCTGCGCTCCGAGGCGAAGGCGAGCATGCGCTCCTCCAGCATGTCGCGGGTTGCGCCCGGCATCACGTCGCGGTCCGAGAGCCCGTTGTCCTGCTGGAATTTGGAGTTGCACATGATCAGCCGTTCGGCGGCATCCCACAGCACGAAGGATTCGTTGATGTTCTCGATCGCCGTGCGCAGCCGCATGTCCGCCGCTTCCGAGCGCAGCGCGAGATGCCGCTGCTCGGTCACGTCGACGGCGATGCCGATCAGCTGGATCTCGGGCGCTTCCGGGTCGATCACCTGGGCGCGGGCGCGCATCCACACCCATTGGCCGTCGGCGTGGCGCATGCGGAACACCTGGTCGATATGGTCGATCTCGCGCTCGACGATGCGGTTGGCGAGCTCGAAGAGGTCGCCGTCGTCGGGATGGATGATCTCGTCGACCTCGCCGAAGGACAGCATCGTATCGCAAGGCTCGTAGCCCAGCATGTCGTACATCGAGCGCGACCAGTACATCTTGCCGCGCACCATGTCCCAGTCCCACAACCCGCAGCGGCCGCGCACCAGCGCCATGTCGATGCGCTGATGCGCTTCGAGATAGATGCGGTCGGCCGCCTGGGCGCGCGCCGCCTGGCCGAAATAGGCGTAAAGGATGACGATCAGCACGCCGGCCGTCAGCACGAACAACGTGACGTTGAGCGACACCGTCTTGCGCCAGCTGTCGAACACCGCCTCCTTGGGCACCAGCACCGCCGCGGCGTTGTTGCGGTCGCCGGTGAGGCTGACGGCGGCGAACCAGTCCTTGCCGCCGATGCTGACATCCATAACGCCGGCGCGGTCGCCGAACATGAACAGCGGCTGGCCGCCGAGCACCAGGCTGTCCAGCGAGCGTCCCTGCCAGCCGGTCGACAATGGCGATACCGCGACGATCTTGAAAGCGCCGTCGGTGATGGCCAGCACGTGGCTGCGGCCCATGGCGCCCTGGCGGCTGGTCTTCTCCAGAAGGTCCGTCGCATTCACGCCGGCTGCGTTCGGGTCGGCCGCAATCGCCTGTGCCATCTGGCCGGCGGCTAACGCCAGCACCGACTTGGCGTCGCGTTCGACCTCGTCGCGGTCGTTCACCAGCGACAGGAAGCGCAGTGCGGCGATGACAATCAGGAAGATGATGATCAGTGCGGGGATGGAGCGGCGCAGCAGCGGTTCCGCCGCCAGCAGCCGCTGGTAGGCGGGTTCGGCGATCAGACGCGCATTGCCGGCAGGCCCGCCGCTCCTTGCCTCGCGACGCGCAAAAGCTCTCCCTCCGGGCGCGCCCCACGCGTCCGTCTTCGCCATAAATGGCACTCCCCGATTTGCCGCATACTTGACGATCCGGCTACGCCGCACGTCCGAATCGTCAATAAGGAATCAAAGGTGATTCGCCTTGTCCAGAGGCGCGGCCAAAAAAATTAAAAGTTGATTGAAATTCGTCGAAACTGCTGATCTCCCCGCGTTGTGGGGGAGATTGCTAATCACACCAGCGTCCGCTCCACGATGTCGCGCAGGTCGGCCGACAGGTTGTCGGCGTTCGCGATCTGCAACAGTGCCTGCCTTGCCTTGTTCTGCCGGACCGGTTCCAGCGAGCGCCAGGACCTGAGTGCCGTCGCCAGCCGTGCTGCCACTTGCGGGTTGCGCTTCTCGACCTCCAGCACGGTCTCGGCGAAGAAGCGGTAGCCTTGGCCGTCGGAAAGATGGAAGCCGGTCTGGTTGGCGCTGAAGAAGGTGCCGATCAGCGAGCGCACCCGGTTCGGATTTGCGATCGAGAAGGCAGGGTGCTGCATCAGCGCGCGCACGTTTTCGACGGTCAGCGGTCCCGGCACTCCGGCCTGGATCTGGAACCATTTGTCGAGCACCAGCGCATCGCCGCGGTATCTCATCTCGAAGGCCGACAGTGCCTCCTCCGCTTGCGCGGAGCCGGCATGACGGTGTGCCAGCACGGTCAGCGCCGCGGCGCGGTCGGTCATGTTGGTGGCGGCGTTGAAATGCCGCGCGGCAAGCGCCGCGCCTTCGGGCAGGAGCGACAGGTAATCGAGCAAGATGTTGCGCAGCGCGCGGCGCCCAGCGCTTGCCGAGTCGGGCGTGAACGGACCGTTGTCGGCCAGGCTGGCGTAAAGGGCCGAGAAGATCTCGCGATTCGCCATGGCAATCGTCCGCGCCAGCGCCTCGCGGGCGACGAAAATGGCGTCGGGATCGATGCCCTGGCCGATGTCGCGCGCAATATCGGCCTCGCCGGGCAGCGACAGAGCCAGCGCCCGGTAGGCCGGCTCCAGCGTCTCGTCGCGGGCAATGCTTCCGGCAAGCTCGGCGAGCTTTGCGTCGAAGGCCGACTCTTTGCCGCCCAGCAGCTGGCGGAACGCCGCTATGAGCGCGTCGGTGAGCAGCGTGTTGAAGGCCTGCCAGCGCGAGAAAGGATCGCTGTCATGGCTGGCCAGGAAGAACTGGTCGTCGGCCTTCTGCTGCACCGAGAGCGTGATCGGCGCCGAGAAGTCGCGGTTGAGCGACACCGAAGGCCGCTCCGAAACCCCCGAGAAGCGCACCGTGTGCCGCCGCTTTCGGACATGGATGATGCCGTCCTCGACGGTGGCGCCATCGACGGCTGCCCAGGCGACAGGCTTGCCGCCGGCGCCGACCAGGCCGAAGGCCAGGGGAATATGCATCAGCCGCTTGCGGCTTTCCGACGGCGTCGGCGGCACCGATTGTTCGATCTCCAGCGTGAATGCCTTGGCCGCCGCATTGTAGGAGGAACTCACCGTCAGGTTCGGCGTACCGGCCTGATGGTACCAGAGCGCGAACTGCCCGAGGTCTCGGCCCGAGACGTCCTCGAACACTTTGAGGAAGTCCTCGATCGTCGCCGCTTCGCCGTCATGCCGCTCGAAATAGAGGTCCATGCCGGCGCGGAAGGTCTCCGCGCCGAGGATGGTGCGGATCATGCGCACCACTTCCGAGCCCTTCTCGTAGACTGTTGCCGTGTAGAAGTTGTTGATCTCGCGGTAGCGGCGCGGCCTGACCGGATGCGCCAATGGTCCCTGGTCCTCGGGGAACTGATGCGCGCGCAGCGTGCGCACCTCGGCGATGCGCTTTACCGCGCGCGAGCGCTGGTCGGCCGAGAATTCGTGGTCGCGGTAAACCGTCAGCCCTTCCTTCAGGCAGAGCTGGAACCAGTCGCGGCAAGTGATTCTGTTGCCTGTCCAATTGTGGAAATATTCATGCGCGATGATCGCCTCGATGTTGGCGAAGTCGGCATCGGTCGCCGTCTCCTCGTCGGCCAGCACATATTTGTCGTTGAAGATGTTGAGGCCCTTGTTCTCCATGGCGCCCATGTTGAAGTCGGACACGGCGACGATGTTGAAGACGTCGAGGTCGTATTCGCGGCCGAAGGCTTCCTCGTCCCATTTCATCGAGCGCTTCAGCGCATCCATCGCGTAGCCGGCGAGCCGCTCCTTGCCGGGCTCGACATAGATGCCGAGCTCGACCTTGCGGCCGGATAGGGTGGTGAAGCTGCCCGCGACCTTGCCGAGCGCGCCAGCCACCAGCGCAAAGAGATAGGAAGGTTTCGGGTAGGGGTCGTGCCAGACGGCATAGTGCCGGCCATCCGCGAGCGCTCCGCTTTCTACGGGGTTGCCGTTGGACAGCAGCAGCGGCGCCTCGGCGTGCGGCGCCTCGATGCGCACGGTGTAGACCGAGAGGACGTCTGGACGGTCGAGGAAATAGGTGATGCGGCGAAAACCCTCCGCCTCGCATTGGGTGCAATAGACATTGTTGGAGCGATAAAGGCCCATCAGCGCCTCGTTGCTGGACGGCGCGATCTCGGTCTCGAGACGAAGCTCGAAGCGCCGTGCCGCCGGCGGCGTCGGAATGATCAGCTGGTCGGGCGTAGCCTGATAGTCGGCTTCCGGGAGTACCTGCCCGTCGATGGCAACGCCGAGCAGCTTCAGCCCGTCGCCGTCAAGCACCAGCGGCGTGGAAGCGGCGACCCCCTGGCGTCGCTCGACGGTGAGCACGGCAGTGACGCGGGTGGCCTCCGGAGACAGACGGAAATCGAGGCTGGTCCGCGGAATGAGATAGTCGCTGGGACGGTAGTCTTCGAGCTTGAAGACATGGCCGGTATCTGTGCGCATTCCGTCGTTTTTCCTGTCGATTTCGGGTGGCAGTCGGCTTTGCTGGTCCGGGAATCTTAAAGTCCGCGCTCTTTACACGAAACGGTCACTCGACAAAACTGCGCCAAGGTCTATTTCTGGGCTTCGTTTTCCGACCATCGTCACGAGGCAAGATGACCGTCGATCATCCCGTCGGCCACAATACGCTGCGCGGCATTGCGCTGAAGATCGTCTCGGTGGCGGTCTTTGTCGGCATGCAGACCTGCATCAAGGCGGCCGGCGCCGTGCCTGCCGGACAGATCGTCTTCTTCCGTTCCTTCTTCGCCATCTTGCCGATCATCGCCTTTCTGGCCTTCAAGGGACAGCTGGCCACCGCATTCACCACGAAACGGCCGTTCAACCACATCGCGCGCGGCGTCGTCGGCGTCGGCGCCATGGGGCTCGGCTTCTTCGCGCTGACCAGGTTGCCACTTCCCGAAGCGATCACGCTGAATTATGCCCAGCCGCTGCTGGTCGTGGTGTTCTCTTCGATCTTCCTGGGCGAGATCATCCGCGTCTATCGCTGGAGCGCGGTCGCCTTCGGCCTCGTCGGCGTTTTGATCGTTTCCTGGCCGGAACTGACGCTGTTGAATTCCGACGAGTCGCTCGACGACCAGGAGGTGCTCGGTGTGATGGCGGCGCTGATCGCCGCGGCGATCTCGGCCGTCGCCATGCTTCTGGTGCGCAATCTCGTGCAGACCGAGAAGACGGCGACCATCGTGCTGTGGTTTTCCTCGACGGCGAGCGTGCTGGCGCTGCTCACCCTGCCTTTCGGCTGGCAGATGCTGACGCCGATGCAAGCCGCGCTGCTTGTCATGGCCGGCTTCTGCGGCGGGCTCGGTCAGATCCTGATGACGGCCGCCTACCGCCACGCCGAGGCTTCGGTCGTGGCGCCTTTCGAATATAGCTCGATGATTCTCGGCGTCGTCATCGGCTATCTTGTGTTCGGCGATGTGACGTCGCTCAACACGCTGATCGGCGGCGTGATTGTGGTTGCCGCCGGCATCTTCATCATCTGGCGCGAAAGGCAACTTGGCCTCGAGCGCACGCGCACCCGAAGGGCGACGCCGCCGCAGGGGTAAGCCTACGAAGCGGCCGTCCGCTCCTTCGCCAGCCGCACCAGCACGGTCCGCGTCTGGTCGTCGGCGGGGAAGAAGGATTCGATCGCCAGCTCCGACAGCGTCACGTCGAGCGGCGTTCCGAAGACGGTGATCGTGCTGATCAACGACAGCACCTGATCGCCATGCGCGAGCCTGAGCGGATGGACGATGCCGCTTGGCTCGACCGGCGCCGGCCGGCTGCTCCTCAGCCCGGACGGATAGCCGCGCAATTCCTTCTCCAACTCGATCAGCATGGAGTCGCCGGTGGCGTCGTTCTGGTGCTTGAGGCGCTCGAGCAGATGCGCGCGCCATTCCGCGAGGTTGACGATGCGCGGCGCGACGCCACCGGGATGCAGGCTGAGCCTCAGCACATTGACCGGCGGCTTGAGCAGCCACGGCTCCGAGACGTCGGCCAGGAACGGGCCGATCGCCGCGTTGGCGCAAACGAGGTTCCAGTGCTGGTCGACCGCCAGCGCCGGGAAGGGCTCGTGGCCCTTGAGCACCGTCTCGACCGCAGCCATCGCCGGCGCCAGCGTCGTATCGGTCAGCGGCCTTTCGCTGAAGCTCGGCGCGAAGCCGGCCGCGAGCAAAAGCTGGTTGCGCTGGCGTAGAGGAATGGCAAGCTGCTCGGCCAGATGCAGCACCATCTCGCGCGAAGGCTGGGCGCGGCCGCTTTCGACGAAGGAGAGATGCCGCTGCGAGATATCGGCTTCCATGGCGAGGTCGAGCTGGCTCATGCGCCGGCGCGTGCGCCACTCGCGAATGAGGCTGCCGGCGGAGACGTCGGGTGTTGTCATGGGGGATGAGTAGGGCGGCGAGGGGAGTAATTCAATTACCTAAGAGGTTATCGCTCCCCTTCTCCCTTGTTGTGGGAGAAGGGAAGGTGCTTCACCCCAACGCCCTCAGTTTCGCCTTCACCTCGAGAAAATCCCGCCACGCCAGCTTCTTGTGTGCAGGCGTGCGAAGCAGATACGCCGGATGCAGCGTCGGCATCGCTGGAATGGCAATGCCCGACTGGGTGGTGTGGACGCGCCAATTACCCCGTAACCGCAGGATGCCCTCGGTCGTGTTGAGCAGCGTCTTGGCGGAAGGGCCGCCGAGATTGACCAGCACCTTCGGATTGACCAGCTCGATCTGCCTTTCGATGAACGGGCGGCAGATCTCCGTCTCGTGCAGCGTCGGCGTGCGGTTGCCCGGCGGGCGCCACGGGATGACGTTGGCGATATAGGCCGATGTCCGGTCGAGGCCGATTGCTGCCAGCATGCTGTCGAGCAGCCGTCCGGAGCGGCCGACGAAGGGCAGCCCTTCGAGGTCCTCGTCGCGGCCCGGCGCCTCGCCGACGAGCATCAGGTCGGCATTCGGGTTGCCGTCGGCGAAGACCAGGTTCTTGGCGGTGAATTTGAGATTGCAGCCGTCGAACGCCGCCATCTGCTGGCGCAGCTCGTCAAGCGTCGAGGCGCTCGCCGCCAGCTGCCGTGCAAGCTTGATCTGCCCCTCGTCGGGGACCGTGGCGGTGGTGAGCGTCGGGCGCCGCGGCGCATCGGGCACTTGGCTTGCGTCCAGCCCGGTCGATGCCGCCGGCCGTTCCGCCGCCCGGCCTGTCTCGAATCCGGGCTCCGATGCCGGCCGCTCCAGGGGCATGCTTTCACGCGCGATCGCGGCCTGCGCAGGCGCGCGCTCGGCTTGCTTCGGCTTGGCCTCGGCGAAGCGGTTGACAGGCGTGTCTTCCAGCGCCTCGTCAACGCCGGCGCTGGCATAGAAGGCCAGCAGCTCTGCGATATCGATCGGGTTGTTGGGGGAGGCGGCAGTCATGGCGCCACCATCGTCCGCGCGGCAAAGATTTGCAACCGCTCGGAATTCGCCATTCAGCGCAATGTCTGTCACCCCGTCGGTATGCGCGGATCCTGCACCAGGAAAAATGTCCAGCGCGGCGTGTAGTCGGTGATCAGGAACTCGAACGTCGCCGTCTTCAGCGGGTCGACCTTGCCGTTCTTGAACAAGAGCCGGTCATAGGGTTCGAACTGGCGGTCGAAATCGGCGAAGTTGCTCGAGACGATGTTGTCGGGATTCTTGTTGCGCTGGTCGAAGGAGAGGCCGTCGCCGAACACGCTCGGCTGGTCGAGGATTTCCTGCAGCTCGAACTGGAACTCGACCCAGGGCAGGGAGCTGTTGTTGAGCACGTCGATGCGCATGTACATAACCCCATTGGCCACGTTGCCGGCCCTGCCGAAGGCTTCAATCGGCCTGATCGCGCGGATGGTCAGCGTCACTGGCGTCGCCGAATTCAGCTCCTCGGTGATGACCAGCGGGTCATCCTTGGTGCCAATTCCGGAAGCGCCGGTGATGCGGAAGCCGCCGAGCTCGTCGGAAAAGGAGTAGGCGCCGGCCGCCCAGACTTTCTGCGGATCGGCCTGGGCCGTGCCGAGCGAAAAGAGGAGCGGAAGAACCGCGCGGCAGAGCACGCCGGGCGTGAAGAGTAAGCGCTTCAATGAAAAGCCGGTTGGCTCGGGAGTGCGCATGGGGCCAAGTATTGCCGATAAGCAAGCCGTCGAACAATTAAAAACGTGCCGGACAGGCCTGGCCTTCCAACTGCATGGCCCTGGCCTATGCTTCGCCGTCGCCTGTCCGACGGCCGTTTCGCATGGAACACCGCGACTTTTTGTCGAAATCGGCTTTGTCACGTCAGCGCCGGTTTCGCGTCGCGAATTGATGCGCTATGCAGCGCGTGAGCCAGCAAAATGCGAGAATAGGGCAAGCCAGCGAGGGGCAGATGAGCGAAATCGAACGCGAGAGCATGGAATTCGACGTGGTCATCGTCGGCGCCGGTCCGGCCGGCCTTGCCGCGGCGATCCGTCTGAAGCAGCTCAACCCCGACCTTTCCGTCGTCGTGCTGGAAAAAGGCGGCGAGGTCGGCGCCCACATCCTGTCCGGCGCCGTCGTCGACCCGATCGGCATCGACCGCCTTTTGCCGGGCTGGCGCGAGGAGGAAGGGCACCCTTTCAAGACGCCTGTCACCGACGATCATTTCCTGGTGCTAGGCCCCGCCGGGTCCTTCCGCCTGCCCAACTTCCTGATGCCGCCGCTGATGAACAATCACGGCAACTACATCGTCTCGCTTGGCAATGTCTGCCGCTGGCTGGCGACCAAGGCCGAGGCGCTCGGCGTCGAGATTTATCCGGGCTTTGCCGCGGCGAGCCTTGTCTACAACGACGCCGGCGCCGTGACCGGCGTGATCACTGGCGACATGGGCGTCGAGAAGGACGGCACGCATGGCCCGGCCTACGCTCCGGGCATGGCGCTGATGGGCAAATACGTGCTGATCGGCGAGGGCGCGCGCGGCTCTTTGGCCAAGCAACTGATCGACAAATACCAGCTTGCCGACGGCCGCGAGCCCGCCAAATTCGGCATCGGTCTCAAGGAACTCTGGCAGGTCAAGCCTGAGAACCACAAGCCGGGGCTGGTGCAGCACTCCTTCGGCTGGCCGCTCGACATGAAAACCGGCGGCGGCTCCTTCCTCTACCATCTCGAAGACAACCAGGTGGCGGTCGGCTTCGTCGTCCATCTGAACTATAAGAACCCCTGGCTCTCGCCCTTCGAGGAATTCCAGCGCTTCAAGACTCATCCGGCGATCAGAGGCACCTTCGAGGGCGCCAAGCGGATCGGCTATGGCGCGCGCGCCATTACCGAGGGCGGCTGGCAATCGGTGCCGAAGCTTTCATTCCCGGGCGGCGTGCTGATGGGCTGCGCGGCCGGCTTCGTCAACGTGCCCCGCATCAAGGGCTCGCACAATGCGGTGCTGTCCGGCATGCTGGCGGCCGAGCATGTCGCGGACGCCATTGCCGCGGGCCGGGCCAATGACGAGCTCGCCTCCTATGAAGACGCCTGGCGCGGCAGCGACATCGGCAGGGACCTGAAGAAGGTGCGCAACGTCAAGCCGCTGTGGTCGCGCTTCGGCACCATCGTCGGTGTCGGCATCGGTGGTCTCGACATGTGGCTGAACACGCTGTTCGGCTTCTCGCCCTTCGGCACGCTGAAGCACGGCAAGGCCGACTATGCGACGCTCGAGCCCGCCTCCAAGCACCAGAAAATCGCTTATCCGAAGGCGGATGGCGTCTTGACCTTCGACCGGCTCTCCTCGGTGTTTTTGTCCAACACCAACCATGAGGAAAATGAGCCCGTGCACCTCATCGTCGGCGACATGGCGCTGCAGCAGCGTTCCGAGCACGACGTGTTCGCCGGGCCATCGACCCGCTACTGCCCGGCCGGCGTCTATGAGTGGGTGGACAAGGACGGCAATGCCGCTGCCGATCCGTCCGCCAAGGACGTGCGCTTCGTCATCAACGCGCAGAACTGCGTCCACTGCAAGACTTGCGACATCAAGGACCCGAACCGGAACATCAATTGGGTACCCCCGCAAGGCGGAGAGGGGCCGGTCTACCAAGGCATGTGAGCCCCACGTCTGGCCGGGCCGGCTCGACAGCCGCCATCCTGCGGCTGGCGAGAGCCGGGTAACAGGCGGCACCTACGAGCAATACCGGTTGCGACGGCGCAACCTCAAGGCTGTTGAATCCGCTGCCTGCTTGTGTTCCCTTTCCCTAAGGATAGGGAGGAGACGGTTATGCGCATGGCGGTTCTGACATGCCTTGTCGCTCTCGGCGCGCTCTGCGCGCCGCAGGCTTCGGCCGGCACCAGGGTGCTGGTCCAGACGCGCACCTATGACATTGCCGGCAATTCGGGCGCGGCGCTCATCGAGGCGATGGGCAGCAAAGGTCCCAAGCACGGCTTCATGACGCATGCCATCGCCCAGACCGCCTATACGGCCGACTGGGAGCTTGGCGTTATCCAGGACAAGGGCTCGTGCCGGATACGGCAGGCAAACGGAACGCTCAGTCTCTTCTACACTTTCCCCCGCTTGGCGTCGCCAGCCACGCCTGCATTGAAGAAGCGCTGGAACCGGTTCTTCGCCGGCGTGCGCGCGCACGAGGGAACCCATGGCCGCATTGCCCGGGAAATGATGCGCGTCACCGATCGCTCGATCACCGGTCTTAGGGTCGCTAACGACCCCTATTGCTACAAGGCGCGCAGCGAGGCGCGCCGGCGCATCCAGGCCGTCTATGCCGAATACGAGGCCAGGCAAAATGCCTTCGATGCCCGCGAGCACCGCGAAGGTGGTCATGTCGAGCACCTGGTCGCTGCTTTGATCAGGCCCTAGCGGCACAAGCAGAAACCGGCGATGCGGCGGGAAGCAATGCGACGCTAACTGCCCGTCTTGCCAAGTTGTGCGTTTGCCGCCAGCGCCGACTGATGCTCGTGCTCGGGCTGTCGGCCGTCGGACCGCAACGAGAACTCGATCAGCACCGGCAAGTGGTCGGACCCGGCGTCTTCCAGCCGCGTCGCCGAGTGGATGGTCACGGCGCCCTTGCTGAACACTTGGTCGATCGGCAGGCCGGCGAAGCGCCGGATGAAATCTGGTAGCTTCCGATGGATCCAGGTCGGCCCGGCCGACGGCATAACGCTCAGTCCGCCGAGCGAGGCGACACGACGCACTGCAGCGCTCCACGGCACGGCGTTGCAGTCGCCGGCCATGATGGCGGTTTCGCCGAGCGCGGCAAGCGGCCCCGCCAGCTCGCCGATCTGCCAGTACTGCTCGCGCGGCCAGGGCCAGCTCAAATGGATTGCCGCGACATCGACGCCGGTGCCGCCGAAATCGACCGTGGCGGTTGCCATCGCACCGCGCGGCTCGCAATGCGGCGCGGTGCCCGGGGCAAAAGGCCGCCGCGAGAGCAGCGCGACCCCGAATACGCCGTTGGGGTAGGGGCAGAGGATGCGGTACGGATAGGCGCCGGTGATATAGCCGAGCTCTCTCGTCCACATTCCCGACACCTCGTCGAGGGTGATCACATCAGGGTTGGTGCGGCCGATCAGCGACAGCACCTTCTTGGGCGTCGGATTGTCGAAGCGAAGATTGATCTGCAGCAGGCTGTAGACGATACGGTCGGCAGGTTTGGCGACCGCCTGCTGCGGCCACAACCTGGGCAGTGCGCTGGCCGTCGTGGCAAGGCAGGCGAGGGCGAAGAGCAGCGCTGCTGCCGCTTGCAGCCGGTACGAACTGGCAAGCAGCGCCACCGCCAGCAGCGCCGTGAGCACGCTCAGATGAATACGAAAATGCGAGAACGAATCGAGGGCTGGATGCAGCGCGCCGAGGAATCCGGCCAGCAGCGCGGCCGTGAGTGCCGTCATCGCCAGGAATGCCACCCCAGCCGTCATGTTTGAGCGCGCGCCGCCTGTTGTCATGTCAGTCGTGTTCTGCCGAATGTCGCCGGCATCTTTTTGCAGCGACATAGTCTCGCTCAGGCCTGCTTATCGGCAAAATTGCGGCCCGGGCAAGACGATGAGTTGCCTCGGCTACTGGAAAGCAGTCTCGGAGAAGCTTCTCAACTTGCGCGAATGCAGCCGCTCCATCGGCATTTCGGCCAGCTTCTCCATCGCCCTGATGCCGATGGTGAGGTGCTGCGCCACCTGCCGTTTGTAGAATTCCGTCGCCATGCCGGGCAGTTTCAGTTCGCCATGCAAAGGCTTGTCGGAGACGCACAGCAGCGTGCCGTAGGGCACGCGGAAGCGGAAGCCGTTGGCGGCGATCGTCGCCGATTCCATGTCGAGCGCGATGGCGCGCGACTGCGAAAGGCGCTGCACCGGTCCGCGCTGGTCGCGCAGTTCCCAGTTGCGGTTGTCGATGGTGGCGACGGTGCCGGTGCGCATGATGCGCTTGAGATCGTAGCCGGAAAGTCCCGTTACCTCGGCGACCGCTTCCTGCAGCGCTACCTGGATCTCGGCCAGCGGCGGGATGGGCACCCAGACCGGCAGGTCGTCGTCGAGCACATGATCCTCGCGCACATAAGCATGGGCCAGCACATAGTCGCCCAGTGCCTGCGTGTTGCGCAGGCCGGCGCAGTGGCCGAGCATCACCCAGGCATGTGGCCGAAGAACCGCGATATGGTCGGTGATGGTCTTGGCGTTGGACGGGCCGACGCCGATATTGACCATGGTGATGCCGCCATGGCCCGACTTCTTCAGATGGTAGGCCGGCATTTGCGGCAGGCGCTGTGGCGGGGTGCCTTCGCTCGCCGCGCCGGCCCCGGCCTTAGTCACGAGGTTGCCCGGCTCGACGAATTCGCTGTAACCGCCGCCGCCGCTCTCCATCAGCTCGCGGGCCCGCGCCACGAACTCGTCGATGTAGAACTGGTAATTGGTGAACAGCACGAAATTCTGGAAATGCTGCGGGCTGGTCGCCGTGTAGTGCGTCATGCGGTGCAGCGAATAGTCGATGCGCTGGGCCGTGAACGGCGCCAGCGGCCTCGGCTCGCCGAACGCCACCTCGAAAGTGCCGTTGGCGATCTGGTCGTCCGTGCCGTCGAGATCCGGCACGTCGAACAGGTCGCGGATCGGCCGCCTGATCCGCTCGGCTGCCGTGCCATCGACATAGGTGCCCTCCAGGAAGGCGAAATGCAGCGGGATCGGCGTCGTCGATTCCGACACCGTAACCTGGACGCCGTGATTGCGCATGATGAGCCGAAGCTGCTCGACGAGATAGTTCTCGAACAGCTTTGGCTGGGTGATGGTGGTGGCAAAATGCCCGGGCGTCGGCATATGGCCGTAGGCCTGGCGCGAGTCGATCTGCGTGAACGAGGTGGTGGTGACGCCGATCTGCGGATAGAAGGCCCGGTAGCGCCTGCTCTCGTCGCCGCCGGCGGCGAGCCTGGCGAAGGAATCGCGCAGGAATTTGGTGTTGCGGTCGTAGAGCGCCTCCAGCGCCGCGACCGCCTTCTTGGCGTCGTCAAAACTCTGCCTGCCGAAAGGCTCCGGCATGACGACCGATTCGATGGCTTGGGGGTAGATTCGCTTTTCCATGGCCCAATATAGGGATTTGGAAGAGCGCTTGGGAGGGGGAGGCGCGCGCGAACCTGGCTCCTGCGGCGTATTTTTCTCCGGCCGTGTCAGCCGCGCTGCAAGCTGACCAGCAGCACGAAGCCGATGCCTGCCTTCTTCGGCGTTGGCGCCTCGATGACCGAACCGGCGTCGGCGCGCATCATCGGCACCGCCAGCACAGGAGCGGCAAGCACCATCAGGATGAGCATCGCCCGCGGCAGGAGCCGAAGAGCTTTGAGGGTGGAGGCAGCGATGCGGTTCATGGTGGTCGTTCCGGTTTCGAGTATTGGTCGTCTCAGCGGCCAAAATGGTTCATGCAGTCCAGCCGGCAGGTATCGGCCATTCGCGGTGAGCGCGCCGGACGGCCGGCTTCGGCCACGAGGATGGCGAAGAACATGCCGAACAGGCTCATCAGCAGGCAGACGATGGTGAAGCGGCGGACAAGCATTGGTCTCTCCTTCGATGGCGAGGAGAATGCCCGAACGCCTCTGAACCGGTTCTGAGACCGATATTCATCTGCCGTTCAAAATGGCTGATGGGGTCATGACCGGCCGAAGGCCTGCGAAGTGCCTTGTCCAGCGTTGCGCTCAGAAACGGCGCTCAAAAAGAAAACGGGGCGCCGGGCCCCGTTTTTGCATCGTGATCCGTTCGACTGTCAGAGCTTGTGCCAGGTCTGGGTCTTGCAGATCAGTCCGCCCAGAACGCAGCCGCTCATCTTTAGCGAGGTGCCGGAAAGCGTCGCCTTGCCGGAATAGGTCTTGTCGGTTTCCGGGTCCGTTATGGTGCCGGTGTACTTGTTGTCGCCGGCCGCCTTGAAGGAGCCGATCGTCTTGCCGGCATATTTGCCGGACTTGAGCGTGATGGAAAACGCCCCGCCGCCGGCGATCGCCGCTGTCGATCCGGCCTGCGTCTTCCAATTGCCCTCGATCGGGTCGGCCGACGCGGCGCCTGCCATCATCAAGGTGGCCGCCAGGGCCAGGCTGACTTTTCGAAACATGCTTGTCCTCCCTTTAGGGTTCCGGCGGGCCTCGTTCCGCCTCTCTGTCCCTTACGCAAACGTAAAGCTAATCCAGCCATCGCCAAAACGAAAGCCGTGCCCTGACGGAAGCTTGCAAGGATTTTGGCCGGGTCGATCGTTGAAAATGAACGGATGGCGAAAAAGGCTTCGGTTTCCGTGGTTAGCGAAGTCTTGATTCCCGCGCCCCAAATTTTCGACGAATTTGGCGCAGATCGGCTGAATTGCTGGATTCCTATGCTTAACGGTTCTTCGCGTTTACCTCTTGTTTTAGCTTTGTTTTCTTCAAATTAAGCAAGCCATTTAACGACGGATTCAAGGCGAGCCGTCATCCTCGAAAGCATCGAAAGAGCGGCCCGCCCAGGGGACTTCCAGGGACAGAAGGAGGCAGCTCTCGGGAGCAGACAGGGGATTGAAATGGCACGCTTTGAAATGCTTGAAGCCGGCTTCGGCGCCATGGGGGCAACTGCCCAGGCCGATATTCTTTTCGAACTGGGCATGATGTATGCGACCGGCCGCGACTGCGAGACCGACGTCATTGCCGCCCACAAATGGTTCAACATCGCCGCGATCAAGGGCTCGCTCCGCGCCGCCGAGCTGCGCTCGGAATTGTCGGCATCGATGTCGAAGGCCGAGATCGCCAAGGCGCTGCGCGAAGCGCGCGAATGGATGACGATGCACTGATTTTGCGGGGTAAAGCCCGGAAGCTCTTAAGGGACAAGGCCGCAAAAAGACGGCCGGTTAACCAGACCAAGAACGCGGCAGGTCAACGAACTCAAGCCGTGCGACAACACAGGGAAGCGAGCGGGTTCAGGCGCGCGGGGTGCCGGGAAGCTCGACTGCAAAAGCCGTGACCGGCCGGGACAAGGCCGGCGCGGCTTTTGCATTTGCGCAGTCACCGCCTGTATGGGAACGGCAGCTTGGCCCAAGAACTCCCCGTCGGAATGAACCAAATCCCGATACATTGTGCTCTCGACAGTTCCGGCGAAGGGTGAAATTGTCCCGGCTCTCTGGAAGAAGCGTGGCCGGAACGGCCGCGCGCAAGTGGAGGAGTTCTATTGTCATGCAAAGATTGGGTATTTTGAGCGCGGCCGCATTGGGCCTGACGATGAGCGCATCGGTTGCCTTCGCCGACGACATCACGATTTCGGTGGTCGGCCCGATGACCGGGCAGCTCGCCAACATCGGCGACCAGTTCAAACAGGGCGCGCAGGCCGCGGCGGATGCCATCAATGCCGCCGGAGGTGTAAACGGCAACAAGATCAAGATCGACATCCAGGACGACCAGTGCGATCCGAAGCAGGCGGTGTCGGTCGCCAACCGCATCGTCGCCAACGGCGTCAAATTCGTCGACGGCCATGCCTGCTCGGGCTCGAGCATTCCCGCTTCCGCCGTCTACGCCGAAGCCGGCACCCTGATGATGAGCCCGGCCTCGTCTAATCCGGAACTGACCGACGCCGCGGCCAAGGCCGGCTGGCCGACGATCATGCGCCTCTACACGCGTGACGATGCGCAGGGCGCTTTCATCGGTCCATGGATCGCCAAGAAATATGCCGGCAAGAACGTCGTCGTCCTGCACGACAAGAGCGCCTACGGTCAGGGCGTTGCCGATGCTGTCAAGGCGACCATGAATGCCGGCGGCCTCAAGGAGGTCGACTATGAAGGCATCAATGCCGGCGAGAAGGACTATTCGGCTTTGGTCACCAAGCTGAAAGAGCTCAAGGCCGACGTCGTCTATTTCGGCGGCTACCATCCGGAGGCCGGCTTGATCCTGCGCCAGGCAGCGGAGCAGAACGTCAAGTTCCAGCTGATCATGCCGGATTCGATCGCCTCGCCGGAATTCTGGCAGATCGCCGGCCCGGCCGGTGAAGGCACGATGTTCGTCTTCCCCTCGGATCCGCAGTCGAAGCCGGAAGCGAAGGAGGCCGTGGCCAAGATCAAGCAAGGCGGCTTCACACCGGAAGGTTTCACGCTGTTCTCCTATGCAGTGATCCAGGCGGTGGCCGAAGGCGTCAAGCGCGCCGGCACCGACGACCCGGCCAAGGTCGCCGAGGCGCTGAAGGACGGCAAGCCGATCAGCACCGTGGTCGGCGATGTGATCTTCGACGAGAAGGGCGACCTGAAGAACGCCAGCTACGACATCAACCAGTGGCACGACGGCAAATACGCGCCGATCAAGCCGTAATTCGTTCTGCAGATCGATTGGAAATGGCCGGGATTTGTCCCGGCCGTTTTCGTATGTGCCTTGGCACTGATTTGGAGGCCAGTTCGGCGCTCTACGGCGTCCCCCTGGAGTCCTGCCGCCCCAGCCAGTTTGTCCCGTTGCCGATCCAAGGCGACCGGCAGCTCAGCCCCGTGCGTCCTCGAACCGCACCAGCACCGTGCCGTCGCTCACTTGCGCGCCTTCGGCCGCGATCTCGGCAATCACCCCGTCATGGGGTGCGGCGATCGTATGTTCCATCTTCATCGCCTCGAGGATCAGGAGCGGCTGGCCCTTGATCACGGCATCGCCCGCTGCCGCGCGCACCAGCTTGACCAATCCCGGCATCGGCGCGCGCAGGCTGTCCGACGCGGCCGCGGCCTCATCCGCCTTGGCCAGCGGATCCGGCACCGTGAATGTATATCCGACCGCTCCTTCGAACACCGTGACATGGCCCGGCCAGCGCGCGCTGCGCGGCATGCTCCTGAGGTCGTGCGCGTTGAGCGCGTCATGCGGCGCCTCCAGCGCCACCTGGAAGCGGCCGTCTGGCCGCGCCGAAACCCGGGCCAGGATGTTCTCCTCGCCGTAACGCAGCCGGGTGCGGCGCGCCAGCGTATGGAAATGCGCATAGCCGGCGAGCGAGCACCACGGATCGGCGGCCGGACCCGCCGTGCTTGCGTCGGTCGCTGCCAGCGCCGCCGCGGCAATCGCTTCATCGCTTGGCGCGGGAACAGCGACAAGAGCGTCCTGATGCCGGCCGATCAGGCCGGTGTCGATATCGCCCGCCGCGAAATCGGCGTCGGCGGCGAGTGCTGCAAGGAAGGCTGTGTTGACCGTCGAGCCGGCAACTTCGGTTCGGGCCAGCGCCTTGCGCAGCGCGCCAAGCGCGGTGGTTCTGTCCCTGGCGTGCACCACCAGCTTGGCGATCATCGGATCGTAGAAGGGCGAGATCGCATCGCCGGACCGCACGCCGGTCTCGATGCGCATGGCGGCATCCTCCGGCGGCGTGTCGGGGAATTTGAGATGATAAAGCGTGCCCGTCGCCGGCAGGAATCCCTTGGCCGCGTCCTCGGCGTAGATGCGCGCCTCGAAAGCATGTCCGGCAAGGGCGATCTCGTTCTGCGCCTTCGGCAGTTTTTCGCCGGCGGCGACACGAAGCTGCCATTCGACCAGATCGACGCCGGTGACCATCTCGGTGACGGGATGCTCGACCTGCAGCCGTGTGTTCATCTCCATGAACCAGAAGCGGTCGGCTTTGAGGGCCTCGGAACCATCGACGATGAACTCGATCGTGCCGGCGCCCGAATAGCTGATTGCCTTGGCGGCCTTCAACGCCGCTTCCGTCATCGCCTTGCGCAGCGCCGGCGTCATGCCGGGGGCGGGCGCCTCCTCGATCACCTTCTGGTGGCGGCGCTGCGCCGAGCAGTCGCGCTCGAAAAGATGCACGACATTGCCGAAATTGTCACCGAACACCTGGACTTCGATGTGGCGCGGCTTGTCGACATATTTTTCGACCAGAACGCGGTCGTCGCCGAAGGCAGCCTTGGCCTCGCGCCGCGCTCCGGACAGCGCCTCGGAGAAGTCGTCCGGATGGTCGACGCGCCGCATGCCCTTGCCGCCGCCGCCGGCGCGCGCCTTGATCAGCACCGGGTAGCCGATCTCGCGCGCTTTTGTGGCAAGCAGCACAATCTCCTGCGCTTCGCCGTGATAGCCGGGCACCACCGGAACGCCGGCCTTTTCCATCAACCGCTTGGCGGCGTCCTTCAGCCCCATGGCGCGGATCGAGGCGGCGGACGGGCCGATGAAGATGAGGCCCGCTGCCGTCACCTGGTCGACGAAGTCGGGGTTCTCCGAAAGGAAGCCGTAGCCGGGGTGGATAGCCTCGGCGCCTGTGGCAAGCGCCGCGGCAATGATCCTGTCGCCGCGCAGATAGCTGTCACCGACCGGCGAGGGGCCGATATGCACCGCCTCGTCGGCCATCTCGACATGCAGCGCTCGCGCGTCGGCATCCGAATAGACGGCGACTGTTCGCACGCCGAGCTTGCGCGCGGTGCGGATGACGCGGCAAGCGATCTCGCCGCGATTGGCGATCAGGATCTTGCCGAACATGGAGCCTCCCGAGTTTGCGACGGGCAGCGCCAATTCGGCAGGCGCGGGCCTACTTCGATGCGGCGATCTCGCAGGCGCCGCCCGTAGTCACCTTGTAGTGCGCGCGCGTGGCCAGGCAGGATTTCATCGCCAGCTCTTCCGCAACTTTTTGGGACGGCGCATTCAGGTGTCCACCACAGATGATGTAAGACGACATGATCCGGGCATAAGGCGTGGTCGCGTAGGCTGAATGGCCGCTCGCCGCCAAATAGGCCTTGTATGCCCTGTTGCACGGATCCTTGGGATTGCGTGGGATGTAAGGTGGAAAGCGCTTGTCCCCCTCGCTTCCAGCCAGCGACCCGGCGACGACAGCGCCGCACGAGGCGAATATAAGCATTCCTGCAAGTATCGACGCGGATGTTTTCCGCAGATATTCTCGTGTCATTTTTACCCCATCCCCATAAGACAATGCAGGATGAGCAATATCGAATATTTGCCGGCGCCGCTAGATGGTCACTCAAGAATCTCGATCTCGTGAACGGGTGGAACGTCTTTGTCATAAAGTTCAGGCTCCCCCAATCGCAGCAACGGTTGAGCTGTATAGTTTGGCAGTCAGATCGTCGAAGCAGCAGAAAGTTACGGTCTCGGGGATGGCGTTTTCGCCTAGAAAAACAGCAACCGTGCCGACGGCTATTTCGGTAGCCTGATCTTTCGGATAGCCGTAGATGCCGGTCGAGATCGCCGGAAATGCTATCGTTCGACAGTCCTTACCGGTGGCAATCTCCAGCGAGCGCCGATAGCAGGAGGCGAGCAACTCCGCCTCGCTCTCGCCGCCGCCGTGCCAGACCGGGCCGACGGTGTGAATGACATAGCGCGCCGGCAGCCGGTAGCCTTTCGTCAGTTTGGCATCCCCGGTCCTGCAGCCGTTCAGCGTCCGGCATTCGGCGACCAGCTCCGGCCCGGCGGCGCGGTGGATAGCGCCGTCGACACCACCGCCGCCGAGCAGCGAGGAATTGGCGGCATTGACGATGGCATCGACCTTAAGCCTGGTGATGTCGCCGGTATGCACGCGGATCCTATCGCTGACGCCGCTCATCGTCACATCCTGAACACGCCGAACTTCGTTTCCTCGACCCCGGTATTGAGCGCCGCCGAGAGGCTGAGCGCCAGCACCTCGCGTGTTTTGGCCGGATCGATGATGCCGTCGTCCCAAAGCCTTGCCGAAGAATAGAGCGGGTGACCCTCATGCTCGTATTTCATCAGGATCGGCTTCCTGAATTTCGCTTCCTCCTCGGCGCTCCACTCACCGCCCTTGCGCTCGATGCCCTCGCGCTTGACCATGGCGAGCACCGTCGCCGCCTGCTCGCCGCCCATCACCGAAATGCGCGCATTCGGCCACATCCACAGGAAGCGGGGCGAATAGGCGCGGCCGCACATGCCGTAATTGCCGGCGCCGAACGAACCGCCGATGATCACCGTAAGCTTCGGCACGCGTGCCGTGGCGACCGCCGTGACCAGCTTGGCGCCGTCCTTGGCGATGCCGCCGGCCTCATACTTTCGCCCGACCATGAAGCCGGTGATGTTCTGCAGGAAGATCAGCGGAATGCCGCGCTGGCAGCAGAGCTCGATGAAATGCGCGCCCTTCAGCGCGCTTTCCGAGAACAGCACCCCATTGTTGCCGAGGATGCCGACCGGCATGCCGTGCAGATGCGCAAAACCGGTGACCAAGGTGGTGCCGTAATTCTGCTTGAACTCGTCGAACTCGGAACCGTCGACCAGACGCGCGATCACCTCGCGAACGTCATAGGGCTGGCGCAAATCCGTCGGCACGATGCCGTAGAGTTCATGCGGATCGTGAAGCGGCGATACCGGTTTCTGTAAGTTCAGGCTTACGGCCTTGTTCCGATTCAGGTTCTTGACGATGCGTCGGCAAATGGCCAGCGCGTGCTCGTCATCCATGGCATAGTGGTCGGCGACGCCGGAAAGCCTGGTGTGGACCTCGGCGCCGCCGAGCTCCTCGGCGCTGACATCCTCGCCGGTGGCAGCCTTCACCAGCGGCGGGCCGCCAAGAAAAATGGTCGCCTGGTTGCGCACCATGATCGTTTCGTCCGACATCGCCGGCACATAGGCCCCGCCCGCCGTGCAGGAGCCCATGACGCAAGCGATCTGCGGGATGCCGGCTGCCGACATGTTGGCCTGGTTGTAGAAGATGCGGCCGAAATGCTCACGGTCGGGGAAGACCTCGTCCTGGTTGGGCAGGTTGGCGCCGCCGCTGTCGACCAGGTAGACGCAAGGCAGCTTGTTCTGCAGCGCGATCTCCTGCGCGCGCAGATGCTTCTTCACCGTCACCGGATAATAGGTGCCGCCTTTCACCGTCGCGTCGTTGACGACGACCATGACCTCCCGGCCTTCGACACGGCCGATGCCGGTGATGATGCCGGCCGACGGAATATCCTCGCCATACATCGACCATGCCGCGAACTGGCCGACCTCGAGAAAAGGCGAGCCGGTGTCGAGCAGTTGCGCCAATCTTTCGCGCGGCAGCAGCTTGCCGCGGCTTTGGTGGCGCTCGCGCGCCTCGTCCGAGCCGCCGCGCTCGATGCCCGCCGCCTTCTCGGCGATATCGTCGACCAGCGCCCGCATGCGCTCGGCATTGGCGCGGAAGCTTTCCGAGGAGGGGGAGATTTGGGTTTGGAGTATGGCCACGTTATTCCTCACACCTCTTGATGCCGCAACGCAACCAGTGTAACAGCCCGCACCCGGATGCTGCGTGCGCAGCGCGGCATCTTTTGTACGAATGACACCTCAGGAGGCGACGATGAAAGGCATCGATATGCGTTTCACCAAATGTCTCCCCTCGGCCATGGCCTGACGCCGCCGAAGGGCGGCTTTCCACGTCCCGGATTCGAGCAAAAGGAACACGGCGCCTGCAAGCGCTGTGGGTGTCACTATGTATGTGCGGTTTGTAACGCCGCTGATCCATCCGAAGAGCCGGGTAGAGAGCGGCTTTTTCCATGCGTCCTGGTACTTGTACCGGAATGGCTGCCCGGACTGGATCCATGGCGAACTGGAGGATCAGTTCGACTGGTTCAATCGGCATTTGCCCATTCCTGGCCGGGTTGGGCGGCATTTCAAGCGCCGTGAGTCGATTTGGGGCGTCTGCTGGTTCCACCCGAACGCCAAGGAAGCCATCAGCCGTGCGCGCTATTGCGCCTGGCTGATCGAGGAGGGCGGCTTGCCTGTGCGCTCGATCACGTCCCGGCGCCAGCGTGAGGTTCTGTGGCGCGATGAGCATCAGATCGTCGCCAAGCCGACCGACGACCTGCCCAAGGCGTTCGGCTGAGGTGACGGAGGGAGACATCACACTCCCTCCGCCATGATCTCGCGGCCGATCAGCCAGCGGCGGATCTCGCTGGTGCCGGCGCCGATCTCGTAGAGCTTGGCGTCGCGCAGAAGCCGCCCGGTCGGATAATCGTTGATATAGCCGTTGCCGCCGAGCAGCTGGATGGCATCGAGCGCCATCTGCGTCGCCTTTTCGGCCGCGAAGAGCACGCAGCCGGCGGCGTCCTTGCGCGTGGTCTCGCCGCGGTCGCAGGCACCGGCCACGGCGTAGACATAGGCGCGCGCCGCGTTCATCGTCGAATACATGTCGGCAAGCTTGCCCTGCACCAGCTGAAAACTGCCGATCGGCTGGCCGAACTGCTTGCGCTCATGCACGTAAGGCACCGCCACGTCGAGGCAGGCCGCCATCAGCCCGATCGGCCCGCCGGAGAGCACGGCGCGCTCATAGTCGAGGCCCGACATCAGCACCTCGACGCCGCGCCCTTCCTCATGCAGCACATTCTCGAACGGCACCTCGACATTCTCGAAGACGAGCTCGCCGGTGTTCGAGCCGCGCATGCCGAGCTTGTCGAGTTTTTGGGCCACCGAAAACCCGGCAAAGGGTTTTTCGATGATGAAGGCGGTGATGCCGCGCGAATTGCGCTCCGGATCGGTCTTGGCATAGACCACCAAGGTCTCGGCATCGGGTCCGTTGGTGATCCACATTTTCGAACCGTTGAGCACATAGCGGTCGTTGCGCTTTTCGGCGCGCAGCCGCAGCGACACGACGTCCGAGCCTGATCCGGACTCCGACATTGCCAGCGCGCCGACCTTTTCGCCCGAGCAGAGCGCAGGGAGGTATTTCTCCTTCTGTGCCGGCGTTGCCCAGCGGTTGATCTGGTTAACGCAGAGATTGGAATGCGCGCCGTAGGAGAGGCCGACCGAGGCGGATGCGCGGGAAATCTCCTCCATCGCCACGACATGCGCGAGATAGCCCATACCGCTGCCGCCGAACTCGGCATCGGCGGTGATGCCGAGCAGGCCGAGCGCGCCGAGCTCCCCCCACAGATGTGCCGGGAATTCGTTGGAGCGGTCGATATCGGCCGCGATCGGCGCGATCCTGTCTTGTGCGAAGCGCCTTACGGTATCGCGCAACGCCTCAATGTCGGCATCAAGCCCGAAGTTCAGCGTATTCGTGTACATGGCGTTCCTCCCGGCGCATGACCCCGAAATCGACTTCGATAAGGATAATGCGCGAAATCAAAGTGCCGTGGCCTCCTTTGCGCGTCGGACGGGACGCGTTGCGCTGCCGGCGCCGATCTTCGCGCCGACGAGCCGCCTTGTCATCGAAAGATATGTCTCCGTGACTTCAGAGATCGACAGCCGCTCGCCCGGACGGAACCAGACGATGACGCCGGTCATCATCTGGATCAGCGCCATGGCGGTCAGGCCGACATCGTCGATCTCGAAGATGCCGGCGTCGGCGCCGTCGCGCAGGATCGCGCGCAATTCCTTCTCATAGGCCGTGCGCATCTTGAGGATCTGCGTCAGCCGCTCATGCGAGAGGCTGCGCAATTCCATGTTGGAGACATGGGTGGCGCGGCGCCGCTCGATATGGAAGGCAATGTGGTTCTCGACATAGGCGGCGAGCCGCGCCGCCGGATCGGCCGGTGCCGGGCGCGCGTCATCCCAGGCCTTGAGCAGGCCTTCCATATGCTCGCGCATCAGCGTGAACAGCAGATCCTCCTTGGTGGGAAAATAGCGATAGAGCGCGGCGGCCTGCACGCCGACTTCGGTCGCCAGCTGGCGCATCGACATCGCCTCATAGCCGAGCCGCGCGATCAGCCCGACCGCCGCCTCGCGAACGGCCGCCTCGGTTTTTTCGCCATCTGAACCCGTGGTGCGTGCCATGTTTGCCTCTGCGAAGCAGATAATAAAACGAACGTTCAATTAATTCAAGCGGGCAAGCGATGGTGTTCAGGCCGAAGGGCAATGGCCTGCAATCGGTCTGACGCAAGCCTCGGCTGGATCTGTAGAGCGGAGCGACTTAGTCGCCGCGGAAAGCGCGGCTCGCCTGATCGGTCAGGGGCTTAAGCAGATAGGAAAGCACCGTGCGGTCGCCGGTTCTCAGGAACACCTCCGCCGGCATTCCCGGCTTCAGTTCCAGCGATCCCGCCTGTTTGAGGCTGCTTTGCGTCAGCACGATGCGCACCGCGTAATAGGCGACCCCGGCTTTCTGGTCTTCGATGAGGTCGGGCGAGATACGGTCAACCTGGCCCTCGACTTCCGGCGTGATCTGCTGGCTGAAGGCCGAAAGGCGAAGCGTGGCGTTCTGTCCGATGCGCACCTGGTCGATGTCCTGCGGCGCGACGCGCGCCTCGACCACCAGCGCGTCGGCGCTCGGCACGATCTGCATGATCGCCTCGCCGGGCGCGATCACGCCGCCGATCGTGTGCACGGCCAGCTGATGCACCCGGCCCGATTGCGGGGCGCGGATATCGATCTGCTTCAGCGTTTGCTCGGCCGCGATCTGACGCTCGCGCAGTTCGCTCATCTTGCCGTCGATCTCCCTCAGTTCGCCCGCCACTTCGCTGCGCAGGTCCTGATCGATCTGGATGATCGCCAGTTCCATCTCGCTGATGCGCCCGCGCGTCTGCGCGGCGGCGGCGATCAACTGCCCGTTTTCGCCGTCGAGCCTTGCCTCGGCGCGTTCGCGATCGGCCAGACGCGAGATCGGCACCAGCTTCTTTTTCCAGAGGTCCCGCATGCCCTCGAGCTCGATCTTGGTGAGGGATATCTCCTGCTGCTTGCTCCTAAGCTGGGCCTCGATACCCGCGATCTCCTGACGGAACTGCACGATGCGCTCGCGTAGCTGTGAAATCTTGCCCTCGCGCGCCTGCCGCCGCAGCGCGAACAGCCTGTTCTCGCCGTCGATGAGATGACCGATCTGAGGGGCATGCGCGTTTCCCGACAGCTGCTCGGGATAGAGCACCGCCTGGGCGCCGTCGCGTTCGGCAATCAGCCGGGCGCGGCGGGCAGAGAGCTCGTCGAGACCGTTGTCGACGATGGCGAGATTGGCACGCGCCACCGTGTCGTCCAGCCGCACCAGGACGTCGCCCGCCTCGACCGTGCTGCCGTTCTGCACGTTGAGAGCGCCGACGACGCCGCCTTGCGGATGCTGGACGGACTTCACGTTCGAGCCGACGACCAGATGGCCGCCTGCGACCACGGCTCCGGCAAGACTGCTTGATGCCGCCCAAAGGCCGAGCCCGCCGACAAGCAGCGCCGCTGCGATCGCTCCCGCCCGGACGTTCCTGCGAATGGCCTGACGCAAGCGCTGCTGCTGGGGCGAAGCACCTTCGATCGGCTTCGAACCGCGGTCGAGCAGCGCGATCGCGCGCGCCCTGGCGGACAATGCGATGTCGCGCACCACGCGCAACGCATCGGCTTTGAAATCGGGAGTTGCCGACCTCATCTCAGCCCGCCGATCCGACCGCATGCAGCGGTTTCGTCACCGGCTGCAAAGCCTGCCGTGCGATCTCGCTCTTCAGCCCGAATGCCTGCTGCCTGCCGCCATTCAGCACCAGCAAGTGGTCGAGCGCGGCGAGGGCGCTGGGACGATGCGCGACCACGATGACGATGCCCCCGCGCGCTTTGATGCCTTCGATGGCACGCGTCAGCGCTTGGTCGCCCGCGGCATCGAGGTTGGAATTCGGCTCGTCGAGCACGACGAGGAACGGATTGCCGAACAGCGCGCGCGCCAGGCCTACACGCTGACGCTGTCCGGCGGAAAGTGCCGCGCCGCTCTCGCCGATCTCGGTTTGATAGCCTTCGGGCAGGCGCAGGATCATGTCGTGCACGCCGGCAGCCTGGGAGGCCTCGATGATCGCCTCCGGCATGGCGTTCTCGTCGAAGCGGCTGATGTTCTGGGCGACCGTACCGGCGAACAATTCGACATCCTGCGGCAGATAGCCGATATGGCGGCCAAGCGCCTGCGCCGGCCACTGCTCGATCGCAGCGCCGTCGAGACGGATCTTGCCGCGCATCGTGGGCCATACGCCGACGAGCGCGCGCACGAGCGACGATTTTCCGGAGCCGCTCGGGCCGATCAGGCCCATGCCGGAGCCGGCGCCGAGCGAGAAGTCTATATCCTCCAGCAGGATGCGCCGTCCACCAGGCGCCGTCACCCCGACGGTTTCCACAGCGAGTGTCGCGTTTGGCGCCGGAAGCTCCATGCCGCCATCGTCGACCGGAAAGGCGGCAAACAGATCGACCAGCCTCTGCCAGCTCTGGCGCGCGCTGAGGAAGTGCTTCCAATACGCGGTGGCGAGCTCGATCGGCGCCAGCGCCCGCGATGTCAGGATTGAACTGGCGATGATGATGCCGGGCGTGGCCTGCTGGTAAATGACCAGATAGGCGCCGAGCGCCAGGACCATCGACTGCAGCATCATGCGCATGATGCGCGAAGCCGCACCCAATCCGCTCGTCAGGTCGCTCGCCTTCGCCTGCGCCTCGCGGAAGGCGTTGTTTGCTTGGCTCCAGCGCCCGGCCAGCCTCTCGCCCATGCCCATGGCGGCCAGCACTTCGGCGTTGCGGGCGCTCGCCTGCGCGATCGCGCCGCGCCTTGTGCCGAAGCCCGACATTGCCTTGGTCGGGGCGCGGACCAGGCGATCGGTGAGCCCCGTCAGCGCGACCAGCAGCAGCGCGCCGATGAGCGCCGCGACGCCGATCCACGGATGGAAAAGAAAGCAGATCACAACATAGAGCGGCATCCATGGCAGATCGAACAGCGCACCCGGGCCGGGGCTGGAAAGGAAGCCGCTGACCTGGTCGAGGTCGCGCAGCGCCTGCAGGCCTTCGCCGCGATCAGGCGTTCTAAGCGGCAGCCGCACGAGGCAGTTGAAGACGCGGCCGGCGATGAGCTCGTCGATGCCGGCGCCGATGCGTGTCAGCACGCGCGCACGGATCGCTTCGAGGACGCCCTGGAAGGCATAAAGCACGGCGACCAGAATGATCAGCGCCACCAGCGTCGGCACGCTGCGGCTAGGCAGAACGCGGTCATAGACCTGCAGCATGAACAGCGAACCGGACAGCATCAGCACGTTGATGAGGCCGCTGAGCCCGGCGACGGCCGCATACGGGCCGCGGAAGGAGGCGAGCGCCTTGCGAAGCTCGGAAGGTTTCAGGTCAGCTAAAGGCGAGCGTGTCAGATGGTTACCCCCGAAAAAACCGCGCCCGGCTTGAGGCGGGTTGGCGGGCCGCGATCGAGGCGCGGCCCGCGGTGAATGGATCAGCCGACGAGTTCCGTCGTTTGATGGTCGGAATGGCCGGCAATCTGCGCCAGGATCTTGGTGATCGCGGACTGCGCCGCATCGGCCGCGTCGGCAAAGACCGGATTGTCGGACGGCAGGTGGTCGTGCAGCCCCGCTGCCGCCCGTTCCACAGCCTGCTGGACATGGTCCGACGGATCCGGCGCGTTGTCCGGATTGGCGTGCGAGGCGTGACGGAACAAGAATTGGTCGCTGTCCAAGGCCACCGCATCATGCTTGGGCGCGTCGGTGGAGTCGGTGAGACCAGGCGTGCCCCGGTCGCCAACAGGATGCTTGCCGAAGAAGTCGGCGAGCCAGTTTTTGGTGCCGTTGCCCGTGTTCGGTCCGCTGGTCGGCGCGGCCGGGGCGTGGCTTGAATCGGATCCTGAGTCTTCTGCCGATGCCGTCGCCGCGAGCGTGCCCGATTTCATTGCCGGGTCGATCAGGTCGCGCTTGACGTTCTTGGTGCCGATTGTCGCCGTCTGCGTCGAAGTGGCGATATTGGCGCCCGAAAAAGTGACGTTATAGGTGCCGGGCTTCAGCGCTAGATCATAGCCGCCGGCGGCCGAGGTCGTGGTCTTAAAGGTCTGGCCGGCTGAGTTCCTGGCGGTCACAGTGATGGTGCCCAGCCCTTCGCCCGGATCGTAGAAACGGTCGCCGTCCTTGTCGTCGAAAGCGACGCCGGTGAGGAAGAGATCCGTGCCGCTCTTGGCGAAATCCTCGGTGACGAAGGCGCTGCTGCGGCCCTTGTAGTCGCCGACCTCGAAGGCGAGCCCAACTTCACGGAAGTTGGAATTGAGGATGTTGGCCCGATGCCCGGTAGAATTCATCAGATTGGTGTGGAGAAGCTTGACCTCGTCGACATAGCCGGTCGGCGCGCGGGTCGTTGCCCAGGCGATGTTCTCGCCCGTGGCCCATGAGCCGCTCAGCGTATAACCGGCATTCGTCATGCGCGTCGTCGGCGACGAACCCCCAGAGCCGGTGTGAGAGAATGTGTCGGTGGCCAGCATCCACCTGTCGTGGCCCTCGGCGGCTTCGCTGAGATCGTTGTCGAAGGCCAGGGGCTGGGCGCCGGCCTTGGCGCGCTCAGCATTGATGAGCTCGAGCAGATACTGCTCGTTGGCACTGTGCTGCGGCATTGAAATATCCCCGTTGATATTGTTCGGTGAACCCCCTGATCTCCGTCACCCGCCTTTCCGGCTATGGAGCAAATATGTTCATCATGCGGCGCTAAAGTAACAAATCGGAATATACGCACATATATCGTGTGCGTATCGCACCAGAAGCAATGTCGGACGGTTTGCCGATCGGTGGATGGAAGCTGATTTCGGCGGACTTGCTTAGGCGATGATCCTGAAGTCGATAGGTGCGCTGTCGTCCGTGCGTTCTTCGATCTCGACCCTGATGACCGTCGCGCCCCTCGGCCCCCGCCACAGCCGATCGACCATCGAGTCGATCGCTGCGTCGGCGCCGGAGATGAGCGCCGTGACCGAACCGTCGTGCTCGTTTCGCACCCAGCCCGTCAGTCCGAGGCGCACGGCTTCGTCCCGCGCCCAAACCCGGTAGCTGACCCCTTGCACCTTGCCGGAGATGCGCGCCCGAACGGTTCTCTTTTGCTCGACCATGCTCGTCTCCGCCTTCGAAAGCCCTACGGAATCCGGCTCGGCGCCGCGCAAACGCAACGGCTGTGGATCGCCGTTAGTTCCCCCGCGCCGCCGCCAGCGCGCCGGGCAATTCCTCGGCGAAGATGTCGAGCTCATGGTCGAGGCCGACGCTGACCCGGATGCAGCGGTCGAGCCGCGGCGCCATCGGCTTGCGGATGAAGACGTCGCGCGAGAGCAGCGCCTGCATCACCTTCAGCGCGAAGGCGCCGTCGCGGCCGCAGTCTATGGTGACGAAATTGGTCGCCGAGGGCAGCGGCTTCAGCCCGTTTTCCTCGGCGATGGCCGCAATGCGCCGGCGCCCCGCGGCCACGCGCGCCACCACCGAATTCAGATAGTCCTGATCGGCCAGCGCCTCGAGCCCGGCGATCTGCGCCATGCGGCTGACGCCGTAATGGTTGCGGATCTTTTCGAAGTCGCGGATCACTTCCCGTTCGGCCACCGCATAGCCGCAGCGGATGCCGGCAAGCCCATAGGCCTTGGAGAAGGTGCGCATGCGCACGACGTTCGGCCGCGCGACGTCGATCGGCGGTAGCGCCGAGGCCGGTCCGAGCTCGCCATAGGCCTCGTCCAGCACCAGCATGGTGGTTTCCGGCAGCGCCTCGATGAAGCCGACGACGTCCGGCGCCTCCCACCAGCTTCCCATCGGATTGTCCGGATTGGAGAGATAGACGAGCGGCGCTCTTTCCCTGGCGACAGCGGCAACCAGCCCGTCGAGGTCCTCCTTGTCGTTGGTGTAGGGAACCGTCACCAGCCGGCCGCCGACGCCGGCGATGTGGAAGTTGAAGGTGGGATAGGCGCCAAGCGAGGTCACCACCGCGTCGCCCGGCGCGACATACATGCGCGCGACAAGGCCGAGCAGTCCGTCAATGCCTTCGCCGACCACCACGTTCTCGACGCCGACATTGTGATGCGCGGCCGCCGCGACCTTCAGCTCGAAATTGTCGGGGTCGCAATACATCCACTGGTCGCGCGCGACGCTCTCCATGCGGGCAATCACGCGCGGCGAGGGCCCAAAGCTGCTTTCATTGGCGCCGATGCGGGCGCGGAAAGGCCGCCCGCGCTCGCGCTCCTGCGCCTCCGGCCCGACGAACGGCACCGTGCTGGGAAGCGCGCCGACGATCGGCGTAAGGGAAGGGCGCTGGCGCATGGCAAAGGCTCGGTTGAGAGGAGGCTTCTTGCTAGCGTGAGCGATGGAAGGACGCAAGCTGCGCCAGAACCATCGATTGCGCGGCTCAGGCTAGATTCCGCCGCTTGTTTTTGGTAGCGAGGCACCATGAACAATCGACTGCCGCCTGCTTGGTCAAAGCACATCAGATCCGGCCCTGCGCCGCAAGCCAAGTTGCCACAAGCCAGTTTGCTGAAAACAAATCTGCGCGCGCGAGAGAGAGCCGACGACGAGCTCCTGAAGCAAGCCTATGAACACCAGCAAGCCAAACGGCTGGACGAGGCTCAGGACTTATGCCTCCAAGTCCTTGCGCGCACTCCAAATCATCCTCTTGCTATGTACATTCTGGGGACAGTGTATGTAGGCTATGACGATGAAAAGTCTTTGCGATATTTCGCGCGAGCTGTCGGCGAGGAGCCTAAAAATCCTTACTACCATCTAAGTCTCGGCGACGTCTATGTAAAACTCAGCGAGTTTTCGTCAGCGATCAAGCACATAGAGTATGCACTGGACTTGCAGCCTGACCTTGTAGAAGCGCTTTGTTCTCTTGGCCGTGTTTATCTGGCGTTCGACAAGCCCGAGATGGCATTGCCGCTCTTCGAGAAGGCGTTGAAAACCAATCGCGACCATCCGAAGGTACGCATAGGGCTTGCTAATGCGCTCAGCAGCCTCGGGCGGATGGATGAAGCCGCTACCTACCTGAAGGAAGCGATCGATCGGCGGATTGAAGTGCCAACTGCCTATAACGATCTTGTACACACCCGCAAATTCGCGGAGGAGCCCGCGGAACTCCAATCCATTCTGCGCGAACTCGACAATTCAAAGCTGGGCGGCCAGTGCGCGGGGCAACTCCATCACGCGGCCGGCAAGGTTCTGAACGACCTCAAACGCTACGAACAGGCTTTTTTTCACTTTAACAAGGCGAAAGAGGCCTTAGGTTACAGGTTCGATGTCGACCAGTACCGGCGCTGGGTCGATTCGATGATCGAGATATTCACCCCAGACCTGCTAGCCGAAAGAGCAAGCTATGGAAATTCGTCCGAAGTGCCTGTTTTTGTTGTTGGCATGCCACGTTCGGGGACCACGCTTACTGAACAAATTTGCGCCAGCCATCCGTATGCGCACGGCGCGGGCGAACTTAGCAAGCTGAGGCGAGTTGCGAACGCAACCGGCCTACTAGATCGCTCTTCGGGCGACATGGCCCAATCGATCATGTCAATCACACCCGATCTTTCAAAAATGCTGGCGGATGAACACTTGGCTTATCTACGGGAGAGGGCACCCCATGCGGCGCGCGTCATCGATAAGATGCCGCACAATTTCGAAGTGGTAGGCCTCATCTGGCTTCTCTTCCCCAATGCGCGGGTCATTCATTGCCGTCGCGACGCCATCGATAATTGTGTTTCTTGCTTCATGTTGGCCTTTAGCGAAGGCCATAGCTACAATTGCGATTTGCGCACACTTGGACTTTACTATCGCGAGTATGATCGCTTGATGCGCCATTGGAACAGAGTTTTCCCGGGTCGTATTCTCGAAAATCGTTATGAGACGCTGATTGAAAACCAGGAGGAGCAGTCGCGCCGTCTGATAAACTATCTTGGGCTATCATGGGACGATGCATGCCTTCGCTTCTTCGAGAGGGATGGTGCGGTAAACACGTACAGTCGCTGGCAGGTTCGCCAGCCGATCTACAAATCTTCGGTGAAGCGCTGGAAGAACTATGAGCGCGAAATCCAGCCCCTGATCGAAGCGTTGGGTGACTTGGCGGAGATTTGACTGCCGCTGGCAAGGCTGCCCCATATCTCAATTTGGCCTCTGGCGCACATGGGTTGACAGAGTACGACCAAAACACCTTGGGCGACCTGGCGAGCTGTAATGCGCGCCGAAATTGATATGTCAGCGCAAATAATCTCCTCTGAAACGATGCCGCTTGCGGGAAGGGAACATCCAATCGGCGTAGAGGCAAGGTGCAGATGCGTGCCAAGGCTGGCAGTACCTGTGGGCCGATCAGACGGAGATGGATTGGGGCGCTGAACATCTATTTCAGCGGACCCGCATCGCATTGTGTTTACTGGATTCGGCCAGCCCCCTTTGCTAGCCAAAGGGATGAATAACCGACTGCCGCCTGCCTGGTCCAAACACCTCAAATCCGGCGTTACGCCGAAGTCCAGATGGCCCCAGGCAAGTCCGCCACAGCCGAGCCTTCAGAAGCAAGATTCGCTTGCCCGCGCACAGGCCGACGACGCTTTGCTGAAGAAAGCTTATGAGTGTCAACAGGCCAAACGCCTTGATGAAGCACAGGATTTATGCTTCCAGGTGCTGGCTCGAACGCCAAATCATCCGCTGGCCCTGTACATCATGGGCACCGTCTGTCTGGGTTACGATGATGAGGCGGCCTTGCGCTATTTCGCGCGTGCAGTCGGCGAGGAGCCTAGAAACCCCTACTACCATCTTAGCCTCGGCGAGGCCTATGGGAAGCTGAGTGAATTCTCAGCGGCCGTCAAACACATCCAATATGCCTTGCAAGTGCAGCCCGATCTGGTAGAGGCGCTTTGTGCCTTGGGGGGCGTTTACACCCAGTTCGACAAACCTGATCTTGCTTTGCCCCTGTATGAGAAGGCGCTGAGGATCAAGCGCGACCATCCCAAGGCGCGGATCGGAATAGCAGCCGCGCTCACTGGCCTTGGGCGCATGGATGAGGCCGCTTCTTATCTCAAGGAGGCGATCGAACGCCGCATCGACGTGGCGGCCGCCTACTACGACCTTGTGCAAACCCGAAAATTCACTGAGGAGCCCGCCGAATTCCAGTCGATCCTTCGCGAGTTGAACAGGCCGGGGCTTAAGCCGGAGGCTAAAGCGAGTCTCAACTACGCCGCCGGTAAAGTGGAGAACGACCTTAAGCGCTATGCGGCAGCCTTCGGCCACTTCAAGAAGGCGAAGCAAGCGGAAGGTCACAAATTCGACATCGATCGGTACCGTCGTTTCATAGACCTGACGATTGAAACGTTTACGCCGGATTTCTTTGCGGTAAGGTCCGGTTACGGCAATTCTTCCGAAGCGCCTGTGTTCGTGGTGGGCATGCCGCGCTCGGGCACCACGCTTACCGAACAGATATGCGCCAGTCATCCCGAGGTTCACGGGGCGGGAGAGTTGAGCAAGCTAAGGCGGGTGGCGAATGCAATCGGTCTGCAAGCCTCTGCCTCCGATTTTGATAAACCGATCACGACAATCACCGAGGGCTTGTCCAAGACGTTGGCAGAAGAGCATCTTTCCTATCTGCGGGAGCGCGCTCCGACGGCGCGGCGCATCATAGATAAGATGCCGCACAATTTCGAATTGGTTGGCCTTCTCAGCCTTCTCTTCCCTAAGGCGCGCATCATTCACTGTCGCCGCGATGCTATCGACAACTGCGTATCGTGCTACGTCCTGCCGTTCAGCTCGACGCACGGCTACAATACGGACCTGCAGACGCTCGGTCTCTACTATCGCGAGTACGATCGCTTGATGCGTCATTGGAACGAGGTGTTCTCAGGCCGCATCTTCGAGAATCGATATGAGACACTTGTGGAGGACCAAGAGGCGCAGTCGCGCCGGCTCATCGATTATCTCGGGTTGCCGTGGAATGATGCCTGCTTGCGCTTCTTCGACAGGGAAGGGGCGGTTACCACCCCCAGCCGCTGGCAGGTTCGTCAGCCGGTCTACAGATCCTCCGTGAGGCGCTGGAAGAATTTCGAAGCCGAGATCACCCCCCTGATTGGAGCCTTGGGTGACCTGGCCGAGCTTTGAATTCGATCGCCGGGCGCAGCCGCTCCGGCCAGCCAGTTGCTCGATCCGGAGATTCTGACGGCTTGGTCGTTTGCTTGAGGAAATGCGGCGACGCAAAGCCGGATCCGTTATGACCGTTCGCGCCCCCTTTGTCCTGCCGGACCTTCGGCAGCAACTGCGGGCCGGACTGAATATCTCCCCACAAGTCGCGAGATTGGCAGCTTCGGCATCCCGTTCCATGCTGCGACGTTGGCAATTGGCATATGCGGCGTGACATTCGATCAGCTCTCAAGTGATGGAGAGATGTCCGGCAGTACAGGAGCGGCTGTCCCCCCGGATTTTAGGAGCTCTCCACAGCCGCTACGCCGATATCGTGTCGAACGCCAAAGGCGGCTCGGACATTGCTGCAACACCCAAACTGCGCAGCGATTGGGGACCTCGACATGCACTCAAAACAGAAAAAACCCGGCGGTTGCCCGCCGGGTTTTCCTGTCTCCCCAGAAAATATCTGGTTCTAGAAGTCGCGCTGGAAACGGATGATACCGCCGACGCTGTTCTTCTTGGTGGCACCGGTCCAGTTGGAATTGTCCAAATCGCCGAACCTGCCATTGTGGAGGAAGTCAACTTCGGGCGTGATGGTGAGGCCGGGAACGACGGTGTAGGCAACGTTAGCTGCAATGCCGTAGTTCTTGAACTGATCGCCCGACACCTGGAGGTTGAAGGAGGCCTTGTCGCTGAACTTGTAAGTGCCGCCGGCCCAGAAGGCCCAATGGCCGCCCCATGGCTTGTAGAAGGAGCGAGCGAGTCCAACATCGCCAAGCTTGCCGTCGCTGCCGTAACCGAACATGCCGAACAGCGACAGTTCGTTGGTCACGTTCACATCCAGGCGAACCTTGCCGGATACGTTTTCGTAGTTGCTGTCGTAGGCAACGACACCGACGATGTCGCCCCAGCCCTGCGTGTACTTCACGCCGCCGACGACATGCGGAACATAGCTGTCGATCGTGCCAATTGCCCCGTCATATCGACCCGAACCCTCTTCCAGCGAGACCACTGCCGAGAAGCCGTTGCCGGCATCGAAGTAGTACTGGATTTCATTGGTCTGGAAGCCGCCGTAGGGGACCAGCGTGTCGTTGATGACGTTGCCGGCGTAACCGACGAAGGTGTCGAAAGCCGATTCGTCGAGACCGACGCGCAGTCCACCGAGCTGAACCCAGGCGAAGTGCAGGTCGAAGGTCTTGTTGCCGGCTTCGTTGTACTCAAAGTCCCCGTTGCGGTTGCCGAAATTCATGCGCATTTCGGTGTAGGTCTTCAACGTGCCGAGCTCGGTTTCCTGGCCGGTCCAGGTCTTGAGCGTGAAGCGGGTGTTTTTGAACCATGTGCCCTGGTCCTTGCCGGTTACGACATCGCTCGTGCGGGCGCCGTCGAACGAGCCGATGTCGCCACCAGCGGCGTCGTAGCGGACATAGCCGCCGATGCGCAGGCAGGTCTCGGTGCCGGGGATATAGAAGTAGCCGGCGCCGTACACGTCGCAGATCTTGACGTATTCAGCCGGTTCCGGCTCGGCGACGGTCACCGCGTCGGCGGCGCGAGCACCGGAAACTGCGATCAGGGCCGCAGCTGAGCCGAGAAGAAGGCTCTTGATGTTCATTTTCTGACCTCCAGTCAGAATCGAACGGCAGCGTCGATTTCACTCGACTGTCACCGGTGTCAGTGCTTTGTTATTGTTGTATTTTTTCCGAGTGGCCGCTACCACAGACGTTTGCTGGCGAACGCGTGCCCGGATCCCGATTTGAGATAGCGCTCGAACGAAGTCGCCTTTGCTCGGCTTGAAAAGGCCATGTAGGTCACGATTCGCCACGGGAAAATTTGGAAGTGTGACTGGACTTTCCGGCGTGATGCTCAGCAATTCGTCGCCGCAGGTCCGATGTTATGCCGATATAACGCTCGCCTACGAAAGCCTCGCTCTCAATCAGGTATACGTACCAAACGGACCGGCCCTCCTTCGCCAAGGCTTCGGAGGGCATCCTCTCCGCCATCCTGCTTCGCACGAACGGGGCTTGTCCTGCGTAGCTCGGAGAGCGAAGCAGGATGGCGGAGAGGATGGGATTCGAACCCACGAGAAGCTTTTGACCTCTACTCCCTTAGCAGGGGAGCGCCTTCGACCACTCGGCCACCTCTCCGTCGCGCCGCTGGATAAAGAAAAGCGGCGGCACAATCAACAAGCCCGCGCCGTAATCGCTGAAAATTCGACGCCGGCAGCAGGATGAGTGTTCCCATGCGGCGATTCCATGGCGATTCCCGGCCGGTGACTCGCAGCTGGCGCCGCAATTTCGGCCGCACATCGCCGGATTCGACCGGCTGCAAGGCCTTAATGGTTAATGAGAACTTTCGGAGTGAGGCCAAATCGTGTCATTTGTGCAACAACGTCCGGGGATAGCGTCCGGACTGGGCTTTCGCCGATACGATCATGGTTGAACGCGGCCGCCGCCTGGGTAAAGGTCTCGTTCGAAGGAGCGGCGCGGTGCGCATCTTTTTCGGTAAGTGGGGATGGGGCAGGGAACGCTGTCCTTCAGCAAAAAATACCCAGACCCGTTTTTTAACTTTTGACTGGAGGTCAGAAAATGAACATCAAGAGCCTTCTTCTCGGCTCAGCTGCGGCCCTGATCGCAGTTTCCGGTGCTCGCGCCGCCGACGCGGTGACCGTCGCCGAGCCGGAACCGGCTGAATACGTCAAGATCTGCGACGTCTACGGTTCGGGCTACTTCTACATCCCCGGCACCGAGACCTGCCTGCGCATCGGCGGTTACGTTCGTTACGACATTGGCCTTGGCGACATCGGCTCGTTCGACGGTGCCAAGGCTATCGACAAGGTCGATGGCGACGAGAACAGCACGTGGAAGAAAAATGCTCGCTTCACGCTGAAGACCTGGACCGGCCAGGAAACCGAACTCGGCACGTTGAAGACCTACACCGAGACCCGCTTCAACTTCGGCAATGGTCGCGGAACCACCGACGGAATTTATGGTGGTGTCGCCACCACCAATCCGGCTGGCAACAAGCCCGTGTCTTTGAACTTCGCCTGGATCCAGCTCGGCGGTCTCCGCGTCGGTAAGGACGAATCGGCCTTCGATACGTTCATCGGCTACGCCGGCAACGTTATCCAGGACACGATCGTTCCTTACGGCGGCTTCGACACCAACGTCGTGCAGTACTACTTCGACGCCGGCAACGGCTTCTCGGCAGTGGTCTCGCTCGAAGAGGGCTACGGCGACGTCTACACCATCGACAGCTATGTTCCGCATGTCGTCGGCGGTGTGAAGTGGACGCAGGGCTGGGGCGCCGTCACCGGTGTTTTGGCTTATGACAGCAATTACGAACAGGTGACCGGCAAGGTTCGCTTGGACGTCAACGTCAATGACCAGATCTCGCTGTTCGGCATGTTTGGCTATGGCAACGACGGCAAGCTCAACGATGATAATGTCATCGACGCTAATGGTCGCGGCTTCTACAAGATCTGGGGCGGTAACTGGGCTTGGTGGGCTGGCGGCACCTATAAGTTCAACGAGAAGACCTCGTTCAACCTCCAGGTGTCAGGTGACGACGACAAGAATTACGGCGTCGCGGCAAACGTTGCCTACGACGTTGTCCCGGGCTTCACGGTCACGGCCGAAGTTGACTGGAACCATTATGGCAACTTCGATACCCCGACCATTTATGGCAACTGGACCAACGCTGACAAGAAGAACAGCGTCGGCGGCATCCTCCGCTTCCAGCGTTCCTTCTAAGGGCTGGACTGCAACAACATGAAATCCGGCCCGGGCATCTCTGCGCCCGGGCCGTTTTGCTTTTCGCGATGGATCAACGCAACGAAAGGATGGGGGTGAAAACGGTAAGCTGATCGGGTCTGTATAGCGACTTTGTGGGATCCGCCGGCGGCGGATGGGGTCGGAGGCCAGACTCGAAAACTCTTGAAAGGATGCTCCCGAGCGGTTAGGGCTGGTCCCTTAACCACAGGGGGTGTGGCTAAAAATGTCGAACGAAGCGATTCAAGAGGGGGAGCCCTCTGGTCATTTTGCGGTGTTTTCTTCTCAGAATTCGAAGTTTAGGTACACCTATAACAAGATCCGGGAAGTAAAATCGTACAGGGTCAGTGAGCTCTTTACAGCATACCGGGATATACTCTGGGATGATGGGCGGCATAAATACAATGTCAGCTCATTCATCGGTGAAATAGACGAGATCCTTCTGGGAGAGCGTTTCAGCACCTTTGACCAGAACACCCTGGACAATCTTATCGGTACCTTGCGCCAGCGCGGGAACAGCAACGCAACCATCAATCGCAAGATGGCTGCACTCAGCAAGCTGCTGCGCAAGGCTCATAAGATGGGAGATATCCACAGCCTGCCCGAGTTCCGCCGCCAGAAGGAGCGGGCGGGACGGATTCGTTTCCTCGAAAGGGACGAAGAGACAAGGCTGTTCGCCGCCATCAAGAGCCGCAGCGAAGATGCCTACCGACTTTCGGTCTTCCTAGTCGACACCGGCTGCCGCCTCGGCGAGGCGCTTGGCCTGATCTGGAACGACATCCAGGAACACCGCGTCAGCTTCTGGATCACAAAGTCGGGCCGCAGCCGCACCATCCCGATGACCGAACGGGTCAAGGAGGTGATCAAGCTGCCGCCGACCACCGAAGGTCGCCGGCCGAAGGGTCCGTTCACCAAGCTCACCCAGGCGCAGTACCGCGCCATCTGGAACGAGGCGAAGGCCGAAGTCGGTCTAGGCGCCGATGAGCAAGTGGTGCCGCATATCCTGCGCCACACCTGCGCTTCGCGACTCGTCCAGGGCGGCATCGACATCCGGCGCGTGCAGATGTGGCTCGGCCACCAGACGCTGTCGATGACCATGCGGTACGCGCACCTCGCCACCAACGACCTCGATGGCTGCGTCGTCGTGCTTGAGAAGCCGCGCGCCGAAGAGGCGCCGCGGCCCGCAGAGAACTCGGTGTTTGCGTCCCCGTTGACCACCCCGTCATCCGCCAAAGCCGCCCGCAAGGAGAGCGGCTCGGAGCCCGCGAAGGCACGCCGCAAGAGCTCGAAGGGCAAATAGGCGCGCGCCACGCGTCGGGAAATCTACATTTCAAAAACAAGCCCGGGGCGGAGTTAGTCTCGGGCTTTACTTTACGTGGACTTGGCTTCGGCGCGATCGAGGAAATCCGCAATCTTCTTCGGCAGGTTGCCGGTTTCCAGGAAGGGCGCGTGTCCCTGGCCTTCGACCGTGATCGTCTCCATGCCGGGATGACGCTTTGTCATCTCCTCGATCGTCGCGGTGGAGAGAAGCGTCGAATTGCCGCCGCGTATGGCGAGCAACGGCACGGCGGCAAGCGCGTTGAACTGTGGCCAAAGATCCGGCAGTGGCTTGCTGAAGTCGACATTGGCCAGGGTCTCGACCAGGGCAGGATCGAAATCGGGCACCAGCCCGGCATCCGTGTCGCGGCAGATGGCGCCAACCATACGCGCCCAGTCGGCATCGGTGAGCGCCGGGAAGCCGCCACCATGCACGCGCCGCTGCGCATCGACTGCCTCGGCGAATGTCTTCGGCCTCGGCGCGCGATCGAGATATGAGCGGATATGGGCCAGACCTTCCGCCTCGATCACCGGGCCGATATCGTTGAGGACAATGGCTTTCAACGCGGCCGGCTTCAGCGCGCCGAGCACATGGATGATCAGTCCGCCGCGCGAGGTGCCGATGAAGCCAGCCTCTTCGATACCCAGCGCTGACAAGCCAGCGAGCACGTCGCCGGCTTCGACGCCGACATTGTAGTGGCTGATGTCGGGATCGTAGTCGGATCGGCCACGGCCGCGATAGTCGAAAGCGACGACCTTGCGCGGCGTCTTCGCCTTGCCGGAGAGGTAAAGCGCGAGTTCATGGAAGTCGCGCGCATTGCGGGTGAGGCCGGACAGGCAGACGACCGGCCAGCCACCGCTGTTCGCCTCGCCATAAATGCGGGCATGCAGTTTCAGCCCATCGGGTGCGGCATAGAAGAAGTCGTAGAAACCGTCGCTCGCCATCCGGATGCTGCTCCTCGCTGAGGTGACCGACAGCTACAGGCGAGGGCGGCCGCGGTCAAAACATTGGATGCGGGAGGTTTCCGGCAGGACAGAGGGGGGCGCGAAGGATCGCCAACCTGAGGCTTGCATACGCCCGCCGGCCCTCAACTGCGCCCGTTCACCAAATCCCCGACGATGTCGTATTTGCCGGAAATACGCATCTTGTAGACTTCATAATTCTCCATCACGCGCTGCACGTAACTTCTTGTTTCTGTGTATGGGATCCGCTCGACCCAGTCGACGACGGCGTCCACGTCCTTGCCGCGCGGATCACCATATTTCGCCACCCACTGGGCGGCGCGGTTTGGGCCGGCATTGTACCCGGCGAAGGTCAGCACATAGGAGCCGTTGAAGCGGTCGAGCTGCTCGCCGAGGAAGGCTGACCCCAGCGTCGCGTTGTAACCGGCATCGGTCGTCAGCCGCGTTTGCGAGAAGGTCATGCCGGCCTTCTTCGCCAGTTGCTTGGCGGTACCCGGCATCAACTGCAAGAGGCCGCGCGCGCCGGCGCTGGAAATCGCCGCGACATTGAACTCGCTCTCCTGGCGGGCGATGGCATAGGCCAGCGCCTTGCCGGAGCCGGAGATATCGGCCGAATCGGGAATGACACCCAACGGATGCGAAAGCGCACCCACATCGATGCCGCGCTGGGCGGCGATCTTGCCGACCTTCAGCGCCATGAAATGGTTGCCCTGTTTTTCGGCAAGCCCCGCCAGCAGCGCAAGCTCGCCGGGGCTGGTCAGCTGCCCCGCGAGGTCGCGGTAGAGCGTCTCGGCATAGCGGTCATAGCCTGCCTCCTGCAGCCGCTTGATCGCTTTCACCGCCTCGCGGCCCTCGAAGCTTTGGCGGTCGGCCGCGCTGGGCGTGGGATGGACGATGCTCAAGGTTCTGAGGCCCACACGCTCGCCGGCAAGCTGGCCGTAGAAGGTGGTGCCGTAGCTGGCTGCCCGGGTGAAATAGTCCTTGGCGCTGCCCGCGCCGCCGACTTCCGCGGCGCGGCCAAGCCAGTAATAGGCGCCTGGGCGAGCTCGGCGATGCGTGAAAAATGCGAGGCGGCCGCTGCCGGGTCGTTGAGACCGCGCAATGCATACCAGCCGGCATGGAACTCGGCTTCCGCGGCGCTGGCCGCGCTTTCGGCCGCATGCATGGAGGCAATCTTGTAGGCGGTCTTTATGTCGCCCTGATCGACCAGCTCGCGCGAAAGAACGCGCCGCTCCACCCACCAGGCATCGGGATCGACCAGCGCGTCGCGATTGGTCGGCGCCTTCATCACGACTGCCGCGGCATCGGCAACTTTTTGCTGCTTGCGCAGATATTCTGCCTCGGCGAAGAAATAGCCGGCCGAACGCTGCGTCGCCGGCACCGCCTTCAACAGTTTCGCCGCGTTTTTTTCGCCTTTATCGACCGCCACCCAGGCATCCGCCAGTTGCTGGGCGCCGGCAAGGCCGGCGACGCGCAGCGCCGAGGACGGCCGGTCGGCATAGAACATGCGCTCCATGCGATAGCGATGATCGGCCGCGGGGATCAGCGTGCCGAATTCCTTGATGATGGAAGTTTCGACCTGGGCATCCAGCTTCTCCGTGCGCCAGAAGGGCACCAGCACCGCGCGCGCCGCCGCTTGATCGCCCAGCGCCACCTGCGAGCGGGCAAGGATGATCACGCCTTCCGGCGTCAGCGGCTGGCTGCGGCCGAAGGCCCGCACCACCACTGGCGGCGGCGGGTTCTCGCGATAGAGCGCGCGCTCGCTGTTCCTGCGCAGCGCGATCGTGCCCGGCCATCCAGGCAGCATCTTGGCGGCATCGGCGATTTCGCCGCTCGGCACCTGGTCGCCGCCATACAGCGCGATCGCCCAGGCCAGAATGTGCCGGTCGAGCGAGGTGGAGGGCAACGTGTCGCGGGCATTGCGCGCCGCGGCGATGTTGTTCACCGCGACCGCGTCGAGTCCGCTCTTCAATTGCCCGATGCTGGACGGAGGCTGAAGCTGCTGCGCCTGGTCCGCGGCCGACGGCGAGCCCGGCGCGGCAATCGCCGCCGTCACGCGCACGTCGACGCTGCCGCCGATCGCCATACCCGGTATCAGCGCGACAGCCGCGCTCAAAAGCGCGAACAGATGAGGCCGACTTGTCGGCATTGTTCCACCCCGGCACATTGTCAGCAGGCAGGGCCTTCGAGGCCGACCCGGAGCCTAAACTTAGGTCGTGAAAGGCTCGTAAACAAAAGGTTATCGAGGCCGTTCGAATTACGCTTGCTGGCACTACAGCAATGCTTGCCGCTGAACCGTGTCGAGACTATGGTGCGCGGCTTCGCTTTCGATTAGAAGGCGCGGGAATTTACGCATCGACAAAACGCTGATGCATGTCGCACAAAGTGGGCACCCGGCTTTGGGAGAACGACATGCTTGGACCAACAAAGTCCCAAGGAGTTTGGACAATATGCTGAGAGGCTCGCTGACTGCGCTCGTGACACCGTTTGAAAAGAGCGGGCGTTTCGACGAGAAAGCCTTTCGCGCGTTTGTCGAATGGCAGATCGCCGAGGGCACCAAGGGCCTCGTGCCCGTCGGCACCACCGGCGAGTCGCCGACGCTGTCGCATGACGAGCACCGCAATGTCGTCAAGGTCTGCATCGAGGTCGCCAGGGGCAGGGTTCCAGTTGTGGCCGGTGCCGGCTCCAACAACACCGAGGAAGCCGTCGGCCTGGTGCAGTATGCCGAAAAGTCAGGCGCCGATGCAGCCCTGGTCGTCACGCCTTATTACAACAAGCCGACCCAGCGCGGCCTCTACGAGCATTTCGCAGCCGTTGCCAGGGCAACGAAGCTGCCGATCATCATCTACAACATCCCGCCGCGCTCGGTGATCGACATGACCCCGGAGACGATGGGCAGGCTGCGCCACGACTTCAAGAACATCGCCGGCGTCAAGGATGCGACCGGCAAGGTCGAGCGCGTCTCGGAACAGCGCATGACCTGCGGCAAGGATTTCATCCAGCTTTCCGGTGAGGATGCGTCCGCGCTCGGCTTCAACGCGCATGGCGGCGTCGGCTGCATCTCGGTGACGTCGAACGTCGCGCCGCGCCTTTGCGCCGAGTTCCAGGAAGCGACGCTCTCCGGCGACAGCGCCAAGGCGCTAGAACTGCAGGATCGTCTCCTGCCGCTGCATAAAGCAATTTTCGTGGAGCCCGGCGTGTCCGGCGCCAAATACGCCCTGTCGAAGCTGGGCAAGGTCGAGAACGTGGTCCGCTCGCCGCTGGTGACGGTCGAAGCTTCGACCGCCGAGAAGCTCGACGCGGCGCTGAAGCACGCCGGCTTGATTAATTAGGGATGAGGCGCCACCTCTCCGCATTATGAATCAAGTCAAGAAAGCCGACCCCAACAACAGGACGGTCGCCGAAAACCGCAAGGCGCGCTTTTCCTACGAGGTGCTCGACACGATCGAGACCGGCTTGGTGCTGACCGGCACCGAGGTCAAGTCGCTGCGCCAGGGCCAGGCCAACATCCAGGAGAGCTACGCCTCCGCCGAAGGCGGCGAGATCTGGCTGATCAATTCCTATCTGCCGGAATATCTCCAGGCCAACCGCTTCAACCACGAGCCGCGCCGGCGCCGTAAGCTGCTCGTCAGCAAGCGCGAGATGGCCAAACTTGCGCAGAGCGTGGAGCGCGAAGGCATGACGCTGGTGCCGCTGAAAATCTATTTCAACGATCGCGGCCGCGCCAAGCTCCTGCTCGCCATCGCCCGCGGCAAGAAGCTGCACGACAAGCGCGAGACCGAAAAGCAGCGCGACTGGTCGCGCGAGAAGGGACGGCTCCTTAAGGGGCGCGGATAAAGCCACCTTCGATATGCGGGGCAAGGCGAGCAGGGAGCCAAGGCTTGAGGAACGGCTTGATTGCCCTGGCCCTGGCTTTCGTCTTTCTGGCGCTTGCCACATGGGCAGAGGGCTTCTTCCGGCACCGTGCTTTCCCGCCGGATCGCGGCAAATTCCCCTTAAGGGGCATCGATGTTTCGCATCACCAGGGCAGGATCGACTGGCCGCGCGTCGCGGCCGACGATGTCGTCTTCGCCATCATCAAGGCGACGGAAGGTGGTGACTATGTCGATGACGCCTTTGCTGAGAATTTGCGCCAGGCCCGCGCGGCTGGCCTCGCTGTCGGCGCCTATCATTTCTTCACCTTCTGCCGCCCGGGTGCCGACCAGGCCAGGAATTTCATCTCGGTCGTGCCGCGCGGCGAGCAGCTCTTGCCGCCGGTGGTCGACATCGAGTTCCACGGCAATTGCCCGCGACGCCCTTCGCCCGCCGAGCTGAACGCCGAACTGCTGGCATTCCTTGGCCCGGTCGAGGCGGCTTACGGCAAGCCGGCCATTTTCTATATTACCGATGAGACGGCGCCGACCTATGCCGCTCATATCGCGGTTCGACAGCGCTGGCTGCGCTCTGTGCGGGGGCCGCTGAACGAAGACGACTGGGTCTATTGGCAATATCTCGACACAGGCCGTGTCGACGGCATCGACGGCGACGTCGACCTGAATGTGCTGAAGGGCGGGCCGGCGAGGCTCTCGGAGCTGTTCGCCGCTGCGCCTGACTCTAGCTCTTCAGGAACGCCGCTATCTCCTTGAAGACATCGACGAACATCGCTTCCGTCAGGACACCGGTGTTGGTGTTGTAGCGCGAGCAGTGATAGCTGGAGAACAGCGTGATGCCGCCGGCCTGCTGGCGTCCGCCGTGGCGGAACGGAAGGGTGGCGACTCGCCCGCCCAGCGCCCGCACCGTCGATTGATGCGCGATCGAGCCCAGCGTCAGGATGGCCCGCAGATTGGCAAAGCGCGCGATCGTCGGTTTGAGGAAGGTCCGGCAGGTGGCGATCTCGGCGCCGACCGGCTTGTTTTCCGGCGGCACGCATCGCACCGCATTGGTGATCGCGGTGCCGACGAGCTCCAGCCCGTCATCGGGCCTGGCCTTGAATTCCCCGCGCGCCAACCCTTGAGCGATCAGCGTTGCGTAGAGCAGGTCGCCGGCATAGTCGCCGGTGAAGGGACGCCCGGTGCGGTTGGCGCCGCGCAGGCCGGGCGCCAGCCCGACGATGAGGAGCCTGACCGAGTCCTCGCCCTCCGGCGGCAGGAAGGTCGGCACCGGTGCATTGAACCAGCCCGGCTCGCGCTGGCGCCAGACGGCGATGAAGTCGTGCAGCCGCGGGCAAAGCGGACAATCGCGGTCAGGCTCGGGGGAGGGCGCGGCGCTCAAGGCTGCCGCGCTCAATAATCGTCCTCGTCGGCTTCAGCCGGCTCAGGCCGGCGGACCGGCCGTTCCGATGGATCGCGGCCGACTTCATTCTTCAGCGTCATGAGGTCGATGAAGTGGTCGGCCTGGCGGCGCAGGTCGTCGGAGATCATCGGCGGCTGCGAGGCCATGGTCGAGATGATCGACACCTTGCGGCCACGCCGCTGCAGCGCCTCGACCAGCGTGCGGAAGTCGCCGTCGCCGGAGAAGATGACATAGTGGTCGACGACATCGGCAAGCTCCAGCGCATCGACGGTGAGCTCGATGTCCATGTTGCCCTTGATCTTGCGCCGGCCGGTCGAGTCGGTGAACTCCTTGGCTGGCTTGGTCACCACCTTGAAGCCGTTATAGTCCAGCCAGTCGATCAGCGGCCGGATCGAGGAATATTCCTGATCCTCGACCAGCGCGGTGTAGTAATAGGCCCTGAGCAGGTAGCCGCGTTTCTGAAAGCTCGACAGAAGCTTGCGGTAGTCGATGTCGAAGCCCAGCGCCCGCGAGGTGGCGTAGAGGTTGGCGCCGTCGATGAAAAGAGCGATCTTTTCACGGGGATCGAACATTGAAAAATATCCCTTTTCAAAAATTTCTGTCGTCTAAAAGGACGTGACGGGTAGGCCCGATAATGGTCCCTCTTCCCGCCCCTTTCGAGATAACGCCAGATTTATGGATATCCAAGGGCAGGGCGCGCATTGCAAGCAATTGTGATCGGCACTAGGTAAGCATGGCGAGGTCCGGTATTGAGCCGGGCAAGGGCTCGTGCTTCGGCGGTGTCCGCCATAAAGCTTGTATTTCGGCGGCGTCCTTGTTATGGAGCCCGCCAGTTTTCCATCAAATCCACGCATGAAAGGGGCAGTCCATGGCCCGCGTAACCGTTGAAGATTGCATCGACAAGGTCGACAACCGTTTCGAGCTCGTGCTGCTCGCCGGCCACCGTGCCCGCCAGATCAGCCAGGGCGCGCAGATCACCGTTCCTCGCGACAATGACAAGAATCCGGTCATTGCGCTGCGCGAGATCGCCGACGAGACGCTGTCGCCGGACGACCTCAAGGAAGACCTGATCCACTCGCTGCAGAAGCATGTCGAGGTCGACGAGCCGGAGGCCGAGGGCGAGGCCATCGCCGACCAGACCGGCGCTGCCACCGCTGCTGCCGACACCGACGATGCCGAAGAGAACATCGCCTTCGACCGCATGAGCGAGGAAGATCTGCTGGCCGGCATCGAGGGTCTGGTGCCGCCGGAAAAGAGCGACGACTACTAAGCTCTTGGACACGGGCCTGGATCAAGCATCCGGGACTTCCGTATCGTCAGTTTCGTGGCTATCTATGGGATGCGTCGCACGCCGGTGCGGCGCATCAATCATTTCATCACCGCGAGATCCCGCCCATGATGCGTCAGTATGAGCTTGTCGAGCGCGTGCAGCGCTACAAGCCTGACGTCAATGAGGCGCTGCTCAACAAGGCCTATGTCTACGCCATGCAAAAGCATGGCCACCAGAAGCGCGCCTCGGGCGATCCCTATTTCTCGCATCCGCTGGAAGTGGCGGCCATCCTCACCGAGATGCATATGGACGAGGCGACCATCGCTGTTGCCCTGCTGCACGACACGATCGAGGACACAACCGCGACCCGGGCCGAGATCGATGAATTGTTCGGCCCCGAGATGGGCAAGCTGGTCGAGGGATTGACCAAGCTGAAGAAGCTCGACCTCGTTTCCAAGAAGGCCGAGCAGGCGGAGAACCTGCGCAAGCTGTTGCTGGCGATCTCCGAGGATATTCGCGTTCTGCTGGTCAAGCTCGCCGATCGCCTGCACAACATGCGCACGCTCGACCATATGCCCGAGTCCAAGCGCCTGCGCATCGCCGAGGAGACGATGGACATCTATGCGCCGCTCGCCGGCCGCATGGGCATGCAAGGCATGCGCGAGGAACTTGAGGAGATCGCCTTCCGCTACATCAATCCGGAAGCCTATCGCGCCGTCACCGCGCGGCTCGCCGAGATCTTCGAGCGCAACAAGGGGGTGCTGGACGAGATCGAGAAGGCGCTGTCCGGCCTGTTCGAAAAACACGCGATCAAAGCCGGCGTCAAAAGCCGGCAGAAAAAGCCGTGGTCGGTGTTCCGCAAGATGGAGGCCAAGGCGCTCTCCTTCGAGCAGCTCTCCGACATCTTCGGCTTCCGTGTGGTCGTCGACACCGTCGAGGACTGCTACCGCGCGCTTGGCGCCATCCACACCACCTGGTCGATGGTGCCCGGGCGCTTCAAGGATTACATCTCGACGCCGAAGCAGAACGACTACCGCTCGATCCACACCACCATTGTCGGCCCGTCGCGCCAGCGCGTCGAATTGCAGATCCGCACCCGCGAGATGAACAAGATCGCCGAATACGGCGTTGCCGCGCATTCGATCTACAAGGACAGCGGCGGCAAGCCGAACGGCGCAGCGCACGCGATCTCCAAGGAGACCAACGCCTATGCCTGGCTGCGCCGCACCATCGAGCAACTGGCCGAGGGCGACAATCCCGAGGATTTCCTGGAAAACACCAAGCTCGAGCTGTTCCAGGACCAGGTGTTCTGCTTCACGCCCAAAGGCATGCTGATCGCGCTGCCGCGCGGCGCCACCCCCATCGACTTCGCCTATGCCGTCCACACCGATGTCGGCGACACCTGTGTCGGCGCCAAGGTCAACGGCCGCATCATGCCGCTGATGACGGAGTTGAAGAACGGCGACGAGGTCGAGATCATCCGCTCCAAGGCACAGGTGCCGCCGGCAGCCTGGGAATCGGTCGTCGTCACCGGCAAGGCGCGCGCCGCCATCCGCCGCGCCACCAAGAATGCCATCCGCAAGCAATACTCCGGGCTCGGCGCCCGCATCCTCGAACGCGCCTTCGAGCGCGCCGGCAAGAACTTCACCAAGGAAAGCCTGAAGCCGGTTCTGCATCGCCTGGCGCGCAAGGATATAGAGGACGTGCTGGCCTCTGTCGGCCGCGGCGAGCTTGCCTCGACCGATGTCATGAAAGCAGTCTTCCCCGACTACAAGGACGAGCGCGTCACGGTCGCGGCGCCCAAGCAGCGCGAGGAAGGCTGGTCCAAGATCCGCAACGCCGCGGGCATGCTGTTCCAGATGCCCGGCCGCGCCGCGCGCAAGGGCAAGGACCAGCAGCGCGACGGTGCGGTGCCCATCCGCGGCGTGCGCGGCGACCTGCCGGTGCGCTTCGCGCCGGAAGGGGCGGTGCCCGGCGACCGCATCGTCGGCATCATCCAGCCGGGAACCGGCATCACCATCTATCCTATCCAGTCGCCGGCCCTGCAGGCTTTCGACGACCAGCCCGAGCGCTGGATCGATGTGCGCTGGGATATAGACGAGCGGACCAAGGAGCGCTTCCCGGCGCGCATCTCGGTCACAGCCATCAATGCGCCGGGCTCGCTCGCCGACATCGCGCAGGTCGTCGCGTCCAACGATGCCAACATCCACACGCTGTCGATGGTGCGCACCGCGCCCGATTTCACCGAGATGCTGATCGACCTCGAGGTTTGGGACCTGAAGCACCTCAACCGGCTGCTGTCACAGCTAAAGGACAATTCGAGCGTCAGCGACGCACGGCGTGTGAATGGGTGAATAGTGAATAGTGAATAGTGAATAGTGAATAGTGAATAGTGAATAGTGAATAGTGAATAGTGAATAGTGAATAGGTTGCTCTCACTGCCATTCACCATTCACCATTCACTCTTCGACCCACTACTCACTAATAACTACTCACCACTCGCAAAGAGCATGGAGCGAACAATGAACACCGATGAAGTGCTGGGTATTTTCCGCGAGGCTGGCGCGGTTCTCGAAGGGCATTTCATCCTGACGTCCGGACTGCGCAGCCCGATCTTCCTGCAGAAGGCGCGCGTCTTCATGCATGCCGACAAGACCGAGCGCCTGTGCAAAGCGCTGGCCGAAAAGATTCGTGAGGCGGTGACGGGCAGGATCGACTATGTCGTCGGCCCGGCGATCGGCGGCCTGATCCCGGCTTACGAGACCTCGCGCCATCTCGGCACGCCGGCGGTCTGGGTCGAGCGGGAAGGGGGCGAGTTCCGGCTGCGTCGCTTCGAGATCGCCAACGGATCGCGCGTCGTCATTGTCGAGGACATCGTCACCACGGGTCTCTCGATACGCGAGACCATCGACTGCCTGCGCCAGCTCGGCGCCGAGGTGGTGGCGGCCGCCTGCATCATCGACCGTTCGGCCGGTAAGACCGATGTCGGCGTGCCGCTGATTGCGCTCGCCGAATATGAGGTGCCGGCCTACCCGCCCGACCGCCTGCCGCCGGAACTTGCCGCCATCCCTGCCGTTAAGCCGGGAAGCCGAAATATCTGACCTGGCGATGAATGAAAACAAGCACCTGAGGGTGCCGGTTGAATCTCTTTGCCAGCGAAGCGCGCAGAGGCCCCATGATAGCCGGCATCGATCATTTCGTCCTGACGGTCCGGTCTGTCGAAGCGACTTGCGACTTCTATCAGCGCGTGCTGGGCATGGGGCGGCTGGACGAGCCGAGCCGGCCGACCGCGCTTCTGTTCGGATCGCAGAAGATCAATCTGCACGAGGTCGCTCGCACCTTTGAGCCGAAGGCTAAGGCGTCGACGCCGGGCTCCGGCGATTTCTGCCTCATTGCTGCGGTGCCTCTTGCCGAAATCCGCGCCAGCCTCGAAGCCAACGGCGTGGCGATCGAAGTCGGACCTGTCGAGCGCACCGGCGCTCGCGGCAGGATGATGTCGGTCTATTTCCGGGATCCCGACGACAATCTGGTCGAGGTCAGCGAATATCGAACTTAGCTGAAAAGCCCAGGCTGACCGCGTCCGATACCTCGGCGCCGCGGTCGCGCAAGGACGAATGGCCAAACATGCTTTGCCCAGTCTTCCTCAGTTTCGCCAGAATGGCGCTCATGTAAGAGCCTGCGGCAGACCATCGCGGCGACGTTTCGCTGTTCCGTGGTCTGGCAATCGCCGCTATAGCAAAGTTTTGTTGCCTTCCTGCGCCGGTGAAGCGCAAGATATGTTGGCGCGACCCGGCTGGCAGGGAAGCGTGTGTTGGACCAGGAACCGAAACAGAGTGCTTTTTCGACGCCGAGAGCCTGATGGCCTCCTGGAGCGGGTGCGTACTTACCTATGGCCGCGCCGCTCGTTCTCGCGCTCCGTTCAGTATTTCTCCAAGCGCATTCTGCGGCTGAAAGCGACGCCCCATTCGGTGGCCGCCGGAGTCGCGGCAGGCGTTTTCGCCTCCTTCTTCCCGCTAGGCTTCCACTTCATCATCGCCGCCGTGCTCTGCTGGGTGATCGCCGGCAATCTGGTGGCGGCAGCCCTCGGTGCGGTGTTCTTCGGCAATCCGCTGTCCTTCCCGCTGCTCTGGGGCGCGTCCTGGGAGACCGGCAAGCTCATCCTGCATGAACATCTGCCCAGGCATGGGCCGCCGGAGCATCTCGGGGAAATGATGCACACGCTTTCCTTCGCCAAGCTGTGGCACCCGATCCTGGAGCCGATGCTTCTCGGCGCGGTGCCCCTCGGCTTGGTCTTCGGGCTCGTCTTCTATGGTGTCACGCGGTGGGGCATGACCGCTTTTCGCGCGCAACGGCAGCGGCGAATGACCGAGCGAGCCGGGAAGGCCCGGCAGGGCGGACGGGAAGTTCCCGCGGAATGATCATCGGCATCGGCAGCGACCTGATCGACATCAGACGTATCGAGAAGTCCCTGGAACGGCACGGCCAGCGCTTTATCCAGCGTATCTACACCGAGGTCGAGCAGGCCAAGTCGGAGAAGCGCGCGGCCCGTGCCGCTTCCTACGCCAAGCGCTTCGCCGCCAAGGAGGCCTGCGCCAAGGCGCTTGGCACCGGCATGGCCGAGGGCGTCTTCTGGCGCGACATGGGCGTGGTCAACCTGCCCAGCGGAGCGCCCACCATGGCGCTCACCGGTGGCGCTGCCGCCAGGCTGGAAAAAATCCTGCCCAAGGGCCACCATGCGCTGATCCACCTCACCATCACCGACGATTTTCCACTTGCTCAAGCCTTTGTGATCATCGAGGCAGTGCCCGCCGAACAAGCGCCACATTGATTCCATCTGACCACGGGCGGCATGACGTTGCCCAGCGCGCGCCGAGACTCTATACCAACCAACGCACAATCGAGGACGACATGAGCGTGGCTGAAAAATCGCAGAAGAAATCCGGCGGGCTTGGGGAAACCTTTTCCGTCATCATCCAGGCTCTGCTGCTCGCGCTTGTCATCCGCACGCTGCTGTTCCAGCCCTTCTCCATCCCCTCCGGCTCGATGCGGCCGACGCTGCTCGAAGGCGACTATCTGTTCGTCACCAAATGGGCCTATGGCTATTCGCGCTACTCGCTGCCCTTCGGCCCCAATATTTTCTCCGGCCGCATCTGGGGCTCTGAGCCCAAGCGCGGCGACGTGGTCGTGTTCAAGTTCCCGCCGGATCCGTCCGTCGACTACATCAAGCGCGTCGTCGGCCTGCCCGGCGACAAGATCCAGGTCAAGGACGGCCAGCTCTTCATCAACGGCACCGCCGTGCCGCGCGAAAAGGTCGGCCAGATCGACAATCCCGACATCACCGAGGTCGACCGTCCCGTCGACGTCTATCGCGAGACGCTGCCCAACGGCGTCACCTATGACACGCTCGATCTGACGCCCAATTCGATTGGCGACAACACGCGCGAGTTCGACGTGCCGCCCGGCCACTATTTTATGATGGGCGACAATCGCGACAATTCCTCCGACAGCCGCTTCACCGTCGGTTTCGTGCCGGCCGAGAACCTCGTCGGCCGCGCCAACGTCATCTTCTTCTCGATCGCCGATGGCGCCAGCCCGTTGGAAATCTGGAAGTGGCCGTCGCTGATGCGTGCCGGCCGCCTGTTCCATCTCGTCCACTAAGGTCATGGCGGCGACCAAGCGTTTGACCGCCGATGCCCTTGCCGAAGCGCTTGTCGAGCGCACCGGCCACGCCTTCGCCGACCGCCAGCGTCTGCAGCGCGCGCTGACCCATGCCAGCGCGCGTTCGACGCATGCCGGCGTCGACTACGAACGCTTCGAATTTTTGGGCGACCGCGTTCTCGGCCTGGTCGTGGCCGACATGCTGCTCGCTGCCTTTCCCGATGCCGCCGAGGGCGAGCTGTCGCTCCGCCTCAACGCGCTTGTCAATGCCGAGGCGCTCTCCGAGATCGCCGAGGAGATCGGCCTGCCGGAGCTGATCCGCGCCGGCTCCGACGTGCGCAATCTCGAAGGCCGCAAGCGAACCAATCTGCGTGCCGACGCGCTGGAGTCGCTGATCGCCGTGCTTTACCTGGATGGTGGCCTTGAGACCGCCCGCGCGTTTATCCACCGCTACTGGCAGCCGCGCTCGCAGGCGATCGGTGCTGCCCGCCGCGATGCCAAGACCGAGTTGCAGGAGTGGGCGCACCAGGCGGCGTCGGGCGCGGTGCCGGCCTACCGGGTGGATGCTCGCGAAGGGCCCGACCACGACCCGCTGTTCACCGTCAGCGTCAAGGTCGGCTCTTTCGCGCCGGCGATCGGCAGCGGCCGTTCCAAGCGGGAAGCGGAGCAGGCGGCGGCGGCCGCGTTGCTGCTGCGCGAAGGCGTATGGAGCGCTGCATGACCGCCACCGAAACCTCCGAAACGCCTCCTACGCGCTCAGGCTTCGTCGCCCTGATCGGCGCGCCCAATGCCGGCAAGTCGACGCTGGTCAACCAGCTGGTCGGCGCGAAAGTGTCGATCGTCACCCACAAGGTGCAGACCACCCGAGCCATCGTGCGCGGCATCGCCACGCATCACAACGCGCAGATCGTCTTCGTCGACACGCCCGGCATCTTCAAGCCGAGGCGGCGGCTGGACACGGCCATGGTCACCACCGCCTGGGGCGGCGCCAAGGATGCCGATGTGGTGGTGCTGCTGATCGATGCCGAACGCGGCATCAAAGGCGATGCCGACGCCATCCTCGACCGGCTGAAGGACGTCAAGCAGCCGATGCTGCTCGTCCTCAACAAGGTCGACCGGGTCAAGCCGGAGACGCTTCTTGCTTTGGCCGCGGCAGCGAACGAAAGAGTGCCGTTCAAGCGCACCTTCATGGTCTCGGCGCTCACCGGCTCCGGCTGCAAGGACCTGCTCGATTATCTTGCCGAGACCCTTCCAGCCGGTCCCTGGTACTATCCGGAAGACCAGATCTCCGATCTGCCGATGCGCCAGCTCGCGGCCGAGATCACGCGCGAAAAGCTTTATCTGAGGCTCCATCAGGAGCTTCCCTATTCCTCGCATATCGAGACCGAGAAGTGGGAGGAGAAGAAGGACGGCTCGGTGCGCATCGAGCAGGTCATCTATGTCGAGCGCGAGAGCCAGAAGAAGATCGTGCTTGGCCACAAGGGCGAGACGATCCGCGCCATCGGCCAGGCCGCGCGCGCCGAGATCGCCGAGATCCTCGAGCAGAAGGTGCATCTTTTCCTGTTCGTCAAGGTGCGCGAGAACTGGGGCGATGACCCCGAGCGCTATCGCGAGATGGGATTGGAGTTTCCCAACTGATCCATGTCGCCCAAAAACGACGCAGTTTTGGGATAACGACATGCACAGCCCGAAGATGGATATCGACACCGCTCTCGTGCGGCGGCTCGTCGACGCGCAGTTTCCCGAATGGCGGCATCTGCCTGTGAAGCCGGTCGCGTTGGGCGGCTGGGACAACCGTACGTTCCATCTCGGCGACGCGATGGCGGTCAGGCTGCCAAGTGCTGCTCCCTATGCGCTGCAGGTCGAGAAGGAGCATCGCTGGCTGCGCAAGCTTGCGCCGCTTCTGCCGCTGCCGATTCCCGAGCCGCTCGCCATGGGCGAGCCGGCGGCGGGCTATCCCTGGCACTGGTCCGTCTACCGCTGGATCGAAGGCGAGACGGCGAAAGCCGGTCACATCGCCGACCTTCGCGCGTTCGCGGTCTCGCTGGCTGAGTTCCTCGTAGCCCTGAAACGGATCGATCCGACCGCGGGGCCGGCACCTGGCCAGCACAATTTTTATCGCGGCGGCCCGCTGGCCGTCTATGACGACGAGGCGAGACAGGCCATCGCTGCGCTTGAAGGCCGGATCGATACGCAAGCCGCCACTGCCGTCTGGAAGGCGGCGCTTGCTGCCGGCTGGCACGGCTCGCCCGTCTGGTTCCACGGCGATGTCGCCTCAGGCAATCTGCTGGTCGAGGACGGCCGTCTGAGCGCTGTCATCGATTTCGGCACGTCGGGCGTCGGCGATCCCTCCTGCGATCTCGCGATTGCCTGGACGCTGTTCGAGGGCGAGAGCCGCGAGGCATTCCGCGCGCGCATCGACGTCGATGACGCGACCTGGGCGCGCGGACGCGGCTGGACGCTGTGGAAGGCGCTCATCACCGTTGCCGGTCACGACGCCAACCAGGCCGAGGTCGGGAGGCAGCGCCGCGTGATCGACGAAGTGCTCGCCGATCATCGCAAATTGGGATGACGGCGCCAAGCAGGCGCCGTCACCGGTCGAGTATTCATGCAGTGGCAAGTCGCTTCGCCGGCCGTCGCATAAAGCTTTCCGTGCCGTAATAGGCAACGATCGTGATCGCGATGACCGCCCAGATCGCGACGCCGAGCCATTGCTGCTGGATATAGTCGCCGTCGACGAACACCTTGGCGAGGAAGCGTACGCTGTTCTGGTGTGAGACATGCATCAGGATGGCCAGCAATACGCTGCCCGTGTTCTGGTAAAGCCAGGTGAAGACGATCCCGGCCAGCACGACGTTGATCGTGCTGTAGAGGCTGAGATCGCCAAGCAGGCCGAGCGGCAAGTGCCAGATTGCCCATATCACGCCGAGGATCAGGCTGCCGGCGAGTGCTGGGCGACGGCCAAGAAGATGCGGGGTCGCAAAGCCGCGCCAGCCGGGCTCCTCGCCCAGCGGACCGCTGAATACGGCATAGAGCGCGATCATGGGCGCCACCTCGGAGAAGGCCGGAATGTTCCCCCACGACGGCTTCGCCGAACCGAGGAACGGATTGATCAGGATCGAGGCGAGCTGCGTCCCGAACGGCAGGCCGACCGCCACCAGATACCAGATCGGGCGAACGCGCCATTTCACCATCGAGGCGAGGATGGTCTTCACCGCGCCCCAGCCGCCGGCGAGTGCCGCGACGGTGAAGCCCGAGATTGCCGGTCCGAAGGTGAACCAGGGAATGCTCTGGCCATGCGACAGATAGAAGGGAATGAACGCCAGCCATGTCAGGCCGAGCGCCAGCGAAAAGAAGATGGTCAACTGGTGCCCGCGCACCACGCCCAGGAAGGAGCTCATATCGATCCTCTCATCGGGCCATTGTAGCGAGTGGTCGCCTGCCCGAGAGGTCGACGCTTCGGGAAATAGCCAGCCGAGCCGCTCGGCGGTCTGCGCCGGTTCACCCGGTCAATGCGCCGATATTTGGCGCCGGCGCGGCCGAAAAATCCCGAACGGTTTCTGAGAATTTTCCGATATTGCCGCCGCGGCGGCAGCGGCGGATGTTGCCTGCCATCACTGTCGGAACAGATTATGGATCACGGGCGGCAATCTTGATTTCGCCGCCCAACAAGTGAAAAGCTCGACGTATGGAATGGCGCGACGAGGGAATCATTCTCGGCACCCGCAAGCATGGCGAAACCAGCGCCATACTCGAGGTGATGACGCGTACCCATGGGCGGCATCTCGGTCTGGTGCGGGGCGGCCGCTCGCGCAAGCAGCAGCCGGTGCTGCAGCCCGGCAATCGCGTCGATCTTTTGTGGCGGGCGCGTCTCGACGAGCATCTCGGCATCTTCCAGGCCGAGGCGATCGAGATGAACGCCGCCCGGCTGATGGACAGCGCAGTCGCCGTCTACGGCCTGCAGACCATGGCCGCGCATCTCAGGCTTCTGCCCGAACGCGATCCCCATGGCGGCCTCTACGAGGCTCTTGCGGTGATGATCTCCCATCTGGGCGATGCCGATGCCGCGGGCGAGCTGGTGGCGCGCTTCGAATTGCTGATCCTGGATGAGCTCGGCTTCGGCCTCGACCTCAGCCAATGTGCGGCGACCGGATCGCGGCAGGATCTCGCCTATGTGTCGCCGAAATCCGGACGCGCCGTCTCGCGCGCTGCGGGCGCGGCTTGGCACGACAAGATGCTGGCGCTGCCGGCCTTCCTGCAGCGCGGCTCCGGCGTACGCGCCGATGCCGCGGCGGTGGAGGACGCCTTCCGGCTGACCGGCTTCTTCTTCACCCGCCACGTCTATGAGCCGCGCGGCATCGAGCCGCCCGACGCCCGCGCCGGATTCCTCTCCGCGCTGCGCCGGCATCAGGTGGCGGTGAAGGTGATTGCCGGCGAGTAAGGCCAGGATCTAGTCGGCTCGCCGTCGCTCCAGAAAATCGTCGAGGATGGGACGCTGGCCTTTCAGGATCTTGAGACCCGCCTCGGGGAGTGAGAACCAGCCGGCTTTGTCCACTTCGGGAAATTCCTTCATGGCTCCCGACCTTGGCGGCCATTCCATGGTGAACATGTTGCTCCTGACGGCATTCACATCGATGTCCGCTTCGACGCTCCAGGCGATCACGATTTTACCGCCCGGCTGCTTGTAGCTGCCGACTGGCTGGAAATTGCCGTCGATCGCGACGCCTAGCTCCTCCTCGGCCTCACGCCGAGCGGCCACGAGATCTTCCTCGCCATCGTCGATCAGCCCCTTCGGGATCGACCAGGCCCCTTCATCTTTCCTTGCCCAGAATGGTCCGCCGGGATGGACCAGCAGGAACTCGAACACACCGGCGGTTTGCCTGAAGATCAGCAGGCCCGCGCTTCGTTGCGGCATCGGTCATCCTCTTGCTAATTCCCGCTAGCGTTCGAGGATAGCACGAGTGTTCCGCGGCGAGCGGCCGGCAATTTGCGGCCCGAGCCTCAGCCGCTTCGACGTATCGCCGTTGGATAAAGCCCGCGGTCGCTGGCAATCGGCGCCGAAACATGCTCGATCTTGCAGGCCGGCAGGGCGCTGATTGGGTAGCCGTCTCATCGCCGCATTTGTCGGCCACGACTGGCACGGTTTTGAGGGGAAACCGCCATGTTTTTCGGCCTGATCGCCATTGCCGCTGTCATCGCTTTATTCGTCATCATTTCACGCCAGCAGACGCGCATCGGACTGATCGAGCGCGAGCTTGGCGCGCTGCGCAGCTTGGTGCTTTCGGGCATCCCGCAGCCCGCGCCCCGGACTGGCGAGGCCGCGGAAGCTGCTGCAGGCGAAGCTCCCGCCGTGATTGCCGCAGCGGCCGCGCCGCCGGCAGGTGAAGCAGCCCCGCAGGCCACAGCCGCCGCGAGGCCCGACGAACCAAAAGCCGAAGCGCCAGCTCAAGCGGGCGAGGGGACTCCGTCCGAACCCGCCGGAGAGGGACAATTGACGCAACCTGCCGCGCCGGCCGAAGCGGCAGTACCTGCAAGGGCCGCCCGCGATGTCGAGACGGCGCTCGGCACGCGTTGGGCGGTCTGGGTCGGCGGCATCGCGCTGGCGCTGGGTGGCCTGTTCCTGATCCGCTACACGATCGAGGCCGGCATTTTCGGCCCCGGCGTGCGACTGACCATGGCCGGCGTTCTCGGCCTTGTGCTGCTTGCCGGCGCCGAGTTCATCCGCCGCACCGGCTTCCGGGTGCCGGTGCAGGGAGCTGCCGGCGCCTACATCCCGGCGATTCTGACGGGCGCCGGCGCCTTCATCCTGTTCGGCACCGTCTATGCAGCCTATGGCATCTACGGCTTTATCGGCCCCGCGCTCGCCTTCACGCTGCTCGGCGCGATCGGCGTCGCCACCATTGCCGTCTCGCTGGTCCACGGCCTGGCGCTGGCCGGCATCGGCCTCGTCGGTGCCATGGTGACGCCGGCCCTCGTCGCCTCGGAGGCGCCGAACCCGTGGGCGCTGTTCGTCTACCTGGCGATCGTGCTTGCCGCCACGGCGGCTATCGCCCGCATCCGCGATTGGAAGGCGCTTGTCGCGGCAGCCTTCGCCGGCACCGGCATCTGGACCATCGTCTACATGACCAATGCACCGGAGGTGAATCTCTCGACGGTGCTGTTCATCAGCCTGGCCTCGCTTGCCGTGCTCGCCTTCGTCTGGCTAGCCGATTTCTTGACTGCTGGCCGCGACGACGCGGAGCCCGGCTTCGACTGGCCATCGATCGCGCCCGGCTTCTTCGTTGCGCTGACCGCGCTCGGGCTGTCGGTCGATCCGGTGTTTGCCAAGGCGGGTTATGCCTCGCACGGCGCGGTGCTGCTCGCCGCGCTGCTGGCAGTGGCGCTCTACCGGCCGCGCGCCTTGCCGCTCCTCTTCGCCGCCGGCCTGGCGACCGCGCTGATCTATCTCGGCATCATCCCGCCCGCCACCATCGGCGCCGATGCGCTGGATGTCGGCCTGGGCGCCGAGCCGCTGGCGGCATCCGACACGCTGACCTTCCGCCTCGGCATCGCGCTTGCCCTGGTCTTCATCGCAGCCGGGTTCTGGGCCGCGCGCCGCTTTGCGGCTGCTGCGCCCATCCGCGCCGCGTCATGGGCGGCATGGGGTGTCATTGTGCCGCTGGTCGTGCTCACCGCGCTCTGGCTCACCTTCGGCGACATCGACCGCGATTTTGGCTACGCGCTGCCGGCCCTGCTTCTGGTGCTCGTCTTTGCCGCCGGCGGCGAGTGGATCGCGCGCGCCGAGGAACCGCCGCTCCGCGGCGGCCCCGCCGTCTCCTTCGCGCTCGGCGGCGGCGGCGTCGCAGGCTTGTTGATGCTGCACATGGCCTTCGGCTCCGGCTGGACGACGGTGCTGCTCGGCGCCGCCGCCGTCGTGCCGGCGCTCGCGACGCGCTGGCGCAGCTTCCCGGTGCTGGGCTGGATCGCGGTCGGCGCGGCTGTCGCCGTGCTTGGTCGCGTCGCCTTCGATCCGATCATCGTCGGCGCGGCGGCACTGTCGACGACGCCGGTCTTCAATTGGCTCTTGCCGGGCTATGGCGTTCCGGCGCTCGCCTTCGGCTTCGCCGCCTGGCAACTCGCGCGCACCACCAACGGACGGCCGCGTCTTGCCATGGAAGCGGCCTCGGCGCTGTTCGGCCTGCTCACGATTGCGATGCTGGTGCGCCATGCCATGCATGGCGGCGTCATCGACACCGGCCCCGTCACCCTTGCCGAGCAGGCGATCTACACGCTGATCGCGCTCGGCGCCGGCGCCATACTGGTCGCCATCGACCTGCGCTCGCCGAGCCCGGTGCTGCGCTATGGCTCGATGGCCGCCGGCGTGCTCTCGGTCGCCTTCATCGCCATCCGGCATTTCGTGGTGCTGAACCCGCTGCTGACGGATGAATCGACCGGCGCCGTCCCGTTCTTCAACCTGTTGTTACTCGCCTATCTGCTGCCGGCGGTCGCAGCAGGAGCATTGGCGCTTTATGTTCGCGAGAGGCGCCCGAGATGGTATGCCGCGATGCTGGCGCTGGTCGCTTCGCTGCTCGCCTTCGCCTACGCCACGCTGTCGGTCCGGCGCCTGTTCAAGGGCGAGTTCATCGGCCTGTGGAGCGGCCTCGGCCAGCTTGAGACCTATACCTATTCGGCGCTCTGGCTGGTCATCGGCGTGGCGCTGCTGACCGCCGGCGTCTGGCTGAGGTCGCAGGTGCTGCGCATCGCCTCGGCCGTGCTCATAGCGGTCGCCGTGCTGAAGGTCTTCCTCTTCGACATGTCGGAGCTGGAAGGCGTGCTGCGCGCGCTCTCCTTCATCGGTCTGGGCGCCGTGCTGATCGGTATCGGACTTTTCTATCAGCGTCTGCTGACAAGGGCGGCGAGGTTAGGAGCCGAATAAAGGTCAGACCAAATCGGTCTGCGAGAAGTCGTTGCCCTTGTAGAGCAGAGGTACGCGATAGGCTTTGGCGCATGCGTAGCTGAAGCAGTCGCCGAAATTCAGTTTGGCTGGGTGGCCCACATATCGACCATAATCTTGCGCGGCCCTTACAGCGAGTTCTCGGATCCGCGTGTCCAGCGGGACCTCAACGGCCTTGAGTTCGGCCAGGAAACCCAAGACGATCATTTGACATCGTTCGATCAGGGCGGGTGGCGTCGGAAGCTGGTCGCCGTTTTCCGCTACGGATTTCCTGCGAGCTATCCCAACAATCGCCTCGAATGCGGAACTCGGCGAGAAATAAAGCTTCTCGGCGGCTTCCATTTTCCTAAGAAGGCGGTTCGCACCCGGCTCTTCCGATATGATAGCGATGATAGCGGAAGCATCGAGAAACATCAGAGGTCATCCCATCCTTCGTCCATGAATTTCTTCATGTCGAAGTCCAGGTCGTCCGGACCGAGCGCCCTCGCTGCGTCCTGATACTTTCTAATGCGCTCGCTTAGTGGGAGGACGGCATGTGCCCGTTCGAGCTCACGCTTGAGCGCGATCCGCACGGCTTCAGTCTTCGTGGGCGCCTTGATCGCGGACTGCAGCTGACGAGCCAGCGCGTCAACCTCGTCATCGCGGATATACAAAGACATTGTCGAATTCCTCCGGCGTATATTCTAAGATGAATATGCAAGATATTCAACGACGAATATACAATGGCCAAAGCCGGTATTCAACCTTGGTTCCGCTTCCGCTCGCGCCGGGAATAAACCGGCATCCGCCGGCGTTATTCAGGTGCTTGGGTACCGGAGCGGGTGGTCCGCTTCGTGCTGGCTGCTTGCGCCGCGCCGGGAAGGCGCGTTCAATCGAATGGAAGACGACCACGAAACAAGCGGTCATGGACGACAAGAAGGCAGCGATCCTGAGCGAGATACCGCGTCTGCGCCGCTACGCGCGCTCGTTGCTGCGCGACCGCGATTCCGCCGACGATCTCGTCCAGGACTGCCTCGAGCGGGCGCTTGTGCGGCTCGACAACTGGCAAACTGGAGAAAGCCCCAGGAGGTGGCTGTTTACGATCATGCATCATCTGTTCATCGACCAGATGCGCAAGGTTAACCGGCGCGGCGAGGCGGCAATGTTGCCTCTGGAAGCCGGCGAAGCCCAGGCCGCGCCCGCCGATCAGGTCGAAAGCATAGCCTCGCGCGAGATCATGGATGCCCTGCAGGCGATCGGCCCCGATCGCCGCGCGGCATTGGTCATGGTCGCTATCGAAGGCTTTTCCTATGCCGAGGCCGCCAACATCCTGGGTGTGCCGGCCGGCACGCTGATGTCGCGCATCGCGCGTGGCCGCGAGGAACTGCGCGGCCTGCTGGACGACTCCTCGCGCCGCCGCTCGATAAGGATCGTCGAGCGATGACCCGGCGCGATTTCAGCGAACGCGATATCCACATGGCCCTCGATGGCGAGCTGCCGGGCGAGGAGCGCATGGCCTATGACGCCTGGCTCGAAGCCAATCCCGAAATGAAGGCGAAGAGCGCCCGTTACATAGCCGACCGTGCGGCGCTCCGCGCCGCCCTGGCCGGCGTGATGAACGAACCGGTGCCGGCAAGGCTACGGCACGCGGTGCTTGGCGAAGCGCCGGCGCGGACGCCTGCCTGGCGCTCGCGCTGGTGGCTTTCGGCGGCGGCGGCAGCCGTGCTGATGGTCGGCGGGTTCGGTGGCTATCTCGCCGGCATCGACGGCATTGGCCGCAGCGGTGAGAGCGACGACCAACTCGCGGAGCAGGCGATTTCCGCCCATCTCATCTACGCCGCCGAGAAGCGTCACGCGGTCGAGGTGCCGGCAAGCGACAAGGACCATCTGCAGACCTGGCTGTCCAACCGGGTAGGGCTGAAGCTGGTGGCGCCCGATCTCGCGGCCGAGGGCTTCGCACTCGTCGGCGGCCGGCTGTTGCCGGCGGGCGAGCGTGGCAAGGCCGCGATGTTGCTTTACGAGGACGCCAAGGGCGAGCGCATCTCGCTCTTCGTAACCGCCGAATCATCGCAGACCACCAAGGGAACCTATACGGCCGAGGCTGACGGTCCGGAAGCGGTGTATTGGCTGGACAAGGGCTATGGCTGCGCCGTCGTCGGCACATTGCCGCCGGAGCGTCTGTCGGAGGTCGCCAAGAGCGCCTATGGCCAGCTTCTGGCCGGTATTTCGAGCTGAGGAGGCGGCTGTTTTCAACGGCCTACGCTGTTTCGAATTAGTGGTTCAGTTCAAAGCCGTGGTGCTTTTCTGCCGCCGCGGAACCTGTCACAATTCGGCCCTAATCAAGGAGCGATAGCGCTTGATGAAGACCGGCGCTTCGGCCGGGGTGCTGCTTTTGACCGGGGCCGTTTCCTTTAATCCAATCGAGGTTCTCCCAAACCCCGCATGCCTGCCGAGATCCGCAAGGCCCGCGCGTCGGACGTCGATGACCTCGCCGCCATCGAGAAGGCTGTCTTCTCAAGCGATCGCCTGTCGCGCCGCTCCTTTCGCCAATTGATCGAGCGTGAGACCGCCGAGATGCTGGTGGCCGAGAATGACGGCCATGTCGCCGGCTACGCGGTGGTCTTGTTTCGCAAGGGCAGCGGCGTGGCCCGGCTCTATTCCATCGCCGTCGGTCCCTTCTTCGGCAATCTCGGCATCGGCCGCCAATTGCTTGCCGCGGCCGAAGAGGCGGCTTATGAACACGATCGCATGATGCTGCGGCTCGAGGTTCGCGAGGACAATCAGCGCGCCATCGGCATCTACGAGCAGGCAGGCTACCGAAAGATCGGCCGCGAGCCCGACTACTACGAGGACGGCGCCACCGCGCTGCGTTACGAAAAGACCCTGCGCGGCGATGTCCCGACCAGCACCGGGGTGCCGTTTTACCAGCAGACCTGCGAGTTCACCTGCGGTCCGTGCTGCCTGATGATGGCAATGGCCAATTTCGATTCCGGCTTCGTGCCCGATCCGGTCATGGAAATACGCCTGTGGCGCGAGGCGACCACGGTATTCATGATGTCGGGGCCGGGCGGCTGCGAGCCTTTCGGCCTGGCCGTGGCCGGCTATGAAAGCGGGCTTGCCGCCGAGATCTTCGTATCCTTTCACGGCGCGCTGTTCCTGCAGTCGGTGCGCAGCGAGGACAAGCGCCGGGTGATGGAGCTCGCCCAGGTCGACTTCCGCCGGCGCGCGGAACTTTACGGCATCCCGGTGAATTACCGTCCGTTCGGCATCGAAGACATCCGCGCTGCCCTTGCCGAGGGCAAGCTGGTGCTGGTGTTGATCAGCGGCTTCCTGATGTTCGGCAAGAAGGTGCCGCATTGGGTGCTGGCCATCGGCGACGACGGCGACCATATCCTCATCCACGATCCTTGGGTCGAAGACGAAAGGCAGGAAACCATCCTCGACGCCGCCAACATTCCCGTGCCCTATGGCATCTTCATGAACATGGCTCAGTTCGGCCGCGACGGGTTGCGCGCCGCCATCAACCTGGGAAAACGCTGACACAATGACCTGGGTCATCCTTACGGGCAGGCAGAACGATCTCGACCAGGTGGCGACGCCGCACAAGATCATCACCAACCGCGACTATCTCGCGCATCCGGCGCTGTTTCGCGGCCAGCGCCCTAAGGTGATCAACCTGTCGAACAACTACGGCTATCAGAGCCGCGGCTATTATGCCTCGCTGCTCGCCGGATCGCGTGGCCACAAAGTGATCCCGACCGTCGAGACCATGATCGATCTGTCGGAGCGCAAGCTCTATGAGCATGCGTTGCCGGAACTCGAGCTCGCGCTCAACAAATGCCGCAAGGATCTCGACGGAACCTTTCCGACGAAGGTCGCCGTCTTTTTCGGCATCGGGCCCTCGAAAGTTTGGGACCGGTTCACCAAGCTCTTGTTCGACTGGTTCCGCGCGCCGGCGCTCGAGGTCCACATCAAGGACAGCGCCGAATGGGCTTCGATCCGCAAGATCGGCTTCCTGCCGCTCGCGCGCATGAGCGAGGAGCAAGAAGAAGTCTTCCTGCAATGCCTGGAGACCTACACCAACCGCGAGTGGCGCGACACCAAGGGGCGCACGCCGGCGCGCTACACGTTCGCGACGCTCGTCGATCCGCATGAGGAGTTGCCGCCTTCGGAGATTTCGTCGCTGCGCTACTGGGCGAGGATCGCCGAGAAGATGGGCGTCGAGGTCGAGCCGATCACCAGGAAGGATTTGGCCAAGCTCGCCAATTACGACGCGCTGTTCATCCGCGAGACGACATCCATCTCCAACCACACCTACCGCTTCGCGCGCCGCGCCCAGCAGGAGGGCATGCCGGTGATCGACGATCCGCTGTCGATGATCCGCTGCACCAACAAGGTCTATCTCAACGAGCTGATGACCTACAACAAGGTGCCGGTGCCGCCGACGGTGATGATTGCCGGCACCTCCGATCTGGAGCTCGCCGCCCAGACGCTGGGCTTTCCGCTGGTGCTGAAAATCCCGGACTCATCCTTCTCGCGCGGGGTCAAGAAATGCGAGAACCTTGCCGATCTGACAAAGCTGGCGACCGAGTGGCTGGAGGATTCCGATCTCCTCATCGCGCAGAAATTCATCCCCACAGAATATGATTGGCGCGTCGGTGTGCTCGGCGGCCAACCGCTGTTTGCCGTGCATTACCTGATGGCCAAAAAACACTGGCAGATCGTCAACCACAAGGCCAACGGCAAGCCCGATCAGGGCGGCATCAAGACCTTCACGCTCAAGCAGACTCCGCCACACGTCGTCGAGACGGCGGTCAAGGCGGCGCGCTGCATCGGCGACGGGCTCTACGGCGTGGACCTCAAGGAAACCAAGGACGGCGTCTTCGTTATCGAGGTCAACGACAACCCCAATCTCGACCATGGCTGGGAGGATTCCGGCGAGAAGGACGAGCTCTGGGTGCGGCTTACGCAATGGTTCCTGGAGCGGCTGGAGCGCACTGGCCGCTAGAGCATTTTGCATCCGGACGGGATCGGCTGGCGTCGCTGAATACGGCCAAGACAATCAACTGAATGGGGGCAAGATGCTGTTTTTGGTGATCGAGGATTTTCGCGGCTGCGACCGCAAGGAAATATACCGGCGTTTCCGCGATCGGGGCCGGCTGAAACCGGACGCGCTTGTCGTTCACCATAGCTGGATCGCAGGCGACATGAGCCGCTGCTTCCTGCTGGTCGAAGCCGATGACGTCACGCTGCTGCAGCGTTGGGTCATCGAATGGGCTGACCTAGTGGAGTTCGAGATCGTTCCGGTAGCCACCAGCAAGGACATGGTGGCGGCGCTGGCCGGGCATCTGTGACTGGCGCCTGGGCACGCGGTTTGCTCAATTTGGAGCGGACCGCCTAACCGCAGCTTAAGCCCATCATGCTACCTGCAGATATTGCGGGTTGCTTCGGGGTTTATGAATAGATGATAAAGCTGTTTCAATCAGGCAGTTGCGGCCAGATACTATATTTCTGCCTGCTGCTTTTCCTTGTCGGATTCGATTTTGCCAAGGACCCGATCGAGCATTTTCTGGTTGGAACAAAAGAGGGCATCCAGAAGCAGGTCTATGGATCCGACGGCGCCGATATTGCCCAGAGCCAGAGGTCCTTTGTCGAAGGATTGAGAACACCTGACTATGGGATGCATTCGCAGCCGCAGTCGGTGCGAGAGCATGCCTCGGGCATGGTGGCTCAGGCGCTCGCCATGGAGGCAAAGAACTCCGCCATCCGAATGGCCTACATCTCCGTACTCGTGGCGATGGGCTTTGCCACCATCGTGGCCATGATATGGATGGTGTTCGCGCGTGTGCGCGACATCGGCTGGCCGGCCGCGGTGGGTTTTGGCGTTCTCGCTCCGAAACTGGCCATCAGGATCCTTCCCGGAACGTTCCCGCCACTCACCTTCGAGATCCTGCAATACGGCTTCGTTGCTGCGATCATACTGCTCGGGTTCGTGCCAGGCGGATTTGCCCGCGGGCCCCGCGCCGAGCCGGTGAGGCAGACTGTCGTGCCGGAACCGACCCGGCGCGTTCCAGGTCAATTCGGTCAAAGGATGCGATAGCAGGTTTACAGCGAAGATGCTTGATCCGCGACATTCGCGCTGAGCGCCGGCGATCGCTCGGGATCGTCAGGCAAAAGGGCTGGCGCAGTTGCTGCGATCGGGCAACGGGCAGGATCAGCCTGCCGTCTTCCAGCGCCCGGCAACGGAATTTGGGGACAGTGCACTTATTTTTCGCATTCACCGTACATCTTTCGATGATCGGCAACTGGCTTCTGACAGCCTCGTCAAATGACCGCTATCGCGTCGACCTCAATCAGGTAGCCTGGGGACATTGTCGCAACCCCGATCACCACATTCGCCGGTTTGTGATCTCCAAACAGCGAAATCTGCGCCTCTTCGATGATCGGGACATGTTCATCGCGATCATAGTCGACAATGTAGATCGTGATCTTGCAAACCTGCTCAGGCCGCGCGCCTGCCGCCCTGAGCGCTCGGCCGAGATTGCCGAATGCCAGCCGCGCTTGCGCGGCAAAATCACCATGTCCGACGAGCTTGCCGGTTATGTCTTCGGGCTGCTGACCTGAGACGAAGACCAGCCTGGACCCTGTCGCGACGACCACCTGCGTGTACATCTCCGGAACCGGCAGATCACCGGGGTTGATGAGTTCGAGCGACATTAGAAAATCTCCTGCTTCGTTCGACTGAAATCGAGCTTGGTGATCGCTGCGCTGGCGATCGTCAGTCCTCGTATGACCAGACACCGAGCGCCGGCGACCTGACCGCGCGCACGCATTCCTCGATCAGCCACTCGCGGAACGCCGCCACGACGTCGCGCCTTGCGCTGCGTTCGGGGATCGTCAGGCAATAGGGCTGGCGCAGCTCCAGGGATCGGGCCACGGGCCGCACCAGCCTGCCATTTTCGAGCGCCCGGGCGCAATAGATGCCTTGCGCCAGCGCGACGCCCAGTCCTGAAATGGCGAGGTCGAGTGCCGTCCGCGACGAGTTGGCGGAGAGGCCGAGTTTGACGGCCCGACCGGGCTCGATGCCTGCGGTCCCGAACCAGTTGCGCCAGGACGGAAAGGCGGCACCGGTCGGGCCCCAGTCGGTGTGGATCAACGGCAGCCCGGCGAGAGTTTCCGGCTTGACTGCACCGGCAAGGCTGGGCGCGCAGACGGGATAGACCGCATCCCGGGCGATCTCCTCGGTCGGGTGCTCGCGATAGTGCGGGCCGTAGGAAAGCCGGATGTCGACCATCTCATGGTCGAACGGCACAGGGTCGTCCTCGCCTCTCAGCGAAATATCCGCGGCGCCGTGGCTGGCGACAAAGCCGGCGAGGCGTTCGGAAAGCCAGCCCATCGCCATCGAAGGCGGCACCGAGATGACGAGCCTCGGCCGGAACGCATCGCCGCCTACATCCCGCGCGACGCTGCCGATTTCCTGGAAGGCCATGGTAAGCCTCGGCAACATCTCGACGCCGGCTTCGGTGAGCACGACGCGCCGGTTGACGCGGTGGAACAACCTGCGGCCCATCTGTTCTTCCACGGTGCGGATGAGCTGGCTGACCGCCGCCGCCGAAATCGACAGCTCTTCCGCCGCTGCGGCAAAGCTGCCGCTGCGCGCCGCCGCCTCGAAGGCTTGAAGTCCGCGCAGGGAGGGAAGTGCGACCATGGCGACCCGAAAAGATAAGCTGAGCTTATCTATCTTGCAGAATTCCTCGTTTTTCGAAAGCTTTCTTTCTGCAGTACGGTAGCCTCATGAGCGCCATCGACGACACCATCGACCACCGCGACGTCATCGCCTCGCTGACCAATGAGGAGCGCAGCCGGCTGACCGGCAAGTCCGATCTGCCGGGCATCATCCAATTCGCCGTTCATCTCGGCGCCATCGTCGCTCTCGGCGCGCTGATCGCGGCCAAGGTGCCATACTGGCCGGTTCTGATGCTGCCGCAGGGCATCCTGATCGTGTTCCTGTTCACGCTGCTGCATGAGACCGTGCACAGGACGGCCTTCGAGACGCAGTGGCTGAACGATGCCGTCGCGCGGCTCTGCAGCCTGGCGATCGCGCTGCCCGCCGACTGGTTCCGCTATTTCCATTTCGCCCATCATCGCTTCACTCAGGACCCGCAGAACGATCCGGAGCTGGCTTTCCCGAAGCCCGAGACCTTGCGACAGTACATCGTCCACGTGTCTGGCCTGCCGGTGTGGTGGGGTCATTTCAAGACGCTCTACAGAAATGCCAGCGGCCGCTGCCGGGACAGCTATGTGCCCCCGAAAGGCTTGCCGAAAGTCCAGGCCGAAGCGCGGGCGATGATCGCCTTCTACCTCGTCGTGCTGACGCTTGCGATCTGGCTCGAGGCGACCGTGATCCTCTACGTCTGGCTCGTACCGGCGCTGCTCGGGCAGCCCTTTCTCAGGCTTTATCTGCTGGCCGAGCATGGCCGCTGCCCCTTCGTCGCCAATATGCTGGAAAACACCAGGACGACGCTGACCAACTGGTTCGTGCGCAAGCTCGCCTGGAACATGCCCTACCATGCCGAGCACCACGCCTATCCGGGTGTGCCGTTCCATCAATTGCCGGCTTTTCATCGGCTGATCGCGCGGCATCTCAAAGTGGTAGAACCCGGCTATGTGAGCTTCCACGAGAAATACTTCGAGACGCTGCGCTGACCGGTGCCCGGCATCAACCGGATCGGCGAAGCTTTTCCTGCGAGCGCAGCAGGCGGCTCATCTCCGAGGCCCTGGCCGGCGCGCCGATCAGAAAACCTTGCGCCTCGCCGCAGCCGGCCTTGCGCAGCATGTCGAGCTGCGCTTCGGCCTCGACGCCTTCGGCGGTGACGGTGATGCCGAGCTCGGCGCCGAGCCCGATGACCGTGCGCACGATCGCCGCCGTGTCGCGCTTGTCGAGATCGTGGATGAAGGAGCGATCGATCTTGATCTTGTCGACCGGGAAGCGCCGCAGATAACCGAGCGAAGAATAGCCGGTGCCGAAATCGTCGAGCGCGATGCGCACGCCAAGCCCGCGCAATTGCCCGAGCGTCCTCAGCACGCTGTCGCTCTCGTCCATCATCACCGTTTCGGTGATTTCGAGTTCCAGCCGGCTTGCTGGCAGGCCGGAAAAGGCGAGCGCCGCAATCACGCTGCGGGCGAAGCCGCCGCTCTTGATCTGGACCGCCGAGACGTTGACCGCCATGCGCACGTCCTGCGGCCAGCCCGCCGCCACGCCGCAGGCCTTGCGCAGCGCCCAGTCGCCGAGTTGCACGATCAGCCCGGTTTCTTCGGCCGCGGCGATGAAGTCTTGCGGCGGCACCAGCCCGCGCGACGGCGAGCGCCAGCGCATCAGCGCTTCGGCGCCGACGATCTCGCCGGCGGCGATGTCGAGAATCGGCTGGAAATCCAGTTCGAACTCGCGCCTCGGGAGTGCAGCTTCGAGGTCGGCCTCGAGCGCCAGGCGCTCCCGCACCATGGCATCCATGCCCGGCTCGAAGAAACGGTAGATGTTGCGCCCCTCGCTCTTGCCCCGGTAGAGCGCCATGTCGGCATTGGTGAGCAGCGTATCCGCATCCTGCCCGTCGCTGGGATAAAGCGCGATGCCGAGGCTCACCCCGACATGCATTTCGCGGCCCTTGTCGCGATAAGGCTTGCCGATCACCTCGATAATGCGCTTGGCCAGCTTTTCGGCGTCGACCGCGTTTCTGATATTGGATTGAATGATGGCGAATTCGTCGCCGCCGAAACGCGCCACCACGTCCTTGTCGCTGCGCAGGCAGCGTTGCAGGCGTTCGGCCACCCTTTTCAGCAGCCAGTCGCCGGCCGGATGCCCGAACGTATCGTTGACGGCCTTGAAGCGGTCGAGGTCGAGCGAGAAGATCGCCACCGGCGCGGGCTTGGCCTCGCTCAATGCCTGGTCCAGGCGCTCGCGGAACATCGAGCGGTTCGGCAGGTTGGTCAGCGTGTCGTGATGCGCAAGATGCGTCATGCGCTCTTCGGCGCGGCGACGCTCGGTAACATCGTCGAAGGTCACGACCCAGCCGCCGCCGCTCATCGGCTGCCGGACCACTAGAAACGTCCTGCCGTCGGCAAGATAGCGGTAAGCCGACTGCATTTTCCCTGCTCGCAGGCAGGCTTCGGTCCTGGTGACTTCGCTGTCGACGTCGATCTTGGTGTAGATGCCGAGTTCCAGCAGTCGTTTGAGCGCGTCGCGGTGTGTCGTTCCAAAAGGGAAATCTGTCGCCGCGACTTTGTAGAGCTCGAGAAAGCGCTGATTGCGCACGATCATCTTGCCGTCGGCGTCATACATCAGCAGGCCTTGCGACATGTTGGCCAAAGCGGCGTCGAAGCGGCGATGCTGCTCCTTCAGTTCCTCTTCGGAGCGCCGCTGCACGGTCACGTCCTCGTAGATCGACACCCAGCCGCCGGAGGCCAGCGGCCGATGCGAGATGACGATGATGCGCCCGTCCGCCAGCGTCTCCTCATAAGTCGAGGGCTTGGCGCCGTCGATATAGGGTTTGCGGACGGCGTAGAGCTGCTCGGCGGTTTGCGAGGCGATGCCGATTTCGACGCTGTGCTGCAAGATGTCGAAGAAGCGAATGCCGGGCTTCGTGACTTTGGCGTCGAGGCGGAAGAGGTCGATATAGTTTCGGTTGCAGATGATCATGCGCTCGTCGGCGTCGAACATGCACAGGCCATGCGACATGTTCTCGACGGCGGCCGAAAACCGTTCGTTTTGTGCGCGAAGCTCCTCCGCTATTCGTCGAACCGGGCCAATACCGGTTGCCTTCCGCCTGACTGCGGCCGAACCAGCCTTGACATGAGCAACGGGCATGAGCGCGCCTGCCGACCGTGACTGAACAGTTTACTGTCGTGGCCGCCGGTTAATTTAGCGTTCTTTTATTTGACGGAATTGGCCGCAAGAAAAGGCTGGCGTTTAGCTTCCAGCGCCGCGAATCGTTTCAGAAATGCCGCCTGCGCCCAGGTCACCGAGCGTGGGGTGAAGTCGAAATGGTCGGCGGAAAAGCTGCGCGGCCGGCCGAAATATTCCGTCGCCTCCGCGGTCGAGAAGCCGGCAAGCAGCGTCGCCTCGTAATAGGCGGCGATCTGGTCGGCGCGCTTGATGTCCTTGCGCAAGGTGGAACCGAGCTCGGCCGGCAGCGAGAAACGTTGATGGATGGCGCGCTGCAGCCTGAGCTCGCAGTCCTTGTAGGAGCCGCCCATCACCGATTTGAAGGGGGAGATCATGTCGCCGATGACATATTCGGGCGCGTCGTGCAGCAGCGCCGCGAGCCGCGCCTCGGCGGAGGCGGCCGGCACCAGCTCACCATAGAGTGCCTCGACCAGCAGCGAATGCTGAGCCACCGAAAAGGCGTGCTCGCCGCTGGTCTGGCCGTTCCAGCGGGCGACGCGGGCGAGGCCATGCGCGATGTCGGCGATCTCGATGTCGAGCGGCGAGGGGTCGAGCAGGTCGAGCCGCCGGCCGGACAGCATGCGCTGCCAGGCGCGCGGCGGCGCTCCCGCCCTGTCGGCCGCCATCAGGCCTCCTCCGCGCTGACGGTGTCTTGCGGGAACGAGAATTTCGCCCAGCTCGGGATGGCGAGCGTCACCTGGACATCGCCGGCCATGATCGGGTCGCGGGCATCGAGCGCTGCCTTGACGCGGTCGATGCGGGCGATGGCGAGGCCGCGTCCGCCGCTTACCGAACCCAGCGTGCCAACCGGCCGGCCGGCGACGGTGAGCTCGGTACCGGACGCAGGCAGGGAACCCCCGGCTGTGGCGATCAACACGCGGCGTCGCGCGGTGCCGCGATGCTGCATGCGCGAGACAACTTCCTGGCCGACATAGCAGCCTTTCTTGAAGCCGACGCCGCCGCTCTCGTCGAGGAGAACGTCATGTGGGAAAGCGTCACCGAGCTGATAATCGCTGCCGCTTTCGGCGATGCCGTTGGCGATACGCAGGGCCCGCCATGCGCCGGCATCGCCGCTCTCCTGAACTGCGCCCTCATATGTGCGCCTGACCTCCACCTCGCGGAAGCGGGCGTCGGCGAGCGAAGTTGAATCGGCAAGTGAGGCGGTTGAATCATCGCCCCATGCAACCGCGACAAGCGCCTGATCCTGCTTGGCAATCTCGGCCTTTGCCCTCAGCCGGTAAAGCATCAGCCGGCGCACGAAGTCATCGGCTATGTCGGTCCGGCATTCCAGCCGGAAGCCGTTCTCGCCGGCGCGAGAGATGAGAAAATCGAACAGGATCTTGCCTTGCGGCGAAAGCAGCGCGCCAGGCTTTGCCTCGCCGGCGCCGAGCGCATCGAGATCGGTGGTGAGGATGTTTTGCAAAAAATGTTCGGCATCCGGGCCTGACACGGAAATGAGCGCGCGGTCTTTCAGCAGGGCAAAGGGCATGGGCGTGAAGTCGGCCTGATCTTGCAAAAATGATGGTCATTACGTAAGCCGGCCACACTCCCCCCGCAAGAGATTGGACCAGTCCATGGCAACCACCTTCGACCTCATCCTGACAGGCGGCACGGTAGTCAACCATGACGGTGAAGGCCGGCGCGATGTCGCCGTGAAGGCCGGGCGTATTGCCGCGATAGGCGATCTCGGCCAAGCGTCGGCCGGCGAGGCGATCGATTGCACGGGCCTGCACATCCTGCCCGGCGTCGTCGACAGCCAGGTGCATTTCCGCGAGCCGGGACTGGAGCACAAGGAAGATCTGGAAACCGGGTCTCGCGCCGCGGTTTTGGGCGGCGTCACCGCGGTCTTCGAGATGCCCAACACCAATCCGCTGACCACCAGCGAGGCGGCCCTTGCCGACAAGGTGCGGCGCGCCACCGGCCGCATGCATTGCGACTTCGCTTTCTGGGTTGGCGGCACGCGCGACAATGCCGGCGATGTCGGCGAGCTCGAGCGGCTGCCAGGAGCTGCCGGCATAAAAGTCTTCATGGGCTCGTCCACCGGCGACCTGCTGGTCGAGGACGACGAAGGCGTCGCCTCCATCCTGCGCAATACCCGCCGCCGCGCCGCTTTCCACTCCGAGGACGAGTTCCGTCTGCGCGAGCGGCTCGGTCTGCGCGTCGAGGGCGATCCCTCGTCGCATCCTGTCTGGCGCGACGAGATCGCGGCGCTTCGCTGCACCGAACGCCTGGTGCGCATCGCGAGACAGACGCGCGCGCGCATCCATGTGCTGCACATCTCGACGGCCGAGGAGATCGTTTTCCTCGAGCAGCATAAGGACGTCGCTACATGCGAGGCGACGCCGCATCACCTGACGCTCTCAGCTGACGACTATGCGCGGCTCGGCACGCTGATCCAGATGAACCCGCCGGTGCGCGCGCCGCGCCACCGCGACGGCGTCTGGCACGGCATCGAGCAAGGGATCGTCGATGTGCTGGGGTCCGACCACGCGCCGCACACGCTGGCCGAGAAGGCCAAGCCTTATCCTGCCTCGCCTTCGGGCATGACGGGCGTGCAGACGCTGGTGCCGATCATGCTCGACCATGTCAACGCCGGCCGGCTCACTTTGCAGCGTTTCGTCGATCTCTCCAGTCACGGTCCGCAGCGCATCTTCGGCATGGCGGGAAAGGGCCGCATCGCCGCCGGCTACGACGCCGATTTCACCGTCGTAGACCTGAAGCGCCGCGAGACCATCACCAACGCGCAGGCTGGCTCCAAGGCGGGCTGGACGCCCTATGACGGCAAAGAGGTCACCGGCTGGCCGGTCGGCACCATCGTGCGCGGCAACCGGGTAATGTGGGACGGCGAGATCGTCACGCCCGGCCAGGGCAGGGCGGTGGAGTTTTCCGAGGCGCTGGCGGCTTAGGCCACGTTGGATTTCTTAAGCGCGCCCTGCATTAACAGTGCCTGCAGCTGCGGGAACTTGCCCTCGTCGATTTTCTTGTCGAAATGCCGACGGTGGGAGCCAACGCGATTCCGGCTCTGCGAGAGGAGGCAGGCCGCAGACCAAAATTGGCAAGGGATGAGCTTCTGGCTCAATCCCCGGCGACGAAGAACAGCCACTGGCCGGCGGGCGTGATGCCGACGCGGTAGAAGATATAGGCGCCGAACTGCTTCATGTCGTCATAGTCGCTTGCGGTGACGAGCTTGAACAGCTCGACGCGCTGCCTGGGATCCAGCTTGTCGAGCGGAAGCGCGAAGAAATACGGCCAGACATAGAGCTCCTGCGGCGTGCCGGTGTCGACATGGACATAGCCGGCGCTGAGCACCTCTTCCAAAATGGCGAGAATCTCTTGGCCGTCGCCGTCGCCGGAGAGTCCCTTGAGGAAAGCGACCGGGTCGCCCTCGATGTCGCCGAGCGAAAGCTGCGTCATGGATTCGCCCGAGCCGATCAGCGGCCGAAGTTTCTCGATATCGCCGCTCTTGCAGGCCTCGATGATCAGGCCGTGCATGCGTTTGACCGGTTCGGGAAGCTTGTCGAGGTCGTAGACGACGGGCGGCGGCGGCGAATCCGGGTCGGAGCGCGGGCTGGTGATGCCGCCGCTGCCGGTTGGCGCTTCGGGCGCGCTCTTGTCCGTCTCGTCGGCCGGCTGGCTGTTGTCGGAGGGTTTGGTGCCGGGCGCGGCCGGCATTGGCACGGTGGTCCCCGGAGCGGTCGTTTCGTCACTGGTGGACGAAGTGACCGGCGAAGGCAACTCCTCGCGTTGGATCTCGCTTAGCGCATAGCAAGGCGTGCTGGCGAGGCAGATTGCCAATGGCCCGGCGCAGGAAGCAGTGATCCAGATACCGAGGGCCAGCCCGCGCGGCCTGCCTGCCAACGAAAATCTCACCCCTTGCCTCTCCATGGTTCCGGGCTCGCTAGGGCAATTCCAGAAAACTGTGCAATGGTTTCCGTCCGGAATTGCGAAAAACTAATGGCTAGGCGGCGGGTATGATGCCCAAACGGCGCGTCGCCGTCAAAAGCAGCCAAAGCGGGCGGGCTAGTGCCTGAGCCGTTCCGGCTCGAACGCGCCGGAGATCACCTTTTCGCGCATGCGGTCGAGCAGGGCCAGCGCTGAGGTCTCACCATTGGCGCGCAGCATCTCGCCGAAGGCGGTTTCCAGCGCAGCCTCGGCGATGATTTCGGGCTCGATGCCGGCCGACAATCCTTCCGCCCAGGCTTCGCTGTGGCTCTCCACGGCGGTCAGGCGCTTTTCTTCCCTGACCAACGCGTCGATGTCGCTGACGCCATGTTCCATTGCGATGTCCACCTTTTCAAGCGTCGGTCCGGCAAGGCACCGGGCTTGACTTGCCAGTTCATGCGCTGCTCGTACAAGTGCTTGTAAATACGACGTTTCTGCAGTCGCAATCTACATATCGAGCAAGGCTGCGATCAATTCCGACCAAGCTTAGCCGATTAGCCCAGCTTGCGGCATTAAAACCTTCAGTTTGAGTTAATTCCGCATTTGTCCACTAACGTTTCATTAACATTGTTGCACAAGCGCAACAGATGATTGCACCAAGGCGCAGCCTGATACCACATTGGAGCCAATTCGTGGTGGATAGTCGCGATCGATGCCGGTCCTCAATTCCCGTAGCGGGAAGCGATATCGCGCGACAGCGTCTCGCCTTCCTTCATGTAGCGGGCAATGGCCTCGGTGGCCGAAGGCGTGCACTGCGTGTAGGTGCCGCTGAAGGAGCGGTAGCCGCGATTGAAGGAGGCGATGAAGCGGGCGCGCCGGTTGGGATCGGGATTTTCCGACTCGAGCAGCTTTTCCATCTCCAGCCGCCACTGGTCGCCTTTCTCGCCGCAGAGATTGCGCAGGAAATGTAGCGAACCCAGCACCTCGGCAAGGCGCATCAGCCCGGGCTCGAACGGCGCCTCGGCCGCCGATGCCGGCTGCACCGTGACGGCCATGCTGATGGCGAGGCTTGCGGCGAGAAAGGGGGAGGCGCGGGTCATCAGGGCCTTGCGATGGAAGAGCAAGGCTTTGTGGCGAAACATTTTGTCGCCTGCAAGGCCATTCTGGGGTCACCGCTCGGCGGCTTGCACAAGGCCAAGCAACTCCTGGGCAACTTCAAACACATCGCCCGCCAGCGGCATCGCCGCCATTTCCGCCAGCGTGTAGAACGCCGCCGTCTCGGCGTCATCGCTCGCTGCCGGCTCGCCGCCGACATAGGCCGCGCCGAACACCGTCAGCAGATAGTCGACCGCGTGGTGCTCAGCGCGGCCGTCGATATGGATGTCGCGCAGCGGGTGGTAATCCTTCGCCTGGAGCCCGGTTTCCTCCTTGAGTTCGCGCGCCGCGGCTTGCGCCAGCGTCTCGCCCGGCTCGACCTTGCCGCCGGGATACGCGTAGAGCCCTTGCGAAGGCGGCCGCGCCCGCTTGACCAGCAGCACCGTCTTGCCGCGCACGACGGCGACGGAGACTGCCGGGATAATCTTGCGAACCTTGTTCATGCGTTGCGAATCGCGCCGGCTGCCGGCTTGGTTGTGGACCGGACAGCTTTAGCGGTTGCGGCGCGGCGGTTCCATCGCCACTTTCATGGCGATCCCGACCGAAGAGCCAATCCATGTGCGGGACGCTTTGCCCTGACCGCCTCGCCGGACCAGACCGCCGCCATTCTTGGCCTGGCGGAGCTGGAGGCGTTTCCGGCCCGCTACAATATCGCTCCGACGCAGCCGGTGCTGATGGCGTTCGCCGGTCCGCCAAGAGCGCCAGGCTCCAACCTGCCAGACCGCCAGGCGATGCTGGTGCGCTGGGGCCTGATCCCGACTTGGGTCGAGGATACGAAGGAATTTCCGCTGCTCTTCAACGCGCGCTCGGAAGGCGTGCTGCAGAAGGCCTCGTTCAAGACCGCCATGCGCCATCGCCGGGCCCTTGTGCCGGCCTCCGGCTTTTATGAATGGCAGCAGTCGGGTAGCGCCAAGGGCCAGCCCTACTGGATCCGGCCGCGGCGGGGCGGGGTGATCGCCTTCGCCGGTCTGATCGAGACCTATGCCGAGCCGGGCGGTTCCGAGATGGACACCGGCGCGATCCTCACCACGCGGGCCAACGCCGGCACCGCCCATATCCACGACCGCATGCCGGTGGTGATCGACGAACGCGATTTCGCCCGCTGGTTGGATTGCCGCACGCAGGAGCCACGCGACGTGCTCGACCTCCTCAAGCCCGCCGAGCCCGATTTCTTCGAGGCGATTCCGGTTTCCGACCTCGTCAACAAGGTCGCCAACACCGGGCCGGAGATTCAGGAGCGGGGCATGGTCGGGGCTCAGCCCGACAAGGTCAGGCGCCAGAAACTCGGCGCGGACGAAAACCAGATGACCCTGTTTTAGCGAAGGCTGCTAGCGGAGGCCTTCATCTCCAGGGCGAGCATTGGCGCCGCCCTTATTGCCGGCACTCCGATCATCGGAGACTGCGCCGGTCCTGCCGTTTCAAGCGGCGCGCGGCGAGATGATCTTCTGCGCCGGCTTCTTCTTCTTCGCGGTGTGAAGAAGGGCTGCGACGATGGCCGCAGGGCCGATCGCGCGGTAGTGGCTGGCGAGCGGCTGTTGCGCCGGTCGGCTTTGTTCTTGCTTACTTCGAGGCATTGTTCTCTTCCCTGGTAACGTTTTCGTGTCTGGGTTTGGTGGTCGATTCGGACCAAATCGTGACGTTTGGCGGTCTAGTCCGATAATGTTTCATCACTGTGCCGAGATGCTTAATAAAATGTTTCGGCTCGTTTTTACCTGTGATGGAACGACAGCTTTCCCGAGTTGAGCGACTTGACGGCAACACCTGCGGGCGCGATAAAGCCGGCCATGAAAACGTCTTTCGCCATTTGTGGCATTTGCATTATTGGCTAGCCTCGCGCTGGTCCGGACGTTTTCGCCTTATCTTCCCCTAGATTGGACAAACGCCCCGGCCAGCAGGCTGGAGCCCGATTTGCGCCCGGGCGCGGGGAGGCTCCGTCCAACATAAGGGATCGGAAGGGCACGCATGTCTGACGCATCGAAGGGCCTCAGCCTTTACAACACGCTGACGCGGACGAAGGAGCGTTTCGTTCCGATCGATCCGCAAAACGTGCGCATGTATGTTTGCGGCCCGACCGTCTACGACTTTGCCCATATCGGCAACGCGCGGCCGGCGATCGTCTTCGATGTGCTGTTCCGTTTGCTGCGCCAACTCTATGGCGAAAAGCACGTCACGTATGTGCGCAACATCACGGATGTCGACGACAAGATAAATGCGCGCGCCCTGCGCGATTTCGGCACCGAGATCGAAGCCGGGAAGCTTTCGCTGAACGACGCGATCCGGCGCGTCACCGAAAAGACCGCCGACCAGTACCACAAGGATGTCGCGGCACTCGGCTGCCTGGAGCCGACCTACGAGCCGCGGGCGACCGAGTTCGTCGCGCCCCGCGCCGACGGCAAGGCCGACATGCTGTCGCTGATCGCGCAGCTGATCGAGCGCGGCCACGCCTATGTCGCCGGCGGCGAGGTGCTCTTCGACACCGCCTCGATGCCCGATTATGGCGAGCTTTCAAAGCGCAATCTCGACGAGCAGCAGGCCGGCGCCCGCATCGCGGTCGACGCCCACAAGAAGAACCCCGGCGATTTCGTTTTATGGAAACTCTCGACGCCGGAAGAGCCCGGCTGGGAAAGCCCGTGGGGCAGGGGCCGTCCGGGCTGGCACATCGAATGCTCGGCCATGTCGGCCGCCTATCTCGGCGAGATCTTCGACATCCATGGCGGCGGCCTCGACCTGATCTTCCCGCATCACGAGAACGAGATCGCCCAGTCGCGCTGCGCCCACGGCACCAAGGTCATGGCCAATGTCTGGATGCACAACGGCTTCCTTCAGGTCGAGGGCCAGAAAATGTCGAAGAGCCTCGGCAATTTCTATTCGATCCATGAGCTCTTGGAGACCGAGACTTTCGGCGGCAGGAAGTGGCCGGGCGAGGTGCTGCGGCTGGCGATGCTGATGACGCATTACCGCGAGCCGATCGACTTTTCCGTGCGCAAGCTGGAGGAGGCGGAAAACACGCTGCGCAAATGGAAGCGTGCGGCCGATCTAGCGCCCGCGGCGGCGGGGGACCTGCCGGCAGACGTGCTGGAGGCGCTGTCGGACGACCTCGCCACCTACGCTGCCTTTCAGCGATTGACGCAGCTTGCCGGCGAGGCGGTGGAGTTCACTGGCGCCGGCGAGAACGCCGCCGCGGCTTCGCTGAAAGCGGCGCTTTCCTTCCTCGGCTTCGACGTCGGCGCAGCGAAGGTGGACGAAACCGTGATCGCTGAGGCGATCGCCAGGCGCCTGAAGTTCATCGCCGACAAGAATTGGGCTGAGGCCGACCGCATCCGCGACGAGCTTCTGGCGCAAGGCGTTCAGCTCAAGGACGGCAAGGATCCTCTCACCGGCCAGCGGGTGACGACCTGGGAGATCAAGCGGTGAGGGTGGCGCAGGGGATCGTTTCAGGACTGGCGGAGGCGCCGGTGACGTTCAATCTCCCCCCTTGCGGGGGAGATGTCCGGCAGGACAGAGGGGGGTGCGAAGGAACTCCAGGGTTTGAGTTTTCTCACTCACACACCCGCTATTTCCTAGGAGGGCAGCACTCTCTCGTTGCTACGTCGGCGGGACAGCACCCCCCTCTGTCCTGCCGGACATCTCCCCCGCAAGGGGGGAGATTAGCTCGGGCGTGCGATTTCGTTAATCGCAAACGTGAGGGCGTGTAGCTATGGGCCACGACCTCGTTCCATCCCGTCAGCGCAATAACGCCAAGTCCATGCGGCGTGCCATGACGGATGCCGAGCTGAAACTTTGGAACGAGTTGCGTGCCCACCGCTTGATGGGCATGAGCTTCCGGCGGCAGGTGCCGATCGGACCTTATATCGTTGATTTCGCGTGCTCGGCCCATCGCCTCATAGTCGAGGTCGATGGCAGCCAGCATGGCGATGCGGAACACTTAAACCGTGACGAGGCAAGAAGTGGCTATCTAGCTGCAAGCGGCTGGACCATCCTGCGCTTCTGGAACGACGACGTGATCCGCGATATCGACAATGTCTGCCAGCACATCGTCATTGCGGCCGGCCTGGCCGGCGCCGAAGTGCCGCAGACCGCAACGCAGGAGCTCGTTCCATGATCGATCATCTCGGCATCAGCGTTTCCGATTTCGAAAAGTCCAAGGCGTTCTACGACCAGGCGATGGCGCCGCTTGGCGCTTCGCTGCTCTACATGGTGCCGGAGGAATATACCGGCGGCGCCAAGGTCGGCGGCTATGGCCGCGACCGGCCGGTGTTCTGGCTGAGCGCGGGCAAGGAGAAGCCGAAGGACCATCAGCATGTCGCCTTCACCGCGCGCAGCCGCGCCGAGGTCGACGCCTTCCATGCCGCGGCCCTTGCGGCCGGCGGCAAGGACAATGGCGGGCCGGGGCTGCGTCCGCATTACCACCCCAATTATTACGGCGCCTTCGTCTTCGATCCCGACGGCAACAATGTCGAGGCGGTCTGCCATGATCCGGAGTGAGCTCGATGGGAGGGATCGATGAGCCTTGATAACCGGCCGGTCTATACGGGCGGGTGCCAGTGCGGCGCCGTACGTTTCCGCGTCGAGGGTGCGCTGGGCGATGCCTCGGTCTGCCATTGCCGCATGTGCCAGAAGGCGAGCGGCAATTTCTATCTGCCGCTGGTCTCGGTGCGCGGCGCCAGGCTCGACTGGACGCGCGGCGGGCCGAAGCGCTTCCGCTCGTCCAACGCGGCATGGCGCGGCTTCTGCGCCGAATGCGGCACGCCGCTGACCTTCGAGGCGCCGGACGGCGTGGCGCTGGCGATCGCCGCCTTCGACGACCCGGCCGGCATCGCGCCCACCATCCAGTGGGGCGTCGAAGCGAAGCTGCCCTATGTCGACGGCGTTTCGAGACTGCCGTCCGAGGAGACGATGGGCGATGTTTCGTCGGCGCCTTATCTCGCCGAGCTCGTCTCCTATCAGCATCCAGACCACGACACCGACCAATGGCCGCCGGAGGAAAAACCATGACCGATGAAATTCGAACCGGCGGTTGCCAATGCGGCGCCGTGCGCTTCCGCGTTCACGGCAAGCTCGGGCGCCCGTCCATCTGCCATTGCCGCATGTGCCAGAAACAGTTCGGCAATTTCTTTGGCGCCCTGGTGACGGTGCCGAAGGATGGCGTCGAATGGACCCATGAGGAGCCGAGCTATTTCCAGTCCTCGGTCAACATCGATCGCGGCTTCTGCCGCCGCTGCGGCACGCCGCTCAACTACCGCCAGCCGGGTGGGCTGGAGATCGCCATCGGTGCGTTCGACGAGCGTTCGGACCTGGCGCCGCAGATCCAGGTCAACTACGCGGTGCGGCTGCCCTGGGTGGAGAAGATCTTCGAGGCGCCGGTCCACGACGACCCCGACTACTATCGACGGCAGGAGCAGATCATCTCCTTCCAGCATCCCGATCACGAGACGGCCAACTGGCCGCAGCAGGGACTGAAACTATGACGGTCCACAGCAGTTCCTTGCGCACGCTCTATCCCGAGATCGAGCCGTTCGAAACAGGCATGCTCGATGTCGGTGATGGCCACACCATCTATTGGGAGCGCTGCGGCACCGAAGGCGCCAAGCCAGCCGTGTTCCTGCATGGCGGCCCTGGAGGCACGATCTCGCCGAAACACCGGCGGCTGTTCGACCCGAAACTCTACGACGTCGTCCTGTTCGACCAGCGCGGCTGCGGCAAGTCGACGCCCAACGCCTCGTTGGAAGCCAACACCACCTGGCATCTCGTCGCCGACATCGAACGCCTGCGCGAGATGGCGGGCTTCGACAAATGGCTGGTGTTCGGCGGCTCGTGGGGCTCGACGCTGGCGCTCGCCTATGCCGAAACGCATCCCGAGCGCGTCAGCGAGCTCGTCGTGCGCGGCATCTATACGCTGACCCGCGCCGAGCTCGAATGGTACTATCAGTTCGGCGTCTCCGAGATGTTTCCCGACAAGTGGGAACGTTTTTTGGCGCCGATCCCCGAGGCCGAGCGCGGCGACATGATGGCCGCCTACCGCAAGCGGCTGGTCGGCAGCGACCGCAAGGCGAAGGTCGAGGCGGCGCTTGCCTGGAGTTTGTGGGAAGGCGAGACGATCACGCTTTTGCCGGAGCCGGAAACCAGCACGCCTTTCGGCCAAGACGACTATGCCATCGCCTTCGCCCGCATCGAGAACCACTATTTCGTCCATGCCGGCTGGCTGGAAGAAGGACAGCTGCTGCGCGACGCCTGGAAGCTGAAGGATATCCCAGGCACCATCGTCCACGGCCGCTACGACATGCCGTGCCCGGCGCGCTATGCCTGGGCCCTGCACAAGGCCTGGCCGAAGGCGGATTTCCACCTCATCGAAGGCGCCGGCCACTCGTATTCGGAGCCGGGGATTCTGGATCGGCTGATCCGGGCGACGGACAAATACGCAGGCAAATAACCATGCAGGTTTGTGCTCTACGGCGCCCCCGGCGCGAAGGATCTCGACTTTTCGAGCTACAGCCATGACGAAGCAACGCCTCTACCTCTTCGACACCACGCTGCGCGACGGCCAGCAGACGCCGGGCATCGACTTTTCCGTCGAGGACAAGATCGCGATCGCCAAGCTGCTCGACGAATTCGGCATCGACTATGTCGAGGGCGGCTATCCCGGTGCCAACCCGACCGACACCGCCTTCTTCCATCAGAAGCGCACGCAAAGCGCGAAATTCGTCGCCTTCGGCATGACCAAGCGGGCAGGGGTTTCGGCCTCCAACGATCCGGGGCTGGCGGCGCTGCTGCAATCGAAGTCGGACGCGATCTGCTTCGTCGCCAAGAGCTGGGACTATCACGTGCGCGTGGCGCTTGGCTGCACCAACGAGGAGAACCTTGAGTCGATAAAAGTCTCGGTCCAGGCGGCGGTCTCCGTCGGCAAGGAGGCGATGGTCGACTGCGAGCATTTCTTCGACGGCTTCAAGGCCAATCCGGCTTTCGCGCTGGCCTGCGCCAAGACCGCCTATGATGCCGGGGCACGCTGGGTGGTGCTATGCGACACCAATGGCGGCACGCAGCCTTCGGAAGTGCGGGCCGTCGTCGAGAAGGTGATCGCGGGCGGCATCCCTGGCGACCATCTCGGCATTCATGCCCATGACGACACCGGCCAGGCGGTGGCGAATTCCCTTGCCGCCGTCGAGGCCGGTGTGCGCCAGATCCAGGGCACGCTGAACGGCATCGGCGAGCGCTGCGGCAACGCCAATCTGGTCACAATCATCCCGACGCTCGCGCTCAAGCCGGCCTTCGCCGATCGCTTCGAGACAGGCATTTCGGCCGAAGCACTGACCGGCATTTCGCGGCTCTCCCGCGCTTTCGACGAGTTGCTCAACCGCGCGCCGGAAGCTCAGGCGCCCTATGTCGGCTCATCCGCCTTCGCCACCAAGGCCGGCATCCATGCCTCGGCGCTGGCCAAAGAGCCGGCGACTTACGAGCATGTGCCGCCGGAAGCCGTGGGCAACCGCCGCCGCGTCATGGTCTCCGACCAGGGCGGCAAGGCCAATTTTCTCGCCGAATTGAAGCGGCGCGGTATCGACGTGCCGAAGGACGACAGCCGGCTCGACGCGCTCATCGCCATCGTCAAGGAGCGCGAGGCCGAAGGCTACGCCTATGAGGGCGCCGACGCCTCCTTCGAGCTCTTGGCCCGCAAGATGCTGCACGGCCTGCCGGAGTTCTTCAACGTCACCTCGTTCCGCTGCATGGTCGAGCGCCGCTTCGATGCCAACGGCAACCTGAAGACCGTGTCCGAGGCGATCGTGAAGGTGATGGTCGACGGCGAGGAGAAGATGTCGGTGGCCGAAGGCCACGGCCCGGTCAACGCGCTCGACATCGCGCTGCGCAAGGATCTCGGCAAGTATCAGAACGAGATCGTCGACCTCGAGCTCGCCGACTTCAAGGTGCGCATCCTCAACGGCGGGACCGAAGCCATCACCCGGGTGCTGATCGAATCGCACGATTCCACCGGCGCCCGCTGGTGGACTGTCGGCGTATCGGAAAACATCATCGACGCCTCCTTCCAGGCGCTGATGGATTCGATCATCTACAAGCTGATGAAGAACCGTGATATGGCAGGACTGGTCGCGGCGGAGTAGGTTGAACCATCAGCGGAAGTCCATTGATCCATCAGAATTTTGCGATGGTCTTGGACGGTCCCCTGGGCCATAGCGTTGGGCCATGGTCACCGCAACAGCCGATCTCGATCAAGACGCCAAGGCTCGCCGCGGCTTCCTTTTGGCGCTCGGCGCCTATTTTCTCTGGGGGCTGTTGCCCTTCTACATGAAAGCGGTGGCGCACCTGCCTCTGATCGAGGTGATCTCGCACCGGATCGTTTGGTCGGTACCGATCGCTGCTGCCGTGCTGGTCTGGGCCGGCCGCACCGCCGACTTCAAGGCCGCGATTCACTCGCCAAAAAGCCTCGCCATGGCGGCGCTGACGGCGACGCTCATCTCGGTCAACTGGGGCATCTATGTCTGGGCGATCGCAGTCGACCGCACGGTCGAGACGGCGCTCGGCTACTATATCAACCCGCTGGTCAGCGTGGTGGTCGGCGCGGTTCTCCTCGGCGAACGGCTCGACCGGCTGCAGATTGCTGCGGTGGCGCTGGCCGCCATTGCGGTGACCGTGCTTACTGTCGAGGCCGGCAAATTACCCTGGGTATCGCTGGCATTGGCCTTCTCCTTCGCCGCCTACGGCTTCTTCCGCAAGACGCTGCCGATCGGGCCGAGCCAGGGCTTTCTGCTCGAGGTACTGCTGCTGTCGGTGCCGGCGCTTTGCTACATCGCCTACTTGATCGCCACGGGCGAGGACCATTTCATCTCCAGCACCGGCGGCGACACCGCACTGCTGATCGGCTGCGGCCCGGTGACCGCGGTGCCGCTTCTGCTCTTTGCCTTCGGCGCCAGGCTTTTGCGCCTCTCCACCATCGGCATCATGCAATATATCGCGCCGACCATGGTGTTCCTGATCGCCGTCCTGATCTTCGATGAGCCGTTCGGCAGCACGCAGGCCATAGCTTTCGCCCTTATCTGGACTGCGCTGGCCATGTACAGCTGGTCGATGTTCAGAGGGCGCGAGGTTCGCCAGGCGGGTCCCGCGACGAGGTGAGGGCGGCAAATGTACCAGCTTTATATCGGCAACAAGAACTATTCGTCCTGGTCGCTGCGGCCTTGGCTGCTGATGCGGACCCTCGACATTCGCTTCGAGGAGCGGCTGACGCCGTTCCCGACCGGTTCAAGTTTCAGCATCTTCCGGTCATTCTCGCCGAATGGCCGCGTGCCCTGCCTGGTCGACGATGGCTGGGCGGTGTGGGATTCGCTCTCGATCGTCGAATATCTGGCCGAGCGGCATCAGGGCGTCTGGCCGGCCGATGCCAAAGCGCGCGCCTGGGCGCGCTCCGCCGCCGCCGAAATGCATTCGAGCTTTACCGCGCTGCGCAATGACTGCCCGATGAGCTGTGGCGTGCGCGTCAAGCTGGCATCGATGTCCGCTGCGCTGAAGCACGATCTCTTCCGCCTGGGCGACTTGTGGAACGACGGCCTTGCGCGCTTCGGCGGACCGTTCCTTGCCGGAGACCACTTCACCGCGGTCGATGCCTTCTTCGCTCCGGTCGCTTTCCGGGCACAGTCCTATGGACTGGCATTCGAGGGCGCTGCCGCTGCTTATCCCCAGCGGTTGCTCGATCTGCCTGCCATGCGCGAATGGTATGCGGCCGGTCTCGCCGAGACATGGCGCGAGCCGGACCATGAGGCGGAAGTCCGCGCTGCCGGTACGGTCGTCGAGGATCTGCGCGCAAGCGCATAGGACGCTAAACCCAGCCCAGCCGCCGTACGACCATGTAGACGATGCCGGCGCTGCATCACGACGGCGAGCAGTTGCAGGCGCGAACCCGGCTTTTGCAGGACGAACTGATGGCGAAGCTCACCGAGCGGTCGAACCAACTGCTCTACATCCTCTCCGTGATGACGGCGGTGCTGCTGCCGATGACCATCATCTCCGGCCTGTTCGGCATAAATGTCGGCGCGCTGCCGCTAGTCGACACGGCGCTCGGCTTCTGGGTGGTGACGGCGATTTCGGTCGTCGTCGTATGCGCGCGGTGCGAGAGCCTTGCCGCCATGTCGCCGGTCGCTTCCGCTATAAAAACACGACTGAACAGTCCTACTCTTGCTGTCCCGCCAACGCCGCCTGAACGGCCGCCATTCCGGGATCGCGACCCTTGAGCAGATCGTCGATCGACCATGGCGCGGCAATGTCGGGCTCCAGCGTCTTGAGCGCAACCGGCTTGCGGCCCTTGCCTTTGTCGATGGTGGCGACAAGCACGGGCGTCGTGCCCGTGGCGGAACTCGGTTGCGCCATGCCGACGAAACAGTCGGTGTAGGCCTTGCAGCCGTTTTGAAGGTCGTAGCGCTGCGTCGCGGACTGCAGCACGACGCCCGAATGCGGCAGCGTCACCTGCTGCTGATCGGCGAAGAACATCATGCGGTCGCCGGGCGCTTCGCCGACCAGTGTGACCCTGTCCCCGCCAGCCTGCTTGAGATAGGCGACGTCGACAATTCCCGCCGAAAAGGTAATCGGGCTTTCCAGCACGAACAGCCGTCCCGGCGGGCTGACGCGGGACGGCCAGGAACTGAGCGCATCGCGGGTCAGCATCAAGTTGCCGCCGGTGTTGAAGCGCATGTCGAGGACGAGGTTCTTGCGGCCGAGGCGGACCCGGGCGGCTTCGACCTCAGCCAGGAAATCGGCTATCTTCCCGGTCTTGCCGTCGACGTTGCGTCTGATTTGGGCGACTACGCCATCGAGTTCGGGCGCATCGCGCCAGCGGAACGGCTGTTCCTGATCCCGCAGCGGCCAGGGCGCGCGGCCCTTGGGAAAAATCTTCACCCAGTCGCGGCGCTGCGGCTCCGGCGTGAGCTTGCGGTCGATGACGCGCCCGTCGGGCGTCTGGAAACGAAAGGTCGCGTCGCCGGCGGCATTGGCGAGCCCGAGCGCATGCAGCAGATCGGGCCGGACGATCGCGTCGGTCGCCTCGATGTCGCGCCATGCCGCCACGCCGCCATGCAGGCTGCGCAGCGCCGAGGAGACTTCAGCAGCCGGATGGCCGTCGATGCCGGCGAGCCGACTGCCCAGCAGATCGCCGTTTTGGGGACTGGCCGCTATGATGTAGAAGGCGCCGTCGATCGGCAGCAAAGACATCGCCACACCGTTGGCGCGCGGCAGCTTGCAGGTCGTGTGACCATTGTCGGCCAGCGCCGCGATCTGGCAGAGATCGACAGCGAAGGCAGTCGCGTCGGTCGGACCCGCCGCGGTTTCGAGCGCCTGCAGCCGCGATTCCGCTTCTGCGCGGGCGGCGCTGGAATAAGACCGGTCGACATCGAGGAAGTCGCGACGGAAGACTTTCAGATCCTCGACCTGTGCGTCAAGCGAGGTGGCCCCGTCCGGACTTTGCGCGGTCGCGTGGCCGAGCGCCAACAGGCTGAGCAGGGGCAAGGCGAGCAGCCGGGCAAAGGTCATGGCTTCCCTCTCGATCGCGATCCGGCCCGTTGCCGATAAAGCTGAGGAATAGGGCAGCTTCGCACGTCGCTGCGTTCACATCTTTGCGAGCGGGATGGAGTGGCGTCCCGCTCGGAGGCTGCGGTTGCCGCCGGGACGGGAACGACGTCCGGCCTTCGAAAGGTGGTCCGCCGCACGGGCCGGATTCACCCCTTAAAGCCTTGTCATCATTGGCCGGCGCGGCGCGGTCGGTCACTCCCACGCGATGGGGGCACGTCCCCGAACAGCCCGCCCCGGGCATGCATTTTTGAGTGTGGTCTTCAACCTAACCCATTCAATTCTTACGGGAATTTAATGTCGCGCGCAATTGCACGGTCCGGTTCCGGCGTTATGTTCCCGGCCGGATTGGTTCTTGGGCCTGTGACGCTGGCCAAGGACGTGGTCGACCTGGCGCGCTTGCGGTTCGATGGATAGGTGACAAAGTGGACGACGAAGTCGCCAAGCTACAGCCGCTCCGTGAGCCGATGGCAGACATCAAGCCGGTGGTCGTGCGTCGCCGGCGCCGCGGCTGGATTGTCGCGCTGCTGCTGGTCGCGGCTGGAGCGGGCGTAGCCTTCTGGCTGCATCCAGCACCGGTGCAGCAGCAAGGCGCGCGCGGCGGCGGGCGCTTCCGGGGCGGCGATCTCGGCGCGCAGCCGGTCGCCGTCGCCTCGGTGACGCAGGCCGACATCCCGATCACGCTGGAGGCGCTCGGCACGGTCACCTCGCTGTCGACGGTGACGGTGCGCCCGCAGGTCAGCGGGCAGATCACCGCGATCGCCTTCACCGAAGGGGAGATGGTGAAGAAAGGCGATTTTCTTGCCCAGGTCGACGACCGCACTCTTCAAGCCTCGCTGCATCAGCTGCAGGGGCAATTGAAGCACGATCAGGCGCTGCTGAGCGATGCCAGGCTCGACCTCGACCGCGATCTGAAGCTGACCTCCAACGCCATCACGCAGCAGGCGGTCGACCTGCAGCGCGCGACCGTGCAATCCGACGAGGGCACGGTCATGTCCGACCAGGCGCAGATCGAGGCCGTCGAGGTCAATATCGCCAACAGCCATATCGTTGCACCTGCCGACGGCCGCATCGGCCTCAGGCAGGTCGATCAGGGCAATTACGTCACGCCTTCCGACAGCACCGGCATTGCGGTGATCACCGAGATGCAGCCGATTTCGGTGCTGTTTTCGCTGCCGGAAGACACCCTCGCCGAAGTGCTGGAACAGACGCATGGCAATGCGGGGCTCAAGGCCACCTTGTTCGACCGCAACGACACCAAGCAGATCGCCGAAGGCACCCTGCAGACGATCGACAACCAGATCGATCCGACCACCGGCACCGTGAAGCTGCGCGCCGTGTTTGCTAACGCCGACGGCGGGCTTTATCCCAACCAGTTCGTCAACGTGCATCTCCTGGTGCGCACCCTGACCGGCGTGACGGTGCTGCCCAACGCGGCCATCCAGCACGGCGCTCCAGGCACTTTCGTCTATCAGCTCAACGACGACAGCACTGTCTCGGTAAAGACCGTTTCCCTTGGCCCGGGCGACGCCTCGGTGACGCAATTGCTGTCGGGCCTTCCGCCGGGCGCCAAGGTGGTCGTCGATGGCGTCGACCGGCTGAAGGACGGCGCCAAGGTGACCGTGCCTGACAACAGCGCCGCGCCGACCGCCGGCGCTGGATCTCCCGCGCAGCCAAAAGCCGCGGGTAGGGGCAGCGCGGCCGCCGGTGCGCCGGCCGCCGCGACCAGCAATACGTCTGCCGTCGGCCCCGGCAACGCGCCCGCATTGTCGGGCGGCCAGGGCCAAGGCTCGGCAGGCGGCGGCGCGGACGCATCGGGCGATGCCGGCCGCAAGCACCACCGCCACCATCGTCGCGACGGCAACGGTAATAGCGGCAGCAGCGGAAATGGTGGCGACAGCGGCGAAGCCCAATGAGCACGCCAAGCGGTCTCGTCTCCGGTTGGCTGAACCCGTCGCGGCCTTTCATCCTGCGGCCGGTGGCCACCACGCTGATCATGTCGACCATCCTGGTGGTCGGCATGATCGCCTATCTCTTCCTGCCGCTCTCGGCCTTGCCTGAGGTCGACTACCCGACGATCCAGGTGCAGACCTTCTATCCCGGCGCCAGCCCGGACGTGATGACGACTTCAGTCACGGCGCCCCTGGAGCGCCAGTTCGGCCAGATGCCGGGTCTGGAGCAGATGTCGTCGGGGAGTCCGGCCGGCGCCTCGGTCATCACGCTGCGCTTCAGCCTCGACCTCAGCCTGGATATTGCCGAGCAGGAGGTTCAGGCGGCGATCAACGCGGCCGGCAACCTTCTGCCCGCCGACCTGCCGGCGCCGCCGATCTACGCCAAGGTGAATCCGGCCGACGCGCCGATCCTGACGCTGGCGATCACCTCGAAGACGCTGCCGCTGACCGAAGTCGAGAACTATGCCGAGACGCGGCTGGCGCAAAAGATCTCGCAGCTTCCGGGCGTCGGGCTGGTCAGCATCTCGGGCGGCGAGCGGCCGGCCGTGCGCATCCGCGTAAAGCTCAAGGCGCTGGCCGCCATGGGGCTCAACATCGACGATCTGCGCACCACCATCGGCACGCTCAACGTCAACACGCCGAAAGGCAGCTTCGACGGGCCGGCCCGTTCCTACACCATCAACGCCAACGACCAGATCAGCGACCCCAAGACCTATGCGGATATGGTCGTCGCTTACCGCAACGGGGCGCCGGTCAGGCTGGGCGAGGTCGCCGATATCATAGAGGGGCCGGAGAACTCGAAGCTGGGCGCTTGGGAAAACCGCTCGCCGGCGATCCTGCTCAACATCCAGCGCCAGCCCGGCGCCAACGTCATCCGCGTCGTCGACTCGGTGAAGGCGCTGCTGCCACAGCTTCGCGCCGGCCTGCCGGCGGCGGTCACCGTCGAGCCGCTGACCGACCGCACGACCACCATCCGTGCCTCAGTCCATGACGTCGAGTTCGAGCTGGCGACGGCGGCGCTTCTGGTCGTGCTCGTCACCTTCCTGTTCCTGCGCAACATTCCGGCGACGATCATTCCGAGCCTGTCGGTGCCGCTGTCGCTGATCGGCACGTTCGCGGTCATGTATCTTTGGGGCTTCAGCCTCGACAATCTGTCGCTGATGGCGCTGACCATCGCCTCCGGCTTCGTCATCGACGACGCCATCGTCATGATCGAAAACATCTCGCGCTTCATCGAGCATGGCGACGATCCGGTCACCGCCGCGCTCGAAGGCTCGGCCCAGATCGGCTTCACCATCATCTCGCTCACCGTCTCGCTGATCGCGGTGCTGATCCCGCTTCTGTTCATGGGCGACGTCGTCGGCCGCCTGTTCCACGAATTCGCCATCACGCTTGCGATCGCCATCGTCATTTCGGCCATCGTCTCGCTGACGCTGGTGCCGATGATGTGCGCCAGGCTCCTCAAGCCGCCGTCCGAACGCAGGCAGGGCGCGCTGGCGCGCGGCGCCGAGGCCGGCTTCGACGCTGTCGCGAATGGCTATGCCGCCGCCTTGCGGTGGGTGCTCGACCGTCAGGGGCTGACGCTGCTGGTCGCCGCAGCCACGCTTGCGCTCACCGTCTATCTCTATGTTGTCATCCCGAAAGGCTTCTTCCCGGTTCAGGACACCGGCGCGATTTCGGCGGTCACCGAGGCCGCGGGCTCGGCCTCCTACGCCGACATGGCAGCGCACCAGCAGGCGCTCGCCGATGTCATCCTGAAGGACCCGGATGTCGCGAGCCTGTCGTCCTTCATCGGCGTCGACGGCCAGAACATGACCGCCAACAGTGGCCACATGCTGATCAATCTCAAGCCGCGCGACGAGCGCGCGGCCGATGCCAGCGCGATCATCCGGCGGCTGGCTCGGGAGACCGACGTCGTGACCGGCATCGCGCTGCATATGCAGCCGGTGCAGGACCTGAGCGTGGACTCCACCTCCAGCGCGTCGCAGTACCAATACGTTCTGCAGGATTCGGATCCGGCCGAGCTGGCGACGTGGACATCAAAGCTCACCGATAGGCTGGTGGCACTTCCCGAACTCGCCGACGTAGCCAGCGACAGCCAGCAGAGCGGGCTTGCGGTCGACATCACCATCGACCGAGCGACGGCGGCACGCTTCGGGATTACGCCAGCGACCGTCGACAACGCGCTCTACGATGCCTTCGGCCAGCGGATCATCTCGACCATCTTCACCCAGTCGAACGAATACCGCGTCATCATTGAAGCCGACCCCTCGGTGGGACAGACGCCGGCTTCGCTGGGCTCGATCTACCTGCCGTCCTCCGGTTCCGGCCAGGTGCCGCTATCGGCGATCGCCAATATCAGTGTCCGGCAGGCGCCGCTGCTGGTGAACCACCTTGCCCAGTTCCCGGCCGCGACCATCTCCTTCAACCTCGCCCCGGGCGTGTCGCTCGGCGACGCCACCGCGGCGATCAGCAAGGCGGAACATGACATGCAGCCGCCCGCCGGCCTGGTCACCGGCTTCCAGGGCGCCGCGCTTGCCTTGCAAAGCTCGCTCTCCAACGAGCTGCTGCTGGTGCTCGCGGCAGTCGCCACCGTCTATGTCGTGCTTGGCGTGCTTTATGAGAGCTTCATCCACCCGCTGACGATCCTCTCGACGCTGCCCTCGGCAACCGTGGGCGCGCTGGTGGCGCTGATGCTCGCCGGCCACGATCTCGACGTGATCGGCATCATCGGCATCGTGCTCTTGGTCGGCATCGTCAAGAAGAACGCCATCATGATGATCGACTTCGCCCTGCAGGCCGAGCGCCTGCAGGGGCTGGACCCGCGCGAGGCGATTTACGAAGCCTGCTTGCTGCGGTTGCGGCCGATCCTGATGACGACGATGGCCGCGCTGTTCGGGGCGCTTCCGCTCCTGCTCGGCGGCCTTGCCGGCTCGGAATTGCACCAGCCGCTCGGCATCACCATCGTTGGCGGGCTGATCGTCAGCCAGGTGCTGACGCTCTTCACCACGCCGGTGATCTACCTTGCCTTCGATAGACTGACGCGGTCGGGGGCGCGTGAAGCGACGGCGCCGGCCGGCGGGCTCACGCCGTGAACCTCTCCGCGCCCTTCATCGCCAGGCCGGTCGCCACGACGCTGCTGGCCATCGGATTGGCGGCGGCGGGCCTGATCGCATACGTCAATCTTCCCGTCGCGCCGCTGCCCAAGGTGGATTTCCCGACCATCTCGGTGCAGGCCTCGATGCCAGGCGCCAGCCCCGACACGATGTCGACCGATGTCGCGGCGCCGCTCGAACGCCATCTCGGCCAGATCGCCGGGGTTTCCGAGATGACGTCGCGCTCCGGCACCGGCTCGACCAATGTTGTGCTGCAATTCGACCTCGATCGCGACATCAACGGCGCCGCGCGCGACGTTCAAGCCGCCATCAACGCCGCGCGCGCCGACCTCCCGTCCGATCTGCGCAGCAACCCGACCTACCGCAAATACAATCCCGCCGACGCGCCGGTGATGATCCTGGCGCTGACCTCGCGCACACTCACACCCGGTCAGCTCTACGATGCCGCCGCGACCGTGCTGCAGCAGCGCCTGTCCCAGGTCGAGGGCGTCGGCAATGTCGACCTCGGCGGCTCGTCGCTGCCCGCCGTTCGGGTGGAGCTCAATCCGGGGGCGCTGTTCCATTACGGCATCGGCCTGGAGGATGTGCGCGCCGCACTTGCCTCGGCCAATGCCCGCAGTCCGAAGGGCTTCGAGGAGGACGGCGCGCTCCGCTACCAGCTCTACACCAACGACCAGGCGAGCCATGCCGCCGACTATCGCGACCTGGTGATCGCCTGGCGCAACAGTGCGGCAGTGCGCCTCGCCGACATCGCAGATGTCGAGGACTCGGTCGAGGACGTGCGCAATCTCGGTCTCGCCAATGGCGTGCCGGCCGTGCTTTTGGTGCTCTATCGCGAGCCCAACGCCAACATCATCGACACGGTCGACCGCGTGCGCGCGCTGATCCCGACGCTGCAGGCTTCGGTGCCGGCGGATGCGCGCCTCAGCATCGCGTCCGACAGCAGCCTCACCATCCGCGGCTCGCTGCGCGACACCGAGCTGACGCTGGTGGCGGCGGTGCTGCTGGTCGTCTTCGTGGTGTTCTGCTTTTTGCGCGACTGGCGCGCGGCGCTGATCCCGAGCGTGGCGCTGGTTGTCTCGATCCTCGGCACCTTCGGAGCGATGTACCTGCTCGGCTACACGCTCGACAATCTATCCTTGATGGCGCTCACCATCGCCACCGGCTTCGTCGTCGACGACGCCATCGTGGTGCTGGAAAACATCATGCGCCACATCGAGGACGGCATGCCGCGCGGCCGGGCGGCGCTGGTCGGCGCTCAAGAGGTCGGCTTCACCGTGCTGTCGATGAGCGCTTCTCTCGTCGCCGTGTTCCTGCCGATTCTGTTGATGGGCGGCATACTCGGCCGCCTGTTCCAGGAATTCGCGATGACCTTGTCGCTGGCCATCGCCATTTCGCTGGTGCTGTCGCTGACGGTGACCCCGATGATGTGCGCGCATTTTTTGCGCGCGGGTGCAGTCCGATCGGAGCGCCGTTCCATCCTCGCACGCTTCGGCGAAAGCGTCTTCGAGCGCGTCCGCGCCGGCTACGGCCGCTCGCTCGCCTGGTCGCTCGACAATGCCGAGGCGATGCTCATCATCCTGATCGCGGCCGTCGCCCTCAACGTCTACCTCTATACGATCGTGCCGAAGGGCTTCTTCCCACAGCAGGACACCGGCGAGCTGATCGGCGGCCTGCGCGCCGACCAGGCCATTTCTTTCCAACTGATGCGGCAGAAATTCGAGCGGCTGGAGACGATCCTGAAGAGCGACCCGGCGGTGGCGAACGTCGTCGGCTACATCGGCGGCCGCCAGACCAATTCCGGCTTCGTCTACGTCAACCTGAAGCCGAAGGGCGATCGTGCGCCGCTGCAAGCGGTATTGGGGCGGCTGCGCGCGCAGCTCAGGCAATTGCCCGGCGCGCAGCTCTTCCTCAACCCGCGCCAGGAGATCAGGGTCGGCGGCCGCCAAAGCCTCGCCACCTATCAATACACGCTGCAGGCCGATACGACCGCGGACCTCGACGAATGGGCGCCGAAACTCGTCGAATTGCTGAAACAGGCGTCGGAGCTAACCGACGTCAATTCGGACCGCGACGAGGCCGGGCTCGAAACCAACATCACCGTCGACCGCGAGAGCGCGGCCCGGCTCGGCCTGACGCCGGCGAGCATCGACAACACGCTTTACGACGCCTTCGGCCAGCGCCAGGTGTCGACCATCTTCAACGCCCGCAACCAATATCACGTGGTGATGGAAGTCGCGCCGCGCTATCTGCAGGATCCGAGCGCGCTCAACGGAATCTATGTCAGCACCTCGGGCGCGGCGGCGAGCGGCACGCAGAAGACCAACGCACTGGCCGGCAGCCTGTCGGGCTCGCTGCAGAATCAGGCGACCAATGCGATCGCCGTCACCGGCCACGGCAGCGCCTCGAGCGGCGCCGCCGTCAGCACCTCGGCCGAGACCATGGTGCCGCTCGCCGCCTTCAGCACCTACGGTCCGGCGACCACCCCGCTTTCGGTCAACCACCAGGGCCACTTCGTCGCCACGACGATCTCGTTCAACCTTGCCGATGGCGCCACGCTCGGCGACGCCTCGGCGGCAATCGACCGCGCCATGGCGGAGCTGAAAATGCCGGTGTCGATCCACGGCTCGCTTGCCGGCACCGCACTCGCCTTCCGCTCCAACCTGCTCAACGAGCTCCTGCTGATCGCTGCCGCGCTCGCCACGATCTATGTCGTGCTCGGCGTGCTCTACGAAAGCTACGTGCACCCGATCACCATCCTGTCGACGCTGCCCTCGGCCGGCATCGGCGCGCTGCTCGCGCTCATCGTCACCGGCATGGAATTCGACGTGATCTCGCTGATCGGCATCATTCTGTTGATCGGCATCGTCAAGAAGAACGCCATCATGATGATCGACATGGCCTTGCAGGCCGAGCGCCAGGAAGGGCTTGCGCCGCGAGAAGCTATCCACAAGGCGAGCCTCCAGCGCTTCCGGCCGATCATGATGACGACCTTTGCGGCTTTGCTCGGCGCCTTGCCGTTGGCGCTCGAGACCGGCACTGGGGCGGAGCTGCGCCAGCCGCTCGGCATCGCGATCGTCGGCGGCCTCATCGTCTCGCAGCTTCTCACGCTCTACACCACCCCGGTCGTCTATCTCTATCTCGACCGGCTCAGCGCCCGCAGACCGACGCTGCGAGTGGCGCCGGCGGAGTGATCGGGCACCGCGACCTTGGACTGTTCGACCGCGCGAAGCGAAACAGTTCGGCCCATGAGGCGGCGCGCCTTCATATCGCTCGACGCCACCCAACGCGCTTGATCGTGAGATCTGTGCTATCGCTTCGTGAACTGGCAACATGCTTCATCATCGGGTGCGCCCTCGAAGGGCGCGACCAGTTCCTGCTCACCCGGCCATTGCCCGAGCGCTACACCGGGGCGTCGCGAGCGGGCCTTTTGCGTCGCATCTTTGGTCTATAGGTGCTGCCGGGTGAGCGGCACCACCTCTCTTCATGCCGGTCTCAGCGCTTCGGGCCGAAGCCGGGATAGGGATTGAGCGGCACGATCGCCGCGATGTCCATCATTCCGGCCTCGACCAGCGGCAGGGTGGCGAGATGGCCGCGCACCTCCTTGTCGTCGGCAGCCTCGAACATCATGCCGCTGCCGGGGATGTCACCGCGGTTCCAGACCTGGCGCACGGCGCCTTGCGCATAGAGCGTGCGCCGCTGCTCGGCTTCGCCCGGAAGCAGCGGCGCGAAATCGCTATCGCTGAACTTTTCGGTGTCGCGGGTGAGAAGGGCAAAGAACTGCATGGCGGTCTCCTTTGTGGCCGGTTGATGCGGAAGATATCGCGCCGGCTGGTCAGACTGTCCAAGACTGATTAAGCTAAAGATCAGACGTTGAAGGACTTGAGTCATGGAGACGCAGAATGCTTGACCTGCGGCAGATCCGCTATTTCGTTGCCGTCGCCGAGGCCGGCAATGTCGGCCGCGCCGCCGAGCAGCTGCATATCTCGCAGTCGCCCTTGAGCCGCCAGATCATGCAGCTCGAGGAACAACTCGGCGTCACGCTGTTCGAGCGATCGAAGCAGCGCGTCCATCTCAACGCCGAGGGCAGGGCTTTCCTTGCCGAGGCGCGCGCTCTGCTCGTCAATGCCGTGCGGCTGGAGGAGCTCGGCCGCAAGCTTGCAAGCGGCGCGACCGGCAGCCTCGCCATCGGCTATGTCGAGGGGGCGGTGCATGCCGGGCTGATCGCCGCGATGCTCAGGGAATTCCGCCGAGAGCGGCCGGATTTTCATCTGCAACTGAGAAGCCGCCGCACGGCCGCGCAGTTCGAGGATCTGCGCCAGCGCGTGCTCGACCTCGGCTTCGTCTACGCGCCGGCGCCGCAAGGCGATCCGGATATCGAGAGCATGCTGGTGCGGCGCGAACCGCTGGTGCTGGCGATCCCCGAAGGCGATCCGCTTGTCGATGCGAGCGACATCAGGCCCCGCCATCTTGACGCCCGCGTCTGGATCACCGTCGTGCGCCAACCCGATGACACCAACCGCGCCCAGTTCCTGGCGGCCTGCGTGGAGGCCGGTTTCGTGCCCGACATCGCCTACGAGACGGCCGATCCCTTGACCTCGCTCGGCCTGGTCAGCGCCGGGCTGGGCCTGGCGACGGTACAGGAAAGCCTGCAAAGCGCTGCGCCCGCCGGCATCGTCTTTCGTGACCTGCCATGGTTCAAGCGCAGCGTTGAAATCCATCTCGCCTGGCGGCGCAATGACCGGAGGGCGGTGATTGAGGATTTGAGCAGGACGGTGAGCGGTGAATGATGAATAGCGAATAGTTACTATCTGGCGGTGGACAGATTTCGGCTCGCGCGATCCGCACTATTCACCATTCACCTTACATTTTGTCGATCACCGCCTGCACCCCTTCCGTCGGCGCATCGACCGACGAGCCCGCCACCATGATGGCGGCGACGATTGCCTCGGGGTCGTTGACCACCAGCGGCTTCACCCTATGTGCGGTGTGGATGAAGCCTTCGCCCGACATGTGCTCGATGAGCGCCAGCATCGGGTCCCAGAAGGCCTTGATGTTGGCGAACACGATCGGCTTGCGGTGATGGCCGAGTTGCGCCCAGGTCATGATCTCGACGATCTCCTCGACCGTGCCGATGCCGCCCGGCAACGCCACGAAGGCGTCGGATTTCTCGAACATCCTGTGCTTGCGCTCGTGCATGTTGTCGGTGATCACCAGCTCGTCGAGCTTGTCGAGAGCGGTCTCGGTCGCCTCCTTGTTGATCAGGAAGCGCGGGATGATGCCGGTCACCTTGCCGCCGGCCTTGAGTGCCCCGTCTGCGACGGCGCCCATGATTCCCTTGGTGCCGCCGCCATAGATCAGGCGCAGGCCGGACTTCGCCAGCGAGCGGCCGAGCAGGTGGCCGGCCTTGACATAGGCCTCGTCGCGGCCCGGAGACGAACCGCAATAGACGCAGACGGATCGAATCGTGTTCATGTCATGATTGGTGATAGGGACGGTTGGCGCGGTCAAGCCCAAGGACGGGCTTTTTCTTGTGAGCTTGGTGAAAACACGCTAGACCGGCGTTAGGTGGCTAAGGGGCAGAAAAGATTATGGCTATCAATTCTTCCAAGGCGTTATTGTTCGCGGCGGGCGGCGTTGCCGTCGTCGCGGCGGTCGCCTACGGGTCGGGCGCGCTCGACCCATACATCAACAAGCAGAATCCGCCGCAGGTCGCGTCGCTGCCGCAGGCAGGCACGAAGCCGGCCGAATCCTCAAGCACCTCCACCGAGGCGCGTGTACCGCAGGCGCAAGCCCCGGCCACTACAATGGCGCCGGCCAACAACACGATGGCGCCGGCCAACAAGATGGCGCCCGCCAACAATGCAATGGCGCCTGCCAACAACGCGACGGCCCCGGCGGAATCCGCGCCGGCCGCTCAGGCGCCGGCCGCCGTAGGACCCACGCTGCCAACCTTCGATGTCGTGCGCGTCGAAGGCAATGGCTCGATTGTCGTCGCCGGCAGCGCGGCGCCCAATGCCAAGGTCGAAGTCCTGAACGGCGGCACGGTGCTCGGCTCGACCGATGCCGGTCCCGATGGTGCCTTCGCCATCGTGCTCGACGATCCGCTGAAGCCCGGCGACTACACGATCACGCTGCGCTCGACCGCTGGCGGCGTCGCAGTCGCCTCGGCGCAGACCGCCGTCGTCTCAGTGCCGCAGAGCCCGACCGGCCAGGTGCTGGCGATGGTCGAGGAGCCGGGCAAGCCGTCCGAATTGCTGACCATTCCGCAGCCCGCGGCCAAGCCGGCGGCACCTGCCGCCACCGGTCAGGCAGCCGCCCCGGACGCGCAGGCCCCGGCCGCAACCGCGCCGGCGGCGTCTGCCCCGGCGGGGGCGCCGGCTGCAACGGCACCGGCAGCTACGGATAAGGCTTCGGCTCCCGCGACCCAGAACGCCGCCGCAGACGAACCGAAGATCGCCGTCGAGGCCGTTGAGATCGACGGCGGCAAGATCTTCGTCGCGGGCAGGGCCGATCCCGGCCGCAAGGTGCGCGCCTATGCCGACGATGCCCTGCTTGGCGAGGCCAAAACCTCGCCTGACGGCCATTTCCTGATCGAGGCGGCGCGCGACATTCCGATCGGCAACCATACCATTCATGTCGACGGCCTTGCCGACGATGGCGTCAAGGTCGTCGCCCGTGCCGCTGTTCCGTTCGAACGCGAGCCCGGCGAGTCGATTGCCGCCGTCGCGCCCAACCAAGCCAAGCCCGCCGACAGCAAGCTCGCCCAGGGTGCGGGGTCCCAGCCCGCGGAGGCAAAGTCCGGGGCAGCCAATCCCGCCGAGACGACGGCGCCGGCCACCGCTACCGCCGAAGCGGGCAAGCCCGCCGCGACCGCCGACACGTCGGCCGAGGTCGCCGAAGCGAATCCTGCGGCCGACGTGCCTGAGACCATGGCGCCGAAGCTCGAACACGTCGATGGCGCGGTCATCATCCGCCGCAACGATACGCTCTGGCGCATCTCGCGGCGCGTCTATGGCCATGGCGTGCGCTACTCGACCATCTATCTCGCCAACCAGGATCAGATCCGCAATCCCGACCGCATTTGGCCCGGTCAGGTCTTCAAGGTCCCCGGCAAGTCGAAGGAAGGCGAGCCTGCCGACATGAAGGCCATGGGTGACCAGATGACGGCGCCAAAGACGGAGTAAGAGCGCAATCCCCCTCGTGGGGATGCCCGGCAGGGCAGAGGGCGCTGCCCCGCCGGCGTTCGACACTTCCTACCGTGCTACCCATCCGCCTGGCTTGCCCTCTCATCCTCCATCGTTTATCGGCGATGAACGATGACCGAATCCTTATCCGTCAACCGCGCCCTCAATAGCCGAGCCCTCGACAGCCGCGGCATCGCCACGCGGTTCGCGGCGCTGTCGCATCCGGCACGCATTGAGATCCTGAAGCATCTCTCGGCCAGTAGCTGCTGCTCCTGCCGCGAGGTGGTCGATCATCTCGATCTCGCCCAGTCGACCGTTTCGCAGCATCTGAAGATCCTGGTCGAAGCAGGGCTCGTCCGCTTCGAAGCGGATCGCCAGCGTTCACGCTACGCGGTGGACCGCGCTACGCTCGCCGAAGTCTCGGCGTCGCTCGCGGCCCTGGTCGATTCCTGCTGCGGCGAAAGCATGAAAGAAAGCTAAGAACAAAATGGCCGACAAGACCGTCTCCGCCGAAACCGGCACCCTCACCACACTGCGCAATCTGTGGCCCTATATGTGGCCGGCCGACCGTGCCGACCTGAGAGCCCGCGTCACCTGGGCGACGCTGCTTCTCGTCGTCGCCAAGGTCACCCTGGTCGCCGGCCCCTATTTCTTCAAATGGGCAACCGATGCGCTCGCCCACGCCTCGAAGACGCCGCCGCCGCTGCCCGCCTTCATGCTCGCGCCGGTGATGCTGGTCATTGCCTATAATGTGCTGAGGCTGGTCCAGCTCGGCTTCAACCAGCTGCGCGACGCGCTGTTTGCCCGCGTCGGCCAATATGCGGTGCGCCAGCTTGCCTTCCGCACCTTCGTCCACATGCACCAGCTGTCGCTGCGCTTCCATCTTGAGCGCCGCACCGGCGGTCTGTCGCGCATCATCGAGCGCGGCACCAAGGGCATCGAGACGATCGTGCGCTTCGTCATGCTGAACACGGCGCCGACCATTCTCGAATTCGCGCTGACGGCCGGCATTTTCGCCTACACCTATGGCTGGAAATACGTCGCCGTGGTCGCGGTCACCGTGTGGATCTATGTCTGGTTCACGGTCAAGGCCAGCGACTGGCGCATCTCGATCCGCCGCGACATGAACGAAAGCGACACCGACGCCAATACCAAGGCGATCGACTCGCTCTTGAATTTCGAGACGGTCAAATATTTCACCAATGAGCGCATGGAAGCCGAGCGCTTCGACCGCTCGATGGCGCGTTATGAAACCGCGGCCACCAAGACCTGGACCTCGCTCGGCTGGCTTAACTTCGGCCAGGGTCTCATCTTCGGCCTCGGCACCGTCATCGTCATGTGCATGTCGGCGCTCGAGGTGCAGGCCGGAACGCAGTCGGTCGGCGATTTCGTCTTCATCAACGCCATGCTGATGCAGCTGTCGGTGCCGCTCAACTTCATCGGCTTCATCTATCGCGAAATCCGCCAGGGTTTGACCGATATCGAGCACATGTTCGACCTTCTCGACGTGCCCCAGGAGATCGTCGACAAGCCGGACGCCAAGCCGTTGAAGGTGAGTGCCGGCAAGGTCGAGTTCCGCGACGTGCACTTCTCCTATGATTCAAACCGCAAGATCCTGAAGGGCGTCTCCTTCGAGGTGCCAGCCGGCAAGACGGTCGCCATCGTCGGCCCCTCCGGCGCAGGCAAGTCGACCATCTCCAGGCTTCTGTTCCGCTTCTATGACGTGCAGCGCGGCCAGGTGCTGATCGACGGCCAGGACATCCGCGACGTCACCCAGGAGAGCCTGCGCGCGGTGCTCGGCATGGTGCCGCAGGACACGGTGCTCTTCAACGACACCATCGCCTACAACATCCGCTACGGCCGCATCGGCGCCAGCGAGGAGGAGGTGCGCAAGGCCGCCGAGCTCGCCCAAATCGGGGCGTTCATCGAAAAGCTCCCCGACGGCTACCGCTCGATGGTCGGCGAGCGCGGCCTGAAACTGTCGGGCGGCGAGAAGCAGCGGGTCGCGATCGCCCGCACGATCCTGAAGGCCCCGCCGATCCTGATGCTGGACGAGGCGACCTCGGCGCTGGACACCCAGACCGAGCAGGAGATCCAGGCGGCGCTGGACCTCGTCAGCAAGGGCCGCACCACCCTTGTGATTGCCCACCGGCTGTCGACGGTGATCTCGGCCGACGAGATCATCGTGCTGAAGGACGGCCAGATCGCCGAGCGCGGCACCCACGCCGCGCTCTTGCGCCAGCAGGGCCTCTACGCCTCGATGTGGGACCGCCAGCGCGAGGCCACCGAAGCCGAGGAGCGCCTGCGCATTGCGCGTGAAAGCGACGAGTTCGGTGTGATCGTACGGAGAAGGACGTCGGAGGTGAGCTAGCGCCTCTTCCTTCTCCCACAAGGGGAGAAGGGGAAATCGGCGCAAAATCCCCTTGACCTCAACCTAGCTTGAGCTTGCAAACCGTCTCCGAACCCCTGCGAAGCAAGCCTTCCAAGAACGGAGACTGATCGAAATGAGCAATAAAGATCAACGCGCTGGCAGCGTGTTCCGGGTCGACAAATTCGTCGTGCCCGCGGAAGCGCGCGACGAGATCGTCGGCAAGGTCAGGATGACGCACGAATTGCTGCGCCAGCAGGACGGCTTCGTGCAGGACTTCCTGCTCGAGCAGTTCTCCGGCCCAGGCGAATTCAACATCGTCACCATGGTCGAATGGGAAAGCCAGGCCGCGGTCGACAACGTCGTGCCGATCGTCAAGGCCGCGCACGAGCGCATCGCCTTAAGCCCGCAGGCAACGATCGCACGCCTCGGGGTCAAAGCGGATATCGCGCACTATCAGCGCGTGCCGGAGGCGTAAGACGGCCAGCCCGCGCCGGGTGCAGGCGCGACGACGCCCAGTACCTGGCCGGTGCGGGCGTCGCCGACCATGTTCTCGAAGCCGCGCCATTCGGCGGCGGTGATGAACAGCGTCCTGCCGTCGGCACCGCCCAACATGCAGGCAAAGCAGCCCCGATCGACCTCGACCTTGTCGATTTTCGCACCGCCCTCGCGCACCCTGACACAGTGCCGGTTTGGCACATCCGCATACCAGACGCAGCCTTGGGCGTCGACGCAGATGCCATCGGGATAATCGTTGCCGAGATCTGCCCAGACGCGCCGGTTGGAAAGGCTCCCGTCGTCGCCAATGTCGAAGGCTGTCAATCGCCTGGCGTGGGACTCAGCAACGATCAAAGTCCGGTTGTCCGGCGTTACCGCCATGCCGTTGGCGAAGGCGATGTTCGCGGCGACCTGCTGGACCACGCCGTCTGACCTGATCAGCACGATGGTGCCTGGTCCGAAATGCTCACCCGGCGCTGGCGCCGGCCCGCCGCCATTGACATAGATGTTGCCGCGTCCATCGACGACGATTTCGTTCCAAGGATTTTTCGACAGTCGCCGGAGATCGGCATGGGTCACGAGCGCCCCGTCCGCCTCCTGCCTGAGCAGCAGGCCTCCCCGACCGGAGACCACCAGGAGCCGCCCGTCCGGCAGCCAGTCGATCGAATACGGCAGAACAGCCGGCACGGTTAGCATGACCTCGCTCGTGCCGTCCTCTTCCACGGCGACGATTTCGCCGGTGCCCCAGTTGCAAAGCCAGAGCCGCCCCGCATGCCAGCGCGGGGACTCACCGAAGGCGAGGCCCTTCGTTATGACCGTTGCTGTGCTGGTGGCGGATTTCGGCGTTGGCATTGGCTGGCTCCTTGGGCGCCTTGTCTATCCAAGGACGGATGGCAGAGCCGCGTTCCGACAGCCGGCGCTAAAATCACGGCAATGAGTCCTTCCCCATTGTTGCGTTGCGGGGAGGGGGGCTTTCGGCTATTGAGGCCGGACCTGAAACAGGGACCGCCCCAAGCCCTATGACGCTTCTCGATACGATCAAGAATACGTTCGTTCCGATCCATCGCGAGGGCTATCCCTTCATCGCCGCCTTCGGCGCGGCCACGCTGTTCCTCGGCTATTTCTCCTCGATCCTGTTCTGGCTCGGGCTGATCCTCACCGGCTGGTGCATCTATTTTTACCGTGACCCAGAGCGCGTCACGCCGGTCGACGACCGGCTGGTGGTCAGCCCGGCCGACGGCGTGGTTTCGGCGGTCGGGCCCGCCGTGCCGCCGCGCGAGCTTGGCCTGGGTACGGGCGAAATGACCCGTATCTCGGTGTTCATGAATGTCTTTTCCTGCCACATCAACCGCGCGCCGGTGCGCGGCAGGATCACGCGCATCGAGCACCGTCCGGGCAAATTCCTCAATGCCGAGCTCGACAAGGCAAGCTCCGAGAACGAGCGCAACGGCCTGGTCATCGACAGCCCCAACGGCACCATTGCCGCCGTGCAGATCGCCGGCCTTGTGGCGCGCCGCATCGTCTGCTGGGCCGAGCAGGGCGGCTCGATCGGCATCGGCGAGCGTTTTGGCCTGATCCGCTTCGGCTCCCGCGTCGACGTCTTCCTGCCGTCGAACGCCGTGCCGCGCGTCGCCGTCGGCCAGACGGCGGTGGGCGGCGAGACGGTGCTTGCCGAGTTCGGCGGCGCGGCGGTCGCCCCGCTGGTCAGGATTTCCTGAGCGGTGGGCGCGCCTTTCAAGAAGTTCGAGGCACACGCCAGCGGCGGCCCGCGCATCCGCGAAATACCGATGCGCATGGTGCTGCCCAATCTGGTGACCGTTCTTGCGATCTGCGCCGGCCTGTCCGGCATCCGCTTCGCCTTCGAGGACCGCTTCGAGCCGGCGGTGGTCATGGTGCTGCTCGCAGCCTTCCTCGACGGCATCGACGGCCGCTTGGCTCGCATGCTGAAGGCGACCTCGAAGTTCGGCGCGCAGATGGATTCGCTGGCCGATATCGTCAATTTCGGCGTCGCGCCGGCGCTGGTGCTCTATGCCTTCCTGCTCGACCGCGCCGGCTCGCCGGGCTGGATCGCGGCACTCCTGTTCACCATTGCCTGCGGCATGCGGCTCGCCCGCTTCAATGTGCTGGCCGACGACACCGACCAGCCGGCCTGGCAGACCGAGTATTTCGTCGGCGTCCCGGCGCCGGCGGGCGCGGTGCTGGTCATGCTGCCTTGCTATCTCTACTTCCTGCGGCTCGGCCTGGAACCGACCCGGGGGGCGGCCTTCGTTGCCTCTGGCTTCACCGTGCTCGTCGCCTTCCTCTTGGTCAGTCGCCTGCCGGTCTATTCGGGCAAGAGCGTCAAGGTGCCGGGAGACAGAGTGCTTCCGGTCATCCTCGGCGTCGTGCTCTACATCCTGCTGTTGATGGCCTATCCCTGGTACACGCTGACGGCATCGGTCGCCGGCTACCTCGTCTTCCTGCCGTTCTCGGTGCGGGCCTATTCGAAGCGGGCCATGCGCGAAGGCGAGAAGGTGCCGCCTTCCGATATCGGCTGAACCCGCTCGAGAGGCGCGACTTCGAGCCGCCGAGTTCCTTCGCGCCCCCCTCTGTCCTGGCGAACATCTCCCCACGTGGGGAGAAATTGGCAGCTTCGTTCAAGCCGCGCATCCTGCAACGATGCTGATTGGCGAAAGCCGAGACGGCATCTGATCTCCCCCCGTGTGGGGGAGATGTCCGGCAGGACAGAGGGGGGCGCTGTCCCGCCAGCGCTTGCGATACGGCCTAAGCCGCCGCGCTCAGCCCAAGCCGGTCGATCGCCAGCTTCCGCGCCGACACGTAATCCGTCTTGCCGGAACCCAGCACCGGGATCTCTTCCACCTTGATGATGTCATTGGGCACCATCAACTCGGCGGCGCCCGCCTTCTTGCCGAACTGGCGCAGCTCTTCGGCATTGGCGTCGTCGGCCGTGGTGACCAGAACGATGCGCTCGCCGCGCCTTTTATCGGGCACCGCCACCGCGGCGTGGCGCTGTTCCGGCCACAGCGACTGCACCAGCATCTCGACCGCGCCCAGCGACACCATCTCGCCGGCGATCTTGGCAAAGCGTTTTGCCCGCCCGCGGATGGTGATGAAGCCGTCGCGGTCGACCGAGACGATGTCGCCGGTGTCGTGCCAGCCCTCGAGCGGCTGCAACTCGCCGGGGCGGTCGGCGGTCATGTAGCCCATCATCATGTTCGGCCCGTCGAGCCATAGCCGGCCGCCCTCGCTGATGCCCTCGACCGGCTCAAGCTTCATGCGGATCGCCGGCAGCAGCCGGCCGACCGTGCCGTCGCGATTGTGGATGGCGGTGTTCACCGCCACCACTGGCGCCGCCTCGGTCAGCCCAAAACCTTCGATGATCGATGCCTGGAAACGGTCGCGGTAGGTGCGCCTTGTCTCGGGCTTTACCGCTTCAGCGCCGGCAACAACGAAACGCAGGCTGGAGAAATCGCCGTCCTTGGCAGTGCGGGCATAGTTGGCGAGGAAAGTGTCGGTGCCGAACATGACGGTAGGCTTCACCTTGCGCGCGATCTCCGGAATGATCTTGTAGTGCAGCGGCGAGGGATAGAGGAACAGTTTCACGCCGGTTACCAGCGGCAGGATAGTGCCGCCGGTCAGCCCGAAGGAATGGAAGACGGGCAGCACGTTGAGCAGGATATCGGCCGGCGAGATCGTGATGCGCGCCTCGGCCTGCATGGCGTTGGCGAGAAGGTTGCGGTGCGACAGCACCACCGCCTTCGGCGTTCCTTCCGAGCCCGAGGTGAACAGGATCACCGCTGGTTTCGACGCCTGCTGCCGCTGCAGCGGAAAACGCCAGAAAAGCGCCGCCGCGACCTTGTCGAGCAAGGTCACGCTCTCGCGCACATCCTCCAGCCACAGCATCTTGGCGCCGCCCGCCTCGACGGCGGTGACGATGTCGTCGATGGCGGCCTTCTCGATGAACGCGCGAGAAGAGACCACTGTGCGAATGACCGCCGTGCGGATCGCGGCGGTGACGCTCGCCGGGCCGGCGGTGTAGTTGATCATCGCCGCGATGCGGGCCGCCGAGATAAGCCCGACAAAGGAGAGCACAATGCCATTGGCATTGGGCAGGAGCAGGCCGACCGCTTCGCCGGGCGCCGTCACCGCCTCGAAGCGGCGGCCGAGCACGCGCGCGCCGATGAACATCTTGCGATAGTTGAGCGCGCCCGAAATCACGTCCTCGATGATCGGATGCGAGGCACCGACGCGATCCGCCGCGTCGCGCATGGCCAGGAACAGGCCGCGGTCGAGATTGCTGCCGTAGAGCCGCGCCTCGGCAAACCGGTCGAACAGGGCGTTGGTGTTCGACGCCATGTCGGGGTTGCGCGCCACCAGCTCGGCGACGGTCATCGGTTCCAGCACGCTGAGCGACAGGCGCGGGAACCAGTGACGCGGCGCCTTGTCGGCCGGCGTCAGCGACATCGGCAGGTCGCGCGCACCGGCGACGAAGATCGGCACGATGCGGGCGTCGGCCTGCATGGCGATGCGGGTGATGGCGCGGAACAGGCGGAACGACTTGACGTCCGGCTCGACGTCGTCGGGCAGATAGACCGCAAGCCGGCCCTTGCCCTTCAAAACGCGCACCAGCCGCCGGCTCACGAAGAGATGTTCGGCATTGAAGGCGATGGTCCGGGCAAGCTCGCGCCACGGCTCCAGCCAGGGCGAGCGGGCCGAGGCCTCGTCCAGAATGTGCAGCGTGTCGTCCGGCAAGAGCGACAGCATCAGCGCCGGCTCGATGCGCGATTGGTGCGAAACGACATAGATCACCGGCGTGCGGGCATTGCGAGCAATGCGGATGCGATCGTCGACAATGCGGTAGGCGAGCTTGAACGGCACGTAGAGCAACGCCTGGGTAAAGCGCAGGTCGAGCCGGAACCTTTCGATCACGCCAATCAGCAGCCAGGCAAAGACAAGACCGGCAAGCAGCGCCAATGTCAGGATCATGCCGCTCTCTCCCAACGTCCTCCACGGTGCGGCTCTTGCGCGGCCGCTTTGGTGGCAGAAGGTAGCGGAAGTGGGGGCAAGGTCAATGTGGGGCTGGTAGGGCGCTCCCTTCTCCCCTTGCGGGAGAAGGGGGCCGAGCGAAGCCCGGACGGATGAGGGTGTTGGACGGATCACTTCGCTGGATATGTAAGTGCCTGAAAGCAATCGATTCTTCGAGGCCGTGCTTCTTCCAGAACCCCCTCATCCGTCTCGACGCTGCGCGCCGACCCACCGTCTCGCACAGGGGAGCGGGGAAAGGCGTGCCGCTACGCCACCTTCAGTCTCCCGCTGATGAAGCGGAACTCCTGGCTCTTGCCGCCAAAGCCGTAGGCCGCCGCCGGAACCTCATGCACCAGCGCGTAGCTTTCCTCATGGACGCCGCCGAGCAGGCGGCCGAAGGCGTCGAAAATCGCCTTGAGATAGGCTTCGAGCTCGAGCTTGGTGTTGGTGCCGTCCACCACCTTGATGTCGAGCCAGAAGGTGCTCGTGCCATGCTCGGCCAGCGACTTGCCGCCGGCGAACCAGTGCTGCGGATCGACGTAGCTGACCGCAACCGCGGTGATGGTCGGGTCCTTGCGCAGATGCGTGGCCGTAATTTCGGTGATCTCCTTCGCGATCGCGGCGGAACGCTTTGCGTCGGGCTCGCCGGTGACGCTGACATTGATGATCGGCATTTTTCTCTCCTTCGCTTCTGACGGCTTCGCGCCGCCGATGAAGGGACCATGCCACTAGCCATGCATCAAAAAAATCGAATTGTCTTTGATAATTACTTCGATATCACCGAAGTATGGAAACTCTCGATCCCGACCTGCTCAAAACTTTCCTCGCCTTCGTCGATGGCGGCTCCCTGGCCAGGGCGGCGTCCGCTGTCGGCCGCTCCCCATCCGCCGTCACGGCGCAGATGCAGCGGCTGGAGGAGATCGTCGGCGAGCCGCTGCTCGCGCCCCAGGGCCGGGGCCGCGGCCTGACGCCTGCCGGCGAGGACCTTGTCGGCCATGCCAGGCGCATCCTTGCCGTCCACACTGAGGCCTGGTTGGCGCTGAAAGGCGCGCGCGTCGGCGGTCGCATCGCCATCGGAACCACGCAGGACTTTGCCGATCATGGCCTGCCGGAGCTGTTGCGCGCCTTCGCCGCCAGCCATCCGCGCGTTAGGATCGAGCTGCGCGTCGGCCGCTCCCTGGAACTCGGGTCAGCCTTGCAGGCTGGCCAGCTCGACCTTGCGATCACCATGCGCCATGCGCCATCCCCGGATGAAGCGTTCCTGATCAGCGAGCCGATGCTGTGGCTCTGCTCGGACAAAGGGCTGGCGACGCGGCAAGACGTGGTGCCGCTGGCGCTGCTCGATCCCTATTGCGGCTTCAGGGAGGCTGCGCTCAATGCACTCGACGCCGCCGGCCGCCGCTACCGCATCGCTGCCGGCAGCTCCAGCCTTGCCGGCCTGCGCAGCGCGGTCAATGCCGGCATCGCGCTGACGCCGCGCACCCGGCGTCTTGCCCATTCCGGTATCGTGGAAGCGTCCCCTGATCTCGACCTGCCGCCGCTGCCAATGGCCGGCTTCGCCATCCGGCTCGGCCGCGAGGCGGCTCGTCCGGCGCGGGATCTCGCGGAGCTTCTGGGCAACGGCCTGGCGCTGCCGCCCTGAACGGCCAGGAACGCCCAAAGAAAAAGCCGACCTTTTTGCGGGTCGGCTTCTAGTCGGACGGGTCGAGGGGTTTGGGGGGACTTGGGGGGTGACCCGTCGATCTAACAATGCCTGAGTCGGGTGATGGTTCCGTGACCGCGAAAAAAATTTATGAACGCGTCGATTTGGCTCTCGACCAGTCGCGTGCGGCGTGCGCGAAAACCGCGCAAAGCACGATCGCGCCGCCGACGATGCTGGCCAGCGGTGGGAATTCGCCGAGGAACAGCAAGGCGAACAGGATGGCGAACGGCACTTCGCCCGAGCCGAGCAGGCCGGATTCGGCGGCGGGGATAAGCCGCGAACCTTCGGTCCACAGGATCGAGGCCAGCGCGAAGGAGCAGCCGAAGGTGGCAAGCAGCACCATATCGCGGGTCGAAACGGCAACCGGGTCGGTGACGAACCAGCCGAGGACGAAGAGCAGGAAGGCCGACACCGCGCCGGCCCAGACGACGGGCGAGTCGCGAAAGGCGCGCACCATGATCATGTAGAGCGCGCTGCCGGTGGTCATCAAAAGCGCCAGCCCGTCGCCGAACAGGTGGCCGCTGCCAAAGCCGCCGCCCACCATGACGGCGACGCCGCATAGCGACACGGCCGCCGCCAGCATCGTCTGCAGCCGGAATTTTTCCCGCACCAGCAGCAAGGCAAGCAGTGCGGCTATGAAGGGTGAGGTGGCGTAGATCACCGCGACATTGGCGACATAGGTGTATTTGAACGCCGCGATGAAGGCGATGCTGGCGGCAGCCCCCTCGACCGCAAGCAGCCAGCCGCGCCAGCCGAGCCTGAGGCTCTCGCGCCCGCCCGAGCGGCGGCGGCGCCACAGCACGTAAAGAGCAATCAGGATCGAGCCGAAGAAGCCGCGCCAGCAGGTGATGGTCAGCGGATCGGCATGGATCGACTTGGTCAGCACGCCGGTGAGCGCGAAGGCGACGGCCGAGGCCGAGACCAGCACGACGCCCAGCATGCGCTCGGCTGTGGCGTCGGCGGTGCCCTTGGCAAGCTTTTCAGGCATGTCGACCGTATCCGTCATGGCACCAGACTATGCCGCTCGTGCTGACAGCCTTCTGTCATGAGTCCTCGACCCGTTTGCGGAAACGCTCGTTGCCGACGATCAGCAGGCCGGCGCCGATGATCAAAGCCGCGCCCATGAAAACTTCGGTTCTCGGCACGTCGCCCCAGATGGCGAAGCCCAGCGCGAACGCCCAGACCAGCGAGGTGTATTCGAATGGCGCCACGATCGACACCGGCGCCCGTTTCATGCCCTCGAACAGCATGTATTGCGCGACGCCGCCGAGCGCGCCGACGCTCATGAGAAGCATGAGTTGCGGCGCGTCGGGCATGCGCCACCAGATCAGCGCCGGCACCGCCGAAAAAAGCAGGAAGTAGAAATTGTTGAGCACCAGCTGGATCGTCGTGCGCTCCTGCATCGCGGTCTTGCGCAAGAGCACCACGGCGATGCCCCACAAAAGCGCTGCCGCCAGCACAAGCAGGACCGGCACGGAGAAGCCGAGACGCGCCGGGTCGCAGGCGATGAAGACGCCAACGAATCCGACGAACACCGCCGCCCAGCGCAAGAGCGGCACGGTCTCGCCCAGCATCACCACTGAAAGCACGGTGACGATGATCGGCGCGGCGTAGTAGATGGTGGTGAGCTCGGCGAGCTGCAGCGAGCGTGCGGCGTTGTAGTAGCAGAGCCAGGCCGCGAGCGTGAACGCGCTGCGCACCAGCATCGGCCGCACGATGGGCGAGCTTACCGTGTCGGCGAACAGCGTCCGTCCGCCGATCGCGCCGCAGGCGGCAAGGACGGTGACCGAGCGGAAGAACATGATCTGCCACACCGTCATGCCGGCCACCAACAGCTTGATCGAGGCATCCTGCGCCGAAAACAAGAAATAGGCGGCCGCGGTGAACAGGATGCCGGCCAGCACCCTTTCGCGGCTTTCGAGGACGACGACATCGGCCATGCGGTATCGATTTGCCAGCGTGGAGGCGGCTCCGCCCCATCGGATCCACTTCTGCCAGCTATACGGGCGAAAGCTTCTACCGCGCTGTTCCAGCGCGGCGCTTGCGTTGGGGCAGAGCCCTCGTGGCCGATCGAGAAGCGCTTACTGCGTCGCCTGGTAGAGCTCGGAGGCTGCCTCCTTCAGCGCGCGCCTTCCGTCGGGCCTGAGGTACATCATGTGGCCGCCCTCGACGACATCGAGACGGATCGGTTTGGCGTCGGCGAGCGAGGGAAGCTGGTTCACCAGATAGCGCGAGGCCAGGTAGGGCGTGACGAGGTCGGTATAGCCGTTGACGATGACGACACCGAGCGAGGGATTGAGCGAACGCGCCCGCTGCAGGTCGTTCATCGCCCCGGCATAGCCTTGCCCCGAGGTGCCGTACTCCCAATTGCGACTGATCTCGCCGTTGAGCAGCCGGTAGCTGACATCCGTGCGATAATTCAGCTCGTTACGGGCGTAAGCGACAAAGGCCGAGGTCAGCACCGGCACACTGCGGTCAAGCACCGGGTCCGGGCCTTCTATGCGGGCGCTTCCCGGCGAGATATCGGCGGTGCTGATCGTGGCATCGTACGGGCTGAGCACCTTGCCCTTGGCGCGCTGGAACTCGCGGGTGAACAGGCCGGTAGGGACACGGGCGAAATTGCGCTCGACGAGTTCGAGCGGCAGGCCGGTGATTTCCGCCACGCGCCCGCTGGCGAGCTTGCCGCCTTGCTCCAGCCCGCTGGCGAGCGCCGTCAGATAGTCGCCAAGCGCATAGTGCTCGACCTCGGCCAGCCTGTCGCGCAGCGCCTCGCCGCTGACGCCGTCGGCGCGAAGCCGCACTGCCGCCAGCGAAGGCAGTTCGAGCGCCCAGTGCAACTGGTCGAATTGGTCCGGCCGCACCAGCATGAACTCCAGCGCCGGCGAGATCAGCACGATGCCGGAGGGGCTCAAGCCGACATCCTCCTGCAGCGTCCTGGCGAGCAGCGCGGCGCGAAAGCCGCCATAGCTTTCGCCGGCGAGGAAGAGCGGTGAAGCGGTGCGGCCGTTCTGCGCCAGATAGAGCCGTATGAAAGCGCCGACCGAGCTGGCGTCCTGGTCGACGCCCCAGAACCCTTTCGTGTCCTGGCCCGGCGCTTCGCGGCTGTAGCCGGTGCCGACCGGATCGACGAAGACGAGATCGGTCATGTCGAGCCAGCTGTCCGGATTGTCGACGAGCCTTTGTGGCGGCGGCAGGAATTGGCCGTCGGCAGCGGTCGCAACGATGCGCGGGCCGATCGCGCCGAGATGCAGGTAGGCGGAAGCCGCGCCCGGCCCGCCGTTGAAGACGAAGGTGATCGGCCGCTCTTTGGCCAGGGCGGGCGACTGCTGCGTGTAGGCGACGTAGAAGATCTCGGCCGTGACCTCGCCCTTGCCGGAAAGCAGCGACAGCGTGCCGGCCTTGGCCTGGTAGTCGAGCTTGCGCCCGCCAAGGGTGATCGAATGCTCGGTGACCTGCGGCGGCGGCAGAAGCGACAGCACGCCGCCGGCCGGCGCCGGCCGTTCAGGTGTCTCGGCGCCGGCTGGCTGCGCAAAGGCTGTGAGCGCCAGGAGGATGAAGGGCAGGAGCTTCAACTTGGACCGCATGCGACCTCCGCGGGAACGACCCCCGCAAAGGTATGGCCGGGGCGGCCGAAGTCAAAGGGCATAGGCTTGGCGCTGCGTTGGAACTGCGATCTCCCCCGTCGCGGGGGAGATTGGCTCACAAGGGGGGAGATCAGCTGGCGCTACTGTGCCGATGGCACTTCCGCATCCCCTTCGTCGGTGAAGGGCGAGGCGCTCGGCACGCACTGCACGGCCCAACCCTGCGGCGTCGGCTGCTTCTGATATTCGGCAATCGCGTTGGTGCACTGTTCGCGGGTGTCGAAGGTGCTGGGCAGCACCGCCATGCCGCCCTGCGGGCCGGCGATAACAAGATACCAGACCAACGCTACGCTGGGGGTGGCAGCCATGGGGATTCCTCTTTGCTGGATGTCGGAGTCGGGTCGATGCTAGCAACTCCCAGCAAAAGGCGAAAGCGGGGCGGCGGCATACGCTGCCCCGCCCTGGTCACAGACCCGTGAACGACCGCTGGCCGGACGCTTATTCGACAGCGAAGCAGTAGAACAGGCCGTCGCCGCCCGTGCCTCTCAGCGCCTCCTGGCTGCAGCCGCCGCGCGAAGCATGTGAGGAATTCCACGACTTCGCCGCGGCCGATTCGTCGAGGCCGGCGCGGTCGTGATGGCCCGTCATGGCCGCCCCTTCCGCGCCGCTCATCGTCCAGTCGCCGCAGGTCTGGTCGGCGATCTTGGTGCCATCGGGCTTGGAGCCGGTCAGCACGTCGTGGCGGTTGGGCTTGTCGCCGCGGCCGTTGACGACTTCGCCCTTCTCGGTAAGCGCCGTCTGCTTGCTGATGGAGTTGGCGTCGCTGTGCAGCGAGGCGACGTCGTCGGCGATCTTCTCGCCCTTGGCATTGAACCAGGGACCCTTGCCGATGCGGTCGCGCGCATCCTCGGCGCTGGAGGAGAGATAGGCGTGCCAGGTCTTGCCGGTGACGCCGGCCGCTTCTGCCAGCGAGGCGCAATGCGCGTCCGCACCCTTGAGGCCGCCGAGATCGGCGCCCTTGCCGGAGCCGACGCTGGTGACGAAGAAGCTCATCTTGGCGTCTTGCGACAGGGCCGCGCCTGCCGTGGCGGCGAGTGCGGCGGTAATGGCGGTGGCGGCAACGAGAAGAAGTCTGCGCATGTCGGTCCTCCGGTTTCGAATGTTCTACATTCGAAGAACGTAGCCGGAGGCCTGTTTCATCCGCCTTGAGGCAGGTTTATTCCGGTTGCCGATAGGCGACGAAACGGTTGTGCCTGGCCTGGAAGATCAGCCCGGTTTCCTTCAAGTCCGGGCTTGCCAGCGGCACGATGCGTTTGGCGATCTCGGACGGATGCGGCAGCGTCTCGGGATCCTCGCCCGGCATGGCCTGAGCGCGCATTGCGGTGCGGGTGGCGCCCGGATCGGCGGCGTTGACCCGAAGCGGCAGGCTCTCGGTCTCATGCGCCCAGGAGCGCATCATCGTCTCCACCGCGGCCTTGGAAGCCGCGTAGGGCGCCCAGAAGGCGCGCGCCGAGTGCGCCGCGTTGGAGGACATGATGATCGCGCGTCCGGCGTCGGAGAGCCGAAGCAACGGATCGACCGAACGGATCAGGCGCCAGGTCGCGGTGACGTTGACGGTCATTACCTTATCGAAGGTTTTTGCTTCGACATGGCCGATCGGCGAGATCACCCCGAGTATACCGGCATTGGCGACCAGGATGTCGAGCTTTCCCCAGCGCTCGTGGATGGCGCCGCCGAGCCGGTCGATGCCCGCCATGTCGGCGAGGTCGAGCGGCACCAGCGTCGCCTGTCCGCGGCCGTCGGCCTTGATCGCATCGTCAAGCTCTTCCAGCCCGCCGACGGTGCGGGCGACCGCGACGACATGCGCGCCGGCGGCAGCCAGTTCCCTGGCGATGAAGTAACCGATGCCGCGCGAGGCGCCGGTGACGACCGCGACGCGGCCGGAAAGGTCGAGGGTCATGTGAGGGATTCCGTGGGGTGGACCGGCTTATGATCCGCCGCTCGCCAGCAGCGACAGCGTGCGCACGTTGTCGTGGCCTTCGAAGTCGAGCAGGCGGGTAGGGTACTGGCCGGTGAAGCAGGCGTCGCAGAATTGCGGCTGGTCGTTGTCGCGGCGCGCCTCGCCGACGGCGCGGTAGAGCCCGTCGATCGACAAAAACCCGAGCGAATCGACGCGGATGAACTCGGCCATCTCCTCGACCGACATGCGCGATGCCAGAAGCTTCGATTTCTCCGGCGTGTCGACGCCGTAGAAGCACGATGCGCTGGTCGGCGGCGATGCGATGCGCATATGCACTTCCTTCGCGCCGGCGTCGCGCACCATCTGCACGATCTTTTGGCTGGTGGTGCCGCGCACGATGGAATCGTCGACCAGCACCACGCGCTTGCCCTCGATCATGCGGCGGTTGGCATTGTGCTTGAGCTTCACGCCCATGTGGCGGATGGAATCGCCCGGCTGGATGAAGGTGCGGCCGACATAGTGGTTGCGGATAATGCCAAGCTCGAAGGGAATGCCCGCGGCCTGGCTGAAGCCGATCGCGGCCGGCGTGCCGGAATCCGGCACCGGCACGACGATGTCGGCCTCGACCGGGTTTTCCTGCGCCAACTCGGCGCCGATGCGCTTGCGGACCTCATACACGTTGCGGCCCTCGACCGAGGAATCCGGCCGCGCGAAATAGACATATTCGAAGATGCAGAAGCGGGTCTTCTGCGGCTCGAACGGGAACAGGCTTTCGATGCCCTTGGCGGTGATGACCACCATCTCGCCCGGCTTGATGTCGCGCACGAAACGAGCGCCGATGATGTCGAGGGCGCAGGTTTCCGAAGCGAGTATCCAGGCGCCGTCGAGGTCGCCGAGCACCAGCGGACGGATGCCGAGCGGATCGCGGCAGCCGATCATCTTCTTGGCCGTCATCGCGACCAGCGAGAAGGCACCCTCGACCTGACGAACGGCGTCGATGAAACGCGAGTTCAAATCGCGCTCCTTGCTGGTCGCGACCAGATGCAGCAGCGTCTCGGTGTCGGAAGTGGAGGAGAAGATCGAGCCCTGCTTCTGCAATGCGCGCTGGACGGTGAGCGCATTGGTGAGGTTGCCGTTATGGGCGACCGCAAGGCCGCCTTCGGCCAACTCGGCGAAGAAGGGCTGGATATTGCGCAGGCCCGCGCCGCCGGTGGTGGCGTAGCGGGTGTGGCCGATGGCGCGGTTGCCCTGCAGGCGATCGATGACGTTCTGTTTGGTGAAGGTGTCGCCGATCAGCCCGACATGACGCTCGACGTGGAACTGGGTGCCGTCATAGGAAACGATGCCGGCGGCTTCCTGGCCGCGATGCTGGAGCGCGTGAAGCCCCAGTGTGACGATGGCTGCCGCGTCCTGCCGGCCGAAAATGCCGAACACGCCGCATTCGTCATGGAAATGGTCATCGGCCTCGGCGGAAAGGACTTTGCCTGCATCTGCCGTTGAGTCTGCCATCTGGGGCTCAAGCTCCGCTAAAACCGCCATATAGGGCGATCGCTCATCGAACGCAACGCACGCGATGCCGCATTCATAAAGCCCGAGGCCAGTGCCGGAACTGGCCTGGATTTCAGTTTGCCGGCGCCGGAGCGGCGGGAGCCGGGGCGGGGGCTGGCTCATTGTCGGCCGGCGCTGCGCCTTCGCTGTCGTCGGGCGCCGTCGCGCTGTCGTCGCCGGTCGCCGGCGGTTCGGCCGCGGGCTGGTCGGTGGTCGCCGGCGCGCCGGCCTGGGGCGTGCCCTTACGCGTGTATTTGTTGACCAGCTCTTCCGTGTTCTCGGGCAGCACGCTTTCGAGCTTGGCGCCGATCGTCTCGAGCAGCGGCCGCGACTTGGCGTTGGCAACCCAGGCGGGCGCCTTGGCGCCGGCCAGCCAGTTGAAGAACAACAGCGCCGCCGCGACGACCAGGATGCCGCGCGCCGCGCCGTAGAGGAAACCGAGCGTGCGATCGAGCGCACCGATGCGCGAATCGATGATCCAGTCGGCGATCTTCATGGTGATCACCGAGACGACGATCAGCGCGATGACAAAGACGATGCCGGCCGCCGCGGCCATGGCGATCTTGTCGTTGTCGACATATGGCTGAACGTAGGGCAGGACCGGCTTGTAGAAGAAGAAGGCCGCCGCCGCCGCCGCTGCCCACGACACCACCGACAATACCTCGCGGGAAAAGCCGCGCACCATGGCAAGCATCGCCGAGACCAGGGTGAAGCCGACGAGAATTCCGTCAAGCAGCGTAATCGGCATGTCTTTCGCCCCACATCATGAGCTGCATCACTCCCGCTCGTCGGCGCGACTGCGCCGTGAGCCGGCTATGCGCGCCACCAGGTCGGCAAGCTCGGTGGGTTGGAAAGCGCCGGCCGCGATTCCCCCGGCCCCATTACCGCCAACGACTTCCTCGCTGCCGAGCGGCAGCACCGCGCTTCCGAAACCCAGCTTTTCGGCCTCTTTAAGGCGCTGCTGCGCATGCGCAACCGGCCTCACCGCGCCCGAAAGGCTGATTTCGCCGAAATAGACGCAATCGGCGGGAAGGGCAAGACCGGTGAGCGAGGAAACCAATGCTGCGGCGACCGCGAGGTCGGCCGCCGGCTCCGAGATGCGGTAGCCGCCGGCGACGTTGAGATAGACGTCGTGCTGGCCGAAACGGACGCCGCAATGCGCTTCCAGCACCGCCAGCACCATAGAGAGCCGCGCGCCGTCCCAGCCGACGACGGCGCGGCGCGGCGTGCCGAGCGAAGAGGGCGCCACCAGCGCCTGGATCTCGACCAGCACCGGCCTTGTGCCTTCCATGCCGGCGAAGACGGCGGCGCCGGGCGACTTCGCATGCCGCTCGCCGAGGAACAGCTCGGATGGATTGGCGACCTCGCGCAGGCCCTTGTCCGACATCTCGAAGACGCCGATCTCGTCGGTCGGCCCAAAGCGGTTCTTCACCGTGCGCAGGATGCGGAAGTGGTGGTTGCCTTCGCCCTCGAAATAGAGCACGCCGTCGACCATGTGCTCGACGACGCGCGGGCCGGCGATCTGGCCTTCCTTGGTGACATGGCCGACGAGCACGATCGCGGCGCCGGTGGATTTCGCATAGCGGATCATCGCCTGGGCGGCCGCGCGCACCTGGGTGACCGTGCCGGGCGCCGAATCGGCAAGATCGGTCCACAGCGTCTGGATGGAATCGAGGATCACCAGATCGGGCCGCTTGCCGTCGGCGATTGTTGCGAGGATGTCCTCGACATTGGTCTCGGCGGCGAGTTCGACCGGCGTCGAGGCGACACCGAGGCGCTGAGCACGCAGCCTGATCTGCGCGACCGCTTCCTCACCTGAAACATAGACGATGCGGTGGCCTTTCGAGGCCAAGGCGGCTGCGGCCTGCGTCAGCAGCGTCGACTTGCCGATGCCGGGATCGCCGCCGACCAGAAGGGCGGAGCCGCGCACGAAGCCGCCGCCGGTGGCGCGGTCGAGTTCGCCGATGCCGGAAACGATGCGCGGCGCGTCCTCGATGTCGCCGGCCAGGCTGGTGAGCACCACGGCGCGGCCCTTGCGCGCATTGCGGGTGTTGGCCGGCCCCGAGCCGATGCCGCCCGCGGTGCCTTCCTCGACCAGCGTGTTCCACTCGCCGCAGGCGTCGCATTTGCCGGCCCAGCGCTGATGCACCGAGCCGCAATTCTGACAGATGAACTGAACGCGCGATTTGGCCATTAGCGTTGGGCCGATCGCAAATTTTCGAAGGCCGGCGTTCCCGTCCACCCCCCTCTGGCCTGCCGGTCATCTCCCCCGCAGGGGGGGAGATCAGCAGCTTGGCCGCCGGCGCTCTTCTTGCAACGGCGGCGATTGGCGAAGGTCGTGGCAACAGCCAATCTCCCCCCTTGCGGGGGAGATGTCCGGCAGGACAGAGGGGGGTGTGACGGAGCGCTGACGTGGGCCAAAAGCTACTCAAACCTCTCCGGCAAATGATGCTCCTCGGCCAGGTCCGAGAACCGCGTGAACTCGCCATGGAAGGCGAGGCTGACGGTGCCGGTCGGTCCGTGACGCTGCTTGGCCACGATGCACTCGGCCTTGCCGCGCGCCTCGTTCATCTCGTTTTCCCACTTGATGTATTCGTCGGTGCCGAGCTTCGGCTCGCGGTTCTTGAGGTAGTATTCCTCGCGGTAGACGAACAGCACCACGTCGGCGTCCTGCTCGATCGAGCCGGATTCGCGCAGGTCCGAGAGCTGCGGGCGCTTGTCGTCGCGGCTTTCGACCTGACGCGACAGCTGCGACAGCGCGATGATCGGCACGCCGAGCTCCTTGGCTAGAGCCTTCAGGCCCGTGGTGATTTCGGTGATTTCCTGCACGCGGTTCTGCGAGGCGCGCGCGCTCGAGCCCTGCATCAGCTGGATATAGTCGATGACGATGAGGTCGAGGCCGCGCTGGCGTTTCAGCCGCCGCGCCCGCGCGGAGAGCTGCGCGATCGAGATGCCGCCGGTCTGGTCGATGAACAGCGGGATCTTCTGCATCGTCTGCGAGCAGGCGACCAGCTTCTCGAAATCCATCTCGGAGATCTCGCCGCGGCGGATCTTCGATGACGAGATTTCGGTCTGCTCGGAGATGATGCGGGTGGCGAGCTGTTCCGACGACATTTCGAGCGAGAAGAAGCCGACCACGCCGCCATTGGCCGCCTTGAAGGTGCCGTCGGCCTGCTGCGCCGGTTGATAGGCCTCGGCGATATTGAAGGCGATGTTGGTGGCCAGAGAGGTCTTGCCCATGCCGGGGCGCCCGGCAAGCACGATCAGGTCGGAAGGCTGCAGGCCGCCCATGCGGCGGTCGAGATCGCGCAGGCCTGTGGCGATGCCTGACAGATGGCCGTCGCGCATATAGGCGGCGTTGGCCATGTCGACGGCGGTTTTGACCGCGTCGTTGAAGCTCTCGAAGCCGCCGTCGTAGCGGCCGGTCTCCGCGAGCTCGAACAGGCGCCGCTCGGCGTCCTCGATCTGCTCCGAGGGCGACATGTCGACCGGCGCGTCATAGGCGATGTTGACCATGTCTTCGCCGACGGTGATCAGCGCCCGGCGCGTGGCGAGGTCGTAGATGGCGCGTCCGTAATCGGCGGCGTTGACGACGGTGACCGCCTCGACGGCGAGCCGCACGACATACTGCGCCACCGTCATGTCGCCGACCTTCTCTTCCGCCGGCAGGAAGGTCTTCAGCGTGATCGGCGTCGCGATCTTGCCCATGCGGATGAGCTCGGCCGCGACCTCGAAAATCTTGCGGTGCAACGGCTCGTAGAAATGTGCGGGCTTGAGGAAATCCGAGACGCGGTAGAAAGCGTCGTTGTTGACCAGAATTGCGCCAAGCAGCGCCTGCTCGGCCTCGATGTTGTTCGGTGCCTCGCGGTAGAGCGGTTGCTCCGCCACGCCGAGCTTGCGCGCTGCTTCAGCCATGATGTCCCCGATTTCGATCCCGCTTCCTCGATATCAGAACTGGAAAAATCGGTGCTGACTTATCTGCAACAGTAAGGTTCCAACCGGCTTTCGATGCTCGCGATTCACAACCGAAATTTTTCCGTGGAAAGAATCGTCATTGACTCGAATCGAAGTGCGCAACCCTAGCGGGCCTCGAACGAGAACAAAACAGGAAAATGCGATGCTGGCTATGTCAGTCGTGGCAAGCTCGTCTGCGCGGTGTCGCCTCGCCCCTGGATCACAAGCGGCTCAGCCAAGCGTGTCGCCCCAGTCCGCCCGCCTGGCCGCCTTGAACAATTCGCCGTCGCGCTTGCTGGAGAGGCGCTCGCCGGCATGGCCGTTGGGCTGGCAGAGCTTGAGCACGACTTTGCCCGAACCGCCCTTTGGTGGCGCGATCACCCGTGACGCGCGCGCCGGCGCCGGCAGTCGCGAGGCGGCGAGGTAGATGAACTTCTCGTCCTCCCACGGCACGTCGGCGTCCTTGGCGAGCCGATGTAGCCGCGAACGCGCGACGCGGCGCGAGAAATGGCACCAGTCTGGCGGAGCGAGCGGGCAGGGCGCCTCGTGCGGGCAGGGCGCCGAGACGTGCGCGCCGGCTTCGATGAGCTGCCGGCGCGCGGCAAGGATACGCTGCCAGCCGGCCGGCGTGCCGGGCTCGACGATCAGCAGCGTGTCGGCCGTCAATCGCCAGAGCCGGTCGACGAGTTTTGGCAGCGAGGCCGGCGCGATCTCGTCGAGCACATAGGCGACGCTGATCAAGTCCGCCGGGTCGAGACCGTCGAGATCGATGGTGGCGTCGCCGGCTACCCAGCTCGCGCGGGCAGCGATCGCGCCGGCGGCCAGCGACTGGCCGACCTTGCGCACCGCCGCGCTTGCCTCGACCAGAACCGCCCGTTCGAGCTCCGGCCAGGTATCGGCCGTGGCCCAAAGCATGGTGCCAGGACCGGCGCCGATATCGAGCAGGCTTTTCGGCTGGAAATCCGGACGGGCGTCCGCCAGCGCGTCCAGGCAGGCGCGAACGGCGGCATAGGTGGCGGGCAGCCTGGTCGCCAGGTAAGCCTTCACCGCCATGTCTTCGCCCATATGCAGGCGGCCGTCACGCAACTCGGCGCGATAGCGTTCCGAAAGCGTTCTCGCGGCCTGTTTCAGCGCCGGCAGCGGTACTTTTTCGAGCAGGCTGTCGACGCCTTGCCGGAGCGCGGTGGGCAGTTCCAATTCAGGCTCCTCTTGGCGCGAGCAGGATCACCGAGACGCCGACGATCGAGAGCGCGGCGCCGGCGAGGTCGAAACGGTCGGGGCGCACGCCTTCGGCTAGCCAAAGCCAGCCGAGCGAAGCGGCAATGTAGATGCCGCCATAGGCGGCGTAAGCGCGACCGGCGGCGCTCGTGTCGACCAGCGCCAAAAGGAAGCCGAACAATGCCAGCGACGCCAGACCTGGCACCAGCCAGAGCGGCGACTTCCCCAGCCGCCACCAGGCCCAGAAGCAAAAGCAGCCGGCGATCTCGGCAAGTGCCGCCGCGATGTAGATTAGGTAGTTCATGAAAAAGGCCTCGCGAACGAGACCTTTTTCGTGGCGTCAGGCCGCAATGGCAAGCGGCAATCGCCGCCGTTCTATTCCACCTTCTTGCGGCGGGTCGGCTTGACGGCGGGCGTCGCCGGCTCCTGATGGCCGAGGTCGCGCAATTCCAGCGCCTTCTCGCATTTGGCCATATAGTCGCGCGTCATCGGCAGCGTGTCGTTCTTCTTGGCGATCTGGAACTGGAAGATCACCAGGTCCTGCCAGCGGAAGGCGGCTTCCGAGGCCGCGAGGTAGAACTCCCACATGCGGCAGAAGCGCTCGTCATAGATAGCCTTAGCCTTGTCGCGGTTGGCGGCAAAGCGCTGGCCCCAATGCTTCAGCGTGTCGGCGTAGTGAAGCCTGAGAATCTCGATGTCCGTGACGATAAGGCCGGATTTCTCAATCGCGGGCAGCACTTCCGACATCGACGGGACGTAGCCGCCTGGGAAGATGTATTTGCGGATGAAGGCGCTGGTCGCCCACGGCACACCGGACCGGCCGATGGTGTGGAGCAGCATCACGCCGTCGGGCTTGAGCAGCGTCGCCGCCTTGTCGAAGAAAGTCCGGTAGTGGTTGACGCCGACATGCTCGAACATGCCGACCGAGACGATGCGGTCGAAGCGTTCGTTGAGCGCGCGATAATCCTTGAGGTCGAAATGCGCGCGGTCCTGCAGGCCCAGTGCATGTGCGCGGTCGGTGGAGACGCCCTGCTGCTCGGTGGATAGCGTCACGCCCTGCACGTCGACGTCGAAGGCCTTGGCGAGATAAAGCCCGAGGCCGCCCCAGCCGGAGCCGATATCGAGCACCGTCTGGCCGGCTTTAAGTCTCAGCTTGGCGGCGATGTGGCGCTTCTTGGCGACCTGCGCTTCGTCCAGCGTCATGTCGGGCTGTTCGAAATAGGCGCAGGAATACTGCATGTCCTCGTCGAGGAAGAGCTTGTAGAGTTCGCCGGAGAGGTCGTAGTGGCGCTGCACGTTGCGGCGAGATCTCGACGCCGTGTTGATCTGCTGCAGGCGGCGGAAGGCATGGCGCAGACCTTCGATGGCCTTCGACCAGGTCACGTCGATGCCGCCGCTGCCCATGTTCTGGAAAGCGATCCGCATCACCCCGAGGACGCCGCCCTCGGGGATGTCCAGTTCGCCATCCATATAGGCTTCGGGCACGGCCAGCATCGGATCGAAGGTGATCGCGCGCTCGGCATGCATGGTCTTGATGTGGATGTGTACCGGTTCGCCGCTGCCGTCGCCGAACTTATGCGTCGTGCCTTTCGGCCCGGTCACTTTGAGGTCGCCGGTCCGCACCAGCCGTTCGAGAACGTGTTTCAACAGGATGTTCATGACCAAATGTCCCCTCAGACGGACCATCCGGCAGTCGGACCGAATGCCAAATCGAAAGTGCCACAGCGCATCGCCCGCGTCCAATCGACGCGCTACGCCGTAATCTGCAACAAGATATAGGGATTAGAAAAGTTCCTATTGGCACAAAAAAGCCCGGGTCGAAGACCCGGGCGTTGGTCCAGCCGGCGCTGGACGAGGAGCCGCAGCACGGCTCCTGCCTTGTCGATCAGGCGTTGTCCTCGCCGCCTTCGAATTCGGCGTTCGGATCGAAGAAGTTTTCCGGCCGGGCGTTGTCGTTGATGTCTTCGCCATAGATGGCTTCGGCCGTCGTCAGCGTCTCGCCCTTGGCCTGGCGCTCCGCCTCATCGGCCGAACGGGCGACGTTGAGCGTCACCGTGACCTCGACTTCAGGATGCAGCGCGATCGCCACGTTGGAGAGGCCGATGGTCTTGATCGGCTGGTTGAGCTCGATCTGGTTGCGGCTGACGGAGAAGCCCTCGGCGGTCAGCAGTTCGGCGATGTCGCGGGTCGACACCGAGCCGTAGAGCTGGCCGGTCTCGCCTGCCGAGCGCACGACGATGAAGCTCTTGCCGTCGAGCTTCTCGGCGATCTGCGCAGCCTCCGACTTGCGCTCGAGGTTGCGGGCTTCGAGCTGGGCGCGCTGGCCCTCGAACTTCTTCTTGTTGGCTTCGTTGGCGCGCAGCGCCTTGCCCTGCGGCAGCAGGAAGTTGCGGGCGAACCCATCCTTGACCTTGACGGTTTCGCCCATCTGGCCGAGGCGGGAAATGCGCTCGAGGAGAATGACTTCCATGGTTTCGTTCCTTTGGTTGGCGCCATCGCGGATGACGGCGGATTCTTTGGGAACAGGTCAGGAAGCAAATGGCGTCTTCGCCGGTGTCGCTGTCCTGCCTGTTTTGGCAGTTAGAGGTTTATGGCCTCAACTCGGGATTTGAGCCTGCCCGTTGCGGCGCCCGTCGCCGTGGGCCGAAGCGGGCGGCAAGCCGCCCGCATCAATAGCTTAGCGAACCACGTAGGGCAGCAGGCCGAGGAAGCGGGCGCGCTTGATCGCCTTGGCGAGCTCGCGCTGCTTCTTCTGGCTGACGGCGGTGATGCGCGACGGCACGATCTTGCCGCGCTCGGAAATGTAGCGCTGCAGCAGACGCACGTCCTTGTAGTCGATCTTCGGAGCGTTGGCGCCGGAGAACGGGCAGGTCTTGCGGCGGCGATGGAACGGACGCCGGGTCGGGATCTGGTTGATGTCGACCATTATTCTGCACCCCCTTCAACGTTTTCGCGCGGACGGCGCGGACCACGGTCGCCGCCATCACGGTCGCCGAACGAGCGCGGGCCACGGTCGCCGCGGTCGCGGTCGCCGAACGAGCGCGGGCCACGGTCGCCACGGTCGCGGTCGCCGAAGCCGCCGCGCTCGGAGCGCTCTTCGCGCTTCTGCATCATCGCCGAGGGGCCTTCCTCATGCGCCTCGACCTTGATGGTGAGGAAGCGCAGCACGTCTTCCGACAGGCCCATCTGGCGCTCCATTTCGTTGAGCGCGGCTGGCGGGCAGTTGATGTCCATCAGCGTGTAGTAAGCCTTCCGGTTCTTCTTGACCCGGTAGGTGAGGGACTTCAGTCCCCAGTTCTCGATCCGGCCGACCGATCCGCCATTGGCGGCGATGACGCCCTTGTACTGTTCGACAAGCGCATCAACCTGCTGCTGCGACAGGTCCTGCCGGGCAAGAAACACATGTTCGTAAAGAGCCATTATGTTTTTCTGCCTTTCTTCGTTTCTCTCACCGGCCCTCGCGGCTAAGCCTCTGCAACTTGTCTGACCCGGTCGCAAAGGCGCGCGGGGAAGAAAGGAGCATCACGAGACGGTCGAGAGCGGAGACACGGGAGGCCCAAAGCGCTTCTGGCTTCATGACGTGGCCCTCTAAGGCCACGGCCCTCCGTTCAGCCCCCAGCAAGGACCGGCAGATTGCCGGCGTCTATACAGCAATTCGTGAGGAAGGCAAGGGCGGCAGAGAGGGCCGGCGGCTCCGCAGTGTCGCAGGCCTGGCGGCGCTTGTGGGAATTGGCTGACCCGCCGGCCGCAGGTCGGCCATTTCGTCGGAAGGCGATCCACTCAGCTCATATGCGCGACGAGCGGGACTACCGTCTCGGGGAAGAAGTCGGGCGCGACCCGGCGCTTGCCGAACATCATGTCGTACTGGATCAGCCGGAAATCGTTGATCTTCGGATCGATCTTCTTCTGCCGCGCCCAGTCGGGCGTCGCCTCGCCGGAGGGCGACAGCAAAAGGTTGCGGTCAACCACCCGGTAGTGCTCGCGCAGCGCGCCGAGGAAGCCGGTGTAATAGGGGTGGGTGATCCCGGCCGTAGTCAGGATATGATAGGGCAGGAAGGCGGGGCTCACCGAGCCCAGATTCTCGACCGGACCGGAGCGGTTCGACCAGATGATCAGCGGCGTGTCGTGATGCTCGAGCGCCGCCTCGGGCGTCGGCTCCTTGCGCGGCGCGACATTGTCCTTGAGGAAGCCGGTCTCGACATAGACCGGGCCGAGCGGCGGCAGGTGGTCGCCGAAGAAGGCGATGATGGTCGGCCGCTCGCGCTTCTTCGCCCAGTCGATCAGGCGCTGCAGGCCGCGATCGGCGTCGGCCGAGCCTTCGGCGTAGGATAGCAGCGATTCCCGCGCCCAGGTGCTGATCGGCGCGTCGACGCTATGGGTCGGATTGTAATAGCGGTAGGGCTCGTAGGGCCCATGGTTCTGCAGGCTGACCGCGAACAGGAATACCGGCTCGTCGCTGGCATCGGCCTCGCGCATGATCTCGTCGGTCATGGCCGCGTCGGAGGCCAGCGGCCCGCGCTTCTCCATCGGCGGCAGCGTCTCTTCCGAGCGGAAGTCGCTGAAGCCGAAATCGGCGTAGACGGCGCCCCGGTTCCAGAACCAGTTGGTGCCCGGGTGGATGGCGCGCGCCCTATAGCCTTCGCTCTTCAGGAAAGTCGCCAGCGACGGCGTCGGCGTGCGCACATATTGCTGATAGGGAATCGAGCCCGCCGGCAGGAAGGCGTTGGAGAAGCCGGTCAGCGCCTCGAACTCGATATTGGCGGTCATGCCGCCGAATTCCGGCGAGAACATCGAGCCCGAGCGCAGCGCGCGCACCGTCGGGATCGGATCGGGCTTGATGCTGACGCCGGGAAGCTCCGTCGGATCCCAGAAGGATTCGCTCATCACCACGATGATATCGGGCTTCTGGTCGGGCACCGAGGCGGCAACCCCGGGACGCGCGATCGCATCCATCGTCTTCTCGGAATAGCCGGGCGGGGCCGAGACATGCGCCATCGGCACGTTGAGCGCGAAGGCGAGGGCGAAGCCGTTGGAGGCATAGTTCTCCTTCTGGTCCCACATGATCGGGATGATCTGCAGCCTGTCGCGCGTCCACGAGAAGGTGGCGTAGTCCATGATCGAGACGAAGAAGGCGAGCAGCGGCACGGCAAGCGTCAAGCGCGCCAGCCGTCCCTTGCGGCTGAGGATCGGCACACGCCGGCGCCAGAGCCGCCAGCCATAGACGAGCAGCGCGAGGCTGGCGACGATCGCCGCCGCAAGCAGCACTGCCGTCCAGGGGCGCTCGCGCACCAGAAGCGGCATCAGCGCCATGATCTGGCGGGCATAGAGGAAATCGGTCGGGTAGAGCGGATCGCCAAGATAGTGCGATTTCTGGTGACCGACAAAGGCCAATGCCAATGTCACCGGCGCGACGATCATCAGGCTTTGATGGCTGCGGCCGAGTATGGCGTCGAGCCCGATCAACACCAGCGAAAAAACGATGATGGTGGTCCAGCCGGGCTTGAAGGGCTGCAGGAAGAAGTCGACTGTGCCGAAGAAGTCGCCGCGCACAATCCATTCGATGGCGAACACCAGAAGGGCGGAGGCAAGCAGCGTCGCCAGGCCGTAGCGGACAATCGGCCATCTGCGCCCCGGCAGATAGCCGGTGGACGGATCGTCTTCCAAAAATTGCGGCGCGGGTTTGGCCGCGCCTTTCCTGATCCTAGCCACTTTGCTTCCCCGGCCCATGTCACGCGTCTTCCACTCGCGTCACGCCACTGTCATCGAAATGTCACACAAAGCTAGCGCCTGTGGCGGAAATAAGAAGAGCCAGCAAACGATTCGTGAGCGGTTTTCATCAGGTGTGATCGCCAAAAAGCCTTTCAGAACAGGGAACTCGGCCGTTGTCCCGGCTGGAACAGCCGCTGAACTGGCGCTTGCGGGCTTGACTTGGCCGTCCGCCTTGCGCCAGAGGCAGGGAAAAACCAGCTGCTGGAGACGCTAACATGGCCGTCGCATTCACCTTTCCGGGACAGGGCAGTCAGGCCGTCGGAATGGGCAAGGACCTCGCCGATGCCTTTCCCGAGGCGCGCCATGTCTTCGAGGAAGTCGATGAGGCGCTCGGCGAGAAACTGTCGAAGCTGATCTGGGAGGGGCCGGAAGAAACCCTGACGCTGACGGCCAATGCCCAGCCGGCGCTCATGGCGGTGTCGCTGGCGGCCGTAAGGGCGCTGGAATCCCGCGGTTTTTCGTTGAAGGACAAGGTGGCTTATGTCGCCGGCCATTCGCTTGGCGAATATTCGGCGCTTGCCGCAGCCGGCTTCGTTTCGGTGGCCGATGCCGCGCGGCTGTTGCGCACCCGCGGCAACGCCATGCAGGCGGCGGTGCCGGCGGGCGAGGGCGCCATGGCCGCCATCATCGGGCTGGAGCAGGCCGATGTCGAAGCCGCCTGCGCCGAAGCGGCACAAGGCTCGGTCTGTCAGATCGCCAACGACAATGGCGGTGGCCAACTGGTGATTTCCGGCGCCAAGGCGGCCGTCGAACTGGCGGCGAAACTCTGCACCGAAAAGGGTGCCAAGCGGGCGCTGATGCTGCAGGTCTCGGCACCTTTTCACTCGGCATTGATGACGCCGGCCGCCGATATCATGCGCGAGGCGCTGGCCGGGGTCGCGAAAAGCGCGCCGGTGGTTCCCATCGTCTCAAATGTTTCGGTCACGCCGACCAGCGACCCGGACGAGATCGCCCGCCGCTTGGTCGAGCAGGTCGTTGCCCGCGTGCGCTGGCGCGAGACGGTGGAATGGTTCGGCGCCAAAGGTGTCGCGACGCTTTACGAAGTTGGCGCCGGCAAGGTGCTGTCGGGCTTGGCGCGACGCATCAACCGCGATATCGCGACCGGCGCCATCGGCACGGCCGCGGAAGTCGAGGCGGCGCTGGCTGCTTTAGGATAAACAGGGAACTCTTGCCGGCAGGTGCGGCATTCTTACTTCCATCCGTCTTTCTCCCTAAGCGTCGCCTCGACGATCTCGTGGCGATGACTGATCGAAGCAAAGCCGAATACCTGCGTGACTTCGTTGAGCGTGGACTCGAAGATCTCGAGGACTATTACCTAGCTGCGGAAGTGCTGGAGCAGATCAGGCTTTGTGAAGAATCGGTCGTGAGCGCCGAGAACTTCTGCTATGGCCTGGACAACATGACAAATGCGGAACGAGGGTCGCTCGCGGGGCGTCCGGAAGAATGAGGTTGAAGCAATGTTCGAACTGACCGGCCGTAAGGCGCTCGTCACTGGTGCATCGGGAGGCATCGGCGAGGCGATCGCCAGGGTGCTGCACAGCCAGGGCGCGATCGTCGGCCTGCACGGCACCCGCGTCGAGAAGCTGGAAACGCTGGCCGGCGAGCTCGGCGACCGCGTAAAGCTCTTCCCGGCGGATCTGACCAACCGCGACGCGGTCAAGGCGCTCGGCCAGAAGGCGGAGGCCGATCTCGAAGGCGTCGACATCCTGGTCAACAATGCCGGCATCACCAAGGACGGCCTGTTCGTGCGCATGTCGGACGCCGACTGGGATTCCGTGCTCGAGGTGAACCTGACCGCCGTGTTCCGGCTCACTCGTGAACTCACCCATCCGATGATGCGCCGCCGCCATGGCCGCATCATCAACATCACCTCGGTGGTCGGCGTCACCGGCAATCCCGGCCAGACCAATTACTGCGCCTCCAAGGCCGGCATGATCGGCTTTTCCAAGTCGCTGGCGCAGGAGATCGCCACCCGCAACATCACCGTCAACTGCGTCGCCCCGGGCTTCATCGAATCGGCCATGACCGACAAGCTCAACGACAAGCAGAAAGAGACCATCATGGCGGCGATTCCGACGCGGCGCATGGGCACCAGCGCCGAGGTTGCCTCGGCCGTCGCCTATCTCGCGTCCAATGAGGCGGCTTATGTCACCGGCCAGACCATCCACGTGAATGGCGGCATGGCGATGATCTAGGGTATTTGAGATTCAGGTGATGCCGGCCTGCAAACGGCGGCTTCCTTCGCTTCCGCTCCGGCCCTCGCAAGCCGCCATTTTCGGCTCGGCTTGAGCTGAATCTCACAATCTGGGCGACCGAGCTCCGGGCGCCTGTGAAAACAGCCATTTCGGCTTGGACGCCCGCTGTTTTTCGTGTAATGCGGCCGGCAACCCGGCGGTTCGGGCAAAAACCGGTCCTGTGGCGTTGCGTTTCCCACAAGACCATCTTTCAGCTTGATTAGCGGCATTCCGCCCGCTAACGAAGACAACACAACGTAAGACGAGGCCCCAAATGAGTGACACCGCAGAGCGCGTCAAGAAGATCGTCATCGAGCATCTCGGCGTCGATGCCGACAAAGTGACGGAGCAGGCGAGCTTCATCGACGATCTGGGCGCGGACAGCCTCGATACGGTCGAACTCGTGATGGCGTTCGAAGAAGAGTTCGGCGTCGAGATTCCAGACGACGCCGCCGAGACCATCCTGACTGTCGGCGATGCCGTGAAGTATATCGATAAGGCCTCGGCCTGAGGCTTTCCGCGGGTATCGCCGGGGAGGACCTGCGATGAGGCGAGTCGTCGTCACGGGCCTTGGCCTGCTTTCGCCGTTCGGCATGGGTGTCGAGCACAGCTGGAAGGAACTGCTTTCCGGCCGCAGCGCCGCCTGCCGCATCACCGAATTCGAGGTGGACGACCTTGCCTGCAAGATCGCCCACGTCATTCCGCGCGGCGACGGCTCGAACGGCACCTTCAATCCCGAGGCCGTGCTCGAGCCGAAGGAACTGCGCAAGATCGGCGACTTCATCCTCTACGGCATCGCGGCGGCCGACGAGGCGCTGGCCGATTCCGGCTGGAAGCCCGAGACGCATGAGGACCAGTGCGCCACCGGCGTGCTGATCGGTTCGGGCATCGGCGGCATCGACGGCATCGCCGAGAACGCGATGATCCTGAAGGAGCGCGGCCCGCGCCGCATCAGCCCGTTCTTCATCCCCGGACAGATCATCAACCTGGTCTCCGGCCAGGTTTCCATCCGGCACGGGCTGAAAGGCCCGAACCATGCTGTCGTCACCGCCTGTTCGACGGGCGCGCACGCCATCGGCGATGCCGCGCGTCTGATCATCTGGGGCGATGCCGACGTCATGGTGGCCGGCGGCGCCGAAGCGCCGATCACCCGGCTTTCGATGGCAGGTTTCGCCGCGTGCCGCGCGCTCTCCACCGAGCGCAACGATGCGCCCGAGATCGCTTCGCGCCCCTATGACCGCGACCGCGACGGGTTCGTCATGGGCGAGGGCGCCGGCGTCGTCGTCCTGGAGGAGCTCGAACACGCCAAGGCGCGCGGCGCAAAGATCTATGCCGAGGTCACCGGCTACGGCCTGACCGGCGATGCCTATCACATCACCGCCCCGGCCGAGGACGGCGACGGCGCCTTCCGCTGCATGACGGCGGCGCTGAATCGGGCGAAGCTCTCGCCCGCCGACATCGACTACATCAATGCGCACGGCACCTCGACCATGGCCGACACGATCGAGCTCGGTGCCGTGGAGCGGCTGGTCGGCAATGCCGCTTCCAAGATCTCGATGTCGTCCACCAAGTCGTCGATCGGTCATCTGCTGGGCGCTGCGGGCGCCGCGGAAGCGATCTTCTCGATCCTCGCCATCCGCGACAACATTGCCCCCGCCACCATCAACCTCGACAATCCGGAACGCGAGACGGCGATCGATCTCGTGCCGAACAAGCCGCGCCAGCGCCAGATCGATGTGGCGCTGTCGAACTCCTTCGGCTTCGGCGGCACCAACGCCTCGCTCGTCTTCCAACGTTACGATGGCTGAATATTCAGCATACCGGCAGGTCCGCCGCCTGCCGTCATTTTTGCCAAATTTGCCCCTACACTTCGGCTAGGGGATTCGTTGCAAGATCAGACGGTAGGGCGCCATGAATACAAATCCGGGCGGCGGTGGAGAATTCGGACAGCGTCAGGCGCAAGGACCGATCGTGCCCAAGACAGCCGCCGAGGCGCTGCGCCCCGAGGCTGGCACGCCGCCGCCGTCGAAACGCTCGCGCGCGTCGCGCAGCCAGGTCGTCGTATTTCTGAATTTCTTCCTTTCGTTGGTCATCCTGGTCGTGCTTGCCTCGGGTGCCGCACTCTATTTCGGCATGCAGGCCTTCATTGAGCCGGGCCCGTCCGCCAATGGCGACACCTTCATGGTCAAGCCGAACGCCGGCGTTCAGGAGATCGCCGACCAGCTGGAGCGGCGCGGCCTGGTCAGCGATGCGCGCATCTTCAGGCTGGGGGTGCGTGCCACCGGCAACGATTCCGCGCTGAAGGCCGGCGAATACGCCATCAAGCCGCGTGCCTCGATGCGCGACATCATGGAGCTGTTCAAGAGCGGCAAGTCGGTGATGTATTCGCTGACCATCCCCGAGGGGCTCACGGTTGAGCAGGCGCTGCAGCGCGTGGCCCAGCAGGAGGCGCTGACCGGCGACATGCCGGCGGCCATGCCGCCCGAGGGCAGCATCGCGACCGACACGCTGCGCTTCACGCGGGGCGCCACCCGGCAGCAGATGGTCGAAAAGCTGGTCGCCGACCAAAAGAAGCTGGTCGAGGACGTCTGGGCGCATCGCGCGCCCGACCTGCCGATCGCCAATATGGAGGACTTCGTCATCCTGGCCTCGATCGTCGAGAAGGAGACGGGCAGGGGCGACGAGCGCTCGCGCGTGGCCGCGGTCTTCCTCAACCGGCTCGCCAAGGGCATGCGGCTGCAGTCGGATCCGACCATCATCTACGGCCTGTTCGGCGGCAAGGGCAAACCGGCCGACAGGCCGATCTATCAGTCCGACATCGAGAAGCAGACGCCGTATAACACCTATCTGATCAAGGGCCTGCCGCCGACGCCGATCGCCAATCCGGGCCGCGCCGCACTCGAGGCGGTGGCCAATCCGTCGAAGACCGACGACCTTTATTTCGTCGCCGACGGCAATGGCGGCCATGTCTTTGCCGCGACCTTGGAAGAGCACAACCAGAACGTCGCCCGCTATCGGGCGGTGCAGAAGAAGCAGGCCGATGCGGCGGCCAAGGCCTCCGGCCAGACGACGGCGCCGGCCACTCCCGACGACGGTGCCAGTGCAGGCGCCAGCGGCGAAAATGGCGACGCGGCCCAGTAGGCCGCGGTGATTGCCGGATCTGGCCCGCCTCCTTTGACGCCGGGCCGTATTCATGTTTTGAGGGGACATCCGACGCTGGCCAGAGGTCCGGCGTCTTGCAAGGGGCGCATGCTCGGGCAATCGCGCCGGGCCTGCGTCAAGGGGTGACACGCATCATGAACGTGCAGAGCATGACCGGTTTCGCGCGAGCCGTCGCTGAGCTAGACGGCACGTCGATCGCCTGGGAAGTCAAATCGGTCAACGGCAAGAGCGTCGAGGTCAGGCTGAGGCTGCCGCAGGGTTTCGACCGGCTGGAGCCCGCTGTAAGGCAGACCGTGCAGAAGCGCTTCGCGCGCGGCAATTTCCAGGCAACGCTGACTGTCGCGCGCGCCGCCGCCCAGCAGGCGCAGCCGGTGGTCAACGAGGCGTTCCTGAAGGACCTGGCGGGACTGGCCAAGCGCCTCCAGGAGCAGTTCGGCACCGCGCCGGCGACGGCTGACGGTCTGCTGGCGCTGCGCGGCGTGCTCGACATCCTGGAGACGGTCGAGACCGAGGAGGAGCGCGCCGCCCTCGACGCGACGATCCTGTCGGCGCTGGACATGGCGCTGGCCGGATTGGAGCAGGCAAGGCAGAGCGAAGGTGCCGCGCTGCGCAAGTTGTTGTCCGGCCATATCGACGCCATCGAGGCGCTGACGCTGAAGGCCGAGGCCGACCCGTCGCGCGAGCCGGCGGCGATCCGCGAGCGCATCACCGAACAGGTCCGGCTGCTGATGGATGCGTCGGCCAATCTCGACGCGGTCCGTCTGCATCAGGAAGCGGCCTTCCTCGCCACCAAGGCCGATATCCGCGAGGAGATCGACCGGCTGAAGACGCATGTCGCATCAGGCCGCACGCTGCTTTCCAGCGGCGGCGCCGTCGGCCGCAAGCTCGATTTTCTGGCGCAGGAATTCAATCGCGAATCGAATACCTTGTGTTCCAAGTCGAATGCCGCCGCGGTCACCGCGATCGGGCTGGAGCTCAAGGCGGTGGTCGACCAGTTTCGCGAGCAGGTTCAGAATCTGGAGTGACGGGGATGGTTGCCAAGGAGCCTACGGCCGCCAGGGATCTGGGGTCCCGCATCCGCCGCCGCGGGCTGATGCTGGTGCTGTCGTCGCCGTCGGGCGCCGGCAAGTCGACGATCGCGCGCAATCTTCTGGAAAGCGATTCGAGCCTGGAGCTGTCGGTCTCCGTCACCACCAGGCCGCGCCGCGGCTCGGAGATCGAAGGCGTGCACTATCTTTTCCGCACCATGCGCGAGTTCGAACGGTTGCGCGATTCCGACGCGCTGCTCGAATGGGCCGAGGTGCACGGCAATTTCTATGCGACGCCGCGCGAGCCGGCCGAAGCAGCGCTTGCCGAAGGCCGCGACATGCTGTTCGACATCGACTGGCAGGGCGCCCAGCAGCTCAAGGAGAAGATGCGCGCCGACATCGTCTCGATCTTCATCCTGCCGCCCTCGATGAAGGAGTTGAAGGCGCGCCTGAAGCGCCGCGCCGAGGACCAGGAGCAGGTCATCGAGACCAGGCTGAAGAATGCCCGCGTCGAGATCGAGCACTGGAAGGAATATGACTTCGTCATCGTCAACGACGATCTCGACCGCGCCTTTGCCGAGGTGCGTGCAATCGTTACAGCCGAGCGCCTGCGCCGCGACCGTCGGCCGGGCCTGTTCGATTTCATCTCGGGCTTGCTGGACGAGAAGACGGAGTGAGAGGCAGTGCCTCCCCTTCTCCCACAAGGGGAGAAGGAGGCCGGCGGGCTACAGCGCGTTCGTCAACCTTACGAACTCTTCCACACTCAGCGTCTCGGCCCGGCGCGTCGGGTCGATGCCGGCGCGGGTGAGCAGGGCCTCTCCGCCCAGGCTCTTCACGCTTTGCCGCAGCATCTTGCGGCGCTGGCCGAAGGCGGCTTCGGTGATGCGGCCCAGCCTCTTGCCGTCGGTGGGCAGGGGAGATGGACGCGGCACCAGATGCACCACCGAGGACGTGACCTTCGGCGGCGGAGTGAAAGCCTGCGGCGGCACGTCGAAGGCGATCTTTGCCTCGGTGCGCCAGCCGGCAAGCACGCCGAGCCGGCCATAGGCGTCGCTGCCCGGGCTTGCTGTGATGCGCTCGGCCACCTCGCGCTGGAACATCAGCGTCATCGATTGATAGAAGGGCGGCCAGTCTGCCGTCGTCAGCCAGCGGATCAGAAGCTCCGTGCCGATGTTGTAGGGCAGGTTGGCGGCGATCTTCACCGGGCTGCCGTCCGTCGTGCCGGCAAGCGCGGCAAAATCCGTCTTCAGCGCATCGCCGGGAATGACCTCGAGCCGGCCGGGATAATGGCCGGACACCTGCGCCAACGCTTCCAGACAGCGCTCGTCGCGCTCGATGGCGATCACCCGTTTGGCGCCGTTGAAGAGCAGCGCCCGCGTCAGCCCGCCGGGGCCGGGCCCGACCTCGATCACGGTCGTCTCGCTGAGGTCGCCGGCCGCGCGCGCGATCTTGCTCGTCAGATTGAGGTCGAGCAGGAAGTTCTGGCCGAGCGCTTTCTTCGCCTGCAAACCGTGGCGCTCGATCACCTCGCGCAGTGGCGGCAATCCGTCGATGGTCGTGCGCCCCCCGCTCAAATCGAGCCTCATGCCGCCGCAGTCCGGCGGCCGCTGTCGGCGAGGCGGCGCGCCAGCCTCAGCGCCGCGATCAGGCTGTCGGCGCGTGCAATGCCCCTGCCGGCGATGTCGAACGCCGTGCCGTGGTCCGGCGAGGTGCGGATGAAGGGCAGGCCGAGCGTCACATTGACGGCCTCGTCGAAGCCCAGCGTCTTGGCTGGGATCAGCGCCTGGTCGTGATACATGCAAAGGGCTGCGTCATAGCCGGCGCGTGCCTGCGGATGGAACATCGTGTCGGCCGGCAGCGGCCCGACGGCGTCGATGCCCTCGGCCTGAAGCGCCTCAACGGCAGGCAGGACGATCGACAGATCCTCCGCGCCCATCGCGCCGCCTTCGCCGGCATGCGGATTGAGCCCGGCGATGGCGAGCCTGGGCCGCGCGATGCCGAAGCGGCTCTCGAGGTCGGCCGCGGTGATGCGTCCTGTGGCCACGATCAGCTCGCTCGTCAGAACCTTCGGCACCTCGGCAAGCGCGATGTGGATGGTGACCGGAACGGTGCGCAATTCGGGCCCGGCAAGCAGCATCACCGGCGTCACCTCGGCGCCGGTGTGGCGCGAGGCCAGATGCCCCAGGTATTCGGTGTGGCCGGGAAAGCGAAAGCCGGCGTCGTAGAGCGGCTTCTTGGCGATGGGACAGGTGACCACCGCGGCGGCGCGGCCGGCGAGGCAGTCGGCGACGGCGCGGTCGATCGCTTCGATGGTGCCCGCGGCATTGGCCGAATTCGGCTTTCCGGGACTGTCCAGATGCCGGGCGTAGAGTGGCACGACAGGCAGTGCGCGGGGAAAGTGATGCGCCGCTTGCCCCGGCAGGGTCTCCATGATCGCCACGTTGGCCCCGATCTCGCGCGCCCGCGCCTTGATCAGGGCAGGATCGGCGAGCAGGTAGAAGGGCGGCACGCCGGCGCTGTCGCCCGCCTGCCAGGCGGTGATGGCGATCTCGGGCCCGATGCCGGATGGATCGCCGACGCTGAGCGCCAGCGGCGCGTCGGTCCTACTTGCGCTCATGGCGTCACGTGGGGCGCCATGCCTGCTTCGAAGCAGGGCGGGTGGCTCGAGCCTTGTTCTGTCATGCGCCGAAACGGCCTATCGCTCGACGATGGTGGCCTTCTTGCGCAGTTCCTCGACATATTTCTTGCTGAGCTCGTCGGCGTCCTTGTCGTTGCTGCCGCCTTCGGCCTGGAACACCATCTGGGCGGCCTTGTCATCGGAAACCTCGCGCGAGGAACAGATACCGATGAACTCGACGCCGCGTTCGGTCTCGCGCGTCGGCGTCGCCCCTCCGACCTTGGTCGCCTTGATCTGTTCGGCCCAGTCCGACGGCAATTGCGGCGCCAGCACGCGGCCGAGATCGCGCACCGTGACGTCGATCAGCCCTTTGGCGAATTCGCGCGTGGTGTTGCAGCCGTTAAAGCGGGCACGCATGGCGTCGGCCTCGCGCTTGCGCTTGGCAAGCGTAGCCGAGCGCTCGGAAGCGGGCACTACGAAGATGACCTGCTGCAGCATATATTCCGTGGCGCTCGGCTTGGAGCCACCCTTGTCGAGCATGCGGCGGACCGCGTCCTGCTCGGTCACCGAGCCACCCTCGCCGGAGCGGTAGCGCGCGCCAAGCGCCTGGTTCCAGGCCATCTGCGCGCGGATGAACTCCTTGAAATGTTCCTTCGTAACGCCGGACTGCGCCATGACGGCGTCGAGCTTCGCGAGCGGCATCTTGTTGTTGGAGGCAAAACGCTGATAGGCGGCGTCGACCTGCTGGTCGGTGATGCGGATGCCGAGCCGCTTGGCCTCGGCAAGCCGCAGCGTCTGGTCGATCATTTCCTTGGCCGCGTCGCCTTTCTTGCGCTGCAGCTTGAAGAATGCGGCGCGATGGGCGATGTCGCCGGTGGTGATCGGTATGTTGTTGACGACATATTTGATCTGGCTGGCGAATGCCGGCGGCGTCATTGCCGCGATCGAAACCGAGGTCGCCGCCACCAGCAGCGCGAATCCTGCCGAAAACAGGTATTTCCTCATCTCACCTTCCCAATTCCTATCCGCCACGACGGCGCCGCACGTCCTCCGAACGCATGCGCTATGTGGTCGACCCCATGCCCTTCCTATGCGGCGAAACAATGTCGCCGGCGCATGACCCCGAGAATCGGCCCCACTTTCGAAGGATCACGCGCCAAACCAAGCTTCACGCCGGCGACGGCGCACGCCGTGACCGGCGCTGCCTCCGCTTACTGGATCGTGTCGACGCCGCTGGTCGACGAGCCGAAATCGCCGAGCGTGCGGAACGACAGGTTGAAGCCGATATTCTGCGACACCTCCTTGGTGACTGTATCGCGCGTCTGCGAGAACGTCATCACATAGGTGAAGCAGGAATCGTTATAGGCGAAGCCGACGCCGTCCTTAACCAGGACGCTTGTCTCCAGATCGTAGGTGCCGGTGCCGAAGACCCGCCAGCTCTCGGCCAGGTGCGTAGAGGCTCCGAGCGTGACCTCGTGGCGGTCCGTGGCGAAGCCGTAGAGCGGCTGCGCCTGGATGAAGGCATATTTGGCGCTGAGCGAAACCGGCAGGCCGGAATAGGCCGCCTTGATCTCCGCGCGCCTGACCTCGAATGTCTGCTCGTCGAACCGGCCGCTGAGCGAGCCGGAGAAGCCGCTCGGGCTGTTGAAGCCGATGAGGCCGACATAGTCGGACTTGGCGGTCTGCAGGCCCGAATAGGCGCCGACATTGACGAGGTCCGGCGCGTCGAAGGAGTTCTCGCCGCCCAGTTGGTAGGATTGGCCGAAGATGGCGTTGGTGCCCCAGCCGTTTCCATAGGCGCCGGAGTAGCGGAAGCCGACATTGGCGCGCGTGCCGCCTTCGATGCGATCGTAGCCGGAGAACTTGTCGCGCTCGAACAGAGTCGTGGCGTCGAAGACGAAGCTCTGCGCGTCCTCGTTCGGAATGGCCAGCCCGCCGACATATTGCTCGTTCGGCCGCACGAAGATCTGCGCTGTCGGCTCCAGGACATGACTGGAGTTCGACATCGAGAACAGGAGCGGCCAGCGCATCTCCAGGCCGAGCGTGGCCATGTAGCGGGCGAGCGAGGAGCGCATGTCGACATCCTCGCCGAGATTCGCCGCCATCTGGTTGACCGCCGCCAGCGATTCGGATGTGGTCGACACATAGCCGGCGTCGCCACGAAAGGCGAGCAACGGCGTCAGCTGCAGTCCGTCATCGGTGGTGAAGGTGCGCTTCCATTCGGCCTCCGCCGTCAGCCGGCTGGACTGGCCCTCGAGGCCGCGCACGTTGTTGATGGAAGTGTCGTCGAGCGGATCGGCCAGCACCGCGTCCAGCCGGTCGCGGCTGATGACCCGTGCATTGACGTTGAGCGACAACTGCCCGCCCGCCACCGACATGTCGGGGATATAGGCGTAGTCGAACGACGGCAGCACCCAGGGCTGCTTGGCGGAGCGCGCCGTCGGGTCGCTGGACAGCGTGTCTTCCTGCACCTCGAATCGCATTGCCCTGACATCGAAATAATTACGGTCGCTCAGGCCCGTCAGATAGATCGACGACTGGTGGACGAGGTCGTTGTAGCCGTCGATATTATAGGTGCGCGAAAAATTCTTGTCGGTCTGCAGCAGCACGTCCCAGCCGAAGTTCCAGCGCTCGTTGATGGCGAACTGGCCCTTGGTGCCCATCATGCCGCGGAACTTGTTGGGATCGTTTGGCTCTCCCGAATCGACGGTAAAGCGATTGCCCGTGCCGATGAAGGCGTCCGGATCCTGCTGATTGATGCCGGCGATTTTCAGGCTGTACTCGCCATTGTTGAAGCGCTGCCGCCATTCGGCCTCGCCGAGGAAGCCCTGCTTGGTGTAGCCGCTGCCGGTGACGGTCAGGTCATAGGTCGGCGAGAGCGCGAAATAGTAGGGTACTTTGAGGCCGACGCCGAGGTTGTTGTTGTAGACGATGCCGGGGATCAGGAAGCCGCTCTTGCGCTTGACCGTCGGGTCGGCGATCTCGAAGGCTGGCAAATAGGCAAGCGGATAGCCGAAGAACTCGAAATTCGCATTCTCGAAGCGAACCGTCTTCTTCTCGCCGTTCCAGATGATCTTCCTCGCCTTGACGCGCCATGTCGGTGCCGAGTCGGGCTTGTCCTCGCAAGGCTCGCAAGCGGTGTAGATGCCGTTGTGGAATGTGGTCAGCACGCCGCCCATGCGCTCGGCGCTTTCGGCGGCGAAATAGGCCTTCTCGACCGTCTCGACGCGCAGCGCGTTGACGAAGCCGTCGGCGAAATCGTCGGTGATGTCGATGTGCTCGGAATTGATCTTGGTGCCGTCGCTGTTGATGAGCTCGACGGCGCCGCTGGCGACGAGGCGCTTGGTGTCGCGGTTGTACACGACGCGCTGGGCGACGAGCTTGTTGCCGCCATAGTCGATCTGCACGCCGCCGACGGCCGTCACCGTGTGCTTGTCGTTGTCATAGACGAGCGTATCGGCGGCCAGCAGCATCTGTGTGCCGGAGGGAACAGGCTTTGCCGTGATGGTCTGCGCCAGCGCCGGCACCGTCGGTACCACGCAAGCGAACAAACATGCCAAGGCTGTCGCCCCATAAAGGCGTGCCAGGCCGGCCTGCCTATGGCTGCGCAAACCAGCCTCCCTCACTAGCCGTCTTCCTTGTATAGCAGAAAAGTCACCCCGAAGAACATAGCCACGACAACCGGAACCCATGCAGCCACCATTGTAGGCACGAATCCGGCGACCCCGAATGCCTTGACCAGTACCGAAACGACATAAAGCAGAAAGCCGGCCAGGACGCCACCCAGAATCATCGTCGCCGACTGCCCCATCCGCGCAAATCGCATTGAAACTGTTGCCGCAATCAGCGTCATGGCGACGAGGAGGAACGGCAACGCCACCAGCGAATCAAACTGCATGGCGAAGGCATTTGCCTTGAGGCCGAAGGAGCGGGCAACCTCGATCTTTGCCGGCAGTTCGTAGAACGGAATGGTTTCCGGGCGCGCCAGGCGTTCCTGCACGAATTCCGGCTTGAGGTTGGTGGCCACGCGGTCGGAGATCTCGGCACGGATGTTGCCGTCCTTGAACAGCTTGACGTCCTGCAATTCCCAGTAGCCGTCGCGCAGGAAGGCGCGCGCGGCGTCCTTGCGCTCGACGATGTTGCCCTGCCGGTCGAGGACGAAGAATACCGCGTCCGCCATCTCCAGTCCTTGGTTGAGGATGGCGCGGGCGCCGATGATGGTGTCGCCGGAGTTTGTCTTTTGCCTCAGCCAAGGCGTCGTGTCCTCCGCGACGGCGTTCGACTTGCCGGCGCGCAACTGGTTTTCCATCTGCTCCGACCAGGAAAAGCCGTGCGCGGCGATCGGGTTGAGCACGCCGACCGACAACAGGCCGAACATCAGCGCGCCGACGCAGCACGGGAACAGGAACTGCCAGGCCGAAACCCCGGCCGAGCGCGCGATGACAAGCTCGTAGCGGCGGTTGAGCGACACCAGCGTTGCCATCGCCGAAAAAAGCCCGACGAAAGGCACCGTCTGCAGCATGATCATCGGCATCCTGAGCGCCGAAATGGCGAAGGCGGTGCCGTAGGTGAAGCCCGGCAGTCCGGTCGTGCGCCCCGAGAGTTCGGTGAAATCGATCAGGAACACTAGCGCCAAAAGGCCGAGGAAGAACCAGATGGTGATCGACACGTAGCGGAAGAAGAAATAGCGGCCCAGCGTCCAGCCCATCGTCAGGCTCCCTGGCCGGAGGTGCCGCGCCGGGCGAGCCACAGCTTGAGCGCCGTCCAGCCCTCGCTGACGCGGCCGGCGAGATTCGTCATCCAGTCGGCCCAGGCGGCGGGCAGTTCCATGCTCCGCGACGACATGATGAACCAGACGGAGACCGCCGACGCCACGATCGGAACGGCGTAGACCATATAGGCGTAGTACCAGACCTTGTCGGCCTTGCCGGCGGCGAAGAAGCCAAGCCAGCGGACGAAAAGGGCGATTGCGATTGCGGTGATCAGCGGATGGATGCGCGCCTCGCGGTGCGAGCGCGCGTCGCCCGCGACCGCAAGCGCGATCAGCGCGAAGACCAGCGAATAAGACCATTCGGAGAAGCGCTGGTTGACCTCGGCCGTATAGCTGCCCGGATTGCGCTGGTACATCTTGTCGTTGGGATCCGGGTCGAGCAGGTATGGCGTCGTCCGGTCCTTGGGCAGCAGCGTGATCTCGTTCGCCGCCGACATGAAGGCCGAGAGGTCGAAGGCGTAGGAGGTGAAACGGATGACGGAAAGGTCGCCGGTCACCGATTTGCGGTTGATGACGCCGTCATTCATCATCAGCACCTTCTCGTCGCCTTTTTCGACGATGCTGCCGGTTTTTGCGTAATAGGTGAGGTTGGCGCCTTCCTCGCGCGAATCGGCGACGAAGATGCCGCCGAGCTTGTTGTCGGGCAGCCGTTCTCCGATCTGCAGGAACAGGCCGTCGTCGATCTTACGGAAGGTGCCTTCCTGGATGATCAGTGACAGAAGGTCGGCGCGCGAGGCCGCCACCAGCTGCCGGTTCTTCTGCCTGGCATAGGGATCGACGCCGTTGTCGACGGCAAAGGAAAAGACGCTGGCCGCCAGCGCCAGCAGAAGGATCGGCCGTGCGATCGCCCAACGCGAGGCGCCCGCGGCGTTGATCACCGCCAGCTCCGAATCCGTGTTCATGGCGCTCAGCGTCTGCGCCACCGCGACCACCAGCGCGAACGGCACCACGATCGGCACGATCGAGGGGATGATCAGGGCCGCGACTTCGAAGAAGGTCAGCGCCGACTGGCCGCTGTCGGTGACCAAGTCGATCTTGGCGAGCACCTGCGTCGTCCACACGATCGCCAGTGTCCACGCCAGCGCCGCCAGGAACATCGCGGTAGCGCGACGCATGATGTAGCGTTCAACGACCTTCATGAAGGCTTTTCTCGATTGTGCCGAACGGCATCATGCCCGCCGACAAGGTAGTCATCCGCCGACGCCTGCACAACCGGGTCCATAGGCGGCTCATCTGGTTTGTCCTCTCCACGCCACGCGCCCGGCGCGGCGGAGTCTCCGCGTCAATGAATAAGAAATGCGAAACATTGATGGTTAACAACAGGTTGCGGCATAAAGCTTGCGTTCCGCCGCGACGAATCCTTGGTTGGTTTCGGCGCCGATATAGACAGCGATTTCGGCCAAAGTCTTGCCAAATGGCCGAAAACGACCAAATGTCGCGCACGCTTGAAAGCCGGTTCGCGGCGCCTCACCCCGGAAGCAGGATCTGATGACTTCGAGACCTTCGATTGCCTTCGCCAAATTCGCCGCGCCCAAAAAAGGCAGCGTCTTCGTGCTTGCGGCCGACGGCGGCGGCCTTGGCGATGCCGCGAAGGCCTGCGACCCGGCTGGCGCATTGGCGCGCGCGTTTCCGGTCGCCGATTTCTCCGGCAAGTTCGCGAGCTCGGTGGAAGTGCTGGCACCGGAGGGAACCTCTGTCGACCGGCTGGTGGCGGTTGGCGCCGGCAAGGTCGCAAGCCTCGACGACTACGCCTGGCTGAAGCTCGGCGGCGCGGTTGCCGCCGCGCTGCGCAAGGCTGTGGAAGTCGCAGTCATCCTCGATCTTCCGGACTTCCAGCCGGACGGCAGGCAGGCGGCGCACCTTGCCGCCGGCATCCTGCTGCGCAGCTACGGCTTCGACAAATACAAGACCAGGAAGGACAAGGAAGACGGCCAATCCGACGCCAAGGGCGCGGAGAGCAAAAAGGCCGAAACCGCAAAGCCGGCCAAGATAACCATCCACTGCGCCGACCCTTCCGCCGCCAAGAAGGCGTTCGCCGCGGAAGAGGCCGTTATCGAAGGCGTGCTGCTTGCGCGCGATCTCGTCAACGAGCCGGCCAATACGCTCGGTCCGGTCGAGTTCGCCGCTCGCGCGAAGGAACTGGAAGGCCTCGGCGTCGAGGTCGAGATCCTCACCGAGAAGGAGATGAAAAGGCTCGGCATGGGCTCGCTGCTTGGCGTCGCGCAGGGCTCGCCGCGCGGCGCCCGCATGGCCGTCATGCAATGGAAGGGCGGCAAGGCCAAGGACGCGCCGATCGCCTTCATCGGCAAGGGCGTCACCTTCGACACCGGCGGCAATTCGATGAAGCCGGCCTCCGGCATGGAGGACATGAAGGGCGACATGGGCGGTGCCGCCGCGGTCACCGGACTGATCCGTGCGTTGGCCGCCCGCAAAGCCAAGGCCAATATCGTCGGCGTCATCGGCCTGGTCGAGAACGCCGTCGACGGCCATGCGCAACGCCCGGGCGACATCGTCACCTCGATGTCGGGCCAGACGATCGAGGTCTTGAACACCGACGCAGAAGGCCGCTTGGTGCTCGCCGATGCGCTCTGGTACACCAACGATCGCTTCAAGCCGAAATTCATGGTCAATCTGGCGACGCTGACCGGCGCCATCATGGTCGCGCTTGGCCAGCACTATGCCGGCCTGTTTTCCAACAATGACGAGTTGGCCGGCAGGCTTTTCGGCGCCGGCCAAGCGACGCAGGAGCGGCTGTGGCGCATGCCGCTTGGCGCCGAATACGACAAGCTGATCGAGTCCAAGAACGCCGACATGAAGAACATCGGCGGCCGCTATGGCGGCGCCATCATCGCCGCGCAGTTCCTGCAGCGTTTCGTCAAGGACACGCCCTGGGCGCATCTCGACATCGCCGGCACCGCGATGGGCGCGCCGGCGAGCGAGATCAACCAATCCTGGGGCTCCGGCTTTGGCGTACGGCTGCTCGACAGGCTGGTGCGCGACCATTACGAAGGATAAGGCTGTCGTGGCCGACATCCTGTTCTACCACCTGACCGAATCGACGCTTGAGGAAGCCCTGCCGGGCCTGCTCGAGCGCAGTGTCGAGCGCGGCTGGCGCGCGGTCGTGCAGACCGGCACGGAGGAACGGCGGGACGCGCTCGACCAGCATTTGTGGACGTTTCGCGACGACTCCTTCCTCGCGCACGCCACCGACCGCGAAGTCTATCCGGCCGAGCAGCCGATCCTGCTCACCACGGGGGAGGGCAACCCCAACGCTGCCCAGATCCGCTTCCTGGTCGATGGTGCGCACCCGCCCGAGCTTTCGGGCTACGAGCGCGCCGTCTTCCTGTTCGACGGCCACGACGCGGCGCAGCTCGAAGGCGCGCGCAGCCACTGGAAGATGATGAAGGAAGCCGGCCACGCGGTGACCTACTGGCAGCAAACGCCCGACCGTCGCTGGGAGCGCAAGGCGTGAGGGTGATCAGCGGTCGCTCATCGTTGTCTTGTTGATTTTCGTGCCGGGCGGAAGGTCCTTCACCTGTCGGTGGATTTGGCCGGCGATATGCACTTTGACCCTGAAGAAGTCTTCTTGATTTGCTCGACGGACATTTCCCCACCGAGCACGGGTGGCGTTTCAAAGTCGTAACATTCGCCGGCGGCAGGCGCGCTACATCAGCGATGCGGTGGCCATGCGATTTTTGGCGGTATTCGGCTTCTTGTCGCCGACATACTCAACATTCGTATCGATGAGGCGGTCGCTGTCGATGCCAATCGCGGTCATGATGTCCATGATCGCCTTGATCCGTTGCTTGGCCAGGTCCTTGTTCGTCTTTGCCGCATTGGCGCCCGTGATCTCCTTGGCGGCCAATGCCGTCAGTTCCACGTTGCAACGCGAATCCTTGATGCTGTTGGCGAACTTCTCGAGGTCGCGTTTGACCGGGGGTGAAATCACCGAGGATCTGCTGTCGAAGAAGAGGGCGACCTGGGCAGGGCTTCGCTTTTCATACTGCCGGCAGGAGATCCCTTGCTTCGGCAAGGTATACAGGATAGCGCTCCGCGCCTGGTTCTTATCGCTGGCGCTATCGTCGACCCAATGAGAAAGCGCCAGCACCATTTCGGGCTTGACGCCCTGCGCTTTCAAAAACGCGTGTGTGGCGTTCAGCCTTTGGCCGGCAATGCTGTCCGCCTTGTCGTACGCGCCTTCCTTGCTGGCCGTCGCGTAGAGCCGGTAGCCGCAATCGCGACCGGCGTCCTTGACGAATGCCGCCAGCCCTTTCGCGGTTTCGTCGGAAATCTTGCCGTCGCCCTTTTTGAACAGGACGCGGTACGAGTTCCACTGGGTGCACTTCGGCCCGACGTCGCGCTCCTGGGCGGCGGCTGTGAAAAATGCGGCGCTGACGGGAATGATGAAAAGACCCAGGACAAGGCCGACAATACTTTTCATTTCTTTGGCGCCCTTCCACACTGACCCGATCTGTTCTTATCGCACTTCGCACCTCTGATTCGCACCCATGAAAGGTCACGTTCGCGCGATTGGCGGGCTCCCGCCCTTCAGTCCCAGAGGAGCAGCAATTTGCGCCAGAAGGCGTTGGACGGCATCGGCTTCGAACCGCGCGGCAGTTTGATGGCCAGATAGATGGTCAGCCATTTGCGGTCGATCTCCCGGACGGAAACCTTCAAATCGTGCAACTCGAAAGGTTTCGAAATCCGCGTCCATCCGGAGAATGCCAGCGCGCCGACCGGCGCGTCGTTTTTCCAGACCAGCTTTTCCTCCGGCCGGCCCAGCGCCATGGCGAATTCGAACGGCGAGGCATCCTCGTGGGCGATCTCCACCGTAGCGATGACACTGCGGGCAAAGGTCGGGAAAGTCGAATTGAGGGCGGCGACAACCGGGCCATGGATGCTCGGCCGCAAAAAGATACCGCCATTGTCCCCGGCGACCAGCAATGCCGGCAACTCGGACGGATAGTTCGTTACAAGCGCTGCGCGCTTCAGCTCCTCGCCGGTCAGCCGCCGCATGCGTTGACGTTCTTGCGGCGCGTTGAGACGCGGGTGCTTCCCGCCGGTCGAAACCACATTTCGGACCTGAATGCTTGAAAAGCCCCCGAGCACCCGAGCGTCCGGCCGATTGCCGCCGCATCTGACGGCGAGCAGCAGGTCGCGTCTGCCGGGAGCAGGCGAGTGGACGCCCGTTGCGATCTCGCGTGGTTCGTGCGGGCGGCTGACATCGGCCCAACCGTTCCCGTCGCCATCCTCGAGGAGCCGGGCGAGCTGGTCAAAGGTCTGGTTTTCCGCGTCCACGATCGCGATCTGGAACTGCGCCGGTGCGGTCAGTGCCTCATCGAGATAGACCCAGCAGCTGGCGCTGATCGTCCCCGCCGGACAGACGCCCTTCAGCAGCGCCATTGAGACGGTGCCGGCGGTGGCTTGGACAAACAGCTGGTCCGGCGACTGCTCGACATAGCTCAAGAGATCCGCATCGGCAGCCGGATGCGAGCCGACATAGGCGCGGCGCAGGGCTTCGACCGGGAGGTAGCGCTCGCTGTAGAGCGAGGAATGGAGTTCCGGCACTGTTTCTTCAGCGGCGGCGTTGAGCAGTTCGACGACGCCCAGCGTGAAGTCGGACCGTCCGGCGTGAGCGAGCAGCGAAATGGCCGTATCGGCCCTGCCTTCTCGCGCCGCAATCTCGGCCAGCAACTGCACTGCGTCCGCGGAGTTGGGGGAGGCTGAGCTCAGCCGCAGATACCGTTCGTCCTTGACGCGCAGTTCAAGGTTCCAGAGGTTGAGGTCCTTCTCATGATCGGCAGTGTTCGAGCTGATGCCGAGCTGCACGAACATGTCGGTGTGCGCGAACTTGTGCTTTCGAAACACATCGATGATCGGCCGGCGATTCCTCAGCCACTCGGCATTGCGGTTCATGCCGGCCGGCGAAGACCGGTACCAGTACAGCGGCTCCGGCACGGTGACGATTTCCAGACCCGCGAGATCGGCGCGCAGGAAGAATTCCCAATCGCTCGCCGAAAAGCCGCGCTCCTCGTTGAGGTAGCCAACCTTGTCGAACACCTCGCGCCGGAACATCGCATTGGCGTCGCCATACGGATTGGTAATCAGCGCAATGTCCGGCGGACCGCCGACCGGAAAGTAGAGCATATAGCCGCTCTTGGTGTCCGGCGGCACGAAGGGCTCGTTGAGCCATTTGGCGAAAGTCGTGCAGATATCGGCGCCGGACTTTTGCATGCCGGCCACGAACGTGCTGACCGCGTTGGGGAAGAGAGCGTTGTCGTCGTCCAGGAACAGGATAAGGGACCCCTTGGCGGCGCGAATACCGGTGTTGCGCGCTTTGCCGAGGAAGCCGTTCTTCTGCCGGATGATCCGCCAGCCGCGCTGCTCGAACTCGGGCTCGATTTCATTGAGCAGCCGAATTGCATCCGGATCCGTGCTGCCGTCATCGACGACGATCAGTTCGATATTGGGGTAGTCCTGGCGCCGGACCGAGGCAATCGCCTGCGGCAACAGCCGCGCCCGATTGTAGTGCGCCGTGATGATGGATACCAGCGGCGGTCGGCTGCGGTTCCGGCTTGGGCCGTCGGCTCTGGCCGGACGTCGGCACAATTTGACGTGCAGTTTGCTCCAGGCCTTCTCGCGCGCTTCCCGGTCAAGCAACGGTTTTGCCGGACCGAACGAGCGGCTCTCGAGCACGGATTGGATCTTGCCCGCGATCGCGGAGGGGGATGCCTCCACCATGACCGCCTCGGCAGATTCCGGCCGAAGCAGCCCGCGTATGCTGCCGACGTCCGTCGTGACGAACGGAATCTCCTCGTCTAGGCACGTCACCACATCCAGCGGGAGCTGCGCGGCTGAATGCGTGATTGCCACCAGCGCATGGCTTTGCCGCAGGTAACGAAATATCTCGGGCTCGTCCCGGATGGGCAGCAGCTTCAGCTTGAACGGCCACTGCCGGGCGCGCCGCAGGATCATGCCGCCCGAATGCTCGCCGAGCACATGACCAAATGCGCCGACGATGGTCACGGCCAGGTCCGTCACGCCATTCTCGGCCAGGCGATCCAGTGCGTCGCAAAACAGCGTCAGTCCGCTTCGCGTCTTGGTGCCCGAGAAATGAACCACCTCGGCGGCCGGTTTTTCCCGGGGCCGGTAGTGATCGACGGCGAAGTTCGAACGCCACTCCTCGGGCTGCAACGGCGTCGCGATGTGCTGGCTGGCCGGCAGTCTCCACCCCGCCTTGGTCATCCAGTCGAGCAGGGACTGCCCGGTGACGACGAGATGGTCGCAGGTCTCGGCGGAGGTTCTCTCCATATGGGCGACGGTCATCTGCTCCTTGCGTTCGATCGCCCTGGCGTTAGCCTCCAGATCCCACATGAGCGGCCCATGCGCGAGCACCACGAGGATGGGAGGGTCGGCAAAGACACCCGTGCGCTTGGCGACGGTGGGGAAATGCGCCAGCCCGCCTTCAAGCGCGAAATAGACGACATCGAAGGGGTTCTGTTTGAGGTAGTGGTAGACGGCTACGGAATTCTTGTCGCTGGACTCCAGGCCACGCAGCAATTCGGGTGACCGCGGCAGCAGCTCGAGCCGCACCAGGAAATTATCGAAGCTCCATTTGGCGAGCCTGTCGATTTCCTGCTCGTCGGGCTGGCTGCCGAGCGGGCTCGGCACCCATAGCAGCGTGACCGTGTCGCCGATTTTCGCCAGGTGCTGCGCCAGCGCATACGTCGCCGACCCTGGATCAGCGGTCACCGTCGAGCCGAACTCGACTTCGGAAACGACACACACCCTGCGGGGTTTGTGGCTTGACTGCCGCTTAGGCGTAGAGATTGCGCCCGTCTTCGAACCAACCTTCAATCGGTCCCCCTCGATCCTCAGCCGCAGCAGTCTTGCCAACAGGTGGATAACACTTTGATAATCGTCTGACCGGGATAATCAGCGCAAGCCTGTCCAGGCTCCTCGCGCAAACCGTATTGATTGGCGTTCGCATGCTTGCCCATCGACCTCCAAAACACCTTGAGCGGCTGGACCATAGGCCGCTTGACGTGCGCAAGGACGAGATTCTGTGCTTCGTTGCACTGCGCAACGAGAGGACGTTGCTGCCGCATCTTCTCGAACATTATCGAAGGCTCGGAGTCGACCGGTTCTTCTTCCTGGACAACGGCTCGACGGACGGGACGCGAGAACTAGTCCTGGAGCAGCCGGACAGCCATTGTTTCCACACGGAGGGGTCGCATTTCGCCGAGAACATCACCCCGCCGCGATGGATCAACACATTGATGCGCGTGTTCGGTTCCGGCCACTGGTGTCTGTCCGTCGATGCCGACGAGCTTCTTGTCTATCCCGATCTCGAGCGCGTGAGCCTGCGCCGGCTTTTCAATTATCTCGAGTCGACCGGGGCCGAAGCTGTGATCGGATCCATGATCGACATGTACGCGGACGAACCGTTGGCGGAATGCAGCTACGACGGCAGCATCCCTCTGGTGGACGCATCCCCCTATTTCGATCCGGAGCCGGGGTGGCTGCGCGCTCGGGATGGACTTTATCCTCCCGAGCAAATGTTCGGCGGGGTGCGCGAGCGCGTTTTCTGGCGCGGCCGCTTCAAGCAGACCTTTCCACCGTGCCTGACCAAGGTGCCGATCGTGCGGTGGAGCAGGGACACACATTATCACGCGGCGCAGCACACCATCAGCAAGGTGCGGTTCAGCGAACTCCGCGTCGCGCTGCTGCACTTCAAATTTGTTTGGGGCTTCCAGCAGAAATCGGCATCCTCGCTAGGCGAGAATGCGCAACTGAAGGAAAAGACGCTCGAAGAGCGCGCCGCCTATATGGAAGCCCTGGAGCTCAATCCGAAGCTCTCGCTTCGCAACGACCGGTCCGTGCGCTATCGCGGCGACACAGCCCAGCTCGTGGAACTCGGCTGGATGAAAACCTCGGATCGCTACGCCGAATTCGTCGCGACGGGCTGGCCGCGGTTACAGGAAACCGCGGCCAGCTGATCTGACGATCTATTGGCGAAATGCCGCCGGCAATTATCCGCCGTAGCGGCCGCCGCCATCCCCGCCATTGCCGTTCCCACCGCCCCCGGCAAACTGCGACAAGCTGTTCAAAGCAAGCGCTTTGCAGGCCGTTGGCGCATTCGGATAACGATGCAGGTAGTCCTCTAGCGCCTCGATGGTGCCGATCTTGAGGGCCTGCTCGCAGGCGAGCTCGGCTTCCTTGATTGGAGCAACTTCGATTTGCGCTTGCGCCGCATTCGAAAACGCGACGCTCAACCCGAGCAGACTGAGTCCGCCCAGAAGTAGCGACTGTATCTTACGCATTACGCCCACCCTTGCCACTACACACCCCATAGGCTGTTGATACTATTGATTTGTTAGCAATTTGTCAACCATAGCGGAAGAAATCGGCTTGAGAGATGGTTAACTTTGAGCGGCTGCTTGGGCCTGTGAAGGCTATTTCTCGCCGACGGGGCTGAATCGCGTCGTGGCCGCAGAAATGCGGCGCCGAAAAACAGGCGAACAGGGCAGCATGTCGAGTTCAGATTTCGAACGTCCTGCTTTAGTCGCTGAACACCGTCAGCGTCCGAAAGAAGGCGTTGCTCGGAGCACCGTTCGGCCCTTCCGCGAAACGCACCGCGAGAACGATCGAGAGCGGCATCTTGCGCCTGACATTGACCGTCGCCGCCAGGGCGTGGCGCACGAATCTGTCGCGGACCGTCATCCAGCCGGAAAAGCCGATTGTCTGCGCGCCGACATCCTGCTGCCAGTCTATAGGCCGGTCCGGGCGGGCGAGCGCCAGGCCGAACGCGATTGGCGGAGCCTCGGCATGGGCGAGTTCGATGGCGGCCTCTATTCTGCGGAAGAAGGGTGGGAATTGATGATCGATCGATGCGGCGACCGCACCCTCCGCATGCGGGCGCAGGAACACGCCGCCGCCGTCGGGCGCCACCAGCAACAACGGCAGCGCGGCAGTGCGCGGCGTAAGCAGCCTCGCGCCCCTCAGCACGTCGTAAGCGAGCGCGCCTGAAGCGCCGGCCGCCACGGCTCTGCCTGATGCGTCTGGCTGCGGCCTGGCGAGACCGTCTCCAAGCAAGGCGACGGCAGTATCGTGGCGGCCGACCGAAGCGGCGATGCCGGCGAGCGCCTCGATCGCTGCCTCGCCGTTCGGCTCGAGGTCGCTGAGAGCCAGATATTTGCGATCGGCAGGCGTATATTTCAGGTTCTCGCGCGCGCTGTCGACTTCGGAACGCGCCGTGTTCTGCGCGATGGCCATTTGGTGGAGCAGCCGGGTGTCATCGGATCGCAGCGTCCGGAACGCCTCCAGGACAGGCAAGCGGTTGTCGTACCAATTCGACGTGCGGAACATGCCGTCCGGTTTCGACCGGTACCAGTAGAGCGGCTTTGGAATGGGCCTGAGCTTGAGCCCGGCGAGTGACGCCCGCGCGAAGAACTCCCAGTCGTGCATGGCATAGCCGGGATCCTCAAGCCAAAATCCGATCTGCGAGAAAACAGACCGGCGCACCATCGCATTGGCGTCGCCATAGACGTTGTGGATCAGGCCCAGCGCGTCGGGGCCGCCAAGCGGCAGATACTGGATCAGGCCGTCGGCCCGGTCCTCGGGCACGAAATCCTCATAGAAGAGCAATTGGAAGGCCGTGCAGATGTCCGCGCCCGATGCCGCCATGCCACGGACGAAATGCTCGACGGCTTCCGGAAAAAGCGCATTGTCGTCGTCCACGAACAGGATCAGTTCGCCGCGCGCGGCGCGCACGCCGGCATTGCGGGCGGCGCCAAGATGCTTGTGCGGCCGGCGCAGGATCCTCCATCCGCGCTTACGGAAGCCTGGTTCCAACGTATCCAGCAATTGCCTGGCTTCTTCCAGGTCGCTTCCGTCGTCGACCAGCACCAGTTCAAGATTGCCGTAGGTTTGCGCCTCGACCGCTTCGATGGCTTGTTTGAGATAGAGCGGCCGGTTGCGATGCGCCATCACCACCGAAACCAGGGGCGCCGCTTGAGGCCGCTTGCGAATGCGCTTCCGGGCAGCGGGCACATTGCGTGTATCCAACCATGCCTTGCGGCAGGGGGTCATATCGATCCGCCGTGGCCGGGGCGGTTTCTCGAGCGCCGCCAGCATGGCGGCCGCCAATTGCGCCGCGTCGGGCTCGACCAGCGGCGGCTGGCCGGCTTGAGCCTTCCAGGCTTCGGCATTCGCGCCGGCATTGGTTGCAACGAAGGGCAGCCCTGCCGCGGTGCATGCGCCAACGGCCTCGCCGGTCGATGCGGCAAGGCTTGGGACAACGGCCAAGGCGCCGCTGCGTGCGAGGTAGTCGAGCCTCTCCTCGAGGGTCGCGCGCGGCAACAGCTTGAGCCGGAACGGCCAACGTTCGGCGCGCCGCAGAAGCAGTCCGCCGCTGTGCTCGCCCATGATCTTGCCGAATGGACCGAACGCGGTGAGGGTCAGCCCTTCGGGCGCCGATTGCGCGAGGATGTCGAGCGCGTCGCAGAGCAGCGTCAGCCCATCACGAAAGCGCGATCCGGCCAGGGCGGCAAGCTCACGCGCCTTGCTCGCGATGGGTGGCTGCGGCGCTTCGGTCCGGACGGCCCGAAGCGGTGGCGGCAGCACCGTCGCCTTCCGCACCTTCCAGCCTCTCGACAGCATCCATTGGCGCAGGGCGGCGGATGCACAGACCGTCCTATCGGCCATCTCGGCGCAGTACTTTTCCATGTAGGCCGTGGCGATCGCCTCGGTGCTGCCCATGAATGTTTTGTCGGCCTCATGCGCCCATTCTTGCGGAGCGCGGGCAAGGAGGACGATCGGCGGCGTGGCGAAGGCATCGGTCTCGGCCGCGAGCAGGGTGAAGTAGGGCAGGCCACCCTCCAGCGGCGCGTAGACCAGATCGTAACTGCACCGCTCGAGATAATGCAGCAGCGCAGCGGAGCGGCTTTCGGGCGTCGCCAGCGAGGGAAGCAGCTGGTCGGACCGGTCGAGAACCTCCAGTTTGACCGAGGCGGCCCCGAACTCCGCCCGGCGGGCAGCTACCTCGTCCGTGGATGGCACGTCCCGGCCGGCAACCCACAGCAGCGTGGCGTCGTCTCCGTTTTCGGCGAAGAGCCTTGCAAGTTCGCCGGGCGTCATCGCGTCGTCAATGTCGGCGTCGCGCGGGATCGCTTGCGCCGCCACGCAGATGCGGCGACGTTCAACACCCGGCCCCAACGGCTTCAGCTTGCTTCCGACCGCCATTGCTGCTTCCCTTACCGCAATTCCGCTAACAACGCTTTTGCGCTCTGCCTGCCTTCTGGTCGCGCCGGATTTACTTTTCAGTGATCATCCGTCTGCGCCACCGGTAAACCAAGACCATCAAGCGGCGTCTAAAACAACTGTGCAATCAAGCGATTGTTACAAGTTTATCGACACGGCATAACCAATCTTTACGCGTCCCGGCTAACCGTTCACGGCATAGCAGGAGGCGCGAATGAAAACGATATTGAAGTTTCTCGCTGCGCTCGCCTTGACGGGCGCGATGATCTCGACGAGCTCGGCAGACCAGTTGCTGCGTCCGCGCATGAATCTCGGCAAGGGCTACGTCAAGACGATCAGCGGCGACCGCGGCGGCTATGTAATCGACTATGCCATCCGCATGCTGAAGATGCGCCGCAGCGGCGGCTTCGTGCGCTTCAACGGTGCGTGCGATTCGGCCTGCACGCTTTACCTGGCGATGCCCAAGAGCAAGGTCTGCGTCACGCGCAACGCATCGTTCGGCTTCCACCTGCCGTATGGCGCCGGGGCGCGCGGCAACCAGGTCGCTGCCGACTTCATGATGAAGAACTACCCTGGCTGGGTTCGCGGCTGGATCGCCAAGCGCGGCGGCCTGAAGAACTCCGTCACCACCATGACCTATGCGGATGCGAGCCGGTTCCTGCCGACTTGTCCTGCCGAACAGCGTTCGACCATTGCGAGCCTCAGCCCAACGCGCCTGCGCGGCGGTTGAACCCCGCAGCAAGTGCTGGGACACCGACGACGGCGGGTGCTTCAGGGCGCCCGCCGTTGCCGTTTCAAGCGGCCGCTCACATTTGAACGGAGAGGTCGTTTGTGTATGTTCGGGCAAACTCCAACGGGTGTGGCGTGAATGCAGTCTTGTCAGAAGTTCGTGCTGATCGCTTCGCCACGAACCGGTTCTCAAGCGCTCAATCGCCATCTCAACCAATATGACGGGATGGTCCTGCACGGCGAAATCTTCAATCCGAGCTTCGTCGGCTTGCGCCATGACTATCACGAGAAAATCGATCTGCCGCGCGATCGGGTCGATTTGCGAGATGCCGAGCCGCAGCAGTTCATCGCGCGCGTCTTCGACGATCCGTCGGCTCGCTTCGTCGGTTTTCACATATTTCCCGACCAGACGCGCGCGGCCATACTCCCCGTGTTGGAAGATGAAAGCGTCAAGAAGGTCTGGCTTGTCAGGAATCCGATCGCGTCCTTCGTCTCGCTGCTCGAAGCGGAAGCATCCGGAGTATGGACAGTCCATGCCACCGATCGGTTCGCAGCCGACAGCCCGAGAAAGAAGGTGCATTTCGACATAGAACGTTTTAACGCGTTTCTGCGCGAGCTGAATCTGTTTCGCGCAAAGATCAGATCCGTGCTGTTCGAGACCCGACAGCCGTATTTCCCGATCCACTATAGCGATATCGGCGATCCACTGGTTGGCAATGCAATCATTGCCTATCTCGGCGGTTCCCAGCGACTGGACCACTTCGAGACCGAGATCCTGAAGCCGCCGCAGCGGCCTTTCGTCGACCGCATCGAGAATTACTGGGAATTCGTGACCTATTTCAGGGCAGTCTCGACGGACGATCTGTACGCGTTCGGCTGACGTCGGAATGAAGCCGGGTCGGCGCGCAACACGGTCTCAGCTTTCTTTGTTGCCGCAAGCTCGCCGCTTCCAACGCTGATCGGCCCTTTGGCAAACCCATTGTCTTTCAGTGTTTGCGGTTAACCAGTTCTGAAGAGACGTCGTTAACGCACACTTGATTTTGTTGACTCTTTCCTGCCCCGAACCGATTTTGCGCACGGGGTTTGAAAGCTGCCGGCCGTGGTTTCTGGCCGGAGCACAAACTGGCGGTGGGCAATCTCATGAGTATCGGCGGTATGGGCTCGGCGAGCCGGTCCGAGGGCGGCCAGACGGGATCGAGGACGAAACCTGCATTGACGCAGGAACTTCGCTTCACGCGGACGTCCTTGCGCGTCATTTGCACCAGCCTGTGGTTATGGCTTCTGCTGGGCATCTACCGGGCCGTCATCGTCGATCCGCAAACCACATTTCAAGGGGCTCTGGCGTCCATTCCCATGGGATTGGCGGCAAGCTATTACGACCTGATCCTCATCACATCGGTGACGGCGGCAACGCTGATCCTGCTCTTCCTTACAAAGTCAAGCCGGCTCGCATCCGCGGCCGTCGCCTCCCTTTTCTATCTCGTGGTCCTGGTGTCGCTCGGCTGGGGATTTGCCAACATCAATCTCGTCAAGATGCTGGGTGAGCCTTTCACCTTCCAGTGGCTGGTCTATGGCGACTTCCTGCAGAATGCCGACGCCAAGAGCGCGATGGGCGACGCCCTCAACGTGAGGGATGCCGCGATCCTTTTCGGGTCCATCGTCCTGGTGCTGGCCCTCGGCTACGCCGCGGGCAATTTGTGCCAGCGGCTGAGTTCCGCAGGCCACAAGAGATTTCTCATCGCTTTGGTTCTTTGCGTTGGCGCAGCCCTGGTCGGCAGCGGCTATCATGTGCGCGCTCAGTCGCTGCCAGCATCAAAGGTCGACAATCCTATCGTGTATTTCGTTCAGTCGGCGTGGTTCAGTTCGACGCCGGTGACTTTTGCGATGAGCGCCGGCGGCAATGATCTCGATGTCGCCAGCGTTGGGGAACGTCCGGCGGAAACCTCAAGCTTCAAGGCGCCGACGCCAAATCCGATCAAGAACGTGCTGGTTTTCATGATGGAGTCGGTGCCGTCGAAATACATCGAGACCTTTGGCGGCCAGTATCCGATCACGCCGAACATAAAGAGCTATGCCGGAGGTTCCATTCGGTTCGACAAGATCTATGCGCATGCGCCGTCCACGCACTACTCGATCTTCTCGCTGCTGACCTCGATGTACAACGACATCTCATTCTACGGGATGACTGCCAAATATCCGTACCTGCCGCTGGAGACGATCTCCAACACCCTGTCCAAGCACAATTTTCGCACCGGGTTCTTCTGGAGCGCCGATTCCCGTTTCCAGCGTGTGGACGAGTTCCTGCTCAACAAGGGACTGGACGTCATCCAGGACTATCGGGGGCAGAAATGCGCCACCCCGACCTTCAAGCTCAGTACCGAGCAGTGGAAGAACATGGACTACAACAGTGACCTCTGCACGGCCCAAACGATCATCGACTGGATGAAGAAGGATCCGCAGAAGCCCTTCTTCGGCGTCATGTTCACGGCGATGACGCATTATCCGTATATCACCGGCAGCCCGATGTTCTCGAAGATGGTGCCTTCCGCCAAAGACATCGGGCCGGTGCACTACGTCGATGACGAAAAATTCAATGCCTATCTCAACGCCCTGAAGGTCGGCGACGCAGCGTTCGGTGAAATCCTCGATTCACTGAAGCAGTCCGGCAAGCTCGATTCGACGCTGGTTGTCGTCCTTGGCGATCATGGCGAGGCGTTCGGAGAACATGGCGACTACGTCCATGCCACCGCAATCTACGACGAGAACGTCCACATTCCGCTGATAATGATCAACAAGCACCTTTTCCATGACGAAGTCGCGCATCCGGTCGGCGGCATCGTCGATATCGCTCCGACGATCATGGACATACTAGGGCTGCCTTTGCCCGAGCAGTGGCAGGGCCGCAGCCTGTTCAGCGAGCAACGGCCAAACAGGACCTTCTTCTTCAATCCGTGGGCCGGCTCCTTGCTCGGTTATCGCGATAATGATCGAAAGGTGATTTTCAACGCTACCACCGGCAAGGTCGAGGAATACGACCTTAAGGCCGATCCCGGCGAAAAGACGAACCTATTCGACGAAGGCTTGAGCGATCGAACGGCGCTGCTGCAGCCGATTGCCGGCTGGGTGCAATCGCAAAAGCGGCGCATAGCCACACTTGTCGCCAACGCGGCCGGAGACGCGGGGCGCTGCACAGCCACAAGCTTGGAGATCGACGCGGCCGGCACCGACTACCAGGGTCAGCCTCGTTTCGACGTCTTCGCCGACGGCAAGCGCCTTGGCGAGATCGCCGTCCAGGGCAAGGAGAGCAAGGCGTCGACAGGCGAGCAGCGCGTGGCGGAACTGACGGAGGCGGCCGTCGAGGCGCAACCGTTCCACATCGACCTTAGCGGCGTGCCCAATCCAAAGACGATCGAAATTCGTTATGTCAACGACCAGTGGGCCGGAGAGGGCCGACCCGGCGATCGCAACCTTTTCATCAAGAGCATCAAAGTGAACGGGCAGCTTGTGCCCAACGGCAAGCTGCACGTCGACGAGCAATCCCATGGCTACACCGACGACAGCGGAACCGCCATGTATACCAACGGCTCGCTATGGGTCAGCGGCCCGTTTATCGAAGGATGCATGTAGGGCAGGGCATCGGCGGCAGCGCTTCGCTTTACAGCTTGCCCTCCGGCCGCCATTCCCGCCGGTACCAGTCGACGAATTTCGCCAGTCCTTCCTCGATCGGCACTTTCGGCTTGAAGCCGATGTCGCGCTCTAGCTGGCTGGTGTCGGCAAAGGTCTTCTCGACATCGCCGGGCTGCATGGGCAGATCCTCACGGATGGCCTTCACGCCGAGCAGCCCTTCCAGCGTCTCGATGAAGCGACCGAGATGCACCGGCTGGCTGTTGCCGATGTTGTAGATGCGGTGGCGCTCGCGGCCGGCCGCCGGCGGCTTGTCGAGAACCGCAATCACGCCCTCGACAACGTCGTCGACATAGGTGAAATCGCGCCACATCTCGCCGTGATTGAAGACGCGGATCGGCTTGCCGGAGAGCATCGCCTCGGTGAAGATCCAGGCCGCCATGTCCGGTCGTCCCCAGGGGCCATAGACGGTGAAGAAGCGCAGGCCCGTCTGCGGCAGCCCAAAGAGATGCGAATAGGTCGAGCTGATCAGCTCGTCCGCCTTCTTGGTCGCCGCGTAGATCGACACCGGATTGTCGACGCGGTCGGTTTCCACGAACGGCACCTTGGTGTTGCCGCCATAGACCGAGCTCGACGAGGCATAGACCAGATGCTTGATCTCGGGCGATGCACGGCAGAGCTCCAGCACCTCCAGGTGGCCGGCGATGTTGGCGTGGATATAGGCGCGCGGATTTTCGAGCGAATAGCGCACGCCCGCCTGGGCGCCGAGATGCACGATGCCGCTCAGCAGCGTTCCCTCGAGATTCGCCGCCAGCGCGCCCGGCTCGGCTATGTCGAGTTGGCGGAACGAAAATCCGTGCCGGCCGGAAAGCCTGGCGAGCCGTGCCGCCTTCAATGCCGGGTCGTAGTAGGCGTTCATGCAGTCGACGCCGACAACGGCGTCGCCGCGGGCGAGCAGGCGCTCGCAGACATGGCTGCCGATGAAGCCGGCGGCTCCGGTCACAAGGATGGTCATGCGCGGACCTCGGATGAGGGCAGGGGCGGGATCATTTCCGTCTCGGGGCTTTCTTGGCTTGCGCGGGCGGGCTCGGCCAACGCCAGCCATCGCCTTCGCCAGGCGCGGGCTGCGGGCGCGCCACATAAGCGAGCGAAACATTCGCCTCGAGATAGACGCGCGACAGCATCTCGGCGAGCACGCCCGACGTTACCATCTGCAGGCCGGCGATGACCAGGAAGAAGCCGGTGAACAGCATCGGGCGCGTTCCAATGTCCTGTCCGAAAAACACTTTCAAGCTGAACAGGTAAGCAAGGATCAGCGAGCCGAGCACGCCGAACACGATGCCGATCCCGCCGAAGAAATGGCCGGGCCTGGTGCGGTAGCGCATGAAGAAGAACATGAAGACCAGGTCGAGCACCACGCGGAAGGTGCGCGAGATGCCGTATTTCGACTGGCCGTGGATGCGGGCGTGATGCGTCACCACCTCCTGGGCGATACGGCGCGGCGTCGTCACCGTCGCCAACCAGGCCGGGATGAAGCGATGCATTTCGCCATAGAGCCTGACGCTGCGGATGACGCTGCCGCGGAACACCTTGAGGCTGCAGCCATAGTCCTTCAGCCGAACCCCGGTGACGCGCGCGATCAGCGAGTTGGCGATGCGTGACGGCAGCCGGCGCATCCAGAAACCCTCCTGGCGGTTCTTGCGCCAGCCGGCGACGAGGTCGAGGTCCTCGGTCAGCAGTCGATAGACCATGCGCGGTATGTCGAACGGATCGTTCTGCAGGTCGCCGTCGAGCGTCGCTATGACATCGCCGCGGGCAGCGTCGAGGCCGGCCTGCATGGCCGCCGTCTGCTTGAAGTTGCGCACCAGCTCCACAGCGTGCACATGCGCACCGTATTCGGCCGCCAGGCGGCGAATTTCGTTCGGCGTGGCGTCGGTGCTGCCGTCGTCCACCAGCACCACTTCCCAGGGCTGGCTGTAGTTCTCCATCGCCTGGTGGATACGCACGATCAGCGGCTCGACGTTGTCGGCCTCGTTATACATCGGGATGACGATGGAAAGCTGGTGCTCGGGCATGACGGCACCGGCAGGCAGCCCCGACTGAGGAATGGGAAGCATGTCCATGGCGGTCATTTCCTTGCGGGTCCCGTAGCCGGCGTCTCCGGCAGCGTCGATTTCGAGGGAAACAGCCAGGCGATCGCACCGGTGGCAACGGCCGAGCAGAGGATGAACAGATGCAGCGCCAGCGCCGCCTGCAGCCCGTCCTTCATGGCGATGCCGGAATAAAGCAGTGCGGCCGCGGCTCCCGCCTCGTAGGTACCGAAGCCGGCGACGCCCTGCACCGGCAGGATGGCGGCGGCCTCGGCGCCGACGGCGCCGGGAAAGGCAGTCTGGAAGGAGGTGCCGAGCAGCATGGCGAGCAGCCATCCCTGCACGGCAAGCTTCAGCGTCCAGTTGGCGACCGTCCACCACCAGCCGTAGCGGGAGCGCCCCGTGGCCTCGGTGAAGATATCGCGCAGCTTGCCGAGCTTCGACACGATGCTGCCGCGCCCGGCCCAGTCATGCGGCGCGCGCGCCCAGCGCGGCAGATACCAGGCGGAGGCAATCAGCGCTGCTATTCCCGCGGCCCTGAGCGCCGGGTGAAGACCGGGCCACACCAGGCACGCGAGCACGCCGACGACGAAGGCGTCCTGCAGCCTGAACCACAGGAGCGAAGCGCCGGCGCGCACGATCGAGATGCCGAACACCTGCCGCAACAGCAGCGGGAAAGCGGTCTCGCCGCCGCGGAACGGCACCACGTTGATCATGGCGTTGTGAATGAGGATCACGCGCAGGCAGGCGCCGAAGCGGCCGTTCACCTCGTCGCGGAACTCGTCGCAGACCCGCAGCGCGCGCAGCACATAAGTGACGAACAGCGCCAGCGTCACCGCAGCGAAGGCGCCGGGCGTGATGCTGGCGAAGGCGTCGCCCACCATCTTCCAGCGCGAGTCTGCCGCAAGCCAGGCCAGCAGCGCCAGGGTGACGATTATCGAGAATGCTTTTTTCAACCAGTTCTCCGAATGGCGCCGACCGCCGCACTCCGGGTAATTGCTTCGATTTCGAAATCGGGCGCACGGAAGGGGACGGCTCCAGGCCGCCGGCTCCCTTGCCGGCTTCCAATGGCCTGGCGAGGCGCCAAGATTCCGAGCCCTTCCGTGGTCGCCGGCCCGTTCAACGTTTCTGCTCCATCATAAGCGGCCGATCCTATAAACCAGCGGCTTGCCCATCCACAAGCTTTGGCGCGGCCGCAATCACCGTTCGCGGGCGATCCTGGCTCGCTGCGACGGGAAGGTTGACACCATTCCTCGAGCGGCAGTTAATATCACGTGGGGGCGGTAGCTGCGCATTGGGATCGAATACCCAATCTGGGTAGTGACGCCAGATCGAAAGGCGTCGTCGACATGTTATCGCTCATCATTCCTGCAGTTCGAAAAATATTGCCGTCCAGACCAGCGCGGAGCGTGAGGTGCCGTCGTTCTGCGCGGCGCGCGGACCTGATGCTTCTGCTCTTCTGCGGTGGAGTGGCGCTGTCCGGCGTTGCTCACGCAGCCGGCGCTGGGTCTCCGGCAGCGGCACAAGCAGGCACCACGCCGACGGCATTTGAGTTGCAGTTGTTCTATGCCGACCGCACCTGGAACTGGGAGGACGGAGCCGCCTATTTCGCCCAGGACAGGCGCATGCGTGCCTGGACGTCCAAGCTTGGTTCAACGTCCTTCGCCGAAGGTACATGGCATCTCAGCAATGATGGCAAGATGTGCATGGAGCTCGTCTGGCGGTCCACGGCCTATACGGCACAGCCCATCCGCACCTGTTTCAGCCATCGCGTCCTGAACGGGACCGTCCAGCAACGGAGGGATCCGGATGGCCGGTGGTACAGCTTCAGGCACGCTTCGGACAATTCGGCCGACGAGCTCAAGAAAATTCAGGCGGGCGATACCAGGAGCGTCGATTTCGAAAAGGCCCGCAAGCTGGTCGATCCCAAGAGTTAGTCGCTGCTGAAGCACGTCCAGAAAGATGCCTAGAGCGTCGGACCATCAGATTGAATCGCGAAGCATTCCGCTGATGTAAGGTTTGTGATTCACTTCCTTGTGGAGGTGATTTGCCATGCCCAAGCCCTATTCGCTCGATTTGCGTGAACGTGTTGTGCGGTTTGTCGAGGCGGGCCATTC
>NZ_NSGE01000029.1 GCF_002294985.1 Mesorhizobium sp. WSM3862 | reverse complement strand
CTAGAGCGGGATGAAGTCATCTCCGGTCGTATCCTGCATTGGCGAAGTAGTTTGAGCACTCGGCGGGTGTCGTCCGGTTGAGGATTTCGCCGATCGCCTGGCAGACGGTCTCGGCCGTCCGTTTGGCCGCCTTTCGAAGCCAGTGTTTGAGCTTGGCGAAGAACTGTTCGATGGGATTTGAGGTCGGGTGAGTATTTGGGCAGGAGAATCAACTTGGCCCCTGCCTTGCGAATGGTGCGACGCACGGCCTTGCCCTTATGCGAGCCGAGATTGTCCATGACGACGAGGTCGCCGGGCTTCAGGGTCGGAACCAGCACGGTCTCGATATAGAGGCGGAAGCGCTCGCCATTGATCGGCCCATCGATGAGCCATGGCGCGGTGATGCCGTCATGGCGCAAGGCGGCCAGGAACGTCATGGTTTTCCAGTGGCCGTGCGGCACCTTTGCCTTGATGCGCTGCCCAACTGGCGCCCAGCCTCTGAGTGGCGCCATGTTGGTCTTGGTCCAGGTTTCGTCGATGAACACCAGGCGGGCAGGATCGATGCGGTTCTGATAGGCCAGCCATTGCGCCCGTCGGCGCGCTACGTCGGGGCGATCCTGCTCGGCCGCGACCAACGTCTTTTTTTGTACGACAGACCCTCGGCGTGGACGAACTCCCAGACCGAGCGATAGTCGACCTCAAGCCCTCGTTCGGCGAGCTCGGCGACAAGCCCGCGCAGCGTGAAGGCCTGCTTGCGGCAGCGCTCAATGAGCCAGTCGCGCCAGGCCCCCGATAGCTTCTTCGGCTTGGAACCACCGACTTTGCGCGGTGCTACGCTGCCGGTTTCCTCATCGAGCTTCACCCACTCGATCGCAGCGCTGTAGCTGACCCCGAAACGCTTCGCAGCTGCGCGCCGCGACATTCCCTCTGTCTTCACCGCCGCCACGACGCGCTCTCGCAGATCCATCGATAGTGCCATCCATGCTGGCCTCCTTCCCAGCATGAATGGTGAATCATAAACCCGCTGATTTGGGAATCCTCAACGACTCCCAACAATTTCATCCCGCTCTAGC
>NZ_NSGE01000028.1 GCF_002294985.1 Mesorhizobium sp. WSM3862 | reverse complement strand
AGAGCCTTCTCTGATTGGGGTCGTTGTGGTCAAGGTGCTCCTGCACTTTTTCTCGGACCGTTCCGCGGGTCACTCGCTTCTCTTCGCGGTCGGCGTTTGGGCCGCCGCATGATGGGGTCAGGAGAGCGAGGCGTCTCAATCTGTTTCACGACCTTGCCGAGTTTTGGCCGGCAGGTTCGGGGCTCTGAACGGGATCGCCTCGCCCATCGTCCCTACGGAACGATCCGGGCATCGCCCTTTCGGGCGAAAGCTTTGTTCGTGTTGCTTGCTCCTTTGATCTGTCCCGGTCACGCTGCCAGTGCGGCAGGCTCCTTTCCAAAGCGGAACTCGGTTGCGTCGGCCCACATGCGGTGCAGGATGACGGCCAGTTTACGGGCCACCGCCACGCGGGCCCGCGCCATGCCGCGGCGTCTGGCGATGGTCATGCTAGGCGCGCAAGCTCGACCATTTCTTCGAGCGAACGAGCAGCGAATGCGCCGCCTCGTAGAGGGCGGTGCGGGCGAGTTCGTCGCCGCAGCGGCTGACCTTGCCCTGGATGTCGGTCTCGCCGGACTGGTAGCGCGCCGGCGTCAGCCCCAGATGCGCGCCCACCGCCCGCGAGGAGCCGAACCGCTCCGGCCGGTCGATCGTGGCGCGGAAGGCGAGAGCCGTGATCGGCCCGACGCCCGGCTTGCTCATCAGCCGCCGACACACTTGCTCCTTGCGCACGATGTCGAGAACCTGCTTGGTCAGGCGGGTGAACTCCTTCAGCATGACGCGCAGGATCGCAAGCAGCGGTTCGACCATTGCCATCACCTCGGCGCCGGCCAGTTCGCGCACGCGATCGGCAAAGGCGGTGCGCGACGGCGTGCCTAGCTTGACGCCGGCCTCGCGCAGCATGGCGCGCACAACATTCTCGATGCTGCGCATCTCGTTCAGCACCGTGCGGCGGGCAACCAGCAGCGCGCGCCACAACCGGCATTGCCGGCTCTTGACATGCACCTGCCGATACCAGCCGGTGCGCATGATCTGCGCCAGCGCGCGGGCATCGTTGCGATCGGTCTTGTTCGGCATCGTCGCCGCATTGGCAGCCCGTGTCTCGATGCAGATCGCCGGCAGGCCTTCGGCGCGCAATCCGTCGTGAAGCCAGGCCGTCAGCGAGCACGCTTCCAGGCCGATCCGCTCAAGCGGCAAGCCGGTC
>NZ_NSGE01000027.1 GCF_002294985.1 Mesorhizobium sp. WSM3862 | reverse complement strand
TGACCTTGCCCCTCTGATCTAATCCGGTTTGAAGTTCGTTCTGGCCCATCGAGAGGACCAGGACATGAAGCGCAGCCGCTTCTCTGAAGAGCAGATCATCGGAATTTTGAAGGAGCATGAGGCCGGGGTCTCGGTCGCCGACCTGTGTCGGAAGCACGGCGTCAGCGATGCTTCGATCTACAACTGGAAGGCCCGCTTTGGCGGGATGGATGTCTCCGAGGCTCGGCGACTGAAGGCGCTGGAGGACGAGAACACGCGGCTGAAGCGGCTTCTGGCCGACGCCATGCTCGACAATGCCGCATTGAAGGATCTCGTGGGAAAGAAATGGTGACGCCCGCGGCCAAGCGGAAAGCTGTCGCTTACCTGAAGGAAGGCTTCGGGATGAGCGAACGGCGGGCGTGTAAAGCCATCGGCTGTTGCCGCATGACGGTTCGCTACGAGACCAGCAGGCCGGACGACCGCGAGATTCGCGAGCGGATGAAGGCGATCGCGCAGGAGCGTCGCCGGTTCGGCTACCGGCGTCTCCTCGTGATGCTGAGGCGGGAGGGCCTGGTCGTGAACCACAAGAAGCTGTTCCGGCTCTATCGGGAGGAGAAGCTCGCCGTTCGCCGACGTGGCGGCCGCAAGCGGGCGATCGGGACCAGGGCGCCGATGCTGGTGCCGCTGAGGCCCGACGAGCGCTGGTCGCTCGACTTCGTATCGGACCAGCTCACCGACGGGCGCCGCTTCCGCATCCTGGCCGTCGTCGACGACTGCACGAGAGAGTGCCTGGCACTCATCGTTGATACGTCTCTCTCGGGCATGCGAGTTGCCCGCGAACTGGACCGGCTCATCACCGAGCGCGGCCGGCCGCGGATGATCGTCAGCGACAATGGCAGCGAGTTCACCTCCAACGCCATCCTCGCCTGGGCGGATCAGAACCGCGTCGAATGGCATTACATTGCGCCCGGCAAGCCGATGCAGAATGGCTTCATCGAGAGCTTCAACGGCCGACTGCGCGATGAACTGCTCAACGAGACACTGTTTACCTCGCTGGCTCAGGCGCGCGTAGCCATCGCCCTGTGGCGCGCCGACTACAACACCGCGCGGCCGCACTCCCAAATCGCCTGGCAGACACCGGCCGAGTTCGCCATCACCTTCAATCCGCGACGGTCGCTCGCGCTGCGCTATGCCAAAGGCTCCGCGCCAGCGACTGTCGCTTCACCCGCCCAGCAGGGCACAACCCAGGCCGGAAA
>NZ_NSGE01000026.1 GCF_002294985.1 Mesorhizobium sp. WSM3862 | reverse complement strand
AGCTCCCCATGCAGCAGTTGGGTGGATTGCCATTGGAAGGGGTACCCGTTCAAGGGACAGGGTCCGAACACATCGGAAGGCTGCATGCGGAGGCCGCGCGCTCCGCATGGTCTGACCTCCCCGCTGCGATCGAGCACTCTATAAACGTTTCGTTCGCCGTCCCCAAAGGCTTCTCCCATGGGACCCAACGCGTACCAGACGCGATGCTCCCTTTCTTGGGCCGCCACGACCTCTTGCCGGATGCGGAAAAGCCGGAATGGAACTACGAGATTAAAGGCCACGGCTACACCGCCGAAAGCCCGGAAGGGCGCAACGACTTTTGGCTCGTCGATCCGGGTCCGATGGGTGAAGCTACAGCGGCAGCAGTACCGGCAAGGGCTCCAGGGCCCGCCTCGCCAGCGACCGCCAGGCTGTCAGACACCTATCGCGGTGTTCCGTTGGTCGATCTGACCACCTCCTCCGGTGCTCGGATCGGAGCTTTTCCGTCAGGCCCGTCCAACCTCCCCCGGGGGGCGGTGCTCGGCCCCGACCTGCTGGATGACGCCCATATCAGCAGGGATTACCAGTTGCTGGAGCAGAACCTGCAGGCGGCCCACCCAGTGCTAGCCGCCCGAACGCGGCTGGTCGATCCCTTGGTCTCCCAGCAACTGCGCCGTCACGACCGGGACCCGCAACTTACATTGCTGTCCATCTATCATCACAGCGACATCCCAGCCGACTTCGTGTTCCTGCCAGTGAACAGTGGCAATCCTTTGGCTACGGTGGAGAATGAGGGACACAATGAGCATTGGTCGCTGCTGCTCGTTGATCGCCGCGACCCGGAAAGAGCGGTCGCCTATCACTACGACTCCATCCATCAGCGCGATGGACGGGGATACAATGACGCGCCTGCACGAGAGCTCGCAGCAAGACTGCACGCGACCACCGTGGTGACACCCGACATGGCGCAGCAGAACAACGCTGTTGACTGCGGCGTCTTCGTGGTGGACGGAACGCGCGCGCTGGTTCAGAGATTGGCGAACCAAGAGTGGCCGGAACGGCAGCGGCCGCTGCACCTCGACAACCTCGTCGCCGATCGGCAGGCGCTGCAAAACCGACTGAGGCAGGGGCGCTTGCCGCACGAGCTTGCCGCAATCCCCGCGGAAGCTGTTGGAGCAGCCGGGTCGCAGGTTCAACGCGCCGTGTTGCAAGAGCAGCAAGCCCGACAAGTCGCGCCAGCGTTTGAACGGCGCTTGGGCAAGGACGAGCTGACGAGTACACTTGACAGGAGCAACCGCGTGAACAGCGGGGGCGTCATCATCAACACTGAACATT
>NZ_NSGE01000025.1 GCF_002294985.1 Mesorhizobium sp. WSM3862 | reverse complement strand
TCATCGTGCCATCGCTGAAGCACTTCGCTCAATCCCTGTTCCAGTCGCAGAACCTCCTCCGGATTGGTTGGCGACTCGTCAGCTCGATCATCGAACAGTGGCCGGAACACCTCGGCAACCGCGGCTGACACGGGCTCAGCATCGCGCACCCGTCGCAACGCGAAGATCAGATTGCTATTGTCTGGAAACAACGTCTCCGCGAGTTTGACCCGCGAATCGTGATCCAGCCCAGAGATCGTCTGGCCCCGACTCTCAAGCGCCTCAGAAAATTTGCGAAGATTACGACCATAGTCAGCACGGGTGCTTGAGGCCAAGCTGCTGTCACTGGTCACTTGTTCTAAGAGATGCGCGTCTGCCTCTGAGGGCACCAGCGCTGGCCGCCCGACAGTAGCTGAATAGCCCGGCTCATGATACGCACGCAGGACGCTCAACGCCGCCTTCATATCAACGTTTTTCGGAAAGAAAGCATCGACGTGATCGACCAGGGATTGGTGATTTTTTAGATCAGTCGCTTGGCCACGAGCGCCGACATCGTTCACCAGTCGGAGAAGTGCGTACCTGTATGTTCGGACTGTCGTCGCCGTATAGTTTTGCTGAGCCGCAGCGTGAGTGATCGCCCGATCAATAAGGTCCCAGTGTTCGTCGGACAGATGGGGATAGCGAGCATCGCGGGCGCCACTCGCGACAGGATCGGCGCGGCGCGGCTCGGCCACGAACAGCGGCCGGAACGCCTCGGCAACCCCGTCAGACACGGGCTCAGCATCGCGAACCCGTCGCAGCGCGGAGAGGAGATTGCCGTTACCTGGAAACAACCTCTCGGCGAATTCGATCCGCGAATCGTGATCCAGCCCAGAGATCGTCTGGCCCCGACTCTCAAGCGCCTCAGAGAATCTGCGAAGACTACTCTGATAGACAGCACGGCTGCTTGAGGCCAAGCTGCTGTCACGGGTCACTTGTTCCAAGAAATGCTCGTCTGCCTTTGAGGGCACGGCCACCAGCGGCCCGGGAGTAGCTGAATAGCCCGGCTCATGATACGCACGCAGGACGTTCAACGCCCTCTTCATATCAACGTTTTTCGGAAAGAAAGCATCGACGTGATCGACCAGGGTTTCGTGATTTTTTAAATCAGTCGCTTGGCCGCGAGCGCCGAGATCATTCGCCAATCGGCGAAGCGCATTCGAGTATCTTCGAACCGTGCTCTCGCTATATTTTTGCTGAGCCGCAACGTGAGTGATCGCCCGATCAATAAGGTCCCGGTGTTCGCGGGACAGATCGGGATAGCGGGCATCAAGGGCGCCACTCGCGACGGGAGCCGGTTCGCCTGGGCGAGGCTCGGCCACGTGCTGCTCAAAGCTCACTTGCCAGGCCTGGCCCGCATCCGGCAAGAGGTCATGGCGGCCCA
>NZ_NSGE01000024.1 GCF_002294985.1 Mesorhizobium sp. WSM3862 | reverse complement strand
TCCGATGTGTTCGGACCCTGTCCCTTGAACGGGTACCCCTTCCAATGGCAATCCACCCAACTGCTGCATGGGGAGCTCCATCGGCATGCGGCCGCCTGAATTGCCGAGTTGGCTCAGCTGCTGCTGGATGGCGGCTTGCGGCGTATCCAGGGCCCTCTGCCTCTCCGCTGGCCGCAACAGCGCTGTGGAATGTTCATTGTTGATGATGACCCACTCGGTTGGCAGGTGGTCGCCCTGGCCCGCATCCGGTGAGGGCCGGATCTGCTGTTGGCTCGCAGCTAACGCTGGCGGGGCGGCGGCCTCAACCTCGGCGTGCCTAGAGCCGGCCGCTGCGAAAGCGTCGGCCACGCTTCTGTCTGACGCGGACTCCGCATCGCGAACCCGTTCCAGCGCCAACCGGAGATTGCCGTTGCCTGGAAATAATGTCTCGGCGAGTTCGATCCGCGAATTATGATCCAGCCCAGAGATCGTCTGGCCCCGACTCTCAAGCGCCTCAGAAAATCTGCGAAGAGTACGACTGTAGACAACACGGGTGCTTGAGGCCAAGCTGCTGTCACCTGTCACTTGTTCTATGACGCGCGCGTCTGCCTTTGACGGCACTGTCACTGGCCACCGGCCAGCCGCTGAATAGCCCGGCTCATGATATGCACGCAGGACTTTCAACGCCGTCCTCATGTCAACGTTTTTCGGAAAGAAAGCATCGACGTGACCGACCAGGGATTGGTGATTTTTTAGATCAGTCGCTTGGCCGCGAGCGCCGAGATCATTCGCCAATCGGCGAAGCGCATTTGAGTATATTCGGAGCGTCGGCGCGCTATGGTGTTGCTGAGCCGCAGCGTGGCCGATCGCCTTATCAATAACGTCCCGGTGTTCGTCGGACAGATGGAAATAGCGGGTAGCAGGGGCGCCGACGGTAGCTGAATAGCCCGGCTCATGATACGCACGCAGGACATTCAAAACCCGCTTCATTTCATCGTTTTTCGGAAAGAAAGCGTCGACGTGATCGACCAGGAATTGGTGATTACTTAGATCAGTCGCTTGGCCGCGAGCGCCGAGATCATTCCCCAATCGGCGAAGTGCACACGTGTATTTTCGAACCGTGCTCTCGCTATATTTTTGCTGAGCCGCAACGTGAGTGATCGCTTTATCAATAAGGTCCCGGTGTTCGTCGGAGAGATGGGGATAGCGGGCATCACGGGCGCCACTCGCGACAGGTTCGCCTCGGCGCGGGTCGGCCACGCGCTGCTCAAAGCTTGCTTGCGGGGCCTGGGCCGCATCCGGCAAGGGGCCATGGCGGTCCAAGAAAGGGAGCATCGCGTCTGGGACGCGTTGGGTCCCAAGGGGGAAGCCTTTGGGGACGGCGAATGAGACTTTTATGGAGTTCTCGACGGCAGCGGCGGGCTCAACCCTTGCGGAGGGCGCGGCCTCCACATGCAGCCTTCCGATGTGTTCGGACCCTGTCCGTTGAACGGGTACCCCTTCCAATGGCAATTCACCTGACTGCTGTCTGGGGGGCTGCATCGGCACGCGGCCGCCTGAATTGCCAAGTTCGCTCAGCTGCTGCTGGATGGCGGCTTGAGGCGTATTCAGGACTCTCTGCCTCTCCGCCGAATGTTCAGTGTTGATGATGACGCCCCCGCTGTTCACGCGGTTGCTCCTGTCAAGTGTACTCGTCAGCTCGTCCTTG
>NZ_NSGE01000023.1 GCF_002294985.1 Mesorhizobium sp. WSM3862 | reverse complement strand
CCCGCCCCCCCCCGCCGCCTCCCCCCCCCCACACCACCCGGCCCCCCCCCCGGCCGCCCCCCCCACCGCCGCCCCGCGGCCGCCCCCCCCCGCCCCCCCCCCCCCCCCGCCCGGCGTCGATGGCATCGAGGCAAACAGGCATGTCGAGGCCGCGCTGAGGGATTGGCAGCGGCTGAGCTTGATACGGCCCGACGCACCGCCGTCTGTGCCGGCTCGAGAGGCTGTGAGCCAGGTGGTCGCCATCGCGGGCCTTTCCGTACGCATCGAGTACCCTGCAGCCCGCGCCTTTCCCGCGGTCGCCGTGTTCCGGCATCTCGAGGTCCGGCGAGAGACTGCCGACATTCTGTTCCAGCTGGTCGAGCATGAGGGACGGGTCCACCTGTTCCGGGATGGCGACTGGATTCTGTCCTGCGCGCCCGACGAGCTCCCCGTCATGCTGAAAGGGCAGATGCTGATCGAGGTCCTCGACCGCAGCGCCTACGAACTTGCTCTGCACGCGGCTGCGCTTCTCAAAAATGAGCGCATCGTGCTTCTCTGCGGCAACCCAGGCGCAGGCAAGACTACGTTGACCCTGGCGCTGGTCAATGCAGGGTTCGGTTTCGCATCTGACGATGTGACGCTGTTGGACTCCCGGGGACATGGCATTGGTCTGCCGTTTGCGCCCGCCGTCAAGGCGGGAGCATGGTCGCTTTTGGCCGAACGCTACCCCAATCTCGACGCTGTTCCGGTTTGTCGCCGGCCGGACCGCAGGCGAGTTCGGTTTGCGGTGCCCAGCGAGGTCGTGCCGTCCTCCCCCATACCAATCGGCTATGTAATCCAGCTTCGTCGAGGTCGCGACGCGAAAGCTTGCCTCGAGCCGATCGACCCGGCCAGCGCATTGCGTGTGCTGCTCAACGGGGCGTTCGCACCCGGCCGAGAGTTGAGCGGCAGCGCCTTCGACACTCTGACCCAAGTAATCGGATCGGCGGGCACCTATTGTCTGAGCTATTCGAAGCTCGATGATGCAGTAGAGCTGATCACGAAGGCATGCCGGTGAGACACAGAGGCAACGCGCTCGAGGCTCTGATCGCCGGACTTCGCGGCAGTCCGGCCGACGGGGCCGATTGGCACGCCGTAATCGCTCTGGCCAATCGCACTTTGCTCACGCCGGATTTGTTCTCCTCCCTCGCGCGCGCCGGCCAGATCCACCGGCTGCCGCAGGACGTGTACGAATATCTCCGGTTCGTTCACGACTGCAATCGGGAGCGGAACCTGCGGCTGCGCGCCCAACTGCTCGAAGCCGTTGCGGCGCTTAATGGCCGCGGCATCGTTCCGCTCCTGCTCAAGGGCGCTGTTCCCTTGTTCCTTGCGCCGGCAGGCCGGGCTCCCAGCAGGATGACAAGCGACCTCGATTTGGCCGTGGAGCCGGCCGAAGAGGCCGCCGCCCAAATCTGCCTTGAAGAGCTCGGCTATGCCGAGGTGGCAGGCGAGCGAGGCATGGCGCGTGAGCAGGATGCCGGAATGCTGGAACTCCGGGCGCGCCGGGCGATCGACTTTGAACCCCCTATGTTCGTCCAGCACGACGATTTGCGGGTGAATATTCCTACTGCCCAGTCCCGGGCTATGCACTGGATCGTGCACGACCTGTTTAAGGAGGGCGACTACTGGCGCGGAAGGATTGATCTCAGGCATCTTCACGACCTGGCACAATTGGCGGAGACCGAGAACGTGGACTGGAGCGCGCTGCAGGCATCCATGTCGGACCGAAGCGCCCGCAATGCGCTGGACGCCCAGCTGCTGGCCTTGCATCACTTCTTCGGAACCAGGATCCCGGCAAGATGCGCCCGGCGTCCGATCGTCCGTTTCCAGCACTGGAGGCGCGTCTTCACGGCGACCCACCCGATCATCGGCGCTCCGTTGCGCCTGGCCGGGAATTTGATTTGGGGAACGCGGCGGTTTCTAAGCGCCAGGGGTTCGGCGAGGGGGGGCTCGTCCGATTTCGCGCGGCGCATCGCTCGTACGCTTTTGCTTCCAAGCGCGAAAATCTAAGCCTTTTGGTGAACTAGTATCCTGGCATCGGGAAACATAAGCTGTTGTGATACTTTGGAACCCGCATGGGAGAATCGTCATGCCAACCGAAAGCACGAAACGCTCGGAAAGGACGCAGGAAGTCCTCGTTTCAGAGGCTCAGGCGCGCCGGGACTTTCTCAAGAAGGCAGGGCGTTTTGCGGCGGTGACTCCACCGGCCATAACGGTTCTGCTCGGCACCAGCCTGAACTCCAGAGCAATCGCCAAATCGGGAGGAACACGCCCGGGCAACGGCTGGGGCGACAAAAACCACATTCACCTCGGGCCTCCCGGCCAGTCGTAAGGTTGACCGTCAGGGTCGCTGAAGCAGCGTTTTGAGAACCAAAAGCGCGTCGCGCGGAAATGGATCCGGGCGGCGCGCTTTCGCGTCTTTGCTTCAATTTTGATACCCCGATCGCTGGCGGCACGCCGCGGTCGGGGTATTTGTTTGTTGGCGGTCGCTCCCCCTGTCAGATCAGGCGAGCAGCCAATCGTTCAAATGGAATTCATAGATCTTGCCGTCGTTCTCGGTCGGATTCGAGTCGT
>NZ_NSGE01000022.1 GCF_002294985.1 Mesorhizobium sp. WSM3862 | reverse complement strand
GGCTGCGCTTCATGTCCTGGTCCTCTCGATGGGCCAGAACGAACTTCAAACCGGATTAGATCAGAGGGGCAAGGTCACCTCCCTTCTCGCGATACTCGTCAGGTGTCAGGCCAAAGTGAAATCACTGGAAGATACGCTGCTGCTCGTAGTCGTTGGACGAGGTATGACCCCGATTTTGTTTGATCACCGCATCGAGCGGACGCAATAAATAGGTTCCTCCGGCCAGGAAGCAGGGGAGCGGGATTGGCTTGTTCGCTGAATGTGCGCAAGTAGGCGATCAGGTTGACCCGTTCGCTATCGTCCGGGCACCCGTAATCTTCATCTTAACGTGGTGAGCATAGGCCCGAAGAGGTATCTGAGGATCCGTCATCTTGGGGCGCACTCAAAGACCGTCGCGCCATGCATCGAACTCCTATATGCTTAGCGTAAAGCTGGGAGCCCCAATGGCCTACACTGTGATCTGGTATGGGCGAAAAGGCATCATCGACAAGGTGATCTTCGACGCCGAAAAGACGGCCAGGGATCATGCAATTTCCATGTTCCAGACCCGAAAGGGTGATGACGGGGTCATATCCGTTGAAGTCCGCAGGGATAACGGTGCGGTCGTCTTTAGCCATGCGGAAAACTAGTCTAGAATTGCCCACCGAACCTAAAAGCCCGCTCGGTCAATGGAAGACCTTGCGACGGATGGGCGCCGTCGCGCCGGAAGCCGACACGCGCGGTCCTGAAACCGACCGGCGGCCACCGGGACGCCGACGTTGCTTATTTATGCGCACCGGCCGGCAAGGGAGACCGGGATCACGGAGGAACAAGCCCGGAGCCTCATCAGGCTGGTCGGCCCACCTTGAGGTTTCGCCCGGACATGACTTCAACCCTGAGGCGCCATTGCTTGCCGACCTTAGGGGGATCTTCTCGCACCTTTTTCTCGCGAGTGACGGCAATATCTAAGCGCCGCCCTAAATGCCTCGGCTGCCAAGTCGCATTTGCGCTTGGATGGACCATTGCTCTGAATGACAATTTCGGCCTGCCTGGTTGTCAAACCGTGCTTTGCCGCGAACTCGTCTGGGTCGTAGGTTTCCGTCCAGCGCGACCGCTTCACACCTTGCATCTTACCTCCGCGGTAACGAAATCGTGAGAAGCCAACGCGGGGCCGTTCATAAGGTTTCAGATGAATGTCGGAAGCCTCAACTCGGCTGGGCACCAGTGCCGTCTTTCTCCTCGGCGGCTTATAGGGTGGTCACCACGCTCTTGGTCTCTTTTCGTTCTGCACTCTCGAATGGCGGGCAACTTACATAGCCAGGGCTATGGCCTCGGCTAGAACCTGCCGTGCTCACGAGCCTGGAGGCTGTAGAACGGCCCGGCAGCCGTCTTGCTTCGGGGGAAGCGGTGACGCACCGCCGGGCCGAGGTGGTCCGGGAGTGGGTAGCCAAAACCCCGGACAGCGTTAACCATAGCGTCACGGCGGGCGATATCAATTGTTGTTTGGTCAGCCCGCGCGGGGTCTTCATGATGAGCAAGATCATGAGCGACTGCGACAAGAAGATCGCCGGGCGAGGAACCCCAAATCCTCAAGCCCGGCGCACTCATCCTGATCCCCATCAGGAGTCCGGTGGAGGAACCGGCAATCTTTTCGATGCAAGACTGGCGCCAGCATTCCCGTCCTAAAACAAAACAGATGTTTGGTCTCAGCCGGCCAAGGCGTGCTGCGCGTATGCTTTCATGAACGGGGCTCCCTTTGCGAGCAATCAGGGGAGCGGGACCGGCTTGTCGCTGAGTGTGCGCAAGTAGGCGATCAGGTTGACCCGTTCAGTCTCGTCCGGAACGCCAGGCGTCTCCATCTTCACGCCCGGCGTGGTGAGCATAGGCCCGAAAAGATATCTGTTCAGGTCCTCATACGTCCACACACCTTCCCAGCCTAGCAAGGCGTCGGAGTAGTCCATATTTGCCGTGGAAGCCTTGTCGCGGCCGACGACCCCCCACAGGTTCGGTCCCGTTTTGCTCCCTGCCTGGGGCTCGCCATTGTGGCAACCGTGACACACATGGGTGAAGTAGGTTCGGCCATTCTCGACGTCGGCAACAGCCAACTTCATCGAGATCGGAGCTGGTGTGGGCAAGACGACCCCGTGCGACATGAGATAGTCAGCGATTTCGCGTTGCCCCTTGCGTTTTGCGAGATGGATCGGTGTCTTGCCGTCCTTTGTCTTCGCATTCACGTCCGCGCCGGCCTCGACCAGTGCCTTAACGCAATCGATGCAACCGAGATTGACCGCGATGTGGATAGCGTTTTCGCGGCTGCGCTTCGAATTTGGATTCGCGCCGCCGTCCAGCAACAGATTGATCAGGTCGATCCTGCGTTTTGCCAAAGCTGGCATGAGGGCAGGACCCAAAACCGGTGTCGGGGCGGCGTTGACGTCCGCACCGCGTTCAATAAGCATTTTTGCCGCTGCAAAATGCCCGCCCTTGACCGCAAGATAGAGTGGTGTCGCTTTCCCGTCACTCTCATCGACGCCGGCACCTGCGTCGAGAGCTGCCTTGATCGCCCCGATATCGCCCTTCACGGCCGCGTCGTGGATGGCCGCGGCATAAGATGCCGTCGGAACGGGCAGAAGCAGTAACAGAATGAAAAGCAAAACGTCGCGCATTCGGCATCTCCTGGGCAAACCGGAGGAGCGTGGCACGCTGCGAGAAGCGCCGAGTCTAGTGCGAATGCCAAATCGCGGCAAGGTGTTTCAGTAACTGCTAACGGAACCGAAGCCGCCATTCGATATTGAATCAAATTCGAGTTTTGCATTGGGGTTCGTATGCGTAAGCCTGCCGGCGAAGCCCGGCTGTCCTCTATTAGGCCTCTTGAGCCAATCCAGGTTGAAACACCGCCAGTCAGCGATGATTGGCTGCACGAAATCAAATATGACGGCTACAGAACCCAGGTCATCCTCGACGGGGCCGGCGAGCGCGCCTTCTCCCGCAATTTGCACGACTGGTCGCAAAGGTATTCGCCTATCATCGCTGCGGCCGAGAAGCTGCCCGCCAAGGCCTTCATCCTTGACGGGGAGATGATCGCGCCGGAGCCGGATGGACGGCCGAACTTTCACCAGATGCATTCGCGGATGGTGTGGAATGCCGAACAGTTTGCATTCGTCGCTTTCGACATCCTGCACCTCGACGGCCAGGATCTTCGTTCCCTGCCGCTGATGGAGCGCAAGGCCAAGCTCTGGACCTGATTAAGCCGGCCAAGCAGATGATCCAATACAGCGACCACGTTGAGGGCGGCGGCGCCGCGTTCTTCGAAGCCGTCGAGCAGATGGGCCTTGAAGGCATGGTGTCGAAACGACGGGAAAGCCCGTACAAGAGCGGCAAGGTCGATTCCTGGGTAAAGACGAAGTGTTGGGATGTCCGCGACCTCGAGCTTCTGGGCGTCAGACGCGAGCCTGGGAAGCCCGCTGCGGCGATCATGGCGCGCGGTGGCCGATAGCCGGCACGGCGTTTATACGCTGCCCAGCGGCCTCACGGAACGGCTATGGAAGGGTGTCGAGGAGGCCAGCGCGCCAAAGCCCGCGCAGCGGGTGCCGAGCGCCTTTGCCGATGATGTCGAGTGGGTTAAGCCAGGCATCACCGGCCGGGTAAGATTCCTTCGCGGCGAGCATACGCTACGCCATGCGACACTACAGGACTTCGAGGAGGGAACCTAAGGCAGCCTCGCCGCGTCCCGACAGCAGGCCGAAGCGCCATGACCGCGTCCCCTGAGTCCGTTTCCTCGGGACGCGCTTTAGGTCTTCAAATAAACTGGCGTTTCTACGCATCGGCCTGATACTGTGGTATGTAGATGCCGCAATTCCATTGGTGGGACCACGGATATTCCGCTCTACCGTGCAGGCCGCCCCAGCGCAGCTGGCGTGGTGCGAATCGTCCGGCGCAAATGACGATCGATCAGGGAGGAATGCCATGCGCGCAATCGCACTTTTCATCGCCTCGTCGGCCATGATCCTCATTGCAAGCCCTTCGCGAGCGCAGGATGCCGCCGCAGGCGAGAAGGTCTTCACCAAGTGCAAGGTCTGCCACATTGCCGACCAGGACCAGAACAAGGTCGGCCCGTCTCTGCACGGCGTCATCGGGCGCACCGCGGGCACGCATCCCGGTTTCACTTATTCCATGGCCATGACCGAGGCCGGAAAATCCGGCATCAAATGGGATGAGCCCACGCTCACGAAGTATCTTCAAGACCCCAGGGGGATGATCAAAGGAACCAAGATGGCGTTTCCCGGCCTCAAGAACGATCAGGACGTAGCCAACGTCATCGCTTACCTGAAACAGTTTTCGAAGTAAGTGGCCCCTTCCAGCCCTGTCGGGTGGCGCCAGCTCGCCCCGACCGAAGGCGGCCGGGACTGGACGACGAGCCGGCGCTAGGCTGGTGCGCTGGCGGTGGGCCAGGCAATACGCTCGACCTTGAAGTCGACAACTGCGACGATGAGGACGACGGCACGGCAGAGCCCAGCCTTAGCGATCTCAAACGTGCCTGTCAGCTTCATTGGGCTGCCGGCTCTCGCAGCGACCGCGAGGAGGATGCCGGCGATGGTGGTGTGCCGGCCTATGGCGACTGACTTTCAAGAAGACCGTCGCAGAGGCAAAGGCCAAAGGCGAGAAATCGAGGTACTCGCCCGCATACTCGCTGAGAAGATGGAAGCCATCCACGGCTCCGAATTCCTAGTGCTGACGGACCACCAAGCGCGGTTTGTGATGGTGGCGGTTCGCTGACAGGGCAACCCCGCGATTGCGCATAGGCCCCGGCTGCTCTTGTGGCCGGGCAATCGCGAATGTGTGATGGCGTTCAACCGGATTCGGTGAACTCTCCAAGTTGGGGTTCTTTTGGCCCGGTGGCTTCGGCTTCTGGTCCTTTTCGCCCTTTGGTATTCAACGAGATGGCACAATTTCGAGCCGCGCCTTTTCGCTCGCGGCGAAGGTCTCGGCTTCTGTATGGGAATCGAATGCCTTAATGCTCACAACGCCGTCTTCGATGATCCGGACGTAATGCCTGCTTCTGAATTCGCCGACGATTTCGACCGCAGTCTTCCACGATTGCTTGTTCATTTTGCCCCAGCCCCCTGAGAGAATGCCCACTATCCACTATAACGGGTACAGCCCCAGAGCGTCTCGGCGCCGCCTTGGGATTGCTGCTAGAGCGGGATGAAATTGTTGGGAGTCGTTGAGGATTCCCAAATCAGCGGGTTTATGATTCACCATTCATGCTGG
>NZ_NSGE01000021.1 GCF_002294985.1 Mesorhizobium sp. WSM3862 | reverse complement strand
GATCTCAACCCGATCGAAATGGCCTTCGCCAAGCTCAAGGCGCATCTGCGCGCAAAGGCCATCAGAACCATCGACGCTCTGTGGCAGGCCATCGGCGATATCTGCAATCTGTTCTCCCTAACAGAATGCAGAAACTACTTCACTGCCGCAGGCTATGGACTCACATGAAAATCCGCCGCTCTAGCTAATGCGCTGCACGGAGGGGGAGAGCTCTAGATGCCATAATGGGCCGGCGCTCCTCGCATACGTAGGAAGGTGGCTGTCCCTCAGAGTGATGACGTTGAACGGGGTTCGATTTCCAACCCTCAAGCGAGGGACTCCCATGGATAGTTGTGCAGGAATTGATGTGTCGCTGACCTGAGCAGCGTTGGCGTGGTGGATCCGTAGGCAAGCAGTGCGAGAGACGAAGGTGGCGAGCGCGCATGAGGCACTGTTGCAGCATTTTGCCGATCTGGGATTGCCGGTCATCCGTGTCGGCCTTTAGGCGGGCCCACGGTCGCAATGGTTGCGCGAGGGTCTGGGCGACGCCGGTTTTGAGATGGTGTTGCTGGAGACACGGCTGAAGGCGGGCACTGTCGGCGATGCCGGTGAAGACGGATCGCAAAAATGGCCGCGGGCGTTGCTGCGTATGGGCTGGAACCGTCCTGTACGCGCCAAGTCTTCAGATGCCCTTGAGGGGCAGGCACTGCTGGTCGGCCGGAAGCTGCTGTGTTGTTGATCCGGAAGACCAGTTGAATGACTTTGCAGATTCAGCAGATAGAAGGGTTCTTGGCAGTGGCTGCCCGATTGCATTTTCCAGGCAGTGGATCAGTTGGGGATTTCACAGCCGACGTTGACTCGGCTGATCAAAAGCTTGGAGCATAAGATCGGCCGCTCCGTTTTCCATCGGAATACCCCTGTGGCGCCCCCGCGCGCGACGAGCGGGCAGGCGCGTGGAAGCCAATACACTCATGACGTGGCCCGCGAGAGCGGTGCTGTCCCAAGGGGGGCAGCTGTTCTCCCACTCCAGTGCCTCGAACGCACCACGAATGAACATTTTGCTCACGCACGAGCACAAAAACGATGATTGAGGAGATTGGAATGAATTTGCCGACGAGCTTGCGCATGCGCACACGCGCCAGGTCGAGGAAAATTTCATCAGTTTCATGCGTGAGTATTTATGAGGCGAGCGTTCCGTCCGGCGGCCGCCACAGCGAATGCATCCGCCTCCCCTTGCATCCGCTCTCTCTATCTCAATGTCAGCGGAAGCTTGAGCGCGGATGCGGTCGCGCCACCGAACGCGACTTCCAATAATGGCGGCCTGCCATGCGGAATCTGTCCGCAATGGTCGACATCAGCTCCCGCGATCGAAAGACGGATGCGGCTGGCTACGTTGAACTCCCAAGCAACTGGCAACAGAGGGATCCGGATTCTTTCAAGTTGGCCTGGAACCATCGGCTTTGCGTCGATCCGCGAGAAAGTGCGAAACGGCCATGTCGTGCGATAGGTATCCGGGGCCGGCGTCTCCTTGCGGTGAAGAGCGCGAAGCAACCCTTCGGTAACATAGCGCTCTGTACCATCGGCTTCGATTTCCGACAGATAGACGAAGAGAGCCGTGTCCGGCTCCCCGGACGACAGCCATAAATCGGCGAGTGCATGCCCGACAATCTCAGCGGGTTGTTCCAGCGGCGCGGAGGTATAGCTCAGCATCCGGGACGTTCGGCCCTGCCAATCGGCGTAGTTGTTCCTGCTGTCGACTGCGGCGATGCCCTCGTAGCGCGTGCCGACGCCGGTTCCGCTCGAAAAATCAACCTTGTACCGGTCAGCCCCGTAATCCGGACGCGTCTCCGATAGCAGGCCTTGCGGCGCAAAGAAATACGTTGTCCTCGTCTCGATGGGGGGCCAGGAGGCCGCGGCGCGCCATTCCTGTGCGTGCATCGAAAAGTAATGAATGGGCACCTCATCGCCCAAGCCCGTGTTCAGCTCCATCAAATAGGTGTCGAAGAAGCGCAACACCACGCTCAGCAAAGGGAAGTCAGGCTTCTCCGCCACCCTCCACGGAGAGACGTCTATGTTGGCTCCGTGATCCCACGGTCCGAGCAGAAGGTGGCGGGGATTCTCCTTCAACGTCAGAAAGCGCGAAATCGCGCCATTCATGTAGCCGGCCCCGTCCTGCCATCCGGAGACAGAGAGAACGGCGACTTCAGGACGGACCCCACGGGAAACCGAATAGGGACTAAACGAGGCCGAGCTGAAACTGCCGTCATAGGGAAGCCCTTCCTCGCGGAACGTGAACTCCGCCATGAAATCAACCTGCCGGAAATTTCCGAGATGCTCGTCAATCGCCTCTCGAAGAAGTGAACCGTCCACATCCTCATCGACAGGTTGCGGCCCGTCGTATTCGTCGTTGTTGAACGTCGGGAACTGCTTGAGGATATCACGGCGATCATGGTCCAGCGCGATCATGAGATCATCGTATATCTTTGTCAGCGATTTGAGCTGGATTCCGCCGGGGAAGTAATTATCCGAGTAGGTGTCCCAAACGGAAAAGAGCGGCGCAATCGCCTTCACTGCAGGATGCCCGGTGCTAGCCATAAAGTCGGCGGACGCACCTAGATAAGACACGCCGGTGGAGCCGATGCGGCCGTTCGACCAAGGCTGAGCGACGATCCAGTCGGCGATCTCACGAGTGTCTTCGCGCTCCTTCGGCGAGCGGAAGCTGTCACGGGTACCGAAGCTTGCGCCGGTACCGCGCACGTCGACGACGACGACGGCATAGCCCCTAGGAACGAAGAGATTGCAGAACCTGACGCTGTTGTTCGGTTCGGCTGAACTGCCCGGCCGCAACTTGAAACGGCGATAATACGGCGTGAACAGGACAATGGTTGGAAAGGTCGTCTGACCTTCTGAGGCGACCAGTTGGCGGGGAAGATAGACGTCAATGGCCAATCGGCAGCCGTCACGCATCACAACATATTGTGACCGCGGCACGCTCACATCGAAAGCTACGCTGCGTTGGCCCAGATATTCGCTCGGAGAAACGTCCCACGCTCCCGAGAATTCGACGCGACTGTCCATGCCTAACTGGTTTCCCCGTGTGTTCGATATGAATGTGCGGCTCCAGCAGTGCAGGAGATCTGGGTACAGATCTACCGCCACTAGAAACGACATCGTTGATTGACGACGGCAAGCCGAGGCTCGTATCCGGAGTCAATGTGGAAATGAGCAGCATCCGCGTATAGAGATGTTCCGGCGCCGCGAGATCGCCACGAAAAAGCATAAGCCGAAAAAGCATAAGCCTTTGAGTGAATATGTCAGCATCGCCTGCCCCTTCAGAAATTCTAATCGTGCGGGATTCCAGCGGCGGAACGCCCGAGTCCCAACTTTGCCGTTCAGTGTCTGCTTTGTGATAATAGCAAATAAAGGGCCACATTTTCTGTGAATTTGTTCCGTCGGCGCAGGAAACCGGCGATTTTGGCCCCGTCCGCGCCTCTGCTCGACAACCTCCTTTATGGTGATTAACGGAATCGGGCGGACACATGAAGCCCGTCGGGTCACCCTGTCCCCACAGCGGCAGGGCTGTCCGGGGAAAGTCCGTGGTGAATCGAAATGCCGCATGTGCATGCCCCGTAAGACGGGGATTTTCCGTCTACCTTCTGGTTGTCGAGACTCAGAAAGGGAACGGAGCATGCGCTTTACGCAGCATTCTTGGCAGCTGGTTGAACCGATAAATCGTCGCCGCTTCCAGACGATTGTGGATAGCCATGACGGGGATGCCTATGCCAATCGTTCAAGAGCTGGGACCATCTGATGACGCTGATCTATGCTCAGCTCAGCGGCGCGGCGAGCCTTCGCAGCCTGCAAGCTGGCTGGAACGCCAATGGCCAGCACCATTATCACCTGGGCAGCGGCCTGTTGCGGCGCTCGACCTTGTCGGACGCGAACCGGCGCCGCCCTGTTGCCGTCTTCGCCGAGACGCGCCCTGCTCGCCGGCCAACTCGACCGGCAGATGCGTCGCGAAGGCAGTGCCATGTTGCGGCTGATCGATTCCACGCCCATCCCGCTCGGCAAGCTTTGCGACTGGGGCAAGTCGAACGGCCGCATCCGCGACATGAAGCTGCATGTCGTCTACGATCCAGATAGCGACTGTACGCGCGTCCTCGACATCACCGATGCCAACGTCAACGACGCCCAGATCGGCCGCACGATCACCATCGAGACCGGCGCCACCTACGTGTTCGACAAGGGCTATTGCCATTACGGCTGGTGGACGGCGATCACTGCGGCGCAAGCCTTCCTCGTCACCCGGCCCAAGACCAACATGGGGCTCAAGCTGGTGTGTGATCGTGCCCTCGCAGCCATGCACGGCGAGGGCTTCACCGTGCTTGAGGATGCCGAGGTGAGCTTTGCCAGCAAAGGCGATTCCAAACTGCCGATCCGCTTGCGCCGCATCATCGTGAAGCGAAACGAAGGCCCTCTACAAGGGCCGCTGGCAGATCGAACTTCTGTTCCGCTGGATCAAGCAGCATCTGAAGATCCGCCGTTTCCTCGGCAACAACGACAACGCCATCCGCCTGCAGCTCTTCGCCGCCATGATCGCCATGCGCTGTTGCGCATAGCCGCGCGCGTGCACCGCGTCGCTCTGCCGATCTGCACTTCACCGACCTGGTGACACGATGCCTGTTCGAGCGTCGCCACATCGCCGCCATCGAACGACCCCGGCCTGTCAATCCAAGCCAAAGGAAGCCCCGTTCATCCCCAGATCAGATGAGCCTCGCCTATGCCTAAATTTCCCCGGACAGCCCTGCGACAGGGGAAAGACTGCAGCCTCAGCAGGCGGGGCAAGGTGGTGGGTTCGACGGGTGTCATTTGCGAGTCGTGCAAGCGGTCCCTCGATATGGGCAGTGATCAACCTCGAGCCAGAGCGCGGCGGCCGCGTCGTGGAAGTGCGAGTGGTCGACGCGACCGTCACGAACCAGGGCGCGCCAGGCGCTAGAGCGTGGAGCGTTTCCTATCTTTGAGAGAATAGTAGGATTCGATAGAAGGTCGTTTGTGATTATGGGATGGCCCCCCCCTCCTCTCTGGGTGCGATCCGTTTGGATTGCGCTGTTTGGAACGAGAGAGGAACGGACTGATGTCGATATTTGTGCCTGGAATTGATCTCGGCAAGACGTGTGCAGCCTCGTCGGGCTGGCTGAGACTGGCGCTGTTGTTCTGCGCCGTCGCTTTCGTCGTGACAGCGTTGCGGCCTTCGTCGGGAAGATGACGCCTTGCATTTTGGCGATGGAAGCATGCTGCGGCGCGCACCATCTTGACCGGGTGCTCGGCGCCATGGGTCACAATCCGGTTGATGTCGCCGGAATTTGTTCGGCCCTATGTGAAGGCGAACAAGAACGACGACCGCGACGCCGAGGCGATCGCGGAGGCGGCGACGCGGCCGACGATGCGCTTTGTGCCGGTAAGAGCGAGGCGCAGTCGGATGTCCAAGCGTTGCATCGGGCGCGTCGCGTCTGGTGGCGGAGCGCACCGCGCTGCTCAATTATCTGCGCGCGCTTTTACTTGAGCGCGGAATGGTTGGGGCGCAGGGGAGGCGCAAGCTGGAAGATGCGCTTTCAGTCTTCGCCGATGAGGACGATCCCCGTCTGGCGCCGCGCTTGGGGGTTCTGATCGAAGACTTACGCGCTGAGTGGCGCAGCCTTGATGAGCGGATTGCCGCCTTTGATGCCGAGTTCGTGCACATGGTGCTCGAGGACGAGGCGGCACGTCGCCTTTCGACGATCCCTGGCATCGGGGTGATCAACGCCACCGCACTGACGGCTGCGGTCGGCGACGCGGAGCTTCGGGCGCGGCCGTGACCTTGCCGCTTGGCTGAGCCCACGCCCCGGCAGGCGACCACCCGGGGGCAAGCCGAGATTGCTCAGCATATCCAAGCGCGGCAACCGCTATCTGCGAGCGAACCTGATCCACGGCGCTCGCGTGGTGCTGCCGCGCATCATCGCCCAGGAGACGCCGCTGGGCCGATGGGCACGAAGCCTGTCAGCGCGGGCGGACAAGGAGGTCGTCGTCGTGGCGCTGGCGGCCAGGCTCGCTCGCATCATCTGGGCGGTGCTGCGGAAAAGAGCGCGGCTTCGATCCGGCAATCGCGGCGCCATTGGAATGCGACGGTCATCGGCCACTGTGCCGATGGTCGCGCTGACGAGGCGACGGAATTCTGCCTTTCAGCTTACAAATGGCGCAGTTCCTGCAATTGAGGGCGAAATTTGCAAGAATCCTGCGCAGACTCGGGTGTGTAATGGGCCGCTGCCGCTTCTCGCGTCGGGTGCAGAAAGGGCGATTGCAAAGACATTTTTGAGGACGCGAATACTTCCTCCAAGGAACAGGTCAACGCCAACATCGGATCTGAACTGTTCAAGCTTGACATGGATTTTGTTCGCCCCCAGCGCAAGTTTACTTATGGCCACAATGAAAGGTATATTCCACGTGGTGAGGGTTCCTGACAGCCTAGCTGGCGGAGGTCGTCAGAGTCGAGCGCGTGGTTTGGGACCATATCGCCGGCCAGCAGACTGCGGAACTGCCCTCACGCCAGATCCGAGGTTAGGCGTTCCGGATCCCGATCTGGGCACTGGTCTTTCCCGATCCACTCCATCCGGCGCAGGGCTGTGCATTTCATATGTGTTGCCCCAAGCAATATTGGTTTCGATCAGAGCCGCCAGGTGGCTCTGACGAGTTCGTCGAATGTCACCTATTCGGCAACACGAGACCGTCGTCAATACAATCGGAGAAGATTTTCATGAAGAAGCGCGACGCAATGATCGTGGCCCCTGAGCCTGAGGCTGTCGAGGTCGGAACCGAAATACTGAAAGCTGGTGGGAACGCTGTTGATGCGGCGATCGCTTGTGCTTTGGTTCAAGGAGTCGTCGATCCGATGATGTGCGGTATTGCCGGGTTTGGCAGTATGGGTGTTTATGCACCGTTCAAAGGACGTCATCAGTATATTGACTTCCACGCGCCTGCCCCGCTCGTCGCGCGTGAGAACATGTGGGAAGATTTGATAGAAGGCGAAGCCAGAGATGGCTTTGGATTCATCCTGAAAGGGCGAGTCAATGACCTTGGATATCAATCGATCTGCGTACCATCCTCCTTGCGTGGCTATGAGGTTGCTCACTCTCAATACGGAGTCCTACCTTGGGTGGAAATCCTGGCACCGGCGATCGACTGGGCAAAAAAGGGCTGGACGGTCCGACCGGGTGTCTACGGATTTTGGTCAGACGGCGGCCAGATGGGGCGCGTCGCAAACCCTGAGCGGCTCAGATACACTGAATCGGGTCGCGCAATTTATTGCCACGAGGATGGAAGCCCGAAGATTATTGGTGACCTCGTTACCAATTCTGACCTTGCCAACACCCTTGAGTTGATCGCTCGCAAAGGCGCTGACGTGTTCTACAAAGGGGAAATCGCCGATCAGATCGCGGATGACATGAAGGCGAATGGCGGGCTGATCTCGAGGAAAGATTTGGCCACCTACGTTCCCACAGTCAGCGATCCGCTCTGGGGTGAATACAGGGGCTTTCGTGTGGCAACAAATCACCCTCCTGGCGGTGGCATCATGTTGCTTCAGATGCTGAACATCCTCGAGAACTTTGATCTCAAAGACGTCGGCCATAACACCGAGGAGTATGTCAGAATCGTTTGTGAGGCGATGAAGTATGCCACAATCGACAAGGACGGGTTTGTTGGTGATGCGAAGTTTGTCGACGTTCCAGTCGGTCGTCTCATCTCCAAAGGTTACGCAAGGGAACTTGCTGAAAAGATTTCCGGCGGTGCTAAGGCTAACGTCCCCCGATTCAACTCCGGATTTCCGAGCAAGGACACGACGCACATCAGCGTTGTTGACCGAGATGGCAGCTGCGTCACGATGACCCATTCGCTGGGTATGCCCTCAGGCGTGATTACGAATGGGCTGGGATTTATGTACAACGGTTGCATGGGCGTGTTCGATCCCCGTCCGGGACGCGCAGGTTCGATTGCGCCGGGCAAAGCGCGGTTCAGCTCGATGTGTCCTTCAATTGTCTTCAAGGGCGACGAACCGTATGTCGTAGTCGGAGCACCTGGCGCTACCCAAATTGCAATGGGAGTCCTTCAAGCTATTCTGAACGTTCTTGACTTCGACATGTCTATGAGCGAGGCAGTTTCCAGTCCTCGCTTTTCAGCAACAAGTAATGCGATTGACGTCACCAACCGGATACCCCGTCGCATCAGTCAGGCCCTTGAGCAAAAGGGCTACGAAGTTGTCCGTAGCCCTCTGAGCTTTGGGATTGCGTGCGTCCACGGCATACGGATTCTCGATGGTTTGGTTGACGGCGGAGCTGATCCCGCTGCTGATGGAATGGCGATGAGGGCCTGAAGAGCCTGTTTGGAACTCTACTCTGGCGGTCATCTGCCGGCGTTTTCTGCGCTTCCGGTGCTACGGACCTGAACGTCCGCTCCGCTCCGGTTCTCGAAAAACACCGCCATCTGACCCGCCATAGCGAGTTTCGAAACAGATGGGGTGATTGGGGTCTTTGGCGGCTGCTCCTGTCGAAATGTGAAAACGTGGTCGATGTGAGTCGCCACAAACATTTGGAAGGAGCAGCCATGAAGTACTTTGCCGGACTGGACGTGTCTTTGGAAGAGACCTCTATTTGCATTGTCGACGAGACTGGCCGGATCGTGAAGGAGGCAAAGCGTTGAGCGATCCGCAGGCATTGTGTGACGCGCTGAAGGGGACCGGCTTGCCGCTTGAGCGGATCGGCCTGGAAGCGTGCTCGCTGACGGCCTGGCTTCACGACGGATTGCGCGCCG
>NZ_NSGE01000020.1 GCF_002294985.1 Mesorhizobium sp. WSM3862 | reverse complement strand
GAATGGCCCGCCTCGACAAACCGCACAACACGTTCACGCAAATCGAGCGAATAGGGCTTGGGCATGGCAAATCACCTACACAAGGAAGTGAATCACAAACCTTACATCAGCGGAATCCTGCGCGATTCAGTCTGATGGTCCGACGCTCTAGAAGTCGGAACTGAGGCGACGAGGCGTTTGGTATAGGGGTGCTGCGGTTCCGACAGGACCTTATCGACTGAGCCTTCTTCGACCACGTCGCCGAGATAAAGAACGACGATGCGATCGGCGATTTGTCGCACGACCGCGAGGTCGTGGGTGATGAACAGGAAGGAAAGGCCGCGCGTAGCCTTTAAATCCTTGAAGAGATTGAGCATCTGCGCCTGCACCGAGACGTCGAGCGCAGAAACGGGCTCATCGCACACAAGCAGGCGCGGAGAGACGGCGAGCGCGCGCGCGATTGCGATGCGCTGGCGCTCGCCCCCCGAGAGTTGCGCAGGTCGCCTTTTGGCGTAATCCCCTGTGAGGCCTACTTCTGTCAAAAGCCGAGCGATCTTGACATTCATATCGCCCGAGGACTGCCCAGCGCGTAGCGATTCCGCAAGTGTCTTGCCGATAGAGTGGCGCGGGTTGAGCGTTGAGTAGGGATCTTGAAAGACCATCTGAACCGTACGGCGCAGATGAGCGCGGTCCTCGGGCTTCAGGGCCTCGAAATCGTGCGCATCGATGCCATTAATCTCGATCTTGCCAGTGGTCGGGGTTTCGAGACCAACAAGGCAGCGTCCGAGCGTGCTCTTGCCCGAGCCTGACTCGCCAACAAGGCCGACACTTTCCCCCGGAGCTATATGGAAGCTCACGCCTTTGAGCGCGTGCGTTGCGGTATTGCCGGGGAAGACCTTCGTGATGGCATCGACCTTTACCAGCGGAAGCTCGTTCGCCAGACGCGCTGAGATGGGTGGTGCGGCTTCCAATGCCGCGCGGCGAAGCGCGTCGAGTTCGCCTTGGATTTCGGGCTGGCGCAGACACCGGGTGAAGCGGCCAGGGGCCCGCTGCTCGAGTCCGGGGCGAGCCGCCCGGCAGCGCTCGTCGGCCCAATCGCAGCGATCCGCAAAAGCGCACTGTCCTGCAACGGCATGGGCCATTGGAACGCGGCCCGGCATGGCGACGAGGCGCTTAACCCGCTTGGTGGCTGAAGGTTCGGATAGGAGCAAGCCCGCAGAATACGGATGGAAGGGGCCGGAGCCGAGATGGTCGGCCCGGCCGATCTCCACAACCGAGCCGGCATAGAGCACCAGCACGCGGTCGCATATGGAAAAGGCAAGACGCAGGTCGTGAGTGATTAGGATAAGGCTCATGCCGCGTTGCGCCTTGGCGTCCTTCAAGAGCTGCATGATCTCGGCTTGGGTGGTGACGTCGAGGGCGGTTGAGGGTTCGTCGGCAATGAGAATCTCTGGATCGCGAGCGAGCGAACTGGCAAGCGCAATGCGTTGGCTCATGCCACCTGAAAGCTGAAATGGAAAGTGATCGGCGACCGCGGGATTATTGATGCCTACTTCCATAAGGCGGCGCTCCACCTCGGCGCGCCGCGCCTTGCGATCATGGAACGTGGGATCATCCCTCAGCACCTCGTCGAGATGCCGTCCGGCCCGCATCACTGGGTTCAGCATGGTGAAAGGGTCTTGTAAAAGCATCGAGACGCGGCGGCCGCGCAACCTCTGCCAATCACGCTCGGAAAGACCGTTGAGTTCGCACCCTTCGAGCTTCACGGAGCCCTTGGCGGTGACGCCGGGAGGCAATAGGCCGGCGATGGCCTTGGCCATCAGCGACTTGCCCGAGCCGGATTCCCCTACGATGGCGAGAGTCTCGCCTCGTGCGACGTGAAAGCTGGTCGGCATCGTGATCACAAGATTGCCACTGGAGAGGGCGAGATCTTGAACGGTAAGGAAATCCACAGGATCCGATGCCAAGGTCATCCGATGAACTTCTCAAACAGCCAGTCGCCGATCAGGTTCATGCTGATCGCAGTGAGGATCATGGCGGCAGCAGGGACCAGTGTACCGTGCGGGTTGCCCCCAAACAGCAGGTTGCGGTTCTCGCTCAGCATTCGGCCCCAGTCGGCAGTGCCGGGCTCGATCCCCAGGCCCAGGAAGGAAAGACCGGCAAGATTGACCAGCGCGAAGGCAAAGTCGATCGCAACATAGGCGACGATGATGGGCAGGATATTCGGGAGGATGTGAACGAAAAGGATACGGCGTTTGCTGATCCCGAGGCTGCGGGCCGCATCGATATAGGGGCGTGGACGCACCTCCAGCACGGCGGAGCGCACGATCCGAGTGTCGGACGGAACAAAGGTAATGAGCAGCACCGCGACAGCCACCCAGTAGCCACCGCCGATGACCCCGACCACGACAATGACGATGAGCGTCGATGGCAGACCGAACATGAAGTCAACCCAGCGCATGATGAGGGTATCAACCCAGCCGCCGAGGTAACCCGCGAGCAGTCCGAACACAGTCGCTACCGCGAAGGCGCCGGCAGCAATCACCATGGGGCCAACGAGCGCGGTCGAGGCCCCGTTGATGGTGCGGGAGAGGATGTCGCGACCGAGCGAATCGGTGCCGAAAATGAAGTCGGAGCTGGGAGGCGATACGCCGACGTCGAGGCGTTGCAGAGATGGATCGTAGGGCGCGATCCAGGGCGCGAGTACTGCGCACAGAACAACGACGCCTACCACCACGAAAGCGAGGGCGACCAGCAGCGGAATCTGGGCAAGGCGGCGCGAGATGCGAACAGGCTGGGCGTCGATTGCCTCTGGAAGCGTCACGACCTGACACCTTCAAAACGGATGCGCGGGTCAACGAAGGTGTAGAGGATATCGGTCAGAAGGTTGGCGACCACGACGAAGAGAGCGAACACCAGCGTCGTGCCCTGGATGAGCGGAATGTCGCGCTTGGATACTGCATCGACAGTGAGGGTGCCTAGACCAGGGAGCGCAAAGGTAACCTCGACATAGATGGAGCCTGCGACGAGGCTGACGATGACAAGGCCGGACGCGGTGATCACCGGTATCAGCGCGTTTCGTAGGACGTATTGCAGCAGCACGCGTCGCGCGGAGAGGCCCCGCGCGCGGGCGAAGGTCACGTAATCTTTAGCCATGACCTCGATCATGGCGGCGCGGGTGATCTTCATGACGATCGCCATCACCGAAAAGGCTAGAGCAATGGCAGGTAGCGTGAGGTGCCACAAGCGATCGAGGAAATTGTCGCCAGCACCAAAAGTGGGGAACCAGCCGAGGATGACGCCGAAGAGATAGAGCAGGAACAAGCCGGTGACGAAAGGAGGCGAGGAAATGCCAAGTATACCGGAGGTGACGATCAGCCGGTCGATCCAACGGCCGCGGCGTAGCGCCGCCCAGGCTCCCAACCCTATGCCAGCGCCGAGAACGATCAGAGCGCTCATGGCCGCCAGGAACACTGAAATACTGAGACGTTCGGCAATGATGTTGATAACGCGACGATTTCCGGAGATCGAACGGCCGAGATCCGCCTGTAGGACCTGCCACAGCCATTTGAGGTATTGCTCGATGAAGGGATCATCGAGGTTGTATCGCTCGCGCAAGGCGGCGATAGCTTCGGGAGTCGCCGGCTTGGCACCCAGCAACGTACGCACAGGATCGCCTGGTGCGAGATAAGTCAGGGCGAAGACGATGAGGGAGACAGCAACCAGCAGCGGGACGGCCTGAGCCAGCCGGATGAGGATGAGCCTAACCAGCCCGTTACCCATCGATCTGCCTAAGGTAGCGGTTGAACCAGGCAAACATGCGTTCCCACGCATCGTGCTTGTGGCCGACCTCTATCAGCCCGTGGCCTTCGCGCGGATAGACGACGAGTTCGGCGGTCGCGCCTTTCGCTCTGAGGGCGGCGTAGAATTCCTGCGCCTGGCCCAGGGGCGTGCAGCGATCCTCCCGGCCCTGGATCAGGAGTGTGGGCGTGGTTGGCTTGTCTATTTTGCTGAGAGGGGAGCGGTCGATGGCAACGGCGCGATGCTCGGGAAGCTGAAGAGAGCCGCCATTGATGAATTCGTGGAAGTCATGCTCGCACGAATAGTGCGAGCTCAACTGGTTGCAGATCGAGGAGAGCGGAATTGCCGCTTTGAAGCGGTCGGTGGTCGCGACGGCCCAGCAGCTCAGGAAACCGCCATAAGAGACGCCGGTGACGCCGAGGCGTTCTGGATCGGCGAGGCCGAGCGCGATGCATCTGTCGATGCCGGCCATGATGTCGTCGAATTCGGCGCCCGCGGGATCGCCTAGATTCATCCTCGCAAAAGGCTGCCCCCAGCCGACACTGCCGCGATAGTTGGAAATGAACACTATATAGCCGGCGCTTGCCCAGGCGAGGCCGCCGCGGGGGTTGAAGCTGTATTTCGCGGACAAGCTAGGTCCACCATGGATCTCAACCACCATGGGATGCGGGCCTGGCCCAAGCCCCTGCGGCACGAAGACGAAAGATTCGAGCGGCAGCCCGTCCTTGCCGCTCCAGGTGATACGGCGAAGTTCGGGATAGTTCGGGAAGCCACGTGCGACTTCGCCATTGACATCCGCGATTTGCTTCCAATCCGCTTCACAGGAAGACTTGTAATAGAGTTCCTGCGGATGGCCGATGCTTTCTCTGACAGCGGCGATGGCGCCAGAGGACGAGACGGCCATGCTAGCGACGTAAGAATTCTCGCCAACAGTGGCCTCCTCGTCGGCCTGCCATGCTATGGTGCCATCGAGCCTGATCACGCCATAGGTGGCGCCGAGATTCTTCCAGCCGGTGAACCACAGGCTCTCGCTGTCACGCCACTGCAACTGCGTGGCGTTGGAGAGCTTGTCGGCACCTAGAATCGAAACTTTGCGTGTCGCGATGTCGATCACCCGCATTTCGCCGGCTACGAGCCCGCGATCGCTCGCCCAACCTTCCAGCACTGCGACTTTGCTGCCGTCGGGCGAAACAGCAAGGCCCTGCAACTGCCAGTCAGACTCATGCACGAGCTCATGGCTGCGTAGCGCGAAGTCGATCCTCATCATCTTCGGGTGATGCCAGCCGCGTTCGCTGGCATCGACAGAGCAGATGGCGACCGCGCCGCTGGGAGCCAGATCGAATTCCCACACGTTCAGGTCGCGCGGACCGACCTCGGCGGTTTCGCCGGTTACCGTGTCGATCCTGAACAGGCGACGGAGTGCGGGGCCGGGTACCGTGACCTCAGGATCCTCGTCCTCGCCCCACCAAAGGCGGATCGCACCGTTGATGGCGCCGCTATTTAGGCCGCGGTCGGCGGCTAGCACGACGATGAAACTGCCATCCTCTGCCCATTTGAAATCCTCGATCGTACCAGGTATGTCGCCGAGGGGGCGCGCGTCGCCGACACCTTCAAACATGAATAGTTCCATCTTCCCGCGCAACCGGCGGTCGGAGGTGAAGGCGATGCGCTCCTCGACCGCAGAGGCCTTGACGAGGCGGTCGCTGTTGGGGCCGCGTGTCAGCTGCGTCATCGATCCATTGAGGCCGAATTTCCAGACACGGCTTTCCAGCGACTCACCCCTGTTGATGCCCGAAGGACTGACGGTCGCCAGCACGGCGCCACCGTCACGGGTGAAGCAAGGGCCGGAAATGTCCTGCAGCCGATCGAGCCACGCAATTGCGTCGGGAAGCGCCATCTGATTGTATCCTATTGTATCCGGGAAGGAAAATGTGCGGAGACGGCGCGCAGAGCGCCGCCGCACATGCCTTGATGGGCATCATCAGGTTTTGAGGCCGAAGCCTCGCATCGTCCACGGGATATTATACCAGAGCGCATTGTAGCCAGTGAGCGTGTATTTGTTGCGGATCGCCATGGCCGACCTCGGCCAGAAAATCGGCACCACTGCAGCGTCCTCGCCGGCGATCCTGAACACCTGCTTCAGCGCTTCGCCGCGCACCTTCGGATCCGAATTCTCGTTCGCGGTGGCGAGTGCCTTGTCGACCTCAGGATTCTTGAAGTTGGAGGCGTTCATCCCGTCTTTGCGCGCATTGGCGCTGCTGAAAAACAGGCTCGGATAGTTCGAGGCGTCAGCGAAGTCAGGAGCGTATCCCGAGATCTGCATTCCGAGGTTCTCATGCCCTAAATAGCCAGCCCACCACTGAGCGTCGTCCATCTCCTGCACCTTCGCGGTGATGCCGATCTGCCTAAGGTTCTCAGCCACACTTTGAAGTATATTGGTCTTGTACGGATCGGCCTTGGGGCTCGGCACCGTAATCTCGAATCCGTCCGGATACTTCGACTGCTTGAGCTCCGCCTTGGCCTGTTCCAGATCGAATTGGCAGGTTGGCAACGTGGCGTAGAACTTGCGCACTTCGTCCGGCGGCATGATACCGACCCACATCTCCGGTGGATTGAGCGCGGTCGCGGGCTCACCGTTGCCCTTGAGCAGCGCCTTCACCAGGCCTTCCCGGTCGATGGCATACGAAATCGCTTTGCGGGCATGGATGTCATCGAACGGCGCCGCGGACTGGTCGAGGGTCAGCAGGTACACGCCCAGTGAAGGCTGCGTGATCACATCGACATTGCCCAGCGCCTTCCATTGGTCGATCTCGGAGACCGAGACATTGAAGGTGCCGTCGATGTCGCCGTTCTGCATAGCGAGGATTCGCGTCTGCTCATCAGGAATGGCGACAATCGTGATCTTCTTTACGATCGGCTTGCTGCCCCAGTAGTCATCGCGGGCCTCGAGCACGACACGTTGTGCCGGAACGAATTCCACGAGTTTATATGGACCGGTTCCGAGCGGCAGGAGATCGGGCGTTCCGAGATCGTCGTTACCCAATTGATCCTTCTTGAACAGGAAGCCGGCCATAACTGCGGCCCAGTATTTGAACTGCACGTTGGGCGATTTGAGCTTGACCGTGACGGTGGCCCGATCGGTCGCCTCGGCGGAATCCACGGAAGAGTAAAAGGACGCGACTTGCGAGCCGCTATCCGGGCGCAAATGGTACTTGACAGTGGCAACCACATCGTCCGCGGTCAGCGGCGAGCCATCGGAGAAAGTAACGCCTGATCGCAAATGATACACCGCTGTGGTGGAGTCGGCCATCTCCCAGCTTTCGGCTGGGCCAGGTATCATGGAGAGGTCGTCACCGAATAATAGCGGGCCTTCCTGCACAAGCGACATGATTACGCCGATTTCGGTAGACCAGAAGTGAGGCACAAAAAGCGTTTCGGGGACCGTGGGCAGTGACCAGGTGATCTCGTCGATCGTCTCCTGACCACTGGCAGCTCTGATCGTACCGAGCGTGGAAGCCAAAGCCGCACCCGAACTCAACGCCAGAAATCCTCGGCGGGACATTGTGGTCATCATCGTCCAAACCTCGTTGTGTGTTTTAAGCGACCTTTTGTTTGTCGATCTTTTATTGGTGCGCACTGACGTTGACGCAAGGAACATAGCCCACTGATGCACCGGCAGGTAGCCGGTCTAACAAACGTGCCAGAAGTGCGCTCACCGACGCTTCAAACGTCACTGTAATGGGTTCTTGCGCTAAGCATTCTGCAACTTTCGGGCTTCCATGCAGTTTTCCTGCATTTTTTCAGCTCGAAACTTCCGGCACCGTCCCGGATATCGTTGTCTAAGTCATTGTTCGCTCAAGGAACGCCTATGGCCATCGTTCTTATCAAGTCTGACTTGGTTAGCAGGCTGTTGATGAAGGATCCCCTTTGGCTTTTGAGGATGGCCGCGTCGCCATTGTGATGAGCGAATGTTCTGTCGCATCAAGGACTTCCGTCGCATCGCAACCCGCTACGATCGACTCGCCCGCAACTTCCTCGCCGCCGTATGCATCGCCGCAACCGTCAGCTACTGGTTATGAGTCTTGGCCCTAAAGGAGGAACGGGGAGCGGATTCTGAAGTCGAATTTTTGCAAATACCACAGACGAGGCCCAATAAACGCCGGATTACTGCGCGCTGGCAAGCCAGTTTGCACAAAAGCCGCGCGTGGGCGCTGCTATTGTGGCGAGCCGCTGCTCTTCTCCCGCCAAGGCTGGAGGCTACGCGGGGCTAATGCGCAGGAGCAAAATCGCTAAATTCTGCGCAGTTGAGAACCTGTGGAAGATCTCCACGGTTTAGCTGAGTTTTCTCTTTGCGATTGCGGTGTAATCGAAAAGCTGCGCCACTCATTATGAAGAGATGACGATTTACCGAAGGAAAACAGCCAATGCCCTCGCCGAACACATTCTCAACCATTCATGTCAACCCTTCCCATCCCGCTGTACAAGCTGAGCCAATCATAGGATTGATTGTTTGCTCTACCGACTACATCACTGAGCTAGAGTTGCGCAGAATGCTAAAAGATGAAAGAATTGCCCTCTCGGCTACAAGGTTCAAGCATGAGGAACCGAGTTCGCCGGAGATGGCGATCGAGAGCCTGTATAATCATATTTATGAAATTGCCAAGGCTGGCGAGATGTTCGACCCTCCTGGCGCTACCAAGGTATTTGCATACTCGTGCACGTCTGGGTCGGCCGTAATTTCACAAGAAAACTTGGAGGATAAACTGCACCAGGCCCGCCCTGGCTCGTCGCTAACGTCTCCTATGACGGGAGCTTTGCGCGCCTTTGACAAGCTTAGCGTCAAAAGAATTGCTATGCTCACACCTTACATCGAGGAAGAGGTTGCCGTTGTCGCCAACTGCATCGAAAGTGCGGGTTTCGAAGTTTGTGCCTCGGCTTCATTTAACCTAATTAGTGAAGCCGGCATTGCATCATTATCACCAGAGAGCATCTTCGAAGCGGCCCGCGTTTTAGACATGTCCGATGCCGATGCACTCTTTATCTCGTGCACTCTCCTTCGCACTTCCACCGTGATTGACCGCTTGGAAGCCTCCTTGGGAAAGCCTGTGATCACCGCCCATCAAGCCATGCTATGGGATTCGTTGAGGCTTGCTGGATATGAGAAGTCGGTGGTTGGGTACGGCCGACTGCTGAGGCAAGCTGACCTGAGGTAGAGGAGAGCCTTTTTGAACATCAACTGGCCTGCTGCCGGTTCGTGGACACCGAGATAAGGTGTTTAACGGAACTGGAGAGTGGAAATGCAAAGAAGGAAGTGCAGCCGCGAGTTCAAGCTTGAGGCAGTGAGGCTGGTGAAGGATCGCGGCGTCGCGGTGGCGCAGGTGGCCCGCGACCTCGATCTTCACGAGAATGTGCTGCGCAAAATGGGCGCGCGATCTATCGGCCGATCCGCAGCATGCCTCTTCGGTCATGGGCAAATCAAGCGGAGCAGCTGGAGAATGACCGGCTGCGCAAGGAAGTCGCCAAGCTGAAGGCGGAGCGCGACATCCTAAAAAACTGTCACGGGCCGTTGCCCGCCTGCGCGCGGTAGAAACAGCCCATGCTACCCTCGCACCTCGGAGGGTAGCGGCCGTCAGCTTATTGGAGGCACAGTCCCCGTTAAAAAACGTGGTCCATGGGTGCATGCGAACTTGAGAGTGGCGACGCCGTTCCTGCGGCGATCCCGATTAGGAAGATGAAGATTTAGCATAGCCCAGACCCTCCTGCCGACAATCGTATGGAGGATTTGCCATGCCCAAAAGGACGACCGGTGACCGCCCGGAATTGAAGCCGATCAACATTGGTGCGGCCGCCATCGACATTGGATCAAAAATGCACATGGCCGCTGTCAACCCGACCTGCACTGCCACGCCAGTACGTGCGTTCGGCACATCTACCCAAGATCTGCACGATCTGGCGGACTGGTTCAAAGCGTGTGGGGTGACCAGTGTGGCGATGGAATCCACCGGGGTCTATAGGATCCCGGCCTACGAGATTCTCGAGCAACGCGGGTTCGAGGTCATTCTGGTCAATGCGCGCTACGCCAAGAACGTGCCTGGGCGCAAGACAGATGTGAGCGATGCCGCATGGCTACGTCAGCTCCATTCCTACGGTCTGTTACGCGGGAGCTTCCGCCCTGATGCCGAGGTTGCGACCCTGCGCGCCTATCTGCGTCAACGTGAGCGGCTCGTGGAATACGCCGCCGCCCACATTCAGCACATGCAAAAGGCCCTGATGGAGATGAACCTGCAACTTCATCACGTCGTCTCCGACATCACCGGTGCGACCGGCATGCGGATTATCCGGGCTATTGTCGCGGGCGAGCGCGATCCCGACGTGTTGGCGACCTACCGCGATGTGCGCTGCCATTCCTCCATCGAGACGATCCGCGCCGCGCTGGTGGGCAACGATCGAGACGAACATGTCTTCGCGCTGACCCAGTCGCTGGAGCTCTACGACACCTACCAAGCCAAGATGCTCGACTGTGATCGCAAGCTGGAATCCTTGATAGCGGCGCTGACTGACAAAGGGGCCAAGCCGGTGGGCAAGCTCTGCAGACCGCGGGTGAAGACCAAGTAGGTCAATACACCATCGTTCGATGTGAGGACCGCTCTATACGGCGTGCTTGGCGTCGATCTGACCGAGATCCATGGGTTGGGTCCGTCACTCGCGTTGAAGCTCATTGGCGAGTGCGGCACTGATCTGCGGTCATGGCCGACCGCGAAGCACTTCACCTCATGGCTGTGCCTTGCGCCGGGGAACAAAATCTCGGGCGGCAAGGTGCTCTCCTCGCGCACACGGAGATCGTCAAGTCGAGCAGCCGCATTGTTGCGGTTGGCGGCCACGACCATTGGGCGGAGCGATACGGCGCTCGGCGCCTTTTATCGTCGGCTTTCCTCTCGTGCGGGCAAGGCGAAGGCCGTGACGGCGACCGCCCGCAAGATTGCGGTCCTGTTCTACAACACCCTCAGGCACGGCATGACCTACAAGGATCCGGGTGCCGACCACTATGAGGAACAATATCGCAGCCGCGTCCTCGCAAATCTGAAGCGGCGCGCCAAATCGCTGGGCTTCGTTTTGCAAGCCGTTCCCTGCGACGCCGACGTTGCTGTTTCTTAGGAATGCTGCAGCCTACTTCGCGAGGGAAGTGATGCGAGGTTCGCTTTCCATCACGAGGCACCGGATATCTGGCCGGTGGCGATTGCTGTGCAGTGGCGCTGGATGTGTCCCGCTCAGGCTCCCATGCCTGGCTCAACCGCAGTCCCCAGCGCTCGCTCCCGCCATGACGAGATCCTCGTTTCCAGGATCGACCCAAGCTTCAAAAGCAGCGACGCACCTACGGCGCGCGTCGGGTCTGCCACGACGTTCTGGCAGAGGGGTTTTCCTGCGGACTGTATCGCATCGAACGGCTGATGCGGGAGACGGCCCTCGGGCACGTCCACGGCGTGGACTGCCGAAGGACACCGGAGAGCGAACGGCGGTGTCGGACAATCTACTCGACCGCGCCTTCGAGGCATCGACCCCGAACCAGAAGTGGATTGCGGACCCACATCTCGACCGCCGAACGATGGCTCTACCTGGCCGCTCATTGATCTGTTCTTCGGCACCCCAACTCGTCACTGACGCTTTGATCATGGCGATCTGGAGGAGAGGCAGAGAGGTAAGCCGGACATGCTTCTGCACCACTCGAGGGATCGCAATCTACGAGCGAGCAGTTCCAGGGACTGCCGACCAAGGCATCACCTGTTCATGAGCCGGTCGGGCAACGTCTGGGACAACGCTGCGATGGAGAGCTTTTTCTCGTCGCTCAAGACTTAGATGTTTAGTCCCGGCATTTGCTGGAGCGGATTTAGCCTGAAGCGTTCGGGTTGAGTGGCCCACGCCTTGCAGATGTACTCGTAGGGTGTGAGGCCCTTGAGGGTCTTGAGCCTGCGGGCGAAGTTATACGCCGCGACGAAATCGGAGAGATGGCTGCGAAGCTGGTCGTGGCTCTCGTAGTAAAAGCGCTTGACGGTGGCGTCCTTGATGGTGCGGTTCATCCTTTCGACCTGACCGTTGGTCCACGGGTGCCTGGCCTTGGTGGTCCGGTGTTCGATGTCGCTTGTGGCGCAGGCATATTCGAAAGCATGCGCCCGGAAGCGCTCGCCATTTGCGATGGCCTCCTTGATGAGGGGAACGGCCGACCCTCCTGCACCAGGCGTGGTGAACTGGATGCCATTGTCGGTGAGCACGGTATGGATCTTGTAGGCGACGGCCGCGATCAGGCGCAGCAGGAAGTCTCTGGAGACGGCGGTGGTGGCCTTCTCGTGCAGCTCGACGAAGGCGAACTTCGAGGTGCGGTCGATAGCGACGAACATATGCAGCTTGCCCTGTTCGGTTCGCACCTCGGCAACGTCGATGTGGAAGTAGCCGATCGGGTAGCTCCTGAACTTCCTCTTCGCCGGCCTGTCGCCCTCGACATCGGGCAGACGGCCAATGCCATGGCGTTGCAGGCAGCGGTGCAATGAAGATCGCGTCAGGTGCGGAATCGTCGGCTGCAGCGCATAGAGGCAATCGTCGAGCGGCAGTAGCGTGTAGCGCCGGAAGGCGACGATGACCGCCTCGTCCTCGACGGAAAGAACCGTCGACTGCGGCTCTTTTGGCCCCGTCGGCAGGTCGGCTGTTGAGGTTCGCTCCCGCCACTTCGCGACCGTCTTCTGGTTGATCCCGTAGCGCTTGGCCAGGGCTCTCAGGCTCTTTGACTATGTTGTATCGCTCGACGGACCGCCTCTGTCGTCGTGGCGCTGCCATGGAGAACCTGGCCCATAGTGCCTCCTTCGATTCGGAGGACAAGGATGCCCCATCAAAGATCCCATGACCGGTGGTGGATAGCGACCTGCGCTCTGGCAGGGTGGGGTTGCTGACCAACAACTCTGTGGAGGCCAATCATGCATGTTGCAGCCGATCAAGCCGCGGCGCCCGCCGCTATCCGCACCGACCTAGGCGCGATCTTCGTTTCTCTGGAACTCAGTAAATCGACCTGGTTGGTGACCTCGCTGTCGCCGGCCCGCGGCGAGAAGATGTCGAAACATACAGTGCGCGGCGGCGATATCGCCGGACTGCTGGCGCGCTTTGCCCAGCTCCAGGACAAGGCGCATACAAGCACCGGACGGCACTTTGCGCTTGTCGTCATTCAGGAGGCGGGTTTGGACGGCTTCTGGATACATCGTGTCCTGGAAGCCGAGGAGATCGAAAGCCACGTCGTGGACGCCGCCTCGATTGCTACGTCGCGCCGGCGGCGTCGTGCCAAGACCGACAAGATCGATGGTGAGGCGCTGGTGCGCGCGCTGCTCGCCTACAAGCGGGGCGAGCCGCGCGTGTGCGCGATGGTCAGGGTGCCGGGCGTCAAGGAGGAGGACCGCCGCCGCATCGGCCGTGAACGCAAGGTTCTGGTTGGTGAGCGGACCTGCCATGTCAACCGGATCAAGGGCCTGCTGTTTGCTCAGGGCATCACCGGCTACGAGCCGCTGCGGCGTGACCGGCGACATCGGCTTGAGGAATTGAAGACCGGCGACGGTCGCGCGCTGCCTGAACATCTCAAGGGGCAAATCCGTCGCGAGCTCGACCGACTCGAACTGGTGATGGCCCAGATCAAAGAGGTGCAGGCCGAGCGCGACGCTCTGCTGGCAATCGAAGTCGCCGAAACTCCAGCACCGACATTGCTCGATCTCAAGGGTATCGGACCCGAGTGCGCGGCTATCCTCTACTCGGAAGGGCTGTTCCGGCACTTCGATAATCGCCGGCAGGTCGCGGCCTATGCCGGGCTCGCGCCGACACCCTGGCAGAGCGGATCGGTCCAGCACGAGCAAGGCGTCTCGAAGGCCGGCAACCCCCGGCTGCGAACGACGATGATCGAGTTGGCCTGGCTACTGCGCAATCAACCCGCTTCAGCGCTTACCCGCTGGTTCCACGAACGCGTGATGCGCAATCAGGGGCGCCTCAAAAAGACAACCATTGTCGCTCTTGCAAGGAAGCTGCTCGTGGCGCTGTGGAAATACGTGACCGCGGGCGTCGTCATCGAAGGTGCCGTCATGAAGGCTGTCTGACGAGACCACACCGACACACTCATCCCTCGAGGCCTGATCAGCCTCGGCGGATCCAGGAGGCGAACCGAGATCCCAGCTGGCTGGAATGCCGTATCAAAGACGGGTCTCGCCTTCTGGGCCCCTGCCGCCGAAATCGGGATATTGGTGCAGCCGTCCTCAAGCGGCGACCGTATGTGAGTTTGACCAGGCTCGTTTGACCGAGCCGTGTCACGCAATCGGGCCCAGCTCTGGATTCCGCGACCAATTGGGAGGAACACGATGCCGCCCCAACGCCCCTCTTGACCCAAGCATCGTCATGTGAGCCTGGGATCAAACATCTAGCGGACAGCCTGCAAGGTCGACAGGACCAGGGATGACACCAGGGCGGATGTGTTCGATTACATCGAGCGCTTCTAAACCCCCGGCGGAGGCACTCGACGCTAGGCTATCTGAGCCCGTCGAGTTCGAGGAACAAGCTATGCTAGGTTAACCTCGTGTCCGAAAAACCGGCAGCAGACCATTCCATGACCGTGCTGGACTCGTCGCAGCCGGTTCCTAGCCGCCGCCGCCACCACTGCGGGAACAAATAATGGTTCGGGTACCACTGTCCGATCGCGAGATGGCGAAGCTTTGCGATAGAGCCGAAGAATGAAGTCGTGGCGCTCCGATCAAATTTTTAGGAACAGGATCATGCTATTTGCGGTCTTCACCGGATAGGTAGCTGCATTAGCGGTATCGCGAGTGAATGCCGGCTGTGTCGACCGAGACATAGGCGCAATCAATCTGAGTGTGTCGACGCTGACCGACAGGTTGGAACGTGTGCCTCGGCGCTGCTCTGGCTTGCTCCGTGTTCACATTCTGCGCGACAGCCGCCAGAACGCTGAAATTCTGCATGGCCGAGCTTCTTTTTCGCTCCGTATGGACTGTATGGACAGTTATGAGTCTTTGACTAGGCACCGGCTGTCCACCCACCTACTGCTTTATGCCCTTTCCTGCCACCCAGAAGGAGTCCGTGGATCACGTCGAAGACGTAAACCTTGCAGTCGTAGACCAGCTGGAGTCTGAAGTGGGGAGCAGCGACCGCTTGGTTTCTGTGCTTTCCGACCGAGGGTGAATCGAATATCTGGCGCATGGGAGATAACTTTCGATGCCGACACAAAATGCTTTCTCGGCCACTCACTTGGTTCCTTCCTGCCCGCCAATTTCGAGTGAGATGGTCTTAGGATTAATTGTCCCGTCGACCGATAATCTGGCTGAGCTAGAATTGTGCAGAATGCTGAAGGAAGATGGTGTCTGCTTCTCCGCAGCAAGGATCAAACATCAGGAGCCCGATTCGCCACAGAGAGCAGTAGAGAACCTTTACCAGCATGCACACGAAATAGCTCACGCTGGGGAGCTGTATGATCCTCCCGGTGTTGTAAATGTATTCATCTACGCTTGCACCTCGGGGTCGGCCACAATTTCACAGGCTAGGTTGGAAGAAGAGTTGCGCCGTAGCCGGCCGAGGGCCTTCATAACTTCTCCTATGACAGGAGCACTGCGCGCATTCCACCAGTTCCGCGCAACTCGGATCGCTATGCTTGCGCCCTATATAGATGAGGTCGGAGCTGTTATCGCAGAATGTGTTGAAGAGTCAGGCTTCACAGTTTGTAGCTATGCCTCATTTAATCTGAGAACGGACTCCGCAATTGCTGCGGTTGCTCCTGAGAGCATCTTCGAAGCGGCATGCTCAATTGACACGCGGAATTGGCGATGCCGAACGTCCAGCGTGATCGAACGCTTAGAGGCGCGCATCGGAAAGCCAGTAATTTCTGCCCATCAGGCTATGCTTTGGGACGCACTGAGGCTCGCGAGTTACGAGAAGCCGATTGCGCACGGTCGGCTTTTGATGCTGACGAGGTAGGGCACCATAGAAGTGTGTGGCGGGCTGTCGTGCAAAGGGCAAGCGGAAAATGCTGCCCATCGCTCGATTTCGAATGAGGTTTACTGTCTGGGCGGTCCAACATAGGCGCGGTCGGCCCCGTTGCCATCTGAGGGAGCAGCGTAGTTCCAATTACCGATTACTCAAAGCACTTACTAAGGGAAAGCCAATGAGCCCGGCGGCTATGGTAAAGTTCGAGAACGTATCTAAGCATTATTGCGAACATCGTGTCCTGACAGACCTTTCGCTGAAGGTTTCCGCGGGCGAGAAACTTGCTCTTATCGGGGCATCTGGTTCCGGCAAAACCACCATCCTCCGCATCCTCATGACTCTGGAAACCATTGAGGCGGGATATATCACTGTTAACGATCGACCGCTTCTGACGCCCGAGGTTGCCCGCCTCGCGCCTCGCCGTCGGGAGGCGTACCTTCAAGAGATGCGGCGAGACATCGGCATGGTGTTCCAGCATTTCAATCTCTTCCCTCACATGTCTGTTCTGCGCAATGTCACTATTGCGCCCATCCTTACGAGAGGCACAACCCTAAATGAAGCAAGGGATCAAGCGCTAGATCTACTGGAAATGGTTGGTATGGAGAACAAGGCGAGCGCCTTACCGGCTGAACTATCGGGGGGGCAAAAGCAACGCGTGGCCATCGCTCGTGCGCTCGCGCTAAAGCCCAAGATCATGCTATTTGATGAGGTGACCTCTGCTCTCGATCCTGAACTCGTCGAGGAAGTCCTGAACGTGCTCCGCAAACTGGGAAGCCAAACGGACATGACGATGCTTCTGGTCACTCACGAGATGAGCTTTGCCCGCGATTTCGCCGATCGCGTTCTCTTCCTCGACGGAGGTCGCATTGTCGAGGAGGGGCCGCCAGAGGAGATCTTTCGTAACCCTCAACAGGATCGGACGAGACTTTTCCTTCGTAAGATCGTTGCTGCAGGGCTGAGCCTGTGATGCCCAAGTCCGTTGAGTTTTTGCCGCTGATTCTTAGCGGCGTAATTCTAACAGTGGAACTTACTGTTCTGGGCAGTCTGCTTGGGCTAATGGTTGCTTTTGCAGTCGGGTTTGCTCGCTTAACAAAAACCGTGTGGCTGCGAGTGCCTGCGCGTGTGTTTATGGAGTTCTTTCGAGGAACCTCACTCTTCGTTCAGCTCTTTTGGGTGTACTTCACCCTACCCCTCTTCGGCATTTCGCTCACACCATTTCAGGCTGGGGTTGTCTGCCTCGGGCTTAACGCTGGCGCCTATATGTCTGAAATTGTTAGGGGAGCTATTCTCGCGATTCCCCGCGAGCAGTTCGAGGCTTGCATTGCATTGAATCTTAACAAGGGACAGCGTCTTCGATATGTGCTTCTGCCTCAGGCGCTGAGGCTAATGATCCCCCCGTTCTCAAACAGTGTCGTCGAGTTACTGAAGAGCACGTCGATCGTCTCACTTATTTCTTTGTCAGAGATGACCTTCCGCGCACAAGGCGTCAGGGTACAGACTGGCGACACTGCCGTGCCGTTCGTTAGCATTTTGATCATCTATTACGTTCTTGCGAAGAGTCTCTGGTTGTTGATGGGGAGGCTGGAGCACCGATACGCGGGCAGTCGGTCCGGGGAGAGACAAAGATGAACTGGGAATGGCCGTTTGCCTTGCAGATACTGCCTCAACTCGTCGAAGGTGTGTTGGTCACCGTCGCGGCAAGCGTGCTCGGGTCAGCGGTCGCGATGGTTCTGGGGCTTGCAATCGCAATAGGAATTAGGTCGGCAGGACCAAACGTCGCGTCGGTAATTCGATTTTGTATAAACTTTATCCGCGGTACCCCGTTGCTCGTGCAGCTTTACTTCGCTTTTTACGTACTCCCGGACATAGGGATCTACCTGAGCCCTCTGGCGGCGGGCGTGCTCACGCTCGGCGTACATTACTCAAGTTATACATCAGAAGTTTACCGCGCCGGCATCGAGAACGTCGACCGCGGACTCTGGGAGGCTGCCAAAGCACTCAACCTAACGCGCGCTCAGACGTGGAGATATATAGTTATCCCAAATGCGGTACCTCCAATGCTGCCTGCACTCGCTAATTACGTTGTGGGCATGTTCAAGGAGACACCGCTTTTGGCCACCATCACAGTAGTGGAGTTGATGAATAGAGCTCAAATCATTGCCAATATCAACTATCGCTATCTTGAACCGATGACAATCGTCGGGCTTTTCTTCCTATCCTTCAGTGTGCCCGCAGTGATCGCATTAGACTATCTCGAGCGTCGGTATGGCTACGGGAGGGAACGCCACCACAACATGGCTATTTTCTGAGAGCCTTCTCTGATTGGGGTCGTTGTGGTCAAGGTGCTCCTGCACTTTTTCTCGGACCGTTCCGCGGGTCACTCGC
>NZ_NSGE01000002.1 GCF_002294985.1 Mesorhizobium sp. WSM3862 | reverse complement strand
GCGCTGCGCTATGCCAAAGGCTCCGCGCCAGCGACTGTCGCTTCACCCGCCCAGCAGGGCACAACCCAGGCCGGAAATGACAAAACTGGATAGAAACTGGGGGCAACGTCAGAGGCATTGTGGCGCCGAACTATGCGGCCCAGAGATCGGTGCGGGCAACTCCAGGGGACTCCGGCCCGAAGCCCGCGGCTAAGCCGTAAAGCGGGCCGTTAACCAGAAATAGAGCGCTACAGGGCCTCTGTTCCACGCCGCCGCTCGGCCTGTTGGGCATGAAATTCGCGATCGATCGAACCTTCTTGGGCCTTGTGAAAATGCTGAGAGCAGGAGAGCCAGCCCTTGAGCGGCCGAAGCACGCGCCAACTGTGAGCGGCAGCGTGGTCACGACATGAACAAAATATGGCGGGTTGAAGCCGAGTTGGAGCCACAAGGCGAAAGCCAGCGCGGGGAACGCCACCATGGAACATCGAAAAGAAGGCAGGCCCATCGGCCGGATCCGCGAAGGAATAATGGAGGCCACAGATCTCGCATCGCGGCGCAAGCTTCAGGAACCCGGAAAACAGATGCCCTTGCTGACAGCGCGGGCATAGACCGCGCGCACCTGTAAGCGCGGGATTCCTTTTCGTTATAGACGACCATCTGGCCCAACCGCCGCGCATTGTTCCGGCGAGTGGCCACGCTTAGTGCTGATCTTGTCCGACCGGGGACAAGAGCTTTCGAGATTGTTAGACCAGCTTGGCGCTCCAATTGTCACGGGCAGTCTACACAAGTCGAACGGCGACCGCTGGCTGGTCGTCAAGGTTGGCGAGCGGGACGAGATTTTCGTGAGGCATGAGCCGAACCGGGCCTCGGGCGGTCAACCCTCCGAGGTCGACATCGAGACCTTCATTGCCCGCGGAGTTGAATCACCCGAAGGCAAAGCCTTGATCGATCTGCTCGACCAACTGCGCGGCGAACAGGACCGGGCGGGTATGGAAACGCTCGTCCATGGATAGATGGCCAACCTAAGAGTCCGAATACCTGCGCCTTACCGATCACGTCTTGCGCCCTCGCCTTCGCGCGGCCTCCGGCTTCATTCTGATGCGGAACGTCCCGCCCTCCGGACGGTCGATTTCGAATGCGTTCGTCTTGCGGACGAGATCGCTTAGCTTGCGAAAACCAAAGGTGCGGGGATCGAAGTCGGAGGCCAGATTGGCAAGCTGCGTGCCGACCGCACCGAGCGGAACCCAGCCATCCTCGCTTTCCATCTGCGCGATGATCTTCCGGATGATCGGCACGGCAGCTGAAGGCGGCTGCAATGGCTTCATGCTCGATATCGCCTCGGGTTCGTTCGCGGGTGCAGACGGAAGCAGATTCTCGCTATAGACAAATCGCCGGCATGCCTGTCGGAAACTCTCGGGCGTCTTCTGTTCGCCGAAGCCGAAGACATCGATGCCCTGCTCGCGGATGCGGGCGGCCAGCCGGGTAAAATCACTATCGGAGGAAACCAGGCAGAAACCATCAAGCCGACCGCTATGGAGCAGATCCATCGCGTCGATCACGAGGGTGATGTCGGAGGCGTTCTTGCCTGTCGTGTAGGCGAACTGCTGCTGGGGTATGATTGCGTGCTTCGAAAGAACGTCGGCCCACGCTTTCGAACGCGAGCTTGAAAAATCGCCGTAGATGCGACGCACGCTGGCCTCGCCAATTTTGGCGATCTCCTCGAACAGCCCGTCGGCGATTTTGGCCGAGGCATTGTCGGCATCGATCAGAACGGCTAGGCGCGGCGACCGCGGCTCGGACGGTATCATAGAGCTTTCCCTAGTGCTGTTCGTGCGACCTGAAGTTTTTGCTCTCAATGTCAATGATGTCGCCGCAATTGGAGCATTCCATCTGGGTGTGAGTACGAATCCAGCCGACGAGCGTCTTTGCCTGATAATGGCAACGGGGACACTCTACGTCGATTTCGAAGGTATCCGTCTCGCGCTTTGTCATCGCCATGCCTTAGCTTTCATCAGTAGCGCTCTCCTGTGCTTCTTTCCCTTCTATCGATGAGGGTTTCTCCTTTGCAGCTTTCCCGGCAAGCTTAGCTTCTTTCTTGGCCGCCTTAGCCCTCTCTCGTTGACTCCGCTCGTATCGATAGTTTGGCTTCATCGCCATTTGAACTCTCCGTATGCAGATATGGTAATCTCGCTAAGCAGCTGCTGAGATTTGGAACCGCAATCCGGCCAGCGCGCGCGGCTAAAAAGCGCGCAGCCGGTGTCGCCAAGCTCAGTATATCTCAACCGTGCGATCGTAGCTGATCCCCGCACCCTTAAGCGCGGTAAGGAATGCCGCACTCGCGTCTCGGCAGCACTATCTTCGGCGCAGCACTTCATCGCGTCAGTCCACGCCGGGCTGTCATTTCCAGGCCAATGGTCAAACAGGAAATCCGTGGCCTGGGCGACGGACTCGATGAGAGCGAAGCCGATCAGGCCGGCGATGTAGACAACCACAGGAACCCGAAAGTTTTTGCCGGCCATCGTGCACCCTACGCCCGACTGCGCAGAAAGACGAGCGTGATTGGCATATTATTCGGTCCGCCTTGATCGCATTCCGGATACGGCTACCGGAAATCGGCGGCGGTCAAAGTATAGGAGTCGCGGCGGTTGTGGGCATAAACTTTCCCGGCCACGTCCTGGATAGAGGTTCGTAAGGCGTCAAATGCCGAAAGACAAGCCGTCTCGGCGCTCCTTCCGTTTCCGCCCAGGGCAACACCGGATTTGGCCAGCGCCTCTGCCTCGATGAAGAAACGGATTTGAAACATGCCGTCATAGCCGATGAAGCAGACGGCATTGCGTACTTCATCGAAGCTACGGCTCGGGTTCGGGAAGGCGAGCGTCATGACTGGCCTGCCGGTGTTTCGGGAGCGCCGGCGATGGATGACCGCGGGGCGATCCTCTCCTTGCGGCGCTCGCTGTTGCGAAGGTTGAGGGACAGCATGCTTTTGGTCGCTTCCGAACGGCTGAGCCCAATCATGGAGGCGCCGTTGACATGCGCTGGAATGCCCGTGAAGACGTGATAGACCGTCCAGGAACGATCGGCTTCGACGCGGCGGCCATATTGGTGGTCCCTAAAATCGCGTGCCTGCGCGCCGGCTGCATTTTCCTCGCCTGGGCGAGCCGAGGGTTCGCGAGCGGCATCGGTGCGGTGGTTGCTCGCGTTCATGGTGGCGGCCCTTTGTCCGTCCCCGCCTGCGCGGCAAGGACGCCGGAGTAGATCGTCGTCCCGTCGGCGTCGGCAATTGCGACGGCATCTGGCCACTGCGGCATGTTCAGCGTCCTTGCCAGAAGCAGCGCGATCTCGATCGCCGCGTCGAGGTCAGCCGCCTCTACGGTCTCACGGCCGACGACGGCGTGCGCGTCGTCGGCAACGCGCGTGCGATAGAATTCGATCACGACTTTCATCCGAGCCCGTCGCGCGCAAACATCCTGCCGTCAGCCCTTGCTCTTGCTTTGGGTGCCGCTCGCGCCTTTGATTTGCCCGAACGCGCTCTCAGGCTTCACCGGAACTTTTTCCTGCTTCGGCTTCCTGATTTCTCGGTTCGAGCGTTTCTGTCCTTTGGCCATGTCCGAATGTCCTTTCGATGAGCATTATGCCACCGTCCGACACCTCGTCGACCGGTTCCAGCCTGTTCTCCATCACCACCCGCTCATGCGATTCGGCGTCGCTGCGGATGCGGTATTACGGCGAGTTTCCCTCGGGGGCAGGGTACGGGTGACACGATAGATTTCACCGGTCTCGGACCACGCCGGCACCACCTTTCAGCCGGACCGCCTGCCCGACGTCAAAAAGACGTGTCGGGGCTCCGTGCTGGATTGGTCGCGCGTTGCGTTGCATGAGCGTGGTCATGGTTGCCTCCGGTCCTTGTCGAGCGCGGCCTCGAGCGAAGCCAGTTCGATCGGCATTTTTGCTGCGTGGATCACTTCGCGGAGGTCGCCGGCAGGTGAATGAAAGTTGCCACGCGGCGCCATGCGGGAGCCCTTCGAGAGATTCCCGTCGAGATCGACGCGATACTCTCCGGCTGTGGCGCATCGAGGCCCGGCAGCATAAACACCGCATTGAAGCGAACGACGGTCGCGCATTCGCCAATTCGGGGCGGATGGCGCCGCTTCACTTTCACGAGAGACACACCAAATCAACGAATTTTATATATGTGACACAATTGCGCTGCCGGCAAGGTGACGGCCGCGTTTTATTTTTCCTGGTTAAATAAAAATCAGAACACTGACGTCAGAAAATTTGGCAGAAATTCTCGTCATGCAACGCCATATTTTACACGCCTCGCAATTATTGCGCAGATAATTTTACGGGGCCTGCAAATAATTTCGGTTCTCCTATCTATGGCGAGGTAAGTCGTCTATAAACGGGTATGCACACCCGTTCCGCCACAGGAAAGAAGTTGCCGTTAAAGCTGGGTCGCCCGACAGCAGCCGTGAAGCACGGCATTTTTTCCGTGCGTGAACAGCCTCGCGCTTTCGGCAAGCTTGGGACCAGGGCGCCGCTCGCTGTCGCGACGGCGGGGGCTAGCGCAAATGGGATGGTGGGGACGCGCGTGGGGGCGGCGCTCTCTTCTTATGGTCCACTCGCACGGTGTGTGTCGCGCTCTGGATTGTCGCTGTGCTGGCCTCAGTTTTAGTGATCATAAAAGCCTGAGCCGGTCGACATTCGTCGAGAGGCGAAACGAGAAGGACTCGAGCATGGCAAACCGCTGCGCGCTTCGGATGGACGAGCCGAACAGCTGGACCGTTTTTGACATCTTCACCGGCCAACCCGCCGAGTTCGAGAAGAAGATGATAATAGGCATCAAGGCGTGCCGGGCGCAAAATTGTTGGCGAACTGAACATTCAGGACGCCAAGCGGCGGGAGGAGGCCGGCCGGGAATCCTGATTGGCGAGGCCCATAGTTCGGTTCAGGGGCTCCTGGCCCGGTCCTGTGGAGCAATCGCCGAATGTCGACTGCCTCCTGCAGTCATGTCACTTAAAAGGATACGACCCATGAGAACCATGAAAACACCGGATGCACCGCCCCTGGTGATCGAGGCGGTCACCAAGTCACCCAAGATTATCTCAGCTCGGCTGACGATTAGAACCGACGAAGCAGCAAGGTGCAGGATCGCTGACACTGACGGCACTCTGAGGCGGGCACGCGAACTCGCGGAACGCAATCGCCTGATGTGAACGAGCCCCTCGTTGGCCCAAAGGTATCGACCGGACTAGAGCCGAAAAACTGCAATTCCCAGCCAACCGAGGTGAGGGTTCAGGAATTCGGGTGACGAGTGGGAGAGTAACAATGGCAACTGTCGAATTGATAACAGTTGATGAGCGGCCCGGTGGCCAGCTTTTATTTAATGTTCGCGCGACCTCACCCGCCGGCAAAATAGAACTGCCGATCGCTATCGAGGGCCAAGGATCTGTTGCTTCGAATGAAACGACGGTTCTTCAGTTCGCGCTTGGTTTTGCCAAAGACCTAGAGGCTTCGGTCCGGCTTCGCCTTGGAGTGCAACATAGCGGTCTCTAGCAGCGACGAATCACTGTGCCAATGCATCATCGGCGAGACCTTGGCCGTCCAGTAACGTCGCCAGTCGCTTTTCTGTCCCCAGCAGCGGCTTCCACGATTAACGCCGACCGAAGCCTTGATCCTGCTTTGATTCCCACTTCCCTCGCTGCGCCCTTAACTTCGTCTCTGTGCATCGTTCTCGCCTTTTGAGCAGCGAAGTCTGCTTACGGCCGCCGGGCAAGCTAGCTCCAATGGCCGGACGGAGGCGCAGAGCTGCCGTCGCGGCATTTTCGCGTTGGAGACGCCATCAATCTTGGGCAATAAGAATTCGAGAAGTGCTGATCCGGTGCGCAGGGCTGTTTAGCCAGCCGCATCCAGAGTGCCTTGGCGCTTCCGTTTTGCTAGAAGTCCCGTCAGCCAATCCGGATCCATTGCCGGGACGGAGGAGAGTAGCAGTTCGGTGTAGGCAGCGTGGGGTGACGTCAGTATCTCGGTTTTTGGACCCTGCTCCACAACCTTCCCTTGGTGCATGACGACGACTTCGTCCGCGATTGCTCTTACTGTCGCGATATCATGGGTGATAAAGATGTAGCTGACGCCGAGTTCGCGCTGTAGGCGTATTAGAAGCTTCAAGATTTCTTCTTGCACAATTTGATCCAGAGCCGAAGTGACCTCGTCACAGATGATGAGCTCGGGATTCGCGGCGAGCGCGCGCGCAATGCAGATCCGCTGTTTCTGGCCTCCGGACAATTCACCGGGCAGCCTGTCGAGGAAACTTTCGTCCATCTCGATCATATGCATGAGTTCGCCGATCCGGCGGTCGCGCTGCTCCCCTTTTAAGCCTAAATAGAACTCGAGCGGACGCGCGATTACCTCCTCGACAGTCTGGCGAGGGTTAAGCGCGCTGTCCGGCGATTGATAGATCATTTGTATACGCCGCAGCAGGTCTTTCGAGCGCTGCTTTAAAGACAAGGGAAGCGGCTGGGCGTCAAATGAGATCGACCCGGACATAGCAGGCAGCAAACCGGTCACGACACGGGCGAGTGTCGATTTCCCGGACCCTGATTCACCCACCAACGCGACTGTCCGGCCACGCGGAACCCTGATGGACACGTCGGACAGCACCTTGACCCCTCCGGCATATGCGGCGGTGACATTGTCGATGGTAAGTATGTGGTCCCGGGCCTCAATCTCCGGCTTGGCAAGTTTGCGCACAGCCCAGAGCGTCCGAGTGTATTCCTGAGCAGGGGCCGTGAGCATCTGCCGTGTACCCGCTTCCTCGACAGTTTGTCCGTGGCGTAGAACCATGATCCGGTCCGCCATCTGCGCCACTACCGCCAGATCGTGTGTCACGTATATCGCTGCAGTGTTAAAATCTTCAACGACCCTGCGGATCGACGCCAAGACCTCGACTTGCGTTGTCACATCGAGCGCAGTTGTCGGCTCATCGAACACAATCAGGTCGGGTCGGCAAGCCATGGCCATGGCGGTCATGGCTCGCTGCAACTGGCCGCCGGATACCTGATGCGGATAGCGGAAGCCTATGGTCTCTGGCTGTGGAAGTTGGAGGCGTTTATAAAGCTCCACAGCATCACGGTTGGCCTCGCCTCGGCTGGCGATCCCGTGCGCAACCGCCGTTTCCACGGTCTGATCAAGGAGCCGGTGAGCCGGGTTGAACCAGGCAGCCGCGCTTTGCGCCACATAAGCAATGCGGGAGCCTCGGAGCCGCCGACGGCGTGCTTCGCTCATCGACAAAAGATCGACCCCATCGAACAGCACCGAGCCGCGGGTAATGCGGCATCCTGGCTTGGCATATCCCATTGCAGCAAGGCCGATAGTGGACTTGCCGGCTCCGGATTCCCCAATCAGGCCCAACACTTCTCCGCGCTTGAGCGAGAAATCCACACCGCGTACGATCGGGTGCCAGCGCTCGTCGGAGAATCCTTCAACGTGAAGGTCGCGGACCGTGAGAAGATCTGTCCCCCTTTCGCGCGCGATGACACTGCTAGTTTTCATCACGCAGCCCGCTCGTTGAATGCAGAAACCAGTCCACGACGAAGTTCACCGCTACTGTGAGAAGGGCAATGGCGCCCGCGGGCAAAAGCGGCGTGACATCGCCATAGGTAATCAGCGTCGCGTTTTCCCGCACCATCGATCCCCAATCGGCGGATGGCGGCTGTATGCCGACGCCCAGGAACGACAATGCTGCAATGGTCAAAAAAACAAAACAGAATCGCAGACCAAACTCTGCGATGAGCGGCAGCAGAATGTTGGGCAAGATTTCCTTGCGGAGAATCCATGCGGGGCCTTCGCCCCGCAGCTGTGCGACCTCGACATATTCCATCACCACTACGTTCAGGCCAACTGCCCGGGCCAGACGGAACACGCGCGTCGAATCGAGCAGCGCTATCACCAAGATCAGGCTGGTTATCGAAGAGCCGAATATCGAAAGCAACATCAGCGCGAAAATCAGGCTCGGGATCGACATCAACACGTCCACGGCGCGTGACAATAGTTGGTCTAGCCAGCCCCGGTACATTGCAGCGAGAAGGCCGAGCGTCACACCCGCTGCAAAGGACAAGATAGTTGTGATGAAGGCGATGCCGATCGTGTTGCGGGCGCCGTAGATCAGTCGCGTAAGCATGTCGCGACCGAGTTGGTCAGTCCCGAACGCAAACTCGTGGCTCCAGGGCGCGAATGCCTCGCTAAAGACCTGTGTTTCTCGATATGGAGCGATCAGAGGCGCAAACAAGGCGACAACAGCGTAGCAGAGGATCACGCCCATACCGAACCAGGCGCTGAGCGGGGCCTTCTTCAGGGCTATTCTGATGCGAGATCGGCGCGTCCGCCTTACCCTTGGCGCCCTGGTGGTCTGGATCACGGGCTCTGCACTTGTCATCGTGGGTGCAAAAGTCTCGGGTTGGTTGCGATCGAAATGATGTCGGCGATCAGGTTGAGCAGGACGTAGGTAGCGGCGAACACCAGCGCGCAGGCTTGAACAACCGGTACGTCTCTCGATCTCACGGCATCGACCATCAGTTGGCCGACGCCGGGGTAGACGAACACCACCTCGACAACCACGACGCCGACGATGAGATACGCAAGATTGAAGGCCACAACCGTCACAATCGGGGCCCAGGCGTTTGGCAACGCGTGCCGAAGCACGACCACCATTGGCCTCATTCCCTTCAACCGGGCCATGTCGATATAGGGGCTCGAAAGCATGTTGAGAATCGCTGCGCGCGTCATCCGCATCATGTGAGCAACGATGACAAGCGTGAGCGTGGCGGACGGCAGAGCGGCGCGCCAGACATGGTCCCAAAAAGGGGTCTGGTCGTTGATATTGGCCAGCGTCGGGAACTTCGGCACGACGTTCAGGGTCCAGTTTATCGAAATCGCCAGCCAGACGGGTAAAGACTGTGCGAATTCGGTGCCCGCAAAGGTATCGCGCGAGATAATCAGGAAGGCGAGCATGTAGGCTACGAAGAATTCCGGGAACGAAATGGTCGTAAGTGTTACCGTGTTTACAACCCGATCGAACCAGCTGTTGCGATACAGGGCCGCGACAATGCCCAGCCCCAGCGCCAGCGGCACCGCGATGAGAGCGGTCATGACCGCCAGGAACATGGTGTTGTAAAGGCGAGGTGCGATGATCTCGGCGACCGTCCGCCGGTAGCCGGTTCGACTGGCAAAAGAGGATCCAAAGTCACCCTTTGCCATCTTACCGATCCAGCTGAAGTAACGCTCAACTGGGGGGCGATCGAGGCCGATCTCGTGTTGAAGGGCCGCGACCGTTTCCGGGGTGGCAGATTGACCGAGTGTCGCCTTGGCGAAGTCGCCGGGGAGCATTGCAATCGCCGAAAAAATGATGATCGAGACGACGAACAGGGTAATTAGGCCGAGGCCTAACCGTTGTAGAACCGTCTTTGCCACCGGATTCAAACGCATGCGCGCATTCCCAGGATTGCGCCGTCCGCAGGGCGAGCGACGCAGCTGGCAAACACCCTACGCCTCCGCCATCCACCAGCGCTCTGCCATCTTCAGTCCGTCATTTTCCCAATTCGGCGCCACATCGCCATGGCCTAGTTTCTTGGATTGGGCGCTGACGAAGTTGTTAAACACCAGCACGATGCTACCGCTATCGTCGTGGGCCAGCTGTTGCATCTCGCCATACATAGCGGCGCGCTTGGCTTCATCCGTCTCGGCTCGTGCTTGGACAAGCAATTCGTTGAAACGAGGATTTTTCCAGAATGACTCGTTCCAGCTGGATTCCGCTGCGAAGGCTTGTGTGAACATCCAGTCGGCTGTCGCGCGACCGCTCCAATAGGAAGCGCACCACGGTTTCTTGAGCCAGACATTGTCCCAATAGGCGTCCTCCGCCTCGCGCACCACATTGACGTCGATGCCGCACTGTGCGGCAGTCTCGCGAATGAGCGCCCCCGCGTCCACCGCACCTGCGAAAGCGGCATCGGCAACCGAGAGATCAACCTTTAGCTTTTCCATTCCCGCCTTCTTCAAATAATGGCGGGCTTTTTCAGGATCGAAACGGTGTTGCGGCTCCGGGTTCTTGTAAAACTTGATCGCCGGCGCGATCGGACTGTCATTGGCAACGGTGGCATGTCCGAGGAAGATTTTGTCAGCGATCTCTTGACGGTCGATCGCCCACTTCATTGCCATGCGGACGTCCGGATTGTCGAAGGGTGCGATAGTGACGTTCATCGGCAAGGTATAGTGGCCGTAGCCGGTGACTTCGATGATCTCGATTTTTGGATTGCGTTTCAGCATGCCGAGTGTCTTCAGATCGGCGCGGCCAATGTAATCCACTTCCCCGGTGGAGAGGGCAGCCATGCGTGCCGCCAAATCAGTAATGGCGATGAACTCCACCTCGTCCAAGTAAGGCTTGCCGTTCTTGAAATAGTTCGGATTGCGCTTGAGCTTGGCCGAAACCCCAGGCTGGAAATTCTCGAGCACGAATGCGCCGGTTCGTGTTCCTGATGCCCAATCCGCCTTCCCGTCCACGCTCGGCATGATGACGAAATGATAGTCGCTCATGATATAAGGGAAATCGGCGTTGCCGCTGTTGAGGGTGAAGACCACCGTTTCCGGGCCATCCGCCTTGATGTCGGAAACGGATTCAAGGAGAGACTTCGCCGCCGATTTGGTATCGACACCCATGTGATACCGCATCGAGGACACGACATCTTCGGCCGTCACTTTCTTGCCGTTGTGGAAGGTCACGCCCTTGCGCAGCTTGAAAACCCAAGTCTTCGCCCCGTTGGAAGATTCGAAGCTCTCGGCCAAGTCCGGCTGTATGCCACCCTTGGCGTCGACCTCCGTGAGGCCGTTGGACATAGCGCCTGAAAAGGCCGTCTGCGTGAAAGTGTCCGGATAGCCGGCCGGATCTATGGAATCTGTTGTCGCGCCATGCGCCATGCCAAGTTTGGCGAAGCCGCCTTGCTGCGGTTGTGCCCGTGCTACGGTGACGAAGATCTGATCCGAGGCAGCGACGGTTAGGCCCGCCGCTAGTCCTAAATGGATGAAGTCGCGGCGGGAAACCTTGCCGCGCCCGATCAGACTTTGCGCGACGCGAAATTTGTACTCAGATTCAGACATTTCCGTTCTCCCATTTGCGGATTTTCCGCTATTTTTTTGAACCCATTCAAGTCAGCCGGTCAGGCCTTTTTCCGTTGGTTCCGTCTCCCTGCACCGGGCTGCTGATCGTTTTGACCCTCACGCCGTCACATAAATGTTGCCGTCCTCAACTGTGACCGGGAATGTTCGCGCACGCACAGTTGGGTCGACGAGTGCGGAACCCGTCTTGATGTCGAACTCCCAGCCGTGCCAGGCGCAGCGCACGATCTCGTTTTCTCGATGATAGATGAACCGCGCATCCTCGACCGGCGCGGTCGTCCCGCATTGCGGCCCCTCACAGAGGGGCGCACCGCGATGCGGACAGATGTTGAGCAGCGCATGGAAGCTCTCTCCGATCCGGAACACACCCACCGAAAGGCTCCGGACTTTGGCAATGACAGGTGTCCCGGCTTCGATCTCGTCAACGCGGCAGATGAAGGTTTTCTCGCCCATATTCTGCTCCGTCAGGCAGCGTTCGCGGTCAGGATGGCAGGAATGCGCTTGTAGACCTCGAGCGCATTCTGCCCCATCACCTTCGCTTTCCAGGAAGGCGGAATGTGGAGCGTATTGGCGTCGTCATAGTCCCAGTGCGGATAGTCTGACGCAAACATCAGCGTGTTCTCGCCATCCATCGCTTCCAGAATGGACCACAGATGCTGCACGTTGGCTGGCTGCTCCAGCGGCTGTGTTGAGAAGCGGATATTACGGCGGCAATATTCCGATGGCAGCATCTTGAGCCATGGCGTTTCTTTACGCAGCGCCTTGTAGTCCGCGTCGAGGCGCCACAGCACCGTCGGCACCCATGCGACGCCGCATTCGATCACGACGAAATAGAGTTCTGGCCATTTCTCAAAGACGCCGTGAGCGATCATGCTGGCGACATGGCTGATCGCCGACATGTGCAGGATGGCGTGCGTTTCCCAGAAGAAAGTAGTGGGGGCAGGCGCGACAGCGTTCCAGTTGACACCTCCGTGCCCGCCGAGGTGAATCGCGAACGGCAATCCCATTTCCGCGCAGGCTTCATAGATCGGGTGGTAGAAGGGATCACCATACGGCTTCACTGAGCCTTGGGAGGCTAGAACCTGGACCATGCGAGGATGATTGCCCAGCCGACGGATTTCAGCGGCCGCCAGCTTTGGATCCTGGGGCGCAATGACGATCGAACCCATGAAGCGATTGTCCTTCGGCAACCACTCCGCGATCTGATAGTCATTGTAGGCACTGACCAGGGCACTAGCGTAATACGGGTTGGCCAACGTCGAGGCTTCAATGGGCTCGTCGCCGGTCAGGACTGCCACCCCGACATTATACTTGTCGAGATGTTTTTCCTTCATGATCCGGTAGTTGTCCGCCTCGGTCTCGGGCCGCACATCTTTTCGGGAGAAATCCTGCGGATGAAACCAGGGGCGATGGCCGTGTGGGAAAGATCCTTTGGGGCCAGTCTTCTCGCCCTCGATGAACATGTCCTTCCAGATGCCCGAAAGATACGGCTCCAAAACCGTGGCGCTTGACCAGTAGTTGTGACAATCGCAGTCGACGATAAACACTTTAGCTTTCGCTCCCTGTCTGGCTTAGCCGCGCCTAGCCGGTTACTGCCTCCACCTTCGGCCTTGACAATTGCCAGATCAAGCCAATGATCTCTGGCTAATGATCGGCTTTTTCGATTAAGGTATGATGCATGCAGCTGGACCACATCGAGACCTTCCTCGACATTATCGAATCGCGCAACTTCAACCGGACTGCGGACCGGCTGAACATTACTCAGTCTACGGTGAGTTCTCGGATCAAGGGTCTGGAAAGTGCGGTGGGGTCAGAGCTTTTCCATCGTGGTCGTGCTGGCGCTGAGCCGACCGCGGCGGGGCGACGTTTCGAAGCCTACGCGCGAGCGATGCTTTCGACCTGGTCGCAAGCGCGCCATGACGTGCGCGCATTCAACCGGTTCGAAGGGACGCTACGTGTGGCCGCACAGGTTGGCATGACACGCTCGGTGCTCCCTGGGTGGGTGGAGGCGCTCTGCCAGGTTCTTCCAAAGGCCTCGATTCATGTAGAGTCCGACTATTCCAATCAGATGGTGACCGATCTCAGCATGGGAAATCTCGACATAGCCGTGCTCTATGCACCCCGCTATCTTCCCGAAATTACTTATGAGCACCTCATGGTCGAGGAATATGTGATGGTCTCCACCGTTGCGAGGACGCTATCGGAGGTGAATCCTGACAGCTACATTCGCCCGGGGTACACCGTCGTACTCGAGAAAACCCATTCGGAACTGATCCCTGCCCTGGCAATTTCCAGGCTATCCATGGGATCCGAAAGCTTGGCCGAGGCAATGCTGCGACGAACCGGGGGGAGTTGTTACATGCGCAACGACGATGCCCGCAGGTTCACGGCCGAGGTCCCATCGTTCCTGGTCGAGGGCGCCCCGACGCTTTACCAGCCCGTCCATACGGCCATGCTCGCCCGGCGCAAGCATGAGCCGATCATCCGCAAGGGGCTTCGTGCGCTCCAGCTCGCGGTGATGTCGCTCGAAACATAGATCGAAATACCCGATCAAAAAGTAAGGCTCAACTCGCTGTTCCGCGAAGGCTTCGCCTGGCATGTTGGCGCGACACTGAGAGCCCAAATGAACGCACACACCTCGTTTCCGGCTTCCGAATTTGTTGCTGCGATGCGGCAGCGGCAATGGGCCGACTCATCGCCGCAGGCAATGGTCTGCCGTCGGGTGATCGACGAGACGCACGACGTGAAAACGTTTGTCTTTTCCGCGGCGTCAGACCGCATGTTCTGCTTCAATGCGGGACAATATGTGCTTCTTCGCCTCAGCATTGACGGGCTCAATGTGACGCGAGCCTACTCCGTCTCCTCTCCACCGACTCGGCCACTTGATTTGCACATCACGGTAAAGCGGACACCTGGCGGGCTGGTTTCCAATTGGCTCCACGACAATCTGCGGTCCGGCGATGAAATCAAGATTGAAGGCCCCCTGGGTTCGTTCAAACTCGATGGCGCTGCCAGCGAAAAGCCTCTCTTTCTTGCGGGCGGCAGCGGGATCACGCCTCTTATGTCGATGCTGCGAATGTTGACGGATCGAGCATCCGATCTGGACCTTCGGCTCATCTACAGCGTGCGGTCGCCGCGCGATATCATCTATAAATCGGAACTCAATGCACTCGCTGCCCGATTTCCCAACGTCGAGGTGACATTCCTTTGTTCCAAGGGAGATTCCTCGTGGGCAGAACCGAGTGGCCGGTTAAATGGCCCCCTGCTCCTGCGCCTTGTTCCCGATCTTGCCAACCGTACAGTCTACACTTGCGGCCCCGAACTCTACATGAAGGCAATACAAGCCAGTTTTGATGAAGTTGGTATTGAACCGCTGGCCTATTACGAGGAGAGCTTCGGAGGCTACGCTGGCGGTGCTGCTCCGGATGAAGCCTCTGCCATTTCGTCTTTTGTCCACTTCACCAAGTCTGGAATAGAGCATTGCTGCGCGCCCGGAGAGACCCTGCTGGATGCAGCGCGCAAATGTGGCGTCTATGTCCCCACCGCGTGCCAGCAAGGAGTTTGCGGCACTTGCCGAATAGCCAAGCTCTCTGGTGAAGTGTCGATGTGTGATCTTGGCGGGCTCACTTCCGAAGATAAGTCTGCGGGTTATGTGCTGGCCTGTTGCAGCCGGGCGCAAGGCAATGTTTCAATCGATCTTTGACGGCCCCGGCGTGTGCCCCCCTGTGCAGTGTCGGGGTAAAGCGCAGCTCTACGTCAAAGTCCGTCCTTCTGAACGGAGGCGCGGCAAAGACCTTCCGGCCGTCGCGTCCGTGCGAACTTCACTCGACTGCTGAAACCGGGCTGATTGCGACCGCTCGAGCACATCATCGCCTCACCATTAGGCACAGTTTCAGCCGGCCAAGCCGCCCTCGGGGTGCTGCATCGCCTCGAAGACGACTTCGAACACGCTATCGACCTCGTCGTGGAACCCTTCGGGCGAGATGCCTTCGCGCACTGCAGCCACCATCCGTGGCCGCCTGCGAACGTCCCCGATGCCAGCATTCTCGAAAGGGCGCACAGTCTCTCAAGGCATGCTTGTGAACGACCTTGCCGGCTTGTGATTCCGGCTCGGATGAAAAACCAACAAATGTTAATGTGGATCAGGGTGACTGACGCCACAATGAGTCAGGCCTATCGCAACGCAGTTTGCTGACCATATTGGGCCCCTTGTTTTCCGACGACCGTCGACACACGCCAGGTCCCCCGCTCCGCTCGGCGGTCGTCTTCTTGTTTCCAGAGCAATCCAACAAATGTGAGCGACGACGCGCCAGCGCTGCTCATGGCCGGAACCGCTCGGTGTGCCAGACGATTTTCCCGTCGGCCTTCATGGGTTTGTGGATCACAAGCTTCCTCGGCAGATGTTCGGGGTGAACCTCGACGAGCGTCACCTTGATCTCCGGCTTACACCGGCTGCAGTCGAACCTCAGGCGGAAGGGATTGGCGCCCCCGCAGTAAACTATCATCAGGTCGGCCGACCGGCAGTAGCGCACGTTCCCGCAGGCGCACTCCACCTTCAAAAGCATGTTGTGCCGGGTCGCCTTGCCCAGCGTGTCGATCATCTCATGCGCCATGAGAACAGAAAAAGAACAAAACGCTTGAGTCAAGCCGGCCCATGGAATCCTTTTTTTGGCATGAGCGACGAACCGACACGCCCCGGCGAGCCTTTGCAAACGCGCGAGCGCGGGCCTCTCGCTCACGCCTGCGAGCACGAGGGATGCGGGAAAGATGCGGGCTGGGGCTTTGCTCGCCCGAGGCAGCCATCCCACTGGTTTTGCTTTGAGCACCGTGGGGAGAGGGAACTCTACCTGTAGCGGAGGCAAATCATGACACGTGAGACGATAGCAACCGACCTGGAAGTTGCAGCCGACCAGATTGCAGAGATCTCAAGAGCCGACCTTCAGGTGATGCTCCGCAGAGCCGCCCTGATGCTGAGTCGTGACGGGCTCGTGCTCGATCCGAAAGTCGAGGAAGCGCTGTCGGGCCTGGCCGCGGAAATGGGACTGTCCAAGCCGGAGCTGGTCAGAACGATCGTCGGTGAATGACTGATGGCCAACGCCCACCTGCCGGTGCCCTACGCGCTGGACGACGAGAGCGCGGTCGAAGGTAACGCCTGACCCGCCGTCCAATCATTACCTCGGACGTTCACTTCTATCCGACGGTTGCCCGCTCTAAGTCTCTTATCCACAGGTGCTGCCTTCGCATTCAACCGTAATGGAACTTCGGCTTTGGCTCGGTACCCTCAAATTCGACGCCGACGCGGCCATTCTTGCGCCAACGAACGACAGCCCTGTAAGCGATCCCGTCGAGGGGGACGTAGAGCAGAAAGCGTGCTGGAATCTGAATGTCTGCGGCCAACCTCAGTTCGGCTCCTTGGGAGTGCTGATTGCGCAGAGAGCAGCTGATTTCCGAGTTTTGGAATCCCGTGATGATGGTACCGCCCTTCAACACGCGCGGGCGATGTTCTCGACGGGGACCGTCTGGAGGCGGGGGTTCCATAGGCCTATAACGTGACCGCGCTTCCAGCGCTCCGTCCAGTCACAAATATCGGCAGATAGCAAAAACAAAAGGCCCGGAGGCCGAAGCCTCCGGGCCGGACCCATGGAGTAATTTAGGTGACGCAGGTCACTCTAACCCGCAATCCGGTTCAAATGCACATCACACATTCGCGATTGCTAAAAAGCCGGGCCACGGCGCGATTTGCGAGGAACAATATTGCCTGACAGCGCATTTAGCGTTCGTGTCAATTTCCTCTCGCACGGTTTTTGACATCTGTGAACGGCGATCAGTGGCGGCGCCATGCTGTGGTCGCCGTTCTCTTCGAGCCACACATCACGCGAGGCATCATGGGCTGCCCTGCTGTTCTTGTGCGCCTGGAAGTAAGCGCGGACTTCAGGGGGATCGTCCTTCGGCTTGTTGAGGTGGGCGATGATATACTCCGTGACATTGGCCGGCATCTCCAGATCCGTCCAGTCCCCAGGGTGAGGCGGATGTAGCTCTGCGCACTTAGCGTAGGTCTCGTTCTCGACCTTCAAGGCCGCCTCCTTCCTCATATGGGCTTCCGCCATTTCCAAATCGAGCCGGAAGAGTTCCGCGTCGGGATGACGATGCCCCTGCAGCGCCCGCTATTAGCCGATTCTCCCGAACCAATTTCCCGCGCCGGAGTTGTAGGCGCATGGCAAACGGCTCTTTGAAAGTCGGGGATGAGGTGGTGATAACAGCAACCGTGCGAAAGCGCGTGACGGAGGATCGCGTGGCCGTCCTCATTCCGTCCTACCATCAGCCGCATTCGATCGTGGATACCACTCCGAGCATTAGCAGCGGCCAGAAGATCGAGCTGATCGGCGAGGTGACGCGGGTTGACGAAAACACCGTCACCGTTAGCGGACAGGATCTCGGGATAACGGTCAGCCGGGACGCTGTCAGAAAGCGTTCTAGCTGATGATGCCGGCCCGTTCCGCCGGCAGGGTCGCATTGCTGCAATCGGCCTTGCGATGCTCTGGCGCTACAGGCAGCGAGATATGGTCGGCATGGCGGCAAGCCTCGTAATGGCTGCGCTGGCCGGCCTTCGTTCTCTTGCGGTGAAGGTCTATTTGAAGGCAAATTTGTAGACCGTTCGATTGGTGTCATCGGTGACGCGAATCCATTCGGACTCGTCTCGCCGGTCCTGTACGTGGCGGCCGGTCACCCATTCGGCGGCTGCTTTCGGTGAGGTCGTTTTCGCGTAGGCAACAGAGACCGCGTCCATCCCCGACATCGTTTCAACGGTATAGCTGTTCATTGGAAAGCTCTTCCATAAGCGCGGTCAGTACATTGAAAGAGCCTGCCCGTGTGAAGGACGGGCTCTTTGCCGGGGGCCTGCGCTGGAGTCGTCGGCCATCTCCCACCCGCCGACATGCCTTCCGACGCGTCGCTGCAAAGCGCCGCCTAGCTGCCGAACTTCGACAAGGGGCAAAGGTTCCGGGAGTCAGTTCCACCCCGCTTGTCGCTTATTGAGGTCTTTCGGGCGGGTCTCGGGCGAATGGGTCAGGGTGATGCGCCTGCCGCCGCAGACCGCGCATTTCATCTTCGGCCGAAGATCCCACTCCATCGCCGGAGCGTCACGGCCGAACCGATCGCGGAGGGCTGCCAGATCAAGCTTCTGATGGCGATGGCAATCGAGGCAGCCGCCCGTAACAGACATGCCCGCGTCGATCAGCTCTTGGAAGGTCCAGCCAGTCATGCGGGGCGATATAGGAGGCTTGCCAAGGGGTTGGAACAAACTAGGCCTAACGCTTTACTAGCCCAGCGTCATGTTCCGCTACTGTGTCCGTTCCATAGCTCGTCGCCAATTCCTACCGGCGGCGGGCTTTGGTATTGCCTCTGGAGGCTTCATGTCCAAGACAATCGAACTTTGGAAAGACACGTACGATCCAAAGACACTCGCTGAGAAGTACGGTTTGACCGTCGCGCAAGCCAAGGTCGTCATCAGCTCGAACGGCCCGTCCAAGCACGGTTGCGACGTGGGCGCGATTGCGTTCCGGCGCGCACTTGAAATGAGATCGAATACGCCGCCGCGCAACGACTCAAGGCGGCCTCGATTGCAAGAGCCCTGCGCCATGCTATGGGGGGAACAGCAACGGGCTGGGAGGCCCCAGTTGACACCGAGAGCGTCCGTTCCGTTCACTCGAACCGTGGAGTCCTCACACGTTTAGAAAGACCAAGAGCCCGCTCGCTGAGGGGACAAGCGGCGCTCCAGGGGTCTCTGCTACCCAACGGCACGACCTCTGCTGGCATCGCACCGCGAGCCCCAACTCGCAAGCTGCTAGAATGTTCCCCGATGCAATCGAAGTCAGGTGAAGCTGAGGCAACCCGGCCTGCGAGCGGGGAAGTCGGGGGACGACTAGAGCGGGACAGGCCGGGCCGCTTACCCCGTGTTGCGAGCCGGGGCAGATGCGCATTATGCGTTGTCTTTGCAGCGACTGACATTAACATTTTCTAAGGCTTAGCTAATAAAGAGCCCGCCGCAGCTTTGTATTGCCGAAGGCCAGCTACGCTTGTCGGCGCTTAGAAAGCGCTCGCAGTAGGTCTGCTTCGTCGGTGGTGCCGTCATCGAAAGCTTGGAAGACTTCCCTAGCAAGATATTCCCGCTGTTCGCGATCCTTCTTGGCTAGGCGTCGCTCGTCGCACAACCGGTCAAACACCCGCTGGAGCAATTCCAGATCAGCCGGCCTATATACGCCACTGCAACGCGACGATGACATGAACGTCGCCCCTTGTACGCGGCATGTGCAGATTATCTCATGAAACGGCTTGAAGGCGAACTGCGACCCGCTTTTCAATTGGCGAGGTCCGCATGAAGAGCCCGCCGCACCTCCTCCGCGCCCGGGCTCTTCTCAAAGCCGCTTTGCCCATTTTTGTGGGCACCGCCGATACGCGACAAGCGGTCGAATGTCCGTTGAGTCACTACCCAGAAGTGCTATCGGTCGACGGTTCGGGCCAGACGGGGAACCCGAACTCTCGCTACAGAGTTTGATGGGGCCCCTGGTCGGTAGCAGCTAGATGGATGCCCGCCATTCCCTGCCTGGAGTGACGGGCATCTGCTGCTTCAAGGAATCAGGCCTCTGGTCCGCATCGTCAACCTCCTCTAGCCTCCAACGGCTAAGCCATCTTGAGTTGGATTTTGCGGGCCTTGGCCGGCGCCGCCTTGGGCAGCACCAGACGCAGGACGCCGTTCTTCTGCGACGCCTCGATGCCATCGCGGTCGATGTCCTCGGATAGCGTCAAGACGCGCTCATAATCGCCGGCGCTATATTCGGCATAGACCTGACGATAATTCTCATGCTGTTGATCGGCCGCGTAGCCGCGGATCGCCAGTGTCCGTTTCTCAAGCGTGATATCCACTCCATCCGAGGCGACACCGGGCATGTCGACGAGAAGGACGACATTGTCCTGCGTCTCATAGATATCGGCGCGCGGCACGAATACGGGCCGCGAGCGGGTCCGTTCGCCGGCGTCAGGCTTGCTGATGACCTGGCGATCGGTGGTCTTTAGTTCCTGAGCCATGGTTCCCTCCTCTCATCCCTTGATCTGGATCTTCCTCGGCCGATCCGCCTCCGGTCGATGCAGTTCGACCTCGAGCACCCCGTTGCCGAAACGCGCCTCGACCTGTTCCGGATCGACGCGGAACGGCAGTTGCACCGTCCGAGAGAAGCTTCCAAAGGGGCGCTCGCGACGATGCCAGACGGATTTCTCGTCCTCTGCCCGAGATTCGCATTCGCCCTTCAATGTTAGTGTATTGTCGCGCACCGTAAGTTCGACCTCGTCGGGCGCGATCCCAGGCAGTTCGGCGGTCAGCGCTACGCTATCGTTGCCGACCCAAAGATTGACCGGGGGAAACTCCTGGGCGGCACTGGCCGTCAGGCCGGCCAGACGCTGATTCACTTCCTGTTGCATGCGCCGCATTTCCAGAAACGGATCGACTCCGACGCGGCCCAAATCCGATAACAGCATAGGTATCCTCCTTCGATTGACGACCAGACGCCGCAACGCGCGAAGCACGCGTGCACCGGAAGCGAACTGGATCGAAGGCAATCGGGCGGCGATCAGGCAGAGACCGAGACGGCCAGGAGCCAGCTCGCAACCGCGAGGAGGGAAGTTCGAGCAACCGCCGGAACATATCCTCCATGCGAGCGACATGAACCGAACTCGATCCCTGATAGGACCGTTGTTCCCGTGCCAGGACCCGATAGCGGCATCCGGCAAAAATGAGTTAGGGAGGGCCAAATTGCGTTTCAAGAGGTGGTCTTTGAGACGCTCTGCGATCGCCGACCGGGCCGCTTCGGCCGTGATCGTGAGCCTCACGGCGCCTTAGTAACGGAGCGCCAACCCAAAGCTCGACGGCCCTGCATCGATTGCAGAGAGGCGGTCGGGAACCGTCAAACCGGCAAAGAGCAAGCCGGCATAGGGCTATCGAGTTCTAGGCCCGCTCGGCGCGGAAGGCATGGCGGCCTATTTCGGGCGTGATCAACTTTCGGATCTATGCCCCGCCTACCGTCGGTCACCGGCAGGGCAGCGCCTGGCTTCGCGGCGAGCACAGGATCGCCAATTGCATAAGTGGTGCTGGGGCGAGATTTCGCGGTGCTAGCGATTGTCATGCAAGACGGCCAACTGTCTGGTGCCGGCGCTTTCTACAATCAGTTCTTCCAGCCATAGCTCGCTGGCACGAGTAGCGGGCGCGCGACGTCTGACGACACGTATCGCGTCTGATATGGAAACTGCTGTGGTCTTCGCATGATCATCCAGGTATCGGCCCACTTCAATCACGACATCCGCATCGACGTTGGGCGGCAATTCTCGCATGGCACCCTCCTGGAAGCACGAGCCCCAAGTATCGCGCTGAGGAGTCGGAGAGTCGACACGACCAAAGGCCGTAACGAGACGAGATGTTTTATCGATACTCGGCTTCACTGATTTTTAGCTCTTGCGGTGTGCCCACGCTTGCCCACCTTCCCAACGAAGGCGCCGGGCTGATCTGGGCGAGATAGATCATGCCGGCGAGCGTATGGCATGCGACAGGCCAACCAGGCGAGGCGTCATCCCACCAGGCTTATCTTGGTTCGCTCGAGTTTGGGCCGCCGGCGTTGCCGGAATCTCCTCGCGGCATATCTATGGCAGAGAGCAGAGCGTCGCGAACTCCTGGCTCTCAAGCGGATCGGCAACGGATCACGAGCTGCTGTTTTGACTTAATTGGAATACCAGGCCGCTGACTTGCGTTTAACCAAAGAGCACGAGGCGAATCCGAACGGAGGACGTTCGATGCATGCCGGCTTCCCACAAAACTTGATCATAGCTGGATTGGGAGCCCTCATAGTCAGCTGCGCTAGCGTTCCAGCTCAGAAAATCGTGGCAATAACCGACTATGGCCCCAACCCCACCCTGCCGAAACCGACACCTACGCTGATCCCGACGGTCAACATCGCGGAGGCAAGAGGCTGGCAGAAAGGTGGTATGCCGACCCCGGCGAAGGGGCTGAGGGTGACGGCGTTCGCCGCCGGCCTCGACCATCCGCGCTGGCTGCATGTGCTGCCGAACGGCGACGTGCTTGTGGCCGAAACCAATGCCCCTGCCAAGCATGACGATGGCTTCAGCCTCAGAAAGCTCGTCATGAACCAGGCCATGAAGCGGGCCGGCGCAGCGACCATCAGCGCTAACCGCATCACGCTCCTGCGCGACACCAATGGCGACGGCGTTGCGGATGTGCGCAGAATTTTCGTGGAAGGCCTCAATTCGCCCTTCGGCATGACGCTTTCCAAAGGCAAGCTCTTTGTCGCCAACACCGACGCGCTTGTCGCTTTCCCCTACTCAAACGGCCAGACCCGAGTAACCGCGCCGCCGGAAAAGATCGTCGACTTGCCGGCCGGAGACATCAACCATCATTGGACTAAGGACGTGATCGCAAGTCCGGACGGACGCAAACTCTATGTCACGGTTGGCTCCAACAGCAACGCTGGAGAAAATGGCATCGCTGCAGAGAAAAACCGCGCCGCCGTCCTTGAGGTGGATCGGTCGAGCCGCAGCACCCGGGTTTTCGCATCCGGGCTGCGCAACCCAAACGGGCTCTCCTGGAATCCTGAAACCGGCGAGCTTTGGGTCGCCGTAAACGAGCGTGACGAGCTTGGCGACGATCTCGTGCCTGATTACATCACTTCAGTTCGCAACGGCGCCTTCTATGGCTGGCCCTACAGCTATTATGGGCAGAACGTCGACGAGCGCGTCAAGCCACAGCGTCCTGATCTTGTGGCGGAGGCGATCAAGCCCGACTATGCGCTCGGCTCCCATACCGCCTCTCTGGGACTGACCTTCTCCAGCCGCGCGTCGCTCGGCACGGCCTATGGCAACGGCGCATTCGTTGGCCAGCACGGCTCATGGAATAGAAGCGTGCACAGCGGTTATAAGGTGATCTTCGTGCCTTTCCGCGGTGGTAGACCGAGCGGGCCCCCGAAGGATGTGCTCACCGGCTTCCTCGGACATGATGGCAAGGCGATGGGCCGTCCGGTCGGCGTTGCTGTCGATCGGGCCGGCGCGCTGCTCGTCGCCGACGATGTTGGTAATGTCATCTGGCGGGTCAGCCGAGCGAAGGTGCGTTAGCGTCAGTGCCTTTCTGGCCGCTTTTTCCGCAACCGCGATCTCCAGCGCCGAGTATGGCCTTGCCGCCTATATCTACGCACGCGTCTTGCAAGGCACCCGCATGGCATCGAAGATCGAGTCCGTTATGCGCTCAATCGCGATCTGATGTCCGACCCTGCCGACCCTCCGCAAGCGTCAAGCAGAGCGGGCTTGGGCGCGAGGGCGGCCAGAAGCATTACAAGCCGAGTTCATGGAGGCGAAATACTCGCCGTGATGATCTGATGAGAGAGATGGCGAAAGACCCATTCCGCACGCGCGATCACGTCCCCGAGTTCGACGACATCGTCGCCGAGATCCGCCGCAGAAGTGCGAAGACCAGGGCGAAAATCCCCATGATCGCCGATGTCGCTTATGGAGCCGGCCACGCTGAAACGCTGGACCTCTTTTTCCCGGAAGGCAGACGCGATCGAGTGCCGGTGCATATCTTCATTCATGGCGGCTACTGGCGCATGTTCTCCAAGACAGATTTCTCCTACGTCGCGGGGCGTGTAACCAAAGCAGGAGCGATCGCGGTCATCCTGGGCTATGCGCTAATGCCGGCGGTGAGGATGGCCACGATCGTCGACCAGATACGCCGCGCCAAGCGGTGGGTGGATGAACACATCGAAAGCCACGGCGGCGACCCCGGCAAGTTGACCGTCAGCGGCCATTCCGCCGGCGCGCACCTCGCGACGATGCTTTTCGACGACGACAGCCGACCATCGGGTATCAAAGGAGCGCTCCTGCTCGGCGGCATCTACGATTTAAGACCGTTGCAAGAGTCGTTCCTCGCTCCTGAAATAGCCATCACCGATGAAGAGGTTGAGCGGTTTTCGCCGATCGACCATCGTTTCGATCCGTCGGTGACAGTCCACATCTCGGTCGGGGCGGATGAAACCCCGCCTTTTCATAGCCAGGCTGCCGCTTTTGCGGAGCATCTGAAAAACCAAGGACTGGGTGTTTCACGAACGAGCCTGGCGAGGATGAACCATATGAGCAGCGTCCGCGATCTGGGCGTACCCGACACAGATGCTGCCCGGTCTTTGGTGCATCTGCTGGCATCTGTTTCGGGAGTGTCGCAATAATCGCGCGGGCTGTGCAGTGTCATGCAACCACGATGGAGGTCCTGCCAGCCTCCGCTTGCGTTACTCCCTTCCGACGAAAGAAGGTGAGCGCTCGAGAAGGAACAAGCTGATCGAGTGCAAGTTGGGACGCTCCTTTGTTGGAGTGAGCCTATGAGGCTTTACAGGGTGGAAGAGATGGTCGGCGACATGCCGATATCCCATCGCGTAGCCAGCGCAGACACCCCTTGGGAGGCCGCCAGAAAGGCCACCGGCAAGGACGTCACGGCCCGGACAGATGAACGCTTTTGGGTGCGGGTGACCGATGAAGGAAACCGCACGGTTTACAAATATGCCTTCAAGTCTGGTGCCTCGGGCCGCCTTTAGGGTTCTGGCCGGCTTGGCCACAAGACGGACTTAGCTGGGTCCGCAGAAGAGCCCGCCGCACCTCCTCCGCGCGCGGGCTCTTTGCGTCGGGACCGACCCGACAGGGCGCGCTCGACCGTTTCCCGGGAGCCGCGACCAGGAACCGAACTGCAGCGGCCCCGAAGTGGCCCAAGACAACAAAAGCCCGCCGACCGGAGCCGACGGGCTTTGATCTGGCGACTCGAAGGGCCGAACTGGCATTCACTGCATTCCCGTAGCTGCGACTATGATGAGTCCCATCACAGCCGCAACCATGACAGCGATCATAGCGATCTCAAAGCCGCTTCCGCCATCGACAATTTTTTTGCCGGCCATGCGTTTCATACTTTCCGCCTATGCCCGTCTATGGGCGACAAGCCATCAACCCCCCTTGCTGAAGTCTGGCGTAGCGAGAAGGGCGCCGTCATTTAAAAATGATTGTAGGTCGGGCGGGCATGCCGGTCGCCATCTCAGCCGGCCAAGCCGCCCCCACGATGCTGCATCGCTTCGCTCAGAAGACGAAACACGCTGTCGATCTCCTCATATATCTCCTTGGGCCCGATGCCTTGACGCCCGGCAGTAGCCAGGAGTTCGACGACAAGATCGGCAATGACCCCTGGGTCTTCGGTGTTCACGTTTGGCAGATGTTCTGCCATCCATCGGTCCAGAAATTTCAAAGCCCGCGCGCTCATACTGAGGATAATCTGGCCGCTACCTTCGGGTCCTTCCTCGAAATCCGACGCATGCAAGCGGCGTCGCTGCCTAGCCTACCCTTTCAAGCTCTACCGCCAGTTGGACGGGGTCCTCTAAGCCCTGTTTGAAAAGGCAGAAGAGCTTGACCGCAATTTCTTCCCGCTCCTCCCTGCGCGTGATGTGATGCTTCTCGCAGTATTCGTTCAGGAGTTTGGTCAGGATGTCGAGCTGGGCGGAATCTGCCTCAAGCGGCACCTAATGACCGATCACGACCTCACGCCCGAGCAGTATCGCGCGAAATGGAACCTGCCGGCAGACTACCCGATGGTGGCGCCGAACTATGCGGAGCGGCGATCGGCGTTGGCGAAGGCGTTGGGCTTTCAGCATAAGGCTGCAGCTAAGCCGGCGAAGAAGGCAAGCGGAGCGTGAGGTGAAGGCCCTCTGCGCGGCGGGTGCAAGAGCCCGCGCGTGAGAGAAGGATTGCGAGCGGGCTCCATGCTCTGCCTTTCAGGCGGCCCGGATAGAATGCCGGAACTACCCCGTGCCGCCGAAGCCATATTCGCATCCCGCTGGGACGTTCCCTATTCAGACACAAGGCGTAGAGAATGACGCTTTGGTCCCTCCGCTGAAACTTTCGCCGCGGTACATCATTTGATAGAGCCGGCGAGCCGTGATGCCCTATCGTCGGCGGCAGAAGGAGTGATAGATGCCCTTGCCTGGAGTGGCCGGCATCGTCCTTTATCGGGACGCCGCGCCGTGCCATGTTGACCATAAGGGTGCGAGCGCGGCTGTCTTGGGCCAGAAGCGGATTGGCAGCTTCGAGGCTCGCGCTCGGCTGCGAGGTCCTGAAGGGTTTCTCACGACGCGACCATCAGACGCCTTCAAAGGCGGCGTCGACGGTCTTCGCCGGGAGCAGCACGCGCCACGATTCGACGAGACGGCGTGGCCGGGTTTCGCGCCAAGCGTGTAGTGCTTCGATCGTGGGAGCCGTGCCTTCAGGCGCTCCAGGACATCGTCGGTGACGCCGAGCGCGGCGCGTCGTTTCGCGAGCCACCAGCCGGAAACGGAGGCAAGCGACCGGTTGTCCAGCAGTTCGAAACCTTCGCCGACCTGTTCGGGCTGCTCCGCATTGTAGGGCTTGCGGTAGGCTTGATCACCATGAAGGCGAGACGGTACTCGTCCGAATGCGGTGCAAACCTGTTGAGGCTCCACGGCTACTTAGCTTGGCTCAAGGGACTCAGTAGCGAAAGCACCGCAGTAATGGCAAATCGAATTGCCCCGGCGGCTTGCGCCACCGGAGCTTCTTTGCGTCGTCAAACCCCGGCGTCGGGTCGGCCTGGCGCGGCTACTTCAGCGAATTGTAATCAGCTTGCAATTTTGGCACGGTCAACCCAGGCATTGAACTGTTCCTGATGGGTTTCGATCCATTCATGCGCCAGCTTTTTGATGTTGTTGTCGCTGCCACCCTTTTCGCTGATCGTTTGTTCCCAGGTCGACCAGTCGGCCAGCGGGAACGACATCTGCTCCACGAGCTTCTTGACTGCCGGATTGGCTGCAATGAACTTCCGGTTGGCGACGGCGTTCCAGTTCCATGCCGCCATGGCCATGCGGCATGGATCAGCACCGCCAGCGCAACCGCTGACGCCTGGCACCAGGGCAGACCCCTTGTTAGGGACCGCTTCCGGCAAGGCATCGAAGGGCGTCGGCAACCAGACGACATCCTTGCCGGGCACCAGAGCCTTGTTCATCCACGAAGGGCTCCAGGCATAAAAGAATACCGGCTCGCCGCGCTTGACGCGGGCGACGGCCTCGACCATCAGCGCCTCGTATTTGCCGCGGACCGAATTGACGCTGCCCTTGAGTCCGAATTTCTCAAGCTGGAAGTCGACGACGTCGCCGCAACTCCAGCCTGGATCGCAATTGATGAGGTCGGCTTTGCCGGTCGTGCCGAAAAGAGCAGCGATCTTCGCATCCTTCATCTGATCGAGCGTGGTGATGTTGTTTGCGTCGGCGGTTTTCTTGTCGATCAGATAGCCATTAATGCCGCCGCCTTGAATTAGGCCACCGCCGACGATCTCCGCCTCCGCCTCGACCTTCTTGTAACCCGGCTCGCGCTGCGGGAAGTTTATATCGGTCGCGATATCGAGATCGCCCTGGGCCGCCGCCTGGAGGAACAAGGTGGTGTTGAGCGTGCTAAGCTTGACGTCGTAACCGAGTTCCTTCATCGCCGCCATGCCGATCTGGGCAACGACATAATTGGCGCCTAGGCTGTCGGACTGGGCGTACCGCACCGTCTTGCCGCTCCCAGGCAGGTCTTCGGCGAAAGCAGTTTGGCCTAGAGAGGCCGCCAGCACCATGCCGGTGACAAAAAGGGAAAAGGCTTTCAGGCTGTGCTTCATCGATGTTCTCCTTCTGGATTTTTCTTTGGACTTCACTGAGTTCGAGGTTCGGCTGTAACGCGGGCGCTGCAAGGCATAGGCAAGTGAATTCCTGGCCGGCGGAACGAGCCGCCGGTGTCTGTTGTCATTCCGGTGGTGGTTGCCGCCGGAGCGATTCCGCTCAATGCGTGCGATTAGCTGCGGATGTTGCGATGGCCTCCTGCGATCGCTCACCCTTGAAAAGATTGAAAAGGTAGCGCAGCACCGACCTGCGCTTGCGGTCGGTCGGCTGGGCAAGCTGCTGGGTGATCCGATCAAGCATCATGGCGAGCAGGACGATGGCGATGCCACCGACGGCGGCGCGACCGACATCGAGACGTCCGAGACCTTGGAGAACCACGAGGCCAAGGCCTTCCGCGCCGATCATGGCGACGACTACGGACATCACCATCGCAGTCAGCACGGTCTGGTTCAGTCCTCCGAGAATGGTGGGGATAGCCAACGGCAGCTGTATTTCCCACAGAAGCTGCCGCTTATCGGCGCCGAAGGCGAGACCTGCTTCGACCATTTCCTGCTCTACCATGCGAATACCCAGATTGGTGAAGCGGATTAGCGGCGGTGCAGCTGCTGTTACGACCGCCACTTCGCCCGGCACTGTGCCCACGCCGAACAGCATGACGACCGGCACGAGGTAAACGAACGTCGGTGTGGTCTGCATAATGTCGAGCACCGGCCGCACCACGCTCCAGACCTTGTCGTTACGAGCACACCAGATGCCGGTCGGCACGCCGATGGCGGTGCAAAACACGATGGCCGTGGTAATCAGCGAAAGCGTTGTCATGGCCTCGGTCCAGACGCCGATGGCTGCGATCACGACAAGTGAGATGGCGCTGAACACCGCGATGCCGATGCTGGCAAGCCGATAGGCGGTCAAGAACACCAGAACGACGAAGATCGGAAACGGAATTTCGTGCAGTATGTAATCGTTGAACGACAACAGGTTTTCGACCGGCCACTTGATTGCAAGAAACAGTGGACGGAGGTGGAGCGCGACCCATTGGACGGCGTCTGCAATCCACTGGTCCACCGGAAAGATGGCTAGATCATCGGCATCAAGCATTGTGGCCTCCCATCGAAGCAGGCGCTGGCGATCTCGCCGCCGAGGCGATCCGTCCAAGGATATGTTCGGGTTCAAGCATGCCGAGGAAGCGGCCGTCCTCGTCAATGACGGCCATTGCCTTGCCGCTCTGATACAAGCCAGCGACATCCACGAGCTTGGTGGCGCCGCTCACCGCGACGAAATCACGCGTCAAAAGGTCACCGACCGGCTTGCCAGCCTTTACCTGCTGCAGGGCTGCAGCATCGAGACAGCCGACGATGCGGTTCGACGCGTCGATGGCAAAACTCATAGCCTCGGGATGCTCGGCGTCACCGACGATCCGCGCCGAACCATCGCCCGACACCGTCGAACCGGTGCGCATCACCGACCGTGCGTCAAACAATCGCGACCGGTCGACTTCGCGCGTGAAGGCGGCGACATAATCGCTGCCTGGTTCGAGCACGATCGATTGCGGTGTTCCCTCGCGCACCAATTCGCCTTCGGACATAATGGCGATGCGCGTTCCGAGTTTCAGCGCCTCCTGGAAGTCATGAGTGATGAAGAGGATGGTCTTCTTCAGCGTGTGCTGCAGCCGCAGCAACTCATCCTGCATCTCGGTCCTGATCAGCGGGTCAAGGGCGCTGAAGGCTTCGTCCATTATGAGGACGTCGGCATCGGTCGCCAGGGCCCGCGCCAAGCCGACACGCTGGCGCATGCCGCCGGAGAGTTCATGCGGGCGATGATAGGCCCATTTGGCGAGACCGACGATCGCCAGCACCTCTTCAGCGCGCCTGCGTCGCCGCGCGGCGGAAACGCCACGCAACTTCAGGCCGAATTCGGCATTTTCGATCACCGATTTGTTTGGCAACAAGGCAAAATGCTGGAAGACCATGGAGATGCGCGTGCGCCGCAATTCGCGAAGCGCGTCCTCTCGTAGCGGCACGATGTCGATATCGTCGAGCAGGATCTTGCCTGCCGTTGGTTCGTTCAGCCTGTTGATGCAACGCGCCAGCGTCGATTTGCCGGACCCGGAAAGGCCCATGACCATGTAGATCGCGCCCGAGGGAACGGAAAGCGAGACGTTGTTCAGACCGACGACGGCGTCGGTCTCCGCAAGGACACGAGCCTTATCCGCGCCGGTGGCGAGCAGCGTCATGGCTCTGGTGGGTGAAGGGGCGAAAATCTTATACAGATTCTCTACTCTCAATCGCTCTGTCACCAATGGCTCCCATGTTTCAACGATACGGATGTTCCCGATCCGCAATTTTTTTGACGAGGATCAAATAAGGGGCATGTCAGCGAGATCGTCTTCCGCGAACACGGAGGATTTTTGCCCCTCCCCTTCCTCCGATCCGAGGTGCGTTAATGGCAGTTCAACTCCACCGTGCGCGGTTGGATTCAGGGTTTTGCCTTACCCTCCCCTTGGTCCTATTGGAGTGGCGAAAAATCGGTCGGCAGAAGGATACGGTTTTCCGCGCTTTCGATCAGCGCCGTCAGTTTCGGAATGAAGACCCGCCAGCGCGCATCTTCCGACAACGTGCGCCGGCGCGCCACGCGATCGGCGAAATCGGCATATCGCCAAAGATGGACCACCTGGTTCAGCTGCCCGACCTCGGTGACGAAATAGCCGATCAGTCCACCGAGAATCGGTTCCTGGATTGCCAGCCCCTCCTCGCGCACAAGCTTAAGATATTCGGAGGTTTTGCCCGATCTTATGCGATAGATACGCTCTTCAACGATCATTTCACGGTCTCCGGCACGGTCAAAAAATCCGCCATCATCGATGCGACGAGATCGGGGGCTTCCGTCAGGATCGAATGCCGCAGCCCCGGAAGGACGCGGAGCTCGGAGCCTGGGATGCGCTCATGCATATATCTTGCCATGCGCGGATTGGAGCCTGCATCCTCCTCACCGGTTGCAATCAACGTCGGGCAGCGAATTTGGTCGAGAAAACCGCCGAAGTCGGTCTCGGCGAGAACCCGGTAGGCAGAAGCGTAACAGTCCGGATCGTTCTGAGAATTTCGCTGCCTAAGCGTTGCGATCAGATCGGGATTCTTCTTCTGGAAATCCTCAGTCAGCCAACGCGACAGGGATGCGTCATAGTGCGATCCCGCCTCGCCGCTGCGAAGAGCGGCGAGGCGGGCGAGAACGCGCTCCCGCTCCTCGGGCGTGCGTCCCGCGACCGTCGAGAGGAGAATCAGGCGCTGAATGCGCGGAAGATGCGTCAGTGCCAACCGCTGTGCGATCAACCCGCCAAGCGAAAAACCGGCCAGATGGAAACGGTCGAAGCCGACACTGTCCGCCAACGCAAGTGTTTCGGCAACGAAATTGTCGATCTCGTAGCGGCCTTTGACGCGCGACGAGTTTCCGTGACCCCGTAGGTCGAACGTCAGGATGGTGAACCGATGCTTCAGCCGCTCGACGACCCCGCTCCAGGCTTCAAGGTAGGAACCGACACCGTGGATGAGCACCAGCGGCTCTGCCCCATTGCCGTCAACCCTATAGTTCAGGACCACATCTCCGACCGTATGACGCTGCGTATCAGTCATCCTAATACCCTGCCGCGGCCAGTTGCTGGGTTTCGCGCTCGCGTTGCGCAAAGAAGGGCATGACCTCGTCTGTGAACAGGCGAAGCGTCTTCTTCTGCAGTTCGAAGGGCAGGTTGAAGCTGAGGCCGAGACAATATTGATCGACGCCAGCTGCTTCGTAGTCGAGCAGCTTCTCGATCACTTCGTCGGGCGTTCCAAACATCAGGTTCTTGCGGATATTTTCCGGGTTGTAGTTGTCGCGGCCCTTAACGCTTTCGAAGGGCACGGCCTCTGGGAAACCGTTCTTCACGGTGCCAATGTTCTGCATGAGGTTTTCGAAAAAGCGACCATAGTTCATGCTGTGCTCGACGGCGAGATGCCAGTCGTCCGCCCTGTCATAGACACAAGTGCGCCGCTGCATCATGAATTTTGGGCGTTTCACCTCGGGATGATCGGCGACCGCCTTGTTGAACTTGCTGGCGAGCACGTCGATTTCCGCCGCCGGAAGCGAGAGCGGCGTGGAGAGGATGTTGGCGCCGATGCCGATCGCCCAGTCGAAGGTGCCAGGATCGCGGGCGGCGACCCAGATGCGAGGACCTCCCTTCTGTAGCGGCTTCGGCACCGAGGTCGCTCGCGGAAAATTCCAGTACTGGCCCTCATGCGCATAGTCACCGGCCCAAAGCTTCTGGACCGCTGGCACCAGTTCCTTCATGTAGCCGACGCCCTCCTGCTGCTGGACGCCCGGCGCCATACGGTCGAACTCGTACTGATAGGCGCCGCGGGCGATGCCGAATTCCAGGCGCCCGTTCGTAAGGTGATCGCACAGTGCGGCTTCGCCAGCGAGACGGATTGGATTCCAATAGGCGGCGGCAAGCGTTGCCGTTCCCAGGCGGATACGGCTCGTATGCTGGGATAGCCACGTGAGGATCTGAAACGGATTGGGTGATATCGTGCACTCGATTGTGTGGTGCTCCGGCGTCCAGATCGTCTCAAACCCGCCGGCGTCCGCGATTTTGGCAAGTTGCAGCAGATTGTCCATTACGGCCGTCATCGAGGTTTCTGGCGAAAAACGCTCCATGCCCAATGAGACGGCAAATTTCATTTCAATCTCCCTTGGATGGTTGGTCCCAGCGTTTCTGACGGTCAGCGCAGTCGAATGACAAAGGGATCCTGCATGGCGCCGGAATAGTCGATGACGACATTTTTTGCCCTGGAGAACTCGCGCATGACGTCGAAACCTCCACGCCTGCCGTAACCACTTTCCTTGAAGCCGCCATTTGCGGACATGTAGGCTGCTGACCGGTAGGTGTTGATCCAAACGGTACCCGCATCGATCCGGTTGGCGAAGCGCATCGCCCGGTCGATATTCTGGGTCCAGATCCCGGATGCGAGGCCGTAGCGTGTGTCGTTGGCGAGTTCGATCATGTCTTCTTCAGAGGAAAAGGGCATGACACCAACGACCGGTCCGAAAAGCTCATCGCGCATGAAGGACATATCGTTCTTGGCGTCGATCATGACGGTCGGCTCGAAATACCAGCCGCGGGCGAGTTCTTCCGCCTGAGGACGGTTGCCGCCTGACGCGATCCGTGCCCCTTCCTTGACGCCCGAAGCAACGTAGGACTCAACTTTCGTCAGCTGCGCCGACAGCGCCAGCGGGCCGATATCCGTCTTGTCCTCCAATGGGTGGCCGACGGTGATGCGGTTGGTGCGTTCCACCAACGCTTCGATGAACCGGTCGTAGACGCTGGCCTCCACGAAGCAGCGCGAGCCGGCGACGCAGGTCTGGCCCGCAGCTGCGAAGACGCCCGAAACGACCCCATTAACGGCCTTTTCGATATCAACGTCGGAAAAGATCACGTGGGGAGATTTGCCGCCGAGTTCCATTTGGCACTGCGCAAGGTTGGCCGCCGCGTTAGCGGCAATCTTACGGCCGGTATCGGTGCTGCCGGTGAAGACGTATTTTGCGATGCCCTTTTGCCGCGTCAGCGCGTCGCCGGTTACCGCACCCGTTCCCGAGACGACGTTGACAACGCCGGCCGGAAACCCCGCTTCCATGATTAGCTCGGCCAAGGCCAGCGTCGAGGCCGTCGCGTGCTCGGAAGGCTTGATGACGATGGTGTTGCCAATCGCCAAACAGGGAGCGAGCGTTCCTGTCAACATCATCAGCGGCGAGTTCCAGGGTGTGATCATGCCGACGACGCCGATCGGCTCGCGCATGTTGAAGTTGAGCTGGTCCAGCTTGTTGACCGGGATCGTATCGCCCTGCAGTTTGTCAGCCATGCCGGCAAAGTAAGTGTAAGAGTCCGGAATCGAGCGCATCTGCGCCCGCATTTCCTTGATCAGCTTTCCATTGTCGCGTGTTTCGATCAGCGCCAGGTCGTCGGCATTGGCGAGAACCAGATCGGCCAGCTTGCGCACCAGCTTTCCGCGATCGGTCTGCGTCATACGTCGCCAAGCAGGATTGACGAATGCCTTTTGCGCCGCCTCAACCGCCAGTCGTACATCGTTGGCGTCGGCTTCCGCAAACTGATACCAGGCCTCCGCGGTGGTCGGGTCGAAACTGTCCAGGTAGCGACCGGATGTCGGTTCGACAAACCGGCCGTCGACAAAGAGGTTGAGGCGCATTCCCTCGAGCGATTTCACCGTCGTCTTCATCGTCGCTTCCTGATCTCGGGTTAGTCTTGAATGGCCTGATGCCACGAGCGGGCCTCGCCCTCGATCATTGCGAGCCGCCCGCCGTCGCCGGAATCCATGTAGATGCCAAAGCGTTCCTGCTTGCGCTCGCGGACATAGCGGCGGAGCATCGCCCGCAATTCCCGGGTCGGGATGAGGTCATAAGGCAGCTTGTCAATGGCAAAGAACCGCAGGTCTTCCGGCAGGTCGCGCCCTTGTCCGCCATCGGCAAGTCGGGCGCGATAGATCAAATAACCGGGGTCGCAGTCGGCAACGTCGAAGATCGAGTAAAGAAAGGTGTTGTCTGACAGCAGCTTGAGGGATTTGCCGTCGTCGAGCGGCAGTTCGCTGCCGGCCTTACGGCGTTTGGCCGTTGGCAGAGCCCAGCCACCGCTTCCATCCGCTCGCAGCAGGATCTCGCCGCTGGCTTCGATCAGATAACCGATGATCATGTTGTGCGAGGCCAGCCAGCCGGACGGCAGCGGATCCTTGACGCTGGCGTATCGGCCACGGCAAAAGCCGAGCGGCGCCGAAGGGCTCGTGCCGAAAGCCTGCACCTGGCCGATCAGGACGACATGATCGCCTGCATCGACCCTGTTGTAGATCGTGCAGTCGAACCAGGTAAGGCTGTCCGTCAGGATTGGAGCGCCGGTATGAACTCGGTCGTGATTGACGGAGTGGAACTTATTGGGGGATTTCGAGGCGAAGGTCGCCGAGATGTCGACCTGTCCCTCATGTAGCAGGTTGACGGCAAAGGAATCCGCGGTCGTAAAAGCAGCGAAGCTTGACGCCGATTTTGCGACGCAGACCAGCAGCAGCGGCGGATCGAGCGAAACCGAGGTGAAGGAATTGGCCGTCATGCCGCGCGGATCGCCGCCCGTGTCCCGCGTCGTGATGACGGTGACGCCGGTGACAAAGGTTCCGAAAGCCCGACGCAACGCGATTGGGTCGATAGGCGTCGGATTCTTTGCGGTTCCCGTGGTCAACATGGGATCAGCGCCTCCTGTTGGTTGTCAGTTGAAGGCTAACCGCAAGAGGAGCGACCTTCTTCCTTCACTCAGCTGGAAGAGCGCGGGAAATATTGCTGCTGTTTGCGGTAAGAGACGGGGGGGGCCGATCCGAAAGGTCAGGTCGATTGATCTTCCGCCGAAGAACGACCTTCCGTGACACCATGCAGGTGAATGGCCAATTCGATGGCAAAGCGTCGCTCTGGCGTCTCGACATCAATGCCGAACATTTCCTGGATTCGCGACAGGCGATAGCGCAGCGTGGTTACGTGCAGGCCCATCGCATCGGCGCAGGCGCCACTGCGGCAGCCCTCCCTCAGATAAGTCGACAGCGTTTTCAGATAGGGCGTGCCATGCTGGCGGTCATGGGCGGCGATGGCGCCGACGCTTTCCTGAACGAAAGCGCGTACGTCGTCGACGCCCGCGGCCGCTACGAGCATCGGCAACGGCCCAAAATCCTGCCCGGACAGCGCACCGGTGCGACCGAACGAACGGGCGATGGCAATCATGCGGCTGCAGCGATCCCAAGCCAACGGATAATCCGTCAGGGTGGCACAGGCGTTGCTGGCGATGACGATCGGTTCTTCGTCAAAATATTGGCCAAGATCCGCTGCGATGCGCCGCATCAGTTTCGATGTCCGCTCCTGTTTCCAGACCTCGTCATAGGGAATGAGGCACACCAGCCCGCCATCGATGGCCACGACGCACGCGGGAACGGAAGCTTGCTGCATGATACGAGCGAGACTGTGATGCAGATCGACGGACGTTCCGCCAAGATTCTTCGCGCTCTCGGGAAAGTCGACGACGACGATTTGCTGAGTCGTCATGAAATTGATGCCGAGCCGCTGGGCTCGCTGCTGGACATCTGCCGCGTCGCGCCAACGCCGCTCCACCACCTCGAAGAAAAGCTCGGTCTGTGTGCGGGTTTCGAAACGGAATCGGATGAAACTGCGCATCATTTGGACGCTGAGCGCGAACTTGGCGCTGTCAAGCAGCAACTGGTCCAGATCGCTGAAGGCACGCGACGTGGAAAAGATGATCAATGCCCCGACAAGTTGGCGGTCGACCGTCAAGGGCTCGATGCGGGCGGCGAGATTGAGCCGGGAGCTGCCGTCATCGAGAAAAAGCGTCGCCCCGCTGTTGCCGCCCCGCTCAATTGTATCGCGTGCTGCCTTTCCCAGTTGTCGGCTCAGCGGACCGGCCGCTGCTGATTGCCAAGCGGCATCATCGAACTGCACCTCGTTTGGCGAGCGCCCGGCGATAATCTGGTTCGCAGTAAAATCGACGACGACGACCGGATTGGGCAGCAGGCTGCCGACCATCGCCGACAGTGAAGAAACTGAGCCGTCTGCAAGCACGTGTTCAAGTAGGGAGGTGTGCGCCTTGAGCGCCTTTTGCAACCGGTCTCCGGCCTGCCGTTCGGCTTCCAGCCGCTGCTCCCTCTCGATCGCGATGGCGCCGAGATGGACGATCATACCCAGAAACGCCAAATCCTCTTCCGGGACCTCCATGATATCTCGCGACACAACGCTCAGCACCATCGGCCGGCCCTCGAAATCGCTGCAGTTCATAGGCATGACGAGGACGGTACGGTAATCTCGCTCGAAAGCTTCGCGGCGATAACCTGGAAACTCCTCGGATTCGCGCACGTCGCGGATGTAGACTGGCTCGTTCCGCTTCAAGGCGATCAGCGAGGGGCTCGTCGCCAGTTCCCAACGGTCAGGGAGCGTTCGCTCGATCAACGTCGGATCATAGCGAACCATCACATGGGCATAACCATGAGCGGCGTCGATCGACATGATCGAACCGAGCGTCCAGTTTGCATGGCGGCAGGCGGCGAAAACCAAGTGCTTCAGGATCATGACAAGATCGCCGCCGGAGTTGATCTCACTCGCGACATCTTTGAGAACCGAGATTTGCGCCTTTTTGTCCACGATCGCTCCCTGCGCCACGACCCGCTGAGTTAGGCATGCGCGGGAGCTGAATTCTACATCGTTTCGAAGTGCCGGCCTTTCTGTTTTTCCTCCTTAATGGAGGAAGACAGTCACCGTCGTTGCTCATTAGGTTGCGCCACAATCCAGCGAACAGATGAGGAATCCATGGATCTCGGAGTGAGAAAGTTCTGCACATTCATCGAGGAAGTATTCGTCGAGGGTGGCAAGAAAGCCGACCAACCGATCTCCATGGTGGTGGTCGCAGCCGTATTGAAGAACCCGTGGGCCGGTCAAGAGTTCGTTGAAAATTTGCGCCCTGAGATTCTCCGGTTGGCGCCGGGTCTTGGCGCCGAAATGACCAAACGGTTGGTGGCGCTCTTGTCGGCGGATAAGGTTGAGGCTTACGGCAAGGCGGCTTCGGTCGGCGTCAATGGCGAGATCGAACATGCATCGGCGCTGATCCATACCTTGCGGTTCGGCAATATGTTCCGCACGGCGGTAAACGGCACGACCTATCTGAGCTTCACGAATACCCGCAACGGGCCCGGGGCCCTTATCTCCCTGCCGATGACCCACAAGAGCGAAACCGGCAAACGCTCCCACTTCCTGACGGCCAACTTCCAGGTTCCGGACGCACCCGGTGCGGATGAGGTGCTGATCGCCATTGGCGCCTGTGATGGCGGGCGGGCGCATCCACGTATCGCCGACAGGTTCCAGGACATGGCGGAAATGGAAGCTGAGGGGCAGGCACGCTGAGCTTCGTCTTTCGCAGCCCCCGGGGCGCCGAAATGACCTTCCTCTATGATGCCGATGCCGAACGCGGCGCCGAGTGGGCAGCGCTCTTTGCCGAACGTGCTCCCGAAATCGCCTTCCACTATTGCGGGGACGCGATCGACCCGCGTTCGGTCAAGTATCTTCGTCTGGCATCCGCCCACAGACATAAGCGCGAAGTACCCGAACCTTTAGGTACTGTTTTCGCTGGGAGCTGGGGGCGACCAGTTCGATTTCGACGCCTTGCCGGCCGGGTTGCCCGTCGTGCGGATGATCGAGCCGGGCATTTCCGACGCGATGGCAGAATACGTCACGCTGGCCGTACTGGCATTGCATCGTGATTTCCTCGCCTATCGTGTGCAGCAGGCGGGCGGCGATTGGCAGCCCTTGCGTTTCCGGCCGCCAGGTGCGTTGCGCATGGGCGTGCTCGGAACCGGCGTGCTCGCGAACACTTCACTTTCGGCGCTTCAGCCCTTCGGCTTTCGGTTGAACGCCTGGAGCCGTTCTCGCCAGTCGATTGGAGGCGTCGAATGTTTCGCCGGTAAAGCCGAGATGGATAAGTTCTCAGTCAGCGCGATATCCTCGTTTGCCTGCTGCCGCTGACATCCAAGACGGCTCGAATTCTGAATGGTGCGTTGTTCGCAAAACTCCCGCCCGGCGCGGCGATCGTCAACTGCGGTCGTGGTGGCCATTTGGTGCAGCCGATCTTCTCGTCGCGCTCGACAGTGGCAGCCTTTCCGGCGCAGTTCTCGACGTCACCGATCCGGAACCCCTGCCGGCCGATCATCCTTTGCGTCTGCATGAAAGAGTGCTACTCACCCCGCGCGTAGCCAGCATGACCCAGCCGAAAACGGCTGTCGAGGTGGTGATAACAATATCCGCCGGCATCAGGCCGGACAGCCACTAATCGGTCTCGTAGACCGCCACCGTGGACAAGCGCAAAAAAAGGGAGGCGCACCGGCGCCAGCTAGTTGGGCTGCGCGCCAGACGGACAGGGTTCTTGCCCGCTTGCATTGTGGCTGCTGCGAAAGGCTTGAATTCCGCCGCGGCGCTAAGTACGGCACAAGTCCATGGTTCCGCCGGGAGTATGCGAGGTGCCCGTCAACCCAAGCGCTTCGTTTTAGAGTAGGCCGGCGTCTTGCAATGGCCGGGGTAATAAATGCCAGGATCAAAGATCGTCGAGGAGCGTACGATCCTCACTTGAGGATAATGCCGCCACCGACAAAGCCCGACACCCTCCCCGCGATGAGCGAGTGTCCGCGCGATGCAGCAAGGGCCTCGCGAGGAGGGTCGCTGCCCGCAATAAATCGCTTAGCCGGTATGTGAGACCGCCGAAAGAGCGTCAACAACGCGTCGGAAGCGCGCAGAGTTCGGGCCACCCCGTCTTTGAGGGTCGTATTTGAAATGCATGAGCCTAAATTGCTAGCCGATGGAGCGAGGCAGCGGCCATCCTCAACAGGCGCCTCTCGGCTTGGGACCACAACCGGTTACTTTGGCGGCTGATGCAGTTCGATCGGGTTCCCGTCCGGATCGTCGATGATAATTTGGCTGCCGCCTGGCCCGGTTTCGACCGCGTTGCGGAGTGGTAGGCCGGCGGCTTTGAGCGCTTGGACCCGTCCTTCCATATCCTCGACATAGATAAGGATTCTGTTCCAGCCGCCCGGTTGCTGTTTCGCCCATCCGGCATCGGTCGCGCGCCAAGCGCGCTCGAGAAGTTCTTGCTTAGATGCTGCCATAGGAACAGTCCCCAGTCGCCCGCAACGCGATTGGGCCGAGTTTGGTTCCCATGAAAAGCTCGCCGTTGCTGAGCTAAGTAGCGGCATTCTCGACGCTTCGCAACGAAGCGGATGTGGCGACTGCGCGCCAGCTCAGCGAGTCGTCAGTGGTAGTAGATGCCGCCATCAACGTTGAGCGCCTGCCCGGTGATGAAAGCCGAAAGGTCCGATGCGAAAAACAGCACCGGTCCGACGACATCTTCAGGCGCGCCGAGGCGCTTCAGCGCCGCGACCTCCTCCCATTTGCGAATCGCGGCTTCACTGCCCAGATTGTTCTTGCCCATCTCGGTCAGGATGATGCCGGGGCAGATCGCATTGACGGTGACGCCGTCCATGCCGACCTCCTGCGCCAGCACGCGGGTGAGCGTTATCACCACCGCCTTGGTCGCCGCGTAGTGGCCCTGCGTCGGCACGCCCTGGCGGCCGGCGATCGAGGCGATGTTGATCACCCTGCCCGATTTTTTCGCGCGCATATGCGGCAGCACCGCCTGGCACATCATCAGCACGCTCTTGGCGTTGACGTCGAAATGGGCGTCCCAGTTCGCCTCGTCGAGATCCTGCAGCAGGCTGGGCTTGAGGATGCCGGCATTGTTGACCAGAACGTCGATGCTGCCCGCCTCCTTGAGCAGAGCCTGCGCGGTCGCCTCGACGTCCTTCTTCTTGCTGACGTCCATCATATAGACATAGGCCTTGCGGCCGGCCGCCTCGATCTCGCCCTTCGTCGAGTCGAGCTCCGCCGCCTGCGACGGCAGATCAGTGATGGCGACATCGAAGCCCGCTTCGGCAAGCCCGTTCGCGAGCGCCCTGCCGATGCCGCGGCCGGCGCCGGTGACGAGAGCTGTCTTGCCTTTGGCCTCAGGAAGAATGGTCATGCTGCTTCCACCTTTGATGTCTTGATCGGCAGTGCATTCATCGCCACGACCGTGTCGTCGAACGAAACGAGTTTGCCGTCGGAGCCGAGCCCCATCGCCACCTTGGCGGCGACCGCGCTGGCAAAGCGCGCTGACTGTTTCAGGTCCCAGCCCTTGACGATGCCAACTATGATGCCGGCGGTGAAGGAGTCGCCGCAGCCCGTGGTGTCGAAGACCTCGACCTCGAAGGCCGGCAGATGAAAATCCTCGGCATGCTCGGGCGAGACATATACGCCTTCGGCCCCAAGCGTGAGGATGCAGTTCTTCACACCCCTCGCCCGGAAGAAAGCGGCGACGCGGGCCGGATCGCGGTCATGCGCCATCTCGCCGGCCTCGTCGATGCTCGGCACGAAATAGTCGATATAGGGAAGGCACGGCTCGACCAGCTTCCACGTTTCGGGCGTCGCCTGGATGAGGTCGAAAGTGGTGACGCGGCCAAGCTCCTTGGCGCGCCTCAGCAGCCTGACGGTCGGTTCGCCGTCGAAACGCTTCAGCAGGCCGGTGCCGCCGACATGGACGACGGTCGCGTCAAGCGCCGCATCGAGATCGGCATCGGCGACTTCGAACAGGGTGGCCGTGCCCGGCACGTGCAACGCGGGACGTTCGCCGTTCGGCCGCACCGGCAGGATGGTGGATGAGGTCTGGACGCTGCCGTCGCAGCGGACAAGACTCGTCTCCAGGCCGTATTTCTTGAGCTTGGCGAGAAACCAGTCGCCCATGTCGTCGGTGCCGAGCGTGGTGACGGCGCGCGTCTTCAGGCCGAGGATGGCGCAGTCCATGCCGGTTGCGCCGGCTGTGCCGGCGACCGTCATGCGAATCTCCTCGATATAATCGGCGCGGCCGCCTTCGGGGATGCGCGAGACCGGCCGTCCTAATATGTCGAGGACGTAGAAGCCGATCGAGCTGACGTCGAATTGTGGCATGGCTGACTTGACCTCTCGAACTCAATGGGCGACGCGGCGCAGGCCGAAGCTCGCGGCCAGCACCAGGAAGACCAGCACGCCGATGCCGACCTGCTGCCAGTAGAAATTCCAGCCGACCAAAAGCAGCCCGTTCTTGACGATGGCGAGCAGCAGCACGCCGAGCAGCGTGCCGATGACCGAAGGCTTGCGTTCGCGGCTGAGCGTCGTGCCGATGAAGGTGGCGCCGATGGCGTCGAGCAGGAAGGCATTGCCGGAGAGCGGCACGTAGGACTTCACCGTCGCTGAGAGAAGGATACCGGTGACGCCGGCGAGCAGCGCGCACAGAACATGCACCATCGACAATTCGCGCGGCACGCGGATGCCGGAATACCAGGCCACGCCCGGCTGCGCGCCCATCGCCTGGACATAGCGGCCGAAGACCGAGCGATGCAGCAGGACATGAACCGCGACGACAAGGACGATCAGTACGATGACCGGCGTCGGCATCCCGAACAGAGCGGTGCGGGCGATGGCGTTGAACTGGTCGGCGGCATAGCCGCTCGTGAGATAGATCGGCTGGCCACCGCTGGTGGCGAGCTGCTGCGTGCTCTGGCCAATGAAGAGCACGCCGAGCGTCGCCAGGAAGGGGCTGATGTTGAGCCTGGTGATCATGATCGCGTTGAGGATGCCGACGATCAGCGCGGCGCCGAGCCCGCCCGCGACGCCGACCACGCCGCTGTAGCCGACGGCCAGAAGCATGACGAAGATCATGCTTGCCATGTCGACCGAGACGCCGACGGAGAGGTCGATGCCGCCCGACGAGATGACGATGGTCAGCCCCAGCGCCACGATCGCCAGCATGACGACATTGTTGACCAGCACGTTGAAGAGGTTGGCCGGTGTCAGGAAGGTCGGGCTCGCGATCGCGAAGAAGATGACGATGGCCGCGAAGGCGATGAGCACGCTGTATTTGGCGAGCACGCCGCGCACACTCACCTTGGCTGCGTTGTCATTGGCCGAGACGCTCATCGCGACCCCTCCGAACCGCGGGCAAAGGATGTGATGGCCACCACCAGCAGGATCAGCGCGCCCTGCACGCCGTTGACCCAGTAGCTGGAGACGTTGAGCAGTTGGAAGCCGTTGGCGAGCAGGCCGATGAACAGCACGCTGAGCAGCGTCCCGCCCATGGTCGGCACGAAGCGGCGCGAGAAGACGGTGCCGAGCAGCGCCGCCGCCAAAACCGACAGAAGCAGCTCGCCGGAGCCGGGCGTGCTGGCCGACAGGCGCGAGACGGTCAGGATGCTCGCCACCGCCGCGCAGAAGCCGCTCAGCACATAAGTGAAGGACACGTAGAAGGGCACGCTGATGCCTGCCGCGCGCGCCGCTTCCGGGTGTCCGCCGACGGCATAGAGCCTGAGACCGAACGACGTGCGGTGAACGACCACGATCATGATCGCGGAGAAGACGATCAGCGCCCAGGCAAGCGCGGAGATGCCGAGGAAGCTGCCCGACACCAGCACGCCGAGCAGCGGGGAGGATGCGCCGACGACCGTGTTCTGGGTGAGGGTGAGTTCCATGCCGGCCGCGACGTTGAGTACCGCCAGCGTGGCTAGCAGCGGCAGGATGCCGAGCCCGACCACGGCAAGAGCGTTCAGCGCGCCGACCGCCATACCGACGGCAATGGCCGCAAGCACCGAGAGGAAGTCTCCGTAGCCCATCGACAGAAGAGTCGCATAGACCGCGGCGCAGAGCCCCATATTGGCGGCGATGGAGAGATCGATGCCGCCTTCGGTGACGTCGGAGCCGCCGCCGATGATCACAGACGTCATGCCATAGGCAAGCACGCCCAGTATCGCCGACTGCTCGACGACGTTGATCAGGTTGAAGGTCGAGGTGAAGCCCGGCGCGAAGATGACGAAATAGGCCATGATCGCGGCGAAAGCGGCGATCGCGCCAAGCCGCACGACGAGCGCGCCAAAGCGACGGCCGGCGCTCTTGGCCGCGGCCTGCTTCTCGTCGGACACCGCGACTTCGGTGTGGAGAACGCTCGCGCTCATGCGGCCACTCCATCGGCGTTCGAGCGGGCGCCGGACGTAGCCGCCAGCAGCGCGTCGCTGTTCATCGCAGAGCCGGAGAAGCTGCCGGCAAGCCTGCCGCGATAGACGACCAGCACGCGGTCGCAGACGCCGACAAGCTCAAGCAGGTCCGAGGACAGAAGCAGGATCGCCGCGCCCTCGCCCGCCAGGCGGTTCAACAGATTGTAGATCTCGACCTTGGCGCCGACATCGACGGCAACGGTCGGCTCGTCCAGCACATAGACGCGCGACTGGCAGCTCAGCCATTTGGCGATCGCCACCTTCTGCTGGTTGCCGCCGGAGAGTTCGCGCACCAGCGCGTCGCGATGCGGTGTCTTGATCGACAGCTCCCTGATCAGACTGTCCACCGCCTGGTTTTCGGCACCACGGCTGACCATGCCAGTCCGCGAATAGCGGCGCAGGCTGGCCAAGGAAATGTTCTCGCGCACCGACAGTCCGAGCGCCACGCCATGGGCGCGGCGGTCTTCCGGCAGCATGGCGATGCCGTCGCGCACCGCCCTAACCGGCGTCGACAGCGACAGCTCCCTGCCCTCGACCTTGACCTGGCCGCCATCGGCGGTCTTGAGGCCGAACAGGCATTGCACGATTTCCTTGGCGCCCGAACCGAGCAGGCCGGTGAGGCCGACGATCTCGCCGGCTCGGACGTTGAAGCCGATATTCTCGAAACTGCCGTCGAGGCGCAGATTGGAAACCTCCAGCACCGGCGCGCCGAGCGTAACCGAGCGTTTCGGAAACATCTCGCCGACATCACGGGCGATCATCATCGCGATGATCTCGCCGATCGGGGTGTGGCGCGGATCGACCGTGCCGACATTAGTGCCGTTGCGCATCACGGTGACGCGGTCGCAGAGTTTTTCGATCTCCTGCATGTAATGGGAAATGAAGACCACGGCGATGCCGTCGTCGCGCAGCCGCCGCAGCACGTCGAACAGGCTGTCGACCTCGCGCTTGACCAGCGCCGCCGTCGGCTCGTCCAGCACCAGCACCGACGCCTTTTGCGCCAGAGCGCGCGTGATCTGGACGACCTTCTGCTGCGCCGTTGTGAGGTCCTTCACCAGCGTTCCGGCCGGCAGTTCCATGCCGAAGAAGCGCTTCAGCAAATCGGCCGCGCGGCGCTCCATGGCGCGGCGGCTGGCGAACGGGCCGAGGCCAATCTCGTGGCCGAGGAAGACGGCTTCGCCGACGGTCGCGGTCGGCACCAGCAGCCTGTCCTGGTGGATGAAATGCACGCCGAGCTTTTCGACCGAAGCCGGCGTCAGCGAACTGACGGTCTCGCAATTGATGACGATCGAGCCGCTGTCCGGCTTGATGATGCCGGCCAGCACCTTGATGATGGTCGACTTGCCGGCGCCGTTCTGCCCGACAAGGCCGAGGATCGAACCGCGCGCGATCTCGAGGTTCGCGTTTTCCAGTGCGCGCACCGGACCGAACCGCTTCGAAATGCCTGTCATCGATACAGCAATGTCACGCTTTGCTGTCTGCATGGCCGTCAATCCTGGTTGGATGTGACGGGCAGCCGATAGGTTTGGCTGCCCGCCGTTTCGTTCCGCCTTATTTAACGCCAGCCTTCTCGGCGGCGTCGAGGAACGGCTTTCCTTTTTCGGCGGCATTTTCCTTGTTGATCAGCACCGAAGGCACGAAAGTGAACGGCGGCACCTTCTGGCCGGCCAGATATTTGGCGGCGTTGTCGACCGAGGTCTTGCCGATCTCATAAGGCTGCTGCGCCGCGACGGCGCCGGCCGACGACTTCGGATCCGTCACCATCTTGATGACTTCCGGGCTGCCGTCGATGCCGTAGGTCTTGACCTCGTTGCGGCCGGCGGCTTCGACCGCCTGCGTGGCGCCGATCTGCGGCACGTCCCAGCAGGCCCAGACCGCGCCGATCGACCCCTTTTCGGGCGATTTGGTCAGCATGTCGGTGACGTTGGAATAGGCGCTCTGCACCGTGTTCGGGATGACGTCGCGCAGTTCGGGCTCGACGATCTTCACATCCGGGAAGGAGGTCAGCACATATTTCAGCTGGTCGTAGCGGATCTTGCAGACCGGCACGCTGTAGAAGCCGTTGAAGACCAGCACATTGCCCTTGCCGCCCATGTCGGCAACCATCTGCAATGCGATCTCGGCGCCGATATTGTAGTTGTTGGAGGTGGTGTTGTTGATGGCGTGCGGCGTCGCCGTATCGACCGTGAACAGCGGGATGCCGGCGTCGCGGATCTTCTGCAGCCACGGGTTCAACACTTCGAGGTTGCCGAGCTGCTCGATGATGGCGTCCGGCTTCTGCGCGATCAGCGTCTGCAGCTGCGCGATCTGCTGCTGGTCCTTGCGGCCGGCATCGAGCGCGATGACTTCGCCGCCGAGTTCCTTGACACGGTCCTGGATGCCGCGGAAGGCCATCAGGTCCCAATAATGGTCGGTGCCGATAGCGGAGACGCCGATGCGCTTGCCCTTCAGCGACAATTCCTCGGCGGTCGCGCCGGAGATCGCGGCCAGGCTGCAAGCCGTCGCCAACCCCAGAGCGAGCGCCTTGACGAGGCCTTTCATTGAATCGGTCATTTTCATTTCCTCCCTTGTTGATCGCTCCGGGCCTTCCCGGAGGATATGCGAAACACTGGATTGCTGCTCCTCAGGCAGCGGCGTCGTTGTCGCGCAGGCCGTAGCTCGCCATGCGCTTGATGACGTTTTCGATCTCCTCGTCGGACAGCACCGGCGGCTCGCCAATCTGCAGGGCGCCGTGATACTGGCGCGCCAGCGTCTCGACCTCGACGGCGAGCCACATCGCCTGGGCGAGGCTCGAGCCGACGGCGATCATGCCGTGCTGGGCAAGCAGGCAGGCCTTGCGGCCCTGCAGCGCCTCCACTGCATGCGCCGAAAGCTCAGCCGTGCCGAAGGTGGCGTAGGGCGCGCAACGAATGTTGCTGCCGCCGGCGACCGCCACCATGTAGTGGATCGCCGGTATCTTCCGGCCCATGATCGCGATCGTCGTGCAATAGGTCGGATGCGCATGGACGACCGCGTTGACCTCGGGCCTGGCCTTCATGATATCGAGATGGAAACGCCATTCGCTCGATGGCGGCAGGCGACCGTCGACCTCGCCGTCCCACCCCATGAACACGATGTCTTCCGGCTGCAGCGTGTCATAGGGCGTGCTGGTCGGCGAGATCAGCATGCCCTCGCCACGGCGGCAGCTGATGTTGCCTGATGTGCCCTGGTTGATGCCGAGCGCGTTCATCTCGATGCAGGCGTCGATGATGGCCTGGCGCATATCTCGGTCCGAAAAGGTCATGCGATATTCCAATCCTTGTCCGGCCCGTTTCCCGGCCAAAATCGTCACCCGGCCGTGTAGCCGCCATCGATCGACAGGATCGCGCCCGTCACGTAGCTCGAAGCCGGCGACGCCAGGAACAGAATCGCTGAGGCGATCTCCTGCGGTGTGCCCAGCCGACCCATCGGCGTCATGTCGATCCAGGTGTTGAAGAGTTCGGGACGCTCACGCATCTTCAGCGTCATCTCGGTGCCGACATAGCCCGGCGCCAGCGCGTTGACGCGCACGCCCGATTTCGCCCATTCGACCGCGAGCGCCTTGGTCATCATGTGCACGGCGCCCTTGCTCACCATGTAGGATGGCGCCGTCTGCGGGCGGTTGATGATCAAGCCCGACATCGAGCCGAGATTGACGATGGAACCCTTCTTGTGGGCGACCATCGAACGGCCGAAGGCGCGCGAGGCCCAGTAGACGCCGTTGACGTTGACGTCCATCACCAGGCGCCATTCCTCGTCCGGTGTGTCGAGCGCGGTGTTGAGGCGCGCGATGCCGGCGCTGTTGACCAGTATATCGACCTTGCCGAAATCACTGGTGATCTGAGCGGCCATCGCCTCGACGGCTTGCGGATCGGTAACGTTCAACACGCGGCCATCGACGCTCGCGACGCCCGCGGCCCTGAGCGCTTCGGCTGCGGCTTTCAGCCCATCCGCATTCATGTCGAGCAGGACGATCCTCGCGCCGCAAGTCCCCAGCGCCTTGGCGGCCTCAAGTCCGATCCCGCTGGCGCCGCCGGTGACGACGGCAACCTCGCCCGTCAGGTCGAATTGCGACCGGTAATCCATGCACGTCCTCCATCAGGACGGACTTGAGAGCGGGCAAAACTCCGCCCTCGCCGCCGAAGCAGCGCCGCAAGCCCACCTGTCCTGATAATGCCTCCGGGTCAGGCTCCTCCCGACCCCATGACAGGGACGTTACAGAAGCTTCCCGAGCCCGTCAATCTGGTTATAACCAGAAAACGGAAACTTTTTTGGAGGAGCGCAACTCAGGTTCGATCGACGCCGTTCACCGTCGTCGATGGCTGCTCGACCGCCATGTGGATGCGGGCGACAGAGGAGTTGTAGAAGGCCTCGTAATATTCGAGCGCCGCGCCGTCGGCGTCATAGGCGATCGACTCGATCTCGATCAGCGGCGTGTTGGCGGCGACGCCCATCTGCTCGGCCTCTTCCTTGGTGGGAAGGGCGGCGCGCAGCCAGCGGTCGGCGCGCTTCACCGTCAGACCGAACAAAGCGCGGATGGTGCCGAACACCGACTGGTTCTCCGATAGGATATTTTCCAGCCCCGGCACACGGTGCCCAGGCAGGCTGATGCGCGTCATGGTGATCGGCGTGCCGTCGGTCATGTAGACGCGGCTGATGCGGACGACGCTGCCGCTGGCCGGAATGCCGAAAACCTTGGACTCCTTTTCGCTCGGCGGGCAGCGGTAGACCTCCAGCGTGCGGGTCGAGACCTTGTGGCCCTTGGCGGTCAAGTCGTCGAACACGCCGAGATTGGCGGTCATGAAGTCGACATGCTCGCGCGGTGCCGCGACGAACATACCCTTGCGCGGCATCTTGATGATACGGCCTTCGTTGGAGAGCGAGCCGATCGCCGCGCGCACGACGGGGCGCGAAACGCCGAAGAAATCGCAGAGCGCCTGTTCCGAGGGAATGCGCGAATTGGCGGCCAGCAGGCCGGTGTTGATCGCCTCCTCGACCTGGTTGCGCAACTGCACCCAGAGCGGCGCAGCCTCATCCCGGTTGAGCTGGACTTTGGAGCCGATCGAGCGGAAGGCCTCGGCCGCTTCGGCGTCTTCCTGGTCGTAACGAGGACGCCCGCGCGTTCTGGTTGCTTGTTCCATCACCGGTCTTCAGGCTGCGGGCAAATGCCCGGATCATCATTTGCCGCGACTCAAGTAGCGGCAGCGGCTCCTAGCGGAGCCCGCCTGCCATTTTCTCGCTCTCCGGCAAGTTTCGCAACCATAGCATGGCGATCGCCCCCAGAAGCGGCCCGGGAACCAGCAGCAGGAAGGCCCAGCGCCAGCCGCCGATGAAGTCGGCGAAGCGCGGCGTCAGCCAGATGGCGAGCACAGTCAGCGCGAAACCCAGTCCCAGTTGCACCGACAATGCGGTGCCGACGAAGCGGCGGTCGGCAAGCTCGGTGACGGCGGCGGAGAACTGCGCCGAATCGCCCACAACCGAAACGCCCCAGACGATCGCCACCAACATGAACAGCCATAGCGGGCCGGTGAAGAGAAAGCCCATCAGCAGCGCGCAGCCGCCCGAGACGAGCATCATGCCGGCGGTGGTGGCAGTGCGGCCGATGCGGTCCGACAGATAGCCGCCGAGCAGGCAGCCGAGGATGCCGGACGCCACGACAAGGAAGGTCGAGAGCGAAGCAGTTGCGGCAGTCCCGATCGCCTGCGCTTCGAAAGCGGCGCGCGTGTAGGCAAGCAACCAGGCCCACATGGCGTAGAGTTCCCACATGTGGCCGAGGTAACCGAGATTGGAGAGGAGCAGCGGCTTTTCACGGAACACCCGGCCGATGCGCGAGGGTTCGAAGATAGCCTTGCCAAAGGGATAGGGTCCTTCCCTGGCAAAGAGCAGGAAAAGCAGCGCGCCCGCCGCCGTTGCGACGCTGGCGGCCGCGACCACCGGCCGCCAGTCGAGCGCGGTCAGGACAGCGCGAAAGAGATGCGGCAGCGCCGAGCCGATGGTGAGCGCGCCGATGACTGCGCCGAGCGCCAGCCCCCGGTCGCGCGTGAACCAGGTGGCGACCAGCTTAAGCGCCGGCGGATAGACGCCGGCAAGCGCTGCGCCGGTGACAATACGCGCGGCGATCACGCCGCCCGGCCCGAGATGAAACAGCAGGCTCGCATTGGCGAGCGCGGCGACAAAAGCGGCGGCCGCCATCAGGCGGCTGAGCCGGACAAGATCGGGAAGGTTGACCAGGCTCGCCGCTAGTGCTCCGATGACGAAACCGACCTGGACGCCATTGGTCAGCCACGCCTCAGCGCTCGCGCTCAGCGCCAATTCCTGCTTCAGTTCGGGAAGTATCGCAGTCGCCGAAAACCAGGTTGTCAGCGACAAGACGACCGCGAGGCAAAGCAGCGACAGCACGCGCCAACGCTCGCTGTCGGCCGCCATATCAAGCCGGCCGCCACCGATCGTGCTCATGCGCCTTGGAGCGGAACGGTGAACACCGTGGCGGTGCCGACGAGGCAAAGCTCGCCCTGGCGGTTGCGCACGCTGGTCTCGATCTTGCAGATCGGCTTGTCGGGACGCACTTCCTTGACCTCCACGCGACCGGTGATCTCCTCGTCAACGCCGACCGCCTTGACGAACTTCCAGGCCACTTCGAGGAACACAGTTCCGGGGCCGGGCAAGTCCTCGGCGACCAGCGCGTTGAGGATGCCGGAGGTGACGCCGCCCTGGACGATCAGCTTGCCGAATACCGACTTCTCGGCCAGCGCGCGGTCGTAATGCAGCGGGTTGCGATCGCCGGTGATGTCGGTGAAGGCCTCGATGTCGCTCATCCGCGTGCGCCGCGTGCGCTCGGCGAAGGACCCGACCTGCGGACGACCTTTCACGACCCCCATCCAACCGTCTTTCGTCTCGGTGCTCATTTAGGCTTCTCCTCTTGTCCGGGTTCGACTGGTTTGAAGGCCGGCAGGACACGGCCGCCGATGGCGGTCGGCGCAAACAGCAGCATGGCCCCGATCTGTAGCGGCCGTGTGCCGGCCAGGATGAAGCTCAGCATCGTCGAGCCTTCGACCAATTCGACCAGGCCGACCACATAAGGTGCGGCAGGCAGCCAGCCGGGATGGCCCGGCTTATGCACCTCCGAAAAGGATTTGAGCCGCCCCCTGCCCGATGCGTCTTTCCAGAGCAGCCGCTTGCTCCAGCAATGCGGGCAGATCGGGCGCGGATAGAAGATGGCCTTGCCGCAGTCCTCGCAGTGCTGGATGGTCAGCCGTCCTTCGGCGGAGGCATCCCAGAATGGCTTGGTCTGCGCGGTGATCGTTGGACCGGGGATTTTCAGCGTGTTGAGATCGATGGCCATCAAGCGGCTCCCAATACGAGCGCGGTGGCTTCGCTCATCGTCGCGCCATTGCCGGTGACCAGCGCGAGCCCCGCCTTGCCGATCTGGCGCTCGCCCGCCTCGCCCCGCAATTGACGCACCGCCTCGACGACATGGGTCATGCCGCCGGCAAGGTCGGGTTGGCCGAAGCCGAGCTGGCCGCCATGGGTGTTGAGCGGCTTGTCGCCCTTGTGGGAAAGGTCGTGATCGCAGAGCCACGCGCCGAACTGGCCCGGCGCGCAGAGGCCGGCATCCTCGACCGTGGTCGCGACCATGATCGTGTAGCAATCGTAGAGCGACAGAAGGTCCATCGCATCGGCATCTGTGCCGGACTGATGGAAGGCCCGCGCCATGGCGCTCTTCAGCGGACCGGAGGTGAGGCTCGGCGCCTGGCTGACGGCGCGGTGCGTGACTTTCTCGCCGGCGCCGAGCAGATGGACAGGCGGCTTGCGCAGCGAGCGCGCGCGATCGGCCGAGGTGACAACGACCGCTTCGCCGCCGGCGACCGGCATGACGATTTCGAGCAGATGCAGCGGCGAGGCGATCATCGGCGAGGCAAGGACCGCATCGACATCAGCAACCTTGCCGTAGAAGATGGCGTCGGGATTGAGCTGGGCGTTGGCGAGGGCCGCCGCGGCGATCGCGGCGAAATCAGGTGCAGTCGAGCCGTATTCCGCCATATGCGCCTGCATCAGCAGCGCGTAGGAAATGTTGGCGCCCGAGGCGCCGAAGGGCACGTCGAACTCGCGGATCGGATTGCGGTTGGGAGAACGGGGCGCCGTCTCCTCGCGGTTGTTGGCGAGCACGCACAGCACCGTCTCGCACATGCCGGCCTCGATCGCGGCCGCGGCGCGCCAGACCATGCCGGCGCCGGAAGCGCCGCCAAGGTCGACGACATTGGCCATGGTCGGCGCGAGGCCGAGATATTCGGCGATCGTCGCCGGAACATGCTGCGGCGTCTCGCCGACCTGCGGCCCGACGAGCAGCCCGTCGATCGCCGCCGGCTCCAGCCCGGCGTCGAGCACCGCCAGGCGCGATACCTCGGCGATCATTTGCAGCGTCGTCACGCCTTGCGTCAGTCGCTGCGGCTTCAATTCGCCGATGCCCACGATCGATCCCTTCGACCGGCTCATGCCGCCTTGCTCCGGTCGAGCACACGGTATTCATCCAGGCAGGCGGGATTTGCGAGTGAGGCCATGTTCTTAACCGGCTTGCCCTCGAGTGTGGTGCGCGCGGCACCCTCCACCCTTTTGCCGTTCAGCGTATAGGGCACGGCTTGCACTGCATGGATGCGATGCGGCACGTGGCGCGGCGAAGCGCCTTCGCGGATCGCTTTGCGGATTTTCGCGGCAAGTTCGGGAGTCAGCATAAAACCGCCGTTGAGCTTGACGCAGAGCACGATCTCTTCGTCGCCCTCGAAGGGCGCGCCAAAGACCAGGCAATCCTCGATCTCGGGAAAGTTCTCGCACGCCGCGTAGATCTCGGCCGTGCCGATGCGGACGCCGCCGGGCTTCAGCGTCGTGTCCGAGCGGCCGTGGATGACTCCAGAGCCGTAAGCCGTCATCTCGGCGACGTCGCCATGCGTCCAGATTTCGCGGCGCGCGGCGAAATAGGTGGCGTGATAACGCGCGTCGCCGTCCTTGCCCCAGAAGGTCAGCGGCATGGACGGGAACGGCTCGGTGCAGACGAGATCGCCCTGGCGGCCGATGACCGGCGCATTGCGCTCGTCCATAACAGCCACCGCGAGACCAAGCCCCTTCACGGTCAGCTCGCCGCGCCGCACGGGATGGAGCGGCGAGCCCAGCAGGAAGCAGCCGATGATCTCGGTGCCGCCCGAGATCGACGCGAAGATCATGTCGCGCTTCACATGCTCGTAGACCCAGTCGAACTGGCCGGGAGAGACCGGCGCGCCAGCCGACAGCAGCGAGCGCAGCGACGACAGATCGTGCAAGCGTCCCGGCGTGTAGTTTTCAGCAGCAAGCGTGGCCAGATATTTGGGGCTGGTGCCGAAATGCGTGACCTTGGCGCGCTCCGCCATCGTCCAGAGCGGGCTGGGGTCGCGGCCCCCAGCCGTCTTCAGGATCGGCGCGCCGTCATAGAGCACCACGGTGGCGCCGCAGGCGAAGCCCGAGATTAGCCAGTGATACATCATCCAGGCGGTGTTGGTGTACCAGCTCATGACGTCGCCCGGGCGAACATCGCCATGCAGCAGGTGTTCCTTGAGATGCTGGAGCAGCACGCCGCCGGCGCGGTGGACGATCGCCTTCGGCGCGCCTGTCGTGCCGGAGGTGTAGAGCACATACGCCGGATGGTCGAAGGACACGCGCTCGAAGGCGAGCGGGGCGTCGCTACCGAAATCGCCGAACGAAATGCAATCCGCCGCGCAGTCGGGCCTAGCGCCAGCTTCGCCGGTCAGCACCAGCGTCGTCACACCCGGCATCGCGGCGATGATCTCGGCCAGCCTGCCTGAGATGTCATGCTCCTTGCCCGCATAGCGGTAGCGCGACGCTGCGAACAGCACTTTGACGCCGATCTGTCCGAGGCGGTCGACGATCGCGGCGGCGCCGAAATCCGGCGAGCAGGACGACCAGACAGCGCCGACCGACAGCGCCGCCAGCAACGCCACGAGCCCTTCGACACGATTGGGCATGATGCCGCCGACGCAGTCGCCCTTGCCAACGCCGGCCGAGCGCAGGCCATGCGCCGTCCTGGCGACGAGCCGGCGCAGTTCGCCCCGTGTTATGGTGCGGAAATGGCCGCTCTCGTCGGCCTCCATGAGAGCCACCCTCTTCTCATCGCCGCGCAGCAGGTTTTCCGCGAGATTGAGTGTCGCTTCCGGCAGGAAACGGCTCCCGGTCATCGGCGCATTGTCATCGCGCAGGAACGAGATCGCGCCAGCTTCGCCGATCACCCCGGCGAAATCCCACACCGCGCGCCAGAACGCGCCGGGGTCGCCGATCGACCAGCGATGCAGCGTCTCGTAGTCGTGCGGGTCGAAGCCGTTGGCCAACGAAAAGCGCGCAAGATTGGACGATTGGAACGCGGCCGGCGCCGGCGTCCAAAGCACGGATGACATGGATTTCCTCCCGCAATGCAGGTCGACTCGATGCCGCGACCTTGCCTGCCGATGCGTTTCAGATTATTGGTTATAACCAGAATGTCAAGCCGCGATCGCAGGCTGGCAATCGGCATTTGGGGAGGACTGGAATGGACGCCGTTTATATTGTTGCCGCCAAACGGACGCCTATCGGCAAGCTGAACGGCGCGTTTGCCAGCCTGTCGGCGGCGGAGCTGGGGGCGCAGCTTATCCAGGCAATGCTCGCCGAAGCGCAGCTTGCGCCCGATGCCGTCGGCGAGGTGATCATGGGGCAGGTGCTGACCGGCGGCGCCGGGCAGAATCCGGCGCGGCAGGCCGCGCTCAAGGCTGGCCTGCCGGTCAGCGTGCCCGCCATGACCGTCAACAAAGTGTGCGGCGCCGGCCAGAAGTCGATCCATCTCGCTGCCCAGGCCATACGTTGCGGCGACGCCGATTGCGTGATCGCCGGCGGGCAGGATTCGATGACCTCGGCGCCGCATGTCATTTCTGGCGTCCGCGGCGGCATCCGCATGGGCGACCGCACCGTCAAGGATTCCATGATCACCGACGGGCTATGGGATGCCTTCCATCAGGTGCATATGGGCGTAACCGCGGAAGCGCTGGCACAGCGCTACCAGATCACCCGCGAGGAACAGGACAGGTTCGCACTTCGCTCGCAGGAGAAGGCCGACGCCGCCATCCAGGCTGGCAGGTTCGACGACGAGATCGTCCCCGTATCGATCGAGGCCAAGCAATGCGATGTCGTCATCGAGCGTGACGAGCACCCCAATCCTTCCACCACCATGGAAGGCCTCGGCCGACTCAAGCCGGTCTTCGATACGGCTGGAACGATCACGGCCGGCAACTCCTCCGGCCTCAATGACGGCGCCGCGGCGGTGCTTGTGATGTCGGAAGCGCAGATGACCGAGCTCGGCCTGACGCCCCTCGCCCGCATCGCATCCTACGCTTCCGCAGGCGTCGAGCCGATGGATATGGGCCTCGGCCCCGTCGCGGCCTCGCAGCGCGCGCTCGACAAGGCTGGCTGGCACCATGCCGATCTCGACGTGATGGAGATCAACGAAGCGTTCGCCGCGCAGGCCATCGCCGTCAACCGCGAGATGGGCTGGAACGAGGACATCATCAACATGAGCGGCGGCGCCATCGCCCTCGGCCACCCGCTGGCCGGTTCCGGCTGCCGCATCGTGGTGACGCTGCTGCATGAGATGGTTCGCCGCGATGCACGGAAGGGCCTGGCTTCGCTCTGCATCGGCGGGGGACAGGGAGTGGCGATCTGCCTGGAGCGGTCAGGCGCGACTGGGTGATGACAGCTCCTTGCAGCCGGCGCCATCAAATACTGTCATGCCGCCGGGATCGCGGTCCCCGGACAAGTTTCGATCGTTGGCTTCGACAATCTGGAAATCGCGGAACTCACCTCACCGGAATTGACCACGCTGGAGGTGCCGGCGCGAGACATGGGCCGCATCGCTGCGGACTACATCCTGGCATCGCCGTCGCAGCGGCTGCATTTGAGGCAACGCGAGCTGGCAATCCGCTTGATTGTCAGGGAAAGCACGGCTCCGGTGAGGCGCTAGGGACTTTGACGTCTAGGTACCACGGCATGTGCCCTCTGTTGCCGAAGACTGATCCGTGTGTGTGCTTCCAGCGTCTTCGGCTCGCTGTATTCGCGAATGAGGGATTGGCGTCGCGGGACCACACACTGCACCCGCATTCTTGCTCGATTGAGCCTTCCCTGTCGCAATCACCGGCGAAAATCCCTAGCATGTCGAGGAGCCTGGATACTGATTCGTATCCAATGGGAAGCGCCGGGCTGCCGCTTCCCGCTCCGTTTGAAGCCGGGGGAAAGATGACTCCAAACGCTTGCCCGTTCTGCACCAGCACAGAAGGTAGGCCTCATGTCACGCGGGAGATGCGAGTGGTCATCCTCTGCGACGAATGCGGAGCGTCAGGACCGATATGCATTGATGAGGCCGCCGCTATCGAAAGCTGGAATAGTCGTCCCTGGAAAGGCAATCAGAGGCCTGCATCAGCCAGCCATCGGTAGGTTGGAAAACATCCACTTGCTTACGTTAGGCTATACCAACCAGGCCTATCAGGTATGGGGATCCTTATCTCATGCCGGTCATCTCGGCCGTGGTCGAGGCAACTATATCGGCACCTTCGCCGGAGCAATCTTCATCACGCTTCTATCGTCGATCCTTTCCGTGATGCAGATGCCCCCAGCCGCACGCCAGATCATCTTCGGCGCGATCATCCTGGTCGTGCTGCTGATCCATGGTCTCACCAGCAAGGGGCGGGACATCTGAGCGCTGGTGGAGGACCTTACGAACCGGCGTTGAGCGGCTTTCCGCCGTGGTTCTGCTGTGCCCTCTTGCCGAGATAGAGTTCCTGCATGACCGATGACTGTTGCAACTCTTCGATGCTGCCTGAGGCCACGATGCGTCCGGAATTCATCAGATAGCCTTGCTCGGCCACCGAGAGCGCCAGTCCGGCGTTCTGCTCGACGAGGAGCACCGCGGCACGGAACTTCTCGCGCACATCCAGGATGATGCCCTGCAGATCCGACACCAGCAATGGCGACAGTCCGAGCGACGGCTCGTCAAGCAGAAGGATGCGTGGTCTCGCCATCAGGCCACGCGCGATCGCCAGCATCTGCTGCTGGCCGCCGCTGAGCGTGCCGGCCTTGGCGCCTCGCTTCTTGGCGAGAATGGTGAAATAACTCTCCATCAAGGCGATGTCGGCCTCGATCGCATCCCTGTCCTTGCGGCAGTAGGCGCCGAGCAAAAGGTTCTCGCGCACGCTCATGTCGGCGAACACGTGGCGGCCCTCCGGCACCATCACGACGCCGAGCGTTGCCTTTTCGTCGGCATGAAGCGCGGTAACGTCGCGACCGTCGAAGGTCACCGCGCCGCGCCGCGGCTTCACCAGACCGGCGATGGAACGCAGCAGCGTCGTCTTGCCGGCGCCGTTGGGGCCGAGGATGGTGACGATCTCATTTTGGCCGACCGCGAGCGAGACGTCGCGATTGACCGCGACTGGCCCATAGCCGGTATCGACATGTTCGACCGCAAGCAGGCTCATGGCGCGGCCGCCTTCTTGTCCGGGCCGAGATAGACCTCGCGCACCTTGGGGTCGGCGAGCACCTGGGACGGCGGGCCTTCCGCGATCTTGGTGCCGAAATCGAGCACGACGAGGCGGTCGCAGAGGTCGGACATCATGTCCATGTCATGGTCGATGAGGCAGACGCCGATGCCTTGCGGCGGCAGTTGCGCGATGACCGAAGCGAAGGCCTGGGCTTCGCTGTCGTTCAGCCCGGCGCCGGGCTCGTCCAACAGCAGGAGTTCGGGAGAAACGCCGAGCGCGACGGCCAGCCCAAGGCGCCTGAGGCTGCCGAACGGCAGCGACCCGGCGATCGTCCTGCCGAGCGGCGCCAGGCCGACGAAGTCGAGGATCATGCCGGGTGAGGTCCAGCGACCGCCGCCCCTCCTGCCCTGCTCCCAGGCGATTCGGACATTCTCGTCGACGGTCAGACCCGGAAACGACATCGCCTGCTGAAACGTCCGCACCAGCCGCTTTCGCGCTATGCGATGGGCGCCGATATTGGTGATGTCCTGCCCCTGCCAGAACACCGTGCCGCCAGTGGCCGGATGAACGCCGCTGACGACGTTGAACAAGGTGGTCTTGCCGGATCCGTTGGGGCCGACGATGCCGACGACGCGGTCGGTGTCGATGTCGAGATCGATGCCGTTGAGCGCGACGACGCCGCCGAACTGCTTGCGCAGGCCCCTCACCTCAAGCGCGGCCATTCGAGCCTCCGACTTGCGTCTCGGACCCGCCACGGATCGCGCAGCAGATGTTCTTGATGCCGGCGCCGACTCCGCCCGGCAGCAAAAGGATCACCAGAAGCAGGCAGACGCCGTAGGCGATGCGGGAATCGACCGGATCGAGGTTGAGCACCTCGGGCAGGAAATTGACGACGACCGCGCCAATCAGCGGCCCGTAGAGATAGCGGGCGCCGCCCAGCATGACCATCAGCGCCAGGTAAAGGCTGGGGAAAGCGCCGAACAGGGTCGGCGAGATGTGGCGCAGGTAGTAGAGCTGCAGCACGCCGGCGAGGCCGGCAAACAGGCCTGAAACCATCAGCACGCCAAGCTTGTGCAGGTCGACATTGATGCCGACCGAACGCGCCAGCTGCTCGTTCTCGCGGATGGCCCGCAACGTCCGGCCGTAGCGCGAAATGCCGATGAGATAGGTCGCGGCGAGCGCCAGGAAGAGCGCCGCCAGAACCAGATAGTAATTGTTGGAGAGCTTGTCGAAATTGATGCCGGGCAAGGGAGTGACCGACCCGACATCGAGGCCGGTGGCGGATCCGGTGAAGGTGCCGCCATTGGTGAGCACGATGACGAACAGGGCGCAGAAGCAGAAGGTGATGATGATGTAATGCTGTCCGCCCACCCTCAGCGTCGGCAGACCGATGACGCCGCCGACGATCGCCGACAAGGCCATGGCGAAGGGCAGCGAGGTCCAGAAGCCCAAGCCGAGCTGCACGGAAAGGATGGCCGAGGCATAGGCGCCGACCCCCATCAGCGCCGCATGGCCGACCGACATGATGCCGGCCTGGCCGAACTGCAGACCGAGGCCGTAGAGGCCGATCGCCGTATAGAGCGTCGTGATGGCGATCGACAGGAAGCGGTAGCCGAGGCCGAGCCAGGGCAAGGCGATGAGCAGCACCGCCAGCAGGATTGCCGTGATCGCCTGGACGCCGGCCGGCAGCGGAACGGCGGCATTGTCGGCCGTCAGAAGCGCGAGCCGATCCCGTGCCCTGACGCCTTCTGGCGTGGCGCCTGTCTTTCCGGCGCTGTTGTCGGTCATTGGCATCGACATCTCACGATGCCTTCCGGCCGAGCGTGCCGCCAAGCAGTCCCTGGGGCCGCAGCACCAGGATCAGGATCATCACGACCAGCGAATAGGCGTCGGTCCATTCCGGATATCCGTAACCGGCGCTGAGGCCATCGACGAGGCCGAGCACCAGGCCGCCGACGACGGCGCCACCGACATTGCCGAGACCGCCGATTAGCGAGACCGCGAAGCCGCGAATGATGATGACGCTGCCGGTGAAGGGCGTGATCGGAAACAGCGAGATCATCAGCGCGCCGCCGATGCCGGCAAGCAGGCTGCCATAGATGAAGACGCCGGTGACGTAGCGGCGAACCGGAATGCCCATCAGCTCAGCGGTGTCGCGGTCCGAAACGCTCGCCCGCAACGCCATCCCATAGCGGCTGCGCGAGATGCCGAAATAGGTTATCGCCACGATCACGGCCGTTACCGCGACGACGATCGCGCGCATCGCGATGATATCCACGCCGCCGATCGTCCAGACTAGGCCGACCGGGTCGGTGATGCTTTTCTGGAACTCGTTGAAGACGCGGATGACGGCGTGCTGCAGGATCACGCTGAGGCCGATCGACATGATGAAGCCGTTCATCGGCCGGTTGAGCGTGAAGCGGAACAGGCATCGTTCGGCGGCAAAGCCGAGCGCCCCGACCAGCAGGCCGGCCAACACCAGCGCCACAAAGAAGTTCATCCCGGCGCCGACCATGAACCAGGTCGCCATGCCGCCGACCATCAGGAACTCGCCATGCGCGAAATTGACGATGCCGGCCAGGCCGAAGATCAGCGTGATGCCGATGCCGATGAGAATGGTGACGCTGGCAACCGATAGGCTGTTCACCAGTTGCTGCACAAAAATGTCCATCATCAAATCCGGGTGGAGAACCTGCAGGGAAGGATGGGCGGAACATAGCCGCCCATCCCGATGTCGGATTTTCGTTGCGGACCGGCTCAGCCGCCGTTGTCGCCGGGCGGTGGAGCGGCCGGCGGCTGCTCGACCGCGCATTTGAACTTGTCGGATGTGTTGGGTTCGACCATGCAGACCTCGGTCGCGAAGGTGACCTGATGATGCTTGTTGAAGACAAGCGGCACAGGCGACACGACGCCCTTGTAGTCCGACTTCAAGAGCTCCGCGACCACCGCGTCCGGATCGTCGATCTTGCCGACCTTCTCCAGCGCCTTGGCGTACCAGAAGAAGTAATCGTAATAGAGCAGCGAAACGGAGGACTGCGGGCCCTTGGCGGCGCCGAGGCCGAAATATTTGTCGAAATACTGCTTCACCTCGGGGTATGGCGAGGAACCCCAGCAGACCGGCACGCAGCTCATCGTCACCGGCACGTCCGCCTTGAGGCTGCGCTCCTGGTAGATGCCCGGGTCGACGCCGAACAGGAAATAGGACGGCGCCACGCCGAGCTTGAGGGCTTGCGGGAAAGCTGTGAGGGTTGAATCGCCATTGTACCAAAAATGCACGATATCGGGCTTCATGCCCTTGATGCGGGTGAGCAGCGGCGAGAAGTCGGTCGTATCCGGCGGATACTGCACGAGGTCGACTTTCTGGCCTTCCGCCTCGAGCGCCTTGACATAGTGCGACGACAGATACTGTCCGGTCGCGTCATTGCCGACGAACACCACCGAATGCTTCGGCGGCGACTTCAGCTGCGGCGTGAGCAGCGACAGCACGCCCTTGGCGGTGCTGCCGCTGCGCTGCCATTCCTGCGGCTCGCTCTGGAACGTGTAGTGGAGCCAGCCGCCCTCGGCGACGGCCTTGTCGTCGAGCACGGCGCCGAGCGAGCTGTTCCCGGAAAACTGCAGCACCTTGGCCGGGCCGGTGATCTTGGCCATGGACACCGAGAAGTCATGCGTCTCGGTGCCCCAGATGGCCTTGACGCCGATGTCGTTGACCAGCTCGCGCGCGGCCGCGATGGAGACGTTCACATCGGTCCGGTTGTCGCGGATATAGAGCTTGATCTTGTAGGTCTTGTCGCCGACCTTGATGCCGCCGGCGTCGTTGATCTGCTGCGCCGCCAGGTTGGCCGCGCCGACGATGGTGTTGCCGGCCGAAACGAATGAGCCCGACTGCGCGGCGATGACGCCGATGGGCAGTTCCTCGTCGGCGCGGGCCGTCTGCAAAGCCATGGCGAGCCCCGCGGCCGCCATGGTCAATCCAAGTCCTAGCTGTCTCATGCATGTTCCTCCCGTTACATGGCTAACTTGTCATACAACCCTATTACCATGTAACACGGCTGTCAACATTGCTGCGCCCTGGGCCGGACGAACGAAAGGGGCCGCATCACCCCTTTCCTTCGTTTCTGATGTCACCTTGTTTGAGGAAGTTCACCGCAGTCGGCGCGAGGCGCCGGACAAGGATGCCCGACGCAAAGACAATGCGCCGCGATGATGGTGGCGTTGAATGTGGCCCCGCGACCGCTCGGGCGGGAGACATTCAGAGCCTTGTCACTGTTACAGCGACAAGCGGTACGCCTCGAGGGCGGAAGCTCCAAAAATCTGCGAACGCTCTTGCTCCGTCAGCCCGGAAAGACAGTCGTCAAGCGCGCGCTTGACCGACCGATAGTTTGCGGCGACCAGGCAGACCGGCCAATCCGAACCGAACAGGCATCGCGACGGTCCGAAGATCGAAAGCACCGCGTCGACATAGGGCTGCAGATCCTGGCTATTCCAGCGCCGCCAGTCGGCTTCCGTGACCATTCCGGAGAGCTTGCACCAGACATGGTCGCGATGCGCCGCGAAGCCCTGCATCAATCCGGCCCACGGCTCCATCGCGCGCTGCGCAATGCGCGGTTTTGCGATGTGGTCGACGACGAAACGCAAATTGGGATGCCGTTCCACCGTCTCCAAAGCAGCCGGAATCTGCGGCTCCTTCAACAGCAGGTCATAGACCAGCCCCGCCTCGGCGACAGCCGCCAGCCCGCGCTGGACTTCCGCGCGCAGCAGCCAGTTCGGATCCGTCTCGTTGTGGACGAGGTGACGAATGCCGACTAGGTAATGGCCATCCGGCCGCGCCTTCAGCTCGGACACCGTGGCCGCCACCTCGGGTTCGGTGAGGTCGACCCAGCCGACGACGCCGGCGACGAAATCGGTCCGGCTGGCCGTGACCAGGAACCCCCGCGTCTCGCCGAGCGAATGCCATGTCTGGACCAGGATGGTCCTGTCCACGCCGGCCGCGGCCAGCGCCGGCCTGAGGTCCTCGGGCGTGAACACCCGGCGGATGGCGGCGTAATCCTCCGTCATCCAGCCGCAGGACCCGTCCGCGGGGTCCCAGAAATGCTGATGCCCGTCGATCACCAGGGGCTTGCCGGTGCCCATGGCGCTCACCAGCGCTGATGAACGGCGGCCTTGATGCGTCGCTCATAGATGTCGGCGATGCGCTTCATCACTTGCAGCGAGAGCGCCGGCAGGTCGGACGCGGCGGCGTTTTCCTGCGCCTGCCGGACGGACTTGGCGCCCGGAATGGTAACCGTAACCGCCGGGTTCATCAGGATCCAGCGCAGCGCCCATTGCGCCATTGTAGCGCCTGGCGGCAGCAGCGGCCGCAATTCCTCGACCGCCTGCAGGCCTTCCTCATAGTTGACGCCCGCGAACGTCTCGCCGACGTCGAAGGCCTCGCCTTGACGGTTATAGTTGCGGTGGTCCTTGGCGCTGAAGCTGGAATCGCTCTTGAACTTGCCGGAGAGCAGGCCGCTGGCCAGCGGCACCCTGACGATGATGGCAACATCCTTCTGGCGCGCCATGTCGAAGAACAGCTCCGCCGGGCGCTGCCGAAAGATGTTGTAGATGATCTGGACGCTGGCGACGCCGGGATATTGCAGCGCCTTGATGCCTTCCTCGACCTTTTCGACGCTGACGCCATAGTGACGGATCTTGCCCTCCTCGACCAGCCTGTCCAGCGCCTCGAACGTCTCGGGCTGGTAGAAGACCTCCGTCATCGGACAGTGGAGTTGGATGAGGTCCAGCACGTCGACCTCGAGATAGCGCAGGCTGCGCTCGACGAAGCTGGTCAGGTTCTGGCGATTGTAGCCGGAGGCGACATGCGGGTTCAGCCGCTTGCCGGCCTTGGTGGCGACCATAGGCCTCGCGCCGCCTCGTCCCTTCAGCGTCTTTGCGATCAGCTTCTCCGCCCGGCCGTCGCCATAGACGTCGGCGGTGTCGATCATCGTCACGCCTGAATCGAGCGCGGCGTTGAGCGCCGCGATGGCGTCCTTCTCCTCGACGTCGCCCCAGTCGGCGCCGATCGCCCAACTGCCGAAGCCGATTTCCGACACTTGCCAGCCGGTGCGGCCAAATCGCCTTTGATGCATGGAAACTCACTCCTCAAAGCCCGCGTCGTCTTGACGGGTCGTGTCCGCAGGAATATCAGATTGGATAGTTGTATGACAACCCTGTAATCATGCAAAAGCTAATGATGGAAAGTGGCGGTTTTGGATCTACCGGCAGGCTGGAAGGGCGACGGAATGTTCCCGGCATCTGCGCATGGCGCCGATCGATCCCGACCTGACTTGGAACGTCAAGCCGCAGCGGCCACTGATCGATACAAACTGCGAGCCGGTCGAGCGGCCTTGCCCGATTTACTTCCCGGCGCTGTCGCGCAGCTGCTCGAAGCGCTTGTAGGAACGGATGAGGTGCAGCCGCATCGCGCGTTGCGCCGCCTTGGCGTCGCGCGACGCGATGGCGTCGTGGATCGCCCGGTGCTCGCGCCGCGTCCGCTCGAAATGCCGCTCGCGCTCGTCGGGCTCCAAGCGATCGTATTGCGTCCATTGGCGCGGGATCATCGCGGTGCCGAACGTGTCGAAGAGCCGGCTGAAATAGGCGTTGTGCGAGGCGAGCGAAATCGCCCGATGGAAGGCCGCATCCTCGGTCGCAGCAAGACCCGTCTCGGCGATCGCCCGGTCGATTGCATCGAGCCACTTGGCCATAAGCGCAAGGTCCTTGGCAGTCCTGCGCATGGCCGCCAGCGCCGCTGCTTCCGCCTCGACGCCCATGCGCAGCTCGAGCACGGCCAGGATCTCGTCGATCGATTCGACATCCGTCGGTACGATCGAAAAGGTTTTCGGCGGGGGTTCCTGGGCCACAAAGGCGCCGAGGCCCTGCCGCGTGGTGATCAGCCCGCGTGCGCGCAACGATGCCAGCGCCTCGCGAACCACGGTCCGGCTGACGCCTGTTGCGTTGACAATCTCCTGCTCGGTGGGCAGCCTCTGGCCAGGCGCAAGATCGCCGGCTTCGATCTGCGCGGCAAACTTGTCGACCAGTTCGCCCCTGAGGTTGGGGGACTGGCGAATGGCGCCGAACATTGCTCCCTCGCGATCCGTCATCCGAAAACCGGCCCGGTTAAATCGATTCTTGCGCCAAGGATCGCACCGCTTGGTTGCAACGGCAATCTTTCGTTTCGAATGCATGCCGCCCAGAAGTGAGCAGCGGTCCTGGGACTACGGCATGCGTCAAGACAGAAACGCCAACAGCAAGGGAAGACCAATATGAAGCAGCAAATCGGCTTTATCGGCCTGGGCGCGATGGGTTCGGGCATGGCGGCCAACCTTCTCGCCAAGGGCTGGCCGCTGACGGTCTGGGCACACCGCAACCAGGAGGCGGCGCTGAAGCTGGTCGGCGCCGGCGCCCGCCAGGCTGCGACGCCGCGCGCGCTCGCCGAAACCTGCGATATCGTGCTGATCTGTGTCACCGGCTCGCCGCAGGTGGAAGCGGTTGTGAAGGGTCCGGAGGGGCTTGCGGCTGCCGACAAACCGCTGCTCATCATCGACTGCTCCACCTCCAACCCGTCCTCGACGATCGCGCTCGCCGCCGAACTTGCAGCTCAAAGCGTGACGCTGATCGACGCGCCGCTGGCGCGCACCCCCAAGGAAGCGGTCGAAGGCAAGCTCGACGTCATGGTCGGCGGCGCGGCGGAAGCGGTCGCCCGCGCTCAGCCAGTGCTCGAAGCCTTCGCGGCTCGCGTCGTCCACACCGGTCCGACCGGCAGCGGCCACACCATGAAGCTGCTCAACAATTTCGTCTCGATGGGCTATTCCGCGATCTATTCGGAAGCGCTGACGCTGGGCGCCAAGGCCGGGCTGACGCCGCAGGTCTTCAACAGCGTCATCTCCGGCAGCCGCATGGATTGCGGCTTCTACCAGGCCTTTTTCGACTTCGTACTGAACCGCAACGAAAACGCCCAGCGCTTCGCCATTGCCAACGCGCTGAAGGACATGACCTACCTCGCCTCCTTCGCCCAGGCCGCCGGCATCGCCAACCCGGTCGGCGCCGTGGTCCGCAACGGTTTTGCCACGGCGGTGGCTACGGGGCACGGCGAAAAATTCGTGCCGGCGCTGTCGGATGTAATCGCGGGGCTGAATGGGGTGTCGCTGATGGAACCGGTGGCTGAGTGAAATCGCACAGGGCGCTCCTCTCCGTTTTGGCTGGCGCTGACCGAGCGGGCTGAGTCGCTGCCTACCCGGCCGCCTGCCCGCGCACTGCCTTCCGCAGCCGCGAATGCCGCGCCGGCGATGCTGGCTTCGCGGAGGCCTCACCTCCCGGCAGTCCGACACGCGAAGCCGCACCGGCGAGATGCCGCGTCATCGCGGCGCTCGCTCCTTTCGCGTCGCCGGCCTTGATCGCGGCCAGGATGCGCTCGTGCTCGCCCAGTGTTGTGCGCGCCATGTCGTCGGACTTCTGCTGGTTGCCGGCGGCCAGGATGCTTTCGCGGACCCGCTCCGAGACGAAGACAAGGAACTGGCCCATATAGGGGTTCTGGGTCGCCTCGGCGACGGCGCGATGGAAGCCGAGGTCGTTCTTCAGCCAGGCGACGCTGCCATAAGGCGCGGTGCGCATCCCATCGAGCGCCTGTTCCATCGCCTCGATATCGGCGTCGGAGCGGCGGGTTGCGGCGAGCGCGGCGATCTGCACTTCCAACATCCCGCGCAGCTCGAACAGGTTGCGGAAGGAATCAGCCCGCTGCAAGGCCTCATAATCGATCGTGAGCACCGTGGCGTTGGCCGCGTCGGCAACGAAGGCGCCTCTTCCCTGCTGCGACCAGATCCGACCCTCGGAGCGCAGCCTGGCGATCGCCTCGCGCACCACGTTGCGGCTGACCCCGAATGTGGTCGCCAGCGCCTGTTCGGTTGGCAGCTGATCGCCGGGTTTCAGACGCCCTTGCGCGATCTCGCGCGAGATGGAACTCGCGACCAGTGTAGAGAGGTGCGGACCGCGATTGACCTTGTCGAGCTTCAGCGTCATCGCTCACCTATAGTCGACGGCGGATGCGGGCGCCAGAATGCGGCCGTCGCTCAATATGTGGTTCGGGTCGAACGCCTGCTTGATGCCTGCCGCGAGATCGAGGCTCACCGGATCGATCCGGTCGAGGAAGGCCCGCTGCTTGACTCGGCCGATGCCGTGCTCGGCGCTGATCGAGCCGCCATAGCGGTCGACGACGGCGAAAATCTCCGCTTCCGCCTCTTCAAACAGGCGCTCGATTTCTTCCGAGCCCATGCCTTCGGGCGGCACGACGTTGAGATGGATGTTGCCGTCGCCGACATGGCCGTAGGTGACAGGCAGCGCATCGGGTCTCGCCCGTCCCAGTTCGAAGAGCGCGTCGGCGACGAAATCGGCGAGCCTCGAGATCGGCACCGAGACATCGGTGCGCAGATAGCGGCCGCCGCGCCCCTGGCGCTCGACCATGATCTCGCGATAGAGCCACAGACGCTCGCCCTGCGCCCGTGTGGACGCCACGATACCGTCCTCGACCAGATCGCCGGCGCTGCCGAGAAAATTCACAAGCATATCGGACAGGTTGATCAGGCCGCCGCCGGAAACCTCGATCAGCACATAGGCCGGATAGGGCTTATGGAACGGATCGGGGAAATCCTTGCGCTCGCGCACGGTGATCTCGATGCCGCCGCGCAGGATCAGCTCGAAGGCGGTGAGCAGGTCGCTGCAATCGCGCCGGGCCCGCGCATAGAGCGCCATGGCGTCCTCGATCGAGCGCAGGCCGACCAGCGCGGTTTCGATCTGCGTCGGCCTGGGAAAAAGTTTCAGTGCCGCGGCGGTGACGATGCCGAGCGTACCTTCCGAGCCGATGAAGATTTGCTTCAGGTCGTAGCCGCGATTGTCCTTGCGCAGCACCTTCAGTCCGTTCCAGACCCGGCCGTCGGCCAGCACGACTTCGAGGCCCAGCACCAGGTCGCGCGTCATGCCGTAGCGCAGCACGTTGAAGCCGCCGGCATTGGTCGCGACATTGCCGCCGATACGGCAGCTGCCTTGGGCGCCGAAGGTGATCGGCAAGATACAGTCGCGCTCTTCGGCGGCGCGTTTGGCGTCTTCCAGGATGCATCCGGCCTCGACCACCATGGCGAAGTCGATCGGGCTGATCGAGCGGATCCTGTTCATCCGCTCCAGCGAGACGACCACCTCATTGCCGTCAGCCGCTACCGCCGCGCCGACAAGGCCCGTCAGGCCACCTTGCGGCACGACGGCAATGCGTTCGGCATGGCAGTGCCGCATCAGCGCCGACATCTCTTCCACAGAAGCCGGCCGCGCCACCGCCAGTGGCCGGCTGAAATGGTCGCCCGACCAGTCGCGGCTGTAGCGGACAAGGTCCTCTGCCTCGGTCAGCAGCCCGCCATCAGACAGCACGCCGGTGAGGGCGGCGATCAGCGATGCGGAATTGGGCGGCACGGCATTCATGAACTGAACCTGGATCCTTCCGGAAAACGACTGGACAACCACCAATCTTGTCGTGTTATCATACAACCCTGATTTAGAACATCAAGCGACGCCATGCTTCCCGAAGCCGTTTGATGTGGATGGTCAGACCGGCAAATCACTGAATTCGGAGGACTTTCCCAATGAGCGACGCCCCCGGCTTTCGCTATATGCACACCATGATCAGGGTGCTCGACCTCGACAAGTCGATCGCCTTCTACACCGAGGTGCTCGGCATGACGCTGCTGCGCCGCGACGATTATCCCGGCGGCAAGTTCACCAACGCCTTTGTCGGCTATGGCCCCGAGGACAAGGAAGCCGTCGTCGAGCTGACGTTGAACTGGGGCCGCGATGAACCTTATGAGATCGGCACCGGCTTCGGCCACCTGGCGCTCGGCGTCAACGACATCTACGCCGTCTGCGCCGAGCTCGAGAAGCGCGGCGCCAAGATCCCGCGCAAGCCCGGGCCGATGCAGCACGGCACCACCCACATCGCCTTCGTCGAGGATCCTGACGGCTACAAGATCGAGCTGATCGGCCTCGACACCATGCAGTAGTTTCATTCTGGACCGCACCGGCTCTGTGCCGATGCGGTCCCCTCGCGGCCGCGCTTGCCTGGGAGGCCATGCGGATGGGGTCGTCACTTGATGACCGCGATCTTGCTGCGGTCGATGGTGATGGCGACGGCGGCGATCAGCACCGCGCCGAACACCATGTTTTCGAGAAAAATGTTGACGCCGACGAAAGTCATGCCGATGCGCACGATCGAGATGATCAGCGCGCCGACCGCCGTGCGCGCAACGCCGCCAAGGCCACCGGTGATGGCGGTGCCGCCGACGATGACGGCGGCGATGGCCGGCAAGAGCAGCTGGTTGGCCAAAACCGGCGAGCCGCTCGACAGCCTGGCCGCCAGCACCACACCGGCGACAGCCGCCAGCATGCCGGATGCGGCAAAGGCGATGATCTTGGTGCGGTCGACATTGATGCCTGCCGCCCAGGCCGCCGGCTCGCCGGCGCCGACCGCGATCGCCTGACGGCCGAAGCGTGTGTAGCGCAGCGCCAGGAAGCTGACGATGCCGATCAAGGCCGAAATCAGCACCACCATCGGCAGGCCGAAAATCGTGGCGTTGATCCACGCCGTCTTTTCACGCCCGGCTTCCTCGATGGTGATGGCGCGGCCGTTGGAGACCCAGAGCGCCAGGCCGGTGACCACGCCGCCGGTCGCCAATGTCGCCACGAAGGACGGCACGCGCAGCTTGACGTGGACGATGCCGCTCAGCAGACCGAAGGCGAGGCCGGACAGGATCGCCACCGGAAAGGCGGCGAAGCCTAGCGTAGGCAAGAGCTGCGCCAGCATGACGCTCGCCAGCGAGGCCACCGCCTGGATCGACAGGTCGATGCCGCCGAGCAGGATGGCGAAGGTGACCCCAGTGGCCAGGATGAACAACACGGCGGTGTTGGCAAAGAGCAGGGCCAGCGTCTCGCCTGTCAGGAAGCCGGGCGCGGCGATCTCGATGACCAGCAAAAGGGCCACGAGCAGGACCAGCGGGATGGCGCCCTGCGTCCACTTGCCCTCGAACACCTGCCTGATGGAGAAACCTTCATTCATCGGTTCACACCATCGCTCGCAAGAGGTCTACCTGGTTTGGCTTGTTGCCCGGACTGGCATCGAAGCGCGCCGTGATCTCGCCGTCGCGCATCACCAGCACCTGGTGCGACAGGCCGATCGTCTCTTCCAGCGTGTCGGAGATCAGAAGGATCGCCACGCCCTGCTCCGAGAGATCGCGCACCAGCTCGTAGACCTCTTCCTTGGCGCCGACATCGAGACCACGCGTCGGATGGTCGAGCACCAGGATGCGCGAGCCGGCCGTCATCCAGCGCGCCAGCACCACCTTCTGCTGGTTGCCGCCGCTGAGCTTGCGGCAGGCGGCGTCCGGTCCGGGCGCCTTGATGCTGAGCCGCTTGATCCAGTCGGCGGCGAGCCGCCGCTCCTTGCCGTAGTCGATGGCGCCATTGCGCATGACGATCGAGAGATCCGCCAGCGAAATGTTCTCGGCGATCGACAGGAACATTACCAGGCCTTCCAGCCTGCGCTCGCGCGGCACATAGCCGATGCCCTTGCGCACCGCAGGCTCCGGCGAGCCGAAGCGCACCGTCTCGCCGGCGATCTTCATCTCGCCGGCATCGTGGGGCAGGAAGCCGCCGACGGTGCGGGTCACCTCCTCGCGGCCGGAGCCGACGACGCCGGCGATGCCCACGATCTCGCCGGCGCGGATCGAAAGATCGACCCCGTGATAGAAGCCGTTAGCGCCCAGCCCCTTGGCCTCGACCATGATCTTGTCGCCCGGCGGCTGTTGGCGCGCCTCGCGGTAATATTCGGCCTGCAGCCCGCGCCCGACCATGATCTCGTGCAGCTCCGGCGCGGTGACGTCCGCGGCGCGGTGCTCGGCCACGACCGCGCCGTCCTTCATCGTGTAGACGCGGTCGGAGATCGCCAGCACTTCGTCGAGGCGGTGCGAAACAAAGACGAAGCTGGCGCGGGATTTGAGCGAGCGCACCCGCGCGAACAGAACCTCGATATCGGCGGCGTTGAGCACCGAGGTCGGCTCGTCGAGCAGGATGAGCAATGGACGCTCGACCATCTCCTCCAGCGTCAGCGCCTTGGCGAGCTCGACCATCTGGCGCGCTGCGAAGGTCAGCTCGGAGGTGCGCGCGGCGACGTCGATGTCGACCCCGATCTTGGCGAGCTGCCGTCGTGCCGCGGCGTTCATGGCGCGCCAGTTGACGAGGCCGAAGCGGGTGAAACGGTCTTCTTCCCCCAGATAGATGTTTTCGGCGACAGTGAGATTGAGCACCAGCGACTGTTCCTGGAACACCATTCCGATGCCGTGCCTAGCAGCGTCACGGGCGTTGCGCAGTTTGAGCGGCTCGCCATCCAGCGTGAGTGAGCCGCCATCCGGCCTGTAGCCGCCGGCCAGCAGCCGCATCAGCGTCGACTTGCCGGCGCCGTTCTCGCCGATCAGCCCCACCACCTCGTTTGGCCGCACCTCTATGGAGACGTCGCGCAACGCCTGGACCCCGGGGAAGTTCTTGATGATGTTCGACGCCTGCAGCATGGCGGTCACTTCACGATCTTGAGGCGAACGCGGTCGAGCGACAACGCCACGGCGGCGATGATCATCAGGCCCTGCACAGTCTGCTGGATGTAAGGCGAGATGCCGAGCAGGATCATGCCGTTGGCCAAGACGGTGACGATCAGCACGCCGATCAGCGTATTGACGACGCCACCCTCGCCGCCGGTCAGCGCCGTGCCGCCGACGACCACCGCCGTGACCGCGGCAAACAGCCTCCCGTCGCCGATGACGGCATGCGACTGGCCGAGCTGGGCGGCGGCGAGCACACCTGCAATGCCGAAGAAGAAACCGGCCAGCGCAAACGCCGCGATGCGCACGCGCGTGACGTTGACGCCAGAGAGCTTGGTCACGTCCTCGTCGCCCCCGATCGCCAATATGTGGCGGCCGAGCCGGGTGTGATACTGGATGACGGCGGCAAGGGCGAACGCGCCGATCGCGACCCAGACCGCTAGCGGCAGCCCAAGGAAACGGTGCAGGGCGAGGTCGCGGATCGAGGCGTCGTTAAGGCGGATGGCCGAGCCGCCCAACATATAGACCGACAGGCCAAGCCCGATGAACCACATGCCGAGCGTCGCCATGAAAGATGGGATGCGCAGCATCGTCTGGACGAGACCGCTGATCAGCCCCATGATCGTGCCCGAGGCGATCGCCGCCAGCACCGCCCACCAGCCATAGTCGTTGCCGTTCGAGTCATTGGCGGCCAGCAGCACCACCACCATCGCCGCCACCGACAGCGTGCCCTCGACCGAAAGGTCGATGCTGCCCATCAGAATGATGAATGTCAGCCCCATGGCGAGCGTCAGCGGCACCGCGGCGGAGTTCGCCAACCGCACAAGATTGCGCAGCTCGATGAAATTGGGATTGGCGATCGTGATAAGAATGCACAGCACGACTAGCACCGCCAACGGCGCGAGCCTGCGCCAGCGCCTGCCGCCGAGCATAGTGGCGATGCGGCGGGGGAGGAATGTCATAAGCGTCGTCCGCTCGATGTCGGAAACGGACTTCAGGGGTTCTGTATGGATTGTCAAGAAACCGGTTCCCGTCTGCTGGTGACAGGCGTCGTAGCCGCGGGCGCAGGACGCCGGCAAAAAGGGAGCGGGCCGCTGCCAGGGAGAAGCCGGCCCGCCCCAACGGGTCAGGCGCGGATCGCTCCGGTCACCCGGCCCCACAGATCGTTCCAGTCAATCTCGGGCTTCGACTCGACATTGGTCTTGTAATATTCCTCGACATTGTCGTGGGAGATCAGCACCGCCTTGCCGTAGAATTCGCGGTGCTCCGGCGGCTCCTTGGCCGGGTCGAACTTGCCGATCTTGGCGTTGTAGCCGATCGCAAGCCCCATGCCGCCTTGCCAGAACGGATCGGAGGTGACGGTGCAGGCGAACTCGCCGGTGCGCACCGCGTCGACCGCCGTCTTGATGCCGTCCACACCGACGATAGGCACCTTGCCGGCAAGGTTTTCGGCGCGCAGCGCTTCGAGCGCGCCGGAGCCCATGTCGTCATTGGCGGCCCAGATGCCCTTGATGTCGTCGCCGAAACGGGTGAGCAGATTGCCCATCAGGTCGAAGGCCTCGGTCGATTTCCAGTTGGCGACCTGGAAGTCGAGCAGCTTGATGTCGGGATTGGCGGCAAGTGCCGCATCGAGGCCTTTCTTGCGCTCGATCGCGGCAGTGGTCGAGATCAGGCCGCCGAGCGCGACGATACCGCCCTTGCCGCCAATCGTCTTGAACAGGATCTCGGCGATGGTCTTGCCGCTGGCGATGCCGTCGAACTCGATATGCGAGACGTAGTTCGGGTTGAAATCCTTGGGGTGCAGGTCCGCCGGCTTGTTCCACTGCGTCACCACATAGGCGCCGGCCTTGGCGCAGGCTTCGACGATCGGGCGCGCGTCGGGCGTATCGTTGGGATCGGAATTGAGCACCATGTTGCCGTTGGTCTTGGCCAGCACCGCCTTGATGTCGGCGATACCCTTCTCGCTGTTGCCTTCCGAGACCAGCGTGACGTGCTCCAGCCCGGCCCATTTTGCATAAGCCTCGGCGCCGGTCTTCCAGACCGCGTGGTAGGGATTGGACAACGAGCGGATCGACGTCACCAGCGTCGGTTTGTCGGCCGCGCGCAATATATTCGGCATCGCCAGCGTCGCCGCCCCGGCGGCGGCGCCCAGCATCAGCGTCCGGCGACTGACCCTGCCGGATACAAGACCATTGCTGTCCTTCATTTCGAACCTCCCGATTGAATTTATTCCCCCGGCGCTTGCGCCACGCAGCGCGGCTGGGTCCTCCGTTGATGGGCCGTCAACTTCCTCTACTTGTACGACAACCCTTCAACACGGCAACCATACCCTTTCTCTTGACGTGGCACAAGCGACTTGAGATCGTCGCGCGTAAAAGAGCGAGGCCGGATTTGCCTCGGCAAGGGAGTGAGAATGCCGGATTATATCATCGTTGGCGGCGGCTCGGCCGGCTGCGTGCTTGCCGCGAGGCTGAGCGAGGATCCAGGCCTGTCGGTCGTCCTGCTCGAGGCCGGACCGCCCGACACCGACCGCTACATCCACATGCCGGTCGGCTTCTTCAAGATGACGTCCGGGCCGCTGATCTGGGGCTATAACGCGGCACCGGGCAAGGAGATCGACGGCCGCGTCATGGTCTACCCGCAGGCGCGCGTGCTGGGCGGCGGCTCGTCCATCAATGCCCAGGTGTTCACGCGAGGCTGCCCGCAGGACTATGACGACTGGGCGGCCGACTTCGGCTGCGCGGGATGGAGCTATGCCGACGTGCTGCCCTACTTCGTCCGCTCCGAGGGCAACGACACCTTCGCGGGCCGCGAACACGGCATCGACGGACCGCTCGGCGTTTCCAGCGGCGCGCCGCACCCGCTGACCAGGATCTTCGTCAAGGCGGCGCAGCAGGCCGGCCTCCCCTTCCGCGCCGACTTCAATGCCGGCGAGCAGGAAGGTGCCGGCTTCTACCAGACGACGACGCGCAATGGCAGGCGCTCGAGCACCGCGGTCGCCTATCTGAAGCCAGTTCTCGCCCGCGGGAATCTGACGCTGCGCACCGACGCCACGGTCAGCCGTGTCGTCGTCGAGAACGGCCGCGCCGTCGGCGTCGAGATCATCGCCAACGGCCGCGCCGAGCTGCTGCGCGCCGAGCGCGAGGTGATCGTCACCGCCGGCGCCATCGGCTCGCCGAAACTCCTGATGCTGTCCGGCATCGGCCCAGCCGCGCATCTCGGCCAGCACAGCATCAAGGTGGTGCACGATCTGAAAAACGTCGGCCAGAACCTGCATGACCATATGGATGTCGACGTCGTCGCCGAACTCAACGGGCCGCATGGCATTGACCGCTACAAGAAGATGCGCTGGCAGGCCGCCGCCGGTCTCGAATACGCGCTGTTCGGCAAGGGACCGGTGGCTTCCAACATCGTCGAAGCCGGCGCTTTCTGGTGGGGCGATCGCGCCGAGAAGACACCGGACATCCAGTTCCATTTCCTGCCTGGCGCCGGCGTCGAGGAAGGCATCGGCTCGGTTCCAGGCGGCAATGGCTGCACGCTGAATTCTTATCATGTGCGACCGCGCTCGCGCGGCAGTGTGGCGCTGCGCTCGGCGGACCCGCGCGATGCCCCGATCATCGATCCCAATCCTTTTGCCGAACGCTACGACCTTGAGCGCGCCATCGACGGCATCGAGATCAGCCGCGAGATCCTCTCGCAGCCGGCCTTCGCCAAATTCATCAGCCGCGAGCATCTGCCTGGAGCGGCGACGAAGGGCCGCGCGGCGCTCGAAGCCTTTGCCCGCCAGCATGGCCGCAGCGCTTACCATCCGGTCGGCACCTGCCGCATGGGCGGCGATGCCGACAGCGTCGTCGACCCCGAGCTTCGCCTGCGCGGTCTTCAGGGCCTGCGCGTCTGCGACAGTTCGGTAATGCCGCGCATTGTGTCGTCGAACACCAATGCCGCCGTGATCATGATCGCCGAGAAGGCGGCCGATTTGATCTCTGGACGAACCTTACCGTCATAGGGGTGGAGTGTCATCCACATCCAACAGAGGCGGATTGGCAGCTTTGGTCCCCGGATACCCGCATAGCGGACATTCAGGTCTGCACCGCCATCGCGAGGGTGCCTGCCTTGTCAGCCTTTTGCCACTGACCATGTCGCGCTGGATCAAAAGATGGCCCGCTTCGCGCAAGACAATGTCAAGCGCCGGCCGATGACCCAGTCGCACCGCCAGAATGGCGTGCCGCCTCGTGTCATCATCTTTCGCCGGCTTGTCCACCGTCACGCCCGATGGTGTGGTTGAGGATATCCTTGACATGGACCAGGGCGTTCCTGACGGCGGCTCCTCCAGCATAGAAAGTAAGCTGCAGAATCGCCTCGATGATCTGCTCGCGCGTTGCGCCCGCATTAAGCGCGGCTTGCGTATGCGCCCTTAACTGCGTGACGGTGTGTCCCAACGTAACGCAGGCGGCGATTACCACGAGCTCACGAGTCACATAGTCAAGCCCAGGACGGGCAGTGATGCCGCCAATGGCCCATTCGATCGACATGTCCGTGAAGTCTGGGCACAGTCCTTCCATGTCGCGGACAAGGGCGTCGCCTGCCCCGGCGCCGAAAAGCCGCTCGAAATGCGCAAGCCCACGCCGCCGCAATTCGGGATTTGAGATCATTGAATTGTCCTTTCCGGTTTTCAGTCCAAACGGTTCAGTGTGCGCCGCCTGCCTCGACACGGCTTGGTTTGCGCAGCATCATGGTGGCGACGAGCGCGGCGACGAGAGCCGCCCCGAGCAGGTAGAAGGCGTCACTGAAAGCCATGATGTAGGCCTGCTTCTGCACCGTCCGACCAATGGCGACGAGGGCCTGATGCGTCGCGGCCGCGCGATCGCTGACGCCATGCGCCATAAAGTGCCGAGTAAGATGGTCCAAGCGTCCGCGTGTGCCTTCTTCGAACATCGATACGTGCTGGACAAGCACATTGGAGTGAAACTGCTCGCGCTTGGTCAGAAATGTCTGCAACAAGGCAATTCCAACCGCGCCTCCCAGATTTCGCATCATGTTGAACAGCGCTGAGGCGGAGCCTGCGTTCTGGCTGTCGATACCCGCAGTGGCCACAGCCGAAAGGGGGACCATGACAAGGGCCTGACCGACGGCGCGGACGATGTTGGGCCAAAAAAACTGGTCTGACGCGTATGCCGTCGTCAGTTCGATATTCATGAAGTTGCTCACGGCAAAGAGCGCAAAGCCGACGATGACCAGAATGCGGATATCAAAGCGCTGCATCAGCCGCGGCACGAGCGGGATCAGTAGCAGCTGCGGCAAGCCCGTCCAGGCCAGCACCATGCCGATCTGCTGGGCGTTATAGCCCTGCATGCGCGCGAGGTACACCGGCAGGATGAACACAGCTCCGTAAAGCACCACTCCAAGCAGGAAGCTGGCCAGGATGGAGAAACCAAAATTCCAACGAGCGAGCAGCTTGAGATTGAGCAAGGGCTTTTCGCTTCTCAGCTCAATCCACAGAAAAAGGGAGAGGCTGACGGCGGCGATCAGCGACAGACGGACGATAAAAGGTGAGCCGAACCAGTCGTCCTTGTTTCCTTCCTCAAGCACAGTCTGAAAGGTTCCGAGCCCGATCGCCATTGTGGTGATCCCCGCCCAGTCACCCCGACGCAGCAGCGAGAGTTGCATCGGCGTCGGTTCGAGGGATCCCCACAGCATGCCGACCATGAGCGCGCCGGGAATGAGATTGACGTAGAAGATGTACTGCCAACCCCAGTTCTCGGTGAGATAGCCGCCGATCGTCGGCCCGATCGCCGGGGCAAAGGTGGCCGACAACGCAAACAGCGCGAACCCGATCGGCTGCTTCGCCTTGGGCAAGAGAGTTATGGTGATGGTGAAGGCAACAGGGATCAGCACGCCCCCGCAAAACCCCTGGAAGGCTCGCAGGACGATCATTTCCTGCAGGTTATGCGCGAAGGCGCAGGCGACGGAAAAAGCAAGGAACAAGATCGCATTGGCCAGAAGGTAGATACGAATCGAGTAGACCCGCGACAGCCATCCGGTGAGCGGAATGACGACAATTTCCGCGACGAGATAGGCGGTCGATATCCAGCCTCCATCGTCGATACCGGCGCCTATGGCGCCTTGAATGTCGGCCAGCGAAGCATTGACAATCTGGATATTAAGGACCGCCATGAAGGCTCCAAGCGTCGAGCCGATGACGGCGACCCAGGATTTGAGAGAGGCCGACTGGCCCTCAAGCTGGGCCAGCCTCGGCGTCTTCTCGCGTGCGGAGTGGGTGGTTAGAGTTGCAGACACGGTCGGACTCCTTGGTGCTAGGGAACCAACAGGCAAAGATGTTGGACGGCGGCCGGCGAGCGGACGGGAGGGAATCCGCTCAGCAGTGCCGATCATCGGCTGACTATGATCGGCGGCCGCCGTCCAATTCGCGCTGTGCAGCGCGAAAGGCTGATTTTGTGTCGATAGTCGGTTCGACGGACATGCCGGCCCGTAGCAACCCGGCGAGCCCGCCGCCCTCGATCGCGATCTTCACCGGAATACGTTGGACTATCTTGGTGAAGTTGCCGGTGGCGTTATCTGGGGGCAGCAGGGCGAATTCGAGCCCACTTGCTGGCGACAGGCTGTCGACATTCCCCCTGAGCGCCACACCGGGGAAGCCGTCGACTGCGAGTTCGACCGGCTGTCCGCTGCGCACATGGGCGAGTTGTGTCTCTTTGAAATTCGCCACGACATAGACCGCGTCCAGTGGGACCACAGCCATGAGTTGGGTTCCGGCCTGCACGTACTGGCCCACGCGAAGCGAGCGAGCCCCGACTGTGCCGTCGACCGGCGCGGTGATCACGGTGTAAGAGAGGTTGAGCTGCGCCTGGCGCAGTGCTGCGCGGCTGCGGTCCGCTTCTGCCTGTGCTTTGCCGCGCTCGCTCGCGAGCACGTCGATCGCCTTGCCTGCCGCAACCAGCGCGGCGCGATCGCGCCGCAACTGGGCTTCGTTCTCGCTGAGCGCAGCCACTGCCTCCTGCGCCCGCTGGCTGGTGCCATAGCCGCTGCTCAGCAAGGTCCTGTACCGATCGTTCTCCTGTCGCGCGAAAGTGAGCTTCGCTTGCGTCGCGGCGACATTCGCCCTTTGCTGTTCTATCACCGAATTCTGTAGGGCGATTTGAGCGTCCAAATTGCGCAACGCCGCCTCCGCCGCTTCGACGTCGGCTTGCGCCTGGTCTAGCGCGGCCCTGGCATCGCGGTCGTCGATGCGGGCAAGGACCTGACCTGCCCTGACGCGCGTGTTGTCCTCCACGAGCACCTCGGCGATGTAGCCAGAGGTCTTCGGCGCCACGATCGTATAGTCCGCCTTGACATAAGCATCGTCGGTCGATTCGAGGTACTGGCCAACCGTCCAGTAATCATAGCCATAGGATACCGCGGCGGCGAAGCCAGCCACCAGGCCCATCGCTATTGCAACTCGCTTGACGATCCGTCCTCGTGACCGCGGCGCTTCCCCTGCCTCGATCGTATGCTCCAGGATGGCTGGATTGACGGTGACGTTCATCGCGATCTCCTTTTCAGCGGGAGCATGGCCGGTTCATTCGAGGAGTATGCGTTCACACTATGGATGTGATAATCAGCGGATGAATGGAAGGATCATCCATTGGCAAGGGACAATCGCCGCGATGGACAGACTCACAAGCTTGATCGTGTTTGGCCGTGTTGTGGAATGCGGCGGATTTTCCGCGGCAGCCAGACGCCTCAACATGTCGACCACGATGGTCAGCAACCACGTCCAGGCGCTGGAAGACCGGCTAGACGTTCGACTTCTCAATCGCACGACCCGCAAGGTAAGTCTGACCGAGATCGGCCAAGCTTACTACCAGCGTTCCTCGCAGATCCTCGCCGACCTCGACGAGGCGGATCGCATCGCCAGGGCGCTCCAGGCAACGCCACAAGGCAAGCTTCGTCTTCACTCCAGCATGAGCGTCGTCCGTTTCCTGGCACCGATTATTTCAGAGTTCGTTGACCTTTATCCGACCGTTTCGGTCGATCTGACCGTCGGCGAAAGGATGGTCGACATGGTGGAGGAAGGCTTCGACCTAGCCATGCGTTCGCTGCCACTTCCTGATTCGAGCCTGATCGTGCGGCGACTGACCTCGTGGCGCAACATCGTCTGCGGCTCGCCTGCCTATTTCGAACGTCATGGGACGCCGCTTCATCCCGGTGATCTTGTGCGTTACAACTGCATGCGCCATGCCTCTTACCCTTTCGGTGACGAGTGGCGTTTCGAAGGTCCAGACGGCGAACCCGCGTTTGTCCGGATCAGTGGCAACCTGATCACCAACAGCCAGGAAACGCTCAGGCGCCTCGCCATCGACGGTCGCGGCCTGTTCATACCGCCGCCCTTTATCGTGGCCGACGACCTTAGTTCAGGCCGCCTCATCCGTGTGCTGGAGAACTATTCAGGGGTCGAGTTCGCGATCAACGCGATCTATCCGCATCGTCACCATGTGTCGGCCAAGGTCAGAAGCTTCATCGATCTCCTGGCCGAGCGCTTTGCGGATCACCGCAGATGGATGGAGATGACCTACTGAAGCGTGGGCGACGGAAAGGAACTCACAGGAATGGCCTCGCCAGCATTTCCGTGCCGAGGAGAAAGAGAAGGATCAAGAACCAGCGCCGGAAGACTTGGGCGCTGATGCGCCTTCTGATCATCTGACCGGCCCACATGCCGGCGAGCGCCGGGATGATGGCAAGCCCAGATGCAACAAATTCGTCGATCCGGAAGGCACCCCGCCATGCAAGGCCGGCCGCCAGGGCAATAGTGGAAATGGTGAAGGAAAGGCCAAGCGCCTGCACGAGATCGTCCTTATCGAGATCGAGCGCGTGAAGATAGGGAACGGCGGGGATGACCAGTACCCCGGTGCCTCCGGTAACCACGCCGGTCGCGACGCCGATGACAGGCGAAAGCCAGGGTTCCAGCCTCGTCGGCACGCGAAGCTGACGAGAGACGAGGGTGTAACCGGTGTAGAGCACAAGGGCTCCTCCCAGCGCGCTCGTCGTGACGGCGGCGCTGCCGCTGGCTAGCAATGATGATCCGGCAATCGTTCCTGCGGCCACCGCCAGCATCATGGGCCAGAGCCTGCGTGAAAGGACACCGATGCTTCGGCCCGCCAGAAGCTGCCAGACATTGGTCACGAACGAAGGAGCGATCAGCAGGTTGGCCGCGCTCAGCGGCGACGTTAGCGAACCGAGCACCGCCATGGAAACCGTAGGTAGTCCCATGCCGGTCGCACCCTTTACAGTGCCGGCGAGGAAGAAGGTCGCGGTTGCCGCGACGACGAGCAACGTGGAATGGTGCATGGCGTTGGCGTAACGCATTTGGCGTTAGACACAATGCGGATGATCCGTTGTCAGGCTTCGGCTGGTCCGAAGGCTGGCTAGCGGATACCTTCCCAACCGTGCGTTTCGATCTGACAGACCTTCGCCTGTTCCTGGCCGTCGTGGACGCGGCCAGCATTACTCACGGCGCGGCGGAAGTCGGGCTCTCGTTGTCCGCGGCCAGCGAGCGTCTGCGCGACATGGAAGCCGCCGGCGGGGTCAAGCTCCTTGAGCGCGGCCGCCGCGGCGTGTTGCCGACGCCAGCCGGTGAAGCGCTGGCACATCACGCCCGCGTCATTCAGCGTCAGATGGCGGACATGCGCGGCGAACTCGGCAAGCACGCTAGCGCCTTGCGTTCGACCATCCGGCTTTGCGTGAACACCGCCACCTTCACCGAATTTCTGCCGGAACGGCTGGCATCATGGATGGCCGCGCACCCATCAATCGATATCGAGCTTAAAGAACGACAAAGCTTCGAGATAGTGAGGGCCGTCGCGGCCGGGCTGGCTGAGATCGGCATCCTTTCGTCCGCGGTCGACACCGCCGACCTGCAACTGCGTCCCTTCGCCATCGACCGCCTGGTAGTCGTGCTCTGGCGCGATCACGATTTGGCAGCGCAGAAGCGCGTCGCCTTCGCCGATATCCTCGATCAGCACTTTGTTGGCTTGGCGGGTGGTGCACTGCAGGATCACATCGATGCCCATGCGGCAAGGATAGGCGTCAGGCTGAAGACGCGGGTGCGCATGCGCACCTTCGAAGGCATCTGCCAGATGGCGGCGGCTGGCGTTGGTCTCGGCATCGTGCCTGAAACAGCAGCGCGCCGCTGCGCCAAGCCGGCAGGCATCGCGTTCGTTCCCCTTTCCGATGAATGGACTAGACGTCGGCTGTCACTCTGTGTGCGCAATGATGAGGAATTGACGGCGCCCGCGCGGGATCTACTAGAGCATCTGACAAAGCCGGTCGGCACCAAGAGACGTCGCTTTGGGCACTAGCATTCTGGATCGGGACTGACCGTGAGCACATTATCCGCTCGCGCCGGATGATCTTTCCCAATCTCCGACGATTATCACGAGCCAGCCGAAGATGCACCGTCTTCGCGAACGGGCGAGAACCTGTTCGTGAGCCAGGGCCACAACTCAACCTTAGGAGACTTCCATGAAAAAGATCGCTCTTTACACCGCCGCGCTATTAGCCGTCAGCGGCAGCGCGTTCGCCGAAAACCCGAATGTCGGCGGTTCTGATATCAACGCGATCGCGAAGGCGCAGGTCGACAACGCCCACACCTCCTCGATCCGGCACGACGCCGGCTACGCACTGCTCAATCCCGGCGCCAACGCAGCCACCTCTCAGGATCCGACGGTCGAGCGGCGGCGGGATCTCTTCGGCAACCACTGAACACCGCGCTTGGTGGTTCGAAACTCAAAGCGGCGGGATCGTCCGTCGTTTCGACACCCGATTGGCGAGTGGCGGAAAGGAGAAATATGATGGATGCAAACTTCAACAACGTAGTCGCTTTCAGGCGGGCACGAACAAGCAACCCGCCGCTGAGAACCGAGGCGAACGCAGGAGAAGTTCGGCCAATCCGGTATGGCGTATGCAGCGCAATTGCTTCCCGCGCGGTGCAAGGGGAACTCCAGTGGATGCGATTGACGCGCCTTTCGGCAATATTCAGCTTCTTCAAGGAGAAACTGGAAAGACAGCGAAGCCATCGCACGCTGATGGAACTCACGGACGCCCAGCTTCAAGATATCGGCCTTTCGCGCGTGGATATTGTCGATGGCCACTGCGGCAAGTTCACCTGCGCCGCCGCTAGGACCGTCACAGGGCGGCTACGTTCAGCCTTCCCCAGATGCACAAGGCACGCGCACCCCCGTCAGCCGTCTTTAGCACAGATCGTCGCACGTATGGCCGCGCCGCCAGGAGAAGAGAAATATGGCCATGCCGAAACAGTCGAGCGCTTACAACGAACCAGGAAGGCCTCCACGCAACAGGAGAAACGAGTCATGCAGTACATGGCCTTGACACGTCGGCGGACAGAAAGCTTCGACGACGCGCACTACACACCCGAGAGGCTGGAGGGCGAAGCTGAAGGCGTTCGGCGGCTATTCATGGCGGGCGTCGTACGGCAAATCTGGAATCGCGGCGATATGGGAGGCGCCTGTCTCCTCATGGAGGGCGAAGAGCTAGAAGATGTTCGGTCGGCTCTCAATGCCCTTCCCTTGTTTCAAAGCGGCATGCAGGAAACGGTATCCATCGTGCCGCTACGACCGTATACAGGTTTTGGTCCGCGCCAATAAATGACCTCCCATGGCACGCCTAGGCCTTCGATGTAGCCAGTGTTCGGAACCGCGGGCTGCTCCTCTCCACCAAAAGCAAAACGGATTTACTTCTTGAATCAATTTTGGCGAACCGCTTCGCAACCTATTGGCAAATAACCATTATGTTAGTTGCTGAGGGACTCGAACCCCCAACCAAGCGGTTATGAGCCGCCGGCTCTAACCATTGAGCTACAGGCCCCACGCGGGCTGGCTTAGTGTTTTTCGCCGCCCGGCACAAGGCTTTCGAAAGCGCTGGCGGCAAATGCCAAAATCAGCTCATATTCGCTTCGTACAGCGGCGTGCGCGCCCATCAGGCGCGTGAACTGGTCCGGACTGCCCGCAACGCCGGGAATCGATGCCTTTTTCGAGTCTGGGCAGAGGTGATACCGGATCGCAGATTTCGAGGAGTTTTCATGACCAAGTATCTTTTGCCTGTCGCGCTCGCTGCCGCGATCGCGTTTCCGGCGCTGGCAAGCGCCGCCGACACCCAGCCGCCTCCGCGCATTGTCGTCTCGGGCGAAGGCGAAGCGACTGTCGCGCCGGACATGGCGATCCTGACGCTCAGCGTCATGCGTGAGGCAAAGACCGCGCGCGCCGCGCTTGATGCCAACAATGATGCCATGGCGGCCGTGATCGCGGCGATGAAATCGGCCGGAATTGCCGATCGCGACCTGCAGACAGCCGGCATCCAGATCAATCCGCGCTACAATTACACCAACAAGGCGGACGGCAGCCAGGAAGCCGAGCTCGTTGCCTACCAGGTGACGAACACGCTGTCGGTGCGCGTGCGCAACGTCGACAAGACCGGCGACATCCTCGACAAAGCGGTGTCGCTCGGGGTCAACCAGGGCGGCGGCATCGCCTTCACCAATGATGATCCGAAGGCCACCATCACCGAGGCGCGCAAGAAGGCGGTTGCCGACGCGCTCGCCAAGGCCAAGACGCTCGCCGCGGCCGCCGGCGTCAACCTTGGCAAGGTGATCGAGATCACCGACCAGAACGTCGCGCCGGCGCCGATGCCGCTGAACGCCAAGGCTTTCGATGCCGCCCGCGCCGCCGTGCCGGTGCAGGCCGGCGAGAATTCCTACACCGTCCAGGTGACCGTCACGTTCGAGCTGAAATAGCTTGCCCGCCGCTTTGGTAATCCGACAAAAACAAAACCCCGGAGGACCGATCCTCCGGGGTTTATCTGAGCCGCGCTTCAGCACTGGCCGAAGGGGCTCCGCTACTCACAGGTGACGTCGGCGAGAGTCATCCTGCTCCCGACCTCGCAGAAGGTCAGCTGGTCCTGCAGAGGATCATGCCCAACCGGTCCTCGCAGGCTCCAGAAAAGCCTCAGCGATAGATGATCGGGCAGCCACGCTCGTTGGCGAAGACCACCACCACGCGGTCGCCATACTGACGGCCGGCCACCTTCACCGTTCGCCGGCTGATGTCGACGATGCGGACGCGGTGCAGGCCCATACGCTCGGCCTTGTCGAGCGCGCGGTCCGGCGAGCAGCCGCGGCGGCGCCAGTCGCGATCGCGGCGGTAATAGCCATCATCGCCGGTGTAGACGCCGAAGCGCGGATCGTGATTGTTGCCGAAGCCGAGATAGAGGCTGTCCGCATGCGCCGCCGGGATGGCGCCGAGCGTGCCAAGCCCGACAAGGGCCGAAAGGGCTGCCGTCTTGATCTGGTTGAACATTGTCTCTCTCCTTGTTGCGGGCCTCTCGCCCTTGAACGGATGATTGGCGAACCAATGATTACAAAATGCCTTTTTGTGTCTGAACTTTGTACGAACCGGCCGTTCATGTCCGGTTCATGTGGAAGAAAGGCAAAACCCCTCACCCGAATGCACTTCCAAATCTGACGCGGGGAACGCGTCACCGCGGCCCCAGTTCCCTCGAGTTTCAGATGCGAACCCGCCAGGCTTCGTCATCAAGATGCGAACCCGTCAGGGTTCGTCATCGTCATCAAGATGCGGACCCGTCAGGGTTCCTCATCAAGATGCGGGATCCGTCAGGGTTCGTCATCAAGCACATAATCAAAATAGTCGTCCGGTTCGGCGAGATCCGTTTCCTTGGCCTTCACCCGGCCGCGGATCGAGATCCCGGCCTCATGCACAGTCTCCGCGCTTCCCGAAACCAGCTTGTGCCACCAATAGAGGTCGTGTCCCTCGGCGATGAGCCGGTAGGCGCATGTCTTGGGCAGCCAGGTGATGGTGCGCACATTCTGCGGTGTCAGCCCGACGCAATCGGGCACACGCGCCAGCCGGTTGGCATAATCCGAACAAAGGCATTTTTCGGCGTCGAACAGTCGGCAGCCGACGCTCGTCCAATAGATTTCGCCGGTATCCTCGTCCTCGAGCTTGGACAGGCAGCATTTGCCGCAGCCGTCACAGAGTGATTCCCATTCGGCCGGCGTCATGGCCTCGAGCGTCTTGGTTTTCCAAAATGGCGCATTCATGCGGCTGGATTTGGCCCTCCGGGACCTGTCGGTCAAGCACTGCTGTCACAGTGACCCAGTATCAACATTAGAAAAACACGAAATTGCCTTCAAAAGGCCGGCCGGGCATCCTTGGCTGACAACAATGCCCGGCGGAACCAATTGATGCTGTTGACAGTTTGGGCAGGGATGGGACCCCAGTAGGAGAAAATCGATATGAAACGCCAACCACGGATTCTGGCAGGTACGGCAATCGGCCTGCTAATGGCATCCGCGCCGTTGGGCGCGTATCCGCTGCAGGCCGATCTCGGCCCTTCGCGGGGGACGCCGTTTATCCTAGCGCAGTCGAACTGCGCCGAAGGCCAATCGGCTGAGGAATGTGCGCAAGGCCAGCAGGGGCAAGCCGAGCAGCCGAGGAAAAAGAAGCGCGAGCAGCAGACGGAATCGGCGCCGGCCGAACAGTCCGCCGAGCCCGAGCAGAAGCCGCGCCGGAAGCGGCAGGACCAGCAGCAGTCCGGCCAGGCGGAAGAGGCGGCCCCGGCGGAGCAACAGCTCAAACCGCGCAAGAAACGCGATCAACAGCAGCAGATCGAGGCAGCCCCTGCCGATCAGGGCGGACAGGCTGCGACCGACGAGCAGCAGCCGCGCAAGAAGAAGCGCCAGCAGCAGACCGAAACCGCACCGGCCGAGCAGCCGGCCGAACAGGCCGCGCCGGCGAGCGACGAACAGCAGCCGCGCAGGAAGAAGCGCCAGCAGCAGCAAACCGAAACGGCGCCGGCAGAGCAGCCCGCCGAACAGGCGGCGCCGGCGAGCGACGAACAGCAGCCGCTCAGGAAGAAGCGCCAGCAGCAGCAAACCGAAACCGCACCGGCCGAGCAGCCTGCCGAACAGGCGGCGCCCGCCAACGACAACACGCCGCAGGACAAGCTGCGCAGGAAGAAACGGGATCAGCAGCAAACCGAGACCGCACCGGCCGAGCAGGCGCCGAAGACCGAAGCTCCTGCCGGCGAGGCACAGCAGGCCGAGCCGCAGCAGAACAATCAGCAAGCAGCACCGGCCGAAGGCGAACAGCCTCTGGACAAGACCAAGCGTAGAAAGACGGTCGGCGAGCAGCCCGGCACCGGTCAGGCGGTGACGGGAGAGCAACCTTCGACCAAGCAGCCCTCCAGCGAAGGCCAGGCAACCACCCAGCCCGCTACCGGTGAGCAGCCGGCTGAAGGCGGCGCGAACGCCGGCGCTGCCGCACAGGGCGAGACCCCTGCCAACGCGAACGAGGCTCCCATCCTCGACAGCCAGAAGGATGTCGTTCGCAAGCGCAAGGGCCGCCAGCCGGCCGGCCAGAACGAGAATGGCCAGGCCGGTGTCGAGCAAGGCGGCAACCAGGCTGGACAGCAGGGCGGCAATCAGGCCGAGCAGCGGCCTGCCGCGATCGATCAGGGGCCGCCGCCCACCGACGACAAGGCGGCCCAGCAGGCGATCAAGCCTGAGAAGCTTGTTCCGGTCACCGAGGAAAAGGGCAAGCGGATCGAGCTTACGCCCGAGCAGGTGGTCCGCGAGCGCCGCCGGCCCCAGGGCGCGGATGTGGTGAAGCAGTTCGGCGACCGCGTGATCCTCCAGTTCAACAACCAGACTTTCGTGGAAAGCAACGAGGCTCCTCGCATCACCCGTGGCGCCAGGGACGTCTATTACGAGGATCTGCCGCGCGGCCGCACCCGCGAGACCGTGGAGCGCGAGAATGGCGTCAAGATCGTCACCATCCGCAACCGCAATGGCGACATTGTCCAGCGTTCGCGCATCGCGCCTGACGGGCGCGAATATGTGCTGAGCTATGTCGACGAGCGCTATTACCAGGATGTCGACGACTGGCGCGATCCAGGCGACGACCTGCCGCCGATGCGTCTCGACATATCGCGTCGGGACTACATCCTGGATTCGGAAGAAGTCGAGGATCCGGACGAGTATTACACCTTCCTCGAGCAGCCGCCGGTGGAGAGGGTGCAGCGTCTCTACTCGATCGACGAGGTCAAGCGCTCGGCCCGCGTGCGCGACATCGCCCGGCGTATCGACCTCGACACGCTCAACTTCGATTTCGGCTCGGCGACTCTTTCCGACACCGAAGTGCAGAAGCTCGAAGGCGTGGCCACCGCCATGGACAAACTTCTCAAGAAGAACCCGGCCGAGACCTTCCTGATCGAGGGCCACACCGACGCCGTCGGTACGCCTGACGCGAACCTCGCACTGTCGGATCGGCGTGCCGAGGCGGTCGCCGAAGCGTTGACCAACGCTTTCGGCGTCCCGGCCGAGAACCTCACGACACAGGGCTATGGCGAGGAATATCTCAAGGTGAATACGTCTAGCCCGAATCGCGAGAACCGTCGTGTCGCCATCCGCCGCATCACCTCGCTGGTGGCGCCTGTGGCGAGCAACGAGCAATGACTTCAAGGTCCTGAGCCGATTTTCGGAATCAGCGCGACAAGATTGGGCCCGTCCGGATCCGGACGGGCCCTTTCTCTTGAAATTCAAGAAGAATTGTCCCGCTCATCCCGCCGTGCTCATTGAATCGCCGCATTGCGGCACCCAGATTCCAGTCAGGGCGTTCCCTGCCCTGTCCCGACTCCAGCGGGACACATGAGCCCCGCCGGCGCCCCTCTCCGGCGGGGCTTTATCTTGAAAATAAGTCCACCTGCCGGCAATACGGTGGAACCCCACAGAGCAATTCCAGGAGAATGCGCAGCGGTTTTCGGAATTGCGTAGATCAGGGCGAAACCGCCCCGGAACATCTCAGGAAGCGTCTCGAACTCGCGTCGAATCCGTCGAAAGGCAGGAAGGGCGCCGCGGAATGAGGCGGCCGCGGGCTTTCAGTAGATCCTTCTGACCTTCGTCGGCGAGTTGGCGAACACCTCGTCAGGCACGAAAAAATCGCCGGCAAGCTGATCCGCCGCGCCTGGCGCATAGGCCGAAAAGTCCGTGACGCCCTCTGCCCGCAGCACCTCTTCGTCGATGTAGAAATTGCCGGTCGCCTCGCGCGCCGGCCGCAGAAAGATCGCGCGCGCGGCATCGGCCATGATGTCGGGCGAGCGGCTCATCGCAGCCACCGTGGCGCCACCCAGGAGATTGCGCACGGCGGCCGTGTCGATGGTCGAGATCGGCCATAGCGAATTGACGGCGATGCCGTCTTTGGCGAACTCGGCGCTCATGCCGAGCGTGCACATGGACATGCCGAACTTGGCCATCGTGTAGGCGACGTGGTTCTTGAACCACTTGGCCTTCATGTCGAGCGGCGGCGCCAGATTCAGGATGTGAGGATTCTTTGCCAACTTCAGGTGTGGAATGCACATTTTGGACACCAGGAACGTGCCGCGCGTGTTGATCTGGTGCATCAGATCGTAGCGCCTCATGTCGGTCTCCAGCGTGCCGGTAAGCTGGATGGCGCTGGCATTGTTGACGCAGATGTCGATGCCGCCGAACCGCTCGACGGTCTTTGCCACCGCCTCGCCGACCTGAGCCTCGTCGCGGATGTCGCAAAGCACCGGCAGCGCCTTGCCGCCGGCCTGCTCGATCTCTTCGGCCGCGCTGTAGATCGTGCCCGGCAGCTTCGGATGCGGCTCGGCGGTTTTGGCCGCAATCGTTATATTGGCGCCGTCGCGCGCCGCGCGCAGCGCGATCGCCAACCCAATCCCGCGCGATCCGCCCGAGATGAACAGCGTCTTTCCCTTGAGCGACATGTCTCGGCTCCCTCTGCAACAGGGAGGCAACTTGCGCGGCGGGCAGCCGTGGCGCAAGGCCAAAGGCACCGGACCGAGGTTACGCAGCGTCGTGCTGAAAGGGTCTAGACCAGCACCAGCCCTTGCCGCATCGCGATGGCGATCGCATCGGTGCGGTTGGCGGCGCCGAGCTTGATCAGGATCGCGGCGACGTGGAATTTCGCCGTGTGGACGGAGATGTTGAGCCGACGGGCGATCACCTTGTTGGGCGCGCCTTCCGCCAGCAGTGCGAGCACTTCAGCCTCGCGCGGCGACAACGCCGCGCGGGGCTGGTTGTCGTCGGGCGTCTCGTCCTCGGACACCCCCGCGTGGAACTCGCCATGTGCACCAAGATCTGACGGTCCTGCCCGGCCGATGCGATAGCCGGTCGCCGCCAAGCGCAAGGCGGCGGCAATCAGCAGGCCGTCGGCGGACGCCGGCAGCGTCGCAAACACATTGCCGCCCGGCCTTTCATGGCCGGCGCGGCGCGACAGCAGCACACATGGCGTTGCCGGGCTCACGGCCCGGCTTTCCGAAGCAGCCTCATCGACCAAGGCGACATCCGCCGTTTGACCCATGCCGCTCCCGGCGAGGATCGGCAGCAGGTCCTCGCTCGCCGCAAGCGCATCGACCAGTTGCTCGGCTCGCGCCGCGTCGCCGAGCGCGATCAGCACCGTCAGCCGGTTGCTTGCCGGCTCCAGTCGAGCAATCGTTTGTATCGCGCTGCTTGCCATCGGCCCTCTCAGCTCAACGGCTTTTCGCCGATGGTGATCGAAACATCGCGCTCAGCGCCGCCACTCAAGATACCGAGCGTCACGGTGGTGCCGGCGCTGTCCGGCCCGAGCTTGCGGATAAGCTCGCGCGGCCCATGCACGGCCTCGCCATTCCAGGTGACGATGATGTCGCCGACATGCAGGCCGGCGGCTTTCGCCGGGCCGCTGTCGTCGAGGCTCATCACCATGGCGCCGTGGGTGTCGCTGTTGCGGATCGGGTGCAGCCCGGCACCGAGATAGCCGCGCGCGACATGTCCCTTCTGGCGCAGCGTCGCGACCGCCCGCTCGATCGTCTCGTAAGGCATGACCAGCGCCCGCCGGCGCGGCCCGAACAAGAGCATGCCGATCAGGCCGCCCTTGGCATCGAGCACCGGACCGCCCTCGAAGCGGCCGCCGGTGTTGATGGCCAGATTGATGCGGCGGTCGATCGCGCCGCCGCGCATCGAGCGCCAGGCGGACCCGACCTCGCCGACCGTGCCAAAGACCGCAAGTGCTGCCCCTTCGCTACTGCCGACGGCGATCGCCACATTGCCGGGGCGCACGGCAGCGGCCTCAGCCAGTTGCGGCAGACCGGCGGCGGCGGAAGCCGGCTTCAGCAGGGCAACGCCCGTCGAAGGGTCGCGGCCGGCAAGCTCGGCTTTCACAGTTTCGCCCGAGGCCAGCGTCAGCTCGATCTCCTCTCCGGCTTCGACCGCTTCCTCCGCGGTAACAAAGAAGCCGTCGCGCCAGTGGAAGGCGCTGGCGGTGCGGTGGTGATGCGTAGCGAAGCTTGCCAGCGCCGGCGCGGCGGCCGCCGCGACATCGGCAACGGCATCGGAAAAGGCACTGAGGTTGAAGTTGCTCATATCGATGATCTCCTGGGTTCTGTGACCCAGATATCGCTCCATGGCGCTGCCGCGGATACTCGCCTGACGGCTAGTCGAGTGCCTGACTGGCCATGTGGTCAGGTCGCGGCAATTGCTGCCGCTCCGCACATATAGGCATCGTTTGCGCCAGATCACACGGGAGCCCACCCATGGCCTTCGCCGCCGAAAAACTCCAATCCGATGACGCCTTGCTCGACGCCTACTCGGCGACGGTCGCCGACGCCGTCGATCGAATCGGACCGGCCGTCTGCCGCATCGAGCGCATTGGTGCCGGCGGCCATGGCTCGGGCTTCGTGATCGCTCAGGACGGGCTGGTCGTCACCAATTTCCACGTCGTCGGCGACGCCCGCGACGTTCGGGTCACGATGCCGGATGGCGCTTCGCGCGAGGGGCGCGTGCTTGGCCGCGACCCCGACACCGACATCGCGCTGGTGCGCGCCGACGGCAGCTTTGCCGACGTCGCCCCGCTCGGCGATTCCAAGCGCCTCAGGCGCGGCCAGATCGCGATCGCCATCGGCAATCCGCTCGGCTTCGAATGGACCGTCACCGCCGGCGTCGTCTCGGCGCTCGGCCGCTCGATGCGCGCCTCGACCGGCAGGCTGATCGACGACGTCATTCAGACCGATGCCGCGCTCAACCCCGGCAATTCCGGCGGACCGCTGGTGTCGTCGGCCGGCGAAGTCATCGGCGTCAACACCGCCATGATCCACGGCGCGCAAGGCATTGCCTTCGCGGTCGCCTCCAACACCGCCAATTTCGTCATTTCCGAGATCATCCGCTTCGGCCGCGTGCGCCGCGCCTTCATCGGCGTCTCTGCCGATACGACCAACCTGCCGCGCCGTGCCGCACTTCTCTCGCAGGTCACGACCAACACGGCCGTGCGCCTGCGCAGTGTCGAGAAGAACGGCCCCGCCGCGAGGGCTGGCCTGAAGGAAGGCGACATCGTCGCCGCTATCGACGGCCGGCCGGTCACCGGCGTCGATGATCTCGTGCGCATGCTCGACGCCGAACGTATCGGTCGCGAGACGCTCTGCACCGTCGTGCGCCGCACCGGCGTCAGCCAGATCGCCGTGACGCCGGTGGCGCGGACGAACTGAGACCCGCTGACTGGCCTAGCTCCCGGCCGCGCCATTGGCGTATTGCGCCAGGAATTCTTCGCTCGGCGCAATAGGCTTGATCACGTCGATCAGTACGCCGTTGGGATCCTTGGTGATGAAATGGCGCTGGCCGAAGGGCTCGTCGCGCAAGGTGCGCAGGATCGGCAAGCCTGCGGCGACGATGCGCTCATAGACGGCGTCGGGATCGCGGACCTCGAAATTAATCAGCAGGCCGGACGTGCGTCCCCGGCCCTCCTCAGGGATCGTCTCATGGTCCCCGTCGACGATGCCGAGATTGACGCGGCGATCCTCGGCCGACTGCAGATGGACGTACCAGTCGCTGTCGAACAGCGCCTTGAAGCGGAAATGCTCGACATAAAAGGCGGCCGTGGCGGCGACGTCGCCGGTCATCAGCACCGGATAATAGCTGGTCGTCTTCATCTTTCTTTCTCCTGCCATCCGACATACAGTCTGTATGTAAATGCAAATAACATACAGGCTGTATGTATGCAACAAGAGTCTGGACGCCGCTCCAACCGCGACCGCACCGAGGCGACGCGCGCCGATCTGATCCGCGCGGCGCGCAAATTGTTCACGGAAAAATCCTATACGGAGACGGGCACGCCGGAGATCGTGGCCGCCGCCGGCGTGACGCGTGGGGCGCTCTATCATCATTTTGCCGACAAGCAGGCGTTGTTCGCCGCGGTCGTCGATCAGGAGGCAGCGACCGTCGCAGCGGAGATCGACCGCGCCTCGCCCGCCTCGCTCTCGGCCCGTGATGCCTTGATCGCCGGCTCCGACGCCTATCTCGCGGCGATGCGCGCGCCCGGCCGCACGCGGCTTTTGCTCCTCGATGGACCGGCCGTGCTTGGCCGCGCGGCGATGGACGAGATCGACAACCGCCACGGCAACCGCTCGCTGCGCGAAGGCCTGGTCGAAGCCATGCGCGCGCGCTCGATGGTCAAGCTGCCGGCCGAGGCGCTGACCGCCCTGCTGGCCGCCGCCTTCGATCGTGCGGCTTTGGCCATCGAGGCCGGCGCATCGGTCGAGGATTATCGCGCCGTGCTGATCGCGCTCATGGACGGCTTGTCTCCGGCTCCTCCTCCGTCCAAACGCCCGGTTCCAGCTCGTTGAAGCAGCCGAGCTGCCGCTTGAACTCGTCGATGAGCCACGACGCCGCCGGCTTGGGGCTCCGGTCGTTGCGGTGCATCGCGTACATCGGCGCACGCACCTCGCGATAAGGCTCGAGATCGAGCTCGACCAGCCGCCCGCTGGCGATGTCGTCGGCAATCAGCCAGCGCGGCAGCCCGCCCCAGCCGAGACCCTCACGCATCAGGGCGTGCTTGGTGCGCACGTCCGTCAGCCGCCAGGTGCGATAGGCAAACACGCCATAGTCGCGGCCCCGCGTCCGCTCCGACTGGTCGGAGACGACAAGCTGGATGTGGTCGCGCAGATCTTCGATCGCAATTGGCTTCGGCAGTTTCGCCAGCGGGTGGTCGGGTGCGGCAGCCGGCACCAGCGAGATGAAGCCGATGCGCAGCAGATTGACGTCCGCATCGCCTTGCAGGCCGCCAAAGCCGAGGTCCGACTGGCCGTTGACGACCTGATCGACGATCAGGCCGAGCGAACCGATATAGAGGCGCAGCATCACCGCCGGGAACTGGGCCTCGAAAGCCTTGAGCACCCGCACGAGCGCCGGCGAAGGCAGCGCCACGTCGACCGACAGGCTCACTTCCGCCTCCAGCCCTTGCCTATAGCCGTCGGCGCGCGAGCGGATGCGCTGCAGCACGCCGATCATGCGCCGCGCGTCCTCCAGCATGGCCTTTCCGACATCGGTCAGTTGGGGCTCGCGCAGGCCTTCGCGCTCGAACAGTTTCAGGCCCAGTTGCGCTTCCAGGTTCGCGATGCCGTAGCTCACCACCGACTGCGCCCTGTTTAGCTTGCGCCCCGCGGCCGAGAAGCTGCCGGTGTCGGCCACCGCCACCAGGATCTGCAATTGGTCGAGCGTCGGATTTGGCTGCATGATCAATCCACATTCTCGATGGATACTATGCAAATAATACCAGTTTTCCGGATAGAGCGGCAACCCCATATTGGACGGGAAAGTCAATCCAACCCAAAGGGGACACCGCCATGTCCATACTGCTTGTTACCTCCAGCCCGCGCGGCGCCGCCTCGCACTCGACCCGCGTCGCCACCGATCTTGCTCAGAAGCTGGTCGCCGCCGATCCGTCCAACACACTTGTCGTGCGCGACTTGGTCGCCGATCCGCTGCCGCATATCGATCCTGACTATGCCACCGGCATCTACACCCCGGCCGAGGCACGCAGCCCGCGTCAGGCCGAGGTGGTCGGCGTATCCGATGCGGTGCTCGACGAGCTGTTCGCGGCTGACACGATTATCCTCGCCACCGGTTTCATCAACTTCAACATTTCCTCGACGTTGAAGTCGTGGATCGACCACGTCGCACGCTCGGGCAGGACTTTTGCTTATGGTGAGAATGGCCCGAAGGGCTTGGTCGCCGGCAAGAAGGTCTATATCGTGCTTGCTTCGGGCGGCATCTATTCCGAGGGTGCCGCGGTGCAGATGGATCACGCCATCCCCTACCTGCGCGGCGTGCTTGCCTTCCTGGGCATGACGGACGTCGAAGTGATCCGCGTCGAAGGCGTCGGCATGGGCGCCGACGCGGTTACCGCCGCGCTTGCCAAGGCGACCGCCAAGGTGGATGCGATCGCTGCCGCGGCTGCTAACGCGGACGGGATCGCCGTGGCCGCGTAATCATTGCCCTGAGAATGAAGATACCCTGAGAATGACAAGGCGGGCGCCGATTGGCGCCTGCCTTTCTTGCATGTTCGTCAAGCCGTCCCGATCTGGAACGACTGTTTCTTCCCGCTGGTGCTGATCACCTTCGACAATTTGAGGAAACTGCCCCAGGGCCTGACGGTGTTCGTCGGATTCACCGCCGACTAGCTGTTCACCGGGCTGACACTGGCGGCGCTGCCGAGTACCCTGTTCTATGTCGTGCCGTCGAAGCGGTTCATTGCCGGCATCACCCAAGCGGTCGAACAGGACGCGGTCGAACAGGGCGCGGCCGAATAGCGAAGAGATCAGATCAGGGCATCAAAAAGTGGCAAGCCAGAACAAGATCATCATCACCTGCGCGGTCACAGGCTCGATCCACACGCCGTCAATGTCGCCGCACTTGCCGGTGACGGCCGAGGAGATCGCGACCGCCGCTATCGAGGCGGCCGAGGCGGGTGCCGCGATCGTCCACCTTCATGCCCGCAATCCGGTCGACGGACGCCCCGACCAGTCGACCGAGGCGTTCGCCCCTTTCCTGCAGGTCATCAAGCAGCGCTCCAACTGCGTCGTCAACATCACCACCGGTGGTGCGGCGACGATGAGCGTGGAGGAACGCGTCAGGCCCGCGAAAGTCTTCGCGCCCGAGGTCGCCTCGCTCAACATGGGCTCGATGAACTTCGCGCTGTTTCCGATGCTGGAGCGCTTCAAGACGTTCGAGCATGAGTGGGAGCGGCCCTATCTCGAATCGTCGCGCGACCGGATCTTCCGCAACACTTTCGGCGATATCGAGCACATATTGCGCACCTGCGCCGACAACGGCACGCGCTTCGAGATCGAGTGCTACGACATCGGCCATCTCTATACCCTGGCGCATTTCGTCGAGCGCGGGCTGGTGAAGGCACCGTTCTTCGTCCAGAGCGTGTTCGGCATCCTCGGCGGAATCGGCACGCATCCGGAGGACGTCGCCCATATGAAGCGCACGGCCGATCGGCTGTTCGGCAACGAATATCACTGGTCGGTGCTGGGCGCCGGCCGCCACCAACTGCCGATCGCCACGCAGGCGATCGCGCTGGGCGGCAATGTGCGGGTTGGCCTGGAGGACTCGTTATGGATCGGCAAGGGCAAGCTTGCGCGCTCGAGCGCCGAACAAGTAACGAAGGTCCGCCAGATCATCGAGGGCTTCGGCGCCTCGATCGCCACGCCCGACGAGGCGCGGCACATCCTGCAGCTGAAGGGCGGCGACAAAGTCGCGTTCTGATCCCGACAAAAACGGACCCCGCGGCAACGCCTATCCGAACATCCGCTCGCCCTGCTCGTCGACGAGCTGGATGCCCTTCTTGATCGAGATGTCGACCGCATCGTCCAGCCCGGCGAAACGGTCGGCGCGGATGAAGCGGTGCTCCTTCATCACGCCGTCCACTTCCTTGGAGACGATGCCGCAGGTCTGGTACTGGCCGTCCGCCTTGTAGGGCGTGGCGCTGATCAGGAATCCCTTGTGCTCGACCTGCTTTGCCGGCTTCGCGGCTCCGGTGTCCGTCGCCTCACCACCGCCGCCGCCGAAAAGACGTTTCAGAAAAGACATAGCGCATCCTCCAACGGCAAATCGTCCTGCATCACATAGCGTGCCGCAGGACGATTTTCACTACAGCATGATCCCGAAAACTGTGCAGCGGTTTCGGGAAGAGCATGCTCACAAAGATAAACGGGATGACTTTTGGAAGTCATCCCGCTTTGACGGTCATTGGTCGAGCCAGCAATAGCTCCTTCAGTGCCGGGGCGGCTCATCGACGTGAGAGGGCCTCGAGCGCTGCGGCGGCGTCTTCCAGAATGCTGATCGCCTCGGCCTGCTTGTCCTCCGGCGCATCGACAATATCGCTGAGTGCGGCGCGTAGGCGGTGGCGCAGTGCGCGGAACCGGTCGCGCTTTTCGTGACGGCCGCGCCGGCCGCCGTCCTCGCCCTCGTCGTTCCAGCCGAACCAGTCGCGAGCCTTGGCCATCTTGCGGCCGAACCGCTCGAGATGGTCGAGCACGTGATCGATCATCTCGCGATTTTGCTCAAGATGCGCCCTGCCCGCCTCGGTGATCGAGAACACCTTCTTGTTGCCTTCGCTTGACGAGACGGCATAGCCGGCCTCTTCGAGAAAGGTCAGCGTCGGATAGACCACGCCCGGGCTCGGGCTGTAGATGCCGCTGGTGCGTTCCTCCAGCGCCTTGATGATGTCGTAGCCGTGGCGCGGCGCCTCGGCCAGAAGCGACAGCGTGATCAGCTTGAGATCGCCGTCGGCCAGCATGCGGCCGGCGCGGAACATGTCGCCCGGACCGCCGCGGCCGCCGCCCCGCATGCCCTGCCCGAAGGGACCAAAGCCGCCGCCGCGACCGCCGAAACGACCGGCCATGTGCATGAACATGCGCTGACCGAAATGGTTGTACCCGAAGGGACTATGCTTGTGCATGGATCGCTCCTTGAGTTCTATCTTACGATATATCTTAAGTAGGCGGCGGCCGTTAAGTCAAGATATATCTTACGATGTATCTTCGTTGACGCCAAGCGAACCGCCAGGCGTCCGAAATGCGACGCCACGCGCTGCGAAAACCGGCTACCAGCGGCCTGTGCGGCGGTTCCAGGCGTAGAGAAGATCGGCCAAGCGATCATAGACAAAGCGCGTCAGCCGCAGCACGGCCGGATTGCCGAACAGGGTGGCCAGCCATCCCTCGCCAGGCGTGAGCCGCCAGACCGCGATCGCCACATCGGCACCGACCAGCAGCTTGCCCTCGGCATCGGTCGCATGCAGCCGACGGCGGACATCCTCGAGCGAGGCGCCGAAGGCTGAAAGCGCTTGCGGTTCGAAATTGATGTCGCGGAATTCGACGCGGCCGGACTTGACCGCTTCCATCAGCCGCCGTTTCTGGCGCTTGATGCCGGCATCGCAGACCGGGCAGCGTGTGTTGTACCAGACAGTCAGCAACGGTTCAGGCATCGCGCGACTATCGGCGACCGAGCGCGGCACCGCAACAGCATCGAGCCGGGCTGTTTCCGGCGTTCTACCCCAGCGAACTGATGATCTCGCGGTAGGCGAATTCCGGAAACGCCTTCATCGTCCGCGTCCTGACATTGCCGCCCGACGACAACATCAGCGCGAAGCGGGCAAGCACGGCATCGTCCGGCGCTTCGACAATGGCGACCATGTCGCATTCGCCCATGGTCAGATAGAATGCCTTGAACGATCCGCCCATTTCACCGAGCAGCTTCTTGGCGGCATCGAGCCGCTTCGGCGACTCCCGCACGTTCTTGGCGCCCAATTCGGTCCAGTTGATAAGCACGATGTAGGTTGTCATGGCACACCTCCCACCGGGAGCCACGGAGCGCGACGCCTGGCAGTTGCGACCGGCGTCCGGGGCGGGCATCCGGCTTGTCGCCCACAAATGCATCCGACCCTGAAATTATCCTCCTGTTGAGCAAGCCCGGCAAGGCGGCATAACAAATGACGGGAATGAAAAGGGCGCCGAGGCGCCTTTTTTCGTGTGTTGCGTTTCCGCTCAGCTGTCCAGGAAGCTTCTCAGCTTCCGCGAGCGGCTCGGGTGCTTGAGCTTGCGCAGCGCCTTGGCCTCGATCTGACGGATACGCTCGCGGGTGACCGAGAACTGCTGGCCGACCTCTTCCAGCGTGTGGTCGGTGTTCATGCCGATGCCGAAGCGCATCCGCAGAACACGCTCCTCGCGCGGGGTGAGCGAAGCCAGCACGCGCGTGGTCGTCTCGCGCAGATTGGCCTGGATCGCCGCGTCGATCGGCAGGATCGCCATCTTGTCCTCGATGAAGTCGCCGAGATGCGAATCCTCCTCGTCGCCGACCGGCGTTTCGAGCGAGATCGGCTCCTTGGCGATCTTCAGCACCTTGCGCACTTTTTCGAGCGGCATTGCGAGCTTCTCTGCCAGCTCTTCCGGCGTCGGCTCGCGGCCGATCTCATGCAGCATCTGGCGCGAGGTACGCACGATCTTGTTGATCGTCTCGATCATGTGCACCGGAATGCGGATGGTGCGCGCCTGATCGGCGATCGAGCGGGTGATCGCCTGCCGGATCCACCATGTCGCGTAGGTCGAGAACTTGTAGCCGCGGCGATACTCGAATTTGTCGACTGCCTTCATCAGGCCGATATTGCCTTCCTGGATCAGGTCCAGGAACTGCAGGCCGCGATTGGTGTATTTCTTGGCGATGGAGATGACGAGCCGAAGGTTCGCTTCCACCATTTCCTTCTTGGCGATCGCGGCCTCGCGCTCGCCCTTCTGCACCTGGTTGACGATCCTGCGGAATTCCAGAATCGAGATCGCCGTCTCGGTGGCGAGGTTCTGGATCTCGGCGCGCAGGTCCTTGATCGCGTCCTTCTCGTTCTTGGTGAATTCCTTCCAGCCGCGCGAGGTGAGATTCGCGATCGAGCGGGTCCAGTTCGGATCGAGCTCCGAGCCCTGATACTCCTTGAGGAACTCCTCGCGGCGCACGCCGTAGCTTTCGGCGAGCCGAAGCAGCTTGCCCTCGTTCTGCACCAGGCGCTTGTTGATGTCGTAGAGCTGCTCGACCAGCGCTTCGATGCGCGCGGTGTTGAGCGACAGCGACTTCACCGCCTTGATGAGCTGCTCCTTGAGCTCCTTCAGCCGGCGATCCTGGCTGGGCGAAAGCGTACCGGCAGCCGCCAGCCGGTTCTCGACCTGCTGGTCCTGCAGCTTGCGAAGCTTCTTGTAAGTGTCGGCGATGACGTCGAGCGTCTCCATCACCTGCGGGCGCAATTCCGCTTCCATCGCGGCCAGCGACAGGCTTGCCTCGTCCTCGTCGTCTTCCTCTTCTTCCAGCCCGCGCGTGTCGCCGCCGACATTGGTGATGTCGTCTTCTTCCTCGCGCGCCGCCGCGCGGCCGCGCGGCTTCTCTTCGGCCTTGGGCGCTTCCTCGACGCGTTCGACGACCGGCGCCTGCTTGGCCTCGGGGCCGGCATACGTCGCCTCGAGATCGATGATCTCGCGCAGCAGGATCTTCGATTCGTTGAGCTCGTCGCGCCAGATGATGATCGCCTGGAAGGTGAGCGGGCTCTCGCAAAGGCCCGCAATCATCGTCTCGCGGCCGGCCTCGATGCGCTTGGCGATCGCGATTTCGCCCTCGCGCGACAGAAGCTCGACCGAGCCCATCTCGCGCAGATACATGCGCACCGGATCGTCGGTGCGGTCGGTCGGCTCTTTCTTGGTGGTCGTGGTGGCAACGGCGGTGCCGGTCTGCTCGGCAAGCTCGTTGGCGTCTTCCTCGGAGTCGGCGCCCGCGTCGCCGCCTTCCGCCTCCTCGCCCTGCTCGTCGTCCTCTACGACGTTGATGCCCATGTCGGACAGCATGGCCATCGTGTCCTCGATCTGCTCGGATGTCACTTCCTCCGAGGGCAGCACCGAGTTCAGTTCGTCCATGGTCACATAGCCGCGCTTCTTGGCGGCCTTGATCATCTTCTTGACAGCATCATCGGAAAGGTCGAGCAGCGGGCCATCTGTGGCGCCTTCACGTTCGGTCTCGACCTCTTCCTTTTCCTTTGTCGCCATTCTTTGTCGTCTCCAAGCGGCCGAATATCGAAGCCGCGTAAGCTGCCGGACCGGTCAAACCGGATGCGCTCGCCCCAGAACGCTTCTTACCGGGCCACTGACCGCATCATCTCTTTTGTTTGCTGCCTGTCGTTGCCCCAAAACCGGTTCCACTTTTGGGCGACATGCATTAAGTCCAGATTAACCCTGGTATCTGTGGCAGGCCTTTTGCCTGTCCAGTCGCCAGAACCTTACATCGCTCAAAATTTCCCACCGACGCCGGGCACGGTTAACGTTTCGAATCGTCCTGATTCCGCCAATCTGCCAGAAGGTCAAGCGCCTCTGGCATGATTCGCATGAAAAAAGCGAATCAATTGCCCGACTTAGAGGCGTCGAATCGACGCGCCTTGAGCATTTCCACTTCATTTCGGGCCGACCTGGGCCTAAGCGCGCCCAGCCCTGCCCGACGAAACGCCGAACCCTTCGATCAGCGCTTCCGTTGCCTGTACATCGTTGAATTGCGCTTGAATCTCAACGAGATGCCGGAAGTTTTCGTCCGACGGGTCTGCATCGAGCGCCGCCTGCGCCTGTTTCAGCTCCCTATGTAAGGTGCGCGCGCTGCGCTGCAAGTGCAGCGCTTGGTTGAAGGCGTCGCGGGCATCGTCAAGTCCCGCGGTTTCGAGCGCAGGCCACTGCCGCGCCCGCTTGATGAGCGCTACCGCGCGCTCCCAGATGTCGCCGCATCCGGCGCGCTCGATGGTGGCGATGACCGCGCCGCGGCCGTCGGCCGCGTCATGCGCCATCGCGTCGAGGATGGCGGCATGCAGCCGCCTGAGATCCGAATTGGCAAGGTCGAGGAATTCGACATGCGCGAAATTCTCGTCGATCAGCGGCGGATGGTTGACCAGCGCCACGATGATCGTCGCCTCGCGCACCGACATGGCCTCCCCCGTGCGCTTGACCAGCGCCGAGCGGCCGAGGCTTTCGGTGATGGCGGTGCGCGCGCCGGCAGCGCCCCGGCCAAACGCCCCGCCTGGCGCCGAACCTCTGCCGCGCTCGCCTGGCCGGCCGTCCTGGCGTCCCCCGTGTAGGCCTTGCCGCGCGCCGCGCTGCGAGCCGAAGAAGCTTAGGACGCGCTCGCGCATCTCCTGCTGATAGTGGTAGCGCAGGCTTTCGTCGCGGATGCGGCCGGTAAGCTCGCGCAGCGTGTTCTCGAGCTCCGCCCGCCGCTCCGGCGTATCGAACACGCCGCCGGCCGTCTCGCGCATCCACAGAAGATCGGCGAGCGGCCGCGCTTCCGAAAGCACCGCGCGGAACGCGTCCGGCCCATCCTCTTTGACCAGATCGTCGGGGTCCTTGCCTTCGGGCAGCATCGCGAAGCGTGCCGAGCGCCCGGCCTGCACCGACGGCAGCGCGAGATCGGCGGCGCGCCATGCCGCCTTCAACCCGGCCTTGTCGCCGTCGAAGCACAGCACCGGCTCCGGCGCCATGCGCCACAAAAGCTCGAGCTGGTTTTCGGTGAGCGCGGTGCCGAGAGGCGCCACGGCATTCTCGAAGCCGGCCTGTGCCAGCGCGATCACATCCATATAGCCTTCGACAGCGATCACCGTGCCGCCCTTGGCGACAGCTTTGCGGGCGCGGGCGAAATTGTAGAGCACGTTGCCCTTGTGGAAGAGCTCGGTCTCCGGCGAGTTCATGTATTTGGCCAAAGCATCCGGCGCCAGCGCGCGACCGCCGAAGGCGATGATCCTGCCGCGCGAATCCGGGATCGGGAACATGATGCGGTCGCGGAACCAGTCATAGGAGACCGGGATGTCGTCGCCATGCCGCACGAGTCCGCAGGCCTCGATGTCGGCCTTCGGCACGCCCTTGGCGGCGAGGTATTCCTTGAGCGCATTGCGGCTGTCCGGCGCATAGCCGAGCCGGAAGGACTGCTGCGTCGCCGGCGTCAGACCGCGGTCGCGCAGATAGGCGCGGGCCTTGGCGCCTTCCGGTCCCTGCAGGCGCTCCTGGAAGAAGACCGTCGCCATCTCCATGACGTCGGTCAGACTGGCGCGTTCCTTCTCGCGCTTTTCTTCTTGGGCGTCGCGCACCGGCATCGGCACGCCGGCCATCTCTGCGATCCTTTCGACCGCTTCGGGAAAGCTCATGCCGTCGAGCTCGGTCAGGAACTTGAAATGATCACCCGAGACCGAACAGCCGAAACAGTGATAGCGCCCCTTCTTGTCCTCGCAGTGGAAGGACGGGCTCTTTTCGCCGTGAAACGGGCAGCACGCCCAATAATCGCCGCGCGATGCGTTGGACTTCTTCCTATCCCAGGAAACGCGTTGACCGATCACCGAAGAAATCGGCACGCGGTCGCGTATCTCGTCGAGGAAGGCGGGTGGAAAGCGCATCGGGAAAGGCTCGTTTACCCTCCATATAATCAAGCAGCTTGGGCGCGACGACTCGATAAGCCCGATCGTACCCGCTTTTCACAGACAAAAAGAAGGCGGCCGCGCGGCCGCCTTCCCGTCTTTCGGACCATTCCCCGCTCAGTGCGCGGCGATCGCGCCGAAGATGATACCGGAGACGATGCTGACCAAGAGGTAGTCGTTGCCGACGCGAATCCACTCCTGGCCGGGGCCGGGACGGCGCAGCCCATAACGGTGCCAGTCGCGAACCGCCTGATGGCGCTTCCAGCTGGAATACTTCTGCCCATTGCGCCAATGGCTGCGCTTCACCACGACCTTCTTCTTCACGACGCGCTTCTCGACATGCCGGCCCGGCTTCTGCCAGTCGACCTGTGTGTAGGTCGACTGCGGCGGGCTCGGCTGAACGAGCGGCGCGGCCTGGCCCGAAAAGGCCGAAGCAGCCAGCATCGCGGCGGTCACGGTGGAAAGTATGAGACGTTTCATGGTCAGTGCTCCTTGGTTGTCGATAGGCAAGGAGATATTCCGGCTGGCATGAACCGAAACTGAACACTTTGGTTACAATTCCGTAATGATCTCCGTCGCTTACACAAGCAGCTTCACCAATTTACAGAAACCGGTTCAAGCCCAGGCTTCGCGTCGACGCGACATTTGCCGCCCTGTCCGACCGCGATCTGCAACCAAAGCACCTTCTATCCATTTCCGACACACGCCGTCGTGTGCCGAATGTCGGCCGAATCGGGTAAAATTTATTATCCGGCTAATGTAAACTGCTTTAGTCTCGACCTTCGAAATGCTTGCGATTCGCACCTTTTTCCGCTTCCTGGCCGCCTCGTTGCGAGGCTCGGCATGAGCGGATCCGTTGTCCTTCTGCACCTTGCCGGCGCAGTGGCGCTGATGCTGTTCGCCACCCGCATGGTAAAAACCGGTGTCGAGCGCGCCTATGGCGATGTGCTGCGTCACAGGCTGCGCGCCACCATGCGCAAGCCGCTGATGGCGGTGCTGGCCGGCTGTGGCCTCGCGATCGCGCTGCAGAGTTCAACCGCCGTCACGCTGCTGGTCGGCTCCTTCGCCGGCGCCGGCATCGTGTCGGGCGCCGCCGGGCAGCTTGCCGTGCGCGGCGCCGAGATCGGCTCGGCCTTGGTCGCGAAGCTTCTTACCTTTGATCTGTCGCTCGTGGTGCCGTTGTGCCTGGTCGCAGGAACCATCATGTTCATGGCCACCGAGCGCCGCGATTGGCGTCAGACCGGCCGCATCCTTGTCGGCATCGGCCTTCTGATCCTGTCGCTGGAGATGATCGGCCAAGCTTCCGAGCCGTTGCGCGACAGCCAGCTCATGCCGGTCATCATCGACTACTTCTCCGGCGATGCGATCAGCTCCTACCTGCTGGCGGCACTGATCACCTGGCTGTTCCAGTCGAGCATCGCGGCGGTCCTGCTCATGGCCACGCTCGCCGGCCGGGGTTTGATCACTCCGGAGCTCGGCGTCGTCCTGATCCTGGGCGTCAATCTCGGTTCCTCGATCATCGCGCCGATGCTCACCCGCTCGGCAGCGGCGGAAGTCCGCATCGTGCCGATCGGCAATCTTCTGATGCGCGGGCTTGGCTCGCTCGTGATGCTGATCCTGTTCATGATTTTCAGACCGCACTTCTCCTTCCTCGGCACGACGGCCTCCGGCCAGATCGTCAACGCCCATATCCTGTTCAACGTGATCATCCTGCTTGCCGGGCTGCCGCTCGCCGGCCTCGTCTATCGCGCTTCGCAGAAGATCGTGGCGCTCGGTACTAAGCCCGAACCGGCGGCAGCGCTCGACGTGGTCGAACTGTCGGCGCTGAACGAGAGCGCGCTCGACACGCCAAGCCAGGCCTTGGCCAACGCCACGCGCGAGGTGGTCCGGGTCTGCGAGACGGTCGAGATCATGCTGAAGCGGATCATCGAGCTCTATGAAAGCGCCGACGCCGGCAAGATCAAGGCGCTGGCCGCGCTCGACGACCGGGTCGACCAGAAGCACGCCGCGATCAAGCTCTATCTGGCCAAGGTCACCAAGAACCCCCTGAGCGAGGACGAGGCGCTGCGCTGCCAGGAACTGATCGGCGCCTGCGTTAAGCTGGAGCAGGTCGGCGACATCATCGTGCGCAACATGCTTGTGCATGTCAGGAAGAAGCTGGAGCGCGGGCTGGAATTCACGCCCGAGGGCTGGCGCGAGCTTTGCGCTTTCCATGCCTCGGTTCTGGCCAATGCGCGGCTTGCCTTCAACGTGCTGGTCTCGCGCGACCCGGAAACCGCCCGCCAGTTGGTGCTCGAGAAGGACCTGCTGCGCGAGCGCGAGAAAGAGACCAGCGCCAGCCACTTCGTGCGGCTGCGCGACGGGACCGCGAAAAGCGTCGAGACCAGTTCGATCCATCTCGACACCATCCGCGACCTCAAGCAGATCAATTCGCTGCTCGCCTCCATGGCCTACCCGGTGCTGGAGGAGCGCGGGCTGCTCGGCGGCTCGCGGCTGAAGGCGAGCTAGCATCGACCGACCGGCCCGCACAAAATTAGCCTTTGCTGATCCTCGCCGTCGGCTAGGTGACGGTGAGATTGACAGACGGCTCGGACTAGGCGTCCTCACGGCACGAAGAGGGCCTTGTGCTCGTTTAGGCGGGACCACTGCCCAACCCGGTCAAGAAAACCTAAAGCGGCATCGACAATTTCTGCATTGCCCGCAGCGTCCATCCATGGTTTGAGGCCAGCTCATTCAGGATCGCTGTCCGCGCCATGCTGCCCCTCATTGCCCTGTTCATTGCCGCCTTCGCTTTCGGCACGACTGAGTTCGTCATCGCCGGCGTGCTGCCGGAGGTAGCGCAGGGTCTGGGTGTTTCCGTGCCCACCGCCGGCTATCTCGTCTCCGGCTATGCCTGCGGCATCGCCATTGGTGGTCCGCTCCTGGCGCTCGCAACCAGCAGGGTCTCGCGAAAGTCGCTGCTCATCGCCCTGACCATTGCCTTCACTCTTGGCCAGGCCGCATGCGCGCTGGCGCCCGATTTCACCTCGATGCTTCTCCTGCGCATTGCCACTGCAGTGGCGCATGGCTGCTATTTCGGCGTCGCCATGGTGGTCGCGGTCGGCCTGGTGCGCGAGGACCAGCGCGGCCGGGCGGTCGCGGTCATCCTCTCTGGATTGACCGTCTCCAATGTTATCGGCGTTCCGGCCGGCACCGCGATCGGCGGTCTCTGGGGCTGGCGGGCGACCTTCTGGGTGATGTGCGCGCTGGGCGTCATCGCGATCGTTGCCATGCTTGCGCTGCTGCCCCGCACGGCAGGCGCCGCCAACCGACCCGCCGGCCTCGCGCGCGAGGTGCGCGTGTTGGGGCGTCAGCAGGTCTGGACCTCGCTCATCCTGATGCTGATGTTGATGATCGGCCAGTTCGGCCTCTTCACCTACATCACGCCGACGCTGCTCGAAGTCACCGGCCTCCACGAAAGCCTGATCCCGTTTGTGCTGCTGCTCAACGGCGTCGGCGCGACGATCGGCGTTCTCTTGGGCGGCAAGCTTGCCGACTGGAAGCTGATGCCGTCGCTGATCGCCATGCTTTTCCTGCAGGCGGTAATGCTTGGCGTCATCTATGCGGTCAGTCCCTACCCGGTGCCGATGATCGTCGCGATCGTCATATGGGGCGGCCTCAACTTCGCCATCGGCGCGCCGATCCAGACCCGGATCCTGGCCTGGACGGCAGATGCGTCGAACCTTGCCTCGTCGTTGATTCCCTCGGGCTTCAATGTCGGCATCGCGCTCGCCGCCTCGCTGGGCGCTGCGATGCTCAATGCCGGTCTTGGCTATCGCAGCCTGCCGGTCGCCGGCGCGTTTGCCATGCTGGTGGCCGTGGCGGTCGCGCTTGCCTCGCAGGCTTGGGAATCGCGCACCCGAGCGACGCCGCCGTTGCCGGCTGCGGCGGAATAGAGCCTCGGCGTGGCGCTCTGCCGCCTCAGACGTGAGGACGCAAGGAGCCAGAGCCGCCCGACAGGATCGACACCAAACTGTGAAGCCCCTCCTCCAGCCTTTCGTGACTGGATGCGGCACCCAACGCCAGCCGCAAGCCATCAGCGGCACTGGGCACGACGGAGAACTCTTCCGCCGGGCTGAGGGCCAATCCGCGACGGCGTGCGATCTCGGCGATATCCGATGAACACAATCGCGCATCCAGCGGATACCAAAGATGCAGGCTTGATTCCGTCGAGGCGAAACCGGCCGGCAGGATCTTGCGCGCGATCGTCTGCCTGGCCTCTGCTTCGGCACGCACCGCGGCGGTGATCTCGCCGGCCAGGCCGCTTCGCACCCACTCGCAGGCGAGCCCCGTCATCAGCGGCGGCGCCATCATGGTGGTGCCCCGGATTGTCGCCGCGATCCGCTCGACGGATTTCACGTCAGGCGCCGCCAGGAACGCCGTGCGCAGAAATGGCGAGATGCATTTCGCCAATGTAGCCACATGGAATGTCCGCTCCGGCGCCAGGCTGAGGAAGGCTGGCGGTGAAGTGGTCTGCAGTGGACTGTAGGGATCGTCCTCGACGATCACCAGGCCAAGCCTGCCCGCCATCCGAACCAGGTCCCGGCGCCGGCCCGCCGGCATGGTGAGCGTGGTCGGATTGTGAAGTGTCGCGTTGAGATAGAGAACGCGGGCGCCGTATCGTCGCGCCGCTTCCTCCAGATAGTCGGGGCGCATGCCGTCATCGTCGCGGCCCGCCCCAGCCAGCTTTCGCCCCGTGGCCTGCGCCAGCTCGATCAGGCCGGGATAGGTCAGCGCGTCCGTGAGGATCGTATCGCCCTCGCGGGTTTGCGACAGAAGGACGGCGGCGAGCAGCGCCTGCGCCCCCGAACCAACAGCAACGCGCTCGACAGGCAACCTGTCGCCGGCTGTGGCAAGCCAAAACGAGCCAGCGGCGCGTTCGGCGGGAGAACCCGGGCCGGGATGGTAGGAAAGCAGTGCTTCGGCGCTGGAACGTTTGAGCAGTCCCTCGATGCCACTCCGGATCAATGCCGGCAGGCTGAGGCCCGAAGGCGCCGGCGGAATGTTCATGCTCAGATCGAGGATCGGCTCTTCCGGCTCGCCGGGGGTGACGAAGGTGCCGCGACCGGTCGTTGCATCGATCAGGTTCCTGCGGCGGGCTTCGGTGAACGCCCGGGTGACCGTGGTCAGATCCACGCCAAGGAAGCGGGCAAGCTCTCGCTGCGGCGGCAGCCTGTCCCCCGGTTGCAGCCGCCCGATCGAGCGGGCAGCCGCAAGCGCCTCGACGATCTTGAGATAGAGCGGTCGTGAGTCTTCCGCCAAGGGAGAAAGCCAGCTGAGGTCCCCTTCACTGTTCATGCCACCGGTATCCATACATTTTGTCGCATTGTATGCATACAATAATCATATTAGTATGTATGCGTGACCTCAAGGCCGATCGAATGCATGCGAGGTCCTGGAGTGATGACCATGCACGACGCGCACTATCCCCACCTCGAACCCTGGCGGATCGGCATCCGCGGGCGATGCCCGCGTTGCGGAGAGGGCCGGCTGTTCGACGGATTTCTGAAGCTGGCGCCGAAATGCGAAGTCTGCGGGCTCAACTATTCTTTTGCCGATCCGGCCGACGGACCCGCCTTCTTCGTCATCTGCTTTGCCTGCGTGCCCTCCGTCCTGTTCGCCGTCTGGGCGCAGGTGACGTTCGAGCCATCCATGTGGTTCCACGCCTTCGTTTCGGTGCCGATCATCCTTGCGACCTGCATTCCGCCGCTCAGGCCGCTGAAAGGCTGGCTTGTCGCGAGCCAGTTCTACTACAAGGCCGCAGAAGGAAGACTGGCCAGGCCCGGCGAATAAGGTTCTCAAGTTCGCTTGCCTTGAGACCTAAAGGTCGATCCGGTACTTGAGGCTCTCCGCGCCACCATAGGCGGCGACTTTGGCGAACCGCCCGACGAGAATGCCGCCATTGGCGAGCACCACCTTCTGGGATGCAAGATTGTCGAGATCGGTGGTGATCTCGACATAGTCGAGACCGACCGCCCTTGCCTCGTGAAGCATCAGCCGCAGCGCTTCGGTGGCATAGCCGCGCCCCTTCTTCCATGGCATCACGGCATAGCCGATGTGGCCGAGCACGTGCGGCGGCAGCGCCGACGTGCCCTTCTGCCAGCGAAGCCCGATCGAGCCGGCGGCCTCGCCGTCCCAGATCCAGCGCCGGAAGCCCGGCAGACGCGGCACTGTCGTGCCGTCCGGCAGCGCGATCGGCGACCCTTTCGCCTCGGGGTCGTCCAGATCGGCGAGAAATGCCACCGGATCTTCTTCAATGGCCTCGAGCTGCTCGCGCGTAGCCTCCAGCAGCCGCACATTGTCCGGCGACCAGCCGCGCTCCAGCGCCGCCTTGTAGGATGGCAGATGCTCGAGCGCTGGTTTGACGAGTTCGACCATGAAGCCGTGTCCTTTGCGAGATCGGCAGGCATAGCCCCGGTCAGGATCGCCCTCAAGCTGACTGAAAGCGGATTTCGCCCTTGTTGAGGAAGCACATCTTGTCGAAGAGCGATAAATCGAGTGGGTTCGGCAGCCGGACATCGTCAAGGTCGGGAAAAGGCTTCCTGGACGCATCGTATGACCGGTCGACCTGGGAGATGAAGACCAGCACCAGCCCGCGTTCCCGGGCAAATGATCTCAAGGCGCGTATCTGGACCATGAGCTCGGGATCCTCGCGCTTCTGGTCGAGCAGTTGCAGATAGTCGATCACCGCCAGCGTGCCGCGCGGCGCCGACCCCAACGCCTCGATGATGTAGGCGGCGCTGATGGCGTCGGAATTGTCGAACTCGAACAGATGGTCGAAAACGGCAGGGTCGACGCCGATGTCGCGGAACCGGTCGAGGATATCGGCATGCATGTATTCCAGGGTGAAGAATACGGCGCGACTGCCCTGCTTCATGGCCGCCACGGCGAGTTCGAGGCTCATCAGCGTCTTGCCCTGACCCGGCCGGGCCGCCACGAGGACCATGTCGCCGGGTATCAGTTGCGCCAGCAGCCTCCCGGCGGGTGCGGCCTCGGCGGCTTTCGCCGCAAGCAGGCTCCAACTGCCAAAGCCTTCCTTGAAGGCCATGCGGTCAAGCGCCTCATGAAGGGGAACATTTTCCTTGCGCGACAGCAACCTCGCCTGGCGCTTCAGATGATAGACGGGTGCGGAAAGCCGCATCAAAAAACCTCCTATTGCGAGCAGTCTTCGCAATCCCTCCTTATGCCGATGCTCGAACAGTCGGTTTAGCGATCGAATGCCCTGCATGAACGATGCTTTCCCAACGGAGGGAGGAGGCGTGGGCGCGCCGGAATCAGATAGTAGCCAACTTCTTGCCTGTCGAAAATCGCAGATGCGCCAGCTTCGGCAGATCGCACTAGACAAGAAGTGTTTCGCCCATCGGCGCTATGCTCTTATGATTGGCGCAGGTGATTCACCACAAGCGATACCAGTTCGAGGGGGGATTAATCCGGTGCGGTTGATATCTGTTCCGCTTGGTGCCGCCGTCCTCTTCGTCCTCGCCGCTCTGACGGCATCGGTCGGCTCGTTCGCGGCGTTGCGCCCATCGAACATTCCGGACTGGCTGCAGCGCCATGTCGGCGACAACGAAGGTCAGATCTCGCAGGTCGTGCTGGAGCGGGCGCGCGCCCTCTACCAGAAGAAGGTCAGTGAAGGTTCGGTCAGCAACCCCTGCTACTTCGCCATGGATGCAACGCGGCCCGGCGACCTGGGCAACAGTGTGCTTGGCCAACGCTACTATATCATCTGCGAGGCCAAGCAGCTCTTTCGAGCGGTTTCTTCGGGCCATGGCGGCGGTCGCAATCTCAAAGGCGTTGCCGATTTCTCCAATGGCAGGCGTTGCGCGAAAAACTTCGGCAACGCGATGGACTCGGAGCTGACGGCAGGCGGAGCCTACATGACCGCCGAGACCAAGACGTCCTTCAAGGGCTATTATCGCGTCGGTGCGCAGAACGCGGTGTTCATGCGTACCTTCATCCAGTTCGATGGCGAAGGCGAAGCGGCGAACGCCAGGCAGCGCGTGATCGGCGGCCATCCGGCAGCCTTGCTCAGGGGCATGTGCCTGCGGAAAGATCCGAACAGCTCCTACGCCGACCATGACGGCTTCGTCCCGTTCGGCAAGCTGGTGAATTATGCCGGCGGCCGCAGCAATGGCTGCACCAGCTGGTCGCCGGCCGATGCCGAGCAGATCATCCCGTTGGTGAAGAACAACCCGACCACGCTCTACATCTATCCTGAATCGCGCGACATCGCCGCTGTGGCGCGCGCAAAGGCCGCCGGCCAAGCGCTGTCGGCTGCGGGCGTCTATTGGAACGCATCCTGCCTGAAGGAAATCGGCTCTCCGAAGTTCTGGCCGAAGAAGACCCTCGAGCCGATAATCGCGCTGTACAAGAAAGACCATCCGGCACCGCCGCCGCAGCCGGTGCCGATCTGCAAGAACTGAGCCGGTCTTCTACTGGAGCAGCCCCTTGATTATGGCGCTCGCCTTGGCGAAATCCATCTGGCCGGCATATTTCTGCTTCAGCGCGCCGATCACCTTGCCCATGTCCTTCTGGCTGGCGGCACCCGTCGCCGCGATCGCCTCGCGCGCCGCCGCCGTGATCGCCACATCGTCGAGCTGTGCCGGCAGGAACTCGCGGATGATCTCCATCTCGCCGCGCTCCTGCCCCGCCAGTTCCGGCCGCTTGCCGTCCTCGAAGGCTTTGGCCGATTCTTCGCGCTGCTTCACCATCTTGGAAAGGATCTGCAGGATCTCTTCCTCGCTCGCCGCCGGCTTGCCCGCGCCGCGATTGGCGATGTCGCGGTCGTGGATGGCGGCCTGGATCAGCCTGAGCGTCGGCAGCCGATGCTTGTCCTGCGCCTTCATCGCGCTCTTCATGGATTCGGCGATTTTCTCGCGCATGATGCTTCTCCTTCGATCGCGGCGGACAATAGCTTCGCCGGACGCTCAAGGCAAATCGCCGCAAACCATTGATTTTGCTCGGCTAAACAAATCGATTCCGCTCGGAGGAAGCGTCATTGACCGCTTTGGCGCTATCCCCTATGTACTGAGCCTCGCATGAACTGAAACTTTGGTTGCGCGCAGGCTCGCGAATTCGCCGCCGCGCGTCGTTTGCTGCGCGGATCGTCCCCTGCAACGGGATGATCCGGAAGCCGCCTCTAGGAGTGCCGCCATGGCCACGACCGCCCCTTGGGCCACCGAAAAGCCGACCGCCCTTCTGGTGCTCGCCGACGGCACGGTGATCGAAGGCCGCGGCCTCGGCGCCACCGGATCGGCGGTCGCCGAAGTCTGCTTCAACACCGCCCTGACCGGGTACGAGGAGATCCTTACCGACCCCTCCTATGCCGGCCAGATCGTCACCTTCACCTTCCCGCATATCGGCAATGTCGGCACCAACAGCGAGGATATCGAGGATTTGCATCCGGCTGCCCGCGCGGGCGCCGTCGGCGCGATCTTCAAGGCCAATGTCACCGACCCCTCCAATTACCGGGCAGCCGGGCATCTCGATCAATGGCTGAAGAGGCGCGGCATCGTCGCGCTTTCGGGGATCGACACTCGCGCTCTCACCGTGCTGATCCGCGAGAAAGGCATGCCCAATGCCGTCATCGCCCATGCACCGGATGGCGTTTTCGACCTCGACGACCTGAAGCGGCGCGCCGCCGCCTGGTCGGGCCTTATCGGGCTGGACCTCGCCAAGGAGGTCACCTCGGGTCAATCCTCGGTCTGGCGCGAGACGCCCTGGGCCTGGAACAAAGGCTTCGGCGAGCAGGACGAGCCGTCGCTGCATGTCGTGGCCATCGACTATGGCGTCAAGCGAAACATCCTGCGCCTGCTCGCGGGCCTCGGCGCCAAGGTCACCGTCGTGCCGGCCAAGACCGGCGCGGAAGAGATCCTAGCCATACAGCCGGACGGCATCTTCCTGTCCAATGGCCCCGGCGATCCGGAAGCGACGGGCGAATATGCCGTGCCGGTCATCCAGAACCTGCTGAAAACCGATCTCCCGGTGTTCGGCATCTGTCTCGGCCACCAGATGCTGGCGCTGGCGCTCGGCGGCAAGACCGAGAAGATGCATCAGGGCCATCACGGCGCCAACCATCCGGTCAAGGACCACACAACCGGCAAGGTCGAGATCGTCTCGATGAACCATGGCTTCGCCGTCGACGCCGACTCGCTGCCCGAAGGCGTCGAGGAAACCCATGTCTCGCTGTTCGACGGCTCGAATTGCGGCATCGCGCTGACCGGCCGGCCGGTGTTCTCGGTCCAGCACCATCCCGAGGCCTCGCCCGGCCCGCAGGATTCGCACTATCTCTTCCGCCGCTTCGTCAATCTCATCCGCGAGCGGCGCGGCGAGGAAGCGCTGGCAGAACGTTGACACGCGCTGTGTGTTAGCTATAATATCGCCGAAATAAAAATAAGAGCGGCGATATCCGGTGAAGACCATCATCCTCTCGGCGGCCGCGGCTCGTGATCTCGACAATCTACCCGCTGACGTTCGGAACCAAGTATCCGAGGGCTTGGTAGATTACGCGATAAGCGGTCGAGGAGATGTAAAGCGCTTGGCTGGCAGAGATGGCTACAGGCTGCGGATCGGTCGCTACCGAGTTATATTCGACGAGGATCGCGCTACTATCCTAGCTATCTACATAGGAAAACGCGAGACAACAACCTACAGCAGGTCATAACGGGACAAGTGTCATGAATGCCCCGCAAATCATCAAAACCTCAACCGGCGAGGAATTGGTCGTGATCCCCAAGGCGGATTACGAGGCGTTGCTGCATGCCGCCGAGGAGGCTCTCGAAGATGCTGCGGATGTCGCCATCTATGACGAGCGAAAAGCCGACCTCAAAACCGAAAGGACGCTACCGGCGGACGTGACCATGGATGTCTTGCGCGGCTCCAGTCGACTAAAGGCGCTGCGCAACTGGCGAAAGCTCACCCAAGCCGAACTGGCTGCGGCGATCGGTGTCAGCCAGGGTTTCCTATCGGACCTCGAATCCAATCGCCGTAAGCCGTCTGAGCAGACCAGCGCAATGCTGGCGAAGGCGCTCGATATCCCCGGAGAATGGATCGAGCCTTAGTCGTTCTCAGGCCGCGTCGGTCGCCGCTTCCTGCGCGTGCATGCGCTCGACCTCCTTCGGTGTCGGCTTGGCCACCTTCGTCACGAAGACGATCACCGCCAATGTGAGGAAAACCGCGCCGAGCACATAGGGCGCGCCGCCGAACTCAACCGGCGCGCTTGGGCCGGTGAACCAGGAAAAGATCGCCGTATAAAGCAGCGGCGTGATGATCGAGGTGATCGAGAAGATCGAGGTCATCGCGCCCTGCAATTCGCCTTGCGCCGAAGGCGGCACCTTGGCGGCCGCAAGGCTCCTCAATGGCGGGTCGGCGAGCGCTTCCAAGCAGCCGGCGACGATCACCGCGTAGATCATCCAGCCCTGCGTCGCAAACGCGTAGCCGAAGGCGCTGAGCGCGGTGAAGGTAAGGCCGATCGCCGCCGTCCTCCACTCGCCGAGCTTCGGGATGACACGCGGCAGCACCGTCGCCATGACGATCGCGCCGCATAGGCCGAAGGCGCCGAGCGAGAAGCCGATCTGCTGCTCATTCCAGCCATAACGGTAGCTTGAAACGAAGGACCAGACCGCCGGATACATCATGTGGCCGAGCGTCATCAGGAAGAAGACCAGCCCGATCCAGCCAATGCCGGGATAGTTGCGCATCTGGATGAGCGTGCCGACCGGATTGGCGCGTTTCCATTCGAAGCGGCGACGATGCTGCTCGTCCAGTGTCTCCGGCAGCAAGAACATCGCGATGAGGAAGTTCACCAAGGCGAGCCCGGCGGCGAAGTAGAACGGCACGCGCGGCCCGAATGTGCCGAGCAGTCCGCCGAGCACCGGGCCGATGACGAAGCCGACGCCGAAGGCAATGCCGAGCAGGCCGAAATTCTTGGCCCTGTTCTCGTCGTTCGAGATGTCGGCGATGAAGGCCGACGTCGTCGAATAGCTGGCGCCGGAAATGCCGGCGAGCACGCGTCCGATGAATAGCATCGGATAGGACCAGGCGATGGCGCAGATCAGATTGTCGATGGAGAAGGTGAGCACCGAGGCAAGCAGGATCGGCCGCCGCCCGAAACGGTCGCTTAAGCCGCCGATGACAGGCGCGAAGAAGAACTGCATCGCCGCATAGACGAAGAACAGCCAGCCGCCCTCGATAGCCGCCTCGCTTACGCCGGCGCCGGTCAGCTCCTGCAGATAGGCCGGCAGCACCGGCATGATGATGCCGAAGCCGATGACGTCGAGCAGCAGCGTCGTGAAAACGAGCGCAAGGCCCCGCTTGGCGGTCTTGGGGTCGATCATGGTGACAAGCTCCTCGGCCGCCTTGGACGGGAGGCTCTTATGGGCGAGACAGCCGGCCGGAACAATAAGCGAACGACCGCAACTGCCTCATCCTGACATCAGTTCCCGGCAGCCCGCCGCGGTGCCGCAGCCCTGCGTCGCTGTTCAGACCGGATTATTGAATGTATCGCAGTCCGAAAGCTTGCCGCTCTTGTAGCCGCGCGCCAGCCAGGTCTGCCGCTGCGCCGACGTGCCGTGGTTGAAGCTTTCCGGAACCACATAGCCCTGCATTTTTTTCTGCAGCGTGTCGTCGCCGATCTGCTTGGCGGCATTCAGCGCGCTTTCCATGTCGCCCTGCTCCAGAATGCCCTTCTGCGCGGTATAGTGCGCCCAGACACCGGCGAAGCAGTCTGCCTGAAGCTCGACCCGGACCGACATCTGATTGGCCTCGGCCTCGCCCATGCCCTGCCGCATCTGGTTGAATTTCGACATGATGCCGGTGAGGTTCTGCACGTGATGGCCGACCTCATGCGCGATCACGTAGGCGCGGGCGAATTCACCCGAGGCGCCGAACTGCTGGTCGAGCTGCTGGAAGAAGGTCATGTCGAGATAGACCTTGTGATCGCCCGGGCAATAGAACGGTCCCGCCGCCGAAGAGGCAAAGCCGCAAGCCGACCGGATCTGGCTGCTGAACAGCACCAGTTTCGGGTCCTCATAGGTGAGGCCATTGGCCTTGAAGATACCGCTCCATGTGTCCTCGGTCTCGGCGAGCACGGTCGCCACGAACTGTTTCATCTCGTCCGAGGCGGGCGCGCCGCTGTCCGGCGAACTGCTGTCTTCGGTAATCTGGCCGCCGCCGCCCGGCACAAGGCCACCACCTTCACCCAGGATTTGCGATGGATCGAAGCCGAAATACCATCCGGCGAGAACCACCAGAATGACGAAGATGATGCTGCCGCCGCCGCCCGCTCGCCCCCCGATCGGAACGCGGAACTGCCGCGGACCGCCACCGCCGAACCCGCCGCCGCTGTCGCTGCGCTCGTCCTCGATATTGTCGCTCTGACGGCGGCCTCTCCAAAGCATGGCAACTTCCTCGCAATGCAGATGTTCTGGAAGGTCCGGCCTAAGACCGCCCCCTTCAGACAATTATCGCAACGGTCACGCCGAGTCACAGCATTTTTGCTGACCAAAAGACCGCGCGTCCGGCTCCAGATGGGAGGAGAATTCAGAGCTTTTGTTTCGACCGGTTTCGGCCTCGGTCTTTGCGCTCGTCACGAGCCGCCGCCTGTCTCAACCCGTTGGCCGCTTGCTAGCCCTTCGTGGTCCGTGCCTGTTCAACGCCCGTCGCTTCCTCCCTTCCACGCGATCATCGCGCAACGTCAGGAGCAACGTGCGTACCGTTCGGCGGTTCCAGCGACTCGTCGGTCGGGAAGTTTAACGCTGGCCGGGCTCAGCGTGTCGTCATCGCCCTGCGAAATGCATCCAGCGTCTCGGCGCTGACATGGTGCTCGATGCCCTCGGCATCGATCCGTGCCGTCTCGGCGCTGACACCGAGCGAGCGCAGGAAGGCTTCGACAGTCTCGTGACGGATGCGGCTCTCCTGCGCCACCTTGCGACCGGCGTCCGTGAGAAACACCCCGCGATAGGGTTTCCTGGACACCAGCCCATCGGCGCAGAGCCGTGTCAGCATTTTTGCCACGGTGGGTTGCGCGACGCCAAGCCTGGCCGCGATATCGACCTGACGGGCCTCGTTTCCGTCCTCGATCAGATCGGCGATCAGCTCGACATAGTCCTCGACAAGCGCGCTGCGGCGCGCTTCGCGGGTCTGCCTGAACCCTTCCGAATGGATTTCGGCATCAGGAAGCGGCTTTTCGCGTCGAACTGGTCTGTTCCTCAGCGCCAATACGCGCTCCTTCATGGCTGAATCGGCTCCGCACTCATAGCACGGACCGTAGTGCTCTGGCCGTTTATTTGCATTCCCGGGTCGGCGCAACCCGGCGTTTGCTGCTGCACGCGGCGCCTATCGGCTTGCATCACAAGAGCTTGAACAATGAAGTATAGCCTGTTGCATAATGTTCAGCCTTAGCATACATAGTGGCGATCCTCGATACCCTTCCAGCGGACCCCCCGATGTCAGAAGCAGTGTCCCGTCCCTCGTGGCAATTTGCCCGCTCCGATGAGACTGAGCAGCCCAGTCTGCGCGAGGTCAATGCCTCGATCAGGGTGCCCGACACCGGTCTCTGGTTCCGCCGCCTGTTCGCCTTCATGGGTCCCGGCTATATGGTCTCGGTCGGCTATATGGACCCGGGCAACTGGGCGACAGACCTCGCCGGCGGCGCCCAGTTCGGCTACACGCTGCTTTTCATCATCATGCTGTCGAACCTGATGGCGATCCTGTTGCAGGCGCTGGCCGCCCGCCTCGGCATCGCCACCGGCCGCGACCTCGCGCAGGCCTGCCGCGCCTATTATCCGCGTCCGGTAAATTTCCTGCTCTGGATCGCCTGCGAACTGGCGATCATCGCCTGCGACCTCGCCGAGGTGATCGGCACGGCGATTGCGCTGCAGCTCCTGTTCGGCATCCCGCTGATCGGCGGCGCCGTCCTCACCGCGCTCGACGCCTTCCTTGTGCTGCTGCTCATGAACAGGGGCTTCCGTTATCTCGAGGCGTTCGTCGTCGCGCTCCTGATCATCATCTTTGGCTGCTTCGCCATCCATATCTTCGTCGCCGCCCCGCCCGCAGGCACAATCCTGCATTCGATGTTCGTGCCGTCGTCCCAGATCGTCACCAACCCGACGATGCTCTACATCGCCATCGGCATCATCGGCGCCACCGTGATGCCGCACAATCTCTACCTGCACTCCTCGATCGTGCAGACCCGCGCCTATGAGCGCACCGATGCAGGCAAGCGCGATGCCATCAAGTGGGCGACCACGGATTCGACCATCGCGCTGATCCTGGCGCTGTTCGTCAACGCGTCCATCCTGATCGTCGCGGCAGTGGCCTTCCACGGCACCGGGCACCAGGATGTCGCCGAGATCGGTCAGGCTTTCGAATTGCTGTCGCCGCTGTTGGGCTTGAGCATTGCCTCGATCCTGTTCGCGGTCGCGCTGCTCGCCTCCGGGCTCAACTCGACGGTCACCGCCACGCTTGCCGGCCAGATCGTGATGGAAGGCTTCCTGCGTCTGCGCATTCCGCAATGGGCGCGCCGCCTGCTGACGCGCGGCCTTGCCATCGTCCCCGTCGTGATCGTCACCGCGCTCTACGGCGAAAAGGGCACGGCCCAGCTCCTGGTCTTCAGCCAGGTCATCCTGTCGATGCAGTTGCCCTTCGCCGTTGTGCCGCTGGTGCAGTTCGTCTCGGATAAGAAGAAGATGGGCAGTTTCGTCATCTCGCGCGGTGTCGCCGCACTCGCCTGGGTAGTCGCGGCGATCATCCTGGTGCTCAACTTCAAGCTGCTCTTCGACACTTTTGCCGGCTGAGTTCGAGCCGCGACATCCCGGCCGGCCGCGCTATCTTCTGAAAGCATGACCGTTTCGGACGACGCCCGAAAATTCTACGCCAAACTGATGGCCGCGCATGCGCGCTCCGCCGATCCCCGCATCGAGGAGGCGTTCGCCTCCGTGCCGCGCGAGGCCTTTCTCGGCCCTGGACCTTGGACCGTCTTTGCCGGCGACGGGGCGTTCAAAACCCCGACTGCCGATCCCGGCTACATCTACCAGAACGTGCTGGTGGTGCTCGATGCCGACAAGGGCATCAACAACGGCGAACCGGTTCTGCACGCCATGTGGATCGGCAAGGTCGAACCGAAACCCGGCGAAGCCGTCACCCATATCGGCGCCGGTACCGGCTACTATACCGCGCTGCTGGCAAGGCTGGTCGAGCCCGGCGGCAGCGTCACCGCCTTCGAGATCGAAGCGGATCTCGCCGCGCAAGCCAAGGTGAACCTCGCGGCCTATGGCAATGTCGAGGTCGTTGCCGGCGACGCTGTCGCCGGCCCGCTGCCGCCCTCCGACATCATCTATGTCAATGCTGCCGTCATTGCCCCGCCCCCTGCGTGGCTGAGGGCGCTCAGGCCCGGCGGCCGGCTGATCTTCCCCTGGCGGCCGGCGCAGCGAATCGGCCTCGCCGTGCTGGTCACCCGCATGCAGGCGGGTTTCGCCTGCAGGCCCTTCATGGGTTCCTGGTTCATCCCTTGCGTCGGCGCCTCCCTCGCCGGCCCGGAGGCAAGAGTGCCAACTCGCGAACGCGCCAGCCGCACGCGCTCGATCTGGCTGACCGAAGACAAGGCGCCCGATCGCACTGCCACTGCCGTGTTCGGCGATGTCTGGTTCTCGTCCCGCGCCATGCGCGCCGACAGCGAACGATAGAAATCTGCGGGAGCCTGTGTCGGAACGTAGGCTCGTCGCCCGTCCTTAGGCCGAAATCCGGCCGCGACGGCGCGGATCACGAAAAGGGAGAAGACAGATGCGCAAGATCATCGCCGCCACATTCGTCAGCCTCGACGGCGTCATGCAGGCTCCGGGCGGCCCGGAAGAAGACCCGGTCGGCGGCTTTCAATTCGGCGGCTGGACCTTCCATTACTTTGACGAGGTGGCGGGGGAGGCAATGGACGAATTGTTCTCCAAGCCCTTCGCCCTGCTGCTCGGCCGCAGAACCTATGACATCTTCGCCGCGTATTGGCCGTATCAGAAAGATTCGATCGCAGATGCCTTCAACCCGGCGACCAAATATGTCGCGACGCATCGGCCGGATAGCCTGACCTGGCAGAACACGCAGCCGCTTGGACCAGACGTCGTTGCCAGGCTCAGGCAGCTCAAGCAGGAAGACGGACCCGATCTGCTCATCCAGGGTTCGGGCAATCTGATCCAGACCCTGCTCGCCAATGGGCTGATCGACGAGATCCGGTTGATGATCTTCCCGCTGTTGCTGGGCAAGGGAAAGCGCCTGTTCGGCGATGACGCGATGCCCGCCGCCTTCAAGCTCATCAAGTCGCAAACCACCAGCACGGGTGTCATCATGGCGACCTATGAACGTGGCGGCGACGTCAAGACCGGATCTTTTGCGACAGAGCAGCCTTCCGAAGCCGAGCTCGAACGGCGCAAGAACTGGAAGTAGCGCCAAGGTTCCTCGCCCCCAAAGCGGGGGCGAGGAACGAAAAGTGTCGCTCACGCTGCCTGGCGATGCCGCGCCAGACCCTCGCGGATATGAGTGGCGAATGCCTCTGCCGTCGGCCTGACGGCATGCTTCGGCAGGTGCAGGTTGACGGAAAAATTCGGCAGCGCCGGTAAGTCGGCGTCGGACAGGATGTCGAGGTCGGCCGGAACCGTCGAGGCGAGCCAGGTGGTCACCGCAAGGTCCGACCGTACCGTTGCGGTCGTTGCGTCGATGTTGCCGTTCTCGAACACGGTGCGCCAATCGAGCCCATGCGTGCCGAGCGCCGCCAGCACCGCCGGACGGAAGGCGCAGGTATCCGCGACCATGGAGACCGGCAAAGGCCGCTTCAGGCGCGCGGAGCCGCCTTTGGCGCCGACCCAGACCAGCCGGTCGACCACCAGGCACTCGCCGGCCGTCGGACCGGCCCGCTCCTCGATGACGGCAAGGTCGATCGTCCCTGCCGCCAGCGCCGCCGCGAGTTCCGGCGAAGAGGCGCAGACCAGCGAAATCTCCACCTGCGGATAGGCTTCGGCGTAGGTTTTCAAAACAGGTTGCAGCAATGTGCCGACAAGATCGTAGGGCACGCCGATCCGCACCCCGCCGGCGACCGCCTTGCCGCTTATCTCCGCCAGAATCTCGTCATTGAGCCGCAAGAGACGCCGGCCCTTGTCGAGCAGCCGTTCGCCCGAACGCGTCAGTCTCAAGCCGCGGCGGTCGCGCTCGAACAACATCTGGCCAAGGATCTCCTCCAGCCGCTTGATCTGCTGGCTGACGGCGCCCTGGGTCAGATTGAGGGCGTTGGCCGCGGCCGTCATGCTGGCTTTGTCGGCCGTCGTCACGAAGGTGCGGACAAGTGTGGTGTCGAGATCGCGAAACATCGCTGCATTATAAACACTAATGCAGACCATATCCAACATTGCATTTACTGATAGCGCCGAGCGCCTAACATGCAGGCTCCTTCCACCGTGGAGGCTTTGGATGTCCGAAACCATCGTCCCCCTTGTCCTGTTCGCGTTGATCTCGACCTCGACGCCCGGCATCGCCACGACGTTGTCGACGGCATCCGGGGCGCAGTTCGGCTTTCGCCGATCGGTGCCGCTGATGGCCGGCAGCGCCGCGGGACTGGCGTCGGTAGCGGCGGCGGGCGCTGCCGGCCTCGCCGGGCTGCTCGCCGCCGTCCCTTCGCTCCAGCTGGCGATGAAGATCTCCGGCTCGCTCTATCTGATCTGGCTGGCGATCAGGATCGGCCGCAGCGGCCCGCCCGAGCTCGACGTGAGCATGGCCAGGCCGAACAGCTTCTTCGGCGGCGCCGGCATCCAGTGGATGAATCCCAAGGGTTGGGCAATGGGCCTGGGTGCGGCCGCCTCCTTCGCGGCGCTTGCCGACGGCCCCTTGCAGTTGGCATTGCTGCTCGGTGCCGTGTTCGGCCTTGCCGCGGCCGTCTCGCTGTCGCTCTGGTGCGTAGCCGGCACGCTGCTGGCACGTTTGCTACGAACCGAGCGGCAATGGCGCGCGCTCAACATCGTGCTTGGCCTGCTGCTGGCCGCCTCCATCCTGCAGATGTGGCGGCCAGCCTGAGGCGGGCAAGTCCTTCAGGTTTGCGAAGTCTATTCCGCCGGCATGGCGACCGGGCGGGCGAGCGCGCGACCCGCGAGCACCACACCCAGCCCGCCGATCGGGAATACCGCCGCGACCAGCCCGAGATCGGCCGGCGCGCCGAAACGCAGCACCGCACCGCCGACCACCGCGCCGAGCGCGACGCCGAAATAGAGCGCCGAGGCGTTGAGCGAGAGCACGATCGGGGCGGCATCGGGCGCTATTTTGATGATCCGGCTCGCCTGCGCCGGCGGGAAGGCCCAGCCGACGATGCCCCACGGCACCATCATGCCCATCAGCGCCGGCCCGGCGATCGAATGCGGCAGGGAGGTCGGGATCAGCGACAAGGTGACGAGCATCGCTGCGCTCAGCCCCAGCGACCAGCAAACCGTGCGCGCCGCGCCGAAACGGTCCGCCGCCTGGCCGCCGGCGATGTTGCCGATGACGGCGCCAACGCCGAATGCGAGCAGCATGCCGGGAAGCGCCAGCGGACTGAGGCCGCCGCCCTCGATCGCCAGAGGCGCGATGAAGGCAAAGACGGTGAAGGCGCCGACCAGCGCCAGCACGGTTGTGACCAGGATCGGCAACACGCCGGGACGGACCGCCGCCGCGAGCCGCGCCTTGAGCGGCAGCCTGGTGCCGACAATGCCGCGCGGCAGCCGCCACCACAGGATCCCCCCGGCAAGCGCGCCGAGGCCGGCAATGGCGAAGAAGGTGCCGCGCCAGCCGGCAATCGCCGCCACCAGCGCGCCGAGCGGCGCGCCGACCGCGACCGCCACCGTGGTGCCGCCGACCACGACCGCGATGGCGCGGGCCCTGTGATGGTCGTCGACCAGCGCCACGGCGGTGCCTTGCGCGGTTGCCGCGAACAGGCCGGACGATAGCGCCATGACGATGCGTGCTAGGAGCAGCAATTCGAAGGACGAGCTTAGCGCCGCGACGATATTGCCGATGACGAAGAACACCAGCGTCCACAGGATGACGCGTCGCCGGTCCCACTCGCCGGTCAGCGTCGCCAGGATCGGCGCGCCGATCGCATAGGCGAGCGCGAAAGCGGTGATCAGCGAGCCGGCGAGCGGAACGGAGATGCCGGCATCCGCGGCGATATCGGGAAGAAGGCTGGAGATGACGAAGCCTTCGGTCGAGATCGCAAACGATCCGAGCGCAAGCCAGAAGATCCGCTTGTCCATTGGATATGTCCTTTGTTCAAAAGTTATTGAACAATTGGACCTGAAAGGGCCATGATGTCAACGGCGCTTGGGCAAATTAGCCGAACCCTCCTGACAGCCCTGTGTCAGGACGCGTAGAAACCGGGAAGCTGTGTAACCAAGCAAGAAGAGGAGACGCGTTGAAGTCGGTGCCGTTTGCGCTTAATTCTCAGCGATGACCTTGCCTCATCCGAACGCCGATCAGATCAGCCTGCCGATCGTGCTTGCCGTGCTTGGCGACCCGACCCGGCTGGCCATCGTGCGCTTTCTCGCCAGCAAGGAAGGCGTGCCGATGAACTGCGGCAAGTTCCTCGACCTCGCCTCCAAGACCAATCTCAGCTACCACCTCGCCAAGCTGCGCGAGGCGGGCGTCACGCGCACCGAAGCGGTCGGCACCAGCCGGCTGATCACCCTGCGCCGCGACGACCTCGACAGGCGCTTTCCCGGCCTGCTCGACAGCGTGATCGCGGCCGCCGGCGAGGACAAGGCGCTTCCAGCGGTCGGCACCGCCGATGCGGAGATCGACGCCTGATGCGCATTGCCGTTCTGGCCGATATCCATGGCAAGGTGCTGGCCCTCCAGCCTGCCGGATCGCGTTGTGCGGCAATAGCCATCGCAGCGAGCTCATCCGCATTCCCGCCGGCGCATGTCTCCGAGCAGGACAGCCGGCATGCGCGCTACGGCATCGTCGAGCTGGATGCCTCCGGCCGCTCCGAGGCGATCGCCATCGCCTACGACCATGAAGCTGCCGCAAAGCAGGCCGAAGCAGCGGGACGGCCGGAATGGGCGCACGCGCCGCGGACCGGATTTACAAAGATTGAGCGCAGCTCATATCTAGAGCGAAGCTCATATTCAGGATTGAGCCCAGCTCATATGCAGGGTTGAACGAAGTTCATATCTGATTGAGCGGAAACGCCAGGACTGCAGTGCATTAAGGATGAAGCGCAAAGTCACGCTCCGATCGACATTGCTGATCGCCGCTCCTTTGCTGCTGGCCGCCGTGCCGGCTTTGGCCCAGGACGCGCCAGCCACGATCATTTCGATCATCGGCGGCCTCGCGCCGGACGATCTCCTCAACATCCGCACCACCGCCTCCCCGGATGGAAAGATCGCGGCGCGCCTGCCCAACGGCACGGCCGTGAAGAATTACGGCTGCAAGACCGTCAACAAGTATCCCTGGTGCAAGGTCGAAGACACGCAGGACGCGCATATCGTCGGATGGGCGCCGGCCCGCTATCTCAGCCCGAACAACCCGGCCCCGGCGCCCGAGGATGCAGCCGTGCCGGCAACTGACGCCGGCCCGCCACAGGAAGCGAACGCGCCGGAGCCCTCTGAAGAACCGCAGCCGGACATCGCCGCGCGCCTGGGTCGCAGCGAGCCGGCCGATCCTCCTTCCGCGGCCGATATCAGCGCCATCGCCATGCAGGATGCCTACGCCCTCGCCTTCGCCGCCTCGGCAATCACGGAGTCCGACACCCCTGCCCCAGACGCCACCGACGGCATCCCCTGCGCGCGCCGGATCGGCCAGCCGATGACCCGCTGCCTGATCAGCGTCGCACATGAGGCCGGCGACAGCGTCGTGACCGTGACCTGGCCGGACGGCGGCACGCGCATTATCCACTTCCATGACGGCAAGCCGGCCGGCTCCGACTCCTCCGACGAGTTCCGCTTCCCCGCGAAGGCAGCTTGAACATGATCCGCATCGGCGTTTCGGAGCGCTTTGAGATCACGGATCAGCTGGCACTGGGGAATTGATAGGCTGAAGACGCCGGCGGGACAGTGCCCCCTCTGTCCTGCCGGACATCTCCCCCACTTGGGGGGAGATCGGCTGTTTTGGCGCCTCGCTTTTTCTTCGCCGTCGAAAATTGGCGAAAGCAGTCGTGACGTCCAATCTCCCCCCTCGTGGGGGAGATGCCCGGCAGGGCAGAGGGGGGCGCGAAGGAATGAGACGCCTGTTTTGTTCCGTCACGCCAACCCGCAAAACCCTCATTTTCGGGGTTACATCCGCCAAAACTCTTCCCTATAAGGCCCTCCTAGCCTGATACCAGAATCGCAAGCACAACCGGCCGGGTCCTCCCCGCCCGGTTTTTCGTGCAAGCCGCTCGCCGAACGGAATCCATAGACCATGCCAAGACGCACCGACATCAAGTCGATCCTGATCATCGGGGCCGGCCCCATCGTCATCGGCCAGGCATGCGAGTTCGACTATTCCGGGACCCAGGCCTGCAAGGCGCTGAAGGAAGAGGGTTTCCGCGTCATCCTGGTCAACTCCAACCCGGCCACGATCATGACCGATCCGGAGCTGGCCGACGCCACCTATATCGAGCCGATCACGCCGGAAGTGGTGGCGAAGATCATCGCCAAGGAGCGCCCCGACGCGCTGCTGCCCACCATGGGCGGCCAGACCGCGCTCAACACCGCGCTGTCGCTGCGCCGCATGGGTGTGCTCGACCGCTACAATGTCGAGATGATCGGCGCGGATGCGCATGCCATCGACAAGGCCGAGGACCGCGCGCTGTTCCGCCAGGCGATGAGCAAGATCGGCCTGGAGACGCCGCGCTCGATGCTGGCCAATGCCACCGAGGTCAAGGACGCCGACCGCAAGATCCACGAGGCCGAGCGCGCCGCGCTCAAAGCCGAGAACCCCGAAAACCTCGATGCCGCGCTCGACGCGCTGGAGACGCGCTGGAACCTCGGCGAAGGCGACCGCAAGCAGCGCTATATCAGCCACGCCATGGCGATCGCGGCGCAAGCGCTCGACCATGTCGGCCTGCCGGCGATCATCCGCCCCTCCTTCACCATGGGCGGCACCGGCGGCGGCATCGCCTACAACCGCGCCGAATTCTACGACATCGTCCAGTCCGGCCTCGACGCCTCGCCGACCACCGAGGTGCTGATCGAGGAAAGCGTGCTCGGCTGGAAGGAGTACGAGATGGAAGTGGTCCGCGACAAGGCGGACAACTGCATCATCATCTGCTCGATCGAGAACCTCGACCCGATGGGCGTGCACACCGGCGACAGCATCACCGTCGCGCCGGCGCTGACCTTGACCGACAAAGAGTATCAGATGATGCGCAACGCCTCGATCGCGGTGCTGCGCGAGATCGGCGTCGAGACGGGCGGCTCCAATGTGCAGTTCGCCGTCAACCCGGCCGATGGCCGCCTGGTGGTGATCGAGATGAACCCGCGCGTCTCGCGCTCGTCCGCGCTCGCCTCGAAGGCGACCGGCTTCCCGATTGCCAAGGTCGCGGCAAAGCTTGCCGTCGGCTACACGCTGGACGAGCTGGAGAACGACATCACCGGCGGCGCGACGCCGGCCTCGTTCGAGCCGTCGATCGACTATGTGGTGACCAAGATCCCGCGCTTTGCCTTCGAGAAATTCCCGGGCGCCGAGCCGGTGCTGACCACCGCCATGAAGTCGGTGGGTGAGGTGATGGCCATCGGTCGCAGCTTCCAGGAATCGCTGCAGAAGGCCCTGCGCGGACTGGAAACCGGCCTCACCGGCCTCGACGAGATCGAGATCCCCGGCCTTGGCTCGGCAGACCACGTCGACGACCGCAATGCCATCCGCGCCGCGCTCGGCACGCCGACCCCCGACCGGCTGCGCATGGTGGCGCAGGCGATCCGCATGGGTACCTCGCTCGAAGACGTGCACGCCATGTGCAAGATCGACCCGTGGTTCCTCGAGCAGATCGCCGGCATCATCGCCATGGAAGAGCGCATCCGCGAGCACGGCCTGCCGCAGGACGCGCCGAACCTGCGCATGCTGAAGGCGATGGGCTTTTCCGACGCACGCCTCGCGTCGCTGACCAGAACCGACGCCGAAGTCATTCAGAAGACCAGGCAAAAGCTCGGCGTTCATCCGGTCTATAAACGCATCGACACCTGCGCCGCCGAGTTCGCCTCGCCGACCGCCTATATGTACTCGACCTATGAGACGCCCTTCGCCGGCGAGCTCGCCAATGAGGCGCGTGTGTCGTCGCGCAAGAAGGTCGTCATCCTCGGCGGCGGCCCGAACCGCATCGGCCAGGGCATCGAGTTCGACTATTGCTGCTGCCATGCCGCCTTTGCGCTGCGCGATGCCGGCTTCGAGGCGATCATGGTCAACTGCAACCCGGAGACCGTGTCGACCGACTACGACACGTCCGACCGGCTCTATTTCGATCCGCTGACGCCGGAGGACGTGCTGGAGATCCTGCGCGCCGAGCAGGCCTCCGGGGAACTGGTCGGCGTCATCGTCCAATTCGGCGGCCAGACACCGCTGAAGCTGGCCGACGCGCTGGAGAAGGCCGGCATCCCGATCCTCGGCACTTCGCCCGACATGATCGACCTTGCCGAAGATCGCGACCGCTTCCAGAAGCTGTTGCACAAGCTCGGGCTCACCCAGCCGAAGAACGGCATTGCCTATTCGGTCGAGCAGGCGCGCCTCGTCGCTGCCGAGCTCGGCTTTCCGCTGGTGGTGCGCCCGTCCTATGTGCTCGGCGGCCGCGCCATGCAGATCATCTACAACGAAGGCATGCTGCAGACCTATCTGCTCGACACCGTGCCCGGCCTGGTGCCGGAGGACATCAAGCAGAAATACCCGGCCGACAAGACCGGCCAGATCAACACGCTGCTCGGCAAGAACCCGCTTTTGTTCGACACCTATCTCACCGGCGCCACCGAGGTCGATGTCGACTGCCTCTGCGACGGCAAGGAAACCTTCGTCTCCGGCATCCTGGAGCACATCGAGGAGGCCGGCATCCATTCGGGCGACTCGGCCTGCTCGTTGCCGGTATATTCGCTGCAGCCGGAACTCGTCGACGAGCTGGAACGCCAGACCGCCGCACTTGCCCGGGCGCTCAATGTCGGCGGCCTGATGAACGTGCAATACGCCATCAAGGACGGCACGGTCTATGTGCTTGAGGTCAACCCCCGCGCCTCGCGCACCGTGCCCTTCGTCGCCAAGACCATCGGCCGTCCCATTGCGAAAATCGCCGCCCGCATCATGGCCGGCGAGACGCTGGAAAACGCCTTCGCGCATTACGGCGCCATGCCTGACGCGCGAAATCCCGGCCATATCGCGGTCAAGGAAGCCGTCTTCCCCTTCGCCCGCTTCCCCGGCGTCGACATATTGCTCGGGCCGGAAATGCGCTCGACCGGCGAGGTCATGGGCCTCGACCGCGACTTTGCGCTGGCCTTCGCCAAGAGCCAGCTAGGGGCGGGTGTTGATCTCCCCCGCGCGGGCACGCTCTTCGTCTCGGTGCGCGACGAAGACAAGAAGGGCATCCTGCCGGCCGTAAAACGCCTCGCCGAGCAGGGCTTCAAGGTTTTAGCCACCTCCGGCACCGCCCGCTTCCTCGCCGAAAACGGCGTGACGGCGGAAAAGATCAACAAGGTGCTCGAAGGCCGCCCCCACATCGAAGACGCCATCCGCAATCGCCAGGTCCAGATCGTCTTCAACACCACCGATGGCCAGAAGGCCGTGTCGGACTCGAAGTCGCTGCGGCGGGCGACACTGATGCAGAAGGTGCCTTACTACACGACGCTGTCGGGCGCTGCGGCCGTGGCCGAGGCGATCGCGGCGCTGCGCGCGGGAAACCTCGAGGTTCGGCCGCTGCAGGAGTATTTTGGGTGAGGGCAACTTTGGCAGGGTAAGGAACATCACCAATTTAAAGGGATAATGTTTAGGTAATTGCTTTCACAGAGGCGCAGTTTAGTTCGCGGCGAGCGCATCCACAGAGCCAGCTTGCGGGAATTCTCCAAGATATTGGAGCGATGCCGCCACCATTGCGCTCTACGGCGCCCCCCTCTGTCCTGCCGGACATCTCCCCCACAAGTGGGGAGATCACCCGTCATCGCGGCTTTTCGCCAATCGCCAACGGTGCAGGATCGGCGAGGCGGCGAAGCTGCCAATCTCCCCCCAAGTGGGGGAGATGTCCGGCAGGACAGAGGGGGGGCGCGCCGTAGAGCGCGACTTCGTGCCCGTTCATCTCAGCGCATTTTGGTACCGGCACCGATTAGCAACTCCGGAACCCTCGGTTCCCCGCATTCTGCCCGTAGGCTAAAAATCTGCGATGGATGACATGTCCGAAGACGAAATCGACCTGCGCTGCCCTGAGATCGTCGCCGACAACGCCGCCAAGGGGCTGCGCCTGCGCAAGGAGTTCGGCCGCGGCGGCACCGAGATCGGCATCGCGAGGGCGACGGAGCTGAAGAACCGCAAGAACCTTTCACCCTCGACCATCCGCCGCATTGTCAGCTATTTCGCCCGCCACGAGGTCGACAAGCGCGGCAAGAACTACGGCAACGAGGAAAATCCCTCTGCCGGCTACATCGCCTGGCTGCTGTGGGGCGGCGACGAAGGCCGCGCCTGGGCGCTGGAGATGAAGAAGAAAGTCGGCAACGCGCCGGACATCTGAGCAGCAGCCGGCTCTTCGTGGAACTGCTTCACAAAAACCCTATGAACCGCCCGGCGAAAAGCACGCAGGTCCACAGGCCGAGCGAAATCACGGCCAGGACGGCCGCGATGCCCCCGGCCGACTCGGCCACCCCGCTCGTGCGGGTCAAGCGCGTGAAGGCGAGGAAATTGGCCCCCGCCAGCAGGATCAGTGTTATCTTGACAACGAAGATCGGCATCGCCGCATAGGTGCTCGCCTTTACCGAAAACAGCAGCGCCCCGGTGATGATCGCGCCGCCAAACGCCCCAAGGGCTACGCGGCGCAGCAGCGCGACGAACGGCGCGTGGGGCAGCGAGCGGAAGGCGCCAAGGACGCTGAAATCCATGAGGCCGACGCTGGTGAGCAGCGCGCCGACCGCCATGATGTGCAGCGCGTTGACGATCGGATAGGCGACGAAGGAGGCTTTCAGCCCCCGCGCCAAGGCAAGCTGCTCGATGCCGGCCAGAAACTCCGCCATCTAGGCCGGCGGCAGGCGGTCGGGATAGACGTCGTAGCGCTTGCCGCCGACGATGATGCGCACCGCCTTCATGCGCTTTTCCGCCTCCTCGCGCGAGCGATGGCCGATCGCGGTCACCGCGTCGCCGAGCTTGGCGACCTCCTCGGTGAAGCCGGCGGCGATGGTGCGGGCCGGCGGCGCCATCTCCACCCGCCACACCTCGCCCTGCGCATCGACGTCCAGCGTCGCATGCGGATTGCCGATATAGATCGCCGCGATCTTGCCCTTGAGCTCGAAGAACTCGTCCTGCGTCCACGACCAGCCGTGATGGGCATAGGCGGCAGTGCCAAACATCAACGCCGCCGCCAGCACGACGCCCTGCATGGGGTTCAACGGTAACTGCATCGCCCGTCTCCTCCACTCCTCCTGCCAGCGGTCGAAAGTAGGCTACGGCACGGCCAGGTCAAATCACATCGGAGCTTCGGCCCGGCACGGCACGAATTTCGGGTCCGCGGCGTCCACAGCACGATCAGGCCTTGCTACAGGCCTTCATGCTCCCCATTTTCGCTTCTCCTGGCCGCTCTTCTCATGCATCGAAGGCGGTCGAACTCACGTCTGAGCGAGGCAAACTATGAGCAGCATGAGGGACCGTCAGGAAGGCTTCGAAAAGAAATTCGCAATGGACGAGGAGACGAAGTTCAAGGCCGTGGCGCGCCGGAACAAGCTGCTCGGCCTGTGGGCCGCCGAAAAGCTCGGCAAATCCGGCGTGGATGCCGACGCCTATGCGAAAGAGGTGGTGCGCGCGGATTTCGAGGAAGCGGGCGACAATGACGTGTTCCGCAAGGTCCGTGCCGACTTCGACGCAGCAGGCGTCGTCCAGTCGGATGCCCAGATTCGCCAGGCCATGGACGAGTTGCTGGCAACGGCGGTCGAGCAGATCAAGGCGAGCTGAGGATCCGCTGCGGGGGCAGAAACCACCCTCACTCGTGATACGCCACCGCCAGTTCCTTCACATGCTTCTCGTGCATTTTCAGCACCGGCAGAGTCTTCTTGGCGAATTCCTTCAGCGCCGGGTCGTCGCCGGAATTGGCATAGGTGCTGAACAGCGCGACCGCGTCCCTGTGCGCATCCATCAGCATCTTGATATACTTCCGGTCGAACTCTGTGCCGCTCGCCTGTTTGAGCTCGCCTAGCATCTGCTGTTCCTTAGGCCCCAGGGCGGGGCCGGCAGGCTTGATAGAAGCCGTCGTCTGGCCCTGGCTCATCGCCGCCTTGAAATCCTCCCCTGCCTTGGTGTGGTCCCTGACCATCTCGTTGGCAAAAGCCTTGAGTTCGTCCGACTGCGACTTCTCCTCGGCCAGCCTGCTCGCCTGGATTTCGAACTCATTGGCATTGGGTACGGTGGTGACGAAAGTCTGCGTGTCGACCTTATTGTCTGCCGCCATTGGCGCGACATCGTTGCTGTCGCTCGACTGAGCAAGAGTGGCCTGCGCGCCGGCAAGGAGCGCCATGGCGGCCGCGGTCAGAAGCGTTTTCATCTGGAATCTCCGATCAGCCCCTTGCACTTCCAACGCGAAATGGCGCTGCCGGTTGCGTTGAGGGCCGTGAAGAAGGCTGTGTTTAGATTCAGGGTCAGGCCGAGCCGAGGATGGTGGTTCCGAGGACCGGAGCGTGCTTGAAGTACGTGAACACCGGAAGCGCAGGACACCGCCATGTGCAGCCCGGCATCACCTGAACATCAGCAAGGCCTACCCCTTCACGCCGCCGGCGGTGAGGCCGGAAACGATCTTGCGTTGGAAGATCAGCACCAGCACCACCAGCGGCACCGTGACGATCACCGAAGCGGCCATGATGTTGCCCCAGGGGATCTCGAATTGCGAGTTGCCGGAAAGCAGCGCGATCGCCACCGGCACCGTGCGCTGCGCGTTGTTGGAGGTGAAGGTCAGCGCAAACAGGAATTCGTTCCATGCGCCGATGAAGGCGAGCAGCCCTGTCGTCGCCAATGCTGGCCACATCAGCGGCAGGAAGACGCGAGTGACGATGATCCATGGCGTCGCGCCGTCGAGGATCGCCGCTTCCTCGATTTCGACCGGCAGGTCGCGCACGAAGGCGGTGAGCACCCAGACCGTGAACGGCAGCGTGAAGATCATGTAGGAGAAGATCAGTGCGATGAGCGAATTGTAGAGGCCAAAGGCCCGGATGATCTCGAACAGGCCGGCCAGCACCGCGACCTGCGGAAACATCGACACCGACAGTATGGCAAGCATCAGCGCCGAACGGCCGCGGAACCGGACGCGTGCCAGCGCATAGGCGGAGGTCACGCCGAGCAGCAGCGAGATGAGCACGACCGCGCCCGAGACGACCAGCGAATTCAGGAGATTGCGCAGGAAGGGACCTTCGACCAGCACGTTCCTGTAGTTGGCGAGGCTTAACGCCTGCGGCCAGAGGCTCGCCTCGAACAACTCTGTGCCGGATTTCAGGCTGGTGACGATGGCGTAATAGAGCGGAAACACCGCGACGAAGACGATTGCCCCCACCAGCAGGAAGAAGCCCAGGCGCTTCAACATCGCCATGTCAGCGGCCTCCTTCCAGCTCTATCCGGCCAATGCGGATGTAGGAAATGGTGAGCAGCGCCACGATCAGGAAAAGCAGCGTCGAGGCGGCCGAGCCATAGGCGAACTTGTCGAACTCGAACAGGTTCTCGCGCACGAACACCGACATCGATTTGGTGTGCGCATTGTTCGGCGTCAGCACGTAGATCAGGTCGAAGATGCGCAGCGCGTCGAGCGCGCGGAAGATTACCGCAACCATGACCGCCGGGCGGATGAGCGGCAAGGTCACCTTCCAGAAGATCTGCCACGGATTGGCGCCGTCGAGCCTCGCGACCTCGATAACATCGCGCGGCAGCATCTGCAGCGCGGCGAGGAAAAGCAGCGCCATGAACGGCGTCGTCTTCCAGATGTCGACGATCAGCACCGCGATCATCGCCGTGTCGGTGCTCGCGGTCCAGGCGATTTTGGCGTCGATCAGACCAAGGTTGAGCAGCACCGCATTGATGATGCCGAACTGGTCGTTGAGCATCCACTGCCACATCTTGGCCGAGACGATGGTCGGGATCGCCCATGGAATGAGGATCGCCGCCCTGACGAAGCCGCGGCCTCTGAAGTCGGCGTTGAGAACGAGCGCCACGATCATGCCGAGGACCGTTTCGCAGCTCACCGACACCACGGCGAAGAGCAGCGTGTTCCACACGGCGCGCCACCAGACCGGATCGGCGAGTAGCCCGTCATAGAGGACGCGGCCGCTCGGCATGCTGAGCATCGAGAAATAATTGTCGAAGCCGACCCATTGGCGGGCGTCGAGATCGGCCAATGAGGCGTCGGTGAAGCTGTAGTAGAAGGTGCGCAGGAGCGGCCAGCCGGCGACGGCGGCAAGGACCAGAAGCATCGGCGCCAGAAACAGCCAGGCCGAGCGCACGCGTTGCCGCATCAGGCGCGAGCGGCTCACAGGCATCGCCCTCACCAGCCCTTGCCCTTCAGCCTGGTCAGCCTGGCTTCGAGATCGGCCAGATTGTCGGCGGCGCTGCCGTCGCCCGACATGGTGTTGTGGACGGCCGTCCAGAACTGGCTCGAGGCTTCGTTGTACTTGATCTTGGCGACCGCCGAAGGGCGCGGCGCCGCGTTGAGGAATATCTGCTTCCAGCGCGGGACGATCGGCTGTTCCCTGGCGATATCGGGATCGTCATAGAGCGCTTTGATGGTGGGCAGGTTGGACGTCCTCAGCGTCCGATACTTCTGCATCTCGGGCGAGGCGATGAACTTCACCAGATCGATCGCCGCGTCCTGGTGCTTGGAATATTTGGAAACCGCGAGGTTCCAGCCGCCGAGCGTTGCCGTCGGCCGGGCGTCTTCGCCGGTTCCTGCCGGCAGCGGCGCCACATCGAACTTGCCCTTGATCGGTGAGGTCTCGCTGTTGCCGAGCGCATAGGCATAGGGCCAGTTGCGCATGAAGACGGCATTGCCGGTCTGCCAGACGCCACGCGATTCCTCTTCCTGGTAAGCGAGCACGCCCGGCGGCGCAATGGTGCCGATCCAGCCCCTGACCATGTCGAGCGCGGCCGCGGCTTGTCGGTTGTTGATGGAGACCGTGCCGTTGGGCTCGATGATCTGGCCGCCGCCATTCGACCTCACCCATTCGAGCGCGTCGCAGGTCAGCCCCTCATAGGCGTTGCCCTGGAAGACGAAGCCCCACAGGTCCTTGTTGCCGGCGGTGCGCTCCTTGTCCATGACGAGCTTGGCGGTGTCGGCCAGTTCCCGCCAGGTGGTCGGCACCTTGGCGCCATATTTGTCGAGCAGATCCTTGCGGTAATAAAGCGCCGGCGCGTCGGTGAAGATCGGCAGCGCCACCAGCTTTCCGTTCACGGTCTGCGACTGGATGATCGACGCGAAATGCTCGGCCACGACATCCCTGGTCGCCGCGGTGAGATCGACGAGTTGGCTGGCAAGCTGCGGCGCCCAGATCACGTCGGTCTGGTAGACATCGATGTCGCTGTTTCCCGCCGCGAGCCACAATCTGAACTGACCGAACTGGTCGGTGCCCGACGGCGGTATCACCACGATGTCGACCTTGTTGCCGCTCTGCTTCTGGTAGCGGTCGAGTATCTCGCGCAAGACCTTGATGCCGTTGCCCGTGTCGCCCGACACGATCGACAGCTCGACCGCGCGAGCCGGCGCCACCGCGAGCATCGCGCCGACGGCAAGTGCGAGGAATGCGCGGTAAAATTTCATGCTGGTGGGCCTCGCCTCGGAACCGTCCACGCGGACCTTGCCGCGTCGGCTGATGATGACCCTCCGCCCGCATTGAATGCGGAGCGACGCTTCGGGGTTCCGACATGGCCATCGGGGACGGGGCCGCGAGCGGACTGACCCTAGCCACTCGGTTAAGGGAGATCTCGCGATCGGCCGCACGCTCAAAGCGGGCGGGCTCCGAAACCCGCCGCCCCGGAGCCCGCCTTGGAGTGGCTGACGCATGCCGGCACAGCCTCTCCGACGCCTTGCCAGCGTCGATCCGCCGATCGGCCGCCCTGCACCACGACGCATTAGCATGCCCTAACGTCAGCTTGTGTGAAGCGGTTCACAATGCGCCCTGCATTCGGTTGTGTCGCTGCAGGCAAATGCTGCGAAGCGCCTAGCCTTCCCAGGCCACCGGAACCATGCCGAGCCGCTCATAAAGCCTGAAGGCTGCGGGGTTCTTCACCGTGTTGGTCTTGAGGTCGACATGGGCGGCACCCCTGTCGCGGAAGGTCAGGAACACGTGCCGCATCAGCGCCTCGCCGATGCCGTGCCTTCGCGAGTCCGGATGAACCGCCAGATCCTTGACGAAGCCCGACTCCCAGCAAAGCGCGGCGCCCGCCAGCAGCCCCTTGCCGTCGATGACGAGGAAACAGAGGTCCGGATCGAACTCGGCATCGTCTGAGATGCGCGGCCACCATTCGTCGAACGGACCTTCGGCGCCGTCGTCGAATGCCTCTTCCAGCAGCGCGTGCAGGGCCTGCGCATCCCTGTGCTCGAACGGGCGCATGACGAAGCCTTCCGGCCAATGCGGCGTGGTCAGCGCATCGTCGAGAAGCTTGCGAAGGCGGACATCGTTGGGGGTCGGCGGCCGGCGGCTGGTGTCACGCATGCAACTGCCCCAAAAGACCGATGGGACGCGCCTCGTTGCCGGCGCTCAGGCGCCCGGCTGCAGGCGGCGGCGGTCGACGCCGAGACCCGTTTGATCGAGCAGGCCCTTGCGCTTGGCGTCGTAATAATAGCCCGTCTGATAGAGCTGGTCGGCCCGCTTGGCGTTACCGCCCGAGACCAGCCAGGCGCCGCGCAGATATTTGACAGCGTATTTGAGATTGGTCTCGGCGTCGAACAGGCCGGCTGCCGGCCCGTCATAGCCCATGCCGCGTGCCGTCGCGTGCTTGATCTGCATCAGTCCCCAATGACCGTGATTATAGGCCTTCGGATTGAAGGTGCTCTCGCGGTTGACGACATGGCGCACCAGATCGACCGGCACTTCGTAGATCGCCGAATATTTCTCGATCAGCCGCTCGATCTCGGCGCGCGGACCCGTGGCATGCTGTTCGGGGCCCGGTTGGGCAAGCAGCGCCGGGTTCTGCGGCACCACATAGGCGACCTGCTGCACGCCCGGCATAGGAGCCACCTTCGCTGATTGGCCGGTGACCGGCATGGCAACAGCGGTAGTCCGGTAGACGGCGGCCTGCTTGAGCGCACCGGGGCCGGTCGGCGATGCGCCGGCCATCAGCACGGGCGGCGGCGGAAACTGCCCGGCGACGGGTGTCGAGCCGGCGAACGCGGCAGGTTGCGCCGGCGGCGGAAGGGCGGCGCCGGGCTGCGCGGGCGGCGGCAACGGCGCGCCAGCCGTCGTCGCGCCAGCCGTCGTCGCGCCAGGCGCCGTCGCCCCAGGTGCCGTCGCCAGGGCCACGGCATCGCCGGTCAGCGCCGCCGTTTGCACCTGAGCGAGGCCGGAAGGCTCCGGCAGCACAGCAACGGTTTCGGGCAGCGCGATGGTCGGTGTGTCGTCCTCGGCGGCCGGCGTCGATGCCGCCGCAAGCGCCGGCGAGGGTTTCATCTGTGAGGTCGAGGTACAGCCGCTGAGGCCGGCAGCGGCAACGAGCACGCCGATCGCGGTGAGGATGATTTTCGCTGCCAAGCCCTGCAGGTCCGATTGTCGGTTGTTGAAAAGTCCTTACACCAGCGATTCCAACCGGGCAATCAGGGCCAGTGTGCAGCTTTCGGGTGGCGAGACTCGAAGCAAACTGCGATATTGTTCCCCATCTGTACTGGAGATGTACCCGTTTTTCGCAGTTTGCGGAAAGGAGCGCACCATGGAAAACGCATTGCCGATCACGGCCGGCCACGCAGTGTTAGAAACAGTGATCGGCTTCATGGGCGTCGCCTGGAGCGAAAAGGGCCTGATCCGGCTCTGCCTGCCCGAGCGTAGCCGCGAAGCGGTCGAGCGCCGCCTGTTTCGCCATGCCGGAGTCTCCACCTCCACCGAACAGCCGCAATGGGTGGTCGAACTGATCGCCTCGATCAAGGCCTATGCGGCCGGGGACGATGTCGATTTCTCCGGCGTGCCGGTCGATCTCGACGGCGTCGACGATTTCCGCCTCGCCATCTATGACGCTGCGCGCAAGCTCGGCTTCGGCGAGACCACCACCTATGGCGAACTGGCCAAGCGGGCCGGCCATGCCGGGCTTGCGCGCGAAACCGGTGCAGCCCTCGGCGCCAATCCGGTGCCGCTGGTCATTCCCTGCCACCGCATCCTTGCCGCCGGCGGCAAGATCGGCGGCTTCTCGGCTACCGGCGGCTCCGCCACCAAGGAGAAGATGCTGGCCATGGAAGGCGTGCGGGTCGGCCCGCCGCCCGCCGCTCAGGCATCATTCGCGTTCTGACACAGCTTGCCGAACGCCGGACTCTAATGGCGCGGAAAGATCCGCCGTCGGAAATGCCGGTCGAAGTCCGGCCGTTTGCAGATATAGACGGGGCAGGATTTGATATCGGCGCTCGGCACATAGGCCCGCGCCCTCACCTCGCCCATGTTGCAGAAGCGCTCGTCCTGCACATAGCGGTCATAAAGCGGCAGTCCCGGCACGCGCATCGACTGGTAGCGCAGGATGACCGCGCCCTGCCTGGCGATCGTCGCCCGCACGCGGTCGCAGCTCATGCGCGTCGGGTCGTAGCGCGAGACGGCCTGCGCCTCGGCGGCCACCAACATCAGGCAGGCGGCAAGCAGAATTGTCCTCATGATATTCTCCCGCAACAGCAAGCGTATCTTCCCTCCACAACGCATCCCCGGCTGCAAACCTTCCAAGCGCAGTGGGCTCCGTTGGACGCTATCGCGGCACATGCCGGTAACGCCATCTTGTTTTCGTTCGCGAACCATACTATATCCGGCGCATTGAATTTGGCCGATCGATCGGGCCGCGATCTTCGCGTTTGCTGACGTCTATCTCCAAAATTTCGATACCACCGGCCGGGCTTTGGTCCGGTCAAACGAAGCAAATGTGAAGGACTCTACATGGCAACTGGTACGGTTAAGTGGTTCAACGCCACCAAGGGCTACGGCTTCATCCAGCCCGACAATGGCGGCGCGGACGTTTTCGTCCACATCTCCGCCGTCGAGCGCGCTGGCATGACCACCCTCGTTGAAGGCCAGAAGATCAGCTTCGAGATCGAGCAGGACCGCCGCACCGGCAAGTCCGCTGCTGGGTCTCTGAGCAAGGCAGCCTGATTTGGCGCTGGCATTTTGCAGCCGGGCGTGATCGCCTGGCATTGCACAATGCGCCTAGTTAGCGACGCGCACCGGGCGAGAGCCTGGAGCGGGCGGCAAGTCACGGATGTACTGACGGTCGTGCGATAAGCGCGCCGGAGCGAAAGGACCCGACAAGCTGGAACAGCAGATAGCTGCCGGCCCGGCCTCAACGCTTCCGATCAGGCTACCGGCATAGGAAGGCGGGCATTGTCCCGCCTTTTTTGTTGCCTGAATTGGCAAGCCGCCGCCCGCGCTTGTGGTCCCACTTTTGGTACTTTTAGCCCAATTGTAGTATGATTCATGACCAAGCTCGAACAGATCGAAAAGTCCGTTGCCGAACTCAGCCCTGAAGAGCTGGAGGCGTTTGCCGCGTGGTTTGAGACGCTGCAGGCCGATTTGTGGGACAAGCAGATTGAGGCCGACGCAAAGGCGGGCCGGCTGGACAAGCTGCTGGCCGAAGCACGCGCCGAAATAGCTGCCGGCAAACTGCGTGACCTGTGAGGCACAGAGCTACCGCTAGTTTTTGGACAAGATACAATTCTTTGCCAAAGGCCGTTCGCCGTACCGGCCGACAAGAACTTCACTTCGATGAGACCAATCCGCGACATCCATCCCTCCATTTCAAAAGGTGGGAGAGCTTTGGTCGGCGAGGATAGACGACACTTATCGGGCCTTGGCCCTCGAAAGCGCTGATGGCTTCGACTGGATCTGGATCGGCACCCATGCCGAATACGATCGTCTCATCAAATAGCCAGCATTCGGCGGCTGCAAAATGCTGCGGCATAGAAACAGACTACCCAACCCACTTGATCGGCACGTGCCTCTTGTCCGTCTCGACCCGCTTCAGCCACTCCACCACGGCCGGATGGGCGTCGAGCTGGAAGCCGCCCATCTCGGCGGTGTGAGTGTAGGCAAAGAGCGCAATGTCGGCGACGCTGTAGCTGGCGCCGGCAAAAAAGGCGTTCTGCTCCAGATGTTTGTTCATCACGCCGAGCGCCTTTTTGCCGCGCTCCAAAGTCAGCGCCAACCGTTCCGGCGTCGCATCCTTCGCGCTCTCGGGAAATGTGAGCAGCGCCTTGCGCACCGCGATATAGGGCTCGTGGCTGTACTGCTCGAAGAACAGCCACTGATAGGCCAGCGCCCGCTCATATCTGTCGGCCGGCAGGAAGCGTGTGCCCTCGGCGAGATAGAGCAGAATGGCGTTGGATTCAGCGATGCGTCGGCCGTCGTCGAGCTCGAGCAGCGGCACCATCGCGTTGGGGTTCTTGGCGACATAGTCGGCCTTGCGCGTCTCCCCGGTGTGCGAGCTCACTTCGATGCGGGTGAAGGGAATGCCGAGCTTTGCCATCAACAGACGCGGCTTGTAGCAATTGCCGCTGTCGATCATGTCATAAAGGATCATGGCCCTCTCCGCGCGCGACGAACGATCGGAGGCCTCTAACTCGCCTGTGCGGGGTTCATCCAGTGATTTGTTTTTGAGTGAAAGCATCAGCGGCGCTGATGCAGAGGCACTACCTTGTTGTCCATACCGAGCAGCGCATCGATCGCCAGCGGCTCTTCGTTGAAGATGGTGCCGGCGATCGCCGGGCGGGCGAGGTGATATCCTTGCAGGAGGTCGACGCCACCATCGAGCGCGACGCGCAGATGCGTGGCATGCTCGATGCCCTCGACCAGCACCTTGGCGCCGCGGTCGTGCAGCGTCGAAACCAGCGGCCGGAAGAACCGCTCGGCGGCGGCATGGCGGCAGAACTCGGCAAACCAGCCGCCGTCGATCTTGACGATGTCGGGCGACAGCAGGCCGATGCGCGCTTCGGTCGAATGTCCGGTGCCGAAGTCATCGATGGCGATGCGGACACCGTCGCGCCTCATCTCGCGCACGAGACCGGCGAGCACATGCTCGTCGGCTGCCTGCTCGGTGATCTCGCAGACCAGCATGGCCGGTTCGAGGCCGAAATCGCCGAGATGCCTGGCCATCAGCCGGATCTCGGCGAGCGCCCGCCCGAAATGATCGTTGATCATCGGATTGTAGTTGAAGAACAGGGTAAGGCCATCGACGCCGATGTTGCGGTAGTTGCCGAGATGCAGCATCCGGCACATCGTCTCGACGAACAGCCGGTCCTTTGCCACAACGCTGTCGAAGAAAACTTGCGGCGCAACGGGCGTCGCGACGCGCCGCGGCTCGATCAGCGCCTCGACGGCGACGGGTTGCAGCGATCTGCCACGCGGCGCGAAGATCGGCTGGTAGGCGCTCCACAGCCGGAACTCGCCATAGACGCCGAATTGAAGGCCGATCTCGTCTTCGAAGATCGCTTCGGCGACACTTCGCCGCCTTTCGGGGCGCTGCCTGTCGGGCCGCCCGATCATGGCGTCACCTTGCGCCCAAACGCCTTGGTCGGGCGAGCTGACGCCACCGGAGCGGGACTGGCGGCCGCGATCGTTTTGCCCTCCCCGGCCGCGGGCGCCTGCACGCTCTTGCCGAAGACGCGAAGACTGGTCGAGGCCAGCTCCGGCCGGGCAAGCACATAGCCTTGCACCATCGACGCCCCGGATTTCTCGGCGAGCTCGAGCTGCCAGCCTTCCTCGATGCCTTCGAAAACCGTGCGGATGCCCTGACTTTCGAAGCTCGTCACCATCGTTGTCAGCAGCGCGAATCCGGCTCCGGACTCCATCAGCTGCGTGATCCAGTTGGCGTCGAACTTGACGATGTCCGGCCGCAATTCCTTGATGCGGTTGATGTCGGATTCGTCGGCGCCGTAATCGTCGACGGCGATGCGGAACCCGTTGGCGCGCAGCGCCTCGACGAAGCTGTTGAGCGTTTCCTGCGAAGCCGATTTCTGCTCGGTGACCTCGCACACGATACGGCGCGGGTCGATGCCGGCCTCGTGCAGCACCAGCCGCATGTCGCGCAGCGCCTTGTCGACGATGGCGCGGTCGGTGAACACCGACGGATCGAAATTGACGAAGATCGACGCCTCTTGCGGCAGACAGCCGCCGGCGTTGAGCAGATGCAGCGTCCTGGTCAGCGCCTCGATATGCAGCCGGTCGCCTGCGGGGCAAGTGCCGAAGAAGCTCATCGGCGATTGCGGCTCACCGTCGCGGAACGGGCGGATAAGCCCCTCGAAGGCGACGAGCGAAAGCTTGCCTCCATCGAAGGCGAAGATTGGCTGGAAGGCGCTCTGCAGCGTGTAGATTCCCCAGACACCGCTTGAGGTGCCGTCATCATGACGGATGATATGGGCAAGCCCGATGCTGCGCGACAAAGGTCCCTCGCTCCGCAGAATAAGCGGAATTCGATCTGCCATCCTGCCAGCCAAGGGTTTACCGCTCGTTGATGAATTTATAGTTGCCGCTCACGCCACCTTGACCTCTGGATCACCCGACAATGCTTGCGCTTGGCCCGATGATGCGACATGAGAGGCGCCGCGGCCGCTCCTGGCCGCGCCCTTCTCTTGGAGACGCTCTGTCATGGCCTTTCTTGCCGACGCCCTTTCCCGCGTGAAGCCTTCCGCGACCATCGCGGTGACGCAGAAAGCGCGTGAGCTGAAAAATGCCGGCCGTGACGTCATCGGCCTCGGCGCCGGCGAGCCGGACTTCGACACGCCCGATAACATCAAGAACGCGGCGATCGAGGCGATCCGCCGTGGCGAGACCAAGTACCCGCCGGTCTCCGGCATCGCGCCGCTGCGCGAGGCGATCGCAAAAAAATTTAAGCGCGAGAACAACCTCGACTACCGACCGGAGCAGACCATCGTCGGCACCGGCGGCAAGCAGATCCTGTTCAACGCCTTCATGGCGACGCTGAACCCCGGCGACGAGGTCATCATCCCGCGCCCCTATTGGGTGAGCTACCCGGAAATGGTGGCGATCTGTGGCGGCACGTCCGTCTTTGCCGACACCTCGATCGACAACGGCTTCAAGCTGACGGCTGAGGTGCTGGAAAGGGCGATTACGCCGAAGACGAAATGGCTGCTGATGAACTCGCCGTCCAACCCATCGGGCGCCGCTTACACCGAGCGTGAACTCAGGGCCCTGGCCGACGTGCTGCTCAAGCACCCGCATGTCTGGACGCTGACCGACGACATGTATGAGCACCTGACCTATGGCGACTTCGTCTTCAAGACCATCGCCGAGGTCGAACCGAGCCTCTACGAGCGCACGCTGACCATGAACGGCGTGTCGAAGGCCTATGCCATGACCGGCTGGCGTATCGGCTACGCCGCCGGCCCGGTGCCGCTGATCAAGGCAATGGACATGATCCAGGGCCAGCAGACTTCCGGCGCCTGCACCATCGCGCAATGGGCGTCCGTCGAGGCGCTCAACGGCCCGCAGGACTTCATCGCCAAGAACAAGGCGATCTTCCAGGGCCGGCGCGACCTCGTCGTGTCGATGCTCAACCAGGCGCGCGGCATCTCTTGCCCATCGCCGGAAGGCGCCTTCTACGTCTATCCGTCCTGCGCTGAGCTGATCGGCAAGAAGACGAAGGCCGGCAAGGTCATCGACAATGACGAAGCCTTCTGCTCGGAGCTGCTCGACGCCGAAGGCGTTGCCGTTGTGTTCGGATCGGCCTTCGGCCTCGGCCCGAACTTCCGCATCTCCTACGCAACATCGGAGGCGCTGCTGGAGGAAGCCTGCACCCGCATCCAGCGCTTCACTGCGTCGCTGACCTGATCGGCAAGGCCGCAATCCACAAAAACCCGGCTTCGCGCCGGGTTTTTGTTGGACGGCAATCAGCCGCCATACTGTTCGTCGGAGACCGCCTCGAGCCACTCGGCATGGACGCCGTCCAGCGCTTCCTGCATGGCGACATGCGTCATCGTGGTCTTCGGCCCGGCGCCGTGCCAGTGCTTTTCGCCCGGCGCGAAGGAGATGACGTCGCCGGCCCTGATCACCTCGATCGGCCCGCCCCACGTTTGCGCAAGCCCGGCGCCGGCCGTGACGTAGAGCGTCTGGCCGAGCGGGTGCGTGTGCCAATGCGTGCGGGCGCCCGGTTCGAAACTGACCAGGGTTGCCCTCAGCCGCGCCGGCGCCTCCTTCTCGATGATCGGCGTCTGCAGCACCTTGCCGGTGAAATACTTTTCTGGCGCGATGATCGTCGGCACGCTGCCGCACGCAATGATCTTCATCGTAGAAACTCTCAAATCGTTAGGGACCGTCCGCCGCAGCGGGAGGTCAGTTTCTTGCTATATGGCGACCGACGCAATCGCCTTTGAGCGCTTGAGCCACCGGGCTGTTCGAAACCGAGCACAAAACCAAAGCCGGCGCATTTCCTATTTTCCTTGCCCTCTCCGCTAACCCGTGTGACGATGGCCTTGGCAGGTGGTGAGCAACAACCCCGCCCGCGACGGCTGAACAGGCCGGCCGCCGCTCCCTGGGAAACGCCTGAGTGGAGGTCAGCCATGGGTAATCGCGCCGGAGGACGACGCACGGGACCGAAATGCATCGCCATAGTCGGTCCCTTCGCAAGCGGTAAGACGACACTTCTCGAAGCTATCCTCGCCCGCACGGGCGCCATTCCCCGCCAGAATCCCGTTTCATCGGGCAACACGGTTTCCGATCATTCGCCAGAAGCCCGCGCCCACGCCATGAGCGTCGAGGCGACCTTTGCCACGACGGAATTCATGGGCGAGCAGTTCACCTTCGTCGATTGCCCCGGTTCCATCGAGTTCGCCTTCGAGGCGGAGCCGGTGCTTGCCGCCTGCGATGTCGCCGTGGTCGTGGCCGAAGCGGACGAAAAGAAGATACCCGCGCTTCAGCTCATCATGCGCAAGCTCGACGATCTCGGCGTGCCGCGCATCCTGTTCCTCAACAAGGTGGACAAGGCGGTCGCCGGCGTGCGCGAGACGCTAAAGATGCTGCAGCCGGCCAGCTCGGCGCCGCTGCTGCTGCGCCAGATTCCATTGCGCAAGGATGGTGTCGTCATCGGCTCGATCGATCTGGCCTTGGAGCGCGCCTATGTCTACCGCGAATATGCCGAAAGCCAGGTCGCCGAGATTCCGGACGACGACAAGGCGCGCGAGCTCGAGGCACGGTTCTCGATGCTGGAGACGCTGGCCGACCATGACGACCAGCTGATGGAGCAGTTGCTGGAGGAGATCGAGCCGCCGAAGGACGCGATCTTCGATGACCTTGCCGCCGACCTGCGAGCCGGCTCGGTGACGCCGGTGCTGCTCGGTACCGCCGAGAAGGGCAACGGTGTGCTGCGCCTGTTGAAGGCTATCCGCCACGACGCGCCTGACGTCGAGGCGACGCGCAAGCGCCTTGGCGCGCCTGATGGCAGCCAGACGGTCGTGCAGGTGATGAAGACCATCCACACCGCGCATGGCGGCAAACTGTCTATTTCGCGTGTGCTTTCCGGCCAGGTGGCCGACGCGGCCGAACTCTTCCTCTCCAGCGGCGACACGACGAAGGTCTCCGGCATCTACAAGATGCTTGGCAAAGACCAGTTGAAGCTGCCGTCGGCCAAGGCTGGCGATACCGTCGCGCTCGGCAAGCTCGACAATGTCAGGACCGGCCAAACGCTGAGTTCGGCCAAAGGCGGCATCAAGCCGCTGATCGCCCTGGAGCCCCCGCAACCGGTGTTTGCATTCGCTTTGCGCCCCAAGGAGCGCAAGGACGAGGTCAAGATGTCGGCAGCGATCCAGAGGCTAGCCGAGGAAGACCCCTCGCTCAGCCTGCACCACAACCAGGACTCCGCGGAGACCGTATTGTCGGGCCATGGCGAGATGCACCTGCGCGTCGTGCGCGAGCGGCTGGAGGGCAAGAACCAGATCCCGATCGATGGCCATTCGCCGGCGGTGCCCTATCGCGAGACGATCCGCAAATCCGCGCAGCAGCGCGGCCGCCACAAGAAACAGTCGGGCGGCCACGGCCAGTTCGGCGACGTGGTGATCGAGATCAAGCCGCTGCCGCGCGGCACGGGTTTCCAGTTCACCGACACCATCACCGGCGGCGTCGTGCCAAAAACCTACATCCAGTCGGTGGAGACCGGCATCCGCGACTATCTGAAATCCGGTCCGCTCGGCTTCCCGGTGGTCGATGTCGCCGTCAACCTTTCGGACGGCTCCTATCATGCCGTCGACTCGTCCGACATGGCCTTCCAGATGGCGGCCAAGCTGGCGATGAAGGAAGGCATGGCGGCCTGTTCGCCGGTTCTGCTGGAACCGATCATGAAGGTCGAGATCGTCACACCGTCAGATGCGACCTCGAGGATTATCGCTTTGATCCCTCAGCGGCGCGGCCAGATCCTTGGCTATGACGCGCGGCCCGGCTGGCCGGGCTGGGACGTGGTCGAAGCGACCATGCCCCAGGCCGAGATCGGCGACCTGATCATCGAGCTGCGCTCGGCGACGGCAGGCGTCGCCAGCTACAAGGCCGTCTTCGACCATATGGCCGAGCTGACCGGGCGCCTCGCCGACGAGGCGATGAACGCCAACGGCAAGGCCGCCTGATCGGATCTTGTTGAAGACGCGAAAACGGCGCCCGGATCGTCCGGGCGCCGTTCTTATTGCGGACTGTCTTCCTTGGGAGGCAACGGCAGGTCCGCCGCATCAGGAAATGGATCGGACGCGGTAGCTGCCTGAGCCCGGCCTGTCCGAGTGATGCCCCCATCTCCCGGACCGACCAACCGCGTCCTATGATCTACCTAATCGATAGAGTGCGTCTGCGACATGTTACCCGATGTTACATGTCACTGTTACGCGGGCCGCGCGCACGCATTTCTGGGGTCGGCGTGACTTCGGCGCAACAAAAAAGCCGGATCAATAAAGATCCGGCTGAGTTTGATTGGAAGTGCCGATTAGGGCTAACCTCCAGAGGGGAACACTCGAGGGCGCTAATGGGAGGAGAACGCGCCCTGGAGATCAACTATATATGTGCTCATCATGCTCAAGAAACAAGCATCTATTTTGCAACACACGCATGCAAAAAGAGGTAGGCTGTGGTCTAATCCGTCGCGAGAACCGATAGGACCAGAAAAAATCGCCGAATCCAGAGCCGTTCCGGACTGAAAGCGATCGCCGATATGCAAACCGGGTCAGATTCCGGTGCCGAAATACGCTAAATTCACAATGATGCAAACTTGGGCTGGTCGCGTTTATTTCTGCGGCAGGAGAGCCCGATGCGAACTTTTGCGGCAATTGCCGGCAGCGCTGTGTTCTTTGTCTCCGCCCCGGGCGCACTGTCTCCGGCTGGCTGCCCCACGCCATGGCGCGCTTAAGTCCCGGTCGTGGGCCAGGTCAGGCCGGCACCACCCGAATATCGGCAGGTCCCTGCTAGTAGGACCAGCTGCGCGCCTTGGCGATGATGAAATCGCGGAACACATGCAGCTTCGCCTGATTCTTCATCGCGTCGGGATAGGCGAAATAGGTGTCGAAGGACGGCACCTCGGTTTCGGGCAGCAACTGGACGAGGTTCGAGTCCTTGTTGATGACGTAGTCGGGCAGCATGGCGATGCCGGCGCCGCCCTGGACCGCGCGCTTGATCGACAGGATGTCGTTGATCTGCAGCGTCGGCACCCTTTGCCCGCCCTCGAAATCGCCGACCGTCTCCAGCCAGTTCAGCTCCGACAGATGCGAGGGCACCGGCACGCCGAAGGTGACGATCCGGTGGTTCCTGAGCTCGGCGATCGAGGCCGGTTTGCCAAACTTCGCCACGTAGGAAGGCGACGCATAAAGGTGGAAATGCACCGTGAACAGCCGGCGCTGGATAAGATCCGGCTGCTGCGGCTGGCGCAGGCGGATGGCGCAATCGGCTTGGCGCATGGTGAGGTCGAGCTCCTCGTTGGCGAGGATGAGCTGCAGGCTGATCTCGGGGTAGAGCTCGATGAATTCCTGCACGCGCTCGGTCAGCCAGCCGGCCCCGAGCCCCACCGTTGTCGTGACCCTCAGCACGCCGGACGGGCGATCCTTGGTCTCGGTCAGCCGCGACTTGATCGTCTCCAGCTTCATCAGCACGTCATGTGCCGTGCGGAACAGCATCTCGCCCTGCTCGGTCAACACGAGGCCACGCGCGTGGCGATGGAACAGCGCCACGCCGACGTCATGCTCCAGTGCGCTGACCTGCCGAGAGATCGCCGACTGCGACAGATGCAGCGTTTCGGCGGCATGGGTAAACGACCCAGCCTCCGCCGCAGCGTGAAACACGCGTAGCTTGTCCCAGTCCAGCGCCATGATTCCCCTCGTGTTGCCTTTGGCGTCTGAATGAAAAATCAGGCTTTTAAACGGCTTTTTTCAGCCGATCGATTATTCCGCCGCTTCGCGGTGAACCTCGATCCCCGCCAGATATTTCTCCGCCTCGAGCGCGGCCATGCAACCGAGCCCGGCAGCTGTAACCGCTTGCCGGTAGACATCGTCGGTGACGTCGCCGGCGGCGAAAACGCCGGGAACGTCGGTACGGGTCGAATCGGGCGCCGTCCACAGATAGCCGTTCGGCTTCTGCTTCAGCTTGCCGATGAAAAGCTCGACCGCCGGCGCATGGCCGATCGCGACAAAGACGCCATCGACCTGCAGCCGCGACACTTCGCCCGTCACCACATTGCGCAGCTTCAAGCCGTCGACCGAAGGCGGCAGCGGTGCCTTGCCCGGCTGCCCGGTGATCTCGTCGACGACGGTATCCCAGATGATGCGGACATTGTCCTTCTTGAACAGCCGCTCGCGCAGGATACGCTCGGCGCGGAAATCGTTGCGGCGGTGAATCACGGTGACGCTCTTGGCGAGGTTGGCGAGGTAGAGCGCCTCCTCCACCGCCGAATTGCCGCCGCCGACCACGGCGACATCCTTGCCGCGATAGAAGAAGCCGTCGCAGGTGGCGCAGGCCGAGACGCCGAAGCCCATGAACGTCTGCTCGGACGGGATACCCAGCCACTTGGCTTGCGCGCCGGTGGCGATGATCAAAGCGTCGGCGGTGTAGACGGTGCCGGAATCGCCGGTGGCGCGAAACGGCCGCACATTGAGGTCGACCTCGGTGATGATGTCGTTGACGATCTCGGTGCCGACATGCTCGGCCTGCTTGAGCATCTGCTCCATCAGCCAGGGGCCCTGGATCGGATCGGCGAAGCCCGGATAGTTTTCGACGTCGGTGGTGATCATCAACTGACCGCCCTGCTGCAGGCCGGCGACAAGCATCGGCTTCAGCATGGCGCGGGCGGCATAGATCGCCGCGGTGTAGCCGGCCGGCCCGGAGCCGATGATGAGAACGGGCGCGTGTTTGGTGTTCATGAAAAAGTCCCCTGCGGCGCGAGGGCCGTGGTTTTGTTGCCGGTAATGTAAGTGCTGCCCGCCAAGCCAGCAAGGCAGCTTGGCCTTCGTCCCCGGAAAGCTTCATAGTGGTATACAGGGCCATATCGCAGCCAGTTGCAGAAAAATCATCGCAAAGGGATGGCCTCGCGCGCGAAACCAAATTACAAAATCGCGAAAGATTCTTGCGCGAAAGCCGATCATGCCGCTCAAAGCCGATCTCGACGCCATCGACTGGAAGATCCTGCGAGAGCTGCAGAGTGACGGTCGTATGACCAATGTCGAGTTGTCCGGCCGCGTCGGCATCTCGGCGCCGCCTTGCCTGCGCCGCGTCAGGCGACTGGAAGAGGCCGGCATCATCCGCGGTTACCGTGCGCTCCTCAATGCGCCGGCGCTCGGCATGGATGTCGTCGCCTTCTGCCTGATTGGCCTGCACCATCAGGCCGACGCCGAGCTCAAGGCTTTTGCCGAGCGGACGAGGGGCTGGCCGATCGTTCGCGATGCCTGGATGGTGTCGGGCGAGTCCGATTTCCTGCTGCATTGCGTGGCAAGCGACCTTGGCACCTTCCAGACCTTCGTCATCGAGGAGCTCGCCTCGGCGCCCAATGTCGACACGGTGCGCACCGCGCTGACCATCCGCCGGGTCAAGGATGAGGGGCTGGTCGCCTTTCCGGCTTAATGCGCCGGCTTCCGGTGAAGCCGCTGGAAAAACAGCGGTTTGGCGCTCAATTTTGAATCAATCCGCGATCATTGCGATCGTATCGCGGTGAGCAGACCTTCCAGGTCCCGCACATCGCGCAGCGGCAAAACGGAAAAGCCGCCCATCGGTGTGGCTTCGCCATCGACAAGCCAGCCGCGCTCGAGGCCGGCGCGCTGTCCTGCTTCCATGTCGGCCGGCTTGTCGCCGACGATCAGCGATCGCTTGAGATCGAGGCCGAGGCGGCGCCCTGCCTCGAGCAGCATGCCCGGATTGGGCTTGCGCATCGGATGATCGGCGATCGCCAGCGGGCCCGAACCGGCCTCGTGGTAGGCGCAGGCCAGCACCATGTCGACGGCTGCGTTCTTCTCGGCAAGCAGTTCGAGCACCCGCTGATTAACCCGGGCGAAGGCATCCCAGCCAAAATAGCCGCGCGCGATACCGGACTGATTAGTGATGAGGATGACCGGAATGCCGCGCCGATTCGCGGCTTCTATGGCAGGCGCGATACCGTCGCGCAGCACCATGGCGTCCGGATCGTCAGGATAGCCGGTATCGATATTGATGGTGCCGTCACGGTCTAGAAACAGTGCCGGCAGGCCAGCCGGAAACGCCTTGGCGCCAATCCGCTCGATCCACAGGCCGGGCTCGACGAGCGGAAAATCCCCTTCGCGGTCAGCCATTGCTGAGACGCGCTTCGACCGCCTCGCACAGGTGGTGATAGAGGCAGAGATGCCCCTGCTGGATGATCGGCGTCGAGGTCGACGGCACGCTGAGCAAGATGTCTGTGAGCGGCTTGAGCTTGCCGCCGGTGTCGCCGGTGAGGCTGATCACCGTCATGCCCATGGCCCGCGCCTGCTCGGCGGCGGCAAGGATGCTCGGCGAATTGCCGCTGGTGGAGATAGCGAGCAATACCGCGCCTTCCGACCCATGCGCCTCGACCTGGCGTGAGAAGACGGTGTCGAAGCCGTAATCGTTGCCCCAGGCGGTCAGCACCGCCGCATTGGCCGGCAGCGCGATGACATTGTAGGCCTTGCGCTCCTTCAGGAACCGGCCGACCAGTTCGCCGGCGATGTGGATGGCGTCGCTCGCCGAGCCGCCATTGCCGCAGATCAGCAGCGCCTTGCCGCGTGACAGCGCCTTCACGACCGCGCTCACCGCGCGCTCCATCTCGCCGGTGAGATCGCGCTCGACCATTGCCGAGATCGCCGCCGCGGAGCGGACCAGATAGTCGTTCAGCTCGGACATGAAACCCTCAATTCGCGCCGCCGGCGCGCAGCTTGCCGATGGTTTTGGTGGTGCTCTTGCCGGCGACGAGGTCGACCAGCACCACACGCCCGCCCGCGTTCTGCACCACGTCGGCGCCGACCACGGTCTCGATCGTGTAATCCGCGCCCTTGACCAGAATGTCGGGCAGAAGCGCCTCGATCAGCTTGAGCGGCGTGTCTTCCTCGAAGACGACAACGGCATCGACCGAGGCGAGCGCCGCGAGCACGCAGGCGCGGTCGTGCTGGTCGTTGACCGGACGTCCGGGCCCTTTCAGCCGGCGCACCGAGGCGTCGCTGTTCAAGCCGAGCACCAGCCGGTCGCATCGGCTGCGCGCGGCGTGCAGCAGGCTGACATGGCCGGCATGCAGGATGTCGAAGCAGCCATTGGTGAAGCCAACCGACAGCCCCTCCTCTTTCCAGGCCGCCACCATCCTGGCCGCCGCATTGGCGTCGAGAATGGCGTCCTTGTGGGCGACCGGTCCATGCGAGCGGAACAGCGCGCCGGAAAGCTCCTCCACTGTCAGCCGCGCCGTGCCCCGCTTGCCGACGACCACGCCGCCGGCGGCGTTGGCGATTGTAGCAGCCTGCACCCGGTCGGCGCCCGCGGCGAGCGACAGCGCGAAGGTGGCGATGACCGTGTCGCCGGCGCCGGAGACGTCGAACACTTCGCGCGCCTGCGTGGAGATATGGCGGGCATCCTCCGCGGTGACCACGCTCATGCCCTTTTCGCTGCGCGTCGCGACGATGAACTCGAAGTCATGCGCGGCGATCAGGTCGCGTGCCGCAGCGACGATCTCGTCATCGCCGAAGACCGGGCGTCCGACCGCCTCGCCGAGTTCCTTGCGGTTGGGCGTGACCGCCGTCGCCCCGGCATAGCGCGCATAGTCGCGGCCCTTCGGGTCGATCAGCACCGGTTTTCCGGCATCGCGGCAGATCGCGATCAGTTCGGCCGCCACGCCGTCGAGCAGGATGCCCTTGCCGTAGTCGGACAGGATGACGATATCGGCGCGCGCAAGGGCAGCCTGGAAATGCTCGACAAGCGTCGCCCGCTCGCCACTGGACAACGGTTTGATTTCCTCCTCGTCGAAACGCAGCACCTGCTGGTTAAGCGCGCTGAAGCGGCTCTTCGACGAGGTCATGCGGTCCTGCCGCTGTGCAAGGCCGTCCGTATCGGCGCCAAGATCGCCGAGCATGCGCATGAGATTGTCGCCGGCCTGGTCGGCGCCGATCACGGACACCGGGATCGCGGCGCCGCCCAGTGAAACGATGTTGGAAACGACGTTGCCGGCGCCGCCCAGGGCCACCACCTCGCCCCGCCCATGCAGAACCGGGATCGGCGCTTCAGGCGAGATCCGCTCGATGACGCCGTTGACGAAACGGTCGAGGATGAAATCGCCGACCACCAGCACGGTGACCTCGCCGAAGTGGGCGATGGTGCGATGCAAGGGCTCCGGGGAAGGCAGATGGTGCTTGATCATCTCACTGGCGCGTGCCGAGAACGGCGGTTCTTGATCGGGGTTGCAGCGCCGGAAATGCGGCGCTCTTCATTCTTCGCGATGCCGATATACCGCAATCGGGGCCAGCGCAACGGCGGGCCGGTGCACGCGCACCGGCCAAGGCGCCGGACGGATCAGCTCTTCTGCAAGGCGACATGGACGCCGAGACCGACAAGCACGGCGCCACCTGCGCGCTGCATAAGGCGCTGCGCGCGACCGGAGCGCCGCAGGCGCGCAATCATGGCGCCGGCGAGAAAGACGCAAACGATGTCGGCCGACGAGAACATCAGGTTGACAATGGTTCCCAGCACCACGAACTGCAGCCAAACCGGCAAGGTCGCCGAGGCATCAATGAACTGCGGCAGGAATGCCATGAAGAAGATTGCTGTCTTGGGATTGAGCACCTCGACCGTGATGCTTTCGAAAAAGGCGCGACGCGCCGATTTTCGCTCGATGGCAGGAAGCGTTCCGTTTCCCTGGATCTTGGCGCGGAACAGCGAAACACCGAGCCAGATCAGGTACAGCGCGCCGACAAGTTTGACCGCCATGTAAAGCGGCGGCACGGCATGGAACAACACCGACAGTCCGGTTGCGGCGGCAAGGACATGGACATAGCCGCCGAGATGGATGCCGAGCGCCGCCGTCAGCCCCGACCAACGCCCGCGCGCCATGGTCTGCGCGGCGGCATAGAGCATGGCCGGTCCGGGAATGTAGGCGAAGATAGCCGTGGTGACGAAAAAGGCGATAAGCAGTTCGGTCGACGGCATCTTGATCCCTCACGATAGGAGCCGACTGAAGCGGGAGCTTTGCGGCCTCACTGTGGCGACGAACCGGTCTGCCCTGATTTGGCAAGAACACGCGCCATGAACTTGTCATGGTCGACGACCGCGCGCTCGTGGAAACCTTCGCCGATCAATCCATTCTCGTCGCTGCACGATACCTTGAAGCGCAGCTTTCGCCCCTGCACCGCGACAAGCTCGACATCGGCGGTGACGGTCATGCCGACGGGCGTCGCTGCGACATGGCTGACGTCGACATGGGTGCCGACGGTTCTCTCATGGCTGCTCAGGAACGGACGCAATGCCTCGACGCACGCCCATTCGATGAAGCCGACCATGAAGGCGGTGGCGAAAACCGGCGGCATGTCGGCGAAACCCGCAAAGGCCGTTGCCATGGCCGGAACCGTCAGGGAGTCGTCGACCCGCAGGGTTTGAAGGTAGTGAAGGCCGGGCTTTAAATCGGATGTCATGGCTATACCAACGGCAAGAACGCACACCGACGGCTCATGCCACGGCCCTCAAAGGCACCATAGCTTGCTTCGACTGAAGACATATCGTTCGGCGCGCCAGAGCTTATCTCGCGAGCCGTTCTGCCGATCCATCCCTACATTCGTCGTAGCCGACGCTCCGCAACCGGCGACCTTTTATCGACACTCTCTCGCGCCTCCCCTATAAGGGCCGGAATCGGCAACGAAACAAGGCTCACCAGGATGATCATCGTCACGGGCGGCGCCGGCATGATCGGCTCCAACATCGTCGCCGCGCTGAATGCCGAAGGCCATGACGATATCTTGGTCGTCGACGATCTGACCGACGGCCACAAGATTGCCAATCTGGCCGATCTCCGCATTGCCGACTATCTCGACAAGGACGAGCTTCCGGCCCGGCTCGAGGATGGCAGGCTGGGCCGCATCGACGCCGTCTTCCATCAGGGCGCCTGCTCGACCACTACCGAATGGAACGGCAAGTTCATGATGGACGTGAACTACGCTTATTCGAAGCGCCTGCTGCACGCCTGCCTGGCACTGCGCGTGCCCTTCCTCTATGCCTCGTCGGCTTCGGTCTATGGCGGCGGCAGCGAGTTTCGCGAAGAGCCCGAATTCGAACGGCCACTCAACGTCTACGCCTATTCGAAGAAGCTGTTCGACGACTATGTCCGCCGCAATGTCTTCGACACCGATCACTCGCAGGTCGCCGGCCTGCGCTATTTCAACGTCTACGGGCCGCGCGAGGCGCATAAGGGCGCCATGGCCTCGGTCGCCTTCCATTTGTTCAACCAGGTCGAGCAGGGCCAGAACCCGAAGCTGTTCGGCGCCTATGGCGGGTTCGGCCCCGGCGAGCAGAGCCGCGACTTCATCCATGTCGGCGACGTCGCCGACGTCAATCTGTGGCTATGGAAGCGGGGCTCAAGCGGCATCTTCAACTGCGGCACCGGCCGCGCCCAGCCGTTCCGCGCCATCGCCGAGACGGTAATCGAGACGCTCGGCAAGGGTGAGATCGAGTTCGTTCCCTTCCCCGAACACCTGAAGGGCAGCTATCAGAGTTTTACCGAGGCGGATATGTCCCGCTTACGCGCGGCCGGCTACAATGGCCAGTTCCGCACCGTCGAAACCGGCGTCAGAGACTATGTCCAATGGCTGAAAGCCCAACGATCCTCGTGATCGGCCCACGCTGGGTGGGCGACATGGTGATGGCCCAGTGCCTGTTTACGGCGCTGAAGGAAAAGCATCCGAATGCCGCGATCGACGTGCTCGCGCCGTCTTGGGCAGCGCCCCTGGTCAAACGCATGCCCGAAATACGCTCCCAGATCGACTTTCCATTGATGCCCGGCACGCTCGAATTCCGCAGCCGCAGGCGCTTCGGTCGCCTGCTGCGCGGCCGCTACGACATGGCCTATGTGCTGCCGGGGAGTTGGAAATCGGCGCTGATCCCGTTCTTCGCCCGGATTCCGCGCCGCGTCGGCCATCTGAGGGAAATGCGCTACGGCCTGCTGACCGACATCGTTCCGCTGCCCGATGCGGTGAAGCGGCGCACGGCTCAGGCCTATTTCGGCCTGGCGCGCGGCGGCACTTTTCGCCCGCCGAAGCTCACCGTCGATGTGGCCAATCAGGCCGATCTGCTGGCGCGGTTCGGGCTGGGTGCAAAAGAATTCGTCGCCCTGTTGCCGGGCGCCGAGTTCGGCCCGGCGAAGCGCTGGCCGAGCGAATACTATGCTGAGCTAGCCCGCGGGATGATGGCAAAAGGCCTGGGCGTCGCCTTGCTCGGCTCGAAGAACGACGCTGAGGTCTCCGGCGAGATCGCGAGGCTTGCGCCGGGCGCCGTCGACCTTGCCGGCCGGACGAAGCTGGAGGATGCCATCGATCTGATCGCCGCGGCGAAGCTAGCCGTCTCGAACGACAGCGGGCTGATGCATGTGGCCGCCGCCGTCGACACGCCAATCGTCGCCGTCTATGGCTCGACCTCGCCCGAAAACACGCCGCCGCTGACCGATCGTTCGGAACTGATCTGGCTGCACCTCTCCTGCTCGCCCTGCCACAGCAAGGTCTGCCCGCTCGGCCATCTCAACTGCCTTAAGACGCTCGATGTCGCGCGGGTCGCCGCCGCCGCCGACCGGTTGCTTGAAATTCCTGCGGCCGCATGAGGGTTCTCATCGTCAAGACGTCATCGATGGGCGATGTCATCCACACCTTCCCGGCCGTCGAGGACGCGCTCCGCAATCGCCCGGACATAAGCTTCGACTGGTGCGTGGAAGAGGCCTTTGCCGCCATCGTCGCCTTGCATCCCGCGATCGGAACCATCCACAAGGTGGCGATCCGGCGCTGGCGCAAGAAGCCGTTCGACCGCGGCACATGGCGCGAGATGGCCGGCCTGCGACGTGCGTTTCGCTCGCGCCGCTATGACCTGGTTATCGATGCACAGGGGCTGTTGAAATCGGCCGTGGTCGCCAAGCAATCCGGCGCGCCGATCGCCGGCTTCGACCGCTCCAGCGCCCGCGAGCCCTCGGCGACGCTGCTTTACGAGCGCAAATACGCCGTGCCGCGCGAGTTGCACGCCATCGAGCGCACCAGACGCCTGTTCGGCCTGGCGCTGGGGTATCAGGCGGACCTCTCGACGCTCAGCTCCGGCATAGTGCCGCCGGCAGGCGGACTTTCCGGCGTCGAAGGTAAAACGGCTTTCCTGCTGCACGGCACCAGCCGCGAAGACAAGAAATGGCCGGTCGAAGACTGGGTCGATACTGCGCGCCGATTGGTGTCGCAGCAATTTACACCGATCGTCACCTGGTCGAACGAAGCGGAGAAGCGTGTTGCCGAGGCGATCGCCGGCGCCGTGCCGGAAACGGTGCTGGTTCCGAAATCGCTGCTAGCGGATGTCGCCGCGATCCTCGGCCGGTCGACGCTCGTCATCGGCGCCGACACCGGCCTCACCCATCTCGCCAGCGCTTTCGGCCTGCCGACCGTCGCCATATTCCTGGCGACGGAGCCCGGCCTGACCGGCCCGCGCGGGCCCTATTCATCGACACTGCTGGCGCCCGCCGGCGGCAAAGTCACGCCGGCCGAAGTTATGGCTGAAGCAGAGCGGCTGCTGGCGCCTAGATCGGAAACGCCAGTCTAGCCCTCAAATAAATTGCACCTGGACGATCTCGTAACCCCGTGCGCCGCCCGGGGCGTTGACCTCGATGGCATCGCCGACTTCCTTGCCGATCAACGCGCGCGCGATCGGCGAGGAGATCGAGATACGGCCGGACTTCACGTCCGCTTCCTGGTCGCCGACGATTTGATAGGTCTTCTTTTCCTCGGTGTCCTCGTCGACCAGCACGACCGTGGCGCCGAACTTCACCTTGTCGCCGCTGAGCTTCGAGACGTCGATCACCTCGGCGCGCGCGATCAGGTCCTCGAGCTCGTTGATACGGCCCTCATTATGGCTCTGCGACTCTTTAGCCGCATGGTACTCGGCATTCTCGGACAGGTCGCCATGCGAGCGCGCTTCGGAGATCGCCTCGATGATGCGTGGACGCTCTTCCTGCTGGCGCCAGCGCAGTTCTTCCTTCAATGACGCGAACCCCTCGCCTGTCATCGGGACCTTGATCATGATGCCTGACCTTTCCTGCCACTACCCCCGCTTTTCGGGAATAGCCTTGTCGTTGGGTACAAAAAGAAAACGGTCCGGCAGCCTCGGGCTAACGGAACCGTTTCACCACAATTTCCCTGAATATAGCGATCTCCGCGCGATTTTCACGCTCAAAAATGATGTTCAGTAAAATCACCACCGCTTTCGCAAGGCCATCCGGCGCTAAATCCGCAATGCCGCCAGCAAAAAGCCGGCCGCGATTGCTCGCAGCCGGCTTCGAAAAGCATCTGAGAAGAATCAGCTCCTCAGGAAACGTTCGATCTGCTCTGACAACATGCCGTATTCGCGCGAGCCTTTGCCGGTCCGCTTCTCGATTTCCTTGAGCTGCTCCTGCGCGCCGGCAAGATCGCCGATTTGCAGATGGGCCTCGCCGAGATATTCGCGCACCAGCGTGTAGTCGGGGTCGATGCGCAGCGCTTCCTCGTAATAGCCGAGGCCGACCGTGACACGGCCGGAATGGCGATGCGAATAGCCGAGATAGTTGAGAATGCGCGGATCCTGCTTGTTGGCGGCGAGCGTCAGCACCGAAATCGCCTCGTCGTAGCGCCCGGCCATCGCCAGGTCGTGGCCTGCCTCATAGATGCTGTCGTCATCCAGCATGCCGTACTGCGGCACGACGCATTTCTTCTTTTTCTTGTCCCAGACCTGACCCTTCTTGCATTGAGTGGTAGTCTGGCTGCCACCGCCACCGCCCTCGCCGGCGGTGAATGCAGGCGCCGCGAACAGCGGCAGGCTAACGGCAGCAGCCAAGACCTGAACAAGCAAACGTCTGCGCATCGGAGCCTCCTTAAGCGTGACAACGGCAGATTAACGCCGCTTCGATGCGGTTTCATCCCGAAAACCTGTCAAAAGCCAAACTATTTGGAGGTCGGGGAGCGCATCGCCTCTGCGAACGGATGTGACGCGGGCCGCAAATCCGCTATCATCAGTCGAGCGCACGACGAGGAGAAAGGCCAGTGCAGCAGCGCCTCGAGAAGGAATGGGAGCTTTCCATCGACCCGGATACCGTGCGCCTGTTCATCCTGAAGGCCAAGGCGCTGAGCGCAGCCGTCAACGAGGACTACGACGACGGCGCCGAGCACGAGGTCGAGTTCGATGGCGACAGGCACGACAATCATCATCACGACGGCCTTGTCGAGGAGGCATCGGAAGACCTCACCGAGGAGGAATTCCGCGAGCTTATCAACGACCTCAATGTCGATGAAGCGGCCGAGCTCGTAGCGTTGGCCTGGGTGGGCCGCGGCGACTACGAAGCTTCCGAATGGATCGACGCGGTGGCGGCCGCGCGCGAGCGCGCCAACAAGCGCACCGCAAAGTACCTGCTCGGACTGCCGCAGCTCGCCGATTGGCTGGAGGAAGGCCTGGAGGCGATCGGCGCGTAACGAACCGGTAACCGATTTTGATCGCAGCGCCGCAGCGTTCAAGGCAACCTTGCGATGCCCGGCCCGTTTCCGGCCGATGGCGAGGCTGAGCTTTTCCGGATTTTGCAGACTGGCGCTGCCTTTGGCGGCGGGGATTTTGCTGGTCACGCCGGCCGATGCCAAGCATCGTCACAGGCAGCCGCTGACACCGCGCATGGAGCAGCCGTTGACGCAGCGGGCCGATCAGCCACTGCGGCCGAGGATCAAGCACCGCGTGAGACCGCGCGGCAAGCAGCAAGTCGCGCCAAAGCTGGTGCAACAGCAAACGCAGGACCAGCCGATCTTGCCCGCCGATGCTCCGGTGCCAGAACCACGGCCCGCAGAAGCGCAAAAGGCCGGCACCGCAACGCTGGAAGAGCAGAAGGCTGCCGGTCCAAAGGACGCTGACGCATCCGACCAGATCAATCAAGAAAAGTCTCGTGAGGGAAAGCGGCAGCATCCCGAGTCTTCGGCCACCGAGCCGTCAACCGACACGGAAGGCGAACCTGAGGCGCCGTCTGCGGTGCCGATTCCGACGCAACGACCCGACATCGCGGAACCGAAGCCGCCCGCTGCCGCACCAAAGCCACCTGAAAAGCCGGCTGATACCCACGACAACAAAATACTGCCCGATCCGCGCTCCGCTGAGCTGCCAGCCGACAAGATGCCGGCGGAGGAGGTTGCCTGCCGTGAGCGCCTCAAGACGCTCGGCGTCGAATTCGAGGAGCACAAGGCCGAGCACGAAGCCGAGATCGGCTGCTCCATTCCCTATCCCATCGTCATGAAAACATTAGGAAAATCGATCAGTATAGGCGCCGGAGCCGAACTCAACTGCCAAATGGCGGAGGCTGCGGCACGATTTGCCGTCGAAGTCATCCAACCCGCCGCGAAGGCCGAATTTGGCGCCGATCTCAAATCGATCGGCCAGGCCTCCGCCTTTGTTTGCCGCCCGCGCAACGGTGGTGGAAAGCTTTCGGAGCACGCCTTCGGCAATGCGCTGGACATCGCGTCCTTCACACTCTCCGACGGCAGGACGATCGAGGTCGGCCCGGTGCCGCCCGAAAAAGATGCAAACTTCCTGAACACGATCCGCAAGGCCGCCTGCGGGCCGTTCAAGACGGTGCTCGGCCCAGGCAGCGATCCGGACCATGCGCTGCACTTCCACTTCGACCTCGAACCGAGACGGAATGGCGGAACGTTCTGCCAATGAGTGGGTGCGAAGAACAGATGCCGCAATTCGGCCCCAGGCGTGAATGCCGGCGCTGATCTTTCCTTTACTCTTGCCGACTAGACTTGTGCCATCCGGGGACAGGATGCCTTTCGATGGCCGCAATATTTGGCGCCAGCCTCGCCTTGGCGCGACTAAGCACTCGTGCGCGCTCCGTTGCCGTCAGAATGACAACGGGGCTCGCAATCACAGCGGTCTCGGCCTGCACCACCGGCGATGTCTTTTCGCTGCAGCCGGCCGTCGACGTCGGCAGCCAGACCTCCGCCATGCCCGAGGCTCCGCAATATTCCGGCATGCAGAGGCTTGTTCCGTCCGATCCCTACCTGACCCAGGCAGCCTATCCGCGCATGGATGAGCCCTTGTCTTCGCCCGAGCAGATGCCGGCCAGCGAGATCGACTGCCGCAATGAACTGAAACGGCTTGGCGTCGTTTACCAGGACATCCAGCCGATCCACGAAGGCCAGTGCGGCATCGATTTCCCGGTGAAAGTTTCAGCCATCGGCAGCGTCGAGATGAAACCGGCAGCGACACTGACCTGCAACATGGCCGCGACCTTCGCCGCCTGGACCAGGAACGAGCTCGTGCCGGCAGCCCGCTGGCGCTATTTCTCCGGCGTCAGGGCGATCCACCAGGGCTCGAGCTATTCCTGCCGTAAGATCGCCGGCGAGGGCGTCTTGTCGGAGCACGGCAAGGGCAATGCGCTCGATGTCATGAGCATCGAGCTCAACAATGGCAACGACATCGACGTTCGCAAGCCTGGCCTGTTTGCGTTTCGCACCCGCGGCTTCCTCAACAATGTTCGCGCCGACGGCTGCCAATATTTCAACACGGTGCTCGGCCCGGGCTATAATTACGACCACCGCAACCACTTTCACTTCGACGTCAAGAACCGCAGGAACGGCTACCGCGCCTGCCGCTGACCCTCAGCCTACTGCCCAACCGGCCCAACACCGCATAGAGTGGGCCGGGCACAGGCTTGGGAGTGGTCTCTCGTGGGTGAGCGAAGCCTTAGGCGACGCGCGGCGATTTGGCTGGCGGCTTTCTGTGCTTTCTATCTGGGCTTTGCCTATCTTGCCGCGCCGGAATTCTGGACGTGGCGCGAGCGCGGCTTCCGCACGCAGCGCTTCGAGATGGTGACGCATACGCCGCAGGGCATTCCCGGCGACCCGATCAATGTTGGACTTGTCGGCACCGAGAAGGAGGTGGTCCACGCTTTTGCCGTGGCCGGCTGGGACACGGCCGACGCCGTCACGCTCAGGACAGCGATCGACATCGGCGAGAGCGTCCTGTTCTCCCGACCCTATCCCGATGCGCCGATCAGCCGCCTGCTATTTGAAGGCCGCGCCCAGGACCTCGCTTTCGAAAAGCCCGTGGGCGACAGCGCCGACCGGCGCCACCACGTCCGCTTCTGGCAGACAAATACCGTCGGCGACGACGGCCGCCCGCTCTGGCTGGGCGCTGCCAGCTTCGACCGCGGCGTCGGCCTGAGCCACGACACCGGTGCCATCACCCATCATATCGGCCCGGACATCGACGCCGAGCGCAACTTGCTGATCGGCGACCTCAGCACCGCAGGCATGCTGACATCGTCCAGCGAGATCCCGGGGATCGGCGCGACGAAAAACGGCAGGAACGGCGGCGGCGATCCCTATTTCACCGACGGTATGGCGGTGGTTGGCGTGTTGAAGCGATTGCCCTAGCGCATCCGGCATTCTCGAAGCGGCAAACGGCGCAATTCGAAAAACGCCAAACCCGCTATTTTCGAATGCACCGCAGCAATGCTATTGACGCCGCATGCTATACGTCGAAATCGCCGTTGTGGCCGCCCTCATCCTGGTGAACGGCCTTTTGGCCATGTCGGAGCTGGCTATCGTCTCGTCGCGGCCGGCCCGTCTCAAGGCGATGATCGACCGCAATGTCAGGGGTGCCGGCCGCGCGCTGGCGCTCGGCTCCAACCCGGGCAAGTTTCTGTCCTCGGTGCAGATCGGCATCACCCTGGTCGGCGTTCTTTCCGGCGCCTTTTCCGGCGCCACGCTCGGCGAGCGACTGGCTCAATATTTGGCCTCGACGGGCATCCGCGAGAACATCGCCGACCCCATCGGCGTCGGCATTGTCGTCGCGGTCATCACCTACGCCTCGCTGATCGTCGGCGAGCTCGTGCCGAAGCAGATCGCGCTCAGGGATCCCGAGCGCGTCGCAGTCCGCGCCGCACCGGCGATGACCATTCTCGCCAAGGTATCGGCGCCGCTCGTCTTTCTGCTCGACATTTCCGGCCGCGCGGTTCTGTGGTTGCTCGGCCAGGCCGGCGAGGCGGAAGAGAAGGTCACGGACGAGGAGATCAAGATGCTGGTCGCCGAGGCCGAGCATCACGGCACCATCGAATCCGACGAGCGCCGCATGATCGCCGGCGTCATGCGCCTTGGCGACCGCGCTGTGCGCGCCGTGATGACGCCGCGCACCGAGGTCGACTGGATCAACCTGCAATCCGACGAGGCGACCATCAAACGGCTTTTGATGGAGAGCCAGCATTCGCGCCTGCCTGCGGGCGACGGCAATGTCGATGCCATGATAGGGGTCATCCAGACGCGCGACGTGCTGGCCGCCCTTCTTGCCGGCAGGGTGTTGGATCCGCGCCAGCATGTGCGCACCGCGCCAATCGTCCATGATCAGGCAGACGCGCTCGACGTGCTGCAAAGGCTGCGGGAATCGGACGTACCGATGGCGCTCGTCCATGACGAATACGGCCATTTCGAAGGCATCGTCACGCCGGCCGACATCCTGGAAGCGATCACCGGCGTCTTCCGCTCGGACCTCGACGCGGGCGAGGAAGAGAACGCGGTCAAACGCGAGGACGGCTCATGGCTGCTCGCCGGCTACATGCAGGCTGACGAGATGGCCGAGGTGCTGGGCATCGACTTGCCGGAGAACCGCGACTACGAGACGGTGGCCGGCTATGTGCTGTCGCATCTGCACCACCTTCCCGCTACCGGCGAATGCGTGGACGCGCAAGGCTGGCGCTTCGAGGTGGTCGACCTCGACGGCCGCCGTATCGACAAACTGATCGCCACCCGCCTGCCCGACGGCCACCGTCCGATGGCGCGCCGATAGCGAGCCTGGATCTGCCGGGTTTTCCCAACGTCCATTCAGGCCAGTTCCTTGCGAAGAAAGACGCGGGCCTGCCCATCGAACCCGAACGGAACGCGGCCGAATTCCACATAAGCGTGGCGGCTGTAGAATCCAGGCGCCTGAAAGCTGCTTGTCTCCACGACGGCGCGTCTGCAGCCCCGCGCCTTTGCCTCTTCTTCGACGGCGGCAAGCAACCGGGCGCCGTAAGACAGACCGCGTAAATGCGCGGGCACGAAAAACATGTCCAAGAACAGAAGGCCGAGTTCGGTCCTTCCCCATAGGCCGCCCAAAGCTTTGCCCGAGCCATCACACAATACGGCGCCTATGGGAATGCGGTCGTCCGTCCCTGTGATGGCGACGTTATAGCGGTAGAGCGCCGCGGCGGCCTCCGCTTTCGCGGCTTCGTCCGCAGACAGGATAATTGAGAATTCTTGAGTCATGCGGATTTGCACCTGCCCTGAACATGGCGAAAACGGATGAACTTCCAGCTTCGGCCGGCGTTCCGGAGAATGCTCGTCAACCTCTTCGTGTTCGGAACCTTGAAGAGAGGGTTTCCTCTTCACAAGGCGGGTTTGTCCGGGGCCGCGTGCATCGGTGCCTGCAGGACCCGTGAGCGTTTCCCGATGCTGATTGCCGGACCTCGCTTCGCTCCGATGATGTTCAATGAACCGGGTCTCGGCTTCCACGTCAGGGGCGAGCTCTACGCGGTCGACCACCGCGCCCTGGCTGGGCTTGACCGGATCGAATCCGTTGGCAAGCCCGGCAACCTGCGCGTCCCGATCGAGGTTGAGCCCATTGAAGGCGGTCCGCATGTGGTGGCGCAGGCTTACATGAAATCCCGCCGTCTCGCGGATCCCGTCCATTCGGGATATCTGGATTTCTACGACGATCGGCGTTTCAAACTTCACGCGAACGACTAAGGTTGCGCCCGAAGGATGCCCAATTGAAATCCGACTTTCTCCAGTATGTCTGACATAAAAGCGGCAGCAGAGCGAAATCCTTGAGCGATCGTCTGTCGACGACCGAGGCTTCCGCAAATAAAAGGGGCGGCGCAAGCGCCGCCCGTAGATGATATTTTGGGAGGATGAAGCGGCTTAAGCCGCCTGGGCTTCACTGGCGATCGCGTCGGCGGCGCGCGCCGCCTTCAGCACCTTCGCCCACCAGGCAACGTCATTGATGAGCGCCGCCGCCGCCTGGTTCAGATGTTCGATCTCTTCCAGCTTCTTGTCGCCCTGGCGGACCGCAAGGAAATCGCCCCAGGCGATGTGCACTGCCGACTTGACCGGCGCCATTTGCAGCTCGACGGCGATCAGGCGAAGCTGCTCGACGGCGCGCGCGCCGCCGACGCTGCCATAGCCGACGAAACCGGCCGGCTTCTTGTTCCATTCATTGGCGGCGTAATCGATGGCGTTCTTCAAGACGGCGGTCGGCGCGTGATTGTATTCGGCCGCGGTGAAGATAAAGCCGTCGAACTCGGCGACCTTCTTCTGCCAGCGCTGCGCCACCTCGTTCTGCGACGGCGCCCAGGCGGAGGATGCGACCTCATCGAAGAACGGCAGCGGCCAGTCGCGCAAATCAACGACTTCGACGTCGATATCGGCATGCGTCTTGGCAATCTTGGCGATCCACTGCGTCGGGACGTCGGCGAAGCGGGCGGCGCGCGTCGAACCGACGACAATGGCGATTTTGGGTTTGGACATAAGGGGGCTCTCCTTGCGGGGGAATTTCGGTATCGTTTGGATACCGGCGCTATATGTGATACTGACAAAGTGGCGCGCAAGGAGGCACATTTTTGTTACCGAGGCACCCGTACAACACTGAGGACTGCCGGGCCGTATCGGAAATCCTACAACGGGTCGGCGACAAATGGACCGTTTTGGTGGTCGGCAAGCTGGGCGGCGGACCGATGCGCTTCAATGAATTGCGCACGGCCGTCGGCGGCATCTCACAGAAAATGCTGACCATCACCTTGCGCGGCCTGGAGCGGGACGGCTTTGTCACGCGCAAGGTTTTTCCGACCATTCCGCCGCGCGTCGATTACGAGCTGACCGAGCTCGGCCACGAGTTGCTGGTGCCGGTTGGCGCGCTCGGCGAATGGGCACGAAAGAATACCAATCGAGTACGCGCGGCACGCGCGAAATTCGATGGCGAGCATCCCTGAAAGCCTTGAAGCTCAACGTGTTGCAAGCATCGCGTCGCAGCGTTGCTGACTGCGCAAGGAGTCTGCAGTTGTGTCTTTTTGACCTGTCGTATTCGGAGGGCACATCAACCTTTAGTGCCCCGCCCGACCCTGACGGCTTTGGTCGCGTCTGAGACGACCATTCAGGCTTTTGACGTGGTACTGCCACGCGGCGCCAAGGAGCAGATTGCGCGCATCGCTCCCTGACTCTGCTCCGCCCCGAGGCCATGCATCCACACCGTGCGCGGGAGCTCTTTTTTCACTTCTACATAGGCAGTTATGCCGAGCAGACAGGCGAGTGCGAGAAGGGCTGCCACGAGCCAGCCGTTCAGCATATGTTGACGCATTGTCTTTCCTCCAGCGGCACGCACCCTCGGGCGCGGAAGCAACCATCGGACGTCGTCGGACGCACGTCCCGCGCAAGAGTTGTTACAAATTTGCCTGTCCGGAAAAGCGTTCGCCGTCAGCTTTCGGCTGGGACCGGCTTCGGCTTGCCGTCGCCGTCGAGCGCCACCATGACGAAATCGGCATGGGTGACCTTCTCCATCAGGTCGGCGAGATAACGCTGCGCCCAGGCCTCGACCTTGAGCGTCATCGAGGTGCGGCCGACGCGCTCGACATGGGTGTAGATGCAGAGCGTGTCGCCGATCTTCATCGGCTTGGCGAAGGACATCTCCTTGACCGCCGCCGTCACCACACGGCCCTTGGCCCGTTCGGCCGCGCGGATGCCGCAGGCCAGGTCCATTTGCGCCATCACCCAGCCGCCAAATATGTCGCCGGCGGCATTGGCATCCGACGGCATGGCGAGCGTCCTCAATGTCAGGTCGCCGAGCGGCTTGCCGTCCGCGTAGTGCACCATGAGGGGTCCTCCAGCCGCTGCTTCCTGAAGCCGTACCAATGCCATCGCGATGTCGCAAGCTTTGCTGAAGGCGAAGGACGCGTCGCGGCTCGGTCGCTTTTTTCACAAGCCATGCCGGAAGCCCCAGCGACGACGTGAGCCGGCAATGTCTAGGGTAAGCGCCGGATCTCGGAGCCCGCCCGCGCATCATGCAGACTTATGATTTCATTATCGTCGGCTCCGGCTCGGCCGGTTCGGTGGTCGCGGAAAGGCTCTCGGCCTCGGGCCGCTTCTCGGTCTTGGTGCTTGAAGCCGGCGGCAGCGATCGCCGCTTCTATGTCCAGATGCCGCTCGGCTACGGGAAGACCTTCTTCGATCCGGCCGTCAACTGGAACTACAAGGCCGATCCCGATCCCGGCCTCGGCAACAATGCCGACCACTGGCCGCGCGGCAAGCTGCTCGGCGGCTCGAGCTCGATCAACGCCATGGTTTTCATCCGCGGCTCGCGCGAGGACTTCGATGCCTGGGCCGCCGCCGGCAATCCGGGCTGGAGCTATGACGACCTGCTCCCCGCTTTCAAAGCGTTGGAGGACAACGAGGCCGGCGCCGATCAATGGCGCGGGGTCGGCGGCCCCTTGCACATCACCGATTGCTCGAATGCGGTGCATCCGCTGACCAAGCGCTATCTGGCGGCCGCCCAGCAGGCCGGACTGCCGTTAAATCCAGATTTCAACGGCGCCTCCCAGGAGGGCGTCGGCGTCTACCAGATCACCACCAGGAACGGCCGCCGCATGTCGGCCGCCCGCGCCTTCCTGCGACCGGCGATGAAGCGCAACAATGTGCGCGTCGAGACCAACGCGCTGGCGACGAAAATCCTGTTCGAGGGCAAGCGCGCCGTCGGCGTCGAGTACCAGCAAAACGGCGAAACCAAGAGGGTCCGCGCGGGCCGCGAGGTGATCCTCTCCGGCGGCTCCGTCAACTCGCCGCAACTGCTGCAGCTCTCCGGTGTCGGCCCGTCGGCGCTGCTCGGCGATCTCGGCATCCCGGTCGTCCACGCCAACGACAATGTCGGCGCCAACCTGCAAGACCATGTCGGCATCAACTACACCTTCAAGGGCAAGCTGCCGACGCTGAACCAGATCCTGCGGCCATGGTGGGGCAAGCTGCTGGTGGGCATGCAGTACATCCTGCTGCGTTCCGGTCCGCTGTCGTTGTCGATGAACAATGCCGGCGGCTTCTTCCGCACCGACCCGTCGATGGCGCGGCCGAACATGCAGCTCTATTTCCAGGCCTTCTCCACCGTCATCCCCAAGAGCGGCGAGCGCCCGATCCTGACGCCCGATCCGTGGCCGGGCTTCTCCATCGGACTTTCCAATTGCCGGCCGTCGAGTCGCGGCGAGATCATGATCCGCTCGAAGGATCCGCGCGACCATCCGAAGATCACGGCGAACGCCTATTCGACCAACGCCGATGTCGACGAGATGCTGGCGGCGGTGAAGTTCGTGCGCAAGATCGCCTCGATGCCGGCGATGGCCGAGATCATCGAGGAAGAAGTTTTGCCTGGTCCGTCAATTACTTCCGATGCCGATATGATTCAGGATTTCAGGAAGCGCTCGGGCACCGTCTACCATCCCGTCTCGACCTGTCGCATGGGTCCGGACGCTTCGCGCGCCGTCGTCGATCCACGGCTTCGGGTGCATGGGCTCGAGGGCTTGCGTGTGATCGACGCATCGATCTTTCCCGACAACATCACGGGCAACACCAACGCCGCCGCAATCCTCACCGGATGGAAAGGCGCCGAGCGAGTTCTGGAGGATCACAAATGAAAGTCACCGACGTCAAGACCTGGGTTGTCGGCAACCCGCCGCCCGGCATCGGCGGCAAGTATTTCATCTTCGTCAAGCTCACCACCGATGGCGGCGTGGTCGGCTATGGCGAGGCCTACAACGCCACCTTCTCGGCGCATGTCACTGCCAAGATGATCGAGGATATGGCCGAGCGTTACCTCATCGGCCGCGATCCGCACGATATCGAGAACCTCTTCCGCCGCGTCTATTCCTCCGGCTTCACCCAGCGTCCCGACGTTTCCGGGATGGGCTGCTTTTCGGCACTCGAAATGGCCTGCTGGGACATCATCGGCAAGGAGGCCGGCAAGCCGGTCTACAAGCTGCTCGGCGGCCAGGTGCACGAGACGCTGCGCTCCTACACCTATCTCTATCCGCACACCGGCAGCGTCCATTCGGAAGACGCCCACGGCCAGAACGTCTACAACGATCCCGACATGGCCGCGGCCTGCGCGCTGGAATATGTCGAGCAGGGGTTTAACGCCGTCAAGCTGGACCCGGCCGGGCCTTACACGGCCTATGACGGCCATCAGCCGCGCCTGATCGACATCGACCTCTCCGCCCGCATGATCAAGGCGATCCGCGAGGCGGTCGGCACCAGGGCGGACATCCTGTTCGGCACCCATGGCCAGTTCACCGCCTCCGGTGCGCTTCGTATGGCCCGTGCAATCGAGCCCTACGATCCGCTGTGGTTCGAGGAGCCGGTGCCGCCGGACATGCCCGAGGTGATGGCGCAGGTCGCTCGCGGCACCTCGATTCCTATCGCCACCGGCGAGCGGCTGACGACAAAATTCGAATTCGCGCGCGTCATCGAGAACCGCGCCGCGACCATCCTGCAGCCGGATCTCGGCCGCTCCGGCGGCATTCTCGAAACCAAGAAGATCGCCGCCATGGCCGAGGCCTACCACATCCAGGTCGCGCCGCATTGCTATTGCGGGCCGATCGTCGGCGCCGCCAACATCCAGCTTGCGGTGACTCTGCCCAACTTCCTCATCCTGGAATCGTTGAAGCAGTGGGACGATTTTCACGCCACGCTGCTCAAGAAGAAGATCGAATGGCAGGATGGCCACGTCATCCCGTCGAAGGAGCCAGGCCTCGGTGTCGAGCTCAACGAGAAAATCTGCGAGGCGCACCCCTATAGCGGCAAGGACCTGCATCTGCAGATGATGCAGACGCCGCTGATGCCGTGACCGCGCGCCTCGCCTACGCCTTCATCGGCCTTGGTCATCTCGGCGGCAACCTTGCCGCCAGCCTGCTGCGCCACGGCTTCGCTGTTGCCGTTTTCGATCGTGACCCAGCGGCGGTTGCGCGTTTGGTCGCGCTCGGCGCTACGGCGGCGGCGAGCCCGGCGGATGCCGCGACCCGCGCCGGCAATGCGATCACCTGCCTGCCCTCGCCGAAAGTGAGCGAAGCTGTGCTCGCCGGTTCTGACGGATTGCTGGACGGCCTGGCCGCCGGCGGCACCTGGATCGAAATGTCGACCAATGGCCGCGACGAGATCCTGCGGCTGGCCGCACTTGCTTCGGCGAAAGGTGTCGAGACGCTGGAATGTCCGGTCACCGGCGGCGTGCACTTGGCGGCGGCAGGAAAGATCACCGCGCTGGTAGGAGGGGACGCCGCGCTCTACGAGCGCCACCGGCCGGCGATCCAGGCAATGTGCGCCAAATCGTTCCTGATGGGACCGGTCGGCTCGGGGGCGGTGATCAAGGTCATCACCAACATGCTAGCCTTCATTCATCTGGTCGCCGCCGGCGAGGCATTGATGCTCGCCAACCAGGGCGGGCTCGACCTCGCCCAAGCCTATCACGCCATCGTCGCCTCTTCCGGCAACAGCTTCGTCCACGAGACCGAAAGCCAGCTTATCCTGAACGGCTCCTACGACGTCGGCTTCACCATGGACCTGGCCTTGAAGGATCTCGGTTTCGCGTTGGGCATGGCCAGGGATTTCCGCGTGCCGCTGCAACTGGCAACACTCGTCAACCAGATTTTCGAGGTCGGCAGGCGGGAGTATGGCGGTGGCGCCTGGTCGACCCAGATCGTCAAGCTTCTGGAGGATGCGGTCGGCACGGAGCTTCGCGCGCCAGGCTTCCCGGCCAAGCTCGAACTGTAATCCGCCAAAACTTTAGCCAGCTATTTCAATCGCCTAATCACACCGGCGGAATCAAACCTTCAGGCAGGTGATTCAACACCTGAGCGTCAATGCGCCGGGCAGTATCTCGAACGTCGCCGGAATCCGACCGGGCGACTCGCCGTCTATGTCGACCAGCGCTCCGTTCTTCTCAACGTCGCCCAGCGGTTCGACCAGCACCTTGCGACCGCGCAGGATGGTGATCGCCGGATGGTTGCGGTGGCGCCCGCCATAGAGGAGACGGATGTCGCGGATCAGCCCAAGCTTGCCGGCGGCGCGCAGGATGACGACATCGAACTGGCCGTCGGACAGATCGGCGTCCGGCGCAATCATCATGCCGCCACCGAAGAATTTCCCGTTCGCTACCGCCACCAGCGCCATGCGCGCCTCGACCGGCTCGCCGTCGTCTATGGTGATCCTGACCTCCTGGAAGCGATAGCGGACGAATTCGAGCACGGTGCGCCAGAAGAACAGCGCCTTGGCCGAGACCCTGCCCTTGCGCTTGTCCGCATTGACCGCGCGATCGGTGGCGCCGGAGAGGCCGAGGCTGGCGATGTTGATGAAGTGACGGCTGGCGAGCGCGCCGTGGTCGTCGATGTAGCAGACGCGGCCGGCATCGACCTTGCGCGCGCCGGCGCCGGCGATACGCGCCAGTGCTTCCTCGATTTCGTCGGGCAGGCCGAGCCCTCTGGCGAAATCGATACCGGTGCCGCAGGGCAAAAGGCCGAGCGCGCTGGTTCGGCCGGTCTCATGCTCTGCCTGCAGCAGCCCGTCCGCCACCTCGCTGGCGGTGCCGTCGCCGCCGGCCGCGATCACCAGATCGCACCCGCTGGCCGCGAGGTCGATTGCCAATCGCTCGGCGTCGCCGCTGGTCTGCGTCTCGCGCAGCTCGAAATCGCCGAAATGCCTCTTGAGCGATGCGGCGGCTTCGGACCAATGCCGCTTGAGCTTGCCCCCTCCCGCTATCGGATTGAGAACCACCCCGACCTTCAACCTGATCTCCCCCGAGGCATATTGCGTGGAAGTCCATGGCGACTCGGCTGATGCAGCGCCACAGCACTTTGCCGGCATTCAAACGCGGGCCGACTGGCGGGGCAAGGCTCATCCTCGAAAGGACCGCGGAAAATGGGGACAGGCTGTCTAAGGCGTTCGGCCCGCAAATTCCGAGACTTGTCGCATCGGTCCCCGATAATCCCGCTATCCACAGGTCCGCGTCTATTCCGCAAATTCCTTACCCGGCATACATTGAACCCATCTCAGGCGGCTACCGAACGCCCCGGCCGAAAGGCAGAAGCGCAAGGCGGATTTCCTGAGGCCCGTACGGCCCAGAACGAGAGCAGGTTCGCCTGCTGGAGGGACGGATGCCGAGACCTACGGGTGCCGCGGAAAGCGTGCGAACGCCGACGGCGGACCGATGCTGCCATGAAGGCGGGTGAAACCTTCGATGGTGCGCCGGCAAAGCCCGCAAGGGTGGAGATCGGCGTGGTCTGGAACGGACGCTGCCTTCGGGTGGCGACTGGCAGGACCGTCAAAATCAAGGCCGGCCTGGCGCGACGACTTTACGGAAGTTGCTGCCGTAACCGGTTCCTGATCTGACAGGGAGGCGCTGGGAGCAATCCCAGCGCCGACTGTTTTTTGGGCTGCCCTTTCACCGGCCCTTTTCCCAGCGTCCTGCACCTCCCCAGCATCTGCCACTGATGCTTCCCCGCCACAGTCGCAAGCCAAGCAACGCGCCGACACTCTCAATTCACAATCGCGGCCAAATCCCGCCTTGTTCCCCGGCGATTGATCGCCTGGGAACGAACTTCAAAGGGACAAGACCGTGATCAAGACCGCCCTTGTCGCCATGACCATTGTCGGCTGCGACTGCGACGCCAAGCTCTGCGAGTATATCGGCGAGACTCCCGCCAAATGGGCGACGATTGCCGACTGCGAAGCGGCGATGAAGAGCCAGATGCTGCATCAGCGCAATTTCAATTATCCGCTGGTTTCCGGCATCTGCCGCACCAAAGGGTCGGCATCGACTTCGGAGCTCGCAGCCAAAGCGTCAAGGCCGGAGCTGAGGCCGCCGAACCGCGTCGTCGAAACCATCGCCCCGCTGCCGCCCGAGCTCAGCCGTCGGCCGAGCGTCCCGGTCGGCACGACGGTGACGGCCAGCGAGACGGGAGCCGCGCGGCCTGTTGCCTTCGAGGCCGCGGTCGACGGCGGCAGCGCCGTGCTCTATCGCACCAAGGCTGGTTATGCCGTGGTCAAGACCGATCTCGGCCGCGCGGCCAACGCGACGGTGGACATGGCAAAGCGATCGGCGAACTGGCTGGCGGGACTGGTGCCGAGCGGGCTGTAATCCAGCACCGGAAGCGCACGAAACTGGTATTCCAGGCACTTGAATATCAGCGCGCCTTACAGTTTGACCTTCAGCGTCTGTCAGAATTTGTCGATCATCGGTTGCTCGGTTGCGGTGTCCTGATCGCCGATGCGCGTGATGAACAGCAGCCCCTAATCGGCAAGATCGAAGCCGACGATCTCGAAATCGGCCTTGTCGGTACGCGTCTTCACCGTGGCTTTGATGCCGGTCAACTGCTTGCCGTCGGCGAGCTTGCGGGTCGTCGGCTCCTGTATCAGCGTGCCGCCCGCCTGAACCGACTCCTTGGTCATCTCCTGCAGCATCAGCTGATTGAGCGACACTGGATTCATCTTGCCGTATTCCTGCACCACGACGACGGGTGCCGAGGGCCGAGGCAGCGAGGTATTGGGTGATGCTCTCGCCGAGATCCGTCTTGGTGACGGAAATGCTGCTCGGATGAACAAAGGAAAACGTGCCGCCTGAGAAAGTGGCGAAGTCGTTGCGGTCGAGCCGCACCCTGGCCGTCTTGCCGCCGGGCAAGGTCACGTCTGCATCCTCGCCGGGATCGATTTCGACCGCCACGCCATCGATCGTCAGCTTGAAAGCTTTCAGATCTTCGGCGCGGGCCGAGGACGCACCAAGAATGATCATCGCGATCGCCGTGGCAGCAAGTTTCATTCGCATGTCCTGTCTTCTCCGGCGCTCGGCGCTTTCGACTCTTTGACGACCGGGAGCGCTTCCGTTCCCGTTACCATCCGCTCGTGACGGATAGACTGACCACCCGGCAAAGCCATAGGGGTATCGGAACGCTGCAGACGAAGGCCGCCGCTGGCGCGTCGCGACAATGCCGTGCCTGATTGATAATGCCGGTACGATGCGGGAAGATGAGCGCCCTACCTGGACTTGGGGGGCTTCATGACCTTTGCCGTTCGCGCCACACTAAGCTTGTTACTGGCACTCGCGCCCTTGCCTGTTCGAGCGCAAGACACCGATCAGGGTGACGACAAAACGGTGATGGTAGCCCCGGACGATGCCGAAATGGCGGCGGCGATTGCAAGGGCACGATCCAGCCTGGACGACTTCCTGGCTTTGTCCGACGCGCCGCCGCCGGGAACCGGCAGGTTCAAGCTGAAGGTCATGGTGGTCGACGGACATGCGACGGAGCATTTCTGGGTCATCCCCTTCAAGCGGACCGCCACCGGCTCTGTCGGCATATTGGCGAACGAGCCGGAACTCGTCCGCAACGTCGTATTCGGCCAGAACATCGAATTCTCCAAGGACGATATCTCCGACTGGGGATACACCAGGGACGGCCATCAGGTCGGCAGCTTCACCGTCTGCGTGATGTTCAAGAAAATGTCCAAGGAAGAGGCGGACTACATGCGCACCCAATACGGCTTCGACTGCTGAACTGCATCCAAGGCATTACGGCTGCCTAGTGCGGCGAGTTCTCCGCGGCCAGTCGGGCCGGTCAGCAGTCGGCTGTCAGCCGGAAAAGATCGCGCTCAGGCGTTCGGTAACCTTCCGCTTCAACAATCCCTCCTTCAGCGCCTCCACCGGCACCAGCTGCTCATGGCCGGCTTTGGCGAGGCGCATGAAGAAATGCAGTTTGTAAGCGGCAATCTTGCCTCGCGCGGCTGCGTCCGTGCGGACGTCGACGACCAGGATCGAACCGATGCGGCCGGGCCATGGCTGCCTGGCAAAAGCCGTGCCGAGGAAGTCGCCGAGACCGTAGGCGACGAGCGCATCGCCGATGCGCTCGAGCGGCTGCACGACATGGGCGTGGTGGCCGGCAATCAGCCGGACGCCGTGGCCCGCCAGCCGCCGCGCCAGCGCCCGCGTCGCCGGTCTCGGAAAATGCCGGAACTCCCAGTCCCAATGCGGCACCGCGCAGAGCAAGTCGACGTCCGCGAGGATCCCGAGCGGCCATTCGGCCGGATCGCCCGCCATGGAAATCCGCGCCCGAAATTCGGCCTCGTCAGCGTTGCGCCAAAGCGTGAACGCGGCGAAGCCGATCGTCAGCGGCCCGGCGGCCTGGTGTTGGACCGGGCCGCCGGCCGCGGTGCCGATGGTGCGGATGCCGAGCCGCTTCAGCGCCGCGACCGTCTCGTCGAAGCCGGCAACGCCCTGGTCGAGGATATGATTGTTGGCGAGCGACAGCACGAGCCTGTCACGGGCAATGCCGACGGCTGCCAGCGCATCCGCCAGGAAGCGTTCGCTCATCGCGTGATGCGTGCCAAGCCGCGTGCCCGCCACCGCGCTCGGCCGCTCGACGACCGGGCTTTCGCAATTGCCGACCACGAGATCGGCCGAAGCGAGCAGCGCCGCGATCGCAGGGTCGCATTCCGGCACCCTGCGATTGGCGACCGCCGACAGGTCGCCGATGAAGGCAAGCCGCACAGTTTGCGTTGGCCCCGGCACCATCAGCGTCGCTGCCGGGGCCGCGAAACCGTTTCTGTCGCCGCCAAGCGACGGCTTCAGAAAACGCGGCAGCCACGACAATTTGTAGGAGAGCGGATAATTCGACACGCGATGCCCAACCGTTTGCCATCGTGTGTAGACCGTCTACGCGACAGGAGAAAGCTGCAGGCGAAGCGCCGCAAATCCGTATATTGTGGCTGGCGGGATTGGGACGGGAGGATCCATCGTGAAGCGACTGTCGGGCCTTGTGGCACTCACACTCTTGCTGCTCCTGCCGTTTGCTTACGCCAAAGCGGCTAGCCCCGACCCGGCCGCCCTGTTCGAGGCGAAGACCGTAGCGGATCGGAATACTGCCTTGGCGGCACTGGAGGCGGCGGCACCGAGCGATCCGGCATCGGCCTATGCCGCCGGCGCCGGCGAATTCTTTACCGCGCTGGAAATCCTGGCCAGCGGTCTGCATCGGCACGGTTTCGAGAGCCCGCAATCCTTCATGCTACCGCTGATGCGGCTGCCCGTGCCGGACAATCCCAGTCCCGAGCCGCTCACCTATGAAAAGTTCCGCGCCATCCTGATCGCTTTCCGCGACCGTCTGGAGAAATCCGCCGCCACGCTGGGCTCGGTGCCCACCGACGCCGATATCGGCATGGTGGTCGACCTCGCTCATGCCGGTATCGATCTCAACGAGGACGGCAGCATCGCGCCGGACGAAAGCATCGCCGCGATCATGGCCTCGCTCTCACGCGGCGGCGTCGACGCAAGCGATGCCGCCCCTTCGCTTACCTTCCGCTTCGACCGCGCCGACGGTTTCTGGCTGCAAGGTTACGCCGAGTTCCTGATGGCGCAGGCCGATTTCTGGCTGGCGCATGATTTCAGAGCCATGTTCGACGGCTCTTTCCACATGCTGTTTCCGCACGCGAAACTGCCGCTGCAGGACGCGCTGGTCCCGCCGGATGGCGGCATGAGCGGCAGCATCTTCGCCTCGGAATGGCGCTTTGCCGACTTCATCTCGCTGGTGCATCTCGTCAACTGGCCGGTGATCGAGCCGGAGCGCCGGAAGGCGGCGCGCCGTCACCTGCTGGAGATGATCCGGCTTTCGCGCGAGGACTGGAAAGCGATACGCGCCGAAACCGACAATGACCGCGAATGGCTGCCGGGACCGCAGCAGAAGGGCGTCAACCCGCTCACCGGCCTCGAGGTCGGCGAGGCGCAAGTGCAGGCATGGCTTGCCGCCCTGACCATGGCTGAGGACCTTCTCGAAGGCCGCGTGCTGCTGCCGCATTTCCGCGTCATCGGCAAAGGCATCAACATGAAGCGCTTCTTCGACGAGCCGAAACCTTTCGACCTCGTCCTGTCGATCACCGGCCCGGCCATCGCGCCTTACCTCGAAAGTGGAAAAATCCTCACCAGCGACGATTTCAATCAGATTCAGCGCGAGTTCGGCGGCGCCGGCTTCCTGACCTTCGCGCTGTGGTTCAACTGAAACGAAACGGCGCGTGCGACATGCCTCCTGACAGCCTTCTGTCAGCAGGCTCGGCAGCGCGCACCCGGCATTTCACTCCGCTCTTTCCATTTCGGCCGAGTCCTCCCATATTCGGGCCATGGCCAAACGCACCGACAAGAAAACGCCCTCGCCGGCGCAAGAGGGCGCGCCGAAACGGCGCAGTCCGCTGACCGAATTCCTCGACGCCGCCGAGCCCCTGGAGCGCGGCGGCTTCGCCGAAGCACCGCAAAGCGAGTTCTCCGGCGCGCCTCTCACCGGCTCGATCTCCGATTGGGCCGGGCAGATCGAGCGCGAGGCGCAAAAGCAGCCGAAGGCTAAAGCGCCGAAGAAGGTCCCCGAGCGCTCTGCTGCGCCCGGGCGCACGGCGCGCGGCACCTCGATGGGCGGCGCGGCATCGGCGAAAGAACGCGCCGCCGCCGGCCTCAACCCGGTGGCCGGCCTCGACATCAGCCTGGAGGACGCCGAGCAGGTTTCCTCGAGCGGTGTGACCGCGACCGTCGCCGCACTGTCGAGGCTCATCGAATCCGGCAATCCGCTGCATAAGGATGGCCAGCTTTGGACGCCGCACCGGCCTGCCCGGCCGGAAAAATCGGAAGGCGGCATCGCCATCAAGATGGTGTCGGATTTCGAGCCCGCCGGCGACCAGCCGACCGCCATCAAGGACCTTGTCGAGGGTGTCGAGCAAAGCGACCGCACCCAGGTGCTGCTCGGCGTGACCGGCTCCGGCAAGACCTTCACCATGGCCAAGGTGATCGAGGAAACGCAGCGCCCTGCCCTGATCCTGGCGCCGAACAAGACGCTGGCCGCGCAGCTCTACGCCGAGTTCAAGAAATTCTTCCCCGAAAACGCGGTCGAGTATTTCGTCTCCTATTACGACTACTACCAGCCGGAAGCCTACGTCCCGCGCACCGACACCTATATCGAGAAGGAATCCTCGATCAACGAGCAGATCGATCGCATGCGCCACTCGGCGACGCGCTCGCTGCTGGAGCGTGATGACGTCATCATCGTCGCCTCCGTCTCCTGCATCTACGGTATCGGCTCGGTCGAGACCTATACGGCGATGACTTTCCAGATGCAGGTCGGTGACCGGCTCGACCAGCGCGCCTTGCTCGCCGACCTCGTCGCCCAGCAATACAAGCGTCAGGACATCAACTTCGTGCGCGGCTCGTTCCGCGTGCGCGGCGACACGATCGAGATCTTTCCGGCCCACCTCGAAGATCGCGCCTGGCGCATTTCGATGTTCGGCGACGAGATCGAGGCGATCACCGAGTTCGATCCGCTGACCGGCCAGAAGACCGGCGAGCTGAAGAGCGTCAAGATCTACGCCAATTCGCACTATGTGACGCCGCGGCCGACCTTGAATCAGGCTATCAAGTCGATCAAGGAAGAGCTGCAATACCGCCTGCAAGAGCTTGAAAAGGCTGGCCGTCTGCTTGAAGCGCAACGTCTCGAGCAGCGCACGCGCTTCGACCTCGAGATGCTCGAAGCGACCGGTTCCTGCGCCGGCATCGAGAATTATTCGCGCTATCTCACCGGTCGCCAGCCGGGCGAGCCGCCGCCGACCCTGTTCGAATATGTGCCGGACAATGCGCTGATCTTCATCGACGAGAGCCACGTCACAGTGCCGCAGATCGGCGGCATGTATCGCGGCGACTTCCGCCGCAAGGCGACGCTGGCCGAGTATGGCTTCCGCCTGCCCTCCTGCATGGACAACCGGCCGCTGCGCTTCGAGGAATGGGACGCCATGCGCCCGCTGTCGATCGCCGTCTCGGCGACGCCGGGCGGCTGGGAGCTCGACCAGTCCGGCGGCGTCTTCGCCGAGCAGGTCATCCGCCCGACCGGGCTGATCGACCCGCCGGTCGAGGTGCGCCCCGCCAAGAGCCAGGTCGACGATGTCGTCGGCGAAATCCGCGAGACGACCAGGCTGGGCTACCGCACGCTGGTCACGGTTCTCACAAAGCGCATGGCCGAAGACCTCACCGAATATCTGCATGAGAACGGCATTCGAGTCCGCTACATGCATTCCGACATCGACACGCTGGAGCGCATCGAGATCCTGCGCGACCTGCGCCTCGGCGCCTTCGACGTGCTGGTCGGCATCAACCTGCTCCGCGAAGGCCTCGACATTCCCGAATGCGGCTTCGTCGCCATCCTCGACGCCGACAAGGAAGGTTTCCTGCGTTCGGAAACCTCGCTGATCCAGACCATCGGCCGCGCCGCCCGCAACGTCGACGGCAAGGTCATCCTTTATGCCGACCAGATCACCGGCTCGATGGAACGGGCGATGGCGGAGACCAACCGCCGCCGCGAGAAGCAGATGGAGTGGAACGCGGCCAACGGCATCACGCCGGAATCGGTCAAGTCGCGCATCGCCGACATCCTCGACTCCGTCTACGAGAAGGATCACGTGCGCGCCGACATCTCGCAGTTCACCGACGATGCCGGCGCCATGATCGGCAACAATCTGAAAACCCATCTCGAGGCGCTGGACAAGCAGATGCGCGACGCCGCCGCCAATCTCGACTTCGAGAAGGCCGCCCGCATCCGCGACGAGATCAAGCGGCTGCGGGAAATGGAACTGTCCATCTCGGACGATCCGCTCGCCCGCTACGCCGACATGGAAAGCCCGGTTTCCGGCCGCGAGAAAGGCAGGCACAACAAGGGACGTGCGGTGCACCGCACCGTCGATGACGACGGCAAGGGCCTGTTCCGCAAGCCGGATCTCGATGAGATGGGCGCGGACGGCGCGGTGCCGGTGAAGAAGCCTCTTTTCGCCAAGCCCTCGATCGACGACATGGGACCGGGCACCGATATGGCAACACCCGCTGGCGCGGTCTCGCGCTCGCTGTTCAAGAAGCAGTCGGCGCAGGAAGCGCATGGCTCCGACTTCGGCATCCCGGGCGATCGCACCGGGTCGCTGTTCCGCAAGAACTCGCTCGACGAGATGACGGTGCGCCGGACCGAAAAACCCGTCGAAGGAACGGTGCCTACGAAGCCACGGCCAATCTCCCCCCTTGTGGGGGAGATGTCCGGCAGGACAGAGGGGGGCGCGAAGGAACGCGACGATAAACCCATCGTCCGCCAGCGCTCTGGCATCGGCTCTTACGAAGACCCAGCCGATGAGCGCCGTCAAAAGCGCCGGCCGAGCAAGACTGGGCGGCCGGGGCACTGATTTCTGAAGAGATTGATATGTTGACATGCCGGCGGGACAGCGCTCTGTCCTGCCGGACATCTCCCCCACAATGTGCCCAAAAGAGGGGAGATCGGTAGGTTCAGCGCCCCGCTCTGTCCTGCCGCCCCTTGCCATGCCCCCTCCCCAGGTGTACCAGTTTCCCCAACTCGAACATCTGGAAAGGAGGGCTGCGTGTCTATCGATCACCACCGTCAGCGCGGCCCTGTCTGTGCCCTGCGAGCTTGCTTGCAGGGCTGACCAGGACGGTCCGGGAATTTTCCCCCGCTTCGATTTTTGGTCTGCCCTTCGTGGTGCCGCTGATCTCGGCCTGATGGCCTACCGGCGCACCGTCAAAGTGCATTGAGCCGGGCTCCGGCAAGACCAGAGAAATCGACATGGCCCTGATCAGCCTCAAATCCCTCGGCGTCACCATGAGTGCGCCGCTCTTCTCCAACCTCGACCTCATCATCGGTGCCGGCGACCGGCTGGGCATCGTCGCGGCGAACGGCCGTGGCAAAACCACCCTGCTCAGATGCCTGGCGGGCGAGCTGGACGCCACGAGCGGCGACATCACCCGGACGCGCGGCTTGCGCGTCGGCCATGTCGAGCAATCCGTCCCCGGCGCGCAGCTCGACCGTAGCTTCCATCAGGTGGTTGCCGATGCCTTGCCGCCGGAGCAGCTTGGCAGCGAGCTCTGGCGCGTCGACGTGGTGCTGGATTCGCTCGATGTGCCCGAGGACATGCGCGACAGGCCGATGCGGGCCTTGAGCGGCGGCTGGCAAAGGCTGGCGCTGATCGCCCGCGTCTGGGTCACCGACCCGGACGTGCTTCTGCTCGACGAACCGACCAACCATCTCGACCTCGCCAAGATCGGCCAGCTCGAAACCTGGCTCAACGCGCTGCCACGCGAGGTGCCGGTGATCATCGCCAGCCACGACCGCGCCTTTCTCGACGCCACCACCAACCGCACGCTCTTCCTGCGCCCGGAAGAATCGCCGGTGTTTTCGCTGCCCTATTCGCGCGCCCGGCGGGCGCTCGACGAGGTCGATGCCTCGACGGCCCGGCGGTTCGAGCGCGACATGAAGGTCGCGCAGCAGTTGCGCCGCCAGGCAGCCAAGCTCAACAACATCGGCATCAATTCCGGCAGCGACCTGCTGACGGTCAAAACCAAGCAGCTCAGGGAGCGGGCCGAAAGGCTGGAAGATGCAGCCGTGGCAGCGCATCGCGAGCGTTCGGCCGGCGCGATCCGATTGGCCAACCGCGGCACCCACGCCAAGGTGCTGATCACGCTCGACGACCCGGCGGTCGAAACGCCCGGCGGCACGCTGCTGTTCAGGACCGGCAAGCGCCATATCTGCCAAGGCGACCGCATCGTGCTGCTCGGCCGCAACGGTGTCGGCAAATCGCGCTTCATTGCGATGATCCGCGCCGCCATCGCCGAACCGGGGTCGGAAGAAAGCGTCAAGGTGACGCCGTCGACCGTGCTCGGCTACAGCGACCAGGCTCTGTCCGGCATCGGCGCCGACGCCACCCCGCTGGCGATGGTCTCGCGCCGCTTCGAGATCGGCGAGCAGCGCGCCCGCTCGCTTCTCGCCGGCGCCGGCGTCGCCATCGAGATGCAGGAGAAAAGGATCGCCGCGTTGTCGGGCGGGCAGCGGTCGAGGCTGATGTTGCTGGTGCTGCAGCTCCTCAACCCCAATTTCTACCTCCTCGACGAGCCGACCAATCACCTCGACATTGACGGCCAGGAAGCGCTGGAGGACGAGTTGCTGAAGCATCAGGCAAGCTGCCTGCTCGCCTCGCACGACCGCTCCTTCATCCGCGCGATCGGCAACCGGTTCTGGCTGATCGAGAAGCGGCGGCTGACCGAAGTCGACAGTCCGGAAGGGTTCTTCCGCTCGGTGGCCGCGACGGAGCGCTGATAGCCACGACAAGGCCAGCCTATATGGGGGCCGGCCTATACGGGCCGGCTTTCCGGGCGCGCATGAAAAATTCCGGTGACCTGTCGGATTGCCGCAGCATTCCTCGTCCTCGGGATGCCGACACGGTGCTGACGGCACCAACCAGGGAGAGTTTATCATGTCCATCTTGTCATCCATCAGCCGCATCGCCAGCCAATATGCGACGGCGCGCGCCCGCTACCGCAGCGAGCGCATTCTGCTTTCGCTGCCGGCCGACCTGCGCAAGGACATCGGTTTTCCGGAAATTCTCGACACGCGAAACGGCCGCTGCACAGCCACCTTCTCGACCGACTTCATTTGAAAGTGACCAACGGGTTCATGCGACGGTCATCGGCTTCACCGGCTGCGCGGCCGGTCCGGGCCCGGCCCCGCTAAAAAAATTCCGCTGCCCGTGTAGGATTGCTGTCGCCTCGTCCGTCTTTTGATCGCAACGCCCAATCAACCCGTGAAGAGGAACACGTGAAATGACCGACCAGAACCCGCCCCGCGCCAAAGTTCTTGGCGGATTGACCCCCTATCTGCAGGTCGACGGCGCCATCAAGGCGGCCGAGTTCTACAAGAAGGCTTTCGGGGCCGAGGAAGTCTTTGCCTATCCGCCGGACGACAAGGGCCGCACCATGCATATCCATCTCTATGTCAACGGCTCGACGCTCATGCTGGGCGACGCCTATCCCGAGCACGGCCATCCGCATCAGGCGGCGCAGGGTTATACGCTCCAGCTCCATCTCGGTAGTGACGACGTCGATGCCTGGTGGAAGCGCGCGGTAGACGCCGGCTGCGAAGTCGTCACGCCCCTCCAGGTAATGTTCTGGGGCGACCGCTGGGGCCAGGTGAAGGATCCCTTCGGCGTCGCCTGGGCGATGAACGCGCCGGTAAAATAGGTTTCCCTGCGAGCAAGCGTCGCCCGCCAATCGCAGGGCTGACGCGCTCACCCGCGCCGGGTCGTATCCCCGCCGGCCCGGCGCTCGTTTTCAGCGAAGGAGTTTACCCATGTCCTATGTCGATGGTTTCGTGCTTGCCGTGCCGAAGGCAAATCTCGATGACTACAAGAAAATGGCTGCGAATGCCGGCGCCGTCTGGAAGGAGCACGGCGCGCTCGCCTATGTCGAATGCATCGGCGACGACGTGCCCTATGGCGAACTGACCTCGTTCCCGCGCGCCGTGCAGGCGAAGGACGACGAAGTCGTCATCTTTGCCTGGGTCGTTTACGAATCCAGGCAGAGCCGCGACGCGGTCATGGCGAAAGTGATGGCCGACGAACGTCTCAAGATGGACTGGTCGACAATGCCCTTCGACGGGAAGCGCATGATCTTCGGCGGCTTCCAGCCATTTATCGAGGTTTGAGCACAGCCGATTCGGTCCTCATCCAGGGCGGGGCAGGAGCGGAGCTCCTGCTTCCCCCTGGAATGACGAGGTTGCGAGGCAGCGGCTAATCTCACAGGCCTGCGATGGCTGAGAGCAAGCGGCCTACCAGTCCAATCCCGCCCTATCCGTTCTGGAGCTTGACGAGCAGCGGCTTCAGCCGCTCCCCATAACACTTCCACAGATCGACCGAGCCCTGATACATCGGCTGGCGCACCTGCGCGGCCGACGCCGTGCGCACCGGCCGGTCGGTCTCGTGGAACGCCAGCACCTTGTCGTCCCAAGGCAGGCCGAGATGCGCCATCAGCGCCCGCGTCTGGCCTTCCTGATCGGCGACGAAATCCTCGTACCGGACGTCGTGGACGACGCCGGGCAGCACCTTGTGCCAATGCGCCATGATGTCGGTATAGAGGTTATGGAAATCGGCGAGCTCGCCGAGATCGTAGCCGTAGCGATGGCTGTCGCCGCGGAAATGCACTTTGAAGATCGACAGGCACGTGGCCGCCGCGTCGCGCGCGCAATGCACGATCTTCGCCTTCGGCAGCATCATGTGCAGGAAGCCGACCAGCAGGAAGTTGCCCGGCATCTTGTCGGTGACATGGCGGAAGCCCGGATACCGGGCATGCAGCATGTCGATATAGGCCTGCCCGGCCTCGGCAAAGGCCTTGTCCGGCATGTCGGCTATCCCTGAGGGAAAACCGCCCGGCATGCTCATCGGAAACTGCTTGCCGACGACCGACTTCAGGATGCTGAGCTCGCCCGCGCCAAAGACCTGCGGATGGCTCGCGATGATCTGCTCGACCAGCGTCGTGCCGGAACGCGGCATGCCGACGACGAAGATCGGCGTGTCGTCGGAAATGTCGCTCGGCCTGTGCTTTTCGAAGAAGGCCTTGTCGAAGGCCGACTTCATCGCTTCGAACTCGTCGCGCGTTCTCACCGGGTCGTAATCGATGCCCTTCCGGCGGATCGCATTGCCCTCGGCGAAATAGTCGAAGGCGCGGCCATAATCCTTCAGATCGTCATTGGCCTTGCCGAGGCCGAAGGAAAGCTGCATGCGCGCAAGGCTGTCCTGCGGCGCCTTGGCGTGCTCGGCCTCCATGCCGGCAAGCTCGGCGTCGCGCTCGGTCTGGCGCTTGACCTGGGTCAGCAGAAGCCAGGCTTTCGCCATCGCCGGAGCGATCGCCACCACCTGGCGGGCTAGATCGGCGGCCTCGGCGAGCTTGCCCTTCTCCATCAGGGCGACGCCCAGCCCGTAGAGCAGCTCGGCATCCTTGGGCCGGATCGACAGCGACTCGCGGAAGAGCGCGATCGCCTCATCGAGCCGCCCGGCTTCCTGCAGCGTCTCGGCAAGGCCGATGCGGGCGCGGACATGGAACGGGCTGCGGCCGATCGTGCCGCGATAGATCTCCTCAGCGCCCTCGAACTGGCCGAGCTGCTTCAGCGACGAGCCGAGATTGTCGCGCGCCGCGAGTTGGTCCGGGCGGATGTCCACCGCGCCGCGGAAGAAATCGACGGCGGCGGCAACGCGGCCGAGGTCGCGCATCACCGTGCCCATGTTGTTGAGGAAATCGGCATTTTGGGGCTGCAGCGTGACCGACTGCTCGATGAGATCCAGCCCTTCCTCGCTGCGACCGGTCTGGTGCAGGAGGAGCCCGAGGAAATGCAGCGCGGCGGCATGATTAGGCTGCTGCCCCAGCACCTGCCGGTAAAGCGACTCCGCCTCCTGCCGGCGTCCTGCCTGGTGCAGCTGCAGCGCCCGCTGCACATAGGCATCGAGGGGGCTCGCCGATCCTGGCTTGCCGCCCGCGTTTGCCGCTCTTCTCTGATCTCTGTTAATGGGAAACCTGCCGTGTTTGTCCGTCCGCCGGACCTAAGCCAAGCGGGCGGCAGATGCAAGTCTGCGGGCAGCGCTCCGAGGACTTGCCCCCAATGCCGCTAGCAAGGCCCGTCGCCGATGATGCGATAGTCCGCCGCGCGGGCCTCGCACGCATTCGGGAAAGTGCGCACCTCGCCGTAGCGTCTGGCGCAGACCGGCGCGTATTCGCGGGTGCAGAAGGTTTGCTCGCCGCCACCGCCGCCATCCCGGCAAGGCCCGTCACGCACGATACGATACCCTGCCCTCTCCGCCAGGCAGGCATTGGCGAAGGTCTGGCGGTCGCCGCCGCGTCTTGCGCACACTGGTTCGTATTGCATCGTGCAGAGCTGCGGATGCGGTCTCGGCGGACGCGGACGCGGTCCTTCGTCGACGACCACGGTACAGGCCGCCAGCAATGCCGACAGTAGCAGGGCGACAAGGCCCTGCCGCGAAACGATTGCCGCAAGAAATCGCATAGGTCCCTCTCCTATCTGGCTCAGGCGCGATCGCGCCAGCTCGCGCAATTCCTCGCCATTTTGGGATCGAACGCAACCCCGGCTTGTGCATTGCCCGGGGCGAAATTCATCGCCGGTCGGCTTGTCGCATTGGCCCATGCCCGGCTTTTCACTGGCCGATGACCGGTCATGGCGCCGGGTCTATCGATGGCCTCGCGTTGGGCGCGCCGAGGGCCGCCCGCGGTGCTGTCTTGCAACCATCACATTTCCGTGTAATAAATTTGGTGTTCGGGCATTTGCGACCCGGAGAGCGGCGCGTTTTGGACGACCTTTCCCCGATAGTGTGAATCTCTGACGGCCCCGTTTTTCGGCGGGGGCTTTGACCATGCGCGAATGCATGACTGCCGAAGCAACACCGGGATCAGCCCAAGGAAGCGGGCGAGCCCACGAGACTGATACGGGTGAAGGAGTTTCCCCCATGGCCCAGACCGGCACCGTAAAGTTCTTCAACGCCACCAAAGGCTTCGGCTTCATCACGCCTGACGGCGGCGCCAAGGACGTGTTCGTCCACATCTCCGCGATCGAGGCCTCCGGCCTGCGTACGCTCGTCGACGGCCAGAAGGTCACCTTCGACGTCGAGCCTGACCGCATGGGCAAGGGTCCGAAGGCGGTCAACCTCCGCGCCGCCTGAGCGGGCGACGCTGCCTGTCCTTCCGCTGATGAACGGCGCGGCAGGATCATGAATCGGCTTCGCAGGAAGCTTGAGTTTTCGAGGGCGCGACGGTTCCGTCGCGCCCTTTTTTGTCCGGCAAATAGTTGTATTGGCAGGCGAAAACTTTCTCTTGCCGATAGCGCTAAAATAAAGGACAAATTTCCTCTCGGGCAATTTGCCGGCCCGAGACTGACTTGATGGGATCAAAGGAGCTTCCCATGCCGCAGACCGGCACCGTCAAATTTTTCAACCATGCCAAGGGCTTCGGCTTCATCACGCCCGACGATGGCGCGAAGGACGTCTTCGTCCATATTTCGGCCGTGCAGGCGTCGGGCCTTCCCGGTCTTGAGGATGGGCAGAAAGTGACATTCGACACCGAGCCCGACAAGCGAGGCAAGGGTCCGAAGGCCGTCAATCTGTCTATCGGCTAGCCGGCTCAAGACAGATCCGACGGAGACTGAGCAGGCGGGGCGCTCCCGCAGAGCTCGGAATTTTGTCGAGCCGCGAAATCGTTCGCGCAGTGCCGTTCAGCCTCCGTTCAGCCACGGTCTTCTATTAACCCCTGCTAAAGCCGACCCGCATCCCCTGAAATACGCGGGCCGGCGCGAAGGAGACCGAAAATGAACCGAATTCTCAAGACCGCCATTGTGACCGCCGGCGTCGCCGCGACCACTTTGGCCACCTTCTCGGCGGCAAATGCTGATGATTGGCGCTGGCGTCGTCATCATCACAATGGCGGCGACGCCCTTGCCGCGGGCGTTGTCGGCCTGGCGGCGGGCGCCCTGATCGGTAGTGCTCTCAGCAACCCTGGGCCGAGATACTACGATCCCGCCTATGATGACGGCTATTATGTCGACCGCCCCGTTCGCCGCTACTATGTACAGCCGCGCGTCGTCTATGCCGACCGCTATGCCGAGCCGTGGACCCGCGAATGGTACGAGTATTGCTCCGACCGGTACCGCACCTTCAACTCGCGTACCGGCACATTCACGGGCAACGATGGCGAACAGCATTTCTGTGTTGCCAACTAAGACTTACGGTTTCCAGTCCAGGCAAAAGCGCCGCCCTCCAGCGGCGCTTTTTCTTTGCGCAGAGGATCAGGTCAGGAAGGGATTCGTCCGGCGCTCCTCGCCGAAGCGGCCGCCCGGACCGTGACCGCAGATGAAGCCGATATCGTCGCCGAGCGGCAGCAGCTTGTCTTTGATTGCGGCGATCAGCGCGGCGTGATCGCCGCCCGGCAGATCGGTGCGGCCTATCGAGCCGCGAAACAGCACGTCGCCGACATGGGCGAATTTGGCCGCGCGGTTGTAGTAGACGACATGGCCCGGCGCGTGCCCCGGACAATGCAGCACCTCGAACACATGCTCTCCGAACGAGACCGTGTCGCCTTCGCTGAGAAAACGGTCCGGAATGCAATTGCGCACCGGATCGGTAAGGCCGAAGCGCTTGGCCTGGGTCTCGAGATTGGCAAGCAGCGGCCGATCAGCCTCGTGCGGGCCGATGATGTCGATGCCGAGTGCATCCTTCAGATCCATCGCGCCGCCGGCATGATCGATATGGCCGTGAGTGATCCAGATCGCCTTCGCCCTGATCGCGTTGTCCTTAAGCACTGCCACTATCTTGTCGACGTCGCCGCCGGGATCGACGACGACACCTTGTTTGTCGTCCATGTCGAAGAGAATGGTGCAATTCTGCTGGAAGGGCGTGACCGGCACGATGCCGGCATTGAGCTGACCCATGGCTTTCCTTTCGAGGTGTTGCCCTGATGTAGAGGGCACAGCCGACTGCGTCCACCGGTGATCCCTCTAAAAGAAATGGGCGGCCATAGCCGTCCATGGGAAGCCTGAAATTCTGCCAAGCCTATTCTTCATCACGGTCATGACCGCGCGCATGATGTCGGTGAGGATGGCGCCGGCGCCGACGATGATGCTTTGTATGCCCATCGCCCTGCCAGTCCCACCGGCTGCTCCGCTGCCGTCGCCGGATCGCCCGCACCCATGAGACGCCGAATTGCTGCGCAGGCGCCTAAATAAAAGGGGCGGCCCGAAACCGCCCCGTTGCACAAAAAGGCTGTGACTATCGCTATTCTGCGGCGATGGCGTGCTTTGGCTGCACCGCGGCAGAATAGTCGTTCATCAACGTCTTGGCGATCTCGCCGACCTCGAATCGGTACGGGCCGATTTCCGAGACCGGCGTGACTTCCGCGGCCGTGCCGGTAAGGAAGCACTGCTCAAAGCCATCGAGCTCTTCGGGCATGATGGCGCGCTCGATCACCTCGAAGCCGCGGTCCTTGGCCAGGCCGATGACGGTGCGGCGGGTGATGCCGTCGAGGAAGCAGTCGGGCGTCGGGGTGTGGATTTTGCCGTCCTTGACGAAGAAGATGTTGGCGCCGGTGGCTTCCGCCACCTGGCCGCGCCAGTCGAGCATCATGGCGTCGGCGTAGCCCTTGGCCTCGGCGGCGTGCTTGGAAAGCGTGCAGATCATGTAGAGGCCGGCGGCCTTGGACTTGGACGGCGCCGTGCGCGGGTCGGGCCGGCGCCATTCGGCGACGTCGAGACGGATGCCCTTCAGCTTCTGCGCCGGGTCGAAATAGCTCGGCCACTGCCAGATGGCGATGGCGCAGTTGATGCGGTTGTTCTGCGCCGAAACACCCATCTGCTCGCTGCCGCGCCAGGCAATCGGACGCACATAGGCGTCCTTGAAACCCTGCTTCTTCAGAAGCGTGCGGCAAGCCTCGTCGATCTCGCCGACCGAGTAGGGAATCTTGAAGCCGAGCAGGCGCGCCGATTCATGCAGGCGCTCATTGTGCTCGGTGAGCTTGAATATCTGGCCGCCATAGGCGCGCTCGCCCTCGAAGACCGCGCTGGCATAGTGCAGGCCATGGGTCAGCACGTGGATCTTGGCCTCGCCCCATTTGACGAACTCCCCGTTCATCCAGATGAAGCCGTCCAGTTGATCGAAGGGAACGGATGCCATGGAAACCTCCCGCGGGCGGGCGCCCGCCAATCGTTGTGTCATACGGCCTTTCGTATCGGCCCGGCCACTGGGTCCGAAACCGCCGGCCTGTGTCTGGAAGCGTAGGCGGATATTCAATCCCTGGCAAACTTAGGAAGTTCCGGAAAAACGGCTTCCGCTTGCCTTTTCGTTCGCAATCCGCCGAAAAGCTTGTCAAAAATTATCATTTGCGGGAAATTACGTCAACAGTACTGACGTAATTCCCGCTTGGCATGGAGAAATGATGACGGAACGAAGCCCCGCAGCCGGAAAACCGATCAGGACGGCGATCACCGACGAGGACGGCATCGACTTTGCCATCATCGAGCTGTTTTTCTTCGCCTATCGCGACTTCACCTCCGATCCCGACCAGATCCTTGCCGATTACGGCTTCGGCCGTGCCCATCACCGCGTCCTGCATTTCGTCAACCGCAGGCCCGGACTGACGGTAGCCGAGCTGCTCGACGTGCTGAAGATCACCAAGCAGAGCCTGGCGCGGGTGTTGAAGCAGCTGATCGACACGGACCATATTGTCCAGGTGCAAGGGTTGCGCGACCGCCGGCAGCGCGAGCTCTATCCGACTGCCAAGGGCCGCGCGCTGGCACTGGCGCTGGCACGGCCACAGTCGCGCCGCATCCGTGCTGCATTGGAAGATTCCGGGACCGCCGAACGCGCCTCGATCGAGAGATTCCTCGAGGCGATGGTCAATCCGGAACTTAGAGCGCAGATCGACATTGTGCCTGCGCAAACATCGGGGAAGAAAAATGGAGACCACTGAGAAGGTTGATCATCCGGCAGCGCCCGGCGATGATGCGCCGCATCTGCTGGTGGTCGACGACGACACCCGCATTCGCAATCTGCTCAAGCAATATTTGTCCGAGAACGGTTTTCGGGTCACCGTCGCCGGCAACTCCGGCGAGGCCCGGCGCAAGCTCGCGGGGCTGGACTTCGACCTGCTCGTGCTTGACGTCATGATGCCCGGCGAAACCGGCGTCGACCTCACCAAGGCGCTGCGGGCCGAGAAGAACGTGCCGATCCTGATGCTGACGGCGCTGTCGGAAACCGACAGCCGTATCACCGGGCTCGAGGCCGGCGCCGACGACTATCTGCCGAAGCCCTTCGATCCGCGCGAGCTCATCCTGCGCATCAACAACATCCTGCGCCGCGGCGGCCCGGCGGCGACGCCGAAAGTCGAGCAGCTCGTTTTCGGCCCCTACACGTTCCAGATCGCCAAGCGCGAACTGAAGCGTGGCGGCGAGGCGCTGAAGCTGACCGACCGCGAGCAGGAAATCCTGGCGATCTTCGCCGCCCGGGCGGGCGAAACAATACCGCGGCACGAGCTCGTCGGCGACGAATCGGATGTCGGCGAGCGGACCATCGACGTCCAGATCAACCGGCTGCGCCGCAAGATCGAGCGCGATCCGTCCAATCCGGTGTGGCTGCAGACCGTGCGCGGTATTGGGTATCGGCTCAGCGTGGAATAACATGCTCGCAGACGGCCTTGGCTGAATGGCCGTCTACGAGCGGAAGGGCCAATGGCGACCACGCAACTGGAAAAGCCCAAGACCGGGAGCCCCGGCGATCTCGCTTTGCGGACGCTGAGGGCGATGCCGCGCGCCTGGAACCGGTTCTGGCGCCTGGTCGCGCTCTACATGCCGAAGCGGCTTTATGCCCGCTCCCTGATCATCGTCATCGCGCCGATGATTCTTTTGCAGTCGGTCGTCGCCTTCGTCTTCATGGAGCGCCACTGGCAGACTGTTACCCAACGCCTGTCGCAGGCGACGATCGCAGACATCGCTGCCATCATCGACATGATGGAGACCTATCCCCACGACGCCGATTACGCCAACATCATCCGCATCGCCCAGGACCGCATGCAGCTGAAAGTGGATCTGCTGCCGCCCGATCCGCTGCCGGCCCCCGGGCCGAAGCCGTTCTTCTCAATCCTCGACACGGCCCTGTCATCGGAGATTACCCGACAGATCAACCGTCCCTTCTGGATCGACACGGTCGGCAACTCCAATGTCGTCGAGGTCCGCGTCCAGCTCGAAGGCAAGGTCCTGCGCGTCTTCGTGCGTCGCAGCCAGGCTTATGCCTCAAACACCCATATCTTCCTGATCTGGATGGTCGGCACCTCGCTGGTGCTCTTGATGATCGCCATCCCCTTCCTGCGCAATCAAATAAGGCCGATCTTGACCTTGGCCGAAGCCGCCGAGAGCTTCGGCAAGGGCCGGCCGATGCCGCGCGATTTCCGTCCGCGCGGCGCGGAGGAAGTGCGCCGCGCCGGCTTCGCCTTCATCCAGATGCGCGAGCGCATCGAGCGCCAGATCGAGCAGCGTACCGCCATGCTGACCGGCGTCAGCCATGATCTCAGGACCATTCTGACCCGCTTCAAGCTGCAGCTGGCCCTGGCTGGCGGCAAGGCCGAGACCAAGGCAGCGCTGAACCAGGACATCGACGACATGCAGTCGATGCTGGAGGGCTATCTCTCCTTTGCCCGCGGCGAGGCGGCGGAAGACACCGGCCGCTTCGATCTTGATGCCTATTTCCAGAAGCTTGGCGAGGAAGCGCAACTGCGCAAATGCAAGCTGTCGACGACACTGACCGGCGATCCGACCGTGCATGTGCGGCCGAACGCCTTTGCCAGGCTGATGTCCAACGTCATCGGCAATGCCTTCCGATATGCCAAGACGGTCGAGGTCCATGCCAATCACGGCCGCGGCTCGCTGACCGTCACCATCGACGATGACGGTCCCGGCATCGCGCCGGACAAGCGCGAGGAAGTGTTCAAGCCATTCCTGCGGCTCGACGAAGCGCGCAATCTCGATGCCAGCGGCACCGGCCTTGGTCTGTCGATCGCCCGCGACATCGCCCGAACCCATGGCGGCGACATCATGCTTGAAGACAGCCCGCTGGGCGGTCTGCGAGCCGTGATCAAGGTGCCGGCTTAGTCGGACAGAGACGGCCTTCATCCCCCCGTCATGAAATCATGGTCAAGAGCGCGCATGAAGCGCGCGACCTTTATCGATTCGGTTATGCCGCCCCGCTTCGATCCCGCACCCGCCCGGGTGCGCTGGAGCGAAGCGCGAGCTGCAGCCTGGCTGCCGTTCCGCCATCGTGCCGGCGCGCCCAAGAACCTGTGCGAAGGGTCGTCATGCGAATCATGATGGTCACCGACGCATGGCGACCGCAAGTCAACGGCGTGGTTCACACGCTGGAGCGGCTTACCGAAACGCTGAAATCCTTCGACGTCCAGGTCGATTTTCTGACGCCGAACATCTTCCGCACCTTGCCGCTGCCGACCTACCCGGACATTCGGCTCGCCTTGACAACCCCCAGTCATGTCGCGCGGCTGATCGAAGCGCACAAGGCCGACCACATCCACATTGTCACCGAAGGGCCGCTCGGCATCATGGCGCGCCGCTACTGCCGCAAGGCCGGCCGTCCCTTTACCACCAGCTACCACACGCGTTTCCCCGAATATCTCAGCGCCCGCCTGCCGGTGCCGGAGAGGTGGGCCTATAACTGGCTGCGCGAGTTCCACAATTCCGGACAGGGCACGTTGGTCGCTACGCAATCGTTGGCGGACGACCTTGCCTCGCGCGGCTTCGATAAGCTGAGGCCCTGGACTCGCGGCGTCGACACCGATCATTTCCGGCCGAACAAACGCAAGGACACCAGCTTTCCCCGCCCCATCTTCCTCTGCGTCGGCCGTGTCGCGATCGAAAAGAACCTGACCGCCTTCCTCGATCTAGATCTCCCCGGCAGCAAGGTGGTGGTCGGCGAAGGGCCGGAACTGGCAAAGCTCAGCGCCCGCTATCCGAACGCGCATTTCCTCGGCCATCGCCCGAACGACGAACTGGCGGAAATCTACGCTTCGGCTGACGTCTTCGTCTTTCCGAGCCGCACCGACACCTTCGGCAACGTCATCATCGAGGCTCTGGCCAGCGGCACGCCGGTGGCCGCCTATCCGGTGACCGGACCGATCGACATCGTCGGCGACGGCGTCGGCGGGGCCGTATCCGAGGATTTGCGCGAGGCGGCGCTCAAGGCGCTTCACATTGACCGCGCGGAGGCGCGCCAGCGCGCACTGCGCTACAGCTGGAAGTCATGCGCCGAGATGTTCCTCGACGTTGTCGAAGAAGCGCTGGGGATGCCGCGCAAGCGCGCCGATCAGAACGCGGTGACGTCGGGCCGGCCCAGGCTTGTTCTAGAATAGACGCCCGCCGTCCGGCACTTTGCGCTCGATGGCGCCGAGCACGACGGCGCCCTCCTCGTCCGGAAAGCCAAGCGTCAGCACTTCCGACATGAACGGGCCGATCTGGCGCGGCGGGAAATTGACCACCGCGAAGACCTGCCGGCCGATCAGCGTCTCCGGCGCATAATATTTGGTGATCTGCGCCGACGACTTCTTCACCCCGATCGCCGGGCCGAAATCGATCTTCAGCTTGAATGCCGGCTTGCGCGCCTCCGGAAAGGGCTCAGCCTCGACGATCGTGCCGGCACGGATGTCGACACGATCGAAATCGGCAAAACTGATCTCCGGCTTGCGCTCGCTGCTGGAACTCATCGGCGGTATTGGCTTCGCTCAGGCGCTTCCATGGGTTTCAAAGAGCACGCTCGACAGCGCGTCCTTGGCCGACGTACCCGACCAGACGACGAATTGGAAGGCCTGGAAATAGCATTCGCAGGCCTCTAACGCCGATGACAGAAGCACCTCGACCTGCTGGCTCGACGGCTCGACCCCGCCGGCGAGCAGCAGCGATTGCCGGAACATGATCGCGCCCTCCTGCTCCCACAGGTCGAAATGGCCAAACAGCATCTGTTCGTTGATTAGCGAAAGGAGTCGCATCACCTCCAGCGCGCGCGTTTCCGGCACCTTGATGTCGAACGCGCAGGCCAGATGCAGCGCTTCGAAATCTTCCATCCAGGAAAAGGAGACATGATAGTCGGTCCAGCTGCCTGTTACCGAAATCGAAATCTCGTCGTCGCCGGCGCGTTCGAAGGACCAGTCATTGTTGTGGGCCACCTGCTCGATGACGTCCACCGGGTGGATTTCGCGGGAGAATTCGAGTTCGAGGAGTTCCATGAATGCTTCCTGTCGTTCTGAGAGCGCCGCCACACGCTCCGCAAGAGAGGGCACGCACAACGAACAATCTTGTCTAGAACTCGGACGGCCAGGACTTTCCAAACGCAAAGACCCCAACCGGACCCCACCGCCCGGCGCATGACCCTGCTTCGAATCATGCAACAAATTCAGTCTATTGATCGGGAGTCGCGTGAACAGCCCAATTTTTCGCACTGCGTCATTCGCATGTGGAAAGGCGCTGTCAAAAAGATTCATGCAATGCCGGTAAGCGATTCACGGCAAAGCGATTTTTCGGATCGTGCTTTGTGGAAAAGTTTACGATTATTTTTTTGATCTGGGCTTCGCCGCAGCCGCAGGTGCGGCTTGCCCGGTCAATTCGGCGAGCTTGGCCTCGAGCGCTTCGACGCGCACCGCAAGCTGGATGTTGTCTTCTCTTGCCTTGACGGCCATCTCGCGCGCGGCCTCGAACTCCTCGCGTTTCACCACATCCATGGAGTTGAGCAGGCGCTCGGCCTGGCTGCGGAAAGCCGTCTCCATCTCGCGCCTGACGCCTTGGGCTGCCCCCGCGGCATCGGTCATCAGCTTGGCGAATTCATCGAGAATGCGGTTCGTTCCGGTCGACATGGCAAATCCTCGCTTGATTATTTGACGTAGTGGCGCGCGGCACGGATTGCAAGCAAAGCGTGCCTTGACCCCGCCAAAACCCTGCCGCATGGTCCGCGCCCGATAGACGACCGCAACCGGAGCGACCCAGTTTGAGCGAATATTTCCTGCTGCCGCTGGCCTCCCTGCTCTTCCCCAATATCGACCCGGTCATCGTCCATATCGGGCCGCTGGCGGTGCATTGGTATGGCGTCGGCTACATCGTCGGCATTCTGTTCGCCTGGTGGTACGCCAAGCGCCTGGTCAGCAATGCCAGCCTTTGGCCGGACGGCAAGCTGCCGATGAAGCCCGAGGATCTTGACGATTTCATCGTCTGGGCGGCGATCGGCGTGGTGCTCGGCGGGCGCACCGGCTATGTCCTCTTCTACGACCTTCCACGCTATATCGCGCATCCGCTCGACATCTTGGCGGTCTGGCAGGGCGGCATGTCGTTCCATGGCGGACTGCTCGGCGTGATCCTCGCCATGACCCTCTTTTCGCTCAAGCGCGGCATTCATACCTGGACGCTGTTTGACGTCGTCTCGGCCGGCGTGCCAGTCGGCCTTGGGCTGGTGCGTGTGGCCAATTTCATCAATTCGGAGCTCTGGGGCCGTCCATCGGACGTGCCCTGGGCGATCGAATTCCCCAATGGCGGCCCGTTCACCCGGCATCCCAGCCAGCTCTACGAGGCGCTGCTGGAAGGTCTTGTGCTCTTCCTGGTGCTGCGCTTTCTCACCCACTCGCGGCTGAAGCTGAAGACACCGCGCTTCGTCGGCGGCGCCTTCATCTGCGGCTACGGCCTGTCTCGCATCTTCGTCGAGTTCTTCCGCGAGCCTGACCAGCAGCTCGGTTATCTGCTCGGCACCAACTGGCTGACCATGGGCATGGTCCTGTCCTCGCCGATGGTGCTCGCCGGCATCTGGGCCATGGCCACCGCAAAGCCGACGACGCAGACGCAGCCGGCATGACCAGGCTGAAGGAGCGCATCATCGGCCTGATCGGCGCGGTGGGGCCGATCCCGGTCAGCGAATACATGGCGCTCTGCCTGTTCGACCCTGAGGACGGCTATTATACGACGCGCGAGCCCTTCGGCGCCGCCGGCGACTTCGTCACCGCGCCGGAGATCAGCCAGATGTTCGGCGAGCTTGTCGCCGTCTGGCTCTACCAGGCCTGGCAAGGCGGCGGGCGTCCGCTGCCAGCCACCTTCGCCGAAATCGGGCCCGGTCGCGGCACGCTGATGAAGGACATGCTGCGCACCTGGTCGCGCCTCGATCCGGCGCTTGCCGCCGAGGCTTCCTTCGCCATGATCGAGACCAGTCCGCGCCTGACCGAAATCCAGAAAGAGACGCTCGCCGGCCAGAGCCCCGCCCTGAGCTGGCACCAAACCATCGACACGCTGCCGCAGCAGCCGCTCTTCATCATCGGCAATGAACTCTTCGACGCCGTGCCGATCCGCCAGTTCGTCTATGTCGGCGCCGGCTGGCGCGAGCGCATGGTCGGGCTCGACGAACAAGACAATCTTCATTTCTTCGCCGGCGCGGGTTCCGTCGACCCGGCGCTGCTGCCGGCCGGTGCGGCCGATGCTCTGCAAGGCGCCATCGTCGAGGTGGCGCCGGCCCGCGCCGCGCTGATGGCAGCGATTGCCGAGCGTATCGCCGGCCATGGCGGCGCCGGGCTGTTCATCGACTACGGCCATCTTGAGCCGGGCTTCGGCGACACATTGCAGGCTGTGCGCAGGCACGATCACGAAGACGTGCTGGCCAATCCCGGCGGGGCCGACCTTACCGCTCACGTCGATTTCGCCGCGTTGGCCGCAGCCGTCCGGGAGCACGGCCTCCAGGCGGAACTGACCACGCAGAGCGAATTCCTGCTCGGCATGGGCTTGCTCGAGCGCGCCGGCGCGCTGGGCGCCCGGGCCGATGATGTCGCGCGTCAGGCGATTTCCGAGGCGGTCAAGCGCCTTGCCGGCCCCGATGCGATGGGCGAGCTGTTCAAGGTGATGAAGATCCTGCCAGCCGCGAAAACTGGCTGACATCGGCGGGCAACCCGTGCAAGCTGACCCTGCCACTTGCCCGAGCCTCACATCCCCCAACCGAACTCCACCTTGACGAAATCGCCCACGCGGACAACAAACCCTTCCATGCTGAATCAGACCAGACCCGATCCAGTACGCTCGCCGCTGCTTGCGAAGGCGCCAGGCATACGCCACGGCTATTTCACCCGCATCGGCGGCGTCTCCGGCGGCATCTATCAAGGCCTCAACATCGGCACGGGCTCCGGCGATGATCAGACGCTGGTTGCCGAGAACCGTCGCCGCGTTGCCTACTGGATGGGCGTGCCGGCGGATCATCTCCTCACCGCGCACCAGGTCCATTCTCCCGATGTCGTCATTGCCAGGGAGCCTTTTGCCGGCCCTCGCCCCCAGGCCGACGCCATCGTCACCGACCGGCCGGGCATCGCTGTCGGCGCCTCGACGGCCGATTGCGGTCCGGTGCTGTTCGCCGACGCGGAGGCGCGCGTCATCGGCGCGGCCCATGCCGGCTGGAAAGGCGCCCTCACCGGCGTGCTCGAAAACACCGTAGACGCGATGGAAGGGCTCGGCGCCCGCCGCGATCGCATCGTCGCCGTGCTCGGCCCTTCCATCGGACCCGACAATTACGAGGTGGGACCGGAATTCGTCGCTCGCTTCATCGAGGCCGACGCCGGCAATCAACGCTACTTCAAGTCGTCGCAGAACCCTGGCCACTCGATGTTCGACCTCAACCAATATACGGTCGACCGGTTGCGCAAGGCCGGCGTGACCGCCGACGGGCTCGGCCGCTGCACTTACGCCGAAGAACACCTTTTCTATTCCTACCGCCGCACCACCCACCGCAGGGAAGCGGATTACGGGCGGCAGGTCTCGGCAATCGTTCTGGAGAAAGAGTAATGGCGCTGCATTTCGAACGTTCGGAATTCGACGCGCGGCGCGACCGGCTGCTGATCGAGATGGCCGAGAAGAAGCTCGACGCCGTGCTTTTGTTCGCGCAGGAGAGCATGTACTGGCTGACCGGCTACGACACTTTCGGCTTCTGCTTCTTCCAGTGCCTGGTGGTGAAGGGCGACGGCTCGATGGTGCTGCTCACCCGCTCGGCCGATTTGAGGCAGGCGCGAAACACCTCGACCATCGAGAATATCGTATTGTGGACCGATCGTGATGGCGCCAATCCCGCGATCGACCTGCGCAACCTGCTCAACGATCTCGATCTGCTTGGCGCCCGCATCGGCGTGGAATACGATACGCACGGCCTCACGGCCTACAATGGCCGTCGCGTGGACGAGCAGTTGCAGACCTTCGGCCAGATCGCCGATGCTTCCGGAATCGTCGGCCGGCTGCGTCTCTTCAAGAGTCCGGCCGAGATCGCCAAGGCCGAAAAAGCCGCAAGCCTCGCCGACGATGCGCTCGATGCCGCGCTGCCCCTGATCAAGCAGGGCGGCGACGAGGCGCTGATCCTGGCCGCCATGCAAGGAGCAGTTTTTGCCGGCGGCGGCGACTATCCCGCCAACGAATTCATCATCGGGTCCGGCGCCGATGCCCTGCTCTGCCGCTACAAGGCCGGCCGCCGCAAGCTCACCAAGAACGACCAACTGACGCTCGAATGGGCGGGCGTCTTCCATCACTATCACGCGGCGATGATGCGCACCGTTTTGACCGGCAAGGTCTCGAAGCGCCACCAGGAACTGTTCGATGCCGCCCGCGCGGCTCTGCTTGCCGTCGAGAAGGCGATGACGCCGGGCAATTCCTTCGGCGACGTCTTCGACTCGCATGCCCGCACGCTCGAGGCGCATAATCTGACCAAGCACCGGCTGAACGCCTGCGGCTATTCGCTCGGCGCCCGCTTCACGCCGTCCTGGATGGACATGCCGATGTTCTACCAGGGCAATCCGGAGCCGATCGCGCCCAGCATGACGCTGTTCGCGCATATGATCATCATGGATTCGGAAACCGATACGGCGATGACGCTCGGCCGCACCTATCTTACCACGGAATCGGCGCCGAAGCCGCTCTCGCGCCATGATCTCGACTTGATCGTGCAGTGAATCCATAATGGTTGGTTCACGCGGGGGCGTTCGCCACCAGGGAGTTGTCGGGCAAATGAGACGATCGCAGGTGACGACCGTGTCATTGCTTGCGGCGCTGGCGCTGGCCGCCTGCACCAACGCCAAGGACGTCCTCGATCCTTCTGCCGTCAAGCCGCCGGCGGGTTCGGCCCAGGCTCTGCCGGCCACCCAGGGCACGTCGGCCACCGCATCGCCAACAACGACCACCGCGCCCGCGCCCACAGCGACCGCGGCGGCTTCAACGCCTGCCACGCCGGCTCAGGCCGCCGCCATCGCCAAGACCCGGCTGCAGGTAGCGCCGATCGTCGGCGCCTCGGTGGAGGCCGCAGCACCCTTGACGGCGGAATTGCAGACGCGCGCCAGGCAGCGCGGCGTGACCCTTGTCGGCAGCACCGACCAGACGGCGACGCATGTGCTGAAGGGTTATTTCTCGACCATGTCCGAAGGCAAGGACACCACAGTCATCTATGTCTGGGATATCTACGATCCGTCGGGCAACCGCCTGCATCGCATCAATGGCCAGCAGAAAGCGGTTTCCGTCGACAGCGGCGAAGGCTGGCCGGCGGTACCGCCGGCCACCATGCAGGCCATCGCCGACCAGACGATCGATCAGTTCACCGCGTGGCTCGGCAGCGGCGGCGCCGGTTGATCGACCAACCTGTTGCCGGCTTGCGATCCAGCCGGCCTTTGTTGCGCCTTGTCGAACGATTCCCGATCACGAGGCTTGCAATACCGGCGCGGGCCGCTAAAAGCCCGGCATAAAGGCTCATGAGAGTCTGTCCGGTCTCTCCATCCTTCACCAGGAACGGTGCATGAAGCTTTTTGCGGGCAATTCCAACAGGGTGCTGGCCGAAGCGGTCGCTCGCTATCTCAACATCCCGCTGGGCAAGGCCAGCGTCAGGCGCTTCGCCGATCAGGAGATCTTCGTCGAGATCCAGGAGAACGTGCGCGGCGAGGATGTCTTCATCCTGCAGTCGACCTCCTATCCGACCAACGACCATCTGATGGAGCTGCTCATCATGATGGACGCCTTCATGCGCTCCTCAGCAAGGCGCATCACGGCGGTCATTCCCTATTTCGGCTACGCCAGGCAGGACCGCCGCGCCTCAGGCCGCACGCCGATTTCGGCCAAGCTCGTCGCCAACATGATCACCCGCGCCGGCGCCGATCGCGTGCTGACGCTCGACTTGCACGCCGGCCAGATCCAGGGCTTCTTCGACATCCCGACCGACAATCTGTTCTCGGTGCCGGTGATGGCCCGGGATGTGAAGGCGAAATACAAGCAGCTCGGCAATGTCGTCGTCGTATCGCCCGACATCGGCGGCGTGGTGCGGGCGCGCGCGCTTGCAAAACGCTTCGATGCGCAGCTCGCCATCGTCGACAAGCGCCGCGAGCGGCCCGGCGAATCCGAGGTGATGAATATCATCGGCGCCGTCGCCGGCAAGGATTGCCTCTTGATCGACGACATCGTCGATTCCGGCGGCACGCTCTGCAACGCGGCCGATGCCTTGCTCGCCAACGGCGCGACCAGCGTCACTGCCTACATCACCCATGGCGTGCTCTCGGGCGGCGCCGTTGCCCGCATCAGTGGCTCGAAACTGCAAGAACTGGTGATCACCGATTCCATCCAGCCCAGCCAGGCCGTGCTCGACGCGCCCAACATCCGCGTCATCTCGATCGCCGACCTGATGGGCGAGGCGATCTCGCGCACGGCGACCGAAGAATCGGTTTCAAGCCTGTTCGACTAGACTAGACCGCGGCGCTGCTGGCCTGAACCGGGCCGCTTGATCGCTTTGCCCCCTCGCCTGACTCGCGCGCGCCGCGCATATAGCCGCGAGGCGAGCTGCCGAGCATGCGCTTGAACATGGTGATGAACGCCGGCACGCTATCATAGCCAAGATCGAACGCCACGCTGGTGATGGGTTCGCCGTCGGCGAGCCTCGGCAGCGCCGCGAACAGGCAGGCCTGCTGGCGCCAAGTGGAGAGCGACAGCCCGGTCTGTCGGTGGAAGGCGCGTGTGAAGGAGCGCCGGCTCATGCCAGCGGCATCCGCCCATTCGTCGATCGTCGCATGTGGCGAAGGCGCCGCGACAAAGCGCCGGCAGAGCGCCGCAAGCTTCGGATCCGACGGAAAAGGCAGGCCGAGCGGCCGCTCCGGCAGGTTCGGGATCTCATGCAGCAGGAGCCGCATGATCAGCCCGGCGCGTCCTTCGAGCTCGCCGCCCTGCGGCAGCTTCTCCGATTCCACGATCAGGCTGTGCATCAGCTCGGTGATGCCGACGACGCGCAAGCCCTCCGGCAGGCCGGGAATTGCATCCGGCACCACATAGACCGAGCGCATCGAGACATCGCCCAGCATCTCGACCGAATGCTCGATGCCGGCCGGTATCCACATTGCATGGTCGGGCGGCACCATCCAGCGGCCGTGCTTGGTCGTCACCAGCACGACGCCGACAAGCGCATGCAGCAACTGGCTGCGGCTGTGGCGGTGCCGCGGCACGTGGTAGCCGTCGGGATATTCGGTCGGCAACGCAACCGCCGGCCCGACCGCCTGCTCCAGCCACTGCCAGCGGCTTTCATGCAGCCGGCCGAGCTCGGCGGCATCGCCCCTGAAGATTTCCCGGCCATGCGGCATTCGATGTGGCCCACTTGCGAAACTATTGGACCAAACCACGAAAGAAGTCGCCATTCAAGCCGATTATAAGACAAGCGGGCCAATAAAGCTGGCTGGCTGCGGTTCGCCGCCAAAAAGACCCGGAGCATTGCCTTGACCGATACGACCGCCACCGCCGTCGCCAACCCAGCGCCGGCAAGCCACACCTCGGCGCAAGCGACGGCCTTCACCGTCATTCTTGCGGTGAGCTTCTGCCACTGCGTCAACGACATCATGCAGTCGCTGCTTTCGGCGATCTATCCGCTGCTCAAAGAGAATTACGGTCTCGATTTCTGGCAGATCGGCCTTCTTACGTTCACTTTCCAGGTAACGGCCTCGCTGCTGCAGCCTGTGATCGGCATGATCACCGACAAGCGGCCGATGCCCTATTCCTTGCCTTGGGGCATGGCCTCGTCACTGGTCGGGCTGGTGGTGCTCGCGCATGCCGGCCATTACTGGCTGCTCCTGATCGGCGCCTCGCTGATCGGTATCGGCTCGGCGATCTTCCATCCGGAATCCTCGCGCATCGCCCGCTTCGCCTCGGGCGGCCGCTTCGGTCTCGCGCAATCGCTGTTCCAGGTCGGCGGAAATTTCGGCCAGGCGATGGGCCCGCTGCTCGCCGCCTTCATCGTCGTGCCTTTCGGCCAGACCAGCATTTCCTGGTTCGCCGTCGGCTCGCTGATCGGCATCGTCGTGCTGTGGCAGGTTGGCGGCTGGTACAGCCGGCTGCGCGCCTCGATGGCCAGCCGCAAGCCGGCGGCTCACGTCTCGCCCTTCCCACGCAAAAAGGTCATGGGGGCATTGGCGGTGCTGACGCTGCTGGTGTTGAGCAAGAACGCCTATATCGCCTCGCTGTCCAGCTACTACACCTTCTACGCCATCCATAAGTTCGGCGTTTCGGTGCAGATGTCGCAGGTCATGCTCTTCCTGTTCCTCGGCGCCTCGGCGCTTGGCATCCTGCTCGGCGGCCCGTTCGGCGACCGCTACGGACAAAAGGCGATGATCTGGTTCTCGATCGTCGGCGTTCTGCCCTTCACGCTGGCGCTGCCTTACGCCAATCTGGAATGGACGATGGTGCTTACCGTTGTGATCGGCCTGATCCTGTCGTCGGCCTTCTCCAACATCGTCGTCTTCGCGCAGGAACTGGTTCCCGGCCGCGTCGGCATGATCGCCGGCATCTTCTTCGGCTTCGCCTTCGGCATGGGCGGCATCGCTGCGGCCGTGCTCGGCGTCATCGCCGACATGAAAGGCATCGACTTCGTCTACCACGTCTGCTCGTACCTGCCCTTCCTCGGCCTGCTGACCGTGTTCCTGCCGAACATGAAGGAGGCCAGGAAAGCCTGAGCCGGCCACTCCGGACGAGCTCCAGAGAGCAAAGCACCCGCGCGATGGCGGGTGCTTCTCTGGCGCTGGGACTCAGGCCTGGAAGAAAGCCAGGAGGTCGGCATTGATGACCTCCGCATGGGTCGTCGCCATGCCGTGCGGAAGGCCCTTGTAGACTTTGAGCTCGCCCTTCTTGAGCAGCTTGATCGCGAGCAGCGCCGAATCCGCGATCGGCACGATCTGGTCGTCGTCGCCATGCATGACCAGCACCGGCACGTCGATCTTCTTCAGGTCCTCGGTGAAGTCGGTTTCCGAGAACGCCTTGATGCAGTCGTAATGCGCCTTGGCGCCGCCCATCATGCCCTGCCGCCACCAATTGTCGACCACACCTTCCGACACCGTCGCGCCTGGACGGTTGAAGCCGTAGAAAGGGCCGGCCGGAACGTCGCGGAAGAACTGGGCGCGGTTCGTCGTCAGCGCCGAGCGAAAGCCGTCGAACACTTCGATCGGCAGGCCACCGGGATTGGCAGCGGTCTTGAGCATGATCGGCGGCACCGCTCCGATCAGCACAGCCTTGGCGACACGGCCTCCGGAACCGTACTGCGCGACATAGCGCGCCACTTCGCCACCGCCGGTCGAATGCCCGACATGGATGGCGTTCTTGAGGTCGAGATGCGCAACCAGCGCCGTCACATCGGCGGCGTAGGTGTCCATCTCATTGCCGGTGTCAGTCTGGCTGGAGCGGCCATGGCCGCGGCGGTCATGGGCGATGACCCGATAGCCCTTGGAGAGGAAGAACAGCATCTGGGCATCCCAGTCGTCGCTGCTCAGTGGCCAGCCATGGTGGAAGACGACCGGCTGACCGGTGCCCCAATCCTTGTAGTAGATCTGCGTGCCGTCGTTGGTGGTGATCGTGCCGCTGCCCGAGCCGGCCTTCGCATGTGAAGCTTCAGTCATCTCAATCTCCTTTGTCATTATCGCGATAAATGATATCGCGATAATGATATGTTTAGCGCAACGATGACTTCTTGTCCACGATAATATGTATCGCGATATGATTTTTTGTGCTAAAGAGCCTCACGACGTCGACAAAAGGATCATGGCGCGATGCCTCTGCCCCTGGACAATCAGCTCTGTTTCGCGCTCTACGCCACGAGCATGGCGATCAACCGTACCTACAAGCCCATGCTCGACGAGATGGGGATCACGTATCCCCAGTATCTCGTGCTCAATGCGCTTGGAGAGGCCGATGGCATGTCGGTCGGCACCATAGCGCGCCGGCTGGCGCTGGAATCGAGCACCGTCACGCCGCTCGTCAAGCGCATGGAGCAGGCGGGTCTGGTGACCCGCCAGCGCAGCCATGACGATGAGCGGCAGGTGCAGGTCGATCTCACCGCGGCAGGCCGGGCGCTGCTCACGCAATGCAGCTGTCTGGGCGAAACGCTGGTCGAGCGTTCAGGCATGACCTCGGCCGAGATCGATGCTCTCACGCGAAAAGTCCGGGCGTTGCGCGATGCGTTGAGCGGCGACCAATCGGCTGATGCTGCCTGACCTCCAAACGCCGGACAAAGTCTGCTTAGTGCAGGCCACGGCCCGCGTCCCATCGCAGGGGCGAGCCATTTCCGCCGCGGCTTGGCAGGCATCCTCGACGATGGTCCAAAAAAGACGTTCAAAATCCTGGCTTAGCCCGGCGCCGCCTCGCTGCTGACCGGCGGCAGTTGCGGCGCATCCAGCCCCTGGAACGGGTCGCGCCAGGCATCGATATGATCGATCCGCCGATACCAGCGGCTGAGCGACGGATAGTCATCGAGCGGCAACCGGGCGGCATCATTGAACGCGAGAAAGGTCGCCATACGAAAGTCGGCATAGCAAACCGAATTGCCGACCAGCCATTGGCGCCCGCAAAGCTCGGCTTCAAGGATGGCGGCCGTCATGTGGAACTGCCTCAGCCCCTCCTCGACCAATGCCTTGTCGATCGGCCCCAGTCCCCAGCGCTGTTTCGTGCCGCGCTCGAAATGCACCATGTCGCAGGCCCTGACGAAATTCTCCTTGCCCCAGCTCAGCCAGCGGATCATCTGCGGCTCGTCGTCGCCGGTGCGCCAGAAATCCGAATGCATGTCGCGCGAGAGCCGGCATGCGATCGCATCGGCTTCCCACAGGCTCCATCCCGGGCCGACCAGGATAGGCAAGGTCAAATTGGGGTTCAGCGCGCGGTAGCGCTCGGCCTGCCCTGGTGCCATGGGCGAGGCGAATTCGAAGGCGACATCGGCCTTCAGATAGCGCGCCGCCGCGACCGCGAGGCGAGGATTGGGATTGCGGCTGAACAGTAGTTTCATGTCGATCTCCGGTCCTTCGATTGCCTGCCAAGGACGTTTGAAACCGGCCCGATGCTACATGACGCATGCGGGCGGGACCCGGCGCAACTCGCCAGATCCGACGGAGCAACGCGTCGGCTATGCCTCCCCGACCGGATATCATCGCGCAGCGTGGCCGAGCCTTCCCGTTCAACGGCTTGCGCCCCTGCCCGCCTTCCGCTATAGAGCCGCCACCCGCGTAGACACCCTTGGAGGCAACGCGGAGGAAGGCCGGCCAGGCCTGCATGATCCTCGAAGCGTTTGGACAGCCAAAAGCGTTGGATCGACCATGCGAGGCCGCGACGGCTTTCGACGTTTACGGATGGGCTTGCCCGCCGCGAACGCTCCATAACACGCGAAAGGAAATGCCATGAGCCACGAGGCTTACGAGCTCAAGGCCGAAGCGCGCGAACAGGTCGGTAAGGGGTCCGCCCGTGCAGTTCGCCGCAACGGCAAAGTGCCTGCAGTTATTTACGGCGACAAGCAGCCCCCCCTGGCGATCGCCCTCAACTACAAGGACATCTTCTACAAGATCCACGGCGGCGGGTTTCTGACCACGATCGCTACGATCGATGTCGACGGCAAGAAGATCCAGGTTCTGCCGAAGGATTTTCAGCTCGACCCTGTCAAGGACTTCCCGGTCCATGTCGACTTCCTGCGCATCGGCAAGGACACCGAGGTCAATGTCGACGTGCCCGTCCACTTCATCAATGAGGACAAGTCGCCCGGCATCAAGCGCGGCGGCGTGCTCAACATCGTTCGTCACGAAGTCGAGTTCCACTGCCCTGCCAACGCGATCCCGGAATTCATCACCGTCGATCTCGCCGGCACCGAAATCGGCGACTCGATCCACATTTCGGCGGTTGTCCTGCCGGCCGGCGTCAAGCCGGTGATCTCCGATCGCGACTTCACCATCGCGACCATCGCCGGCTCCGCGGCAATGAAGCCGGAGACGGAGGAGACTGCCGAAGCGGCGGCGCCGGAAGCTGAGGCCGCTGAGGCCGAAGAGAAGTAATTTCTCTCAGCGCCAGGAGACAACGATGCTTGTCTTTGCAGGCCTCGGCAATCCGGGCGCGAAATATCAGAACAACCGACACAATGTCGGCTTCATGGCGGCGGACGCGATAGCCCGCCGCCATTCCTTTTCGCCCTGGTCGAAGAAGTTCCAGGGCCTGATCGCCGAGGGCGCGCTGGGCGGCGAAAAGATACTTTTGATCAAGCCGCAGACCTTCATGAATTTATCCGGCCAGTCGGTCGGCGAGGCGTTGCGCTTCTACAAACTCGATGCCGCCGCCCTCACCGTCTTCTACGACGAGATCGATCTTGCCGCCGGCAAGCTCAGGGTCAAGGTCGGCGGCGGTTCCGGCGGCCACAACGGCATCCGCTCGCTCGACCAGCATGTCGGCAACGCCTATCGCCGGGTGCGTATCGGCGTCGGCCATCCCGGCGTCAAAGAGATGGTGCACGGGCATGTGCTCGGCGATTTCGCCAAGGCTGACCGTGAATGGCTCGACGTGTTGCTTGACGCGATCGCCGACGACGCCGGATTGCTGGCCAAGGGCGACGACAACTCCTTCATGAACCGCATCACCCTGGCGCTGCGCGAAAAGCTCGTGCCGACCGGCGATGACGATCGGCCTCCGCCCAAGGAGCCAAAACAGCAGAGCCATATCCGCCAGGCCCGCCCGCAGCAGCCGCCGGCGAAGGTTCCCGAGAGCGGGCCGATGGCCGCGATGCTGAAGAAGCTGTTCGGAAAAGACTGAGCGTCGAAACGATCATGCCAAGGGCTTGACGATCGTCCTCGCTTTCGCCCATAGCCCTCACCAAATCTCGAATTCCCGATAGGACCGGACGAATATGGGTTTCAAATGTGGCATCGTTGGCTTGCCCAACGTCGGCAAGTCGACGCTGTTCAACGCGTTGACTAGGACGGCTGCCGCGCAGGCCGCCAACTATCCTTTCTGCACCATCGAGCCGAACACCGGCGAGGTGGCGGTTCCGGACCCGCGGCTGCAGAAGATCGCCGCGATCGGCAAGTCGAAGGAGATCATCCCAACCCGCATCTCCTTCGTCGACATTGCCGGACTGGTGCGCGGCGCCTCCAAGGGCGAAGGTCTGGGCAATCAGTTCCTCGCCAACATCCGCGAGGTCGACGCCATCGTGCATGTGCTGCGCTGCTTCGAGGATGACGACATCACCCATGTCGAGGGCCGCATCGATCCGGTCGCCGACGCCGAGACCGTCGAGACCGAGCTGATGCTCGCCGATCTCGAAAGCCTGGAGCGCCGCATCGTGCAGGTCCGCAAGCGCGCCGCCGGCAAGGACAAGGAAGCAATGACTGTTCTGCCGATGATGGAGGCGGCGCTCGAACTGCTGCAGGCAGGCCGTCCGACCCGCGTCCTGCTCAATGGCATCGCGGCGGAGGATCTGCGCATCCTGCAGGGCCTGAACCTGCTCACATCGCATCCCGTGCTCTATGTCTGCAACGTCGCTGAGGCGGACGCTGCCACGGGAAACGAGCATACAAAGGCGGTGGAGAAGATGGCCGCCGCGCAGGGTGCCGGCACGGTGGTGATCTCGGCGGCGATCGAGGCGGAAGTTGCCCAGCTTTCCGACGAGGAGGAAATGGAGTTCCTCGCCTCGATCGGCCTTGACGAGCCGGGCCTCAACAAGGTGATCCGCGCCGGCTACGAGCTCTTGCATCTGATCACCTATTTCACCGTCGGGCCGAAGGAGACGCGCGCCTGGACCATCCACAAGGGCGATAAGGCACCGCAAGCTGCCGGCGTCATTCACACCGACTTCGAACGTGGTTTCATCCGCGCCCAGACGATCTCCTACAACGACTTCGTCACGCTCGGCGGCGAAGTGGCGGCCAAGGAAGCCGGCAAGGCGCGCGACGAAGGCAAGGAGTATGTCGTCCAGGACGGCGACATCATGCTGTTCAAGTTCAACACCTGAGTGCCTGGCTGGCTCACCAGAAAGGACTTGACCAAATTGGCTCGGGCCTCCATCCGGGATGCCGACCTTCGGGATCACGCGTTCGTCAACCGGATTGCCGACATGACCGGAAAGACCTGGGCCTATGAGGATTTCGTCGAGGGCGCCTCGCTCGACCTCGGCAGCAAGAATGTGAGCGCCGCCGAGATCATCGAGTTTGCCAGTGAATTCGATGCCCAGCCTATGCATCTCGACGAGGCGGCCGGCAAGGCCAGCATCCTGGGCGGCCTTTCGGCTTCGGGCTGGCACACTTGCGCGATGTTCATGCGCATGCTGTGCGATGCCTTCCTGCTCGATTCGACCTCGCAAGGCTCACCCGGCATCGAGCATGTCAAATGGAAGAAGCCGGTTCTGGCCGGTGACCGTCTCACCGGCAAGGTCACCGTGCTTTCCAAGCGCCAGTCCAAGTCGCGGCCGCAGATCGGCCTGGTCAGCATGCGCAGCGAGCTGTTCAACCAGCGCGGCGAATGCGTCTTCGAGCTTGAGAACACCGGCATGTTTCTGACCCGCGGGGCCGTCGCGTGACCCTGGACGAGTATTTCCTCATCGGCCAAACCGTCACCCTCGGCGCGCACAAATTCGAGGCCGACGAGATCAAGGCGTTCGCCAGGAAATACGATCCGCAAATCTTCCATGTCGACGAGGAGGCGGCGAAGAAGAGCATGCTTGGCGGTCTCTGCGCCTCCGGCTGGCACACCGCCGCCACCTGGATGAAATACAACCTCGAAAAGCGCATGGAGACCGAGGGCGTGCGTTGGACCGGTCCCGGCCCGCAGCCCGAATTCGGCCCCTCGCCCGGGTTTCGCAACCTCAAATGGCTGAAGCCGGTCTATGCCGGCGAAACCGTGACCTTCACCCGCACAGCGCTTGCCCATCGGCCCCTTGCCGGCCGCCCCGGTTGGAGCCTGCTCACGCTGCGTTCCGAAGGTTTCGACTCCACCGGCGATAAGGTCATCGAGTTCGACAGCGCGGTGCTGGTGAAGGTGGAGTAGCGAATGGTGAATAGTGAATGGTGACTAGTGAACCATTCCCTATTCACCATTCACTATTCACCATTCAACACTGATTAATGCCCCTCGAAGCCGATCAGCGTCCTTACCGGCACGCCGAGCGCTTCCAGTTTCTGGCGCCCGCCGAGATCCGGCAGGTCGATGACGAAGCAGGCGGCGACGATGTCGGCGCCGATCTGCCTGAGCAGCTTGACGGCCGCCTCCGCCGTGCCGCCGGTGGCGATCAGATCGTCGACCAGGATCACCTTCTCGCCTTGCGAGACGCCGTCCTTGTGCATTTCCATCTCGTCCAGACCGTATTCGAGGCTGTAGGCGACGCGCACGGTCTCGTAAGGCAGCTTGCCCTTCTTGCGGATCGGGACGAAACCCGCCGAAAGCTGATGCGCCACTGCGCCGCCCAGGATGAAGCCCCGCGCCTCGATGCCGGCAATCTTGTCGATCTTCAGCCCGGCGTAAGGATGCACAAGCTCGTCGATGGCGCGGCGAAAGGCGCGAGCGTCGCCGAGCAGCGTGGTGATATCGCGAAACAGGATGCCGGGTTTGGGGTAATCCGGAATGGTGCGGATGGCCGCAAGCAGCGTGTCTTCGAGCGAGGGTTTCATGAGACGAGCTCCGCGTGTCCGGCTGTCGGGTATAACGGCGTCGACGCGCCCGGCGCAACGCAACCAACAACGGCTACCGCGATGGAGCCCGGGAGACAAGCGCATCCGGCAAAGGATCGGCATCGCCTGCCTTGCTCCCGTGCCGGCGCCGCAAGCGAAAAGGGCGCCCGCTGGCGCCCTTGTAGAAACGTCGGCGACCGACGGCTCACATGCCGAGGTCGGACCGCAGCTCGGATCGCGCCACCTCGAACTCGGCCTTGAAATCGGGCCGGCTGAGCAGGACCGCGGCGATCACGCTGCCGGAAATCTTGCCCATCTCGACATCGGACGGATAATGGATGCCGCCGACCACGCGGTTATGGGCATATTCGGCCGCGCGGGCCATGATCTCGGCCCGCTTCTCCGGCACCATGTCGGACAGGATGATGCCCATCATGGTGCCGACCGTCGCATGGCCCGACGGCCAGGAACCGGAATTCGACAGCTTCACCGCCGGTTTGACCAGATCACTGAGCTGATGCGGACGCGGCCGCTTCCAGACGTCCTTGGCCGGATCGACGACCGCACCTTCGGTCGCCACCACGCGGTCGAAGAAGGCGCTGAACTTCGGCAGCGTCTCCTTGCTGAATTTCGGTCCCATGACATCGGCGAAGCGCCAGACATCCTCTTCGGCATCGGCGATAGCACGCTTTTCCATTTCGGGAGTTCGCGTCACTTGCAGGGTCAGCACCTCGCCGAGTTCTGCCTTGGTCTCGGCCGAATCATTGGCCGGCGGCGGCGGCAGGATCATCGTCAGGTCGATGTCCTTCTTGGTGACGAAGGGCTGGGCGTCCTCGGCGCGGACTGCCGAGGAGGCGACAAGAAGCAGCACCACGGCTGCAAGCGGCGCAAGTCTTTTCATGAGGACGATCCTTTGAGGTGAGCCAACGCAGGATCGCGATGCGCAATGACAGCCATGTGACACGGCCGGATCAAAGCGGTCCCGAAATTGAAAAGGGCGCCTTTGCGGCGCCCCTCGAAAGTGTCTGACCGATCGCGGTTCAGTGCGCCACTTCGGCCCACACCTTGCGCTTGGTCAGGTAGACCAGCGCGCCGAACAGCAGCAGGAACACCAGGACGCGGAAGCCGGTCTTCTTGCGCTCTTCGAGATGCGGCTCGGCGGCCCACATCAGGAACGCCGACACGTCGCGCGAATACTGGTCGACCGTCTGCGGCGAGCCGTCGTCATAGGTCACCTGGCCGTCCGAAAGCGGTTTCGGCATCTTCAGCGACACGCCGGACAGGAAGTATGGATTGTAGTGCGTGCCTTCGGGGATCACCATGCCGGCCGGCGGCGTCTGGTCGTAGCCGGTGAGCAGCGAGTGGATGTAGTCCGGGCCGCCCTGAGCATACTGGGTGAAAATGTCGAAGATGAAACGCGGAAAGCCGCGCTCGACGCCGCGCGCCTTGGCGAGCAGCGACATGTCGGGCGGAGCGGCGCCGCCATTGGCGGACGCGGCGGCCTGTTCGTTCGGGAACGGCGACGGGAAGTGATCCGACGGCTTGCCCGGGCGGTCGAACATGTCGCCGGCATCGTTCGGGCCGTCATGGATGGTGTACTCGGCGGCAAGCGTCTTGATCTGCGCTTCCGAGTAGCCGAGGCCTTCCAGCGTGCGGAACGCCACCAGGTTCATTGAGTGGCAGGCCGAGCAGACTTCCTTGTAGACCTTCAGGCCGCGCTGCAGCTGAGCCTTGTCGTAGGTACCGAACGGCCCGGCGAAGCTCCAGCTCATTTCCTTCGGTTCATTGATCGGGAAATGCGTCGGGGCCGCCGCGTTGTGTTCCTCTTCGGCGGCGATGGCAGCGGTGCCCGCGACCACCAGGCCAAGCAGCGCCAGCGCGGTGAGAATCTTCTTCATGCCAAATCCCCTCAGATTCTCAGCCCTTGGTTTCCGGCGCGCTGACCGCGCCTGCCGGATGCCCGCCGGCTCCCTTGTTTTTCTTTTCCAGCACCGCCTCGGTGATCGAGTTCGGCAGCCGCCGCGGCGTCTCGATCAGGCCGAGCACCGGCATCACGACCAGGAAGAAGGCGAAGTAGAACAGCGTCGCCATCTGCGCCATGAACACGTAAGAGCCTTCCGCCGGCTGCGAGCCCAGCCACCCGAGCAGGATGGCGTCGGCCACGAACAGCCAGAAGAACAGTTTGTACCAGGGCCGGTAGACCGCCGAGCGCACCTTGGAGGTGTCGAGCCACGGCACCAGGAACAGCATGGCGATGGCGCCGAACATGCACAGCACGCCGCCGAGCTTGGAGTTGATCGGCCCGATGTTGAAGGTGATGGCGCGCAGGATCGCGTAGAACGGCAGGAAGTACCATTCCGGAACGATGTGGGCCGGCGTCTTCAGCGGATTGGCGACCGTGTAGTTGTCCGGATGGCCGAGGTAGTTCGGCAGGTAGAAGACGAAATAGGCGAAGAAGAACAGGAACACGATCATGCCGAACGCGTCCTTGATGGTCGCATAGGGCGTGAAGGCGACGGTGTCGGTCTTCGACTTGACCTCAATGCCGGTCGGGTTCGACTGGCCGACGACATGCAGCGCCCAGACGTGCAGCACGACGACGCCGGCGATCATGAACGGCAACAGGTAATGCAGGGCGAAGAAGCGGTTCAGCGTCGGATTGTCAACGGCGAAGCCGCCGAGCAGCAGTTCCTGGATCCAGTTGCCGACCAGCGGGATGGCGCTGAAGAAGCCGGTGATGACGGTGGCGCCCCAGAAGCTCATCTGTCCCCAAGGCAGCACATAGCCCATGAAGCCGGTCGCCATCATCAGGAGGTAGATGATGCAGCCGAGGATCCAGAGCAGCTCGCGCGGCGCCTTGTAGGAGCCGTAGAACAGCCCGCGAAAGATGTGGATGTAGACGGCCACGAAGAAGAACGAGGCGCCGTTGGAATGGAGATAGCGCAACAGCCATCCCGAATTCACGTCGCGCATGATCTTCTCGACCGAATCGAAGGCGAGTGCGGTGTCGGACGTGTAGTGCATGGCCAGCACGATGCCGGTGAGGATCTGCGATACCAGCATGATCGACAGGATGCCGCCGAACGTCCACATGTAGTTGAGGTTGCGCGGCACCGGATAGGCAATGAAGCTGTCATAGACAAGCCGGGGAAGCGGCATACGGGCGTCGAACCAGCGTCCGAGACCCGTCTTCGGTGTGTAGGTGGAGTGTCCCTCGCTCATCGAAATATCCCCCTGCCTCAACCGATAAGGATCTTGGTATCGGAAATGAATTTAAACACCGGGATCGCCATGTTCTCCGGCGCCGGGCCTTTGCGGATGCGGCCGGCGGTATCGTACACCGAGCCGTGGCACGGGCAGAACCAGCCGCCGAAATCGCCTTCCTGGCCGAGCGGGATGCAGCCGAGATGGGTGCAGACCTGCACCATGACCATCCAGGCTTCCTTGCCGGGCGTGGTGCGGTTGGCGTCGGTCGCCGGCGCATCGGCCGGCAAGTTGGCATTGCGGGCGATCGGATCCTTGAGATCGTTGAGGCTAACCGCCGCGCCGTCCTTCATTTCCTTGTCGGTGCGGTTGCGCACCACGACCGGCTTGCCGCGCCACTTGACGACCAGCGAGCTGCCGGGCTGCAGCGAGGAGACATCGACCTCGACAGAAGCCAGCGCCAGCGTCGAGGCATCCGGCTGCATCTGGTCGATGAACGGCCAGGCGACGGCCCCAGCGCCGACCACGCCGGCCATGCCGGTGGCGATGTAGAGAAAATCGCGACGGTTGGGATCGTGGATGTCGGTTGCGCTCACGGGTGCCTGATCCTTTCGCCTCTTTCCGTGCCGGCGGCCGAGCCTTGTCCCCGCTCAATCGCGCCGGCCCGACAGCGCATGGCGAACAGGCTAGCGAATTCCTCCGGCATTTGGAGGTTCGGTTTATGCGTGAAGCCCGTTTTTGTCCAGACGCGTGGAGGCACAAGGGCACATTGTCGCGGGCACATGCCGCGGCCCGCGCAACGGCTTGATGATCGGACCGCCGAACAGCGCTAAATAGCGCTAACTTCAGCGGTAAATCGGAACTCCGCTTGCCTCGACAGCGACCGCCGGCCCGGTCTATTGTCGAGCCATGGCGCATGTCATCGACCGCGACAAATGGGCGAGCACGCCCGACCGTTGGCAAGGTGAGCTGCAATGCGGCGCATTTGGCTCCAACTCCTGCCTGATCTTCAATTATCAGCCCGAGATCGGCGGCGGCCCGCGTCTGCATAAGCATCCTTACGCGGAGATCTTCGTCATCCGTTCCGGCACCGGCCTGTTCACGGTCGGCGATCGGCAGATAACGGCCACCGCAGGCCAAATTCTGATCGTGCCGGCCGACACGCCGCACAAATTCACCAATCTCGGCCCCGGTCCGCTCGAGACCACCGACATCCACGAGAACGGCAGCTTCATCACCGAATGGCTGGAGTGATGCGGCTTATTCGAGAGACAGGCCCTGTCCGCGGACCGATTCCCGCCTAGTTCTGTCGGTCGGAGCGATCGGACAGGTGAAGGCCGGGCGGATGGAAACTTCCAGCATCGAGGTTGAAGGACTGACCATTGCGATCCGCGAAGCCGGACCACGGGATGCGCCCGGCCTCGTGCTGCTCCACGGCTGGCCTCAAAGTTCCCATGCCTTCGAGAACGTGATCGGTCGGCTGGCCACCGATCAGCGCGTGATCGCGCCGGACCTGCCGGGTATAGGCGGCTCGCAAGGCACGCGCAAAACCGGTGAGAAAGCCCATCTGGCCAGGGTGATAGCGGCCTTGATTGACGCCTGCGGCCTGCGACAGGTCATAGTGGCCGGCCATGATGTCGGCGGCCAGATCGTCTTCGCGCTTTTGCGCAACCATCCGGAAATCCTCTCCGCCGCCGCGATCATGGATGTTGTCGTTCCGGGCGTGGCGCCGTGGGACAAGGTCATCCGCAATCCAAACCTCTGGCATTTCGCGTTCCACGCGGTTGCTGCTCTCCCGGAACTGCTGGTTGGGGGTCACGAGCGCGCCTATTTCGACTTCTTCTTCGACACCCTTTCGAAGGAGAAATCCGCTATCCCGGCCGAAGCAAGAGACATCTACGCCAAGGCCTATTCGCGGCCGGAAAGCCTCAAGGCCGGCTTCGACTGGTACCGCGCCTTTTCCGAGGACGCCAAGGCCAATGCCGTTCCGCCGGCAAGCCCGATCGACACGCCGGTGCTCTGCCTCAGGGGCGCTGCCGAGACCGGCGAAATCAGCGATTACCTCAATGGCTTGAAGGCCGCCGGCCTCTCCAATGTCGAGGGCGACATCATCCCCGATAGCGGGCACTTCGTCGCCGATGAGAATCCCGGAGCGCTCGCCTTGCGCCTCGCGCGCTTTCGGAAGGAAGTCAGCGCTTAGCTGGCGCCGATCCTGACCAGCACCGCCCGCGGGATGTCGTATTCGCGGATCACGGCGTCGTGCTTGCGCAGCCCGCAGAGTTCGCGCTGAATGAAATAGGCGTGGACGGCTTCTGCCGCTTCTTTCAGCAGCCGGTTGCGATCCCCGCCTTCCCCATTTTCGCGCAGCTTCGCCAAGGCCTCGTCGACGCGCTGGCCGGCGCGACCGAGGGCGGCCGCCTTTTCAGCGAGTATTTCGTGGCCGAGCAGATCGAGAGCGCTCTCCTGCGCGCCTGACCGTCCGAAATTGCTGGGCATTCTGATCGACATGGCTGCGTTTCTACTCCGCCGGGCGCGTCTCTTCCAGCGCGCTTTCCTCATTGAAGAGGAAGCCGCCGGACTGCCGTTTCCAGAGCCGCGCATAAAGACCGTCCAGCGCCACCAGCTCATCATGCGTGCCTTCTTCGACGATGCGGCCGCCGTCGAGCACGACCAGCCGGTCGAGCGCTGCGATGGTGGAAAGCCGGTGGGCGATGGCGATGACGGTCTTGTTCTCCATCAGCCTTGCCAGGTTTTCCTGGATCGCCGCCTCGATGTCGGAATCGAGTGCCGAGGTCGCCTCGTCAAGGATGAGGATCGGCGCATCCTTGAGGAAGAGGCGGGCGATCGCCACGCGCTGACGCTGGCCGCCGGAGAGCTTGACGCCGCGCTCGCCGACATAAGCTTCGTAGCCAAGGCGCTCGCGATTGTCGCGCAGCCCCATGATGAAGTCATGCGCCTCGGCTTTGCGCGCCGCGGCGATCACCTCAGCGTCGGTAGCGTCCGGCATGCCGAGCTTGATGTTGTCGCGCAGCGAGCGGTGGAACAGCGCCGTGTCCTGGCTGACCACGCCGATATTGGCGCGCAGCGAATTCTGCGTCACGCCGGCGATATCCTGGCCGTCGATCAGGATCCTGCCGCCCTCGAGATCGTAAAGGCGCAGGATGATATTGGCCAGCGTCGTCTTGCCGGCGCCGGACGGACCGACCAGCCCGACCTTCTCGCCTGGACGCACGACGAGGTCGATGCCTTCGAGGACCCCTGCCCCTTTCCCGTAGTGGAAGGTGACGTTCTTGAGGTCGATGCGGCCACCCGCAACCACCAGCTCCTTGGCATCCGGGGCGTCGGTCAGGCCGAGCGACTGCGAGATCAGCGCCTTGGAATTTTCCAGCACGCCGAGATTCCTGAGGATACTGTTGAGCTGCATCATCAGCCGTCCCAGCAGCATGTTGAGCCTCAGCACAAGCGAGAGCGTGAAGGCGACGGCGCCGACGGTGATCGAGCCTTCCACCCACAGATAGACTGCAAAGGCGGCGATCGCCGTGATCATGATGCCGGAAAGCGTCGTCAGCGCCACGCGCACGCCGGTCAGCCGGCGCGTGAAGGGCCGCAGCGCATCGAGATAGATGTCGAAGCCGTTGCGGATGTAGCGGTCGTCGCCGTCGGCCGCGAACAGCTTCAGCGTCTGCACATTGGAATAGGAATCGACGAAGCGGCCGGTGATCATCGAGCCGGCCTCGGCGGTCGCCTCGGCATGCTTGCGGATTGCGGGCAAATGGAGCCTGGCCAGCCAGCCGAAGGCGACGATCCAGATCACCACCAGCGCCGCCAGCCTGAGGTCGAGGCCGGCGACCAGCGCCAGCGTCGTCACCGTGTAGACGATCATGAACCAGACGACCTCGATGAAGCTTTCCATGAGGTCGCCAGTGGCCTGCCCCGCCTGCCAGACCTTCGTGGCGATACGCCCGGCGAAGTCGTTTTGGAAGAAAGCGTAGGACTGGCGCGAGACATGCCGATGCGCCTGCCAGCGCACCAGGCTGTAGAAGCCCGGCGTGATCGTCTGCTCGTCGACCAGCGCCGAAAGGCCGACCACCAGCGTGCGGATGATCAGCACCACCGCGCCCATGAACAGCAGCTCTGGCCCGGCGGCCCCCCACAGCGCGTGCCAGCTGCGTTCGCCGGGAAGCTGGTCGAGGATATCGACCAGCCGTCCGACGAAATAGAACAGCCCGGCCTCGACCAGCGGCGCGATGCCGCCGATGATCAGCATGGCGAAGAAGGCGAGCTTCGCTTGCCCGACATAGTGCCAGAGGAAGCCGCCGACGCTGGCAGGTGGACGAAGGTTCGTCGGCTCGCGGAACGGGTAGACCCAGCTTTCGAACCAGCGATAGACGGCCTTCATCATTCCGCGGCTTCACCTTTCGTCGGCAGATCGTCGGCCGCCTGCTTTTCCTCGAGCAGGAAGCCGCCCGACTGGCGCCGCCAGAGCTGGGCATAGAGCCCGCCCTTGGCGATCAACGCTTCATGCGAGCCGTCCTCGACGATGCGGCCCTTGTCCATGACGACGAGCCGATCCATTGCCGCGATGGTCGACAGGCGGTGGGCGATGGCGATGACCGTCTTGCCCTGCATGAGCTTGTAGAGGTTCTCCTGGATGGCGGCCTCCACCTCGGAATCGAGCGCAGACGTAGCTTCGTCGAGAATGAGGATCGGCGCGTCCTTCAGCATAACGCGGGCAATGGCGATGCGTTGCCGCTGGCCGCCGGACAGCTTCACGCCGCGCTCGCCGACGAGCGCCTCATAGCCGCTTTGCCCATGCGGATCGGTCAGCCCCGCGATCACATCGTCGATCTGCGCGGCCTTGGCGGCGCTGAACATCGCCTCATCGCTGGCGGACTGTCGTCCATATTTGAGGTTCTCGCGAACCGATCGATGCAAGAGCGACGTATCCTGATTGACGAAGCCGATCGCCGCGCGAACGCTTTCCTGCGAGACGTTGCGGATGTCTTGTCCGTCGATCAGCACCTTGCCGTCCCGCACGTCGAACAGCCGCAGCACGAGATTGACCAATGTCGACTTGCCGGCCCCGGAACGGCCGATCAGGCCGACCCGCTCGCCCGGCGCGATCTTCAGCGACAGATTGTCGATGACGCCGCCTTTGCCGTCCTTGCGCCAATAGTTGAAGTTCACCTGCTCGAACTCGATGCCGCCGGCTTTGACCACGAGGGCCGGCGCGTCCGGCTGGTCCTGCATTGTGATGGGGCGCGCGATCGTCGTCATCGAATTGCTGGCGACGCCGATCTGCCGGAAGACGTTGGCGCCGACATCGAGGATCCTGCCGGAAATGTTGGCGATCTGCAGCGCGAACGGTATCGCCGTCGCCACGGCCGCCGTGGTCATGGCGCCGGCGTTCCAGCCGGCCAGCGCCAGCCAGCTTATGGCGATAAGCAGCGCAGCGTTGAGGACGAACAGGGCCGACCACATCAGTGTGAAAACGCGCATCAGCTGGTAAAACGTGTCGGCGTGCTCGACGACGGCTTGCGAGACATATTTGTCTTCGTGCTCGCCGGTCGAGAATGTCTTGAGCGTCAGGATGTTCGTGTAGCTGTCGACCATGCGGCCGCTCACCTGCGACCACCGCTCCGACAGTTGGGACGAGCGCTGGGTGATCCTCGGCATCGCAAACCAGAAGATCATGCAATAGAACACCAGCCAGGCCGCCACCACAGCCAGAAGAAGCGGGTCGAGCCGCGCCAGCACAACGATGGCGACCGCGACGAAGACCAGCGCGTACCAGACGGCATCGACGGTGAGATTGACGCTCATCTCCACCGAGTCGCCGCTTTGCATGACCTTCGTTCCGATGCGGCCGGCGAAGTCGTTCTGGAAGAATGACCAGTCCTGACGCACGACATGCCAATGGCTTTGCCAGCGGATGAGGTCGATGAGGTTCGGTGCGATGGCGTGGTTGCGGATGAGCGCGTCGATAACCATGGACAGCGGACGCAGCAGCACGACGATCGCCATGATGACGAGCAGCGGCCCATGCGCGGCGAAGAAATCGCCCGGCCTGGTGTTGGAGAGCAGGCCCACGATCAGGCCGACGAAAATCGGCAGCATCGCGTCCACTATTGCCGCGACGGCAACGATGATCATGCGCAGCCAATAGGCGGCGCGAAACTGTCTTATGAAATACCAGTAGAACCGCCAAAGTCCCATTGGCGGCTGCCTGTCTTCGGCCAGCGCCACCGGCGAATAGTGGCTTTCGAACCAGGTGAAGATGCGGTCGAACATTTTTCTCTCGTAGATGCCGGAACCCCGCCGGCACCCAATTTGGTCCCCGGCAGGCCTCTGACAGCTCGTGGTTACGCCCGGGATCGATTCCCCGCAATTGCCGTAACCTTGATGCCAGTCGCGATCGCGTTACTCCGCCGCCATCTCGGAGTGAGACCCTTTGGCATCGGACTCAGCCTGCGCATCATCGAGGAGGAACCCACCCGACTGGCGCTGCCAGAGCTGGGCATAAAGGCCGCCCTTGGTGACAAGCTCTTCGTGCGAGCCTTCCTCGATGATGCGCCCCTTGTCGATGACGACGAGCCTGTCCATCGCAGCGATGGTCGACAGCCGATGCGCGATGGCGATCACGGTCTTGCCTTGCATCAGTTTGTAGAGGTTCTCCTGGATCGCCGCCTCGGCTTCCGAATCGAGCGCCGACGTCGCCTCGTCGAGGATGAGGATCGGTGCGTCCTTCAGCATGACGCGGGCAATGGCGATGCGCTGCCGCTGACCGCCGGACAATTTGACGCCGCGGTCGCCGACATGTGCATCGAATCCCTTGCGGCCGTTATGGTCCGAAAGCGCGCCGATGAAATCGAGCGCCTCCGCCCGCCGGGCCGCCTCGATCAGCATCTCGTCGGTGGCGTCAGGGCGCCCGTAGAGGATATTCTCCCGCACCGACCGATGCAGCAGCGAGGTGTCCTGCGTCACCATGCCGATCTGCGCGCGCAACGAATCCTGCGTTACCCCGGCGATCTCCTGGCCATCGATGAGGATCCTGCCGCTTTCCAGGTCGTAAAAACGCAGCAAAAGGTTGACCAGCGTCGACTTGCCGGCGCCGGAGCGGCCGACGATGCCGACCTTCTCGCCGGGTTTCACAGTGAGCGACAGGTTCTCGATGACGCCCTTCTGCTTGCCGTAGTGGAAGCGGATCTCCTCGAAACGGATCTCGCCCTGACTGACGGCGATGTCGCTGGCGCCCGGGCGGTCCTCGACCAGCCGCGGCAGCGAGATCGACTGGATGCCGTCTTGCACCGTGCCGATATTCTCGAACAGGCTCGACATCTCCCACATGATCCACTGCGACATGCCCCACATCCTGAGCACCAGGCCGATAACCACGGCGACTGCGCCGATCGTCACCGCCTCGCCCAGCCATAGCCACAGCGAAATCGCCGTCACGGAAAACAGAAGCAGCGAATTCAGGATGTAGAGCATCCCGTATAACTGCGTCACCAGCCGCATCGAGCGGTAGACGGTATCGAGGAAGCTCGCCATGCCCTCCCTGGCGAAAGTTGCCTCGCGGCGGGCATGCGAAAACAGCTTCACCGTCTGGATGTTGGTGTAGCTGTCGACGACGCGGCCGGTCATGGTCGATCGCGCATTGGCCTGCTCCTCGCCGACCTTGCCGAGCTTCGGGATGAAAAAGCGCAAGAGCCCGATATAGCCGACCAGCCATACACCCAAGGGCACAGCCAGTCGCAAGTCTGCCGAGCCGACGATGAACAGCATGCTGAGGAAGTAGACGACGACATAGTTTAGGACATCGATCAGCTTGATGACGCATTCGCGCACGGCAAGAGCGGTCTGCATCAGCTTGGTGGCGATACGGCCGGCAAACTCGTCCTGGTAGAAGGCCATCGACTGCTTGAGCAGGTAGCGATGCACCTGCCAGCGGATGCGCATGGGATAATTGCCCATCAGCGTCTGCTGGTTGAGCAGCGAATGCAGCCATACCGTGCCGGGCAGCGCGAACAGCACGATGAAAGCCATGCCGGCGAGTTTCCAGCGCTCCGTCTCAAGAAAGGTTTCGCGGTTCTGCGCCGACAGCCAGTCGACGATGCGGCCCATGAAACCGAACATCCACGCTTCGGCAAGGGCTATCGCTGCCACAAGCACGGCATCGACGAGGATATAGGGCCAGGCCCCGCGCGTGTAATGCACGCAGAAGGCGACCAGCGTCTTCGGCGGCTCGACCGGCTCCGCGGCGGGAAACGGATCGAGCCTCTTCTCAAACCAGCGGAACATTCGAGGCACTCGACGATTTGTGCGCTCACGCGGCGCGGGGTTGATTGGTAAGGCCGTTCGGCCGCACGGCGCCGCGGGCCGGCGATACGGAATTGTCCGTATCGCCGGCCCTGCTTCGCGCAATATAGGGTGTCGCGGGCTTTTCGCCGACAGGCTTGCCAGAGGATCCTGACGACAAGCTGTCGCCAGCCCTGGTTTTGCCCGGCCGGACCATGCGGATGATCCGGCGCACCAGCGAGGGTCGACCGGGATCGGGCACCGCGCGCGAGAAGTCGACGTCCGGCAGCATGCCGCGATGCGGACGCCGGCGCGTCTCGGCGTGCACCGCCGACGAGTAAGTCTCGCCGATCAGCAGCGCCCAGGTCGCCACCTTGCGCTCATGCAAGCTTCTTGAACCCGGTATTTTAAAGGGATCGAACATCGGTCCGTCCTCCATGTGCAAATGCGTTAAAAAGGGTGATGCGAGCTCGACCTCCGGCATTCGGCCGGAGGGACGCGACGCAGTCAGGACCTGACGGCAAGCGTCAGTCCCGACATGACGGCCAGCGTCGGTGTCGACACGTTCAGGCGGGGCGCGGCGCCGCTTTGGCAGTTTGAGAAACATCGCGAGATTCCTTCGAAGGCCGAAAACAGGGTTCGGCGGGAATCGGTGCGATGAGGTCTTAAAGTGTCAGAAGAATCGTCGTACCGAAACCGCCGTTGGGCATACGTGGGCCCCAAAGAGGAGCTGCCCGGAGAAGGGCTGGAAGTGCATGGTCATCATGTGGTCCCTCTCCTTCGGTTCGGGTTGACGATGATGGGCGTATACTCGACTTCGCATAAAATGGCCACCCGCCAGTCTAGAAATCGCCAAAAGCCGGAGCCGCCTGTGGCCGTTCTGCCACTTATTAGAAGGAGGCGGAAATGAACGACCGTCTCCGCATCGGGCTCTACCAACCGGATATCGCCGGCAACACCGGGACGATCCTGCGCTTCGCCGCCTGCCTTGATCTTGGCGTCGACATCATCGAGCCGGCCGGTTTCCCGCTCTCCGATCGGGCGCTGAAACGGGCCGGCATGGACTATCTCGAAATGGCGGCGCTTACCCGCCATGCCGACTGGCACGCCTTCGAGGAATCGCGCCGAACGAACGCGCGCCGCCTTGTGCTGCTCACCACCAAGGCCGAGACCGCCTACACGCAGTTTGCTTTCGCCGCCGGCGACGTCCTTCTGTTCGGCCGCGAATCCGCTGGCGTGCCGGAAGAGGTTCATCAGGCGGCGGACGCGCGACTGACCATTCCGATGCGGCCGGGCGCCCGCAGCATCAATGTCGCGCTGTCCGTCGCGATGGTCGCGGGCGAAGCGCTCCGCCAGCTCGGATAGGCTGCTCAAGCCCTGCTCGTCGTCGCGAACGCCTCCCACTTGCGGCGTCAGTCTCACCCAGGCGCACATCGCCTTCTCCTCAATTTGCCTTGTCAGGCTTTCCTCGCTACAAGCTCAACCTAACTTGAGGTCAAGCGGAAAGTGCGAGATGGCTCCGGTGAAGGAATTGACGGTCGGTCAGGTGGCGATGCGCAGTGGCGTCGCGGTCTCGGCGCTCCATTTTTACGAAGGGCGCGGGCTGATCCGCAGCCATCGCACCGCGGGCAACCAACGGCGCTACGGCCGCGACGTGCTGCGACGGGTGGCGATCATCCGCGTCGCCCAGGAGGTCGGCATCTCGCTCGCCGAAATCGCCGCCGCATTCCACTCCCTGCCCGAGGGCCGCACGCCCACGCGCGAGGATTGGAATCTGCTTTCAACGGCTTGGCGCGACGGCCTCGATCATAAGATCGCCCAATTGAAGAAGCTGCGCGACGGCCTGACGGACTGCATCGGCTGCGGTTGCATGTCGATCGACAAATGCCCGCTTCGGAACAAGGAGGACCGACTGGCCAGAGAGGGAACTGGAGCGAGACGGCTACTGGTGCCCTGAGGATTTTTCAATCTGCCGCCGGCAGCCGTCGCATGGTGAATTCGATGACGTCGCCCGGGCGCTCGAACCAGCTTTCGATCTCGGTCCAATAGGCCTGCTTGGGAAAGCGCTCGAACCATTCCTTGGCTTTGAGGCGCGCGGCCGGCCGCGGCAGCACGAAAGTCTCGCGCAAAAATCCGTCGCGCGGCTCTCTTTCGCGCTCGGCCCGTGAGCGCTCCAGCCTCTTCTTCAAGCCATCCAGCGGCGGTCTTGCCGGGGTGCGCACGAGCAAACTCCTTGCACCTTGGTCAGACAGGACTTGACCCTTGCCCTTAAGAGATTAGGGATCGCGCGCAGAAAAAACGAGTCATTTGTCGGGCAAGCAGCCTGGACTGGAGACGGAATTGGAACGACCCGACATTGCGGTGGGCCTGCCTGACGACATCGAGCAGAAGAAGATGAAGGCCCGCCTCTGGTTCGAGGCGCTGCGCGAGCGCATCTGCGCCGCCTTCGAGCAGATCGAGCAGGAACTCACTGGACCGCAATCGGCATGGTCGCCCGGGCATTTCGAGCAGACGCCGTGGGAGCGCGACGACGGCAAAGGTGGCGGCGGCACCATGTCGATGATGCGCGGCCGCGTCTTCGAGAAGGTCGGCGTGCATACCTCGACCGTCCACGGCGAATTCTCTCCCGAATTCCGCAAGCAGATCCCGGGCGCCGACGAGGATCCGCGCTTCTGGGCGAGCGGCGTTTCGCTGATCGCGCACCCCTGGAACCCCAACGTTCCGGCCGTGCATATGAACACACGCATGGTCGTGACCACCCGCCACTGGTTTGGCGGCGGCGCCGACCTGACGCCGGTGCTCGACCGCCGCCGTACCCAGGACGATCCCGACACGATCGCCTTCCACCGCGCCATGCAGTTCGCCTGCGAGAAGAACGCCGGAGTGGCCGACTATCCGAAATTCAAGGCGTGGTGCGACGAGTACTTCTTCCTGCCGCATCGCAACGAGGCGCGCGGGGTCGGCGGCATCTTTTTCGACTGGCTGCATTCCGATGAGGGCAAGGGCGGCTGGGACGCCGATTTCAATTTCGTCCAGGATGTCGGCCGCTCTTTCCTCGTCGTCTATTCCCATCTGGTGCGGGGCAATTTCAACCAGAACTGGACCGACGGCGACCGCGAGGAACAGCTCGTCCGGCGCGGCCGTTACGTCGAATTCAATTTGCTTCACGATCGCGGCACCATCTTCGGCCTGAGAACCGGCGGCAATGTCGCCTCGATCCTCTCCAGCCTGCCGCCCGAGGTAAAGTGGCCGTAAAAATCCGGTGAGCGGAAGGCCAGCCGCATTGCTGTCCCATTCGCCGAATTTTGACCGGCAATGTGGCAGGGGCGATTTCTTTTTCGTCTAATATCCTTTTGAAAAAATTGATTTATTTAACGTGCCGGGTCGGGAAGCGCCGGCGGCTCGTCACTGCTACGAGCCGCGACCCGACGCGTCCGGACGGCCCTGATCGAGCGGAGTGCCTTCCCAATGGTGCCCGCATCCCAGGAGAACAACCTATGCGCAAGCTTATTGTGACGGCGGCAACCGCCGCCTTTCTCGCCTCCGGTGGCGCCGCGTTCGCCGCGGTCAAGCACACCACGGGAACAGTGAAGAGCTTTGATGGAACGGCCATGAGCCTTGTTCTGGACAACGGATCGACCTTCACGCTGTCCAAGGCCTTCAAGGATCCGGGCATCAAGCCGGGCGAGAAGGTTCGCGTTTCCTGGGATATGAGCGGCAAGAACAAGATTGCCGAGGCTGTCAAGATCATGAAGTGACGGCCTCCAATTGCAGAACAGTTGAAGCGGTTTCCGCCGGAATTGCGTCAAAACAAAAAGACAGAGCGGTTCATCGTTTGACGGAAACCAGGTGGCAACGGGCGGAGCAGCAATGCTCCGCCTTTGATTTCGCGCGGAGACCGTGAAAAAACAATTCGCCACCGGCTCCAATGCAACCGAAGCCGGCGACATGTGTTATGGTTTTCCACCGGGGCAATTTCAGGAAAATGCGATGCTGCTTTCCATGCGGAATTGCATGACAACAAGGAGCGGAATCAGGGCTCCGGACCTAGGAAAGGAAAAACCATGAAGGAGTTCCAATGCGGGACACTCGTCCCGGGCTGCGATTGGCACACGCGCGCCGAGGAGGAAGCCGAGGTCATGCGCCGCGCCGTCGAGCACATGCGTGAAACCCATGGCGAAACCACCATCCGCGAGACCATGATCGAGGCAATCCGCTCGCGCATCCAAAAGGTCCGCGACGCGGCCTGAGGCATCGGGTCACCGTTTTCGGACGACCATTGGCAAAGCCGGCGAGTTGGATGCAGCATCCGGCGCATCTCGCTTCGTTTGCGTCTGATCGCTGGCAACGGCCTGGCTTCGCCGAATTCAAGCAAAAACTTATATTCGTACCGGCTTGGATAACCCCGCGGTAACGGTCTCCATGCGATCGTCGCGCATGATCCGGCGACCGCGGCTGCTCGAGGAGCCGTCCGCCACAAGGCGCGTCTGGATCCGGTGGGGCGAGGTGCTTCGCGCATGCGCGAAAGATCCAACAAACGAGACGGTTTCGGCGCAGCCGCACTGTTGCTGTGCCTAGTCGTTGGCGCCTCGCCGTCGATGGCCCAGGAAATGACCACGTCCCTCGTGAACATCCACCAGGGGTCATGGCTCAGCGACCGCGCCAGAGCTCTCGGCAATGGCGGCTATGAGCTGCAGGACGGGAGCTGGGTCTCGTTCAATCGTTGGTACCACAGCGATTGGGTCGACATGCACGTCGACTTCATCACGCAACTTACCGAAGACAGCGGCTTTCTGTGGGGAGTGGGAACCGGGGAACAAGCCGAGAAGTACCGCATCGCGCCGAGCCTCAAGCTCGGTTTTCTCACCCAGACCCATCCGAGCCTCAACAGCACTCTCTCCCTTTCCGTTACCTCGACCTTCGGCGGCAACCTGAGCGAAAAGCCCTGCGTGGCCGATTATGGGGATCTGGGCACCTACAGCGTCAACTGCCGGCTTGCGGCCGGGGAGACGGCGCCTGAGGACACGCTGAAATATCTGGTTAACGCTACCCCCGAAAGGCTGCGCCTGTGGCTCAACTACCGTGTTACTTTCTGATCGCCGGGATGCCGCGCATGAGAAATCTTCCTGCTCCCGAACTTCGCGAGCGTCCGTCCTCGTTCCTGCTTTGACCGGGAGTAAGACCATGTCTGGTAATTTCTGGAAGCTCGGCATTGCCGCGGCACTGACCATTCTGCCGGCATCCATCGCGTCGGCGCAGGAAGCTCTCGACGCGGACCAGGCGGCCGCGCTGTGCCACGGCGGCGGGTCCATATGCGTAAGCGCAAAGATACCGGTTGCGCGCACGACACAAGCGGTGCAGAGCTGGATGAGCCCCGATGTCGGCGCCGCGTGGGCGGCTGGCTACAAGGGCAAGGGCGTCACCATCACCATCATCGACGACTTCAGCAGCTCATCGCGCTTCTCCGGCAATTTCGGCCTCGGCACGCAATATCAGCGGCACGGAGAGTGGACGCGCGAGGAAGCAAGCATGATCGCTCCTGCGGCGACCATCCGCTCCAAGGACTTCTCGACGGGTTCGGCCGTCCCGCTGGCAAGTGGCCGCAACGTCCTCAACCTCAGCTACGGCATGTATGCGAACGCGGGTTACAGCGTGAACCAGATCCGCTGGGCCCCGGAGGAGCAATCGATCATCTCCTACGCCAGCAAGGGATCGGCCATCGTCTCGAAAGCGGCTGGCAACGATTCGGTTGCGGTCGGCGGCGTCACTAGCGGACAGCAGGATTATCTCGATCTCGCTCTGATCGGCAAACCGACGGCGATCTTTGTTGGCGCGCTGTCCACAAACGGCACGGCGTCAAACAAGGCTCAGCTTGCCTGGTATTCCAATTACGCCGGCTCCGACCCGACCGTGCAGAGCCATTTCCTGGTGGTCGGCGTCGAAGGCGACAAGACCGGCCTTTACGGCACGTCGTTCGCCGCGCCTATCGTCTCCGGATATGCCGCAATCATCGGCAGCAAATTCACCAAGGCGACCCCGGTTCAGATCACCAACGACCTGCTCAACACGGCTCGCACCGACACGCTGGTCAACTACAACCCCTCAGTCTACGGCAAGGGCGAGGCAAGCCTTTCGCGCGCCCTGGCCCCGGTCGCGATACGCTGAGCGGCGCCACGATGTAGGACTCATCTAAGCCTCGAGTGCCTGCGCGGCGCGTTTGAGCAGCGCGCCGCGATCCATGGCGAATGCTGAATCCACCCATTCCCTTTCGAGATTCTTCAGCGTGGCGCCAAGCTTCGGGCCGGGCGCGGCGCCGAGTTCGGTCAGGTCGGCCCCCTTTATCGGAAAGCTCGGCTTTTGCCATTTCAAGGCGAAGCCGAGCAGGCGCGAGAAACTGCCGGCTTCCATCATCGCCCGATCGTCCTCGATGGCCCGTGTCCGCGCGGCGGCGAGCGCGAGCCGCAGGCGATCGACGAAGCCTTCGCGGTCGCCGAAATAGAGCTTCTTCGACAATTCCGTCTCGGTCGTCTTGGGTTCAGGCGGAACCGTCAGTGCCCAGTGTCGCAGGCGCTCCCCCTCGGCGGTTGAAAATCTGAGCCTTTCGGCAAGCGTCTTCATGCGCGCGGCATCCGGCGGAACGACGGCCTCCAGCCTGAGCAGCGGATCGGCATCCCAGCCGAGATCCTTTTCGGTCCTGACCAGCCCGTGGATGGCGTCGATGCCCCATTTCTCGCTCTCCGGCAGCACGGCGGTGAGGACGCCGGCCTGGCGCATCCACAGCAGGGCGCGCGAGGGGTCGGGCGCCGAAAGCAGCTTCTTCAGTTCGGACCACACGCGTTCGGCCGAAAGCCTGCCGAGCCCGTCCTTCAGCCTGGCGCAGGCCTTCAAGCCCTCGGCGTCCGGCCGGCCGTCGCCATACCAGGCGAAGAAGCGGAAGAAGCGCAGGATACGAAGATAATCCTCGCGGATGCGCGCTTCCGGATCGCCGATGAAGCGCAGCCGCCGCGCCTCGATATCGGCGACGCCGCCGACAAGGTCGACGATGGCGCCGTCGGCTTCGGCATAAAGCGCATTGATGGTGAAGTCGCGCCGCGCGGCGTCGGCTTTCCAGTCGCGCCCGAAGATGACTTTCGCCCGCCGACCGTCGGTCTCGATGTCGGCCCTGAGCGTCGTGACCTCATAGGCCTTGCCGCCGGCGATTGCCGTGACGGTGCCGTGCTCGATCCCTGTCGGCACGGTCTTGAAGCCGGCGGCCTGCGCGCGGTGGATCGTGTCCTCGGGCACCGTCGTGGTGGCAATGTCAATGTCGGCGACCGGCTGGCCGATCAGCGCATTGCGCACCGCTCCACCGGCCACCCGCGCCTCCTCGCCGCCCTCCTTCAGCGCGGCAAGCAGCTTCTGCAGATGCTTTTCGCCCAGCCAATCGGCCCTGCCCGAGAGAGACACCTCAGCGCTCACGCATAGAGCCTTTCATAGAGTGTGCGGATGATACCGGCGGTGACGCCCCAGATCCGCTGGCCGCCATAGGGCATCTCGTAGAAGAACCATTCGAGGTCGTTCCACATGCGGCTGTCGCGCGCGTGGTTGACAGGGTCCATCAGGAAGCGCAGCGGCACCTCGAAGGCGGCGTCGACCTCGTCGGCGTTGAGCATCAGCGAAAAGCCGGGCCGCACCACCGAAAGCACCGGCACGATGCGGTAGCCGCTGCCGGAGACATAGTCGGGCATGCGGCCGACAATTTCGATGTGATCGCGGTCGAGGCCGATCTCCTCGAATGTCTCCCGCAGCGCTGTGGCCTCAGGACTGGGATCGGTCGGATCGATGGTGCCGCCGGGAAAGGCGACCTGGCCGGAATGGCTGCGCAGCTTCTCGGCCCGCTTGGTGAGCAGCACCGTGGCGCCGTCGGCGTGATCGACGACCGGGATCAGCACCGCGGCGTCGCGCAGCGGTTCTATATGCTTCAGCCTGGGATGCCCTGGATTGAAGCGGTGGTCGCCGAACTCGTCGCCGGATTGCACCTCGGCCTGCGCCGCTGCGCGGGCGCGAAAATCCGCGATCGAGAACGGCACCGGAGCCACCTGGTCCATCACGCGCTTAGCCGCTCGAGCTTTTCGGCCGGCATGATCGGATAGACTTCGCCGCCGGAGCGGACGGCGAACATTGCCCTGCCGCCGACGTCGATCACCTCTCCATGCTCGACCAATTCGTACATCACCGGCCGCGCCACCAAGGCTTCCAGCCGCCCGCGCACCAGCACATAAGGCTTGAGCCCGCCGGTGGCGTCCTCGTCGACGAAGCGCAGCGGATGGCCGGGCCCGGCGGTGACCACGTCCCCGACATTGGTGCGGAACGTGATGAGCTGGCCGTTGCCGGTCCCGGACACGTTCATCTCGACGGCGATGAAAGGCGCGTCGGCGACGCGGATGCCGACGCGCTCCACCGGCGTCACCAGATAGGTCTTGCCGTCGGCGTCCTTGCGCAACACGCTGGAAAAGAGCTGCACCAGCGGCATGCGCCCGATCGGCGTGCCGAGGTAGAACCAGGTGCCGTCGGCCCTGATCTCCATATCGAGGTCGCCGCAGAAGTCCGGATTCCAGCGCTCCACCGGAGCCGGCCCCTTGCCGGCGCGCGCCGCGCGCGAGATCAGCGCCTCCAGCCCGCGCGCCTCGGTGGCGCTGGTCAGGCCCTTTTCACCGGATTCTGTGCGATGCGTCATGGTCACGAAATAGTCACTGTTGTCCGGATTGTCAGCCTTGTCAGCCCAAGCCTGTGATTTAAGTTCAATCGCAGGCGCCGGGCGAGGCCGAATCGCGGCATTCTGCGAATCGAGAATGCAAGCCGGTATTTCCAACCACAAGGATCGAACGGCATGAGCGTGATGATCAAGGAAAGCCCGTTGAGCGACAAGGCGATGATCGAGCAGGCCGAGAAGGCGCTGTCCGACATCTCCAAGGTCCGCGACGCCGTAGGCCGCGTGATCTTCGGCCAGGAAGCCGTTGTCGAGCGCACGCTGGTTGCGCTGCTTGCCGGCGGGCATGCGCTCCTCGTCGGCGTGCCAGGCCTCGCCAAGACCAAGCTGGTCGAGACACTGGGCATCGTGCTCGGCCTCGATTCCCGCCGCATCCAGTTCACGCCCGACCTGATGCCGTCCGACATCCTCGGCTCCGAAGTCATGGAGCAGGATGAGCTTGGCAAACGATCCTTCCGCTTCCTCCGCGGGCCTATCTTTTCGCAGCTTTTGATGGCCGACGAGATCAACCGTGCCTCGCCGCGCACCCAGTCGGCGCTGCTGCAGGCGATGCAGGAATATCACGTCACCATCGCCGGCGTTCGCCACGACCTGCCCTCGCCCTTCCACGTGCTGGCGACGCAGAACCCGCTGGAGCAGGAAGGCACCTATCCGCTGCCGGAAGCGCAGCTCGATCGTTTCCTGATGCAGGTCGACATCCTCTATCCGGAGATCGAGGCCGAACGCCGCATCCTGCTCGAAACCACCGGCGTCGAGGAGGCCAGGGCCGACAATGTGCTGCAGCCAGCCAGGCTGAGGGAGATTCAGACGCTGATCCGCCGCATGCCGGTGCCCGAAAGCGTCGTCGAAGCGATCCTCAAGCTGGTGCGCTCGGCTCGTCCCGGTCAGGGGATTGCCGACACCGACAAGCATGTCGCCTGGGGCCCTGGTCCGCGCGCCAGCCAGGCGCTGACCCTGTGCGCCCGAGCACGCGCTCTATATGATGGCAGGCTGGCGCCGTCGGTCGACGACATCCGTGCCCTCGCCGAGCCGGTGCTGCAGCACCGCATGGCGCTGACCTTCGCCGCCCGCGCCGAAGGCACATCCGTGCGCGACGTGGTGTCGAAACTGGCAAAAGGCATCTGATGGGTCGAATAGGCGAGGTCCAGGCACCGGTTGCGACGCGCGACGCGCTCGCCCGTGGCCGGTTGCGGGCCTCTCTGGTGCCGGATCTGCTGGTCGAGGCGCGCCGCATCGTCAACACGGTGATCGCCGGCTGGCATGGCCGCCGCAAGCGCGGCATCGGCGAGAATTTCTGGCAGTTCCGCCCCTATGTCGAAGGCGATGCCTCACGCATCGACTGGCGCCGCTCGGCCCGCGACGACCACACCTATGTGCGCGACCGCGAGTGGGAGGCGGCCCATACCGTCTGGCTCTGGTCGGATCCCTCCCCGTCCATGCTCTACAAATCCTCGGGAGCCGGCGTTTCCAAGGAATCGCGCGCGCTGGTGCTGGCGCTTGGGTTGGCCGAGCTCCTGTCGCGCAGCGGCGAGCGCATCGCCTGGCCGGGCCTCACCGACCCGTTCACCGCCCGCAACGGCGCCGAACGCATCGCGGCCCAGCTCAGCCATGCCGGCAACCTTGCGGCGAAGCCCGATCTCTCCACCATCCGCCGCTTCTGCGACATCGTCATCGTCAGCGACTTTCTCGATCCGGTCGAGGAGACCATGGCCTGGCTCGACGTGCTCGCCCGTCACGGCGTGCGCGCGCATCTGATCGAGGTCGCCGACCCGGCCGAGGAGACCTTCCCCTATGCCGGCCGCACCGAATTCACCGATCCCGAGACCGGCGACAAGCTGACCGCCGGCCGCGCCGAAACGCTCAAAGACGAATACCGCCTGCTCTATATCGCTCGCCGCCAGGAACTCGCCGGCTGGTGCAAGCGCCTCGGCTGGAGCTTTACCGTCAATCATACCGACCGCCTCGCCTCCGAGGCGCTCGTGCGCGTCCACATGGCGATGACCGCCGACAGCAGCCGTCCGGGTCTGACCTCGGGTCATGCAGGGCTGACCGCTGGCGGTGATGCCGGAAAGGCGGTCGCATGAGTTGGCTGCCGCTTTCCTTCGGCGCGCCGATGGTGCTGTGGGGGCTGCTGGCCCTGCCGGTGATCTGGTACCTGCTGAGGCTGACGCCGCCCAGGCCGCGGACTGAGGTCTTTCCGCCGCTGAGGATCCTCGCCCGCGTCCTGAGGCGCGAAGAGACGCCGCATCAAAGCCCCTGGTGGCTGACGCTGCTCCGCCTGCTGATGGCCGCCCTTGTCGTCACGGCGCTCGCCGAGCCGATCTTCAATCCGCGCGAAAAGCTGCCGGCCGAGGGCTCGGCTCTCGCGCTGGTCGTCGACAATGACTGGGCAAGCGCCGTCGACTGGGGCAAGCGCGTCGCCACCGCCGAGCGGCTGATTGCCGACGCCGGCTCGAACGGCGTGCCGGTCGTCATCGCCTTTACCGCCGAGAAGCCGAATGCCGAGATCGGCCCCTTCGATGCATCGGCCGCGCTCGACCGCCTGCGCGCGGCAAAGCCGCGCCCGATCCCGACCGACCGCCCCGCCGTCTATGCCCGCGTCGCAGCCACTTTGGAGCGCCTGCCCGGCGCGAGCGTTGCCGTGCTTGCCGATGGCCTTGCCGCCACCGGCGACGAAGCGGCGTTCAAGACGCTCCTGGAAAAGAATGCCGCGAGGCTGGTCTGGGTCACCTCGGACCGGCTTTCGCTCACCGGCCTGACCGGCGCCGACAATCAGGTCGACGGCTTCACGCTGACCGCCATCCGCGCGCCGGGCGACCCGGCGCCGGCGCAGGTCACCGCGGGCGCCTTCGACGACAAGGGCCGCCGCATCGCCGACGCGACTCTGACCTTCGCGCCGGGTCAGGCCACCGCCACCGGAACGATGAAGGTGCCGTTCGAATTGCGCAACGACTTCGCCTCGATAGCACTCGATGGCGAGCACCAGGCCGGTGCCGTTCGCGTGCTGGACGAGAGCTCCAAGCGCCGCCGCGTCGGTCTGCTTTCGCAGGCCGAGGCAGACCAGGCGCAGCCGCTGCTGTCGCCGCTCTATTACATTCGCCGCGCCCTGCAGCCTTTCGCCGATCTGGTGGAGCCGTCGAGCGCCGATCTGGCCGATGCCATTCCGCAGCTTCTCGACCAGAAGCCGGCGATGATCATCATGGCCGATGTCGGCACCATCCCTGCGCAGGTCCGGCAACGGCTGGTCGACTGGGTGAACAATGGCGGCACGCTGGTGCGTTTTGCCGGTTCAAGGCTGGCTGCCGCCGGCAACGACGATGATCTCTTGCCGGTCCGGCTGCGCAGCGGCGAGCGCGCGCTGGGCGGCGCGCTTTCGTGGACGACGCCGCAACCGGTCACCGAATTCCCGAAGAACGGCCCGTTCGCCGACCTCGCGCCGCCGACGGAGGTGACGGTCAGCCGGCAGGTGCTGGCCGAGCCGACGCCCGACATCGTCGAGCGCACCTGGGCGACGCTTGCCGACGGCACGCCGCTGGTCACGGGCATGAAGAAGGACAAGGGAACGCTGGTACTCTTCCACGTGACACCGGAGGCGACCTGGTCGAACCTGCCGATCTCCGGCAGCTTCGTCGAGATGCTGAGACGCATAGTGCAATTGTCGCGCAACCAGGGCGCCGCGGTCGCCAATGCCGAGGCGGCCGCAGCATCGCTGGCGCCCTATCGCATGATCGGCGCCGACGGCGCGCTGGTGCCGCCGACACCCGATGCGCGGCCGCTCGTGCCCGCCGCCGGCCCGCTTCCGGTGACGCTGGAAAACCCGCCCGGCCTCTACGGTTCGGAAACCGGCGTTTTCGCGCATAACCTGCTCAACGCCTCGAGCACATTCACGCCGCTTGCTCGGCCACAGGTCTCGCTGCCGGTGACGGCCATCCCTTACGCCTTCGACGAATCGGAGAACCTGAAAGGCCCGCTGGTCACATTGGCCCTCTTGCTGATGGTGCTCGACACGCTTGCCGTGTTCTGGATGGGTGGGCTGTTCTCGCGCCGGCCGCGCCGCGCCGCGGCGACCGCCGCTGCCCTGCTGATCGTGTTCGGCGGGCTCTTCGGCCACGCCGACTTTGCCCGCGCCGATGATTCGAAGCCGGGCGATGCCCAGGCCATCGAGGACATTTCGAAAACTCGCATCGCCTATGTCATCACCGGCGAGCCCGGCGTCGATTCAATCAGCCGCGCCGGCCTTGAGGGCCTCACCCGCTTCCTCATCGAGAAGACCGCGCTGGAACCCGGCCCGCCGGCGGGTGTCGACATCTCCAAGGACGAACTGACCTTCTATCCGCTGATCTACTGGCCAATCGACGCTACCGCGCCGATGCCCAGCGAAGCCGCGATCGCCCGCATCGACGCCTATATGCAGCAGGGCGGCACGGTTCTCTTCGACACGCGCGACCAGTTCTCCAACGGCATCGGCGGCGGCTCGGCAAGCCCGGCCACCGAGCGGCTGCGCGATATTCTCGGCAATCTGAACGTGCCGCCGCTGGAGCCGGTGCCCTCGGACCATGTGCTGACGAAGTCCTTCTTCATCCTTCCCGAGTTTCCCGGCCGCTTCAACGGCAGTCCGCTCTGGGTCGAAGCCTCGCTCGATGCCAGCAACACCGAGAACCGTCCCGTGCGCACCGGCGACGGCGTCTCCCCGATCATGATCACCGGTAATGATTTCGCCGGCGCCTGGGCGGTCGACGAGAACGGCGATCCGATGCTGCCGACCGTGCCGCCGGATCCGATGCAGCGCGTCTACGCGCTGCGCGCCGGCGTCAACATCATGATGTACATGCTGACCGGCAACTACAAATCCGACCAGGTGCATGTGCCCGTCCTGCTCGAACGGCTGGGACAGTAGTTCATGAACTGGTCGATCTCCTTCGAGCCGCTCGTTTCCTGGCCGCTGTTCTGGGTCGTCATCGTGCCGCTCGCGCTGCTCGCGCTGGCCGGCCTGTGGTTCCGTCAGCGCGGCTCTGTCCTGCGCTTCATCGCCCTGCTGGCGCTGGGCGCGGCACTGCTCAATCCCGTTTTCCTCGACGAGGAACGCGAGGCATTGAAGAGCGTCGTCGCGGTCATCGTCGATCGCAGCCAGAGCCAGGACATCGGCGACCGCACCAAGCAGACCGACGAAGCGCTGACGGGCCTTCAGCAGCGCCTCGGCCGTTTCAAGCAATTCGACGTCCGCGTCGTCGAGGCCGGCAAATCCGAGGCCGCCGATGAGCGCACGGAAACCAGGCTGTTCGGCGCGCTGGAAAGCGCTTTCCGCGATGTGCCGCCCTCGCGCATCGGCGGCGCCATCATGATCACCGATGGCGAGGTGCATGACGCGCCGGCCGGCGCTCCGGAATTCAACGCGCCGCTCCATGCGCTGATCACCGGCAACGAGCACGAGAAGGACCGCCGCATCCGCTTCGAGAACGCGCCGCGCTTTGGCCTCGTCGGCAAGCCGCTCGACATGAGCTATCGGGTGCTTTCCATGGAAGGCCAGGGCGGCCCGGTCGACGTGCGGGTCTCGGTCAATGGCGAGCAGGTCTCTGTCGAGCATGCGACCATCGGTCAGCCGATGAAGCTTGAAGTCACCATTCCCAACGCGGGCCGCAACATCGTCCAGCTTTCGATCGACCACGAGCCGGGCGAGTTGACCGACACCAACAACCGCGCCATCGCGCTGGTCGACGGCATTCGCGATCATCTGCGCGTGCTTCTGGTCTCCGGCGAGCCGCATGCCGGCGAGCGCACCTGGCGCAACCTGTTGAAATCCGACGCTTCGGTCGACCTCGTCCACTTCACCATTCTGCGACCGCCGGAAAAGCAGGACGGCACCCCGATCAACGAGCTGTCGCTGATCGCCTTCCCGACGCGCGAGCTGTTCGTCGAGAAAATCAAGGATTTCGATCTGATCATCTTCGACCGCTATCAGCACCGCGACGTGCTGCCGATCCTGTATTACGACTACATCTCCGAATATGTCGAAAAGGGCGGCGCGCTGCTGATTGCCGCCGGGCCCGAATATGCCGGCGAAAGCTCCATCGCCCGAACGCCGCTGATGTCGGCCCTGCCCGCGATGCCGAGCGGCGAGGTCGTCGATAAGGCCTTCTATCCGCGTCTCACCGATCTCGGCCAGCGCCACCCGGTCACGCGCGGGCTCGACGGCTCCGCCGCCGATCCGCCGCGCTGGAGCCGCTGGTTCCGCACCATCGGCGTCAAGAACCCCGAGGGCGCGGTGGTGATGAAAGGGGCCGACGACCGCCCCCTGCTTGTGCTCGACCGCAAGGGCGAAGGCCGGGTCGGCATGCTGCTTTCCGATCAGGGCTGGCTGTGGGCGCGCGGCTTCGAAGGCGGCGGGCCGCATGTCCAGCTCTATCGGCGCATCGCCCATTGGCTGATGAAGGAACCCGAACTTGAAGAAGAACGGCTAACCGCCGACGGTCGCGGCATGGTGCTGGAAATCCGCCGCCAGACGATGAGCGACGATCCCGGCCCCGCTCAGGTGATCACGCCTTCCGGCAAGACGATGACCGTCAAGCTGGAAAAAGCCGAACCAGGGATTTTCACGGGCAGCCTGCAGACCAGCGAGATCGGCCTCTATCAGGTCGGCAACGGCGACCTCTCCGCGCTTGCCCATGTCGGCCCGATCAATGCGCCTGAATTCGCCGATGTCGTTTCCACCGAGGACAGGCTGAAGGCGCCGGCCGAGGCGACCGGCGGCAGCGTGCGCCGGCTCGCGCCATCCTCCATGCTTGGCGATCTTGCCGGCGGTGTGGCATTGCCTTCGATCGTACCGGTCCGCTCCTCGGGGGCGGCATCGGGGAACGATTGGATCGGGCTGCGCACCACCGACGACAGCACGCTGAAGGCCGTCTCGCGCGTGCCGCTGTTCGGCGGCTTCCTCGGCCTCGGCTTGCTGCTCCTGGCCATCGGCTCCATGTGGTATCGAGAAGGAAGGTAGAGCCTTTTCCGTCTCCCCCTTCCGGGGAAAGGTGCCCGAAGCGCCGATGAGGGGCGTCGTCCACCAATCGAATATGGCGGCTTGGTCCCACCCTCACCCTGCTCGGCCGGCGGCCTCGCTTTCCCTCTCAGTACACGGGCGAGGCAGAGCTGCCCTACTCTTCCGGCTCGGTCGTGAACAGCAGCGGATAGCCCTTGGCCTTACCGGCGTCGGTTGCTCGCGCGGCCTTGGTCTCGGCAACGTCGCGCGTGAAGACGGCGACCACGCAGACGCCGCGTGTATGCGCGGTGATCATCACGCGATGCGCCTGATCCTCGCTGAGCTTGAACTCGCCTTTAAGCACCGTCACCACGAACTCCCGCGGCGTGAAGTCGTCATTGACCAGGATGACCTTGTAGAGCTTCGGCCGCTCGGTCTTCGGCTGCGTCTTGGTACGCGGTTTGAGGACGGTCTCAGGCATTGGAATTCACCAGTTGGAAACTGGGTCTGGCTTGCACTTCCTCAGGCAGGGAAGCATTTGTCCATTTGTCCGCTGGAGGGCGGAGAATCGAGGGACGATGAAGGCTTATGTGGGATAGCGTTGTTTGCGCTTCAACGCCCCTGCCGACCGATCGTGCGACGCACCGTCGTCCATGTTGGAACCGCGCTCCATGAACGCGCCAATCATCCAGGCGACGAAGCCGATCAGCGTCGCGCCCGTCAGCACTATCAGGACCCAGCTCTGTGCCGGCGTGATGTAGTCGAAGCTCGATGAGATGGCCGGCGCGAAAAGTTCCGGCTCGGTCCTGCCGCTGGCGGGATCCGGCACTGGGCTGGCTGTCAAGATGATCAGCGCTCTTGCTGCCGCGGTGGCAACCAAGCCGCCGAGAGCCAGCGAGCGCATCATGGACGAAAGCCGCTTCTTCATGCGGATTGTCCTACGGCACCGGCATTGCGATCGGGTTAAGGAAGTGGCGCGGCGCAAGCTGCCGGTGTCAGGATTCGGCCGCTGGAAGCCGCCCCGGCCGGTTTCGGCCGGAGCGGTCTTGAAAGATCAGGATCGAAGCCTGGATTAGGACTTCTTCGCGTCCTTCTTCGGGGCCTTCTTGACCGGGCACTTGTGGGTCTTGGTCACCTTGCAGGCCTTCTTGGCGGCGACCTTCTTCGGAGCGGTCTTCGCCGTAGCGTCAGCGGCCGGAGCCGTGGTCGTGGTCGAGGCGGCCGGAGCGGCGGTCGTCGTGGCGGCGGCGTTGCTGACAGCCGGCATCGAGAAAGCGAGAGCAACAGCGAGGCCGAGGGCGGAGAGGAGGGACTTTGTCATGGCTTCATTTCCTTTTTCATGCGGGTCGAGGAGTTGAGCGTCACTGAACCGGGTCGATCGGTGTCACTCCAAGGAGCTTCAAAGCGTTTGCGAGCATCCGGATGCCCTGCGCCTGTTTCTTGGCAGCGCAGAACCGGTTTCCCTTTCTTTGAAGCGCCTTCGCCGCGGTGACCTGCGTTGCCGCGGCATGGGTTTCGAGGGCTTCGTCAACTTGACGGTTGAGATTGGTGCAGCGCTCGGTCCGGGTCAGCGGCGTTACCTTTGCGTTGGAGGCCCCGACTGCGGCTGTGATGAGGGACATGCTGAGCAAAGCACCCATCACGCTGATCCAGAACCTCTGCATCGGTCTTGCCCGTTACTCCGGAAACTTGCGTCGCAGCCGATGACCTGACCGCCACGGCAGCAGTTATGCCCTTGAAATTTTTCACGAGTTTTTCCCGACTGTAGAATTTTGTTTCTGAATTGTTTCTGGGGAAGCCATTCCGTCCCACGTCGCCGCCACTGGCCAAGATATGGCCCGAATTCTATCGTGTTGGTGCTCACCGAAGGGCGGCTTGGCTACAGCAAATCGCGGGGTTCTCGTGAAATCCGACTCGCACATATTGATCGTCGATGACGACAAGGGCATACGCGACCTGCTTCAGGAATTTTTCCAGAAGCGGGGGCTGCGCACGACGGTGGCCGCCGACGGCACCGAGATGGAGTCGATTCTCCGCCGGGCGCAGGTCGACCTGATCGTGCTCGATGTGATGCTTCCCGGTAAAAGCGGGCTGGAACTGTGCCGCGAGATCCGCGCCAATCACACCACACCGATCATCATGCTGACCGCGGTGACCGAGACGACGGATCGCGTCGTCGGCCTCGAGATGGGGGCTGATGACTATGTGCCGAAACCCTTCGATCCGCGCGAATTGCTCGCCCGCATCCGAGCGGTGCTGAGGCGCAACGGCACGGCCGAGCCGCGCCGGCCCACAGCCAAGCAGATCTACCGCTTTGCCGGCTGGACCATGGATTGCTCGCGCCGCCGGCTGACGGCGCCCGACGACGTGCGGGTGGAACTGACGATGGCGGAGTTCAACCTGCTGCAGACCTTCGTCAAGAGCGCGCAACGCGTTCTCACCCGCGAGCAGCTCATCGAGTTGTCCGGCGGCGACACCGGTTACAGCTTCGATCGCAGCGTCGACATCCTGGTCAGCCGCCTGCGCCGCAAGATGGAGGACGATCCCAAGACGCCGAAGCTGATCTTGACGGTGCGCAGCGGCGGCTATCAGTTTCTGCCCGAAACGACCTCCGAATGAGACGCTTGCTGCCGCAAACCCTGCCTGTCTGGGTTCTGCTCATCGTCATTGCCGGCCTGATGATCAGCCAGGTCGCGACGCTTTATATCGTGGCGCGCGACCGCGCCGCTGCCAACGATGTGGTTGATCTCTACCGGCTGAACGACCGCGCCTATTCGCTGGTGCAGCTGATGCATGACGCCACGCCTGAAGAACGCAAGACGACCGCGTCCGGCCTGTTCAATGCCACCTACGCATTGACCGTTTCGGACACCCCCGCCGTCACTTCCTCGATCGCCGGCGATGACCAGCTAGCCGAGCTGGAGGACATCCTGGTCGGCCGCCTGTCCAAGTTCGGCATCACCGACGCGCGTGTGCGGCGCGATCCGGCAACGCAGGAAGCCGATGTCCCGGACGGTCAGGTGATGAACAAGGATGTCGGCCAGGTCGAGCGCGATCTGCTGGTGCTGGCCGCGGATTTCGCCCAGAGCGACAAGCTGACGGCATCGCTGCGCTTTTCCGACGGCCAGTGGCTGAACTTCACCGAGCCGATCACGCCGGCTGGGCCGATCCTGAGTTGGGATAGCCTGCCGCTCTATTCGCTGATAGCGGGACTGATCATCGTGATGTCGATCTGGTCGCTGCGCCGGCTGACCGCACCCTATCGCATGATGGAGACCGCGGTGAACCGCATCGGCAAGGACCTCAAAAGCCCGCCCATCGCCGAGACCGGCAGCCGCGAGATCCGCGCCGCGGCAAAGGCGGTCAACGCCATGCAGATGCGCCTGCGCGACTATGTCGAGGACCGCGAGCACCTGGCGGCGGCACTGGCGCATGATCTGCGCACGCCGCTGACCAGGATGCGATTGCGTCTCGAGCTGCTGCGCAAATCGCCGGCCCGTGAAGCGCTGGCGCATGACCTTGCCGACATCGAGAGCATCGCAAGCTCGGTGATCGACTTCGCCAAATTCGAGGTCACCGAGGAAAAGGCCGAGCGGATCGACTTCTGGTCGCTGGTGGAGGCGGTCGCCGACATGTTCGAGGACGCTTCGTTCGACGAGGACGCCACGCCTTCGCGCGGCCTGGTCTGCATCGCGCGGCCGGTGGCGCTGCGCCGCTGCATCACCAATCTAGTCCAGAACGCCGTCACCTATGGCAAGAAGGCGCATATCGGCGTGCAGCGCTCTGGCGACACAATCACGCTCAGCATCCGCGATGAAGGGCCGGGCATTCCGCAGGCAAAGCTGGATCAGGTGTTCGGTTCCTTCGTGCGCCTCGAACAGTCGCGCAACCGCGAGACCGGCGGGCTTGGCCTCGGCTTGACCATCGCCCGCAACATCGCCCGCGGCGCCGGCGGCGAGATCAGCCTTTCCAACCATCCCGGCGGCGGCCTGCTGACGGAGCTGCGCCTGCCGCTGGCAGCTTGAGTCAGCAAGCGCTTTCCCGGCTGCTCCAGAGGACTGGATCAGCCGCGCCATCCTTGTGATAGTGCAGCCCGCCCTAAAGCGCCGTGCGTCCTCCAGGACGCGGGATGCCGTAGCACTTCAATTTGGTGCATGACCCTTACCGAACCGAAGGTCAGCGACGCAAAAATCGATTCTGATTTTCGGATCCCCGCACGAGGAACCGAACCATGTTCTACGCAATCCTTGCCTATCACGTCGAAGAGACCGTCCAGTCCTGGACGCCCGACGAGGATGCAGCCGTCATGAAAGACCTGCTCGAGATCAACGACAGGCTGACCCGCGCCGGCAAGCTGGGCCCGGCGGCAAGGCTGGGCGAGACGGCGAAAGCCGTCACGCTGCGCGGTCCGGGCGACGGCATGGTGATCGACGGCCCCTTTGCCGAGACCAAGGAGCAGTTGCTGGGCCTCTATGTGCTGGATTGCGCCAACCAGGACGAGGCGATAGCGGTGGGCGCGCGATCTCAGGCGCGTCAATCCCACCGCCGTCTACGAGATCCGGCCGATTGCGCTTTATCTGCCGGGCGCGCCGCTGGCCTGAATTCCGGGAGAAGCGACGGATTCACCGCAGCGGGCGGCGCCCGGCGGTGCGGCTGCGCGCCGCAGCATCCGCGGGGGCTTCATCGGCCGGATAGCCGAAATCCTTCAGCTCCGAAATGGACAGACCGGCCAAAGCCCTGCGCTGCATGGCGTCCTGATACCGGCGCTGGAACCCGGCGAAGATTAACGCGATCTTGGCGGCGAGCGTGCCGGCAACTCGGGTGCTCGGCTGGCAGGTTCTGATATTGATGTAGGTCATTGTCATTCTCCCTCGTTCGAACTCACGAGGGCAGTGTCTCATCGGCGCGCTTTGGCAACGTTCGTCCAGGCGTGAAACCGCAGGAAAAACCCCGCAAAATCGTCGTTAAGTCGGCGGCGGGACATGGTATTCTGCTTAACGCTGTTTCACGGGGCCCCGGATGCACATTCGATTGCTTGGCGGCATCGAGGTTGTCTCCGCAGGCGGGCAACCTCTGCACTTCGCGACGCGCAAGACGTCGCTGCTCTTTGCCGCGCTGGTTCTGGCCGGCCCGAAAGGGCTTCGCCGCGAGAAGGTGGGGGCGATGCTGTGGACCGACAGCGGCGAGCAGCAGGCGCGAAACAGCCTGCGCCAGGCCCTGGTCGACATCAGGCGGCTGTTTCCGTCCACCGGCAACGAGGCCATTCGCATCGAAGGCAATGCCGACACCATCTGGCTGGTGGCGAATGACAACGAGGCCGACATCTGGATTTTCGACCGGAACAGCCAGGCCGATGACGGCGCGAGCCTCGCTGCAGCTGCCGACCTGTACCGGGGCGACCTGCTCGACGGACTGCCATCCCCCGGCGAAATCGACGAATGGCTTGCGCCGCTTCGGGCGAACTACACCCGCAAGGCGTCGGACCTGGCCGAACGGCTGAGCCTCCTGCCGGAACTCGGTGAACGCGAGGAGCAGGCCTGCGAAAGACTGGCTGAGCGGCTAGTGACGTCCGACCCATGCGCCGAGCAGGCCCACCGCGCCCTGATCCGCGTCTTCCGCCGCCACGGCCGGACCAACGACGCCTTTCGTCAGTTCCTGGCCTGTAAGGAAGCGCTCAAGCGCGAGCTCGGCGTCGAGCCTGAGGAAGCGACGCGGGCGCTGATCGAACGCATCGAGGCGCCAATGGCGCTGAAGGGTTCGATAGCCGACTATGGCCAGCCCGAGGCCGAACTGTCCCGCCCGGAAGCGAAGGCGCCTCGTCCTGTCGTTTCGGTGCCGGAAAAGCCGTCGATCGCGGTCCTGCCGTTCCAGAACATGAGCGGCGATGCCGAGCAGGAATACTTCACTGACGGCGTTGTCGAGGAGATCACGACGGCGCTGTCGCATGTCAGCTGGCTGTTCGTGATCGCGCGGAATTCCGCCTTCGCCTACAAGGGCCAGGCGGTCGACGTCACCCGCGTGGCACGCGAGCTCGGGGTGCGCTATGTGCTGGAGGGCAGTGTCCGCAAGGCCGGCAGCCGGCTTCGGGTGGCAGGTCAGCTTATCGAGGCGTCGGCGGGAGTAAATCTCTGGGCCGACCGCTTCGAAGGCGATGTCTCGGAGGTGTTCGAACTGCAGGACCTCGTTGCCTCCAGTGTCATCGGCGCAATTTCACCAAGACTCGAACAGGCCGAGATGGCGCGCGCCAAGCGCAAGCCGACCGAGAGCCTCGACGCTTATGACCACTATCTGCGCGGCATGGCGAGCCTTTACCGCTGGACGAGAGAAGGGCTGGAGGAGGCGTTGCCACAGTTCTACAGGGCCATCCAGCTCGACCCCGATTTTGCCGCCGCGGAAGGCGCTGCCGCCTGGTGCTATTTCTGGCGCATGGCGAATGGCTGGATGACCGACCGGCAGAAGGAAACAGCCGAGGTATCCAGGCTGGTCGGCGACGTGGCTATCGCCGGCAAGGACGATGCGGTGGCGCTGGCTTTCAGCGGCCTGGCGCTGGGTTATGTCACCGGCGATTACGAGGCCGGATCGGCACTGGCCGACCGCGCGCTCGTGCTCAACCCGAACTGCGCAGCCGCCTGGAGCGCCAGCGGCTGCCTCAAGGCCTGCCATGGCGACCCGGACATCGCAATCGAGCACATGTCGCGGGCAAGGCGGCTGAGCCCGCTCGATCCGCTGACCTTCTTCATGCAGACCTTCACTGCCTTCGCTCACTTCGTGGCCGGCCGCTACGACGCCGCCTGGCCGCTCGCCGAGGCGGCGTCGCGCGCGCAGCCCTATTATCTCACCGGCCTGCGTGTGGCGGCCGCCAGCAACGCCATGGCCGGCAGGCTGGATGCCGCGAGCAGGCACATCGCGCGCTCGCTGGAGCTCGACCCGCAACTGAAGCTTTCCAACCTCAAGCATCGGGTAGGGCAGATCAGGCCAGAATATTTCGCCAAATATGTTGAGGCGCTACGGCTGGCCGGCCTCCCGGAATGACATGTCTTGGCGCTCTCTCGTCAGTCTGGTAGCGCCGCGGTCTTGATTTCCAATCCGATGCGAAGCGTCTCACGCAGCAGGAGGTCGAGGTCGTCGCGGCGGGTGCGGTGGTTGGTGATCGCGACCCGCAGGCAATGCTGCCCGTGCACCGTGGTGTCGGACACGGCTGCAATGCCTTCTTCCTGCAGCCTGAGCATGATTTCGGTGTTGAACGCCTTGAGCCGTTCCTCGGAGGCGCCGTCCAGGCGATGGCGGAAGCAGACGATGTTGATGGTGGTCGGCGCCGTCAGCTCGAGCGCCGGCTCGGCCCGGATCAGCTCGGTCAGATAACCGGCCTGGGCGATGTTCTGGTCGATCAGCCGCCCGAATTTCTCGACGCCTTGCTCCTTGAGCGCCATCCAGATCTTGAGCGCGCGAAAACCGCGCGATGTCTGCAGGCCGTAGTCGTGCAGCCATTGCCCGGAAGCGAGGCCGCGCGGCGTCGATTCCAGATATTCCGGCGTGACGGCGAAGGTGTTGCGGTGGGCGACGGCGTCGCGAACCAGCGCACAGCCCGCTTCGAAGGGCGCGTGCAGCCATTTGTGCGGGTCGAGCGCGATGGAATGGGCGCGTTCGATGCCGGCAACGAGCGATCTGTTTTCAGGCGCGATGGCGATCAGGGCGCCGATGCAGCCATCGACATGAAACCAGAGGTCTTCCTCTGCCGCCAACACGGCCAGCGCCCTCAAGTCGTCGATCGCGCCCGTGTTGACGGTTCCTGCGGTGCCGATGATGCAAGCCGGCTTGAAACCTGCCGCGCGGTCTCCCGCGATGGCGGTCTTGAGCGCATCGACATCGATGCGCAGATCGGCGTCGGTCGCGACCCGCCGCAGCGCCCGGTTGCCGAGGCCGAGCGCTTCCATGGCCTTGCGGTGGCAGGAATGGACCTGGTCCGAGGCGTAGAAGCGCAACGGTTTTGGGATCGCCCCGACACCCCTTTCGCGCACGTCGACGCCTGCTTTGGCATTGCGCGCGACGGTCAGACCGATGAGGTTGGCCATCGAGCCGCCGCTGACAAGCGTGCCGCTGGCCGAAGCCGGGAAGCCCACCATCTCCTTGCACCAGTCGACCACCTGGCTGTCCATCAGCCCGGCGGCGTGATTGCCGCCGCCGAGGTTCGAGCCCTGGATCGCCGCCAGGAAATCGCCCAGCGCGCCCGTGAAATTGCTTGAGCCCATATACCAGGACCAGAAGCGCGGATGGATGTTGCCCATCGGATAGGCCATGACGTTGCGGGCGACATCGCCATAGACGTCGGCTATCGGCGCCGGCGAGCGCGGCAGCGGCGCCGAAAAGAAGGCGCGAACCTCGGCCGGCATTTGGCGCCACACCGGACGATCCCGGACATCCTTGAGATAAGCGACGGCATCCTCGACGATCCGATGCGACAGGGCCTGCATCTCGGCCCAGTCTGGCGGGTCGAGCGTCTCATCCATCACCGCTGTTTCCTGCAAAGTGTCCATACGCTCCTCCCCCCAAAAGGCACGCCATAATTTCCTGGATCGTCGCGCGGCGCCGCCATCCGAGTGGACGGCAGCGCCGCGATTTGTCTTCAGGCGTCGAACCGGCAGCTTGGTGTCGAGCGCGACAGTGCCATCTCCTCGGCATCCATCTCAGCCTCGATGCCGTCGAAGAGCGGGGTCGACATGTAGCGCTCGCCGGTGTCGGGCAGCATGCACAAGATCACCGAGCCAGCCGGAGCGGTGCCCGCGATCTGGCGCGCGACGGCGAAGGTGGCGCCGCCTGAAATGCCGGTGAAGATGCCTTCCTGCTGCGCCAGGGCCTTGGCCCATTTAATGCCTTCCGGGCCGGCGATCGGCACCACATCGTCATAGTAGCGCTTGTCGATCGCCTCCTGCAGCACGTTGGGGATGAAGTCCGGCGTCCAGCCCTGGATCGGATGCGGCTCGAAGGCCGGATGGCTGGCGGACGGCGCACCGCCCTGGCCACGCTCCTGCGGCTTGCCGCTGCCGATAAGCTGCGCGTTCGCCGGTTCGGCAAGCACGATGCGGACATCCGGCCGCTCGCGGCGCAGCACCCGGCCGACGCCGGCGACGGTCCCGCCGGTGCCGTAGCCGGTGACCAGCACGTCGAGGCGCGACCCTGCGAAATCGTTGATGATCTCGCGCGCCGTGGTCGCCTCGTGGATGGCGGCATTGGCTTCCGTCTCGAACTGGCGCGCCAGGAACCAGCCGTTGGCGTCGGCGAGTTCCACCGCCTTCTTGTACATCCCGAAACCCTTCTGGGCGCGCGGCGTCAGCACCACCTTGGCGCCAAGCATGCGCATCAGCTTGCGGCGCTCGATCGAGAAGCTGTCGGCCATCGTCACCACCAGCGGGTAGCCCTTCTGCGCGCAGACCATGGCAAGGCCGATGCCGGTGTTGCCACTGGTCGCCTCGACGACGGTCTGGCCCGGCTTCAGCTTGCCGCTGCGCTCGCCTTCCTCGATGATGTTGAGCGCCAGCCGGTCCTTCACCGAGGCCGCCGGATTGAAGAACTCGGCCTTCACATAGATGGTCGCGTGGCCGGGGCCGAGATTGTTGATACGGATGACCGGCGTGTCGCCGACGGTGTCGAGAATGCTGTCGAACAGCCGGCCGCGACCGGCAGTGGTCCTGATTTTCAACTTCTGCAACATGGGCTTTGCTCCTCGCGATCTCACGCGCCGGTTACAGACCGGCGACTTGGGCGGCGCGGTTTCGACACCTTGCCGCGTTAGGTTGCTTGACCTGCCGCGAATGCGGCAACGGCGGCATTCCGGCATGGAATTGGGCTGCCGGATGCTTCCTGTCGTCTTTGGTGATAGAACATGGACCAACTGGTGAGCGTTGGAGAAAGCGTGGGAACATACGTGGAATCCAGCCGATCGAGCCCGAACGACACTGCCGCCGCCCTGTCCTTGCGACTGCTTGGGCAACTGACGATCGCGCGTGGCGGCGAGCCGGTTAAATTGCCCTCTTCGCGCAAGTTGCGCGCGCTGCTGGCCTATCTGGCGCTCGCGCCACATCCCGTCAGCCGCAGCCGGCTTTGCGAGCTTCTGTGGGATGTGCCGAACGATCCGCGCGGCGAGCTTCGCTGGTGCCTGAGCAAGCTTCGCGGCGCGCTGGACCAACCGGGCCTGCACCGGATCGAGACCGAGGGCGACACCGTGGCGCTTCGTCTTGCCGATACGAACGTCGATGCCGTCGAAGCCGCCGCAGCGGTCGCCGAAGGGATCGAGACGCTCAGCCTCGGGCGTCTTCGGACGCTTGCGCAGCTCTTCGCCGGCGATTTCCTTGACGGGCTGGAGCTCGATCGGAGCCCGCATTTCACCAGTTGGCTGACCGCGCAACGCCGCCGTTTCAGCTCGTGCCACGTCGCCGTTCTGGAGCACATCATCGGCCTGCTCCCCCAGGGAGCCGATGAAGCGGGCGCCTATCTGGACAGATGGCTGGAACTCGCGCCCTTCGATGGCCGCGCCCATGTGGCGCTGCTGGAAAACCTTGCGCGGCGGGGACAGATCGGCGCCGGTGAGGAGCATATTGCAACCGCGGCGGAACTCTTCCGCTCCGAGGAGCTGGATGTCGCTCCGTTGCGGGAAGCATGGCACGAGATCAAGGCACGCCATTCCAGCGCAACGCCATGCGCGCGATCCGGACTAGCTCTTCCGGCCCCGCAAGCACCGATCGTTGCCGTCGAATCCGAACCCGCATCGGTGCGCCGGGCCTCGTTGGCGGTGATGCCGTTCGCGGAAAGCGCCGTCAATTTCCGTGGCGGGCTTGCCGACGGCCTGACCCACGACATCATAACGCGGCTCGCCAAGCTTCGCGATTTCTTCGTCATTGCCCGCGGATCGGTCTTCGCGCTTGCCGAGAAGGACATCGCACCGGAGGACGCCGGTCGCCGGCTGAATGTCGATTATGTGGCGACGGGCTCGGTCCGCAGCCTTTCAGGCAGGGTCATCGTCTCGGTCGAGCTCGTCGAGGTCCGCACCGCGAGGATCGTGTGGGCCGAGACCTTCGAGCACAGGCCGGACGAGATCTTCACGGTGATAGACGACATCGGCAACAGCATCGTTTCTTCGATCGCCGCCGAGATCGCGACCGTCGAGCGAAACCGGGCAATGCTGAAGGCGCCGAATTCGCTGAATGCGTGGGAAGCCTATCATCGCGGGCTCTGGCACATGTACCGCTTCACCCGCCAGGAAAACGAACTGGCGCAGCAGTTCTTCAATGACGCCCTGAAGCTCGACCCGACCTTCGCCCGAGCCTATGCAGGCCTCTCCTTCACGCATTGGCAGAATGCCTTTCAGCGTTGGGGCGATCGCGACCGTGAGGCGTCGCTGGCTTTCGCAACTGCCGGTCACAGCCTCCTGGTCGATGACCGCAATCCGGCCGCGCACTGGGCGATGGGCCGCGCCTTGTGGCTGCGCGGCGAGCAGGACGGCTCGCTGCTCGAACTGGCAAAGGCCGTCGACCTCAGCCCGAACTTCGCGCTCGGCCACTATGCCCTGTCCTTTGTCCATTCGCAGTCGGGCGATCCGCAATCGGCGATCGGCTCCTCCGATCACTCGCGCCATCTCAGCCCCTTTGACCCACTGCTGTTCGGTATGATGGGCGCGCGGGCCATGGCCCATGCGCGGCTGGGCGAATACGATGAAGCCGCCGAATGGGCGCTGAAAGCTGCGGCCAGGCCCAACGCCCATGTCATCATCCTGGCGATCGCCGCGCATTGCTTGGCGCTGGCCGGCCGCCAGGACGAGGCACGAAACTTCGCCGCCGCGATCCGCACCACGTGGCCCGACTATCGGGCGGACGATTTCATCGCCACCTTCCGCTTCGACCGGGACGGCGAGGCCCTGTTCCGCAGAGGCGCGAAGCTGATCGGATTGAATTGATTTCTGGCACGTCCAAAGGCGTATTGCGATTGAGGTCAGGCCGAGCCGAGAATTGCGGGTTCCGAGAACCTGAGCGGAGCGTAGTTGAAGTACACGAGCACCAGGAAACGCGCGTTCGCAGGCCGGCGCCTGAATATCAACAGGTCTCAGTGCATCAGCGGACCGCTGGCCTTCCGCCACGCATCGATGCCGCCCTGGATGTGGCGGGCGCTCGATATCCCGCGATCCTGCGCCGCCTGCACGGCCATCGCCGAGCGCTCGCCGAAGGCGCAATAGAACAGGATCTGCTTGGCTGTCGATTTCGCCAGCTCGTGCAGCATGCCGCCGGCGGCGATATTCTCCTGCAGCCGCGCATAGGGCAGATGGATCGCGCCGGGGATGACGCCGTGACGATCCCGTTCGGATTGCTCGCGCAGGTCGATCAGCGCCACGTCGGGCCGACCGACCAGTGCCAGCGCCTGTTCGGCGGTCACTGCCCAGCCGCGGCTGGCGATGTCGTCCTGATGCAGCCCCACCCGCATGTTGGCCGGCACGGCCACGTCCATCATCTTCGGATTGGACAGCTTCAGGTTGTTCATGATGTTCACGTATTCGTCCGCCGACTTCACTTGCAGGCGCGGATTGAAGGCCTTTTCCTCGCCGATCGTCGACACGGTTTCGCCCTTGTAGTCGTGTGCCGGAAAGATCAGCGTCTCGTCGGGAAGCTTGAGCAGTCGGCCGAAGATCGAGTCATATTGCTGGCGCGGATCGCCGTTCTGGAAGTCGGTGCGGCCGGTGCCGCGAATGAGCAGCGTGTCGCCGGTGAAGACGCGGTCCGGCAGGACGAAGCTGTAGGAATCGTCGGTGTGGCCGGGCGTATAGACGACGTCCAGCGCCAGGCCCTCGATGGCAAGCTTGTCGCCGTCGGCAAGCCGCATCGACACGACGTCGGCCTTGGTCTGCTCACCCATCACGGTGACGCAATGCGTCCTGTCGCGCAACGCGCCGAGCCCGGTGATGTGGTCGGCATGAAGATGTGTGTCGACCGCTTTGACCAGTCTGAGGTCGAGCTCGTTGACCAGCTGCAGGTAGCGTTCGACCTTCTCCAGCACCGGATCGATGATCAGTGCCTCGCCGCCGCGGCGGCTGGCGAGGAGATAGGAATAAGTGCCCGAAACGGAATCGAAAAGCTGACGGAAGATCATTTTGTCGGCCCCATGCGCGAGCGGCCCACCCCGGCTGCCGACCAAGTCTAGATCAAGCATGAGGTGCCCGCCAGCGAACACTTCATGCTTGAGCTAAGGCCGAGCTCCTACCGCCTGAGCACCGCGCTCAGCACGTCGCGGATGCCGATCGCGCCGACGAAGCGCGAGCCTTCGTCGAACAGCGCCACCGGTGCCGTCTGCGAGCGGTGCATGGCGAGCATCACCGTCTTCAGCGACGTGCCGGGATTGGCCCAGAACACCTGCGCACCCTCCTCCGGCTGCCTCTCGACCTCGGCGCAGGATACCCACACCGCCGGCTTGCCGTCGCGTTCGGCCGCCGCCACCAGGCCATGCTCGTCGATCTTGAAGCGCGTTGTCTTGCGCCGGTCGAGCCAGACCCAGCCATTCTCGCCCTGCTCGAGATCGCGGCGGTCGCGCATCACGTTCCAGGCGGTAAGCACCGAGAGCGGATTCACATTGGCGATGAAGTCGCGGACATAGTCGTTGGCCGGCCTGAGCACGATGTCTTCCGGCGCGCCGGTCTGGACGATGCGCCCGCCTTCCATGATGGTGATGTGGCTGCCGATCTTCAGCGCCTCCTCGAGGTCGTGGCTGACGAAGATGATGGTCTTCTTCAGTGCCGCCTGGAGCTGCAGGAGCTCGTCCTGCAGCTTGGTGCGGATCAGCGGATCGAGGGCCGAGAACGGCTCGTCCATCAACAGGATCGGCGCCTCGGTGGCGAAGGCGCGGGCGAGGCCGACGCGCTGCTGCATGCCGCCCGAAAGTTCATGCGCGTATTTCTTCGACCACTGGTCGAGATGGACCAGCTGGAGCTGCTTCTGCACCCGTGCCTTGCGCTCGGCCTCCGGCACGCCGGCGAGCTCCAGACCGAAGCCGACATTCTCCTCGACCGTTCGCCACGGTAGCAGGCCGAACTGTTGGAACACCATCGCCACCTGCTTCTGCCGCAGGCGTCTCAGCGTCGGCTCATCGCAGGTGACCACGTCGACCGTGCGGTCGCCGTCATTGACCAGCACCTGGCCGCGCGACACCACGTTCAACCGGTTGACGGCTCTCAGCAGCGTCGACTTGCCGGAGCCGGAAAGCCCCATCAGCACCGAGATCTCGCCCTCATGCACGGTGAGGTTGGCGCCGGCGCAGCCCAGCACGTTGCCGGTCTTTTCGAGGATTTCGGCGCGGGTTGCGCCCTGGTCGATCAGCGCGAGGGATTGCGCCTGGTCGGCACCGAAGACGATATCGACATTCTTGAAATCGACGGCGACGGTCATTTCTTGCCTCCAACGCCGATGCGGGTCATGCGATCGAGCACGATGGCGAGCACGACGATGGCAAGGCCTGCTTCAAGCCCGAGGTCGATCTTGCGGGAGCCCAGCGCGCGGTTGATTTCGGTGCCCAGACCGCCGGCGCCGATCAGCGCCGCGAACACCACCATCGACAGCGACAGCATGATCGACTGGGTCAGCCCCGCCATGATCGTGGGCAGCGCCGAGGGCAATTCGACCTTCCACAGAAGCTGGTTCTTGGTGGCGCCGAAGGACTCGCCCGCCTCGATGATCGCCTTGGGCACCGAGACGATGCCAAGATGGGTGAGACGCACCGCCGTCGGGATGACGAAGATGATGGTGACGATGAGGCCGGGCGCGTTGCCCAGCCCGAACAGCGTCAGCACCGGGATCAGGTAGACGAAGGTCGGCAGCGTCTGCATCAGGTCAAGGACCGGCAGCATCACGCGGTAGACCTTCGGCTTGTGCGCCGCCCAGATGCCGAGCGGCACGCCGATCGCCATTGCCATGGCGGCGGCGGCCACCACCAGCACCAGTGTCTGCACCGTCTGCTTCCAGAGGTTCTGGTTGATGATGAAGATGAGGCCGATGAAGACCCCGATGGCGAGCGGCCGGGAGCGTTGCAGGAACCAGGCGATGACGGCGACGACCAGCGCCAGCAGCACCGGCGGCAGCATCAGCAGGAGGTCCACCGCCCCGTCGAGGATGAAGTTCAGGCCGTTCGAAAAGGCCCTGAAGACGGTGTCGAAATTCTCGGTGAGGAAGCCGAAGAAGGCCTTGCCCCATGGACCTATGGGGATCTTGTAGGCGACCAGAAATTTCGAGATCGGATCCATCTTTCCCCTCTTTGATCCTTGCCGCCCTTGCCGAGCGGTCACCTTCTCACAGCATATGAAAAAGGGCAGCCTTTTCCAGCGGCTGCCCCTTTCCGGAGATCATGCCGGACTCAAAGCCGGCTCAGCTCCCGAGCGCGGTCTTGATGGCCGCAGCCGCATCGCCGCCGTCGAAGGTGGTCACGCCGGCGATCCAGGGCGCGATCGCGTCCGGATGCTTCTTCAGCCAGTCGGTGGCGACCGTCTGGGCATCGCCGCCTTTCAGGATCGCGTCCATCATCTCGCCTTCCATGTCGAGATTGAATTTCAGGTTGGAGATGAACTTGCCGGCATTCGGGCACTCGGTGGTGTAGCCCTTGCGCGTGTTGGTATAGACGGTGGCGGCGCCGAAACCGCTGTCGCCCATCCCGTCGAGATAGGTGATCTTCATGGCGCCCATCACCGGATGCGGCGTCCAGCCGAGGAAGGCGATCCACTCATTGTTCTTCATCGACTGCTCGGCTTGCGTCAGCATGCCGGCTTCCGAGGACTCGACCAGCTCGAAGCCTTCGAGATTGTCCTTCGGGTTCTTGATCATGTCGAGGATGATGCGGTTGCCGTCATTGCCGGCCTCGATGCCGTAGATCTTGCCATTGAACTTGTCCTTGAACTTGCCGAGATCGGTCAGCGTCTTGACGCCCGCATCTGCGACATAGGTCGGCACCACGATGCCGTAGCCGGCGCCGGTCAGGTTGGTGCTTACCGTCTCGACCGAGCCGTCGGCGGTATAGTCCTTGATGTCATTGGTCATCGACGGCATCCAGTTGCCGAGAAAGACGTCGAGGTCCTTGTTCTTCAGCGACGCATAAGTTACCGGCACCGAAAGCTGGATCACCTGCGGCTCGTAGCCGAGCGCGGTGAGCAGCACCGAAGCCACCCCGGTGGTTGCCTGGATATCGGTCCAGCCGACATCGGACAGACGCACGGCCTTGCAGCTCGCCGGATCGCCGGCATAGGCCGCGGTCGTGGACAGAAGCGCCGCCAGCCCGAGGCCGGCGACGAAGGATTTCATACGCGACATGAACTTTCTCCCATTGCGGTTTTTTAAAGCGGCGCGAAGTCACGGTTCTTGCGCCCGCCTTGTTTCGCCAGCCAAACACCATTTTGATGCGGTTTCAAGCGGTTCCACACCGCGATCAACGGCGCGCGCTTGCCATTCAGCGACATGCCGCGCTTTCCGGCGGGCCCGCTTTTTTGGTGGAAGGAGCCCGCGGCCCCTTCCCCGCGCCGCGGCAATTGAGCTTAAACACCCATATGGCCAAGCTCTACTTCAACTACGCAACGATGAATGCCGGCAAGACGACGATGCTCCTGCAAGCATCCTACAACTATCGCGAACGCGGCATGACGACGATGCTGTTCGTCGCCGGCCATTATCGCAACGGCGACAAGGGACTGATCTCGTCGCGCATCGGTCTCGAAACCGAGGCCGAGATGTTCCGCGACGGCGACGATCTCTACGCCCGCGTCGCCGAGCATCATGAGCATACCACCGTGCATTGCATCTTCGTCGACGAGGCGCAGTTCCTCGAGGAGGAGCAGGTCTGGCAGCTGGCCCGCATCGCCGACCGGCTGAACATCCCGGTCATGTGCTACGGCCTGCGCACCGATTTCCAGGGCAAGTTGTTTTCCGGCTCGCGCGCGCTGCTCGCCATCGCCGACGATCTGCGCGAAGTGCGCACCATCTGCCGCTGCGGCCGCAAGGCGACGATGGTCGTTCGCCTCGGTCCCGACGGCAAGGTGGCAAAGCAAGGCGAGCAGGTGGCGATCGGCAAGGACGTCTATGTCTCGCTCTGCCGCCGGCACTGGGAAGAGGAAATGGGCAGGGCTGCGCCCGACGACTTCATCGGCTTTGCCCGCAACTGAGACGGGAGCCTCGCGACTTCCGACTAAGTTGGGCAATCGCTGCCATGCACCGGCTGATGGCCGCTTGATTGCCACGATCCGCCACAAGAGATTTGGCACACTTCCCAGCGCCGCAGCTTGTCCGCAAAAACAAGAGCTTAAGGCATACCAGCTAAAGCTGCCTGAAGGCGGCGCGCATTACTCCGGCATGAGCATGCTTGCCTTATCTTTCAAGGACCTGGCCAATTCTTTTGTTTTGCCACGTCTCCCTGTCTTCCTTCTTTCAATCGCTTGAGCCCCCACATATATTCGGCGACGTGCGACACGAAACCGGATGCCGAAGCGGGAGGCCCCTATGGCGACGTTGCAGAATTTCGATGCCGAAATTGCCAAGACCAAGCAGGTCGTTGAGGACATGCGCACCAAGATCGAGCAGTCCGGAACCGTGCTCGACACGCTGGCGCAGGCCGACAGGAAGATCGGCGATGCCAATTTCGACCTCGAGAACGCCCGCATCGAGGACGTCCTGAAACAGCAGAAGGTCATGGAAGGCAATATCGCCGACCTGATCATCGGGCTGGAGGACGCCACCAATGTCTTCGGCGCCGAATTCGAGAGCATGAAGAGCTACACCGGCTGGGAAAATCTCGTCGGCGTCTTCTCCGAGCAGCGCAAACAGCGCATGCGCACCGACCGCGTGCGCAACATGTCGCTCGCCGGCAATTTGCAGGAGCTGCTGGCGAAATCGGACACCATCGTCGGCATCCTGAAAGCCCAGAAGCAGATCCTAGACCAGCGTTACAAGACCTCCGAAGCAAGCCTGTCGCAGGTGATCGAGCGCCGCAAGGCGACCATGACCAATCTCGAGGCGGTGCAGAAACGCATCGAGGAACTCAACCCGATGCTGCTCGACGTCGAGAACAAGATCGCCGCCTCGACCAGCCAGAAGGAGCGCACCCAGCTCGAGGGCGAGCGTTCGAAGATGGCGACCGAATACAACGAGAAGCAGGCCAAGGAGCAGGAGCTGCTGGCCGAAAGCCAGACGCTGGAGCGCTACACCTCGATGTTTCAGACGTTTGTCGATTCCCTCAACAACCAGATCGCCGCGCAGTCGACGCTGATCAACAAGCTGACAATCGACACCGAGCAGCGCATCGTGCTCTACAAAGCTCTGGAAGACTCGCTGAAGACGGCCGCCCAGCAGGACGTCGCCCACAAGATCAACACGCTGGGCAGCCAGGTCGACAACACGGCCGAGGAGACGATGGCCGGCATCGGCGCCGCTTCGCAGAAGCACATCGGCGATCTCTTGGAGATGCACGAGAAGAATATGGTGGCCACCGCTGACATCCAGCGCCGCAAGAAACTCGCCGACGACGCCTTCGCCCGCCGCTTCGACGAGGTGATGAAGAAGCACAATTCGGCGAACTACGTGCAGCAGTAGGCGGTGTGACGGCATTCTTCGACACGGCGGTGCCATGACCCCCGAAAATGAAGCGGCGGCGCGCTACTTCTTCGCCATCACCGCGGCGCTGAGCGGGCTGGAAGTGTTCATGCGCGACGACCGCTCGCCGCTCTACCGGCACGGCATCATCGCCAAGATCGTCGCCGAATACATCGCCCGCTTGGAAAATTCATTCGACTGCTGGCGCAACCGGCTGGGCTTCATGGATACGTTCCGCATTTCGCGCGCCGACAGCGGCTATCCGGTGTTCCAGAACCTGCTCGAATTGGAGAACGACCGCCGACAGGCGGATAGCCGGCTGGCCAACATTCCGCAGGCCGGCGAGTTGCGCGAGGAGATGGCCGACTTCATCCTGCGCCACAAGGAATTTCCTGTGGCGCTGCAAAGGTCGATGGCCGAGCGGCTCTACCTGGAGGGCGTCAAGAGCGAGACCACCTTCGGTCCGTTCACCCTGGCGCAGACGGCCAAAGTCTCGGTCAATCCCAAGACCATGCGGCCTTACTACCTCGTCCACTGGGCCTCGTTCGACGGCAGCGCCAACCTGCCGCTGATCTATATGGTGACGGTCGAGGACTCCTCCGAGAGCATGGTGCGACAGCTCGTCGACGCGAACGGCAAGCTGAACGAGAAGATCGACATTCCGCTTCCCGTCGATGGCCTGCTCAACCCCGAGCTTGCCCACCGCTTCGACGATTTCACCGAGAAGAATTCCGCGTACACGCTGTCGCCGGCGACCATCGCGGTCAATCTCGACAAGGATTTCGAGCCGCTGCACCCGAAGCAGTTGCGGCGCGTCGTGCTCGGCCCGTTCTATTCGGCCGGGATCACCGAGAACAATTCGACGGTGACCGAGGTTCTGGCCAAGGTGCGCAAGCCGGAGAACGCCTGGCTGCTCACCTGGACCATCCAGGAAGTCTTTTCCAAGTCCGAGAAGCCCGGCCGCAAGGGGCTGTTCTCCAGCGAAAAGTCTACGCAGGAATTCTTCATCAACACCGACGACCTCGAAGCCGCGCGCCAAGGCGTCTCCAGCTACGAGAACCACGCGCTGATCCCGCACGAGGCCTATCAGGCGCTCTATGCCGCGGGCGAAGCGCAGAAGATCTTTTCCGGCTACAAGGTCCACATCCTGTCCAAAGGGCAGGTCATCAGCGATGTGTGACCGTCGAATCGCGGAGTATCCGTAATGGACACCGGGCTGACCACGATCTCGGAATCGACAATCGAAAAGCATCGCGCCACCGCGCAGAGCTTCATCACCCGCATCGTCGTGCTGGAGGATCCATCGCGCGAGTCCGGCACCGCGCTCGCCGGCACCAACCGGCGCTTCGTCTCGACCGTCTCGGCCGGTTCAGTGCGCCGCACGCGCGAGGTCGAACTGTCGAAAACGGTCGCCGCGATCCATCCCGACGACCAGCTGATGAGCATCCCCCAGCACATGCTTCTCTACCGCGCCCGCCGCGGCCTGGCGATCGCGCTGGCCATATCGGATGTCTTTGCCGAGGGATCCGATCTCGAAAGCCTGCAGGCCAAGAACGCGCGTGCCCCGCTCGAAGGCGACGAGGCGGCGACATTCAAGAAGCTGCTGTCGGCCTCCGCCTACGTTTCGGCTTTCAGCTTCGCCTCCTACCTGTTCCAGCTGATCGACAGCGACGGCGAGGCGCCGAACGACAGTCCCGAACCCGACTTCCTGTTCGACACGCCGCAGGACGCGGTGAAGTCGATCGTGGCAGGCCTCGACAAGGCGATTGCCGGCTCCAAGGACGATGCCGATCTGATGACCAGGGCGCGCGCATTCGCCCGCGTCGCCATCGACGGGCTGCTCGCGCGCAAGGGGCGCTTCGACGGCATCGGTCCGTTCGAGAACGCGCATATCCGCATTGATGCCGACGACTTCACCCTCGACGGTTTCGACGTCGCGCCCGGCAAGCGCTTGAAGCCGCTGGTGATGACCTTCAAGAGGCCGGAAGAGGTCGTCGGCAATCACATTGCCAAATACCAGTCGGTGAAGCTCGCCAAGATGCTGATGGCCTATGATTTCGAACGCGAGCTGAACCCCTTCGTCGAGCTCGGCGGCTTTCTGTTCACCTTCATCGGCGATGGCGCGCCAGGCACAGGCAAGACGACGCTGATCCAAATGATCGCCGGCCTCGTCAACAACTACTGTCAGGTGGCCGGCTATCCCTTCGTCTACGAGAATTTCGGGGTCGACCAGATTTCTTCCTACCAGGGCAAGTCCGGCCAGAACTGCCGGCAGTTCATCAACAACGTGCTCAATCCGCGGGCCATCGGTTTCGGCACCATCGACGACATCGACCAGGTTGCGGCGCGCCGCTCCGATGACCGCGCATCCGCCGGCCAGCAGGAGATCACGGGCGTCCTCATGGACGCATTCGCCGGCGCTTCCACCGTGGTGCGCGGCAACTGCTCCTTCGGCATGTTTTCCAACTACCCCGAAAATGTCGACGATGCGCTGCGCCAGCGCGCCGGCGCCCGCTGGCTGGTCGACGGCCCGCAGAGCCGCGACGACTACATCGACATCTTCGTGCTGCTCGCCGGCAAGAACCACAAGATCCCGCTGGGCAAGCACGAGCTCTATGCCGCGCAGGAAATCCAGCGCGCGGTGACTGCGGCTTATGAGGAGCACGAGAAGCCGCAGGAAGATGGGCTGATGAAGGTCTATGAGCGCTACATGAAGGAAAACGGCGCGCCGAAGACGATGGCCGATATCGGCACCTACCTGCACATGATCAAGGATGCCGAACCGCGCTTCACCGGCCGCGCCATCAAGAACGTCACCGACGCCATCAAGATGCGCGCCATGGACATCGAGCTGCCGGACGACTGGTTCGAGAAGCCGGAAGCCTTCATGCACAAGAGCTACGACGACAAGAAGGCGATGATCGAGGAGTTGCGCGGGCCGTTCTCGATGGACATGGTCATGCAGGAGATCAACCGCTACGCCGATTCCGAATTCCGCTACTCCGACAAGTCCGACGACGCGGCGGTCGAGAAGCTTTTGCGCGATGCGCGTCTGCGCGAACGCGCCGTGCGCGAGATGGAGGAGCTGAAGAAAAGGGGGCTTTGGAATGCGTAACTTGCGCCAACACCCCCTTCTCCCCTTGCGGGAGAAGGTGTCGCCGCAGGCGACGGTTGAGGGGTGTTCCAGCTTGGCATCGACGGCATTCCGGCCAACACCCCTCATCCGTCTCGGCGCTGCGCGCCGATCCACCTTCTCCCACAAGGGGAGAAGGAGGGTCTGCGTCCCTCGTCCGCCCTTCAGGCACCTTCTCCCCGTGAACGGGGAGAAGGCATAGATGACCCGTCCCGCCAAAAAGCCCGACCTTCTGCGCGACAACGAGCTGATCTATGGTAGGCTGCTCGTGGTCGACGAGCCGCATCTCATCCAGCGCTACAACAAGGCTCTCGTCGCCTTCGGCCTCGAGCCGACCAAGCTGACGAGCTTCCAGATCGACCGCACTGGTTTCTCGCCCGAGGTGGCCGAGGAATGCGGCGACTACGGCTATCTCGATCCCAACGAGGTCAACCGGCGCTTCATCATCCTGACGCCGTCCCAGATCGACCTGCCGGTCGTGCACACCGCCTTCTCCAACACCTCGCAGCTGATGTTCGAGTTCATGTCCAAGAACCAGCGCGCCATCGACGCGCTGACCATCAAGGACGTCATCTACGGCGAGATCGAGGACTCCGTCCCCAAGGTCGACGACATCGAGGACCTGCTGTCGATCAATCAGGTCGAGTTCAAGGTATTGTCGGCCGAGGACGTGCTCGGCAAGGCGGCCGAGCTCGGCAAGCTGGTCGACCGGCTGAAGCAGGAACCCGACGCCTGGCGCGACAACGCCATGCTCGAGCGCATGGTCGGCCTCGCCAAGGTCTGCGGCGACATCCGCGAGAACGCCCTGGTGCCCGATCAGGTGATCTTCCGCCACAACGCCTACTGGACCAGCCATTTCGGCGGGCTGTACGTCTTCGTCGACCCCGAGATGACGACGGTGATCAGCGATCCGGCTGCGCCCGGCTTCCGCCGCTCGCGGCCCTGGCAGGTGAGCTATCTGTCGATTAACGACGCCGACAGGGTGTTCCGCTTCCTCGCCGCCACCGGCCGTCTTGACCTGCCGCGCGCTTCCTGGATCGAGACCTCGGGCTATCTGGAGCACCGCGCCGAGATGGTGGTCCGGGCGCTGATCCGCGATGCCGAGCCCAACCGCAACCTGACGGACGTCGACAAGGTCTGGCTGCAGACCTGGATCCACGGCCATGCCGACCTGATTGCCAGCGACGGCAATTTCCCCTTCCTCAACGCCGCCAAGCGCGAGATCGCCCAGTTCGGCCACCTCAAGCTTGAAGATGTGCCGCCGCGCCAGCGCTTCCTGGTTGTGCGCGCCAAGCCCGATCATCCCGATGCTTGGCTCACCAATCAGTTGATCTCGGATTTCGTGCCGCAGGACTTCGTCTCGCGCTACGTCTTCAATAAACCGGGCTTCTACAAGGACTTCGACGGCTTCAGCGATGCATGGCGATCGCATGTTGTGGACGTTCTGAAAACCACATATTTGAAGGACAAGGCTGCATTCCGCGCGCGCCTTTACGGCTTGACGGACTGAGGGGGGACGAGAGCCATGCTTGATCCGATCGTGAATTTCTTCACCCGGATTTTCCAGTGGATCGGCCGCGGCATAGGCTTCGTCGTCGGCATTATTCTCTGGCCGTTCATATGGGCCGGCCGCTGGTACGGCCAGCGCGGCTGGATCCTGAAGGCGGTGGTCGGCCTTGCCTTGCTGGTTTTGATCGGCCTTTACGCCAACTTCTTCTACGCCACCCAGTGGTGGAACAATTTCGACCCGAACTATCCCGACAAATACACCTTCGAGAAGCGCAGCGTCTCGGCCGGCGAGCAGGTCTCCGCCGGCACTGGCACCGACACCGCCAAGACCTGCGGCAACTCAGGGATAGCCCAGGTGGCTGCCGATCTGACGGACTTCAACGTCAACCAGAATGCCTGGGTCTCCTCGATGATCCTTTACAAGCTCGGCTTGTTCGGCATCGACTGGGACCATACGCCGTGGATGGACAACAAGGCCTCCTTCCAGCGCGGCATCAACCAGGCGGTCCGGCGCACCGCCACCGAGCTTGCCGACAATCTCGGCCGCGTGCGCACCACCTCGCAGATCGACGCCGACCTGCAGGATGCACGCGGCAATCTGCAATTCGACGAAGAGACCTGGTATTTCGGCCTCAACCCGTTCGGCCCAAAGACGCCGACGCCGAGCTACTACCGCGATGCCGTGCGCAAGCTGCGCTCCTTCAACGCTCGCCTTGCCAGCTGTCAGGCGACGTTCGATGCCCGCGCCGACAATCTGAAGCAATATATCGACCGCATCGCCAGCGACATCGGCTCGACCTCCGCGATCTTGAAGGAGCGCGCCGAGAACCATAATGACGGCTGGTTCGACTTCCGCGCCGACGACCGCTTCTGGTTCGCCTATGGCCAGCTCTACGCCTATTACGGCCTGATGAAAGCGGCGCAGGCCGACTTCGAGGACGTGATCAAGGAAAAGCACCTGCAGAATTTGTGGGACACCATGGACGCGCAATTCGTCTCGGCACTGCGCATCCAGCCCTTCATCATCGCCAACGGCCGCGAGGACGGCTGGCTGTTGCCGACGCATCTGACGACCATGGGCTTCTATATCCTGCGCGTGCGCTCCAACATGGTCGAGATCAGCAACGTGCTCAGCCAATAGCGCTGCCGCCACAGCAGGAGGGTGGCGGATTTGCGCCGTCGCGTCTGTCGCATTCCGCGCATTGCGCGGCTGTTTTGAGACGGCGGAACGATCCCTGCTCTGGCTTCTATACGCTCGCAACGACCGGGCGCCAAAGACCCTTGGAAGGTCGGCCGGGAACGCAGTAATTTCTTCACAGGAAACATAGTTGCATGAAAGTTGACGCCGTGACAGCGACAGGGTTAGAACATGCCCTTGCGTCCGGGCGGAAACGCAGAACCGCCCTGTTTCCTCGTTTTAACGCAATTCCGGACGGCAGACCGGCTCACACTTTTCCTGGAATTGCTGTAGTGATCGAACCCCTCCCCTCCACCGCCCAATCCAGAGGAAAGCCGTCATGGCCGAAGTGAAGTCCGACATCGAGATCGCGCGCGCCGCCAGGAAGAAACCGATCCAGGAGATCGGCGCCAAGATCGGCATCCCTTACGAGCACCTGCTGCCCTATGGCCACGACAAGGCGAAGGTCTCGGCCGAATTCATCAAATCGGTGCGGGGCAACAAGGACGGCAAGCTGATCCTGGTCACCGCCATCAACCCGACGCCTGCCGGCGAAGGCAAGACGACCACCACGGTCGGCCTCGGCGACGGCCTGAACCGCATCGGCAAGAAGGCGATCGTGTGCATCCGCGAAGCCTCGCTCGGCCCGAACTTCGGCATGAAGGGTGGCGCCGCCGGCGGCGGCCTGGCCCAGGTGGTGCCGATGGACGATATGAACCTCCACTTCACCGGCGACTTCCACGCGATCACCACGGCCCACAACCTGCTTTCGGCGCTGATCGACAACCACATCTACTGGGGCAACGAGCTCGGCATCGATACCCGCCGTGTCGCCTGGCGCCGCGTCATGGACATGAACGACCGGGCGCTGCGCGAGATCATCTGTTCGCTGGGCGGCGTCGCCAACGGCTTCCCTCGCGAGGCCGGCTTCGACATCACCGTCGCTTCGGAAGTCATGGCGATCCTGTGCCTTGCCACCGACCTCAAGGATCTCGAGAAGCGCCTCGGCGACATCATCGTCGCCTACCGCCGCGACAAGTCGCCGGTCTATGCCCGCGACCTCAAGGCCGACGGCGCCATGGCCGTGCTTTTGAAGGACGCCATCCAGCCCAACCTGGTGCAGACGCTGGAGAACAACCCGGCCTTCGTGCATGGCGGCCCGTTCGCCAACATCGCGCATGGCTGCAACTCGGTCGTCGCCACCACGACGGCGCTGAAGCTTGCCGACTACGTCGTGACCGAAGCCGGCTTCGGCGCCGACCTGGGAGCCGAAAAATTCTTCGACATCAAGTGCCGCAAGGCCGGGCTCCAGCCGGCGGCCGCCGTGATCGTCGCCACCGTGCGCGCCATGAAGATGAATGGCGGCATCAAGAAGGAAGATCTCGGCAAGGAAAACATCGAAGCGGTCAAGAAGGGCTGCCTCAACCTCGGCCGTCACATCGAGAACGTGAAGCAGTTCGGCGTGCCGGCGGTGGTGGCGATCAACCACTTCACCACCGACACCGACGCCGAGATCCAGGCGATGAAGGACTTCGTCAAGGCGCAGGGCGCCGAGGCGATCCTGTGCAAGCACTGGGCTCAAGGCTCGGCCGGCATCGAGGACCTGGCGAAGAAGGTCGTCGAGATCGCCGAATCCGGCGCTTCGCAGTTCTCGCCGCTTTACCCGGACGAGATGCCGCTGTTCGAGAAGGTCAACACCATCGTCAAGCGCATCTATCGCGGCGACGAGGCGATCGCCGACAAGTCGATCCGCGACCAGTTGCATGCGTGGGAACAGGCAGGCTACGGCAATCTGCCGGTCTGCATGGCCAAGACCCAGTACTCCTTCTCGACCGACCCGAATCTGCGCGGCGCGCCGACCGGCCATACCGTGCCGGTGCGCGAGGTCAGGCTCTCGGCCGGCGCCGGCTTCGTCGTCATCATCTGCGGCGAGATCATGACCATGCCCGGCCTGCCCAAGTCGCCCTCCTCGGAGAAGATCTTCCTCAATGAGCAGGGCCAGATCGAGGGCCTGTTCTAGGCAGCGTTGGGAGCTGAAACGACCAAGGGCGCCGCACTGCTGCGGCGCCCTTTTTCTTTCGGAGTTGGTGCGGCTAGAGCAGTTCCAGGAAAAGTGTGAGCGGTTTTCCGTCCGGAATTGCGTCAAAAACAAAAAGCCAGAGCATTTCGCCTTTTCCGTGAAACGGTGAATGCTTTAGGCAGCGTTCCGCTTCAGCGCCCGCTGGTTCGACGCATAGATCGTGTCGCGCTCCGGCAGGGCGCCGGTCTTCAGGCAATCGATCCATTCGGCGGTCTTGAGCACCGCGGCGAAGCGCGACTGCAGCACCACGCTCACCACGCGATGGATGTCTTCGGCAGACGCGTAGCCGGCGCTGTTGGCGTAGGGAACCGAGCCGCTGGCATCCGAGAGGAACTCGACGGCAAAGCCCATATGCACCGCATGGATGATGGTCGACAGGTCGCAATTATGCGTCATGTAGCCGACGACCGCGATCGTATCGATGTGGTTGGCGCGCAGCCAGTTCTCGAGGTCGGTGCCTGTGAAGGCGGAGGGCAGCGTCTTCTCGACATAGTGGTCGCGGGCGCGCCCGGCGATCTCGGGATGCAGTTCGCCGCCATGGCTGCCCTTGGCGAAGATCGGCGAAGTCTCCGGCGCCATCTGCTTCACGACAACGACCTTGATGCCGGCAGCAGTGGCGGCGTCCATGGCGCGCGCCACGTTGGCGACGCTGTCGGCGAAGGGCGGATGCTGGATGGCGAGATTGCCGCCATTGTAGTCGTTCTGGACATCGACGACGACGAGTGCGCGGCGTGGCTGGGTGGCTGACATGGCGGTTCCTTTCGAGCGGGTTGATAGGTGGCGAAGCTAGGCCGAACATCTATTCCCAGAAAGCGGCCCAATTGACATTATTCGAAAGAATTGGGACACTCTTTGCCGTAACCCGGTGAATGTCTGCCATGCGCAATCCGATCGTCGCCGTCGTCGCCTTCGACGGCATCAGCCCGTTCCACCTTTCCGTGCCTTGCCTGGTCTTCGGCGCGGACCGCACCAAGCTCGGTCTGCCGCGCTTCGACTTCAGCGTCTGCGCGGCGGAGCAAGGACTTATCCATACCGATGCCGGTTTGAGCATTTCGGTCCCGCACGATCTTTCGGCGCTCGACGAGGCCGACATCGTCATCATCCCAAGCTGGAAGGATCTCGATGCTCCTCTGGCCGCGCCGCTCAAGCATGCGCTCGAACGGGCACATAAGCGCGGCGCGCTGATCGTCGGCCTCTGCCTCGGCACCTTCGCCATCGCCGCCGCCGGACTGCTGGCGGGACGCAAGGCGACCACGCATTGGGCCTATACCGACCAGTTGCGGACGCTGCACCCCGACATCGCCGTCGACGCCGATGTGCTCTATGTCGATGAAGGCGACATCGTCACCTCGGCCGGCGTCGCCGCCGGGCTGGACTGCTGCCTGCACATTGTGCGCGCCCGCTACGGCGCCGAGGCAGCGCTTCGGCTCGCCCGCCACGTCGTGCTGTCGCCGCACCGGCAGGGCGGACAGGCTCAGTTCATCGAGCGCCCGCTCGCGCCGACGCCAAACGCCGACCGGTTCACAAAAGCCCTTGACGGGGTGCGGGCAACGCTTGGCGAAGCTCACACTCTGGACAGCGTCGCCGAAGCAGCTGGCCTCACCCGCCGCACCTTCACGCGTCGCTTCCAGAAGACGACCGGCACCAGCTTTGGCAACTGGCTGGCCGAACAGCGCGTGGCGCTGGCGCAGAGGCTGCTGGAACAGACCGACAAGTCGATGGACATGGTGGCCTTCGAGGCCGGCTTCGGCAGCGCCACGTCGCTGCGCCAGCATTTCGCGGCGCGGCTCAGAACCTCGCCGATGCAGTACCGGCGCGAATTCTCGAAGGGCAGCGCGCAGGTCGCCCTCAGCGGCGTGTAACCACCCGCGCCGGGTTGCCGACCACGGTCGCATCGGCCGGAACGTCGCGCGTCACCACCGCGCCGGCGCCGACGATGGCGCCTTCGCCGATGCTGACGCCGGCGAGGATCACCGCGCTGCCGCCGATCCACGCGTTATCGCCGATCGTCACCGGTTTGGCGATCTCCAATCCGGCCAGCCGCCCGGCGGCCTCGCGGTGATGCTCGGCGCAATAGATCTGCACATTGGGACCAAGCAGCGTCCTCCTGCCGATCTTCACCGGAGCGGTATCGAGAATGGTGCAACCGGCGTTCAGGAAGGCGCCCTCGCCGAGGAACAGGTTGAAGCCGTAAGCGCAGTGGAACGGCGCCTCGATGCGCGCGCCCTCGCCTAGGCCGCCGAGCAGCGCTTGCAGGGCCGCGCCGATGTCGCCGCGCTGTCGGGGCGGCATGCTGTTGTGCTCGAACACCGCATCGCCGGCGGCCACCCGCAGCGCTTCCAGCTCCGGATCGATGCAGCTGTACCATTCACCCGCCGCCATCTTCATGCGCTCGCTTGTCGTCATGGCTGCTCCTCCATTCCCGTCCCGCTGCCAAAGCACAATCCGCCCGACCGGAAAAGCCCATGGCCAAACGCCAGGCCTATGCTAGCTTGCCATCCGCGGAACCGTGCGGGGCTCCGAATTTGAGGGGGTGATGATGCTCTACATTCTGGCATTGCTGATTGGCGTCGTCGCCGGCCTTCGCGCCATGACCGCGCCGGCCGCCGTCGCCTGGGGTTCGTATCTCGGCTGGATCCCGGTCGCCGGCACCTGGGCAAGCTTCATGGGCCACTGGATCGCGGTCGGCATCTTCACCGTCCTGGCGATCGTCGAGCTCGTCACCGACCAGTTGCCGGCGACGCCGAGCCGCAAGGTGCCGCAGCAGTTTGGCGCGCGCATCGTCACGGGCGCCTTCTGCGGCGCAGTGATCGGCGCCACGGCCGGCGCCACCATCGGCGGCCTCATCGCCGGCGCGATCGGCGCGGTGATGGGCACGCTGGGCGGCGCCGAAGCACGCGCAAGGATGGCTGCCGCCTTCGGCAAGGATCCGCCCGCCGCCTTCATCGAGGACGCGGTGGCGATCTTCGGCGGCCTGCTGATCGTGGCGGCGGTCGCATGAGCGCGAAGAACTTCGACGCCATCGTCATCGGCGCCGGCCAGGCCGGCCCTTCGCTCGCCGGCCGGCTCGACGCCGCCGGCATGAGCGTTGCCCTGATCGAGCGCAAGCTTATTGGCGGAACCTGTGTCAACACCGGCTGCATGCCGACCAAGGCGATGGTGGCGAGCGCCTACGCCGCGCATCTTGCCCGCCGCGCCGCCGACTATGGCGTCGCGCTCTCCGGTCCGGTCGGGGTCGACTATCAAAGAATCAAGGCACGCAAGGACAAGGTGACCAACGACGCCCGCGGCAATCTCGAAAGCTGGATCGCGGGGATGAAGGGCTGCACGCTTTATCGCGGCCATGCCAGATTCGAATCCGCTAATACAGTGCGCGTCGGCGACGACCTGCTGACCGCGCCAAAAATCTTCCTCAACACCGGCGGCCGCGCCTCCGTGCCGGACCTGCCCGGCGTCAACGACGTCCCCTATCTCACCAACTCCTCGATGATGGATCTCGATGTGCTGCCCAGCCATCTGGTCGTCGTCGGCGGCAGCTACATCTCGCTCGAATTCGCCCAGATGTTCCGCCGTTTCGGCTCCGAGGTCACGGTGATCGAGAAAGCGCCGCGGCTGACGGGCCGTGAGGACGAAGAGGTCTCGGCCGCGATCCAGTCCATCCTCGAAAACGAAGGCGTCACCGTCCATGTCGGCGCCGAGGACATCGGCTTTGCCAGGCAGGGCAACGGTATCGCCGTGACCTTCTCTGCCGGCAAGCCGCCGGCGGTCGGCTCGCATGTGCTGCTGGCACTCGGCCGTGTCCCCAACACCGACGACCTCGGCCTCGACAAGGCCGGCGTCGAGGTCGACAAGCGCGGCTACATCGTCGTCGACGACCAGTTGCGCACCAATGTGCCCGGCATCTGGGCTATGGGCGACTGCAACGGCAAGGGCGCCTTCACCCACACCTCCTACAACGACTACGAGATCGTCGCCGCCAATCTGCTCGACAACGATCCGCGCAAGGTCAGCGACCGCATCGAGGCCTATGCGCTCTACATCGATCCGCCGCTCGGCCGCTGCGGCATGACCGAGACCGCTGTCAAGAAATCCGGCCGCCGCGCGCTTGTCGGCCAGCGGCCGATGACCCGTGTCGGCCGCGCCGTCGAAAAGGGCGAGACGCAAGGCTTCATGAAGATCCTGGCCGACGCCGACACCGGCGAGATCCTCGGCTGTTCGGTGCTCGGACCGGGCGGCGACGAGGCGATCCACTCTGTGCTCGACCTGATGTATGCCAAGGCGCCGATCTCGACGCTGGCGCGCGCCATGCACATCCACCCCAACGTCTCGGAGCTTCTGCCGACCATCGCCCAGGACTTGAAGCCGCTGGCGTAACGGCAGATCGCCGCTCCACGTCGGGGCTTCTCGATCTTGGCAAACAGTGCTCAAGGCGTCCGACGGTCGGCTTGCGCCTATCGCGCGGGCGGACTGGACCACTGACACCCTGGCCGTAACCATGCATGTCTGGCCACCCAACGGAGGAACCCCATGCAAAAGACCATCGAGCGCATCGCAGGCGACAGCGAAGGCGTTGCTTATGAGTTCCCAGTTTTCCGCTTCGAGGGCACGGACAAGTCGGCGCCCTCGGTCTATCTGCAGGCGGCGCTTCATGCCGGAGAATTGCCGGGTGTCGTCGCCATCGACGCGCTGATGCCGATGCTTGCCAAGGCGGAAGCGGAAGGCCGCATTAGAGGCGCCATCACGTTGGTGCCCTGGGCCAATCCAATCGGTCGGGCGCAATACCATTTCGGCGAGCACCAGGGCCGCTTCAATCTCGGCACCCGCACCAACTTCAACCGTGCCTTCCCGCTGCTTGCCGCGCCGGACGCCAGGCTTTTAGCGGATGTCAACCTCGGCGGCGCCGACCGCCGGCTGAAGAAGCGGCTCGTCGAACTCTCGCTCGGCAACGACATCGTGCTCGATCTCCACTGCGACGATGAAGGCCTTGCCTATCTCTACATTCACACCAGCCTGTGGCCGCATATGGCCGACTGCGCGGCTGCGATGGGCATCGATGCCGTCTTGCTGTGGAGCGAGGACAGTAGCGGCACCTTCGAGGGCGCCTCGATTATGCCCTATCAAAACGTGCCTGCGAGCGTCGCGCGCTTCGACCGGCGCGTCGTCACCACGGTCGAATATCGCGGCATGCTGGATGTCGACAGCAGCTTGGCCGCCTCCGATGCCGCCGGCCTCTACCGCTTGCTGGTGACGCGCGGCGTCATCCGGGACCCTTCCGTCCCGAAGGCGAGCAGCTTCTCCGGCGCCGTCGTACCGCTGGAAAACATCGAAATGATGCCTTCGCCCAAGGCCGGCGCCATCCTTTACGACGTCAAGCCCGGCGACCGCGTCAACAAGGGCGACCGGCTGGCGACGATCGTCCATGCGCCCGGCGAAGCCGGCGGCCGCACCGAGGTGTTCGCGCCCCAGTCGGGCTTCATCCTGACCCGTCGTTCGCGCCGCATCATCCGGGCCGGCGAGGATCTTTTGAAGCTTGCCGGCGACAAGAGGAGCGCCGACGCGCGCTCCGGCACGCTGGAGGACTGACGGGCCGGCTTTACCGTTCGCGTGAAATCCAGTTGCGCGGGCCGTCATTCGCCGCTATGGGAGTCGCCATGAACATGCGTTCGAACAAGACCGTTTGGTGGTGGGCTCGCTGACAGCGGCCGGTTCGAACGCGCATGCGTGAAAATGAGGGTGGCCGCAGCGGAATGTCCGGGCGGCCATTTGTTTTTCCAAGCCATTCCCGGGTCCGTTGCCCAAAACGCTGGTGGAGACGGCAATGACGACTACAGTTCTGGACAACGGGGCGGAGCGCTTCGTCACCGCGGGCGGGGTGACGATCACCCGAGAACGCCATGACCAGCCTTATGAAGGCGCGATCGACGCCTATGTCGACGGCCTGAATTCGCGCCGCGGCGCGGTGTTCTCCTCGAACTATGAATATCCAGGCCGTTACACGCGCTGGGACACGGCCATCATCGATCCGCCGCTGGTGATCTCGGCGCGCGGCCGCGCCATGCGCATCGAGGCGCTGAACCAGCGCGGCGAAGTGCTGCTGCCGGTGATCGGCAAGGCGCTTGCCGAGCTGAGCGAGGTGGCGATTGCCGAGAGCTCGAAAAAGCTGATCCGCCTCGATGTCGCCAAGCCCGGCCGCGTCTTCACCGAGGAAGAGCGCAGCCGCGTGCCGTCCGTCTTCACGGTGCTGCGCGCCATCACGGCTTTGTTCAAGACTGCCGAGGACGCCAATCTCGGCCTTTACGGCGCCTTCGGCTACGATCTCGCCTTCCAGTTCGACCCGGTCGACTACAAGCTCGAGCGTAAGCAGAGCCAGCGCGACCTGGTGCTGTTCCTGCCTGACGAGATCCTCGTCGTCGACCACTATTCGACCAAGGCCTGGACCGACCGCTACGACTATTCCGGCGAAGGGTTTTCCACGGAAGGCTTGGTGCGCGATGCTCATGTCGAGCCGTTCAGGACCGCCGACCGTATCCCGCCGCGCGGCGATCACGAACCCGGCGAATATGCCAATTTGGTGCGCCGGGCGATGGAGAGCTTCAAGCGCGGCGACCTGTTCGAGGTTGTGCCTGGACAGATGTTCTACGAGCGCTGCGAGACCCAGCCCTCGGAGATTTCCCGCAAGCTGAAGTCGATCAACCCCTCACCTTATTCCTTCTTCATCAATCTCGGCGAAAACGAGTACCTGATCGGCGCCTCGCCGGAGATGTTCGTGCGCGTCAACGGCCGTCGGGTCGAGACCTGCCCGATCTCCGGCACCATCAAGCGCGGCGACGACGCCATCTCCGACAGCGAGCAGATCCTCAAGCTGCTCAACTCCAAGAAGGACGAGTCCGAGCTCACCATGTGCTCGGACGTCGACCGCAACGACAAGTCGCGCGTCTGCGAGCCGGGCTCGGTGCGCGTCATCGGCCGCCGCCAGATCGAGATGTATTCGCGCCTGATCCACACCGTCGATCACATCGAGGGACGGCTGCGCGAAGGCATGGACGCCTTCGACGCCTTCCTGTCGCACGCCTGGGCGGTCACCGTCACCGGCGCGCCGAAGCTGTGGGCCATGCGCTTCATCGAGCAGAACGAAAAGAGCCCGCGCGCCTGGTATGGCGGGGCGATCGGCATGGTCAATTTCAACGGCGACATGAACACCGGGCTGACGCTGCGCACCATCCGCATCAAGGACGGTATCGCCGAAGTGCGCGCCGGCGCCACATTGCTTTTCGACAGCGTTCCTGAGGAAGAAGAAGCCGAAACCGAACTGAAGGCATCCGCCATGCTCTCCGCCATACGCGACGCCAAGACCGGCAACGCCGCAGGCACCGAACGCACCACCGCGCGCGTCGGCGACGGCGTCAACATCCTGCTCGTCGACCACGAGGACTCGTTCGTCCACACGCTGGCCAACTACTTCCGCCAGACCGGCGCCACTGTTTCCACCGTGCGCACGCCGGTGCCGGAAGAGGTGTTCGAGCGGTTGAAGCCCGATCTCGTCGTGCTCTCCCCCGGCCCGGGTACGCCGAAGGATTTCGATTGCGCCGCGACCATCAGACGAGCGCGCGCCCGCGACCTGCCGGTCTTCGGCGTCTGTCTCGGCCTGCAGGCGCTGGCCGAAGCCTATGGCGGCGAGTTGCGGCAGTTGCACATTCCGATGCACGGCAAGCCCTCGCGCATCCGTGTCTCGAATCCGGGCATCATCTTCTCGGGGCTGCCCAAGGAAGTGACCGTCGGCCGCTATCATTCGATCTTCGCCGATCCGGTGCGCCTGCCCGAAGGTTTCGTGGTGACGGCCGAGACCGAGGACGGCGTCATCATGGCCTTCGAGCACCGCAAGGAGCCGATCGCCGCCGTTCAGTTCCACCCGGAATCGATCATGACGCTCGGCCACAATGCCGGCATGCGCATCATCGAGAACATCGTTGCGCATCTGCCGCGCAAGGCCAAGGAAAAGGCTGCCTAGCAACGATGGCCGCGGTGGAAGACACGGCGACGGCGGCCGCAAGAGCCGCCGCGAAGCGCAAGATCGCCAGCCTCGCTTTCTGGTCGATCGTCATCGCCTTCCTGGTGATGGGGCTGAAATTCGTTGCCTGGCAGATGACCGGCTCCGTGGCCCTCTATTCCGATGCTTTGGAATCCATCGTCAACGTCATCACTGCGGCAGCCGCTCTCTGGGCGATCCGCATCAGCCATAAGCCGGCCGATAGCGACCATCCCTTCGGCCATCACAAGGCCGAGTATTTTTCTGCGGTGCTCGAGGGTGTTCTGATCGTCGTTGCGGCGCTGCTGATCATCGCCAAGGTGTGGCAATCGCTGCAGAGCCCCGCATCGCTCGAACAGCCCTGGCAGGGCTTGGCGATCAATGCCGGCGCGGCGCTCGTCAATGCCGTCTGGGCATTCGTGCTGATCCGCAACGGCCGCAGCGAACGATCGCCGGCCCTGGTCGCCGACGGCCAGCACATCATGACCGACGTGCTTACCTCGGTCGGCGTCATCGTGGGCCTTGTCGCCGCGGTGATGACTGGATGGCATATCCTCGACCCGCTGCTTGCGCTCCTTGTTGCACTGAACATTCTCTATCAAGGCTGGAAGCTTACCGGAGAGTCGCTGAGCGGATTGATGGATCGTGCCGTCGACACCCAGGAGCACATGCAGATCCGCGATATCATCTCGGCCAATTCGAAGGGTGCGCTGGAGGTGCATGACCTGAAAACCCGCATCGCCGGGCGAGCGACCTTCATCGAGTTCCACCTCGTCGTCGACGCCGACATGACGGTCGGCGCCAGCCATGTCATTTGCGACCGCATCGAGGACGCGCTGAAGGCCGAGATCCCATCGGTGCGCGTCACCATCCATGTCGAGCCGGACGACGAGGCGAAGCTGCCGAAAGGCACGGCGGCAGTGCCTTTCGCCTGAAGCGATTTCCAGGCACGCCTTGGAAAATTGGCCGGGCCTCCGCGGTGCCGTCATCCGTGGGCGAAGCCGGAGCGAAGCTCCGTCGCGGAGACCCTGGGACCCATGTCGTGACCTTGGCCGAAGCATGCAGCGGAGCAGAATTCTACACCGTTTCAACGCCTTAGCATATCGGGCATGGATTCTATGGTCTGTGCCGCGTCCCTTCGCTCCCTGCTCCGCCATAGGATGACGAAGCGCCACACTTCAGAGTGGCGAAGTGACACACTCACGGCGTGCAGGCCGACTGCGGCATCGGATTGAGCCTGTACACCTTGTCGTCGGACTTGGTCTTGCCGCCCGCCATCTTCGAGCAGAGGTCGACGATGGCGAGCGCATTGTTGGGGTTAGCCAGCAGCATCGTGCCGCTGGCGCCGCGCTTGAGAAAAATCTCCTTCTGCGAGATGTCGCAGGCAAAGTCGCTCATCTTGGAGCTGGCCGAGCAGCGCCACTGATCGGCCTCGCCCTGGCAGGAATAGGTCTGCGTAACCTTGGCCTCTTTCTGCCTGGTCGTCACCGAGATGGCGATGTCGGCGCCGTCTGGCCAGTTGGCGGCATCGCCACCGGCGGCGAAGGAAGCAAGCTCGATCGGCCCGCGGAAGACGCGGATCGACTGCGTCATCTGGTCCGGATGGGATTTCAGATGCGCGTCGTCATAGTCGCGGCCGTAGCAGAAGGGCTGGTCCGGCTTCAGCCGCTCGCGCAGCGGGGCCCCGAGCGCCGGGTCGATCGGATCGATGCGCGCGAACTCCGCCTTGCAGGTGTCGGCCGGCATCGGATCGAGACGGAAATTGTCGTCTTCGCTGCCCAGCGCCTGCTCGTCGTATTTCGCCTTGCCGAGATCCTCCTCCGCGCCGGCGTCGAGATAGACGTCAGGCTGCACGTTGGAGAGGATCAGCCGGCCCTTGTCGTCGACTTTCAGCGAGGCGAGCGTGCGGTCGCATTCCATGCCGCAGCGAATGCCGCTCGCCTTGTCGCTCGGATCCTCCTTGTTGCACCAGCCAGCCGCCCATTCCGGCTTCTTGGCGCCGCGCACCGTGGTGGTGAGAAAGCCGTTATAGGCAGCGTCGGACATCGAGCTCGGCTCCTCGTTCGGCCGGCTGACCGGATCGTGGCCATGGTAGAAGAAGATGCGCGCCACCTTCTGGTGCGGATGCGCCTTGAGATGGGCGGCATCATAGACCCGGCCGAAGCAGACGTCGGCGCCGCTCGGGCTGAGTTCGGTCAGCCTGGGGGCATCATCTGCGAGCGCCGCGCCGGCAAAGAACAGTGCGGCACCCAGCACCGCGCCTGCCACCATCCTCGACGTCATGTGATCCTCTCCTCGCACCGACAGGACGTGATTGCGATTCATGCTAGTCTAGGCACGAAGGCTGGGCCACGCAAACTTGCGAGGGCCGCCGGATCGAGGAGGATGCGATGCTGCGCCGTGACGTTTTCCGCGCCGGTCTTGCCGGAGTGGGCGGTTTTTTCGGTCTGCGACAGGCGAGCGCCGCCGCCGCCGAAGACAGGCTGAAGGTCGCCTACCATCTCAGCGACCCCGACAAGGTCAACTTCGTCCTCGGCAACATCAAGAACCACTATGAGGGCACCGGCGGCAATGTCGAGGTCGTGCTGGTCGTCCACGGGCCGGCGCTTGCGGCCTTCAAGGCAAAGAGCGCTTCCGGAGCGACCTCCAGCCGCTTTGCCGGCCTCGTCCAGCAGGGACTTGTTCCGCAGGCCTGCGGCAACACAATGCATGGCATGGACATCGCACTGACCGACCTGCTTGCCGGCTTCCAGGTCGCGGAGAGAGGCGGCGTGGTCAAGCTCGCGGAGCTGCAGCGCCAGGGCTATGTCTATCTGCGGCCCTGAATTCGCGCCCTGATCTTGCCTTGACTTGAACACCTGGCCGGGAAGCGTCTACCAATTGCCAGCGCAATCCTGGAGATATCGACGTGCCAACTGACTCGACCACGCTTGTCATTCCCGATCTTGCCGGCAAGGCGGTGCTGGTCACCGGCGCGTCGACCGGGATCGGAGCAGCCCTCGCCCTCGCCTATGCCCGGCAGAAATGCCGCGTTGCGCTGCATTACAATTCAAGCCGGGAAGCCGCCGAAGAGGTCGCCAAAACCATCCGCGACGACGGCGGCGAGGTGTTTTTGACGCAGGGCGATTTTTCGGTTCCCGCCGACGTCGAGCGTGTGGTCGAGGAGAGCGCTGAACATTTCGGCCGGCTCGACGGGCTGGTCAACAATGCCGGCGGCATGCTCGGCCGCGTTGCCTATGCCGACCAGACCGAGGCGCATTACGATGCGGTGATGGATCTCAACGCGCGCTCGGTGCTGACGGCCTCGCGCAGAGCGATCCCATGGCTGAAGCGCCAGGGCGGCTTCATCATCAACACCACCTCGATCGCCGCCCGCAACGGCGCCGGCGGCGGCGCCGGCCTCTATGGCTCGTCCAAGGCCTTCGTCTCCAACGTGACGCGCGGCATGGCCAAGGAGCTGATCGGCTTTGGCATCCGCGTCAACGCCGTGGCGCCCGGCACCATCCTGACCCCGTTCCACGAGCGCTATTCCACCGCCGAGCAGATGAAGGGCATGGTTGCCACCATTCCGCAGGGTCGCGCCGGAACGGCCGAAGATTGCGTCGGCGCTTACCTGTTCCTGTCTTCCGACCGCTTGAGCGGCTACATCATCGGCCAGGTGATCGAGGTCAATGGTGGCCAGTTGATGCCGTGAGCTGGCGATTGCATACTCAGCTCAGCGTGCAACCTGGAGGGAGAGGAAGGGAATGTTCGGACTGATCGGCAAGATGCGGGCGGCACGCGGCCAGCGCGATGCAGTCATGGACGTGCTGCGTGAGACGACCGGTGCCCTGCCCGGCTGCCTGAGCTACATCATCGCCACCGATCCGGCCGATGCCGACGCGATCTGGGTCACCGAAGTGTGGACCGATCAGGCAAGCCATAAGGCGTCCCTGCAACTGCCCGAAGTCCAGGCGGCAATCGCCAAGGCGCGTCCTTTCATCGCCGGCTTCGAATTCCAGGTCGAGACCCATCCTGTCGGCGGCTTCGGCCTTCCGGCCCCCGAGAAGGGCAGCTGAGCGCGAGACCGTCGCCAACGGCATTTCCGCGGGAAAATGGGTTCGCATTTGTCCGTGCCCGGGCTAAGAGCCGGATATGGACTCTTCATCAGAAGGACCGTCACTGGAGCAACCGTCTGTTCAACGCATGACGCGATTGCGCCCGCTGCAGCAGTGGCTGGCGCTGGTGGTGCTCTCGCTGCTCTTTGCCGGCGCGCTGGAATTGGCCGCCTTGCCTGCGGCGCTGCTGATCGGCCCGATGCTTGCCGCGATCCTGGCCGGCACCAACGGCGCCACGGTGCGCGTACCCCGCGCGCTGTTCAGTTCCGCTCAGGCCGTGGTCGGCTGCCTGGTGGCGAATTCGATCTCGGTCGACATATTTCCGGTCTTCTACGCCGAATGGGCGCTCTTCTTCGGGACGGTGGTGGCGACGCTCACCGCCTCCAGCCTGCTAGGCTGGCTGATCAGTCGCTGGCGCATCCTGCCAGCCACCACGGCGGTCTGGGGTTCCTCGCCGGGCGCCGCCACCGCCATGGTGCTGATGGCCGGCGCCTTCGGTGCCGACCAGCGCCTCGTCGCCTTCATGCAATATCTGCGCGTCATCTTCGTTTCGGTGACGGCGGCGCTCGTCGCCAAGATGTGGGTCGACACGTCGGGCGTCGAAGTGCCGCCCATCATCTGGTTTCCGCCGATCGATCCATTGGCCTTTGGCGCCACCCTTGGCATCGCGGTCGTCGGCGGCCTGCTCGGCAAGCTGCTCAGGCTGCCCTCGCCCTTCTTCCTTGGCACCTTCATCTTTGGCGCGGTAATCCATCTCGGCTTCAGCGTGCCGATGCAATTGCCGCCCTGGCTGCTGGCCGTCAGCTACGCCATGGTCGGCTGGTCGATCGGGCTGAACTTCACCCGGCCGATCCTGCGCCACGCGGCACGCGCCCTGCCGCAGATCATCGCCTCGATCGTAGCGCTGATCGCCTTCTGCGGCGGCATGGCTTTCGTCATCAGCCGCGTGCTCGGGATCGATCCGCTGACCGCCTATCTGGCGACCAGCCCCGGCGGCATGGACAGCGTCGCCATCATCGCCGCCGCCGCGCAGAACGTCGACATCTCCTTCGTCATGGCGCTGCAATCGGCCCGTTTCCTCGTCGTGCTGCTTGTTGGGCCAAGCGTCGCCAAGCTTGTGGCGCGAAACGTCATAGACTGATCCGCGCTACCAAGTGCATGGAGAAGCAGAGGAAATGGCCATGAACCGTCGTTTGAATGCTGTCGATCTCTCTGGCCGCGTCGGGGTCGTGACGGGCGGCGCGCAAGGCATCGGCCTTGCGGTCGCCCGACGCCTGCTGTCGTCGGGCGCAAGCGTCGCCATCTGGGACATCGACCAGGCCGCGATGGCGAGCGCTGTGGCCGAGCTTGCTCCCTTGGGCCGGGTCGAAGCCTTGCTTTGCGACCAGTCGCAGATCGAGGCCGTCGACCGCGCCGCCATCGAGACCGAGCAGGCGCTCGGGCCTGTCGATCTCCTTGTCAACAATGCCGGCATTGCCGGGCCGGCCGCGACCGTGGTGGACTATGACCCCGCCGCCTGGCGGCAGATCATCGAAATCGACCTCAACGGCGTCTTTTACTGCTGCCGCCGCCTGGTGCCCGGCATGATCGCGCGCAACTACGGCCGCATCGTCAATGTCGCTTCGGTGGCCGGCAAGGAAGGCAATCCCAACGCCGCCGCTTATTCGGCCGCCAAAGCCGGCGTGCTTGCGCTGACCAAGTCGCTCGGCAAGGAACTCGCCGGCCGCGACATCGCCGTCAACGCGCTGACCCCCTCGCCCGCCCGCACCCGTATCCTCGAACAGCTCACCGAGGCCCAGGTGACCTATATGCTCAGCAAGGTGCCGCGCGGTCGATTCGTCGAGGTGGAGGAGGCTGCAGCCATGGTCGCCTTCATGCTGTCGGACGAGAATTCCTTCACCACTGGCGCCACCTTCGATCTGTCCGGCGGGCGCGCGACCTACTGAGTGAGGGTCGCGACAGCGCGCCCACGCCGCCATTCCACATGGCCCGAGGTGGCGGCCAACCCCGCGACGCGCATCAAAAGGGATTGCAGGCCGATACTGTCGGATTGGTTCCAGCGCGCGGTCTGCTCGCGTCCGCGGAAGGAACGGCCCCAATCGGTGAGCAAGGCATCGGCGGTGAGGGTTCGAGAAAGGCCCCGGGTCGCCGGCATTGGTGGCTTCGACAAGCGGCGGATCGGGTCGGGCGCGGTCATCAGTCGATCCTGTGCATCAGGTCGTCATCGAGCCAGCGGCCAAAGAAATAGACGAGTTGCTTGTGCCACCACGGCCAGTCGTGGCTGACGTCGCCGCCCCAATAGTCGACCCAGGCCGCAATGGATTTCTCGCGCAGCACCTGCTCCAGTTCGCGCGTTTCGACGAGCATTCGTTCTTCCCAGGCGCCCTGCCCGCAGCAGAAGATCAGCCTCAGCGCCCTCAGCCGCCCGAGCAGCTTCTGGTCGACGATGCCCGGCAGATAGTCGAGCGGCGAATTGTAGAAGATGCTGCCCTCCAGCGCCCGACCGAAAAAGTCGCGGGTCGAATAGACGCCGGATAGCGAGATCACGCCGCTCGCCAGCTCCGGAAAGCGGAACACGAAATTCGACGAGTGGTAGCCGCCCATCGAGCAGCCGCAGAACAGCGGCTTGAGGGCGCGTCCGCCATTGGCCTTGGCGGCAACCGCCTGCAGCTCCGGCAGCGCCTCCTCGCGCACATAGCGGAAATAGGCTTCGTGGCGGGCGATGCGACTGATGGGATCGCCATGCTTGTCGCAGAAGGATTCCGAATCGATGCCGTCGAGCGTGAACAGCTGGATGCGGCCGGTGTCGACGAATTCGGCGAGTGCTGCGACGCCTCCCGAATCCTCGAACTGGTAAAAACGCCCCTGCGAGGTGGGAAACACCACCACCGGCCGCCCGGCATGGCCGTAGCGCTTGTATTCCATGTCGCGGCCGAGATTGCGGGCATGGGCCTTGTGATAGGAGACGTCCATCGGCTCACGCCTTTTCCGCGTGGATATAGTCAACCGCCTGACGCAGCGCCTTCTGGTCCTTCGAGCGCATCTGGTAGGCGTAGTTCCCCATGGCGCGGCTGAAAACCTCTTCGATGGCCTGATGGTGGACGATCTTGTCGCCGTGGGCGGCTAGCACGTCCTCATGGCTGTGCAAATAGTCGAGGTGCCGCTTGCGGCTGGCATAGGCCGTGAAATACTTGCCCTTGTAGGGCCCGCCGGCCACGTCCTTCACCACCATGTTGGCCCATTCGGCATAGACGTCGATGTCGAAGGTGTAGTTGATCGCATCCGTCATCCAGGCGCCTGGCGGCCGCATGTTGACCTCCAGCGCAATGATGCGCTTGTCCCTGGTCTCGAACAGTTCGATGTGGAAGAAGCGCTCGCGTACGTCGAACGCCATGAGGATCTTGCGGCCTGCCTCCTCGACCCCGGGCGTGATCTCGGGGAAGCAGGTGTAGCTCATATGGCGGTCGCGGTTGACCACCTCCATGACGCTCTGGTCGTAGCGGTGGCTCGCCGCCAGCACCACCTCGCCGTCGCGGTTGACCAGCCCGTCGAAGGTCACCACCAGCCCCTCGATGAACTGCTCCATGACGAAGGTCACGCCTTCGGGCTTGTCCTTGAAGAATTGGTCGAGCTCCTTCGCGTTGGAGATCTTGAACGTGTTCGAGGCGCCGGAGCCCGAATCCGGTTTCACCACCACCGGATAGCCGACCCGGCGGATGAAGGTCATGGCGCCGGCGCGATCGGAGCATTTGCGTTGCGGGATTGTCTCGACGCCGCTCTTGCGGAAGAAGGCCCGCATGCGGCTCTTGCGCTTCAAATTCTTCACGAAGTCGAGCTTGGTGCCGAAGATGTTGAAGTCGGTGCGGATATTGGCCTCGAGCTCCAGCCAGTGCTCGTTCAACGACTCGAAGCGGTCGATGCGGCCCCATTTGTGGATGAAATGGCCCATCGCCCGGAATACGGCATCGTAGTTCTCCATGTCCGCGACCCGATAATATTCCGAAAGCGCCGCCTTGAGCTTGCTGCTCAGCGTCTCATAGGGCGCGTCGCCGATGCCGAGCACGGTGGCGCCGGCCTTCTTCAGCCGGTCGCAGAAATCGGCGCCGTTGGCCGGAAAATGCGGCGAGAAGAACACGAAATTCATGCACGACCTCCCCCTCGGATCAGGTCCTCCGGAAGCGAGTGTGGCGCATTTGGCTGATGCGGGGAAGAGCCGCGCCAAGGCATGCCGCGCAAAACTGTGCAGCGGTTTTGGGAAGACGATATGCATGAAACCAAAGACTTAAAGCCCCCGGCACTTGCCTCCGGATGCCCGCTCCTGTAAGAGAGCCGGCATGACCACGCGCACCCGCTCCGTCGCTTCTCCTCGCCCCGGCTTTGCCGGCGAGACCGTGCGCGCGCTTGCTTCGACCCTGCTCCTTCTCGGCCTTATTGGCGATCGCCGGGTTCGCTGAAGGAGCGCCCGGCGGTCGAAAACCGCCGCTTTGGGCGCCTGCTCCTTGGCTAGATTGGCAAGTCACATCAAGCGAACGAAACTCTTTGGTAAGGCGCCGCTCGGCACCGATCCGCCTGAAGGCGGTCCCACGAGCCGCCGGGAGAAACGACGATGAATAGAAGAGAAGCAATCCGCGCCGGCGAGGCCGAAACGGGCGCGCAAGCGCCCGGCCACATGGCCGATGCCGCCCGCAAATATCAGCCCTACCCGACCGTCAACCTCGCCGATCGCACCTGGCCGTCCAAGGTGATCGACAAGGCGCCGATCTGGTGCTCGGTCGACCTGCGCGACGGCAACCAGGCGCTGATCGACCCGATGGGCCATGAGCGCAAGGCGCGCATGTTCGCGCTGCTGCTCGACATGGGCTTCAAGGAGATCGAGATCGGCTTCCCGTCGGCCTCGCAGACCGACTTCGACTTTGCCCGCTGGTGCGTCGAGGAGGGCGGCGTGCCCAAGGACGTGTCGCTGCAGGTTCTGGTGCAGTGCCGGCCCGAGCTGATCACGCGGACCTTCGAGGCGCTCGAGGGCGCCCACCGCCCGATCGTGCATTTCTACAACTCGACCAGCGAACTGCAGCGCCGCGTCGTCTTCGAAAAGGACGTCGCCGGCATCAAGCGCATCGCCACGGATGCCGCCAAGATGATCACCGACATGGCCGCCAAGGCCGGCGGCGGCTTCCGTTTCGAATATTCGCCGGAGAGCTTCACCGGTACCGAGCTCGAGGTCGCGCTGGAGATCTGCAACGCCGTCACCGAGATCGTGAAGCCGACGGCCGACAACAAGCTGATCGTCAACCTGCCGTCGACGGTCGAGATGTCGACGCCCAACGTCTACGCCGACCGCATCGAGTGGATGTGCCGCAATCTCGACAACCGCGACAAGCTGATCATCTCGCTGCATCCGCACAACGACCGCGGTACCGGCATCGCCACCACCGAGCTCGGCCTGATGGCCGGCGCCGACCGCGTCGAGGGCACGCTGTTCGGCAATGGCGAGCGGACCGGCAATGTCGACATCGTGACGCTGGCGCTCAACATGTACACGCAAGGCGTCGATCCCGAGCTGGACTGCTCCGACATCAACCGGATGAAGGACGTCTACGAATATTCGAACCAGCTGAAGATCCCGGAACGCCACCCCTATGTCGGCGAGCTCGTCTACACCGCTTTCTCCGGCTCGCACCAGGATGCCATCAACAAGGGCATGAAGGCGCTGCGCAAAGCCAACACGCCGGTGTGGGAAGTGCCCTACCTGCCGATCGACCCCGCCGATGTCGGCCGCACCTATGAGGCGATCATCCGCATCAATTCGCAGTCGGGCAAGGGCGGCATCGCCTACGTGCTGCAGGCCGACTATGGCCTCAATCTGCCGCGAAACCTGCAGATCGAGTTCAGCCAGGACATCCAGGCGATCACCGACGCCGAAGGCAAGGAAGTGCCGGCCAAGCGCATCCACGAGCGCTTCCTCGAAGCCTATGTCGACCAGCCAGGCGCCAGGCTGAAATTCCTCGACCATCGCACCTATCCGGACACCGCGGTAAAGGGCCGTCGCGTGGTCGAGGCCGAAATCGTCGACAAAGGCAAGGAAGTCACCATCACCGGCACCGGTACCGGCCCGATCGACGGCTTCGTCGATGCCCTTTCGCGCCATATCGGCGTCGACATGTCGGTGCTCGACTATTCCGAACATTCCTTGCAGCGCGGCTCGAACGCCTCGGCCATTTCCTATGTCGAGATGGAATATCCCGGCGGCAAGCTGTTCGGCGCAGGCATAAACACCAACATCGTCGCCGCCTCGCTGGAGGCCGTGGTCTCGGCCGCCAACCGCATCCTGGGCCGCAAGCCCGCCTGATTGTTCGATTGATAAAGCGTGGCGCGTTCATCGGACGTGCCACGCTTCATGGCAGGCGCGAGCCGCGTTCAAATTCGTTAACCGGCCGGTAAATTTCCCGTGGCTTACGCGATCACATAACAGAAGGTTCCTTGTGCGCTGGAGCGCGCGCTATATTATCGCGTCCTAACCTGTGCCGACTCTGAAAGGTCCGACACTTGGAGCCTGCCACGCCTGCCGCCCCCGCAGTGCGCGAGACATTGGAGCGACTGCTTGCCAGCGAAACGTTCGGACGATCCGAGCGGGCCCGCAGGCTGTTACGCTATCTCGTCGAACGTGAGCAGGCAGGCGAAGCCGACCGGCTGAAGGGTGTATCCATTGCCATGGATGTCTTCGGCAAGGACGGCGATTTCGACGGATCGACCGACGCGGTCGTCAGGGTCCAGGCGGGGCGGCTGCGCGAGCTTTTGGATCAATATTTCGCCAGCGAAGGTATTGGCGAGCCGGTGCGCATCGCCATTCCGCGCGGCGGCTATGTGCCTTCCTACGAGCTGAACGCCATACGGCTCCCAGCCGACGCCGAACCCGCGGATGCCGCCCCGATCGCCCGGCCATCCAAGCATTTCGAGAAGCCCGAGGCCGCCGCCGCTCCGGTCGACGCCGTGCCGCTGACGACGACCCGGGCACCGACCGAATCCGCGTCATTGCTGACGCGCCAGTTGCGGTTCTTCTGGGCCGCCATGGTGCTGGTCATCGCCATGCTGGGTATCCTTGTCGTCCGCCAGGGTAACGCCTTTCTTCATGGTGACGACGCGGCCGCGCCGGTCGAAGTCGAAACGGCAGGCGCGACCGGCAGCGTCGCTTCCCAAACGTTCGACGGCCTGCCTTTGATCTACTTGGCCATCAAAGCCGACGGACCCGAGGCGGCCCGTGTTGCTTCCTCGCTGCGCGCCGGTCTGGCCGGCTTCGATACAATAGACTTCATCGGACGCGACGCCGACGCTACGCGCAATCGTTCCGCCGATCCGATCAGCTTCGTTTTCGATCTTATCCCCGGGACAGCCGCCGGCGACGTCATGATTGAGCTGCAGAGCGTCGCGACGGGACGGGTTCTCCTGTCACGCAACCTGACACCGGCCGAAAGCGCGCCTGGTGCGGTCGAAAGCAACATCGCCAATCTCCTCACCTCTACCGTCCCCGCTTCGGGCGCGATCTACAGCTATATCGACCAGAGCGATATCCGGACCAGCCAGATCGGATGTCTGGTGCTCGACGACCTCTACTATCTCGACCAGAGCGCCAAGGCGCACGAAGCTGCGTATCGCTGTCTGGAGAAGCTGGTCAGGGAAAGCACCAAATCATCGCTCGTCTACTCGGAACTGGCTTCCCTGCATCTGGAAGCCGTCAACAACCGCTACGCCTATCCGCCCGGCGCAACGGTCGAGCAGGCCATGTCGTTTGCCCACCGCGCCATTCAGATGGCACCGATGAGCCCGCACGCGCATCGCGCCTATGGCTACCTCAACTCGCGCCTCGGCAACACCGACGAAGCGATCCGCTGGATGCGCAAGGCTTATGAGCTCAACCCCTACGATCTCGGCATGGCCGCCGCTTATGGCTATGGCCTGATCTTCGCTGGCAGATACCAGGAAGGGACGCCGATCCTGGGCCATGCCGTCGAGGCCTTCGGCGGTCATCCGACCTGGTGGGACTATGGCCTGTTTGTCGGAGCCTTCATGCAAGGCGACACTCAGAGGGCAGCGATTGCCAGCGAGTCGCTGCGGACCACCGCGTCCAAGTCGCATTATTTGGCGGCACGCCTGATCGGCGCCAAGATCTCAGGCCGCGACAAGCTCGCAAACGAATTGGCGAACGAGCTCACGGCCGAATTCCCGAAATTCGCCGCCAATCCGCGCGCCACTTTTGTTGACAGGAAGTACCCCGCCGATCTCATCGACCGGCTGGTGCAATCCTTGCGCTCTGCGGGCATCGGCAATCCGAGCTGAGCGAACGTGGAGCATTCGCCGACGCGTGCGAGCCTGTTGAATTCGCTCGCCGGATCTGCTCGGCACAGCGGGCGTCGACACTCAACGAGTCTTAGGCCTGCTTACGCGTTCGATTGGGGCGCGCACGGCGAATTCGCGAAGATTTTACTGGCTATCGACCTGCTCAGGGAGCAATTCAGCCACAATCTTGAATTGCCCCTCATACTGCTTCACAGCCAACAATCTCGATGTTTAACTCTCTTCACGTCGCCGAAAGCGGTGCTGGCTCGAAGACAATCGTCTTCCTGCACGGCTTCGGCGCTTGCCATTCGATCTGGCGCGACGTGATTGCGGGAGTGACGCCCGATGTGAGGACACTGGCCTACGACCTGCCGGGCCACGGAAACTCCCTGGAGTGCCAGGCGGCAGGAGTCAAGCAGGCCGCTGGGGTTATCCTGACCGATCTGGGCAAGCGCCGCCTGGGCAAAGTTCACGTCGTCGGCCATTCCATGGGCGGCGCGATCGCGACATTGATGGCATCTGCCGATCCCGAAAGGGTGGCCTCGCTGACCTTGCTGGCGCCCGGCGGCTTCGGCCCCGAGATCAACGGTCCGTTGCTGCGGCGCTATGCGGCCGCGGCCGATCGAGATGAGATCTGCGCCTGTCTTGCCGCCATGTCGGGGCCGCAAAGTTCTCCTCCTCAACACGTGGTGGAGGCGCTGTGCGGCATGCGCAAACGGCCGGGCCAGTTGCGGACCCTCGTCGGTGCTGCAGCCGTGATCACCAGGGAAGACCGACAAGGTATCATCCCGAGCGAACGGCTGGAAACCCTGAGCATGCCGGTGATGGTGCTTTGGGGAACGGACGATCCCGTCCTGCCCGTCGCCCAGGCCGAGGACTTGCCGCCGCATTTCCACCTGCACCACGTGCTGGAGGCGGGCCACATGCTGGTCGAGGAGGCGCCTGACCTGATTGCAGAGGCCGTGCGCCGCAACACGCGTCGCCGCGGCAGAATCCGGAGACCGGTGTTCAGCGCAGCCGCAAGCTGAGCCCATCTCGCAGTGCATTTTGCCGGCGACTGTGTTAACTCGCTGTTTACCAACAGCGAGGCAGCGCCATGAAGGATGCAGGCGACAAAATCACCCCGATCGAGCCATCGCGAAAGCTCGCGGACGCGATCCGCGACGTCAAGAACGCCTTCGCCGACCGCGATGATGTGGTGGTCGACATGCGCGAGGCGCACCGCATGCGGCTCGAGTTGCTGGCCGCGGAGCTCGCCCCCGTTTTCGCCGACGTGCCGGCGGACATCGACAATTTCGACTTCGCCGTCTCCTCCGGCCTGCAGCCGCGGCTGTGGGTCGATGCCGTCAGCCATGTCGCCATGGGGCGGGATCGCCGCACCTTCCGCTTCCTTAAGGACACGCGCATCGGCCGCGTGGTGCTGGCCGAATCGACCGACATGAAGCCCGTCGCCGATGCCGTGACGCGATACGTGGCCGAGCGTGTCGTCGAGCGGCAGCGGATGATGGAAGGCGCGGTCGAGAGCGCGGTGACTGGCCTGCATCGAGCCGAGGTCCGGGAAGCCGAGCCGCCCCTGCAGGTTGCAACGCGCCGCAACGGCTGGACGACCTTCTTCGCCGGCCTTGGCTTGATCGCCGCCGGCGCCCTGGTCGGCCTGGCGGTATCGCTGGTGCTGTTCTGGGACCGCATCGCCCAGATGAAGATCAGCTTCTGACGACGGGCTCGCGCACCACCGGCATATCGGCACCGAGCTCGATCACCTGAATGTCCGACGGCGGCAGTGCCGGACCGGTCAGGCCGCGCCGTGTCAGGCGGATGATCCAACCACCTTTTTTTCCGCCGATCTCGAACAGATTGTACTGAGCGGCGGGATGATCGCCGCCCGGCGCCTGACCGGCGGCGGCCACGCCGACCACCGGCACCTTGACGCCGCGCGGACCGATGGTGAACAGCGAAGGCAAGTGCGAGTGGCCGTGCAGCACAAGCTCGGCGCCATACCGGCGAATGACTTTGTGGAAGCGCGCGATACCGAACAGCCGCTTATGCTGCGAGACCGCGCCACGCACCGGCGGATGATGGATCATGATGGCGCGAAACAGCCCCTGTCTGGCCGTCGCGTCGAGGATGTTGCCGAGCCGCTCCGCCTGGCCCTCCATGAAGAAGCCGTTGGCCATGAAGGGCGCCGTGGCCCGCGCCGTCGTGACGCCGATCAAAGCGACATCACCGCGAACCCGCAAATAGGGAAAGGAATTGCGGTCGATCGGGCTGTTGATGCCGTCGCCCGTCATCCACGGCGCCCATGACCGGCAGACCTTGTCGAAGGCGCCCGGCACATAGGCATCGTGATTGCCCGGCACCACGGATACGTCGTTCGCAGAGCCCAGCGTCTCCAGCCAATGTTTCGCCATCTCGATCTCGCCATCGAGCGCCAGGTTGACGAGATCGCCGGTGACCGCGAGGTGGTCGGGGGCGTTGGCTTTGATATCGCCGACAATCGTGTCGATCACCGCATCGTGCATATGACGGCGGCGGTTGCGCTGCCAGTTGACGTAACCCAGCACGCGCTTGGACGCGAGATCGCGATAGGTTACATCGGGCAGCGGCCCCAGATGGACATCGGAAATATGTGCAAGCCTGAGCATAGCCCCTTCTTAAGCGACCCGGTCCGGGCTTTCTACTCAACGTTTCCTGTCCGCTCGCGGTTTCGTGGATGACTGGCGCCGATCCGGAACAGGCGTTCCGCCAGACCGGCTGGGCGGGACTGCGGGCAAGGCTGTTCCATCTCTATTTCCTGCTGCGGCGCCCGATGACGCTTGGCGTGCGCGGCTTGATCTACGACCGCGCATCCAACTCCGTCTTCCTCATCCGTCACACCTATGTTCCGGGTTGGCAGTTGCCTGGCGGCGGCGTCGAGGTCGGCGAGACGCTTGTCGAGGCGCTGGCGCGCGAGCTCGCCGAGGAGGGCAACATCGCATTGACCGCGTCCCCGGTGCTGAGATCGATGCACTTCAACCGCCGCGCCAGCACACGCGACCATGTCGGCCTCTATCTGGTCGAAGCCTTCAACCAGACGGCGCCGAAATTGGCGGATCACGAGATCGCCGAGGCGGCGTTCTTTCCGCTCGACCGTTTGCCGGAAGATGCGACGCCGGCGACGCGACGTCGGATTGCCGAAATTTTCGGCGGCGAGCAGGTCTCGCCCTACTGGTAACTCATGCCGCCTTCCTGAACCGGCCGCGATCATGTGGCGCGGCATAGTCGAGTTCAGGTCCCACCGGGATGATCCCCGTCGGATTGATCGATTTGTGGCTGCCGTAGTAATGCGACTTGATGTGATGCAGGCTGACCGTGCCTGACACGCCAGGCACCTGGTAGAGGTCGCGCAGATAGTTCGACAGGTTCGGATAGTCGGCGACCCGGCGCAGATTGCATTTGAAATGGCCGACATAGACCGGATCGAAGCGCACCAGCGTGGTGAATAGACGCCAGTCAGCTTCGGTGATCCGCTCGCCGACAAGATAGCGCTGCTTTGACAGCCGCTCTTCCAACGTGTCGAGTGCTGCGAAGAGCTCGCCGAACGCTTCCTCATAGGCTTCCTGCGAGGTGGCGAAGCCGGCGCGATAGACGCCGTTGTTGATCGCCGGATAGACCAGCGCATTGATCCTGTCGATCTCGGAACGCAACGCCGGCGGATAGAAGTCCAGGCTCGCATCACCCCATTCGTCGAAGCCGGAATTGAGCATGCGGATGATTTCTGACGACTCGTTGCTGACGATGGTTTCCTGTCTTTTGTCCCACAGCACCGGTACGGACGCCCGGCCCGAATAGCCGCGATCGGCCTTGGCATAGATCTGGTGCAGGAAGTCGAGGCCGTAGAGCGTGTCGCCGGTTGCGCCGTCCTCGGCTGTGAAGGTCCAGCCGTTCTCGCCCATGAAATGGTGCACCACGGAGACGGAGATGATGTCTTCCAACTTCTTCAAGACGCGGAAGATCAAGGTCCGGTGCGCCCAGGGGCAGGCGAGCGAGACGTAAAGGTGATAGCGCCCGGGCTCCCCCTTGAAACCGCGTTTGCGCCCTTGCGCCGGCGCACCGTCGCGCGTCACCCAGTCGCGCCATTGCGCTTCGGCACGCACGAACCTGCCGCTGCTGTCGGCAACGGTCGAGCGGTCCTGCCATTTGCCTTCAACCAGCAATCCCATGCGAAATCTCCCTGAGGTTCCAACAGACATCTAGGCGCTTACCCGGAATGTCGAAGCCCTCAGGCGCTGAACAGTTCGTCAAACGACGAAAAGAAAGGTGAAAAGGGCCGATTGCAGCCGGGAACAATTGATGCTAGCGGAAGCGCCCATGTTTGACTTTGCCACGATCCGGTTCGACCGACGACGAAAGGACGCCCGCGCTTGATGAAGCGCTGACTGGCGAACGCTGCCGCTTGCAGCAAACCTTTCCTCGCATACCGGAACGCAAAGACCATGAGCCTTGCCGACGTGAAATATCTGCCGGAGACCCCGGCGCACGATCCTGAAATCGAAGCCATCAACGACGAGGCCTTCGGGCCGGGCCGTTTCGTGCTGGCCGCCTATAAGATCCGCGAGGCGGGCGGGCACGACCGCTCGATGTCCTTTGTCGCCGTCAAGGACGAGACGGTGATCGCCTCGGTGCGCATGACGCGCGTGGCGGCAGGCGCCGGACGCGCCATGATGCTTGGCCCGCTTGCCGTCCGGCCCGCCTTCAAGAATCTCGGCATAGGCCGCAGGCTGGTCGCGATCGCGCTCGAAGCCGCCGCGAAGGCCGGCGCGCCGGCCGTCATGCTGGTCGGTGACGAGCCCTACTACGGGCCGCTCGGCTTCAAGCGCTTCCCGCGTGGGCAGATCACCATGCCGCGTCCGGTCGATCTCGACCGGCTGCTCCATCACGAAATCAGGCCTGGCGCGGTGGCCCGGTTCGTCGGTGAGGTCTGTCATGCGGATACGGCGCGGGTTGCCGACCTGGCCCAGGTCGCGGTCCGCGCCTCGGCCAATCCGCAGTCCTCGATCGATCCGGTCATTCAGGTTGCGCCGCAGCAGCGCGCTTCGTAGCATGATCCGAAATTCTGGGAGGACGCCACCATGACCCCGAACGGCCAGATCGCGATCGTCACTGGCGGTGGCTCCGGCCTTGGCGAAGCGACGGCGCGCGCCCTGGCCGCCAGGGGCGCCAAGATAGCGATACTCGATATCGGTATCGATCGCGCGGCCAAGGTTGCCGCCGATATCGGCGGCATCGCGGTTCAATGCGATGTCAGCAGCGCAGACAGTGGCAGCGCGGCGATCGCCGAAGTGGCGGCAAAGCTCGGCGAACCGCGCATCCTGGTCAATTGCGCCGGCATTGCCATTGGAGTGAAGACGGTCGGCAAGGATGGCCCGCACCCGCTGGATCAATACCGCAAGGTGATCGAGATCAACCTGATCGGCACCTTCAACATGATCCGCCTGGTCGCCGACCGGGCGGCGAAACTCGACCCGCTCGCCGGCGGCGAACGCGGCGTCATCGTCAACACGGCGTCGGTCGCCGCCTATGACGGCCAGATCGGCCAGGCTGCCTATTCGGCGTCCAAGGGCGGCGTCGTCGGCATGACATTGCCGGTGGCGCGCGACCTGTCGCGCTCAGGCATTCGCGTCTGCACCATCGCCCCAGGGATCTTCAAGACCCCGATGATGGCCGGCATGCCGCAAGAGGTGCAGGATTCGCTCGGCGCTTCGGTGCCCTTCCCGCCTCGCCTCGGCGAGCCCTCGGAATATGCAGCACTCGCGCTCCACATCATCGAGAACCAGATGCTGAACGGCGAGACCATCCGCCTCGACGGCGCGATCCGCATGGCGCCCAAATAAAAGCGAATGAGCACGCCCCCGACAGCCGCCGACAAGACAGGGCCGTTGGCTGGCCTCAGGCTGATCGAGATGGCGGGCCTCGGCCCGGTGCCGCTCGCCGCCTTGATGCTATCGGAGATGGGCGCAGACGTCCTGCGCATCGAGCGGGCGGACGCCAAAGAGCCGCTTCTGTCCTTGCCCGAGGCCCACGACCTCGACCGCCACGGCCGCTCCATCCTCAGGCTCGACCTGAAGCGGCCGGACGGCGCGGAGCTTCTGCTGCGCCTTGCGGAAAAGGCCGACGTTCTCATCGAAGGTTTTCGCCCAGGCGTCATGGAGCGGCTGGGCCTCGGGCCTGATGTCGTGCTGGAAGGCAATCCTGCGCTGATCTACGGCCGCCTCACGGGTTTCGGCCAGGACGGGCCGCTATCGCGCCGCGCCGGTCATGACATCATCTACCTCGCCTATGCCGGCCTGCTGCATGCCGTCGGCCGGCAGGGAGCGCCGCCCGTGCCGCCGCTGAACCTTGTCGCCGACCAGGGCGGCGGCGCCATGATGCTGATCGCCGGCGTGCTGGCGGCCCTGTTCCAGCGCTCGCGCACCGGCAAAGGTCAGGTGATCGATGCCGCCATGGTCGAGGGTGCATCGATGCTCGCGGCTCCGATCCATGCCTTCATGGCGCCCGGCCTCTGGACCGAGCGACGCGGTGAGAACCTGCTCGATTCCGGGGCCCCCTTCTACGACGTTTACGAGGCGGCGGACGGACGGCATGTCGCCATCGGCTGCCTCGAACCGCAATTCTTTGCCGAGTTCGCCCGATTGTTGCCGCTCGACCGGCGTTTTGTCGGCGGTCAATATGACAGGACATCGTGGCCCGACATGCGCGCTGCCATTGCCGCGAGAATCAGAGCGAAGACACGCGACGAGTGGGCCGAGGTGTTTGGACCGACCGACGCGTGCGTCGCTCCGGTCCTGTCGCTGACCGAAGCCAGGGATCATCCGCAGAGCCGCGCCCGGCAAAATTTTGCAAGATCGGGCGAGCTCGAACGTCCGACGCCGGCGCCGCGCTTCTCCAACGCCGCGTCGCCGCTCGCCGCGGCGCCCACGGTCGCCGACCGCCGGCATTCGGCTGTGCTGGCACGCTTCGGCATCGACGAGACTGAAATTGAAGCCCTTGTCAGGTCCGGCCTGTTTGGCCGATAGCCGGAGAGTAGAAATCAACTTATCGCGGTGAGCGCTGTGACCGAGACCAGGAAGGATGTCATCCGCGAGACCGACACCGAGGCCGTCAGGCTGGCGAAGACTCTGGTCCGCTCGGCCCGCTTCGGCGCGCTTGCGGCGATCGAGCCCGGCACCGGGGCGCCGCTGGCAAGCCGGGTCGGCGTGGCGACCGACATCGACGGCGCGCCGCTGACCCTGGTCTCGATGCTGTCGGCGCATACCGGCGCGATTCTCGCCGACCCGCGCTGCTCGCTGCTCGTCGGCGAACCCGGCAAGGGCGATCCGCTCGCGCATCCCCGCATCTCGCTTGTATGCCAGGCGCTGCGGTTGGAGCGCGGATCGGCGGGTCACGCCCGCGCCGAACGGCGCTATCTCAACCGCAATCCGAAGGCGAAACTCTATGCCGGGCTCGGCGACTTCTCGATATTCCGGCTCGAGCCTGAACGCGCCAGTCTCAATGGCGGCTTCGGCAAAGCCTATCTTCTGGATCGCGCCGACCTGATCGCCGGCGGCCCGATCGTCGAGGAGCTGGCGGCCAGCGAACAGTCGACGCTGGACCACATGAATGCCGACCATCGCGATGCGCTTTGCATTTATGCGCGCCATTTCGGCCGGGCCGAAGGCGATGGCTGGATCGCTACGGGTTTCGATGCGGACGGCATGGATCTGGCTTCTCCGGATGCCACCTGCAGGGTCTTCTTCCCTCGGCCTCTCGGCACTGCCGGCGAGTTGCGGTCCGTGCTGGTCGAGATGGCAAAGGCCGGGCGCGCCGCAGGCCGGGCACAGTAGCGAAAGTTAATCGTCCCGGATCGAAAGCAACTCTTGAGATTTAGGTAAAATGATCTACCTTTTGTTGCAGCGCCGATTCAGCGGCGCTCCCTGACCTGAATATCGTGGAAATCAGCCGCCATTGCCCCCATGGCAGCTGGATGAGCCAGAAAACATGGGGGATCCATGATCTCAAGCAAGCTAGTCGCCAACGCCGAATCGGCTGCCGCGTTTCTGACGCTCATGGGCAATGAAAAGCGGCTGCTGATCGTCAGCTATCTGATCGAGGGCGAAATGTCCGTCGGCGCAATCGCCGAGAAAGTCCAGTTGAGCCAGTCCGCTCTGTCGCAGCATTTGGCCAAGCTGAGAGCGCTTGATATCGTCGAGACGCGTCGCGATCGCCAGATGATCTATTATTCCTGCAACTCCGACGCGGTGCGCGAGCTGCTTCGCACGCTGGAAGGCATTTTCGGCGACGGCGACCTGTCTCAGATGGCCTACAGGATGCGCCGCGCCGGGACTTGACCCGGGCTCTGCAAAGCCCCTTACCTTGCTGACGATCGTTCGCCGGCGAGATTTCTATGAACCTCATCCCTGTCGACGACCCGCGGGATCCGCGTGTCGCCGCCTATCTCGATATCCGCGAGCGCGATCTCGTCGGACGACATGGGCGCTTCGTCGCCGAAGGCAAGGTCGTGCTGGATCTTCTGCTGTCGGCCGGACGCTTCGCGGCGGAATCGGCCCTCATTCTGGAGAACAGGCGGGCAAACCTTGAAGGTGTCTTGCGCAAGGCGCCAGCCGACTTCCCGATCTATGTCGTCAACGGCGACGTCATGGACCGGATCGCCGGCTTCCACATGCATCGCGGCGTATTGGCGATTGGCGTTCGGGGCTCTCCTCGACCGGCCGAGGTGCTGCTCGAAAGCTTGCCGGCAAGCGCGTTGGTCGTGGTTCTGGTCGGCATATCCAATCACGACAATATGGGCTCGATCTTCCGCAACGCCGCAGCCTTTGGCGCGGACGCCGTGCTTCTCGATCCCACCTGCTGTGATCCGCTTTACCGCAAGGCGATCCGCGTTTCGGTCGGCGCGGCGCTGAAGGTGCCCTTCGGCTCCTTCGACGATGCGATGAGCGTGACCGCAACGCTTGACCGGATGGGTTTCGGCCAGTTCGCGCTCTCGCCGCGCGGCGAAACGGACATCCGCGCTGCGGAAAGAACGTCTCGGCTGGCCCTCTTTCTCGGCACGGAAGGCGAAGGCCTGCCCGAGACCCTGCTCAGTCGCCTGCGGACCGTACGGATCGGCATGGCGGAGGGATTCGACAGCCTGAACGTTGCAGCCGCATCGGCCATTGCCCTGCATCACTTCTCGAAACGATAGCGGCGCAGCGACCAAGACGCTCCGCTCGCCACGGCATTCGGATCAGTTGCTTGCGTTGGCCTTCTGCAAGGCCCTGACACGGTCCGCGAGGCTGATGCCGCGCTCGCCAATATCTTGCCGCTCGTCGCGAGGGGTCGCCAAGGCCTTGGCGATCGGAGAATCCGGCCCTTCCAGCCTCATCGTCAGGTTGACGACCTCGGCGGCCAGTTCGTTCATTTGTTCGCGAAGCGCCGCACCGGCGCGCGGTGCCTCGCCTGCCTGTTCGGGCTGTGCCGTTTCGAGCGCGGCAAGATCGGTCTTGAGCCGCTTGTTCTCCCGCGCAAGCGCCGTCAGCCGCGCCTCTAGCCGCTCGCGATCGCCTTCGAGCTTGGCGATGGCATTGTCGATCCCTTGGACTTCGTCGGCCTTATGCGTTCCGCCATTTACCGCATGATCTTTGCTTGGGCGTTCGCGCATCCGCGCAAGCTCCTTTTCGCGCCTGTCCAGCTTTTCCTCGCGGTCGGCAAGGGTTGCAAGCAGCCGTTCGACCTTCTTGTCCAGCTCGGCCGTCCGCTTCTTCTCCGCCTTGAGCGCGTCCCTGGCGGCTTTGCTTTCCGCTGCCAGTTCCTGATTGCGCCGGTCCGCTTCCTTGCGCTGGCTGCGCAGCACCGCAATGTCATTGGCAAGCTTGTCCAGTTCCGATTCGCGGGCGACGAGCTCGATCTGGCGGTTTGAGGAAGAAAAGCTGGCTTCGTCATACATCTGCTCGAGCTTTTGCAGCTCCAGCGCGCGCTTCTCCAGCGAGCGCTCCGCCTGCGCCAGCTTTTCCGTAAGCTTGTGCAACTCTTCCTCGCGCAGCCTGAGCTCCGCGTTCTTGGCCTGCAGATCGGAAAGCGCCTGAGTCTTGTCCTTCTTCTCGACCGCCAGTCCCTTCAGGGCCTCCTGGGCGCGGCCGATCTCGACCAGTTGCTCGGCCACCTTTTCCTTCAGATTTTTGATGTTCATCTCGAGTCGGCGCGTGTTCATGGCGAACTCGGCGCGGATACGGTCCTTCTCGGCCAGCATCTCGGCAGGCGTCAGCGGCATCGAGGCCTCAAGGCGCCGGCGTGTCAACACGACGGCCCGCCGCCAGACGGCCGGCGCGATCAGCGACACCAGAAAGGCCGCGCAGAGGAAGCCGAGTGCGAAGAACAGGATCGACTGGACCAAGGTGGACTATCCGTATGCGAGGCGGCAACCCGCCATGCCGACTGTGCCACCTTGGCATGGCGGAAATCCAGCGCCGCGGCAAGAGCACGCCGCGGCACGATCAGTCTTATCCGAGCGGCTGTGGCAATCCTGTCCGGTCAGAACGGATTCCACGTCGCCCGCTCGGTCAGCTTCAGATAGCCGAGATTGACGCCGAGCCGGGCACCGACCCCGGTGCGGATCGGAACGAGCAGCACTCTGTTGCTTTGCAGCACGTTGAAGCCGACGCCCGCCACGACATAAGCCGATCCGGCGACGCCGCCGAAGCGGTTGTAGAGGCTGCTGATATCGTCGAGATTGTAGACCAGCATCATCACGCGCGAGCCTTCGCCGCCGAAATCCCAGCCGAGCGATGGGCCTTGCCAGAACACCTTATGGTCGCCGGCGTTCTTGGTGTACAGCGTGCCCTCGCCATAGGTCAGGCCGCCGATCAGCGCGCCGGAACCCTCCTCGCCGAGCAGATAACCGTTTGGCAGGCCGTAGGACGCGAACACCTTTTCGACCACGGTGGCGAGGCCTCCCGACGTCGCGCCGAAGAACTTGTGGCCGGAATCGACAATCTCTTGCGCGGTGTATTCCTGGGCCCGCGACGCCGAGGTTGAGAGGATGAGAGCACCCGAGAGGGCGATCGTCATGGTGAGGACGCGGACGAACATCCGGTCAAAGAATCGGGAAAACATGCTTCCAATCTCCGTCAGGGAGCACTTTCGCCGACGCCTCGTATCCCTACGGCTCTTGGCGGCCGTTTCGAGATGACTGTTACGGGCAAACTATGCCGTAATCCTTTTTCAACCATTAAGCTGGCGCGGGAAGATGGCGGTTCGAGGGCTGAAGAGCCTGACACGATCTCTATCAGCCTCAATTTCGCGGCATCACGCACCATTTTCGCTGTCCGCAGCTGTGGATTTGTTGATGCATGGACGGGCGCTGTGTATTCAGAAGGCCTTGGAAAAGAGCGTGATTCGCGTAGCGGGCGCGACAACGTTCGGCCATGACATGTGAACCAGCAGGGATTTCTCCGATGGCCGAGCTCTTCACCCTCTCCGCCCCCGATCTGGCTGCGCTTTTGTGCAGCCGCGTATGCCACGACATCATTTCGCCGGTCGGCGCCATAAACAACGGCCTCGAACTGCTCGATGAAGGCGGCGCCGATGAAGACGCCATGAAGCTGATTCGCCAGAGCGCCAGGAACGCCTCGGCGCGGCTGCAGTTTGCCCGCATCGCCTTCGGCGCCGCGGGCTCCGCCGGCATGATGATCGATACCGGCGACGCCGAGGCCGTGGCCATTGCCTTCCTGAAGAACGAGAAGCCGGAACTTGTCTGGAACGGCGCCCGCGCGCTGCTGCCCAAGAACAAGGTCAAGCTTCTGCTCAATCTCATTCTTGTCGCCAATGCCGCCATACCGCGTGGCGGCAGGCTGGTTGTCACGCTGGAGAACCTCGAGACCGAACCGCGTTTCTCGCTGTCGGCGAGCGGCCCCATGCTGCGGGTGCCGCCGAAATTCCTCGAGCTGCATTCGGGCCACAAGCCCGAGGAGCCGATCGACGCCCACTCGGTCCAGCCTTATTACACGCTGCTTCTGGCGCGCGAGGCGAACATGACGATCTCGATCCATGCGACGGCCGATGAGATCGTGTTGTCGGCGGCCTGAGGCGACAGCCAAGAACAGGTCAAGTATCCATTGTCACTGATCTTGCATCTGGCAGTGCGATCGAAGCATTGCCTGCCGCTTGGCACTGCAATGCATCGCAGGGCAAAAACGCGCAAAGCGGTTCTTTGGAAAAACTTTACCTAACCGCTTTTCGGCTTCTTTACCAGATTGTTCTAGGGTGCCTCACGGTTACCGGATTGCCGGTTCGGCAGATGGCAAAGAGGACCCGGAAATGAAACGCTGCCTGTTCGTGGACGACTCGAGCGTCATCAGGAAGGTCGCGAAGCGTATCCTTGGCGGCTCGGACATCGTGGTCTTCGAGGCTGCCAGCGGGCTTGATGCGATCGAGATCTGCTCCGGCGACATGCCCGATGTTATTGTTGTCGACGGCGGCCTGCCGGATATGCAGGCGGTCGACCTCATTCGCCGCATCCGTGCCATCGAAAACCCCGTCAAGCCGCAGATCCTGATCTCGCTCGTCGAAGTCGATGTCGGCTCGATCATGCGGGCGAAACGTGCCGGCGCCCAGGGTTACCTGCTGAAGCCCTTCAACCGCGCGCAGTTGCTCGAGAGCTTCCGCTTCCTGAAAATCGCGGCCTGAGCTTTTCGACACCCCAAACAAAAACCCGGCCTGAGCCGGGTTTTGTGTGAATTGGCAGAGGATCAGGCGCTGACGCGGATGTCTTCCGGCTCACGCAGCACATAGCCGCGGCCCCACACCGTCTCGATGTAATTCTGGCCGCCGGACGCTGCGTCGAGCTTCTTGCGCAGCTTGCAGATGAAGACGTCGATGATCTTCAGTTCCGGCTCGTCCATGCCGCCATAGAGGTGGTTGAGGAACATTTCCTTGGTAAGGGTCGTGCCCTTGCGCAGCGAGAGCAGCTCAAGCATCTGATATTCCTTGCCGGTCAGGTGCACGCGCTGGCCGCCCACCTCGACCGTCTTGGCGTCGAGATTGACCACCAGGTCGCCGGTGGTGATGACCGACTGGGCGTGGCCCTTGGAGCGGCGCACGATGGCGTGAATGCGCGCCACCAGCTCGTCCTTGTGGAAAGGCTTGGTCATATAGTCGTCGGCGCCGAAGCCGAGGCCGCGCACCTTATCCTCGATTCCGGCCATGCCGGAGAGGATCAGGATCGGCGTCTTGACCTTGGAGAGGCGAAGCGTGCGCAGCACCTCGTAGCCCGACATGTCGGGAAGGTTAAGATCGAGGAGGATGATGTCGTAATCGTAGAGCTTGCCGAGATCGACCCCTTCTTCACCAAGGTCGGTCGTATAGACGTTAAAGCTTTCCGATTTCAGCATCAACTCGATGCTCTGTGCGGTTGCACTGTCGTCTTCAATCAGCAGAACACGCATTTCATTCCCCTTTTCTGCCGCCGGGTCGCGTCACGACCCGTCCCGAACCCGGAGCAGTGATTGCCTGAACAGAAGGTGCCACCGACTGGTTAACAAATCCTAATTTCGTGTCGGTCACGATATCAGATTTTTTAACCGCTTTCTACACCCACTTGAATCTAATAACGAATCGTAGACCCAAATCGCTCATGTACCACATTAATAAGCAAGCCTAAGTGACTCCAGAGACTGGCAGGCCGCGCTTCCTGCCGCTGTCCGGAATTTTTACCCGGCCTTAAGTCCTCGCCCGTATGATTAACAATGCCCGTAAACGAATGGTTACCGCCGGCAAAAATCTTTAGGGCTTTGTTTCCCATAGAGTGGGGAAAGCCGGTGGAAACGGGCGACGCGTAGGCCTCTCGAGGTCGATGGGACGATATGCAGGTGTGCGTTTTGCGGAGTACCGAGTCATGAAGTCACGTGAAAACCTCGTTCGGCTGAAGCAGTTTCAGGTGAATGAGAAGCGGCGCCAGCTGTTGCAGCTGGACATGATGATCGCCGAATTCGAACGCATGGCCGTCGAGTTGGAGGCGCAAATCGTCGCTGAAGAGAAAAAAGCCGGCATCACCGACATCAATCATTTTGCCTATCCGACCTTCGCCAAGGCGGCACGATTGCGCCGCGACAACCTCAGGAACTCGCAGAACGATCTCGCCCAGCAGCGAACCATGGCCGAATCATTACTCGGCGAAGCTGAAGCGGAGCTTTCCAAGGCGGAGATGCTGGAATCGCGCGACAGCAAGATCCGCGACGCGGAAGTGGGCGGCCGCAGCGCCATGATCGGCTGACCGCCGAGCGCAATTGATCCCTCGGAGCGCTGCCTGATCGCCGTTTCGAACCACAAGCCGAAAAAGCCCGGCCTCCGGCTTAGGGCAGAATCGCCGTTTCATCATCCTGATGGTCCACCGATGCCCGCGCTCGGGCTTCCTTGATGTCGGGGGCATGCTCTTCCGCCCAGGACCTGATCTGGCTGAGAAGTCCCGCAAGGTTCTGGCCGAGCTCCGTCAATTCATACTCGACCCTCGGCGGTATGACCGGATAGACCTCGCGCCGGACGAGCCCGTCGCGCTCCAGCACGCGCAGCGTCTGCGTCAGCATTTTCGGCGTGATGCCTTCCAGCTTGCGGGCGAGCTCGCCATTGCGCAGGCGACCGCGCCGCAACGCGCAAACCGTCAGATAGACCCATTTGCTGGCCAGCATTTCGAGCACCGTATGCGACGGGCATGTGCGCCGGAATGCGTCGTAGCCAAAGGAACCGCTGTCTTCACTATCCATGAGGTATCTATATATCCGAAAGGTGCATACTAGACAAGAGATTGTTACAATCCAAATGATAGCGGCAGCAATCAAGCAGGAGACCATCCAATGCGTGCCGTTACCCAGAATTCCGTTGGCGAACCCGACGTCCTCTTCGTCGCCGAACAGCCGGCCCCCTCGCCCAAGGCCAGCGAAGTTCTGGTCCGCGTCAAGGCCGCGGGCATCAACCCGGTCGATGGCGCGGTGCGCGCCGGCTACTTCCCTCTCATCGGCGAACCACCTTTCATTCTCGGCTGGGATATCTCGGGCACCGTCGAGGCGCTGGGCACCGGCGTGACCGCCTTCAAGGTCGGCGATGCGGTCTTCGGCATGCCGCGCTTCCCCAAGCAGGCCGCCGCCTATGCCGAGTTCGTCGCCACGCCGGTGGACGAGATCGCAGCCAAGCCTGCCGCCATCGACCATGCCCAAGCCGCGGCGCTGCCGCTGGCCGGGCTGACCGCCTGGCAGGGTCTCGTCCGCCACGGCGGCCTGCAATCCGGCCAGCGCGTCCTGATCCACGCCGGCGCCGGCGGCGTCGGCCATCTCGCTGTGCAGATCGCCAAGGCGCGCGGCGCCTGGGTCATCGCCACTGCGAGCCCGGACAAGCTTGATTACGTCCGCTCGATCGGCGCCGATGAGGTCGTCGACTACACCAACGGCGATTTCACCGAACGGGTCCGCGATATCGACCTGGTGCTGGACGCAATGGGCGGTGACCATGCCGACCGGTCGCTGAAAGTGCTGCGCGAAGGCGGCGTGCTGGTGTCGTTGCTCAACGTCCATGATGCGACAAGGGCCAAGGCCGGGGAGCGCAACATCCGCGTCGAGCGCATGTCGGTGGTGCCGGATCGCGAGGGGCTGGTGGAACTCGCCAGGCTAGTCGATGCCAGGAAGCTCGCCGTGCACGTGGCGAAGGCTTTTCCGCTGAACCAGGCAGGTGCCGCCCATGCCTTCCTCGCCACCCGACCGATCGGCAAGGTTGTGCTGACGGTTTGATCAGCGCAGATCCCGGAAGCAAAAGGGCGCGGAGTTCCGCGCCCTTCTTTGGTTTCCGGCAGTCGGAGCCTAGTGGCGATATTGCTGGATCCGGGTCGTGCGCAGCCCGGCAAGGCCATATTCGTCGATCGATGCCTGCCAGGAGAGAAACTCCTCGGTGGTCAGCTTGTAGCGCTGGCAGGCCTCTTCCAGGCTGAGCAGTCCGCCGCGGACCGCCGCGACCACTTCCGCCTTGCGCCGGATAACCCAGCGCCGTGTATTCGTCGGCGGTAGATCGGCTATCGTGAGAGGGCTGCCGTCGGGCCCGATAACATATTTGACTCTAGGTCTAACCAGATCGGTCATCGTACTCTCTACTAAAAACTCAAAGACCCAATCCCCGCCACCGTACCGCCACAGCTTTAAAAATTGCCTAAGCGAAGCCTAATGACTAGGTAAGGATCGTGAACGTCGCGTTAGGTTTTCGTTCGGCATTTGAGATAATCGCGGTCCGGCCCTGATTTTGCCCGGAAATATCGCCGATAAAATCGCTTGAGGAGCCAAGCTGGCGCCGCCGGGATGCTTGACCTATATTCCGGCCATTGGCAGCCAGCGCCACGCAGATTGAAAGAACCATGAACAGCCTCGATCTTCCCGGACGCCCAGAAGACACCCGCGTCGTCGTCGCGATGTCGGGCGGCGTCGATTCATCGGTCGTTGCCGGCATCCTGAAGCGCGAAGGCTATGATGTTGTCGGCGTCACCCTGCAACTTTACGACCACGGCGCGGCAACGCACCGGGCCGGTTCCTGCTGCGCCGGCCAGGACATCGACGACGCCCGCCGGGTTTCCGAGACGCTCGGGATCCCGCATTACGTGCTCGACTATGAAGAGCGCTTCCGCAAGGCCGTCATCGATCCCTTCGCCGAGAGCTACGTCGCCGGGGAGACGCCCATCCCCTGCGTGTCCTGCAACCAAACGGTCAAGTTCGCGGACCTTTTGGCCACCGCCCAGGATCTCGGCGCCGATGCTTTGGCCACGGGCCATTACATCCGCTCGCGCGCCAATGGCGCGCATCGCGCGCTCTACAGGCCGGTCGATGCAGACCGCGACCAGAGCTATTTCCTGTTCGCCACGACCCAGGCGCAGATCGACTATCTGCGCTTCCCGCTCGGCGGACTTCCCAAGCCGCAGGTGCGGGCGATCGCCGAGGAGATGGGGCTGACGGTTGCCGCCAAGCAGGACAGCCAGGACATCTGCTTCGTGCCGCAGGGCAAGTACTCCGACATTATCGCGAAGCTGAAGCCGGCGGCCGCCAATCCGGGCGATATTGTCCATATCGACGGTCGCGTGCTCGGGCGTCACGAAGGTATTTTGCGCTACACGATCGGCCAGCGCCGCGGCATCGGCATCGCTTCGGGCGAGCCGCTCTATGTCGTCCATCTCGACGCCGACCGCGCCCGCGTCATTGTCGGCCCGCGCGAGGCGCTGGAGACGCACAGGATCTACCTGCGCGCCATGAACTGGCTCGGCGACGGCCCGCTCTCCGATGTTCCGGCCGGCGGGATCGAGCTTTTCGCAAAAGTCCGTTCGACCCGGCCGCCGCGCCCGGCCGTGCTGCATCACCGCGACGGCGTGACCTCGGTCGAGCTGGTCGACGGCGAATCCGGCATCGCGCCCGGACAGGCCTGCGTGCTCTATTCCGATGACGGCGATGAGGCGCGAGTCTATGGCGGCGGCTTTATCGAGCGCTCCGAGCGCGGCGCCGAGGCCGAGGCGATGCTGTCCAGGCTTGCGCAACAGCCCGCGCACGTCCCCGCCGAGTAACCCACGCCTTCAATCGGGCGCTTTGCCTCAGGATTCCCTTTTGTGAACGCGCCTTAAGCGGGCGACCCGCTATGCGCCACCGTCCCAGCCGTCAGGATGCGCAGCACCCGGATCGCTTCCTCGCCGTCGGTGCGGGGTTCGGCGCGCGTCTCGATGCACTGCATGAAGTGGGCGAGCTCGCGCGTCAGCGGCATGCCTTCGCCGACCGCAACGTAGGAAGGCTCGTTGGCGGTGAACGCCCACTGGCCGCTGTCCTGCCAGACAGCGTGCCTGTAGACGGCAAGCTTGCGCTCCCAGGGCTCGACATCGTCGAACACCGCCATCGCCTTGGTTCCGACCACGGTCAGCCGGCGCTCGCGATAGGGATTGAGACGAGAAGCGAACAGATGGCTGCGCACGCCGTTCGGAAAGCGCATGTGCAGATGCGCGAAGTCGCTGAGGTTGTCGAGCAGTGCCGCGCCCTCGCCCCTGACCTCGATCGGCTCGGTGCCGGTGATGGCGAGGATCATCGAGAGGTCATGCGGCGCAAGGTCCCAGAGCGCGTCGTTCTCGGTGTGGAACTTGCCGAGGCCGAGCCGGTGCGAGTGGATGTAGCGCACCTCACCAAGCTCGCCATTGTCGATCAGCGCCTTCAGCGTCTCGAAGGCGGGGTGGAAGCGCAGCACGTGGCCCACCATAAAGACGCGGCCATTGTTCCTGGCCGCCTGCACCGAACGCTCGGCGTCCGCGACCGTCAGCGCGATCGGCTTCTCCACCAGCACGTCCTTGCCGCCCTCGATGGCGCGCAGCGCCATGTCGGCATGGAACTGCGGCGGCAGCGCCATGACAATGGCGTCGACATCGGCGCGCTCGAACAACTGGTCCGGCCCGATCGCCAGGCAGTCCTGCTCGCTGGCAAAGCCTTCGGCGCGGGCACGGTTGACGTCGGAAACGGCATGGAGCGCGCCAAGCGCCTTGAGGGTGCGGATGTGGTTGCTGCCCCAGTATCCGCAACCGAGGACGGCGATGCGCGGCTTCATTCGTTCAAACTCTAGAATTTCGTGGCCGAGACATAGCGACGTGCCCCGTCGAACTCAACCCCGATGCATGCGCTTCAGCGTCTGCCCGGCGCGGCTTTTTCGGGATGAGATTATGCTGATGCGTGCGGCTTGACAGCTTTGCCCTGCCAACCTTATATCCGCGCGACCTTGGCGAACGCCTCGAATTGCCCACGACCGGTGTGGTTCTTCGAGCCTCTTCGCCGCTCCTGGCGGAGTAGCTCAGTTGGTTAGAGCACGGGAATCATAATCCTGGGGTCGGGGGTTCAAGTCCCTCCTCCGCTACCACCTCAACCCATGTCCGGCCCGGATACATATGTCGTGACTTGCTCGGACGCGGCTTCGGTGATTTGCCGGCAGGCGCGGCGCCCAACTCCTACTGCCCGGGCTTGTGGGAAAGCCGGTCCAGCGCGTCTCGAAGCGCAGTGGCGGCACCGCCACGCTCATCGGCGGACATCAGCCCCGGTTCAAGTTCCAGCCTGAAGTGCGGCAGCTCGGTTCGAACAACGCGACAGGCGCCCGCTAGATTGGCCTTGATGACGCGGTAGGTGGCGACCGGATAGGCGATGCCCTTGACCTGGACGTGCCCCATCTCCTCACAATCGATCGTGTCCTTCACTTGCGCAAACGTCTCGTAGGAAATGAGGATGGTCCCCGGAGCCGCCTCTTGTTCCAGGCGCGAGGCGAGATTCACGGCGCCGCCGATTATCGTGTAATCCATCCGGTCCTCGCTGCCGAAGTTACCGACGGTGCAGTAGTCGGTATGGATGCCGATGCGGCAGCGCAGCGGTGTTTCGATCCCCATGTCCCGCCAGACCTCCGTAAGCTCGCTGATCCGCTTTTGCATGGCAAGCGCCATCTGCACGCAAGCCAGCGCGTCCTGCTTGACGCCGCGCGTCTCAGGGTCGCCGAAAAACATCAGGATCGCGTCGCCGACGTACTTGTCGATCGTGGCACCATGATCCAACGCGATTTTCGACATTTCCGTCAGGTAGTGATTGAGGAGCTGGGTGAGATCCTCGGATTCCATCTTGTCGGTGGTCTCGGTAAAGCCGGCGATATCGGAGAAGCATATGGTCAGCTTCTTACGCTGGCTGGCGATTCTAACGTCTTGGCGGCCGGTGAATATCGAGCTGTACACTTGGGGCGCCAGATATTTGGCCAGCTTGCTGGAAAGCGCTTCCAGGGCAGCGGACTTCTCGGCGAGGTTCTCCTCCCTTTGCTTCAGCTCGGTGATGTCCGAATAGACGGCGACCGTGCCGCCGGCGCTGATCCGCCGCTCGCTAATCATGATCCATCGTCCGTCGCCCCGCCGCTGCACCCACGGTTCGCCGGGGTTACGGTGCCGCCATAGGCGCTCCGCGACCCACTCATCGACCCGACCCTCGGCATCCCTGATGTAGCCACGCTCCGCGGATCGGCGAATGATCTCCTCGAATGCCATGCCGGGGGTTAGCTCTGCCTCCAGACCGGCGTATAGCAGTTCGCGGTAGCGGCTGTTGCTAAGGACAAGCCAGTCCTCTTTGTCATAGAGAGCGAAACCTTCGGAAATGCTTTCGATGGCATCGACCAGCCTTTGACGCGCTTCTGCAACGTCGCGCAGGTTCTTTTCCTCGACCTCGACAGCGGTATCCCGGAAGAGGCTCAGCGCCTCGGCCATGCGCCCGATTTCGTCGCTGCCCGCCGCCGGCAGCGGCGCACGAAGATCGCCGCCCGCGATCGCGAGCATGCCCTGACTCACCGCTCCCAGACGGGCGAGTAGGCTGCGGTCGACATAGAGCCAGACGACCAGAACCGAGCTCAACAGGCTGAGAAACGCAGAGCCGAGGACAACTCCGGTGCCGTAGCGCTGGACGAGCGCGGCTTCGCGACCGGAGGCAGCGATCTCGCGGTCCGCTGCGGCGACAAGACGGTCGACGGCTGCGGTCAGACTGCGCGACAGCCGATTGTTTTCAGCCAGAAGCTTTTCGCCCTGCGAGAGGACCGCAAGCTCCTCCTCCCGTGCCTTCGGGATGCTGCTCTCACCATCGGTGAGTGCCTCGAACTCGTCCACCCGCAGCCGAAAACGGGTTTGCAGCTTTTCGTCGATCTCCGCGGAAGCCGTTTCCAGAGCGGCGAGCGAGCGGTGCAGCGGAAACAGGATCAACGCCAGGTCGCCTTGCGTCGGCGCGGTCGCGGCCTTCACCAGCGCGTCGTTGACCGCCGAGATCTCCAGCAGCGCCTTCTGCTGGGGGATGTAAGCCGCAATCGCGTGGACCATGTCGGCCATTGCCGCTGCGCGTCGATCGGGCGACAGCGACGTATCGGCCGCGACCGCCCGCCATTGCGGGAGCCTGGAATCCATCACCACGATGCTGGTGGCCAGAAGGCGTTGGCTGCCGGTCGTCGTCGCGGCGAGGCGGTTCAGGAGTTCCTCCTTGCGGGCGACCACATCGAGGCGGGCGACAACAAGAGAGTCGAGCTCCTTCAGGTTGCGCCTCAGGACAACCGCAGCTTCCTCGATCTCAGCTAAAGGCACTGTGCCCAGCGTAACATCTCTGAGATCCGTACGCAGGGCCTCGAGGCGGGACATCTCGAGCGCAACGGCCGCCGAGACCTTGTTGTGCTGAGCCCTGCTTGTCGCCGCCAGCACCGATGGCGCGGCAGCGGCGACCCGTTCGGCCTGGCGCGACAGCTGGAGGGAGGCCAGCGCCGACGGCACCCGATCCCTGGTGATTCGGTCGACGACGTCGCCGACTTCGAGGAAAGCATAAAGCGCCGCGGCGGTAGCCAGCACCGCAAGGCCGCTGATCCCGAAAAAGGCGAGCAACAGCCGACCGCGTATGCCGAGGCGTTCAAGCATCGTGGGGAGTCGGAACAATCCAGCCACACAGGTCTGCATCAGACTAGACGTCTCAGCGTCACGCCGGCGTTCGGCGCACCCTATTCAACCGGCACGTACTCCCCGCCCCGCCAGACGTACCAAACCCAGCTCTGCCTCGTGAGGTCGCCCTTGGCGTCGAAATCGACCCTGCCAATGACGGTGTCGAATTGCTGTTCGCGCAGTGCCGCTATGACCGCCTTTGGCGCCAGCGAACCTGCCTTCGCCACCGCCTGGGCCCAGACCTGCACCGCGCAGTAGCTCAACAGCGTGTAGCCCGCGGGCTCGAAGTTTTGCGCACGGAACTGCTCCACGATCGCGGCCGCGCCGGCGTTTCGCCGCGGGTCCGCCGGGAAGGTGAACAGGGTTCCCTCCGCCGCTGAGCCTGCGATCAGGGCGAATTCCTCGGTAGCCAAAGCATCTCCGGATATGAGCTGAAGCGTGTAGTCCCGGTCGCCTGCAGCGCGAGCGATCAGCGCAACGTCGGCATGATACCCGCCTACATACAAGGCCGAAATGCCGGCGGATTGCAACGCAGCGACCTCGGCTGAATAGTCGTCCTTCCCAGGCCTGTATGCGTCGTAAAAAGCTTCAGTCACGCCCCGTTTGTTCAGCTGCTTCCTGGTCTCGTCGGCGAGACCCTTCCCATAGGTCGAATTGTCGTGAAGGATTGCGATCTTCTTGTCGTCCCAGTGATCGGCAAGGTAGTTGCCGGCGATGAAACCCTGCGCGTCGTCGCGGCCAATGGTGCGGAAGACATTGCCACGGCCCTGTTCGGTCAGCTGCGGATTGGTCGAGCCTGGGGATATTTGCACGACGCCCGCCGCCTCATACACTTTTGATGCGGGGATCGAGGCTCCAGAGCAATAATGCCCGACGACGAGCACCACCCCGTCGGCCACCAGCTTCTGGGCGGCCGCGACCGCCTGCTCGGGATCGCAGAAATCGTCGACCGAGATCAGCCTCACCTTCTGGCCGAGCACGCCACCCGCCGCGTTGAGGTCGGCCACCGCCCTCTCCGCGCCGCGTTGCCCCTGCTCGCCGATCCAGGCAAGCCGCCCTGTCATCGCAGACGAGACCCCGATCAGCACTTCAGCCCTCGCGGAACTGAACACGGCCGCCAGAACTAGGATCGCTAGGGCGATGACACGGTGCATGTTTTGCACCCCCTGTGAACAGTAGCTTACGCTAATCCAGTCTGCCCCGACAGCCCCTTCGGCATGCGCGAGTGTCTCGGATGTGACGCGAAAACACCGCCCCGGCGCACGGGCCTAATTCTAAACCGTCGGGCATGAGCGCTCTCCATTCAAGCCTGTTTTCAAGTCTTGTTTGCGTGCAGGAAATCGCGGGCTATGGTTTGGGACTTTTGTTCTACCTTCGAAGCAGGCGCGGGTAAGACGGCGTGGCGCATAATCCTCTGGTTTCAATCGTGGTTCCTGCGCACAACGCCGAGGCAACGCTGGCGCGCGCACTCGATTGCCTTCTCGATCAGGATATAGCGGATTGGGAGGCGATCATCGTCGATGACGCCTCTACGGATCGCACCCCCGCGATCATCGCCGGTTATGTTGAGCACGATGCCCGATTTCGCACGTTGAGCTCTTGCGCGTATAGCGCCGCCGGTGCGCGCAACAGCGGGATTTCGGTCGCGCGCGGCCAATGGCTCATGTTTCTGGATGCGGACGATTGGGTGGATGCCAGCTTCCTTGCAAAAATGCTGACCGCTCTGAAAACCGCTCCCGATGCGGTGGCCGCCTATTGCGGTTCTCGGCGCGTGATGCCCGACGGCGAACTGACCCCGTCGAGCATCTCAACAGAGGTTGCGATCGAGCCCTTCGAAACTTTCGCGCGCCGGCGCGCCATTCGCACTCACGCGCTGCTGGTCGATCGGAAGACAATTGTCGAGTTGGGCGGTTTCGATGTGTCGCTGCGCACCTGCGAGGACTGGGACCTGTGGCAGCGTCTCGCACGTCTGGGCAAACGTTGGGTGATGGTCGACGAGCCTCTCGCTTTCCATCGGGTCAGCCCCAACTCGCTCTCCTGCAATTCGACGCAGATGCTGGCAGATGCGGCAATCGTGATCGTCCGCGGCTTTTCTCCTGATCCCAGGGTCGAACACCCGGCATCGGTTCACGCCAATGGAGCGATCGACGCGAACGGCTGCTCCGCTGCCGAAGCACTCGCGTGGTTCGAGCTGTGGAACGCCGCGTCGGATTGCGGCCGCGGCGCCTGCTCAATCGACGCGCAGTCCCTGCGCGCGGTCCCGGCAGCACGCAAATGGGCGCGTGAGATCGCCAGGGTGGTCTTCGATGGCCTTATGGTAGGAAGCCTGTCGGTGCCAGCGCAATTGGCTGCCAGGTGGGACAGGTTCGGTGGCCCCCTCACCGAGTTGATCGTCGAACTCGGCAGGGTCTGGGACGATCCCGCAGCGGGTCGCCGCGTCCAGTATCACCTTGAGCAAATGCTTCTCGACTCCGACGATCTCGCCGCGCCGCGCAGATTGGCGCGGACACTCGGAATTCGCGTCGACGCCGGAAATCCGGCCTCCACCGAACTTCCGGAAGGAATCGATCGAATTTATGCCTATCTGATGATGGACGGCCGGATCGAGGCTCGCGTGCAGTTCGGCGCGCTCGGGAAAGTGACAAGGAGCCATTGGATCGAGTTGGCCTCGCAGAGCGGCGTTGCCGACAAGTCAAACATGTCTGAAGCCGGGGCATCGTTGTCCATGGCGGAGCCTCCGTCCGATCCGGACAGCCACTTCGGCAAGCTGGCGCGATTGGCCGCGAAAGCGCAGGAACTGGTTCGGTCGAGCGCCGAACCTGCAGCGCCATTTGCGGCACCGCGCCGTAAACCGGCCGCGGATGACAACGGTACTGATCGCACGTCGTTCTGGAATCGCCGTTTCGCGACCGAGGATCCCTGGAACTATCGTTCGCCCTATGAGCAGGAAAAGTATGAGCGGCAGCTCGAAATTCTGCCTGCCGGTCTCATCGGACGGGCGCTTGAGCTGGCCTGCGCGGAGGGCCACTTCACGCGGCAGCTGGCGCCGCGTGTCGGCCATTTGACCGCAACTGACATCTCCAGCGTAGCCGTCGAGCGGGCGCGCGCGCGATGCAGCGATCAGCCGAATGTCGACTTCGGCGTACTGGATTTCTCCGCGGAAACGCTTCCGGGCAAGATGGATCTGATCGTCTGTTCGGAAGTGCTCTACTACCTGGACGATCTCGCTGAGTTGCGGCGCATCGCCAAGAAATTTGTTGAGGCGTTGACGCCTGGCGGGAGTGTCGTCAGCGCACACGCATTCGTGCTCCGAGACAATGTTGAGAGGACGGGCTTCGACTGGAACACATTCGGCGCACAAGCGATCTCGGAGACGCTGGCGGCGACCGAAGGCCTCGTCCTCGAGCGGTCGATCCAGACCGAGCTCTATCGCATAGACCGCTTCCGCCGCCTGTCACCGGACGGCGTGGCGACGGACCCGGTGATTGATCATGTGCCAATCCACGCGCCCATCGGTGTTGGAGTCGCGCGAAATATCGTCTGGGGCGGGGCACGGGCCTTGCGCCGCGACGTCGCGCGCAGCGAGCGGCGGCAGCATGTCCCTGTCCTCATGTACCACGGCATCGCCGATGATGGTCCAGCCGCGCTCGCCCGTTTTCGGCTCACGCCCGCCGCATTCGACCGCCAGATGGCATGGCTGCGCGCCAATGGCTTTCACGCCATCACGTCCGAGCAACTGGGATGGTCCATCGCCAACCGTGAACCTTTCGTTGGCCGCCCGGTGCTCATCACCTTCGATGACGGCTTCCAGAATTTTGCCGACCATGCTTGGCCGATCTTGCGCGCGAACGACCTGACCGCGGAAGTGTTCCTGGTAACGGACTTGGTAGGGGAAAATGCACGGTGGGACATCGACAGCGGTCCGCCGACGCAGCTTATGGACGCTGGGACGGTGCGACGTCTCGCCGGCGAAGGTGCGTTCTTCGGAAGCCATCTGGCGACGCATCGCGCGATCGATGGTCTGTCGAGTTCTGATTTGGCCGCCGAGCTCCTGCGCTCTCGCATGTTCGTCGAACGGTGGACCGGTCGGCCAACCACGGCGTTCGCGGCACCCTTCTCTGTCACCGACCGACGGCTTGGCCGGCTGGCCAGGGAGTGCGGCTATCGGATCGGCTTCGGCGGCAAACACGGGCCGGCGGATCTCGATTGCGATCCCATCGACCTTCCGCGCATCGAGGTTCGCGGGGATCGCTCGCTCGAAGACTTTGTTGCGCGTGTCGAGGCCGTGCTCGGATGAACGGTGAACAAACCGGGTTCTGCTTTTTTATCGGTGTCCCGCCCGACTACCTTGTTCGCAAGTCTATTGAACGACCTGGGACACGGCTGACATCAGCTCCTGCGGGTTCGGCGCCCCAAACATGTATCGCCCACCCTCTGGAACCTCCGTGAAGCTCCAGCGGACCACCCCCTGCCGGTCCAGCAGGAATTGACCGATCAGTTGTCCGTGTCCCGTTGCCATCATCTGCTGGTCGGCCTCGGTCACTTCGTAGTGGTCCTTCTTGTCGAGGAATTCGCTGGCCGCAAAAGGATCCATGGGAGCGGGCAACTCGCCTGGTATGTCGACCCGCATATCCTTTGCCGCTGCCATCGAGACCTTGTACGGCCAGTTCGTGTCGTCTTGGGTGAATTCGAGATTGGGCAGTCCAAAAGCACGATGCGAAGCGCGTTCAGGGTCGGAAGCCGCAAGCAGATTCGGCATCGGGTGGTAGCGGAAATAGAGGCGCGCCCGTTCGATCGGCGTGTTGACCACCGTCAGGCTTTCCACTCCCTTTTCGCGCAGTTCCGGATCAAGCCGCGCCTGGGCGGCGATATGGCGCCGGCAAAACGCACAATGCAGACCTCGAAACAGGCCAACCAGCACTGGTTTTTGTCCGCGGAAGTCGTCAAGCGCGATCTTGCCTTCCTGGGTAATGGCGTCGAGCACCACGTTCGGCGCACGATCGCCCGGTTGAAGCGGTACCAAGTCAATACGCGCGGACATTGTTCAACCTCCCACCCGGCTAGTCGAGAAAAGGCAGCACCACAAGCGCTTCCGGGTCTAGCCCGTGCTGGGCGCATACACCCTGCGCCAGGGAAAAGTAGCGTTCGGCCTCGGCCAGATTGTCGAGGTCGAGATTAAGCGTTGCCAGACCATCATAGCACGGAAACAGCAGTTGGGGTTCACTCGTTTCGCGCGCTACGTCCAGTGCTTCGTGGAACAAGCCAACCGCCAGTTCCGGACGACCGTTGCACTGGTGGATCTGCGCAAGCACGATCAACGGCACCGGCAGATGCTCGCGCTGGTCGAGTGCCCGGTCGATCTCGATGGCCTTCTCGGCAGCAGGCACGCCCTCCGTTGGGCAGCGATCCGTGAAAGTACAACAAGCAACCGCCAGGTTCGCGAGGAGGCGCGCCTGAAAACCCAAATCACCAATATGGCGCGCCACTTCAAGACCGCGCCGACAGACCTTTATGGCCTGTGCCGGATCGATGGTCGTGTAAAGCACGCCGAGATTGGTGTAGCCGCGGCAGGCCGCGCCCAGCAGGCCGGCGGCTTCGGCCAATTCAATGCTACGCTCGATCTGGCGCACCGCTTCAAGATTTCGCCCAAGGCGAGCCAGCGCGACAGCCTTGGTATTGAGCGCCTCGGCGGTCACAAGAGTGGCGTCACGCCCTTCCTCGGAGACATGCTCCGCTGTCAGAGCGCGTACGCCATCCAGCGCCGCGTCTGCCCATTTTGCTGCGCGAGCGTGATCTCCGCTACGGAACGCCTGTCGGCCACGTTCTTGCCACAGCTGCGCCTGCTCGATCGGGGCATCCGCTCCTTCGAGCAGCGCTGCGGCTTCCGCATAGCGGGATTCTGCGTTGTCCCGCTTGCCGACGTCCCAGAGCAGCCGACCGATCTTGCGCAAAACTCGTGCCGACGCGACGCGATTGCCTGACTCGCGATATGCCTGCAGCACCGTTTCGTAGTGTTGGTGCGCGACCTCGCGGCGGCCTACCGGGCCGCTCAAATCGGCAATGCGCTCCGCGATTGCCAGTTTGAGCGGCGTTTGCCCGATCGCGCTCAACGCAGTCAACGCTCGCTCGTAGAAACGAAGGGCGTCGTCGTTGGCGTATATCATGCGAGCGCGATCGCCCGCCGCCTGCAAGTAATGCGCGCCTTTCTCCCGCTCCGCGCTCTGCGCGAAATGATGACCGAGCACGGTCAAATCCTCGAGCCGTTCCGGCTTGTCGCCACACAGCTGCTCCAAGGCGGCACCGACCCGCCCGTGGATATCGGTCCGGCGTTGCAACAGCAGATTCTGGTAGATCACGTCCTGCAGCAACGTTTGCGTAAAGCGGTAGCTTGGCGTCGAGATCGAGCCTGATCCGGCGACTTCCTCGATGATTTCGGCATCGCAAAGCAGTTCGCAGCCGGCTTCCAAGCGGCCGGGTTCGGCTGTCACGGCTTTCAAAAGTGTGGCATCGAAGCGCGGGCCGATCACCGCGGCTTCCTGGGCCAACCGGCGCACCTCCTGGGGCAGCCGGTCGACCCGGGCAAGCAGCATTGCCTGGATAGTGGCGGGAATGCCGGTTGCGACTTCGCCTGCCGCAGTCCGCCATCGCTGGCCCTCGCGCATCAGCACACCGCGATCGATCAGGCCGCGAACGATCTCCTCTATAAAAAGCGGGTTGCCGCCGGCTCGCTCGAGGATCTGGTCGACAAGCCTGCCTGCGGACTTTACCCAGCTCTCACCGAACAGCGCCGCCAGCAGCCCGCGTCCGTCATCAGTGTTGAGCGGCGAAAGCCTGAGCGCTGTGTGACTGACCCGACTTGAGTCGAGCTGGTCGTTGTCCGGCGCCGGACGATGCGTGACCAGCAACATCAACCGCGTGCGTTCCAACCTGTCCATCACGAAACGCAGCGCCTCGAGCGACACGGCGTCGGCCCAGTGCAGATCTTCGACGACAATCAACAGCGGCGACAAGGCAAGCCGCCTTTCGATGATCGTGCGGACTGCGTAGAGGATTTGCCGCCGCAGCTGCTCGGGCTCGACATGCTGCAAGGTGGCATCGGGGTCGCCAAGGCCAAGCACATGGTAGAGCAAAGGCATCAGCCGCTTCGCCTCCTCGCCCTGCAGGCCGAGGTCGGTCAGCAAGCCTCCGAGCTTCGCCCGCATTTCATCCCCAGTATCGCTTTGCATCATCCCGGCAGCGCTGCGCACCACTGCGCCCAAGGCGCCAAAGGATTGTTCGCCCAGCGGTGAGCATGTGGCCTGCCGCACGGCGACGTTGCGAAAACGATCCTCGTCGCCGACGCGGGCGACGAATTCCTTCACCAGCCTCGATTTCCCAATACCGGCTTCTCCGACGAGGCGAACAAGTTGGGCCGAGCCGCCGCACGCCTGGTCAAGGCTGGCCAGCATTCTATGGAGCTCCGCACCACGACCTATGATCGGCGCGCTGAGGCCGAGCGCCTCGAGCCCACGCGCTGCACGCGGCAACGCAAGCGGTGCGTCCAGTCGATGGACGAGCACACTGCCTGCTTTTCCGCGAAGCACAACATCGCCCAGCGGCTCGAAAGAGAAGGCATGCCGGGTCAGCCTGTGAGTTAGTTCGCCTACCAGAACCTCACCCGGTGCGGCCAGCGATTGCAAGCGTTGCGCCGTATTCACGGTATCGCCAGTCACCGAATAAGATTTGGCGGTGCCGATGCCCAATCCGCCAGTAACGACCGGACCAGTGTTTATGCCGATGTGGAGCAACAGAGGCGAGCCGGAGTGGGGAGCGCTTTCGCCGAGCCGCGTCGTCCGGGCCATCATGTCGAGAGCGGCGCGAAGCGCACGTTCCGGATCGTCCTCATGCGCGACCGGCGCACCGAACAAGGCAAGCAATGCATCGCCGATGAATTTGTCGACGAAACCGCCAAAGTTTCGCACGGCTGCCGTCAATTCCTTGAACAGTTGGTTCTGCAGCGCTTGCATCACCTCGGGGTCGAGCTGCTCGCTGAGTGTCGTGAAGCCGCAAAGGTCGGCGAACAGGACCGTCACCGTCCTGCGATCGGCTTCGGAGACGGGATGCAACCCATCATCCTCGCTTTCGATGTTCGCGAGCAGCGACGGAGTTCGAGAAGGCGGCACAATGGTCCGGCTTGGTGTCGGAGCAGGCCGTTCGACGGCTTTTGCCGTCGCACCGACGCTTGCCCCACATTTCGGACAGAACTCGAAATCGGGTGCGCACAGGTAGCCGCAGCTGGCGCATGGCACGGGCTGGCGCCTGCCACACTTCGGACAGAAAGCGAAACCGCCCTCGACCTCGAAACCGCAGCCCGAGCAGTCCATCGAGCAAGACCTCACTGAAGCCATGACGGCGTGATCCGCCACGCACTTCACGGCCGGGGTATTCAGACAAGAATGAACCGATAGTCGTCGGCCAGCAAGCGGCAGCGCAAATGGGGCACCGAGCGATCGGTCCAGGCCCGGTGGCAGAGCGCTGCCGGCTCGCGGCGGCTCGGTAGCCGTCGTCCACGAAAATTCCCTCTTACCCTCCGCCTTCCTGCTATTATGAAGCCGAGGACACGTGCCCATGAGCGAAAACCGGAAGCTGGCCGCAATCCTGGCTGCAGATGTGGTTGGATACAGCCGGCTCGCGAGCGCGGACGAAGATCGTACTTTGGCGAGGTTGCGGGCACTGCGCAGCGACCTGATTGATCCAATCATCGCAGTGCACAACGGGCGGGTGATCAAGCGCACCGGGGATGGAGCGCTGGTCGAGTTCCGCAGCGTGGTGGATGCCGTGCGCTGCGCCATCGAGGTTCAGAACGGCATGGTCGAGCGCAATGCCGGCGTGCCGCAGGACCGCCGCATCGAGTTCAGGATCGGCATCCATCTGGGCGATGTGGTCGAAGAGAGCGACGGCGACCTGATGGGCGACGGCGTCAACATCGCCTCGCGTTTAGAGGGCGTCGCGGCGCCCGGCGCCATCTGCCTGTCCGAGGATGCCTATCGCCAGGTCAAGGCGCGGCTCGACCTCTCGGTCAGCGATCTCGGCAGCACACAACTCAAGAACATCGCCGAGCCGATCCGGGTCTATTCGCTGCAAGTCGGCAGCGCCGGGACCAAGGCGGCCGCGACCCCGGAAACCGCGGCGAGCCGGCCCGCGACGGCAGCGCCGCCGAAACTGTCGATCGCCGTCCTGCCGTTCGCCAACATGAGCGGTGACGCCGAACAGGATTACTTCGCCGACGGCATTTCTGAGGACATCATCACGGCGCTGTCCAAACTGTCGCAGCTCTTCGTCATCGCACGCAATTCGTCGTTCACCTTCAAGGGCCAGAACGTCCATGTGCAGGAGGTGGGCTCGAAGCTCGGCGTGCGGCATGTACTCGAGGGCAGCGTACGCAAGTCGGGGAACAGGGTGCGCATCACCGCGCAGCTCATCGATGCAACCTCGGGCGGCCATCTTTGGGCGGAGCGGTTCGATCGCGACCTGACCGATATATTCGCCGTGCAGGACGACGTGACGCAGCAGATCGTCGGAGCGTTGGCGCTCAATCTCACCGAAGGCGACCGTCAGCGGCTGGCGCCCGAGTATGCGCGCAACACGCAGGCGTATGACTATTTCCTGCGGGGCCGGGAGCTGTGGCACCGGCTGACGAAGGAGACGAACGTCGCAGCCCGCGACCTCTTGCAACGTGCGATCGAACTGGACCCGAAGTTTGCCTCTGCCCACGCCTTCCTCGCCCTCACGCACGGGCTCGATTACCTGAACAGGTGGAGTGCGTCGCCGCCGGAATCGATGGCGCAAGCGGAAGAGGCTGCAACGCGAGCGGTGACGCTGGATGACAGCGATCCCTGGGCCCACTGGGCGCTGGCTATCGTGAAGCTGTATACACGACGGCACGATGAGGCCATCGACGAGGCCGAGCACGCGATAGCTCTCAACCCGAACTTCGCCGAAGGGCACGTGATCCTCGGCGAGGCGCTGCACTATTCGGGCAGATCCGAAGAGGCGCTCGAGAGTTACGCCCGGGGCAAGACCTTGAATCCATACTTTCCGGATGTGCTTCTGCATTTCCAGGCTTTGGCATCGTTTCAACTCGGAAGGTACGAAGAGGCCGTTGACCTCTTGCTGCAGCGGCTGGCTCGCAACGCTGTCACCGATGTCTCGCGCGCGCTTCTGGCCGCCAGCTACGGCCATCTGGGCCGTTTCGCCGAGGCCCGCGGGGCATGGCAGGAGGTGCTTCGCGTCAATCCCGACTATTCGCTGGACTACCGACGCAAGGTCTTGCCCTACAAGAACCCTGCCGATTTCGAACTCATCGTGGACGGGCTCCGCAAGGCAGGTATCGTGCAATAACAGGTGAGGCCATGTCAGGCAGGCCTTGAACTGCGGCCGATCGCGATGGACTCTCCGCGAATAAAACCTGATGCGAACCTCAGGTCGCCTTGATCTCTGCCTGGCCGACCTTGCGCCATCGGGCGTCTTCTCGAACCAGTTTCAGGTCGTCGGTCGTCTCGGCAAATGTTTGCAAGCGATACTGCCGCAGCAGATCCGCGAAGAGCGCCCCTTGCGGCAGGCCGGCAAGCTGCTCGCGGACCGAGATCTTTTCATCGATGACCCGCACGCCCCAGGCATTTTCCCGAACCTGCAGCTCCTGAGCCAGATCGCGCTCTTCCGGCGCGTTCTCGTCAAGCGCGGCCAGCAGGATCGAGTGGAAAAGCGCCACATAGCCAATCTGTCTCAGGCCGCCCACAACCCGCACGCGCGGCAATATGGCGAGCACGAGGAACGTGAGGAACAAGTTCGGCAGCAGCACGCCTTCCAGTAGCGCCTGCTTGAGATGCGTTCGCTCGAACGGGATGGAAAGACCATGCGGCCTGTCGGGCTCGATCAGGTGTCCGTTCTCGAGGACGAGCTTGCGCACGCGCTCGTCGCGGATGCCCCAGAAATAGGCTGTGGCATTGGGCAGGAATCTGCCAAATGGTCTCGATGCGGTCTCTTGCAGGGCACGTTCGAGACGCTTGCGCCTCGCGGGCTCAAAGAGCAGCTTGGAAAGAAGGCTGCCGTCATATTCCAGATGCCGAGCCATGGCGGCCGCGGCCAGCCGATCATCGATGAAAACCGGCTTGGCCATGCCGGAACAGTCCCAATTGGCGACCAGATCCCCGTTGAGGGTTGTCACCGCGTCGGCCGCGGTTGCAAACATCTTGTCCCGGCTGGCAAGCAGTGTGCCCAGCCAGCGGCTGGCATCCGTTTCATCACCCACCGCTTCGAGCGCGCGTTTGTTGAGGAAGACGGGACCGGCCGCGCAGGCGCTTTTGCGGCACAGCTTGTGGCGTCCCATGCCAAACAGGTTGACCTTGTCGTCGCCGACATCGAGCCATCCGGGCCCCTCCCGGCCGATTGTCTCCATGGTCATCGTCGTTCCCATGAAGCAGAAGAAGGCCGAGAGCCCGCTTTCGACCGCGCCGAGCCAGGCAAGGAGCAGGGCGTCGAAGGTGATCCGGTCCATCAGAAGCAGACAGTGCAGGCCGGACTGAATCACCGGCCTGTGCTCGAACGCTTCGAGGGCCTTGCCGACCTCTTCAGGCTGCATGATCGCACCAAGACGCCGATGCAGCACGTCGCGCAGGATCGAGCGGGCAGCGATCGCCGGGTCCGATGCAGGCCTTGCCACCGGCCGCCACAGATGGCGGGCATAATCGGAAACCGGTGCGTTCCAGTTCTGCTCGATGTCACGCACAACCTCCGGGCAGAGCAGCGACAGCACAGCCAGAATTTCCACTGGAGGCGTAGGGATTGGGTCAGCCACGGCGGTCATCTGTCCCGTCTGGCGGCTCGCGGTGCAAACGCCAAGGGAGACCAGACTTCCTGGATGCCGGCCCACACATGGATCGTCAACTCGATCAGAACGGTGTGAGATGAAATTATCCTACAGAGTTCTCCATCGGCAACCACCAGTTCGCCAACTCGGCTTGATTTGTAGATCGGCTAAACAGTTATGACCGAACAGCGGATTTCAGAATCGCAGCCGGGCCATGCTGAGGAGGTCGTGGTACTGGCCCTCGGTAAAACCGGCCTTCACATGCCGACCTTCGACCTCGAAGCCATGGCTTTTGTAGAGGCGCATGGCCGGTTCGTTGTCGGCATAGACGGTCAATTCGACCCGCTTCAGAGCGCGCCAGTTGTCGGCCACGTCGAGCAGCGCGCCAAGTATGGCAGAGCCGATGCCTTTGCCGACAAAGGCATCGTCAAGACCGATATTGATCTCACCGATATGCGAACGGCGCGGCGAACCGTGCACGACCAGGCTGCCATGGCCGACGACCTTGCCCTCCACCTCCGCAACGATCCAGGTGGTTTCCTGGCCGGACTTGGCGATGCGCCGCTCCACCTGCTCCACCATCTCGAAAGGCATCCTGAGCGTGCCCCAGCGGAAGCCCGGCATGTTGAAGATGGCGCAAAGCGCCTCCGCATCGCTTAGCCGAACGGATCGGAGCTGCGGCTGGATTTTCTCGGAGGATGGCGAGGTTGTGCTGGTCATAACGTTCCCGGCGATGGCAATCGGCACGGTACGATGCACCCTACGTCACCTGAAAATCCAGCCGTCTCTAGAACCTATGATGCCGATTGCGAGCTAAAATACCGAGTGGCGGCGAAAAGTTTGAAGACGCCGCTGATGCCGATCCAGGCGAAAAGGGCAAGCCAGCACAATGTCCCGATCGCCGCCCAGTCGATCCGGTGCACGGCAGCGTCGGTGATGACGAGTCCAACAATGGCAAGCAGGCCAACCAGCAACTGCGCCAAGCCCAGCACCAGCAGTTCCTCGCGCGGCGCGCTTCTCCAGACGACATATATGCCGCCCGCCCCCGCGAGGAAGATGGCGCTGTAGACCTGAGCGTGGAAGCCATCGACCGGCCATGGCCAGAAGCTGCCGAATGTCAGGGGGAACAGCAACAGGCCGACGCCATAGAGTCCAAGGACTGCCGATTCCACCGGCATGTAGCCGCGCCATGCGGGCTGTAAGGTCACGCCTTTTGCAGAAGGACGGGCCCTGGCCCGCCACAAGAACAGCCCGGATACCGCGACCGAACCAAGATAGACCAGAAACCAGAGCCAGGGCGCTTTGCGCCCGAAGTTGAAATAGCCGAGATTGATGAACGACGCCACCGACACGATGACGGTGAAGATGAGCGCCATGACGAGCACCAGCCTGCCAGGCGACCAGCGATTCCAGAACAGCAGCGCCCCCATCACGACCATTTCGGCGGTGTAGAAGCCACCAAGGAAGCGGGCATTGAACGGGGTGACGGCCCACGGCCAGCGCGGCTTGACGAGCAGGGGCGCGAAAAACAGGCCGGCGCCTACGGCCAGGACGATAATGACCACCAAGGAGAAGAGGCGCAGGGTGGCCGGAAGCGGCGGATTGTCGGATGTCGGCATCGGGGAGCCCGCATAGATAAATGGCCATGGATCATCATAGTGCCGGTTGCGGCCGGCGAAAATCCGCCAAATGGACTTGAGCTATCGCCCGGCTTGTCTATTCGAATGGCCGTAGGGTCGGTTTCGAAGTAAAATGGCGCATTCGGACCAAGACCGGTCCGGTCAACACGTTTCGGCGGCGCACTTCTTCCGGAGCCTGCACGATGAACGAAGCTCAGGATCTGTTCTCGCTTCTGCGGCAATCGACCGATGTCGATCCGCGGGCAATCGATGCGATCAAGCGAACCATCGCGGAGGGCAAGGACCGCGAGCTTTGCCGCATCAATGCTCTAGCCTTCGCCAGCAAGCATGGCCTCGACGAGGATCGCGCCATAGGCGCCTTTCTGCATGCGGCGCGCGTGGGCCTCTTCGACATTTCCTGGAATGTTCTATGCCCCGGCTGTGGCGGCGTGCTCGACAGCAACGCCACGCTGAAAACCCTGCAGAAGGACGAATATACCTGCGCGCTGTGTTCCGAAGGCTATTCACCGACCCTCGACGAGATGGTCGAGGTGACATTCACGGTCAGTCCTCGCGTGCGCAAGATTGCCGCCCACAATCCACACGAACTGCCGTTGGTGGAATATTTCCGCCAGATCTACTGGGCGTCCGGCGTCGACCTGCCGGAAGAGGATTTCGCCAAGACGATGGAAGCGTTCTCGCTGGAGGATATCGAGCTTGCGCCCGGTGAAAAGGCTGTTCTGCCCGTACAGCTTCCGTCCGAATTCATCATCGTCTTCGAGCCGGTCACCCATTCAGTGCAGTTCATCGACGTCAAGGGCGAACCGACAAGAGAGCGCCGAAGCCTCTCATTGGTCTTCGACCGCGAGCATATCCAGAACCAGACGCTGGAGATGCAACCCGGCCCGTTGCGCATTTCGCTGGAAAACAGGACCGACACCCGCGTGCTGCCGACGGTCTTCATCGCCGGCCAGGAATTGCATGATCTCCTGGGCAAACGCCGGCCGTTCCTGACAGCCAAGCGCCTGCTCACCAACCAGACCTTCCGCGATCTCTATCGCACCGATACGCTCGACATCAACCAGCGCCTGAAGATCACTAGCCTCACCTTCCTGTTCACCGACCTGCGCGGATCGACCGAGCTTTACGAGCGGGTGGGCGATCTTTCAGCCTTCGATCTCGTGCGCGTGCATTTTCAGGTCCTGCACGAGATCGTTGCGTCGGAGGCAGGCGCGGTGGTGAAGACGATCGGCGATGCGGTGATGGCGACCTTCGCGACGCCGGATCGTGCGATTGCCGCGGCCCTGAGGATGCGCGATGCCATGCGTGCGCTCAATGAGAAGAGCGGGCGCGAGGATCTGCTGCTCAAGATCGGAGTCCATGCCGGCCCGTGCATTGCCGTGTCTATGAACGAGCGACAGGACTATTTCGGCCAGACGGTCAACATTGCTTCGCGGGTTCAGAACCTTGCCAACGCACAGGCGATCTTCGCCACGCGCGCGGTGGTCGACGACAATCTCACCGCCGATCTGTTGCACAGGAACGCGCTGACGCCCGTGCCACACGAGGTCTCGCTGCGCGGCATCGAGAGGGAGATAGCGGTATACACGATCCCCTGAAGACTTGGGCCGTTGCGGACCTCAGACGCGCCTGCAGACAAAATAGCGATCGGCGGGTACCGAAGGCGGCAGTGGAAGGCGTTGCAACTGCGGGTGATCGAGCGGCGTGCCGCTGACCGCAATGCCTCCGACGCGAAGCAGGCGCGCGGTCAGTTCGGGGAGCCAGGTAGAGGTCACTGCATCGCGATCTTCATAGCCGGTGCCGATGTCGGCATGAACAAGAGCGGCGTCGATGCCGATGAACCTGCTCGCCGTCTCGCGGATTTCGCCGAGAACGAGGTTTTCGGCTTCGGGAATTGAGCTGGCGTGTGCGGCAAGTGCGCGGTCGAACGCAACGATCCGTCGGCCGGGCAGACGCTCGCGCAGATGGTGGAACGTCCGGCCATTGCCGAGGCCGAGCTCAAGGATGGGACCCTCGATCTTCGCCACCTCCGCGCAGACTTGATCGAGAATGTCGCGCTGTGCGGTCAGCCTGCGGATGAAACTTTCGAGGCGACTCATATGCGTTTGTGTGTCCTGAACCAGCTCAAGAGACCGGCAATGCCTGCGACCAGGATGAAGCCCGAGAGCAACGTGTTAGCCCGATCCGGCGTCGCCGCATATAGAGGCGAACGGTCAACACAGCAACAGAACAGGCCCCCGACGAACCGGGCGGAGTCTGCGCCTTGAAGCGCGGCGGACTGGCGATGTCATTTGTAGGGGTCCGCCGCGTCCCGCAAGCCGTCGCCCAGGAAATTGAACGCCAGAATGACGAGAATGACGGGGAGGATCGGCAAAAGTAGCCATGGATAAAACGCGATCACGCTGACGCTGCGCGCCTCGGTGAGCAGGATGCCCCAACTGGTTATCGGCGCCCGCAGGCCGAGCCCGAGGAAGCTCAGCGCCGTCTCGCCCAGGATCATGCCGGGTATGGAGATCGTCGCCGTCGCGATCAGATGCGACATGAAGCCCGGAATGAGGTGCCGCCGGATAATGCGGCCGCTGCTGGCGCCCATCAATTGCGCGGCCAGAACGTAATCCTCCTCGCGCAACGCTAAAAGCTTTGAACGCACGGCCCGCGCCAATCCGGTCCAGTCGAGCAGCCCGAGGATGACGGTGATGCCGAAATAGATCAGGATCGGACTCCAGGTTATCGGCATGATCGCTGCCAGAGCCAGCCATAGCGGAATGCTGGGGATCGATTGCAGAACTTCGATTATCCGTTGAACGATCAGATCGAAGATGCCGCCGTGATAGCCGGCCAGTCCGCCGATGACTATACCGAGCAGGAAGCTGAAACTGATGCCGACGAGGCCGATCGTCAGTGAAATGCGTGCACCATAGATGATGCGCGAGAGCACATCGCGCCCCAACCTGTCAGTGCCGGCCAGAAAGAGCTGGCCGTTTTCGGCAGGGCAGACAAAATGCCTGTGACCTTCGATCAGGCCCCAGAACCGGTAGCTGTCGCCCTCGCAGAAGAAACGGATCCGCTGAACATCATCCTGTTTGTCGATGTAGTTCCGCTTCAGCGTGTCCATATCCAGCGTCATTTGGCGGCCGTAGACGAACGGCCCGACGAACTGGCCGTTGTGGAACAGGTGCACCCGCTGCGGCGGCGCATAGATGTAGTCCATGTTGCGCGTGTGCAGATTGTAGGGCGCCAGGAACTCGCAGATCAGTATCGCGAAATAGAGCACCGCCAGGAATATGCCGGATACAAGAGCAAGCCGGTGGCGTCGAAATTTCCACCACATCAGCCGCAACTGCGACGCCTGAAAGACCTTCGACTGCTCCGGCGTCATTGCCTCGACCGACTGCAGGTCAAAGGGCGCGATGGAAACATAGTGTTGCAGCGGAGCACCCGGAGCGGGAAGTGGCGATTGCGTGTTCATTTGGTACTGCCGCCCTGCAAACGAATTCGTGGATCGAGCAGTGCCAGCGCCAGATCGGAAATCAGCACGCCGATGACCGTCAGGAAGGCGAGGAACATCAGGAACGACCCTGCCAGATACATGTCCTGGCTTTGCAGCGCCTTGATCAGCATCGGCCCGGTCGTTTCCAAAGACAGGACGATCGCCGTGATTTCGGCACCGGAAATGATGGCCGGCAGGATAGAGCCGATGTCCGAAATGAAGAAATTGAGCGCCATGCGCAGCGGGTATTTGACCAGGGTCCTGAAGGGATGAAGGCCCTTGGCGCGCGCCGTCACGACATATTGCTTGTGAAGCTCATCGAGCAGATTGGCGCGCAGCCGCCGGATCATGCTTGCCGTGCCCCCGGTGCCGATGATCAAGACCGGGATCCAGAGATGGGCGAGGATCGACTTCGCCTTGGCCCAGCTCATCGGCTCGCCGAGATATTGCTGGTCCATGAGATGGCCGACGGACGTGCCGAACCAGATATTGGCGAAATACATCAGGATCAGCGCCAGCATGAAGTTCGGGATGGCAAGGCCGAGAAGGCCGAAGAAAGTCAGGCCGTAGTCGCCCCAGCTGTATTGATGCGTGGCCGAGTACATGCCGATCGGAAAGGCGATGAGCCAGGTGAAGAGGATCGTGACGAAGGAAACCAGCACGGTCAGCCACATTCGGTCCCCGATCACGTCGCGAACCGGCAGCTCATATTCGAAGGAATAGCCGAAATCGCCGTGCAGCATCCCGCCGACCCAGTAGAAGTAGCGAATGACCGGCGGCTTGTCGAAACCATAGTCCTTCCGCATCATCTCGATGCGGTCGGAATCCACCGCCTCGCCCTGAGCCCGAAGCTCGGCAACATAGCTGTCGAAATAGTCGCCTGGGGGAAGTTCGATGATCGTGAACACAAGCGCCGATATGATCAGCAGCGTTGGAACCATTACGGCAAGGCGCCAGACAATATATCGAAGCACGCTCAGGACTCTCCAAGCCAGAATGTATCGGGCATGTAGACACCGAAATAGGCGGTCGGGTCGTAGCCGTAGAGCGCCTTGTCAGGCAGATTGCGCAGCCGCGAGGAGGCCAGAACCGGCTGATATGTTCCGTTCACCGTGCCGATCGAAAACACCTGATCGGTGTAGATCGACAGCATTGAATTCCAGATTTCAGCGCGCTCCGTGGCTTCGGTCGATGCGTTCCAGCGCTTGAGTAAGGTCATCAACTCGACCACCGGCGGAAGATCGGGCGCCTCGCCGAGCCTGCCACGAGACAAGTAGTGAGCACCCCAGAGCGGCCATTGCAGTTGGTCGTCAATGGTGGGGGCCAGCTGGTACGGGTTCATATCGGCGGTCGGCACGCCATTGTCGATGCCCGACCACATCGACATCATGATCTGGCCGCCAAGCGCGCGACTGCGAAAGATGTCGCGCTGCGAAGTCCGGATGAACAGGGCGATACCGATCTGGCGCCAGTGATCGCTGATGAGCTCGAGCGCATCCGTTTCCAGCGTGCTTTCGCCGGCCGTTTCCACGACGATCTGCGCCGGGCGTCCATCGGGAAGTATCCGCAGGCCGTCATCGTCACGCGTCTGAAGCCCGACCTCGTCGAGTAGGGCATTGGCCTGATCAGGATCGTAGGTAACCCAGGCTTTCGCGAATTCGGGCCGGTAGAGCGGGCTCTCCGGCAGGATCGTATCGGCACTTTCCTGCGCCAATCCATAGAACACGGCCATATTGATCTCGCGCCTGTGCACAGCGAGCGACAGTGCTCGACGCACGCGCACGTCGCGAAAAAGGCCACGCCAGACCTGGTCGGCACAATTCAGATTGGGCAGCAGCGCCAGTCGCGAACCCTGTGTGCGTTTCCAGAGATACATCTTGACCGGGTAGCGCTTCTCCGCGTCCTTCAGGAAGGAGTAATCGCTGAAATCAATTCCCATGCATTGCAGGTCGCTCTCGCCCGCGCCGGTCTTGGCGGAAATAATCGCCGACGAGCTCACATTCATGACAATCCGGTCAACATAGGGCAGTTGCCGGCCATTCTCGTCTATGCGGTGAAAGAACGGATTGCGCTCGAAGACGAACTGCTCAGCCGGCGGCTTGGTCCGGTTCCGCCAGGGATCGAGCGTCGGCAGTTCCGGGTTCTCCGGGCGATACTGCCGCGACATGCGGATATGCAGGAGCGTCCATTTCTTGGCCCTGTTCTCCTCCATCAGGCCGGCGAGCCGGAATGGATCCTGGTATTTCTTGTGGAACTGCTTGAGATAGGCGGCCGGCAGAACAAGCGATAGCGGCGAAGCAGCAGCGAGCTTGGGCAGGAAGTCGGGATTCGGCGCATCCCAACTATAACGGACCGTCAACGGATCGACGATCTCGAAGCGTGGCGGTTTGCCGTCGGCCAGCAGGGCCGGGGCGAGCCCGCCTTGCGAAAGTTCGTCGTTCAGCCAGACATCTTCCCAGCAATAGCGAAAATCCTCCGGCGTCAGCAGGCTACCGTCAGACCATTTATGTCCTTCCCGTATCTTGAAGGTGAAGACGCGATCGTCTGCCACCTCGAAACTTTCAAGAATGTCGGCTTGCAAGTTGAGCTTTTCGTCATAGCCGACCAGGCGAGCATATCCGTAGATCGTCATCATCCGGATATCTTTCTGACTGCCGATGATCGTGCGCAGCGTGCCGCCATACTGGCCGGGCTGCCGCCCGATCGCAGCGAGATTCAACACGCGCGGGCTCTTGGGCAAGCGCTCGGAGAGTGCCGGCAGGGCCAGGGCCTTCAGAAGCGGCTGAAGAAATTCCGGCTCCAGATCGCCTGCGCGCAACGTGCCCGGCACAAACGCCGAAGCCATGAGTCCAAGGACGGTGCGCCGGCTGATCAATGGCGTAGCTCGCTGGCATCGGCCGAACGTCGGGCCAGCACGAGGTGGCCGCCACCAAGATCGAGCGGCGACAGTACATCCTCGTCGCCCTCGTCGCGGAATTGCGGTCCCCATGCGCTGGTGTCGGAAGCGCCGCTGAGCTTCAGCGTCTTGAAATCCATCGGCCTGTCGAGGTCGGGGAAAGGTACTGCGGCGACGAGTGAGCGCGTGTAGGGGTGGATCGGTTTCCTCAGCAGAGTTTCGCGTGGCGCAAGCTCGACGATACGCCCGCCGCACATCACTGCGATTCGGTCTGCCATGTAGTCCACCACCGCCAGATTGTGCGATATGAACAGGTAGGTCAGGCCCAGTTCCTTCTGCAGGTCCTTCAGCAGGTTCAAGATCTGCGCCTGGACAGAGACGTCGAGCGCCGAAACCGGCTCGTCGCAGATCAGCAGTTCAGGGCCCAGCGCCAACGCGCGCGCGATGCCGATACGCTGACGCTGCCCGCCGGAGAAACTGTGGGGATAGCGCTTGATGAAGCGCGGATCGAGCCCGATCGCCTGCATCAGGCTCTTGACAGTGGCGAGTCGGGACGCGGCATCGCCACGTTGATGGATCTCCAGCGGCTCGCTCAGGATGTTCTCCACCGTCATGCGAGGTGACAGCGATGAAACCGGATCCTGGAAGACCATCTGGATTTTGGCGCGCAGCATGCGCAGGGCGTCTCCCTCGCCTTGCAAGACGTCGATCGCTCCATCGCGGCCGTTGAACGTCACTGAGCCGCCGCTAGGGGTGATAGCCCGCATAAGGATCTTGCTGACCGTGGTTTTGCCGGAGCCGCTTTCGCCGACCAGCCCCAGGCACTCGCCGCGCCTGATATCGAAGCTCACGCCGCCCACGGCGCGAACCGTGGTTTGATGATCCCCGCCAAACAATCCGGACTTGCGGATTGTGAAGGTCTTTTTCAGATCCCTGACCGACAACAGGATATCGTCTGGCCCCTTCGACGGCGGCGCCGTCTGCTTGCCGAGCAGGCTCTCGACATTCACCGGCACCTCGCGCAGCGCCTTTAGCCTTTCGCCAGGCTTCAGGTCGAAATGCGGAACGGCTGCCATCAGGCCCTTCAGGTAGGGGTGACCTGGTCGGCGGAATATCGCCTCGACAGGTCCCGCTTCCATGATCTCGCCATGGTACATGACCACGACCTCGTCGGCGACGTTGGCGACCACGCCGAGGTCGTGGGTGATCAGCAACATCGCCATGTTCAGCTTGGTCTGAAGGCCGCGCAGCAAATGGAGGATTTGCGCCTGGATGGTGACGTCCAACGCCGTCGTCGGCTCGTCGGCGATCAACAGGGCGGGCCGGCAGATAAGCGCCATGGCGATCATGGCGCGCTGACGCAATCCTCCTGAAAGCTCAAAGGGATACATATCATAGGCGCGTTTGGGACTCGGAAAGCCGACAAGACCGAGCATTTCCTCGGTCCGCGCCTTGCGCTCCGCCCGAGCCATGGGGGTATGAATCTGCAAGGATTCGCTGACCTGGTTGCCGATCGTGTGCAGCGGCGACAGCGATGTCATCGGCTCCTGAAAGATCTTGCCGATGCGGCTGCCTCTCAATGCCCGGATTTCGGGTCCATCACGTGGCATCTTCAGGATATCTTGCGTGGTGCCGGGCCTTTCGGGATCGGAGAACAGGATACGGCCGCGAACATGGGCTGATCCCGGCAGAATGCCCATCACTGCCTGGCTGAGAACCGATTTTCCGGAGCCGGACTCGCCCACAAGCGCGGTAACCTTGCCGGGCAGGACGCGAAGATTTGCGCGCCTGACGGCATGCAACGGTCCCCCGATGATGGCAAAAGAGATGCCAACATCCTCGATCCGCAGCAGATCAACACCCGAATTCATTCCACACCAGCCCCAATCTGGCAGGTTCGGAAGCGAGACTAACCTATTGCCAGCTTAGAGCAACTTGGATTCGGAAAGGTCGCCAGTGGCGGAACTGGCGACCGGACTGTCTACCGGAAACTTCGGATCAGGTCGTGGCGGTTACTGGAGCTTGCTCGGGTCGCCCGCCGACAGCCGCGCGGCATCGCGGTGAAGCAGCATGACCTGCTCGGCGTCCGATCTTCGGTCATAAACCGGCTCCAGCGCACCGTCTTCATCGACTGCGAGAGCACCCGACAGATCGGGTGAGAGCACCGTCAGCTTCTGCTTGATGCCAGCCAGTTCCTCGCTGCCGAGCGTCAGCCAGTTGCTGGCGCCGCAATAGCTGGCGAAGTCCTTGCTGGCGAGAATGCTGTGCGGATATTTCTTGGTCAGTACCTGGAGACGCTGGACCTCGTTTACAGCCGAGCCGAAGACAGAGAATGTGAGCCGGTCGGTAAGCCCGACATTGCCGAACATCACATTGCCGACATGTAGACCGATACCAAATTTTATGTCGATTAGCCCCTTTTCCTTTCTGCGCAGATTGAGATCCGTCACGCGCGCTGTGGCGCTGCGCGCTGCCGCAAGAGCAGCCTGGCAGGCGATCTCGGACTGCGAGCGATGCCTTTCGCAAGGGTAAACGGCGATGAAGCCATCCCCGATGAAACTCATGATCTGCCCACCTTTGCGATTGAAAGGTGCTGCAACGGCGTCGAAAAACTGGTTCAGCGTATCGATATAGATTTCACGGCCGGAGGTTTCGGCAAGCCTTGACGACCCGCGCATGTCGCCCATGACCAGCGCGGCCCGGATTGTATCGCCCTCGCCGCGCTTGATCTGACCGTCAAGCACGCGCCTGCCGGCGTCGCCGCCGAGATAAGTGGTCATCATGTTGTCGGCGAGCTTGGTGAGCACCGCCATCTTGGTTGCCATAGCGAGATGGTTCTGGATGCGCAGCAGCGCCGAAATCATGCTGTCGCTGAACCCTGCGGCACTGTCGGTGGACCAGGACCCCATCATGCCCTGACTGGCGTTGCCGTTGAAGGAATGCACGAAAGCCAAATAGTCGGTGACGCCTATAAGCCTGAGATCATCGAAAACAGGAAACTCCGATGGCAGCGACGGGTCGAGCCGGCGTCGCAGGTGGTCGAGCTTGTTGCTGAGCAGATGATAGTATGGGCTGGTCAGGAACCTGTCGGACGGCGCGCCGGGCTCATTGCGGAAGCTTTCGATTTCTAAGCCTCGGCCGCGAACCCAGGTGAAGCCAAGCGCATCATAAAGCGGATGAAGCATCGAAAAGCTCAAATGCACCCGCTTCAACGGCAGGCCGGCAGCAGCCAGCCGTTCGCAAAAGCCTTTTACCAATGTTTCCAGGTCGTTGCCGGCAAGTACCGATTGGTTCAGCCAATCGGCTACCTTATCCATGAGGATGGTGGAAATTTCTGCTTGCGTTGTGCTCATGCTATCTCGAAACTCCTCGAAGACGAGGCATTGTCCTTTGATCCGCCCACAACACAGTCCGCCAACGACCCCAAGAAGAGATCCCCGAAGTCAATGAAGCCAGCTTTGGCAGGAAAAGCCGGCGAAGAACTTCGCAACTGGCTGTCCGTGCGGGCGAGCGACAGGCTAACTGTATCTATTTACTCGCGGCATTATGTGTCGACGCTGCCGGCCGAGTGCAACCACGATCCTGACATCGAGCAAAGAATTCGCCGGCTCAGACCGCCGTCAGGCCTTTACCACCGTCTCTCGGGCTAGCCCGAGGCGGCCGAAAACATTGCGCGTGTCGACGATCAGAAGGGCGTGATCGGCGATCGCCTGATAGTCGATCGCGTCGTGGTCGGTTGCAACGACGACAGCATCGAAATCCTTCAAGGTCCCCTCGCTCAATTCGACAGACCGACGCCCCTTGATCGGCATATGCTCCCGTGTCGCCGGAATTTCTCTGACGTGCGGATCGTGGAATTCGGCCTTGCCGCCCCATTCCTCGATGAGTTCAATGAGCCGCAATGAAGGGCTCTCGCGGATGTCCGGCACATTCTTCTTATAGGCGAGCCCAATGATGAGAATGCGCGAGCGGCTGAGAGCCTTGCCGCAACGCCGGTCCAGCGCCCTGGCCAGTTGATCGACCACATGACGCGGCATAGCCGTGTTGATCTCTGCCGCCAGCTCGATGAAGCGGGTCGGCAGTTCGTATTCGCGCGCCTTCCACGTCAGGTAGAAAGGATCGATGGGGACGCAGTGCCCGCCAAGTCCGGGCCCAGGATAGAAAGGCATGTAGCCGAAGGGCTTGCTCTTTGCCGCCTCGATCACCTCCCAGATGTCGATGCCCATCGCACCGAGCACGACCTTCAACTCGTTGACCAGGGCTATGTTGACCGAGCGAAAGATGTTTTCCGTCAGCTTGACCGCCTCGGCGGTCGCGGTGGTGGAAACCGGAACGACGGTCTTGACCACACCTTGGTAGAAGGCCTTCACGAGCGCCGCCGCTTCAATGCCGTCGCCTGCCACGACCTTGGGGATCGTCGCGACTTCAAAGCTGCGGTTGCCGGGATCCTCGCGTTCGGGCGAGAAGCCAAGGAAGAAGTCTATTGTCGACTGCAAGCCGGTTTGTTCCAGGATGGGCTTGATCACGTCGTCGGTGGTGCCGGGATAGGTGGTCGATTCCAGCACGACCAGCTGGCCGAGACGCAGATGCTTCGCGATGGTGCCTGCCGTGTTCCTGACAAAGGAGAGGTCTGGCTCGCGGTTTTTCGTCAGCGGCGTCGGAACGCAGATGATGATGACATCGCAGACGGCCAGTTCGGCAAAATCCGCAGTGGCGCGAAACCGTCCGCTCGACACCTCGACGGCAAGGGCAGTGGACGTCACCGCCTCGATGTAGGATTGCCCGCTGTTCAGATTCTCGACCTTCTGGGCTTCGATGTCGAAGCCGAAAACCGGGGAGCCGGCGCGTGCTACCGCGACCGCCAGCGGCAATCCGACATAACCCAGTCCGATCACCCCGACTTGCGCGGTGCGCGTCGAAATCCGGTTCAGCAGACTGTCATATGTCGATCGTGAGGCGTCCAAAAATCTGTTTTCCTCAATATGGACAGACTGCCCGCTTCCACGGCGAGGCTCATGTGGGCCCAACAACCCCGAGGCATATTGCGGAAAATGGATCTCCGCAAGCCGTCGTCAGGCCGACACCTTCGCCTTCAGGCTTGCGGCAGCCATCGCATAACCGCCGGCGGCGCCGTCGATGAAATGAACGTGATCGCGCTGCAGCGGCGAGGCGACGAGGCAAGTCATCAAGGCCGATTGCTGGCGGTGCAGGCCATAGGTGCAAATGCCCGCCTCTTCCGCCTGCTGCAGCCGGTGCTCGATCCGCTGCAACAAATCCGCATCTACATCGATGGTCATCTTCAAGCCGTCATCGAACTTCCGGAAATCCGAATTGCTGGCCACGTCGCGTTTGTAGATCTTCGGATCGAACCTCCCGATCGTCCAGCCATATCGATCGGTCACAGCCGCAAGCGACAACAAGAACACTATCCACAGCTTCGACAACCACCGCCTTCCCGCCGGCGCGACGGCCCGGGCCTCGAGATCGAGGCCGGCGGGCGAAAAACCGTAGGCCGGCCCGTTCACCGGCACCGGATGGCCATCGCGTTCCTGTCGACCGACAAGGGCGATGATGTCGGAAGCCAGAACCTGAAAGCCGCGCACATCGCGCGAGGCCCCCGGAACGGCTATGATCGAGACGATTTCGCCATGCCGGGCTTCGATCGGGCTCCAGCGGCAGGAGAGACCGGTCAAATCCGGCCGCGCGTTGGCCGGCGCAGGATCGATCAGGTAGCGCCCCGCTTTCATCTCGGCTTCCGCCCAACTGCCGCCGCCGCCGGCAAACATGGCATAGAACACCGCTTCGGAGGCCCGGAACCTCGCTACCCGAACGTCGAGGCCTTGCGCTCTTATATCCTCTATCGGCACGATTGCGGCGCGCAGGGTCAGGGCCAACTCGTCCGCCACCCATCGCTGGACCGCCGCCAGGGCGTTGCGCGTTATCTCCAGGGCCGAGCTCGGAAACGCCACGAGCGCGCCGTCGCCGCCGAAGACAAAGGGAAGATCTTGCCGACCCAGCGCATTGAGCAGCGCCGAAATGACGCTGGCGCCGGCCATATTCACGGTTTTATAGCGCCCGGCCCCGATCGCCTTGGTCGAGCCGACGATGTCGGCGGTGGCCAGCGCCCAGCCATCGGGGAGCGGCCGATAGTTGTCGATGTCGGCAACGCTTTCGAACTTCGCGAACACCGGCAAGGAAGCGACGAACGGGTCGGACGCTGCGGCTGTTTCCATGAGCATGCAATAGCACATTCCACTGCTTGAAGGTGAAACTCGATCATGCTTCGAAATTGACTTGCGCAGGCTTTCCAATGATAGGCTCCGGCGATGCGAATTGCCTTCTACGCGCCGCTGAAGTCGCCCAATCATGCCGTTGCCTCTGGCGACCGTCAGATGGCACGGATGTTGATCAAGGCGCTTGAGCATGGAGGGCATCGCGTCGATCTGGCATCCGAATTGCGCTTCTATCTACGCGAACCGGAGTCGAAAAGTTTCGATGCGCTCAAGGTCGAAGCCCGACAGGAAGTCGCGCGGCTGACAGAGCTTTGGCAGCGTGACGGCAAGCCCGACCTCTGGTTCTCCTATCATCTCTATTACAAGGCGCCCGACCTGATCGGGCCCGAGCTGGCGTCGGCCTTTGCCATCCCCTATGTGACCGCGGAAGCCTCCTATTCGAAGCGGCGCAACGTCGGTTTTTGGGCCGATATGCAAGCCTTGGTGGCGCGAGCCGTCGAACAGGCGGCGCTGAACATCTGCTTCACGCAAAGGGATCGTCGGGGACTGACAGACGCTCTTCCAGACGCCGTTTTCGGCATGCTTTCGCCCTTCATCGACACATCGGTATTCCGGGAACTGCCGGCGCGTGGTTGTCCGACGCGTCTCGTTACCGTCGCCATGATGCGACCGGGCGACAAGGTCGATAGCTATCGCATGCTCGCGCACGCCCTCGCTCCGATCGGCCACCTGCCCTGGACCATGTCGGTCGTCGGGGACGGGCCTGCCCGTGACGAGGTCAAAGCGCAATTCGCCGGCCTTCCCGCCGACCGGATCGAATGGCTTGGCGCGATCGAGCCAGCCGCCGTGCCGGATGTCCTCTACAGTGGAGGGATTTACGTCTGGCCGGGTTGCGGCGAAGCTTATGGCGTTGCCTATCTTGAAGCACAAGCTGCCGGCCTTCCGGTGGTGGCGCAGGACATCGCCGGCGTGCCGGAGGTCGTGCGGGATGGCCAAACCGGATTTCTCACCCCGCCGGGCGATGTGGCGGCGTTCACGTCTGCCATCGAAAGGCTTCTGGTCCGTGGCGAGGAAAGAACCGTCATGGCCGGCAACGCCAGACGTTTCATCCTCGAAGAACGCTCCCTCGCTACTGCAGCGGCGCGTCTTTCCGAACTTCTTGCGAAGATCGCGGTTGCATGACAGTCGATCAGATCTGGCAGCCCTTCGTGGAAGAACTGGCGTGCTGGCGACGGGCGGACCGCAAGGCGGAGTTCTGGTTGCGCGACGACGACGCTGTGGATCCGACGGCTGCGCTTGATCGGCTGCTGGAACTCACCCGTGCATTCGAGGTTCCGCTCACTCTGGCCGTCATTCCGGCGCTGACCGACGAGAGGCTTGTCGTCCGGCTTGACGAGGCGCCGCATGCCTCGGTCGCCATCCATGGCTGGGCGCACCGAAACTATGCGCCGCAGGACCAGAAAAAGCAGGAACTCGGCGCCCATCGGCCACGCCAGGCGGTGCTCGATGAGATGGCTCGCGGGCTGTCGCGCCTAACCGGGCTGCACGGCGCGCGTGCCGTTCCGATGCTGGTGCCACCCTGGAACAGAATCGACGCCGGCTTGGTATCGCAGCTTGGATCGGTAGGATTTGCGGCATTGTCGGTCTTTGGGCCGCCGAAGCCGGCCCCAGTGCCGGTCATCAACAGCAATGTCGACATCGTCGATTGGCATGGCACGCGCGGCTGTCGCGATCATGGGTCCTTGGTTCAGGCCATCATTGCGCAATTGCGGCATGCATTCGACGGTGGCGAACCGGTCGGCCTGCTCACGCACCATCTCGTACACGATGAATCGGCCTGGCTTTTTCTCGAACGGCTGTTCACAGTCGCCGCACAGACTAAAGCCTGCGCATGGCTTCCGATCAGGACATTGATCGGGCGTAGCGGCGGTAGAGCAATTCCAGGAAAAGTGTGAGCGGATTTCCGTCCGGAATTGCGTCAAAACAATAAGATAGAGCAAAATAGCTCAGCGCTTTTTGTGCAATGAGACTGGAAATTTAAGCGTCTGGCCGTCCCGCGCGGCAAAAGCGCCGGCAAACCTGGCTTTGGCCAGTTTCTCGATCTCATCCAATTGCTCATCGGTGCGTGTCGGATCGTGGTGGAACAGCCCAAGCCCTCGGGCACCGGCTGCCTCACACAGTTTGACGCCCTGCTGCCATGTCGAGTGCCCGTTGCCACGGCGGTCTTCCATTTCGTCCTCGGTGTAGGTGCAATCGTAGATGACGAGGTCGGCGTCTTCGATCAGGTCGAGCACCGCCTGATCGAGCGTACCCGGGTCGTGCTCAGTGTCTGTGATCACCGCCACGATGCGGCCGCCCCATTCGACGCGGTAGCCTATGCAGCCTCCCGGATGGTTGAGACTGCCGGTTCGGACCACCACTCCTTCGCGCGGCCTTAGAACGTCTCCGGATACGAAATCGCGGCAGTCGATGCTTGCCTTGCAGATGTCGAGCTTGGCCGGAAACCACGGCGGCCGCATGAATTCATCGACCATCTGACGGGTCGTCATGCGTCCTGCAAGATGGCCGGACCAAAGCCTGACCTTGACGCTCCGGTCATAGATCGGTTTGAAGGCCGGCAGCCCGATGATGTGATCGTAATGGCAATGGGTGAAAAACAGCTCGAAATCGGTCACGCCCGAGGCCCGAAACGCTCTGCCGGCAAGCCCTAGACCAGAGCCGGCGTCGAACAGAAGCATATGCTTGCCGCATCGCATCTCAATGCAGCTCGTGTTGCCGCCATAGCGAGAGAATTCTGGTCCCGATACCGAAATGCTGCCCCGCACGCCCCAAAACCTGACCAGGAAATCCATGCTGCTCCTTCGCCCGTCGTGGCCAACAACTGCTGCTAGGCGTTTCGTGCGTCGATCAGGTCCGCGGTCGTATGGCTTAGACGATCGGCAAGAACCCGCAATATCTCGATGGTCATCTCCGGGAACTCCTTCATAAGCCTCAGGAAATGATCCTTGCTGATTTTCAAGGCTTCCAGCGGACTTGCCGCTCTGACGGTGGCAGTGCGGGAGCTGTTGCACAATATGGCGATCTCGCCAACGATCGAATTTGGCGCCAGTTCGGCAACTTTTATCGGCCCGCTGTCGGAATCGACCAGAACATCCGCCCTGCCTGAAAGGATGACATAGGCGGCGTCTCCCTCGTCGCCCTGCCGGAAAAGGATCTGGCCGGCGCTGTAGCTCACGCGATCGGATGTGAACGCAAGCAGCTTGAGCTTTGTCGGTTCGATGCCGGAGAACAAGGGAACGCGTTGCAGCATTCCAACTTCATCCTTGAGCAGCATTGTCGCAAACCTTCTCAAAATTCGCGTTTGCCAGGCGCCGTATCCCGTGGCCTTGCAGCCAATTCCCACCGACAGAACGATCCCATCTCAATGCCCGTTGGTCTAAGACAGCAGTTCCTTGAAGATACCCTTCCCTGCCAAAAGTGTCTCGAGCGTTCCGTCTTCCACCAATTTACCCGAGTCGAAGACGATAACGCGATCGAACATCATCCCCATTGCCGGATTCGTCACGACCCACACAATTGCCGGCGAATGGCCGTCGCACCTGGCTTCGTCGAGCACGTTTCGCAGCACCTTGTCCTGCGCACGCTGGTCGAGCGCCGACAGCGGCCGGTTGAGAATGAGAAAATCGGGACGCTTGAGCAGGGCCCGGGCAACATCGAGCTTCTGTCGCTGTCCAGCGGTCAGCCGCCTGCCGCCGGCGCCGACGTTGAAGTCCAGGCCAACATCCAGAAGTTCGGCATAAAGCCCCAATTCGTCGAGAATGTCATAGACGATGGAGCGGATGCGATCCGGCGCGTCGGGATGGTTGTTGCCCACACGCCCGAACAGGACATTATCCATGACGCTGGCCGCGGCAATGTATTTGGCAGGATCATAACGTTCGATCGCATTTTGCAGCTCGGACGGCAGGGTTTCATAGAACCGGTTGCGTGCAGCGACGATCTTGCTCATCAGATCCTCGCTCAGCAGGCCGAAGCGGTGCCGGGGCTCGATATAGGCAAAGCTCAGTGTAACGATCATGGCGCGATCGTTCTCCGAAACTGCCTCGTAGGGACGGTTCTTGAGCCGTTGTAGCAAGGTTTCGTAGGCGGGTATCTCTTCGGCGCCCATGAAGGCGAGCTGCTGGAAGAACTGGTGATCGGGCGGCAGGTCGGCAAACAGCTCGATCGCCTGTTCGGCGATCTCCATGCCCATTTCGAAAAGCGTGCGGTCGAGCCCGGCTTGTCTCAGCACAGAAGCAAAATAGGGATTGGCCGCTAGCGCCTTGTCGGCCAGTTCGGGGCCGGCGGCGGCGCCGAAGAGCAGGTTTTGGCCGATCGATGCTTCCTTGTTGTAGGCGCCTGGTTCGAAAGGAACCACCAGTCCGCTCAGCCCTTCCTGTTCCAGCCGGGTTCGCAGCGCCGCACGCAGTTCGACGATGCGCCTGGCGAGTTCCGTGTGACGCGTCAGGTCAGCCGAGGAGCGCAAGCCGAGATCCAGAATGTCGCGCGACAGAAGAACCGCGTCGAGCACCCGGCGCACCGCCTCAAAGAGGTCGTGCGGGCCGGTGGCCCCGGCGGAAGCATAGTCGATCCAGTCGCTCCGGATATCGAGGTCCGAATTGCCCGACCGCCGCGCCTCGTGAATGTTCCAGCGCTGCTGGTCTGCCGCAGCACCCTCATAAGGCACCGATGTCAGCGGCGCATGCTTCAACCCGTAGAGCAGGTTATCGCGGAGGCTTGCATGGAACAGGAAAACATCCGACGAGGCGTAGGACATGCGCCGGCCGGTCACCGCTTCGGGAAGTTCAAGCAGGTCGTCGGCGCCCGAAGCGATCTTTCCGCTGTCCGGCCAGTTCAGCCGCGCAAAGGCTTCCGCAAGCGCCTCCGCTCCACCTGTTGCGGTGCTGACCAGCGCCACCGTCTCACCCGGCTTGACCTGGAGCGAGATCCGGTCGAGGAGCATTCCACCGCCATCGTCCGCTATGGACAGATTGATTGCCGACAGAGGGTTGGTCATCGGACCGGGAGCGTCGATCGTCAACGCTCCAATTCTCGGCGCAATGAGACCCTCGACGGTGAATTGCTCAACGACCTGCTGGTATTTGACCTGGACATCCTGGCGAGCCTGATCCCAGTCGATCAGTTCCTTCATCGGTCCGGGCAGGTCCTTGTAGGCGCTGATCACGGCCACCAGCTGGCCGACGTCCAGCCGCCCCCGGATGACCAGGTAGCCGCCGATCATGTAGAACAGAAAGGGCGTGAGCTGCGCCAGAAAATTGTTGAGGAACTTCACCATGAATTTCCATTGGTAAAGATCGAAGCGGATCTTGAAGATGAGGCCGAGCCGAGCAGCTATGTCGGCGCGCTCGTAGTTTGATGTGTCGTGGACGTGAACCGCGCCGATGCCGTCGACGATTTCGCCGACCCGGCCCGAGAGCGCGCGCGCCGTCAACTGCCGTTCGCGCCCGAGCACGATCAGCCGCCGCCGCATGCGCGGGATGAGCACGATCTGGATCACCACGATCACGACCGCAATCGTTCCGAGCCAGAAGTTTTGCACCATGATGAACAGCATGGCCGTCAGCGCCTGACCGCCGAGCAGCACCGGCTGCAGGAAGGCATCGCCGATGAAGCCCCCCAGCGGCTCCACCTCGTCCTTCACCATGGTCGCCACTTCGGCGGATTTCACGCGTTTGAAGTAAATCGGCGGAAACCGCAGCACGCGATCGATCAGATCGAAACGGATACGCCGCAGCATGCGCTCGCCAAGTCGGCCTTTGTATGTGTTGATGTAGAGTTTGAACAGGCCGTTGATGATGACTAGCAAAAGGAAAACAATGCTCAGCGCAAACAGCGTCTCCGTGCGGTCGAGCTGAAAGCCGGAGAAGAACTGCACCTCACCAATGAACGGCAGGTCATAGTGCAGCCTCATGAACGGCTGGGTCGCGCCGGGTTCTCCGAAACCCTTACCTTGGATAGGGCCGTTGACGATCAGCTTCGGCAGATCGAAGGATATGAAATAGGGGATCATCGAAAGCACGACGATCATCAATATCCAGACCTGCTGCTTCTTGGTGTGCGTCCAGATATAGCGGGCTAGACTGGGTTCCATCCGACCGTGGACCGTTCAATTGCAAGGCTGCAGGACATAGAAGCACCTGCTGGCTAATGGCGCATCGGCGATTTCTTCATCGCCAACGACATGCTTCGAGCCACAGTGCACCGTGATTGTCCTGCGCTCAACGATGAAAGGACGCTGCGAGGCGGCGCGATCCAGTTCAGGCGCATGGTCGATGACCGCAACACGGGCATTGTTGATCAGCGAAGAAAGCAGCTGGCCAAACGATTGACGGCTGCCGTGGCGTTTTGGCGAACGGCCGCCACAGCTGCGCTGCTGATGCTGGCGCATGAACGCCGATGGTCCGGACTGATGCGACAGCCCCTCTCCGGCACGGGGCAATGGCGAAGCGGCGTGCAGCATGATCAATGTCCGCGAACCAACCAGCCTTGCCGGGGCAAGATTGCGTTGTGTCGCCCGAAATCCCAACCTACAAGACGAGTATGATGGATGTCACGCAACCACGCAATGCGGGCATGGACGGGCACGAACAGGCCTTGGACCTCACGCGGGGAATTGCCGCCTATGTCAACCACCCTCTCGTGGCAGGGCTGGCGCGCGTCATCGCCAAGCATCCGCAGGCCGATATCGCCAACGCCTTCAACCACAAGCAGGTCGCCTGCAAGATGTGGGCGCTCGACAGGCTGTTCGACAGCTGCGGCGGCCGGTTCGGGCGCATATGTGTTCTGGGTGGATGGTACGGCGTGCTGCCGGCAATGCTTTTCAACGATGCTCGCTTCGACATCGGGGCCATTGATAGCGTCGACCTCGATCCCGAAGTCGCGCCGGTCGCCCGGACCCTCAACCGGGATGCCGTCGACCGGTTCCGCGCGCTGACGGCAGATATGTACGCCGTTGACTATGCGACCGCGCAGCCCGACCTGGTGGTCAATACGAGCTGCGAACACATAGTCGATCTGCGCGCCTGGCTTGCCCTGCTTCCGCGGGGCACGAATGTATTGCTGCAATCCAACGATTATTTCAGCGAGCCGACCCACATCAACTGCGTGGCTTCACTGGCAGCCTTCGAAGCAATGGCGGCGCTACGGGAGGTGCGGTTCGCGGGCGAACTGCCGACCAAAAATTATGCGCGCTTCATGCTGATTGGAACTGTTTAACGCATTTCGCTCAAAGCGTGGCGGCTCTCGAATAACGACGTCGCGCGAATCTCACCGGGGCGACGCGCGTTAGCTAGAGTTCCGTTTTCAGGGACCATGTTCGATGTCGCTCGCGCAGGATTTGCGCCGAGCGACGCGCGCCTTCCAGATCGAGACGATGCGCCGACGGCCTCGGTCCAGCAAGCGCCTGTTCGATCGCTCGCGCCAAACCGTCAGGCGTTAGGTCCTTTTCCGTCAGCACCGTTGCAAGACCCATTTCTTCGAGCATCAGGGCGCGAACCGTCTGTTCGGTTTCCGCACCCGCCGCAAATGGAACGAGTAGGGAGCGACAACCCGCGCGCAGGACGTCGCAGACCGTGTTGTAACCCGCCTGCGAGACCGAGAGGCGGGCGCCGGTCAGCAGGCTGGCGAAATCCTCGCGGAACCGGAAGATCGACAGGCCCGGGGTGGCATCGCGTGCGATCGCGTCGACCTCGCCTTTCGGCAGGTTTGGACCGGTGATCAGACACCATTTCCAAGCGCTGTTGGCATTCCGCGCCGCTGCGACAGTGGCACTGACGAGGCTCTTTCCGGCAGCCCCGCCGCCAACCGACACCAGAACGTCGAAGCGCTCGGAGACCGCGGGCGGTGGCGGCGCGGCAACGAGCCCAGTGTAGGCAACCTTGGCCCTGATCGCCCCAGCCAATGGAAAGGTCTTGTCGATGGTTGCGAAAGCCGGATCGCCGTGGACCATGACAAGGTCGAAATGCCTGTTGATGAGATCGACCGTTTCCTCGTTTCGGCCCGGCTTGACGCGCTCCTGAAGGATATCACGGACGGACGTCGCCAGCAGCGGTCTGGGTGATGTCGCCTCGATGGACTCGATCAGCGGCAGGAGTTCGAAACGCATCTGCCGGCGTCCAAATGGAAACGCCTCGACGATGACGATATCGGGCCCGCAATCCCGATAGGCCTGCAACAGCATCTCCGAACGCCATTTCTTGAAAGCATCGTCGATGGGTTTGCCCTGCAGGTCGACAAGTCCGGAAAATCCTTCATCGCCGGAGGTGACGGGAGGCAGAGATACAGATTTGACGCCCGATCCTGGAAACCCCGCGATCGGCGCGCCGCCCGTCACCACGGTTACGTCAAACCCGTCATCGACCAGAGCCGCCGCAATGCGGCTGGCGCGCGCAAGATGGCCGATACCGAGGAGGTGCTGGACATAGAAGAAGGCGCGCAGTCGCTTCATTCGGCGGCCCGCCACTCCCGCTCGAACAGTTCCTTGAGCTGCCCAATGCTTGTCATATGATCGAAATTGGCGCGCACGCGCCACTCTGCAGCGTCACCGAGGCGGGCGCGCAGCAGGGGATCACGGATAAGGCGCTCCAGCGCCTGTGCCAGGGCAATTGGATTTTCTGTCGGGACCAGCAGCCCGGTTTCATCCGAAGATAAAAGCTCCGGCACGCCGGAAATATCGGTCGACACGCAGGCAAGCCGCTGGCTGGCCGCCTCAACCAGAACATTCGGCAGACCGTCCCGGTCGCCATTTGCGGTGATCCTGCAGGCCAGGGCGAAGATGTCGGCGCGGCGGTAGTGCTCAAGCACCTCCTCCTGAGCAAGCGCGCCTTTCCAAGAGACGCGACCATCCAGGCCGAGCTTTTGCGCCAACGCCTTGAGCCGTTCCAGTTCGTCGCCACCGCCGATATGCTCGAAACGCCACGCCAAATCACCAGGCAGGAGGGCAAGCGCCTCCAGCAACGTATCGTAACCTTTCTTTTCAACGGCGCGCCCGACACTCAGAACGACAACCGGTTCGTCCGGTGCCGAGCCGTCATGCGGTTTCCGCGCCCCGCGGAAGCTGCCGAAGCGATCAAGGTCGAGCCCATGATAGCTCAGATGTAATGACGAGTTGCCGTTAGCGAGTTTTTTTAGACGGTCGAAGCCGGTTTTCGTGCAGGTGACCGTCCAGCGCGCCGAGGAAAGCTTGCCGGCCAGATCCCAGTCAGCCGAAGTCCAGATGTCCTTGGCATGGGCCGAGCAGCTCCAGGGCAGACCGCGAAGCTGGCTGGCATAGCGTGTCACCGATGCCGGTGTGTGCGCGAAATGCGCATGCAGCCAGCCCGCATCTTCCGGCCATTCGGCCGCCAGCACGAGCGCTTGCCCGAAGCGGCGCACGCGATTGCGCGTAAAGTCGCGGGGGATGTCGGCAGCCAGCGATCCGAGCGCGCGCCAGAAGCCTGGCCGCAGCAGACAAGCAAACAGCGAGCGAGCCACGCGCAGCGGTTCTTCATGCAGGTATTCCGGCAGATAATGGACGGGCGCTCTGATCTCGTTATGCACGGGATGGCGTTTTGCGTCGGTCGGCCGCCTCAGCGCGACGAGTATCAGGTCGAACCCCGCTCGCTCCAACCCGAGCAGCTCCTGCGCGATGAAGGTTTCCGACAGCCGCGGATAACCCTTCAGAACCACGACGATCTTGCGATGTTGCAACTCAGTTGATGCCTTCAATGACCGAAAGGTGATGGCCGGCACGCCGGTCGAGCAGTTCCGCGACGATTGCGGAAATATGAGGCAGCCCTTCCAGCCTCAGATGCGGATTGCTCTGCGATGGGCGGGGCCGATCCGGCAGCACCTTCAGTGTATCGGCAAACCGCTGGGAATCCTCAGCTTCTTCCGGGGAAAGCATCTTGATGAGACCGAGTTCGGCTGCTCGCCTTGCGCGGATCAGTTGCTCCTCGCGCGGCTTGACGCGCGGCACAATCAGCGCCGGCTTGTCGAAAGACAGTATCTCGCAATAGGTGTTGTAACCGCCCATCGCCACTACCGCCTTGGCGCCGGCAATCAGCTCTTCCATGCGGTTGTCGAATTCGATGATCTTGATATACGGGATTTTGGACCCCTTCTTAAGAAACTTGTTGCGCTTGCGCGCCGGCATGTAGGGCCCAAGCACGATCAACGCCCTATGCTGCAATTGCGGATCCTGCTGATAGGCATCGATAACGTTGTGGATCAGATCGGCGCCGTCGCCGCCGCCACCGGTCGTAACGAGGATATAGTCGCCCTCGGGGCGGTGGCCGGGCAACTCGTTCTTCTGCAGGCTCCGTTGCAGGAAACCGACGAACTTCATCTTTGCCCTGATAGCCGGCGGCACATCCAGGCCGGTCAACGGATCGTAAAAATCCGGCGGACCGTAGGCCCAGACCTTGTCGTAGAACAGGCCTATCTTGCGCATCACATCCCTGCGTTCCCACTCTGCTTCCAGCAGATGCGGCGCATCCATCACCTCGCGCAGGCCAAGCACCAGCGTAGTGCCTCGCGTCTTGAGGTAGGACAGCGTGTCCTCGATCTCACCGCGCAGCCCGAGCGGTTCCTTGTCGACGATGAAGATATCCGGCCGAAACGTCTCGGCTGTGTGGCGAATGATCGACTGGCGCATTCTTAGCGTCTCATGCAGATCGATATCCTTTTCCAGCGAGGTGTATTCGCCGTTGCGCAACTTGATGACGCTCGGGATCTTCACGAAGTCGACGCGGGCGCGGTAGTCGAAGGCGCCGGCGATAGGCGCGCCCGAAATGATAAGCACTTGAAGTCCGTGGAAATCCTCGACCAGGGAATGCGCGATCGTGCGGCAGCGCTGCAAGTGGCCGAGCCCGAACGTGTCGTGGCTGTACATGAGAATTCGAGCATCTTGTACGTGCTGGGTCATTGTCGAACCTCTTTAGAATTCTCGCCTGAGGACCGCGGGTCCCCCGCAGGATTCGAACCCATTTCTCGCGGGTCTATCGACCTGTTTTGAACATGAGGGAGCAATTTTTTCAAATTATATTACCCAAGAGGGTTCATATGCTGAGCAGCGTCTGCTCAGCTGCTATGCACATTGGATGCGATGCCCAGCCTATTTGCCTTGTCGGCCTCGTGCGCTGCAGATAGATCACGGCGGATACATGCACTTGTATCGAGACGGGTCGCGGGCTGGCCGATTGCTTGCTTTCAGAAAAGCGGCCAGGGCGATGGCGCTCCTCCCTCGTGGCCGACGCGGCTAAACTGCCCAAGAATGGGCTGAAGGTCTTCAAAGACAGCGCGCCGACACAAACCATGATCGATGCCCCAGATGCGGGCGCTCTCACGCCGCCCACGCAGAACATCGCCTTGTCCCTCAGCCAGACGATTCAGTAACAGCATTGTATTGCCGTTGTCCCACCTCCGACCCGATGAGCGAGGGGGCAACCCCGCGCGGCCCACCCAAGCGCAGGACCTAACGTCGACGATTGTGCCTTCGAGCGTCGCCCAAGCGAAAGAGCCATGTCCTACTCAAATTGAGGTATGACTCCGCGGGGACAGCCTTTCAAGCATGTGCTAATAAAGCCGTTTCGGGGAGGATGCCATGCCGTCCTTGAGGTGGGCTGCAGTTGTCGCGCTTGCCGCGAATCTCATCAATGCGACACCGACCATAGCCGCCGAAGCAGTGGGCCGGGCAGTCGTGATCAAGACTGCCGTTACCGGCGCAACCGGACCACTGGTGGTCAGCGCACCGGTTCATCGGGACGAACGTATCAGGACATCCAATACGGGACTTGGCCAATTCGTCTTCCGGGATGGCACCAAGCTGGCGGTGGGGTGGGGTTCTTCCGTCGTCCTCGACAAATACGTCTTCAACGATGATAATTCGGTGAAGAAGCTCACCATCCGCGCTGCCAAGGGAACGTTTCGCTGGATAAGCGGGAGCTCGCCTTCGTCCGCCTACCAGATTGTGACGCCCGCAGGCACAATAGGCGTGCGGGGAACAGCATTCGATGTCCACATCGCGCCCAACGGCAAAACCGCCGTCGTGCTGCTGAAGGGGTCGGCCCGATTCTGCAGCGGCGGCGGATGCAGGGAACTGAAGCGGCGCTGCGATTGTGTGGTCGCGACGCCGTCAGGCGCAATGACCGACGTTGTCAAGGTCAATCGATCTGTGCTCACCACACTCGGGACCTCGCGGGCATTGCCGTTTCTGACCGGCAATCAGCAGCTCTCGGGAGGCTTTGACGCAATCGGCGGAAATTGCGGGCTTACGGCTGCCATTCAGCAGGAGCATACGGCGCGGCCGCAGCGGCGCAACTCACCGGCACCACCCGGTCCGGGCACGCCCGATCCGCCGAGCCCGCCGCGGGGCGACATAGATGACGGCAACAACGGCCATGGAAATGATCCGGGCAAGCACGATCCCAGCAATCCCGGAAAATCCAAGGGTCCTGGCAAAAAGTAGCGGCAGGGGCGGTGGCCGGCAGCGGCAAGAGCAGCGGATAGCCGCTCTTTTTCTCGGCGCGTCCGTATCCGACTTCGCCAACCGGTCTGGGCCAACTCGCCCCTACGTCGGGGTGGACGAAATTATTGCCCTTGAACAGCGGCGAGTCGAGCGGTCGACCGCCCTGCATGAATGAAGGTCAGGAACCGGAGCCGAATTGTTGCTCCGCATAGCCGGCATTCGTTTCCATCGCCGCTCCCGCCCGTTTGCCAGCAAAATCGTCCGCTCTGCGCGAGATCCGGCCATAGAATTCCTGCAATCCTGCCGGTAGCCTCGCGCTTTTGGCTTTGGCCGCCGCGATCATCTTTCGGCTGCCTGGCAAGCGCGATTGCAACGCCTCGACGAGCTTGCCGTGGAGAAGCCGCAATTCCCCAAAATCCGGCGACGACCCAACGTTTTCATCGCCTACGACGGCATTGATTCTGGTCCTCGTGCTCTTTCCCTTGAGTTCCAGCGATCCCGCGTCGAGCAAAGCCCAGCCTTGCAGCGATCTTACTGTGTCGTCGGACGCGAGAATATCGAAACTCACCGTCTTGCACGTTGTCTCGATACGCGCTGCGATGTTCACCGCGTCGCCAACGGCCGAATAGTTGAAACGCGACTCCGCGCCCATATTGCCGACACAGGCGACGCCGGTATGAATTCCGATACCGATGCGAACCGTCTGCCCGGCCCCAAATCCGAATGCATCGCTTTCGTTGAGGCGGGCAATCGTCTCGCGCATCGCCAATGCCGCGCGAGCGGCTTTGCGAGGATGATCGGTGACGTCGACCGGGGCATTCCAAAAGGCCATGATCGAATCGCCGATGAACTTGTCGAGCGTGCCTTCATTGGCGGTGACATGACGGCTGAGCGCGTCGAGAAGCGTGTTCAAAAACCGCACGACGGCGGTGGGCGGCAGTCTTTCGCTGATCTCCGTGAAGTTTCGCACATCGACAAACATCACGGTCAGTTCTCGGTCGTCGCCGCCAAGACGAAGCGCGTCGCGCGTGTGCTCGATGCGGTAGAGAAGCGATGGCGACAAATACTGTCCGAAGGCCCGCCGGATCGCGCGCCGCTCCCGATCAGTCACCAGGAAGCGGAAAGAGGTTGTCGCGAAATGCGTGATCGTGCCCATGAGGATCGGCGCAAACGGGTCGAACAGCAGTCCCCCAAGCGAAAAGGCAAGCCATGATGCGACGAGCGCCAGGCCCGTGATAGCAAGCCCGCAGGCGAGCGCAATCGCGGGGCTTACGAAAATCGTCAGGATCACCAGAAGGCTGCCGAGCATCGCGATCGACGCGATTTCCAGCCCGTTTGCCCAATCGGGCCGAGACAGGTAGTGGCCGGACAGCACCTGTTCAACGATCTGCGCGTGGATCGAGACGCCCGGCACGTTCTCACCGAGCGCGGTGACACGAATGTCCTGCAGCCCGGCGGCCGAAGTGCCGACAAACACGATGCTGCCTTCGATCGCGGCCCTCGTTTCGGACGAGACGCCGCCGGGTGCAAGCACGTCCTTCGCCGAAACATAACGCTCGGCCCTGTCGGGGCTAACGTAGAGCCAGAGTTCGCCGGCCGAGGTCACCGGGACAACGAAGTCGCCGATCTTGACGGAGGTCATTATGCCCTGCCGATCCGGCGCGCCGGTAATGAGGTAGGTGGAGGCCCTCTGCGCTACTCTTATGGCTTCGAGGGCAAGATCCGGATAAAGCTGCTCGCCATCAGTCAGAAAGAGTGGGGCTGTCCTCACCACAGCGGTCGATCTGCCGGGATTGAGGCTGATGTGTCCGATGCCGGGTGAATTGGCCTCAAGCTGCGGCCGCAGCGGCGTGGCTGCCTTGATAGGCGGAGGAGCAGCGATCGGGCTCTCGCCCATAAAGGCAATGCCAGCCTTGATTTGCGGCCGATAGTTCCCTTCGTTGGAGATGCCGTAGCCCAGGATAACTGGCTTGCCGGCGATCGACCCGGCGAAGATCTCGTCATTGTCGGGCAGGCGGTCGAGCAGGGCCGGATCGATGCCCGGCACGTCGCGGAGGACAGTGCGAGGCGACAGACGGTCGGGCTCGGCGAAAAGAATGTCAAACGCGATGGCTGACGCACCAAGCTCCGTCAGCTTTTCGACCAGGGCCGCCATGCGATCCCTGGGCCACGGCCACTGCCCGAACTGCTGCAATGAGACCTCGTCGATGTCCACCACGCGGACGGGCATCGACTCGAAGCGGCGAGGTGCCAGCCTCTGATACTGGTCGAACGTCGCTTCGCGGGCGAGTCTCAACGGCTGCGGGTCGCTCGCCCGGACAATGGTAAGCGCTGCGACCAGCGACAGACCCAGGATGACGCCGGCCAACTGGGCGCGTGTCATGACATCTGCACCAGTAACTGTGCCGCGTATCCTGCCTGCATGGCCCCGCTCCGGGAGGCAGCTTTCGAGCCTCGAAGCTAGGCTGCATTGTTCCCGGCAAATGTGCAATCGCCAACCTTACGCCCAACGGAGCAGCGCGGGCCCAGCGCTGGCGATTTGCGTAGCGACGAGGTTCTCAATCGGCTCCAGCGCTAGACAGTCGAGGAGCAAGAGCGCTAGCGGAGGCCGCCGGCCATTTTCACGCTCTCCGGCAAGTTTCGCAACCACAGCATAGCGGCCGCCCCGAGAAGCGGGCCCGGCACCAGCAGCAGGAAGGCCCAGCGCCAGCCGCCGATGAAGTCGGCGAAGCGCGGCGTCAGCCAGATGGCGAGCACCGTCAGCGCAAAGCCGGCGCCAAGCTGCACCGACAGCGCCGTGCCGACGAAGCGGCGATCGCCGAGCTCGGTCACTGCGGCGGAGAATTGCGCCGAATCGCCGATCACCGAAATACCCCAGACGACGGCGACCAGCATGAAGAGCCAAAGCGGCCCGGCAAACAGGAAGCCCATCAGCAGCGCACAGCTTCCCGAGACGATCATCATGCCGGCGGTGGTCGCGGTTCTGCCGATGCGGTCCGACAGATAGCCGCCCAACAGGCAGCCAATGATGCCGGAGGCGACGACGAAGAAGGTCGAAAGCGAGGCGGAAGCGGCCGATCCGATCGCCTGCGCCTCGAATGCCGAGCGCGTATAGGCAAGCAGCCACGCCCACATGGCGTAGAGTTCCCACATATGGCCGAGATAGCCGAGATTGGCCAGGAGCAGCGGCCGCTCGCGAAACACCTGCCCGATGCGCGATGGCTCGAACACCGCCTTGCCGAAAGGATAGGGCCCCTCCCTTGCGAACAAGAGAAACAGCAGCGCGCCGATGGTCGTTGCTACACTGGCGGCCGCGACCACCGACCGCCAGTCGAGCGCGGTCAGGACAGCGCGAAAGAGATGCGGCAGCGCCGAGCCGATGGTGAGCGCGCCGATGACTGCGCCGAGCGCCAGCCCCCGGTCGCGCGTGAACCAGGTGGCGACCAGCTTCAGCGCCGGCGGATAGACGCCGGCAAGCGCTGCGCCGGTGACAATACGCGCGGCGATCACGCCGCCTGGCCCGGGATGAAGCAGCAGGCTCGCATTGGCGAGCGCGGCGACAAAAGCGGCGGCCGCCATCAGCCGGCTGAGCCGCACCAAATCGGGAAGGTTGACAAGGCTCGCACCCAGCGCACCGATCACGAAGCCGACCTGAACACCGTTGGTCAGCCAGGCCTCCCCGCCGGCGCCGAGCGCAAGCTCCTGCCTCAGTTCGGGCAGGATGGCGGTCGCCGAAAACCAGGTGGTCAGCGACAGAACGACCGCCAGGCAAAGCAGCGACAGCAGGCGCCAGCGGCCGCTGTCGGCGGCCATGCCAAGCGGGCTGCCGCTCACCGCGCTCATGCGCCTTGCAGCGGGACGGTCAACACGGTCGCCGCGCCGGTGGGACAAAGCTCCCCTGGCCGTTGCGTAGGCTGGTCTCGATCTTGCAGATCGGCTTGTCGGGGCGCAACTTCTTGACCTCCACGCGTCCGGTGATCGCCTCGTCAACGCCGACCACCTTGACGAACTTCCATGCGATTTCAAGAAAGACCGTCCCGGCCCCAGGCAAATCCTCCGCGACCAGGTATTGAGAGTACCAGAACTGACGCGGCCGTGGAGGATCAGCTTGCCGAACACCGATTGGTCGGTCGGCACGCGGTCATCATGCAGCGGATTTCGCTCGCCGGTAGCGTCGGTGGAAGGCTTCGATTCCTATGCCAGCCCGAACCGTTCGACGGCCCGCATGATGCCGCGCAGTTCGGCGAGGCCCTTCAGCCTGCCGATCAGCGAATAACCGGGATTGATCCTGGTCTTGCCGATGTCGTCGGCGAGCAGATGTCCGTGATCGGGCCGCATCGGAATGCGCCAGTCGGCGCGGCCTTCCTTCCGACGGCGCGCTTCCTCCTGCATCAGGGCGAGGATGACATGCGCCATGTCGGTGCCGCCCTCGAGATGCTCGGCCTCATAGAAGGAGCCGTCATCCTCGATGGTGACGTTGCGCAGATGGACGAAATGGATGCGGCCCGCGAACTCCTTGACCATGGCGACGATGTCGTTGTCGGCGCGCGTGCCGTAGGAGCCTGTGCAGAATGTCAGCCCGTTTGCCGGGCTGTCCACGGCATTGAGGATGAATCGCGCATCGTCAGCTGTCGAAACGATGCGCGGCAGGCCGTAGAGCGAGAAGGGCGGATCGTCGGGATGGATGCACATGCGCACCCCTTCCTGTTCGGCGACCGGAATAATCTCGCGCAGGAACCAGGCGAGATTGTCGCGCAATTCCCTTGGCCCAATTGAATCGTACTCAGCCAAGGCCTCGCGAAAAGTGTCCCGGTTGTAGCTGCGCTCGGTGGCGGGCAGTCCGGCGATAAGGTTACGCTCGATCCGGTCGATTTTCTCGTCGCTGAGCTCTTTCAATCGCGCTTCCGCTTCGGCGATGCGGGCGGCGATGTAGCCGGCCTCGGCATTCCGGCGCTTCAGCACGAACAGGTCGTAGGCCGCGAAATCGATCGCGTCGAAACGCAATGCATAACCCGTCGTCGGAAGGCGATACGCCAGATCGGTGCGGGTCCAGTCGACCACCGGCATGAAATTGTAGCAGATCGTCGCGATGCCGGCCTTCGCCAGCACTCGGATGGTATCCTTGTAAAAGCCGACATAGCGCAGCCGTTCCGGCGAGCCGATCTTGATCGAGTTGTGGACGGGGATGCTCTCGACGACCGACCAGGTCAGCCCCGCCGCCTCGATGATCCGCTTGCGCTCCAGGATGTTTTCCAGCGGCCAGGCGCGCCCGTCATAGATGTCGTGCAGCGCCGAGACGACGCCCGTCGCCCCGGCCTGCTTGACGTGATCCAGCGTCACCGGATCGTCCGGGCCATACCAACGCCAGCACTGCTCCATTTTCTGCCTTCCTTTGAGAGGGAGCGGCAAGTTATTGTTGGACCACGATGAGAGTCAATCGACAATTTCGGCTTTCTCGGACGCCTGACGGACGACAAGTAGCGTGCTAAACCGATCGAGACGGCATCCAACTCGATTGTTTTCCCGTAATCTTTCGATATTCTGGTCCAACAATTTGGGAGGTCGTCATTGGAAAATTCTCAGGCCGTGCGCGACAGCGTCGCCCGCCGCCACCCCGGTGGCAGCTCGGCGGTCGATGCCGCGGCCGGGCGGATCCTCGATCTCATCCGCTCGCGGCAGCTGAATGTCGGCGACGTGCTGCCGACAGAGCGCGAGCTCAGCGAGATCACCGGCGCCAGTCGCAACACCGTGCGCGAGGCTTTGCGCGCCATCCGGACCTACGGGCTGATCGAACCGAAACCCCGCGTCGGCGCGGTGCTCGCCGACGGGCATAGCATCGCCATCCAGAATTTCTTTGCCGCGCATATGGATGTCTCGCGCTCCTCCTTCGCCGACATTCAGGGCTTCAGGCGCATCATCGAAGTCGGCATCGGTGACCACATCGTGCTCAACGCCACCAACGAGCAGATCGAAGCGCTCGACGCGGTCAACGCGCGGATCGTCGAGAGCCGCTCGATCCAGGAGGCCGCCGAGAGTGATTTCGACTTCCACATGGCGTTGATCGGGCTGGCGAACAACCGCATGCTGTCGGACATGTATTCCTTCCTTTCCCCGGTGATCCTGCGGATCATGACCATCGGCAAGGAGATGCGCCCGGTCCTGGCCGACACCCGCGCCGCGCATGGCGAGATCGTCGCCGCCCTCCGCGCGCGCGACAGGGTGGCCTACGCCTACCTGATGAGCCGCCATCTCGATTTCGCCCTGCGATTCCTGCCGGAAGAGCCGGCGTCGGACACGTGACTGAAGGAGTTCCCGCAATGAAGGATTTTGTTGGCAAGGTCGCCCTGGTGACGGGGACGACGGGAATCGGTCTGGCAACCGCCAGGCGCCTCACCGCAGGGGGTGCTGCGATCATCGCCTGCGGCATCGACCGCTCGGCCAATGCGGCAATGAGAGCGGAGCTCGAAAATTCCGAAGCCGGCGCGCTGGTCGTCGACACCGACGTCTCCGTGGCGGACCAGGTCCGCGATGCCGTCGCTGCCGGGGTCGCACGGTTCTGCGGCCTCGACGTGATCGTCAATTCGGCGGCCGTCCATCCCTACGGAACCGCGACCACGACCGACTGGGAAACATGGAACAAGACCATGACGGTCAATGTCGGCTCGATCTACCTGACGGCGCATTTCGGCATCCCCGAAATGATCCGCCGCGGTGGCGGCGCCATCGTCAATGTCGCCTCGGTGCAGGGTTTCGCCTGCCAGCAGAACGTCGCCGCCTATGCCACGACCAAGGGCGCCATCCACACGCTGACGCGTTCGCTGGCGCTCGATTACGCGGCGGCCGGCATCCGGGTCAATTCGGTCAGCCCAGGCTCGATCCGCACACCGATCCTGGAGAAGGCCGCGCGTGGCGAAACCGGCAGCGATGCCGATGTCGAGGAAGCGTACAGGCGCTTCGGTGCGGCGCATCCGCTTGGCCGCATCGGCGAACCGGAAGAAGTGGCCGAACTCATCGCCTTTCTGTGCTCCTCCAGAGCGAGCTTCTGCACCGGCGCGGATTACAAGATAGACGGCGGCCTGACCGCCGGCATCGGTGTGAAATAGAGCCATGAAGATCGGTCTTGGCCTTTGCCGGAGTAGCTGACGCCGGACGATTTCGCTTTGCCCGTCTGGCGGGCGCCATGCATGTCGCTGCCCGCCTCACCAACTGATTTTCGTGGCCCCGACGATCACCCAGGATAGATCAGGAGCTCGTTGGCATTGCAATGTGGTCGCACCAGCGGCGATCGCATCGCATTCGTGTTGAAAACGCAGCTTCAAAATCACCCAAAAAGCAAGTGAAGTCGAGGTCAAAAGGTTAAACTGATTTATATTTCGATTCAAATTGTCCATATTAACTAACTATTAACATGTCGCTTAACTTTTTGATTTTTTTACGTATGGTGCCATGAAGGAGGTAGTTTGAACTACCGGAGAGTGGGGCGACTTCTCCTATGCGAAAAGTTTTAGAAACTTCAAAAAGAGATTTTGAACAACACAGCGTTACGACCGGCGGATCGGATCCGCTCCACTCCAGCCAACATCTGACGTCCGCGAACCATGAGACCTCTCGTTTTCCCCGGTTGCAGCACCAGACTTCGACCGGACGTCCAAGCGTGACCGCCGTGGCAGCGCTGGAAGCAGCCCCTTCCCGGCAGGACCTGCCTGCATTGCCGACGGTGCAGCTTGGCGGGCTGCCTGTCACCGTGATCGACCGGCAGGGCGCCGCCCGCCTGATGCTCGCGGCGGCGCGGCAGCATCGCCATGGCAGCCGTCCCTACTACTTCACCTCCGCCAACGGCGACGTCATCGCCCAGGCTCGCGCGAAATCGGAGATCGCCGCCCTCTTCCGGGAAGCCGATCAGATCTTCGCCGACGGCCAGCCGCTTGTTCTCGCCTCGCGCCTATTGTGCCGCACGCGGTTGCCGGAACGGGTGGCCACCACCGATCTGTTCCACGATGTGGCAAAGCTCGCCGAGAACGAGGCCGCGACCTTCTACCTGCTTGGATCGACTGAAGCCGGGAACGCCAAGGCCGTGGCCGCCATCAAAGCCAGCTATCCGCGCCTGCGCATCGTCGGCCACAGCCATGGCTACCTCACCGGCGAAGCGCTCGAGAAAAAGCTCGAAGAGATCGACGCGCTTGCACCGGACATTTTGTGGCTCGGCCTCGGCGTGCCGCGCGAGCAGATCTTTGTCCGCGATTTTGGCTCGCGGCTCTCGAATGTCGGTGTGATCAAGACTTCCGGAGGGCTGTTCGACCATATTGCCGGCAAGGTCCGGCGCGCCCCCCTCTGGGTCCAGAAGGCGGGTTTCGAATGGCTGTGGCGCATGTTGATGGAGCCGCGCCGGCTGTTCTGGCGCTACTTCACCACCAATCCGCGTGCCCTTTATGCCCTGTTGAGGTATTCCCAATGACAGCCGAACATTCGCTTCGTCCGCTGCCGGAGGGAACCGACACGGAGATCGCTGTCGTCGGCGGCGGGCTCTCCGGGACACTTGCCGCGACTCTCCTCGGCCGGTCGGGCTACCGTGTCACATTGATCGACCGCCATCCCGTCTTTCCGCGCGAGTTCCGTGTCGAGAAGATCGCCGGCGACCAGATCGACAAGCTGCGCCGGATCGGCCTCCTCGACAGTCTTTCCACGGCGGCCGCGGCATTCGACGAGATCGTCAACGTGCGCAAGGGGCGAGTGCTCGACCGCACGCGAGCCCGCCATTACGGCATCTTTTACGACGACCTCGTCGCGGCGATGCGGGCCGAACTGCCCAAGACCGTTCGCTTCGTCGCCGGCAGGGTGAGCGCTGTGGAGGCCGGGCCGGAGCGGCAGCGTGTGTCGATCATCGGGCAGCCGGATGTGACGGCTCGCCTGCTTGTGCTCGCCACCGGCATGGGCGACATCCTGCGCCGCGACGTCGGCATCGAGCGCCGGTTCGTCCACCAGCGCCAATCGCTGACTTTCGGTTTTAATGTCCGGCCGGCGGGAGCAAGCGCGTTCAAGCATCCGGCACTGACCTATTACGGCGAACGCGTTTCGGACGGCATCGATTACCTGAACTTCTTCCCGGCCGGCGGCGTCACCCGCGCCAACCTCTTTGTTTTCCGGGAGCATACCGACCCGTGGGTCAAGGCGCTGCGCGACCGCCCGCGCGAAACGCTCATCGAAACGCTTCCGGGACTCCTCAGGACCTTTGGCGATTTCGAGGTCATCGACCGCGTTTCGAGCTGGCTCACCGACATCACCGTCGCCGAAAATTGCAAGCGCGACGGCGTCGTCCTGATCGGAGACGCCTATCAGACATCCTGTCCGGCCGCCGGAACAGGCGTCAGCCGCCTCCTCACCGATGTGGAGCGCCTGTGCATGGTGCACGTGCCGCAGTGGATGGCCTCGCCCGGCATGGCGGCGGCGAAGATCGCCACCTTCTATGATGATCCCACGAAGCAGGCGATGGATGAACGGGGGCTCGAGTTGGCGAATTTCCGCCGCAGCCTGACCATCGACACGGACCTGCGCTGGCGCGCGCGCCGGCAGGTTCATTTCAGCCGTCGCCGCATCCTGCACGAGATCGACAAGTTCAGCCCGAGCTTTGCCGCGCGGCTGCGCGGTCTCAGGCGGCCGCAAGTGGAAGCCGTGACCTGATTGCGGGTCAGCCGGCGCATTTCGTTCAAAGTACGCTTCGGCATAGGTGTGCGCGACCGCCTGAAGCTAGCGTAAGGCGTCCGACCCGACCCGTTTCGACTAGGACGACTCGGCGGCCTCATCGGCACCCGGCGGCACGATGACAGCCGAAGGCTTGGCCTTCTTGACATGCGCGGCCTCCAGGATATGCCGCGCCAGCGCCTTGGCCGCCGGCAATTTCTGCACCGTCAGATGCGCCGCATAGCCGAGCGGACTCCCTGCGCGGTAGATTTGCCACATCGGTGAAGGCCGGCCGCCGAAGACGCGCTTGTAGGGCTCGTCGCCGATGGTGAAATCGAGGTGTTGATCGCCGCGCTCGATGCAATCGCGGGCGATCTGCTCGAACATCAGGCTGCCGATCGACTGCTTCCGGTAGCCGGTCTCGTCGAAACCGCCGAGGATGACCAGAAGCGAGCCGCGGTGCTCGAGCCCGAGCGCGCCGGCGATCGGCTGACCGTTCATCCAGAATGCATAGGTGCGGGCGAAGCCGCCGCATCCTTCATTGGCCACGGCCAGGTAGAAATCGAAATAGGAAGGCAGCTGCAAAAGGTCGGCGGGACCGTTGCTGCCGTCGAAGCGTTTGCCGCGATAGAGCTTGAGGGCATCGAATGTCGTGCGGACCGCGGCCGGGCCGTCAACGCATTCGAAGCGCGCCTCCCCGATGCGGTTGAGCTGCCGGGATTTCTTGTCCAGCTCCTTGCGATAGGACCGGTCCAGCCGCTGCTCGCGCCAGCCGGCGAATGTCGGCTCCAGCTTGCTGGAATAGGCGCTCATGCCCATGCTGTCGCGCTTGTCGACGCCAAGCAGGCGCTCCATCGCCAGGGAGCGGTCCGCCAACTTGCCGATGCGCAGGAGATCGTATGGCCGCAGATGCTTGCGGATGGCGGCGACGGTGCGGGCGTCGGCAAGAATGCGGGAGAAGGTCTCCTCGTCGGCCACGGGCGAGACATAGTCCGAAACCCGCATATCCGCGAATTCCACGACCTTCAGCAGCGTGTAGCGGCGCCTCACCAGCGGCAGGACCATCGCGAGCCTTCCGCTCGCACGCACGCGGACGACGATGATCAGTGGCGTGGCGGCGCCTTGCCGCACGAGCCTCTCATAAAGTTGCGCGAGCCAAATCGGATGCTGAAAAGCGGTTGCCGCCGAGCTGGCGAAGAGCTCGGCGTACTCCGTCGAACGAAAATCGAACGCATCCTCGGCAGTGACTTCAAACATGTGATCCGAACCGGCAGGGACAGCGGCTATCCACGACTTCTTACGTTCCAGGTCAAGACCGGTCGCCGCGATTGTTGGAATCTTGGTATATGCCGAAACCGCTAATCTTGCGTTGCGTGGCAGGCCGGGCGGACGACCACAACCGCTTCGGGATCGCAAGTCGAAAATCATGCCGGAAAAGTAGAAATCCGGTTTTGCGTGTAACGCCGATGTAAGTATTTTCGGCCAGTCTCTCGTTCCTCATTGTTGGAAATCCGAGCAGGACATAGCCGCCCAAGACATGCTGGCGATCGAGGTCATCGTTCCGCAATCGGCGCCCCGCCATTGGCAGCAGCTCGCCATAGAGCGGCTGGAGGCGGACGGCCACGATGTCACGGTGGCGCATCAGCCCGGGCCGTCGACCTGGCCGGCCGCGGCAAAAGCCGCCTTCCAGTTCGAGCAACGTCTTTTCCGCCGGCGCGGACCCCTTCTCGGCTCCGCGGTGCAAGCAATCCCGGCACGGCCCGGCAATCGCCCCGCCGCGCTGAGGCTCGATCTTGCCGGCGATGCGGCCTTGTCGAATGTTCCCACCATCGGCCTTCGCTTCGACGGATCCAGCGCCGATCTCTCGGCTGCAATTGCCGTCGCGGCCGGCAGGCTCCCGGTGATCGAGGCCGTGCTCGACAGGAAGACGGTGGTCGGCCAAGCGCGGCCCATGGTCGACAAGCGGGAATCCAGCGCACTCGGCACCGAGGACGTGTTCGCCCGCGCCATCACTCTGGTTCAGTCGGTCACCCGCGCGTTCGCGGCCGACCGGCTGCCACGAGAGGCAATTGCTGAAATCCATGGTCGTGGCGAGCGAGGCGGGTTCACATCCGCCTATTTCGGCTCGGCGCTGCCGCGGCTCGGCCGGGAAGCGCTTCGGCGCGCGCGCTTCCGCCACGCGCATTGGCGTGTCGGCTATCGCTTCACCGATGCCCTGGGCGTCGCCGATACCGGCAAGCTCGGCACCGGCTGGTCGGTGCTGCCGGACCCGGGCGATCATTTCTATGCCGACCCGTTCCCCTTCTGGTGGCAGGGTCAGCCCTTCGTGTTCGTCGAGGACTATCCGCACGCGACCGGAAAGGCGGTCATTTCCGTTGTTCCGTTTGATGCGGATGGCGTTCCAGTTGAGCCTCGGGTCGTGCTGGAGGAGGCTCACCACCTCTCCTACCCGCAGGTATTCGAGCGCGACGGCGCGATCTGGATGCTGCCGGAGGCGAGCGCCGGCGGCAAGCTCACGCTCTACCGCGCGTCGGGCTTCCCGGACAGCTGGCTTGCCGAGACCGTGCTGGTCGAAGGCGAGATTTCCGATGCCACCTTGTTCGAGCATGAAGGCATGCTCTGGCTGTTCGCCACGGATCGTGACGGCCATGGAAGCACTTCCGACACGCTGGTGATTTTCTCCGCCCCCGCGCTTGCCGGTCCGTGGCGGCCGCATCCGGCGAACCCGATCCTGATCGACCACCGCATGGCCCGCCCCGGCGGAGCCTTCGTCCGCAACCGCGACGGCCGCGTGCTTCTTCCGGTTCAGGACGGAACGCTGGGCTATGGCGGCGGGCTGGGCCTGTCGAAGCTGCTGGAACTCAACCAGCAGACGGTGCGGCTGTCGCCGCCGCGGCCGATCGATGCGGCTGGCGACTTTCCTTATCCGAAAATCCACACACTCAATCGGGCCGGGCGCCTGGAAGTGATCGACGGGATCGCCGCCGTGCGCAAGCGGTCAGGCAAGCAGTAGCGCCTCGTAGCCCGCGCACATCCTGGCCGGCGAATACTTGTCCCGCAGCCGCCGTCCCGCGTCTGAAAGCCTGGCCTTGGCTTCCGGCCGCGCAAACAGATCGCCAAGGCCCCTGGCCATGCCGGCAGCGTCGGCCTCGACGAACAGTGCGGCGGGAGAGCCGTCCTCCGCGGTCAGCACCTCGCGCAAGACGTCGAGGTTGCTCGCCACGACCGGCAGCCCGGAAATGGCGGCTTCGACGCAGGCGAGGCCGAAGGTCTCCGTCATCGAGGCAAACGCATAGGCATCGCCAGCCGCGAGGAATTCGAAGATGCGCGCCGGCGGAACCTCGCCCACGAGATGCAGGCGGTCGGCAACGCCGCGGCTTTCGGCAAAGGCGACGAGCGCCTCGCGCTCCGGCCCCGCGCCTGCCAGCGCGACATGGACGTCGGGCAGTCGATCGAGCGCGCCGACAAGCGCGATCTGGTTCTTCATCCGCGTCAGGCGGCCCGATGATACGGCCAGCCAAACGTCCTGCGGTAAGCCGAAGGCGGCGCGCGCCGCTGCCTTGTCGAATTCCTCGCCCGACGCGGGTACGCCGTGATCGATGCGACGCATGCGCCGCCGATAGGAGCGCGGATAGCGATCGAACTGCGCTTGCGTCCAGCCGGAATTGACGACATTCGCCTGGTAAAGGCCGACCGTGCCCATCAGCTTGTCGATCTGGGAGAGCAGCCCCATGACGCCGATGCTTTGCGGGGCGCCGCTTTGGTTTGCGACGATGTGCCTGACGCCGGCCAGCCGGGCGCCGAGCGTGCCGAAGATGTTGCCATAGTGTTGGTAAGTGATGACTGCGTCGGGGCGTGCCGCGCGCAGATATCGCGCCAAGCCGACGGTCGCCCGGATCTGCCCGGGCAATCCGCGCGGTCTATCCGTCAGGACGAAATCCACATTGGGATCGCGGTCGTAGGCTTCGGTCTTGCGGTACATGAAGACGGTGCGCACCTCGTGCCCCCGCACCCGCAATCCCTCGCCCACCATGTCGGAGATGCGCTGCGCCCCCGCAGCCTCCGCCTGGGTCTGCACTTGGACGATCTTCACGTGCGCCCTTTCAGGAGGGCATGAGGCACCAGCCCGATCCTGTCCAGGGACAAGCCGAGGATCGACGGGTTGATGCCGATTCTGCGCCGGGCGATCAATACCCCGAAAGCCGTCCATGCGATGACGGTTCCGGCAATGCTGAGGGCCGCTCCTATGGACCCGAGGTAGTAAGTTGCCACGGCCGTCACGCAAAGTCCGACAACGTTGACGATGACCAGCACCTTGAAGAGCGCATGCTGCAGACCCGTCAACTGCAACAGGACTTCGATCGGGCCGCAAGCGGTGCCGAACGTCGCCCCGATGCCGAAGATGACCAGCGTCGCCCTCATGGTCGGCGTCGCATAGGCCGGATTGAAGATGGACAGGATGAAGTCGCCGAATATCCAGAAGGACGCCAGCACGCACAGCGCAATGGCCGAGCCGCCAAGCGCGGCGAGGCTGGTGATGCGTTGAACGTGAGCCCTGTCGCCGCTGTAGAAGGCCGCCGATATCTGCGGCGCCAGCGCTTGGTTGATGCCGTTGAGGGCAAGGGTCACGAAGCGCGTGGTCCGGTCCGCCACGAAGATCGCGCCTGCCGCCTCTGGCCCGAGGATCATCGCCACGAGCAGGGTGCTGACCTGGCCGAGCGCGGGCGGCAGCGAGGTGACGCCCCACAGGCCAAGCGTCACCGTCTTGAATTCCTGCTTTTGCCCTTCCGTGAGACCACCGCGATCTGCCCGCGCCGTGTCGCGCAACAGCACAATTGTTTGCGGGACGACCGAGAGGATGAGCAGCAGCGCCGTCAGATATGTCGCCGCGATCGCATCGATCTTCACTTGCATGAAGTGCAGCGCCGCAACGGCGGCGATTGTCGCCGCGCGCCAAATGATGTCCCGCGGCAGCAGGCCCGATATCAGCGCGTTCTTGGCCCGGAAGGCGCCCGAGGTAAACTCCGACCAGCCGAGCGAGAACGACAGCACCGCCGCCGCCACGCATAGCGGCAGCCATTCCGGCGTTCCCCTGCCGACGAAGGGCAGGAATCCCACCACGATGATGAGCAGGCTGGTGCCGACAAGCCCGGCCAGCGCCACGAGAATGGCACGCGCCATCAGCCCGTGAGCCGAGCCGAGATCGCCCAGCCCGGCATATTGAGGCCAGAACCTGAGCACGGTGCTCTGCTGGCCCACCGAAGCGAAGAAGGAAACCAGGCTCGCGCCGGCATAGGTAGCGCTGTAAAGGCCGAACTCGCGTTCGTTCGTCACCATCGCCACGGCCACGAACATCAGGAAGGACAGGCCCGCGCTGGCAAGCTTGATGATGCCGGCCACGGCGCCGCTCTTGGCAAGCGCCGTGACCGACATGCGTATGTCGGTCGCCGGGCTGGCCCCTGCCCCGGGGGCGGCCTCGCGGTTCCCTTTAGTGTCCTTCAACCTCGCCTCCTGAGACGATCGGCGATGGGCTACCCGCACCTACGACGACGCTCAAAACCCGATCCTGCATAAGCAAAATGCCGCAACCGCGCCAGCGCGAACGCTTCGCATGGTTACCGGCATCGCCAGCGCCGAGCGCATCGTCACGCCGCCAAGCTTAACGGATGGCTAACGATAATCCTTAATACTGTGGAGACGAGTGAGGTCGTGAAGTCGCGGCTCTCGACGAGGAAAATCGATGAAGCCAGCCAGTATCGACGAGCGCACTCTAACGCCGTTGTTCGACATAGGTGCAGTGTGGGCCATCCTTTGGGCGCGACGCGTGATGGTGCTTGCCATCGCCGGCGCGGCAGTGCTGCTGGCGCTCTCCTATCTTGCGGTGACCAAACCAAGCTATACCGCAACGGCCTCGATACTGATCGACCCCCGCGACACGCGCGCGACCAATTTCAACAACGTGCTTCCGGGGATCGGCTCCGACAGCGCCGCTATCGCCAGCCAGGTCTTCGTCATCCAGTCGCCAGACCTGCTCGGCGCCGTCTTCAAAAGCCAGAAGCTCGACAGCGATCCGGAATTCGCCGGCGGCGGCCTTGCTTCACGTCTGTTCGGAGCCGGCGCAAGCGCGCCGCAGGACGCCGCCTTCAAGCGCTTCCAGAGCAAGGTTTCTGTCGAGCGCGAAGGGCTGACCTACGTCATCAATGTCAGCTTCACGTCGCCGTCGCCGGAAAAGGCCGCGCGCATCGCCAATGCCATCGTCGATCAGTACCGGGCAGGCCTGGTGGGAGAACGCGAGAGCGCCAACAGCGACGTGAATACGCTGCTCACGGACAGGATCTCCGGCCTGCAGCAGGACGTCAGCGACGCCGAGCGGGCGGTCGAGGACTTCAAGACGAAACACAATATCGTCAATTCGACGGACGGCGGCACGCTGCAGTCGCAGCTCGATCAGCTGACGACGCAGCTGATCGCCGCCCAGGGCGACGCCGACCAGGCCAAGGACCGCTACAATCAGGCGCTGGCTGCGGGCAGTTCGCCGGCCGGGCTCGCCAAGCTTGCGGATATTCTTACCTCCACCTCGGCCATCAAATTGCGCGACGACTACAACCAGCGCGCCACCGAGCTTGCCAGCCTGCAAACCATGTACGGGCCGCGCCACCCCACCATCGGGCGGCTGCAGTCCGAGCTGGATAGGTTGAAGCGGCTGATGGCCGCCGAGGCGGATCGCATAAGGCAGCAGTTGAAGGCCAGCTATGATCTCGCCGTGCAGAATGTCGGCAAGCTGCAGGACAAGCTCGAAGCCTTGCGCCAACAGTCGACGAATTCGAACATCGCGCAGGTACAACTGCGGCAGCTGGAATCGAAAGCCCAGGCGGCGCGCGCCGTGCTCGACGACTATCTCAAGCGGGCGCAGGAAACGTCGCAGATGCAGGGCGTGCAGACTTCCGAAGCGCGCAAGATCGGCGTGGCTTCGCCGCCTGTCCAGCCGACATGGCCGAAGCCGGTCCTGCTTCTCTTGGTGAGCGCCGTTCTGGGGCTCCTCGCCGGATGCGGCCTCGCTCTGGCGCTTGGTCCGGTCCCGCAGCCGCAAGAGGACCCGCAGGCGCCGAAGGCGGCCGTGCCGCAGCCGGTCGTGGACCGTAAGGACAGCGCGCCGGTCAGCCCCCGGCCATTGCCGATGCCAGCCAATTTCGGCGAGTACCGTCTGCCCGGCGTCGCCGGTGGGACCGCCTATTCAAACATCAAGGCGATCAGGAAACAGCTCTTCCAGACCGGAAACGAAACGCTGTCGCTCGCCGTCCTGAAGATCATGCGACAGATGGTCTTGCACCTGAACGACCACGGCAAACCGTTCGTCATCCTCGTGTCTTCGATCCACAGCAGTTTCGAGGCAAGGATTGCGGGCGCGATGCTGGGCATAGGCATGCAACGGGCCGATCAGAACGTGCTGATGGTGGAAATTGGCGATCGTCTGTCCAGCGCGACGACAGACGGCGCCGGATTGTTCATCGATGGCGCGACCGGTCTGCAGGCGATCGTGTGCAGCTCAGTGGCGGAAAAAAGTCCTGGCGTTGCCGATCGCAACTCGTTCCGCGGCATTCTGGCCGAAGCCGGGAGCGCGTTCGATTTCGTGCTCGTGATCGCGCCCTCGCTCAATGAGAACGGCTGGAATCCGGAGCTCTTCGCCAAAGCCGATCTTGCGCTTCTGGCGCTCAGCCCCTCCGAGCAGCCTTCGGAAGCCGCCAGGCTGCTCGCGCAAAAATTCGGTGCCGGCCAGATCGGTCGCAGTGCCACTCTTGTCGTCGCGCCGGCTGACGCGCGGCCAGCCGCGGCGATCGACAGTCCGCGAGCGGCCGGCGAGCAGCGCCGCAGCGCCGCCGCCCGGGGCTAGACCGTGGAGGCGGTGCATCGATGACATCGCCGCCCAAGGTGTCGAGGCGACAGGCGCTGGCCTTTGCCGCCGGAGCCGTTTTCGCGGCCTCCCCTCTGCCGCAATCCGCTGCGCTCGCGACGGCCGGCCACGTTCCGTCGCACGGCTTCAACCTTCCCGGATGGCTCGACCGAAACGATGGGCTTGCTCCCGCCACGGCCACGCTTGAGAAGCTGCGCCAATCAGGCTTCGAAACGATCCGGCTGCCGGTCAACGGCGATCTCGTCTCCAACGGCGACCCGGCAACGCTTCGCCGCATCCAGAACGGGATCAGGGATCTTGTCGGGCTGGGCTTTTCGGTCCTCCTCGACATGCATCCTTCTGGCGAGCTCGTGGCGGCTTTTCGAAACGATGCCGAGGCGGCCGCAGGAAGAGTGCTTCAGGCCTGGATGGCGTTGCGTGCCGTCGTTGCCGATCTGCCTGCGGAGTGGGTCTATCCCGAGCTGCTGAACGAGCCCCCGATGGAACGGAGCGCCTGGCTGGCGCTGCGGGAACGGATCGCCGCGGCGCTGCGGGCGAAATGTCCGCGCCACACGCTGGTCTGGGGACCGGCACGGTTTCAGGGCATCTGGGAAATCGCCGACACGCCGCCGCTCGCCGACGACAACCAGATTGCCGCCGTTCACTATTACGCCCCCCTGGCCTTCACCCACCAGTGCGAGACCTGGGATGCCTCGCCGCTTGCCCGCATCGCGGACCTGCCCTTTCCCGCAAGCAAGGAAATGGCCCAGGTGAGCCGGCTTATCTCGAAACTGCGGTCGGCCGGCGACGAAGAAGCCGCCAACCTCGTTGAAGAGGAATTGTCGGCGCCTTGGACGGGCGCGCGGATCGGCTCCGATTTTGCCGATCTGGCGCGCTGGTCCACGACCAACGGCTGCCCGGTCATGCTGAACGAATTCGGTGTGCTCAACTTCTGCGTGGATGCCGAAAGCCGCGCCTCCTGGGTACGCGCCGTGCGCAAGGCGGCTGAAGCGAACCATGTGGCATGGACCTATTGGGAGCTCGATCAGGGTTTCGGCTTCATCAGGACCAGGCAGAGCGTCGAGGGTTTCGACGGCTCAATGATTGCCGCGCTCCTTGGAGGTTAAGCCGGAAATGGACGACAGGCGCCATCTACGCTTGCTGGGACAAGTGACGAGCGGAGCGGATCAGCGATGAGCACGACGCAGGTCTCTTCGCCCGTCGGACTGGGTTTGCCGGGCAGGAATACGCCCGAAACCATGCTCCATGTCGGCACGGCCTTGCTTGTCGTTGCGCTGGCCGTCTCCGCATTTGCCGTGTGGACGCCGTTCGGGATTGCCGCAACATTCGTGCTGACGCTGATCGTTTCGAACGCGATGCCGGCGGGCGTTCCGGTGCTGATCATCTGCGCCTTTCTCTTTCAGAACCTCGTGGTCGCCTGGTTCACCCCCTACATTCCCGACAACGACACGTTCGACGCGCTGCGCGGCACCAATTTCATCATCCTGATGACCGCGTTCGGCATTTTCCTGGCCGCCTCATTTCAGTACCGCGTCCGCGCGCTGACCGAGTTGCGCCCGTGGCTGCTGCTGAGCATGGTCCTGTGCGGAACGATTTGTTTCTATTTCGCTCTCGGCGTCGTGCATGGCGGCCCCAAGGACGCGGTCGTCTATTTCCGCAACACTATCACGCCGCTCGCCTGCTTCCACGTCGCGGTCCTCGCCGCCAGCCTTTATCCCGTCGATCTGCGCAAGAGCATGCTGTGGCTCGGCGCCGGCGCGATCGTCTATGGCTATGCGGAACTGACCTTCACCATGGATTTCCTCGGACTGTTCCACGGTGACCAATATGTCGAGCGCAGCATCTCGCGGCAGGTCGAGACCGGCGTGTGGGAAAAAGCGCTCCAGGAGACCGGTTTCGTTTACCGTGGGATCGAGGACGTGATGACCACGACCTTCTTCAACACGCCGCTGTTCAACGACATCCTGCCAAGCGTCTTCCGCATCGGCGGCCCGAACTTCCATCCGATCAGCTATGCTTACGCCTTGAGCATCATTTCGGCCTGGCTCCTCTTCAAAGGCCGATGGGTGCTGCCTCTCGCGGCTCTACCGCTGCTGCTCGTCATCGGCTCCAAGGGCGCGACCTTCATGCTTTTCGTCGCAATTGCCGTGCGGCTGATCTACAGCCCCTCCCGCGCCGGTCTGGCGCTCATGGCCGCGATGGCCCTGGCAGTGGTCTGGACGACGGCGGCGATCGGCTATGGCGCCACCCATGGCGACTATCACGTCCTCGGTCTGATTGCCGGCATGCGCGATTTCCTGGCCGATCCGCTCGGCCAGGGCTTGGGTCTCGGCGGCAACCTGTCGAGCACCAGCATCAATCTCAACTGGCAAACCGCCCAGGCCGAAGGCGCCGCCTCCGTGCCGGTCGAGAGCGCGGTCGGTGTCATGCTTTACCAGATGGGCGTGGGGAGCCTCGTCTTCTTCGGCTTCCTGGCGGCGCTGGCCGTGGCATTGCGACGGCAGCTTATCCAGACCGGCGACCCGGATTTCCTGTTCGGCTTTGTCGGCATCGCCACCATTTCGGCCAATGCCGTATTGCAGGAGGAGGCTTTCTACTCCCCTCTTGCCCTCGCCTTCTGTCTGCTGCTCGTGGGCGTCTCGCTGGGAACACGCTGGCGCATGGCCGCGGCGGCAAGAGCCGAAGCGGCGGGCTGACTTCGGATCGGCTGATTCCAGACCGGCTTCGCGATTTCGTTCAGGAACCGAACAGCACCATTTCGGTGAACGTCAGGTCTCCCGGAGAAGGCGATTTCGGACCCTTGAAATATTTGATTCCCTTGTTCGGAAAATACCTGCCGGACAGACCGGGAACCGGCCCCATCGCATCGACGAGGCAAAGCAGCTGTCCGCGCCGCAGGAGAAAGCGGCCCACGACCCCGGCGCACCTGACCAGATCCGCGTGGGATCGGCAGTAGACGACCTGGCAGCACGGCACGAGGCCATGCAATATCCGGCGCGGCTTCAGAACAAGCGGCAACGCCAGACCGTCGCAGACGCAGATCAGCGAAAGACAGCCCAACGCGGCGTGCTCGAGCAATATGTATCTTTCGTTGTCGGTGAGTTCAGCCATTTCGGCGAGGTCCGCATAGGCTTCCAACACCCGGTCCGGACGCGGCATACCATTCAGAATGGGCAAGAAGGCGATCTGTCCGCCGGAAAACAGGCGAAAACCGAAGGCTTTGTTGAGCCTCACTGTCCCGGACGATGGAGAAATATTGGTGTAGACCACATCCTTGCGCAGGATAACCGTCGCGATCATCCGGCTGGCATAGGGCCGGAATTCCGCGTCCACGGACCAGCTCGAGAGATTGCAGCGGATTTCATCGCCTTCCAGGCTTCTGTGCCTGGCATAGAGCGTAAGCACCGCGCCGACGATCCGGCCCGACTTCTCCAGGACGAACCCATATCGCGGAAAATCGGCGACCGCGGGCCGCTGCGACAGGCGGGTCAGCGCTTCTATCCAATAGCTCCTGCTGCGCTCCGGAAACCCTCGGTGCAGGCAATCCGCCACGCCTCCCCAATCCCCCTCGTCGAAGGGCCGGCAACCGATACCGGGAGGGAATGCGCCGAGAACCGCCATAGTCGACTCAAGAAAAAGGCACCAAATATGTCGAGGTCCGGGTTATCCTGACGATCGATTACTAACCAATTACACCGCTATCGAAGCTAATTTTATTGGCCGGATTTGACGGGATCGTGCAGTGCTCCTCCGCCTACAACTGATCGTCGCATTACCCTTAGGCGGGTTACAATTGTAGGATTGACTGAAACAATCATTGGTTTTGCATGATTCGGGCCGGTGGCGGTCCTTTCCTGGCAGAAGCGCCTCGCCATCCCGGCCGGCACAGCGGCGTTCGCCGTGACCCGGAAGTCCGCCGGCAACTGCCGGAAGTAGCCGGGCCTGGCGCTGTGCCTGCTGCATCCAAGGCAACTCCGAGTTCGATCGTGCAGGCAAAATTTCACCTGACCGGCTTGTGCGCAAATCTCATATGTGAATATAGTATTCACAAAAGAAGATTTGGAGGATCGATCGCGTCCGACTCCGGCTTGCCGGAACGGTGCGGCCATTCTCCCGGAGCGGACGAACAGCGCAATGACCAGCTTCCCGCCCACCGTCGGCGTCGTTTCGACCTGCCCTGCCGACATGCCGCCCAATCACGCCTTGCTGCCGGTATGGAATGCCGAAAACTGGTTCTATGAAGATTGGCCGATCGGCCAGAAAATCCGCTCGCTCCGGCGCACTATGGCCGAAGGCGACAGTCATCTCTTCAACACCCTGGTGCTCGACATCCACCCTTATGTGCAGGACCAGATGTTCGCCGAGCGCGAAGGTATCTTCGGCAAGCGCCTCGTGGCGGGCGCGTTCGTTTTCTCGGCCGGGCTCGGTCTAGTCGCCACCAACTGCGTCAATGCCTTTTCCTACGGCTATGACAAGCTCCGCTTCATAAAGCCGGTCTTCATCGGCGACACCATCTATTCGATCCGCACCAACATGGAAAAGAAGCCCCGCTACAAGGACATGGGGCTGATCCGCGCCAGCTATGAAGTGTTCAAGGGCGAAGGCGACCTGGTGCTCTACTGCGAGCATCTGCAGACGGTGAAATACAGGGACCCGGCCGACTTCGCCGGCAAGACGGAGAAGCAATGATGGCCGCCGAACAGCCGCTGTCCGGCCTTGTCGTTGTCGACATGAGCCAGTTCCTGTCGGGACCTTACTGCTCGCTGAGGCTCCTCGACCTTGGTGCCCGCGTCATCAAGATCGAGCGGCCCGATGGTGGCGACCTGTCGCGCCGGCTCTATCTCAGCGACACCGAGATCGGTGGTGATTCCACCATCTTCCACGCCATCAACCGTGCCAAGGAAAGCTTTGCGGTCGATCTGAAGAACGACGACGACCTTAAAGCGCTGCGCGGGCTGCTCGCCAAGGCCGACGTGCTGATTCAGAACTTCCGGCCCGGCGTCATCGAGCGGCTCGGCCTCGATTACGAGCATGTGCGCACGATCAATCCGCGCCTGGTCTACGCCTCGATCAGCGGCTATGGCGAGGAAGGACCGTGGGTAAAGCGTCCGGGCCAGGACCTGCTTGCCCAGGCGCGCTCCGGCGTCATGTGGCTGAACGGCGACGAAGATCAGGGTCCGGTGCCGTTCGGCCTGGCAATCGCCGACATGCTGGCCGGCGCCGCCTGTGCGCAAGGCATCCTTGCAGCACTGGTCCGGCGCGGCATCACCGGCGCGGGCAGCCATGTCGAGACCAGCCTGTTCGAGGCGCTGATCGACCTCCAGTTCGAGGTGCTGACGACGCATCTCAATGACGGCCGGCGGCTGCCGCGCCGTTCGTCGTTCCATAGCGCCCACGCCTATCTGGCGGCGCCCTACGGAGTCTATCCGGCCAAGGACGGCTTCCTGGCGATCGCCATGACGCCGATCCCGAAGCTCGCCGACCTGCTCGAGATCGAGGGGCTGGCGCCCTATCGCGACCAGCCGGCGACCTGGTTCACAGCACGCGACGAGATCAAGGCGATCATCGCGCAACGCATCGCGCAGAAGTCGGTCGACGAATGGCTGGCGATCCTCGAGCCCGCCGACATCTGGTGCGCGAAGGTGCTGAACTGGAAAGAGGTGCTGGAAAGCGACGGCTTCAAGGCGCTCGACCTGCTGCAAACCGTGACGCGCGAGGACGGTGTTTCGATCGATACCACGCGGTCACCGCTCAGGATCGACGGCATGCGCGCCAAAGTCGAGCAGGCGGCGCCGCGCGTCGGCGAGCACAGCGCAAAAATCCGCAAGGAGTTCGGCCTGTGACGACACTCAAGGGCATGACCTGGAACCATCCGCGCGGCTATGATCCGATGATCGCGTGCTCCAGGCTGTGGCAGGAAAAGACCGGCGTCTCCATCGAGTGGGAGAAGCGCTCGCTGCAGGACTTCGAGTCCTTCTCTGTCGAAGAACTCGCCCGCGCCTACGACCTGATCGTCATCGATCATCCGCATGTCGGCCAGATCACCGCCGAGAAGTGCCTGGCCCCGCTCGACGTGCCCGGCCGCGAGGCGGAGCGCGAAGCGCTGGCGAAGGCAAGCGTCGGCCGATCCTATCCGAGCTACACTTGGCAGGACCGGCAATGGGCCTTTCCGATCGACGCCGCGACGCAGGTGCAGGCCTGGCGACCCGATTTGATAGACGCCGCGCCGAAGATCTGGACCGAAGTGCTGGAGCTTGCCCAGCGGGGCCGAGTGCTCTTGCCGCTGAGGCCGCCGCACTCGCTGATGTGCTTCTTCACGCTTGCCGCCGATCTCGGCCGGCCATGTGCAGTCGAAAGCCCGAGCGATCTGATCGATCCCGATACCGGCGAGACCGTCTTCGAAATGCTGCGTGAGATCGCGGCACTCCTCCATCCCGAGTGCTTGACGATGGATCCGATTGCGGTGTTCGAAAAGATGGCCGAGGCCGGCTCGCGCATCGCCTGCGCGCCGCTGATCTATGGCTACGTGCCCTATGCCACTGCAGGCTTCCGGCCGAACCGGCTCTTCTTTTGCGACATGCCGACTGTGGGCGGCAACGGCCCGGTCGGCTCCGCGCTCGGCGGCACCGGCATCGCCGTCTCCGCCTTTTCCGCTGCCGGCGAGGAAGCGATCGACTTCGCCTACTGGATCGCCAGCGGCGACGTGCAGCGCGGCCTCTATGCCGCCGCCGGCGGCCAGCCCGGCCATGCCGCCGCCTGGGAGGACGAAGCCGTGAATGTCGCGACGGGCGACTTCTACCGCGGCACGCGGGCGACGCTGGAAGGCGCCTGGGTGCGCCCGCGCCACGACGGCTACATGGCGTTTCAGCAGGCGGCGTCCGATCGCCTCAACGAGGGTCTTGCCGGCCGGCAGGACGCCCCCCGCGTCGTCGCCGACATCAATCGCTTGTTCCGGCAGAGCTTCGCGGCGCCCCGCTAATACAGTCAGGCATCGGCCTTGCGGCTCACAGCCGCCAGAGCTTCTTCGCGTTGCCGGAGAGCAGTTTCGCGCGCTCGGTTTCGCTCGCCCCGGCAAGGAGGGCGTGCGTCGCCGCCACCCAGCCGAGCAGTCCGCCGCCGAGCGTGCAGACCGGCCAGTCGCTGCCCCACACGACGCGATCCCAGCCGAAGCTGCCGATCGTGTGCTCGACATAAGGCCGCAGGGTCTCGACGGTCCAGCTCGCCGGATCGGCATAGGCGACGACGCCGGAGATCTTGCCGACGACATTGGGGCGCCGGGCGATCTCGGCGATCTGCTCGCGCCAGGGATGCTGGGCCTTGCCCTGGATGTCGGGCACGCCGCAATGATCGAGAACGAATTGCACGTCAGGCGCCAAATCGACCAGCGCGATCGCTTGGCTCATCTGTCGCGGCAGGACGCAAAGATCGAAGGTCAGCCCGCTGCCGGCGATGCGCCTGATGTTCTCGCGGAACAGGGCGCCCTCGGAGACGTCGTCGGGCACGACATGCAGCACGCGGCGGAATCCTTTGACAAATGGATCGGCCTTCACCTTGTCCAGCCAGGCGGCGAAGCCAGGTTCTTCCGGCCGGCAAGACACGATCGCGCCCCGCACCAGGCTGCCGGGCTTGTTCGACAGTCCTTCGACAAGGCCTGTCTCAGCCGCGATATCTGCCGGGTGGACGTCGACCTCCATATGGAGCGCCAATTCTATGCCCGCGCGGCGCGCCTCGGTGGCGTATTCGTCGTGGGAAAAATCGCGGTCGAGGGCCGGCACGCCGGACAGCCAGGGATAGCGTAGCGCCGCCCTGTCGATGAGATGCAGGTGGGTATCGACGATCATGGCTTCCTCCCTTGTCGCGCTATCCACGTGGCCCGAATTGCGCAGCGGCTTTTGCGCAAACGACATGCTTCAGACATGGACTCGATCATCTCACCGGAGAATTCGCCATTCAAATAAGAATTATTCCTTTGACCTGACATCCGACCCGGCGAGTTGCGACAGGCGGGCCGCTGCTGCCTGGAGCAGCGTGATGGTCCTGGTGATATCGGGCGCTGCCGGCGCGTTGACCAGAGTGATATAGGGTATGGTGAGCGCGGCGATGCCGTGCCCGTCGGAACCGAGCACCGGCGCCGACAGATTGTAGACGCCGGCGGTCTGCAGCGAAGCCATCATCTCGTAGCCACGATCGCGCACCTGGTCAAGGCGGGCGAAGAAGTCGGGCGACAACTTCATCTCCTCGTTGCTGCGCAAATGCTCGGCGATCATCATCTCGCGCTCTTCCGGCGAGCGGAAGGCCAGCAGCACATGTCCCGAGCCGGTGTCGAACAGGCTGATATGCGAGCCGACGCGGATCGAGATGCCCCAGTATCGCGGCGCTTCCTGCTGGGCAATGACCACGGCGCTGCCGCGGTCGAACACGACGAGCTGGTTTGCCTGCCAGGAGGTCTCGGCCAGCTCGCGCATGATCGAGGTGGCGTAGGAGACCAGCCTGCGCACCGGTGCATGCAGCTGGCCAAGCCCGAACAGCTTCAGGGTCAGCGAATAGCGGTCGCCGTCTGGCCGGGTGACGTAGCCGCGTTTCACCAGACGGTCGAGCATCCGGTAAAATTCGTTCGGGCTGCGGTCGAGCCGCTTGGCGATCTCGGCCTGGGTCAGGCCGCCATCGACGCTGGCGAGCAGTTCCAGAATGTCCAGCCCCTTGTCCAGTGCCGGCGCGCGATAGCGATCTTCCTCGTCGTCCTGCACCCGATGCCCTCTGGTGAATTGTGATCTTCATATACGCAAGACAGCCTTCATAGGGAAGAAGTTTCGGCTTGACGACTTATGAATAATTTGTTTGCATATGAATGAAGCATGGAGCTTCAGCCATGACGGCCTGCGGCCGTTCCAGGGAGGATATTCATGAACAGACTGCTTTCCGGCGTCGCCGCCGGCGCATTGCTCATGGCATCGGGTGCGGTCTTTGCGGCCGACCTGCCGGGCAAGTTCACCGGCGTCACGATCGACGCCAAGCTGATCGGCGGCCAGCAATACGAAAAACTCTACGCGCGCATCGGCGAGTGGGAGAAGGCGACCGGCGCCAAGGTCAACGTCATCTCCAAGAAGAACCACTTCGATCTCGACAAGGAGATCAAGTCGGACATCGCCTCCAACTCGATCACCTGGTGCGTCGGCTCCAACCACACCTCGTTCGCGCCCCAATATCCAGGCATCTACACTGACCTCGCCAAGCTGCTGCCGAAGGAGGAGATCGACGCTTTCGTCCCGGCCAACATCGCCGCCGGTACGCTCGACGGCAAGCTGGTGATGCTGCCGCGCGCGCAGTTCGACGTCTCGGCGCTCTACTACCAGAAGAGCCTCTACCAGGACGAGGCCAAGAAGAAGGCCTACAAGGAGAAGTACGGCGAGGAGCTCGCCCCGCCGGACACCTTCGACGAGATGGCTCAGCAGGCGGAATTCTTCGCCAGCCCGCCCGACTTCTACGGCACGCAATATGCCGGCAAGGAAGAGGCGATCAACGGCCGCTTCTACGAGATGCTGATCGCCGACGGCGGCGAATATCTCGACAAGGACGGCAAGCCTGCCTTCAACTCCGAGGCCGGCGTCAAGGCGCTCGACTGGTTCGTCAAGCTCTACAAGGCCAAGGCTGTGCCCGCCGGCACGACCAACTATTTGTGGGATGATCTCGGCCAGGGGTTCGCGTCCGGCACGGTGGCGCTCAACCTCGACTGGCCGGGCTGGGCCGGCTTCTTCAACGACCCGAAGTCGTCCAAGGTCGCCGGCAATGTCGGCGTCAAGGTGCAGCCGAAGGGCTCATCCGGCAAGCGCTCGGGCTGGTCCGGCGCGCATGGCTTCTCGGTGACCGAAAACTGCGCCAACAAGGAGGCCGCCGCCTCCCTCGTCTGGTGGCTGACCAACGAGGACAGCCAGAAGCTGGAAGCCGCGGCCGGCCCGCTGCCCACCCGCACCAAGGTGTGGGAATGGGACCTCGAGCAGGCCAAGTCCGATCCTTACAAAACCGAAGTGCTGCAGGCCTTCCAGGAAGCCGCCAGGAACGCCTTCCCGGTGCCGCAGACGCCGGAATGGATCGAGATCTCCAACGCGGTCTATCCCGAACTTCAGGCCGCCATCCTCGGCGACAAGACCTCCAAGCAGGCGCTCGACGACGCTGCCGCCAAGGCGACGCAGATCCTCGAGGACGCCGGCAAGCTCTAAGGACTATCCTCCCAGCGGCGCCGGTCTTCACGACCGGCGCCGCTTTGACCGAGGCGGCCGCCCTGCGATTGGATCGCCGGCCGTGCAAACAATTTTGGGACTTTGCATGACGGCCAAGCGGCTTTCCGCGCCAACGCTTCTTCTGCTGCCGGCCGTGCTCGTTCTGGCGGCCGTGGTGGTCGTGCCGCTCTGCCTGTCATTCTATTCGAGCTTCACGCCGTTCAGGCTGACGCGGCCGGAAACCTTCTTCACCTTCATCGGCCTGCGCAACTATCGCAACATTCTGTCCGACGCGAATTTCTGGTGGGCCTTCGGCCGCACCGTGCTCCTGCTCACCATCGCGCTCAATCTCGAAATGCTGCTCGGTCTCGGCCTCGCGCTGCTGGTCGAGAAGGCAAGCCGCGGCCAGCGGTTGCTGCGCACCATCATGATGTTCCCGATGATGTTCTCGCCGATCCTGGTCGGCTTCCAGTTCAAGTTCATGTTCAACGACAATATCGGCTTGGTGAACAACGCGCTGCAGTCGCTAGGCATCACGCGGGACGCCATTCCCTGGCTGATCGAAGGCCATCTCGCCTTCATCGCCATTTCAGTCGCGGAGATCTGGTCGTCGACCTCGATCTTCGCGATCCTGATCCTCGCCGGCCTGCTCGCCATGCCGAAGGAGCCGGTCGAAGCGGCACGCGTCGACGGCTGCACGCCGTGGCAAACCTTCCGCTATGTGACCTGGCCCTTCATCATGCCCTTCGCCTATATCGCCATGACCATCCGCTCGCTCGACGTTGCGCGCGCCTACGACATCGTCAAGATCATGACCGATGGCGGCCCAGCCGGTCGCACGGAACTGTTGTGGACGCTGGTCGCGCGCACCGCCTACAGTGACGCGCGCATGGGCGTGGCCAATGCGATGGCCTATTTCTCGATCCTGCTGTCGATCGTCTTCACCGTCTATTTCTTCAAGAAGCTCGCCGCGGCACGGACCCAGATCGGCGCGGAGTGGTGACGATGGACGCCAACGCATCCGCCCGTCTGAGGCGCCGCGCCGGCGTCGTCGCCCACCGCGTCGGCCTGTTCCTCGCCATGCTTTTGATCTGTCTGCCCGGCATCTGGATCGTGCTGTCCTCGCTGCGGCCGACGGTCGAGATCCTTGCCAAGCCGCCGGTCTGGATCCCGCAGCAGGTCTCGCTCGATGCCTACGTCGCCATGTTCAGCGGTGTCGGCAAGGGCGGCATTCCCGTCCTCGACTATTTCCGCAATTCCCTGATCATCTCGGTGACCTCGACCGTCATTGCCATCGCCATCGGCATGGCCGGTGGCTACGCTTTCGCGCGCTACCGTTTCCGCGGCAAGTCGGCGATGTTCCTCGGCCTGATGCTGACCCGCACCGTGCCCGGCATCGCGCTGTCGCTGCCGCTATTTTTCGTCTATGCGCGGCTCGACATCATCGACACGCATTTCGGCCTGATCCTCGCCTATGTCGCGCTCAATGTGCCGTTCACCATCTGGCTGATCGACGGCTTCTTCCGCCAGGTGCCGAAGGATCTCGCCGAGGCCGCGCAAATCGATGGCTGCACGCGCTGGCAGGCCTTCTGGCAGGTCGAGTTTCCACTCGCCGGGCCAGGCATCGCGTCGGCCGGCATCTTCGCCTTCCTTACCTCCTGGAACGAATTCGCGCTCGCCTCGCAGCTGACGCGCTCGATCAATTCCAAGACGCTCCCCGTCGGGCTGCTCGACTACACCGCCGAATTCACCATCGACTGGCGCGGCATGTGCGCGCTGGCGGTGGTGATGATCATCCCGGCGCTGCTCCTTACCTTCATCGTCCAGAAACACCTCGTCGGCGGCCTGACTTCCGGCGCGGTGAAAGGTTGATCCGATGGCGATTGTCTCGCTCAAGAAACTGACCAAGCGTTACGGCAACATGGAGATCGTGCACGGCATCGACCTCGATGTCGCCGACCGCGAATTCATCGCGCTGGTCGGGCCGTCCGGCTGCGGCAAGTCGACCACGCTGCGCATGATCGCCGGGCTGGAAGACATCTCCGGCGGCACGATCGAGATCGGCGACCGCATCGTCAACGATCTGCCGCCGCGTTCGCGCAACATCTCGATGGTGTTCCAATCCTACGCACTTTATCCGCACATGACGGTGCGCGAAAACCTTGGTTTCTCCCTGAAGATCGCCGGCGCGCCGAAGGAAGAGATGGACCGTCGCGTCGCCGAGGCCTCGGCCATTCTCGGCCTCGATGCGCTGCTCGAGCGCCGCCCCTCCCAGCTTTCCGGCGGCCAGCGCCAGCGCGTCGCCATGGGCCGCGCCATCGTGCGCGATCCGGACGTCTTCCTGTTCGACGAGCCGCTCAGCAATCTCGACGCCAAGCTGCGCACGCAGATGCGTACCGAGATCAAGAAGCTGCACGCCAAGGTGAAGTCCACCGTCATCTACGTCACTCACGACCAGGTCGAGGCGATGACGCTCGCCGACCGCATCGTCATCATGCGGGACGGCAACATCGAGCAGGTCGGCACGCCGGACGAGGTCTTCCAGCGGCCGGCGACACGCTTCGTGGCGGGCTTCATCGGCTCGCCGCCGATGAACCTGCAGGAGGCGACCGTGGACGACGGCAAAATCGTCTTTTCCGGCGGACAGAGCCTGCCGCTGCCAGGCCGCTTCAAGGCCAAGGTGAACGCCGGCGACAAGGTAGTGTTCGGCCTGCGTCCCGACGACCTCTACCCCGTGGGCCACGGCCTGCATTCGGGCGATGCCGCTGACGTCCACGAGATCGAGCTGCCGGTGACGGTGACCGAGCCGCTCGGCAACGAGACGCTGGTGTTCGCCGAGTTCGACCGCCGCGACTGGGTTTCGCGGATGCTGAACCCGAGGCCATTGCGGGCGGGCGATCGCGTGGCGATGAGCTTCGACCTGTCGCAGGCGCATCTCTTTTCCGCGGAAACCGGCAAATCCTTGAGGGCCTGACGATGGCGAAGATCGAGAAAGTCGAGCTTGCAATGGTCGATCTGGTGCCGAAGGTGAAGCGCACCGACGCCATCCAGAGTTTCGTCAGCCAGGAGACGCCGATCGTCACCATCACCGACGTCGACGGGGCGGTCGGCATCGGCTACAGCTACACGATCGGCACCGGCGGCTCTTCGGTGATGCGGCTTCTGGCCGACCACCTCGCGCCGCGCCTGATCGGTGAGGATGCCGACCGGATCGAGGCCATCTGGCACGATCTCGAATTCGCCACGCACGCCACCACCATCGGCGCCATCACGGCCATCGCGCTCGCCGCCATCGACACTGCGCTCTGGGACCTTCGGGCGAAGAAGCAGAAGCTGCCGCTCTGGAAGCTTGCCGGCGGCGCCAAGCACCGCTGTCCGCTTTACACCACCGAAGGCGGCTGGCTGCACATCGAGACTGAAGCGCTTGTCGAAGATGCGCTGGCCGCCAAGGCGAAAGGCTTCACCGGCTCGAAGGTCAAGATCGGCAAGCCGCACGGCGCCGAGGATTTTGCCCGGTTGTCGGCCGTGCGCAAGGCGGTCGGCGACGGCTATGAGATCATGACCGACTGCAACCAGGGTTTTGCCGTCGACGAAGCCATCCGGCGCGCCGAGCGGCTGCGCGATCTCGATCTCGCCTGGATCGAGGAACCGCTGCCGGCCGACGACATAGACGGCCATGTGCGGCTATCGAATTCGACGGCGACGCCGATCGCCGTCGGCGAGTCGCTCTATTCGATCCGCCATTTCCGCGAATATATGCAGAGGGGCGGCTGCAACATCGTCCAGGTCGATGTCGGCCGCATCGGCGGCATCACGCCCTGGCTGAAGGTGGCACATATGGCGGAAGCCTTCGACATGCCGATCTGCCCGCATTTCCTGATGGAACTGCATGTCAGCCTGGCCTGCGCGGTGCCGAACGGCAAATATGTGGAATATATTCCGCAGCTGGATGAGTTGACGGGCAAGAAGATGGTGATCGAAAACGGCCACGCCCTGGCGCCGGACGAGCCGGGCCTCGGCATCGACTGGGATTTCGATGCGATCGAGGCGCTGAGCGTCGTCGAATTCAGCGTCACCGTCACGGAGCGGAGGAACTGAGAATGCAGCGAATGGGCATGGTGCTTGGCCTGAAGCCGGAAAAGATCGAGGAATACGTGCGCCTGCACGCCGCCGTCTGGCCGGACGTGCTCGAGATGATCTCCGCCTGCAACATCAAGAACTACTCGATCTACCTCAAGCGGCCGGAGAACCTGCTGTTCTCCTATTTCGAGTATCACGGCACCGACTATGCCGCCGACATGGCCAAGATGGCCGCCGATCCGAAGACCCAGGAATGGTGGTCGGTCTGCATGCCATGCCAGGAACCCTTGCCGACAAGGCAGGAGGGCGAGTGGTGGGCGACGATGGATGAAGTCTTCCACCATGACTGATGCCTTCGATCCCGCCTCGCTGGCGCAATCCTGGCCGATGCCTGCAAAGCCGCGTCCGATCGTCACCTTCGGCGCCGGCTCGATCGTCGGCGATGCGCATTTCCCGGCCTATCGCAAGGCTGGTTTTCCAGTGGTGGGTCTCTACGATCCGGACCAGGCCAAGGCTCGGAAACTGGCCGAACAATGGGGCGTGACGGCATTCGGCTCGGTGGACGAAGCGGCCGCCGTCAAGGATGCGATCTTCGATCTCGCAACGCCGCCCGGCCGGCACGCCGAGGTGCTGAAGGCCCTGCCCGACGACGCGGTCGCATTGATCCAGAAGCCGATGGGCAACTACCTTGGCGAGGCAACCGAGATCCTTGAAATCTGTCGCACCAAGAAGCTCAAGGCTGCAGTGAATTTCCAGCTTCGCTTCGCGCCAATGATGCTGGCGCTGAAGGACGCGATCGCCAAGGGCTGGCTTGGCGAGGTCGTCGACTTCGATGCCTGGCTGGCGCTCGCAACGCCGTGGCAGCTCTGGGAATTCCTGCTTACGGCGCCGCGTGTCGAGATCGCCATGCATTCGATCCACTATCTCGACGTGATCCGGCAGCTTCTCGGCGACCCGAAGGGCGTGCATGCCAAGACGCTCGGCCATCCCAATCACAAGGTCGCGCAGACCCGTACCAGCGCCATCCTCGACTATGGCGACACGGTGCGCTGCGCGCTCTCGATCAACCACGATCATAAGTTCGGACGCCGGCATCAGGCCTGCGATTTCCGTATCTGCGGCACCGAGGGCGCCGCCTACGTCAGGCTTGGCCTCAATCTCGACTATCCGCGCGGCGAGCCCGACGTGCTGGAAATCCACCCTAAAGGCGGCTCCGATTGGGTCGCCGTGCCGCTCACCGGCGAATGGTTCCCCGACGCCTTTGTCGGGCGCATGGCCAATGTGCAGCGCTTCGCCTCCGGGGAAGACAAAGAGCTGGTCAGCTCCGTCGAAGATGCCTGGAACACCATGGCACTGGTGGAAGCCGCCTATCGTTCGAGCGCCGCGCCGGCGACGCCGCTCACCGCAAAACCGTAAGGAACGGCATGGAACAGGTCACCTATTTCGAGGACTACGAGATCGGCTCGTCGCGGCTGACCAGCGGCCGCACCATCACCGAGACCGACTTTGTCGTCCATGCCGGCCACACCGGCGATTTCTTTCCGCACCACATGGACGCCGAGTTCATGAAGACGACGCCCTTCGGCCAGCGCATCGCGCATGGCACGCTGGTGTTCTCGGTCGGCGTCGGCCTGACCGCGAGCGTCATCAACCCGGTCGCCTTCTCCTACGGCTATGACAGGCTGCGCTTCATCAAGCCGGTCTTTATCGGCGACACGATCCGCACGCGCACGACGATCGCCGCGAAGGAAGACGATCCGAAGCGGCCGGACTCCGGGCGCGTCATCGAACGCGTCGAGGTTTTGAACCAGCGCGACGAAGTCGTGCTGGCCGCCGATCACATCTATATCGTCGAGCGGCGCCCCCGGCTCGGCTGAAGACGGAGACAAAACAACATGGCTGATCTGACAGGCAAGGTGGTGGTCGTAACGGCCGCTGCGCAAGGCATCGGCCGGGCTAGCGCGTTGGCTTTCGCCAAGGCTGGCGCGATCGTCCACGCCACCGACATAAATGAAGCGGCGCTGGCCGAGCTCGGCAACACCTCGGTCATCAAGACTCGCAAGCTCGACGTGCTGAACGACGAGGCCGTGAAGGCCGCCTTCGCCGAAATCGGCCGCGTCGATGTGCTGTTCAACTGCGCCGGCTTCGTCCATTCCGGCTCGATCCTCGACATGAAGGACGAGGACCTCGACTTTGCCTTCAACCTCAATGTGCGCGCCATGATCCGCACTATCCGCGCCGTGCTGCCCGGCATGCTGGAGCGCGGCGATGGTTCGATCATAAACATGGCATCGGTCGCCGGCGCCCCGAAAGGCGTGCCCAACCGCTTCGCCTATGGCGTGACCAAGGCGGCCGTGATCGGGCTGACCAAATCGATCGCCGCCGACTATGTCGGTAAAGGCATTCGCTGCAACGCGATCTGCCCCGGCACGGTGGAGAGCCCCTCGCTCGAAAGCCGCATGCGGGCGCAAGGCGACTATGAGGCCGCCCGTGCCGCCTTCATCGCCCGCCAGCCGATGGGAAGGTTGGGCACGGCGGAGGAGATCGCCGATCTTGCCGTCTATCTCGCCGGCGCCACCTATACGACCGGGCAGGCCTATAATATCGACGGCGGCTGGTCGATCTGATGAGGCACCGAGCATGACCTGCATTACCGATCTTCGCGTCTTCGATCTGCGCTTCCCGACGTCGCAGAGCCTCGACGGGTCGGACGCGATGAATCCGGACCCCGATTATTCGGCCGCCTATGTCATCCTCGACACCGATAGCGAGGGGCTCAGCGGCCACGGGCTCACCTTCACCATCGGCCGGGGCAACGAGATCTGCTGCGCGGCGATCGAGGCGCTGCGCCATCTTGTTGTCGGGATCGACCTCGACTGGGTCAAGCAAGATCCCAGCCGCTTCTGGCATCACGTGACCGGCGACAGCCAGTTGCGCTGGATCGGCCCGGACAAGGGCGCCATGCACCTCGCCGTCGGCGCGGTTGTCAATGCGGTCTGGGATCTGTGGGCCAAGGAAGCCGGCAAGCCGGTCTGGCGCCTTGTCGCCGACATGAGCCCGGAAGAGATCGTGCGCATCGTCGACTTCCGCTATCTCACCGATGCGATCACGCCGGCCGAAGCGCTGGAGATCCTGAGGAAGGCCGAGGCCGGCAAGGCCGAGCGCATCGCCAGCCTCGAGCGCGAAGGCTATGCCTGCTATACCACATCGGCCGGCTGGCTCGGCTATCCCGACGACAAGCTGAGGCGCCTCTGCCAGGAAGCAGTCGACGAGGGGTTCAATCACATCAAGCTGAAGGTGGGCCGCGACCGCGCCGACGACATCCGCCGTCTCAGGATCGCCCGCGAGGTGATCGGTCCGGACCGTTACCTGATGATCGACGCGAACCAGGTCTGGGAGGTCGACCAGGCGATCGACTGGCTGCGCGATCTTGCCTTCGCCAAGCCCTTCTTCATCGAGGAGCCGACCAGCCCGGACGATGTCGCCGGCCATGCCAAGATCCGCAAGGCGGTGGCGCCGATCAAGGTTGCGACCGGCGAGATGTGCCAGAACCGCATCATGTTCAAGCAGTTCATCGCCGGCGGCGCGATCGATATCGTGCAGATCGATTCCTGCCGCATGGGCGGCCTGAACGAGGTGCTGGCCGTGCTTTTGATCGCCGCCAAGTTCGGCCTGCCGGTATGGCCGCATGCCGGCGGCGTCGGCCTGTGCGAATATGTCCAGCATCTGTCGATGATCGACTATATCGCGGTGTCGGGCACCAAGGATGGAAGGGTGATCGAATATGTCGATCACCTGCACGAGCATTTCCTCGAGCCCTGTGTCATTGAGAATGCGGCCTACATGCCGCCGACGGCGCCGGGCTTCTCGATCGAGATGAAGCCGGACTCGATTGCCTACCTATTCCACAGTTGAATGCGAGCCGTAACGCAGGTGGCCTTGGCGGCGTTACGGCGTCGCTTCTACCTGGCGCGCTTCAGTCAACCTCGACGGCAAGCACCGCGACACAATCTCCGGCCTTGACGAGGCCGGGGAAATGGCGCGCGGCCAGGAGCCCTGACATCCTGGCCTTGATCTCCTGGGGCGCGGTGCCGGTGCGACCGGTCGAATGGATGCGCGCCACGACCTGGCCTTCCTCCACCTTCTCGCCGAGATCGATCATGGTCTCGATCATGCCCTCGTCTTCGGCAAATGCAAAGCAGTCGCCCGAAGGCATGTCGAGCCATTGGGTTTGGCTCTTCTCGACGGCGCCATCAACGATGCCGGCATGGCGAAGCACATTGAGGATGCCACGGCGAGCGATGCGCACGGTCTCGGCCCGGGCCGTGCCGCCACCGCCGAGCTCGGTGGTGACGAAGACCTTGCCCATCTGCTCAGCCGCGGTGTCATACATGCCATCGGTATCGATCTCGGTCATGCGCATCGAGAACGGAGCCGCGAAGGCCTCGACCGCGGCGAAGGCCTTTTTCTCCTGCTCCTTGTCCAGCAGCGTATGCGCGGCGCAGAACGGCACGAAGTCCAGCGTCTTTCCGCCGGAGTGGAAGTCGAACACGATGTCCGCCCGCGGCAACAATTCGCGCTGGAAATAGTCGGCGATCTTTTCCGTCACGCTACCGTCCGGCCGGCCGGGAAAGCTGCGGTTCATGTTGCCCTTGTCGATCGGCGAAGTGCGGCTGCCGGCGCGGAACGCCGGATAGTTCATCGCCGGCACGATGATGACGGTCCCGGTGACATCCTTCGGGTCGAGCGTGCGAGCGAGCTCGTAGAGCGCCAGTGGCCCCTCATACTCGTCGCCGTGATTGCCGCCGGTAAGCAGCGCCGTCGGCCCCTCGCCGTTGCAGATCACGCAGATCGGAATCATCACCGAGCCCCAGGCGGAATCGTCGCGGCTGTAAGGCAGGCGCAGGAAGCCGTGCTGGACACCGTCGCGCTCGAAATCGACTGTCGGCGTGATCGGCGATGGAGGCAGAGCTGACATAGGCCTCAATCCTTGACGAACAGCTTGCGCGGCACATAGGCTAGGCACTCGACGCCGGTCTCGGTGATCAGGATCGATTCGGTGATTTCAAGTCCCATTGTCTCGAGCCACAGACCCGTCATGAAATGGAAGGTCATGCCGGGCTTGAGCTCGGTGCGATCGCCGGGGCGCAGGCTCATCGTGCGCTCGCCCCAATCCGGCGGATAGGAAAGACCGATCGAGTAGCCGGTGCGGTTGTCCTTGACGATGCCGTACTTCTTCAGCACGGCGAAGAAGGCATTGGCGATGTCCTCGCAGGCATTGCCCGGCTTGGCGGCGGCAAGGCCCGCCTCCATGCCCTCGAGCGTCGCCTTCTCGGCGTCGAGGAAGGCTTGCGTCGGCTTGCCGAGGAAGACGGTGCGCGACAGCGGGCAGTGGTAGCGGTTGTAGCAGCCGGCGATCTCGAAGAACGTGCCCTCGCCCGCCTTCATCGGCTGGTCGTCCCAGGTGAGATGCGGCGCCGAGGCGTCGGCGCCCGATGGCAAGAGCGGCACGATCGCCGGATAGTCGCCGCCGATGCCCTCAACGCCGCGCGTGCCGGCATCATAGATCTCGGCGACCAGATCGCATTTGCGCATGCCGACCTCGATCTTGTCGACGATACGCTGATGCATGGCCTCGACGATGCGGGCGGCCTTGCGCATATAGTCGATCTCGGTCGGGCTCTTCACGGCGCGCCGCCAGTTGACCAGCGCGGTGGCGTCGACGAAGCGGGCGTTGGGCAGGTGCTTCTGCAGCGAGGCGAAGGCCGCCGCCGAGAACCAATAATTGTCCATCTCGACGCCGATGGTCAGCTTGTCCCAGCGGCGATCAGCAAGCACGCTGGCGAGATAGTCCATCGGGTGCCGCTCGGTCGACTGCACGTAGTGGTCGGCGTAGCCGATGATGTTGTCATGCGCGAGATAGGCGGTGCGCTTGGCGCCGTTGGCGTCCTGGCCGCGGCCATACCAGACCGGCTCGCCCGAAGGCGGCACGATGACCGCCTGATGCACATAGAAGGACCAGCCGTCATAGCCGGTCAGCCACGCCATGTTGGACGGATCGCTGACGATCAGCAGATCGACCCCCTTGGCCTCCATGGCTTTCCGCGTCTTGGCGAGGCGATCGGCAAATTCGCCTCGCGAGAATTTCAGGTTCGGCTGCATTTTGTTGGTCCTCGTTTGTTGGGCCTCACGGCCATATTCAGCTTTCGAAAATCGTTCCCGTCTTCGCCGCCCCAGCGCGGTCGCGGGCTAAGGTGGCGATCGCGGTGTCCTGCACGCCGGTGCCGGTGAGATCCGCGATGGTGATGTCGCCGGCCGATCGTCGTCCGTGCTTTTTCCCGGCGATGACCTGGCCGAGCTCAGTGACTTCCGCGTCGGCCGCCATCGCCCCTGCCTCGATGGCGTGGTGAAGCTCGCCCAAGCGCCGCGTCTGCTTCGCGCTGTCTGCGACATAGAGATCTGCCAGGCGAAGGATCGCCGGCGCGATCTCGTTCTTGTGCTCGGCATCCGAGCCCATGGCGGTGATGTGCTGGCCGGCCGAGACGAACCCGGCCTTGATCAGCGGCTCGGTCGAAGGCGTGGTGGTGACGATGATGTCGGCGCCCGCTGCCGCCCTCGCCGCATCCGGCTCGGCACGCACCATGATGCCCAGTCTCTCGCGCAAGCGGGCCGCGGTCGCCTCGGCCTTGGCCGCATCGCGCGCCCAGACGCGCGCCTCCGCGATCGGCCTGACGAGGCGCAGCGCTTCCAATTGCAGGCCGGCCTGCAAGCCGGCGCCGAAGATCGCCGCTACGCCGGAGTCTTCGCGCGACAGATGCTTGGCCGCGACCGCGCCGGCTGCGGCGGTGCGCACATCGGTCAGATAGCCATTGTCGAGCAGCAGCGCCTCGACCACACCGGTCTTGGCCGAAAGCAGCACCATCATGCCGCCGCCGCTCGGCAGGCCGAGCTTCGGATTGTCGAAGAAGCCGGAGCTTATCTTGACGGCGAAGCCATCTATGCCGGGCACGTAGGCGGACTTCACGTCGACCTCGCCGCGATGCTCGTGAATGTCGAGCCTCAAGATTGGCGGCATCGCCACCGGCATTGTCGCCAAAGCCCGAAACGCGTTCTCGACGCAGGCGACCGCATCCAGATCGAGCGTCACGATCTTGCGCAGCTCGGCTTCGGTGAGGATGGTCATGCGGCTCATGTGGGGCGCTCCGTCAGTGCAGCGTTGCCGCAGACGATGCGGCGATGCAGGCTCATGTCGATGTTGCGGCCAGACAGGATGGCCACCACCGGTCCTTTCGCAGTGACCTTCCCAGCAAGCAGCGCGCCGATGCCGACCGCGCCCGCGCCTTCGACGATCTCGCGCTCTTGCTCATAGGCATGCCGAATGCCGGCGGCGATCTCGTCCTCGGAAAGCAGGATGACGTCGTCGAGCAGCTCACGGCACATGGCAAAGGTCAGCCGGTTATCGAGGCCGATGCCGCCGCCCAGCGAGTCCGCAAGCGTCGGCAATTCCTCGATCTGCACGGGGCGGCCGGCATCGAGGCTCGCCTTCATCGCGGCACCGCGCGACATCGAGACGCCGACGACTTTGGTGGCCGGGCTCACCCCCTTGACCGCCGCCGCAACGCCGGCTGCCAGGCCGCCGCCGGAGAGCGGCACTAGCACACTTGCTGCGTCCGGAACCTGCTCCATGATCTCCAGCCCCAGCGTGCCCTGCCCGGCGACGATGTCGGGATGGTCGAAGGGCGGCAGCATGACCAGCCGCTCCTCCGCGACCAGCCTGTCGACCTCCTGCTGGGCATCGTCCTGGCTGTTGCCGACGATGCGAATATCCGCGCCGAGGCGGCGGATTGCGTCGAGCTTGTTCTCGGGCACCAGCCTCGACATGCAGATCACCACGCGCATGCCCTCGAGCTTCGCCGCATGGGCCAGCGCGCGGCCGTGATTGCCGGTCGATGCCGCGACGACGCCGCGCGACCTTTCCTCCGGACTCAACGCGGCGATCGCGTTGGACGCGCCACGCAGCTTGAACGCGCCGGTCGTCTGGTGATGTTCCAGCTTGAGGTGAACGGGATGGCCCACGCGATCCGAGAGGCTTTGCGACAACACAGTCGGCGTCCACTCGACCTTTCCGGCAATGCGTTCGCGCGCAACGCGGATATGCTGAAGCGTGACTTCCGTTTTGGTCATTGGCATGCCGCTCACCGGGCCAATGGCTTCGTCATCAGCCGGCCGAACTGCGGCCGCGCCGTGTCGTCGCCGCAAAGCCGCAGGCAGTTCCAGGCGCTCGCCTGGTTGCTGGTGACGACCGGGCGGCCGATTGCCTCCTCCATGCCTGGAACGGCGAGCGCCGCGCGTAGCGCGGTGCATGAAACGAACAGCGCATCTGCCTGCGCATGCGTCGCCTTGCGCGCCAGATCGACGAGCGAGGTAGGCTCGATGCGTGCCATCTCCCGATCGTCCTCGAAGCCGAGGCAGGTGACGCTCTCGATGTCGAAGCCGTGCGCGGCGAAATAGGCGGCCATCGGCCGGCTGGTCTCGACAGTGTAAGGGGTGAGAATGCTGATCCGCTTCACGCCAAAAGCGTTGAGGCCGCGCACGCCGGCCACGGGCGGCGTGACCACGGGAACATTCGGCTTGGCCGCCTGGATCGCCTGCTCGATCTCGGCGTCGCCGATCACCACGGAAGCAGACGTGCAGGAATAGCAGACGGCATCGAGTGTCTCGTCCGGCAAGATCAGTGCCGCGCCCTTCGAAAGCGAGGGCTGCATCTTGCGCAGATTGTCCGGCGTCGTCGGATTGGCGTAGGGGATGCGTGCGACATAGACGCCGATCCGCTCGCTCGCCACTATGCGGCGGAAGTCGACCTCGCTGGTATGATCGGTGGCCAAAGCAATCAGCCCGACGCGCTTTTCGAGCGGACGCGCATCGAGTGCGGGCCGGGTCGATGCCAGCTCGATTTCGGGCAGCGGTTTCACGACTTTCATCTCTCGATCCTGCCGTAACGACGCTCCAGCCAACGCAACAGCACGACGGAGCAGAGGCTGATGACGAGGAAGAAGGCGCCGACCAGCGTCATCGGCTCGATGTAGCGGTAATAGGTATTGGCGACGCTCTTGGCTTGGTTCATCAGCTCCAGCACGGTGATCGCCGAAAGCAGCGGTGTCTCCTTGAACATGGCGATGAAGTAGTTGGCCAAGGCCGGGATCATCGGCGGGATCGCCTGCGGCAGGATGACATGCGTCCAGGTGTGGCGCCCGTTAAGATTGCAGGCCTTGGCGGCCTCCCACTGGCCGCGCGGCACATTGTCGATGCCGGCTCGATAGACCTCGGCCGTATAGGTGCCGTAGTGCAGTCCAAGCCCGATGACGCCCGCCACCAAGGGCGGCAGCAGGATGCCGATATCGGGCAGCACGTAGAAGATGAAATAGAGCTGCACCAGAAGCGGCGTGCCGCGGATGAATTCGGCGAACCAGCCGACGTTGCGCGACACCGTGCGGTTAGGCGAGCGCCGCGCCAGCGCGATCGCCAGACCGACGATACCGGCCAGGATCGAGCCGAGCACGGTCGCCAAGATCGTGATCTTCACCCCCTGGATCAGGGTCGGCATGATCTCCCAGACAAAGTTCCAATCCCATTCCATCAGCGGGCCCATTCCATCAGACACGCACTCCGTCGAGACCGCGCGCCATGCGGCGCTCCAGCGAGCGCACGCCCCAGGAGATGATCAGTGCGAGCGCGAAATAGATGACGAGAACGGAGACGAAGGGCATCAGCGTGCTGCCGGTCTGCGAGCGAACCACCTGCGCCTGGAAGGTGAGATCGGCAAGCGAGATCAGCGATACGACCGAGGTCGCCTTGAGCAGCTCGATCGCGTTGTTGCCGAAGGTTGGCAGCATGATGAGCAGCGCCTGCGGCAGGATGACGTGGCGCATGCCTTGCCAGCGGCCGAGATTAAGCGCGGTGCAGGCCTCATATTGCTCACGGCCGATCGACAGGATGGCGCCGCGCACAACTTCCGCCGCATAGGCCCCGACATTGAGCCCCAGCGCCAGCACGCCGGCCTGCAAAGGCGTCAGCGACAGACCGGCGAAGGGCAGCACGAAATAGGCCCAGAACAGCTGCACGAAGATCGAGGTGCCGCGGAAGAACTCGATATAGGTCGTGGCAATCGCGCGCACGATGAAGAAGCGCGACACACGTCCCATGCCGGCGAGAAAGGCCATGACGAGCGCAAGCACCGACCCCATCAGCGTCAGCTCGATGGTGACAAGCGCTCCCTGCAATATCAGGCCGAGATAGCCGGACCACTGGGTCATTGAGTTTCAAATTTTCCTAACGTTTGCAGTCGTTGCGAGAGGCTGCGACAGCCTTGTCCCCGCCCACGGGAGAAGATGCCGTCAGGCAGATGAGGGGCAGCGCTGACCTTGAAATGCTGGCGCGCCGCCCCTCATCCGGCTCTTCGAGCGACCTTCTCGCCGCGCAAGCGGGAAGAAGGGAGATTACTTCGCCACGCAGAGCTTCTCGCGCGTCGTCGACATCGCCGCCTTGGCCGAGAAGCCGTAGGGCTCGATGATCTTGGCGAACTCGCCGGACTTCTTCATCTTGGCGAGCTCGACGTCATAGGCATCGCGCAGCGCCTCGTCGCCCTTCTTGAAGGCGGCGCCGTCGCAATAGACCGGCGCGCCCTGCACCGGCGCGATCACTTCGAGGTTCGGATCGTTGGCCTTCTTGATGAGGTCGTTGATCGACAGTACGGGCAGCGAATAGGCGTCGATGCGGCCGTCCTGGACCATCTTCAGACCGCTCTGGCCGTCCGGCACGACGATGACGCGGTCGCGCGGCACGCCGGCATTGAGCGCCAGCTTCTCCTCGGTGCCGCCGCCCGGCGCGCCGATAGTGGCCGACGTGTCCTTGGCGACGTCCTCATAGCTCTTGAAGCCCTTGGGGTTGCCCTTCTTCACCAGCATCGCTTCCGCATCGCACAGCACCGGCTCGGAATAGGCGACAGCCGCGCAGCGCTCGGGCTTCATGAACAGGCCGGCGGTGACGACATCGAAGCGGCCGGCCTGCAGACCGGGGATCATGGCGCCATATTCGGAGATGGAGGCGACGATATCGTTGACGCCGAGGCGCTTGAAGATCTCGCGCGCTACGTCGGGTGCGGCGCCCGAGACCTTGCCGTCCGCGGCGACCGCGGTGTAGGGCGGCTCGTTGGCAATGGCGACGCGGGCGAAGCCCTGCTGCTTGAGCTGCTCGAGCTTTGCGTCGTCTGCTGAACGCGCGCCGGAGGCGAGCAGCATGGTGCTTACGGCGAGACCGGCGACGCCAGCCAGGATGCCAAGTTTCTTCATCGTTCCCAACTCCTTGTTTCTCTTCTTGGTTCGCTCGGTTCGGATGGCGTACTTGCCACCCGTTTCTGGCTTTCGGGACGGCTTCGCCGCCCTGGCATGGCGGTCAGACGCGATGTCCGGCCGCGATGATCTTCTTCAGGAAGCCCTGCGTGCGTTCCTGCTTGGGATGGCGGAAAATCTCATCGGGCTTGCCCTCCTCGACGATCCTGCCGCGATCGAAGAACAGCACGCGATCGGCGAAGTCGTGGGCAAAGCCCATCTCATGAGTGACGAGCAGCATCGTCATGTCGGTTTCGGCGGCCAGCTTACGCATGACGTTGAGCACCTCCTCGACCAACTCGGGGTCGAGCGCCGAGGTGACCTCGTCGAACAGCATGATCTTGGGCGACAGCGCCAGCGCGCGGGCGATCGCGACGCGCTGCTTCTGGCCGCCGGAAAGCTGTGCCGGCATGCTCTTCGCCTTATCGGCGAGGCCCACCATGTCGAGCAGCTCCATCGCCCGTTTTTCGGCGGCGGCTCGCGCCACGCCCTTGGTCAGCATGGGTGCCAGCGTGACGTTGTCCATGACGCATTTGTGCGGGAACAGATTGAAAAGCTGGAAGACCATGCCGATCTTCTGGCGCATCTTGGCCAGGTGCCGCTCGTCAGCCGGCACCAGCTGGCCGTTGCGCTCCATATGATAGAGCTGCTCGCCGTCGATCTGGATATGGCCGCCGTCGATCTTTTCCAGCGTCATCAGGATGCGCAGGATCGTCGTCTTGCCCGATCCGGATGGGCCGATCAGCGCCAGCTTCTCGCCTGGCATGACCTGCATCGACAGGCCGTCCAGCACCTTGAAGGCGCCGAAGCTCTTCGAAATGGCGTCGACCTTGATGATGGGCGCGGGCAATCCATTTCCCCGTTCTAAAGCGGCCTATGGTCCTAACGATGCGAAACGCGCTAAATCATGTCAATTAGGAAAATAATATCATGACAATTTTTCGAGCGCTGCACAATTTCGGGGCAATTGGCGCTCCGCATTTGCATCAAATGGCGAGCAGAAGATGCTCCGGATCGCCCAGCAGGAGCTTGGCGACAACGCTCAAGCCCGCGCGCAGTTCCCCTTCGGTGGTCGAGCCGAGCGAGATGCGCACGGCCGGGTGCCACGGCGTGTCGGCGATGCGGAACGACGTGCCCGGGGCAATCGCCACGCCGCGCAGGCGCGCCTGCGCAACGAAGCTTTCCTCGGCGCGGTCGCCCGGCAATTCGAGCCACAGATGCAGCCCGTCGCGATGGGAGCGATAGTCGACACCGGCCAGCATTTCGGCTGCGATTTCCTGCCGGCGTCTCAGCGCCCCGCGCTGCCAGTTGACCAACTCAAAAGCCGTGCCGTCGTTCACCCACCGCGTCGCGATTTCCGCCACCATTGGCGTCGCCATCCAGTTCGAGACGAGATGGCGGTTGGCGACGGCCGCGACATAGCGGTCGGGCACCGCGAGATAGCCGATGCGCAGGCCGGGCACGGTGATCTTGGTGAAGGAGGTGACGTAGAGCGTCCGCTCGGGCGCGAAGGCGGCAACCGCCGGAGGCCGGCCTTCGACGAGCGGCCCGAGCACGTCGTTCTCGATGATGGCGATGTCATGTTTGCGCGCGACCGCGGCGATCTGCTCGCGCCGGCTGGCGTCCATCAAGCTCGCCGTCGGGTTGATGACCGAAGGCTGGACGAAAACGGCGCGAATGTCGGAGAGACGGCAGGCCTCGTCCAACGCTTCCGGGATCAGGCCGTTGCCGTCGATCGGCAGGCCTTCGAGGTTGAAGCCGAGATAGCGGGCGAGCGGCACCAGCGTGTGGTGGCCGATCGCCTCGGTGGCGACCGTCGAACCGGGCGGTGCGACGCTCATCAGCGCTACCGTCATGCCGGCGGTGGCACCGTTGGTGAGGCTGATGTTCTGCGGTGAGGCGTCGAGGCCGCAGAGCTTCAGCCATTCGACCGCCACCGTGCGATGACGCGGGAACACCATGTTCGGCCGGAACGACAGCGCCGAACTCGACGGCAGGTTCTCGGCCAGCCACCCCAACGCATGCTTTAGCTTCTCCAGATGCATCGGCTCGCAGACCGGCTTCAGGATCGAGAGGTCGATGACCTCGCCCAACCGTTCCGGGAGGTAGGGCGGCTCCGGCTCCCGGCGCTGCGTCTGCACGAAGCTGCCGCGCCCGACCTCGCCGGCAATCAGACCGCGGCGGATCAGTTCCTCATAGGCGCGGCTGACCGTCTGGACCGAAAGTTTCAGGTCGTCGGCAAGCCGCCGGTGCGTCGGCAGTCGCGCGCCATTGGCGAGCTTTCCATCATGGATGGCGCGCGCGAACTGATCGGCCAGCGAGAGGTAGGCCGGGCGGCGGATGAGCGCAGGATCTGGCTGCCATAATGTCATGACTTTATTAGAGATCGAAATCAGTGCAATTGACAATCGAAATAATGCATCGTCATGGTGTCCGGAACAAAAAGGCGGAGCATGGCGGCAGCGAAACTCGATCCGATCGACCTCAAGATCCTCGACGCCATCCAGCGCGACGGGCGCATCACCAAGCTGGCGCTGGCCGAGAAGGTCGGCCTGTCGCCGACGCCTTGCTGGATGCGGCTGCGCAAGCTGGAGAAGGCCGGCATCGTCTCGGGCTACCACGCCGCAATCGCCATGCGCGCGATCGCGCCGGTGGCGACCGTGCTGATGGAGGTGACATTGGCCAGCCACCGGCAAGCCGATTTCGACCGTTTCGAGCGGGTCATCCGCGACGTGCCCGAGATCGTCGCCTGCTGGTCGGTCGGCGGCGGCGTCGACTATGTGCTGAAAGTGATGGCGCGGGACATCGACGCCTATCAGCGGCTGGTCGACGCCCTTCTGGAACGCGAGATCGGCATCGACCGCTACTTCACCTACATCGTCACCAAGACGGTGAAGGAGGAGTCCGTGGTGCCTGTCGCCGACCTGTTGCCAGGCTGAAGCCGGAGAGATCGTCTGGCGCGGCGGGCGATGGGAGACAATCTCTCTCCTGGCGGCTGCCGAAAAAGCCTCTCTGTCTCGGTCGCGCGGCTAATCTCTCCGCATCGACTGGCACCGGGAGACAAACGATGTCCGCGCATTTTGCACGCCCACACCGCCACGAAGCACTGGATCGTCTCGCCGATCGCCGGCTGCTGCGCGATCTCGGCTATATCGGGGGACATTGGACGGCCGGCGACTCGGCCGCGAGCTTCGCAGTCACCGATCCGGCCACCGGCGCTACAGTCGCCTTCGTTGCCGCCCTCGGCGCAAGCCAAACGGCGGAGGCTGTCGACGCTGCAGCGCGTGCCCTGCCGGCCTGGCGCTCCGCGCTGCCGCAAGAGCGTTCCAGAATCTTGCGAAAATGGTTCGAGCTGATCGTCGCCGCCAAGGACGACCTGGCGCTGCTGATGACGCTTGAACAGGGCAAGCCGCTAAAGGAATCGCTGGGCGAGATCGACTACGCCGCCTCCTTCGTCGAGTGGTATGCCGAGGAAGCAAAGCGCCTCAATGCCGAAAGCGTCACCAGCCATCTGCCGAATGCTCAGATGACCGTTCGCCGCGAGCCGCTCGGCGTCGTCGGCGTCGTCACCCCATGGAACTTTCCGTCGGCCATGCTCACCCGCAAGGCCGCTGCGGCGCTTGCCGCCGGCTGCACCGTGGTGGCGCATCCGTCCTCGGAAACGCCGCTTTCGGCGCTGGCGCTGGCCGAACTCGGCGAGCGTGCCGGACTGCCCGCCGGCGTCTTCAACGTTGTCACCGGGGATGCGCGCACCATCGTCGGCGCGATGTGCGCTGACGCCCGGGTGCGCGCCATGAGCTTCACCGGTTCGACCGACGTCGGCCGGCTGATTGCCGCGCAGAGCGCGCCGACGATGAAGCGGCTGGTCATGGAGCTCGGCGGCCATGCGCCGCTGATCGTCTTCGGTGATGCCGATATCGAAAAGGCGGTGACGATCGCGCTCGACGCCAAATTCGCCACCTCCGGCCAGGATTGTCTTGCCGCCAACCGCATCTATGTGCAGCGCCAGATCTATGACCGCTTCTGCGTCGCCCTCGCCCGTCGCATCGAGCGTCTGCGCACCGGCAACGGGCTTTCACCCGACGCCGATATCGGCCCGCTGATGCATAAGCGCGCCGTCAAGAAGGTGGAGGAGCAGGTCGCAGACGCGCAGGCTCGCGGCGCGCGCTGCCTCATCGGCGGCAAGCGCCATGCGGCCGGGCCGCTGTTCTATCAGCCAACGCTGCTCGTCGATGTGCCGGACGAGGCGCTGATCATGCATGAGGAAACCTTCGGCCCGGTCGCCGCCGTCACCCCGTTCGACGAGGAAGCGGAAGTCGTCGCCCGCGCCAACGCTACCGAATATGGCCTCGTCGCCTATGTCGTGACCGAGAACGGCGCGCGCCAGGCGCGCATGGGTCGCGCGCTGGAATACGGTATGGTCGCGATCAACCGGGTGAAGATCACCGGCGCGCCGATCCCGTTCGGCGGCGTCAAGCAGTCCGGCATCGGCCGCGAAGGCTCGCGCCATGGCCTCGAAGCCTTCACCGATCTGAAATACCTTTGTCTGGACGTCGCCTAGCGCACGCCGGAAGAATTCCCTGCAAGGAGAAAAAAGATGCTCGAACAGTCCAACGAACTTTCGGCCTGGGATCGCGACCACTTCTTCCATCCCTCGACGCATATGGGCACGCATGCGCGGGGCGAGTCCCCGGCACGCATCATGGCCGGCGGCGAAGGCGTCACCGTCTGGGACAACACCGGCAAGAAGAGCATCGATGCCTTTGCCGGGCTCTATTGCGTCAATGTCGGCTATGGCCGCCAGAAGATCGCCGATGCCATTGCCGATCAGGCCAAGAACCTAGCTTATTACCACGCCTATGTCGGGCACGGCACCGAGGCCTCGATTACGCTCGCCAAGATGATCATCGACCGCGCGCCGAAGGGCATGTCGAGGGTCTATTTCGGCCTCTCCGGCTCCGACGCCAACGAGACCAACATCAAGCTGATCTGGTATTACAACAACGTTCTCGGCCGGCCGGAGAAGAAGAAGATCATCTCGCGCTGGCGCGGCTATCACGGCTCCGGCGTCATGACCGGATCGCTGACCGGGCTCGACCTGTTTCACAACGCCTTCGACCTGCCGCGCGCGCCGATCATGCACACCGAGGCACCCTATTATTTCCGCCGCACCGACCGCTCGATGAGCGAGGAGCAGTTTTCGCAATATTGCGCCGACAAGCTCGAGGAGATGATCCTTGCCGAGGGCCCGGAGACGGTCGCGGCCTTTATCGGCGAGCCGATCCTCGGCACCGGCGGCATCGTGCCGCCGCCCGCCGGCTATTGGGAAAAGATCCAGGCGGTGCTGAACAAATACGACGTGCTGCTTGTCGCCGACGAGGTGGTGACCGGCTTCGGCCGTCTCGGCACCATGTTCGGCTCCGACCATTACGGCATCAAGCCGAACCTGATCACCATCGCGAAGGGCCTGACGTCTGCCTATGCGCCGCTTTCCGGCGTCATCGTCTCCGACAAGGTCTGGCAGGTGCTGGTCAGGGGTTCCGACAAGCTGGGCTCGCTGGGCCACGGCTGGACCTATTCGGCGCATCCCATCTGCGTCGCCGCGGGCGTCGCCAATCTCGAACTTATCGACGAGATGGATCTGGTCAGGAATGCCGGCGAGACCGGCGCTTATTTCCGCGCCGAGCTGGCCAAGGCCGTCGGCGGCCACAGAAACGTCGGCGAGGTCCGCGGCGACGGCATGCTTGCTGCGGTCGAGTTCGTCAGGGATCGCGACGATCGCGTCTTCTTCGATCCGGCGCTCAAAGTGGGCCCGCAGATCGCCACGACGCTCGCGGCAAGCGGCGTCATCGGCCGCGCCATGCCGCAGGGTGACATCCTCGGCTTCGCGCCGCCGCTTTGCCTGACGCGCGAGGAGGCCGACACCATCATCGCCAAGACCGCTGACGCCGTGAACAGCGTGTTCACCAGCCTCTGAAGCAATCCAGGAAAGGTGTGAACGGTTTTCCCACCGGAATTGCGTGAAAGCAAAGGAACAGACCGACATGAATGCCATGACCAGAACCGTCCCGGCCACGATGGCCGCGGTGCAGCTCACCGGCCACGGCGGCCTGGAAAAACTCGTCTACCGCACCGATGTGAAGGTGCCGTCGCCGGCTGCCGGCGAGGTGCTGGTCAAGGTCAGCGCCTGCGGCATGAACAACACCGACGTGTGGGTGCGCCAGGGCGCCTACGGCACGGAAGAAGATGCCGCTGCCGTGTCGACCTGGCGCCGGCAAGGCAACACGCTGACCTTTCCGCGCATCCAGGGCACCGATACGGTCGGCACCATCGTCGCCGTCGGTGACGGCGTACCCGCCGAGCGCATCGGCGAACGCGTCATGGTCGACTTCTCCATCTACAACCGTGACGACGATTCGCTCGCCGACATCGACTATATGGGCCACGGCCGTGACGGCGGTTATGCCGAATACCAGGCGCTGCCGGCCGAGAACGCGCATGTGGTCGATACCGATTTGAGCGATGTCGAGCTCGCCACCTTCTGCTGCGCCTATCTCACCGGCGAGCAGATGCTGGAACGTGCAGGCTTGAAGGCCGGCGAACGGGTGCTGGTCACCGGCGCCTCCGGCGGTGTCGGCTCCGGCATCGTGCAGCTGGCGCGGGCGCGGGGCGCCATTCCCTATGCCGTGGTCGGCAAGGGCAAGGAGCAAGCGGTGCTCGACATCGGCGCCGAGAAAGTGGTCACGCGCGGCGTGGCCGACCTGCCTGCCGCCGTCAACGAAGCGACCGCTGGCCAACCCATCGACGTGGTCGCCGACCTTGTCGGCGGCGCCATTTTCAATGATCTGCTGCGCATCCTGCGGCCCGAGGGACGCTACACCACCGCAGGCGCCATCGCGGGGCCGGTGGTGCAGTTGGACCTGCGCACCATGTATCTCAAGCAGCTTCAGCTGCACGGATCGAGCCAGGGCACCAGGGCCGATTTCCGCCGCATCGTGCGCTACATCGAGGAGAAGAAAATCCGCCCGCTGGTCGGCGGCGTCTACAAGCTGTCGGACTTCCACCGCGCCCAGACCGACTTCATGGCCAAGGACTTCGTCGGCAAGCTGGTGGTGGTGCCGGACGCGATTGCCGACACGAACAAGTAGCGGCCGATGGCGGCGGTCGACGGGTTGACCTTGGCGGTCAGCCCTTGCGCTCCTGAAGGGTGTTGCCGCCATCCACCACGAGGACGGCTCCGTTGACATAGCTGGCGCCGTCGGACGCCAGGAACAGCACAGCCGCGGCGACCTCCTCCGGAGTGCCGGCGCGTCCAAGCGGCGTGTTTTGCGCCGCGAGGAGTTCTTCCGGGGTCGAGGCGCCCGTCGCGATCCAGCCCGGCGCCACGGCGTTCACGGTGACGCCGCTGCGGCCGACCTCCAGCGCAAGCGCATGCGTCAGCCCGACCATGCCTGCCTTGGCGGCGGAATAAGCGGCCTCGCCTTCGTTGGAGACGTAAGGGCCGGTGACCGAGGCCATGTTCACCACGCGTCCATGACCGCGTCGGACCATGCCGGCCAGAAATGCGCGTGTGGCAAGGAATGTGGTCTTCAGGCTGACATCGATGCCGCGGTCCCAGTCGCTCTCGCTGAGATCGAGAAATCGCCGCTGCAGCGCCGGCTGGGCGACTGTTCCCATCCCGGCATTGTTGACGAGGATATCGATTTCGCCGACCTCCGAGCAGAGCCGCTCGACATCCGCTGCACGCGTCAGATCGGCCACGACCGCACGAACGTCGAGCCCCTCCGCCCGCAGCTCTTCGGCGCGCTGCTCGACGCGATGCGACGAGGCGGTGATCGCGACCGCAAGCCCGGCGTCTCCGAGCGCACGCGCCACCGCGGCGCCGATGCCGTCGGCGGCGCCCGCGCCGGTCACCAGCGCTGTGCGGGATTTGCGAAACGTGGTCATGAGCCCCCCAAGGCGATGACGCCAATGCCGCGAGTCAGTATCCGGCGCTGATGCCGAAATCGATCGAAAGCGCGGCCCCGGTGATCGGCGCCGCGCCGGGCTGGCAAAGATAATGGATGAAGGAGGCGATCTCTTCCACGCCGATGAACCGTGCTCTTTCCCCTTGCGGGTAGTGCCCAAGGAGCCGGCGCTTGTAGCCGTCCGGGTCATCTCCGCCATAGGTCCTTGCCTGATACTCGATCATCGGCGTCGCCGTGTCGCCAGGACAGACGGCGTTGACCCTAATGCCGTGCGGCGCAAGCTCCAGGGCGAGAGCCTTGGTCAGCAGCACCAGCCCGCCTTTGGAGGCGCAATAGACCGCCGCGCCGCTGTTGCCGACGATGCCCGCGTCGGAGGCGATATTGATGATAACGCCCTGCGCCGCCGACAGGTGCGGAATGGCGGCCGAGATCAGGAAGAAGGCGCCTTTGAGATTGACATCCAGCACCAGGTCCCATTGCTCTTCGCGGACCTCGCTTGCCGCTCCCTCGAGCCAGACGCCGGCGGCGTTGACGAGAATGTCCAGGCCGCCTCCCCACTCGCGCGCCTTGTCCACAACCTCCCGGCAGGCGGCGACGGAACGGACGTCGAGCGGCAGACCGATCGCGTTCGCACCGGTCGCAGCAATCTTTGACACGGCCTCGTCGAGTTTCGCGCCGGGAAGGTCGGCGAGCACGATCCGCTCACCGTCAGCCGCCAGGCGCAGTCCCGTCGCAAGACCCATTCCCCCGGCGCCGCCCGCGATCAGGACGGTTCTTCCAGCCATTCGATAACCTCCGCTGTGCGATAAACGTTGCGGCAAGACACAGTCCGGCATCCGAACCACGTCGGAGAGACATCTCGCATGCGCCAAGCCCGACAATCAATGATCACAGGACCGAAGCCATTCGCTTCGCGATCACCCCAGCTCCAGCGTCGTGATGCCGAAAACCTTCGACGGCGCATTGCCTGGTTTCCCGCCGCGGTACATGCGGGTCGTCGTGAAACCGGGGACCATGCCGACAGCCTGAAGCACGGCGGTAAAGCCGATCTGAGTGGCCGGCACGTCGATATGCAAGGCTTCGCCCGCCGTCCTTCCCGTCAGTTCCACCATCAAGCCAGAGCTGTTTCCATGTCATCCGCGAACAGCGGACCGACCTTGAAACCTTCGCGGCATCGGCGCGCCACGCCGTAGCCGGCAAGGCCGGTCGAGCCAGTGGACATCATCGCGATCCGGGGCGGCCGCAGCCATTCCCGCAGGAAGGCCTCCCGAGGCGCCGGAAAGCACTGGCGGTCATAGGCCAGGATCTCGGCTGTCTCGGCGGCCTCAACGGACCGGATTTCCCGCCCCCCGGTCAGTCCCGCCGGACGACCGCTGAAGCGGACGGTCTCATAAGCCGGCACGAACCCTTTGTGTTGGTAGTTGGCCCGCTGCTCGGCTACGCCGTCGAGGCCGACAATGCGGTCGCCGAGCCGAGCCATGCCGGCATCCCAGACCGCCTTGCCATGGCCTTCACCGCGCCGATCGGGCCGGCAGATATAGAGGCCGATGAAACCGAACTCTGCGCCACAGGCGACGGCCGAGATGCCGGCCACCATCTCGCCGCCGACGATGGCACCGACAAATCCTTCCGGATCGGCGGCCCTGAGCGCGGCGGCATCGCCGATGCCCGGATTCCATCCCTCCCCCGCCGCCCACTCGACGAGCGTTTCCACCTCGCTGGCGGTCAGCGTCCGGATCGTTCTCGGCATGGCTTCACTCGGCGCGGCAACGGATTTTAAGTCGCCAGGATAGGTCGCCGCCAGCAGGTTGCAAAGACCGGTTTTGGACGTTGCCGACCTGTCCACGCCACGAAGCCCAACCGTCGATGCTCCTTCGCCGATTCGGCGAAGAGGCCGCCCATTGAACGCTAGACCGTCGAGCGGATTGCTATCCGGGTTTTTCGAATCGATGCAAAGGGTTAGCAAGAACGCGCCCGAAACATCAGCCGTTGTTCCAATGGGCAACTGGACACGACCGTCGAAGGCGGGGAATCTTCTTTGGTCGTTGCTTCGAATTGAATGGAGTACCCGAGGAAATGCCCTTGAGCGCCGAAGAAATCGCCAGTCATCCGGCAGCTCTGCGCGGTGTCAAGGAGCAGTCGCGCGCGCTCATCCATATCTACGAAACCAGCCCGCGCCTTGCCGCCGTTTTTGCCACCCAGCAGCGCTGGCTACTCGGCCATGTCGGACTTGCGCTGCATTTCAGGCGCGACCCCGATGACCGCCGCACCGAAATGACCGTAGCGCGTTTCATCGAGGTCGTGCGCCGCAATTCAGTTGCCAGCCGCAACACCGCCGAAGCGTTCGTCAAGGAAATGCTCCATTACAACGTCGCCGAATACATTTCGTCGCGTGGCGATGGCCGAGCTCATCCCTTGCGGGTGACCGCGGCCACCATCGAGACCTTTACCGGCTGGATCCATGCCCATTTGCGAACGCTCGACCGCATCGATGGCGGAGCCCGGCTGACGACTTTCCTCGAACACCCCGATATGCTGGCCAAGCTGCAGCCATTGATCTGCGACGGATTGCTCGCATCCATTCCGGTGCGGGAACCCCAGCAAACCTTCTCGTTGTTCATCTGGCTCAACAACGGCGGCATCGTCATGGACTGGCTGATGTCGGGTATCGATCCGGAGGACGCCAGCCTCGAGAAGATTCCGACCGGCGTCATTTCGATCAGCGAATTCGCGCATTGGCTGAAACTGTCGCGCACGCATCTGGCGCGCAAGCTCCGCGACGCCGAGGCGCTCGGCAGCATCGGCTGGGTCGGGCAGCGCGGACATTCCGTCATGTGGGTGTCGCGGCAGTTCTTCGACGAGTATATGGCCGTTCAGGCAGCCAAGCTCGCCATCGTCGACGCAGCCTTCGAGGCGTGTTTTTCCGGAGCGGGCGAAGGCTGAGCGCCGCGGCGCCTGCTCCGAGCTTGCCGTGGCGGCGCGCAAAGAGACGCGCCGTTGAGCCGCTTCGACCATGACGCGGCGCTCAGAGCAATTCCAGGAAAGTGTGAAACGGTCTTCCGTCCGGAATTGTCAAATCAAAGAGATAGGGCGGTTTGCCGTTTCCGTGAAACGGTGAACCGCTCAATGTCCTCAGTCGATGTCGAACGACACGCCTTGCGCCAAAGGCAGCGCCTTGGAGAAGTTCACCGTGTTGGTGGCGCGCCGCATATAGGCCTTCCAGGCGTCCGAGCCGCTCTCGCGGCCGCCGCCGGTTTCCTTCTCGCCGCCGAATGCGCCGCCGATCTCGGCGCCCGACGTGCCGATATTGACATTGGCGATGCCGCAGTCCGAACCGTCGACGCCGAGAAAGCGCTCCGATTCCTGCAGGTCGCGTGTGAAGATCGAGGACGACAGGCCGGCGCCGACCGCATTGTGCAGGTCGAGCGCCTCCTCGAAATCGGCATATTTCATCACATAGAGGATCGGCGCGAAGGTCTCTTCCGTCACCGGCGAGACCTGCTTCGGCATTTCGACGAGCGCCGGATGCACATAGTAGGCCTCGGGATGGCCGTTCTCGAACCGCTTGCCCCCGGTCACCTTGCCGCCATGTGCTTCCGCTTCTTTCAATGCCTTCTGCATATTGTCGAAGGCGGCCTTGTCGATCAGCGGACCGACCAGCGCCGAGGTCTCCAGCGGATTGCCGACCGAAACGCTCTGATAGGCCTTCTTCAGGCGCGGCAGCAGCGCGTCATAGACACTCTCATGCACGAACAAACGCCTGAGCGTCGTGCAGCGCTGGCCGGCGGTGCCCATGGCGCCGAACGCAATGGCGCGCAGCGCCATGTCGAGATCGGCGCTCGGGCAGACGATGCCGGCATTGTTGCCGCCGAGCTCGAGCACCGCGCGTGCAAAACGCTTGGCCAGCCGCGGACCGACCTCGCGGCCCATGCGGGTCGAGCCCGTGGCCGAGACCAGCGGCACCTTCGGATGGTCGACCAGCACCTCGCCGACGGCGCGGTCGCCGATCAGCACCTGGAGCAGGCCTTCCGGCGCATCGGCGAAACGCCTGGCGGCGCGCTCGAAGATCGCCTCGCAGGCAAGCGCCGTCAGCGGCGTCTTTTCCGACGGCTTCCACACCACCGCGTCACCGCACACGAGTGCAAGTGCCGCGTTCCACGACCACACCGCGACGGGGAAGTTGAAGGCCGAGATCACGCCGACGACGCCGAGCGGATGCCAGGTTTCCATCATGCGGTGTCCAGGGCGCTCGGTGGCGATGGTCAGGCCGTAGAGCTGGCGGGAAAGACCGACCGCGAAATCGCAGATGTCGATCATCTCCTGTACTTCGCCGAGACCCTCGGACGGGATCTTGCCGACCTCGATCGACACCAGCCGGCCGAGCTCCGCCTTGTGAGCACGCAACTCCTCGCCGAGCAGGCGCACCAGTTCGCCCCGCTTCGGCCCCGGCACCAGCCGCCAGGCCTGGAAGGCATTGTGCGCGGCATCGATAGCCTTGCCGGCATCGATCGCCGAGATCGACTTCAGTGCCGCGATCTGCTCGCCCGTCACCGGGCTGCGCACGATGAGGTCGCCGCCGGAAAGCGTATCCTTGGCGACGCCAAGTTTCTCCAGAAGTGAGGCCGTTTCCTTCGCAATCGTCATGTTTGTTCCTTTTCAGATCTCGCCTTGGATATGGCGAGCGTCGAAGCCTTGCGCCACGTCTTGTCGCCGCCCTGAGGCACGACGGCGCTTTCATGGCGTGGCATTACTCGTTTCAGGGAAAAACCGCCACCCCGGGATGGTCCAACCCCGGCGCGCAAAATTGGGCCAGCAGTGAAAGTGGGATCAGCGCGCCTTCTTGGCCTGCGACGTCTCGGTGCTTTCCTTGATCAGCCGGTCGATATGCATGCGGATATGAGCGGCTTCGGCGGCGGTATTGGCTAAAGCGATCGCGCGGTCGAAGGCCACGCGCGCCTCCTCGCTGCGGCCAAGCTGCATCAGCAGGCCGCCCTTCAGGCCGAAGAAGTGGAAATAGCCTGCCAGCCGATCTTCCAGCGGCTCGATCATTGCCAGCGCCGATTCGGGGCCGCGCACCTTGCTTACCGCGACAGCGCGGTTCAGCGTCACTACCGGCGACGGCTGCATCTGCTCGAGCAAGCCGTAGAGCAGGTCGATCTCGGTCCAGTCCGTATCCTCGGGTGTTGCCGCCCGCGCATGCAATGCCGCGATCGCCGCTTGCACCTGGTATGGGCCAGGCTTGCGATGACGCAGCGCCTTGTCGACCAGGGCAAGGCCCTCGTCGATCATCTTGCGGCTCCAGAGCGACCGGTCCTGATCCTCGAGCAGCACGATCTCGCCATGCGCGTCGAAGCGCGCCGGCGCGCGCGCATGCTGGAGAAGCAGCAGCGCCGTCAGCCCCATGATCTCCGGTTCCTGCTGAAACAGCCTGAGCAGCAGCCGGGCGAGCCGGATCGCCTCCTCGCAGAGCGGCGCGCGGGCCGGCGCCTCGCCGCCATTGGTCGAATAGCCCTCGTTGAAGATCAGATAGATCATGGCCGCGACCGCCGCCAAGCGCTCGGAACGCTCGACCGCGCCTGGCGTCTCGAACGGCACGCCGGCATCGGCGATGCGCGCCTTGGCGCGGGTGATGCGCTGCTCCATGGCGCTCTCGCCGACGAGAAAGGCCCGCGCGATCTGCTTGACGGTCAGGCCGGAGACGATGCGCAACGCGACCGCGATCTGCTGCGTCGCCGGCAGATCGGGATGGCAGCAGATGAACAGGAGCCGCAGGATGTCGTCGCGATAATGCGCGCCGTCGAGCCGCTCGGCCATATCGCCTTCGGCATCCTCGATATCGGAGATCTGGTCCTCTTCCGGCATCGGCGCCTGCCTGGCGCGCTTGCGCACCGCGTCGATGCCGCTGTTGCGGCCGACGAAGATCAGCCAGGCCGCCGGATCGCGCGGCGGCCCGTTTTTCGGCCAGTTCTTCAGCGCCCTCAGGCACGCATCCTGGAAAGCTTCTTCCGCGGCGTCGAGGTCGCGGAAATAGCGCAGCAGCGCGCCCATCGCCTGCGGACGGGCGGTGCTGATCGCGTTGCTGATCCAGGCAAGCTCGGTCATGCGGGAACCTTTGTCGGATTGAAGACCGAGATCGGCCTGATCTCGTAGGAACCACCGCTCGGATTGACCTCGGAGAGTTCGCGGGCGAACTCGACGGCTTCGTCCAGGTGATTGCATTCGAGCGTGTAGAAGCCGAGGAACTGCTCCTTGGTCTCGGCGAACGGGCCGTCGAGCACCACCGATTCGCCGTTGACCTTGCGGAGCGTCGTCGCGGCTGTGGTCGGCAGCAGGCGCGCCACCGGCCCCAGCCGGCCTGCCCTGGCGTATTTGTCCTGTACGTTGAGGAGCTTTGCCATGACCTCCTCGTCCTGTTCCTTGCTCCAGGAGCAGACGACGTCTTCGGAGGCATAGCAGAGGATGGCATAAAGCATGGCGCGTCCTTTCCGTATCAAAGGACGCAACAGTAGGACCCTTCCCGACACAAGGTCGACAAAAAAGTTGTAGGGCTATCGAGGGTTTACGCTATCATCCTGGTGGTCAGGCTTCGCGCGCCTGCAGCCATCTCAGCACCAGCGTCTCCTCCTCGTCGAGGCCCGGTATAAGGCGCTTTCGTTTGTTGGCTTCGGCTATTTCGCCGAGCAGCTTCCCTTCGGCCCACGCCTCGAATACGAGCGGATGGATATAGCACCGGCGGCAGACGGCTCGCGTATTGCCGAGTCGTTCGGCGACCTTGTCGACGACACTGTTCATCACGCGGTTTTTCTGGGTGATGCTCTCGGGCAACTCCGCCTGCGCGAACAGGGATGCCGCATGGATGGTGCCGCCCCAGGTGCGAAAATGCTTGGAGCTGAACTCCGGGCCAGATGCCTCGCGAATATAGCGGTTGACGTCCTCCGACCGCAGCGGCCGGCGTGTTCCCTCGTCATCAAGATACTGAAACAGCTTCTGGCCAGGCAGGTCCTGCGCGCCGCGCACGATCTTGGCGATGCGTCGGTCGACGAGCTTCAGCTTCCATTCCTTGCCGGACTTGCCCATGAAGGAGAAGCGCAGGCTGGAACCGGTGATTTCGACATGGCGGTCGCGCAGCGTGGTCAGGCCGAAACTCTTGTTGTCGCGGGCATAGGCGGCATTGCCGACACGGATCATGGTGTTGTCGAGCAGCCAGACGACAGAGGCGACAACGCGCTCCAGTGGCAGTCCATGACGGCGCAGATCGGCATCGACCTGGCGCCTCAAGGAGGGCAGGCTTTCCGCGAAAGCAACGAGGCTGGAGTATTTGACGCCGTCCCGTTCCTCGGTCCACTGCGGATGATAGCGGTACTGCTTGCGTCCGCGCTGATCCCGGCCGGTCGCCTGGATATGGCCGTTCGGGTCGGGCGAGATCCATACATCCGTCCACGCCGGCGGAATGACGATCGCCTTGATACGGTCGAGCGTCGCCGCGGTGACCGCACTCCCGTTCGGGCCGACATAGGAAAATCCCTTGCCTTTTCTCAGGCGCCGGATGCCCGGATCGGCATCGCTGACATAGCTGAGCGCGGCGCGCTCGGCGGAACTCTGCGCGCCGTTCCCTTGTATTTCCAGACCACCCGCCAGGCGGCCGAAGGACGATTGTGCTCGTTGCAGCATGGTAACTCCACGGAACTGGTCCGTAGATAAGCCGCGCGACAGCGGCTGGTTCCGCCGTCCCCAGAGGGCGTCCTTCAGCTCCGCCGGTCGGCGGACACCTCAGCCATCCAAAGCCTGCCGTCGTCGACATGGGTGGGAAAGTAGTCTCGCCCGGCCGGTATCGCTTCCAGAACCGCTCCCGACTCGTCCGTCAGATAGTCGTAGCCGATCTGCTGCAAACGTTGCTCCGGATCGAGATGATTGTAGAGGTCGCGACGTGCCACGCGCCGTTTCGGCTCGATCATCTTCAAATGATAAAGATTAAGGCCGCTGTCCCGAAGCTTGAAGCGCAGATCTTCGGGGAACCAGGCCTCATGCAGCCCTTGCGAGCGGCTCAGATCCGGGTGATAGGCGGGGAAAAGCCTGTGCTGCATCTTTTGGCCCCAGACGCCGTCGATGCGATAGCTTGCCGGCGTATACATCTCCCTTAGGCGAAATCCCCAGGCATTGCGCCTGGACCCGCTGGTCAGTTGGCCGATCCGGCTGGCCACGGCATCTTCCAGCCTTTCGTCCGGATCGATTGCCAAAAGCCAATCGGCACCCGCCTCATAAGCCGCGGCAACGAGCGCGCGCCGCCTCTGCGGTTCATTGCTGAAGACCGCATCCGCCGCCCGATCGTCATAGGCGATCCAGCCATCGACGATTGCGTCGAGATTGGCGAGGAGGTCTGGCACAAGATGCGCGTCGTAGCGATAGCTGAAAATGGCGACGATCCTTTGCCGCGACCAAAGCCATCGACCGCGCCGCCGGCGCGGCTGCTTCATCTCCATGGTGATCATGGCCGCGTGCCTGTCCTATCGCCATGCGTTACGCCGACGGCTGCCCCCAGAGATTTTGCGAACAATGCCGCCCATACGATCGGCAGCGATAACATCGCGAAACGTCTATCCTCTTCGGCCAGGCCTTCTTTTGCGAACTTGCCGACATTGCGCCGGTCCCGAAACACCCCTTTGAAAATCCGCAATGGTTTTCGGTGCCCAACGGATTTGAGGTAGGTCCCATATCGGTATCCGCGCAGATACTGGTCGACAATCACTCGGATCAGCCGTGTCTCGTTGCGATGGACGGTAAGCACCGCCGGCTCCCATAGCGGCACTATCGCCTTCGGCAGCCTTTCCAGGAATTCCGTGTCTTCTCCCGTCGCCATTTGTTCGTCGAATAGCCCATACCGATCGAACAATTTTCGGTCGAAAGAAACACCGTAGCGAAGTGCCTTATGAGCGGGAAGACCTGGCAGGCGCCGCATATAGGTAACGAGATGGGCCGCGCACGCGACCAGATTGCGCGGATGACTGTTGGCGATGGCGCTTGCCACGGCCGCGACGCCTTCCCGGTGATGGCGCAGCCGGACCTCTGCCCATCGCGGGCATGCCAGGCAATCATCCGCGAGAAAGGCGATGAAAGGAGCTTTCGTCGCCGCTATGCCGCGATTTCTCGCGGCCCCGGCAAAGAGCCTTTCTTCGCACTCGATGACTGGCACGTCGAGTCCGGCATTGGCCAGAAGCGCCTGGGCATTCCCGCCGCCGGAATTCACGACCACCACCTCGAGCGGGATGTTCTGGCCGAGCACCGACCTGACCGCCGCGACCAGATCGGTCGGAGCCCGAAAACCTATCACCACGACTGCAAGTTCCGGCCCGTCGGCCATCAGGCACTTTGCAGCTGGACGCGATGGGCTGGGAACCGGCGCCGCGCCGCGATTTTGAGCCGGTAGCGCATGCAGCGCCAGATGTCGGTGGAAACCTTGGGCGCCGCTTCGGCAACCGCCAGGAATTTTGCCGCCGTTTCGAGATCGCCGCGAGCGTAGTGTACGCGGGCGATCTTGAGCGCCACAAGCCCTTCCCTCGCTTTCAACGACGATTTCGCAATGCCGCAGTCGGCGAGTTCGCGCAGCGCCAGGCGCCATTCGAGGAAGCGTCGCGCAGGCTTTATCGCGAAGCGGTCATCCGAACGGTCCGACGATACGAAGTAGATCATGATCGGTTGCCTCACGACCGCGAGCGATGCCTTGCTCATAACCCGCGCCCAAAACAATGTGTCCTCGTCGTAGGCAAGACCGGTCGGGAAGCGCGTGTCGCCGACCGTATGCCGCGACACCAGCGCGCTGCCGACGGCAATCGACCGTATCCTGCCATCCACATAGGCGGAGGCATTGGCGAGTCCGGCAGTCATGTAGCCGGCCGGCGTTTTGAACTGTCGGTCCCGGCCATCGGTCCGCCGGCGGTAGGCGCCGACCACCATATCGGCGCCTGGCTTGGCCCTGGCCTTGGACAGCAGCGTCCGCAACCCGCCCTCGATATGCAGATCGTCGGCGTCGATCATATAGATCCAGGGGAAGCGCGCCTCGGCCAGCGCAAGATTGCGGGAGCCGCCCGCGTCTCGACAATTGGACCGGATGATCCGGAACGGCAGCGCCAGCCGCGAGGCTGCGTCCGCGGCCACGGCCGCCGTGTTGTCCGTCGAGGAATCGTCGACCAGTATCACTTCGCCGATGATCTCGGCTTCCGAGCGCAAGGTTGCCAACGTGTCTGCAACGGTTGCCGACGCGTTGTGTGCTGGAATGATGATGCTGACCGATGTCAACAATTGAACTCCGCGCAAGTGCCCGGCAGGCCGGTCCACGGTCCGGCGGCAAGATAGCGGCGGGATCGCGATTTGAGAAGCAGCCGCATCACCGATCGTGCGCCTTCAGGCAGCGACCGGGATGACATCGACCGCCTGCTCGCCGATCTGCTCGCCGGTGATTTTCAGGACGCCGACAATCGGCGCCACGTCGGAATAGTCGCGGCCGTATCCCACCGTGATATGGTCGTTGCTCGCCCGCATGCCGTTGGTCGGATCGAATTCCTGCCAGCCGGCATCGCGCCCGCACCAGGCCTTGACCCATGCATGCATGGCGTCGGCGCCTTCGAGCCTCGGCTTACCCTTGGGCGGGATCGTGCGCAGGAAGCCGCTGACATAGCCGGCGGGGATACCAAGCCCGCGCAGCCCGGCGATCATGATGTGCGAGAAATCCTGGCAAACCCCACGCTGAAGCGCAAAGGCATCGCTGGCGCGCGTCTGCACCGTGGTTGCCTTGCCGTCATAGGTGAAATCGCGGTGGATCCGATTGCAGAGATCGACCGCCGTGGCGATCGCCGAACCGGCGAGGCTTTCCCGCGCATATGCCGTGATTACCGGATCGATGCCGGCGTGGTCGCTGGCGGCGAGGAAGTGATGCGGCGCCTCGGCGGACAGCGAACGCACCGCGTCGAGTTCCGCCCTCAAGCCGTGAATGTCGGGCGAGACGTCGAGGCCGGCTTCCGGCCGCGACACCGACACACGGGCGCTCATCCTGACGTGGAGCTCCTCATGCGCGTCGCGAACGGCGATCGCAGTGACGTTGTTGCCGAAGAAATCGGAAAAATCCGCGCGCTCGGCCGGATTCGGCTGGAACGACAGCGAGGCGGCGATAACCCGCTGCACGCCGGCGATCGTCTGCGGCAGCACGCGCACCTGGTGCCTGCCGCCGCCGGCTGCAGCCGCATAGCCGTAATGAAGATGAAGCCTGACGTCGTAGAGCATTTATCCGAAATAGGCCTTGGCGAGACTGTTGTAGAGATCGCCGATCTGAATGGCGAGATCGTCCAGCACCTTCGCGGTCATGTCCTGAGGCTCCATCACGGCGAGCGCCGTGTTGAGCTGCAGGATTTCTTTCGCCGCGGGCGACATATGTCCCTCGCCCCCGACGGAAGGCAGCATGCCGATCTCGGCCTTGAGCCGCTCGAACTGGAACAGGATCGAGCGCGGGTTGAGCGGATCGAGCGCCAAGAGGTCTATAGCCGTGCGCCGGCCTGACTGAACCGGATATTGCCGGCGGTGGGTCATGACGCTGTCGCCGATCTCCAGCATCATGTCGAGTGCGCCGTCGGGCGCGTCTGCCTTTGTCAGCCTGGCTAGCGTGCGCGCGATCTGGATGCCACGTTCCAGTCGGCGGCCGATCTCCAGGAAGCGCCAACCGGTGAAGCGGTACATGTTCTCGTGCAGCAGCCCCGAGAAGCCCGCAAGCTTTCGCAGCATCACGGTCATCGCCCGCGTCGCGTCGTCGCCCGGCGCGACCGTCTCCGCGAATTTGTGGATGGTCTTCGACAGATCCTTCAGCGCCAGCCAGCCATCCGGCGAGAAGCGGTCGCGGATCTGGCCGGCGCTGTAGACGGCGCTGTCCAATGTGCCGATCAATCCAAGCGGGATCGCGGTTTCGACCTCGATGCCGAACGGTTCGAGATAGTCTCTGATGTCGGCGAGCAGCGGCATCTCGGGGTCGGATGTCTCCGCCAGCCTGACGTGATAAGCGCGCAGCACCCGCACCGTGTCTTCCGAGCGCTCGATATAGCGGCCAAGCCAGGTCAGGTTTTCCGCGGCGCGGCTCGGCAGGCTGCCGGGCATGGTGCGGGTGAAGCCGTCGGTCTCCTGCGGCAGCAACGTCTCCCGCTCGACAGGCCTGTCGCTGACCACCCAGACATCCGCCGCCTGACCGCCGCGCTGCATGGCCATCGCGGTCGGGTCGAGCGAGAAGCCGACGCGTGCAAAGCCGCCGGGCATCACCGTCCAGCCTTCGTGTGTTCGCGCCAGGTAGACGCGCAGACTGGCGGGCCGCGGCTCCAAGCGGCCGCCGGCAAAGACCGGCGTAGTCGAGAGCGTGACCGCCTCCTGGCCGACGAAGCCAACCCCGTCGGCTTCGATCCGCGCGATAAGATCCGCCCGCTCTCCGGCCGAAAGCGCCGAACCGAGCCTGGTCGCGCCATCGTCCTCGAAGGCAAGCCGTGTCGACAGCGCCGGGCCGACCACCATGCGGTCAATATTGGCCAGCACATGGTCGCGTTCGGCCTGCTGTCCGCACCACCAGGTCGCAATGTTCGGCAGCTTGAGTTCCTCGCCATGCAATTCCCGCGCGATCCGCGGCAGGAAAGAAAGCAGCGCCCGCGTTTCCGCCAAGCCGGAACCGAGCCCGTTGACGGCCGAGACGGTGCCGCGCCGGATCGCCTCGACCAGCCCCGGCGTGCCGATCTGCGAGTCCGGTTTGAGCTCCAGCGGATCGGCGAAAGCGGCATCGAGCCGCCGCCACAAAACGCCGATCGGCATCAGGCCCGAAACCGTGCGCACCATCAGCCGGCCGCCGGACACCGTCAGGTCCTCGCCTTCGAGCAGCATAATGCCGAGATAACGCGCGATATAGGCGTGCTCGTAATAGGTCTCGTTGAGCGGTCCGGGCGTCAGGATGGCGACGCGGCCGCCGGAATCCTTCGCCATGCCGTTCAGCGCATCACGGAAGCGGCGGAAGAAGCCGGCCAGGCGATGCACATGCAGCTCGCCATAGATGTCAGACAAGGCGCGCGTGGTGGCAACGCGGTTCTCCAGCGCAAAGCCGGCGCCCGACGGCGCCTGCGTGCGGTCGCCCAGAACCCACCAGCGGCCGTCGGGGCCGCGGCCAAGCTCGAAGGCGACCATGTGCAGGAAATGGCCGCTGGCCGGACGGACGCCGACCACCGGGCGCAGATATTCCGGGCTCGCCGCGATCAGCCCCGCCGGCAGGATTCCCTTCTCGATCAGCCGGTTCGGCCCGTAAATGTCGGCCAGTATCGTCTCGAACAGGTCGGCGCGCTGGACGAGGCCGGCGCTGATCTCGGCCCATTCCTTCTCGTCGATCAGCAGCGGGACATGCGCCAGCGGCCATTCGCGCTCGTTGGCGCCGGCTTTGTCGTAGACGCGGTAGTAGACGCCGGCATCGCGCAGATATTGGTTGGCGCGGGCAAAGCGCTGTCCGAGCGCCTCAGCCCCCAGATCGTCCAACGCTCCGATGAAGGACTGCCAGGCCGGGCGCGGATTGCCCGACGCGTCGACCATCTCGTCGACGACGCCTTCAATCGGCCGGTAATGCTCCAACAGGCTCTGCGCCCGCGGCCTGCCGCCCGCCCGTTTCTGATTCCCCTTGGCCATGCTCGATCAGAATCTCGCCGGTCGCCTGAGGTCAAGGGTCATGGGAAACTCTTCAGAACCTTGTTCTTCACGTAGCACATAGGCACCCGGCGTATGGCCGCGCGGCTCGAAGCGGGCCAGCCGCCGCGCCTCCGCCTCGTTGCCGTTGACCGGGAAGGTCTCGTAGTTGCGGCCGCCCGGATGCGCGACATGATAGACGCAGCCCCCCAACGAGCGGCCCGACCAGCGGTCGTAGATGTCGAACACCAAGGGCGTGTTGACCGGCAGGGCCGGATGCAGGCCGGAGGCCGGCTGCCAAGCCTTGAAGCGCACGCCTGCCACCGCGACCTCTCTGCTGTCGGTCGCCTTCATCGGCACGATGCGGCCGTTGCAGACGACCGCGTGACGCTCCGGATTGAGGCCTTGCGTCCTCACCTGCAGCCGCTCGATGGACGAATCGACGAAGCGGACGGTGCCGCCGATCGCGCCTTGCTCGCCCATCACATGCCAGGGCTCGAGCGCCTGCCTGAGCTCCAGCTTGACGCCGCCATGCTGCACCTCGCCGCAGAACGGGAAGCGAAATTCGAGTTGGGCTGCGAACCATTCCGGGCGGAAGTCGAAGCCGTTGAGCTTCAGATCTTCCAGCACGTCGAGGAAATCCGCCCAGACATAATGCGGCAGCATGAAACGGTCATGCAGCGACGTGCCCCAGCGCGCGAAGCGGCCGTCGAGCGGGTTCTTCCAAGCCCGCGCGATGATAGCGCGGACCAGCAATTGCTGGGCGAGCGACATCCGGGCATTGGGTGGCATTTCGAAGCCGCGGAACTCGACCAAACCGAGCCGTCCCGTCGGACCGTCCGGCGAGAACAATTTGTCGATGCAGATTTCCGAACGGTGCGTGTTGCCGGTCACGTCGGTCAAGAGATTGCGGAACAGCCGGTCGACCAGCCACGGCAACGGCGCCTCGCCCTTGTCGGGATGCGGCACCTGGGCCAGCGCGATCTCGAGTTCATAGAGGTAATCATGCCGTGCCTCGTCGATGCGCGGCGCCTGGCTGGTGGGGCCGATGAACAGGCCGGAAAACAGATAGGAGAGCGATGGGTGCCGCTGCCATTGCAGCACCAGGCTCTTCAACAGGTCCGGCCGGCGCAGGAACGGACTATCGTTGGGCGTCGCGCCGCCGACAACGACATGATTGCCGCCGCCCGTGCCGGTGTGACGGCCGTCGATCATGAACTTGTCGGTGCCGAGCCGCGACTGCCTGGCTTCCTCATAGATCGCCGTGGTCGTCGCGACGCATTCCCGCCAGTCGGCGGCCGGGTGGATGTTTACCTCGATGACGCCGGGATCAGGCGCCACGCGGATGACGTTGAGGCGCGGGTCGTGCGGCGGCCCATAACCCTCGATATGCACCGGCAGGCCGATCGCCTTGGCCGCGTTCTCGGCCGCCGCCACCAGCTCAAGATAGTCCTCAAGCGCCTCGACCGGCGGCATGAACACGCAGAGCCGCCCGTCACGCGGTTCGACGGTGAGCGCCGTGCGCACCGCACCGCCGATCTCGGTGATCTCCTGCTCGACGCGGTCCTGCTGGCCCGTTGTCGCGGTGAAGGACGCTGCCAACTGGCGGCGCGCCATTTCGTCGGGGCCCTCAAGTTCTGCTGGGGCAGGTTCCGGCAAGAGAGCGTCGCGCGCCGGCAGCGTAGCGCGCGGCAGCGACGGATCGACCGGCACGATATAGGGGTATTGCGCCGGCGGCACGTAAGGCAGCGCGCCGAGCGGCAGCCGATAACCGACCGGGGAATCGCCCGGCACCAGGAACAGCCGGCCGCGCCGCGTCTTCCACTTTTCCGAACGCCAGCGCTGCCCGGCGGCCTGGCTGTTCCAGCGCTGCACCGGCAGCACATAGCCTGACGGCTTGGTCAGGCCGCGCTCGAACACACGTGCCATGCGGCTGCGCTCTTCCGGATCCTCCAGCTTCGAGTTGGACGGGTCGACATTATCCGGCAGCTTGCCTTCCTTGAGCAGCCATTCGGCCGGATCCTCATAGGCCTCGCCGACCATCGCCTTGTCGATGCCGAGCTCGGCGGCGATCGCCGTGAGCAAGCTTGCGGCCTGCTCAGGCCCGACAGAGACGGTGCTCGTTTCGCGCGCGATCAGCGACGGGTCGCGCCAGACCGGCTCGCCATCGGTGCGCCAAAAGAGCGAGAAGGTCCAGCGCGGCAGGCTCTCGCCCGGATACCACTTGCCTTGCCCGTAGTGGAGGAAACCGCCCGGCGCGAAGCGCTCGCGCAGCCGGCGGATCAGCTGATCCGCCTTGTCGCGCTTGGTCGGCCCGACGGCAGCCGTATTCCATTCGGCGGCCTCGAAATCATCGATCGAGACGAAGGTCGGCTCGCCGCCCATGGTGAGCCGCACATCCTGTTCCCGCAAAACCGCGTCGACCTTGTTGCCCAAGGCGTCGAGCGCCTCCCAGCTTTCATCCGAGAACGGCTTGGTGATGCGCGGATGCTCGGCGATGCGATCGACGCGCATGTCGAAGTCGAAATCGACATTGGCGAAGCTCGCCATGCCGGAGATCGGCGCGGCATTGCGGAAATGCGGCGTCGCCGCCAGCGGCACATGGCTTTCGCCGGTGAGCAAACCGGAAGTCGGGTCGAAGCCGATCCAGCCGGCGCCCGGAATATAGACTTCGCACCAGGCGTGCAGGTCGGTGAAATCGACCGAGGTTCCAGGCGGTCCGTCCAACGAGACGAGGTCCGGCTTCAACTGGATCAGGTAACCGGAGACAAAACGCGCTGCGATGCCGAGGTTGCGCAGGATCTGCACCAGCAGCCAGCTTGAATCCCGGCACGAGCCTTTGCCTGCGGCCAGCGTCTCCTCCGGCGAATAGACGCCGGTCTCCATGCGCACGATATAGGCGATCTCGCGCTGCAGCCGCGCGTTGAGGCCGACCAGGAAGTTGACCGTGTTTGTCGGACTGCGGTCGATGGTTTTCAGGAAGGCCGACAGCAACGGGCCGGCCGGCTCGGGCGTGCGGTATATGGCGAGGTCTTGCCTGATCTCTTCCGGGTACTCGAACGGGAAATTCTCGGCTGATTCCTCGACGAAGAAATCGAACGGATTATAGACCGTCATATCGGCGACTAGATCGACTTGGATCTTCAGTTCCGTCACCGGCTCCGGGAAGACGAAGCGGGCGAGGAAGTTGCCGTACGGGTCTTGCTGCAGGTTGACGAAATGGTTCTTCGGCTCGACCTTCAGCGAATGGCTGAGCACCTTGGTGCGCGAATGCGGCGCCGGCTGCAGCCTGATCACCTGAGGGCCGAGAACGACCGGCCGGTCGTATTTGTAATGGGTCAGGTGGTGGACGGCTGCCAGAATTGCCATGGTGCCCCGGGGAACGGCGTTTCAATCGCCGAACCCTGACATAAGTGCTGGGCATTCTCCAAGCAGAGATGTTGCGCTGCACCTAATTTAAGCACCGTTGCCGGCTTAGAAAAACGCCTGAAGCCCCGTCTGCGCCCTACCCAGTATCAGCGCATGCACGTCATGCGTGCCCTCATAGGTGTTGACCGTCTCCAGGTTCTGGGCATGACGCATTACGTGATAGCCGATCTGGATGCCGTTGCCGCCATGCATGTCGCGAGCCTGGCGGGCGATGTCGAGCGCCTTGCCGCAATTGTTGCGCTTGACGATCGAAATCATCTCCGGCGCCATCTTGCCTTCGTCCATCAGCCGGCCGACGCGCAGCGAACCCTGCAGGCCGAGCGCGACCTCGGTCTGCATGTCGGCGAGCTTCTTCTGGAAGAGCTGCGTGCCGGCGAGCGGCTTGCCGAACTGCTTGCGGTCGACGCCGTACTGCCGCGCGCGGTGCCAGCAATCCTCGGCCGCGCCCATGGCGCCCCACGAGATGCCGTAGCGCGCGCGGTTGAGACAGCCGAAGGGTCCCTTCAGGCCCGAGACATTGGGCAGCAGCGCCTCCTCGCCGACCTCGACGCCTTCCATCACAACCTCGCCGGTGATTGAGGCTCGCAGCGAAAGCTTGCCGCCGATCTTCGGCGCCGACAGCCCCTTCAGGCCCTTTTCCAGCACGAAGCCGCGGATCTGGTTGTCATGCGCGGCCGACTTTGCCCAGACGACGAAGACGTCGGCGATCGGCGCGTTGGAAATCCACATCTTGGAGCCGGAAAGCCTGTAGCCGTTCGCCGTCTTCTCGGCCCGTGTCTTCATGCCGCCCGGATCGGAGCCGGCATCCGGCTCGGTGAGGCCGAAGCAGCCGATCCATTCGCCGGAGGCGAGCTTCGGCAGGTACTTCTTGCGCTGCTCTTCCGAGCCGTAGGCATGGATCGGATACATGACCAGCGACGACTGCACGCTCATCATCGAGCGATAGCCGGAATCGATGCGTTCGACTTCGCGCGCCACCAGCCCGTAGGTGACGTAGTTGGCGCCGAGCCCGCCATATTCCTCCGGAATGGTGATGCCGAGCAGGCCCGCCTCGCCCATCTCGCGGAAGATTGAGGGATCGGTTTTCTCATCGGCATAGGCTTCCTCGATGCGGGGCGCCAGCTTGTCGGCGGCGAACGCCGCTGCGCCGTCGCGCACCATCCGCTCGTCTTCGGAAAGCTGGTCCTCGATAAGGAAGGGATCGTTCCAGACGAAGGCGTTCTTCTCGGCGGCCATGACGTGGGTCTCCCGGCAAAAATTCTTGGATGGCCCGGCTTATCCGCCTCCATCTGGAAAAAATCAAACGAAATTGCATCGAGGATCGATGAGCGTTAGTAATAGATCATGAACGTCCAGCGCCGCCTCTTGCCAAACGTCAGCGCGCTTGCCGCCTTCGAGGCGGTGGCGCGTCTCGGCTCCTTCACCGCCGCGGCCCGCGAGCTCGATCTAACGCAAGGTGCCGTCAGCCGGCAGATCAATCTGTTGGAAGAGCAGTTCGGGCGCCGGCTTTTCGAACGCGACAGCCGCAATGTCAGGCTGTCCACGGCGGGCGAGATCTATGCCGACGCGGTGCGGTCAGCCCTCGCGCAGTTGCGCGATGCGGCGCTTGGATTGATGAGCAATCGGCATAGCGGTGTTCTCAACCTTGCCATCCTGCCGACCTTCGGCACGCGCTGGCTGATGCCGCTCATTCCGGATTTCGTCGCCCGTCATCCGGACATCACGATCAATTTCGCCACGCGCATTGGCCGCTTCGACTTCGCGCGCGAGCGGCTCGACGCCGCAATCCACCACGGCATGCCTGATTGGCCGGACGCTGATTGCACGCTTTTGATGCGCGAGGCCGTGATGCCGGTCGCCGCGCCCGAATTCCTGGCGCAGCGGAAGGTCGCGACGCCGGCCGATATCGGCCGCCTGCCGTTGCTGCACATGGCAACGCGTCCCGACGCCTGGAGCGAATGGTTCGAGCATCAGGAGCTCGACGCGCCGACCGGCCCCGGCATGCAGTTCGAGCAGTTCGGCACGGTCGCGCAGGCCTGCATGGCGGGGCTCGGCGTGGCGCTGCTGCCGCAGATCCTGGTCGCCGGAGAATTGCAGCGTGGCCAGTTGGTGCCGGCGCCGGGCAAGCCGATGCAGAGCCGCAGTGCCTATTATCTCGTCGTGCCGCACGCCAAGCGCGGCCATCCGCCGGTTGCCAGCTTTCGCGACTGGCTGCGGGGCCAGGTTGAGAAGGAGCCGGCTGTTCTGGCGTGGTAACTATTTCCGCTTCATCGCCTCGGCGAGCGCCGCGCCGAACGCACCCTGCGCCGGCCGTTCGGGCTGGCGCTGCGGCGCCGGCGAGCGCGGTTCGGGCTTGCCGCCGCCGCTGTCGCGCTGGCCGACCCGAGGCGCCCCACCCTGGCCGCCATCCTTGCGCATCGAGAGGCCGATGCGATTGCGCTTGATGTCGACATCGACCACCCGAACTTTCACGACATCGCCGGCCTTCACCACCTCATGCGCGTCCTTGATGAAGCGGTCGGCCAGTTGCGAGACATGCACCAGCCCGTCCTGGTGCACGCCGATGTCCACGAAGGCGCCGAAGGCGGCGACATTGGTGACGGTGCCTTCGAGCAGCATGCCGGGCTTCAGGTCCTTGATGTCGTCAACGCCTTCGGCAAAGGTCGCAGTCTTGTAGCCCGGCCGCGGGTCGCGTCCGGGCTTTTCCAGTTCCGCGATGATGTCGCGTACCGTCGGCAGGCCGAAGCGCTCGTCGACGAAGACACGAGGGTCGAGTGCCTTGAGCGCGGCACTGTCGCCCATCAGCGCGCGCACGTCGCGGCCGCAGGCGGCGACGATCTTCTTTGCCACGCCATAGGCTTCCGGATGCACGGATGAAGCGTCGAGCGGCTCGGAGCCGTTCGGGATGCGCAGGAAGCCTGCGCACTGCTCGAACGCGCGCGGTCCAAGCCGCGCCACGTTCAGCAGATCGCGGCGCGTAGCGAACGGACCGCCGACGTCGCGATGCGCGACGATCGCTTCGGCAAGCGATGGCCCCAGTCCCGAGACGCGCGCCAAGAGCGGCGCCGATGCCGTGTTGAGGTCGACGCCGACAGCATTGACCGCATCCTCCACCACCGCCTCCAGCGAGCGGCCGAGCCGGTACTGGTCGACATCGTGCTGATACTGGCCGACGCCGATCGACTTCGGCTCGATCTTGACCAGCTCGGCGAGCGGGTCCTGCAGGCGTCTCGCGATCGACACAGCGCCGCGCAGCGACACGTCGAGGTCGGGAAACTCGGCGGCCGCCGTCGCCGAGGCCGAATAGACCGACGCGCCGGCTTCGCTGACGATCACCTTGATCGGCTTCGGCCCGCCGTCGGACGGCAGGCTGGCGAGCATGTCGGCCACCAGCTTCTCGGTCTCGCGGCTGCCGGTGCCGTTGCCGATCGAGATCAGTTCCACTTTGTGGAAGCGAATGAGCCTGGCAAGTTCCGCCTGCGTGCCGCGCACATCGTTCTTTGGCGGAAACGGATAGACGGTGGTCGTCGCCACCAGCTTGCCGGTACCGTCGACCACCGCCACCTTGACGCCGGTACGGATGCCGGGATCGAGACCCATCGTGGGCCGCGAGCCGGCGGGCGCGGCGAGCAGCAGGTCCTTGAGGTTGCGGGCAAAGACATGGATGGCCTCGTCCTCGGACCGCTCGCGCAGGTCGCGCATCAAATCAAGCGTCAGATGGAGCGATAGTTTTATCCGCCAGGTCCAGCCGGCCACTTCCATCAGCCAGCGGTCGCCCGGCAGGGTGCTACCAATCGCATAGGCGTTGGCGATCATCCGCTCGACCGGTTTCACCGGCGATTGATCGTCGGCATCGACTTCGATGTCGAGCGACAGCACCTCTTCGTTGCGGCCACGCAGCATGGCCAAGGCGCGATGGCTGGGCACGTTCGCCCAGCGCTCGACATGATCGAAATAGTCGGAGAATTTCGCGCCCGCCTCCTGCTTGCCGTAGACGACCCTGGCGCGCAGGAAGGCGCGCTCCTTCATATAGGCGCGCAGCTTGCCGACCAGATCGGCATTCTCGGCCAACTGCTCCGACAGGATGTCGCGCGCGCCTTCGAGCGCCGCCTTGGCGTCGGGAACCTCCTCTGTGAGATAGGCTAGCGCGAGTTCGGCAGGCACCGCCGAACGGTCGGCGAGGATCGCCTCGGCCAGCGGCCCCAGTCCACGTTCCCTGGCGATCTCGGCCTTGGTGCGGCGCTTCGGCTTGTATGGCAGGTAGATGTCTTCGAGCTCGGCCTTGGTGGTCGCCGCCGCGATTTTGGCCTCGAGGTCCTCGGTCAGCTTGCCCTGCTCACGGATCGAACCGAGGATGGTGTCGCGGCGCGCATCGAGCTCGCGCAGATAGGCAAGCCGCTCGGAAAGGTCTCGCAACTGCGTGTCGTCGAGGCCACCGGTGACCTCCTTGCGATAGCGCGCCACGAAAGGCACCGTTGCGCCCTCGTCCAGCAGCCCGATTGCGGCTGCCGCCTGCTCCGGCCGCGAGCCGATCTCGGCCGCGATGATTGCTGCGATGCGCTTGATGTCCGATGCCATGCTGGTTCCTGCCGAAAAGAGCGGCGACAATAGGCCGGGACGACGGCTGCGCCAACCGCGCTGTCTCCACCCGACAGGAAAGCTCCACAGGAAAGAGCTGCGAGGAACGACCAGCCGAACGGCTCAAACCATCCGGCTCAGGGCCTCGAAGAAGGCGACGACATCGAGATCAAGCTGATCGTCGACCGGTTCCGGCTGCGACGACATCTTGGCGATGACCACCTCGTCGCTCGCGTTGACGTAGATCCACTGGCCGTGAATGCCGATGCCGCAGAAGGCGCCGCTTGGCGTGCCCATCTGGTACCATTTGTTGCGGTAGCGGCCCTTGGGGAAGAGGAACACCATCGTACCGCGCCGCCAGGCTTCATGGCTGCCGCCGCTGGCAACCGTGTCGCGCACCCAGGCCTCCGGCACGATGCGGCGGCCATTGGCCGTGCCGCCCTGGCGCATCATCTCGCCGATGCGGGCAAGGTCGCGCGGCGTCATCGACATGCCGCCGGCGGTACGCGCCGTGCCTTCCATGTCGACCGTCACCGACATCTCGCTCGCGGCGCCCAGCGGCAGCCACAGTTTCTCGCTGAGCAAGTCGCTGACGCGTTTGCCGGATGCCCGCTCCACCAGGATGCCCAGCAAATCCGAATTGGGTGAGCGATAACGGTAGGTCTGCCCATGCGGCTCGGCGAGGCGCGGTAACGTCAACAGAAACGCAGCGAGGCCTTCCGACCCGCCGCCCGGATTCCACAGTGTCGCGCGGCGATAGCGGGCGAAGGCGCTTTCCGGATCGAGATAGGCCTCCTCGAAGTCGAGGCTGACCGTCATGTCGAGCACATTGCGCACGCTCGCATCGCCATAGGCCGAGCCCTTGGCTTCGGGGATGTACTCTGTCACCGGCGCTTCCGGGTCGAACACCCCCTCGCCTTGCAGGATGCCGGCGAGGATCGCCGTCATCGACTTGCTGATCGAAAAGATGATGTGGCGCTGACCGAACGCCATATGCGGGGCCGACCAATCGCCGACCAGCCTGCCGCCCTTCAGGATCGTCAGCCCGTCAGTGTCGGAGCGCTTCAGGAATGCTTCGACTGTTTCGGCGCCGCCAGCCAAGGTGACTTTCTCCTCGAGCAGCGCGCCGAGCGATTTCACCTGTTCCTCGCCGCCGGACGCGGCGGCAACGTGGACGCTCGGCTCCAGTTCGCCGACATTCTGGAACGACCATTGACAGAACGGCCTCAGCCGCCAATTGTCGAGCCGCACATCCTTGCGGGAAAAGCCGTATCTGGTCTCGAACGCGGTGTTGCCGGTCACGATTGTCTCCCGGTCGTCCATTTCTGACTTTCAGCCTAGCGCGGCGGCTACGGCGTGCACGGCCTTAAGCGTCGCCACCGAATAGGCGGCGTTGAGGAAATCCGGATAGGTCGAAAGCTTCACGACGACCATCCTGTGCTCCCAGCTGATATGGATCATCTGGCCGAACACGCCCTTGCACATCAGTGCGCGAGAGCGTGGATCCTCGATCCAGAACTGATTGCGGTAGCTGCCGTCCGGAAGGCTCGGGCTGAAATCCGGTCCGTGCTTGCCGTTACGCGTCGTTTCGATCCACTCGGCAGGGATGACTCCGCCGCCATTGTCGAGGATCAACTGGCCGAAGCGGCCATAATCGCGCAGCGTCGCGTTGAAGCCGCCATCGGCCAGCGCATAGCCGGCGCTGTCGACGGTGAAACAGGCGCTCTCGTCGGCGCCGAGCTTTTGCCAGAGTTCTTCCGAGACCAGCTGCGCCAGGCGCTTGCCGCTCACCCGCTCCATGATGAAGGCAAGCACATCGGTCTCGATCGAGCGGTATTCGAAGGCCTCGCCATGTTCGCGCACCTTGTCCTTCAGCCGCAGGATCAGCTCGAACAGATGTGCGGGCCACCGGAAATCAGGATCGCTGCCCGGCGGTATCGGCTTCCAGCCGGTGGCGACATCGACCTGGCCGATCTCGGAATAGCGATCGGTGTACTCTTCCGAGAAGCGAACGCCGGTCGTCATGTCGAGCACTTGCTGCACGGTGGCTCCGGCCCAGGCGGTCTCGCCGAGCTCCGGAAGATAATCCGTCACCAGCCTGGCCGGGTCTATCAGGCCGCGCCCGACCAGGATGCCGAACACCGATCCCGTGACCGACTTTGCCATAGACTGCGACAGATGCAGCGTGCGCTCGTTCATGCCGTTGAAGTAGCGCTCATAGGCGACCGTGCCGTCCTTCAACACCAGGAAACCGTCCGTGTAGGTCTCGTCGAGCAGGCCGGCGAGCGTTGTCGGCCGGCCCTCGCTATCCGCCACCGCCAGGTCATCGAGATCGACCTCGGCGCGATCGAGCCGACGGCGATGACCTTGGCCGCGCCAGACCTCGACGGTCGGCAAAAACTCACGCACGTGCTGGAAGGCCCAGCGGTTCCACGGTGGCCGATCCCAGTCGAGCTTCGGCAGAGCCATGGCCGGCGGCGAGCCCTGCATGATCGGCGGCCGCGGATCGGAGTTGCGGTAAGATGCCATCAATCCTCCCTGCACATAAGAAAGGGAGGCCGGAGCCTCCCCTCCCTTCATGCGTTCCCGCTCAGTTACTTGCGCAGGTTGGTCCAGATCTTGTTGTAGATCTCCACCACATCTGGCGGGCACGGCGGCACGAATTCCGGCGTCGGCGAGCCGGCCGGCGGGCTGATTTCCGGCGAGTTGGCGAACTCTGCCGGCAGAAATTTGTGGCTGCCGGCGATGCCGTTGTCGTAACCGGCATACTCGGAGATCAGCGCCGCGTTCTCAGGCGCCATGACGAAATCCTGGAAGAGTTTGGCGTTCTCCAGGTTCTTGGCGCCCTTCAGCACGGCGACATTGTCCATCCAGCCCTCGATGCCTTCCTTCGGATAGGCATATTTGATCGCCGGGATCTTCTGACGCGAGCGGTAAGCCGCACCATTCCACTGTTCTGTCACGATCACGTCGCCGGAAGTGATCTTGGTGATCGTGTCGTAGCTGAACGTCTTCCATGACGGCTTGGCGGCCATCAGTATATCGTTGATCTTTTTCAGGCTGGCCTTGTCTGCGCCGCAGCGCGGCACGCCGGCATAGCGCTCGGCCGCGTGCATGACGGTGTTAACGTCGTCGAGCACGTTGATCTGGCCCTTCAGTTCGTCCGGCGGGTTGAACAGGATGGCCAGCGTGTTGATGTCGCCCTTGAACTTATCCGTATTGACGGAGAACGCCGTCGTGCCGAATTGCCACGGCGCGGTGTAATGGCGTCCGGAGTCCCAGTAGATATTGAGGAAGCGCGGATCGATGTTCTTGCCGTTCGGCATCGCGTTGGGCTCGGTCTTTTCGAGCAGGCCCTCCTCGATCATGATCTTCACGGTGTAGTCGGACGGCACGACGATGTCGTAGCCGGAATTGCCGGCGCGCACCTTGGACAGCATGGTTTCGTTGGAATCGTAGTCGTCCAGCGTCACCTTGACGTTGTACTGCTTTTCGAACTTCTCGATCAGCTTGGGGTTGGTGTAGTCGCCCCAGTTGTAGATATGCAATTCGCCGTCGGCGAGCGCCGGAACGGCCCATAACAGCACGGCCGCGGAAACGGCCGCCATCAGTTTTCCAGACATTTAATGTTCTCCTTGCCTTCCCATTGTTTTGTGTTGGAGCTCACGGATCATTTGGCGCGTCTGCGCGCGATCAGGAACGAGACCGAGACGAACAGGATCGACACCAAAAGCAGGATGGTGGAGATGGCGTTGATCTCCGGCGTCATCGGCCGCCGGATCTGGTTCCAGATATAGAGGGGCAAAGTCGTCTGGCCGGGGCCGGCGACGAGCTGGGTGATGGTGAAATCGTCGAATGAGACGATGAAGGCGAGTGCTGCGCCCGACATGATGCCGGGAACAAGCAACGGCAGCGTGATGCGCTTGAAGGCCTTCCACGGCGTCGCGTAGAGGTCTGCGGCGGCATATTCCAGCGTCAGGTCCATGTCTTCCAGCCGCGCCCGGATCGGCATGTAGGCGAACGGAATGCAGAACACGGTGTGGGCGAGGATCAGATTGCCGATGCCGAAATTCAGCCCGAACGTGCCGGCGATCAGCGCGAAGAAGGAGAGCGTCGCCACCGCCGTGATGATTTCCGGCACCATCAGCGGCAGATTGATGACCATGAAGGCCGCCGCCAGCCCGCGCCACGGCTTCACTCTTGTCATGCCGATCGCCGCGAGCGTCGCGCACACGGTAGAGATTATCGTGGCGCTGATCGAGATGATCAGCGTGTTGCGGGCAGCGTTGTGGAATTCCTCGTTGCGCAACGCGCTGCCGTACCAGCCGAGCGTGACGCCCTCCCAATGCGTGACCAGCGAGCCGCTGTTCAGCGAGAAGATCATCAGGATCAGCACCGGCACGTAGAGCACCAGCAGGCAGATGACAGCAATCGAGCGGAAGCCCGGCTGCTCCTTGATGTCGATGCTGCGGGGCTCAGCCATGCTGCACCTTCCCCGACGTGTTGCGGACGTAGAAGAACAGCGCCACCAACACCGCGGCCATCAGGATCAGCGCCTGCGCGCAGCCGAGCGGCCAGTTGCGCCCCGATCCGAATTGCTGGGCGATGAGATCGCCGATCATCAGGTGGACGCCCCCGCCGAGGATCAGCGGCGTGACATAGGCGCCGAGCGCCGGGATGAAGACAAGCAGGCAGCCGGCGATGATGCCGGGCTTCGACAGCGGGATGATCACCCGCCACAGCACCTGGCGGCGCGTCGCGTAGAGGTCGTAGGCCGCCTCGATCAGCCGGAAATCGAGCTTCTCCAGGCTGGAATAGAGCGGCAGCACCATGAACGGGAGGAAAGCATAGAGCAGGCCGAGCTGGATGGCGAAATTGGTGTAGAGCATGGTGATCGGCTTATCGATGACGCCGAGCCCCAGCAGCGCATTGTTGATCAGCCCTTCGTCGCGGATGATGAACATGATCGCCAGCGTGCGGACCAAAAGGTTCGACCAGAACGGGATGGTGATCAGAAGCACCCACCAGTTGCGCTGCGCCGGCGGTCGCGTCGCCATGAAATAGGCGGTCGGAAATCCGAGCAGCAGGCAGATGATCGTCGTCACCACCGCGAACAGGAACGAGCGCAGATAGATGATCAGGAAGTCCGGCGTGAACTGCAGGGTGTCGTCGAAGATGTCGCGCTGGAACAGGAAGTTCAGATAGGCGTCGGTCGAGAACCGCCACTGCACGCCGCCATAGGGCGCGGCGGCCAGAAACGAATAGACGCAGATGATCAAAAGCGGCAGCACGCCGAAAATGCCGATGATGAGCAGCGCCGGCAGCGACAGCAGGCGGTTGCGTCGCGCGCCGGCTTTCACTGCCTGGGCTTCGAACAACGCGGCCTTGGAAGGCATGGTCGGGGAGAGCGTGGCTGTCGTCATCAGTCTTTCAGGACGCGCGCGGCGCCCTCCTCGAACTGGATGCCGACCTCGGCGCCAGTCTCGTAGGTCACCGGAGACGAGCGGCTGTTCTGATGGCGCACGATGAAGTTTTCACCGCCGTCGAGCCTCACGTGGTAATGCGTATCGGTGCCGAAATAGACGATGTTGGAGAGCGTGCCAGCGATCGTGCCCTTGGCCGGATCGGGCACCAGGTCGGCATGCTCTGGGCGCACCACCAGCGTCACCTCGCCTGTCGGATCGAAGCCCTCCGGATAGCCGGCGGCGACCGTCGCGTTGCTGTCGAATTTGACCGTCGCGACCCCTGGCTTCTTCGACACCACCGTGCCGGCCAAGAAATTCGTCTCGCCGATGAAGTCGGCGACGAAGCGTTCAGCGGGGCGATCATAGATGTCGCGCGGCGTGCCGACCTGGAGGATCTTGCCGGCCGACATCACCGCGATGCGGTCGGACATGGTCAGCGCTTCTTCCTGGTCGTGGGTGACGAAGATGAAGGTGATGCCGGTCTCGTGCTGCAGACGCTTCAGTTCGATCTGCATCTCCTTGCGCAGCTTGTAGTCGAGCGCCGACAAAGGCTCGTCGAGCAAGAGCACCTTCGGCTGTGGCGCGAGCGCCCGGGCGAGCGCCACGCGCTGCTGCTGGCCGCCCGATATCTGGCTGGTGCGGCGCGCCTTGAGCGCCTCCATCTTGACCAGTTTCAGCATCTGAGCGACCCGTGCCTCGATTTCGCCCTTGGGCTTGCCGAGCATCTCCAGCCCGAAGCCGATGTTCTGCGCCACCGTCATGTGCGGGAACAGCGCATAGCTCTGGAAGACGGTGTTGACGGGTCGCTTGAACGGCGGCAGCGGCGCGATGTCCTGGCCGTGCAGCATGATTTCGCCGGCGCTTGGGAAATCGAAGCCGGCAATCAGTCTCAAAAGCGTCGTCTTTCCGCATCCGGACGGGCCGAGCAGCGTGAAAAACTCGTTCTCGCGGATCGAGACGGACACCGTGTCGAGAGCCGCTACCTGGTTTTCACCGGTTCCAAATACTTTTCGTACGCCGCGAACTTCGATCGCATTCTTACCCGGTTGTTCCGGCACGATTACCCCATTGAGAGAGCCTGCTCTTGGCGGCAGGTGCGTTCCTGTTTGATTGTCACCATAAGCCGGCCGGCTTGGCAACTGCGGAGCTGCTACTCGTTTTTTTAAGGCAATACCCATGCCAGCCTCAGGCCTGGACAATCCTAAGCTTGGAAAGTGATCTTGCCGCCACAGATGGTGGTAACCGGCCGCACGGTGTGCAGCGCCTCCGGCGCCGTCTTCTCGATATCGGCCGACAAAACCACGATATCGGCGAGGTATCCGGGCTTCAGGCGCCCCTTGCGGTGTTCCATGAACTCGGCATAAGCGCCTTCGACCGTGTAGCCGGCAATCGCTTCATGCAGCGAGAAGCTCTGGTCCGGCAGGCCTTCTGCCCAAGGTTTGCGCAAGACCGCCGCCTGGATGCCCAGGATCGGGTCAACCGGCGAGACCGGCCAGTCGGATGCGAAGACGACCCGCGCGCCGGCATTCTTCAAGGTGCGCCAGGCATAGCTCAGCGGCCACTTATCGCGGCCGATGCGCGAGATCGTCGGCTCCAGCGGGAAATTCATCGCGCCCGGCGGATGCGGCGGCTGCATCGAGGCGAGCACGCCGAACTCGGCGAAACGCGGCACATCGGACGGGGTGATTACTTCGATGTGCTCGATGCGGTGCCGGCTGTCGCGCCTGCCGTTTTTCTTCACTGCCGCCTGGTAACCGTCGAGCACGGCGCGCACCGCTCCGTCTCCGATCGAATGAACGGCGATCTGCAGGCCGCGCCTGTCGGCTTCGGCCGCAACCTCGGCGAAATGCTCGGGGGAAAAAAGCGGCTCGCCGCGCCAGCCCGGACGGTCGGCATAATCGTCGACCATCACCGCGGTCCAGGAATCCAGCACCCCGTCGTAGAAGACCTTGACCATGCCGGACGACAGCCACTCGGAATTGTACGCCGCCGCCATGCGCGAGGCTTTTTCCAGCATGTCCAGCTTCATGAAATTCTTGAAGTGGAACGGGATCTTGGTGCGGCAGATGAGCCGTCCTTCCTCTTGCAGCCCGGCGAGCAGCTCGAGCTGGTAGAGGTTGCCGTCCATGTTCTGGATCGAGGTGATGCCGTGCTTTGCGCACCACTCAAGCCCGCGATGCATGAGGTCGCGGTCGGCGACAAGCTCCGCTGCCGACGGATAGGGATCCGGCTCGGCACCTTCGAGGCCGAGCCGTGTCCGGTTCGCGCCGAAATGGTCGAGCACGGGACCGAACGCCTCGCCTTCGCGCAACTCGCCGGCGGCAAGCCCGTCCGCGTCCATGACGATTTCGTTGCCTGGTCCCACCTGCTTGCCATGCAGCAGGCCGGCCTCTTCCAGCGCCTTGGTGTTCGCCCACATCGTGTGATGGTCGGAGGCCGACATGGCGAAGGGCCGGTCGGGAATGATACGGTCGAGGTGATGGCGGGTCACCGGCTCGGGCAGGATCGCATAGTCTACACCGGCGCCGAGCAGCAGCCCGGCTTTCGGACGCTTCGCCGCAAAGCCCCGGATCGCGTCGCGAAGCGCGTCGAAGCCCTGCACGCCTGCCAGATGCAGATTGTCGAGCTCGGCCGCGCCGCCGAACAAATGCATGTGCGCTTCGATGAAGCCCGGCAGGACGGAGCCGCCCTGAGCATCGACGACACGAGTGGCAGGGCCTTTGCAGTCGCGGACGCTATCGCGATCTGCGATCGCAATTATCTTATCACCTTTGATGGCAATGGCCTGGGCGGCGGGGGTATCCGGATCCATCGTCAATATGCTGGCGTTCTCGACGATAAGATCGGCCGTTTGCGGCATCATTTTCTCCCATTTGTGCCTAGGCTAGCAGAGTATTGGCGCCTGGCAAGCCGTCCCATGCTGGCCCGAACGACAAATTGAAATGCCCCTTGGCGGCGCCGGAACTCTCTGCCACAAAGCTGTTTGAGGCCCCGTAACCAGAACTCGAACAGCGAGCCAACTCCCAAAATGAAGACAGTTTTTTCGCCGCTTCACGCCGGTCACGCCGGCCAGATGGAACTGGTCACCTCGGCGATCGTGCCGGGTTTCGAGAAGCCCTCGCGGGCCGAATTCATCAAGGCAAGGGTGGAAAGCGAGAAGCTGGGGCCGATCATCGGGCCGGTCGAGCACGACCTTGCCGCCGCCAAGCGCGTGCATGAAGCGCACTACATCGATTTCCTGCCGACGGTTTGGCCGGAATGGGTCGCCGCCGGCTTCAAGGGCTCGGCGATGGGCTTCACCTGGCCGACGCGCGGCCTGCGCGGCGATGTCCCGCCGAAGCGCATTGACGCCCTGCTCGGCTATTATTCCTTCGACGCCGGCGCCACCTTCGTCGAAGGCACATGGAAAGCGATCAAGTCATCCTATGACGTCGCGCTGACGGCGGCCGCTCTGGTCAAGGGCGGCGAGCGGACCGCCTTCGCGCTCTGCCGCCCGCCCGGCCACCATGCCGGCGCGGCCTTCATGGGCGGCTACTGCTTCATCAATAACGCCGCCGTCGTCGCGCAACGGTTCCGCGACCAGGGCGCAAGCCGCGTCTCGATCCTCGATGTCGATTACCACCACGGCAATGGCACGCAGGAGATTTTCTATCGCCGCGGCGACGTCCAGGTGCTCAACCTGCATGGCGATCCGATGGTCGAGTACCCCTTCTTCCTCGGCCATGCCGACGAGCGCGGCGAGGATGAAGGCGAAGGCTTCAACGTCAACTACCCGATGCCCTTCGGCACCGACTGGGGCGGCTGGAACGCGGCGCTGGAAGACGCCTGCACCAAGCTTGCCGCCTATGCGCCGGACGTGGTCGTGGTCTCGCTCGGCGTCGACACCTTCGAGAAGGATCCGATCAGCCAGTTCAAGCTGAAGAGCGAAGACTATCCCAAGATCGGCCGGCGCATCGCCAAGCTCGGCCTGCCGACGCTGTTCGTCATGGAAGGCGGCTACGCGGTTGAGGAAATCGGCATCAACGCCGTCGGCGTGCTGACCGGCTTCGAGGACCGCTGAGCCATATCTGATTGAAAGGACGCGCTTCCGCCTGCAACGGACGTCACCGGGAAATCATCGGCTCGATGCAGCTCTGAAGCCACCCCCAAGCAACGCGATGAGCAGCAGCTGAGTCGCAACACGAGTCCAGCGGATTCGATTTTGTCAAATCGCGTTTGATGTCGGATTCATCTGCGGGTAGATTAGACCCGAATCAGCCGGTCCACGGGGGGCGCGGCGACCACCCAAAGTCTCAAGTTCCGGCGTCCTGCCGGCACCAGACGCGGACGGCTTCGCGTTCCCTGTAAGGATTCGGCTCGGTTGGGCGCTGTGCGCGCCCGTGAGTGTGTCTTCGTAAACGTGACGCGTTTCGGGTCCGAGCGCTGGCCAATGCCAGCACCGGGCGCAAGGATCGATTCCGGTCAGAATATCAAAATGAGCAGTCCCGCCGCGCTTCTTCAATCCGACGCTTCAGGCTCGCGCCTGGCGTCGCGCGGCGATCTCACCAGTTTCTTCATGCAGCTTTCAGCCGATATCGGCGCCGACAGCTATATGTTGGTCGCCATGGTGCACGATCAGGATCGAAACGACGCGCGTATCGTGTCGTCGAACTGGATTTTCGACGCCATCGAGTTGATCGGCAAGCGGCTGATTGCCAATCTCGCGCTCGGCCCGCTGACGGCAGCGCCGGGCGTGCGCCCCAAGCCATTGGTCGCGGCGCATGCGCCCGACGCGGGCGCGCTACTGAGCGGCGAGGAAGCGCGTCTGCTCGATGTGCTCGGCCACGCCGAGATCTATTCGCTCAGGCTCAATGTCGGCCGCCAGCGTCTTTTCGTGCTGTTTTCCGCCGCCGAGCCCGGCAAGATCGACCTTACGGCCCTGATGAAGGCGCAGCTGAAATGCTGCTACGCGCTATCCAGCATCCCGCAATTGATCGCCGCGGCATCCATGCAGGATCCGCTGTCGGACCGCGAGCGCGAATGCCTGTTCTGGGTATCGGAGGGCAAGACCACCGACGAGGTGGCCCTCATCCTTGGCGTCTCGTCGAATACCGTCAACAGCTACATCACGCATGCCATCCAGAAATTCGCGGCCTCGAACCGGGCGATGGCGATTGCGACCGCGATCAGGAGCGGCATCATTTGAAGCACGCACAGATCAAAGAGGCCGCTGCCGCCCTTTTCAACGAGCAGCGCAATCCGTTCGGCGCCTTCTCGCTCGGATCGGAGACGCATCACGCGGTGACCATTCCGGACGCCGTGCGCCGCTGCCGCTGGATCGCGGTCGATATCAACGCTTCTGGTTTCGGACTGTTCTTCGTCAGCCCCTCGCTGGAGCGAGCGCGCCTGGTCGCCTGCTTCGATTCCGATTATCCGTCGACCGGCCTCACCACCAAATTCATCTCGGGCGCCAGCGGCGAGGAAATGGTGCGGCACAGCCGCATCTCGACGACGCCGCGCTGGTGGGCCGACAGCGGCATGGCCGGCTCGCGGCAGAGGTTTGAAAGCCTGGCATGGTCCGAACCGACCGCGCCGCTGGCGCCCGGCACCGACGGCATCGCCTTTCCGGTGCATGCGGAGCGCGGCCAGTGCGGGCTACTCGTCTTCCAGGGGCCGGACATGACCCTTTCGGACGACACGCTCTTTGAAATCCACGCGCGCTGCTTTGCCCTGTTTGCGTCGGTCGCCCGCATCCGTCCAAGCGAAACCGGCAGGACTCGCGCCATTTCCAAGCGCGAACTCGAATGCCTGAAGCTGACCGCCAACGGCAACACCAGCGAGGAGATCGCGAAGCTCCTGAAACTGTCGGTGCACACCGCCAACCAGTATCTCACCCAGTCGACGCAGAAGCTCAACGCTGTCAACCGCAACCAGGCGGTCGCGAAGGCGCTGCGGCTTGGTCTGATCGAGTAGCTCGCCCAGGCCAGGCGCCGAGACCTGAAACATCGTCAGGGAAAAGCGAGCGGCTCGGTCCTCCGGATGCGCGCCTCGTCGATCGCGTCCTCGAGCAGGGCGGTGTTGTGCTCCGGCGTCTCGCCGGGCTTCTCGAAAGAGACGTAATTGACGATCACGGACGTGCCCTGCCCGGTCAGCATCAGCTGGAAATAGACGGTTACGCCGCGCGGCCGAAGCTCGAGATCGAGCACGATGCGCGGGCTGCCGCTCCAGTCGACATGCGCTTCGCCGCCATGACCGAGCCTGAGCGTGCCCGGCTGGAAATAGAGCTCCGCAGCCGAGTCCACCAGGTCCGACAGGCAGGCGAAATGCTCCAGCCGGATAAAGGCGATATAATCCGCGACCTCGATCAGGCGCAGCTCGCCCACCACGTCCTGGATGGCATTGGCGACGATCTGCTCGCGTGAATTGGCGTGTGGTTGCCGGTTCATGGATAGAAACAGCGTCCGATCATTGGGTTACTTTTCGCTCGGCCTTCTTCGAGTAGACGATCCGCACCAATTCGGCGACGGCCTGGTAGAATTGCGACGGGATCACGCTATCAACTGAAACTTGCTTGTACATGGAGCGGGCAAGCGCCACGTCCTCGAAGATCGGAATGTTGTTCTCTCTCGCGATCTCGCGGATTTTCAGCGCCACCAGATCCTGGCCCTTGGCGAGCACCAGCGGAGCGGAGTCCTCTTCGCGCACATATTTCAGCGCGATGGAATAGTGGGTCGGATTGGCGATGACGAGCGTCGCGCGCGGCACCGCCGTCATCATGCGCCGCCGCGCCCGGTCACGCGCCAGCGAGCGCAGGCGCGACTTCACGATCGGATCGCCTTCCGACTGCTTCAGCTCGTCTTTCACTTCCTGCTTGGTCATGCGCAAGTCGCGCCGCCAGTGGAAGCGCGACCAGACGATGTCGGCGACCGCGATCACCCCCATGACGAAGACGATCGCCACTAATATGTCGACGAAGATGCCGCGGATGACCATGCCGAACGACACCGGGTTGGTGATCATGCCGGCGAGCAGCCTGCGGTGATCTTCCGACAGCGTGAAGGCCAGCACGGCGATGGCGAAGACAAGCTTGGCCAGCGACTTCGCGAATTCGACAAAGCCCTGCACGCCGAACAGGCGGCTCCAGCCCTTGGCGATCGAAATGCGCGACAGCTGCGGCCGGATCCGATCGCCGACGAATTGCGGGATGTTCTGGAACACCGAAGCGCCGACGCCGGCGACCACCAGCAGCACCAGCAGGCTGACGACGGCGCGACCGATTTCGAACAGCACGGTCTTGTAGAGCTCGATGACGTCGGTCTCGGTGTCCATCGGCCAAGCTTCCGGCTTTTCCAGGAACATGGCGAGGAACATGCCGAGATTGACGATGGCGTCCTTGGCGTAAAAGACGCTGAACACCAGTATGGCGAGGAAGGAAGCAAAGATCGCCGTCTCGCGCGAGTGAGGCAGCTTGCCCTGCTCGATCGTGTCGCGGATCTTCTTTTCTGTGGCTTCCTCGGTTTTGGAATCCTTGTCGACCGCCTCAGCCATGATGCCCTGACCGCATTACTATCGTCAGGCGGCTTCGGCAGTGGTCTGCATCGAGGGAAGCTCGAATGCTCCCTGCCGCGAGAGACGAATGGTCGCCACGGCGATCGTCTTTCGCGCCGCCATGATGTCGGCCAGCGCGATACCTTCCGATCCCTGTCCGAGCTCGGATTCGATCATGCGGCGCGAGCGTGCGCCGATCGCCGACAGCACGGATTCGATAAGCTCCGCCGGCGCGCCGCGCAAAGCCAGTGTGACGAGCTCCGTCGACAGTCCGTCGAACAGAAGCACGCGCGCCTTCTGGGCGAGCAGCGGCAAGTCGTCGAAGGCAAACAGCCGCGACCTGACCCCGGCCAGATCGGGCGTGCCGGCTTCCTCCAGGTCCTGCATGAGTTCGTCGAGCTCGGGCTTGGCCATCTCGTTGAGCACGCTGGCGACGCGCTCCTGGCCCACCGAGGTGTCCCTGGTCGCTTTTTGCGAAAGCACGCTGGCGCGCAACTGGTTCTCGACGATCCTGGCTGCCGCTTCCGGAATGTTGGCCATCGTCACCATGCGCTTGATGATCTGGCTGCGTATCGGCTTTTCCATCGTCAGCAGCACATTGGCCGCGGTCTGCGGCGCAAGCTTCGACAGCACCATGGCGGACGTTTGCGGGTGTTCGCCGGCGAGGAAGGTGCCCAGGCGCGTCGGCTCGAGCTTTTCCAGATCCGGCCAGATCGGCGGCGGTCCCTCAGGAGCGGGCTCGAACTTCTTCTCGCCCATGATGGCGCTCATTTCCTCCGGCGACAGCGATTCGTTGAGGATCGTGTCCATCCGGTCCGCCGAATCCAGCAGGCCTGCGCCCTCGGTGAACTCGGCCTCGAATTCCGCAACGATGCGCTCCAGATCGGTTTGCGGAATGGTTCGCAGCAGCCGCGCGCCCTCGATCAACGCCTTCAGCTCCTCCTGCTTGAAGAATTTGAGCAGCCGGCTGGCCGAGGGCTTGCCCATCGCCACCAGGATGGCGGCGGCCTTTTGCGGGCGCGTCAGCGTCAACGACGTCATTGGGCCTGGCTCCGCTGCCGGTGAATGCTCTCGCCGTCCATGCTCAGGCGCTCTTGGTAGCAGCGTTGATTTCGGTAAGCCTGATGCCGAAGCGCGTCGGATCGTGTTCCAGCACCGTGATCTCGCCGCGCGCGATTCTGCGGCCGTTGACCACCACGTCGACCGGCTCGCCTATGCGGCGGTTGAGCGCTACCGTCGAGCCCTTCTGCAGCGCCATCAGCTCCGAGACCGGCATTTCGGTGCTGCCCAGAATGATCTGCACATCGACCGGGATCGTCATGATGATCGAGGAATTGGCGCCGGCCTGCAGGGCGGCTTCGGGGCGGTTCTCCTCCTCCCGCAGCACGCCGCGCAATTCCTCGATGGCGCGGTCGAGCTGCTCGTCCGGCTGGTCGGCTTCGGGTTCGGCTTCCAAGTTGGTCTTTGCCATGCCTCGTCTCCAATAATCCCAAGCCAGGCCTCAGCCCGGCACCAATCCGTCGATGAAATCCTGCCCGCCATCGTGGGGATGCCGGATGCGGACCGTGTAGTTCTGTCCGAGCTTGCCGAACTCGCAGACAAACAGCGTCTTGTCGCGCGCGCTGAGCTTTGCCTGCAGCTGCGCATCTTCCTCGAACTCGATCACCTGTCCGGGCTGGAAGGCGGCGAGATCGCCAAGCGACAGCCGGGCGAGCGGCATGGTGGCCTCGAGCCGCACGGCCGAGCGCATCACTTCCTCCGAGAAGCGGGCTCGCCAGTCGAATTCCGTCGTCTGGTCGCCGCCGTGATCGGCGGTGGCGCCGCGGGTCGCCAAAAGGATTCGCTGCGGGATCATCACCGTCACCGTGCCGGTGTCGGTCGGCGTCGAGATGCCATAGATGATGCGAACCGCCGCCCCGTCGCGCAGCACGCGCCGTTTCGCCTCGTTGCCGGACATCGCCCTCGGGACAGGCTGGCGCAGTTCGAGAGAACGCCGGCCCGATCCGTTCAGCGCCATCGCGACCTCTTGGAAGACGGTGGTGGCGACGTCGGTCTCGATCTGTGACAGGTCGCGCTCGATCGGCGCCACCGGCTGGTCCGGATCGCCGCCGAACAGCGCCTGGACCATGACGGCGATCGCCGGCGCGTCCAAGACGAGCGTCATGGCGTCGGCCGAGGTCGGCGAAGGAACGATAGTCATGGCGAAGGTTTCGCCGGCGCGCATACGCGCATCGGGGACACGCCCCACCTCGACGGCTTGCAGGTCGACGGTGACCGGCGCGCCAAGCTCTCCAAGGGCTTTCTGCAGCAGCGGCAGCGAGCGCTCGGCCATGCCGCGGCCGACGCCGATCACCTGCGCAGCCTCGCCGCTGTCACCGACGAGACGCTCGATGATGAGAGCCCGGGTTTGCGACGGACTTGCCGGACTGGTCATGACGCCAAACGGCCCCGGCTGAAGTTTTGCATGCTCAGGCCGCCTTCTTCTCGGCGGTGCCGGTGCTCATCGTGCTCTGCTCGACGGCATCGATAGTAGGACGCTCATAGGACGAGATGGTCTTGCGGCCGAACTCGATCGCGACCTGCGGCAAGGCGCCGTTCATGTAAGCGAGCAGCGTCTGCTTGACGATGATGTAGAGGCGGTTCTTCTTCTCGCGCACCGTCTTGATCTTGGTGGCGACCGGACCGACCACGGCATAGGACAGGAAGATGCCAAGGAAGGTTCCGACGAGCGCAGCACCGATCAGCCCGCCGAGAATTTCCGGCGATTGGTCGAGCGCGCCCATCGCCTTCACAACGCCGAGCACGGCCGCGACGATGCCGAGCGCCGGCAGGCCGTCGCCGACCGCGACCATCGCGTGATAGGCCTTCAGCTTGTCGGTGCGGATCGTCTGGATCTCCTCATCCATGAGCGCCTCGATCTCGTGCGAGCGCGCATTGCCGATGATGATGATGCGGCAATAGTCGCAGATGAAATGCGTCAGGTCGTGGTTCTTGAGCACGGTCGGGAACGCCTGGAAGATCGCCGACTCTTCCGGATTGTCGATATGCGCCTCGACCTCGCTGCGCGACTTCGATCGCAACTCGCGCATCAAGCTGTGCAGGACGCCAAGCGTTTCGAGATAGTCGCGCTCCTTCGGCACGGCCTGCTTGAAGGCCTCGAGAATGCCCTTGCCGGTGTCCTTGACCGTCTTCATCGGGTTGGCGACGAGGAAAGTGCCGAGCGCTGCGCCGCAGATGACCACCGCTTCCCAAGGCTGGATCAGCACATGCAGATGCCCACCCATGGCCATGAAGCCACCGAGCACGCAGCCAAGCGTCACCACAAGTCCGATCAGAATACCCACGACAGGTCCTTCCGCATGTCACGTCGGGGATCAGGGATAGTCCTCGTGCCTTGTGTGAGGCTTGAATCGCGATGCGGAAACCGATTCAGCCTCGCACAAGGAAGCATCGCTATCGTCACCCGGAAAGCTTCGGCCGGAGGCGCAGATGTTGAACACCTATACGAGCTATCAGCTCATCGCCAAGGACATCCCAAAGGCAATCGACCAGGTCGAGTCGCAGCCCGTCGTCAAGCGTGAGACCGACTACTATTTGGCCAATATCGGCAACGTCAAAAGCATCGACGATTTCGTCAATAACACTCGGCTGTTCAACTACGCGATGAAGGCGTACGGGCTGGAAGACATGGCCTATGCCAAGGCCTTCATGGTCAAGGCGCTCAAGGAAGGCGTGTCCGACTCCGACAGCTTCGCCAACAAGCTGAGCGACAAGCGTTACGCCGACTTCGTCAAAGCGTTCAACTTTGCGGCTTACGGCTCGACCGCCACGCTCTATCCTTCCGCCCAGCAAGGCGCGGTCGACAAATACATGCGCCAGACGCTGGAGGAGAATGCCGGCGAGACCAATCAGGGCGTGCGGCTGGCGCTCTATTTCCAGCGTAAGGCGCCTGACATCAACAGCTGGTATGACGTACTCGCCGACACGGCCCTTTCGAGCGTGGTGCGCACCGCTCTCGGCCTGCCCGACTCCATCGCCTCCGCCGACATCGACAAGCAGGCGCAGATGTTCGAGCAGAAGCTCGATCTCGCCGACTTCAAGGATCCCGACAAGCTGAACACCTTCCTTACCCGCTTCACCAGCCTGTGGGAGATCAACAACCCGACGACCACTGCCGTGACCTCGGTCAGCGTGCTGTTCGCGCAACCGACGACAGTCGGCATCTCGACCGATCTGATGATGGCCATGCAGAAGCTGAAGTTCTGAGAACACCATGCAGGACAGTCTCTACGTCGCCCTCTCCTCGCAGATTGCGCTCGAACGCCGTCTCGACACCATCGCCGACAACGTCGCCAACGCTTCGACCATCGGCTTTCGCGCCACCGGCGTGAAATTCGAGGACGTGGTCTCCGGCACCGGGCCGAAGTCGGTATCCTTCGCATCCTCCGGCAAGACCTATCTTTCCAGCGCGCACGGCTCGCTGACCGAAACCGGCAATCCTTTCGATTTCGCCATCCAAGGCGACGCCTGGTTCGCCATCGAGACGCCGGCCGGCACGGTGATGACCCGCGACGGCCGTTTCTCCATGAACGAGAACGGCGAGCTGATGTCGATCGAAGGCTACCCGGTGCTGGACAGCGGCGGCGCGCCGATCCAGCTCGATCCGCGCAACGGTCCGCCCAAGGCCGGCGCCGATGGCTCGCTACGCCAAAACGACCAGCTCGTCGGCGCCATCGGCCTCTACGATTTCGACCCCGGCGCCAATTTCGTCCGCTACGGCAATTCGGGCATCGTTCCCGCGCGGACCCCGGAACCGGTCACCGACCGCTCCGATGTCGGCGTAGCTCAAGGGTTTCTCGAGGAATCCAACGTCAATCCGGTGCTGGAGATGACCCGGCTGATCCAGGTGCAGCGCGCCTTCGAGAATACGGCTGCGCTGATCCGGCAGAGTGCTTCGTCCACCGACGATGCGATCAAGACGCTCGGCGACAAGTAACGGGATGGCGAACGGCTCGTCCCTGCTCCGCGCGCCTGAGAACCTTGCAGACGCCGGTCCCACGGATCGGCTGGCCGCGCTCGAACGCATCTGGCGGCGGTTCGACAACCCGGAAACGCTGCTCAGCCGCGGCGGCCGCGTCGTCGAGATCTCGCCCACTCACTACAAGGTGCGCGGCCTTTCGGACATTGCCAGGCTCGGCGACATCGTCGAGCAGCGCGGCAAGACCGGCACGCGCCGCGGCGAGATCGTCAGGATAGGCCGCGACGAGGTGGTGGTCGCGCCGTTCGAGCGCCACGCCGATGCCGGCATCGGCGACACCGTTTTCCGGCGCGGCCCACTCGCGGTCGCGCCGGATGTTTCCTGGCGCGGGCGCGCCATCGACGCTTTGACTCGCGTCATCGACGGCGGCCCGCCGCTGGTCAGGCCGAATGCCGCCGGCAGCGCCGACACATTGACGCCCGGCGCCATGTCGCGGCAGCGGGTCGACACCGGCTTCCTGACCGGAGTGCGGGTGATCGACATCTTCACGCCGCTCTGCTTCGGCCAGCGGCTCGGCATTTTCGCCGGCTCCGGCGTCGGCAAGTCGACGCTGCTTGCCATGCTCGCCGGCGCCGAGGCTTTCGACACGGTGGTCGTGGCGCTGATCGGCGAGCGCGGCCGCGAGGTGCGCGAATTCCTCGAGGACACGATCGGCGCCGACAGCATGGCCAAGACCGTCGCGGTCGTCGCCACCAGCGACGAGAGCGCCATGATGCGTCGGCGCGCGCCCGACACAGCCATGCGTGTGGCCGAGCATTTCCGCGACCAGGGCCATCGCGTGCTCCTGGTGCTGGATTCGATCACCCGCTTTGCCCATGCGCTGCGCGAGGTGGCGACGGGCACCGGCGAGCCGCCGGTCGCGCGCGGCTACCCGGCATCGGTCTTCACCGATCTGCCGAAGCTGCTCGAGCGCGCCGGACCAGGCGCCGAGGGCAAAGGCTCGATCACCGCCATCATCTCGGTGCTGGTGGACGGCGACGACCACAACGATCCAGTGGCCGATTCGGTGCGCGGCATCCTCGATGGCCACGTCGTGCTCGACCGCGCGATCGCCGAGCAGGGACGCTACCCGCCGGTCAATCCGCTGTCGTCGATCTCACGTCTCGCCGACAAGGCTTGGAGCGCGGAGCAGCGCATGCTGGTGACAAGGCTGAAAGCGATGATCGCGCGCTTCGAGGACACGCGCGACATCCGTCTGCTCGGCGCCTATCAGGGCGGCGCCGACGCCGAGCTCGACATCGCCGTGCGCCAGGTGCCGCTGATCTACGACGCGCTCACGCAGTCGCCGAGGGACCGCGCATCGGCCGATCCGTTCACCGATCTCGCCCGCCATCTCAAGGGGAAGCAGAATGGCGATCAAGGAGACTGACCTGCAACAGACCGAGCGCATGCTGCGTGAGATGATTGCCGAGGCGAGGGCCGCCGAGGAGGCCGACGCCAGCCGCGACTCGCTCATCAACGGCCTGTTCCCGAAAAAGGTGGAGTGGCCCCAGCCGCCGCCGGCCCAGTTCCCCCGCCTCACGAGCAGGAAAGCGGACCGGCGCAGCGATTTCGTCGTGGCAGCGCTCGGCATCACGCTCGGCCTGATCTGCGCGCTGTTTCCCTGGTATATCTTTTTCAACCAGGAGCAGTTCGGCGTCCAGACCATCAAGTTCGGCGGCAGCGGCAGCAATTCGGGACGCGACGGCGGCGGCGTCGCGGCCGAACGCAGCGGACCGCTGACGGCCAAGGACGTTCCCAACGCCGATATCGACCTGCTGGCCACCGGAACGGTGCAGGACGAACCCCCGCCGGCGCCTGGCGACCAGCCCTTCCCTGCGGCCGCGGCGGAATTCAGGATGGTGCATGTCGCCAATGGCCGCGCGATGATCCAGGACGACACCGGCCTGTGGATCGTCCAGCGCGGCTCCGTCCTGCCGGACTCCAGCCGCGTCGCCGCGATCGAGCAGCGCGGTGGCAAGTGGGTGATCGTCACCGATGCTAACAAGGTGATCCAGCTTTCCAGGTGATGGTCTCGTAACGGGCCGCGGGCTCGCTCCGCGCAAGGTCCGCGCAAGACTGGCGGCCTAGTCTTGTGCGTACTCGCCCGGAGAGTCCCATGGAATCCGTCAACCTCTTTGACCTCGCCACCCGGCAGTCGCAATGGCTGGCCGTGCGCCAGTCGGCGATCGCATCCAACATCGCCAATGCCAACACGCCGGGCTACACGGCAAACGACGTCGAACCGTTCGAAAAGGTCCTCGACCGGACTGCGGTGACGCTGGCGGCCACCCAGACCGGCCATCTGGGCGCCGAGGGGACCAATGCCGGCTTCAATCTCAAGCCGGAGGATGTCACGGGCTCGATAATGCCGTCGAAGAACACGGTGGTGCTCGAGGACGAGCTGATGAAGGCCGGCGAAGTGCGCCGCTCCTTCGAGCTCAACACGGCGATCGTCAAAGCCTTCCATTCGATGATGACGATGGTGGTGAAGAGCTGACCATGGACGCCCTGACCGCAGCCCTCAAAGTCGCGGCATCCGGCCTTGGCGCCCAGTCGGAGCGTCTGCGCGTGGTGTCGGAGAACCTCGCCAATGCGCAATCGACGGGCAACACGCCTGGCGCCGATCCCTATCGCCGCAAGACGATCAGTTTCCAGTCCGAGCTCGACCGGACGAGCGGTGGTTCGCTGGTCGAGGTGAGCTCGATCGCGCGCGACCCGTCGGACTTCCCGATCGAGTTCCAGCCCGGCAACGAGGCCGCCGACGCAAAAGGGTACGTGAAGATGCCCAACGTCAACGTGCTGGTCGAAATGGCCGACATGAGCGAGGCGAACCGCTCCTATGAGGCCAACCTGCAGGTCATCAAGCAGGCTCGCGATCTGATTTCCATGACCATCGACCTGATGAGGAACCAGTAATGATCGGCGGTATCGGGGCACTACAGTTCAAACCGGCAATCGACGGCGCGGAGGCCGCCTCGCCGGGCCTGCTTCAGGGCGGCGTCGGCACCAAAGCAGGCGAAAGCGTCGGCAGCAGCTTCGCGGAGGCTCTCGGCCAGGCTGCGACCAAGACCGTCAACACGCTGCAGAACGCCGAACAGATGTCGATCCAGGCGCTGAAGGGCGACGCCGACACCCGCCAGGTGGCCGATGCGGTGTTGAGCGCCCAGCAGGCCCTGCAGACGACGATCGCCATCCGCGACAAGGTCGTCTCGGCCTATCTCGAAATCAGCCGCATGAGTATCTAGGACCGCGTCATGAAAGCCCTTGCCATCGCCGCGACCGGCATGAACGCCCAGCAGACCAATCTGGAAGTCATCGCCAACAACATCGCCAACATCAACACCACCGGCTACAAGCGGGCGCGCGCCGAATTCTCCGACCTGCTCTATCAGGTCGATCGCACCCAAGGGGTGCCCAACCGCTCCAACACCTCGCTGGTGCCCGAGGGCGTTTCGATCGGCCTCGGCGTCAAGACGACGGCCGTGCGCAACGTCCACACACAGGGCGAGCTGACCAGCACGGGCAACAGCTTCGACCTAGCGCTGACCGGCCGCGGCTGGTTCCAGATCGAGGGCGCCGACGGCAGCACGCTCTACTCCCGCGCCGGCGCCTTCAACACCAATGCCACCGGGCAGCTGGTCACCGCCGACGGCGCCACCGTCATTCCGGCGATCACCGTGCCGACCGACGCGGTCGAGGTCATCGTCAACAAGACCGGCCAGGTCTTTGCCCGTATCGACGGCCAGACCGACCTTCAGCTTCTCGGCCAGCTTCAGATCGCCAACTTCGCCAATGAGGCGGGCCTGGCGCCGCTCGGCGACAATCTGTTCCAGGAGACGGCGGCCTCCGGCCCGGCCAATGTCGGCGTTCCAGGCGATCCGGGCTTCGCCACCATCGAGCAGGGCTATCTGGAGTCCTCCAACGTCGATCCGGTCAAGGAAATCACCGAGCTGATCTCGGCGCAGCGCGCCTATGAAATGAACTCGAAGGTCATCCAGGCCGCTGACGACATGGCCTCGGTGGTCTCAAAGAACATCAGGTAACCGACGATGGCCATGCCGGCTTCCTGCCCTGCTTTTCGTCGCGTCGTGCTGGCCCTTGCGCTGGTGGTCGTCGGCGTGCCGGCACTTGCGCAAGAGACGGGCCCATCTCCCTTGCGATCCGGGGAGTCGGCCAACCAGCTCGCCGCCAATCAAGCGGTCGGCGAAGCCGTGCTGATCCCCAACCGGGTCATCTATCCCGGCGAGACGATCGAACTTGCGGCGCTGAAGCAGGTGACGCTTGTCCCGGGCAAGCACAAGCCGGACGGAATGGCGACGCGCTCCGAGGAACTTCAGGGCAAGGTCGCCAAGCGCACCCTCGTGCCCGGCCGCTACATTCCGGCGGCCGCGATCCGCGATGCCTGGCTGGTCGAGCAGGGTGCCTCGGTGGAGGTCTATTTCACCGCCGGAGCGCTGACCATCTCCGCCGCCGGCGTCACGCTGCAGCCGGGCGCCGCCGGCGATCTCATCAAAATCCGCAATGTCGACAGCGGCAAGATCATTTCCGGCACGGTAATGGCCGACGGCACGATTCGGGTCGGCGCATCGTGAGGCGCGTCTTTGCCCTTCTGCTGAGCGCCGCGATCGGTCTTCAGCCCGCATTGGCGGATGGGCTCACGTCCAAGGCCAAGCGCGAACTTGCGCAGAAAAATGGCGGCGTCTACGACGACCCGGAATACGATCCGGCGACCACCACCCGCATGTTCCGCGTCTCGACGGGACCGAGCACGCTGCCGCCCGGCCAGGTCGCCGCGCGCATCAAGGACATTGCCCAGTTACAGAGCGCGCGCGACAACCAGCTCGTCGGCTACGGCCTGGTCATCGGCCTGGCGGGAACCGGCGACAGCCTGCGCAACTCGCCGTTCACCGAACAGTCGATCCGCGCCATGCTGGAGAACATCGGCATCGCCACCGAAGGTGGCAGCGCGCGCGCCAAGAACGTCGCCGCCGTCATCGTCACCGCCAACATGCCGCCCTTCGTCCAGTCGGGCGCGCGCATCGACATCGACGTCTCCTCGATGGGAGATGCCACCTCGCTTGCCGGCGGCACCCTGGTGATGACGCCGCTCAAGGCCGCGGACGGCGAGATCTATGCCGTCGGCCAGGGCTCGGTGATCGTGGGCGGTTTCACCGCCCAGGGCCAGGCAGAGCAACTGACGCAAGGCGTGCCCACCGCCGGCCGCGTGCCGAACGGCGCCATCGTCGAGCGCTCGGTGCCGGCCGAGTTCGATGACCAGGGCGTGCTGACGCTGCAATTGCGCAATTCCGATTTCTCGACCGCCATCCGCATCGCGGACGCCATCAACGACTACACCTCGCAGCGCTTCGGCATGCGCGTTGCGGCCGAGCGCGATGCCCGCACCGTGCAGATCAGACGGCCGAAGAACGTATCGGCCGCGCGCTTCTATGCCGAGATCGAAAATCTGGTCGTCGAGTCGGATGCGCCTGCCCGGGTCGTCATCGACGAGCGCACCGGCACCATCGTCATCGGCAACAACGTCAAGATCTCGCGCGTCGCCATCAGCCACGGCACGCTCACCGTGCGCATCACCGAGGCGCCGAAAGTGGTTCAGCCGGAGCCCTTCTCCAAGGGCGAGACGGCGGTCGAACCCTTCACCGCCATCGAGGCCTCGCGACCCGATGCCCGCGTCGCCGTGCTCGACGGCCCCGACCTTGAAACGCTCGTCTCCGGTCTCAACCGTCTCGGCGTCAAGCCCGACGGCATCATCGCCATCCTGCAAGGCATCAAGTCGGCCGGCGCCCTGCAGGCCGACCTGGTTCTCCAATAGGCATGCCGATGATGGAGCTCTTCTCCTCAAACCCGCATCGTCGCCCGAGACTTCATACGACCATGAAGCTGCTAGCCGCTGTCGCGATCGCTGCGCTGCTGGGCGGCACTCCGGGTCGCGCGGAAGAAGTCCGCCAGGTGCTGCCCGGCGGACAGGCCCCGGCCCAGCCGGCTGAGCTCGCGCGCGGGAAGGCGCCGGACGAGAGCGAGATCCAGCGCTTCTGCTCCAACATCGCCGATGCGGCTCGCGACCGCCGCTACGCGTTGCAGGCCGAGGAGCTGAAGCAGCTCCAGGCAGGCATCGACGAGCGCATGAAAGCGCTGGAGACAAAACGCGCCGAGTACGAGCAGTGGCTGAAGCGACGCGAGGTATTCCTGGCGCGCGCCGAAGAGAGCGTCGTCAAGATCTATGCCGGCATGAAGCCAGACGCCGCAGCCGAGCGCCTGGCAATGGTCAACGCCGAGCTCGCTGCGGCCATCCTGATGAAGCTCGATGCGCGCAAGGCCGGCGTCATCCTCAACGAAATGGACCAGAAGGCGGCGGCGACGCTCACCGGCATCATGGCCAGCGCGGCGCGAAGGGTTGATCCGTCATGAAGTTGAAATTGCTCGTCCTTGTCGCGGTCGCGGCACTGTCCGGCTGCGGCACCGATCTCAAGGAAGTCGGCCGGGAGCCTGCGCTCTCACCGGTCGGCTCCGGCATCGGCAATGGCGGCGCTGCCCCCTACTCCTATCCGGAGCCGCCGGCAAGACCCGTCAAGAAATTCTCGCTTTGGGATGATCGCCAGAGCAGGCTTTTCACCGATCCGCGGGCGCTGCGCGAGGGCGATATCCTGACCGTCAACATCAAGCTCAACGACAAGGCCAATTTCAAGAACAAGAACGACCGCAGCCGCACCGCCGCGCGCAAGCTCGGCTACGACGTGACGCTCGGTTGGGACGGCAAGAGCACCAGCGGCAAGGGCGATGCCGGCTTGAGCTCCAGCACCGAGACCAACGCCGACGGCGAGATCAATCGCTCGGAGAATCTCGAGCTCAATGTCGCCGCCGTCGTCACCGAAGTGCTGCCCAACGGCAATCTGATGATCAGGGGCTCGCAGGAAGTGCGCGTCAATTACGAACTTCGGGTCCTCACCATCGCCGGCATGGTCCGTCCCTCCGATATCGGCGCCGAAAACACCATTCCCTACGAGCGCATCGCCGAGGCACGCATCTCCTATGGCGGACGCGGCCGCGTGAGCGAGGTCCAGCAGCCGGCCTACGGTCAGCAGATCCTCGACCAGGTTCTTCCTTTCTAGGCGGGGAGATCGCTGTCGTGGCAAACGTCGACCAGGCTCAGTCCAAGAAGGGACCTTCCCTTGTGGTCCAGCTCGCCATGCTCTTGGCCATGACGGGGGCGGCCGTCGGCATGGGCTGGTTCTCGGGCGGCTATCTCAAGCAGGGAGAAGCCCCGGCGCCTGTTCCTGCCGCACCTGAGAACGCCGGCAACCCGGAGAAGTCGGCCGAAGTGGGCAAACAGATCGCCGGACCGACGGTGGTCCAACTGGCGCCGATCACCACCAATCTCGCCGCACCCAGCGAAGTCTGGATAAGGCTGGAGGCATCGGTGCTCTACGACGCGCCGCAGCCGCAGGATATGACCGAGCAGATCCATCAGGACCTGCTGGCGTTCGTGCGCACGCTGAAGATGCATCAGATCGAAGGCGCCAGCGGCTACCAGCATCTCAAGGCCGATCTCGACGAGCGTGCGGCGCTGCGCAGCGGCGGCCACGTCAAACAGGTTCTCATCAGGACGATGCTGCTCGAATGAGAAAGTTCCTCATCGCCACGGCGCTCATCGTCGTCACCACCTCTGTCGCCGCGGCCCAGCAGCTCGATCTCGGCGGCATAGGCAAGGCCGACGGCACCACGGTCGGTTATCTCATCCAGATGTTCGGGCTGCTCACCGTGCTTTCGGTGGCGCCGGGCCTGCTGATCATGGTGACGAGCTTCACCCGCTTCGTCATCGCCTTCTCGATTCTGCGCGCCGGCATCGGCCTGCAGTCGACCCCGGCCAACCTGATCCTGATCTCGCTGTCGCTGTTCATGACCTTCTATGTCATGGCGCCGACCTTCGACCAGGCCTGGAACACGGGCGTCAAACCGCTGATGGACAACCAGATCACCCAGGCCGAGGCGTTCGAGAAGATCTCGGATCCGTTCCGCAGCTTCATGCTGCACAATGTGCGCGACAAGGATTTCGATCTTTTTGCCGATCTCGCCCGCGAGCGCGGCCAGACCGTCTCGCGCGACACCGTGGACCTGCGCATTCTGGTGCCCGCCTTCATGATCTCGGAAATCAGGCGCGGCTTCGAGATCGGTTTTCTGATCGTGCTGCCGTTCCTGGTGATCGATCTCATCGTCGCCACCGTGACCATGGCGATGGGCATGATGATGCTGCCGCCGACGGTGGTTTCCCTGCCGTTCAAGATCCTGTTTTTCGTGCTGATCGACGGCTGGAACCTTCTGGTCGGCAGCCTGGTGCGATCCTTTACCTGACCGCCCACCGGGCTCCAGGACTGCATTCAAAGCGCTAAGGCTTCGGCTGCTAAAGCCCGCGCGAATTATTTTGGATTAACCGTCCAGTTTAGCCGTTTGGTAGGAACTTGCCCGCATAGTCCGCTCCAGATGGCGGGTGATCGGGTCTCAGCGATCATTGGCATGATGCCGCACCGTCATACCGGACAAGCCGGTATGTCAAAAAAATCCGTGTAAAAACCAAGGTACGAGTATCATGTCCAGTATCATGACCAATTCCGCTGCGCTGACCGCGCTGCAGAGCTTGAACAACACCAACAAGCAGCTCGAGACCACCCAGTCCCGCATTTCGACCGGTTACCGTGTCGCCACCGCGAGCGACAACGCCGCTTACTGGTCGATCGCCACCTCGATGAAGTCGGACAACAAGGCGCTCTCGGCCGTTCAGGACTCGCTCGGCCTCGGCGCCGGCAAGGTCGACACAGCCTACACCGCCATCAACGACGTCAAGGATCAGGTGGACCTGATCAAGACCAAGCTGGTTACCGCCCGCGGCGCCAGCCAGGAAGACCAGCAGAAGATCGCGACCGAAATCAAGGCCATCCAGGATCAGATCAAGTCGTCGGTCACCAACGCCAACTTCGCCGGCTCGAACCTGCTGCAGAACGACGGCACGGCTGCTTCCGATCTGAACATCGTTGCTTCGTACAACCGCACCGGCTCGACCGTCACCATCGACACCATCAAGGTGGCCTCTGCCGACACGCAGGTCCTCGACACGGCGGGCACCGGCGGCATCGTCGGCGGTCTGCTTGCGACGACCTTCTTCGATCCGAGCTCCGCCGCCGTCGCCGACACCGCCATCGACACCGCGCTCGGCACCGTTGAAACGGCGCTCGGCAAGCTGTCCACCGGCGCCGCCTCGCTCGGTGCCGCAAAGTCGCGCATCGATACCCAGCAGAGCTTCCTGTCGAACCTGTCGGACTCGATCGACAAGGGCGTCGGCGCTCTGGTCGACGCCGACATGAACAAGGAATCGACCCGCCTGCAGGCCCTCCAGGTGCAGCAGCAGCTCGGCATCCAGGCGCTGTCGATCGCCAACGGCAACTCGCAGCAGATCCTGTCGCTCTTCCGCGGCTGATCGCCCAGCGAAATTCAGGCATTTTTGTCGGGTCGCGCCACCAGCGCGGCCCGATTTTCATTTTTGATGCTGCTGCCCCTCCGAGGCGCGCCTCTTCCCTCGAGAAATATTACCGCACCGCGGTTTCAAGGCTGGCTTTTAACGCGCCGTTAACTGTGACGCGCTAGCTATGGTTAACCAATCGCTATGACGGGCCGACCGACGGTCGACAGGCATGACCGCCCCCGCCAGAGAGTTGACCGGCATGCGCGAGGCATGCCTGCTTTGAGAAGGGGTGTATCTTGGCAAGCATCATGACCAACGCCGCCGCGCTCACCGCGCTGCAGAGCCTCAACGCCACCAACAAGGCGCTTGAGACGACGCAGGGCCGCATCTCGACCGGCTACCGTGTCGCCACCGCTTCCGACAACGCCGCCTACTGGTCGATCGCCACCTCGATGCGGTCCGACAACAAGGCGCTCTCGGCCGTCCAGGACGCGCTCGGCCTCGGCGCCGGCAAGGTCGACACAGCTTACACCGCCATCACCGACATCAAGGACCAGGTCGACGCGATAAAGGCCAAGCTGGTCACCGCGCGCGGCGCCAGTCAGGACAACCAGCAGAAGATCGCGACCGAAATCAAGGCCATCCAGGACCAGATCAGGTCGTCGGTCACCAATGCCAGCTATGCCGGTTCGAACCTGCTGCAGAATGACGGAACGGCCGCCTCGGACCTGCATGTCGTGGCTTCGTACAACCGCACCGGCACGACCGTCTCCATCGACACCATCGACGTGGCAGCGACCGACACGCAGGTTCTCGACACCGCCGGCACGGGCGGCATCGTCGGCGGGCTGCTTGCGACGACCTTCTTCGATCCGAGTGCCGCGGCCGTTTCCGACACCGCCGTCGACACCGCGCTCGACAGCGTTGAAACGGCGCTTGCCAAGCTCTCCACCGGCGCTGCCTACCTTGGCGCCGCCAAGTCGCGCATCGACACCCAGCAGAGCTTCCTGTCGAACCTGTCCGATTCGATCGACAAGGGCGTCGGTGCCCTCGTCGATGCCGACATGAACAAGGAATCAACCCGCCTGCAGGCGCTCCAGGTGCAACAGCAGCTCGGCATCCAGGCGCTGTCGATCGCCAACGGCAACTCGCAGTCGATCCTGGCTCTGTTCAAGAGCTGATATTTCCGCTGAGGCAACCCTTCCATCGCAAGGCCGCGTCTCGGGCGCGGCCTTTTTCTTGCGCGTTGGACTGCTGCCTCCGGGCCGTTCGGGCCTAGCATAGCCCCTGGCCGCGCGCACTATCATCCTCGCACAAGCTTCGCGGTCTAGTCTTCCGGCGGAAAGTCATGCTGGGAGCGGTTGAATCGTGCCGGAACAGATCCAGAGCCTCATCGCGAACCTCCGCGGCTTCGGCGTCAGGCGTCTCGCTCTCATGGGCGGCATCGCCGCGCTGGTCATGGCCGTCATCGGCGTCGGCTCGGTCTATCTCAACCGTCCGGCCTACGAGACGCTCTATGTCGGGCTCGACCGCAGCGACGTGAACCAGATCGGCCTGGTGCTGGGCGAGGCCGGCATCGGCTTCGATGTCGGCGCCGACGGAACATCGGTGCTGGTGCCGGCCGGCACCACCGCGCAGGCGCGCATGCTGCTCGCCGAAAAGGGCCTGCCGACCAGCGCCAACGCCGGCTACGAGCTGTTCGACAATGTCGGCTCGCTCGGCCTCACGTCGTTCATGCAGCAGATCACCCGCGTGCGTGCGCTGGAAGGCGAGATCGCGCGCACCATCCAGTCGATCGCCGGCGTCAAGGCGGCGCGCGTACACATCGTCATGTCCGAGCGCGCCAATTTCCGCCGCGACGAGCAGCAGCCCTCGGCCTCGGTGGTCATCCGCTATGCCGGCGTCGATGCCGAAAAGAGCGCCCAGTCGATCCGCCACCTCGTCGCCGCAGCGGTTCCGGGCCTGTCGGCCGACAAGGTGACCGTGCTCGATTCCAACGGCAATCTGCTCGCCGCCGGCGACGACACTTCGAACACAAGTGCTGCCCGCACGCTCGGCGTCGAGCAGACGGTCGAGGCGCAGATCGGCGACAACATCCGCCGCGCGCTGACGCCTTATCTCGGCCCCGACAATTTCCGCGCCAGCGTCAAGGCCGACGTCAATACCGACACCCGTCAGACCGAAGAAACGATCTTCGATCCCGAATCCCGCGTCGAGCGTTCAGTGCAGTCGGTGCGCACCAACGAGGCCAGCAACCAGAAGCAGGCCTCGAACCCGACCAGCGTCGAGCAGAACCTGCCCGAGACGCAGACGACCACGACTGAAGGGCCGCAGTCCTCCTCGCAGAACGACCGCAAGGAGGAGATCACCAACTACGAGATCAACTCCAAGAAGATCGCCACCGTTTCCAACGGCTACTCGGTGACCAAGATGTCGATCGCCGTCGTCGTCAACCAGGATCGGCTGAAGACCATTCTCGGCAAGGACGCCACCCCCGAGCAGCTTGCCAAGCGCGTCGCCGATATCCAGAAGATGGTGGCCTCCGCCACCGGCTTTGAGGAGAAGCGCGGCGACGTCATCGATGTCTCGGCGGTCGAGTTCATCGACGGGCTGGACGGTGAGCCGATTGACCAGCCGGGCATCCTCGCCTCGATCGGCACATACACCGGCACGCTGATCAATGCCGGCGCCTTTATCGTCGTCGTGTTCCTGGTCGCCTTCTTCGGCCTGCGGCCGATGGCGGCCGCGCTGACGGCGTCGGCCAAGCCCGCGGCCCTCGCCGGCCCGAGCTTCGACGATGTCCAGCGCTCGCTCCCGACGCCCGACGCGCCGGTGGCCGCAATCGCAGCCGACACGGCCGTCGGCGCGCTGCCGGGTGCCCGGCCGGGCGCCACTCCGCTCGACGACCTGCGCCAGAAGATCAGGCCTGCGCCGCAGGAACGGCTAGCACGCATGGTCGACCTCAACGAGGAACGCACCGCCCAGATCCTGCGCAAATGGGCGGCCGCCCCGGAAGCCGCGGGTTAAGCCATGGCTTCGGCGGCCCTTTTCGATCTCCTGCCCGATTTCGGTTCGCGCGCCCCGCGCGCCGGCCAGGCACCGTCAGCGCCTGACATCGAGCGCAAGCCAGACGTATCGCCACCGCAGGCCGACATCGGCGCGCTGATCGCCGAGGCGGTGGCCGATGCGGAAGCAGCACTCGGGGCGCGGCTCGCGGCCGCCCACGAGGCGGCCCTCGAGGCCGAACGCCAGGCCAATGACGATGCGGCAAAGGCGTTCCTCAAAAGCTTCGGCGGCGATCTGGGGGCGGCGGTCGCGACACGGATCGATGCCATGGAAGCGCGCGTGGCCGAGCTCACCGCCGCCACCGTCGCCCGCATCATCGGCGGCGTGGTCAGCGATGATCTGCAGGAGCGCTCGATCGAAGCTCTTGCCCGTACCGTAAGCGCCGCGATTGCCGACAGTGAGGCGGTGCGTATCGGCGTGCGCGGGCCGCTGTCGCTGTTCGAGCCGCTGAAGGCGTCGCTTGGAGATCGCGCGGCCAATCTCGATTTCACCGAGGCCGCCGGCTTCGACCTGACCGTGACCATCGATGAAACCGTCTTCGAGACGCGCATCGCCGAATGGTCGGCTTCCCTGTCGGAGGTCCTATCATGAGCGCCATCGACCACGGCGAGGCCAGGCACGAGATCATCATCGTCAAGCGGAACCACGACGGTCATGACGACGGCCATCATGGCGGCGTCTGGAAGATCGCCTTTGCCGACTTCATGACCGCCATGATGTGCTTCTTTCTCGTCATGTGGCTAATCAACGCCGCCAACGAGCAGACCAAGGCGGCGGTCGCCAGCTATTTCAACCCGGTCGAGCTGATCGATCGCAATTCCAGCCGCAAGGGCTTGGAAGATCTTGGCGACGGCCCGAGCAAGGTTGGCCTCACCGCCGACAATCCGCAGGATGGCGCGAGCAAGGCCGGCGAGGACGGCAAGGGCGGCGCCAGCTCCTCCGACCGCAGGCAGACGAAGGAGGCCTCGCAGAAATCCGATCTCTCCGACGAGCATCTGTTTGCCGATCCCTATGCCGTGCTGTCGGAGATCGCCACCGATACCGGCGTGATGCAGAATGTCAGCGCCAAGGGTGAAGGCGGCGCTCAGAACGCCGGTCCGGCGACCGGCGCTTCCGGCGGCGAATCCTATCGCGATCCTTTCGCGCCGGACTTCTGGTCGCAGCAGGTTGCGACGCCTGGCGCCGAAGCCAGCGCCGAACGCAGGAGGATCGAAGGCGATCCGGCCAGGCCTGGCGAGAAGGTCGCCGAGACCGATGTGCCGAAAGTCAAGGCCGCTCCGCCGGCACCGCCGCAGTTGGATGCGCCGCTCGAGCCGCTGGCGGCACCGGAAAAACCCGCTGCCAAGGTGGTCGCCGGATCGGACGGCGACACAAAAGTCGGGAAGGCCGAAGGCAAGGCGATCAAGGGTGAGAAAGCCCAAGCTGAAAAGGCAGAAGCCGAAAAGGCGGAGGCCGCTGCGACCGATGCTGCGATGCCGGGAGCCGCGGGGGCCGAAGCGGCGACGGCCGAGCCGGCAAAGGCGGAGCCGAAGCAAGCCTCCGACAAGGGAAAGAAGGTCCCGAGCAGCGCCGCCCTCAAGGCGGCCGCCGAAATCAAGCAGGAACTGGCAAAGGCCTTTGCGCCCGGTGAAAAGCTGGCCGAGGGCGTCTCCGTCGAGGCAACCGACAAGGGCGTCGTCATCTCGATCACCGATCAGCTCGATTTCGGCATGTTCGAGATCGGCTCGGCCGTGCCGCGTCGCGAGATGGTGCTGGCGATGGAGAAGATCGGCCGCATCATCAACGAGAAGAAGGGCACCATCACCATCGGCGGCCATACCGATGCGCGGCCGTTCCGCAGCGGCGCCTACGACAACTGGCGGCTGTCCACCGCCCGCGCCCACTCCGCCTATTACATGCTGGTGCGCGGCGGCGTCGACGAAAGCCGCATCACCGAAGTCGCGGGCTTCGCCGACCGCCAGCCCAAGATCGCGTCCGATCCGCTGGCCGCCGCCAACCGCCGCATCGAGATCCTGATGGCGACCGGCGGATGAGGGGCAGGACCGCCATCGGCCGCGCAGTCGGGCTGCTGCTGCTCGCCGCAGGATCGCCCGCTGCCGCTTTTGCACAGGATGACGGCCTGCAGCCTTACCAGCTGGTGCGCTCGCTGCAGTTGGTCCAGGACCGCATCGCCGGAGGCGATCATGCGGCGCTGCCGATGCAGGCCAAGCTGCTCGAAATGACCGATGCGAGGCTTCGCGCCGCCGATGCCGCCGACTTCAAGGACCCGAAGAATTTCCGCGCTCTGCTCGTCTACGGCATGAGCGGCGGCAATCCCGTCACTGTCAAGGCGGCGGCTTCGCGCGCGGCGACCGACCCGCAAAGCCTCGCCATCGCCAAAGGGGTCGTCGCCTATCTCAACGGCAGGCCGGCCGCGGCAATCGAAATCCTGAAGCCGATCGACCCGATGAGCGTGCCCGCCGACCTCGGCGCCTTCCTGGCGTTGGTCAAGGGCTCGCTGCTTGCGACCGATGAACCCGCAACGGCGCTGACGCTGCTGGACGAGGCCCGCCTGCTCAGCCCCGGCACACTGGTCGAGGAGGCAGCGCTTCGCCGCTCGGTCGGCCTCGCAGCGACTCAAGGCGACGCCGCGCGCTTCGCGCTTGCCTCGACGCAATATGTCGCCGGCTATCTCTATTCCCCCTATGCCAGCCAGTTCGCCGATTCCTTCGTCTCCGGTGTGATTGCGCTGCACATGTCGATCAGCCAAGACAAGCTCGCAGACATCACCTCGATGATGGACCCCGAGCGCGAGAAGGTGATTTATCTGCGCATCGCGCGCCGCGCCGCGATCGACGGGCTGAGCGACCTCTCCGCCTTCGCCTCGGCCCGGGCCGAGCAGGGCCGCAACGGCAAAGGCAATCAGGACGACCCGCGCGCCGTGCTCTATTCGGGCCTCTCCACGGTGACATCGGCCACGATCGATGATGTGCGCGCGAGGCTCGGCAAGATCGATCGCGGCAAGCTTTCGGAGAGCGACCGCGCTTTGCTCGATGCGGCACAGGCCGTTGCCGGCGAGGTCGTCGCTCCCGTGCGTGCGGCCGCCATGAATGAGACGGAGGCCGCAGGTCCGGCAAAGAGCGATGCCGCGAAACCCGCTGAAACCGAGGCTGCGAGCCAGGCCGACGCCGAAGGGTTGCCACCAGTGGAGGGCGCGATGGCCGAGCAGCCGGCCCCGGTCAAGCTGGCGGACGCGCCGGCCGCAGCATCCGCGCCGCCGGCTCCGCCGATGACGGCTCAGGCCGCGGCCGAGGCTCAAGCCCCCGCTCCTGCACAGCCCGAAACGCCATCCGTGCTGCCTGCATCCGCGCCGGAGGCCGCAGCAAGCCTCGATCCGCACGATCCCACCGATGCCGCGATGCTCAAAGCGCGCCGCCAGCTCGACCAGATCGACCAGCTACTCGGAGCCGCTCCCAAATGACCAGCGCCCAAATGAACAGCGTGAGCCAGGCCACGCCGGGACTTGCATCCGCCCAGGTCCAATCGCGGCAGCATCCTGCCGACAGCAAGGAAAACGGCTCGAATTTTGGCGAGATGGTGCATGGCGCCGAACAATCGGCGCGGCAGGCAAAGCAGCCGGCCGAGCCTGTGTCTTCCGATGCGCAGCCGGCGCGGCGCGCCCTCGCCGGTCCGCCCAAGCCACCACCCGATCAGGATGGCCAGAACAAGACTGCCGCGCCGAAGCCAGCGGCCGGAAAGGCCGCGAAGAATGGCGCCGAGGCTGACCATGTAAAGGCCACGGACGATGCCGATGCGGCGGCGCAATCGTCAGACAGCGCTCTGCTTCAGGACGGTTTTCCCCTGCTGATGGCGCTGGGCGACATCCGCCGCTTCGCAACGTCGATAAATGCCGAGCGCGGTGGATCTTCTGTCGAGGGAGAGCCCTCGATCGGCCAGGCCGCGTCTTCGCAGCTGGCGATCCGTCAAGGCAAACGCATGTTGGCCGACGCTTCCGAAGGCAGCGAGCCGTTGCCGCGATCCGGTCGCGCGACGATGGCGACCGAGAAGCCCGGGCCCGATTTCGGACAGAAACCGGCCGGCGCTGGTCAGGGCCCGGACATGTCGATCCGCAAGGACGACATCCTGTCTGGAACGCAAGGAGCCGCAACCGACGCAACGACGCCGCAAGGCTGGCGTCCGGCGGCCGCCCAGAAGACCGCGCAAACGGCGCAAGCCCTCGCATCGAACAATCAAGCCAAGCCATCCTCTGCCGCCGCGCGCATGGATGTGGTCAGCCAGCAGAGCTTCCCCGCGCCGGCCCAAAACGCCTTCGGCCAGACGGTATCGGCGCTGGCTGAGGCGATCGCCTCTGACAGCGGGGTTCAGCAGGCCTACTCGAGCGCTCCGATCGGCTCGCACGCGACCAACTCTGTTGCCGTTTCGACACATGTCCTGAAGATCGAGCTCCACCCGGCTGACCTCGGCACGGTCACCGCCAGCCTGCGTCTTTCCGGAGAGCAGCTTTCGATCGAGATGAAGCCGGAAACGCACGAGGCGTACCGCCGTCTGACCGCCGACAGCGACGCCATCGTCAAGTCGCTCCGCAGTCTTGGTTTCGACGTCGATCACGTCACCATCATGCAACCCTCGATAGCGGTCCATTCGGCCGGTCGCGTCGAAGCGAGCGGCGCGCCGCCGATGTCCACGGGCCGCGAACAGCCTTCGTTCCAGCCCGGGAACTCGGGCGGCAACAGCGCCGGCGGCGATCGGCAACCGGGAAGGAACAACGGCAATGGCGCACAGGAATTCGGCCGTGCTGCTTCGCCTCTTGGCGAGCGCGCTGGCGACGATATCTATATCTAGTGTGGCCGCGACCGTCGCCGCCAAAGCCGCGCCCAATCCTTGCGAGCCGGAAATCCTGCGCGCCGCCGATCGCTATGGCGTGCCGGCCGGTATCCTTTACGCGGTCGGCCTGACCGAAACGGGAAAGAAGGGCAGCCTTCAGCCCAACGCTTTGAATGTAGAAGGAAAGGCTGTTTTTCCGCGCAGCAGGGGCGAAGCGCTGGCGACGTTCGAGAATGCCCGCCGCGAGGGCAAGACGCTGATCGATCTCGGCTGCATGCAGATCAATCATCGCTATCATGGCGCGCAGTTCCGCAGCGTCGAGGACATGCTAGACCCGCACCAGAACGTCGACTACGCCGCGCGCTTCCTGGCGAGCCTCCACGCCCGCCACATGACTTGGTCGATGGCCGTCGCCCGCTATCATGCCGGCCCCGACAACGACCCGGCGCAGAAGGTGTATGTCTGTCGCATCATCGCCAACATGGTCGCCACCGGCTTCGGCAAATGGACGCCGAACGCCAGCGCGTTCTGCAACCCGTAGTTGCCAAACCATATGCCTTTGGTCCGCCGCGATGGGGTTCACAGCGGCCGCCGGCAGCCCTCTATCCAGTGCCGCGAATAGTCCCTTCACGGCCGGCTTTATTACGGCTCCCAAAAAAACTCCCAAGAAAATAGCTACAAGAAATGACGGTTTTTCAGGATTCACCGCACCGGATACCGCTTTCCGCACGGGGCAAATGAGATGATTCGGAGGGCGGGCCGATGATCGTGATCGTTGATGAGCGCGAGCTCGTAACTGAGGGCTACAGCTCACTTTTCGATCGCGAGGGCGTTGCCACCGCGGGCTTCGCGCCAGGCGAGTTCGGCGAGTGGGTGAACTCTGCCGCCGACACGGACTTGAGATCGGTCAGGGCTTTCCTTATCGGCGACTGCCGCGAGGGCGCCATCTCGCCGCGCCAGATCCGCGACCGCACCGGCGCGCCGGTGATCGCGCTCAGTGAACAGCACTCACTGGAACACACGCTCAGGCTTTTCGAGAGCGGCGTCGACGACGTCGTCCGCAAGCCCGTGCACATCCGCGAGATCCTCGCCCGCATCACCGCCATCCGCCGCCGCGCCCGCGAAGAGGCCGCCTACACCGAGGTCGGCTCGATGCGCATCTTCATGGACGGGCGCGACCCGGAGATCGACGGCGAGCCGCTGCCGCTGCCGCGTCGCGAGCGGCGCATCCTGGAATATTTGGCCAGCAATCGCGGCCGGCGCGTGACCAAGACGCAGGTGTTCAACGCCATCTACGGCATCTTCGACGAGGAGGTCGAGGAGAACGTGGTGGAGAGCCACATCTCGAAGCTGCGCAAGAAATTGCGTGAGAAGCTCGGCCACGACCCGATCGATTCCAAGAGGTTCCTCGGCTACCGGCTGGTGTTTTGATGGCCGTCGCCGGCACATCCCGCGCCAGCCTCGCGCAAGACACGAGGCTTAGTTTTGTAGCCTCTCAGAAAGGCACCGAGGAGATGTATCGATGAGCCTCTACGGAATGATGCGGACCGGCGTCTCCGGTATGAACGCCCAGGCCAATCGCTTGTCCACGGTGGCCGACAACATCGCGAATTCCGACACAACCGGCTACAAGCGCTCCTCCGCCGAATTCTCGACGCTGATCATGCCGAGCACCGGCGGCGCCTATAATTCAGGGGGCGTGACAACGACGATCCGTTCGGCCGTCAGCTCGCAGGGTGTTCTGCAATACACCACTTCGGTCTCCGACCTCGCAGTCAACGGCGACGGCTTCTTCGTCGTGCAGGACCCGAGCGGAACGCCCTATCTCACCCGCGCCGGCGCCTTCGTTCCGGACGCTCAAGGACGCCTCGTCAACGCCGCCGGCTACCAGCTGATGGCCTACAGCTACGCCAATGGCGATCCGGCCGCGACCGCCAACGGCTTCGAAGGCCTCGTGCCGGTGCAGATTTCCGATCAGGAGATGACGGCGACGCCGAGCACGGAAGGGACTTTCACCGGCAACCTGCCGGCTGGCGCCACCGCTGTCACCGCCGGCAACCTACCCACCGACAACAGCACCTCGTCACAATACACGTCGAAATCGTCGCTGGTCGCCTATGACAATCTCGGCAACAAGGTGTTGCTCGACGTCTACTTCACCAACACCGGCACCGGCACCTGGCAGGTTTCGGTATTCGATCAGTCGAAGGCCACGGCCGGCACGTCGTTCCCCTATGCGGGCGGCGCGCTGGGTTCGGCCAATCTCACCTTCGACACCACCACCGGCAAGCTCACCGGCGCGACCACCGGCGTCTCCTTCACGGTGCCGAACGGTTCGACTCTCAACCTCGACCTCTCCAAGCTGACGCAGCTCGGAACCGGCTTCACGGTCTCCGACGCCAACGTCAACGGCAATGCGCCGAGCACGATCGAAAAGATCCAGATCAGCCAGGACGGCGTCATCTACGCCCAATTCGAGGATGGCTCCACCAAGCCGCTCTACAAGATCCCGCTGGCCGACGTTCAGAGCCCCGACAACCTCACCGCGATGCCGGGCAACGTCTATGTGCAGAGCGCGGACTCAGGCGCTGTTCGCATCGGCTTTGCCAATGAAGGAAAGCTTGGCTCGGTCGTCTCGGGCGCGCTCGAAAATTCCAATGTCGATATCGCCGAGGAACTGACCAACATGATTGCGGCGCAGCGCAGCTACACCGCCAACTCGAAGGTCTTCCAGACCGGCTCCGACCTCATGGACGTCCTGGTCAACCTGAAGAGATAACCCCATCGGGCGCCAGCCCGTGAAAGACCCGCATGTCGCTTTCCACCGCATTAAGCATCGCCCAGTCGGCGCTCCTGGCCACATCCAAGCAAACCAGCGTCGTGTCGCGCAATGTGGCCGACGCGTCCAACCCGGACTATGCCCGTCGCGTCGCCGTCGTCACCAGCACGGCGCCCGGCGCGCGATCGGTGGAGATCCAGCGCGCCGCCAATGATCTTCTGTTCCGGCAGAACCTCTCCGCTCTGTCGGCATGGAGCGGCCAGAGCGCGCTTTATAGCGGCATGGATCAGCTCGACCTATCGGTGAATGGAGTCGACAATGCATCGTCTGCGTCGACCGCGATCGGCAATCTGCAGCAAGCGCTGCAGCTCTACGCCACCACGCCGTCGAACCAGAATCTCGGCGCCAGCGTCATCGACGCAGCCAAACAGGTGGTGAGCTCGCTGAACGACGGCACCACGGCGATCCAGGATTTCCGGACCCAAACCGACGGCCAGATCGCCACCGCCGTCGACGACCTCAACTCGCTGCTCAGCCAGTTCCAGGACGCCAACAAGGCCGTCATCGCCGGCACGCGCTCCGGCACGGATGTGTCGGACGCGCTCGACCAGCGCGACGCGCTTCTGAAGAAGATCGCCGAATATGTCCCGGTCTCGACCTTCACGCGCGGCGACAACGACATGGTCATCACCACCAAGGACGGCACGACGCTGTTCGAGACGGTGCCGCGGTCGGTGACCTTCACGCCCTCGGCCGGCTACACCGCCGGCACGCCCGGCAACACGATCTATATCGACAATGTGCCGCTTTCTGCAGGCACCGGCGACAACACCAGCGCCGACGGCAAGCTTGCCGGCATGCTGAAGCTGCGCGACGGCGTTGCCGCAACCATGCAGAGCCAGCTCGACGAGATCGCGCGCGGCCTGATCACGGCATTTGCAGAGACCGCGCCGTCTCAGCCCAACGCCGCAGGCCTGTTCACCTGGTCCGGCGCGCCGGCTATTCCCGCTGCCGGCACCCTGGTCGACGGCCTCGCCGGCTCGATCAGCGTCAACGCCGCGTTTGACCCGAGCGCCGGCGGCAGCGCGGCGCTGCTGCGTGACGGCGGCGCCAACGGCGCGGCCTATGTTTCCAACACCGGCGGCGGCGCCTCCTATTCTGACCTGCTGATCGCCTACGGCAACAGGCTCGACCAGCCGATGGCATTCGACACCTCCGCCGGCATCACGGTCAGCTCCGGCGTCTCGGATTACGCGGCCAACACCATCGGCTGGTTCGAAGGCGTGCGCCAGCAGGCGTCGACCAACGCCGACGCGAAGGAAGCGCTGTCCACGCGCACCGCCGAAGCGCTGTCGAACGATACCGGCGTCAATGTCGACCAGGAAATGTCCCTACTTCTCGACCTCGAGCACACCTATCAGGCGTCGGCGCGCATGATGAAGACCGTCGACGACATGCTGGACGCCTTGTTGGGCGCGGTGGGATAATCGATGAAAGCGACAGCCGTCTCTTCAGCCGCCATCTCCAACGCCCTGCGCTATCAGCAGATGCGCATGCAGGCCGAACTCGTCAAGGCGACCACCGAATCCCAGACCGGCAAGGTAGCGGATGTCGGCCTGGCGCTCGGCGGGCGCACGACACAGGCCGTCACCTTCCAGCGCGATCTCGACCGGTTGAACGGCATCGTCGATTCGAACTCGCTGGTCGCCGCACGCCTGACTTCGACACAGGATTCGCTGGGTCAGCTCTCCGATGTCGCGCAGGATCTGCTGACGGCGCTGACCAGCGCCGTGTCGGGCGACTCTTCGACCAGCATCACCCAGACCGCCGGCGCCACGGCGCTGCAGCAGATGACGGGCATCCTGAACACCAGCGTCAACGGCGAATACCTGTTTGCCGGGACCAACACCGACGTCAAGCCGATCGACGATTTCAGCGCCGCCGGCTCGCCCGCCAAGGCGGCGTTCGACGCCGCCTTCACCAGCTATTTCGGCTTCACCCAGAACGACCCCGCGGCCGCCAACATCACCGCCGCCCAGATGGACGACTTCATCACCACCGCGGTCGAGCCGCAGTTCCTGGGCTCCGGCTGGCAGGCCAACTGGTCGAATGCCACCGACGACCAGATCACCAGCCGCATTTCATTGAACGAGACCACGCAGACGTCGGTCAGCGCCAACGAGCAAGGCATCCGCAAGCTCGCCATGGCGGCCGCCATGGTCGGCACGCTCTTTGCCGGCAACATCAGCGAGGCTGGGCAGAACACGATCGTCAGCCGCGCGCAAAAGCTGGTCGGCGAAGCCATCGGCGGCATCGTCCAGGTGCAGTCCGAAGCCGGCCTCACCCAGAAGCGCGTGTCCGACGCCAGCGATCGCATGAAGACCCAGGTCGATCTGTTCGAGAAGCACATCATCGACCTCGAAGGCGTCGATCCCTCGGAGGCCGCCACCCGCGTGGCCGACCTGACGCAGCATATAGAAACGTCCTTCGCATTGACCGCGCGACTGCAGCAACTGAGCCTGTTGAACTATCTCACCTGAACACTCTCACCGGAACGCCAGAGCTCCGACGATGTATCAATTCTCCTACGCCGACATCCAGACCGACTCCGTCGCCGACGCCAAGGACCGGGAGCGGCAGTTGCTCACCCGATCGATCGACATGTTGTCCACGGCTGCTTCCGTTGGGCCGGAGTCGATTGAGGCGGTCGAGGCGCTGCACTTCACCAACCGCATCTGGACCACCTTCGTCGAGGATCTCGGCTCCAGCGACAATGCGCTGCCCAAGGAACTGCGCGCCAATCTGATCTCGATCGGCCTGTGGCTGCTGCGCGAAACGGAAGACATCCGGCAGGGCCGCACCAACAATTTCGAAGGATTGATCGAGGTCTCCCAGATCATCCGAGACGGCATCCAATGAGCAACACGCTGAAGATCTCGCTGAAGCCGAACGAGAAGATCTACATCAACGGCGCCGTCGTCCGGGTTGACCGCAAGGTCACGATCGAGCTGATGAACGACGTTCAGTTCCTGCTCGAAAGCCACGTCATGCAGGCCGAGCAGGCCTCGACGCCGCTCAGGCAGCTCTATTTCATCGTGCAGATCATGCTGATCAACCCGCCGGGCGCCTCCGAGGCCCGCGACATGTTCCGCCGCTCGCTGCCGATGCTGATCGCAAGCTTTGACAACCAGGAAATCTGCAGCGCGCTGAAGCAGATCGACCGCATGGTCGGCGAGGATCATATCTACGAGGCGCTGAAGGCGATCCGCGCGCTCTATCCGCTCGAGCGCCAGGCGCTCGGCGGCAATGACGACATTCCGGAAGCGCCGCGCGCGCTGGCTGTGGGAGCATAAAGATGGCCGTGGACATGACAACGACGATCCCGGTTGGCGCCACCCAGGCCAGCAGCCAGCAGACCTCGAAGACGGCGGTCGACTACCAGTCGTTCCTGAAGCTTCTGATCGCCGAGATGAAGAACCAGGATCCGACCAAGCCGATGGATTCGACGGAATATGTCGCCCAGCTCGCGACCTTCTCGCAGGTCGAGCAATCGGTGCAGACCAACAGCAAGCTCGACCAGATCATGCAATCCTCGGCGCTGTCGCAGGCGGACGCGCTGATCGGCCGTTCGATCACCGCCGCCGACGGCAAGACAACAGGGACCGTGGCTTCGGTGAAGCTCGCCAGCAGCGGCCTGATCGCAGTGCTGCAGGACGGCACCGAGGTCCCTGTCGGCGCGGGCGTATCGATCAAGCCGGCCGCCTAGAGTTTCGCATAGGGTCTGCCCATGAACGAGGCCGACGCCCTCGATATCGTGCAATATGCGGTGTGGACGGTGCTTACCGCCTCCGCGCCGGTGGTGCTCGTGGCTATGGCCGTCGGTATCGGCATCGCGCTTATCCAGGCGCTGACGCAGATTCAGGAAATCACCCTCACTTTCGTGCCCAAGATCGTCGCCATCATGCTGGTCGTGGCGCTGACCGGCCCGTTCATCGGCAGCCAGATCTCGGCCTTCACCAACGTCATCTTCGAACGCATCGAGCACGGCTTCTGACCTGCGGCCGCGGGCATCCCGCCCGAGCGGACCGGCAAAAGTTTGGTCCACACCGGCAAGATGCTTGGCTTAAAGCTTCGCCGACGCATTTTCGCCTTTGCCTTCTTGTTGTTGGACCTGGATGCTTTGGCGAGTCGCCCGCGCGATGATGGCGCCGGGCGAGCGCAAGACAGCAAGATGAAGGCGGGACAGCGACCATGATCGACGACGAGCCGGAAAGCGAACGCGTCTCGGCGCTGGCGCCGTTCCGGCACGGCATCTTCCGTGCCGTCTGGTCGGCGAGCCTTGTGTCGAATTTCGGCGGCTTGATCCAGGGCGTGGGCGCCGCCTGGATGATGACGACGATCGCCACCTCATCCTACCAGGTGGCGCTGGTCCAGGCCTCGACCACCTTGCCGATCATGCTGTTCGCGCTTGTTGCCGGCGCCATTGCCGACAGCTTCAACCGCCGCAAGGTCATGCTGGTGGCGCAGAGTTTCATGCTGGTGGTCTCGGCACTGCTCACCGTATTCACCTGGTTCGGCTGGATGACGCCGTGGACGCTGCTTGCCTTCACCTTCCTGATCGACAGCGGCACGGCGCTGAACAGCCCGTCATGGCAGGCGTCGGTTGGCGACATGGTGGCGCGCGCCAAGGTGCCGGCGGCGATCGCGCTCAACTCAATGGGCTTCAACATCACGCGCAGCGTCGGCCCGGCGATCGGCGGCATCATCGTCGCCGCCGCGGGGGCGGCGGCGGCCTTCGCCGCCAACGCCATCAGCTATATCGGCCTGATCGTCGTGCTTTTCCGCTGGAAGCCGGAAGTACCCGCGCCGACCCTGCCGCGGGAATCGCTCGGCGCCGCGATGGGAGCCGGCCTGCGCTACGTCGCCATGTCGCCGAACATCGGCAAGGTGCTGGCGAGAGGCTTCGCCTTCGGCTTCAGCGCCGGCGCGGTGCTGGCGCTGCTGCCGCTGGTGGCGCGCGATGTCGTCAAGGGCGACGCGCTGACCTACGGCATCATGCTCGGCGCATTCGGCATAGGCGCGGTCGGCGGTGCGCTGATCAGCGTCAGGCTCAGACAATTGCTCTCCAGCGAAACGATGGTACGCGCCGCCTTCGCCGGTTTCGCGCTTTGCGCCTTCAACGCCGCCGCCAGCGACAATGCCTGGCAGACGTCGGCGGGCCTGCTCATTGGCGGTGCCTGCTGGGTGATCGCGCTCTCGCATTTCAACGTCACGGTGCAGATGTCGACGCCGCGCTGGGTGGTCGGGCGCGTGTTGTCGATCTACCAGACAGCAACCTTCGGCGGCATTGCGCTGGGCAGCTGGATCTGGGGCGTCGTCGCTGACGTCCATGGCGCGGAAACTGCATTGATGGTTGCCGCTGTCACCATGCTCGTCGGCGGCGCCATCGGCCTGATCCTGCCGCTGCCGCAGCACACCGCTCTCAACCTCGATCCGCTCAACCGGTTCAAGGAGCCGATGCTGGCGCTCGATTTGAAGCCGCGCAGCGGCCCGATCGCCATCATGATCGAATACATCATTCGCGAGGAGGACGTGCCGGAATTCCTCGCAACCATGGCCGAGCGTGGCCGCATCCGCCGCCGCGACGGCGCCCGCAACTGGACGCTCGCCCGCGATCTCGAAAATCCGGGCATCTGGATCGAGCACTACCACACGCCGACCTGGGTCGAGTATATCCGCCACAACCGGCGTGCCACCCATGCCGACGCCGTTGTCGGCGAGCGCATCCGCGCGCTGCACAGCGGCGAGAACCCGCCGCGTGTGCGCCGTATGATCGAACGCCCGACCACCGCCGGCACGGCCCTTGTCTCGCCCAAGGGGCCGATCGATCACTAACCCGAGTCTTTTGGCCCGGAATATCTAGTTCCGATCAGCCAGCGCTGTGGATCATATAGAGCTTGCGCGTCGTCTCATGAATCAGCCACTCGCCCTTCCAGCCCTTCGGCAGGACGAGCAGATCGCCAGGCCCCAGCTCACGCATCTCGCCGTCGGCGCGGCTCACTTCCACGCGACCGGAGATGATGTGGCAGATCTCGGATGAACCCGAGCGGTCGGCGGTGAAGCGGCCGGGCGTGCATTCCCAGATGCCGATATCGACGGTCCCGTCCGGCGATTGGAAGAACGAGCGCACCGCTTCGACCTGATCGCCTTCGATCGAGGTCGGCTTCGGTGAAAAGACGCCGATATCGGCCGTGGCGAGGTCGCGGAAGGTCGAAAGGTCGATCAAGATAGGCTCCAGTGTCAAAAGCAATTCCAGGAAAGTGCAATGGTTTTCCGTCCGGAATTGCGCGAAAACAAAGAGTTAGAGCGGTTCGGCGAACGCCGAACCGTCTCAGTGGCCTGTGATGCTGTCGGCCAGGGCGGCCAATTTCGAAGTGTAATTGAGCCCGGCGGCCTCGCGTTGGTCGGCGATGCGGTAGAGCTGGTACATCGAGTGGACGCCGAGCCAGCGGAACGGTTCCGGCTCCCACGGTCTGACCTTGCGGTTGACCCAGGGCAGTCGCGTAAGATCCGTGTCATTGCCGAGGATCAGATCGGCAAGCGTGCGCCCCGAAAGGTTGGAGCTCGACACGCCCAGCCCGACATAACCGCCGGCCCAGCCGATGCGCGTCCTGGGGTCGAGGCCGACCGTCGTGCACCAGTCGCGCGGCACGCCGAGCACGCCGCACCAGGCGTGGTCGATGCGGCACCCGGCCGTCTGCGGCAACAGCGTCGTCAGGATCGTGTGCAGCTGGTCGATTGTCGCCTGCTGCGTCCGGCCGTCGACGTCGGTGCGCGAGCCATAGCGGTAGGGCACGCCGCGACCGCCCATGGTGATACGGCCCTCGCGCGTGCGCTGGGCGTAGCAATAGGCGTGCGCCGCATTGCCGAGGAGCTCATGCCCGTCCCAGCCGATCTCGCGCCAGAGTTCTTGTGGCAGCGGCTCGGTCACGATCTGCGCGCTGTTGAGCGCCAGCCATGTCCGCTCTTCCCCGGGAATGCCGGCCGTGAACCCCTCCGTCGCGCGAATTATCGTTTCGGCCCGCACCGTGCCACGGTCGGTGGCCACCCTGCCCTTGGCGATCGAGGTCACGGTGGTCTTTTCGTAGATCGGCACGCCGAGCCGCTCGACCGCTTCCGCCAGCCCGCGCACCAGCTTGGCCGGCTGCACCCGCGCCTGGCCGTGGATGACGAAGCTGCCCATGACATTCGCGATATTGATGCGCGCGCGTGTGGCTGCAGCGTCGAGCAATTCGATGCGCTCGGGGTCGGCGTCCCAGGAGCGGATCGTCTCGCACGACTCGCGCACACGTTCGAGCTGTGCGGCATTGGTGGCGACCGTCAGATTGTCGACGCGGCGGATGTCGGCGTCGATGTCTTCGGCCGCCGCCACCCGGATCACCTCGTCGACGCAGCCGGCCATCGCCTTTTGCATGGCGGTCACGCCTTGCCGAGTCGAGGTCTTCAGATATTTTTCGCGCGACCAGCCAAAGCCGCCCGAAAGCCAGCCGCCATTGCGCCCCGAGGCACCGAAGCCGGCGAATTCGCGTTCGAGCAGGACTATGCGAAGCGAGGGCTTCGCCTTCTTCAGATAATAGGCGGTCCAGAGCCCGGTGTAGCCGGCGCCGACGATCGCAACATCGGCTTCGATGTCGCCGGGCAAGGGCGGACGCGGGCTTGGGACCGCGCCCAGATCCGCATACCAGAACGAGATGTCGCCGTTGCGCTTGACTTGCATGGGATGGCTTCCAAGAGACCGGAGAGAGGGATCAGGTGAGCGTCGTGTCTGCCGTGCTGTCGTCGGGCAGAAGCTTGGCGTCGGCGCCGTCGAAGCAGAGTTCCACCTTCTCGCCGAGGGCGAAATTCTCGCCCGTCAGCGGCGACCGCACGATCGCGGTCGAACCGTCGCCGAGCTTCACTTCGTATTTCGATCCCGAGCCAAGATAGATCGCCTCGGCGATCGTTCCCGCCAGGCGATTCTTGCCGTCGGCTTGCCCCGGCCGGCGAATGGCAAGTTTCTCGGGCCGCAGCAGCATCACCGGGCTGGTTTCTCCGGCAAGCCGGCGCGGCGCGGCGACCGTCTCGCCGGCGATGGTCAGCGCAGTGCCGGTGCCGTCACTTCTGGCTTCGCCGCGCAGCACCGTGGAGTCGCCGATGAAGCGGCCGACGAACAGCGTTGCCGGCTCGTCATAGAGCTGCCGTCCGGTGCCGACCTGCTCGATGCGGCCGCGGTTAAACACGGCGATGCGGTCCGACAGCACCAATGCCTCCTCCTGGTCGTGCGTGACGTAGACGAAGGTGGTGCCGAGCTCGCGATGGATGCGCTTGATCTCGAGTTGCAGCCATTCGCGCAGCTTCTTGTCGAGCGCGCCGAGCGGCTCGTCCATGAGGAGCAGCGGCGGGTCGAAGACGATGGCCCGCGCCAGCGCCACGCGCTGCTGCTGACCGCCTGACAATTCGCTCGGATAGCGATGCGCGAAGTCGCCCATCTTGACCATGTCGAGCGCCTTGGCCACGCGCCGCTTCCGATCGTCCTGCCCAACGCCGCGCAGCGTCAGCGGATAGGCGACGTTGCGGCCAACCGTCATATGCGGGAACAGTGCGTAGTGCTGGAAGACGACGCCGATGTTGCGCTTGTGCGCCGGCACGCCGACGACGCTTTGTCCTCCGACCAGCAGCTTGCCGCTCGACACATCCGTGAAGCCGGCGATCACATTGAGCGTCGTCGTCTTGCCGGAGCCGCTCGGCCCAAGCAGCGTCATGAACTCGCCGGGCTCGATCCTGAGCGACACGCCGTCCAGCGCCTTGAACGCGCCATAGGCCTTGGTGACGGATTCGAGGTCGATCGCCGCGCCGCGATTGTCTGGTCTTGGGTTCATAGGCGTCCCTTCCGCTCGCGGCCAAGAAGAAGCATGCCGCCGCCGATCAGGATCGTCGTGGCGCACAAAAGGATCGTGCCGACGGCCGCGACGGTCGGGTCGGCGTCGCGCGTGATCGAAGAGAAGATCTGCACCGGCAGGGTCTTGAGATAGGGGTTGGTGATGAACAGCGAGACGATGATCTCGTCGAAGGACGTCGCGAAGGCGAATAGCAGGCCCGACAGGATGCCGGGCAGGATCAGCGGCAGCGTCACCGTCCGGAACGTGGTGAGCGCGCCGGCGCCGAGGCTCGCAGCAGCCGTCTCCAGGCGCCTGTCGAACACTTCGAGATTGGCCGACACGGCGATCAGCACGAAGGGCAGCGCCAGGATGGTGTGGGCGAGCACGAAGCCGGGCAGCGTGCCGACGAGTCGCGCATCGAGATAGACGGCATAGATGCCGATGGCCAGCACCACGCCCGGCACCACCATCGGCGTCAGCATCAGCATCCGCAGCAAATTGGCAGGCCGCGCCTTCATACGGTCGAGGCCGAAGGCGGCCAGCGTGCCGAGCACCGTTGCCAGCACCGCCACGATCGAGGCGACCTTCAGGGAATTGAGGAAACTGGTCGACCATTCTGGATTCGTGACGAAATTCTCGTACCACTGCCAGGAAAAGCCTTGCGGTGGGAAAGAGAGCGACTTGTTGCCGTTGAACGACATCGGCACGACGACCAGCGTCGGCGCCACCAGCCAGATGGCCACCAGCAGGCTGACAAGGCCGAGAACGACACGGGTGAGCGGCTTCATTTCCATCAGCGCCGCCCCGCTTCCCGGTGCCGCGACCGCATCACCGGCGCTGCAAGCGCCAGCAACAGGAAGGTCGTGACCAGCAGCACCACGCCCATCGCGCCGCCGCGTCCCCATTGCAGCAGGCTGAGCACCTGGGTCTGCACCAGTGTCGACAGCATCGTCGAGCGCGGCCCGCCGAGCAGTGCCGGCGTGATGTAGAAGCCCAGCGCCAGGATGAAGACGATGATCGCGCCGGCATAGACGCCCGGCAGCGACAGCGGCAGGTAGACTGTGAAGAAAGCGCGGGACGGCCGGGCGCCAAGGCTTCGCGCCGCCTGCACCAGCCTGAGGTCGATGCCTTTCATCACCGAATAAAGCGGCAGGATCATGAAGGGCAAAAGCACCTGCGCCATGCCGATCACCACGCCCGTCTGGGTGCGGATCAGCCGGATGCCCGCGAAGCCAGCTGATCTCAGCAACGAGTTGATGACGCCGGAATCCTGCAGCAGGATCACCCAGGAGAGTGTGCGCACCACGCCGCTCACCCAGAATGGGATCAGCACGCAGAGAACCAGGACGAGCCGCACGCGGGGCCCGACCGCGGTCATGAGGTAAGCATAAGGATAAGCGCAAACCACGCAGACCAGCGCCACCCACGCCGAGATGGTGAAGGTGCGCTGGAGCACCGCGAGATTGACGGGCGCACCAAAGAACCAGGCATAGTTCTGGACGCCCCATTCCGGCTCCGAGAGGCTGCGCAGCACGATGGTGAGCAGCGGATAGCCGATCACCGCGGCGAGCAGAACCAGTGCCGGCAGCGTGAGCGCGAACGGCCGCCAGGCCCATCCTGCCCGCTTTTCGGCAGTCTGGATCGTCGGTTCGAGCGCGCTCACGGGCCTTGCCTCCGTCAGTTCAGTTGCCGGCCATCAGCGCGGACCACTTCTCCTGCGCGACCGGGAAGTTCTCGACCCAGAACTTGATGTTCTGCTTGTAGCCTTGCTTCTGGCGCTCGGGCGTGTTGGTCAGGAAAGCTGCGACCGACTCGTCAACCTTCGGCTTCGCATCGTTGTTGATCGGCGTGTAGGAGGTCTGCTGCGTGAGAATCTCCTGCGCCTGCTTGCCGAGATAGGCATTCAGCAGCGCATAGGCGGCATCCGTATCCTTGACACCGACGGGGATCGTCATCTGGTCCATCACCACCAGCCAGTCCTGCCAGGCGGGCGCGTATTTGGCACCATTCTTGACCGCCGTCATGGCGCGGCCGGTCCACATCATCAGCATGTCGGCTTCGCCGGACTCCGCGAGCTGCTGCGATTCAGCGCCCGTCTTCCAGTAGATCGTGTCCGGGCCGAGCTTGCGAATCACGTCGAGGGCCTTGTCGATATCGGCAGCGGTCATCGCCTTCGGATCGCCGCCCGCCACCTTGAAGGCCTGTTCGAGCAGGCCACCGGTCGGATCGCCGGATCCGTCCAGGGCGCGCACGCCGGGGAACTTTTCGGTGTCGAAGAAGTCAGCCCAGTTCTTGGGCGGGTTATCTTTGTACTTCTCCTTATTGTACATCAGCACGACGCCGTAGTTCATCGCCGGAACCGAGCACTCGCCGACCTGTCCTTCGGGTATCTTCGAGACGTCGAGCTTCGAGAGATCGAGCTTCTGGAACAGCTTTCCGCAATGGACGTAAGGCGGCAGATCGCCGGTATCGACCACGTCCCAGGTGACGTTGCCGGATTCGACCTGGGCCTGCAGCTTGGCGATTTCGGTCGGCCCGTCATTGAGCAGCTTGACGCCGGACTTCTCGACGAACTCCTTCAGCGCCGCCACCTGGCCATCCTGATAGATGCCGCCATAGGAGACGAAGGTCAGGGTCTTGCCCTTGAGCGAGCCTTCCTTCACCTCGCCCGCGACAGGCTTTTCCTGTGCGAAGGCGGTGGTTGTCAGCATTCCGAGCGCCAGCACGGCGCCAAGACCTGCAAGTTTCGACTTCAACATAACTCTGACTCTCCCATTATGCCCGCGTTTAATCGGACTACCTGGCCGCGAGCGGTTTCCAGGGCTTGTATTGATCGAGCTCGGCGCGTGCCGAGGTCGGCGGTGCGATGATCCACATCACCTCGGCCCGACCACTGCCGATGTTCTCGCTGCGATGTGGTGTCGATGTCGCGTATTCGATGCTGTCGCCTTCTTCGAGGACGTGGCGGGCGTCGCCAAGAGAGACCTCGACGACACCGCGAAGGACGATCAGCATCTCCTGCGCGTCGCCATGCGTGTAAAGCGCGGAGCCGGTCGAGCCGCCGATATCGAACTCGCCGACATAGACCTCCATGTCGCTCAGCGGCGGGCGGGAAAGCAGCATCTTACGGCAGCCGTTGCTGGGCGGAAGACTTGGCCGCTCGCTGCGCCGGAGCACGCCATGGTTCTGTGTCGCGCTTTCCTCGAACAGCATCGCGACGCTCACGCCCAACGCCGAAGCCATCTGGTTGAGCGAGGCAGTACTGGCGCCGGTCAGCCCGCGTTCAAGCTGGCTGATGAAGCTGGCGCTCGTTCCGGTCGCTTCCGCGAGGTCACGCAATGATAGACGGCGAGCGAGGCGCAGGGCCTTGAGCCGCACGCCCAGCACCTGCTGCGCATGAGCTGCAGCCGTGCCGGCACCGATCGCCGCCGGAGCCTGGCCGTCCTCCGAAGCCTCGCGCATCCCGTTTTCCTCCACTTAACACTTTGTACAGTACCACTGTACAGCTGGCAATAGGGGCGGATGCCATTTCCGCTGTCCCATGACTCGAAACGGAAGCCGACCAAAAAATTAAGCATTCAACGGCAGTATCGAATGTCGGCCGGCAAGATGTCGTACAGCAAGGGCCATTGTCGGTCAGCTGAGCGGGAAGGGATCGCGATATGTCATCCTGGCTAAGAAACGGACCGTTGATGCTCATGCGCAGCCTGCTGATGCTGGCTGTCTTGGCGATCGGCACTCTGACTGCAGGGGCGTTGGAACCCGCCAGCTATCCGGAGCCGCCAGACTCCGTAGCTTTCACCGTTCAGAAGGACGGCAAGCAGATCCCGCTCACGCTGCGGCAGTTGGAAAAGCTCGGCCTCTATAAGGTCATCACCACAAGTCCTTTCGAGCAAGGGCAATTGACGTTTGAAGGCGTCCTGTTCCGAGACGTGCTCAAGTCCGTGGGATTGGCGGATAGGGATTCCGTCACTCTAAGGGCCGCGGACGATTACGTGCAGGTGATTCCGCACGAGGATTGGACGGAAGGTCCTCTGCTTCTCGCGACGCGCCTGGACGGGGAGTTGCTCACCCGACGAACACAAGGTCCGACCCGCTTGGTCTATCCTCTCAAGGACTATCCCGCCTTCGACACGCCGATCCGCAAACCGCGATGGATTTGGCTGATCAAGACGATCGAGTCCGACAACTGACCGGCTGGCAGGCCTCCATGGTGGGATCTCGACTGAGAGGCTGGCGAATTCCGCTTACCTATGGCAGTGCCATAGGGCTGGCGGCGATCGGTTCCGCGATCCTCATCGTCATGCTGTTTGTCAGTATCAGCAAGATCGAGTCTTCGCTGCCCCGGTTCGGATTCTTCGCCATCCGCGAATTCCATATCGCCATACGCGACGTGACCCACCTGAGGGATATGATCTCGCTCGCTGAGGTCGCGCCCAACTCTCAGGCGAGCCTAGATCATCTGGCCGCTGCAAACGACCTGGTTTACATCCGCTTCAAGCGGATCGACGGCGGCGAAACGATCAGCGCAATTCCCGCATATGCAGGCATCGTGCCGCGCGTGAACGACGCGGTAACGCGGCTCGACGCCGTGATCGCGGCGGGGCTCCCCTTCGATCAGCAGCGCTTGAAGGAACTGGGTCTGGAACTCGAGCAGATCGTCGGCCGGATGAACGACGAGTACTACAAATACGGCGAGGGCGTTAACGCCGATCTCTATGCGTCGGAAGTCAGCCTGAATCGGTTCAACTATCAGATAGCCTTTGCTCTGACGATCCTGTCGCTGCTGGCAATCGGGACGGCGGTTCTGTTCATCGGGCGCCGGGAAACGATAAAGAAGCTGGAATTTCTCGCCTGGCGCGATGCGACCACCGGACTGAAGAATCGTGCCTGGATGGCAGCCAACAGGGACGCCATGCTGGACCGGGCGAGGGAGACCGGTAGGCAGCTTCAGCTGCTCCTGATCGATCTCGACCATTTCAAGAGCGTGAACGACACTTTCGGCCATCACGTCGGCGATCTGCTGCTGAAGGCGGTTGCCGAGGTCCTTCAGTCGGTCGAGCGGCCCGGCGACGTAGCCGCCGTGCGATTGGGCGGCGACGAATTCGCCATCATGGCTATTGCCGATCGGAATGATCATGACAATTTGGGGCAACGTCTGCGCGAACGGCTGAACAGGTTCGCAGAGTTGGAGGGCCATCAGGTGCGCATTGGCGCCAGCATCGGCATGGCATGTTTCCCTCAGCACGGTTCCGACATTTCCACGTTGCTGCACAGTGCCGATAACGCTCTCTACACGGCAAAGGCCGAAGGGCGGTCCGGTTTCGTGACGTTTTCGCCCGCGATCCTCAGTCAGATCGACATGCAGCTCGGTGAAGAAGCGGCCATCAAGCGGGCCCTCAATTGCGACGAGTTCTTCCTGGTCTGGCAATCCCAGTTCGAGCTGGCGACCGGCCGCATGATCGGGGCCGAGGCGCTGGTCCGCTGGCACGACCCGGTCTCGGGAGCGGTTCGTGCGCCGGCATCGTTCATTCCGATCGCGGAACGAAGTGAGCTGATCCTGGAACTCGACAAGATGGTTCTGGGCAAGGCTTGCGAGCAAGCCGCCCGATGGATGCCTATTTCCACCGAGGAGTTCATCTGCTCGGTCAACGTCTCCGGAAGAAGCCTCCAGACCGATGCCTATCTGACGCATCTCACCGAGACGCTGCGGCAAACGGGGTTGCTTCCATCGCGTCTGCAGTTGGAGATCACTGAAGGGATATTCATCCAGAACAGCCGCAATGCCTTGGAGAGCATCGGCAAGATTAGAAACCTCGGAGTGAGCCTGGCACTCGACGATTTTGGGGCAGGTTATGCGAGCTTCGGATACCTTGCCGATTTCGACTTGAACCAATTGAAAATCGATCGCTCGTTCCTCAGCGACCTGGCTTCCTCCACGAAGAAACAGAACGTGGTCCGAGGAATCATCGCGCTGGCCAATTCGCTAAGTCTGACCGTTGTTGCGGAAGGGGTGGAGAACGAAGCCCAACTCGACTTCCTGATCCACGAACACTGTCACGGCGCACAAGGGTTCTTTATGTCGGAGCCTGTTGAGGCAAGGTTGATGACCAACTATCTCGTCGCAAGGCAGGGTGGCAAAACAGATGGAAAAGTTCGGGCCGAGTCTCTTCGCCTGAGCCCATCCATGCTGCGGAAAGTCGCCAAGCAGGGCCGCAAGACCGCCGATTAAATCAGGGCTCAGCCCTCGCCGGAAAGATCCCGCCGCGCCTTGTCCAGCTCCTCGGCGTAGCGTCGCATCAGATGGCTTTCAGTGAGCAGGCCAAGCACGATGCGGTCGTCGAAATCCTCAACGACCGCTAGCTCTTCAGCGCCGGCGCGCTGAAAGGTCTCGGCGGCGGACTGGACGTTCATCGACGGCACCAGCACCGCATCCTTGAACTGCGCGAGCGCCTGCACCGGAGTCTCGCCGTCTGAGAGGTCGCTGTGCAGTTCGGCCACGAGCAGCACGCCGACATAGTGCCGGCCCTCTTCGACGGCGATGACGCGCTGCGCCGAGCCGAGCGGGATCTCCTTGCGGAACTCGGCCAAGGTAATCGAAGCATCGATGGTGCGGACGTCCTTGCGCATCATCGACCCGACATTGAGGCTGCGCATCCAGCCGACGTCGTGGGCGCTGCGGATCGTCTCGCCGCGCAGATGGAAGCGCCAGGTCGAGAAGGAGTAGCCGAAGGTCTCGCGGACCAGAATGGCCGACATGATCGACGCTGCCAGCACCACGCCGGTGAGCGTCAGGTCCCGCGTCGATTCCAGCGCGAGAAAAGTCATGGTCAGCGGGCCGCCGACCACACCTACGGCAAGCGAGGTCATGCCGACGACAGCGGCGACCGCCGGATCGAGCGCGGTTGAGGGCGCAGCCATCGCCATGACGCCGGCAAAGACCTTGCCGAGCAGCGCCCCCAGGAACAGCGAGGCGAAGAACAGACCGCCGCGGAAACCGGAGCCGAGCGAGATCGCCGAGGCAGCAAGCTTCAGCACGAACACGCTAGCCACCACGGGAAGCGCGTAGTTCATGGCGAACTCGCGGTGCAGCGCGCCGTGTCCGCTGGACAGCACCTGCGGCGTGACCAGCCCGAGCAGCCCGACAACGATGCCGCCGATGAAAGGTCTGACAGAAGCGTCGATCGCCAGCCGCACAAAGACGCGCTCGATAAGGCTCACCAGATGCATGATCGCGATGGACGCAGCCCCGCCGAGCAGTCCCAGCAGCAGGAACGGCACATACTGGCTGGCGGTCAGCGTCGGCAGGCCGGAAAGTTCCAGTGGAAACGGCACGCCGCCGAACATCTCAGCCGTCAGCGAGGCGGCGATCGCCGCCGTCATGACCGGCGCCACATTGGCCACCGAGTAGATGCCGATGACCAGTTCGAAGCCGTAGAAGGCACCCGTCAACGGCGCGTCGAAGGCGGCAGCGATCGCGCCGGCGGCGCCGCAGCCGACCAGGATGCGCACGTCGTTGCGGCGCAGCCGGAAGGCGCGCGCCAGCCGCGAGGCGATGCCGGAACCAACCTGCGTATAACCGGCTTCCAGACCGACCGAGGCGCCGAAGCCGCTGGAGATCATGGTCTGGCCGACGATGATGAACGTATCGGTGAGCGACATGCGCCCACCGTAGAGCGCATTGGCTTCGATCGGGTCGACAGGCGTTCTGAACTTCCGCCTTCTCAGCCAGATCACCGAAAGGCCGAGCAGCAGTCCCCCGATCGCCGGAAACATCGCCTGCACCGGACTGGCCAGCGAAAACATCGCCGAAAGCCGCCCGCCCGGCTGCACGTCAAAGAGCAGGAAGTGCATGGCTTGCACCAGCGCGCTCATGCCGGTGACCAGGGCGCCCGCGGTCATGCCGACCATCCCCGCCATCAGCACAATGACGATGCCGCGCGCCTCGAGCACGGGGATGGAATTGATCAGCACCGCCCGAAGCCGGCGGGCGTAGACTTGCGGTTCGTTTATGGCAGGCAACGGAGCGGCTCGCCGGTATGCGGATGATGGATGCTGCCGCGCCTGATACGCCCGACGGCATGGAGTGGCAACCGCAATGCCGACCGCTTGTGGCGCCATTTTGGCGTTGCGTCGATTAGCGACGGTTGGGCCGGCTACCCTCGCTTGCGAGAATGGGAAAATGGCACTGATCGAGAGGATCAGCGGCCCGCAATCGTCCCCCGAGACGAAGGTCGCCAGCATGTCCCCCGCTCCGTTGCGCTCGCCTTTTCCGCGATCAGATGCACCGTGCCCGGCGGCTCGAACCAGGTCTGTCCTTTGGCGGCAATTCCTTCGTCCCTCACACAGCCAGGCGGAAGTCGGGCCGCCAGCCGAGTTCGCTAACGGCCTTGTCGGTCGCGACATGGCCGTTCGGCTCGGCGATGTTGAAGGGGCCCGGCGCGCCGCGCTCGACGGCAAGCAGCACCGCATAAGCGGCGGCATCGACATGCAGCGCCGGGTCGGCGGCAGCGTCGGCTCCGGTGCCGGGACCATAGAGATGTCCATAGCGCAGCACGATGCCTGTCATGCTCGAGCCCTCGAGAACCTGGCGTTCGAGCGCGATCACGCCGCCGACGCTGATGCCGCGGCCGCCTTCGGCGCCGCTGTCGAGCGGATCGGTTTCGGCATGCGGCTCGGGTCCGGGCGCATAGGCCCAGGCGATGCTCTGCGCGATCAGGCGACGGGCGCCGGCCGACGTCGCGGCCTCGACCAGATTGCGGGTCCCCTCGTCGCGGACGCGCGCGTTTCCGATGATGGACTCGCCCATCCTATTGGGATCGAGTCCGGCCGGCAGATCGGTAAGCTGATGGATCACGACCTCTGGCCTCGCCGCGGCGACCGCCGCAAGCAGGCCGCCGGCATCGAACACATCGATCACCACCGGGCTGGCCCCGATCGCGCGGAGCTTCTCGGCCTTCTCGGCCCGACGCGTTGTCGCAGTCACCCGATGGCCGGCAGCGACCAGTTGCGGGATCAGGCGGCGGCCGATCGCGCCGGAACCGCCGGCAAGAAAGATGCGATAGCCCATCGTCTTCCATTCCATCTTGCGATAATATCAGAGTTCGAACAACATATAAGAGCTCTTACATCATGCGCAAGCAGAAACCGGAAATTCCTGCCCCCGGCGAAGGCAAGCGCGGCGAGGAAGGTTATCTCGGCTACCTGCTGCGCCAGGCCGCCGGCGCCTACAGGCTGCGGGTCGAGCGGGCGCTGGATGAGTTCGGCGTCACGCAGCCGCAATTCGCGACGCTGACCATGCTGTCGGCCTATCCAGGCATCTCCAATGCCGACCTCGCCCGGCTCGCGGTGCTGACGCCGCAGACGGTGAGCGTGATCGTCGGCAATCTGGAAAAGGCCGGTTCAGTGGTCCGCAAGCCGCATGCGGTGCACGGGCGCATCCAGCACCTCGATCTCAGCGACAGCGGCCGTGCCTTGCTGAAGAAATGTCGCGAGCGCGTGCAGCGGCTTGAACGCCAGCTGACCGCCGGACTTTCGGCCAACGACGAGCGCGCCGTCCGGCGCTGGCTGGTCGCCGTCGCGATCGCAGGCGCGGCCGGTTAGATCGCAGCACCCCCACCCGCTTCATAGAGCGTCAGCTTCCGATCCCCAATGCCGAGCTCCGCCCAGCTCGCGCGCCATTCGGCTATGTGCGCTGACTTGAAATGCAACTCGAGCGCCGCACGATCCCGCCACGCTTCCGAGACATGGATCAGGCCGGGATCGAGAACATCCTGCGCATACGAATATGCCAGGCAGCCGGCTTCGGCGCGACTCGCTGAAATCATTCGTTCCATCGCCGGCCTTGCCTGCTCGAGCCTGTCGGGTGGCAGCCGAATCGTGCCGATGATGAGGAGCATGCACCTTTTCCTTTCGCCAGCCGGCTCAAATCCCGTAGCCTCTCTCCCACCTTCGCGCAAGCTTGACCGGTTAAGGTCGGGAGCCTGCCTTTGCGCTGGGCAAGTCTGGATTCGAGGACGATATGGCGATCAGCGAAACAATCCCGTCCGGCCTGGCGGCCAAGAACGGCCGCGACGTTTTCTTCGCGCTCGGCATCGTCGTCATCCTGGCGGTGCTGTTCCTGCCGATCCCGGCCTTCCTCATCGACATCGGCCTTGCCTTCTCGATCGCGCTCTCGGTGCTGATCCTGATGGTGGCGCTCTGGATCCAGCGGCCGCTGGATTTCTCCTCCTTCCCGACCGTGCTGCTCATCGCCACGATGCTCAGGCTCTCGCTCAACATCGCCACCACGCGCATGATCCTGTCGCATGGCAATGAGGGTACGCATGCCGCCGGTTACGTCATCTCGGGTTTCTCGAAGCTGGTGATGTCGAGCGACTTCGTCATCGGCCTCATCGTCTTCATGATCCTGATCGTGGTGAACTTCATCGTCATCACCAAGGGCGCCACCCGCATCGCCGAAGTCGGTGCGCGCTTCACCCTCGACGCCATCCCCGGCAAGCAGATGTCGATCGACGCCGACCTTTCCGCCGGAATGATCGACGAGAAGACGGCGCAGCTTCGCCGCCGCGAATTGGAAGAAGAATCCTCCTTCTTCGGCTCGATGGACGGCGCGTCGAAATTCGTGCGCGGCGACGCCATCGCCGGCCTCATCATCACCGCCATCAACATCGTCGGCGGCATCGCCATCGGCTATCTGCGCCACGGCATGGGCCTCGGCCAGGCGGCCGACGTCTTCATCAAGCTGTCGGTCGGCGACGGCCTCGTCACCCAGATCCCGGCCCTCATCGTCTCGCTCGCCGCCGGCATGCTCGTCTCCAAGGGCGGCACGCGGGGCTCCGCCAATCAGGCGGTGTTCGGCCAGCTCGGCGCGCATCCGCGCGCGCTCTATGTCGCGGCCTCGCTGCTCGTCATCCTCGGCCTTATGCCCGGTCTGCCGCTATTCCCGTTCTTTGCCCTTGCCGGCGCCATGGCCGGCCTCGGCTACGTCATCCCGCTGCGCCACAACCGCGCGGTGGCGGCGGCCGAAGCGCAGAAGAACAAGGAGAAGGCCGACAAGGTCGAGGAGGAGAAGAATTCGGTCAAGGCCTCGCTTGCGACTGCCGAGATCGAGCTGCTGATCGGCAAGCAGCTCTCGACCAGGCTGCTGGTCGCACATCAGGAGCTGGTGTTCCGCATGTCGAAGATGCGCAAGAAATTCGCCCAGCAATATGGGTTCGTGGTGCCGGAGGTGCGCGTCGCCGACGACTTCGCCATCCCGCCGAAGAGCTATCAGATCAAGGTCCACGGCACCGTCGTTGCCGAATACCAGATGCGCGTGGGCGAAATCATGGTGCTGCTTGGCACCCGCGGCGTGCCGGACATCCCCGGTGAGGAAATCCGCGAGCCGGCTTTCGGCATGCGCGCCTATTCGGTGCTGGAAACCTTCGCCGAAGATCTGAAACGCGAGAACTACACCTTTGCCGACAACATGTCGGTCCTGCTCACCCACCTTTCCGAGGTGATCCGCAACAACCTGCCGCAGCTCCTGTCCTACAAGGACATGAAGGCGCTGCTCGAGCGGCTGGACCCCGAATACCGCAAGCTCGCCGACGAGATCTGCACCTCGCACATCTCCTATCCCGGCCTGCAGGCGGTGCTGAAGCTTCTGCTTGCCGAGCGCGTCTCGATCCGCAACCTGCACCTGATCATCGAGGCCATCGCCGAGATCGCGCCGCATGTGCGCCGCACCGAGCAGATCGTCGAGCATGTCCGCATCCGCATGGCGCAGCAGATCTGCGGCGATCTCTCCGAGGGCGGCATGCTCAAGGTGCTGCGCCTCGGCAACCGATGGGACCTCGCCTTTCACCAGAGCCTCAAGCGCGATGCCAAGGGCGAGGTGCGCGAGTTCGACATCGATCCGCGCCAGCTCGAGGAATTCGGCCAGGACGCCACCAAGGCGATCCGCAAGCATCTCGAAGCCGGCGAGCGCTTCGTGCTGGTCACCGCGCCGGACGCGCGGCCTTATGTGCGCATGATCATCGAGCGGCTGTTCACCACGCTGCCCGTGCTCAGCCACGTCGAGATCGCCAAGGGCGTCGAAATCAAGGTGCTCGGAACGATCTCGTGAACGCGCTCTCGCAAGGCGTCGTCATCGCCGCCTTCCTCGCCTTCTGCCGCATCGGCGCCTGTTTCATGCTGATGCCCGGCCTGTCGAGCGCCCGCGTGCCTCTCCAGGTCCGGCTGTTTGTGTCGATCGCCGCCACCGGCGGCCTGCTCGCCTTCCTCTGGGACCGCATCTATCCCTATGTCGACCCGCGCCCGCAGGTTCTGGTGCCGATGATCGTTTCCGAGCTTCTGGTCGGCGGGCTGATCGGCGCCATGACCAGGCTCTATATGGAAGCGCTGCGGTTCATGGGCTCGGCCATCGCCATGATGATCGGCTATGGCGGCTCAGGCGGCCCGGCGATCGAGGAGCCGGAGCCGCAGGCTGCGCTCGCCGCCATCATCTCGTTCTCGGCGCTGCTCCTGCTTTTCGTCTTCGACTTCGACCACGAGATCGTGCGCGCGCTGGTCGCCTCCTACACGGTTGCTCCGGTCAATGTATTCTTCAACCCGCAGGCGGCGCTGGTCGACGTCACCGACACGGTGTCGGACGCCTTCTTCCTGGTCATCCGGCTCGGCAGTCCCTTCGTCGCCTACGCCATTCTGGTCAATTTGACGATCGGCTTCGTCAACAAGCTGACGCCGCAGATCCCGGTGTACTTCATCTCGCTGCCCTTCGTCATCGCCGGCGGGCTGATCATCTTCTACTTTGCCATCGGCACCTTGCTGTCGTTGTTCGTCGACGGCTTTGTCGACCTGACGCTAGCGAGGTAGCCGCGATGGCCTCGCGCAAGGACAGACTGAAGAAGTTGGTCAAGGTGCAGGAGCAGTTGAAGGCGGTGCACGAAACCCGTCATGCCGGCTTCCTCTCCGCGGCCGCGGCGGCCGAATCGGAAGCAAAGGAACTCATCGGGCATTTCGACGCTGATAGCTCGCTGGCCGGCCTGTTCCCGGAACTTTACCATCGCCGGATTGCGAACGCGCTCGGCCAACAAAAACAGAATCTTGAAAGCGCCCGGGAGGAGGCGACGTTGATCGCCGCCGCGACCGCGCGGACCAACATGGTCGAGCGCGCCTATAGGGACGCTCGCCGCCGCGACGACCGCGAACGCTCAGACCGCGAGCGGCTGGACCTCATTGCCCAGAAGCGGGGACATGACTAGGGCAATCAGGAAAAGCATGAAACGGTTGGGCTCGGCGACTTCGCCGTGGCCTCCCGTCCGGACTTGCGTCAAACCAAGGAGATAGAGCGGTGGATCCGGCGGGCGGCGAGCGAGGCTGTCAGGTGCCGGTCGCCGTCGTGCCGACCGACTTGGCCGCCCCGATCCGCTCCCAGCGCCTGCCATTGCCCTGCGCCTGCCGGGCGAAATAGTTGTAGGGCGTGCTGGACCAATCACGGACCGCGCTGGTGAGGTTGTCGAGCACCAGGTCGCCCTCGTTGGTGCGCACCGTCAGCACCGTGTGTCCCTCGCCGTGATAGCTTGCCACGGTCAACAGCAGCGCCGAGGCCGGCCAGCCGCGCTTCATCAGTTCGAGCTTCTTCAGTATCGCGATATCCTCGCAATCGCCGGACACGGTCGGCACGCGCCAGTCGTCGTTCTTGCCGACAACGGCTCGATCACTGACCTCGGTAATGCGTGAATTGACCGAAAGGTTGATCTCGTTCAATTGCGCGCTGAGCTGAGGCCGCAGGGCGACGACCTTTGTTCCGCCGGCCGTGCTGCAGAGGCTGGGTTGGCGGCTGCAGAACGAATAGAAGGCCGGCGGTGCGAACGCCTTGCCTTTGGTTTGCATTGCCGTTCCGGCCTGGGCGGCAAATGGGCTGGCAACCGACAGCAGAAATGCGATCAGCACGACATCGCTTTTCACGATCAACGTCTCCAAGGCGTGGTCTCGAGGATGAGGGGGCGGGGTTAATTAGTCGTTTTCAAAACCCCGAATTGCGCCGGCGGCGGGGCAACACCGTTAAAATATTAATACCTGCTAAAATAAGATTTGAGCGCTGCACTGCACCTCGCCATCCCCGCAAGCCTGCCACAAGCTTGTTGCGTCATTGTGCAACGGACAAAAACCGGCAAAAGGCAGTGCTTTCTTGGCGATTTCACCTCCCAGCGACATCGTGATGGACGTCGCCCGTGCGGCGGAGCCGGCCGACGTCGAGGCCGCGCGGGCAGCACTCGCGAGGCGGGCTGGCGGTGCCGGGGAGACCTTCTCGATCGACCAGACTGCCTCGGTCGAGGCGGGCTCGGTGCTCTCGCGCGCCGCTGCCGACAAGGCCGAGGCGGCAAATCCAGCCAAAAAGTTCCAGCGCTTCGAGGCGATGGTGCTGACCACTTTCATCCAGAACATGATGCCCAAGGACACCGAGGGCGTTTACGGCAAGGGTCTGGCCGGCGACATGTGGAAATCGCAGCTTGCCGAAAAGGTAGCCGATGTCATGGCCGCGCATGGCGGGATCGGCATCGCGAGATCGATGCTTGCCGACCATTATCTGGACGGCAAACACAAGGTGCCGGTCGGGCCCGTTGGGGGCGGACCGGAGAAAGCCGAGATCGACCAGCAGACCAGGCTTTCGACCTCCCTGGTCGACGAGCTCGAGCGTAAGGCCGCCCGGTCTATGACCGGTGACGACACAACCATAAAAACGGACATCAAGATCTAGGGACCTACATGGCCGACCAAACGGACCTTTCCAACCTGCCTGCACGAACCACCGCCGCGGAAGCACCGATCGCAGCTGCACGGCCTGGCAACCTCGCCGCCATCATTGGCCGGATCGAGGAGGCGGTGGACGAGGAGACGGCGGGTATCCGCAGCGGCACCAGCTACGACCTCAAGGCCTCGAATGCCCGCAAAAGTCGCTATCTCTACGAACTGACCCGCGCGCTGAAGGGCGCCAATGAGATCGAGTTCCTCGAGCAGCATCGCGAAGGGCTGGCGCGGTTGCGCCAGAAGCTGGCAAAGAACGAGGCGGCTATTCTTGCCCATCTCAATGCCGTCAACGAGGTCGCCACGCTGTTGAAGAACGCCATCCAGCGCGCCGATGCCGACGGCACCTACTCGGCAGGCGAATTCGGATATGCCCGGGCTTGAATGAGATGACTGCGGAGCAAGGTAGGATTCGGTGATCAAATTCCTCGCCGCAGCGCTTTGGATCTGCGCCGTAACCCTCGGCGCGGTGTTTTACTCGTTCCAGGCGGCGGGCGAGCGCGGCGTCGGTGAGCCGCCGAAGCCGATGCTGGGCGGTCTCGACTACGTCAAGACCGACATCATTTCGGTACCGCTCGTCCGCGATGCCAAAATCGACGGCTATTTTCTCACCAAGCTGGTCTACACGGTGGAGCCGGATCAGATAAAGAAACTGTCGATCCCGGCGCCGGCCATCATTACCGATCAGGTCTATTCCTACCTCTATTCCAATCCGCAGATCGATTTCACCAAGAAGGACACGATCGATCTCGATGCTTTCCGCAAAGCGATCCGCGAGACCGTCAACGCCCGCGTCGGCGTCGAGCTGGTGCATGACGTGCTGATCGACCAGGTCAACTTCCTGTCCAAGGACGAAATCCGCGACAACGCCATCCGCCGCCGCAAGACTGCCGGCGAGACCGCGCAAGCGATGACCAAGCCGTTCCAGCCGGAGCATTGATCGGCTCTCGGCGATCGAACTGGCGGGTTCACACCCTCGTCTGGTGATGCGACATGCCGCATGGCGGCCACGTTGACGTAAACGTCAACCCGAAGCTATATGCGCCGGTGGCTGTCGCCGCGCTCCCGCGCGACGCGGCGCCTCGCCCAGCGGCCAAGGCCGGTGCGCGTCAAACGCAACCAAACGAGGAGAACCGCCATGGGCGTTCAGGAGATTGCCGACAAGATCAGGTCGCGCGTGGCAAGCGCCGGCTTCGAGCACTCGGTCAAGTTCGACACCGGCAGCGACGGCGTCATCGTTATCGACGGCGCGACCGTTTCGACCGCCGATGCCCCGACCGACTGCACGATCAAGCTCTCGCTCGACGATCTCGATTCACTGATCGCCGGCGATCTCAACCCGACCATGGCCTTCATGGCCGGCAAGCTGAAGGTCGAGGGCGACATGACGGTCGCCATGGCGCTCAGCCAGTTGCTCGGCTGACCGGCAGCCAACTACTTTTTGGAAGAGCGATGTGGCGCCGCGTTTTTGAACGCGCGGCGCCGCATCGGTAATGCCTCCGACAGTCAGGCGACGAAATCCAGCGCCTTGACCTTGCGGCCGGCGGCCTTGATCGTGCCCGCGGCCCCGTCGAGCGAGCCCTCCTTCAGCTCGAGCGCCAGCAGGCGGTGCAGCTCATAGGGCCCAGGCATGGCGAGCGAGCCGGTGCGGTCGGCCGAAAAACCGAACCGCCCGTAATAGGGCGCATCGCCGACGAGCAGGATCGCGCCGTGACCGAGCCGCGCAGCCTCGGCGGTCGCGTGCCGCATCAGCGCTGAGCCGATGCCGCCGCTCTTCAGGCCGGGCTCGACTGCCAGCGGCCCAAGCAGGAGCGCTGCCGGACCACCCTCGCCCAGCGTCACGTCCCACAGCCGAACCGTGCCGACGAGCGCGCCCGACGGGTCGCGCGCGACAAAGGCCAGGCCTTCCGACGGCCGGCGGCCACGCCGCAGTCTCTCGGACGACTTCTTCCTGCGCTTCGGCCCCATGGCGCGGTCGAGCAGCGCTTCGCGCGCCTGCATATCACCGATGCCTTCGGCAACGATGACGAAGCCCGGCGCAATCTCCCCCCTCGAGCGGGAGATGTCGCCAAAGGCGACAGAGGGGGTCGTTGCGCATGTAATACCGGCGCCCAGCGTGACGAGAAGCGGCGCTGGCGCTCCACGCGCGACGCCCCCCTCTGACCGCTGCGCGGCCATCTCCCCCTCGAGGGGGGAGACCCGGCGCGCAGCGCCCTCGATGATGAAATCTGCAAAGTCCATTTCCGCGATCCTTCACGAGCGGAGATCTGTTCCACAAGCGAGCCCCGGCGGGCGATGTCACCCACGCCGGTTGATCTGAAGGCTCGCGCCTTCAGATCACGTAGGATCGGAGAGGCTCGAAGCCGTTGAAGGCGACCGACGAATAGGTGGTCGTGTAGGCGCCAGTACCTTCGATCAGCACCTCGTCGCCGATGGTGAGCGACAGAGGCAGGGGATAAGGCGTCTTCTCGTAGAGCACATCGGCCGAATCGCAGGTCGGGCCGGCGAGCACGCAGGGTGCGGTCTCCGATCCGTCGCGCGGCGTCACGATCGGATAGCGGATCGCCTCGTCCATGGTTTCCGCTAGGCCGCCGAACTTGCCGATGTCGAGGAACACCCAGCGCACATTGTCATTGTCGGCCTTCTTCGAGATCAGCACGACTTCCGACTTGATGACGCCGGCATTGCCGACCATGCCGCGGCCCGGCTCGATGATCGTCTCGGGCAGCGCGTTGCCGAAATGCCTGCGCAGCGCCGAGAAGATCGCCTGGCCATAGGCCTGCGCCGCCGGTACGTCCTTCAGGTAACGGGTCGGGAAACCGCCGCCCATGTTGACCATTTTCAAGACGATGCCTTCCTCGGCGAGGGTGGCGAACACCTTCTTGGCATCGCCCAGCGCGCGGTCCCAGGCCGAGAGATCGGTCTGCTGCGAGCCGACATGGAACGACACGCCATAGGCGTCGAGGCCGAGGCTCTTGGCGTGACGCAGCACGTCGACGGCCATCGCCGGCACGCAGCCGAACTTGCGCGACAGCGGCCATTCGGCACCCTCGCCGTCGGTCAGCACGCGGCAGAACACGCGCGAGCCCGGAGCGGCGCGGGCAATCTTCTCGACCTCCTCGACGCAATCCACCGCGTAGAGGCGGATGCCGAGCTGGTAGGCGCGCGCAATGTCGCGCTCCTTCTTGATGGTGTTGCCGAAGGAAATGCGATCCGCCGGCGCGCCGGCATCCATCGCCATCTCGACCTCGGCAACCGATGCGGTGTCGAAGGACGAGCCCATCGCAGCAAGCAGGCGCAGGATCTCCGGCGCCGGGTTTGCTTTCACCGCATAGTAGATCTTGGAATCGGGCAACGCCTTCTCGAAGGCGCGGAAATTGTCGCGCACGACATCGAGGTCGACGACGAGGCAGGGGCCGTTCGGACGTCGGGTGGCGAGAAAGTCAAGGATGCGCTGGGTGGCCATCGAGGTCTCTCCATCTGCGCCTTTCGGCGCGCACAAAGGCTGCGGGACGCGGGCGCTCAGCCTCGCGAACTCGCGGTGGACAAAGGCGGGACGGAAAATCCATGGAACCAGCCGGTGGAGACCCCGGAACCACGGATCGCCGTCTCGCGGCGGTGAACCTGGCCTTGCCCGGCCTCGGTTCGCTTTGTCTGCCTTGGCTTGGATGGGAGGACCCGTCCGCACTGCCGGCAATGAAGGTGTGCCTCTTCAGTAACCCCGGTCTTTGGACGACCGGCAGACACCAGAAAGGCCCGCACCGTCGTTGCTTCAAGGTGTCCTCGGTCTTGTGGTTGGCCACTGACCGACTGGAGGGGTGGCTCCAGTTTACCTTACCGATTGCCCTCACCATTCGAGGATCGGCGGACACCCACAGGCACGTGCGACTTTGGGCAAGCGCGATATAAGAGCGAAGGGTTTCACAATCAATAAAAATCGTCAGCGCCGGTTGTAAAAATTGCGGCATCGAACAATGTTTGTGGACCGTATTCGGAAATCGAACAATGCCAGGCACCCACGGCCCTCTCAACGCCTTCCTCGATCTGCGCCAAATGCCCGTGGCCAATGCGGAATTTGGCCCGCTGGCCGGCCTGCGCCTAGCCGTGAAGGACATCTATGACGTCGCCGGCTATCGCACCGGCTGCGGCAACCCGCGCAAGTTCGAACAGGCTCACGCCGCCTCGCGGACGGCCGAGGCTGTGCAGTTGATTCTCGATGCCGGTGCGCGATTCGTCGGCAAGACGCAAACCGACGAGCTCGCCTTCTCGCTGTTCGGCCAGAATTCGCATTTCCCGTTTCCGGTGAACGCAGCCGCTCCGGATCGCGTGACCGGCGGCTCCTCGTCAGGTTCGGCGGCAGCGGTCGCCGGCGGCCTTGCCGACATCGCCGTCGGCTCCGACACCGGCGGCTCGATCCGCGCGCCGGCGAGCTTCTGCGGGTTGATCGGGCTGCGCACCAGTCACGGCCGGGTATCGCTCGAGGGCGCCATGAAGCTCGCGCCGAGCTTCGACACCTTCGGCTGGTTCGCCGGCGACATAGAAGCTTACGAAATGGCCGGCAAGCTTCTGCTCGGACGCGATCCACACCAGCATCCGCTCAACCGCCCGCTGTCGATCGGCTGGCTCGATGCCTTTGTTTCCGGGCCGACGGAAGCCGCCGAATATGCGCGGGTGAAGGCACAGGCAGCAGCCGTCGTCGGCGAGCCGACCGAAACCGAACACGCCTTCGCCTCGTCCCCAGATGATCTCTACTGGTGCTTTCGCCGGCTGCAGGCCTTCGAGGCCTGGCAGGTGCATGGCGGCTGGATTTCGGCAGGCGGTCACGGGCTGGGTCCGGGTGTCGACGAGCGTTTCGGCTTCGGCCGCACGATCGACCCAAAGACGGTCGAAGCCGAAACGGCGCGTCGGGCAGCCTTCCGTTCCGAGTTCGGCAAGCTGCTCGGCAACGACGGCTTTCTTGTTCTGCCGACCGTGCCGGGCGCAGCGCCACTGAAGACCAGCACGCCGGAGCAGTTCCAGGCCTATCGCGAAAGGGCGCTGCATCTTTTGTGCCTGGCCGGGTTGTCGGGCTTCCCGCAGATCACCTTGCCGCTCGGTTCCGTCGATGGCGCGCCCTTCGGCCTGTCGCTGCTCGGCCCTTTCGGCAGCGACGTCGCCCTGATAGGGCTCGGCCGCACGATTCTGGACGCGGCCCGAAAGGTCTGATCATGGATACATTGACCCGAATGCGCGCCTTCATCGACGTGGTCGAGGCCGAAGGCTTCTCGGCCGCCGCGCGCAAGATCGGCCGTTCCAAGGCGCTGCTGTCGAAATATGTGCGCGAGCTCGAGGACGAACTCGGCGCGCTATTGTTGAACCGCACGACGCGGCAGTTCTCGCTGACCGAAGCCGGCCACACCTATTATCAGCGCGCCTCCGAAATCGTGCGCGAGGTCGACAGCCTGGCCGATGCCGTGCGCGAATCTTCCGGCGACGTGCGCGGCCGCATCAAGCTCTCGGCGGCGCGCACCTTTGCCGACGCGCCGATTGGCCAGTCGCTGATCGACTTTGCCAAGCAACATCCGGATATCGTTCTCGACATCCATCTCGACGACCGCTTCGTCGATCTGGTCGAGGAAGGCTTCGATGTCGCCGTACGCATTTCGCGGCTGGAGAACTCGTCGCTGATCGCGCGGCGCCTCGGGCCGTTTTCGATCAAGCTCTGCGCGTCGCCGGACCTGCTCGCAAAGCATGGCACCCCGAGCCGCCCGCAGGATCTTTCCAACATGCCCTGCATCGTCGACACCAACGGCCGCTCTTTAGCCAACTGGCGCTTCAAGGGAGACGGCGAGGATTCGGTGAGCGTCACCGTGTCGGGGCCGATCGAGGTCAACAGTCCGATGGCGGCGAGAGCAGCCGCCGTGTCGGGCCTGGGCTTCACCATCCTGCCGGATTTCATCGCTGCGCCCGAAGTCGCGTCGGGCAAGCTGGTGACGGTGCTCGACGACCGCATCCTCTCGGGCAGCGGCATCTTCGCGGTCTATCCGCATCGCCGCTATTTGCCCGCCAAGGTCCGTGTCTTCGTCGATTTCCTGGTGCACTGGTTCAGGACGCGCGACGCTGCGTGAAGCACGTCCCCCGAAGGTGGGAACCGTTTTCGGCACAAGGACATGCGCAGAATCAGAGCCTAAAAGCGCATCGAGCGAATCTGGAAAGAGCGCAACGCTCTCCGAGAGCGCGTCCCAATTTCGCCCCCTTTCTGTTAACTCTCGGAGCCCACTCCCAAAGTCGATGGAATCGCGGCCCGGAATGCACCTGAAACGGCAAGCAATCGTACTGGCTTCGGCAATTGCGGCCACCTTTGCCGCGGTAGAGCCCGCCCAGGTGCACCCGCACGTCTTCGCCGAGGCTCGCCTCGACGTCATCCTCAGCGCGGATCACCAAAGTGTGACGGCGCTGCGCCACCTTTGGCGCTTCGACGATCTGTTTTCGAGTACAGTGATGATGGAGTTCGACAAGAACTCCGATCTGAAGCTTGACGACAAAGAGCTCAAGGAAGTGGCCGACACCGTCCATTCCTCGCTGGCCGAGTTCAACTATTTCCAGCTGGTCACGCAGGACGGCAAGGACGTGGCCATGGTCCCTCCGCCGCATCTGATGGCGAGCTTCGACAACGACCAGCTGATCATTCTGTTCGAGTCGCAGCCGAAGACGCCGATCAAGCTCGCCGGCAAGATCGACGTCGGCGTCTACGATCCAACCTTCTACACGGCGATCGACTTCACCGACGACGCCAACCTCACCGTTGAGGGATTGCCCGCGAATTGCACCAAAAAGGTGATCCGTCCCGATCCGGACGAAGCGATCAAGGAAAACCAGAAGACCCTGACGGAAGCCTTCTTCAACGATCCGACGGGCACCGACATGAGCAAGATCTTCGCCACCAAGCTCGAACTGAACTGTCCGCCGGAAGGATAACTGGTGATGAAACCGTCGCTGCGCTTGGCGCTCGGCCTCGCGGCCGCCACCTTGGTCATGACGCATCTACCCGGCGTCGCCCATGCCCAGAGCTCGCTCGGCATCGGCACCAATGACGGCATGGCGCCGAGCACGACCGGTCCGTTCGCCCATATCCTGATGTGGATCAATCTCAGGCAGCAGGAATTCTACCATTCGCTGGCGGCCGCGATGAAAGCCATGCGCCAGGACGGCAACAAGCTCTGGCTGCTCGTCGGCCTGTCCTTCGCCTACGGCATTTTCCACGCCGCCGGGCCCGGCCACGGCAAGGCGGTGATTTCGTCCTACATGGTCGCCAACGAAGTGGCGCTGAAGCGCGGGATCATGCTGTCCTTCGTCTCGGCGCTGCTGCAGGGGCTGACCGCGGTCGTCGTCATGATGCTTGCCTATTTCGTGCTGCGCGGCACGGCGGTGTCGATGACCGACGCGGCATGGTTTCTTGAGATCTCCAGTTATGTGCTGGTGACGCTGTTCGGCGCCTGGCTACTGTGGCGCAAGGCGGGCCCGGCCATTCTTCGGCGGTTCGGCGCCGGTCCGGCCCACAGCCTGTCGGCGGCCCATGCCGGCCACTCGCGTGGCGGGCACTCGCATGCTCACGCGCATTCCCATGCCGGTCATTCCCACTCCCATTCGCATTCCGCGCATGCCCACTCGACGCACTCGCACGCGCATCACGACCATGATCATGCCGCGCATTCGCATGCGCACAGCCATGAGGCGACTGATCACAAGGCGCATGATCACGACCACGCGGCGCACGACCATGCTCACGCTGGGCATCATCACCACGGCCCGGGAGAAGTCTGCGACACCTGCGGCCATTCGCACGCGCCGGATCCGGCGCTGCTTTCGGGCGATCGCTTCGACTGGAAGACCGCCTGGTCGGCGGTGGCCGCCGTCGGCATCCGCCCCTGCTCCGGCGCGCTGATCGTGCTGAGCTTCGCGCTTCTCAACGGACTCTGGCTCGGCGGCCTGCTCTCGGTGCTCGCCATGTCGATCGGCACCGCGATCACCGTCTCCGCGCTGGCGACGATCGCGGTGACTGCCAAGAACTGGGCTGTCTATTTCGCCGGCGACGGACGCATCGGCAACCGCATCCATTCGATCGTCGAGATCGGCGGCGCCGCCTTCATCTTCCTCGTTGGCCTGCTGCTCTTGTCGGCCAGCCTGACGGGCGGCGTCTGAAGCCGACCGAAACTGTCACTCGATCCTTCCGTCGAGTTCGTCCTCGATATGGGCGCGGATGATCTCATCAAAATTCTTCTCGGCGACAAAACCAAGTTCCCGCGAGCGGCGCGCCTCGAAGCGCGTCGGCCAGCCTCTGACGATCGCCCAGATCGTTTCGTCGGGCTGCTCGCGGATCCGTTTGACCACCTCGGCGCCGCCTATGCGCCCGAGCGCGTCGATCTGCTCGCCGACCGTGACCGCCACGCCGGGCATGGTGAGATTGCGCCGCGGCCCGACCTTATCGCCATCGATTTCGGCCGCATGGATCAGGAAATTCACCGCCGATCGCGGGCTGGCATGTGTGTGCAGCACCGAGCGCGGCACCGGCAGGATCGCCTCCTGGCCGCTGAGCGGCTCGCGGATAATCCCTGAGAAGAAGCTCGACGCCGCCTTGTTCGGCTTGCCCGGCCGTACGCAGATGGTGGGCAGCCGGATGCCGATGCCGTCGAAGAATCCGCGCCGCGAGTAGTCGGCAAGCAGCGCCTCACTGATCAGCTTCTGCGTGCCGTAGGAGGTGAGCGGCGTCGGATGGAACTCGTCCGGGATGACATCCGGGAACGGCGCGCCGAACACCGCGATCGACGAGGTGAAGACAAGGCGCGGCGCGAAGCCCGCCACCCGCACCGCGTCGAACAAAGCGCGCGTGCCGTCGAGATTGACGCGGTAGCCGAGGTCGAAATTGGCCTCCGCCTCGCCGGAAACGATGCCGGCGAGATGGAAAATCACGTCCGGGCGGGAAGCAACGAGCTTGGCCGTCGCGCCGGGCGTGGAAAGATCGCCGGCGTGGATCGAGATATCGACTCCGGCGAGCGTCGGCGCCTGCGGCGGCACGATATCGTGCAGATCGAGCGCGGTTATTTTGCGCCCGCGCAGCACACCGTCCTTGGCCAGCCTTGCGATCAGCTTGCGGCCAACCATGCCGGCGGCGCCGGTAATCAGAACTCTCATCTCATAGACCCTTCTTGCGTTGGCTGCGTCCGCGCAGCCACAGGACGACGAACAGCCCCACCATGAAGAGCGCGGCGATGACGACCGCAAGGACCGTCGAGACCTTGCCGGCGGCCAGCATGATGGTCGGCAGGAAATAGGCGGCGAGGCCGAACAGGAGCAGTATCCAGGCCGCGGCGATCGCCGCGTTGCGCGTCTCGCGGTCCATTATTCACCCTTCGCTCCGAGGCAACTCAAAGGCATCGCCCGGCTCAGTGATAGTGGCGGCGATCGCGAGGCGCATCATGCGCATGGTCGTGATCATGGTGATGATCGTGCTCGTCATGGCTGTCGGCGCACAGGCCGAACTCGGGCTCCACCGTTGCATGATCGATCCCGTGCTTCGCCGCAAGCCGCTTCTTGATGGCGCTCACCGCAGCATGCGCATCGACGCCGTCATTCAGGCAGGCATGCAGCGTCGCCATGTTGCTGGTGCCGTCGAGCGACCAGACATGCATGTGATGCACCTCCCGCACGCCCTTGACCGCGGCTTCCAGATCCTTGGCGATGAGATCGCGGTCGAGGCTTGCCGGCACGCCTTCGAGCAGCACATGGGCGGCCTCGCGCATCAGCGACCACGCCGTCGACAGGATCAGCAGCGCCACCAGCACGGAGAGGATCGGATCGATCGGCGTCCAGCCGGTGGCGAGGATGATGAGGGCCGCAGCGATTGCCGCGGCCGAGCCAAGCAGGTCGCCCAGCACATGCAGTATGGCGCCGCGCATGTTGAGGCTCTCGCGGTCGCCGCCATGCAGCGCGAAGAAGGAGGCGACGTTGACCAGCAGGCCGGCGACCGCCACCACCAGCATCGGCCCGCCCAGCACCGGCGCCGGGTGCATCAGCCGCCCCCAGGCCTCGTAGACGATCCAAAGCGCGATGACGAAAATGGCGATGCCGTTGGTGTATGCGACCAGCGTCTTCACGCGAGCGAAGCCGTAGGTGAGACGCCCGGTGGCGGGACGTCCGGTGAGGTGGAAGGCATACCAGGCGAGACCGAGCGCGATCGCGTCCGCCAGCATATGGCCGGCATCCGCAAGCAGCGCCAGCGAGCCGGTGAGCAAGCCGCCGAGCGCCTCCGCGATCATGAAGCCCGCTGTCAGGCAGCCCGCGACGAGAACGCGCTTCTTGTCGGTCGACCCGTGCACGTGATCGGCGCCGTGGCTGTGCGCGTGTGAGCCGTGATCATGCGCCATCGCGCAACTCCTGCTACGCGCCGGATTCGGCACGGAAATCCTCGAGCCGTCGCTTTTGGCGGCCCTCGCCATCGAAATTCGCCGGATCGAGCCAGGCCTCATAGGCCTTGCGCAGCGCCGGCCACTCCTTGTCGATGATCGAATACCACGCCGTATCGCGGTTTTCGCCCTTCACCACAAGATGCTGGCGGAAAATGCCTTCGAACTTGAAACCGAAACGTTCCGCCGCACGTTTCGACGGCTCGTTGCGGTTGTTGCATTTCCATTCGTAGCGGCGATAGCCGAGCTCGTCGAAGGCATATTTGGTGAACAGGAACTGTGCTTCGGTCGCCTGCGGCCTGCGCGAAATCAGCGGCCCCCAATAGATGTTGCCGATCTCGATGACGCCGTTGGCGGCATCAATCCGCATCAGCGTCTGACGTCCGGCGACCTTGCCGCTCGCCTTATCGATGACGGCGAAGAACAGCGGATCCTCGCTCGCCTCGACTTTGTCCAGCCATGGTTGGAAGGCGGCGCGGTTCTCGGGCGGATAGTCCGGCAGCCAGGCGAAGCGGCCACCGGCATCCGGCACCGACGACGCTTCAAAGAGCCCGTCGCCGTGCTTTGACGCGCTCAGCGGTTCGAGCCGGACATAGCGACCTTCCAGCGCCTTGCGTTCGGGGCGCGGGCGTGCCTGCCAATTCTTCAGATTTTCCGACACCGACCGCTCCAATCCGTTTGACTTTTCCTGGCGCACGCTCACAAAAACGCTCGCCCACAGAAAGAACCACAGGGACGGGAAAAATGCTCCACACCATCGCGGCCTTCGATCGTCTCGGCGAGGAAAATGCCTTTGCGGTGCTCGCGCGGGCAACGGCGCTTGCCCATCAGGGCCGCGACATCATCAACCTCGGCATCGGCCAGCCCGACTTCAAGACGCCGCAGCATATCGTCGAGGCGGCGATCAAGGCGCTGCGCGACGGCCATCACGGCTACACGCCTGCCAACGGCCTTTTAGCCACTCGAGAGGCGGTCGTGCGCCGAACCCTGACCACCACCGGGGTCGAAGTATCGCCCGAGAACGTGATGATCCTGCCCGGCGGCAAGCCGACCATGTTCGCCGCGATCCTGATGTTCGGCGAGCCGGGGGCGGAGATTCTTTATCCCGATCCCGGCTTTCCGATTTATCGCTCGATGATCGAGTTCACGGGTGCTGCTCCAATCCCGGTGCCGATCCGCGAGGAGAACGGCTTTGCCTTCTCGGCGGAAGAGACGCTGGCGCTGATCACGCCGAAGACGAGGCTGCTGATCCTAAACTCGCCCGCCAATCCGACCGGCGGCGTGACCGCGCGGGACGAGATCGCCAAACTCGTGAAGGGCTTGGAGAAGCACCCTGAGGTCGCGATCCTCTCCGACGAAATCTACGATGTCATGACCTATGACGGCGAGACCCACTGCTCGCTGCTCAACTTTCCGGAACTCCGCGACAGGCTGATCGTGCTCAACGGCTGGTCCAAGACCTGGGCGATGACCGGCTGGCGCATGGGCTGGTCGATCTGGCCAAACGGCGAAAAGGGCGCCTATCTCTACGACAAGGTGCGCAAGCTTGCGGTCAACTGCTGGTCCTGCGTCAACGCGCCGAGCCAGTATGCCGGCATCGCCGCGATAGACGGCCCGCAGGACGATGTCGAAAAGATGATGCTCGCCTTCGACAACCGCAGGAAGATAGTGGTCGAAGGGCTGAACGCGCTCCTCGGCATTTCCTGCATCACGCCGAAGGGCGCCTTCTACGCCTTCCCCAATGTTTCGAAGACCGGCTGGAAGGCCAAGAAGCTTGCCTCGGCGCTGTTGGAGGATGCCGGAGTAGCGCTGATCGGCGGCCCCGATTTCGGCGTGCTCGGCGAAGGCTATGTCCGGCTTTCCTACGCCAATTCCGAGGAGAACATATTGCGAGCGCTGGAGCGGATCGAAGGGTTCTTGACGAAATAGAGCCTCAGCCCCCTCACCCGCGGCCGACGAACGGCATCTTCGTCGCCATCACCGTCATGAACAGCACATTGGCGTCGAGCGGCAGGCTCGCCATGTGAAGCACCGCGTCGGCGACGCGCTGGACATCCATCACCGCTTCGGCGGCGATGGAGCCGTTGGCCTGCGGCACGCCGACGGTCATCGCCTGCGCCATCTCGGTCAGCGCATTGCCGATGTCGATCTGGCCGCAGGCAATGTCATAGGGCCGGCCGTCGAGCGCCAGGGTCTTGGTCAGGCCGGTGATGGCATGCTTGGTCGCCGTGTAGGGCGCTGAGCCCGGCCGCGGCGCATAGGCCGACACCGAGCCATTGTTGATGATGCGCCCACCCATCGGCTTTTGCCGGCGCATGACGCCGAAGGCGGCACGGGCGCATAGGAACGAGCCGGTCAGGTTGACGCCGACGACATCGTTCCAGACCTCGACCGGGATCTCGTCGATCAGCGTCGACTTGTAGCCCATGCCGGCATTGTTGAAGAGCAGGTCGACGCGCCCGAACGCCTCCACCACTGTCTCGAACATGTCGTCGACTTCGCCGGCCTTGCTGATGTCGCATGCAACGGCAAGCGCCCTGGCGCTGGTCTTCCCAGCCTCGGCGATCGCCTCCTCGAGCAGCGTCTTGCGGCGGCCGCAGAACACGGTGTTCCAGCCTGCCTTGAGCAGCGTGGTGGCGACGCTCTTGCCGATGCCGGTGCCCGCGCCGGTTACGATGGCTGTTTTCTCTGTCATGGCGGTCATCGTCCTCGCTCCCCGTCACTGCTGGAAGAAGACGTGGCATCGCAAATGACGGAGGGCGTGGCAAGCGGCTATTGTCGGCAAGAAAGCGGAGCCGACAAAAAGGGCGGTCATTGGCGACCGCCCCTCATCTGAACCGCGCTTGGGAGGAGGATAAGCCGGTCCGACTGGTTAGAATGATGCGCTTGCTGGGTTAACGAAAGATTAACGGCCAGCAGCACGTCCCATGCCCGTTTACCAACCGGCAATTTGCTGGCGCGGATCGGGCGCGGTTCAAGCCGGCGCCTTCGCCGCCGAGACCGTCGCCTCGACATGGTCGACCAGCGCGTCCGGCAGGCCGAGGCGGCCGGCTAGCAGGTCGAGATAGCCGCGCTCCGTGCGGGTGTCGGGATCGATGGTAAGGCGCGAGGCGGTGTAGAGCTCAACCTTCTGCGCATCGGTCTTGGCGCCGGTGATCAGGACGTCGAGATCGAGCGGGCGTTCAAGCTCATCCAGCAGAAATTTTTCCGCTTCGGCACCGATGCCGGCGAGCTTGAGCTTGTCGGCGATCTTCTGCCGCTCCTCGTCATCGACATGACCGTCCGCCTTGGCCGCCGAGATCATCGCCCGCACTAGGGTCAGCGTGAATTCGGCCTCGCCCTGCGGCGCCTGCGAGGGGTGGAAGGCGGTGTCCTTGGGCGGCGGCAGCAACTCGGGCTCGCCGGCCACGGGTTCTTGTGCCGGCACATTGCCGGCCTTGTAGTTCTGGTAGGCCTTGTAGGCGAGGCCGCCAATGGCTGCCAGGCCGCCGAGCTTCATGGCAGCGCCCGTCACCTGTCGACCGGGGCCGGTGCCGAGCAGCACCGCCGCCAGCGCGCCGGCGGCGAGCGGATTGTCCTTCGCCATCTGCACCGCCTGCCCCGCCTTGTCGCGAACGGTCGATCCCGTGCCGGGAATTTGCGAGCCGAAAAGGTCGTCGAGCAGCTTCTTGGGGTCGAGCATCAATGCCTCCAGAATTGGCCCGGCCGAATGCGCCCGGGCGGGGTTTCGGATCGGCAAGACGTAGGCCCCGCGCATTGACATTACAATGAACGGGCGGATGATTTGACGAAACCTGGGCTGCTCAGCTTCCGATGTGGCGCTTGGCGCCCCGCGCATGCGCGAGTTCCACCTGGCGATGGCGTTCGGCGTAGCGCGCGCGGTCCGCGTCCGAGCGCGCTTCGAAGCAATGCGGGCATGAGACGCCGACCGTATATTTCGGCGAGAGCCGGTCCTCGACGGTGAGCGGATGGCGGCAGGCGCGGCAGAGTTCGGCTTCGCCCTCGGCCAGGCCATGCGACACCGATACCCGCTCGTCGAAGACGAAGCATTCGCCCTGCCATAGGCTCTCTTCGGCCGGCACCTCTGCGAGATATTTCAGGATGCCGCCCTTGAGATGGAAGACCTGCCTGAAGCCCAGCGACTTCACGTAAGCGGTCGCCTTCTCGCAGCGAATGCCGCCGGTGCAGAACATCGCCACCTTGCGGCCTTCGAGCTCCTCGCGGTGCTCTTCGACCCAGCCCGGGAACTCGCGAAAGCTGGCGGTCTTGGGATCGACCGCGCCCTTGAAGGTGCCGATCGAAACCTCGTAGGCGTTGCGCGTGTCGATGACCAACGTGTCGGCGTCCGCGATCAGCGCGTTCCAATCGGCCGGCGCGACATAGGTGCCGGCGCTGCTCGCCGGATCGAGATCGTCGACGCCCATCGTGACGATCTCGCGCTTCAGCCGCACCTTCATGCGGTGGAACGGCATCTCGGCGGCGGTGCTGTATTTCACTTCCAGGCCGGCAAGCGCTTCGATCGCCTCCAGGTGATCGATAAGCGCTGCGATCGCTGCCTCGCTGCCGGCGACCGTGCCGTTGATGCCCTCCTGCGCCAAAAGCAGCGTGCCCTTGATGCCGCGTCCGCAGCAGAAGGCGGCAAGCGGCGCGCGCAGCGCTTGGTAATTGTCGAGCCACGCAAACTTGTAGAGCGCGGCAACGCGGACCGGCTGAATTTCCTTGGTTGTTGTCATGCCCATGCCACTAGACCGTGCTGAAAGCCGTTTCAAGGCGGAGCGGACGGGCCGCGTGACATTGCGACACGCCCGCCTTCGTGGACTCGGAATACCCCTTCTGCTAATCGGTTGAAATCGACCGAAACGGAGAGACAAGCCAATGACCAGCAAGACCGAAAAGCTTCTGTCGCTCCTCAACGGCCAGCCGGTCATCCCGGTGCTCAAGATCGCCAATGTCGCCGACGCCGTGCCGCTCGCTCGCGCTCTGTCGCGCGGCGGCTTGAGGGCGATCGAGATCACGCTGCGCACCGCCGATGCGCTGGAAGCGATCCGCCGCGTCGCGGCCGAAGTCGAGGACGCGGTTGTCGGTGCCGGCACCATTCTCGATGCCAAGCAGTTCGACGAGGCGGCACGCGCCGGCTCGAAATTCATCGTCAGCCCCGGCATTACGAGCCAGCTTCTCGACGCGGCCAACGACAGCCCCGTGCCGCTGCTGCCCGGCGCCATCACCCCCGGGGAGATCATGGCTGCGCGCGAAGCCGGCCTGCGCTTCCTGAAATTCTTCCCGGCCGAACAGTCGGGCGGCATCGCATCGCTGAAGGCCTTCGCCTCGCCGCTCGCCGACGTGAAATTCTGCCCGACCGGCGGCATAACGGCCAAGAACGCCGCCGACTATCTGAGCCTCCCCAACGTCATCTGCGTCGGCGGCTCGTGGGTGGCGCCCGACGAATTCATCAAGGCCGGCAAATGGGATGAGATCGAAGCCCTGGCGCGCGAGGCGAGCAAGCTCGCCTAACGCAATTCCAGGAAGTGTGGGCACCGGTTCTTCCGTCCGGATCGCGTAAAGAACACCTGGAGCGGTTCAGCGGTCTATCAAACGCTGAACCGCTCCAGGGCTGGACATGCGGTCAGTGGCAGACCTTGACCTTCTCGACGACCTTGCGGTGGTGAACCCAATGGGTGACCACCTTGGTTCTGCAGTGATGCTTGCCGGTCTTGACGATAACGGTTTCGGCCTGCGTTGGAGCCACGGCAGCCGATGCCGCGGCCAGAGCGAGAACTGACGCCAATAGAATCTTCTTCATGAATATCCCCAGTTTGGAACGAACGCATCCTAACCCGAAAAAGCGCGGCCCGTTCCGGTCTCACGAGAAGTTTAAGCGTGCGTGATGGCATGCCGGTGCGGGCCGAATACCAGCCGCCGGCTGGTTCCCGCTCATGGATTCGAACCACGATTCACGCCTTCAAAGGGCGCTGTCCTATCGTTAGACGAAGCGGGAAAAGACCACGCGGGAAACCCGCGCCGTTCAAACTATGCTGCCGTGATAAAAAGCAAAAGCCGCGCTGTTGTTCAACGCGGCTGTTGCGGCACTGGCAGGCTCGTTATTTGGTCTGGAAGCGGGCGACCGAAAGGAACTTCACCGCGTTGCCGGTGAACCGGCTGGCGTCCGGCAATTGCGCATCCGTCTGGAAGCCGGCCGTGTAGACCTCGCTCGGCGGCGTGTGCACGATATTGTAGGCATAGCGCGGTGCCGTGGTCGGATCGGAAACGGTGGCGATGTTGTCGCCGCTGCCCAGCGCCCAGCGCGCTGCCTGCGGCGGCGTTGCCACCACCATTGCCTTCGGGCCGGGCTTCAGGTCGTTGGCGGACGCCCTGGCCTCCTTGCGCGTCGTCTTCACGCCGGCGCCGATCGCCTGCGCCGGATCGGTGCCGGCGGGGCGGGCGGCAATGGCTTGACGCGGCGAAGCTGCATCGAGACCCGACGGATCGTTGAATGCCGAGCGTGGCTCCGGCGCAGTCAGCGAAGCGACTTCGTATTCGGCCCCACTCGAGCCGGCCACGGTGGTCGCGCTGGCCTGCTCGAGCACCGCTTTGATCTCATCCGGCTTGCCCGTGTCGGGCCGCGCGGTCGGCAGCACCGAGAAGGCATCGGTCGCGCTCTTGTCCTGCGAGGCGGTTTCCGCCAGCGCCAGAAGCACGCCCTTGTCTTTGGGCGCAAGTTCCCTCGGCAGATCGGGCCGCCTCGTCGGCAGCGGAACATTGTTGAACGCCCCCTGCGCGGGATCGGCTGCGGCCTGCGCCGCGCCGGCGGCCATGCCGAACGGTACGTTGGCCGGAGCATGCGCCGTCGCCACCACCTGCTCAGCCGTGGCCGAGGCGTCCGCCACGGCGAACGGCACGTTTTCAGCCGTCTGCTGGCCGACATCGGCCTTGGGCCTCGGCGCGAAGGCGGGCAGAGGAACCTCCTTCGGCGGCAGCGCGGCAATGATGGTTTCGGGCGTGTCCTGCTGCGGTTGCGAATCGTCCGAGCTGTCATCGGCGATCTGCGGGATGTTGGCGCGCTTGGCATCCTGCGGCGAGACGATCGCGATGCCCGGCAGGCTGCCGCTGTTGCCGCTCTTGGCGGCCGCCACCTGCTTCACAGCTTTCGGCTGGGGTGCGGGTTGGGCGCTCGCGACATCGGCGCTGTCGTCGGCCTCGTCGTCGCCGCCGCCGAACCAGGCCGCAAACAGTCCGCCGGACCGCTTGGTCGAGCCGCCGGCGCTGGCCAGCTCGATATTGGGGGTGCCGGCGCCCTTGCGCGCCTTGTAGGCGGCCAGAGCCTGCTCATAGCCAGGCAGCGGCCGGCCGTCGCTCGGCACGTGCAGCGTCTTGCCGTTCGGGAACAGGCTGACCAGTTCCTGACGGCTGATACCCGGCCAGTGGCGGACATTGCCGACATCCATGTGGACGAACGGAGAACCGGAATTCGGATAGTAGCCGACGCCGCCGCCCTGCATCTTGAGGCCGATGTTGCGCAGCTTCTTCAGCGGCACGCCGGGGATGTAGAAGTCCATCGCCTTGCCAAGCATGTGCTGGCTTTTCTCGGCGACACCGCGGCTGCGGCTGCGCAGCATCGAATTGGTAGATGGCGAGCGATAGCCGCAGACGACCTGGATGTAGTCGGTCGCTCCGCTCTGCCGGTAGGCCTCCCACACCAGATCGAGCAGCCGCGGATCCATCTTGGTCGGCTCGTTGCGGCGCCAGTCGCGCAGGATGATGTTGATCTTGCGCAGGCCTTCGGGAACGTAGCGGCCGTTACGCTTGTAGACGATCTCGGCCTTTTCGTGTGTGTGCAGGTGATAGAGCTTCAGCGAACGGACTTCGGCTTTCGCGCCAGAGGCGGCTGCCGAAAGGAACCCTACGGCCAAAATCACAAACGTCAGCCACCGTGGCCAGACGCTCATGTGAAAATGCCGCCCGTTCGTGTGTCGTTCGACTTGGTTCAAATCAAAAGGCCTTGCAGGCTGCCGTTTGTCCCCGGATTTGCCCAAACGGATGCGTGGTTCTCACATCCGAATATCGATCCTAATGGTTAATCATCGCTTATTGGAGCCGAAATGCGGTAACACCGTGGCGATATCCCGTCAAAAATGATGCACCGTGTTTCGTGGTAAATCGCTGGTTTAGATCGAGAATTCGGCTTTGGCCCAAACACAATCTGTTACCGATTGCGTTAAATGCGTGATCGCGAACACGCAAGCGACTGAAAAAGCGCCTTCAGAAACGAAAAAGCGACAATTTAAGTCGGAGTATAAACCGGTAGGCTGGGCTGGGCTTGCGTCTCAAGAGGCAAGTCGATCAAGCCGACCCGCTTCGGGGTCAATGCCATATTCCTTCAACTTGCGGTAGAGCGTAGAGCGCCCGATGCCGAGGCGGCGCGCCACCTCGCTCATCTGGCCGTTATAGTGGTCGATCGCAAGCTTGATCATCTCGAACTCGACATCGGCCAGCGCCCGCACATTGCCGCGCTCGTCCAAGGCCCTCAGCGTGCCGAATCGCGGCTGCAGCCGCGCCGGCGCCTCGGCCTCGTGCGAGCCTGACGCCACTCCGCCGGAGGCGGCCTGATCGCCCGACTGCAGCTCGTCCGCGACCGGTGCCACGGCAGGCGCGGGCTCGGCATCGAGCTTCACCGTGCCTTCGACCTGCGCGCGGATTTGCGGGAATTCCTCTTCGGTCAGCAACTCGCCTTCGGCGAGCACCGACGCCCTGAATACCGCATTTTCGAGCTGGCGGATGTTGCCCGGCCAATCGTAGGCTTGCAGCATCGCCAGCGCTTTGGCCGATATGCCGGTGAGACGATGACGCGGATCGGCCGGCGCCACCTTCTCCATGAAATGCCTGACCAGATGGGGGATGTCCTCGCCCCGGTCGCGCAGCGGCGGCACGAAGATCGGATAGACGTTCAGGCGATAAAATAGGTCCTCGCGGAATTTGCCGTCCTTGACCTGCTGCAAAAGATTCCGATGCGTCGCCGAGATCAGCCGGATGTCGACCTTGACGGTCGAACGGCCGCCGACCGGGTCGACCTCGCCCTCCTGCACGGCGCGCAGCAGCTTGACCTGGACGTCGAGCGGCAGGTCGCCGATCTCGTCCAGGAACAGCGTGCCCGAATGCGCCTCGACGAATTTGCCGGTGTGCTTGTCCGTGGCGCCGGTGAAGGAACCCTTCTCATGGCCGAACAGGATCGATTCCACCAGATTGTCGGGGATGGCGCCGCAATTGACGGTAACGAAGGGTTTCGAGCGGCGGTCGCCGCTGCCCTGGATGGCGCGCGCCACCAATTCCTTGCCCACGCCCGATTCACCTTCGATAAGGATCGGAATATTGGAGGCCGCCGCCTTTTGCCCGAGCCGGATCACCCGGTCCATCGCCGGGCTGCGGGTGATCAAATCCTTGAAGGTGAGATGGCCGCCGCGACGCCGCGACGAGCGCTTCACCTCGTCCTCGACCGCTTCCACCTTCAAAGCATTGGAAATCGAGGTCTGCAGCCGGTCGGGCGAGGCCGGCTTGACGACGAAATCGAAAGCGCCGTGGCGCATGGCCGAGACAACGGTTTCGATGCCGCCCTGCGCGGTCTGCACGATGACCGGGAGATTGATGGCGCGCTCGCGCATCGCCTTCAGCACGCCGATGCCGTCGAGACCCGGCATGACCAGGTCGAGGATGACGACCGACACATCGCGCGCCTTCGGTCCGTCCAGCACATCGAGGCCCGCCTCGCCGCCGTCGGTGACGATGGCGCTGTGGCCGAATTTCGTCACCGCCGCCTCGAGCAGCCTGCGCTGCACGGGATCGTCATCGACTATGAGTACGGAACCTGTCATGACTCTTCGAATTATCCGCCCGATAAATCCCCATGGATCATCTTGGCACAGGGTTCTAAATAAGGTTTCAAAAAACCCGGTGAACGAATTCCTTAGGATTTGACCGGCTTCTCCTTTCCCGTTGATTCGAAGAAGGTATTGTCGATGCGCATGATGTTTGGTCAGCGGCTTGCGGCGACGGCGTCTGGCCAGTCCGCGGCGGAGCTCGGCGATCTGCCGGAGTGGAATCTCGCCGATCTCTATTCCGGCATGGAAGCGCCGGAGCTGAAGCGTGACATCGCCCGGGCGGCAAGCGACGCCATTGCCTTCGAGGTCCGTTGGAAGGGCACGTTGGCCGCCGAAGCCGAGCGTGGCGCCGCCGGCCGGCTCGGCGAGGCGCTGAGGGCCTACGAGGCGCTGGAGGAACTGATCGGCCGCATCGTCTCCTATGCCGGGCTTGTCTATGCCGGCAACACCGCCGATCCGCAGCGCGCCAAGCTCTATGGCGACATCCAGGAGAAGATGACGGATGCCAGCGCGCATCTTTTGTTCTTCGCGCTGGAGCTCAACCTGATCGACGACGCGGTGATCGAAGCAGCACTCGCGGCCGACCCGGCCTTCGCCCACTATCGCCCGTGGGTGCTCGACCTCAGGAAGGACAAGCCGTACCAGCTCGAGGATCGGGTCGAGCAGTTGTTCCACGAGAAGTCGGTCACCGGACGCGGCGCCTGGAACCGCCTGTTCGACGAGACGATGACCGACCTGCGCTTCGACGTCGATGGCGAGGAGCTGACGCTGGAGCCGGCGCTGAACCGACTGCAGGACGCGGATGGCGAAGTGCGCCGCCGCGCCTCCGAGGCACTCGCCGCGACCTTCCGCAAGAACCTGCGCACCTTCACGCTCATCACCAACACGCTGGCCAAGGACAAGGAAATTTCCGACCGCTGGCGCGGCTTCGAGGACATCGCCGATTCACGCCATCTCGCCAACCGCGTCGAACGCGGCGTGGTCGATGCTTTGGCCGCGGCCGTGCGCGAAGCCTATCCGCGCCTGTCGCACCGCTACTATCAGATGAAGGCGCGCTGGCTCGGCATGGACGTCATGAACCACTGGGACCGCAACGCGCCGCTGCCCGAGACCCCGCAGTCGGTGATCCGGTGGGACGACGCCAGGGACACGGTGCTGTCAGCCTATCAGCGTTTCTCGCCGAAGATGGCGGAAATCGCGCGGACATTCTTCGATCGCAAATGGATCGATGCGCCGGTCAGGCCGGGCAAATCGCCCGGCGCCTTCGCCCACCCGACTGTGCCATCGGCGCATCCCTACGTGCTCCTCAACTACATGGGCAAGCCGCGCGATGTGATGACGCTGGCGCATGAACTGGGTCACGGCGTTCACCAGGTGCTGGCCGCCGACCAGGGCGCGCTGATGGCGTCCACCCCGCTGACGCTGGCCGAGACGGCCTCCGTCTTCGGAGAGATGCTGACCTTCCGCTCGCTGCTCGACCAGACCTCCGACAAGCGCGAGCGCAAGGCCATGCTCGCCCAGAAGGTCGAGGACATGATCAATACTGTCGTGCGCCAGATCGCCTTCTACGAGTTCGAGCGCAAGGTGCATGCCGAGCGCCGCAACGGCGAGCTGACCTCGGACAGGCTGGGCCAGTTCTGGCTTGAGGTGCAGGCTGAAAGCCTGGGGCCGGCGATCAAGTTGCGCGATGGCTACGAGGTCTTCTGGACTTATATCCCGCACTTCATCCACTCGCCCTTCTACGTCTACGCCTATGCCTTCGGCGACTGCCTGGTCAACTCGCTCTACGCCGTCTACCAGAACGCCGAGCGCGGCTTTCAGGAGAAGTATTTCGAGATGCTGCGCGCCGGCGGCACCAAGCATCATTCGGAACTGCTGGCGCCCTTCGGCCTCGACGCCACGGATCCGGCCTTCTGGCAGATCGGCCTGGGTGTGATCGGCGCGCTGATCGACGAGCTGGAGGCGCTCGACAAATGACGGGTGCTCGCCTGGCGGCATAGACCGGGAACAGTTTGGCCGGAACGCATACTTGTGCTGTTCTTCAATAACTCTGCCCGCACTTTTCAATTAGCTTTGCGCAGGCCGTGTGCTAGCCTCAGACCCCAAGCTCAACCGGACGCGACAGCAAGGCCGGAGGCGGCCCTAGCGTTGCTTCAGCGAGAGCGATAGCGGCCGTCGGGCCGCAGCCGGAGGAGGGCCCGCCGCCAGCGATTGGAGGGGCGGTTCCGCCCAGCGCGGAACGATTGACGATCCCTGCGGCAAGGCCGCCGTTTGCGGCCGCGGCCCGATCGGACTGGAGAGGGAAATGAGCACTTTCTTCTATATGCTCCTGGCGTTCGTTGTCGGTGTCCTGGTTGGCTGGTTCATCTGGGGCCGCCTGCGTGGCGAGCTCGACAGCCTGCGCGGCGAACTCGGTCGCTCCAAGAGCGAACGCGACCGGTTTAGCGCCGATACCTACCGCCTGAGCGGCGAGCTCGACGCATGCGGCCGCAGCCGCGCCGATCTCGAACGCAAGCTGCGCGAAGCGCCGACCTCTTCCGCCAAGGCGGAAACCGACAAAGCCTCCGCGCCTGCGCCGGCGGCGCTGATGTCGACCCCGACCCCAGCCAGATCCTCATCTGCAAGACCGTCAGCGGCAAAATCGGCTTCGACCAAATCCGCCGCGGCCAAGCCGGAAGCGGCAAAAACGGCAGCGGCAAAGACGGCCGGCGCGGCGCCAAAGAAGGCGCCGGCTCCGAAGAAAGCCGCCGCCCCGAAGGCGACCACCGGCAAGGCGGACAATCTGCGCCGCCTGATCGGCATCGGCCCGGTCAATGAAAAGCTGCTCAAGGCGCAGGGCGTCACGTCCTATGCCCAGATCGCCGCTTGGACCGATGCCGACGTCAAGCGCGTCGAGGAGGTGCTCAATTTCGACGGCCGGATCGCGCGCGAGAAATGGATCGAGCAGGCGAAACTGCTGGCCGCGGGCGACGAGGCCGAATTCGCTAGCCGGTTCCCCACGGCGGCGACCTCGAACAACAACTGATCTCGCTGTGCCTTCCCAGCGCAGGCGGCGTCCATTGGGCGCCGTTTTTGCTTTGGACCAGATGCCTTTACGTCCTCCGACGCCGTTCTCTCGATTGCGCCTCGCCGCGCCCCCATATAGAGCGATCGACTTAATCGACCCCATCCAAGGCTTATGTCCCTGCCCTCAGCAATATTCCGCAATGACGAGACCGGCCGCCAGCTCGTCTTTGACGAGCCGCATGAGGTCATCACGGCGCGAACCGCGGACGAATTCACGCCGGCGCTGGAAGCGGCACAGGCCGCCTCCGACGCGGGCAAATGGCTGGCAGGCTATTTCTCCTATGAGGCAGGCTACCTGCTGGAGCCGAAACTGGTGCCGTTGCTGCCAGAGGGCCGCCGCGCGCCGCTGATCTGTCTCGGTGTCTTCGATGCGCCGCTCGAACAGGCTGTGCCGCGGAATGAAGGCCCCGCCAGCAACGGACCGATCTTCGACGCCCGCGCATCCTGGTCCGCCGAGGACTACGCCGTCCGCTTCGCGCGCCTCCACCACCATATTCGCAAGGGCGACTGTTATCAGGGCAATCTGACCTTTCCGGTCCATGCGCAATGGTCGGGCGATCCGCTTGCCACCTTCGAGGCGCTGACCGGGCGCCAGCCAGTGAAATACGGCGCGCTGATCTCGTTGGGCGATCCGATCGTGCTGTCGCGCTCGCCGGAACTCTTCTTCGAGATCGACGCCGACGGTATGATCGAGACGCACCCGATGAAGGGCACGGCGCCGCGCGGCGCCACCAAGGCCGAGGACGCGCGGCTGAAGGCGTTCCTGCGCAACGACGAGAAGAACCAGGCCGAGAACCGGATGATCGTCGATCTCCTGCGCAACGACATCTCGCTGATCAGCGAGGTCGGCACGCTGGAAGTGCCGGAGCTGTTCCGCATCGAGACCTACCCGACGGTGCACCAGATGGTGAGCCGGGTGCGGGCGAAGCTCCTGCCGGATATCGGTATTCGCCAAGTCTTCGCAGCGCTCTTTCCCTGCGGCTCGATCACCGGCGCGCCGAAGATCCGCGCCATGGAGATACTGCACGATCTGGAGGGCGTGCCGCGCGACGTCTATTGCGGCGCCATCGGCTGGGTCGCGCCCGGCGGCACGATGCGGTTCTCGGTGGCGATCCGCACCATCTCGCTCTTTGCCGACGGCGAGGCTGTCTACAATGTCGGCGGCGGCGTCGTCTTCGATTCCACCGCCGAGGAGGAGTACCGGGAGTGTCTTCTGAAAGCGCGCTTCGCGACGGGAACCGTGCCGACTTCGAGCTGATCGAGACCATGCGTTGGGAGCCTGGCTCAGGCTTCCTGCGCTTCGAGCGCCACCTTGCGCGGCTTTATGCCTCGGCCGCGGAGCTCGGCTTTGCCTGCGATCCGCAACGGATCGGCGAGGTGCTGAAGAACGCGATCGGCGGGCAGCGGATCGCTTTGCGCACCCGGCTTGCACTGCAGCGCAACGGCGAGGCGACAGCAGCCGCGCAGCCCTTTGAGCAGCTTCCCGCGGGCAGGGCATGGCGTCTGCAGCTGGCGCGGGTCCGCCTCGATTCCGGTAACTTGTTGCTGCGTCACAAGACCAGCCGCCGCGAAACCTACCAACAGGCGCGCGCCGAATACCTCGCCACCCGCGCCGACGAAGTGCTGCTCGCCAACGAGCGCGGAGAACTCTGCGAAGGCACGATCACCAATCTGTTCGCCGATTTCGGCGACGGGATGCTGGTGACGCCCCGGCTTGATTGCGGCCTGCTGCCTGGAGTATTGCGCGGCGAGCTTCTGGACGAAGGCCGCGCCGCGGAAGCGATCTACACCTTCGACGATCTGAAGTCGGCGCAGGCGATCTTCGTCGGCAATTCGCTACGTGGGTTGATCCCGGCGAGGCTGGCATGACGCCAAGCAGGAGAATGCAATGTTCATCGTTTCGCTGAACTACAAGGTGCCGCTGACCGAGATCGATCGGCTGGCGCCGGCGCATGTCGAATGGCTGAAGGCCTGCTACGCGGAAGGCATTTTTGTTGCGTCTGGACCGAAACGGCCAAGGACCGGCGGCATCATCGTCGCGCGCGGTTCCCGCGACGTGCTTGACGCCAGACTGGCGGCCGACCCTTTCTCCGAGGCAGGCGCGGCCGACTACGAAATCACCGAATTCGCGGCGCGGTTGACCGCCACCGAACTGGACGCCTTCAAGGAAGCATGAGTGTTCGCCCGCCGACCCATACGCCCTATGACGGATCGTCAAGGCTTTTCACCATCGGGCTGAAACCGCTCGATCTCGATCGATGGATCGAGCTCGACGAGCTTCTTTTGCCGCATCTCGCCGAGAAGCGCCGTCTCTACGCGGAAATCCCAAGCCGGGTTTTTGTCGAGGAGGAGGGCACGCGTGAGGCGCAGCAGGAGGTGCTGGATCTGCTTGGAGCGCACCTGCTGGCGAAACATCCCGAAACCTACCGCCGCAAGGGTGCCGGGATCGAGGTAGCCGGCCCCGAAGGCAGCAATGTCGGCCCCGACGCCCCGCTGGTCGCAGCCTCGCTGCTAATCCAGGAAGACCTGATCCTGATGCGCCGCGACGACAGCGGCTGGCGGCTCGCCGCCGGCTCGCTCTGCTTTCCGTCGTCCTGGTCGCTCCAGGAGAAATTCGGCAAACCGCTGCAACAGATCCACGCGCCGGTGCCCGGCTTCGGCCCCGGCACACGGCCTGCGGACCTCATCAACCGCATGTTCGACGGCCTGCAGGGCCAGGCGGTCGAGCGCTTCAACTGGTCGATCCAGGCGGGCGACGCGCTCTATCATCCACTTTCCAACGGGGAGCGGATCGACCGTGCCACGAACCGTCCGACTCGTTTTCCGGATGGTGACATCAACGCCCATGCCTTCATTCGCGTCGAGCGTCAGACCTTGCGCAAGCTGCCGGTGTCACGCGACATCCTTTTCACCATTCGCATCCATCTCGACCCGCTGGCGGTGCTTGCCCGCCACCCCGACAAGGTCGCGCTTGCGGCCTCCTTCGCCGACCAGCTCAATGCTCTCGATCAGGCGCAGCTCGACTACAAGGGTTTGAGCGCCGACCGCGACCGGCTGGTTTCGTACCTCGCCGGCATGGCCATGGTGGCTTAACCAAACCGCCAGGCCGGTTTGGCCGTCGGTTGGCGGTTTTTGCTGGTTTGTGACAATGATCTGTGATGTAGGGCTACCGGCGAAAAATGCCGGACTTTCCCGTGTTTGAAGGAGTATGCGAAAAAATGGCGAACGAGAACTGGCCCGTTTACGGTGAAATCACCGGCCCTGTCGTGATGATCGGCTTCGGCTCGATCGGACGGGGAACGCTGCCGCTGATCGAACGCCATTTCAAGTTCGACAAGTCGCGCATGGTGGTCATCGACCCGCGCGACAGCGACCGCATGCTGCTCGACGAGCGCGGCATCGCCTTCGTTCAGGACGCGGTGACCAGGAAGAACTACAAGAAGCTTCTGACCCCGCTTCTCACCAATGGCAGCGGTCAGGGCATGTGCGTCAACCTGTCGGTCGACACCTCCTCGCTCGAGTTGATGAAGCTCTGCCGCAAGCTCGGCGTGCTCTATATCGATACGGTGGTCGAGCCGTGGCTCGGCTTCTATTTCGACGACAAGGCCGACAATGCCTCGCGCACCAATTACGCGCTGCGCGAGAGCGTGCGCCAGGAGAAGGAGAAGGCTCCCGGCGGCACTACGGCGATCTCCTGCTGCGGCGCCAATCCTGGCATGGTCTCCTGGTTCGTCAAGCAGGCACTGGTCAACCTCGCCAACGATCTCGGGCTCGAGTTTGTGGTCCCGCCGGAGCACGACCGCGAGGGCTGGGCGAAGCTGATGAAGAAGGCCGGAGTCAAGGGCATCCACATCGCCGAGCGCGATACCCAGCGCACCAAGAAGCCGAAGCCGATGGATGTATTCTGGAACACCTGGTCGGTCGAGGGCTTCATCTCGGAAGGCCTGCAGCCGGCCGAGCTCGGCTGGGGCACGCATGAGACCTGGATGCCGAAGAACGGCAAGAAGCACAAGCATGGCTCGCAGGCGGCGATCTATCTGGAGCAGCCGGGCGCCAACACGCGCGTGCGCTCCTGGTGCCCGACGCCCGGCCCGCAATACGGCTTCCTGGTCACCCACAACGAGGCGATCTCGATCGCCGATTTCTTCACCGTGCGCGGCAAGAAGGGCAAGGTTCAGTATCGCCCGACCTGCCATTATGCCTATCACCCCTGCAACGATGCCGTGCTGTCGCTGCACGAGATGTTCGGCGCCGCCGGCAAGGCGCAACCGGTGCATCACGTGCTCGACGAGAACGAGCTGGTCGACGGCGTCGACGAGCTCGGCGTGCTGCTCTACGGCCATGCCAAGAACGCCTATTGGTACGGCTCACAGCTGTCGCTGGCCGAGGCGCGCAAGCTGGCGCCTTACCAGAACGCCACCGGCCTGCAGGTCACCTCGGCGGTGCTCGCCGGCATGGTCTGGGCGTTGGAAAATCCGATGGCCGGCATCGTGGAGGCCGACGAGATGGACTACCGGCGCTGCCTGGAAGTGCAGCTTCCCTATCTCGGGCCGGTCAGGGGCTACTACACCGACTGGACGCCGCTTGATAATCGCCCGGGGCTTTTCCCCGAGGATCTGGACAAGGATGATCCGTGGCAGTTCCGCAACATCCTGGTGCGATAGCAGCCAAGCCTACCCGCGTCTCCACCTTGCAATCGCCCGGAAATCGGGCGATTGAAGACGGGCGGCCTAGAGAAAAGGGCGTTCCTTCGGACGCACAAAGTACTCTAGCACTTTGAATGCACGCATCGTGCTTTTCCGAAGATCGGAGATCGGTTTTCGGGCCGACGCGAGAGGAGAGGATTTCTAAATGACCATTGCGCGCAAATTGCTTTCGGCAGGCGCCGCGGCAAGCCTTCTGGCCGCTGCCGCCTGCACCACCACCGGCCCTTCGGAGCCGATCGCAGCGGCGCCCAAGGGCGTCGAGGGCAACTGGATCGACGCCAAGGGCACCGGCCTCTCGACTTTCGCAGCCGGCAGCTTCACCACCGTCGCGACCGATACCGGCCAGAAGCTGTCCGAGGGCAGCTACACCATGACCGGCGCGACCTCGGTCGAGATCCACGGCACCTCGCTGATCCGCCAGACGCCGGTCAGCTTCAACTGCCTGATGGTCTCTACCAGCCAGCTCAACTGCACCAGCTCCAGTGGTCAGAATTTCGTGCTGACGCGCCGGGCCTGAGCTCAGGCAGAGATCGACTTTGTTGAGGATGGCGGCGCGAGCCGCCGTCCTTTTTTGTGCCGGCAAAATCCCCTCCCGATTTCCGCTTGCATCGGCCAAAACGCGATGTGAACATGACCCGAAGCTGACTGTTACCTTCCAGCCAAGCGAGGGCTTTAAGCACTTCAAGTCAGCTCATCCGGGAGACGAGAATGAAGAAATTTGCCGCCATTGCCGCCCTTTCCGCATCAGCACTTGGCCTCTCGGCCGGAGCGTCTTTTGCCGACTACACGCTGAACATCCTGCATTTCAACGATTGGCATAGCCGCATCGAAGGCAACAACAAATACGAGTCGACATGTTCCGCGGAGGAGGAGACCAAAGGCGAGTGCATTGGCGGCGCCGGCCGGCTGGTCACGGCGATCGCACAGGAGCGCAAGAAGCTCCAAGGTCAGAACGTGCTGCTGCTCAATGCAGGCGACAGCTTCCAGGGATCGCTGTTCTACATCACCTACAAGGGAGCAGCGGAGGAGGAATTCCTCAATCAGCTCAAGCCCGACGCGGTGACGCTCGGCAACCATGAGTTCGACGACGGCGAAAGCGCGCTTGTGCCTTACCTCGACAAGGCGAAGTTCCCGGTGGTCAGCGCCAACGTCGTGCCCAACGACAAGTCCGGCGCCCACGGCAAGATCAAGCCGTCCATCGTGGTCGAGGTCGGCGGCCAGAAGATCGGCATCGTCGGCGCCGTCACCAACGACACTCCGGAACTCGCCTCGCCCGGCCCCAACATTGCCATCGCGGACGACGTCAAGTCGATCACCGCCGAGGTCGAGAAACTGAAGGCGCAGGGCATCAACAAGATCATCGCCGTCACCCATATCGGCTACAACCGCGAGCGCGACGTCATCGCGAAAATCCCCGGCGTCGACGTGGTGGTGGGCGGCCACAGCCACACGCTTTTGTCGAACACCGATCCGAAGGCGGCAGGCCCCTACCCGACGATGGTCGACAACCCCGACGGCTACAAGGTGCCGGTGGTGCAGGCGGCGTCCTATTCGAAATATCTCGGCGAATTCAAGGTCGTGTTCGACGACAACGGCGTCGTCAAGTCGGCCAGCGGCGACCCGATCTTTCTCGACAAGTCGATCACGCCCGATCCGGCGGTGCTCGCCCGCATCAAGGAGCTTGGCGCGCCGATCGAGGCGCTGAAGAACAAGGAAGTGGCGGAGACCACCAAGCCGATCGATGGCAGTCGTGAAAGCTGCCGCACCCGCGAATGCGAAATGGGCAATCTCGTCTCCGACGCCGTCCTCGATCGGGTCAAGGGCCAGGGCGTCGAGATCGTCATCTCGAATGGCGGCGGACTGCGCGCCTCGATCGACCAGGGCACCGTGACCATGGGCGAAGTGCTGACGGTGCTGCCGTTCCAGAACACGCTGGCGACCTTCAAGATCTCCGGCAAGGACCTGGTCGCCGGTCTCGAAAGCGGCGTCAGCCAGGTCGAGGACGGCGCCGGCCGCTTCCCGCAGGTGGCCGGCTTGAAATATGCCTTCGACAAGTCGGTCGCGCCCAATGCCGGCCGCGTCAAATCGGTCGAGGTGATGGAGAACGGCGCCTGGGTGCCGATCAATCCGGACAAGCAGTATCTCGTCGCCACCAACAACTACGTCCGCCAGGGCGGCGACGGCTACAAGGTCTTCGCCGAAAAGGCCACGGACGCCTATGACTACGGCCCGGGCCTGGAGCAGGTGGTGGCCGACTATCTCGGCGCGCACCGCCCCTACACACCGAAGCTCGACGGCCGCATCACCGAGATCGGCGCCACGACAGCGGCCGCGGAGCCGGCAAAACCTGCCGAGACCGCCACGACGCCGCCTGCCGCCCAACCCGCGAAGCCGGCCGAGACGGCGCCGGCGGCCACCGAGCCTGCCATGCCGGCTTTGCCGTCCAATTCCGGCGACATCGCCGGGACGCCGCCGGCCGTTCCGACCGAGACGGCACCGGCAACGTCGGAGACAGCAAAACCTGCCGAGACTGCGCCGGCGACCGCCGCCCCTGCGACCGAATCCGCCAAGCCGGCCGAAACAGCGCCCGCCGAGGCCAAGCCGGCCGCGACCGGTCCGGAGGCCAGCCCAGAGACCAGCCATGTGGTTGCCGCCGGCGACACCTATTGGGATCTGGCCAAGAAAAACTATGACGACGGCAGCAAATGGAAGCTGATCTCCGAGGCCAACAAGGACTACAGGCCGCGCCGTCTGCCGCTCGGAGCAACGCTGACAATTCCGCCGGCCGCAAAGTAACCTTTCGCCGGAAGTTCATGGCGCCCGTCCGGGAGACCGGACGGGTGTTCCGTTTTCAGACGCAAACGCGGTAAGGTGCGTCCAGACGCAGCATTCCAAAACCGGCATGGCATCGCTAGTTTTCGCACCGACAACCGGAGACCGTCGATGACGCTTGCCAATCCTGCCGATGCGAAAGCCGCCAAGACCGCCGGTCCGGCGCCGGCGGGTGCCGCGCCGGCGAAGGCGGGCAAGATCGGCATCATGCTGATCAATCTCGGCACGCCCGACGGCACCGATTTCAAGCCAATGTGGCGCTATCTCAGAGAATTTCTCTCCGATCCGCGCGTCATCGAGCTCAACAAGGCGATCTGGTATCCGATCCTCTACGCGCTGGTTCTCACAACGCGGCCGACAAAGTCCGGCGCCAACTACGCCAGGATCTGGAACCGGGAGAAGAACGAGTCGCCGCTGCGCATCTTCACCCGCTCGCAGGCGGAGAAGCTCGCCATTGCGCTTGCTGACTTGCCAACCGTCGTGGTCGACTGGGCCATGCGCTACGGCAATCCCTCGACCGGCAGCGTCGTCCGCCGGCTGGTCGAGCAGGGCTGCGAGCGCATCCTCACTTTTCCGCTCTATCCGCAATATTCGGCGACGACCACGGCGACGGCGAACGACCAGCTGTTCCGGGCGCTGATGAAGATCAGGCAAGCGCCGGCCATCCGCAGTGTGCCGCCCTATTATGACGAGCCAGTCTATATCGACGCCCTCGCCCGTTCGATCGAGCAAAACCTGGCGACGCTCGATTTCGCGCCGGAGGTGGTGATCACCTCCTACCACGGCATCCCAAAACCCTATTCCGACAAGGGTGACCCTTACCAGGGGCATTGCCTCGAGACGACGAGGCTGCTCAGGGCAAGGCTCGGCTGGGACGAGAAGAAGCTCATCACCACCTTCCAGTCGCGCTTCGGCGCCCAGGAATGGCTGCAGCCCTACACCGACGTCACTATCGAGAAGCTGGCGAAGGACGGCGTCAAATCGATCGCGGTCGTCAATCCAGGTTTTTCCGTCGACTGTATCGAGACGCTGGACGAAATCGGCCGCGAGGCCGCCGAGACATTCCACCATGCCGGCGGCAAGAACTTCGCCCACATCCCTTGCCTCAACGACAGCGCCGAGGGCATGGCAGTGATCGAGGCGCTGGTGCGGCGGGAACTGTCAGGCTGGGTCTGACGTCCGATAATAGGCGGCGAAACCGGTTCGCAATAGCCTTCGCTAACCAATATTCGCGATCACCTGATTGTAACGCTTCGGAAACACACTTAAGTGATTCCGCGAGGTCGCCGCCTTTTGAGGGAGAAACGAAATGGGGTTTAGCGGTTTCGATATTGCCATCATTGTTCTTGTATTCCTCGTCATCATCCTTCTTTTCAAAGGCATCAGAACGGTGCCGCAGGGCTACAACTACACGGTGGAGCGTTTCGGCCGCTACACCAAGACGCTGACGCCCGGCCTGAACATCATCAATCCGATCTTCGAGCGCGTAGGCGCCAAGATGAACATGATGGAGCAGGTGCTCGATGTCCCGACGCAGGAGATCATTACCCGCGACAATGCAATCGTGGGCGTCGACGGCGTCGCCTTCTACCAGGTGTTGAATGCCCCGCAGGCCGCCTATCAGGTCTCCGGGCTGCAGAACGCTATCCTCAACCTCACCATGACCAACATCCGTACCGTCATGGGCTCGATGGACCTCGACGAATTGCTGTCCAACCGCGATGCGATCAACGAGCGGTTGCTGCGCGTCGTCGATGAGGCCGCGCACCCGTGGGGCATCAAGATTACCCGCGTCGAGATCAAGGACATCAACCCGCCGGCCAATCTGGTGGATTCGATGAGCCGCCAGATGATCGCCGAGCGCGACAAGCGCGCCCAGATCCTGGCCGCCGAAGGCATGAAGCAGTCGCAGATCCTCGAGGCCGAAGGCCGCAGGGAAGCCGCCTTCCGCGATGCCGAAGCGCGCGAGCGTTCCGCCGAGGCGGAGGCCAAGGCGACCCAGGTGGTGTCGGAAGCCATCGCCAAGGGCGACGTGCAGGCGATCAACTATTTCATCGCGCAGAAATACACCGAGGCGCTGGCCAGGATCGGCTCGTCCAGCAACAACAAGATCGTGCTCATGCCGTTCGAAGCCTCATCGCTGATCGGTTCGCTCGGTGGCATCGGCGAGATCGCACGCGAAGTGTTCAAGGCCGACGGCCCTTCCGGCCCGCAACGTCAGGGCGCGCGCACGCCGCTCGTGCGACCGTCGGACAATTGAGGCACGCCATCTGGGTGGGAGAAGGTCAATGATCGAGCGCATCGTATCGGAACTCGGCCCGTGGAACTGGATGGTCCTCGGATTCGTGCTGCTGGTGATGGAAATCGTCGCGCCCGGCGTGTTCATGCTGTGGATCGGCATCGCCGCGCTGATCATCGGCGCGGTTTCGCTGCTGATTTGGGATGCTGCCTTCTGGACTTGGCAGCTCCAGGTGCTCGCCTTCCTCGTGCTCTCCCTGGCCTCAGCCTTCGTCGGCAAGAAGCTGGTGGGTGATCGTGCCATCAATGCGGACCAGCCGCTGCTCAACCGCCGCGGCGCTCAGATGGTCGGCCGCACGGCGACATTGGCCGAGCCCATCAAGAATGGCCGCGGCCGCATCCGCCTCGGCGACACGCTGTGGCGTGTCTCCGGCCCGGACCTGCCCGTCGGCACCCAGGTGCGTGTGACCGGCGCCGCCGACACCGATCTGGAGCTGACGGTGGAGGCCGTCTGAGTTTGCGGATTTCCTATTCTGAAGCCGCTTGGGATCAGGCCTGCGTGTCCTGAGTCTCGCCCATCTCAAGCGGCGCCGATGCGCAGCAGATCGTGCAGATGCACTAGCCCCACGGGGCGATCGGCCTCGACCACCATCAGACTGGTGATGGCCGATGTATTGATCGTCTGCAGCGCCGTCGCCACCAGCGTGTCGGGGGCAGCCGTCTTCGGCTTCTTTGTCATCACCTCATCGACGTTCATCGACAGAAGGTCATCGGCAATGTGGCGGCGGATGTCGCCGTCGGTGATGATGCCGATCAGCGAACCGTCGGCGCCGGTGATCGCCACGCAGCCAAAACCCTTGCGCGACAGCTCGACGATCGCTTCGCGCATTCCCGTGCCCGACGGCACCAGCGGCAGCCGCTCGCCGACATGCATGATCTCGCGCAGTTGCATCAGATTGGCGCCGAGCTGACCGCCGGGATGGAAGGTGCGGAAATGGTCCGGCGTGAAGCCGCGCGCCTCGAGCAGCGCGATCGCCAGCGCATCGCCCATGACCAGCTGCAGCAGCGCCGATGTCGTCGGCGCCAGCCCGTGCGGACAGGCCTCCGGCGCGGCCGGCAGCAACAGCACGACGTCGGCGGCGCGCGCCAGCGCCGAATTCTCGCCCGAGGTGATGGCGATCAGCGGGATCGAAAAGCGTCTGGAATAGGCGACGATGCCCATCAGTTCCTTGCTCTCGCCCGACCACGACATGGCGATGATGGCGTCGTCCCTGGCGATCATGCCGAGATCGCCGTGATTGGCCTCGGCCGGATGGACGAAGAAGGCAGGCGTGCCGGTCGAGGCGAGCGTCGCCGCGATCTTTGAGCCGATATGGCCGCTCTTGCCGACGCCGGTGACGATGACGCGGCCCTCGATCCGCGCGATGGCATCCACTGCGGCAGCGAACGGTTCGGACAAGCCGTTGCCGAGAGCGGCTGCAAGCGCGGCCATGCCGGCCTGCTCCGTCGCCACCGTTCTCAGCGCCGATTCAATCGCTGCCTGCCTGTCCGGCTGCTTTCTTTCTGAGGACCCCGCGTGCATGGCAGATGCCATTAGCGCCATGTCGCCCGCCTGTCCAACGGAATTCCCGTCTCGCGTGCGTCGCGGACAGGGTCCTTGGCCTGTTTCAACCCTCCGTTAACCATCCGCATTTACGGTCCGGTAAGTATGGCGCGCCTGCGCCGCGCAAGCAGTGGTGATGATGTTCGGCGGCGAGCCAGATACGAAAAAGGGCCGGAAGTGCATTGCCGTTGCAGCGCTTTTGCTGACGGCAAGCATCGTCGCCTTGCTGCGCACGGTGCCGGCATTTTCGCAGGAAACCGAGTTGCGCGGCGAGGTCTCCGAAGCGGCAATCCTGGCCGACCAGCAACGCAAGGCGAGACAGTTGCGCCCGCAGGGATCGCTGGATCAAGCGGTTCCAGCGACCCAGACGGCTGAGGACCAGACGCCCGCCAACCCTTATGAGCCGGCAAGCCCAGGCGCGGTGCCCGACGACGACCAGACCGGGGGCGCGGAGGGCAGCATCCTCAACCAGCCGCGAGTCACCGACGACCCCTTCGCCGACAATCAAACAATGGCCGCGCCGCGCCCGCCTCCGACTGCAAGGCAGAGTGCGGGTGCCAAGGCGAAAAGCGATGCCAAGGCGGCCGACAAGAAAAACGCCAACAAGAAGCCTGGCCAGACGGCCGACAGCACGGCCAAGGCCGCCACCGGCGATCCGGCCGAAACGGCGGCCACCGAGGATGACGGCGCGAACCGCCGCGCCGTCACCATCGACAGCGTCGACCGGCAGAAGCTCGATCCCGGCGCGGAGCGCACAGGATCGATCGAGGGCCAGAAAGTGAGGCTGGAGGACGATCCCTTCGCCGCCCCCGGCATCAAGCTCGGCACCTTCGTCTTCCGTCCGACACTCGAGCAAGGCCTCACCGCGACTTCCAATGCCGATGTCAGCGCCGGCGGCAGGTCGGCTGTGCTGTCCGAAACCGCGCTGCGTTTCTCCGCCACCTCCGACTGGCGCGAGAATTCGGCCGTCATCGACGGCTACGGCCTTTTTCGCAACACGCTTTCGGGCCAGAAGATCAACGATGCGCAGGGCCGGATCGAAGGCCAGCTCAGTGTCGACCTCGACAATGAACTGCGCGCCATCGCCAGGCTCGGCTATGAAGCGGTGCCGGAATCGGCGTCCTCGCCGGATGCGATTGCCGGCGTCACCTCACAGCCGCTGCGGCAGACCGTCGACGGCAGCCTCGGCATCGAGAAGGATGTCGGCAAGATGCGCTACGCGCTGACCGGCGCGGTCTCGCATGATTTCTATGGCGACGCCAAGCTCTCGGACGGCACCGTCTTGTCGCTGAAGGATCGCGACTCGACACTCTACTCTGCGACCTTGCGTACCGGCTATCAGGTCTCACCGGCCATGACGCCATTCGTTGAAGTGGAAGCCGGCCGGCGGATCTACGATCTGCGCCTCGACAGCAACGGTTTCGAGCGCTCCTCGACGCGGCTCGGCGCGCGCGCCGGCCTCGAGCTCGACATGCGCGAGAAGCTCTCCGGCGAGTTCTCCGTCGGATGGCTGCGCGAAGGCATCGACGACGACCGTCTGCCGGCGATTGCGGGGCCCTACGTCAACGCCGACCTCAAATGGTCGCCCGAGCGCGGCACCATCATCGGGCTGACCGGAAGAACCACGGTCGAGACCACGACCATCGCTAACGAGAGCGGCGACCTCCTCTATTCGGGCCGGCTCACCGGCGAGCGGCAGGTCCGCGCCAACCTGACGGCGAATACAGCGCTGGGGCTCGATTGGCGCGACTACACCGGCTCCGATGGCCACGATCTGATCCTGAGCGCCGAGGCCGGCCTGACCTGGTGGCTGAACCGCTATGCCGGCCTCACCACAAGAATCAGGACGGAGAAGCTCACCAGCAACCTTCCCGGTCGCGACTATGTCGCCAACAGCGTCTATCTCGGCCTGAAGGTGCAGCGCTGACACTTCGTGATCCTCGCGCCAGCGACGCGGACGCGGAGATCCGAAGGATCAACGCCGCTTAACCGCCTAGGAAGCGGCGCCGATCCGCTCCGCCGGCCGCACCTCATCCAGCAGCGTGCGGATGACCCCGGCCATGCTCGCATTCATGTCGCTGCGCCAGAGCGCGAAGGCGACATTTGCCTCGACGAAGCCTTCCGGCGAGCCGCAGTCGAAGGTGCGCCCCTTATAGTGATAGCCGTAGAAGGGCTGCTGCTTCTCCAGCTTCAGCATCGCATCCGTCAGCTGGATCTCGTTGCCGGCGCCGCGCTCCTGGCTTTCGAGGATGCCGAAAATCTCCGGTTGCAGGATGTAGCGCCCGTTGATGAAGAGATTGGAGGGCGCCGTGCCCGCCTTCGGCTTCTCCACCATGGCGGTGATGCGAAAACCGTGATGGGTGTCCTCGCCACGGCCGACGATGCCGTATTTATGGGCCTCGGCCGGGTCGCATTCCTGCACGGCGATGATGTTGTTCCCGGTCTCGGCATAGAGTTCGACCATATCCTTCATGCAGCTTTTTTCCGACTGCATGATCATGTCGGGCAAAAGCAGCGCGAACGGTTCGTCACCGACCAGTTCACGCGCGCACCAGACGGCATGGCCAAGGCCCATCGGCACCTGCTGGCGGGTGAAGCTGGTCTGGCCAGGCGCTGGCTGCAGCCGCTGCAGGCGGGCGAGCTGGTCGTCCTTCCCGCGCTGGGCGAGCGTATCGTAGAGCTCGAACTGGACGTCGAAGTGATCCTCGATGACCGCCTTGTTGCGCCCGGTCACGAAAATGAAATGCTCGATGCCGGCGTCGCGCGCCTCGTCGACCACATATTGAATGACCGGCCGGTCGACGACCGTCAGCATCTCCTTCGGGATGGCCTTGGTGGCCGGAAGAAACCGTGTGCCGAGACCGGCGACCGGGAAAACTGCCTTGCGAACTCGCTTCATGCTCCACCCATACGTCTAAGCCCATTATCCGCGCGGCCATCCGCTCCGCAATCCCCCCGAACATTTTCGCGCCGGAATGTTGAATTACCCGAGCGGCTGGCCTGAAAATCGAAAGTTAAAGCACCGACCTCTCTTTTCGTTCCTAATGGCACCTATGGTAAACTAAATACTAACCGGGTTCGGCGTTGAATGATCCTTCCTAATTTTGATGAAGGAGGAAAAGGATGTCCGTTCGCAACAGCGCAAGGCGCCTGACGGCATTTGTGACGGCCGCGAGCCTCACGCTTGCCTTGCTGATGCCCGCCGGACCCGCTTTCGCCGATGCGGGTTTCCGCCAGTGGGTCGCGGGCTTTCGTGCCACCGCGGTTTCGGGCGGCGTTTCCGGCGCAGTCTACGACAAGGCCATGAGGGGCATCGAGCCCGACCCGGTCGTGCTGGAAAAGGCCCGCACCCAGCCGGAATTCACCGCCCCCGCCTGGGATTATTTCGACAACCGCGTGCATGACCAGTCGGTGACCAATGGTCAGGCAATGGCGCGCAAATGGAAGCCATGGCTGGATCGGATCGAGGCACGGTTCGGTGTCGATCGCCATATCCTTCTCGCCATCTGGTCGATGGAATCGAACTATGGCGAGATCCTCAAGCGCGACGACATCATGCGCAATGTCATCCGTTCGCTGGCGACCCTTGCCTATGGCGACCCGAAGCGCTCGAAATATGCCCGAACCCAACTGATCGCGGCGCTGAAGATCCTGCAGACCGGCGACATCGATGAAAGCCATCTCATGGGTTCCTGGGCGGGCGCGATGGGTCAGACGCAGTTCATCCCGACCAGCTATCAGCACTACGCGGTGGACATGGACGGCAATGGCCGGCGCGACATCTGGAATTCGATACCCGACGCGTTGGCGACTGCCGCCAACCTGCTCAGGAAGAACGGCTGGCAGGCGGGTAAGACCTGGGGCTATGAAGTGACCTTGCCGCCGGGCAAGCTGCCGGCCGGATCAAAGACGCTGGCGCAGTGGCAGGCGCTCGGGGTCGCCAGGGCCAACGGCAAGCCGTTCAGGAACCTGAGCGACAAGGCGACGCTCAAGGTGCCGGACGGCAGGGGCGGACCGGCCTTCCTGATGATCAGGAATTTCTCGGTCATCAAGGCTTACAACAATGCCGACAAATATGCTTTGGCCGTCGGCCTGCTCGCCGACGAAATCGCCGGTGGTACCGGCCTTGTGCAGGACTGGCAGCGGCCGTTCACCAAGCTCAGCTTCGAGCAACGGCAGGAACTGCAGAAGCGGCTTTCCGAGCACGGTTATTATGACGGCAAGTTCGACGGCAAGATCGGCGAGGGGTCGAAGGCCGCCATCATGGCCTACCAGGCGAAGGTAGGCTTGAGCCAGGATGGCTATCCGAGCCTGGAAGTGCTGAAATGGCTCCGGAAGCAATAGAGCCGCCCATGGCGTGAAGCATCCTTTCAAAAGCGGAAAGGATGCTGTAGCGCATCGGCCCGCGCATGACTTGCCGGCTTTTCACGCTGTCATGCGCCAAGGGATGGAGACTTTCATTGGTTACGGTCGCGAGTGTCTGGCTGATCGTTCGCCGCCTGCCGATCCTCGTCCTGGCCATCGCCGTGCTTGCCGTCGCCGGCTCGAGCGCCTTTCATACCCCGGCTTTCGCGCAGGAAGACGGAAACCGCGGCTGGTCGCTGCGCGATCTTCTTTTCCCGCGCCGCAGCGAGCGCATTGAACCCCCTGCCAATGTCCAGCCGGTGAGGCCGAAGCCGAAGGCCAGAAAACCCAAGCCGCGCCCGCCGGCCGAGCCGGAGGCGCCGGCCGTCGAAAAGGCGCCGGATGCGCGCGTCGTGCTGGTAGTCGGCGATTTCCTGGCGGGCGGGCTCGCCGAGGGTCTGGAGGTCGCCTTTGCCGACAATCCGGCGGTCAGGATCGTTTCGCGCAGCAACGGCTCGTCGGGCTTCGTGCGTGACGATTTCTACAATTGGCCGGTCGAGATCAAGTCTCTGATCGAGACGGAGAAGCCGTCCGTCGTGGTGGTCATGCTTGGCTCCAACGACCGCCAGCAGATGCGCGTCGGCGACGTCCGCGAGCAGCCACGCTCCGAGAACTGGACCAAGGAATACGAGCACCGCACCGATGCGCTGGGCAAGGCCATTCAAGATGCAAAGGTGCCGTTCCTGTGGGTCGGCATGCCGGCGTTCGGGGCGGCAAAAATGACCTCGGACATGCTCGCCTTCAACGACATCTATCATTCAGCCGCACAGACCCATGGCGGCGAGTTCGTCGATGTCTGGGACGGCTTCGTCGACGAGAACGGCGCCTTCGTCACCTCCGGTCCGGACATCAACGGCCAGCCGGTGCGCCTGCGCTCCGACGACGGCATCAATGTGACCAAGGCCGGCAAGCGCAAGCTTGCCTTCTACACCGAAAAGCCGCTGGCCAAGATCCTTGGGCTGGCGGCACCCGGAAGCGTCACCACGGTTTCCGCGCCGGCCGGCGCTCCGGTCGAGGCGTCGAAGCCTGCCGCGGCCCCTGTCATCGTCGACCGCACCGCGCCGATGCTGCTCAGCGACCCCGCGCTCGACGGCGGGACCGAGCTGCTGGGTGCCGCACCGCCAGCCAAGGCCGATCCGAACCTTCCCGGCGAAAAGCTGACCGTCGAGGGCAAGGCGCCCGTCGCCTCGCCCGGCCGAGCCGACGATTTTTCCTGGCCGCCGAAGACGCCGACCGCTTCGTCGGAGACCTCGACAGCGGTGCGTCGGTAGGGCCGCTGCAGGGAGACTCAGCGGGGGAGTACGCTAGACCCCATCAGCGCCTCGTCGATCGCGCGCGCTGCCTGGCGGCCTTCGCGGATCGCCCACACCACCAGCGACTGGCCGCGACGGACGTCGCCCGCGGCATAGAGCCTGTCTATGCTGGTTCTGTAGACGCGGTCGTCGGCCTCGACGTTGCGCGAGCGGCGGCTGTCGGTGACCATTTTTATCTCGCCGTCCAGCTCCTTCATCACGCTGTCGTTCGCCGGACCGGCAAAGCCGATGGCGATGAAGGCGAGATCGGCGCGGATGACGAACTCGGTGCCGGCGATCGGCTTGCGCTTCTCATCGACCTCGCAGCAGCGGACGCCGGTCAGCTGTCCGTCCTCGCCGATGAATTCGAGGGTCGCCACCTGAAATTCGCGCTCCGCGCCCTCGGCCTGCGAGGAAGACGTGCGCATCTTCGTCGCCCAGTAAGGCCAAACCGCGAGCTTGTCTTCCTTCTCCGGCGGCTGCGGACGGATGTCGAGCTGCGTCACGCGCACCGCGCCTTGCCGGAAAGCGGTGCCGATGCAGTCGGACGCGGTGTCGCCGCCGCCGACGACGACGACATGCTGGCCGCCGGCGATGATCGGATGTGACGGCCACGCCACCGATTGGATCGGCTCGCCACCGACGCGGCGGTTCTGCTGCACGAGATACGGCATGGCGTCATAGACGCCGCTGAGATCGTCGCCCGGGATGTTGGCCGGGCGCGGCGTTTCCGAGCCGCCGCAATAGAGCACGGCGTCGTGCTCGGCGAGGAGCTCGGCAACCGGCTTGTCGACGCCGACATTGACGCCGCAATGGAAACTCACGCCCTCGCCCTGCATCTGCTCGATGCGGCGATCGATGTAATGCTTCTCGATCTTGAAGTCGGGAATGCCGTAGCGCATCAGCCCGCCCGGCCGGCTCTCGCGCTCATAGACATGCACATCGTGGCCGGCGCGGCCGAGCTGCTGGGCGGCGGCCATGCCGGCCGGCCCGGAGCCGATGACGGCAACCCGCTTGCCGGTCTTTTTTTCCGGCGGGTAGGGCCGGATGTGGCCGGTCTCATAGGCCTTGTCGGCGATCGCCTCCTCGACCGTCTTGATGGCGACCGGAATGTCCTCGAGGTTCAGCGTGCAGGCTTCCTCGCAAGGCGCCGGGCAGATGCGGCCGGTGAACTCGGGGAAATTGTTGGTCGAATGCAGGTTGCGGATCGCGCTGTCCCAGTCGCCATTGTAGACGAGGTCGTTCCAGTCCGGGATCTGGTTGTGGATCGGGCAGCCGGTCGGTCCATGGCAGAACGGGATGCCGCAATCCATGCAGCGCGCGGCCTGTTTCTCGACCTCCTTGTCCGACATCGGCAGCGTGAATTCGCGGAAATGCCGGATGCGATCCGAGGCAGGCTGGTACTTCTGCACCTGCCGGTCGATTTCGAGAAACCCTGTTACCTTGCCCATAGTCCAGTCCCTGCTGTCCGAAGGCGCGCTCGAAAGTCTAGCTTGTCGGCGCACCCGTTAACCTCATTAGGCCGCCGTGGCAACCTTGGCCCGAGGTCAGGATTGTTGGTGAGGATGCCGGCCGGGCGATTACCTCCCCGGCCGTGCCCAAAGCCTATTCCGCCGCCACGCTCATGCGCATGCGCTCCATCTCGATCAGCGCGCGGCGATACTCGACCGGCATGATTTTCCGGAATTTCGGCCGGAAGCTTGCCCAATTGTCGAGGATCTCGCGGCCGCGCACCGAGCCCGTGTAATGGACGTGGTTCGAGATCAGCTGATAGAGCCGCTCCTCGTCATGGCTTGTCATGTCACCGGAGACGTCGACGCGGCCCTTATGGTCGAGGTCACCGCCATGATGGAGCAGCTTCTCCATCAGGTCGTCCTCTTCCGGAACGGGCTCCAGCTCGACCATCGCCATGTTGCAGCGTTCGGCGAAATCGCCCTTCTCGTCGAGCACATAGGCGACGCCGCCCGACATGCCGGCGGCGAAGTTGCGGCCCGTTTTGCCGATGACCACTACTATGCCGCCGGTCATGTATTCGCAGCCATGGTCGCCGACGCCTTCGACGACGGCAACGACGCCGGAATTGCGCACCGCGAAGCGCTCGCCGGCGACGCCGGCGAAATAGGCCTCGCCCTCGGTCGCACCGTAGAGCACCGTGTTGCCGACGATGATCGAGTCGGCCGCGACGATCTTGGCCTCTTCCGGCGGCCGGATGACGATGCGGCCGCCCGACAGGCCTTTGCCGACATAATCGTTGCCGGCGCCGACCAGCTCGAAGGAAACGCCGCGCGCGAGAAACGCACCGAAAGACTGGCCAGCCGTGCCGGTGAGCTTGACCTGGATCGTGTCCTCGCGCAGGCCTTTGTGCTTGAAGCGCTTGGCGACTTCGCCCGACAGCATCGCGCCGGCAGAGCGGTCGACATTGCGGATCGGCAGCTCGATGCTGACCGGCTGCTTGGCTTCCAGCGCCGGCTTTGCCAGCTCGATCAGCTTGCGGTCGAGCACGTCGTCGATCGGATGCTTCTGCCGCTCGGTCCAGTGCAGCGCCTCAGGCGGCGCCTCCGGCTTGAAGAACATCTTCGAGAAGTCGAGCCCGCGCGCCTTCCAGTGCTGGATCACGTCGCGCTTCTCCAGAAGGTCGGTGTCGCCGATGATCTGGTCGAGATGGGTGAAGCCCATTTCGGCGAGCAGCGCGCGCACCTCCTCCGCCACATAGAAGAAGAAGTTGATGACATGCTCCGGCGTGCCCTTGAAGCGCTTGCGCAGCACCGGGTCCTGCGTCGCCACCCCGACCGGGCAGGTGTTCAGGTGGCACTTGCGCATCATGATGCAGCCGGCCGCAATCAGCGGCGCGGTCGAGAAGCCGAACTCGTCGGCGCCGAGCAGCGCGCCGATGATGACGTCACGGCCGGTGCGCAACCCGCCGTCGACCTGCAGCGCCACGCGGGAGCGCAGGCCGTTGAGCACCAGGGTCTGATGCGTCTCGGCAAGGCCCATTTCCCACGGGCTGCCGGCATGCTTGAGTGAGGTCAGCGGCGAAGCGCCGGTGCCGCCGTCGTAGCCGGAGATGGTGATGTGATCGGCGCGCGCCTTGGCGACGCCCGCCGCAACCGTGCCGACGCCGACCTCCGACACCAGCTTGACCGACACATCGGCCGCCGGGTTGACGTTCTTCAGGTCGTAGATCAGCTGCGCCAGATCCTCGATCGAATAGATGTCGTGATGCGGCGGCGGCGAGATCAGGCCTACGCCGGGGGTCGAATGCCTGACCTTGGCGATGGTGGCGTCGACCTTGTGTCCGGGCAACTGACCGCCCTCGCCGGGCTTGGCGCCTTGGGCCACCTTGATCTGCATGACATCGGAATTGACCAGATATTCCGCCGTCACGCCGAACCGCCCCGACGCGACCTGCTTGATCGCCGAGCGTTCCGGATTCTTGCCGCCGCCGGGCAGCGGCAGATAGCGGTCGGCCTCTTCGCCGCCCTCGCCGGTGTTCGACTTGCCGCCGATTGCGTTCATCGCGCGCGCCAGCGTGGTGTGCGCTTCCCGGGAGATCGAGCCGAAGGACATAGCGCCGGTCGAGAAGCGCTTGACGATCTCGGCCGCCGGCATGACGTCTTCGATCGCGACCTTCTTGCGGCCGGTCTCTTCCGCCAGCTTGATCTCGAACAGGCCGCGGATGGTCTGCGCTCTAGCTGTCGCGCTGTCGATCTGCGCCGAATACTCCTTGAACGTGTCCCAGGAGCCCTGGCGCACGGCATGCTGCAGGCTGGCGACCGCATCCGGCGACCACATATGCGCCTCACCGCGCATGCGGAACATGTATTCGCCGCCGACCTCGAGATTGTTGCGCAGCACCGGGTCGTTGCCGAAGGCATCGGCATGGCGGCTGAGAGTCTCGGTCGCGATCTCGTCCAGCCCGACGCCTTCGATCAGCGTCGCGGTGCCGGTGAAATACTTCTCGACGAAGTCCGACTTGAGCCCGATTGCGTCGAAGATCTGCGCACCGCAATAGGACTGGTAAGTCGAGATGCCCATCTTGGACATCACTTTGAGGATGCCCTTGCCGATCGACTTGATGTAGCGGGAGACGACCTCGTATGCGTCGACCTCCTCCGGCAGCTCGCCGCGCCTGTGCATGTCGAGCAGCGTGTCGAAGGCGAGATAGGGATTGATCGCCTCGGCGCCATAGCCGGCCAGGCAGCAGAAATGATGCACCTCGCGGGGCTCGCCGGATTCGACGACCAGTCCTACCGCGGTGCGCAGGCCCTTGCGGATCAGGTGATGGTGCACCGCCGCCGTCGCCAGCAAAACCGGAATGGCGATGCGGTCCGGCCCGACCTGGCGGTCGGACAGGATGATGATGTTGTAGCCGCCCGCGACCGCCGCCTCGGCGCGCTCGCAGAGCCGGTCGATGGCGCCTTGCATGCCGGCAGCGCCCTCGTTCGAACCGTAGGTGATGTCGATCGTCTTGGTGTCGAAGCGGTCCTCGGTGTGTCCGATGGAGCGGATCTTCTCGAGATCGCCGTTGGTGAGAATCGGCTGGCGCACTTCAAGCCGCTTGCGGCGCGATGTGCCGATCAGGTCGAAGATGTTCGGCCGCGGCCCGATGAAGGACACCAGGCTCATCACCAGTTCCTCACGGATCGGGTCGATCGGCGGATTGGTGACCTGAGCGAAGTTCTGCTTGAAATAGGTGTAGAGCAGCTTCGACTTGTCCGACATCGCCGAGATCGGCGTGTCGGTGCCCATCGAGCCGACCGCTTCCTGGCCGGTAGTGGCCATCGGCGCCATCAGAAGCTTGGTGTCTTCCTGTGTGTAGCCGAAGGCCTGCTGGCGGTCGAGCAGGCTGACATCCTTGCGCAGCGCCCGCGGCTCGACCGGCTTCAGCTCTTCAAGAATCAACTGCGTGTTGGCGAGCCAGGTCTTGTAAGGATGCCTGGTCGCGATCTCCGACTTGATCTCCTCGTCGGAGATGATGCGGCCCTTTGCCAGATCGATCAAAAGCATGCGGCCGGGCTGCAGCCGCCACTTCTGCACGATCTTTTCCTCCGGCACAGGCAGCACGCCGGCTTCCGAAGCCATGATGACGCGGTCGTCGTCGGTGACGATGTAGCGCGCGGGGCGCAGGCCGTTGCGATCGAGCGTCGCGCCGATCTGGCGTCCGTCGGTGAAGACGACCGCCGCCGGCCCGTCCCACGGCTCCATCAGCGCGGCATGGTATTCGTAGAACGCCTTGCGGTCGGAATCCATGAGCTTGTTGCCGGCCCAGGCTTCCGGGATCAGCATCATCATGGCGTGGCTTAAGCTATAGCCGCCCTGAAACAGGAATTCGAGCGCATTGTCGAAGCACGCCGTGTCGGACTGGCCCTCATAGGAGATCGGCCACAGCTTCGAGATGTTGTTGCCGAACAGCTCGGAATCGACCGAGGCCTGACGCGCCGCCATCCAGTTGTTGTTGCCGCGCACCGTGTTGATCTCGCCGTTATGCGCGACCATGCGATAGGGATGCGCCAGCTTCCACGACGGGAAGGTGTTGGTCGAGAAGCGCTGGTGGACGAGGATCAGCGCCGTGTCGAAGCGCGGATCCTTGAGGTCCTTGTAATAGGCGCCGACTTGGTAGGCGAGGAACATGCCCTTGTAGACGATGGTGCGCGCCGACAGCGACACGCAATAGGCGCCGACATCCTTGTTGTCGTTCTCGGCATAGATGCGGCCCGAGATCACCTTGCGCAGCAGGTAGAGCCTCGCCTCGTATTCCTCGTCGTCCGGAATGTCGGCCGTGCGGCCGATGAACACCTGGCGATGGAACGGCTCGGAGGCGACAATCTCCGGCGCCTTCGACAGCGACGAATTATCGACCGGCACGTCGCGGAAGCCGATCAGCGGCAGCCCTTCGGACTGGGCCGATTCGGCGATGATGTCCTCGATATGGGCGCGAAGTGCTGCGTCCTGCGGCATGAACCAGTGGCCGACGCCATATTGGCCTGCCGGCGGCAGTTCGACGCCCTTTGCGGCCATCTCATCGCGGAAGAACCGATCCGGAATCTGCACCAGCACGCCGGCGCCGTCGCCGACCAGCGGATCGGCGCCGACAGCGCCGCGATGGGTGAGGTTTTCCAGCATCGCCAGACCGTCCTCGACGATCTGGTGCGACTTTACGCCCTTCATGTTGGCGATGAAGCCGACGCCGCAGGCGTCATGCTCGTTGCGCGGATCGTAGAGGCCCTGCGCGATCAAACCATTGGCGGTGGTACCAGTTTTGACGGCTGGCGCTTTCGTCTGCGCGGCCTGGCCGTTGATCGCAGATGGCGTCAGTTCCGTCATCGTCCTGTCCTCCGTTCCGCACCCTTGGCGGTGATTTCCCTCGGGGCGCTGGTTTGCCTTGGGAAGCACGATGCTTCCCTTCGTCCTTGCTGCACGTCTCGCGAAATTCTTGCCGAACTATGCGGCCATACGCCCGGTTCGCATCCGGTATCGTACAGGCCAGAGCGGAGCCGTCTACCCGCCGCTCGCGACAATGGCCGGAATGGCAGCGATGATATGCCAGTCCAGCCTGTTTTGTGCGACAAAATAAGACAGCACTACTGTCCTAAATTTTTTATGGCAGAAATCCCGCACCTGCACAAGACCGATTCACAAAATTCTTGGGCGTGCCGCGACACAAAATTTCGCGACGGGATCAAAAAACGCAACCTCTGGTCAGTTGTTACGGCCCGGCTGGCTTCACAGTTTTGCGAAAGATTGGCCCTTGCGCTTCGCGCGCCAAAGCAGTCAAGTCGCGCCGCTTTCTGCCAATCACAATACGGATCTCTCGATGTTCTTTGCATCCGACAACTGGGCGGGCGTTCATCCCGACATTTCGGCGAACCTCTCCCGCCACGCGCCCGGCATCGCGACCGCGTATGGCGACGGCGACCTGGACCGGGCCGTCTACCATCGCTTCAGCGAGATCTTCGAGCGGGAAGTTCAGGTGTTCTTCGTCGCCACCGGCACCGCGGCCAACGCCCTTTCGATGGCGGCGTTGAACCGTATCGGCGGCATCGCCCTTTGTCATTCCGAAGCGCATATGAATGTCGACGAGTTCGGCGCGATGGGCTTCTACACCGGCGGCGCTCGTACGGCGCCGGTTGCGGGCCCCCTGGGGCGCATCAACCCGCAGGCGCTCGACAATGCCATCAAGCGCTATTCGCAGGATCTTGCGCCGGCCGGCCAGCCGATGGCCGTGACGATCACCCAGGCGACCGAGGTGGGCACCGTCTACACCGTCGACGACGTCAAGGCGATCGCCGAGGTCAGCCGCAGGCACAAGCTGCCGCTGCACATGGATGGCGCGCGCTTCGCCAATGCGATTGCCGCGACCGACGTCACGCCGGCGGAAATGACCTGGAGGAGCGGCGTCGACCTGATCTCGTTCGGCGGCACCAAGAACGGTTGCTGGATGGCCGACGCGGTGGTGATCTTCAACCCGGAAGTCGGCCGGGATCTGCGCCTGCTTCGCCAGCGCGCCGGACAGACCTTTTCCAAGGCGCGCTTCATCTCGGCGCAATTCGAAGCCTATTTCACCGACGACCTTTGGCTGACGATGGCGCGGCATGCCAATGCGATGGCGGCACATCTCGCCGAGACGATCGAGGACGCGCCTGCGGGCAGGCTCGCCTGGCTGCCGCAGGCCAACGAAGTGTTCGCAATCTTCGACCGCGCTCTTGCCGAAAAGCTGCAGACCGCCGGCGCCAAATTCTATGAATGGGGCGTGCCGCAGGGTTTCGATGGCCATCTCGGCGACAAGGAAGCAATCTACCGTTTCGTCGCCAGCTTCGCCACCACCACGCAAGAGATCGACCGTCTCGGCCAACAGCTCTCGCAATGATCAGGCGAGCAAAGGCCCCAGCGACAGTTCGAGGCCAAGCAGGATCAAAAACGCCAGAAAACATCGGCGAAATGTCGCCGCGTTGATTTTCTGGCGCAGGATTAATGTCACAAACAAGCGGCGCCCTTCGGCGCCGCTTTCGTCTCGGGAGGGAGACGTTTCTTACATGGAGCCCGCGGCTTACGCGGCGGCCTTGGCCTCGATCTGCTTGGCCTTGTCCGAAGACGAGGTGATCGCGATCTTGCGCGGCTTCAGCTCTTCCGGAATGTTGCGCTTGAGGTCGACGAAAAGCAGGCCGTTCTTCAGCGTGGCGCCCTCGACCTCAACGTGGTCGGCGAGCTGGAAGCGACGCTCGAAGGCGCGCGAAGCGATGCCGCGATAGAGCAGCTCCGAACCCTCGCCATTGTTCTCTTCCTTGCGCTCACCCTTGACGGTGAGCACATTGCGGTGCGCCTCGATCGAGATCTCGTCTTCCGAGAAGCCGGCAACCGCCATCGAGATGCGATAGGCGTTCTCGCCGGTGCGCTCGATGTTATAGGGCGGATAGGTCTGCGCGCTCTCGGGCTGGCCGAGCGTGTCGAGCATGGTGAACAGCCGGTCGAAACCGACGGTCGAACGATAAAGCGGGGAAAAATCAACGTGACGCATGATGTGTTCTCCTGTTGAGCAACATGGTTTGCGTTTGACCCGGTACGAAACCCTCGAAAGGCGTTCCGGATAGGCCAGCGGCCCCGACATCGGCGGCCGCAACCTCCATTTGGGAAGCGGAAAAGCCCATTTCAAGAACTTCGCGCACCAACTTTCCCTTCGATTTTTTCGCTCGATGAACGCCAGATGAACCGAGGCTTCGGCATCCGTTCAGCCTGGGCTCGCTAGGCTGCAGTCGACAATACGGATATGCGGCGCCTCGATCGGTGCGCCGCGACGAGGCCGACCGGGTGTAACGTCCCTTCCTCCCGGATCGACAGAGGCCGGAAGCGCGCCGCAGGTGCTTCCGGCCTTCCCGTTCAGGAAAGCGCGCATCCCGGACCTTTGCTTTTGGCGCATGGGCGTCTATCACCGTGGCGACGCCTGGCCCGCTCGGGCAAGAAGCAATCAACGAAGCGCCGAATGACGGACCTTTTCTATCTGACTGAGGGCAATCCGCCGCCGCAGAACGCTGCCGGCGGCTTCTTCACCACCCGCGACGGCAGGAAGATCCGCTACGGCGTTTTCGCCGCCGTCGCCCGCCCGCTCCAGGGCACGGTGGTGCTGCTGACCGGCCGCAACGAGTGCATCGAGAAATATTTCGAGACCATCCGCGATCTCGCCAACCGCGGATTCGGCGTCGCCACCCTCGACTGGCGCGGCCAGGGCGATTCCAGCCGCCTGCTGCGCGACCGGCAGCGCGGCTATGTCCGCAGCTTCCGCGACTACACCCGTGATCTCGAGCAGTTCTTCGAGGAGATCGTGCTGCCCGATTGCCGCGGCCCCTATTACATCCTCGCCCATTCGACGGGAGCGGTGATCGCGCTGCTTGCCTCGCCGTCGATGGTCAACCGGGTGCGACGCATGGTGCTGATCGCGCCTTTCCTGGCCGTGCCCGACTTGCGGGTTTCGATCGCCACCATAAGGCGCGTCTGCGCGGTGTTCTGCGCGCTGGGCCTCGGCCGCCTCTATGCCGCCTGGGGGCCGCGCCCGAAATTGCCGACGCCCTTCGAAATGAACAAGGTGACGTCCGACCCGGAGCGCTACCGGCGCAATACCGACATTTACAGGGCCTGGCCCCACCTTGGACTCGGTGGTCCGACCATCCGCTGGCTGAAGGCCGCCGCCGCAGCCGCGGAGGCGGTCAGCGACCGCGATTTCATGGCAAGGATCCAGGTACCGACGCTGATCGTCGGCGCCGGCGCCGACCAGGTGGTCTCGACCAAGGCGGTCGAATCCTATGCCAGACGGCTGCGTGTCGGCTCGTTGTTGATGATCGACGGCGCGCATCATGAGATCCTGCAGGAGAGGGATCTCTTTCGCGAGCAGCTCCTGGCGGCCTTCGATGCTTTTGTTCCGGGAACCGGCGACGCTGCCTGATCACGGAACGACGCCGCGGATCAGCCGCGCAGCGCCGCCATTGCCGCGGCGTGCAACTCCGGCGTCGCCGCCGCCAATATGTCGCCGCCGTTTTCCGCCGGCCCGCCTTCGAAGGTGGTGACGACGCCGCCCGCCTTCTCGATGATCGGGATCAGCGCCACGATGTCGTAGGGTTTCAAACCCGGATCGGCGACGATATCGACGCTGCCCGCCGCCACCATGGCGAAGGCGTAGCAGTCGGTGCCGTAGCGGGCGAGCTGCACCTGTTTCTCGAACGCGTCATAGCGGTTGCGCGCCGCGCCCTTGAACAGCGCCGGCGTGGTGGTGAACAGGGTCGCCTGCGAAAGCTGCGTCGTCTTGCGCGTCGCGAGCCTGCGCGGGCCACCCGGGCCTTCGTAATGCGAGCCGGAGGCATTGGCATAAAACAGCTCGCCGGTGAAGGGCTGCGACATCAGGCCGGCTACGGCATCGCCGTCGATCGTCAGTCCGACCAGCGTTCCCCAGACCGGCAGGCCGGAAATGAAGGCGCGTGTGCCGTCGATCGGGTCGATGACCCAGACATGCCGGCTCGAAATGTTCTCGCTGCCATGCTCCTCGCCGAGGATGCCGTGGTCGGGATACTCCGCCGAGATAAGCGCCCGGATCGCCCGCTCGGCCTCGCGATCGGCCTCCGTCACCGGATCGAAGCTCTCCGCCAGCTTATTGGCGACTGCGGCCTGGCTGCGGAAGCGAGGCAAGGTCTCGGCGGCGGCGGCACGCGCGATGCGCCGCATGAAGTCGATGCTGATATCCAAACCACTCTCCCCGTTGCGGCAACCATCTCGCAGCCGCTGTCTTCTTGTCGGACCGGAGCGTAAAACCGGGTCAGGCGCCCTCGCCTGTTGCCTCAAAGTCACACGTCAGGCGCCGAAACCGGATTTGCACATCATATTGAATTAAAAAAGCCTGAAGTCGATTGACATTTGTGCATCGCACAATACTTTTGTTCTCGGACAGCTTATCCTGTCCATGCCCTCCTTGGGCGTTTCCTCCCTAGACTTCGACCGTGTCGTGAAAACGATGCGGTCTTTTTTTTAGCCGCGGTTCCCAGCGCCGCCGTCATTCGGCGGCGAGCGGCAGGTCGAGGAAATGATGGCCGGGCATCGAAATCAGTTCGGCCGAAAACCGCGTCAGGTCGTCGGCTAAAGCGTCGAAGCCGGCCGATTTCTGGAATGTCCGCTCGTTCATGTAGAGCCCGCGATTGACCTCGATCTGCAGCGCGTGGAGATGACGCGCCGGCCGCCCGTAATGCTCGGTTATGAAGCCGCCGGCATAAGGCTTGTTATGCGCGACAGCGTAGCCCATTCCGGTGAGCAGGCCGATCGCCCTCTCGGTTAGAGCCGCGCTGGCGGAAATGCCGAAACGATCGCCGATGATGAAGTCCGGCCGCGCGCCATTGTCGCCGACCCGGACGCTGGCCGGCATCGAATGGCAGTCGATCAGCACGGCATAGCCGAATCTGGCGTGGGTCCTGGTCAAGAGCCGCTTCAGCGTCTCGTGATAGGGCTTGTAGACGGCCTCTATGCGTCCCACGGCCTCGGAAAGCGGCAGACGCCCGGGATAGATGTCGAGCCCCTCTCCCACCAGCTTCGGCACGGTGCCCAGCCCGCCCGCGACGCGGGCCGAACGGATATTGCAGAAGGACGGCACCGGCTCCGCGAACATGCGCGGATCGAGTTCCCACGGTTCGCGGTTGACGTCGAGATAGGCGCGCGGGAAATTTGCCGCCAGCATCGGCGCGCCGAGCGCGACGGCGCCGCCGAACAGTTCATCGACATAGCAATCCTCCGAGCGGCGTATGGCGTTGCGGTCGAGCCGCACCATGGCCAGGAAGCGCTCGGGATAATGGCGGCCGCTATGCGGCGAGTTGAACAGGAAAGCTACGCGTTGCTCGGCGCCCGATCGGATTTCGAAGGGTGGTGTGACCGAAAAATCCTCGGCTGCCGTCTTCAATTTGAACGAACCAGGACGAAGCACTGCATCATGATGCGAAACTGCCATCTTGCGCCCGGCATGTCCAGCATTTCAGCCCCGCGAAACGCACAGTCGAAGTGGTCGCGACAAGGCCAACGTTCACTTGATGTTTACCGTCTCCTCCTCATATACAGGATGGTTAACGGGCTTGCCCGGCGGCAGGCTTGGGGCGGGTGATTCGGACGGGATACGATGGCACGCATTCTTCTGGCGGAAGACGACGACGATATGCGCCGGTTCCTCGTCAAGGCGCTGGAACGCGCCGGCTACCAGGTGAGCGATTTCGACAACGGCGCCAGCGCCTATGAGCGGCTGCGCGAGGAGCCTTTTTCGCTGCTTCTGACCGACATCGTCATGCCGGAGATGGACGGCATCGAGCTTGCCCGCCGCGCCACCGAGATTGATCCGGACCTCAAGGTCATGTTCATCACCGGCTTCGCTGCCGTCGCGCTCAATCCGGATTCCAAGGCGCCCAAGGACGCCAAGGTGCTGTCGAAGCCGTTCCATCTGCGCGATCTCGTCAACGAGGTCGAGAAGATGCTTCAGGCGGCCTAAAGGGTTTTTCCGGCCGACGCATGTCGTCCAAAACGGCGCAGCGGCTGGGAAAACGACATCAACTAAACAAAGATCTAAGCGCGTCACTCGAACCCGTTTCGACGCGACGCGCTTTGGGCATTGGCGCTTCCGCCGCTGCGGCAAACGGAGCTTTCTTTTCTTGTTCCTGCTATTGACGCGCCGGACCAAAAATGGTGTATGCGCGGCTTCGGATGGGCGTGTAGCTCAGCGGGAGAGCACTGCATTGACATTGCAGGGGTCACAAGTTCAATCCTTGTCACGCCCACCATCCTTTCAATAACTTAGCTAACGCAATGTGCCGATTGGCACAGAAACTCCGGGGCGAAGATTTCCAACCGCGACCCCGGAACCAAAGCGGACGCGTTCCGTTGCACGCCAATGGGGACTGGCTGCAATGGCCGAAGACGACGACCGTCTCTGGAAGGTCTATAAAGATTCCATCAAATTGCGCGCCGAGCGGTATCGGCTTCGAGCCGAAGTCGACGCCGAACGGCAACAAGCGCGACGGATCCGCAGCGAATTGCAATCGGCCCGAGAGGGAGCCTGGATATTCCGGCAAGGCCCAGAAGATCTCTGACGCCCGCAGTGCAACTGATCTGACGCTCGCGAGTTCACCTTCATCGTCGGCAACTAGCAAAGGACGCCGGCGGCTGAGAGACAGCGACCGCGCTCCCGTCTGAACCAAGACCGGAGACGCGTCATGCGAGACCGATTTCCCGACAATCCGCGTCCGCGCCCTCTTCAAGCCGAGAGCGACAGGAAACTCCTCGCCCAAACGCGAGATGTGATCAATCGTTCGAGGCAGAAGCTCATCGACACAGAACCGCAGATCGATCCGCACCGGTTGAAGCGGATTTCTCGCAAAGCCACTGGGGTCTAGACCTCGGCCTGCGGGAACATGCCGCTACTGCCGATCGGCCGGCCTAATGATGGTCCACGACCGCGGTGCCAACCTCCTCCAGTTGAAGTTCGACTGCTGCCGGTCCAAGCCCGATATCAGGGTTACAATTTTCGCCAGCGGCAGGGAAGCGAGAGGCGACCCTCTCAGACGCCCGAGACGGCGCAAAGCGCTTTCATCCTGGCGACGGCGAGATCTGGATCGGCCAGCAATCCCGCCTGATCGGCGAGACGGAAGACATCGGCGTAGTGGCAGATGCCGCGCGCCGACTGCATGCCGCCGACCATAGTGAAATGATCCTGGTGGCCATTCAGCCAGGCCATGAAGACGATGCCTGCCTTGTAAAATTCCGTCGGGGCTTCGAAGATCTTGCGCGACAGCGGCACGGTCGGCGCCATCAGCGCGTCATAGCCGGCCCGGTCGCCCTCGGCGAGCCTGGCCAACGCTGCGTTGGCCACCGGGGCGATGGCATCGAAGATGCCGAGCAGCGCATGCGAGTGCCTCTTGCCGTCCCCCGCGATCAGCTCCGGATAGTTGAAATCGTCACCCGTGAACATCACCACGCCTTCAGGCAAGCGGTCGCGCAGCAGCACCTCCTTATGGGCGTCGAGCAGCGATATCTTTATGCCTTCGACCTTGTCGGCGTGCCGCTCGATGATGGCGACCACGGTGTCCAGGGCGGTATCGAAATCATTGCTGCCCCAATAGCCCTTGAGCGCCGGATCGAACATGTCGCCCAGCCAGTGCAGGATCACCTTGCCGGAGGCTTGGCCGAGGATGCGGTCGTAGACGCGGGCATAGTCGTCCGGGCCTTTGGCCACGGCCGCCAGCGCGCGGCTTGCCATCATGATCGCCTTGCCGCCCCCGCCTTCGATAAAGGCGAACTGCTCCTCATAGGCTCGGATCACATCGTCCAGCGACTTTGCCGCGGCCGGCGCCAGATGGTCGGTGCCGGCGCCGGAAGCGAGATCGGCGCCTTTCACCGTGCGCGCCTCGGCGATCGAGCGCCGGATCAGTTCTTTCGCGCTCGCCCAGTCGAAACCCATGCCGCGCTGCGAGGTGTCCATCGCCTCGGCGATGCGGAAGCCGAGCCGCCACAGGTGATGACGGAACGCCATGGTCTTGTCCCAGTCGACCGCCGGCCGCGACCAGGGATCGGTCATGGCGAAGGGGTTGGCGACGACATGGGCAGCGGCATAGGCGACGCGCGGGAAATCCGCGCCGATGATGGGCTGCGCCGGTTGGCCGACCAGCCGGTAGCCGACACGATCGCCATTCTTCGCAGGCAGGATGATGTCCATCGAACTCTCCCTCTGCGGCAGCCTATAGATGGAACGTTCCAATAAATCAAGAACCTTTATGATCCCCGCGGCTGAAGCGATCCAACGCAGCATCGCGGTCCTAAGCCCATGCGTTCTCTAGAGACCGATCAATTTTTCGAAATCAACATGATTCCCAGTTGACTCCGGTTTGACGCAATGTTTAGAACGTTCCAATAAATTCTAACACCGGACACGGGGGAAGCACGGATATGGCCAGCCGGGCCAAGGCGACGATCCTGGATATCGCCCGTGAGGCCGGCGTGTCCAAATCGACGGTATCGCTCGTGCTGCAAGGCAGCGGGCTGATCCGGCCTGAGACGGCGCTCAAGGTCCGCAAGGCGATCGAGGATGTCGGTTATGTCTACAACCGCGGCGCCGCCAACCTGCGCAAGGCGCATTCCAACGTCATCGGCATGGTGATCAACGATCTCACCAATCCCTTCTTCGCCGAGCTGGCTGTCAGCATGGAGCGCGTCTTTCAGGCCGCAGGCATCGTGCCCTTCATCGCCAACACCGCGGAAAATCCGGTCCGCCAGGAAGAAGTGCTGAAGTCGCTGCTGGAACAGGGCGTCGCCGGTCTGATCGTCTCGCCGGCGCGCGGCACCACGCCCGGCGCCTTCCGCCGCATCGAGGCTGCCGGCGTGCCGGTCGTCTTCGCCATGCGCCGCCTGCCCGAGAGCCGCATCCCGGCAATCGCGCCCGACAACCATCGCGGCGCCTATCTCGCCACCCAGCATCTGATCGGCAAAGGCCACCGCCGGCTGGCTTTCTTCGGCGGTTCGTCCGACCTCGTTGTCTATCACGACAGGCTCGGCGGCTTCATCGAGGCTTGCGAGGCGCTTGGCATCCCGGCCGCCAACCGGACGATCGTCGAAGGCGAGACCAGCCGCAGAGGCGGCATGGCCTGCCTGGAGACCGCGCTTGCGGCAGCCGAGCCGCCGACAGCCGCGCTTTGCTTCAACGACGCCGTCGCTTTCGGCGTCATGCTCGCGCTGCGCAAGCGCGGCCTGGAGGCCGGGGCCGACTTCGCCGTGGTCGGTTTCGACGACGTGGCCGAAGCCGAACACTACATGCCGGCGCTGACCAGCGTCGCCGTCGACACCCCAGGCCTTGGCGAGCGCGCCGCGCACGTCATGCTGAAGATGATCCAGTCGCGCACGACGCGCGCCGAGGACCATATCGGCGCGGTCAGCCTCGTCGTCAGGGAAAGCTGCGGCCCGAGCCGCAGCGCGCACGGCACTGGAATGGGAGACGCGGCATGAGCGTGAGATGGGGCCTGATCGGCGCGAGCACGATCGCCAGGCAGTTCATGGTCAACGCCATTCGCGCGCAGGCCGACGGCGCGGTTGCCGCCGTGATGAGCTCCAGCGCAGAGCGGGCTCAAGGCTACGCCAAGGAAAACGGCATTCCTAAAGCCGTCTCGACGCTCGATGCGCTGCTTGGCTCGGACATTGATGCCGTCTACATCTCGACCACCAATGAGCTGCATCTCGAACAGGGGCTGGCCGCCATCAAGGCCGGCAAGCATGTGCTCTGCGAAAAGCCGCTGGCGCTGACCAGCGCCGATGCGCGCAAGATGGTGGCGGCGGCCAGGAAAGCCGGCATCGTGTTCGGCACCAACCATCATCTGCGCAATGCCGGCGCGCACCGGGCGATGCGCGAGGCAATCGCAACCGGCCGTATCGGCAAACCGATCGCCGCGCGTGTCTTCCATTCCGTCTATCTGCCTGAAAGCCTGCAGGGCTGGCGCATCACCAGGCCCGAAGCCGGGGGCGGCGTGGTGCTCGACATCACGGTGCACGATGCAGACACGCTGCGCTTCGTGCTCGGCGACGATCCGGTCGATATCTCGGCCTTCACACAGTCGGCCGGCATGGCCGGCGGCGGGCTGGAGGACGGCGCGATGTGCATCTGGCGCTTCAAGTCCGGCGTCATTGCGCAATCGCATGAAGGCTTCACGACCAAGTTCGCCGGCATCGGTTTCGAAGTGCATGGGTCGGAGGGCTCGCTGATCGCCACCGATGTGATGACGCAGAAGCCGGTCGGCTCGGTGCTGCTGCGCACTGCAAATGGCGAGGAAGAGCTGAACTTCGATCGCGAGGACCTCTACACCCGCTCGCTGCGCCAGTTCCATGCCGCGATCCGCGGCGAAGGCCAGCCTTCGGCCACCGGCGAGGACGGCATTTGGTCGCTGGCATCCGCCGAAGCAGCACTGCAATCATCGAAGACCGGCAAGGCCGTGATCATCGATCCGCAACTCGGGAGCCTCGCGTGATGAAGCTCGTCACGGCAGCGCATGCCGCCAGCCTGATCAAGGACGGCATGGTTGTCTCGGTGTCGTCCTCGAGCGGCCTCGGCTGCCCCGACGCCGTGCTCGCCGCGATCGGCGAGCGCTTCGATGCGGAAGGGCATCCGAGAGCGATCACCACGCTGCACCCGATCGCCGCTGGCGACATGTACGGCATCAAGGGCATCGACCATCTCGCCAAGCCTGGCCTGCTCAAACGCACGCTCTGCGGCTCGTATCCGTCAGGCCCCTCCTCCGCCGAGCCGCCGCGGATCTGGCAGATGATCGGCGACGACTCGGTCGCGGCTTACAACGTGCCCTCCGGCATCCTCTTCGACATGCATCGCGAGGCGGCCGCCAAGCGTCCCGGCGTGCTGACCAAGGTCGGCCTCGACACTTTCGCCGACCCTCGCCACCAGGGCTGCGCCATGAACGCCGCCGCCAGCGAGCCGATCGTCTCGGTGCAGCAGTTCGACGGCGAGGAGTGGCTCTATTTCCGCGCCGTCGTCCCCAACGTCTCGATCATCCGCGCCACCTCCGCCGACGAGCGCGGCAACCTCACCTACGAGCATGAGGGCGCCTATCTCGGCGGTCTCGAACAGGCATTGGCTGCCCGCAACAATGGCGGCATCGTCATTGCGCAGGTTAAGCGCATCGTCGAGAACGGAACCCTCAAGCCGCACGATGTGCGCGTGCCCGGCGTCTTGGTCGACCATATCGTGGTCGCGCCCGATCAGCTGCAGACGACGCAGACGGCTTACGACCCGGCGATCTCGGGCGAGATCTTCCGGCCGCTCTCCACCTTCCGCACCCCGGAGATGAACATCCAGAAGGTGATCGCGCGCCGCGTCGCCATGGAGTTGCGCGACGGCATGGCCGTCAATATCGGCTTCGGCATCTCCGCCAACGTGCCGCGCATTCTTCTCGAGGAAGGCCAGCACGGCAAGGTCACCTGGGTGATCGAGCAGGGCGCGGTCGGCGGCGTGCCGCTGCTCGACTTCAAGTTCGGCTGCGCCTCGAATGCCGAGGCGATCATGCCCTCGCCGCACCAGTTCATCTATTTCCAGGCCGGCGGCTTTGACGCCTCGCTCCTGTCCTTCCTGCAGATCGACCGCCACGGCTCGGTCAACGTGTCGAAGCTTTCGGCGAGACCGCATGTGACGGCCGGCGCCGGCGGCTTCGTCGATATCACCGCGCGGGCGAAGAAGATCGTCTTCTCCGGCTTCTTCAATGCTGGCGCCAAGCTTTCGCTGGCGAACGGCGCCCTCAGCATCGACCAGGAAGGCAAGGTGAAAAAGATCGTCGAGGAGGTCGAGCACATCTCCTTCTCCGGCAAGCGCGCGGTCGCGCAAGGCCAGGACATCACCTATGTCACCGAACGCTGTGTGATGAAGCTGACCCAGGCCGGGCTGATGGTGACCGAGCTGGCGCCCGGCATCGATCTCGAACGCGATGTGCTGGCGCAGGCCGACACTCCGCTCTCCGTCGCAAACGACCTCAAGTTCACGCCGGCGTCGCTCTATCAGGACGGGCCGATCGGCCTGTCGCTCAATGGCGGCGCTTCGCTTGGAGGCGCGCATGGCTGAACGACTCGTCACCTTCGAGCAGGATGGCGTGATCGGTACCGTGACGCTCAGGCGGCCGGAAAAGTTCAACGCGCTCGACATTCCGATGCTGCGCGCGCTCGAAGCCGCGCTCGACAAGGCCGAGCTGGCCGAGGGTGTCCGTGTCGTGCTCATCAGCGGCGAAGGCAAGGGTTTTTGCGCCGGCGGCGACGTCGAGGCCTGGGCACAATTAAGCGCCGCCGATTTCCAGGTTCAATGGGTGCGCTATGGCCATCGTGTCTTCGACCGGCTGGCGCGGCTTCGGCAACCGACCATCGCCGTGCTGTCCGGCCATGCGCTGGGCGGCGGCTTGGAATTGGCCGCCGCCTGCGATTTCCGCGTCGCCGAAACCCAGATCAAGCTCGGCTTTCCCGAAACCTCGATCGGCGTCGTGCCCGGCTGGTCTGGTACGCAGCGCGCCGTGCGCCGCTTCGGCGCGCAAACGGTGCGGCGCATGGCAATAGGGGGCGAAGTCCTGCTGGCGAACGAGGCGCTTGCCCTCGGCGTCGTCGACCGCGTCGTCGAAACCGGCAAGGCCTTGGGTGAAGCAAAAGCCTGGGGAGAAAAGATCGCCGAGCGTGGTCCGCTCGCAACCGAGGCCGCCAAGCTGATGATCGGCATTGCCGAAGGCGAGGAAGACGCCGCCGCTACGGAAGCGCTGGCCAGCGGCTTCATTGCGCTCACCGACGATCTCAAGGCCGGTGTCGGCGCCTTCAAGGCCAGGCACAAGCCGGGCTTTTCGAGATCTTGAGAGAAATACGATGAACGCACCGCTTAACATTTCCATGCCGGTCGAAGCGTCTCAGGCGCCGAAGAGCTACAAGCTTCTGATCGACGGCAAACATGTCGATGCCCGGGACGGCCGCACGATCGAACGCATCAGCCCCGGCCACGGTTTTGCGGTTTCACGCTATGCGCAGGCGGGTGCTGCGGAAGTCGACGCTGCGGTGCAGGCCGCGCACAAGGCCTTCGAGGCCGGCGCATGGCCGCGCATGAAGGCGTCGGAACGCGCCGCGGTGCTGCTCAAAGCGGCCGATCTGATCGAGGGCCGGCTGGAAGAGATTGCCAGGCTCGACGCGTTGGAATCCGGCAAGCCGGTCGCACAGGCGCGCGGCGAGATCGGCGGCGCCGTCGACATCTGGCGCTATGCCGCTTCGCTTGCCCGCACGCTCCATGGCGAGAGCTACGCCAATCTCGGCGATGACATGCTGGGCGTGGTCGTGCGCGAGCCGATCGGCGTCGTCTCGATCATCACGCCGTGGAATTTTCCCTTCCTGATCGTCAGCCAGAAACTGCCCTTCGCGCTCGCGGCCGGCTGCACTGCCGTGGTCAAGCCGAGCGAGATGACCTCGGCGTCGACCTTCGTGCTCGGCGATATCCTGCTGCAGGCCGGCCTGCCGACGGGTGTCGTCAACATCCTCGCTGGCCTGGGTAGCGATGTCGGCGCGCCAATGGTCAGCCATCCGCTGGTTGAGATGGTGTCCTTCACCGGCTCGACCCGCGTCGGCAAGATGACCATGGCGGCGGCGTCCAGTTCGCTGAAGAAGGTGTCGATGGAGCTCGGCGGCAAGAACGGCCAGATCGTCTTTCCCGACGCCGATCTCGAAGCAGCGGCGGATGCCGCAGTCTTCGGCGGCTTCTTCAACGCCGGCGAATGCTGCAATGCCGGCAGTCGGCTGATCGTGCATGAGGCGATCGCGGACGACTTTCTCGGCGCAGTCAAGGCGCTGGCCGAGAGGGTGAAAGTCGGCGATCCGCTTGACGACCGCACCAAGGTCGGCGCGATGATCTCGGCCGACCACATGGCAAAGGTAGCCGGCTATGTGACGGCGGCCAAAACCGGCGGCGGCAGCGTCTTCAGCGGCGGCGGACAGCTCGCCTCCAACGCCGGCCAGTATCTCGATCCGACCATTGTCCGCAACGTTACCGAGGACATGGAAATCGCGCGCGAGGAAGTCTTCGGGCCGGTGCTGTCCGTGCTCACTTTTGAAACGATTGAAAGGGCATTGCACATCGCCAACAACACGCCCTATGGTCTGTCTGCGGGAGTGTGGAGCGCCAGCATCGACACATGCATGTCGGTGGCGCGCGGTGTGCGTTCGGGGACGGTTTGGGTGAATACGTTCATGGAGGGTTATCCCGAACTGCCCTTCGGCGGCTACAAGCAATCCGGTCTCGGACGCGAACTCGGCAAACGCGCCGTCGAGGACTATACCGAGGAAAAGACAATCCAGTTTCATCGCGGCCAGCGCACCGGATGGTGGCTCGGCTGAGTTGGGAGACCCCGGCGGTCACCCCGCCGGTTATGTGAATGCAACAAGGGAGGTAGTGCATGTTGCGCAAACTGCTTATCGGAACGGCTCTTGCGACGAGCTTTGCGTTCTCGGCGCATGCCGCGGACGTCAAGGAAGTGCAGATGCTGCATTGGTGGACGTCGGGCGGCGAAGCGGCTGCTCTGAACGTGCTGAAGCAGGATCTGGCCAAGGAAGGCTATGCCTGGAAGGACGTGCCGGTGGCCGGCGGCGGCGGCGACGCCGCCATGACCGCGCTGAAGGCGATGGTCGCGGCCGGCAACTATCCGACTGCCTCGCAGATGCTGGGCTACACCGTGCTCGACTATGCCGCTGCTGGCGTCATGGGCGACCTCACCGAGACCGCCAAGAAGGAAGGCTGGGACAAGAGCGTTCCGGCCGCCCTGCAGAAGTTCTCCGTCTATGACGGCAAGTGGGTCGCGGCTCCGGTCAACGTCCACTCGGTTAACTGGCTGTGGATCAACAAGGCCGTGATGGACAAGATCGGCGGCACCGAGCCAAAGACCTTCGACGACTTCATCGCCCTGCTCGACAAGGCCAAGGCTGCTGGCGTCATCCCGCTGGCGCTTGGCGGCCAGAACTGGCAGGAAGCGACCATGTTCGACTCCGTCGTGCTGTCGACCGGCGGACCGGAATTCTACAAGAAGGCGATGAACGACCTCGATGAGGAGTCGCTCAAGTCCGACACGATGAAGAAGTCGTTCGACAACCTTGCCAAGCTCGTCACCTATGTCGACCCGAACTTCTCGGGCCGCGACTGGAACCTCGCCACCGCCATGGTCATCAAGGGCGATGCGCTGGTTCAGGTCATGGGCGACTGGGCCAAGGGCGAGTTCCACGCCGCCAACAAGACCCCGGGCACGGACTTCCTCTGCTACCGCTTCCCGGGCACCGACGGCTCGGTGATCTACAACTCCGACATGTTCGGCATGTTCAACGTTCCGGACGACCGCAAGGCCGCGCAGGTCGCTCTGGCCACCGCCACCCTTTCGAAGAGCTTCCAGTCGGCTTTCAATGTCGTGAAGGGCTCGGTCCCCGCCCGTACCGACGTGCCGGACACCGACTTCGATGCTTGCGGCAAGAAGGGCATCGCCGACCTTAAGGCGGCTAACGAGGGCGGCAAGCTGTTCGGCTCGTTGGCCCAGGGCTATGGCGCGCCCCCGGCTGTCGCCAACGCCTACAAGGACGTCATCTCGAAGTTCGTCCATGGCCAGATCAAGACCTCGGACGAAGCCGTGACCGAATTGGTCAAGGCGATCGACGACGCCAAGTAAGGCGTTTTGCTGGAGCAATTCCAGGAAAAGTGCATAGCGGTTTTCCGTTCGGAATTGCATAAACAAAACCACTCGAGTCTCCCCCGCTCCGGCGGGGGAGGTCTCCTGTCGAGACGATATACGGGATTGCTGCCTGGTGTGCGCCGCACGCTGGCTGGTCCCCAATAACCGGTACTGGATGAGCCGATGAGCACAGTCGCCGAAACCCAAATCAAGCTGACGCCGGAACATGACGCCCGTCCCGGCGCCTCCGTCCGCTCGCGATTGCAGGACCTGTTGCCGAAGATCGTCCTGGCGCCGAGCTTCGCGGCGACGATCGTCTTCGTCTATGGCTTCATCCTGTGGACGATCTATCTGTCGTTCACCAATTCCAAGACCTTCCCATCCTACGACATCACCGGCGCCCGCGCCTATCAGCGGCTGTGGCGCTGGACCTTCGAGAGCGACCCGCCGTCGAGCTGGTACACCTCGATCACCAACATGGGGATTTTCGGCTTCCTCTACATCCTGATCTGCCTGGCGCTCGGCCTGTTCCTGGCCATCCTGCTCGACCAGAAGATCCGCGGCGAAGGCATGCTGCGGCCGATCTATCTCTATCCGATGGCGCTCTCCTTCATCGTCACCGGCGTCGCCTGGAAGTGGTTCCTCGACCCCGGCCTCGGTCTCGAGCAGACCCTACACCAATGGGGCTGGACGAGCTTCCATTTCGACTGGATCAAGAACAAGGATTTCGTCATCTACACGGTGGTGATCGCCGGCGTCTGGCAGGCTTCCGGCTTCATCATGGCGATGTTTCTGGCCGGGCTTCGCGGCATCGACGGTGAGATCATGAAGGCCGCGCAGATCGATGGCGCCACCACCTTCCAGCTCTACCGCCGCATCGTTATTCCGCTGCTCAGGCCGGTGTTCCTGTCGGCCTTCATCGTGCTCGCGCATCTGGCCATCAAGTCCTATGACCTTGTCGTGGCGCTGACCAGCGGCGGACCGGGCGGCTCGGCCTGGCTGCCCTCCAACTTCATGTATGAGTTCACCTTCAAGCGCAACGAGATGGCGGTCGGCTCGGCGAGCGCGGTGATCATGCTGATGACGCTGACCGCGATCATCGTGCCTTATCTCTATTCCGAGCTCAGGGAGAAGCCGCGATGAGCGCCGTCACCTCACCGGCCCGCCAGGCATCGAGCGGCGTCAGCGCCACGACGATCAACCGCATCGTCATCTACGGACTGCTTGCGCTGTTCGCGCTGTTCTACCTGATGCCGCTCTTCGTCATGCTGGTCACCTCGTTCAAGACCATGGACGAGATCCAGAACGGCAACATGCTGGCGCTGCCGCAGTCGCCGACCATCGCGCCATGGTTCAAGGCCTGGGGCGAAACCTGCGTCGGCCTGACTTGTGCCGGCATCAAGGGCTACTTCTGGAACTCCATCAAGATGGTGGTGCCGGCGGTGCTGATCTCGACGCTGCTCGGCGCTCTCAACGGGTATGTGCTGACCAAATGGCGCTTCCGCGGCCACACGCTGGTCTTCGCGATGATGCTGTTTGCCTGCTTCATTCCGTTCCAGTCGGTGCTCTTGCCAATGGCGACCATCCTCGGCAGCATCGGCCGCTTCGGCGCCAGCCTGCAGAACGCGACGGGGTTCAACTTCGGCCTCGGCAACTCGACGGTCAACCTGGCCTTCGTCCATGTGGTCTACGGCCTCGGCTTCACCACGCTGTTCTTCCGCAACTATTACGAGGCCTTTCCGACCGAACTGGTGAAGGCGGCGCAGGTCGACGGCGCCTCCTTCTTCCAGATTTTCCGTCGCATCATGCTGCCCAACTCGATGCCGATCTTCGTCGTCACCGTCATCTACCAGTTCACCAACATCTGGAACGACTTCCTGTTCGCTTCCGCTTACGCCGGCACCGGCGACGTGATGCCGATGACGGTGGCGCTCAACAATGTCGTCAACACCTCGACCGGCGTCGTCGAATACAACGTCAACATGGCGGCGGCGATGATTGCCGCGCTCCCCACCCTGATCGTCTATGTCGTCGCCGGCCGCTATTTCGTGCGCGGGCTGATGGCCGGCGCGGTCAAGGGCTGACCCTATCTCTGAAGGAACGACCATGGCTTTTCTGGAAATTGATGGGCTGAAGAAGCGCTTCGGGAATGTCGAGATCCTGAAGGGCATCGATGTCGAGCTCGAAAAGGGCGGCTTCCTGGTGCTGGTCGGCCCGTCCGGCTGCGGCAAGTCCACGCTGCTCAACACCATTGCCGGGCTGGAAACCATCACCGAGGGCCAGATCCGCGTCGACGGCCGCGCGATCAACGATCTGCATCCCTCGAAGCGCGACATCGCCATGGTTTTCCAGAGCTACGCGCTCTATCCGAACATGACGGTTGCCGGAAACATCGCCTTCGGCATGGAGATGCGCGGCGTGCCGGCGGCGGAGCGCCAGGCGGCGATCGACAAGGTGGCAAAGATCCTGCAGATCGGTCACCTGCTCAACCGCAAGCCCAGCCAGCTTTCCGGCGGCCAGCGCCAGCGCGTCGCCATGGGCCGGGCGCTGGTGCGCGACCCGAAACTCTTCCTGTTTGACGAGCCGCTTTCTAACCTCGACGCCAAGCTGCGCGTCGACATGCGCATCGAGATCAAGCGCCTGCACGCCACGACCGGCACCACGATCGTCTATGTCACCCACGACCAGATCGAGGCGATGACGCTGGCGACCAAGATCGCCGTGATGCGCGATGGCGAGGTACAGCAGTTCGGCACGCCGGCCGAAGTCTACAACAACCCGACCAATGTCTTCGTCGCCGATTTCATGGGCTCGCCCGCGATGAACCTGATCCCGGCCAAGATCGGCGCCAATGGCAGCGGGCTTTCCGTTGTTCTCGATCGTGAGGCCCGCCAACCGATCACGCTGTCGCTGCCCGGCGCGCCGACCGGCCTTGCGGCCTTCAAGGACAAGCCGGTCATCTTCGGCGTGCGCCCGGAAGCGCTGACCGATCCAGAAGGCGCCGAGCGCAACGGATCCGAAATCGCCACCGCCGACTGCCACATCGAAGTGGTCGAGCCGGCGGGATCGGACACGTTCGCCGTCACCAATCTCGGCGGCAAGGGCGTGGTGGCGCGGCTGCGCGCCGACGCCAGGATCCAGCCCGGCACCAGCACGCCGCTGGCCTTCAATCTCAGCAAGGCGGTGTTCTTCGATCCGGCGACCGAGAAGCGCATTCTCTGATGCATGTCGCCCAAAAGTGGATCCGGTTTTGGGGCAGCGACATGCGTCAAGACAAAGATATAAAGCGCGTGGTCCCGGTCAGTTCAAACACGACGCGCTTTAGACCATGACAAATCCGGATATCGTCATCATCGGCTCCGGCATCGGCGGCGCCACGATCGCCTCCGGCTTGGCCGGCAGCGGCGCCTCGATCCTGATCCTGGAACGTGGTGAACCGCTGCCCGCGACGCCGCATGCGCGCTCGACGCGCTCGATCTTCGTCGACGGGCATTACCGGCCGAAGGAGATGTGGCGCGAGGCCGGCGGCGCCGCGTTCAACCCCGGCAATTACTATTATGTCGGCGGCAACTCGAAATTTTTCGGCGCGGTGCTGATCCGCTACCGCAAGGAGGATTTCTCCGAGCTGGAGCATTTCGGCGGTGTCTCGCCGGCCTGGCCGTTTTCCTATGACGAGTTCGAACCCTGGTATTCGAAGGCCGAGCAGCTTTTCCGGGTGCGCGGCGCGCTCGGCGAGGATCCGACCGAGCCGTTCCATTCGGTTCCCTATGCCTTCAAGCCGGTGCCCGACGAACCTTCGATCGCGCGTGCCCGCGCCGAACTCAAAGGCCTCGGCCTGCATCCTGCCTCGCTGCCGCTCGGCGTCGACATCGAAGCCTGGCTGAAGGAGGGCAAGACCGGCTGGGATGCTTTTCCGAACACCGGCCAAGGCAAGGTCGACGCCCAGACCGGGCCTCTGGCGGCTGCGCTCAATGACAATAACATCAAGCTCGAAACCGGCGCCCATGTCGACTGGCTCGAGGCCTCGCCGGACGGCAAATCGATTGCCGCCATTCATTACACGCAGAACGGCTCGCAAAGGACGCTCTCGCCGAAGCTGGTCATCCTTTCGGCCGGCGCGATCAACTCCGCCGTCATCCTGCTGCGCTCGCCCTCGACAAACGGCAAAGGCCTCGCCAACAGTTCCGACCAGGTCGGCCGCAATTTCATGAACCACAATTCGAGCGCGATGCTGGCGATCGACCCGCGCCGCCGCAACGACGCCGTCTACCAGAAGACGCTGATGCTCAACGACTATTATCTGTCGGACGGCAAGGGCGGTAAACCACTCGGCAACGTGCAACTGCTCGGCAAGATCGACGGCAACATGCTGCGGGCCAATGTGAAGCTGGCGCCGAGATTCGCGCTCGATTTCATGGCCGGCCACGCCGTCGACTGGTACCTGATGTGCGAGGACCTGCCCGATCCTGAAAGCCGCATCCTGGTCGACGGCAAGGAGATCGTCATGCAGTGGCGGCGCTCCAACATGCAGTCGCTGGAAGGCCTGACCAAGGTGATGCGCGAAAACTTCCGCGCCTGCGGTTACCCGATCGTGCTGTCGCGCCCCTTCGACAAGCGCACGCCCTCGCACCAGTGCGGCACGGTGCGCATGGGCAACGACCCGGCGACGGCGCCACTCGATACGTTCTGTCGTGCTTACGACCATAAGAACCTGTTCGTCGTGGACGCCGGCTTCCTGCCGACCTCGGCGGCGGTCAATCCGGCGCTGTCGATCGCCGCCCAGGCGCTGCGCGTGGCAGACCATATCCGCAAGACGGAGTTCGCGGCATGACCCGCCGGGCAGCCATCGTCACCGGCGGCGCGCGCGGCATCGGCCTTGCCTGCACCGAGGCGCTGGCCGATGCCGGCTTCGATATTCTTGTTGCCGACCTTGCGGACAAGCCGGCCGATGGACTTGCCGAAAGCATCGCCGCGCGCGGCGCGAAGTTTGCCTATGCCAGTTGTGACATCGCTGATCTCGCCGGCCATCCAAAACTGGTCGCGACGGCGGTGGACGCCTTCGGCAGCATCGATTGCCTCGTCAACAACGCCGGCATAGGCGCCGTCGTGCGCGGCGACCTTCTGGAATTGAAGCCTGATAATTTCGACCACGCGCTAAATATCAATCTGCGCGGCACGGTGTTCCTCAGCCAGGCCGTCGCCAAGGCGATGCTGGCGACACCCGCCAGCTTTGCGAGGTCGATCGTCACCATCACCTCGGTCAGCGCGACAATGGCCTCGCCGGAGCGCGCCGACTACTGCATCTCAAAGGCAGGGCTTTCGATGTGGGTGAAGAACCTGGCGCTGCGGCTCGCCGCGGAAAACATCGGCGTGTTCGAGGTGCGGCCGGGCATCATTCGCACCGACATGACGGCAGGCGTATCCGCCAAATATGACGCGTTGATAGACGGCGGGTTGGTGCCGGCCAAACGCTGGGGCGAGGGCGCCGATATCGGCGCTGTGGTGGCCGCACTTGCCAGCGGAAAATTCGGCTTTGCAACCGGATCGGTCATCGATGTCGACGGCGCGCTCTCCGTGCCTCGTCTGTGAGTGAGTGGAACCATGGCTGACTACATCATCGTTGGCGCCGGACCGGCCGGTTGCGTGCTGGCCAACCGACTGAGCGAGGAGCCGACCAATTCAGTCCTGCTGCTCGAAGCGGGCGGCAAGGATTGGCACCCGCTGATCCACATGCCGGCAGGCTTCGCCAAGATGACCAAGGGCATCGCTTCCTGGGGCTGGTCGACGGTGCCGCAGAAGCACATGAAGGACCGCGTCTTCTGGTACACCCAAGCCAAGGTTGTCGGCGGCGGCTCGTCGATCAACGCCCAGATCTACACGCGCGGCAACGCCCGCGACTATGACGCCTGGGAAAAGGAAGAGGGCTTGGCCGGCTGGGGCTATCGCGATGTGCTGCCCTATTTCAAGCGCGCCGAGAACAACCAGCGCTTCGCCAACGATTATCACGGCGACCAGGGGCCGCTCGGCGTTTCCAACCCGATCTCGCCGCTGCCGATCTGCGAGGCCTATTTCCGCGCCGGCCAGGAGATGGGAATCCCCTTCAATCCGGATTTCAACGGCGCCAGCCAGGAAGGCGTCGGCTATTACCAGCTCACCCAGAAGGACGCGCGGCGCTCCTCCGCCTCGGTCGCCTATCTGAAGCCTATCCGCGCCCGCAAGAACCTGACGGTCAGGACCGATGTACTCGTCACCCGCGTCGTCGTCGAGAAAGGCCGCGCCATCGGCGTCGAGATCGTCGACAGGCCGAGCGGAGAGAAGACGATCCTGCGCGCGGAACGCGAGGTGATCATCTCCTCCGGCGCCATCGGCTCGCCAAAGCTCTTGATGCAATCCGGCATTGGCCCGGCCGATCATCTGAAGTCGGTCGGCGTCACGCCGGTCCATGACCTGCCCGGCGTCGGCTCCAACATGCAGGACCATCTCGACCTGTTCGTGATCGCCGAATGCACCGGCGACCACACCTATGACAACTATGCCAAGCTGCACCGCACGATGTGGGCCGGCCTGCAATACGTGCTTTTGAAGAAGGGCCCCGTCGCCTCCAGCCTGTTCGAGACCGGCGGCTTCTGGTACGCCGATCCGACCGCCGCCTCGCCCGACATCCAGTTCCATCTCGGTCTCGGCTCCGGCATCGAGGCCGGGGTCGAGAAGCTGAACAATCCCGGCGTGACGCTGAACTCCGCCTTCCTGCGCCCGCGCTCGCGCGGTACGGTGCGATTGAAGAGCGCCGACCCCGTCGATCATCCGCTGATCGACCCGAACTACTGGTCCGATTCCTACGATCGCGACATGTCGATCAAGGGACTGCGGCTGGCGCGGGAGATCATGCGGCAGAAGGCGCTGCAGCCTTTTGTGCTGCGCGAGGTGCTGCCCGGCCCTGCGCTGCAAAGCGACGCCGACCTCTTCGACTATGCCTGCCGCGCGTCCAAGACCGATCACCATCCCGTCGGCACCTGCCGCATGGGACATGATGCGATGGCTGTGGTGACGCCCGATCTCAGGCTGCGCGGCATCGACGGCCTGCGGGTCTGCGACGCGTCGGTGATGCCGCGTGTCCCCTCCTCCAACACCAATGCGCCGACCATCATGGTCGGCGAGAAGGGCGCCGATCTGATCCTCGGACGCGAGCCGCTGCCGCCGGCCGTGTTCAAGGGCAATAAGGCGGCTTGAGGGGAGAACAATGATCCGCCACTGCGTCTTTGTCCGCTTCGGCGACGGCACCTCCGCCGCCGAGCGCGCCGCGATTCACGCCGATCTCGAAGCGCTGCGCCCGGCCATCGACGGCATGGGCAAGGTTCATTTCAGCGCCAATGTCAGCCCGGAGCCGTTCGCGCGCGGTTTCGGCCATGGCTTTACCATCGATTTCCGCGATGCTGCCGCCCGCGACGCCTATCTGGCGCACGAGGCGCATCAGCGCGCCGGCGCTCGCCTGGTCGCCGCGCTCGAAGGGGGCACCGACGGGCTGATGGTCCTCGACTTGGAGTTTACGGAAATGTGACCGTCGGTTGATCGGAAACCGGCAAATGACCCGTTCTCTTTTGCACCGCATGGAACATATCGTTCCTTTCGCGGATGCAAAGGAGCAGCGATTTGAGTCTCACCTCGGAGCAGAAGAAAACCGTCGTCGCATCTTTCCTGGGCTGGACGCTCGACGCTTTTGATTTCTTCCTTCTGACATTCCTGCTCACCGATATCGCCGCTGAATTCCACACCGATGTCCCGGCGGTCTCCAAGGCGCTGTTCCTGACCTTGGCCACGCGATTCATCGGCGCGTTCTTGTTCGGCATGCTGGCCGACAAATATGGGCGCAAACCGCTGCTGATGCTCAACATCGTCAGCTACTCGGTGATCGGGGCGCTGGCCGCTTTCTCGCCGAATCTCGGCATATTCCTGGCGCTTCGGGCGCTGTTCGGCATCGCGATGGGCGGCGAATGGGGCCTTGGCAGCTCGCTCGCCATGGAATCCATTCCGCCCAGCGCCCGCGGCATGGTTTCGGGCATCCTGCAATGCGGCTATCCGGCGGGATATCTGCTGGCGGCAGTTGTCTATGGGCTGCTCTACGGCCAGAAGATCGGCGATTTCACCTTCGGCTGGCGCGCCATGTTCCTGCTGAGCTTGGTGCCGGCGCTGATCGTGCTCTTCATCCGCTCGCACGTGCCGGAATCGCCCGCCTTCGTCTCAGGCCGGGCGCAGGCGCGGCCAGGCCTCCTCGTAACGCTGCAGAAGCACTGGGGCATCGCGCTCTATGCCGTGGTGCTGATGATGTTCTTCAACTTCTTCAGCCATGGCACGCAGGACCTCTACCCGACCTTCCTGAAGAAGCAGCACGGCTTCGATCCGCACACGGTGAGCTGGATCACCATCGTCGCCAATATCGGCGCCATTGTCGGCGGTCTGGCGTTCGGCGCGCTGTCGGAGAAGATCGGGCGCATAAACGCCATCACGCTCGCCTGCGTCATTGCCCTGCCGGCTATTCCGCTCTGGGCCTATACGACGACGCCCTTCATGCTGGCGCTCGGCGCCTTCATCATGCAGGTGGCGGTGCAAGGCGCCTGGGGCGTCATTCCGGTGCATCTCAACGAGCTATCGCCGGGCTCCGTGCGGGCGACCTTGCCTGGCTTCATCTACCAGGCCGGCAATCTGGCGGCCTCCTATGGCGGCCCGTATCAGGCCGGCATCGCCGAAGCGCCGGGAGGCAGCTATGGCTATGCGCTGGCATTGTTTGCCGGCGTGGTCGCCGTCTGCATCATCGTCGTGATCCGCTTCAGCCCCGAGAAGCGTGGCGAGGTCATGACCGTGATCGACCGGGAAGTCAGCCCAGTCTGAGCGCCACCACGCCCGCGACGATGCCCAGCGCCGCGGCGGCGCGCCATGCCGTCATCTTCTCGCCCAGCGCCAGCACCGAGATCAGCATGGCGAACAGGATCGAGGTCTCGCGCAGCGACGCCACCGAGGCGATCGGCGCCTTGGTCATCGCCCACATCACGATCCAGTAGGCGGCGCCGCTCAGCACGCCGGTGAAGAGGCCTGCCTTCCAGTCCCGCGCCAGCAGGGGCAGCGACTGTGGCCCGCGAAAGGCGATGCACAGCACCAGCGCCCAGAGCGCATCGCAGACGAACAGCCAGGCCGCATAGCTTTGCGCGGTTGCCGCCAGCCGCGCGCCGCTGCCGTCCGACAGCGTGTAGCTGGCAATGAAGATCGATGTGCCGAGCGCGAAGCTGACGGCGCGCAGATTGAACCGTTCAAGATGCACGCCGCCGCGAAACGACATGACCAGCGTGCCTGCCGACAGAAGCACGATGCCGAAGATGGAGAGTGGCGCCGGTATCTCTCCGAGCAGAACGATGCCGCCGAGCGCGGAGAGCAGCGGCGCGGTACCGCGCGCCAGCGGATAGGTCTGAGCGAAATCGCCGGCCTTGTAAGCGCCGATCAGAAACGTCCGGTAGCCCATATGGAAGAAGACCGAGGCGAGGATGAATGGCCAGACCTCGGCTTTTGGCACTTCAACGAAAGGCAGCGCCAGCAGCGCCGCAGCCCCCATGCCGAGCGTCATCAAGGTGATCGACAGGAAGCGGTCGAGATGCACCTTGACCAGCGCGTTCCAGATCGCGTGCATGGCGGCCGCCGACAGCACCGCGAGGAAGACGAAAAGCGTCATGCCCGCCTCACCCGCCTGCAAGCCCAGCGGCGATGCCTGGCGTTTCCAGATCGATATCGACCCTGAGCGGGAAATGGTCGGAGGCCACTTCGCCGATATCGGCGCTCACGGAACGCACCCGCCCGGCCAGCATGCCGCCAACGAAGCAATGATCGAGCCGGCGTTTCGCCAGCTTGCCCTCGATGATCTTTTCATGCGTGTGGAAGTCCGCCACCGGCTTGGCGGCGACGGCTGCGGCATCGACGAACCCGTCGATATAGACGGCGCCGCGATGATAGGGCGTGCTGCCGACGATGCGCCGGTATTCCGCACTTCCCGGCTCCATGTTGAAATCGCCGAGCCAGATCGCCGCCAGCGGGTTTTCCGGCTCCGGCTCGCCATTCGCCCAGTTGCGCTGCGGCTCGTCATCGGCGCCGCTCCAGGGACCGCCATCGGACGGCGCGCGGCGCTGTTCGGCGAGCAGATAGTCGATCTGCTCCAGCCGCTCTTCGGCCGCGATATGGGCAAGATGCAGCGAGAAAACCCGCACCGATCCCGCCGGCGTCCGGATCATGCACTCCAGTGCGGCGTTGCGCGTGTTGAGGGGCTTGAGCGTGCGGCGCAGCGGCAGCGCATGCAGCCGCGACCAGACGATCGGCAGCTTCGACAGAAGCATCGTGCCGAACTGCCTGCGTCGGTTGACGATGCGCCCGTCACGCTTTTCGCTGGCGTCCATGTCGAAGGCCGGACCGTACACCCAGTGATAGTCGGGCAGCAGCTTGGATAGGATTTCAGGCTGGTCGTCGCCGTTGCTGCGCTGCCAGTGCCGCTCCACTTCCTGCAGGGCGACAATGTCGGCGCCTTCGACCAGGCGCGCGGCACGCGCCAGATCGTAGCGGCCGTCGCTGCCATAGCCGTACTGGATGTTGTAGCTGACCAGCTTCATCGATTAACCGGCTGAATATCCGGCCACGGCACTAGCGCCTCGGCCACGGCGTTGCAATGGACGCCATCGACGTGCGGAATGGTCCAGTCATGACCGCCGACCCTGGCATCGTCTAGGTCGTGAGCGACTGGAACCGCCCCGCCGGCGATGCTGCCAGCTCGGACCAGTCGATTTCTTCTTCCAGACGGTGATAGGCTTCGTCGCCGATCGTACCGTCGCGGCGCAATTCTTCGAGCCTATCGCGCTGCCGCTTGATCGCGTAGAGGCGCAGTCGGTCGTATTCGGTGGCCGCCTGCGCATCCTCAGGATTCTCGGCGATCTTGCGTTGGGCCTCGTACTGCTCGCGCACGACGTCGGCAGCGGCAGACGTCTTGCGGCTCAGGACGTCGAGCGCGGCTTCCATGATGGCAACGCGTGCCTGCGCCACTTCGCGATCTATCGTCGTATCCTCTTCGAAATTGAGCCAGCGCAGCAGCGGCTTCAGGCTCATGCCTTGCAGCACCAGCGTGCCGAGCACGACCGCGAAGGCGGCAAGCACGATCGGGTCCCGGCCAGGGAAATTGGCCGGCAATGCAATGGCCACCACCAGGCTCACCAGCCCGCGCATGCCGCACCAGCCGACAAGCAAGGCGCCCCCGAATGTCGGCGCATCCCGCCTTTGCTCTTTGCTGTCGAAGCGGGCGAACCGCCGTATGATCGCGACGTAACCAAACACCCAGACGAGGCGTGCCACGATGACAACGGCCAGCACCGTTGCGGCGAAGACAAATTCATCGCCCTGCCCATCGCCGGAGAGCCTGCCGACGATCGACCGGGCCTGCAGGCCCATCAGCACGAAAGCCAGCACATTGAGCACGAACACTGCCGACTCCCAGACCGAGTAGGTGCTGACGCGGCGTCTGGCCGACATCTGGCGCGGCGCGGTGCGCGCGATGGTGATGGCATAGACGACGATGGTGATGATGGCGGAAAGGCCGATCCTGTCGGCGATGATCCAGACGGCAAAGGTTCCGGCAAACTGCACCACGGTGCTGCTTGCCGCATCCTCGATGCGCGTCAGCGTCAGCAGCGAGAGGCGGCCGAACAGATAGCCGGCGGCGACGCTGCCGACCGTCGACAGAAGGATCACCGGCACCGCATCGCTCAGCATGACCGAGCCGACCGCGGCCGAAACGGCGATGCGGTAGATCAGAAGCGCCGTGGCGTCGTTGAGCAGGCTCTCCCCTTGCAGGATGGCGTTGAGGCGGTGCGGCACCTTGAACTGGCCGAGCACGGCGCTCGCCGCCACGGCGTCCGGCGGCGCGACGATGGCGCCGAGCGCGATCGCCGCCGCGATCGGCAGACCGGCCATCTTCCAGCCGACGAAGGCGACGACCACGGTGGTGAAGACAACCGCGCCCAACGCCAGCAGCACCAGCGACAGCCGGTAGCGCTTCAGGTCGCGCAGCGACGTATCATAGGCGGCATCGAGAAGCACCGGCGCGATGAACAGGGCAAGCGCCAGTTCCGGGTCGATCTCGATGGTCGGCGCACCTGGCAGAAAGGCGATCCCCACTCCGGCCAAGGCCAGCAGGGAGGGATAAGGTATCCCCAGCCATCGCGACAACGCTGTCAGCCCGACGGCGATCAGAAGCAGAATGAGGGTGAGCTCGAAAAGCGCCATGACTCATCGTAGCGATGGAACCAGGCCTTTGGCACTGCAAAAAACGAATGGTGAATGGTGAACGGGCATCATCAGAGAGAATTCGAGCACGTAACGTGCTCTCTTCGCCGACTACCATTCACTTATTCACTATTCACCCTAGTGCAGCACCAGCATGTCGCCCGACGAGAAAGAGATGTCCGCCTTCTCGCCGACGACAGGCGGCGGCGTCGCCGAGTTGTTGAAGGTGTCGAGCGATACCGTGTTGCCGCCGATGCCGACGCGCACCCGGATGACCGAGCCGAGGAAATGCACTTCGGCGATCTCGCCCGAAAGGCTGGTGTCGTGGCCCGGCTGGCGTCCGAGCGAAATCGCTTCGGGCCGCAGCGCCAGCGACAGCGTGTCGCCGGACTTCGAGCCGTTGAGCTTTCCCTTCAGCGAGACTTCCTGCGTGTTGACCTGCACCTTGCCGGACGCGGCATCGGTGACCTTGCCTTCCAGGACGTTGAGCGTGCCGACGAAATTGGCAACGAATTTGGTCGCCGGCCGGTTGTAGATCTCGAACGGCGTGCCGACCTGCTCGGCCTTGCCGCCATACATGACCGCGATGCGGTCGGAGATCGACAGCGCCTCTTCCTGGTCGTGCGTCACGAAGATGGTGGTTATGCCGAGCTTCTTCTGGATCGAGCGGATTTCCTCTCGCAGCGAAATGCGCACTTTGGCGTCCAGCGCCGACAGCGGCTCGTCGAGCAGCAAAAGCTTCGGCTTCGGCGCAATGGCGCGCGCCAGCGCGATGCGCTGCTGCTGGCCGCCGGAGAGCTGGTAGGGATAGCGGTCGGCCATCTGCGGCAGCCTGATGATGTCGAGCATCTCCGCGACACGGGAATCGATGGCCGCCCTGGGCATGCCCGCCACCTTCAGTCCGAACCCGATATTCTGCGCCACAGTGAGGTTGGGAAACAGCGCATAGGCCTGGAACACCATGCCGATATTGCGCTGGTTGGGCTTCAGCCTGGTGATGTCCTTGCCGCTAACCACGATCTTGCCGGCCGAGGGCTCCTCGAAGCCGGCCACCATGCGCAACACCGTCGTCTTGCCGCAGCCGGACGGACCGAGGAAGGAGACGAATTCGCCCGGCGCGACATCGAGGTTGAAATCCTCGACCACGGTTGTGGCGCCGAAGGACTTTCGCACATGCTGGATGGAGAGGAACGGCTCGGCCATGGCTTTTTCTTTCGGTCGGTACTTCGCTCAATTGGGGCGGTTCGCCGATTTCGGCGCGAAACGGGACAAGATCTGGATCAGCGACATGCAGCCCCAGGTTATGACGAACGCGATGATCGACAGCGCCGCCGGCTCATAGGCGCGGTTGGCCACAAGATTCTGCAAATACGGGCCGAATGCCGGCCGGTTGAGCAGGCTGGCCATGGTGAATTCGCCGATCACGATGGCGAACGTCAGGAATGCGCCCGAAAGCACGGCGATCAGCACATTGGGCAGGATCACGCGGCTGATGATCGTGCCCCAGCCGGCGCCCAGGATCTGCGCCGCTTCCGTCAACGTGCGCACGTCGATGGTGCGAAGCCCGGTGTCGACGGCGCGGTACATGTATGGCAGTGCAAGCGTTGCATAGCCGATGACCAGCAGAGCATTCGCGCCTGGATTGGTTGCCAGGAACGGCAGCGGCGAATTCGACCCATACATCCTGATATAGCCGAAGACGATGACGATGGCCGGGATCACCAGCGGCAGCAGCGTGATGAACTCGACGATCGGCCTGATCTGCGGCATGCGAAGGCGGATCCAGTAGGCCGTAGGCACGACGATCAGCACGCCGAGGAGAATTGTGAAGATGGCGACGACCACCGAAAACATGAAGGTCGCCTGGAACTGGCTGTCGCCGAGCACGACCTTGTAGGCGTCCAGGGAATAGACGCCGCGGCGCATGCGCAGCGAGAACTCGATCGTCGCGATCAGCGGGATGAAGAAATACGCCGCGCCGAGGACAAAGACGACCCAGGCCCAGAACCTGCCGGATTTCATTTCAGCCACCTCTCCGAGCGCGTCCGGAACCAGATGTAGAAGATGTTGGCAAGCCCGGTGATGACGATCATGCCGAAGGCGATCGCGTAACCGAGATGGGCATTGTGCAGCACGTCGCCGCGGATCTGGGCGTAGAGCAGGATCGGCACGATGTTGAGCGAGGACCCGGTCAGCGCATAGGCGGTGGCGATCGCCCCGAAGGCATTGGCGAAGAGCAGGATCACGGTGCCGAGGAAGCTCGGCCACAGCACGGGGATTACCACCAAGCGCCAGTATTGCGCCTGGGTGGCGCCGAGCGTGGCGGCGGCTTCGCCCCATTCCCTTTTTAGCCCGTCGATCGCCGGCACGATGATGACCACCATCAGCGGAATCTGGAAATAGACATAGGTGATCGTCAGACCCCAGAACGACAGCAGGTTGAAGCCATGCGCATAGATGTTGAAGCCGACCAGGGTGTTGAGCAGCACGGTGACGAGGCCCAGCCGGCCTAGCGTCGCGATGAAGGCGAAAGCCAGCGGCACTCCGGCGAAATTGGACGCGACACCGGAAAACGTCAGCGTCCCCGACCGTATCCAGTTGGGCAGGCCCCCGCGCACGATGGCGATGGCGATGGCAAGACCGGCGAAGGCGCCGATCAGCGATGACGCCAGGCTGACCTTTATCGAAATCCAGTAGGCGGCAACGATGTTGGCCGAAAAGAGCGCGACGATGTTGGCGAACGTGAACTCGCCCGCCTCGTTCTGGAAGGCGCCCAGCATCAAGTAGAGCGTGGGCAGGATCAGGAACATGACGGCGAAGACGAAGAACGGCGTTACGCCAAGCCAATGCGTCGGCAGCCGCATTGCGCGCGCTTCGCCGGGGGGCGCGGCCTTGCCCGCAATTGCCTGATTGGAAACCGAGAGATCGGTCATGCGCCGGCTACCGTTTTGGAAAGGGAGTCCGGGCGGCCATCGGGCCGCCCGGACCGTATTAATGCTTACTTCACATTGGCGCCGACAACGGCGTCCCAGTTCTTGGTGATGGCTTCTTTTGCCTTGCCCTGTTCATCGAGCGTCGGAAACACCGCGGCTGCATAGGACTCGGCCGGAGGCATCTTCGCCAGCATATCCGCCGGAACCTTGCCGTTCTTGGCGAGATCGTTGAAGCGGATCGGGTGGCAATAGCCCTTCAGCCAGCCGATCTGGCCTTCGTCGGAGTAGAGATATTCCAGCCAAAGCTTGGCCGCATTCGGATGCGGCGCGTAAGCGCTGATCGCCTGCACGTAAACGCCGGCGACAACGCCGGTCTTCGGCACAATGACGTCAACGGGGGGATTGCCCTTCAGCGTGTCGCGACCGGAGAGCGCGTTGTAGTCCCAGGTGACGAGGATCGGCGTCTGGCCCTGGGCGAGCGTCGCGGTTTTGCCGATGACCGGCACGAAGTTGCCAGCGGCATTGAGCTTCTTGAAAAATTCGAGCCCGGCAGTGCCTGCGGCTTCGCCAGCGGCAGCGCCGCTGGCAAGGCCGGCGGCGTAGACGGCCTGGATAGCCTGGTTCGAAGCGCGCGGATCGCCGGCAAGGGCAACCGAGTTGGCGAATTCAGGCTTCAGCAGGTCGGCCCAGTCGGTCGGCGATTCCTTGACCAGATCCTTGTTCACCTGGAACGAGAGCACGCCATAATAGTCGCCTGTCCAGTAGCCGTCAGCGTCCTTGGCGCTGTCCGGAATGGAATCCCAGGTCGAGACTTTATAAGGCTGGATCAGGCCGTCCTTCTTGGCGGACGGACCGAAGGACAGGCCAACGTCGATGACGTCAGGTGCCTGCGGGCCCTTGTTGTCCTTGTTCGCTTTGATCGCCTCGATCTCATCGCCGGAGCCTGCATCCGGGTTGAGCTCGTTGACGGTGATCTCCGGATACTTCGCCTTGAAGCCGGCGATGACGTCGCCGTAGCCGCACCAGTCGTGCGGCAGCGCGATGGTGGTGAGCTGGCCCTCGGCTTTCGCCGCCTTGACGAGATCGTCCATCGCGTCGGCGGACGAAATCACCGTCGACGCAAACAGCGCCGCGGCCGAAAGGGAAAGCACTTTCCCCGTGAATTTGAACATGTGTTCTCTCCGTTGAACTGACGCCATTGGACGCCTGCGATGCGGTATCGTTTTCGTGTGACAGCCAGATGAAAGCTTTGTGAAAGCGGCACCCCGCAACACGAAAAAGTAAACTCTCTTTAACCGGCTGTAGCAATCGCTTCGCGATTCTTTTTCCGGCTAATTATTCTCGTCCTTGCATTCCGCCCGTTGCCCTTTCCTTTCCTCTCGTTTCCAGATCAACTTTCCGCTGCATATTGTCTTAGACCGACCCTGCGATGGCATTTTCGAGCAGAGCAAGCGCCCCTTTCTTGGTGAGCTTGACCGGATTGCCGCCGGCGGTCGGATCGACCACCGCCATGTCGGCGATCAGTGTCTTGCGGTTCTTGTCCATCTCGAGGCCCTTGATCAGGCCGGGCAGCGCATGCGGCACCTTGAGCTCCTTGCGCAATTTGATGACGGCTTTCGCGAAGCCGTCGAAGCCGCCCTTGATGCCGCAATAGGCCGCGAGCCGCGCGATGCGGTGCTCGATCGCATCGCGGTTGAAGGCGAGGACATAGGGCATGAACACCGCATTGGTCATGCCGTGATGGGTGTCGTAGAGCGCGCCGATCGGATGCGACAGAGAGTGGATGGCGCCCAGCCCCTTCTGGAAGGCGGCCGCGCCCATCGCGGCCGCGCTCATCATATTCGCGCGGGCGACCAGATCCTTGCCGTTGGCGAAGGCCTTGGGTAGGTTTTCGAACACCAGCCGGATGCCTTCCACGGCGATGCCGTCGGCCATCGGATGATAGCCCGGCGCGCAATAGGCTTCGAGGCAGTGGGCGAGCGCGTCCATGCCGGTGCCGGCCGTGATGAAGGGCGGCATGCCGACCGACAGCTCCGGATCCGCAATCACGATCGCCGGCAGAAGCTTCGGATGGAAAATGACTTTCTTGGTGTGGGTCTCTTCATTGGTGATGACGCCGGCGCGGCCGACCTCGGAACCGGTGCCCGCCGTGGTCGGCACCGCGATGATCGGCGCGATCGCCTCCGAGTTGGCGCGCGTCCACCAGTCGCCGATGTCCTCGAAATCCCATACCGGACGCGTCTGCCCGGCCTGGAAGGCGATCAGCTTGCCGAGGTCGAGCGCCGAGCCGCCGCCGAAAGCGACGACCCCGTCATGCTTGCCTTTCTTGAACACGGCGATGCCGGCGGTCAGGTTGGACTCGACCGGGTTCGGCTTCACCTCGGAAAAGACGCCATAAGGCACCTTGGCATCGTCGAGGATCTTCAGTGTCGAAGCGACGACGGGCAGCTTCGCCAGGCCCGGGTCGGTGACGAAAAGCGGGCGCTTGATGCCTGCCGCGGCCAGCGCGTCCGGCAGTTCCTTGATGCGTCCCGCGCCGAAGCGGACGGTGGTGGGGTAGTTCCATTTGGAGGTGAGCTTGGACATGGATTGTCTTTCGAAAAATCAGATCGCTTCGCGCAGGTGATAGGATTTCGGCCGGGTCAGGTTGTCGTAGCCGATGGCAGACAGCGCCGCGCCCTTGCCGGTGTCCTTGACGCCGGTCCAGACCAGCGCCGGATCGAGATAGTCGCAGCGGTTCATGAACACGGTGCCTGTCTGGACCCGGTCGCCGATCGCCACGGCGCGCTCGGTGTCGCGCGTCCAGATCGAGGCCGTCAGCCCATAGGGGCTGTCGTTCATCAGTGCGATGGCTTCCTCGTCGTCGCGCACCTTCATGATGCCGACGATCGGGCCGAAGCTTTCCTCGCGCATGACGCTCATCTGGTGGTCGACACCGGTCAGCACTTCCGGCGCCAGATAGGGCGAGCCCGGCCTGTCGTTCTCCACCTTCATGTCGATATGCGCCTTGGCGCCCTTGCGCAGCGCCTCTGCCTTTTGCTCGCGGATCAGGTCGGCGAAGCGTGCCTGCGCCATCGGACCCATGGTCGTCGCCTGCTCCAGCGGATTGCCGACGACATAGTTCCTGGTCTCGGCGACAAAACCTTCGACGAACTCGTCATAGACCTTTTCGTGCACGTAGACGCGCTCGATGCCGCAGCAGCATTGGCCGGAATTGTAGAAGGCGCCGTCGACCAGATTGGCGACCGCATGGTCCATCTTGGCGTCGGGCAAAACGTATGCCGGATCCTTGCCGCCGAGCTCGAGGCCGAGCGTCATGAAGGTGCCGGCCGCGGCTTTCTCGATGGCCCGGCCGCCGGCGACCGAGCCGGTGAAGTTGACATGATCGATCTTGCCCGAGCCGAGCAGCCTTTCGGTCTGGTCGTGGTTCATGACCAGGTTCTGGAACAGGCCTTTCGGCAGGCCCGCCTTGTCGAACGCCTGCTGGAAGCGCTCGCCGACCAGCAGCGTCTGCGCCGCATGCTTGAGGATGACCGCGCTTCCGGCCATCAGCGCCGGCACGATCGTGTTGACCGCGGTGAGATACGGATAGTTCCACGGCGCGATCACCAGCACGACGCCGAGCGGCACCTTCTTCACATAGCGGCGAAAGCCGTCCTTCGGATTGGAGGCCATGATCGGCTTCAGCGCGGCTTCCGCGATCTCGACCATGTAGCTGGTGCGTTCCTTGACGCCGCCGAACTCGCCGCCATAGCGCACCGGCCGCCCCATCTGCCAGGCGATCTCGGGCACGATCTCGTCGCTGATGCCGACCAGCGCTTCCAGCATCGCCAGCATGTACTTGCCGCGCTCGGCGACCGGTGTCTCGGCCCACTTCTCCTGCGCCGCCCTGGCGCGCTCTACCGCCGCGTTGATCGCCTGATCCGTCGCGACCGGCCGCTCGGCATAGATCGAGCCGTCGATGGGTGATTTGAGTTTTACGGTATCCAAGAAGACGTCTCCAAATTGACTCTTTCAGCAGGCGATGGCTCTGACATGACCCTGCGCGGCATAGGCCAAAATGGCCCTGTCACGCGTTACGATAGTCAAATCGCGCTCCCGCGCGGTCGCTATCAGAATTCGATCCATTGGATCGCTGTGAACGACACCTGGAAGGTAGGAGGCCGCTATGAGAATACGTGGCGTCACCCCTTCCACTGTGACGGCCGCCGCCTCAACGAACTCGTCGAACCAACGGTCGGGCGTCTTCGTCGACGGCAACCTGCCCTTCGACACCAGCATGCCCATCTCCCATGCCGACATGACCGATACGTTCAGCGTGCCGGACTGAGGAGCCTTGCTGATAGCCGTTGTCGCCGCATCGGCTATCGGTTCGTCCTGCGAGATCCAGATGACCGCGCAAGTGTCCAACAGAAGGTTCTCAGTCTTCATAGACCTTGCCCCAATCCTGCTCGACAGGCTCCGTCAGATCGACCTCTGGGAGGATAGTAAGCGTTCCCTTCATGCAGCCGAAGATCGGGTGCCGTGTCGGTGTCCCGCCGATCTCGGCCTGAGCCGATTCGCCGAACCCCTTTGAAGTGCCGGAACCTGGCTGAACGCGCCGAAAGACCAGTTTTTCGCCCGCTATATTGACGGACTCAGTCTGGAACCCCGCGGCCAGCCACTCCTTTGTCATTGGATTGTTGCTGGGGTTATTGCTCCACCAAGCCGGATACTGCTTGGACGCCGGTAGCTTTTCGCCAAGCAGCTTCTCGATGTCGCTGAACGACATCGGAACCCGCTCGCCGGTTTGAGCCATAAGATACGAACGCAAAGGCGAATACTTTCCCATTCTCACGCTCCCGAACTCAACCAGCCAAGACTACAGCTTTAGTTAGGTTCAGTCAACGTTCGACTACAGCTTTAGTAGCGTTCAAACCCCCGGTGCAGTTCCCAATCCGTGATCCGGCGGTCGTATTCGAACTGCTCCCAGCGGGCGGTGTGGACATAGTGCTCGATTACCTCCTCGCCGAAGGCCTGCTTCAGCATCGTGGAGCCTTCCAGCGTCTCGGCGGCATCGCGCAGCGTCTTCGGGATTTCCGGCAGTTGCGACGCCTGATAGGCGTCGCCGACAAACGGCTTCTGCAGCTCCAGCTTCTCGTCGATGCCGGCGAGACCGGCCGCGATCAGCGCGGCGAAGGCGAGATAGGGGTTGAGATCGGCGCCGCCGATGCGGCATTCCATGCGGATGCCTTTGGTACCCTCGCCGCACAGCCGGAATCCCGCCGTGCGGTTGTCCTCGCTCCACATGATCTTGGTCGGCGCGAAGGTGCCGGCCTGGAAGCGCTTGTAGGAGTTGATGTACGGCGCCAGGAACCAGGTGAACTCCTTGGCGTATTTGAGCTGGCCGGCCGCCCATTGCTGGCCGAGGCTCGACAGCGTCCATTCGGCGTTTTTGTCGAAGAACAGCGGCGTCCCGCCGTCGGCGCTCCACAGCGAATTATGGATGTGGCTGGAATTGCCGGCGAGCCCGTAATTGTACTTGGCCATGAAGGAGATGGCCTTGCCTTCGGAATCGGCGATCTCCTTGGCGCCGTTCTTCAGGATGACGTGGCGATCCGCCATCTCGAGTGCTTCGGCATAGCGCACATTGATCTCTTCCTGGCCGGGACCCCATTCGCCCTTGGAATTTTCGATCGGGATACCGGCTGCCTCCATCTCGTTGCGGAGCCGGCGCATGACGCCTTCTTCCTTGGTGGTGATGCCGATCTGGTAGTCGCCGATATAGGGCGAAGCGCTGTCGAGCCCTTGCCAGTGCTTCTTGCGCGCCGATTCATAGGTTTCGCTGAACAGGTAGAATTCGAGCTCGGAGGCGAAGTAGCCGATATAGCCGCGCTCGCTCAGACGCTTGACCTGCTTTTTCAGGATCGCGCGCGGCGAATGCGCGAGGTCCTCATGGTCGTGATGATCGAGCACGTCGCAGATGACCAGCGCCGTCTTCTCCAGCCATGGGACGCGCCGAAGGGTCGACAGGTCGGGTTTCATGACGAAGTCGCCATAACCCTTCGACCAGCTCGCCGCCTTGTAGCCCGGCACCGGCTCCATATCGATGTCGCAGGCCAGCAGATAGTTGCAGCCATGCGTCTCGCCATGCGCGGAATCGACGAAATACTGGGCCAGGAAGCGCTTCCCCGCGAGCCGGCCCTGCATGTCGACGATGCAGGCCAGCACCGTGTCGACCTCGCCGTTCGAGACCGCTTTCTTCAACTGATCGAACGAGAAATTCCCGGCCATTCCTTTGGCACTCCAACACTTGTCGATTGAAAGGGAGAAACGAAGCCCTGGCCGGCGTGACGCCGGCCAGGGCGATGATGTTCGATATCAGTGGCCGGTCTCGCCGACCGCCTGCTCTGCCGCCTTGATCGCCGCCTGGCGCGCCGCGATAATGTCGCCGAGCGGCGGCCCCTGGAAGCGGTTGCGCTCGAAGGCGAACCAGACGACCGCCGTCAGGATGAAGAAGCCGACGGTGATGTAGAGCGCCCAGTCGTTCGGCGGCTGGATGCCGATGACGAAGATCAGGATCATCGACACGATCGAGAGCAGACCGAACAGCATGAAGATGCCGCGGCCCATGTTCCACGGCCCCATCTTGTCCCACTTCGGCGTCCCCCAAGCCATCATGCCGAGCACGATCGGCACGGTGAAGGAGAGGAACAAGAAGATGACGGTGCAGGACACCACAATCGTGTAGGCCGAGGTGCCGGCGACCGAGACCACCGACGAGCCCCACACGAACAGCACCGACAGGATCGAGGCTGTCCAGATCGCCGCCACGGGCGTGCGATAGGTCGGGCTGACCTTGGAAAGCGCTGCCGAGCCCGGCAGGCCGCCGTCTCGCGAGAAGGCGAAGATCATGCGCGAGGCCGAAGTGACGGTGGCAAGGCCGCACAGCAGCTGTGCCAGGAACACGACGAGATAGACGAACTCCTTCAGTCCGGTTCCGACGCGCTGGTCGAAGGCCCAGAAGAACACGTTCCAGCCCTGCTTGGCGGCCTCGTCCATGTTCGGGATCATCAGCACGAAGGCAGCCAGGAACAGGTAGCCGAACAGCGCCGACCAGATGACCGACATGACCATCGCGCGCGGCACGGAAGAAGCTGCCTTGATGGTTTCCTCCGACGTGTGCGCCGAGGCGTCATAGCCGGTGATCGTATAGATCGGCAGCAGGAGGCCAAGCGCGAAGACCCAGGCGTTCGAAACCTGCGGCCACACGCCGCCTCCGGCATCGCCTGAGTAGTTGTGGAAGGTGAAGAGGCGGCTGAAGTCCCAGGTCTCGGCCGAGAGCAGGCAGACCACCGCGATCAGGATCGAGCCGAAGAAGATCAGATAGCCCGAAAAGTCGGTGAGCTTTGCCGTCAGCTTGATGCCCAGATGGTTGATTAGCGCCTGCGCGCCGGTGATGATGACCAGGAAGATCGTCTGGGTGGTCAGGTTGTTTTCAATGCCCAGCGCCGGCCCGAAAGCGCCGACGAAGAAAGTCCAGGTGCCGACATTGATGGCGCCGAGCACGGTGATCAGGCCAAGCAGGTTGAGCCAGGCGGTAACCCAGCCGGTGCCGCGATTGCCGAGGATCGAGCCCCAGTGATAGAGGCCGCCGGCCGTCGGATAGGCCGAGCTGATCTGCGACATGGCGACCGCGAAGGTGAGCGACACGAAGCAGCCCACCAGCCAGCCGATGCCGATGCCGATGCCGCCGGCGCCGGAGGTCGCCTGCGCCAGCGAGTTGATGCCGCCGGACAGGATGCAGATAATGGAGAAGGAAACCGCGAAATTCGAGAAGCGGCTGAGGCGCCGCTCCAGTTCCTGGGCATAGCCCATGCTGTGGAGGACTTGTATGTCCTCAGCCTTGTCGACTTCGGTGTAGTCATTTGCTGCCATGTTGGAAGTCCCCTGTGGTTTCTTAGCTGGCCGACTGTACTGACTTTCCCATTGCGCGTTGTCGGGAGCCCCTGGCCTCCTCGGGCTCCAGATTAGAGAATATGCCTGTGAGCAAATCCGCCCATTTCCGCTGCCCGGTCTCGCTGGAGATCTCGTCGTTGCGGATTTCGATCATCGCGCAGGCAAGGCCGCGCGAGCGCGCGTGCCGTTCCAGCGTGAAATAGACGCGGTCGGCCGGCGAATAGGGTTCGTTGACGCCAACGGTGACGCCGGAGAGCCGCTTGAGCGCCGATATCAGCGGCGCCGCCAGCCGGCGGTCGTCGTCATGGATGATGCCGATATGCCAGGGACGGGTCCTGCCCTTATAGACCGGCGTGAAGGAGTGCACCGACACCAGGCGCGTTTCCTGCCCGAGCGCCAGCCGCTGCTCGATGATCTCAGCGATCGTGTCGTGGAACGGACGCCACGCGAGATCGATCCGCTCCGCGCGCTGCTTGCCGGAGAGATTCGAATTGCCCGGAATGGCCGTCGCCTCGCTGACCGGCGGCACGAGGTCCGGCGCGTCGAGCGGGCGGTTGCAGTCGATCACCAGGCGCGAGATGCGGGTTTCGACCAGCGTGGCGTCGAGCGCGTCGGCCATCCGGCTGGCGACCGGCAGCGCGCCCGGATCCCAGGCGATATGCCGGGAGAGATCCTCGGCGGGCAGCCCGAGCGTTCCGAATTCGGCGGGCAGGAAGTTCGAGGCGTGATCGCAGGTGAGGACGAAGGGGCTCGAGCCGCCGGGGTTGGTCACCCTCACGGTCTCCGACGGTGCAAGGCTGGCGCGCCGTGCTTTCTCCATACTGCCGTCCCCTCGGGAGCGCTGTATCTTATGTTACGTAATTTGCCTCATTGCGCCCCTGTGAATGATTTCATACAGTTTACGCGGCTTTGTCAAACGCGGAATTCCGAAAACGGCGGCGACCGGGTCAAAGGGTGGGGAAAACGATGATCTCCAGTATTGCCGAACTGATTTCGGACCGCATCGGCACCATGCCGGCAGGCGAGCGCCGCGCCGCGCAGACGCTGATTGCCAACTATCCGCTGACCGGGCTGAAGACGGTGGCCGAGTTCTCGACCGCGGCGGGAGTCTCCTCACCGACGATTCTGCGTTTCGTCGCCAGGTTAGGCTTCCAGAACTATCCCGAATTCCAATCGGCGCTGCAGGATGAACTGGCCGCGCAATTGCAGTCGCCGGCCTCTCGCACGCTCAACTCGGCGTCGCCCGCCAATGGCGGCGCCGTTTCGCCGATGCTGGAGGCGACGCTCGACAACATGCGCGAGACGTTCCGGCACCTTACCGACAAGCAGTTGGCCGACATTGCCGCACGGCTTGCCGAGCGCCGCGGCAAGACCTTTCTGATCGGCGGCCGCTTCACCGATCCGCTGGCGCGCTACATGGCAGCCCATCTCGCCATCATCCAGCCAGACGTCTACCACCTCGCGGGCCAGGAGAGCATCTGGCGCGACCGGTTGATCGACATGGGCAAGCGCGACGTGCTGGTTATCTTCGACATCAGGCGCTACCAGGAAAGTCTGCTCCGCTTTGCCGAAAAGGCGCACCAGCGCGGCGTCCAAATCGTGCTCTTCACCGATCAGTGGCTCTCGCCGATCGCCCGCTTCGCCCGCCATGTGATCGCCGGGCGTACCGCCGTGCCTTCGGCCTGGGATTCATCCGCCGCCCTCTTTGTCGTCGCCGAAACGCTGATCGGCGCGGTTACAAGGCAGCTCGAAGCCGCCGGCGCCAAGCGCATCCGCGACCTGGAGAGCCTGCGCTAGGCAGTTCCAGGCAACGGCTTCCGTTCGGTTTTGCTTTGACCGAATGGCGGCCGGCGCCCCCCCAAATTGCGGCAAAAGATGGGGCCGAAGCGATGATCCCGCTTCACGTTACCGAGATTTAATGTGCACGTTTGCGTGATAATTGCCATAAAACGCTGATATTATGATGTGGCGTGGCCGGTATCGCTCTCACGCCGTATCGTCGCTCAGCCTGCTTCCACTTGGAACCGGCGGACGATTCTGCCGCTGGAGTGTCAATGTCGAGCTGGAAACAGATTGTTCTTGCGCTGGTGATCGTGGTTGCCGCTGCGGCCGCCTGGGCGCGCTTCTATCCCGGCGCGCCTGAGGTATTGGCACGCTGGGGAATGGACTGGGCGATTGCGGCGACGCCCCCCGTCACGGGAAGCATCGAGACCGGTTCGGCCCGGTCCGGTCGCAACCGCGGCGGCCAGATCGTGACCATTGTCGCCTCCCCTGCCGGCACCGCCACCATCAACGACAGGCTTCAGGCGATCGGGACCGGCCGCGCCAATGCGACAGTCACCGTCAATCCATACTCTTCCGGCCGCCTCACCGAACTGCCGGTGCAGTCCGGCACCCATGTCGAAAAAGGCGATGTCATCGCCAGGCTCGATTCGGAGACGGAAGTGATTGCGCGCGACCGTGCCAAGGTCGCGCTCGACGACGCCCAAGCGAAGCTCGACCGGGTCAAGTCGCTGCGAGCCTCCAATGCCGCCACGCAAGTTGCCGTCGCGGATGCCGAGGTGGCGCTCGCCAATGCCAAGCTGGCGCTGCGCGATGCCGAGCTCGCGCTCGAGCGCCGCTCGGTCGTCGCGCCTATCGAAGGCACTGTCGGTATCCTGCCGATCGCCGCCGGCAACTATGTCACCAGCCAGTCGGCGATCGCGACGCTTGACGACCGCTCGAGCATATTGGTCGATTTCTGGGTGCCGGAGCGTTTTGCCGCCGCTGTAAAGGTCGGACAGCGATTGTCGGCCACGCCGCTGGCCAACCCCAACCAGGTCTATTCCGGCACGGTTTCGGCCATCGACAACCATATCGACGAGAACAGCCGCACGCTGCTCGTCAAGGCGACGATCGCCAACCCGGCGGATTCGCTGCGCGCCGGCATGTCGTTCCAGATCGCCATGAAATTCCCCGGCGACACCTATCCGGCCGTCAGCCCACTGGCCATCCAGTGGGGCACCGACGGCGCCTATATCTGGACCGTCGAAAACGGCAAGGCAAAGCGCGTGCCGGTGCGCATCATCCAGCGCAACACCGAGACGGTGCTGATCGATGCTCCCGTCGAGAGCGGCGATATGGTCGTGACCGAAGGCACGGAGAGTGTCAGCGAAGGCGGCGACGTCCGGACCGCCGGCGAGGACCGCGCCACCGCGGCCGAAGGCTCATGAGCGCCGCCGGCGACCAGACCGCGGGATCGGGCCTGACCGCGCTCTTTATCCGCAGGCCGGTCATGGCCTTCGTGCTCAATACGCTGATCGCGGTCGCCGGCCTCGCAGCCTTCTGGGGCGTCGAAATCCGCGAACTGCCGGATGTCGACCGCCCGGTCATCACCGTCAACACCACCTTCGAGGGCGCGGCCGCCGAAACCGTCGACCGCGAGTTGACCGACCCGATCGAAGGCGCCGTCGCGCGCGTCTCGGGCGTCAAGTCGATCTCGTCGACTTCATCTTTCGGCCAGAGCCGCGTCACCATCGAGTTCAACGACGGCGTCGATCTCAATGTCGCCGCCTCCGATGTCCGCGATTCCGTCAGCCGCATCACCAACCAACTGCCCGAGACCGCCGATGCGCCGCGCATCGTCAAGGCCGACGCCAATTCCGACCCGGTGATGCGGCTGGCGGTCACGTCCGACACCATGTCGGTGCAGGACATGACGGTGCTGGTCCAGGACCGCATCGAGGACGAGCTCGCCGCCGTCCCAGGGGTCGCCGACGTTCAGGTATCCGGCGACCGCGACAAGATCTTCCGCATCGACGTCGACCAGAACAAGCTGGCAAGCCATGGCTTCACCGTGGCGGATTTGCGCAAGGCGCTCGCCTCCGTCGCCTTCGATTCCCCGGCCGGCTCGATCACCACCACCAACCAGGACCTCGTCGTGCGCACGACGGCCGACGTGACCACGCCGGAGGAATTCGAGAGCATCGTCATCGGCGGCGCGACGCGCATCCGCGACGTCGCCACCGTGACGCTCGGCCCCGACATCGGCCAGACCTCATTGCGCTCCGACGGCAAAACCGGCATCGGCCTCGGCATCATCCGCCAGGCGGAATCGAACACGCTCGATATATCGACCGGCGTCAGGGCTGCCGTCGAGAAACTCCAGGCAAATCTTCCGCAAGGCATGTCGATCAAGGTCACAAGCGACGATGCCGTCTTCGTCAACGGCGCGGTGCACGAGGTTGAGATCGCGCTCGCGCTTTCCGTCTCGATCGTGCTGATCGTCATCTACGCCTTCCTGCTCGACTGGCGCGCGACGCTGATCCCGGGCCTGTCGATGCCGGTCGCCATGATCGGCACCATCGCCGCGATCTATCTCGCCGGCTTTTCCATCAACATCCTGACGCTGCTGGCGCTGGTTCTGGCGACGGGCCTCGTCGTCGACGACGCCATCGTGGTGCTCGAAAATATCGTGCGCCGCCGCAACGAGGGCATGGGGCCGCGCGCGGCCGCCGTGCTCGGCACCCAGGAAGTCTTCTTCGCCGTCGTTGCCACGACGCTGACCCTGGTCGCCGTCTTCGTGCCGATCTCCTTCCTGCCGGGACAGACCGGCGGGCTCTTTCGCGAGTTCGGCTTCGTGCTGGCGATGTCGGTACTGCTCTCCTGCGTCGTGGCGCTGACGCTCTGCCCGATGCTCGCCTCGCGCATGCTGACTAGCGCCTCTCTTCACCACGAAGGTGGCAGCGGCGTGGGCGCTCGCATCGGCGGCGCATTGCATCGGCTCTACATGAGCTGCCTGCATGCCTGCCTCGGCGCCCCCTGGATCGTAGTGCTCGTCGCTATGCTCTTCGCTGGCACCGCCTTCACTTTGTTCGGCACGATACGTCAGGAGCTGACGCCGACCGAAGACCGCGCCGTCGTTTTGCTGCGCATCAACGCGCCGCAAGGAGTCAGCCTCGACTACACGACCGAGCAGATGCGCAAGATCGAGCGGCTGATCCAGCCTTTGCGCGATTCCGGCGAGATCCGCAGCACCTTCGCGAATGCCGGCAACAACGGCGCCTACAATAGCGGCTTCATGGTGATGACGCTGGCGCCGTGGGCCGAGCGGACGCGCAGTCAGCAGGAGATCATGGCCGAGATCAGCCGCCTGACGAAGCAGGTGCCAAGCGTCCGCGTTTTCCCGGTTCAGCCCAACAGCCTTCGCATCCGCGGCGCCGGCAGCGGCCTGCAATTCGCCCTGGTCGGCAACGACCGCAAGGCGCTAAGCGCGGCGGCGGTGCAGATCGTCGAGGAGATGCGGCAGGATCGACGCTTCCAAGCACCGCGACTCTCCGTCGACCTTACGCAGCCGCAGCTTGCCGTTGCCATCGACCGCGAGCGCGCCTCCGACCTCGGCATCGACATCACCGGGCTTGCGGACACGCTGCAGGCGATGCTCGACGGCAACGATGTCGTCGACGTCTACATCGCCGACCGCAGCTATGGCGTGAAGTTGGTCTCGACCACCAATCCGATCAACGATCCGACGGATCTGGAAAATATCTTCCTCAAAACGTCGGACGGCCGCTTCGTGCCGATGTCGACCATCGCCACGCTGACCGAGCGCGCCGTGCCGCCGTCCCTCACTCGCGAGCAGCAGCAGCCGTCGGTGGCGATCACCGCCAATCTCGGCGGCAGCTTCGCGCTCGGCGATGCGCTGACGCGTGCCGAGGAGATCGCAACACCGCTGCTGCCGTCGGACGCGCGGATCGTGCCGCTGGCCGAGGCGGCGACGCTCGGCGAGAGCAACAGCGCCATGGCGACCATCTTCGGTTTCGCGCTGGTCATCATCCTTCTGGTGCTGGCGGCCCAGTTCGAGAGCTTCGTCAGCGCCGTCATCATCATGGCGACAGTGCCGCTCGGGCTCGCCTGCGCCATCTTCGCGCTGCTTTTGTCGGGCACCAGCCTCAACGCCTACAGCCAGATCGGCCTGGTCCTCCTGGTCGGGGTCATGGCCAAGAACGGCATCCTGATCGTCGAGTTCGCCAACCAGCTGCGCGATCGCGGGCTTGGCGTGCGCGAGGCGATCGAAGAGGCCGCCACCATTCGCCTTCGCCCGGTGATGATGACGATGATCTGCACCGTGCTCGGCGGCGTGCCGCTGGTGCTGGCTTCAGGCGCAGGCGCCGAGGCGCGCGTGGCGCTCGGTTGGGTGATCGTCGGCGGCCTTGGCCTGGCGACCGTCTCCACGCTTTTCCTGACCCCTGTCGCCTATCTCTTGCTTGGGCGCTTCGTCACGCCCAAGGCGCATGAGGAAGCCCGCGTGAAGCGTGAACTCGAGCAAGCCGCCTATGCCAATGTCGAGCCGGCGGAATAGTGGACGAGCACGAGCCAGGCAGCGCAGCTACTTGCCGGTGAATTCGGGCAGCCGAATGTATGGATTGCGCTGATCGTAGGAATATCTTGGCTCGCCTTTGCCTGACGAAACGGCACCAGCTATGAGCACTCCTTTCGGCCCAAACTGATAATCGATGCCGGCACAAAGATGCGCGAGCGTTTCATAGTCGAAGTTGCGCAATTCGCTGCCGGCTGCGAATGCAGCCGCTTTCAATGCATCCGACGAAAGCGAGCCGAGCATGCTATCGCGATAGGCCCTGACCTTGGCCTTGCTGAGCCGCGATGACTGGCATTCAGAGCCGACGACGCGCGCCAGCATGATATTTCTTATTGCGGTCGATGCTGGATCATTCAAAGAGGCCGAATATTTATTGAGAAAATAGTTCGTACCCGGATCATTGGTCATCGACTTACGCCAAATGGGCGGGAACTTGTCGGCGGCCTCGGCACTAAATGTACCTGCCATTGACACCAGGACGAATCCGACAAACCACCGTAGCCTCATAGACGCGACCTCGAGTTATTTTGATCAGGGCTTAACAAACACCTTGCCGTTCGGCTTGGCCAGCTCGTCCGGCAGCCTGGCCATGGCCTCGTCCAGCGGCACCACCGCCGTCACATCCGTCGACCAGCGCCCGTCGGAAAACCTCTTCTGCGCCTCCAGCACCGCCGGGCCGAGCCGGTCGCGGAACTGCCGCATCCATTCGGCCAGCCAGAAGCCTTCGATGCGCTTGTGCTGGAAGATCAGTTGGCCGGGCTCGCGGATGACAGTCGCCTCGGCGTCGAGCCTCCCATAGACGATCCAGCGCGAGCGCTTCGGCATGACGTTGAAGATGGCCGAGGCAAGCGGTCCGGTCACTGCGTCCAGGAAGATGCGGGGCTGCTCCGCCTTCATCACCTCGCGCAGCGCGGCCTCGAAATCCGCCGCCTTCTCGTTGAGCGCATGGGCGGCGCCCAGCTCTTTCAGCAGCGGGATCTGCTCGTCGCGGCGCACAGTGACGATCGGCCGAAAACCCTCCTCTTTCGCCAGCCCGATGATCAGCTTGCAGAGCTGGCTGGCGCCGGCAGTCATGATGAAGGCCTTCTCACCCTCCTCTCTGACGATGTCGAACATGGCTAAGGCGGTCAGCGGATTGACGATCATCGCCGCGGCGTCCTCGTCGCGCACCGTGTCGAGCAGTGGAATGCAGGAAGCCGCCTCGGCGACCGCGTATTCTGCCCAAGCACCCCAGTTCGACACGCCGGTGGCGAAGGCGACGCGCTTGCCCGCAAGGCTTTTTGCGTATGGATCGTCGCCAGTCGAGGCCACGATTCCGACGCCCTCAAATCCGGCCGGCCGGCCCTGCACACGGGGCTGGCCGTATTGCCCTGTGATGAAGGCGATATCGGACGGGTTGATTGAGGCGAGACTGACCTTGATCAGCGCTTGTGTCGGACCAGGCGCCGGCACGGCGATGCTGCCGGGCTTCAAATAAGGCTCCATCGCCTCCGGCACGCTGGCCGAAGGCGTTTTGCTGTAGCCGTCGCCGACAAGCAGCAAGCCTCGCATTTCCGATGGAAGCGTCATGGCGGTCAGATCTTCTCCTGCGTGTATTTCCTGAGCTCGGCGCGCGCCACCTGCCGCCGGTGCACGGCGTCGGGCCCGTCGGCCAATCGCAGAGTTCTCAGATGCGTCCACGAGCGGGCGAGCGGCGTATCTTGGCTGATGCCTTGCGCGCCGAACATCTGCACCGCCTCGTCGGTGACCTTGAGCGCGACGCGCGGCGCTACCACCTTGATCTGGCTGATCCAAGGGGCCGCAGCGCGTGCATCGCCCTGGTCGATCATCCAAGCTGCCTTCAGGCACAGGAGCCTCGCCATCTCGATCTCCATGCGGCATTCGGCGACGATGTCGAAATTGGCGCCGAGCTTTGCCAGCGATTGGCCGAACGCCTCGCGCCGCACCGAACGCTGGCACAGCATCTCCAGCGCCATCTCGGCCTGGCCGATCGCACGCATGCAATGATGGATGCGGCCTGGCCCAAGCCGTCCCTGCGCGATCTCGAAGCCCCTGCCCTCGCCGAGGATCAGGTTCGCCGCCGGCACCCGCACATCCTCGAACCTCAGATGCATATGGCCATGCGGCGCGTCGTCGTCGCCATAGACCTGCATTGGACGGAGCTTGGTGATCCCCTCGCTCTCCGCCGGCACCAGGATCATCGAATGCCGGCGATGCTGTGGCTCCTCGTCCGAGCCGGTCCTCACCATGACGATATAGATGGCGCAGCGCGGGTCGCCGGCCCCGGACGCCCACCATTTCTCGCCGTTAAGCACATAGTCGTCGCCCTGCCGCTCGCAGCGCATCGAAATATTGGTGGCATCGGATGAGGCGACGTCCGGCTCGGTCATCAGATAGGCCGAGCGGATATTCCCTTCGAGCAGCGGCTCCAGCCACTGCCGCCTGTGCTCTTTTGAGCCGTAGCGCTCCAGCACTTCCATATTGCCGGTATCGGGCGCCGAGCAGTTGAAGGCCTCGGCGCCGAGATGCGCCTTGCCCATCTCCTCCGCCAGATAGGCATATTCGACCGTCGACAGGCCGTAGCCGCGCTTGGAATCGGTCAGCCAGAAGTTCCACAGCCCGCGCTCCCGCGCCGTCTTCTTCAGCCCTTCGAGGATTTCGGTCTGCCTGGCCGTGTAAGTCCAGCGGTCACCGTTTCTGCCGACCTCGGCGAGAAACTCCTCGCCGAGCGGCGCGATCTCGTCGCGCACCATCGCGGCCACGCGCTGATGGATCGGCTTCAGCCGCTCGGTCATGCCGAGGTTCATGTCCGCCATCGGTTCCGACCCTTTCGCTTCTTTATCCGTGGCAAGGATGACCGTACTTCGGCTAGCCTTGTCAACGCGAGTCCTTCGGTTCCGGCCGGGACGAGGTGCGCGGGAGGAATTTGGATGAGCTATCTCGACAAGCTGTTCTCGGTCGCCGGCAAGACCGCGCTTGTGACCGGTGCCGCAACCGGCATAGGCCGCATGGTCGCGACCGGACTGGTGCAGGCCGGCGCCTCCGTGATGATCGCCTCGCGCAAGGGCGAGGACTGTGTGCGGGTCGCCGACGAAATCAACGCGCAGGGCAGCTCCGGTCGGGCCGAGGGATTTGCCGGCGACGTGTCCAGCGAAGCGGGCATCGCCGCGCTGGTTGCCGAGGTGAAGGTCCGAACGGACCGGCTGCACATCCTGGTCAACAATGCCGGCATTTCCTGGGGCGCGCCGCTCGCAGAGTTTCCCTACCACGCCTGGACCAAGGTGTTCGGCGTCAACGTCACCGCCGTCTTCCATCTGACGCGCGAGCTTTTGCCGCTGCTCGATGCCGCAGCAAGCGACGATGACCCGGCCCGCGTGATCAATCTGGGCTCGGTGATGGGCACGCAGCCGCTGGCCGACGATGCCTATTCCTACACCGCCTCCAAGGCTGCGGTGCATCACCTGACGCGCACGCTGGCAATCGAATTCGCCGCCCGCCGCATCACCGTCAACGCCTTTGCGCCCGGTCCCTTCCAGAGCCGGATGACGGCCTTTGCCACCGCCACGGAGGAGCAGGCGAAACGTGTCGGCAGCCATGTTCCGCTCGGCCGCATCGGCGTGGCGGATGACATTGCTGGCGCAACGCTCTATTTGTGCAGCCGTGCCGGAAGCTATGTCACCGGCGCCATCCTGCCGATCGACGGCGGCCAGTCGGTGCAGCACGGGATGACATTGTTCAAGGAGTAGGACGCCCGGTTCAAGCAATCGCGATCCGGGCGGGGTGCGGAGGACATCAGCGTGGAACCGATCAGTCTCGATACGCTTCTGGCCAGCGTCGGCAAGGAAGTCGGCGTGTCGCCCTGGCGCACGGTGACGCAGCGCATGATCGATCAGTTCGCCGACGCCACCGACGATCACCAGTTCATCCATTGCGATCCGGAACGGGCCGCGCGCGAGACGCCGTTCGGCGGCACCATCGCGCACGGCTTCCTGTCGCTGTCGCTGCTGTCGGCCATGACCTTCGAGACCATGCCGCCGATCGAAAACACCAAGATGGGCGTCAATCACGGCTTCGACACGCTGCGCTTCCTGGCGCCGGTGAAGACCGGCTCGCGCATCCGCACCCATTTCGTGCTGGCCGACGTCAAGGTGCGGCCTTCGGGATGGGTGCAGACGGCGCACGACGTCACCATCGAAATCGAAGGATCGAAGAAGCCGGCGCTCACCGCGCGCTGGCTGACCCTGACGCTGATCGAGCGCCAGCCCGAGACCGCATGAGCGGCGACGCGAACGCGCTCGACCAAGCAGCGCTTGCGCCTTATCTCGAAGCGCATGTGCCTGGTTTTTCCAAGCTTTGCGCGGCCCAAAAATTCAAGTCCGGACAGTCGAACCCGACCTATCTGCTGACCGCCGCCAGCGGCCGCTACGTGCTGCGCGCCAAGCCGCCGGGGCAGTTGCTGAAATCGGCACATCAGGTCGACCGCGAATTCCGGGTCATGCAGGCGCTGAGCACGACCTCCGTGCCGGTGCCGCGCATGCTCCATCTTTCAGGCGAGGTGACGCCGATCGGCCGCATGTTCTACGTCATGGAGTTCCTCGACGGGCGCATCTTCTGGGATCCGACGCTGCCGGATACATCAGGCAATGGCGAGCGTGCCGCGATCTACGACGCCATGAATGCGACCCTCGCCGCCCTGCACCAAGTCGATGTCGAGGCTGTGGGCTTAGGCGATTTCGGCAAGCCCGGCAGCTATTTCGAGCGCCAGTTCGCGCGCTGGACAAGTCAGTACCGCGCCTCCGAAACCGAAAGCATAGCCGCTATGGATCGGCTGATGACCTGGCTGGAGACGCATATGCCGGCCGATGACGGCCGGGTCTCGCTGGTGCATGGCGACTACCGATTGGACAATATGATTTTCGCCAAGGACGAGCCCAAGGTCATCGCCGTGCTCGACTGGGAACTGTCGACGCTTGGCCATCCTTTTGCCGACCTCGCCTATCAATGCATGCAATGGCGGCTGCCGCATGCGTCGGGCTTTCGCGGCCTAGACGGCATCGACCGCGCCTCGATCGGCCTGCCGTCCGAGGAGGCCTATGTCGCCGCCTATTGCCGCCGGCGCGGCATCGACGGCATCGGCAACTGGACCTTCTTCCTCGCCTTCTCCTTCTTCCGCCTGGCGGCGATCTGCCAGGGTGTCTACCGCCGCGCGCTGGACGGCAATGCCTCCAACCCGGAAAAGGCCAGGACCTATGGCGAGGCGGTGAAGCTGCTCGCCGCGCTGGCGGTGGAACTGATTGACAAGAAAAGTTGAGGGAGCCAAGCCACGCGCCGTTTCGATGGAGCGACGGTGCTGATCACCGGTGCGACAGGCGGTCTCGGCAGCGGCGCGGCCAAAGCCTTCGCCACTGAGGGCTCGCGGCCATGCGCAGGCGCTGGACGGCGGCATCAGCGCGATCCAGTTCGGAAAAAGTGGGCAGCGGCTTTTCTGTTCGGAATTAAGTAGGAACAAAGCGTTAGGCGTATCTTGGGGAACCAGGCCGCTCCCTTGTCCGTTTCCGTACAGCGTATATAATTTTGTCAGGCAACCAAGCATAAAGGCAGGCGGAAATTGCCGCTGAGCGTTCAGAAACGCCGCGAGAAACAGAAAGCCGAGCTTCGTTCCGAACTGGTCGACGCAGCTCACAAGCTTGTGCAGGAAGAGGGCTACGAAGGGCTTACCATTCGCAAGCTTGCCAAGCGGGTCGGCTACGCGCCGATGTCGGTCTATTCCTATTTTGCCGATAAGCAGGACATCCTGTTCGCGCTCGCCGAGGACGCGTTCGAAACGCTTGCCCGCCGCATCGAGGAGCACCCGGCAGACGATCCCGTTGAGGCGCTGCGGGCTGTGATGACCGAGTATGCCGCCTTCGGGCTCGGCAATCCCAATGAATACCGCACCGTCTTCATGACAGAGAAGACCCGGCTGCCGGAAGGCCGGAGCTACGAGGAGATGGAACAGGGCAATCCGGCGATGAAGGTGCTGATCAAAAGGGTCGAGGCCTGCGTCGCAGCCGGCAAGCTCAAAGGCGACCCGCGCGCCATAGCCACCATGCTGTGGACCGTCGGCCACGGCACGATCTCGCTGCTGATCACCTTTCCCTTCTATCCGTTCGGCGACCCCCAGGCCTATGTGAAGCGGATGTGCGATTTCATGCTGGCCTCGTTGTCGGCGCAGGACATACCCCCGCTCACCGAAACACCGGTCAACTGCTGACCGGCTTCGCCGGCTTGACACAACGCCGGTCGCTTGATTTGCGACGCCAGTTACTCGGTTCAAGCTAATTTGTCGTACGCGTACAAATTCCCTCTTGAATTCAGCTTCCATTAACCGTATCTGTACGTTGTGTCGTACATGTACGATTGGAGACGGAAAGATGAAAAAGACAATCCTCGCGCTCGCTGCCTTGCTGGCTTTCTCGGGCGCCGCTTTCGCTGGCGGGAGCCAGCCGGCCAAGCACGCCCCTGCGGCCTGCACCCAGACTCACACCAATCAGGCGCTCGACTGCGCCGCGACCGGCTCGGTGGAAAAGCCCGATGCCGCCAACATCCAGACGACCAAGGGCCCGCGGCTCGGTATCGACGTGAACCCTTGGTTCGTACCCGGCCTCTAATCAGGCCAAATCGCGAACGAAAACCGGCGGCGCTTGGCCGCCCGTTGTTCGTTTCGCCTGAAGCCCAATTTGACTGCGGCGGCGGCTCTACTTCTTGCGCGACTTCATTCCAGGCAAGGTCTTGGCCCTGCCAGGCTTTGCCGGCCCGCCGGGGATGGTGGTGCTGGTAATCGACACCGGATCGCTGGCCGGGAAGGTGTCCTCGAGGCCTTCCTCGAGCTCTTCTTCCTCGATCTCGCGATCCCGCTCCAGCGAACGGACCGCCTCTGTCTTCTTGGGCGTCTTCGGCGCGGATTTGGACGGCATCGGCACTCTCCTCGCAAGCCGCAGAAACGGCCCGGACCGGTGAAGGTTCCCCGAGGCCGGCCCGTTCGGACCGGTTGGCGCAGGATCAGTTCGCCGCGTCGCTCGCCGCTTCCGACAGCAAAGTAAATACATAGTCCGAGAAGGAACGCCAGCATTCCACCCGGAACGTGTCTTCAGCGGTACGCAGCAGCACGATCTCGGACTTGCCGAGAATGGTGCGCGATGCTGCCCCGACCGGGAAGGCCTCGAGCGACAGGTCCTGTGGGCAACCGGAATTGACCGTCACCGCGGCCGCCGGCCCTGCAACCGAGATCGCCACATTGCGATGCGAGATGCCGACCGCGGAGTGCAGCGCCGAAACCTTGGCGCAGTCGGCCAGCGGATCGTTGCCGGCATCGTCGATCACCAGCCATTCGTCCGGTCCGAGCCATAAGGCGGTGCGCCCGCCTTTCGCCGCCGAGGTCTTCGGCTTCGACGGCAGCGTCACGCCGAGCGCCTTGGAGAGCGCGGCGACGGAAGCTTCGGGCGCGCGCAGCGAGATGCGTTCGGCCGGCGGTAGGATCTCGACCTTGACGCCCGGCGCCGACACCGCGCGGCCGGCAAGTGCCGGACGCCGTTCGACGGCAGCTGAAGCGTCGGCGGCTTTTGTCTTGGCGGCAGCCTTAGCCATTGAGGCGCTCCCCCTTTTCGTCGACGAACACCATGCCGGTGACCTCCACCTCGATCGTGCCGTTCGGCATCGGCACATAGAGCGTCTGGCCCATGCGATCACGGCCGCCGGCGACCAGCGCCAGCGCGATCGAGCGCCCGCAGTTCTCCGACCAGTAGCTGGAGGTGACGTGGCCGATCATCTTCATCGGGATCGCCTGTTTCGGATCCTCGACGATCTGCGCGCCTTCTTCCAACACGACCTTCGGATCCTTGGTCTTCAGGCCGACCAGTTGCTTGCGGCCGTTGGCGACGAGATCCGCGCGCATCATGCCGCGGATGCCGACGAAATCGGTCTTCTTCTTGCCGACCGCCCAGTCGAGACCGGCATCGTTCGGCGTCACCGTGCCGTCCGTATCCTGGCCAACGATGATGTAGCCCTTTTCGGCGCGCAGCACGTGCATTGTTTCGGTGCCGTAAGCGGTCGCGCCATGCTTCTGGCCTTCGGTCCACAGCGCTTCCCACACCGCTTCGCCGTAGTCGGCCGGCACGTTGACCTCGAAGCCGCGCTCGCCGGTGAAAGACATGCGGAACAGCCGCGTCGGCACGCCGCAGATCTTGCCTTCGCGCACCGACATATGCGGCAGTGCCTCGTCCGACATGTCGATGCCTTCGACCAAAGGTTCGATGATTTTCCGCGCGCTCGGCCCCTGCACGGCGATCACCGCCCATTGCTCGGTGATAGAGGTCAGCCAGACATTGAGATGCGGGAACTCGGTCTGGAGATAATCCTCCATGTGATGCATGACACGCGGCGCGCCGCCGGTGGTCGTCGTCACATGGAAGCGGTCCGGCGCCAGCCTGCCGACGACGCCGTCATCATAGATGAAGCCGTCCTCGCGCAGCATGATGCCGTAGCGGCAGCGGCCGGGCTCCAGCTTCTCCCACGGGTTGGTGTAGAGCAGCTCCATGAACTTCGCCGCATCCGGCCCGACGACCTCGATCTTGCCGAGCGTGGAGGCGTCGAACAGGCCGGCCGCTTTGCGCACCGTGACGCATTCGCGGTTGACAGCGGCGTGCATGTCCTCGCCGGCTTTCGGGAAATACCAGGCGCGCTTCCACTGGCCGACATCCTCGAACACGGCACCTTGGGCGGCCGCCCAGCCATGCGTCGCCGTGCGGCGCGTCGGGTCGAACAGCGCGCCACGCGCATGGCCGACGATCGAGCCGAAGGTGACCGGCGTATAGGGCGCGCGGAACGTGGTGAGACCAACCTGCGGGATCGGCTTGCCGAGCGTCTCGGCGGCGATCGCCAGGCCGTGCATATTCGACGTCTTACCCTGGTCGGTCGCCATGCCGTTGGTGGTGAAGCGCTTGACGTGCTCGATCGAGTGCATGCCTTCATGCACCGCCTGGCGAATGTCCTTGGCGGTGACATCGTTCTGAAAATCGACGAAGGCCTTGACCGTGGTGCCCGGCCCGGCGCCGGGCGCAGCGCCAAGCATGCCGCGTGACCAGCTTTCACTGGCATCGACCTTCGGCTTGGCGCCCTTGCCCATCTTGCCGCTGGAATCCTTGCCGCCGGCGTCCCTTGCCGCCTGGGCGCCTGCCGCATAGGCCTCGTCGACCGTTGCCTCCAGACCGTCCGTGCCGTTGCAGGCGCCGACCGAGACGCAGTCCTGCGCATACGTCCCCGGCACGAAGCGTCGCGCCTCCTCGTTGAAGGCGACCTTGCCGCGCGACTGCGAGAACAGATGCACCGACGGCGTCCAGCCGGCGGACATCAGGATGGCGTCGACCGCGATCCTGCGCTCGCCGCCGCCGTTCTTCGGCTGCACCGTCATCGACGATACGCGCAGCTTGCCGCCGGCGCTAACCACAGCGCGACCGAAATTGATCTCGATGCCGAGGCTCCTCGCTTCGTCGATCACCGCCCCCGACGGGTTGTCGCGCAGGTCGACGATGGCAGCGACATTGACGCCGGCCTTCCTCAGGTCGATCGCGGCCGCGTAGGCCGAGTCGTTTGCCGTATAGACGCCGACATTCCTACCGACCGCCACGCCATAGTGGTTGAGGTAGGTGCGCGCCGCCGATGCCAGCATGACGCCCGGCCGGTCGTTGTTGGCGAACACCATGTGCCGCTCGATCGCGCCGGTCGCGAGCACGACCCGCTTGGCGCGAACCTGCCACAGGCGCTCGCGCGCCAGCTCCCGGCCGGGGCTCTTGAGATGGTCGCTGACCCGCTCGACCAGGCCGACGAAGTTCTGCGCGTAGTACCCGAAAGCTGTCGTGCGCGACAGCACTCGGACATTGTCCATCGCCTTGAGTTTGGCGATCGCGGCTTGTGCCCAGGCAAAGCCGTCCTCGCCATCGATCCTGGCGCCGCTCTCGAAGCGCAGGCTGCCGCCGAATTCGGCCTGCTCGTCGGCGAGGATCACCCGCACGCCGGTTTCGGCTGCGGCAAGCGCTGCGGCGATGCCGGCCGCACCGCCGCCCAGCACCAGCACGTCGCAATGCGCGTAGCGCGCCGCATAATGGTCGGGATCCGGCCGGTCGGGGGAAACGCCAAGGCCGGCCGTCGCGCGGATCTTCGGCTCATAGAAGTTCAACCAGGCCGACTTCGGCCACATGAAGGTCTTGTAGTAAAAGCCGGCCGAGAACATCGGCGAGGCAATGTCGTTGACCGCGCCGACATCGAAGGCGAGCGAGGGCCAGCGGTTCTGCGAATTGGCGGTGAGCCCGTCATAGAGCTCCTGCACGGTCGCGCGCACATTCGGTGTCTTGCGCGCGTCGTCGCGAACGATCTGCACCAGCGCGTTGGGCTCTTCCGCGCCGGCCGACAGGAAGCCGCGCGGCCTATGGTATTTGAAGGATCGGCCGACCAGATGGACGCCGTTGGCGAGCAAGGCCGAGGCCAGCGTGTCGCCTTCGATGCCGAGATAGGACTTGCCGTCGAAGCTGAACGAGGCTGTCTTGGCCTGGCTGAGGCGCCCGGCGCCGGAGATGCGGAACGACGCGTTCATTTCGAGGCTCCAGGCAGCTTCGCGGGCCTCGGCTCGCCGGCCTTGTAGGTCATGACGAACTTGTCGGTGACGGTGTCGCGCACGGCGTTGAAGAAGCGGGCGCAGCCATGGATATGCCGCCAGCGCTCATAGATGACGCCTTTCGGGTTCGAGCGGATGAAAAAGAATTTCTCGAAATCGTCTTCGCTTTCGGCGGCAATGTTGGTCGGGCGCGCGATATGCGCCTCGCCGGCATTGCGGAACTCGAGTTCCGGGCGCTCTTCCTCGCAATAGGGACAGCGGATGAGAAGCATCTAGGTTGATCCTACAATTCTCCATGGCCGACGCGGACGCCGGCCGGTTGATCGCAAAGCCTCTGGCAGGCCATCTCGGCCATCATCAATGCGCCACCGCCGCCGCCGCCGCTTCGTCGATGAGACGGCCGGTGCGGAAGCGCTCGAGCGTGAAGGGCGCGTTGATCGGGTGCGGGTCGTCCCTGGCGATGGTGTGGGCAAAGACGTTGCCCGAACCTGGCGTCGCCTTGAAGCCGCCGGTGCCCCAGCCGCAATTGACATAGAGGCCCTTGACCGGCGTCTTAGCCAGGATCGGCGAGCGGTCGGGGGTCACGTCGACGATGCCGCCCCAGGAGCGCAGCATCTTCATGCGGGTGAAGATCGGGAACATTTCGCAGATGGCGTCGAGCGTGTGCTGCAGGATGTGCAGGCCGCCGGTTTGCGAATAGGAGATATACTGGTCGGTGCCGGCGCCGATGACCAGCTCGCCCTTGTCCGACTGCGAGATATAGGCGTGCACCGTGTTCGACATGATGACGCATGGCACCACCGGCTTGACCGGCTCCGAGACCAGCGCCTGCAACGGATAACTCTCCAACGGCATGCGCACGCCGGCCATATCCATGATGACCGACGAATGGCCGGCCGCGACGACGCCGACCTTCTTGGCGCCGATGAAGCCGCGCGTCGTCTCGACGCCGGTGACCGCGCCGTTGGCCGCACGCTTGACGCCGGTGACCTCGCAGTTCTGGATGATGTGCACGCCGCGCGCCGAGGCGCCGCGCGCATAACCCCAGGCGACCGCATCGTGGCGGGCCGTGCCGCCGCGGCGCTGCAGCGCGGCACCCATGACCGGATAGCGCGCCTCCTTGGAAATGTTGAGCGGCGGACAGAACTCCTTCGCCTGTTCCGGCGTCAGCCACTCATTGTCGATGCCGTTGAGGCGGTTGGCATGGATGTGGCGCTTGAACACCTGAACGTCATGCACATTGTGCGCGAGCATCATGACGCCGCGCGCCGAATACATGACGTTGTAATTGAGCTCCTGGCTCAGTCCGTCCCACAACTTCAGCGCATGGTCGTAGATGCCGGCGCTTTCGTCATAGAGATAGTTGGAGCGGATGATGGTGGTGTTGCGGCCGGTGTTGCCGCCGCCGAGCCAGCCCTTTTCCAGCACCGCGACATTGGTGATGCCGTGCTCGCTCGCCAGATAATAGGCGGTGGCCAGGCCGTGGCCGCCGGCGCCGACGATGATGACGTCGTATTCCTTCTTCGGCTCGGGTGAGGTCCATTGCTCTTCCCAGCCCTTGTGGCCGCGCATCGCCTCGCGGGCAATGGCGAATACGGAGTATTTCTTCACGTTCAGCCTCGCGCCAAAAATCGCGGATCTCGGCCGGGCATTCCCCGGCGCGCGTGGTGTATCACTAGCGAAAGCGCGTAGCCACCCTTGCGCTGTTTGCGACGGCGCTTGCCGTTTTGCGCCGGGGCTGCGCGGCGCATGCCCGACAACTCGCATTCCGATCGGCAAGTCAGCTTTCGGGTGGCTGCCGAAATGCCGATTTGCGACCAAGCATCCCACCACCGGCTGGACCGGCATAGAGAAAGGATGAGAAATGTTCGCACTCACCAACAAGGTTGCCATCGTCACCGGCGCCAGCTCCGGCATCGGCCGCGCCACGGCCGGTCTATTCGCCGAGCAGGGCGCCAGTGTCGTCGTCGCGGCGCGCCGCCGGGCCGAGCTCGATGCACTCGTCGGCGAAATCGAGACGGCCGGTGGAACCGCAATTGCACTCGCCGGCGATGTCCGGGACGAAGCCTATGCCAGAGCTCTGGTCGAGCTTGCGGTCGAAAGGTTCGGCGGCCTCGACATTGCCTTCAACAATGCGGGCGCCGTCGGCTTGATGGCGCCGGTACCGGAGATGGCGCCGGCGACTTGGCACGACACGATCGACACCAATTTGACCAGCGCCTTCCTCGCCGCAAGGCACCAGATCCCGGCGATGCTGGAGCGCGGCGGCGGCTCGCTGATCTTCACCTCGAGTTTCGTCGGCTATACCGCCGGCATGCCGGGCATGGCCGCCTATGCCGCCGCCAAGGCGGGGCTGATCGGGCTGACGCAGGTGCTGGCCGCCGAATACGGCCCGAAAGGGCTGCGCGTCAACGCGCTGTTGCCCGGCGGCATCGACACGCCCGGCGCCACGACCACGACGCCCGAGGCGCGTGCCTTCGTCGAAGGTATCCATGCACTGAAGCGCATGGCGCAGCCCGAGGAGATCGCCCGCTCCGCGCTCTACCTTGCCTCGGACGCCTCAAGCTTCACCACTGGCACGGCACTGTTTGCCGATGGTGGCGTTTCGATCAATCGGACGTGAATCATCTGACGGTCGGCAGCCATGCTCATCCGCTGAAATCGCGCGACGGGGCCTTGCATTCCGGTCCGTTTTGACGATTTGGTTTCCCGTCGAAAACGGATCGGAACGATGCTGCTGATCAGAACCTATGTAGCCCAGAGCGCCATCGAAGGCGTCGGCGTTTTCGCCGCCGAGCCGGTCAGGAAAGGTGCCTCCATCTGGCGGCTCGATCCCGATTTCGACCGGCTGATCCCCATGGAGAAATACGAGAAGGCGCCGCCGCATCTCAAGGAATTGCTCGACCGCTACGCCTATCCGAGCCCGGACAAGCCGGGTTTCATGGTATATGAGGTCGACAATGGCCGCTTCATGAACCATTCCGAGCGGCCGAACACGGATTTCTCCCAATATGGTGGCGCCACAGCGACCCGGGATATCGCGGCCGGCGAGGAAATCACTTGCGACTATGGCGAATTCTTTGAGGATTTCGCCCGTCTGCATCTGGCGACCGCCTAAGGCTCAGACCGGCAAGGCACGGCGCTCGGGCTTCCGATCGCGGTTTCCTGCAATCAACGGTGGACAGCACGGCCTGATTCTGCTATCAGCCGGCACAATTCGCGGTGCAGGTCACTGCGGGGGCATGCGGCTATGGGCTGCTTGCCTGAGATTTCAAACCCGAAGACAGGATTGCACGTGCAGGTACTCGTCCGCGACAACAACGTTGATCAGGCGCTTCGCGCGCTGAAGAAGAAGATGCAGCGCGAAGGTATTTTCCGCGAAATGAAGATGCGCGGTCACTACGAAAAGCCGTCCGAGAAGCGTGCCCGCGAGAAGGCGGAAGCCGTCCGCCGCGCCCGCAAGCTGGCCCGCAAGCGCGCCCAGCGCGAAGGCCTGCTGCCGATGACCCCGCGCCCGGCTCCGGCTGGTGCTGCCGGCGCATCGCGTTCGCCGCGCTGATACCGTCAATTTTTCGTCCTTTTCGAAGGATACCGAGGGTGGCGCGATGCGGAATCGCCGCCACCTTTTTGTTTATGTGTTCGAGCCGGTTCGGAGAGGGAACGGACCTGACGGCGCGGCGCCAGTGAGGACTGAGATGAACGCAATTACCGTGGAGCGCAGAACCGCTTTTCGCGGCTTCGCCCTGACGGCGGCCCTGCTTTCGGGCCTGACCCTTGCAGCATGCCAGACGGCCCCGACGGGGGAGTTCAACAGTATCGACAAGGCGCAAGGCTCGACCGAGAACATCTCCTCGCTGTCGGCTGTCATCCAGCGCAATCCTCAGGATCCCGAGGGTTACAATGTGCGCGGCTCGGCCTATGGCCGCGGCGGCCAGTACCAGGCGGCGCTCAAGGATTTCGACACCGCCATCCAGCTCAATCCGAACTTCTATCAGGCCTATTCGAACCGGGCGCTCATCCGGCGTTTCCTGGGCAACCAGCAAGCAGCGCTTGCCGACTATAACCGCTCGATCCAGATCAACGCCAATTACGACGCCGCCTATATCGGCCGCGGCAATCTCTATCGCAAGGCCGGCCGCGTCAACGACGCCTTCAACGATTTCCAGAAGGCGATCCAACTCGACACGACCGACGCCCGCGCCTACCACAATCGCGGCCTGATCTATCAGAGCCAGGGCCAGCATAAGTTCGCCATCGAGGATTTCTCGACCGCCATTTCGCTGGCGCCGGACGCAGCCGAGCCCTACAACGGCCGCGGCCTGTCCTATCTGGCCATGAATGACGAGGACAACGCCTTCGCCGACTTCAACATGGCCATCAAGCTCGACGGCAAGAACGCCGAGGCCTGGGCCAACCAGGCGCTGATCTACGAGCGACGCGGCGACAAGGAAAGGGCGGCCAAGTCCTACCGCGAAGCTGTCCACCTCGACCCGAACTACCAACCCGCCAAGGACGGCCTGTCGCGCACCTCGGCCGGCGCCAGCTGATCGGAAGCTAAGGCCGCCCGGGGGTCCGGTCGCCCGCGATGGGTCTATTGCGGCGCTGACACGCCGATGTGGCCGTTAGTCGCCAACGGCGATGTGTTGGCTCGCCATGCTCGCGCCAAGTTTTGGGCGGAACGCTCCTCGCACCTCGACCGTTTAACCGGGGCCGTTTGTTGCGAAAGGACCTTTCCGATGATCAAGACACTTGCCTGTGCCGCCGCCGCGCTTGCCGCCACGGTCCTCGCTTCTCCGGTCAGCGCCGGCACGCTCCGGCTCGGCACGCTCGATTGCACCATCGACGGAGGCACCGGTTACGTCATCACCTCCAACAAGGGCGTGTCCTGCGTCTTCCGCCCCTATCATCACGGCCCGGCCGAGCTATACACGGGCATGATCTCCAAGCTCGGCGTCGATATCGGCCGGACGCATCAAGGTCAGCTTGTCTGGGCGGTTCTCGCCGCCACCCGCCACCATGACGCAGGCGATCTCGCCGGCAGCTATTACGGCGTCAACGCGGAGGCGAGCGTCGTGACCGGTGGCGGCGCCAATCTTTTGGTCGGCGGCCTCGACGGCGCCTTCATGCTCGAGCCGCTGAGCGTCCAGGCGCAGACCGGCGTCAACCTCGCTGTTGCCGTGGCTTCGCTGGACCTCGTCCACTCCTATAAGTGAAATTTCAAATCAGTTAGCACCGATACGGCCCGGGACTCTCGCTCCGGGCCGAATTTTTAGCGCGCTGCTCGCCGATATCGCCGAAATGCCTCTTGAGCTCAACTGCGCTTGAGGTTCTACAAGCCCTGCCGAACTGGATCTGGCGCTTCGTTCGCAATGTGGATGAGGTTGCGGAAAACAAGCGGGAGATCGACGTGACGGCAGCAGGCGGCGGCAAGGTGGCCGGCAACAAGGTGGACTGGCGAGCACTGTGGGCAAGCGGCGACCTGGCGCGTTTCTGCTTTGTCAGTCTCGGCATCCTGCTGCATGCCACCAACGAGACCATGGTGGCGACGGTGATGCCGGCCATGGTCGGCGAGTTGGCCGGCGTGCAGCTCGTTGGCTGGTCGCTGGCGATCTATGAGCTCGGCGCCATCGTCGCGGGTGCGGCCGCCGGGCGGCTGGTGAGCTATGTCGCGCTGCGCTCCAACATGATGATCGCTGCCCTGCTCTACGCGGCAGGCGCGCTGATCTGCGCGACGGCACCCTCCATGCCGTTCTTCCTCGCCGGGCGGCTGGTCGAGGGACTTGGCGGCGGCGCGCTGGTGTCGCTCGCCTTCGTTTCGGTCGAGCGTCTCTTTCCGCGCAACATCTGGCCGCAGCTCTTCGGCATCATGTCGGCGATCTGGGGCGTCGCCGCCTTCAGCGGACCGATGCTCGGCGCTGTTATGACCGAGTTCCTGTCGTGGCGCTGGGCCTTTGGCGTCTTCACTTTCGGCGGCGCGGCGATGGCGCTGGCGAGCTTTATCGTGCTGGACACGCCGGAGGCGACGAGGCCGCAGGCGGGCAGCGGCACGGCGCCGCCCTTTCCCTATCCGGCGCTTGCCTGTCTCGCCATCGCCGTCGTGCTGATCGCTGCCGCCGGCATCGACATCGCCCTGCTGCGCTCGTCGCTGCTGCTGGCCGTCGGGCTGATCGGCCTGGCGCTTTTCTTCCGCATCGATGCCCTCAGGCCGCGCTCGCGCCTGTTTCCGGCACCTTTGTTCTCATGGCGCTCGCCGCTTGGCTCAGGCATGACCATGGTTGCGGCCTTCTCGGTAGCGACCTGCACGTTCACCATTTACGGGCCGCTGCTGCTCACCACGCTGCACGGCATTCCGATCCTGACCACCGGCTATATCATCGCTGCCGAATCCATCGCCTGGTCGATCCTGTCGATCCTCATCGCCAATGCGCCGCTGGAACGCGAAAGACTGATCATCGTCGTCGGCGCGCTGATGATCGCCTCCGGTCTTGCCAGTTTCGCCTACGCCATCCCCGCAGGTTCGATCCCGCTGATCCTGCTCTGCGCTCTGCTGCAGGGTGGCGGCTTCGGCGTCTGCTGGCCGTTCCTGACGCGTGTCATCGTCGCTTCGGCCCGCGACGGCGAGCAGACGATCGCTTCCGCCGCCGTGCCGACCATGCAGCGGATCGGCTACGCGGTGGGCGCGGCCCTTGCCGGCATTGTGGCCAACGCCAGCGGCTTCTCGCAAGGCCTCAGTCGTGACGCGGCTGCAGGCGTGGCCGGCTGGCTCTTCCTCGCCTTCGTGCCGCTTGGGATCCTCGGCTGCATCGCCGCGCTGCGGATCGCGCTGCCGCCAATGCGACCGCAGGCAGCGGCAAGCTAAACCACTGTCGTTTTCAGCCGCTCGGCAATCGATGCGGCGAGCCGTGTCGCCACCTCGTCCTTGCCCATCTCCGGCCACTCCTCGATGCCCGTGCGCGAGACGATGCGCACCTTGTTGCGATCGCCGCCCATAACGCCGGAAGAGCCGATGCCGCTCCCATGCGAGACGTCGTTCGCGACGATGAGATCGGCGCCCTTCTTCCTGAGCTTGGCCTCGGCGTTGCCGATGAGGTCCTGCGTCTCGGCGGCAAAGCCGACGACAAGACCGGGCCTCTGCGCATGATGGCCGACGCCCGCCAGGATGTCGGGATTCTCGACCATCTTGAGCGACGGCGGGCCCTTCCCTGCCACCTTCTTGATCTTTTCACCGGCGGCATTCGCGGTGCGCCAGTCGGCGACGGCCGCGACGAAAACAGCCGCGTCCGCCGGCAAAAGGCTCTCGACCGCTTCCTTCATCTCGGCCGCTGTTTCCACATGCGTGGTCTTCACCCCGGCCGGATCGGCGATGTTGACCGGACCGGACACGAGCCGGACATCGGCGCCGAGCTTCGCCAGTGCCGCCGCGATAGCATGGCCCTGCTTGCCGGACGAACGGTTGGCGATGTAGCGCACCGGATCGATCGGCTCATGCGTCGGCCCCGAGGTGACGATGATCTTGCGGCCGGCAAGCGGCTGCGGCTTCTCGTCGAGCATCGCCTCGATCGCGGCCACGATTTCCAGCGGCTCGGCCATGCGGCCTTCGCCCGCCTCGTTGCTTTCCGCCATCTCGCCCTTGGCCGGCCCGACAAAGGCGATGCCATCCTTCTGCAAGGTCGCCCGGTTGCGCCGCGTCGCCGGATGCGACCACATCTTCGGATTCATCGCCGGCGCCATCAGCACTTTCTTGTCGGTCGCGAGCAGCACCGTCGAGGCGAGATCATTGGCATGGCCGTTGGCGAGCTTCGCCATCAGGTCGGCGGTGGCCGGCGCCACGACCAGCAAATCGGCCTCGCGCGACAGCCTTATGTGGCCGACATCGTGCTCGTCATTGCGATCGAAGAGCTCGGTGAAAACATGGTCGGCCGAAAGCGCGCCGACGGACAGCGTGGTGACGAATTCCTGCGCGGCTGATGTCATTACCACCCGGACAGAAGCGCCGCGCTCGCGCAGGCGCCGGATCAGATCGAACGATTTGTAGGCGGCGATCCCGCCGCCGATGACGAGAAGGACGCGTTTGCCGGAGAGCGTTCCGCGAACTGATGACTTGCCGAGAAAGTTGGAGATCGGCGATGCTTGCTGGCCGGGGCCGGTCAGCGCGCGCAACGTCTTCTCGATCTGGTCGATGCGGTCGGCCTGCCCTGCCCGGCCCTCAACGGCCGCCCTGATCATCGCCCGGGCCTGCTCCTCCATTGAGCAGCCATTTTCGGCAGCCAATTGGCGCAGCAGGTCCTTAACTCCATCGTCAAGGTTGCGGATCGTAATGCTGGCCATCTGATTGCACCCGCTTCAAACTAGCGCCGGCAATGATAGCAATGCAATCAAACCGCAGCAAGGCGGCGGGCGGTCAGAAAATCCGCCACGCGATGTAAATCAGCGTCAGCGCAATAGTCCACAGCGCCACGCGGCCGGAGCGGGTGTGGCGCGCCTCCGCCTTGCCGATCGCGCGCGCGGTCGCCTCGTCGAAGCGCAAGCCGTGCTCGGCCATCAGGTCGATTTCACGCGACAGCCGCTCGGTGCGAACCGCAATGTCCGGCGCCTGCCTCGCCAGCGAGATCAAAGCCTTGCCGGCGTCCCGCGCGTCCGAGAGCACGCCGCGCGGGCCGAGATTGCCCGCGATCCAGTCGCTGACCACCGGCTCCGAAGTCTTCCACATGTTGAACGCCGGATCGAGCGTGCGGGCCACGCCTTCGACCACCACCATGGTCTTTTGCAAAAGCACCAGCTCGGTCCGCGTCGCCATGTCGAAGAGGTCGGTGACCTCGAACAGCAGCGTCAGAAGCTTGGCCATCGAGATCGTGTCGGCCGACTGGCCGTGGATCGGCTCGCCGATGGCGCGGATCGCCTGCGCGAAGGCCGAGACATTGTGCTGACGCGGCACATAGCCGGCCTCGAAATGCACCTCGGCGACGCGCCGGTAGTCGCGCACGATGAAGCCGTAGAGGATCTCGGCCAGAAAACGCCGCTCCTTCTTGCCGAGTCTGCCGGCGATGCCGAGATCGACGGCAACGATGGTGCCGTCCGGTTCGACGAACAGGTTGCCCGGGTGCATGTCGGCATGGAAGAAGCCGTCGCGCAGCGTGTGCCTGAGGAAGGACTGGACGAGATTGGCTGCGATCGCCTTGAGGTCGTGACCGGCGGCGGCAAGCCCGGTCAGATCGTTCATCTTGACGCCGTCGATCCACTCCATGGTGATCACGTCGCGGCCGGTCCGCTCCCAATCGACCGCCGGCACGCGGAAGCCCGGATCGTCCTTGGTGTTCTCAGCGAGCTCGGAAAACGCGGCGGCTTCGAGCCGCATGTCCATCTCGACCTTGGTGGTCTGCGCCAGCGTCTGGGTCACCTCGATCGGCCGCAGGCGGCGCGATGAGGGGATGTACTTCTCCTGCAGGCGGGCGGCGAGGAAGTAGCTCTCGAGATCCTGGAAGAAGCGATGGCGCACGCCGGGGCGGATGACCTTCACCGCGACCCGTGAAGCCTTTCCGTCGCGAACGACTTCGGCGCCGTGCACCTGTGCGATCGATGCCGCCGCGACCGGCTCGCCGAACGTTGCGTAGAGATCCTCGATCCTGCGCCCGAGCGAGGCTTCGATCGCCGCGACCGCTTCCGCCCTCGGAAAGGTGTGCATCTTGTCCTGCAGCAGCGCAAGGTCGACCGCCATGTCGTTGCCGACGACGTCGGGCCGCGTGGCGAGGAACTGGCCGAGCTTCACATAGGATGGCCCCAGCCGCACCACCGCCTGCGCCAGCCGGTCGCCGCGCAGATGGCTTCGGGCGCGGCGGCGAGTGAGCACGCGCGCCAGCCGCCAGCCGAGCTTCGGCATACCGGAAAGCTCTTCGCCGGGCAGCGCCGCGACGACGCCCTCGCGGACCAGCACCCAGCCGGCCCTGGCGAGCCGGAAGCCGGCGCCAACGCTGGTCATCGGACGCCCTGCCTCAAAGCTTCCAGCCCGAATGGAGCGCCGCGATGCCCCCCGAATAGTTGCGGAAAGTGACCCGATCGAAGCCGGCCCGACCAATCATCGCGGCGAAGTTCTGCTGGTTGGGGAACTTGCGGATCGATTCGACCAGATAGGAATAGGGCTCGCCGTCGCCGGTCACCGCCCTGCCGATTTTGGGGATGGCGTTGAACGACCAAGCCTCGTAGGCCTTGTCGAGCAGCGGCATGTCGACCTCGGAAAACTCCAGGCATAGGAAGCGCCCGCCGCGCTTCAGCACACGAAAAGCTTCGCTCAGCGCCACATCGATGCGCGGCACGTTGCGGATGCCGAACGCGATCGTATACGCATCGAACGTGCCGTCCTCGAACGGCAGCGCTTCGGCATTGGCCTCGACGAAATCGGTCTTTTCCGAGAGGCCTTTCTTTTCGGCCCTGTCGCGGCCGACGTCGAGCATTGAGCCGTTGATGTCGAGCACCGTGGCATGCGCATGGCGCTGGCTTGCCTCGATGATGCGAAAGGCGATGTCGCCGGTGCCGCCGGCGACGTCGAGCACCTTCCAGCCCGGCCGCTTCGGGGGGTTGAGCCACGCGACCATCGCGTCCTTCCACAGCCGGTGCAACCCACCCGACATCAGATCGTTCATCAGGTCGTATCGATTGGCCACCTTGTGAAAGACGTCATTGACGAGCGACTGCTTGTCGCCCGCGCCAACCTTCCTGAAACCATAGGAGGTTTCCATGCCGCCCGCGGCCGTGGTTCTCTCAACTGACATTATTTCGATCCGCCATAAAACCGGCGGGACCATAGCCGATCGATGGGGCGGGCGCTATTGTCCAAGGCGCGGTTTTCGGCCGCGCTTTCAGAACGGGTCGGGGAAGAGTTTGCCACGATTTTCCACCCGGAATCGGCGCGACGACAGAAGAATACCGCACGGGATGGCCGCATGATCTTGAAAGCCGAATTGCACTGCCACATCGAAGGGGCAGCGGCGCCCGACCTCGTCGTCAGCCAGGCCCGCAAATACGGCAAGGACCCTTCGCCCTACATCCAGAACGGCTCCTTCGTCTGGCACGATTTCACGTCTTTCCTCGCCGCCTATGATTTTGCTTCCGACCTGTTCCGCACCGAGGAGGATTATGCCCGTCTAACCGATCATTATCTCACCAGCCTCGCCCGCGACGGCGCCATCTATTCCGAGGTCTTCACCTCGCCGGATCACGCGAAAAAGGCCGGGCTTTCGCCCAAGGCCTATACGGACGCGCTGGGCGAAGGCATGGCCCGCGCCAAGGCGAGGACCGGCATCGAGGGGCGCATGATCGTCACCGGCGTACGCCACGTCGGCGTCGAGGCGATCGAGCAGGCGGCGCGCTTTGCGGCGCGCTGCGGCCATCCGCTGGTCACCGGCTTCGGCGTCGCCGGCGACGAGCGCATCGGCGATTTCGAGGACTATGTGCGGGCTTTCGAGATCGCGCGCGAGGCCGGCCTCGGCATCACCATCCACGCCGGAGAATTGATGGGCTGGGAAAGTGTGGCGGCAGCGCTCAACCATATCCGCCCGTCGCGGATCGGCCATGGCGTGCGCGCCATCGAGAACCCGGACCTTGTTCGCCGCATCGCCGCCGAGGGCGTGGTGCTGGAATGCTGCCCCGGCTCCAACATCGCGCTCAAGGTGTTCGATAGTTTCGCCACGCATCCTTTTCCGGCGTTGCGCGCGGCCGGCTGCAGGGTGACGCTCAATTCCGACGACCCGCCCTATTTCTGGACCTCGCTGAAGCGCGAATACGATATCGCCGCCGAGCATTTCGCGATGGACGACAAGGCGCTTACCGCCGTCACCAGGACGGCCATCGAGGCGGCCTTCGTCGACCGGAAGACCAAGGCGATGCTGATGAGCCGGCTCGACCCCAAAGGCCGGTGAATGGTGAATGGTGAATGGTGAATGGTGAATGGTGAATGGTGAACGTTTGCCGGCGGCTTCAGCGTGTCAACCAATCATCGGCCCATCAGGACTCGCAAACCGGCTCACTATTCACTATTCACTACTCACCATTCACTGGAGAAGACCATGCAGGGCGTCACCGTCGTCGACCACCCCCTTGTCCAGCACAAGCTGACCATCATGCGCAAGAAGGAGACCTCGACGGCAGGCTTCCGGCGGCTGCTGCGCGAAATCTCCCTGCTTCTCGGCTACGAGGTGACCCGCAACCTCGAACTGACGACCACCACGATCGAGACCCCGATCGAGGAGATGGAAGCGCCGACGCTGGAGGGCAAGAAGCTGGTTTTCGCCTCCGTGCTGCGGGCCGGCAATGGCCTGCTCGAAGGCCTGCTCGATCTGGTGCCGGCGGCGCGCGTCGCCCATATAGGCCTTTACCGCGACCATGAGACGCTCGAGGCGATCGAATATTTCTTCAAGGCGCCGAGCGACCTTGCCGACCGTCTGGTGATCGTGGTTGATCCGATGCTTGCGACCGCCAATTCCGCGATCGCGGCGATCGACAAGCTGAAGGGGCGCGGCGCCACCAACATCCGCTTCCTTTGCCTGCTTGCGGCGCCCGAAGGCATCGAGCGCTTCACCAAGGCGCATCCGGATGTCCCGATCTTCACCGCTTCGATCGACCGCCAGTTGAACGACAAGGGTTACATCATGCCTGGCCTCGGCGACGCCGGCGACCGCATGTACGGAACCAAGTGAGATCTTTTCTTAACCGGTCGTTTACGAAACGCCGTGGTTCCGGCGCGCGTTAAAGCCGAAAACACCATGTCGGCTTAAGGATCGAACCTTCACGAAGGTCGATCCATGCTGCGCAAGCTTCTTCTCCTTGGCGTCTTTGTCGGAAGCTCGGCATCGATTCCGATCGTCTATCAGTCGAACCCGCAGATGGTCGAAACCCTGCTGAGATCGGCGGTTGCTTCGAAGCCGGCGCCGCCTGAGGCTCAGCCGGACGTCAATCTCGCTTCGGTTCCAGCCAGGCCGGCGGCGCCGATGCCGCTCGGCCGCCAGGTGCTGGTCAATGCCGACCAGCGCGGCCATTTCACTTCCGCCTTCAAGTTCAACGGCCGTCAGATAGACGGCATGATCGACACCGGCGCGACGCTCGTCGCGATCAACATATCGACGGCGCGCCGGATCGGCATCTCGCTCAACCAGTCGGATTTCAATCAACAGGTGAACACGGCGAACGGCGCCATCAAGGCCGCCGTGGTCACCGTCGACCGTCTGCAGATCGGCAAGATTTCCCTCGACAACGTCCAGGCGGTGGTGCTCGACGATCGAGCGCTGCAAACCAACCTGATCGGCATGAGCTTCCTGCAGCGGCTGCAGAAATACGAAGTGCAGGACGGCGCGCTGTTGCTCGTTCAATAGGCGCGATTTTATAGAGGCAGTATCCGCCTGAGCACCGTCTTTTCTGCGGTCGGCTTCGAGTGACCGACCGTATAGGCGGCGCGCACCGCGACGGCGGCAGCCTCGGCGTCGGCCTCGGTCCGCGCATGGACCAGCGCCAGCGCCTCGCCCGCATGCACCTCCGCGCCGACCGGCAGCAGCCGGGTGAGGCCGACGGAATGATCGATCTTGTCGTCCGGGCGGACGCGCCCGCCGCCCAGCGCAACGACGGCGAGCCCGATTTCGCGCGTCGCGATCCCGGTGACGAAGCCGTCCTCGGCCGCTTTGACCGCCATTTCCACTGCCGCCTTCGGCAGATATTTCTCCGGATTCTCGACGAAGTCGGGGGGACCGCCGAGCGCCGTCACCATGCGCGCGAACACCGCCGCCGCGCGGCCGCCGGCAAGCGTCTCGGCCGCGCGCCTGATCCCGTCCTGGTTGGACGAGACAATTCCCGCCGATTGCAGCATCTCGGCGGCAAGCGCCAGCGTGACGTCCTCCAGCCGGCGGTCGCGGAAGCGGCCGGTGAGAAAGTCTACCGCGTTCTTCACCTCGACCGCATTGCCCGCTGCCGAGGCCAGCGGCTCGTTCATGCCGGTCACCAGTGCCGAAGCCTTCAGGCCGGCGCCATTGGCGACCTCGACCAGGCTGTTCGCAAGTGCGGCCGCATCGCGCGACTTCTCCATGAAGGCGCCGTTGCCGACCTTGACGTCGAGCACAAGCGAGCCGAGACCGGCGGCAAGCTTCTTCGACAGGATCGAAGCCGTTATCAGCGGCACCGATTCCACTGTGCCCGTCACGTCGCGGATCGCGTAGAGCCGGCGATCGGCCGGCGCCAGGTCGGCGGTCTGGCCGATGATGGCGCAGCCCGTCTCGAGCACCGTCCTGCGGAACCGCGCCAAATCCGGCTGGCTGACGTAACCGGGAATGGCATCCATCTTGTCCAGCGTGCCGCCGGTATGGCCAAGGCCGCGGCCGGAGATCATCGGCACATAAGCGCCGCAGGCCGCGACGATCGGCGCCAGCATCAGCGAGACATTGTCGCCGACGCCGCCCGTCGAATGCTTGTCGGTGACCGGTCCCGGCAAATCGGACCAGTCGAGCACGTCACCGGAATCGCGCATCGCGAGCGTCAGCGCCACTGCTTCCTCGCGACTCATGCCTTTGAGGAACACCGCCATGGCGAAGGCGCCGATTTGGCCTTCCGAGAGCGTGCCGGCCGTGATCCCTTGGATGAAGGCCGCGATCTCGGGCGCCGAGAGCTTGTGGCCGTCACGCTTGCGGCGAATGATTTCCTGGGGCAGCATCAGCTTTCCGGCAAACCTTCCTCGAAGACGCGCCGCAGGATCGTCGCCAGCCGCGCGCCGCCGACCGGCGCCATGTCCTTGGTTTCCTGGTGCGAGAGTTCCGCCCCGGTCATGCCTGCCGCAAGGTTGGTGATCACCGAGCAGGCGGCGACCTTGAGGCCGAGGAAGCGGGCCAGGATCACTTCGGGCACGGTCGACATGCCGACCGCGTTGGCGCCCATGACGCGCGCCATGCGGATTTCGGCCGGCGTCTCGAAACATGGTCCGGAAAACCACATGTAGACGCCCTGGTGGAGCGCGGTGCCGGTCTCCTTGGCCGCCGTCTCGATTGCCTTGCGCAACCCGGCATCATAGGCCTCGGTAAGGCCGACGAAGCGGCGGTCGCTCGGCTCGCCGATCAGCGGATTGGAGCCGGAGAAGTTGATGTGATCGGTGATCATCATCACCGAGCCCGGTCCCATCTCGGAATCGACCGAGCCGGCGGCGTTGGTGAGGATGAGATGCGAGATGCCGATGCCGGCAAGCACCTCGAGCGCCGGGCGCATCGCGGCGGCATTGCCGTGCTCGTAATAGTGCGCGCGCCCGGAAAGCATCAGCACCGGCGTGCCGGCGAAACGCCCTGCCACCACCTCGCCGGCGTGGCCGGAGACGCCGCTGCGCGGAAAGCCCGGCAGTTCGGCATAGGGGATGCGCCTTGCGCCTTCCACCTGGTCGACCAGCCCACCAAGGCCGGAGCCAAGCACAAGCGCCGCGGTCGGGGCCAGCCCGTCCAGTTTCTCGACCAGATGATCCAGCGCTTCCTTCATTTCAGGATATCGCCCCTGAAGCCGTAAGGCAGCATGTCGCCCATCGTGACCGTCTCGGCCACGCCGGTATTGTCGCAGAGATAGAGCTTCGTCTCCGGCCGGCAGAATTCCGCCAGCCGCTGCCGGCAGCCGCCGCAGGGCGAGCATTTGGCCATGCGCTCGGCGATCACCGCGATCTCGGTGATCTTGCCGCCGCCGCCCATGATGTAGTGGCCGAGCGCGGTGGTCTCCGCACACCAGCCTTCCGGATAGGATGCCACCTCGATGTTGGCGCCGGTGAAGACGCGACCGTCCTCGGTGCGCAGCGCGGCGCCTACGGGAAACTTGGAATAGGGCGCATAGGCCTTGGCCATCGCCGTCCTGGCCGCTTCGAACAGATCATGCGACATTTGCTTCTTCTCTCCCACGATCTTGTTCAAATTGCCGGTTGCCGAGACTGCCCGAGCCTCAGCGTTCCTTGACATAGGGCACGCCGCCGGCGCGCGGCGGGATCGCCTTGCCGATGAAGCCGGCGAGCAGGATGACGGTGAGCACATAGGGCAGCGCCTGCATGAACTGCACCGGCACTTTGCCGAGGATCGGCAGCGGCGAGCCCTGCAAGCGGATCGATGCCGCGTCGAGGAAGCCGAACAGCAGGCAGGCGAACATCGCGTTGACCGGCTTCCATTTGGCGAAGATCAGCGCGGCAAGCGCGATATAGCCCTTGCCTGCGGTCATGTCCTTCACGAAGCCGCCATTCTGGACCATGGAGAGATATGCGCCGGCGACGCCGGTAAGGATACCGGTGCAGATCAGCGCCCGGTAGCGCAGCCAGGCGACCGAGATGCCGGCGGTGTCGACGGCCGCCGGGTTTTCGCCCACGGCCCGCATTCTGAGACCGAAGCGGGTGCGGAACAGCACCCACCAGGTGAACGGCACCATCGCGAAGGCGAAGTAGACCAGGATCGAATGGCCGGAGATCAGCTCGGCATAAACGGGCCCGAGGATCGGCACGTTGCGAACGGCTTCGGCGCCGGGCCACACGATCGCCTCGAAGCGCTCGCCCGGCTGCAGCGCCGGCGTGCGGCCGCCCTGCTCGAACCAGGCCTGGCCGAGGATGATGGTCGAGCCGGCGGCGACGAAGTTGATGGCGACTCCGGAGACGATCTGGTTGCCGCGATGCGTGATCGAGGCGAAACCGTGCACCATGGCGAAGGCGACCGAGATCAGGACGGCGGTGCCGAGACCGATAAAGGCCGAATGGAAGACCGATGCCGCTGCAGCGCCGGCGAAGGCGCCGACCAGCATCTTGCCTTCGAGACCGATATCGAAGATGCCGGCCCGCTCTGAATAGAGGCCGGCAAGACAGGCAAGCAGCAGCGGCACCGACAGGCGGATGGTGGAATCCAGGACCTGGACGATCGCGTTGAAACTGTCCATCTCAGGCCCCCTTCCCCTTGACCGCCTGCATGCCGACCGATTTGGGGCTGACCGATGCGAACAGCGCCTGAATATAGGGCCTGAACATATGCTCCAGCGCGCCGGCGAAGAGGATGACCAACCCTTGAATGATGACGATCATGTCGCGGCTGATCGCCGGCATCTCGAAGGCAAGCTCGGCTCCGCCCTGGTAGAGCATGCCGAACAGGATCGCCGCCAGCACGATGCCGACCGGATGCAGCCTGCCCATCAGCGCGACCGCGATGCCGACATAGCCGGCGCCCGAGACGAAATCGATCGCCACATTGTGCTGGTCGCCCATCACGGGGTTGAGCGCCATCATGCCAGCCAGCGCGCCCGAGATCATCATCGCGGTGAGGATGATGCGGGTTTCCGAAATGCCGGCATAGCGCGCCGCTTTCGGACTATGGCCGTAGGTGCGCATCTCGTAGCCGAGCTTGGTGCGCCAGATCAGCAGCCAGACCAGGAACGCCATCGCCAGCGCCAGCAGGAAGCAGATGTTGAGCGGCGCCGAGCGGATCTTGGCGCCGAACAATTCGATCATCCAGTTGAGCTTCGGCAATTCCGCGCCGGCCAGGAAATTGCGTGTCTGCGGGGCCTGCGATCCGACCGGCTTCAGCGGACCGACCAGTAGATACACCATCACCGAGGCGGCAATGAAGTTGAACATGATGGTGGTGATGACGATGTGCGAGCCACGCTTGGCCTGCAGGTAGGCCGGGATGAAACCCCAGAGCGCGCCGAACGCCGCCGCGGCGACGATCGCCATCGGAAATATCAGCCACCAGGGCAGGACGCTGTCGAAGCTCAGGCAGACGAGCGCGATGCCGAGGCCGCCGATATAGGCCTGGCCTTCGGTGCCGATGTTGAACAGGCTGCAATGCGCCGCCACCGCCACCGACAGCCCGGTGAAGATGAAGGTCGTGGCATAGAACAAGGTGAAGGCGATGCCTGTGCCCTTGCCGAAAGCGCCTTCGACCAGGATGACGGCGGCGCGGAACGGATTTTCGCCGACCAGCATGACGACGAAGCCCGCGACGATGAAAGCAACCGACAGGTTGATCAACGGAATCAACCCATAGTCGGCCCAGGCCGGCAGCTTGGCGTAAGGCGTGCTCATTCGGCGGCCTCCTGGTGCTCGACACCGGCCATCAAGAGGCCAAGCTCGCCTTCCGTCGCTTCCGGTCCGCGTTCGCCGACGATGCGGCCGGCGAACATTACCAGGATGCGGTCGGACAGCGAGCGGATCTCGTCGAGCTCGACCGACACGACCAGCACCGCCTTGCCCTGATCGCGCATGGCGATCAGCCGCTTGTGGATGAATTCGATGGCGCCGACGTCGACGCCGCGCGTCGGCTGGCCGACGATCAGCACGCCGGGATCCTGCTCCATCTCCCTGGCCAGCACGATCTTCTGCTGGTTGCCGCCGGAGAAATTTGCGGTCTTCAGCCGCGGATTGGCGGGACGGATGTCGTATTTCTCGATCTTGTCCTTCGCGTCGGCCATGATGGCATCGACGTTCAGGAACGGTCCCTTGAGATAGCGCTCGTCGTCGTGATAGCCGAGGATCGAGTTCTCGTTCTCCTCAAAGGCGAGCACCAGCCCGACATGGTGGCGGTCTTCCGGCACATGGGCGAGACCGCGGTCGCGCAATTCGCCGGGATCGGCCTTGCCGGTCAGCTCGATTGGCTTGCCTTCGAGCATGACCTCGCCCGAGACGGCGTGCCGGATGCCGGAGATCGCCTCGAGCAGCTCCGACTGGCCGTTGCCGGCCACGCCGGCGATGCCGACGATCTCGCCGCCGCGGACGTCGAAGGAGACGTCGTCGACCATGGTGACGCCGCGTGAATCCTTGACCGTCAGGTTCTTGACCGAGAGTTTTATCGCACCGGTCTCCGACTGGCCCTTCTCCACCCGCAAGAGCACGCGCCGGCCGACCATCAGTTCGGCCAATTCGCCGACCGTCGTTTCCCTGGTCACCCTGGTCGCCACCATGGTCCCCTGGCGCATCACCGAGACCGTGTCGGTAACGGCCATGATCTCGCGCAGCTTGTGGGTGATGAGCACCACCGTTTTTCCCTGTTCCTTCAGCTGCTTGAGGATGCGGAACAGATGGTCGGCCTCGGCTGGCGTCAAAACCCCTGTCGGCTCGTCGAGGATCAGGATCTCGGCGCCGCGATAGAGCGCCTTGAGGATCTCGACGCGCTGCTGCAGGCCGACCGGCAATTCCTCGATGATGGCGTCGGGATCGACCTCGAGGCCGTATTCGCGCTCCAGTCGTTCGAGTTCGGAGCGCGCCTTGGCGATGCTGCTCTTCAACAGCGCGTCGGTCTCGGCGCCGAGGATGACGTTCTCCAGCACCGTGAAATTGTCGACCAGCATGAAATGTTGGTGCACCATGCCGATGCCGAGCGCTATCGCGTCGTTTGGGGTGTTGATCGACACCGGCTTGCCCGCCACGCGGATTTCGCCGCTGTCGGCTTGGTAGAAGCCATAGAGGATCGACATCAGCGTCGATTTGCCTGCGCCGTTCTCCCCGACAATGCCATGGATGGTGCCGCGCGTGACTTCCAGGTTGATGTCGCGGTTGGCGCGCACGGCGCCAAAACTCTTGTTGATGCCTATGAGCTCGATTGCGGCTTGCGCCATGCAGCCTGTCCCACTCGTTATTTTTTATCGCTTGGTCAAAATGCCTAGCATGATGCCCCGCCCGTGCCAATTGGCCGAAACGCCATTCACTCTCGACAAATCCCCCCGCGCTTGTCAATTTCGAAGGTGGCCGGGAGCTTCACATTCACAGAGACCGGGATGATGACGATGCCTGACGATCGGCTGACGACGCTGGAAATCCGCGCCGCCGAGCAGGAAAAGACGATCGAGGAACTGTCCGGCCAGATCGCCGAGCAGTGGACGGTGATCGAGCGCATGGAACGCAAGCTGGCCGCCCTTGCCGACCGATTCTTGGCCCTGGAGGAGCAGGCCGCTCCCGACGTGCCGGTGACCAAGCCGCCGCACTACTGAGCCTGCAGGGGGAGCGAGCGAGTTCGAGGAGAACGGTCATGGCCGGTGAAGGAGACCGCATCGCAAGGGCCGGCGACTATGTCTTCGGCCTGATGGACGAACGGGAGCGCGCTCGCGCCGAGCGCGACCTACAGATCGATCCCGCCTTTCGCGACGCGGTGCTGCGGCTTGCCGAGCGCATGCGTGCTTTGGAGCCGCAGGGAGCGTCGGCCACGGCTTCGGATGAGCGCTGGCAGCTTATCCAGCGCCGGCTTGGCGAATTGCCGCAAATGCGGTTTGCCGGGCTGGACAAGGGCGATGCGAAGCCGCAGCCGATCGTGATCAACAAGATCGAGCGCAAGCCTTATGGCGTCGGCCTGCATTCCCTTGGCGACCGGCTCGGCCTGGCTATCGCGCTCGCCCTGGCGGCCGCCTTCGCGCTGGGCTATCTCGCCGGCACGCTATAGGGCGCACGACATCAGAAGCATCGGCTCGCCCTCCTGCTCGAAAGCTTCCGTGGCAGTCCAGCCAAGCGCTTCGTAGAAAGATCGTGCCTGCCAGGTGTAGAGATAGAGCCGGTTAACGCCGGCCGACGCGGCGTGGCCTTCTATGGCCCTGACCAGCGCCGAGCCAACGCCCTGGCCTCGATACGCCTTGTCAACAACAAGCCCGGCGAGCCATCATGCGCCGGGTCGATCTCGTTGCGGACGAAGAGGCAGCTTCCGATCGGCGGGCCGCCGAGGCGGGCGACGACAGCCGCCTCGAACCCGTCGCCTGCGATCAGCCGGCGAAGTCCCGCAATATCCTCTGCGAGCGTCCGGCCGGTGCCCTCAAAGAAGGCGGCAAGGCGCAGCTTGGCGATCGCCTCGACATCGCGCTCCGTCATGGCTTCGATAATCGGTTGCATGATGCTGGTCCGAAAAACAAACCGCCGGGCGAAAGCCCGGCGGTCGAAGAAGCCTCGTTCAGTTGCCGATCAATACGGGCAGTTGTTGTCGGTGGTGTAGTCGTGCACCTGGACCTTGCCGGCAATAATGTCGGCCTTGGCCTTTTCGACGGCCGCCTTCATTTCATCCGTCACCAGCGCCTTGTTGTTGTCGTCCATGGCGTAGTCGACACCGCCTTCCTTGAGGCCGAGATTTTCGACGCCGCCCTTGAAGGTGCCGTTCTTGCCGTCCATGAAAGCATTGTAGACGGCAACGTCGACGCGCTTCATCATCGAGGTCAGCACCTTGCCGGGCTGCAGGCCGTTCTGGTTGGAATCGACGCCGATGCCGAGCTTGCCGGCATCCGCGGCCGCCTGCAGCACGCCGACGCCGGTGCCGCCGGCCGCGGCATAGACGACGTCCGCGCCCTGATCGATCTGCGTCTTGGCGATCTCGCCGCCCTTGGCGGGGTCGTTCCAGGCGGCCGGGGTATCGCCGGTCATGTTCTGGATGACCTCGGTGGCCCCGGCAGACTTGGCGCCGCCGACATAGCCGCATTCAAACTTGCGGATCAGCGGGATGTCCATGCCGCCGACGAAGCCGACCTTCTTCGACTTCGACGCCATCGCAGCCAGAATGCCGACGAGGTAGGAGCCTTCGTTCTCCTTGAACACCAGCGAGCGGACATTGGGCAGGTCGACGGCATCGTCGATGATGGCGAAGTTGAGGTCGGTATATTCGGCCGCGACCTTCTTCAGCGCATCTTCCCAGGCAAAGCCGGCCATCACGATCGGGTTGCGGCCGTCCTCGGCGAAGCGGCGCAGCGCCTGCTCGCGCTGCGAAGCGTTGGAGACTTCGAACTCGACATAAGCGACGCCGGTTTCCTTCTTGAATTTCTCGGCGCCGTTATATGCAGCCTCGTTGAAGGATTTGTCGAACTTGCCGCCGAGATCGTAGAGGATGGCCGGCTGGACATCCGCGGCGAAGGCCGGGAGAACCATTGCGGTTGCGGCCAGGAGGCCGAGAACGATACGTTTCATGTGATCCACACCCTGTCGGTTATTTTCCGTTTGCACCGCAAACCCTGCCCGGTCCTCCGGCAGGCATGCGACGTCAGGCAGGAAGTGTATGCCCCTCCCGCTCGCGGCCAATCTGGCACGGCCCGAAACAAAATTCACGTGGAATTTTGACCTGTTGGAAAAAGCGTGAAGGCCGACCGTTTCGGGCGGAGTCCGCGTCAGTTGGTCGGGGCGAATTCGTGGCGCCGCCGGCGGTAGCCGAGGGCGTAGAGCAGGAACGCCAATACCGCGAACACGGCGAATCCCGGCTGGCCGAGCACCCAGGCGATGATCCCGTCCCAGACCAGCGGACTGGCCTTGGCGCGCACATAGGTCTCGAACGCGGCGCGCGTGTCGGGCGATACCGCCAGCCAGCTTGCGTTGAGCGGCGTCATGACCGGCGCCGACGCCGCGACGGAGCGCGTGGTGTCGATCACCGCCATGATGACAGAAATCGACAACGCAACCATAGCCGCCAGCCGAAAGATGAAACGCAGCATCCAACGCACTCCCCGGGAAAACTCCCGTCTGCCCCGCCAAACGACATAGAGCGTGCACAACCGCCACGCAATCGCGACACGTGATTTTGAGTTAGGTGCTCCGCGCCGGTTTGCGCCGGTTGACGCGCCAGATGGCGAAAATCCCGCCGCCGATGGCGCCGATGATCAGGCCGCCCAAGCCGATGAAGACAGCAAAAAACCCGCAGGCGCCCTCGAAGCAGCTCATATGGGTGGCGTCGGCGATTAGCGACCCCGCGAAAAATCCGATGCAGGCGCCGATGGCGCCGCCAAGAATGATGCCGAGCAACGCGGCGACGAGCGAGACCAGGAGCGGCGGGCGTTCGGCCTCGGGATTGGCATACACCGTGTCGGCGCCGCCGCCGCGCCGCAAGAGGTAGATGCAGAGCAGGCCGATGGCGATCTCGGCGACCGTGAAGCCCAGCGCTTCGGCCGAGAAGTCGAAACCGGGCACAAGAAGCGTGTAGGCCTGACGCACGACGAGCCAAAGGATGATGGCGACTTGCCAGATCGTATAGTGACGCGGGAAACGCGCCGACCGGTTGAAGGCGAGGCCGAGCAGGTAAAGCCCCCACAGAATGGTCACGACGCCGCCGGTCAGCTCGCCATAGATCAGGAAGAGCACGCTTTCCGGCAGATTGAAGTCTCCGATCAGCCGCCAGTTCGAGATCAGGCCATAGGCCGATAACCCCATGACGATGATCAGCCACGCCACGGGGATGACGGAGAGCCCGCTGTCGGGCCGGGTCGCGGGCTGCGGGTTGATCGATGCCATGTCAGGACAATGCCCCTCGCAAAGCCCAAGCAGTTCCGGGAACTGCGTCGTGGTTTTCCGTCCGGAAGTGCACGAAACAAACGCCTGAGACAGTCGACAGGCGGCCAGGGCCGAAGTCAAGCGCGGGAAACCGCGCCGGCCAGCCTGTGCACAGCATTCGGCTGCATGGCAGGCCACCGGAGCAGCTTTCGCGCCATCCACGGCAAAAGCCACGGAATGACTTGGCATTCGCTTTAGGATCGACTAGATGAGCCCCGCGCCTGTTTTGCCTAGACGGCTAGAGGTGCCGGGAAAGGGTTGCCTGCCGGTTGAAGGCACCCCAAATTTAGGCCGAGAGGCCTTCCCGAGGGAGATGCATCTCCCCAACCCGCGCGGCGAAACCGGCCGACGCGACATGCAAGACGGAGAGGTGGCCGAGTGGTTGAAGGCGCACGCCTGGAAAGTGTGTTTACGGGAAACCGTAACGCGGGTTCGAATCCCGCTCTCTCCGCCAGTTCCTCAACAAAATCAATGATTTAGAGCGAATTTCAGAACTTACCCGCCAAAAAGCCCCTCATGCAGGATGCTATTGATTTAGACAGCATGCGACGGCATGAGACATAACAGCCGGGTGCCATTCCCATCGAAAAACGGGATCCCATCGAGAACGGGGAGTACTCTCAGAGCGCCTTCTGCAAGTGCCTGCCGAAGCGATGAGCGCTCGTTGCGACCCAATTTGTGGATGCGGCCGACGGCTCGGCCGTAATTTCACATAATTTCACATTTCAAATAAGACACAAAAATCGACCCCGAGCTGACGGCCGAAACCCGCTTAGGCAGTGGGATGCGCCCCGTAATGAGGCCGGGCTTCCGTGTCGATTCCAAATCTTTTGCTCTTCGGCTGTCCGCTCGTCCGTCTTGACCAGGATGAACCTACAGCCTATCTCACCGCCACGTTGGCACTCCCCGCTGGCGAGTGCTAACCGGCTCCGGCAACGGAGAACCTTTCAACCTCGGCACCAGGGATATCCAAAATGACAAAGTCGAATTTCCGGCCGCTGCATGACCGCGTGGTCGTTCGTCGAGTCGAATCCGAATCCACGACCGCGGGCGGGATCATCATCCCCGATACGGCTAAGGAAAAGCCGCAGGAAGGCGAGATCATCGCCGTCGGTTCCGGCGCCCGCGACGAGAGCGGCAAGCTCGTGCCCCTGGACGTCAAGGCCGGCGACCGCATCCTGTTCGGCAAGTGGTCGGGCACTGAAGTCAAGCTCAATGGCGAAGACCTTCTGATCATGAAGGAATCCGACATCATGGGCATCATCGGCTGAATTTCGGCCTCTCCATCAACTGAGTTTTCGGGCTCTTCCCGAGCCCCTGTCAGGAGCTAACCATGGCTGCAAAAGACGTAAAATTCTCCCGCGACGCCCGTGAGCGCATGCTGCGCGGTGTCAACATCCTCGCCGACGCGGTGAAGGTAACGCTTGGTCCCAAGGGCCGGAACGTCGTGATCGACAAGTCGTTCGGCGCTCCGCGCATCACCAAGGACGGCGTCACCGTCGCCAAGGAGATCGAGCTCGAGGACAAGTTCGAGAACATGGGCGCCCAGATGGTCCGCGAAGTCGCTTCGAAGACCAACGACATCGCCGGCGACGGCACGACAACCGCGACCGTTCTGGCGCAGTCGATCGTCCAGGAAGGGAACAAGGCCGTTGCCGCCGGCATGAACCCGATGGACCTCAAGCGCGGCATCGACCTCGCCGTCACCGAGGTCGTCGCGACGCTGATCAAGAACGCCAAGAAGATCAAGACCTCCGAGGAGGTTGCCCAGGTCGGCACCATCGCCGGCAATGGCGACGTTTCGGTCGGCTCGATGATCGCGGAAGCGATGCAGAAGGTCGGCAACGAAGGCGTCATCACCGTCGAGGAGGCCAAGACCGCCGAGACCGAGCTGGAAGTCGTCGAAGGCATGCAGTTCGACCGCGGCTACCTGTCGCCCTACTTCGTCACCAACGCCGACAAGATGGTCGCCGATCTGGAAGACGCCTACATCCTGCTGCACGAGAAGAAGCTCTCCAACCTGCAGGCCATGCTGCCGGTCCTGGAAGCCGTCGTTCAGACCTCGAAGCCGCTGCTCATCATCTCGGAAGACGTCGAAGGCGAGGCCCTGGCCACGCTGGTCGTCAACAAGCTGCGCGGTGGCCTGAAGATCGCCGCCGTCAAGGCTCCGGGCTTCGGTGACCGCCGCAAGGCCATGCTGGAAGACATCGCCATCCTAACCGGTGGCCAGGTCATCTCGGAAGACCTCGGCATCAAGCTCGAGAATGTCGGCCTCAACATGCTCGGCCGCGCCAAGAAGGTGTCGATCTCCAAGGAGAACACCACCATCGTCGACGGTGCTGGCAAGAAAGAAGAGATCCAGGGCCGCGTCGCCCAGATCAAGCAGCAGATCGACGAAACCACCTCGGACTACGACAAGGAGAAGCTGCAGGAGCGTCTGGCCAAGCTCGCCGGCGGCGTTGCCGTGATCCGCGTCGGCGGCGCGACCGAAGTGGAAGTGAAGGAAAAGAAGGACCGTGTCGACGACGCCCTCAACGCGACCCGCGCGGCCGTGGAAGAAGGCATCGTTCCCGGCGGCGGCGTCGCGCTGCTGCGCGCTTCGCTGGCCATCACTGTCAGCGGCGCCAACTCCGATCAGACCGCCGGCATCGCCATCGTGCGTCGCGCGCTGCAGGCTCCGGCCCGTCAGATCGCGGCCAACGCCGGTGCGGAAGCCTCGATCGTTGCCGGCAAGATCCTTGAGAACAAGGGCGCGACCTTCGGCTACAACGCCCAGACCGGCGAGTATGGCGACATGATCGTCATGGGCATCGTCGACCCGGTCAAGGTCGTGCGCACGGCTCTCCAGGACGCGGCCTCGGTCGCCGGCCTGCTCGTCACCACCGAAGCCATGATCGCCGAGGCTCCGAAGAAGGAGCCGGCTGGCGGCGGCATGCCTGGTGGCATGCCCGGCGGCGGCATGGGTGGTATGGGGGGTATGGATTTCTAAGGTCCACGCCACCTCAACAATGTCGAGGGGCGGCAGCGATGCCGCCCTTTTCTTTGACGCGGAGCCAAGCCCGATCGCCCATCCACAAAGGCTACATACGGCGGCACTTTCACATCCAAAAGACTAACGCCCTCCAATGCGAAGTAGCTTGAGAAACCCTCTCGCCCTAATTGTCATTCCTCAGCCTCACGGGCAGATGATTTCAACGCCATTCTATTTGGTCATTCAGTCGAAATTTACGGGAAGACCGAGGAGACGATCATCTCTGCGGGAAACCCACTACAGACGGTAGGCTCACCATAGACGAAATTGCGCTGGTGGGCAGAATTCCGACATTGATCGGCAACAGTCTCTCCGGCGGCGCCTCGTGCGAAGGATCGCCCTTCGTCGTATCGTTCCCAACAGGAACCCTCGCATTGACGGGCCAATCGAGGGCAGCGACTGCGCGTTGGTACCCGTTAGGTTGAAGATACTGTGATTACATTTTCCATTGCCCCAAGCGCCGGAAGGGTTGGCAAAGCATGGGTGTGGACGCCATCAGCCGGGCTTACCGAGGGGCCGTCCGTCGAAATGCGACCAGACATGGATAAGGGCTTTGCAACCCTATGTGAACGCGCCATCAAACATCCGTCGGAACTTTCTCCTACGGCGAAGTGGCCGCGCTATCAGTGACCTACTCGGAACCGACCTTAAGGCAAACCGCGAAACGCTCGACGGGGCTGGTTCCGGCAAATTCGTCTGCGACGACTATGTCGGAACGGCTTGCACCCCCCATATGTGCGGCCTTCAGGAGGCAATGGTTTTCGTGTCCGCAAAAGAGCATCGTATCTATGCGGCCTTGAAACCGGATCAAAAGAAAATTGAGGTCTGGCCACCTCTGCATGATTGGCCAGAAAGGCTCGGGCCGAACTGGAAGCGTGGGCAAAAAAATGGATCTAGCTGCAGGCCACACTGATCGCGATCTTTTGACCGAGCATGAATTCGAGACGAATCTGAAATGATGATCTTGCAGCAGAGACATTCGGTTGCCTTTACAATCGCGGCTTGCCTCGTTGGCGGTTCAGTGTTGGCCCAATCAGCTATCGAGCATCACGTCTGGCAAGATAAGCGCAAATTCGAACCGTATAGCCGCACTGCAAAGTCAATCACCGGCGCGATACGGCTCTCGGGAAATCCAGATTTCGCCACCCCGGGCAGCAAGATGGCGATCACATTCGGAAACGGCAAAAAGATAGGTCTGACCTCGGTGGGCGCTTCTTGGCGTCAGTGGGACGAAACGGACGATAAGAAATCGACCGCGGAAGTCTTCAAATTGTCGCGGGATCCGGGTGCTCTCAAAAACGGCAACACGCTTTGCGGCGATCCGAAATCTGACCTCGCCCAATACGTCGTGTTTCTCGAAAGATCGTCGTTTGGAGACTCTCCGCTGCTTGGAATGGCCGTTTTTGGATCGAAAGAAGTCCCACACGACATCAATAGCCAAAGTCTCTGCGGTACTTTCAGCTATTCTACCGACTAATCTGGGAGATCCGGGATTCGGTCGCCCGAGGCAAATATCGACTAGGGGGAATAGGTGATGCAAGAAGCGCGAACAGAGGGACTTGGTCTAGCCCGATTTGTTTTTGGTCTGGTCTAGCTTGAGCCCGGTTTTCCTACTATGGGCCGTGCGTGGCGTTGCACCCATTTTCCGATCTAACGTCGGGACAGCGATCTGGCTCAGCGTCCGGCTTGTCGTCCTGGTCGATGAGGATGCGCTCAACGGCTCCATCAAGATCCTCATATTGGCCACTTCTCAACGCCCATAGAAAGCCAGACAGCCCCAGTGCGCCAAAAAATAGGGCGACTGGTATAAGGTAGACGAGTGTCGTCATGACGGCCGCGCTGATGAGTGAATGCCAGAACGCGTTGCCGAAGAAGCCCTTTTCAGCTCGGCGAGCATAAAGCCCTGCAGCCGCAGCGCGTTTCCGATCACCAGCAGCGATGAGGCGGACATCGCGACCGCCGCGATCAACGGTGTGACGTGGCCAAGGATGGCGATCGGAACGGCAACGGCGTTGTAGATGATCGCGATAGCTATGTTCTGGCGGATCAGCCGCCCTGCCTTCCGCGAGACGTCCAGCGCAAGAGGTACCGCCGAAAGGCTTTCACGCAGGAACACGAAATCGGCGGCGGTGCGGCCGACATCGGCGGCGGTGGCTGGAGCGATCGAGACGTGCGCCGCGCCCAGCGCTGGGCTGTCGTTGAGCCCGTCGCCCACCATCAGAACCTTGTGGCCGGCCTTGGTCAGCACTTCGATCCGCTTAGCCTTCCCGGACGGCAGCAGCGCCGAAGCAAAACGGTCGATGCCCAATATTCTTGCGACATCGCCACAGGCGTCTGCGGTATCGCCCGACAGCATTTCGACCGAGACCCCGGCATCGTTCAACTGCGCCAAGGCGGCCCCGGCATCGGGCCGCAACGCATCCTCGAAAACGAAGGATGCGACAATGCCCCCGTCTTTCGTCAGGACTGTTCCGCCATGCCCGCTTTCGCCATCGGTTCGGGCCTTCCATCCAGCCCATCCGCGCCGGCCCAGCCGCCAGATACTTCCGGCGACAGTGGCTTCGATTCCAAACCCCGGATGCTCTGTGACGGCATCGAACTTATGCTGCCCGCCAGCAGCGGCAAAACCGGCTATAGCCTTTGAAAACGGATGACGCGAATGCGCGGCCATATCGGCGGCGATTGCCAGCACGGCCGGATCGATCGACGACGCATTGACGAGGCGGGGCTGTCCGAGCGTGAGTGTTCCGGTCTTGTCGAACACCGCCGTATCCATCGTCGCCAGGCGCTCCATTGCCGAACCGTCCTTGACCATGATGCCGCTTTCGAACAGACGTCGCGCCGCGACCACCTGCACGATTGGCACGGCGAGGCCGAGCGCACACGGGCACGTGATGATGAGAACGGCAATTGCAATCGTCATTGCCAGGTGCCAGTCGCCGACCGCAACCATCCAACCGATGAATGTTATTAAGGCTGTGAGATGGATCACCGGCGCATAGAGGGCGGAGACACGATCGGCGATGCGTCGATAGGGCGAGCGGCCGCCCTCCGCCGCCTCCATCAACCGAACCATTTCCGCCAGGAACGAGTCGTTCGCGGCGGCTGTCGCCTCGATCGTCAGGGAGCCGGTAAGGTTGAGTACGCCAGCCTGCACGGGTACGCCTGGCGCCACGTTTCTGGGCGTGCTCTCGCCGGAGACCAGGGAGCAGTCGAGATCCGACGATCCCCGAATGATCTTTCCGTCGACAGGAATCCTTTCGCCCGCTGCGATGAGCAGCTGCATTCCCGGTTCGATCTCGAAAACAGGCAGGTAGTCGCGCGCGCCGTCGCTGCGCAGCACCATGGCACCACGCGCCGCCAGCTGCGACAGGCCGTTTACGGCGGTCCGGGCACGCTCGCGCATGACGTGATCCAGCGTACGGCCGATTAACAGGAAGAACAGCAGCGATACCGACGCGTCGAAATAGGCGTGATCGCCATGATTGATCGTCTCATAGAGGCTCATGGCGTAGGCGAGCGACACCCCGACCGCGATCGGCACGTCCATGTTCATGCTGCCATGGCGCAGCGCGTTCCAGGCCGAGCGGAAGAAAATGCCGCCGGCGAAGGCAAGCGCCGGGATGGCGATCAGCGCCGAGACCCAGTGGAACAAGTCGCGGGTCGCGCCTTCGGCGCCGGACCAGACCGAGACCGAAAGCAGCATGATGTTGCCCGCCGCAAAACCAGCAACCGAGACCGCGCGGATGAGTTCGGATAGCGTCTTGTTCTTGTCGCCGACCTCGGGGTCGAACAGATGCACCTGGTAGCCTAGCCGCCCAAGCGCGAGGACGAACGGTGGCACCTCGTCACCACGCCACCTGACCGAGACCCTTTTCATCGACAGGTTGACGCGGGCGCTCTCGACGCGATCGAGCTTTGCCAACGCGGTCTCGATCCTCTGGATGCAGGCTGCGCAATGAACCGTCGGAACTGAAAGGTCGGTCTGGCGAAGACCATCGCCAACCAAGCGGCTCGCCAACCTGATCTCCTGGCCAGACGGCAGGACCGATGTGGTACCGGTCAGATCCAGCGCCAGTTCCGCGCCGGGTGAACAGCGGCTCATTGCAGCGCTCCTTGCGAAATCATGATCCGGCGAACGTCGCGATAGGGCTCCGCGAGACCGGCGTCGGCATCGACTTCGACGATCCAGACGCCATCCTTGGGCACGTCCCGTGCTGCAAACTCCTGAGCCGAAGCAAGGGCAAGAGTGACGGACTTGTCCTCGGCCTCATAAGCGGGATGACGAAACAGTATCTTCACGCCATGCAAGGGGACCGGCTTGCCGGTGGCATCGCTCAAGCTGTAGCGGACCTCACTCCGAGCGATCGTCAGGTTGCCGGTCCAGCCGAGTGCCGCCTGCGCGCGCCCTTCCTCGGCCTTTTTGTTGAATTGCTGACTGGCCACATAGGTGTTCTCGACGACAAGGCCGGTCCAGCTTTTGCTGGCGAGCGTCGCCATGGTCAGGTTGACGGCGATGACCACGCCGAAAAAGCCGAGAATGATGAGCAGCATGTGCCTGCCGGTGAACTCACGCGTCTTTTGTGTATTGGTGCTCATCTGGCGATCTCCGGTGCGTTGAAGGTGGCCGTGTATTCGTCCGATTCGAAGTTCGCCTTGTCCTCGACCCGGAACTTGAAGGTTTGTGCAGCATGCCGCACTTCACCCGCTGGCTGGCGCACGAAAACCTTCAGCATCTTCAGCCGGTCGGGTTCGACCGCGATGCCGAAGAAGCGATCTGCCGGCAGATCACTGCCGACGACGCTCATCTCGGCTCCCTGCAAGCCCTGCATCGCGACAATGATTGTCCTTGGCTCGGGGATCATGTTGAGCAGCTTGACGGTATAGCCATTGCGGATCGAACCGTCGGACAGCGTGACAAACTGTGGATTGCGGTCATGCAGCACGTTCAGTTCGAGCCGATCGCGCGTCAGCAGCGAATAGAGCAGGCCCAGCCCGATCAGCGACCACAGGCCCATGTAGACGTAGGTGCGCGGCCGAAAGATCTTGCGAATGTGAAAATACGCCACCTGATCGCAGAAGGTGCCGACAGCAGTCCTGACCAGCGACGGATTGATCGAACTGGAGCCGCCTGCTGTCGCCAGCATCATGTTGGCGTTGTAGTGGAAGAGCGTCGCGTAGGAGATCAGCCCACGCTCCTTGCCGAGCTTGTCCATGACGCCGTCGCAGGCGTCGATACACAGCGCGCAGGTAATGCATTCGAGCTGCTGGCCGTCGCGAATGTCGATCCCCATCGGGCACACCGCGACGCAGGCATTGCAATCGACGCAGTCGCCGACCCGCTGCCCCGCCGCATGGGCCTTCTTGGCGTGCCTCGAACGAGGTTCGCCCCGCCAGTCGTTGTAGGTCACGGTGAGCGAATTCTCGTCGAGCATGGCAGCCTGGATGCGCGGCCATGGGCACATGTAGGTGCAGACTTGCTCGCGCATCAGCCCGCCGAACGTGTAGGTGGTCGCCGTCAGCACCGCGATGGTGACGTAGGCGACCGGAGCGGCAGTGCCAGTGAATACCTCGCTGATCAGCGTCGGCGCGTCGGCGAAATAGAAGATCCAGGCGCCGCCGGTGGCTACCGCTATGACCAGCCAGATGGCGTGCTTCGATACGCGCAGTACCAGTTTGCGCGCCGTCCATGGGCCGGCGTCGAGTTTCATGCGGGCGTTGCGATCGCCTTCGATCGCCCGCTCCACCACCAGGAAAAGGTCGACCCATACGGTCTGCGGGCAGGTATAGCCGCACCAGGCGCGGCCAACGGTTGACGTGATCAGGAAGAGGCCGATGCCGGCCATTATCAGAAGGCCGGCGACATAGTAGAATTCCTGCGGCCATATCTCGATGAAGAAGAAGTAGAAGCGGCGGTTGGCAAGATCGATCAGCACGGCCTGATCAGGAGCAAACGGACCTCGATCCCAGCGCAGCCAGGGTGTCAGATAGTAGATGCCCAGCGTGATCGCCATCACCAGCCACTTGAAGCGGCGGAAGCTACCCGAGGCGCGCTTGGGGAAGACTTTCTTGCGCGGTGCATAGAGCGGCTGTTGTGTCTTGGCGGAGTTGACCGCTTTTGCCTCGAGCCGCTCCATCTGCGTTTTATCCAGCACGTGTATCTCCACTTGCCCGCGGCCTATGACATCGTTGTGCGACGGACTTGTCTGCTTCGACAGACGTCCGGTCTGCCGCTTCGCCGAATGGGGCCGCGCCGCCTTGCAGCAGGGTCAATGGCCGCATGCCGGAATGGTGTCGAGGCCCGGCAAAGCCGGGCCTCGTCGCTTGGCGGGGGAGGGCCGAGAATAGGCTTCCGTTCCTATTCTCCGCCGCCAAGCGAATGGACATAAACCGCAAGTTCCTTAACCTTGGTCTCGCCGAGACGCCCGATCCAGGCCGGCATGACGCCGTGCTTCGGCGCACGGACCTGGACGGCGACGGCTGTCTCGCCCGACCCGTAGAGCCAGATCGCGTCGGTCAGGTCGGGTGCGCCGAGTTCCCTGTTGCCTTTCGCTTTGTCGCCGTGACAGGAGACGCAGTTTTCGGCGAAGATCTTGGCGCCGGGTTGAAGCAGAGTTGCATCGCGGACCTTGCCAGACAGGCTGGCAACGTAGGCGCTCACCTGTGCGATCTGATCGGCGGTGATGATATCGCCGAAGGCCGACATTTCCGACAGGCGCGTGTCCGGATCTGACGCGAAGCGGATGCCGTGCGCGATCGTTTGCTGGATCTGCTCGGCCGTGCCGCCCCACAGCCAGTCATCGTCGTTCAGGTTTGGAAAACCCTTCGACCCTTGGGCGCCGGAGCCATGGCACTGCGTGCAGTTGACCTTGAATGCGGCGCCGCCGGCCGCGACGGCGAATTCGCGCAAGGCATAGTCCGAGGCGATTTCAGAGAGGCTTTTCGACTCGACCGCCGCGGCGTATTTGCCTTTCGCCGCTTCCGCCGCCGCCAGCTCATTCTTGACATCGTTGCGGCTGGAATATCCAAGCACACCCTTGGTTGCGGAAGACAGCATGGGCCAAGCCGGATAGGCAATTGTATAAGCTACCGCCCAACCGACGGTGATGTAGAAGGTTATCACCCACCATCGGGGCAATGGGTTGTTGAGCTCCCTTATCCCGTCCCATTCATGACCGGTCGTCGAGATGCCCGAGACTTCGTCGATGTGCTCGTCGCTCATGATCGGTCGCCCTTGAGTGGAATCTGGGCGGCTTGCTCGGCCTGTGTTTTGCCGCCGGGACGCAAGGCAAAGGCAATGCTGCCGACGAAGAAGAGCGACATGGCAAGCAGACCCCAGCTGTCCGCGAATTCCCGCATCAAATCATAGCTCATTGCGCCCCCCTCAGCGGTAGCCGGCTGCATCGTCATAGGTCTTGAAATCGACCAGTGTTCCCAGCATTTGCAGATAGGCGACGAGGGCATCCATCTCGGTCACCTGCTGCGGATTGCCGTCCAGATCGCCGACCTTGGCTTTCGGATAGCGTTTCTCGAGGCCGGAGCTATCGGCATTCGGGTCGGCCTGGGCCATTAGATCGGTATTGGCGTGCGCGATCATGTCATCGGAGTACGGGACGCCAACACGCGCGTTCGCAACCAGATGCGTCGAGAAGTCCTTCACCTCGATCGGAGCGTCCTTCAGGAAGGCATAGCGAGGCATGATAGATTCCGGCACCACCGAACGTGGATCCACAAGGTGCTGAACGTGCCATTCGTTGGAGTAGCGGTTGCCGACTCGTGCAAGGTCAGGGCCGGTGCGCTTCGAGCCCCACTGGAAGGGGTGGTCGTACATGGACTCAGCCGCCAGGCTGTAGTGGCCGTAGCGTTCGACCTCGTCCCGGAAAGGCCTGATCATCTGGCTATGGCAGAGGTAGCAGCCCTCGCGCACATAGATGTTGCGTCCTGCGAGTTCGAGCGGCGAGTAGGGGCGCATGCCCTCGACCTTCTCGATCGTGTTGTCGAGATAGAACAGCGGTGCGATTTCGACTATGCCGCCGACGGTCACGACAAGAAGAGAGCCAACGAGAAGAAGCGTGGCGTTCTTCTCGATGATCGCGTGTTTGTCCGTCAAGCCCATTGTCTGGCTCCCTATTCGGCAGGCCGGAGGGCGGGCTCGGAACCCGGCATTGGTTGCTCTTCACGCTGGTATCCGAGGATAGTCATAGCGATGTTCCAGGCCATGATCATGGCGCCGGAGAGGTACATCGCACCGCCGATGGCGCGCATGACGTAGTAGGGGTGCATGGCGGAGACGGTTTCGGCGAAGGAGTAGACCAGGAACCCCTGCTCGTCGTATTCGCGCCACATCAGGCCCTGCATGATGCCGGACACCCACATCACCGCGGCGTAGACGACGATCCCCAGAGTCGCCAGCCAGAAGTGCCAGGTGACGAGCCGTATCGAATAGAGCCGGTCACGGTTCCACAGTTTCGGCACCATGTAGTAGATCGCGCCGAACGAGATCATGCCGACCCAGCCGAGCGCACCTGAGTGGACATGGCCAATGGTCCAGTCCGTGTAGTGCGACAGCGAATTGACCGTCTTGATCGACATAATCGGTCCCTCGAAGGTCGACATGCCGTAGAAGGCGACTGCCATCACCATCATGCGGATGATCGGATCGGTGCGCAGCTTGTCCCAGGCGCCTGACAGCGTCATCAGGCCGTTGATCATGCCGCCCCATGACGGCATCCACAGCATGATCGAGAATGCCATGCCGAGCGTCTGCGCCCAGTCGGGTAAGGCGGTGTGATGCAGGTGGTGCGGGCCGGCCCAGATGTAGAGAAAAATGATCGCCCAGAAGTGGATGATCGACAGCCGGTAGGAATAGACCGGGCGGCTAGCCTGCTTGGGCACGAAATAATACATCATGCCAAGGAAGCCGGCCGTCAGGAAGAAGCCGACCGCATTGTGGCCATACCACCATTGCGTCAAGGCGTCCTGGACGCCGGAGAAGGCGGAGTAGCTCTTCGAGCCGAGGAAAGAGGCCGGCATCGACAGGTTGTTGACCACATGCAGCATCGCGATGGTTACGATGAAGGATAGATAGAACCAGTTGGCGACGTAGATATGCGGTTCCTTGCGCTTCAGGATGGTGCCGAGGAACAGGATGAGATAGGCGATCCAGACGATGGTCAGCCAGAGGTCCACATACCATTCGGGTTCGGCGTATTCCCGGCTCTCGGTGATGCCGAACAGGTAGCCGGTCGCGGCCATGACGATGAACAGCTGGTAACCCCAGAACACAAACCAGGCCAGATTGCCGCCAAACAGCCGGGCGCGGCAGGTGCGCTGGACAACATAGAGCGATGTGCAAAGCAGCGCGTTGCCGCCGAAGGCGAAGACGACTCCCGATGTGTGCAGCGGACGCAAACGGCCGAAATTGAACCAGGGTGGGATGTTAAGGTCGGGGAAGGCGAGTTGAAGCGCGATAATGACGCCGACCAGCATGCCGACGACACCCCAAAACACCGTTGCGATGGCCCCGTAGCGGAGCGGACCATCCATGTAGGCGGAGGGGTCGATCGGCCCCACGGGCTTGAAATCCCAATTGCGCAGCAAGATCGCGATGAAGCCAGTCAGTGCGAAGAACAGAACCCACATGTGCTGGCGAAAGGGTCCTTCTACGCCGAAGCCGGCAGCCACCAGCGCCGCAAAGGCAAAAAGGCTTAAAAGGACGATCTCCGTGCCGAATTTCATGACATGTCCCTGACCAGGATTCCAATGCGCGGACGCTAAATCCGCGGTGCATTAATTCCCTAGTTGCCGCCTGCTCGCCCTGATCCATGTCAGAGCCGCACGATTTTGCTTCGGGCAGCATCGAGTTCGGTGAATCAGAAGGTGGCGATTTGAACAAGGAAACGCAGCACGGGCCACCCCACTCATGGACAAGTGCAGCTTCCTCGCGTCGGGCCGGTACAGAGGCGATTCCGGGCGAGGTCATGAAACGTGCCCATCGGGAAAAGCTGAATCTCTGCGACTCGCTGGAAAGCATTGCCGATGCACTGCCGAACGTCGACCTCCTCAAATGTCTTGGAACGGCCAAGAAAATCGTTCCGCTGCTCCGTGACATTCATGGGTTTGAGGAGATGGTGATTTTCCCTGCGTATGAGGCGCACTTGACGCCGGCCGAGGCCAAACTTGCCTCTACCAGCCGGTTGCGCGTCGAGCACCTTAAGGATCAATGCTTCGCTAGCGAGGTGGCCGAAACGCTCCTAGCGATAGGTCATGGTAATCCGATAGAGAGCCCGGAAGCTGTCGGGTTCATGCTACGAGGCTTCTTCGAAGGCTTGCGGCGACACATCGCTTTCGAACGCGAGCACGTCTTGCCGCGGATCGCAATAAGCGACGTAGGCGCTTAGGTCTCAAAGGCCGGTTGCCGCGAGCCTCGGCCGCCGCAGCGCTGCTCCAGCCGGCTCATGCTGTCCACCGTTACATGGCGGTTGTTCTTGATCCGGATCACGCCGTCAGCCCGCAATCGCGTAAGCTGGCGGCTCACGGTCTCGTTCGTCAGTCCAAGGAAATCAGAGATGTCGGCACGTGTCAGCGGCAGATCGAAGCATGAGGACCTAGCCGCCGGGTCGATACTGGAATCCATATTCTGGGCGATCATGAGGAGAAAGCTCGCCACCTTCTCGGGTGCGGTCTTGCGCCCGAGAGTCACCATCCATTCAAGTGCCTCGTCGAGTTCGTTCAGCGTCTGCTTGAGCAAGCGAAGCTGGAGTTCCGGTGATTCCTTCATTATCCGTTCAACGGCCGCCTTCGGAAACGAGCACAGCGAGACGGAGGTTGCCGCTTCCACATTGATCGTGCTTTTCACCTTGAAGGGCCGGCCCAGAAAATCCGGTGCGAACCGAAGACCGACAATCTGCTGGCGGCCGTCCGAAAGGCACTTCGTCAGCTTCACAACGCCTGAAAGCATGTTTGAATAGCTGTCGACAGCCGCGGCGTCGGCGATCAGTTCGACCCCCGGCTCGATTTTGTGCCGCGATGAAGTCTTGGCGAGCCCAACCAAATGGTTTCGATCGAGCGCACCACAGATCCCGCGATGCCGTGCGGCGCAAGACAGGCAAAGAACGGGAATGCCGGAACTGTGAATGTCCTGCTGTACTGTCATTACGCTCGCGCCATCGATCCCAAGTTTCGGCAGGATAGCAAGCGATGGCAGAGAAATCCTTGCGGCAGTTTGTCCATGCTGGAGGCTGACCGAAATCAGGGCTTTGACACTTCGACGAGTCCAGACTTCCGGCGAGGCAAAAACGACGGACCACCAAATGAGACCGGAATTAGCTGCCAGGCTTTGGCGAGACATATGGCGCCACTTTATGATCCTGTGACGACGCGTATTTCCCAAAGGGGGTCGCATGGCAGAGGGCCGGCCGGAACCTGCAGGCAGGGCTCCACTTTGTATCCGCCTAAGGAGGTTGGATTGTTCGGCCCATTCTTTCACTGACCAGCGACGCACCCCATTGCGGCTCTGCTACTCAGCGCTGCGGCTTGCCCATTGACCAAACTTTATAATTACTCGGAACCTGAACCTGACACGCGTCGCGATTTCTCTGACATGCCGGCGGCAGGCAAGCTTTCCTTTCTGGCCTTGGCAAACGCGCGATCGCCTTCCAAGAACCCGACCAGCATGAATGGAATGAGATCAGCTACTGTCTCAGACTCATTGTAGGTCTGACGGTAAAGCGCCGCGTAGTCCTTCAGTGCTTGGCTGAGGCCCGCGCTGACGGTGATGGTGATCTTGGAAGGCGTCCGGTCCGGAAGCTTTCCTAATTTCAGGTTCGCCATGAGCGGCTCCTATTCAATTTGTGTATGGTCGTAGCACGATGTCCTTGTGCACGATGACGCGGAGCGGCCAACCAGGACGGACGGAGATTGTCGGCTGAATATTGAGGTTTTTTTCGGTGATGCGCTGGCCAGCTTGACTGACGTTCTGCTGAGTGGATTCGCGGATTGCCTTGAGCAGATCGCTTTCGTTGTCCCCAAAGCTCAACTCGGTGCCGACGCCCAGCAGCGTGGCTAGAGCAACTCCCTTGATCAGCTGCCAAGTGTGGAAATCCACCTGGTCCTCCAGCCCTGCATAGCCGGCAGTATCTGTCGCTGGCAGATTGTCGATTTCAATCGACGACCCGTCAGGCATCACAATGCGCTGCCAGACTAGCAACGCGCGCTTCTGTCCAAAAGCGACGACACTGTCATAGATGCCGATGAGCCGCGAGCCCTGCGGGATGAGCAAGGTGCTGCCGGTGACGGTGTCGTGCACATTCTCGGTAACCTGTGCAACCACGAGGCCAGGCAGGTCGGAATTGATGCCGGTGATGAGGCTTGCGGCGATCACGCTGCCGGCCATCAGCTGATAAGGCGAAGCCGGAGTCTGCAGCGTGTGCGGATTGTAGATCCCATTTGTGCTCTGCTGGCTGACAAACTCGAGCTTGCGCTGCTGATTGTTCTGATCACCCTCAGCCGGTGCAACGGAAGCCCTTGCGTCTCCCGCATCGGGTTGTGCAAGTGGTGCTTCAAACGGCGGCCGCGCTCCCTGCGCATTGTCGGCGACCTTCGTTTCCCTGGGCCGGTTCTCGATCCGGAACATGACTTGCGACTCACGTGCCTCGATCGCCTGCTGGGCAAGCCGCTGCTCCTCGGCGGAGGCCTCCTGCCCCGGGGCGATGCCAAGCTGTCGCTGGCGTTCAAGGATGGGGCGGCCGAGATCGCCGGGCAGAGGTGGCCCAAGCACGGGAGGCTTCGGCTTCAATACGGAATAGTCCTTGGGAAGCGTTTCAAGTCCCTCCGCGGTTGGCTTACGTTCGGTGTTGTAGAGGTCTTCCGCCCGCTCTTTGATACGCAACGCCGGCCCCTGAAGCGCTATCATCGTGACGCCTAGAATTGCGCCGGATCCAACTGCAACGATAGCGACGATCGCGCCGCGCCTGAACCGCACGGCGCGCCGGGGAGAAGCCCGCAACTGCAGCTGCTCGGGGTCGAGTTTCTGCGGTGCATCTGGTCGGGAAGTATCGGTCATGAGCGCTCCCTCATCTGCTGGACCGCGCAAAGAGCGGTATTCGCCGCGGCGGTTGCCGGCCGTCGATCCTGGTGATGCGGACCACTTGCTGCTCCTTGACGCCGAGGCGCAATTCGGCGGCGGCAAAGAGACGATCGACGACGTAATAGTTCCCGCGCATGCGGTAATTGACAAGCTGGTTGCTCCCGTCAGCACCGACGATGAAGAGTGGCGGTGCCTCACCCTGATCGATGCGCCGCGGGAATTCGATATAAACCTTGTTGCCGTCGTCGAAGGCACGCGTCGGCCGCCAAGGCGGCGTGTCACCGCTGATCGAGTAGCGGAAGCGAATGTTTTCGAGCGCCACATTTGAAGCTGCCGGCATGGCGGCGTCGGCCTGCGCATTGCGCTGGCGCAACGCAATGATCTGGTCTTCGCTATAGGTCCAGGAGATCGCCGCCATTGCAGTTTTCTCGGTGCTTTGAAGCTGCAGGTGGTATGTCCGGCGTTCCGTGGTGATCACCAGGTTGGTGCTAAGCCCCGGCGCGAACGGTTTGACCAGCACATGGGTGCGCTGATTGTCGCCGGTGCCGCTGACGGTGTCGCCGATGACCCAGCGCACGGTGTCGCCAGCCGACACGGCTGTTAACTTCTCGCCCGGCTGTAGAGCGATATCGGTGACGCGCTCCGGCGCGGCATAGAGCTGATAAAGTGCGCCGTCGGTGAAGGGATAGACCTGGACCGCATTGACATAGCCGTATCTGGTGGGCTGCTGCGTGGCCGCCTTGTTGGCATCGGTGACCCTTTCTTCAGGGGAGCGCTTTTCCTCAGCGACCTTATCCGGATCGGGTTGCAACTGGCCCGGGAGCGGTAGCGGCTTTGGGACTTGGACAATCTTCACCGGTTTCTCCGGTGGCTTTTCGATCGCGGCTGGTTTGAAGTCGGCAGCATCGTAGGAAATCTCAGGCGGTGGCACCGGCTTCGAGGCGCAAGCAGGAAGGACGGCTGCTGACGCGGAAAGGAGTAGCGCGGCACGGAATGATGGGACTCTATTTTTCATTTGCAGGCTCCTTCGGGGAAACGGATGTCGGCGCGGCGCTGTCGAGCTCACGCGACCAGTCGATGGCATTGACGAAGACGCCGAGCGGGTTGTTGCGCAGCTGGTCGGTATTGCTCGGCGGGCGAGTCACGATGGTGAGGATCGCCGTCCAGTGCCTCGTGCTGGCAAGGCTGCCGCGCTCAAAAACCTGCTCAGTCCATTTGACCTGGAACGAGCTGTCGGAAGCCCTGATCACGCTGGTCACCTGCACCGACACGCTTCGCGTGCCGATCTGACCGAAGGGGTCGTTCGTCTTGGCGTACTCGTTGAGGAAGAGCGCCGCCCGGTCGGTGGCAAAGTCGTAGGCCGCCAACCAGTTTTGCCGCACCAGCACCGGATCTGTGGAGACGGAACGGACATTCTGGATGAAGCGGCCGAGATGCCAGGCGATCTGTGCATCGGACGGCTCGTAGTCCCGGATTGCCGGTGCAACGGCGCGCGCCTCACCGAAGCGGTCGACCTCGACGACGTATGGCACGATACGGCTCTGCATCGACTGCCACACGAGTCCGCCGGAGAGCCCAGTCGTCAAAGCCAGGCAGCCAAGAGCCATCAGCCGCCAGTTCCGGGCCTGCACCCGCGATGAGCCGATGCGCTCATCCCACAGCTGGGCGGCCTTCTGATACGGCGTGACCGGCTCGGGCGTCTTGCCGTAACGTTGAACGGGTCGCTTGAAGAGCATCTAGTCGTCCTTGTCACTGAGAGAGGGATTGGCGCTGCCGCCCGGTCTGTCACCGTCGCGGACGGCCTGTACGGCGGCGTGGCGATGAGCACGAGCGGTCTGCTCGGAACGCAAGCGCTTCGCCCAGATGGGCGCGGCGTTAGCGGCGCTACCGGCTGGACTTCCGGCCATTAACGCGGTCGGCGCACCGCCGGTCGCGGTCCATGCGGCTTCGCGCCCGGAATCGGCGCTGCGCGCGAACCCTCCCCCGGCAGATCGTGCTACTCGCATCGCGGCGCCGCTGGCGGCACCCGCCACGCCCTGCATTCCAGCAGCCACACCGGACAGGCCGGTCTCGGGCGAGGTTGCTCGTCCCAACTGCCATGCCGAGGAAGCTGCCGAGCCAATGGTCGTGCCGGCTCGGATGGCGGCAAGCCCGCCGCCAGTTGCCATGCGCGCGCCGGCGAATGCCGCACCTCCGGCAACGAGCGATGCACCGGCCGCTGCCGCGGTAGTCCCAAGTGCTGCGCCCGCGCCAAGTTGTGGCGCGCCGGAGACAAGACCCGAGGCGATCCCAGGGCCGAAAATGCCGAGCCCAAGCAGCGCCAGCGCCCCGAGCACTTGCGACATGGCAGCGGCCAAGTCCGGCTCCTTGCCCTGCAGCGCTGAAGCGAACTCGCCGAAGAGCGTGGACCCGATACCGACGATGGCGGCGAGCACCATCACCTTGATGCCCGACGAGATCACATTACCAAGCACGCGCTCGGCCAGAAACGACGAGCGGTTCCACAGCGCGAAGGGCACGAGAACGAAGCCTGCCAACGTGGTGAGTTTGAATTCCAGGATGGTGATGAAGAGCTGGATCGAGAGAATGAAAAAGGCGATGATGACCAGGAACCAGGCCAAGAGCAGCACGAAGATGGTGAGCGCGTTGCCAAAAATTTCGGGGAAACCAAGCAACTGGCTCGCCTGATCGAGAAGCGGCCACGCACCCTCGAAGCCCGTCGCGGCAATGCGGCCTGGATGCAGCAGATTGTCGGCGGACAGATTGCCGGAAGACGCATTGATGCCGAGACCGGCAAAGGACCGATAGATGATGTCGGCAAGGTTTTTGAAATTGTTCAGAATGAAGGCGAAGACGCCGACATAGAGAACCTTGCGGATGAGGCGGGCTAGAATGTTGGGCTCGCCGCCGAATGCCCAGGCCAGGCCGGCAAGCGTGATGTCGATGCCAATTAAAGTCGTAGTGAGGAAGGCGACGTCGCCCGAAAGCAGACCGAACCCGCTATCGATATAGCGGATAAAAGTCTCCATGAAGCGATCAATGACCCCGAGGTCGTTCACGCCGCCACCTCTCTCGTATTGAAGAACTGGTGATCAGTTGCCGGGATAGGCCGTGCCGGTGCCCAGGAAGCGCTTTGTCGTCTCGCGGGCGGCTTCCTCGGATTGCGCCTTGCGGGCGGCATCCTCAGCCTCAGCCCGAAACTGCGTCGCAAGCAGCGTCTGGATCTGCATCTGCTGCTTGGTCGAAAGCGCGATCAGCTGATTGGTGGCCTGGCTTGCCTCAAGCGCGCCGGCCGCCCCTTGGCTGCGGTTGACGAGATCGGCAAGCAGGTCACCGTCGCCTCGGACATTCTCGACGATCAGCGACTGCACACCCATGGTCTGTCGGAACGCCTGCAGGGCGCTTTGCCAGCGTTCGCGCGCGGCGTTCGCCACATTGCTGACCTTGATGGTGGCGTCGTAGCTTTCCGGATATTGGTTGCGCCACTGGTTCTGGAGCTTGTCCAGATCAAAGCTCAGGCCGCTCGCCTGGTCCATCAGTCCATCGATGCGATGCAGCGCGCCGGTCAGCTGACCCACGGAGGAGAAATCCAAACTCTGAAGATTGCGTGCCATGTTCTGTAGCATGGTTGCCTGGTTCTGCAGCGACTGGATCTGGTTGTTGATCTGCTCCAACGAGCGCGCCGCCGTCAGAACGTTCTGCGCGTAGTTCGAGGGATCGAACACGATGAGTGCATAGGCCGGCTGGACATAGTCGGCCATCGGCTTGGCGATCAGAGAAATAGTGATCAGGGTGGAGAGAAAACGGCGCCGCATCATGACGATTGCTCCTTGGGTTGAGGGAATTGCTTGAGAAGCTCGGCGGCCCAATCGAGTCCGCGCGCATTCAGGAACCGAGCGGCAAAGCCGTCCTGCCCGTGCTCGGACAGCACGCTACCGATTAGCGTCTGGCTGGCAGGATCGGAGGCACCGCAAAGGGCGAGAGCAATCGGGCCGAGGCCGAGCTCAAAGAGCCGGTTGCCGCGGCGCGACTGCAGATAGTACTGGCGCTTCGGTGTGGCGCGAGCGACAAGCTCGATCTGCCGCTCGTTGAGACCGAAGCGTTCGTAGGCTGCCCTAGCCTGCGGTTCCACGGCACGATCATTGGGAAGAAAGATGCGCTGAGGGCAGCTCTCGATGATTGCCGGTGCTATTGCCGAGCCGGCGATGTCGGCAAGCGACTGCGTGGCGAAGATGACCGAGACGTTCTTCTTGCGCAGCACCTTCAGCCATTCGCGGATGCGGGCGGCAAAGAGCGGATTGTCGAGATAGACCCACGCCTCGTCGAGCATGAGCAGTGTCGGCCGTCCGTCGAACCGCTCCTCAAGACGATGGAAGAGATAGGTGAGCACCGGCGTCGTGACAGCGCCTTGGCTGTGCATCAGTTGCTCGGTCTCGAAACACTGCACATCGGACAAGGCCAGCCGATCATCATCGGCATCGAGCAGCCGGCCGTAGGGACCATCGAGTGTGTAGGGCATCAAGGCAGACTTCAGCGCATTGGACTGAAGCAGGACCGATAACCCCGTCAGTGTGCGTTCTTGCGCTGGCGCAGTGGCAAGGCTGCTGAGAGCCGACCAGACCGCCTCCTTCACTTCGGGCGTGAGAGTTACGTTCTCATGAGCAATGAGGCCGGCGATCCATTCGGCGGCCCAGCTGCGCGTGGCCTGGTCGCCGATATTGCGAAGCGGCTGGAAGGCAAGAGAACCGTCCGCCCCCAATGCGTGGTGTTCTCCACCCATGGCGAGCGTTGCGGCACGAGCGGAATTGCCTTTGTCGAAGACATAGACCTGCGCGCCGGCATAGCGTCGGAACTGCAGAGCTACCAGCGCAAGCAGCACCGACTTGCCGGCGCCGGTCGGACCAACGATCAGCATGTGACCGACATCGTCGACATGGGTGGAAAGCCGGAATGGAGTTGACCCGCTCGTCTCGGCGAAGAGAAGCGGCGGGGCGTCGGTCTGGGTGACTTTCGCGACATGCTCGTTCGTCGCCGGGCCGGCCCACACCGACGACAGCGGCATGAGGTGGGCAAGGTTCAGGGTGTGAACGAGCGGCTGGCGAATATTGGCGTAGACATGACCGGGCAACGAGCCGAGCCAGGCCTCGACCGCATTGACGCTTTCGCGGATGGTGGTGAAGCCGAGTCCGTTGACGACGCGCTCGACCGCGCGGAGTTTCTCCGCGGCGGCTTGGCGGTCCTCGTCCCACACCGTCACGGTAGTGGTCAGATAGCCGAAGCCGACGTGGTCCCCACCCAACGCCTGAAGGGCTTCGTCGGCGTCGAGCGCCTTGTTGTCGGCATCGCTGTCGACCAGCGGGACCGGCTCGTTGGTCACAACCTCGCGCAAGATGGCCGAGATTGACTTGCGCTTGGCAAACCACTGCCGCCGCAATCGTGTCAGCGTCTTCGTGGCGGCAGTCTTGTCGAGCGGAATGAACCGCGTCACCCAGCGATAGGCAAAATCCTGATTATTGAGGGCGTCGAGGATCCCGGGCCGGGTGAGGTTCGGGAAGCCGAGGACGGTGAGGGTACGCAGATGCTGATCGCCCAGCATCGGTTCCAGGCCGCCGGTAAGCGGCACATCGACCAGGAAGCCGTCTAGATACATCGGCGTTTCCGGCACTGCGACCGGATGGCGGCGGGTCGCGATTGTGCCGTGCAGGTAGGTTAGCGTCTCGGCATCCTCGAGCGCGCGCACTTCGGGCATGAAGCCGGACAGAAGGTCCAGCACACGCGCGGTTTCATCACGGAACCGCGCCATCTCCTGGCGCCAGTCTCGTTCGCCTTCGGAATGATGCGAGTCGACGAGCGCGCTTTCCGCCCGCGCCTGGCTGTCTGGCGATGGCATGAACAGCAAGGTCAGGTGATAGCGGCTTTCGAAATGCGCCACCTTGCCCTCAAAGGCCGCGCGGCGTTCTTCGTCGACCAGCCACGACGCCGCGTCGGGAAAACGCGATTGCGGATAGCCCAGCGCTTCGACGCGTTCGGCCTCGAAGAACAATGCCCAGCCGGAACCAAGTCGCCTCAGCGCATTGTTTGCCCGCGCGCAAATGCCAACGAGTTCGGCTTCCGTCGCGCTTTCGAGATCGGGGCCGCGGAACCGCAGCGTCCGCTGAAAGCTGCCGTCCTTGTTGAGCACGATGCCCGGCGCGACGAGTGCGACCCAGGGCAGATGGTCGGCAAGCCGGTCGGCCTTCCCGCGATATTCCGAAAGGTTCAGCATGCCAGCCACCCCCTCAGCCGAAGGTGGCAGACAAGCACGCTGGCAAAGTCCGGATCGCGGCGGGCGGCAAAGACCGCCAGCGTGTGGCCGGCAATCCAGAGCACCAGCCCGGCTATCCATTGCTGAAGGCCGAGCCCGATGGCTGCGGCAACTGTGCCATTGAGGATTGCCACCGCTCGCGGCGCACCACCCAGGAGGATCGGCTCGGTCAATGCCCGGTGAAGCGGCACCTCGAAGCCTTCGATATGCTGCTCTCCAGTGGCCATCAGACGAGCGCCCCACCACCGAAGGAGAAGAAGGAAAGGAAGAAGCTCGATGCCGCGAAGGCGATCGACAGGCCGAAGACGATCTGGATCAACCTGCGGAAACCGCCTGCCGTGTCGCCAAAGGCAAGTGTCAGACCGGTGGTGATGATGATGATCACCGCGACAATCTTGGCGACCGGTCCCTGGACTGACTCCAGGATCTGTTGCAGCGGCTGTTCCCAAGGCATGCCGGAGCCTGCCGCGTAAGCGGGGGCCGTGATAAGAAGCGCGAGCGCGGTGGACGAAAGAAAGCGAAGCTTCTTGCGCATGAAGTGACCTCTCAAAACTGCTGGAGTTGCGGAAGCGTGAGTTGGGTGACGGCGTAGTCGCCGCTGCCGTCGAGACCAGTGACCTCGGCGATCGCGTCGATGCGGCGGGAGGATCCGCGCCCGGCGATGAAGACGATCAGATCGATCGCATCGGAAATGAGGCGTCGGGGAACGGTGACGACGGCCTCCTGAGCGAGTTGCTCGATACGGTAGAGAGCGGAGCGCGCCGAATTGGCGTGAACCGTGGCGATGCCGCCGGGGTGGCCCGTGTTCCATGCCTTGAGCATGTCGAGCGCTTCCGCGCCCCTCACTTCGCCGACAATGATGCGGTCGGGTCTGAGCCGGAGCGTCGAGCGCACGAGATCGGCGATCGTTACCGAACCACGCCTCGTTCTCAAGGCAACGCAGTCCTTTGCTGCGCATTGCAGTTCGCGCGTATCCTCGATCAGGATGACTCGCTCGTCGCATTCGGCGACTTCCGCCAAAAGCGCATTGGCCAGCGTGGTCTTGCCCGACGACGTGCCGCCGGCGACTAAAATGTTGCGCCGCTCGCGCACCGCCTTCTTCAGAGCATCCGCCTGCGGCGGCAGCATGATGCGGTCGGCGACATAGTTGGCCAGCGTGTAGAGCTTTGCTGCCGGCTTGCGGATCGCAAAGCACGGCGCCAGCACCACGGGCGGCAAAAGACCCTCGAAGCGTTCGCCCGACGGCAACTCGGCGCTGACGATCGGATTGTCGGCATGTGCCTCTGCGCGCACATGGGAGGCAACCAGTCGGATGATGCGTTCCGCCTCGGACGGGTGCATGAGGACGCCGGTATCGATCCGACCTTCTCCTAGACGGTCGAGCCGCAGCGCGCCGTCCGGATTGACCATCACCTCGATAACCAATGAATCGGAGAGCGCTTCGGTGATCGCAGGGCCCATGGCGGTGCGCAGCATCGCGCGGCGACGATGGTCGGCCTCCGGATGAGAGCTCATCCTTCCCCTCCCCTGCCATTCTCCTTGCCGAGCGACCGTTTCCCGGAAGCGATCTGGCGACCGACCTGCTCGACGAATTTGTCGAAACGGGCCTGGGCAATGGCCTGCGTCGCCTTGTCTGGGACCGGCGTGTGGGCGTGAAGCGTGATCGAAAAGCGAATGAAGAGCGCCAGGCTCTCCAGGATCATCTCGGCATCGCGCCGGACTTGAACGAGGTCGCGTGAAAGACGATCGAACCGCACACCGTAGCGCCGGTCGAGCTCGTTCTCGCCACGCCGCTCGATGAAAGCCTCAACTGCCTTCGCCACAATGGCTGATTTGGTCGTCGAGGGATCGCGACTGAGGTTCTCCAGCCTCTCGCTCAATTCGGGTTCGAGCAGAAACTGGTGACGAATGCGGTGGGTCTTCATGCGGCTCGTTCCGACGGGCCGGCATTGCGCCGGCGACGGGAACAAGCATCGGGCAAAGCCCCGAAATCGCTTATGGCCGTTATCTACGCTGAAGTACGCCGGCCACGCGCCGGCGTTCAGAAGCCGGGGACGATATCCTTGTCATCGCCCCTTCCCTCGTTGATGCCATAGGCACGCGCGACGGTGGAGATCCGGTCCATGACGCGCTTGTCGGCCATCGCCTCGCTATCATCGTCCGCGGGTCGGGTCGGATCGTCCTGGTCCGGTTCCTGGGTGACGGCGGTATGTTCTTCGGGCAGGCCAGGATGGCGCTGCTGCTGAACGCCTCCCTCATCCGCAAGCGCGGCGCCAGCGCTTTCGTCGCCGGAGGCAAGACGACGGTCGACGCCGCGTATTTGGCCAGTCCAGTCGTCTTGGCGCGGCGCAGGGCAGTCTGCGTAAAGACAGTCATGCAGCACCGGCGCAGGCAGCACACGTTCGGTGAAATTCTGATCCTCGTAGTAGCGCAGCTTTTTGGCGCGGATGGGGGGCAGTCCCGAAACCAGCACCAGTTCGTCCGAGGGCGGCAATTGCATCACCTCGCCAGGTGTCAGCAGCGGGCGGGCGGTTTCCTGGCGGCTCACCATGACATGCGAGAGCCAGGGCGCCAGCCGGTGGCCCGCATAGTTGCGCATCGATCTCAATTCCGTGGCCGTGCCAAGCGCGTCCGAGATTCGCTTGGCCGTGCGCTCATCGTTGGAGGAAAAGGCAATTCGCACATGGCAATTGTCCAGAATGGCGTTGTTCTCGCCATACGCTTTGGAGATCTGGTTCAACGATTGCGCGATCAAGTAGGCACGAATTCCGTAACCGGCCATAAAGGCGAGCGCGGTCTCAAAGAAGTCGAGGCGACCGAGCGCCGGAAACTCATCCAGCATCATGAGCAGTTGATGCTTGCGACTCTTCTTTGGGTCACCCTCGAGGCGCTCCGTGAGCCGCCTGCCGATCTGGTTCAGGATCAGTCGCACCAAAGGCTTGGTGCGCGAAATGTCAGATGGCGGCACGACGAGATAGAGCGATGTCGGTCGCGCGGCATCCATCAGGTCGGCAATCCGCCAGTCACAAGACGAAGTGGCCGCAGCCACGGTGGGATCATGGTAGAGCCCGAGAAAAGACATGGCGGTCGAGAGGACGCCTGAACGCTCGTTCTCCGACTTGTTCAGCACCTCGCGCGCCGCAGAAGCCACAACGGGGTGTACTTGAGGCCTCTCCGCCGCGCCCAGATGGTTGGTCGTCATCATCCGCTGTAGCGTTGCAACAAATGAGCGCTGCGGGTCCGACAAGAATGTGGCGACCTGAGCAAGTGTCTTTTCCTCCTCGGCATAGAGGACGTGCAGGATGGCGCCGACCAAGAGTGAATGGCTGGTCTTCTCCCAATGATTACGCCGCTCCAGCGCGCCCTCAGGATCGACCAAGATGTCGGCGATGTTCTGAACGTCGCGGACCTCATTCGGACCTTTGCGCACTTCCAAGAGCGGGTTGTAGCGGGCCGATCGCGGATCAGTCGGATTGAACAATAGGCAATAGGAGAACTTCGATCGCCAGCCGGAGGTCAGCTGCCAGTTCTCGCCTTTGATGTCGTGAATGACGGCCGAGCCGGACCAGGAGAGTAGAGTTGGGACAACCAGGCCGACGCCCTTGCCCGAACGTGTCGGCGCAAACGCCATGACGTGCTCCGGCCCGTCATGACGCAGATACCGATCCTTCAGTTTGCCAAGGAAGACGCCTGCCGGCTGAAACAGCCCTGCTTTCTCGATCTCCCGCGTCGCCGCCCATCGAGAGGAGCCATAGGTAGTGACCAACCCACGCTGGCGCGCGCGCCAGAGGGAACCAGCGATCGCAGCGGCAAAGCCCATCAATCCACTGGTGCCCGCAAGCATGCCGGCCTTGTCGAATACCTCGGGCGCATAGGCATCGAATTGGAACCACCATTCCAACAGTTTCCACGGCTCGTAGATCGGCCAGCCAGCCGCGACAAACCATGGCGCGCCGAGTTGTTCCTGAAAGGCCAGCATATGAGCGCACCATTGCGTGGCAGCCCACACGCCGAGGAGAACGATGGCGAACACAATGGCGATCTGCCCAATCAGAAGCTTTGTGGGCGACACTGGATTGCTCCGCTGTTCTGGAGAGGTGGATCGAGCATCGCCCGGGGCGGCCGGAACAGGAATGCACCCTATGTACGACTTGGTGCGATGAGAGGCTGTTTGGCGCGCCGTTGCTCTCCTTCAAGGTGTGTATCCATTTTCGCGCATTCCCGAGCAAGTCTTGACTGCTGTGTCGGAGGGGGCCCGTATCGTTCGTGCTTTTCGTGAGCACGTCGGATATTTGGTCGGGGAGCTGGCGGTAGCGTGCGGGCAAGCCGCTGAGGAAATCCTGAACATCGAGTCCGATCTGAGGTACAACAAGACTATCGAGATCGGATCGCGAGATGGGCCTGGCCGCCATGGGAATTTCTCAGGCGAGCTGGGACATATTGGGCGCTGAGGATATCTTGGGCGGTCTTCTCGGACGCCGAATTGGCGACATTCATTGTGTGGCAAGCTTCGCCGGCGATGCTATCGGGCAGAGGCAGCTATCAATCCCCGGCCACGGCAAATCCGCGCGCTGCAGAATCTCGATGGGCCACCGGTTCAAACGCCCAGGCGGATGTAAAAAATCCACAGATGCGTTCCGCCAAGCGCTAGTTGCCAAGCATATGACCCGCATTTCGCAACGCCCCTAGGAACAGGCTAGCAAGGTGAGTGACATCGATTTTGGCCTGCATTGACACCGGCATGCTGGTCCAAATTTCCAACGGCACAATGAAGCGGGAAAAGGTACCATTTACGACGCAGTAGCGGCTAACAAGGCCTTGTCTGTCCAACGCCACCACACCCATTTTGTCGTTTCGATATCGGATGGCTGCGATCCGCTGGATGTCGGCGTCATCGTCGACCCGCACGTCGAAAAGCAGGGTTCCGCGGCTCCTCGCTGCTATTTCCGCCACTTTGTCATTGAAGCTCAAGCAGAGTGAGCGGACGCTTTCCACTGCCATTTGGAAAACAAACAAATCCAGTTCATTCACGGCCATGTGGGCAGTTGAGCCACTAGATGGATTATTGCAATGTCGCACACGGCTTGTTCACAGGTGTCGGCCAACTCCACACGACCGATCGTTTTAGTCGACCGCCGACCGACGGCTGCTCCTTGGCTGCCGCTCCTGAGGGGTGCTCGCGGGCGTTAACGAGGCCGGGCTTCTGCACCACTCTTGAGAAACTTTTGCTTCCCCGCCGCTTCGCCAATCTGCGCGTCGCCTGTGCAGCCGTCCGCTAATCGGACGCAGATCTCGAGGCTCCTTGGGCCCTCACCGTGGCCTTCTTCGAGGGCGGGAAGCCGCTGAGGCCCGCTACGCCGGCGACGGCTAAGAAACCCTGACCTACAAGAAGGCAAACCGCATGTGCGTCGACTTTCGCTTCGGCGCCTTGGCCTCCCTCACACTCGGTGGTTGACTCACGGGGCAACCCGGTCGAGAAAAGCATCGAATGCGGCAGCAACAGAGCGAATCGCAAAGCGATGTTGCCGCGATACGCGGACAAAACCCTTTTCGCAGTCCACAATTCCGTCCTTGGTAAGCATCGCCAAGCGTTCAGCTGATTCGAGAAAATGGATCGGATCAGACCCGTGGGCGGCACAGATTGCCGGCACATCGGCCTCGAGATCGCACATTAGTCGCTCGATGATTGCGGCTCGCGCGCGGTCTTCGTCGGTAAGACGGTAACCCTTTGACGTCGCCAGACGGCCAGCTGCGATGTGCCGGCTGTAGGAATCCCGTGTTACCTCGTTCTGGACGTAACCCTCGCCGACACGCCCGATAGCCGACGCCCCGAAACCGATCACGCTTTTGCAGGTGTCGGCCGAGTAACCCAGCGAGTTGCGCCGCAGGCGACCGGTTTTCTGTGCCAGGGCGAGATCGTCGTCCGGCAAGGCGAAATGGTCGAGCCCGATCTCTCGGTAGCCGGCGGCAATCAGCGTAACAGCAATGGCCGCATCCTGTTCGGCGCGGGCAGCGCTGCCTGGAAGAGATGCCTCCTCGATGAGGCGCTGATTCTTAATAAAGGACGGAATGTGCGAGTAGCCGAACGCCGCAAGCCGGTTGGGGCGCATGGCGACCGCCGCTCTCGTGGTCTCGACGCAAGATTGCACCGTTTGATGCGGAAGACCAAAGATGAGGTCGAAGTTGATGCTTCCCACTCCATGCCGACGCAGCATTTCGACGGCAGCCGCCGTTTGCGCCTCACTTCGGACCCGGTTAATCGCTTTTTGAACAATGGGATCGAAGCTCTGCACGCCGAGGCTCGCGCGGTTCACGCCTGCTGCTTCCAAGGCTTCGGCCATCTGGGCCGTGAACGTGCGTGGGTCGATCTCGACGGCGATCGTAGCCGTTTTCGCGAGCGCGAAATGGCGGCGCAGGAACTCCATCAGGGCGAGGAACTCTACTGGCCCCATGAGAGTTGGCGTTCCGCCGCCAAAATGCACATCGCTGACGGGCAGCGCCTGCGGCGCGTGCTCCGAGACCAAACGTATCTCGTCACGCAGCGCCGCCAGATAATCGAAGATCGGCGCATCATGGCGAGTGATGGCGGTGGGAAAGCCGCAAAACCAGCACTTTGATCGGCAGAACGGAACGTGCAAGTAGAGTGACGCGGGATCGTCAGCCGGTAGGTTCCTGAGCCATTCCTCATAAGCCTCGGCGCCGACCGCCCCAGAGAACTCCGAGACAGTCGGATAGATGGTGTACCAAGGCAGGCGGGCCTCGCGATCTTTTGTGGTCTGCAATAGTTACCGTCCCATGTTGATGCCTTTCATCCTTACCGCTGCGCTCTCCTGAGTCTTTGCGCTATATCAGGCCGTTCCGCTTTCGGTCTGTTTCGCAGCGCTGGACAGCGATGGAGGACGCGCTAATCAGCGACAAGCGCCATGGGTTTCCCGTCGAGAGTATCGCGCACACCGTTTGGGGCTACTATCTTATCCCCTTCCCTTTCAGCGTCCGCCTGGGCGAGGAGATGCTGCTGGAAGGCGGCATGCCGCATCCGACTAGTCGGATGCGGGCTCGGCCAGTAATCCCAGCTTCGATATCGACCGGATCGGCGGCGACTCCAATGCAACCTTGGCGTCCGGAGACCTCGACGCCTGACCGCCGCCGGCCTGACCGCGCTCGCCGCGCGGGATGCTTCGGACAAGCAGACCACGTCGGTCAAGGCGCCCTTCAAGTCGTTCGACCATCTCTCTATCTCGCCCAATCTCGTGCTGTGCGGCGGTTAATGGTCGTCCGCTCGACCGAATCTTCGAGCGGTTCCTGGAAGCGTCCGATCATCGCCCGATCCTCTTGCGACTGGCCGGGGGTACCGGCGAGCGTTACGCCCAGAACGAGGTTACACGGGATGCCTACAGCCGGCACATCGCAGCTGGCCGCCTGGCAAAGTCAAAGGGCTACCGTCTCACCGACGAAGACCACGCGCGAGCCGCAATCATCGAGCCGCTGACGTGCCGGCAATCTGTGCCGCCCACGGGTTTGATCCGATCCGTTTTCTTAGTTCAGCTAAACGCTCGGCGATCCTGGCCCGAGGACGGGATATTGGACATCGGAGGGTTTTATCCGCGTGCGGCAGGAGCATCGGTGATTAGCGCCATTGCTGCGTATTCGATGCTCCTCGACCGGGTTTGCCCGTAGGCACAGTCAAGCAGCGTGAGGGGCGGCCAAAGGGATAACCAGTCGTTGCTAACCGGCATGCTCCACCAAAGCGGTGCGCGCTTGCGCCGGTTGAAGGGCTTGGAGTTTTCCCAATGGTGCGAGCGTTGCGACGTATGAAAGCTTCCCAATCATTCGACGGTGACTGATTTCGCCAGGTTGCGTGGCTGGTCGAGATCTGTGCCCACGCAGACTGCCGTGTGATAGGCAAGAAGCTGTATCGGCAGCGAGAAGATCATCGGCGCGACAATCTCGTCGGTGGCCGGCAGCACGATCGTGTGCATCGTATCGAGTTTCGATGCGGCTGCCCCTTTGCCATCGGTGATGAGGATAATGCGCCCTCCGCGGGCTGCCACTTCCTGCATGTTGGAGAGGGTCTTGTCGAAAAAGCGATCATGTGGCGCGATGACGATCACTGGCATGTTCGAGTCTATCAATGCAATAGGACCGTGCTTCAATTCACCTGCCGCATAGCCCTCGGCGTGGATGTAGGAAATCTCCTTGAGCTTCAGCGCACCTTCCATCGCCAGTGGGAAATTTGTGCCGCGGCCGAGGTACAGGACATGATGACACTTTGACAGTTCGCGCGACAGAAGCTCAATCTCCGGCTGGATGCGGTTCAGCACCTGCCTCATGAGGCGCGGCATTTCCGTGAGGCTCCCGACGAACGCCTGCGCCTCATCTTCGGTCACGGTCCCGCGGACCTTGGCTGCGTGGATGGCGAGTGCTGCAAGTACGGCAAGCTGGCAGGTGAAGGCCTTGGTGGAGGCGACACCGATCTCCGGGCCGGCAAGGATCGGGAAGACCACATCGGCCTCCCGAGCGATGGTTGATTCGCGCGCATTCACGACGGCGCCAATTTTCAGCCCAAGCTGCTTGCAGTACCTCAGCGATGCCAGCGTATCGGCGGTTTCGCCCGACTGTGAAATGAAAAGAGCCGCAGACTGCGGCGACAGCGGGATCTCGCGATAGCGGAATTCGGATGCAACATCTATTTCGACGGGCAGGCGCGCATAGCGCTCGAACCAGTATTTTCCGATCAGTCCCGCGAGATACGCGGTGCCGCAGGCAGAGATCGCCAAGCTCGGGATCCTGGCGAAGTCGATGCCAAATACCGCATCGGCGCCATTTTCTATGAGATTGGTATACTGACCGAGCGCATCGGCGATGACCTCGGGCTGCTCGAGAATTTCCTTCTCCATGAAGTGGCGATGGTTGCCCTTGTTGGCCAGAGTGGCCGCAGCCATGGAGGTCTGGCGCGGACGCGCGACGGGGAGGCCGTCGTTATCAAAGATGTCGGCGCCCGTCCTGCTGACAACGGCCCAGTCGCCGTCGACGAGATAGGTGATTTGATTCGTGAATGGAGCAAGCGCGATCGCGTCGGAACCCAGGAACATCTCGCCGTCGCCATGACCGATCGCCAGCGGGGGTCCATTGCGCGCCGCAATGATGGTCGACGGATCATCTTCAAAGAGGATGGCAAGCGCGTAGGCACCCCTGACGCTTTTCAGCATGGCATGCACCGCCTCACCGCGCCCCATGCCCGCCCGGCGGTGTCCTGCCAAGAGATGCGCAAGGACCTCAGTGTCGGTGTCGGTTTGGAACTCGGTTCCCGTCGCCGCCAATTCGTCCTTCAGTTCGGCGAAATTCTCGATGATGCCGTTATGGACGACGGCCACACCGTCCGTGAAGTGCGGGTGTGCATTGCGTTCCGTCGGTGGCCCATGGGTTGCCCAGCGGGTGTGGGCGATGCCGATGGTGCCACTCAGTGGCTCTTCCTTCAGTCTCGTCTCGAGATTGACGAGCTTGCCCTCGGCGCGCCGGCGGTGCAAGGTGCCCTCGGTGATCGTCGCAATGCCGGCCGAATCATAGCCGCGGTATTCAAGACGCTTCAACGCGTCGACCAGGCGCTCCGACACCGGCTGTTGCCCAACGATGCCAACAATCCCGCACATTTTCTTCTCCGAATTCTTCCCGGCAGCCGACGCAGACGAGGACGAACACGCGCCCGGCGCGCTCAGTTAGAATCTTCTAATGAAATCCAGTAAGATCAGTAAAATTGATTTTTAGGATAGCTATCATCCACGCTATGGATGAATAAACCCCGGCCGCTGCGGGTGATGGCGCTGTTCAACCTGCGACCGCTCTTGCGGCTGTGCCTTCTTGAGCAGGGATTGCTAAATTCGACGCGTCGCTCCCGTACTGCGAGAATCCGCCTATACTGGACCGCTGAAAATCTCAGAAAGTGGCAGTTTAATGAACCAGTGAACTGCAATATTGGCTGCAGTCAGGGAAGCGATCGGGACCGGTCGCGCCGTTCTTGGTGATGGAGTTGCCTGGATGTTTGAGGGTCCCATCATCGACGTCGAATTGAGAATATTGCATCGGGATTTAGAGCCGTGAGCGTCCACGTCGATGCCACTTCTGACGCGAGTGGAACGCTCGACACAATGATGAACGGAGTGGCAGTCAACAATGGCGCGACGACATTTGCGTCACCTGCGTTGGAGACCGTGCGGGACGACGCATTGGCGGAGGCGACGAATGCCCTGGTCGGAAGATTGAATGCCTCGAAGCAGAATTGCGAGCCAAGAAATTGCCATAGCCCCCGGATGACCTTTCCGGTCGACGGATCAATGGCCGTGGCAATCCAGTGCGATCGATCCGATCGAGATTATCAAGGGCTGAGAGAATGAATGTCGATCTCCATCAGTTGCTCATCGTCTTTGCTGCATATGTCATTGCCGCAGGGAGCCCCGGCCCGAGCAACATGCGCATCATGGGGGTTGCCATGTCGCGCGGCAGGGGTGCCGCGCTCATACTCGCCTCTGGCGTCGTCAGCGGCTCGATCTTCTGGGGTTTTATGGCCTCGACCGGCATCTCCGCCCTCTTGGCCAGGTACGCCCAGGCACTGCTCGTCCTGCAGGTTTTCGGGGGCCTTTACTTGCTATTCCTCGCCTTCAGGGCGGGACGGTCGGCGCTTACGTCGAACGAGAAGCTGGCGGTGCGCGCGTCGACCGACGAAGTCGCTTTTTCACGGGGTGAGCTCTATGGAAGGGGCCTCTTGATGCATTTGGCGAACCCAAAATCCGTGCTCGCATGGATCGCGCTCGTCACACTGGGGATCGGCCCGAATTCGTCGTGGCAGACCATGGCGGCCATATTGGGTGGCTGCGCCGTCCTAAGTGTCACGATATTCTGCGGCTACGCCATTGTCTTCTCCACACCGCCGATGGTGGCTCTGTATCGCCGCTGTCGCCGTTGGATCGAAAGTCTGCTGGCAATGTTCTTCGTGTTCGCCGGGCTGCGCATGCTGCTTTCCCCTATGTAGTTTCGAAAGGAATGGATGATGACTTTGTTTCGCGGCTTGTCGGCGTTCCCCCTCACGCCAACCGATGCGAAAGGGCATGTCGACACCGAGGCATTGGCTCGTTTTCTCGAGCGTATTCAACGAGCGGGAGCAGACTCCATCGGCCTTTTGGGGAGCACGGGCGGTTATGCTTACCTCACGAGGGAAGAGCGCAAGCGTGCCGTTCAGGCTGCCGTGGAATGCATCGGCGGCAAAACGCCTCTTGTCGTGGGGGTGGGTGCATTGCGTACCGACGAAGCTCAGGCTCTGGCGCGCGATGCAAAATCCGCTGGCGCTGACGGCCTGCTCCTGGCACCCATGTCCTACGTTCCCCTGAATGAGGATGAAGTCTTCCAGCACTTCGTCGCGGTTGCCGAGGCGGGGGAACTGCCTTTGTGCATATACAACAATCCAAGCACCACGCGCTTCACATTCAGCGACGCATTGATCGCCCGGCTGTCAGAGGTGTCCAACATCGTCGCCGTGAAAATGCCTCTGGCAGCGAATGAGGATTACACGGGAGAACTGGCACGCTTGCGGTCGATGACACCTGACACGTTCACAATCGGATACAGCGGCGATTGGGGCGCGGCGGATGCTCTGCTCGCCGGATGTGACACCTGGTACAGCGTTGCGGCAGGTCTGCTGGCGGTCCCGGCGCTTGCGCTGACGCGTGCGGCGCAGTCCGGCGACGCGGCGGAGTCCACTCGGTTGAACCGCGCTTTCGAGCCGCTCTGGACCTTGTTCAAGCACTACGGCAGCTTCCGCGTTATGTTCGTCATCGCTGAATACCTCGGTCTGGCGCACGTCGAGCCACCGCGCCCTATTTTGCCGTTGCCGGACAACGCCGGAGATGACATTAGGCAGGCACTGGAGAAGCTAGAGAGAGCCGAGCACACAGCATGCCAGTGCAACTGCTAGATTAGGCAGCCGGCGCGCTGGCGTTCCACGCACCGTTCGAGATGGAAGCCAAGCGGCGCAGAATTGGATCGCTGCTCAACACCGCCTTTGACCACGTGCGGACTACGCCGGCATTAACCGGCGGGCAGATGCGCCGAGGGCAACAAGCGCGCCTGACGCAACGCCGCCAGATCAGCCGAGCCGGTGCAGAAGCAGGCGACTGCCAGCTGGCGGATGACGATCTCGAAATGCGCGACAACCGCCTCGGTGGACACCGCCGCCGCGGGCAGCACGCCGGCCGCCTGGCCGGCGAAGTCCGCGCCCAGGCGGATGGCCTTGGCCACGTCGCCGCCGTCTCGGATACCGCCCGACGCGATCAACTTCACCGTTGGCAGCGCCCGACGTACCGCCTGCACGCCGGCCGGGGTCGGAATCCCCCAGTCGGTGAACGCCATCGCCACTGCACGGTCCGCGGCATCGCGGGCCCGCTCGCCCTCCACCGCGGCCCAACTGGTGCCGCCGGCGCCGGCGACATCGATCACCGCCACGCCCGCCTCGACGAGCGCAGAGGCCACCGAGGCGGACAGGCCCGACCCCACTTCCTTGGCCACGATCGGCACGCCCACGCTGCGCGCGGCACGAGCGATCTGCGCCAGGACGCCGCGCCAGTCGCGGTCGCCCTCCGGCTGTACCGCTTCCTGCAGCGGATTGAGATGGACAATCAGTCCATCGGCCTCCAACGCATCTACCGCCCGGCGCGCCAAGTCTAGGCCGTCGGCTTCGCGCAGTTGCGCGGCGCCGATATTGGCCAACAGGGGGATGTCTGGGGCTAGGCGCCGCAGCGCGCGCGTCAGCCCCTGGGAGTTGCGGGATTGCAGGCTCACGCGCTGCGAACCGACGCACATCGCGATCCCCAAGGCTTGAGCTGCCTCGCTCAGATGCCGGTTGATGGCCTCGGCGCGCCGCGTGCCGCCGGTCATGGAGCTGATCAGCAGCGGCGCGCGCATGGTCTTGCTTAGCAGCGAGGCGCGCAGGTCGATCTGCGTCAGGTCCAACTCGGGCAATGCGCAGTGTTCGAAACGGATATACTCCCAGCCGGCGGCGACCGTGGCCGGCGCCGTTCGCCGATCCAGCACGATGCCAAGATGGTCGTCCTTGCGCCGGCTCAGGGCGGTGTCGTTCATGCTCGCTCCATCGGTCGCATCGGGCGACGGCGTTGCGTCGGATCGGACTGACGGCAGCGCGCGCACGTCGCCGCCTCCCGCGCCTCCAGGCCGGCCCACGCTGGCCTCCCCCGCAGTGTCCCTGCGGTAGCGGCTGGCCGAGGTCTGGTAGTACTGCGTGCGGATGGCTGCCATGGCCTCGATCAACGGTCCCCACGGCGCGGGAAAGCGTGCTTCCGCCATCACTCGGTGCAGCATGCGCGTATGGCCGGCCAGCTCGTCGTTGAGGAACTTCACCACAGGCATAGCCGGATAGCGCTGCAGCAGCAGAATCGCCGCGTTGTCGGCCTCGCCGGCAGACCTGTCCTTGTCGCGTCCATGCAGATCGTTCTGCAGGCGCCCTATCGCGGAGATGAGCCGCAGGACCTGGCGAAACGCCGGACGCGCGCGCAAAGTCGCCATGTCCAGCCCCCACAACAACGACAGGCAACACAACACGTTCCTGTAGGCGATCGAAACGACGCCGTTGTGCAGGTACTCGGCGTAGGACCAGCGCTCCGCCCCTGCTGCCTGCGCGTCTCCGGCGCGCAGCGCCGCGCAGTAGCACCGGGTATCGTCGAGAAGCTGAGCATAGTCGCGACGATCGTAGGCGAGCGCGGCCAGCGAAGCGCTTAGCACAGCGCAGCCCTCGAATCCGGGGAGCGCGCACGGTACGCCCTGCCCCAGCGCCTGCTCCACCGCGGCGAGCTGCTCCGGCGCGATCAGCCCAAGGTCATTGCAATCGTCGAGCCAAAACAGCAGCGCCAGTTCGCGATAGAACGTCACGATCAGCGTTTCATCCTGCGGATCGCGGCCAGTGCGGGCGCTGGTTTCGCGCAGGCTCTGGTCGATGCGCTGCAGGATGTACTGGCCGCCCCTGACCGCTTCCACGGCATGCTCGTCGGCGAACCCGGTCAGGGAACGCCCCCACTCCAGCACCTGCTGCAGCGCGCGTTCCGTCTGGGTCATGGCGCCGCTCCTGCTCCCTCGGCCAGCACGCGCTGCCCCCAACCAAGCGCCAGCCACAACCCGGCGAGTTCGGCCACGCGCACCACCCGGGTGGGGCAATACAGTTCTTTGCCGATCCACAGCGGCACCTGCCGCAATGCATGCGCCGTATAGCGGGCGAGCATCCACTCCAGCGCACGCGCCACGGCCTGCGCGATGCGTCGGCGCCCTATCGGCTCTTCGCTTCCGTCCATCACGTGCAACGCGAACAGCGCATAGGCGGTTTCCTCGAATGTGGACGCGCGACCGGCGCCCCAGCCGCCGTCGTCGCGCTGCGCCTGCAGCAGCGCCGCCAGCGCGCGCTCGTCCCGCCAGTGGGGGTTGCCTTGCGCCAGCGCAGCGACCGCATGCGCGGTGGGATACAGCCAAGAAACATGCCATTTTTCGTTGTCCCATAGACCGTGCGGGTTGCGATTGGCCTCGACGTAGGCGCTGGCGCCGGCGGCGGGCTTGCCCGACAGTCGCAACGCATGAAGGGCATGGATGTTGGTCGAGACCGAAGCATTGCGCTCGCCGGGGAAGGTCACGAATAGCTCGCCGATTTCGAAATGGCGCAACGTATCGACCGCCGGGTCGCGGCCTGCAAGGCGCAGGACGCACAACGCAACGGCGGTGTCGTCCGCATCGGCCGCGAACTGCAGGGCCGGGCCCAGACCGCGCACGCCCAGGCGGGCCTCGAGCTGCGCGACCATCACGCGCACCATCTCAGCGAGCGCGGGGTGCGCGAACAGCCCGGCCAGATGCAGGGTATACAGCGACCAGCATGGCTCGAACACATTGATCGGCCAGACGTTGGGAACGACACCTTCGATGCCGCTGCGCGTCGCCCGCGATGCCGTTTGCAGATACGCGTCGGCGCGCCCGACCTGCGGCGTGCTCCCTTGTCTCACGGCCTGCGCACGCCACGCGGCGGTGGCCGCCGGACTGATGCCGATGCTGCCGTCAGCATCCGGGAATGCGGTGGTCGGCGACGTCCCCCAGCCTTCCCAGGAGTGCAGCAACGGATGGCCGCTCGGCAACGTCGCCACCGCCCCCAGCTTGACCAGGCACGCTTGCCGCAACGGCAACAGCGCCTGGTGGCGCGGAAACGCCACGCCGCCCAGCAGGGATGAAGCCTCGCCGCATAACTGCGGCAGAATCAGCTCCGCGCCGATCGGCGCGTCTTCCGGCACCGCATCCGCGTAGGGATCCGGCTGGCGCTCGAGGAATCGGGTTGCAGCCTGGACTGCGTCGGCAGCGCCGGGAATAGGATCGGCACGTTGCAGTGCCAGCAACGCCGCCCACGTGGGCGCATGGCGGAACAGCGGGAAGTCCGCGTTTCCCCATCCGCCATCGGCCTGTTGCTGCGCGATGAGCCACGCGTAGGCGTCCTGCCGACCGGTGACGTTGCCGTGGAAATGCAGAGCTCGCGCCGTGTCGTATACGGACGGACCGACGGCGCCGCCGTCGCTCATCTCGCTCAGCAGGTGGCGCAGTTCGGAAAGGACCTGTTCGGACAGGGCGTTCACGCGGGATGTTCCTTCGGCAGACGGTTGACGAGAATCAGGATCGGGCAGACGCCGCGCGCCTCGCTGCAGGCCGTCGCGTCGCGGCCCGGCGCATGTGCAACGCCGGGCGGCCGGCCTGCTGCGGCGCGGCGACGCGCCCCGATGCTGGCGCCGGTCGACCGCATAGGCTTGCGCGTAGCGCGCCCGTGCGCCGCGGCCGTGCTGGGAAACCGCTTGATCGGCGCCGCGGACTCGGACACAGGCAGCATGCACCACTGCCGCCGGCCGATCGCAGCGGCACAGGGGCGACTCCATCCGGACGGGCGCGCTCATGCGCACGGCGCGTGCTTGACCAGATACGCCTTGGCCCGCTGCAGCATCTGCGCCAACCGTTCCGCACGCGGCCCCAGCGGGGCGATGGCCTCCCCAGCGTCGCGCAACAGATCCAGCGCGAACTGGCGCGCTGCCTGCAGCCCCATGATCGACGCGCAGGTCGGCTTCTGCGCCGCCGCGTCCTTGCCGGGGGTCTTGCCCAGCGTCGCGGCATCCGCTGTCGCGTCGAGAATGTCGTCGACCACCTGCAACGCGAGGCCGAAACAGGCGCTGTAGCGATCGAGCGCATAGTACAGCGCAGCGTGCGCGGTATCCTCCGCGATGGCGCATAGCGCGCCCATGCGAACGGACGCGCGTACTAGCGCTCCGCTCTTCATCCTGTGCATCGCCACGATCCTGTCCAGCTCGACGTGCTTTCCGACCAGCGACAGATCCATGGCCTGCCCGCCTGCGGCACCCTCGGCGGATACCGCCTGCGCCAGTTCGCGCACGAGCGCTATACGGTTGTTGCCCGGCGCATCCAGGCTCGCCAGGGTCAGGAAGGCGTGCGCCTGCAGCGCATCGCCGACCAGGATCGCAGTGGCTTCGCCGAACTTGACGTGCACGGTCGGAAGGCCGCGCCGAAGCACGTCGTCGTCCATCGCGGGCAGGTCGTCGTGGACCAGGGTACAGGCGTGCATCATCTCGAGGGCGGCGCCGACGTCGTCGAGCATGTGCGCCGGCGTGTCGGCCAGTGCGCCGGCAGCCTCACAGAGCAAGGCGCGGGTGCGCTTCCCGCCGTGCAAGGTGGCGTAGCGCATCGCCGCCATCAGCTCGGTCTCACTGTTATCTTCGGAGCAGAGAAGACGCGCCAGCGCCTGTTCGACCCGCTTTGCGCCATCCTGCATCCAGATTTCCGGCAGCAGCCTGCCGGATGCGCCGCGAGCCTGCGCGCCCAATCCGCCGAGCGCGGAAACGCCCGCTCGGTCGTCGTGTTGCGTGGAATCGGGCTGCATGTTGTTCATAGTCCTTGTACCTGACACGGCCACTGCGAGCGTCGAGCCGCCGCAGTGTTGCCGACGCTGAGCGCTTGCGCCGAGTGCAGCAATGCTGCGCGTCGCCGGCGCCGCTGCCTCGCCACAGGGGGCATGCGATACCAGCTCATGAGAATCGGATGCGGACTGTCATGGATGGATGTGCGGTCGGGTAATAGCGCCGGCCTTTTTCGACGCCGTTCAGCAACCGCGGCCTCACCCCGGCCGCGTGCATGGTCAGCGCCAACGCGATGCAGAACTGCACCATTTCCAGCCATACCAAGTGGTAGCCGATGCAGACGTGTGGGCCGGTACCGAACTGCAGCATGTCCACGGGCCGGATCGGCTCCGTGCGTTCAAGCCACCGCGCCAGGCGGAACTGATCAGGCGCCTCGTGCAGCAGCGCCGAGGTCGAGAAATGCAGCAGCGGGATGCACAGATGGGTGCCCACGGGAATGCGCCGTTGGCCGAGCTGCAATTCCTGCAGCGCGCGACGCGGCAGGAGCGTGGTCGCTGGATGCAGTCGCAGCGTCTCGCGGAACAGCGCCTCGGCGACCGGACACTGCGCCAGGTCCGCGTGCCGGGTCGGCACCGCGCCTACGCGTTGCGCTTCCTCGACGAGGGCGTCCCACAGCACAGGCTGCCGCGCCAGCTCGATCACCATCCATGCCATCGTCGAGGCGGTGGTGTCGTGACCGGCGAGCAGCAGCAAGCGGATGTTGGCGACCAGTACGTCATCGGAGAGCGCATCGTCGCTGCGATCGAAGGCGCTCACCATGTCGTTGATCAACCCGGTGCGCGCGGCATTCGCGCGCGCGTCGCGGACGAACTGGTGCAACTGCGCGTCGATCCAGTCGCGGGCGACTCGGCCGCGCCGCAAGGGCAGTCCGGGCAGATCGAGGGGAGGCGCGACGATCAACTGCAGCAGTTGCCGGTACTTGCGTTGCCATCTCGGCAGGTCCCGCGCGGGGATTCCCATGAGGCTGAAGATGAGCTTGAGCATCAGGTCGCCGGTTTCGCGCAAGATGGTTACGTCGCCGCGGTCGCGCCACGCCTGCACCCGCGCTCGGATGACGGGCGCGAACAGGTCGCCGATGCCGGCCTGGGTCAGCCCCTTCGGCAGGAACGCCGCCTTGATCGCATCGCGCGCCTGCCGGTGCGCGCCGCCGTCCTGGGCGACCAAGGTTCCGCCAAGCAATTCGGGCGCGATCTCTTCGATCAGCGCCGAGGACACGTCCTTGTGTCGGAGCAGCGCGAACGCATCCGGATCCACGCAGGTCATCAGGTGGCCGGCAGGGCCGAAATCCAGCCAGAAGTGGCTGCCCAGCGTCCGTTCCGCGCGCCGCAGCAGGCGCGGCAGGTCGCAGACGATGGCGGGAAGATGCCCGATCAGCGGGAAAGCGCCGGGCATGACCGGGATGTCATGCCGCAGCCGGCGCCGACGGTCCAGGGGGTTGAGCAGCATGTCCATCAGCAGTGCTGCTCCGCGGCCGCTTTGGCGATGCCGCCGGCAGGCCGCGCGGCGGGGCTGTTGCCTCCGTCGGCGTATGTCGGCACATGCGCCAGCATGCCGCCGTCGATGCACACGACCTGCCCGGTAATGAATGCAGCATCGTCGGAGAGCAGGAAAGCCACCAGCGCGGCCACGTCCTCGGGGCGGCCGACACGCGGCAGCAGCTGGTGCCGGCGCAGATGCCGTTGCATGCATTCGTCCAGCTTGGCGAGGAGACGCTCGGTCATGATGAGACCCGGCGCAACGGAGTTGCAGCGGATCTGCGCATGACCGTACTGCGTGGCGAGCGAGGCCGACAACATGTTCAGCGCCGCCTTCGACGCGGCGTAAGACGTCTGCGCGTTGTCACCGCTGAGCCCCTGGCACGACGACATGTTGACGATCGCGCCACCGCCGCGGGCGATCATCAGTGGGATGGCCTGTTGGCAGCAGAGCAGCGTGCCGCGCAGATTGGTCGCCATGGTCTGATCCCAGACCGCCAGGTCCAGGTCGAGGATCGCGCAGTCGCGCGGGGTCAGATGCATGGCGCTCGCGTTGTTCACCAGCAGGTCGACCCCACCGAAGTGCCGCTCCGCCGTCTCGAACAGCGCTACCACCGCCTGCGCATCGGCGATGTCTATGGCCAGGGCCAGCGTGTGGTCTGCTTCGGCCGCGATCTGCGTGGTGCAGGCGATGGCCGCCGAGGCATCAATGTCGGCCACCACCACTCTGCCGCCCTCGCGCGCGATGGCGAGGGCGCATGCCTTGCCGATGCCGGCCCCGGCGCCGGTCACGACCGCCACCTTGCCTTCAAACCGTCCCATCGTGTCCTCCTGGATTGCGTTGGTCTTTCGCGGCATGCCGCTCGGCCTCCACCCGAGAAGGCGCAGGGTCGGCGCTGGCGAGCTCCTCATCGCCAGCGTCGCTTTCGATGACCAGAATGGCGGCGACTGGGCACTGGCTGGCTGCGAGTCGCACAGCGGCGCGCAGCGCCTGCGGAATCGTCGCCACGCACAGTTCGGCCACTCCGTCCGGTTCGCGCTGGCGAAAGGTGCCGGGCAGCGTCAGCGCACACTGCCCGGTGGTTCCGCACAGGTCCTGGTCGACCACGACGCGCATCTCAGCCCCCCTGCGCTTGCAGCCGCACCGGCAGCGCGCGGAACGTCCTAAGGAACGCGGAGGGCTCCCGGGTCGGCTGCTCGGCCAATGCCAGCGTGGGGAAGCGCGCCTGGATCCGCGGCAAGCTCTCGGCCAACTGCACCCGGGCCAGTTGCGCACCGAGGCAGAAGTGGATGCCGTGGCCGAAGCTCAGCATGATCTTCCCGTCGCTCGACATGCCAGGACTCGTGCCGTAGAACCGCGCGGGATCGAAGCGGTCGGGATCAGCGAAGGCGTCCGGGTCGCGATTGCCGGCCGCGATCAGCACGCGCACGTCCGCGTTCTTCGGGATTACCACGCCGCGCAGTTCGATGTCGTGCTGAGCGATACGCGGAATGGAACTAAACATGGCGGGCGCATCGCAGCGCAGGACTTCTTCGACGAATGCCTTCACGTCCGCGGCGTCCCCCTGCAGCCAGTGCCGCTGTTCGGGAAACGCCAGCATCGCCAGGACCGCATGGTCGATGGTCGCGGCAGTGGTGGCGAAGCCGCCCAGCAGCATGCCCCACAGCATGCTGATCAACTCCGCATCCGACAGCGTGTCGGCATCGTCGTCGTGTGCGCCGACCAGCATCGACACGATGTCGTGGCGGGGATCGGTGCGTTTGCGCTGTGTGAGGTCGCCGAAGTAGGCCTGCACCCTGGCGCTGGCCGCGTCCGCTGCGGCCAGCTGGGGATCGCTGGCGTGCGGGCTCAGGCCCTCCAGAATGGCGCCGATGCCGGCGGCGAGCTCGAACATGTCGCCTTGGGGCATACCGAACAGTTCGGCGAAGACCAGCATGGGCAAGGCCAGCGCGAATTCCCGATGCAGGTCCACCGCCTCCCCGCGCTCCAGCGCGGGTGCCATGCCGTCCAGGCGCGCTGCGACGATGCGCGCGATGCTCGGCCGCAGGTTGTCGATCTCGCGCATGGTGAAATCGCGCGAGATCAGCCGGCGCAGACGCGTATGCGTCGGTGGTTCCTTCATCGCTAGCGTGGACGCCAGCAGACTGAGCGAAAGGCTGGTCGCCGCGCGCGGGAAATAGCGCGCCAGTTCGCCCGGAGCCGGTCCCCGAAACGCATCGCCCGTGGCCTTGAGCACCCAGTAGATGTCGGCGTGGCGGCTCAACAGAAAGAGGCCCGACGCCGCGCGATGCACCGGATCGTGCTCGCGCAACCACCGCATGAATGGAAACGGGTCGTTGATGCACGCTGGCGACGCCAGTTCGGCAAAGGCGTCCCGGCATGCTGCCATGGTTTCTTGCACGTCCATCTTGGTTACCTGTTGGCTGGAGATCTGACCTGCGCGCGCCAGGGGCGCCGGCAAGTTGCGGTAGAAGCTCGCGGTTCCGGCGGCGTCCGTGAATCACCAGAGCACCGGGAACTCCTCGAACCCGCCAGTGATGATCTCCTTGCGCAACTTCAGCGCTTCGGGCGCCACGGCCAGGCGCAGCGCGGGAAAGCGCTGGAAGATCGAACCGAAGACCACCTTGAGTTCCAGCCTGGCCAGCGCCATGCCGATGCAGTAGTGCGGCCCGTGCGAGAACGTCAGGTGCGGATTTTCGTCGCGTCCGATATCGAAGATTTCCGGGTCGTCGAAATGGCGCGGATCGAACGATGTCGCCGGCAGGCCGACGAGCACCTTGCTCTCCGCGGGGATATGCACGCCCGCGATAGTCACGTCGGTCCTCGGATAGCGCATGATGCCGTCCCAGCCCGCGCCCGGCGGGTACATGCGCAGGATTTCCTCCACCGCCTTGTCCACCAGGGATGGATCGCCGACCAGGCGTTCGCGCTGTTTCGGATGGCGGAACATGGCCAGCAGGCCGAATTCGATCTGCGCGACGGTGCTCTCGTGCCCAGCCACCAGCATGCCCGCCGCCAGGCCGATCGCCTCTTCCTCGGTCGCCTTGCCCTGGTCGACCGCCGCGAGCAGATCCGTCAGCAGGTTGTCGCCCGGATCCTGGCGCTTGTCCCACATCCTGTCGCGAATGTAGGCGCGCAGTTCTTCCCAGGCCAGCCGAGACGCGCTGCGCGGACCGCTTTCATGCTGGTGCGTCATCACCTCGTCGGACAGCCCGGCGAAAAAGGCGTGATCCTCATACAGCACGCCAATCAGCGCGCTGATGACCATGGCCGGAAGCGGAAAGGAGAAGTGGCGCCTGAGGTCGGCGGGCTGGGGCTGGACAGCTAACGTCTCGAACAACTGTGCGGCGATCGCCTCGACCTGCTGCGCGAGCAGCTTCACCCTGCGGTTGCTGAAGGCCGGCGCCACGATCGTGCGTAACCGGTCGTGCTCGCCCCCCTCGTGCGAGACCAGCCACCCCGGCGAACCGAGAATCACCGAATCCGGGGTGAATGACGCCGGCGGCATTCCCGCGGGCCGGAACGCCGCGTCGGACAGCGCCGCCTTGGCCTCGTCGTAGCCTGTCACCCACCAGCCTTCGTGCCCGGACGGGAAGCGCACGCGGTGGATCGGACCGTTGGCGCGTAGCGCCAGCATCTCGGGCGAGGGCTCGATGTGATCGACGCGCCACATCGGCAGTGTCGGCAAGGGGTGTTCGGACATGGTGGCACTTCACTCTCTAAGCGATGGAAGGGCGGAAGGCGCTGCGGGGATCGAATGACGTAGGACGGCATATAGACGTCCTCCGCGGCGTAGCCGGCTCGATTATCAAGATTGGCCAACGTATAACTTTCCAGGCATACCACGCGGGGCGAGATGCAGAACTTTATCCTGCGCCTTTGAAGTCAGGATTGAGCGAGTGTGGTGGGCCGGCCTTTGAGCCGCAGCCGGCCATCAAGATTTCCTGCGCAAGGGTCGACAAGGGCGGCGCCTGTTTGGGTACGGGGCGGTCTTGCCGCGGCGGCCTTGCCATAGAAAGCTATCTGATGCGGATTTGACATTTGTTTTTCTTTCTTCGTTCCATCGATCGCGGTGTCATCCACGAAATGAAGGTCGGTCGGCGGCTCCCGGCTCACAACGAAGGAGCTTCAAAACTCGTGCCAATTTGGCCGACCCAGCAAAATAAGAAAGTTGTGATTGCTTTTCAGCGGATTGGCGTGTGGCCAGACAAGAGCTCGGCGAAAAAGACCGGTGTCGTGGACCCAACAAAAGCGACAGAACAGTGTCGGATAGTATACGATCGTCAGACGCCAGACCGGCGACACACCCGCAAACGCGCCATCCTCCCACTTCCCCGTCATTGAAGCCTGACCGGCACATCAGGGCACCAGCGATTGCTGATGTTGGCGCTCAAATCATGTGGGGCGGCGCGGAAGAACCACCGGGATTCGATGGTCAGCGGCGCAGATTTCCGGAGCTTTTGATCCACTACCATCGCTCGGATGCGGATCTACCGTCCGCTGCCTTCGGGCGCCTGGAGGCGCGGCTGTAGCGCAAAAAGCACCCCACGTACGCACCCCGTAGGCCTCTTTCTGAGTCGCGTCAGCCTCCGTTCCTGGGCGTACTGAGCGGCATGACAGCGGCCGGTCCCGACCGACCTTCATGACACAGAAAAAACTTTGCAACACAACCAACTCTTGTCGTCGTTTAGCCGCGCTTTTGAAAGGCCATCAACACTTCAGACTTCGCCCGAGCCGGACGACATCGGCGTCGTTTCGGTGACAACGGCTGATCAAAGACGAAGCCCACGATGCACTTGGCTTGCTCGCATCCTTGGGCTGATTCTCGAAAAGTGGCTGCGGTGAACGCCCGAAGTCTTTGATCGGCTATTCAACGGCCGCCGACGTCGTGGCTTGCAGAGAGACGGACTGGCTCGGCCATCCAGTCGCGGTCGAACCAGCTGAGCTTGGGAAGGCCCAGCCCCAGACTCCTTGCGATGGAAATGGCGAAATCAGGTACGACCGGGTATGCCGCGACAGAGAGTCCGACGAGCGCGAAGGTCACAGCGCGGGCCGCAGTCCGGGCAAGCGCCTCCTTCACCTTCGGCGCAGCCGGAACTTGCAGCACTGAACATGAATAGCGGTCAATTGCGTCGACGAACGCCTCGATTGCGCGTGTCAGCTGACGTACGTCCGGGTAATCCGCTTCGAACCGCGCCCGCACTTCCGCGTTGAAGCGTCTGCAGTCCGCGAGGAACGCAATGTCGGTGGCTGACCACTGGCCAGGACACGGGAGCTCGTCTGTCGCGACCCGCCCGATGACCTCGTTAGCCTTCGCGACCGATCTCGACAGCCGTCCGTCCCAGAAGTCCCGTTTCCAGCTCTCGTAGGCCCCCATGGAGAAGTCCTCGACAGAACCGTCCGGACGACAGCGACACAAGTAGAAGCGAAGCGGCCCGGCAGTTTCTTCCGCAGCGATGTCGTTCACCCAGATTGCGTGATTTCGTGATGTTGAGAACTTCTTCCCCTCAAGCGTGAGCATCTGGTTGACGAAAATCCGTCGGGGGAGCATCTCATGGAGATCAAGCGCCGAAAGTACCCCGGGAATAACCAGCAGACGTCCGAAGGCGTTGTCCGCCCCGAAGAGAATGTCCAGCTCCGGCATCTCGTCCCGTGGGATTTGATACCAGAAGGCGGGGCATCCGATCTTTTCCCTTATCGTTTCTAAGGCGAGCAAGTGCCGAGGCACGTGTTCCATGGTGATGGTAAACCGCTGGCATTCAAATCCAGGGATTGGAATCCGAATTCCCTCCCGGTTTGGGTTTGAGATGCAGACTGCCGGAAGCCCCCGGGACAGCCAGGACTCGACATAGAGCTTGGCGTAAATGGGCAGGAAGTTCCGCGAGGCGAAGGATTCCAGTGCGTCATGCAATGGAGCGAGGTTCAGGAAAAGGCGCTTCAGGGGACGATGTTCCAGCGAGCGCCCGTCGAGATCGACCGGATCCTGGAGTTCGGCATCGAGGACCAGCGCGCCGCAATCCTCGCATTCGTGACCGGAGGAATAGCCGCCGCAATAGGGACATTTGCCGTGGACGAAGGCGTCCACCTTGAAGCGCCCACTTTGGACGTCATACGGGACCAAATGCTCTCTTTCAGCGATCAGGCCCTTGCTGCAAAGTCGCTCGAAGACCTCGAGAACGACCGCCTTGCCGCGGCGGTCAGGCTTTGTCCCAAGGAAAATATCCGAATCTGCATTGAGCCGATGCAGAGTCTCCTGGAAAGCAGCCGTGTTTTTCTCGGCCAACTGATAGTATTCCAGTCCAGCAGCGTCGGCCGCAATTGCAATATGCTCAAGGTGACCGTGCGTGCCCTGCAGCACGAAAACCTCTCGGCCGCTGGTCTCAGCAATTCGGCGCAACACATCCGCGTGGAGGAACGGACCTGAGGCATGACCTATATGCATGTTCCCATTCGGGGTAAGCATTGCGGGCACCAGCAGCAGCGGTCTGCTCTTTCCTATCGCTTCATTCGTGGAAGTCGCCTCTTCGAAGGCTGCACGGCTGTGCCACCACACCGTCTGCATGACTGCACCGCTGTCCAAAGCCTCAATCCTGTGCCTGCTCAGCGGGTCTAGCCTAATGCTCTCTCCGCCAAGCAGCAGGAACGTCTTTTCGTCTAGATGTATTCGAACGCCGCCAGAGATCACCGTCCAAAATTCGACTTCCGTATGGTTGTGACGGCAAGTGGTCGCGCCTGGACTGAACTTCAACAGTCGGACGGAAACGTCGCCCCCTTCCGGGAAGGGATCATGCATGACGATGCCCCCTTCGATCGAGATGGGGACCCGGCGTGTGTCATTTTTTAGATCTATTACTTGGGGACAGATCATTTCGTTTCCACTCTCAAATTTCGCGTTGAGCCATGCCGCTAGCAAGGTCTCCGGGCAACCTTGAGCAGATTGAAGCACGTGCCGGTCTTGCAGCGCCTTCGCCACCACCGCAGCCCGTTCGGCGAGACCCCCGAATGGGGCAACTCAGCGAAGTTCAGCGAGTAACAACGACACTTGGAGCATCGAACCCTCGAAAGCGGTGCCCGGGTGCCATTCTGCGCTGTCGCGGCGCTCAAAAAGTTCCAGCGAATCCAGAACTGAGGACCCCCCGCTCCTTAAGGCAGATCAGCAGTGCCAGGTTTGCTGGTCCGCTCCCCCCGAGTAGTGTCTTTCGTCTTCGCATGACCGGCTCCCAAAATCGTGCTTGTTTCCAACAGCCCGCTCGCGCGCTCGGCTAGGACAGCGATCCGGCTTCTCCTCAGTTGCTCGAGGGCGATCGCGGCGACATCGGCGAGCGCGGCTTTGCCGGGGTGTATGGGACCCCGCAACTGTTGACGCGTGACGCATTCCACGGCTGCGGCCACCGGAACTGCGGTGGCGATAGCCATGCTTGAGATGCCTCGCTCCTGAAGCTCGGAGCGCAGGATGCACGTCCAGCGGCCAACCCGCCCTTGGCGATCCTCAATGGCGATGACAAGGACGACCTGGTCGCCATCGTCATTTGGGCTCTGGCGACATAAAAGCGCCTCCGTGACCTCCTTGACCTGCAGGCGCACGCTCCCGATTTCGATCTCCTCGTCGGACAGCAGCCCGAGGCGATGCAACATCCGAACGCCATCGGCAAAGCCGGGCCACCGCACAGTCAATTGTCGAAGCGTTGAAATGCTAGGATGAGCCTCTGCAGCCGTCGACGAAACCATTGCGTCATCGTATGCTTCGAGAAGCCCGATACCATCCACGAACAGCTGAGATACGCTTTCAAATCGATTTCGCGTTACGGCCTGGCCATCGATTCGAGCCAACGCGAGCCTCTGCTCTATGGGCAGCCGACGCCCAAAGGCGAGAGCATAGTTCAGCGGAGGCTCCGGAATTCTGGGAATCCCTCCGCAATGAGTTACTATGCTCTCTATGTCCCTTATTTCAGCCGCAACCAGCGAGACTAAAGATTCAACCATTCCTGGTTCGAGACCCGCTCCCAAGACTACGGGCGGACCGTTAGGCGGTACCGGGAGAATGTCAGGATCCCCGGGGCTAGGCCTGCCGACGCAAATAATAGGGGTGTGTAGACCTGCCTCGTGCGTTTGATGCAAAAGCTTGCCTACCAAAACTCGGGAATCTCTCCAAGACGTCGCCATGATCAGCGATCGGGCTTGAACCAAGAGAGCGGATGGACCCAACGACACGTCGAAGCGAACGTTTTCGAGATTGCCCAGAAGTCGTTGCGCCATAGCAAGCGCAGAATGGCTCCTGTCAATCACGACAACGAAAGAGTCCGGCTGGTCCGCAAGTTGCAGCGCCACTGCCCGACCGACCGGCCCGGCTCCGACGATGACGTGTGATCTCCCGTGCATTGTGCCCTACTTCAGCCTTTAGAGCCAACTACGGTCGGGGTCCGCTTGCGCCGGATGATGCGATAGCCAAGGAGAGCGATAGCCGTTTGCAGCAGAGCCAAGCCGGCAATCAACAGCGTCAGCGTGTCGTATCCCAGCTGGACTGAGACGAGCCCGGCGGCGAAAGGGAAGAAATACAGGCCAAGAAAATAGCAAAGGCTGAAAACGATCTGCACCAAAGTCCGGGACTGCGGCGCAGTCACGCGGACGGCTTCTGCCTGCATCAGAGGATAGGATAGCCCATAAGTTATGCCGGTCGCCAGCGATGCCATTGCATAAATGACGGGGTGGCCTGGGGAGTAGTGAAAGCCGAGAAGCGAAACCACCGTCCCGCCCAGGAGTAGCGGCAAGGTGCGGTCGGCCGCACTGCGGGTTATGTGCGGACCAATTGCAAATCTGGAGCCGACTACTCCTATGGCCCAAAAACCAAAGAATATTTCGTACGGAAGACCTGCATTATTGGCAAAAAGAGCCTGGAAGTTTATCAAGCAAGTGTAAATGCTTGCGGACAACAGTACAAGAACAAAAAACAGAGCAGGTTTGCTGAAGAGCAGATTGAGAAGGTCGCGCCCAAGCGAGGTGTTATTCGGAATATCTGCTTCGCGGATGTTCGCTGCACGTTGCGCTGCCCACGATGACAATGCTGACCCTGCCGTCGCCGCGAGCATTGCCAGAACGAACATATCCAGCGTGCCCAAGCCGGCGAACCGGGTAAGGAGGCTGCTCAGCAGCGGTCCGCAGGTTAACCCTAAGGTGGAGAAAGCAGAGTAGGCCATGAAGCTCGATGGCCGGTCTGCATCGCTTGAAAGGGCGGAAATGCATATGGAGCCCATAGTGAAGTGCAGCGCCCATCCGCCTGATTGCAGCATGTAGCTGAGGAAGTAGGGGAATGTCGCGCGCACCCCCGACAATTCGTTCAAGAGTATGGTCACGCAGGCTGCTGCATAGAGAAGCCCGCCGATGGGTGCGAGCCTCCGCACGCTAAACTGGCGTGTCAGCGTAGGACTGATCAAAACTATTAATATAGCTGCCGCCATGCCTGCTGCTGAGATCGAACCAAAAAAGATCTCGTCGCGCCCAACCGACAACAGGTAGACTGGAAACAGCGCAAAAACGCCCATCGCAAAGGAAATCAGAAATCGTTCAGCAATGAACATGCGCCTGTACAACAGAAGGCGCGTATTATTTACTGAGATGCTGTGGGCGTTCATTTTTGTTATGCCGTAAAGTTGTAATTAGCGTCAGTTATGAAGAAAATAGATTATATATCCAAATACTATGACTGGTCGTTTTGGCGCGACCATTGTCATGGTCGAAGGAATACGTTGCGTTCGATCGAGAGCGTGAAGCATTGCGGTCCTGGGGCTGTTCATCGCGGCTACCCGTGACGCGAGTTATGGCCGGCAGCTGTTGCCCGCCCGCCAAAGAAGGCTCTCAAGAGTCATGCCAGCTTGCTTGATTGAGCTGAAGAAGGAACTTTATGGTTGCTTTTCAGTCGATTAACCCGAAGCAAAGCAAGAGATCGACTGACAATGGGCATATCGCGAACTCGACAAACCCGACAAAAGATGTCGGCTCGCCTTGTTGAGACTGCTCCGCTTTGGCTTCGCCGGTGCCCCGTCCGCTGCGCCATCAACGACCGGCTCACCTCGACGCGCCCCACAGATAGATGCCTCCTGTGGGTACATTGGGAGGCCATCGGCGTATTTCAAAACGGCGATATAGGCGAGCAGCCGCTCCGTCGGCAGGCCGCTTTCGATGATGTGGGCCGGCGCCAGTGCCTGGACCATGCCCTCGCGGCCCACGGAAGGCGTATTGGGACAGCGCATGACGATGACCGGGAAATTCGGCGGCACGAGGTCCAGCCGTTCAGAGCGTTTCCTCACGGATCAGACCTGTTTCCAAGTCCTCGCATTCGGCAGTGTGTTCGAGGCGGGCAGCAAAGCCCTTGCCATCTCGATTACCCCTTCGCCGGTGGCGCGGATGCTTCGGGCGCTGCTGCGGCGAGCCGGTGTCGTGTTCGGCCGCCGCCATGTCGCGACGCTGATGAAGCGCATGGGGATTTCTGCGATCTATCGGCGCCCGAACACGAGCAGGCCAACTGGGGGCCACAAGATCTACCCGTATCTGTTGTGCGGGATGACGATCGACGCCCGAACCATGTCTGGGCGCTGGACATCAGCTACAGTCGACGACGGCCGCCAGATAGACGAAGCCGGGCCGCATCGGGATGGCCAGACATCGTTTCGGCTGTGCTGCCTGCGGCGTTCCTGAACACGAGTTAAGTTGATAACGCCCAGCTGACATCAGAGCCGCAGGTCTCAACGCGTTTATATGCAGACAACGTGACATCGCCTCTGCGGGCCTTGGCCGCGACTCCTCGGGAGCGGATCCCATTCTCATTTTGTAATCGCCGGCTTTTCCGGTTGGTACGAGCGTTGCAGAGCTATTTGCGAGAACATTTCGCCTAATGTGTGGGACCGCATGAATTGCTGCAAAAAGCTGCCTGACATCGGCCGCCGTCAATTTCTAAAGGGGGGGGCGAACGTTTGCCTATGCAGGAATGGCCGTAGCTGTCGCACTGCCTGCGCAGACTCAGACAAGGTCTGCAGTGGGGCTGACACTCATCGAATCCGATCGATCAGGCTGAAGCCGAACGAACCCTCGACGTCAGTTATCAAACCGCGCGGGCCGGACCGCGACATTGTCGGATTCTCGACCACGTGCCCGCACAAGGGCTTCCCATGGAACTACAACGCCGATGAACACTCCTTTATTTATCCCGGCCATCACTCACATTTGAGAAAAGTAGCAGATGGGACCAGTCAACGGGCAATATTCCTCATACGAGCAGCGCATCGACGCCAAGGCCGAAAATCTACGCCGAGCGGGGGTCGACGAGCTTCGTTACGGCCGCCTGGGCAACGTACTTTAAGCGAGGATTGGATCATGGCTTATAAACATATCGACCGCCTGCCGTGTCCCAATCGGGGAATTCCTGCGTGAAATATCTGTTCGTCGGTGCCACAGTCGTTTTGGCGTTACTGCCTCCGGTCGCGCGGGCCCAGGATATCGAGGGAGGCAAGGCGGTCTTCAAAAGGTGCGCCGCCTGTCACAGCGCTGATACCGAAGCGAACAAAGTGGGGCCATCCTTGAAGGGCGTCGTGGGCCGGACAGCGGGGACCGTCCCTGGCTATTCTTATTCGAGGGCCATGAGGGATGTGGGCGCCGCGGGCCTCGTATGGGATGAGCCGAACCTGATGGAGTATCTGACAAATCCCAAAGCGAAAGTGCCAGCGAACAAAATGGGGTTCCCTGGCCTCGAGAATCCCGAGGACGTCAAAAACGTCATCGCCTATCTCAAGAGTATGTCAGGTTAGAAACCTTTAGCCGTTGCCTTCGAGAACATCGCAAAGGAGGAGCGATCGTGCTTCACGCCATGAAACCTGTTTTGAAAGCCGACTGTTCTGCCGGGCAGAGCGGCGAAGCTATCCCGTTCGGGACGGCGGTAGCCAAAGCCATCGCGCTCGCCAAACCTATTCTAGATAGCGAAACGGTCTCGCTCGTCGGTGCATTGGGGAGGGTTTGCGCGGCCGATATATGCTCACCTATTTCCCTGCCTCCGTTCGATAATTCGGCCATGGACGGATTCGCCGTTCGAACGGCGGATTTCGATGGGGAAGGGCCTTGGACTTTTCGTGTCGCTGAACGGGTGGCCGCCGGCGATGTACGCGTTTTTGAGAATCTCGCCCGCCGAACTGCACTCAGGATATTCACGGGAGCACCCGTTCCGTGGACCTTCGACGCCGTGGTTATGCAAGAGCGCTGCGAGCAAATTGGCGACACCGTCACGATTTACGAGCGGCCCCGTCGCGGCCATCACATCCGTTTTGCTGGCGAGGACGTCAGCGCGGACGCGGAACTGATAAGCCGGGGCAAGGGCCTATCCGACAGGGATCTAACCTTGTTGGCAGCGGTGGGGATCGTCGACGTGCAAGTGCTTCGAAAAATCCGGATAGGACTGCTCTCGACCGGAACCGAATTAAAAGAACCGGGTGAACCCCTCGAGCACGGCCAGATTTACAATTCCAATCAGATTATGCTGAGCTCGTTGCTGGCGGGTTGCCCTTGGGCGGAAATCGTCGACTTCGGCATGGTCCCTGACAGCCTGAGGCTCCTCAAAGACGTTGTCGCTCGCGCCGTCACGTCCTGTGATGCCCTCGTTACCAGAGGCGGGGTCTCGGCAGGCGAGGAAGACCATACAGTGGTGGCTGTTCAGGCTCATGGAGCCGACCTTGACGTCCTCAACGTCGCGATCCGGCCGGGCAAGCCGCTGAAGGTCGGAAGGATTAGGAAAACACTCTTTGCAGGGTTGCCGGGCAATCCCAACGCGGCGCTCATAGCGTTCCGGCAGATTGTCCTGCCTGCCTTGCGAAGGCTGGCAGGCCTCGCGGAGACCCAGCCGCAATGGTTCTCGGCGGTGGCTGGCTTCAGCTGCAAAAAGCGGCAAGGCCGAACCGAGTTTGTACCCGTTCGCATATCCGGCCGCACCGAAAGGGGCGAACCTGTGCTGGAGATGCTTGAACGTGGAACCGCGGCCAATTTGATGGCCGTTGCGTTGGCCGACGGCATCGCACTCCTGCCGCCTGAGGCCGCCGAAATCACAAACAGCATGCCGATACGCTACGAACCGTTTGCGACCTAGCATTTGGCGAGTCTGCGTAGAAAGTCAGCCTGTCCGCCACAAATCCTGATGCCGCGCCCGAGCTGCGATGACAGGCAGGGGCGTTATCAACTTAACTCGCGTTCAGGCATTTGCGGCATAGACACCATGGCATGAACACCGTGACCGTCAGCTACAAGCGCCATCGTTTCCCGCCGCAGGTCCCATGCAGGCTGGCTCTATTACAGGTTAATCGCTTGCTGGGCGAATGACGTTGTCGGTGTCTGCTGGGAACGGCAAAGCCGATCCGATGGCGATTTTACGCGCAAGTCAGTCGTTTGAGGTGCAGATAGCAGCCTAGGCGAGGAGGTTCTCTGAACGTGCCGGAGCCGCTTCACAGAAAGTGCCGTTTCGGACGGCTTTCACGCCGAATTCGATGTGCCCAGAATTATCTGTCGTTGTCCTGAATTAACCCGTGCTTAGGAAATGAAAACGAATCCGCCGAGAAGTGCGACCGGCAGTCACTCGACAAGGGTCACCAAACCTATTCAAGTGGTTACCAATCCGACCGGCGGCCGACGCATGCTGTCGGGGGGGTGCACGAAAGCGTCGGTCGCCGGCACTAGGCGAAGGCTCCGCAAGGGCGAACGGCAAGTTAGGCGCGAGGCAGCGACCTTGACACCGTCGCGGCGCACGAATTTGAAGGCCGGGACAAAGTCGCTGACCGCGGTAACCACGACCACTGCTCGAACGGCGCTGCCAAGCTGGGCTCAACAAGGGCGAAGCTGCGCATAAACTGAAGCGCGCCCGTCTTCTTCCACGAGCGCGGCGAAATCCGCGCCCGATCATTCGAAAGCCAGGCCTTCCGCGCCTCCGGCCTCAAAACCTCGTCGTTAGCGCGATCGTGCATTGGAACACGGTCTATATCAACGGGCCGTCACCGACTTTGCGTCTCACCGCTGAGCTCGCCGCCTTCGCCCCGCCCGCCGCGGCCGCATCGGGCCACAACGAGCTCGAAGTTGCGCGCGGAATTGGAATCGGCGCTTCGAACATGCGCAGTATCGATGCTGATGACGAACTCTTTGCGTCGATCGCCGGGAAGCTGCATTTCAAGTCGGCGTCATCCGTTTGCGCCCTTGCGTGCAATTCTTCCTCAGCAACCTGATCGTGGAGCCGTTCGCCAATCCTGATGGTTCGCTTGCGCACTGTGGCATGCGTCTCGGTCGGCTCAACGGGCAGGAATTCGGCAAGCACTCTCGCAGCCTGCCGGTACGGCATCATGCTCCCCAGCCGCGGCGTCAGTTCCATCAGCTCGGATGTCGCTCGATCCGGGCGGATCTCCCGCAGCTGCGCAAAGGCATCGACCTCCTGCGTAACAATCCCGACACGGCATCCAACGAGGATTGCGCAACTCCACGATGCCAAAAGTCAGTCCGGATCCGTCGCTTCGACCCGGCACCGGCGGTTTGTCTTTGTGCGGCGGAATCCTCCTGTGTCATCCAGGCCGGATCAACTCGGCCATCAGGCTTCTGACGGCTCTATACATGCGATTCCCACTTTATTAGCTCGGCGCGTACCCGCACCCTGCACCAAACCTGCGAAAGAACCCTTGATTGCGCCGCCTAAACTCATTGTCCTCGACCTGAGCGTTCTCTGCTTCTCGTGGAAGACGCTAAATCTGTTCGTGCGTTATTGCCGGCCAGCAAAGGCTGCAGGGTGTCGAGGGGCGGTGGCCGTTCACGTTCACTCATTGGTGCCGCCGGCGCCTTGATGGCTTCCACGACGCCGCCCCCGCAATCATTGTGATGATCATCGTGCATGCGCTGCGCTGTTGGGGGCATGCTGATGGCGGTGCCGAAAGCACCGGAGACGTGTGATATCTCGGCAGCAGGCAGAGCGGCTTCTCTGTCGCTGCACAGGAAAGCGTAGAGTTCCTTCACGCAAATGCGGGCGTCCTTCTTGTCTTTTTGAAAGGGGGGGACGAGGGGCAACCTGATATCGGCCTTTTGGTAGAACGGACTGCGCTCTTCGTACAACTGATCAACCTTCTGCTCGATGTCGGCGCCTTGCAGCAGCGGCCGGCTGGTGTCCCTATTGAGGCGCCTGCGGAGCTCTTTCAGCTCGGTGTCGAGCCAGATCGACCTCGCCTTATTAAGGATCACGGCTTGATTGGACTCGTTGCTAAAGCAGCCGCCGCCGGTTGCGATGACGATGGGCCCTCTCTCCAGCTGCTTGGCGAGCTCCTTGGTCTCCAGGTCCCTGAAGTGCGCCTCGCCCCGGCCAGGGTCGGCGAACATCTCCATTAGATTGCCGTGCTCGGCGACGATACGCTTATCGATGTCGACAAACTCCACCCCCAACTCCTTCGCAAGCTGGGCCCCGATGGTCGACTTGCCGCTCGCCGGCATGCCGACGAGCACGACCGGCCGCGTACCGAGGGCCGCGAGGATCTCACCGGCTTGCGGCGAGCGAGCGACCGCAATCTGTTGTCTTGCGACGGTGAGCGACCTGGAAGTCCTTGCCGCCCTCGAGCTGCTTTCTCCTGACGAGCCCCAGTGTAATATCTCCCAGGCACCATGGGGAACGGGGACCAGCTCGCATTCGCTCTGCGCGCGCTGCGCGAGCTCGGCCCGGTAACTGGCCGGCGTATGGAACTCGACCTCGAAGCGATAGTTCTGCGCGGTTCTAAACGCCGTGTGAACGCCGCGTAACCGCGGCGAGTCCATCCTGGTGAACCAGTTGGTGGTCGCGACCTCGCTGCAGTCCCGCTCCTCGAAGGCCAGTGCCGCTTTCCTGAAGGCGCGCGTAAAAGCCTCGTCCGGGATCTCGAAGACATGGCGCACGGCATTGGTGACCAGTTGGGCCTCCGGCGCCGCGCTCACGTTCTGGCCGGTCAACTCGTCGGCTATCCAGACATGCCCGCGCGACCGTTGGTCAAGATGCGGCACCTTCACCTCGATGCCGTCCTGGCGCAAAAGCTCGGCAACCGCGTGCACAGTTTCGGTAATCGCGCTTTCTTGCGCTTCGGCAGGGGCGGCTTCGAGCCTGGCGGGCTCCAGGGCTTCGCTGCTCAGCGTTATCCTGCCGGCGGGGTCGTCGGTGGAGATTGCTAAGGCGCTGGGCAGTATTCGCTCTTCGACGGCGAGTCTGATCGAGGCCTCCATGACCGAGGCCGCCAGCGTGGGGTTGTCCTTCAGATCCGCCAGGCTGCCATCGACGTCGAACCGGCCCTGGTGGAGCTTTGCCGCCTGGGCCTTGACATAGGGCGCCGACTTGAAGCCCGGCCTCCGCTCCAAGAGCCGCTGCAATTCGGTGGTTTTTTGCATGAACACCCGCGCACCGGTATCGGACTTGTAGGCGTCCGTGCCGACCTTGATGCCGACGCTCAACAGGTTGATGGCACTTTCATGCAGATCAGCCGGGTTGTAGCCGTCGGGCCGCGGATCGATGCGCGGCTGGTAGTGGTTGAGCAGGAAGTCGACGCGCTTCCTGGCGTCAGCGGTTGCCGGATAGGATTCGCTGAGTTTCGGGAAGAGCGCGGCCGCGTCGGCGCTGACGGCAGGCTTCGCGCCGGCTGAGGCCACGGATCGCGCTAACTGCTGCTTTACGTCCGACTGCTCATGAGCCGGCTCGCTGAGCTGCCGGCTCCAGTCCTGGAGCTCGGCCACTAGCAAGGCGGCCAGTTCGCAGGCCACCGGATGCTTGGCGGCCTTGCTGTCTTCCCCCGCCCTGGTGATGAGATCATGGAGGGTCTGGCCATCCGGCCGATCTTCCTGCAACAGTGCGCGGATGTCGGCCTTAAGCTCAGGATGAATGCCCTCGTAGGTGCCGAAGATGGCACGCTCGGCAAACCAGCGTTGCGCCTCCTGCGGCTGCGCCAGCACGTTGCGCTGCAGGCAGCTGTAGGTCTCCAGCACCAGCCCGGTGGCCGACAGGATCTGCTTGGACCGGCTGAACTGGTAGTCGCCTTTCTCAATGGCCGGCGTGTGCGACTTCGGCGGCTTCATCGAGGCGATTCCGCGCGCCTGCAGCTGCGCGTCGAACTGGCGCACATGCTCGTAAAGGCGAGGCCGGTTGCCGATGATGACGACGGCGTCGCCGTCAAAATCGCCGTCGAGCATTTTTTGTTCGACGCTCGGAACCGCAACCAAAGAGCCGGGCGCGAACACCTCCGTCGCTTGCAGGATGCCGACGCACTCGAGCGCGGTGTCGGCCTTGACCCGGTCCTTTTCCTCCAGCCAGCGCGAATGGCACTTTACGTCCTCGGCAGACATTACCACCCCGCGCTCGGCGAAGTCCGCCGGCCACATTTCGTCGGGCACAACGATCAAGATGCCTTTGGCAAAGAAGGTCGGATCGTCGGCGGCTAGCCCAGCCCTCGATCTGTGCGCAACGTTGAAGCTGTATTGGAAGGCCACGCACTGATCCAAGAACGCCGCGGTCCGATCGCCATCGCGCGCCGACCTGACCCGGTCGGCGGCGAACGGGCGCAGGTTGGGCTTGTCATAGGGGGAGCGTCCGACAAGCACGCCAGCGTCACGGGTCAAGGTCTTGCTCTTGCCAGTCGGCACATGCAGGCATTCGTCGCTGGACGGCACGGCGATAGCGCCCGAACCCTCGATGTGCCCGCCCGTGACCGTCCGGAACACCTCCTCGAGGGTGAGGCTTGGATGGGTTTCGAGCCAAGCCAGAGCCTTCTCGCGGGTCTCCTCTGCCACCTCGACGCTGCGCGGATAATGTTGCAGCGCCGAGGGCGGTACCGCCGATTGGCTATTATCGGGATAGGCAGGCATCCGCTCGGGAGCGTCGTGGCGAGCCCGGGCAATGGCCGGCATGCGCTCGGCCAGTGAGGCCCTGATGAAGCCGCAGCCGTCATGCGGCCGCAAGGCGATCTCGCCGTCTCGCCCCTCAAACCGGAAGGGATGCCCTGCGCCTGCGGGGCGGTCGGGCAGAAGGGACAGCTTGAAGCACCCTTCCAGCGCATAATCATGCGGGCCAATGTCGGGGATGCCCGGCGGCGCGGCAAATCCGCGGCGCTGGGTATAGTAATAGGCTTCCTTGAACGGCGCCCAGGCCCGCGACAGCTGCTCAAAGGCCGTACCCGGAGCCGTCTCGGCATAAGGGATCGCCAAAAGCTTGCCGCTCGGGGCCTCTTCGGGCGCGAAGGGCAGGTGAGAGGCAAGCTGGTTCAGGCTCTTTTGCGGCGGCTTCAGTTTGCTGCCGCCGAACAGGTCCATGCGGTAGGGCACGCCCTCCACGGGGAACGTGCGTGTCAGCATGGCGCCAGTCGGAGTTCCCTTTAGTTGCACCGCCACCACCGGCACCGCGCCCGAGGTCAAGCGGTGGAAAGTGGAATACCGCAACTCGGCTTCGCTGGCCAGCGGCCGGCCTTGCATGTCGACCACCGGTAGCCGCATCAGTCCGGCATCGCCTTGCGGCGGTCTCGGCTCGTGGTCCATGGCCTGAAGGACCCGATGGACATCGAAGCTGGCGGCTGAATGCTGGGCCTGGACCATCGATGAGTTCTGCGCCATGAAGGTGTCGAGCGCTTCGAGCGGCTCCTTCGCCTCGATCTCGGCGATCACGTTCCAGCTCATGTAGGAAAGGTCGGCGTAGATGAGGGCGCGGGCACTGTCCAGGATCTGCCTGGTCTTGCCGTGCAGCTCTTCCTGCCTGGCCTGTAGGGCGAGTTCGTCGCCGTCGACATAGGGCCGCCGGTAGAGCGTCTCCAGCACCGCCCGGGTCTTGAGCACCTGATAGATCGAAAGCGCCGGGCAGCGGCTTGCATTGGGGCCGCTGGTGCGCTCGGCCTGGCCTGCCTTGAGATGGGCATCGATCTTGTGTTCCACTACCGGCTGGATGGCGTTGAGCAGGTTCAGCGCCGGTCTGCGGTGCCAGCGCAACACCGGCTTCGGGCTGCGAGCCAGGGGCAGCAGGGAGGCGCAAAGATTGCCCATCGTCTCGAGGTTGTTGTTGTGCTCAAACCCGGGATTGGCACGTAACACCTCGAGCCTGTCCAGCCCCGGCTGTGCCAGTGCACCGAAATCGTCCGACAACTGCGCCTTGCCCAACGCCTTGAATATACTCGCGATGGCATGGACATCGGCCTGCTGCAGCCGATCCTCGGCATATTGGAGGTAGTGCGCCAGTTGATGCAGCCGGTCCTTCAGCAAGGCGGGTTCGGCGACCTCGCCGGTGGTCTCTCCCTCCTCGATACCCCGCGACAGACCGTTGGCGATCCTGACTAGCGCAGGCGTGCTGAAAGCGCTGAAGCGACGGCCCTTGGAACCGAGCTCGCCGGCGATGGCAACGATCGCCTTGCGTGCATTTTCTTCTTCCGGCCACTTGCCGAAACCGTGCACCAGATTGGCCAATTCTTGATCCGAGAATCCGTCGAGATGGCCGTCGCGGGCAACCACCGCGAGGGCGATGGCAACCGTCGCTTCACGCGTCTTCTGCTGGTCCGGCCATCTGCTGAAGCCGTTCACCAAATCCGCCAAGTCTGAATCCGAAAATCCGTCGAGATTGCCGTCGCGGGCAACCACGTCGCCGGCGATGGCAAGCGTCGCTTCGCGCGTATTCTGCTGGTCCGACATTGCGTCGGGGATGCGGTGCGGGCCTCCTTCGTTATCAGGACGCCCTGCTGGTCCGACCAACTCTCCGGTGCTGCCCATATTCCCTCTCCGATCCAGCAAAACGCATCGCCTAAGCCTGTCAACAACAGGGCATCATTGGTTTGAGGGCGGTCACGCGAGCCTGCAACGGCGTGCTTGACAGCCGCAGCATTCAGGCAACGGCAACGGCCTCGACAACGCCGCAATGAAAAGCTTCTTCGCCGCTGGATCGCACCGACATCAGGCCGAAGCTCAAAGGGCTGAGCCCTGTATAAGACGCCAATAAATCATCATGAACCCTACCGCTTTACGGACCGAATCTACGCTTTTTTCATTGCGGTACAGATCGAGCGATATCGATCATGCAGCGTTCGAAATCCAGTTCAAAAGAACTGTCTTCGGTTTGGCGCCGACCAAGAAATCGGCCACTTCGCCGCCCTTGAAAATCGCCAGCGTCGGAATGGAGCGCACGCCCAATTGGGCGGCGAGTTCCGGGTTTTCATCGATGTTGAGCTTGGCTACCTTGATCTTGCCTTCCATCTCGACGGAGATTTCCTCGAGACTCGGAGCAATCATCTTGCAGGGATCGCACCATTCGGCCCAGAAATCGACGACGACAGGTGCTGCGGATTCCAGAACTTCCGACTGGAAGTTATTAATATCGACTTTCACGCTAGCCATGGGTGCTCCTTTGACGGAAGAAGATGTTGAACCAAATATGACGGTTTCCGGCTTAGCCGAACGCTGTTTTCACTTTGACTGAGCCCCGAGTGAGATGATGTAAGTTTGCCAGCGGCAAATGGACCTTCGTTCAATATCGAATGCGCCGATTGGAGCGTGTCCTTTAATGAAGATCCAAAATTCTGAAGCGTCAACGTCGAAACGGGTTACACTCGTAATCTGGATAGATCGGACATGCTGGACCGGCTCGCAAACATCGATCTTCGAAGCGACGATCTACAATTGGAAGGCCAAATTCGGCGGCATGGACGTTTCCGAGGCGAAGCGGCTGAGGGCCTTGGCAGAGGAGAACGCGAAGCTGAAGAAGCTTCTGGCCGAGCAGATGCTCGACGCGGCCGCCCTTCGCGAGCCGCTTTCAGATACCCAGAACGTGGTCTACGCGGCGGCAAAGGCTTTCGGCGACGATCATGGAGATGCGCCTCGTGGAACGGTGCCCGATACGGTTGAATTGGTATCCGAGCATTACGGCGAGCAGCTCAGGACGTCTTCCGAGCACGACGGATGCATCGATGCGGAGCAGAGGCGCTGCCGAGCAGCCTGCTCTAAACCACTGACGTCGACGTCCAGCAGCAGATTTTTTAGCTTGCTGCGGTCACAGGGCGGGGGGCGGATGTAGGCGTGAACTCAGGCCTTTGCCGACAAACGTGCGTCCGGATTTTGGCGGTGATCTTCACGATGAGCTACAATTTCTAGCGACGGCCACGCTAGGGTCACGGGGCGGTGAAGGGGGCAGATCACAATGGGCACGAAAAATCCGCCGCTTTCGCCCGAGGACATCAAATGCTTCGGGCCTGATCCCTTACCAGCTTCCGCACCAATCTGGCGTCGGTTGAAGAGCGCATCACGCTTGCTTGCGCACGGGCCGGGCGCGACCGAGCCTCCGTGCGGTTGCTGCCAATCACCAAGACGGTGCCGGCCCAAATCCTGCGATATGCCTTCGACGTCGGCATCAGCACCTTCGGCGAGAACAAGATCCAGGAGCAATATCAAAGTGCGAGGCGCTTGACGATCTCGCCATCGACTGGAGCATCGTCGGACATCTGCAGACCAACAAGGCCAATTATCTGACCCGCTTCGCGCGTGAGTTTCATGCGCTCCACAGCCTGCGGCTCCCCGACATTCTGAACACGCGGCTGGAGCGCGAAGATCGCTTCCTCGACGTTTATGTGCAGGTCAACATGTCTGGCGAGGACAGCAAGTTCGGCCTCCATCCGAACGCACTGCTGCCCTTCGTGGAGACCGTCGATCAGGTTCCCCGTCTCCGGCCATGCGGGTTGATGACACTTGCGCTGTTTTCCTCCGACATGGCCAAGGTGCGGCCCTGCTTCATTCCGCTGCGCCGTCTGCGGGACAAAGCCGTGAAGCACAACGCCGCGCTGACCGGGCTCTCCATGGGTATGACCGGAGACTTCGAGGAAGCCATCGAGGAAGGCGCCACTGTCTTGCGCGTCGGTCAGGCCATCTTCGGCAAGCGGCCGACGCCTGACGGCCACTGCTGGCCGGGTTTCGCCCCCACCGATCGAGGAATTGAACCATGAGTTTTCGCAAACGGCCTGTCTGCTTTTTCGACGACCCCCGCCGATCGTTCCGGCCGGGTCGACGTTGACGCGCTACGGACGGCGCGGGGGGGCAGGCGTTTCCGCAAGTCACGTTGCGAGCCGGTTCGGATTGACGAGGCTTACCTGAAAATTCGGGCGACTGGCGCTCTCTTCACTCGGTCATCGAAAAGCGACACCCTGTCGGGTTTGTCGCGTCTACGGCAAATGGCGTATGGCCCGATTTCGCACCACAAGATCCCTAAAGTATTTCATGACAATATCAAAGTTTCAGCCAAGGCTCTTATTGCGCACTTGGCATGATATTTGATGCTTTCAATTGCGCGAATCTCTGCCAATCTATGTGGGTCCGCCCCATAGCTTCAGCGATACCGGGCTCGCCGACCACGGCGGCAGTGCAGCAGCTGGAGAACATGTGGCTATTGAAAATACGCAGATGGAACAACCGCGGTCGGCTGCCGCCTCACGGACAATCGGTGGCGTAAATCTTAAGAACAGGAATTTCGATGATCGACGTCATGCTGCAGCGTAATTTCCGTTCCTGCGAGCTACCTAACCAACGAAAACTACTAGGAGTGGTCGGCGGGATGGGAACCTTGGCGACGGCCAAATTCTTGGAAGCTCTGGCTCGCAAAAGCCGATTTGAAACAGACCAGGATCACATCGCATTTATATGTCTATCGGCGCCAAATATCCCCGATCGTTCGCAAGCAATTTCAATCGGCAGCGATGCCCCCTTGCGGCAAATTGTGGAGCGCGCGTCTTGGCTAGAGAAAGCGGGATGCGGAGCAATCGCTATCCCCTGCAACACGGCGCATCTCTGGGCCACAGAGATAAAACAAGCGCTTTCAGTGAAACTGATCGATATGGTTGAGATCACAAAACAAGCCATAGAGGCCTCACATGGTAGTGCAGCGCACAATCTTCGCTCAATTACCTTGGGAACGAGCGCGACTATGCAACACGGACTTTATGTTGAACGAAACGAAGACCACTTCGGCAAGGAGTGTTCTCGCAGCCTCAAGACACTTCAAAATGAGACCGCAAGAATTATAGCGGATGTCAAGTCCGGAAACACGAAAAACGCAAAGGACAACCTAACAAGGGTTGTTAGACTCGCCAGGTCTTTCGAGCCTCACATAGTTATCCTAGCTTGCAGTGAATTGTCAGCAATCTGCGGAGAAATCGCAGACGGTCATAACATTGTCGATCCGATTGATATACTTGCTGATGCTTGCATTTCTTGGTGGATGACAGAGAGCCAGCCACACCCTGTTGGCAACAGATTATGAGGTAGACGCTATGAGAGCTTGTTGGTCCCCAGCGCCATGCTTGCAGGGAATGCGGCGCATATATGTACGGGCCGGTGGAGCGGGATAACGCCTCCAAGGGCTTGTCCTTTGTTCACCCGGAGCTCTTTGACAGCGATAGGTGACCGGAGCCCGGCATTGCCGCTTTTGTGTCATCGGCGATCGAAGGCGGCATTGATCCGTCGGATGGACGGCATCCGCTCTAAAATTAGAGAACTGGGACTTGAGCCTATGATTGCATTTCCCCAGCTCTGATGGATTATCGTGCTGTTGGGCTGCGGAAAAGATCGCCCTGCTTGTAGTGAAGGGTTTTCGCATCGCTCCGCCCTTTACCGTTTGCAGCACTGCCGTCAATGCAGGACCGACAAAAATATTCGTGCTACTTGCTCAGCACCATCACCGATCCAGGAGCGATCGGCCGATGCAATCGCCGAGGCGGCACGCGACGTCAACCTCGATTAGGACTGGTTCTGGGGAATCGCCGAGCGCTATGGGTGGGTATGGCGCCATAAGCTGGTCAGTTAGCGAAAAGTTCCTTGTAGCCGGTCGTCGCCATCCAGTTCGCCCGGTCGAGATGGCTGCGCGCCGCGTTGCGGGCGCGTTCCTGTTCACGCTACGGGTCGATGCCAAGGATGAGGTCGGCCATTTCCTCGTAGCTGGCGTTGTCAGCGGCAGCATCCAGGAACCGCATGTAGATGGTGAAATGCGGTTGCCCATGGCGATCCTGTCGCCATACTCGGCGGTCTTAGCGTTGTAGCCAGCCCCGGCGATCATGGCTTCGGTGGTGACGAGCAGGCCGGCGACCGGGGCCGGGTCCTGGAGAGCGGTGCGCACGACCTTGACCGGGTCGACGGTGATGGCCAGCGAAGCACGCAGCAGCGCGACGCCGCCGCGGGGCGGAAGCCTCGATCGTTGGCACGCGCCTACCGGCATCGCCGACAGGCGCCGAATAGTGAGATGGCCATCCTGCGAACGGACGAGATCTCGCTGACCCGCCCGGTGTGCCTGCTTCGAGGTCGCGCCCTTTGTTCTCAAGGATCTTGCCGGCAGTCAGCGGCGCCAACTCCGACCAGACCTGCCTGCACGACAAGTTGCGCGGGATGGTCCACGCACCTCAACAATCTCGAGGGGCGGCAGCGATGCCGCCCTTTTCTCTGAAGTCGGATCGGCCGGAAATGTTCGGCGCGAACGCCGGCCGCATGGCCGTTGTAGCGATGGTCGCGAAAGCAGGACCAGGAGGGCGAGAGCGCGGGCCGTGGCGCGGAGAGCCGCTGGCGTCGTGGCTTATTCGAAAACCGTTCAAGAGTAGGTGGGAGCGGTGGCGAAACCGTGCGTGCGACCGGCCTAAACGCACCTCCCCCAAATCGCCGAGGGCGGTGGGCTCACGGCCACAAGTCAATCTAGGCCAGCATCGACCTGACTGCCATCCCGAACGATAGCGGTCGCAGCGGTGGCCAGAACGACCATCGGAATAGCGCCGGCCTTCGTTCATCTTGAAGAAGGGAGGACCGACCACTCCGTTTTCCGACAGCACGAATGCGGCAGCCCCCTTGCTATGGCGGCAATTCGGATCGGCACGGGGCGCGATGTGCTCCGGCACTGAGGGGCTGTCCCGGTCGGCACGAGCCCATTGCTATGCGGCGATCAAGTCATCGGGTTTCGGAATGACCGGCGACGCTTCGTCTCAACGACTATGCCGGTCGGGCTGTCGGCCGTATTCTTCGCCTTGAACACGGCGGTTCGCTTCGGTTTTGGTGTGGGAGGCGCTTGAGGCTCTTCCCTTGGATCCGGCGTTTGGTTGGTCTCTTGCTTGTCCTTGCGGGCGCGAAGCAAAGCCTTGGCGGTCGCCGCGTCCGCATCCGAGAACACGTCGGCCGGCTCGCCATCGAGATTGACCCGTGCTGCGCCGGCATCCAGTCTCGAGCATCCGAATGTCATGACGGATGCCGATCTTGAGCGGTCTGGGCGCTTTCGGATTGAACGCCGCAGGCCACTTGGCCGACAAATAGCGGAAAAGCTGTGCAGGCGATTTGCCTCGGCTACAGCTCAACATGCAATGATTATGGAAAAATGGGCATTCGCCCCACAGGACAAAGCAGCAGGGCGCCTCCTTATTCGGACAGAGAAAGTGCCTGGTGGACCGAGCAGGATCGGCACCAATGACGCCGAGCCGTCCCGATAGAGTTCACAGCCATGCATCAGGGTCGGTGGAACGCCGTTTCCCCATATCTCCGCCAGCCCATTGACCCTTGGCCGCGCATCTGAAACGCCGGCAGCGAAAAAGATTCGACGGCCCTCCGCGGAGGGCCATCGGCGAGTAGGAACGACGTCGCGGCTCCCCTCACCCGTTCGGCCGTTCGGTAACCAGGGCATCCCGTAGCGCGAAAGCTACGCAGGCGACCGTTCGTGATCTCGACCGAATCGACGCCGTCCTGGGACAGGAAAGCAGGCGAATTGCTGGCAAAACGGTTGGCCGCAGCCCTGCGTCGGGCGCGGAGCAACTCCAGGCGATGGCGATTCCGGAATAGCTGCCGCCGATGACGATGATGGAACCATCAGCCAAGGCAGCTCAATTCGAATGGTTGTGAGCGACCCGCTTCGGAGCCCATTCAATTGCCGACCGGGGCTCATGCGTTGACGGGCAGTATTCTGAGGGTGTTTGCGCACATGTTCATGGTGGCCACAATGGAGATCGCCTCAGAAGCGGCGCCCATTCGGAAGCATTAGAACCTCCGCGAAGCTTCCTGCGCCCTTGGCACGAGTCTTGATGTTCTCATTTCGCACGGCGGCGATCTGCCTTCCGGCAGTCGACCTTGACTGATCTTCATGTGTTATAAGGAGAAAACGATGAATACCGATATGTCTGTATATGGCGTGACCGAGCTAACGCGGGCAGAGGCATCCTCAACTTCTGGCGGGTGGCTTCTCTGGGCATTGTCTGGAGCTTTTAGCGTCGCAGTCATAATCGCTGGCATTCTAGAACTAACAAAGAAAAAGTCATAGGCCTACTACTGGTCACTAGCTGGGCTAGGGAACAATATCTTACCTCCCCTGACGTATCCAGCTACAATGGAGAGAGCATCCTGTCCAGACGATCAGAACGACCTTTGGTAGGCCTTTGTCGGTTTTGTCGAGTTCGTGACACTGTGCTGTTCGCCTCGATGTGCCGCAGCGCTCACAACGAAGCCGTTGAAACAAAATGGATGAGCGCTGTTGCGGCTTCCTGTACAGTTGGCACGACCTTTGATGATCTCGTTGTGCGGCGGCACACGCTGCTACGGTGCATTATTACTTCCTCCTGTGATTTCGAGCTCTAGGAAAGGAGAAAAAATGAAGACCAATACGCAAGCCTGTGGTGTGACCGAGTTAACGCGCGAAGAAGCATGTGCAACGTCCGGAGGGTGGTGGTTCTGGGCAGCGGTGGCAGGATTTGGCGCAGTTGCTGCGTTAGGACTGGCTATCGCAGCCTTGGAAAGATATCTTAAGCATCATTAAGACGATCAAACAATATTAGCAACTGCCTAGGGTTGACCTCGGTCACCTCCAGGCAGGTGTCGTCTGGTTTGTCGCATAAGAAGCGTGATGTACGGCCGACGCACTCTGAGTTGGGTTGGGAATAGCTACAGAACGCCTTTTTGGCCTCTATTCTGGTATTCGGCACTGGTATTTGCCGTCTTTAGGCGCGGGGCGAGTGCTGCCGAGCGCAGAATAACCGCCGACATTCATCATTGAACGTTTTTGAAAAGGTAAAACAATGAATACCGATCTCTCAGTATACGGCCTAACCGAGTCGGCCCGAGAAGCGGGATCATCAACTTCGGGTGGTCCTGATAGCCTCAGTTTCTGCTGTAGGCTTTCGCTGGTGTAGTACGCGCCGAAGCCATGGTGGATGATTGGCAACATCATCGGTCAATATCACTGTAACCAGCGAGATCTGCATCATTATCTCACTTATTCCTGAACTCGCCAACTGCACCGCGGAGAGCATCCTTTCTCGAGGGTCAGAGAGATCCTTGATCATCTACAAGATTATTGTGCTCTCGGTGGCTGCGGCCTTGGCGTCGCTGCCTTTCATCACCGTAACGGTATCTTTCCAAAGTGCCGGTATCATTCGACCCACCGTCGAGAAGACGCCGCTGGTCGCGCCCGTCTCCGGACGCATCTCCCGCATCCTTGCCGTTGAAAACGACCTGGTTGCTCAGGGGCAAGAGATCCTCGCCCTCGATGATGGGGTGGTTGAGGAAAAGCTCAGGGCGCTTACAGGCGATATTCGCGCAAAGAGCGATTTTGCCAGTGACCTCGAAACCCTGATCTCCTCCGGCACGCAAGCCAAGGACCCGATCCGCCTCTTGACCGAGTCCGCCACGGCCGAGCGCGCCCATTTCCTCAACCTGCTGCGGGAGAACCAATACGCCCGCGGTAATGCGGCTGCGGAACTTGAGCGTGCTAAGCGACTGCTCTCCTCTGCTGTAGCACCGGCAAAGGCCGTTGAGGAAAAGGCCTTCGCACTTCAGAACGTTGAGATCCAGGGCGAGATCCTCGCCCGGCGCAAATTCGCCGAATGGAACCAGCAGCTGTTCGACGTTAACCTGCGCCTGGAGGAACTCACTGCCGCCTTGCATCAGCTTGAGAGCGAACGGGACCTGACCCGCATTCGAGCCCCCGTATCAGGCGCTCTCGAGCAATTCTCGGGCCTCACTTCCAGCAGCTACGTCCAGGCCGGTCAAACCGTCGCTTGGGTTTCGCCGGATGGTGAACTGGTGGCGGAAATCTTCGTTTCCCCCAACGACATCGGCTTTGTGCGCCCCGGCCAGTCGGTGCGTCTCCAAGTAGATGCCTTTAACTACAATCAATGGGGTGTCATTGACGCGACGGTGCTCGAAGTAGCGCACGACTTCACGCTGCACGACGGGAGCCTGGTCTTTAAGGTCCGCTGCGCGCTCTCTCGCCGCCATCTCGCCCTCAAGCACGGGCTCATCGGTAACCTGAAGAAAGGCATGACCGTCCGGGCCCGCTTCCTCCTGGGCGACCGCACTGTCCTGGAACTCCTGTACAACGAGGTCGACGATTGGCTCAATCCGCTCCTGGCGAGCCACTGATTCTCCATTTCCAAACAGTCAGCGAGCCGCTATGTCGAGCAAGATTATCAAGTTCAAGCAGCGCGACATCACGGATTGCGGGGCCGCCAGCCTTGCTTCCGTCGCGGCCTTCTATGGCTACAAGCTGCCCTTGTCGCGAATCCGCCAGTATGCCTCGACCGGCCGCTCCGGCACTACTGTGCTGGGCCTCATGGAAGCGGCCCGGAAGCTGGGCTTCGTTGCCAAGGGGGTAAAGGGTGGTTTCGACAGCCTATACAAGATCCCCAAGCCCGCCATCGCGCACCTAATCGTCAGCGAGGTCCTGCATCACTTCGTCGTAGTCCAGGCGATCAACGCCAGGTGGGTCATCGTCATGGACCCAGCCTACGGTGAAATCCGCAAGCTGGCGCACGAGGAATTCAAAAAGCAATGGACCGGCGCCCTGGTGCTCCTTGTTCCGGCAGACACCTTCAAAGGCCGCGACGAGACCACCTCACCCCTAGGTCGCTTCGCGCGTCTGCTTGCGCCACACAAGGCGGCGATGGCGCAGGCTCTCGCGGGGGCGCTGGTGACGACGATCCTTGGCCTCTCGACTGCCATTTACGTCCAGAAGATCGTCGACCATGTGATTACAGCGGGCAACCGCAATCTACTCAACCTGATGAGCGTCGCCATGCTCTTGATCTTGGTTGTGCAGATCCTAATCAATCTCCTCAGAAACCGGCTCGTCCTGCAAACGGGGCAGAAGATCGACGTCCACCTAATCCTCGGCTACTACAATCACATCCTAAGCCTGCCTCAGAAGTTCTTCGACAGCATGCGCATGGGCGAAATCATTTCCCGCATGAATGACGCAGTGAAGATCAGGAGCTTCCTGAACGACGTCTCGATCAACATGTTCGTTGACGTGCTAACAATATTGTTCTCGTTAGGGCTGATGTTCATCTACTCGTGGAAGATCGCCTTGGTCGTGGCGGCCTCCATCCCCTTGTACCTCTCGGTCTATTGGATCATCAACCGGCTGAATAGGAATCGTCAGCGAGCCGTAATGGAGAACGCTGCCGAATTAGAGACACAACTGGTGGAATCACTCGGAGCTGTCTCCACAATCAAGATCTCCGGCGTGGCGAGCTTCGCCAACTTTAAGGTGGAGACGCGCTTCATCAAGATGCTGCACTCCGTCTACAGCTCCGGCCTGATCTCGATCTTCGGAGACAGCACCTCGACATTCCTCGCAATTGTATTCACCATCGTGCTGATGTGGTTCGGAACGACACTTGCCCTCGATCAAACCGTCACGCCTGGCGAATTACTCTCCTGCTATACCTTGCTGGGCTATATCACCCGGCCGATTGCCAGTCTGATCCAGACCAACCGGATCGTTCAGGATGCTTTTATCGCGGCGGATCGCCTGTTCGAGATCTTCGACCTAGAGCCCGAAAGCGGTGGGGGCATCGATGCCGACAAATCCGACATTGGCGACATCCACCTGGAGAAGGTCACGTTCCGCTATGGTAGCCAGCTCGAGCTTTTCGAGGATCTTAGCGTCACCTTCCGCCGGGGCGAAATGACAGCGGTGGTGGGGGAAAGCGGCTCGGGCAAGAGCACGCTTGCGGCGCTGCTGCAAAATGTCTACCCGCTTGAGGGTGGACACATCCGGATCGGCCATTATGCCCTCCAGGACCTGTCGACCGTGTCCCTGCGCAAGGTTGTCGCTGCAGTGCCGCAATCGATCGATGTGTTCTCGGGCTCGGTGATCGACAACATCGCCCTTGGCGAGTTCGAGCCGGACATCGAAAAGGTCCTCCAAATCTGCGATCAAACAGGGCTGCGGGAGGTGATCGAGCGCTGGCCCGGCGGCTTTCAGGCCTATCTAGGCGAAAACGGCGTACGGCTCTCCGGGGGCGAGAAGCAGCGCCTTTCGTTGGCTCGGGCTCTGTACCGGGATCCAGAGATCCTGATCCTCGACGAAGCGACGTCCTCGCTCGACTCCGTCGCCGAGGCGTTTGTCCTGCGAGTGGTTGAGGATCTGTGTCGGGACGGCAAGACTATCGTCGTCATCTCTCATCGACTGAGCACGATCCGTGGGGCCGACAAAATAGTGGTCTTGGACAAGGGGCGGATCGTCGGGGAGGGAAAGCATGCTGATCTGGTGACAAGTGAAGGCGCCTACGCCCGCTTGTGGCGAGCGCAAACCGTATCCAGCTAATAGCTTCAGGTGAGGGGCATCGCAGAATTTTGGGGCCGGGAGGCATAGAACAGCAGCGGCGAATGTACATCGCCGTCGTTTAATTTCAACCTGGTGGGTGTGCCGCGGTCCGATCGGTCGACGAGTTTCACGCTCTCGTCCGCTGAACCGCAGGCGAGCGCCACACCCTTCTGCAGACGTCATTAAGCCGGTGCTTGGCGCCAGGAGTTACTCAGATCCTTGCGTTTCTTCGCTAAGGCGAAGGCTTGCAGATTTCTGGACTTTGCCGATCTCCTGATCCGCGTGAAATGATCGAATAGAACGCGGCGGGAGGATGTTCTTTCTTCGCCCGCCTTCAGAAAGCTGTTCGGCGTCATGTCCGGGCTCGCACCCTCATCAATGTGCGGCTGCATGCGCAAAGCGCCACGCTCTTAGCCGTGCCGGTGTTCATTGGCTCACGGCAGCGGACAAGGAAGTACGCCAGCACCTTCTCGCCTTGCATGATGGAGAGCTTTCTCCACACTCGGTCCTTTCGACCGGGTGAACGACCGCGGCAGCTCGTACCCCCTTCGTCAACAATCGCTTCCCGAGGTGACGTCATGATGAAGTTGTTATCCGATGAACCGGCGCGATCACGCCCTGAGCTTTCCAGAGCACAAGGTTCGCAGGGTGCCCCCTCTGCGGGAAAGCGATCTGTGGACTGGAGTTCCGCTGTGCCGTCCGGAATTATCTGTCGCTGTCCGGAATTAAGCCGGGCTGCGGAGGTCGTCTGCGGCGTCGTTTCGGCGCTCGTGCAGAAGCCTGAGCACATCGCTGCCGCACGACATGCCGCGAAGCGTGGTCTCTATCCGGGGAAGACGAATGCTGCCGAAGCCGCTGGTACCGGCAGCGCAATTCTGGAGGAGATGGCAAAGCGCGCGAAGGGAGGTGTTTTGCCCGTAGGTGGCGATTGCCTCGTAGGCGTCGGCTCCCTCAACTTTGTGTTCCGCGCCGATCCTCACGCAGTCCTCCCGCGTCGGCTGCCCGATCTCGAAACGCATACCGATACGGCTTTCGATCTGATCCACAGCGTGGGTATCACGCCTCGTGCCCGCCAACCGATGAGTGTTGCCGGCGAGCAGTAAAGCGAAGCCGCACCGCTCCTGAAGATGCAGCAGCTCCCGCAAAACAGTGGGTGTGAAGTTCTGATATTCGTCCACCAGCAACGGAAGCGTCGGGCCGTATCGGGCGCCCAAAAAATTCATGCAATCCTTCGCAAGATCGTATGTGTGCTTGCTGTCCCTTTGGACGCCGTTGGCGTCATGCAGCATCAGGAACATCGGCCTGATAGCCTTGGTATGCTGCGCAACCTCACAATAGGCAGCTCCGCTTTGGGCGGCTATCCAGTTGAGCGCTACAGTCTTTCCGAGTCCGGCTTTGCCGACCGCAAGCACCGGATATCGCATCTTGACCGCCGTATCGAATGCAGCCCGTACGGTGAACGTGGCGCGGGTTTCGATAAACGTCATCCGACGATCCTCTTCGCCAAGTCCATCTGAACGGCCAAGGTGTTTAGCGGCGTCATTCACTGGCGATGTTTACCGCATGAACGTGTGGCAGCTGTTGGGAACGGTTTGATGCCGCCTGGACGGCTGCAAAGCTGAAGGGTTTCGGGTGCCGTCAGGCGTACGAAAGTCTCTCATGCTGCGCAAAGCGCACGCCAAAGCCGGCGCTTGGAATGTCGATTAGAATAGCTAAGGGGCAAACATCGAACAGCATGGTATGTCAGCAACGCATCAAGTAAAGTCCAACCTCATCCGAGCTCATGGATCGCTACGCCCGGCACAACAGTCTTGGCGATCTCGCACAGGTGCTGATGATGCGTGAGGTAGATTACCTGACCGGCACTCGCCATCTCTCCAAACAACCGGAAAACCTCCTCTGACCGGACATGGTCGAAGGTTTCCATGATATCATCGGCGATGAATGGCACCGAGGGTCGAAGCTGGGCGAACTCGTAGTATCCCGCAAGCCTGAGTGCCAGGTAGAGCTGAAAACGCGCGCCCTTCGACAACGCGTCCGCGACCTTGGACTGCCCGTCGCGCTGTAATGCGATGAGCACTTCGCCACCCTTGACCGGTTGGGTTGTCAGGCCTGAGTACTGGCCACGCGTCATAAGCGCGAAAGCGTCGGATGCCCGCGCCATCATTCCGGAGCGATGGCGCTCCCGATAGACGCGCAGAGCGTTCCCGGCGGCCATGACGCCCAGTTTCAGCTCGATGTAGCGGATGGCCTTTTCTTCGATCTCCAGAAGGACGGTGCGCCGTTCGGCATCTATGCGGGCAACAGCGCTGTCGCCGCCGATATCGTCCAGCTTGTCGGCCGCTCGCGTCTGCCGAATGAGTTGTTGCTGTATCGCTTCGTCAAGATCCCGAAGCCGTTGCTCGCCTTCAGCCTTCTCGATGGCCAGGCTATTCAGATCGAGAACATCCAATATCGAACGCGCCTGCTCGAACCCTTCCACCGCGAGCTCGGCCGACACCTGCTCCTCGAGTTCGGCGACCGCAGCGCGCAGGCGATCCCTGTCGCGCAGGAGTTCGTCTCGTTGCACGACTTCGGATAGGGTGGATACGCCAAAGACGCTCAGGACCTCGTTCTTGCTGCGCTCATGTGCCGAAATTTCAGCATCGAGGATCTCACGCGCTTCCTGCAGGCGCTGCAGGTCATTGACGAGATTTGCCTTCGCCTCGCGCGTGCGTTCGGCGCGCTCCAGGCGCTCGGCAAGCCGGATCGCTAGCTGTTCCGGTTCTTCGTTGTCGGCCACCTCGCCCGCCTCGGCTGCAACGGCATTGACCTCGACCAGGAAATTGTCTCTGTCCGCCTCCATCTTCTCGATGCGGAGCTGCATGGCGTCCAGGTCTTGAAGACTCTTGGACAGTTCAGCCATTTGATCGAGGACGCTGCCGACGCCGGCCGCCGATATGCCGCTCTCGAGCCAGGTGCCCTTGAGCGCTTCGGCAACGCCGGCCAGCCATTCGTCCTCACGTCGCTCTGCCACGTCGACGGCTCGCCGCCTGGCGGCCAGATCCTCTTGCCGTGTGCTAACCGTTTTGAGCGTCTCGGTACGCTCAGCGTCCACCTTGAATTGCCTGTCAAGGAACAACTCTGCCACGGCCATGACCGTCTCAAGGCTGTCGGCGGGATCTGAACCGACGCCGACACTCGCCAGAGCCCCACTCAGCTCCAGGCGTATTTGGTCTCTCTCATCAACCGCCCGCTCGGCTTTCTTGCGGGCAAGCTCGATCTCATCCCAGGCCGCGAGCGCTTCGATCCGGCCAGCAATGCGATTCTCGATCAGCTCAATCAGCCGTTCGGAGGAAATTTCCAGGCACCCTCCGAATAGCTCTCTTACCGCTGCGCGAATTTCCGAGAGTATGGCCTCCCGGTCCGAGCTGTTGCGTGCAAGTTGGTCGCGCGCATGCGCGATGGTGGCAGCGGTTTCAGCGAGGCTGCGGCTTGCCGTGCGAATCTCAACGAGCTCCCGCGCGTTGGCCAGACGGCCTGCTCCGACACTGTCATCTCGAGCCAGTGCTGCCGCGAACTCGTCCGCCGTGTCCCCAGTGAGATCATCGCGATGCCGTGCCCAGGCCTCGTCCCGGGCGCGACGAATGACGGCGGCGGCTTCATCGTCGGTGACATCGACCGAGGCGCGAAGGGCATCCAGCCGCACCGAAAGCAAGTCGTGATTGCCCTGGTGCTCGGCAAGACGTTCGGAAACGACGCCCCTGCTCTTCCCGAGCTCTGCTGCAAGCGCCTTCCATGCGCCAAGCTGTCCAGCATTCGGAATGGCGATCCTGGCCAATGCCTGAGCATCTCCCGACCAGGGATGCAAGCGCGCGATCGCGGCCTCCCATCGAATTGCGCCGGCATCCACGGCCTCGCGTGCCGCCTTGATTTCCCTTAGGTGGCCACTGGCCTTTGCCGTCGACAATGCCGAGGCCAGCCTTGCCCTGGCGGGCTCGGGCACGGCCCGTTCTTCGCCGACCCGCTCGCGTGCCGCCTGAAGCGCATCAGCGGCTGCCGCGGCCTCGTCGCGCGCGACGCGCACGCTGGTAACGATCCCGGATCGCTGCTCGACCATGGTGCGAACGGCACCAACGGTTGCAGCAGGCAAAAGCAGTTTGGCAGGGTCCGGCTCGGAGGACCTTCCAAGGGCGGCAAGGCAACTTGCCACTGCATTGTCGAGGATTTGCAGCTCCGTCCTGCGACTTGGCAAGTCCAAGCCGGCTGAGACGTGGCGCACCTTGCGGTCAGCCAGGCCGCGAACCCGTTCGGAAATCGCAAGGATCACCGCGTCCACATCGACCGAGCCGATTTTCGTCGTAACCCGCTCGAGCTCGTCCACGCTCGCGGACAGCCGCGTTCTCAGACTGGCGTCGGTCTCGATCATGTCGGCGACACTGCCCGTCCAGGTCCGTGACGGTGATGCGATCTCAGGCAAGTCGGCCAGTTGGGCTTCCTTACGTCGGATATCGGCAAGGATCGGGATCGCGCGAAGATACTTCGCGATGGTATCGAGCCCAGCCGACAGCACCGACCGTTCGGCGATGCTGCGGTCGTATTTTTCTGTCGCGTCGAGACGCTCGGCTTCAAGGCTCTCATAAGTCGACGCCAAGGTGTCGATCGCGTCCTTACCGGCCTTCAGTTCCGCAAGCCGCTTCTTGAGCAGCGCAAGCTCGGTTCCGTGTGCCTGCTTGCGATAGAGCGTGTCCGCTTCGGCCTCGAGTACGCTCAATGTATCACTTGCGTGCCCGAGGCCGGCGCTGGCCGTAAACAGCAGCTTGCCCAGGTCGCCGCGCGATTCCAGGATTGATTTTCCACCTGCTTCCAGCGTTTCGTCGTCCAACGAAAACATGGTCTCGTATGCGTCGCGAGACAGCCCCGCGAGATGTGCTGATATCGCCATTTCGCTGACCGGTTGGCCAGTCGTGTTCAACAATGAGTTGGTGCGCTGCTTCGTGCGTGTGAACGTGTGCTCCGCGCCGCCGAGTTCGAGCACCCCGCCGATGCGCATCGCGCTGTACTCGTGCAGGAAATTGTAGCGGCTGCGTTCCTCGATGCCAAACAGCAGGTCGAGATAGCCGGAAAGCGCGGTCGACTTGCCGGCCTCGTTCAGGCCGAACACGATATGCAGGTCGGGACCGGATTCCGGTTTCGGCCCGAAGTCGATCGTCCTGTCGGTGAACTTGCCATAGCGGATGAGATCAAGTCGCCGGAGCCTCATTGTGACCCGCCGACCTTGAGGCGGGCCGTGACCAGGTCAGCGCCGCTGGCGAGCACCCTGTCGAGGAACAACTCCAGCCCAGCCTCGTCCTTACCGGCGAAATCGCGCCCGGCGGCCGGAAGATCGGCGACCATCTTCTCGACAAACGCTCTCGCCTCAGCACGGAAGGCGTCCGAGCTGGCATCGGCGTGCATGGATTGAGCGAGTTCGAAAATCGGATCAGCGACGCCCTCGGATGTTTCGGGTGCGGATGGAGAAACGTTAAGCTCGAGCTTCTCCACCCAGGTGTCCCCCGTCTGTTCCGCGACCTGCTCAGCTTCTGCGAGCAGCAGGTCGCGGTCACGGATCAGTGCCCAGGATAAAGGTGACGCCCCGGTCACGCCGAGACGGACCACGGCATGGCGGGAGCTGACGGAGGCGCGCACATCTTCGAGCGCGGAGCGGACTCGCCCGACGACTTCGGACCATTCCACCGTTTCGGTCACGTCGACGCTCACCCGCTCGAATTGCACGATACTGGTTAGTCTTTCCTCGATCTCGACGGTGCGGTCGTCTCGTATCGTCACCAGGGTGACGGATTTCCCGCCGGCCTCGTTGATGTCCCTGCCCTGCGGAATTCCTGGCATCACCACGGTGCTCGCCCCGGCGTGGACTTGGCGGACATGGATGTGCCCAAGCGCCCAGTAGTCGAAGCCATGGCTGTGCAGGTCAGCGATGCTGCAGGGGGCATAGACGTCGTGGCCGGGCGATCCGGCCAGGCTCGTATGCATGATGCCGACATTGACCGCACCTTCACGCGGAGCTGAATACTTGGGGAGCAGACTTTCCGGCGCCTTGGGGCTAGCAAAGCTCAAGCCATGAAACATGACGTCGAGCCCGCCCGCTGTCTGCAGCACTGACTGGGGACGGCCGCCGAAGATCGTTACCGTGTCCGGGAATACCAGCTGTTTCGATATCCGCGACATTGCGTCATGATTGCCACGGATCTTCAAGACCCTGATGCCGGCCTGGTGCAGCCGTGTCATCTGCGACGCCAGGAAGCGGGCGGTTTTCATCGACGTCTGGTCGCCATCATAGAGATCGCCGGCAATGACCAGCGCATCGACACGCTCCGCCAGGCAGAGGTCAACTATGGAAATCAATGCCTGGCGGCTGGCGTCGCCGACGAGTTCGGCAAGGTCGGGGTTTCGCATCGCCAGCGAACGCAGTGGCGAGTCGAGATGGATATCAGCGGTGTGTACGAATCGAAATGCCATTGAGCAGTCTCCGATCACAAACATACGGGTGTTCGACCGCTGCTCGATAGATGAATTTCGCGATAGATGGTTTTGGCTGATTTTGCCGCCGATCCTCAACGGTTAGAAATTGCCCACGACGACATTGCGAGCTATACAGGAAGCGACGGACATACCGGCGTTCCTGGACCTTCCTCAATGTGCCCGTCAGGCTATAGCGTCAAGTAGAGTTGCGCACCTGCTCGCGCGCCAACCCAAACCGGCGACGAAATCAACTAAGAGCGGACGTTACAAAACAAGCAACGCCGCAATATCCCGCCATCAGGTGATCTGATACTTGAGCCGGCGTTGTATGAAGGCTGGCCGCGAACCTTCGAGCACCCTTACGATGTGACCATTGGTATTTGGGTTTTCGATCGCGCCGGAATCATAGCTGAACCTGTAACCGTTCACCTTGTCCAACCGGACATAGATGATTTGTTCGGCGTCGGCTCCGATCGCGAGATTTGGGTTATGCGTCACCAATATGACCTGCCGGGTTTTCTTCGCGTCGCGAATACACCTTGCGAGTACCGCGAATATGCTGTCGTTGTCGAGATTGTCTTCGGGTTGGTCGATGATGAGGGGCGAGCTGTCTGTATCCAGGTGCAGGTAGAAGACCAGCAGGAGAAGCCCCTTCTCTCCGGGGGAAAGCTGGTTCAGGTCTTTGCCTCCCAGTCTCAACTCGTACCGGGGTTCGAAGTATTCGAGGGAATAAAGGAAGTCGTAGAATTTCTTGACGTCTTTGGTTTGCCGTCTGATGCCACCCGATTTCATCGATCCGACCACATCGTCCACAAAGGCGAAGATGCTTTCGAAGGAGTTCCAGTCGACTATCGATAGCTTCTGTTGAAGGGCGCGCGCCCCTTCCGCGACTCCACGGAAGGGGCCGCTCACGTTTTGGTATAGATGGTTGAAAAATTCATCACCGAACTTGGGAGAAGGTACAAAAGACGCGTCGATCGACACCTTGAAGTCCCCGGTACTCACCGCGGTGAGCCGCGACTCAACCTTGGTTTTCAATCCCTCGTAGAACGCTCTTATCTTGTGCTTGCTTTCGAAGAGGGCCAAGCACAGCGCCTTACGGTCTTCCAACGCCTTGGACAACTCACCCGGCAGATCGTTGTCGATCCTGGCAATGCGGGCCTCCAGTTCCGAGATCGTCCCTAATTTCGGCGAGGCCTTTTGACCGACGATATCGCTGATCTTCTCGGATATCTCGCGGACGGCCTGCACATACCTTTGATAGCGCTGTTGAGGTGCCGAGAGAGCGGCGCGTGTCTCGGCGATGCGATCGGCAATATATTTCTGCGCAGCACGCAAGTCGGGTACGCTGGCGACTTTGGAAAGATCGGTCTTTGAATCGAAAACCATGGCGCTCTCGCGTTCAATCGCCGCGATTTCTTCGTGCACAGCCTCAATCTTCTTCGTGACCTCTTCGAGGTTAACGGTAAGACTGATGACCTGATCAACATCGAAGCCGAGACCGCTATACTTGGTTTTGAAAACCTCCTTGTCGCCTTGCACACGGCTTTTCAGGGCATTTACGGCGTCCTTGAATTCGCTGGCATCTTGCAAGGTAGTCTTGTGCCGACCGAGCTGCGTGACTGCGCTCTTTTCACGCGCGGCAAGGTCGTCCAGCAACCGGGTTTGTGACGCGATTTCTTCTGTCGCCGCCTCCTGTTCCGCACTCTGAGCAGCCGGGGCAGCTTCCTCTGGAGGCTTCGACGCTTCTAGTGCAGACACCTGCTTCTGAAGGACCCCTAGTTCCGCCTGCAGTTTGGTCTTGAATACAGGTTCGCTCTGGTCCTCGAGTTCGAGAATCCTGATGTTGAGTTCGCGCAGATTCGTTTTGATCTGGCTAGCTTCCTGTCGACTGTTCAACGTCTTGCGTTCTTCGAGATCGTGGAAGCTCTTGGCGTCCATCTTGTCGCTGATGTCGACGTGCGAAAATACGACGTCTTCGATTTCCCGACGCAGCGCCTGCACTTCGATTTCGTTCGTCAGGCTCTCGAAGTAGTTCTGTGGCAGGTATTTGACCGCCTCCGGCGAAAGTTCATCGACATCATCGTTTAGAGTCCGCTCTACAACGCTCCCACTCTTCCATACGAGACGACCCGAAAAATTCTCGGCGAACCCGGGCCGCTTGAATTTCCTGTTCGTCTGGCTGTCGGTTAGAAACGAGAAATATTTCGCTTGGCGAGTATTTCCGAGCAGCGCCACGATATCCGCGACAGCGCTTTTGCCGCTTCCCTTGTTCCCGATTATGGCAGTCAGCTCAGGGTTGAACGGAATTTCGACGTTCCGAAACCAAGTGCCGTTATGACCGGTATACTTGGCGAGTGGATTGATCTCCAGCCTGTCGATGAACTGCGTGGCCTCACGCTCGAGCCGGACGAGAACGGTTGGACGGTCTCCGACAAAGACGCGATGTTCCGGTTCGAAGATCGTCTGACGGAGACCTCGGAAAGTCAGATTGGCCTTGATCCAGGTCGATTGATAGCTCGGTTCGTCACCTGTCAAACGTCCAAGGTCCTCGAAGGAATGAGCGTCGCTGGCGTCATAGATGGGCTTAGGCTCCGACTTCGACCCGTCCTCGTACCGAGAGTCGCTCAGGAAGAACGCCGTGCTGTTCGACTTCCCAAAGAAGGCGCTACTGATCCTGTCGAGTTCATCGGAAATGGATTTGCTACGCTGGGAATTTTTGGCGGTTCCGCGCAGGCCATCGTTTCCGGCGGCGGTGACGATAATGTATTGCTCCGGCGCGAAGCATCCTTTTAGCGAGTCCTTAACATCATGTATGCTGACGGTGGCCGCAGCGTAATTCGCAGACGTCAGTTCGCTGCAGCGTAACCGTCTTCCAGCAACGGATATGTGCGTTTCGAGGTCGTTGAGGAACTTGCTCAAAGCTTCGGCCGTCGCGACAGCCGGGTCAACCAGAACATGTGTGTTGACGTTTTTGCCGTCGATGCTGACCGTCTCGGTCAAACGCAGCTCCAGGTTCGGGATCACTAGCTTGGTCGAGTCCGGATGCAATTGGCTATACCATTTGACGGTGTTCAGGTAGCCATCGAATGAAAAATAGTCCGTTATGCCAAAGGCGTGGACCTCGGATTGTTCGAGAATATCCACGAAGCGTTTCCACGTCGCGTCGTCAGGTTTGCCATATCCGCAAGAAAGCTTCGTACCGGGCGCGTGTAAATGCAGATCCCACTTAAGCCACTGCGACCCTCGATGAGCCTCTAGTTTGGCAGCACGCGGCGTCGAGGACACACTCATCCGAAGCACTCCAGGTGACGGGGTTTCTGATCCGGAGAAGCCATGCCTATCGTCGGCAGGATCACGAATCTGCGCCTAGATGAAAGCGCCGGCACAATCTAGTCGGATGAATGAATCAATCAAGGCGTGTTCTCATGAACTTATAGCACAAGTCGCCGCCTGTCGCCGAAAGATAAAAGACGGTTCTGGAAACAAAAGGCGGGCATGCAGCCGCCGCTGACTATTCAGGTCAACGAGGTTCCTACGCGTGTTCTTGTGCTTTCCAACTGCCGCAAAAAAAGCCGATTGACGGGGTGACATTCGGCTCCGATAGCTGAAATCCAGCTTTCGGCCCAGAACAAGACGTTTGATTGTCTGCGCCGAGCGTCGCCAGTTGACGCACAGCAGACCTGTTCCAATCGCCGACGCGTCCTCTATGCGCCAGGCGCATGCCGTGTTCACGAAGCGGCGACTGTGCACGATGAAGCTGGTCGGCGTCTTGATGGCTCGATCGCGGTCAAGCCGATCCTTCGCCTTGTACCAGTATGCGAAGTCGGAGAGCTTGTTGTTGTTGACGACGACCAGCAGATCGAAATCGCTGCGGTTGCCCTTCATCGTCAGGGGCTCGTCGACCCAGTCGCCGCAGGCATAGGACCCGAACAGGATGCGGCCGCTCTTCTTCCAGTCCGCGCTGCTTTCCGCCAGCGCGTCCTCGAATTCGGCATGCAGAATTTCGATCACGCGGGCCAGTTCCTCCTTGTGCTCTGGCAAATGATCGATGCTGGTTTTCATCCTGGTCAAGTCTGGTGAGCGCAGGTGCGAGTCGACGTGCCCGTTATAGCACGCTCGGACATGTACGAAAGGCTGCCAGAGGCGAGTGCGAGCAACCGATCCCGGCGGTCATGCGACTTCATGCGTCGTATGATTTCCCAGCGCGTTGGCGGCGATCAGGGGCAAGTCCTTGGCGCTGATTCTTTCCACCATCGTGACCAATGTCATCAAGTGATCGCTCAGGAACGTGTCGAACTTAGCCAATGCGGGCTGTGCTAGTCGTGCAGCAAGTTCTTGCCCGTCTGGTGCCGGCGAGCCAGCTATATCCTGCAGAGCTTCCATAACCTTCGCTGCCTCGCATTCCTGAAGCTCAATGGCATGCCCGAAATGCGATGCTTTGAACTCGCGGGCCAGCAATGCCAGGGTTAGGGTCTGCAGCTTCCTGGTTCCGACCCAGGGGAAAATCAGGACCCCCTCCCCATGCGCAATGATTGAACGGCGATCCAGTTGCAGGTCCAGGTGCGAACTGCGCGTTTCATCCAGCAGTAGCTTCGCGGCAGGATCGAGATAGGGGTAGGCCTCATCGGATGCGAGAACCGCGCGCATCGATGCCACCACGTGATCGTGGATGGCCGCCCCCTTGCCATTGAAATGCGGTGGCTTTCCAGCCCGTGTCGGCTTTACCATGATAGCCCGAGCGCGATCATCAATTTCGATGACTTGCCAGCGGCGCCCCGCAAAAATGATCGTTTCGCCACGTGCAAGGGGAGAGCTCAGCGGATAGGTGCCGAGCGTGCGTGCATCGTGAATGATCCGATATTCCCGTTCCGTGGCGAAAACAGCATAGAATTCGTACGATTCCGTGATCTTTTCCCCGGTCTCTCCGATCATGAGCAAGCCTTCCGGCGACTGCTCAAGCAACTGGTTTTCAGGCATGGCCATGCACCGAAGCAATTCGGCAAACAGCGTCTTGTCCACGGCCCGGAAGGGGCCGCGCTCGCACAACAGTTTCCAGGCGACCGTCGGGCTTACGCCCCCGGTCTGCACGATCAGTGCCATCACTTGATGGAGGAGCGTTGAAAGATGTAGCCCAGCTGGCAATGGCGGCTCACACCATCCCGCTCTCAGGCACTCAACCATCGCAATCGACTGAACCAGATCCAGGCGAAGCCGGTCAATTGGGTGTCGTCCCTCACCAATGGGAGGCTCGATGACGAACATACGCAGCGTTGCAGGCTTTCCGGCCCTGCGGCCGGATCGGCCGAGGCGCTGGCGAAGTGACGCGACCGAAAAGCCCGGTCCGATCTGCGCGATAGTCTCCACCTCGCCAATGTCCATTCCGAGTTCCAGGGTGGTGGTCGCGACCGCCGTAGTCGGGCGCGGATCGTCTCGAAGCCGCGCTTCGACCTCCTCGCGCATGGCCCTTGCGAGATTGCCATGATGCGGGAAGAACTCATTTGGAAAGCTCGCTTCGTCGCACATCGAACGCAGCATGTCGGCATAAACCTCGACATTGGCGCGAGATCCAGCAAACAGCAGATTGCTCTGGCCGCGCAGCAGACGAAACAAGTCGGCCGCAAGCGCCGCTGGCACTGTCGATTGTTCAAAAGGTTCGGTCGGCTTTCCCGGCGGATCGCTATCGTCTGTGGTGGCCGTGAGATCGCCTGGGGCGGTGCCGTCCAGCAGATAACCCCGGATCTGCAAACGGACCCCGTTCCCCTCGTCTTTGCCTTCCACGATCGTGACGCTGGCCCCTTTGCCGGGCCGCAGCGCCTCGGCAGCCAGGCTCATGTCACCGAGTGTTGCTGAAAGCCCAATTCGATCGATGCGGTCTCGCGCGGTCGCTACCTCGATCCTGTTGAGGATCGACTGCAACTGCATACCGCGCTCGGTGCCGATGAAGGCATGCAACTCATCGATGACCACCGCATCGAGGCGCGAAAACATCTGCGCTACCTCAGCGCCTCTGCGGACGAGCAACGCCTCAAGCGATTCCGGAGTGATCAGCACGATACCCGAAGGTCGTTTTCGTGCACGGGTTTTGGCGTCCGCCGACACGTCGCCATGCCATTTGTGCAGGAGTACGCCGCTGCCTTCGCACAGGCTTTCCAGCCGCCGGTGCTGATCGTTGATCAGCGCCTTTAGCGGACTGACATAGAGGATGGCGAACCCGTCGGCGCTCCCCGCGTGTTCGGCATGCCGGGTCAACAATGGCAGGAAGGCGGCTTCGGTCTTGCCGGCGGCAGTGCGCGCGGAAATCACGACATCGCCGCCCGCGAGGATGGCCGGAATAGCCTTTTCCTGGACATCCCGTAGCGACGGCCATTTCCGCTGCCAAATCCACCGCCTGACGGGCTCGGAAAGCTTGTCAAATGCGGAGGGCTGCAAGCTCGTCGTCCGCTCCCCCTTCGACGTCGTCGATGGGCTGGTCGCCTGCACCGCCTCGATCTTCCGCCACGTCCACTGCGCCGAGCATGTCTTTCCAATCTGTACCGGGGTTTTGCTGGAGAATCGCGAGCAGATCGACGAAGGCTATCACCGTGTTGCGCGGGGTCCGAAAATAAGCCTCGCCGATCCGGTTGGCGCAATGGTCCATGAAGGCGTGGAGTGCCTCGTCCGGAACCAGCCATTTTTCCTGATCGCCGGCCGCGAAGACGTCGCGCAGTCGCTCCAGAAGATGGTAGAGTTCCTCCGGGGTCAGGTTCGGCAGGTTGACCACCGGACCGGAATAGTCGGCCAGGCCATTGCCGGCAAAACTGTTCCCAGCAAGGCGGGACTGCAAGGCCTCGTAGGAGTAAAGGCCGCGCCGCGTGTCGAGCAGGAATTCCGGTGTGCCGCCCAGAATGAAACCGATACCCTGCGTCGTGCCCTGCAGGACATCGTTGAAGATGCGCAGGATCTGCTCGTAATTCTGTTTGCGGGCCTGGGCGCTCTGCAGCTTGTAGAGATTGACGAGTTCGTCGAGGCAGACCAACAGGCCGCCGAAACCAGCGAGCCGTGTAAAACGGGCGAGCAGTCTCAAGCCATCATAGAAGGACGCGTCGTCGATGATGGTACGCACGCCCAGATCGCCTCGCGCCTCGGTCTTGGTCGTGTATTCGCCGCGCAACCAACGCAGCGCGGCGTCCTGCAAATTGCTGTTTCCTTCCTCGTAGCCCCGCGCATAGGCAACGATGACGGTTGCGAAATCATAGCCTCCGACCATCTCGCGAAGATCGCCGAGGCGTTCCTTGATGGCGATTTCAATAGTCGTCCCGCTTGAGGAAGCGCGTTCGGATGCTTTTTGTATGTAGCTCTCCAGAATGTTTCTGAGCGCGCCTCCGTCTGGTGCCGTGCGGGTCGCAAGACTGGTGGCGAGCTCGGCATAGAGCGTACGCGCCTGCCCGCCGGTGGCGTGGATGCGGCGATCCGGAGAAAGGTCGGCCTGGCAGACGGCAAGCTTGCGCTGAAGTGCGATTTGCCTGATGAGAAACAGGAAGAAGGTCTTGCCGGCACCATAGGCGCCGATGACGAGACGGATACTCGACCCGCCGTTGCCAATCCGCTCGATGTCCTGGATCAGCGCTTCGATCTCGCGCTGGCGACCCACCTGAATATGCTGGAGACCGATGCGCGGCACGACACCGGCACGCAAGGCGCTGATAATGGTGTCTCGATCTCTTGGTTTGATAGGTGGGGCTTTTGTCGTCATGCTGACATTCCTTCGACAGAGACGGTAAGCGACGGAGACTGGGCAGTAGCCTCGGAAAACAGGCTGGCGTTGACGATGACAGGGTCCTGGCCGTCCAAGACCAGTTCGTCGAAGCGGTCGAGCGACCAATCGTTTAGTGCTTGCTTCGCCGCACCCGGCATCAGATCGGCACCGCGGACCAAACGCTCGAAATCGGAAGCTGTCCAGGTTCTCTGTTCGATCAGTTGCGACAGGAGCCAACCATAGCGTCGCTCCAGCCCGTCGAAGCGCGCATCCCCATTGGACGTCTCGATTTCCTCGGTCGCGGACTGAAGCTCGATCGGCGGCTCTGCTTCGTCCACAAAGATATCGGCAAGGACGCTGGACGTGCTCCGGGTTTCGCGTCGGATCGCTTCGAGACGCGAGATGTCGACGCGCGTCGCAGGCGCTCTAGGAGACGCCGGCGACACGGGAATGCCGGGCGGCTGAATTCCGGCGGGAATAACCAGGGGAAGATCGTCATTTCCGTCACCCCGCCTGGTCTGCGGCGCAACACTGCCATGCAGGCGAGAATAGAGGGAGGCTTCGTCGAGATCCATCAGCCTGAACAGTTTGTCGAGCTTCGACACTTCTCGTGCGTGAAGGGTTCCATCTGCCGCAGCGATTGCCACCAATTCATCGGCAAGATCTTCGCGGCGGTCCCCTGGCACGTCTCCTATACGTTTGGTCCAATCCACGACGCGGCTGGCGTCGGCGGCGCAGACTTTGATCTCGGCTTTGAGGCGTACGCGTTCGTCCCTCGACAGGCCGGGCGCTCCATCGACCTTGTCGAAGAGCCTGCGTTCCTCCAAGGGGTGGAGCAGACCATCGGCGAAGGCGATCACCATGCCGAGCATGATTGACAGTTGCATGGGCCGGTAATGCTGGCTCGGTTCGGGATCAGCGTCAGCTTCGCGTTCTAGGACAAAAACCATCGCCAGTTCGTCTGGTTTTGCGGACTTCAGGGAAAAGGAAGGTGCGGCGGTATGAGCATAGCCAAAGGCTCCCAGAATTGCGGAAAGTTCTTTCTGTTTCGCTCGCGCGGCAATTTTGTCGGGATCCATCCCAGCCAATTCAGCCAGTTTCTGAATTGATATTAGGGCGTCATTACTCGCCAGTTCCTGGAGCCGCCTCAACGGGCTGCCAGCGAGCGTTTCACAATTCTTCACGCGCAAACCCAAGGGCAGCTGAGCCACAGCCGCAAGGCTAGGCTTCAGTCCCTCCGAACGCCCGAGCATGCGGCTATAGTCGTCGAGCCGATCCGTGCAGTCGTCGAAGATGCGGCGTGCACCGCCTATCGGTTCGCTGCGGTTTGTGATGTCCGGCAGGTCTCCGCCAAAGGGGCGAATTGCAAGATCGAACGTTCCGCTGCAGGCACGGTAGTTGACCTTCAGTTTCCGCACTCCGGCGGCCGGAACGCGCACGCCATTTGGATGCTGCTTCTCCACCGCTTCCGCGAACAGCTCTCGCAAGAGAGTCTGTGCCCGTCGCGCCGGCGTTCGCACCCTCGTTTCGGGGTCGGCAAGGACGTAAGCCAACAAAAGGTCCGGCTCGATCGCCTCTCCGCTGCGCACCCTCATCCCGAGGGCGACCTTCAGCATTATCGGGATCTCGTAGCTATTTTCCTGGACCTCCAGATCAAACTTTTCCGGCAACTGAGCCGATTTTAGCTGGTAAGCCGAAAGCAACTCACCAGCATAGCGCTTGAACGAGCCATTCCCTCCATACACCTGCAATAGCCGGCAAACCTCGGCAACGACACCATCAGCGTCGGGTGGGCTTTCCTCCAACATGAGGCGGCGTTCGAGACCGTAGAAGTAGAGGAACACGTATCCGATATAGGCGTCGGGATCGGATCGCGATCCGGCAAGCCAGTCCAGATAGGATTTTCGCGCCGCGGGCGAAATGCTCGAGTAGGACGGCCAGTAGCCCATCGTCTGACCCAGCGGATCGCCGTGAGCGCCCACGGTCAATCTCGGGTCGATCAGGCAGTTCTCCGGGTCGGTTGAACTGCCCTGCCTCGGCAGGTGCTCGCCTAAATAGATCATGCCCGCGGGAATGTCATGGCTTCCCACCATTGCTGCTGTATTCGGAGGAATCCAATGTGCCGACTGGCGCGCGGCGGGGCTCGCTCGCACGGCGGGTAGCCGGTCGAACCACCGCGGCTGGTCCGACCCGGCCGTGTTGGGAACAAGCATAGGGCCGCGTTGCCGAATGAAATCCGAAACCTGAGCATTATGCGATGCGAGCGATCCTTCGGATGCTCTCACTGCCGGGGCGACCTTGGTTGCCTCTATGCCTCGCCAACCCGCTTTTGCGGGAGCGGCCGACTGCCTTGCTGAAGGGTTGGCCCCTGATTTGGACGGTTGGAGTGCACCTCTTTGTTTGATGAAATCGTGGACGGCGGCGTTATGTACCGCAAGAGAAGCCGCAATATCTGGCGGCAGGACCGGCTTTTGTTCGACGGGCTGCCTTCCAGCAGCAATGTTGGCTGGAACGATCGGACCGTTCCGAACCAAGAGGTGCCTGTTGCTTCTGGCCGATTGGTCGAGACCGCTATCAAGTTGGCTGTCCTTGCTTTCGGAACCCGACGGCTGCGTCTGATCCGTTGCGGCCGTAGGGGGAATGAGAACAGGACCGCGTTGTCGAATGGATTCCGCTATCTGAGCATTATGCGATGCGAGCGAACCCTTGTTTGTTGTCGTTACCGGGGTGACCTTGGTGGCCTCTGTGCTTTGCCAACTCGTTTTTGCGGGAGCGGCCGGCTGCCTGGCTGAAGGATTGGCCCTTGATTTGGGCCGTTGGATTGCTCCTCTCTGACGGATGAAATCGTGGACAGCTCTATTATGTGCCGTCAGAGAAGCCGCGATATCCGGTGACAGGACTGGCGTTTGTTCGACTGGCTGCCTTTCAGCGGCAATGCTGGCTGGAACGATGGGCTCGTTCCGAACCAAGAGGTGCCTGTTGGTTCTGGTCGACCGGTTGAGACTGCGATCAGGTTCGCTGCCCTTACTTTCGGATCTCGCTGGAACCAAATCCGCGGCAGGCCTTCTTCGGCGTCTTCCTAGGAAGAAGAGCGCGGCTGCCAGCCCTAGCAGGCCCAGATAGATCAAACGCGGCGTAGGGATTGGCCCAACTCCGACCTTGTCGGGCTCCAGCACCAAGCGATCGGACTTGCCTGGCGATCCCTCGGCATGCGTCGGCAAAGGCGGTGGCTGGTGGACATCGCCACCAGCCTTCCCGGCTTCCACTTTACTTGTCTGTGGAGTTGTCTTCGTTGGAACACCAGGCTGATCCAAAGTCGACGGGAGCGCATCCGTGGCTATGGGCGTCAACGGGCCATGCGTCACCTGGGGTTGCGGAAAAAGTGCCGCTGACGTCGCTTGGTCCAAAGCACCGGTTTGAGGAAGATTGCTCGCTTTCTGGAAAGCCTTGAGCGCACTGATGGACCGACGTCCCCAAATTCCGTCCGCGGTCCCGAGATCGTATCCATGTTCAGCAAGGGCCTGTTGAACCTGCCGCGCAGAGTAACGGGATTCCTGGGCAGTTGCGGTGCCTGCAACACTCAGCGCTGTCGCCAAGGCGACAGCCACCGTCCAATGAAATGGCAACCTCATCCCGTTTGCCCCGCCCTCCGGATTTGAGCATAGCTGGAATGAGTTCTTTTGAGAACTCGCGCAGAAGTATTTCCAGTTCGAGCGGGGACGGACGTTTAGTGGCGTGTTTTGACTGCCGTCTTTTACTGACCGTCAAAGCGAACCTTGCCCAAGCAATCACTTGCGATGACGGCCGCCTTGGGGGCGTAGGCAGACGGTGCGGTTCTGGAACGAACTCGCGAGAAAGGTGCCGTTCCGCTGGCGACCTCCAATTTTTGCCCACTACGGCGTCGCTTTCCGCTGATCCGCCTTTCAAAGGTATCCAGACATGAAGGCAGCCTGGATCACTGGCCATGGGATATCCGACGAGTCCCTGTACGACGATATGATGTCGCGCAGCGAGCTCTGCTTTTACGGCGGCAAGGTTTTCAGGTCCGTTGGAATGGCTCGCCTCCGAGCTTGGCGATGCACGCAATATCGACGTGATGATCGGTCGCGCTTCCAGCACGCCTCTTACAAGCCGTCTTCAAGAAGCGCGCGACGACGCCTATGCGGCGGTCGAAGCATCGTTCTCCTCAATACGCGCCCGCTCCTTGATGATCGATGTGACCGAGTGGATTTCCATCAGGGACTGGCGAACCCAATCGGATGAAATGTTGCACGAGCAGTCGTCAAGGGATTTCGCCTCGGGTGTATTTGATAAACTTTGGAAAAAGGTGACGAAAGGCGGCAGCAACTGATTGATGCCGATGACGACACCCGCCATAAAGTGCGCATCGCCGCAAAGAAACTGCGCTACGCGGCCGGGTTCTTCGAGCCGCTTTACAACGGCAAGACGGAAGCCAAACGCCATCGACGGTTCATCGAGGCGATGAAGGGTCTGCAGGATCATCTCGGCAGCCTCAACGATATCGCCACCGCCCCTGATATGCTGGCAGCGCTGGAGCTTTTGGACGTGCATGGTGCGAAGGATCTCTTCAGCGCCGACGACAAGTCCAAGCTTCTCGAGGACGCCGCGGAAGCACACGACGCCCTTGCCAACACAAGACGCTTCTGGCGTTGAAGCAGCATGCAGAGGGAGCGACGAAGCTCCAATACCCGCTTGTTGCAATCTCAGCACCAGATTGAGCGAATTCTATAATTCTATCCTGTCAGTCGATCTCGATGATTTTGTGCGTCGGCTTTCGGACGATGGATGCTCGTTTCTTGGCAACCGACCCAAGTAACGAAATTGGCGACTGCAGTTGCGAGCGCTATTCTTTCAGGCGGCGGTCATAAATTGTTTGGTTAGATGTTCGGCCTCCAACACTATTTCGGAGCCGCGGCTCCAGTCGTGTTCTGCCCTGCGTTGCGGGTGGATAGGAATCTTAAGCCGGCTTGCTATCTGACACGCAATGACAAGGGGTAAGATTACGTGGAAGTGGTATTTGGTGAATTACGAAAGTAATATTTTGTCGCTTGCAGCAAAATCCGTTTTGTGAAAGTATTATCTTCGTCGACTGGATTGACAAGGGGCATCCATGGTCAGACGTTCTCCAGAATTCCGGCGTCTGCGCGTCTACGCCATCGATCCAAGTCTTGCAGCTCGGCAGGAAACGGTTGGGCTCAATGAACTTACCCTGATGGTGCCGTGGGAGAGCAATCCGGCCATCGAGGGCGTGCTCAGCGCCATGCAGATGCTGGGACCGGTCGGCAATTATCTGGAAGTGGTGGATTACGACCCGGCGAGCGGCTGCTACTACGGCCCGGTTGATCTCAACGAGACCTTTATCCTGGCTCAGGATGGACTCAATCCCTCAGAGCTCAATCCGCAATTTCATCAGCAGATGGTCTACGCCGTGGCGATGACCACCATCGACCAGTTTGAGCGAGCGTTGGGGCGTTCGGCGCTGTGGGCGCCGCGCCAGCTGCCGGACGCTAGCTTTGAGTATGTGCCGCGGCTTCGACTTTATCCACATGCGTTGCGCGAGGCCAATGCCTACTACAACCCGGATAAGAAGGCCGTGCTGTTCGGCTATTTCCAAGTCGCTGCCGATTCCACCGACATTGCTCCAGGGACCACGGTCTTCACCTGCCTGTCGCATGACGTGATCGCCCATGAGGTGACCCACGCCCTGCTTGATGGTCTGCACCGGCGCTTTGCAGAATCCACCAATCCCGACGTGCTTGGCTTGCACGAAGGATTTGCCGATATCGTTGCGATCTTCCAGCATTTTTCAAATCCCGATGTGCTCAAGGAGCAGATCGGGCGTACGCGCGGCGACCTCGAGCAGCAGAATATGCTGGGACAGTTGGCTCAGCAGTTCGGCCGGGCCACGCGTCGCGGTGCGGCTTTGCGTGATGCGCTTGGCTACGTCGACGGCAAGGGCAATTGGCAGCGTTATAAGCCCAACCCCTCCTATCTCCGCGATGCGGACGAACCTCATGAGCGTGGCGCAATCCTAGTGGCCGCCGTGTTCGACGGCTTCCTCAAGATGTACAAGTCCCGGATCGTCGACCTGCTGCGCATCGCGTCGCAGGGCTCGGGGCTGCTGCCCGCTGGCGAACTCAATGCCGACTTGGTCAACCGCCTAGCGGATGAGGCGGCCAAGACGTCTGGGCACGTGCTGCAAATGTGTATCCGGGCGCTCGACTATTGTCCGCCTGTCAACGTCACCTTCGGGGACTACCTCAGGGCCATCATCACGGCGGACACCGACCTTTATCCAGTGGACGACCACAACTACCGCACCGCGATGATGCAATCGTTCTCGCTGTTCGGCATCCGGCCACGGGCGGTGCGCAATGTTTCGCTCGAGGGCCTTGTCCTGCAGGCGGGCAATTCCGATCTGGGCGAGGCAGTGCCACCGGGGATCGTGCCCGATCTCGACAATGAGATAGACCGCAAGGTCGCCTATGACCGGATGCACGAAAACGCCAGTAAGGTGCATGCGTGGTTGGCGCGGCCAGAAAGCGCCAAGCTTCTCGAGGCCATCGGTATCGTCGCCGGCACTGACGGCAAGGTACCGGGTACCGTTAGCCGGAAGAAGGGCCGCCCCGCCTTCGAGGTGCATTCGGTGCGCACAGCGCTGCGGCGCGGCAACAAGACCAATCTCGTGCCTGACTTCGTGATCGAGATTACGCAGCGTCGGACTGGCTATTTCGAGCCGCAGCGACAGCTGGCCGCCGACCAGGGCAAACCGACTGCCAACGTGGACAGAGGCGATTTCACTTTCCGCCGCGGCTGCACCTTGGTGGTCAACCCGCGGACGCGTGAGATCCGCTGGGTGGCGCGCACCGATAAGAATATCTGCGATGACGGCGAACTCGACACCCTGCGGCAATTCCTGCTGGGCAGCCCCATCTCCATGCAAGACGCCTTTCACGGGCCAGTCGCGCCCGGCAGGGTGAACAACCCATTCGCCGCCGTTCATCGGGATTAGGAGGTCGCCGATGCCAGCACCGCAAATGCAAGCGCCATCGAGTGGGGTGACCGTGCGTATGTACCGTCAAGGGCATGGCGACTGTTTCCTTTTGGCGACGCGAGACGACAGTGGCCAGCCGTTCTACCTGCTGATCGATTGTGGGCTGAAGCCGGGTTCGGAGATCAAGGCCACCATCGAAGAGGTCATTGCCGATATCCGGGACGCCACCGGCGGGCACATCCATGCAGTGCTGGTCACCCACGAGCATCAGGACCACACCAACATGTTCATCGCCAAGCTCGGCGGAGAAACGATGTTCGACGACATCGAATTCGGCGAGGTCCTTCTGGGCTGGACCGCCAATCCGGAAGACACCGAAGCGCAGCAACTGCGCCAGATGAAGCTCAAGGCGCTCATGCAATTGCTGGCGGCGCGACGCCGGCTGGCTGGTCTCGCCGCCGAGGGGGTCAAGGATGTCCAGAAGACCCTAAATCTCGTTGACGCCATGCTGGGTTTCGAAGGCGCCGACGCAGATTTTCTAGCGGCACTGGGGCCCGCAGACGGCAGTTTGTTCGGTGCCGCTCGCAGCGCAGCCGTGGTTGCCGGACTCAGCGTCGCGAAGTCGATGGACTATGTGACCGGGAAGGTCGACAAGCCGCGCTATTTTTCGCCGCACGAACCCCCGTTCTCCCTGAAAGGAGTAAGCGGTGTCAACGTCTATCCGCTGGGGCCGCCACGCGACGACCGGCTCAACGAGGACGTACCCGATGCCAGCGATGCGGCCGGACAGGCACGCATGTATGAACGAACCGCGCCGGGCCACGGCCTTACCTTTGGCTTCGAGGGTGGATTGGACGGACTGTTCCTGGGGGCCGATCCTGGCTTTCTGGGCGAGGATGCCGAAAGCCACGATCCATTCGCGCCGGGCTTGAAGCTGGTTCCGGGCGGTTCTGGCTGGACCGGCGAGATCGCGGCGTTCTTTGCCCATTTCGCCCCGCCTGAGGGCGAACAGTGGCGCAGCGTCAATGTCGAGTGGCTCGCAGCTGCAGGGTGGTTCGCCGACAAGATCAATACCGAACTCAACAATTCAAGCTTGGTCGTAGCCATTGAGCTGACCAACAGCCGTAAGGTGCTGCTGTTCCCCGGCGATGCCCAATATGGTTCCTGGATGTCATGGGCTAATACGCCGTTCCAGGTCCCAGCCCAAGGACAGGCCCCGACCAGAACTGTGACGGTGAAGGATCTTTTGGCCCGCACAGTGTTCTACAAGGTCGGCCACCATGGCAGTCACAATGCCACGCTCAAGGGCCGGGCCGATAGCGACTATGCCAATCTCGACTGGATGGCTCAGGGCGCGCTTGCGCAAGAGTTCGTCGCCGTAATCCCAGCCAACACCGACTGGGCGATGACCAAGAACGATCCACCCTGGGAGCATCCACTCAAGGCCATCCAAGACGCGCTCAAGGTAAAGACCCGTGGCCGGCTGTTCAAATCGGACACCGATTTCGACCTGGCGACGCCAGATGGGGCCGTCAAGGCCGATTGGCAGAAATTCATCGCCAACGTGACCGCGACCGATCTCTACTTCGAATACACAGTTCTCGACCAATAGGCCCGACGCGGGCGGCGGCCGGGAACTGTTCCCATAGGGTCGAGATGCGGTCGAATTTCCTGAAAGCCGATTCGTGAAGGATGTCCGATGCCGATACACTATGCCGTACTCAAGGGGCGCCCGACCAACAACCGTCTGGGGACGAAGAAGAACAAGCATTACCAGGTGCTGATATCCGCCAATGGCGAACAGTACCGGATCGCCGTCAATGTCGAGTCAGGCGATGGAAGCGAGGTCGCGTTCCTGGTGCGCGCGCCGTTCGAACACCCGATCATCAACGGGCTCGCCGCGCTGGAACCAGGGCTGCACAAGCTGCCATCGGCCCCGGGCGGGATGGCAATTGACTTCATCCGCGGCAACATTGGCCAGCCTTGGGAATTCCAGCCGCTGCCCTATGACGCTGCAGGGCCCGACAACGATCTGAACGAGAAGATCGACGCCTTTGTGCAACGGGCCATGTCCGACGAGAACGCCATGATCTATGCCTTCGGCGCGCCGTGGGGACCTGAGCCCACCACCGCCGACAAGTTCTTCGGCTTCAAGCCTGGTCAGGGCATTCACGACATTCATATGAACCAGGGCAACCCCCCGGGCCAGTTCCACAAGGATAATGGCGTCTACCAGGACGGCGCGCTTCTGTTCAACTTCCCCGACGAGGGGCACTGGACGGGAATCTTCATGAAGTTCCAGACGCAGGCCTGGCATACCGACGACGTGACGGGAGACGTCATCCTGGCGCCCGACCCGGAGCATCCGACGGCACCGCATACGCCAATCGAGCGAGATCAAATCCCGACATTCGAGGTGCCGGACGGTCTGGTGCGGATCATCGCTGCCTATGTCAACGACACGAAAACGCCAGAGCACGAGAACGTGACCCTGCTTAACACAGCCGATGTCTCCGTCAATCTTGAAGGGTGGGCGATCGCCGACAGGCAGAAGCAGCGCATGAAGCTGACAGGCACGATCGACGCCGGCGCTACGCGAGTCGTCGACATCGTCACGCCCGTGGCGCTGTCGAACAGGGGCGGCATCATCACCTTGCTCGACGAGCGTGGCATCAAGGTGCATGGCGTTTCCTATACCAAGGAACAGGCCCAGCAGCCCGGCCGCACCATTCCGTTTCAGAGCTGAAGGGCGCGATGACGAACAACCCTGTCCAGCGCGTACGGCTCGACTATGCGGCGGCTGCCTCGAGGGATTTGCTGAACAATCTGTCGGGGTTAGCGGCCGACGCACGCATGTTGTGGACCGTTTCGGACGAAGGACGGACCTTCGAGTGCCTGGAGGCGCACGAAGCCGGGTATGTGCTGGCCCGCCAGTATCGAATTGACGACTTTATCGCACGCTGGCCCGGCGTCGAGGAAAGCAAGGGCGGTGCCGAACTGGACCTGGAAGCGGTCGATGTCGCGCAGGGAGCACTCTGGCTTTGCGGTTCGCACTGCCATGTCCGCCTGGCCCACGACGATGACGACAAGGACCTGCTCCGGTCAAAAATCCGCGCTCGGCCGAGCCGACACCTGCTGGCGCGCATCACCCTCATGGACGATGGATCGCGCCTGGGCAAGATGAAAGTCGTCTCAAGAAAGGGAGCAGGTTCCATTCGCGGTGTGCTGGCCGGCGATGCCTATCTCAAGCCGTTCCTCGATCTGCCGAGCAAAGAGAACGGCCTTGATATTGAAGATCTGGTGGTCACCGAAGACGAGGTGCTTCTGGGTCTTCGCGGCCCACGGCTCGACAACAGTGCCGTCGTCGTTCACCTCAGACTCACCAAGGACCTGGAGGTAAAGAGCTACAGGCTGTCCTTTCTCGATCTCGGCAGCCTGGCGATCCGTGATCTTTGCCGGAATGGAAGCGCCATTTTCATTGTCGCCGGCCCGGTGGGCGACGCCATGGGACCCTTTCGCCTCTATCGCTGGCAGCCAGCAGCAACCTCAGTGATCCAGCACCCCGAAAACCTCTACGAGTGGCCGGCCGGCAGCGAAAAGCCTGAAGGCTTGTGCTTTCTCGAGCGTAACGGGAAGCCCGGCTGTCTGATCGTCTACGACCGGCCCGACAACAGCCGCATCAAGGATAGTGTCTACGAGGCAGACTGGATGGTGATCGACTAGGCTGCGTTGAGATTGATCGTGGGCCTGGCACAAGACTGGCGATGGCAGGTGCACAGAATACTGTGGAGCGCGAGAATGGGCCTTAGAGTAGTCACGGCATGCCTCTGGATGATCGTTGGGCTGTCTCCGGGATACGCCGAAAGCGTCGACCTTCCGGCTGCCGTCATTTCCAAGACCATCGAAGGGATCGAGATTAAGTTCCCAGTCGGCATCACCGCCAACAGAAATGATCCGGCTCAGCCCGTCGCCATCGCGTTGACGATTGACCTGTCTGACCTTGTGGCCAAGGTCGATCCCTTGATCGGGGCCGTTTGGACAAAGCGACACATCGACCTCGGCGGCAAGCTGACACACAAAGGCACTCTTCTCTCGATCGAAGCTCCCGTGCTTCGCGCCAAGGTGCATTTTCACGTGCGCCCGGAAATCGTGCCAAGCTCTGATGGCAGCGTTGTGGCTTATTTCGTGCCCATGGTGGCCGACAATCGCATCGCGCTCACGGGCCGTATCGCGGAGTTCAACATCTCGAACGATATCACGCGAACCGCTGCTCAGGCGTTAAATCTAGACGATTTGGTCAAGGACAAGTTGGGCGCGCTGCTGAATGAGGCACTTTCTGCCCCTGGTGCAGGCCTGGCATTGCCGCCGGCGGTGCAGGCCTTCGGCGTGACCCTGTCCACCGCTCGTTTCGTCACGATCGACGGCAAGCCAAGTCTCGTTGTCGAAGGCACCTTGCCGGCGATAGCCGGACTGTTGCTCAACCTGTGAAGAGAGATACGTCGATGAATTCGAAGCTCAACGCACCGGAGACGGACCCAAGCGATGATCATGCGAAATATGGAATTACGCTGGCGACAACGCAGAAGCTCTGGCTCTCGCTCGCAGTTGCAACGAACCTGTTCGCCATTGTCGCTTATGGCCAGACACAAGGGTCGGACATCGACCCCAAGCTGAGTGTCGTCGTCGGCTTTTCGTTCGTGCCAGGTCTGCTGGACTCCATCGTTGCAATGTGGGGCATCCTGATCCTCTCGGTCTTGCTCATCCTTAGCGCAGCGGTCATGCGCGAGCATGCCCATCGCTCGGGCCCCACCTGGTATGAGCGTTTTCCGTTCCGGCTTTGGGATGCTTCGCCTTCGATCGGTCTTGGGCGAAAGGGCCAGGTTATGGCCTATGTCTTCTTCTCGATCCTGCCTCTTTTTGCGTTGGGGCATTTCTGGTGCGTGTTCCTTGGCGAGGGCAAGCTTTGCAGCGAAATTACCAAGGACAATTGGTCGCCCTTGGCCGTCGGCGCGGATGATTTTTTCCAATTTCCAGCAGATGCCACCGTCGGGCGAATCTTTGGCGACTACTATCGGCTGGCCGGCGAAGTCGTCGGGCCAGATGCTTGCAAGGACGCGACAAGCTTCTTTCCATTCGTCCAGCCGGTTGTCATGCTGCTGCTGAGTGTGACCGCCATATTCGTCACTTTGCGCGCCCTGTACGTCGTCTGGCGAGGCAAGTAGCCGCGAGCACTCCAGCGATGACGCGCAGCTACTTCGGGGCAAACGGAATGGATGGAAAATATTTAATCGATGCGGTCAACTCGGCCGGCGACGCTATGCGGACAACCTGGGTCACGCTGGTGTCACTGGTCACATATTTGTTTGTCACCGTGGGTTCGACAACGCATCTCGATCTGTTGCTGGAAAAACCCCAGGCTCTCCCGATCCTGGGTATCGACCTCCCGTTGGCTACTTTCTATGCAGGTGCACCACTGTTGTTATTGATTATTCACGGATACTACCTGCTGCAGGTACACCTTGCAGAAAGGCGCGTTGCTGAACTGCGGGACTACGTGAGGGCCGGATCCGGCGGCCGAAACACGAAGAAGGTCCATGACGAGCGAAGAGACGAAGTTCGCTCCGGGCTGAACGCAGCTTTGGTGGTCCAGAACCTAGCCGGCGATCTGGTTCTGAACGGCTGGGCGCGGTGGATCGTTGCCTGTGCCGTTTCCGCGACTTCGGTCATCGCGCCAGTGATGTTGCTCATTGCTTTCCAGATTGCGTTTCTCCCCTACCATTCCGTGCCCATCACGTGGTGGCATCGCATCATTTTGGTGGTCGATATCGGAATGCTGCTTTTCATTTGGCCTGGCTGGCTGCGTCAAAGCGTGCGCCGCGAGGATGTGAAGGCGCCCAAACGCAAGGGCTTTTGGCGTCAAGCCGCACCCGCAAAGACACCTGAAGGGATTGCCCCTGATGTTGCTCCAAATGACAGCGCCTCTTCGTTTGCACGGTTTCCCGCATTTCACGCTGCCCTTCCGGTCGCGCTGGCACTTTGCCTGATCTATTTTTCAATCGGCATTGCGACAATACCCGATGAAACGACGGAGTTCCTCGGACTACCTGCTTGCCCTAAGGTCTATTTGTGGTGGTACGAAATTAAATTGACTGACGGACAGCCGCTACCTGCGATCGCCTCAGGACCATGTGCAACGAAACTTCTCTTCGGCGGCCCGCCTGATTTGCTGACTGGTCGATTGAAAAGCCCGTTCGCGCGCAATCTGGTAGTTCCCTACGCCCATCTCGGGGATCGGCCGAACGACGAGCTCAAAGTTCGTTCGATGGCGCGTCAATTCGACCACGATTTGGCCCGCCGCGACCTCAGCCATGCAATCCTGATCAGTGGTGATTTTCGAGGTGTGCGCTTTGACGGGGCCAACCTCACAAACGCACAACTTACCGGCGGCAAGTTCGACTACGCTTCTTTTTGTCAGAGGAGCGTCTTCGGAGAAATCGACGGCTGTGCGACGTTGGATGGTTCAGAGTTGAGCCGCACCACGTTTCGAGGTGCCGACCTGTCGTTTTCCGACCTGCGCCACACTAGGGCTACCCAGGCGAATTTTTCCGGTGCCAAGTTGTATGAGGCTCACTTCGATTACGCGCATCTCGATTTTCCCGTTTTCGACGATGCAAAAGGTGCGGCTTTTGATGGCGCCCGGCTGGAGAGTGTCAGGGCGGAGGGAGCGAATTTCTCCGGGGCAACGGCAAACGGTGCCTACATCGACGGAGATTTTCGAGGGGCCAATTTCTCCGGCCTGAAGGCGGTCGGCGCCTATTTTCAACAGAGCGAGTCTGGACTTGCTGGAGACGAAACACCGGTTATTTTGGGTGGCTACGATGCGGCCCAATTCGCAGGCGCACAACTCACCGGCGCTGAATTCCATGCCGGCTTGACGGGGGCTGACTTTAGCTGCGCGGATATGCAGGGCGTAGACTTTCAATCTGCGAAGCTGAGCGGAACAAGCTTCAGAACCGCCACAGTATGGGGAAGCAAAACCGGCTCGGTAAACAGCGCGGATACCTTGTGGTTCGGGTCTCAAGGAGTCGTGCTTGACTCGATGCGGATCACGAGCAACGAGGCGCTTTGCCAGCTGGAGCCGCTTGAGCAGCGAGACATTGACAGTGCCCGAACGACGCTCGAAAGGGTTGCGAGCGGTTTTCCGGGTACGGAGCTGCAACCGCTTCCGCCAAGTCTAAAGCGAGCCATCGACCGTATTGGCGACCTGTCGTTGACGCAGTGGGATTTGTCTTCGAAAGACTGGTGGCTGAAGCGTCAAGGTGGGGGTCCGCGGCAACCGACCGAGGCCGATGTGGCAGCACGATTGCGAACGTTTGTCGCCATAGCCTGCATACCACAGGCTGGCGACCCGAACGCCTCCCACCCAAGCATTGCGGCGGCATTGCTGCGTCAAGAAATGTGGAAGGACTATCCAGATTTCGCAACACTCTTTGCGAAGGTCGTCCTTGATCGCGATCATTGTCCGAACGCCAAGGGTATGCACTACGATGTACGAAAGCAGTACCGAGAACTCTCTGAACGCGTCGTCCCAAAGGATAATCCGCTATTTCAGCCAGAGACGTATTACATCAAGGCAAGAAAAGCTTGATGTCTGGTCTACCGGCAGGCCACGCGCCGGTCGCTCGAACATCAGGTCTCGAAACGCCATCCCGAAGCCACGATCAGCTCTCGGCTATACCAGAACCTTTTGGAGGTCCAAAGCATCACCGCGAAGGCGGCCCGAAGCCAATGTTCTGTAGTTCCCTGTCGGCAGTTTGCCAGCTTGCAGGTTTCGTTCTGGGCGCTCCCACGCATAGAATGGTCCGGCTTTGAGCTTGGTCTTTCCTCGGCGGCTCCATATTGCAGCTTCGTACTTCGCATTCGCGCGGATGGCAGAATCATTTGATGACAGTGCCAGCGCTTCCAACATTTCGGCCGCCAACTCACTTGTCGCCGAGAAATAGGGCCGCCCAAGCTTGCGGGCTTGCACCAACGTGTTAAGGCAGCGCTGATCAAGACTGAGTGAGGTTTTGTCGGCGCTTGCTGCAATCATCCATGCCCACACAACATACCCATCGCTTATCGGGTCATGTTTGTTCCAAGGCCATGGCCCTTCACCCGGCAGCCGAGGGACAACCCCCGCCCTGATATCGGCAAGAGCCCAAGAAAGATCTGTCCACGGATCGGCGTCGAGCTTTCCTCGACGATCCGACTGAAAACCAGAAATTCTTTCCAAGCCGCCTGGATACGATCCGCTCGAACCAGCAAGTACCAACGAAAGGCTGGGATCCGGTGCAACCAAGCGCAACGCGAGCTCTGGACCGAAGCCGGATTTGACTAATGCGATTTCTGCGTTAAGGCCGGTCTCGAACAGCGGCACGTTAACTTGCCAGACTTGGTCGCCTTCAATGCCGACGCTCAAACGCAGCCGCTCCTTGGGCCGAAACGCTAGAGAACCAAAATCGATGATGATCTGGTTGCCGTCCTTTCGCGGATGGAGGCCCTCGACTCGCTGAAAAGCGCGCCACCCTCCCCTTCGAGCCGAAGTAACATCGATCGAAAGACCAATTGAGAAACGCTTTTCCAAACGTGAAGTGAGCGGCGTAGTGGCGCTCGAAAATTGCTTCGCGGCATATTCAGTCAAGTTGGGGGAGACCACTGGCACAAGATCTTCGTCGATGTGGACAGGCACCGCAGAGGCCGTTCGGAACGACTCATACGCTTGAATGCGGCTTGGTCGAAAATTAGAGGGTACTGGCGTCCATCGCGGCTTCTCGCCTAGTTCGACGATAAAAGGATCCAAGTCGCCGACAATGTCGATTTTCGTCGTCGTCAAGGCCCCCGCCGTGAGATCTTCCGCGTAACACAAAAATGTCCCGGCCTGGAGTTGCGTCTCCGCAACTCCGTCTTTGTTGCTCAGAAGATCTGCCCCCCTTAATTCACGTTTCATACCGATTAAGCGGAAGTGGTACGGGACATGCGCTGGCCCTACAATGCGGACATTGTGCACGTCAGGATCGCCGATCATTCCACGAGCTCCACGATCTGGGCGGGAGGAGCGGCTGTGAAGACTTGATCTTGATAACAGGGGTTCCCGTCTGGGAATTGCGCGGAGGTTGTGTAGCGCGTGAGATCGGGATCGACACGAAACCTCCACGCCATCTCAGCGTCGTTCTTAGTAAAAATCCGCCCGTTTCCATCATTCGCCGTGACAGACACCGCGGCAATCATGTGGCTTTCAACCGCCGTTCGTACGACGACGGGTATCTGCGGGTGTGGTACCCTCAGCAACTTAACATCCCTGTTGAATTGCGTAAGAGATTCTGTTTGCAGATCGGTATTGTTGAGGGCAGCATTTGCAATACGGCCTAGTGTAAATAGGATTTGCTGTCCGGTCACTACCCAGCCGTCGGGATTGGAGAATTCGACGCTCGCTCCACTTAAGCCTTCTATCAAGGCCTGGGTGAAGAAAGGCGGAGTTCCATCGGTCGGAGCCCAGGCACTGGTGCCGAGCCTGGATCCGGCTAGCGAAACCGAGCTTGTCCGCCGTCTAGTAAGCGCGGTAATATCGGGAGTGATCAGAGCTGGGCTTTGCGCTCCATTGATCTGCCGAAATATAGCTGGGATGACTTCCTGGCAGGCGTCCAGAAAGACCCAACAGCCGTCGGCTTGCAAAGTTGGCAAGGCCGACGCCAGCTGCGTGATGTTAATCGATTGCGCCCATGGCCTGTGATTGATGGAGCGGATATCTTCCAACACGGCAACGGCCGTTGTATCGCTGTCGGTCACGCCGTGCGACGCAATATAAAAAAACATATGATCGCCTGGGCGGCATCGTCCAATCCAGCGATCTCCGGCCGTGTGATAATTGGCTTCGTTGGCTGGTTGAACGACATCGTCACCCCGAGGATCGTGATCCACGATGCCCAGGCTGAGCGTATCCTGGTCGGCAACTTGAGCCGGATCAGACAACAACACTTCGATCGAACCGAGCGGGGCGATCAAGCTGTCCGCCCGATCAAGGAGGAAGCGCACGATAGCGCGTGCACCAGCGGTCGTCGCTACCCTGTCGGCCGACCCATTGGCGCTGAGGCTCGGAAAGCGGCCACATCCGATGATGAATGCGTGGGTCTGAGGCGCGTTGCCTGGCCGAAGGTAGATTGTCGTCACGGCGCAAGCCCTATATTTTTTAGACGAGCGTTCAGCCGGGTGTAGAACATCGTACTGGAAAAATATGCGCCATGAGCGTCCAGCACGCCTGCGATCGTATCGACGGAGAAATCCTCGCTGCCCTCAAAAATCGGGGATGTGACGAAGGAAAGCACGTCCATCTTGTCAAATGCATTCCACCAGTTCTTGACCGCCTCTGGCCTCGGTACCGGTTTGGTTTGTCCCGAGAATTCGGAGGTGCTCGCTTCATAGAGTTTCATTTCTTCGAACAGCGCAACCTGTGAGCCCACGGTCAGAAGGAGATTGATCTCTAATTTCGTACCAATAGCCGCAGAAAGGCTCTCGACAGTTTCGCTCCTCGAGAGCAGGTCATAAAGGATTACGCCGCCCATGCTGTGGCCGATCAACACAAATGGTTCGGCGGGCCTTCTCTGTTTGCCTGCGGCAATGATCGCCTCGGAAATTGTTTCTCGGATCTGAGTGCGAGCGTCGTTTGCTCGAAGGTACCGAAAAACATCACCTATAAAGATCGCGAGACCCGGCGTGATCTTTTCCCGGCCCGCCCGTGCGAACGGGCTGTTGACGAGATTGGAGGCACCGCTCTTTATTTTATCGGCTGCGGCTTTCACCTTATCTAGGAATCCTAGCCCTTGAATGGCAGCCCCAGCCTCGGCCTCTTTGCGAAGCCGATCACAAAACTGTGCGTCATCAGTCACGGTCGCCAACCATGCGGGCTTTGGTTGGGCTGCAGCATATCTGGCTGCTCCCATCCAGAAGAGTTCCTGATCCTGAGCGGGCGCCTCGTTTGCGTCCGAGAGTGCCGAGACAGAAAGTGCACCGACCACGGCGGCAAAATCGATCCGGGCAGCCACTAGGATTTCAGAACCATCGCCTTGGGCCAAGGCGGCGCCAATGCCTAGTGCCTGGTACACGGCATCGAACTTCGGGACCGACGCCAACTTCCACTGAGGGTCAGCACCAAACTCGCCCCAATAAGGATTGCGGATCGTGAAATCCGCTGACGAAAACGCGAGCTCCTTAAAACGGCGATCACGAATCGCCACGTTTACGTCAAAACCGGCATCTGATTTTCTGTTGGCAACACCGTGAACAAAAACGACCTGCACCATTCCCGTACCCCCTAATATTTGCACTTAACTTGAATGCCTGTGGCTAGCAAGCCACAGCGCCTACATGTTCAAAGTCTCCGATTCCTATTTCCCGAATAGTCTGTCACCCTCGTTCATAGGGAGGATTCGGGGATGGACGCTTCTACGATTACGCTGAATGATTACCAGACCGCTGCGAAGACGACAGACAAAACGCACGGCAAGGCGACCGGTTTGGGGTTGCCCATCCTTGGATTGTTCGGAGAAACCGGCAGCCTCTTGAGCGAGGTGAAGAAAAAGCAGCGAGACGCTAACGCATACGACTCGTATGAACGCGGTGTGCTCGAGGAGTTCGGGGATGCGCTTTGGTATCTGGCGATCATCGCGGCGCAAGCGGATATTTCGCTCGAAGAGCTGGCAGCGGACTTCCGCCATTCGCCCGATGGGCCGCTTACCTTCCTGCAGCTACAGCCGCAGCCTAGCCTTCGACTCCCATTTCCAACCCCCGAGGTGTCACGAACCCTTCTGAAGCTCGCGAACGCCGTAGGAAATCTAGCCAACGAGCACGGCGAAGCTGTTTCCAAAACGGACAGACCGTTACTTCTCAGCAAGTTGTCGGTCATTTTCCGAAATCTTATTGATGCCGCAACCGAAGCTGGCGTGACATTGGGCGATGCCGCCGTTCGCAATATCCTGAAGGCACGAGACAAATGGCCGCTCGAACGGACGCCGCCAGCTTTGTTCGACACCGACTTCCTCCCGGAGGAGCAGTTGCCGCGCCATCTGGAGATTGAGATCTTCGAGCGGCTGAGCGGCGAGAAAGCGTATGTGTACCAGCGGTGCAACGGCGTTAATATTGGTGACCGGCTTACCGACAATAACATCGTCGAAGATTTCTATCGTTTCCATGATGCGTTCCACTATGCTTACGCAGCCGTCTTGGGGTGGTCGCCGGTGACACGGGCGCTTTTGAAGGTGAAACGGAAAAGCAAAACCAAAGTGGACGACGGCGAGGATGGCCTACGAGCGATCATCGTTGAGGAAGGCGTAGCAGCCTACGTTTTTTCGCGTGCGAAGGAGCACGGCTTCTTTGAAAGCCGAGATGAGGTCGATCTAAACTTGCTGAAGACGGTCAAGGGATTTGTTCATGGTTTCGAACCCGAAACTTGCCCTCTGTGGCTTTGGGAACAGGCCATCCTGACGGGCAATTCAGCCTACCGTTATCTCAAAGAACATCGTCGTGGACGGTTGGTTCTCGATCTAGACAAACGGAGCATGACCGTGCAGGAGCTTGCGCCATGAAAGCTGCAGCCTTTGTTGAAGAACTTGCCTCGTACAGGTTTGAAAACGCGTTCAATCCGTATGTTGACGCGTGCCCAGATTTCGATACCGACGAAGCACCGGCGATCCGGCGCAGGAACCTCGAAGCGGTTCTGGATGCCGCGTTAGCGCGGGGTGTTCATTCATTCTGGATCGCCCGCGATCTTGGCTATCGAGGCGGTCGTCGCACCGGACTCGCGCTAACTGATGAATTGCATCTCGATTGGCACGCAGATTTGCTCGGGACAGCGCCATTGCACAGAGCAACAAAAGGACCTCCGATTGCCGAGAGAACGGCTACGGTCATCTGGCAAATGCTGAGATCGATCGAGCAGCCGATTTTTTTATGGAACGTCTTTCCTTTCCATCCTCATGCAGCAGGGGATGCGATGACCAACCGCTGCCATACAAAAAGCGAGAGGCTTGCCTGCAAGCCCCTGCTTGAAAGTCTGATCGCCGCCCTCCGACCAAAACATCTCGTTGCAATCGGCCGCGATGCGCAGTCCGCCCTCGCCGATCTTGATCTGGCCGCAACAGCGGTACGGCATCCAAGTTACGGCGGACAGAATGAATTCATAGGTGCACTGGAGACGTTTTACAGCGTTCGGGGTAGAGCGGTCCCGCAGACACAACTGCATCTTCTCTGATCAGGCCGCTTCTCTCAGGCTTCCCGTCGCTCGAGCCTCATCAAGGAGGTCACTCAGGCTTTCCCTGTCCGACGGGCAGTCGACCACGGCATGGGTCGAAACGATCGTCAGGCTTCCCACGTCGACTTTCACCTCGTCTGCAACGAATTTCATCAAGCGGCCGAGGCCGATGAGATTTCCCAGAAGCCGTTCGATGTAGTAGTGATTGCGGTACATCGCCGTCAGAAGAAGCTTGCGTTCAGGCCCATCCGTAAGCTTGAAGCTTAGGAAGCTCAGGCACTGTCTGTTCATCAGAGGACCGGCGTCACGGATGGGATCGTAGATAGTGATCTCGTAGACGTTACGGAAACACCTGCCGGATGCAACTTGATCGCGCATTTTCGTCACCATTTCGTCCAAGGGATTGAGGTATTTTCCCTTTTTCTGCAGCGGAAAGGTGATCATACGATCGAAGTATCGTCCCCAATCGCCCTTTTTGATGCGCGGAAGAACCTTGGTTCGATAAATGTCATAGAAAGCGGGAGCCTTATGTCTCAAGAATAGAGAGCGCGGAAAGATGGTGTTGGCGACTGTCTCTACCGGATACCTGTCGTATTCCCGGAGGTACTCATCGACAAGGGAGATTACCTCTAGGTCGGCGTCGCTCATGACCGTCGGGTTGGCGACGTCCACGATGACGTTTTGTGCATCGTGGCTGCCACTGGCCGAATTGACGGCAGTGACGGCCGCGAGCCAAGCAGACGCGCAGCTAGGCTGCGTTTTGATGGGCAGATACACCGACTTCCTCCTTCAGCACCGCGATCCGGCGCAATCTCTGTGAAACGTAATCCTCGGTAACCCACGCATGGCCATTCAGACCCCAGAACGGTCCCCAGGAGTTGCGCACGAGCAGAGCCCGCCGCCCTCCAACGATCCCAGCGCCTACCGCGATAACAGCATGACGGGTGACGTCTTTCTCGCCAGGATAGCCTGCGACAATTCCTTGGCCGTCAGGGTTGTAAAACGCCTCGCCGACGTACAGCACTACTACGGTCGGAGATCCTCCCAGCAAATTCGCAAGGATCTCGTCAAAAGACCCCGGCCCGCGCTCGAAGTTTCGAAAGTACTTAGTTTCGACAACCGGCGGCCCCCAATTGCTCAGGTCCGCAGGTAAGTCTGCAAGATAGGGCCAGCTTGTCTCGGGAGGCTGTCCGTCGTCGCGGATCGCTTCAAGGATGTGCAATAGGAGCGCACCTTGGTTCGGCAGCAGGCCTGCACGCCTTTGCGCGTGGTAAAAGACAAACTCGGCCGAAAGTGGATCCCACCCGTCGCGAACCGCCGCATGGCAATCGCTCACAGCAAAAGCCAAGCATGTTGGGCGCACGCCCTGATCACGCACTTCTCCAAACATGCTGCGCAGGTCATGGGTGAGCGACGGCCTCGACATTACGCGGCCTCCAGTCGGAAACGACGTTCCGCACGTGACCAGCCCGCGACTTCAGGGCCATTAAGATCTACGTCGAGCGTATAGTCATTGATAACGCTGCCGGGCTGCCAAGGCCGCGCTTCCGTCATCCGGATGGTGCCTTGCTGCTGCCTTACAGATTGCGCGACGATCCTTCGAACGACAGGCCCCCCTGAGTTCTCCTCCCCGGTCACCTCCCGGACATCTTCCCTGACCGCGAATGCATCCGGCGTCAGCTCATCAAAACGCCATAGATAGCCGGCGCCAGCGTTCTCCTCCAGGCGCATCACAAAAAGATCGTCGGGGCCGCCGTGAAGAACTTCTCCTCTATCTGCCTCGCTCAGCTCCCAGACATCACCATAATATGCTGCCGGCTCCACCTCGCCGAGAATCCCCTTTTTAATCTTCTTCGGCTCTATGTCGGCAAGGCGTTTTGCATCTGAACGGCTGATCAAATTATAGCGGGCAAGCGTCCAGCAGGTAGCGGAGTAGCTCGTGCCGGCCCGCAGCGACAGCTGATAGACGATTCGAGGATGGGGAAGATCAGGCTTAGTCCAGCCGTGTCGCTTACAATGAAAGAGTGCCAGCCATTGAGGCAGGAGAAATGACGCGGCGAACGCATCCGCCTCTACCTCTTGAAGATTTGTATTCCTTGAAGCCGCAAAGGGACTGCGGCGCAGGATCGAATCGTCATCAAGGCTTGGCCTGTGCTTGAGATAAAAATGTCCGAGCTCGTGGGCCGCGGTGAACCGCTGCACGCTGAGCGGACGCTTGGTGGTAACAAGCACCCCGGGAACCGGCTCGCTCATGAATGCTCCGAGCAGACCTTCCAAGGGGCGAAAGATGAGCGGCAGGTTGAGATGTGCCATGACGCCAAAAACGTCGATCTGGCCATTCAGAGCACCGTTGGCGCGTTCGATCCTGTCTCGAATAGCCAGATCGTTCTGTAGCCGACCGGCGGCGGCCATCGCTTTTCGAATGGCGTTTTCGATCGCCGTCATTCTATTCTTCCTCGATCGAAGAGCGGCTCTTCAAAAAGTCTGCGAAGCGGCTCAGTTCCTCGAGGTCGTTTGATGACAGCTTGGATGCAGTGCGGGCCAAATGGCGCACCGGACCCGAAATGTCCGATGGGTCCGCGTCGTTCGTGAAGTAGCTTACCGGTCTCCGGTAAAGTGTGGCGAGTTTTCGAAGCTCGATGACATCGACCTTGCGTTGGCCGGTTTCAATGTTGGAAAGAGCGCTCCGCGGAATACTAAGGCGGCTGGCGACTTCGTCCTGGCTAAGCCCAATATATTCCCTAGATTGACGCAATTTATCGGCGATGGCCAGGCGCTCGGCCTCGTCCGGCTTTTCGTGGTTGGCGGGGCCTTTCATGCGACCGCCCCATCAAAATGCTTATTCCAGAGCTTGGCCATGCGTGATGTCACATCGTCGACAGCTTCCTGGATTGATTCATATCCCCCTGGACGTACAGCCGCCTGACCCACCTCGAACCCAACCACCTCATCAAGAACACAGAGAATTTCGACCACAGTGTGGGAATCGATATGGATCGCCTTTACGATCAGCTCTTTTTGAGATTTTGGAAGAAGAACACCTTCAAATTCCGCCAGATCCTTGACGGACTTGATGAGCTCAGCAAGTAGCGTTTCCTGGACGTGCTCGAGGGGATAGGGGGGAACTTTGACTTTGGTGCTCGGATCGGTTGGCAAGGCGCGGTCCTCCAAGGATGTCACCAACGCCTAACATAGTTCGTCTGTTTTTCCAACAGGCAATGTCTGAAATTCGGACATCATTTCTCCAGCGTCCTCTCGACAAGCGTGACGATCGCCGAAGCTGCTTCTACGGGTGTCCGCATATTTGAGACAATTTCCACTGGATAATGAGAACCTTCCTCGAGCGCGAGACTCCGGTAAGCGTCACGCAGCTTCAACCAACTGCTGATCTCGTCATCCCGGTCGATTGGCTGATCCCGATCGAGAAGAATGGCAAGTGCCGGCTGAAACTTATCCCAGACAAGTCGTTCGGCTTCCACGAGTGTTCGGAGGCCGGCCTGATGGACGCCAGCGGCCGCGCCATAGACGAGCGTCGACCACCAGAAACGGTCGAGGAAGATATGTGTCCCGGATTTCAGCGCTGGCACAATGAGCCGTTCGATAGCGTCAAGGTGAGCAGCAACATGAAGCGCCTGCTTCGAGAGCTCGCTCATTGTCGCTATTCTAAATGCCGCCGGATCGTGGTGAATACGATAAACGACTGCGCCAAGGGTGCCTTCAGCTTTCCCCGGAAAGCTCAAGAATTCAAAGCGGCCAGATCGTTGCGCTAAGGCGACCTTCAGGAGATCGATCGTCGTCGTTTTGCCAACTCCGTCCGGACCCTCGATAAAAAATAATTTTCCAGACATTTACACACCCCATGTACCGGCCAATAGATAAGCAAATGGCATCTAATTAAACCGTCAAACTCAGCAGAACGCCAGCGTCGCAGTCGAGGCTTTCATACTCAGCGGCCATTGATGCGGCAAAAGATTTATCCGCAGTTTAGGACTGGGCGAATTGTCCTGTGTCGAACACTAGAAGCCCCGTGGTTCGCATGAGTTAGGCGGTCTCAGAGTACCGGGTGATCTTCCGAAAATTCGGACCAGCTCCAGGCCAGCTCGACTATCACGCCGGTTCGGCTTCGGTCTTTTCAGACTGCTTCATTTCCGCTTGGTTCTCCCTCCGAGAAGCCTTGTTGGCCAGGTAGCCCTCTAATTCTGCGGCGTGGTTCTCGCAGCCTTTTGCCTGCTTTCGAAGAAGCGAGACATGGTTAGAAAGTTCGTGCGTTGTGCAAAGCCCTATTGGAACCAGGGAGCGTTCACCGTCGCGAAGTACAGGATACGATTTGACCAAGCGAGTGTGGCCGGGAAAGACCATCTGTGGAGACGCAGGATCGTCGCTCATCCCCACTCGCTTCAACATGCGTGTGACGACACCTACCAGTTCCTTCTTAGCAAACGCTTTATAGAAGTCAGCATGCGGGCCCGCCAGAGGTTTGCTTTTGAAAATATCTGTAACGATTTGGCTTGGTTGTGCAATCTGGCCAGCATCCATCCGTTGCCCAATAAGTTTATGAAGCTCTGACAATAGTGCAGAGTCTTTGGCCATGAACTTCGTCCCATCAACTGTTGAATGGAGAAAGCGGTGCGTCTGGTAGATATTATCGACCCCTCTCAGGGCTCACGGCATTCAACGCAAACTGGCCGAAAGCTGTGATTGGTGATCATCCACCGATTCTAAGAATTGTCAAAGCCATTGTTCTGCGTTTGTTCGATATGCGAGTGGCTGCCCAAAAAGTGGCGATAACGCCGGGCCCGACAAGTGAGACGCAAGACCTTCAGTCGGAATCGCGCTATGTCCGAAATTTGCTGCATATTCGGACAATGACTGAACAAAGTGTCGAGGTCGTCGAACGCCCGCAGCTATTCGTCCATATCGACTCCGGCATTCTGGTGGGCGCCAGCCAACTCTGGCATGGTGTCGCCCGCCAGCAGCCTCTCCTTCGACAGCAACCCGGCATCCTCGAGCGCCTGGAAATCCGGCAAGTCGCGCAGCGTATCGAGCCCGAACTCCAGCAGGAATTCTTTCGTAGTGACGTAGGTGTAGGGCGCGCCCGGCGTCGGGCTACGCGGACCGGAAGCGATCAGACCGGCACCGCGCAGATGACCAATAAAATCGCGACTGATCTCCTTGCCGAAGAAAGATGACAATTCGGCGCGGGTGATCGGCTGGAAGTAGCCGATGCACATCAGCACCAGCACCTCTGACTGCGTGAGGTCTGCCGCGCGCTCGTTGCCGCCGACTGCCCTGCGGATGGCGTCTGCATAGGCCGGCCGGGTCAAGTGCTTCCAGCCACCGGCAACGGCCACCAGATCGTAAGGGCGACCACGCAGCTCCTCGCGAATGTCATCGATCAAAAGGTCAACGCTGCAGCTTTTCCCGACGATCCGCGCCAGCGTCTCGCGGCCGACCGGCTCGCTGGCGGCGAAGATCGTCGCCTCGACGCGGTGCATCCATTCCCGCCAACGCGCTTCCGGCGGCAGATGATCGAGCTCCCGATCAAACAAATGGTCATTCGGCAGGCCGGCGCTTCTCTTACGTACACTCTCCGCCATGATCGTCACAGCCCGTAGATGCGGAATGCGGGGCGGCCGGAAAGCTCGCGCACGGCGCCGAGTTCGACCAGACGGTCGAACAGGCGGCGCAGCCCACGGTCGACATGCCGGCGATCTTTTCCGAGGCAACGATCGCATCGTCGGACAGGAGCTTGTTGACAACAGCGTCGGCCGCCTTGGCCCTGAGTTTCGGCGCAACGGCAAGCAGCCGGTCCGCGCGGCGCTCGAGCTCAGCGGAAAGATCAATCGCGCGCAGCGCGCAGCGCGCCTGCGCCGCAAGCAGGCTTTTGGCACGCTCAGGATTTATTTCAATGCTTGTCGCCACAGAGCCGGAGCCGATCGGCGCGGGCGAGCGCTTGCGCCCAAGGCCGCTTCAGCGCCCAGCAGCGGCACCGCGTGTGCCCAGCCCAGCCGCTGCGCCAGCAGGGCGTCGGCGAGCCAGCATCCGAAGGCTCGTGCGAAACCATATCTCTCGGCAGTCGCGAACGCGCCGGTCAGCATGCCGACCGTTCCGATACCTGCGGAAAGCTGCCGAAGATCGTCCGCCAGGTCGCTGACCACCTCGTCGTCGCGGCGGAGACCGAGGTCATCCAGCACCGCGCCGATGCTCGCCTCGGTCAGCAGTTTCTCGGCAGGCGTGCCGGCCAGCCTTCGCCAAGCCAGGAGCATCGATCCGGCGGGGCCGACGGACAAAAAATCGCTCGGTCGTGTGAGCAGCACGGCGTCACGCAGCGCGCTTTCATCCTCGACGCGGCCGGCCTGCTTCGCCGTTGCCGCGGCCGCCGAAAGCGCCAGCCGCTGCCGCCAGGCGCCAGCTCACCGCTCCTGCCGACGCACCATCGCATCGAGCGCGCCAATGGTGGCGCCGGCGGCGAGCGCGACCTCCTCAACCTCTTTGCCCGCAAGGGTTTCCGCATCCAGGATGGCCCGGCGCAGCCAGGCCGGCACCGCCATGATCGGCGCGACCGCCGTGGCACCGGGAAGGGCCCGTGGCGTACAGAGGGTTTGGGACGCAGAATCATCTCAGACACGATGATTCATGGCGGCGCTTTTGGCAACGGAAATAGGCAAAAAGCGCTGTACCTGTCGCACAAACACAACGAACGATAATGTTGCCTTATCAGTTGTTTAACTCCCACTCGCTCCCACTCGTAATAGGTTAGGTGGCTAACATCGCTCTTCGGGCGCACCCGGAGCACGGTTCGGTGCAACCACTCACGTCCCGTCATCTCGTCGTGACTATCGCGGTATCCGGAGTTGGTCACGGCGACTGCTTCCGAGACACCTTTCGAATAGGCCGAGCGATCACCAACTCTAAAGCTCTGCGTGGTTGCCAAACCCTGCGTCGAGATTACAGCGGCCAGAAGGCGCCCCAGCCAAATCATCACAGCGCCTGCCCAGTCGAACATGAAATCATACCGGCCGCCGGACTTGCACGGCGCCAGCCAACGTTGCACGCTGCAAGTGGAGCAGGCGAGTGAAAGAGCACATCAGCCGGCGTGTCGCCAATATTTTCGCATTGCTCTAATCGATTATAGTTGTGAAGAGCAATTTTGGCCAGTTTACTTGCCGCTCAAGTCACGCATAAAAGAGCTGGCACCGATTCGGTAGCTTATCCCCTGTCTTTCGCGTACTCGCGGTCGTGGCGCCGTGTGGACGATTGAAGACCGACGGTCTCACTGGCAGGTGGGAACAGAGCCCGGGGGGGCGGGTTGGCAAGCCACAGGAGTAGGACAAATGTCGAAGGATTCGGGTAAGAGCGATAATCACGGCGGCGGACCAGGCAAGATCGAGATCACGGTAGTGGTGAACGGCCAGCCCACGCAGGTCGAAGCCAATCCCAACCAGCCGCTTCACGTCATTCGTACCAAAGCCCTTGAGAACACGCAGAATGTTGCCCAACCGGCCGAGAATTGGGAGTGCAAGGATGAGGCCGGCAACTTGCTCGACGTCGACAAGAAGGTTAGCGATTTCGGTTTCGTGAACGCTGTGACCCTGTTCCTCAGCCTGAAGGCGGGCGTCGCAGGTGGCTGAACCCCAAACTGTGGATCCGGAGGTCTCCCGAGCGAAGTTTGATCGGGAGATCGGCTGGTTCCTTGGACAAGCGGGTGTTTATCGGGCGCAGGGATGCTTCCTGATCGAAGCAGTCTTCCCGAACGCCTTCTTCATCTTTGCGCCGCCGAAGTTAAAGCCACAGGTAATCGGTGCAGCTGCCGAGATCGACTTCTCCAACTACGACCTACGACCTCCCTCAGTAGTCTTCGTCGACCCATTTAGGCGCCAGCCGATTGCCCGCAAGGATCTACAGCTTAAGATGCTGAGACGGTCGCCTCTACCCGCACCCCCAACGGAGATTGTTCCGGTCTTGCCGCAGAATACCGTGCAGCTGACGGACTTCATCCAGGCCAATAGTATGGAACACGCGCCCTTCTTGTGCATGGCAGGCGTGCGGGAATACCACGACAATCCAGCCCATTCAGGTGATTCATGGCTTCTCCACCGGGGTTCTGGAGAAGGCTGTTTGGCCTTCATCCTGTACCAAATAATCAAATACGGACTCACTCCAGTAGAGCAGCTTCAGCTCCAAATTTCAGTGGTGGGGCTGGCAGCACCCCTGCCAGCCATCCCGGAATGACCGCTCTGGAGGACGTCAGGACAGTTGACCTCCCCCGAGACTGTGTGTCCGCTGTACAGGCGCATCTGCGCTCCGTTGGACAGCAGGGCTATGAAGGCATGGCGCTCTGGGTCGGCGTTCAGCAAGACCAGCACTTTGCCGTAACAGAAACGGTCATCCCGGCGCAACGTCACATCCGGACGAGCGACGGCGTATGCGTGATGGTTCCTGCCGAAGAACTGCACCGGCTCAATGTTTGGCTCTACAGACGTGGCCTGACGCTCCTGGCGCAGATCCATAGTCATCCGGGCCGGGCGTACCATTCGACAACGGATGACGCCTACGCGATAGCAACCACGGTGGGCTGCTTGTCGCTCGTAGTGCCGAATTTCGCCCGCGAGCCTTTTGATTTTGCTCGGGTTGCCGCCTATCGGCTTGACGGAAAGGCCAACTGGAATGCGCTCCCTTCCGCGGCACTGTCGCGAATGATCACGATAACGAGTTGAATAATGGCATTCGCTAACTTCATCGACCGTGCCGCTACGGCGGCATCTCAGGTCCTAGCCGATTTTCATCTGGGAGACTTCAAAGCCGCTCTTGAAAAGCAGGTCGTGGCCGTCGCCTTCGACGATCAGGCCGCTTCCTGCCCCGAAGGCCAGGCGACACTAGATCTTACGGTGAGATTGCTCGCCAGACTCTACCCAGTTCTGGCAATACTCCCGTTGGACAGTGCGGCCAATTCTCAAACCCAAGCGCTGGAGCGCTTGGCAAAGTCGATCAATCCAAAAGTCGGAATCCGGCGTTCTGGCAAGTTTGCCACGGTCTGCGTAGTCGCAGGGGTAACGCGCCCATCACTCCGGTGCCCGACCTTTTTCATGGGATCGGACGGTTGGTCGGCCAAGCTGTCGCGTACGGACCCGGTGGGCTCTGGCCCAAGTTTGCTGCCCTATGGAGCTGGCGCCGCCAGTTGCTTCGGCGCCGCCAATGTCTTTCGAACCATTTTCGCCGCCCAGCTGACCGGCGCCGAGTTGGACGAAACCATCGACCTCTCGTTATACAGCTACGACAATACCAAAGCCGGCGAGGCAGGCCCGATCGACTTCCCTGTCGACCTTGGCGAAACGCACCTCGTTGGGCTCGGCGCGATAGGCCATGGCTCGCTTTGGACCCTAGCGAGACAACCCGGCCTCTCGGGTCGCCTGCATGTAATCGATCACGAAACGATCGAGCTCTCAAACCTGCAGCGCTACGCACTGGCCGGCCAGGCGGAGATAGGCATGTCCAAGGCAGTCCTTGCAACCACCGCCCTTCGATCGACCGCCCTCGATGTTGAGGCGCACCCGTTGAAGTGGGCAGAATATGTTATGCGCAGGGGCAATTGGGTCTTCGACCAAGTGGGTGTGGCGCTTGACACCGCCGCCGACCGTCTCGCTGTCCAAGGTGCTCTGCCCCGATGGATCGCGAATGCCTGGACCCAGGAGCACGATCTCGGTATCTCCCGGCATGGTTTCGACGACAGCCGGGCTTGCCTTTGTTGCATGTACCTGCCGTCTGGAAAATCCAAGGACGAGCACCAGCTGATTGCCGAGGAACTCGGAATACCGGAAGCACACGAGCAGGTGAAAATGCTGCTGCAGACCAATGCCGGAGTTCCCAACGACTTTGTCATTCGGGTGGCTACTGCGATGGCTGTGCCGTTTGAACCGCTAGCGCCGTTTGTTGGCCAGCCCCTGCGCTCCTTTTATCAGCAGGCGATCTGCGGCGGTCTGGTGTTCCAGCTCAGCGATGGAAATCGCCTCGTTCGAACCGTGGTTCCGATGGCCTTTCAGTCAGCGCTTGCCGGGATTATGCTTGCCGCGGAGCTGGTCAAACATAGTGCGGGTTTTCCCATGAGCCCGACGACGAGCACTCGGGTGAATCTTCTGCGCCCCCTTGGCTCTCATTTGCATGATCCGAAGGCCAAAGATTCCAGCGGCCGCTGCATCTGCAGCGACGGCGATTTCATTGCCGCTTACAGGCGCAAATATAGCAAGAACGTTGAGCAGCTAAGCGATGTCTCCGGCTCCTAAGCAGACGCCGACGTCTCCCTTGCCGCAGAGCGGCGGCTTGTGCGCGTGAGATGTTGGCGCCACTATGACACGCTTGGCCCACTCCTTTGCCGGCCGATCGCCCAGGAAATCCCCTCCCCGCGCATGATCCCGGACACCTCCTTGCCGATGTGTCGCTCTAGCACCGGTCGCCATGGCACCAGTGTGAACTCGCGCGACTTCTCGATCACGGCATATTTGCCGCTGGCAAGCTCGACGGAGCGGCGGAGCGTACCCTCTACTCGTTCTCCGGATCGCGCTTCAGCATAGGGCAGACGAAGTTCCGCCGACAGTTGGCCGGCAACACGGTTCAACTCACGCTGCCGCAGGATCGAAAGCATGTTGGGGCGGTAGACGATCCGATCCTGCTCTTCGCGCGCGAGGCCTTGAGCGATCAGCCACTGCCGCCTGCTGGCTTGCGCCTCCCGGACCTCATGCCCGAAGCCTGAGTTGCGCAACCGCTCTGGTCCGTCGGCAACCAGTTCCCGGTCGAGCCAGGTGGCACCTTCAAAGCTGACTTGGTGCTCCAGCGGCATTGATGACAGCCTGTTGACAACGACAGGCTCGGCCCTGGCCCGCTGGCGCTCGTATTCCGCGACACGATCGAGATGGTCCGGCGCGACCAGCCAAGTGCCGTTCGGCTCTCGCTCGATGCCGCCGGTCGCGCGGCGGATCGCCTCCAGCCGCCGGACATGCGTTTGCGCAAAGCTCTCGGTGGCGGATGGCTCATGCTTCAGGTGGATATCAGCGTCGTAACGGCCGCCATGGGCGGCGGCGATCTCGGCGACAGTACGGTCGACCTGCCTCGGCTCGGTGCTCCTCGGGGTGGCACGCACGATGCAGCCTTCTGGCATCGGTTCGGTGGCCTCACCTTTGCCGATGTCGATCCAATGGCTTTTACCGTCAACGCCGTCGACGAGAAGATATTGCCGGTCATTGATTTCGTCGGCGAGCCCGCGAGCGACGACGCGGCCGACGACGGGCTGGGCCGGCTCACCGGATCGATCGTGGATCACGCAGTCGGCGGCACTGCGCGCGAGCCCCTTGCCGGCCAGCTCGCGATGCATGGTCCTGATGATGTCGCCGCGATCGCCGGCACGCCGCAGGGTCGCTTCCAGCTCGCCGTCGAGTCGCCAGGAGCCAGCGCCGACGTCCTCGGCCAGACCCATGCGCTCCAGCTTGCGAAGCCGGCCCTGATGCAGCGTCTGGCGAAAGGTGTCGCGGCCGTTTGTCGAAACAAGACCGTCATCGTCACGCATGCGCAGCAGTTGCCGGTCGATGCTGGTGAAGCGTTCCTGCTCCATTTCCTGGCGCAGGCGCTGCTCGATCTCGCGATCGGTGAGTGGACCGAGATCGAGGCTGACCAGCTCGGCAGCGCGCTCGCGGATGCCGCTCGAAATATACTCACGCGCGATGACGAGGTTCTCCCCGCGGTCGTCCTTGCCACGCACGATGATGTGGCTGTGCGGATGACCGGTGTTGAAATGGTCGACGGCGACCCAGTCGAGCTTGGTGCCGAGGTCCTCTTCCATCTGAGCCATGAGGCGCCGAGTCAGCGGCTTGAGGTCCTCATACTCGATGCCATCTTCGGCTGCGACGATGAAGCGGAACTGATGGCCGTCTCCGTCCGCGCGATCGATGAATGCCTTGCCGTCGACGCGGTCGCTGTCGGCGCCATAGAGCTCGCCAGGATCGCCTTCGCGGGTGACGCCGTCGCGCTGAAGATAGCGCAGGTGTGCGCGCGCTCCGTCCGAACCCTTGCCGGCCAGTTTGACGACCCGTGCCTTGACGACGACACGTCGCAGCCGAAAGGCAGCGTAGCGGTCGCGTGACTTGAGCAGCGCTGCGGCCGCCCCTCCCCGCCCTGCCCGGCTTCCGGTGAAGCGACCATCGCGTTGCAGCCGGCCGCCGGCCCTGTTGATCGCTGTCCGGATCTGAGTGGCGAAGCGTTTGCCTGCTTTCGATCCGCGCGACCCGATCTTGCCGAGCTTCGGCCTGAATTCATCGTCCTGCATGCCGGCCTCCGGGTAATCCAAAGCCAGATCAACCGTTTAGGCGCCGCAGCCTCCTGACGCCGCCAGCTGCCTCCTGGAAAAACGATGTGCAGACAGATACTTGGCCGCCTACGGGAGGCGGTGCCTTTATCTTGCCTTACGCGCCCTGCCCTTGTCGCGCGCGCACCGCCTCCAAACTCCTAGCCATCCGGCTCCTTCGGCGGCATGTCATCCTTGCGAAGCGGCACGAAGAGATCGCGGTTTCGCGCGCCGGCGCGAAAACCGTCGTGGAGGAAGAACAGCGAGCGCCCCGAGGTTGCCTTTTGCCTCGCCGGAGCGACAGATTTGCCCTTGAATTGTTTCATGTCAGTGGCCGAAACCCCGGCCGCCCTGAGCTGCTCGAGGTAATCGACTGTCTCTTTCGGCAATGGCTTGCCGTGCTTCAAATGCCCTTCGTAGCGCTCGGGGCCTGCGTTGTAGGCGGCGAACAGGCCGGGGAATCCGAAGCGGTCATACATGGCTCGGAGATAGGCGGTGCCGGCGAGAATATTGTCGCGCGGATCGTGCGGATTGGGGCCGAGACCATGGGCCACGCGCATCTCCGCATAGGTGGCGGGCATCACCTGCATGAGGCCAATGGCGCCGGCGCGAGAGGTGATGGGGCGGCCGTCGCGCATGGTGTTGCCGCCGCTTTCGGCATCCATGACGGCGTAGATCCAGGCCTGCGGAACACGGAAATGCCGGCTCGCTTCCGCTACGAACTGCTGCCAGTTTCGAAGCTGCGGACTTTGGGAGATGGCGACCGGCTCGGCGCCGGTCGAGGCGGAACAGGCGCATGGCGCGGTGGCGATCATGCCTAATATCAGGAGCGTCACTCGGTCCATAGCGGCACGAGCCTCCCGATGACATTGGCGGCCGGCACCGGCCCGAAATAGCGGCTGTCGAAGGAGCGACTGGTCTCGCTGCCGAGCAGGAACACCTCGGACTTCGTCAGCGCCCGGCAGCCATTCCACCATGGCAAGGGCCGGCCTTGGGCGTCGATCTTGAGCCGGCGCGCCACGATGTCGCCGCCGATGATGATGGCGTCATGGAAGGCGCAGACATGCTCGGTCGGGACCGCTGCAAGGCGCTTCACCAGCGCCACATTGCGGGGCAGATAGCCGCGTTGGGCCGCCAGATAGGCCACGTAATCAGGCGGGCGGACGAGCACCAGATCGCCACGCGCCGGCGTGCCCGCAGCGACGCGGTAGAGGCCGATCGGCGCGCTGGCCGAGGCGTTCCAGACCAGCCATGGCGTTGGTTTTGCGAGTACCGTGAAGGCCAAAAGGCTCAGGCCAATCGTGGCAATGGCGATCGTCTTGCGGGCGCGAACGCGGCGCAGGCCGGAGCCGATCATGCGCAGAAATGGACGCCGGCTCATGAGCGGCCTCCATCGTCGGCCGGCGTGGAACCGGCTTCCGGAGCGCCGTAGTGCGGATGGCCTTTCGACCATTCGTCGAGCTCGTCGATGTGATAGCGGACATAGCGGCCGTGCTTGCGGAATTTCGGGCCGCCGCCCTTGAGCCGCATCTTTTCCAGCGTGCGCTGGGAGAGGCCGATATAGAAGGCCGCTTGCGCGGTATTGAGAAACGGGCTGCCCTTCTTGGCGCGGGCGGCGCGTTCGTTTTCGTCGTCCATGATTGTCCTCGTGTCGCTTAAGGAGAAGCGACGGAGAGGATGGGCGAGCGAGGTCGCTGCGGGGACGGGCGAAGAGTCGGGGGCGAGTTTTCGCCGCTCTTGGGATGAGCCCCGCGCCGGTCGCGGCGCGGGGCCCGGAGCTCCGCCGTTTTAGTCGGCGGGGTTCCAGATGATGGCGTAGGTGTCGTCATCGTCCTGGCCGGCGGCGCGGCCGAGATTGGCGTAGAGCTTGCGCGGACCAAACTCCGGGGCGGCGATCGACAGGCTCACATAATCCTTGCCGGAAGCCTCGCCGATGCGGATCCAGCCGGCGCCGACTTCGATGCCTTGCGTCAGCACCCGGAAGTCCGGATGATTGTCGGCGGTCTTGCCCTGGTTGGGCACGATGTCGATGTCGGCGCGGACGCTGAGCGTCTTGAGCTGGCCCTTGTAGCCGCCGTTTTCCTGCTTGGTGACGTATCCGATCGCGGTCATGTTAGTCTCCTGTTTTGCTGTCGCCGGGGACCATTCCCCTGCGATGGCGGACCGTGATGGGCGCGTCCGGCCCGCCTGAACCCGAAGGGCCGCAGCGACAGCGGAGGACCCGAGCGGGCGGCTTTTTTGGAGCGAAGCGGGCGCGAGGAGCCGCCGCAGGCGGCGGGGAAAAAAGCTGCTGGCCGAGGGTTTCGGGCGGGCCGGAACCGCCCATAGGTCAACAAGCCAACCGCAGGGAAATGGTCCTGAAAGACGCTTGGGAGACTGATCGCGCGATCGGCTGACCGATCCCCAAGCAACATGGCGGGTGCCGGGCTTGGCACGGGTTCAGACACCGCAGCCAGCGACGACGTGCCTAACCCGAGTGGCGCCTCGGCGAGCGTTCCGGCGTGGCACAGGGCTGGCATCGGTTTGCGTCGGACCACCGCGTGCAGTGCGCGCTTCAAAAATCGCGAAAGTGCAACCGGTTCTGCCCGAGAGGTGCCCCAAGCGGCGGCTTTCGAAGTGCCGCCGCTTGAGGCTTGACCGGTCACTCCGACACGAACAGGTGCCGGACCTTGGCCCACTGATCGGCGGTGCGGAAGCCGCCGCGCGCTGTGTAGCTTTGGGCGGGGAATTTCATCCAGCGCGGCAGCCAGCTTTGCACCTTCTCGCGGCCGTTCTCGCCGGCAAGGAAGTCGCGGATGATCTTCTTTTGCGTCTTGACCTTCTCCGAAACATTGCCGTCGGCGACAGGCTTGCCGCCGATGTCGGCGAGCATGGCATTGGCGACTTCCTTGTCGCGCAGTAGCTCGAAGAACGCCTCGTCCGCTTGCCAGAAAGCAGCCATGTCGACGTTCAGATTATGCCCAAGCGCCTCAATGACGGCGCTGCCGGCCTCGAGCGTCTCGGCCATGACAAGGCTGAGAACGCGCAAGACATCGTCATCGGAGAGCGCCAGCAAGCGGGCAAAGACGCTGGCGAAAGCAAAGGCGTCGCCGTGGCCGCCGGCGAGCGGGCCATCGTCGTCCGCTTGCCCAATCAGCGCCAAAATTTCGCGCCGCTTCTCGGCGAAGGCGGCTTCGGCCTTGCAGGCGGCGAGGCTGGCGGCGACCGTCTCGTTCGCCGCGCGTTGCGGCTCGCGGCGCACCTGCCACAGGCTTGAACCGGAAATCGCATGCGCCACCATGAGGCGCATTGCAATGGCGGGATGGTCGAGCAAGGCGGTGCGCACGGCACCGTGGCGATGCAGATCGACATAGTTCTGCATCGGGCCGGTGAGTTCAGGCCGCGACGGCTTGACGACCTGTTCGTCCTGCTCGCCGCCCTCGTCATCGGCGCGGGCGCGGCGCGCTTCCTTGCGCGACAGCCAGCCCTCGTGACACTCGACCTCGCCGCGATGCGAGACGGTGATGACGACCTTGCCGCCCTTCTTCTTCGGGGTTTTCTCGTGATCCCATGAGTGGAAATACTGCCCCGGTTCGAGCACCGTCACTTCGCTCCATCCGGCCTCGATATAGGCGTCGCGCCTGGCCGCGATCGCCTCGTTCTGCTTCAGCCAGAACAGGTCGGCATCGGCAAAATAGCTGTCCTCGCCGAACAGGTCGGAGACGATGAGGCCGGGATAGTCCTCGATGGCGAACAGCGCCACCTTGGTGGAAATCGACTGGCCGCCGAACAGCCATTGTTTCAGCTGGTAGCCGCGCGGGGCGTATTGCTCGGGATCGGCATAAAGCGCCAGCCAGTCCTTCTGCTGCGCTTTCGAAGCCATGGTGAGATAGCGGGCCGTCTCGGCGTCGATTTCCTCGCGGCGGTAGGCTTCGCGGATTTTGGGCAGAAGCTCGCCGAGCGCCAGACTGCGTTTCACCTGAAGCTCGGTGATGCCGAAGGTGGCGGCGATGTCGGCAAGGGTGCGGCCTTCCCGGATCAGCCGGGAGAAGGTTTCCCATTGCGAGACTTCGTCGGGGTCGAGGCGCGCAATGTTTTCGATGAGCGAGGCCTCCAGCGCATCGGCGTCGTCGCCATCCTCCATGATGGCGCAGGGCAAGGCGTCGCTCTCGCCGCGCTCGTCGGCGAGCGACTTGGCGGCGAAATAGCGTCGCCGTCCGGCGACGATTTCGAAGCTTTCCGGCGTCCCGTTGGGCCGCACCAGAAGCGGCACGAGAACGCCGCGCGCGCGAACGGACGGCAGGATATCGGAGATATCCGGCGCGCGTTTGCCGTGGCGCATGTTGAGGGCGGAAATGTTAAGCCTATCAAGCGGAATATGAGCAAGCTGCATGATTTGTCTCCTTCGGTTGGTTGAGGTTTCTCCCGCCGCAAAGGCCACTAGGCCGGCGCGGCGGGACGGTTTCCGCGCCTAGCGGCGCGTCTGTTCCGCCGTGTCAGGCGGAAGCTCGGAATGGGGGGCTGCAAGCGCATCTGCTGCCTGCCGCAGCAGCCGCTCGTCCTCGGTAATGCGGCAACACAGACGAGCGGCTTCGGCGTAGACGGAGAGCGGAAACTCGGCCTTGAAATAGCGGTCGCGCTCGATGCCGAGGCCAAGCCGGCCCTTGACGCTTTGCAGTTCGGCAAGGCTGACGCTGCCGAGTTCGGGAAAGCCGAAGCCGAGATCGCAAAGGCCGAACAGCGTGTCGCCGTCCGCATCGAGTTCGCTCAAGAGCCAGGTCGCGGGACCGGTCGGATCGAACAGTTTTACGACCGGGAAATGATCGGTTTCGGTGTCGGAAGCGCCATTAGCGAGGAGACGGGAGCAAAGGTCGTCGGTGATCAGGATCATTGCGGAATTCCTTCAAAACGGTTGGGGTTGATTGAGATCGGCTTTTTTGAAACAGGCGGATGCGAGCGGCCTCTGCGCCGAGCGCGCGCGCTCGGCGCAGAGGCGCAAGGCGGTCGCGCATGGCGAATCGAGTGCGCTCATGCGGCGATCTCGTCATGCGGCTTGCCTTCGTCGTCGGCGTTGAGGCCAAGCAGCAAATCGGCGGCTTTCGAGGCTTGGCTGGCGGCGCGGAAAATGGCGCGGTTGTCCTGGCGCAGCACGGCGAGCCATGAGCCGATGTAGTCGGCATGGCGCACGGTCGGCTCGATGGCGAGAGAGCTGCAGACGAAGGCTGCGCAGATTTCGGCGACCAGTTCCTCGCGCGCATAGGCCTTCGAGCCGAAGGAGCCGGAAAGGTCGCGCGCAAGCCGGGTTGAATGGCCGGTCCAGTGGCCAAGCTCGTGGAAACAGGTGCGGTAATAGTCGATCTGGTGAAAGAAAGCGGGTTGCGGCGGCACCTGAATGAAGTCGCTGCCCGGCATGTAAAAAGCGCGATCGCCGCCAATCCTGAAATCCGCGCCGCAGTCGTGAATCAGCGCCTCGGCCTGCGGGATGATCTGACGCTCGGGCAGCGGTTCTGCGGCGGCATAGAGATGTTCCGGCAGGTTGTCGCATTGCGCGACATTGAAGACGGTGAAGCGCTTCAGAAAGGGCACGGCGTGCGGCTCATCGCCGTCGGCCCTGGCGCGTTCCATTTCGCCCTTTGGGACGAACCGGTCAGCATGCACTATTGTTGTGCCGTGTTCGCCCTTCCTGACGTTGCCGCCAAGGGCAAGCGCCTGCCGGAAGGTCAGCCAGTTCTGGCTGGCATACCCGCGCTCGAAGACAGCGCCCCAAAGGATCAGGATATTGATGCCGCAATAGCGGCGACCGGTGGCCGCGTTGCTGGGCATGCCGAGGCCGGCCTTCGCGCTGCCCCATGGCTTGACCCATGGCACGGTGCCGCGCTCCAGCTCGGCGATGATGCGATCTGTGATTTCCTGATAAAGGCTGGCGCCCGTGCGCCCGCTCTTGCCTGCGCCAGCCTCTCGGCTACTGGAACGCTTGTATTTTGCACCCATCGTCTGGTCCTCCGCTCTTCAATCCCGCGCCCTCCCCGGAAGCGGGGTGGGCGGCGAAAGCGACCGGAAAGGCCCGACGTCCAAGGCGGCCCGCATCCGAAGGACCGGAACGAAGAGGAGGACCCGAAGCGTCAAGCGAAGGGTTGCGGGACGCCGCGGCGGGCCTAGAAGGGAGTGCCGCCCACCGCGCGCCACCGGGGAAGGCCAATACAAGAAACGACGCCGGCCCATGGGCCGGCGACCGTCAGCAGCCGAGAGGCTGCCCCGCGCCAGGGGGCGAAGCCGCAGGGCCGAGACCGCCTGAGCTTGCCGAAGAAAAAGCGGGCTCGGTTCACGAGCACGCGGCGCGCGCCTTCAGGCGCGCGGGCGCTCAGCAGTGCCGATGGCGTCAAGTCGACCGCTGCGAATTCGACGCCCTTGGCGGCTTTCTGGGACTTGCGGATTGTCGGCGAGTGGCGAAGCGGGGTCGTTGAGGAGTGCGGCGCGAGTTGGCCAGCCGCTGCCGGCCGTTCACCGCGCGGGCAATGTTCATGCGTGAGCCGAGATCTGTAAGCAAGCCGTGAGCGTCACTGCAATCACTATTGCGCGCAATTGCCCACATGGCCGGTAAATGAACTGGATTTTCTGGTTTTCCAGATGGCGGTGGAAAGCGTCTGCTTGACTCCCCCTAAGCTAAAATAAGAAAGCCGCGGAGATAACCGCGAGGAGCCGCGGTGTCTGGAATCTCGAACGTCAACCGATGAAGGAGGATGCCATGCAGGTCGTTCGGAGATTTCTGGATTTGGTGAGGTATGGCCTCAAAACCACGGGAATGTCGTTGTGCGAAAGAGGCTGCGTCGCGATGCGATGGCCCGCTTCTTCGCCAATTTGCCCGCGTGTCTGGTCGGCATGGAGGCTTCGAATGGAGCGCGCTATTGGACTCGCATTCTCACTGAGCTTGGCCACCAGGTGCGGCTGATCAGCCCGACGCCATACGTCAAGTCAAACAAGAAAGACCGGAACGCGCAACAAGAATGCGAGGATCGTCTGGTCGATGCTCTCGGGTTATGCTGCCTGTCGGTGAAAGCAGCCTGACGGGACTGGAGGGCGAGAAGGAGGCCCCACCTTAAGCAATTGCGACAAAACGGCAGGGGATGGCGAAACGGGCACCCCGTCGCTTGCGGAACCTGGTGGGTGGACCGGCACGGCTTCGGCCGATGTCTGGGGGCCGCTGAGGTGGAAGCGGGCGAAACCCCTCGAGGCTCGCGGCCCTGAACATCGAGCAGCATGAAGAAGCCGGGTGCGTCAACGGCTGTGACGATCAACCGGATTCAGCCAACCTGTTGCGTTGGTAGCGAATTTCAAACCGAAGCAGGATCAAATTGCCGTCCGACTGTTCGCAGCAAGTCGTAGTCGCGCGTTTCGACGGCGGCATGCTGTCGCTCATCGTCGTGCATCAAGCGGGCTAGTCGACCGTGGACATGGCACGCCTATCCACGCCATGGATGCACTATATCCAAACAATCAAGTTTACCGATGGGTCCTCATACTGCATAGCGCATTGCCTGAAAGCCTATGTCCCGTGCTTTCCAGCTCACGTTTTCCTCGGTTGTTCTAAGTTGTTCCACAGCTAACTTGACATGGATCTATTATGCGAATTTGCGGTATCAAGCTAACGCACGACGGGGCAATCGCTGTCGTCGAGGACGGCCGATTGGTCTTTTGCATCGAGCAGGAGAAACTCGACAATAATCCACGATATCAATCCATTGATCGTCTTGAAACGATTGTTGCCGCCTTAGCGGAACATGGCCTGGATCCGCGCGATGTTGACCGGTTCGTCATCGATGGCTGGGACGGTGAGATCGAGTCGCAATTCCAGGTTGTTAGTGAGGGCACACCGGTCACTCTTAACGGGGCGCCATATGTGGAGCGGGATCCTAAAAGTCCCCTGACAGCTTGTCACGGCTCAGGCCTCGTGCTGGGCGGCGGGGTATTTTCTTATGAAAGTTATCCGCATGTCCTTGGCCACGTAGCTTCCGCGTACTGCACCAGCCCATTCGCTAAAGCCAAAGAACCTGCCCTTTGCCTGGTATGGGACGGCTTCATCTTCCCGCGGCTTTATTACGTGGAACCAAGCGGAGTGCGGTTTATCGAATGCCTATTTCCGATGATGGGTCATGCCTATGCCGCCGCGGGCCAACACTTCGGTCCTTACAGGCAGGAAACGAGGACCGGCTGGAATCTGGATATCGCCGGCAAGCTGATGGCCTATATCGCGCTCGGATCTGTCAACGAAAAGATCGTGACAGTATTTGGGGAGCTTTACGACCAACATTTCGCCGGCGACACGAAGCTTGCTATTGAATATAGAAACAACAGCCGCTCCGAAGACGCGTTACTCACGGCCGTGCATGATTTCTTCGATGAAAGCGAGTTACGGCTAGTCGCCGAAACACCCGAGGACATACTTGCTTCGTTTCATGCCTTTCTCGAGCGCCTTCTCGTTCGTGAGATGACAAACGCGCTGCGTGGGCTCTCGGTTGCCGGAACGCGAAACCTGTGCATCGCCGGCGGATGCGGGCTGAATATCAAATGGAACAGTGCACTTCGCGCGAGCGGTTTGTTCGATACAGTCTGGGTGCCTCCGTTTCCCAACGACAGCGGGTCGGCGATCGGCGCCGCTTGCTGCGCCCTGGCTGCTAACAAAGGCCTCGTTTACCTCGATTGGTCAGTCTACAGCGGGCCAAACATGAAGCATGGCCCCGTGCCGCCGGGATGGCAGGCTGCTCCATGCAGCTTGGCAGAACTTGCCAGCGTGCTCGCCGGCGGCAAGCCTGTCGTTTTCCTCGCTGGCCGTGCAGAGCTTGGACCGCGTGCGTTGGGAGGCAGAAGTATCCTGGCGGCCGCGACTTCGCCGCAAATGAAGGACCACCTCAACAAATTAAAACGTCGAGAGCACTTCCGGCCGGTGGCGCCAATATGCTTGGAGGATCGTGCACCTGAGATATTCGAACCTGGCACGCCGGATCCTTACATGCTGTTCGATCACCGAACTCGTTCGGGGTGGAAAGAGAAAATCCCGGCCGTCGTTCATCTCGACGGGACTGCACGGTTACAGACAGTTTCTAGAAAATCTGATCACCCAATTGCAGAGCTCCTGGTCGAATATGAACAACTCACTGGCATTCCGCTGCTCTGCAACACGAGTGCCAACCTTAACGGACGTGGGTTCTTTCCGGATGCTGCGGCAGCATGTGAGTGGGGATGCGTGGACCACGTTTGGTGCAATGGGTTGCTGTTGACTAAAACAGGTTAGTCGCCGCTGCGTCGTCAATAAGGCTGGCTGGGTGTACAGGGACGATCGCGCCTAGTTTGGCGCGTACATGCAGCAGCATCAGGCGGCGCAACCGGCGTCACATGCCCGTGGCGTCGAAGGATAGGGCATCAAGGCTCTCCTCACTGTATTTCGCGTCAGGATTCGATAACCACGCCGCCCAATCGTTGGCCAATCACCGGTGAGTTCCATGAAGCACTGCTGACGTCTCCACTGACAAAATTGTCGGAGCAAGTTGCGTGCCGATTGCCGCATCGTTTGCCTTCACCAATTGCCCTCGTACGGGCAGCCGGCCGTGGCGATCTTTGATCGCTCTTGCGACATTCTTGTCCGTCTTCGGACACAACAACGTTTCCGGAAAGGCGCGCAAGGGCGAGCAAATCAAGGAAACTCATCCCTGCAAACATCGTGACGCCCAGCCGAACTCGATCCTCACCACGTGCAGACCGGCGCGTGGTGCTGATGGGCTGGAGGCGTCAAAGACCGTCCTCGATAGGGGGAGCAGCAACAACGCGACGGTAGAGGTGCGACGGCCGCATCCTCCCAGATCGCCGGCCTGCGCACGCAATTGCCCGCTAGAGACAAAGCCTTACGCGGTCGATGCAGGGCCTGCCGGAGTCCGGCAATGCATCGGGCTCGGCGCGGCCGGAAAGGTTTTCGTCTTCCGAGCCGGGACGCAAGTGCCGATTATCCCGGACATACAGCACTTTTGGTCGGTTCGGGTGGCCAAGCGATTGTGCGGCGCTATCGGTGTCGGTCAAGGCACGGCGGCCCTGCTCAAGCCAACAGGGCTTCGGCAAAAGATAGTCCGGTTCGGTGCCTGCAAGTGAATGGTATGGCGCTTGCTGTCATCGGTTAGAGCCCATCAAAGCACGTAGAAAGCTACAAACAGAACCATGGCAAAACGCGAGCGCCCAAGGAGACCCGTGCACATCTGCGGCGAACGTTTCCTCCAGCGTTGCTCGGTAGCTGCTTTGCGCATCAGACTGACGGAACAAGGCGTGGCGCTAGCCCAATTGTCGTTTACCCGCCTGCGCCAGCAGGGCCGTTTTGGAACACGGCGTCGACCAACTGCGGCCTCTCAGTCTCACGACTGTCGCCGACGCGATCAAGGTACACCAGTCGACGGCAAGCCGGGTGGCGTCGAGCAAATACATGCTGATCCCGAGCGGCGTGTTCGAACTGGAGTATTTTTCGCTGTCGCGATCGCCTCCTCCCAAGGTGGCGACGCGCACTGCGCCGAAGCGTCGGCAATCGGATCAAGTCGACAATGCCGCCGGAGAATTGCCGGATGACGTGCTGTCCGACGGTGACATCGTCCGGCTCAAGCAAAGGGCCATCGACTTCGCGCGCCGCAACGCAACGATCGCGAAGCGATCCCATCCCCTCCTTGGTGCATCGCCGCAGGGGAAGGCGCTTTTGGCGTTCGTGCGGGTCAGCGCAGCCTCCCCGATGTTGCGCATCGAAACTGGAGACCCGGTTCATGACCGAATCCGCGACAGGCTTCATGGACGGAGTTCTGCATGACCCAGAACAGCCAAATCAACGGTCGGGTCCCGCCTGGGGTGCGGTCATCTCGCTTGCCTTAGGCACTTTCGGGCTTGTGACGGCAGAGTTTCTGCCTGCCAGCGTGCTGACGCCGCTCGCGCATGATCTCGGTATCACCGAGGGTGCAGCTGGACAGGCGCTGACAGCGACTGCAATCGTCGGTGCCATCGCGGCGCCGACGATGGCCATCATCACAAATCGCCTGGACCGCAGGATCGTCATGTGGGCGATGACGCTGCTGCTGATCCTGTCGAACGTTCTGTCGGCGGTCGCGGGGTCGCTGCCGGTTCTTCTGACCGCCCGCGTCGTGCTCGGAATAGCGATCGGAGGCTTCTGGTCGATTTCAGCAGCGCTGGCGATGCGGCTCGTTCCAAGTCACCTCCTGCAGCGCGCCCTGTCGATCATCCTCACCGGCGTTACCGTCGCTACCGTCTGCGCGGCTCCAATCGGCGCCTATGTCGGCGACATCTGGGGATGGCGAACCGCCTTCATGATCGCTGCGGTCGTAGCCGCCATTACACTGGTAGTGCAACTCGTGGCCCTTCCGAGGCTGCCTCCGATTGGACCGGCCAGCTTTCGCCGCCTGCTGGATGTGGCCAGGAACCCGACGATCAAAGTCGCGATTTTGGTCGTCCTGCTTGCCGCGTCCGGGCACTTCGCCGGCTTCGCCTATATCCGCGCCTTCCTCGAGGATGTTCCCGCGCTCAATATCGCGACAATCTCACTCGTGTTGCTCGTCTTTGGCATCGGCGGCTTCTTCGGCAATTTGGCCGGCGGAGTCTTGGCCGAGCACAGCCTCAAGGCAGTCGCGGCCCTGCCGCCCCTGATCATAGCGCTTGCCGCTGTCTCGCTGCTGACGCTGGGAGCATCGGCATGGGCCGCGGTGATTGCGGTCAGCGTATGGGGCTTTGCCTTCGGCGCGGTGCCGGTGGGACTGCAGACATGGATGGTGCTGCGCGCTGCTCCCGAGCATGCCGAAAACGCCGGTGGGCTGATGGCCGCAACGTTCCAAGTGGCCATCGCAGCCGGCGCGGTTTTCGGCGGACTACTCGTGGACAATGCCGGCGTGGCCAGTGTTTTTGCCTACAGCGCCGTAGCCTCGTTCCTCGCTGCCCTGACGGTGTTCTTACTCGGCCCGAAGCGCGATGCCTGAACCGCTTGAAAGAGGCCGTCAGTGAAGCGCGGGGAAAGATGCAATCACATCGGCCGCGCGGTCCGATCCTGCGCACGATCTTTGGCGGTTGCAGGCTTCGTCTCCGCGAGCGGCGGAATCTCAATCGCCGCCTGACCTTCGGGAAGCACCCGGGGTCAGCGTCGGGAAATCAGCACCACACCGTCATGGCGAAATCATCCAATTTGAGCCAGGCCCAATTTTTTGCGCGCCGTTTGCATCCGTACGAGGCGCTGAGTAAAATCCAGACCTGGACCAGGGAGCACCCGCGACTTCACATGCGGGACGCCTCCTGCAACATTATCTGCCGCATCCAGGTGCTTGCCGGATCGCTGTTGTGAAGGGTGGGCCATTGGACGGCCTCGGTGAACGTGGGTAGTGGCCGCGGAAGTTCGATGATCCGCAGGGGGAAAGTGTTTTTGAAACGCTGAACCAGCCGGAGCGGCATGGTCGCTATACGAGATGTGCCTGAGACCATCGGCGGGATCATGCTGAAGGCCTGAACGATGATCTCGACACGCCTCTTGAGACCATGCTCAAGCAAAAACCGTTCCTCGATGGATGGCATCTGCGCACGGCCGAGCCTGAACGCAATGTGCTTCATCGTCACGTATCTCTCAAATGTAAGCCGCCCTGGCAATTGCTTGTTCGTGGGGCAGCCGACGCACACGAATGTCTCGTCGAACAGCGCCCCTCTTGGATGCGCGCTCGACATGAACAATTCCGGACAAATCAGGAAATCGACGTCGCCGCGCCGGAGAAGATCGTCCGGATCGTCGTCGAGCGGCAGCAATTCGAAGCTGACGGCGGGCGCTTCGCGTGCAACACGCTCCACGACCTTTTCAAAAAACACAAGTGTGACGAAATCCGAAACCATGATCCGGAAGCGGCGATCGGATTGAGCCGGCTTAAACGGCTCCCAAGAAATAATCGAGCACTGGATGTGCAGGAGTGCGCCGCGAACTGCGGGAGCCAGTGTTTCCGCACGCGGGGTTAGAACACGTTCGCGGCCGCTCATCGTAAACAGTTCATCATTGAAATAATGGCGCAGCCGGCCGACGGCCGCGCTCATGGCTGGCTGACTCAGGTTGATGCTGTTTGCCGCCGCCGTGAGGTTGCGCTCGGTCAGCAGTGCGTCGAGCACGACGAGAAGGTTCAGATCAAGGCCTTTGAAACGCATGCCTCATCCGTCCGTAACGTGGTTGCTTGTCATCGCGACCATTGTGTGCGTTCGCGTACGGTCCAACTCAGAGGTGTTGTATCCGACCTGCCGCCCACGCGTGTGGAGGACGTGCTCGTCGTGTTTATGCCGATTGCGCGGCAGATGAGCGAATGGCCGACGTGCACAACAGTTGATCGGACAGGTCCGGAGCGATGAAACGAATTTTTCACGTGGCTAATTGACTACAGATTGAGGTTTGAGCAGACCTGGGCGTGGCGGCGCTCCGACAACGATCCGAGAGACATATCCAAGGTCGCGCGCAACCTTGCGAATTGCCATCGCTGTGACGACAATGGCCACTCCAAGAACACTTGCGAACGCGATTCTGCTCGTGAGATTCCAGACTTCTCCAAACTGTATAAAATCCGTGAGGCGAAACACGGCACCCTGAACCAGATAAAGCAGCAGCGTGCTCTGACCAAGCTCGACCGCGACAAAGCGAGCTATTCTGGTCGAATGGACAATTCTCCAGCATTGCAACATAAACTGCACTGCCACTGCAGAAGCCGCTGCCGAGCCGGCGAACATCAGCAATACTTGTTTAGCTGACCGTTCATCATTGATTAGCACGTGATTGTTGAAGGCGTAGGTCTGCTTATCCCACCATAGGAAGCATATGAAAGCGGTAACGGAGAGTAGAAACAAAAAAACTGGTTTATGCGTCCAGATGAAACTTTCCTTCCATCCACTCGACTGGGCAAAGAAGAACCCCAAACAATAAAATGGGTATGTGTATCTTAGCGACGGGATTATCGATGATGTGATGGGGGCGATTGCGACCGCAATTGCAGATGCGCTTATGATCCATATCGATAGACGATTGAAAGTTGTAAAAAGCTTAACCAGGATGAACGAAATAAACGCCGCCCATATGAACCAGTATGTTCCAATGACCTCGTTCAACAGATCCAACAGTCCGCCAGCTAAACTCTTCGTCGGAACCATCACGGTGGACTTTAGCGCCCAAATCAACGCACACCAAAAAAGCATTGGCAGCAGTAACTGGGTTGCTCGATTGCCGACCCCTTGAATGAACGGTTTTCGCAAAATTGCCCCAGAAGAGAGATAGCCGCTTATCGCCATAAAGAGAGGCATATGAAATATGTATATCGACCTGAAGTACGGCGACAGCCAGAAGGCGTCAGTGCCTCGATAAATACAATATTGTAATAAATGCCCAATTATCACCAAGGTAATGAGTATACCTTTGGCGAAATCAAAGCTTGGGTCTCGGTTGTTTGTTCCTGCTGGGCGCGAGCCGCGTGCCTTCGCTCCGACTGTTAGGTGATCAAGCATCAGATGCCGGCCTATCTATCGCAGCTGCTACTTGCCGTTTGCCGGCACGGCGAGCGCGCCAGTTTCGGCGCAAAGGATCGAAAGTGACGGGGATCGGGCATGGTATCGTGGGGCGACTGGCTGCAAGCGAGCGACAAAATCTCAGTGCCTGATCGCTACCTCGATCGCAGTGGCGGTCGCGATCATGTGCGGCGACGCGAACGCCCGGCACTATGGCCGCCAGGCCGTCTGTGCAGAACCTCTCAAGGTGGTTCCACGGCGCATGCCGAACCGCGCCGAAAGCGACTGGAATGTCAGCCTGCTGCGGTACCAGACGCATGACGCGGATAGAATGGCTCATTCCGAGTCTCTCAAGATCCGGATGCACCGTTGTACAATCCGAGTTCGCCTACCAAGAAATCAACCTCGCCGACCGTGAGGAAACGGCGCAGCAGGTCCAAGTGAGCCGCTACGCCATGCAGTGGCGTGATCGGGTGCATCTCAGGTGCGGTCATCTATGCAGCGCCCTGGAAGTTTGGTAAAATCGATTGTTTAGATCGCGAGCATCCACGCTATGGATAATTGAAAGCCATGCGCTTCAAGGGCCTTGATCTGAACCTCCTCGTCGTGCTCGATGCACTGCTGACCGAGCGCAACCTCACGGCGGCGGCAAACAGCATCAACCTGAGTCAGCCAGCCATGAGCGCGGCCGTCGCCCGGCTGCGCGATTTTTTCAACGATGAACTGTTTACGATGAGCGGACGCGAACGTGTTCTAACACAGCGTGCGGAAACACTCGCCCCCGCAGTTCGCGGCGCACTCCTGAAAATCCAGTCCTCGATCATTTCTTGGGATCCGTTTAACCCGGCTCAATCCGATCGCCGTTTCAGGATCGTTCTTTCCGATTTCGTCACACTTGTGTTTTTTGAAAAGGTCGTGGAGCGTGTTGCACGCGAAGCACCCGCCGTCAGCTTCGAATTGCTGCCGCTCGACGACGATCCGGATGAGCTTCTCCGGCGCGGCGACGTCGATTTCCTGATTTGTCCGGAATTGTTCATGTCGAGCGCGCATCCAAGAGGGGCGCTGTTCGACGAGACACTCGTGTGCGTGGGCTGCCCCACGAACAAGCAGCTGCCAGGGCAGCTTACCTTCGAGAGCTACATGTCCATGAGGCACGTTGCGGTCAAGTTCGGCCATGCGCTGACGCCATCCATGGAGGAACGGTTTTTGCTTGAGCATGGTCTCAAGAGACGTGTCGAGATCGTCGTACAGGCTTTCAGCATGATCCCGCCGATGGTCTCAGGCACAGCTCGTATAGCGAGCATGCCCTTCCGGCTGGTTAAATATTTCGAAAAAACCTTGCCCCTGCGGATCGTCGAACTTCCGCTGCCGCTTCCCGCATTCACCGAGGCCGTCCAATGGCCCGCCCTTCACAACAGCGATCCGGCAAGCATCTGGATGCGAGAGGTGTTGTTACAGGAGGCGTCTCGAATGACTTCTCCGCCGGACGCCAAAGGGCGCCGCAGGCACCCCCAAATTCACTCCCGCGTCTCACGCCGCCAGTCGCGTCAATAGCCCGTGTCGGACTAGATCGATGCTTGCGGCAAGTGCGCCTGCGAAGTCGTCGAGCGGGTGGGCTGCATCGACAAACGGTGCGAATGAGAAGGGCCCCCCATAACCGCCATCAAGCAGCGCCCGGATCTGGCTGCCATTGTCGGAACCTGCCAGGACGCGATCCGGGTAAATCCAGTGAATTGGATCGTTCACTCTTGAAATGTGCACAAGACCGGTCAGCTCGCAGGAGAAGAACGTCTCCCCGGCGAGCGTGTGGTGGAACGTGTCGTGCACGAGCCGGAAGACCGATCGGCCATCAATAGCGGCGATGGCCTTAGCCGCTTCGCTCTTCGATCGAAGCGAGCAGGTTTGGAAGCCCAGCGGCTCGATGAGACCGATCAGGCCGCGCGACTGGAGGATCGGCTTGAGCGCCTTCAAGGCGGTGCGGAGATCGCCCCGGTGCTCGCCATTGGCGGGCCAGGAGCCGTCGTTGACCGGCACCAGCATGAGCATCTGGGCTCCGCAGGCCGCCGCATAATCGGCGAGTTTGCTCGCCTCGGCCTTGCGGGCTGGTGTCCACTCATTGAAGCGCTGCAAGGCATTGACGGAAATGATCCCAACGCCTGCTTCGGCGGCGGCAGAGCGGACGTCTGCCGCCGGGATGCCGAGTGCAATCGTATTGCTGCGCGGCTGGCAGCGGATCTGGACGTCGGTCAGCCCCTGGTCGCGGGCAAAAGCGAAAAGCGCCCCAACGTCAAGTCCGGGTGTCGCCATATGATCGAGTGCAAAGCGGGGCGATGCTTGGCGCATGGGTTGGTTTTCCTTCCGTGAAACGGGTGCCATTCTCGGCTGACTTGTCTTCTACCGTGCGTTGATATGCGAGGGCCGAAATGATCTTCATGCGGGAGGCGAGTCGGTCGAGCGCACGCTTCTCTCACTGTGGTGCATCTGCTTGCGCAAGCTAACCCGCCAACCCGCAGAGACGCCCAACCGATCGGATTCAAAATTCAGGCAGCCGGGTGCTTCGCCAGAGCGAGGCCGACGCCCAGCGCGATCATCGCGCCGCCCGACGCTTCCCTTAGGCGGCGGATCAACCCGGGACGCGCTGCCGCGCCGTCTTGAATGCCGCTGGCCAGGAAGGCAACCACGATGTCGGCAAGCGTGTTGAGTGCAATCGACAAGGAGCCAAGCACCACGAATTGCAGAGCTACGAACCCTGCGCTCGGGTTCACGAACTGCGGAAGGAAGGCTAAAAAAAACGCTGCCGTCTTCGGGTTGAGAGCCTCGACCAGCACCCCTTCACGAAATGCCCGCCGAGGTCCGACTGGACTCACCCGGTCGCCGTCATTGCCGCCGGTCGCTCCCTTGCGGCGGGCGGCTTGAAAGGTGCGAAAGCCGAGCCAGACGAGGTAGACCGCGCCGAACAGCTTTAATGCAGAGAACAGTTCCGAGCTCCCGAGCACGATCGCGGAAACACCTAAGCTTGCGGCGAGGACGTGGATCATGCCCCCTACCCCGGTGCCGAGGCTGGAAGCGATACCTTCCGGACGACCGCCGGCGAGCGTGCGCGCGGCAACGTAGAAGATGCCCGGACCTGGCGTGATGGCGAGCATGAAGGCCGCGGCGAGATACAGGGCGAATGGGGTCAGTTCTGGCATCATGGTCGATTCCGACGAGGTTCACGATCATTTGGGACGAGAGCGGGCGATCTCTCGGTCAGATGCCCGCTCGCTCGCTGCAAGGCCCTCCTTGCGTTACCACTCAGCTACCGGCAATCTGACCTGCTGGAAACGGCCAGTCAGAAGCTATCGACGTGGTCCAGTGGACGAAAGACGGATCCGATCAGGGACAGATCCGCAGCGGGGTGGGCGAGTCGGGGAACAGCCTGCGTCCTTCGCAGCCGAGCGGTGGGGACATCCCGCATAACGGCAACGGCGGCTAGATTCCCAAACCTTGTGGGCCGCGATCACGGAGGAATGCGCTGTATAGGCCTCCGGCAAGCCCAATGAATTGATCTAACGCAAAATGAGCCATGTTAAAACAACCTCGAGGAGTTCGGAGATGCCAGGGAATGCCGAGAGCGTGCGCGGGTCCTCATTGTGGCAGGTGAGAACAACTGTCCACGCTTAGCCAACAGTCGGAGTTCGTCCGATTTTTGGACGGAGTGCTTACGCGCAGGGCGTAAACGGCCTGCAAGCCTTCATGGGCGAGAAGGGCGGGGAGCGGGTCCAATCCGACATTTCAGTGATGTTCTGGAAGGGAGCGAATTTCATATCCGCAGGCATGTAATGCCGGAATCAGATTGGACAGCGCCATAACGGTCTGGTGGCGCAAACTGGCTTGAGCGCTCCGTCTCGACTCGTCGGGAGGGCAACCGTCGTGCAAGAGCACGATTGCACCGGGCCGGACCGCGGCGAGCACTGCATCGACGATCGCGTCGGTGCCGGGGCGCGACCAGTCTTTTGGGTCTATCGACCAATGAAGGGCGGCCAGCCCGGCGATCTCTGAGGCAGTGAACACTTCTTCGCTCCAGGCGCCGTATGGCGCGCGAATGTAGCGGATCGAGGCCTGCGGGCATGCTGCCATAATGGCACGGTTGGCCTCAAATACCTCACGTTGCACTTCACCCAAGTCGCATTTGGACAAATCTGGATGAGACATCGTGTGGTTGCCTACCTCGTGCCCTTCTGCGATCATTCGCTGGATGAGATCCGGGTGCTCTGCGGCACAGGCACCGATGACGAAGAAAGTCGCCGGCACCCCATTTTGCGCCAGCACATCGAGTATCTGTGGCGTGAAAAATGGATCGGGACCGTCGTCAAACGTCAGATAAACGCTCCGACGGCCGGTTCCATCAGCGCATTCACTCTGCACCTCCCATCTTTCATCATGATGTTTCATAGCTCTGGATCCTTCCGGTCAATTGTTGTACCGGCCATTTGCTCATCAGCCGCGCAATCGGCATAGCCACGAGAGCACGTGCTCAACGCGCGAGACGGCAGGTCGAGGTTCGGCACTCCGGAGTGGGATCGTACGCGAACGTAGACGCAATAGCCGCCACGCCGTTTCTGCAGGACCTCTCAAATTGGTTCCGCAGCGCGTGCCCCACCGTGGCGAAAGCACTGGATATGGCACACAAAATGAATTGCTGATTCCGAGTCGATCAAGATGCGGACGCGTCGCGTCCAACCCGAATTCTCCCGCCAAGAAATCAACCTCGCCGATCCTGATGGCGGCGCAACAGGCCCAAGTGAGCCGTGACGCCCAGCGCGTCGTAGCCGTTAGGCCGAAGCCCCAGCCCAACTTCGAACGGCTGCAAATAGCTTTCCATTAAAGGATCAGTCCCTCGATAGGTTTTTTCGGAGAGTCGGAGAGTTCGACATGATCGGCCACTTGCAACTTGTTTCCGAGCACAACCTCCACCGTCCTTGGGAGCGCATGGGAACACCTCAACTTGTTGGTGATCCTTGAGGTAGACGCCTACGCTACCTGAGGGAGCCTGTGGCGAAGAGCCGACGCGATGCAGCTTGCGCCGATCACCGACGATTGGTCGAAATGCGGATCGGCTCGCTTAAAGTTCGGCGCAGACCAGGAGGCACAAACCAGAAAATGCTCCTCGGAGCCAACGCATACATCGACAATCCTTTAGGGCTGCATCCTCGAATTCTTCCTATGGGACGTCCTGTCCAATCGGCAAAATCGATTGTTTCGATGACAAGCATCCACGTTGGGGATAGATGAGACAAAGCCCTTGATCTGACCTCCTGGTCGTGCGACGCACCGACCGAGCGCAACCTCACGGGGCGGCAAGCAGATCAATCCAAGTCAGCCCGCCATGAGCGCGGCCGTTGCCCGCCTGCACAATTATTTCGATGATGAAATGTTTACGACGAGCACCCGCGAACGTGGGCCTACCCCGCGCGCGGAAACCGTAAGCGTCTCAGATTTGAGCGACGACGTCCCGCAGCATCTCGACGCCTTTTTCGATCTGCCGGATGCTCAAGGCGGAATAGCCCATGACAAGCCCGACGCGATCGGCCTCGCCTGCTCCCGACTGCCGATGGTAAAGCGGCGAAATGGGGTGCAGACCCAGACCCGCGTATTGCGCGGCTTCGACCAACGCCGTTTCGCGCGATCGCGGCAGGTCGTTGAACCATATGACGACGTGCAGTCCAGCCTCTGCCCCCTGGACTTCGATCCTATCTAGAAAACTCCGTTTCATGGTGGTCAGCAACACCTCCCGGCGCTCGCCGTTGAGGCGACGCACGCGGCGCACATGGTTTTCATAGCTGCCGCTCTCGATCAGAGAGGCCAATGACTCCTGCTCGGCCATCGGAGAATGCCGGTCGGCAAACTGCTTGGCGGTTTCGAAAACCTGCTGCAATTCCACGGGGACGACGAGATAGCCGATGCGCAGCATCGGCGAGAGCGTCTTGGAGATGGTGCCTAGGTAGATGACGGCCGCATGATCCTCCAGGCTGTGCAGCGGGGGAACGGGGCTGATATCGTAGCGATATTCGCTGTCGTAGTCGTCCTCGATGACGTAGGCGCCCTCGTCCCGCGCCCATTCCAGAAGCTGATGCCGCCGCGCGATCGGCATGACGCCGCCGAGCGGAAACTGATGCGACGGCGTCGCATAGGCCAGCCGGGCCGCGAGCCCCGCCAGTTGCTCCGTCTGCATGCCGTGCTCGTCAACCTCGACGGGAACCGGCGTGGCACCTGTACTGGCAAAGACCTGGCGTGCCATCCTGTAGCAGGGGTCCTCGATGACGAAGCTGTCCCCTGGGTCGAGCAGCAGGCGCGCGCAGAGATCGAGCCCCTGCTGCGAACCATTGACGATGACGATTTGCTCAGGGTCGCAGCGCACAGTACGGGCGCGCCAGAGATAGCCCTGAAGCGCCTGGCGCAGCCGGCGCGAACCGCACGGATGGTCGTAGGCGAGCCGTGCCGGCCGCTGCGCCATCGCCGCGTTCATCGCGCGCTTCCAAACCGGTGCCGGAAAATCTGAGGGCGCCAGGTCGCCATATCGGAAATCGATCTTCAGCGTGTTGGGCAGGTAATCCGGCCAGCGCGGAGTGCCACGCAGCCGTTCGCCATAGTTTGACAAGTGACCCGGGCCGGCCCGTTTTGGGGGATTGGCGGTTAGCTCAGGTCCGATCAGCGACGATGCGACACGATGGCGAGCGCCTTGACGGACGTCGATGAAACCTTCCGCCGCCAGCTGCTCGTAGGCAGCGGTGACGGTCGTTCGCGAGACTCCAAGTTCCTCGGCGAGGCCACGTGAGGAGGGCAGTTGGCTGCCAGTGTCGTAGACGCCTCTGAGGATCTGCTCGCGAAGCGATTCGTAGATCTGGCGCGCACCCATGCCGTACGAGCGGTTTGAGCCGCCGGGACCCGGAAACTGGACCATTTCTTTTCCTCCCAACTGGACCAGTTTGCAGCTACTCTTGCCGAAAGCCAAGAGCATGTCCGATGTCGATGCCCGAGCCCGCCCCACCGATCCAAGACTGATAAACTGGCACAGTTTGCGAACGGCCAATTCGGCTGCCCGCGCGACCTGGAGATGTTGCACAACGGGGTACTCAAGCGAATGGAGCAGACCGACCGTTCTGCTGAAAGGGTCGACGAAGCGGCGGAAATATTCGCCGAGACTGTTCGCCCTGCCGGAAGCACTCAGACGCTCGGCATGTGAGAGCCAAGCCGCCACATCGGCTTTTGCAGTAGTAGACAACGGACGGCATCACTCGTCCCAGCCATCCGGGTATTGCCCCTACCATTCGCGCTCGAGCATCGTGGCGACCAGATCGACCGAGGCGAGCGCGACCCGTCGTCGCGGCTTAGCCTTCGCGATGCCGACAGTCCGATCATCACTCGGCAGGCCCGACCCGCATCCGCCAGACTGCGCCGCCTTATCGCCTGGCTTATGCCGCCACCGATCGCTTTGACCTGGTCGCTTCAGAGCCTCACCGGCCAAATCCCTTCCTCTGGATCTCTCGACATCAACGGTTTTATCCTCGACATCCAATGCGCCTGTAGAAACCCAACAGCTCGCCTTGGCCACGCCCTCATCGCTGACCTCGACACGAGGCGATGACGCGCTCGACGCGTCTGCAACTGCCGGGTCCGTCAACGAATTTGACCTTCGGACTCGCCCTTCACCGACGCTTCGAAGCGCGCCATTGTGCGGGGCTCTAGATCCGCGACATGCCTTCGCGCAAGGTCGTGGTGAGCCCAGGCGGAGGATGAATTCGATATAGTTGGCGCGGCACCAGTCGATGGCCTGCGGGCTGCAATAAATGGCTGTGGATCAGGATCCGGGTGTTCGGCCAGTTACTCCGGATCCCCCGCGCCAAGCGGCGTGTCATATGAAGGTGCTTGGACACACCAGTGTTTCGGCAGCTGTTATCGGTCGTCCAGGTTTTGGCATCAGTTTTGGTGGACGCGAGCAGCTTGTGAGGGGTGCATCCGAACGTGGCGCTGCTCCCACAATCGTCTCAGCTCTGATGTGAGAGCCTCGCGCTGGGCTTGATCCAGCGTAATTGTGTCGAGGAGATCCGCGAGCACGGCCTCGCCTTCGATCCGCGTCAGCAGATCGAACAAGTCATGTGAAATACGCGCACAGTCACGGTTATCCGTTCGGATTTCGCAGACGGTCTCCTGGCGATCCTGCGCCCTGTATGCGCGGACTTTATGCAGGGATACATAAGGCGGCAATGAAACCGCGAGCGCAGTCCAGTCCTGCAGCGTTGCGGCCCGTTTTTTGACGAGGTACGGCCCGACCACAAGTCCATCCAGCTCTGTCGTCAGGAACGTGGCAATCGAGTCTGCAACCGAATCTACTATCGGCTCGGCATTGTTGTTAAAGGACGTATTGAGCAGCATTGGGACGCCCGTCCGCTGCTTGAAGGCATTGATGACGTCCCAATAGGCAGGACTGGCCCTGCGCGATACTGTTTGCAGCCGAGCCGTACCGTCGACGTGCGTGATGGCGCCGAGCAAACCACGTTTGGAATCGTGCACACGAACTACGAAGTTCATGAACGGAAATTCGCACGCACTACCCGGGAGGTCAAAAAATTCGCGCGCATGCTCCTCCAGCACTGATGGGGCGAACGGGCGGTACCCTTCCCGCTTCTTGACCATAGCGTTGATCCGGTCCTTGTTTGTGGCGGGCCTGGGGTCGGCAAGAATGCTGCGATTTCCGAGCGCGCGCGGCCCGAACTCCGAACGACCTTGCACCCAGCCGATCACGGCGCCACCGGCCATCCACTCGGCTGCCCTATCCGCCACTTCCTCAGTGCGTTCAAACTCCAGGTGCCCCGCCCATGCCTTTAGTTCCTCTTCGACAGCGTGATCACTCGCGAGATCCGGCCCCCAATAAACCTCCTGCAATCGCGCACGCGGCGCGGGGCGGCCCAGCTCATTAGACGCGATTAGCGCAGCGCCTAATGCGCACCCAGCGTCATGCGATGCGGGCTGCACGAAGATGTCTTCGAAAAGTCCTGAATAGAGCAGCTTGCCGTTCATGGAACAGTTGTGCGCAACTCCGCCGGCCAGGCACAACCGCGTCATCCCGGTGGCCTCACGATAATGCCGAAGAATGTGAAACACGATGCGTTCGAGCGCTTCCTGTAGCGACGCACTCACATCCTTATGCTGCTGGGTGAATGGCATTCCCTTTTGCCGAACCTGAATGCTGCGGAGCAAAGTCGGACCGATGCGGTCCAGGTGGACGCGATACTCGCCGTTTGCGGAGAGTTCATAGAACTGCTCGAAAAGCGCGCGATAGGGAACGGGATCGCCGTAGGGGGCAAGCCCCATTACCTTATATTCATCGAACAAGCCGTAGCCGAGATACCGGATCGTCTCGAGATAAAATTGCCCAAGGGAATTGTTCTCTGGGAAAGTCGCGAGTTGCGTAATTTCAGTAGCAGATCCTATCGCCATAAGGCCCGACAGGAAATCACCAGAGCCATCGATCGCGAAAATCAGACTTTGCTCGAAGCCCGACATTGCAAAAGCACTCACGGCGTGCGCCTGATGATGACCTACGAATGAGATACGCGAAGCGTCGAGTTCGGTACCGAACTCCTGCGCCAGCAGCCTCTGCATCAACAGTTTAGCATCCAACGGAATGGAAGCGTCCGGCTGGGAAACAAGCATGTTTTCTAGCATGGCATTCGAGTAGGCTTCGGTAGCGTAGAACGCCACACGATCGATTTCGCTGAGCTGAACCCCGGCTGCTGAAAGACAGTATTGAGCCGCGCTAATTGGGAGCTTGTTGGAATGTTTGATCCGATTGAGGCGCTCCTCTTCTACGGCCGCAATGACCTGTCCGTCCCGGACGAGCACCGCAGCGCCATCGTGCATGAATGTGTTTGGAATCTGAAACCTGTTTTCATAGACTTTGTCCAATCCCCCGTTCAATCCTAGACACAGCATCTCGCTCTCCATTTGTCGTAGAGGAATACTAAATTGGCCTGTCTCGAGGCCGTTCGATCAGAAGGACGGGCCGCGTTGTCGTTCGCCCCGGCGAATGCCAGTCAGACATCACTGACCTCAAAGAAATTCTCTTGGGTCCGCCGGGATCAACATAAGATCCTGTGCTCGAGACGTCGGGCTTTCCATAGCGTTGTGAGATCGAATCGACGCCAGCCAAAACCCTTCGCGGCACATGCTGGCGACGTCGTTCTTATTTGCGTCCATAGCGCATGGTTTATCTCCTTCTCTTTCGCGTCAGCGCATCAGTCGGCGGCGCAACAGCGCCATCGAGAGGAAGAATGGCAGCAGCGCGTACAGGCCGAGCACACCGATGTGCAGGGCGATGCCGGCGATCGGGCGATCAAGCATAACCGGACGAATAAGGTCGATCGAATGTGACAGCGGCATGCATCGCGCTATCTTCTGAAAGGCGTCAGGCAGCTGATTCAATGGGAAAACGGCGCCCGACAGGAACAGCATAGGTGTAAGCACAAGCGTCTGGTAAAATACAAAGTAATCGTAGCTGGGCGAAAGTGCGGTGACGATCATCGCGAGGCTCGCAAATGCGCACCCCGTCAGAGCAATAATTGGCAGCGCATAGAGGACGGACGGCCAGGCTGCATAGCCCAACATTACGGTGACAATGGTAATTGCCGTACCGGCCAGGAAGGCCTTGGTGGCTGCCCACGCCAGTTCACCCAGAACGATGTCCCCGAGAGTAACGTGCGTATACAGCATGGCTTCCCATGTGCGTTGAGAATGCATGCGAGCGAAAGCCGCGTACAATGTTTCGAGGGTAGAGGCGGTCATCGCACTTACCGCGACCATGCCGGCCGCCAAAAAGGCGATATACGACGCACCGTCGACGTGGCCGACCATTATGCCGAGGCCGGTGCCGAGGCCGAAAAGGTAGATCATCGGATCGGCGAGGTTACCGAGAATCGACACGAGTGCGACTTTCTTCCATGCCAGATAGTTGCGGCGCCACACCGCAACCCAGTTCCACGCATTGGCCGGCAACGCCGCGGCAAAACCTTCAATCATCGTTCACTCCTCCATCTCGCGCCCGGTCAGCCGCAAGAAAACATCCTCGAGATTGGCTGGACGCAGAAGAAGACGCAGACCTGCTCGCCCCTGCAGTTGCGCGCGCACCTGGTCGGGGTCTGGCGCATAGCAATAAAGGGTTTCGCCGCTGACCTCGATGCGCTGAGAATGTGGCTTGACCAGCGAATGCAACTCGTGCGGATCGCCGCCGTAGATCTCCATGACCTGGCATCCGATATGCTCATCGATCAGCGCCTGCGGCCGGCCTTCGGCGATGTAGCGACCCTTTTCGAGCACGCACAGCCGATCGCATAGTCGCTCAGCCTCTTCCATGAAATGCGTCGTCAGGATGATCGTCTTGCCGCGTGCCAATAGGGCGCGCAGCCGCTCCCAGATCAGGTGGCGCGCATGCGGATCGAGGCCGGTGGTCGGCTCGTCCATCACAATGAGCTGGGGGTCGTTGATCAACGCCCGCGCCATCGTCAGGCATCGCTTCATGCCGCCGGACAGTTCCGAGACGCGCGCATCCGCCTTGCGCTCGAGGCGAGCGAATTCGAGAAGCGACGGGATGACCGCTTCGCTCTGGCGTGTGCTCATGCCGAAGTAGCGGCCGAACACCAGCAGGTTCTCGCGTACGGTGAATTCCTGGTCAAGATTGTCGAATTGCGGGACCACGCCAATGCCCCTACGTGCCAGGCGAGCGCGCGCCGGCACCGGGACGCCGAGCACCGTGATCGTGCCCGCGTCAGGGGATGTCATGCCGAGGAGCATTCGCGCAATCGTGCTTTTGCCCGCCCCGTTTGGTCCTAGGAGGCCGAAACACTCGCCCGACGCAACGCTGAACGACAGTTCGTCGACAACGACCTTGTTCCCATACGACTTGGTTACGCCGGCGAAATCGACTGCCACGGTCGACAGAGAGTCAGGCACGGAGCTTTTCGCGCTTGTTTGCCCGTGAGACTTCCGTTCGATCGGACCAGTCTCGAGCTGCCGCAAATCTTCTGGGCCCAAATTCCCATTCAACACTTGATGTTCCTGGTCCTGGCTCAAAGTTCTTCCACCTACGTGACTATTGCTGTTCGCTGTAAGTTGCGTCGGATCCCACCAAGTTTTGCTTTGGAATGGCGCCGGCGGTGTTTGGCACATTGGCCGAAGAGCCTCGCGACAACCAATCGCTATTGCTCAATGTACACAGCGCGTATGCTTTCAATGGGAGCAAGAGAAAGATGTTGATGAGTGTGTGGAGCGAAAATCCGAGAAATCGAAGTTGGCGCGCACGAAACGCTGCCACGCTGCAGCGAATTACAGTCATGACCGCAATCGTCAGGCATGCCGTCCAAGGCACAGTACCTGTCGTTACGAATTGCGCGAGCCCCGCCAGGAGAGACAAAGAGAGCAATAGTGGGCCAAGGTTCTGCCCAATCACGTCCAATGTGAGATAAATATTAAGGCCGCGCAGCAGTTGGAGCGCCAGCAACGTGTCACGGAACGTGCTCCGGGCCCAGCGAAGCTGTTGACGCAGATAGGGACCCATGCTGTTGGGAACGACTGTTGCCGCGACGGCCTCCGGGACATATTCTGTTCTAAAGCCTGCTTTCAGCATCAGGATCGTAAGGTGGCGGTCCTCACCGAAGTCGCTCGGCTTGCCTCGAAAGCGCTGCGTCTCGTACTGATCCAGCAGCGAAGCAAGCGCGGATCTCCGATACATGGCACACGGACCGCAGCAACACATGACGGCACCGAACCGAGCCTGCGCTGCCCGCTCTTCGTTGCAGGCCAGCCAGTACTCCATGTCAATCAACCGCGTCAGCCAAGTTTCATTGCGATTGCTAGCCGCCAACTGGCCCATGGCGGCGCCGATCGCTTGATCTTGCATCTTTAGCGCAAGCCTTGTGATGACGTCCGGCGCGAGTATCGTGTCCGAATCTACATTGAGCACCAAATCTCCGCACGAGCGGCGAACCGCCGCGATCTGTGCCTTGCGCTTTCCGACATTTTTTGGGAGCGCAATGAAGTTGAACCTCGGGTCGCTCGCGTATTCCTCGTGTACACCTGAGAGAGCATCGCGGTTTCCAGAACCGTCATCAACAACATAGACCTGCAGTTCTCCTGCATAGTCCTGACTTGCAATGGAAGCCAGGCAGTCCGAGAGGGTGCGAGGTGCCTCGTTGTAGCACGGGATAATGACATCGACGCTCGGCCAAGGCTCACAGCCGGCCGGTTGGCCCGAGGTCGGGGGTACGTTTGCAGGCAGGGTATAAAGCACCTGCGCGGTCTTATAGACGGTCGACAGCAGCGCATAAGAGCAGACGGCGACAATACTGGCTGGGGCAAAGAGGTTCATGAGATGTCTGATTTTTCAGTGCATTTGAGGAAGCGAGCGGACAATAAATCCGAGGTCAATGCTGGATGCAGATCGGCCAATGCGATGAGGGGCGTGTCGCGGTGACTGATATCATTGCGGGTGTCCTTCATAGCTCTGGACCGTTCCGATCGATCAAAGTGCCGGCCGGCCACTCGCTCATTGAGCGTCCAATTGGGAGCACCATGACGAGTACGTCGTCGTCGACCCGCGTGGGAGGCAGATCGGGGTACACGTCCGGGTGGGTTGAACGCACGCGAACGCCCGACAAAATGCTCGCCAAGCCTTTGCGGCAGAACCTGCCAACATGGTTCCGGAGCGCGTGCCGAACCGTGCCGAAAGCGAATGGAACGCCAAGCTGCTGCAGCACTGGATACATCGCGCTGATCGAATGGGCGATTCCTAGCCCCTCAAGATCCGGACGCACCCCGTATAGACCGAGTTCAGCGACGAGCAGATCAACGTCGCCAACTTTGATGTATCGGCGCAGCAGGCCCAAGTGAGCTGCTACTCCGTGCACATCATAGCCGATTGCGCGGACCTCCGGCCTTGCACCGGCCCAACTTCGACCGCCTGCGAATTGCTTTCCATTAAAGGCTCCGACAGGCTCGTAGGTCTTTTGGAAGAACTCAGAGAGTTCGAGGTGATCCGAAAGCCGCAACTCATTTTCCCAGCACAACCTCCACTGCACGTCAGAGCGCATGCGAAGACTTCCTCTTTTTCGGGTTCTTTTGTGCACTACGCGGTGGTGCAGCGGCGGTGCATGTCATGTGGGCGGTCTATGAAGGACCAGCACAGATTGGTAAAATTGATTGTTTAGATCGCCAGCATCCACGCTATGGATGCTAAAACCAGCGTTTCAGAGGCCTTAATCTGACCTTCTGATCGTGCTCGATTGGGCCGATAAAGCGACGGCACCGATGGCAGCTGTCGGTGACAGAACCTGCGTCAAGACGGCCAGCGATGGCTGCGCCTCGTGCCGAAGCAGCGATCAAGTGGAGGATGGGCCCGACTGTTAGGTGTCAACAAACGCTGCGACCGTTGACCTACGCTTCGCGACGCAGCTCTGGATCGAATCGAGAGCTCAATTGATGAGCGACGAGTGGAAAGCATTCATGGCCGTTGGTGAGAGCTTTGCCAAGCACGTGACACTGAAGCTTTCCAGTGGTGAGGATGTTCGCGACGCCGTCCACGTCAATTCGGTGGAGGGCTACGCCCGTGTCCGCCGTCCCATCGCTGGCGTCTTTCATCATATCGGCCCGGAGCAGCCGACTGTCTTTTTACGAGATTGGCTTCCGATGGTCGCAGCGCGTGGTGTCTGGGAGCGCCGTTCGGAAAACCCGGCATGGTCGAGAAGTCTCGAGAACCATCGGTCGCGCGTGCCGCCGGCGCTGCAACTACTGACCGTCTTTCGCGCCGCCACGGGCCGTCGATGCGGCGAAGCTCGGATGGAGGAATCATCATCAAATCAACCGTAGTAGCTGCATTTGATTGATAAAGGTGGTTGCAACCAAGTTCGAATGTCGCGCCCTCAGCAAAGTAGAAATGTCGCCACGGCCTTTCAAAGGGCGGGGCACAACAAGTTAGAAATGCGACAGTGGCGCGCTTCCCTGGCTCCAGCATCAGCGCCCGGGTGAGGCACGAGCGCCCCCACCATCAGATCGCGATTGAATGGTTCGATCATCATCAGACGATAGCGATGTTGCCCCTCGCGAAAGGCGTGTCGTCGCTGCTTTTGACTTTGCCCTCAAACGAGGCCGAAGAACTGCTTGCCCTTGACGACGAGTTGTTCCTGATGGAGTTGACGAAGCGCTGTCGTTCTGTTCGAGCAGGATTGCGCCGACCAGGCGCACGATCGCATCGTCGTTCGGGAAATTTCCGACGACCTCGGTGCGCCGCTTGATCTCGCGCATCTCGGAATGTTGTCGCATCGCCTTACCCTTCGTATTCAGCCCAGAATTTCGGGGGTTGCCGACTTACCATGCGCAGAGCGGCTATTCCGCCGGCCGCGTCTGCAGGACAGTACGGCGGTCGACTGACTGCAGCAGCACAGCGGCGGCGACGGCTAGCAGCGCCAGCGCCGCACCTACCAGCGGCAACTGGGCGTAGGACACGCCCCAGGAGATTGCGAGGCCACCGATCCAAGCGCCGCCGGCATTGCCGACATTGAAGGCGCTCTGGATGAGCGTGGCGGCAAGGTTCGGGCCCTCGGCAGCCGCCTCGACGACGCGGATCTGCAGCGGCGGCACGACGATGAAGATCAGCATACCCCATAGGAAGACGATGGCGATAGCAGCCATCGCTATCGCACCGAATTTGGCGAAGACGACGAACACCAAGGCCATGGCGAGCAGCGTGCCGATTACCGTCGGCATCAGCCTCCTTTCGGCCAGCCTGCCGCCGATGAGGTTGCCTATCGTCATGCCGGCGCCGAACAAGAGCAGCACCCAGGTGACGGTCGCCGTCGACAGGCCGGAGACGTCGGTGAGATAAGGCTTGATGTATGTGAAAACCGCGAACAGGCTGGCCGATGCAAGCGAGGCGATCAGCATCGCCAACCACACCTGCAGCTTGCCGAGCACGCGCAATTCAGCGAGCAGGCCGCCACCGCTCGGCTCGGCGACATCCGAAGGCACCAGCCAGGCGATGGCCGCGACCGAGACCAGCCCGATGCCGACGACGGCAAGGAAGGTGGCGCGCCAGCCGAAGGCTTCGCCGAGCGCGGTGCCGGAGGGGACGCCGAGGATGTTGGAGAGCGTCAGCCCGGCGAACATCAGCGCGATCGCGCTCGCCCTTTTGTTGCGCGGCACAAGGCTCGCGGCGACGACCGAGCCGATGCCGAAGAAGGCGCCATGGCCGAAAGCGGTGAAGACGCGCGCCGCCATCAGCAGCCAGTAATTGGGCGCAAGCGCGCAGAACAGATTGCCGATGACAAAGAGCGTAGCGAGGCCCACAAGCACCGGCTTGCGCGGCAGGCGGGCCGTCGCCGCGGCGACGATCGGTGCGCCGATGACAACGCCCAGCGCGTAGCCGGTGACGAGCAGGCCGGCCGATGGAATTGAAACGCCGAGGTCGGCGGCCACCTCCGGCAGCAGTCCCATGATGACGAATTCGGTGGTGCCTATGCAGAAGGACGCAATGGCAAGCGCAAGGATCGGCAAAGGCATGGGGTGTCCAGACTCGCTCGGTGATGACTCGCGGACAACCAAGCATGTGCCGTTCCGAATAAAAGGTCATTCTGGAACAAGCAGATAGCCTAAACAGGTACGTCGCATGTCCGACATTGTCGCCCCGTCTATGTCATTTTCTGCACTGCTGCCCGGGAAGCCCATGCCGCGCGTTGAGGGAGTTTTCCGGCTACCTTCTGAGCATCGGGTGTGAATGCTCCACCGGCTAAAGCCGATGGCTTCAGGTTACGGCTTAAAGCCGGATCGGTCCGCCACCCGGCGGACAGGGCGCGAACTCACGTCACGTTGAAATTGCTGTCAGGCTCGGGCGGTGTCTGGTTCTTGATGTACCCCACCCACATTTCGTCGGTCACATTGCCGCTTGTGGCAACCCAATAACCCCTCGCCCACAGATGCTGGCCCTAGTAGCGTTTGCGCAATACCCCCGAACTCGCTCAGCAGCTTGTGTGAACTGCGTCGCTTCAGGTGCGCACCGCACGCGATACCGACAGGTTCGGCGGGACCGACACAAGCATGGCACGTCGATCCGGCGTGAATGACCATTTCGTGCGCTCGCGCCGTCTCACGCAGCAACTCCCGGCATCGCTATACCAATGCGCATGTTCGTGCTGCTTCCCGGTGTTGCCAGCACAGGAGGCCATTCGAGCCCTTATTGCCATTCCGGCGCGCTGGCTCTCGCCGGCGGAATCTTGCCTACCTGCGGTTTCTACAAGCTTTTCGTTTCGCTCGGCCTGGAATGTCTTACGCCATTGCCGTATGAACATGGACGTGCCAATTGCGGGAAGCGGTGATGGTGGTGCCGGTGCCTTGCGGGTGTGTCGGTCTCTAGGTTTGGACGCCCATGCTCGCCCTTCCTCGTCGAGCCGCTTTTTCGCCCTGAATTCAGCGCTGCGCAGTTGTCGGAAGGGCGAGCGAGCTCGTCGACATCGGTATCCCGGAGCCTAAGGAAGGGCAGGCTGTCGCTTTCCGCTGTGCCGACTATTCAGACGGTCACCAACCTCAAAGAATCGCGCGTAAGGTCCGCCTGCGAAGTGACGCCGCAAATCTCCGAAATTCTCTATCGTTTGGTCCAGGGGGCGCGCTTCCTGCCGCTTAAGGATAGTGGCACCAGAGAGCCGAACCGCTGGAATCCCTAGGAAACCCCAAATTGTTGCCAAGCACGCAGAGGGTTCGCCAAGAAGGCTCTCGTACTCGACCACATGCAAGTCGGTGGACGCGAAGGAGCGCGCGACGAGATTGTGGAATTCATCGGCGGTCTTGAAATAAGCCTCGCAGCAGGCGACTGTCAGTTTAACGCACGGATTCGCGTCGTTGCCCGAAGTGTACTTAAGCCATTGGCGGGTTTGCCTCGCCTGTGTCAGCGATCGCAGCGATTCCAATGTGTTTCTGCGTACTAGAAGGATGACCTTCAGGCATGGCCAACGAGCGAGCTCAGCAAAAAAGCCCGGACGCTCGCCAAACTGAGGTTCGTTGATCTTGCAACCAACGCGCGTAACCTTCTTGTTGGCTGCGTTGGAATAACGCAAGTAGGCAAGCTCGAGGAGCTCGCGATCGCTGCCTAGCAAGCGGTCCTTATCGAGCCAGTTAGTATCATAGGGGTTGAGCAACTCACCGTTGCTAAGTACGCTCGGATGCTCGTTCAGCAGTTCTTCCAAGTAATGCGTACCCGCCCTCGGCATCGCAAGGATCACAAATGGGCTAGGTGAAGGCATTGGATGGGTCATGCAAGTGTTTCCGTTCCAAGGTTTGTTCGGCTGGGTTGACCAAACGGCGCAGCAACTCTATGTAATCCGCCATCCTAAAAATGGCTTTTCGAAAGAAATCGGCGAATTCTACATAGTCTGCAAGTCCCCAGCTCATTTCCCAGCATAGTCTCCAGGCGTACTTTGGAAAGCGCATGGAATAACTTCCTCTTGCCATTTCTTGGGGTACGCGTCACGCGATCCGATCTCGAACAGTCTGGAAAGCGTACGGAGCTTTGCCGGTGGTATGCCTCCGAGCGGCCTTTGGGGCTTGGTTGTGTCAGCCAGATCGATGGAGCTTGCGCAACGTCGAAGAACATGGCTGGAGTGAGCATGGCCTCATTTGATGCTAGACGTATACTTCAGAAAACAGGGCAATGAACGCCCATATTTATATGTCCGAAGATGACTCTCGCGGTTCGCATTTTTCTATGCAGCACTCCATAAACGTCGTAAAATCAATTGTTCGAATACTTCACATCCACGCCGTGGATGAATCGACCGTGCGCTTCAAGGGCCTTAATGTGAATGCTCCACCGGCTAAAGCCGGTGCGCGACTTTTTCCGCGATGAGGTATTTATCATGAGAGGCCGTGAACTTGTCCCAGCACGCCGTGCGGAAGGGCTCGGCCCCGCGGTCCGCGAGGCTCTGCTGCACATCCAGCTCTCTATCATTCCCTGGGATAATTCAACCCAACCCAATCGGCGCGTCGCTTCAGGATCGGCATTTCCGATTTCATGACGGTCGTATTTTTTTCAAGCGGTGGTGGAGCGTGTCGCACGGGAGGCGCCCGCCACCAGCTTTGAATTGCTGCCTCTCGAGGACGACCTGCGTGTTGCCGGGCGATCGCCGTGGTGACGAGGTCGACCTTCCCATCCGACAGCCTTTCGGCACGCTGGCCCAGTTGCCGATTCTGAATGATGGAGGGTCGCACGGCAGCGATGAGGGTGAAGGCGACACCGCACCTCCTATGCGAACTCCACCTTGAGCTGTCTAAGCTTGCGGCGTGACCACTTACATCGCGAAGGAGACGTACAGGACGGCGCGCATCGTCGGTCCGGAGAAACGGCCGAAACACCTCCGCTACCGTGAGGATGTACGATCGTTGTTGCGGACCGTCATGTCCTCGCTCAGGCGGCGCAGCGGGCTCAACAATGGCCGGGGGCGACTTCGCGACCTGACATCATTCAGGCGTTTAGAATTTCTTCACCTCAATTCCGTACCGGCCCAGAGCATAGCCGACTTGCCGCGGCGTGAGGCCGAGGATATGAGCCGCCCTAGCCTGGACCCTGTTGGCCTCTTCCATCGCGTCGATCAGCCCGTCGCGTTCCGTCAGCCGCGAACCCATTGTCGAGCAATTGGGCTCCTTCGGATCGTCGCTCTTGAGGATTCGTTCGGTCGCTCACCTCGTGTGCCGGCTGCGCCGGATGCGGCTGACCATGGAACGACAAGCGTGCAGCCACGGCGCGGCGGGTGGAAAATCGCGGCGGTCCTCTCTCGTTCCAAGACAGAGCAATCCTGACCGATCGCTCCGTAGAGGGACGGCGGAAGAAGGCGTCATGCTCTTCACGGGGATCGACGATTCCGCGCAGCCGCAACCGCTCACATCGAACCACACTCGCCAGCCTGCTAGGCCGGCGCGCGGACAATGCCACTGTGACTGGGGTTCACCGCCTCAGCATGGCCGCAATGCCATGACGGACAAAGGGAAGATGTTGTCCGAGGCGCAGCCCCACATGCCTTGCAAGCCGTGCCGCCGGATGCTCGCTTGAGTAGAGTCCGACAAGAATATTCGTAGCATGGTAGAGCGGCGCCGCCGACAGGCGCAGTCGGCTTTCATATCTGTGGAGCATGTCGGGATCGGCAATGTCTCGACGGTCGCGCCATGCTGTCTGAATACCACGGGCGAGCTGCTTCTGGCCGCCGAGGCCGATGTTGAAGCCATGAGCGGTTACCGGGTGCATGCCGATGGCAGCGTCGCCGATCAATGCGGCGCTCGGCGCCCGGAACCTGTGCGCCCAGGTCGTGACCAACGGATAGATATGGCGTTGGCTTGCCAGGCTCATCTTGCCGAGGCGCCCTCGACAGCGCTTCGTCAACTCCATCAGGAACAACTCGTCATCAAGGGCAAGCAGTCCTTCGGCCTCGTTTGAGGGCAAAGTCAAAAGCAGCGACGACACGCCTTTCGCGAGGGGCAACATCGCTATCGTCTGATGATGATCGAACCATTCAATCGCGATCTGATGGTGGGGGCGCTCGTGCCTCACCCGGCAAATCAGCATTGAGTTGCCAAGCCGATTGATATCGGCGCCGATGCCGAGGAGATTGCGGGTGGCGGACAAACGCGAATCGGCGGCAACGAGAAGCCGAGCGGTCAGCTGCCTGCCATTGGAGAGCGTTATAACTGCTCCCTGGCGGCTGTTTGTTGCACGCACGACCGAGTGGCCGCACAGCAGGCGGACATGGCCCTGCAAGCGGACGATCTTGAAAAGGGCATCGCGGATCCGGCAATTCGGGACCAGAACGCCCAGTGGTTCCGCGGATCCGTCGGGGGAATCGAAACACAGCGCAAAAGGGCTCGATCCGTTGAGGACGCGTGCGCCCTGAAGCGGTGACTTGTCCGAAGCGCGGATAACATCCCAGGCGCGGAGCTCGCGAAGGATGCCAATCGAGGCGTGGGTGAGCGCGATCTCGCGACCGTCGAAAGCCGGACTTGCCAGTCTTTCCAGGGACTGCCCTTCGACAACCGCCAGTTTGAGCTCGCTGTGGGCAAGCGATGCGGCGAAGGAAAGTCCGACCGGCCCGGCGCCAACGACAATGATGTCGAAGCTGTCGTCACAGCCGGCCATCAACGGGCAGCCAGCGCGTCGGCTCTCTTCGTGAGACGCTGCTGGCGTCGAGCCGCACGTCGTGCGTCGAGCGCGCTACGATCCATGGCCCGCCGCGTCGCCTCAAGCGCGTTTCTCACGTCGGTTCCTGGCTGGTGAAGCGTCATTTGCCTGCCGTATGGTCCGGATTTTCAAGATGATGGGAGCGACGACCAGGCTGCCGGTCAGCACATGCGTTTTTTCCCTGAAGAACTGGCCGATCAAACCACGCCGATAGGGACATGGCCTTGATCTGGGTCAGTCGAGGCCCAACCGGCGTCGGATGACCTCGATCCAGTGATGTGCCAGCTGACCCCATGACGACGCCATGGCACCAGCTAGCCCAGGGGAGAACCAGGCGTGTGACCTGGGAAGGCTGTTTTCAGGACTTTTGCGAGATCAGCGAATAACAGGCTCGCCATGGAAGCGCCGGCGCGAGGGCGGCGACACGCCGAAGCCGACTTCCATCATCAGCCGTGGCGTGCGCGAAGGCACGGTGCCCATATGGAAGCCAAACGGATCCTCGACAAAGCCGAGGCCGGCTTCGCCGGTCAGCGTGACGGGGCTGTCATCGCCATAGACGTTGAGAACCTCATGCGCCGGATGGCCGACGAGCAGTGTAAGTTGATGCTTGAGGATGCGCCGCTTGTGGCTGCCCCGGACATAGACATGCGGGCCGGTGCCCTCGTCGACAGGCGTCAGATAGAAGAAGAATTTCAGCATCCGCCAGTCATCGAGATCGAAATGATACTTCCCCAGCGAGGCACGGTTCTTGTCGGCGTCGGAAGCCTGGCCGGTGGGAAAGCTCCACCACACGCGTGTGGTGATCAGTTTCGCCTGAGCGCCCAGATAATGCGCGGCGATGTCGAGCAGCAGCGGCTCGTTCTGGATGGCGACCGCTGCCTTGCAGTCGAGGATGCGCTCGAAATAGTGGCCGCTGAGCAAGGAGCGGCCGAAACGCTTCTCGGCCTCGGCATGGTCCTCAGGCATGAATTCGAGACGGCGATCGAAATTGCCGAAACAAGGCGTGCACCGGGCGAAGGCGGCGATCTCGTCATGGATGAAAGTCGGAAGGACGAGCCCGCAAAACAGCCCGTCCGACCGCAGCGCCTCGACAACGTCCTGGCGATTGACGCCGGCAAGCATCGTGTCGTGGGCCTTTTGCGACACGCGAACCGGCTTTGCCCCACGCCAGTGCATCCTGCGGGCCGGCATGGTGCGGGCCAGCACGAACATCGGCAGCCATGCCGGGTTCTCGCGAATGTCCGACAGATAGGTGGGAATGCGCACGGCGATGCGGCGCAGCACGCCGCCGTTTCGGGCGATAGCCTCGAGACTGGCGGCGCCGGATTTGTCAGGGCTCGAAAGGGTCATGAAGGTCCTCAGCTATGAATGCGATATCGACGAAGCATCGGTTCTCGCTGCCTCGCCGCTGGGATCCAAGCCCGATTCCCGCAGCGGGAGGACGTTTAGCCGCGGGTCGGTTTTTGTGCAATGCACAATAGCCCTTGCGCGTGGCAAATGCTGTTCGGATCAATGTCCGAAGTTCGTCCTCACTTGTATTGAGCAGACCGGCCGAGCCCTTCGATCGAGAACAGCCGTATGTTGAGATCGCGACCTTAACGACCCCCTGAATGGCAACTCTGTTTCTGGGGAAGCTGGGGTGGCGCCCGCCGAGTGCACCAACTCGCCATTGATGATCGCGGTAGCATCGCTTTGAACGCCAATCTGTGCGGTGACGTTTTTTGTCCTCGCCGTAAATTTGGGAACCCAAAACCGCCGATCCGGTGATTTCGCAGATATACTCGCATCGACCGGCTGCGCCCACGACCGGCTCCAATGCAGTGTCTGGTCGATTGGACGCTCAGCTATCTTCGCGAGGCACACGCATGAAGGGCATAGAGGCGCGATGCGACGAAGGAGCTGAGTTCCGAATTGTCCTTATTGAAGGGGGACGTGCGACGGCTTATGTAATGGACCGAAAAGCTCTTTTGACCAACATTTCGGCCAAATGGGAGCATCTTCACCGTTGATGCCAGTAATCAACGCAATCTTCTCGCTTAAGCTCGGCACGCCATTAGCTTAACGAGGAAAGGGAAACCTCAACGAAGTTCCCTTCTGATCACGACCTGTAGACGTTGGTCAGGTGCGACCGTATACGTCCTCAAACCGCACAATGTCATCTTCGCCCAGATATTCGCCGCTTTGGACCTCAATCATAACCAGGACGATATTGCCGGGGTTCTCGAGCCGGTGTTTGTGGCCGCACGGGATATGGGTGGATTGATTGGTGGTCAGGAGTAGCTCCTGGTCGCCGTTGACTATTTTCGCAGTGCCGCTGACCACGACCAGTGCTCGGAGCGGTGATGGTGCATCTGCAGGCTCAAGCGCCCGCCCGGGTTAACCTGCGCTTGATCTTGAAGCGCTCGCTTTCCTCCAGAACCGTGTATGTGCCCCAGGGCCGGTGCACGGTACCATGAAGCAAGTGCGCTTCGTGTCCCGCAGCCTTGAGCCCCTCGAACAGTTTCTTGACGTCCTGGACGCGATCGCGGGATGCAACGAGCAGCGCATCGTGGGAATCGACAATCACCAGGTCGCTGACGCCCACCGTCCCTATGACTCGTTTGTCCGAGCTTATGTAGGTGTCTACCGTGTCCACTACATGGACATCGCCGCGGATCCTGTTGCCGCTCTCGTCGGGAGGGATCAGTTCGGCCATTGCGTTCCAGGAACCGATGTCGTTCCACCCCATCTCGCAAGGGACAACGGCGAGATTGTGCGCCTTTTCCATCACCGCCCGGTCGAGCGAGATGCGCGGAGCCACGGCGAGATGCTTGGCCGAGAGCTCGATGCTGGCGAAGCGCTCGCCGTCAATGATTGCGGCGTTCTCGTAGCTGCCGAGAACGGCATCGACCACCTCCTTGCAATGCAGGGCCATCTCATCGAGCATTACTTGCGCTTTGAAGCAGAAGATGCCGGCGTTCCAGAAGAAACGTTTGGAGGCGACATAGGATTTGGCGGTCTCGACGTCCGGCTTCTCGACGAAACGGACGACTTTTTCGCCATCGGCCTCGATGTAGCCGAATGCCGTGTCCGGCCTGTCTGGATTAATGCCCAAGGTTGCAATACGCCCCTGCCCCGCATGCTCGATCGCTCGACTGATGGCGCTTGCAAAGGCCGCCAGGTCGCCGATCATCTGGTCCGCGGGAAAAATGCACAGGATTGCATCCGGCCCCTGTGTCGCCTTGGCGTGGATGGTCGCCGCGGCGATAGCGGCGGCCGTGTCCCGGCCCTCCGGCTCGAGCAGGAAGGTGCGCGGGAGCAGGCGGAATCCAGCTCGTCAAAATGGTCTTTCGTGAGGAAGAGATGGTCCTTGGAGGTCACGGTGACGAGCTCGGCCGCCCCCACAATCGAAGCCGCGCGCAAGACGCTGTGCTGAATGAGCGAACGCCCGTCCGCCATCTTGAGGAAAGGCTTGGGGTGCGACTGCCTGGAGGCGGGCCACAGCCGCGAGCCGGCTCCGCCGCTGATGATGACAGGAACCACTTTCATCAAATGCCCTCTACCGTCTGCGACGCGAATGCCTGTGCTCTTTTCAGCACCGAGGCGACGATCGTCGTGGCTCTGCTCTCGCTCGAAGCTTCCGAATAGCAGCGCAGTTCCGGTGCATTGCCGGAGGGCCGCAGGTGTATGATCTCGCCTGTGCGCATACGCACCCTGAAGCCGTCGGTTTTGTCGACTTCGGCTACGGTCCCGAACGGGGCGAGAAATTGCTGCAGCGCGTCGAGGTTTGCGAGGCGATCCATCAATCTGCTTGAACTTTCGGCGGAGAAATCCTGCAGCCGGTCGCTCGCGCATACCGGAAGCTTCCAGAGCTCGCGCAGTTGCGACAGGTTCTTCTTTGTCGATGCCATGGTACCGAGAACAGCCAGGATTGGGAGAAGCGAGTCCCGCGTCGGCAGTGCGGTCAAAGTCTTCCCGTTCGCCGTGTAATCCGACCCCAGGAGAACGCCACCATTGGCCTCAAAGCCGACAACGATGCTGCCAGCACGATGTGACGCCTCCATGGCTTCGATGACAAATGGTGACCCGACCTTTGTCCTCAGGACGTCGAAGCCGAAAGCTTTCGAAATGCCCGAATTGGAGGTCACAGGCGTCACGACGGTATCCGCCTTCAGGAAGAGAGCCGTGGCGAGCCCAACCAGATCGCCGCGAAACAGATCGCCATTTTCATCGGCAATGAGTGGCCGATCAGCGTCCGCATCCGTCGACACGATGGCATCGAGATTGAATTCGCGGACCCATTCTTTCAATTTTGCAATCGTGGCTGCATCCACGGCTTCGGTATCGACAGGCACGAAAGTTTCGGTTTTCCCGACGGCGACCACGCCGGCGCCGAGCGATTGAAGAACTTCCACCAAAAGTATTGCTGCTACCGAACTGTGCCGGTAGACTCCAAGTCTCAGGCCGGAAAGGGAGCCCGGCTCCAGCATGTCATTGGCGCGCTCTCGATAAGAGGCCATCGCCTCTTCATGGCGGATAGGCCACGTCGTTCCCAGAGGAGCGGGTGGCAAGCAATATGCATTTGATCTTTCGGCGACAAAGCGCGTAATCGCGGCCTCATCCGCCTTGCTGATCTCACCATTCGGGCCGTAGAATTTAATGCCGTTGCGATCGGCTGGAATGTGCGACCCGGTGACCATAAGAGCCGCCGCGCCGTGTCTGCGTGCATATAGTGCCAGGGCAGGCGTCGGTATGGCGCCGCAATCGATCGGCTGGAAACCATTTGCGGCCAACGCCGCCATGCAATTGTTGACTATCGCTTGACTGCTTTCACGCAGGTCGCGGCCTACGAAGACCGAACTATTCGGCTGAACCTGGCTCGAACTCAAACGCCAGGCGAAAGCTTCGGTATAAAGCCCGCTGGCCTTGCCGAGTAATTCTGAATCCAAACCTCGAACGCCGCTTGACCCGAATTTCATGACTTCGCTTTGCTGGGGGGACAGGTAAGGTGGGATAATATTGCAGTGGGCTAGTGCTTCTATTGAAAGCGCCATCGTTCTCAGCCACCTGCTATTCAGATGTGCGCTCTCTTCAACACGGTAACGGCCGATCAAATTTGCAGAACGACCCAAACAGGAGCTCAGAACGGAAGTTAGGGCCTCCACTGGCAGTCAGGGGCATCCATAGCTCTCCTTCTATTGGAATCTCTTGGCGCGCTCATCTAATGATCAAGGCAGTGGAATGATCGATCGGTGCCCGCCGGTACTTTGCTATGCAGCATCATGACGTATCGGTAAACTTGGTTGTTTGGATGGGATGCATCCATGGCACGGATAGGGAAGCCTTCTTGATCAGCGCAGTAGAACCCTGCGATTTTAGCTAATGGATTAAGGTCGGCTCGATGTGGAGCTTCAACAGGTTGTGACTTGAGGCTGCCATGCGGTCGATGAATTGTATCGGTGAGGCCAGGCTGGAAACTCGGCTGCGTGGAAAGCTGCGTTCAACAACGGCGCGGGCCATCTCCTCTCGACGCCGCGGCGTCACCCTCAAACCTGCCGAACAGCCGCTTGTTGCAGGCGCAATAGTTGCGCTCGCGGGGAGGCCGGCTTTCCGAAGGCGTCGCCAACCTGATCTGTGGCTGCAAACGCTATGCCGTCGGCCGCACGCTGATTAGCCGATCAACTTGATCCACAGTCGCTTGAACCATGCGAGGATGGCCCTGAGCCCCTTTGGCTGGGCGCCGCGTTTGAGAAGGCGGTCATAGGCGCGGCCGGCTTCGATCTGCTGGCGAGCCATCTTGCCGGCCCAATGGATTCGGCCACGTTTGATGATGTAGTGCGAGCCACAAGGGAAGTCGTGGTTGCCGATCGACGGCCAGATCGAGGCGCCCTCGTCCTCCATGACAAGGTCATATTCGGTTGGAACGAGCGGTGTCGAAACCTCCTCGCCACAGCCACAGGCGCAATTGTGGAGGGCAACGTGGCATTGGCGCGACACGTAAAGAACCCCGTCTTCCAGCTGTTCGGGAATATCTTCGACAAAGACCGTTGTAAGACAATCCACCCGAGCCATCATGCCTCCCGGTTCGTGATGTTGTTGCCCTCGATCATGTATGTCGCGTTCCTTTCTTTGCGCTCATCACGATAGAAGGTCAGCCAGCGCTTCCAGCGCATGATCGCCATGATCGCGTTCAACGAATTGAGCTCGGCGGTTTGGATCTCGGTTCCGTACACATTGGCCTCTTCATCGTCGTCACCGAACGACAGATGGGTCGCCACCGCCGCCCACGGCGTGCCGGGGGCAATGAAAGTCGCCCGTGCGCAACCGTCTAGCGTGTTGTCGTCGAGCCCAAGACCAATGCCAGTGTCGACGAATGGGATGCCCAGGCGAACCAGCCCTTCGGCAATCACGCGCCGCGACGATCCCTTGTCAACACAGACGAAGACGAAGTCATAACCTGCAAATTCGTCAATGTTGTCAGCCTTGACCCTGGTGGCGTGCGGCTTCACGCCCTTGTGCATGCGCGCGTAAAGCGTTGCGTAATAATCTACCTTGCGAGGAAAATTCTTCGCCAGCGCCAGTTCGGGAGCACCAGGCGAGCGGAAAAGATTGTGGTTGAGAAGTTGGTCGTCATCGTAGATGTGGATTTCGGCAACGCGGGTCTTGGCGGCGAGATCGAGCAGATAGGCACCTGTGCCGCCGAGGCCGATGATCGCGATGCGGCCTCTGAGCTTGCGATTGGCGACGACGATTCCGTAGCGGGCTGACGCAGAATCGGGGATTGCGAACGGGCTATCGTCCTCCGCACTGGCTAACGTGACGCCTGTGCGCGCGTTCGCGGTCTTGTCGTGCGACCGCGCAGCGGCGCCGAGGTGAGATTCGTAGGTGACAACCTTGTCGTAAATGCTGGCATACTGGCCAGTACCTTCTGGCTTCGATGAGAGATAGTGGTGGACCTTGATGTCGGATCCGACAGTCGCCTCGTTGCTGTTGTGGATGATATTGGTCATCGGCGTGCCATCGCGATGGCAGGGCGTCTCTCCGGTGAACCACATGGTGTGGTCTGTCTGTGGAGTCGAGGTCAGGCCTTGGGTATCCAGCGAGAGCGTGCAGACAAGCGTGCCGCGGCCAAGCGACATGTCGCGCTTCACGTAGGGGACGCTGTGAACGAGAAGGACGAGCTCGCGCATCTCGAGCTCAAACCCCTCGTCCCGCAGCCGCTTCAGATGCGGATCACGACTTATCAGATCGGCGGACATTGAAGACCATCCCGTTCTTGACTTCGATTTTCTCGCCCTCCACCAGATCACCTTCCGCGCCATGGACACCTTTGAGGTACGTGATCGTGTACTTGAACTTCTCAAAGTTGGCGTCGGGGTAGGCCAGCAGTGCAATCTCGCGATAGCTGTGCTTTCTCCTTGGTACCGTGCGCGATCGACCGTTGACCTTGATAACCACCGTTTTCGCCTCGTGGCTGCGGATGCGCTCGACGCCCTGTCCGCCAAGAGTCACCGCGCCGTCAGCGGGAATGACCGTATCGCCGGCGCTGTCCAGAATCAGCTCGAGATCCTCATCGATGCTGGCGTAGCGGTAGATGTCAGCCGCGGAGATTGTCGCCGATCCCCACTCCCAGCCACGCTCGTTGACGGTGAAAGAAAAGGTCCTGTCGCCTTCGAATGAAAGGAACTCAGAGTGGGGCATCTCCCGCAGGTCGATCGCTTCCTCAAGGCCGATCGAACGCGATGTCCTGTCCGCTATCTGGATGAGAATATAGTCGCTGGCCGGGTCAAGCCCACCGAGGGCGCGGACCTCGCGACCAGAAATAATGGCGTCATTGGTAGCCACCACACGACCGTCCAGCTTGTATGTAAAGTTCGTCACGTCAGGCATCGAAGCCTCCTTGTCTCTCATTCTGCACAAAACATATATGCAATTTTTAGCCAATGTCTAGCTATCGAGTAGCTATTTTATCATCATTTTTTGGTTGACAATTATGGACTTTATAGCTACATAAACAATGCCGGTTAGGGAGGCGCCTATGAAGCGCACGATGACGCTCAACTTGTCGGACGCGGAAATGAGCGTCCTTGAAACCATGTGTGAAGAAAAAGGGCTGTCCAAAACCGCGCTCGTTCGCCAGGCGCTGCGGCTCTACAAATCAGTTGACGATCGACTGGCGCGTGGCGAAAAGGTATTTGTCGAAAGCGCGGATAAGTCAGAAAAAGTAGAGCTGATGGTTCTATGAAAGAGCTGATCGATCGCGTCTTTCTCTTAAATCGCGCAACAGGCCGGTTCGAAGATGCAGATCTGTATCATGGCCTGGACAGCACGAATCTCGCGCATATCGAGGGACGCTGGCGGCCGCTTTTTGAGTTGCGTCGCAGGGAAGCCAAGGCCTCTCTTCAGACTTTAGCGGAGGTCAATGCCGAAGATGCCCATTGGGAATGGGGCAAGAAGGCGCTGGTTGCGCTGGACGATCCATTCCTGTTCGATTTCTTCGTGCTCGAATGTGGTGGCAGCACACAAGCCATCATGATGACGCGCAAAGGGGGCCAAGACTGCTTCAGTCGCCACCCCGAGCATCAGCGAGTGCCGCTGATCTACGTGGAGTTTCTGGCGACGGCTCCATGGAATCGACCAAAGCTGGTTGCTGAGCCGATTTACAAGGGTGCGGGGCGTGTGCTCGTTGGCACGGCCGTCAGCTTGAGCCTGGAAGAAGAGTTTGGTGGCCGTATCGGTCTGCATTCACTTCCTGGCGCAGAAGTTTTCTACCGAGATGCGATCGGAATGACGGATCTTGGAGCGGATAGCGAAGGAGTGCATAAAGGTCTGAGATACTTCGAGCTTTCCAGCAGGGATGCTGCGACTTTCCTATCCGTGCAACACTAGCAAGAGGAGTCGACCATGAAATTACATTTCACTGCCGATTGGCTGCGCAGCCATATCGAACATGATCCAGATGTCGATTGCGACGCGGGACTCCCGCTGCGCGATGCAGCTCCGCTTGGACGTCTTATGCAGGAGAAGTCTCGTCATCAAGCAACTGCGGGGCAGCCTTCGGCTGCCTCCGAACAGAAATCTGTTGTGCTTTTTAAGTTGGTGCATCAGCTTCGACGCAAGCACGGATTGAGCATTGCGCAGTTGGCTGCCAAAATTCGTGTTGATGCGGCGGAATTGGAGAAGGTGGAGAAGGATCCCTGCTATGTTCCAGGCCCGCGTACCGTTCATCAGCTAGCCGAGTTCATTGGGGTTTCAGCACGTGCTGTAGAACAGCTGACCGCGGCATCGTCTGCGCAGAACGACAATCTCACCGAAGCGGCGCATCGTTTTGCCGCGAGTTCGGACGACCTATCGAAGCTAAGCCAGGCTGAAAGGCGCGACCTCAACGATTTCGTCAAGGTACTGGCGTCAATCGATAAGAAGAATGGATGACCATGTCCGCGATTGAGCCGATAATCGGGGACTTTGAGCGCCGAGATATCCATGAGCACATATCACGTCTGCTCCGTGATCTCGGCAATCCAGAGCCCCCATTACGGCTCGAGCAGGTGCGCGCGCTGCAAAAGCTTGACCTTACCTATTATAGCAAAGCGAACCTGAGCTTACTGGATGAGATCGCCCACCGGGCGCGACTCGCTGGCAACGAGATCACCAGCACGGCCAAGCGCATGGTCGATGTGGTCCAGCAGTATGGCCTTCGTGGTATCCTGATGCTGAAGGAAGGCGACAAGCGAATCTTCATCGATGATGACGTAGCCGAGCTGAAGCGACGCTTCCTCATCGCACATGAGATTACACATGACCTTCTTCCTTGGCATCGCTCCCTGCTTCTGGGCGACAATGAGTCCACGCTGAACCCGACATTCCATCAGGCAATGGAGGCGGAAGCCAATTACGGGGGGCGCCATCTCTTGTTCCTCGGAGGAAGATTTCGTCCCGAAGCGCTGGACTGCTCGTTTGAATGGAAGAGCATCGAGCAGCTTCGCAAGCGCTACGGGAACACCCTTACGACAACGCTTTGGCAAATGGTTTGCGAACGCAATCCGGAATTTCCTGCCTTCGGCGTTGTCAGCCGGCATCCCTATCACAGAGATATCTGCGAGAAGGCGGGGAACGACAATGTGGCCTATTTCCCGAGATCGAAAGCGCTAGCTGAGCACTTTCCGGGTATCACGACCGAAGTCGCCTATTCCGCGATCTGCGATCACGCAACGAACCGCAAGCGGGGTCCGGTAGGCGAAGGCGAAAGCATCTTTTATGATGCGAACGGCGAACCTCACATATTCTGGTTGCACAGCTTCTCAAATACTTATGATTTGCTCACTTACTGCATCTACAAGAAGAAGCACCAACGCATTTCCCCCGTCGGCTACAGGGTAGCCTGATTACAGGTTACCAACAGACGGTTATTTCAAGTGCCCGATGACAGCACAAAGGCGGCCGCTTGCGGCCCGCGGCTGCCGGACAGCAATGCCCCGCATTCCAGCCGCTCAGTCGATCGTCGCGCTCTTTTGAAGCGGACGAACTGTCGAGAGGTATTCTCCGTCTCGGCGAGGCGGTTCTGCGACGTTCCGCCAGTCCGCCAGCTTCTCCTCGGATGGGTGACTTCGCGCGTGGCAATGGGCTGCTTCGGAAAATTGCGCCGATGCAGCTGCAGCGCACGAGCCTGGTTTCACGATGCACAGACCTCCACAAGACGCAGCGAAGGTCTTGGCGCAAAGTCTACGCTCTCGCCGGCGATGGATGCCGCCGGCTGAAGAACATAGGCGTTCAAATCCCGCCTTCCGTTGGCTCGGTGATCGCCTTTGGCTTCTTGCTCGCCCCGCTCGGCTGGCGCGCCCTGTGGGACTGAGGTGCTTCAAAGCTCTGACAGGCCGGTGGCGATGTCGGTAGCAGATATTTTGCTTGTCGGAAGGCCTGAACGCGCTGCAGCTAGCGGCCCATCAGCGGCCACACGGTCGAGTCGATCAGGACAAACCGCGAGGACCTACCCTGCCGTGCCTTTGAAAACGGCGGATCCTGGCAAATGTCCGTAAAACATCGCTGCCTTCGATGCAAAGCGGGTTTTCCTCGCTTGGGGAGAAGCGCCTCGCCGCCGGAGCAGACCAGCTGCGCGATGCGGTCCGACGGATTAAAACGCTGTCAGGCGACCAGACGAAACCCTGGCAGATCGGCTTAAAAAAACGAGCGGCCGATGCGAAATATCTGGGTCTGTCCGTCCCACCGATGCGTCTCTCGACTCCGGACATGGGTGCCGCCAGCTCTTGTCCGCGATCGCTTCTTCTGTGCCACGGCGGTCTCGTCAGCGACGCTGCAATCGAAACAGCGCATCTTCACCAAGGTGGGACAGGTTCTCCGCCCGAAGTGCAGAGCCGTCATGCGGCGAATTGCCAGTCAGGGTAGGTACGCGGGCAAGCCACTCCCCGTTGTGTCCACGGTCCCGGTCTGCGACGGCATCGTGAACATAGGCTGACGCCGTGCGAAATCTCCGAGGGTTTGAAACGTACAGCCCGTTCCCGTCCCAGAACCGGGGCGACTCGGGATTGCATTTGCCAACCCGACGGTGGCTGCGTCTGCACTCGTTGTCGGATCTTCGACGAAGTCGGACATGAGACACAGCGCTTTCAGAGCGATCGCATTGTTTCGCAATGATTTTCTCATTTGGCACGACATATGCGAAGGCTATCCCGCATGAGCGCTCCGTCAATCTCGATTGATGCGAGCAGGATTCAATCAAGGCGCAGTGCGTCGCTTCTGAAGATCAAGGAGAGAAGAGTATGGCGAGAGCGCGAATTGGCGTGGCGCGGGCAGTAACAGCGGCTGTCGTCCTCATCGTTGCGGGACCGGCCGGCGCGGCAGATATTCATCAAGCCGCGAGCGTTCCGAAGGTAGGAGCCCCGGTCGCGGAAGCGCCAAGCCCCTGGCAGATCCGCATGCGCGCGTTGGGGGTGATCACCGAGGATTCGGGCTACGTCAACGCAGTGCCCGGCTCCGGTCTTTCCTATTCGAACAGCGTGACGCCGGAACTCGATATATCGTATTTCTTCACCGACAACATCGCCGCCGAACTCATACTCGGCACCACCTATGCCAACATCGATGGCCAAGGTTCGATCGGCGGGCTGGGCAAGATCGGCAAGGTTTGGCTGCTGCCGCCAACGCTCACATTGCAGTATCATTTTACCGATTTCGGCGCCTTCAAGCCCTATGTCGGCGCCGGTGTGAACTTCACGATCTTCTATCATCAGCAAGCCGGCAGCGCCGATGATCTCAAGGTCAAGAACACATTCGGCGCCGCGCTGCAGGTCGGATTCGACTACATGGTGGACCAGCACTGGGGCGTCAACTTCGACGTGAAGAAGCTTTTCCTTAAGCCCGACTTCGACGTCACTGTCGCCGGCGCTAAGCTCACAGGCAAGGCTAGGCTCGATCCCTGGCTGGTAGGTGCAGGTCTCACCTACCGCTTCTAAGGGCGAAGCACCCTGAAGAGGCATTTTCCAAGTCCGCGGCCGGATCATCCGTGCCGAGAAGTGGGACCGCGATGGGTCTTAAGGGAGTTGTTGGCATGCGCGTAGAAAACGATCATTGCGACGTGATCGGTGTGCCGGCCGCTCCCACGCAACTTGATGATCTGTCTTCTGCGATTCTGCAGCAGAGGGGGGTGGCGCGGGTGTCGCTGCCTGGCGGTGTGGTGACCTGGGCGGCAGGCCGTCACCAGACGCTCAGGCGGATGCTTTCCGACCAGCGTTTCAACAAGGACTGGCGACAGTGGCGGGCGCTGCAGGACGGCGAGATTCCCGAGGATCATCCGCTGATCGGGATGTGCAAAGTGGACAACATGGCCACGGCGCACGGCGCCGATCACCGGCGCTTGCGCGGCCTGCTGTCCAGCAGCTTCGCGCCCAGTCGTATCGCCTTGCTGGCGCCACGGATCGAACAACGCGTCGATCACCTCCTGGCCGAGATGGCGCAGCGCGGCGGCAGTGCCGATCTGATGTGGGAGTTCGCCGTTCCGCTGCCCACCAACGTGATCGCCGAACTGTTCGGTTTGCCGGACGAACAGCGTGAAGAGATCGTCGCGCTCACCTACAGCCTGGCCAACACCTCCGCCACAGCCGAAGAGGTGCGACAGACGCGGCAGCGCATCCCGGAGTTCTTTCGTCGTCTGATCGCGCTCAAGCGGCGCCAGCTCGGCGACGATCTGGCTTCGGCGCTGATCGTCGCTCGCGACAATGGTGAGCTCGTTTCCGACACCGAGCTCATCGACATGCTGTTCATGGTGCTCTCTGCAGGCTTCGTGACTGTCACCGGCGTCATCGGCAATGGCATGCTGGCATTGCTGACGCATCCGCAGCAACTGCACCTGGTGCGCAGCGGCCAAGTTCCGTGGTCACAGGCGATCGAGGAGATTCTGCGCTGGGGCAGCTCAGCGGCCAATCTGCCGTTCCGCTATGCCACCCAGGACGTGGAGATCGACGGATGCATGGTGCGCCGCGGCGACGCCGTGCTGATGGCGTTACATGCGGCGAACCGGGACGAAAAGGCCTTCGGTCCCGGCGCCGACAGGTTCGATGTCACCCGGCGGCACAACCCGCACCTGTCGTTCGGCGAGGGGCCGCATTCGTGCCTGGGCGCTGCGCTGGCGCGCCTGGAATTGGGCTGCGCCTTCCCCGCGCTGTTTGGGCGGCTGGAGGATCTGGCGCTGACAATCGCCGCGGAGGACGTTGTGTACATGCCGTCTTACGTCATTCGCTGCCCGCAGAGCCTGCCGGTCACCTTCCGCCCTTCCATGCCCTAGAGAGTGCTGCATTCACCCCGGATTGACTGATTCTGAGTGGAAGGCTCGACCAGTTGTTCCGCGACTTGCCTGAGAAGCAGGCGCTCGGCGCGGCACCTGATGTCATCCCGAAACTCGGGTGGTAAACGTTGTCGCACACGCCCTGCCCCAAACTTCGCTCCAGCTGGCTTTTCCCGGTATCGGACGCAGCGACCCGAATTCTCTACCAGCCGTATGGTCGAGGCCCTATAAGGAACCCGCAGGTGCGGAGTACAAACCGGGGCCTGCCGACCTACAACTCCGCTGCTTTTGAGAGGAATCCGGTATTGCCCCTGTGCCTGCCGATGATCCGTCACTTGAAATCCCCTGACCTGTTTGAGGCCATAGATCGCCTGCCAGCGCTCGGCACGCCGGTTAGCGATCAGGTATTCGAGGTCCGCAACCCATCGAGCGGCGAAGTGCTGGCAGAACTACCCAATATGGGCGTGGAGGAGGCACGCGCTGCGATCGACAAGGCCTACACGGCGCAGCCTAGATGGGCTGCGCTGACCGCCCGAGAACGCAGCGACGTTTTGTGGCGATGGCATGAACTGATCATTGACCAGGCCGATGATCTTGCCGCGATACTCACTGCAGAGATGGGCAAGCCGTTTGCCGAAGCCAAGTCGGAGGTTTCGCATGCGGCCGCGTATCTGCAATGGTACGCCGAAGAAGCCAATCGCATCTATGGCGAGACGATCCCCGCACCATCGATTGACCGTCGCATGATGGTGATCAAGCAGCCGATCGGTGTCGTCGGCACGATTACGCCGTGGAATTTCCCGGCGTCGATGGTGGCGCGCAAGATCTCGCCGGCCTTGGCGGCGGGCTGCGCGATCGTGCTGAAACCCGCTGAACAGACGCCGCTCGTGGCAGGTGCAATGTTTGCCCTTGCGCATCAAGCCGGCTTTCCCGAGGGCGTCATCAACCTGGTCTATGCGTCCGAAGGTGACGCCGTAGGACGCGAACTCTGCTCCAATCCCAAGGTGCGAAAGATCAGCTTTACGGGCTCGACCGAGGTTGGCCGGCTGCTCATGCGCCAGTGCTCCGACCAGATCAAGAAGGTCAGCCTCGAGCTCGGCGGCAATGCCCCTTTCATTGTGTTCGACGACGCTGACATTGACGCTGCGGTTGACGGCGCAATCCAGGCGAAGTTCCGCAACGCCGGCCATACTTGCGTTTCAGCGAACCGTCTTTACGTCCAATCGACAGTTCACGACGAGTTCGTCGAGAAGTTCGTGGAGAAAGTCCGGCACTTGTCGGTTGGCGACGGCTTCGCTGCCGGAGTGGATATCGGACCTCTCATCGACAGGCATGCTTTGGCCAAGATCGAGTCGCACATCGCAGATGCCGTTGCCAAGGGTGGGATTATTCGATGCGGGGCCGAACGTATCGGCAGGGTTGGCACCTTCTTCAGACCCACAGTCCTCACCGAAATTTCCAGCATCATGGCTGTTGCGCAAGAGGAGACTTTCGGGCCGCTGGCGCCGATCATTCGCTTCGAAGGTGCGGATCAGGTTGTGCGTGAGGCCAACGACACGATCTACGGCCTCGCCGCCTATTTCTATGCCTCGAACCTCAAGCGTGTCTGGCGCGTTGCCGAGGCATTGGAATACGGCATGGTTGGCATCAACACGGGGCGTATGTCTTCGGAAGCGGCGCCCTTTGGCGGCATCAAGCAGTCGGGCATCGGGCGGGAGGGTTCCCGCCACGGGCTCGAAGACTACCTCGAAATGAAATACCTCTGCATGGGCGGCATCTGATCTCTATCTGGATGGACACCTCGGGCGGCGCAGACTCAACCCAAGGGATGATTCGGGCGCTTGGCAACCCTGTTGCGGATGGTCGGGCCGTTTCCGTACCCCCCCGGCGCGCGCGCCTTAAGTATGCATCTAGACGCCCAGCTACGTTGAACCCCCTCTAAAGCGACGAGGCAAGGTGCCACCAGCGGACGGTAGGTTGCTCACCTATCCAAGCGCGGCACGTGTCGCCAGGCCAGTGTCTGCTGGAACTAAGAACGCGATTGTCCATCAGGTGCGCTGAGACAGCGAATATAGTCAACCCGACGGTGCAGGGCGTCCGCACGGCGAATTGGCGCCACCGAAACGTTTACGCCGCAACCTCCTTATTGCCGCACGGCCAACTGAGCGCCCTTCGCGCATCGCTCTGAATCGGTACATTCGCCGGCATTCTCGCCTGGAGAAGATTCAGTGACACAAGACGTGCCCAGGCCGTGCATCCACGAAAGACATTGAGGGTTGATCCAATGATTACAGCGCATCTGCTCGACATGGACGGGGTCCTGGTCCGGGGCGGCCAGCCGATTTCTGGCTCGGTCGGCTATGTCGCCGGGCTAGTCGCCAGAGGTGAGCCGTTTCAGATCTTCACCAATAACTCGCGGTTCACGCCCGAAGATCATGCCGAGCGTCTAAGAGCGGTTGGCTTCGCCGTGCAGCCAGAGCACATCTACACATCAGCGCTCGCCACCGCGCGGTTCATGGCACTGCAAAAGCACGGATCAACTGCCTATGTCATCGGCGACCACGGTCTGGTCGAGGCCCTGCGGCAGGCAGGCTGCCGAATAACGGAGTTTGCCCCCGAATTCGTGGTCCTGGGAGATACCATTTCGTACCATTACGAGCAGATCGCAACTGGCGCCGAGCTTGTGGCGAAGGGCGCGCGTTTTCTCGCCACCAATCCGGATGCGACTGGCCCGACCGAGCGGGGCTCCCATCCGGCGTGCGGGGCTGTCGCAGCACTAATCGAGAAGGCCACCGGCCGTCAGCCTTATTTCGTCGGGAAGCCGAACCCGTTCATGATGCGCGGCGCGCTCGACCGGCTGGGAGTACGAGCTGTCGATACCATCATGGTCGGGGACCGCATGGATACCGACGTGCTCGCAGGGCTGGAATCGGGCCTGAGAACTGCCCTTGTGCTTACTGGGGTGACCAAACTGGCTGACATAGAGCGGTATCCATTCAGACCGGACTACGTGGTCGAGTGCCTTGCCGATCTGGGCCAGATCATAGTGAACCAATAGGCGATGTCGGCAAGGGTGCGGCCTTCCCGGCCCGAACGCACCCGTACACGAAGACCGAACGCTCCTCTACGTTCCGCATGCCGCCGTCAACCTGGGCAATGATCGGGAGGAACAGCCGGCCCGCATCCAGAAAAGAAGTGATAAGCGTGACAACTTAGTCGAAGTACACCCATGTGGGGCAAGAGCAAGTTCATTCGTGAGCTTCACTGCTTTAGTTCTGCGCGTTCCAGCGATCGCACCGGAGTTGATCCGGTGATTACCGTGTGCGCCCGTTGTCGGATCCTCGACGATGTCCGCGATGTAACACAACGCTTCCAGAGCGATTGCATTGTTCCGAAACGATTTTCCCAGTTGGCACGACAGATACAGTCCTGTGCGCAAGAGCACTGCGACGCCGCCGACCCGAGAAGACCCCACCTGATGATCACGCTGTTCCAACATGCGGGCACCGCCTCCAATACTGAGCGCCGATCAGACGGAAGCCATCGCGCTTTCATTTCTCTGGTGGTCCGGACATGACCGAATTCGATTTCGGGCCAACTGTGAATGCACCCGACGATGACCCCCATCTTTGGCAGGCGAATGGGCACTTGCGTTGACGGCCGGCCAGTCGGAAAACACCCTGAAGCACTTCGGTGGACGCAGTTCGAGCGCGACGGGGCCCGCTGACAGCGATTTTCGACCGACCCGACCGTCGTATGCGGCTTTGGACGAAAGAGACCGATCAAAGCAACGCGTATTCGCATAATCACATAAACATCTCGTTATATGGTATTGACAAGGAGCGAGGCGGCTGTGATTGTGCGCATGTCATGGTTCTCCGCGCGGCACTGCCGTAGCGGAGCTAAGAGGGAAGCCGGTGCGATGCCGGCGCTGCCCCCGCAACTGTTAGCGGCGAGCCAAGCCCATTGATGTCACTGAGGCGAACGGCCTCGGGAAGACGGGCAGAGGCTTTGACCCGCGAGCCAGGAGACCTGCCACGACGAACAACGTCCACGGGCGGGGTGTCTGGTGGTCGCGGTAGCTCGGCTTCGTGCCGCCTACTCGCGCGTTCCTTGTTCCCCGCCCCAACCATCGGGGTATGGCATGACTGTCTCTCAACGAATTCCTGTAGCAACGCTCGGCGTGCCGCGTATCGGTCGACGGCGGGAACTGAAATTCGCGCTTGAAAACTACTGGTCCGGAAAATCTCCCGCTGCCGACTTGCTCGCGACGGCGAAGACGCTGCGTGCCGCTAGCTGGAGGGAGCAGCACGATCGCGGCGTGTCGAAAATCCCGTCCAACGATTTCTCACTTTATGACCATGTGCTCGACACCGTCGCCATGGTCGGCGCCGTGCCGCCACGATACGCCTGGACTGGCGGCGAGGTCCCACTCGATATCTATTTCGCTATGGCGCGCGGCAACCAAGGTCAGGCCGCGGATTGTGGACATGCCGGTGACGAGCATGCGGCCAATGGGCATGGCCTTGCCGCGATGGAAATGACCAAATGGTTCGACACCAACTACCACTACATTGTGCCGGAACTCACGGACGATCAGAGCTTTGCCCTCTCGTCGGCGAAACCGGTCGATCATTTCCTCGAGGCCAAGGCGCTCGGCATCCACACTCGCCCGGTCCTGCTTGGACCGGTTACCTTTCTCAAGTTGGCGAAGTCACCTGAGGAAGGTTTCAACCCTATCGCGCTCCTGCCACGGCTGCTGCCCGTCTACGAGGAGCTCCTGCAGAGGCTAAAGCTCGCGGGAGCCGATTGGGTGCAGATCGATGAGCCGGCGCTCGTGCTCGATCTGATTCCCAACGAACGGGATGCGCTCCAATTCGCCTACTCCCGGCTGTCGAAAGCAGCACCCGAGTTGAAGATCATGGTCGCTACCTATTTCGGATCGCTGGGAGACAATCCAGAGACCGCAATTTCTCTGCCCGTGGCGGGACTGCACGTGGATCTCGTGCGCGCTCCAGAGCAGTTGGAGGCCGTCGGCCGGCTCGCGCAGAAGGAGCTTGTGCTCTCGCTCGGGCTGATCGACGGCCGCAACGTCTGGCGCGCGAACCTGCCTGCCATATTTGACGGTATCAAGCCGATTGTCGCCGGTTGGCCGCTGCAGCGGGTGGAGATTGCCCCGTCCTGCTCGATGCTGCATGTGCCGATCGACCTCGACATGGAGACGGCACTCGATGCGGATGTGAGGTCGTGGCTCGCCTTCGCAGCGCAAAAGACCGACGAGCTGGTCGTGCTCGCCCGTGCCCTGACCGAAGGCCGGGACGCAGTCGCCGCCGAACTGGAGGCGTCGGCTGAGGCTGCCGCCGTTCGCGCGACATCCGCGAAGGTGCATGATCCGCTCGTCGAAGGCAGGCTCGCCAGCATCAAGGTCGGCATGACGCGCCGGAAGAGCGCATTTGCCGTCCGCTCCAAGCTTCAGGCCGACGCGTTTGGCTTGCCCTCCTTCCCCACCACGACGATCGGCTCCTTCCCGCAAACAGCCGAGATTCGCAAGGCGCGGGCAGCTCATGCCAAAGGCCAGCTGAGTTACATCGACTATGAAGCGTTCCTGAAGAAAGAGATAAAAGCCGCCGTTCGCTGGCAAGAAGAGATCGGACTCGACGTGCTGGTCCACGGCGAATTCGAGCGCAACGATATGGTGCAGTATTTCGCCGAGCAGCTCTGCGGCTTCGCCTTCACGCAACACGGGTGGGTGCAGAGCTATGGCTCGCGCTTTGTGCGACCCCCGATCATAATTGGAGATGTGTCGCGACAAAATCCGATGACACTACATTGGTGGCGATACGCCCAGTCGCTAACGCTGAAGTCGGTGAAGGGCATGCTTACCGGCCCGGTGACGATCCTCAACTGGTCCTTCGTCCGAGACGACCTTCCGCGCTCAGCCGTCTGCCGCCAGGTCGCGCTCGCCATTCGCGATGAAGTGAGCGACCTTGAAAAGGCCGGCGCCAAGATGATCCAGATCGACGAAGCCGCACTGCGCGAGGGCTTGCCGCTGCGCCAGGCCGACTGGGAGGCCTATCTCGACTGGGCCGTCGAATGCTTCCGGCTGGCTTCAACGGCCGTCGAGGATGCGACCCAGATCCACACCCATATGTGCTACTCTGAGTTCGGCGACATCGTGGACGCGATTGCCGCAATGGATGCCGATGTGATCTCCATTGAAACGTCTCGCTCGCAGATGGAACTGCTCGATACGCTTCGAACCTTCAAGTATCCGAACGATATCGGTCCTGGCGTCTATGACATTCACTCGCCGCGGGTCCCGGAAGTGGGCGAAATTTCCAACCTCATTATGCTTGCGCGCGATCGATTGTTGGACCGCCAACTGTGGGTGAATCCCGACTGCGGCCTCAAAACGCGCAGATGGGAGGAGGTCCGCCCTGCCCTGGTGAACATGGTGGCTGCGGCACGCGCAATTCGGGAAAAAGCGCAGACGGCGTAGGGCTCGGTGACACTCGCCGGGGATGAGCGGCGACGCTGCACCCCGTGCGAAGTAGGTTGAGTCTATCCGGCTCACCCAAAGAAATCGAGCTGCCGGTGACGAAGCGCCTCGGCAACCTTGGCCTGGCCGAGGCCTTTGTTATGGAGCGTCGAAGTCAGCTGTTCCAAAGGTCGGCGTTGGTGGCGATCGAAGGAGGCGGGCCCTCAAATGAGCCGGCCAGAAACGAGACGGCTGACCGCAAGCCAGTTTCGGATTATTCCGGATTGGGATCATCCAGTATCACTATCATCTTTCCGATGTTGATCGCCGAAACCTCCACTCCCGATCATCGGCGACCATCGGGAGAGGCGTCGCGGAGCGTGTTCCGGGAAACCGGATGCAGCGCTAAGCTGGGGAACGTTCAAACAGCACTTCTGGAGACTATTGAGGCGGCATCGCGCTCTGCCATCTGCAGCGGGCCAACTCCCGCGCAATGGCCCGTCTGCCTCTGTCTCCAACCACGACCGCCGCAGCCGAGCCGAGCGGCCGGTGCTGGCTGGCGGACCCCCTGTGTTTTGATGGTGAAGGTCCGGCGCCGGACCAGGAAAGCCATCGCGGAAAGCGCCGGGTTGGCTTGCTCCTGGCGATGCCGGCAGCGGTGTTCGAACCGTGCCAAGCAGCGATGCGCAAATGGGCGAAATTCATGAGCGGGGTCATAAATCTCAATCGTTGCGTAGAATGCGTGCTTCGAGCGCGGCTGCGACGAAAGCTCGTCGAGCGGCTGGCGCATGGGTCTTACCGCGTAACACCTGCAGACAGATGTCCATCGCTATTCTGCGTTTATCGGTCTCATGATGCAGATCCCGCAGCAAGATAGCGGCCGCGTCGTTGACGTCGAACACGATACGCTCTGAGCTGCGGCGGCTGACCTGAACAACGACTGGCCTCTCAAATCTGATCAACCCGGTCATCCCCCTCCTCCACAGCCACTTGCGGCAAACTGCCCGGGTCGTATTTGTTTACTCAGTCGAACGCGACCGCTGCACCTGCGCCGCCGAACCTGGCCATCGGCGGGCAAGCGATCGCCATGGGGCGCGTCTGGCCATGGTCAGCTTGCGTGCGATCTGCGGTTTTGCAGTCGGTGGTGAGGAGCTGCTTCTCATTCGCGTGGTCTAGCCATGAAACCTGGACAATAGTGCACTGTTTGACGCGCCTTGCCAGTCCCAAACATATCGTCGAAGTCTACACCTGCACTTTTCCACTGCCCGATCTGCAGGCGGCAATCCACTGCATCGCCGAGGTTGGATCTTCCAATATGGCGACCCGCTTCGCAAAGCCGAAAAAGGCATTGCGCGCCGTGCTTACCGGCTTGCGCCCATCGTATGCATCGTAGCATGCCCTCAGGGCGGCTTCGTGGATCACGTCTCTGCGTTCTTCCGGCCATTCATTGAGAAAATCGATCGCATCCGCAAGGCCGGCAATCTCTTGGACGATGTGCGTTGCGCGCTTCACGAAAAGGGGGTTGCTGAAAGCCTTAGCGTGCATTCGTTTCTCCCAACTATCCGAATAACCAATTTGCGTGAAGAGGCGCCGCATCGACGCGGCCCAACCATGGCACAGCGGTGTTGTCAGGACGATGACGGTTGAAGAGGAATGTCCTGCGACTGCGGCCGGGTCTGTAGCGATCCGCCAACAGATCGTGCAATGGCTTGGTTGCCATCAAACGCCATCGTCACTATTAAGCTATGAATTGATTCTCCACCGCCTAGTCTAAGCCCGCAGGAGCTTTTCATGACCGAAGAAACTGAGACGAAAGCTGACAACCTCATCGAACTCACCGCCCATGTCGTCTCAGCCTATGTTTCGAACAATCCGGTTCCCGTCGGTGAACTGCCTGGGCTTATCGGCCAGATCCACATCGCATTGAAAGGCAGTGCCGGTGGTGCCGCACCAGAAAAGTCGGAACCTCTCAACCCTGCCGTACCGATCAGAAAATCGGTTACACCCGACTACATTGTCAGCCTTGAGGACGGTAAGAAGTTCAAGTCGCTCAAACGTCACCTGGCTACACACTATGGCCTTACCCCCGCCGAATATCGCGCCAAATGGGGGCTGCCGGCGGACTATCCCATGGTGGCACCGAACTACGCTGCCGCGCGCTCGGCATTGGCCAAGACCATGGGCCTGGGCCGCAAACCGAAGGAACCAGGTGCGCCGGCCCCTGCCAAGCGCGCCCGTAAGAAAGCCGCAGCCTGACCGCACTTTTCAAGGATCGACTAAGCGGATGCGGCATGATTTCGCACTTGCGAGATACAATTTGTGCATTGCAATATCCGCGGCTATCGATATGATCATGTTGTCGGCCATCTACTCCTCCCAGATGTGGTGCCGATGCTGAATGGGGCGCACCTCCTCCCGTGTCTCATTCGAAATCGAGCCCGCTGCCACCTCCTCCCGGCAGCGGGCTTTTTCTTTGTCTGAGCCGCGATTTCGGTCTTGGACCAACGCATTGGCGCTAAGCGAGGCGGATGCTCCGAACCTCCGGGCCGCCTTTCTTGCCCTGCCCATTGGACAAACAGCTTCTGCCCTTCATCAGCATGCTTAGCCCTGATCGGGTTGGCACGTGGCAGGAACGAAGATGTCCTTCTCACCGTTTCAGGAGCAAGGAAGCCGAAGCCCTTTTTGCGGATTGTACCACTTGACCGTGCCCTCGCTCTCCAATTGGGCACTCGTCCGGCGGCGGGCTCTCTAGCGCTACGCGTATGTAGCTGAGTTTCGCGGTCTGATTACAGACCTCCAGCACCTGCGAGACCTGGTGACCTCTTGGACTTTCTTCCGCCGTGAACTTGAGACGCCTTCCCTCGGAAACACCGCGGCTCCCGGCCGCCCGCAGCACCCGGATGTGCCTCGATGCCCTCCGGCAATTTGACAAAGCCAAAACCCTTGCTGGTCTTGAACAAGATCACGTCGGCGTCGACAGCGGGTGCGGTTACGGTCGACGAACGCAGAAAGTAGCTTGGCTCGGAAGACCGTTCCGCAAAAGAAACCGTGTCATCGTCATGGCGATGCTGGCGTGGCTCACGATGGTCCTATGATTGCCCATCATCGTCCAACTGTCTTAAACAGCGCACTGCGCTCCCGGCAGGATGATCTCAATCGGGCGGGCGATGCGTTCATGTCAATTCAGGAGTCGGCCTCTTCCCCGCTGTATCGCACGGCCGACCTGTTGGCTCACGAGGTCGACCACGGCGGGTGAGCAAGATATGCGATAGGTCGAGCTGCTGATCGGAACGCTTCCCCATATCGCATGGCAGAAGGTTCGCACTGGAGGGCGACACCATCACCCTTTCCGATCGTGGCATGCCGGAGCTGCTTCTCACGCGGATGCGCATCCGACATTTCGATTTACGCGCATCGCCCCGCACGGTCCGCAGGAGGGGAGACGGGGCCGCCCGTCGTTGAATAGCCCGGCTAGATCGACCCCGCCTGCTCGGCCTCACGGCGCAGATTCTGGCGCGGGCGTGGGCCGATCTGCTGGATCACCAGCCCCGCGGCCAGCGAGCCGAGGTCGCCGCAATCCTTGAGGCTGCGTCCGCTCGTGTAGCCGAAAAGGAAGCCGGCGGCATAGAGATCGCCGGCTCCGGTCGTGTCGACCAGTTCCTTGATCTTCGTCGCCTCGATGGTGACGGTCTCGTCGCCGCGCACGATGACCGAGCCTTTTTCGGAACGGGTGACGGCGGCTATTCTGCAATCCTTGCGGATGGCGGCGAGCGCTTCCTCGAAGGAAGCGGTCTGGTAGAGCGACTTGATCTCGTGGCTGTTGGCAAAGACGATGTCGACGGTGCCCGAACGCATCAGCTCGAGGAATTCGTCGCGATAGCGGTCGACGCAGAAGGAATCCGACAGCGTCATCGACACTTCGCGGCCCGCCGCGTGCGCCAGCTTGGCCGTCTGGCGGATCGCTTCCTTGGCGCGCGGCGGATCCCACAGATAACCCTCGAAATAGGTCACCTTGGCTGCGGCAGCCTTGTCGGCCTCGACATCCTCCGGGCCAAGCTCGACGCAGGCGCCGAGATAGGTGTTCATCGAGCGCTCGCCGTCGGGCGTGACGAAGATCATCGAGCGCGCCGTCGGCGGTTCGCCCTCGAGTGGCCCGGTATCGAAGGCCACGCCCTGGGCCTGGATGTCGTGCGTGTAGATTTCGCCCAGCGCGTCGTTCGACACTTTGCCGAAGAAAGCGGCCCGTCCGCCGAGGCTGGCGACGCCGGCGGCGGTGTTGCCGGCGCTTCCGCCGGAAGCCTCGATCGCGGGTCCCATGCGGCTGTAAAGCAGTTCGGCACGCTTGGCGTCGATGAGGTTCATCGCGCCCTTAATGATGCCGTTGGTCTCGAGGAAAGCCTCGTCGCATTGCGCGATGATGTCGACAATGGCATTGCCGATGCAAAGCACGTCATATTCCGGCATCAAAATCTCCGCCAAGAACCCACCCGGCTATCTGGCATGCCGGCCGCGCGCGGGTATAGCGAGTTGGAATGGATTGCCGCATTCGCTTGACCGGCCCTCACGCAGCTGCCGGTCCTGCTTCACGCAGCAAGTCGTCGGCTCTGTCCGTCTTTTCCCAGGTGAACTCAGGCTCTTCACGGCCGAAGTGCCCGTATGTCGCGGTCTTGCGGTATATCGGGCGTAAGAGATCAAGCATCTTGATGATGCCTTTCGGTCGGAGATCGAAAAGCTCAAGAATAAGGCGCTCGATCTTTTTTTCCTCAATCCTTGCGGTTCCGAATGTGTTGACCATGACAGAAACCGGACTGGCCACGCCGATCGCGTAAGCAAGCTGAACCTCGCAGACCTCGGCAAGGCCGCTGGCAACGATATTCTTTGCGACGTACCGCGCCGCATAGGCGGCCGAGCGGTCAACCTTGGATGGGTCTTTGCCCGAAAAGGCGCCGCCGCCGTGACGCCCCGTTCCACCGTAGGAATCGACGATGATTTTGCGTCCAGTGAGGCCGCAGTCGCCTGCAGGCCCACCGACCACGAATCGCCCTGTTGGGTTGACCAGAAATCTGATCCCCGTCGTATCCAAGTCGGGCGGCAAGAGCGGCTTAATGATCTCCTCAATGACGCCTTCGCGGACTGTTTCTTGGGAGACTGCCTCGTCATGCTGCGTCGACAGGACTATGGTATCCAGCGCCACCGGGCGGAGACCCTCGTAGCGTACCGACACTTGAGATTTAACGTCCGGACGCAGCCAGCCAAGCTTCCCCGTTTTCCGGACCTCTGCCTGTCTTTTGGTCAAACGGTGAGCGAGTTGGATCGGCAAGGGCATCAATGTATCCGTCTCATTGCACGCGAATCCAAACATGAGGCCCTGATCTCCCGCCCCCTGCTCCAGATCCTGTCCTCGTCCTTCGTCAACGCCCTGGCTGATGTCGGGCGACTGCTCCGTGAGAGCCAGAACGACGGCGCAACGTCGACCATCAAAGCCGATGGCATCGTCGTCGTAGCCAATATCGAGGATCGTATCGCGGGCGACTTGGCTGTAATCGATCTGGGCATGGGTGGTGATCTCGCCTGCCAGAACGACCATCCCTGTCTTCACCAACGTTTCACAGGCGACGCGCGCCTTCGGATCGGTCCGGAGAATGGCATCGAGGACGGCATCCGAGATATTATCTGCCATCTTATCGGGGTGTCCCGCGCCGACGGATTCGGAAGAGAACACGAACTGCCTGGTCATGGTTGCCCTCGCTTCAGGTGTTGGAGTTAGGTGGGGAGTGGATTGGGGCGGCTTTATCGGTCGGTGATGCCGGGAACGTCGAACGCAGTGCAGAAGTCGGCAACCTCTCTTCGTACGCTCGCATGAACAGCCTGGTCATCGGGCTGGCGGCAGACCGAGTCGATGAAATCGGCGATCTGCACCATCTCCGTCTCGCGCATGCCCATGGACGTCACCGCTGGCGTCCCTAAGCGGATGCCGCTTGTGAGCGCCGGATGCCGCCGGTCACCCGGCACCATATTAAAGTTCGTAATGATGCCTGCCCTTGCCAGGCGATCGGCATAGGCTTTGCCTGACAGCGGCCGGTTCCGAAGGTCAAGGATCAGCATGTGATTGTCAGTCCCGCCGGTGACCAGGTCATAACCCCGGTCCAGAAGCGCCTCTGCTAGAGCCTTGGCGTTCTTGACGATCTGGTGACCGTAGGTGCGGAAAGAGGGGGTCGCGGCTTCCTGCAAAGCGACAGCTAGCGCGGCGATGATATTCATATGCGGTCCGCCTTGCAGGAAAGGGAACACGGCGCGGTCTATGCGTTTGGCCAGATTGTGTTGGCTGTTCGGATGATAAAGCGCCTGATAGCGATCTTCATTCTTCGACAGAATAAAGCCTCCACGGGGCCCGCGGATCGACTTATGAGACGTGCTGGTGACGACGTCGCAATGGGCCACGGGATTCGGATGCGCTCCGGCGACAATAAGGCCGCTGATGTGGGCGATGTCGGCCACGAGATAGGCGTTCGCCTCCGCAGCGATTTCGGCCATTGCCGAGTAGTCAAAAATACGTGGATAAGCGGTTCCGCCGACCCAAATTAGCTTCGGGCGTTCCCGCCTAGCTGTCTCGCGCAATTGGTCATAGTCAATTTGCTGCGTCTTTTCGTGCAGCCTGTATGGGACTCGCTGATAATCGGTGCCGGAGAAGTTGACTGCCCAACCGTGCGTCAGATGGCCGCCTTCGGGTAAAGGCAAGCCCATTACTTTGTCTCCCTGATTCAAGAGCGCGCGGTAGACAGCCTGATTGGCCGGGGAGCCGGAATATGGCTGGACGTTGGCGTGTTCACAGCCGAATAGCGCCTTCAGGCGCTCGATAGCGACGTTTTCAAGCTCATCGACGATCTCGTTTCCGGCGTAGTAGCGCGCGCCGGGGTATCCCTCGGCATACTTGTTGGTGAAAATCGACCCGGTCGCTTCCAACACCGCCGAAGAGGCAAAGTTCTCGGAGGCGATAAGTTTGAGAGTTGTCCGCTCCTGGCGCTCCTGTCTTAGAAGCAGTTCATGAACGCGGTAATCGACGTGGACCAAGGAAGACCGTCCGAAAGTGTCGGGCTGCGCGATGGCACCCTCGGTGCAGTTGCTCATGGCAATTCGCGCTCCAATTGGATGGATCTATTCCCGAGCAAGCAGGCGGTCCCCTTGGACCGCCCGTCTTGTACCGCCTCGAGCCGCTCCAGGTCCCGCTTATGATGCCCATCGTCGTGAGGGAGGAGATCGACCAAGAATTGAACCAACCCCCCATCCTTGCCCCCTGCATTGAGATGATATGAGGACCAAGGATGTTGTCCGTTGCCGCAAAGAAAGTCGGCTCTGGTGAGCCTCCGGACGTGTCGTGCAACGCGCTCGCGACGAAGATCGAGAATCGCCGCTAGCTCGCACACAGTCAGGTCGGCATGCGCGCAAAGGCCCAGGATCCGAAGGCGATCAAGATGTGCTGCTGTCATTAGGCGATCGACAAGCTTCAACATTGGTAAGAACAACGCCTAAAACAATCGAACCCTGGTCCTGCTGGCTTTGTCATTTCGCGCTCTTCGCAAATGCTGTTCGGCGGCGGACAATAAAAAACGACACTAGGTTCTGCCGCCACTGAACTCTAAATTTGTGGTGACACTACCACTGACATGGATTTGCGGCCGCAAAGATTCCATGAATTTCTTTGAAGGATCTGTTGCAACGCCTAAACAAGAACGCAACGAGATTGGCGCGGTGCTTGTAAGTCGTCTAGCTGGCGAAACGCTTGGCCAAGAGGGAGGCGATCGGCGCCACCTTTCCCCCGGGGGCGGCGCCGCTAAGCTGCATGGTGCACGAGACTCGCCCCAGAGATATTCGACGCTGAAGCGATCTCACCGCGCTGACTACCTCCCGGACTTGCGCCGTGGCGGCACTGTTTGCGTCGGGCGGCGGGGCCAATGCCGAAACAGGTCTGACAGGCGCGTGAGAAATGGGCTGCGGTTGGCATGCCGCGGCAAGCGCCACTCCGACCTCTCCAGCCGCAGAGATCCATAGAACTGCGTCCGCGCTATGTCCTAAAGGTTCCGTTGCCAGCCGTATTCCCATCGATGTGTTGCCGGTGAATTGTGAACCGGCGTGCAGCCATCACACCGGCGGCAGCCAAGAGGGCCGCTTCGCCTGAGATCCCGGCTCCTGAACGCGCGAGACGGCATAACCCACCATCGACGAGCCGAAAGCCGCGGCGTCGCCGCAATGATATCGCTAGCCAACATGCCCCTGACCTGCAATGGAAGCCCGTGCGCGGTTCGGCACGTTCCTATGAGCCCATTCGTGAGCAAGCGCGGTGCAGGTGGTGGCAAGGAAAAGTAGCTCGGTTTCGAACTCCTTCCTGTCGAGCCATGCTCGGAAATCCCGTTGCTGAGCTTCAGCACTGACCTCCTGGTATTTCGGCCTTCAACGGAGCCACGCTTGAGCTTGCAGCTGCGCATTGTCGCGCCCCGGTGGTTCGGAACTTGCTCACGCTGCGGTGACGGAGCAGACGGCGAAGCCGCCGACGCAAGCGCTGCCGCGACTGAGCTTTCCGCCGTTGCTCGATCAGTCCCAAGGAGATTGTTTCCAAGTTTCATGAGTGGCATCCACGAGCGCCGCGGCTAAATCTCGGACATCGGTCTCGCTCATCGGGGTCGAGAGGGCGCCAGAGCAATTCGTCGTCATTAGAAAACTCCGTTCCAGCATTGCCAGGTGCACCTTTGCGAGCGCCGCCTTCTGCAACGCACTCGGGAACGAGGCCCGGTAGTTTCGGATCACTTCAGTCTTCAGGTGGAGCCGAAAGAGGGAGCTCGCGCCGGTAACCTGCGCGGGGACTTCGCGCCTTCTGAGTTGCTCGATGATTTCTCTGCGAAGCGTTTCGCCCATCTGGTTAAGACGGGCCACGGCATCCTTTGTGTATGATTGCAATGCCGCCAGCCCAGCTGTCATGCTGAGCGGGTTTGCGCTGAACGTGCCGCCATGGGACACGGCTGGCTTGCCCCTGGTGTGATCGAAGACCGCCATGTACGACGCAGGCCCTGCTACGGCTCCAACGGGTAAACCTCCGCCGATGATCTTGCCCAAAGCGACCAGATCCGGCTCCAAGCCGAAGATGTCATGTGCGCCACGGAAACCGACGCGGTAAGAAACGACCTCATCAACCACAAGCAGGATGCCGTAACGGTTGCAGCAATCCTGGATGACCTCCCGCAAATCCGCCTCTATCGGAACCATGCCCACGCGGGAAGCAACTGGATCGAGAAGGATCGCGGCGAGGCGCTCATGGTGTGCACGGATGAGCTCTCTGCACGACTTGGGCTCGTTGTAAGGAAGGACAATGACATCCGCGGCGGTGGAGGCGGGAGTTCCACTGGCATAGAGCACACTGTTAGGCGACGAATCGCCCCGTTGTTTGGCGCAGAATCAAGGCTCACTTCCACATAGTCATAGGCGCCATGATATGCGCCCTCGAACTTGGCAATCATCGGGCGCCCTGTAATAGCGCGAGCGGCCTTGATAGCGAACATGACAGCCTCGGTGCCCGAGTTCGTAAAGCGGACCTGCTCAAGCTGCGGCGAACGCGTCGTGATTGCTTCCGCAAGCCTGGTCTCGCTTGTGGTCGGAAGCCCGTATGCGGTACCGTCGTCCAGAACCTTGCGCAGCGCCTCGATCACCGGCGGAAAGGCATGGCCGTGAACGAGCGAGAAGGAGTTGTTTGCGCAGTCGAAAACCTTGCTGCCGTCCGCGTCGGTGATCCAGCAGCCCGCTCCTGACACAGCATAGGGCGGGTGGGGAGCGAAGAACTGTGCAGCACGCATGCTGCCGCCCGGCGTGATCTTTAGCGCTCGTTCAAATTCCTCGCGAGATTTTGGCCCAACGACCTCTCCCCGGTTGTGGCCTAGCCCTAAAATGCGCTGCATGTCGAACTCCTTGACTTACCTTTGTCGAGATGGCGATGCGCTGCGAAACTTCGATGCCGTTTTGGCGCGGACAGCGAGTTCTGATAGCAGGCTTACACCATCATTTCGCTTCGGAATCGCTGCTCGCGGGCACTCTCCGTCCGCGACGATCAAGCGAACTTTGGCGTGGACACGCGGCGCCGCGGCTAGCCTCTTGGCAATGACCTTGTCGAGTGCCACCCATGCCGGGGCGCCCTGAACATTGGCGGGAACGTGGGTGAGACCGCTTCTCGCCCTGACTACCGTACGCATGTTGAAGGCGATTCCCGAGGGGCCGGGCACACGGATGGGCGGTATAAACCACAGGAGCGAAGCGAGCAGCTCTTGATCGGTGTCGCACCGTGGGGTCTGGTGGCCGCCCTCTCGCAGTACTGTCGTCATGCTTTCGACCTCGCCGCGGTGGTCGACCTCCGGGGGCGGCTGTCCGAACGATTGAACCATGCCGGTGTGCTCATGGATCTATACGATGACTACTCGCATCAGCTACTCCCTGAGTTTGCATACCGTCACGTTCCGCGCGCAGCTAGTTGATGGAGAGGAACAACTCGTCTGGGCCCGGCCGTTAACTGTCACCATGCAATTGAAGTGCCACCGAGGAGCGCGATCAAAGGGAAAAAACCACGCATTCGTGCCACCCGGGCGGAATGCCAGCGAGTCAGTTGTGTCGGGTTTGGAACCTAAGGCGTCGTCAGTCGGACACGGCCGGATACAAGAACATGGAAGTCGTCTCCTGGTCTTCAAGCCGAGCTTTTGGAAATTCCGCCACCCGAAGTCCCCTGACCTGTTTGGCGCCATCGATCGCCTGCCAGCACCCGGCACGCCGGCTAGCGAGCGGACATTCGAGGTCCTCAATCCGTCGAGCGGTGAAGTCTTGGCGGTGCTTCCCGACATGGTGTGGAGGAGACACGCGCTGCGATCGACAAGGCCTACACGGCGCAGCCTAGATGGGCTGCGCTGATCGCCCGAGAACGCAGCGACGTTTTGTGGATCATTGACCACGCCGATGATCTTGCCGCGATACTCACCCGCCCCCGCGAAGGCCGTTGGCCGCCATGTGGACCAGGCCAATCGGTGGTGACAGGTTTTAGCTCCGAACGATTCGCCGGCTGATGCACAGGGCCGACTGTCACTTTTAAAGAAGGAAATCTCTGTACCCTCCATTCATGAGTCCGCGACCGCGAGTGACTGCGCGGCGAATGCGGTCGCGCAGATGATTGCGAGGATCCCTCCAGTCGGCATGGACGCGCCGTTGACCAACCAGCGCTTCGGCGAGCTCGCGATGTGACGCTCCAGCAAGTGAACCGTCGAGCGCACGAAGAACGAATGTCAAACGGGGACCGCGTTTTTCCGGCGGAAACAAGCGGGCGGGCAGGTGTTGACCCAGACAAAGAGCATTGAGGCACTCGAGGGCCCTCAGGCGGGGCTTCGAAAGCATTGCCGGCCAGATCGCCTCGGTACGGAGGCAAACAGGGTGCAATATGTCCGCGCCAGAGACGGCGAGCTGGAGCGTATGCTCCTCCGTATGGCGAAGAAGAACATGCTGGCTTTTGTCGGGCGACAGCAGCACCGTCGCACGACATGGCAATGCCGAGAGATCGAACGGCAATGTCGTCCACGATGCTGACAGCTGTTCTGCGATGACCGGCAGCACATGGACGCACCAGATCGGAGACCAGAATACGAGCGAATTTCGCCCATAAGCGTCAGCGAAACAGGACACCCCAGCGTGACAGGTCACCGGCCGACGCGACCACGTCACGAAAGGTGCGGTAGGCCAAAATACTGGCTTGCTGGCTTGCAGCGGTCACATCATGCTGGAATGCTGGATTGCGGCGTAAGAACTCCCATGCCCATTCGCGCGGCGTCAGACCAGTGGTGTAGTCATATGACCTTTCATGGCGCCAATCAGCCTCGTCCGCGCCTGTCACGAGAACTGTACGCACGGCCGTGCTCCCCTGCCCGCGCCCACGGATGGACTGGCAAGGCAACGGCGAAGGCACCAGAGGTCGTTGGCGGCATTTCGTCGAAGCGTGTCACATTGGCACTGCCGAGGGCATGAGGCGTGCACATTAGCGACCAGGCCGTCGAACCCGCGCAGCGACAGCCAGCAAGGGCGGAGCACGCCAAGCGAATCGATTTGACTGCGGTGAGCCGCTCCTGCGCCGGTGACGTGGCCTAAAGGCGCAGTAGCGCAGCGGTGGATTGCATGCTCCTTGTGGGAAAGTTGTCGTAGCACCGGCGATGTTAGCTCAGCCATTGGCACGTCTCCTCGGGAAATTTCCACCATTGGAGGCCAAGTTTCACGCTATGGCAGCCTGTATAGTTGTACAGGTAAACCGAGGTTTCAGTGGGGCCGCAAAAGCGGCAGCGGGGCGCGCAACCGCTTGTTTGGGTGGTGCTCGCGCCGGGGTATCTTGGCGGGCGGGTTCGTGATTGAGCACGGTCGGGCTCGCTTGCCCCTCGATGGAGCCGATTTCCCAGGCAGACCTGCCGACGCACTGCCCTTGTTCCGGGTATACCAATGTGCCGCGTCAGCGAGACATCGTCGATCATTTGCTGCCTCGCCGAGAGCACGCCGGGGCGGAGCCTCCCCTCCCTCCTTGACGCTCGTACGTTGCATATTGAACGACGGTCGCCAGCAGCTGAACTTGCCCTGGCGACCAAGCCCATATGTTCATGCCAACGCAACTTGCTGACGCGATCGGCAGACTCCGAGAATGCAATCAAGGGAACGGTGCAGGCCAAGACTGCTGGCCGCTTTCACAATCATCTAGTCCGCCAAGCGATGCCCATCTTTTCCCAAAATCTTCGATTTTTACCGCCGGCGGTGTCTAGACCCACAGGCGCAGCCGGCTCGGTCACCTTCTGTCAATCTATCCGGCTGCGTGAAGCGTTTCGGAGTGAAGATGTTGGGAGCCAACCAGTTCACTGCGCTTCACTGCTCGAGTTCCTGTACGTCACCGACCGCCGGAGGTTGATTCGGCGGTTGCGGGGGCACTCGTTTTGGATTCTCGACGATGTCGGACATGTTACACAACGCTGGTAAGGCGATGGCGGCTTGCAGATAGCTGATCTGAAATGAAGGGCGCCTTGTGCGCTCTTTTTACGATCGCCCTTGCAGGGGAAGGAGCCGTTGTCGAGGGCGGCTGCCCTCCATGGCACCCGCGGCGGGGTGCCGGGCTTCAGCTCGGCAAGATGCGGGTGGGACCTCCTGATAGAACCTGACGCCGAGCCCGCCCCTGTCTGCCTCTGCGATGGGCGGTCCGCTTCAGTCTTGCATGCATCGTTTGTCTACGCTCGCCGATCCGGCTCCCCCGGAGCGGCGAGTGCGACCGTAAGGGCCGCCGTCCAGGCTTCCGAAGGACCTGGAACGAAGAGAAGGACCCGAAGCGAGATTGAAGGGTTGCGGGATGCCGCGGCGGGCCTAGAAGGGAGTGCCGCCTGCGCCGCCGGGAAACGCCCAACATAGAAGAGCTGCGCGGGTGTGACGACCCGCGCCAGGCGGGAGCCGCATGGTTGAGACGCCTGAGCTTTGCCTTAGAACAGCGGTCCAGCAGCCGTTGCGCGGCGAGGCGCCGACGCTAGCTATGACCGCAGGCTCATCAGAATCTCGCAAGGATCAGCGTCAAGCGCCGCAGTTACGTCGAGAAACTCAATGATATCGAGACGCCGCTCTCCACCCTCATACTTGGCCACAAAGGATTGCGGCCGGCCAAGCTTCTCGGCCACCTGGGCCTGGGTCATGCCTTTGGCCTTGCGCAGCGATATCAACTTGGCCAGAAACCGCTGGTGGCGGGCAGATCGAAGTGATTTGGGCATGTAGCCGAACCGGTCAGATAAAGACCGGCTCAGCCACTAATCCCGGTTCCGGATAATCCCATTTTGGGATATGCTGTCTTGAATCCACCTATCAACAGGCGAGGTTCGCGGCAGAGATGAATCGATCGACGAGAACGAATAGGACTGAAAGCTTGACACTGCTCGATGACGTCCCCTGGTCAGACAGCATCACGAGTTACGACAGGCAGCATTCCACCATTTACCTGCGCATCCTCGACGCCTGCGCCGACAATGCCAGCGTAGAGGAAATGGCTGAACTCATTCTCGGCATCGACCCGGTCCTTGAACCGGTGCGCGCCCGCAAGGCTGTTCGCAGCCATATAGATCGGGCGAACTGGATGGTAACCACTGGCTACAAGGAACTGTTCGCCGGCTGACGCACGGCTGCAACTGTCACGTTTTCATGCAGGGAACTCACGACAGTCCCCATTCCTGAACGCAGGGCCCGAGACGCGCACCGGATGCGGCCGTTCAGTCGGCTTGAATGCGCCTTCCGATCAGCACTTCAACGATCTCGCGATGTGAAGGTCTGGCGAGCGATCCCTCGATACCCCCAAGAACGACATTCAATCGGGGCCGCGGTTTCGGCGGAAACAACCGGGCAGGCAATTCGCAGTAAGCAAAAGACGCACTCGAGCGCCGCAGGGTACGCTTCAACGCCGCTGCGCACGTGAAGCTACTAACCTGTCCGTGAACCGAAAAAAGCCGAACGGGCCAGGCGCCCAATAGCCTGTTTGGTGGTCGTCACCCCAAGCTTCCGGCGAGCGTTGCCCAGATGAAAGGCGGCCGTTCGCTGCGTGATCCCCAGGATGCAGCCGATCTCCCAATCAGACTTGCCTTGTTCTGCCCACTGCAGGCACTCGTATTCGCGCGGCGTCAGCAGGACACCATCGATCATTCGATCGCCGGACAGTCTGTGCCGAACGAACATATGAAAACAGGTCGCGAAATACGGAAGACCTTCTATGTGGCGTTCTGCGGCGCGGAAAAATGCAGTGTCGGGCTTGTCTGCGGCAAAGGTGATCGCAGCAAAATTTCCTCGGTGGTCGATAATCGGGATCGTCATGCCGCAGCAGATACCAAACTGCGCCGCTTCTTCAAAAACCTGAGCCCCTGCAGCCCCCTCGCCGCTCAGATCGGATCCCCATCGAAACGGGCATCCGCCCCTGCGTGCGCGCATAATGACCGGGTCAACACTCTGATACCGGTTCTCAAGATAACGTGCTGTCCAGGGCGCCGGATAATTCGAGATCAGCGTGGTTTTGCCATCAGGCCGCGGGGAAAAGGAGAGATAGGCAAAAGTAAGCAGATCGAGTCCAGAGGCGACATCGGCCAGGGCACCGTGGAGATCAGCCTCATCGACGCTTTCTGAAAGCCGTTCCAAGAATGTCTCGAACACAGTCTGCATCTCTGCCCTTTTTAGCTCCTTCCCTTGGCTCTCCGGCAACGTGTCATTTGAAAGGTGACGGTGCGGAAGAGGTCCATGACGCTCTTGCGAGAGCATTGCCGCAAACCGCGCCAGCTGGCGCCAGTGGCCTCAGGCATTGGCACAAGCCAAGTGCTTTCATATAAGGTCCAGCCGTGCTGAACCGGGATGCCTCAAACCGGATCTGAAATTCCCTGCCTCGGTGTAGACGCTGCGATGCCAAAGGAAGCTCGCGCGGTCCGGCCTACACAGGGCTCCATTCGGTCGAAGCTCAAATACAGATTTGACCTTTTTTGGACAAATGCGCAGTGGTCCGCCGGTTCGACTGGACGGTCACGTTTTTGACAATTACGTCAGAAAATGAAAGCTGGCGTGAACGCGTTTCGTGAAGGAGTCCGTCCATGCAAAAGCGAGGTTCTCGCGAACTAAACCGCATTGGTCGACGTCACCGTTCACAGGCTGCACCTGCCAGTTCCTCGCTGGTCGCAGTATCCATGCGGGGCGAGTGTTTCCGGCTTCGGCAGCCAAGCGCCGTTCCCACGATCGTTGCGGAAGGTCCGGCGGTTTGAGCCCCTGTGGTGCAGTGGTTGTCGCGCCTATCATCCGTGATTCCGAGTGGTGGAGTGATGCCATTAAGTTTAATTTGCAAGTGCGGCAATGGACGGCGCAATCGCGCCCTATAAGGCAGCATTCCTGCGAAAACAGCCATAGCTTCGCAGGCTTCCCCTATCACAGACCTCGACATCCGTAGACAGACCCTTTCTTGAGCCGCTAAAAAAGCAACCGCCTGCCTTGTCTGGTGATCGTGACTATGGACGGCTGCCCGCCAGGCCAGGTCGCCCACTCGCAGAAAACAGCACGCCGGCTGTGACCACTGGAGGCCAACCGAACGGGCCGCCCGGCAACCGCCCCGTTTTTCCATCTCGGACCATGTATGTGCGGCGACACAATGCGCAGTTTCCTTGCGGTCGAAGCCGACGATTACATCATCGGCATAGCGCACGATGATCATGTCGCTGGTAGCCTCGCGCTGTCGCCACCGCTAGCCCCATAGATCGAAGACAAGTGCAGGTAGATATTGGCCAGCAGCGGCGATCACCGACCCCTTGACTCGTTCCCCTGCAAGCGCGGGAACCGCTACCTTCGCAAGCTGCTCGTTCATGGCGCGCGAGCATGCTTTCGTCACCCGGATCGAACCCGGGATCGCCTCGGAAGCTGGCTTGATGTGTTGCAGGCGTATGCACCCGAACAAAGCTGTTGTCGCACTTGCCGCCGAGATGGCGCTCATTGCCTGGGTTGTCCTGACCAAGCTGGGAGCGCTTTATGAACGCAGGGACCCTTCTTTCGCCTGAAGCTCCGGCTCGATTGCAAGGCTCCAGAATAGATGACGAAACAGTGGATCGGCATCCGGTCAAGCCCTATGCAAAAAAAAGCGGGCTTCGTGCCCGAACCGTTTTTTGGGAACGGCGTGCGCGGATCTCATCATGGCTTGGCTGCAACAGCAACTCACTCGCGATAGGCCGGATACATTTATGCAACTGGAATCGTCCTCGGCCATGTCGCGAACCCTTGCACGGACGGGGCGAACCATACATTCTTTCCCACAAGATCCTTCAACGCGGCATTATCGAGCATGGCGTCGGCCAGACGCCTCTTCAGCCGCGTGTTCTCGTCCTCCAGTGCCTTTAGTCGCCGAGCCTCGGAGACATCCATCCCGCCGAAGCGGGCCTTCCAGTTGTAGATCGAGGCGTCACTGACCCCGTGCTTGCGGCACAGATCGGCAACCGATATAGGCACCGCCACGCCCCCATTGACAATCCCCAGCTCAAGAGCATCCCCTCCTTTGGAAATTCGCTGACGAAAAGTGGCAATTTCGTCTGCCTCCACAACTTTCCGTAATGAGCTGGCATATTTTTATGTTGACGCCAAAATATCGTCCCACAAAATAAGACATTCGAATCTCTGATCGCAGCATTACCAGTTGTCTACGTATACACCTGTGCATCCATGAATTATCGTGCATCTTCAACGAAATTAATGCTCTGTGGGTAATCTGAGATATTATTGTATTTTTGCGTTATTTCGTCGTCGACATTTATGTCCCTGACCGCTAGGATGTTGACCCATGCGCCTGATTCTTCATCAGCCCAAACCGTTTCTGCATTGGGGCTTGAAGAATGATTCACCAACGAAGCAAGTCCAAAAACAACGTACCGCGCTGTAGGATTACCGTTCTGTTTTTTTGGTCCGCGCACGAAATAATATTCCAGTATTCCTGTCAGATCTATAAGATTTGCTTGTCTGTCATCAAATTCCCATGTGGGCGCGCGCTCGATTAAATCTCCAGCCTTGAACGGAACATTGGCGAACAACCCACGGCCTTTTCGGGGAACTTTCTTCACATACAGAGCGTTGCTACGATCAAAAACTTTATCAACCATCATGTATACCTTCTTAATGCTGAGCTTGGTGGCGTCCCGTTATGGGCTGTCGGTGAGCTTGCGGATGAGACTCACCAGCAATGCTGACTTCAAAAAGTCGGCGGGCTTGTTGATGAGCGGCGGCTACGTGGTTCACTCCAGCATCTACTTCCAGCTGCCATTGAGGCCTTCGGCCAAACCCAAGGATACATTCGCTGGCCGATCGTCGTCAGTACGATACCAGCGGGAATTCTGGGCATCCTGTTCTAGCATCGGCTTAAGGATCTGTTCTCCGCCGCCGACGTCATCGCGGCGGCCCTCATTCTCAACGGTGTGGCGCTTTACGGGAAACAACGGGGGCGTCCCTTCCGCTAAGGAACACATCCGTGGAACCAGCACCGCGCTTCCAAGGGACGAGTTCATTCCTCCGCTTGTCTCCTGGGCGAACATAGCTTGTTCTCAACCTCGTCATACCTACCAATATGCGTGGGTAATGTTAGCTGCAGACCTCGGCTCGTACCTTTCGTTCCATCCAACCGGTTGGCCCGCTGCCGGTTTCGTGGACCCCGAGGTAAGTGTTTGACGGAACTGGAGAGTGGGATGCAAAGAAGAAAGTTCAGCCCGAGAGTTCAAGCTTGAGGCGGTGAGATTGATCAAGGATGGGGGCGCCCCGATGTCTACGAGAATGTGCTGCGCAAATGGGTGCGCGAGCTATCGGCAGATCCGCAGCATGCGTTTCCCGGCCATAGGCGATGAAGCCGGAGCAGGAGATTGACCGGCTGCGCAAGGAGTGGTCAAAAGTTGAAGGCGGAGTGCGACATCCTAAAAACGGGCCGTTGCCCGCCTGCGCGCGGTACAAACAGCCCATGCTATCCTCGTAGCTCGGAGGGCAGCGGAGGTCAGCCTATTGGAGGCACAGTCCCCATTAAAATGCGAGCGGCGCCGGGGTCCGGCCGGTCGCAATCTTCGAGGAGATGCTGCGGCGGTCGGTCAAGAGCGCGGCGAGGTCAGAAGCTCAAGCGAGTGCAGTATGTTGTAGGCGATCACCGGTTCCGTCACGTTCAACTGCAACTGCCCCGCTTCGGAGCCAAGCGTGATCATGAGATCGCAACCGATGATCATAAAGCCGCTCGATGACGTGACGCGCAGGTGACTTCCTCGTAGTCGGATGTCCTCCGGACGGGCAGTTCCTGGAGTTCGGCGCGCTCGATGTCGATGCGCTTGGAATTGCGGGCATTGCAGTGGCTGACGATCTCGTCGACGAAATGGCGGTAGGCGGCCAGATCGTCGAAATCGCTCGATCCCCTCATCAGCAATGCGTCGTTGATCGCCCGCTTGAGATGGCCGTGACAACCTTCGATGGAGCCGTTCTTGTGCGCGATGCCGGCATTGTTAGGGTCGCCATCATGCCGTAATGGCCGCACAGCTCCTCGTAGTGGCGCGTCAGGTCCGCGCGGGCATCCTTGTCCAGGTTGCGGAACGCCGCCGACAGGCTGTCGCTGCGGTGCTCTCGCGGCACCCGCGGAGCAACCAGAGTGCGTTCTGCAGGCTTCAGCGAGCGCAACGAAACTCTCGCCGCCGAGCACGACATGGGCATGTTCGAATCCGGAATAGGCGAGCCGGAAGTGGTAGAGACGGTGATCGAGCGGCTGGCCGGCGATGGTGACGCCGGCGCTGCCCATATCAGTAAAATCCGACAGGCCAACGCGGCCGGGTTCGTGAGCCTGCCGACAGATGACTTCCTGCTTCGCGCCATGGACAGCGCGCCAGGATCGAACGCGACGCTCGATCGTGCGACGAATGGCGCTGCCTAACTCGGGACGACGCGCCGAAAACGAAGGCCGACCACATCCAGCTGTCTGCGGTCAGTAAAAAACTGCTGTCTGCGATTTAGCGGACTGACCGTCCCGTTTGGCAAGATACGCACGCACACAAGCTCGCTATCAGCATCTGCCAGAAACTTATCCGCGGACTCAGCCTAACGTGAAAAGTTGCCGCGGCGCCTTTGTGAGCACCTCGACACCCGATTCGGTTACGCGAATGCTTTCGCTAAGCACGTACCCGAAGTCTTCCTCAACCCAAGAACCGAGATGCAGGTGGAAGGTCATGTTCGGCTCGAGAACCCTCGTATCGCCCAACTGGAGGCCAATCGACTTTTCCATCCAGTTGATACCGATGGAGTATCCAGCGCGGGACCGCTTCTTGAACCCGTGCTTCTCAGTTGTGCTGTGGATCACTTCGGCCACTGTGCCGCTGACGGCGCCGGCGCGGATTACATTGAGCCCCGCCTCCAGGCCGGCAAGTTGGGCCTCATGAATACGCAGCAAGCGATCAGACGGTTTGCCGAGGACATACGTCCGGCAGATCGGAACGTGGTAGTCATGCCGGACGCCAGCGATTTCGAGATTGACCTGTGATCCTTCCCGGAATGTGTCTTCGCTCCAGGTCGTATGAGGATTTCCAATTCGGGACGTGGCGCAAAGGTAGGGTGTCGCGATCCATGTTCCGGGTTTGCCGTTCGTTCCGCGGGCGAGCGTGCCAACAATTTCGGCGATGGCATCTGCCTCCCGCATGCCGGGACGCATAACCTCCGCGGCCCTGAGCACACCAGCGTCTGAAATTGCTGCAGCTTCGCGCATGACGGCAATCTCGAGATCCGACTTGACAGTGCGGATGCGGGTTACCACATTCGAGAAGTCATCGATGCGCGCCTGCGGCAGACGAGACTTGAACTTTTCAGCCGAGCAGACCGTCAAGTTGCACAGCTCGAAACCAATGCCGCTCTCTCCCAGTCCATGGCCTAACAGGAAGTCAATCACGGCGTCGTAGCCGTTCTTGCCTGCATCGCCCATCAACTCTTCCGAGTAGCCGATCATGCTGTCCCGTTCCAAGAAAGTCTCCTGCACGGCCGCGGCTACGTCCATCCAGCGTAGGATGAAGACCGGCTGTTCGCGCGAGGGCAGGACGACTACACCGCGCGTGTCATAAGAGTGAGCGACAGATCCGGTTAGGTAGGTGATATGCGCATTGTCAGTGATGACAAGCGCAGCGATGTCGCGCTCAGCCATCCTCGCTTTTACTGCTGTGAGCCTGCGCATATATTCTGATCGTGGGAATACCTGCGGACCTTTAGCTACTGACACAAGAAGCCCCCTCGTCTGCGTATCGGAGTGGCCGGGCATGGCTCCTGCGCGCTTGCCACGATTCTAAAATTTGCAATGCCGATTACCGGCGCGTTCGAAGATTACAGCGAGAGAGTCCCGGGCCGGGGGCGCTGAATGACTGCGACGCGAAGTTGCCCTCTGGAAACCGCTCTGCAGCTCGTCATCCTTAAAGATCACCGTCTCAAGGTCCGCTGAGCGCGGTCCGAACTTCGCCATAGACGAGATCCAATGCCTTCCTGCTCTCGGCGCAGTCAACGGGGCGATCTCGTCTGGTCGGCAAGGCGAAACAGCATCGTCCACGAACAACAGCACGCATGTCTATCAGACTGCGGTCACAAAAACCGCGGTGAGCGGCAGAAACGGCCAGGATGTAATTCTTGATCATCCTCTGTGATAGCCTTCCAGTCCTGTTTCTAAATCTCACCGCGGGGCGGCTTCGATCCGCGCGGCGGCTTCGATTAACAAGGGCCTCGGCTTAACCGTGAGCCGCGTCGTTACCGATCGTGGCGCTCACGCAGGCGCCCTTTAGCCAAGTCCTGCAAGCAGTTGCGCCTGAAGCTCGTCAGCACGTCTCCTATCTCTCATGGCGAAGATAGTATGTATTCCATCTGGTGATCACTACCAGTACAGGTAGGCGACTCTAACCTCGAAATGTATTATCAGGCGTATTGGTTACAGGGCGTAGCTGGTTTCTGACGCGTTTCTCCGGATGGACCCGCGATTCTTCCGCGACCTCGCGGTGATTCACTGTGCCGGGAATATCCGGGGGACGGTGGCGGATGCAGGACAGGCTGGCTCTGGGATTGGATCCATCGGTATAATTATGAACGAGGCCCCATTATGATTGAGCCCTCCATTCTGGATACATCCAGATACATATATTTGATGGATACCAGGGCGCGCAAATCTGGCTTAAAATTCAAAATGGGTGGAAACTTCGAAGACTATGCCGAGATTACTACAAACATTGCTGGTAAATCGCCAACGGATCCGAGCTTCCGGCCCGATTGTTCGCGGCTTGACGCTGGTCGTGCGTTTTGGATTGTCGGAGAAGATCAATCTGGCAAAGTAGCGCATGTTCAGGCGCTTCGGATGGACAATTTGATGGCCACCAACCTGGTCAGACACCTCGAGTCACTGAAAGGCTTCTACGCCAATCCAAAGAGCCGCGCTGGCTCAGGCTCTTCATGTATTTGCCGTGCACCGACCGCGCAAAAGATAACTGGGCGGGTAGTTTATCACGGCGACATATGGCTGCGAGAGGATTTTAGGGGGCAAGGATTACCTAGAACGTTTGCGAGTATTGCTTTTGGGCTAGCGTGGGTGAAATGGTCGCCCGATTTCATTTATGCCCTGGTCCATACTTGGTCAATCGAAAAAGGAGTTGCCGATCAGTATGGTTATCTCCACAGAGAAGCACACGGGGCCATTTTGAGTTTACCTGACAGACGCATTGAGGAGGATGATTGGCTGATTTGGCTGACGAGACGCGAACTGTCCCGGAACATTAAATTCACAGTAGCGAAGGCGCAGGCGTTGGACCTGTCGTGATTCCTTTCGGTCGAAGACAACCGTGATCTGCGCCCGGCAAGACCCCGAAGCCCGACGGACGATGAGATTCGCGGCCATCTTGACGTGCCACTGAACATTCATCCAGCGGCGATAAGAGCCTCGACCGTTTCTGTTACGCCGTGGGGAGCGGGTTGAGCAACCGGCCAAGACGCGGAGCCTTTGACGTTGCCCCCAGTTTCTATCCAGTTTTGAGTTCGTTTCCGGCGGGGGTTGTGCCCTGCTTGGCGGGTGAAGCGACGGTCGCTGGCGTGGAGCCTTTGGCATAGCGCAGCGCGAGCGACCGTCGCGGATTGAAGGTGGCGGCGAACTCAGCCGGTGTCTGCCAGGCGATTTGGGAGTGCGGCCGCGCGGTGTTGTAGTCGGCGCGCCACAGGGCGATGGCTACGCGCGCCTGAGCCTGCGAGGTAAACAGCGTCTCGTTGAGAAGTTCATCGCGCAGTCGGCCATTGAAGCTCTCGATGAAGCCGTTCTGCTTGCCGGGCGCAATGTAATGCCATTCGACGCGGTTCTGATCCGCCCAGGCGAGGATGGCGTTCGAGGTGACGCTGCCATTGTCGCTGACGATCATCCTCGGCCGGCCGCGCTCGGTGATGAGCGGGTCCAGTTCGCGGGCAACCCGCATGCCCGAGAGAGATGTATCAACGATGAGAGCCAGGCACTCTCTCGTGCAATCGTCGACGACGGCCAGGATGCGCAAGCGACGGCCGTTGGTGAGCTGGTCCGATACGAAGTCGAGCGACCAGCGCTCGTCGGGCCTCAGCGGCACAAGCATCGGCGCCCTGGTCCCGATCGCCCGCTTGCGGCCGCCACGTCGGCGAACGGCGAGCTTCTCCTCCCGATAGAGGCGAAACAGCTTCTTGTGGTTCACGACCAGGCCCTCCCGCCTCAGCATCACGAGCAGGCGCCGGTAGCCGAACCGGCGACGCTCCTGCGCGATCGCCTTCATCCGTGCGCGAAGCTCGCGGTCGTCTGGCCTGCTGGTCTGGTAGCGAACCGTCATGCGGCAACAGCCGATGGCTTTACACGCCCGCCGCTCGCTCATCCCGAAGCCTTCCTTCAGGCGAGCGACAGCTTTCCGCTTGGCCGCGGGCGTCACCATTTCTTTCCCACGAGATCCTTCAACGCGGCATTGTCGAGCATGGCGTCGGCCAGAAGCCGCTTCAACCGCGTGTTCTCGTCCTCCAGCGCCTTAAGTCGCCGAGCCTCGGAAACATCCATCCCGCCGAAGCGGGCCTTCCAGTTGTAGATCGAAGCATCACTGACGCCGTGCTTCCGACACAGATCGGCGACCGAGACCCCGGCCTCATGCTCCTTCAGAATTCCGATGATCTGCTCTTCAGAAAAGCGGCTGCGCTTCATGTCCTGGTCCTCTCGATGGGCCAGAAAGAACTTCAAACCGGATTAAGGCTTGTTGATATTCAGGATTCCCTGTTTGGCTTGTTTGTGATTCATGTGTGGACGGCCCCCGTTGAGCAAGAAGATTCTGACAATGGCAATATTGAAGCGGTCAGGTTCATTCATGTGTTCGGCCTGTTTTTGTGCGGCCTCTGGCCGCTGGCCATGATGGTGTCGGTGGATCGGGCCCTCATCAAGCTGCCGCGCTGCGATGCGCGTTGAATCACTCAGGTTCTCCCGATCCCCGGCTTGACCGGATCGGCATCACTGATGTCGTTCTCTCCTGCCCAAACTGGATGTCATTTCGCGCGACCGTCGTTACCCTCGAGCCATTGACGGCGTCGCGCGGTAGTTTTCCTCACGCGCCATCACCGCCCAGGCGATCCGCGCTACCTTGTTGGCGACAGCGACTGTGACCAGCCGTGCCGGCTTACGCTCGAGCAACTGGTTCGCCCAGGTGCTGACGGTCGTCGCTTTTCGCCGCGTGTATCGGATGACAGCCGTGGCGCCGACGACGAGGAGATGCCGCAAATAGCGATCTCCCATCTTCGAGATTCCTCCCATTCTGTCTTTGCCACCGGAGGAATGTTGTTTTGGAACAAGGCCGAGCCAAGCAGCGAATTGACGACCGGAGCGGAAGACCTTTGCGTCGACGACGGTGGCAGCGAGGGCGGTCGCCGTGATGAAGCCGATTCCGGGAATGGTTGAAAGCCGCCGGCAGACCTGGTTCGTGCGATACCACGCCAGAAGCTCGATCTCGATCTTCCGGATTTGCGCGCCAAGCCCCTCGATCGTTCGGGCGAGGAGGATAAGAACCTGTCGCGCCATCGCGGGGAGCGGCCCATCGCCCTTGTTCAGAGCTTCGATTAGACCACGGACATGGGCCCGGCCCTTCGGTGCGACGACGCCATACTCGGCCAGATGCGCCCGCATCGCGCTGATTTGCGCTGTGCGCTGCCGAACCAAGAGGTGGCGAGCCCGATGAAGCATCAGAATGCTCTGGGCATCCGCCGATTTGACAGCCACGAACCGCATTGTCGGTCGCGTCACCGCCTCGCAGATCGCTTCCGCGTCGGCCGCATCGTTCTTGTTGCGCTTGACGTAGGCCTTTACGCAAGCCTGCGGCATCAACTTGACCACATGTCCGAGTGCAATCAGCTCCCGCGCCCAATGGTGCGCCGTCGCGCAGGCCTCCATGCCGATGAGGCACGGCTGCATATCGCGAAGCAACGGGATAAGCTGATCGCGCCGAACTTTTCGACGGAGCACCGCGTTTCCAGCATTATCGACGCCGTGAACTTGAAAGACGTTCTTGGCGATATCCAATCCAATCGTGATAACTTGCATGCGGACGGTTCCTTCCCTCTGATGGTCCTTTGACAACGCCATCTTGGCACATTGCGATGCCGCTGGGTCGGGGGCCGTCCACCCCATCAAGCTTTGGATGGAACGCTTTGTGCTGACGGGCGCCCAGTGGGCGAAGATGGAACCACATTGTCTGGGTAAGCCGATGGACCCTGGGCGAAGCGGTGGCGACAATCGGCGCTTCATTGAGGCAGTTCTGTGGATCACGCGGACGGGGAGCCCTTGGCGTGATCTTCCGGCTCTCTTCGGCAACTGGAACAGCGTCTTCACGCGATATCGCAACTGGGTAAAGGCCGATGTTTTCATTCGACTTTTCGAAGCTTGCTCAGACGAACCAGACATGGAGTACGCCATGGTCGACGCCACCCATCGTCAAGGTCCATCGCCACGGCCAGGGCGCAAAAGGGGGACTCAGAGCCAGGCCATCGGCCGCTCCAAGGGAGGCATGACAACCAAAATCCTGGCACTTACCGAGCCCTCGGTAATCTCGTGCGCTTTGTCCTGCTGCCGGGCCAGCGTTTCGATACGATCGGCGTCGAACCGCTCATCGACGGCCTCTCCTTCGGCGCTCTGATCGCCGACAAGGCCTTCGACAGCAATAGCATCATTGCCGATCTCAACCAGCGCGGCGCCAAGATTGTCATCTCCCAGCATCCGCGCCGAACCAAGCCTATTCCGCTCGATGCCGAAATGTACAAATGGCGTCATCTGATCGAGAACTTCTTCTGTAAACTCAAGGAATTCAAACGCATCGCCATGCGAGCCGACAAAACCGACCAGAGCTTCAACGCCATCATGACTACAGGGGCAAGGTCATTGCCTTTATCGCTGGGCTTTGGGACGTTCAGTATCTTCTTTTCCATCACCTTCCCTCAAAAGGAGATGATGACAAAACGGTGGGCCGTAGCCCGCCGCCTATCAATAATTACTAGCACTCAGGCAGCGCCAGCAGATTGTCGTTGTAGGTACCGTCAGCATGGGTACGGAGGTACTTACCATTCGGCCCGTTGACCACACCGACGTTTGCCCGCGTCCCGCCGACCAACGTATAGAAGGTGTTGGTCCCGGCCTCAATCCATTGGATCACCTGAGATTTAGTCCATTTCCCCGTGGAGTTGCCGAGGTGGGTGAGACCCTCGTGCTTATTTTCACGAGCGACTTTGTTGATGCAAGTGACCTGCACGTCTGCCATTGCAATTGCTCCTTTCGAGCGCTTTGCGGAGCAATTGGGAATGGCAGGGCTTGGGAGGATGTCTGACCATTTCGTAGCTCCTGTGGCTTGCCAAATAAGCCTCAAGACGCTAGCGCCGACCTGCTAGGGAGCGGACTCGCGGTCTTTGTTCGTCCACTCGGCGCCACATAACCGCGGGTACGCAAAAGACAGAGGCAGACGACGAATCACTAGCCGTCTGCCTCTTTTTTACGCAGAAATTGGTTTTTAGTAAACTGCCAGTAACGTTCTGTTAACAATATTGGCTTCGACCAAATTAGCCGGCAAAGCTGACCCATTTGCTTTGCCGTGCGCCAAAGCAAGGTCATATCAGTATTAGCTTTCACTAATATTAGTAGAACCTTCGCGGGCCTCGAAGCCTCCACAACAAAATTCAACAACGCCCTTAACAAAGCCAATCAGACGGCCAGAAAACAGCTTGGCGAGAAGCAGTTCAGGGAGATTAACAAGAAGCTCAGCGAGGGTTTGACCCTCGGTGGCTTCTCGGTTGGAAGCTTAGGCGGTGTGGACACTTAGCGCAACCATAGGACGACGGCTGCGAGAGTAACGACGGCGTGGTAGTTGCGTGCGGTTTTCTCGAAGCGGGTGGCAACCCGGCGGAATTGCTTGAGCTTGGAGAAGCAGCATTCGACGAGATGACCCTGGGCATAGAGATGCTTGTCGAGCGGATATTTGAGGGAGCGCGATGGGTTGTTGGGTATGACCGCGATCGCATCCTTGGCAGCGATGGCTGGCGTAAATGGTCGGCGTCATAGGCGGTATCAGCCATGACCACTTCGGCGGGCAGCTCTTCGATCAAGGCAGCCGCTTGCGGTGCATCGCCCTTTTGACCCGCCGTAAGGGCGAACCGCACAGGGTGTCGGGCGAAATGAGAATTGCCCCCCGAACGCAACCACGCCACCTTCACGAAGATATCGGCGAACGGTGTTGGCGCGCACCCAAACTCCTGCGCAATTCTTTCGCTCCCCGGCCTTGTTCATGAAGGCCTACCATGGCCAAAACTTCTTCCCCCGATCGCATTTCCTCAACCCGCACCGTTCCAGACAATGCAGGTTGCGATGAAAACTCTCTCGTCATCGATTCTTCCTCTCAAGAGAGGGTCAGTTCTGCGTTACCGCTGTTCCAATCGCCGAATACATCGGGAAGATCGCGCCAGTGAGAGCCCGAGCGCACAATCCATAGCACCGCCGCGACGAACATCCGGTTATCGCGGCCCGTCGATCCCTTCTGATCAGGCCGACCTATGATGAGCGGCGCCATCCGCTCCCACGCCGTTCGATGGCATCCGAAAACGCTGGCTTGGCCGTGCGGCAAAGCCGGAGGTGATGTATTCGGAAGCCTTGGCGCCGAGCGAATTGCCGAACAGGCCGACAATCAACATAGATCTCGATCGTCTGCGCCCGCCCGTCCATGTAAATAGAGCTGGGCTTCCGAAATATTCGCCATGAATTTCTTTCCTTCCTGACCACATCCAGTGGAAGTTCCGCGACGATGCGGCGCGCTAATCGCGCGCCCAGCGTTCGCACGCCGCAGTCGAGCAGCGTCAACGTGCAGCCGGGCGTTGAACCTCACCTCGCGCATCACTGCGTCGTGATGCTCCACCAGCGCCTTTGCATTATCGATCAGAACTTCCGCCGGCACGCCCCCAAACCGCAGGAAAGCGCCTTCCATCCCTTCGAACCAGTCCGTGTGGCGCTGCCTCGGCGAGGCCCGGATGTGCATCCGACACGAATAGCGAACCGTCCCGACAAACACATGGATCCGCACCCGCTCGCCGCCGATCCATACCCGCTTGTCGCCGAAGTCGATCTGCATCTGACGACCAGGCGCCGTCTCGAAGCGCACCGTCGCCGGCTTCTGTGCTTTCAACTCGCGCCGCCATTGGCGAACCGAAGTTCTACCGAGCGCAGCCCGATGACGATGCCATGCTCGCTCTCCAACTCCTGGCGAATGACGTCCGCGTTCCCGTCGTGGCGAAAGAAGCGCTCTCGAAGCCAATCCTCCAGACCATCAAATGCTGTCCGACGCACGGGCAGGCGATACGCCTTTGCCCGATATTGGGGCTTCACACGCGGGCCTGTGCCCCTTATCGGGCCAGGACGAAGGGGAAAGACGAACGCGGAGTCGGCTACGTCAAGAAGAACGCGACCGCCGGCCGGCCGTTCGAGAGCTGGGCGGCGTTCGAGGCGCATCTGGATCGGTGGACGCGTGAGGTTGCCGACCAGCGAGAACACGGCCACCGGCGTTGCGCGCGTGGACGTTTTGCCGCTGAAGCTCGAGCGCTCCGCCCGCTTTCCGGCAGGGCGCCGCTCGGGCAACTGCGGGACCTGATTCGCAAGGTCCAGGCCGACTGTGCGATTGATCTCGACACGAACAGCTACTCGGTGCCCTGGCCCCTGGTCAGCGAGAGCGTCCAGGTCGTGGTGTTGGCTGGCCGTGTCATTATCCGCCATGCGGGCCGGTGGTAGGCGATCATGCCCTATGCCGGGGGCGACGACGACGGATCGTGGACCGGGCGCATTTTGTCGGCGTCGCCGGCTTTGAAGGGCCGGTGCGTGCCGACCCTATCGAGATCGCTCCGCCCACCTTGCTGCGGCCGCTTGCGGAATACGAGGCGGCTGTCGGAGGGGGCTGGTGATGACGAACACGGCGATCAGCGACCAGCTCGACACGTTGCTGGACGAAGCTGCCCGCTCGAAGATGACGTTACGCGAGGCCCTGGGCTTCCTGGTGTCGCGCGAGATCGCCCAGTTCCCCTTCGTGCGCGAGCTGGACGGCTTCGACTTTAACGCCCAGCCATCGCTCGATCAGGGCAGATCAGGGAACTCGCCACCTGCCGCTGGATTGCGCACGGCGACACGCTTTTGTTCCTCAGCCCACCCGACACGGGAAAGACCCATCTGGGCCGTGGCGCTCGGCCGCGAGGCGATCCGCCAGAATTACAACGTGCAGTTCATCACGGCTGCTACGTTGGTGGCGACGCTGGCCAACGCCCACAGCGACGGCTCGCTCGACAAGCAGTTGGCGATCCTGTCGCGGCCGAAATTGTTGATCATCGACGAGCTGGGCTATCTGCCTTCGAGGCCAATGCCACCTACCTGTTCTTCCAACTCGTGTCACGGCGCTACGAGAAGGGATCGATCCTGATCACCTCCAACCGCTCCGTGGGCGAATGGGGAAGTGCTTTTGGCGAGCCCGTTGTGGCCACGGCGATCTTGGACCGCCTGCTTCACCACTGCACGGTGATCACCGTCCGCGGCGACAGCTACCGTCTCCGCGAAAGGCGTCGGTCCGGCCTTCTGCAGAAGACCGGACCGACGCTTGAACCCAACGAAACTGCAAACCACCGGTCCTCACTTTGGCCCCGGGCGCATGTTGGTGGGCCCTCGTGGAATCGATAATCAGATAGTTGAAGTCTGGATCATCCGACATCGCCTCGAAGATGCGCCACCACACACCCTTGCTGCTCCATCGGCTGAAGCGGCGAAAGACGGCGCTATGGGGATTGTAGGCCTGCGGAGCGATGGGGATTGTCTTTGCCAGGCGGATGAACGGCGTTCGCGGTTCGACCACAGGGATAGACGGCATGGCGGAAGGCAAAACCGTGATGGCGTGAATCGTCAGACAGGCCGCAGTGGCCTCTATCGCCGGGCTGGCTGCTTGTGGCTTTGTGCGGTGGACAAAGGCCTGGGTGCCGGCGCACATGGCGACGGGTGCCGAACCAGATGATGTGAACGCACCCGGCGTGATCATGAGGTGTCATTCCAGAAGGGGTTTGGCGGCGCGTGCCCGCATCGCCAGGTGGCGAGCGGGATATCCGCCCTCTACAGCATGGGAGCGGTGCGTTGCCGCAAGAGGAGCGGCAGCGGCGCTTTCGGCACCCAGTTCGCGATCATCCAGTTGTGGTTTGGTCAGCAGCCTGCGGCACTGGTCGAGCCTGGCGGCGCGATGGCCGTTGGCGAGGAAGCCGTAGTGGCGGATGCGATGGAAGCCGTCCGGCAGCGTGTGAAGCAGGAACCGGCGGATGAACTCGTGCGCCTCGAGCGTCATCACCTTTGTCCTTCCGCCATGACGATAATCCTTCCAGCGGAATCCGACACGATCGTTCTCCATGCTGATCAGCCGGAAATTGGCGATGGCGACGCGATGGGTGTAGCGACCGAGGTAGGCTAGCAGCTGCCCTGGACCGCCGGACGGCGGTTTGGCGTAAACCACCCAGTCGGGGCGGCGCGCCCTGTCCAACAGGCGGATGAAGGCGGCTGGCTCGGTCAGGCCGGCAATGTCGCCGAAGAACTTGAGGCTGTGCGCGTCGAAGGCGGCTCGTAGGTCCTCCAGGAAGCGGCGGCGAAACAGGCGCGACAGGACGCGCACCGGAAGGAAGAACCCTGGCCGACAGGAGACCCAGCGCGAGCCGTCGGGCGAGACGCCACCGCCCGGCACGATGCAATGGATGTGCGGATGGTAGTGCAGGTTCTGCCCCCAGCTGTAGCACCGCGATGAGGCCGATCTCGGCGCCGAGATGTTTGGAATCGGCGGCGATCGTGCGCAGCGTCTCGGCCGCAGTCCTGAACAGGATGGCGTCAACCGCCGCCTTGTTCTGGAACGCGATCGCGGCGACCTCGGCCGGCAACCTGAACACGACGTGGAAGTAGGGAACCGGCAGGAGTTCGGCCTCGCGTGCGGCGAGCCAGTGGCGGCAAGCCTGTCCCTGGCATATTGGGCAATGCCGTTTGCGAGAGGAATTGTAGGCCACGCGGATCGCCCCGCAGGATCGGCAGCCCTCGACATGGCCGCCGAGCTCGGCCGGCCGGCAGAGCTCGATCGCGCTCATCACACGCTGCTCGACGCGTCCGAGATGGCCGTATGAACCTGCCGATACGCCTCGCCGTGGCGGCCGAAGATCCGCCACCTCCAGTCTCGCCGACATGAGCGGAACCGGTCAGCCCGGCGACACCACTTCAATGTTCAGCTTGTCGACCGGGCTCATCGTGCGCGGATGAGGCCGTTCGAGACCTTGGTGTAGCGTGCCGTGGGGGAAAGATCGTTGTGGCCAAGCAGCACCTGGATGATGCGGATATCGGTGCCGTTCTCGAGCAGATGCGTGGCGAGTGCCTGAGCGTGTGCACGTCACCCGCTTGTCGATGCCGGCGGCAGCGCGCGCCGAGCGGCAGGCCGAATACAGCACCTGCACGTCGATGGGGCGATTGGGGTCGCGGTCGGGAAACAGCCACCCGCAGGATCCGAAGAAGCTGCGCCGACAGCATCACGGTGCGGTCCTTACCGCCCTTGCCGTGACGAACGGGTATGACGCCGCGGCCGCTGTCATCGCCGACCTTCAGCCCGACGGTCTCCGAGGCGCGAAGACCCGCTGCGTAGGCCGTCGTCAGCGCCGTGCGCGTCTTCAGGCTCGGCACTGCTTCCAGGAAGTGGACGATCTCGTCCGCGCTGAGAACCACCGGCAGCGTGCATGGCGAGCGGGCATAAACGATCCGTTCCGGGATCTCGGCATGGCCCAAGCGCGGCTGCTGCGTTCTCGGTGATGTAGCCGGCGTCGCGCGCGCGGCCTCGGAGCAGACAGAGAGTGGAAACCGCCCGTGAAAAAAGAGGTCGCGCTCGATTCCGAGGCCAAGCCGACCCGTGACGCTTTTCAGTTCCGCAAGGCTGACGCTGTCGAGTTCGGAAAGCCGAGGCCGAGCCAAAGGTCGAACAGCGTGTCGCCGTCCGGATCAAGGTTATTCCATAACCCAGGTCCCCGGCCCGGTCGGATCGAACAATGTCAGCACCGGAACATGGTCGGTTTCGGTGTCGGCCGCGCCGTCTGCCCGGGCCGTTTTGCAGATCCTGGCGCAAAGAGAGCGACCGCACACAGCAGCCCGCGATCCATCTCACCTGCGCGAGTCCGACGTCAATTCATTAAAAAGGGCGCCCGGGAACAGGGCGCCCCTTCTCATCGACGAAATGCTCGGACTGGAGGTCCGTGATCAAGGCTCGCAGCTACCCGCTGCGAACGCGGGGTATGAGCCGTCCAATCCTTAGAATGAGCGTTGGAATCGAACAAAACCGCCTACGCTGTTCTTCTTGTCAGCACCGGTCCAGTTCAAGGCCGGAGCAGGAGAACCAGCACCGAATTCGTCGAAGCGGCCTGCATGCAGGTAGTCGACTTCGGTCGTGATCGCGAAGCCGGGAACGATGTCGTAAACGATATTCGCCGCAACACCGAGGTTCTTCCACTCATCATAGGAAACCTGGGCATTGAACGAGGTCTTCTCATTGAACTTGTAGGTGCCGCCACCCCACACCGCCCAGTTGCCGCCCCACTGCTTGTAGATGCCGCGACCGCGGCCCGGGATCGCCCAGGTCGGATCCGACAGATTGTCGTCCGTGCCATAGCCGGCCATCGCGAACAGCGAAACCGCCTCACTAACATTGACATCGAGACGGATCTTGCCTGCCACTTCCTCGTAGTTGCTGTCGTAGGCGATGACGCCGGTGATGGCGCCCCAGCCCTGCGTGTACTTCACGCCGCCGACGACGTGTGGCACGTAGCTGTCGATTGTGCCCTTGACGCCCGAGCCTTCTTCAAGCGAGACCACAGCCGAGAAGCCGTTGCCCGCGTCGAAGTAGTACTGGATGACATTGGTGTTGTGGTCGCCATATGGCACGAGAGTGTCATTGAGAACGTTACCGGCATATCCAATAAAGCTTTCGAAAGCCGTGTCGGTCTTGCCAATGCGGAGACCGCCGAGCTGAATCCAGGCGTGCTTTAGATTGACGGCCTTGTTCGCCGCGGGATTGGGAGCGGTACCAAAGTCGCCAAAGCCAATGCCAAAGTCGAAGCGAGTCTCGGTGTAGGTCTTCAACGTGCCCACTTCGGTGTCCTGGCCGGTCCAGGTCCTCAGCGCGAAGCGGGCGTTCTTGTACCAGGTCTGATTGCGGCTACCATCCTTATGATCTGCGTTGGTCGTACCGTCGTACGAGCCGACGTCGCCGAAGCCTATGTCGTAGCGGATATAACCGCCGATGCGCAGGCAGGTTTCGGTGCCCGGGATGTAGAAGTAGCCGGCGCCGTAGACGTCGCAGATCTTGACGTACTCGGCCGGTTCCGGCTCGGCGATTGTCACAGCGTCGGCGGCGCGTGCGCCCGAAACTGCGATCAGGGCGGCAGCGGAGCCGAGAAGAAGGCTCTTGATGTTCATACTTGATCTCCTTGAATGATTTGAAAAAGGGCGAGGACGTCGATGACGGTCCTGCTCCCTGTCCCCACGATCGAAAAAGATGCGCATCGCGAAGCATCCTTCCCGGTTCGGACGCTATTCACCGGCCGGAATAGCGCAAGTTCAAATTCCTACTACAGTCTATAAGCATCAGTACTAGTTGTATTTTTATCACTAAAATGGCATTATTACTTGTACAAATTGAACAAATATACATTTGCACAAACTGCACAATTGGTACATTGACTGACTTCGTAGGCAACAAATGTGCGCGAACAGTCGCCGACGCCGTCGAATCGTCAGATAGATCCGATCAGAGAAACGGCTTGGGCGGCCGATGCAACAGCTTCGGTGTTCATACCTTCCCTGAGCACTTCGACAGGGAGGCGGCCCTTGAGAAGAGCCAAGGGAAATACATGCTTGCGGGAGCCTCTGCGAAAGGCGACCACATCATTGTGCCGCTGCCACCAATGCAGTGTTGATCGCGGTATTCCAAAACGTCTCTCGAGATGGGTTGAGCCTGCAACTGGCCCGGCCCACTCAGCAATGCGGGCGCCTTCTCTCGGAAGATCTTTCAGAACCGGATGCCCGAGCAGGTGATCGGCAGGCCGAGGTCGCGAAGCGATCTCACAGGGCCTGAGCGTCTAGCCGTCGCGTTGCTTCGGCCTCGAGCCTGCCAAGTAGTTCGGCCACGGCGGTCAATTCGTGGGGAACCCGAAGGCGCGCTGGCATTACTGTCACTTCGCTTGGCCTCATCGCATTGAGCAAGAATGCGTTGCACACCTGAATCAATGAACACGTCGGTCGAAACGGCCGCTCATGATCGCGCGAAATACCTGCTCACGATCAAATGAAACGAGCGCTCACCATCGCCTGAAACGGCTGCTCACAATCAGCGAAATGCGCACCCAGGTATGAAGCACGGCGACCATGCCGATCTCGGTGCCCAGATGCCTGGTATCGGCCGCCACCCTCAAGGCTTCGGATGCGGCCTTGAACAGGATAGCATAGACCGCCGCCTTGTTCTGGAAGGCGATCTCAGCGATCTGGGCCGGGACGGTGAAGACCACGTGGAAGTATGGGACAGGCAGCAGCTCAGCCTGCCGCTCGGCCAGCCACTGGGCGCGGGCTAGGCCTTGGCATTTAGGCAGTGGCGGTTGCGGCAGGAGTTATAGGCTTGCCGCACGAGGCCGCAGTCTGTGCAGTGTTCGGCGTGACCGCCCAAGGCCGCGGTCCGGCACGCCTCCGCCGTGGCCATGACCCGCCGCTCGACACGCCCGAGATGGCCGGCATGGTCGCGGCGATAATCAGCCCCGTGACGGTGGAATACATCCGCCACTTCCAGATCCGGGCTCAGGCGGCGTGATCTCCATGTGGGGTTGGTCAAAAGGACCGGCGGTCCGGCCGATCACAGCCGTTGAGACCTGGGCGTATAGTGTCGTCGTCGCCAAGCTGCGATGGGCCAGCAGGACCTGGATGATCCTTATGTCCGTGCCGGCTTCCAAAAGGTGGGTGGCGAAGCTGTGGCGCCTATGTCTTCATCGACATAGGCGGCAGTATCTACCCCGCCCGACTATGTCGAGTAGCTCTAACTGTCATGGTAAATGTCTGAGGAATAATGAGATTTCCCGCAGAAATCACCCGAGCCACCCGACATAATCAGCGCGATCTACAGGCTGTTCAAGAACTCCAGCAGATTGTCGTCGGGCCGGAATCGGGGTGACTTACCGGAATATGGGGATATCTTTGCCAACGCCGCCTCCTTCATCGCCAATGTCGCCTCGAGATAGATCTGTGTGGTCTCGACCGATTCATTGCCGAGCCACAGGGAGATGACGGCGCGATCGACGCCCGCCTGCAGGAGGTCCATGGCCATCGTGTGCCTCAGACGATGAACGGTGACGCGCTTTCCATTCAGCGACGGGCACATGGCAGAAGCGGTCTGGCGGTGTTTTTTTCAGCATATACTGAACGCCATGAACGCTCAGCCGCTCACCTCTGGCGCTGGGAAACAGGATACTCTCTTCTCCGCGCTGAGGCTCTTTCAGCCAGCTTCTCGAGACTGCGGTCGTGGACTTGGCGAACGGAGTGCAGCGTTCCTTGCGCGCAGGTGGGCGCCCGTGCCAAAGAACAGATCGTCCCGCTTGAGACCAGTGATCTCCGATAGCCGCAATCCGGTCTGCACGGCGACCAAAAGGAGCGCGTGATCGCGCCGCCCAGACCAGGTCGATCGATCCGGTGCGGCCAGCAAGGCATCGACCTCGGGGCGGGTCAGGAAATTGACGAGGGTTCGAGTGAAGCGCTTGCTGGGGATTGCCAGCACGCGTTGGATTTGGGCGGAATGCTCGGGTGCCTCGAAGGCCGCGTAGCGAAAGAAGGTTGGCGAACGGAGTGCAGCGTTCCTTGCGCGCAGGTGGGCGCCCGTGCCAAAGAACAGATCGTCCCGCTTGAGACCAGTGATCTCCGATAGCCGCAATCCGGTCTGCACGGCGACCAAAAGGAGCGCGTGATCGCGCCGCCCAGACCAGGTCGATCGATCCGGTGCGGCCAGCAAGGCATCGACCTCGGGGCGGGTCAGGAAATTGACGAGGGTTCGAGTGAAGCGCTTGCTGGGGATTGCCAGCACGCGTTGGATTTGGGCGGAATGCTCGGGTGCCTCGAAGGCCGCGTAGCGAAAGAAGGAATGAATCGCCGTGAGGCGCAGGTTGCGGCTGCGTACGCCGATACCCTGATGGTTCTCCAGGTCATCAAGGAAGGCAACGATCAACGGCGCGTCGACCTCCCCGAAGTTCAAGCGAGACGGCGGCTTATGCAATGTTCGTTCCGCGAACTTCAGCAACTGCCGAAATGTGTCGCGATAGGAACCGATCGTATGGGGGCTTGCCTGCCGCTGTTGCATCAGGCGTTGGATGAAAAAGCGCTCCAAAAGTGGCGCCAGGCTGGCATGCTTGGTCATGTCCGATCCTCCCAGCGGCGCTCAAGGCGGGCGACAGGTCGCAGGCTGAAGCGCGGACATCGAAAAAGGCTTCGCGAGACACGATTGTGGGATGCGACGCGCGCCACGTAAATCATGCTGGAATGCAGGATTGCGGCGTAAGAACTCCCATGCCCACTCCGGTGGCGTCAGATGTGCGGTGTAATCGTACGAACTTTCGTCGCGCCAATCAGGCCGACCAGCCTCCGTCAAGAGCATTGTAGACATGCTATGGCTCCCCTGCCCGCGCCAATGCCGTCGCAACATTCGGCCATTCGTTGGAGCACAGAGCCCAACGCGCCAGACATCGGTGGCGCCCTTTTCTGGAAAGGATTGGGACTGTCGAGGAGAGAAAGAGAAGATGCAGCGCTTGGTCTGACGGCCTCACAGCTTACGACAAGGCGCACTTTACAGTTTATATGAGGCTCCTCGACGCCTCAGCCCATGAGGCATCCGAGGACGGAATGGCCCATCTGATCCTCGGCATTGATCCGGCACTTGAACCGGAGCGCGCCAGGAAGGCGCTTCGGAGTCATCTCGACCGTGCGAACTGGATGGTGCCGAGCGGCTATAAGGAATTGTTCGCCAGCCGACAAATTGCGCGGTGCTCAGTTGTTACGAGCACGCAATTCCTGGGCGCCTTTGGTGAGCCTACCGCCGCCTTCAACAGCGGTTGATCGGGACCCGCGTTCAGACGACGAGTGCCTGCAGAATGGTCCCGGTGGCCACGACACTTCGGTTCCACAGCAAATCGGGTTCTGGCATTTTGTCCCTGGGCCCCACGTGTCCGCGAAAGATTCCGCTCTGTCTGGCTTCGTGATCTTCGGAGAAGTACTTCATCGAATTCCGTTGCCCCCGTTATCGACACTCGATTACAGAGGTGGCCGGATTTCGTCGATAATGAGCGAACGAAACCGCCATCCTTCACGATGGCTGGAATGACCGGCCGGGATGTTGGGGAAGCGCCATTGTCTGGACTTTACTCGCGACAGCGAACACGCGTGCTCCCCCGATGAGGCACCGCTTGAGGCCGTCGCGCTCGACAGAGCCGAGGAGAAGAGGGATTGAGGAACAGCACCCCGTCAACTCATGTAGAGAATCTCCCATTGATGATGATGTAAAGGAAAAGATGTCTTCGGCGTTGCTGGTCGCTATCAGCATTGGAAAAGGCAATCGTGCGCGCTGCAAATGGTGTAAAAGGCGAGTCCTAAGCTCAATCTGCATCCGAATGTGCAGATCACCTTTACCAAACCCTCGATTTCGGGACGCCCCATAATGATCTTGATGCAGCGGGTCAAAAAGGGCGCCCTGCCGGCGGGGAGGTACATCGGCAGGGCGCGCCGCACAAAGGCCCTGGTTATTGGCCAGAGAACAGCGGCGGCAGAACTTATTCAGTTACAGCTTGCGGCCGAAGTAATCCTCAGGATCAGATCTCTTGAATCAGCAGTTTCGGTCAGCTCGGCGCAGCAGGGCGCAGTCAAACCCAGCGTCACCTAAGGACGGTCGCCCTGACACGGCCAGACTCGACGGTGGGCATCATTACATTGGTTACTGGGACAGGGCCGAATTCGCGGCTCACTTGCGTCGCGAGCGGCTGCAGCACAAAGCGTGTGCCCCGAATAACACGATCGCCGATGAGTGGCCCGGAGATGGGAAGGTAGGCGGAACTTAAACCCTGGCGGAGGCACTCGGCCGGCCAGCAGGGCAATGGGAGCGCAGGCCGGCGAGCTGTTGCGGCACAGCCAGAATTATCGACTCCCTACGGCAAATCCCGGCCATCGGACCGATCAACCATTGACTATCATTGCCGGACGGCAATCTTCGCGTGGCGAAGGTGGTCTCCACCGCCGCTCGGCGTCTGGCGATCAGGCGGTTATAGTATTTGAGCCGTGGCGGCAGCTTTGGATGGTGCTTTGTTGGGGGCCGTGCAATACGCACCTTCTTGCCTCGGCCTTAAGCCGAGCGCGGCGGGTCTGGGTGTCGAAAGCAGCATCCGCCCACACCGTCTTCTCATCGCCGCAGATCAAATCATCGGCCATCACCGTGTCCTTGACGTTGGCTGTGTGGTGATCACCGTGCGGATCAGGCCAGAGCCCTCATCCACCCCGACATGAGCCTTGTAGCCGAAGGTGAAGCCGCCCCTACCCTGCCGCACGGTGACAGGGGTATCCGCATCCTTTGGGGCCTGCTCGTCGGTAGGCGGCAATGAGACCGCATTGATCACCCAGCATCGTACCACGCTTCAGGATAGCGCCAGCCTTTTCCTGCTGCCGGTCCAGTTCGCCAAACAGCTTCTCAAGCAGACCATTCGCCGATAGATTGCGAAACTGAGAGAGCACCGTGTGCTCGGGAATGCTCTCTTCCAGCCCGAGCCCGACAAAGAGCCGGAACGACAGCCGGTCGCCAAGCGAATCTTCCAACTCACGGTCCGAAAGTCCGTAGAGCGATTGCAACAAAGCGCCTTGAACAACACCAGCGGTGGGCAGGCCGCCCGACCCGGACCGCAATCACGCAGCAGTATGAGCAGTTTCTCAAACGGATACCACTTTACCAGACCCGACAAGCGATCAAACGGCGAAGCGCCCCCCAGCTTGTTGCCCAGAAAAGCCTCCGCTAAGCTCAGCTGGCCCGGTTTGCTTCAATGCCATCCGGTCGAAAGCCGAACGGCTGAGCTACGCGACCGGGATCATCTGCAGCCCACCGTCGCATCTTGGCTTTCAAACGAACTCCGAGAAGACTCGGTCCGCTGCGGTTAGAATTTCAAGCTCTGCGCTTCAGTTCCCAATTGCCAGAAGTCGCACAAAGTCGTGCCGTTTCCGACATATCGATTAGAGCGGACCTCGCCAAAACAACTACTTCTGTTTGGTATAGCGTTTGCACACTGTAGTGCGAGGCTTACGCCGTTTGTCAGGGATCAACAGCCTACACTCGCCGCCGGCGCAGGCTGGCTGAGCTTTGGCATCCGATGTCAAATTTAAGAGAAGAACAGGGAATACTCCTGCGGAGTTCAGCAGGTTCGTAGTACTCCGGCCACACCACGTCCGGGGTCCGCTGGCGGGGTCAAGTCAGAATCCGCCGGCCTCACGTTATACTTCGGAGTTTTGCACTTGTAGATACAACGGCGCCTCAACCTTAGTCACTCGCCGCCAAAAGCCGCCTCTGGTGACTATAGCAGCAAGGCGGCCGCCGATCCGTCCCACAGGGCGGGATACTATGCCTGCGACATCCTGGGAGACTGCCATGGCAGAAGTGAAGTACTTTTGACCCCTTGACTCCGATCAGACGTTTAACGACCGCAGGACGTCTGTAAATGAGTTTATTAACGCGCAAAAGAACTCGGCGTTTTCATGTGGCGTTACCTCTTTTCGAGATACTGACTTCGATTGGATCCTTTGGTACGACGAGATGCTCTTTTGCATTGATGCAGGAGAACTTTCGAGGTCTCCGATGATGGTCATGCCTACTCGCTCGCAAAGGGTAATTGCATTTGGCTCCGAATGGTACCTCCGCGAGATATCGGTCGATCGGTCTTGCGTTAGTGTATTTCGTACTTTCCCCGGTCAACTGGAGAAAGGAAGCCCGATAATCCAATATCGCAAAGACCGAGAATAGCGAGTTTTATGACGAGCGACGCACCGAGCTCGTTCGAGAGATCGTCCGGGGTAAATCATCGTCGGCCGACAGTCCGGTGGCGCCGCTCCTCCGGATCGCCAGAACGGGTAACGTTTTGGTAGCCTGATGCTCGATGAAGCGCGAGAGGTAACTATTATCAAGGAACATCTTGCTCAAATCTGTACTACTTGAAATGTAGCAGCAAATCTCGGCAGCTAGCTGGAGTTTCCCGGAGGCCATTTACGTCGAAAATGCACCGCCACTTACAGTAAAGAGATGCAGCTCCGCTGCCCTTTTTTATCCAAGGAGAACGGCCAATGCCTTCACAAAACAGACTCTCAACCATTCATGTCGAGCCGTCCTATCCCGCTGTGCAGGCTGAGCCCGTCGTAGGGTTGATTGTTTGCTCCAACGACTACATCACTGAGTTAGAAATGCGCAGAATGTTGAAGGATGAAAGAATTGCCCTCTCGGCTACAAGAATCAAGCACGAGGAGCCGAGTTCGCCCGAGATGGCGATCGAGAGCCTGCATCGTCATATTTATGAGATAGCCAAAGCTGGCGAGATGTTTGATCCTCCTGACGCTATCAGCGTATTTGCCTACGCCTGCACGTCTGGATCGGCCGTCATTTCGCAGCAAAAGTTGGAGTCGGAATTGCACCAAGCTCGCCCCGGGGCCTCGCTAACGTCTCCTATGGCGGGAGCCTTACGCGCCTTTGACAAGCTTGGTGTCAAACGCGTTGCCATGCTCACCCCTTACATTGAGGAGGAAGGTGCTGTTGTCGCCGATTGCATCGAAAACTCCGGTTTCAGAGTTTGTGCGTCCGCTTCATTTAACCGAATAAGCGAAGTCGGCATTGCCGCAGTCTCCCCGGAAAGCATCTTCGAAGCGGCCTGTACAATGGATTCCTGGGAGGCGGAGGCGTTGTTTATCCCGTGCACCCTCCTTCGGACGTCTAGCATTATTGACCGTCTAGAGGAACGCACTGGCAAGCCTGTAATCACTGCTCATCAGGCCATGCTGTGGGATTCGTTGAGGCTTGCGGGATATGAGAAGCCAGTAAGTGGGTACGGCCGACTCCTGAAGAAACCCGCCCTGCGATAAGCGCGAGCCTTTCTCGATACGGTCATTGACCGTGTCCGTCGTCAGGGAATTGAGACAATTGGCGCTCTAGCAGGCTGTTGAAAAAGGCACTCGCTCAGCGTTGCTGGCAATAGCCAGGCTGCGACTTTGACTAGCGGCGCGCAAAGGCCCGGCGGCGACTGTAGCAGACGCTGGGAGGGACGGTGCGAGCGTGTCGGCAGGCAGCGTGTCATGAGGTGTCTGGCCAAGTGGGGCCTTGCGCGGGATCGGGCCGAGCGAGGCCATGGCGGCGCCGCAGCCCGGACAGATGTCCAGGGAGCGTCCTGTGAGACAGCGGTAACGGTGGCGATAGTCGGCGGTCGGGTCCGGCGTCAGCGGCGTGGGCGCCGCCAGAAGAAGACGGCACTGGGCGAGCTTGGCGACGCGGTGGCCGTTGGCGAGGAGGCCGTAATGGCGGATGCGATGGAATCCGTCTGAAAGGGCGAGCAGCAGGAAGCGCCGGATGAACTCGTCGGCGCTTATGGTCATGAGCTCGTGCTTGGACTTGTCGTGGTGGCGATAGTCTTTCCAGCGGAAGCTGACCTTTCCCTGGTTCCGGACGGCGACCAGGCGCAATCCGTCCGGAGGGGTATCCCTCGCGCGCCTGGCGGCGCGCCCCGGGGTATCCTCGAAATCGGGTTTCGGTCAGCAAGCGGCTCACGAGGCGGCTGTTGGCGAGGGCGACGCGATGAGTGTAGCGGCCCAGATAGGCGAGGACCTGTTCGGGACCGCCGAACGGGGGCTTGGCGTAGACGACCCATTCGATCCGCTTCTATCCAGCCAGTTGGGTGAGAAAGTGGCAGGGTCGGCCAGGCTGGCGAGATCGCTGAAGAAGCGAAGCTGACCGGCGTCGAAGGCGTCCTGCAGGCGCTCCAGGATAGCCGCCTGAACAGGCGACAGAAATCGCAAACTGGAATTGCAAGAAAACTATCCACAAACTGGCTGTTACCTGCAATTCGGAAGCCTGAAAAGTAGACTATCCTAAGCAATATCAAAGGCGTCGCATTCTTCACGGCCGACGATTTACCGGAGGCTCTGGCCATCTCGGTTGTGATTTCAAGCGGCGTCTCTGCGATGTCGCAAGCCGTTTTTCGATGGTCTTTCGCTTGATCCTTTCTCGTTGCAACAAAATTGCCGCGCCCGCAGCAGACGTCGGCCGGGGTGAGATTGTCGAGGTACTCAGGGCCGATCTCTCTGGCAGAAAGATCCTAGCCAAAAGCGGGATCACTGGTCAAACTGCGTTCCTTGAATATCGAAACCCTCCGAAATTCGTCGAGCGCTCCGAACCCCGATGATTAAAGCGATTGCAACATACCCGTCAAAGTAACTTCACAGAATCTTTGCGACCGAAGATCACTGACGATGGTACATTCATCCGCAAGTCTGAAGTCCGGCACTACCAAGAACCTGTGCCGATCTGCGCCGGGACCGCCGCAAGCATGCAACGTGGGAACTAACAACAATGGCAAGAAGAGCACTCGTCATGATTGAAGGCACAAGGACTAGCCGGCACTACGCTCAAGAGGCCGAACGTCTCGGCCTTCATCCAATTATCCTGTCGGCTGACCCGTCCTGGTTCGACGATCTCGCAGGTGAGGCTATCCGAGTCGACACAGGTAACGTCAATGCGCTGATCCACCAATGTTCCCGGCTGCTTGCCACCCACGATCTTGCGGGGATTACCTCCCCCAGCGAGACCGCCTGTGCGACAGTTGGAAAGCTCTGCCGGCACTTCGATCTACCGGGACCGAATCCCGCATCAATTGAACGATGCTGCGACAAATTCACTCAACGTCAGCTTCTTGCGGAGGCTGGCGTTCCAGTCCCTGCTTATCGCGTGGCAGCGAACGCGACGGGGGTTGAACGTTTTGCCGCGGAGATCGGTCTACCGGTCATTGTAAAGCCAGCAGTCGGCATCGGGAGCAGCGGTGTCCGTTTGTGCCGCGACGTCGATGAGTTGGCCGAACATACGACCTATCTTTTGGGCGGGAAACACAAATGGCAGTCTTCGCCAAGAATCCTGGTCGAAGAATTCGCGCAAGGGCCCCAATACCTAGTTGAGACAATGGGACATGAAGTCATTGGGATTGGCACGATGGACTTCGGCCCTCCCCCGCACTTCGTCTATCGTGAGTGGACCCTTCCGGCCCCGCTGACCGATGACGAGTACGAGCGTATCGCCGAGGTTTCGCTGAGCTGCTTGCGAGGTCTCGGCCTTGGTTGGGGACCAACGGACATTGAACTCCGATGGACGAAGCGTGGCCCCGTCGTCATTGAAGTCAATCCGCGACTCGGGGGTTGGGCCGTTCCGCAACTGGTTCGCCTTGCTTACGGGATCGATCTCGTTACCGAGCACATCAGGCTTGTGATCGGGGAGGAATTGGATATGCGCAGACGGCAGTTACAAACTGCGGCCGTACGGTTCCTGGTTCCTGAACGCGATGGCACCCTGGACTGCATCACTGGCGAGAGTCAGGCCGCTGCTGTATCAGGCGTCGCCGAGGTCAAATTCTATGTTGACCCTAAAACGCCGATCGGTAGGAAAGGCGACTATCGAGACTGCATCGGACATGTCATAGCCGCTTCGCCCAGCCGTGCTCACACCGAGGCGATACTTCAGCGTGCCGTCGACTTAATCGATTGGTCGATCACACCATTTCCGACCCTTTGCTAATAGGAATAGACGGCCGCCTCCGACAAAGTGTAGGCGGCGCCAGCTAAGCTGAATAATTCATGAGGGTTGGCGGATGTGGTGAGCCGCTGAAGTGACGTAGGATTTGATTGCTTACGCCGATCCGCGCCATTTCCCGGAGACCACACCTGCCATGAACGATCCCAGGCTGGCGACTGGTTTGTCATCTGTTCGGGCAGGTCGGTCGTCACGTGCTTTCGACGGCGGTCGTCCGTAAGCGGTTAGCTGATGGCGTCTGGCTTGAAGTTCCAGGGCATGAGCATTTCGATTTCGGCTACGGGCCAGCGCTGAGCGATGCGAGTCAAGGTCTGGGAGAGCCAGGCGAGAGGATCGACGCCATTCATTTTGGCCGTTTGCAGAAGTGTGGCCACGGTCGCCCAAGTTCGTCCACCGCCCTCGCTGCCGGCAAATAGGCTGTTTTTGCGCGTAATTGTCTGGGGCCTGATGGCGCGCTCGACGATGTTGGAATCGATCTCGATGCGACCGTCTGTCAGAAAGCGTTCTAGCGCCTCCCGTCGGGTGAGCGCATAGCGGATTGCCTCGGCGATTTTGGATTTTCCGGAGACCTTGCGCAGTTCCGTTTCCCACAGCTCGAACAGGCTCGCGACAATGCCCGTAGATTTTTCCTGGCGGAGCGCAGCGCGGCTATCGGCATTCTTGCCGCGGACCTCATCCTCGATCTTCCACAGCTCAGTCATGGCGGTGAGCGAATCCGTCGCGACCTGCGAGACCTTGCTGATATGCAGGTCGTAAAGCTTGCGACGCAGATGGGCCCAGCAGCCCGCCAGTCTGACGGTTTCATTGCAGCTGGTTTTGGCCCGCGTCTTGGCTAGATTGGTGTAGGCCGAGTAGCCATCCACCTGCAGAATGCCGTCGAATCCGGCGAGATGGCGCGCGACGCAATCCGCACCCCTGCTGTCCTCAAAACGATAGGCAACCATGGGCGGACTAGTTCCACCGTATGGTCTATCATCGCGCGCATAGGCCCATAACCAGGCTTTCATGGTCTTGCCGGCGCCTGGGACAAGGGTAGGCAAACTCGTTTCGTCAGCGAAAATCCTTTCGCCCTCCTTGATGCGCTCAAGGATATAATCAGCCAGCATCTGCAGCTCGAAGCCCAGAAGCCCCATCCACTGCACCATCAATGATCGGCTGACCTCGACGCCATCGCGCAGATAGATCGCCTCCTGCCGGTAAAGCGGAAGGCCGTCGGCGTATTTCGACACGGCGATATAGGCAAGCAGCCGCTCTGTCGGCAGGCCGCTTTCGACGATGTGTGCCGGCGCCAGCGCCTGGACCACACCGTCACGATCCCTGAAGGCATATTTGGGACGGCGCGTCACGATGACCCGGAACTTCGGCGGCACGACGTCCAGCCGTTCGGATCGATCCTCGCCGATCAGAACCTTTTCCAGCCCTGCGCAATCGGCCGGGATTTCCGGCTCGAGGACTTCCTCAATGCGTTCGAGATGCGCGGCAAAGCCCTTGCGCGGGCGCGCAGCACGCTTCGGCTTGTCCTTGACCGCGTGATCGAGTTCGCTCTGGATCGCGGAAAGACCAGTCTCGACCTCTTCGAAGGCAAAGGAAGCCTGCTCGTCGTTGATTGACAGGCGCAGCCGTTCGGAACGCTTGCCGTATTGAGCGCGCTCCAGCACCTTCACGATCGATGTGAGGTTGGCGATCCGCTCGTTGGCGCTTCTCTCGACCGCCGTCAGCCGGGCGACCTCCGCCGTCGCTGCTGCAAGCTGGGCTTCGTTTGCAGCCCGCTCGCTGGCCATCGCGAGGACCATCGCCTTCAGCGTATCGACGTCGTCCGGCAGGTCAGGAGAGGACAGAACCATGGAGGGAGATAGAGCACAAAAACAGCCGCTTTCCCAACAATTACAACACCATGATTCATCTTGCCGCAGGCCGTTTTCAGCCCAGCGACAACGGCCGCCTAACCTTGGCCGGGCGGATCTTTTTCCAATCCAGACCAGCCAGGAGCGCCATCAATTGAGAATGGTCCAGGCGCATCCGCGCCGCCGATATCGCCGGCCAGCAGAAGCTGTGCTCCTCCAGGGTTTTCGAGTAAAGGCAGACCCCGCTGCCGTCCCACCACACGATGCGAACCCGGTCAGCTCGCTTCGAGCGGAACACGTGAAGCGCTCCTGAGAACGGGTCGAGGCCGCCATCCCTGACCAGAGCCATCAACGATGCGGCTCCCTTGCGGAAGTCGACCGGCTGACACGACACGTAAACCACAACCCCGGAGCCGATCATGCCTTGCGCACCGCGCGCATGATCTTGACCAGGCGATCGGGATCAACATCGCCGCCGACGCGCACCACAACATCGCCGACGACGATTTCCACCATCTCACTGCCCACCGCTTCAAAGCGCGTGAAGCTGACCGGCTTGACCTGCCCCCCTGTCAGCGGCGAAACCGCTCCAGACGCCAGCGCCTTGCGACGCCACGCATAGACCTGCGATGGGTCCAGTCCGTGAGAGCGGGCAATCGCCGAAACATTGCTCCCCGGCGCCAATGCCTCCGCAACAAGCCGCGCCTTGTCCTCGTCCGACCAATGACGCGGCTTGCGCCGAGACCGCACCGGCTCCGCCGTCAAAACCTCAAATGTCCGATTCTGATTCATACTTTCGCTCATAGGACTCTCCGCATGACTCATGCAGAAAATGAGCGTTCAGAATCCCGCACGCCACGTGGGGTGGCCTACGGGCTTACGGTCGTCCAACGGGGGCCCTTGCTCTGGCCGAGGCGGGAAAGCGGCTCCGGGTGGCTGACCGTCTGACGGCTGTCCGCACTGCCGAACCAGGTCATCGATAGCGTGCACAATATGATCGGCTTGCGTATGAAAATGAGTGCCACCAGTTATGAGAATGGGAACGACGCCAACCGGGCTGCGCTCCGATCCGATCTTCAAGATGGGCCCAGATGCGCTGCCTTCTGGTCGGGATCTGGTGTCGCAATCGACGATGTGCCGGCTGGAGGACCTGCCCGGTGTGCGGGAGCTGGTCGCGATGGGGCAGGCGATGGTCGTCCTCTATTGCGCTCCTTCCGCCAGGTTTTGAAGCGGATCGTGCGACATTGACGGCAATTGACGCCGTGCATGGCGGCCAGCATGCGGATTCCGAGGATGGCGCGCATGTATTCCGATCTGATGCCGCGCAGCGTTCCGATCTGATCGCGCAGGTGGAGCACCTGATCGTCGGGGAAGATGTCACCGCATTTGCGGTTCGGTCAAGCGGCAGCGGAGATGATGGATCTGCGTATGGATTCGCCGCTGAGTTCGAGCCGGTGAGCGTTGTGAACGAGGCGGTCCAGGATGGCATCGGCGTAGGTGGGATCCCCGATCAGACCGAACCAGCGGGCCACCGGGAGTTGCCTGATCGTGAACCGTTGGTCACAACAAATTTAAGATTTTTCACGTCGGAAAAACCTGACAAGTGGTACGTTCCTCAGAGTATCTGACGGCGTGAACGCTAGGTCGGAGGTTAGTTAAAAACACTGACGTCTCGATACCCCGCAGCGCGCAGAGCTCAATCAGGTGTTCTTATTGCTACAGAGGTTGGAAGAACATGTCTTACCTGTCAGGGCGGCAACAATCAATCCCAGCAATGACAAGCGCGGTCCGACTGCTCTTGGCTCGCCGGCTCATCGTGAAGATTGGCTCCGCACTGCTGGTCGATGCGCAGACCGGCGAGATATGCGGCCCTTGGCTTGAGTCGCTAATAGCCGATATCGTCCGATTTTTCTCACGCGGGCAGCAAGTAATCATCGTCACATCCGGTGCAGTCGCGCTTGGCTCAAGCCAATTCAATAGCTTGGGAAGATCGCTTCGGATTGAGCAAAAGCAAACGGCAGCCGCGATTGGTCAGGTTCGACTTATGCTCGCCTACGAACAGAGTTTAAAGCGTCATGGTTTTGCCTTGGGACAAATGTTATTGACCAACGAAGATATAGAGGACGATCATCGCCGTTTCAATGCTTGGTCGACCGTTCAAGAACTTCTCAAATTGGGCGCCGTGCCCGTGATCAACGAGAACGACACAACGGCAACGGCCGAGACCTGCATTGGCGATAATGACCAGCTGGCGGCACGAGTCGCAGAAATGGCAAACGCCGACGTTCTCGTTCTGCTTTCTGACGTCGATGGCCTGTTCACGGAAGACCCACACGACAATCCCTTAGCTCGTCTAGTGACCGAGGTGCGATGCATTACCCCCAAGATAGAGGCCATGGCTAGCCATTCCCACGCCTGCCACAGTTCGGGTGGCATGGTGACCAAGTTGATGGCAGCAAGGATAGCCATGGACGCGGGATGCGGCATGGTGATCGCGAGAGGAACCGAGCCTTACCCCCTCGCTGCGATCGAGCACGGTGCTCCATCAACGTCGTTTGTTCCGCAGGCCAAAAGAAAGATCTACACGCGGGAGACGTGATTGCGTCCTCGCCACCCGAATAACTCCTGTAACCATTGATCAGTTGTGGTGCGTCAAGTTCTTGTTTGGATGCCAGCCGTTTTGCAAGGAAGGACCTGAAGCATTGAACATGTGATCGAGTGCGGTCATGTGTCAGGCCTTGATTTGCGGCCGTTCCATATGCCGCCAATTGGCTATCGGTGAGCACGATACCGTCCTGGGCGACCTTGGCCTCCAGCGCCTTCAGCCGCTTCTTCATCGTCTCCAGATCGTGATGCTGCCACACCCCGCGGACGCCCGACGGCACTTAGTGGCGAGCTTGCGCATTTCGTTGGCGATGCGGGTCTGCCCATAGGCGGGATATTCCAGCGTCAGCTCGAGGATGATCGCCTCAACCTCGGGCGGCGTGCGGTTGGCCAATCGCGGCTTCCGGCGCGTCAGTTCCTGCAGCGCCAGTTCGCCGCCGGTCTCGTAAAGCTCCTTGAAGCGGTAGAAGCTGGCGCGCGAATAGCCCATCATCTTGTAGGCCTGGCTGACATCCAGCAGCCCCACCTTGGCGCGGATGATCTTTTGGTCCTTGGTCATGTCAGTGTCCTTTCTAACGTCGAGGCCGGGCACTGCGAACCCTGACCACTCCGCGCCCTGCCTCGGCTCAAGCTTCAGCCTAGGACACCGTGTGTCAGATAAAGTTTGAACTTTTACAGATGTCCAATGCTTCTTCCTTACACACAAATCGCGGCGGCTGATCGGATCATCCGCTGTCGCTGATCCTCTCGCCGCCGGTTCAACGGATCTCCGGGTCCGCCATCCCTGCAAGAATGGCGGCCCCGCGACACCTTTTGTCGGGTTTGTCGGGTCCGCGTCACAGGTTGGTGAGCCGATGCCGCAGACTCAAAAGCTGAGCAGCAAGCATAAAATTCTGTCGCCGGCTCGATCCGCCAGATTGGCACGATCTTTGAACCCTTCAGGGTGAGACGACGGCAGCAGCCGACCGGCGACACAACCAAGGAAAGAACCCGCCATGGCGAAAAGCGCGACGATTGCGGCCGCGAGCGATGGGTCGGCCGTAGATCGGCTGGTCGGCATCGACCTTGCTCGAGGGCTGGCTGTCTTCGGCATGTATGCCGCCCATGTCGGTCCCGACCCGCTCGAAGGAGGATTAATCGGGAATCTGATGGAATTAACCCATGGCCGGTCGTCCGCCCTGTTTGCCGTATTGGCCGGTTTTTCGATCCTCCTGATTACCGGTCGCAAGGCGCCGAAGTCGGGGTTAGCCGGTCGACAGGCCGTTGCCAAAGTCGCAATTCGTGCCCTTGTTTTACTCGCGCTTGGTCCAATCCTGACCTACCTCGATACGACCATCCACGTCATCCTGGCCTACTACGGAGTCTGTTTCTTATTGGTCCTGCCGCTCTATCGGCTCAGCGCACAGCAGCTCGGCTTGGTCGCTTCGGCGACCGCTTTAGTTCTCCCGCAAGTGCGCTTCCACCATGAGTCCATCTTTGCCTTCGAGAGCTCGTACTTCGAGCCGGTGTTAAAGTTCATGGTCAGCGGCAATTATCCCGCGATAACCTGGGTTCCTTTCGTGATCGCAGGCATGGCCATTGCGCGCCTCGATCTGAGTACACCAGCAATGCGCTGGCGCCTTGGTCTAGGTGGGGTCGGGATTGCCGTATTAAGCCATGGGGCATCCTTGGTCGCGCTGCGTTTGCTGCCTGGTGTACCCGCCGCCTTGCAGGCATCCGCCTTCTGGTGGTCCGACGTAGGCTACCCCTCATCCTGGCGCGGCACAGCGAGTTGGGTGTGGGTTGCCTCCCCTCATAGCGGGACGGCGCTCTCGATCCTAGGCAGCACCGGTTGCGCTATGTTTGTCTTGGCGACTTGCTTGCTCGCTATGGATGCGCTCCCGCATCTGCGAAAGCTGGTCTGGCCAATAATCGCTGTCGGCTCGATGCCTTTGACGGCCTATGTGCTGCACATTGTGGCAATGTCCTATCTCCTGCACATTGTGGGAATAGATTTGTTTGGAGGAGGCTCGCGCCTGTCCGTGCTCTTCGGCTTCATCGTGCTTGTAAGCACTTTTGCCGTGCTTTGGCTGCGCGTCTTCCAGCGGGGACCGATGGAAGCGCTGATTGGTAGGACCGCAGATCTCGCGCGTCACATGCCCTGAGGACCACGTCGCCCCGACCTCCGGATCGACACTACTCAAAAGCTGGGTTAGAGTTAATCGCGGTGGTAGAGCCAAGCGTCTTTGTAAGAGACGATAGACAGACGTATTCCCGGTGCAGGGTCGGCTTCGCGGTCGACATCAGTCGCCGCATGATGGAGCGTCGCGGGAGGAGCCTTCAAATGTGGTCGACGCACTCTACAGCGGTGCATGCAACAAGCGGAATGGCTGTGCTCACGTCCCGGCAGTGGTGTCTCAGCGCGCTCGAAGCCTAACGCTATTATCAAGCTATGATCCTGTGGCTCCAGCAGTCCGATCGAGAACTCGCGGGACCGTCGGAAGTGAGGCCGGTTGTCGTCGTTGGCTGACGGACCTTTCGCCGAAGACGACGGCGTGTCCTGGCCTCGAGCCACTGGCGCGGGGCGCGTTTCCATTCCTCGGGCGGCGTGCTTTGAGAATCAGAGCGCCCCAAAGGATCAGGATGTTGATGCCGGAATAGGCGCGACCGGTGGCCGCGTTGCTGGGCAGGCCAAGGTCTACCTTGGCGCTGCCCCATGGCTTGACCCATGGCACGGTGCCGCGCTCCAGCTCGGCGATGATGCGGTCGGTGATTTCCTGATAAAGGCTGGCGGTCGTGCGCCCGCTCCTGCCAGCCTCTCGGCTACCGGAACGCTTGTGTTTTGCACCCATCGTTTGGTCCTCCGCTCTTCAATCCCGCGCCTTTTCCCGGAAGCGGGGTGGGCGGCGAAAGCGACCGGAAAAGCCCACCGCCGAAGGCGGAGCGCATCCGAAGGACCGCAACGAAGAGGAGGGCCCGGAGCGTCGAGCGAAGGGTTGCGGGACGCCGCGGCGGGGCCCAGAAGGGGGTGCCGCCACCGCGCGCCGCCGGGAAAGGCCACCAAGAAAGGCGGCGAATTCACGGCCAGATTTGAAGGCTGTCGGGTCTGCGACTGTCGCTGCCATCGCTGTTGATGTCATGACACCAAAACCGGGAATCGTTTCCAATCGGCGACTGGTCTCGTTGCCGCGATGCTCGCGCGCAATTTCGATTTCCAGTGCTTTAATGCGCTGACCCAGTTCGATGAGGCTTGCAGTCATGGGGGTGAGTGCAATCCGGACGAGATCGGGAAGGTTGTTCACTTCATTTTTCGGCACATTCAGGGCCGTCAGCAAAATACGAATCCCTTGCGGCATCGTGAATGCCGAATTCTGCCAGATGCGCGCGAATTGCATTGGCCAGCATAGTTCGTTGTCGGACCAGAAGAGCTCGGCAGCGATGCAGCATCAAAACCGATTGTTGAGCCGCTGTCTTCACGGCAACGAAGCGCATGTTCGGCCTCGTCACCGCTTCGCAAATGGCTTCGGCATCGGCCATGTCATCTTTGTTGCGTTTGACGTAGGGTTTTACAAAGGCAGGCGGCATCAGACGACACTTTTCATACGGCGCTGCGAGGATCAATATATCCGGAAAAGCAGCCGCTTTACACTCGATATTACCGTGTGCCCAAATCGACCGATCTCGCGAGCCCAGTGATGCGCTTGTTGCGGAAGTTGAAGCGGGTCTCGGTGTACGTCTTCAACGTGCCGAGCTCGGTTTCCTGGCCGGTCCAGGTCTTCAGCGCGAAGCGAGCACGCTTCCAGTAGGTATCCTGCTCGTCGCCGTCCTCGACGTCGACCGTCCCCGCACCTGTGTATGTGCCGATGTCGCCTACGCCGATGTCGTAGCGGACAAGCCGCCGATGCGCAGGCAGGCCTCGGTGCCGGGGATGTAGAAGTAGCCAGTGCCGTGGACGTCACAGATGCGGACGTATTCAGCGGGTTCCGGCTCGGCAACGATGACGGCGTCGGCGGCGCGCGCACCGGAAACTGCGACCAGCGCCGCAGCGGAGCCGAGAAGAAGGCTCTCTGAAGTCCATTTTGATCTCCTTGACTGATTTGAAAAAGGGCGAGGACGTCGATCGACGAACCGCTCCCTGTCCCCACGATTGAAAAAGATGCCATCACGAAGCATCCTTTCCGGCTCGGACGCTATTCACCGGGCGGAATAGTGCAAGTTAAAACGCCGCCTTTCAACCATCTCTTGTCCGTATCAATTGTATTTTTATCCCGTAATCTCAGTATTACTTGCAACAAATTGAACAGATATATCTGTATACAAAATGCACAATTGGTACATTGACTATTTCCGTACGCATCAAATGTGCATGAGCAACCACCGACGCCTTGACCAACGTCAGACAGATCCAATCAGAGAAATAGCCTGGGCGGCCGATACAACGACTTCTGTGTTCGTACCTTCCCTGAGCAATTCGATAGGAACGCGGCCCTTGAGAAGAGGCGAGGGACTGATCAGCCACAGCCAAGCCAATCTGGGATCGGAGATCGAGGAGAGCACCTGCCGGATTCCGGGCAAGGGCCTGCCGTCGATGAACTGAGCCAGGGGAAATACATGATTGCGGGAGCCGCTTCGAAAGGCAACCACATCATTGTGCTGCTGCCACCAATGCAGCGTTGACCGCGGTATCCCAAAACGCCTCTCGAGATGCGTCGACCCCGCAACTGGACCGGCCCACTCTGCAATGCGTGCGCCTTCTGTCGGATAATCTTTCAGTACCGAATGCCCGAGTGGATGGTCGGCTGGCCGGGGTCGCGAAGCGAGCTCACACGCCTGAGCGTTCAGCCGTCGCGCTGCTTCGGCCTCAAGCCTGCCAAGCAATTCAGCGGCCACGGCGGTCAAATCGGCGGAAGCAGAACCCGAAGCCGCAACAGCGGCCCTGTCAACCTGCCTCGCCTCATCACATTGGGCGAGAATGCGCTGCACCTCCCTCAGGACAAAGCTTGAAAGCTCGCTCTGGCGCTTTTCATCCGCAAGATCACTCGACCCGGACATATGTGGCTTTCCCATAGCATTCCCTCAGCAAGCCGCTGAAATAGCGTTGAAGACCTAAGACTTGGTGGACGGCGATGTGTTGCGTTTTCGCATGCCCGCGATCTAGCGGCCGCCTCGCAGCTTCAACTTGCGCCTCTCAACAAAAGGGGAACGTCGATGAATGACGAGCCATGTCCCCACGATCGAAACAGATGCACATGGCAGTGCATCCTTCGCATAGTGATGCTCATTTGTGCAAGTTCAAAGTTTACCTTTGCAGAAATAATATAATTTATACGTTGCTTTTATGCAACTATGCTCTCTCAGATTTACTTGTCCACACTGAACATTTTGCACATTTAAGCGAAGCTCGTAACTTAGATGCTACGCATTTTCTGCCGAATACATGCTTAACTGTTGTCGCGTAGCGTCAATCAAGTGCTTGGCACCTCCCTCATGACTAAGGTGAAAGCCCGCCCTGGGGTCTCATTTGCGTGTCACTCGATCCCCTCATGCGGGCTTCCCGGCAGGGAGAGCAGGTTTTAGCCGGCACCTCAGCCGACTATCTGCAGCCGAAGGATCAGGCGCCGCGTCCTTATCACCCGCGACAAGCAGGCCCCGTACTCATGCTACATATTAGAAGGCGCTTCCTGCTGAAGTCTGCAATGTGGGAGGGTTCGCTGCAGCTTTCCTGCGTTTTTCTCACTGGCTCTGAGGAGCGCCGCCTTGCCGAGGAGGCGGAGAGTAGCTGCCCGTCGGTATGATATCGGGACTGACTGTCGCCGAGTCACTCGTTTCGAGATATTTGATGCTGCCGCCGGCGCCGCTGGTCGGAGCAGGAGAAGCTGCTGATCGTCGAGGGGAGCTATGGACTGCGCGGCAGGCATCGGCGATGTCGCGGCGCCGCGGCGTTCCAACCCACTGCTGTTTGCTTGGCGCAGGGGGCATGGCGAGGGTCGGCTTGACGAAGCTGGCGTCTGCGGTTCTCGTGCCGGCGATGATTGTATCGGATCAGCGGAAGAAGCCAGAACCGGCTGGCAGGCGCATTGAGGTGGTTAGCGTGAATGCCCGCAGGGTGACCGTCGAGCCCAAGGTGGACGTGAAGGCACCGTTTCGGATCATGCGAGGCCCGGAAACGCTGCGATGATCCCGATTGCGACGGGGTGCGGGTGCGGTTGGCGACCGGACACACCGAAATACGCTACGGTTTCCCCACATGTGATCGCGACGATATTCCAGTCGGACTGGACGCGCCGGTCGCCGAAGAGCGCCTCAGCGACGGTGGGATGCAGCGTGACCCGTGGAGCGCACGAAGGACGAAGGTCCTGTCGTTCAGCAGCCGAGAGGCTGCCTCACGCCGGGGCGAAGCCGCATGGCCGAGACCGGCTTAGCTTGCCCAAGAAAAGCGGGCTTGGTTCACGAGCACCCGGCGTGCCCTCAGGCGCGGGCGCCCTTAGGAGCCTTCCTGCCGAAGCTGATCGCAAATGCCGAGCCTTGCGGCGGTTTTATAAGCTCGCACGGATCAACGCTGAATGCTTGCGCCAGTCGTCCGAGCACGCTGACGCTTGAAACGCGGGCACGCTCGATCGAGCCCACATAACGCGCGCTAAGATCCGCGCGTGCAGCCAACTCTTCCTGCGTCAGATCCTGTTCATGGCGCAAGCGACGCATGTTGATCGCCATGACCTCTTTGAGATCCACGGCGAAATAGGCGCTGAAAAGGAATTATCGTTCTACGAATGATCGTTCCTATTCTTTATGGTTGGCAGCTGTCGACGGCGCTCGTTCGGTCCGCAACCGGGCGATCGCCACAATCTGCTCGAACCCAACAGTCAAAGCGCGCACATGAAGCCAAGCATCATGGACGAAGTCCCCTGGTCGGACAGCATCACAAGCTACGACAGGCAACATCGCACCATTTACCTGCGCATCCTCGACGCCTGCGCCGACAACGCCAGCGTGGAGGAGATGGCCGATCTCATACTCGGCAACGACCCGATCCTTGAACCGGTCCGCGCCCGCAAGGCTGTCCGCAGCCATATCGACCGCGCGAATTGGATGGGTGACGATCGGTTGCAAGCAACTGTCCGCCAGTTGAATTACAGGGCGGGTTGCGGTGCTTTTTAGACGAGAAAGTCCCGGTACCCGCCATCCATCAGTGCGCGGCCGCGCGAAACGGCGCGGCGGATGCGATCGCGCAGGTGATCGCGAGGATCGTTCCAGTCGGAGTGGACGCGCCCTTCTCCCATCAGCGCCTCAGCAATCTCGCGGTGGGATGCACCAGCGAGCGACTCGTCAAGGGCGCGAAGAACGAAGGTCAATCGGGCTCCGCGTCTTTCGGGCGGAAACAGGCGGGCGGCAGTTGTCCATCGAAACAAAGGGCATTGAGGCACTCGAGCCCCCACAAGCGATGTTTCAAAAGTGCTGGGGGCCAAATCGCCTCTGCACGCAGGCAAACGGGTCGCAGGATAGGCGCGCAGGTTCATCATGTCGTCGGTCATCGGTGATCCTTCCAGTCAGGTGTTGGTGTCGACAACCAGACCCTACCGAGCCAGGCGCGGCGGGCGGACAGCATGTCGGGCTCGATCGACAACGGCGCGCCGCGGGTGTCGGCAAGGCCCTGTTGGAAATATCGCCCCTCAAGGAACAGCGCGGCCGCCTCACGCAGAACGACCGCCTCGCCTGTCGATCCGCGGAAGCCAGTTGGCCAGCGCAGCCGCCGCTCAGCCGGGGGCGCGAACTCGCTCAGGAAGTCATCGGTCGACGGGATGACGAGCCCGGCAAGCGCGCTGCCCGGAAGCCAGTCCTGGATGTCGCGAACGTGGTCCACACCCGCAGCGACGCCGGCTCAGATAGTCCAGGTCTTGCGACAAATTAGATGCTCCTCATTAAGACGTGTTATGTGTTCGCTTGGGGCCGACCAGGGCTGCTGAGTAATCAGTACCGCACCCATGTGCGCGGCGTTGCTGAATTTCCTCTGCTAGTGCAGGAAATCGGCGTTTTGGCCATCGTTACGCCGATTTCTGATTGCTGTCGGCAAGTATGTGACCTCTTCAAGCCCGACGAATGCTGGAATTACTGAGCTTGTCGCAAATTGTGGCTTAACGGTATGTTGATTGGAGAAGGGAAATTCGCGCTCCGGATGTTGTGGAGCGTACCGATGATTCTGAATCGAAACCCAAAAGCTGAAGCGCCAGTCGAAGGACGATTGCAAAGGCAGGCATTTCGAGGCGTGGCTGATCGGACAGGCGGTCACCTGGTATCTGAGATATCTGCTTGGCTGCTGGGATCTTGAGGAAATGTTCCGGAACCGCGGCTTCGAGGTCGATCACAGCACGATCAACCGGTGGGTATTGGCTTACGCCCCGATGATCGAAAAGGGCCTACGTCAGTTTCGCTCCGTCACCAGGCGGCGCCCGAGGATATCGACTATCGCAGCGAGCGCGGCCTCGACTGCGCGTTGTTCCTCAACTCGTTACCGGCGACTCGATCGACGCCCATGACAATCTGGCCATCTGCGGGCCGGCCGGCGTCGGCAAGAGTTGGCTCGCCTGCGCCTTGGGTCGCAAAGCCTACCGGGATGACCGCTTTATTAGCGCGTTCCAAGGCTGTTCGCCAAGCTGGTGCTGGCCCGGGGCGACGGACGCTATGCGCGTCTGCAACGCAGGCCCGGCAACGTCCAGTTGCCGATCCTCGGCGATTGGGGACTTGGGCCGCTCGACGATCAGGCCGGCCACGAGCTCCTCGAAATACTCGAAAACCGGTACGGCCCGCCGGTCAACCGTCATCACCATCCAGTTGCCCGTGTTCGGCATGGCATGACGTGACCGGAAATCGACCTACGCCGACGCCATCCTCGACAGGCTCGTGCACAATGCCGATCGCATCGACCTGACGGGGCGAAAGCATGCGCCGAAACCAGCAGCGGAACGCTTGACAAGGAGGTGACCGAAACGACAACAATCATAGCCAGCAATACCCCGGCCCAAGGGGGGCGACATCATGTCGGAGGGGCGCAATCATATCGGAACGAAGGGGCGGCTTCGTCGCAATCGGCATTGTGGCCGAGCGCGCAGGCCAGCCAGCTCTTCCCGACGCCGGCTGGTCCGATCAGGAGCAGGCTATGGCTGATCCAGTCCCAGGTCGCCAGCCTCATGACGAGATTGCGATCAAGACCGCGGATTGCCCGGAAATCGGCGTTTTCGATCTGGGCGTCATGACGTAATCTAACAGGACCATCGGCGCATCAAGCGCCGCATCCGGTCAATGCTCGGCTTCAAATCACCAGCATCAGCAGCGATCGTCCTAAACGGCATCGAAATGGTTCACGATGCGTAAGCAACAGGCGAGGTTCGCCTTCAATCCGAACCATCGCTGGTCGAGCAGTTCCAAATCCTTGGCCTCGTGTCAGACTACTCTGCGCTCCCATTCAGCCCTTGCAACAAAACCCTTCGTGAAGCTCAATTCCCCGCGCTCTCCATGCGGCGCCCGTGAATTGCGTGCTCCAACCACCCTACTTCCATTTCAGGCACGGAAGACAGCAAGAGATCGGTATATGCGTCGAACGGTGGTGTGAGCACTTGTGTCTTCGAGCCGTAGCGGACCACCTCTCCGCGATAAATCACCGCGATGGAGTCGGCTATAGCTTTCACAGTCGCGAGGTCGTGCGAGATGAAAAGGTACGCCACGTCCTCAATCTTCTGCAGGCGAAGCAACAGCTTGAGGATGCCGTCAGCCACCAGCGGGTCGAGAGCGCTCGTCACCTCGTCGCAGATGATGAGCTTCGGCTTTGCCGCGAGCGCGCGGGCGATGCAGACCCGCTGCTTCTGGCCGCCCGAAAGCTCCGCCGGATAGCGGTCGATGAAGCCCTTGCTCATCTCGATCTCGTCGAGCAGTTCGGTAACTCGGGCATCGCGCTCCTTTCCTCGCATACCGAAATAGAATTCGAGCGGCCGGCCGATGATGGTGCGAACCGTCTGGCGTGGGTTCAACGCGACGTCGGCCATCTGATAGATCATCTGCAATTGGCGAAGATCGTCCTTGGAGCGGTCGGCAAGCTTGGGCGTGAGTGTGCGGTCGGCGAAGGTGATGCTGCCGGCGACGGGCGGCAGCAAGCCCGTGATGGCGCGGGCGAGTGTGGATTTTCCGGAGCCCGATTCGCCAACGACAGCGAGCGTTTGGCCGGGCTGGACATTAACCGAGACGTCCTGGAGAACCTTCACCGCACCGCCGCCATAGGCAGCCGTGACGTGCTCGACAGAAAGCAGCGGCTTCGGCGTAGGCCCCTTCTCCTCATGCTCGATCGAGCGCACCGACACTAATGCTTTGGTGTAGTCCATGCGCGGCGCCTTGATGATCTGCTGCGTTTCGCCGTGCTCAACCATCTTGCCATCCCGCAACACCATGATCTCGTCCGAGACCTGGGCCACCACGGCAAGATCGTGGGTGATGTAGAGGGCCGCGACGCCGGTGTCGCGGATAGCATCCTTGATGGCTGCCAGCACGTCGATTTGCGTCGTCACGTCGAGTGCCGTGGTCGGCTCGTCGAACACGATCAGGTCGGGTTCGGAGCAAAGCGCCATCGCAGTCATCACGCGTTGCAATTGGCCGCCAGAGACCTGATGTGGATAGCGGCAGCCGATGCTTTTAGGGTCGGGCAAGCGGAGTTTAGTGAACAGCGCCACCGCGCGCTTCTCTGCCTCGGCTTTCGCACCAACTCCATGCAGAAGTGCTGCTTCCACGACCTGGTCCATGAGTCGAAGGGCAGGGTTGAAAGCGGCAGCAGCCGACTGCGCGACATAGCACACCTCACTGCCGCGTACCCTACGCAAATCCCGGACGCCGCCCTTGAGGATATCGCGGCCGTTCAGGAATACCTCGCCGCCGGTGATACGGACTCCGCCGCGGCCATAGCCCATTGAGGAAAGGCCGATGGTCGACTTTCCGGCGCCGGATTCACCGATCAGCCCCAGCACCTTGCCGCGCTTCAATAGCAGCGACACTCCGTCCACGATGGTGACGTCGCGCGGCTTCTCGCCCGGCGAATAGACGGTCGCCTCGACCTTGAGGTTCCTGATATCGAGCAGAATGTCCGGTTCGCGCCGCGGTTTTGTCCGAACCTTAACCATCATTCCCGTCCTCCCTTGAGACTGGCGGTGCTGGTAAGCACCCAGTCGGCTACCAGGTTAACGGAGATTGACAGCGTCGCGATCGCAGAAGCCGGGATGAGAGCGGCAGGTATCCCGAAGACAATTCCGTCTTTATTCTCCTTCACCATGCCACCCCAATCGGCCTCCGGCGGTTGCACACCGAGCCCGAGGAACGAGAGCGTCGAGAGGAACAGCACCGAAAAGATGAAGCGCAGGCCAAGTTCCGCCACCAGCGGCGACAGTGCGTTGGGTAGGATCTCGCGGAATATGATCCAGCCGAGCCCCTCACCACGCACCTTAGCTGCTTCCACGAAATCCATTGCGTTGATGTCGACGGCAACCGCACGCGAAAGGCGGTAAACGCGCGTCGAGCTCAAAACCCCCATGACGAGAATGAGCGTCACGTTGTTCGAGGGCAGCACTGCGAGGACGACAAGGCCGAATATCAGCGTCGGTATCGCCATCAAGAGGTCGACAAAGCGCGACATCAGCGTGTCGACCAGACCGCCTACCACCGCCGCCATGAGGCCGAGGATCGCGCCGAGCGAGAAAGACAAGGCGGTGGCCATGGCGGCAATGAAAATGGTGGTTCGGGCGCCATAGACCATGCGCGACAGCAGGTCTCGCCCGAGATTGTCGGTACCCAGCCAGTGCGTCGACGACAGCGGCCCCCATACATCGCCCGCGATCTGGCTCATCGGAAAAGGTGCAATCAGCGGGGCGAAAAGTGCGCATAGGAGGAACAGCGCGAAGAGAATGAGGCCGATGCCGGCACTGACGGTGAGATTCTTCAAATCGAACATAGCCGTTCTACTTCGGATGTCGCAGGCGCGGGTTGGCGAGGATCGCGGCGACATCGGCGACGATGTTCAGGCCGATATAGATTGCGGCGAAGACCAAGCCGACCGCCTGCACCACCGGCACGTCGCGCTTGACGACATGGTCTACCAGATATTGCCCCATGCCCGGATATACGAAGATCACCTCGACCACGACGACGCCAACAATGAGGAAGGCGAGGTTGAGCATGACGACGTTGATGATGGGCGCGACCGCGTTCGGGAGGGCGTGCTTGCGGATGACGGCGGATGCCGAAAGCCCCTTGAGCTCAGCCGTCTCGATGTAGGCTGATTGCATCACATTGAGGATGGCGGCACGCGTCATGCGCATCATGTGGGCGAGGACCACCAGTACTAGCGCTGTCGCCGGCAGCACGATAGCCTTGAGTTTGTCGAAGAATGGCATGCCGTCATAAACAGTCGAGATCGCCGGCAGCCATTGCTGCGTCACGGCGAAGGATAAGATCAGCAGATAGCCGATGAAGAACTCTGGCAGCGAGGTCGAGGCGAGCGCCAGTCCAGAGATCAGCTTGTCGACCCAGCCATTGCGGTAGCGCACCGCCAGCAGCCCAAGGACGATGGCGAGCGGCACGGCCACGATTGCCGCCCAGAAGGCGAGGAACAGCGTGTTCCACAGCCGTGGCATCAGTGTTTTGGCGATCTCCTGTCGCGTAGTCAGCGTGGAACCCAGATCGCCGGTCAAAACCCCTCCCAGCCAATGGAAGTAGCGCGCATAGGCTGGGTCGTTCAGCCCAAGCTCCTGACGCAGATTGGCGACTGCCTCAGGCGTGGCATCCTGACCGAGGATGGACTGCGCTACGTCGCCTGGAAGAATCTGGGTGCCCGCGAAGATCAGCACGGAGACGGCGAAGAGGAGAAGAATGCCCAGCGCGACGCGCTGGGCAATCAGCGTCAGAACGGGCGAGCCCACAAGCACTCCGTTCACGCTTCGAGCCAGCATTGCACCAAAGCGTAGCCACTCATTAAATTGAAAGCCTTGGGGCCACCGCCATAGCCGCCGACCTGGGCGGAGGTGGCGTCGATGAACTGGTTGAACATCGGCGCGATTACGCCGCCCTCGTCCCGAACGATGATGGCCATCTCGCGATAGAGGTTCTTGCGCTTGTCCTCGTCAGGTTCGGTGCGCGCCTCGATGAGAAGCTTGTCAAACTTCTCGTTGAAGAAGTGCGTGTCGTTCCAGGGCGCCGTGGACAGATAGGCGGTCGAGTACATTAGGTCCTGCGTCGGGCGCCCGACCCAGAAGGCGTTGTGGAAGGGCTGCTTTATCCAGACTTCCGACCAGTAGCCGTCGCCCGGCTCGCGCTTGACCTCGATGGCCATGCCGGCCTTTGCGCAGCTCTGCTGGTAGAGCTGGGCGGCTTCGATGGCGCCGGGGAACGCAACCTCGGAAGTCCTGAGCAGGATCGGCCCGCTGTGGCCCGACTTCTTATAGTGGAACTTGGCTTTGTCCGGATCAAAGGAGCGCTGCTCGATGTCGGCGGAAAATAGCGCGTAGGTTTCGTTGATTGGGAAGTCGTTACCTATTGACCCATAGCCGCGAAGGATCTTGTCGACCATCTCCTGCCGGTCGATGGCGAGCTTGAGCGCCAATCTGAGATCGTTGTTGTCGAACGGAGGCGTGTCGCAGAGCATGTTGAAGGTATAGAAGCCGCGCCCCGTCACATTCTGGATGGTGACGCCGGGTATCCGCTTCACCAAGTCAACGACCTTCGGATCGACCTTGCTGACCATGTGCACCTGGCCGGCGCGCAGCGCGGAGATGCGGGCCGTATTGTCGTTGATGATGATGATCTCGACCTGATCGGCATGGCCGACCTTGTCGCCCTGCCAGTGGTTCTTAAACTTTTCGCCGCCATGCCGCACGCCCGGCTCGTTGACTGTGACTTTGTAGGGGCCGGCGCCAATGCCGGCGGCTGGATCATCCTTGCCGCCGTTCGGCTGTATGACCAGATGGAAATCCGTCATCAGATAAGGGAATTCGAAATTGGCCTCCTTCAGAGTCACGACAACCTCGTTGCCATTCGCCTTGATGGTGTCGATGTTCTTCAGCACGCCCAGCGCACCCGACTTTGACTTGGCGTCGGAATGACGCCCGATCGTCGCCACCACGTCTTCCGCTGTCACAGTTTTGCCGTTGTGGAATTCGACCCCCTTGCGGATTTTCATCGTCCAAGTCTTGGCGTCCTTCGACGAGCCGACTTTCTCGGCGATGCGGTATTCGATGCCACCGTCGGAGGTCACCTCCATCAATATTTCGCCCCAGCATCTGGTGAAATGGGACGAAGTAGCCGCTGGGTCGAGACTGTCGGTCGTCGCACCGCCCTGCACGCCGGCCTTCAGAATGCCGCCCTTTTTTGGCGTCTGCGCCTTCGCGGCGCCGGCAAGAAGCGAGTTGGCGAAAGTGGCACTGACGCCGAGCGCTGTCGCACGCCCGAGAAATTCACGTCGGCTCATAAGGCCCGCAGCGACGCGGCGGCTCAGATAGTCGAGTTCCTGTGGCAAGGGATGGTCCTCGTCATGTTGGTGTTGACAATTCAGCCTTCTGTTTTGGTGACGGTATCATTGTCAACGAGGCGCTCTAGTGCGAACTGTCGGCTGCAAACGCAGGAAATCGGTGTTTTTCGCCGATTGCGCGCATTCCGACGATGTTAGTGAAAGGTGAAAGATTGCTCGCAGGGGATCTGTCGGACACGGGGATGTCTGGGGCGCAGGATTGATTACGGCCCCAGCAGGTGGTGCCCTTGCCCGCCGATCCGACTGGAACCCAGAAGAAAAAGTCGCCGACAGCAACCGGCCCGACGCTTTCAAACGCGACGGCGCATTATGTTCCGGGTCCTCCACCCGCTTCGCTACCTTTTCCAACAGATGGTCAGTGCCGAACAGTGTCGAAGTACCTTCGCAGATCGAGGTCCGTATCTGCTCGAGCAGAGCGTCTGCCCCTTGCGCTTGAATGACCGTAAGCGCCTCGCCGATCGCCTTTGGATTTGGGCTTGACGTTTTTCGGAATCGCCAGCGCATGAGTTCGTCGATCTGGCTCTGCTATGGCCGTTGATGATGGCGTCGAGAGTTTCGGCGAGGTAGGCAACGGGATTGACATCGTTGAGCCTGCACGGTGGCCGCGACGAATGATAGCAGTGCCTTCTGTAATGGGCCCTTACTCGTCAAGTCCTTCGAGTGATCACCACGCCGCTGGGATCATGCTTCTGTCCGTGGTCAGCACGAAGACTGCCACATCATGCCATCAGATCCTTGAGCCGGCAGTCAATCTAGGACGCGTGATTTGCCGAAGCTTTCACAGCACTACTCCCGACCTTGCCAAGCCCTCGTCCCAGCGACGGAACCTCGAAGAAGCAGCGCCTATGGCGGCCCGCCTCGCCGCCTTGTTCCTCCTTTTACGCGGTTACGGTGTCCTTGCCCCAATGGGACTGACTGACATCAGCCCGCATGCGATGGAGGGCGGTGGCGAGCTTGCGGCCAGCGCCACCTTTGCCCGTTTCATGCCGCGCCGCTTCGCCACGCCCATCGCCCAGCGCTTCAGGGCGGAGAACCGCGTGGCGCGCGTCAGCATGATGTGCGCCGCTTCATAGAGCGCGGTTCGCACCATTCCATCGCCGACCTTGCTGATGCGCCGTCGATGTCGGTCTCGCCGGATTGATATTTCTTGGGCGTCAGTCCGAAGTACGCACCGACGGTTCGGGATTTTGCAAACCGCCCCGGATGTCGACCGCCGAACGATAGGTGAGCGCCACCAGAGGCCCGACACCGGGCGCGCTCATCAGCCGCTGGCAGACAGGATCGACACGAGCGATCTTCAGCGTCGCGCGGTGCAGCCGGGTAAACTCGTTCCACAATACGGCCCGGGCCTGCAGCATCGCGCCGATCACCGTCGCAAGCATGTCATGGCCTTCGATGAGTTCGCGAATGCGCGCCTCGAAACGCCCCCGGCTCACCTCGCCAACCTTGAGCCCGTAACCGCGTAGGATTCCGCGGATGCTAAGCTCGACGTCGAGCAGCTTGGCCTGCAACAGCTTGCGGCCAACCAGCAGTGCCCGCACCTCCTGGGCATCTGCAGACTTGGCGTGTACAGGACGGTACCAGCCCATGCGCAGCAGCTGCCAGATCCCGCGGGCATCCTTGCGATCCGTCTTCACCGGCATCGCCGACAGTGCCGCCTTCACATGCCGTGTCTCCAGCAACACCACCTCAAAGCCGGCGTCGACCAGACCCTCGCGCAACCACTGCGACAGTTGGCCCGCCTCAAAGCCGACGCGGATGACCGGCAATCCCAGATCGGCGAAATGCTGCAACAGTGCCTCTGGCTCGCTCGCCACCTTCGTCTCTCGCACTATCTTGCCCGACGAATCCACCACGCAAACGCTGCTCAGTTCCAGCGACACATCAATTCCTGCATAATAGTCCATGGTTGTCCCTCGCTTGATGCTTGGGGCCGACACAATCGGACCCCCGTTCAACATCATCACTCTGAGGGACAGCCGCCTTCCTGGCTATGAGAGGAGCGCCGGCCCATTACGGCATCTAGTTTTCGGCCCCGACTTCATGGCCAGCAAACAGAGCATTTTTTCTGGTCAAGCATACTGGACGGATGGCGTTTTTCGACTGGGTTGGTGTCCAACTCGAGCCGTCCGTCGCCGAGGAAGCGAGTGAGCCCTTCCCAATGGGCAAGATCATAGCGGACGCGCGGCCACGGCGGCGATCTCGTCGGCGCTGTGGACGCTCAGGTCGTGCAAGGCTCTGCTCTTGGCAGCTCGGCGATCGGCACGCTGGTTAAGGATGAGGTCTCGTTCCCAGTGACCCGGCACCGCGCGATCGGCCGCTTCGGCGGGGCGTTGACTGATCATGATTTCCGGCAAGACAAAGCTCTTACCTTGACTGCGTACGCGGGCCCTGGGGACCCGCAGCACGCGCCCCGTTCGCAAGCAGGCCGACAGTTCGCGGCGTAGCGCTCCCCGACCCTGAACGAAGAGAGCTTGATAGATGGCTTCGTGGCTGATGCGCATCGTCTTGTCGTCCGGGAAGTCGATCGGCAAGCGTCGGGCGATCTGTTCCGGGCTCCAGGCCCTGGCCCATCGCCGATCCTTTCGCGGACCGTGCCGGCGGCCCTTCCACCGAACGGCCGGACCAGGAACGGCGGCGCCACTTTGGGACCTGACGACGCCGGCCAGTCGCTGCTCCACATAAGTGCGCAAGGTAGTGTTGAGCGCAAGCTTGGTCGGTTTGGGCCGACGGGCCGATCGGTCGGCGTGCCATTGGGCTGTCGATGCACGATATTCCAGCCCGCCGCTGCGCGTCGCGGCATTGCGTCGTAGCTCACGGGAGATGGTCGAGGCGGATCGGCCAAGTCGGCGTCCGATCTCGCGTCTCAAAAGGCCCTGAACGCGAAGAAGTGCGATCTCCTCACGTTCCGCAAACGCAAGGTATCGCTCTGACGGCGGCTTGGTGGAAGATCTGAACATCGCTGGTGCCATGCCGCCCGCCTGTCGGAACAATCTGGTTCCAACAGGCTGCGACATACCAGCCGCCAGCGCAGCATCTTCGCTGGTCAGCCCCTGCGCTATCCCCAACCAGAATCGCGGAGTTCAGATCGCCCCGCCACTGGCGGACGTCCCGGTGACGGCAACGGCGCCCGTCCAGAACGGTGTGATCGTCGCTTTCCAATCCCCATCGCAACCTCCTTCGTTCAGGTGTTGCGACGACCGCTTGAATCCGCCTTGCGATCCGCGGTCCGAGTGGTGAATGCAGCCAGGCGGCGGCTGCCTGCGGGCAATAGCGGCTTGCAAGGCCGCGGGTAGTTAGGCGTGCGTCGATGGACCGACCGATGGCGTAGCCGACGACGAGGCGTGACCAGGCATCGAGGATGATGGCGGCGTAGATGAAGCGCGTCGGCAGCGCCACATAGGTGATGTCGCTGACCCAAAGCTGGTTCGGACCCATCGGCAGAAAGTCTCGGGCCAGGTTAGGATAGATCGGCCAGCCGTGACCGCTGTCGGTCGTGGCGATGAACCGACGCCTGATTTTCGGCTGCAGATCGTGCTCGCGCATCAAGCGCCGGATCTTCTTGTGATTGACGACAAGGCCCCGCTGCCGCAAGGCGGTGTCAACGCGACGGTAGCCATAGCTTTCGAATACATCGCAGACTTCGAACATGGCTTCGACAATTGCCGTGTCGTCGGTCGGCCGCTCCGGGCGATCATAATAGGTCGAACGCGCAATGCCCATCAGCCGGCATCCCTGCGCGACGGAGACGCCACGGGGCCGGTGACAACGGACGTTGTCCCGCTTCTCGGCAACGGTGCGCTTTTCAGAGCCCCCTTTAGGAACTCCAGCTCCAGAGCCTGTTTGCCGACGAGCCGTTCAAGCGCAGCGATGCGAGCTTCATATTCCTGGATGAGATCGGCCGCCTGCGCATCCTCATCAAGAGCGCCTTCCTCATACTTGCGGACCCAGACGCGGATCAATTGGCGCTGGATATCGTGGCGCTTTGCCAATCCATGCAGCGTCTCGCCCGATAGATATTCCTGCGCGACCTGACGCTTAAACTCGTCGCTGTGTGTGCGATATCTTGCCATGGTTCTCTCTTCGAAAATCCGACAAGACTGGTCAATCCCTCAAGCCGATCTGTCCACCCTCAGGGGGCGCACTCCACACCCTTGTCCTCTTTCCACGGTCTTTCTTGCCGCGAGGTCGTGGCCTCGCACAGCGCCATCGCTTTTGCATTCATCTCGATATCGATTTCGGCGTAGATGTTGGTGGTCTCAAGGCTGACATGTCCGAGCCAGGCGCGGATGGTGTTAAGGTCGACACCTGCCTGCAACAGATGACAGGCGCTTGTGTGACGGATCATGTGCGGGCGTGATCGCCCTTGCGGCAAGCGTTGGTACGTGTGCCGCACATCGCTTGACGAGCCGGTAAACCCCGAACCGCGTATAGCGCTTGCGATGACGACTGAGGAAGACCGGTTCGCTGCTTGCGCGTCCCGGAATGAGTTCGCCAAGTGCATCCTCTGTGCGCGGCCATAGCGACACTGGCGGATTTTGTCGCCCTTGCAGCAAAGGGTGACGAGCGCATGATTGTCGCCGTATCGGCCGATTTGGAGATCGCTGACCTGCAATCTTGTTGCCTCCGAGACCCGTGCCCCGGTGTTGTAGAGGAAGAGCAACAAGGCATGTTCGGCCCGACCGTGCAGCGTCCGGCGGTCAGGAACCGCCAGCAGAGCCTCCATCTCATTCGAGCGCTCGATCCGCCCGATCGCGCTCAACCGAAAGAACGCACTCTTCGCAGGCTCTGACGATGGTGCTTCATACTGCTCATCCCGTCATGCTGTTGAAAGATCGAGTAGATTGGCTGGCGCTCGTCGGGTGGCGGGCGTCGTGAGCGGCGTAGGTCGGCCTGCCGGCGTATCTCCTCTCGCTCAAGGTCGGCGTGTCGAATGATCCAGGGTGCGCCTTTGCAATGTTGTTCTGCCGGGAGAGCGCCCTCGGTGATGAGACGGCGGATGGTCGATTGGCTGAGGGTCAGGGCTGCGGCCGCCTCATCGAGCGTAACCTCTCCGCGTTCGGCGCGCTCGCCGTCACGATAGACGGCGATGTAATGTTGATGGCGCAGGAAGCAGATACGCCCCCGTGTCCAGCTCTTGCCATGCCCGGTCGTCTTACCGGATCGGTTGAGTACCGCGGCGATCGTTTCGTCAGAAATCTGGCGAGCCAGGGCGCGAACCAAGTCGACCACTTCCGCGTCGGTAGTCCACCGCGTCTGGCCGGCGCGGTTCCGCTTCACCATCAGACGGGTATGGTCACCGCCCTGCCAGTGGATGATCAGCTCCAGGTTATCGCCGACGACATCGACGATGATCTCGGCGATGACCGTGCGGATGATCTTCTTGCGCGTCTCTGGCGTGGTGCCGGGGCTCTCCCAAGCACGAACCAGGTCCTGACCGAGCGCCATGAGCCGCTCGCGGTCGGCCTCGGTCAGCGCCGGCGCCTTGTCGGAATCGAGCTGATGCATCTCGAGTTCAAGATCACGAACTGCAGCCAACCGTTCGTTCCATCGCCGCTCCAGTTCTCCAGCTACAAGGCGGTTCTCCGGATCGGCGGCGTCGTACTGACGCTGCGCCCTGGCAGCCTCGTAACGCGCTTGCTGCAGCGCTAGGTCGAGTTGGCTCTTCTTCTCCGAGCGCTGCTGACTGAGCGTTTCGACGGCCGCCAGTGCCGCTTCCACGCCCAGAGGCTGGAGCCTGTCCAGCACTTCCTTGGCAAGCACATGGTCGACGCGCATTCCGCCAAAGGTGACGCATCGCGCCGCCGCGAGTTGGTTGAAGGCGCCCACGCACTCGTAACGATAAGTCTGGCCGTAGCGGACGTGAAGCTTCTTGCCGCACCGGGCGCAGCGGAGCAGGCCGGGCAGCAGAGCTTCGCCGGTGCGGACCGCGCCTCGGCTCATGAACCGCTTGCCGTTGGTGTTATCGGCGATCAGCTGTTGATTCCTTTCGTACTCGGCCCAGGCAATATAGCCCTCGTGGTGGTCGCGGATCAAAACCTCCCAGCTGCGCCAGTCGCGCTGCATGCTCCGGACCACCCGCTTGCGCCCGTTCTCGATCGTCACGCGCGCGGTTCGGCGGCCGAAGGCGTAGGCGCCGGCATAGACGGGGTTGGTCAGCATGTGATGAACTGTCGGATAAACAGGCAAGCGCCAGATAACCCGGCCGGCCGCACTGTTGCCCAGGGCAGGCAACAGAACCTTTTCCTGCCTGCACCACACCAGCACTTGGCGGATCGTCTGAAGCTCGGCGAACTTGCGGAACACCAACGCGATGGCCTCCTGGACACGTCGATTTGCATCCTTCTCGATACGGTCTCCGCCAGCCTTCACATAGCCGATCGCCACGGTGAGGAAGAGTTCGCCCAGGCGCGCCTTCTGCTTCATCGCTTCGGTCGAGCGTTGCCGAAAGACCGAGAGTTCCATCTCGCTCATCGTGCCCTTCATGCCGAGCAGGAGCCGGTCGTTGGGCGAGGCCGAGTCGTAGACGCCGTCCTCGTCGACAATCAGCGTGCCGACCAGACCGCAGAACTCCAGGAGCGTATGCCAGTCGCGCCCATTGCGCGCCAGCCGGGAAGCCTCCAGCGAGAGCAAGGCACCGACGCGGCCCTCGCAGATTGCCGCCAGAAGCTTTTCGAAGCCGGGCCGGCGTGCGCCCCCGCCCGATCGGCCAAGATCGTCATCGATCACCTCGACGTCGGGCCACCCCAACTGGCGGGCCCGATCGGCCAGGCCATATTGCCGCCGCTGGCTTTCCAGGTTCTGGGCAACCTGGAAAGCCGTCGATTGCCGGACATAGACGATGGCGTTCCGTACCAGATGATCAGCCGTGATCTTCGTCATCGCCCGCCTCCAACTGATCTGCCACGGCCACCATCGCCTCCATCAGGAGTGCCTGCAGCTGCTCCACCGCTTTCGTCCGCTCCGCCGGCGCGAGCCTCATGGCTGGCGGCGGCTCCTCGAACAGATCCTGTTGCGCATGCGTCCACTGCTTCGCCATCAGCGCCTCCTTCGGGAATCTCTTCCCCAAGGTTGCAGGCTAGGCCTGAGTCCAGGAACGCCCTAAGATCGAAAAGTCGGGCAACCGAAATGCGCGGAAAGTCAGTGGTCTTGACCGATGCGACCGCTGGATCGATCATCCATGCGGGAATCAGGAAGGATGGGCACTCGCCTGAGCGCAGGGTCAAATGACGACTGCCGTTGTGGAACTGATCGGCAATCACGATCGCGGGCCGCCGGAACCGCGGGTGGAACGGATAGGCGACCTCTACCTCATGCCCTAGAATCCGGGCATCATGAGGTCCCGTCGGACGGCGGCGCCGAGCATTGGCCGTCATCGCGACGCTGATCGAAACCTGCAAACTCAACGGCATCGAGCCGCTCGGCTATCTCGCCGACGTGCTCACCAAGATCGTCAACGGCTTCCCCAACAGCCAGATCGACGATCTCCTGCCCTGGGCCTACACCGCCGCTCCCGAAATCCAGGCCGTGGCCTGATAACACCGCTCTGATGTCCGCTGTCAAGGTTTGGAACGCAGGAGGTCGCCCGATCCGAGGAACGGCTGCTCATTCTGATGATCGCGTATGGGTGGAGGCGGAACTGAAGGACGTCGGTGATCAAGCTCTGATGCGCGGGTTGGCTACCGCATTCCCGATTGTGCGTCCGGGGCTGTTCCTATCTTACTGCGGGCGTCGGTCGATTTGCCGGCCACAAAGCGTCTGACGGGCATTCCCCTGCCGTGGTCCCGCCTCCGCCCATGCGCGAGATGAAAGCCATCGCAGCGGTCTACGACCTGATCGCCTGCACCTCCCTTGCAACGGCCCACATGAAGCCGGCCAGTTCACGGGCAATCGCTGTGCAAACCACCGTTGTTCTCTTGCCGCGTCCGCTCAACATTCGATAGCGGGCCGTCAGCCTGGTCTGCGCCTTCCAGGCGATCTCCCGCACCTTTGGTGGTGCCTGCTCCAGACGGTACAGCTTCTTCGCACCGACCCTGGGCGGATGCCTATAGGTCCATGCGCTCTCGACCAGCATATGGCGAACGCGGCCGTTCCCCGCCTTGGTGATGCCGCCCCGTCTGACGCTCTCGCCGGTCGATCGCTCTCCAGGGACGAGGCCGAGATACCCCATGAGTTGGCGCGGGCTCTCGAACCGCTGCACGTCGCCAACCTCGGTGGCGAATGTCACCGCAACAATCAGGTCTACGCCCCGCAGGGTCTGGAGCGCCCGCACGATCGGCGCCAGCGACCAAGCCGGAACGAACTCCTCGATCACGCCCTCAAGCCGATCGACCCGTTCTTTCGAGACACGCACCGCTTCGACCATTTCCTGAAGCGCGATCTGATGCGCCGAGTGATCGAACGGTTGCTCCTGGAGCCAGCGCAAATAGCGCATCGTCCAGCCCTTCTTGCGGGGATAGATACGCCCGTGCTTGAGCATGAAGGCGCTCACATGCTGCCGATGGACGCGAAGCGTCTCGACCGCGGCCGCCCGGGCGCGGACGAGATCCCGCATGGCTTCGTGACCTTCATCAGGAACCCAAACCGCGGTCAGTTCGCCGGCGCGCAGCAGCCGAGCCAACGCAAGAGCATCCCGGCGGTTTGTCTTCACTCGATCGCCGGGCTTCCTTGGAATCAACGATGGCGCGACCACAGTGCATTCATGGCCCAACGATCGGATCAGCCGATAGAGACCATAGCCGGTCGGGCCAGCCTCGTAGCAGAAATACACCCGATCGAACTTGGTGGCGATCCGCCAGATAACTCGGCGCATGCTCTCTTCCGACGCGTCGACCTCGCCGAAGAAGCGAACCTCTCCCTCCCGGCCAGCGTCCGCAACCGCGATGGCGTTCCTCAGCTTCGCGACATCGATTCCGACAAATGCTTCCCTATAATCTGCCACGGCTCGTCCTCCTGTGATGAGGATCGGCTCGGCCCGCCCGAGCAACCCTCGGACGCGCAGTGTAGGGCGAGCCACCTCACCGACAGAGGCGGACATACGGTCTTACGCTCCACCCGCGGCAGATGGGCCGGCAACTGGCCGCGGTTGCGCCGGCGCGTACCGGAGATGTCGTCCGAATGTCCGAATGGCCCTTGGATGACTTGCTGCGCCTTTTCGTGCGCGGCGTCGAGCACACCCTGCGCGATCTCCGCGGCTTCGAGCGGCAGGTGGTATTGATCCGGATGCACGCCGCCAATCGTTAGATCTGCCAGCGGGTCGCGCCATGCTTGGGGCGACCGCCGCCACCTGCACCCCCGGCATCAGGCTCTCGGCCGCAATCCGGGCTGTCCGCCTCCGAGCGAACCCGCCGTCCCATTGACCTTCCAGAACCTCGAGCCGGCCTGCGTAGCCAGCTGTTGGGACGTCCAAATGGACGTCGATTTTGCCGTCTGCTCCGATGTAGGCCCTCCGTCTCTTGCGGTCGGGGATTCTTGGCACATTCACCTCATGCGACGCACGAGGGGAGCGTCGTGGCGCTTACCAATGGCCTCAATTCACGGGGCGCCCGCGTTCTTTTGCCATCCTATACGCCTTGCTGGGTCCCCATATAGCAGACGTGAACATAAAGTTAGGTGCTGGGACAGGATCGACCCGGACAGGAGAAAACAGGAACGTCTTGATGCGCCTCAGCGACCTATCGCATAGCACTGCATACGGCGCGGGCTCGCACCCGCGCGCAGGATGCCGCCGTCACGCGCAGCCATACTGACCGAGTTGTAATGCCCCCATACGCCGGATATCTCAAGGTGATGACCGCGGCGATCGAGTTCGGCAAGCGTCTTGCCCGGGAACCCAGCTTCCACTGCCAAGTGGCCTGGCACCCATTCGCGTGGGTAAAACGACCCAAGCAGATGGGCTGTATGAAAGCTGGGCGCGTCGATCGCTTCCTGCAGGTTCATGCCGTGATCGACGTGCCGGAGGAAAGCATGAAGTGCCCATTGGTCTTGTTGGTCGCCGCCGGGCGTGCCGAAGACGAGATAGGGTTCGCCATCTCGCAAGGCCAACGACGGCGTAAGTGTCGTGCGGGGTCGTTTACCAGGCACCAGTGCGTTGGGGTGACGTTCGTCAAGCAGGAACATCTGACCGCGCGCGGATATGCTGAACCCAAGTCCAGGCACCACTGGCGATCCTGTCATCCATCCGCCGCTTGGTGTCGCCGAAACCATATTTCCCCACCGATCGATGATATCTAGGTGGCAGGTATCGCCATGACTCTTTGCTAGGAAGGAAGCCCAGCTCTGCCTTATCAATCCGTCGCGATTCATAGCAACGATCATCTCACTATGCGCCATGTCGGTGGAACCCGAGGCGCGCAGCGAAATATTTCCACCATAGCCATCAATTCGACCAGGGCGTATGTATTGAGACGCTTCGCCTGCGACCAGCCGCCGGCGCTCTTCGTTGTATTCGCTTGAGAGAAGGCGATCGATGGGCACGTCAGCAAATGCCGGGTCTCCGTAAAATGCGTCGCGGTCGGCGAAGGCTAGTTTGGCACATTCCTGTACGGTATGGACGAACGCCGCCCCCAGCGGTTCCATTGCGGCGATGTCGAAGCCCTTTAGCAGAGCTAGCTGCTGCAGCATCACCGGGCTCTGCGCCCACGGCCCGGGTTTGCAGACGCGATATTTTCCATAATCGATGGTTAGTGGTGTTTCGACGCCTGCCTTCCAACGTGCCAGGTCGTCACCGGTGAGGAATCCCGCATGTGCTTGGCCCGATGTATCCGTGACGGGTTGACGGAAGAAGTGGTCGATCGCCTCTGCAACGAAGCCCTCGTACCAGGCGCGCCGGGCTGCCTCGATCTGCGCGTCGCGGTCTGAACCGACGCACTCTGATTCGCACACAATCCGCTCATAAGTCTCAGCTTGTGCGGGCAGACAAAGGAGTGTTCCCGCCCGGGGAGCACTGCCGCCGAGCAAGAAGACTTCTGCCGAACTGGGCCAATGCTGCTTGAAAAAGCCCTCGACATCGCCTAGCATGCGAGCAACCGTAGGTGTGGTTATGAAGCCATGCCGCGCGATTGAAATGGCCGGTGCAAGCACATCGCGCGGCCGCATGGTACCGTAGTCGCGCAGGAGCAGCATCCATGCGCCAAAGGAGCCAGGCACGACAGCCGGCAGATGTCCGGCACCCGGCATGATATCGAAACCCATGTCTCGCAGCTTGCTGATGCTGGCCCCAGCAGGCGCAACCCCTTGTCCGCAGACAACGTCTACGCGTTTTTTTGCGACACTCCACAGCACGATTGGCACGTCCCCGCCAGGACCGTTCATATCCGGCTCGACGATGTGCAGGACACAACCGACCGCGACCGCAGCATCGAAGGCGTTCCCCCCCCGTTCCAGAATCGAAATGCCGACTGTGGTGGCAAGCCAATGCGTCGAGGTGACGACCCCGAATGTGCCGACAATTTCCGGACGCGACGTTACCATGCGAACCTCATGCGATCATCAAGGGGTTGAATGCCTGTCTCCGTACTCACGCCCTAGGAAGCCTCAAAGAACTTTTTCCGTTAAATTCCCTTATTGAGCTCACTAAGAGGCGTTCTGTGTGGAGTTTTCCACAATTTCTAACAAACTTAAGGAACTGAATTGCTGGCCGATAGCGATTCGCAAGAGCAAATGCTTGAACAATCGGCTTGAGCTGGATCACGGAAGAGTCCAGCGCGCTCGCGCGCGCTATGCCAAAACTTCCGCGCCAGCGTCCGCCGCTTCACCCGCTCAGCATGGCACAACCCATGCCGGAACGAACTCAAAACTGATAGAAACGGGACAACGTCGACTCCAACCGGAGTGGATCTGCTGGGATGGGCGACAGGATCGGCCGAAGGCACGAAGCCGCAAAGGTAGAGACTTCCTGTCCGACCCACCGGTCCGACCTATCTGCTACAGAGAAGTTGCGTATTCACTGTGTCAAGACCGGTCGCAGCTTCCTCCATCTTGAATTTCTTGAGGATTTCCATGTATTTCCCGCTCTTGCGGATTGCGCCGATACCTTTGTTATAGGCGTCCCTCAACTCAACGTCTTCTTTGTTAAAAGCGGCGCCCTGGCAGGAAAATGGGAAATCAACGACGCCAGCGTACTTAAACTTCACTTGGTCTGCGAGCCGATCGTAAAGATCGGCACCGCCTATCGATGAATAAGCGAATACATCAATTCTGCCATCCGCCAGAAGCTTCATCCCGCTTGTGCCGTCCGGATAAACCACGACCTTTTCAGCTGAGTTGCCGGCTTCCAATGCAAGTTTCTGCTCGACGCATCCTCCACACACCCCGACTTTCAATCCGGCAGCCGCGATGTCTTTGAAATTTTTAATCTTGCTCGCTAGCGCGTTAGGCAGGATGAATGCAAGGCCGTCACAGATAAGAGGTTCCGAAAAGATAACAGCCTGACACCGCTCGGGAGTTATCAGTAGACTCCCTACCGATGCGAACGTCGCACGTTTGGACTGCACTGCGGGTATCATTGCTCCGTATTCCATCACTGCTCCCGAAAAGAGCGTGATGCCTGCTTCCCGCAATATCTCCTTGTCAAGTTCCGGACCTGCCCCTGTTGGTGAACCATCGGCTCCCATAAATGCGTAGGGCGGCTCATTCGCGATGGCGATTGTGACACCATCTGACTTAGCCTGTTCCAAGGTCTGGCTACCTGCAAAACATGATCCTGCAGTACCGACCCAAAAAGCCGTCAGCAGACCAGCAAAGCGTGTAAAGCTCGGAGTTTGTGAGTTGAACATGATGACCGGTCCCCATTTGTTTCCAGTGCGCGATCCCACTTGGTCTCGTAACAGCTAACCATACGGCGATGGGGCCAGCGAAGAGCGGTCGATTTGACCGAAGGTCCCGCGGGAAAAGTGCGTATTTGCGGCCAATTCGCAGTAAAGCACCAAGTGCGCGTGAACTCGTTCATGGGCTGGCGCCTTGGTGAGCGGAAAGCGGTGCGTTTCAGTTGGTCAAATTTTCTAGTTTAGCCCATTGCTACAGTCTCAGGCCGTTCGCTTCGCCGGTGCATGCAGCCTACCCGGCGTCCTTGATGGACTCGCAGAGGACAGCCATCTCAGTGTCCGTTCCAAAAAGAGTTGAGTGATTCAGCAGGCTGTGATTCCGTCGGATTTGCGAGATTCGATGGAGATCACGATGGCCTGGACTGAAATCACCCGTGCGCATTATGAGCGGCGTTGCGCCCGCTACGCAAGCGATCTGCCCGATGCGGAATGGGCGCTGAACGGTGCAGAAGTATTTCTATCGCTGGCGCGAGGAGGGCCTGTTGCGGACCATCAGAAACAGCCTCGTCATGACCGCGCGCGAGGCTGAGGGTCGGGAAGCGAGCCCGACGGCGGGCGTGATCGACAGCCAATCGGTCAAAACCACGGAAAGCGGCGGAATTCGTGGCTTCGACGCGGGAAAGAAGATCAACGGGCGCAAGCGTCACATCGTTGTCGACACCATCGGCCTGATGGTCGGTCTCGTCGTCCATGCCGCCGACATCCAGGACCGGGACGGCGCACCGGCTGCCCTCAAGACCATCCTCGAACGCTGGCCGTGGCTGCACACGTCTTCGCCGACGGCGGCTATGCCGGGCCGAAGCTTAAGGGCGCGATGCAAACGATCGGCACGTTCACCATGGAGATCGTCAAGCGGACGGACAAAGCCAAAGGCTTCGAGTTCTGCCGCGCCGCTGGGTCGTGGAGCGTACATTCGCATGGCTGGGGCGACGCCGCAGGCTGGCCAAGGACTGGGAGAAATCCATCGCTTCCGCAGAAGCCTGGATACACGTCGCCCACATTCGCCTGCTCACACGCAGGCTCGCAAGAGCTTGATATCAAAACATCCTTTTTGGATTCAGATGGGGTGATTGGGGTCTCGACCGAGCCAGATGATGGCGGCTGCTCCTGTCGAAATGTGAAAACGTGGTCGATGTGAGTCGCCACAAACATTTGGAAGGAGCAGCCATGAAGACCGGCTTGCCGCTTGAGCGGATCGGCCTGGAAGCGTGCTCGCTGACGGCCTGGCTTCACGACGGATTGCGCGCCG
>NZ_NSGE01000019.1 GCF_002294985.1 Mesorhizobium sp. WSM3862 | reverse complement strand
ACGACTCGAATCCGACCGAGAACGACGGCAAGATCTATGAATTCCATTTGAACGATTGGCTGCTCGCCTGATCTGACTTCTCAGCCTTTTGGCTCACCGGGCGAATAGATCAGCGGCCGGCGACAATCGAGGCATCCGCTCGGGACCGAGATGCTGACGTGCCGTTGCAACGTCCACCCGCCATGTTGGTGGCTCAAGCGGGGTTCGACCTTTTGGCCGAATTTCAATTTATTAGCAGATGCGAATATATTCGGTCGCCGGTCATCTGTGTCTCCTGCCGGCCAAGGCCCGGTGGCCGCGCCCAAACGCCACACCCAAAGGCTACCGGGCCGCAACCCGTGCGAATTCACGGCCTGGCATCAGGAATATGAGGTTGGCTACTTCGCTAGCAAATTCGGGCTCTCGATCCCTCAGGGGTCCGGGAACTGATCGCCAAGCATGGAAATGACCGCGAGACTTTAGAGCGTGAGGCAAAAGCGTTGGGCACTCAATGAGCCGCTCGACACGTTCAACGGCTCACTCGGTGACGCGCCATATTCGAAATTTTCGAGGTAACCTCGAAATTTAGCCCTGCATAGTCGCCGCTCGTTCACCACATCGCGGCATCGACGTTGAAGGCCCACCGTGGGCCCAATCTGATCCACGCCTAGGGCGACCCGCTCCGCCCGCGATCTGAGCTCACGGGCTCACGAATATTTGAGGACCCCTGACGAAGCCGGCGGCATATTTTAGGGACGTTGAATGTTCAACGCCCATGCGCAGACGAGCCCTACTGTCGGGGGAACAATCAAAAGCCGCACGAGCTCTATTGAGCTGGTCGCGAGTGCGGCTCGCTGCCAAAGCGCATATTAGCGAACCAACGGTCGTCGATTTCGAGAACGGGTCGAGGAACCCGAATCCACGCCATGTTGCCGCTATCCGCCAAGCCTTGGAGGATGCGGGAATTGCCTTTAGCCCCGAAGGGCCATTGCTAACTCGCTCTGAGATCCCGAACGGTGATCGACAGACGGACAATAGGATGTGGCGGCGGCGGCAGACGAAACGCACGCCCTAGAAACTTCACACTCCTTTGCGGTGAAGGTCTTTCGGGCGCGTGTCCGGAGAATAGGTCAGCGTAATGCGCTTGCCACCGCAGACGGCGCATTTCATCTTCGGCCGCAAATCCCATTCCATAGCCGGAGCATCAGCGCCGAAGCGGTCGCGGAGCGCCGGCAGATCGAGCTTGTGGTGACGATGGCAATCGAGGCAGCCGCGAGTGACCGACATGCCCGCCTCGATAAGTTCCCGAAAGGTCCAGCCGTCGCTCATCCGGACGAAATAGGTTTCCGAGGTCAGAAGACCAAGAGTCCGCTCGTGAGGGGCGAGCGCCTCCATACCGGCCCGCTGTTGCCGCTTCGCGGCAATCTCCTCGTGCCACCGGGAATATTAGCGACCGGGAACATGGCTTGCTACGCGGCGTTTACCCGATGATCAGCCTTCAGGAGGAGGTTGCCATGAAAAAACTGCTACTTGCTTCAGTGATCGCCGTTGCCACCGCGGCAGCCACGGTCGCGCCTGCGGATGCGCAGGGGTTCTTCGGTCTCGGTTTCGGTCCATTCGGCGGCTTCAGCCCGTTCTACGGAGGTCCATTCAACGGTGGTCCTTTCTACGGCGGCGGCCCGTTTTACGACTATGGCGGCCGGTATTACGGCCCTAGCTATTACCGCGACTATTATCCTGGCTACGTGGCCCGCTATCCGCACCGCTACCACTACCGGCACCGCCACTATCGCCACTGCCACGTCAAGTGGGTGAGGCATTGGCATCATCACCGCCGGGTGCTGGAACGCGTGCGGGTGTGCCGTTACTGACAAGACCGCTGTGGAAGCGTGTCTAGGAGACGAAGGCGGCTAGGCCGGCGCAGCGTGTCCCCAGCGCCTTCGCCTATGATGTCGAATGGCTGAAGCCTGGAATCACCGGCCGGGTAAGGTTCCTTCGTGGCGAGCACTGCGACGCTGCAGGATTTCCGCGAGCAGGCCCTATCCCTTTCCCTGAGGCCGCTGGGGCAGCGGGCTGTGCCGGCGGGTTCGCGATTCAAGTCGTGCTCGGCCTTTTGGCTGGATTTCATTTTATTAGCAGATGCGCTCAAATAGAGCGGTTTGTCAGACAAAAGAGATTTCGCATGTCACTAGTGGACCTCACCGCCGACATCGTCTCCGCTTATGTTAGCAATAATCTCGTCTCGGTAACCGACTTGGCGGATTTGATCGCGTCGGTGTATTACTCGCTCACTGGCGCAGCCCTGCTGCCAAAGCAGGAGCCTGCCGTCGACCCGGAGCGCTCGGTCTTCCCCGATCACATCATCTGCCTGGAGGACGGCAAGGAGTTCAAGTCGCTCAAGCGGCACCTGATGACCGATCACGGTCTTACACCAAAGCAGTATCGCGCGAAATGGAACCTGCCGGCAGACCATCCGATGGTGGCGCCGAACTATGCGGAGCGGCGATCGGAATTGGCGAAGGCGTTGGGCTTTCAGCGGAAGCCTGCAGATCTCCGAAAATGAGATCGCCGCACCTCGAGGATTATATTCCAAGAAGCGCGAAATGAGGATACGGAAAGGCAGAGCCCACTCGCTTTGAGGGGGACGAGCGGGCTCCGGGGGGTGGACCCTACGACGTTGCCTAAAAAGCCGCGCCGTGAAACCTAACCTGCCGACGGTCGGAATGTTCCCCGATGCGACCGAAGTCGCACCCGCTGACGCTTTGGTCCCGCTGAAACCATCGCCTCGCTACATCATTTTATAGAGCCGGCGAACATGTGTCCCTTCAATCGGCGGCATGAGAGCTGTGAATAGATGCCCGTTATCCCGTTTGCCTGGATGGCGGGCATTCTGTTCGGATCTCAGCCCGCTTTAACCGCTGTTTAATGTATGAGCGCCTACTAATACGCGGTGGTCAACATCCTCACACGCATTCGGCAACTGACGCGCGCGATAGGTCGGGACGCGGCTGGAAACGTTGCCGTTATCTTCGCGCTCACCCTGCCGATCGTAGTCGGTGGGGCGGGACTCGGCGTCGAGACGTCCTACTGGTATTATTCGAGCCTCAAGCTGCAGGCGACGGCCGACGCAGCCGCCTATGCCGGCGCGTTGGAAAAGGTTGCGGGTTCCAGCACCGCAGCGATCACGACGGCCGCCACGCAATCGGCGACCGACAACGGCCTCGCCAATGTAACAATCACCGTCCACACGCCGCCCACCTCGGGGTCGCACATGACCAACAAGGCGGTCGAGGTGATCCTCAATCAGAGCCTCGACCGGATGTTCACGGCCATCTTCTCCGAGAGCAAAGTGCCGGAGCGGGCAAGGGCGGTGGCGCTGATCACTGACGCCTCCAAGGCATGCGTATTGGCGCTCAATCCGTCGGCCTATCAGGCAGCGCTCTTCTCGGGCAACACCAGCGTCAAGCTGACCGGGTGCTCGGTGATGTCCAATTCGGCACAGGCCGATGCGGTCAAGGTGCAGGGGTCGGCGGCCCTTCAGGCCGATTGTCTGATCGCGGTCGGCGGCGTCTCGCTCGGCAACCCGGTGACCACAGTCTGCAAGTCTCCGATCACCCAGGCCTTGCCGGCGTCGGACCCCTTCTCCAACCTTCCAGCGCCAGCGGCTGGCACCCCGTGCAAGACCGTCAACGGGAGCAAAACATCGCAAACGCTCCAGCCCGGAACTTACTGCAGCGGCATGGACCTCAAGGGCAATGTCACGCTCCAGCCCGGCACCTATGTCGTCCAGGGCAATGTGAAGGTTAACGCTGGCGCGGTCATCTCCGGTACCGGCGTGACAATGTTCATGTCCGGCAGCAACACTGTCAGCATGAACGGCAACGCCACGGTAACGCTGAGCGCGCCGACCTCGGGCACCTATTCCGGCGTGCTGTTCTATGGCGACAGGACCGGCACAAGCGCATCGAGCACTTTCAACGGCACCGCGAGCTCGCTTCTGACCGGTGCCATCTATTTCCCCAAGCAGCAGGTCAACTACCTGGGCAACTTCTCGGGGAGCGGCGGCTGCACCCAGGTCGTCGCCGACAAGATCCAGTGGTCCGGCAGCACGACCATCAAACAAAACTGCTCGAGCCTCGGGATGAAGGACATCCCCTCAGCCCAGTCGGTTGCGATCGTCGAATAATCAGGAATCGCTAACCAGAGCCGCAGAGCCGCCGCCATTTCATGCGCAAGGAACGCGCTTCATGTTGCCACCAGACGGCTACACCTCCGGGGTCGGTCGCGTTGCTCCAGACATGCAGTTGATGCATCGAGAGCACTTATCGCGGCTGCTGCGCGTGGCCCCAAGCGGATAGAAGGAACATTCTCGTCCCGCGCGTCTTTCCTTTAGCGGAGGGAGAGGAACGAGGCATGGCGGACGTCAAAAGCAAACGCGATTCGCGCGACCGTGACCGGGTGTCTGGGGATCAGGTATATGAGGTTGGCTACCTCGCCAGCAAATTCGGGCTCTCGATCCCTGAGGTCCGGAAACTGATCGCCAAGCACGGAAACGACCGCGAGACTTTAGAGCGTGAGGCAAAAGCGCTGGGCACTCGATGAACCGCTACTTCTTCGACACGTTCAACGCCTCATCTCAGGTGACGGATGAAACCGGCGCGGAACTGGATGGCATCCATGCAGTAAGACGACAGGCATTGAGGCGTTGGCCGAGATGGCGGTCGAGGTTATTTCAATTGAAGACCGGCTCGAACTCTTTGTACATGTTCGGGATCAGGCGATTTTTACAGCTCGCGCCATATTCGAAATGTTCGAGGTGACCTCGAAATCTAGCCCTGCATAGTAGCCGCTCGTTCACCACATCGCGGCATCGAACTTGAAGGCCCACCGTGGGCCCCAATCTGATCCACGCCTAGGGTGACCCGCCCCGCCCGCGATCTTAGTTCGCGGGCTCACGAATATTTGAGGACCCTCACCAAGCCGACGGCATATTTTAGGGACGTTAATGTTCAACGCCTATGCACAGACGAGCCCTACTGTCGGGGAAGCAATCAAAGGCCGCACGAGCTCTGTTGAGCTGGTCGCGAGTGCGGCTCGCTGCCAAAGCGCATATTAGCGACCAACGATCATCGAATTTGAGAACGGATCGAGGAACCCGAACCCCCGCCATGTTGCCGCTATCCGCCAAGCCCTGGAGGATGCGGGAATTGTATTTGGCCCTGATGGGCCAATGCTGCCTCGGTCCGAAATCCCGAACGGTGGTCGACAAACGGACAATAGGATGTGGCGGCGGCGGCAGACGAAACGCACGCCCTGACCTCAGACTCCTTTGCGGTGGCTGGTGTCTGGCGAATAGGTCAGCTTGATACGCCACAGACCGCGCATTTCATCCTCGGCCGCAAGTCCCATTCCATCGCCGGAGCATCAGCGCCGAAGCGGTCCCGGAGGGCCGACAGGTTTGATGACGATGGCAGTCCAGGCAGCCGCCAGTAACAGACATGCCCGCGTCGATCAGCTCTTGGAAAGTCCAGCCGTTGTTCATTGTCGGCGATTGTCCTTTTGGCTGAATTTTCTGATCAACAACCAGTGCGCTAGTACTTGCTCGCCGGCCTCGCGTTCTCCTAAACCTAGCCGGCCAAGGCCCGGTGCCCCCCTAGAGACAGTAGAAAAGGCTACCGGGCCACCTGTCCGTCATATCGGCGCGACTTAGGCATTCCCGATAGATGGCGCTAGTTCCCGCGCGTCGTGTGCACTTATGCGACCTTGAGGTTAATGACGCGCATTACTGCGACTACTGTTCCATTGTTCGTAGCAGCCTCTTTCGTACTGCCCTTGCCGCAGCTCCAAACGTCGCCTTCCTTGGCCGTGAATTTCATATCGCCGGCCGTAACTTCCAGTTCGCCTTCAGTGACCGTGCAGACCATGTCGTCGGTCATCACATCCCCCAGCGGGCTAGTTCCTTTCGGCTGATAAATCACGTCTTCCATGACGATTTTCTTATACCCCTTGATATGGGAGTCTCGTGTCCCCCGCTCGACTAGCCGAACGCCAGGAAAAATCTCCTTGCCCTCAGTCGGGCCATAGGTCTTGGCCGATACCGGGGTGAACTTCGCGGCCATTAGCGGGGCGGCCATCGAGGTGGCAGCAAGGGCGAGAGCATTACGTCGATTCATCTTCATAACATCCTCCCTGAGTTGGTCCGCCCGGTTGGGCGAACTTGATATTTTACGCGCCCGACAAGCCAAATAGTCAAAACACAATTGGGGATCCGCCCGGCAATCACCAGGCGAGGATCGACAGCGAAACGGGAACTAGAACGGCAAGAGCCCGCTCGTGAGGGCCGAGCGGGCTCCGTCGTGGCCTTTCAGACGGCAAGCAGAAACGGAGGACAAAGCCTTGCCGCCCAATCTCTATAACCGCTCTCGTCTCGCCAAGTTCCGCCCTTTAGACGGCTGCTAAACAAACAGGACTTATGCGCGGGATCGTTAGAGACTTCAGTCGCAAATCTGTTAGTTGCGAGTCCGCTCATATGGATGCAGGATCAATGCTCCCCACCTTCAAGCGGTGGGGTGGCGCGACCCGTGATAATCCTGTGTCACCTAGGTTAAAGCGGGCCGGGCCGCAGAGGTTCCTGGGGGTGCCCGATGCGTTCTCAGCCAAACAGTATTCTCGGACCGGGCGACATGGCGATGCTTGAAAGAGTGCTCCAGAAGCTATTACCCGCAGGTGCGGACGCCGCCGAAAGGGAATGGCTGGGCAGCCTGTTGATCACGGCCTTCCAGAACGGGGCGACAGACGAGGCGGCGCTGTTTGCCACGGTGGATAGGAAACCCAAACCGTAAGCTCGGTCTCCCTGCCTGGCGCCTCAATGGCGGCGCTTGAGAAATTTCGCTTCCCGCACCAGCGAATTCCAATCCGTGCCGATCAGCCGGATCAGCTCCCGCGCCTCCTCCTCGGATAGGCTAGTCTCTTTTGCCAACCGCGCTGCCAAAAGGCGGGTATTTTTGTCCGTGCGCGACCCGTTCGGCTTGCCGTCGCCGTCCTTCACTGCCCTATCTCCGTCTCAAACAAGAGCCCGCTCGCCTGAGGGAGGTCGAACGGGCTCCGGGGAAATGCCCCCGCGCGGCGCGGTGAACCTTGGCCGGGGACACACGCCGCGACACCCAACGGGATGGTTGATCGAATGTTCCCTTCTGCCAGATTGCGACCGAGGTCGGAGGAGCTGCCGCTTTGGTCCCAACCCTGAAACCTTCGCGTTCTCTGCATCATTTGATAGGGCCGGCGAGCAATGTCCCTTCATCGTCGGCATGAGAGAGTGGATAGATGCCCGCCGTTTCTGCCAGGAGTGGCGGGCATCTGTCTATCTAACCCGCCAAGCCGCCGTCCCGCGACGCTGCCGCCGACAGGGCGCCTGGAAGGGCCCGCTTACTTGGAAAACTGTTTCAGGTAAGCGATGACGTTGGCTACGTCCTGATCGTTCTTGAGGCCGGGAAAGGCCATCTTCGTCCCCTTGACCATCCCCCTCGGGTCCTGAAGATACTTCGTCAGCGTAGGCTCATCCCATTTGATGCCGGATTTTCCGGCCTCGGTCATGGCCATGGAATAAGTGAAACCGGGATGCGTGCCCGAGGTGCGCCCGATGACGCCGTGCAGAGACGGGCCGACCTTGTTCTGGTCCTGGTCGGCAATGTGGCAGACCTTGCACTTGGTGAAGACCTTCTCGCCTGCGGCGGCATCCTGCGCCCGCGATGGGCTTGCAAGGAAGATCGTGGCCGACGAGGCGATGAAAAGTGCGATTGCGCGCATGGCAGTCCTCCCTGATCGATCGTCATTTGCGCCGGACGATCCGCACCACGCCAGCTGCGCTGGGGCGGCCTGCACGGTAGAGCGGAATATCCGTGGTCCCACCAATGGAGTTGCGGCATCTACATACCACAGTATCAAGCCGGTGGGTAGAAACGCCAGTTTGTGCGGCGCGTCCCGAGGAGCGGACTCAGGCGACGCGCTTTGGTCCTTGATTTGACGCTCACCAAAACAACAATTGCTATCGCCCGCCATGACGCTATCGTTAGCGCCGTCCGGGGTTTTGGCTACCCTGTCCCGGACCAGCTAGGCCCGGCTGCTCGTCACCACTTCCCCCGAAGCAAGATGGCTGCCGGGCCGTTCTACAGATTCTAGGTGGGCGAAGCGCCGGCAGGGTTCTAGCCGAGGCCATAGCCCTGGCTATGTAAGTTGCCCGCCGTTCAAGAGTGCAGAACGAAAAGAGACCAGGAGCTTGACGTCGCCCCATAAGCCGCCGACGAGAAAGACGGCTCTGGTGCCCAGCCGAGTTGAGGCTTCCGGCATTCACCTTTCGATCTAACGGGAGCGGAAATGCAAGGTTTGAAGCGGTCGTGTTGGAAGGAAGCCTACGACCTACACGAGTTTGCGGGGAGGCCCGGTCTGACCATCAGACAGGCCGAAATTGTGATCCAGAGCAACGGCCCATCTAAGCACAAATGCGATCTCGCTGCGGCATTCAAGGTCGCGCTCGAACAATGCAGGCACTTGCGCGAGAAAGAGGCGCGAGGCTCCCGGGCATGTCCGCGACCCTCGGGCGATCAGAACTAAGAGCTCTCCGGCCGCACCCTCTCGACCGCCAGCGACCCGCCCGGAAGCGGTCGCAACAGATCGCCCTCCGATTCCGTCAGGTTGAGCCAGGCGGACCAGTTCTCCGGCTCAAGGACCACGACTGACGGTTGTGATAGGGCGCAACGTCGGGACCAGGCTCGGTCGTCAGCATCGTGAAGCTCGGCGGCTTGTTGCCGGTCGCCTCGCGCCAAAGCCCCGCAATTGCCAGGAACGGCGCGCCGTTGAGGGTGAAGCGGTGTTTCGCTTTCGGATATTTCGTTCCGGTGAATTCGAAGAACGCGGAAGCGGGAACCAGGCAGCGCTTGCTGTTGCCAAACTGTCGGCCCTCGGAGCGGAAATTGAAAACCGGCCCGCCTCTGGGACCGGCCGGGGGGAAGCCGAATGTCATCGAGGCCAGCTCGACTGCATCGCCGGCAACGCGCATTATTGGCGCCGGGTCGTTGACGCGGATGTCGTCAGCTTGCGGCAGGTCGAGCTCATTCTGATGGCTGGAAATCTGCAAGGTGAGCGACTCCATCATGCGGCAGTATTCAGCCCAAGCGATGTGCTGCTCATAATCGTTGCACATTCTTGTCTCGCAAGGACCGCGGTTCGGATCTCCCCTTCACGCGGGAACGCTCTGTCCCAAGGGAACGTTCCGTTGCCGCAAGGGAATCGAAACATGTGACAGACAACAATCGATGGCTTTCTGCATATAGGCCACCATGTTCCATTGATCGGAGAGCCTACGCTTAGGCCCAGCCAAGACATGGGGCGCCCGGCCTGCGAGGGTTCGAGGGGAGCTAGGGCGACAGAGCTCTTACCCCGAGTGCCATGTCCTGCGCACTTGTCGCGACTGCTGCAGGGCCGATAGCGGATAGGAGGAACATTATCGGCTCGTCAGTCTTTCCTTTTGTCCGGAGAGAGGAGGAGAACCATGGCGGACGACAAAAGCAAACGCGATTCACGCGATCGCGACCGTGTGTCGGGGGATCAGGAGTATGAGGTCGGCTACTTCGCCAGCAAGTTCGGACTCTCGATCCCTCAGGTGCGCGAGCTGATCGCCAGGCATGGAAATGACCGCGAGACCCTAGAGCGTGAGGCAAAGGCGCTAGGCACTCGATGAGCCGCTACTTCTTCGACACGTTCAACGGCTCAGCTCACGTGACCGATGAAACCGGCGCGGAACTGGATGACATGCAGGCGGTAAGGCGGGAGGCCTCGACGGCATTGGCCGAGATGGCGGCCGAGATTGTTCCGATCGAAGACCGGCTCGAACTCTTCGTCGATGTTCGGGATGAAGCGGGTGCCCGGGTTCTTAAAGCTCGTGCGATCTTCGAAATGTTCGAGTGAACTGGCTGCATGCTCAAGGCGTGACGCTCGCCGCCTCTCGCGCCAAGGTATGGCATCGCGGTGTCAAGGAACATTCCTGATGCAAAGTGGTTCGGACGTATCCCAACCCTGGAGAACCCTCATGTTCATGCACAATAAGCGACTGCAATACACCGTCCGTGTGTCGGAGCCGAATCCGAAACTGGCATGCATGATAATGGAGCAATTCGGCGGAGCCGATGGCGAGTTGGCCGCCGCTATGCGCTATTTCACCCAAGGGCTGGGCGAGGATGATGTCGGCCGGAAAGACATGTTGCTCGACATTGCGACCGAAGAACTAAGCCACCTCGAGGTGGTCGGATCTATTGTCACAATGCTGAACAAGGGGCTCAAGGCGCAGCTTGCCGAGGGGCAGATGAAGGAAGCTGAGCTGTATTTGATGGTTGGCGCCAGCGGCACAACGGCCAAGGAGTCAATCCTGTTTGGCGGCGGACCCGCATTGTGCGACTCGGCCGGCGTGCCTTGGACCGCCGCCTATATCGATTCTCGCGGCGAACCAACGGTGGACCTGCGCTCCAACATCGCGGCCGAAGCTCGTGCCAAGGTCGTTTACGAGCGACTGATCAACATCACCGATGATCCCGGCATCAAGGATGCCCTCGGCTTTCTGATGACGCGCGAAGTCGCCCACCAGAAGTCCTTCGAGAAAGCGCTGTACGCGATAGAGAACAACTTCCCGACGGGCAAACTACCGGGCATCGAGAAATATGCCAGCATGTACGTCAACACCTCGCAGGGCGAAGGAGACGCCACGGGACCCTGGAATTCGGGAGGCGAATGGGACCGCATCGACAATCTCGAAGAGGTGATGCCTGCCGACGGCGGTGACGGGATGGCGACTGTCAAGCTAAATGCCAAGGACAAGAAAGTCGCGGCCAATATGGCGGAGCGGACACTCTCGGACCCGGCTTCCGATCCGATGACCGGCGCCGACCTTGGAGCAGGACCGGGGGCCGGCCGCACCAAGAATGGTGACATGGGCGGCGCCGCCAACATCCAGGAGGCGCCGGCGCGGGCAGCGGCCGCCACTCGCAAAACCAGGTAGCCTTTGCATGGAGCCTCAAGAACGTCGCCGAACAGGGCGGTTCCCTGGTTCGCGATTAGAGGAACCGGGACCAGCCAAAGGCGTGCGATGCTTTCCGTGAAAGGACCTCGCCGACTAGCCGGGCAGTGATCGGTGCGAGCGTGAGCCCGAGGTGACCGTGGCCGAAAGCATTAGTGCACGAAGCTCTTGCGCCGCGACCACATTGATTGAAAGAGCCTGCCGGTGTGAGGGCTCTTTTTTGTCGGACCTTCTCTGAGGCGCGTAGCCGTTCCAATTGGGGCCGACCTGAGGCTTAGCCGATAAAGCCGCCGAGCTAGACAAGCGTTCAGCCATAGCCAGCGTTTGACTTTTCCCACGCGAATGATCCGAGGCCGCAGGCGCGCTACGCTCTCCGTCGCTTAGAAAGCGCTCGTAGCAGGTCAGCTTCGTCGGTGATGCCATCATCAAAAGCTTGGAGGATTTCCCTAGCCAAACATTCCCGCTGTTCGCGATCCTTCTTGGCCAGTCGTCGCTCGTCGCACAACCGGTTAAACACCCGCTGGAGCATGTCCAGATCAGCGGGCCCGTAGACGCCACCGCAACGCGACAATGACATGACCGCCGCCCTCGGCGAGGCATCTGCCATTATCTCACAAAACGGTCCCGTTGTGGAACGGATTCAGGCCTCAGCGATTAGCCAAATGAGCGGTCGGTTCCTTCAGGAATGTAGCCGTCTCAGTGGCAACCTAAAAAGCCCGTCGCTTACGCCATTAGCTGCGGCGGGCTGTTCATTAGCTACTACTAAAAAGGCGGATGCCTACCACTGAACGGTGGCGCATAATGCAGCTCTGCCCCGCCGTGGTTAGCACGGGGTAAGAGCCCGGCCTGTGCGCCAAGGTCTCCTCGACTCCTCGGCAGGCCGGGCCTCTTACCCCGTGTTGCGAGCCAGGGCAGGTCGGCATTTAGGCGCCGCCTTTGCAGCGGCCGACATTAACATTTCCTAATGCAACGCATAGCTCCACAGGAGCCTCAGGCCGCCAAGCCGCCTTCTCGGTTCTGCATCGCATCGAGGATCACTTCGAAGACTGTGCCAACCTCCTCGCTGATCTCGTCGGGGCTAATGCCTTCTCGCTCAGCAGCTTTCAGGGCCTCTTCGACGAGGTAAACGATGGCCATTGAATCGTCCGTGATCGCATTCGGCAGGTGATCCGCCATCCACCGGTCTAAGAAATTGATCCCGCGCGTGGTCATGGCGAGAGAAGCCGGAAGGCGGCTTTAGGTTCCTTCTTCGCTGATGCTCTGCAAGGCACCCTGCCGTAGCTTTGGCTGTTCCTAAGATGGCGGACCCAGGCTGTTATGCTGCCCGGTTTCACCCATTCGACCGTCGGGTCGATGATGGCCCGGGGGGCATCGGCGGGAGGCGCCACTCTGGTGTTCTGCACGAGCTGATGCAGGCGATCGCGGAGCTGCTTCCGAAGCGTGATGGGCGGTCCGCATACTTGCCGTCTAGGGCAACGATACCGCTGCGGGCTTGCAGGCAGGCACACGGACTCAGCAATAATGGAGACAAGCTCAACCCCCCGGAACGAAACCAAAGAAGCAATCGCGCGTTGGACGCGATTAAGCCACTTCGTCTTGGGTTTGGGGCGCGTGAGAGTGGTGAAGCCAACGTCGCGTAAGGCAATCCCTGGGTCGAGCGCTCCTCAAGCGAAGTCGCATATGCGTGACCAAACCAAATTAGCGCTTCCCTCTTTTCGGCCCGTCCAGCTCGCAACGCTCGTAGATACCGTCCCTGCCGGCGACCGCTGGATCCACGAAATGAAATACGATGGCTATCGCATTCTTGTTGCCATCGGCGGTGGCGAAGCGCGTGCCTACACGCGCTCTGGTCTGGACTGGTCGCAGCGTTTTCCTTCCATTCTTTCGGAAGCCCGCAAGCTCAAGGTCCGCTCCGCTCTGATCGACGGCGAGGCCGTCGTTGTCGATGCGAACGGAAGATCAAACTTCCAGGCACTTCAGAACGCATTAAAGGGTGCGCCAGCCACTATCGATTTTTATGCCTTCGATCTCCTTGAGCTCGATGGCGAAGATCTCACGAGGCGCCCGCTCCTTGAACGCAAGGAGAAGCTCCAGGCAATTTTGCCCGCGAAGAACGCGAACCTTCGCTATTCCGATCATATCCTCGGTCGCGGAGAAGAGCTGCTCGAACGCTTTTGCGCAGCCGGTCTCGAGGGAGTTGTTTCGAAGCTCGCCGATTCGCACTATGTGGCAGCCCGCAGCGGAAGCTGGCTCAAGATCAAGTGCATCAAGCGGCAGGAATTCGTAATTGTCGGCTGGACGCCGTCCGACAAGGTCCGCGCCTTCCGGTCATTGATTCTGGGGGTGCATGACGGCGGCAAGCTGCGTTATGCCGGGAAAGTCGGCACCGGCTTCGATACAGCTGAACTCTTCCGTCTCATGAAGATCATGGCACCGCTCGAGCAGAAGGCCGCGACCGTCGAGGCGCCGCGAGCCGAAGTTCGCGGAGCACATTGGCTTTACCCCAAGCTGGTCGCGGAGATTGCCTTCACCGAGATGACCAAGGAAGGAACGCTGAGACATCCGAGCTACCTCGGTCTACGCGAAGACAAGAAGCCGGAGGCGGTCGTTCTGGAGACGGAACGTCGGACGGCCAATCTGACCACGTCGCGGGCGCACACCATCGCCATCAGCAACCGTGACCGCGTGATCTATCCGGAGTCCAATATCACAAAGGGCCAGCTCGCCGACCACTACGCGGCCGTCGCGGAGATCATGCTTCCCTGGGTCGGCAATCGGCCGATCAGTCTGGTTCGGTGCCCCCAGGGCCGGGCCAAGAAGTGCTTTTTCCAGAAGCATGATGCCGGGAGCTTTGGCGACAAAGTCCACCAAGTGGGTATCACGGAAAAAGACGGCCACGAGGAGCCATATCTTTATGTCGACGATGCCAATGGGCTGATGACCTGCGTCCAGATGGGAACGATCGAGCTGCATGGGTGGGGATCTCGGATCGAGGATGTCGAAAAGCCCGACCGCCTCGTGTTCGACCTCGACCCCGATGAGGGTCTCGATTTCGAAGCGGTCCGCGCGGCTGCTTTCCAGTTTCGTGATATTCTGAAATCGTTGGGACTTACGACCTTCCCGATGCTGACGGGAGGCAAAGGGGTGCATGTGATCGCGCCCCTGACCCCTCAGGCCGAGTGGCCGCAAGTGAAAGACTTCGCGTCTCGCCTCGCTCAAGCGGTCGCGCAGAGCGATCCCGCCCACTTTACGGCCGCGCTGTCAAAGGCGCGCCGGAAGGGTCGCATCTTTGTGGACTATTTGCGCAACCAGCGCGGGGCGACCGCGATCATGCCTTACAGCGCAAGGTCCCGACCGGGCGCTCCGGTCGCGGCGCCGATCACCTGGGCGGAGATGAAGACGATTGATGCGCCCTCGCATTTTCACGTCGGCGACGCTCCTGAATTGAAGAAACGCGCAGCCTACAAAGCTCTGGCGGGATGGGGTCGCGCCGACCAATCGTTGCCGAATCTGTAACGCCCCGGTCCGGGAAAACGGCAGCAAGCATGGAGTTCTTCGCTGCCCCTGCCTGATTGGAACCTGGGGAGATTGGCCCCGTTTGCCTCGACAATGGCAAAACCCGATTCAAGGACCATCGCCAGTCTCCTAAGGGAATACGCACATCGCTCGTCGCTGCGCGGGGGCAATCCCTATCGCACCAAGGCTTACCTGCGGGCGGCGGATAGTCTGACTGCACTGTCGCAGCCGCTTGACCGGATCATCGCCGCCGGCGCCCTCACCAGGATCCCGGGCATCGGTGACACTATCGCAGACATTGTGCGCAAGCTCTACGAATCGGGCACACATCCACGCCTTGAGAAGCTTCGCGAGGAGGTGCCGGCGGGTGTAATGGAGCTGTTTGCCATACCCGGACTTCGGCCCGACAAGATCCTGAAGCTTCATCAGGCGCTCGGCGTGAACTCGTTGGCGGAGCTCGAAGCGGCAGCAAGGGCAGATCGCATCCGGCCAGTCAAAGGCCTCGGTGCTTCGCTTCAGACGAAAATCCTGCAGAAGCTGGCTATCGCTCGAAGCGGCGAAACACAGCTTCACCTGCACAAGGCCGCCGCTCTTCTTGAGCATTTCCGTGAAGCAAGAGCATCCCGAGTTTTCGCGCGTGGAAATCGCCGGTGATTTCCGACGTGGTTGCGAACTTGTTGCCGACCTCGCGCTGGTCGCGCAGGGGAAGAAGCGGACCGAAATCGAGCAGTCCACCCTCAGGCTCGTCGTAACGGACAAGAAACACTTTGGCGCGAGCTTCCTCGAAGCAACCGGGTCCGCGGCCCATCTAGAGCAATTGAGGATGTTTGCGGCCGAGAGAGGGTTCGCCCTCAAACCCGATGGTCTCTACCGCGGGAGAAAGCTGATCGCATCAGTGACAGAGGAGGAAATCTACGAAGCATTGGACCTGCAGTTCATCGAACCTGAACTGCGCGAAGGCAGGGACGAGATTGAGCGGGCAGCGAGCCAGCAGTTACCTCCGCTCATCCGGGACGAAGATCTCAATGGCATCCTGCATTCTCACACGACCGCATCCGATCGCACCGAGACGCTTGAGGCTATGGCTGAAGCGACCCGTAAGCGCGGGTTCGAGTACTATGGTGTCGCCGACCACTCGCAGTCTGCACACTACGCGGGCGGCCTCACATTGCAGGAGATTGCTGAGCAGCACCGCGAAGCGGATCGGCTGAACAAGAAGTATGGGGGAAAATTCCGTATCCTCAAGGGCATCGAGGCAGACATCCTGGCCGACGGTTCGCTTGACTATCCGGACCACGTTTTGGAGCAATTTGATTTCGTTGTCGCGAGCGTGCACAGCCGCTTCAAGTTGCCCAAGAAAGAGCAGACGGACCGTATTATTGAGGCAATCGCGAATCCCGTCACGACAATCATTGGACATATGACGGGTCGCCAGTTGTTGCGTCGCCCCGGCTATGATCTCGATATCGACAAGGTCCTCAGAGCGTGCGCGAGACATGGGGTCGCTGTCGAAATCAATGCGCATCCGTGGCGGCTCGATCTCGACTGGCGGTGGCATCAGAAGGCACTCGACTACGGCTGCATCTTCAGCATCAATCCGGACGCTCATTCAATCCGCGAACTCGACCACATGCATTGGGGTGTCGAGATGGCGCGCAAGGGCGGCGTTCCTAGACGGCGGGTTCTCAACGCGATGGGTTTGGCGGCTCTGCTTGCGCACTTTTCAAGGCGCAAGTGCGAGTCCAAGACCGGCGGCAAGCGCCGCTCGCCTGCGTCGAAAGCTGTCGCGTGAGGCTCCTCGCCCTAGCTTTCGAAGCATAGATTAGCGCTTAGTGTTTCGACGTCAGCAGCTTTGGCCCAGTTTGGCGATCGACGGCCACTGTAAATGCCTGGAAGGGGCCGACAGCGGATTGGCAGCTTCAGTCTACAAATATTCGACAGCGGTCGTATGGGCGGCGTGGGATCATGGAAGCGGCGCGCGGACGCTACCTCGATTGGTTTGTGCCGCCTGCGAAGCCAATGCAAACAGCGACAGGAGCGAGCGTTATGCAATGACAGGGAAGATCACGGTTATTGTGGTGCCCGCGGCGGAGCTCTCTTGCTGGAGGTTACCGCCCATCTGCCGGGCGAGCGCCTGGATCAATTTCTGTCCCGACCCGCCAGGCCGGGGATTCTGAATGCCACGACCGTTGTCGGCAACGGTCAGGCGTGCCTCGCCGTAGCCTATCCCGGACTCAAGCTTGACAACGATACGCCCGCCCTCCGCTCCGAACGCATGCTTGACTGAGTTCATCGCGGCTTCGTTCAAGATAAGACCGAGCGGCACCGCGCGTTCAATCGAGAGCTCGATTTCGTCGGCCGCGATCTCGATCGTTGCAATTTCCACCTGCGTCTGCAGCGAAGCGCAGAGCGCCCGCAAGTAACCGGCGACGTCCACCGTTCGGAGGTCCTGCCCCGGTGCCAGTTGGTCATGAGCAAGCGAAATGGCATTAACTCGGTTAGCCACGTGTTCCAGTGCCCGGTGCACTTCCGGCCTTTCAAGGCGGCGCTTCTGAAAGGCTATCGAGGCCAGGATCAGCTGAAAGTTGTTCTTTACGCGGTGCTGCATCTCCCGCAGCAGCACCTCGCGTTGTTGCGCCTGGACTAGAGCCGTGGGGGATTCCAGGTTGCTTCGGTCCACCTCTGGTCGCCGCATTGCCGAAGCAATGAGGGCAGCAGCAGCCGTCATGAAGTCGACGGTATCTTCGCTGAAGTCGCGCGTGACCGAGGAATCCACCTCCAGCACGCCCCAGGCAGCACCCTTGATGAGGATCGGCACGTTCGCCAGCGATTTGATGTGGTGCTCTCTCAGCACATCTGAAAAGACGTATTCGCCATCCTGCTCGGCGGCCGTGCCATCGACAATCACTAACGGCTCGGCTGTCTGATAAGTCCGGCCGGGCGGCGATCGCAGATCCGCCGGAAAAACAGCGTTCCGCACAGTCCCTTCCTTCCACCCGAAGCCGGCCTCCATGAACAGGTCCGCGGTGCGCGGGCGGTAGCGAAGGATCTTTGCGTGGTCAATCTCAACAGCCCGGGCTACCTGCACACAGGCCTGATCGAGGAAGCGGCCGAGCGGAGTTTGCTCGCCCGCTACGCGGCCAAGGTCCACGAGAATGCGGACATGTCGGCGCAACTTGGCTAGCTCGGTGGTGGGGTCCAATGATGAGATCCTCTCGAGCAGGGTTGAAAAACCAACGCATGAGCCTGCGAATTGCTCCGATCTCGCACCTTGGCAAGCAAAGTGACGCGGATGAGTAGGAGCGCTCTGCGTATGCGATCAGAACAACGAGTTGCTGCCTAGCCGAGTTTGCGACGTTCCTCGTGAAGTCAGCCTTCGCCTGTTTTTAGGCGAGATCAGAGCCTGTATGACCGACAGGCTAAAGGGTTTCGGCTGCCGTCAGGCCTACGAAAGCCTCTCATGCAAGAACCGCCCTATGTGGCTTTGTGTCTCGGGTGTGCCAGCGTCTGTCGCGACGTCCGCATGAGGCGCCCGTGGCTGGTCAAGCGTGGGGCCTCTGGGCCAGGTCGGAGAGCTTCTTGCGGTGATGCCCGACAGGCTTCACGTGCCTGACGCCCGGCGCCAAGGCGATGCGCATAGCGCGCTGATCGCAACGGTCGCGGCTGGCAGGGTGATTGGGCTCTGCCCGACCGTTAGGGAACGCTTGTGCTGCTTGAGACCGAAACGCATCAGGTTCGATCCTCGATATGAACCTTCGGGGTGAACTGGTCAGGGGGCTCGGCGCGCCTATGACAAGCCGGAGCGGTCCGTGGCAACGTGCTGGCGGGCATACCCGACCCCGGCAAACCGGCGCGAGCGGCACCTGCTGGAGCGCTGATGCGCGCTGAGCGCTGCAGAGGCAATGAGCGCAGGCGCCATTCGGAAAGTGGGCTGATTTCGCAATTACCGCGGTCGCGATCCATCAAGAGTTGGTCGCAGTCGGCCTAAGTGAGCTCAAAACAGAAATCGCAGATCAGGTCGGCAACTTTTACCGCTTCAAAATCGGTCATGTGTGCCGCTGTCTCAACCGCGGCCGTGACCAAGTCGTCCTGATCAACGGCCAGGAGGTCCAAAATTCTTGCAAACTTAAGCTTCAGCTCCAGGTCGCCCGCGAACTCGTCGAGGGTCACGTTGAGGATACTCTCGTTCGCTTCGATCAGCCGCGTTTGAATGCCATCCGACGATGCGGCCAGTGCCCTTACGGCTGCGAAGAAATGCCCTCGCGCGTTTGAATATTTTTCCACCATCGGTCACCGCCGGTCGTGATTGAGGATTGGGTTCGTCGTCGGATGTTCCACTATGCTCGGCCAGAGAGCCTTCTGGCCAGCCGCGTGCCTTCCCTACGGTCAGGCTGCAACGCGCCGCTTTGCCGATGCACGTTTAGCCTTTGGCAAACCGGCGGGGGCGGCAGCTTCTTTGGCCAGCCGAGCCAGTCTGAGCCGCTGCGTCTTTGACTCGCGCTCTGCGGTCTCTTTGTCCATGATCTCTCGTGCGGCTTGTGTGGTCGCGTCGCCCTTGCTCTCCCTAGCTGTCGGCTTCGGCTTGAACACGGCTTCAGCAATTGCATTGCGCATCATAGGTTCCTTAAACGAAAAAAGGCCGGGCGGGCCCGACCTTTCCAAAACGCCTCGACGGCCAGTGCCAGTACATCCGTGGTCAAGGGCCAGAAGCCGTATCCTTTAGGCGGCCCGAAGATTCTCGGCCGCGCTCTTGCCATTGCGGCGGTCCTGCACCACATCGAAGCTCAGCTTCTGACCTTCTACGATTGTGCGCATACCGGCACGCTCAACAGCCGTGATGTGGACAAACACGTCCGCGCCGCCCGTTTCAGGAGCAATAAAGCCGAAGCCCTTGGTCGAATTGAAGAACTTTACGGTTCCAGTGTTCATAGCGATTTCCTTTCAAATCGGCATAGAAATTCGCGTCTGGCGACATGCCAAACGTCATATAGTCGAGATTTGAGAGGAAGATCGTTGGGCGCCGGAGCGCAAAAACAAGTTCAACAGCAAACATCGATTGCAGATACATAGGCTTGAATGACCGCCAACGCAAGCCTCTCCGACCATCATGGCTGTAGGCGGTCTGCGGGCAGCGGCTCCTTCCTCGGTGTCGTCGAAGGTGACCTTGGGTTCCAGTGCCCTCGCCCGCTGCGGCTCTCGAGTTCGTGCGGCGTCTGGCCCTTGCTGCTGTAACCGGCAACGGTGGCATGCACCTGCAGAACTGGCCGCTGATCTATCGAGGAGACGGCAACAGCGCGGGGCTCGCTCCGATTTATGACATGCTGTCAACCGTGCCGTATATTCCCACCGACGCGATGGCGCTGTCACTTGCGGGACCGCCTCGCGGTGGAAAAAGTTTGCCTACGTGCACGACTACCGGAACGGGCTAGACGATGGACGAGAATAGTTGCTGGCTTCGAGATATCGACGATGGAGCCCTAAATAGCCAGCAACTTCCTCCTGGTGAATGACCGAAATGGACCGTAAGCAGACCGGCAGCTTCCCGTTCCGAACCTTTCAGGAGCGGACATTCAGGTCCGCGCCGGCACCCGTCGTGACGTGATCCAAAGCCCACGGCCGATCATTGCGATCGAGTCAACCGCTAAGCGGCCAAAAGCCGTCCCGTGGTGACAAGGTCCGCTTAGCGAGAAATCACCTTGCTCGACTTCCCGGTAGACGATCTTCAAAAGTTGGCAACTGCTTCCATGGCTACTATGGCGGCGCTCGTTCGCTTCATTAAGCGGAGCGCAAGCGACGAAGGGCGAGGAACATGAAATGATTGCGTTGTTCGATAGCGATTGCAGCCTTGTCGCTTGGCTTCACGATAGTGGGAACATTTTCGACACGGGCTTGGAATTCGTCGCCTTTGTACGAGGCGGGAACGTATTTAGCGCTTCCAATCTGAGTTGGCTGGGCCCGATCGACTATACCACGCTGATGGATCGAGCTGGGCGACCTGTCACATTCGGAAGCGGCCATGCCCCAATGAGCCGGCCCGATCCATTGCAGCCCCTGAACCCGTTGAAACCCCTGAGGCCGCTGCGACCCCTGAAGCCTCTCACTCCACTCAATCCAATGACGCCACACGTGCCCCTGGGGGGCTGGTCGACTTTAAGTTTCGCGGAATATCTTGCCGGATAAAAAGGCCCGGAAGCCGATGCCGCCGGCCTGATTAACCAGATCTCGAGAAGGCTAAGGCTGCGATCGAAACAAATTCCAGCCGAGACCGTTTGGTTGGAAGTGTCAAGAGTCCCAAGCCGCATGCCCACTTATCACTTCCATGTCGACAACGGGACCTTCGTTCCCGACGCGAACGGCGTAGAACTCCTCGACTTGGCCGCCGCTCAGGTCGAGGCAGTGCGCGCCGCGGGCGAAATGATAAATGAGGCAAAGCAGTCCTTCTGGAACCATCAGACGCCGTGGATCATGCATGTGACGGACGGCGAAAACCGTCTGTTGTTCTCACTTCAGTTCGGGGCGAAGGTCCCCTCGGGCGACGCCCTGTATATCCCGAGAGCCGAGGCCAGCTCCGCCGACCAAAAAGAAAGCCCGGCCGCCTAAGCAGCCGGGCATTTCAACTGTTCGCTCGGTTGTAGAACCGCGATCCCGGCCAGATCCACCAGCATCACTGACGGCCTAGAGCGGGATGAAGTCATCTCCGGTCGTATCCTGCATTGGCGAAGTAGTTTGAGCACTCGGCGGGTGTCGTCCGG
>NZ_NSGE01000018.1 GCF_002294985.1 Mesorhizobium sp. WSM3862 | reverse complement strand
TCGCCAGCAAGATGCGCAGGGCCAATTGGAGCAAAGACTTCTTCTATGAACTCTTTACTCATATGCGATAGCCCTGCCCTCAACGGGGGAGATTGGCAGCTTCGGCGCCGTGCTCCTACGCCTTCACCCGCTTCAGCGCCTGCGCCATGCAGTGAATGCCGCCGCCGGTCTTGGATATCTCGCTCATCTCGACGGCCGCCACCTCGAAGCCGCGTGCCTTCAGCTTTTCGATCAGCGTCTTGCTCGAGGTCGGCGCGATCACCCTGTCCTTGCCTAGCGACATGAAGTTGCAGCCGAGCGCCATCGTATCCTGGAAGGGCACGTCGATGATCTCGTGGCCCTTGCCCTTCAGCCAGTCGACGATGCCGGGCTCGGTGCAGGCAAGGCAGACGGCCGTGAGCTTTTCGGCGATCGGCACCACCATCAGGTCTATGTGCACGTAGTACTCGTCGATGAAGGCGATGCGCGTCTCCCAGCCTTCCTTGTCGAACCAGGCCTGCACCTGGCGCGCGCCCTCCTCCTGCGTGCGGGCGCCGCCGCAGCCGATCAGCACCACGCCTTCCTCGATGACGTTGAAGTCGCCGCCCTCGAAGGTGCCGGCGGTCACCATGTCGTAGATCGGGATGCCGAGCTTCTCATAGGTGCGGATGGCGGCGTAGTTCTCGCCACGCCGCCACCAGTTGGCCATTGCGGTGATGAACGCGCCGTAGGGCGTCATGACGCTGGAGTCGCGCGAATAGACCTGCATCGGCAGTTCCGGCGTCGGCTCGTGCCAGTGGATGGTGACGCCGAAATGCTCGTAAGCGGCGACGAGGTCCTTGTGCTGCGCCTGGGCGATCTGGATGTTGCAGGGCGCCTCGCGCAGATGCTTTCTGGACAGCGAACTGGTCGAAAGATGGCGAAGGAAATTGGGCGAGCCGAGCAGCACGTCGGTCAGAACGTCGGTCTCGTTGGCGAAGCCCCAGGCAGTGAGCGGCTTGGTGCCGCCATTGGGATTGCGGCGCTGCAGCGAGAACGGCTCGGCGACGATGCGGTCATGGACGGTCATGGTGTTCTCCTCGTGGGTCGGTCTGCTTGAGATCATTGGCTGCTCGGTATCCACCAGTCGCGCCCGCGCGCGGTGGTAACATATTCCGGCCAGCGGAAGTTTATCGGCGGCTCGTAGTCACAAAGCGGCGCGATCCAGTTCGAGCCGCCGGCGCCGCCGCCGGTTCGCTTGACGAATTCGTCCATGGCCGCATCGCGCGCCGCCTTGTCTTCCAGCAGGCGAAGCGCGGTGAGCGCGACGGTCTTGGAGGCGCAGGTCACCATCGGGTCGATGGTGGCCGCAATGCCGCCCAACGCATTCATCACCCAGGCGGGATAGGCGTGGCCGTTTGCCGAGCGCAGCGCCGGGCGGGCGACGTACAAGCGCGATGTCGGCGCGTGCCAGCTCATGTCGGTATAGTCGTCCGAGGTCGAATTCACCTGCGAGGGCGGCAGGTCGCGCCGCAGGATCGCCTCGGCCTCCTGCGGCGTGATAAGGCGCTCCAGTTCGTCAATGAACGGATTCTCGGTCGCCTCGCCGCCAGCATTGACCTGGACCTCGCGGGCGATCGCCCTCGCCTCTTCGTTCCACTGTGGCGGACCGACGGTCGAGAGCGCTTCATAGGTGATGCCGGCCATGGCGTGGTTGGCCAGTCCCGGGCGCGACTTCGACACCCAGTGGCGTTCGTAGCGGCAGCCGCTCATCTTCGCCGCCGCTTCCGCGTTTCTGTCGAGCACGGCGGTCACCTGCTCGGCCATGGCGATGGTCGGCACGCGGATCATGTACTGGATCTCGGCAAGGCCGGCCGGCAGATTGTCGGCGGTCGCCTGGCCCGCGGTCAGGATCGCCTCGCTAATCGACCAGCCGCCCTGGTGCGTCAGCATGGAATCGCGCAGCGCCTTGGAAGCCATGTACATCATCATCAGCGCGTCGTTGGCACCTGGCGCCCTGACCGCGGAATGCGCCTGCGGGATCGGGGCGCCGTCGCTTGCGCGGCCCCAGTTCTGAGGCTCGTCGCAAATGAAGCGGTAGATCATCGCATAGCCTGCGCCGCAATGCGTGTCCCAGCGCGCGGTGTTGCAGAGCGGCAGCATGTAGAAGGGATGAAAGGAGATCATGCCGGCAAGGCCGTCATAATAGCCCTTGGCGGCATGGATCGGCTTCGAGCCCCTCACCTTCTCTGCCGGCTCGCCAGTGAAGCGCAGCGTGCCTTGAATGCCATGCTGCTGCATCGCGGCCTTGGCGGCGAGCAGCCCGCCGAGGCTGCCAATGCCGAGGCCCGAATGCGGATCGGTATGGCCACCCGCCTCGACGCTGAGCCCCGCCCGCGGTTGCTTGACCGTCACGGCATCCTGGCAGTTGCCGGGCACGGCGTCGTATTCGGCATACATGCCGATCGTCGGTCCTTCGCCATTCGTCCAATGCGCGCAGAAGGCGGTCGGCATGCCGCCCGAGCCCTCTTCCACCGAAAAGCCCTCACGCTTCAGCCGGTCGACATACCAGGCTGCGGACTGGTACTCGCGCCAGGCGGTCTCGCCGAGGTCGAAGATGGTGCGCGTCCAGGCCGACAAGAGCGGCTGGATGCCGTCGATGCAGGCCAGTGCCGTTTCCTGCGCTGATGTCGTCACCGGTTTCTCCATGCCGCAAAGAAAGCAGTGAAGCGGCTCTTCAAAAAGTGATATGTTTTCCCGGCTCGTGCAAATTCGGTTCACCTGAGGCCTCTTGCGCATACCTTCCACGCAGGCGCTTCGCGCCCTCGACAGTTTTGCTCGTCACGGCAGCGTGTGGCGCGCGGCCGATGAACTCCACCTCACCCGCAGCGCCGTCTCGCATCAGCTGAGGCTGCTCGAACGCGACCTCGGCTTCGATCTCTTGCAGCGCATCGGCAAGGGCGTGGCGCTGACGCCGCGCGGCCAGCGCTATGCCGCCGATGTCAGGAAAGCGCTGACCGTGCTCGGCGACGCGGGGACGCAGAACAGCGGCGCCGGCGTCGGCGGCTCCTTCGGCATCTCCTGTCCGCCGGGCTTCGCCTCGATGTTCCTGTGCACCCATATCGGCGAGTTCCAGCAGATGTATCCGGACGTCGCGCTCTCGGTGCTGACGCCGCGGCGACTCGACGATGTCAGCAATCCGGAGGCCGACGCCTTCATCGCCTTCGGCGTCGGCAACTGGCCGAACCGCGCGGTGGAGCTGCTTTGCGAGGTCTCCTTCACCCCGCTCTGCAGCCCGACGTTGCTCAACAAGGTGGGCGGCTTTTCCAAGCCCGCCGACGTGCTGCGCGCCAACTTGCTGCATCTCAGCGATACCGAGGACTGGGCGCGCTGGCTGGCGCTGTCCAAGGTGGAAAATCCCGATACCGAAAGCGGCATCTTCTTTTCCGACATGAACCTCGTCTTCTCGGCGGCAATCGCCGGCCAGGGCATCGCCATGGGAGACGAGCTGACCGGCCGCCGGGCGCTGAGCGAGGGCCGGCTGGTCAAGCCGTTCGAAGCGACGGTACCCTCGCCGCGCTCCTACTATCTGGTCTTCGAGCATGCCAAGGCGGGCCACCCGGTACTCAATGCCTTCAGCGACTGGCTGCGGGCGAAGCTTTTGGAAAGCAGGCTGGCGAAGTATTGAAGGCGGGGGGACGCCGGCACGCCTTAGGATGTCCCTCGGAGCGACGTCCGGTCGCCATGCTCGGACTTGACCCAAAGATTCCATTCCGTGGCGATCGCGAAAGGCACGCTCGATCAGAATTCTGCACCGTTGCAACTCCCAGAGGTCACGGCATGGCAACCAGGGTCTGCGCGCGTCGCTCCGCTCCTTGCTCCGCCCTGGAATGACGACGGCATGAACGCTTTCGCCAATCGCGAAGCGCGCCGAACGCCCGAGTCCGGGAGACGCTCCCGCCACCTGCCCACCCGTGAATCAAATTTGCCGAACAGAGGAAAACTATTCGGTTGCGGTGAACGCGCGCCGTGCATACGATTTGAAACAAGCGTGAGGACGAAGGCAGGATGCAGCAACCCGGCCGGGCCGCAGAGATCAAGGCGAACGGGATAGGCAAGAGCTTCGGCTCGTTCCGGGCGCTGGACAATCTCACGCTCGATATCGGCCGCGGCGAGTTCCTGACGCTGCTTGGGCCATCCGGTTCCGGCAAAACCACCTTCCTGATGATCTTGGCCGGCTTCGTGCAGCCGAGCGAAGGCAGGCTTTTCAGCGACGGCACCGACATTACCGACCGGCCGGCCGAACAGCGCGCCGCCGGCATGGTATTCCAGGGCTATGCTTTGTTCCCGCATATGAGCGTGGAACAGAACATCGCCTTTCCGCTCAAGGTGCGCAAGAAATCGGCTTCCGAGATCAAAAGCCGTGTCGGCGAGATGGTCGAGCGCGTCGGTCTCAAAGGTCACGAGAAGAAATTGCCGGCGCAGCTTTCCGGCGGCCAGCAGCAGCGCGTGGCGCTCGCCCGCGCCCTGGTGTTCGAGCCGGGCGTGCTGCTTCTCGACGAGCCGTTCTCGGCGCTGGACAAGAGCCTGCGCGGCCAGATGCAGGCCGAGATGAAGCGGCTGCACCAGGAGACCGGCACCACCTTTGTCTTCGTCACTCACGACCAGAGCGAGGCGCTGGCGCTTTCCTCGCGCGTCGCCATCTTCAATCACGGCAAGCTCTTGCAGGTCGGCAGGCCGGACGAGGTCTACGACCGGCCGGCCAGCCGCTTCGTCGCCGAGTTCCTGGGCGAGATCAACATGCTGCCCGTGAAGGGCGTCAAGCCCGCCGATAATGGCGCCACCGGTGTCTGCGAGGACCGGGCGGTCAACATGCGCTGCAAAGCAGAAAAGGTCCGCGGCGACGCTATCCTGGCAATCCGGCCGGAACACATGTCGATCGCGCCGGAGGCAGCGGCCGGCGAAAACGGCATCGCCGCCACTGCTGTCGCTTCGACCTATCTGGGTGCGGCGACCAAGCTCGACCTGACCACGCGCCAGGGTGCGAAGGTCACCGTCTCGGTGCCGAACGAGGTGGCCGCGGCAGCGTTGAGCAAGGGCAATTCCGTCTGGCTGACCTGGCCGGCGGAAAAGGGCTTCCTCCTGCCGGACGGAGGACAATGAGCGCCGAAGCGGCGTGAATTCGCCGCGTCGGTTCCGGATCAGATCAATTAAAACAAGGGGAACTGACATGAACGAGACCAAGAAACAGACCATCGACTCCCTCGCAGAGAGGGCAAAACGCGGCGAGATCTCGCGCCGGCAATTCGCGCAGCTTGCAGGCCTCGTGCTCGCCGGCACGCCGATGCTGCTGCGCTCGACCCATGCTCAAGCCGAGACCAAGGGGCTGGTGCTGGTGAATTGGGGCGGCGACGCCATCACCGCTTACGACGCCGCCTACGGCCAGGCCTTCACCAAGGATACCGGCATCCCGGTGAAGATGGACGGCTCGGGCCCGACCGAGGGCGCGATCGCCGCGCAGTTCAAGAGCGGCGCGCCGACCTGGGACCTGGTCGACGTCGATCCGTTCTCGGCGATTACGCTGGGCGGCCAGGGCATGCTCGAGCCGATCGACTACAAGATCGTCGACAAGAGCAAGATGCGGCCGGGCTTCGGCTGGGAATTTGCCGCGTCGACCTACTTCTTCTCCTACGTGATCGCCTACGACTCGCAGAAGTTCGGCTCCAATGCGCCGACCGGCATGGCCGACTTTTTCGACGTGAAGAAATTCCCCGGCAAGCGCTCGCTCTACAAATGGGGCGTGTCGAGCTGGGAAGCCGCCCTGCTCGCCGACAGCGTGGCACCCGCCTCGCTCTATCCGCTCGACCTCAAGCGCGCGCATGACAAGATCGCCGCCTTCAAGGAAAACGTCGTCTCCTATTGGGGCGGCGGCGCCGAAAGCCAGAGCGTGCTGCTCAACGGCGAGGCTTCCATGGCGATCGTCTGGTCGACGCGCGCCTCGCTGATCGAGCAGGACTCGGGCGGCCAGATCAAGTTCATCTGGGACCAGGGCCTGATCTCGCCCGGCGCGCTCGCGGTTCTGAAGAACAACCCCGGCGGCAAGGAAGCTGCGATGAAGTTCATCGCCAGCACGCAGGATCCGCAGAAGGAACTGGTGATGTTCGACAAACTCGGCCAGGGCCCGGCCAACCCGGCGGCCGACGCGCTGATCCCGGCCGACAAGAAGCGCATCAACCCGGTCGATCCGGAAAACATGAAGAAGCAGATCCCGCTCGACATGGAGTGGTACGCCAAGAACTACGGCGCGGCGCTCGACGAATACACCAAGATCATCTCGGCTTGAGCGGGCGGAGATGCTGAACTGACATGAGGGGCACCCTCTCCGACAGGACGGGCGCGGCGCTGTTGATGGCGCCGCTGCTCCTGTTCCTGGTCCTTGCTTATGCCTGGCCTTTCCTCGGCGTGGTGAAGTGGAGCTTCACCTTGCCGACGCCGGGACTCGGCCAATATGGCGCGCTGGTCAGCGACCCGCTGGTGCAGTCGGTATTCGTCCGCACGTTGCGCATCGCGGCGATCGTCACCATCGTTTCCGTCACCGCCGCCTATGCGATTACGGTCGTCTGGGTGCGCGGCAGCCCGGTGCAGCGCGTGCTTGCGGAATTCTGCATCCTGGTGCCGTTCTGGATCTCGGTGCTGACGCGCGCCTTCGGCTGGGTGGCGCTGTTGTCCAACCGCGGCCTCGTCAACACCTGGCTGCAATCGATCGGCTTCATTTCCGAGCCGCTGACGCTCGTGCGCAACGAGTTCGGCGTCATCGTCGGCATGTCGCATTTCCTCATCCCCTTTGCGGTATTTCCGCTGGCTTCGGCCATGCGCAGCCTCGACGAGCGCGTGCTGCTCGCGGCGCGCGGGCTTGGCTCCAGCCGCATGCGCACCTTCTGGACGGTGTTCGTGCCGATGACGCGCTCGGGCATCATCGGCTCGGCGATGATCACCTTCGTCTTCTCTCTGGGCTTCTTCGTCACGCCGGCGATCCTCGGCGGCGGCCGCAGCGTGATGATCGCCGAACTCATCTATCTCCGCATCTTCCAGAGTCCGGACTGGGGACTGGGCGCGGCAATCAGCGTCGTGCTGGTGGTGTTCGTCGGCGCGCTGATGGCGCTCTTGTTCCGCTACGTCAAACCGAAGCAATTGGTGTAGCAAGATGCCCACCTACCGCCCCGGTCCCGTCTCGCTCATCCTCGCCGTCCTGGTGGCGCTGTTCCTGCTTATGCCATTGCTCGCCGTCATCCCGGTGTCGCTGACGCCGAGCCGCATGTTGACCATGCCGACCGGCGAACTGTCGCTGCGCCACTACCGTTCGCTGATCGAGGATCCGCGCTGGCTGGAGTCCATCTTGCTCTCGATCCGCATCGGTGTGGTCAGCAGCGCGCTTTCCACGGTGCTCGCGCTCACCTTCAGCCTCGGCGTGTGGATGTTCCAGCCGCGCTTCACCGCCGCCCTGGTCGGCTTCGTCCTTTTGCCAATGGTGGTGCCGCCGGTGGTCTCGGCGGTGACGCTGTATTTCCTGCTCACCTCGGTCTCCGGCATCTCATCCTTCTTCGGTTACGACACCTGGCTGGGTGTCGCGATGGCGCATTCGGTGATGACGGTGCCCTTCGCCACCGTTCTGATCCTGGTCTCGCTCAGCCAGCTCGATCGGCGCATCGACCTCGCCGCACGAGGCTTGGGTGCCAGCGTGTGGGAGCGCGCGACGCGCGTCATCATGCCCAACATCAAGTTCGGCATCGTCACCGCGGCGCTCCTCTCCTTCGTGCTCTCCTGGGAAGAGATCGGCGTGACGCTGTTCATCACCTCGGTGAACGCCATCACGCTGCCGCGCCTGATGTGGATGGGCCTGCGCGACAACATCGATCCGGCGATCGCAGCCCTTTCGGTGATCCTGATCATCATCACCGTGCTGGTGCTCGCCGCGCGAAGCGTGATTGCGCGCCGGCGGGCCGCACCGTAAATCCGCGGCTTTGTCCCAAAACGAAAGAGGCCCGCCGGGAGCGGCGAGCCTCTGACGGTGCCAAAGTGTCTGGCCCGTGGTGATCCGGGGGTGTGGATCGCGTAAAAGTCTAGCCACCCGAAGTCCGGCGCGCGATTTACAAATCCGTAAACCTCGGCGTGCCGGGAGCAGGCGGCGGCGGCAGAAAAGTGCTATAATATCATCGGCTTGTGAGCATCCGCGACCGCGCCGGCGCATCATCCTTCAATCAAAAGTGATGGGAGGACTGCGAGAAGTCGGGCCGGATCGGCGACGACGGCGGCCAGCCCGTGACGACATGACGAAATCCGGCCGCTACCGGTTTCTCCGGCAGCAGCATTCTGGCCAGGATCGCGTCCCGGCGAATGAAGTGATGATAAAGTGCGGCCAGGGCAGGTATGCCCGGCCGGCGCATTGCCATCCTGTTTGCATCGCGCCTTCAGAGGGCGCGCCGTGCAGGCGAAGGCTGCTCGCCCTCGCCCGCGTCGGAGCCGTTCAGGCGGCCTGCGGCGGCCGCATTCTTTCGACAAGAGCCTGCCGGGCCGGGCCGGCGAGCGGCCTGTCCATGGTCAGCAGACCGTCGAGCAGAACGAGGAGCTCACGCGCCGCGGACGACTTGCAGGAATAATAGACCATCTGGCGGTCGCGGCGGGTGTCGACCAGGCCAAACCTGCGCAGTTTGGCCAGATGCTGGGAGAGTGCGGACTGGCTGAGTTCGACCTTGTCGGCGAGCGCGCCGACAGACAATTCCCCCTCGGCCAGGTAGTTCATGATGAGCAAACGCTTCTCGTTGCCCATCACCGCAAGAAAGGCTGCCGCGCTTTCTGCGTTGGCGGTAAGTTTCTTGGTCACCATCGGTTTCCCCATGTTCATGCTCTTCCGAGGCCACGGGGGCAATGGCTTCGGAATTCCAGAGCATTTGATGGGCCTGCTCCGACACGCCGTCGGAACCTGCCCTGCTTCTTTGTTCGACCAATACCCTCCGTAACCCGGTTGCCACCACGTCGGGATCTTGGTCTCGGACAGCCTGCGCCGCGTTGCTGCGCGACGCAAGTTGGCGCAGACTCGGAATAATTCCGCGCCGCTAATGAGTATCAGCGCTTCGTCCTTTCAGCAAGATAGCGAAGCTCGCCCCATCTCCGGCATGCCGTCGGGCAGACAACGAGACGAAAACCAGACCGGCCGGGCGCCGCGAAAAGTACTCGCGTTGTCGCCGTTTCCTTGAGGACTCACTCTCGTTTCCGAACCCGTGCTAATGTTTAGCCGGGGAGCAAGGGGGACATGAGCTGGAGGAAGAAGCCCGTGTCCAATATGTCGCGAAACACATTCACGCCCGCCGAGACGGCGCTGTTGGGGCGTGTCTTCGAGAGCGGCCGCATCGATGGAGAAACCGAAGAGCAGAAGGAGGCGCGCGCCTCCCGCATCATCGCCAATTACATGGCCGGCATCACCGATGAGACGGAACTCATCGAACTGTCCCGCAAGCCGCTCGGAAGATAGGCGGCAGCCACGCCTGCTACCGGCGCGCTGCTCACATCCTGTTGAAATATCGGGATGAAACTTGCCGCGCGGTGGCGCGTTTATCATCCGCTCACAACGCATCAGGGGTTTCGCGATGATCCAGGGATGGTTTTCCAGGCCGGTCGAAGTCGCCGTCGGCGTGGCAGGCTCGATCCGACACATTTCCAACGCCCAGCAGGCTGTGGAACTGCTGACGGGCCAATGGCGCGACGCCGGCAGCGCGCAGCATGGCGCGGCGCTGCGCGCCTGCCGCCGGGCTATGAGCGGCGACGTTCCGGCCGACAATGCCAGGGAAGCCTTCATCAGCGCAGCCCGCGAAGCGCATGTGCTGGTCGAATAGTCCCAAGGCGGCATCCTGTCTTCTGCAGAAGAGCGACACGACGCGCGAATTGACCGGACGCTTCCGCGCCGGCCGAAACCGCTGCTTGCTGTCCGGTTCGATGTAAAACTGGCTGCGCCCAACCTCCCAATAGAGCCCGAAAGCGGTCCCCATCAGCGTGGCGACGGTAATGGTGGGTGCGGGCGCGGCAATCACCATAGAAGGCTTCCCGCGTTCATCCGCCTGTCGGCACATATTTTTGCGCGGCGCGCCGGCGCAACGAATCCGCTGCGTGAGCCAACTCCGGCCGCCCATCGCTGATCTCTAAAATTCTCCGGAACCTTATCGGCAGTTTTTGGTTAATGCGCGGGTCCGCCGATCATCCCGGGCCCGCATCCCAACAGGCGCCTGCCGGCGCCGTTGCTTATCAAAAGACCAACATACGAACGGAGCATGTGATGAACGACGTCTGGTTTTCCGAGCCGGTCGTGATCGATTTCGAACCAAGCGGACATCGCAAGGTCTCAAGCTGCTTCGAGGCAGTCGAATGCCTCGACCTGCGCTGGCCAAGGCGGGCGCGCGACCGCGCCTGGCGGTCGGCAAGCCGCGTCTGCCGCGACGCGCTCGACGGCTTGAGAAGTCCTACCGAAGCCCGCAAAACCCTGCGCAAGGCAGCGAAGGCCGCCGGCCTGCTGGCCTGAAGCGTGTCGCGATCCCGTGCGGAAAAATCCGCCACCCGGATCGTCTCGAATTACCGCCAAGGACTTGCTCCCGGCAGCCCGTAAGCCAGAAAATTCGGAACATTGCAGCCGCCGACCTGTTACTTCCCCGTAGTCTCCTGACTACAGGGTTCCAGACCCAAGCCGAGCCCGTTCCGGCTTCCCATCGCCGGGGCGGGCTTGATTTTGTGCGGTATCGGTTGCGGCATCCCGGCGAGTGAGAGCAGCGACCGACGCATACTTTCAGCACGCCCTTGCGGACATCCTGACGGGGCTACATGAAAACGCCGGCCGCTGGACTTTCGGGGCGCCTGTTGTTCAGGCCGTGCCATTTCAACGAGCCGGCCGCCGGCGCTCAATGCAAAGAGAGAGTCATGGTGAACGGGCGGCTAATATCCACAGGATGCGGCCGATTTGGCAAGAAGATCAGCCAAACCCGCCGAGCACCTCCGGGAATTGTACGGCCATCGCGCCCTCTTCCGCTTGCCTTGCGTAGATCTGGTGCATTTTCGCCGCGTCGTAACGCGCGCGGCGGCGATGCACGTCGTTACCGAAGAGACCGCCGACGGCATCGAAGCGGCGGAGGAAGCGTTTCGTTATCCCGCGCTCGAACGGCAGCCGCTGCCGGAAGGGCTTATTCCAAGGCGTATCCTCTGCCAGATCACGCCAGATCTTGAGGGCTTCAAGCTCGACTCCAATCTGGCTGCCCCAAGGCTTGCCGCCCGCGAAATGCCGTGCATAGGCCTGAGAAAACCGATAATCCCGGGCCCCGTTCGACATCAGATTCCAGTTCGGGTGCATCGTCTGCCATTTGCCCTCGAAGGCGACATTGAGCGCGTTCTGGTCGTTCATTTGTCCGTCAACGGCGAGCTTTCGGGCCTGCTTCAACAGGTCTTCCTCTCGCACCGGCCGCATGTTGAAGACGATAATGCCGGCATTGAAATAGGGCGCGCCCGGTTGCATCGACATCTCGTCTCGGTAACCCGGGCGGAAGTACATGTAGTCGTCGTGGGCCGCTAGCAGGTGCGCGTGGATAGGCTGGTCCACCAGATCGGCAATGTCGCGGTTGAACAGAACGTCGCAGTCGATATGTGCGATGCGATCGTATACCGCGAATTCGCTGAACCGGTCGGCGAACAGGCGGATGAAGGTGGCGACGCTCCCCGGCCGAAAACGGTAGCCCGAGTTAGCCATGAAGTTCGTCACGTCCACGATCCGGACACGGTCTTTCAGCAACCGATACGCAATGCCGACATCGTCCTCATTTGCCCCGAGATGCATGATGAAACCAGGCGTCGTTTTGCGCGAAACGTCGAGAATTCTGCGCGCTGCTAGGCATGCATACGGAAAGTACTTGGCATCTGCCGCCAGAAAAAAACACGAATTGGTCATTTGAACCGTTTGTGGGCCTATTTAGCCCTAGTGCCTGTCACAAAATGCTTCTCGATGAAAGTTTCGATGGGACCAGTGAGGGCGCCCGCCTCTCTTTTTATTTTATCGTCCTCCCACTCCCACCACCGGATTGCCAGCAGCTTCGAGATGACGTCTTGCGAAAAGCGATATCTGATGAGCCGGGCTGGAGACCCGCCTACGATCGCATAGGTCGGCACGGCCCTAGTGACCACTGCCCCGGCGCCTACCACCGCGCCATCGCCGACCTCAACTCCTGGTAAAATTATGGCGCCGTGGCCGATCCAGACGTCGTTGCCGATCGTGATGCCGCCTGGTTTGCCGCCATTTCCGATCGGCTCCGGTTGGTTCAGTATCCGGCTGTGGATTGGAAATGAGGTGGCGCTGCCGGTCGAATGCTGACCGGAGCACATGAAAAGCACGTCACCCGCGATCGAGCAGAAGGCCCCTACTTGCAAAGGTGATTCCTTCGATGGGAACAGAACCTTTCGCCACGTCACGCCGTAAGTGTGGCGGCCGATAGCAACATTCTCCGGAAGTTTAGAGCTGGCATCCCGCAACCATTTGGAAAAGATAGACATATGCAGAGCTCCCCGCAGCCCTTCTGCGATTTAGCAGTAAATGAGCCAGCCATAGCTCTCGTGATTCTCAGCCTGAGATCAGCCCCAGCCCAAGTCTATATTGGTAATCCCGTCTCTACTGATGCGGTCGCGAAGCACGGCGATCCGATTGGCCAAATCCAGCGAAAGCCTTTCGTGCGTCTCCACCAGAACATGACCGATGGACCGATAGATGCCGTCATCGAGCATGGACTCGATGCATTCCGCTTCCGCACCCTCAATGTCCATCTTAATAACGGCAATCGGTTTCTCGATCCCTCTCAGAAACTGCACGAGATCGATCACCTCGACTTCAACGGCGGGGCCGTTCGCGTGCTCGGGCACCTCGAAAAGAGATGACCACTCGGTCATCCGGACATTTTTCGTGTCGGGCCTCTGATTAAGGATTGCCGTCCTCGCGGAGCCGCCTACCGCTTTTGGAATGATCGTTACCCGCTCGTCATTGCCGAACCGGCCCTTCAAGATCTTGAGAGCCCTAGGGTCCGGCTCAAAGGCGATTACCTTCATGCCATAGCTGAGAGCGTGCCGGGTAACGTCGCCTACATTGGCCCCGAGGTCGATGAAAAGGCCATGGCGCGGAAGGGATTTCATCAGCTGATGAAAGTCGAACTCAGCCTGCCTCTTCGGACGCGGCGGACGATGCCATCTGCGATACAGATGCCAGCGCAATACAAATTCGAGATAACTTTCCTGTAACACTCTGAGTCCGTCTGCCCTTCGGCGCGGATATACTGGGCACCGCGCGCGTCTTCAAGCATCCAAATTCGTCAAGGCGCCGTGTTTCCACTTGGATCAGACATTCAGGTCATCGGCGGGCGATCACCTCGGGAACGATCGCTTTCATGCCATCATCGAGCGTTCCGTGGGTGTCGAAGCAGGCGCTGAGCGCGAACTTGCCGCCGCTTCGGCCGCAAGTGGAACCGCGAAAAGGATTAAAAGTTGGAAATCGGTTCTTTTTCGAGTTGGAACCCTTAGCCGGGAAAGCGCTAAGTGATTGAAATTAATGGCGATCCCGGCAGGATTCGAACCTGCGACCATCGGCTTAGAAGGCCGGTGCTCTATCCAGCTGAGCTACGGGACCGCTGGCCGGCCGGAGCCGGCTGATGCGACTATGCGGATCGATCTAAAAGGATGATCCGCTCCGATTTTGTTACGCAATTCCGGACGGAAAACCGCTGTGCACTTTTGCTCGGATTGGTCAATGGGTCCAGGGCGTCCTGCGGTCATAGCGGAAATTGTCCGAATAGGAAATCTGCCGGCGCTTCGGCTCCTTCGGCTCCTCGACACGATAGGCAATGCCCTGCTTCTCGGCATAGGCGACCGCCTCTTCCCTGGTATCGAAGGTGAGCCGCACCTGGCTCAGCATATCGCCGGACGAGGTGTAACCCATCAGCGGGTCGATCTTCTTGCGCTGGGCTGGATCGAATTCCAGCACCCAGTGGCCGGTCTTGGCCTTGCCGGACTGCATCGCGGTTTTGGCTGGGCTGAAAATGCGCGCGGACATGGCCACCTCTTTGCCGCCCGAAGACCGGGCAATCATTTAGCCGCGCGCCCAAAAGGCCGGAACCCTCGACCGCGCACCAGCCCGTCAATACTGTGCAACGGCGCCGGCGGCAAGGCCATACGCAGCCAGGGCTCGGCCAGCGGAGGGCGGAACCTCGCGCTAGCCCGGACATTAACCGAAAAGAGAGGCGACCAGCACAGCCGCTCCGACCAAAGGTCCAAGGTCGCGGGCCGTCGCCCTGTGCGCCTTGCGTCGCGATCCCCGTCAACAAGCCTGGACAGTCCGCCATGACCATGACAACCGAACATCCCGTCCTGCAGCTGGCCCTGCTTGTCGGCAGTCTGCGGGCCCAATCCTACAGCCGCAAGATCGCCAAGGCGCTGGCGGCCCGCGCACCGGATTCGTTGCGCTGCCGCTTCATCGAGATCGGCGAGCTGCCTTTGTATAATCAGGATCTCGACGGCGAGACGCCGCCTGCCGCCTGGTCGGCGTTCCGCGCCGCCATCGGGGAATGCGACGCGGTGCTGTTCGTCACGCCGGAATACAACCGTTCGATCCCGGGCTGCCTGAAGAACGCCCTCGACGTCGGCTCACGCCCCTCTGGCAAGAGCGTCTTCAAAGGCCTGCCCGCCGGCGTCGTCAGCGTCAGCCCGGGCAAGATCGGCGGCTTCGGTTCCAACCAGGCGCTCAGGCAGACCTTCGTCTTCCTCGACATGCCGGTGATGCAGCAGCCGGAGGCCTATATCGGAAATGTCGCCGAGCTGCTCGACGACAGCGGCGCGGTTAAGAACAGCGACACGGCCGCCCTCCTGAAAGATTTCATCGAGGCGCTGGAGACGTGGATCAGAACCGTGCGGCCGGGCGGCTCGTCCTTCGACGCCTTCATGAAGCAGCGTGAGAAGATCGCCGAGGATTATGTCAACGGCAATGCTACGTCGTTGAAGGCAATCGTGACGCATAGCGAGCCGGCCACCTTCTTTTCGCCGCGCGGCGACCATCTCGAAGGCGCCGATGCCGTTGCCGGCCGATACGAGCGCGACGCCGCCAGCTTCCACCAAGGCGGCAGCACCGACATCGAGGTGCTGCAGGCCTCCGCGAGCGGCGATCTCGCCTTCTGGACTGGACTGCAGCATGCGAAGGCGCGCATGGGCAAGAACGGACAGCCGGCCGAGATGACCTTGCGGGTGACGGAAGTGTTCCGGCTGGAGGACGGCGCCTTCAAGCTGGTGCATCGCCACGCCGACCCCGCCAACGGATAATCTCCCTATCCGCGACACAATGCCGGGCTCTTTGCAACCACGGCCTATTCCCATTGCCTCGTCAGCGGCATATGTCGGATACATGGCCGTGGCACGTGAGAGCCATGACGACGATAAAGACAATAATGGGCATGGAAGCGGAAATCTCGTCGGATTGGACCGGCGAGCCGGCGATCCTCGAAGGCGCGATCGTGATCGGTGCCGGCGCGGCCGGATTGGCGGCGGCCTACGCCCTGATCGAAGCCGGGATCGCCACCGAGATCCTCGAGCGCGAGGGGCGGCTGGCCGAGCCCTGGCACCACCGCCATGAGAACCTGCATCTCAACACGCATCGCGACCTCTCAACGCTGCCCGGCGTTTCATTTCCGCAAGGCACGCCCGCCTTTCCGCACCGCAGCGCGGTGATCCGCCTGTTCAACGACTTCGCCCAGACGCACCGGCTGCCGATCGCCTTCGGCGTCGTCGTCGAGGAAATCGATTTCCGCGGCGATCACTGGCTGGTGAAGACCAGCACGGGACCGCGAGCGGCGCGCCACGTGGTGATCGCCACCGGGCGCGACCGAGAACCCTTTATCCCGGCCTGGAAAGGCATGAAGGATTTTTCGGGCAAGATCGTCCATTCGGCGCATTTCGGCCGGGCGAGCGACTATGCCGGGAGAAAAGTGCTGGTGGTCGGCGCCGGCAATTCCGGCTTCGACGCGCTCAACCATCTTTCCGGGGTCGAGACCGGGCAGATGTGGCTCTCGGCGCGCAACGGGCCGTCGCTCCTGCCCAAGCGCATCGGCAAGATCGCCGTGCATCGTTTCTCGCCCGTCATGGCGAGACTGCCTGCCCGGCTCGCCGATGCGGTGATGGCGGCGACGCAGCGGCTGGTCTTCGGCGATCTCGGGAGGTACGGCCTGCCCCCCGCCCCGTCGGGCGGCGCCAGCCGCCTCGGCTCGGACTATACGGCGATCGCCGCCGATGACGGTGCGGTCGACGCGATCAAGGCCGGCCGCATCATCGTCGTGCCGCAGGTCAAGGAATTCAGGCACGACGGCGTCGTTCTCGAAAGCGGCCAGTCGATCGCGCCTGACATCGTCATTGCCGCCACCGGCTACCGCACCGGGCTGGAGGCGATGGTGGGCAGGCTCGGGGTGCTCGATGCCAAGGGGGTGCCGCTGTTCAACGGCCCGGCGAACGACCCGAAACTGCCCGGCCTCTGGTTCACCGGCATGCGGCCGAGCATTCGCGGCTGCTTCGCCAATGCGCGCATCCAGGGCGCGGCGATCGCCGGCAGGATTGCCAAGCAAAGGCGCTGAGGCGCCAGTCTGCGCGCGAGGCTTCCGTTTTGGGCCGGCCGCGGAAGCTTTATATGCCGCGAGCGTCGGAGTGCGGCGCGGCCTGAGTAGCGCACCTGATTTGGGACCGCCGGGGCTTAGGCGAATTGCCATTTGGCTCAAGCCGCTAGACGGGCGCCGCTCGCGGCTCGTCGGCGACACCAGCCGCCGCGCCGCAAGGCGACAAGTCCTATTGCGAAACCGCGCAAAGCGCATATTGTCGAGCATGGTCGGGGATCGTACCCGGCGGTCGAAGGGGGCGATCGACGCGGTGCTGCGTTAGGCGATTGGGTCAAGGACTCGATGCAGCAAGGGGCTATGAGTGTTACGGCCACAGGGCGCGGCCAGCGTGAGCAAGCCGACGGCGATATTGCCCGCGAGCAAACCGTCCTCTTTCGCCTCACCGACCGACTTTACCGCGCCCATGGCCTCGTCGAGATCTACGATGCGGCCCTCGATGCCATATGCGACGCCCTCGGTTCGTCGCGCGCCTCGATCCTGAGATTTGACAACCACGGCGTCATGAGCTTCGTCGCGTGGCGCTCACTGTCTGAAGAATACCGCAAGGCTGTCAACGGCCACACGCCGTGGACAAGCGATCAGCGCGACGCCGAGCCCATCTTTGTCGAGGATATTCGTTTCAGCGGTGAATCTCAGCAACTCATCGACACGGTCCTCGGCGAAGGCATCGAAGCGCTGGCCTTTATCCCGCTTGCCAGCTCCCGCGAGCTCATCGGCAAGTTCATGGTCTACTACCCAGCCCCCCATAGCTTCACCGATCGTGAACGCGAACTTGCGTTGACCATTGCCCGCCAGCTCGGGTTTGCGATCGAACGGGACCAGGCGGAAACCACTGCGGCGCGGCTGAGCGCGCTTGTCGAATCCTCGGATGACGCGATCATCGCGACGGATCCCGACGGCATCGTCACGGACTGGAACGGTGGCGCCGAGCGGCTCTACGGCTACCCCCGCGCGGAAATTGTCGGTCGTTCGCTCATGTTGTTGATACCGCCCGATCGCCGGAACGAGGACCGGGATATTCTGGCGCGCATTCGAGATGGAGAGCATGTCGAGCATTTCGAGACCGTTCGCCTGCGCAAGGACGGCAGCATCGTTCCCATCTCTTTGACCGTTTCCCCCATCGCGGACGCGTCGGGCGCAATTGTCGGTGCCTCCAAGATCGCCCGCGGCATCTCCGAGCGGCTGCGCGCGCAAGAGCAGCGGGAGATACTGCTCCGCGAGATGGACCACCGTGTGAAGAACCTCTTCGCCATCGCAAGCTCGATCGTCAAGTTGAGCGCCTCGGCCGCCGAAACGCCGGCGGCGCTCGCCTCGATCGTGTCTGACCGCCTCGGCGCCTTGGCGCGTGCGCATGCGCTGACGATGCTCACGTCTGGTGGCCGCTCTGCTCAGGTCTCCACGAGCCTGCATACATTGGTGAACGCGATCCTCGCGCCATACCGCCATGTGGCCGATGAGCATCCCCGCTTCGCGATCACCGGCATCGATATTCCCGTGCCCGCGGCAATGATCACGCCACTTTCCCTCCTGCTGCACGAATTCGCCACCAACGCCGCCAAACATGGCAGCCTCTCGGCGGCCGCCGGCTCAATAGAGATCGCTTGCGCCAATCGGGACGGCAAGGTGCTTATTCAATGGCGAGAGGTTGGAGGACCAGCTCCCGTCGCAACCGAAGAAGAAGGTTTCGGGAGCCGCCTGGTCCGCGTCGCCGCGAGCCAGCTTGGCCAAGTCGAGCGAAACTGGGACCCGGCCGGCGTCACTATCGAGGTCACGCTTGACGGCGAAAGATTTTCTGCCTGACGACCAGAAAGGCCGAGCTGAGGTGGGGATCTCCTCGGTCGGGTCGACCAATCGAGCATGACAGTCGGGCTAGCTCATGTCCCTAGCGGCGTCTTCGATCAGCTTGACAACCAAATTGCGAAACCTCTCGCCGGACCTGTTCCCTATATTTCCAACATCCTCAGCGACCATACCGGGTGAAGAAACCGAAACCTCCCCACTGACGTGAACGTTGACGGTGAATAGCCTTCCGGCGGTGTTTTTCACTTCCGGCTTTCGGTAGATTCGAAACCGAACAGAGGGCGTCAGCGCTTTGTCACGGCCCCGCGGTGCGGTGTCTATGTCGATCGTCATCTCCCCCGACACTTCTGCCTTGGCCGCTACCAACGACGCAACAACGACATCGTCCAGCCAGGCCCTGGCTTGGGTGCCAAAATCCGGCACCGTGGCGTTCGCATCCTCCTTTTGCTGGCGAGGAGCTTTCTTGCCGCGCTCAAGGGCTTCTTTGAACTTAGCCACCTAATCGCCTCCGACTTGTCAGCCTATGAAGCTGTGCTCACAAGGGTCACCGCTCTGCCAATCAATAAAACGCGTGCCATCGCAGTGCGTTGCAATGACCGCTAACAAGCCTTCGCAGCGCGGTTGATGGGTCGACGGGGGCGACGCGGGAAACTTCGCTGGCAAGGCGCGTTCCTGGCTCGCCATCAGACGGCGCCGCCAGCAGGGCAAGACGCTGGATTGTCTTAGATCGCGCCGTCAGCGGCCATCGCAACGCGCATCGTCGAACGACCGCTGCTGGGTCGGCGACGATCGGGCGACCAGGGCTTTGTGCGCGCGTGACCGCTTGCGCCCCCGCCCGGCAGCCAGGTGGTACCTCTTTATCAATGCTTCACCATAGGAACAGCGGTCCCGGAACCTTTCTGATTGCTGCGAACTTCTGGAATTCCATGAATCCCAAAATGAAGGACTTCGGCATGAAAGTCACTGCAGCAGGCATCGACCGCATCAAGATCGGCAACGCCGACGCGAGTGGCCAGGGCGCGCATTTCGTCGTTTGGCTTTATCTTCAGGTCGACGAAGGCGGCACGCAAACCGGTCAGGAACTCGTGGTGTCGGTCCCGTACGACGCGCAGATGACGTTTGATGAAATCGCGACCCAGGCTTTCGAGAAGGCGCACGCCCTGCTTCTCGCCTGCTGCGAGATAGATAAGTCCATGTGGTGGAAACAGTTCAACCACAGCCTTGCGCCGCTGCCTGAGTGGACGCCCGGCGCGCAGTAGTGGGGGCGGGCTGATGCCGGTGGTGAATCGTGGCAATGAATACCTCAGCCGGCCAACTCGGAAAGTTCGTCCTCCGCTTCCTCAAGACCTTGCGCCGCCGCTCGCTCGAGCCAAAGGCGGCCGACTGCCGGGTAGTGCTCTCCGGCTAGGCCCTTCGAGAAATATCGGCCGAGCATCAGTTGGGCCTGCCCGTGCCCACGCTCGGCCGCGGCCGCAAACCATTTCTGCGCCGCCACGTGATCGACCGGCAGTCCCTCGCCGGAGCTCTGCAGCGCGCCGAGAGCAAACATTGCGCCGGCATGGCCGTCGGCAGCAGCCCGTCGGAACAGCTGTATTGCGGCTTCGGGAGAGCGTTTGCCTCCGCTGCCATTGAGCAGCATCTCAGCAAGTGCCACTTGCGCATCGAGCATGCCGCCTTCGGCCGCTTGGGCAAACCAGGCACGAGCCTGTTGCGCGTCGGCAGCCACGCCGCGCCCGTCCCTGAGAATGCGCGCATACATGTACTGAGCCTCAGCCACGCCTTCAGCCGCGCGCCTCAGCCATTGCGCGGCGCGAGTTTCATCCTGGTGCACGCCGACGCCTTTAGCGAAACACAGCCCGAGATTGAAGGCGGCGATAAGATCGCCCGATAATGCGGCTGCCTCGAACCACCCCGCTACGCTCGTGATATCGTCCGGCTCGCCGGCTCCCTGAAGAACAAGATTGGCCAGATCGACTTGCGCTGCCCGGTTCCCGCTGCTTGCGGCGGTGCGCAGCCAATGCGCCCCCTCTTGCTCGTCCCTGGCGACACCGTTTCCCGTCAGGTAGAGAGAGGCCAGCGCGCGAGCGGCGGCCTGGTGACCCCCCTCGGCCGCACGACGATACCAAATTGCCGCCTCTGAAAAGTCCGGCGGCCGGCTCTTCACGTTACGATCCCCGAGAAGATTCGCCGCCTCGACGTTGCCCGCCAATGCCGCACGCCGTATCCAGGCCTCTCCGGTCACAGGATCCTGATCGCCGAGGCTCCCGTCGATAAGCGCCAGACCCAATCGGAATTGGGCCGCAGGAAGCCCTTTCTCCGCAGCTGACTGGTATAATCGCGCCGCACCCGCAATGTCGCCTGCGACGCCGCGGCCGTGTTCGGTCAGGATCGCGAGAAGATAGATTGCCGTCGGCAAGCCAGCGTCCGCCGCCCGCCGGACCTCATCGGCAATCCTGGACCGGTCTGCCGACAAACCCCGCCGTGCCAGCGACAGGGCAAAACCAAGGCTTCCTTCGGCGCAGCCGGCCGCGGCCGACCGCTCGTACCACCTGTAGGCAGCATCCGCATCGCGCATTGGTTCGGGACCGCTGGTCAGGAGGTAGCCGAGGAGTGCCTGGCCGGTGGCGGAGCCCGCCTCGGCCGCCTTCGTGGCAAGATCGAGCGCTGACGCAAAGTCTGGCTCGCTCGTGGTGTCCTCCACGAACAACCGTTCCGATTCGGAGCCCTTGTCAGCTTCGGCTGCCGCCATCCCGGTCACGTAGAGCGCGGCGAGGAGCGCCTGCGCATCAGCGCTCCCGTGATCCGCTGCTCGCCGCAGCCAGCGCGTCCCCTCTGCCCGGCTCGGCGGCACGCCGGAACCTTCGAGATAGCAACGCGCGACCCGATACTCGGCATGACCGATGCCCGCACGCGCAGCCGCCGCGAAGAGCGGAAAGGCCTCGGTGGGCTTGCCATTTTCAGAAAGCTGGATCGCCCGGCGCAATGTTAGGGACGGGCTAGCCAAACCAGTCAGGCGATCCAGAATTGTCATCGAGGCCAGCCTTTGACTGCTCCGGTTCCTGTCGAGCTGCGGACTACGGCTCGCGCATCGCTTCCTGACCGATCGGGAGCATCACCCCAAGAATATATTTGAGCACCGTGCGCCGGCCGACCTGAACGTCGGCGGTCACCGGCATGCCGGGGGTGAGGGCAAACCCGGCGGGTACGTCATGCAGCGCGACCTGATCGATGGAAATGCGCGTCCGATAGAACGGTTCTGTGTTCGAGGGCAGCATTGCCAGCGAACTGTCTGGATCGCGGGCTTTCTCCTGAGCGGAGAAGGAATCCGGACTGAGCGTGCGGACGGTGCCGTGAGCGAGGCCGTATTGCGAATAGGGGAAGGTGTCGAACTTGATGACGACGGGATCGCCGACGTGGACGAAGCCACTGCTTCGGCCGACGACATTTGTCTCGATCTCGAGCGGCGCCTTGGCGGGCACCAGCGTGATCAGGCGCTCGCCCGACTGCAGGACCGAGCCGACCGACACTTTTGCCACGGACTGGACAATGGCATCTCCTTCGCTTTTCAGCTCGACCAGTTGCTTGCGCAGCTTTGCCTTGTTGAAGAGCTCGCGAGCGTCGGACATGCGAGAGCTCGCCTCCGACAAACCTTGCGAGACTTCCGCGCGCCAGCCTTGAATGTAGCCGGCGCGGTCGGCAGCCACCGCAGCCTGCTGGCGCCTGGCAGCTTCCGCCGTCTGCACGGCGTTGCCGAGCGCGCGCGACATTTCGGCCGAATTGTCCTCGGCTAGCAGGGTATTGAGGCGGCTCCCGACCTGCCTCTCTTCCAGCTGCTTGCGCATCTGTTCTATCGATGCCGCGACGGAGAGCCGCTGCCGGTAGCCAGCGGCATCAGATTGCGCGCGCGAGATCACCGAACTGAGTTCATCGCTTTGCCGATCGAAATTCTCCAGCTTGGCCTCGTAGACCGCCTTGCGGCGCTCGAAGATCGAGGCCTGCAGGGTCCAGCTGGGGTCGAGGCCGTCATGGTTGAACTCCTTGCCGTCGGCCTCCGCCTTCAACCGTGCCACTTCGGCCTCAAGCGTAGAGACCTGCATCGCCAGGGCCTGCAGGTCTGCTGAGGCGAAGGTCGAATCGAGGCGCGCAAGCAATTGGCCGGCCTGCACATGCTGCCCTTCGCGCACCTCGATCGAGCGGACGATCGCCGTCTCCAGCGGCTGCACTATGATGTTGGGCGATTGTGAAACCACGAGCCCCCTCGTCGTCACGACCTGGTCGACCGGTATCAGTCCGGCCACGGTGATCAAGACGATCACGAGGCTCGAAATCATCCATACGATACCGCGCGCCGCCCGAGGAATCGGCGCATTCGAGACTGCTGTCGACGGCCACTGGAACTCGAGTATGGCCGGCGTCGTCGGATCGTTCGTTTTCGCTCGGCCCCAGCGAGCCTGGCGGACGGTGAGCGAGGTGCTACTCATGGCTTACCGGACCTCGTATCCAACTCATCTTTGGCGAGAACCACCATTTCAATCTCGATCCCGCTGCGGCACGGCATCATCAAACCAATCGCGACGGTACGGCCGCGGGCCGCCCGCCGCGGTTATCCAAATGTCGGTTCTGCTGCGACCACAGCTGACGATAGAGCGCGCATCGTTCGAGCAGGACGGTGTGCGAAGCGACATCGAGAACCTTGCCCTGCTCCATAACCAGGATCTGGTCGCAGTCGGTGAGCGAGGACAGCCGATGCGAGACGATGATCATGGTGCGGCCGCTGGCGATGCGCATGAGATTGGCACTGACGACCGCTTCGCTTTCCGGGTCGAGAGCACTGGTGGCTTCGTCGAGAATGAGGATGGTCGGATCGTGGATGAGGGCGCGCGCGATCGCCAGCCGTTGCTTTTGACCGCCCGAAAGGTTGGGCGAACCTTCCTCGATGTAAGTGTCGTATCCGTTCGGCATGCGTTCGATGAATTCTTCCGCGCCGGCGAGATGCGCGGCACGCATGGCATCGGACAGCGTCAGGCCTGCGCGCCCGGCGATGATGTTGTCGCGGATCGAGCCGCGGAACAGAAAATTGTCCTGCAGGACCACGCCGAGCCCCTGGCGAAGATGACGCAGGTTGATTTCCTTGAGATCGACGCCGTCCAGCTTCAGGAACCCGCTGTAATCCCGGTTGATCCCCTGCAGCAGGCGCGCGATGGTCGATTTTCCCGATCCGCTCCGCCCGACAATGCCGAACATGGTCCCAGCCGGAATGTGGAAGCTGACCCGGTCGAGCGCTGGCGTCTTGGTACCGATATAGCTGAAGGTCAGATCGCTGAACGTAACTTCGCCGAGGAGCCTTGGCCGCAGACCGAGGGAGTTCGAACTCGTCTCCAACGGCCGGTTAAGGACCGATGCCGCCTCGCCGATCGCCGCCCCCACCTCCTCGTAATCTTCGATCAGCCGCACCAACCCGACCAGAGGTTGCGCGACGCGTTGGGAGATCATCATGAAGGCGAACAGACCGCCGACCATATAGCCGGAACTGTCGTTCATCGCGAGATAGGCGCCAATCAGCATGGTGCCGAGCACCATCACGCGTTCAATGGGCGTAACCAGGGTCTGCGGCCAGCTGGCGAACTGCCCGAAGGAGAGACGCGCGCTTCCCGCCTCCGCCACCTGCTCGTCCCAAAGCGCCTTGCGTTGCGGCTCGAGCCCAAGCGCCTTCACGGTCTTTATGCCGACAACGGTTTCGCCCAGCGCCGCCGACTTCCAGGTCTCGGCCTCGATCACCCGCTGGTACCTTCGGCGCAGCGGCTTCAGGAAGGCAAGGATGATCAGCATGATCACCGCTGCGCAGGCAACGACGATCCAGGCAAGCGTCACGTTGATATAGAACATCACCGGCAGCAGCACGCAGAGGGTGATCAGATCCAGGAACGTGCCGAGCAGTTTGCCCGTCAGAAACTCGCGGATCCGATAGACCTGCGCGAGGTGGTACATTGTCTCGCCAGCGGGATGGCGCTCGAAATAGTCGAGCGGCAGGCGCAGCAGCCGGCTGAAAACGTGCAGCTGCAGCTTGGTGTCCAGGCGGGCTCCGACGACGTTGATGATCAGTCGCCGCGCGTGGCCCAGGAGCGTCTCGTATGCGAAGACGACAGCGACGATGGCCGACAAGAGTATCAGCGTCGAGACACTGTTGAATTGCAATACCTTGTTGACCACCGTCATGACGATGAGCGGCGGCAAAATGGTCAGAACGCTGAGTGTGAAGGACGCGATGGCCACGTCGCGAAGCGGCCGGCTTTCGAGCCGCACCAGTTCGGCGATCCAGCGAAGGGTGAAAGGCGCATCCGCGGCAACATAGGATCGCGCGTTTCGCAGCAGCACCGCCTCGCCCGTCCACACCTGCGACAGGCGCAACTCGTCGACAGCGGTGGATGGACCATCGTCGGGCGCTTCCGGACTTTTGAGGAAGACCACGTTGCGCTCGGCGCTCGCCCCGGTGAGGAGACCGGCGCCGCCGTCGCTGAACAAGAGAACGACCGGTCCGGTATCTTGAAAGCGCAACAGGTGTGACCAGCGAACACGCACTGCCCGGGACCACATGCCGCCGTTCTGCGCCCATTCCGACAGGTCGGTAGCGCTTGGAAACGGGCCTGCGCTCGCTGCCCTGAATTCGTTCGGATCGAGCTCGATACCGTGATAGCGGGCGACCCGGAGCATCGCCTTGAGGCGCGGCCCGACCTGGTCGAACTCGGCGGGGCCACCGGGGCTCCGCCCCGTTTCGCTGGTGCCGCCGGGCATGCCGGTCGGGTCGGCCGCGGTCCCGGCACGCAGCTCCACAGGCTGGATTTCAGCACTCCCAGGAACGTTCACCATGGACTCGCCTTCGGGTAGGCAGGCGGTGGTTCGACATTGCCCGCGGCGGACCAGTCCCGCCGGAATCTCTGGTGGCGCTGATGATACTCCACGGCGGTCGGTCGCGCGAGCCCCTTAACCACTCGGAAAGGCCGAACGCGCAGGCCTTGCCTTTCGGCAAAGCCCGCGCGCCCGCTTCTCAGCTTTGGACCGGCTTCTATCGTCGTCTGTCCGGTCGCCATTCCTCTTCACTCATGCTCAGTCATGCGGCTTCAGAATGTCCTTCAGCGCCTTCTTCACCGTGTCGTCGCTGTTGGCGAAGCCGGCACCCTGCTTGTTCTGATCCGAGGTCAGGTCGGTGCTTGCACCCAACGGCTTGTTCTGGTTCTGACCAAATCCCCTGATCGTGGTGAGAACATTCAGGAGGTCGGTCGTCACCGAACCGGCGGCCTGGCTGACAAGCTGACGGAACGACGCATGGCTGACGGCATCACTGTCGGTCGAGCCGGATTGCAGGAACTGCGTCGTGTCCTTGAGCCCGAGCGAGTTGGCCGTGACCGCGGCGGTGCGATGGCCAGGCGAGCCATCGGCATCAGTGCCATCTTTGGGATGTCCCTTCCCAGGATTGCTGCTGTCGTTGTGGTCAGGATCATTGCCATGGCCGTTGTTGCCTTTGTCGCGATCACCGGTCTCGCCGCCGGGGCCGGTCGCTCCGGTCGGGCCCGTTGCGCCGCCCGGCCCAGTAGCACCCGTCGAGCCGGTTGCACCCGTTGCGCCGGTCGCTCCGGTCGCGCCAGTTGCTCCGGTAGCTCCAGTCGCACCGGTGGCTCCGGTCGCACCTGTCGAGCCGGTTGCTCCGGTTGCACCCGTAGCGCCGGTCGCTCCGGTCGAGCCGGTTGCTCCGGTCGAGCCCGTTGCTCCGGTAGCTCCAGTCGCACCCGTTGCTCCAGTCGCGCCGGTTGCTCCGGTCGAGCCAGTGGCACCCGTAGCGCCGGTCGCTCCAGTCGCGCCAGTTGCTCCAGTCGCACCGGTGGCTCCGGTCGCACCCGTCGAGCCGGTAGCTCCGGTTGCTCCAGTCGCACCCGTGGCGCCGGTTGCACCTGTCGCTCCGGTCGCACCTGTAGCGCCGGTCGAGCCAGTCGCACCCGTTGCTCCGGTCGCGCCGGTTGCACCGGTAGCGCCGGTCGCCCCAGTCGAGCCGGTGGCACCCGTGGCGCCGGTCGAGCCGGTCGCACCCGTGGCGCCGGTCGCACCTGTCGCACCCGTTGCTCCAGTCGCACCGGTTGCTCCGGTCGAGCCCGTGGCACCCGTAGCGCCGGTCGCACCTGTCGCACCCGTTGCTCCAGTCGCGCCGGTAGCACCCGTTGCTCCGGTCGAGCCGGTGGCTCCGGTCGCACCCGTCGAGCCCGTGGCACCTGTGGCTCCGGTCGCACCTGTAGCGCCGGTCGCTCCGGTCGCGCCAGTTGCTCCGGTAGCTCCAGTCGCACCCGTGGCTCCGGTCGCGCCGGTTGCTCCGGTCGAGCCCGTTGCTCCAGTCGCACCGGTTGCTCCGGTTGCACCCGTCGAGCCGGTAGCTCCGGTTGCACCCGTAGCGCCGGTCGCTCCGGTCGAGCCGGTTGCTCCCGTTGCTCCAGTTGAGCCGGTAGCGCCAGTGGCGCCCGTGGCGCCGGTCGAGCCCGTGGCACCCGTAGCGCCGGTCGCTCCAGTCGAGCCCGTTGCTCCAGTCGCACCGGTGGCTCCGGTCGCACCCGTCGAGCCGGTAGCTCCGGTAGCTCCAGTCGCACCCGTTGCTCCAGTGGCACCGGTAGTTCCAGTCGCACCTGTTGCTCCGGTCGAACCTGTCGAGCCAGTTGCTCCTGTCGCACCCGTGGCGCCGGTTGCGCCTGTCGAGCCGGTCGCACCCGTAGCGCCGGTTGCACCTGTTGCACCCGTCGCGCCGGTGGCGCCTGTAGCTCCGGTATCGCCGGTGGCGCCGGTCGCACCTGTTGCTCCGGTCGCACCTGTCGAGCCCGTTGCTCCTGTCGCACCCGTGGCGCCGGTTGCGCCTGTCGAGCCGGTCGCACCCGTAGCGCCGGTTGCACCTGTTGCACCCGTCGCGCCGGTGGCGCCTGTAGCTCCGGTATCGCCGGTGGCGCCGGTCGCACCTGTTGCTCCGGTCGCACCTGTCGATCCCGTTGCTCCGGTATCACCCGTAGCGCCAGTCGCACCTGTCGCGCCGGTTGCTCCAGTCGAGCCGGTATCGCCCGTGGCGCCAGTCGCACCCGTAGCGCCGGTCGAGCCGGTATCGCCCGTAGCACCAGTGGCGCCGGTTGCTCCAGTCGCCCCAGTGGCCCCGGTCGAACCCGTTGCTCCGGTATCACCCGTTGCGCCAGTCGAGCCGGTCGCGCCAGTGGCGCCGGTTGCTCCAGTCGAGCCGGTCGCACCCGTTGCACCCGTAGCGCCGGTCGCACCTGTTGCACCCGTCGAGCCCGTTGCTCCGGTATCGCCGGTAGCGCCGGTCGCGCCTGTGGCGCCGGTTGCTCCGGTCGCACCCGTCGAGCCCGTTGCTCCGGTATCGCCGGTAGCGCCGGTCGCACCTGTGGCGCCGGTTGCTCCGGTCGCACCCGTCGCGCCGGTGGCGCCGGTCGCACCTGTGGCGCCGGTTGCTCCGGTCGCACCTGTCGAGCCGGTGGCACCCGTTGCTCCGGTATCGCCGGTGGCGCCGGTCGCACCTGTCGAGCCGGTGGCACCCGTTGCTCCGGTATCGCCGGTCGCACCTGTGGCGCCGGTTGCTCCGGTCGAGCCGGTATCGCCCGTAGCGCCAGTTGCACCTGTTGCACCGGTTGCGCCTGTGGCACCCGTAGCGCCGGTCGCACCTGTGGCGCCGGTTGCTCCAGTCGAGCCCGTTGCTCCGGTATCACCCGTAGCGCCGGTTGCTCCGGTCGAGCCGGTATCGCCCGTAGCGCCAGTTGCACCGGTTGCGCCTGTGGCACCCGTAGCGCCGGTCGAGCCGGTATCGCCCGTAGCACCAGTGGCGCCGGTTGCTCCAGTCGCCCCAGTGGCCCCGGTCGAACCCGTTGCTCCGGTATCACCCGTTGC
>NZ_NSGE01000017.1 GCF_002294985.1 Mesorhizobium sp. WSM3862 | reverse complement strand
ATCGCCAGCAAGATGCGCAGGGCCAATTGGAGCAAAGACTTCTTCTATGAACTCTTTACTCATATGCGATAGCCCTGGCTTCATGGTGGACAGCATCATCCTCCAAGCCGAGCAGACCAGCAACGAGGACCTCCTCACGCTCCTGGACCGAAAGCTCCCCGGCAAGGAACACGCGATGTCGTCGGACGTGGAGGTCAGCAAGAAGGTCTACGCAGCCCGCGAGCACATCGCCTCCAAGATGGCCTCCGCTGCAACCACCCTCGCGGTCCAGGCTGAGAAGGAAGACAAGGCGCGGCACAACTCGCTGGTCGCCGGGGAACTCACCAAGATCGACAAGGACCCGAACTACCAGATACCGGAAGACACCCTGAAGGAGATCAGCAAGCGCGACCCCGAGTTCCGCTCGAAGCTCCCAGGATATCGCCGCAACTTGGCTGGTGACGGCACCGCCGAGGACCCGGATGCGCTCCTGGAGGTCTACGCGCGGGTCGATGGCGGGGCGGGCGCGGCCTACGTGCTGGAGATGCGCAAGAAGGGGGTCATAAAGGACCCTGAGACGTTCACCAAAGCGCTGGACCGGGTAAGCGCCGTGGAGAAGGCCACCCAGTCGGACGGCATCCTTCAGTCGCCAGCCTACAGGGACACGGTGAAGCTGATCACCAACGCCACGGGCCAAGGCGATATGGATTACCTGGATCAGGTCCGAGGTCTCACCGACGATGGGGCGAGGGCGCTCTTCGACTACCGCACCCAGCTCCTCAAGTGGTCCCAGGAGAACCCCAATGCCGGCGTCCTGGAGCGCGAGAAGGCGGCCATGGACATTGGCAAGACTGTCCGCGACCGCATCGTTGCAACGCCCGACAGCAAGCAGCAGGGCACCTATCCGCAGCCAGGCGAGAAGCCGCAGCCGGCAGAGCAGCCGCAAAGCCCAGCAGAGGCCCCTAGCAGCCCCGCCAGCGAGCAGCAGCGCGTTGAGCAGCCGCCAGCGGCCGAAACGCCAAGCGATGCCTCTACGCCCCTGCCTCCTGGCCCGCGAGCGGACGCTGCGAACGAGCTGGCCCGCAAGTACGGCATCACGCCCCAGGCGGCGCATGACATGCTCCTGGAGGAGGAACAGAACGACGCCGCACCGGCTCCCGCTCCGACCCAACCCGAGGCAGCTCCCCAGACGGCGGACCCAACGCTTGATGAGGCGGGAGCCCCCAGTGGCTTCGGCACCATCGGCTCCATCTTCCGGGGTATCGGCTCCTTCCTGGGCTTCGGGGGTGGCTCTCAGGAGCAGCCCCGGGCTCCAGACGACCGCGGTTCCCTCCCAGAGGAGACTCGGACCCGACTGACTAACCTCCTTCAGAACCCTCCCATGCTCGAGGATGGAAGATCCTCCGCCGGCAATACTCCGGTGGCGCCTCTCCTCAACCTCATCGGGCACACCGAGGGTACCGACAAGGGGGAGGGCTATAACGAGACCCTGGGATACGGCGCATTCACCGGGGGCAAGGTCAACCTGGAGAGCATGACGCTCGACCAGATCGACCAGCTCCAGACCCGGATGCTCTCCCACCCGGACAACAAGTGGAACTCCTCGGCGGTGGGCCGCTACCAGATCATCCGGACGACCCTTCGGGACCTCCGGCGTGACCTGGGGCTCTCCGGCGATGAGGTGTTCGACAGGCGGATGCAAGACCGGCTGGGCATGGCCCTCCTGGAGAAGCGAGGCCTGTCCCGGTGGCAGTCCGGCCAGATGTCGGACGCGGCGTTCATGAATGAGCTGGCCAAGGAGTGGGCCTCCCTGCCTACCCCTTCCGGTCGCGGTGCCTACAACGGCCAGCGAGCGGCGGTCAGCCCTGGTGGCGTCCTCACGGCCCTCGGCCAGGTGAAGGGCGGGAAGGGCGTCCAGGTGGCGTCCCTAGACCCGTCAGCCGGCGTGGCAGAAGCCCTCGGGTCCGTCCCGAAGGCCTACTCCAAGATACCGCGTCAGGACAGCCAGGGTGAGGACCAGATCGCCAAGTTCATGAGGTGGAATTCCGATCCGGTGGCGAACCACGAGGCCAACCTGGCGAAGCTCAAGCCGAACCTCCAGTCCGTCATCAAGCGAGCCCAGGAGATCGGCGGCGTCAAGTTCGTCATCGGGTCCGGCGTCCGCGACGCTCAGGCCCAGAAGGATGCCGTCAAGTGGGGCTGGTCGAAGACCGAGGAGTCTGACCACCTTCATGGGGACGCCGTGGACCTCTGGCCGCTCGACAAGGACGGCGCGGTGGTCTTCGAGCCCAAGCTCCAGGCCCAGGTCGTCAAGGCCATGAAGCAGGCCGCCAAGGAGGCAGGCGTCAAGCTCGACATCGGGGCTGACTGGAGGCGGTTCAAGGACCTCCCGCACTTCGCCCTGAAGTCCTAGTCCCACCCATCGGGCCGGCAAGCCTCTGCGTCCTCCACCGGGGGCTGCTGGCCCGCCAATTCAAGAAGGAGACAGCCCAGTGCCTGTCATAGATATTCCATTCGACCGCGACGAGATAAATGACCCGAGTACCCTCCGTGCGATCATCGAGATAGACCGGGGGCCTCGACCGGAAGCAGCTTCCTTTGCACCGCCACAATGGGCCGGGTCCTACGGGGTCGTCCTCTGGGGCCAGGGCGACGTGCTGCGCTTCTGGGGTGCCTGCTGCGCAAAGAGCGACGATATCCTCAGGTCCTACGCTGTGCTGCGGCTCCTGGAGCGTCGGCACGGAGACGCCAGGCTCCGCATTTACTCCAAGGGGCTAGCAGATCAGCTCCGCCACGTCTCCGCCAGCCAAGGCTTCAAGGCGGATGGTAAGACCCCGTTCGAGGGCTTTGGGCTCCTAAAGCCCATTCAGGAGGCACGGGATCGGGGAGAGTGGGAACTGGTGCCGTTCAAGGCGCGGGTGGACGAGCCAGAGGGGTATCACGTTGCGGCTCAGGAAGCCAAGTCCGGCCTCCGTGTCGCCCTCGGTTTGCGCCCCGTAATCTCGACCCTCGCCGCCCAACACCGCGATCCTCTCAACTTCATTGCGGCGACGGATGCAGACCCCGACCCGGATGGCCTGGTGAGCCGCTTGGAGGCTTCCCGTGGATAGCGGCGGGTCTCCTCACGACATCGAACATCGCGCCGCCGCGCCGTCCGACCTCTCGCCGCGCCGCTGCGCCGCCCCAGGCTGCAAGAATCTCACCCAGCGCTCCGCCAGGAACGGACTCTCGGAGACCCTGTGCAAGCGACATGTCGAGTTCCGACGCCGCCACGGGACCCACTGGCGGAGGAGCTACACGATGGCAGAGCTGGGGCCGTTCCAGGCGGCGGCTCGGCGGTGGCTCAAGGCGCACCAGGGCGACCTCAACTTGGCCCAGGTAGTCGCTGCCCTCAATGGCCTCCTGGCCGGAAGCGGGACTGCCCGAAGTGCTCAGGACGCTCGATGGGCCGGCACCGAGGAGAAAGTGCGGAACGCCTTGGCGCGGCTCCATGAGGCCGGGAAGTCGGGGGAACAGCTCCTCCTGATCACCCTCACCGTGAAGGCCACCCAGTCAGCTCTCGGGCCGAGGGCCAACCCTGAGTTCCAGTATGTCCAGATCGCCAAGATGGCCCATCGGCTTGCCTCAGGGACCCATGTCCGCTCCGCCCTCTATGGAACCTTCTCTCGTTACCCCCGCGCGGAGGGAGCCTTCATGCGGCTCCTCGGGCAGACCATCGAGGATATTGCCGGGATCGTCGCGGACTCGGAGGCGGTGCGCGAGGTGGTGGAGGCGGCGGGGAGGCACGAGCGGTGACGCACTTTGACGAGAGATCGGACCAGGAGCACGACGCACCACTGGTCCTTCTAGGCGGAGAAGGCTTGGGGGAGGGCACTGTACCTCCTCTAACGCCCACCCTCATGCACGACCCTTGGCTGACTATCCGGGAGCCATCCCGCTTGGCCGACCTGGCGGCCTCCCTCCACGCCAAGCTTGAGGCCGCCTCCGCCCGCAACCCAAACCGAAAGCCAAGGAGCGACGCCGCCGAGCGCCGCCTTGCCATTGTCCAGAACCTTGTGGCCAACCTCGCACTGGTGGCCCTCCGCCATCCGCCAGGGACTCGCCTTGCCGTCCAGGCCGACAAGAAGGCTGCCACTCGCTACGACCGCAAGGACTTGCCGCGCGGCCCTCTCATCGACACCCTCAAGTCGCTGGCTGAGGACGGGCTGGCGCTTTACCACGCGGCGGTCTTCAAGCATCTGCGGACAACCGTCGAGCCCTCGGCACGGCTGCGCTCCATGCTGACCCAGGCCGGCGCATCACTGGAGGACATCAGCTGCGCTCCGGGTGGAGAGACAGTCATCCTCAAGGCGGTCGTCGGGAGGAACAGGCCGAAGATACTGGTGGACTACGCGGACACCGGCGAGACCCTCCGGCTGCGAGCCGAAATGCGGACCGTCAACGATGCGCTGGCGGGGGCCGACATAAGGCTCTACGGCGAGCGCCAACCGCCTGACCAGCTCGTCCGGGTCTTCCTGGTGAACGGCGCGGAGGCGCCCGCCACGTTCGATGGCCACGGGAGGCTCTTCGGAGGCTTCTGGCAGTCCCTCCCACGGGCGAGGCGGACTGGCCTCACTATCGGTGCGGAGCGCCTGGTGGAGTTGGACTATCGCGCGATGTACGTCCATCTGGCTTACGCCCACATCGGGGCGACCCTGCCGGCCGGAGACCCGTATGCGGTGGCAGGACTGGAGGAGCACCGGGACGCCGTAAAGAAGGCCGCCGCCTCCCTCTTCTTCCGCGATGGGACCTTGCGCCGTCTCTCTGGGGAACTGCGAGAATTGCTGCCTGCGGGGTGGACCGCCAAGATGCTTTCGGCGGCGGTGGAAGCCAAGCATCCCGCCATCGCTCACCTTCTTGGGACCAACATCGGGCCGAGTCTTGCCAACACCGAGAGCAACATCCTGGTAGCCGTCCTCCTGAGGCTCATCGGTCAGGGAGTGGTGGCGCTGCCCATCCATGACTGTGTGCTTGTGGCCGAGAGCGCCAAGGCGGCTGCCATGGCGGCGATGCGTGAAGAGTCCAAGCGGCTGGTGGGGGTGGCCCTGCCGATGGAGGAGAAGGCTGGCCAACAAGTCGCTGCTATAGGGAAATAACTCGCTGCTAAAGGGCTCCAGGTGGGGCCTTAGGTATTGGAAGGCCTCCGCCCCGCCTCATCGTCGGCCCACTTGGAGTAGGTGCTCAATGTGACTGCTTTTAGCACCGGACTCTCGCATTACCTTGAGGTGACGATGAGGGCGAAGCTCTCTATCAGCTAGGGGTCTGTTGCACCGGGATCACCGTGAGGGGGCGCTTGAGGAACCCCGGCGACACCGACCAGCCCTTGTGGGCCTCTTCTGGTTGCTCCGTGGCGAACATCAGGACGGCGAACGACTGCCGGAAGGTGGCGAAGTGAGCTGACATCGAGCCGTCTTCGTCGGGCACCACGCTAGCGACGCGAAACTGCTCGCCCACCTCGAAGTTGCCCTGGCGGAGGGTTCGCCCTGGCCCGCACATAGCCAGGAACTCTTTGGGCAGGGCATCTTGGTAAGCCTGGAGGTTCGAGTACCATTGGATAGCCACAGCTCCTGAGGCCGGCAGGATGCGCCCAGTGGTCGCGGTGTGCAGCGCAAGGCCGAGCTTCGAGGCAAAGACCGTCATAGACTTTGCAACGATGGGTCCGTCGATCCGCACGAAGTTCCACGAGGGGAGCCGAGGCGCAATGTCTCGAAGGCGGTGCAAGGTGGCAGCCTGGTTCCGGTCCGGTTGGAACTCTTGAGCAAACCCCGGGATGCGGCACACCGAGTTGATGAGCTTCCGGACCTCCTCCCGCCCAGCCTCAGTCTTTGGGTTCGGCATCATGCGGCTAAGGGTGGCCGCCACCAAATCGGCCTCACGCGATGCCTCGTTGCATTCCTTGCATGCCCCAAACTCCAGACCTCGGGGGCGGTGCTTACCGTCGAAGATGCTGCGGGGCGGGTAGTGCTCAACGGTTTCACTCGGCGTATCTCCGCCGCAGAAGATGCAATACGGCTGGTCTTCCCTGATCCGCTGCGAGAATGTCTTTCGCTGCTTTGCTTCGCCCATTCGAATCGTCCCGCCTCCGAGAAATAGAGTCCACGCCGAAATTCATTATCTTCGCAACAAGGATTCGACAACTTCGGCTCGCCAACGCTAGACTTCGATCAGGGGTGCTTGGGGCCATGTTTCGCGTTTTCTCGATCCTGATTCTGTTGTGCAGCGTATCGACGCTGCTAGCTGCTACGTCCGCCCGCGCCGGGTTACAGTTCCAGGCGGGACAGACTGACGGCGGGCTCCGCTACATTCTGGTATCAGGGGATTTTGCCTACCAGGATGATTTGTCGGTCTTTGAGGCACTGGTGCGTTCCAGCACCTCCACGGCGGTTACGTTTCATTCCCCCGGCGGCAACATCCAGAAAGCTATGGACCTGGGTCGGCTCATTAGACGGATGGGTCTGGCGACCGCACAGTTTAGAGCCTCTGAGTGCGAGTCAGCTTGCTCGTTGGCCTTCCTTGGCGGCGTGATACGCTTTGCCGAGGCGGGCTCGATAGGCGTCCACAAGTCATCGTTTCAGGGCGACGTTCCCTTCACCACTCAGGAGGCGGTCTCCGCTGTCCAGCAAATCACGGCCGACGTCATCACCTACATGATCGAAATGGGCGTGGACCCCGCTCTTCTTCAGCTCTCGCTGCAGTATGACAGCAACGACATCCGCTACCTCTCCATGAGCGAGATGGCGAAGTACAGGGTGGTAACATTCGCGCCCGGCGCAGGGCAGTCAACCGTGGCAAGTGCCGTGCCAGCTCCGACGCTGCCACCATCGCCCGCGCCGACATCGACCTCCGCGCCTGTACCGCCGGCCACCCCGTCGCTAGTAGTTCCAGAAGCCCATTCCGGCCGAATTGGACATCCCAAGGGTTCCGCACCCCTCAAGGCATTGCCGGAGGGAAAGTCGACTAACGTAGCGGTGCTGCGGAATGGAAGCCCGGTTGCAATCCTGGCCACCGCCGGCCGCTGGTACCGAGTCCAGGCCGGGAACCAGATCGGCTATGTGCACGACACCTGGGTCCACGTCGATCAGTACGACAGCGGGCCATTTGGACGACGCCACATACAGGTCAAGAGCTTCGACAACTACGCCGAGGCCGAGGCCTACGTCCGAAGATCGTCCATACCCGTCTCCGCCTATTTAGCCACCAACGGGTGGTTCGCGATCACGCTCGACAACACCTATGACGAGCCAATGGCCAGCACCTTGGTCAGCGAGATGAAGGCGCGGGGTGCGATACCCGATGACGCCTACGCGACCTTCGGTAACACGTACGTTCGCAAGGTGTGCTGCCAATAAGGACGGCCAAACGTCAAGGAGTCACGATGACAGCGACATGTGGGACTTTCCATCGCCTAAGCGGAGCCATTGTAGCCATGAGGGTACGCGCGGCCATTGCCGGAGTCGCGTTGGTGGCCGCCTCAGGGTCGCTGTCCGCCGAAACCGTAGACGTGAAGTATCGAGGCCTCGTGGACCTCGCCAAATTCAACTGCACGGGGGAGTTAGACAGCAGCTTGGTCAAGCGCGTGTGCTACAACCCCGAGCACTCTTACATGCTCATCCGCCTTAAGCAGACTTGGTATCACTACTGCGAGATTGACCAGGGTACGGTGGACGCGCTGCTAGCCGCAGAGTCCAAGGGCAGGTTCTACAATTCGAGCATCAAGGACTCGGGGACGGGCGGCAAGTTTAGCTGCCGAGACAAGCTGGTGCCTGAGTTTTGAATGCAACCCTGGGGGTGCCCATGAAATGGCTTTTGTCGATTGCCTTGCTAACGTCATCGTGTGCTGCTTCGTGGGGGAAAGAGCCGTTTGCCATCGCCGGCCTCGGAACAGGCAGTTGCGCCGAGTTCGTAAGAGTTAACCCAACCGACAAGTCCGCAGAAGGCATGGCGGTGTTGTCGTGGGCTCAAGGCTTTATGAGCGGCATGAATATGCTTCACATGGCTCACAAAGAGCCGTTACGGGATCTAGGGGAGGCGACCCCAAAAGCTCAACTGGCTTTCTTGTTGAACTACTGCGACAAGAACCAACTTCATGACTTAGTTCGGGCCACTTTGTCCCTCTATGGGGCATTGCCGGAAATCCCGCAGAAGGACTAGGTCTTCCCGCATGTGCAACCTCTACAACATCACCACCAGCCAAGACGCCATACGCGAGTGGACCCGCGCCATGCGGGACATCATGGGCAACCTTGAGCCCTCGCTAGATGTCTATCCCAACATGCCGGGCGCTGTGGTCCGTAACGCTCCCGATGGCCAGCGCGAGCTTGCCAAGCTGCTCTGGGGCATGCCTACGCCGGCAGAGCGGGTGAAGGGCAAGGCGGACTACGGCACCACCAACATCCGCAACCCGCAGTACGCTCACTGGCAGCAATATGTTGGCGTTGAGAACCGCTGTGTGGTGCCCGTCACGAGCTTCGCCGAGCCGAGCCCCAAGCCCAACGACAAGGACCCCGAGACCGGCATTCAGCGAAACTACTGGTTCGCCCGAAGTGAGGACCGCCCGCTATTCTTCTTCGCCGGCATGTGGACGCGCTGGCAGGGAGTCCGGAGGGTCAAGGACGGGCCGGGCGACTTCGAGCTTTACGGTTTCCTCACGACTAAGCCCAGCGCCCTCATAGCGCCCATCCACGAGAAGGCTATGCCGGTGATCCTCAACACCCGCGAGGAGGTGGAAACCTGGTTCACGGCCCCGTGGTCCGAAGCGCGGCACATGCAGCGGACAGCCCCGGACGATGCCTTGGTGATTGTCGAGAAGCCGGCGACGCAGATCAAGTTTCCACAACAAGCGCCTGCCCAAAGGTCGTTGTTTTAGGGGCAGAGGAACATGTCATACATTCTTGAGGACTCAGCGAGAGCCGTCTCAGAGGACAGCATTTCCCGTCGCCAGTGTTTCGCCTGTGGAGGCCCACCCAGTTCAGGGCGCGGCGAACATGTCGTTCCGCAGTGGTTGCAAAGGCAGTTCAAGCTGGCCAATCAGCGCCTTACCCTTATCAACCAAAGCTTGATACAATATCGACACTTAACGGTCCCGTGTTGCGTAGACTGCAATACGGGCTTCTTATCAAGGATAGAGAGTGCCGTTCAGCCGATCTTTCGACACGGAGCACTGCAATCCATCACCGAAAAGATGGTGGTGGGGCGTTGGCTGGCAAAGATACTCATCGGCCTACTTGTCAAGGAAACTAGCCTGCTCTTTGACCGCGCGAGGCCGGAGAGCGGGCCGATTGTCTCCTCAGAGTTTATCGAGGAACTGCATCATTGCCACTTCCTGATGCAAAGCGCCCGCAAGCCGACCGTATTCCGGTGCCTGCACGGTGACCTCCCGTTCTCGCTTTACCACTTCAAGATTGCCGACGGAGGAGAAGACTGCTTCGATTTGTCAACGAACATCTTTGGGCAGTCCGTGGCTGTAATGGCCGGGCAGTTGGGGGTTTGTTTCGTTAGCGATGGTGGGCTGCAAATGGAGGTCGGGCCGCTAGGACCCTTCAACCTCGCCGGGTCAACGGTATCCCGCACACAATTCAGAGAGCTGGCGGCTCGGGTGCATTACAAGGCGGCATTGCGAGATGCTACTCATTTCTACCTGACCGCCGAGAGCCCAGAGGCGCTCCAAGTGGATCAAGTTAGAGTGGCCCCCTATTCTAGAGGTTTCCTACCGGGTACTGAGGAAGTCCGAATTTTCCGAGACTGGAACGATGAAGAATTTAGCTACGCCCTGGCTAATGCCCTTCGCACTACGCGGTCAGCATTGTTAGATGAGGCAACGGGACGGTGCGGTACTACGCTGTTTGATAAGGAGGGAAATCTCGCAGTAGTTTCGTTTCAAGGCCGCTAGCTGTCTCTCTGCTCAATTATCATCCTTCCACATCACCCGCCGAACCATACGGACCCCGACGAGCCGCCTCACGCGTATCTTCACGCCCTGCGCGGCGCTAGGCAGTAGAATGTCCACGTCGAACTCCCGCCGCCTACACCGCTCGCACCGCATATGCCGCTCCACATCCCAGAAGGGAATGTCCCCCATGAGGTTGAGGAGGTCGCCGGGGAGGTAGTGGCGGGTGATGTTGCAATTGATGCAGCGGACGCGGATTAGCTGCCCTATGTCATGGGCGAGGCTTAGCGTTTGGACAAGGCGTCGGGTTCGGCTGCTGGGCTCGGGCATGTCCACGGATAGGAACATATTCCTTGCGAAGTCAACTCGGCCTTGGCAATTTTGTTTCGACCCAACAAGGCTTGAAAAAGTTGTGATCTTTGAAAAGCGTTTTGCTTGTGGAACTTGAGTTGGCGCATATCGCGGCGATACAAACGACCCAGGCCATAGGGGGACGAACCGTGCAAGTATTCTTTGTGATCGCTTACTTCGTTATAGGGTTCATTCAGCTTTTTGCTGTCGCAGATGGTGTCGGACACGCCTTCAGCTTCGGTGGGTTCGCGAGTTTCGTCATCGCTGGGTTTCTTACGTACATACCAATAGTCGGCGCGGGGTTTGGAGTTTACGGCGCTGTGACCGTGTGGGGCTGGCCGATCTGGCAAGGGGTTGTGCTGTTCTTTTGGTATGTGATTGCCGCCATGGCTCTTTCTACCCTCCAAGCTTTTGCTCGCCGATAATGGCCGTGGCCGCTCACGAGGACTGGTTCTCGGGGACCATACGCAGAAATCGGCAGAGCTTCGTGCTGGCCAATCTGCTGCTTGTTGGCGTGCTTTTCTTTGTCGTCGTGGTGCTGTGGATTTTCTCGGCCTCCGCGCGAAACGGCTACCTGATCTTGCTCCTATTTGTCGTACCTTTTGTGATCTGCCAGTACTTTCTCACCGGCCAGCGCCTCCGCGATATGGGGGTGACCGGGTGGCTCGCTCTTCTATGGCTGCCCGTCGGGGTCGCCGACAAATACATAGGAGGCGCTGCCTCATTGGCGTTCGTGCTCATGCTATGTGTTGTGCCAGGTACGGAAGGGCCAAACCGGTACGGACCAGATCCCCTCGCATAAAACGGCTACAAAGATGACCAAGTACCAAGCTGCGTTGATTCCTGCTGCCTTACTTGTCCTAGCGCTGGCCCCGTGGCCTTACGCGTACTACCAATTGCTCAGGATTGTCGTCGCAATATGGGCCGCAGTCATCGCTTGGGACCAATATCGCCTTGCCAAAAGTTGGACTCCGTGGGTGATTTGCTTTGTAGCGGTGGCGGTATTGTTTAATCCCCTTGCCCCGATCTATCTCACCCGCGAGATTTGGGCAGTCCTTGATTTGGCGGGTGCTGCCGCTTTCGCAACCTATGGGGTGACTGGCTTACGGGGCAAGCCTGAGTAGTTCAGGCTTTGCTGGGCGGCGGCCGGCTGGCTATGACGCACACCACGGTCGTGGAGTAGGGGGGCAGCCTGTTGCGCCGCAAACAAAGGGCACAGCCAGGCCTTCGGCAATCAGCACGTCACCTACATCCTGGCCATTGGCAAACAGCGAGCCGCAGCTCCGGCCATAGTTGCAGCGATCGGTGCCCTCGGTCCCTGGGAAACAGGAGCAAGGGATCATCTCCAGTTCGAGCTTCGCGGAAGCGACCAACTCTGTGAGACGTGCCTTTGCTCGACGCCCAAGCTCCGCCTCAACGGCGCACCTCGGCTCGATGCTTTCGGGAGCATTGAAGCCAACCAGCCGGGTTCCCTTGGCAGCACCGTCGAGCCGGATGGTGTCGCCATCCGTAATGGTAAACTGTGTTCTGGCCAGCGGCACCCTGTCCCCTCCGCCCGACCTTGCAAAGGACGGCATGCTTGGCCAGTTGATGTGCCCACCCTTGACGACATACGAGTAGACCAAGGACCCGACGACCAGGGCCAGAGCGAAGCCAAAGGTCCTTACGAACCTGGACGCCAGGTAGCGGGCCTCACGGGCCCAGGGGTTTCGCCTGCGGCGCTGCCGCCAGAACGCCGATGGCGGAGGCCTGTTCGGTCGCATGTGGGACGGTGCGTGTGTGATAGGCGGTGCGTGGGTGATAGGCGGTGCGGGGCCCACGAGTTCGTGGAGCTTTGCCCACTGCTTCGCGCTCAGCCGGGTACGCGGGCCGTACTTCACCAATCGGTCGCGCATGTCCACGAGGAATTGGCGTTGCCATTGGCTGAGGTGGCCGTGAACGAGTGCGGCCTCGATACGGGACTTCAGATCGTCCTCGTGCTCCATTCCCCTTGCCCCACGCCTGTCTGACAATACTGTGCTGCGTGCTGGGTGTGAATAGGCTCGGGACCGCAGGCCTATAGGTTGCACATGTTGCGGCAGACTGTTATGGGACGAGACGCGTTAGTCCTGAAAAGCTCTTTGTTTTCAATGCTGGGGTGCCGCCTTTGAGGAACTTCAATCCTCTCTCGCAGCACCAGCCTATCCCTTTGATTGGGAATAGCTATCTGACTTTCTTGGTTTTTTCGGCGCCTGTCTGGTACACAGGGGTGGTGTTAGCTCGAGACTGTCTAGACCCTGGGCGATGGAAGACGACCGGCGTCTATTACCTTCGACAACGCGCCCCTCCAATTTGATGATTTTCCGCTGGACGGAAAGGTCGGTATTCCCGTGGCGAAGACCACAAGAACGGTTAAAGCTGGGAGACCCAAGGCCAAGAAGCTCCAACGATCACGCTCAGTCCTTGAGAGGCGCGGACGTGCGGAATACATCTTGGCCTTCTGCAAGGTCAGCCTTTGAACGAGGAGACTGGTATTGCCCCTGTGCCTGCCGATCCTGCGCCACCTGAAATCCCCTGACCTGTTCGGCGCTATCGACCGTGTGCCGGCGCTTGGCACGCCGGTTGGCGGGAGCACGTTCGAGGTCTTCAATCCATCGACGGGCGAATTGCTGGCGGAACTTCCCGACATGGGGATTGCGGAGACGCGCGCGGCGATCGACAAGGCCTATGCCGCACAGGCCGAATGGGCGGGGCTGACGGCCCGGGAGCGCAGCGAAATGCTGTGGCAGTGGCATCAACTGATCGTCACCCACACCGACGATCTCGCGGCGATCCTCACCGCGGAGATGGGCAAGCCGCTCGCCGAAGCCAGATCGGAAGTCTCGCATGCGGCGGCGTATCTGCAATGGTATGCCGAGGAGGCCAATCGCATCTATGGCGAGACGATCTCGGCACCGTCGACGGACCGCCGCATGCTGGTGATCAAGCAGCCGATCGGCGTCGTCGGCACCATCACACCATGGAACTTTCCCGCATCGATGGTGGCGCGCAAGATCTCACCGGCGCTGGCGGCAGGCTGCGCCATTGTGCTTAAGCCTGCCGAACAGACGCCGCTTGTTGCAGGTGCCATGTTCGCGCTTGCCGCCGAGGCCGGCTTTCCCGATGGTGTTGTAAATCTCATTTATGCCTCGGAGGGTGCCGCGGTGGGGTGCGAGCTCTGCCACAATCCCAAAGTGCGCAAGATCAGTTTTACCGGCTCGACCGAGGTCGGACGCCTGCTCATGCGCCAGTGCTCGGACCAGATCAAGAAGGTCAGTCTCGAGCTCGGCGGCAATGCGCCTTTCATCGTCTTCGACGACGCCGACATCGATGCCGCCGTGGATGGGGCGGTCCAGGCGAAGTTCCGCAATGCCGGCCAGACTTGCGTTTCGGCGAACCGACTTTACGTCCAATCGGACGTTCATGATGAGTTCGTCGACAAATTCGTGCGGCGGGTCGGCGAGCTTCAGGTCGGTGACGGTTTCGATCCCGGCGTCGCCATCGGCCCGCTGATCGACAGGCGGGCGCTCGCCAAGATCGAATCCCACATCGCCGATGCCGTGGCAAAGGGCGGCGCGATCCGGTGCGGCGGAGGCCGGATCGCCAGAGACGGCACGTTTTTCCAGCCGACGGTCCTTACCGACGTTTCCAGCGCCATGACGGTGGCGCGGGAGGAGACATTCGGGCCGTTGGCCCCCGTCATCCGTTTCGAGGATGCCGATCAGGTCGTGCGTGAAGCCAACGACACCATCTACGGACTAGCCGCCTATTTCTACGCATCCAATCTGAAGCGCGTCTGGCGTGTGGCGGAGGCCCTGGAATACGGCATGGTGGGCATCAACACCGGGCGCATGTCCTCGGAAGCAGCACCCTTCGGTGGCGTCAAGCAGTCGGGCATCGGGCGGGAGGGGTCCCGCCACGGCCTCGAGGATTATCTGGAGATGAAATATCTCTGCATGGGCGGCATCTGAGACGCAGAGATTTGAACCGCAGCTCGCGCCAGGTTGTCGGCGGTTTGGCTGCTGGTTGCGCCGCTCAGTTGTTGAAATGGGACAGGTGAAAGTCGGTCTCGTCCTGCAAATCGGACAATCCTTCCTCGGCCGAGCGGAACATGTCTTCGAAAGCCAGCTCCTGCTCGAAGACGACGCCGCCGGCGCGGATGGCGAGCACGTCCTTGTCGCCTTTCGGTGCGAAATAGATCTGCCCGACCGCTTCCCGGATGCGATTGCCGATCTCCTTGGCGTCCTCCTCGGTCGCGCCCGCGAGGAAAACACCGAACATCGCGGTTCCGATGCGGCCGATCAGATCCTCCTTGCGCACCGAGGACCTGATGGCGCCGGCGATCAGCCGCAAGGCTTCGTCGCCCCATTCGAGGCCGAAGCGCAAATTGATCGCCGATAGATGCTCCGGATGGATGACGAGAAAAGCGCCGGAGCGCGGCCCGGCCGGTCTGGCCGCTCGCCTGTCGACCATCGACGTGAACACGGCCCCGTTGAGGCAGCCGGTCAGATGGTCGTAGGTGCCGGATCTGGTGAGCTCCTGCCGGTAGCGGCGGATCTCGACCTCTCTCCAACCGAGCAAGGCAAAAAGCGGCAGAGCGATGATGATAGGCAGAAGGGCGGCCGTGATGACGCTGCGGCCGAACGGCGTCAACGCGTCGCTGAGCAGCAGCAGATAGTTGAGGCCGAGCGACAGGCCGACGCAGCCGGCGGTGCCCAGGAGCGTCAGCCAGACGACATGCTTCCAGGCCTCTGCCGGCGCGGTCTCGGTTTTTATACTCACTGGCCAATCTCCTGTTGGACGCATTGGCTTAAAGGCGGTGTGTTACGATTTCCGTTTCAGCGTGGCCTACAATTTGAAGGAAATCAGTGTCTTTCTCCCTGGATGGCGCCGGCGGCTGCGGCCCGGTGCTCGCTTCGATGTGATTCGTCGCTGAAACGGGTCAGCGCTTGGTAGGATCGCCGAGCTGCTTTAGCCATTCCGTTTTTACGCAATGCCGCAGGGAAGGCCGTTGCGCGCCTTTTTCGGGTATGCCCTATTGCGGCGGGCCGAAGACACCCATCTCGGCAGCCCTGGCGACGGATTCGGCTTTGCCGTAGATGCCCGAGGGAGACGCCATCGCCCAGCCATTGGCAACCAGCCAGGCGCCGACATCCTGTTTGCCGAGCATGCACGGCGCGGCGATGGCAAAACGGTCTGCATCGGGCGGCAAGACGCATTTGAGCGCCCGGCCGCGCAGCCAGGCATTGAAGGCGGCGCGGGCGCGCTGCCCGCAGGGCCAGATGACGTCGCCGAATGCGCAGGTTTTGGCGGGATCGACCTCGATGGTCCCGCTGACGATCACCCTGCGCCCCATGGCCTCGAAGATCGCCGACGAGGTGGCGATCGGGCGATAAAGCAGCGTCTCATGCCAGTCCTGCGGCATCGACGTCTTCGGCGGCACGGCGAGGCCGAGCTCGCCGAGCGGAGGGCGGGGCTCGATGCGCTCGATCCTCGCCACGTCGAGCGGCGGCGGAGCGATGAGGTGCTCGGCTATCCTGCGCGCCGGCTGGCCTGGCCGCGTGTCGTGGACGGCGATGCGCGAGGCAGGTCGGGCCTCGCTCGCGACCTGGGCAGGCGGGGAGGGGAGGCCCGGCGGCAACCAGTGCCTCGACGCGGCGACCAGCAGCGCGCCGGCGACCAGCCCGAGGCTGCCGAGCGTCGTGGCAAGCCGGCTGGTCGATTTCGCCTCGCCCAAAGCGCGCCTCGTCGTTTCACCGGATCATACATTAGGCGGCGATGACATCGCTTGAAAAGCAAGGCTTTGCGTTAAGTCTCGCGCAACCAATGCGGCCTACAATCGAGCATCGGATGTCGAGGGGGATGACATGACGCGCAAGCCGACACTGCTCTTTGCTTTCCCGGCTTTCATGCTGTTCCTGCTGGCGGCGGAACGGACGGCGACGTTTCTGCTCGGAACCTATTCGGCCAGCCCGGCCATGTGGCGCATCTGGCTCGAGCTGCGCCCCTTCTCGACGATGTTCTGGCAGCAGGTGGACTTCTATCTCGGCGGCTCGATGGCCGTCGATGCCGCCGTCATCGTCGTTGCGTCAGGCGTCTGCTGGATGGCTTGCCATGCCAAGAGATCCGCCGGCTTTTTCCTCGCCAACCATGGCGCGCTGATGTTCGCCGGTCTGATGATAGCGGCCGGCAGCCGTTCGGAAACGGCGAGCACGATCGCCAATTTCACGGCGCCGCGCGGCTTTCAATTCTCGCTGGCGATCGACTTCAGCTTGAAAAACTGCATGGTGCTGTGCCTTGGCCTTGCGGCCTGCGCCTATTGCCATGTCGCCTTCCTGCGCGAGGCGAGGCTGCGCGCCGAAGCCCGCGCCGTCCGCATCCTGGCGCTGCAGCGTGATCTGTAGACCGTGCTGATCGGAATGCCTTCCGCTATCGCCCGGTGACGCGTCAGTTGATCTTCTTGTAGTAGACCTTACCGTCGGCCTGCTGGATGCGCTGATAGGACGGATTGGGTCCGGGCGGCGCGGCCTTGCCCTTGAATGCCGGCGCGCCGACAGAGGGGTTTTCACCTGCCGAGGCCTCGGCCACGGTCGTGTTGGCGAAACTAGGCTCTGGCGCCCGCGGCATTTCGGCATCGGCGGCGACGGGCTGGCCCTGCTCCAGCCGGGCAATATTGCCGTTGATCTGGCCGAAACTCGCCTGCAGCTGCCGGTCCAGCGTCTCGAACCGGCTCTGGAAGCCGTTGTTCACGGTATCGATGCGCGCGCCGATCCGCTGCTCGAACTGACCGAGTTGGTCCAGCCGCGCCTCCAATGCCCGCAGGTCGTTGACGCCGCGATAGAGATAGATGGCGGCGGTGACGTTGATGGCGGTGACAAGGACCGCGCCGGCCGCGACCGCGCCGATGGTTCTCGCCCGACTCGGCCTGCCCGGCGCCTTTTCCTGTTCGCTGAGTTCGATTGCCGGAATATCCGGCTCGCTGATCATCGTCATTCAACCACCACCTTTGCGCCCACCGCGACGCGCTTGAAGAGATCTATCACATCCGTGTTCGTCAGCCGAAAACATCCGGACGTGCCGTCGAAGCCGACACCTTTGGGATCGTTGGTGCCATGGATGCGATAGAGCGTGTCGCGGCCGTCGCGCGACAGATAGAGCGCCCTGGCGCCAAGCGGATTGTAGGGACCGGCGGGCACCATCGCCGGCAGATCCGGCTGGCGGACGCGCATTTCTTTGGGCGGGCGCCATTCCGGCCATTCGGTCTTGGCTGCGACCTTGACCGTGCCGGTCCAGCCGAAGCCCTCGCGGCCGACGCTGATCTGGTAGCGCAGCGCCTGGCTCTTGTTCGTGACCAGATAGAGCGCTTTCTCGTTTTTGCGGATGATGATGGTTCCCGGCTGCTCGCCGGTCTGGAAGGCGACCGTCTTGCGAAGGCTTGGGCCCATGGCCGGAAGCGGGGGCAGCCCCGATCCGGCTTCCGCGAAATCACAAGGCACCGCCAGCGCGATGCCGATCAGGCAGGCACCGGCGAAGCCTGTCGCTATCCGCCGCATTTGCTTTGTCGCAATTTCGGATGGAAAACCGCTGCGCGGATCTCCTGGAGTTGCTCTAGCGCTGGGCATTGTCCAGCCGCTCCTTGAACATGCGCTTCAGGTCCTTGTTGAAGCGGGCCCGCCCGTCCACCTCCGAGGGCAGTATGGCGCGGTTCAGCGCATCGGCCAGCAGCGCGTTGTCGAGCACCAGCGACTTGATGTGCGGCGCCTTGAAGATCTTCTCCAGCTCGCTGCGCGAGAAGTGGTTGCCGAACCATTTGCGCTTGTGCTTGTTGGCGACCAGCGTGATCGAGACGCCGTTGCCGCGCAATTCGCGGATCTTCTTGTAGAGCCGCTTGCCCTGCCTGAGCGAGGCGACGTTGAGCTCGAAGACGATGAAGATCTCGTCGCTGGTGCGCAGCACCGACTCGTGCCACGGCGTCTCGATGTTCGGCAGGTCGATAACGATGTCGTCGAAGCGGTAGGCGACGAGGTCGAGCAGCCGGAAGACGAAATCGGCGCCATGCGGCTCGAACGGCAATTGCGGCCGCTCGAAGGAATAGAGCGTGAGGCCGGACGGCCGCGACAGCTTGATGACGTCCATCAGCTCGACATCGAGCCGCTCCGGCTGGCCGATGATGCCGGCAAGGTCGAACTGGTTGAACTGGTTGAGATAGGCGCCGCAATTGGCGCTCTGGAAGTCGAGGTCGACGAGGCAGGTCGAGGCCGCCCGCTCGGCCGATTTCGAGGCGAGATGCTCGGCCGCCGAGATCGCCAGGGTGGTCGCGCCGGCGCCGCCGCTGGCGGCAATGAAAGTGACGATCCGGCTCTTCGTGCCCTGGTTGCCGGTGTCATGGAAGGTGACGGCGTTGAGCAGTTCCTTGGGGTCGAGCGGTTTGTGCAGCCAGTCCGACGCATTCATGCGCACCAGCACCCGCGTCTGCTCGGACGTCAGCTCGCCCGAGACCGCGATCAGCGGCACCGAAGCCCAGGCCGAGCGCGCCTCGACCAGCGCATTGTTGCCGAGCAGCTCGCCGTCACCGAGATCGAGGATGATGATGCCCGGCCGCGCATCGACCGGCGGCCCCTTTAGGAACTCGACCGCCTCCGAAACCTTGACGTCATAGATCGCCAGCGCGTCGAGCCGCGTGGTCACGTCGTGCCTGAAATTCGCATCGGACGAAAACAGCGCGACCTGCTTGCGTTTCGTCGGCAGCACTCTGGTGTCGATCGCGTTCATGGCGCGTTGGTCTTCATATCTTCGCCCGTGACCGTGCTCAGCATGGAGGGCATGTTGACGTTGGCAAAGCCCATTAATTCCTGGAGGAAGAAGAACTGGAAGGTCCGGTTTTGAAGGCTGACGGTGATCGTCGGAATGGGACCGCCGAGCCGGGTCTGGTAGCCAAGCCCGGTCGCCGTGTAAGTGACCACAACGTTGCTGCGCAGCAGGCCGGGGAAAAAGTGACACATCCCAGGTCTCTGGCCTGCAGCAAGCGTCGGGCAGCTATTGTCATTGGTGACGGCCGTGTCGCCTCGGAAGATCCTGCTGAAAGCCGTGGCGTTGAAGGTGCCACTATTGGTGCACGAGCCATTGGCTCCTGTGTATGAGCAGGCGAAAGGACCATATGCACCGGCCACGACTGGAGCGCCAGGCGTCGTTGTCGGTCCGGCAGTGGTTAGATTGCTGGCCACCGGATCTGAAACCGAAGCCATGCGAGCTCCGATTTGGACCGCTTTCGTAGCTGCGTTCCATTGGTAGAAAGCATAGCCAAAATCGACGAAGCCGAGCGTCAGCGCAAAGAGCAGCGTGGAGACGATGGTCGCCTCGACCATGGCGGCGCCGTCCTCGGAGTTTGCGAAACGCTTCATCATCGTCAGAATCGGATCAACCGCTCGTCGTGGAAGCCACTCAATGTGATGGGACCAACACCGATCAAGGCAAGCATTCCGACGCCTGCGTAGGCGAAGGTGCCCGCTGCCCTGACGGTGCATACCTGTGCGGTGGTGGAGCGATAGCGGGTTACCCCTGCGACAACGGCGTCATAGCAGGCGAAGGTCGTGGTCACCGTGACATTCGCCGTTTGCCAGCCGCTGATTCGCGCGTTCCCTGCGCCCGTCGGGTTGCCGAACACGGCGATATTTGCAGCAGTATTCGCGCAATTGATCGTCAGCCCGGCATCGGTATACATCTGGCTATTGCAGCGGGCGGCAAAGCGGGCGGCATCGGTCAGCCCGGCTTCCATCAAAAGCTTGTCGTGGATCAGATTGCCGAACTCGAAAACGCCAGCTGACAACACAAGCATGAGCGGCGCAACAAGAGTCATTTCAACCAGCACAGCACCACGCTGGTCTTGGCGAAATTTTGTGAGGTGTCGCGCGACTAGCCGGAACATCGCCGTCACCGGTAGAGCTGCGCTTCATCGCGCAGGAAGTTGTCGAGCGTGCCGCGGCCGCCCTTGCCTGTAATGTCGATCAGCTCGACATAGATATCCTTGCTGTCTTTAATCGGCTCGGTGATGAAGAAACTGCCGAAAGCATGGACGGGTATGTTCGTGGCGCGTCCGTTGAAACCGCCAATCGCTTGGCAATCAATGATCGCCCCGTAAAGGATGCGGCGGTCCACCGTCGTAACTGGTGTTTGACTGCAGGATGGATTGCCGGTCTCGCCGCCGACAGACGCATCCCCGACAATGCTGTCGTTTGTCGCGGGGTTTCCATCGGGGTTGAGCTCATAGCGGTACATTTCATAGCGTGTCGCGCCTACCAGCGACGAAGATAGAGCACCACGCGTCGGATGGTTCACTGTCCAGTAGCGGCTAGCATTCCAGTCACCAGTACCCATGCGGCCGCCCATCATGGTGCAAGTGCCGGTCATCTGGCAGGAGTCGCGTTCGAGACCTACACCCCGGTTGACGTCTGTTTCGAAGTCGGTTTTGCCACTGTTGCAATTGATGCTCTTCAGACCCATCCGGACGTTGGCGGCCGGGCCGTTCACGCTGCCGATATAGCTTTTGCTAATGCCAAATCGCGCGTTCAACCCATCTTGCACTGGACCGGTGCTCTGACCTGGTTCGGTATCGACGCCATCCTGGGCGTAGCATCCGACCGGCTTGACTCGAGCAAGCGATGCCTCCAGCGCCTGAGCGCCATTGCCTTCCGGCGAAGCAAGAAAGGCGAAGTTGCCTGGCTGATAGAAGCCGTTGTCTCGCAACAGGATCTGCCGACGGCGATATTGCTGAGAATTCGCAGCCTGTTCGAGCGTGATCCCACCGGCCGTATTGGTGCCGTTGACCATCTCATAGGGATTGCAGATGAACACCGGCGTATAGTCGCAAACGCTGGATCGGAAACCGGCAACAGAAACTGCGCCGACATTGAAGCCATTGCTGGCGGTATTCCCAGTCAGGAACGAAGCCGGAAAGATAGCTGCGAACCCGGTTGGCGCGACCGTTACCCGGATGAATCGCGTCTCCAACTCGCCTGTAGCTGGATCGGTGTTAGCATAGTTTGCCGTAGTAATGGCGACGTTGTCGTTGGGAAGGCTTTTCAGGAAACACCAGGAGATGTTTCCCGCGCTGTTGCAGCGCAGTGTGCCGCCAGGTTGGCCCGACGTTAGCGTGAACCTGCCATTCGGTGCGGCCGTCGAAAAATGGCCCTCGTTGCTGACCAGTGTCGCCATGGCGCGTTCGGCCCGCGCCCAAGCGCCAGTGGTGCCGTCCAGCTCAGCCGCGCCGGCAAGCGCCAATGCATCGGCGCCTTTCTGCAGGTCGTTGTGCATGTTGTTGACCCGGCTCATGTCAATCGCCAGCAGCGAAAAGCCGATGATTGCCGGCAACATGACGCTGACGAGTATCAGCGCTATTCCCCTCTGATCGTGCCAGAACGCGCGAACAATTCGCAACATGGCCCTACCCTTTACCCCTTGGTGTCAGGCTCCTCGCATGCCTGGTGCAACCGCTTCCTTTCGTTCAATTCACTGTGTAGTCACCGCACCCGCGTTGCCGACATTGACCGTGATGCTGGGCGGCGGCGGCGGCGCCGGTGGAAGCTTGTATTTCTGAGCCACGGCGACCGAGCGTGCTCCGTCACCTTCGATCTTTGTGTTGTTGGAAACCGGGTTGTACGGATCGACAGTCTGCAGCAGCTGGTTGGCTCTCTGCGAGTCGCCCGACGCCAACGTCATTGTGTCGTAGTTGTTCAGATAGTCCGCCGCGCAGCCGGCAAGCAGGCTGGAACCGAAAAGGACGAGCAGGAGCTTATTTCTTGACATAGACCAGCTTGTCCTTCGATTTCACATCCAGCATGTGGCCATAGGGGCCGGTGACGCCGTCGCCCAGCTCGTATTTCCGGATCATGTCCTTGCTGACCTCGAGCTGGCCGAGCAGGAACAATTCCGGATCGTTGGACGGCTTCGTCTTGTCGAAAGGCGTCGCAAGCTGCTCGCCGGGTTTCGTCGGCCGCACCAGATGCGGCGTGACGATCACGACCAGCTCCGTCTCTTCCTTCTGCGTGCTCGAATTCTTGAAGAGCGCCCCGATGATTGGCACCTGGCCGAGCCACGGCACCTGTTCCTGCAGCCTCGTGTTCTTGCTGGAGAGTAGACCGCCCACGGCGAAGCTCTGGCCGTCGCGTAGGTTGACTGTGGTCGCCAGCTTGCGGTTGGTGAAGATCGGATCGCCGGCGGGGGTGAAGCCGGTCAGGTCGCTTACTTCGGGGGCAAGCTTCATATGGATCTTGCCATCGTCGAGGACCACCGGCGTGAAGTTCAGGTTAACGCCGAATTGCTTGAACTGGATCTCAATTTCACCCTGGCTATTGACACTGCGGATCGGCACTTCACCGCCGGCGTTGAAGCTGGCTGTTTCACCGGAGACCGTTGTAAGGTTCGGTTCGGCCAGCAGCCGCACCAAGCCCTTCGACTCGAGCGCTTCAATGTACATGTCAACTTTGACGTTGCTGTCGATGACGCGCGTGAGCAGAGCTCCGAACGGGCTGGAGTTGGACAGCAGGCCGCTGAGCAAAGTACCCGACCCGAGCACCGCACCATCTTCGTCCACCGCGGCAATACCGGTTCCGACCTTTGTCGTGCCGCTCCTGTTCGTGCTCTTGAAAGATACGCCGAGATCGCGGCCGGCATTGCGCTTGGCTTCCAGGATTCGCACCGAAAGATTGACCTGCTCGCTGTCATCGATAGTGACTGCGTTGATGATCGACTCGGGTCCATATTGCTGTGTGACCTCGACGATTTGCGCGAGCGTCGCGGCGTCCTTGACGTGGCCGCTCAGCCGAACCTTGCCGTTTATCGAGCCGATTTCAATGCGCGCTTTCGGCGCCACCTGGCGGATCGCGGCCGCCATGTCGCTGACATCCTGGCCCACCTCGATCTGGATGGCGCCCAAGGAGCGCTTGTCCTCGGAAAACAGATTGACCGTGGTGGTGCCGAGGCTTTTGCCAATGATATAGAGCGTCTTATCGGTCATCGGCTGGGCATCGGCGATCTTCTCGTCGCCAACGACGATGTCGCCCAGCGTGGCGTTGACCTGAATCGTGGCGGTTTGAGAAACGGGCACGAACACGCGGTGCAGGGATGGGCTCGACACGTCGATGAAGCGGTCAGCGGCGCGTACCACGGAACTGAGCGATAGCAACGCGCAGCACATGGTGAAAGCGGCGGCCGCCAGTGATCTCCGGAACACACGCATCTACACTAACCCCCCTGCCGGCTGATTCGGAGTCCGCTATCCTAATGCGCCGGTCTCATTTTTGTCGCGGCACATCATATGTTTCGAGTTTTATACCTCGAAACACACCGACTGTCGCCCGCGCCGGCGGTTCCGGCTTTACATATTTGACCTCTTCCTTGACGATTTCCTTCGCTTGCGGCGCAGCTGCCACAGCTGGGGCCGGCTTGAGCTTGCTCAAGTCGTCGAGTTTGTTGCCTACCCGTTCGACGGCCTGGGCCAGCCCGGCGAGCTTATCGTCAGCGCGCTTGCGATCGGCAGCTGCGGCTGCGTCGGCGGCGGCCTGCTTGGCCAACTCCGCTTGCCGCTTGGCGACGTCGTCGGGCGTGTCGCCAGTTAGGTCCGAAAGCGTGATGCGCTCAGTCGTCTCGCCTTTGCTGGCCGCTGCCTGGCGAAGCGCCAATGACAACTGGCCGGCGCCGGCGGCAAGGGTCAGCTTCTGCGCATCCTTAGTGCTGACTTCCACGGTGACCGCTTTCACTACCGTCGGGCTGTCCTTGCTTTCGTCGGCCACTTGGTCAACGGCGAGCACTTTGACGCTTTGCAGCAGCACATCCACAAAACTCTTGTCGACGCCTTCGTCGCTACGCACTGTGCGCGTCAACAGTACGTCGACGCGGTCGCCGGGAAAGACAAAGCCGGCAACGCCGAGCACATCGTTCACCCGGATGGAGACAGCCTTCATGCCTTCGCTAAGCACCGCCGACAGCGTGGCACGCTGGCCGGGACCGGTAATCTTGGTGGCGAGAACCGGCTCATTGGTGCCGATCGCCTGAAGAGCCTGCTTGGTGCCTTCGCCCTCAAGCAGGTCCTTTGTTGTCTTGAAAGCTCCAGTGGGAACCGCGCCGGAGGGCCAGGCGACTTCACGCAGCTTATCTGCCGACAGGGTGTCGCCAAACTTCAGCGGGACCGCAGCCACTACGACTGTGTCGCGCTGAACATCTTCCGTGCGCGCCATAGCGCTGCGCTGGTTCGCGAGCCAAATATTGGCGAGCACAACAGCCAGCACACCGAACACGCCGGCCAGAACGATCATAATGACAGTGTTTGCGCGCATCTTGTTGCCCCGCCCGCGTTACTGTGGTTGTTCGACGCCGGGAAACGTCCCGGCGTCGAACATGCCGATCAGGATATCACGGCTGAGGCAGCGTGTTCTGCAGCGTCGTCCACTGGGTGCCGACCCAGCCGCCGACGAAGATGATCGCGGCGATCACGGCAACGGTGATGATGCCGAGCAGGATCGTGTATTCGACCATAGCAGCGCCGTTTTCGTCGTCGCGGAACTGCCGGGTCATCGTCATGAGCTTCTTCATGTCAATTTCTCCCTTTGGAGGTTTGAACCCGACGAGACGAGCCTAAGGATGAACCCCATACCCAAGCATCCCCCGTCACATTCAATCCTTGTCCCGCAAAAAAGCCGAGTCAAACGGATTAACAGTCCGTTTACCTTTCTATACTCGATTTGAGACTTTCTCAATTTTGACAACAGCTTGATTCGCTTCGATTTTCAAGCGATCTTAACCATTCGTTCACAATTCGGCCACATCCGTCCGCATGGAGCAACACATTAGAGGTATGACATATGTATTTATATTAAAGGGGTTACGAACGTGACCGCCGATGCAACGACAAAGGTCCTAGGACTTTGGTCGGTCAGCATGGATTAGGGGCAAAATAAACGATTTCTCGAAATCCGTTTCTTAACTATGACGCAAGTAATACCTCTAGTGTGTCGGCTACGTCGCTTGTGCCCCTCGTGGTTAATGCTTAGTTTCGATCCTGGGGAAACCGCAAGGGGTCGCGATATGTTGGGTCGCTTCATCAAAGGGCCGAGCGAACAGAAAGCGCCAGAACCGGTGGCGTCGGCTCCGCTGAATGGGGCAGCAAGCTCCTCTGTTGTGGAAGCTGAGCCGCAGGGCGACGACTTTCTTTCGCTCAAAGTCGAACTCCACCGGCATCTTATCGATCGGTTCAATCTCGCCGCCCTTGAAACCGCATCAAAAGACGAGATTCTAAACGAGATTCGGCCAATCGTTCGTGAATTCGTCCGGACTCGCAGTGTGCCGCTGAATGCTCGCGAGCTTGACCAGTTGACCAGCGATACCGCCGACGAAATGCTCGGTCTCGGACCGATCGAGCCGCTGCTCAAGGACGACTCCATCGCCGACATATTGATCAACACCCACAAGCGCGTCTTCGTCGAGCGGCGCGGTGTGATCGAAGAGACCGCTATCCGCTTCCGGGACGAGGCGCATCTGCTGAGAGTGGTCAATAAGATCGTCTCGGCCATCGGTCGACGCGTCGATGAGTCGATGCCGATGGTCGATGCCCGCCTGGAAGACGGATCGCGCGTCAACATCGCGGTGCGGCCGATCTCGGTCGACGGCCCGCTGGTGTCCATTCGCAAATTCTCCAGGAATCCCTATTCGCTCGAACGCCTGATGGCCTTCAATTCGATCCGCCAGCCGATGATCGACCTGTTGCGAATCGCGGTTCAATCGCGCAAGTCGATCCTGGTCTCAGGCGGCACCGGCAGCGGAAAGACCACCTTGCTCAACGCGTTGTCGAGCTACATTCCGGCGAGGGAGCGCCTGATCACCATCGAGGACGCGGCGGAATTGCAACTGCAGCAGCCGCATGTCGGTCGCCTCGAAACGCGGCCGCCCAATGTCGAGGGTAAGGGCGAGGTCAGGCAGCGCGAGCTGGTCAAGAACGCGCTGCGCATGCGGCCTGATCGCATCATCGTCGGCGAGGTTCGCGGCGAGGAAGCCTTCGACATGTTGCAGGCGATGAACACCGGCCACGAAGGTTCGATGACAACCATCCATGCCAACACGCCTCGTGACGCTATATCGCGCATGGAACAGATGGTAGGCATGGCGGGCATGCCGATGAGCAATGACTCCATTCGGGCGCAGATCGCTTCCGCCATCGACATCATCGTGCAGACGCAGCGCCTTTCCGACGGCGGCAGGCGCGTCGTATCGATATCGGAACTGACCGGCATGGAAGGCAATGTCGTCCAGCTTCAGGAGATCTATCATTTCGTGCGGCGTGACGTGACCGCGGAAGGAGCGATCATCGGCGAATTTCGCGCCACCGGTGTCCGGCCGCGTTTTGCTCAGGAAGCGGCAACGCTCGGGCACCATTTCGCAAAGGACGCCTTCAACCCTCAGGTCCCACTCTGATGCTGACCGGCCAGACCTTACTGTACTTCATCTACGTGCTGGCGGCTGCGTCAGTGATCCTTGCCGCTGAATCCTTCTATCTCTCTTTTGCGGGGCGCCGAGCCCGAGCCGGGATAATAAATCGGCGTCTGCAGCGGCTGGGAGAGGAATCTCCAGCAGAACAGAGCCTGCAGGGACTGCTGCAGGAGCGCGGTCTGACCGCATCGGGTGACTACCTCTTCGGTGCGGTTGGGCTGAACCGGCTTTACACGCAGTCCGGTATCACTGGTAACCCATTGGCATTCGCCTCGATGTTCCTGCTCGCCGGCCTAGTGCTGGCCTTAATGCTGCCACTGCTTTTCGGCTTCTCGACTTTCGCCGCAGTCATGACTTTTCTCGGCGTCGGGTTCCCATTGCCGCTTCTCGTGCTTCGACGGGCTCGGAAAAAGCGAATCGATAGATTTGCAGCCCAGCTTCCCGATGCACTCGACATGATCGTGCGTTCGCTACGCGCTGGCCACCCAACGACAGTGGCCATCGGCCTCGTTGCGCGCGAGATGCCCGATCCACTTGGCACCGAATTTGGCATTGTCTCGGACGAAGTCACATTTGGCCTCAGTCTTGAACAGGCAGTACGAAAGCTTTCGGAGCGGGTTGGTTTTGAGGGGCTGCATCTTCTGTCGGTATCCCTGTCGATCCAGACCAAGACGGGCGGCAACCTCACCGAGATCCTGTCAAACTTGTCCTCCGTTTTACGCGAACGGCGGAAACTGCGGCTGAAGATAAGGGCGCTCTCCGCCGAGGGCCGCATGTCGGCCTGGATCATCTCGCTGTTTCCGGTTTTTATGTTCTGCATTTTGATGCTGATAGCGCCAAGCTACTACGGCGACGTCTGGAACAGCCCGCTCCTTATGCCAGTGTTTTTGATCTTTGGCCTGTGGGCGTTGCTGGGCGACTTTATCATGTACCGGATGGTCAATTTCGATTTCTGAGGAGCGGACTTGCTGACCAATATCGGAAATTCGGCCATGCTGCTGTCGCTTGCCGTCTTCTTGGCGGCGGCGGCACTTTTTATTGTGGCGGCCATGGTTTTGCTGCCGGCTCTCCAGACCAGGAGGATTGTTACCCAAAGTCTTTTGGCCGAAGGGATCACCAACCGGCGATCGCTCAGCGCGCAGCAGGAGCTCAACAAAATCTCGGCGCAACGGCCTGTCGAAGCCTATTTCCGCGCCTTGGAGAAGGAACGCGGGGAACCGAATGCGCTTGAGGCCAAGTTGTTTCGGGCTGGTTTCCATCAACCTAGCGCGCCGACCATCTACACATTGTCTCGTCTCGCTGCCGTATGTGTCGGGTTCCTGGTGGCGTACGCACTTCTTTCGCGTGTGTTGCCGCCTCAAATGCCAAGCATTGTGGCCTTTGCCGGTTCGGCTCTGATAGGTCTTGGCTGTATCGTCATCCCGAGCATTGCGCTTGACCGATTCGAGAATGGCCAAAAGCTGATTTATCGACGCGGCTTTCCCGACTTCATGGATATGATGATTACTTGCGCCGATGCCGGCATGAGCCTTGAGGCGGCGGTGGAGCGTGTCGGCGCCGAACTGGCGGGTACGCATAAGTGGCTCGGGATTCAACTTTCGATCATGAATCTGCAGATGCGCGCGGGCAAACCGTTGCGGGAGGCGCTGCGTGAGCTTGCCGATCGCATTGGCCTCGAGGAGGCGCGCGCGTTGGCGGTGTTGTTCCGGCAATCGGAAGAGCTTGGCACCAGCCTAACGGAAGCCCTACGCGTCTACAGCGACGAGATGCGCAGCCAGCGGATTCTGCGCGCCGAAGAGCGCGGCAATGCGTTGCCGGTCAAGATGATGATCCCGCTGGGTCTGTGCATTTTTCCTGTTGTGATGATGGTCGTCATGCTACCTGTGATCATTCGCATGAAGGGCGTTTTCTTCTAGTTGCGTATATGCTTTGGTCCTAAATGGGTCGGGGGACCTTGGGGGAACTGGATGAGAAGGTTTATAGCAGCGGCAGCTCTGATCATTGCGCTGGCCGGCTGCCAGACGGACGCCACCGACGGGGTTGTACGCACCAACGAGCCCGCCAAGGGCGACTACACCGCCTTTGGCGATGCCTTTGATGGGCTGAAGACGATCAGCGATGTCGATTATTATGCCTCGGACCAAGCAGTGGCCGAGGCCAAGACCCAGTTCCGCTCGGAAAATTATGGCAATGCTGGCGCGCTGTTCTACAAGGCGACGCGGCTGGCGCCTAATGACGGCGTCGCCTGGTTGGGGCTTGCCGCCTCCTGCGACCGCATCCGGCGCTTTGACCTCGCCGATTTGGCCTATAGCCGCGCCTACAAGCTGATCGGCGGCACACCCGAATATTACAACAATGTCGGCTATTCCTATCTGCTGCGCGGCAAATTGCAGCAGGCGCGTACCAACTTCCTCAAGGCTTACGAATTGGCGCCCAAGGATCCGACCGTTGCCAACAATCTGCAACTCCTGTCGTCCAGCGTGCAGAATATCGAGCGCTGACGTGCTCCTGGCCGTTTCGCTGGTGCTGAAGGCGTTTGCCGCCGCCCTGCTCGTGCGGATTGGATGGCTTGACTTCACCACGCAGAAGATCGCTAACCGCGACGTTCTGCTGCTTCTGTTTCTTGGAGTGGGGTCGCTTCAGCTTATCTCTGTCGCAACCGGATCCTGGTGGGACATGGGTTTGAGCGCGCTCGCCAGCCTCGCGCTGTTAATCGGACTCTTCCCATTCTGGTCACTGGGCAAGGTCGGCGCCGGCGATGTTAAGCTGATGGCCGTCACGCCTATCCTGGTCGGCAGCAGCAGCCTTTTCCTGTTTTCCTTACTGCTGCTGTTTTTCGCGCTTGTCACCGCGCTGCTCGTCAAAAATCCGTTCCTGCTTCCGGAGGGCGCATTCCGAGTCTATGTCCAGCATTTCGACCGAAAGGGTGTGGTACCGTTTGGCGTGCCTATTTCAGCTGCAGCGATCTGCACCGCAGCATTCCAGATTGCCTACAGCCTCGATGCTATGGCAGGGTCCCCACTTTAGGCTATGGCAGCGCCCCCACTTAGGCTATGGCAGGGCCCCACTTTAGCACCAAATTCCGACTACTGGAGCTCAGATTAACCTTCTGGAAACCATTAGGTTGCGCTAAAACCAATGAAATGCTTGGATCATGGGCGCCGTATAGGCCGTCTATAGTTCTGTCGGCGTCGCTTTTTTTGTCCGATCGAACGCTCGATGCTGATCCCATGAGGGAACAACAATGAAGCTCCCTGAGATGCGTGATTTCATTGGTCGCGCAGTGATGACACTCTACTTCACCGTGTGCGCAACAATGATGGCTTGGACCATAATCATGGCTCTTCGCGACCCGGAATGGACAGGAGGGCGGATTGTCGAGGTGCTGGCGGATTTCGCCGCATTAGGCTTCCTCGTATTGATTGTCGCGACGACAGTGACTCGTCTTCCGCCAAAAAGAACGGCGCAGGGGATCGAGCCCCGCGTCGCGGCCCTGATCGGATGCTTTGCCACCGTAACTTTGATTGCTGTCCCTCGCGTTGAGATACTTCCGCAGCTTCAGCTTGCTGCCGACCTCGTAACCATCATCGGTTTCCTCCTTTGTACTTGGTGCTTATGGTGGCTCGGCAGATCGTTCAGCATCACTGCTCAGGCGAGGCGGCTCGTGACGGCAGGTCCGTACCAGATCGTGCGGCACCCACTCTACGCTTGCGAAGCGATCGTCCTGCTCGGCATTATCCTGCGCAATCCGACATGGATGACGGTTGCTATCGGCACGATCGCCCTCGCTTTCCAATATCGGCGGATTGTCAACGAGGAGAGGGTCCTGCGGGCGGCGTTCCCCGAGTATCATGAATACGCGCAGCGCGTTCCCATGCTCTTGCCTCGTTTCTCCGGTGTAGCGTTGCCAGCGTCTGGCCCGCGATAGCTTACATTGCGTCATAAGCGTGATTTGGTCTTTGCAGATACTTCGGTTCCTCGCCGCGCTCATGGTCGTATATGTCCACGCGGCTCAGACTGCCGTTGAGTCAACGGGGTCCAATGGTTTGTTGCCTCATGATTTTCAGGTGGTCGGCCGCGCCGGGGTAGATATTTTTTTTGTCATATCGGGGGTGATCATCGCTAGGACGGCGCCTGGCCTGACCTGGAAATCTTTCGCTTGGCGTAGGTTTCGGCGCATCGTTCCGCTCTACCTGCTGGTCAGCATCCCTTATGCAATCGTCGCCTACAAAACCGGCTTCGGTTGGCGGGATGCTCTGGCGACGCTGCTGCTTTGGCCGGCTACCGATCAAATGACTGCGCCAGCTTTGCCCGCGGCCTGGACGCTTTGCTTCGAAATGCTGTTCTACGCGGCGGCAACCATCGTCCTTGTCGATCGGAGGCTGTTACCGGGACTCCTCGCTATCTTCGGTCTCGCGATGATCTTTCGCTCGGTCGGTCCAGCGCTGCAGTTCCTCGGCAATCCATTGATCATAGAGTTTGGCTTTGGTGTCCTTCTTGCCTATGCCCCTAAGTGGAAACCGGCCGTGTGGTGTCTGCCACTCGGGGCCGTAGCGATGGTAGCTGTTGGATTCATCGGAATAGCGCCGCAAGGTGGCACTATGGAGTTCCTTGCGGGCGAGTATGGCTTTCAGCGCGTGCTGGTTTACGGTCTTCCGGCCGCGTTGATCGTTTTCGGCACGATGCAAATCGATGCTAAGCCAAGTGCATGGACCGTTCTCGGCGATGCCTCCTATATGCTCTATCTGATCCACACCCTGCCGATAACGCTGCTTCTGATATTATGGACCGCCTTCCCGATTCCCTCGGATCTCATCATTGTGATCGGCGTGGGCACATCAGTCCTCTTCGGCTGGCGCATGTATATTCGTTTCGAACTGCCGCTACGCGAATTGCTTAGTCGAGCTGTCCCTATTCCCGCGGTCGTGGGCGAGAAATTGCCGCCGCCCAACAGCCTGATAGGCAAACCGTAACCCCCTCAAAACCCCGCGGTCTGTTTCTCCACCAGCTTCAGCTTGCCCTTGGCCATATCCATTGCTCCTCCGGACTTTTTTTGATGACGGCAGAGGCGGCGGCTCGCCGGCCGCAGCTGGTCTCGGAGCCTCAAACATCAGCCGTTCGGCAAGCGCGACGGCGCCAGCCCCCACTGCGCCGACAACAGCCAAAATCAGAAGCTTTCTGAGAAAATCCAACGGCCCACCACCCGACTGAAATTTCAAAACCCCGCGGTCTGTTTCTCCACCAACTTCAGTCTACCCTTTTCCACCTTGAAAAACGGCATCGATCTTTGGCTCGAGCCGTCGGCGCGGAAGCGGAACAGGCCGGTCGAGCCGCGGAAGCCGCTGGTGTTTTCCAGCACCTGCTTGGAGAAACCGTTCGGGCCGACCGAGCTAGCTATGCCGGCCGACAGCGCCACCATGTCGTAGGCGTAGGCGACGTTGACGTCGGGCTGGTAGTTGTAGGTCGCCTTGAAACGGTCGGCGATCGGTCCGGTCTCGCTCTGGTCGAGCGTCGCGATATAGGCGCCCTCATAGAGCGGATCGATCGGGCGCTCGAGCCAGCGCTCGGTGCCGATCAGGCTCACCGCCTTGCCCGGAATACCCTTCGCCTTAAGGGCCGACAGCACGGCGACAGGGCTGCCGTCACCGCTGGCGACGACGACGGCGTCGGGCGCCTCGACCAGCGAACCCATGTCCGACACCACCTTGGCGGCGTCCGACGCCGAATAGGGAAGCGTTACCGCAAGCGTCGCGCCATAGATGCTGAGCGCGTTGGCGACCCGCGCCTCGACGGCGCCGGCGTTCGCGCCCGCTGGCACCAAGAGCACGAATTTCTTGGCGCCCTTGCTGGCGACCGCTGCCGCGCCCGCCGCAGCGCTGTCGGCTTCGCTCAGCCGCACCGAATAGACGCCGGGGCCGCCGGCGAAATTGTCCGCCAGCGCCAGCACCGGCGGCCGCTGCGTGCCGGAGAGCTTGGCAAGGTGCTGTGCCGCCGCAAGCTCGGCCGGCCCGATGACGATTTTCACGCCGCCCGAAGTGATCGCCTTCACCGCGAGGTCCTTGGCATAGCCGCTGTCGCCGCGGGTGTCCTCGATCGTCAGCGTCACCAGCTTGTCGCCGAAATCGGCCATTGCCAGCCGCGCGGCATCAAACATCTTCCTGCCGTTCTCGCCCGCGCTGCCGGGGGCGGAGAGCGGCAAAAGCATGGCGATCTTGGTCGATCCCGTGCCGAGCGTCAGATTGCCCTTGGGGGCGGTCGCTGCGGAACTGGCGGTCAGCTGCGCGGGCGCGGCGGTGGTGGCTCCGGCCTGGCTGCTAGGCGCGGCGATCGCCGCGGGGTCCAGCACTTCCGATGCGCCGTTCTTCGACTGGCAGCCGGAGATCGCCGCGACAACGGCAAAGGCGAGCGGCGCAGCAATTCCACGAAAAGTGCGCAGCGGTTTCCGGTCTGCAGTTGCGCAAAAACGAATGGTCGGAGCAGTTCGGAGTTTGCCTGAAACGATGAACTGCTCCAAGGCCGGCGGAACCCCGCGTCGGCAATGCCGCGCCACGCCGGCAAGCGTGGTAGCCGGCGCCGGGCGCGCACAAGCGGCGGCAGCCGCACAGGCTCTCTTGGCCATCATCGCAGCTGGTCGGCGCGCCCGTCAGCTCAGTGCATGTACTCGACCATGCGGTCGTGGAAGCATTCGCACTTGTTGAGGTAGTCCTCGTCCTTGTAGTTGGTCTTGAGATAGCCATAGGCTTTGCCGCAGGCGACCTTGGCTTCCGAGGCCCAGACGAAGGCGGGGCGCGACGAGTTGATCCATTCCGGGCTCTTGGCGACGGCGACCGATTCGTCCATCAGCTTGACCACATGGTTCTTGAGCTCGACCATGTTGTCGGTCAGCACCAGGTCCGAGGTGCCGACGGTGCGGCAATAATTCACCGCCGGCTCGCCGATGATATCTGCGGCAAAGCCGGTCGATCCGGCGAGCAGCACCGCCACGGCCGAAGCCAGCAGTCTTGCGGAATGTTTCATGTAAGCCCCTCTCCAAATTGCGAATTCACGGTTCGCTAACGCATAGCATAGCAGCACGGCCGCGCATAAGCACTAAATCGTGGTCGTGTGCTGTTGATGGTTCGTGTCGTCGTAAAGAATATTGATCGTTCCGGCCGCAGGCGCGTTCTGAAGAACGGCGACATCGACGAAGTTGGCGCCGCCGGTCGTGCCGTTGACATCGACGCTCAAAGTCTTTGTCCCGGCGTCATAGTGCACGTAGTCGGCGAGGTTGGCTCCCACCGGCGTGTCGAACAGCGAGGTCAGGTCGATCTTGTCGCCCTGGCCGCCAGCGCCGCTAAAGTCGGTGATGAGATCCTTGATGTCGAGGTGCTCGAGCTTGAATGTGTCGGCGCCGATGCCGCCGGTCAGCGTGTCCTGGCCCGAACCGCCGACCAACAGGTCATTGCCGGCACCGCCGATCAGCGTGTCGTTGCCGGAGCCGCCGTAGAGCGTGTCGTTTCCGTCCATGCCGGTCAGCGTATCGTTGCCCTGTCCACCAGCCAAGATCGTGTCGTGCCCGTTAATGCCGGTCAGCGTATCGTTGCCGTCCTGGCCCATCACGGTGGTCTTGGTGGCTGTGGCGGCCAGCGTGTCGATGCCGCTTGTGCCTTCGAGCGAGGAGCTCGTCGGATAGAGATGCGCGGTCAGGCTGCCGGAAGCCGTGTCGCCGTCACCATCCGTCCCAGTCACCGGGATCTTGATGTCGAAAGGGTCCACGGCATTGGCGGTCGAGAACGTAGCCGAGCCGAGCTTGAAGGTGCCCGACGAGGCTCCGGAGATTTCCACCGCGCTGAACGGATCGGAAGTTGCAGTTACTGTGAAAGTGTCGCCCTGATCCATACCGTGCAGCGTGAAGAGGCCTGTTACCGCGTCGAATGTCACGGTCGGCGCTGCTCCGCCCGAGCCATTCGTGACGGTCACCACGACTCCGGTGGCTGTGCTTTCTCCGGACGCGTCGCCGACGAATACCTTATCGTCATCGGCATTTACCGCCCTGATCGTAAGGTCAACGGGACCACTCACCACTTTGGTCAGCCCCTGGGTGAAACTGGAGACCTCGTAGTGGGTGGTATAGTTGGTTCCGGCGACGGTGCCGCTGGTCGATGCGTTGGTCACGAAGTCGAAGCGGATGGTCTCGCCGCTGGTGATACTCTGACCAGCCCCGACACCGAAGTTGCCTGTGCTGGTATTGACGTTGTTGGCACCGTTCGCGGTGACCAAAAGGTCGTTCGGTGTATCCGGGCTGGAGAGCGTGCTGAACGCATTCACCTGGTTGTTGCCGCCCGTGGCAACAGCCCCTTGAGTGGTGAACTGGGCTCCGTTGAAGATCGTGCCGTTCAACGTGAACGCCCAGGTGTCGGTTACTGGGTCGAGCGTGGCGGTGAAGCCGAGATCAGAGCCGTTTGCAACCGACGTGAGCCCTTGCACCGTGTGACCGTCCGCCGAGATGTGGTAGAAGAGCTGCTCGCCGTTGAGGAAAACATTCGCACCGTTGGCATCGGTGACGGCGGCACCCTCGGTGACGCTGAACACCACATTGCCGACGCCGTCCGCGCCGGCCCCCGACGCGAAGTTCAGATGCTCCGTCAATGTCGAGTGCAAAGAGTCCGGCAGATTGATGCCGTCGCCGACGAACGGGATTGGGGCATCGTCCAGGACGGTCAGGTTGACCGCGCCGGAGACATGATCGCCACTCGTGTCGGTTGCCACCACCTGCAGGCCGTTGACAGTGATGTTGCCGGAGCCGGCCGCATGCTGCAGCTGGTCGGTCAGCGTCGCGGTGACCACCGGGGTCAACGTGCTGTTCGGACCGGCGCTGGTGTTCGACAGCGCCAGATAGATGGATGGCCCAAGATTGGTGACGCCATGCATGAGGGTGCCGACCAGTTGGCCGCCGACGAGAGCCCAGCTGATCGAATACCCAGCCGCCATGCCGGAAACCGTCGGAGCCACCCAGTTCGGATCTCCTACCGGGTTGGCGAATGCGACGCTGATCGCTTCGCCCGTGGCGTTGAACGTAATGCCGCTGCTGGCCTGTGCGGTCTCGCCGCGGCTGCTCGGGTTGGTGCCGGTTACGACGCCCGGCTGCAGATCGGCCGGAGCCGTGGCATCTAGCGTGGTGTCAAGCGCCGCTTCGTTGACGTTCAGCGACACGGTGCCGCCGCCCGTCGGAACGGTGTTGGTGTTGACGTTCACCGTGACTGTCGCCGTAGAGGTGTCGCCGTCTCCGTCCTTGATGGTGTAGGTGAAGGTATCGGATCCTACATAAACGCCGGTCGGCGTGTAGGTGAACGTTCCGTCGTTGTTGTAGACGACGGTTCCGTGAGCCCCATTGGTGGTCGTTATCACGCCAGGCGTTGTTGTCGCCACGCCGTCGGCACCAAAAACGTCGTTGCTCAGCAGGCCGGTGAGGGTCGTGGGCCCGGTGATGGGCGAACCCCAGGTGTCGTTGTGCGCCGTCGGCGCATCGTCGACGATGTTGATGACCAGGTTGCCGGCGGGTGCGCTGTCGCCGTCGGCGTCGGTGACGACGACTGC
>NZ_NSGE01000016.1 GCF_002294985.1 Mesorhizobium sp. WSM3862 | reverse complement strand
GGCTGCGCTTCATGTCCTGGTCCTCTCGATGGGCCAGAACGAACTTCAAACCGGATTAGATCAGAGGGGCAAGGTCATGTAGATTTCAACCTGGCCGAGGAAGAGCCGACAGTTCCCGTTTCCGCGCAGACGGGATTGGCAGCTGTCCCATTCGAGATGCGGTAATGCTGATAGCGGTGCTTCCGGTGTGGCCCTGCTGCCACCGCGGGAAGGGCGCAGCCGCTCCTTGGCCGTGTTCACCCGCCGATCAGAAACGCCGCAATCAGCTTCTGCAAGTTCCCGCCCGGCCCGAACTCAACCTTGTCGAAGTCGCGGCTGGCCCGGCGCTGCGCCTTGGAAAGCTGGTCGAGATAATTCGTCAGCTCCGCCCTGATCTTGGTGCAGCCGGGGTCGTCGGCAACGGTGAGGCCGGTGCTGAAGGCGACGATCTTGTCCACCATGTCGACGATGCCGGCGCCGTGGACCTTCTCGTGTGCGGCGAGGCCGGCGGCAAACGCGTCCCACCGCGCCTGCACGGCGGGGGCAAGTTTTGCGGCGGGCTTGGGCAACGTGTAGGTGATGATCAGCTTCGGGCGAGCGGTCTTCAGCACGCAGGCGCCGCCGTCAGTCTGATAATCGCGCTGCCAGGTCAGCTTGAAGTTGGTCTGCGCGATTGCCCGCCGCCCGTTGCCGGCCGAGTCCTTGCCGATCACAGGGCCTTTCTCGCCGATCGAGACATAGAGCGCCTCCACGCTTTGTCCTGAGATCGCATAGGTCTCGACCTTCTCGCTCGGCTTCCATTGGGCGAGGGCCGGTGAGGAGAGGAGCAGGGCGGAAAGCAGCAAGACGGATTTCATGAGGACTCGGCAGAATTCCGGGACGAGCCTCCGTGCATAGCGGTTGTCGGCGCAAGAGCAAAGCCGGCGCGGCGCTTTCTTCCGCAAGGCGGAGACAACGCGCCGGCGCCGTCGGAACCCGCTCCACCCGTCCGCCGTTTCCTTGTCATCGTTCTGCCCCAGGGAGACAAGGATGACCCGCAACGAGATCATTTCCGTTCTTGGCCCTGTCGACGAGGCCGTCATCGCCGACGTCGCGCTCACCGGCGCCAGCCTCGAGGAATTGCGCGAGGCCTTCGCCTGGATCGGCGCCGACGAGGCGCTGATGAACGAGGGTCGCGCGATGCCGGGCGCCAGGGTAGCGCGGCTGATCGAGATTCTCGAACCGCCCGAGGACGAGGCCGAAGCGCCGAGCGGGACGGAGTAGAGCGCGGTCCTGAATCTCGCCTCTCGACGGCCCTCGACGGGGAGATGGCCGCGAAGCCGCCTGAGAGGTCGTCTCACGCAGATCGCCGACGTTGTATTCCTCCGCGCAACGCGCCGGCACTTGACGCGCAGCGATCCCTCCGTCGCCTTCGGCGACATTTCCCGATAAGGAGCGAGATAAGACTCCGGCGCCTCGCTCGGCCATTCATCCGATTTCGCTCGGTGCACCCTGTCCCGCAAGTCCAGGTGATTCCCCTACTTGCTCCTCCGACACCTCGGGCATAGCTTCTTCCTGCCTTGGGGGAGGGAGCTGCCTTGGATACCAATGTCGTCATTGTCGGCGCGGGACCGGCGGGGCTGGCTGTCGGGGCCTGCCTGAAGCGGGCCGGAGTCGATTTCATCATCCTCGAAAAGGCGAGCGAGCTGGCGCCGGCCTGGCGACGGCATTACCGGCGGCTGCACCTGCACACGATGAAGTCCTTCTCGTCACTCCCTTTCGTGCCGTTCCCGAAAAGCCACCCTCGCTACGTTCCGCGTGAGAAAGTGGTTGCCTATCTCGATGCCTATGCCGCGCGTTTCAGCCTGGAGCCGCGCTTCGGCGTCACGGTGAAATCGATCCGCCGGGCGGGCGAAAAAATCGTGGTCGAGACCGATGCCGGTCCTTTCAACGCCCGCAAGATCGTCATCGCCACCGGCAATAACGCAGAGCCGATAACGCCGGCCTTTGCCGGCATCGAAACCTTCAAAGGAGAGGTGCTGCACAGCGCCGCCTACAGCGAGGCGGCGCCCTATACGGCCAGGAACGTGCTGGTCGTCGGCATGGGCAACACCGGCGCCGAGATCGCGCTCGACCTTGCCGAGAGCGGCGCGCATCCGACGATCTCGGTGCGCAGGGGCGTCCACATCGTGCCGCGCCAGCTCTTCGGCGTGCCGATCCAGATGGTTGGCATCGCCAGCCGGCCGATGCCGCGGGCGCTGAACGACTGGATGTTCCCGAAAATCCTCGACCTTGCGCTGGGCAGGCTGGAGAAATACGGCATCGTCAGGCCGAAGGAAGGGATCCTCAAGCAGATCGACGCCGGCCGCATTCCGGTCATCGATGTCGGCACCGTAGCGGCGATCAAGGCGGGCAGGATCGGCATTCTCCCCGATATCGTCAGCTTCACCGAGGACGGCGCAACATTCGCCGGCGGGCAGGAGCAAAACTTCGACGCCGTAATCTTCGCCACGGGCTACCGTCCTGGCTATGACGGCATCCTGCCGGCGGAGCTGCGGCCGGGGAAGAGTGGAGTGAATCCACGCGCGACGGCGCTGGGTGTCTACCTCGTCGGCTTCTACAATCCGGTCACCGGCCTGCTGCGCGAGATCGGCATCGAGGCGCAGGCGGTGGCGAGGGATATTGCGGGGTGAGGCGTGGCGGAACTGCCGATCTCCCCCCTTGAGGGGGAGATGGTCGGAAGACCAGAGGGGGTCGCAGCGCCTTACGCAGTCCGCCACGAACACGACGCTGACGATTTACGGGAGACGACCCCCTCTGTCGCCTTCGGCGACATCTCCCCCTCAAGGGAGGAGATCAAGGCGCATAAATCGGGTGGCGCCCGCGCACGCCCTATGCGAAGCCAGCCTGGCCAAGGAGGGACGCACCCATGCTCACGCTCTACGATTATCTGCCCTCGCAAAATGCCTGGAAGGTTCGTGTCCTGCTTGGCCTGCTCGGCATCGCTTATGAAACCCGGATCGTTTCTATCTTCGAGGGCGAGAGCCGTACGGAGGCCTTCCTGAAGCTCAATCCGGCCGGCGCCGTTCCCGTGCTCGCCGTGGAGAATGGTGCGGCGATCGCCGAATCCAACGCCATCCTCGCTTGCGTCGCGGAGGGGACGCCCTACCTGCCGGCGGACCGGCTCACGCGCGCCAAGGCCATGCAGTGGCTGTTCTTCGAGCAGTACTATGTCGAGCCGGTCATCGGCTCGCTGCGCTTCTGGTCGCTGACCGGGCGGCTGGAGCGCAATCAGGCGATGGTGGCCGGCAAGCGTGAGGCGGGCGCCCGCGCGCTTGGCGCTCTCGAGCGCGGCCTGCAGGACACGCCGTTCCTTGTCGGCGGCTCGCTCACCATCGCCGACATCGCCGTCTATGCCTACGGCCATCGCGCCGAGGATTGCGGCTTTTCGCTTGCCGACTATCCGGCGGTCAGCGCCTGGATCGATCGGGTGAGCGGGACGATCGGCTCAGGCTATCCCGTGCATCCCTACAGCATCGACCCGCATTCGGGCGGTTGAGCGCCGGAACAGAAGGCCCGGGGAGGGCGTTTGCCCAAGGCGGTGCGCCGGTTCCGTCGACGAACGGCGCCGGCAGCGCCGGCCTGTTTTCCAGCAAACCGACAATGGAGGCCAGGAATGGTTCGCACCATCGCTATCGCTATCCTCTCTACCGGCATTGCCAGCCTGCCTGCTGTCGCGGCCGAGGAATGGTGGGTCGCCAGGGACGCCGTTTCGAAACAGTGCGAGATCGTGCCGAAGAAGCCCGACGGAACGCTTGTCGTCGATCTGGGCAAGAAGAGATACGCCAGCGAGGCCGAGGCCAAGAAGGCGATGGCGGCGCTGGCGGATTGCAATAAGCAGTAGGATCGACCGAGCTGATCTCCCCCCTTGAGGGCCCCAGAGCGGGGAGATTACCTCACCCCTACCGATCCACCATCGACATCGTCCGCTCGTTATACCGCGGCCCCGATACCTTCTCAGGCGTCAGCGCCATGTCGAGCCCCAGCATCTCGGTGGCGTCGAGCTTGATGTCGGCGGCGGCGACATTCTCCTCCAGATAGGTCCGTCGCTTGGTGCCGGGGATCGGCACGATGTCGATGCCGAATTCCGGCCCCTTGGCCAGCAGCCAGGCGAGCGCCACCTGGCCGGGCTTGACCCCCTTGGCGACGGCGATCTCGCGGACCGTGGCGGCCGCGGCGACATTGGCGTCGAAATTCTCACCCTGGTAGCGCGGGTCGCCGCGCCGGAAATCGCCTTCGGGATAATCTTCCGCCCGCTTGACGTCGCCGGCGAGAAAACCGCGGCCGAGCGGTGCGAACGGCACCAGGCCGATGCCCAATTCCGCAAGCGCCGGGATGATCTCGGGCTCGAGGTTGCGCTCCCACAGCGAATATTCGCTCTGCAGCGCCGAGACCGGGTGCACGGCATGGGCGCGGCGAATGTTGGATATTCCCGCCTCCGACAGGCCGAAGAAGCGCACCTTGCCCTCCGCAACCAGCTCGCCGACTGCGCCCGCGACATCCTCCATCGGCACATCAGGATCGACGCGGTGCTGATAGAGCAGGTCGATGCGGTCGGTCGCGAGCCGCGTGAGCGAAGCCTCGACCACCTCGCGGATATGCTCCGGCCGGCTGTCGCGCCCGGTGCCATCCTGCTTGCCGTCGACGATGCGGAAGCCGAATTTTGTCGCGATCGTCACCTCGTCGCGCCGGCCCTTCAGCGCGCGTCCAAGCAGCTCCTCGTTGATGAAAGGCCCGTAGACCTCGGCCGTGTCGAGGAAGGTGCAGCCAAGCTCGATCGCCCGGTGGATCGTCGCGATCGACTCCGCCTCGTCGGCCGGGCCGTAGGATTGGCTCATGCCCATGCAGCCGAGGCCGATCGCCGAGACGACGAGCCCCTGGCTGCCGAGTTTCTGCTTGCCGAGGCTCATTCATCTGTCTCCGGTAAGAAATTAGCACCCGCGAAATTATAATGCCGGGAGGCGATGCGTCCAGCGCGGCCTCAAGCCATCGGCAGAAGTCGGCGCATGATCAGCGAGGCATGGCCGCCGACGCCATGCGCGGCCGGCCGGCGCTCGACCACCTCGAAGCCGTGCTTGCGGTAGAAGGCGATCGCCCGCTCATTGCCCTCGATCACCTCCAGCGCGATGCTTGGAATGCCGGCATGGGCTGCAAGCACCGCGTGCAAGAGGTCGACGGCGAGGCCGCTGCCGAACTCTTCCGGCTCGACATGCAGCCGGTCGAGCATGACATCGCCCCTCTCGTCCATCGCCGCCATCGCATAGCCGGCGATCGAGCCGTCGATCCGCTCGGCCACGAATGACATCTTGTTGTTGTCGGCGAGCTCTTCGGCGAGCTTGTCGGGCGCATGTTTTTCGTCGGAGAGCCGGGCCACGGTTTCCTCACCCATGATCGGCGAATAGGTCCGCCGCCAGGATCCTCCCAGCAGCCGCGAGACGGCTGGCAGATCGTTCTTCGTCATCGCCCGGATGTGGGACATGTTGCTTCCCTCGTTGCACTCCAAGATAGGGCGCGGCGCTCGCGACAGCCAATCTCCCCCTCGTTGTGGGGGAGATGCCGGCAGGGCAGAGGTTGGCGCTGTCCCGCCGGCGCATCGTAGTTTTTTGTTCGGAAATCCATAGCAGCAAAGCGGCGGCCCTTATTGGCTCAAACGCCTCGTTCCCTTGCGTGCCTCTCTGGTCTTAGCCTGCCGCCGTCTCCCCCGCTTGACGGGAGATTGGCGCTCCGGTCGCCCCGCCAAATTGACTCGCCCCCCGCTCTCATTCATCCTTAGAGACTGTTCAGCGCCAGCGTGTACAGAGTGAGCCATGGCCAGTCCCGTCGCCAGAGAAAATTCCCGCCGCGCCGCGGTGAAGAAGGCGCTCGACCGCCACAAGGTCTATGTCACCGCGCAGAGCTTTTCCGGCGGCACTTACAGCGCCCGTGTGCTGGTCGACGGTGAAGCCTATTGGGTCGACGAGTTCCGGCTCTCGCAGCTGCGGCAGGGTCTGACGCCGGCCGAGCTGGAATTGACGCCGGCGACCGACGATTGAGTGGAGTGCCTTCGTCATCCCAGGGCGGAGCAGGAGCGAAGCGACGTCGCGGAGACCCTGGGATCCATGCCGTGACGTGGACGCGTCACGACGGTCCAAGTTCTGCTCGGCTGCAGTCCGCGGTAAAGATCACCGCATGGATCCTCGGGTCAAGCCCGAGGATGACGACCGCGCGGGCTCGGGGGCGCGAAGGATCGCAGCCCTTGCCACTGTCGGCTACGCGCTTCGGCACCTAACCCATGCCGGCTCCCCAACTCAAAACCTACCGCGCCAAGCGCGAATTCTCCCGCACCCCAGAACCGGCGGGCGGCACGGCAGGCGAAGTCAGCAACCGCTTCGTTATCCACAAGCACCACGCCACCGCCGATCACTACGATCTGCGCCTCGAAGTCGGCGGCGTGCTGAAGAGCTGGGCGGTGCCGCGCGGCCCCTCGCTCAACCCGGCCGACAAGCGCCTCGCGGTCGAGACCGAGGATCACCCGATCGAATATATCGACTTCGAGGGCGTCATCCCCGAGGGCGAGTATGGCGGCGGGCCGATGATCGTCTGGGACACTGGCACCTGGGCGCCGATGGAGGATGTGGACAAAAGCCTGCGCACCGGCGCCTTCAAGTTCCGGCTCGCCGGCCAGAAGCTCAATGGCGGCTGGATGCTGACCCGGCTGAAGCCCAAGCCCGGCGAGGACGAGAACAAGAAGAATTGGCTGCTTTTCAAGGAGCGCGATCTCGCCTCCGACACCGAGCTCGACATTCTCGAAGCGCGGCCGGAAAGCGTCAAGTCGGGCCGGCGCATCGAGGAACTGGCCGCGCCGCCGAAAAAGCCGCAGCGCCTGCCGCCGAAATCTGGCTCGCTGAAACCCGGCGCGCTGCCCGGCGCGGTCAAGGCAGACCCGCCAAGCCGCATCGAGCCGCAGCTCGCCGCGCAGGTGAGCGAGCCGCCCGGCGGCGAGGACACCGGCACGCTCTGGCTGCATGAGATCAAGTTCGACGGCTACCGCACCATGGCGCATGTCGTGGACGGGAATGTGCGGCTGATCACCCGCGGCGGCCTCGACTGGACCAAGCGCTATGGCGATCTCCCGCAAGCCTTTTCGCGCCTGCCGGTCAGCCGGGCGATCATCGACGGCGAGATCATGGTGCTGGACGACAAGGGCATCTCGCGCTTCGCGCTGCTGCAGGACGCGCTGGCCCAGGGCGCCGGCTCGAAGCTGCATTTCTACGCCTTTGATCTCCTGCATCTCGATGGCTGGGACCTGCGCAGGGCGCCGCTGCAGAAGCGTAAGGCGCTGCTTGCCGAACTGCTCGCCGGCCAGGCGGCAAACTCCGCCATCCAGTACAGCGACCACGTCGAGGGCGATGGCCGCGGGCTTTACGACCAGGCATCGGACCTTGGGCTGGAAGGCGTCGTCTCCAAGCGCGCCGATGCCATCTACATGAGCGGCCGAACCAAGAGCTGGACCAAGGTCAAGGCGCAAAAGACGGATGATTTCGTCATCGCCGGCTACACCGTTTCCGACCGGGCGGAAGGGCTTGCGGCGCTGGGCATGGCCGAGTTCGTCGACGGCGAATTGCACTATCGCGGCAAGGTCGGCACCGGCTTCGACCGCGACATGGCGACCGACCTGCTGACCCGGCTGGAGCGACTGACCGTCGGCGCCACGCCACCCGAGGGCGTGCCGCGCGAGATCATGCGCGAGATGCATTGGGTGAAGCCGCTGCTGTCGGCACGCGTCCGCTATTCGAACCGCACCGCCGACAATGCGATCCGCCACGGCGTCTTCCGCGGCCTGCGCGATGTCGGCGGCCTGACCACGCCGGTTCCGCTCAAGCGCAAGCGGCTGATCGCCGAGTCCGACCTCGCCACCATCTGGGTCACCAATCCGGAGCGGCGGCTGTTCGGTAAGACCGGGCCGACCAAACTCGACATTGCCGTCTATTATGCGCTGGTCGGCGATTTCATGCTGCCGCACATCATCGGCCGCCCCGTGTCGCTGGTGCGCTGTCCGACGGGGCGGCCGCAGGACTGCTTCTTCCAGCGCCACGCCTTCACCGGCATGCCGCCTTCGGTGGCGGTGTTCGAGAGCATCAGTTCGGAAGGCGAGACCAAGACCTACCTCTCGGTCGAGGACGCCAAGGGCTATCTGGCGCTGGCGCAGTTCGGCGTCGTCGAGTTCCACACCTGGGGCACGCACCGCACCAAGCTCGACAGGCCCGACCAGATCGTCTTCGACCTCGACCCGGGCGAGGGGATTTCCTGGCGCGAGGTGGTCGAGGCGGCCGTCCACATCAAGGGCGGGTTGGAGAGCCTCGGCCTGGTGCCGTTTGCAAAGACCTCCGGCGGCAAGGGCATCCACATCACCGTGCCGGTGACGCGCAAGCAGAACTGGAAGAAACTGCACCAGGCCTCGAGCACCATTTCCACTTTGCTCGCGGCAAGCGCGCCCGACACTTTCGTCACAGTCATGGGCAAGGAAAACCGCAAGAAGCGCATTTTCATCGACTTCCACCGGAACGCCCGCGGCCACACCTCCGCCGCTCCCTATTCGCTGCGCGCCCGCACCAACCTGCCGGCCTCAACCCCGATGAGCTGGACCGATCTGGAGGCGATCGACGCGCCCGAGGATCTGAACTACGCCTCGCTGCCGGGACTGTTGGAGACCTCGGGCGATCCATGGGCGGAGATCGACGAGGCCGCCAGGGATTTGCCGTCCCATTTTTCGTCATCCTAGGGTGCGTCGCTTCGCTCCTTGCTAGACTTTCGCCCAGTCCCAAGCCCCAATCCATCTCCATCGACGCTTCCTACAATTTGAATTATCCTCCGCGCCAGCCGGTCCAAGAACACTTCGTCAGCAATTTGCATGTACCATCAAGGGTCGGTGTAGGATTTCCGGAGCGCCAACCGTCCTTCGGACGAAGCGCCGGGAGCATGATCGCGAAAAGTCGGACCGGTGTTCGGCTAAAATCATGCTTCCAAAAAAGTAACTGTCAGTGCATGGCCGCGTAGGAGTTCATCATGGCGCCCAGGGCAAGTTGGAAAGGTTACCTCAAGCTCAGCCTCGTCAGCTGTCCGGTCCGGCTTTATCCGGCCACCAGCGCGAGCGAGCGCATCTCGTTCAACCAGTTGCACAAGAAGACCCACAACCGCATCAACATGAAGCCGGTCGACCCCGAACTCGGCCTGGTCGAACGCTCGGACCTGGTCCGGGGCTACGAATATGAGGATAAGCAGTACATCATCATCGATGATGCCGACCTCGACGCGGTCCGGATCGAATCCAACCACACGATGAACATCGAGGCCTTCGTCGACGAGAATGAGGTCGACGTCATCTACCAGGACTCGCCCTATTACCTTGCCCCGGACGGCGCCATGGCCGAGGAGACCTTCGCGGTGCTGCGGGAAGCGATGCGCAAATCCGGCAAGCTGGCGATCGCCCGCCTGGTCCTTTCCAGCCGCGAGCGCGTGGTGACGATCGGCCCGCGCGAGAACGGCATGTTCGTCTGCACCTTGAGGAACCCCAACGAAGTGCGCGGCACGGCTGAATATTTCGGCAACATCCCGGCCGGCAAGCCGGATCCGGAAATGCTCGATCTCGCCCAGGCGCTGATCAAGCAGAAGGAAACTCATTTCGATCCGAAGAATTACGAGGATCGCTACGAAGTGGCGCTGATGGGGATGATCCGCGAGAAGCTCAAAGGCCACAAGCCGATCATCGCGGCGGCGCCCGAACGCGGCAATGTCATCAACCTGATGGATGCGCTGAAAGCGAGCCTGTCGCAGTCGGCCAAGCCGCCGGCCAAGTCGAAGAGCAAGGCCGAGGAGGCGCCGGCCAAGCCCGCCAAGAAGGCGGCCGCCGGCGGCGGCGCGCCTGAGAACCCGCTGAAAGCGAACCTGTTGAAAGCCGTCGGCAAGAGCAAGAAGTGACGGGAGGGCCGGTGATCCTCCCCGGCGCCGTGTTCGGCGCCGTCGGCCCGCTGGCCGCGTTTCCGCTCAGGCTCGCCGCGCGCGAGGTCGAGCGCCGCCATGCCGAGTTGAGGCGCGGCGTCACCCGTCGCACCACCCATGTCGTGTTCGGCCGCACGCTGCTGGCCAAGGCGGCCACGGCAAGAACGGGCGATGGCGACATCGAGCGCCGCGTGCAGGCCGAGCGCGAAGCCGGGCGCGAATTGGTCAGCGAAAACGGCTTCCTGCGCTTGCTCGGCTTGTTGAAGGCGCCTCAGGCGTCGTCGCTGTCCCGGCAGTCGCTGATCGACCAGTCGCGGCTTGCCGCCAGCGATCTCGACATGCTGTCGCTGTTCGACGCCTTCGAACATGACGGCGAACCCTATTCCTTCCGCGACCTGATCCTGGCCAGAAAATATGCCGGGTTGATCGCCAGCGGCGCGACGTGGGGCGCGATCGCGCGCTCGGTGCATCGCTCCGGTCCGGTCGCCTCGCTCACCGCCAAGTCGCTCAATCTCGGTTCGCAGCATGGCCGGCCGGACGCGATCTATCTCGACGAGGGCCGCAGCGAGCTCGACGGCCAGCTTCTCTTCGACCTCGGCTCACCGGAAGACGACACGCTCGAGGAGCTGTTCGCCGAGGCGGAAGCCGCGGAAGAGGAGGGGCGGCACGACGAGGCCGCAACGCTCTACCAGCGCTGCATGGCGATCGATCCGAAAGATGCCATCGCCGCCTTCAATCGCGCCAATTGCCTGCGCGGCGCCGGCCGCGCAGCGGAAGCCGCGCATGATTATGCCCGCGCGATAAAGCTCGATCCCGGCTTCGTGGAAGCCTGGTTCAACCTCGCCGGCTTGGTGGGCGACGAAGGCAAGGTCGCCTCGGCGCGGCGGCACCTGCAGAAGGCGATGGCGCTCGACAAGGCCTATGCCGACCCGGTGTTCAACCTGGCCCGGCTTGAGTTCGACGCCGGCAATCTGGCCGAAGCCCGCCGGCTGTGGGCGCGCTATCTGGAGCTCGACGCGGAGTCCGAATGGGCAGGACTGGCGCAGAAGGGGATCCAGTTCGTGGATTTGCACATGGCCGGTGAGCGAGATGTTCGCGCTTGAGACGGAGTGCGGCCTTGCCAGGAAGCCCGCCCGATGACCTACTTCCTCTTCGACGGCCCCGACTCTGCCCCTGTCACCGTCCTGCTCGCGCATGGCGCCGGTGCGGCGATGGACTCGGCCTCAATGGCCGTGACAGCGAAGGCTCTCGCCACCGCCGGCTTGCGAGTCGCGCGCTTCGAGTTCCACTACATGGCGGCGCGCCGTTTTGGCCATCGCAAGCCGCCGCCGCGCGCCGAGACCGTGAACCCGGAATATGTCAAGGCGATCGCCGATCTGCGCGCCAAAGGCGTGACCGGCAAGCTCATCATCGGCGGCAAGTCGATGGGCGGGCGCGTCGCCTCGATGGTCGCCGACGAGATGTTTGCCAGGGGCGAGATCGCCGGGCTGGTTTGTCTGGGCTACCCCTTCCATCCGCCCGGAAAGCCGGAGCAACTGCGGACAAAACATCTCGCCGACCTGAAGACGCCGACGCTGATCTTCCAGGGCACGCGCGACGAGTTCGGCACCAAGGATGAGGTCGCGACCTACGGCCTTTCCGCGGCAATAGAGGTGGTCTGGCTGGAGGACGGCGACCACGATCTCAAGCCCCGCAAGGCGGTGTCGGGTTTTTCGGCGGCGGATCACCTGAAGACAGTGGCGGAGACGATAAAAGCTCGGATGGCGCCTCTCGCTTCGTCATCTTAGGGCGAAGCAAGGAGCGAAGCGACGCGGCGCAGACCCTAGGATCCATGCCGTGACGCTAAGGCATTGCAACGGCTAAGAATTTTGCCCCCGCAGGGTTCCACGGCGATGGTCACGGCAGGGATCCTCGGGTCAAGCCCGAGGATGACGAATGAAGAGGCGTCTTCGGCAAATGAAACTCGCCACCTTCAACATCAACAACATCAACAGCCGGCTGGAAAACCTCTTGGCTTGGCTCGTCAAAGCCAAGCCCGACGTCGTCTGTCTGCAGGAACTGAAATCCCGCGACACGCAGTTCCCGCTGACCCGGCTGGCGAAGGCCGGTTATGGCGCGGTGTGGAAGGGCGAGCCGACCTGGAACGGCGTCGCCATCCTGGCTCGCGGCGCCGAGCCGGTGCTGACACGCGACGCGCTGCCCGGCGACGATGCCGACCACCAGGCGCGCTACATCGAGGCGGCGGTCAACGGCATCGTGATTGCCTGCCTCTACGCGCCGAACGGCAACCCGCAACCGGGGCCGAAATTCACCTACAAGCTCGCCTGGCACGAGCGCTTCGCGGCGCATGCGAGCGAATTGTTCGACACCGGACTGCCGGTCGTGCTTGCCGGCGACTTCAACGTCGTGCCCAAGCCGCGCGACATCTACGCCACCCGCTCCTATGACGACAACGCGCTGGTGCAGCCTGAAAGCCGCGCCGCCTTTGCGGCGCTGATCGATCAGGGCTGGACGGATGCGCTGCGCAAGGTCTTTCCGAAGGAGGAGAAGCTCTACACGTTCTGGGACTACCGCCGGAACCGCTGGCCGCGCGACGCCGGCCTACGGCTCGACCACATTCTGTTGTCGAAGAAGCTGGTTCGGAAGCTGAAAGGAGCGGGCATCGATCGGGAGGTGCGTGCCGAGGAAAACGCCAGCGACCATGCGCCGGCGTGGGTGGAGCTGGCGACCTGACCTTCTCCACGGAAAAAAGGAAAGGCGGCGCTGTCCGCCGGCGTCTCTACGTTTGATGCCAGTCTCTCGCAAATAATGGCTGTGCAGCAACGACGGCCCACGCTAGCTTTTGCAGGACTACGAGGGGGTGCGGACCTTATGCTTTTCAGCTCGAGTATTTTTCTCCAGCCAACGCTTCCCCGCCGTGGCTGACAACGCCCTCGTCCTCTTCATCTCCGTCCTTGTCATCGCCGGCGCCATTGCCCTCATCGCGCTCGCTTTGCGCTGGCGGCGCAAGCGCCGCAGGGCTCGCGGCAATCCCAATCCGGCCGGCGACTATGCGCCCCGCACCGCTTGGGGTCCGACATCCGGCAAGCTGAACTTCTCATCCTTCGTCTTCATGGATGTCGATGGCGACGGAACCTATGGTCAGGCCGACCGCCCGATGGCCGGCATCGTGGTGCGGCTGTTCGACCAGTCCGGCCGCTTCATCGTCGCGGCGCGAAGCAACGCTGCCGGTTTTGCCAATTTCCCGATGTCGTCGACGCGGCGCAGCGCCGTGATCCGCTCGCCTGGAACCTTTCGCTTTTCGGTGTCCGTGCCGCCCGGCTGGCGCGCCAGCGGCGCCCACGAGAACCAGTCTGTGCGCGTGACGGATGCGCCCGGCTCGCTTGTCGGTCTGGCCGGGGAGGGCCTGCCGAGGCCCGTCGGCCTCATCCCTGCGCGCATGGTGAGCGGCAGGACACCGACCGCGGCCACCGCAACCCTATCCGTGATGGGCAAGGGCCAGCTGCTCGAAAGCCACCCGCTCGGCGCGGCCACCACCTTCGGCTTCCCGCTCGCCGGCGGAGCCGATCAGGTCGCGATCGCCGGCGGCGGGCTCGACCGGCGCCTCGCGCTGTCGGCCTATCCGGTCGATCTCGGCTTGCTAGCGCCCGGGGCGCTTCAGCCCGATGCGGCGCTCAGCACCATCGGCTTCGACGACATCACCACGCGCGGCCTGAGCAAGATTCCTTCCGGGTACGCCGGGCTCGACTGGTACAATCTCAACGCCATGTCGCGTGACCACACCAGGAACAGCGAAGGCTACGTCAACGGCAACGTCTCGGGCGCCTATATCGCCTATACCAGCAGCGGCCATCCGGCAGAGTTCGGCCGTGCGGCGCCTTTCGGCTTCCATTCGGTGATGCTGAGCGCCGCATGGCTGCGCTCGGAAGGGGAGAGCGCGCTGGTCGAAAGCTGGCTGGGGGACGAGTTGATCGCGCGCGACGAGGTCGCGCTATCGGCGCTGGCACCGGTTCAATACGCGCCGATGCTGAAGGCGGTGACACGCGTGCGTCTGTCGACCAAGCATCACTGGCAGATGGTGCTGGACGATCTGGTGCTGGCGCTCTGATCCCTGTCGGCCAAAGGGCGACGGCTTATGGGCGAGATATGTGTCAAGCAAAGACGAACTATGTCGCCCAAAGGATGCCGCAGCTTCGGCAGAAAGACCTGCATCAAACGAAGAATTAGAGCGCGTTGCCTGAATTTCGGTGCAACGCGCTGTAATGCTTAGAACGTGAACGAAGAGGCGCCGTTGGCAGTGATTGCCGAAAGCCTGCCCTTTTTGACCAGGCTTGGTCTGGCCGGTTCCCCGAATTTCCTGGATCGCAAGAAGGAGCCAGGGTCGGCAGGCATCAACAGCAGATTGTCCGGCAGATCAGCTCGCCGGGCCGCCGCCATTGATAACAGTAGAAGGACCGCCGGCGACAATTGTCGAAAGCTTGCCTTTGCGGACCAACACAGGCTTCTCGTAAGTCTTCTTCATGATTGAACCCCCGTTAACCATTCGAACTGACAAGACGATAATCAGCCGCCTTGTCACGCAACAAGCCAGGATGACCGCTGGCCTCAAACATCAATGAAGCTGATCGAGCTGTCCCCGAATCAACCCGGGACCGGTGTCGAACCCGCGACGACCATCGAAAGCTTGCCTTTGCGGACCAACACAGGCTTCTCGTAAATCTTCTTCATGCTGTGGCTCTCCTGAAAATCCCGGGCGGATAATGTCATAAGAGCGTTTGCTGTCAACCAGTGCGGGTAGTCGAGCTTGTTATTCTTGGGGAGTGTGGCTTTCTGCCCACGTGCCGCTTGTTTATGGAGCGAAAGACATCACGCTTCGGTTCGGAGCATCGAGATATTGGCCGGCCGGATGAGTAAAGCCGAAATTCGGCCGGCGGCGGGATTGAAGAAGTCACGCCGCGCCAAAGCACGTTTATCGTTCTTCGTGTGATGTCTTGCACTTAGCCCCGGCGAAAAGCTCGGCTAGAATGGCCGATGCGCCTTCCGCCAGTTGGAGTGAAGGCGCCTGGGGGATGCCGATGAAAAGATCGACCGACAGGCTGTTGGCGCTGGCGATGCTCGTCGTCGGCTTCGCCTGCTTCGCCAAGCTTTATCTGGCGCTGGGGGGCAAGCCCCCGGCCACGGCGAGCGCCGGGATCTTCGGCGCGGCGGGCATGCTTTCGATTCTCGCCGGGCTTTCGTTCCTTGCCGGCCTGCTGCCGGCGGCGGCAAGGCATAATCCGGCAACGCCTCTGTTCGGCCGCGATGCCGGGACCGTGCCGGCCGGGCGCCCGCGGCTGCACCGCATCGCGCTTGCCGTGCCGCTCATTGCCCTTGTCGTCATCCTCGCCGACCAGTTCGGCCGGTGGCGGGAAACAGGGGGCGGTGCGGCCGCGCCGGCCAGGGAAGTCGCCGTCGCTCCGGCGGAGCCTGGGACCGAGCCGGCCTCCGGGCCTGTCGCGCCGGCGTCGACGACCGCACCGTCCGAGCCGGCGGCCGCTCCGCCGCAGCCCGCCGCACCGGCGCAGCCTGCAACAACGCCGGCCCAGCAGACCGCGCTGGCGCCGGCCACGCCGCCGCAGACGCTGGCGCCGCCTCGGCCACCGCCCCCAGCCCAGCCGACCGCGCCGGAAGGCCACCGCGATGCCGTCGTCTGGCTGGCGGTGTCGGCCGACGGCCACCAGATCATGAGCGCCAGCACCGATCGCATGATCAAGCTCTGGGATATCGACGGCAAGCGGCTGATCCGCGACCTCGGCGTCCACAAGGACATGGCGCGCAGCGCGCTCTTCATGCCCGACGGCAGAAGCGCGCTCACCGCCGGCGACGACGGCGAGATCGTGCTGCGCCAGCTTTCCGATGGCACAGTGCTGCATGTCTTCTCGTCCGGAGCGAACGGCGGCGTCCGGCAACTGAAGATCAGCCCCGACGGCAAGCTCGCCGTCAGCGGCCACGACACCGGTTCCGTCGTCGTCTGGGATTTGCAGAAAGGCACGGTGCTGCATGTCCTGCCGGGCCACGATTGGTCGGTGAGTTCCGTCGCCATCTCGCCAGATGGCACCAGGGCGCTCACCGGCAGCATCGACGGCGAACTGAAGCTCTGGGACATCCTTGTGGGCAAGCAACTGCGCACCTGGCACGGCCACGAGCGCGGCGCCTATGGCGCGCTCTTCCTGGCCGACGGCCACCATGCGGTGACCGGCAGCGGCGACTACACGATAAAACTCTGGGACCTCGACTCTTTCAAGGAAGTCCGCCGCTTCGACGGCCACTCCGGCACTGTCTATGCGCTCGCCTTATCGGCCGACGGCAAACGGCTCGGCTCCGCCTCGCTCGACGGCACGGCGCGGATCTGGAATATGGATACGGGCGCCGAAATCGCCGAGTTCGACCCCGGCACCGGGCCGATCTACTCGGTCGCCTTCGCCGCCCACGGCACGCTTTTGACCGGCGGCATCGACGGCACCATCCGCGACTGGCCGGCGGCAGGAGGGGAGGGCACGGTGCTGTTCGCCGGCGCGCCGGAGTGATTGAGACATTCGAAACCACGGATATTCCAGAACGGCTCTGCTTGCGCTACTAATTACTGGTGGTTGCAAGTGGGGCGGGTACTATGAGCAATAACGACGGGTCTCTGGACGCGAACACAACTGTCGTCAGTGCGCCTGTACGGCGCCACGGAAGAATCCTTTTCATAATCCTGGCATTGCTGGCCGCTTATGTGCTGCTTGGACCGTTGAGAAATTACTATGTGCAATGGTCGGCAATAAGGAAAGTACAGGCGGCGCACCTAGCTAAGGATTATGAGGAAGAATTTCGTCAGCTGTCGGTGCTGGCGAGCATGGGCAACCGGGATGCTCAGGGCTATCTCGGCGCAATGTACTGGCGTGGTGAGGGAACCGCACAGAACGACGAGCAGGCGGTCTATTGGTGGCGCAAGTCAGCTGACGGCGGAATTGCGGAGGCTGAAGCGTCGCTTAGCCAAGCTTATTCTCTTGGACGTGGTGTCGCGAAGGACGATCAGCTTGCGGCCAGTTTGGCGAGGAAGGCGGCGGACAAGGGCAATGCTAATGGCGAATACCAGCTCGGCGTCCTTTATTTGCAAGGTCGGGGACTGGTCAAAAGCGCTGAACAGGCGGTCTATTGGTGGCGCAAAGCGGTCGATGCAGGAAGCGTCGAGGCGGCAAACAGCCTCGGTCAGGCTTATTATGGCGGTCTGGGTGTCAAGAAAGACGACAAAACAGGAGCGATCTGGACTCGCAGGGCGGCCGACAAAGGGCATTCAGAAGCCGCTTATGTCCTCAGCAGGGCGTACAAGTTCGGCTTAGGCGTAGAGAAAGACAGCCAACTCGCCGCCACATGGGCTCGCAAGGCTGCAGATCAGGGGAACGCGGACGGCCAATGGATGCTCGGCGTTCTCTACCATCTGGGTGAGGGCCTGACACAGAACGACAGCCTTGCATTTCAATGGTGGATGAAGGCCGCTGCCGGTGGCGTCATGCAGGCGCAATACAGTGTCGGCACCGCGTATGCTACTGGAAAGGGCGTCGGCAAGGATGATGCCCAGGCATTCCTTTGGACGAGCAGGGCGGCCAACCGGGGGGACGCCTTAGCACAATCAAGCCTGGGTTCGATGTACTGGCTTGGTATGGGCGTACGGCAGGATGATGTTCAAGCCGTTGCCTGGTGGCGGAAAGCTTCGGAGCAAGGCAACGCCGAAGCACAGTTGTCGCTGGGGAATGCGTACTTGAAGGGCAGGGGCGTGGCTCAAAACAGCCGGGATGGTGCAGCCTGGTGGCTCAAAGCGGCGGACGCAGGCAACGCGGACGCTCAAGGTCAACTCGGCATTCTGTACCACCAAGGCGTCGGCGTTGCCCGGGACGACCGGTTGGCGGTCAAATGGTGGACCAAGGCCGCGGCCAGTGGGGTTGCGGTGGCACAGTACAGTCTCGCAAACGCCTATCGCACGGGAAGTGGCATTGCCAGGGACGACGCCCAGGCATTCTACTGGATGAACAAGGCAGCGGATCAAGGCACCCCTCTGGCGCAATCCGCGCTCGGCGGGATGTATGCCGCTGGCGCGGGTGTTCCGCAGGACCACGCTCAAGCCGCGGTTTGGTGGCGCAAGGGCGCCGAGGCAGGAAATGCCGAAGCCGGCTACAATCTTGGCCGGGCCTATTTGCTCGGCGAAGGTATCGAGAACAATGACCGGCTGGCCGCCAAATGGACGCAGATGGCAGCCGACGGGGGTAATGCCGATGCCCAATATCAGCTAGGCATTCTGTACCATGAAGGCCGCGGATTTGCTCGGGATGGCGGATTGGCCTTCCAATGGTGGATGAAAGCCGCGGTCAACGGGCATGCCGTCGCGCAGTACAATATCGGCACGATGTATGGATTGGGACAGGACGTCAAACGGGACGACGGCCAGGCACTCGCCTGGTTGAGCAAGGCTGCTGAGCAGGGCAACGCAGAGGCCGAGGAGGCAGTCGGGAACGCCTATTCCACGGGTACCGGTGTCTCGGAGAGTAAGGCTAATGCAATTGCGTGGTGGCTCAAGGCCGCACGGCAGGGAAAGCTAAATTCGAAGCTCAACCTGGCTTATGCATATGCAAATGGCGTAGGCGTCGCAAGGGACGACAAGGCCGCCGAGACCTGGTGGCTTGAAGCAGCCCAGGCTGGCAATGTCGATGCCGAGTTCAGCCTTGGTACGCTCTACTTGCGGGGGATTGAAGGCAAGCCGAACTACCCGGAAGCAACCAAGTGGTTCCTCAAGGCAGCCGAACACGGCAATGCCCTGGCCAAGACCTATATCGAGCTCATGAAGGAAAGCGGCCAGTTCGACAGTAAGACGCTGTGAGAAGTGGGTGCCTTGCGGCATGCTGGTGGTTGGTGACTGTCTGGGCGACATCAATCTCCCCCTTGCGGGGAGATGCCCGGCAGGGCAGCAGGGGGGCGCGGAGGAACGCGGCCTTCGCGACTACGTCTTCGCCGGACGCGTGATTGCTGACAAGAGGTGCGCCAAGCCGTGAATATAGTCGAAGCCTCGATCGCCGACCTGCGCCGCGCGCTGGAAGACGGCACAGTCACAAGCGTCGAGCTCACCGGCGCGTACCTGCGGCGCATCGCCCATTACGACCGCCACGGCATAGCGCTGAACGCCGTGCCCATCCTCAATCCAAAGGTGTTCGAGGAGGCGGCAGCTTCCGACCGCCGACGCCGCGCGGGCAAAACGCTTGGACCGCTGGACGGCATCCCCTACACCGCCAAGGACAGCTACAAGGTGAAAGGCCTGACGGTCGCGGCCGGCTCGCCGGCCTTCGAGCATCTGATCGCCAGCGAGGACGCCTTCACGATCTCCCGGCTGCGCGCCGCGGGCGCGGTGCTCATCGGCCTCACCAACATGCCGCCAATGGCCAATGGCGGCATGCAGCGCGGCGTCTATGGCCGCGCCGAGAGCCCCTACAACAAGGATTATCTCACCGCCGCCTTCGCCTCCGGCTCGTCGAACGGCTCGGGGACGGCGACGACCGCGTCCTTCGCCGCCTTCGGGCTCGGCGAAGAAACCTGGTCGTCCGGCCGCGCGCCCGCCTCCAACAACGCGCTGGTCGCCTACACGCCGTCGCGCGGCGTGATCTCGGTACGCGGCAACTGGCCGCTGGTGCCGACCATGGATGTGGTGGTGCCGCATACGCGCAGCGTGCCGGACATGCTGGAACTGCTCGACGCGATCGTCGCCGACGACGAGGAAACGCGCGGCGACTTCTGGCGTGTGCAGCCCAGGGTTTCGATCCCGAAGGCATCAGCGCTGAGGCCGGCGAGCTATACCGGGCTTCCCCTGCAAGGCGCGCTCGAGGGCAAGCGGCTCGGCGTGCCGAAAATGTATATCGGCAAGGATCTCGGCGCCGACCGGCCGATCGAGACGCGCGCCTCGGTGCTGGAGCTCTGGCGGCAGGCTGCGCATGACCTGCAGGCGCTCGGCGCCGAGGTGGTCGAGGTCGATTTCCCCGTCGTATCGAACTATGAGCGCGACCGTCCGGGCGCGCGCTCCATGGTTGATCGCGGCCTGGTGCCGGAGGAATTTGCAAACCGCGAGATCTGGGACCTGTCGATCTGGTCGTGGGACGATTTCCTGCGCGCCAATGCTGATCCGGCGATTCCCGATCTTGCCTCGGTCGATGGCCCCAAAATCTTTCCACGGCCACCGGGCACGCTGCCCGACCGCTATGGCGACGACGGCTTCGACCTGGCGGACTATGTCGAGCGGGCGAAGAACGGGGTGAGCCCGCTCGAGGCCATCCCCACCATCGAGGACGGGCTCAAGGGGCTGGAAGAGACGCGCCGCATCGACTTCGAGAACTGGCTCGACGCCAATCGCCTCGACGCCGTGGTGTTGCCGGCCGTCGCCGATGTCGGCCCGGCCGATGCGGATGTCAACGAGGCCTCCGCCGATCTTGCCTGGCGCAACGGCACCTGGGTCGCCAACGGCAATCTGGTCTGGCGCCATCTCGGCATCCCGACGGTGACGGTGCCGATGGGCACCATGGCCGATATCGACATGCCGGTCGGCCTCACCTTCGCCGGCAAGGCCTATGACGACGTGGCGCTGCTGCGGCTTGCCGGCGGCTACGAGCGCGCCACCAACCGCCGCACCGGCCCGCCACGCACGCCGCCGCTGGCGGATGATGTGTTTGAAGAGAGCGGAGGCACATTGGGCCGCCTCAGCGAAGCGCCGCTTATGCTGGCCCTCACCGCCGAGACAATCCACGCCGGCGACGACACTGACGAGATCGCGATCGCGCTGGAGATCGACGCGGGCGAGGCCGGGCAGGATGCAGCCATGCTCAAGGTCCACGTCAACGGCGAACCGGTCACCATGCGGGGAAGCGGCAACCGCCACACCGGCCGGGCCGTCGTGCCGGCTGCAACGCATCAGGGCTTCCACAGCGTCTGGCGCAGCGCTTACGGCTCGATCGTCACGGCGATCGTGAGGCTGGCGGATGGGCGGAGCGCCGGCGCGTATGTGGTCACGGGCGGGATAGGTTGAGGCGGCGAAATCGCAGATCTCCCCGACAACAGGGGGACCACGCTCGTCCCCGTCCTTGACCCACCCCCCACCTCCGCTATCTTCGCGCCCATGCCAGACACCGCTCCCTCGGCCGCCGCTCCGCTGATCGTCATCGACCTGCAGACCGGCATGTTCGACGGCCGTTTCGATCCGCCGATCCATGATGCCGACGTCATTGCCGAGCGCGCGCGAAAACTGATCGATTGGGCGCGCAAAACCGGCCGCAAGGTGGCCTTCGTGCGCCATGACGGGCCGGCGGGCGATCCGCTGGCGCCGGGCGCTTCCGGCTGGCCGGTATGGCCGCAGCTCGGCCAGGCGGCCGGTGAGCCAACCTTCGGCAAGAGCGTCGGCAATGCCTTTTCCAACGCCGAGCTCGGGCAGTGGGTCGCGGGGCAGGGCGTTCGCGACGTGGTGCTCATCGGCGCCCAGAGCGATTTCTGCGTTGCCGCCACGGTGAAAGGCGCTCTTGCCCAGGGCCTCGGCGTCACCGTCGTTTCTGATGCGCATTCGACGCTCGATTCCGAGGAGGAGAAAGCGCCCGACATCATCATCCGGCACAACAAAGCCTTCGCCGAGCAGGGCGCGCGGCTGACGACGACCGCGGCGCTGATTGGGGGCTGAGGGCTTGGCTCCTCCTTCTTCCTTGTGGGAAGAACGCGTCGCCGAAGCGACGGATGAGAAGGGAAAACAACCAAGGAGCGCTCATGCCAATCCCCTCCCTGCCTGCCGAAGGTGGCTGCCGCTGCGGCCGCGTGCGCCTCAGGATCTCCGCCAAGCCGCTGCTCACCATGGCCTGCCATTGCACCGGCTGCCAGAAGATGTCGTCGAGCGCTTATTCGCTGAGCGCCGCCATTCCCGCGGATGGGTTCGAGATCACCAAGGGCGAACCGGTGATCGGCGGCCTGCACGGCGCTTCGAAACACTATTTCTGCGGCTACTGCATGAGCTGGATGTTCACCCGGCCGGAGGGGCTCGACTGGTTCGTCAACCTGCGCCCGACAATGCTGGACGACCCCGCCTGGTTCACGCCTTTCGTCGAGACCTGGACCAGCGAGAAGCTGCCCTGGGCCGAGACGCCCGCCCTGCACAGCTACGCGGCCTTGCCGGCCTTCGAGGAATATGACGGGCTGGTCGCGGAATACGCCAAGTCCCAGGCCTGATGGCCAAAAACAAAACGGCGACCCGGGTCAGATCGCCGTTCAGTACAAGGTCGACGCGGCCGTTGGGGGCGACATTGTTGGGGATGTGCTTGGGCGTCCGCGTCGACCAAGGCGGCCTCGTACCGCAGCCTGGACTATGGCATGTTTTTCTCGTGTCGAAACTTCCGCGATAGCGGAATAGGCAGGCGACAGGGACTTCCCCACCGCCGCTTGGAATTAAGGTTAACGGCGGCGCAGCCGGCCGGGCGCGCGATCTGCCAACCGCGGGTGACAGAGAACTTGGGCGAAACACTTTCTATCCCGATCCGCATTGACCTCTGGCGGCCGAGGGACGACGACTGATGCATCATTGCTGATGGATTGCACTTGCCCCGCTTTCTCAACGCAAAACTCGCCGACGGCTCCCTGGCCGACCTCACCGTCGCCGACGGCCGCTTCAGCGCCATCACGCCCGCCGCCAATGCCGCCGGCGCGCCGCCAGGCGCCGTCGACCTCGCCGGCCAGCTCGTGCTGCCGGCCTTCATCGAGGGCCACATCCATCTCGACACCTCCTTATATGGCGATGTCTGGCGCCCGCACATTCCCTGCACCAACGGCTTCGACGTGCGCGAGCGGGTCGCCTTCCAGATGCGGAACCTCGAGCAGGCCGCGCCGATGGACGAGCGCGCAAAAAACCAGCTCGAGCTTTGCGTTGGCAATGGCAGCCTCGCGATGCGCAGCCATGTCATGGTCGACGCCGCGGTCGGGCTGAAACATGTCGAGACGATCCTTGTCGTGCGCGAAAAATATCGCGAGCTGATCGACATCCAGTTCGTCGCCTTCCCGCAAAGCGGCATCCAGTCGTCGCCCGGCACCGCCGAGCTTCTGGACGAGGCTTTGAAGCTCGGCTGTGATCTGATCGGCGGGCTCGACCCGGCAAGCTTTGACCGCGATGTGAAGGGCCATCTCGACGTCGTCTTCGGCCTTGCCGAAAAACACGGCGCCGGAATCGATATCCACCTGCATGACGGCGGCACCCTCGGCCTGTTCGAGATCGAGGAGATCGCCGCGCGGAGCACGGCACTGGGCATGCAAGGCAAAGTCGCCGTCAGCCACGCCTATGCGCTGGGCGACATTTCCGCCGACGCGCTGGCCAAAGCCGGCGAGCTGCTCGCCGCCTCCGGCGTCGCCATCATGACCAACGCGCCGGGCAACCATCCTTTCCCGCCGGTGGCGGCATTGCGCAAGGCGGGCGTCACGGTCTTTGCCGGCTCCGACAACATCCGCGATTCCTGGTGGCCTTACGGCGATGGCGACATGCTGAACCGCGCCAACATGATCGGCTACCGCTCCGGCTTCTACGAGGATTGCCAGCTGGAAGCAGCCTACGACGTGGTGAGCCATGCCGGCGCCAGGGCGCTGGGGCTCGAAGGCTATGGCATCGCCGTCGGCGCCAGGGCCGATTTCGTCGCGCTCAGGGCCGAGCATGTGCCGGAAGCGGTGGTGGCCGTGCCGAAGGAGCGGACCGTGTATCGCGCGGGCAGGGAAGTGGCACGGGAGGGGAAGGTGGTCGATCGGGCCGGCCTCACCGGCCTGCCATCCACCGGCCTGCCATCTGCTTGACAGTCCGATAGCCGTACCGCATTTTCCGGCGAGGCAGGGGAGATTTCGCCACGAAAAAAGAATATTCGAAGCCGACGTTTGTCCGCAAAGGCCGGCTCTCGGCGCAGACCGCGCAGCAACTTCCTTCCGGTAGTACGGACTAACGCCTGACGCCTATCTTAGCGAGCAAGGCGGTCAGAATTGTGCGCCCGTCATAGCCGGCAGCGCCGTCTGTTGGCGCTCGCCTCTAGTGCCGCGGCGTCGAAACCCAATTTAATTCGCACACAAATGTTTCAGGCCGCTCCGGCTTCGTGAAGCATTTCACCGTCTGCGCGCAATCGCTTGGTTACAGACGCACCTCAAAAGCGGCGCCCGGAGGGCGGCCGCCAATTCTGCCGCTGCTTTGTGGAGGTTGCGATGTTTAAGAGCCTTAACCGAATCCGCGCCGCGTTCGAGCAGGCGAGCAGGCGCCGCAGGACGACGCGCGAGCTGAACGAACTGCCGCCGGAGATCCGCAAGGACATCGGATGGCCCGATACGGCCCGGGACGACGAGATTCGATTGCCGTTCTAATGCTTGTCGCCCAAAGTGCGGAGCGGTTTGGGGATAAGGACATGCATAAGCAAAGCCTCGGCTTGCGGTGACGTGATGCCGGCAGCACGGGACGACGAACGCGCCGTCCGCGCTGCCTGGCCAGGCCGTCAGCCGGCGGGCTTGTAGGCCCCAGCAGCCTTGTTGGCGGCAGCGAGCACCGCCTTCATGTCGAGTTCTTCGAGGACGACCAACTCGCTCAACGAGCCGCTCGCGCGCACGGCAAGGGCCATGCCCATCCCGGCGACCTGATCCGGCACCTCGCCATTGACGACGACGTCGTAAATGCCGCGCGTGAACATGACGCTGCTCATCCTGCCGCCGACGCTTTCAAAGAGCGCCTGGATTGCAGCTTCGCGGTTCGATCCCTGCATCAGCCCTTTGGCGGCATGGGGTTCGTAACTTGCCAGTATGGTGACCTTCATGGCTATCTCCTCCAAATATCATTGCCTCAGGCTGCTCAATGGTTTGAGCAGCCGAGGTGCTTGTTGTTTCACTGGCATTTGACCTGGTCACGGACCGCCCGGGCACCATGGCCAACAGGCGGTTCAGCCGGAGCACGGCTTCGGCTTGCGACAATATGCGCCTATTCTAATATTACGACAATCCCGCGATGAGCGGACCGCCGTCGTGTCAGATATCTCCGTCAGGATATGTCGGCCAAATGTCGTCAGAGCGATGCGCCATGGCCGTTTTGTGTATTCACGCGACGGACGTGGCCTGATAATAGGTCAACGAAGCTGACCTAAATGCTAAAACCCTGAACGAAGCACTGCGGGAGGTGCGCTTTGACCCTGTTGAACCTTCTGGCCTCGCGCTCCTCGCGCATGAAGGCCTCGGAAATCCGCGAGCTCCTGAAGCTGCTCGATCAGCCCGACATCATCTCGTTCGCCGGCGGTATTCCCGATGCCTCGCTGTTTCCGGCCGAGGCCATCGGCGACGCCTATCGGGCCGTGCTCGGCGGCGCGGAAGCGGGGGCCGCGCTGCAATACCAGGTCAGCGAAGGTTTTCTGCCGCTGCGCAAATGGTTGGCCGCCTATATGGGCAGGCTCGGCATTCGATGCGACGAGGGCAACATCTTCATCACCTCCGGCTCGCAGCAGGCGCTCGACTATCTCGGCAAGCTGTTTCTGTCGCCCGGCGACACCGCGCTGGTCACCTGGCCGACCTATCTCGGCGCGCTGCAAGCCTTCAACGCCTACGAGCCGCGTTACGACCGGCTGAACACCGCCGGCGGCAACATGACGCCGGACGCCTATCGCGCGGCCGCCGCGGCTAACGGCGGCAAAGTGAAATTCGCCTATCTGGTGCCGGATTTCGCCAACCCGACCGGCAACACGCTGGATAGCAAGCAGCGCGAGGCGGTGCTCGACCTCGCCGGCGAGCTCGACATCGCCGTCATCGAGGACGCCGCCTACCGGGCGCTGCGCTATGACGGCGCGGCGGTGCCGCCGATCCTGGCGCTGGATTGCGCCCGCTCGGGCGGCATCGACAATGCCCGCACGCTCTATTGCGGCTCCTTCTCCAAGATCCTGTCCCCAGGCATGCGCGTCGGCTGGGTCTGCGCCCCGCGCCATGTGGTGGAAAAGCTGGTGCTGATGAAACAGGCCTCCGATCTGCACAGCCCGTCGATCAACCAGATGGTCATGCATCGCGTTGCCGAGACCATCTTCGACGCCCAGGTGGAGAAGCTGATCGGTGCCTATCGCCGTCGCCGCGACGCGCTGCTCGGCGCGCTCGAGGAAAACATGCCGGACGGCATTTCCTGGAGCCGGCCGGAAGGCGGCATGTTCGTCTGGCTGACGCTGCCCGAAGGCACTGACGCCACAGCGTTGCTGGCGCGTTCGGTGCAGGAGGCGCGCGTCGCCTTCGTGCCGGGCAACGCCTTTTACGCCGACGGCACCGGCCGCAACACGCTGCGCATGTCCTTCACGCTGGCCGACGACCGCGCGGTGGGCGAGGGCGTGCCGCGATTGGCGAAGCTGCTGAGCTAGCCGCTCTTCCCTCAAAGAAAGATCGACAGCCGGCTATCACCTCCTTCTCGCGCAGGCGTGATTGGTAGTGCGCAGCCGTGATTATAGCCACGCCGATTCTTCGGCTAGGGTCGCGGCCGATCCAACACCCCCTGGATCGGCAGGCAGCGAAGTCCCACCTTCAAGGCCTCAACGAAAGAGCCCCGACGGCTTCCACCGGCGGGGCTTTTTTGTGTCGGCGATCCGGCGCTACTTGTTGCAGTTCTGCATGTTCGAGGTCGTATTGCCGCTGGCCATGTTGTTCTCGGTATCGTTAGCGCCCGTATCCTTGCAGCGATCCTGCATACCGGCCGGCTGGTTCGTCGAATTCGTGGAATTCATGGAATTCGTGGAATTCGTGGTGGTCGTATCCGTGCCAGGGGTTGCCGGCGTGGTGACCGTGGCACCGCCCGTCGCACTGCCCGAGGCGCCGCCAGTCGTGCCCGAGACGCCGCCTGAAACGCTGCCGCTGGCGTCGCCGCTTGCACCGGCTGTCTGAGCCATGGCGCCCGAGGTCGCGAGCGCCAGGGTAAGAACGGAAGCTGCGAGAATCTTCTTCATCATCAGGAAATCTCCATTGGTTTGCATCGTTGACTAAGTTTCCAACGGAGCTTTCCAGGGGATGTTCCGGCTGAAAAAATTCGTGAAGAACCGCATAGCTCTGTTGGCCTAACGGCGAGATCGGGTGGCGGCACTTTTAGGAAGGGCCGGCAAGAACAAATCGGGTCGCCCCGCGTTGGCGAGAGGGGGATAGTATGGACTCGCCGCCGCGCGTGACAGGCTCATCGGCAGTGCTCCGGGACGCCTCCTTGTGGGGGAAATCGGCAGCTCCGGCGCCTGCCGGCCGTCACGCAAAGTTGCTCGGCTCCGGCGCGCCTTTCGGATAGACTTTGTGCAATCCAAGTAGAAGGAGTGAAGCTATGACTTCGCGCCTCGGCCTGATTGGACTTGCCCTCGCCGCCTTCGCCACCCAGGCATCTGCCTTCGAGATCTCCAGCCCGTCGGTCTCCAACGACAAGTGGGACGCAAAATATCTCGGCGACAAGCCCGGATGCGGCGGCAGGAGCGTCTCGATCGCGCTTGGCTGGAAGGACCCGCCGGCGGGCACCAGGAGCTACGCGCTCACCATGTTCGATCCCGATGCCAACGACGGCAAGGGATTCTGGCATTGGCTTGTCTGGAACATCCCGGCAAGCGCCAAGGGCCTCGCCGAAGGCGCCGGCTCCAAAGGCGGCAAGCGCCTGCCGAAGGGCACGGTTTCCGGCACGGGCGGCGTCGGTCGCGCCGGCTATTTCGGCCCATGTCCGCCGCCCGGCAGCGGCACGCACCACTACGTCTTCACGCTCTATGCGCTGAGTGAGGCGAAGCTGCGCACGCCGGAAAATCCCTCACCCGAAATGGTGTCGGTCGCGGCGAAGAGCCAGGCGCTGGCGGAGGCCAGTGTGACGTATACCTACGGGAGGTAGCTGATCTTCCCCCCTTGAGGGCCCTTGAGGGGGAGATGTCGCCGAAGGCGACAGAGGGGGTCGGCGCACACGATGCGCCAACTTGCCCTCTTATTGTTCGTCGGGCGTCGGCGCTCCACGCGCATCGACCCGCTTTGGCCTGCCGGCCATCTCCGCCGCAAGGGGGGAGATCAGCTCACTCCGCCGCTTGCAACCTGTCCTGCGTCTTCGTCTCGAAATCGCTGGCGTCGTGGCGCTCGTGCAACTGATAGGCCGGATCGCCGGAGATGCGGTTGACCATGCGGCCGCGCCTTACCGCCGGCCTGGCGTCGATCGCATCGGCCCAGCGCTGCACGTGCTTATATTCATGCACGGCGAGGAACTGCGCGGCATCGTTGTAGCTGCGGCCTTTGGCGAGCCCGCCATACCAGGGCCAGACCGCCATGTCGGCGATGGTGTAATCCGGCCCGGCGAGATACTCGCTTTCGGCCAGCCGCCGATCCAGCACGTCCATCTGCCGCTTGGTTTCCATGGCGAAGCGGTCGATGGCGTATTCGATCTTCTCCGGCGCATAGGCGTAAAAATGCCCGAAGCCGCCGCCGAGATAGGGCGCCGAGCCCATCTGCCAGAACAGCCACGAGAAGGTTTCGGCCCGCGCTGCACGCTCCGTCGGCAGAAACTCGCCGAATTTTTCCGCCAGATAGGTGAGGATCGAGCCCGACTCGAACACGCGCACCGGCTTCGGCTCGCTGCGGTCCATCAGCGCCGGGATCTTGGAGTTCGGGTTGACCTCGACGAAGCCCGAGCCGAACTGGTCGCCGTCATTGATGCGGATCAGCCAGGCGTCGTATTCGGCGCCCTTGTGGCCGCGCGCCAGCAACTCCTCCAGCATGATCGTCACCTTCTGGCCGTTGGGCGTGGCCAGCGAATAGAGCTGCAGCGGATGCTTGCCGACAGGCAATTCCTTCTCATGCGTCGGCCCGGCGACTGGCCGGTTGATGGAGGCGAAGGTGCCGCCACTCGGCTTGTTCCAGGTCCAGACTTTCGGCGGGTTGTACTGGTTCATCTCGGGAGGCCTTGTTGCTGTGGGCGGGATGCGGGGTTCGTTGCAAGATTTAGGTGCGGTTGCGCGGGCGTCAAAGAAAAAAGTTCAAATTTCGTTGAACTAATGCTTGGGCCAGCAGCGCCCCGCCTTCTCCCTCAGGGACAGATGCCCTTGCACCGCGTCCCTTTGGCCATACTTATAGAAAAAGACCCGTAATTCAGGATCGACGATGACCATCGAAAAAATCTCGCGCTCCGTCGTGGCCGTGCGCGCCACGGTTCCGGACGACGCCTTTACCGCCAATGCGCTGGGCACGCGCCGCGAGGGCAGCGGCGTGGTGATCCGCGACAGCGGGCTGGTTCTCACCATCGGCTATCTCATCACCGAGGCCGAGGAGGTCTGGCTGACCGACCAGGACGGCCGCGTGGTTGCGGCGCATGCGCTGGCCTATGACCAGGAGACCGGCTTCGGCCTGGTGCAGGCGCTGGCGCCGCTCGGGCTGCCGGCAGTCAAGTTCGGCAATGCCAGGAAGGCCAATATCGGCGACGCCGTGACGCTTGCCGACGGCATCGGCCAGCAGGTCGACGCCCACATCGTCACCAAGCAGGAATTCGCCGGCTATTGGGAATATCTCATCGACGAGGCGATCTTCACCGCGCCGGCGCATCCCTCGTGGGGTGGTGCTGCGCTGTTCGACCGTGACGGCAAGCTGCTCGGCGTCGGCTCGCTGCGCCTGCAGATGAGCCGTGCCGGCGAGGTTGCCGACATCAACATGATCGTGCCGATCGACCTTCTGACGCCGATCCTCGACGATCTGGTCAAGCGCGGCCAGGTCGCCAAGCCGCCGCGCCCGTGGCTCGGCGCCTTCTCGGCGGAGTCGAACGGCATGGTGGTGGTGATGAGCGTCGCCGAAGGTGGTCCCGCGGCAAAGGCTGGCCTTCGCCAAGGCGACATCATCTCCGACGTGCGCGACGGCGAGGTTGACGGTCTCGCCGACTTCTATCGAAAACTCTGGCAGAACCCGGCCGGCGCGGAAATTCCGTTGCGCGTCGTGCGCGACGGCCGTGAGACCTGGCTTCGCGTAAAATCGGCCGACCGCAACTCCTTCCTCAAGAAGCCGCAGCTGCAGTAACGTGCATCCAAGGCTGCTGAAGACCTTTCTCGCGGTCGCGCGCACACGCAACGTCACGCGCGCGGCGGGCGAGCTCAATCTCGCGCAGTCGAGCGTCAGCGACCAGATCCAGTCGCTCGAGGCCGAGCTGGGCGCGACGCTGTTCACACGGTCGCGGCAAGGGCTGGACCTGACCCCGGCCGGCGAGGCGCTGCAAGCTTACGCCGAGGAATTGCTGGCGCTCGCCGACGACGCCCGGGCCGCCATCGATGCCACCAAGGCCGAGACGGCCGGCAGCCTGTCGATCGGCGCGCTCGAGACGATCGCTTCGGCAAAACTTCCCGGCTGGCTCGCCGATTTCCAGGCCGTTCATCCCGACATCGACATCAGGCTGAAAATCGCAGGCAGCGGCGAGTTGCGCCGCAGGCTGGGAGAGGGCGGGATCGACGTCGCCTTCTGCTTCGACAGACCGGGCGCCAGCGAGCCCGACGAGCGCTTCGCCAGGCGCCCCGTCGCGGCCGAGCCGCTGGTGCTGATCGCGCCGCCGGGCGAGAACCGGGCGGATGTCGATCTGGCGGAGCTTGCCGAAAAGCGTTTCGTCGCCACCGAAACCGGATGCGTCTACCGCGCCATGATCGACACGGCCTTCACCGAGGCGGGCCTCGGCGGACCGAAGCTCGCGGCCGAGGCTGGCAGCATTGACGCCATCGCCGGCCTGGTGGCGGCCGGCGCCGGCTTCGGCCTTGTTCCGCGGCTGGCGGTCGCTGCCGCGCTCGATCGCGGCGAGGTGGCCGAGATCGCATGGCCGGGCCCGATCCGCTCGGCGGAGCTGGTCATGATCTGGCGGCGCCGGCGCGTCCAGCCGCCGGCGCTGAAGCTCTTGCTCGCGGCGATGGGCGAAAACTTCGCGCTCGTCAGACCAGCCGCTGCCCGCCCTCGACATGCAGCGTCGTTCCCGTCGTAAAGCCGTTGCCCATCAGGAAGCGGATCGCGTCCGCAATGTCTTCCGGCCGTCCGACCCGTCCCGCCGGCAGGCGCTTCGCCATCGCGGCAAGCGTCTCGTCCTTCGCATCGCCGGCAACGAATTGCCAGATCGGCGTGTCGACCCAGCCGGGCGAGACGGCATTGACGCGGATCGGCGCCAGCTCGATGGCCAAGGCCCGCACCAGCCCTTCGAGCCCGGCGTTGACGGCCGCGACCACCGAGCCGCGCGCGGCCGGGCGGTAGGCGGCAATGCCGGAGACGAAGGTGAGCGAACCATTGGCCGAAAGTTTCGGCGCGCCATGCTTGGCCAACAGCAGCGGCCCGTAGAACTTGCTGTCGACAACTTTTTGCGCCACCGAAAGCTCGATCTCGGGCAAAAGCCGGTAGGCGCCTTCGATGTCGGCCGCCGTGCTGACGATATGCTCGAGCCCGCCGATGCGCGCGAACAGCGCCGCGACCTCGGCCTCGCGGCTGATGTCGACCACCGCCGCTTCCAGCGCGGCCGGGCAGCCGAGCTCATCGCGCGCGGCGTTCAGCCTCGCTGCATTGCGCCCGGCGATGATGACGCCGGAGCCTTCGGCGAGGCAGCGCCTGGCAAGCGCCAGCCCCATGCCCGAACTGCCGCCGACGATCAGGATTTTTGTCTCGTCCATGTCCATGCCTTTCTTTTGCATGGACGGTGATGTGGCAGGCCGGCCGGCGGAGCGGAAACGGAAGAAACCGATAGTGTTATCGGAGAGTCCGATGGTTGGCTGGCGCGGCTTTGATAATTCAACCAGGCAGGGCAGGGGGGCGCGAAGAAACGCGGCCTTAAATTCCCACGAGTATAAGCTAAGGCGGCGGCGTCTCGACAGGGCTGGCGGGACAGCGCGCCCTCTGGTCTGCCGGCCGTCTCCCCAACAAAGGGGGAGATCGGAGCCTCGGCTCAGGCAAGAAGGAACACCGATGGCCCCCATCAAGGTCGACCCGAGCAAGGTCCACGAGTTCTCGGACGCCGAAAGCTTCTACGCCTGGCTCAGCCAAAACCAGGCCGGCGAAAGCGAGGTCTGGATCAAGATCCACAAGGTCGGCTCTGGCCTTGCTTCGATCACGCCGAAGGAAGCGATCGACGTCGTGCTCTGCTTCGGCTGGATCGATGCGGTGCGCAAGTCGCTCGACGAGAAGAGCTTTCTGCAGCGCTACACGCCGCGCGGCAGGAAGAGCATCTGGAGCAGGATCAACGTCGACAACGTCGCGCGCTTGATCGAAGAGGGCCGCATGACGGAGCATGGCCTGCGCGAAGTCGAGGCGGCCAAAGCCGATGGCCGCTGGGACCGCGCCTATGGCGGCTCGAAAGAGATGACATTTCCGCCCGACCTGCAGGCCGCGATCGATGCCGAACCGAAGGCCAAAGCGATGCTGGCAAAGCTTTCGGCGCAGAACCGTTTCGCGCTCGCCTTCCGCGTCCACAACATGAAGACCGAGGCGGGGCGCAAGAAGAAGATCGAGACGTTCGTCGAAATGCTGAAGCGCGGCGAGACGATCTATCCGCAGAAGAAGTAAGGCACGATCCGGACCGGACGACCGCGCCAGCGACCTGGTAAGCAAAAACGCCGCCTTTGAGGGACGGCGTTTCCGGGAAGCGATGATCCCGAACCCTGTTGAAGCGGTCCGGGATCATCCGGTCATGAAGTTTTTGGCCAATTGCTGAAAAGCCAAAAGCCGGCGACGCGCCTTATGCGGCGAGCTTCTTGCCGTGCTTCTTGTGGGTACGCTTCTTGGTGTGGTGCTTCACATGATGCTTCTTGGCGTGATGCTTCGAGTGCTTCTTCACGTGATGCTTGCGGGCGTGACGGCGATGGTGCTTGACATGCTTCTTGTGCGGGCCGTTGGCGTCCGGCTTGGCCGTCTCGGTGGCCGCAGCCGGAGCCGCGGTGGTCGTCGTGGTCGCAGCCGTCGTGGTCGCGGCAGCGTTGGCTTCGGTAGTGCCGAGCGCCGGCACCGCGAAAGCAAGCGCGACCGCCAGGCCGAGAACGGAGAGAAGGGTCTTTTTCATAAGTCGGCATTCCTTTTTCGAAGATCGATATCAGGTTGTCGCTGGCCGTAGTTCGGCTGCTCCGGTGCCGCTTATGACAGCCGGTCTTTTCGCGAGTTTTTCCGGGCTGTTGAATCTTGTTTCCGGATTGTGTCTGGCGGGGAGGGGGCGCTTGCTGGTCAATTCGACCTGCCCCGGCTGGGTCGCGACATGGGCGGTGCCGGCGGCCGCCCCGTCGCGCAAGGCGCGGCCGGCATCGTCTGCGCCGCAACCTTGCCCGACGGTCCGACCGGCGGCTTTTTAGCGATGGCAAGCGGCTGCCCTGGTGAAGGGACACCATGCTGCCCCCAACCCATCCGCATGCTACGAAAATAGCATTCCCGGCCAGCGAAATGTGATGCTAGGCTCGCGCCCGTGCACCCAAGGCGCACGGCGGCCCAGCCGCAAAGGAGCAGGCCCGCAAGAATAGGAGTGGCAGGCGGGATCGAGGCCTCAATCCACAATCCGACGGAACTGTTGAACCATTGCGAGGTCCGCCGCGTTTCCCGTGGTTGACCACAAGGGAGGAACTACCAGTGAAAGCATCCTATCTCGTCTCCGCCGCGCTCATTGCGGCATCCGCAATGCCGGCGGCGGCTGGCGAAATCTCGGACGGCAAGGTCAAGATCGGCATCTTGAACGACCAGTCCGGCGTCTATGCCGATTTCGGCGGCAAATGGTCGGTAGAGGCCGCCAAGATGGCAGTCGAGGATTTCGGCGGCAAGGTGCAGGGCGCGCCGATCGAGATCGTCAGCGCCGACCACCAGAACAAGCCGGACATCGCCTCCAACATCGCGCGCCAGTGGTACGACACCGAGCAGGTCGACGCGATCATGGAGCTCACCACGTCTTCCGTCGCGCTCGCCGTCCAGGGGCTTTCCAAGGAAAAGAAGAAGATCGACATCGTCACCGGCGCCGCCTCCACCGACCTCACTGGCAAGCAGTGCTCGCCCTATGGTTTCCACTGGGCCTATGACACCCACTCCCAAGCAGTCGGCACTGGCGGCGCGCTGGTGCAGCAGGGCGGCGACAGCTGGTATTTCATCACCGTCGACTATGCATTCGGCTATTCGCTGAAGGACCAGACCGCCAAGCTCGTGGAATCCAGTGGTGGCAAGGTGCTGGGCGAGGTGCGCTATCCGCTTGGCTCCACCGACTATTCCTCCTTCCTGCTGCAGGCGCAGTCCTCCGGCGCCAAGATCATCGGCCTAGCCAATGCCGGCCTCGACACCTCGAACTCGATCAAGCAGGCGGCCGAATTCGGCATCGTCGCCGGCGGCCAGCGGCTGGCGGCGCTGCTCTTCACGCTGGCCGAAGTGCATGGCCTTGGCCTGCAGGCGGCGCAGGGGGTGGTGCTGACGGAAGGCTATTACTGGGACCGCGACGATGTGAGCCGCGATTTCGCGCAGCGCTTCTTCAAGCGCACCAACCGCATGCCCAACATGGTCCAGGCAGGCACCTATTCGGCGGTGACGCAGTATCTGAAGGCCATCGACAAGGCCGGCACCGACGAGACCGAAGCGGTAGCCAAGCAATTGCATGAGATGCCGGTCAACGACGTGTTCACGGTGAACGGCAAGGTGCAGGCCGACGGCTCGATGGTGCACGACATGTATCTCTACCAGGTCAAGAAGCCGGAGGAGAGCAAGAAGGACTGGGACTACTACACCTACCTGGCGACCATTCCCGGCGACAAGGCCTTCATGAAAGCCGAGGACAGCGGCTGCCCGCTCGTCAGCAAGTGACGCTCGACACCGCCACCGCCGTCCGCCGGGACGGCATCGACCAGACGCCGCGGGTGGTGCTTTCCGCCCGCGGCTTGCGGCGCGACTTCGCCGGATTCGTCGCCGTGAAGGACGTCGATCTCGACGTCCATCACGGCAGGATCCATGCCTTGATCGGCCCGAATGGCGCCGGCAAGACCACCATCTTCAACCTGTTGACCAAATTCCTGCAGCCGACCAGCGGCACCATCCAGCTGCTCGGCACCGACATCACCCGCACGCCGCCGGCCAGGGTGGCGCGCATGGGGCTTGTACGCTCCTTCCAGATATCGGCGATCTTTCCGCATCTCAGCGTGCTCGACAATGTGCGCGTCGCGCTGCAGCGTCCGGGCGGGCTGGGCTATCAGTTCTGGCGCCCGGTCTCGGCGCTGGACCAGCTGACGCCCCGGGCGCGCGAGCTGCTCGCCATCGTCGGGCTCGACGACGCCGCGCATCGGCTGGCGGGCGATCTCTCCTATGGCAGGAAGCGTGTGCTGGAAATCGCCACCACGCTGGCGCTCGATCCAAAAGTTCTGCTGCTCGACGAGCCGATGGCCGGCATGGGGCATGAGGATGTCGGCACGATCTCAGGCATCATCCGCTCGCTGGCGAAAGACCGCGCCGTGCTGATGGTCGAGCACAACCTCACCGTCGTTGCCGATCTCTGCGACTGGATCACCGTCATGCAGCGCGGCCAGGTGCTTGCCGCCGGCGACTACGCGACGGTGAGCCAGGACGAGCGCGTGCGCGTCGCCTATATGGGGACCGAGCATGAGTGAGCCGCTGCTTGCCGTGCGCGACCTTCATGCCTGGTACGGCGAGGGCCATGCGCTGCACGGCGTCAACCTCGAAGTCCTGCGCGGCGAGACGGTGACGCTGCTTGGCCGCAACGGCGTCGGCAAGACGACGACGCTGCGCGCCATCATGGGCCTGATCCGCAAGCGGACAGGCTCCGTCACTTTCAACGGCAAGGACCTGATCCGCCTGCCGTTGCACCGCGTCGCCCATCAGGGCATCGGCTTCGTGCCGGAGGAGCGCGGCATCTTCGCCACGCTCACCGTCGACGAGAATCTGATCCTGCCGCCGGTGGTGGCCAAGGGCGGCATGAGCGTGGAGGAGATATTCGAGCTCTTCCCCAACCTCAAGGAACGTCGCAACAGCCAGGGCACGAAGCTTTCCGGCGGCGAGCAGCAGATGCTGGCGATCGCCCGCATCCTGAGAACCGGCGTCGAAATGCTTTTGCTCGACGAGCCGACCGAGGGCCTGGCGCCGGTAATCGTCCAGCGCATCGGCGAATTGCTGGCGGCGCTGAAGAAGCGCGGCATGACCATCCTTTTGGTCGAGCAGAATTTCCGCTTCGCCGCCCGCATCGCCGATCGCTTCTACCTGATGGATCACGGCAAGGTGGTGGAAGGTTTCCCGGTCGGCCAGCTTTCCGCGCACACCGACAAACTGCACGAGGTGCTGGGGGTATGATGGCCAAATGACCATGATCTTCGGCATCCCCATCCAAGCCTTGCTCGGCCAACTGCTTGTCGGCCTGATCAACGGCTCTTTTTACGCCATGCTCAGCCTCGGGCTGGCCGTCATCTTCGGGCTCTTGCGCATCATCAACTTCGCCCATGGCGCGCTGTATATGTTCGGCGCCTTCATCGGCTATCTGCTGCTCGTCCATCTCGGCATCGGCTACTGGCCGGCGCTGATCATCGTGCCTTTGGCCGTGGGCCTGTTCGGCATCGTGGTGGAGCGTGTAGCGCTGTCGCGGCTCTACCGGCTCGACCCGCTCTATGGCCTGCTTTTCACCTTCGGCCTTGCGCTGGTCATCGAAGGCGTGTTCCGCTTCTATTATGGCGTCTCCGGCAATCCTTACGCGGTGCCGACCCTGCTTGCCGGGGGCACCAATCTCGGCTTCATGTTCCTGCCCAATTACCGCGGCTGGGTGGTGGTGGCCTCGCTCATCGTCTGCATCGGCACCTGGCTGCTGATCGAAAAGACCAGGCTCGGCTCCTATCTGCGCGCCGCCACGGAGAACCCCGAGCTGGTGCAGGCTTTCGGCGTCAACGTGCCGCTGCTGCTGACGCTCACTTATGGGCTGGGCGCAGCACTTGCCGGGCTGGCCGGCATCCTTGCGGCGCCCGTCTACCAGGTCAGCCCGCTGATGGGATCGGACCTCATCATCGTCGTCTTTGCCGTCGTCGTGGTCGGCGGCATGGGCTCGATCCTCGGCGCCATCGTCACCGGCTACATGCTCGGCCTCGCCGAGGGCCTGACCAAAGTTTTCTATCCGGAGGCCTCGAACCTGGTGGTCTTCGTCATCATGGCGATCGTGCTTTTGCTCCGCCCCGCGGGCCTGTTCGGAAGGGACGCGTAAGATGAGCGAGGCGACCCTTCACGCAGAGCGCGCCGCTGCCTCCGTCCGGCTGGAACGGGCGCTTGTGGCGCTGGGGATCATGGCGCTCCTCGCCGCCCCCTTCGTCATCTATCCGATCTTCGTCATGAAGATGCTGTGCTTCGCGTTGTTCGCCTGCGCCTTCAACCTGCTCCTCGGCTACACCGGGCTGCTTTCCTTCGGCCACGCCGCCTTCTTTGGCGGCGCCGCCTATTTCTGCGCCTATGCGGTGAAAGCCTGGGGCTGGCCGCCGGAGGCCGGCATCCTGCTCGGCACTGCGGGCGCGGCAGGCATGGGCCTCGTCGTCGGCTTCCTCGCCATCCGCCGGCAAGGCATCTATTTCGCCATGATCACGCTGGCGATGGCGCAGATGTTCTATTTCTTCTGCGTGCAGGCGCCCTTCACCGAAGGCGAGGACGGCATCCAGGGCGTGCCGCGCGGCCATCTCTTCGGCATGCTCGACCTCAACGTGCCGATGAACATGTATTTCTTCGTGCTCGCCATCTTCCTGATAGGCCTTTTCGCCATCTGGCGCATCGTCAACTCGCCCTTCGGCATGATCCTGCGCTCGATCCGTGAGAACGAGAACCGTGCCATTTCGCTCGGCTATTCCGTCGGCCGCTACAAGCTCGCCGCCTTCGTCATGTCGGCGGCCCTTGCCGGCCTCGCCGGCGCGGTGAAGGCGATCGTCTTCCAGTTCGCGACCCTCACCGACGTCACCTGGCAGATGTCGGGCGAGGTCATCCTGATGACGCTTCTTGGCGGCATCGGCACCATGGTCGGCCCGGTGGTCGGCGCCGGTCTAGTCGTCGGCCTCGAGAACACGCTTGCCACCTCCGGCTTCCCGGTGACGATAGCGACCGGCGTGATCTTCATGGTCTGCGTGCTGATCTTCCGGCGCGGGATCGTGGGGGAGATCTATGCGCGGTTGCTGGGAAGGGAGCGCGGCAAGAGCTCTTAAGCAGCCGCCTCGAACCGTTTAATTTCCTTGAGCTCTTCCTGCAGCGACGCGCCCTCCACGGCCAGGTCGTAACTGGCTTGCATGTTCATCCAGAACTGTGGCGTGGTGCCAAAGAATTTGGCGAGACGCAGAGCGGTGTCCGGCGTAACGGGCGTGGTCTCGTTGGCGAGGCGCTCGATACGGGTACGTGGGACGTGAAGCTTTTTCGCCAGGGTGTAGGGCTTCAGGTCGAGTGGCTCAAGGAACTCGGCCCGCAATATCTCGCCGGGATGAATAGGCTTATCGAGGTTGATCATAGGTTCCGCTCCTGTCGGACAGAGCTGGTTGGTTTAGCTAATGGTAGTCGGTGATCTCCACATTGTCCGCTCCTCCATCGGTCCACCGAAAGCAAACACGAAATTGGTCGTTGATACGGATTGAGTACTGACCGGCGCGATCGCCCTTCAGCGCTTCAAGCCGATTTCCCGGTGGGACTTTGAGGTCGGCCAGTTCGGCTGCGTTGTCCAGCATGAACAGTTTCCGCTGAGCGACACGAATGAGATCTGCCGGAAATCCTTTCGGAGCTTTGCCTGTCGAAATCGCTTCAGTGGTCTTGTCTGTGAACGAACGTATGATCCACTGCCCCTCGCAACGTATCTTTGCATGATACGTCTGCGAGATCAAGCGCAGAGTATCATGCCGCGATACGAAATGCCCGGAGGGATCATGTTGAGTGAGGTGCGGCCACGGGCACCTCCAGCCCGACCTTCACCCGATCCATCGCAACGAACGTGCGAAACCGCCTGACGTTGTTGTTCTCAAAAAACAATCGCCGGGTCAGCGCCTCGTAGTCGGCCATCGTCGCCACGGTGACGACCAGGATGAAGTCGGCCTCGCCGGTCACGTAATAGCATTGCTGCACTTCCGGCACCGCGGCGAAGCCGCGCTTGGCGGCGTCGATCAGCTCGGCCCGCTCGCTCTCCACCTCGACCTCCACGAAGATCGTGATCGGATGGCCGACCTTGGCCGGATCGACCAGCGCGACATTGGCGCGGATGACGCCCATTTCCTCCATGCGCTTGATGCGCCGCTGCACGGCCGGCGCCGAGAGGTTCACCGTCTCGCCGATAATGCGCTGGGGCGTGCTGTTGTCCTTCTGCAGGATGGCGAGGATGGCGCGGTCGAAGGCGTCGAGGTCGGGCAAAATGGACATGACAGGCATCTAAACGAAACAAACTTGCATTTCAGGTGCCGAAACAGAGCGCCTTTCTCACTGGACTTGCAATAAATTTCAGCCAACAAGACAGAGAAAGCCGATCCATGTTCCTGCTCAACCACCACCCGAGCCATCGCCAGCCGCTGACCGATGAAGACGCCGCGACGCTTGGGCTAGCCGGAGCCGCCGAGGCCGAGCGCTTCCTGGCCGCACGCGACAACCATGCCGAGACGCCGCTGCATGCCTTGCCGGCGCTGGCCGGCGAACTCGGCGTCGGCTCGCTGTATGTCAAGGATGAGGGCAAGCGCCTCGGCCTCGGCAGCTTCAAGGCGCTGGGCGGCGCCTACGCCGTCATCCGACTGGTGCTGGAAGAGGCTGGGAAACGGCTCGGCCGTGCCATCGATGTTGCGGAACTGCATGGGCCCGACGTGAAGGCGATTGCCTCGGGCATGACCTTCGCCTGCGCGACCGACGGCAATCATGGACGCTCGGTAGCGCAGGGCGCCGGCCTGGTCGGTGCGCGCTCCGTCATCTTCCTCCATTCGGGCGTCAGCAACGAACGCGTGGCGGCGATCGCCCGCTTCGGCGCCGAGATCGTGCGCATCGCCGGCGACTACGACCAGTCGGTCAGGGAAGCCGCCCGCGTCGCCACCGAGCGCGGCTGGACCGTCGTCTCCGACACATCCTGGCCGGGTTATGAGCGCATCCCGGGGCTGGTGATGCAGGGCTACACGGTTATCGTGCGCGAAGCGCTGAGGCGCTTGTCGAAGTCGCCCACCCACGTCTTCCTGCAGGCCGGCGTCGGCGGCCTCGCCGCGGCGGTGGCCGGCCATTTCGCCATCGTGCTTGGCGAGGATCGCCCTGCGGCAATTGTGGTCGAGCCCGCGCGGGCGGCGTGCGTCTACGCCACCGCGAAGGCGGGGCGTCCAGTCGCGATCGCGCACAGCAAGCCCACGGTGATGGCGATGCTCGAATGCTATGAGCCGTCGCTCGTAGCCTGGCGCGTGCTGTCGCGGCTCGGCGATGCTTTCATGACCGTGGACGAGGACGACGCGGTTTCGGTGATGAACCGCCTGGCGCGACCTTCAGGCACTGATCCGGCGATCGTTTCCGGCGAGAGCGGCGGGGCGGGGCTCGCCGGGCTGATCCGCGCTGCCGGCGACAAGAAGATGCGCGGGGCTCTCGGCCTCGATGCCCAGTCGCGCGTGCTCATCATCAACTCCGAAGGCGCGACCGACCCCGGCCGCTATGCCGAGCTGGTCGGGATGGCGCCGGACGAGGTTGCGCTGGCGAGGCAGCCGGCATGAGCAATCTGACGATCAATGCCGACCGCCTGCTTGGCCGTATCGAGGAGCTCGGCAGCCTCGGTCGCGATACGCAGGGCCGGCTCGTCCGCGTCGCCGCCTCCGACATGGACAAGCTTGGCCGCGACCGCCTTGTCGGTTGGCTGGAAGAGGCAGGGCTCGACGTCGCCATCGATCGCATCGGCAACATCTTCGGCATCTGGCAGGGCGACGCGGATGCCGGCCAGGAACCGGTGATGCTTGGCTCGCACATCGACACGGTGATCGACGCCGGCATCTATGACGGCTGCTACGGCGTGCTTGCCGGCCTCGAAGCGATCGAGAGCCTAAAGGAGGCAGGATTTGCGCCGGCGCGCCCGTTTGTTGTTGCCGCCTTCACCAATGAGGAGGGCGTGCGCTATTCGCCTGATATGATGGGCTCGCTGGTCTTTGCCGGCGGCCGGGATATCGAAGAGGCGCTGGCCTCGATCGGCACCGACGGCTCGGTGCTGGGCAAGGAGTTGGAGCGCATAGGTTATGCCGGCCGACCTCGGCCCGGCTTCCTCAAGCCGCATGTCTATGTCGAGCTGCATGTCGAACAGGGGCCGGTGCTGGAGCGCGAGGGCATCGCCATCGGCGCGGTCGAGAACCTGCAGGGCATTTCCTGGCAGCGCATAACCATCGACGGCGTGGCCAACCATGCCGGCACCACGCCGATGTCGATGCGCCAGGATGCCGGCGTCGCCGCCGCGCGGGTGATCAGCTTCCTCGCGGACCGGGCCAGCGCCTCGCCGACACCCACGGTCGCCACCGTCGGCACCATCGCTTTCGAGCCAAACGCGATCAACGTCATCCCGTCGCGGGCGATCTTCACCATCGACCTTCGCGATCCGAACGAAATGCATCTTCGCGAAGCCGAAGCGGCGCTCGCCGCCTTCCTCGACGACCTTGCCGCAAGCGCCGGCGTCACCATCCATGCCGAAAGCCTGGCCCGCTTCGAGCCGGTGACGTTCGATGCCGGCATCGTCTCGCTGATCGAGGATGGCGCCAGAGCCGCCGGCCTCTCCTGCCGGCGCATGACGTCGGGCGCGGGGCACGACGCGCAGATGATTGCCCGTATTGCGCCGTCCGCGATGATCTTCGTGCCGAGCCGGGGCGGCATCAGCCACAATCCGGCCGAGTCCACCGCCGCCGACGAGCTGGTTGCCGGCGCCAATGTCCTGCTTGGCGTCGCCGCCCGGCTGGCAGCCGACTGATCGCGGAACCAAACGTTATGGTTGTCGACGGCAGGTGCTACCAGGCGAAGCACCACCAAAAATAGTCATCTCGAAACGTTGCGTGCCACCAAGGCGGGAATCCGGCGACATCTGATCGAAACAAACTTCAATCACTAGCCAGATTAGGCAGCGCGATTCTCGCGCGCGTCAAAAAAGTTCAGTGTATCGAAGAAAGAATAGCATGCTGCTCATCAACCAGCGCCCCGAACACAACCAGCCGCTGGTGCCGGCCGACGCCGAGGCCCTCGGCCTGGCGGGCGCCGACCGGGCTGAGCATTATCTCAGGGCGCGCGACGACCATGCCGAAACGCCTCTCTATGCCTTGCCGGCGCTCGCCAATGGCCTCGGCATCGCAGCACTGCATGTCAAGGACGAGGGCCAGCGTCTTGGCCTTGGCAGCTTCAAGGCGCTGGGCGGCGCCTATGCCGTCATGCGGCTGGTGCTGGAAGAGGCCGGCAAGCGCTTCGGTCGCGAAGTCGATATCTGCGAAATCAACGATCCGAAGCTGCGCGCTATCGCCGCCCAGATGACCTTCTGCTGCGCCACCGATGGCAACCATGGCCGATCGGTCGCGCAAGGCGCGGGCCTCGTTGGCGCGCGTTCGGTCATCTACGTCCATGCCGGCGTCAGCGCCGAGCGCGTGGCGGCCATCGCCCGCTTCGGCGCCGAGATCGTGCAGGTCGAGGGCGGTTATGATCATGCGGTCCGCGAGGTCGCCCGGGTCGGCGCCGAGCGCGGCTGGAAGATCGTCTCCAACACCTCCTGGCGCGGCTACGAGCGCATTCCGGGGCTTGTCATGCAGGGCTACACGGTGATCGTGCGCGAGGCGCTGCGTCATATGGCCGAACCGCCGACGCACGTCTTCCTGCAGGCAGGCGTCGGCGGCTTTGCGGCGGCGTTTGCCGGCTATATGGCGATTCTGCTCGGCGAGCGGCGGCCGAAGGCCGTGGTGGTCGAGCCGAGGCGCTCGGCTTGCGTCTACGCCTCGGTGGAGGCCGGCCGTCCCGTAACGATCGCACCTCAGCGGTCGACGGTGATGGCGATGCTGGAATGCGCCGAGCCGTCCCTGATCGCCTGGCGGGTGCTGTCCCGCGTCGGCGATGCCTTCATGACCGTTGACGAAGACGACGCGGTCGCGGTGATGAACCGGCTGGCCCGGCCCCTGGGCAACGATCCGGCCATCGTTTCCGGCGAGAGCGGCGGCGCGGGGCTTGCAGGGCTGATCCGCGCAGCCGGAGACAAGGGCATGCGCGCGGCTCTCGGGCTCGATGCGACGTCGCGTGTGCTCGTCATCAATTCGGAAGGCGCGACCGACGCCGGCCGTTACACCGAGCTGGTCGGGGCGGTGCCGCGGGAGCTGGAGCTGCAGATCGCCTGAAGGATTTTCAGGAAAGCGGGCTTCCTCCGGAATCGATGGAAACGAAGCGCAACTTCGGGAACACTCGCCTGGAACGAGGGCTGGGGAAGAGAAGATGGCTGAACTCGACCAGCAGCAGCTGCATCGCGAGATGACAGCCTGGCGGCGCGACCTCCACGCCCACCCGGAATTCGGCTTCGAGGAAAAGCGCACCGCCGCCTTCGTGACGGAGAAGCTTCGCGCCTTCGGGCTCGAAGTCGCGGAAGGCATAGGCGGCACCGGCGTTGTCGGCACGCTGGCCAGGGGCAGCGGCAATCGCGCGATTGCGCTGCGCGCCGACATGGATGCGCTGCGCATCGCCGAGCAAGGGACCCAAGCCTGGCGCTCGCAGACGCCGGGCACCATGCATGCCTGCGGCCATGACGGTCACACCGCCATGCTGCTCGGCGCGGCGAAGCTGCTTGCGGAGGAAGGCGGCTTCGACGGCACGGTGCGGTTCATCTTCCAGCCGGCCGAGGAGTGGGGCAGGGGCGCGCTTGCGATGATCGAAGACGGGCTCATCGAACGCTTTCCCTTCGAGGAAATCTTCGGGCTGCACAACATGCCGGGCCTGCCCATCGGCCACTTCGAAACCCGGAGCGGTCCGATCATGTCGGCCGAGGACAATTTCGAGATCGTGCTGAAAGGCTTGGGCGGCCACGCCGCCAGGCCGCACGACGCTCGCGAGACGCTGGTTGCCGCCTGCGCGCTGGTCGTCAACCTGCAGACCATTGTCTCGCGACGCCTGAGCCCCGTCGATATCGGCGTCGTCTCGGTCACCGAGCTCATCACCGACGGCACCCGCAACGCGCTGCCCGGCCTCGCCCGCATCCTTGGCGACTGCCGCAGTTTCCGGCCCGAGGTGAGCGCGGCGATCGAGAAGGAGATGCGCCGCATCGCCGAAGGGCACGGCGCAGGCCTATAACGTAGCATCTGACGTTACTTACACGCGCGAGTTCGTGCCCTTGATCAACGACGCGGCGCTGGTGGATGATGTGCTTGCTGCGGCCCGAACGGTGCTGGCGGGCGATGCCGTCGGCATCGCCGCCGAGCCGATGACCGCCTCGGAGGATTTCGCCCGCTTCCTCACCGAGGTGCCCGGCTGTTTCGTCTTTCTCGGCAACGGCAATTCCGCCCCGCTGCACAACCCGGCCTACGACTTCAACGATGAAGGCCTGCTGCATGGCGCGCGTTTCCACGCGGCGGTGGTGAGGCGAAGGCTGGCGGCGGGCGGCTAGCATCGCCCATTGTTTTTGGGGAGATGCCCGGCAGGGCAGAGGGGAGCGCTGTCCCCCGACTTTTTCAGCGAAGAGCGATGCCTGCCGATCGGTCACCGGCTTGATCGAGCTAATCAATGCCGCGATCCTTCGCGCTCTCTGCCCTGCCGGACATCTCCCCCCAAGGGCACCCAGAAGGGGAGATTGGCAGCTTCACTCCAGTAACCCTTTCTTGTCAGCTTTCATGCACTATGCCCGAACGGGGACGGCAAGAACGAGGGCATGGCGGACGACAACAAACGCAACGGCGAATTCTGGGCGCTGGCGCTCGATCGCGCCCAGCTCGGCCTATGGGACTGGAATCTCGCGACGGGCGATTGCTACTATTCGCCGACCTGGTGGAGGATGCTGGGTTATGCCGAGGGCGAGCTCGATACCTCCGATCTGTGGCTGAAGCTCACTCATCCCGACGACTGCGAGCGAGCACTGGCGAGCGGCGACCGCCATATCGCTGGTGACACCGAGTCGATCGAGACGGAACTACGGCTGAAGCACAAGGACGGCCGCTGGGTCTGGGTGCTTGACCGCGGCGGCATCGTCGAGCGCGATGCCGAGGGCAAGCCGCTGCGCCTGATGGGCGTGCAGACCGATATCACCAGGCAGAAGGAGGCCGAGGCCGCGCTTGAGCAGGTCAATGTTCGCTTGCGGCTCGCGCTCGCCGCCAGCGGCACCGGCATCTGGCACTACGATATCGGCACCAACAAGAGCTATTGGGACCCGCGCACCAGGGAGATCTTCGGCCTGGTCAGCGATACCGACGAGGTGACGGCCGATCTCTGGCACACCTATCTCCACCCGGACGACAAGGAGGCCACCGAGCGCGCGCATCTGCCGCCGCCGGGCTCGAAAAGCGTCACCGCCACGCAATACCGTATCGTCCGGCGCGACGGCTCGGTCCGCCATGTCGAGTCGCTGGTGCGTTTGATCGCCGGCGCCGGCTCGGCCGGCCAGATCCTCGGCACGGTACGCGACATCACCGACGAGACGAAGCGCGCCGAGGAGCTCGCTTACGCCGCCCATCACGATGCGCTGACCGGGCTGTGGAACCGCTCGGCCTTCGACCGGCTGCTCGCCGAAAACATCGGCGCGGCGGACCGGCTGCCGCTTGCCGTCTTCTATGTCGACCTCGACTACTTCAAGGCGCTGAACGACTATGCCGGCCATGCCGCGGGCGATATCGCGCTGAAGAGCGTCGCCGGCGGCATCCGCGCCAGCCTGCCGCCTTCGGCGCACGCCGCGCGCCTCGGCGGCGACGAATTCGCGCTGCTGGTTCCGAACTGCAACGACGCTTGCGCCGAGCGGCTGGCGCGTGCCGTGCTCGCCGCGGTGCGCGACGCCGATCTCGGCTCCGCCGTGTCGTCCCGCAGGCTAGCCGCCAGCATCGGCATCGCCTTCGTGCGCGATCGCCGGACGACCGTAACCGATGCGCTCGCCTGCGCCGACGATGCCTGCTACGCCGCCAAAGCCGGCGGGCGCGACCGCTTCGCCGTGTTCTCGGCCGAAACAGCTTCCGGAGCCGGCGGCCTCAACGCCGCGCGGCTTGCCGCCGATCTGGTCGATGCCATGGAGGACAGCCGGTTGAAGCTGTTCGGCCAGGAGATCCATCGCCTCGGCAGGCCTTGGCAAGACAGCCGCCATGTCGAGGTACTGGCGCGGCTCGAGGCGCGCAACGGCAAGCTGATCTTGCCGGGCGAGTTCATGCCGGTGGCCGAACGCTTCGGCCTTGCCGCCCGGCTCGACCGCTGGATCATCCGCACGGCGCTGTCGCGCCATGGCAGGGCGATGCTCTCCGGCGCCGTCTCGCTCGGCTTCAACCTGTCGGCGCAGACGCTCTCCGATCCGCAGCTTTGGGATTTCGTCGACGCGGCGATCGCCGAGAACGGCGCGCCGCCGTCGGCAATCAGCTTCGAGATCACCGAGACCGCGGCTGTCACCAATTTCGACGCAGCGGAGGAATTTGTGCGCCGGGCAAGGCTGCGCCATTGCCGTGTCAGCCTCGACGATTTCGGCGCCGGCATGAGCTCGTTCGAATATCTGCGGCGCTTTCCTATCGATGCGATCAAGATTGACGGCTCCTTCGTCCAGCACATCGCCGACAGCCGCTTCGACCGCGAGATCGTCTCGGCAATCGCCGGCATCGCCCGCTCGATGGGCTGCGCCGTCGTGGCCGAGAAGGTCGAGGGGAAAAGCGCGCTGGAGATCCTCGTCGGCATGGGCGTCGGCTATGGCCAAGGCTATTTCCTGCACCGGCCAGAGCCGCTGGAGGCGATCGTGGCGCGGGCCGCGGCTGAGAAGCCACAAGCCCGGGTGGGTGTCGCAAAATAAGCCACGGCTAAAATTGCGAGCACCCTGCGCGATTGCCGAGATCGAACAGCAGCTCGGCCTGATCAGCTCGGCATTCCGCTCGATACACTGGTCGCCGCATCGACCCGCAAGGCGCCGACAGCGACCGGCTGAACGGGGTGCTGGAAAAGCATCTGGGCTGGGTCGACGAGACCGCTTCGATCGCGTCTGGCGAAATTGGGGTCTACGGCAGTTGATGCGATGGAGAGCCAATCTCCTCCTTGGGGCAGATATCCCGGCATGGCAGAGGGCGGCCGCCGGCGTTTACCCCATCACCCACCGCAATACCCCGGCCGAAGCCACGCCGATGACCACCGTCGGCAGCATCGACAGTCTTGTCGCCGCGAGCAATGTGATGGCGAGCGCCGCCAGGTCGGCCGGATTCTTCGACACGAAGTCGGGCGCGATCACCGAGATCAGCACGCAGCCGGGCGCGGCTTCCATCACGGCGGTGGCGCGTGGGCTGAGCGTGCGGTTCCTGAGCACGACATAGCCGCCGATCCGCGTCAAATAGGTGACGACGGCCATGGCTAGGATGGCGAGGACGGTCCAGGGCTCGATCATTTCTCACCTGCCAGAAGCCAGGCGGACACCAACCCGGACAGCGCGCCTGCCGCCACGTACCAGGCGCCCGGAACGACGAGATAAGTTGCCGCCGCCACCGCGAGGCTGACAAGCCAGGGGCGCGCCGCGGCAAAACCCTTCCACATGCCGCGCAGCAGCACCAGGAACACTGCCGGAAAGGCCATGGCGAAGCCGTAGCGCTCGACGTTGCCAAGCACCGGCCCGAGCGCCGCTCCGCAGGTCGTGAAAATCACCCAGGCAAAATAGAAAGGAAGGGCAGTTCCCGCATAATAGGCGAGGCTGAATGCTGGCCGCAGCCCGCCTGCCGCGCGGCGCTTCGCGTCGGCGAGCCCGAGCGCCCAGCTCTCGTCGCACATCAAGAACAGCGCGGGGAACGCCTTGCGCTTGGGCAGGTGGCGCAGGAACGGCGCAAGTGCCGCGCCCATCAGGAAATGCCGGCTGTTGACCAGCAATGTGATGGCGGCGATCAACAGCACATGCGGCGGCGAGGTCCAGAGCTGGATGGCGGCAAATTCGGAGCCGCCGGCGAAGTTGAGGCCCGTCATCAACGGCACCTCGACGACGCTCAAGCCCTTCTGCGCGGCCTGCGCGCCCAGCACGAGTGCGTAGGGGACAATGCCAAGCAGCACCGGCGTCGAGGCGGCGGCGCCCCGCCGGAATTCGGCGCCGCGTGCTTCGGCGGGAGGGTGGCCCAGGGTTATCTCGGAAACGCTCATGGCTCTTCTTCGGCCAGCCTTGCGGGGCGGCCTTCTCCGGTTGCTCGATGGTCGGCTATTCGCTGGCCACCATAGCCGAAATGCTCCGCAATCGGGTTGCGAAGATGCGCCGTTTCTGCCAAGGTTTGGCATTGGATAGCGAGAATTAAGCCAATATTGGAATCAGACGCCATGAAGCTGGATGAGATCGACAAGCGGATCCTGCGCGCCCTGCAGCGCGACGGGCGCATGGCCAACAACGATCTTGCGAGAGAGGTCGGCCTGTCGCCGTCACCCTGTCTCAGGCGCGTAAAATTGCTGGAGGAGGCTGGCGTCATCGACCGCTATGTCGCGGTGCTCAACCCGGCCAAGATCGGTCGCGGTCATACCTTCTTCACTCGCATCTGGCTGAAGCAGCAGGACGAGGACACGATCGAGCATTTCGCCAGGGAGGTGGCCAAGCTGCCCGAGGTGCTGGAATGCTATCTGATGCTGGGCGACTGCGACGCTCTGGTGCGGGTCGTGGCGGCGGGCATCGAGGACTATCGCCGCTTCCAGTCCGAGCACTTAAGTCGCATCAAGGGGGTGCAGAACGTCAAGACCGACGTTCCCAGCCAGACGGTCAAGCAAACTTCGGAGATGCCGCTTTAGATCTTCCCTTTTCCGTTGAGGGAGAAGGTGGCCGCGAAGCGTCCGGATGCTGCTGGAAGGACCGCCGCGCGGCAATGAGGCGCCAGTTTCCCAGCGCCTCGTTTCGTCCCTATCGTTTCGGCGCTGCGCGCCTATCCGCCGGTCTCCGGCAAGGGAGAAGGTGAACCCACGCCTAATGATGCGCGTGGTGCTCCGCGTTGCGTTTGCGCGTCGCCGCCGCCTTCTTGGCGGAAGCAGAACGCTCGGCCGCCGAGCGCGAGCTTGACGCTTTGCCGCCGGCCTTGCCGCCCTTGTGCGCCGCCGGATGGCCGGTGTGCTTGCCGCGGCCCGAGCCGCCCGCCTTCTTGCCGCCGCCATCGTCCTTGTTGACGGTCGCCCAGGCTCGCCGCTCGGCTTCCTTCTCCGAGACGCCGCGCTTTTCGTAGCCCTCGGCGATATGGTCGGCCTTGCGCTCCTGCTTGTCGGTGTATTTCGATTTGTCTCCGCGTGGCATTTTTCTTCTCCTGTTGCGCCGAGAGGAGCCGCTACGGCTCCTTCTTCGTTTTGACCGCGTCGCCGAGATCGGACCGCTCGGGGTCCTTGTTGTTCTCGCCGGCCGCGTCGCGATCCTCGTCGGGATCGTCCTTGGCTGGCAGATAGCCTCTCGGCCGATTGGCTTTCGGACCTTCCCAACGTGGCCATTGATCGGATGTGCCTGGACGTCCGGTACGGGGTGAATTGCTCATCATTGCCTCGCTTTCAGAGAGCCGGTCAGCCCTCGGCCTTCATGGTTCGTGCGATTTCAAGCAGCTTGTCGCGGTCGTGCCCGTGCTCGCGGATCAGCTCGCGCGCCTGCTTCGGTGAAAGGTCGGTGTTCTCGGCCAGGAACCGCACGTCCGGATCGTCGCCGCCCTTGGTCGGCAGCCTTGCGTCTTGTGCCGTTCGGCCAGCGCCCGGGCGATGTGGAAGTTTGCTTTTATCCATCGTTTTCTCCTTCCGATAACCAACCCTTGGCGAAAGGACTGGTTCCTTCGCCGAGCTGGCGACCGCGATGAGGCAGGGCGCCTGAAACGGGCGGCTGCGGTCGTGCGGGGCCGGGGCTATGCCTTCTCGTTTTCGTGCCCGCGCTCGGCAGCTTCCTTCTTGCGGCGCAGCACTTCGTCGGTGCCGACGATGTCCTTCGCGCCACCGCTGATGGCGGTGGAGACGACCGCGGGCGGATCGCTCGCCGGGAAACTATCTTCGAGACCGGACTGCAATTGTTCTTCCAGCGTGTCCGGGTTCTCCGAGCGTCCTTGCGTGCGGCGGCCGTCGATCTGTTCCACATCCTGTTTGGCGTCGGGATGCTCGCGCACATTGCGCAGCGTGGACACGACGAGTTCGATCGCGAACTCCTTCATTGCCTCGACGTCTCCCGTGACGACGTCCGCTTCTTCGATGACGCGGATGAGGGACGCCTCGACCTTGTCCATCTCGCTCTTGCCTTGGCAGCGCGCCAGCTTCTGGCTCAGGGCGGTGATGAGCAGCGGAGCGAAGGTCGAATAGGCCTGCATACGTGTCTCATCGACACGTTCGGGGTGAAGTGTGCGCACGGACATTGTTGCCTCCGTTCAAACGTCCTGCCGACGGCCGAGCCGCCGGGGTTTCGGAGGAACCAAGGGGAGGGGAAGAAGTTCCAAATTGGATGTTCTGGGCGGCGTCCCGCGAAGGGATCGCGGGACGCCTGCTTAAGCTCAGCGCTGGCCGCCCTTGCGGCCGGCTTCGGATGCACGTTCGCGGTCTTCGGCGAAGTTGCCGCTGCCGCCCCGGTGCTGACCTGAATCCTGCTGACGCATGTTGCGGTCCTCGGCCTGCTGCTGGCCGCGACGCTGATCGTCGCGGTTCTTGTGGCTCTGCTGGCCTGCTTTGACGTGCTGTTGGTGAGTTCCGCCTTGATTAGGCATATCTGCAGCTCCGTTGTTGGGGATTGGTCTTCGGGGTTTGATTCAAGGAGGTTCGACCGCCTTGAGCAATGAGAACCGCTGCCCGCGATCGATGTTCCCCCACGAAATATTTCGTGAATCCTTTTAGCCCGACCATGCCGCGACAGCCTTGTCGTGCGTCGCCGGTCCGCGCGTGCGCCAGGGCCCGGGGCCACGGTCGGTCTCTTTCCTACGACTGAAGTCGGAGTGGCTCGCGCATTGGGCCCTCGACGGCAACCAAAGCGGAGGCTTCGAGTTGGTAGCGGTCGTCGACGAAGTCCCCTTCATCGGCGCCGTTTTGGGTGCCCGCCGTTTCCGCGCAAATGGCGGGCATCCAATACCATCCACAATCATTGGAACCAGGAAGTCGCGCGGCCGGCTTCGAAAGCGAGACGACGTTTTGACCTTTATTTCTGCAAAGCCCAATCTGCGAGAGCCCGAAAGCCTGCCCGCGAACGACAATCGCCTCTCCGTCCTCGCCGACACCTCGATTCTCCAATTCCTCAACGACGACGACGATGTCACCGACATCGCCAGGCGCGCCGAGCGCCTTGGCAATGCCGTGGTGATTGTGATGGCGCTTTGCCTGATCGTTGCGCCGGCGATTTACCTCACCCTGGCCTACGGCCTGTAGCCGCAAAAAACTCGCCGAGCCTTGCGGCTGTCTCGGCCGGCGCCTCCTCGGGAAAGAAATGCCCGCCGGGCATCGTCCCGCCGCTGACCCCGCCGCTGACGTCGTCGGCCCACTCCCGCCACAGTGCCAGCGGACCGCCCTCTCGCGCGTACCATTCGGCGAGCGCGCCATGTCCGCTCCATAGCGCAAGCATCGGGCAGCCGATGCGCCGGCCGGCTTTGCGGTCCGCCTGGTCGTGCTCACGGTCGAGCGTCGCTGCCGCACGGTATTCCTCGCAGATGGCGTGCGCGTGGGCTGGATCGCGCAAGGCCTCGGCATAAGCCTGCCGGACCTCGTCGGGAAAGGCGGCAGGCGAGGAACCCCAGCCAGCCAGCGCGCTGTCGACGATCGCATCCGCGGCCGCGGTCATGATCGTCTCCGGCAGCGGCTCGGCTTGCGCCAAGAGCGACCAGGGCCAATAGCCCAGCGCCAGCCGGGCGTCGGCCCTGTCCCAGACATCGGCGGTGGGTACGATGTCGAGCACGGCAAGCTTCTCGACGCGGTCCGGGTGGTCCAGCGCCAGGCGATACGCAACGCGTCCACCGCGATCGTGGCCGGCAACCATGAAGCGGACAAAGCCGAGCTTCGTCATCAGCGCCGCGAGGTCGGCAGCCATGGCGCGCTTGGCGTAGGGCGCATGATCCGGATCGGATGGCGGACAGGAGCTTTTGCCGTAGCCGCGCAAGTCGGCGCAGACGACGCTAAAGCGGTCGATCAGCTTCGGCGCCACGTCGCGCCACATCAGATGCGTTTCGGGGAAGCCGTGCAGCAGGAGCAGCGCCGGGCCGCTGCCGGCAGTCCGGATGAATGTCCGTGCCGCGCCCGTATCGACTTCCGCGCTTTCGAAACCGCCGAACATGCTTTCTGCTCCACAGGCGGAATGGCCGCGGGCGGGATGGTTGCTCGGGCCGCGGCTTCTCTCGGCTGGCGCCTTCCGTGGTCAGCTCCAGGCGGATTTGACTGTAAGGGACGCCTCGAATATCTGGCCTCTCTTGTCGGTGCGCATTTTGATGGTGATCTTGAGGTTATCACTGTTCGGCATCTCGTCGCGCGCGACATCCTGCAAGATCCTGAGCGCCTCCTTTCGCGCGTTTTCTGGTGAGGAGAAGAGCTGCCCCTCGCTGTCCATTTGCGTGTGCACGGTGTTGTACAAATCGAAGTAGAAGCGTTCCATCCGCGAAAGCATCCGCCGCAACCTGGACGTTCAATCCCTGCGCGCGATCATGGTTCCAAAGGACCGTCTTGGCCGGGGACTGCTTGCCGGCGGCTGGCGGTGTGGTGGTCCGCTGCAACCCGGCCCGGCTCTGCAACGTTAGGCCCTTGCAAAATCCACAACGGGCGGCCGCGCATGCTGGAACCCCTTTATCTGAACCTGGGTCAGCACGATGCTCTCTCCGAAAGCGAGAAGGCGTTGCTGGCCAGCGCCACATCGGTGGAGAAGTATTTCGTCGCCGGGGAGGATCTCGTCGCCGAAGGATCAAGGCCGACTTTCAGCACCCTCATCGTCGACGGGATTGCCGCGCGCTACAAGGTGCTGGAGGACGGCGGCCGGCAGTTCACCGCGCTCCATGTTGCCGGCGATTTCGTCGATCTGCACGCTTTTCTCCTGAAGACCATGGACCATGGCATCGTCGCGCTGTCGCCCTGCCATATCATTGCGGCGGAGCACAGCAAGTTGCGGGAAATCACCGAAAAGGCCCCGCATTTGACGAGGCTGCTCTGGTTGGACACGCTGGTGGACGGCGCCATCCACCGGGAATGGATCGTGGCCATGGGACGCCGCTCCAAGACCGCGCATCTGGCGCATCTGATATGCGAACTCTTCGTCAGGCTGCAGGCCGTGAAGAAGACGCGGGTCATGAGCTTCAATCTGCCGCTTTCGCAGGCCGAACTCGCCGATGTGCTCGGTCTGTCCGTCGTCCATATGAATCGGGTCATCGGCACGTTGCGGCGCATGAACGTCATCAACTGGACCAACCACCTGATCGACATCCTCGACTGGAACCGTCTGGTCGCCATTGCGGAATTCGACCCGACCTATCTCAGCATGAGGAACGAGCCAAGGTGAGGACGCGTCAGCGCGGCGGCCCTTGGTCGTCGCCAGACCACAGCGCGTCGAGCATCGAGAGTGCCGCGCTCGGGTCGGCCGTCCTCAGCAGGCCCTGCCGGGCGGCGGCCTGCTTGAAAGCGTCGAAGGCGACCGCCGGACGGCAAATGCCCGCCATCGCGTCGTTCACCAGCCGTGCCGCCGCGACATAGTCGGGCGCTTCCTTGTTCTTCCAGGCTCCGTCCAATGCCTTCCTTGCGTCGGCGATCGACGAAACCACCATTGAGCCGCCAGTGACGAAGCGGATGGTGAGCGGCAGGAATCTACTCATCCCCGGTCACCATCCAAGCCATTGTTGCGCGCGCCAGGCGAGGCCGGCGAAGGGCGCCGCGGTCACCGCCGCTGCCGCCAGAATGAAAAGATAATTGTTGGTCCGAAAGGGTCTCATCGTTGCCACCACATGTTTTTGGATCGTCATAACGAGGATGCCGCCGACCGGTTGCACGGGCAGGCGCTGAAGAAGCGGCAAGCTAGTTATTCGCCGGCCGGCTGGGCGGCTGCGGGCGGTACGGCGGGCGCGGCCTGAGCGGCACGTCGGCGCGCGAGGACTGGATCGGCCAGGGAGGCCGGGGCACCCTGGCGCAGAAATGATCTGAACAGTGTGCCGATCAGATTTCGAATCTCCATGGGACTCTCCTCGTAGAGTCCCCCCAAGCTGCGAGCGACTAGCACTCCGGCAGCATCCGCGCATTTAACTTTGATGTACCTGCGCCACGCCCTGCCGAGACCGCAGCCTCGACCGAAAGCCAACCTTTTCGGCCGGCATGCGTTGTCTCTTCGATAGCGTTGTCTCTCGAGAAGGGGATGACGAATGCCCCGGTGCCCCACCGCCACCCGGTGGCAAACACGACGAACGGGGCCAGAGTCGACGTCGGCCTGCCAAGGCGAACGGCTCTCCCCGATCGTCGGCGGTTGCCGAATCCATAAGGAGGCTCCAATGAAGAAAGCACTTCTTGGCTTCGCCATTGTCCTGATGTCGGGCCAAATGCCGGGAATGACTGCCGCGGCCCAAACACAGCTGGAGAATCCGCAGATCGAGGATTGCCAGGTCAAACCGGATGCCAACGCGACCCCTAGTCAGACCGGCGAGCAGCCGAAAGCGCAGGCCCCGCAAGCGCAGGCCAATGATCAGTCCAACAACCTGACCGCCAGCCTGGCGCCTTGCGACGGTGTGCTGAAGCCTCCGCCCACCGGAGACAAGAACGCTACCGCTCCGCCGGCCGACACCAGCCAGATGCCGGTGATCAAGCCGGGCGAGGTCCCGCCGCAGACGTCGAAGTAGAACGCCTCATCGGTCTGGCAGGAAACTTTTCCCGCGCGGACGAGTTACTGCCTGTGCAGTTCCCGGATACCCGAACTGCTTCCCACAATTGCCGCCCCGGCTCTCCCATCCGGGGCGGTTTTTTGCCGGCGGCGGGCCCGGCAGGCCCTGCCTCGGTGCCTTATCTTCTCGGCTCCGAAGCACGGAACCATCGGGCCCGCGCCGAATTGTCCTCAGCGGGCCGCGTCAGCCGGACCTGGTGGTAAAGAGAACAGGGTTTGGTTTCTCCGGCTTCACACCCTGGCCAACGAAAAGGCAGTCGAGCTCTTGTCCCACCCGGCCCGCCCAACTCGGGCGTGGGCGCATGGCAAACAGCACAGATTTCAGCAAGGGCCCTGAGCCGCGCAAAGGCATGCCGAGCCCGCGTCTCGGCGAAAGCGAATTCAAGGCACGCTATCTGAGACAATTCTACGATCCGGCCTTTCAGCCGGAGGCGGATGCCATTGGCAGGCTGGCCGAGATCGCCTGGCAGGCTTACAGCGAAGAACGCAAGGCACCGATCACCAGAAAGGCGGGACAGGGCTTCCACGATCCGGACTATGATCTCTCCGTCGACTGGTTCGCCGCGCACGAAGCGGTCGAAGCGGCACAGCGCCGATACGAGGACAAGACCGCGCCGTCCCGCATCCTGCTCATAAACGGCTCCTCGCGCAGCGAGCACACCTGCCCGGGCGAAATGTCGAAAAGCTTCCGCCTTGTCGAGTTGGCGCGCAGCGCCATTGCAGCAAGACCGGGCTTCGCGATCGAGGTTCTCGACCTCGCGCGGCTCGCCTCCGAATACGGCCGCAGGATCTTTCCCTGCAAGGCGTGCTTCTCGACCGCGGCCGCGCTCTGCCATTGGCCATGCTCCTGCTACCCCAATCATTCGCTCGGGCAGGTCAATGACTGGATGAACGACATCTACCCGCTCTGGGTCGAGGCGCATGGCGTCATGATCGTCACGCCGGTCAACTGGTACCATTCCTCCTCGCCGGTGAAGCTGATGATGGACCGGCTTGTCTGCGCCGACGGCGGCAATCCCGATCCTTCGCTGACGCAGGGCAAGGATGCCGCGCTCGCCAAGAAGGTCGAGCTTGCCGGCTGGGACTATCCGCGCCATCTCGCCGGCCGGCTGTTCTCCGTCATCGTGCATGGCGACACCGAAGGTGCCGGAAGGGTGCGTCACAGCCTGGCCGACTGGCTGCGCTCGATGAAGCTCGATCCGGTGGGCGAGGCTGCCGAGCTCGACCGCTACATTGGCTACTGGAAGCCCTATGCGACGAGCCATGACGAGCTCGACGCCGACCATGCCGTGCAGAGGGAAGTCCGCAATGCCGCGCTGGCGCTCGCCGAAGCCGTCGAGAAGCGTCGCGCGGGTTCGTTCCAGACCATCGGAGCCGGGCTCGAGGATCCGCGCCCCAAATAGCCGCCGAGGAGAAACAGCCGACGGGAAGGAAGATGCAGCGCTGGTTCCAGGAAGCCTGGGTTGTGCTGAAAGAGAGCATCACCGGCTATGTCAACGACAATGCGCTGAGCCATGGCGCGGCGATGGCCTTCTACGCCACGACCTCGCTGGCGCCGATCCTTCTGATCGTCGTAGCGATCGCGGGCGTCGTCATCGGCAACGACGCCGCGCAGCTCGCGCTTTCGGCTGAGTTCGCTGGGGTGATGGGCCCGCAGAGCGCCGAACTCCTCAAGGCGGTGATCGAGACCGCCGCGCATCGCGGGTCCAGCACGCTGGCCACCCTCATTGGGCTGATCACGCTGCTTGTCACCGCCTCCGGCGTCTTCGGAGAGATGCAGCAGTCGTTGAACGAGATATGGAAAGTCAAGCCCAGCGGCGTTTCGCTTTCGCGCCTGGTGCGGGCGAGGGCGGCAAGCCTCGGGCTGGTGGCAGCTCTTGGCTTCATGCTTCTGGTGTCGCTCGCCGCAAGCACGGCGATCTCGGCGCTGAGCGAGGTCATCAACCAGCACCTGCCGTTCGGCGAGCTGATCGTGAGCGCGATCAACACCATCGTCTCCTTCGTGCTGATCGCGCTGCTCTTCGCGGCGATCTACAAGGTCCTGCCGGACCGCAGGCTCAAATGGCGCGACGTCGGCGTCGGTTCCATCGTCACCGCGCTGCTCTTCACCATCGGCAAGTCGCTGATCGGCTGGTACATCGGCACCAGCGCCATCGGCACGTCCTATGGCGCTGCCGGCGCGCTGATGGTCGTGCTGGTCTGGGTTTACTATTCGGCACAGATTTTCCTCTTCGGTGCCGAGATCACCCGCGCCTATTCGGTGCGGAGCGGCAGCCGGCAGGATCTCGCGCCGGTGGTGGCGGCCAGCGACGAAACGTCAAGGTCAGGCAGGTCACCGCAACCGGGCGTGCCGGACGGCGAGGTCGTCAGATGGATCGTCCTCAGCAGCCTGATCACGGTGCTGGTCTCGGAGTTCCGGCGCTGGCGGCAGCGGTGAGGATGCTGGCCGCCGGTTCGAGAGTTGGCCGTTCTCTGCTTGTCGCTCCTGCTGACGCTTTTCGACTTCGTAGGAAAGCCAGCGGCAGAACATCCCGATGATCGAGGTGGCGGCGCCGCCAAGCAGGCAGGCAATCAGCAACGGATTTTGCGATACGTGCTCCCAACTGACGATCGCCAGCAGCATCACGCTTACCGTTGAGATCGAATAGCCTATGCCCTTGAGCAGATGCAGCGACGATATGGTCATCCCGGCCCGCCTTTCAGGTGCAACAATCAGCGGCAACCGAAGTTCCATGCACCCAGTGCCAGGCGCTTGGCAGCGGTTTCGCCGCTGTGTGCGAGCCGTTGAAACCTTGTCCAGCCGAATGCGTTGCCTCACGTATCAATCGCGGGAGGAAGTCGTCACGATGCCAAAGACAGGGCCAGGTTGGGAGCAGGCCTATCAACCGCTCGAGTTCGCCGCAAAGCACGGCCTGACCCTGAGGCAGGCTGAGATCGTCATCCAGACCAATGGACCGTCCAAATACAAATGCGATCTGGCGGCTCCGATCTTTCTCAAGGCGCTGAAGCAGTTCGCAAAGAATCGCGGGACGCCTGGCCGGCAAGCAGCATCAGTGTCGGCTTTTGAGGAACCGGGCTTCGCGCAGCAGCGAAGGCCAGTCGGTTCCGATTAGCTTGATCAACTCGCGGGCATCGTTTTCCGAAATGTCCGCGTCCTTTGCCAATCGGTGGGCGAGCATTTGGACATCGGCCTCCGTTTGCTGCACCTGCTTTCCATCATTTCCAACCATGGCGCGCCTCCTCTCAGACAAGAACTTTCGAGGTGGCCGTATGTTTCATTTTGGCGGCAAGAGGCAGGCCGCCGGCGAACCTAAAGTTCGCGCAGGCTTGCGCTACTTGCGTTTGGCCTTCAGCTTTTCACTCAATTCGACCGGATCGCGGCAGCCGTTCTCAAACAAAATCAGCGCGTGCCTTGCCGCATGAAGCCGCTCCTCACTGTCCGACGGTATGCGAAATGTGCGGCAGTAGTCGTCGAGAGCGGCTGCTAGGATGACCAAATCCTCGGGGTCGAGGAAACCCGGAAAAACCATAGCTCTCCCTCCCGTTGACAGGTGAAAGTGAAAGCGTGGTCCGCGCTTACAAACGCTGGCCTGGGTTTGGGAGTTGCGGATAAGCGCTGGCGGCGGGGTCACATGTTGTGTCACCCTGCCATCAAGCGGAACCTTCTCGCGTCAGGGACGGAGCGGTTTGGAAGCCCGGGCTTTGCCGCCGAGCACAGCACTATGCCGATTCTGGCCGAAGTCCGCTGCGGGTTCGAGAAAGATGGTATCCGATCGCCCGAGGCGATGGCGCCTAGCGCTTCCGCTTTCCGGCGCCGGAAGGCTTAGGCCCCACGGTCACGAGCGCCTCGCGCATTATCCGCAGGGCTTCATCGGGGGTAAGGCCGCATTTGCGGGCAAAATAAATCGCTTCGGAAGCCTCCGATCGCGAGGCTGCGGCGATAACGGACAAGGCCGGTCTCGATTTCTTCTTGGCCATCGGTTCACCGTGCCACGAATCGCTTAGTCAACTAATATAACGTCCCTGTTCTGAAATCAAAATTCTGGCTTTGAGCCCGCAGCCCCGATCGGGGCTGCGGGCTCAATTTTATCCGGCGGCGGATCTTACCAGCCTTGGCGACTCGCCCAGTCGTCGATGTCGCGGCGGATGCGATCCTTCTCGATGCCGTAGCGCTCTTGGATCTTGCCTTCGAGCTGCTCGCGGTTGCCGGCGATGCGGTCGAGGTCGTCATCGGTGAGCTTGCCCCACTGTTCCTTCACCTTGCCCTTGACCTGCTTCCAGTTACCTTCGACGCGGTTCCAATCCATGGTGCAGACCTCCTTTGTGTTTGCGTAAACGCTAACGACTGCGCGGGCCGCGGGTTCCTGTTTTTCGGCCGGACACGAGGGAACATTTGAACGCTGCTCATGTTCTGCCGCAGTATGGCGCGCTGTCCCCTGCAAGGCGTGCCGGCGGACCGGGTCGGGACCCAATCCTGCCCGTCTCGTTGTCCCGTTGGGGAGGGCTTCCAATAGATCGAGGAGATCATGCTTTACCAGGCAGCGAAGATCGCCGAAGAGGCCCATCGCGGCCAGAAAGACAAGACCGGCCGTCCCTTTATCGAACATCTGAGACGCGTCGCCGATGCGGTCGAAACGCTTGACGAGAAAACCGTCGCCTACCTGCACGACGTGGTCGAGAAAGGCGAGGGGTGGACGCTCGATCGGCTCGAGGCCGAGGGCTTCGGCTTTCCGGTCGTCGCTGCCGTTGACGCGCTGACGAAAAGAATGGACGAAAGCGAGCACGACTTTGTCTGCCGTGCGGCGTCCAACGAGCTTGCGCTGCCTGTCAAGCAGGCGGACCTCAAGGACAATCTCTGGCAGGCGCACCAAGCGGGCATCGACCCCGAGAAGTACGAGAACGGACTGCGCCTGCTCGACGAGTTGACCAGCGAGTGACTGGAATTGCCCTAGCCCTTGTCGCTCACCTGCAGCAGATCCGCCGACTCGGGTGAAAGGAGCGAGCGTTCCCGCAACGCCTTTTCCAGGTCGTTGCGGCTGTCAGCCGGGCAGGCGTCGGGCAGGTCGAGCGCCGTCAGCGCCTCTTCGTCGAATTCGATGGCTCCGCCATAGAGCTGAGCCACCTGCATCACCAGACTCTCGATATCCTCGCGGGCAATGTTCTCGGCGAGATTCATCAGCCTGATTTCTTCCGACAATTGGATGATGTTGACGATGCCGTTTTCCCGCAAAGCCCGCTGGACCTTGTGGTGAGCGTCGTTGCGCAACCGGTCGGAAAATCCTCGTAACATCGGAAAAACCTCCTTTCGCGGCGGTTCATCCCTCTGCCGGCCATAATGCGCCGACGTCGCTCGGTTGGCAACTAAAAAATGGAAAAGCTGTAAAAAAATCAACAAGTTAGCATAGAACGGCAAATGCGGTGTAGCCATATCGTTAGCACCGCCAGCGTCCCCCACCTTTGTTGTCTCGCATGACCTTGACGTCTTTTGAGCCGAATCCTACTTTTACTGGCAGTGAGTGACATACTCATTCGTGTCATGACCTGCGGGAGGCTAGGGTGGTTGAGTTGGAGCGGCCGCAAAGGCTGCAGATCATGTTGACGGAAGAGGAACTCGCGGCAGTCGAGAACTGGCGCTTCGAGAAACGCATGCCAAGCCGCTCGGCCGCCGTTCGCGAGCTTCTGCGAAGGGGCCTTGCATCCGAAGGTTTCCTGACAGCCGAGACCGGCATGAAGTCGCAGGATTTCGGCGTGCTGGATCCAGCAAAGGGGAATGGCGAAAATCCTGACCCCTCCAAGGCTTAGCCGCTTGCTATGAGATTCGGCCGCGCTAACTAATGCCCATGGTGACATCCGGGGGCAGGGAAATTGAAGATGCCAGCGCCAATGCGCGTCTGGCCGCCATTGTCGATTCTTCCTTCGATGCCATCATCGGCAAGGATCTGAACAGCATCATCACCGACTGGAACCGCGCGGCAGAACGCATGTTCGGCTACAGCGCGGAGGAAGCTATCGGCCAATCGATGCTGCTCCTTATCCCCGAGCATATGCACGATGAGGAGACCGACATTATCAGCCGCATCCGCCGGGGCGAGGGCGTGGCAAATCTCGACACGATGCGAAAGCGCAAGGACGGCTCGCTCGTTGCCGTTTCGGTAACGGTGTCGCCGATCAGGAGCCTTGCGGGCGAGATCGTCGGCGCCTCCACGATCGCGCGCGACATCACCGCCGCCAGGGAAAATGAGCGCCGCATCCGGCTCCTGATGCGCGAGGTCAACCACCGTGTGAAGAACCAGTTCGCGGTGATCCTGTCGATGGTCAGGGAAACCAACAAGCGTTCTGCCAGCCCCAGCGAGTTCGAGGAGATGATCCGAGCCCGGATCATGGCGCTGTCGCGCTCGCACGATCTGCTGGTCACCTCGGAATGGGCAGGCGCCAGTCTCTTCGACCTCATCCAGGAACATCTGAAACCGTTTGGTCATGAGGAGCGCATCTCGCTTTCCGGCCCGCTTTTGACGCTGCAGTCGAATGCCGTGCAGAATCTCGGCATGGCCTTCCACGAGCTAGGCACCAACTCGTCGAAATATGGCGCGTTGGCGGGCGAGGGCGGGCACGTCGAGATCACCTGGACGGTCGAGACCGGCCCGAAGGCGCAGCGCCACTTTCACCTTGTCTGGCAGGAGAGGTCGAATGGCCATGCCAATGGCGAGCCGGACGAGACGGCGCGCAAGGGTTTTGGCACGGTGGTGCTGCAGCGGGTGGCCCCGCAGTCGCTCAGCGGCTCTTCCAGTCTCGAGCGCTCGTCCGGTGCGTTGAAATGGTCGCTGACGGCACCGCTCGAGGCCATTGTCATGCCACAGCTCGGCGCCGAGAGCGGAAGCGACTTTTACGGATAAGGGCCCGTTCCGGACCTCGAAGCATTTGCCGTAAGGGGCTTGAGCGGCGCGCAATACGGCTACCGGGGAAGGTTCCCTTGTCGCTCCGTAAAAATGTATTACATCATGTAACATAGCGTGCGCATTGCACGCGAATGCAGTTGCTTTGGTCTGGCTTCATCGATGGAGGTTGTCATGGCAAGCAAACTGATGGAAGAAAGGAAGAGCAAGGACTGGGTTATCCTGGTCCTCGCGATCTGCCTGTTCATCTCACCCTGGGTCATCGGATTCACCGCGGCAATGATGCCCGCGTGGAACGCCTGGATTGTTGGCGTCCTGCTCGGTGCGCTGGCGCTCGCGACGCTTTCGGTGTTCGCCGAATGGGAGGAATGGGTAAATCTCGTGCTCGGGCTCTGGCTGATCGTGTCGCCCTGGCTGCTGGGCTTCGCGGCAGACAGGAACGTAATGCTCACGCACGTCATCCTTGGCGTGCTCGTGGTCGCGGCATCTGCCTGGGCCGTCTGGGACGTCCGTCATCCCCACGCGCATGCGTGAGCGGTGATTAAGGGAGCCCGCCGCGCAAGCGGCGAGCTCCTTTGAAAGACAATTCCAGGAAAAGCGTGCAGCCGGTTTTCCGACCGGAACTGCATGGAAGACCTATCGGGGCAGGGGCTTGGCGGCGGTTGCGACCTCACGCAATTGCTGCAACCGGACACCTTTTCGTGCATTCTTGGGAATGGCCCCGATGCTCCATCCCGATCAGCCTGCCAAATGCTGTTCCTATTGCGGCGGCCGCGATCACGAGTTCGAGGCGTGCCCGAAGCGCAAGGCCGACGCCGAGAAGGAAAAGCCGCTGCGGGAGCCCGAGCCGGCCGGCCGTAGGGAGCCTGACGTGGAATCCAAATACCTGACGTAGCGTTCCTTCGCGCCCCCCTCTGTCCTGCCGGACATCTCCCCCACAAAGGGGGAGATTAGCAGTTCCGCCGCCGGCGATCTTCCTACACTTGGCGAAAGCCGGCGTGACATCCGATCTCCCCCCAAGTGGGGGAGATGTCCGGCAGGACAGAGGGGGGCGCTGTCCCGCCGACGTCTCCATCTTTTCGCGCCCGGACTACCGCAGCGCATGCGCCGCTGCATCGGCGAACGAGATGTCGCCCTTGATCTCGCGCATCGCCATCGAGGTGACGGTGCGGCGCACGCCGGGCAGCCGGCTGAGTTCCTCGCGCAGCATCCTGTCCAGCGCCCGCATGTCGACGGTGACGATCTGCAACAGATAGTCGGCCTCGCCGGTCGTGGCATAGCAGCGGCGGATCAGCGGGTGCTTTCTCACCGCCGCCTCGAAGGCGTCGGACACCTCGAAGTCGATCGACACCTGGATGAAGGCCTCGATGTCGAAGCCGATCGCGGCCGGATCGATGCGGGTGGAATAGCTGCGGATGATGCCTTGATCCTCGAGCGCCTTCACCCGTTTCCAGCACGGCGTCTTGCTCAGTCCCACCTCTTCGGCCAGTTCGCCGAAGGAGATGCGCGCGTCGCGCTCGAGTGCTGACACTATCTTGCGGTCAAGGGCATCAAGCATGGTCTGTTCTCCAATGTCGCGCCAAAGACGATAATTGTGCTGCAATTCCCGTCAATTGGATAACAGAAAGGAACAATGTTCAAGCTTAAAGCGCTATCCTCGGGCCACCTGCCGAACATGCTCGCGCGAGGAGGATGAGCCATGGACAAGTCGGACTATCACGCCCGCATCGAGGCGCCCGAAATGCGCGACTACGGCGTCTATCTCAAATGCGACCAGCTGCTCGCCTGCCAGAAGCCGCTCTCGCAGATGGTCAATGCCGACGAGCTGCAGTTCCAGATCGTGCACCAGGTCGAGGAATTGTGGATGAAGCTCATCGCCTACACGCTGGTCGACGTGCTCGACTATCTGGAGAGGCAGGACACGCACCGCATCGTCTCGCTGATGGGCCGCGTGCACCGGCTGGTGCGCATGATGACGGCGCAGCTCGATCTGCTGGAGACGATGTCGCCCAAGGAGTACCAGCAGATCCGCCTCGAGCTCGGTAATGGCAGCGGCCAGGAATCGCCAGGCTTCAAGCTTATCCTGCGCCTGCCGCCGGACCTCTGGCGGGCCTTCAAGCATTCGTATCTCGACGGCCGCGGGCTTTCCGTCGAGGACGTCTACGACGCTCACTACGATCATGGCGATGCTTATGTCGTGGCCGAGGCGCTGATCGAGTTCGACGAGCTGTTCCAGAAATTCCGCGCCAGCCACCTCTATCTCATCCACCGCTCGATCGGTCTCGGCGCCAAGTCGCTGAAGGGCCGCCCGGTGGAGATCCTGGAAGGCGGGGCCCGCCACCGCTTCTTCCCCGAACTCTGGGACATACGCTGCGACATGACCGACCGCTGGGGTGCGGCCTACGGCACCGTGCGCGACTCGATCAGCCACCCGCCGCACGCGAAGGCGGGCTGAGCTTTCCTCGCCCCGCGCGAACAGGCGAGAGGTGGCGCGGCGTAGCCGCGAGGGAGAGCGCCCTCGTTGAGCGCCGAGCTTGGCTGTGGGCTCGCCGTCTGGCGGTTCGTCCCGGCGTCGCCGGCGCCTCACCGGCTGCTGCGCGGCGACTCTCCGCGGCCTGCAGTGGGGTGAGGAAACAAGTGAAGCAAAAATTCCGGCCCCTGTCGGAATCATTGCCCTTCCTCCGTCCTTGGGGCATCAACAGCTTCGAACCGGAGGGACAACGTGGAAACGCAATCGGCCTGGCAGACCGCCGCCATTCTCATCGCTCGCCTGATCTTCGCCGCCGTCTTCGCGATGGCCGTGACCTTCAAGTTCATGGATATGGGCGCCACCGCTGGCTACATCGCCGCCGCCGGGTTTCCGTTCCCGCTGTTTCTCGCCTGGTGCGCGGCGATCCTGGAAGTGCTTTTGGTGGTCGCCTTCCTCACCGGCGCCTTCTTCACGCCGGCGGCGCTGGTCGCGGCGCTTTATGTGATCTTCCTCGGCTTTTCATTCCACGGCCCGTCGCACTGGGCCGGCAACCAGGCCGAGTTCGGCTTCTTCGTCGACCATTTCACTTTCCTCGCCGGCCTGTTCTTCGCCGCCGTGCATGGGCCGGGCAAGTTGCTCGCCGTCCGGCAGGGTTGGCCGGGCCGGGCGTGAGGCGCCGCCACTTCACATCTGATCGTTATAGGGTTCCTTCATCTGCCCGACCATGCGCGCCAGCTTGGAGAAGGAAGGCATGTCCGCTTCCGGCTGGCATTGGTTGGCGAGCTCGAGCAGGCGGATCGGGAAGTTGATCGCATCGCGGTTCGACGCCGAAATCGCCTCGGACCGGTCCTCGCCTGTCTCGACGGCCTCGGCCTTGCGCAATGCGATGTCGATCTCCTCGACCGTCAGCACCCCCTTGCGCACCAGGGTATGGTTGATTGCCGCGACGGCCATCAGCAGGCCCTCGAGTTGCAGATTGGCAACGTTCATGGCGCTTCCTCCCATTGACCTCGCTTGAAAACGCATGAGCGGCGTTTCCGATCCGGGAGCGCCTTAGGCCTCGATCAGGCGCACGCCGTATTCGGCCCAGAGCTGCTTGATCTCGCGGGCGCCCAGCGGCGGGGTCGAGCGATCTCCATAGGAGATGGCCACGGCGCTCAGGTCATATTGGCCGTCGGCTTCGGCGATGAAGCGGATGGCCTCGCCAAGCGGGCGCGAATGGAAGACCGGATCCGCCTGGCCTCGGCCAAGACTGCGAACGCCTGAAATACCTGCTGGCGCATGCCGCATCCGAAAGACCGATGCCATGGCGGATTTGTCCATGCCCGCTCTCCGCGATTCCCCTTGGGGAATGATTCCATAAGGTCCGGCTAATGACCAGCCCAAGACAACCGGGCACACCAACGACAACCGGGCACACCAACCCGCCGCTATGGAAAGGCCGGGCTCTGGGCCCGGCCTCCTTCAGCGGGTGCGCTGCGGCGGCCGTCGGGGCACGATTGCTCTAGAGCGGGATGAAGTCATCTCCGGTCGTATCCTGCATTGGCGAAGTAGTTTGAGCACTCGGCGGGTGTCGTCCGG
>NZ_NSGE01000015.1 GCF_002294985.1 Mesorhizobium sp. WSM3862 | reverse complement strand
GTAGCACCAGTGGCGCCGGTTGCTCCAGTCGCCCCAGTGGCCCCGGTCGAACCCGTTGCTCCGGTATCACCCGTTGCTCCAGTCGAGCCGGTCGCGCCAGTGGCCCCGGTTGCTCCAGTATCGCCGGTGGCGCCGGTCGCACCTGTGGCGCCGGTTGCTCCGGTCGCGCCCGTCGCGCCGGTGGCGCCCGTTGCTCCGGTATCGCCGGTGGCGCCTGTGGCGCCGGTTGCTCCGGTCGCACCCGTCGAGCCCGTTGCTCCGGTGTCACCCGTGGCGCCGGTCGCACCTGTGGCGCCGGTTGCACCGGTCGCACCCGTCGCGCCGGTGGCGCCCGTTGCTCCGGTATCACCGGTGGCGCCGGTCGCACCTGTGGGGCCGGTTGCTCCGGTCGCGCCCGTTGCTCCGGTATCGCCCGTGGCGCCGGTGGCGCCGGTCGCACCTGTCGCGCCGGTTGCTCCGGTATCACCCGTGGCGCCGGTCGCACCTGTGGCGCCGGTTGCACCCGTCGAGCCGGTCGCGCCGGTTGCTCCGGTATCACCGGTGGCGCCGGTCGCGCCTGTGGCGCCGGTTGCTCCAGTCGAGCCCGTTGCCCCGGTATCGCCGGTGGCTCCGGTCGCACCTGTGGCGCCGGTGGCGCCAGTCGCACCTGTGGCGCCGGTTGCTCCGGTCGCACCGGTCGCGCCCGTTGCTCCGGTATCACCCGTGGCGCCGGTCGCACCTGTGGCGCCGGTTGCGCCGGTCGCACCTGTCGAGCCGGTGGCGCCCGTTGCTCCGGTATCGCCGGTGGCGCCGGTCGCACCTGTGGCGCCGGTTGCTCCGGTATCGCCGGTGGCGCCCGTAGCGCCAGTCGCACCCGTACCGCCTGTAGCGCCAGTGGCGCCGGTATCACCGGTGGCGCCAGTCGCGCCTGTGGCGCCGGTTGCACCTGTATCGCCGGTGGAGCCGGTAGCGCCTGTTGCTCCGGTCGCGCCAGTCGAGCCCGTGGCTCCAGTATCACCCGTAGCGCCAGTCGCACCTGTAGCACCGGTCGCGCCAGTTGCTCCGGTGGCGCCCGTTCCACCCGTGGCGCCGGTTGCACCTGTATCGCCGGTGGAGCCGGTAGCGCCTGTTGCTCCGGTCGCGCCAGTCGAGCCCGTGGCTCCAGTATCACCCGTAGCGCCAGTCGCACCTGTAGCACCGGTCGCGCCAGTTGCTCCGGTGGCGCCCGTTCCACCCGTGGCGCCCGTGGCGCCCGTCGCACCCGCGCCGGTTGCGCCCGTGGCGCCCGTTGCTCCGGTGGCGCCCGTCGCGCCTGTTGCACCCGCGCCGGTTGCGCCCGTGGCGCCCGTTGCTCCGGTAGCGCCCGTCGCGCCTGTTGCACCCGCGCCGGTTGCGCCCGTGGCGCCTGTTGCTCCGGTGGCGCCGGTCGCGCCCGTTGCACCCGCGCCCGTGGCGCCGGTCGCACCCGTGGGGCCGGTCGCGCCAGCCGGGCCGGTCGGGCCTACTTGACTCGTGACGGCGAGACTGCCCCCATTGAATGTATCGCCATTGTCACCATTGTTACCAGCGTCGGTCGCAAAATTGTAAGTATTACCGGCGGCAGGCGTTAGCGTACCGTATAGCTCGAAGCCGCTGGTGTAAATTTGATAAGTATGGGTTGTATCAGGTACTGTAATAGTTATTGCAAAATTGAACGCCACGCCATTGTTCGACTGAGGAAGAACGAAACTTCCAACAATGGTATCTGGATTGGCAGTAGTATCAATAAGATAAAACGTATTTATGCTTTTACTGTTGCCATCGGCTACAGTGCCGGTAAGCGTCAGATTACCCGCCACCAGGAGCCCGATGTAACTTGCTACGCCAACTGAGGTCAGCGGCGGCAGGGGCGCCGACGCGCCCGCACGTGCGGGTAGTTCCCACGCACCGCCCAGGACTGCCGCACCGACAAGCGAACTGGACGCGCAGACATCCACGCCGACGGCCGCTTCCAAAGCGTCGACGAAGGCATCGCCTGCCTTCCCTCGAGCCGTCTCGCAGCACCATAGCCGCAGTTCGCCGTCCGCAGCGAGCGCGCTGCCGATTGCGGCGAATTCCTCAGCCGCGCCCTTCAACGTCCCGACCGACCATTCTCCTGAAGCGAAAGCAACCCGACCCGGCGCGCCATGCGCGATGATGTGGACCGCGCGGAGCTCTTCGTGCCCTCTCAGCGCCGCAGCCATCTGCGCCGCCGGCCCTTGACGGCCATCGAGCAGGATGGCCTGGACCCCCGGCCGGACGTTGCTCAGAACAGTCTCGAGATCGGAGATCGAAGGATCCACAAAGAGAATTTCAGAGGCACGGGCCATGACTGGCTCCTGTTCGCTTCCAATTCATTTCAAAGGGAAACCGCCCACCGGCTTAGTCGGCGAGCGGCGCGGAAACGGCGCTTGGCCGCGGTCATCTTCCGGACGGCCCGGCGGCGCCGCTTGGGCGGCCAACGAGGGGGGCCTCCACGCGGAGGTAACCGGAGGCTTGGAAATTCCCGCCTTCGTCAAATGTCCCGATCGCGAGAGAGCCGGCGGTGCTTGGAACCTTGACGGTTATTGCGACAGCATGGCTTCGCTTGACGGCAGCGGGAAGAATGACCTGGCCGACGATCGCGTTCTTGGCGGCATCCAGAATGAAATAGGTTATATGCTCGGTCGCGTCGCCGATGGGCAAAACGCCCCTAACGGTCACATCCATTGCAGTAGACAAAGTTGCGTACGTCATCATGCACTCCCCGATTGGCGGCGGCTGGTGCCGCGGCTTCTCCTGCTTGACACTTGACTTTCATTGACGGTGAGCCGCCGGCCCGACGAGCTTGGCCGCAGGCTCGCACGAAAGCCCGCCCGCGAAGACGTGATGGACTGCAGCCTTTGCTCCAGACGACTCCCGGTCCGATCGGCCGGCAGGAAGTCGCAGACGGCGCCGTTCGCGGACGGCACTCGGCCTGAATAGCTCTATTGAGATTTGGTTTGGATGCGGGGCACGGCAGCAGCCCGTCGCACCTTGCAGCAACCAATTTCCCGCCGGCGCATAGACGGGCATCGCCTGCGGCGCTCAGTTGCGGATAGGCTTGAAGTTTGTCGAAGCGGCGGGCTTCAAACTCCCTGGGAAACGCACGTGATATCACGTGATACACGATCCACTCCCGTCACAGCCGACGCCGATCTCTTGGCGAAAACTCGCGAGAGAGCTCCGGAGTGGAAAACCCGATCGACCCGAACAAAAAAGACAAACGCTTACGCGGCCGCGCGCTCACTAAACGCACGTGCTTAGTCGTCCGCGACTTTGGCCTTAGCTACTCCGGAACCCTCTGGCTTGACTCCCCTACGACTTCCGCAGAATGCCAGCTACCCACGACCTGCGGGCCTCCCCTCACAGCAGCAAATTAGTAAATTTGAAAATTAGCGATCTGTAAACTATGGACGCCCCTAAACTTACCTACCTCTAAAGTATTAAGTCGGGAAATATTACAAACCGAAACTCGAGAAAATATTTTTTAAATCCATAACTTAACCCTCACCGACGCATTTGCGTCAAGCCCGGAAACGTGATCGAGCTTGAGCACTGTCATCCCCGTTGGGGCGTCGCGACGGGGTCGACGCCAACCACCGCTTCGTCGATCTTGACGTCGCTCGGCAAATGGCGGTGAAGTGGGCGGAGATCGTCTGAGGACCTTACCCGCTCCAGTGGCGGGACAAGTAGACAATAGGAGCTTCGAGACGGCTCCGCGAATTCATCCGCGGCACGAAGAATGGCATTGCTGAACGTCGCGCAACGTCAGAGCGAGAGATGGCAATTTCACGGATGACCACGGGCAAGCGACTTTGCCTGAACATGATCGTCAAGAACGAGACGGCGAACCTGCAGCGCTGTCTGGGGGCGGTTGTCGACCACATCGACTGCTGGGTCATCGGCGACACCGGGTCGACCGACGGGACCCAGGATTACATCAGGGCTTTCTTCGCCGATCGCGGCCTGCCCGGGGAGTTGCATCAGTTCCCCTTCGAGAATTTCGAGCAGGCCCGCAATGCCGCCCTCGATCATGCATATGCTTCGTCGCTCGCGTATGACTATCTGCTTTTCGACGACGCCGACATGGAGTTGGTCGTCGAGGACGCGGGCTTCCGAGCACAGCTCGACTGTCCCGGCTATCGGCTGCTCCAGCGCTCCGGTTCCAACCTCGCCTATTGGAACACCCGTATCGTCCGGCGCGATGCCGGCGCCCGCTACCGTGGCGTGACGCATGAATATCTCGACGTTCCCGGCGACGTGAAGGAACTGCAGGGCGTTTGGTACAAGGACCACGCCAGCGGATCGAACCGCGTCGACAAGTTCGAGCGCGACATCAAGCTCCTGCTGGAGGCGCTGGAGAAAGACCCGGAGAACCACCGATACTGGTTTTACCTGGCGCAGTCCTACCGCGACGCCGGACGCACGGCCGAAGCGGCGGTAGCCTACGCCAAACGCGCGGCGATGGGCGGCTGGGACGAGGAAGCATGGAACGCCCGGCTGCAGGAGGCGCGCTGCTTAAGAAAGCTCGGGGACGACGCAGGCTTCATTCGCCAGGCGCTTGCTGCCTTCAATCAGCGCCCGCAACGTACCGAACCCCTCTACGACCTCGCGCGGTTCCATCGCGAGAAGGGGATGAATGACGCCAGCGTGCTGTTTTCGGAAGCCGGTCTGGCAATCAGGAAACCCGAGCAAGACATCCTGTTTCTCGAGGATTTCATCTACACGACGGGCCTTCGCGAGGAATACGCGATCGCGGCAAACTACGCCAGCGATCCATTGCGCAAGGACCGGGGGTTCGCAGTGTGCAATTGGCTGGCGCTGAGCCGCAGCATCGCCGACGGTTCCCGCGATCTGGCGCGCTCCAACCTGTTCTTCTACATCCAGCCCGCCAAGACGATGATGCCATCGTTCACTGCTCAACCGGTCGGCTTCGTGCCGCCCGAGGGCTATCGGCTCTCAAACCCCTCCGTGGCTCGCTGGGACAACCAGATCGTAGTGTTGCAGGGGGCCATCACCTTGGCGGCGGCGGAAGAGAACCTCCGGGCTCGAGCGCCGGATCGAGCGGCGGTGCACACACGCAATTTCTTGCTGCGCATCGACAGCGAATTCGGGATCGCGTCGGCCGACGAGATTTCACAGCCGACCGACTTGCCGCGACCTGCTTACGGCTGCGGCCTCGAGGCCATGCGTCCGTTTGCCTGGGAGGGGCAATTGTGGAGCAGCGCCTATATGCGCGCGTCGGCCGCAGAAGGCGAACCAGTCATCGCGCGCATCGACCATGGCGGGCCTGCATCATACCGGATGACCGACTGGCGCGTGCTCCGGCCGATCGGTGCGAAGGTGAACGGCAACAACTGGCTCCCCCTCGTCAAGCCGGCTGGCATCGGCACCGACCGGGAGCGGCTGCAGTTCCTTTCTATGGGAGATTCTATCCGCATCGTCGGCGATCAAGGGCAGACGATATCGGAAAAGCCGTCTTCCGTCGCTGCCGACGAGCTCAAGGGAGGCACCCAGGCGATTGCCTTCGAAGGCGGATGGCTGACACTCGCGCTTGAGACGCGGGCAAGGCCCGACGGGGCTCAGCCATACTGCCAGCACCGCTTCGTCTGGTTGGACGAAACAGGCTGCTTGGCAAAGATCAGCCGGCCGTTCTTCTTCAATGAAAAGGGGGTTGAATTTGCCGCCGGCCTAGCCTGGCACCCAAAAGACGAGCGCCTGCTGATTTCGTACGGCGTCGCCGAGAGCGAAGCGTGGATCGCCGCCGTCGATGCCTCGGAGGTAAGCTCGCTGCTGGAGAGGACAGACTCTTTGTCCGCAAGCGAGGCATATTGGAGCTCACTTGCGACGACGTCGGCGGACGGTGCGACCATACAAATTGCGGCGGCTCAGCAGCGCAAAGAACCCGGCGACCTCCATCAACAAACCCGGCCTGGCGACGGACTCCCGAAGGAGGCGAGCAGGATTGTCCTCTCCGGCAATGCGAAAGGCACAGAGGAGGTCCTGCTCGAGCTGGCGCCGTTCCTTCGCTTGGCAGACTCGCCGCATGAGCGCCGCGATCAATCCTGGGCGTTCGATAGCCGGATAGCCCCCTTCCTGGACTGGGGAGATGCCGCGCTGCCTCAGATCCACTGCTTTTACGAGGTGCTTTCCGACACTGCGAAGCATCTGACCCTGATTGCCGCCACCACGTCGATGCGCGCGGCAGGCCATCCCGTGAGGGTCTGGAGCTACTCACCGAACAAGCTTCAATTCCTCGTGCCATTCGGTGTCGAGGTACGCGCCGCGGATGACGTGATGCCGCGCAGCTTGTTCGAGCGAATGGTCGCCGGCTCCGAGATCCGCTATTTCAGCGACGCCTTTCGCTACGCCGTGCTTTACGAACATGGCGGGTTGTGGATGGATTGCGACGTGGTCATGCTGCGACCGTTTCCGTTCCGCGGCGATTACTTTTTCAATCTGCAATGGCGCGGCGGGCACCAAGGCCACTTCGTCTGCGGCAACGTCATCTATGCCGAAGCCTTCAGCCCCCATTTGAGAGCGCTCTACGAGATGTCAATCGAGCGGTTCTTCGGTGAGAGCGGCAAGGGATTTGGCGAAATCGGCCCGAAACTGCTCTCCGACTACATTGCTTCGGATCAAGGCGCCGAGCTGCGCGATTGGGTCTTCGGGCCGATGTTCTTTAACGCGATCGATTGGACCGAGATAGGCGAGTTCGAAAAGCCGCTCGCCGATTTGGCTGTCTATCTGAATGATGAGCGTGTCTTCGGAACACACCTGTGGACGGCACGAAATGAGGCTCGCTCGGGCGGGGAAGGAGCGCCGCTCATCTCTTTGCTGGTCGAGCCGCTGCGGAGCTTTCCCACACTCATCGATCTTGCTGATCGCTTCAACACCGACAAGAACCGCCATACCGGCAACCGGCATGCTTACGCACGCGTCTACGAGCGGCTGCTGTCGAGCCGGAGACTTTGCATGCGGAGGCTATTGGAGATCGGCCTCTGTCGCATCGCCGCGGAAGGCAACCAGTCCGAGACGCCCTCGGTCTCGCTCTGGCAGTCCTATTTTCCTTACGCCGAGGTGATCGGTGTCGACCTGACGGATTTTTCTCAGTTCAACAATGAGAGGTTCAAGTCTTTCGTTTGCGATCAATCCAAGCTGGAGGATCTGCGCTCCGTCGCGGCGAAGCTGGAACCGGGCTCGCTTGACGTGATTATCGACGACGGCAGCCACGCCTCGTTCGACGAGCAACTGACGCTGCGCGAATTCTTCCCGCTGCTCGCAGAGGGTGGATGGTATTTCATCGAAGACCTCGACTGGCAGCCAACAGGCGAAAATGCCAGTGAAATCACACTCACCAAGCATCTATTGCGAGAAATCCAACAGCACGGCACGGCCCGATCAATCGACCCGGTCGGTATCAGCGACCTTGCCGATCAGTTTGCCGAAATCCGGTTCTTCGACAGCCACTTCGAGCTTAGCCAGGCAAAATTGCTCGGAGGGCTAGTGGCGATCCGCAAGCGCGGAGGCGTCGGCCTTGTTCGATGAGCGTCACAGGGCGGTGCGGTCGGGTTCGGGCGGGTCCAGCCGTTCAGCGGGAGGTCGCTTAGCGACTGCGTCCAATCGCGGACCCCTTCCTTGAAGATCGCGGTCTACACCATCGCGTTGAACGAAGCCGCACATGTCGAGAGGTGGGCAAATTCGGCCGTCGGCGCCGACTATCGGATAGTCGCCGACACCGGCAGCACCGACGACACGGTATCGCGACTGATCAACGCCGGCGTTACCGTGCACCGGATCGCGGTCCGCCCATGGCGCTTCGATGACGCCCGAAATGCCGCCCTGGCACTCATCCCCGCCGACGTCGACGTGTGCTGCACGATGGACATGGATCGTTTCCTCGAGCCCGGCTGGCGCCCCAAGCTGGAGGCGGCCTGGAGACGCGAAACGACAGCCCTCTATTGTCAGACGATCTATAGAGCGAGTGTCGACGACCCCAGACCGTTGCGGCAATGGGCCACCAAGAATTTTCACCATCGCTGGGGATATCGCTTCAAGCGCCCCGTCCATGAGGCCCTCGTCTTCACCGGAGAAAGGGAGGTGGTCACGACCAGCAACGACCTGGTCATGTTCGAGGTGCAGGACCTGGCCAAGCCAACCAGGAGCAGCTACCTGCCTCTGATGGAGGTTGCCCACAAGGAAGATCCCGACGACGCCCAGATGTGTTTCTGGCTCGGGCGGGACCTGATGTGGGCCAACCGGCCCGACCAGGCCGTCCAATTGCTCGAGCGCTACCTTGGCTTGCCGACAAGCACCTGGGGCGAGGAACGGTCAGAAGCGATGCGCTACATCGCACGCATGATGCCGGACCAGAGATTGGTGTGGTTGGACAAAGCGCGAATGGAAGCGCCGCATCGGCGCGAGATCTGGGCCGACCTTGCGGAGGAACTCCACGGCAGGGCCGACTGGTTGAATCTGTTCTGGGCGTGCAGCAACGGAATCGAAAACACCCGTCGCACCGGAAGCTATCTCGATGACCCGAACTGCTGGGGCTTTCGGCTGTTTGATCTGGGCGCCATCGCCTCATGGCACCTGAATGCGATGGACCGTGCTGTGGAATGGGGGCAGATGGCGCTCGAGCTTGACCCGGGCAATGAGCGTCTCAGGAACAACCTCGATTTCTTCATTCGGCGCCGGCACGAAGATCGAGCAGCGCCGCTCGGCGAAGAAGGTGTTCGGTGAAGGCTATCGGTTGCCTGATGGGACGGACTGGCCGACTGCGGTCAACGCCAGCCTCTCGCTCACGTATTGATCCGTACCGATTCCTCCGGCCGTTCGTCACTGATGACAAGCGGCGGCAAGCACACATAGGCTTTGAGCGAGGGCATCACGCCCGCCATGATGCAATCGATGCCTGCATTGTTCAGCCTTAGGCCGAAGCCTGCAAAATCCACGATCATCGGCCGTATCGGAAGGCACCACTCCAACAGCGCGCGCGCGCCACGTGGCGAGACGGAGTAACAAACCGTGCCGAGCAGATAGCGCGCTCGAAGCAGAGCAGGTTCGATTGCCGCCTCCTGGAAGTCAGCAATATGCGTCATGACTTCGCCCGGAAAGAACTCCAGCCTGGCACCGGTTCCGCCAGGAAGGGCATCTAGCCAAGCATAGCATCGCAGACTTGCACTCCACAGGATGAAATCCCAATCGGCCGGGATGTTCGCCAAGAGCGCGTTCGTATGTCGTTCGAACTCGCGAGAGAAGATCGCATCATCTTCGGCAACCGTTATCACCTTGTGCCGACCGACGGCCTCTCTCCAGAGCGACACGTGCGAGATGGCGCAGCCCAGACTCCCAGGCGCATACTCCAAATCCGAACTGATAACCCCACGCTCTATCAGCTTGTCGCGGTCGATGGATTTTCCGTCAAATCCGGAGAACCTCCGGACTTCCGGCAGGTGCGAGTTCAACTTGCGAAATTTATCCAGCCGCCCGACACTTCGATCGAGATTGATTACATAAATCTCCGACATGACGCTTTTAGCCCCATTTTGGCGATGGTTCGTCCATTCACTCACTTTGCATCGAGCGAACCAGCTTGCGCCCCGGCCTCCACTTGAGAGAACTTCAAGTCTAGCCGGATCGGTGGTAGCTGGCGAGACGGCTTGGACCAGGCATTCGAACTTTTGGAGGATTTGCGTCCGCCAACTGGAGAGGCTATGAGGCGCCGAGATTTGGCGGTTGGCATCATCGTTGCGGCAGCATCGGCTACCGCAATGGCAAAGTTTTCGGCCATCCTGGACCCGGGCTATGCAGCTATGCCATCCCCCCGGAATAAGACACCCGCGACGCTTCTGTCCGCCCCCCTCGAACTCGCGGGCAATTGGGGCCGCATGCTCCCGCAAGCGGCAGAACAGGTCGTTGAAAAGGCGCGGCGCGCCTGCCTGGACGGCGTCCGACTGCTGTCTGATCGCCAGCCGGCAAGGCTCCGCGTCGACCGCCATGGCACCGGACAGCCGGCGATCTGGCTGCATCCCGACGGCAGCAGTATGGCCTGGATCATTGTCGACATCGGCGAACGGGACTGGTCGAAGCTTGCCTACCAGTTCGGCCATGAACTCGGCCATGTGCTTGCCAACAGCTGGCAGGCCGATGCGAAGCCGGCACCGCCTTGCCAATGGCTGGAGGAAGCCATGGTGGAGGCCTTCTCGCTGCGAGGCCTGGGACGCCTGGCGAAAGACTGGAAACAGGACCCGCCTTTCGCAGGTGACAGCGGTTTCGGCGATGCCATTGCCGAATATCGCGCGGACATCATCAAACGCTATACCGCGCTCGCCGACAGCCAGGGACTTACCCGAGATGCTGCGAGGTGGTTCGCCGACCACCGAAACGAGATCGAAATTCCAGGTCTCAATCCGTTCGCGCAAGCAATGTGCCTGACCATTCTCGCAGAATACGAACAGGTTCCCGATTGCATTGAGGCGCTGGGCGCGCTCAACCGCTGGCCTGGCCGCAGCGGGGTTCCAATCGCCGAATATCTCCGCCGATGGAAAAAGAGCTGTACCGAATTGCACGCCTCGCCGCACCTGCCGGTCCTACTCCAGCAATTGTTGCATGTTACCCGGGAGCGACGCTAACCAAAGCTCGGCAATGTGGCGGGAATCTTGTGATCGGACACATACGGGGCCTGCGCGGACGCTACGGGTCTCCAAAAAAGCAGGGACGAGAACGCCCAAGCCGGCAGTTGGTCAGCGGCCGTCCGTATGTCGTGGCTGATGTGGAAGGGATTGTTGCTTGGCAGCGTCCGGATCGGTCTCCTTCGCCTTCGGCTCGGAGTGTCGCCGACCATATACAAGCCTGAACACAATCGCGAGATAGCCGACCTGCAACAGAAGCGCGGCTAGGAGGCTCCAGGCAATGCTCATCCAGACGGACCCTGTGACCTCATAGGCCCAGGTTCCGACTACGCTCGACGTGATAAGCATTCCGACCAGAAACTGAGGAAAGTACATCTCCCCAATCCTGCTTCCAGGCACTCGAGGCGAAAATTTCACTATTTTAGCAATCGAGCAAGTATCGCCATCTGTACCAATTTCGACGCAGCACCGAGTTTCTCATTCGAGCAGCACGGTAACGGAAGACGCTGGAACGTCAGGCCGAAAGCTTGGAGGATCACGTGTACCGAGGAGAATTCCGAGTTGGAAGGCGAGCGGATGTCCGACGGGGTGGCGATATCAAACAAGGTCGCCAGCGCGTACACACCCGCCGGGGAGTGAGCGACTGACGAAGATGTGGGGACTTGTGCGTGGGCCTTTCTGCACCGATTCCTGCCGCAGTACGCCGTTCGTTTCGCTTTTCCATTTTCTCCCCCGAAACGAAGACGTAAGGCTTACCCGCGAACTCGCCATTAGACTAGAAGGACGCAAAAAGGCGGACCAGGGAATACCGGGTCCGCCTTGTCTGCCGACGGGCTTCGGGGAAGAAGGCTGGGTTCGACAAACTATCCGAGGCAATCTCAGCTGGCGTTGATGCTGAGGCTCGGCAAACAGAACAGTGCGCTTTTTTCGCCGCTCGCTCAATTAGCTCAATGGGCTTTAGCTCGATCAGATTACCATGTCGCCTCCCCAAAGTGCAGTGGGTTGGGCGAAGGACATGCATCAAAAGAAGGACTTGATGCATGTCGCGCAAACTTGTGCAGCGGTTTTTCGAAAAAGACATGCACAAAACAAAGACTTAAAAGCGTATTTCTCGATCCATTTCGCCGCGATGCGCTCTAGCCGGCAGCAGCCTATGTTGTTTTTTTCACAGTCAGCGACACGTTTTTGTTACATTAAGATGCAACCTTAATCTCTGGGTGGCTAAGGTAATCGGAGATGACATACAAGTCGGTTCAGGAAACCCTCCGTGCAGCTGGAATCGTCATAAGCAAGAAAGGCGATGTCCACCGCATAAACTTCTTCGGCGGCCTGGAGGACACCGCGCACTATACCACGAGCCTCAAGGAGGCGCTGGAACGGGGCCTTGCGATGGCCAGACCGCAGCGCTCGTAGCTAGCGCCGTTGATTGGCAGCTGTGTTCCGCTGCGGCGAGCGCCTTGATCGCCTGGTCAATTCAGGCGAGATGCGCAGCGAACCGACTCTACGAGGCTAAGAAGTTCATCCCAGTAGGGCGAAAGGTCGAGGCCGAGACCAGCGCCGTAGGACAGCAGAGAGAACTGTTGCGCCAGTTCATCCTGCAGACGCCGGGCTTCATCTGGATCAGAGATGGAAGTGGTAGCCATGGCGGCCAGATCACGGCACCTGGCATCGGTTTCAAAACCGAGACCGCCAACAATCACGCCGAGTTCGACCATCATCGATATGAGTCGCACAAGCCCCCTCCGGCGATCTGCGCAACACAAGTGGCTGAAAACCAATCACGATTGATCAGAAATGGGAAGCCCATTTCGGGGAATCCCACAATCTTCGTAAATCACCTCCCGTGGAAACGACGTTTTTCCTGAGGAGTACTGTACCAGAAAGTCGTGATCGCAATAGAAGGCGGCCGGGCGAGGTAGGGCCCGCGACGTCACGGATCGCTCTGCTTTGCCAGGAGGCGCTTTTCAGCGCTGTTGCGCTGGAGGCCCGCCGCTGGAATTCCTCCAGGCACAGACAGATGGACCGAGGCTCGATGTCGCCACGTCTCGGGCAGATCGACGGGCGAATGGGCGCTGAAGTGGATGGGCGTCCGGGCGGACGCCCATCCAACCTCGTCATGACATGAACGCGGGCCGAACTTAGTCGCCACCACCGGAGCCACCCGATCCGCCGCTGCCCCCGGAACCGCCCGAGCCGCCGCTGCCGCCGGAACCGCCCGAGCCGCCGCTGCCGCCGGAACCGCCCGAGCCGCCACTGCCGCCGGAACCACCCGAGCCGCCGCCAGAGCCACTGCCACCGCCGGACCCGCCTGATCCACCGCCGCCGCCGGATCCGCCACTGCCGCCGGAGCCACCCGAGCCTCCGCCGCCGCCGGAGCCACCGCTCCCGCCGCCATCGCCACCACCGGAGTCACCGCCACCATCACCGCCGCCATCACCGCCGCCGGAACCACCATTGCCGCCGCCGGAGCCCCCATTGCCGCCGCCGGAACCCCCATTACCGCCGCCGGAACCGCCGCCCTCGCCGTCGCTGGCCAGGACGGAAGCGATGAGAGCCGTTGTGATTGGCGGGCACATTGCGATTTGTGCGCGCGTGAGGATGCTTGCGCGGTTGCTGGCGATGCAGCAAAGCGCGTAGTTGGATTCCGTCAGCGGCTGGCATTGGGCGGCCGTCAAACGCGGTCGAACATTGCTCTGTGCCGATGCCGGAAGCGTCGAATTCACCGCCATAAGGGCGGATGAGACAAGCAGAATTGCGCGAGCGCTGCTCGCGCACCTTGGGTACAGGTGCATTTCTTCCTCCTAAGAAGGGAAAAAAGGCGCTCCCGTCCCCAAACTGGGCGCTATGTCAAAGTTTCCGACCATCGGAAACAATTTGTTAAGCATACATTGTTTTAGAATCTGTGCAAACGCTAATAGCGAGTCTTGATTTACCAAACCGGCGAAGATGATCTCGGTCTATCGATCCGAGGGGATGGAACGTGATTCGTTTGGCAGCGCTCGTTGCCGCAGTCATGGCTATGGCTGGCTGCAGCGAAACCATGCAGACTTCCGGCACTGCGTCCATGATGGTCACCAAGGGTTACGCTTTCGCCCCGCCGGCCGCCCGCGGCTTCTGCGCCAGGCAGCCAAGGCTCTGCAGCCCAGGCGGACACGTCAAGCAGGTGAAGCTCACCGAAAGGCGCATGGCCGAGTTGAAGGCGGTCAACAGTTCCGTCAATGCCAGGATCATCGAACGTGACGACCGTTCCACCGGCCTCGGCGACGATTGGCGGGTACCGACCAACGCCGGCGATTGCGAGGATATCGCGATCCTGAAGAAGAGCGAGTTCATGAAGCGCGGCTGGCCGGCTTCAGCCCTGCTGCTGACGGTCGTTACATCGGGCGGCGCGGGCCACACCGTGCTTACCGTTCGCACCGACAAGGGCGACCTGATCCTCGACAACCGAACCGACGCCGTCAGGAACTGGGCGCAGACTTCCTATCGCTATTTTGCGCGGCAATCCCAGTCCGAAAACGGCAAGTGGCTGCGGATCGCTTCCTGATCGATTGTCCCCGTCGGCGCAGTGCCGCGCCTTGACCGCCGGCGCAATTTCGCGCCGCGCAGAGATCCATCAATCCTTTGATCGGCTTGCACGGCCAATTCCGCCGTGGAACCATCATCGGGGGCATTCCTTGGCTTTGTCCAAGGATTGGGGAATAGCCGATACAAGGACCATCGACTATTGCCGACGCTCCACGAGCAAAGGGCAACGCCATGCGTGTGGATGTCATCGACAGTTTCGATGCTCTCGTTGAGCTGAGGGACAATTGGGATGCCGTCTACGCTGCTGACCCGGAGGCTCACTACTTTATGTCCTGGCCATGGATGGCGGGCTGGTTCAAGCGGCTTCGCTACCAATGGCTCGTCCTGGCCGCCAAGGAAGACAATTCAGCCGGCTATGTCGGTTTCTTCCCGCTTCAGCTCCGAACGGAACGAGCCAGGGACGGTGCGTTCCAAAACGAATTGCGGACGGGCGGCGGCTACTTCGCCGGATATGCCGGCTTCCTTTGCAAACCGGAGGTTCAGGATGCCGTTGTCCGGGCCTTCGCCGAGCATACGAAGCGGTTGAACTGGGCCAAGCTGCATCTTGAGAACATATTTGCATCGCCGCCGCGGCTGAATACGTTCCTCGAGCAATTTTCCGCGCCGGAATTCGTGACCGGCAAGGTGAGGCGTCCCGACGACGGCGATGGCATCGACCACGACATCTATGTCTATGTGAACCTGCCGGGCGACTGGGAGGACTTTCTCAATGACCGGCTTGGCGCGGCGACCCGCAAGACCGCGCGGCGCACGCTAAGGGCAATCGACGACGCATCCGAGTATCGCGTCACCAACGTGACCGCCGCAACGCTGGAGCGCGATCTGCAGACGCTACTCCGGTTCTGGGAAAGTCAGTGGGGCGCGAAACTGGCGGCGCGATATCACCCAGGCCTGCCGCAGGCGATGATCAACAACTTCCGTAACATGCTGCGCTGTGCCTTCGAGGACGACGCCCTCTATCTCCCGGTCCTGTGGCGGGACGACAACCCGATCGGCGTGCAGGCCACCTTGATCGACCGGAAGAACCGGGCACTAATCGGGATGCTCAACGGGCGCGATCTCGCGGTCAAGAAGCCCGCGCCCGGCTTCGCGCTTCATCTCTACAGCATACGCTGGGCCATTCAGAACGGCTTTGCCGTCTATGATCTGCAGACCGGGGATTTCTCTTACAAATATGATTTCGGCGGGCTCGAGCGCCGGGTCGAATGCCTTCTCGTCAGCACGGCCAGCCGCCGCAATCTGCGCGACCGCCTGGAGAGCCGGAGCCTGCCGGTCGTGCTCGCGCGCGCCAAAGCGCTTCATCAGGCTGGCGATCTTGAGGCGGCTCTGCGTGGTTGCCGGCAGATCCTGGCTGCCGATCCGGCCCATGCCGAGGCGCTATCGCTGCTTCGACAACTGGATGCCGCGCGACAGTCCCTTCTGCCGCAAAAGCTCAGCGTTGCCGTCCGTTTGCACCAGGCCGGAAACCTGGCCGAGGCGGAAAAGATCTACCGCGAGATCCTGGACGTCGAACCCGGGCGCTTTGACGTGCGCTACCTTCTCGGCGTGATTTGCCTGCAGCAGCACCGTTATGGCGACGCGGAGCGGCAGGTGAGCCAGGCGATCGAGATCAATCCGAACATCGCAGCCGCGCACTACAATCGCGGCCTGGCGCTGATGAAGCTCGACCGAACAAAGGACGCGCTCACAAGCCTTGACGAATGCATCGCGCTGGAGCCGGGCCACAGCCAGGCCCTGGCGCTTCGCACCGAGGCGCTGAAAGCCATCGGACGGATCCCTGCCCCGGTTGCTTGAAGCGCGCAGCGCTGAAACGGAATTCTGGCGACCTGCTTCAAAGTCTTCGTTTTGATGCATGACCGTCCTCGAACTGCGCACATTTCCGGGCGACATGCATTAGCAGGGAGCAACCAATCCGGACGAGATCCGCGGCCTATCTCGGGAACGAATTGTCGATAACGATCGACCAGATATCCTTGTTTATTTCTCTGATGTCCTCGATGGAACCGTGGATTCTTCTCATCTCCTCGTCATCGAGCGCTTCGATCTTTCCGTATTTGACCTCGTCCTTGCCGTCCACGATTCGCATCAGCTGCGTGCTTCCGTGGGTTCCGGCCTCGTCGAACGAATAGATGCAGTGGCTGTATTTGTTTCGCAGCTTCGCCTGGCGCGTGAGCTTGCCGGTGACTGTCAGCACCGCCCGACGGCAGGCGGCCGGCGTCTTCGGGATTTTCGCCAGCCGCTCTACCAGCTCGATGCGCGCGCGGGTCGTGTTCAGCGTCAGGAAAATGATGATCGCCGTTTCCTTGTCGACCTTCGCCAGGCCGGCAATCAGATAGATCAGCAGACTCTCGGTGTTGGTCCATGTGTAATTCAGCTGGCCAACGAGGAGCAGTATCTCCTGAAACCGAGGCATCATCGGCTCACGGCGAAGATTGGACGGACTGTAGCGAACCGGATCGTTCCAAGCCGCCGTGAAAGCTATCCTTGCGCGCATGAAACACGGCGGCCGCCTCGGTCCGGTTGTGAGCCCCAAGCTTGGTTATGATGTTGTGCAGATGGATCTTGACCGTGTGCTCCGACAGGCGAAGGGTCGCGGCTATGATCTTGTTCTGCAATCCGCGAGCGACCATTTCCAGGATCTGGAACTCACGGTCGGTCAGTTCGCCCATCTCCTCGAAACCGGACCGGTCCGGCCTTGGTTGTTCGGCAGGCGTCGAATGATCCGACGCCTTTTGCGAGAGGCTGCGTGCGTATGACTGGAACATCGCCAAGGGGAAATATTCGCCGCCGCGAAGCATAAGACGGATGACCGAAAGCCAGACATCAAGCTTCAAATCCATGGGCAGGACGCTGCGCACGATCTTGAGATCGAGAACGTCGTGCATTGAGACGGAAGCTCGGCTGTCGTGCTGCACCAGGACGATCGGCGCTGCCGGATGATGCCGCATCAGTTCGGCGGCATAGCCGTCGATCTTATGCAGGAGCTCGGTGTCGATAAGGACCAGGCAGACGGGATGCTCGAACGGCGCGCAGGCCGCTTCGATGCCTGTAGCCTGCTCGACGACTATCGAGGGAAATTCCCTCTCGATGGCGTATACTAGACATTCTGGAAAGCTGTCAGTAGAGGAAACAGTCAGGATAATTCTACGCGCCGCCCAACTCTCTCCGGCACCGCTACCTACGGTGCTGTGCACGTTAACTCTGGACATGGTTGCCACCCCACCCTAGACGAATACTGTCGGTTTAGTTCTTTCCCTTCTTCAAATTTTCGGGGGCCGCCACCCCCGTAAACAGCTAGCCTTAACGACTTATACACCAAATTAGACCGGACTGATATAGTTCGGATGAGCTATAGCTAATTTTCTCCGTCGTCGCTGCCGACTGGAGACGTTCGACAGAGTCGCCGCCACCTGATCTGGGCAGGAATCTCGGCATTTGCGCGGCCGGAGCACGTCCGGGCAGCGGTCCGGCCGAACGGGCTAGCCCGAACTGTCAGCTTACAATCACCGCCCTCTGGTTCCAGACTTTCCCGGGTTCCATGTGGGATTGGGGCATATCCAGGACTCTCCCGTTTGAACGACCGGATCCTTGGTGATCCGGCGCTCCCCCGGGTTTTGCCTTGGGACGGCCGCCTCTCCCGAAGTCAAAGGGAGGTACTCAAGCAAGTCATGACGAAATTCGGATTGCGGACCTCAGTCCCCTCGGTCCGGCAGTCCATTCACCGCATTAAACGCAACGTCCGCGTACAGCCCATAGCCGCGTAAGAGAAGAATGCGGTTCGGCAGTCGCGGCCTTCAAACAGAGGACACGACCATGTCTCTCGACCTCGACAAGAACAACATCAACGCATTCGGTTTGCAGATCGTCGACAGCGAATTCGATATCGGTGACGGCGGTGGCGAAAACGAAAACAAGAACTACAATACCAACGACGCCAAGAACGAGAACGAAAACGAGAACAAGGCCTCGAACGAGAACGAAAACAAGAGCGACAACGACAACTCGAACGAGAACAAGTCCTCGAACGAGAACGAAAACGAGAACAAGGCCTCGAACGAGAACAAGAACGAAAACTCGAACGAGTCCAAGAACGAAAACTCGAACGAGAACAAGAACGTCAACGAGACCAAGGTCGACGTCGACGTCGACGTTGGCGTCAAGCTCGAAGGTGAACTCGGCAATTCCGACGATGATTTCGCCGATATCTATGCCAACGACGACATGAAGATCGACACCATGATCAACAATAAGGACGGCAACGTCACTTATGATCCTGGCGACGACGTAACCTTCAAGGACATCCTGAACAATTCGATGACCGGCGCCGGCACCAACACCGCGTCGATCATCAACCAGACCCTGAACATGTATGACAACGACAAGCTCGACAACGCGACCGTCAAGAACGACGCCGATTTCAAGCTTGATCTGAACGCCAAGGGCGGCCACTCCGAAGCCGGTGACGGCATCTCGGCAGGTGGTGGGACCGCGGACGGCGGCAGTGACGCCAAGGCCAATGGCGGCGAAGGCGGCAATGGCGGCGACGCCAAGTCCGACGACGTCGAAGCCGGCGACGGCAAGGGCGGCCTGGCTCTCAGCGCGGCTATCGGCGGCGACTCCAAGAGCGACAACAAGGCCGACGCGGGCGACGCCAAGGCCGGCGACGGCGATAGCGGCGACGCCAAGGGCGGCGAAGTCGACACAGGCGACGCCAAGGGCGGCTACGGCGACGGCGGCAACGCCAACGGTGGCGATGGCCTCGGCCTCGGTTTCGGCCTCGGACTGGGCCTCGGTGTCGGCGCTGCGGAAGCCGGCGATGCCAAGTCTGACGACGGCGGCGACGCCAAGTCGGATGCTGGCGACGCCAAGGCGGATGCTGGCGATGCCAAGGCCGATGGCGGCAATGGCGGCAATGGCGGTGATGGCGGCGACGTGACCGGCGGCGATGCCAAGTCGGACGGCGGCGATGGCCTCGATGTCGACGGAAAGCTGTCGCTGCTGAACTACGGTGAAGGCGGCGACGCCAAGAGCCTCGCCGGCGACGCCACCGGTGGTGGTGGCGGCGGCGGTGGCGGCGGTGGCGGCGGCGGCGCCGACGCTGATGGCGGCAATGCCAATTCGGATGGCGGCAACGCCAATTCGAACGGCGGCGACTCCGAATCGTACGGCGGTGACGCCCTCGGCGCAGGCTGGGGCGCTGGTACGGGCTCGGGCTCGGGCTCCGGCACCGGCGGTGCCGGCGGCACGGGCGGTGCTGGCACGGGCGGTGACGGATCCAGCGGTGACGGAACCGGCGGCGCGGCCACCAGTGGCGACGCTTACGGCGGCGACAGCCTCGGCGGCTTCGCAGCGGCCTTTGGTGGTGACGGTGGCCATGCGCTGAGCGGCGCCTGGGCTGACGGTACCGGCGGCGACGCCACCGGTGGATACACGGCTTCCGGCTACGGTGGTGCCGGCGGCGCTGGCGGCCAAGCCTTCAACGGTGACGGCGGCACCGGCGGCGACGCTGGGATGTGGGGCTCGCAAAATGGCGATGACGGCTACGTGACCGGCACGAGCCACTCTTCGGCCGACGGCCTGATCGACGTCAGCGCCTTCAATCAGCAGATCGTGATGGGCGCCAACCTTCAGGAAAACCTGGTCGACCAGACCGTGGTTGGCGGCGACTACCACAACACGCTGACTGGCGAGGACGCCGGCGACCATACCGGTACCTGATCGATGTCACACGACTGATTTCGTCACGAAATCAGACAGCTTGGGACTGCGCGGAGTTTCCGCGCAGTCCTTCCATCCGGGAGACATGCCGCCCCGACCGAGCGCGAATGATCTCAAGATACGGAGGCTACCGTGTACACGATGCAGCTGGACAAGATGACCGAGGTCATCTCGCATTTCATCGGCATGTTCGAGATCTCGGTCGAGGAAGCACGGCAGCTAAAGACCTACGACGAGTTCAAGATTGCTGCGGCCACCAAGGAAGAAACTCCCGACCTTCCAAACACGAATGTCAACGTCAAGGCGCCTTATACCCTCGACGACTTCGATCCACACGTTCCGTATATGGGGGTCAAGCCGGACCTGGTGCTGAACACGGTCAGTTCGAGCTTCTGGTACACGCCGCCCGAAATCGTTCAGCACGGCCATCTGAGCCCCGGCCATCATCACTTCCATCTGCCGCATCTGCCGGCTTTCGGTGGCGGCATGGTCCTGCCAAACATCGAACCTCCAGGCGCGATTGCAGCCTACATCAACCAGGAAATCCGCCTGTCCGACAACGACTATGTCGGCGCCGGCGGACATGGGCTGATCTTCACGCCCGCGGCGGTCGACGACAGCAGCCATCTGGCCTCGCTGATGAACGCGGCGGCGGACGTGTCGCCGATCGACGATGTGACGTTGCTGGGCACTCCCGACGACATGGCGGCCGCGGTGGTGACCATGGGCGAACGCATCGCGGCCTACACCGAGGACCCGAGCGGCGAAGCGAACGTCTTCGTCCTGCACCCAGACGCGACTTCAGGCCCGATCTTGGGAACCTATGTCAACGGCCAGCTGGTCGACGATGCCGACGCGCCGAAGGCGGAGGACCACATCAATCTCCTCAAGGAACAGCACCAGGATGACGAGGTTGCCAGCGCTGGACCCGACAAGGACGACTACAACACGCCGCCGGATTCCTCCGATTTCATGTCGGGCTGGGGCAACGGCCTGCTCAGCCCATGCGTTGAAGTGGACACCGGCACCAACACGCTGATCAATTCGGCCGTGCTGACCAACAACTGGACGACGACATCGGTCGTCGCCACTGTCGGCAACAGCTATGAAATCAATGCCATCATCCAGATCAACGCACGCTGCGACACGGATATCGTAAGCTCCTCCCTGAATGGGTGGAAGCTGGGCAACGCCCCCGACGAGGCCTTCAACATCGCCGCGTTCAAGCACATCGACCCGTCGGCCGGCAGCGTGGCGCCAACCGCAGCTGACGGTTTCCCCGCCGCCTGGGTGGTGACGCAGGTCACCGGCGACCTCATCATCACGAACTGGATCCAGCAGTACTGCTTCATGACCGACAACGACACCACGGTTATGTCCTCGTCGGGTGTCAGGACCAGCGTGAGCACCGGCGACAACACGGCGATCAACGACGTGTCGCTGAACGAGCTCGGTCACTACTACGACCTTATCATCATCGGCGGAAACATCTACGACGCCAACATCATCCAGCAGATGAATTTCCTGATCGACAACGATCTCATCGGCGCGGTCGATGGTTTCCAGACATCCGGAGAAGGCTCCTACTCGACCGCCGGCAACCTGCTCTGGAACGATGCGACGATCATCAATGTCGGCGGCCAGAACCACTATGAGGCCTTGCCGACGTCCTATCTTCAAGCGGCCCAGGACTTCGCGGCCGGCAAGGACGCCGGCCCTGGCGACATACTGAACGACCCAGCCTTCGCCGGTATCGGCGCCTTGCGGGTTCTCTACATCTCCGGCGACCTGCTCAACGTGCAGTATGTGTCGCAAACGAACGTGCTGGGCGACAGCGATCAGGTTGCCTTGGCGATGAACCAGTTCGTCGCCCATCCCGAGGCGGAATGGACCGTCACCACCGGCGGTAATCAGGTGGCGAACTTCGCGGGAATCATCGACGTCGACGGAACCGACAAGACCTATGTCGGCGGCGAGCACTATTCGCAGGAGATCCTGATCCAGGCCGACATCATCTCGAGCGATCCTGAACTCGGCGGACAGAATCCGGACGCGCTGGTCAACGAAGCGATCGCGTTCCTGGCCGACGATGCGGGCGCCGATGACACGCAGATGGACCATTTGATAGTCCCGACGCCGGATCATGTTCAGGCGGACGGCGTGCAAACAATATTGGGCTGATCCGGGAACCGGGGGATACAATGACCGATGATCGCGACCTGCCTTGGGACACGTTCGCCGAAGACCTAGAGGCGGCGATGCAGGAGGACGACCAGGGATCGTCGAGTTCCGCGGTGCCTCGCAAGACGCTTTCGAACGCCCTGCGGCAGCATGAGCAGGCGATCGACCGGACCATCAAGACAATCGACAATGCCGTCGGCCAGTTTTACGATGCAGTCCCCCATCGCGAGGTAAAGGCCGGTCAGGACCGACCTTTGCCGCAGGTCGACGGCCGGAGCGCAGTAACCAGTCAGCCGAAACCAGAGCAGGCCACAGCGCCCCTGCCTGCGCACCAGCCAGCGAGAACCCCTGCATCGACCAGCCCGGCTGGGACCAGCCCGGCTGGGCAGGCGGACGGGGGCGGCGTGGTCAGGCAAATCGTCACGCCTCCCACAACGACGAATCCACAGGTCAGCGAAGCGAAGGCGGCCGCGGCCTGCCCCATCAAAATCGCACCCGCCTTGCAGGAGGGGCGAACCGAGGAAAGAGCAAATCCAGTTCTGCAAGCGACAGGCGGGCCACCGAACCTGCCCAACGAGATGCGCGCCAATACAGGGCATCCTCCGGCTTCTTCCCCAGCGCCCAAACCCGTAGCCGCCGTTGACATACCGAACTTCATGGCGCAGCGCCAACTGTGCAAGCCGGAGCCGGCTCCGCAGCCAAGCCAAAGTTCCATCCCCGGCACCACACGGGCGCGTTCGACTGTCGTACCTGAGCCGCTGCCGCCAACGCCAACATTCCAGACGCGACCGGCCGAGTGGCAGGGGCCAGCTTTGACGGCCAAGAAACCTGCTGCTCCGCCTTCAGCCGCCGCTGCAAAAGGTGAGCCGGTGGCCACCGAGCCTCCCGCGACGACAGCGCCGACGATCGACAAACTGAATGTCCCGGCGGACGCGGCGTCGCCGGGGCCACAGCCTGTGCCCCAACGGCCAGCCGAACCCACGCTCAAGCCAATGCCAGCGGCCGAAAGGCAGAATATCCAGGCCAATGCGGCGCCGCCGAGGCCACAGCCAGCGGCCCAACGGCCGGCCGAACCCACGCTCAAGCCAATGCCAGCGGCCGAAAGGCAGAATATCCAGGCCAATGCGGCGCCGCCGAGGCCACAGCCAGCGGCCCAACGGCCAGCCGAACCGCAGGCCAAGGTCGCGCCCGACGAACCAGCCAAGCCGTCGGTAACCGAGATGAAAGACGCGGCAAAGTCGCCCGGCATGATCACCATCGAAGGCGACACTGGTCCCATCAAGACGCAGCAAGGCGGATCTCCCCCAGGAGGTGTGGACGACAAGGGCCGGCGCGGCGGTGGTGGCGGCGGAGGCGGCGCTTTCCACAAGCGCCTCGGCCCGGTCGATTTCGGCGCTTCGCTCAGGGCCGGATTGAGCGCGGTCAGGAAAAACCTGCTGATAGTCATGCTGTTCACGGTCGCCTGCAACATACTGGTCCTGGCGATCCCGATCTATCTGTTCCAGATCTCGGATCGCGTTCTCACCAGCCGTTCCCCCGACACGCTGGTGATGCTGACGGTGGTGATCGTCGGCGCGGTGATGCTGCAGGCGATGTTCGATGCGCTTCGCCGCTTCATCCTGATGCGCACGGCCGTCGAGATGGCGGCCCAATTGGGTGCGCCGATCCTCAGCGCGGCGGCCAGAGCCTCGCTTCACAGCAACGGCAAGGAGTACCAGGTCCTGGGCGACCTGCAGCAACTGAGGACCTTCCTGACCTCCGGCACGCTGCTGTCGTTCCTCGATGCGCCGATGGCTCCATTGATGGTGCTGGTGGTGTTTCTGATCCACCCGCATCAGGGCTTCATCGTCATGACCTCGGCGGTGCTGCTGTTGATCATCACGCTTCTCAACCAGCGCGCGACGGCCGCGACCTTCGGCGAGGCGAACGCGCACCAGAGCAAGGCCAACATCCATCTCGATTCGATGTCGCGCAACTCGCAGATCATCAACGCGCTCGCCATGATCCCCGAGGCCGTGAAGATCTGGGGCAAGGACACCGCAAACTCGCTCAGGGCGCAGGTGATCGCACAAGACCGCAACATCGTCTTTGCCTCCATGTCGAAGGCCGTTCGGCTGCTGACCCAGGTGACGATGCTTGGCTGGGGCGCTCATTTGGCGATCGAAGGGCATCTCACCGGCGGCATGGTCATCGCCGCATCGATCATCGCCGGCCGGGCGCTCGGCCCGATCGAAGGCGCCATCGAGGGCTGGAACCACGTCGTGCATGCCCGCGCCGCCTATGGCCGGATCGCATCGCTGCTGCAATCGTCGCCGCTCAATTTCGAGCGGTTGAACCTGCCGCGTCCCGAGGGCCGTCTCGACGTCGAACGGCTCCTGTTCGTGCCCCAGGGAACGAAGCGGGTTGTGCTGAACGGCATTTCGTTCGCGCTCTCGCCGGGCGATTCGCTGGCCATCATCGGCAATTCGGGCGCCGGCAAGACGACCTTGGGCAAGATGCTGGTCGGGTCGATCCTGCCGACGTCAGGCAACGTACGGCTGGATCTGATGGATCTTCGCAACTGGGATCCACGCCAGTTCGGCGAGAATATCGGCTATCTGCCCCAGGATGTTCAGCTGTTCCCGGCGTCGATCAAGGCCAACATCGCCCGTATGCGTGACGATGCGACCGACGCCGAGATCTACCAAGCGGCGGCGCTGGCCGACGTTCATGAGATGATCTCGACCTTGCCCCACGGCTACGAGACCTTCGTCGCCGCCGACGGAGCGCCGCTTTCCGGCGGGCAGAAGCAGCGCGTCGCGCTTGCGCGCGCGTTCTTCGGCAATCCCCGCCTGGTGGTGCTCGATGAGCCGAATTCGAATCTGGATTCGGCCGGAGACGCGGCACTGGAACGAGCCCTCCAGCACGCCAAGGAAAACAAGATCACGGTGATCACCATCACCCAGCGGCCATCGCTGCTGAAGAGCGTCGACAAGATACTGCTGCTCGTCAACGGCACCGTCGCCCTGTTCGGCATGCGACAGGAAGTGCTGCAGGCCCTTGCAAACCGGGGCTTGAGCATCGAAGGCGGCTCGTTCGGCCATCAGATCCAGTAGCGGGGCCGCAAAGATGACGACCGACATCGCAAAAGTTCACGACATAGAGTGGTATTCCGAGGTGCCGCGCTCGATCTGGAAGCAGACCGCATTTGGCGCGCTGTTGATCACGGTGGCCTTCGGCGGCTTCGGCACCTGGGCTTTCACGGCGCCGCTCGCGTCCGCCATCATCGCCCAGGGCAGCTTTGTCGCAACCGGGCAAAACAAGATCGTCCAGCATCTCGAAGGCGGCATCATCAAGGAAATCCTGGTCAATGAAGGCGACCATGTCAGCCTCGACCAGCCGTTGATAAAGCTCGACGAGACCGCCGCGCAGACCAACGAACGGCAATTGTTCCTGCGCAAGGCGCGGCTCGAAGCGATCGCGGCCCGCCTCAATGCCGAGGTGCAGGGCAGCGGCAAGATCCGATTTCCCGCGATCATCCTCGACAACCGGTTCGATCCGGAGGTCTCCCCGATCATGGAAAGCCAGCAGGCCAACTTCGAGGCCGCGGAACGAAAGCGCGACAGCGACATAGCGCTGTTCGACCAGAACAAGAAGGCCATGGAATTCCGCAACGAAGGCATCGAGGAGCAGATCTCGTCGGTGCGCCGGCAACTGCAATTCCTGAAGGAGGAATATCAGGGCAAGCAAAGGCTCCTCGAGCAGGGCCTGATCCGCGGCACCGAGGTAAAGGCGATCCAGCGCGCGATGGCCGACGCCGATGGCCAGATCGGCAAGATGGTGGCGGAAGTCGCCGAGAACCGCGAACAGATCGTCAGGTTCGAGCAGCAGATCACGCAGACCAAGGATACCTATCGCCAGGCGGCGCTCCAGGAACTGCAAAGCCTGGAGGCCGAACTGGACGCCGTGCGAGAAAAGTCGCGCGAGGCGGAGAACGTGCTTCGCCGCGTAACCATCAAGGCTCCCGAGCCCGGCACGATCATACGCATGTACTATCACACCGCCGGCGGCGTCATCGAGAGCGGCAAGGCGATCCTCGAGATCCTGCCCACGGATGTGCCTCTCGTCATCGAGGCCCAGGTGCCCCGCACCGACATCGACAACATCAAGGTCGGGCAGCAAGCCTCGATCCGGCTGATCGCGCTCAATCGCCGCACGACGCCGGTTCTGGAGGGCGAAGTCTACTATGTCTCGGCAGATGCGTTGCCGGAGATGAGCGGCCCCACGCCCAAGGAAGTCTATCTGGCGCGCGTGCGCGTGCCGGCAAGCGAACTGGCAAAGGTGCATGGTTTTACGCCGACCCCGGGGATGCCCGCCGAGATCCTCGTCGCGACGGAGTCGCGCACATTCTTCAGCTACCTGACGAAGCCGATCGCCGACAGCATGGCGAGAGCCTTCATGGAACAGTGAGACCTACGAACAGGCAATGATTTCGGGGGAACCATGCAGATCGACGTCATCACGAAACGGGAGGAGCTGAACCGGCTCAAGGAGAACTGGGATGATCTCTACCAAAAGGATCCCGAAGCGCAGTTCTTCCTCTCCTGGACGTTCCTGTCGTCCTATATGCGACGCTATGAAGACGCCTGGTCGGTCCTGGCGGCGCGCTCGGGGCCGCCAGGATCTTCCTATGTCGCCCTATTGCCTCTGCGACTGCGCACCAGGCTGAACAAGAAGACCGGTATCTGCCACAACGAGATCAACATGGCCGGCAACTACGCGGCCGACTATGCCGGTATCCTGTGCGCACCGGGCTTTGCCGAGCGCGCGATCCCGGCTCTTGCCAGGCATCTTCTGAAGATGAACTGGGCCAAGCTGCATCTCGAAAATCTGCGCATGTCGGAGAAGCGACGGCGCCTGCTCATCGACAACCTTGCCGACAAGCGGTTGACGGCCCACAAGATGCCGCGCGTCAACAAAACCGACAATGTCGACAATTGCATCTGCCCGGCCGCCGCACTGCCAGGCGATTGGGACAGCTATCTCGAACAAAAGACCAGCTCGAACACGCGCCAGAAGATCAGACGCTTTCTGCGCAAGCTCGATGGATCCGGCGAGTTCCGCATCACCCATGCCGACGCCTCCACGATAGATCGCGACATCGGCATCATCCTCGAAATGTGGCGGATCAAATGGGCGCCGCGGAAGGGCAACCTCCTGCCTGGCCTAGTCAGGTCCAACCGGATCCTGTTCAAGGACGCCTTCGAAAGCGGAACGCTGTTCCTGCCGATCCTTTGGCAGGGCGACAAGCCGCTCGGGGGCCTGGCATTCCTGGTCGACCGGGTCAAGAAAACGATGCTGTTCCATCTCGCGGGACGCGACGAGACCGCGAACGACATCCCGTCTGGACTCGTGCTGCACGGCTATTGCATTCGTCATGCGATCGAACAGGGCTTCCGCAGCTACGACTTCCTGCGCGGCAACGAGCCTTACAAGTACTCCTACGGCGTGGAGGAGACCACCATCCATTGCGTCCTGATCAAGACCAGGACCGGTCGCAATCTCGGCGACCGGATCGACGAGAGGTCCGTCGGGAGCGTGCTGGAGCAGGCGACCAAATTCCACGAAGCAGGCAACCTTGCCAACGCCGAAAATGGCTATCGCCAGATCTTGGAGGTCAACCCTCGCCATCCGCGCACGCTTTACGGATTGGGCCAGCTGCTGGCCGCCAAAGGCGACCACTGGTCGGCGGCCGATACTTTCGGATCGCTCGTGGAGATCGCACCGAAATCGGTCAAGGCTTGGTCAAGGCTTGCCGTCGAACTTCAGCTGCTCAGCCGGCACGCGGACGCCGCCGACGCCTTCCGCAAACTGCTTGAGCTCAATCCAGACCTGTCGGGGGCGCGATATGGTCTTGGCCGCAGCCTCGCGCAGCTTAGCCAGTTGGATGAGGCCACCAGGGTGCTGAGCGCCGTCGAGGACAAAGCCGACCCAATGCTTCGCGCTAAAATCCGTCTACAGCTGCGAAAGCTGAAGGAGGACGTAAGTCCGTGCTACATAAAACTGGAGCCGGCAAACGCAGGCGTGTCGGGGCTGGAGCGGATGGACGCCTAGCCATAGCGACGCAACTCGGAGATTCGCTTCTGGTGGGTGCACATGCTGCTATCGGATTTGAAACAAAGGGTTGGATCTGATCGGTGTTGGGGGCGAACGGCGCGAGTCTATCCAGCTCCGCCGTTTCGATGAACGACGTCGCTGGCCCTCGGAACGAGCAGCAGGAAGGGGCGGAAGGGATTTCGCGCCACACATGAAGCTGCGTTTGCTGTTCTTGCGCCTTCGGATTGTATCTTCGCGCGCACGCGCAACGGAAAAATCGACCCTAGCGTCCCTTGCGTCCTAACTTGCTGTTTGTCTGTGGCTTTCAGTCAGCATCCTCCGGCCTCTACCGTCCCTTGCGCATCGAAGCTCAACGGCGGGCGCGGTCGATAGAGATGTTGCTAGGCGCGCATCCGTACGCCACCGCGTATCTCCCGCAGCGACATCGAGACTTACTACATTTTTGACCTTCGACTCGAAAGCAGGAGGGGGAACGACTGGGCAACACTGTGGGACTTTCCGTGGGACTTTGCGTGCCGAACTCTGCCAATGTACGCCGTTCGTTCCGCTCTTCCATTTTGGGGCTTGCTCAAAATGGTTCGGAACCCTATGGGGATGCCGTTCGGAGTGTAGCGCAGCCTGGTAGCGCACCTGATTTGGGATCAGGGGGTCGCGTGTTCGAATCACGCCACTCCGACCATTAAAATCAAATACTTAGCGACTGCAGAAAATGTAGCCACGCATTTTGTAACCACCATGCAGCCACCACATATAAAGTCGCCGCTGCTGAATGGTGAGGATCTTCGCTGTTCGTCGGGCTTGCCCCAGGTCAAAAAGCCATGCGCGTTTTGCGGATTACCTTGACCAGGTCGATATCACCGTCCTGCAGAGCGCGGGATATGGCTTTCGCGTTCACCTCTTTCGAGCCGTTCACCTCGATAATGTAGTAGCGCTCAACCGCCACTCGCAGATCTTCTTTCGTACGAGCAGAAATTTTGACGTCGTATATCATGGCTCCATCCTTTTCCTGCGAGCAGCGGAAGCTGTTGGGTCGGGCCCGCCGAATCACAGGATAGGACGCGCCTGCCGAAAAAAAGTCTTCGCGCACGAAAAAGCCCGCATCCCTTTCGGAAAGCGGGCCTCGCGCGGCAACCGGTCGGTTACGGTGGTCAGTTTCTTGCTTCTTCGATGATTGCCCGAATGAAATCATCGGCATTGGCAAAATGCCGGTGAAAGCCGACCTGCTTCAGAAGTTCGGACTCAACTTCCACCACGCGGTGGGCGACATCGCTATCCCCGAGCGATTCATATTCAGCCACCAATTCGGGGTCGACGTCGCCAGCGTTGAACTGAGCCGCCAGGCTGTCCAATTGAGCAGCCGCCTCCAGGTTTCTTGCTGCGTCGTCGGGATACTCAGATGCCTTCTGCCGGCGCCAGTCAGCAGACCCTTCGAACGATTCAGCCCAAACCGACAGATCAACTGCGTGAAAACTAGTCATATTCTCACTCCTCAATGCGCAAAGCGCGAGTTGATGCCAGCCACACCATTGCAGCAGACATAATCAGTCGTCCCCGCCTTCGCGGGGCATACGTTTTAAGCTGAAGTCTCGCTCAAATGGGCTGGCCCGAAGGCTGCGCGTGCGAGACATGGCCAAGCCAGGCACCGATCCAAAGACCAGCGCAGGACTTTATTAGGACCGCTCTACCAAATTAATGTCAAGCCCGTCTGGCCGATCGCCAGCGAGCCCGCAAATGTACAACTCGTCAGCATCCAGTTCCGCCGGCTCCAAATCCTCCTCGGCAACTATCGCGAATGAGCCGTTGTCGTCATAGACATTCTCGACCTGCCAAAATCCTGCCGCATACGCCGGAGCCAGGACAAATGCTTTCCATCCGTCGCCGTACTGGACGGTCTGGCCAGGGGTGAGTGATGTGCGTTGGGCTGCGTTAAACATGTTGGCGACTCCTCGTTGCGCTTCGATGTTGAACGTCATATAACGATGTTCAACAACCGTCAACAACAATGTTTAACATCGTTCAACAGGAGAGCAAGAATGGTCCGCGCAACGAGCATCGGGATCCGGTTATCTGAAGAGGTCAAGGCGGCGCTCGACAAGGCAGCCAGGGCGGACCGCCGCACTATCTCTGCGTACGTCGAGCTTCTCATCGTTGCTGACCTTGAGGCTAAGGGTCTCTTGCCCAAGGCTGATTAAAATGAAGGCGCGCCCTTATTATCAAGTTCAGGGCGCGCCTGACTGCTGAAGCGTCAGCAGTCGGTCCTCTCGAAAACCAGTCAGCCCGATCCCGGCCGACTGCTGAACAGCCTAGTGGTTCTGCCCGGATCCAGCAACCTTTTTCGGTAGCTAATTCGCCTCACAAAATTGGTAAATTGGTAAGAGATTCAATGGCTTGACCGCGCATCGTATCTTGACCGCTTATCGTATAACGTGCCATTCCCTTCCGTTATGGGTGGGTTAGAAGACAAAATTTTCACAGTGGACGAAGCTGCCGAATACCTGCGCTGGACAAGGCGCGGGCTAATCAAGGTCGCAAAACGACATGGCCTGTGCATGGTTCGCGGACGGGAAGTGACGTTCACCAAGAGCCACATATTGGGCATCATCGAGGCACTGCAGCCCGCGCCGAACAAGCCGCGTGCTTTGACAGTGCGCGGACACATCGATCGTGCGCCATCCGGTTCGGCTTCCCCTAAGATTCGCAAGCTGTTCCTCCAGCGGTCCAACAAGCCATGGGCAAAACGGCTCCTTAAAGAGGAGTTTGGCGAATGACCGGCCGGCCCGACTGCCCCGATTGCCAGGGCGGCGGTATCGTCTTCCTTTGCCCTGATTGGCGGCGTTCTGGCGGCGAGTGCTGCCCAGATGGCGCGGTCCGGATCGGCTGTCCTGGCGAAACCAAGAAATGTGACGAGTGCGACGACAAGGCACTTGCAGAACCTCAGCCCAAATAGGAATATAATCCGCAGATGGGGCGATCACCACGTTGGAGGCGATCGCATGGTACGACGCAACAAACCAAAGGCTTTAACCCAGCCCGATGTGGCTGCATTCTTAGCCGCCGCAGAGGCGCTCCATAATAGCATCGTCGGACCGCGGATTTCGCCTCAGTGCGATCACTACAGATCGATGCAGGACTTACACGAAGTGCTGCTTAAGACCGTAAAGGACATCACCGGCAAAGATGCCGCGTTCATTCGGTGGTTTGGGGCGGGATCGAAGTGAGGCGTGCCGCAGCCTTACCGGCAGGAAGAGATCTCGAGACGACGCTGGCGCAAGCGCACCATGTCGCGTAGGAGGCTGCGGCACGCCCAGCGAGTGGCTTGGCATCCCGGTGGGTTACTTCGTCGTGGGAGGGGATATCATGCTTAAGGGCGAATTCCATGCGATCGTCCATTGCCCGAGTTGCCGCTCGCGCACCGATGTCTGGCTCTACGACGTCCCGGAGCAAGACGAGGTGTCCGGTGAGACAACAACGCAGGACATAATCGAGGAGTGCGAGTTCTGCGGCTGCGAAATGGATTTAGTGATTGCAGCTTACGGAGGGGGATGGACAGCGTTCCTAGCGGAGGATCCCGATGCAGCGTTCGAAATTGAACGTCTAGACTCTGGCTACGATGGTTGGCTCGAAGAATTGCAGCCCGAGCCACATCCGAGCGCCATCTTCTATCAGGCGATGCACGACTGGACGGGGCTCTTGTACTCAATGGGCGACAGGAGATCAGGAGCAGCGGCTGTTAACAGGATGCTGCTTATTCAGCTCTTTTCCATTGTGGAAGCATATTTGTCAGATGCCATCATCAAGCTCGCTTTCGACGATCCTAATGTGACCCAAGCCATTGTGAGATGGCATCCGGATCTGAAAGACGAGCGCGTCTCTCTTCAAAAGGTGGCGTCGGAACCGAATTTGGTTCGTGACATGCTCGTCAGCCAACTTCGCGTGAAAACTCAATTCCACAGGTTTGAGTTTCTTCACGGTATGCTTCGCGCGGCTATTGGGCACCACCTGTTGCCTGGCGACAAAGCCGAGCGGGATCTGATACTACAATCGGTGCACTATCGACATTACTGCGTGCACAGAAACGGTCGTGACACGGATGGCAATATCTTGACTGTCCTGACGCTCGCATATCTGGATGAGTTGGCGGCCCGCTTCAGAGCTCTTGTGGGCCACCTCGCGACAGCAATCAGCGACAGGAGGTAGCTGCCACCGGCCAACCGTAAACACCCGCCTTCTCCATCAGCTATGCAAGACTTCATAGCCCCGGCTATATATTCCGCTCCATGAACTCGTCAGAACGGGCAGAGAACGAGGGCGAAGGTTCAGGTAGCCCACTGGCTTCATTCGATAAGGAAAAGCCCGCCGCCTCGGGGGAGAACGACGGGCTTTTTGCTTAAGGGAGCGGCAGGGGGACAGGCCGCTCGGAGCATATAACTCGCGTCTGACTATTTAGTTCCTGCTGAATTTCGCGTTGTGCCGCAGTGCCGGTCATAGCGCCGATGACCGCCATCCGGTCTTATCGCATGATTTCTCCTTTTGCCAACGAGGCGCAGAGCGCGGCAGCGCGAAGCCGTTTCTCTGTATCGGTGAGAGGCAACGTTGGGGCGATTGACACTGGCGGATCTGGCGGCGGCGCTGGGACGCTTAGAACGACTTCATTGGGATGCCGCGCTTGGCTTGGGCCTCGACCATTTCGTCTCTTGCGCTGGCGCTCTGACAAACTATGCCTCCATAGTCACAGCAACTTCCATTCTGCTTCTGTTGCGGATAACGATTGATTCTCAAACGGATTTAACGGATCAACGCTAAACGCGTGGTGCCTATCCAACAGTTCGGGAAGTTGTAACCGCCAAACTGCGTAAAAGCTACTAGGAGCTCATAAATGACAGAAGAAACAGATGCCCAAAACGTCGATCTAGTCGGCCTGACCGCCGACATCGTTTCGGCCTATGTGGGCAACAATCCCCTCCCCGTCTCCGGATTGCCTGAACTTATCGCATCCATCCATACATCGCTGTCCGGCGTTGGCCAGGCAACCGCAGTCGCGCAACCGAAGCAGGAACCGGCCGTCAATCCGAGGCGTTCGGTGTTTCCCGACTACATCATCTGCCTCGAGGACGGCAAAAAGTTCAAATCCATGAAGCGGCATCTCGACCTGCACTATGGCCTGACGCCCGACGAGTATCGCGAGAAGTGGGGCTTGAAGCCGGATTACCCAATGGTCGCGCCGAACTATGCCGCTCAGCGGTCGACGCTTGCGAAGGCTGCAGGGCTTGGGCGTAACGCTCCTAAGAAGTCACCAGCGAAGTCAAAACGGTAACCCATCTGCCCGGAGCTTGTGCAAAAGGGTTGCAACTCCTTCACTATAAGCCGCTGCGGGCCTTGCATCCGGGCCGCAACAATGATTTGGTCGCGCGAGATTACTTGGGAGGGCAATATGAAAGCAGCAATTCTGGCCGCTTTGACGTCGGTGGCGATTTTTCTGTCGATCAATGCTTACGCGCACAGCGGCGGCACAGATTCGAACGGGTGCCACACGAACCATCAGACCGGTGAATACCATTGCCACTAGGCTAGCAGCCAACCTTAGTCGCTGGTCGGTTGCGAGGCACGCAAGCAACCTAGGTACTTGCGAATGAAAACTCGCGCGTTGCTGCCTGTGGCCGTTGCGATTGCGACAGTAGCCGTGTTTATCACACCTTCCTTTGCTCAGCAAACCTTCGGAGGGAATGACTGCACTGTCGATTGTTCTGGTCACAAGGCCGGCTACGATTGGGCCGAGAAAAACCAAATTTCAGACGGAAGCGATTGCAGTTCCAACAGTCGGTCCTTCAACGAGGGCTGCCAAACGTACCTCGATGATGCGAACCGCGGTTCTGACGAGGACGATGATGGCAACGAAATCGAGGACTAGGCCGGCGCGAGTGCCCGTTAATCCGTCACTCATCCCGCCAGTTCACCCACCTCTCCCCAACGGATCTGCACCAGGCGCCGAAACCGAGCACTGTGTGGAAGGCAACGGATGATCCGACCGCCAACGAGGTGAACTAGGCCCGCCAAGATGCAGCGGCGGGCCTAGCTATCCGGTTCGCTTCTCAAGTCGGTGACACCATCGCCGCAAACCGAACTATATCCCCGGCATCTAAGCAGCTCATTGGCAGATGCGCATCAACAAAAATTCATAGGCATTGGCCGTCACCCGCGTAAGCAACCTGTGTAATCGCGCAGGTTGCGGCACCGGCTTTGATCGGGCAACCTCAGGGTGCACGCAACTGAGGATCAGGTTTAGCTATGGCCGGGATAAAGAAGATCATGAATCCGAGCGACATTCCTGACTTTGTCGACGCGGTGATCGAAGCCGGTTGCGATATCTGCGCTATCGATGATTTTGGTTACGTCATGGTGGACATTCGTCCGAGGCGGCGGAGAGAGGTCGACCGGGTATGCGAAGAATTCGGCGAGAGGCGACATCTGAAGTTCGCGATCATTGCCTACCTTCGCTCAATCGGCCGTTTTGTCGATCTCGATTCGACGGCCGAACACTGGTCGGAGAATTTCCACTAGGCCGCCAAGCCGCCCTCGCGGTTCTGCATCGCCCGGAGAAACACCTCGAAAGGCTGCCGACTTCCTGGCTGATTTCGTCGGGATCGATGCCCTCGGCCTCCGCGGCGTTCATCGCTTCGTCGACTAGGTAGACGATGGCCATAGGATCATCACTAATTGCGTTTGGCAGATGCTGTGCCATCCACCGGTCTAGGAAATTGATCCCACGCGTGCTCATGGCGAGAGAATCCGGGGGGGGCGGCTTTAGGTTCCTTCATCTCGGAAAGCCTGCACGGTCGCATGGCGCAACTTGTGCTCACCGCGGAGAAACTTGACCCGCGCCTTGATCCCGGGCTTGACCCACTCCACCTTGGCGCCGTCGAAAGCCACCGGCACTGGGCGCTGCGGCTTGACCGCCCTGCTCCGCTCTACACGGCGCCACAGACGCTCCTGCGCTTGCCGCGTGAGCGATATCGCAGCCGCACCGGCATACTTGCCCTCGCGAGCCATTAGCGCCGCCGTAGGCTTGCCCGGCTCGCGTTTGATGCCGAGGATCTCGAAGTCTCCAACCTCCCAGCATTTTGTCTTCACCCACGCGTCGGACTTGCCGCCGCGGTACGGGCTGCTGGCGCGCTTGGACACCATGCCCTCGAGCCCCATCTTGTCGATCGCCTGGTAGAACTCGGCGCCACCACCAACGACATGCTCGCTGTATTGAATGAGGCCGTCCGCCGGCTTCACCAGATCCCAGAGTATTGCCTTTCGATCCATCGCTGGCCGTGCGCGCAAGTCCTCACCGTCCAGGTGCAGGATATCGAAAGCCACGAACGCGAGCAGTTCGGCGTTCCACGTCAGTCGTGAGTGCAGCGCGTGGAAGTTCGGCCGGCCATCAGGTTCGGGCGCAATCATCTCGCCATCGAGGATAAATGACTTAGCAGGAAGCTTCTCCGCCGCCGCGACAACCGGCCAGTAGCGCTTTGACCAATCTATGCCCGTTCGGGTGAATGCACGGGCGCCAGCCCAATCGAGGATCACCTGCGTGCGGAAGCCGTCATATTTGATCTCGTGCAGCCACTCGTCGCTGACGGGAGGCGTCTCGACCTGGACCGGCTCGAGCTGACGAATGAACTTCAGCCGCTCAGTGGTGTTAGGCATGCACACACTCCAAAACCGGGATTCAAGCTGCCACGAGGATATCGGTTCCGGAGCATTTTAGCGAAATTGCATGGAAGAGAGGTCATGACGAAGCTTTCCGACCTCGGGCCGCCCATAACCGGTAAACGCCACGGCGGACAACCTCCGTCGCCCAGAGACCATTTCTACAAATGCAGGAGGTGCGGCCAGCTGGTCGATCGCCAGGATCTCCGGCAGGTCATCTGGCATGAGCAGCCGGAGCACGAGCCGCTTGAAATGGATGCTTGAAACAAAAAAAGACCCGCTGCCGAAGCAGCGGGCCGTGGTGAACGGGGTTAGTCGTTCACCTGTCTAGGCAACGCTCGGAACATGGTCGACAGCGCCTGACTGAGACCTTAACCGGACCGATAGAAGTTTTAACGATTGCCGCTGTGCCTGTGGAAATTCAGCCCAACAAAAAACCCGCCAACCTTTCGGATGGCGGGTCGTGTTGTGTGCGGTGCGTTCGGTGAACGGGCGCTCGAAGGCGCGGTCAACTCGTCAGGAATACACTTCGTGGTCTTTGTCCAACCAAACCAGGTAAAATGCGTCTAGGCACCGAAACCCATGAACACGCATCTCCCGGGCCACTCTTAACTCGAAAAATGTAATGTCTTCACTGATCTTGTCGATCTCTGGATGACTCGGGAGCGAATTCCGGTTCTTGTGTGGAGTGTACCCAAAACCAGTCTTATGACCAAGAGAGCCGCCGCTCATCTGAATGTTGTGCCACTTACTTTTGCGAAGCTTTCCGACAAAAGCGCTGAGGGCCTTCAACTCCTCAGGTCTCCACGCGGATAGGCACTGATGCTCGTAATGAAAATACTTGAGGTTGACGTGCGGAACTTCATGCTCCGGCTGGCGACCGAAATTCACTACAATCTTTTCAAGCGGAGAAAGCGTAACCGCGCTCTCCCTCTGAGATTGAGCAATTCGTTTAAGATTCTTCTTTGCCGCCATCAGATGCCGCAGCATACAATTCCGCATAGAAGGAACGCATCGTTTCCTTCTTTATTACATTATTTGATCGCGCCTCTGGCGGCAAGTTACCACGGGCTTCTTTCCAAGGAAGTTCGGCATGTGTCATCTGTTCAAGCTGCTTGGCGGAGAAGCCGCCATAAGAAGCCAAAATCTCCCCCAACAACTCCGCGATCTCAGGCTCAAATTCAGGTAAATGTTTCGGAGCCGGCAATGCATTCCAAGAGGAGCCTTCGTTAGCCCTATAGACGCTCTCCGCCACCGGGCCGTGAGCCCAAGCCTTTAATTCCTCATCGAAGAGCGGGCGTCCCTGTAGCGCGAGCGCCCAAGCCTGCGCATAGTACACGAGCTTCTGAAGCTTCAGATGGGTAATCGAGTCTCCTGATTCCCGGTCAATCGAACCAAGAAACCAGTCGGCTACTTCCAAGGCAGTCGTCATGTGATGCTCCTTCTCCCGGCGCGATCCGAGAGAAGCCTCCGATGAGCTTGAGTCGGGTTATACGTCGGAACGATATGCGCGCACAATACGGCGCCATTGTGCGGCGCACAATTTCATACATTGGCCATCGTGACATACTTCGTTAACGAAATCGTTTCACAGGCGTTCCGCCACCCTCCCTACCCAGCCCGCCTCACCGGACGCTCGAATGCGCGGTCGAGCCGTTCGTGCAATCCGTCGATGCGGCTGCCGACGCTTTCAATGGCGCGAAGCAGTTGCGCCGTCTGCTCCTGCATGCCGGCCTTGGTGGCGAACGTCTCGGCGGCGTGCAACTTGTGCGCGGCCAGGTCGCGCTGCGCCTTGTCGCCCTTCTCGCCCGCTTCCTTGATCAATCCCCACATTCTCCAGAATGCGCCAAAGATGAAACCAATCACGGTAATGCCAAAGGCGACCGCTGCCATGATTTGCTCAGCGGTCACTGGCCCACCTTCCCGCCGACGATCGCGGCGTCGCGCTCCTGGTAGAAGTCGCGCAAGGCCTTCTTGCTGCGACCGCACTCAATGAGCGCCTTGCGGTCCGAAATCCAGAGCCGCTCCCCCGTGATCTGCGTCAACACGCCATCCTGCGCCAGGCGCACCGGGCGAGCGCATGCCGCTACGAGTGCCCTATCTGGCTGTGCCAGCGCAGGAGGCGGCACAGTCACCTTAATGGACTGAGTCGATGCGCAGCCGGCTGCTGTCAGACAAAGCAGGCCGATCGCGATCAGGGTCAGCGTCCGCTTCATCTGATAGTCCCTTAATACGCTGTTCTAGTGCGGCGTTGTCGGCCGCGAGTTGCTCGAGGTGCTTGGCCTCTATGGCTTTCGCCTGCGCGTTGGCCTGCGCCTGGCGGGAAATCTCCGCGGCGGTCGCCTTGGCAATCTCCGCTTCCCGGTGCTCGTACTTGGCGGACCACGCGCCGGCCGCAGAGGCGTAGCCGGCATGGTAGGTGTAGCCAAAAGCGCCGACGATCACCGCGGCGACTAGTCCGTAGACGATAAGGCGCGCGTATCCGCCGGTGAGTTTATCCAAGAGGGCGATCACGGTTGCGAATCCCCAATGCTTGTGCTGAGTTGCGCTGACGCAACTTGGGGGTGCAAATGTTCGACAAGGCCGAAATCGAGATTCCTTGCCCGAAATGCCGTCACAAGACGAGCAAGACTATCGCTTGGATAAAGGCCCACAGCGATTTCGTTTGTGCCGGGTGCGGAGTGACAATCGCACTTGAGAAGAAAAAGCTCCTCGCCGGCCTCAATGAAGTCGACAAGAGCCTCGCCAAATTCAGGAAAACGCTTAGCGGCCTCGGCAAGCGACGATAGGAAGTCACTTGCTTGCTTCGCGTCAAAACTGAGTGTCAACTGGTTCACAGCAGCCACCCAACGATGACGCCAGCCGCGAAGCCGTAGGCATACGGCAGCGCGCGCGCCCAAGCCTCACGAAGATTGGCGGCCATCAACTCTTTCAGGTTTTCCATTATTTCGGATCCTGCATTTGGATTGGTGGGGGTTCTGGCAAGCCGCCGCCCGGATTAGCGGCAAGCGACGTGAGAAGCGCGCGCAAGTCCATGTGGCCGACGCCCATGTACCCACCTGCGACGGCGGCTATGAACGAGAAGCCGGCAACGGCAACGGTCGGCTGGCCGGCATAGATCGCATAGAACAGCGCGCACCAGGCGAGAGCTGCGCACACAACAACGAGCCGCTTGCTGAAGGTGCGGCCCTTAGGAACCAACGCCATAGCCAATCGCCTTCAGGTCGGCGTCATATTGCACGGCATAGCCGGCGATCAGCGCGGCTCTATCCATGCCGTTGATGATGCGGCGCGCGCCTTGGAAATTCGACGCCTGCAGCGTGATGTAGTCGGCTAGCTTCTTGCCTGTAAACCAGCCTTGCTCCATGCCGCGGACGATGATGTTGCCAGCGTGTTCGGGATCAAGCAGCAGCCGAGGATTGGCAACGAAGTCGACGCCGAGCTTCTTGCTGGCGAATTCGTAGTTACGCTTCCACGTCAGCTGCACGAAACCCATGCCGACATACGGGTAATAGGCTTTGCTGCGCAGATAGGTTTCGCCGCCCATCTCGCGCACCGGCCGCATGGTATGGCCGGATTCGTGCCATGCCGTCGCCAGCACATAAGCCGCCTGATTGCGCAGCAATCCTTCGGCGGTGCACTTCGCCAGGATGAGGCGAGTGCAGCCAAAATCGAGGTTCATTTTGGGGATGTCCTTTTGGGATGCGTAGGCGCGGCACCGGAACCGCAGGTCTCTATTTGTTTGTGCGAGGTAGTTGTGCTAAGGGCGGACGATGTCTCACGAAGCTAACGGCCGCATTTTTGGTCTCGATGTAGTGCGTGCTGCGGCTATTTTGCTTGTGCTTATCGGACATTATAGCGTTGGCGGTGCAATCATATGGGGCTTCACGCCGCCGCCATTTGGCGTTTTAAACCCCGGTTTCTATGGCGTGGAGATCTTCTTTGCCCTATCGGGTTACCTGATCGGGAACATCCTGCTGGAAATAGCCGAACGCCCCTTCGCCCTTGATCTGCTTCGGCGCTTTTGGGCGAGGCGCTGGCTTCGCACCATTCCTTGCTATCTGGTAGCCCTCTGCATCAGCGTTGCAATTGCTCGCATAGATGGCGGCAGCAATTTCAAACTTCTGCAGTTTTTGACGCTGACGCAAAATTTCGCGACGCAATTCAAGCTCGAGTTCTTCTCGGTCTCCTGGTCTCTGACTGTCGAGGAATGGTTTTACCTTCTTTTTCCAATCGCCCTGTTTGGGGCTCTAGCTGTTTTACCTCGCAAGGGAGCCTTGGTGGCAATCATCGCATTCCTGATTGTTCCAGCGTCGCTTCGCTATCTCGGCTGGCATTGGTTCGCTCTGGATTGGAGCGCCGGACTGCGCAAGATGGTTCCGCTGCAACTGGATGCAATTGCCTACGGCACATTAGCCGCCTACCTGACGAGGGGAATCTCGTTGTCGGTCCGGGCCAATGCTATTTGCAGTCTTGCGGGCGCGATTATTCTGCCCTTGCCGGCGTGGTTCCCCTTGGTCGCCGAACACCTTGCGTCCTCCGATATTTGGATTTCGAACGGGGCATTCGTAACCTCGGCACTCGGGAGCGCCCTTCTGGTCGTTGGATCTACTCGGCTAAAGAGCGGACACTACGCCTTCAAGGCTCCCGTAATGTATCTCAGTCGGCACGCCTACACCTTATATCTGCTGCATGTGCAGGTATTTGGCCTTACCGCTCACGCAATGCTGTTAGCCGGAGCGTATGCACTGACACCGGTTATCGGCCCTGTCGTTGGGTTCGCCGCGGCGGTTGCGTTGACCCGCTTCGTCGAAATCCCAATCATGAATGCGCGACCGAAGCAGTTTCTCGATCAATCAAACGACCGGGTGGCGGCTCGATTGATCCAAGTCCCGCAAGCTTAGCTACCGGCCACTACAATCCAGTTGGTGCCGTCAGACTGCAGATCGGCCCACTTACCAGCGGTTGCGGCGAGTATGGCTGTGCCGGCAGCGCCGCCCGCGAGCGGGATAACATTCGATGAAGCCGAGACCACCGTGAACGCTGCGATGTTCTTGATGCGCACCACGCGCCCGATGAAGGCCGAAGGCGAAGGCAGGGTTACAGTGATGGAGCCAGTCCCGTTGCAGATGATAGAGTTTTCGGCTGCGCCGAGTGTAAAGCTCGCTGTCTTTGTTGATGGGGCACCTAAGCCCAGCGAGCCCCCCAAAATATCAATCAGACCATTGTTGCGAACTGTTACGATGGTCGAAAGGGTTGTCGTTCCATTCGGGGTCGTTCGGATGGAAAATTCAGCGCCGTGAGCGGCGTCGGTCCAGTTCTCAGTAGCAACCGCCAGGAACCCGGCGCTGGCGGTTGCGGAATAACCAGTTGCTCCGTAGCCAAAACCGCCGACATTAATAAGTGGATCGCCGTTCTGAGTTGCTGTCGGAGCGGCCGCCGTTCCTCGCGCAGTCCGAAGAGACAACGCTGAGCCACCTGCGCCAAAGGAATCGACGAGGACTCTGTTAGCCGATCCATCGGCGCCGGAGACACGAAGCGTCGTGCCCGCAATCGCGGCCGGGAGTGCCGCTGAGTTTCTGGACACAGAAAGCGCTCCTGTGCCCGAGGTCTCCACCCGATAGTCGCCATTGACACCGACGCCGGCATAGAGGCGCCAGCTACGTTGCCCGGCCGCGGACCAGTAATCGATGGCATGACCCGGCACCAGGTTAATGGCGTGGACGACGTTGCCGTCCGTGCCGTCCGTGCCCTTGATTGCATCATTGCCAATGATGAGAGCTTTTAAGAAGGTCGAGCCGTTCTTGCGAAGGTTCCATCCGGCCGATATTGCGAACTGCCCGATTGGAGAAAGTTCTGCTCCAGCGGCCATCTGCTCGCCAACCGTCTGGCCGATATTCTGTGTCCAAGGGTCGATATCGACTTCGGATGCAAAGTTGACGGCATCGATTTCATGGCCATAAGCGCCCCCGACAGCCCCTGCCATACGATAGGCTTCGGTGTATCGGGCATAGGCACTGAGGCTTTTCGTGGTGTTATTGTTGATGCCGATGGCGATATCGCCGATGGCGTTGTACCCGTCGACAGTCGCATCCTTCGATTGCGCGGCTGATATCCACGCATGATTAGCCTCAGGATCACCGCCGTTCAAAACGGCAGCCTGCGTGCGCTGAATGAATCCCCTGCTTCGGCCTACCGCCAACTGAAAGTCAGTCAGCCAATCACCGGCATCGGCAACCTGTTCGCCGCTGTTTGCAACGGCCGGCCCGATGAACACGCGATCGGCAAGGCGTTGAATGCGTGCACCGTCGCCAGCGTAGAAGTGGCCCGACTCCGACTGGTTTATGTCGCTTGCCCACTCCGCATCCCCGTCTGTTCCGCTTGCCTTAAGCAGAAACTGGCCGCTCGCGCCGCCAGCAGGCAAACCGTAGCCGCCACTTCCGATGCCGGGTACGCCCTGAGTACCCCTTGTCGCAAACGGACCTTGCCAAGCCGAACCAGACCAGCGGTAGAAGGCCAGATCCACCCCCGGCTCAGCATGCAGAAACAGAAAGCCCTTGTCGCCAACGGCAAGCGTAAGCGCGTCGCGCTCGGCAATGGTGCCGCTAGCGTTTGGCGTAATGCCGACTAGGCTTAGCGTCACAAGCACACGGCTCAGTTTGTCGTTAAGGTCGACAATATCCGCCGCTTCTGAGTTCTCGCGCGCGATCGCGTAAACGGCGCCCGCAGCGGTCGCACCGGGCCAATCGTAGGCCAGCGTAAGCGACGTATCGCTATCGACGCTAGCGATAGGCACAGACAAGCCTGCACTCGAGAACATGCCGCCAGCGATAAGCGCAACAGCCCACGCGGTGCCGCTACCCGTAACCACGGCGTCGCCATTCGCCACGGAAACCGTGCCGGTTGTGTAGATGGTCATGTAATTTCCTTGGAAGGTGCGCTATGCGCGTGGTCGCGGTTAACGTTGCTGGCCGCTAACGGCGCCGCTACAGCAGTTCGTTAGCGAACACGTAGAACGAGATCGTTCTGGCGATATTCCTGCGATTGGATATCGTTAGGGACGTTAGCGCATTGTTTACTTTGGCGTAGTAGTCAAAGAAACTAGCCATTGAGCCGTCGCTGCTCTTCAGAATGATGACAGGCGGATTGGTGAACCCGAAGCTAGACATATCGAATGTCTGACTGCCGTTGCCCGTAAACGTTGCGGTCGAGGCAAGCGCAGGACGCAAGGTAAAACTTGTCTCGGTAAGGATGAAGTCTTCAGGGTCCGTACTGGAGATATCCTTGCCTGGTTTTGTGAGACGAAAGACAGGGCTACCGGCACTGTAGCCGAGAAAGATGCGGTCAACCATTCGCGGTCCCTGTGCCCTTACCAAGCTCTGTTTTTGAAGACGATCCAAGCTGTCCGCTCGGTCGGATAAAAGCCAAGCCGAGTAGCCATAAAAAAGTGGTCGTTAAAAACCTGCGGCCCGCCAATCGCGATTGCCTGCAGGTCGCCGCCTGCGTAGTCGTTAGAGTATCTCGGCGGATAGGTTATGCCCTTGTCCGTCGATACTGAGTTGGACACAAACACGAATGGGATATAGCCGAGGTCGATAAATGAAACCGTCCTGGCTGAGTACTGCCATGTGCCGTTTCCTTGATTAATGCCACTTTCCGTCCATACACCGAAGTCGTGAATTTGAAGGTGATCGTAATCGGAATTAAGCGTCATCTTTCCTGTTTCGCCCGAGGCATCCACCCCTGGCGGCGCAGTCCAAAGACCGACCCGGCTGCCTTTCATTCCCATGTGAACTGACATGTCACACCGCAAAAACCATGTAGTAAAAGCCGCGATACAATTGCTGGTTTGAACCTGGTGTCTTTTGATAAGGGGAAGGCCCTCCCGTGTGGGTCCAAGAGCCCCCGGAACCAACACTGGGCCAGTACGGGATTATAATTTGACTTGTTGTTACAGTCACGTACTGGAACATCAATGTGCCGGGGTCACCCTGGTTTGCGAATCGCTGCCAATACGGCGTCATCTGCGCGTAACCCTGTAGGGTACCGCCGAAATCCTTAGAGTCTGGCGGCGCCCCCTCCCAAAGCGTAACGGTTGGCGTATACGTTAGCTCTGGAAAATCGATAGTCAGAGTCGCACCAGTCCCATAGAGTGCGGTGTTAATCGCAAACTCCTTGAACCCCGCAACAACAAGACCGCCGCCAAACGCCCAATCACTATCAAAAACTTTGTCGGGGTCTGGCGGCGACAATGATGCATCTATGCCCGGCTTGGTGATCAAAAGCCTATCGCTATTTAGCAGTATTCTTGTGGTCATTCGCTAAACTTCAATTGCTTTGTGCTGAGGTCGAAAACCACCTTGCCGTCCACCGACTGCAGCGTTCCAGCAGTAACAGTGCCGATGTTGGCGACAAGCAGCTTAAGTGCGCCCGACTCAAACGTCAGAGGCGTGCCATTGTTTGTGCCGTCCGTGACCACAAACTTGCTCGCGTTGATGATGAAGTTGGAGAACGGCGCCGCCGGGTTACCGCCGGTAAAGCCCGCCTCAACCACCCATCCCGCCGACACCCACGCGTCAGACACCGATGCCCGAACCTCCGCCACCATGCGAGACACCACGTCCCCCGTGCCGGCCTCGGCGCGTAGCTGAAACAGGCCATCAGCGGACACGTTGTCGACCGACGCTTCGACCGCCGTGACCGAACTGGCGATGGCCGTCAATTCACCGTCGATTTCGGTTATGGTGGCCTCAAGCTCAGTGAATGCCGCCGCATTGGCTCGAGCATTGCGAACCGCAACGGCATTGTCCTGCGCCTGCCTACTGGCTGCATCGACAGCTGAGGCCGCCACCTGCGCAACCTTGTCGCGGATATCCTGCAGGCCCGCCGAAAGGCTGGCCAGGAAGTCCCTGACGTCCTGCTGCGTCTGCGCCAGGCCCACTGATACGTCGAACACATCCTCCGGCGTCGATACACTTGACCACGCCGTAAAGAACGTCGCTCGCGGTGGCGTCGTTATGATTCTGTGGCGGTACTCATATGTCTTGCTGGGCAGAACGCCTTCCGAGACAGTAAGCACCTGCACGGGAGTTTCGGCGCGCTTCACGAGGCTGTCGCGATAAGCACTATGGATGCCCGACTGCGTGCCGCTCGTGGCAATCGCAGCGCCACCAGGCGTCAACGAAACGGTGAACGTGCCGCTGGTTAGGACCGTCTTCACGTAGAGCGGACTGTCGGCGGTAAGCCCGGTCGGCAGGCTTCCGGTAGTCGCAAGATAGAGTAGATCGTTGGCAACCATACCGTGGCTCGGCCATGTGATGACCGCCGGATTCGCGATGCTGACTGTGACGCCCGCCGCTTCCGGTCTGTATTCGACGTCGACAGCCGTGACGGTCACATCATCGAATGCATCCCAAAAGAAGCGGACGCCGGTCTTGCGATCGGTCGAGCCATCCACCTTCAACTGTATGCCGACGGCGCCAAAGTTCGCCGCGGACACCGCATAGTCAGGATCGCCGGGCGAGCTCGCATCGATAGGAACGGTCACATAGTCCGTGCCGTCGAATATGCCTTCGCCAACTTCCTGCAGCGTCAGATAGATGTTCCGCGTAGCCTTCTCGCCAAATGGCCCAAGGCGCTTCTCGGTTATCTGGAATGTGCGCGTGCCGAAGGCGGCCGAATCCCACTCAATCCAGCGACCGACCTGCGCATCCGCAAGGAACCGCGGATGAATGCAGATTTCGCCGTTGGCCTGGTAGCGGCTGGCCTTGAACTGGATATCGGCAAGCCGGTCCGCAACCTCGGAGCGGTTGACCGCGTCATACGGTATCGAGACCGCAAGTCGTTCGCCGTCCTCGGCCAGCGCAACAGAATCGATGCGCACCGCAAACGGCGTCTGCTCATAAAAATTGTCTGGCTCGAAATAGGTGCCGGACAGCGTGTTGATGAGCTCCGACTTTGAGCGCTTGACCGAGAACCGGAAAGGCTCGTCGACCATGATGTCATCGTCGGTGAACGTCAGGACAGTCGACTGCGCGGCACCAACGATCGGATACTCGCCGGTAGCGTCCTCAACCCACGTCGAAGCACACGACTCGAGCAATGGCTGCATGTTCTGGTCGTGCGTTACGCCTGATCCTGCCGCCGGAATAAGGCCGGCCGTGTAGCGCTTGCCGGTGCCAACGATTTCGTCGCAAATGTTGGCTGCAACAGTCCACTGCGCAATCGGCAGACGTGACGCCGAAACGCCCTTGCCCACCATCATCTCAGTGCCGTTGAAGACGCCGCGCTCGAGCGCGTAGGCCATCAGCACAGGATTTTCAGTGAACTCCCATGTCGTCTGGTCATTCCAACGATGTGAGCCGCTGCCGCCGACAGTGCTATCTTTGCGCCAGTCATAGAGTGGCGCGCCCTCAATCTCAAAGAAGGCCGGCCACGGCTGCTGAAGATGCTCGCGATTGAGCTCCTGCGTTACGATGGCGTACGCAATGCCCGCGCCACGGTGATTTGTCGTCCAGCGGCCGGCGGGATTTGACTGAGCAATCAGACCGGCGTCGGCCGTTTGCGTCATCGTGCCCTTGTAGAGCTTGACCCAAATCTTCGAGTCGATGTCCTGAATCTGGAAGCCTTTTGTGGCGTCCTCTGTGCCGCCAAGCGTCTTCCATTCGCCCTTGTAGCGAACGCGCGCTATGCCGCTAATCAGGAAGTTGGAGAGGATATAGACGTCTTGGATCTTGCGATTGCCGGATCCGTAGGCGTTCCGGTAGACGAGGTGGCCAGCCGTGCCGACCTTACCCATGATGACAGAGCGCGCCAGGTCCTCGCCATAAGCGGTATCAAGTTGCGACGTCTGCGCCTGCTGTTTCGGCTGCGTAAGCTGGCCGATGAGGTACTTAGCGGCGAGGCCAAGACCGAAGCGCGCGAGACCGGCAAGAATGGTCGAGCCGCCGAGCCAGGACGCAACGCCACTCAGCCCGACCGCCCCAAGGACGGTCGAGAAAATCGGGACTAGAAATCCCATTCGCTACCCCACTTTGAAGGCTGACTTGATCTCGGTTTGGGGCAGGAACGACAGGCCGCGTTCGTCCTTCACGGCAAAGCCGCGATCGCAGATAAAGCCGCAGGAAAGAACGCCATCGCGCCGCACAACACCTGCGTCGCCGCGCTGCGCCATAAGAGGCGAGATGGGCGGGAACAGGCTTGCAAGCGCCGCCTCGACATCCGCCAAGCCGCGCCTGCGCAGGATCTTGGTTGCGCCTGCCGCCGTGCTGTATTTGCCGCCTCGGATATCCTCTGCCGGGTCGAAGCCGGTTACAGCAACGACGGCATCCATGACGGTAAGCAGGCAGTCAGAGACGCCCCATTCGCCTGGCGTGCTTCTATGTTGATTGACCACGCGCGCAAGGCGCCGGTCCCAATCGGACAACCGGGTTAGGGTAAGCATATCGATGTCCTGCTGGCGTGAGCCTAATCGAAGCTGATGTCGAAGCTCTCGTGCTTCACCTTGCTGGCGTACTGGAAGAACATGTCGCCAGCCGACACCAGCTGCTGATCCTCGTGGCTTGCCGTGCGGTAGCCATCTCGGTGGTTTGCGATGGCGCCGGAGCGGACGTTGGCAATCAGCTTAGTTTCGCCGCCATCGCGCGAGTGATCGACGGTGTCGATATACCCATAAGCACCCGGCTCGGCATGCAGGAACGACCGGTCATCGGGATCGAAGTAAAAGTCGTAGACCGTAACCGGCGCATCCTTGTAGCCCTCGCTTTCGATAAGCAGGAGCTTGTCAGGCGTTAGGCCGGAATCGCGTTGCGCGACAAGCTCAGCCGTAAACGTCGACGCTGCAGTGCCGAGGCCATAAACCGGTTCCGAAATGGTGATCAGGGAGTTAGGCCAATAGGTTAGCCCGTCGACAACGATGTCGCCCTTACCGTTCCAAAAACCGTAAGTGCCGGTCGTGCAAGCGATCTTGATGCCGGAGCGGATAATCGCCCGCCCCTCGTCAAGTACTTGCTGAAGGCGCGTTGGGAAGCTCACTTAGGAATCTCCACCAAGGTGAAACTGGCCGACGGAAATATCTCGTCATCGATAGAGAACGAGCCTGGTAGCACGCGCATGTTGGCGATCGGATTCTTGAACCGGATGACTGCAGTCGCGGCGATGTAGACTGGCACGGTCGGTTCAACCGTAATCGTGATGCTATTCGATGCCGCAACGCCGCCACCCTGCACGCGGAATAGCGCGTTGTATTCGCCAGATGTCGCCGAAATCAGATCGCCAGGACCAAGCGTCAAGCCGTTGTCAACGCTGTTGATGACCAGCGAATTGCCGGTGATCGAAACAAGATTGCCGTTGTTGGATAGCGCCGTGTTGGACGCGTCGCCCCAATAGGCTTGCGGCACGCACATATGCTTGGGCGTGTAGAGCACGGTTTGCAGCCCGCCGCGGCTCTGATCCTTGAACGCCTCGACCAAAAGGCGCTGTTCAGGCCGCAGCGGAACTGTGCGCATGGCGATTTGCCAATAGGCATCCGCGTATTCGACAAACGACATTGCGCGCGTACCGGAGCGGGAGACGGACACCGATTCCACAAGCTGCGGATACGCCGCCTGAAAGGGGACGGATGGGAGGTCAATTGTGGCCATAGGCTCTCCGTCAAGGGAGCGGGGCAGCTTAGCCTGGCAAAAACCGGCAAGCGGCACACTAAAGTAAATGATTGGTTAACACTATATTTAGTGTTTGCGGCTAACATCCGTTTTATGTATTAAACGGACACGGTAGGTTGGCAGAGTGGTTTATTGCACCGGACTGAAAATCTGGCGAGGAGTCGCTTCCTCCAAGGGTTCAAATCCCTTACCTACCGCCACCATCCAATTGCGGCCAATCTGGCCAAAGAGGAGATGGAACTTCGGACGGGGAGCGATCGTAGCTAGCTACGCCCCGTCCGATCCACGCACAAAAGAAAAAGGCCACGCGTTGCGCAGCCTTTTCCTTGATAGTTTTACCTACCGCCACCCGGCTTTCGCCGAGAATTCCCTTCGGGGAGCCCGCTTTCGCGGGTCGCTTGCTCCTCTCAGGCCCTCATTCATATAGCGCACGCACGCACATACGGCAACCGTTACGCTACGATCTCCACGTAAACACTATGTAAACACGGTATCCCACATCACAGCATCCCCCTGACCTTCGCGTCGCGGATCGACTTCACGACCTTCGGCGTGAATTCCTTCTCAAACTTCTTGAGCGCAGCAGTTACCTGCTCGCCGGCATCGTTGCCGCCGCCCTGCACCGAAATACTAGGCGCGAACGTCACGCCAATGTCGCCACCGCGTGCGGCTGGCGCCTGAATTGCGGGCATCTGTGGTGCGGCAATCGCTCGGCCACGGCGCATGGCCTGGACCGCGGCAACGCCGCCATTTCGCGCGACGTCGTCCTGGCTGAAAACCACCTCGCCCTTGTGGACGAGACCGGCGACCTTTTTCTTGCCGCCGGGGCCGGTGTAGCCGCCCGTGTCGTAGAGGCCCATATCGCTGTTGAGGACGCCGCCTCCAGGGAAGACGTTGCTGGAACTGCCGCCGCCGAAAATGGCGCTGAAGATGCTCCCGATGCCGCCGCCACCGCCCGCGGAGTTGGCCTGCATGATGGCGTCGAGAAGATCGTTTTCGATCTTGTCGATAACCTTATCGAGCGCGTTTTCGGCGATCTTGGCGAAATCCTGCCAATCAAGCTTGCCGTCGTCCAGCGCTGAGCGGAGATCGTCAAACGCACCCTTCAGCACATCGCGCTGAAGATCCTGCATTTCCTGCGCCTTGCGCAGCGCATCGGCCTGCCGTGCATAAGCATCCGAAACCGCATCGATCTGCGCGATTTGGGCTGGCGTGAGTTGGGCATTTTGCCAGTCAGTGTCGCCCTTCTTGCGGGCTTCCTCGCGAACCTGCTTCAGTGCCTGCTGCTCGAGGTCGAGTGCCGTGCTACGCTTGGTCTGCGCCTCGTAGGAGAGCCCAAGCGCGTTATATTCCTCGGTCAGAGCGGCTGTGCGGTCCCGGATGGACTGCAAATCCTCCCCAAAGCGATCCTCGGCAGTCTTCGGTTGTGCACGTGCCGCACGACGAGCCGCGGCATCCGCCTTGCGCTTTGCCGCTTCGGCCGCCTTGTCATATTCATGCCCAAGGTCTTCGCGGTTAGGTGCCGAATCCGGCACCGGGGCGCTATCCGGCAGAAGCCCGACCGGTAGCTTTTGCCGGCCGTTCGTAGGGGTGCCTTGGTTGGCGTAATATCTTGATCCTAGAGCGTCAAGCGCAGCATTGGTTCTGGACGCAGCATCCAGAATGTCTTTGAAGCCTGCGAGAATACCCGCGAAATTCGGATTGGCCTGCTCGAGCGCCGCCAACGATTGGAGGATGCCGTCAATCGGCTCCCTGCCCTCACGAGCCTTGTCAAAAAGATCTTGCAGTGCGGCTTGCAGCGGCTTCGAATCCACCTCAGCCAGCTGCAAACTGAACTGATTTACCGTGTCTGTGACGTCGCTAACGGAGCGAGCCAAATCCGGCAGCTTAGCCGCGGTATCCGCGGCCGACTGCGAAAAATCCAGTATCTCGTGGCGCTTGCTGTCCAGCCCCGGATTGGCATCGGCGATAGCATTAATCTGATCGCGGAACGCCTTAATATCCGGCGTGCCGTTTTTCAGTTCGTCTATCAGCTCTTTGATGGGGGCGGCGAAGGCCGAAAATCGACCTTTATCATCGAAGAACGCCAGGTTGGCGTCCATTTTGCCGAGAGCGTCGAGCGCCTGCTTGCGGAGAAGATCGGTGGCGTCCTGCGCGTTCTGCTTGTTGAGCGCATTGACAGTGCGGGCCGTGTCCGCAGCATAGTTCTGCCGCTTCCCGTTGACTTCATCATACGCATCGCCGAGGCGCTTGATGTTGGCCTCGTGCGTCTTGATGATCTCGTCGAGAGACTTGAAACTGCCGATGCCGCTCGCTTCGTATGCGAGCAGAGCCACACCTGCTGCACCGACCGCCGCCGTGATGAGCGGGAACTTGGTCGCCAGACCGATCGCGCCCTCGCCGATCGCCTTGATAGACGCCATTGCGCCGCCAGGGCCGCTCTGCAGTGCATCAAAAATCTGACCCGCCTGCGATGCAAAAATCTGCATCGGGTTAGCACCAAGAGCAAACATGGTGGCAAGGTCGTTACCCTGCCGCGTCAGGTTGAGGACTTGAGAGGAGGTAAGCTTTGACGTGTCGGCTACTTCGGCAAGCGCGCCTTTCCACTCCTTCACCCTTGAGGACACGGGAATGCCGATCATAGCGTTGATGCGCTTTTGGATCGGAGACATCGATTGGTCGATGCCCTTTCCAAGGCCATCGAACTGTTTCTGGATTCCTGAAGTAGTTTGACCGACGTCCTGGCCAAGTTGCTTCAGCTGCCTCTTGATGGTAGTAAGATCGGTACTTACACTTATAAGAAGGTCATCGGTTTTATCAGACATATTTGAACCTTCTTGCGGGGGGAGAGGCAATGAAATGGCTTATAAGTGCGGCGTGCGCCATGATGGTCGCGGCCGGCGGTGTCGCGTTCGCATACAACACCGGATACTTCGATGACGATCTGACCAAATCGTGCGAAGAAGCTCTGAGGCAAAGGCTTAAGGCCCCTTCTCAGTACAAGCGCATTCGAATGGCCCGCGACAGCAAAGACATGACGCGCGACGAATTCATCACGCATCTGAACACTAGCGGGGACACTGAAAGCGTTCGCCGGTTTTATCTCAAAAGCTTCGACGCGAAGGAAATCGAGCCAAAAAATCTTAGCCTTGCGATCGAATATGACGCTCCAAATTCGTTCGGAACGATGCTTAGGGGCTATGCGGACTGCACCTACGGCAGCACCTACGGGAGGGATCCGGTTAGCTATCTTTTCGTAAAGATTGATGGAAAGACGAGCACCGAGTGGCTGCAGAGCTCATCTCAGTGATCTAGCCATATTTCGCCAACAGCGCAGCCATATCCTCGTCGCTTGGTCCCGAATCTTTCTTCTCGCCGCCGCTGAGCGCGTTAAAGCCCTCGATCGCCATCATGTATTCGGTGAGCGTCGACCGCCAAAACACCTCTGGCGTCCAATGAAGGGCGCCGAATGCGCCCTTCATCCAATCTCGCCAGGGGAACGGCTTTTCTACCCCGCTGCCGGCGCGGCTTGCTCGTTTTTTTGCTCACCGTCGAAGTGGTGCGCGAGCGCCAGCGCGAACGCATCCGAACATGCCTTGAAGTGCTTGAGCCTAAGCGCATCAAGCGCCGCAGCCTTATCGCCGCGAACGGTAAGCAGTTCGATGGCAGCCATGGTGGCCGCCGCCTCAACGCCGGAAAGCCGCTGAAACAAGTCGCCAAGCGACTTGCATTCCAGCCGCGTGGAGACCGCGGCCAGCCCGGCCATAGTGGCGGCAATTACGAGGTCAACGTCACCCACCCTAAGGGCGACCTCTCCTCTTGCGCCGTTAACCTCTAATGCCATGCCCTACTTACTCCGCAACATACGTCAGTGCGCCGCCAGCCATGAAGGTAGCATCGAAGCCCATCGTGCCTTCCTGCTCGCCGTTTAGGGTGAAGTCGGTCACGTACCAAGGGCCGGTGTAGGAGCCGAGACCAGGCACAATAACCTTGGCATTGAAGGTCACGGCGTTGTTGACGTAGCCCATAAAGGTGGACTGGGCGGCGCCAGCTACAAACTTGCCGGAGCCGGAGAAAGTGCGGTTCTTGATACCGGGGACACCAGTCTTCTGCGGCGTGTCGCCAGGATTATTGCAATCCGGAATCGTGGTGTCGACATCGTTCGCCGACATGTTGAAATTGCGCGTCTGCAGGCCGCACAGATTGTTGAAAGTCTCAGGGCTTCCGCCATCGCCGATTTGAATCAGCAGTAGCCTGCCGGTCTGTTGTCCGTCAGCCATTGTAGGCTCCATAAATTAGGTTGCTAAAGCGCGGCCGAGGATTCGATTACCGCTTCGAAGTCGATGACCGCATGGCCGGTTACGCCATCCGCATCGTAGAACACGCGCTCGCCGCGGTGTTCCAGCGTCACCAGCCGCTTGCTGGGCAACGCTAGTGGGTAGTCATGCAGGGCGTTGGCGATCTCGTAGGCGATCGCCCTGGCGTCCTGCAGAGCGCCTCCGGTGTTCGGAAGCGGATTGCTTTCGTCCGTCCAGACGTGGATTGTCAGGTCAACAATCGTGCCGCTGACGCATTGCATGTCGACGCGCCGCGTCGAGACGTCATCCACGGTCACGTATGGTGGCGAATACGACGCTGGCGGACGATAGAAGATGTTGCTGGCAGGAACCATGCTCGTCAGCGCCGTGTAGGATCGTAAGCGTGCGGTCGCAACGCCGACGAGCTCATGTGCCGGTGCGGCCATGCGCCCTCCATGCTACTTCTTGTTGGATGCTTTCACGGCCTTGCTGATCGCACGGCTGATCTTGGCCTTGGCTACCTTGCGGAGCGCCTTCCACGTGTAGAATACATGTGGATGCGCTCGCGAGCCGGGATGTGCCACAGACGGCACAGAAACCAATCCGCCATCGGAGCCGGCAAACACGACGTTTCCGCCATTCTTGCCCTTGATGACGTGCGGTGCCGTACCGAACTCGAGAAAGCGCCAGATGAAGTCGGCATAAACCGCTGTTGCGTCTGGATCCTTGGACTGCTTGCCGCCCACCGGCAGAATGCCGGGATTATCGGCCTGCCTGCCGCCTCGAATGCTGGCCTTGTAGTCGCCAGAATCTACAGGCGCACGGCTGGCAATTCTGCTAGCCAACTCTTGCGCCACCTCTAACTTGGCTTCTGCGGCGGCTGTCGCTGCCTCAGGCACCAGTTCATCAAGTCTCCGCTGGAGCGCCTCGCGGCCGATGATCTTCGTCTTGATCGCCATGACCGCTAGCTACTCTCGCCTTCTACGACCAGCATCTCAACCATTGCGCCACGCTCGTCAGGATTGACGATCGTCTTGATATTGAAGAACCGGAGCGGCTTACCGCCGACAAGGCCCTTGCGCGCGTCATAGACGCGCCAGGCTGGCGTCACTGCGCGCGTGTCGGCGCAACTGCGAACCGTCAGGTTATACGGCTGCAAAGCAGCAAGGCGAGCCGCCGTCTCCGTCTCGACATCGGCGCCGAACTTCGGATGCAGCCGTGCGGAGATGGAGAACACGTCGGCAAAATCGCCTGTGACGTCATTGCCGTACTCGTCCTGCACTACCGATCTTCGCTGGAAAACAACCCGGCAGTTAAGGGCGCCGGCCCCGCTTCGCTTGGCCATTCAACCGCCTCATCGTTCTTGTTCAACTTGCGCAGCCGCACAGCCGCGCCGGCGGTGGTGGCCAATTCAGCCGCCTTACGCGTCACGTTGAAGTCGCCAACCGGGTAAGCGATCGTGAAGCCCGGCTGGCGATAATCCCACGGATGGCTAAAGCGCACCCACGCCATTACAGAGCCGCGTCTGGCGCCTGGATGTCGACGTTGATTACGGTCGCGCTTGAGGCCAGGCCGATAAGCGCCGGATGGTCGCCAGTGGTCAGGTCGGCAACTGGAACAATCGAGCCGGGCGCGCCACCAAGATAGTAGGCAACGCCCGCCGTAACCGCGGCGCCGATGGTGATCGGGCCGCTGGTATGCACGGCGAGAGGCTGGCCAGATGCCGCCGCATGCAGCGCAATGCCCTTCGGCTTACGCACGATCGCCGAGGCGTCGTTGGTGTCGGCAAGCTTGTACGTGTTGTCCGCCGCCTTGTAGACAACCTGGCCGGCAGTGATGGCTGCGCCGGCAGTGCCGTTGTCGCGCGTGGAATTGGCTCCAGCGGCCACGTTGGCAGCCGTGATTACAAGTGCCGTCAATGCGGCCTCCTTATTTGATTAGATTAGCTTGCTAGCGCAGCATTGATTGCCGCAGCGCTTATCGGTGCCGCATACTGCTCATAGGCCGAAGCCGACAGGTGCGTGCCGTCAGGGTAGATCGATGTGTCTGCGGTCGTGGCCACCAAGCCTAGAACCGCATCAGCCGCGAAGTCAGCGACCGTGTAACCGTTGACGCTGGCGTTGTTGCGGATTTGGGTGTTGAGGTCCTGCCTGTCCAAATCCTTGGACGAACCAGCGGCGCCAAAGCCCGTACGCGGAAGGCATGTACCAACCACACAGCGCACACTTGAGCCCTGCGCCTTTCGATTGGCGACCCAAGTCTGGATTTGGCCCATGACGGTCGATGCAACACCGGTACCGGCAATGATATCATTAGTCCCGGCCCACAGGTGGAACACATTCTTGCCAGTTATCGATCCGCTGTAGAGCGTCCCCTCCCTAGTTGCCTGATTGGTGGCAATCGTCGCCATCGTCTGGCCGGCAACGCCGAGGTTCCAAATCTGCTTATTCGATGCAGATACGGCAGCAGACGCGAGACGCGGCAGGGTCTTGTTGTCGTCGGTGTAGACGCCTTCGGTTATGCTGTCCCCAACGAAGATAAGATTGTTATCGAATGATGTCGGCACGCCAAAGGCGGTGATCGCCGCCGTGCGAGCATCGGTTATCTGCGTATCGGTCAACTGCGATGGGTAGACGGCGAAGAGGCAATAGTCCTGACGCGCAGCTTTGTTCCATGCGCTCGCGACAGAGCTGAACCCGAGATAACCACCCGCTATCGCCAAAGTAGTTGGCGCGGTAATCGTACTCTTGGTGCCAGTCGTCCTATAGATGCCGGAACCGGTTGCCCCTGTCCCCATTCCATAGAACTCAAGCACGTCCTTGGCTGCAGGTGTCTTGTCGTTGACTGCGCCAGGATACCAGCGGATCGACATCGCGTTGCTTTGTGAGAGCAGCAGCGCGTCAGACTGAGCGTTGTTCGGAAACTCGTATGGCGTCATGCCTTGCAATGACACCGAGGATGCAAACACCATTAGCTTGGTGTTGCCCAAACGATTGAACGCCACGCCGGCAGGAATGTCGAAGTACCGCGGCAGTGCGTTTGCCAGCGTGTTGTCGGCCCGCCGCGTTCCAGCAATGATCGCATCACGGCCAGCCAGCAGCTTGGGCATTTTCGCTTGCGTGGTTTGCGTCGCGTGGTTGCCGTTGCCGCTCTGGTCGTACCAAGTCTTGACCAGAATGGCGTCTGACGGCGATGCCTTGAAGGCCATCGCAGAAGCAATGTCGATCTTGCGGCTGATCGTGCGGTAGCCGATGTCCATTTCGGCGCTGTCTGAGGTGCGCACGATGCGGCAGCAGGCAAGCGCCGAACCATAAATGGCGTTTGTCGAGTAGATCGCCCCGCCTGCGCCTGTGGCCGGCAGGACGAGATCGACCCCTGCCGCCTCAGATGGCAGCATGCCACCATGCCTCGCCAGCGCTGGCCGCGCTAACGGCTCAAATATCGGATCGAACAGCCTAGCCACTGAACACTCCGCACGTAGCACCAGCAACACGAGAGAAGCGGTAAGTGCCAGGTGCGGAAATCATCAGGGATGGGACATCGGACGTGAGCCGACCGCCCGTTTGGTTGTAGGCTCCGGCGTCATCCTTGAGGGAGATTAGCACAAGTGCGCTCTGATTAGTCACACCCTTTAGGCTGACCGTAATGGGCGTGCCAGCCGCAACTGTAACATCGGCCGAGTCGGCCGCCGTGGACGCGGTAGCCAGAATTTGCGTTGCTGCCATTGTCCTATCCAGCGGCTCGCGCCGCAATTTGTTTTAGTAATAGCGGTGATTGCTCAGCAGCGAGTCGAACGTCGTCCATTTGGAGTCGTCCTGGCTCTCCCTGCTCTCGTAGAGGTCCGCTACGCGAACCAGAATTGCGTGCTTGATCGCCGGCTGAACGTCGGCTGTGCCCACCGCAACGGTGAGCGTGATAAGCGATCCCGGGTGAATGGCTGGCCAATTCTGGCCGTACTTCAGCACGATCGCATCGTTGCGAAGTTCGTAAACCGTGCCGGCCAGCGTCTGCGGGTTGCCCGTGCTGTCGACGTAGGCGATCGACGTTACAGACTGCGCAGGACCAACCGGCAGATGCCGAAAATCGCACCAGTCGTCCGCCTTAGCCGCGACCGTTTGGGGCGCCAGGTAGACGTTGCAGTACTTCTCGGCGTGACTACGCGCGACCGATATCAAGTCCGTCAGGTATTCGTCGTCGTCTTCGAAATCGATGCGGACTTGCCGCTTAGCCTCAACAAGCGATACCGGCTCATTAGCCGCCGGCGTCGTCACCGTTGCTGGATACCACATCAGCCTTGCCCCTCTTGGTCGTAGCTGGAGCCTTGGGCTCGGCGTCAATGGCGAACTCGGCAGCCTTCAGACGTTCCGCTTCAGCGTCATCAAAATCGTACTCGTCGCCAGGCGCCAAGCTGAACAGCGGCCCCGAAAGGCCTGTGAGCATCTTCAAAAGCATTTCACCTCCAAAGCGGAGGCGGGCTAACCCGAAGGCAAGCCCGCTATTCCAAATTAGGCCAACTTGAGATGCTTGACCGCCGCGGCGTCGAGCAGTTCGCCGTCGAAACGGATCAGGCCAGCGATGCCCAGATCCGGCCAGAAGCGCTCACGCAGAACGCCGATCACCGGGGCGCCAACCTTGCGGACCCAATACTTGCCCAGATCGCCAAAGATCACGGCCTTGTTGCCGGTCGCGATGTTGGCCACAGCCTGATTGACGTTGTATTTATGATCGAGGAGCAGGGCCGGCTGAGCCTTGGTGACGTCGCCCATCTGCCAGAGGTAGTTGCCCTGGCCGTCCTTGAGCTTCCTGATCGCCTTAAGCGTCTGGTCGTTGAACATCCAACCAACCTTCGGCGACTGACGGTAAGCCGGGTCAACCGAGTGCTGCAGGTCGATCAGTTCGTCCGAGGCGATCGCGGTTGCCGATGCGGCGGTAACGCCGAGCGTCGAGGCGGTGACGATACCGTTCGGCGCGGACGTGCCGGTGCCGGTCGTGAGCTGTGCGTTGGCCAGGCGGCCAAGGCGCTCGCCGAGAAGGTCGGAAAGCAGAGCCTCAACGTTAAAGATCGAATCCTGCGCAAGCTGCCAGGAGAACTTCACGAACTTCGTGTTGAAGTCGTAGGCCTCGAGTTGCTTCTGGCCAAACACAGCGTCAGCAGAGCCGTCATCGGTAAGCGCCGTGCCTTCCGTACCCTGAACACCAGTGTTGCCGGTGTCGTCCGTGGTCGGGATCGGCAACGCATTGCCGGCAGAGGTGTTCAGTTCGCTGACGATGTTGCCATCGTACATCGGACCCCACGCCTTCATGGCGCGCACGAGCAAGCTCTGCAGTTCGACCGGTACTGTATAGCCGCCCGCCGCGTTCGAGCCGCCGGTCTGGATACGCTTTTCAATCTCGACGGTACCCTGGCGCAAAATGGACCGCTCTTCGGCGTCCAGCGTGTCCAGAGCGCCGCCGCTGGCGAGGAACTTGTAAAAGACAGAGCGGTATTCCGGCTTGTCGCCTTCGGACCGGCCGCGCTGCTCGGTGTCGGCGCCGGTCGGGCGCTGCCGACGACGCTCCTCTTCGGCCGCCGCATTGATGCGGGCCTCGGCTGCAGCCATGCGCTGCTCGCGCTCGATGTCCTTCTCGAGCTTGTCGAATTCGGCCATGATGTCGTCGTGGCGCTTTTCAAGTTCGGCAGCGCGAGCATGGTCCGTATTCTTGCGGATCTCTTCCAGTGCTTCGCGCGCCTGCGCAACAAGCTTGCCGCGCTTTTCCTGCATTTCCCTGAGGGTCATATCGTACCTTTAGGCAATAGAAACCCGCCTCCGCGCGCGGCGGAGCCAAACGGGCTAGTCTTGGGTTGAATGGCGGACTAGCCGCCCTCCGGGCTAAGCCGGGTGACTACGAAGCGTCCGCCGATCGCCCTTCAGGCGACTGAATGCCTCGAAACTTCTGCTCCATGGAGGCGCGCCTTTCGGAAACTCGCCTAGCCGCAGCGGCAGCGTCCGCAGCCCGCCTTTCGGCGTCCTTCTTCACTTGCTCGACCTCACCGCGCGCAGCCTCAAGCGAACGCGTGGCCAGTGTGGTGTCGGGGTAGGCCGGCAGCGCCGTGGCGGTCACCTCGTAAAGCTCGGCCTCAAGGATGGTTCGCTTCGGCAAATCGCCAGTGTCGTCCCATTCCTGCTTTGTGGCACGGAACGCGAACGACATGCCACTGACATCGCCACGCTTGACCAACGTCCACAGGTCATTGCCGTCCGTGGTGTCCGGAACGTCGATCTCGACCTTCAGTCCGCGCTGGTCCTCGGCGAGGCGCAGCGTGCCGGATTTGGTGCGACCAATGACACGGCCGATGTCATGATCGCAGAGCGCCAGGATGTCACCGCGAAGTGCCGCGGTGAATGCGCCAGGCGCTATGCGCTCGATGAAATAATCGCCGATAGTGGTATCGCTGTTCCAGATGGCAGCATAGCCAACAAGGGTGCGCTTGCCCTCCGCCTCGCGGAACTCGACGCCGTGCAGGCCACTGCGCTTTTCTAGGTCTTTCATGCGGCCTGGGCCTCATTAGGTTTATTGTTGTCGTTGGCCGGCGGCGTTCTGCCGGGCTTGGCAACGTTGCTGCCAAGGGGAACCGTGGCGCCTTGGATGTACAGCTTGTCGCCGTTTTCCATGGCGGGCCGGTTGTCCAGCGCGCGGCCCTCGTTCGGCGTAAGCAGGCCGTTCTGCACCGCCTGGCCGAGGCCATTCATGCGCGTAAGGAAGTCACCGCGCAGGATGCCATCGAGGTTATGCTCGATATACTTCCCGCCACCGCCGGCGCGACCGAATAGCTTGAGGTTCAATTCGTCCTCAAAAGCCTCGGCCCACTGGCCAACCAGGTGCTGCACCAGCATCAGGTTTTGCTGTTCGGTGTTGCTGAACGTGGCGCCGATAAGGTCTTGCAAGAACACCTTCGGTAACTGATAGATGCGGGCGATCTCTTCCACCTGGAAGCGCCGCGCCTCAATCATCTGCCCCTTGGCAGGATCGATGCCGACCGGCTTCAATTCGTAGCCTGGCGGAATCGGAAAAACTGCCTCGTTGGCATTCTTGGCCGCGTCGACCGACCGCTTGATATCGGCCTGAGCGCGGGCCATCGCATCCTTGCCTGCAGGCAGCGGCCCCTGCAGCGCGAGCGGCGGCACGCCGCCGCCGGCGAAGAAATTGCTGCCGTAGTCGTTCATGGCCAGGGCGAGTTGAATCGCCTTCGATGCCATGGTGATCGGGCCGTAGTGGCGAAGCCCGTCGTGCCAAAGCATAAATGGGACGTCAATCACGTCCTCGGCCGGGTACTGTTTGACAGGATGCGTGGCGTCGCCGTATTGGTAGCGAACCTTCCCACCAACACGTTGGATCGTGGTCTTGATCGGATCCATCGGCCACAGCGAGTCGACCCCACCAGGCGTGCGCTCAATCCACGCCAAACCTCGGCCGCCGGTAAACACCTGCTGCCAGAACCATTGGCGGAACTTGAATGAGCCCTGCTCAGGATTGGGAGCGTCGTGGACAATCGCCTCAAGGCGGCCAGTAAGTTGTTTTGGGCCGTCTTTTGTCTGCTTGTACGCGTGCAGCGGAAGCGCAGCCAACGTGCGAGACAGAAATGCCACCGCAGCCCACACCGCCGGCACCGCCAAGGCGCTGTCGATTGTTACGGCCGGCAGATTCGCCGACTGGATACCGAAGTACGCGAGGAAATTCTCCGCGCTTACCGGAATGTTCTGGTTTTCGATCGTACCCGCCCGGATTTCTCCGGATTGCGTCGGTTCGGCCCGCTTTTTACGGGGAAATGGCCATTTCATGCGGCTTCCATCAAAGAAAATGCGGGATCATCCCAAGGGGACGTCGGCTGAGACACATTCGGCCCGGCGGCGTCTGTCGCGGCACCGATCGCCATGCAAAGAGCGACAGCGACGTCAATTCGCACCGTTGATTTTTGCTTCACAAACCATCGGTTGTCCTGAGGATCGCGATCGAACGTCGCGCCCATTAGGGCTGTCATCAGCACAGGGCTTCGCCTCAAGCGGATGCGCCCGTCGATGATCATTTCCTCGAGAGCAGAAACAGAGCCCGGCATCCACAGCCCTTGCGGGGCTGGCTCGCCGGCCGCTTTAGCGGCCTCGATCTTCGCCTCGCTTGGCCTCGCGCGAACTTTGCCGCCCTGCGGGTGGGGTACGTGCTCAACTTCAACGCCCAGCGCCTCGACTTCCTCGCGGAATTTGTTGTACGCGTATTTGTCGTACGCGATCGCCTGAATGTCGAAGATCTGATTTAACTGCTGCACGCGTGCTGCGACGTAGTCGTAGCGAATGCGCGGTCCTGGTGGCGCGTTTAGCCATCCTCCTGCAACCCACTGCTCATACGGCGCCTTGTCAGCCAGCGCCCTCGCCTTCAGCGTGTCGCCCGGAGTCCAGGCCTCTACCCAGGCATCGAACGTCGGCAGGCTTACCGACGATCCGTCGTCGCGATGCATCTCCTTGAAGCCAGTCGGGACAACACACGCCAATGCGGTGATGTCCTTGCTGCCAGAAAGGTCGGCCCCCAAGAAGACAGGCGCTTCAGCGTGCTCTTCTGGATCGAAGTCGTCCATGACGCTCTCGACCGTCGCCCGCGGCATCCACGCCTTGTCCGCGTCTGTCCATTTGCAGAAATGTAGGCGCAAGATGCCGTTCAGCTTGCCCGGTATCTGCTTCGCCTGCGCAACGACGCTGGCCAGGTAGTCATCCGTCAATATCGTGCCAAGCAGTGGGTTCGCTTTCACCCAGCACGTCGGATCCTCCAGCGGGTCATCGTCTTTATCGAGAGCGCACACGTACGCGAAAGTCGTATCGTCAATCACCTCGCCGACATAGGTAAAGTCGTCGTCGGGCTCGCGCGTCCCGGCCGCAACGCGCACCGCATGCTCGTGCTCTTCCCAACACACTGTGTTCCGGTCGCTGCCAGAATTGGTGATCATGAGAAGCAGCGGCTGGCGCCGGAATTTGAATCCGCGCTCGAGCATCTCCATGGTCGTGCGGTCGGGGTGTTCGTGCACCTCATCGCAGAGCGCGAAATGCGGGCGTGGACCAGAACCAGACTTGCCGCTATCTTTCGAAATGGGCCGGAAGAAAGACCCGGAGCGATGGTGCGCGATATTGAATTCTCGCCCAAGGCCGCCGCTGAATGTCAAGCGCTGTTCCAGCGCTGGAGCGGCGCGAACCATCTTCACAGCATCCTGAAACAGGATGCCAGCTTGCTCCTTCTTCGCCGCAGCCGCATAAATCTGCGCACCGGCCTCATCATCAGCCATCAGGCCGTAAAGCCCCACACCGCCAGCAAACGGCGACTTGCCGTTGCCCTTCCCTTCCTCAAGGTAGGCGCGCCGGAAGCGACGTGTGCCGTCCGGTCGCTTCCAACCAAAGAGCGAGCCAAGCTTGAACGCCTGCGATGGGTGCAGATTGAACGGTCTGCCCTCGAACTGGCCCTCCGAAAGTTTCAGTCGCTCCTCGAAAAACCGAAACACTCGCAGCGCGGCAACGTCATCGAACCACAAACCGCGTTCTGCACCGCTGGCCAAGTCGTCGAGGTGTCGCCGGCAGGCATTCCGCACATGCGGGCCAGCAATGACTTCGCCCGAAAGGACCGCCTCTGCGTAGTCGTTGACACGCCGAAGAGCCGGTCCGACGTCAGTCGAGCAGATCGTCCTTATCCTCGTCATCAGGCACCGTGATCTTGGTCGCGTCGGCTGGTGTTGCGCCCATCTGGCCAAGCATTTGGCGGAGCAGGTTCATGGCTTGGACGCCAACCTCTTGACCCGCCATCACGCGTCCTTGGATGTTGGCGGCCATACCAACCAGCATGCGGTGCGACTGGTTGAGCCATGGCAGCTCCTTCTGAAAGAGCTGCCATGCCGACTTTGCTTTGCTGGTGTCGGTATCAACGATCCACTTCGGAGGGGCACCAAGCGGCCCACCGGCCTTTGGCTCCGCGCGATCCTTGAAGCGCCCAGCATTTATCTTTTCACGCCCCTCGGCCTTGGCTTTGGCGAGGGGATTTCTCGGCCGTGCCATAGGGCGAAATCCTGAGCGGGGGTCATATTTCGAATTGCAGACGTGTGCGCTGTGGGGGATGCGCCGGTAGCAGGGTCCGACGGCCGGAAGGGCATCGACACCCCTCCCCAACCCTCCATTATACCATCCGGCTGGGTGGCCGTCAACTACAATTCGCGAAATATTCTTGCGTTTTGCAATATCGGTCGATTTATTTGACCAGATGTACTTAGGCCTGCGAAGTATCGACAAGCATCGTGCAAGTCACAGAGGCCAGCCGTCTGGCCCGAACCGGATCACCGTCAACCCAAGGTCCTCGCGCTGGCCGCGCCTTGAATGGCACGGCTTGCAGGTTGAAACGAATGGACCGGCAAAGAACTTAACGACATCGCCCTTGTGACCGCCATCAGCGTGGTGCACCTCGGTAGCGGGCTCGACTATCTCCTGCTCAAGGCACCACTCGCACAGCGGCTGCTGTGCGAGCTTGAATTCACGAAGGCGTTTCCATCTGGCCGTGGAATAGAGCTTGCGGTATTCCGCAGCCTCAGGCGAGCGCCTGTCCGGCTTGGTGGCGCCGTGCGTCATAGGCATTGAGGTGATACCAGATCCATGCTCGCATTACCCATTCGTCGAACCACTGCCGAACCTTGTCGAGCAAGCGGGTGATGCTATTCATCAGGGTCAACCCAGTGGACGAGCGCTTCCTCCGGTAAGTCCTGCACCGACAGGCTAGAGCCATCGAACCAGGCAACCTCAACCGCACCGCAGTCGCATGCATTGAGCACGGTAAGCGGCGGACCACCACTGATGAGTGTGACGATGTCGCCTACTTCGAAGGCATCGGTCTCAGGAGTGGGCGTGCCGTTGAACCAAGGGCTGAATGCGTTCATGGTCATTCTCCTCCGTTGACCTCTGTAGCATCGCTAAGACCGACTTCCAGAACGGTCAGGCAGCGCGTATCCCAGACGTACCGAGTGTTGGACTTGCCCGGTTCGACGTGAACCGTGTCAGCCTCAACCCACTCACCGCCGGTCAAGTCGTAGTTGATTACGCGAGCTCGATAGCTGGCGTCTTCTGGCACTGTAACCACAACTGCAGTTGTCATGTATTCTCCTCTCCTAGAATTGGTCAGGGTGCGGAGTTCCGCCCTCCGGCATCCGGCTTCCAAGGCCGGTACTCTTCTGCACGAGCTTCACCCTGTAAGGGTGGGTCGCGGTCGATCCTTGGACATCGTTGCTTCCTCTGTGAGTTGGCGAAGGTGGCTGGATTCGAACCAACGATCGCGGTTTTGGAGACCGCTGCTTTTGCCCTGGCTAAGCTACACCGACGTGGCTGGAGAGGCAGGATTCGAACCTGCGGTAGCGCGGTTAACAGCCGCGTGCCTTACCTGCTTGGCGACACTCCAAAAATGGAGTGGATAGGGAATATCGAAATCCCGCACATAGGGTGGAAGCCTACTGCTCTGCCTCTGAGCTATATCCGCGTTGTTTGGTTGCGCTGGTCAGATTTGAACCGACGTTCTCTTGGTTATGAGCCAAGCGAGATAGGCCGCTTCTCTACATCGCTAAATGATGATGGGTAAGTACGGAGGACGAATCCTTAATCCGCTCTTTCACCCATCCGCTACTCGGCGATCAACCCGAGTGCCCGGTTTATACCCGGATGATGAATTTGGTGCCTCGCTCAACCACTGCCAGGCGCTAGGCGACCAGCAATAGGAGCGAGGCAGAAACGCCACAACGCTGCGGGAGGAGGACGCGCTAGGTGGCGATGAGCGACAACAAAGTAGGCGCGGATGGCGCACCAAACCGCTATATGGCTGTTGTCGTATAGTTACGCCCGGTTCAGCGGTGGCGCCGCGATGCACAAGTCATCTGTTCCGCCACATAACCGAGCGTCCGCATTGCGGAAGGTGTGGGGATGTCAAAAACATCCCTTCATCCTTCCACACCATGGCAGTCGCGAATTGCGGCACTAGGCAGCAGATTTTTTGAGTGCGGCAAGCAAATTATCATTCGCTGCCTGCAGTTTACGGCGCCCTTGCCTTTCGCGCGTGCGCCTATGGCCACCATCGCCAAGCTCGGCCAGGCTGCCGGCCTCGAGCGCCTTGTCCAGCACAGTGGTCTCGGCCTCGGTCAGGTATGTCAGCGTTGCCTCCCAGACCTCGCGGTTGACGATGTGGCTGGACACATCCTCCCAAGCAATCGATCCGCTTTCGCCTTTCTTGCCCTTCTGCATGCCAAGGAAGCTTTCGGCTACTCGCTGGCTGCCGCATGGCAAGCCCTTCCGGTACCGCTTCACAGGCGGCAGCACTGGCGTGTTAGCGTAGGCCTCCGCAAGCATTGTGCGGGATTCCGCGGCCGAATACGAGCGCCCGTAGCGGCGCCCGGTTCCCTTCACGTACCGTGGCTCAATGGCGCCCAGCATTTGGGCAAAATACAGGTTCGATTGCTCAATGTAGGCTTTGCTGACGCCATTACCGCCGAGCATGCGCTCTTGCTGTTCCTCCGTGCGCAGCATGGCGCCAACGGGCATTTCTAAATCTTTGATGACCAACTTGCCGTCCAGCCCTTTTGCAAAACCTTTCTCGGTTTGCGTACCGTCGCTGAAGCGCAGCCTTCCGATGCGGACTACGACCCGATGCCGCTTTCCGTTATCGTCTGTAGCGAAACCGTACTCCACATCCCGAGCGACAGGATACAGTTCAAGGTCATGTTCGCCTTTTGCTTTGCTCACGTCAGCGACTGGAACTGGACGACAGTCGACTTCCGCGGACTCGCGCAAAATCTTTGAGATCGTTGGCCTGATCGCCAATCGCCTCTCCACGTGCGTGTTTGCGATTTCCTCTGGATTGGCGTTGTCGTTGGCGGGAACGATCGTCCAGTTCGTGCGGGCAGTCTCAACTGGTGCATCGATGTCGGCACGGTTGCGATAAGCCAGCATCGCAGAAAGCTGATCGGCCAAAGATCCTTTTTTCAATGTGTGCTCCCACAATCAAAAAGTTCGAGTGCCGCTCGGCCTTTGACATTGGCAGCCAAGCTGAACGTTCCATCACCGGCTGGCCGCCACGACAACATTTTCCGCTGTTCGAGGCTGCGCCGAGTGCGGTCAGCGAAAGCGGCCGACCAGTGATGTACAAAGCCTCGCCGGAGAAAGTCGGCCTGGTTTTCCGTGATCCGTAGTTGCGGGTGGCTCCATGTCTGGATCATGTCACCGCCCGACCTGGCGTTGGCTTTCTGTTCTTGCGCACCGTTTGGTCTGCATTTCTGTGTCCCCGAAATGGTGCGGTTCGTGCTGGGATTGGTGCGGCAAGGAATGCGCGCACTACATAAAAAGCGCCAGGCCGTGGTCGGTAAAGGGAACCTCGAAAAAAAATAGGCGCCGGCTCGCGGCGGCCGTGCTCGCGCTTGCGACGTTCTTGATGAGGTCCGAAATGCTAACCTCCTGAATGGGTCCTTCCTTTCCTTCGATGTTCCGCAGGGTCTCACTTTCTTCGTGAGCCACGTGCCGCCCACCTCTTCCTGAGTGACCTGTTCACTACCTACCTCCCCCTCCACCACACCACACCCTTCCCTATAAAGAGGGGAAGGGGTGGTGTGGGAGGTGGATAAATACTTGCGGTGGGGTGATTTTTATCCACCCACGCCCACGTGATGTGGTGAGGTGGTGGCTGCCGGGCGAATATACTTGATTTTTCGCTCGACGTGTTTGGGGTCCGGTCTGGTCTCGATGGATATAATTCCACTGCCCAGCCATGCGTCGAGGACCGCCTTCATCCGTTTCTTTTCTGCCGACATGACCTTTTCCCTGACGACATCGACGCCCATCGCCTCGGCCAGCACGTAGCCCGCCCATTCATCCGACTGTGCGCTTTCGCGATGATCCTGGTTGCCCAGCGTGACCAGGACGCGGTCCTTAATTTCCGCAGACACGGTCTCTGCGACTTCCTCGTCAGACGGCCAGTCCCACTTTGTAACGACGCCGGCATGGTCCTGCGGGCTAGTCAGCCCGACGCCGTTGCCGAGCGCCACGGATTCCAGCTTGCGCCAGTCTGCCCGGTGGTCCTGCTTGGTGAGATTGGCTTTGCCTTGAGTGATGTAGAAATAGCTGAAGCGGTCGTTTCGATCGATACCGGCCTTCGTGGCCTGCTCTGCCGTCATTCGGTTCAACACGCGCACCGATCGCGCTGCGCCGATCAGGGACACCGCACCTCGAGCGTCCTCTACCGTTGCCTCACGGTCCGACAATTTCTTCAGATGATGCACGATGTCGATGGCGCAGTTAGTCTCGTCGGCTATGTGTCCCCATAGCTTGGCCACCTTATCGATGGCCCCGTTGTCATTCTCATTGACGCTGTGAGTGGACACAAACGGGTCAACGATCATGACGTCAATCTTGTGCCGCTGTATCTGCTCAACGACAGCCTCGACGATGGGCACCTGTATCTTGACGCCTTTCTTATCGTCCACCGCGACTACAAGTTCCTGCTCGCGTCCCGTGTCCACGAACAGATAGCCGTTCATGTCGTCCGGACTGAGGTTGTAGTGCTTGGCTGCAGCCTGGATTCGGCGTTCGAGCTCGTCGCGTGGGTCCTCCGCATTGAACAGCCACACGCGCAGGCGATCGTCTGGCTTGGTGCCTGTCAGCATCTTGCTTGACGTCATGGATAGCGCCTCAACAATGCTATTGCTGGTTTTGCCAAGTCCGCCAGGCGCCACCGTCACGGACACGTACTTGCGCACGTAGTGCTTGCCGAATGCGAACTCGCGCCGCGGCAACGTGCGTGGATCTTTCCACATGTACGGCGTGATGGTGATGGGCGGTGCGTCTTCATCCTTATGGCGCGCCTCTGAAACGGCATCAGCAATCTTGTCTTGGACTTCCGTATCAGTGGTCGGCTCGACAATGGCGTCTATCTTGGTTGACTTGCTTCCCTTAGCCAGACCATTGGCGATCATCCGCTTGACGTCGACCAGCCGCGTATTGTCCTGCGCAAAACCCGGCTCCGGTATGTGCCGCGGTTGCCGTTCGCCAGCGTCCAGCCCGCGCCGAATCTTGGCAAGCGTCTCGCGCTCGCCGTCCTTCTGGGCAACGCCGCACGCCATGGCGGCATCATATAGCCGTCCTTCAGCCTCCGAGCGCGATACAGCGCCGGCGCCGACCAGTTGGCCCACGCTGAAGGCACTGGCGTTGAGCGCATAGCCTCGGCCACCTGGTGGCGTGGTGGCGAGGCCGCGTAGCTCGTCCTCAAGCGCACGCTCGACGTATGGCGTGTTGCCGCTCGACTGATAGTGATATTCAACCGGGTGATGGTGCTCGCGCTTCGGCGGTAGGACGAGCGAAAGGAGCCACTGCGGTGCGTCAACAATGTGCTCCGGTCCGTAGCCGTCGACCCATTCGTAGCCCCGACCATCACCGGCCACGCTGCCCGGTGCAATGACGTATCCGCCGGTTCCTCTGACGTCCACGCAGAGACCGAGGCCGCCACGGTTCCGAATGCCGTCAACGTATTTGAAGAATAGATGCGTACCGCCGCCCATGGTGGTCGCGCGAGCCGTGTCAGGTAAGGGCCCATGCCGAGCCTCCATCTCGTCCAACCACTCATGACCGTCACCAACGCCTGCTTTTTTGTCGAGATCCAGCACCCACACGCCAGTTGGCTTGCCGGTCGGTAGGCCGATCATTGCGTCCGGTGTGCGCCGCCACCATTCCCGTACGATGCGCTCGTTCTTGGTTGCGCCGCGTAGACCATTCGAAGTCAGCGGCGTCTTGGGTGCGAGGTAATCTCCGGTGTGATCATCCCACTCCTCCTTGCCGCGGCATGGGAAAACGGGAAAGCCTTTTGCTATGTAGAAAAGGGCACGGTCTAGCGTTGCGAGATTATCGCAGGCTGTCATTTTGCTACTCGCTTTTGTGCGGAATTACAGGGCTGCTGCTGGGCTTGTCTTAACGGAGCCACTTCTGTGAGGATAAGTTAGGCGGCGCGCGATGCCGTAGCGTTATCGTTAGCCACGCGATGATCGGCCGCCCACTTGTCTAAGTCATCAGTCGAGTAAACGACTGCATTTCCGAAGCGTATGAACGCAGGGCCGCCGCCGTAGCATCGCGCCTTGTCTAGAAACGATTTTGACAGCCCCAGATAGTCAGCTGCCTGTTTTACTCTAATCAGTGCCATATTCCCTCCTTTTGCTTGCCGGTGCACTGGGATATATGGGATTTCCGTATTTTTCTGTAGTTGCTTTAAATCAGCGCTCACGCATTTCATTAACGAGGGAGCGCGCCACATCCATCGCAGCCTCGTACTTCGCGATCGCAGCCTTGACCTTGCTCTCGTCACCCAATCGATACTTCACACTGAGGGCAGCCAGGCGGGCCTCATAACTCATGCCTGCAGACCGCAATTCGTCATTCTCTGCCCCGATTTCCGCCCAGCGATGCTTTGCTCCGAAGGGCTGGCGACCGCGGGGCGCGCTGCGCAAAAAGCTGGCAAGTTCCATCGTATCCGCGCCGGCCGAACCGCTTGCAATGACTGATTCCAACAGCTGTAGCGCCTCCAAGCGCAGACCCGCGTGGAGGAGGTCGCGAATCTGGTGCGCCTTCGCGTCAAACTTTTTGGGAAGGGGTGCCATTTCAGCTGGTCCCAAGTGCCGCCGAGATTTTCTCGCCAATCATATCCGCCGCACGCTTGGCGGCATCGTTGGCGACGTGCGCATATCGTTCTGTTGTCTTCTGGTTCTTGTGTCCAAGAAGGTTTCCGATAACCGGCAAGCCCAAACCACTCCCCGCGCCTACGCTGCCAAAAGTGTGCCTCAAGTCGTGAATGCGAATCCCGCTAAGCCCCGCACGCTTAAGGATAGCAGCCCAAGGCTTTTTCAAGTCGTGGCGCGGTGCCTCGTCATCCGTGCCGGCGACACGGCCAGCGATGACAATCTCTCCGATGCGGGGCAGTGAGCGAAGCAACTCCTGCGCCGCAGTCGGCAACATGACCGGCTTTTTCCCCGTCTTCGAATCCGGAAGGAAAAGCATCCCGCGATCAAGGTCGACCTCATTCCATCGGAGGTTCAAGATTTCTCGAAGCCGGCAACCCGTGAGCATCAACAGCCTGATTGCGCCTACAGCGTGTGGACCGTAAACAATGCGCCTGTTCGCTCGCTTGCGTGCATGCTTGGCGTTCGGCCTATCTTCGTCGACATCATAGGGCAGGCCTATCGTCTCTGCCTCGCGCATGGCGTCACCAAGGCGCTGCAACTCTTCGTTTGTCAAAAAGCGTTCGCGCCCATCCTCCTTGAACTTGCGAACGCCCTTCACCGGATTGTCCATTTTAGCCCAGTTAAACACCGCAGACGCCACGGCAAGCGCGCGGTTAGCTATGTACTTCCCTCCCGTCTTGCCAATCGCACGGTGCATTGCGCCGATATCATCAGCGGTGATCGTGTTCGCGCGCTTACTGCCGATGTGCGGCGTAAGATGCTTGTCGATAACGTATGTGTAATAGTCAGCCGTAGCGGACTTGCGGTGGGTCCTCATGTGATCCTCCACGTAAGTCGCGGCCAGTTGCGAAAAAACCTGTGTGGCGCGCTCCTCCGCCTTTGCCTTGGCGGGATCCGCACCTAATTCCACACCGGCTAAAATCTTCTTCGCAGCCTCGCGCGCCTTGTCCGCCTCGAGCTTATCAAGCCGTCCAATTTTGACGCGCTTCTTCGCGACTCCTCGTCCGCCTGCACCAGGTCGGTATTCAACGATCCAGGTAGCGACACCGGAAGGCATGAAGCGCAAACCGAAGCCTTTTAGATCTTCATCCCAATAAAAAACCGGTGCCGCGCTACCTGGCTTTTCGATAGCTTCGACGTTCCGCTTGGTCAGCTTCAAAATCGGCATCTCACCCCTCCGTGTAACCACAATGTAGCCACCGTGTACGGGTTTGCCAAAATAAAATCAACGGGCCTTCAGTCACACATCATTGGATAGAGTTGCATTTATCATGGTAGTTCAATGTCTTAAAACCAGCTGCGTGCAACCATATGCAACGCAATATGTAGCCACGCAACGCAGATGATATGATTTGGGATCAGGGGGTCGCGTGTTCGAATCACGCCACTCCGACCAGTTTTCCTGAACATCCTAGAGCCCGCGCTTCGGGAACCCTGTCGGCCTTCAGAAGTTCTGTTGCCATGGCCGACACTCCAAGGACCCCCACCATCGCCCGCATCTGGCGCGGCAGGACCTTGCCGGAAAAAGCGGACGACTATGAAACTTACAATTACGAGACCGGCATCAAGCCACTCATCGAAAAGGCACTCGGCGTCCAGACATTTCGCGAGGACACGGCGACCCATTCCGAGTTCGTGACGATCTCCTATTGGGAGAGCATCGAGGCAATGGCGCGCTTCACCGGCGGCGGGCCGACCCAGGTCCACCACCTCGACCGCGACGCGGAATTCCTGATCGAGCTGCCGAAGAGCGTGCAAGTGCTGCGCTTGCTCACCAGCCATGGCAAGACGGGCTGAAGGTGTCCAGCATCGAGCAACAGGCCTTGATCTCTGAAGGGAGCCGTCGGCGTGGAACCGAGTAAACCCGCCGGGCGAGTCCCCAACAACCTCGAGCCCGGCGAGCCTACAACCCGATCTGCAATGTGACCGGGACCGGGATCAACCGGCGTCTTCCACGCTGCAAGATGGATGCCAGGGAAGTGGCTCGAAATGGGACAGCCACGATCGTCCCGCAACTCCGGACGGAAAACCGCTACGCGCTTTTCCCGGAGTTGCTCTAAACTCCGGGCAAACGGGGCAAGGGGGACTCTGGATGCCTATTCTCGAGGCGCTGCTGTCGCTGATCGGCCCGGCCTATTTGGCCTATTATGGCTTCGCGGTTCCGGTGGCGGTCGCCTGGGCAATCCTGTGCGCTGCTCTGTGGGTTTGGAACAACCGGCCGAGCAAGAGGCAGAATGGCAGCGTCGCCCGGTCGCGGATCGGCAGCCTTGTGTTCTTCGTCTTTGTCGCCGCATGCTACGTGGCAGCGCATACGGGAGTCTATCTGCTGGCTCGGCATCTGGCGGGATTATGGGCGTAGAGAGCGCACAATCCCGGAGCAGCCTTCCTCGACATCCTAAATATCGAACTCGCCCTGGCCCTCGTCCATGGCGCTGACGGTCTCGGCGGCGAGCGCTCGGGTGATCGGGGTCTTGCGCTCGAGAGCGGCGCGGTCGAGGCGCTCCACGACCCGCATGGCAGTCGCCAGCGAGCGTTCGATGCGCCGCACCAGATATTGCACGACATGCGGCTCGACCTCGACCTGGCGGTCGGCGAAGAGCTTGGTGATAACGCCGGCGAGCAGCAGGTCGTCCGGCTCGTGGATCTCGATGGTCGCCGCCGCTTTCAGCCGCGAGATGAGGTCCGGCAGCGCGACGCGCCAGGCCGAGGGAAAGCGCCGCGCCGTCAGAAGCAGCGTGGAGCCGGCGCCGCGCACGGTGTTGATCAGGTGGAACAGGCCTTGCTCGTCGATCGGGAGCTTGTCGATGTCGTCGATCAGCGCGGGGCTCGCGCCTAGCCCGCCAATGTGCTCGCCGATGTGATCGGGAGCGATGGCGACAGCGTGCGCATGCGCTTGCCAGATCTGGGCGAGATGCGTCTTGCCGGACCCGGGAGGGCCGGCGAGCACCACCACCGGCGCGGGCCAGTCCGGCCAGCGGTCGACCAGTGCTGCGGCCTGCGCGTTGGCCCCGGAGACGACGAGCTCGTCGCGCGAGTAGCCGGTACCGTGGCCGAGATCGAGCGGCAGCTGGCGCGGTGGACCGGTTCGTTCGCCAGCCATTTCAGCCACGCGGCGGTGAGCGGTGGCCGCCGCCGCGATCCGCCGGCAAAGGAGGTGCGGGCTCGGTGGCATGGCCGTTGTAGAGCGGCGATTCGAGGTAGCGGGCAATCGCAAAGCGCACCAGCACGGCAATGGCCGCCGAAGCCGGCACCGCAATCAGCAGGCCGACGAAGCCGAACAGCGCACCGAAGGCAAAGAGCGCGAACATCAGCCAAACCGGATGCAGTCCGACGCTTTTGCCGACCAGCCTCGGCTGCAGGATATTGCCCTCGATGAACTGGCCGACGAAGAACACGCAGGCCACCGCCACGATCATCGTCCAATCCGGCCAGAACTGGACGAAGGCGACGCCGACCGCCAGCACCAGCCCAGTCAGCGAGCCGACATAGGGGATGAAGGAGATCAGCCCGGCGAAGAAGCCGATGAGGATGGCGAAGTTCAGCCCCGTCAGCGTCAGGCCGGTGGCGTACATGGCGCCCAGCACAAGGCAGAGCGTGCCCTGCCCGCGCACGAAGCCGGCGGTGGCGGTGTTGATCTCGCGGGCAAGCGCCCTGACCGTCTCGACGTAGTCGCGCGGAACCCAGCTGTCGACCACGGCCACCATGCGGTCCCAGTCGAGCAGCATGTAGAAGGCCACGACCGGGGTGACGACGAAGAGGCTGACCACCGAAACCAGCGCCACGCCCGAGCTCCAGATCGAGGTGAAGACGGTGGTGAGCAGCCCGAAACCGGTGGTGAGCAGCGAGTTCAGTCCGTCGCGCAGGCTGGCCGCGTTGACGCCAAAACGCTGCTCCAGCCACTTCGGGTCGAAGCTGGTGATGAGCGACTGCAGGCGGGTGAGATATTCCGGCAGCTTGCGCGCGAAATCGGCCATCTGCGTGGCCAGCACAGGCACCAGGATAACGAAGGCGAGCACCACGACGACGACGAAGGCAATGAGGATCACCACCGTCGCCATCAGCCGGGAGAGGCCGAGCCGCTGCAGCCGATCGGCCACCGGATCGAGGAAATAAGCGAGTACCATGCCGGCGACGAAGGGCAAGAGGATGCCGGAGAAGACATAGAGGAACAGCGCCAGAAGCACGGCGACGATCAGCCAGAACGCGATCTGCCGGCGCAACGCGGTCGAGGCCGCGGCCGTCCAGGCTTCGCCGTCAGGTGTCCGTGCTGGAATTGCCCGACTTGGTGTTGCTCGTCCGGGAGCCTTCGCCATAGCCACTCATATGCCTTAGCCAGGCCACGAGATAGGCCGCGGCCGAAGCCACGGTCAAGACCCCGGAGAGCAATATGAGCGCCGGCCGGAGCGGATAGAGATGCATGGAAAAGGCAAGCTCGCCCAGCACAAGCGCCGCCAGCGCGATCTGCACGGCGGTGTTCACCTTGGAGACCAAGAGCGGCTTCATCTCGACCGGCTGCGCCATCACGCTGGACAAAAGCACGGCGCAGACGATCAGCGCGTCGCGCGAGACCATGGTCACGACAAGCCAGAGCGGCAGTTCCCTGGCATAACCCATGACGACGAAGACCGAGACCAGGAGAAGCTTGTCGGCGACCGGATCGAGATAAGCGCCGAGCCGCGAGAACAACCGGTAGCGGCGAGCGATGAAACCGTCGATGCCGTCGGAGATGCCGGCGACGAGGAAGCCGGCAAAGGCCCAGTCCCAGCGCGCCTGCAGCATGGCCAACACCACGGCCGGCACCAGCAGCAGCCGCATGATCGTGATCATGTTGGGTATGGTCACGTGATGTCCCGTCATGGGTTTTGTTGGAAGATAGTTGATGGAGATGAGAGGTGCGCGCAAGGGAGGAGTTGCTGATCTCCCCTCTCGAGGGGGAAGATGGCCGGCAGGCCAGTCGCCTCACGCGTCGATCGCCGACCTCCATTTCTGGCGCACAAGGCGCTGGAGCTCCACGCGAGGCGACCCCCCTCTGTCGCCTCCGGCGACATCTCCCCCCTCAAGGGGGGAGATTGGCTCTCACGCGCCTTGCCCCCCGAAACCATTCATGCGATGAGCCCGCAATGGAAACAGGGATGAGCCGAAGATGAGCAACGGCGACAAGGCCAAGCGCAAGAACGGGCTCACCTATGCCGAGGCGGGCGTCGATATCGATGCCGGCAATCTCATGGTCGAGAAGATCAAGCCGCTCGTGCGCGCGACGCGCCGGCCGGGTGCCGACGGCGAGATCGGCGGCTTCGGCGGCCTGTTCGATTTGAAAGCCGCCGGCTTCACCGATCCGGTGCTGGTCGCGGCCAATGACGGGGTCGGCACCAAGCTCAAGATCGCCATCGATTCCAGCAAGCACGACACCATCGGCATCGACCTCGTCGCCATGTGCGTCAACGATATCGTCGTGCAGGGCGCCGAGCCGCTGTTCTTCCTCGACTATTTCGCTACCGGCAAGCTCGATCCGGACCAGGGCGCGTCCATCGTCGGCGGCATCGCGCAAGGCTGCCGGCAGGCCGGCTGCGCGCTGATCGGCGGCGAGACCGCCGAGATGCCCGGCATGTATCACGACAAGGATTACGACCTTGCCGGCTTTGCCGTGGGCGCGGCCGAGCGCGGCCAGTTGCTGCCCACCGACGACATCGTCGAGGGCGACGTGCTGCTTGGCCTCGCGTCCTCCGGCCTCCACTCCAACGGCTTTTCGCTGGTGCGCCGCATCGTCGACGCCAGCGGGCTCGGCTGGAGCGATCCGGCGCCGTTCAACGATGAGCTCAGCCTCGCCGAGGCGCTGCTCGAGCCGACGCGCATCTATGTGAAGTCGATCCTGAAGGCGATCCGCAACACGCATGGCATCAAGGCGCTGGCTCATATCACCGGCGGCGGTTTTCCGGAAAACATTCCGCGCGTGCTGCCCAAGGATTTCTCCGCCGAGCTCGACCTCGAAGCGATCGACGTACCGCCTGTATTCTCGTGGCTCGCCAGGACCGGCGGCGTGGCGCCGCAAGAGATGATGCGCACCTTCAACTGCGGCATCGGCATGATCCTCGCCGTTGCTTCCGGCCAGGCGGCGCAGGTGGCAGCGGTGCTGCAGGAAGCCGGCGAGACGGTGACGCCGATCGGTCGCATCGTGCCGCGCCGCGACGCCGGCGTCATCTACCGGGGCTCGATCGAACTATGAGCAGGAAACGCACGGTCGTCCTGATCTCGGGTCGCGGCTCCAACATGACGGCGCTGATCGCGGCAGCCAGCGACCCGACCTATCCGACCGAGATCGTCGGCGTCATCTCGGATCGTGCGAACGCCGCGGGCCTCGGCCTCGCGCAGTCGCGCGGCATCGCCACCAAGGTGATTCAGCGCGCCGACCATCCGAGCAAGGACGCACATGACGCTGCGATCGATGCCGCGCTTACCGGCTTCGGCGCCGAGATCGTGGCTCTGGCCGGCTATATGCGCATCCTCGGCCGCGGCCTGGTCGAAAAATGGCAGGGGCGCATGGTCAACATCCACCCTGCCCTTCTGCCTGCCTTCAAGGGGCTGGACACGCATGCGCGGGCCATCCGCGCGGGCGTGCGCATCCATGGCTGCTCCGTGCATTTCGTCACGCCCGAGATGGATGACGGGCCGATCATCGCCCAGGCCGCCGTGCCGGTGATGGTCGGCGACAACGAGGACACTTTAGCCGCGCGGGTGCTGAAGGTGGAGCACCGGCTCTATCCGCTGGCGCTGGGGCTGGTCGCCGAAGGCAAGGCGCGCATGGAAAAGGGCCACACCGTGCTTGCCCATTTCGCCGACGACGCCGACAACGCCACTTCAGTGGTGATGGCGCCCGACCCGCTGCGCGAGGAAACCGACCTCGAACAGCTGGCGCGCATCACGCCGTAGGACTGCCATGGCGACGCCCAGACAACTCCTTGTGCTGCGCCATGCCAAGTCGAGCCGGGACGATCCCAAGCTCGCCGATTTCGACCGTCCGCTCGCCCCGCGCGGGCTGAAGACGGCACCGCTGATCGGGCGCGAGCTTTCGCGGCGCGGCTGGCTGCCGGATCTGGCACTGGTCTCGCCGGCGCTGCGCACCCGCGACACCTGGCGGCTGGTCGCCGCCGAATTGCCGAAGCATGGGCCGGCGGAATTCGCCGAGGAGCTCTACGAGGGGGCGCCGGCCGCCATCCTGGCGTGCGTGCGGCAGGCGAAAGCCACCAGCCTGGTCGTGATCGGCCACAATCCCGGCCTGCAGAATTTCGTGCTGCGGCTCGCCGGCACCGGATCGGACGAGGGTGTGTTCAAGAAAGTCGAAGCGAAGTTCCCGACGGCGGCACTGGCCCGGTTCACGGTGAAGGAGGATTGGGCGAAGCTCGACTTCGGCGGAGCGCGACTGACGCATTTCGTCAGGCCGAAGGATTTGGAATAGAGCGCCTCTGTGCGCAGCCGGGCCTATAGTCACGACACAAGCCGGCCCGCGGATAGCCGGCTCCAAAAACAGAGCGGCGGGACAAGCCCGCCGCTTTGAGATCCATCGAGGATCGACCGTCTAGTGGTTGCCGAACAGATCGCGGTCGGCGCCCTGGGTAACCGGCTTCTGGACGTTCGCATCAGACTTCTTGACCGAAGCGGTGTACGAGGTGTCGACCGAAGCAGCCGGCTGGTTGGCGTTGGCCGAACCGTAGTTGTCGGAGCCGGCGAAAGCGGCACCGGTGGCAACGAGAAGGGCGGCGGCGGTAAGAGCGATCTTGGTCATTTCAGTTACTCCGAAATTGAGGGGGGATGTTGGCAAGGTTGCCCTGACAGGCCGGTTAGTGGTTGCCGAACAGGTCGCGGTCGCTGCCCTGGGTGACGGGCTTCTGGACATTCGCATCAGACTTCTTGACCGAAGCGGTGTACGAGGTGTCGACCGAAGCAGCCGGCTGTTTGGCGTTGGCCGAACCGTAGTTGTCGGAGCCGGCGAAAGCGGCACCAGTGGCAACGAGAAGGGCAGCGGCGGTAAGAGCGATCTTGGTCATTTCAGTTACTCCAGATTTGAGAGTTGTGGTTCTGATCGGTTCGGGACGGAGGCCTAGCGGCCCCAAATGCCCTGGCCGGATTCCGGCTGGTTCTGATCGGGCGTGATCCTGAGATCGCGCTGCTCGAACTTGCGGATCGAACCGGTGATGCTGCGGTCGATGTTGTCGCCCGAGCGCGGCGCAACCGACTGGGTGACGGCCGGCTGGTTGACGTTGTCGGAACCGTAATGGTCGCTGCCGGCGAAGGCGCTGCCCGTGGCAACGAGAAGGACCGCGGCGGTAAGAGCAATCTTGTTCATTTTACGTACTCCAGATTTTCAAAATCCTGTCCGTCAAGTGGCGTGCCGTAATGGAAATTCGCGTCGCTCGGACCACCCCGAGATGGGTCGGTCCTGTTGCCATTTCCAATCACGAAGATGTGCAAATCGAACCGTTCGGTTCGACCTTGAAATCGCGTGAACAGCGCGGCTGCCACATTCTTTTGTTTGAATATCAACTACTTGCAGTATTAGCGGACGAGGTCTCACGGTCTGGACAGCGAGCCAGCGTTCACCTGAGTTACACGAACCGTCAACATAAATTGAACCGAACCGTTCGGTTTTATCCATCACGCGAGCGAATTGGGCCTCCAGGCCGACCGACGGAACCGATTTCAGCCGGCGTTTGCCTTGTCGGCGGATCGAGACTATCGATTGCTTTCAAACTTTCCGTTCGGACCGCCCGCCGCGCTTGCGAAAGCCCGGCGCCACCCGGATGGAGGCATTTGCCGAACAGCGATGGACGATGCGGCTCCTGCTTGTCGAAGACAATCGCGAACTGGCCGATTGGCTGAGCAAGACGCTGCGCCAGGCGAGCTACGTCGTCGACGTCGTGCATCACGGCGAAGACGTCGAGCATGCGCTGGCGGCCGGCGACCATGCGCTGATCATCCTCGACCTCGCCCTGCCGCGCATGGGCGGGATGGAGGTGCTGAAGCGGCTGAGGGCCCGCGGCAACCCGGTGCCGGTCATCGTGCTCACCGCCAATGCCAGTCTCGACGGCCGGGTGAAGGGCCTCAACGAGGGCGCCGACGACTATCTGGCAAAACCCTTCCAGATCGAGGAACTGGAAGCGCGCATCCGCGTGCAGCTGCGCCGCGCCAACGACCGGACAGCGCCCGTCATCTCCTGCGGCGACCTCGTCTTCGACACCAACACCAGGCTGTTCTCGCTCGGCGGCGCGGCGCTTTCGCTGACGCCGCGCGAACATGCGGTGCTGGAACAGCTGGTGGTCAAGGCGGGGCGCACGGTGAGCAAGGCGGCACTCTCGGCGGCGATCTACGACTTCGACACCGACGCCGATCCCAGCGCCATCGAGATCTACGTGCATCGGCTGCGCAAGAAGCTGGAAGGCTCGCGCGTGCAGATCGCCACCTTGCGCGGCCTGGGCTATCTGCTCCGTCATGAAGATTAGGGGCCATGAAGATTAGCAGCCTCCGCCTGCAATTGCTGGCATGGGTGGTGCTGCCGCTTGCCGCGCTGGTGACGGTCAATCTGTGGACCAGCCAGCGCAACGCGCTGGCGACGGCGGATCTGGTCACCGACCGGATGCTGGTCGGCTCGGCGCGCGCGATCGCCGAGCGGGTGGCGATGGCCGAAGGCGTGCTCGACGCCACCATTCCGCCGGCGGCGATCGAGATGTTCGACACCGGCGACCGCGACAGCGTCTACTACCGGGTCGAGACCGCCAACGGCCGGCTGCTGACCGGATATCCCGACCTCCCCCAGGCGTCGCAGAGCGGCAGCATCGAGGCTTCCTATCGCGATCGTCGGCTGCGTCTGACAACGCTCAGCCATGCCGTGATCGGCGCCGGCACGGATTCGCCGATCAGGGTCACGGTGGGCGTCACGCTCGCCGGCCATGACGCGATGGTGCAGCGGCTGTGGTTCAGCGCCTTTGCCCAGCAGCTGGCGCTGGTGGCGATCGCCGGCCTCTTCGTGCTGCTTGGCCTGCGCCGCGGGCTGGCGCCGCTGATGCGCCTGCGCGATACGGTGCGCTCGCCGGATCGCAGCGATCTCGACCCGGTCGAGGTGCCGGGCGCGCAAAGCGAGATCCGGCCGCTGATCGACGCGCTCAACGCCTATATGGAGCGCGTGCGGGCGCAGATGGCGGCGCAGCGCCGCTTCATCGCCAATGCCGCGCACCAGCTGCGCACGCCGCTGGCGCTCATGTCGACACAGGCGAGCTATGCGCTGCGCGAGAGCGCCACCGACCGGCGCGAGGAGGCGCTGGTGGCCCTACAGGCAGGCTCCGGCCGGCTGGCGCGGCTGGCCGAACAGCTGCTCACGCTGTCGCGCGCCGAGCCGGGCAGCCGCCGGCCGCGTGCCGACCGCATCGACCTCACCGAAGCCGCCCGCGAGGTGCTGGAAACACATGCGCCGAAGGCCGTCGAGCGCAACATCGATCTTGGGCTCGAGGAAGCCGGACCTGTTCCCGTCATCGGCGACGGCACCATGCTGCGCGAGATGATCGTCAACCTGGTCGACAACGCGCTGCGCTACACGCCAGCTGGCGGCACGGTGACCGTCAAGCTGGCCGCGATCGGTCGCGAGGGCGTGATGACGGTCACCGACACCGGTCCCGGCATTCCGGCCGAAGAGCGCGAGCAGGTCTTCGAGCGCTTCTATCGTATTGCCGGTGCTGCCGAGGAAGGCAGCGGGCTCGGACTCGCGATCGTACGCGAGGTGGTCGAGAATGCCGGCGGCAGCGTTGCGCTCGGCGAGGCCGCCGGCAGCGGGCTCAGGGTCGAGGTCCGGCTGCCGCTCGCCGCACCCCAGGACAGGCCGAGTGGAGCGGTCAGGTCCCCTGCTCGTTGAACGGCGCCGGGCGCCATTTGACGACGTAGTTCTCGAAGCGGGTGATGATGAACTCCACCACCAGCGCCATCACCGCCAGGATAATCATGGCGGCGAAGACGCCATTGGCGTTGAACGCGCCCTGGGCGGTCGAGATCAGCAAGCCCATGCCCTGCTTGGCGCCGAGGAACTCGCCGACCACGGCGCCGACCAGCGCGAAGCCAAAGCTGACATGCAGGCTCGCCAGGATCCAGCTCATGGCCGATGGAATGATGACTGTGGTGGTGATCTGGTAGGGCGAGGCGCCGAGGATCTGAGCGTTGGCGATCATCGCCCTGTCGGCCTCGCGCACGCCCTGGAAGGCGTTGGCGAAGACCACGAAGAACACCATGACGACGGCCAGCGCCACCTTGGAGGCCATGCCGAGGCCGAGCGCTATGATGAAGACCGAGCCCAGCACGACGCGCGGCACCGAGTTGGCGATCTTGATGTAGATCGAGAAGACATCCGCCAGGAGCTTGTTGCGGCCAAGGATGATGCCGGCGGCGATGCCGCCGACGGCGCCGATGGCGAAGCCGAGGAAGGTTTCCTCGAGCGTCACATAGATCTGCAGCCAGAGCGGCCCCTGCGAGGTGCCCTCGGTGACCCAGGACCAGATCTGCTCCCAGATGCCGGAGGGACTTGAGAAGAAGAACGGATCGATGACGCCGTGATCGGCGCCAAGTTCCCAAAGAGCGAGGAAGACGATCAGGATGGCGAGCCGCAGGCCGATAACCAGGGCATGGCGGCGGCGCAGCCGCGCCCTCGCCCGGGCTTCCGCGGCGACGATCGAGGTCGCGCGGGCGGCTTGGTGAGAGGCTGGAGAGATGGCGGTCATGGCAAGTCTCCTTTCAATGGCCGGTCTGCAGGCCGCGGCTCTGGCCGAGCTGCACTTCCTCGCGCAGGTCGTTCCAGATCACCTTGGCGATCTCGATGAATTTCGGATCGTAGCGGATGTCGGCCATGACACGCGGGCGCGGCAGGTCGATGCGGTAGACACTCTTCACCGTGCCCGGCCCGGCGGTGAGCACATAGACCTTGTCGGCCAGTGCCACCGCCTCCTCGAGATCGTGAGTGACGAAGACGACGGAGGATTTGAGTTCCGACCAGAGGCCGAGCAGCTCGTCCTGCATGGCGGTGCGGGTCTGCATGTCGAGCGCGCTGAACGGCTCGTCCATCAGCAGAATCTTCGGCTGGTTGATGAAGGTTTGCGCTAGCGCGACCCGCTTGCGCATGCCGCCAGAGAGCTGGTGCGGATAGTGTTTCTCGAAACGCGCAAGGCCGACGCGTGCGATCCAGTCGCGCGCCCGGTCATAGGCTTGCGCCTTCGGCGTGCCGCGATAGAGCGGGCCGGCGGCGACATTGTCGATGACGCTGCGCCACGGAAACAGCGCGTCCGCCTGGAAGACGAAACCGATGTCGCGGCTGATCTCGGTTACGGGATTGCCCATGACGCGGACATTGCCGGTCGTCGGCCTGAGCAGCCCGGTGACGAGGTTGAGCGTCGTCGATTTGCCGCAGCCGGTCGGGCCGACGACGCAGGCGAACTCGCCGCGCGCCACCGTCATGGTGAAATCGCGGATGGCCGTCATCATGTGGCCGTCGGGGGTGACGAAGCGCAGCGTCACATCGTCGATGGCGATCGCGGCATCGGCCGGCGCCGCGGCCGGAGACAATTTCTCGGCCGCCATGGTTTGCAACTGCATGGCACACTCCTGTAGCGATGGTGCGAGGATGGTTGGGGCTCGAGCCCATGGGCCCGCCGCGCCTCGGTATCCGGAAAGGCGCCGCTGCCGAATTGATTCAGGCAAGCGGCGCGACTTGTTGTTCTTCAACGACCGAGCCGGCAGGCCCGGCTCCCTGTCGGCGCTACTTGGCGGCGTCGACGAATGCCGTGGTATAGGTCTTCGACAGATCGATCTGCTTGCCCTGCAAGCTCTTCGAGAAGATCGACAGCACCTTCAGCACCGTCTCCGGGCCATCGGCGGGCATGCGGCCGTCAGGCGTGAACATCGCCTTGCCGCCGGCCAACCCTTGCACATAGAGGTCCTTGTTGCCGGCGTAATAATCCTTCGGCATCTGGTCCGCGATCTCTTCGGCCGAATGGCTGGCGATATACTTCATCGTCTTGACGAAAGCGTTGGCGAGCTTCTGCGCCTCGTCCTTATGGCTCTCGATCCAGGCGGACTGGACATAGAAGGATGCCGCCGGATAGTCGCCGCCCAGCGCTTCCCTGGTCTTTTCGGGCGTGCGCATATCGACCAGCACCTTGGCCTCGCCGGTCTGAAGCAGCTTGGCGATGGTCGGCTCGGTGGTCATGCCGGCCTGGATCTGGTCCTGCTTGACGGCAGCGATGAAAGTGTTGCCGGCGCCCACCGGCAGCAGCGTGTAGTCGCCCGGCTTAAGGCCGTTGCGCACGGCGAGATACTGCGTCAGGAAATCGGTCGAGGAGCCAAGACCGGTGACGCCGAGCGTGGCGCCCTTGAAGTCGGCCGGCGACTTGATTTCCGGATGCTTGGCCGAAACCAGCTCGACCTCGCCCGGCGCCTGGCTGAACTGGACGATCGACTGGATGTATTTGCCCTTCGACTGCAAGTCGACGGTGTGATCATAGAAGCCGACGACGCCCTGCACGGCACCGGCCAGCAACTCATTCTCGGCCTCGACGCCGGCGCGGGAGTTGACCAGCTCGACATCGAGCCCCTCATCCTTGAAGTAGCCGAGCTGCTGGGTGAGCACGGCCGGCAGATAGATCTGCTTTTCCATGCCGCCGACGATGATGGTGATCTTGTCGGCAGCCGATGCCGCCGTGGCGCCCGCGGCGACGATGGCAAACGAAAGCACCGCCGAACGCAAGACGCACTTCGAGATGAAACCGGTCACGTAACTTCCTCCACCTGGGCGGCGTGCCACCAGGCCACGCCGCATTTCCTCCTTGCCGGCCCGCTCCCGGACCGATCCCGCGGCGAACGCCGCAAAACTGTCATGGCATGGCCAAGCTTTCAGCTGGCTTTCAGTCATTTTAGCGGCCGAAAGAGCGAATTCCGCAGCTATGGCTGGTCACGAAGCGGCGAAGCCAAGCACATCGCGCATGCCGTATTCGCCTGGACACTGTCCGGCCACCCAGAGTGCCGCCGCGATGGCGCCGCGAGCAAACATCGAGCGGTCGCCAGCCGAGTGCGAGAGCGTCAGCGCCTCGCCCTCGGCGAGGAAGCTGACGGAATGCTCGCCGATGATGCTGCCGCCGCGCAGCACGGCGAAGCCGATCTTGCCGGCAGGGCGTGTGCCGACAATCCCGTTTCGAGCGCGCCGCGCCACTTCGTCCAGCCCGACGCCGCGTCCGCGCGCCGCCGCCTCGCCCAACATCAGCGCCGTTCCGGACGGCGCATCGACCTTGAAACGGTGGTGCGCTTCCAGGACATTGATGTCGCAATCGTCAGGCCCAAGCGCCCGCGCCGCCTGCTCCACCAGCCCGATCAGCATGTTGAGACCCAGCGAGTAGCTGCCGGAGCGCACGATCGCGATCGTCTTCGCCGCGTCGGCGATCGTCTCCAGCTCGGAACCATCGAAGCCGGTGGAGCCGATCACCAGCGCCGGACCGCCGCGCGCCGCGCATGCCTGTGCCAGTTCGACTGACGCCGCCGGCGTGGTGAAGTCGATGACGACGTCGGCAAGCGCCAGCGCCTCGTCGCGCGCGACCAGCCCCTCGCCCGTGCTGCCCGGTCGATGGAAGCGGGCGACAAGCACCAGCCGCGGATCTGCCTGCACCACCTCCGTCATCTGCCGGCCCATGCGGCCGAGCGCGCCGGCGATGGCTATTTTCAATGGTTGTCGCGGCAAGGGACACCTCGCCCGTCGCTTCGCTCCTTGCTCCGCGCCAGGGTGACGAAGCAACGGGCTTTTTCGGCTAATCTCCCGGGCATGTGACCTGCCGAGCTCGCGCCACAGACCATCACAGCGCGCGCAGCCAGACCTTGTTGTCGTGGAGGGCAGCACCGCCATAGGGCGCCGGGGCGTCGGCACCGGTCAGCACGTTGATGCCTTCGCCGCGCTCATGCGCACTGTTCGGCCAGATGCCTTCCGCAATCACCACGCCGCGCTTCACGCCGTCGAAGAACCTGGCATGCAGCACCACGTCGCCGCGCCGGTTGCCGATCTCAACGCGGCCGCCGTCCTCGATGCCAAGCGCCGCGGCATCTTCCGGGTGCAGCAAAAGCTCCGGCCTGCCTTCCTTGGCTTTCGACACCGGCGTCTCGGCAAAACTGGAATTGAGGAAGTTGCGCGCCGGCGAAGTTGCCAGCCGGAACGGATGCTCTTCGTCCGCGACCTCGATCAGCTCGACATGGTCGGGGAATTGGGGCAGACGCTCGACCGGTCCGAACAAGCCCATGCTCTTCGGCGGCCGGTTGGGCGCCGACTGCCCGGTCCAATTGGGCCGGAAGTGGAATTTCTTGTCGGCATGGCCGAAGCCGTTGATGAAATGCGCGTCGTCGAAATCGGGTTGCAGGTCGACCCACTTCTGTTCCTTCAGGCTGTCGAAGCTGCCTAGCCCGCGCTTGCCGAGGATGATGTCGATATGTTCCTTCTCGGTCAGGCCAAAGCCCGGCCGGTCGCCAACGCCCAGCCGTTTGCCGAGTTCTTCATTGACGTAGTGGTTGGTGCGCGGCCCCTCCGGCGGTTCGATCAGCTTGGGGCCGAGCGTGATGTGCTGGTTGCCGCCACCCTTGTAGATGTCGTCATGTTCCAGAAACATCGTCGCCGGCAGCACGACGTCGGCGAGCTTGGCCGTATCGGTCATGAACTGCTCGTGCACGCAGGTGAACAGGTCCTCCCGCAGGAAACCCTTTCTGACCAGCCGCTGCTCGGGCGCGACGTTGGCGGGATTGGTGTTCTGGATCAGCATCGCCGTCACCGGCGGGCCGCCGTAAAGCGCATCCTCGGCACCGGTCAGCACCGGGCCGATGCGCGAATGATCGAGATAGCGCACCTTCGGGTCGCGCATCGCGGTGCCTTCGAGCACGTCCTGGTTCAGCTTGAAGATCCCGGAATTGGAGTGAAAGGCGCCGCCGCCCTCATATTGCCAGGCGCCGGTAACCGCAGCGATGCATGAGGCGGCATGCATGTTGACCGAGCCGTTGCGCTGGCGCGCAAAACCGTAGCCGAGGCGGAAGTAGGTCTTCTTCGTTGTGCCGACCAGATGCGCGAAGGTCTCGATCTCGGTGACTGTCAGACCCGTGATTGCCGCCGCCCATTCGGGCGTGCGCGTCCTCAGATGTTCTTCCAGCCCGCGCGGATCGTCGGTGTATTTTTCCAGATAGGCGCGGTCGGCCATGCCGTCGCGAAACAAGATATGCATGACCGCGCAAGCCAGCGCGCCGTCGGTGCCGGGTTTTAACACCAGGCCGAGATCGGCCTGCTTCATGGTGGCGTTGTCGTAGATGTCGATGGCGACGATCTTGGCGCCGCGCTCTTTTCGCGCCTTGGTCGCATGGGTCATGACATTGACCTGGGTGACCACGGCATTGGTGCCCCAGATCACCACGCAGTCGGACTTCGCCATCTCGCGCGGATCGGGGCCGCGCAGAGCGCCCGCCCCCATCATCCAGCCGGTCCAGGCGAGATTCGTGCAGATCGAGCCGAAGAAGCCCGAATATCTCTTCGCGTGCCGCAGCCGCTCGATACCGTCGCGCTGCACCAACCCCATCGTGCCGGCGTAAAAATAGGGCCAGACCGTCTCCGAGCCGTATTTCTCTTCGGCCGCGATGAACTTCTCCGCGACGAGGTCAAGCGCCGCTTCCCAACTGGCTTCCTTCCAGGCACCCTCACCCTTTGCGCCCGCGCGCACCAGCGGCTTCAGCAGCCGGTCGGGGTGATGGACGCGGTCCGCATATCGCGCGACCTTGGCGCAAACGACTCCTGCCGTGTAGCTGTTCGCTTTCGCGCCGTGGACGCGGCCGATGCGGTTATTGTCGAGCAGCTCGACCTCGAGCGCGCAGGTGGAAGGACAGTCATGCGGACAGGCCGAATGGCCGATCCCGAGCTTGGCGTGCTGGTTCATGCGAGGCTGTGTAGCGGGTTTTGCGGGAGAGGTGTAGGGCCAGATGGGGCTCCTCCTTCTCCCCTTGTGGGAGAAGGTGGCCGAGCGAAGCTCGGTCGGATGAGGGGTGTTGGAAGGATCGCTACGACAAAGAAATGGGCGATCGAAGCAGCCTGTTCTTCGGCGCCTCACTCCGTCCAACACCCCTCATCGGTCTCGGCGCCTCGCGCCGATCCACCTCCTCCCACAAGGGGAGAAGGGGAAGCCGCCCTACTCCGCGATCCCCTCCTCATATTCCGCCGACATCGTCAGCCACTTGTCCTCGTTTAGGGCAAGTGTGTGGGCAAGCTGCGAGCGCTCCTTGGCCAGCCGCGTCGCGGTCGAGGGGTCTTTCTCGTAGATCGCCGGGTTGGCGAGCTCGTCCTCGATCAGGTCGATGCGCTTGCGGATGCGGTCCATCAGCGCCTCGGTGGCGCGGATCTCCTTGGCTAGAGGCTCGAGCGCCGAGCGCCGGGCGGCGGCCTCGCGGCGACGGTCGGCCTTGGATGCCTTGTCCGCCTCCTTCTGTTCCCGACGATTTGAGGAAACGCCGGTGACCAGCGTTTTGTAATCCTCCAGGTCGCCGTCGTAAGGATTGACCGCGCCATCCTTGACCAGCCACAGCCGGTCCGCCGTCGCCTCCAGAAGATGCCGGTCGTGCGAGATGAGGATCACCGCGCCAGGGAAATCGTTGAGCGCATGGATCAGTGACTCGCGGCTGTCGATGTCGAGGTGGTTGGTGGGCTCGTCGAGGATGAACAGGTTCGGCCCGTCGAAGGCCGAGAGCCCCATCAAGAGCCTCGCTTTCTCGCCACCGGACAGATCTTTCGCCGCGGTGTTCATCTTCTCGGTCGAGAGCCCGAACTGCGCGACGCGGGCGCGCACCTTGGCTTCCGGCGCATCCGGCATCAGCCGGCGCACATGCTCATAGGCGCTTTCCTCGGGACGCAGATCGTCGAGCTGGTGCTGCGCGAAGATCGCCACCTTCAGGCCCGGCGCCACCGTCATCGTGCCGGTCTCGGCTTTGAGGCGGCCGGCTAGCATCTTGGCGAACGTCGATTTGCCGTTGCCGTTGGCTCCGAGCAGCGCGATGCGATCGTCGGCATCGATGCGCAGCGTCATCTTCTTCAGCACCGGATTGCCCTCGGTGTAGCCGACATTGACGCCGTTGAGCGCCACGATCGGCGAGGCCACCGTCTTCACCGGCTCGGGGAAGGAGAACGGCCGCACCGTGTCGTTCACCACCGCGGCGATCGGCTTCATCTTCTCCAGCGCCTTCAGCCGCGATTGCGCCTGCCTGGCCTTCGAGGCCTTGGCGCGAAAACGCTCGACGAAGGATTCCATATGCTTGCGCTGCGCTTCCTGCTTGACGCGGCTCTTTTCCTGCAGCTCGCGCTGCTCGGTGAGCTGGCGCTCGAACTGGTCGTAGCCGCCGCGCCAGAAGGTCAGCTTCTTTTGGTCGAGATGGACGATCGAATTGACCGCGCGGTTGAGCAGGTCGCGATCGTGCGAGATGAGCAAAACCGTGTGCGGATACTTTGCGACATAGTTCTCGAGCCAGAGCGTGCCTTCGAGGTCGAGATAGTTGGTCGGCTCGTCGAGCAACAGAAGATCGGGTTCGGAGAACAGCACGGCGGCCAAGGCCACGCGCATGCGCCAGCCGCCGGAGAAGGACGAAGCCGGGCGCTTCTGCGCCGCATCGTCGAAGCCGAGGCCGGCAAGGATGGTGGCGGCGCGGGATTCGGCCGAATGCGCATCGATGTCGGCGAGCCGCGTGTGGATTTCCGCGATGCGGTGCGGATCGGTCGCGGTCTTCTCCTCTTCCAGCAAGGCCTGCCGCTCGACATCGGCTTTCAGCACGATGTCGATCAGCGGCTCCTCGGTGCCCGGCGCTTCCTGTGCGACCTGGCCGATGCGGGTGTTTTTCGGCAGGCTGATCGAGCCGGTCTCGGAGGGGAAATCGCCGGTGATTGCCTTGAACAGTGTCGTCTTGCCGGTGCCATTGCGGCCGACGAGACCGGCCTTGGTGCCGGCCGGCAGGGTCAGCGAGGCATGATCGAGAAGCAGGCGCCCCGCCATGCGCAGCGAGAGATCGTTGATGATAAGCATGGGCGGGCTTTTGCACCGGACGTCGGCGCTTCGCAAGAGCCGGGCCTGGAGGACGGCTCGCCGTGGTTCCGGGCGCCGGTCCCGAGCCCAATCAGGGAACCAGTTGCCGGCCGAAGCGTTGTGAGCCCCGTGATCCGCTATTTCGCCCTCGCCTTCATCTTCTTCCAGGTCGCCACGACCGCCGCGCTGGCGACACAAGTGGTGCTGTTTGAGGGCGAGACGGCTGCAGTGCTCCCCTTAACCGGCCCGGCAAGCGGGGCGCCGACGCTGCCAGTCTCCGCCCAAGTGGGGGAGATGACCGGCAGGCCAGAGGCGGACGCGACGAAACACCTGCTGATCCAAATTTATCCTGGAAAACAATCCCAGACGTTGCCTACGCAATAGACCGATAGGCCGGCGGCGCGGCGCCGCTCTGGCCTGCCGCGCGTCGAAAGCTTTTGGCCCAGGCCTGATGCTTTCCGAAAATTGACTTCAGTTTTGTCGTGACCCTGCGAATTTGGAATTGCGCTGTGAGTGGCGCGTAAGCGCCAAGAACGATCAAGAAGAACAACAACAATAACTTGGCTTGTTTAGGAGCTCACGATGGACAGGGCGGCAAACGATCTGCGCATGCTGAGATATGTGGCGGAGATCACGCGCAGGCTGGCGAAGATGCTTTCAAGCACGCGCTGTCAAATGCTTGTCTATTTCCTGGAAATGACCGCCGTCGAGGCGGACAGCCTCGCCGCCGACCAGGATCGAGGCACCGGGGCGGGCAAGCTGCCGCGCAATTGAAGGCGGCCCGGCGGGTCCGGCTTTGACAGGTACTAACGCTGAATACCGCTCCTCCCGGATTCCGGAAAACCGCTGCGCGGTTGTCCCGGAACCGCCTTGACCATGCGCCTTTTCAGCCGCCGACGATGCCGTCCAGGACCGCGAGGCATCTCAGCCGTCGCGCAGCGACGACCGGCCGGTCGTCATGCTCGACGATGGCGCGCTCGAAATTGTCGAGCGCGTCGAGCGCGGTACGCGGATCGATGCCCGGCAGGTCCAATGAAAACAGGACGCGCCGCGCCTTGACCCCCTCGCCGGCATCGGCGCAAGACTGGATGGCCACCCTGCGACGCAACGCGTCGAGCGCGGCAAAGCGGTCGGCCGACGGCGTGGCGCCGTCCGTTGCGGGCAGCATGACCTTCGGCTCAGGCCTTGGCTTTGCGCTTGCCCCTGCCGGAATCCGCGGCCGGCTTGCGGCCCAGGCCGGAAGACTTGGCGAGCGCCGAGCGAGTGGCCGAATAACTGGGCGCCACCATGGGATAGTCCGCCGGCAGGCCCCATTTCGCGCGATATTCGTCCGGCGTCAGCCCATGGTCGGTCGACAGGTGCCGCTTCAGCGACTTGAACTTCTTGCCGTCCTCGAGGCAGACGATGTAGTCGGGGAATACCGAACGCTTCGGATTGACGGCCGGCGTCTGCGGCGCGCTTTCCTTCACCGGGGCGCCCCCGGCGAGCTTGCGCACCGAAGCGCTGACGCTGGCGATCAGATCGGGCAAGCCGGATGCCGGAAGCGGGTTGTTGCCCACATAGGCCGAAACAATGTCGGCGGTCAGCTCGATTGCAGTCTTGTCGTCGATATTGGACAATTTTTTCACCTTCTGCTGGCTCTCAAATGACCAGCTGTTTTTAAGACCTTAGTCTAGGTATCTTATTGGACCTGTCCCCCAACGGACGTCCAGAGTCAGTAAACGTACGAGGCTCAATACCGAAGGTATGTTTTCACCGCGGGCCGCGACCGCGCAAGTTAGGAATTCTAATACCTACAACAAACACTTTACAGCACCGAAGCTCTGCACGGGCGAGTAAATGACGCAACAGCACTTCAATTTCTACGAGTAATTCCTGCAAAAATTGGAATTCTGGACGGAAAGCCAATAATTGCGAGCAGCGCTAGCTCTCCGATCATCGATCATGCCCGATTCGTTAGGGCAAGTCGCTTATTTCGCGGCAGCGCCGCGCCGGAGATCGGTCGGGCCGTCGGCCAGAATCTCCAGCACGCGTTTCCAGCGGGCGCAGCGGCCGAAATCCTTCTGCTCGATGGCCTTCTCAGCCTTCATGGCGGCATAGAGCTGCGCCTCGGCGCCGAATTCCTTGACCAGCCAATGCGCCTCCTGTCTGGCCCGGCGTTCGTCGTCGTCAAGCCCGCTCCCTGGCATCTTTCCTGGTACGATCCCTGGCATGGTCTTCAGCCCTCCGGACGTTCGATGCCGACAGCAATGCAACTGCCGATGACAAGGACGGCGCCAGCCATGGCCGTCATCGACAGGCTTTCGCCCGACAGCGCCAGCAGAAGCGTGGAAGCGATCGGCGTGAGATACGCCACGACCGCGAGCCGCCCATCCTGATCGAGGCCGAGCGCGCGCGACCAGAAATAATAGCCGAGCCCCATCGGCCCGGCGCCGAGATAGAGTCCGAGCAGCAGGTCCAAGCCGCCCAGGGCGGCGACGCCGTCATGCAGACACCATGCGAAGGTCAGCGCCACGCCGATCAGCGCCGAAGGCAGCAGAAGCCGATCCGGCGGCACGGCAAGGCGGCCGACGGCAAGCGAGTAGAAGGCCATGCAAAGTGCCGAGCCGAAGGCGGCGCAATACCCGGCGGGGCTGCCCGCGAACCAGGCACGCGCGTCTCCGCCGGAGATCACCAGCGCGACGCCGGCGAAGCCAAGCGCGGCGGTCAGTCCAAGCAGCATTGGCCGTCTCGGACGGCCGAGCACGATGACCGCGGCGGCGACCATCAGCGGCCAGGTGTAGGCAACGAGATTGGCCTCGATGACCGGCATCGAGGCGAAGGCGATGTATTGCAGCACCATGGTGCCGACCAGGCCGATGAAGCCGACGGCGCAGGCGAGCACGGTACTCCCCTTCTCCCCTTGTGGGAGAAGCTGGATCGGCGCAGAGCCCCGAGACGGATGAGGGATGTTGGAAGAAACTCCTGCGTCGGCGATCCGTCCCGCCCCCTTGATCCGATCTCGCTTGGCGAGGCCACTGCCCGGGCGCGAGCCACGGGTCTCGCCCCCTCCTTCGGACTTCACAAGGGGAGAAGGGAAGAACCTGATCAGCGCAAAGACCAGCGCGGCGCCTGAGAACTGCAGGAACTGCACCTCCGATACCGGGTGATTGGCAAGCAGCGTCTTGCCGACCAAAGCGTTGGTTGCCCAGAGCGCCACGGCGCCGAAGGCAAAGGCCAGCGCCACCGGGGGAGCGGCGCTGGAACGGTCCTTCCGCCTTCCGGCGGTGACCGGGCCCAGGCTTAGCGATGCTGAAGGCGGCTGGCGACCGGCCGGATCGTCAGCCACTACCACGATTCCCTGGCTCCGCCGGAGACCGGATCGACAGCCGGCTTCGGCACGGGATGTTCTTCGGCATGGCGGCGATAGGCCGGCAGCTGGTTCGTCCAGACGTCCTCGGCGAGTTCGTTCACCCAGCCGCGGTCCTGGTCGTTGTCGGCGGCGAGGTAGAACATGCGGTTGTCGTCGACATAGGGCTTCGCCACCGAACGCTGGTTGAGCACCAGGGTGACGCGCGAGCCGAGCTGGATCGGCGCGGTGCGATGGAGCACGCCGAGGAACTGGCCGAGCGTGGCGTAATTCATCTTGTGGTCGATGCGCATGACCCTGTTGCGCGGCAGGTCGCTGCCGGATTCGAGGATGGCACGCCCCGTCTCGGAATCGTCGCAATAGATTTCAAGATGGCCGCCGATCAGAGGATCGCTGATCGAGAGCGGAATGAGTTCCGTCACCGGAACGCCATCGCAGTGCCAGTCGACGGCGCCGTCCTTGGGGTTCATGAAGGTGACGGTCGAGCCGACGATAGACAGCGGATAGGGTTCGAGCTTGGTGCCCATCATGTCGGACAGCCGTTCCAGCCGCAGCTTGTCGTTGAGCAGTTCCTTGATCTCGGGAATGTAGCGGTCGGCGCCGGTGATGAAGGTGAGGTCGAGATGCTTGTGCACGGCGTGGCTGGCCTTGAGCTTGAGCGCCGCCTCCTCGATCGCGGCGAGCAGTTGCGGGTCGTAGCCGTGAAGATACTGGGCGACGCCGAAGCTCGACACTTTCCACGCCGTATCATGACCGATGATGGCTTCACGGCTCATCGCATAGCGCAGTTCGGGGATTGTATGGGCGTTCATTCTACTTCTCCAAGGTCGGGGCAACACTTGGTAAACAGTCGATTGAGCACCCTCCCCTGTAAATTTAGGAATGCTGGTGCTACTTTAAGCATAGCTAAAGGTCGAACCCCGTGCGTCTGCTCAGCCAGGTCAACTTAAACTCGCTGAAAATCGTGGAGAGCGCCGCCAGGCACCGCAACTTCACGCGCGCGGGCGAAGAGCAGTTCATCACCGCCTCCGCCGTCAGCCAGCGGGTGAAGAGCCTGGAGGACCAGCTGCGCTTCAAGATCTTCCAGCGCGGCGGCAACGCGGTGTCGCTGACGCCGGAAGGCGAGACCTACGTGGCGCGCGTGCGCGAGGCGCTGGAGCGGATCGTGGCTGCCAGCATGGAGGCGACCGGCCAATCCCAGGCGCATGTGCTGAAGATCTGCGTCTTGCCGACCTTCGCGGCGCGCTGGCTGTTTCCGCGGCTTTCCACCTTCCAGCGGCAGTATCCGGATATCGAGATGCGGGTCTCGACTTCCTATGCCACGCATGAATTCGCCACCTCCGAATACGATCTCGAGATCCGCTACGGCGATGGCAATTTCCCCGGCCTCAACTCCGCGCTGCTGTTCAAGGAGGACCTGACGCCGGTGTGCAGCCGCAAGCTGTTCCGCGAGGTGCTTGGCGACAAGCCGCTGTCCAAGGTGACGCCGGAGGACCTCAGGCACTTCACCCTGCTCCACTCCGACACCTGCACCCAGAACTGGCAGTCGTGGCTGGCTTTTGCCGGCGCGAGTTTCGTGCTTGGCGAGACCAAGAGCATCTATTTCGATTCCTGCATGATGTCCTACGAGGCGGCCAATGCCGGCATGGGCTTTGCCGTCGCCAACCGCGCCTATATGGCAAGCGACATCCGAGCCGAGCGGCTGGTGGCCCCCTTCGCGGTCCACCATCCCAACACCGCCGGCTGGTATTTCGTCAGCCCCATCAAGGCGCTCGGCGCCCGCAAGGTGGAGCTGTTCAAGCAGTGGATCATGGCCGAAGCGGCGCTGACGCAGCGCCAGCTGGACCTGGAGATCGCCAACGTGCCGCTGGCGCGCGCCGCGATGGCGTGACGCGCAAGCGACGCAAACACACCCCTGAGATTCTCCGATCTTTGAAGGCCGACAAAGCGTTTGGACGAATACCTGTAGCCGGCTAGCGCGATCGCCCCATGACGCGGCGGAGAGACTCAGCTATCTTTGATCCTGCGGCGGGCCTGATTTTCCCGCTTGGCCGGCGCTTTCCAGCTTCCTCCCAAGCAGCGCCGGCCTTCTTCTGCGGCGGCGCCGCTTCGCCTCCCGACAACACCGTCCGCTTTCATTGCTTCGGTGGCGTGCCGGGCTGGTCGCCGCCGGTGGTCGATTGCGGCACCGGGTTCTTGTCGACCTGCGGGTTTTTGTCGACAGTGTCGCTCGGCGCCTTGGTGGGCTGCACGCTGTTGTCGCAGGCGGCGAGCGCGAGCCCTGCCGCGAGTGCCAGCAGCACAGGAAGTTTCATCATGACGACCTCCTCTCGTTCGCCCCTTTCTTCGAAGCAAACGAGGCGGCGGCGGTTTGGTTGCGCCGTCCGGCGGGAACCAACGCGGCTGTCTCCGGTTGAACCTCGATAACTCACGAGGAGATGTCATGATCCGTCTGCTGCTCGTCGGCCTGTTCGGCTACACGGCCTATCGCGTCACGATGAGGATCATCGAGGAGGCGTCCGGCGAGCTCGCGCCGCCGGACGGTCGGCGGTCGCTGCGGCGCCAGTCCGCGGCGATGGGTGTCGAGCCGAAAAGATAGATCGGCCAATCTCCCGCTTGTTGGGAAGATGGCCGGCCTATCCAGCACATGCCGGCGCGTGCATCGTCCCCTCTGCCCTGCCGGGCATCGCCCCCCACTTGGGCGCCTGTCGGGAGATCAGCTGTATTGCGAACAAAGCGGAAACGATGCTTGATGGGCGATGAACATCGCCGCCCGTGATTCGTCCTTCGAAACTCCTGCCTATCTTGCCCGGCTGAACGACGAGCAGCGGCTGGCGGTGGTGCATGGCGACGGCAAGGTGGCCGCGCCGCTGCTGGTGATCGCCGGCGCCGGCTCCGGCAAGACCAGCACGCTGGCGCATCGCGTGGCGCACCTCATCGTCAAGGGCGCCGATCCGCGCCGCATCCTTTTGATGACCTTTTCGCGCCGCGCCGCGGCTGAAATGGCAAAGCGTGTCGAGCGCATCGCCGGCGAGGTGCTGGGCCGCGATGCCGCGATCATCGCCGATGCGCTCTCCTGGGCCGGTACTTTCCACGGTATCGGCGCCAGACTCTTGCGCGACTATGCCGAGCAGATCGGCCTCGATCCGGCTTTCACCATCCACGATCGCGAGGATTCGGCCGACCTGATGAACCTTGCCCGGCACGAGCTCGGTTTTTCCAAGACCGAAAGCCGCTTCCCGACCAAAGCCACCTGCCTGCAGATCTATTCGCGGGCGGTGAACGCGCAGGCGCCGCTCGGCGAGGTGCTGGGCTCGGCCTTTCCCTGGTGCTCAGGATGGGCGGAACAACTGAAGGAGCTGTTCGCGGCTTATGTCGAGGCCAAGCAGGCGCAGAACGTGCTCGATTACGACGACCTTTTGCTCTACTGGGCGCAGATGGCGGCCGAGCCGGAGATCGCCGCTCACCTTGGCTCCCGCTTCGACCACGTGCTGGTCGACGAATATCAGGACACCAACAGGCTGCAGGCCTCTATTCTGTTGGCGCTGAAGCCGGACGGCGCGGGCTTGACCGTGGTGGGCGATGACGCACAGTCGATCTATTCCTTCCGGGCCGCGGAAGTGCGCAACATTCTCGATTTCCCAAAACAGTTCGCGCAAGGCGCCGAGATCGTCATGCTGGAGCGCAATTACCGCTCGACCGAGCCGATCCTGGCCGCCGCCAACAAAGTGATCGGAGAGGCAAGCGAGCGTTTCACCAAGAATCTCTGGACCGAACGCCGGTCGTCGCACAAGCCGCAACTGGTAAGCGTGCGCGACGAGGCTGAGCAGGCCAATTATGTCTGCCAGGCGATCCTTGCCGAGCGCGAGGCCGGCACGGCGCTCAAGGCGCAAGCCGTGCTCTTCCGCGCCTCGCATCACAGCGGGCCGCTGGAGGTGGAGCTCACGCGGCGCAACATCCCCTTCGTCAAATTCGGCGGGCTGAAATTCCTCGATGCCGCGCACGTGAAAGACATGCTGGCGATGCTGCGCTTTGCCGAGAACCCGCGCGACAGGGTCGCCGGCTTCCGGGTGCTGCAGTTGATGCCCGGCATCGGCCCTTCGGCCGCCTCGCAGATCGTCGAGGCGATGGCGACGTCGCTCGACGAGACGCTGGGCCTTGCCCGCTTCCGGCCGCCGCAGCGCGCGGCCGCAGACTGGCCGGTTTTTCTCGACATCTACAGCGGACTGCGCGCCGGCGCCAAATGGCCGGCCGACCTCGAGCGGATCAGGCTCTGGTACGAGCCGCATCTGGAGCGTATCCACGAGGACGCCATCACGCGCCGGGCCGACCTGTTGCAGCTCGAGCAGATCGCGTCGGGCTATCCCTCGCGCGAGCGTTTCCTGACCGAGCTGACGCTCGACCCGCCCGACGCCACCAGCGACCAGGCCGGCCCGCCGCATCGCGACGAGGATTACCTGATCCTGTCCACGATCCATTCGGCCAAGGGCCAGGAGTGGAAGAACGTCTTCGTGCTCAACACGGTCGACGGCTGCATCCCGGCCGATCTCGGCGTCGGCACTAAGGAGGATATCGAGGAGGAGCGGCGGCTGCTCTATGTGGCGATGACGCGCGCCAAGGACAGCCTGCACCTGGTGGTGCCGCAGCGCTTTTATCCGCACAACCAGCCGGCGCGCGGCGACCGTCACGTCTATGCCTCTCGCACCCGCTTCATCCCGGCTTCGATGCTTTCGGCTTTCGAACAGTCATCCTGGGCGAGCGCGGCGATCACGGACGATCCGCGCCAAAAGCCGGGCGTTAAGGTCGATCTCGGCGCGCGCATGCGCGGCATGTGGAAATAGGCGCCTACCCAAAGGCGGGGACGACGCTCCACTCAACCAGAACCACTGGTGAGGGCGCTCCGTTTCCTGCAGCGCGGGTTCGTTCAGTGGAAGGTGCCGGCGGCCTCGCCGGATAGCCTGCTGCGCGGGCTTTCGAAGCTCACCTGGTCGCGTCCGTTCGACTTCGCCTTGTAGAGATGCCTGTCCGCGACTTGAAACATGTGGTGATAGGTGGTGGGCCCGCTGAAGGCGACGCCGCCAATGCTGACCGAAAGCGGGCACGGCTGCCCGCCTGGAGCGAACTCGGCCTCGCGGATACGCAGCCTGATCGACTCGGCGACCAGGAAGGAGCGCGTCGCGTCGGCGCCCGGAAGGAAGACCGCGAATTCCTCGCCGCCGATGCGTCCGACGATGTCGGCGCCGTGGAGCTGGCTCCGGATCGTGCTCGCGATCAGCTTCAGCGCCTGATCGCCGCAATCGTGGCCGAGCCGGTCGTTGATCGACTTGAAATGGTCGGCATCGACGATCAGCAGCGCGCCGGCTTCGGCCACCGCATGGCTGCGAGCCTTGTCGAGATAGGCCTCGACCAGCATCGAGAAAGCGCCGCGGTTGAAGACCGCCGTCAGGCTGTCGGTCGCGGCAATGATGCTGAGCTCCTTCTGGGCGATGGCCAGCTGGCGCATCTTCCACATCAGGAAGAACAGGAAGGAGCCGCCAAGGATGAGCGGCAGGAACAGGTCGGTGAGCTTGGCCCAGAGCAGCGCTTCGGGTGACAGCGAGGGAAAGTTGAAGGAATCGACAAAGAAGGCCGCGGCAATGAAGAATGCCGTGCCGGCAACGGTAACCAGCGCGACCCTGCCCCAACTGGTGGGGGACAAATCGATGCGCATGGCATTGCTCCCACTACAACTGGCATATTGTGGAGCGCGAGCGCAAACGAAGTCCTAATATATTGGCTTCAATGGGAATGTGGTTAACCAGGCGTCGAGCGCGCCGCACCGCGATACCAGCTGAAGAAGGCCCGCCGACGCAGCGGCGGGCTTTGCGATTGGCCGGAGGCGCTCGTCAGCGCGCCGTCAACGACGCGAAATCATCAGGCAGAGCGCCCTCAGATCACGATCATAGGTGCCCTCGCTGCTGAGCACATCGACGCAGCGCTTCTTCATCCGCGACAACTGGCTGCTCGACATCTGGGCGACGGCGGAGGACAGGTTCGTCGTTCCCGGCGGCGTCGCGCCGACGGTTCCAGGAACGGTGGCGCCCGCGCCGAGGGCGACGCCAGCGCCGCTCGTGCCGCCCGTCGTCACGTTGAGCGTGCTATTGGTGCCGTTGCCCAAAGTCGCATTGGCTCCAGCCCCGTTGGTGCCGCCGATCGATGCCGTTGCGGTGGAACTGCTGCCGCCGATGGTGGCGGTTCCGGTGCCGCCGCTTGCGCCGCCGATCGAAGCCCTGGCGCTGGTGTTGCTGCCGCCGAAGGATGCATTTGCGTCAGCCCCATTTGGGCCGCCCGCATTGGCGTCGGCGCTATTGCTGCCTACGGATGCGCCGCCGAGGCCACCGAGCCCGACGCTCTGGGCGTTCGCCGGCATGGCAAGAGCAACGACGATTGCACCACTCGCCAATGTGCTGGCGAATCTTTTTACGATACTGGCCATGACACTCTCCATGTGGTTTGTATTTCCGCCTTGCATCATTTGTTGCGCTTTTCTAGCGCGCGTAGCTTTTGAGACAGAAATACGCCGAGAGTGCCCTTTCGGTTTCTTTAGCTATTGCGCATATGACGAATCCTAGTTTTCAAAAACGATACTTCTGCTTTAAAAATATAGACGAAATTGAAGTGTTTTTTAGTTTTCCGGAATTGGCCAACCGGAATCCCGCAAGCTTCAGGCGTAGGCGCGGCCTTCTTCGGAGCGCTGGAACTGCATCAGGTCAAGCGGCACCGAGGGCCTGCCGAGGACGGTAAGGCACATATGCGCCTGGCCGCGATGGTGGGTCTGGTGATTGAAGAGATGGCTGAGCGCCGGCGCCAGCCGCTGCGAAACGGTGCGCATGTCAGTGGTCATATAGGAAAATCGCCCGGTGAGCGCCTTATCGGTCATGCCGTCCATCCAGTCGACGATCCTCCTGTCCTCGGCCTCGCGTGCCAGGCGCAAGCCCGGGAAGGCGCGATAGAGGATCGTCGCAAGGTTTGAGGGCGCGTCCCCCTCGCCGGTAAAGCGCTTCATCCAGACGCGGTCGGTGACGAGCAGGTGATTGAGCGTGCCCAGCATCGAGCCGAAGAAGGCGCCGACATCGCGGCCGAGTTCCTCTTCGCTGAGATCGGCGGCGGCATCATAGATGCGCGTGTTGGCCCATTGATTGTAGGCCGCAAACATCATGAAATGCTGTTTCATTCTTCCACCCGGCTCGCAACGAATCCCGGCTCTTCGTAACCCGCAGGAACCGTAATGACCATTCTGTTCTATGATCTCGTCGGCCACGACGCAAAACGCCCCTTCAGTCCGCATTGCTGGAAGACGAAGATGGCGCTGGCCCACAAAGGGATCGACGCCACCAAGGTGCCGACGCGCTTCCTGGAAGTCCCCAAGGTGGAAGGCGGCGTGTCGAAGACGGTGCCGGTGATCCGCGATGGCGAGCGCGTGGTGGCCGATTCCTTCGCCATCGCACTCTATCTCGACGAAGCCTATCCCGAGCGGCCGACGTTGTTCGGCGGCGAAGGCGGCAAGGCGACGGCGCGCTTCATCGAACGCTGGTCGCAGCTCACCATCCATCCTTACCTCACGACGGTGCTGCTCACCGATCTGCACAGCATGCAGGACGAGGCGAACCGCGCCTATTTCCGCGAGAGCCGCGAGCAGCGGCTCGGCAAGCGGCTCGAAGAGGTGGTGGCCGGCCGCGACACGGGGCTTGCCGGCTTTCGTGCCTCGCTCGAGCCGCTGCGCTCGATGCTCATCTACCAGCCTTTCATCGGCGGGACATCGCCGCTGTTTGCCGATTACATCGTGTTCGGGGCGCTGCAATGGGCGCGCGTCGCCTCGCCCTACCAACTGCTCGAGACGGGCGACGGCGTTGCCGAATGGTTCGAACGCTGCCTCGACCTGCATGGCGGAATCGGCCGGCAGGTCGCCGCGGCGGCGTAAGCGCTAATCTTCCTCTTGTGGGAAGATGTCGCCGAAGGTGACAGAGTGGGCGCCTCAACAGCTGCGGTGCCTACTTGAGAGAGAAGAAGTCGGCGTTTCACGCGCGGCGCCCCGCTCTGGCCTGCCGGCCATCTCCCCCTCAAGGCGGGAATTTTCCGGCTTCATCCTTTTCGACCAGCCTGACGCAGATCGGATCGCCCTCTCCCATGCGGGCGCATTGCCATTCCGGGCCGAAGCCGAAATTCTGCTGTCCGGTTTGTGGAAAGAACAGCAGGACGAAGACGATCACGGCAAGAACCACGGCCGTCAAGAAAATGCCGGCGACATCGTCGCGTCTGAGGTAGAGCCGGTTCATCGCCTCCTGCTCCGCTGCCGCGGTGCTCCGGACTGCACGCGAAGCGCGCTCTCAGCCGTCTAATTATCCCGCAAACAGCCGGCCTTGACCAGAAGCCGCCTCCCCTTGGCAAGCCGCCAAGCGGCTTGTATAGAGCCCGCCACTCCAATTTCCATTCCCAGAACAAGGACGACCCAATGGCGATCGAACGCACCTTCTCCATGATCAAGCCGGATGCCACCAAGCGCAATCTGACCGGCGCCATCACCAAGATGCTGGAAGACGCGGGCCTCAGCGTCGTCGCGTCGCGTCGCGTATGGATGAGCCGCCGCGAGGCCGAAGGCTTCTACGCCGTCCACAAGGATCGTCCTTTCTTCGGCGAGCTGGTCGAATTCATGTCGTCGGGCCCGGCCGTCGTGCAGGTTCTGGAAGGGGACAACGCCATTGCCAAGAACCGCGAAGTGATGGGCGCCACCAACCCGGCCAATGCGGCCGAGGGCACCATCCGCAAGGTGCATGCGCTGTCGATCGGCGAAAATTCGGTGCACGGCTCGGACGCGCCGGAGACCGCCGCGCAGGAGATCAGGTACTGGTTCTCCGACACCGAGATCGTCGGCTGAGACGCTTCGGTCCTGGCAATGAAGGCGGCTCTCGGGCCGCCTTTTTGTTGGAGCGGGCGGCCGGGCAGGCTTTAGGAACGGGCGATTGCCCGCGGCAGCGCCGGAGGCCTCCGAGCCGGCGAGAAGTGCCATGCTCTCCTCCCTGATCACCTGGTGATCGGCAAGCGGTTGAACCTGGCCGCCATGAGATGGCCGAGCCAGGCCGACGCAAGCGACAGCACCACCACACTGACAAGATAGGTCGCCGCAAGGCCGAGGTCGCCCTCGAGAAGCAGAATGAAGGTGTCGAGGCTCATCGACGAAAAAGTGGTGAGACCGCCGCAGAAGCCGCCGGTCACGAACTGGCGGCCGGCCGGGCCGATCATCAGGCGTCCATCCGGCCGGGTCAGCGTGGAAAAGAACATGATGACCCAGGAGCCGACGACGTTGACGAACGCCGTTGCAAGCAGCGCGCTCCAGCCCAGCAGGGAGACGACGACGTAGCCGCACAGGAAGCGCGCCAGCGAACCGATGGCCGCGCCGCAGCCCACCGCCAGATAAAGCCGCATGGCTGTCTGTCTATCGTTTCCAAGCATAGGCCCTACCCTGCCATCCGCTCGACGGTCCAAAAGCCAAAGGCGACGGCAAGCACGCAGAGCGCCGCCGAGGCGACGACGTTGAGAGCGGCGAGCCGCCTCTCGTCGTCGAGCGCGAGGTTCAGCGTCTGTAGGCAGAAGGACGAAACCGTGGTGTAGCCGCCGAACAGCCCGACCACGATCAGGTCGCGCACGAGTTCGGCGGAAAAGATGCCGCCGACGGCCCGCGCCGCGCCGGCGAAGGCGCCGATGGCAAGCGCGCCGGAGACGTTGACCACCAGCGTGCCCCAGGGAAAGGTCTCGCCGACGCTGCGGCCGACAAGGTCCGACAGGAAGAAGCGGGAAATACCGCCGAGGAAGCCGCCGATCAGGACCAGGGCGCAGGCCGCAAGGCTCATCGCTTCATTGCCTTTCCACAAAGCGATTCCTCGCGGGAATCGCGCCATCAAGACAGGCATGTGCGAGCGGAAAAAACAAATCCTGCCGCGCGAAAGCACGCCTGGCAGGAGTCATCAGCCCGAATGCGAAAAGCTCGGGCGGTTTCGGGGGAACCCCATCCCCATTTGACGAGGGAAACTAGGTGGTCGCGGGGTCGCGGTCAATCGGGGCAACTATGGTTGCGCCGCGTTCCTTTCGCGCCCCCTTAACATTTGCCGAATCCGCTATGGTGGCGGACGAGAGACCGGAACTCCAGGGGCGGCCGCTGACGCAGAAGCAGCCGCGATCCCTCGTCTCTATGCGTTTCCGGCGTGTCGGGAATCTTGCGAACCAAGCCAGGTTACGACGTGACCTTCTTCAGCACGATGGTCTGTGGCTTGCCGTCCAGCGGATCGACCTGGTGGCGAGTGTCGGTGACGAAGATCAGCCGGTCATCGACCGTTATGCGGGCCTGCAGAGCGTAGGTCCTGCCGGGCTGGATCGCCTTGGGATCGAAGCCGATCTCGAATTTGATCGGCACTTGGCCGGCCAGCACGATCTTGCGCTGGCCGAGGAGCGTCGCCGGCGCGTCGGCCAGCGAGATGTCGGCGAGCTCGACCGAAAGCACGGCATTGGGCGGCAGCGCGATGCGCTCGCGATAGGTCACCTCGCCGGCAATCGTCTTTTCGGCGGCACTGGTGAACTCCGGTACGGCAAGCACGCCGACCACCAGCGGCACAAGGCCGAAGATGAAAAATTCCGCAATCCTGTCCAGCATAAGATTGCTCCCGCCCAGCAAATCAAACCGATTTGCAAGGTCGGGAAGGATTGCGGTCGTTCGATGGCCTTGGGGAGGAAATTTCGCCGGCTTGTCCCTCAGGCGGATTGCCAACCGAAATTGCGAAGAGCAGTTCGGGGCGACCCTCTTCTCCCCAAGGGGAGAAGGTGCTGCGAAGCGCGCCAGATGGGGCGATCGCCAAGGCAATGCCGTCCTGGCTTACTTGTCCGGGGTCTTCCAACGATCCGCGGCTTCGTCGTCGGCTTCCTTGGCCTCGACCCAGCCGCCTTCGGAGCCGTCGGCACGGTGCTCCTTCTTCCAGAAGGGCGCACGCGACTTCAGGTAATCCATCAGGAAATTCGCCGCCTCGAAGGCCGCCTGGCGATGCGCGGAGGCCGCGACCACCAGCACGATGTTTTCGCCCGGCGTGATTTTTCCATGGCGGTGTACGACGGTGAGCCCCTGCAGCGGCCAACGCCCGATGGCCTCAGTGGCGATGCGGCCGATCTCGGCCTCGGCCATGCCGGGATAGTGCTCGAGCTCGAGCGCGGCGAGCGCGCCTTTTTCGTCACGGCAGAGGCCGGAGAAGGTGACCACGGCGCCGATATCGGCGCGGCCCTCGGTCAGCGCGGCAATCTCGGCGGCGACGTCGAAATCCTCGCGCTGGACGCGGATGGCCGGCACGACCGTGCTCGCCATCTCAGCCCCCGGTCATCGGCGGAAACAGCGCGATCTCGCGCGCGCCCGCGATTTTCTCGCGGTGGCCGACATGTTCCTGGTTGATGGCGACGCGAATGACGTCCGGATATTGCAGCGCGTTTTCGTATTCCTCGCCGCGCGACTTCAGCCAGCGCAACAGGTCGGCAACGGTCTCGACGCCGGCGGGCAGCTCGACATGCTCTTCCGGCTTGCCGATGCGCTCGCGCACCCAGGCGAAATAAATAAGCTTGGTCGACATCTCACTCGTCCATGATGTGCTTCAGGCCGGCGCGGAAATAGTCGTAACCGGTGTAGAGGGTGACAAGTGCCGCGATCCACAAGAGCACCAGGCCGATTTGGGTGGTCAGCGGGAAGATCTTGTCGCCGGCCGGGCCGACGAGCAGGAAGGCGATGGCGACCATCTGGATGGTCGTCTTCCATTTGGCGAGCTGCGTCACCGGCACCGAGACCTTCAGCGCCGCCAGATATTCGCGCAGGCCCGAGACAAGAATCTCGCGGCACAGGATGATGATCGCCGCCCAGAGCGACCAGCCGGCAATGCCGGCATGGCGGTCGGTGTCGGCCGCGAGCAAGAGCAGGCAGGTGGCGACCAGGAGCTTGTCGGCGATCGGGTCCAGCATCTTGCCGATGTTGGAGGTCTGCTGCCAGGCGCGCGCGAAATAGCCGTCGAAATAGTCGGTGATGGAGGCGAGCAGGAAGATGGCGAGCGCCGACCAGCGGGCGAAGTCGGAGGACTTCAGATGGCCTTCGAGAAAAAAGCACAGCACCACCAGCGGCACCGCGATGATGCGGGCGTAGGTGAGGATGTTCGGCAGGTTGAAAGCGCGCTGGGCCATATCTGATCGGGATCTCTCTCCGCCTGCCTACTCAAATCAGAAGCCAATGTGGGGGGTCAACAGGCGAGATTCGATTGGTCAACCCAAAATAGGCGCAAGAATGGTCAGCTGTCATGAAAATGGTTGTAGACCAGCTTCGCCACGTGCTCGGAGATGCCGTCGACCTTGACCAGGTCCTCGACCGCGGCGCGGCTGACCGCCTTGGCGGTGCCGAAATGGTGAAGCAGCGCCCGCTTGCGGCCGGGGCCGATGCCGGCGATCTCGTCGAGCGGACTCTTGACCATCTCCTTCTTGCGGCGGGCGCGGTGTGAGCCGATGGCGAAGCGATGCACCTCGTCGCGCAGGCGCTGGACGAAATAGAGCACCGGGTCGCGCACCGCCAGCGTGAAAGAGTCCCTGCCCTTGACGAAGAAGCGCTCGCGCCCGGCGTCGCGGTCCTGGCCCTTGGCGATGCCGATGGCGACGACCCGGTCCTCGATGCCGAGATCGGAGAGGATCTTGCGCACCGCCGTCATCTGGCCCTGGCCGCCGTCAATCAGGATGACGTCCGGCCATGCCGGGAAGCTGCCGTTTCCCTCGACAAGATCCTCGGCCGCATCGTCCTCGGCCTCCGCGCCCGCTCCGATTGAAGGCTGGACGTCGCCATGCTCCCTGAGCAGCCGCGAGAAGCGGCGCTCCATCACCTCCCGCATCATGCCGAAATCGTCACCGGGCGTGATCTCGGTCGAGCGGATGTTGAACTTTCGGTACTGGTTCTTCACAAAACCTTCCGGCCCCGCGACGACCATGGCGCCGACCGCATTGGTGCCCATGATGTGCGAGTTGTCGTAGACCTCGATGCGCACTGGCGGCCTTGCGAGGCCGAAGGTCTCGGCAAAGCCTTGCAATAGCCGCGCCTGCGTCGACGTTTCCGCCAGCCTGCGGCCGAGCGCCTCACGCGCGTTCTGCAGCGCGTGATCGGTGAGATCCTTCTTCTCGCCGCGCTGCGGCACCGAGATCGCTATCCTGCGCCCGGCGCGGGTTGACAGCGCCTCGGCGAGCAGCTCCTGCTCCTGCACCGGCTGGGAAAGAAGCAGCGTACGCGCCGGCAGCTTGTCGTCATAGAACTGCGCGAGGAAGGAGCCCAGCACCTCGGCCGGCTCCAGCGCCGGATCGGCCTTGGGAAAATAGGCGCGGTTGCCCCAGTTCTGGCCGGTGCGGAAGAAGAACACCTGGATGCAGGTCTGGCCGCCTTCCTGGTGGATGGCAAAGACATCCGCCTCCTCCACCGTCTGCGGGTTGATGCCCTGATGCGCCTGCACATGCGACAGCGCCGCGAGGCGATCCCGGTAGATAGCGGCCCGCTCGAAATCGAGCTCTTCGGAGGCTTGTTGCATGGCGGCCGAGATCTCGGTCTTCACCTTCTGACTGCGGCCGGAGAGAAAATCCTTCGCCTCGGCAACCAGCTCGGCATAGCCCCGATGCGATATCTCGCCGGTGCAGGGACCGGCGCAACGCTTGATCTGGTAGAGCAGGCAAGGTCGCGTGCGGTTCTCGTAGAAGGAATCCGTGCAGCTTCGCAGCAGAAAGGCGCGCTGCAGCGAATTGATGGTGCGCCCGACCGCGCCGGCGGAAGCGAAGGGCCCAAAATAGTCGCCCTTGCGCGAGCGCGCGCCGCGATGCTTGTAGATGCCGGGCGAGACATGGTCGCCAGTAAGCAGGATGTAAGGGAACGACTTGTCGTCCCGCATCAGCACGTTGAAGCGGGGCCTCAGCCGCTTGATGAGGTTGGCCTCGAGCAGCAGCGCCTCGATCTCGGTGCGAGTGACGACGAATTCCATCGTCGCCGTCTCGCGCACCATGCGGCCGATGCGGGCGGTGTGGAAGCGCCCCTGCGCATAGTTGGTGACGCGCTTCTTCAGGCTGCGCGCCTTGCCGACATAGAGCACGTCGCCGGCGGCATTCATCATTCGGTAGACGCCCGGCTGGTTGGGCAGCCGCTTGACCAAGGTCTGGATCACCTCGGCACCGACCATGCCGTCGGCGTCGCCGGCATGCGGCGTCCAGTCGATCGCGGTGAAAGCAACGTCGGGACCGGCGACAACCGCCTCCGGCTCGACGATCTCCTCCGACGCCTCGTCCTCGATATCGAGATCGGGCGGCAAATCATCGCCGGCGCCGATGGGGCTGTGTTTTTGGGCAGGACTCATTCCACCATGCCTGTCACATCGGGCGTCTGCCATGCAAGATGCTGGCCGCCGTCGAGCGCGATCATCTGCCCGGTGACGGAGCGCGCCTCCCAGAGATAGCGGATGGTGGCGCCGAATTCCGGCAATTGCGGGCCGCGCTTCAGAATCAGTCCTTCGACCTGCCTGCCGAAATCTTCGTCGTCCTGGCGCTTGTTCTTCAGTGTCGGGCCGGGGCCGATGGCATTGACGCGAATGCGCGGCCCCAGCGCCTGCGCCAGCATCTGGGTCTGTGTCCACAGGGCCGATTTCGACAGCGCGTAAGAGAAATAACGCGGCGTCGGCCGCCAGACACGCTGGTCGATGACGTTGACGATCAGTCCCTCCGCGCCTTCCGGCAAGGCGCGAGCAAAGTTCTGCGCCAGCAGCGCCGGCGTCTTCAGATGAATGGCGAAGTGGCGGTCCCAGGCCTGCCAGTCGAAATCCTCGATACGGTCGTCGACGAACAAGGAGGCGTTGTTGACGAGCAGCGTGACCGGGCCAAGGGCAGCCTCGGAGCGGCCGACGAGATCGCCGACGGCTTTCATATCGGTGAGGTCGGCAACGAGCACGGCGGCACGGCCGCCCTGGTTCCTGATGCGGCTGGCCAGCGCCTCGGCTTCGGCTCCGGAACGATTGGCATGGATGGCCACGGCAAAGCCATGCGCGGCAAGGTCTTCGACGATCGCCTTGCCGATCCTTTTCGCTCCACCCGTCACCAGCACCACGCCAAAGGCTTCTTTCATGTCGTCAATCCTCTATCGGCTTCACGATTCCGGGAAGCCGGCACAATATGACGGGCCAAGCGTTAAATGCCATTTCTACCTGGGGCAGGAATGTGGCGAAGCGGCCCGTACGCACGCTGCCGACCCGGATTGCGGAAGTTTCATAATGCAATATATGTCCCCGAACCCCTTGAACCAAGCGGTGTGCAGCGCAACATGATTAGCGTGCTGACATTCGCTGTTGCGAAGATGCAACGTCACCTTTTGGCCTCATTCGCGCCAGGGAATGACCCAAGTTCAGGTTCGCTTCAGCCGTATTTCAGCACGACATTTGGAACCGTTGAACGCCAGGCCCGTTTATCCCCCCGGACGGGCCGGGGGCATTCATGAACATAAAAAGCCTCGTGTCTTGTGGCTTAAGGAGTAAACAACAATGCAAGCTAATCTCAAGTTTGCGCGGCCGCTGGCGGTTGCGCTCGGGCTCTTCGCCCTCGGTGGTACCGCTTATGCTGCAGACGCCGTCACCGAAGAGCCGCCGGCACCGGCCCCGGTCGCCGAACTCCCCGTCGCTTCCTGGGCCGGCCCCTATGCCGGTATCAGCCTCGGCTACGGCTTCAGCGGCCATGCCGACGCCCGCGACATCGGCGTCAATGTGAAGACCAAGGGCTTCATCGGCGGCGTCTTCGGCGGCTACCAGTGGCAGCAGGACAACTTCGTCTACGGCGCTGAAGCCGATCTCGGCTACAATGGCGTCAAGGGCGACAGCGCGGGCATCGATGCGAAGGGCGGCCTCGAAGGCTCGCTGCGCGCTCGCCTCGGCTATGCCGTGACCCCGGAAATCCTGCTTTATGGCACCGGCGGTCTCGCCGCCAAGAACCAGAAGATCGACGATGGCGTCAGCAGCGACAGCAAGGCGATGCTGGGCTGGACGGCCGGTGTCGGCACCGACATCAAGATCACCGACAACGTGTTCGGTCGTGTCGAGTACCGCTACACCGACTACGGCGACAAGAATTTCGACAATGTCGGCAACGTCAAGTCGAAGGACAACCGCGTCCTCTTCGGCGTCGGTATGAAGTTCTAAGTCGTCCAAGCCACGACACGGAAAAAGCCGGGCCGCGCGCCCGGCTTTTTTTGTGGCTGGCGTTGCCCCAGGCCGACACGTTTGGCCGCGCCTTCAACGCAACCCGGTGAATGGCGCCTGCTGGAAATCCTCATGGGCTGAAATCGACTGCAGCTGGTCGAGCCAATTCGCGCGCGAGCGCACGAAGACCTGGGCGTCCGGACGGTAGTCGGCCGGGTCGGTCATGGTCGCGGCGTGAACGTGGATCTCGTCGGGCCATCTGTCGGAGCGGAAGTAGAGCCTGGTGCCGCAGGACGGGCAGAACCCGCGAAAGGTGTTCGGGCTGCTTTCATAGCGCCTGATGACGCCGGCCCAGTTCAGCTGCTCCGGCCTCATGCCGAGGAAAGCAGTGAAGGGAGCGGACGTGGCGCGCTGGCAATCGGCGCAGTGACAGACAAGATTTCGCGTGAGCTCCCCGGAATAGATCCAGGTGACCGCGCCGCACATGCAACGTCCCGCCAGAGATGCCATCGCTTCCTCCGCCGACTGCGTGCCCGGGCCGACCCCGCCGACACGGCCGATGTGAAGGATAGGCGGCGCGATCTGTTCAGGCTGGCCGCTTTGCGACCTTGGCGGGTTTGACCTTCGGCGGCAGTGTCTCGACGAAAGCCAGCGCACGATCGATCCACTCGGCGAAATCTGCCTCGGTTGCAGTGCCTTCCGGCGCGACATGGACATAGCCTTCCATGGAACGCCCGCCCATTTCCATCGGCCGCGCATGGGGCCGTGCGGCTGCGGCCGCGTGCCCTTCCTTGCCGACACGCACAAGCAAACCGCGCTTCGATGTGCCGATCAGCATATTGCCGTTGATCATGAAGCAGGTGCCGCCGAACATTTTCTGTTCCGTGAAAGCGCGCCGGCCAAGGGCCGCGCGAAGTCGCTCGACCATCGGATCGGGGGCGACGGTTGTTTTGGTGACCGACTTCGCCATGCGAACCACTTTGTAATTGCACGACCTATGCAATCACGAATCCGGGCGACAATTCAATATGGGGAGGCGCGGCGGCGAGGCTGCCGATCTCCCCCACAAGGGTGGAGATGAGCTGTTCACCCCGGCACGCAGCCCTTCAGTTCCGGAAACTTCTCGTCGAAGCGTGTCGCCCAGCGGACCAGCCGGCCGCGGCCCTTTTCCCACTGGCCGCCGAAACGCAGCGCGAGATAGCCGAGAGTGGCACGCAGCGCCAGCTGGCCGGCGGTGATCTTCTTGGGCAGTTTCGGCGGGTTGGCGTTGAGCAGGTCGAGCGCGGCGGTGATCTTCGCCCACTGGCGGTCGAGCCAAGGCTGATAGACCATGGCGTCCGGGCGCGTGCGCCGCTCATAGACCATCGACAGCGCGCAGTCGCAGATGCCGTCGGCCAGCGCCTCCAGCACCTCGGCCTCGAGCCGCTTGTCGGGGTTGCGCGGGAACAGCACGTTCTTCGACAGCCGGTTGAGATGCTGGGTGATCGCCCGGCTGTCGTGGATCGTGCGGCCGTCCTCCAGCACCAGCACCGGGATCTTGCCCAGCGGATTGGCCGAGATCAGCTCCGCCGGCTTGTCCTCCGTCTTGACCGGCACGAGGTCGATGGCGATGCCGGCATAAGCGGCGGCCATGCGGACCTTCGAACTATAGGGAGAGGTGGAGGCGTAGAGCAGCTTCGGCATGGATCGGGTTCCTGATTGTCCGCGCGCACTGTTGACCGAATGCTATTGCCAGAGCAACGGCCAGCGCCGCCAAAACCTACCGCCAGTTGGCCGCACCTTGTTCGAGCGGCGCGTGCCGCCGCTACTTCAGGGACCGCTCCATGATGATGGTTCGTTCGTCGTCGTGGAAGCTGTCCCGGAGCGCGCAGAAGCCAAGTCTGAGATAAAATCGCTCCGCGGTGACCGAGGACGGCACCGTCAGCACCGTCGCGCCGTTTGCCCGCGCTGCCTCCTCGATCTCCAGCATCAGCCGGCTGCCGACGCCGCGTCCCTGAAATTCAGGATCGACGAACACAGATCGAACCGTTGTTCCGTCCAGCCCCGCGGTACCGACAATTTTGTCGCCGCAAATGGCGACAAAGACTTGGCGCTTCTTGAAAAGTTGCAGCACGGCCGAGGGGCTGAAGCTCTGCTCAACGCGGGCGATGATTTGCGGCCCGTACTCCCTGGCGTTGTTTTTCCGCAGAGCGGCAACAATGACCCGGCTTACCGCTTCGGCATCGCCCTCGCCTGCCCGTCGAATTCCAAGCCACAAAGCCATGATCAACCCTTTCTACCTGATCGACGTGCGGCAGCAGCCGACATCGCCGGACCAGAACGGATCGTGACGATGCGAGCCGGTCGCGCAATAAAAAAGCTCCCGGAAGTTTGCCGGGCGGCAAATTTCCAGGAGCTTTCAGGACAGGCCTTTGCCATCCACTTCGCCCGCTGTCACGCCGAACTGGCGAGAGGGGCGCCTCGACGGCACCCACCCTCGCCTGTTCAGGCTCGCGAGCGAAGTTACGCGATTACTTCTTGGCCGGCGCCTTCTTGGCAGGCGCTGCCTTCTTCACGGCTGCCGTCGACTTGGCGGCTGCTGCTTTCATCGGCGCCTTGGCGGCGGGCTTGGCCGCTGCCTTCGCTGCCGGCTTCTTGGCGGCGGGCTTCGCTGCCGCCTTCGCGGCGGGCTTGGCTGCCGCCTTCGCGGCCGGCTTAGCCGCAGTCTTCGCCGCAGGCTTTGCCGCTGCCTTGGCCGGAGCCTTGGCGGCTGCCTTCGGTGCCGCTGCCTTCTTCGTTGCTGCAGGTTTCGCGGCAGCCTTCGGTGCCGCTTTCTTTGCCGGCGCTTTCGCCGCCGGCGCCTTGGTTGTCGTCTTTGCCATGCGATGCCCCTTGCGTTTTGCCCAAGGTCGTGAGTGACCCGGCGTGCTCATGCATATCTGACTCGCGGCTATCTAGCCAGCGAAGCAACACAATGAATTTCAGTTATTGAATTTTGGTTACGCAAGACGCGTTGACAAGGGCATCGGCGAAAAAAACGACAGAGAATCTTTGCCCTTCGAAGTGAAAATGCGCCGTCGAGAATTCCCGATGCTCTCTATCGCCGGATCATCCAGACATCTTGATGCCGCGCAGAGCGTAGAATGTGAGCGTATTGCTCATAATGGACAACGCACACCATACAAAGCACCTCATCTTGTCCAGCGGAAAGATTTACAAGTCAAGGCGGAGCAGAACCGAACCGGCGAAGGGGCAAAGCTTGCGCGGCAAAAAGCGAGCTTACCGCTCACATTCAAAATCTGCCGCTGGAGAGCTTGATCCGCTCAGGCTCCGCTGCGGACGGCGTGAGGATTCCGCCCGTTGCATGCCCCTCGCAAGTTCCGGGGAGAAAACCGTTGCGCACAATCCTGGAATTGCTGTTCTTCGTTGGTCGCAATTCCGGACGGAAAACCGCTTCGCACTTTTCCTGGAATTGCTCTCCGGCCAAATGTGAGTATTCTGCTTATATTCTCGGGAGGCAGGTTGGGGATGTCTACTCGCATTGCAAAGCCAGCCCCGCGCATGCGCAAGGAGCCGCGCCAGGCGCGCTCGGTCGCCACCGTCGAGGCGATAGTCGAAGCAGGTGCCCGCGTTCTAAGCGATATCGGCTGGGCGGGCTTCAGCACCAACAAGGTGGCCGAGACCGCGGGCGTGAGCATCGGGTCACTCTACCAATATTTCCCCGACAAGCTTGCGCTGGTCGACGCCATCCGACGCCGCCACTTCGACCATGTGCTGTCCGTCATTCGCGAAGCCGCGGCCGAGGAGAAGCCGCTCAGGCAATTCGCGCGCGAACTGGTGCGCGGCATGATCGCCGCGCACAGCATTCACCCGACGCTGCATCAGGTGCTGCTCGACGAGACGCCGGGCGACCGCGGCTCGCGCGCCGCGCATGCCTCGTTCCAGGCCCGCTATCTCGAGCACTATGCGGCGGCCGTCGCGCAATACCGCCGGCGCCTGAAGAATACCGAGACCGTGGCGCGCGTGCTCTCCTCAGCCGTCGAGGGCGTGATCCACAATGCGGCGCGCCGCAACATGCTCGATGCGCCGGAGCTGCAGAAGCAACTCGGCGAGCTGATCTGCGCCTATCTGTCCGGCCAGGGCGCGCGAGCGTGACGATCGCGAGACCGACGCCGTCAGGGTCGGTAGCCGAAGAAGATCGCGCCCAGCGCGACGACGGCACAGGCTCCGATACGGCGCGGCGTCAACTGCTCGCCGAGGAAGAAGCGGCCGATGAAGGCCGCGAAGACGACACTGGTCTCACGGATGGCGGTGATCGGCCCGGCCGGCCCCAGCGCGAAGGCGGCGACCACCGCGCCATAGGCCAGCAGCGCGAATAGGCCGCCGCTCAAGGCCTTGCGTGTTTCCGGCGCACGCAGGTCGACAATGAGCCTGCCGCGCAGGCCGACGAAAGCCGCCGGCAGCAGGGCACCGTAGATCAGCAGCACCCAGGCGGTGTAGGCGGCGCTGTCGCCGGCGACGCGCACGCCGATCGCGTCGACCGTCGCATAGGCCGCGATGATGACGCCGGTGGCCAACGCGTAGAGGATCGATGTCACTGAGGCCCTGCCCCGCCCGACTGACAGACCCATAATGCCGCAGGCGACCAGCGCGACGCCGATGAGTTCCGGCGCGGCGAGCCGCTGGCCGGCCAGCAGGAAGCCGCCGAGCGCCACCAGCAGCGGCACGCTGCCGCGCACGATCGGATAAACCTGCCCGAGCTCGCCATAGCGGTAGGCGGCAACCAGGAACACGCTGTAGCCGACCTGAAGGACGGCCGATAGCACGACATAGGGCCAGGCAGCCGCAGCCGGCAGCGGATGGAAGAGCGCCAGGACAATAGCAGCGGCAGTGCTCGAGAAGCTCATGACTGTGACCGTCCACAGCCTGTCGGCCCCGGTCCGTAGGAAGGCGTTCCAGCTGGCATGCAAAATGGCCGCAGACAGCGCGAGCCCAACGACCGTCGCGTTCATTGGGGGACCCGCGCGCCGGCGAGGATGGCGGAAGCCGCCTTGCGCGCATTGGCGATGGCGGCATCAGCCTCCCCCATCTGGGCCAGCAGCGTCGCGCCCTCGATCAGCATCAGCAGCGCCGTGGCGACGCCCTCGGCCCGCTCCGGCGGCATCTCTTCTTCCAGGATGGCGCGCAGGCGCGCCCGCAAACCCTTCTTCTGGCGGCTGGCTGCCTTGAACACCGGATGATCGGGATCGCCGAACTCGGCGAGCGCGTGCGCGAACAGGCAGCCGTGGAAATCCGGATCGCGAAACCAGCGTTCGTGCCAGTCCAGTATCGTGAAGATCTTCGCTTCCGCCGTGTCCGCCGACGCGGCCAGCCGGTCGAGCTGGCGTTCGAAACGCGCCGCGCGGTGCTCCAGCACCGCGACGATTAGATCGTCCTTCGCCGGGAAGTGGCGGTACATCGTCATCTTGGCGATGTCGGCCTCGGCGATAATGCGGTCGATGCCGGTGGCGTGGAAGCCGTCACGCTTGAACAGCGAATACGCGGTGTCGACGACATGCTGGCGTTTGGCGGAAGGCGATGAGGGCATTATACCGCTGTGTGATGAGACAGGTCTGTCTCTTTTTAGGCGACAGTTCGACAGTTGTCAATCGGCAGCCGATTAGCCGATTTGCCTTCCGGGATGGCCGGCAAGCTCACAATATTCGCGATGGGACTGATGCCGTCGACGGGCCGAACGGAGTGGCCTGCGACCTGAAGGCCGCAGGCCAGGGAATGGATCAGCGGCTTCTTACCGAAGCACGCGGCAGCGGCCGTTATAAACCATCCAGCGGTCGAAGCCGGAGACGCAGAACTCGACATTGTCGCCGATCGAGGCGAAGCCCTGGCCTTCCTCGATCAGGTAGAAGATCGAGCGGTCGCGGCCGTCCGACAGGCTGACGGTGGCGCGGCAATAGTGCCGGCCGATCGGCCATCTCTCGGTCGACGGCAGATAACGATGCAGGCGGATGTTATGGAAATCGGTGATCGCGACATCCGGCAGGTGCGGCACATGATGAACCTGATAGCTGAAGCGATCGGTGATCTTGCTCAGCACCCAGGCCTCGCCGCAGACGCTGCCGTCATCCTCGGTTAAAACGGCAAGGTCGGCGGCCTGCGCTGCCTGGGTGAAACCAAGCGACGTGCCAAGCGGCGTCAGAAGCGAAATCAGCGCGGCAAGGGCGGAATGGGCGAAGCGAGTCATGACAGCCTCTCAAGGTCGGTTGCACGCACTGTGCGGATTCGCTTGACGGCGGTCAAGCGGTTGTGAAGACAATGGTTTCCCAAATCATCGTTCCAGATGCGGTCCGGCTGTCAGACGGTTCCCGCCACCAGCAGTCCGCCGACGACGGCTAGGTTGATCAGGAAGGCGTTGCGCAGCACCTGCCGCTCCAGCTCTTCGGACTCCCAGAAGCGCAGCAGCGCGACGTTCGTCGACAGCGTGAACAGCACAAGCGCACCTGCGGCGAAAGGCACGGCACGGCCGAGCGCAAGCATCAGACCGGCGACGACCTCGAGGGCTGAGCCGGCTGCCAGCATGACAGCGGGAGCCGGAAACTTCCGGCTCGCCAGATAGTCGCACATAGCCTTGAATTTCAGGAAGTGCTCGATGCCGGCGAAGACGAACACGCCGCCGATGAGAAGCGCGCCTATCGCCTGAATGGTATCGATCGACATGTCGACCTCTTGCAGGTTTCCGGGTCAATCCTTCGGGATGAAAGCGGGGTTGTAGACGACTTCCCAGAGATGATCGTCGGGATCCTGGAAATAGCCGGCATAGCCGCCCCAGAAGGTCTTTTGCGCCGGCTTGGCCACGCGCGCGCCGGCCTTGACGGCCTCGGCCATGGTCGCGTCGACCTCGGCCTCGCTCGCCACGTTGTGGCCGATGGTGAACCCGGTCGGACTGCGGCCGCTCTGCGGCACGGTGGCGTCGAGGGCGATGTTCGCGCGCTCGAAGATCGCGAATTTCAAGCCGCCGGCAAGCTCGAAGAAGGCGACGGCGCCATGCTCGAACTCGCGGCCGATGATGCCTTCGGTCGGCAGGCCGAGGCCGTCACGGTAGAATTTGAGCGACGCCTCCAGATCGTCGACGCCAAGGGTGAAGACGGTGATGCGAGCTTTCATTTCTGTCACTCCCTTCTATATTCGTGACCACATCCGCGACCGGATGCGGCGCAGTGAAGGCGCTGGACGCGCCAAGAGGCTGCATCTGTTTTGCCACGGCGGAAGCGACCCGCATTGAAGATTTCGGCCAAAATGGCCGAAGCGGACCCGCCAGAGGACGCCGAAGCAGATCGGAGAAGATATGGAAGCGGTCCTGGCGCAGACCACCGGCTTCTTTCGGGAACGGCCCGCCCCGCGAGGCCTGGCCGGCGCCTTCTCCGCCGTCTGGGTGCATCGCATGGCGAAGCAGGACGTCCCGCCAATCGTCATCACGCCGGACGCGACCATCGATCTGCAATGGATCGAAGGTCGCTTCCGCGTGGCCGGACCGGACAAGGAGCCGCAGATCGAGCGCCTTCCCCCCGGGTCGGTGATCATCGGCTTCCGCTTCCGGCCGGGCGCGGCCGCCGGCTGGCTCGGCGTGCCGGCCGGCGAGATCGTCGGCGGGCGGCTGAGCCTCCAGGACTTATGGGGTACGCGTGCCCGCGAACTGTCGGATCGCGTCAAGGCCGCGCCCGACCTCGCCGGCATGGTGCGGCAGTTGGAAAATGAAGTCGGCGCGCATACAGAGGGGCGCGATGCGCTCGATGCGCTGATGGGCAGGGCCTTCGACCTCATTGATGAAGGCCTGTCGCCGGAGACGCCGCTGGTTCCCTGTCTGCTCAACCGCCTCAACATGAGCGAGCGGACGCTGCGCCGGCGTTTCGAGGACGCTTTCGGCTATGGTCCGAAGACGCTCGACCGCATCCTGCGCTTCCACCGCTTCCGGCGCCTGCAGCGACGGCATGGCGATGCCTCGACCGCGCTGCTCGCCATCGAGGCCGGCTATGCCGACCAGGCGCATCTGATCCGCGAAGCCCGGCGGCTGACCGGCGTGACACCCTCGGCGCTGGCGTAGCTCAATCTTCGGCTGGTCCCGGTCTCACTCACCGGCCAGCCATTCGATCGTCCAGCGCGACGGCTGTTCGACGGCAAGCGCTCCATGCAAGGCCGGCAGCATCACCCGCAATTCGGCCTCCAGCGTGAAGGGCGGGTTCACCACCACAAGGCCGCTGCCGTCGAGGCTCGGTTCGCTCGAGGCAGGCCGGATCTCGAAGCCGATGTCGAGCAGTTTTGGAATGCCTGTCTCCTTCAGCGCGGCGCGGAAGGCGGCGACCGCCTTGCGATCCTTGATCGGATACCAGAGCGCGTAGATGCCGCCCGGCCAGCGCCGGTGCGCTCGGCGCAGGTTCTCGACGAGACGCTGGAACTCGCCCTCCTCCTCGAAGGGCGGATCGACAAGCACGAGCCCGCGCTTTTCCTTCGGCGGCAGATGCGCGCCGAGCGCCAACCAGCCGTCGAGCTCGATCACCCTGGTCTGGATGTCGCCGGCGAAGATGGCTTTGAGCCGCGCAGCGTCCTCGGAATGCAACTCGATCGCCGTAAGCCGATCCTGCTTGCGCAGGAGATGGCGCACGATCAGCGGTGAGCCGGGATAGCGGCGGAGACCGCCGTCGGGATTTTCCAAGCGCACCGCTTCCAGATAGGGCTGAAGCAGCGCCGCCGTCCGAGGCTCGAGCGCGGCCTCGGACAGCCGGCCGATGCCGCCCTGCCATTCACCCGTCTTGCCGGCTTCCACCGACGCGAGATCGTAGCGGCCGATGCCGGCGTGAGTGTCGATAACGCGAAAGGCCTTGTCCTTCTGCTTCAGATACTCGACCAGCCGGCTGAGCACCGCGTGCTTGACGACATCGGCGAAATTGCCGGCGTGGTAGGCGTGGCGATAATTCATGCCGCCTTCACCTTTGCGAACCGCCGCGGCCCCAGCGCGGCGGCGGGGGCTGCGAGTTGGGATTCTGCGGCGGCTTGTTGCCACGCCCAAAGACCAGCGAAAGCACCAGCCCAGCCAAGCCGACGCCCATCAGCGTGTAACCGGCCGGCTTCGCGCGTTCGTCGACCGAGCCGGTGCCGGCACGCAAGATCAGGTCGACGGCGCGCATGTCGATGCCGTCCGCATCGCCCGGACCGACAGTGAAGACGTAAGCGCCCGGCGTGACCGTCTCTATCACGCCGGCCTCGTCGCGAAAGATCTTGTCGGGCAGCTGCGGGCTCACCTGGCGTGGATTGTCGGCGTGGTTGAAGGAGAGCGTCGAGGCGAGTGCCGTGCGGCCGCCGCTTGCCGCGGTCAGTGTCAGCACCGTGTGCTGCTGCGAGGCGACGCGCTCGGCACGCGCGGTGAGGTCGACCAGCACGCGGACAGGCGCGTCGCGCGCAGCGAGCCGCACGGTCGCCGGCCGGAAGCGGCCGCCCTCGTAGACGCGCCAGGTGCCGATCGCATGGCCGGAGAAATTGCTCACCGCCCAGGGATAGAAGACCCCGATGGCAGCGCCGGCGATGAGGACAAGAACCGAGAGGAAGCGCATTGAAAGCCCTGGTTAGAGTTTCTTGCGGGCGCGATCGCCACTTTTGGCGGCCTCGTCCCGGGCAGCGTCGCGAATCCGCTCCATCTCGTCCAGAAACATCTCCAGGCCAAGCTCGAAAGTCTTGTCGAAACCGCTTGTGCCAAAATAAGCCGCGGCCGCCACGACACTGGGATAGTCGCGCTGCAATTCTTCGTCGCTGACCGTGGTGACCGCCGACGGCCCCTTGGCGTAGCCGGCGGTCTCGTCGAGGATCGCGCCCATCAGATAATAACCGGCGGCGCGGAACAGACGGGCGCTGAGCTCAGGTCCGAAGCCGCCATCCTCGAACAGGCCGATGATGGCGTTCAACTTGGCGAGGCAGGGCGGCGAGTTCATGCGATAGACGACGATGAACGGCGCGAAGGCCGGATGCTCCGTCGCCACACGCCGGAATTCCTGCATACCGATGCGCGCCCGCTCACGCCAAGGAAGGCTGTCATCGGGGATCACGAGCCCGCTCATCTGGCGATCGACCAGCGCCTCGTAGAGATGCGCCTGCGAGGGAAAGTGATGGTAGATGCTCATCGCCTCGCAGCCGAGCCTGGCGGCGAGCTTGCGCATCGAGAAGCCGGAGAGCCCTTCCCGCTCGATTACCGCAAAGGCCGCGTCCTCGATCATCTCGCGGGACAATTTTCCGCGGGTTCGGATTTTCTTGCTCGGTGAGTCCATGGCGCCGCTTGACAACTTACACTGTAAGGTTCATGTCCAGATCACCTTACACCGTAAGGCTAACAAAAACCAGAGGAGAACACCATGCCTGTCATTCGCATCATCTCAAGCGCGCATTCCTACCTTCGTTCCGCCTCGCTGCTCGCCGCTATCGCGTTCACCGCGCCCTTGACCATGCCTGCCGGCGCGGACGACTACGACGCCGCCATCAAGGACATCCAGTCGACCGTTGGGGGCGTGCCCGGCTTCATGAAGCAGTTCCCGAAAGCCGCTCTGCCCGGCGCGTGGGCAGAGGTCAAGGCCATCGAGCTCAGCGACAAGACGGCGCTGCCGCCGAAGGTGAAGTCGCTGATCTCGCTGCGGTCGCGGCGCAAATCCCCTGCAATTATTGTGTCTGGTCGGACACCGAGAACGCCAAACGCGCCGGCGCCACCGACGAGGAGATCCAGGAGGCAGTCGCCTTGGCGGCCTTGACCCGCCACTGGAGCACCATCTTCTACGGCATGCAGGTCGACTTCGCCCAGTTCAAGAAGGAGATGGGCGGAGAATAAGGAGGGGCAATGAGGAGTAGAAGCGGGAATGCACGGCGTCCAGTTGTCCAACCTGCGCTACTCCTTGTTGATGCACCTCAGAGTGGTGGCGATGCCGGGAGGCCATCTCGGCGTGCCGGACAGCACGGCTGCGGAACCGTCGTCACCACGGCCGCCTAGCCCCGATCAATCCGGAAAGCGCTCGCCAGATCTACCTGTTGGCGAACTAAGATATACTTGCGCAATTTTCTAGCCCGAAAGACCGGCCGCAAGAAATGCCAGAGCCCGAGAGACGACGCCAGACGCGTTCCTTGTCCTTCACCTTGAAGCCTTCCGCCCCAACACTCGACAAGCTTTGCGTAGGCCGCGGCACGCGGTGCTTTACCGCGGGAAAACCGGCCGGAACCGACCCCTTCTATGACGCAAAAGGCGCGCCTGCCTACGCTTACAGTTAACCAACCGCAAAAGACTGAAGTTAATGAATCCCTAAATTAGTTGACTATGCCGCGCACAGGTATATCTTTCCATACGTTGGGTGTGCAATTTGGGCGAGCAGTCCGCGGTGGTGGCAACCATGTTCGTGGATCGCGACTTAGGGGCAATGGGAAGCTGAGCGGCAGCACATAAGCCGTACGGCAACGACCCCGCTTACTCAGACAAAACACATCGTGTTTTTTGGCGACTTCGCGCATGCGGAGGGGATCGCCATGATTTCACCTGGTCGGGCAACGCTGTTGCCCCGGCCCGGAACGACGATGCGTGGGTGTGTGCGAGTGTGAGGTCGCCATGGGTAGGGTCATCAAAGTTCTGAAGCTGGACACCAAGCCGGGACGGAGGCGTGCCGATCAAGGACGCGCGCTGGTCGCCGGCGGAGCAGGATTTCTGGGTTCTCATCTGTGCCAAAGGCTGCTTGCCGATGGATATGAAGTCATCGCGCTGGACAATTTCCACACGGGCAAGCGCTACAACCTGTCAGCGATAGCGCGTGACGCGACTTTCGCCTGCATCAGGCACGACATCGTCGAGGAACTGCCGACGGACCTTGCTGTCGACGAGATCTACAATCTCGCCTGCCCGGCTTCTCCGCCGCATTATCAGGCCGATCCGATCCACACCTTCAAGACCAGCGTGCTCGGCTCGATCAACCTTCTGGAGCTCGCGCGGCGACACAACGCCAAGATCTTCCAGGCCTCGACTTCGGAGGTCTATGGCGATCCGCTGGTGCATCCGCAGCCCGAAGGTTACTTCGGCAATGTCAACACGCACGGTCCGCGCTCCTGCTACGACGAGGGCAAGCGCTCGGCCGAGACGCTGTTCTTCGATTACTCGCGGACATACGGCATCGATGTCCGCGTCGCGCGCATCTTCAACACCTACGGTCCGCGCATGCGGCCCGACGACGGCCGCGTGGTGTCGAACTTCATCGTCCAGGCGCTGCGCGGCGACGACATCACCGTCTACGGCAGCGGCGGGCAGACGCGCTCCTTCTGCTTCGTCGACGACCTGATCGAAGGCTTCGTGCGCCTGATGAACGCCGGCGTGGCCCCCCAGCACCCGGTCAATCTCGGCAACCCCGTCGAGTTCACCGTCATGGAATTGGCCGAGCTGGTCATCGACTATACGAATTCACGCTCGCGCATCGTGCACCGGCCGCTGCCGGTCGACGACCCCAGGCAGCGCAAGCCCGATATCTCGTTTGCCAGGCAGCATCTCGGCTGGGAGCCGAAGGTTGCGCTGAGCGAAGGCCTCGCCCACACCGCCGCCTATTTCGACGCCGTCCTGGGCGGACGCCGGTTCATCGCCCCGCGCACGGTCCAGGCATCGACCGCCAGGGAGGCAACGGCATGATGACCCGCCGCCCCGTTCTGGTGACGGGTGGCGCCGGCTTCATCGGCAGCCATGCCTGCAAGCTGCTGTCGGCGGCGGGCTACTTGCCGGTGGTCTACGACAATTTGAGCCGCGGCAACGAGAAAGCCGTCGCCTGGGGGCCACTGGTCGTCGGCGACATCCGCGACCCCGAAGCGTTGCGGCGGGCGATCGAGACTTACAGACCACAAGCGATCATCCATTTCGCCGCCCTTGCCTATGTCGGCGAGTCGGTCAGCGCGCCGGCGGATTACTATGCGACCAATGTCGGCGGCACCATCGCCGTACTGGACGCCGCGCGGGCAAGCGGCATCGACAAGGTGATCTTTTCCTCGAGCTGCGCGACCTATGGCGTGCCGGAAGCATTGCCGGTGAGCGAGGCCTCGCCGCAGAAGCCGATCAGCCCCTATGGCCGCAGCAAGCTGATGGGCGAAGAAATCATCAGGGACTATGCCGCTGCCTATGGAACGAGATACGCGATCCTTCGCTACTTCAACGCCTGCGGCGCCGATCCCGAAGGCGAGCTTGGCGAATGGCATACTCCCGAAACCCACCTCATTCCGAGGGTGCTGATGGCGGCGTCCGGCATGATCGAGGCGATCGAGGTCTTCGGCGCCGATTACGAGACGGCGGACGGCACATGCGTGCGCGACTACATCCACGTCAGCGACCTCGCGCGCGCGCATCTCATGGCATTGATGCATCTCGAGGCGGGCGGCGACAGCCTGTCCGTCAATCTCGGCACCGGCCGAGGCATCTCGATAAAGGAGATCCTCGAGGCCGTCGGCCGCGTCACCGGCCGGACGGTCCCGGTCGCCTATAAACCGCGCCGGCCCGGCGACCCGGCCGGGCTGTTCGCCGATCCCAGCCTTGCACAAGAGCAGTTGGGCTTTGTGGCGGAACTTTCCGATCTAGACACCATCGTCAGGACGGCAGCGCCCTTCTTCGGGCTCCGACCGGCCCTGAAGCCGAAGGTTTTCAAAGCGTCCGCCGGCGTCTCGCGCGCGAAGCGCGCGCCGCGCGGCATGAACGCCGCGGAAAAACGCCAGCCTGCACGGCTGGCAGTCGTCCCTGTGAGTACTGTGTCGGGGCGTGGGCTCGCTGAGCTGGGTTGAGGGCTTGTCTCAGCGAGCCTCTTAGATTTGATCCGCCGGGACAATTCCGAGCGGAAACTGCTAGAGCAATTCCAGGACGTGCGCAGCGGCTTCCGTCCGGAATTGCGTGAGCAAAGAGATAGAGCGGTTCGGCGTTTCCGTGAAACGGCCAGCCGCTCTAGAGCGGCGGATTTTCATGTGAGTCCATAGCCTGCGGCAGTGAAGTAGTTTCTGCATTCTGTTGGGGAGAACAGATTGCAGATATCGCCGATGGCCTGCCACAGGGCGTCGATGGTTCTGATGGCCTTTGCGCGCAGATGCGCCTTGAGCTTGGCGAAGGCCATTTCGATCGGGTTGAGATC
>NZ_NSGE01000014.1 GCF_002294985.1 Mesorhizobium sp. WSM3862 | reverse complement strand
CCAGCATGAATGGTGAATCATAAACCCGCTGATTTGGGAATCCTCAACGACTCCCAACAATTTCATCCCGCTCTAGCGGCTCCAGGGGCGGGCCCAGTCCTGGTCTGCGTCCGAGTTGCGCGCCATCGCCATGCCGATCAGCAAGCCGACGAGGCCGCCGAGAACCATGGCGGTGGAGACGGTGCCGGGATTCTGCTGAACGGTTTCGGAAACGCTCTGCGCCTGGCTTCGCAACTGCCTTGCCGCGCGTGAGGCGCGATCGCTCGCGCCGCCGTAGAATTCAGAAGCTCGGTCGGCCGCGCCGCTGTAGAGGCCGGAGGCCCGGTCGGCCGCGCTCTGGTACCACCCTTGCGTCGCACTGGCGGCTTCCTCGGCCTGATCGGCAAGCGCGCGGTTGAGCCGGCTGACCTCGCGCTTCAATTCGGCGATCTGCTTCCTCATCGCCGCTTCCGAAGCGGCTGAAGATCTGGCGCTGGTACGCGAAGCGCTGCCGCTGCGGGCAGCGCTGCTGCGGCTCGGATTGCTTCGCTCTGTGCCGCCGCCCTGGGACGTCGAGCTGCCGTTGCGCGCGGCTGCTGCGTTCGTGTCCTTACCCTGGTTGGTTTCATCGTCTGCCATGGGTCTCTCCTTGCTGAACTCTGCAACGGCTCACGCCCGACCTTGCAACGGCTCACGTCCGCCATGGTTCCCTTCCAAGCAAAGGGCCGTGGAGCGGAACTCCACGGCCCTCGCGCGACGAAACTGCCGCGTCTCGTTACTACTTGCCGCAATGATTATCGTTGACCGACGGCGATGCCGTGCCAGGCGACGTGTGAGTTGCATCCGGCTGGGCGCCCTGCGGCGTCGCGGGGCAATTCCGATCGGCGTTCGAATTCATGCCGTCCGTGGTGATGCTGCCCGTCGTGCCTGTATCGGGCGCCATCTGATCAGGGGGCGGATTGGCAGGCGTGGTGGGGTCCACCGTGATGCTCTGGCCGCTGCCCGCCGTGTCGGCGGTACCGCCCGTTGCATTCTGAGCCATCGCAGCCGTAGCCAGACCGATGGTCAGAGCCGATGCCGCAAGAATCTTGATGAGCATGATCTTCTCCTTCTTGTGCGAGATCGTTTCTCTGTTCGGGAGTCTGTCGCGTCGCGACTAAGGGTGGAACCCCTCGGCCCGGAGGTGGTTCCGAGAAAAAATTCTGGAACTTTCCGACCTAGGCCTCGATGTATCGGTGCGGCGAGCGGAGTCGCTTCCCGGCAAGGCTGCAGACAAGCAGCTAGGAAAATTTACCTAGGAGCCTTGTCAGGTGAGGGCAGCTCTGCTATGATTTTATCCATGGTGCTGATTTGCGCCAGCGACCCGCCACCCGGCGGGTTTTTTTGTGGCTCCTCACCTTGGTGGCTTCGCCAGTTGGCGAGGCGACGGGACAGCATCCTCCTGTGGCGTGCCAGCCATATCCCCCGCAAGAAGGGGATCGATGGTCCCCCTTGCGGGCGAGATGTCCGGCAGGACAGGCGGGGCGGGAACTCGACCTTTTAGTTGAATCCAATCTGCGGAAGCTCTGCATGCCACGCTATGCCACCATCATCACCGGCGACGACGGCGTCGAAATCGTCAGCGCCATCGGCGAGTTCGCATCGTTCGGCGAGCCGCCCCGCACAGGCCGCGTCGAGGAAGTCGTGCCGGGTGTGCGCATCGGCATGGTGCGCGGCGGTCCGGTCGACGCGATCGCCGGCTTCGGCTTTCCGCGCCAGGGTCTCGATCCGTCGGCCATGAGAGCCGCCGCGGCGAAGCTGAAACGAACGGAGCCGTTTTCCGGACAGGTCGATCAGCCCTCCGCCCCGAAGGTCGCCCGCGCCAAGCCGCGCAAGAAGCCGGCGCGCAAGGCCGCCAGGGCGCGTGCGCTACGTTCCGCCGGAACGTCGGCGGCCGCTGCAGCCGCCAATGGCTGACGGCGCAGGCAAGGCGCGGCGCGCCGGCGCCCGAACCGCTGGAGCGAAGGCTGAGCCGGCCGCCGCGCCGATAGCCAGGCGCTCGAAAAAGACGCTGGGCGACGATTTCGCCGCGGCGCTGCGCGCTGATTTCCGCGCCCATGGCGCCGGCGTCATCGCCGCGGTCAGGGCGGAAAAGCCCGACCAGTATCTGAAGGTCGTGCTGACGATGCTGCCCAAAGAGTTCTCGCAGGGTCTCGATGCGAACCAAAACAGTCTGGGCCAGTTGAGCGATGAGGAGATCCGCAGCCGCATCCGCGGCCTCGAAGCGAGGCTGCGGCCGTTCCTCGATGATAGCGACCTATCTGGCGCTGCTCGAGGAGATGGACCAACGCCGTCAACGTAACCTTCTTGCTGCCTACAGGCCGTACGAAAGGCAGTCCGAGTTCCACGCGGCGGGGGCAAAAAACCGCGAGCGCCTGTTCATGGCCGGTAACCAGCTCGGCAAGACCAAGGCAGGGGGCGCCGAATGGGCCATGCACCTCACCGGCCGCTATCCGGACTGGTGGATAGGCAAGGTGTTCGACACGCCCGTCCGGCTTTGGGCCGCCGGCGTCACCGGCGAGGGCACGCGCGACAATCCGCAGCGTGTGCTGGTCGGCCCGCCGCAGCAACAGGCGGAATGGGGCACCGGCATGATCCCGGCCGACGCCATTGCCGAAACGACGATGGGCCGCGGCGCGCCCGGAGCGCTGGACAGCGTCGTCGTGCGCTGGGGCGGTGGCGGCGATGTGCAGGCGGGCGAAAGCGTGCTCTCCTTCAAGTCCTACGAAAAAGGCCGCGAGAAATGGCAGGGCGAGACGCTGCACGGTGTCTGGTTCGACGAGGAGCCGCCGCTCGACATCTATTCCGAAGGCCTGACCCGCACCAATGCGACAGGCGGGATAACCATCGTGACTTTTACACCGCTGCTCGGGATGTCGGATGTGGTGCTGCGGTTTTTGTCGGCGGAGGCGGTTCAGGGCTTGGGTTCCTCGCCCCCGCAAGGCGGGGTGGCCGCGAAGCGGCCGGAGAGGGGGTCTTCGTAGGGCGACAAGCTTACGAGTGGCTTTCCGCTCTTGCATCGACAGCCGGCGCTGCCCCCGCTCCGTCGCGGCTCCGCCGCGCCATCTCTGCCCCACTTACGTGGGGCGAGGAATTGGAGCCAAAAAATACGGATGAAATCCGATCAGGGATATTTGCTGCCCGCAAGCTGCCTAGCGCGAGCCTTAGGGTCGGTCGCTTTCCGGGTTAGCGGTTGGCACCATATCCTTTCGTCACGAGTAATTGGATTGTACCAGACATTGCATACTTCGTTCGGTGTGTCCGGGATACAAACTTTGCGTTGGAACCCCCTGAACTCGTGCATCCCGCAGGTCTGCTTGCTCGTGTCATAGGGCACGTTCGACTGGCAGGCTGAGGCACTCGCGGCAATGGCCACGACGATTGCTATGCGGATCATGTATCTCCCCCGTTTCATCAGCAACCTCGCATTGATGAACAGTATTATCAACGGCAATAGTTGGTCGGGGCAGATAATTACGACGAGACTAATATGTCCCGACACGTGACCTTCATGACCATCGACGATGCCGGGCACTATTCGCCCGAGCAGCGCGCGGAAATCATCGCCGCCTTTCGGACATCGTGTTCGAGGTGCTGGTGCGGCGCTTCAGGCCCGCACCAGAAGAATGAGCGGCGCGGAATGGGAGCCGTGCCGATCGGTACCGAGCATTGGCGACATCGGCCGGCAAGAATTCTGCCAATCGCGATGAACCAATTCGCGTGGCCATGCGACGCATCGGTGCAAATGAACACCCGTGTATCCATGGAGATTTTCGATGCCTGCAATCCTTCGCAATGCACTTCTCGCCGCCCTGGCCGTATCCACCCTGGGTGGATCCGCGATGGCCGGCCAGCAGATCTACGAATGCGACAACACGCCGACCAACAAGCTGTGGGCCGGCCGCTGTTGCGGCGTCGGCGACGCGAATTGCCTCGGTGGTGAAAGCCATGGCCATGACCGGGGCAATCCCGGCCGGGGCAACAATGGCGGAGGCGACAACGGCAGGGGCGATAAAGGGCCCAAGTGAAGCTGGCGCTCAGCCCGAGGCTCGCCGGTTTGCTCGACCGGCGAGCAATCGGCGCAGACTGGGGCACCGTGGTTGGGTCAGTTTCCCTGCCAGTCGCCCTTTTCCAGGCGCCTTTCCCGTCGCCTTTTTCAGGCGCCTTTTCCAGGTGCTTGAGCCGCTGGAAGAAGCGGGCCACAATCCCCACTTATGGAGAAATCCAAGGAGGTTTGACATGGCTTCTTCCGAACGCGCGGTCCTTGCCGGCGGCTGCTTCTGGGGCATGCAGGATCTGATCCGCCGCTTGCCCGGCGTGATCTCCACCCGTGTCGGCTACAGCGGCGGCGACGTGCCGAACGCAACCTACCGCAATCACGGCACCCATGCCGAGGCGATCGAGATCGTCTTCGATCCGACCAAGACCAGTTTCCGCACGCTGCTCGAGTTCTTCTTCCAGATCCACGATCCGACGACTAGGAACCGTCAGGGCAACGATGTCGGCACGAGCTACCGCTCGGCGATCTTCTATACCAACGACGAGCAGAAGCGGGTGGCCGAAGACACCATCGCCGATGTCGACGCCTCGGGTCTCTGGCCAGGCAAGGTCGTCACCGAGCTCGCTGCGGCCGGTGCCTTCTGGGAGGCCGAGCCCGAACATCAGGATTATCTGGAGCGCTACCCCAACGGCTATACCTGCCATTTCGTTCGGCCGGGCTGGAAGCTGCCCGTCCGCGAAAAGGCCGCCGCATCATAAAATTAGGGCTGCGCAGCCCTTCATTCAGGATCACGCCCGCCGTGCCGAAAGGCATGGTGGGCTTTTTTGCGTTCTGGGCGCAAGCTCGCACTTTGCCGGCATGCTCCGGCTGGAACAGTAGCCCTTAGCCCTTGGCCCGGCGGTTCTCGTTTTCGTGGCTGCCGATCCAGTGGGCTCGGATGCGGTCGCTGGCTTCAAGGTAAGCCATGTCGATGAGGTAGGTCAGAAGCTTTTCGCCGTCGGCCTCAGCCTTCTGGCGAAGCTCGCGCAAGATCCCCTGCGCAAACTGCAGGTTTTCCATTTTGCTCGGCTGGTCCATCGGTGCCCCCAATGTCTGCGTGGAAGTTTGGCTGACTATACTTGTACGAAGGTTGTCGGCTCGCTCGCGGCCAGGCTGCGCCCGGTTGCACCTGCGCTCGATCAATGAAGCTGTTGCACATCGCGCGAAAATGTCGATATTTTACGCCCCCAATCGGATGGCGACTATGCATGAAGACGAGGGCAGCACTCCCGACAAGCTGCAAGCCATGCTTGACGTGATTGCCAGGAGCGAGCCCGCGAGCGGGAGCGGACAGGCCGATCTCGGCAGGCTGCAGGCCGATGCCGCCAAGGCCGCCAACGTGCTGATCGAATTCTACGGCGACGCCGCGCTCGAGCGAGCCAAGCTTATCGAGCGACGCTCGCCCCACTCGCATTTCGCGCGCATGGTGACGGCCGAGATCGGCAGGCGCGGCAGGCTTCCGCCCAGAAGCTAGCCCGGAACCCGGCCGAGAAACTGACAAAGATCGCCTCAGGACGATTTGCGCCTCCTCGATCTCTCGCCAAGCCTTTGCAGGATCTCTTCCTGGATGTTGTCCAGCAGGTAAGAAAGCATGTCGTCCCCGATCGACTGCGCGATTTCCCTGGCCTGCTCGACATGTTCATGGATTTCGCGCAGCGAGTGATCCTCGCCCGCGGCATCCTGCGTCAGGTCGATGAACCAGCCGGGATAGAGCGCTGCCTCGCCCATGTCATCGACATAGCACTGGCCGACGGCAAGGATCTTGCGCAGCCCCATCTTTTCCGAGCGGACCTTGTAGACCTCGCGAAAACCTGACCTGCGCTCGATGGCCTTGCGGATCGCCAGCCGAACCCGCGGCTGATCGTCCCGCTCGATGCTTTGCATGCACCGCTCCAGCGGCGCGCCGTGCGAGAACTCCTCGAGCGTCAGGTCGAAATAAGCGGACAGATTCGCGTCCCCATAGACGCGGTCGCGCTTGATGTCCCAGGTCCAAAACCCGTCGATCGGTGGATACCGGAGATGCACATTGCGGCTGCGTTGAGGCGCCAGTGTCATGAAAACCGCCCCGTCCGGTTTCAGGATTCGCCAGTACTATGTCTTAAAATCAAAAAGAAACAAAGGTGAGTTTTTGTACAAGGCAGGAAAATGATTGGGCCTGCCGCTTGCTTGCATAGCTTCGCCGCATAGTTGGCATCATCCAGGAAATACGGACGGTGAAAAAATTTCTCTGGCCGAAACAATTTTCATTTCCGTGTTGGAAATGAAGCCGGTGCTTCACGCGAGAAGGAAGCTTTCGAATCTAAAACAACATCACAAGTTGTATTCGCCCGGACGCGACGCCTGGGCTGGACATTCTATCCATCTTGTAAGGCCGGCGCGGCAATGCTGGTGTTGCCTGAGCCGCGCCGGCCGAAGCGGCCTCCAAACGGTTTCGCCGCGCCGGGGATGCTAGCGGCCGCTGCCGCTCCGGCAAACCGACCGTTGGTTGAAAATGCCCGACTTCCAGAAGAAGACAAGGCCCTCGCGGTCAGCGCCCGGTCGTTCAGGGGCATAGGCGCCGGCTCGCTGGACCGATGCGTCTTTGCTCTGCGACTTAAGCCTTACTGCCACCATTCAGCATTTAGCCGATTCGCGATAGGGCTCCCGCACGGCCTCCGGCTCGGCATCATCGGCCGCCGACTCAGCGACGGTCCGGTCATGCTCGAATTGGCTCGCCTCGGGCAGAGGATGCAACCACTGCTCGCGCCGACCGATCCACAATTCGTAGCTGGGCTCAAGCCCTTCGGTCGGCACGACATCCAGGCTGCCGATCATCACCTCGGCCTCGTCCTCGCGAACCGACGGCAAGCGGCTGCCGCAGGTTGGACAGAAGCTTCGTCCGCCATAGGTGCTGGTGATACCCGCGCTTTCGAATGCCTGGCGCGGCCATATGGCAAAGGCCTGATACGCCGATCCGCTGGTCTTGCGGCAGTCCTTGCAATGGCAAAGTCCCACCCTCAGCGGCTCCCCGGTCACCCGGAACTGGACACCGCCGCACAGGCAGCTGCCGCTACGCATGACATCGTTGAGCATGGCCGTTCCTCCTGCAGCCGGGACATTGGTGTCACCATCCGCTACAATTCGCATGCCGCCTCAACTGTTCCACAGCGCGGTCGGTACGTCGCTCAACCGGGGAAGTCGAAGACCGGTTCCTCGCAGCGGTAGACGCGGCATGGACCGTCACGGGTCGGAACCGCGACCGACATCGGGACTTCCGGCCAGTCGCACTCATTGCCGAATTGGCGCACGAAACGATCATAAGTGTTGGGCCCGGTGGTCAGCACCGCAGCATGCCGGCGCTGGATCAGCGCCTGCGTCTCGCCACAGGTCATGGCGCGTGTGTCGGGCCGCGCATCGGCGGCGCCCGCAGTCCATAATATCGTGCCGGCTACAAGGGCGGTCGTCAGGCTTTTCATCGAGGCGCCAGCTTTCAGTGATCGCTTTTGCGGTACGAATATGGCTCGCCGCCGGAACACCGCAAGGCTTTTGAACAGCAAGACGCCGCCGATGACGATGTCTGCGCAACCGGCCTTGTCGCGGTCGGACGGACGGCGAAGCGACGGTCAGCGCGACGTCGGTAAGAACCCGGTCAGGCATTCTGGCCTCCCGATCCGCCGCATTCCAGGCAGATCACACTGTGTCCCGGACAGCTCAGCCGGTGCGTTCCTCCCGGGCAGCAATGGCCGTTGGAGGCGACCCAGCGGTCGCAAATGAAAATTTTCCTGGCGCCATGGCAGCGCCGGCATTCCGCCGAGGGCATCAGATTCTCGTTTGGCGAGACGCGATGCTCCGCTTCAACGACCGCGTTCATCCATTTAGTCCCCAACGACTGGATTGTCGGCCCTGTTTTCGCAAGACATTACATTAGCTATCCGAGATATAAAAGCCCCGGACGGATGAGGAAAGTTTCATCCCTCGACCCTTTCCCTTTGCGCTGCCGTTGCTAAAGCTCGTCCGGCAAAGGGCGCCCGAGCAGATTCCGTCGGGCGCGGGCAGGCAACGGGATTTTCCTGCAATGACATGGACCGGCGCGGGAGCGCTTTTCATCCTGGTAGCCACTTATGCCGGCGTTGCCGTCGGCCGTATTCCGGGCTTCAGGCTGGATCGTGCCGGCATCGCGCTGCTCGGTGGCGCCGCCATGATCGCCATCGGCGCGATCGGCATGGAGGATGCCTACCGCGCCATCAATTTCGACACGATCACGCTTTTGCTCGGCATGATGATCGTGGTCGCGCATCTGAAAGTGTCGGGCGCGTTCCGGGCGCTCGGCGGCTTCGCCATTGAGCATGCGCACGCGCCCTTCATGCTGCTCGTCATGGTGACGCTTCTGACCGGAGTGCTTTCGGCCTTTCTGGTCAATGACGCGATCTGCCTGGTGATGGCGCCGATCGTCGTCCACGTCACCCGCGTCATGCGGCGCAACCCGGTTCCCTACCTGATCGCCACCTGCACGGCCTCCAACTGCGGCAGCGTCGCCACCATCACCGGCAACCCGCAGAACATGGTGATCGGCGCGCTCTCGGGCATTTCCTATCCGGCCTTCACGGCGGCGCTCGCGCCGGTGGCGCTGTTCGGCCTTGTCGCCGTCATCGTCATTGTCCGCATCGTCTACCGCGGCGAATTCTCCCGCGCCGCCGAGCTCAGCCCCGAGGTCTATCGCGGCCGCATGCTGCCCGGACAGGTCCTGAAGGCGACCATCGTCTGCGTGGTGCTGGCGTTCGCCTTCTTCGCTGGCGCGCCCGTCGCCAAGGCGGCGCTCATTGCCGGCGCTTTCCTGCTCGTCACCCGCGCGATCAAGCCGCACCGCATCTACCGCGAGATCGACGGCCCGCTGCTCTTCATGTTCGCCGGACTGTTCGTGGTCGTGGCGGGCGCCGAGCGCACGCTGCTCACCCCCGACATGATCGCCGCGGCGAAGAATATGGGCCTCGACGATGTGTGGCGGCTCTCCGGCTTCACCGCGGTGCTTTCCAACGTCATGAGCAACGTGCCGGCGGTGCTGGCGTTGAGGCCGTTCATCCCGGGGCTCGAAAACCCCCACCGCGCGTGGCTGGTCGTGGCGATGAGCTCGACGCTCGCCGGCAATTTCACGCTGCTCGGCTCGGTCGCCAACCTCATCGTCGCTGAGCAGGCAAGAGCGGCCGGCAAGGAGCTGTCCTTCGCAGCTTTCTTCAAGGTCGGTTTGCCGCTGACGCTGTTGACGCTGGTCTTCGGCACGGCGTGGCTGGCGCTCACTTCGTAGCCGTTGGACGCCTTTACGTTGGGGCGATCGCGTCGGCGTGGGCGATCACGCCGGAAAACGCCAAGCAACTGGCGGGGAGAATAGGGCAGGGTTCTCCTGAGAGGTGAGTGCGACAAGGCCCCATGGAGCCTTGTTTTTGTTTTCAGGCCCGGTTAAGCCGCCGCGCAATCAACCGAAGGACGACACAAGTGAGCGAACCGACCGTGGCCGAAGCGACCGAAAGCATCTATGCCTCGATCCGCGCGGACAACGCCGACATCGATGCGCATATAGCGACGCTCAAGGCGGCGATGGCGCGGGAAGGGCTGAAACAGGCGGTGTTCGAGCCGGCCAAGCTGGCGCACAACAACCGCGCGGGCCGCAAGCTGATGCAGGCCTATTTCCGCCAGCGCGGCGTGACCGTGACGTTTTCGAGCTAGAGGCCGCGCGCCGACCGGGCGCCTCTGTTGCGACGAGGCTCCGCAAGAGGCCTTTTTGGGCGTCGCGGCACCGCGCGGCTGCCTAAGGGCAATCGCATATGGCGCGCCCTGTGTGATGGGCTGCCCGAGTTGGCTTCGCTCATGTCGGGTACGCGCGGCCGGCCCCTGCCTGTTCGCGTCAATCGCACGCCGCCACGGTCTTCAGCGTCTGCGCGCGCGAAGGTCTGGGCAAATTCCCGATCCTTCGAACGGCGGCGTAGAACCTTGGATAGTCGCCGGAGCACAAGTCGAACAGGCGAAGAAACGCCGGAACCTGTTCGCCATAGACGGCAGTCGCGGCGAGCTTTGCGTTGTTGATCGGGCTATCGAACCAGGCGTCATAGCCCCGGTATCCGGCCCAGCGCGTATCGCGCATGCGCCGGTAGCGCATCCGCAGCCTGTCGATCGCGGCTGCTTTGGCAGCGGCCATCTGCTGCGGGCTACGCGGACTTCCATAGACTTGCCGCAACTCGTCCCGGGTTTTCGCTATCAGGCCGAGAAAATCGGCGCTGCGCTTGCGATTGGCTTCGTAGCGGCGCAATCCCGCGCGATTGCCGGTGGCGCGGAGCCATTTCCTGACGCCGGTGGTTTCGACCGAAACCGCGAAAGCCTCGTTGAACGCGGAGTCGCCGTTCACATAGATTTTCTGATGCGCCAGCTCATGGAAGATCAGGCTTGCGAGATAGGTGTCGTCTTGACGCAGCATGGTGCTGAGCAGCGGATCGCTGAACCATCCGAGCGTCGAATATGCGGTGACTCCCGAGACGTAAACGTCCAGCCCTTGTCGCTGCAGTTCGGCAGCGCTCTCAGCCGCCGATTTCAGGGAAAAGTAACCCCGGTACGGAACGCAGCCGAAGACCGGAAAGCACCACGTTACGGGCGTGAGCGAGAATTGCGGCGCGGCAAAAACCGCCAAGGTCACAGCGTCCCGGCCGATGTCGACATAGCTGCTGTAACTGCTGTTTTCGGGCAGCGCCAGTTCATCCGTGGCAAAGCGGCGTATGGCGCTCGCCGACGTCAGCTTGACGCGCAATGCCTCCGGCGTTGCGGGGTCGCGGATCAGCTTGCCGACATTCTTGCGCGCCGCCATGATCTCAACATGGCCCTCCAGCGACTGCGCGTAGTAGGAAATGCTGGTGCACCCGGCCACGCCGGCCGCCAGGATCGCCGCGGCAAGCAATCGAAAAACGCGCCTCACAGCCTGCCCACCGCCTGTTTGTCTCCCCGTGGAGCACGTGTCCCCATTTGACCCCGAGTCTCAAACAGGCCCGCCGATCTTCGTCAAGACCTGGTGGGACGTCACGGGTCGGACTTTGGCAGGATCGGCAACGCCTCAGAGCTGACATCGGTGCTGACCAGGTCCATGCCGTTCACAAGATGCAACGCATCAATCGTCGGCGGCATTCAAGCTTGGAGCACGATGCAGGTATCGAGTCCTGATGCGAAGATGCCAGCCCTTGCCCTCGCCACGACGACAGATAGGGCGTATAGTTGAAGACCGCCGGCTCGGACCTGACACGCCGGCGCATTGAGAGCGGGAGACGTCGCTTCAACTAGGGCGCACTTCCAACTCGGGGGTTGTTCCACGCGCTCTCATCATTGCCCGCCGCGTCCGGCTTCTGCTTTGCGCGATCGCGGTCGCTATTCGCATTTACTCACTGAAGGAGAACTGAGCTTTTCACTGGAGGAGAAGTGATCATGCATTACCTTCCCAGACGTGAATTCATGGTTCGAGGAGGGGCAACCCTCGTGGCGCTGGCGTCCTTTCAATCGCGGATTGCCTATGCTTTTCCAACCCGGGCCGGCGAGGAAGTCATCAAATGGCTCGATCAGCTGCCGCCAAACCCGGTTCCGCAAGTCATCAAAAATCAGTTGGTGTGGGAGGATCTCGATTCCTGGGTGACGCCCAACGACAAGTTCTTCTCAATCGCGCATTTCGACCGGCCGGTCATCGACGAAAGCACGTGGAAGCTCGAAATTGGCGGGTCCGTCAAAAAGCCGACTGCCCTGACGCTCGCCGACATCAAGGCTCGACCACGCCAGGAAGTCACGTTCACGGTCGAATGTTCGGGCAATACTGGCCTGCCGTTCTTCAATGGCGGGATTGGCAATGCTCGCTGGGCGGGCACGCCGCTCGCCCCGATCCTTATGGAGGTCGGCGTCCTCGACAGTGGCATCGAGATTGTCTTCTGGGGCGCCGATAAAGGTGAAATCAAGCGAGCCGACGACGTCAAGTTTACGCAGAACTTTGCGCGCAGCATGTCGCTCGCCGACGCCTTGGACCCCAAAAATATCCTCTGCTACGAGATGAACGGCACTGCCTTGCCTGCCGATAACGGGTTCCCGCTGCGGCTGATAGCGCCGGGCTGGTACGGGATCGCGAACGTGAAATGGCTCAAGCGTATCGAAGTCAGGGACCAACGCTTCGTGAACCAGTTCATGGGACGCGATTATGTCACGCTGCGCGAGGAGGAGCACAACGGAGAGACGGTATGGATGGAAACCTCTGTCGGGAGGGCGCGCCTGAAGTCTGCGCCGGCCCGGGTCACTCATATCGGCAATGATTACAGGATCGTCGGGGCGGCCTGGGGCGCGCCGATCGAGCGGGTCGAGGTGAAGATCGATGACGGCCCATGGATGCCGGCGACCATCGATGAAACCGAAAAGGCGGACTTCGCTTGGAAGATATGGTCCGTCGACTGGCCCAAGCCCTCCGCCGGGGAGCACACAGTCACCTCGCGCGCCGTTAGTACCGGAGGGCAGGTCCAACCCGCAATGGACGATCCCATCATTGCCAAGAAGCATACCTACTGGGAAAGCAACGGTCAGGTGACGCGACGCATCGGCATTCACTGACCGGCGGGAAGTCTATAAAACCCTCTCACATCGATGTGACCCCATGCTTTTGGCATGGGGTCATGACGTCGATCGGGCCGGCTGTGACGGTGGCGACCCACGCGGGAGAACGCCTCTGCCGGCGGGTTGAGCCGCCTTATGGCATCATCCTGGCCTGATGGGCGCTCATCGGAGCCATGTTCAGGTTGAGATGGGCCATGATCCAGACCGAGCCGATCACGACCAGCGCGACGATCAGCACGCCGAAGGCGAGCGCGAGCACGTTGTTGGTGTTGTCGGGCCCGGTGGTCAGGTGCAGGAAGAAGACCAGATGCACGCCCATCTGCGCGATCGCCAGCACCACCAGGGCCGAGATCACCGCCGGCTGGTAGATCAGGCCGGTCTGCGCGGCGAGGAAAGAGGCGATGGTCAGCAGGATCGCCAGGCCGAAGCCGAGCAGGTAGCCGGACAGCCCTCCCGCCAGCTCATGCTCGGTGATGCGCTCCTCGCCCGGCGCCGAATCGCGGCGGTCGAGTTCCTCGTCGGTCCGGCTGTCGATGTCGCTCATGGCGACGCTCCCAAGAGATAGACCAGGGTGAAGATGGCGACCCAGATAATGTCGAGCGCGTGCCAGAACAGGCCGAAGCAGTGGAGCCGGCGCAGTATTTCCGGCCGGAAGCCCTTCACCCAGAGCTGAGCCATCATGGTACCGAGCCAGAGCAGGCCGAGCCCGACATGGGTGCCGTGGCAGCCGACAAGGGCGAAGAAGGCTGACAGGAAGGCGCTGCGCGAAGGGCCTGCCTGCTCGCTCGCCATCACCGCGAATTCCTGCACCTCGAGGAACAGGAAGGCAGCGCCGAGCAGGCCGGTGACCAGAAGCCAGAACTGGGTGGCGGCCATCGACCGGCGCTGGGTCGCGAGCGTCGCCAGCCCGCCGGTGAAGCTCGATGTGAGCAGCAGCCCCGTTTGCGCCGCAACGCGCGGCAGCTCGAACAGCTCCTTACCGGATGGCCCGCCGGCGGTCGCCGTCGACAGGACCGCATAAGCGGCGAAGAAAGCCGAGAACATGATGATGTCGGACAGGAGGAAGATCCAGAAGCCGTAGGCCACGGTGACGAACTTCGAGGCCGGGCCGCCCTGGCCGTGGCCGGTCGCCGAGAGCAGGCCATGGCCGTGTCCCGCATGGCCGTGACCCCCATGACCGTGTCCCCCATGACCATGCCCGCCTGACCGTCCAACCCGGTAGGGATCGCGCGCCGCGCTGCCGGCCGTGATGTCGCTCATGCCACGCGCTCCCGTCTGCGCAGCCAGGCAAGCTGTGCGGCCCTGCCGTCGCGGTCTATGCGCTCGACTTCCTCCGCGGAGACTTCGTAGTCGCCGTGCTCTCGCCAGGCGAAGACGACGAAAGTGATATAGGCGCCGATGAAGCCTACGATCGCCAGCCACCAGATGTGCCAGATCAGGGCGAAGCCGATCAGCGTGCTGAAGAAGGCGGTGACGAAGCCGGTCGGGCTGTTGCGCGGCATTTCGATCGGCTCATAGCTTTCGTCCTCGCCGGGCCTTTGCTCCTCCATCGCCCGCTGCTTGATGGTCCAGTAGGGTTCCTCGTTCTCGACATGCGGCAGCCGCGCGTAGTTGAAGAAGGGCGGCGGGGAGGATGTCGACCATTCCAGCGAGCGGCCGTCCCAAGGGTCGCCCGTTTCGTCGCGCAATTCGTCGCGATGCCTGATCGAGACGACGAGCTGCGCGACCTGGCAGGCGGCGCCGACGATCATCACCACTATGCCGAAGGCCGCCACGACCAGCCACGGCGTCCACAGGTCCATGTCGATATGCTGGAGACGGCGCGTCATGCCGAGCAGGCCGACGATATAGAGCGGCACGAAGACCAGCACGTAGCCGGCAAGGGTGAACCAGAACGCGGCCTTGCCCCAGCCCTCATGCAGCCGGAAGCCGAAGGCTTTCGGGAACCAGTAGGTGAAGCCGGCGAAGGCGGCGAACAACACGCCCGAAATGATCACATTGTGGAAATGCGCCACCAGGAAGAGCGAATTGTGCAGCATGAAGTCGGCCGGCGGAACGGCGAGCAGCACGCCGGTCATGCCGCCGATGATGAAGGTGGTGACGAAGCCCAGCGCCCACAGCATCGGCGTGTCGAAGCGCACGCGCCCGCCATACATCGTGAAGAGCCAGTTGTAGATCTTGACCCCGGTGCCGACCGCGATGACCGAGGTGGCTATGCCGAAGGCGGCATTGACGTCGGCCCCGGCGCCCATGGTGAAGAAGTGGTGCAGCCAGACCATGAAGGAGACGATGCAGATGAACAGCGTCGCCGCGACCATCGACCGGTAGCCGAACAGCGGCTTCGATGAGAAGGTCGAGAAGATCTCGGAATAGATGCCGAAGGCGGGCAGCACCAGGATGTAGACCTCCGGATGGCCCCACGCCCAAATGAGGTTCATGAACATCATCTGGTTGCCGCCGGCTTCGTTGGTGAAGAAATGGAAGCCGAGGTAGCGGTCGAGCGTCAGCATGGCGAGCGTGGCGGTGAGGATCGGGAAGGCCGCGACGATCAGCAGGTTGGAGGCGAGCGATGTCCAGCAGAACATCGGCATGCGCAGATAGCCCATGCCCGGCGCGCGCATCTTGAGGATGGTGGTCGCCAGGTTGACGCCGGTGAGCAGCGTGCCGACGCCGGAGATCTGGATCGACCAGAGATAATAGTCGACGCCGACGCCCGGCGAGTAGGTCGTCTCCGACAGCGGCGCATAGGGCAGCCAGCCGGTGCGGGCGAACTCGCCGACGACGAGCGAGATGTTGACCAGGAGCGCGCCGGTCGCCGTCAGCCAGAAACTGACCGAATTCAGCGTCGGAAAGGCGACGTCGCGGATGCCGAGCTGCAGCGGCACGACGAAGTTCATCAGCCCGATGACGAAGGGCATCGCGGCGAAGAAGATCATGATCGTGCCGTGGGCCGAAAAGACCTGGTCGTAATGCTCGGGCGGCAGGTAGCCTGGCCCGTGGATGGCGAGCACCTGCTGCGTGCGCATCATCACCGCATCGACGAAGCCGCGCAGCAGCATCAGCGCCGCCAGAACGATATACATGACGCCGATGCGCTTGTGGTCGACCGAGGTTATCCATTCGTCCCAGAGATAGGGCCAGTATCCTTTCACCGTGACCCAGATCAGCACCGCGGCGGCCGCCAGGAAGACGACAAGCGCGGCGCCCAGCGGGATGGGCTGCTCGAAGGGAATGGCAGACCAGTCGAGCTTGCCGAGCATCGTCATCCTCCCGCTTTCGGCTGCGGCTGTTGGGCAGGCGCCGGCGTCCCGGCCTTGGGCTGGGCCTTGGGGCTTACCTGCGGCTCGCCGGCGGCGGTTTCGGCGGGACCCGGACCGGGCGGCAACGTCTGGCGCACGATCGCGTCGAACAGGCCGTCCTGCACGACGCCGAACGAGGCCGGCGGCACGTTGATGCTCTGCCGGGCAAGCTCGCCATAGGCGCGCGCGTTGAGCACGCCGCCGGCGCCATGCAGCGAAGAGGCCCAGCGCGCAAACTCGTCGGGCGGGACGGCGCGCACGCGGAAATTCATGTCGGAAAAGCCATCGCCGCTGAAATGCGCCGACAGGCCGAGATAGTCGCCCTCGCGGTCGGCCTGCAGGTTGAGCTCGGTCTGCATGCCGTTCATGACATAGATCATGCTGCCGAGCTGCGGCACGAAGAAGGTGTTCATCACGCTGGCCGAGGTCAGCTTGAAACGTACGGGAACGCCGGCAGGGATGACCAGCTGGTTGACCGTTCCGACGCCCTGGTCGGGGTAGAGGAACAGCCATTTCCAGTCGAGCGCCACCACCTGGATGTCGAGCGGCGGCTGGCTGGAGGCGATCGGCCGGCGCGGGTCGAGATGGTAGGATCCGTAATAGATCAGACCGCCGAGGAAGAGGATGGTGAGCGTCGGGATCGACCAGACGATCAGCTCGATACGCCCCGAATAGGTGAATTCCGGCTCGTAGCGGGCGTTGCGGTTGGAGGCACGGAACATCCAGGCAAACAAAAGCAGTGCCACCAGCGTCGGAATGACGATGACCAGCATGACCGCCAGCGAGTTGAGCAGGATCGTGCGGTTGCCCGCCCCGATCGGGCCCTGCGGGTCGAGCACCCCGCCCGCGCAGCCGGAGAGCGTTGCGATCAGGCCCATCCAGAGCGGCGAGCGGCCTCGCCTTGGTCTAGGGAAGGAAAGCACTGGAACGGATCATGCTTGGCGCGAACGGATCGGCGGGACGTCTTGACTGTGGGCGGCGCGTCGTCGACGCCGCTGGGCCGCGGCGCGGCCGGAACCAGACTTCGCGGCCAGTCCGGCTGGGCCGTGATCCTTCAAAAGCTCGCGCCTGCGAGGGTCGCGTTCTGCGGCAGCTTTCATCTGAAGTCTCCCCGTGTGCAGAGGCACTTCCGCCATATACCGTACGACTGCTGAACACGGCTGCCAACCCAAGCAGTTGCCGCTTGTTCCGCAAAAGGCGGTGTTTTGCCCGATGGCTGGGCGGGCCGCGGAAGACATAGGGCGCGGCTCCTGCCTGACCAGACGCCGTCTGGGCATGCTCGCGCTCGCCGATCGCCCGCCAGGATGGTGACAAGGCGCGCGGCGCGTGCATTGTACTGCGCAGGGAATTGCAGCCGCCTGCGGAGGAAGCCTTGTCCGAGATTGCAACCATCCTTTCCATCCTTGGCGTTTTCCTGCTGGGGGCGATGAGCCCGGGGCCGAGCTTCGTCGTCGTCTCGCGCATCGCGGTGGCTGGCGAGCGCACGGATGGCCTGGCGGCGGCGATCGGCATGGGCATCGGCGGCTTCATCTTCGCCATCATCGCGGTCGCGGGCCTGACCGCGCTGCTCGTCCAGGTCGCCTGGCTGGACATTTTCCTGCGCGTCGCCGGCGGCGCCTATCTGCTGTGGATCGGCATAAAGATCTGGCGCGGCGCTCATCAGCCGATCGAGATCGCGAACGATGCCTCGGCGCGCGCGGGCTCGTTCTGGCGGGCGCTGCGGCGCGCGCTTCTGGTCCAGCTCGCCAATCCGAAGACGGCGATCTTCTACGCCTCGATGTTCGCGGCCATGCTGCCGGCCTCGCCGCCGCTCTGGATGCTCTTGGTCCTGCCGCCGCTGCTTTTCCTCAACGAATTCGTCTGGTACGCGGTCGTCGCCTTCGCCTTTTCCTCCAGCCGGCCGCGCGCCGCCTATCTCGGCACCAAGCACTGGATCGACCGCGCCGCCGGCGCCGTGGTCGGCGCGCTCGGGATCAAGCTGATGTGGGAAGGCATGGCCGCCGCGCGGCGGGGTTTTGCCGGGTGAGGTGAGGTCGAGGCCCGAGCGGGCAGGCAACATCTCTCGCCGGGATCGTGAAACCTTCTGATTTTTGAGCCGTTGTCGGCTGATGTCCGAAGCAAAGCTCAAGCCAAGATCGGCCGACGGCGCCCAGCCGCGCGGTGCCGGGAAGTCGCGCCCCGCAAAGACGGGCGCAGCGAAGGCACCCCCGGGCAAGACGCGGCCGGAAAAGTCGCCGCCGGAAAGCTTGCACCCGGAAAGACCCCGCGAAGAGAGTTCGCACCCGAAGCAATCGCCCGAGCACGAGGAGCCGGCCGAAGCCACGCCAGAGGCCGTCGGCGAACCGGCGCCGCCGCCGCCGGAATCCGTCGAGCCCGGTCCGAAGCTGACGCCCGAGGAGGCCGAGCAGGCGCGTAGGAAGTACCTTTTTAGGCGGTTCTGGATCAGCGGGCGCGGCTACTGGGGCCGGAATGGCGACAAGCTCGCCTGGCCGTTTACGATTGGGCTGCTGGTGCTGATCTGCGTCAATGTCGGCTTCCAGTATGGCATCAATGTCTGGAACCGCGCCTTCTTCGACGCCATCGAGCAGCGCAATGTCCACACCGTCTATATGCTGAGCGCCGTCTTCGTGCCGCTGGTTGCCGGAAGCGCCAGCCTCGTCGTCGTTCAGGTCTATCTGCGTATGACGATCCAGCGCCGCTGGCGCTCCTGGCTCACCACATCTGTCATCGCGCGCTGGCTGGCCAGCGGCCGCTACTATCAGCTCAACCTCGTCGCCGGCGACCACTCGAACCCCGAAGCCCGTCTCACCGAAGATCTGCGCATCGCCACCGAGTCCCCCGTCGATTTCATCTCCGGCGTCCTCAACGCCTTTCTGGCGGCCTCGACCTTTATCGTCGTGCTGTGGACCATCGGCGGCGCGCTCACCTTGCCGCTCGGCCGCGAGAGCATCACCATCCCCGGCTTCCTCGTCGTCACCGCGGTCATCTATGCCGCCATCACCTCGACCTCGATGGTGGTCATCGGCCGCCATTTCGTGCAGCTTTCGGAGCGGAAGAACCAGGCGGAAGCCGAATTCCGCTATACGCTGACGCGCGTCCGCGAAAACGGCGAAAGCATCGCGCTGCTCGGCGGCGAGGCGGAGGAGCGCAGCGGAATCGACCGGAATTTCGGCCATGTGCTGAGGCAATGGGCGCTGCTGACCGGACAGCACATGCGCACCGCGATTGTCTCGCAAGGGTCGATGCTGTTCGCGCCGGTGGTGCCGGTGCTGCTCTGCGCGCCGAAATTCCTCGAAGGCTCGATGTCGCTCGGCCAGGTCATGCAGGCGGCCTCCGCCTTTGCCATCGTGCAAGGCGCGTTCGGCTGGCTGGTCGACAATTATCCGCGCCTGGCCGATTGGAACGCCTCGGCGCGCCGCGTCGCTTCGCTGATGATGTCGCTCGACGGGCTGGAGCGCGCCGAAGAGAGCGAGGCCTTCGGGCGCATCCGGCGCGGCGAGACGCAAAACGGCGCGATGCTCAGCCTGGACGATCTCTCCGTCACCCTCAACGACGGCACCGGCGTGGTCAAGGAGACGAAGGTCGAGATCAACCCGGGCGAGCGGGTGCTGGTCGCCGGCGAATCCGGCACCGGCAAGTCGACGCTGGTGCGGGCCGTCGCGGGCCTGTGGCCCTGGGGCGGCGGCAGCGTCAATTTCCATGCCGGCAAGCGGCTGTTCATGTTGCCGCAACGCCCCTACATCCCGACCGGCACGCTGCGGCGCGCGGTCGCCTATCCGGCCGCCGCCGACAAATGGACGGTGGACGAGATCGACGCCGCCCTCGACAAGGTCGGCCTCGGCTACCTGCGGGACAGGATCGAGGAAGAGGCGCCGTGGGACCAGACGCTCTCCGGCGGCGAAAAGCAGCGCCTCGCCTTCGCGCGCCTGCTGCTGCACGAGCCAGACATCGTCGTGCTGGACGAGGCGACCTCGGCGCTCGACGAGAAGAGCCAGGACAAGATGATGCAGACGGTGATCCAGGCTTTGCCGAACGTCACCGTCATCAGCGTCGCCCACCGCGCCGAGCTGGAAGCCTTCCACAGCCGCAAGATCACGCTGGAGCGGCGCGAGGGCGGCGCGAAGCTGGTCAGCGATGTGGAGCTGGCGCCGCGCAGGGGCAAGCGCAACGTGTTCGCGCGGGCGCTGTGGGGGAGCGGGGCGAGAGGCGGCCAGGCGCGCTGAGGGCGGCATTAAGGGCAGGGCGGCAAGAGCGTCCGTTGTGGCGACCGACCGCTAGGTAGCGCTTCGGCCAGGCGGCAACCTTGACGCCACCAGAGGCCCAGGTCTGTAATCGCCGCAGGCCAGGGAGAGGCGACCCCCATGGAAAAGATCATCCTCGACTGCGATCCGGGGCACGACGATGCCATCGCCATCCTGCTTGCGGCCGGCAACCCGAACATCGACCTTCTCGGCATCACCACGGTTTCGGGCAACCACAATGTCGAGAACACCACGCGCAATGCGCTCTCCGTATGCACGGCCTACGGCATAAAGGTGCCGGTGGCGAAAGGCTCTCCCGGCCCGCTGATCATCGACCAGGTGCTGGCCGTCGAGATCCACGGCGAGACCGGGCTCGATGGCCCGGAGCTGCCGCCCGCCTCGTTCGAGCTCGACAAGCGCCATGCCGTCGACTTCATCATCGAGACGGTGATGGCGCATGAGCCGAAAACCGTCACGCTGGTGCCGGTCGGGCCCTACACCAACATCGCTCTAGCCGTGCGCAAGGAGCCACGCATCGTCGAGCGGGTGAAGCGGGTCGTCGCGATGGGCGGAAGTTTCACGCGCGGCAACATCACGCCGGCGGCCGAGTTCAACGTCTATGCCGACCCGGAGGCCGCAGACGTGGTGTTCCGCGCCGCTTGGGACGTCGCCATGGTGGGGCTTGACCTCACGCACCAGGCCTTGGCCACCCCCGACCTGCAGGACAGGGTGCGCGCCGTCGGCGGGCCGCTCGCCAAATTCATCCTCGACATCTGGGAATTCATTGCGACCACGCATGGCGGCCTGCTGCAGATAGCCTATCCCGCCGTCCATGACGCCTGCTGCGTGGCGGCGATGATCGACGCAGGCGTCTTCACCACCGAGAAGGCCGATATCCGCGTCGAGCTTGCCGGACGGTGGACCAAGGGCATGACGGTCTGCAATTTCGAGAAGCTGGGCGGCATGCGCCATTTCGGCGGCACGGCGAGCGAGCAGGTCGATTTCCGCCATACCGTGGCGATGAAGCTCGACCATGCGAAATTCTGCGACCTGATCGTCGATGCGCTCGAGCGCCTCACCAGTCAAAAGGCGTGAGGCGCTCCAGGGCAAGGCCTAGCCGGCCCTCACAGCAGGAACGATTTGCCTGTCGCGCAATGTGGCGCTGATGGCGGCGATGCCGGTCTCGATCTCGCGCTTGTTGGCCAGGATCGCATCGCCGGCCGCACCCTCGACCATCGATCGCAACAGGTCGGCCTGGCCGACCAGCACCGCGTCCTTGTCGGCCAGCGCGACGAGCGTTGCGGCTTCGAGCCGGTAGCGCGGGCGCCTTGCCGCCCTGGGCGACTCTCAAGCCTCCAGGCCGGCGCACGCCAGTGGGGGAGAATTGGCCCGGCGAAGCCGAGACGGCCATTTCGACGAGAGCCCGGCGTCGGCATCAGCAACCGGCGCTGGCACGGTGGTGTCCTTGTTCTGTTGCATTTTAGTTGAAACTAATTTGAAAGTTACCCGTTAGCAGCGCGTAGGCGAGCTCAAACTTGCCCTGCTGTCGACAGCTAAGTTGAAAGGAGAAGTCCTAAGCCTTTTTCAGTGCTTGGCGTTGCCGAGACCGCTTTTCTATCATCCGTCTTTCGAGCGGCCTCCAGCCGCGCCGGTCACCGCCGAGGCCGATGCCTGGCAGGGCGAGAAGTCGCCATCGCTCGGCACGCATTCGCGCGACGAAGGCTTCGCAGACCGCTGTCGAGCGGACGCTCGATGAGGAGCCACACAGGGTTGGCCTTGGAACAAAGGTCTGGCCATGAAAAAATACCTAGCAGCCGCACTGGCGATCGCCATCCCGATCGGGCCTGCCTCGGCGCTTGACGTCGGCGTGGGCGGCAAGGTCGGCGGCATCGGCGTGGGCGCCGGGTTGGGCGCCGGTTCGCAAGGCGTGTCGGCGGGCGTGGGCGCCAGTGCCGACGGTGTCGGCGGCGCAAACGTCGGCGCATCGACCGGCGGCGGATCGCTCGGCGTCAATGCCGGCGGCAATCTGGGCAGCACCAGCACAGGCGTGTCGACAAGCGTGGGCGCCGCCGCCGCGGGCGACGATCCTTCCGCCGTCAGCGGATCGGCTGCCTCTGCGCAGAACCCGGCCCCGGTGCCGACAGCCCCTGCTTTGGCCAAGAGCGCGACGCAGACCATTGTGCTGCCTCCAGTGCTGAGGCCCTCCAGATCCGCCGGCGGCGACCTCCGGCGGGGCACCAAAGGCTATCGCATCGCGCCGCTGTCACCTCCGAAGGCGATACGGGGCACGCCGGCCGCCGTGGTGCGCGCCTGTCGCGCCGCGATCACGGCGGCCGCCAAGCCCCTCGGCGCCGTGCGTGTTTACACGGTCAGCGCCGGCCCCTTGCGTCAACGCCGAAGCGGGCTCAACGCGCCGATCGAGGTGCGCATAGACTATGACAGGCGAGGCGGCATCGAAGTGAGGCAGGCGAAAGTCGGCTGCCGCCTAAATGCGAAGGGCACGGTCACCGCGGTGATTTAGGGCAAAGGCAGAACGGCTGTTGCCATCCTTCCTGCCGGTTGCAACCTCGGCGGTTTGGCAATTCCTCGCCCCCACAAGGTGGCGAAGAGATGGCCCGGCAAAGCCGAGCAAGGGAGCGCCATATCCGACAACCCTGCCGACCGCAGGCGCAGACCGCGGCCGGCTGCAGACAAGGCGCCCGCGCTTCGGCTAGAGTTCCGCCGGGCGCAAAAAATCATCGAAGGGAAGCATCGCGATGAACGAAGTCAGGCCGATCGCCGAGATCGCCAGCTATCACGCCCATATCTACTACGGCGGAGAGGCCGAGCGGCGGCATGCCGAATGGCTGCGCCAGCGCATCGCAGAGCGCTTTCGCGTGCGCCTCGGCAACTGGCGCGACGAGCCGGTCGGCCCGCACCAGCAGGCCATGTACCAGGTCTCCTTCGCCACCGAGATCTTTGCCACGCTGGTTCCCTGGCTGATGCTGAACCATGGCGGCCTAAGCATCCTCATCCATCCCAACACCACCAACCCCAAGCGTGACCACCTTATCGACCCGATCTGGATCGGCCAGGCGCTGCCGGTGAAGGGCGACGTGCTTGACGAAGAGGACGAGGCCGAAGAGGCGCTGGAGGTGAATACCGAGCCGACGCTGGGGGTGTGAGGGGGGCAGCCCTCTCGTCACGATGGCGTGAGGGGCCTCTGGCCGTCGGAGTTGTCGATTGACTGGCCAACCGCGGTGTGGCGAATTCGCGCTGATGGTTCCCTTCGGGGATCAAAAGGGAACGCGGTGCGGAGAAATCCAAAGCCGTGGCTGCCCCCGCAACTGTAAGCGGCATGCCGTTTTCACGATGCCACTGGCTGCATGGGCCGGGAAGGCGAAAGCGGCGGCAATCCGCGAGCCAGGAGACCTGCCATCATGGACGTCAAAGCAGAACATCGGACGGGGTGATCCGGTGTGCGCGCCTGGCCGGACGGCGGGGCGAGTTCCCTGCGATGACAGGCAACGTCAAAGGCAGAACCATGCTGATCCAACTATCGAAAATGCTGAACAAAAGCGCGCCCGACCTGAAGGCCAGACTGATAACAATCTACGGCGCGCTCGCCATTCTCAACGTCGGGGCGTGGCTGTGGGCTTTCGTCGCCTTCCACGACAAGCCGACATTGCTTGGCGTCGCTCTCGTCATTTATGGCCTCGGCTTGCGCCATGCCGTCGATGCCGACCACATAGCGGCCATCGACAATGTCACGCGCAAGCTGATGCAGAACGGCAAACGGCCGGTCTCCGTCGGTTTCTTTTTCGCACTCGGCCATTCGACGATCGTCGTCATCGTCGCTGCGGCTATCGCGGCGGCAACGTCCCTGCTCGGCCGTTTCCAAAGCCTTCAGGAGATTGGCGGCACGATCAGTACCGGCGTTTCCGCACTCTTCCTGCTCGCCATCGCGGCGATGAACATCGTCATCTTCTTCTCGATCTACAGAAGCTATCGGCGGGTGCGGGCCGGTGGGGCGTTTGTCGAGGAGGATCTGGACCTGCTGCTCAACAATCGCGGCTTCCTGGCCCGCGTCTTCCGCCCGATGTTCCGGCTGGTGTCGCGCAGCTGGCACATGTTCCCACTTGGTTTCCTCTTCGGCCTTGGTTTCGACACCGCGACCGAAGTCGCCATGTTCGGCGTGTCCGCGGCACAAGCGGCCAAGGGCGTGCCGTTCGAAGCCATTCTGGTCTTCCCGGTGCTTTTCGCGGCCGGCATGTCACTGGTCGACACGACCGATGGTGTGATGATGCTCGGCGCCTATGAGTGGGCCTTCGTCAAGCCGATCCGCAAACTGTACTACAACATGACGATCACCCTGGTGTCGGTCCTTGTCGCAGTGCTGATCGGCGGCATCGAGGCGCTCGGCCTAATCGGTGACAAGCTCGGTCTGTCGGGCGGCTTCTGGAACGGCGTCGGCACGCTCAACGACAATTTCAACAATCTGGGCTTCGCCATTATCGGCATCTTCATCGCCGCCTGGGCGATCTCCTATGTCGTCTACAAGGCCAAGGGGCTGGATGATGTGGAGAGCGGATCCGCAGCAAAGAGTTCATAAGCCGCCGGCGGCGGCTGGCTGCAGCAGGCCAGCCGCATCTCTCTGCCATCAGACCCCGGCGGCTGCCAGCCTGCCTCCTTGAAGCGCCTCGGCATCGGGAAGCCGACGGCGGCAAAGGCGACGATCGCCGCCCCGTCAGCGGTGCCCGGCTTGACATTTTTGTTCCTATTTTGTTCACTGTTGGCAGACAGCAACAGGAGATCGCCGGCCCGTGCGCACGCGCTTCAAAGGCATGCTGAGGACCCGTAGCCCAAGCCTTTGGAAGTTTGATGGAATTCTGCGCTTGGATAAGCCAGGGGGTAAGGCCTGGGATAAGCCCCATAATCCATAAGCCAGAATCCAGAGTCCAAATATCCAGCGTCCAGAACAGAAAAGCTGGCGCTTTTCTGTTCTAAAAAAGCGGGGAAGGGGAAAGCAAAAATGGGAGCAGCGCAGGCCAGCGACGTGCGGCGATACGGCAGGCTCGGCGGCGCAGCGGGTCCCGAGGCGTTGCGGCCGGCCGTCCGGAGGATGCAGCCGCCCTCACGTCAGCCCGGCGATCTGCTCATCGCCGTCCAGCTCCGCCCCGCGGGCGACAACCACGTTGGCGAGCGGCGCCGAGAGCGTCCAGCGAACGAGGCCGGGCAGCCGTTCCATGGAGGCGCTGCCGGAGAGGCTGGTGGGGACGACGCGTTGGAGAACGACGCTGCCGAAGCCTTTGTGCGGCTTGGCATCGGCGGCCGCGGCAGGTTCGGAAAAATGTTCCTCCCAGACCAGCTCGAAGTCGCTGCCTTCGGGGGCCGGGGCTACCCGCCAGTCCATTCGCACGGTTCCGGCGTCGCCGGCCAGGGCGCCGTATTTCGTCGCGTTGGTGCCCAGCTCATGCAGCGCCATGCCGATGTTCTGCACCGCGTTCAGCCGCAGCGTCACGTCCGGCCCGCATGGCGAGATGCGCTCTTCGTGTCCGAACGGCCGCAAATGTTCGCGCACAAGGTCGGCCATGCCTGCGCCGCGCCAGTCGTTGAGCACCAAGAGGTCGTGCGAGCGCGACAGCGCCATGATGCGTTCGCGGATCTGGTGTTCGAACGCGCGCGGGTCCGTCGCGCGTTTGCTCGTCTCGCGGATCATGGAAAGGATCACGGCGTACTGGTTTTTGACGCGGTGGTTCACCTCGCGCATCAAGAGTTGGATCTGCTGTTCGCTCGCCCGTTTTTCGGTGATGTCGGCGGCCATGCCGAACCATTCCAGGATGCTGCCAATGTCATCGACGATCGGGATTGCCCGTGAGGTGGTCCAGCCGGCGGACCCGTCGGCGCGCCGCACCCTGTGCTCGAGCTCGAACACGCCGCGCTCCATGATGGCGCGCTCGATCGCCGCCTGGATGCTCGCCTGGTCTTCCGGGAACAGGTATTCGTCGCGCCAGCGGATCGCCGGCCCCTGGGCGCTCGACAGGAAGCCGCGGCCGTCCAGCTCATGCATTTCCTGCCAGTCCGGGCTCATCCGGTAAACCACGTCGGAGCTGGCATTGACCAGCGCGCGAAACCGCTGCTCGCTTTCGCGCACCTTTGCTGCCGCCAGCACCCGGGCCGTGGTCTCCGAAACGATGCAGAGCACGGCTTCGACCGTGCCGTCCTGTGCCCGCACCGCGGAATAGGAGATGTCGAAATAGACCGTCTCGCCGACCAGGCCGGATCGTTCGATGTAGAAAGGCCGGTCCCTGGCCGAGAAGGTTTCGCCGGTTTCGAGAACGCCGCGCAGCAGCGGCTCGAGGTCGGTCCAGAGCTCGGACCAGTTTTCCTCGGCGGGACGGCCGAGCGCGCGCGGATGCTTGTCGCCAATAGTCGGCGCGTACGCGTCATTGTAGAGCGCGACAAACTCCGGCCCGCAGAAAAGCACGATCTGGGCTTCGGCGGCGAGCATCAGGTCGACCGTCGTCCTCAGGCTGAGCGTCCATGTCTCGATCGGCCCGAGCGGGCTTTCCGACCAGGGATATTCACGAATGAATCGCGCCATCTCGCCGTTTCCGCGAGGCCACGATTCACGGAAAAGCCCGTCAGCCATAGGCGCATTAACGCGCGACGCCGTTTATGTATCCGTCTCCGTCACGCAAAATTTTAGCCATCGTGAATAGACCCCTGGCTGCCGGTCCGCCTGAGGAATATTTCGGGCGCAGTTTCGTTAGTTCCTCATACGATGCCGTTTGAGGCAAAGTGCATATGTCCCGCAATCACGCATTGAAGCCGCCAGAGCGGCCGGCTCTGGCCCAACGGAGGTACCAGAGATGAAAACGGCTGTTTCGACCTCTCTTTCGAGACGAAGCGTCGTCGCCGTGCTGGCGGCGGCGGCCGCGTCGACCGCCATGTTGCCCGCCGGCGATGCGCTGGCGCAGACCAAGCAGACCGCGCCGGACAAGAGTCTATACGATCGGTTGGGAGGCGTGTTCGCCATCGCAGCCGTGGTCGATCACTTCAGCGACGCCGTCGTGAAAAACCCCATCGTCGGCAAGAAGTCCAAGAACCCGCAACTGCGCAAATGGCACACCAAGAACCTCGAACGGCTGCCAGGCCTCAAGTTCATGCGTACGCTGTGGGTGTGCGATGTTTCCGGCGGCCCCTTCAAGTTCGTGGCCACCGAGCCGGGCGCGACGCCGCTCGGCCTCGAGGAGGCCCACAAGGACCTGAAGATTTCTCCCGCCGAATTCGACGAGGTCGCAGCGGAACTGGGGCGGACGCTCGACCGCTTCAAGGTTCCGAAGGCCGAAAAGACCGAGGTCCTGGAAGCCTTTGCCGCGCACAAGGATGAGGTCACTGCCGGCTCTGTCAAAAAGGGGTGAGGCTCAGCGCGAAGTCCGGCGAACAGGCAAGGGCGGTCCGCCGCTCCGCCTATCCCCCCGCCAGCCGCGGCAGCAAAAAAATCTCCGCCCCCGGCGGCAGTTCCTTCGACCACGTGTCGCGATAGATCGTCCCGTCGATCGCGACCGCGATGCCGCGATCGAGCAGGGGTTCGAAGGCGGGATGCTGTTCCGCAAGCTTGCGGAACAGTTCCCTTATGTCCTTGGCCTCGATGTCGAGCTTGTCCTTGCCTCCGGCGGCGGCGCTGAGCGAGCCCCAGAGCGTGACTTGGACCATTATCGCCTGATCCTCATTGGACCCTGACGTGAGCTGAAAACCGCTTCGCGCTTTTCAGCATGCTAGCCTTCCCGTTCGGCCTCGAGCGCGGCAAGAATCCGCGGCGGCGACATCGGGATGTGGCTCATGCGCACGCCCACCGCGTTCGACACCGCATTGGCGATCGCCGCCAGCGGCGGCACGATCGAGGTCTCGCCGACGCCGCGCACCCCGTAGGGGTGGTTGGGGTTGGGGATTTCCAGGATCTGCGTGTCGATCATCGGCAGGTCGGAGCACACCGGGATGCGGTAGTCGAGGAAGCCTGGGTTCTGCAGCCGCCCGTCCTTGCCGTAGATATACTCCTCGTTGAGCGCCCAGCCGATGCCTTGCGCGGCACCGCCTTGGTACTGGCCCTCGACATAGGTCGGGTGCACCGCTTTGCCTGCATCCTGCACCACCGTGTAGCGGATCACCCTGGTCGAGCCGGTCTCGGGATCGACCTCGACGTCGCAGATATGGGTGGCGAAGGAGACGCCCGCGCCGTCGGCGACGAGCTCGCTATGGCCGGCGATCGGCCCGCCGGTCTTGCCGGACTGTGCGGCGATCTCCTTCAGCGACAGCTTGCCGAGATTGCCGTGCTTCTCGCCCTTGGCGACCGCATGGCCTTTTTCCCAGGCAACGTCGTCGACCGAGATGTCCCACATCTGCGCGGCGCGCTCGCGCAGCACCTTGATGGCGTTGCGGGCGGCCGAGATGGTCGCCATCGAGGAGGAGAAGGTGCCGCGGCTGCCGTCGGTCATGTCGTTGTAACCTAGGCTGGAAGTGTCGGCGACGATCGCCTTGACCTGGCTGTAGTCGATGCCGAGCTCCTCCGCCGCCACCAGCGACAGCGACGCGCGGGAACCGCCCACATCCACCGTGCCGACGGCGAGCGACACCGTGCCGTCCATGCCGATGTTCAAGTCGGTGCAGGTCTGGCCGCCGAAGTTGAACCAGAAGCCGCAGGCCATGCCGCGGCCCTGGTTCTGAGCCAGCGGCGCGCGCATATGCGGGTGCTCCTTGACCGCCTCGAGCGTCGGTCCGATGCCGATCGGGCCGTAGACCGGGCCGTAGGAGGCGCGGGTGCCTTCCTGCGCCGCGTTCTTGATGCGGAACTCGACCGGATCGATGCCGATCTCCTTGGCGAGCTCGTCGACAGCGCTTTCCACCGCGAACGCCGCCATCGGCGCCGAGGGCGCGCGATAGGCCGCGGTCTTCGGCCGGTTGACCAGCACCTCATAGCCGACGGTCTTGACGTTCTCCAGCTTGTAGCAGGCGAATGCCGTCATGGCGCCGATCTCCGCCCACATGCCGGCATAGGGGCCGCAGGTGTAGCGCAGCGTCGCTTCGGCGGCGGTGATCGTGCCGTCCTTCCTCGCGCCGATCTTGACGTCGATCGAGGTGGCGCTGGTTGGCCCCGAGGCGCGGAACACCTCGTCCCGGGTCATCACCAGCTTCACCGGGCGGCCTGCCTTGCGCGACAGGGCCAGCGCCACCGGCTCGGCCCAGACATGGGTCTTGCCGCCGAAGCCGCCGCCGATCTCGGAAGAGGTGACGCGCAGCTTCGAAACTTCGAGGCCAAGCAGCTGGGCGCAATGCTGCCGGTAGACGAAATGGCCTTGCGTGCAGACCCAGAGATCGGCCGTGCCGTCGGGATTGACGCTCGCCACGCAGGCATGCGGCTCGATATAGCCCTGATGCGTCTGCTCGGTCTTGAAGGAGCGCTCGACGACGAAATCGGCCTGGGCAAAACCCTGGTGGACGTCGCCATGGCCGTATTGCGTGCGCTTGGAGACGTTGGACGGCTTGACCGGCTTTTCCTCCAGCCCCTCGGTGAAGATGGCGTCGTTGATGAGCGGGGCGTGGTGCTGCATCGCCTCGTCGACGTCGGTCACATGCGGCAGCACCTCATAGTCGACCTCGATCAGCTTCAGCGCCTGCCTGGCGGTGCGGGCGTCGATCGCCGCCACCGCGGCCACGGCATGGCCGTCATAGAGCGCCTTCTTGCGCGCCATGCAATTGTCGAGGGTGTCGAACATGCCGGCATCGCCATCGGTCAGGTCCGGCAGGTCTTTCGCCGTGATCACCGCCTTCACGCCGGCGAGCTTTTCGGCTTTCGAGGTGTCGATCTTCTTGATGATCGCGTGGGCGTGCGGGCTGCGAAGCACACGGCCGACCAGCTGCCCGGCCATGTTGAAGTCGGCGCCGTAGCGGGCGCGTCCCGTCACCTTGTCGACGCCGTCGGGGCGGAGGGGGCGCGTGCCGACAGATGAGAAGCTGCGTCCCGAGTAGCGCGGATCGAAATTCATCTCAGGCTCCCTTCATCACGTTTGCCGCGTCCTGGACGGCGCGCACGATCTTGTCATAGCCGGTGCAGCGGCAGAGATTGCCGGCGAGCCCGAAGCGGATTTCCTCCTCGGTCGGGGAGGGGTTCTTCTCGAGCAGATCCTTCGCCGCAATCAAAAAACCTGGCGTGCAGATGCCGCATTGCAAGGCGGCGTGCTCGAGGAATTTCTGCTGCAGCGGATGCAGCTGGTCGCCATGCGCCATGCCTTCGATGGTCTCGATCTGGCGGCCTTCCGCCTCGGCGCCGAGCACCAGGCAGGAGCACACCAGCCGGTTGTCGACGATGACGCTGCAGGCGCCGCAGTCGCCGGTCCCGCAGCCTTCCTTGGCGCCGGTCAGTCCCAGCCGGTCGCGCAGCACGTCGAGCAGCGTCTCGTCCGGCTGGCAAAGATATTCGACGTGATCGCCGTTGATTGTCGTTGAAACCGCTACACCGGCCATCATTTGCCTCCTGCACGCTCATAAGCGGTGGTGGCGACACGCTTCGCCAGCACACCCGCAACTTTCCGTCTGAATTCGATGGTGCCGCGCTTGTCGTCGATCGGGCGGCAGGCGCCCGCGCAGATCTTGGCGAGCCGCTCCAGCGTCGCCTCATCCAGCTTCGAGCCGACGAGCACCTCGGCCGCCTCCTCGACCAGCAGCACCGTGGGCGCCGCGGCGCCCAGCGCCACGCGGGCCGACTTGATCGCGCCCGCCTCGCCGAGCGTCAGGTTCACGCCAGCGCTGACCACGGCGATGTCCATCTCGGTGCGCGGAATGAAGCGCTGATAGGCGTCGCCCGCATTTGGCGCGCGCTTGTCGAGCAGGATCGCCTCGATGATCTCCCCCTTGGCCAGCGAGGTACGGCCCGGTCCGGTCGGCACGGCTTCCACGGGAATCGTGCGCCTGCCGTTCGGCCCGGCAACAACAGCCTTGGCGCCGGCAGCCACCAACGCCGGCACGCTGTCGGCGGCGGGCGAGGCGTTGCAGAGATTGCCGACGATTGTGCAGCGTCCCTGCACCTGCTTCGAGCCGATCAGCTTGGCCGCCTCGACGACGCCTGGCCAGGCCTTCTTCAGCGCCGCGTTCTCGCCGAGCACCGCGCAGGGCACCGCGGCGCCGATGCTGAAGCCGTCTGCCGTTTCCTTGATTTCGCTAAGGCCCGCTATCGCCTTGATGTCGACGATCAGCTCGGGCTCGATGAAGCCGCCCTTCATCCTCACCAGAAGGTCGCTGCCTCCGGCAAGGATCGCGGCCGGGCCGGCCGCGCTGGCCAACAGGCCGGCGGCCTCTTCTATTGATTGCGGACGTATGTAGCGCATCGTCTCCCCTTGGTGGTCATGATCAGATCGACCGTTATAAAGACTCTCCTTATAATGACCATCCGCTTCCTGCATTGCACCACCTAAGTCAGGCGCATTGCCCTAATTCCTACCCCTAAATTTTCTAAGCCTAGCCGCTAGAACTACTCGTTTGCGCCCGGCCGGCCAAGCCTCCACCATGCCCTGACGAGCCGGACATCGCATCCGGCAACAGGGAGGCTTCGATGACCGCTCTTGCCCGCAGGCCCTGGGTTCCCGCCCATTGCGAGGATTTTATCCAGGCGCTGGCGACCGCCACAAGCGGGCAGGGGAACGACGCCGTGCTCGCCGCGATAGAGGACGGCATCGCGCTCAACCGGCAAATCCACGAGGCCGACTGCATCAACCTCAATCCGGCGACCAATGTGATGAACCCGAAGGCGGAGGCCGCGCTTGCCGCCCGGCTCGGCTCGCGTCCGTCGCTCGGCTATCCCGGCGACAAATACGAGATGGGGCTGGAGGGCGTCGAACGCATCGAGGTCATCGCCGCCGAGCTTGCGGCGCAAGTCTTCGGCGCGAAATATGCCGAAATCCGCGTCCCTTCCGGCGCCATCGCCAACCTCTACGCTTTCATGGTCGCGGCGCGGCCAGGCGACGCCATCATCGCTCCGCCGCCCGCCATCGGCGGCCATGTCACGCATCATGTGGCGGGCTGCGCCGGTCTGTACGGGCTGGAGATCCATGCCGCGCCCGTCGATGCCGGCGGCTACACGGTCGATGTCGAGAGGCTCCGCGCGCTTGCCCTTAAGATCGGGCCGAAGATGATCACTATCGGCAGCAGCCTCAATCTGCTGCCGCATCCCATCCAGGAAATCAGGGCGATCGCCGACGAGGTCGGTGCGCTGGTGCTGTTCGATGCCGCGCATCTTTGCGGCATGATTGCCGGACAGGCCTGGCAGCAGCCGCTGGAGGAGGGCGCCCACCTGATGACGATGAGCACCTATAAGAGCCTCGGCGGGCCGCCTTCGGGGCTGATCGTCACCAACGACGCCGAGATCGCCGAAAAGCTCGACCGCATCGCCTTTCCCGGCATGACCGCCAATTTCGATGCCGCCAAGGCCGCCGCCCTGGCCATCACCATGCTCGACTGGAAGGCGCATGGCCGCGCCTATGCCGCCGCCATGGCCGGCACCGCCAAGGCGCTGGCGAGCGCGCTGGCTGAGCGCGGCCTGCCGGTGTTCTCGACCGCGAAGGGGCACACCGCCTCGCACCAGTTCGCCATCGAAGCGGTGGAGTTCGGCGGCGGCCAGGCGGCGGCGAAGCGGCTGAGGCGTGCAAACATCCTCACCTGCGGCATCGGCCTGCCGGTCACGGCGGTCGATGGCGACATGAACGGCCTGCGCTTCGGCACGCCGGAGATCGTGCGCTGGGGCATGACGGAGAAGGACATGCCCGAGCTTGCCGCCCTCATCGCCAGGGGACTGCGTGGCAACGATGCCGTGGAGGATGTCGCGGCGGATGTGAGTGCATTCCGGCGCCGGTTCACGAAGCTGCATTTCGTCAGCTGAGCGCCTGAACCCGCGGGCAGGGAGCCCGCTTCGTCAAAAGCAAGGGCCGCGGGCGAGAAGCCCGCCTTCTTCAACAAAGGGGAATGACCATGCGCATGATTCTGCGATTGATGACTGCTGCCCTGATGGCCGCCGCCGCCGGCGTCGCCAAGGCGGATATCGTGCTCGGCGTCGCCGGCCCGATGTCGGGGCCGAACGCCGCCTATGGCGAGCAGTACCGCGTCGGCGTCGAGACGGCGATCCAGCGCATAAACGCCAATGGCGGCGTGCTCGGTCAGAAGCTCAGCGTCTCGGTCGGCGACGATGTCTCCGACCCCAAGCAGGGCGTGTCGGTCGCCAACAAGTTCGTCGCCGACGGCGTGCACTATGTCGTCGGCCACTACAATTCCGGTGTCACCATTCCGGCCTCGGAGATTTATGCAGAAAACGGCGTGCTCTTCGTCACGCCCACGGCCACCAACCCGATGGTGACTGAGCGAGGCCTATGGGACGCGTTCCGGGCCTGCGGCCGCGACGACCAGCAGGGCATCATCGCCGCGAAATTCGTGCTCGAGCGTTTTGCCGGCAAGAAGGTCGCGATCGTCGACGACAAGTCGACGGCCGGCATGGGCCTCGCCGACGAGATGGCCAAGGCCTACAATTCCGGCGGCGGCAAGGAGGTGCTGCGCGAGGAGATCAACCCGGGCGAGAAGGACTACAGCGCGCTTGTCGCCAAGATCAAGGAGTCGGGCGCCGACCTTGTCTATTACGGCGGCCAGCACACAGAGGCCGGCCTGATCGTGCGCCAGATGCACGACCAGGGCGTCAAGACGGTCCTGATGGGCGGCGACGGCATATCCAACAGCGAGTTCGGCGCCATCGGCGGCGATGGCGCGGCCGGCACGCTGATGACGTCCTTCCCCGATCCGGCGAGCTTTCCCGAAGCAAAAGACGCGGTCGCCGACCTGAAGGCGAAGAACGTGCCCACTGAAGCCGTCACGCTCTATGCCTATGCCGCCACCCAGATCCTCGCCGAGGCGATCGCCAAGGCCAAGGTCGACGACCCGAAGGCGGCGTCCGACTATCTCCATTCGGGAGCGGCCATCCCGACCGTGCTTGGCACCATCTCCTATGACGACAAAGGGGATATCAAGCAGCCGGGCTTCGTCGTATTTGAGTGGCGGAAGGTCGACGGCAAGCTCGTTCCGGTGGCCCTCAAATAGACTTGAGGTCCTGGAGGCGAGCGCAGGCGGTCGCCGTTCTTTCGCTCGAAGCATTGCCGCGCCGTCATGGCAGGCGGCGCGGCATTGGGAAAGCTGCAGATGGCCGTCAATCCGCCGCGACCGCGCATGCCGCCGCTCAACGCCCTCAGGGCCTTCGAGGCGGCGGCACGCCATGAAAGCTTTGCCAAGGCGGCGGACGAACTCGGCGTGACCCCCGCCGCCGTCTCGCATCAGGTGAAGGCGCTGGAGGCTTGGCTAGGCTCTCCGCTTTTCGTGCGTCACGCGCAAGGCCTGCATCTCACCGATGCTGGGCGTTCGGCGCTACCCTCGTTTTCCACCGCTTTCGACGCCTTGGGGCTCGCCGTTCAGGAATTGCGTATCTCGGCGCCCCGGCCGCAGGTCAGCGTCGCGGCATTGCCTTCGATCGCGCAGCTCTGGCTGGCGCCGCGGCTGCCGGCCCTACGCGCGGCGCATCCGGCGCTGCGCCCCTCCATCCATGCGCTGGAAGAGCCGCCGGACTTCCGGCGCGAGCCTTTCGACCTCGCTATTTTCCTCACCAGATCGGGCGCCGGCCGATCCTTCAAGCTCTGCGACGACGTCATCTTTCCTGTCTGCGCGCCGGCGCTGGCCAGACAATTGAAGACGCCGGCCGAACTTTCCTCGCAGTTGCTGCTCTGGGACACCACCTGGACGGAGGATTGGAGTCTTTGGTTCGAAGTCGCCGGCGTGAAAGGCCCGTCGATCGAAACAGGTTCCGAATTCTCGCTCTACAGCATGGCTGTGCAGGCCGCCGTCGACGGTGCCGGCGTTTTGATGGGCCATGAGGCGCTGGTGTCGCGCGCTCTTGCCGCCGGCTCGCTGGTGGCGCCGTTTCCCGAATTGCGCGTGCCGACCGGCCGCGCTCTCTCGATTCTCGCACCGGACCGTCCGCCCGCGCCCGCCGCCACCATGATCGACTGGCTGCTGGCAGAGGAGGGGGCAGCGCGCGGCTGAGGCTGCCGGAATTGCCCGTCGCGGTCCACGGGGTCAGGACGCCAGGCGAGGTCTACGCCGCTGCCATCCGCGCCCGCACCAGCGTCGCGGCGGCGTGGCCGGCGGCCGTGATGTAGTCGGGATTGTGGTGGATCAGCATGCTGGAAAAGGCGCCGTCCATCAGAAGCACGATCTCGCGCGCCAGCATCTTCGGCTCGCGCACGCCATGGCTAGAAAGCTCGCCCGCCAGCCATTTCTCGAAATTGCTCTTATGGCGCGAGCCCGCCTTCACCGCCGGATGGCCGGGCATCGCGGCGAGTTCGGCGGCCGTGCGCAGGAAGCCGCAGCCCTTCCATTTGACGTGCCGCGCCACGCGCGCCAGATGGGTGAAGATCGCCGCGACCTTCTTGTCCGCGCCGCCTTGCGCCGCCTCGAACCAGCCGGCCATCTGCTTGAGGTTCGGCTGGTCGCGGCTGTCGAGATAGGCCGTGATCAGCTCGTCCTTGCTCTTGAAGTGGTAGTAGAGCGTGCGCTTGGTCAGCCCCGCCTTTTCCGCCACGGCATCGACGCTGACGCGGCCGATGCCTTCGGCATAGAAGAGTTTTGCCGCCGCATCGACGAGGCGTTTCCTGGTTGGATTGGGCTTCTCGGTCATCCGTCAAGTATACCGACTAGTGAATATACAAACAAGCCGGAAGCTGATCCCTTGCAGCCGTTCCACAGAGCAATTCCAGGAAAATGCGCAGCGGTTTCCGTTCGGAATTGCGGAGAAAACGAACGGCTAAGGAGAAAACTATGACCGAGCCCGTGCTTTGCGACATCCGCGACCGCGTCGCGGTGCTGACGCTCAACCGCCCCGAAAAGCTCAATGCCCTGAATTACGGCCTTATCGACCGCCTGCTGGCGATCCTCGACAGGATAGAGACCGACGATGCCGTGCGTGCCGTGATCCTCACCGGGGCAGGGGAGCGCGCCTTCTCGGCCGGCGGCGACATCCACGAATTCGCGTTGAGCGTGGCCGAAGGCACGGATGTCGCGCTGCGCGATTTCGTCATGCGCGGCCAGCGACTGACGGCGCGGCTGGAAGCGTTCCGCAAGCCGGTCATCGCCGCCGTCAACGGCCTTGCCTTCGGCGGTGGCTGCGAGATCACCGAGGCGGTGCCGCTGGCGGTCGCCAGCGACCGCGCCCTGTTCGCCAAGCCGGAAATAAAACTCGCCATGCCGCCGACCTTCGGCGGCACGCAGCGCCTGCCGAGGCTTGCCGGGCGCAAACGCGCGCTCGAACTGCTGCTTACCGGCGAGCCTTTCTCGCCCGCGCGGGCGCTGGAACTCGGGCTGGTCAACAAAGTCGTGCCGCATGAGGAGCTGATGCCGGCCGCGCTCGATCTTGCGAACCGCATCATCCGCCATTCGCAGGCGGCGGTGGCTGGCATTCTCACCGCGGTGGCGCGCGGCATCAACCTTAGCATCGCCGAGGGCCTGCTGGTCGAGGCCGAGCAGTTCGCCCGCATGGCCCCGACCGCCGACCTCGGCGAAGGGCTCAGCGCCTGGATCGAGCGGCGCCAGCCCATCTATGACGGCTCATGGACGCACGTCACCCGGCTCAGCGAGGCACGGCGCGGCTCGCTTCGGCGCGATCCCGCGGCGGACTAGGGCGCCACGTTGAGGTGACCTTTCATGTTGGGGTGGAAGCGGCAGAAATAGTCGACCGCTCCCGCTTGCTTGAGCGTGATCCTGCCTTTCGATTTCGGCGGGATCATCACCTCCCAGCCGCCCTTCACTGTCGCGGTGTGGGCGATGACGTCCTTGTTCACCCACTCGATCGTGTCGCCGACCTTGGCCTCGACGCTCGCCGGCGAGTAGACCAGCCTGTCGATGGTCACCTCGATGGTGGCGGCGAGCGCCGGCGGCGCGACAAGCGCCAGCGTCAGCGAGCCGAGCACCGATAACGCGCCCGCCCTCATTTCAACGTGCCGGCGACATGCTCGGCATGCTGCTCATGTCCCTGGAAGATTTTCAGCCCGGTCTCCAGCAGGCTCTTCAACTCGGCATTGTTGGCCGAAGGAATGAGCAGGGTTTCGAGCGCGCCGTTGACCTGCTTGTGATACGCGACCTCGTTCTCGATATAGGCCTTGTCGAAGGCAGTGCCCTCGAGCTTCGCCAGCTTGGCGCGCTCTTCCTTCGCCGCCTTGGTCAGCGCCTGGCTGGTGGCATTGTCTTCCGGCTTCACCTTCAGCTTCTTCACCAGGTCGAGAGCCTGCTTGTTCACCGCCTCGTGGTCGCGCTCCATATCCTTGGCAAAGTCGACGACCTCCTTGGTTTTCGACTTCTGGATCGCCAGCTTCGCCGCCTCGATGTCGAGCACGCCGGCTGTATAGGCGATATGGCGATCTGCGGGTCGGTCGGCTTCTCGGCGGCCTCAGCCAGCGGCGCTGCGCTGAGGAGGAGGAAGGCTGCGAGCGCTGCGGTCGGTCGGATAAACATGGCATCTCCTTCGCCCGGCACAGAGGCACCGGGCTCCATTCTGGGTTGACGGCCATTGGATGGGGGAGAAGGCGAAACGTTCCCGGGAAAAGTCGCGGGACACACATGTTGGACATTGCATGTTGGAGATTGGCCGAAAAGCTCATCCGCGATGCCTCTCCTCAACGCGGGCTTCGCGAAATCTGAACGCGCCTCAGCCCTCGAAGCCGAGCCTCTTCATCACCGCCCGCGTCAGCCGTTCGCAGCGCCGGCCGGCGAAAGGAAACGCGTCGAGCAGCACCGGGCCGATCTCGTCGTCCAGCGCCTTGCGCACCAAGGCACGCGCCCGATGCAGCCTTGTCTTCACCGTTTCCGGCCTGATGCCGAGCAGGTCGGCGGTTTCCTCGATACTCAATCCCTCGATGACGCGGGCGACGAAGACCGTGCGATAGACATCGGGAAGGCTGTCGGTCGCCCGCTCGACAAGCCCGAGGATCTGCCGCTGCGCCATTGTCCGCTCCGGATCGTCGCCAGGGTTCAAGTCATTTGAATTCAACGGAAACCGGATGATCTGCGCCTCAGGGTTTTCAGGCATCGACACGATGCGTTTTCTCTTGCGCAGCCGGCCGAGCGCCTCGTTGATGACGATGCGCGACAGCCAGGTCGAGAGCGAGGCATCGCCGCGGAAGCTGTCGAGGCTGGCGAAGGCGCGCATATAGGCTTCCTGCACGATGTCCTCGGCCTCGGCGTCGTTGCGCACCACGCCGCGCGCGATGCGGTAGAGCCGCTGGTTGTGCGTCTTGATGATCAAGCGGAAGGCGCCCGGGTCCCGTGCCAGGGCCCGGTGCACCAACGCCATCTCGCCGGCCTCCGCCGCCGAAACCGCGGCGGCCTGACTTGCTGACTTCATCATCGCGCCCCGATCTCCCAACAGGCGTTGCATCCGGGCAATTGGACGCGCCTGCCGGCAAAAGGTTCCCGGATTTTCCCGATCCAGTCGCGCGCTATGCTACAGCTTTCAGCGGCGGCCTGTCTGCAGCCTGCGCGCGGGCGGCGGCGGCAAGCAGATCGGTCTGGGTGATGAGTCCGAGAATATGCCGTCCGGCGTCGACGATCACCACCGCATGGCTGCGCCCGTCGGTCAGCAGCGGCAGCAGGCTCATAGCCGGCGTCTCGGGCGAGGCCGTGCCGGCCTTCGACATCACGCCCTTCACGGTGTCGGTCGCTTGCGTCAGTTCGCGCAGGCCGACGGCGCCGACCAGCCTCGCCTCGGCGTCGACCACCGGCAGGGTGCGGATATTGTGGTCGAGAAGCTGCTTGCGCGCCTCGTCGGCGGTGGCGTTCTCCGACATCGAGATCACGTCGCGGGACATGATGTCCCGGCAGAGCAGCGTCCGATGCGCGCGCACCATCGCCTGCAGCTCGACCTGGCGCAGCAGCCTTTCGATGTCGTCACGGTCGATGTCGAAGGTCTCGTCGAGTGCCGCCAGGGCGGCATCGACATCCTCGGGCCGGAAGCCGACGCGCTCCGCCGGCGGCCGGTCGGCTGTGCCGTGGCTGTTGGCGGCAGGCTGAGGCACATGCGGATAGTTGCGCCGCGACAGCTTGTGGAACAGGAAACCGAGCGTCACCAATATGATCGAGTTAAGCGCTACCGGCACGAAGGGAAACAGGAAGCCGGCGCTGATCACGGCCGGCCCGCCAAGCACGCCGGTGAGGGCTGCCGCACCGCCCGGCGGATGCAGCGAGCGCGTGAAAGACATGGCGGCGATCGCCAGCGCCACCGCCAGCCCGGAGGCGATCACCGGGTTGTGCACGAAATGCGCCACCGTCACGCCGACCAGCGCGGAGATCGTGTTGCCGCCGATGATCGACCAGGGCTGCGCCAACGGGCTCGACGGAACGGCAAAGAGCAGCACGGCGGACGCGCCCATCGGCGCCACCAGCATCGCCACATGCGGTCCGTTGCCCATGGCGAGCCCGCTGATCACGCCGGTCAGCGCGATGCCGATGGTCGCGCCGATGCAGGCAAGCAGCCGCTCGCGCAGCGTCGCGCCGGCAAGGATCGGAACGAAGAGGCGGAACGCCATGGCAGCCCCAGGTCGAATGGCTTGAACTGTCGAATGGTGGAATTTGCGCTGCCCGAAATGCCGCCGGAGCCACGGATTTGGAAGCCAAACCAATCCGTATATTCGCGGCTGGAGAGAATATTATTGCAGCGCGGATCGCCTGCGACATGCTGCCAGCGGCCTCGGCTTTCTCAATCGCGCCAAGGTCTTACGGCCGTCCGCGGATTCAGTTTGGCAACGGCTCTAGCCCGTCGCTCAGGCCTCGGCCGCGGCGGCGAGGCCGCGCTGAAGGTCGGCCTTGAGGTCCTCGACGTCTTCCAGCCCGATCTGCAGGCGGATCAGCGGCCCGGCATAGGAGCCCTTGGCGATGGTGCGGTCCCCCAGAAAGACCGGCACGGCAAGGCTCTCATAGCCGCCCCAGGAGTAGCCGAGGCCGAAGATGGTCAGCGCGTCGAGGAAGGCGTGCTGCGCCTTCTGTCCGCCGCCATTCAGAACGATCGAAAAGACGCCGCTCGAGCCGCAGAAATCGCGCTTCCAGAGCGCATGGTCGGGATGGCTCGGCAGCGCCGGATGCAGCACCTGCGCCACGCCCGGTTGCTCATCCAGCCAGCGCGCGATTTCGAGCGCGCTCTTCTGGTGCTGCTCCAGCCTCACCCCCATGGTGCGCAGGCCGCGCAGCGTCTGATAGATGTCGTCCGGGCCCGAACAGCAGCCCAGCGTGCAGAACCCTTCATAGAGCTGCTTCCAGCAAGCCTCATTGGCCGAGACCAGGCCGAGCAGCACGTCCGAATGGCCGGCCGGGTATTTGGTCGCCGCATGGATCGAGATGTCGACGCCGTGGTCGAGCGGCTTGAAGTAGAGCGGCGTCGCCCAGGTGTTGTCCATCATGACGATGGCATTTGCTGCATGCGCCGCCTTGGCGATCGCCGGAATGTCCTGCACCTCATAGGTGTTCGATCCCGGCGACTCGGTGAACACCACCTTGGTGTTGGGCTTGATCAGCGAAGCAATCCCGGCGCCGATGCGCGGATCGTAATATTCGACTTCGATACCGAGCCGCTTCAGCATGGTATCGGCGAAATTCCGCGTCGGGTGATAGACCGAATCGACGATCAAAACATGGTCGCCGGCCGAGACGAAGGTGAGCAGGGGAATCGTCACCGCAGCCAGTCCCGACGGCACGGCGATCGTGCCGGCCGAGCCTTCCAGCGCATCGACGGCGAGCGTGAGCGCATCCATCGTCGGTGTGCCGCGCGTGCCGTAGGTGTATTTCTGGCTTCGCGAGGCCATCGAGGCGGCGTCGGGGTAAAGCACCGTCGAGGCATGCACGACCGGCGGATTGACGAAGCCGAAATAGTCGCGCGGGTTGTTGCCGGAATGGGCAAGCCGCGTGTTGATGCCGATGTTGCTGCCGTCTGTCGCCATAGTTCGTCGCTCGTCGCCCATAGTTCGTCGCTCGTCGCAGTGTGTCAGGAGCTCAGCCATAGAGCGGTGGAACTGGTCGCGCAACCGCTGCGAACCCGCCAAGCGATGGTGTTTGGATGGGCCAAATGAGAGGTCGCCGGCTCACCTTTCGTGCCCCTTGCAGGCCTCCGGCGACGATGCGCCGGAGGCAGCCCGGCGCGCCTTTCTTCGCTACGAATCACGCCAGTCCTTCCATTGGCGCCAACAAGTAGTAAGAGGCGGGAGTTCAGGTAACGGCCAAAATTTCGATGGCGCCGGACTTGCCGGTCCCGGCTGCAGCTCTTGACCAATTTGCGAGCGCTTTTGGCTGCAATTCGGTGATTTGCAGCAATCGGTTTTCAAACGTGTCGCAATTCGGTCATTTCCCTTGACCTCACAGGAATAATCGCCTTCGATGCGTTTCGTGAATGGGAGGCAGTGCATCGGCGAAACGATGCGGGTCCGGGAGCGGGCCTACGTGGGAGCTGCATTCGCAAACGAAAAAAGATCAAGCGTCGCCTGCAATTAGGGGCGCCTGTAACAGAAAAGGGTCTGTGGGTCATGAAACACATTGCATTGGGCATGCTTGGCGCCGCCGCGCTCGGGCTCATGGCGTCCGCCGCTTCGGCCGGCACGCTCGACACCGTCAAGCAGAAGGGCTTCATCCAGTGCGGCGTCTCGACCGGCCTCGCCGGCTTCTCGGCGCCGGACGACAAGGGCGACTGGAAGGGCATCGATGCGGATTTCTGCCGCGCCGTCGCGGCCGCCGTCTTCGGTGACGGCTCCAAGGTCAAGTTCACGCCGCTCAGCGCCAAGGAGCGTTTCACCGCCCTGCAGTCGGGCGAGATTGATATCCTCTCGCGCAACACCACCTGGACGAGCAACCGCGACAGCGCGCTCGGCCTCGATTTTGTCGGCGTCACCTATTATGACGGCCAGGGCTTCATGATCAACGCCAAGAAGCTGCCGGGCGTGAACTCCGCGCTGCAGCTTTCGGGCGCCGCGGTCTGCGTGCAGAGCGGCACCACCACGGAGCTCAACCTCGCCGACTACTTCAAGAAGAACAAGATGGAGTACAACCCCGTCGTGTTCGAGAAGCTGGAAGAGGTCAACGCCGCCTATGATTCCGGTCGCTGCGACGCCTACACCACCGACCAGTCCGGCCTCTACGGCATCCGCCTGACGCTCTCCTCGCCCGCCGACCACGTCGTGCTGCCCGAGATCATCTCCAAGGAACCGCTCGGCCCGGCCGTGCGCCAGGGCGACGATCAATGGGCCCATATCGCGCGGTGGACGTATTTTGCGCTGCTCAATGCCGAAGAAGCCGGCATCACGCAGGCCAATGTCGAGGAGATGAAGTCGTCGACCGATCCGAACATACAGCGCCTCCTTGGCACTGAGCCCGATGGCAAATACGGCGCCGATCTCGGCCTCTCCAACGACTGGGTTGTCAACATCATCAAGGCGGTCGGCAACTACGGTGAAATGTTTGAGCGCAATGTCGGCTCGGGTAGCCCGCTCAAGATCGCGCGCGGCATCAACGCTCTGTGGACGAAGGGCGGCCTGCAATATGGTCCGCCGGTTCGCTGATTGAAATGTGATCCGGGAGGCAGGTCGTCTGCCTCCCGGTTTCTCTTTTCAGGGGATCGTCTATGGCTTCGCAGGAAATCCTTCGGCAGGAGCCGGGTCGCGGCTCCTTCATCAATGACCCGAAAATACGCGCCTTGTTCTTTCAGACGCTGGTCGTAATTCTTCTGTTCGTTTCGATCTGGTGGATCGTCAACAACGTCATCGAGAACCTCCAGCGCCTTCACATCGCCTCAGGCTTCCAGTTCCTCAGGAACAGGGCCGGTTTCGATATCTCCGACACGCCGATTGCCTACACGTCGGACGCAACCTATGGCCGTGCGCTTATCGTCGGCCTGCTCAACACAATCATCGTTGCCGCCGCCGGCATTGTCCTCGCCACCATAGTCGGCTTCATCATTGGCATCGGCCGGCTATCGCAAAATTGGCTGATCCGTAAGATCTGCACGGTCTATGTCGAGATCTTCCGCAATATCCCGCCGCTGCTGGTCATCTTCTTCTGGTATTCGGGCGTGCTCGCGGTGCTGCCGCCGCCGCGCGAGAGCTATCACCTGCCGTTCGGCTCCTTCCTCAACCAGCGCGGCTTCTATTTTCCGCGCGGCATCTGGGGCGATGGCTCCTGGCTGGTTCTGGTCGCTTTCGTCGTGGCGCTCGCCATGGCATGGTTTGTCGCGCACCGGGCGCGCCAGCGGCAGATGGCCACCGGCCAGCAATTCCCGGTGTTCTGGACCTCGGTCGCCCTGATCGTCGGACTGCCCGTGCTCGCCTTCCTGCTCGCCGGCATGCCGCTTACCTTCGACTTCCCGAAGCAGTCGACCTTCAATTTGACGGGCGGATTTCAGATCAAGCCTGAGTTCCTGTCGCTCCTGCTGGCGCTTTCCTTCTACACGGCCGCCTTCATCGCCGAGATCGTGCGCGCCGGCATCAAGGGCGTGAGCAAAGGCCAGAGCGAAGCGGCGGCTGCACTCGGCCTGCGTTCCGGCCCGATCCTGCGCCTGGTGGTGATCCCGCAGGCGATGCGCATCGTCATCCCACCGCTCACCAGCCAGTATCTGAACCTCACCAAGAACTCTTCGCTGGCGATCGCCATCGGCTACCCCGATCTCACCGCCACCGCCGGCACGGTGCTCAACCAGACCGGCCAAGCGGTCGAGGGCGTGTTTCTCATGATGATCGCCTATCTGGTGCTGAGCCTCGTCACCTCTGCGGTGATGAACGTGGTGAACGCCAGAATGGCGCTGGTGGAGAGGTAGAGCCATGCAGGAGCACGACATGTCCTGGGTGCGCACCGAGATGACGCTGGCGCAGCCGGCGCCTCCTGGCGAGCGCGGCGCCTATGCCTGGGTGCGCAAGAACCTGACCGCCTCGGTTGGCGACACTATCCTGACCATCCTCGGCATCGCCATAGTCGCCTGGATCCTGCCGCAGGTCATCAACTGGGCCTTCATAAACGCAGTGTGGACCGGGCCGGACCGCACGGTCTGCGCCACCGTCTCGCAAGGCGGTATCCAGCCCGACGGCTGGACCGGCGCCTGCTGGGCTTTCGTCAACGCCAAGTTCGGCCAGTTCATGTTCGGCACCTATCACATCGAGGAACGCTGGCGGCCTATCCTGGTCGCCATCCTGTTCGTGGTGTTGCTGGTGCCTATGCTGATCCCGCGCGTGCCGCGCAAGGGGCTGAACGCCATCCTGCTCTTCCTCGTGCTGCCGGTCGTCGCCCACTTCCTTTTGGTCGGCGGCGTGTTCGGCCTGCCGCATGTCGAGACCTCGCGCTGGGGTGGGCTGCTGGTGACGCTCAGCCTCTCCTTCGTTGGTATGGCCGTGTCGCTGCCCCTGGGCATCGCTCTGGCGCTCGGCCGTCGTTCCCAGATGCCGATCGTCAAATGGCTTTGCGTCGTCTTCATCGAGACGGTGCGCGGCATTCCGCTGATCACCGTGCTGTTCTTCGCCAGCGTCATGCTGCCGCTTTTCCTTCCCGAGGGCGTTACCTTCGACAAGTACCTCAGGGCGCTGATCGGCGTGTCGCTGTTTGCCGCCGCCTATATGGCGGAAGTGGTGCGCGGCGGCCTCCAGGCGATCCCGAAGGGCCAGTATGAGGGCGCCGATTCGCTCGGCCTCGGCTATTGGCAGAAGATGGGCTTGATCGTGCTGCCGCAGGCGCTGAAGCTGGTCATTCCCGGCATCGTCAACACCTTCATCGGCATGTTCAAGGATACCAGCCTGGTGCTCATCATCTCGATGTTCGACCTGCTCGGCGTGGTCAAGCAGAATTTCTCCGATCCCAACTGGGCGACGCCGCAGACCCCGAAGTCCGGCCTGATCTTCGCCGCCTTCGTGTTCTGGCTGTTCTGCTTCGGCATGTCGCGCTATTCAATGTACACCGAGCGCCGGCTGGACACCGGCTACAAACGATAAAAAGGGGAATTGGCCATGGCCACCGAAAACGCCGTCAGCGCGGAAGACCTCAAGGTCGATGCCAAGAAGATGCACATCTCGACGACAGATGTCGCCATCGACATCGTCGGCATGCACAAATGGTATGGCGAGTTCCATGTGCTGAAGGACATCAACCTCAAGGTGATGCGCGGCGAGCGCATCGTCATCTGCGGTCCGTCCGGCTCCGGCAAGTCGACCATGATCCGCTGCATCAACCGCCTGGAAGAGCACCAGAAGGGCAAGATCATCGTCGACGGCAAGGAACTCACCAACGATCTGAAGAAGATCGACGAGGTGCGCCGCGAGGTCGGCATGGTGTTCCAGCACTTCAACCTGTTCCCGCATCTGACAATCCTGGAGAACTGCACGCTGGCGCCAATCTGGGTGCGCAAGACGCCAAAGAAGCAGGCCGAGGAAATCGCCATGCATTTCCTGAAGCGCGTCAAGATCCCGGAGCAGGCCAACAAATATCCTGGACAGCTCTCCGGCGGCCAGCAGCAGCGCGTGGCGATCGCCCGCTCGCTCTGTATGAACCCGCGCATCATGCTGTTCGACGAGCCGACCTCGGCGCTCGACCCTGAAATGATCAAGGAAGTGCTGGAGACGATGGTTGGCCTTGCCGAAGAAGGCATGACGATGCTTTGCGTCACCCACGAGATGGGCTTTGCGCGCAAGGTCGCCAACCGGGTGATCTTCATGGACCAGGGCCAGATCGTCGAGCAGAACACGCCGGCCGAGTTCTTCGATAATCCGCGCCATGAGCGCACGAAACTGTTCCTGTCGCAGATCCTGCACTGAGCTTCTGACGCCAATTCGAGAAGCCCGGCCGCCGACGGCCGGGCTTTTGAGCGACCGGTTGGTGAAGCGCGCTGCCGGTCTCGCCTTCCATAGTTGTCGAGGCGCGGTAGCATTGGCGGTCGTGCAGGACACCGCTGCAGCGAACGCCTCACCGCCTGTTCCGCTCCTCCCAGCCATAGAGCCAGTCCAAATCTCCCGCGAGCTTCTCCGCCGGCCGCGTCGCCAACACCAGGTTGCGCGCGATCGCAACCGGGCCCCATGCGTGCCAGGCCAGGCGGTTGAGCGCGCCGCGTCTGATCACCTTCTCGATGCGCGGGCGCCTGCGATTTTCCCATGTGGTGAGGTTCTGCCGCAGATCGCCGGCAAAGTCCGCGACCAGATCGGCGAGCGTCGCGGCATCCTCGATCGCCATCGCCGCGCCCTGCGCCGCGAACGGGGTCATGGCGTGCGCCGCGTCTCCGATCAGGGCTACGCCCTGCGGCATCGTCCAGCGCGCCTGCTCGACGGTGTGGATCGGAAACGCCGTCCAAGGCCCGGCAAGCGCGACAAGCCTTGCCAGCGCGGGCGACGTGCCGCGCATGGCGCTGGCGAGAATGGCGGGATCGGCATGGCCGGACCAGCCTTCGGCGATGCGCTCGCCCTTGGTGAAGGCGGCCAGATTGAAGGCGCTGCCTTTGCTCACTGGATAGGCGACCATATGGAAGCCGGGATGCAGGAAGGCGGTGATGCAGTCGCCGGGGGCGATTGCTGCAAAAGCCTGGCCGGCGGCGCTTGTCGCTGCAACCGTTGCGCGCCAGGCCAGCTCGCCCGAGAAGCGGTTCTTCCCGAAGGCCGGCTCTCGACCCGCAAGCAGCCTGCGAACCGACGACCAGACGCCGTCGGCGCCGATCAGCAGGCCGCCGGCGGCTTCGATGCTGCCGCCATCCGTTTCGGCGGCGACGGCGATGTCTTGCGGCTGAACAGCGACGTCCGTTACCCGCGCGCCGGTGACGAGTTGGATTTCAGGATGCTCCGCCATCCGCGCCGTCAGCGCCGCCTGCAGGTCGGCGCGGTGCGCCACCAGATAGGGCGCGCCCCAACGCTCTTCGCCGGCCTGGCCGAGCGGCACGCGCGCCAGTTCGCGCAAGGTGGCAGCGTCCTTCAGCACCACCGCTTCCGGGCGGATCGCGTTCAGCCGCAACCGGTCGAGCGCACCGAGCCGGCTGAGGATACGGGTTGCGTTGGGAGAAAGCTGGATGCCGGCGCCCACCGCTTCGAGCTGGCCGGCCTGTTCCAGCACCGTGACGGCATGGCCGTGTTCGGCAAAGGCAAGAGCTGCCGTCAGTCCGGCGATACCGGCCCCGGCGATGACGACCTGCCGGAACCGCGCCTCATCCATGGTCTAGCGGTCACCCATGATCTGAGATCAGGCGGCCTGGTCGATATAGAGGCAGCCGGCAGGCTCGGTTTCCGTCGCCTTCAGCTTCGGCGAATAGCGATAGAGCGTCGAGCAGTACGGGCAGACCTTCTCATTGTCGTCGCCCATGTCGAGGAATACATGCGGATGGTCGAAAGGCGGATTGGCGCCGGTGCACATGAATTCCTTGACGCCGATATCGATCGCCGGATGGCCCGCATCGTTCTGGAAATGGGGAATGGTACCGCCTGCCATCGTCGTCTCCTTCAGTTCGGCCCGTTTGCATCTGGATCATAACCGGCCGGTTTGCAAGATCGATGAAATGAAACTGTCGCAAAAGCCTGGCAGAGGATAAGTTGAGCCGGTTAAGCGCATGAGGCCGGAAACGAAGCGATTCCGTGACATCATGCGTCATAAAAGCGTGTTAGAGCGTGCATAGCGCGTCCGGCGGCGTATGGCGCTCATAGAACGACCTTGTGGCCAAGAGCAGGAACCATGAACGAACTGAAGCCGGTGCAGAGCGAGTTCATCACCGTCGAGGCGGCGAGCCCGGACGGCGGCAATCCAGACCGTTTCGTCAACCGCGAGTTTTCCTGGCTGCAGTTCAACCGCCGGGTGCTCGAGGAATCGCTGAACGAGCATCACCCGCTGCTCGAGCGCGTTCGCTTCCTGTCGATCTCGGCCGCAAATCTCGACGAGTTCTTCATGGTGCGCGTCGCCGGCCTCGCCGGTCAGGTGCGCGAGGGCATCGCGTTGAAGAGCCCGGACGGCCGCACGCCCGAGCAGCAGTTGGAGCAATTGCTGCGCGAGGTCGAGCGCCTGCAGGAAGACCAGCAGAAGAGCCTGTCGGCCCTGATGGAGCTGCTCAACAAGGAAGGCATCGAAAGCATCCCCCGCGACGGCCTGACCAAGGACGAGAAGGCCTGGCTGGAGGAGCATTTCCAGGGTCAGGTTTTCCCGGTGCTCACGCCGCTGTCGATCGACCCGGCGCACCCATTTCCGTTCATCCCCAATCTCGGTTTCTCGATGGCGCTGCAGCTGCGCCACCGCAAGAACGGCGAGGAGATGAGCGCGCTCTTGCGCTTGCCGGTGGCGCTGCGGCGGTTCATCCGTCTGCCCGACCGCAAGCATCATGTCCGCTTCATCCCGCTGGAAGAAGCGGTCGGCCTCTATATCGGCAAGCTTTTCCCTGGATATGAGGTCAAGGGCTCGGGCACGTTCCGCATCATCCGCGACAGCGATATCGAGGTGGAGGAGGAGTCGGAAGACCTCGTTCGCCTGTTCGAGACGGCGCTGAAGCGCCGCCGCCGCGGCTCCGTCATCCGCATCGAATTCGACACGCTGATGCCGGCCGAGTTGCGCGACTTCGTCGCCGGCGAGCTCGGAGTATCGTCGAGCCGCATCAGCGTGCTCACCGGGCCGCTGGCGCTCAACCAGATCTCCGAGATCGTCGCCATCCCGCGCGACGACCTCAAATTCACGCCCTACAACCCGCGCTTTCCCGAGCGCATCCGCGAGCATGGCGGCGACTGCCTGGCCGCCATCCGCGAGAAGGACATCATTGTCCACCACCCCTACGAATCCTTCGACGTCGTGGTGCAGTTCCTGCGTCAGGCGGCGGCCGATCCGGAAGTCGTCGCGATCAAGCAGACCCTCTACCGCACATCGAACGACAGCCCGATCGTGCGGGCATTGATCGACGCGGCGGAGGCCGGCAAGTCGGTGACGGCACTGGTCGAGCTCAAGGCGCGCTTCGATGAAGAGGCCAATATCCGCTGGGCGCGCGACCTCGAGCGCGCCGGCGTCCAGGTCGTGTTCGGCTTCCTGGAGTTGAAGACCCACGCCAAGATGTCGCTGGTGGTCCGCCGCGAGGACGGCCGGCTGCGCAATTACGTGCATCTCGGCACCGGCAACTACCATCCGGTCACCGCCCGCATCTACACCGACCTGTCCTTCTTCACCACCGACCCGACGATCGCACGCGATGTCGCGCAGATCTTCAACTTCATCACCGGCTACGCCGAGCCTGCCGAGGAGATGCGTCTTGCAGTGTCGCCGTTCACGCTGCGCGACCGCATCCTGAGGCACATCGCCGAGGAGATCGCCCATGCGCTCGAGGGCAGGCCGGCCCGTATCTGGATGAAGATGAACGCGCTCGTCGATCCGACCGTCATCGACGCTCTCTATGACGCCAGCCGCGCCGGCGTCGAGATAGATCTCGTCGTGCGCGGCATCTGCTGCCTGAGGCCGCAGGTGCCGGGTCTTTCCGAGAACATCCGGGTGAAGTCGATTGTCGGCCGCTTCCTTGAGCACAGCCGCATCTACTGCTTCGGCAACGGCCACGGTCTGCCGTCCGACGAAGCGGTCGTCTACATCTCCTCGGCCGATATCATGCCGCGCAATCTCGACCGCCGCGTCGAGACCCTGGTGCCGATCACCAATCCGACTGTGCATGAACAGGTGCTTGGCCAGATCATGCTCGGCAACATCATGGACAATCAGCAAAGTTTCGACGTATTGGCTGATGGCACCTCCCGGCGCGCTGCGCTCGAGGAGGGCGAGGAACCGTTCAACGCGCAGGAATATTTCATGACCAATCCGAGTCTTTCCGGACGGGGTGACGCGCTGAAATCGCATGCGCCCAGGCGCATTGCACAGTTTAAGCGCCGCAAGAAGAACGCCGCCGCGTGATTTCAGTCTCCCAGGGCCGGCTCCAGGACCGGCGGCCGCTGTCGATCATCGACATCGGATCGAACTCGATCCGCCTCGTCGTCTATGAAGGGCTGGCGCGCTCGCCGACGATGCTGTTCAACGAAAAGATGCTGGCCGGCCTCGGCCGCGGCATCGTTTCGACGGGCAAGCTCGATCCCGAGGCGGTGACGCGCTCGATGGAGGAGTTCCGCCGTTTTCGCGCGCTTTCGGATCAGGCCGGCGCCGAGCACATCTATGTGCTGGCGACCGCGGCCGCGCGCGAGGCGGTCAACGGCCCGGACTTCATCCACCGCGCCGAGGATGTGCTGAAGACCGAGATCCGCGTGCTTTCCGGCCGCCAGGAAGCGCATTATTCGGCGCTCGGCATCATTTCCGGTTTCTATCCGGCCAACGGCATCGCCGGCGACCTTGGCGGCGGCAGCCTGGAACTCGTCGACATCAATGGCGAGGCGATCGGCGACGGTATCACGCTGCCGCTCGGCGGCCTGCGCCTGCAGGACATGGCGAAGAACTCTCTCGTCCAGGCGCAGAAGATCGCGCGCCAGGAACTGGCGCGGGCGAAGCTTTTGAAGGGTGGGCAGGGCAGGGTGTTCTACGCCGTCGGCGGAACCTGGCGAAACCTCGCCCGGCTGCATATGGAGATGACCAACTACCCGCTCGGCGTCATGCATCATTACGAGATCGCCGCCGACAGCGCCCTGAACTTCCTTAGGCAGGTGGCCAAGGGCGAGGTCGAAAAGGTCAAGGGCATCGAAGGCGTCTCCAAGAACCGCCGCTCGCTGCTGCCTTACGGTGCGGTCGTGCTGCAGGAAATCATGGCGGCAATGCAGCCCTCGAAGATCGTCGTCTCGGCGCAGGGCGTGCGCGAAGGCTTCCTCTATTCGCTGCTCGACGCCGCCGAGCAGAAGGCCGATCCGCTGATCTCCGCGGCGGAGGAACTGGCGCTGCTGCGCTCGCGCTCGGTCCATCACGCGCATGACCTCGTCGACTGGACGGACAAGGCTTTCAAGGCCTTCGGCATCGACGAGACGGTGGATGAGGCGCGCTACCGCCACGCCGCCTGCCTGCTTGCCGATATCGGCTGGCGGGCGCATCCCGAATATCGCGGCCGGCAGTCGCTCAACATCATCGCGCATGCGTCCTTTATCGGCGTCGACCATCCTGGCCGCGCCTATCTGGCCCTGACCAACGCCTATCGCCATGACGGCATCTTCAACGATGCGATCGCGCCCGAGATCAAGACCCTGGCGCCGCCGCGCATGCTCGAGCGCGCCCGCGCGCTGGCGGCGATGATGCGCGTCGTCTATCTGCTGACGGCGGCGATGCCCGGGGTCATGCCGCGGCTGAAATGGGAAAGCCGCGGCAACGGTGCGCTTGCGCTGGTGCTGCCGGCGTCGCTTGCCGACCTCTATGGCGAACGACCTGCCGGGCGACTGGCGCAGCTGGCGCGCATCACCAACCGCCGCCTGGTGCTGGCGGTCGAGGGCGGGCCAAGCGTGTCGGTCAAGTAGGGCGCCTCGGTGAGGTCAGCGCGACCCAAGGCTGGATTTTGGGACGGTGGGGCAAACGCGGAGCGAAGATCCCATGACCATCGCAGAACCATCGTCATTCCCGTCCGCCGCTGCAGCCGAAGCGCTCGGCTTCGATCCGGCTATCAGACACAAGCTGCTCGCCGGCATCGAGTCCGGTTTGCTGCGCGACCTGCACATCGTCCTTGCCGCCCGCTCCGAGAAAATCTTTCTGGAGCATTATGCGCAGGGCGACGACCAGGAATGGGGGCGCCCACTCGGGCATGTCGCCTTCGACGCCGGCACGCTGCATGACCTGCGTTCGGTGACCAAGAGCATCGTCAGCCTGCTTTACGGAATAGCGGTCGACAAGGGACTGGTGCCGCCGCCGGAGGCGCCGCTTATCGCGCAGTTTCCGGAATATCCCGATCTGGCCGCGGACGAGGCCCGGGCGAAGATCACGATCGGCCATGCGCTGACCATGACGCTCGGCATGGAATGGGACGAGAACCGTCCCTATAGCGATCCGCAGAACAGCGAGATCGCGATGGAGAACGCGCCCGACCGCTACCGCTTCATCCTCGAACGTCCCATGGTCGCGGAGCCTGGGAGCCGCTGGATTTATTCCGGCGGCAGCGTCGCCCTCGTTGGTACCATCATCGAACGCGGCAGCGGAAAGTCGCTGCCGGAGTTTGCCCGCGAAGCGCTTCTCGCGCCGCTCGGCATCGACCGCTTTCACTGGTCTGCCGGTGCCGACGGCGTTGCCTCGGCCGCCTCCGGTCTCAGGCTGACCGCTCCCGACCTGTTGAAGATCGGCCAGCTGCTGCTGCGCAAGGGCATGTGGAATGGGCGACGAATCGTGTCGGAAGGCTGGATCGAGGCGTCGTTCACGGCCGCCACCTCGACACCGGACGGCCTCGGCTACGGCCGGCTGTGGTTCATAGGCGATGCGCCGGCGCCGGCGTTCGGCGCGCCGAAGCCGTGGCATGGCGGCTTCGGCAATGGCGGCCAGCGGCTGTGGCTGATGCCGGAGGCCGATATCGTGGCCGTCATCTATTCGGGCAAATACAATGCATGGGATCACTGGGTGCCGCCGACGCGCGTCTGGCGCGAGATCATTCTGGCCAATTTCCTGCGCGCCTGAAGTGCCGAGGCTAAAATCTTCAGGTCACTTCGGCGCCGATACCGAAGCTTCGGCCGTCGGCCGACCATGCGCCGGCGCCGGCCATGGCGAGCGCCAGGAAGCCCCCGGCAATGGCAATGTCCTTCATCAGCATCTGCCGGTGCATGAAAGCTAGGGTCGCATCCTCGCCGCCCTGGCCGAAATGGCCGATGAAGCCGGCGACGATAGTGAAGGCGGCAAGCAGCAGCGCCGCGATCCGCGTCTGAAAACCGACAAGAATCAAAAGTCCGGCGATCAGCTCGAACAGGCCGGTGCCCCAGGCGGCCAAGGTTGGTAGCGGCAGGCCGAGGCCGGTGAAATAATTGATCGTGCCGGATATATTGGTCAGCACCTGGAAGCCCGAGGGCACGAACAGCGCGGCAAGCAGGAGCCGCGAGGCGAGAAGCAACGCGTTGCGGTTCATGGCCCACCTCCCTTGCCGGTACCCGGGAATGCACCGGCTCTCGGTGCAGTGTACGCCTGCACTCGAGAAAACGAAAAAGCGGCGCGGAAAATTCCGCGCCGCCAAAGTTTCAGCTTGGGAGGGGAAGGAGATCAGCCGCGCTTGGCGTCGATCGAATAGGCGCCGGCGCCGGAGGAGGCGAGCAGGATGAAGCCGCCGGTGATGGCGAGGTTCTTGAGAAACTGGATCATCTGCATCTGGTCGGCCCAGCCGGTGTGAGCAACCAGGCCGGTAGCGATCGTGAAGATGGCGAGCAACCAGGCGGCGATCCGCGTCTGGAACCCGACAAGAATGGCAAGGCCGCCGAGCAGCTCGATGAGGCCGACCACGACGGCCGTCACGGTCGGAAGCGGCAGGCCGAGGGCGCCGAAATAGCCGGCGGTGCCGGAAATGGCGGTAAGCTTGCCGAAGCCGGAAAGCAGGAAGATTACGGCGAGCAGGATACGGCCGAGCAGGATGGTGGTGGCACTGTTGGACGCGATGCTGGTACCGGCGGCGGAAGTGTTGATGGACATTGGCGAGTCTCCGAATCGTGTTGAATGCCCAGTCAGATAGACGACGAAGACTGTTCACCAAAGCCGCCGATGCGGCGACACATTGTTCACAGGCAGTATGTTTCGGTGACCGGCGGACGCGCGCGAAAATCGTGTCGGCGGATTGGGATTAACGAGTAAATTGTGCCCCCGCAAAATAGCCAAACTATCGGTTGGGGGTTGCAGTCGCAGACCTCGGGGACTAGCCGAAACGCCCGATCGGGTCGTCTTCGCCCTGGAACGACGACCCCTTTGGCCTGTCCGCGCCGCGAGAACTACCCCGGATGCGTCATGTCCTCGGGCCGCACCAGCCGGTCGTAGTCGGCCTCGCTGACCAGCCCGGTGGCCAAGGCTTCCTCGCGCAGCGTGGTGCCGTTCTTGTGCGCGGTCTTGGCGATCTTGGCGGCGTTGTCGTAGCCGATGGTGGGGGCGAGCGCCGTCACCAGCATCAGCGAGCGCTCCAGCGCCGCCTTGATGTTGTCTTCCCGCGCCTCGATGCCGACGACGCAATTGTCGGTGAAGGATACGGAAGCGTCGGCAAGCAGCTGCACCGACTGCAGGAAATTATAGGCCATCAGCGGGTTGTAGACGTTGAGCTCGAAATGGCCCTGGCTGCCGGCGAAGGTTAGCGCGGCATTGTTGCCGAACACCTGCACGCAGACCTGCGTCAGCGCCTCGCACTGCGTCGGGTTGACCTTGCCCGGCATGATCGACGAGCCCGGCTCGTTCTCCGGCAGCGACAGCTCGCCGAGGCCCGAGCGCGGGCCTGAACCGAGCAGGCGGATGTCGTTGGCGATCTTGAACAGCGCCGCCGCCGCCGCGTTGATCGCGCCGTGCGAGAACACCATGGAATCGTGTGCTGCGAGCGCCTCGAACTTGTTCGGCGCCGTCACGAAGGCGATGCCGGTGATGGCAGCGATCCGGTCCGCCACCTTTTCCGCAAAGCCAACCGGCGCGTTGAGCCCGGTGCCGACCGCGGTGCCGCCCTGCGCCAGTTCCTGCAGGCCGGGCAGCGTCTGCTCGATGCGCTTGATCGACGACGCCACCTGCGCGGCGTAGCCGGAGAATTCCTGGCCGAGCGTAAGGGGTGTGGCGTCCTGCGTGTGGGTGCGGCCGATCTTGATGATGTGGTTGAAGGCGCGGGCCTTGGCGTCGAGCGCTTTGTGCAAATGGTGTAGCGCCGGGATCAGGTGATGCGCGACCCGCTCGGCGCAGGCGACATGCATGGCCGTCGGATAGGTGTCGTTCGACGACTGGCTCATATTGACGTGGTCATTCGGGTGCACGGGCTTCTTCGAGCCCATCACGCCGCCGAGCATCTCGATGGCCCGGTTGGAGATCACTTCATTGGCATTCATGTTGGACTGCGTGCCCGAACCGGTCTGCCAGACCACGAGCGGGAAATGGTCGTCGAGCTTGCCGTCGATCACTTCCTGCGCGGCGTCCACGATTGCCTTGCCGATGGCTGGATCCAGCCGTTTCATCTCCATGTTCACTTCGGCCGCGGCGCGCTTGACGATGCCCAGCGCGCGCACGATCGAGGCCGGCTGCTTTTCCCAACCGATCTTGAAATTGCCGAGCGAACGCTGCGCCTGCGCGCCCCAGTAGCGGTCGGCCGCGACCTCGATGGGACCGAATGTATCGGTTTCGGTTCTGGTCTTCTCAGCGCTCACGGGAAATCTCCGGTCTGTCGATTTGCGCAAGGGCGTATCGCGTTGCACAAAAGCCTTCAAGCGGAGATTGCGGGCGAGGAAGATGCAAATCGGTTGAAGGGGAGCTGCCGATCTCCCCCTCCTTGTGGGCGAGATCAGCCCTCCATCGGCGGTCCAACAATGTCGATGCCGTTCTCGGCGCAGAGTCTCGTCAGCGTCGCCATCATCTCAGGCGTCGGCGCCCCCGGCTGCGGCAGGTCCGGCCGTTCGGCGGGGCGGCTCGCCAGGCGCACCATCGTCTCGAAATCCGAGCCGCGCGTGACGGTGAGCGCATGCGCGCCTTGCGGAGATTCGACCCTGTATGTATGCGGCAGGCCTTTCGGCGCGATGACGGTTTCGCCCGCGCCCACGACCCGCTCATGGCCGTTGATCTGGAAACGCATTTGTCCTTCGAGGATGTGAAATACCTCGTCTTCGTTGCGGTGCATATGCAGCGGCGGGGAATCGCCATAGGGCAGGCGATGCTCGATGGCGCAGATGCCGTCCTCTCCGTCGGCCGAAGAGACCTGGATGGCGACGAGCGTGTTGTTGAACCAAAGGAGTTCCTTGCCTGCGATGGTCCGGTTGATCATTGTCATGGTGTCTCTGCTTTGTGTTGGGCCGGCGAAGCGGCGTCGACGGCGAACTAACCAGCGACGCGTCGGCGATGGAAATCGAATGATCATATGGGCTGAATTGATGCGATCAATTTGAACGCGCTCGATCTCAACCTGGTGAGGGTGCTCGACGCGCTTTTGCGCGAGAAAAGCGTGACGCGCGCCGGCGAGCAGATCGGCCTCAGCCAGCCTGCGGTGAGTGCCGCGCTCAACCGCCTGCGGCATACGCTCAACGACCAGCTCTTCGTGCGGCGCGGCAACGACATGGTGCCGACGCCACGCGCCGAAAGCCTGGCCGGGCCTGTGCGTGCCGCGCTGCGCGAGATCGAGCGTGCTTTCCAGCCGGCGAAGGACTTCGATCCGGCCAGGCTGGAGCGGACCTTCACCTTCATGGGCGCGGATTTCTTTTCCATGCTCCTGATGCCGCCCTTTGCCGCGCGCATCGCGGCGGTGGCGCCATCAGTGTCGTTCCGCTTCCTGGACAGCGCCATCGGCGACGTCTCGAAACTGTTGCAGGAAGACCAAATCGACGTGGCGCTGGAGCGTCCCTTGGAAGTCGCCGAATGGGTTTCCAGCCTGCCGCTGTTCGGCTCGCCCTTCGCCGTCATCGCGGCGAAGGGCAATGCAGCGCTCAATCGGGCCGGCATTGCCGAAGGCGAGCAGGTGCCGCTCGATCTCTTCTGCGAACTGCCGCACGCGCTGCGCTCCATCGACGGCTCGATGTCGGGCTTCACCGATGACGCGCTGGGCAGGATGGGCCGAACGCGCCGGGTCACGCTTGCCTTGCCGCATTTCCAGGCCGTCGCGCTGGCCGTGGCGAGCGGACCCTATCTGGCGGCCGTTCCAATGCAGTTCGCGGCGGTGGCGGCGAAATCCTTGCCGCTCGGCATCTACCGGGCGCCGATCTCGATTCCCTCGCCGGCGGTCAGGATGTACTGGCACGCCCGCCATGACGACGAGGCGCCGCATCGCTGGATCCGCGAGCAGATCCTGGTGGAGGTCGAGGCGCTCGGTTTCCGCAACCTGGAGGATGAGATCGGGGAGTAGATCTCACTCTGTTATCCGGCCGCCAGGCCGATGGCCCCGGGCTGGCGCAGCGCGAGCCGCCCCGCGACATAGTCCTTGACCTGGCGGACCGCCTGCGCGCGCGACACGCTGCCCGGCTGCAGGCCAAGCCTGAGCCACAGCCCGTCGATCAGAGCGGTGACGCCGAGTACGATCTCCGCGGCCAACTCCGGCGATGCGAGGCCGCGCAGGCCGGACAACAGGTTCGAGCGCATGCGCGCGTGGATCACTCGCTGGATGCGCGCCAGCTTCTCGTCGCGCGGCACCTCGGCGCACAGCGACAGCCAGGCGTGGCAGAGCGGCGGCAGGAAGAGGTGCTCCTCGAAATTGCCCTCGATCACCGCGTCCAGCCGCTCCATCGGCGTCCGCGCGCCCCTGAGCCGCGCCACCACCGCGTTGCACAGCACGGCATTGGCTTCGCGCATCGCGTGCTCGAACAATTCCTGCTTGTTGCGGAAATAGTGCAGCACGATGCCCTTCGAGGCGCCGGCCTGGGCCGCGACCTTTTCCAAGGTGGCGCCGGCAATGCCCTCGCGCTCGAGCACCGCAAAGGCCGCTTGCCGCAACTCCTTGCGGCGTATGTCGCTGAGACGTGTGAGCTTCACCGGATCGATCCATGTTTGCGAATCCACGTTGACATTTTCGCCCGCTCAGATCAATCATTGACCACTGGGACAATAACATGACCAAATGGTCAACAGAGGAGAACCGGAATGGTGCGCTTGCTTGCGAATGGCGTCTGTCTCGCTGCCTTGATGGTGGCCGCTCAAACCGTTCAGGCGGCCGAGGCGGAGGAATGCAGGGTGGTGCGAATGGCCGAGCCCGGCTGGAACGATCTCGCCTTCACGACGGGCGTGGCCAAGGTCCTGCTCCAGGCGCTCGGCTATGAGCCGCAGAGCGACGTGCTTGGCATCAACGTCATCTACGAAGGCATGAAGAACAAAGACCTCGACCTGTTCCTCGGCTACTGGGATCCGGCGATGGTCACTTATTACGAGCCTTACAGGAAGGACGGCTCGATCGAGAATGTGCGGGTCAATCTGGTCGGCGCCAAATACACCTTCGCCGTGCCGACCTATGTCTGGGAAGCCGGCGTCAAGGATCTCTCCGACCTGCACAAATTCGCCGACAAGTTCGGGAAGAAGATGTACGGCATCGAGCCCGGCTCGAACCAGCTGATGATGGATGCCATCGCCGATCCTCAGTTCCAGCTCGACGGCTGGCAGGTGGTCGAATCGAGCGAAGCCGGCATGCTCTCGGAGGTCGGCTACGAGATCAAGGAGAAGCAGTTCATCGTCTTCCAGGGCTGGGCGCCCCATCCGATGAACACGATGTACGACTTCAAGTATCTGACCGGCGGCGACAAGTTCTTCGGCCCGAATTTCGGCGCCGCGACGGTGACGACCCAGGTGCGCAAGGGATTCCTGCAGGAGTGCCCGAACGTGGCGCAGTTCCTGAAGAACCTTGCCTTCGACATCGATCTGGAAAATGTCGGCATGGGCTACCTCATCAATGACGGCATGAAGCCGGAGGAAGCGGCGCTTAAGTCGATCACGCTCAACAAGGATCGTGTCGACGCTTGGCTTGCCGGCGTCACCACCTTCGACGGCAAGCCCGGCCTCGCCGCGGTCAAGGAAAAGCTTGGACTGTGAGGCCCGCGGCATTGGATCTGTCGGGACAGGGGGGCGAGCAGGACGCCTGGGCCGGCCGCAAGCGATTCGTCGATGTCGGTGGCCTCGACCTCGCCTATGTCGAGGTCGCCGGCTCGGAACCGCCGCTCGTCCTGGTGCACGGCTTCACCGACACCAGCCGCAGTTTCTCGTTGCTGGCGCCGCATCTTTCCGCGCGGCGGCTGATCATGCCGGACCTGCGCGGCCATGGCGCCTCACAGGCGGGCAGGGGCTTTGGCATCGCCGATTTCGCCGACGATGTCGCCGGGCTGATCCGCAACCTGCGGCTCGCCCGGCCGGTCGTTCTCGGCCATTCGCTGGGTGGCATGGTCGCCATGCAGGTGGCCGCGCGGCATCCCGAACTGGTCGGCGGGCTGGTCGTCCTGGCCGGGGCGCTGAAGACAGATTTCGCGCCGGACCATCCATTGGTTGCCGGCGTGGCGGAACTGCGCGACCCGATCTCGCCGACCGATCCGTTCTACGATTGGTGGCACGCCTGCGGGTCCGGCGTGCCGCGGGCCCTTCTTGCCGGCCTGGCGGCGGACGCGTCGGCGATGCCGGCGGCGCGCTGGCGCGCCATTCTCGAAGAAATCCGCCGCACGGATCTGACCGCGGCGGCGCCGGCCGTGCGGGTTCGGACGTTGATCATTGCCGGCGGGCGCGATCCGCTCTTCGGCCAAGCGCACCAGGAGGCTTTGGCCGAGGCGCTTCCCGGATCACGTCTCGTCTGGGCGCAGGACTGCGGCCACAATCCGCATTGGGAAGACCCGGCCTTCGTCGCCAAGGCAATAGCCGACATGCTGCCAGCCGAGTGACTATCGCAACAGCGATCGGGCCGTCGGCGTGAGGCGCAACGTCTCTGCCGGCTTCATCGAAGCAGCCTGCATGGTTTGGCGAACCGCCTGCCATGCCGGGGAAGCGCCGAGGGCGTTCCGATACTTCGCATAGGCGTCGCCATCGTCGAAACCAACGACGACGATGACGACATTTTCGCCGGCTCGCACCGGCAGCCGCGGAAAGGTGTTTTCGGCATGCTCGCTGTCGAAGGCGCCGAGCAGCCGGCCACCGCTCGCCGTCAGCTGCGGAACCATTTCCGCTTGGACGCGCTCGGCGAAGTCAGCTTCCATGCCCCGGCGCAAATGATGAATCGAAATCTCAACAATGCCGTCTAAGTGAGGCTCTCGGCTTCCGTTTTCGGCTTGGCTGGCTGTACGCCGTTTCGGCCCCGACAGGTCGAAGCCCGCATCCGGCCACGCGGGCTTGAGCAACAGCACGTCGTCGGAATCGATCATCGTCGCATTGGCGGCGTCGCGATGCTCGGCCCACACCGGGCCGTCATAGAAGGCGGTGAGCGCTTTTCTCCTGGCCTCCATGTCGGCGAAGCCGCGCAGCCAGACGAACATGTCGGGGCGGTCGAGGTCGCGGAATTGGCCGATGATGGTCATGCCCGCGGCTTCCTGGCTCTCGATGAACTCCCGGTCGAACAGCGCGATAAGCGTTTCGCGCTGGCCGGGTTTCAATGTGTATTGCCTGAGCTCCATGATCGGCGACGCAAGGCGGGAAGGTCTGTTCATGGCTGGACTCTCAAAACAGGGTGTTCATCCTGTTTATAAACAGACCGGTTGTCCTGTTTTGTCAATCTGATACTTTCCAGGGGAAAGGTGGAGGTGGCGATGCGCAAGAAGCGGATTAACGATCCGCAGGGCATGCGGCGGCGCGTGCTCGACGTGGCGGAAGATTGCTTCCAGGCGCGCGGCTATCACGCCTCGAGCCTCGGCGACCTGATGGCGGCGGCCGGCGTCACCGGCGGCGCGCTGCACCATCATTTCCCGACCAAGAAGGCGCTGGCGCTGGCGGTGATCGAGGAGCGGGTGGCGGCCGCGGTTGAGGAGACCTGGATCGAGCCGGTGCGGGCGGCGCCTTCGGCGCGCAACGGCGTGCGCGCCGTGTTTGAGGCGGTAGCGGCCGCGCTCGAGCAGCAGGGCTATGTGCGCGGCTGCCCGCTCAACAATCTGGCGCATGAGCTGTCGCTCGCCGATCCCGATTTCCGTATTGCGTTGGCCGATATCTTCGCCGGCTGGCGGCGGGCGATCTCCGACAAGGTGCGCGCCGATCAGGAGGCCGGCCTGGAAGGTGGGACCGATCCCGACCGCTTTGCCGCGCTGACGGTGGCGGCTTACTCCGGCGCCATGTCGATGGCCAAGGCCGAGCAGGATGCCGGTGTGTTGCGGCAGTGCCTGGAGGGTTTGGAGCGGGTCGAGCCCCCGCCATCACAGAACGGTTCGCCCGCCAGACGACGCCGCAGGGTGGTGCGGCAGCAGGCAATCCGCTGATGCCGGTATGAGGATCATCTTAAGTCCCTGATTGAAAGGCAGCCTTCACTCCCTCAGCGGCTTGATCGTCTCGAACCCCACTTCGCTCTGCGCGCTCGTCCCCTCGTCGTAGCGCCGCGCCAGCACCGCTTGCAGGTCGGGCGAATAGAGCGCGGTGAAGCTGTCGATCACCGTGCCGGAATCGCCGGTCAGCGTCTCTTTCACCGTCAGCACCGTGTATTTGCAGTCGCCCAGCTTGTAGGTGTCCTTGCCCTTGACGCTCAAAGCCAGTGTTTCGGTGCCCTTCGGCGCCTTCTTCGCCGAAAGCCGCACGAACTCGGTCTTGCTCTTGGCACCGGCCTTCAGCGGGAAGAGCTTTTTGAGGTCGCCGAGCGGGATCATTGACAGCCGGCCCGTGTCGCTATCGCGGAAAATCTCGATCAGCCCGGCGTAGAGATATTGCGTCTGCGGCGATTGCGACTGGTAGTTGTTGGCGACCGCGACCATGCCGCCCGGCGCCGGCCGGAACTCGCTACGGATGCCGGGCTTCTCCAGCACGAAGCCGGCCTTGGCGGATTTGGCGTCCACACAGTCGGCCGCCTCGGCGGTGCCGGCGAGGGCAAGCATGGCGAGGGCCACACAGGTCGTCACGGGTTTCATGCCTTCTCCCCTGGAAATGTGTTCTGGAAGGAATGACAGACCCTCTCTGCGCTGTCGACCCAAGTGCCCTTCACGAATTCAACCAATGCTTGAAAAGAGCCGCCAATCTGGACGATCCGGCAGTGAAAATGTTCCAATGGCGCGATGATGAATCGCCGATCCTCAGCATTCTTGTCCCGGCGCGATCTCCTGGCCCGGGCGGCCGGCCTTGCCGCGACCTGCGCCCTGCCGGACACCAGCTTCGCCCAGACCGGCCAGCCTATCCAGCCGATTGACGCCACCTTCCTGTTCATCGCCGATATCCATGCCTGCCGCATGGCGACCGGGCTCAGCCCGCATTGCGAGCAGGAGGGCAAGACCGACGCGGCATTGCTGCGCAATGTGGCCGTGCTCAACGCAATCGACGACAAAGAGTGGCCGGCCGAGATCAGCGGCGCTGCCACCGGCCTGCGCTCGGCCGGCACACGCATCGCCACGCCGCTCGGCCTCGTCACCGGCGGTGACATCACCGATGACGGCGGCGGCCAGATCACTGAGCCGAGCGAAGGCACGCAGCTTCTGCAGTTCAGCCAGCGCTACCAGCAAGGCATCGGCCCCGATCGCGTGCATGTTCCGGTCTATGTCGGGCTCGGCAATCACGACCTCGACCAGAATGGGCCGAAGCGCCATGTCGACTGGTACCGTCGCGAGATGCGCGACTATGTCGAGGTCAACCATCGCCCCGGCGTCTTCTTCAAGCCGCCGGTGCCGGCGACCAATTACGATGTCGACACCGACTGCTATTCCTGGGACTGGGGCGGCCTGCACCTCGTCCAGACGCATCGCTTCGCCGGCGACACCGGCCATGACGCGATAGGCAGCCTGCCATGGCTGAAGCAGGATCTGGCGACCTATGCCGGCGACGGCCGTCCGGTGATTCTCTTCCAGCACTATGGTTGGGACACCTTCTCGGTCGAGCGCTGGGATCCAGTGAAGCGCACCTATGGCGACGACGGCGCCGGCCGCCCGCATTGGTGGGGCGACGCCGACCGCCAGGCGCTTGTCGCCACGCTGAAGGGTTATAATGTGATCGCCATTTTCCACGGCCATCAGCACGCAGTGCCGATGATCTACCGGCGCGACGGGCTCGACCTCGTCAAGCCGAAGGCGGCTTTCATGGGCGGCTTCGCGCTGGCGCGGGTGACCGATGACCACCTGGACGTGGTGCTGGGTGAGGCGGCCGGCGACCATGGCGAGGTCGTCTTCACCAACGCCTTCGCCAAAAGCTGGGCCACCTGAACGGAGAAAGCGCGCCAGGTAGAGTTGCGCCAGGCCCGTTGTTCGAGCTGTTCTGCGGTCTTGGCGCGGTCGACGCTCAAACGACGAGCAGGCCGGCGCGCGGGTCGGCCATTGCCCTCGCGGCTATGGGTCAGAGCGCCTTGCGAGCCTTGTCCTTCACGTCGCCATAGGCCTTGCGAACCCTGCCGGCAATTCTTTCGGACATGCCTTCCACCTGCAGGCGCCGGCTGCCGGTGGCCTTGCCGGCCGCCTGCTTCAGCCTGCCTTTTACCTGCTTGGCGATGCCGGCAACTTGATGCCTGTTCACCATATCCGCATCTCCTGGGCCTGGAATAGGAGCGGGATGCGCCAACCGCATCCGGCATGACAACGAACGGGCAATGCTTGAGTTCCGTGCAGCCTGGGCATGACAGGCAGCCCGTGCCGGGCGTTTCAGATCTGACCGCGGGGCCTGCTGGTCACATCGCCTTTTTGAGCATGGCTTTCATGTCGCCACAGGCCTTCTGCACCTGGCCTGCCGACTTGTCCGCCATGCCCCTGATTTCCATCGGCCGGTTGCCGGTGGCCTTGCCTATGGCTTGCCGGATCGAACCTTTGATCTGCTTCGCCAAGCCCACTATTTGGTCCATGTTCACCATCTCCGCATCTCCCGGAGATCCAATTCGCGAGGAGAAACGGGCCGGAGTGCTTCGCGGTTCCGTTGCGCCAAAGCACACCGGTCGAGGATAATTGACCGGCGACCGAATTCGGCATAATATGTAACCAAATGGATACGCATTATGCCGCAGGCTGAGCACGACCGTTCCGTCTTCCGCGCCATCGCCGATCCGACGCGGCGCGCCATCCTCGACCGGCTGCGGCAGGGCCCCGCGCCGGTCAACGAACTGGCGTCCGCCTTCTCGCAGAGTCGGCCGGCGATTTCCAAGCATCTGAGGATACTGCGCGAGCTCAACGTCGTTTCCGAGCAGCGGCACGGCCGCGAGCGCGTCTACCGGCTGGAGCCGGCGGAATTGAAGGATGTCGCCGACTGGATCCTGCCTTACCGCGACTTCTGGCAGCACAGCCTCGGCAATCTCAAATCCTACCTGGAGAATGAATGATGGCCAGCCAAGACAAGCCCCGCGCGATCGCCGACATTTCCGCCGGTACCATTCTTGCCACGGTGACGATCGCCGTGCCGCCGGAGCGCGTCTTCCGCGCCATTACCGCTGAGGACCAGATCCCGCTCTGGTGGGGCGCCGACAACATGTACCGGACGACGAAGCACACGGCCGATGTCCGGCCGGGCGGCGCCTGGCGCTCGGAAGGCAAGGGTGCGGACGGGCAGGACTTCCATGTCGCCGGCGAGTATCTCGAGGTCGAGCCGCCGCATCGTCTGGTGATGACCTGGAAGGCGCCCTGGGACGGCGATAACCTCACCACCGTCACCTATACGCTCGAAGCCGTCGAGAACGGCACCCGGCTGACGCTGCGCCATGACGGCTTCGGATCGCGACGGGACTCCTGCCGCGATCACGGTTCCGGTTGGGAGCGCGTGCTGGGCTGGTTGGACGAATTCCTTGCCAAGGAGACCGATGCCAGGTCGGCTTCGGTCTTCCATTGCCGGCTGATCCCGCCGCGTCCGGATTTCGCCTTCACCCTGACTGAGGAGGAGCGCGCGCTGATGAATGCGCATGCCGACTATCTGCGCGGTCTGCTTCGTGAAGGCAGAATGATGATTGCCGGCCCAGTCGCCGATCCAGCCGGACCGTGGGGGCTTCTGATCCTGCAGGTCGGCACGGAAGCCGACGCCAGGGCGGTTACCGAAGGCGACCCGGTGGCGCGTTCCGGCCGCGGCTTCCGCTATGAAATCCTGCCGATGATGAGCACGATCATGTAAGGCGAATGGAAAACGCCTCTCGCGCTTTTTCAGGGCGCGGGAGGCGTCTTTTGTTATCAGCTTTTCTCGATACTCGTGAACTGCCGACAACAGGGACAAAACCGCCAGCCGGCAAAAGGGTTCCCGGCAAAACAAAATTTTTTGCTCGGCCGGATGCGACGCATTTCCCGGCTCCGTGCTAAAGGCACTTGCCAGCATGAGGATAGCCTTGCCGCACGACCGACCCTGCCCGACCCTGCTTGACGCATCAGCCGCCTTCGACTGTCAGAGCTGCGGCGCCTGCTGCGCCTATTCGGCGGACTGGCCGCGCTTTTCGACCGAAGAGGATGCCGAGCTCGACCGCATCCCCGACGAGCTGGTCGCGACCGACCTGTCAGGCATGCGCTGCGAGGACGGCCGCTGCGCCGCGCTTCGCGGCGAGGTGGGCAAGCAGACGGCCTGCGCGATTTACGAAGCCCGCCCGCATGTCTGCCGCGCCTGCATGCCCGGCGGCGACGACTGCCTGATGGCAAGGGCCGCCCATGGGCTGGCGGTGGAGAGCGTTATCTCCCCCCTCGAGGGGGAGATGGCCGCGAAGCGGTCAGAGGGGGTCGTCTCACATAAATCGCCAACGTGATCGCGTCGGGAAAAGGCCGCGCTCTACACGAGGCGAGCCCCCTCTGTCGCCTTCGGCGACATCTCACCGCAAGGTGACCATAAGGGGGAGATTACTCTCTCCCCCGCTTGCCCACACTCGGACCTCCCGATACCTTCCGCGCCGGGCAGGGCCGTGGAGGAAACTGTGAGCATCGAATTCCTGTTGACGTCGCTGATTATCGTCGCTTCGCCCGGCACCGGCGTTCTCTACACGCTGAGCGCCGGCCTCTCGCGCGGCGCTCGCGCCGCGATCATCGCCGCTTTCGGCTGCACGCTGGGCATCATCCCGCACATGGCGGCGGCCATCACCGGCCTTGCCGCGGTGCTGCACACAAGCGCCGTCGCCTTCGAGACGCTGAAATATCTCGGCGTCGCCTATCTGCTCTACATGGCCTGGAACACGCTGAAGGAGAAGGGCGGTCTTGCTCTCGATAAGAACGTCGCGCCACGCTCTGCCCGAAAGGTGATCACCTCCGGCATCCTGATCAACATCTTGAACCCAAAACTGTCGATCTTCTTCTTCGCCTTCCTGCCGCAATTCGTCAGCACCACCGAGCCGCACGCTTTCGCCAAGATGCTGGAGCTGTCCGGCGTCTTCATGCTGATGACCTTCCTTGTCTTCGTCGTCTACGGCGTGTTCGCGGCTTCGGTGCGCAGCCATGTCGTGTCGCGGCCGATGGTGCTGACCTGGATGCGCCGCACCTTCGCCGGCGCCTTCGTCATGCTGGGGGCCAAGCTGGCGCTGGCGGATCGGTAAGCGAACCGTGATATAGCCCATCGCCTCGACTATCGCCCGTCCGCGACGCGGATCGGGTTGACGCAGGGATGGCCGAGCGCTGGCGCTGCTGATCTCCCTCCTTGAGGGGGAGATGTCGCCGAAGGCGACAGAGGGGGTCGCCGCGCGTTGGAGCGCCAGCGCCTTCGTTGCACGGGAGGCGTCGCCGGCGCCTTACGCGCGGCGACCCCCTCTGCCCTGCCGGGCATCTCCCCCTCAAAAGGGGAGATCGGCTGTTGCGCAGGCCTTCGCCAATCGCAACAGTATAGAAGCCCGCCTTTGGACCGGCTGCCCGCATGCCAAAACAAAAAGGGCGACATGTCTGCCGCCCTTTCCATATTCGCTATGGGACCGGACTTCTTAGAAGTCCATGCCGCCCATGCCGCCCATGCCGCCGCCAGGCATGCCGCCCGGCATACCGCCGGCGGCTTCCTTCTTCGGAGCCTCGGCGATCATGGCTTCGGTGGTGACCAGCAGGCCGGCGACCGAGGCCGCGTCCTGGAGAGCGGTGCGGACGACCTTGACCGGGTCGACGATGCCCATGGCGATCATGTCGCCATACTCGCCGGTCTGGGCGTTGAAGCCGAAGGTCGCGCCCTTGTTCTCGAGGATCTTGCCGGCAACGATCGAGGCTTCCGCACCAGCATTGGCCGCGATCTGGCGAGCCGGAGACTGCAGCGCGCGGCGCACGATGTTGATGCCGGCAGCCTGGTCGGAGTTGACGCCGGTTGCCTTGAGGTTGGCCGAAGCGCGCAGCAGCGCGACGCCGCCGCCGGCGACGATGCCTTCTTCAACGGCCGCGCGGGTCGCGTTCAGAGCGTCGTCAACGCGGTCCTTCTTTTCCTTGACCTCGACTTCCGTCGCGCCGCCGACGCGGATCACCGCGACGCCGCCCGCGAGCTTGGCCAGACGCTCCTGCAGCTTCTCCTTGTCGTAGTCCGAGGTGGTCTCCTCGATCTGCTGCTTGATCTGGGCGACGCGGCCCTGGATCTCGGCCTTCTTGCCGGCGCCGTCGACGATGGTGGTGTTCTCCTTGGAGATCGACACCTTCTTGGCGCGGCCGAGCATGTTGAGGCCGACATTCTCGAGCTTGATGCCGAGGTCTTCCGAGATGACCTGACCACCGGTCAGGATGGCGATGTCTTCCAGCATGGCCTTGCGGCGGTCGCCGAAGCCCGGAGCCTTGACGGCGGCGATCTTCAGGCCGCCGCGCAGCTTGTTGACGACCAGCGTGGCCAGAGCCTCGCCTTCGACGTCTTCCGAGATGATGAGCAGCGGCTTCGAGGTCTGAACGACGGCTTCCAGGACCGGCAGCATGGCCTGCAGGTTGGAGAGCTTCTTCTCGTGCAGCAGGATGTAGGCGTCTTCCAGATCGGCGACCATCTTGTCGGCGTTGGTGACGAAGTAGGGCGAGAGATAGCCGCGGTCGAACTGCATGCCTTCGACGACTTCCAGCTCGGTCTCGGCGGTCTTGGCTTCCTCGACGGTGATGACGCCTTCGTTGCCGACCTTCTGCATCGCTTCCGCGATCATCTTGCCGACCGACTCGTCGCCATTGGCCGAGATCGTGCCGACCTGGGCGACTTCCTCGGAGGTCTTGATCTTCTTGGCGGCCTTGCCGAGAGCGGCGACGACTTCGGTGACGGCGAGGTCGATGCCGCGCTTCAGATCCATCGGGTTCATGCCGGCGGCAACGGCCTTGTTGCCTTCCTGGACGATGGCCTGGGCGAGAACGGTCGCGGTGGTCGTGCCGTCGCCGGCGATGTCGTTGGTCTTCGAAGCGACCTCACGCACCATCTGCGCGCCCATGTTCTCGAACTTGTCCTCGAGCTCGATCTCCTTGGCGACGGTGACGCCGTCCTTGGTGATGCGCGGGGCGCCGAACGACTTGTCGATGACGACGTTGCGGCCCTTCGGGCCGAGGGTGACCTTCACCGCGTCGGCGAGGATGTTGACGCCGCGCAGCATGCGCTCACGGGCATCGCGGGAGAATTTTACGTCTTTTGCAGCCATAGTAAGCTCCTGACAGGGGCTCGGACAGAGCCCGAAAATTCAGTTGATAGAGAGAGGCCGATGATCAGCCGATGATGCCCATGATGTCGGATTCCTTCATGATCAGAAGGTCTTCGCCATTGAGCTTGACTTCGGTGCCCGACCACTTGCCGAACAGGATGCGGTCGCCGGCCTTGACGTCCAGCGGCACGAGCTTGCCGCTTTCGTCGCGAGCGCCGGAGCCCACGGCGATGATCTCGCCTTCCTGCGGCTTCTCCTTCGCCGTATCCGGGATGATGATCCCGCCGGCGGTCTTGGATTCGGATTCGACCCGGCGAACGACCACGCGGTCATGAAGCGGGCGGAACTTGGACTTTGCCATGTTGTCTTCCTCGAATGAGAACGGTGAGAACTGTTCCTCCATCCGGCGAGGCCGGATATAAGTTAGCACTCACCAAAGGCGAGTGCTAACGTGGCGCTGAGATAGGCTGGTGGCTTGCGAGAGTCAAGGCGCGCGGGGAGGGGCAATGGCGCAATTTTTCTCAGGCGGAGCGCTGGGCGGAAATGGGGTGGCTGCGCGAAGCCTGGGCGAGCAATCCAGCTCGTTTAGTCCAGGCGCTTCGGCGAGCGCAACACCAGCAGCGGGCAGCGTTCGGCCAGACCGTATGTGCCGCTAGAGGTCAGCCGGAGATCGTCGAAGAAGGTCCGGGCTTCCTCGATGAGCGCTGCCGCGGGGGCGAAACCGTAGACGGCGGACGAGTTCCGGTAGACGTCTATGGTTCCGATGACCGGCAGTTCCCATCCGGTTCGGGCCGAAAGCTCCTCGCGGTCGGGAAACACCCTTTCGAACTGTTCGAGGATGGCTTTGACCGGGATCGTGTAATCCGGCGCGTCGCCGATCGCGGTCATGGCCACGCGCCATTTGAGCTCATGGAAAGTCGAGACGCCGCCGCTTAGTGCCAGAGCGCGGACATCCTTCGGGTCGTCCGGCGTTGCGGGAGAGGCGTAAAGCCTGATGCCGGCGCGGCCCTCGGACTTGAGCGCGCGTGCGATCGACGCAAATAGCGTGCGCCTGAGGCCGGCATCGCCGATGACCGAGAGACATCCGTCGCCGATCAGCGCCTCGACGCTTGCATCGGCGAACGGCAGATCGAACCAGTCGCCCTGCACCGCCTTGCGCGTATCGGTGTCGCCCGGCCAGATGCCGGCAATCATGTCCGAAGACTCGTCGACCGCCGTCATCGTGGCGCCGAGCCCGGCGAGCTCGGGTGTCACGCCGAGCATCACGACATCCGACGGAGCAAGGTCGAGCTCGCGGTCGTAGCTTTCGACAACCTCCGCCGGCGGCCGCAGGGGTGAGCCGAGCAACTGCCAATGTTTGCGAATTGCATTCCAATGCTCGGTCATGCAAACCCCAGCCCGGTAGCGCGTTGTATTCGATCGAATAGTGGACGACGCTTGATAGGCCAAGGGGGGAACAATGGCACGCATCGCCGTCATCACGCATGAGTTCGACCGCTTCCAAAGCCGGCGCGGGCTGCTATGGCGCCGGGACAGCCCGTACATGCTCTTCGATCTGCTGGAGGAACTGAAGAGGCGCGGCCATTCGGTGCAGGTCCTCAGCGGCACGTCGGCGAAGCCGGCCGCCGATATCGCGGTGCTGCATGTCGACGCGACGGTTACGTCGCCCGATTATGTCGAGTATGCCCGCGCCTTTCCCTTCTGCCTCAATCTCGGCGCCGCCGACATTTCCAAGCGCCACATCAGCGGCGCCGTCATCGGCAAGGACGACTGCTGGAAGGGGCAGGTTATCGTCAAGAGCAGCCTCAACCATCGGGGAACGCCGGAACAGCAACTGAATCGGCGCGCGCGGCGCGCCGGCAAGCCGATGCCGTTTCCCGGCGTCGAATCTTTCGACCAATACGAGATCCATGCCTCGCTCGCCGACATTCCGGCCGAGCTGTTCGGACGCGAGGACCTCATTGTGGAAAAATTCGTTCCCGAGCCTGAGCCGGATGGCTTTGCCGCCCGTTTCTGGCTGTTCTGCGGCGAGCGCGAGCGCTGCACACGCCACGTCTCGCCGCAGAGCCTGGTCAAGGGCGACGACACGATCCGTCGCGAGGCGGTTCCCGTACCGGACGAGCTTCGCGCGCTAAGGCGCAAGCTCGGCTTCGACTACGGAAAGTTCGATTTCGTCATGCATGAGGGCAGGGCGGTGCTGCTCGATGCCAACAAAACGCCTGGACGCGCCCGCAATCTGTCGAGCTTCATCGCCGCCGGCAATGCCAATCTTGCCGACGGCTTCGAAGGGTTGATCCGCCAACACGCTTAGATATTCATGCCGCCCGAGACCTCGATGCGCTGGGCGTTGACCCAGCGATTGTCCTCCGACAGCAGCGAGGCGATCATCGGCCCGATATCGTCGGCGACGCCGGCGCGGCCGAGCGCCGTCATGCCAGCCACGACGCGGTTGATCTCGGCGTCGTCGCGCACATGGCCGCCGTTGAAGTCGGTGGCGATGGCGCCGGGCGCCACGGTGTTGGCGGTGATGCGGCGCTGGCTGAGCTCCTTGGCGAGGTAGCGCGTGAACACCTCGATGCCGCCCTTCATCATCGCATAGGCGGCCGAGCCCGGAACCGAGAAGCGCGCCAGCCCGCTCGACACGTTGACGATGCGGCCGCCATCGTTGATCAGCGGCAGCAGCGCCTGGGTTAGGAAGAACACGCCTTTGAGATGGATGTTCATCAGCGTGTCGAATTCCTCTTCCGTGGTCTCGGCGATCGGCTTGCGCAGGCCGGTCCCGGCATTGTTGACGAGATAATCGAAGCGGTCGCGCTGCCAGGTTCCCTGAAGCGTCTTTCTCAATGCAGCGGCGAAAGCCGGGAAGGTGGCAACGGCGCCGGCGTCGAGCTCGAGTGCCGCGGCGCGGCCGCCGGCGGCCTCGATCTCGGCGATCGCCGCCTTCGCCTCGTCGGCGCGCGAGCGGTAGGTGAGGATGACGTCGACGCCTTTGCGGGCGAGGTTGAGCGCGGTGTTGCGGCCGAGGCCGCGGCTGCCGCCGGTGATGAGGGCAATGGGGCGAGTGGTCATGGCAAATCTCCTTTTGGCGATGGAGATCCATATACTCGCGCGAATGACCGATATAATCTGGCTCGGACTGCCAACTCTATTCAGGATTTGCGAACAATCAGCGATGGACAGGTTCGACAGCATGCGGCTCTTCACCCGCGTCGTGGAACGGCGCAGCTTCACGGCGGCCGCCGCCGATCTCGGCTTGCCGCGCTCCAGCGCCACCGCCGCGATCAAGCAGTTGGAGGAGCGGTTGGGCGTGCAGTTGCTTCGCCGCACCACGCGCCACGTCACCACCACGCTCGACGGTGAAGCCTATTACCAGCGTTGCATCGGCATCCTCGCCGACATCGAGGATGCCGAGGGCGGCTTCGGCGCGCATGAGGTGCGCGGACGCCTCAGCGTCGACGTCAACGGCCACATGGCGCGCACCTTCCTGCTGCCGGAACTGCCGGCGCTGCTCGCCAGATATCCGGGCCTGACCGTGCATATCGGCGAAGGAGACCGCCTCGTCGACCTCGTGCGTGAAGGCGTCGATTGCGTCATCCGGGCCGGCACGCTTCCCGACAGCGACATGATCGTGCGGCGTCTCGGCATCGCGCGCGAAATCACCGTCGCCAGCCCCGCCTATCTCGACCGCCACGGCGTGCCGCGCACGCCGGACGACTTGGCTGGCCACATGATGATCGGCTTCGTGTCGTCGCGCACGAGGCAAGTGATGCCGCTGGAATTCACCGTCGACGGCAAGGTTCGCGAGATCGTCCTGCCGTCGCGGGTCACGGTCGCCAGTTCGGACACGAGTGCTGCGCTGGTCCGGCTGGGTTTCGGGCTGTTCCAGGCGCCAAGGCTCCGATATGCGGACGACCTCGAGGCAGGGCGGCTGGTCGAAGTGCTTCCCGATTTTCCGCCGACGCCCACGCCGATCTCGGTGCTCTATCCGCCGAGCCGGCAGTTGTCGCCACGGGTCAGGGTGTTTGTCGATTGGCTGGTGGAGATCCTGGGGCCGAAGCTGGATGCGGGGTAAGTTGGCAATCGCGGAGGGGATCGTATCCAGCGGTCGTCATCCTAGGGCGGAGCAAGGAGCGAAGCGACGCGCGCAGACCCTAGGATCCATGCCGTGACGCCAAGGCGTTGCAAGGATTGCAGAATTCTGCGCCGTTGCGCTCTATAAGGGAGGTCACGGCATGGATCCTCGGGTCAAGCCCGAGGATGACGACCGTTAGGGCATGCCTACAAAAACAGCCGCAACTGCGCGTGGATGATCGACCGGTAATCCTCGATCGTGCGCCGGCCTTCCGCCTCGTCCTGCGTCAGCGCCAGCCGCACGACGCCGCCGGCGAGCTGAAAGATCAGGAACACCACGCGCCCGAACGCCTCGCGCTGTTTAGGCTTCAGCATCGGCGCCACACGGTCGCAGAACATCTTCGCCTGATGCCGCGTCTCGGCGATGTCGAGATGCTGCAGCGCCTTGTCGGCCTGGATCGCGTTCTGCAGATCCTGGATCGCCGGATCCGCCGCGACACGGCCGTAGTAATCGTCGAGCAGCCGATCGGCTGCAGTGGTCACGTCATCCACTCCCCGGATATCGGCGATGATCGCGCCGAAGCGAGCCCGGCTCTCCTCCGAGAAACGCTCGTAGAGCATCGCCAGGATCGCCGACTTGCTTGGAAAATAATGATAGACCGTGGCGATCGGTCCGCCGGCCAGCGCGCCGACTTCCTTCATCGTGACCGCATCTATGCCCTTCTCGCCGATCAGCCGCATGGTCGTGGCGAGGATCGCGTCGATACGCTCGCGGCTGCGCTCTTGCTTGGGCCTGCGTCTGGGTTCAGTCGCCGTTTGCCTTGCTTGCCTCATCTCGCGCGGGCGTCGTGGATTCTCGGTTGACAGGAAACTGATCAAGTATCAGTTTCGTGAATGCTGACAACTTGTCAGTTTTTTCACCGGGCTGCAAGGGAGGGCGCCTCGTGACTGCAACCGATGCCGCGCATGCGGAAAATGTCGACTGGCTGGTCGGCAATCCGACCGGCCTGCAACTCGCCGCGGCGCTCTGGATCGGCTCGGTCGGTCTGCTCATCCTGGGCTTGCAGCCGGTGCTGCTCGGCGCGCTCTACAGCGAAGGTCATGTCACCGGTGACGAGCTGGCACTGGTCGCCACCGCCGAGATGATCGCGATCGCCATCGGCTCGGCGATCGTGGCGATGCTCTTGCCGGCGCGCAACATGCGCTGGAAGAGCGCCGCGCTTTTGGTGCTGCTGGCGCTCGCCAATTTCTGGACCGCCTATACGATGAGCTCCAATGCGCTGATCGGCGCGCGCACCCTGGCAGGCCTCGCGGAGGGTGGCTTGGTCGCCGTGGCGACCGAATTGATCGCCCGCTCGCGCCGGGCCGAGCGCATCGGCGGCTATTTCGTCACGCTGCAGACCTTGGCGCAATGCGCGCTGGCGCTGCTGCTCGCGCTTTATGCCGTGCCTGCCGCGGGCGCGGCCGGCGGCTTCGTCGCGCTTGGCGTTGTCTGCCTGTTGTCGCTCGTCGTCGCGTGGATCGTGCCGGACGACTATGCCGACCTGCCGAAGGACGAGCATTTTGCCAATGTGCTCACCGTGCCGGCGATCACGGCGCTGCTGTCGATCTTCTGCTACTTCATGTTCTTCGGCGCCGTCTGGGCATTTCTGGAGCCGCTCGGCGCCGAGTTCGGCATAGACGGCCGCACCGTCGGCCTGATGGTCTCGGCAAGCCTCGCCGCGCAGGTCATGGGCGCCATGACCGCCACCGTCTTCGAAGCGCGCATCGACTACCGCTTCGCCATCACCGTCATCGGCACCATCGCGACGATCAGCTCGGTGCTGCTCGCTTCCGGCCCTGGGCTTTCGGTCTTCTGGTCGGTGGCGCTGGTGATGGGCTTCATCCTGCTCTTCATCGTGCCCTACCAGATCCGACTGGCGATCACCGCCGACGAGACGCGCAACGCGGTACTGCTTGTGCCGGCGGCGCAGCTCTTCGGCCTCGCTATCGGCCCGGTGGCCGCCTCGCTGCTGATCGACGGCCAAAATTTCCGGCCGGTGCCGGAATTCGCCGCGGCAAGCGCGTTGGCCAGCGTGGCGCTGCTCGGCGTCTTCGTGCTGGTTGCCGGGCGCCGCGTTCCAGCCTGAGCGGGAGGTGACCATGGCAAACGCCTGGAGCAACTGGTCGGGTTTCGTGAACGCCGCGCCGAAGCTGATCGCCACGCCAGCCGATGTCGGCGAGCTGGCCGATCTGGTGCGTTCCGCGCCCGGTCCGCTGCGCGTCGCCGGCGCCGGCCATTCCTTCACGCCGCTGGTGCAGTCCGACGGCACCATCATCTCGCTGGCGAAGATCGAAGGGCTGGTTTCGCATGACGCCGCAGCCAATCGGGCACGCGTGAGGGCAGGCACAAGGCTTGGCGCGCTGATGCACATCCTGCAGGACATCGGCCAGGGCCTGCCCAATATGGGCGACATCGACAAGCAAGCGATCGGCGGCGCGCTGGGCACCGCGACGCATGGTTCCGGCCCGACGCTCGGCGCCTATCATACGCAGCTCGAGACGGTGCAGTTCGTCGACGGGCAAGGCAAGCTGCGCGAATACAGCCGGGCGGGCGACCAGGATATGATCCATGCCACCGGCGTCGCGCTCGGCGCTTTCGGCGTGCTCACCGAAGTGACGATGAACAACATCCCGACCTACCGGCTGCGGCGCCGCAAATGGGTGTTGCCGATCGGCGAAATGCTGCGCGACTTCGAGACGATGATGGGCGCACACCGTTCAGCAGAGTTTTATTACATCCCGTTCTCCGGCCATGCGCAGTTCATCGCCAGCGATCTCAGCGACGCTCGGCCTTCGCCGCGGCCGACCGAGGATGACGAGGAGGGCCTGGCGACATTGCGCAAGCTGCGCATCGTGCTGCGCCGGCTGCCGGCGCTCCGCCGGGCGCTGATCAAGGGTGCGGTCAAGAAGGTACCGGCCGAGGATTATGTGCAGGACTGGCTCAACGTCTACGCCAGCGACCGTCGCACCAAATTCAACGAGATGGAGTATCACCTGCCTTACGAGGACGGTCCCAAGGCGCTGGCCGAGATCATCGCGCTGACCGAAAAGCACTTCCCGGAAGTCTATTTCCCGATGGAAGTGCGTTCGGTCGCCCCGGACGAATTCTGGCTCTCGCCCTTCCACCAGAGGCTGACCTGCTCGATCGCCATTCATCACGACGCGGCGAACGATCCGCTGCCCCTCATGCGCGCGGCCGAGCCGATCTTCCGCAAATATGGCGGGCGGCCGCATTGGGGGAAGATGCACAGCTTGACGGCGGCGGATTTCAAGAAACTCTATCCGCGCTGGGATGACGCAATGGCGGTGCGCCGCGACATCGATCCTGAGAACCGCTTCGTGTCGCCCTATATGGCCGGCCTGTTCGGCATCCAACAATGAGCGCCTATTTCGCCGAGCTGTCGAAGGCGCTCAAGGCCGCCGAAATCTTTCGGCCCTGCCTGGTGCTCGACCGCGACCGGCTGGACGCCAACATCGCGCTGGTGAAGCAGAGGCTGGCGCCGGGTCTTGCCGTGCGGTTGGTCGACAAGTCGCTGCCTTGCCTGCCGCTGCTTTTGCATATCTCCAAGTCGCTCGAAACCGGCCGCTTCATGACCTTCCATCCGCCGGTGACGCAGGCGGTGCTCGACGCCTTTCCCGCGGGCGATCTCCTCTATGGCAAGCCGATGCCGGTGGGTGCTGCGAAAGCGGCGCTGGCTCGAGGCGGCGCCGACTGGTGGTCGCGCGTCTGCTGGCTGATCGACACGCCGGAGCGCCTGTCCGAATACGGTGCGCTCGCCGCAGCGTTCGGCACCGAACTGCGCTTCGCCTTCGAGGTCGATGTCGGCCTGCATCGCGGCGGCTTTTCCAGCCCTGCCGAGATCGGGGCGCTGGCCATACCGAAGGGCCTGCGCTGCGAAGGCATCATGGCCTATGAAGCGCATGCGCCGGAAATTCCCGGGCTGTTCGGCGGCGCGGCCGGCGCGCTGAAAAAGGCCTCGGCGAAGGTTGCCGAGTTCGTCGCGGCCCTCGATGCGGACCAGCGCCGCATCCTCAACATCGGCGGTTCCAAGACGGCGCTGCTGCATGGCGGCGGCGTGGCCAACGAAGTGTCGATCGGCTCGGCCTTCGTGCTGCCCCGAGACTTCGACACGCCCGGCCTCGACGGCTTCCGGCCGGCCGCTTTCATTGCGACGCCGATCCTGAAGGCGCTCGATCCGGCGCTGCCCGGCCCGGCGGCTATCTCCCGCACGCTGCAGGCGCTCGGCCTCTTCCCGAAGAAGGCCTGCTATCTCTATGGCGGCAAGTGGATGGCCGAACCAGTGTTCCCCGCAGGCATGAAGCCGAACGGCCTGATCGGGCTGTCGTCCAACCAGCAGTTCATGGGGCTCCCGGCGGGCGCGGAGGTGAAGCCCGGTGACTACGCCTTCCTGCGGCCGACACAGAGCGAGGCGGTGCTGCAGCATTTCGGCTCGCTCGCGGTGTTTGCCGGTGGGCGGATTGTCGAGTTCTGGCCGGCGCTGCCGATGGGGTAAACGGGCGCGCCAACTGTCTTCGATCCTTCGCGCCCCCCTCTGTCCCGCCGGCCCAAAGAAGCTCGGCACAACCATGTTATTTGACTCAGTCAACTAAATGGTCGATCCTGTCCGCGACAGGAGGAACTCCCCATGACTATCCACGATCACCCCGGCAACAAGCGCATCGATGCCGTGCGCGCCTTCAACCGATTCTACACCCGCCAGATCGGCCTGCTCGACGAAGGCCTCCTGAAGAGCCCGTTCTCGCTGACCGAGGCGCGCGTGCTTTACGAGCTTGCCCATCGCGACGGGCTGGTCGCCAGCGACCTGGTGCGCGACCTCGGCCTCGACCCCGGCTATGTCAGCCGGCTGCTGAAAAAATTCGAGGAGCGCGGCCTGGTCGAACGCGCCGCCACGGAGGCCGACGCGCGGCGGTCCTCGATCGCGCTGACGCCCGCGGGCAGGGAGGCCTTCGCGCCGCTCAACCAGGATTCGCACGACCAGGTGCGCGCGCTGCTCGATCGCCTGGCGCCGACCGATCAGGAGCGGCTGGTCAAGGCGATGCGCACGGTGCAGGACCTGCTCGGCGACAAACCCGAACCCAAAATACCCTATATTCTGCGGCCGCTGCAGGTCGGCGACATCGGCTGGATCACGCATCGCCAGGGCCTCATCTACGCGCAGGACTATGGCTGGGACGCAACCTACGAGGCGCTGGTTGCCGAGATCCTCGGCGAGTTCGTCAAGAACTTCGTTCCGCAATGGGAGAGCAGCTGGATCGCCGAGCGCGAAGGCGAGGTGGTCGGCTCGGTTTTCGTCATGCGCAAGTCGCCCAAGGTGGCGAAGCTCAGGCTGCTCTATGTCGAGCCGTCGGCGCGCGGCCTCGGCATCGGCCGGCGGCTGGTCGACGAGTGCATCGCCTTCTCGCGCGCCAAGGGCTACAAGACGCTGACGCTGTGGACCAACGATATACTGGGCTCGGCCCGCCGCATCTACCAGGCGGTGGGCTTCAAGCTGGCCGAGGAAGAGCGCCACCATTCCTTCGGCAAGGATTTGGTCGGCCAGACGTGGAATTTGGAACTGTAGCGCCTTTTCCTTCTCCCTTGTGGGAGAAGGTGGATCGGCGCGCAGCGCCGAGACGGATGAGGGGTGTTCCAGGGAACGCCAAGCGTCTCACTCCGCTGGAACACTGCTCATCCATCGCCTTCGGCGAGACCTTCTCCCGCAAGGGAGAAGGAGAGGGGCAGCGTCTCAACCTTTGATCGGCACCCAGACCTCCAGTCCGCCATTGCCGCTGCGCGGATCGAATTCGGGGCCGTAACGCTCGAAGTCCGGGGCGTCGGCGATCTCATGTCCGGATGCAGGCAGCCACTTGTTCCAGATGGTGTTGACCGTGCGTCGGATGGTCGAGATGTGCTCGCGATGCGCAAACACGGCATATTTCTGCGCCGGCACTCGAACCCGGTAAAAATCGTTCGGCAGATCGGAGAACTCCGACACCTCGACGCCCGCGACATAGTCGAAATTGCCGGCATCGTCGGCATTGGTGCAAACGCCGTAGGCGACGCCGGGCACCTCGCCGGGAATGTTGCCGATATAGGGTCCGAAGCGCTGCCACAGCATTGGGATGCCGGCGCTGGTTTCGCAGCTGTAGCGCTCGCCGAGCCCGGCGATGAGGAACGGCCGGCTGGTCTCGAAGCGCGGCGGCTCGAGCGCGGTGAGAAGCGAACTGTCCATGAGGATGGGCTCCACGAGGTCGAGGTTTTGGGTCGAGCCTCCAGCGCGCACCAGTTCCGGCGTGGTGCCGAACTGGTCGCGGAAGGCCCGCGTGAAAGCCTCATGCGAGCCGTAGCCGGCATCGAGCGCGACCGCCAGGATGTCGCTCGCGCCGCCGGCGAGCTTGCGCGCCGCTTCGCTGAGCCGCCGCGCCCGCATATAGCCCATGACCGACCGGCCGGTGGCGGCGCCGAAGGCGCGCGTCACATGGAAGCGCGACACGCCGCTGCTTGCCGCGACATCGTCGAGCGAAATCGCATCCGGCAGATGGCTTTCGACAAACCACAGCGCTTTCTCGGTCGGGTTCATACGGCTCCTCTTCGCATTGGCCGGATCATGGTGCCGTCTCTCGGAGCACTCAGTTTGATCGAAATTGCGCATCCCGCAATCCATTCGCCGATCGACACGGTTTGCGCGTGGACCACGGCACAGGCGCTAAGCGCTTGCGTCGATTTGGAAAATTCCCCCCAATAATAGTCAGCTCGGCGTTCGATCGCTCAATTGACCGCCGCAAAGGCTGCGGCATAGGTAGCGGCTGCGCAAAAGGATCGGATAATCGGTGAGTGGCCGCTGCCACGAGCCAACCTCCTGATGTGCTGGGTTTGCAAGACGCTGCATCAATGCAGCGCCTTGGCGTCTGTGGGGCGCACAGCATCGAGAAGTTTGGGTTGCGCCAGGTCCAGGGACAGGCGTGGGGGTGACTTGTGACGTTCAATTTTGCCGAAACTGTTGCGCATTGTGCGCCGTCCCGAGGGCGTGCGTGCAAGGGATTGGCCATTCTGACCGCCAGGTTCTGCGTTGGGCTGCTGATCGGTCTGGCGCTTTGGGTGGCAACCGTAGTTGAAAGCCGCGCCCAGTCGAGCACTCCATCGATCACTGTCACCTCGCGCCCGGCCCAGTTCCGCTTCGTTGGACAGGTGATGAAGCTGACCTTCACAGCCTATTCCGGCAACAGGGTGTTCACGACCGCGACGGTCGACCCGCGTGGTCTCGGTCCGAATGTGCCGGACTGCGAGAGCCCGCCGCAGCAAACCGGCGCCACCTTCACCTGCACCTCGACCTATACCGTGACCCCGCTCAACATGGCGTCGGGTTCGTTTTCCGGCGCGCCGATCCTCAAATGGACCGCACCCAGCGGCAGCAGGACCGGCGCCAACTTCACCGTGCCGCTGGCCCCGCCGGACACCAACCCGCCGAACCTTATCCTGCCGTCCAACATCACCGTCGGCACAGACACCGGCAAGCCGACAGCCGTCGTCAACTACGCCGTCAGCGCTGTCGATCCCGAGGACGATGTCGCGGATCTGCTGTTGACCGGCGGGCTCGCCTCCGGCGGCACCTTTCCGCTCGGCGTCACCACGGTCAGTTACTCAGCGACCGATCCGTCCGGCAACGTCACCAACGGTTCCTTCACGGTCACCGTCGAGGATCGTGAAGCCCCGGTGGTGAGCCTTCCCACCGACATCAGCGACAACGCGCCAGCCGGTGCGACGGGCCAGGCCGTGACCTTCACGGCGACCGCCGCCGACAATGCCGACCCGAATCCGACCGTCTCTTGCGCGCCGGCCTCGGGCAGCACCTTCGCCATCGGGGAGACCACGGTGAGCTGCACGGCCAAGGACGTTGCGGGCAACACCAGCGCGGCCAAGACCTTCAAGATCACCATCAACGACGTGACCCCGCCTGCATTGAGCGTGCCTGCCGACATCGCTGCAAACACCGATCCCGGCAAGCCGACGGCAACGGTCACCTACAGCGCGACGGCCACCGATGCCGGCGATCCAGCGCCCGTTGTCAGCTGCCTGCCGGCCTCCGGGAGCGCCTTCGCCACGGGCGAAACCACCGTTTCCTGCACCGCCAGGGACGCCAGCAACAACATTGCCGGCCCAGCGACCTTCAAGGTGGCGGTCAGCGACCACGAAGCGCCGGTGGTGACACCGCCTGCGGACATCACCGTCGGCACCGATGCCGGCGTCGCGACCGCTGTCGTCACCTATCCCAATGCCACGGCCAAGGACAATGTCGACGGCGATGGCACCGTCACGCCGGTCGTCGCCTCGGGCAGCCTGCCTTCCGGCAGCATCTTCCCGCTGGGCACAACCACCGTCTTCTTCGATGCCACAGACGCCGCCGGCAACACCGGTACGGCAAGCTTCAAGATAACGGTCAACGACACGGAGGCGCCGACGCTGAGCCTGCCCGCCAACATTGTCGTCGCCACCGATCCCGGCAAGGCCGGCGCCATTGTGACCTACAGTGTGTCGGCGACCGACGTTGTTGATGGTGCCGTCACGCCCACCCAGACGAGCGGGCTTGCTTCCGGCGCCGAGTTTCCGGCCGGCACGACAACCGTCACCTTCACCGCCACCGACAAGCAAGGCAACACCAGCTCGGGATCGTTCACCGTCACCGTGCAGGACCGTGAGGCTCCGGTGGTGAATGTTCCCGCCAACGTCACCGTCAACACCGAGACCGGCAAGAACACCGCCACTGTGACCTACAACGTCTCGGCCACCGACGCCGCTGGTGGTGCTGTCACGCTCACCCAGACAGCGGGGCTGGCTTCCGGCGCCAGCTTTCCGGTCGGCACGACAACCGTCACCTGGACGGCCACCGACAGTACGGGCAATGTCGGTTCTGGGTCCTTCATCGTTACCGTCGTCGACGCCGAAGCACCGGAGCTGACAGTGCCGGCCAACATCGTCGTCGACAGCGATCCCGGCAAGGCCAGCGCCACCGTGACCTACAGCGTGTCGGCGACCGACGCGGTGGACGGCGCGGTGACACCCGTGCAGATTGCGGGGCTTGCTTCCGGCGCCAGCTTTCCGGTCGGCACGACAACGGTGACCTTCAGGGCGACCGACAGCCGGGGCAACGCCAGCGATCCGAAGTCTTTCACCGTCACGGTGACCGATAACCAGGCGCCGGCGCTGAACGTGCCAGCCAACATCAGCGTTTCCACCGATGCCGGCAAGCCGACAGCCAAGGTAACCTACAATGTGTCGGCGACAGATCTGGTCGGCGGCGACGTGCAGCCGCAACTGGTCGCTGGCCTTGCCTCCGGCAGCGATTTCCCGATAGGCACCACGACCGTGACCTACAGGGCCATTGACCAGCAAGGCAATGCGAGCGCCGAACGATCGTTCACCGTTACCGTCGCCGATGGCGAGCCGCCGGTGCTGACCGTGCCGACCAACATCACCGTCACGGTGGCCTATGGCGAGACCTCGGGCACGGCGAATTGGGCGCCGCCGACCGCCACCGACAATTCGCAGGGCACAGTCAGCACGACCCAGATTGCGGGCCTTGCCTCCGGCAGCAGCTTCCCGCTCGGCACCACGACCAACACCTTCGAGGCCAGGGACGCCGCCGGCAACACCGCCACGGCCTCGTTCACGGTGACTGTCAGCACAACGCAGCCCGGCAACGTCACCTTCCTGGTCAACTCGCCTGCCGACGGCAGCTTCGGTTTCTCCTCGCCCGAGCCGGCGCTCAATGTGGCGGTCAACAGCAGCGGCGGCCATGGCTCTTCCGGCGCCATCGCACTGGCGCCGGGCACCTACGCGTTCAGCTTCACGGCGCCGAACGGCGTCGACATCGCCTCGGCTCAGTGTTCGGACCCGGGCTCGGCCATCAACGCGGCCAGCAAGAGTGGCAAGCTGAAGGTGGTCCCGGGCGGCAACATAAGCTGCACGATCTCGACCAGCGATTCCGCCGACAAGGCGGTGGCGCTGATCGGCTCGTTCCTGGAAAGCAGGTCCGACATCATCATCGCCAACCAGCCCGACATCGACCGCCGCATCGAACGGCTGACCGGCGCTTATTCGGGCAATGGCGGCATGACCGCCTTCGGCATGCCGATCGGCGGCAGCCAGTTGCCGATCGGCCTGCAGATCGCTGCCGACCGCACCACCTTCGGCTACAGCCTGCAGCGGGCGCAGATGAGCGAGCAGGCCAATGAAGGCACAGACCAGACGAGCGCCGTGGAATCCGGAACCGGCGCGCCCGGCACGCAACTGCCGCTCAGCGCTTACTCCGGCCGATTGCCTTCGGCCAATGCGCCATTCCAGCATGCATTCGGTCCGGACACTGCCGGCTCTGTTGCTGGCACCGAGGCGCCGTCCGACCCGATGGCCCGGCGTTTCGATGTCTGGACGGAAGGCACGATCGGCCGTTTCAAGTCGGGCAGCGGCGACGGCAGCTTCGGCATCGCCCATGCCGGCGTCGACTATCTGCTGAGCCCGGCCGTGCTGGTCGGCCTCAGCCTTCAGGTCGACTGGCTGGACCAGGATCGCGAAGACGGCGCCGCCGTCACCGGCGTCGGCTATCTTGTCGGCCCCTATGCCACGGTGCGGCTCTCCGACCATTTCTATCTCGACGCGCGCGCCGGCTGGGGTCAATCGTTCAACCAGGTCTCGCCGCTTGGGACCTTCAATGACAAGTTCGACGGTAATCGCTGGCTGGCCACCGCAGCATTGATCGGCAGCTTCGACATCGAACGCTGGAAGATCAAGCCTGAAGCGCGGGTGACGATGTTCGAGGAAAAGACCGATGCCTATGTTGACGGTCTCGGCGTCGATGTGCCGTCTGTCGACGTGCGCACTGGCCAGTTCGCCTTCGGCCCCAGCATCAGCACGGACATGCAGTTGGAGGGCGGCCTGGTGATGACACCGTTCGTCGACCTGCAAGGCATCTGGACCTTCATGCAGAACAATACCGCGACAGCGGCGACGGAAACGCCCGGACTGGCCGAGACCGGCTTGCGCGGGCGGGCCGAAACCGGCGTCGCGCTTTCAGCGGGCAACGGCATGTCGATCAACGCCTCGGCCTTCTATGACGGCCTGGGCAGCAGCAGCTACAGCGCCTTGGGTGGCAAGCTGGGGCTGAGCCACAGGTTCTGAGGGCCGACGACCGGATCACTACAAGCCTCGATCAATCCCGACGCGGGCTTGCCCGTCAGGCAAACCGGATTGAATCCCGACCGGCAAATTCGAAAGCCTTGCGCCTGTTGCCGTGACTTGTCGCTTTGCATTTGGCGGGGCAGCGATCCACTGCGCTGGAAGCCGGTTTGATCGAAATTGCGCAGTGCGCAATAATAGCAACGTGCATGCCGGGTTGAGTGGGATCGACTTGGCATTAGCGGCACGCGGGAAGGGGTGTCCCGATGACGACGGCGACGGCCGATCAGGTCTTCCGGTTTGGCGGGTTCACGCTCGACCTCGCCAAGGGAACGCTGCGCGGCATCAACGAGCCGCTGTTCCTGCGGCCGAAAGCCTACGCGCTGCTTTCGCATCTCGCCCGCAATATGGGCCGCGTCGTGCCGAAGTCGGAGCTGATGGATGTCGTCTGGCCCGGCGTCTATGTCACCGAGGATTCGCTCACCCAGTCGGTGCGCGAGATCCGCAAGGTGCTGGGCGAGGACATGGTGCGCACCGTCTCCAAGCGCGGCTATATGCTTGCCGCGGAAGCCGAAGCGGCGCCCGAGATCAGCAGCCAGCCGATCGTGGCGGTGGTGCGCTTCCGCAACGAGAGCGGCGATCCGGCCGACGAGGCGATGGTCGACGGCTTTGCCGAGGATCTCATTAACGGCGTGGCGCGCTTTGGCACCGTGACGGTGCTGGCGCGCAATTCGAGTTTTTCCTTCGCCTCTTTCGGCCGCGCCGAATGGCCGCAGATCCGCGCCCGCATCGGCGCAGACTATCTGGTCGAAGGATCGCTGCGCCGCCAGGGCGAGCATGTCGTGGTGGCCGTCAGCCTCGTCGACATCGCGAGCGCCAGCCAGCTCTGGGGCGACCGCTACCAGTCGCAGGGCGCCGGCCTGTTCGAGATCGAGCGCGACATAGTCGAGCAGATCGTCAGCCGCCTGGTGACGCGGGTCACCAACGCCGGCCTCGAGCAGGCCTCGCGCAAGCCGGTGACCAGCCTTGCCGCCTACGAGCTCCTGCTGCGCGGCTTCGCGCTGCTGCGCGATCCCGCTCAGACCGACCAGCGCGGCGCCGAGGCCTTGTTCGAGGCGGCGATCGCAAAGGATCCGAATTACGGGCTTGCCTATTCCTATCTCGCTTTGGCGCGCTCCCTGGACGGCGAGTTCGGGCGCGCCAGCGATGCTGTCCTGGAAAATGCGCGCGACCTTGCCGACAAAGGGCTGGCGCTGTCGCCCGACCAGCCGACCGGCCACCGCGTGCAGTCGCTGATCCGCCTCTATATGCGCGATCACGAGGCGGCCGAGCATCACATGCGCATCGCCTTGCAGCTCAACCCTTATGACGCCGACAGCATCGAGCAGATGGGCATGCTGCTCACCATGCGCGGCCGGCCGCTCGAAGCGCTGACCTGGCTGGCGCGCGGCATCCGCATCGATCCGTTGCATCCGCACTGGTACCAGTTCGACCGCGCCCTGGCGCTTTACATGATGGGGGAGTACCGGCAGGCGGCGGAAGCGCTGGAGCTCGCGACGCGCCCGGCGCCCTGGATCAGGACGAGGCTGGCCGCCTGCTATGCCCAGATGGGCGACAGGGACAAGGCGCGGCGGCAGATCGCCCTCATCGAGGAGGGCGCTTCCTTCTCGCCGCTCGACTATGCGCTGCACGGCGTGCCGTTCGAAAATCCGGCCGATGCCGAGCATCTCTGCGAAGGCGTCAGGCTTGCCGTCGGCTAAAACATCTCGCCCCGGAAGTGTGCAGCGGTTCTGGGATATCAAAATAAAAACTTAAAGCGCGTCGCCTGAATCCTGTTCAGCGCGACGCGCATTGGGCTGTGCCCGAGCCGCCTCAATCGACGACGACCACGATGTAGCGGCCTTGATAGGGCCGGTAGTAGGTCCGGCCGCAGCGCCAGACGTCGAAGCCGTTGACCTTGGTGCGAACGCAGCCTGCCGGCAGCGTGGCGACCCAGGCGGTGGTGTGCCTCAGCACACGCCATGTCGTGGCGCGCCGGGCGACGCCCGCGGCGCTGTGCGGTGTCCAGGGCGCCCCGATGCGGGCTTCGGCGGTACCGACCAGCGACAGGGCCGGCACGGCCGTGCCGACGATCTCGACGGCGGCGAGGCCGATCCCGAGCAACGCAGCGGCCGAGCGCATTTTCCTGAAAGATTTCACAGGCATTTTCGTTTCTCCTGAGGTTGGTGTTCAGTTCTAGTGGGAGGATGAAGCGGCCAGCCGGGTCGAACCCGTCAGCGCCGCCAGGTGAGCAACCACGAACAGCCAGTGCGCCGCGGTTGTGACGTAGCCGACGACGAGCACGTCGGCAGCGATGAAGAACTGCCAGAACAGAAGGTTTGCCGTTCCGAGCAGCACATGCACGGCAGCCAGCACGGCGTGCCAGTTGCGGGAGTAGGCGATGCGCCAGAGCGTCACGCCGATGATCAGGGCCAGCCCGTGCGCCTCGATGAAGCCGATGCCGGTGCCGGGTGCGTTGTTGAGCAGCACGGCTTCAGCCCCGCGCCCGAAGAACGAGCCGGCAATGTCGGTGGCGAGCCCGCCTGCGGAAGCAAGGACCAGGAAGCCGGCATTCACGCGAACGAGAAGATTTCCAAAGAAGGGTGTCATGATCGTTCCTTTCCGTTTTGGGTGATAAAGGTCGCCACGGCGGCGTTTGGCCGCCGTGGCTGCTGGGAGGGGGCGGCGCTCAGGCCACCAGCGGCTGGGGCTCGGTGGCGGCCGCTGTCGGTTCGGCCGCGGGAGTGCTCTCGGCCGGCGCCTTGATCCCGAACCAGGTGACGTAGAGCGTCGGCAGGAAGACCAGCGTCAGCACGGTCGCCACCAAGAGGCCGCCCATCACCGCATAGGCCATCGGCCCCCAGAACACCGTCGGCGCGATCGGGATCATGCCGAGTATGGCGGCCGCCGCCGTCAGCAGGATCGGCCGCAACCGATGCGTGGTGGCGCTGATCACCGCGGCCCATGGTTCCTCGCCGGCGGCGATGTGCTGGTCGATCTGCGCGATCAGGATCACCGAGTTGCGGATCACCATGCCGATCAGCGACATCACGCCGAGGATCGCGACGAAGCCCATCGGCGCCCCCGAGAGGAGCAGCGCGCCGGCGACGCCGATGATCGCAAGCGGAGCGGTGAGCAGCACCAGCACCAGGCGCTGGAAGCTCATCAGCTGCACCATCAGCACGGTGGCCATGATGAACAGCATCAGCGGGAACACCACGAAGATGCTGGCCTGCGCCTTGGCGCTGTCCTCGATCACGCCGCCCTGCTCGACGCTGTAGCGCGCCGGCAGTTCCGCCTTGAAGGCGGCGATGGCGCTCTCCAGCCGCCGCGTGACCAGCGTGGCATTTTCGCCGGGCGCGACATCGGCCTGCACGGTCACGGTCGGCAGCCGGCCGCGGCGCCAGATCAGCGGCGGCTCGGTCTGGTAGGTGAGCTTCGCCACCTGTTCCAGCGGCACCCGCCGTCCGCCGGACGCGCTGATCGTCAGGCCGCGCAGCGTGTCGATGCTGGCGCGTTCGGTTTCCACCGCGCGGGCAACGATGTCGACGAGGTAGATGTCGTCGCGCATCTGCGTGATCTTCGAGCCGGAGAGCACCGCGTTGATCGTCTCCGACAGCTGCTGCGAGGAGATGCCCAGCGCGCGCGCCCGGTCCTGGTCGACGTCGACCTTGATCACCTTGGCCGGCTCGTTCCAGTCGTAGTTGATGTTGCGCACCGAGGCGTCGCTGCCCAGCACCTGCGCGAACTGCTGCGCCAGGCCGCGCGTCTTGTCCGGATCCGGACCGCTGACGCGGAACTTCAGCGGCCAGCCGACCGGCGGGCCGAGCTCCAGCGGCGTGACGCGCGCCATGACGTCGTCGAAGCCGGTCGACAGCTGCTTCTCCAGCCGGTCGATCACCGCCTGGCGCACGGCGTGGCCCTTGGTAACAACCACCGCCTGGGCGAAGAAGTCGTTGGCGAGCTGTGCGTCGAGCGGCAGGTAGAAGCGGACCGCGCCCTGGCCGACATAGAAGCTCCAGTGGTCGATATCTGGATCGGCGGCGAGCAGCTTCTCGACGCGCTCGACCACGGCATCCGTCGACTTGATCGAAGCGGTGCGCGGCAAGGTGAGGTCGAGCATGACCTCGGGCCGGTCGGACTTCGGGAAGAACTCCTGGCCGACGAAGCCCATCGCCACGACGGAGAGCGCGAACAGTCCGGCCGTCGCCGACAGCACCAGCCACTTCGCCCGCATCGCCATCTCGAGCAGCGCCTGGAAACCGCGGCCGATGCGCGAGGGCTGATGGCTGCCACCATGACCCTTGATGCGATCGGGCAGCAGGAAGACGCCGGTGAGCGGTGTGAACAGCACCGCGACCACCCAGGAGACGACGAGCGCGATCGCCACGACAGCGAACAGCGAGAAGCAGTATTCGCCGGCGCCGCTCTTGGCGAAGCCGACCGGCACGAAGCCGGCGATCGTCACCAGGGTGCCGGTGAGCATCGGGAAGGCGGTGGAGGTATAGGCATAGGTGGCGGCCGAGATCTTGTCGTAGCCTTCCTCCATGCGCGAGATCATCATCTCGACCGCGATCATCGCATCGTCGACCAGCAGGCCGAGCGCGATGATCAGCGCGCCGAGCGAGATGCGCTGCAGCGAGATGCCGAAATACTCCATGGTGACGAAGGTGATCGCCAGCACCAGCGGGATGGCGACCGCCACGACGACGCCGGGACGCCAGCCGAGCGCCAGCAGCGAGACGGCGAGCACGATGGCGATCGCCTCGCCGAGGCTCTTGGTGAACTCGCCGACGGATTCTTCCACCACATGCGACTGGTCGGCGACCAGGCCGAGCTCGGCGCCGAGCGGCAGCTCGGCCTGCATCTCATGCATCTTCTCCTTGACGGTCTCGCCCAGCGCCAGCGCGTCGCCGCCCGAAGTCATCGAGATGGCGATGCCGACCGCAGGCTTGCCGTTGAAGCGGAACATCGGCTGCGGCGGGTCGGAATAGGCGCGCTTGACCTCGGCGACGTCGCCCAGCCGGAAGTAATGGCCGTTGGCGTAGAAGTTGATCTCCTTGAGGCTTTCCTCGGAGGTGAAGCTGCCGGACACGCGGATGGCGATGCGCTCGGGGCCGGCATCGACCGTGCCGCTCGGCGTCAGCGCGTTCTGCGCCTGCAGCGCCTGCGACAGCGTGCCGACATCGAGGCCGAGCGCCGCCACCTTCTGCGTCGAGAATTCGAGATAGATCTTCTCGTCCTGCTGGCCGATGAGGTCGACCTTGGCCACGTCCTTCACCGTCAGCAGCCCGGCGCGCAGGCTGGTGCCGAGATCCTTCAACTCGCGATGGCTGAGGCTGTCGGAGGTGAGCGCGTAGATCAGCGAATAGGTGTCGCCGAACTCGTCATTGTAGAACGGGCCCTGCACGCCGGACGGCAGCGTCGGCTTGATGTCGTCGAGCTTCTTGCGCACCTGGTACCAGAGCGGCTGCACCTGGTCCGCGGCCACCGTGTCCTTGAGGTTGACGAAGACGACGGATTCGCCGGGCTTAGTGTAGCTCTTGACGTAGTCGAGGTCCGGCAGCTCCTCGAGCTTCTTCTCGATGCGATCGGTGATCTGCTCCACCGTGTCGCTGGTGCTGGCCCCCGGCCACATCGTCTTCACCACCATGGTCTTGATGGTGAAGGGCGGGTCCTCCTCGCGGCCGAGGCCGCCATAGGCGTAGAGGCCGGCAAGGGCGGCCGCGATCATCAGGTAGACGATGAAGCTGCGGTGCCGCAGCGCCCATTCGGAAAGATTGAAGCTGGTCATGATGTGGTTCCTTTTCAGGGCGCGCGCAAGCGCGCTCCGCCGGCGCCTGCCGGCTGGCCAAAACAAATGACGGTTTGGGTTCGGTCAGCGCCCGCCGCTTGGCGGGCACTGTCGCAATTCAGGCCAGGCTGTGCATGGTGCCCGGCACACGGTAAGGCGCGCGCTCGGCGGTTCTCGGCCTGATGGCGAGGCCCGCGAGATAGCGCTGGAAGGCGGCTGCCTCCTGGACTGGCGAGGCGAGCGCGACATGGCCGTCCGGCCTCACCAGATAGGCTGCGTCGCGCTGCAGGCCGGCTTTCCCGGCTGCGTCTGTCCAGGCGAAGGCATGCACTGCAATTCCTGTCGGTGCGAGCATCGCCCGGAAATCGCAATTGACCTCGCCATAGACATGGACCTGCCAGTCGAGCGAGCGCAGCGGCTCGAAATTGTCGCCGCCCGCGCCCATGACGTTGCCGGCGACATAGGGCAGACGATCGCCGCCGCTGACCTTGCCCGCCATGCCCGAGCTGATCGGCCCGGCGCGGTACTCGATCGCCGTCTGCGAGATCACGCCGAAGAATGCGCGCGACCCGAACGATGTGTGGAGCCCGATGTTCATGACCTTCGGCATCACGTAACGCCGGAACAGGCCGACCAGCCGCGAGCGGTTGGTGATGAAGCGGAACACCTTGTCGGTGCTTTCGATCAGCTTGTGAGCAAAGGCGATGCGCTCCGGCTCGTAGCTGTCGAGGAGGCGCGGATCGGCACGGCCCTGCACCACGGCGCCTAGCTTCCACGCGAGGTTCACAGCATCGCCCATGCCGGTGTTCATGCCCTGGCCGCCGGCCGGGCTATGGATGTGTCCGGCATCGCCGACGAGGAACACGCGGCCGGCGCGGAAGCGCTCGGCGACGCGATGATGGACGCGATAGGTCGAGAACCAGTTGACCTCCTCGACCGTGACGCCGGTGTCGCGCTCGACATCGGCGCGGATCGCCTCGAAGCTGATCGTCTCGTCGGCCTCATGCGCCTTCGGCACGATGCCAATGAGGCGCAGCGAGCCCGACTGCCGGACCGGCATCACGATAGCGAAGCCATAGGTGCTGATGGTCGTGTCCATGCCATTGCGGGTGACGTTGCCCGTGCCCTTCACGTCGGCGACGTAGAAGGCCTGCTCGTAGGTACCGCCCGGAAAGCCAATGTTCAGCCCATGGCGTACCGTGCTGCGGGCGCCGTCGCAGCCGGCGAGATAGGCTGCGCTGACGGTCTCCGTCTTGCCGTTCCGCGCAAGGGTCGCGATGACCGCGTCACCCTTGTCCTGGAAGGCGACGAGCTCCGTACCGCGCTCGACCTCGACGCCGGCGCGTTCCAGATGCGTGATCAGCACGCGTTCATGGATATCCTGCGGCAGCGCGAAGGCGAAGGAGTAGGGGCTGATGCCGCGGCCAAAATCGGAAAGCGGCAGCCGCGCTGCGACGCCGGCCGGCGTATGCAACGTAAGCCTTTCCAGCCGGATGCCCTCGGCAAGGATGTCCTCGACAATGCCGATCTGGCGATGGAACTCCAGCGTGCGCGCCTGGACGGCGAGCGCGCGCGAGGTTTCACCCGGACCGGTGGCCTTGTCGAAGATGCGGACCGGGACGCCGAGCCTGGTCAGCCAGAGAGCGAGCGTCAGCCCGGTCGGGCCGGCGCCGGCAATCAAGACCTTTGTCTTGGACATGGTCATTTTTCCTCTCCTTCAACGATACGCACTTTTTCGTGTTCCCGCAGCCGGTTCACGCCGGCGGTGACGACCAGGTCGCCTTTGGCGAGCCCGCCGCTGACCACGACACGGTCGGTCTCGTAGCGGGCGACCGTGACCGGCTTGAGCTCCACCGCCGACGAGGCGGACACGACCCACACGGCCGGCTTGCCGTCCTTGTCGAACAGCGCGCTGCCCGGCAGCACCATGACCGGCGCGCCGCCCATCTCGGCGCGGCCGGCGACGCTTGCGCCGAAGCGCATCTCGTTGGGCGCATTCTCGATCGAGACCTTTACCTGGAAGGTGCGGGTCGCGGCGTCGGCCATAGGCGCGATCTCGCGGATGCTGCCGACCGCGGTGATCGCCGGATTGCTGAGCAGCGAGACAGTCACTTTTGGCGGGTGCTTCGTATCGGGTGCGTTGGCGAAGACCGCTTCGGCGATCGAGAACACGGCGTCGCGGCTCTCCGGATCGGCAACCCGCACCACCATCTGTCCGACATTGACCGACTGGCCGGCTTCGGCTCCGGTGGCGGTGACGATGCCGTCGAATTCCGCATGCAGCTCGGTATAGCCGAGCTGGTCCTTGGCCATGTCGAAGGCGATGTTCGCCGACTTGAGCTTGGCCTGCGCCGAACGCAGATTCTTCAGTGTCGCGTCATAATTGGCGCGGGTGGTAAAACCCTTGGCGAGCAGGGCGCCGATGCGGGCCTCCGCGGCTTTTGCCTCGACAAGCACGGCCTGTGCCGCCGCGACCTCGGCCTCGGCGCTGGCGAGCCGGTTGCGATAGTCCTGGTCTTCGATGCGGGCGAGCACCTCGCCCTTCTTCACCGTCGAGCCGATCTCGGCGACGCGTTCGAGCAGCTTGCCCGATATGCGGAAGCCGAGGTCGCTTTCGAGCCTCGGCCGTATCTCGCCGATGGCGATACGGGTATCCGCGCTGAGCATCGGGACCGCCGCGACGGCCTTGACAAGCTTCGTCTCGGCCGCGGCCGGCTTCACGTTCGAGGCCTCGCTTCTGGCGCCGTGCCAGACCATGGCGCCGCCGCAGGCAAGAACGGCGATCGATCCGGCGACAAGGCGGCGCCGCAGCGGCCTGTTATGAAAAAGTGCAATCATGTTGTCTCCATGACCAAGGTTGCGGCCGCGCGGGGAGGATGCGGCGACCGGGAAATCAATTGGCTGGAGGAAATCGGGCTTCGCTGCCTGTCTTTCGCCAGCCCGATCTTCTTGGCGCTTCCGGCTCCGGAAATCCCGAACGGTTTCTGAAAATTTTCCGATGTTTGGGTGAGGCGGCCTTGGAATGGCGCAGGGAAGACGCCGATGCGCGGACGCTCAAACCGTCCAGAAATAGCGCACCAGATGGAAGAAGATCGGCGCGGCGAAGACCAGGCTGTCGGTGCGGTCGAGCATGCCGCCATGGCCCTCGATCAGATGCCCCCAATCCTTCACGCCCTGGTCGCGCTTGATTGCGGAAGCGACCAGCCCGCCGAGGAATCCCATCGTGCAGGCGACGAAGGCGACGGCCGAGGCCTGCAATGGCGAGAACGGCGTGATGAAGGCGAGCAGCGCGCCGAGCAGGCTCGAGGCGACGAGCCCGCCGATCAGCCCCTCCCAGGTCTTCGACGGCGAGACCTTTGGCGAGAAGCGGTGCTTTCCGAACAGCTTGCCGAAGATGTACTGCAGCACGTCGCTGCCCTGCACGACGATGATCAGGAAGGCGACGAGCAGCAGGTTGCGGCCCTCGAAGCCGGGCACGTTCAGCGTCAGCAGCGCAGGGACGTGGCTGACGCAATAGACCGCGATCATGATCGCCCATTGCTGCGCCGAGACGCGCTCCAGGAAGCGCTCGGTATCGCCGTGCAGCGCCGTGATCGCCGGCATCAGCAGGAAGCAGTAGACCGGGATGAAGATCACGAACAGCCCGTACCAGGCCGTCCACACCAGCCAGTATTGGACCGGAATGACGATGCCGAACATGCCGAGCAGAACCCAATGGTCGCTGCGGCGGCTGTGCGTCAAGGTCACGAACTCGCGCAGCGCCGCGAACGAGATCAGCGCGAACAGGATGGTCATGCCGTAGCGGCCGAAGAAGAAGGCGACCGTCATCAGCGCCACCATGACCCACCAGGCATTGATGCGCTGGGTGAGGTTGGTCAGCGTCGCGCTGAGCGGCTTCGGCGCCCGCGCCGACAGCACGGCGGCGGTGGCGCTGGCCGTGGTCAGCACCACGAAAAGGCCGATGATCAGGATGCTGATTTCGTGGCGCATCATTCGTCTCGATCAGGACGGGGATTGAGGGCCAGAAGTTCGGCCCGGGCGCGTTCGAGGAAGGCGCGGCGTTCCTCGCCCGGCGCTACCGCCACCGGCGCGCCGAAGACGACGCGGCAAAGCAGCGGCACCGGCAGGAACTGGCCCTTGGGCAACACGCGCGACATGTTCTCGATCCAGCACGGGATCAGCTCCACTTCCGGCCGCGCCATCGACAGATTGTAGAGCCCGGAGCGGAACGGCAGCAGCTCGTCGCTCATGTTGCGCGTGCCTTCCGGGAAGATGATCAGCGAATGACCCCGGTCGAGGACGGAAAGCATGACGGAGATCGGGTTCTCTTCCGGCCTCGTCCATTGCCGGCTGATCAGCACGGAGGACAGCATGTCCTCGGCGATGAAGCGGCGCAGCCGCGACTTTCGCCAATATTCGGCGGCGGCGACCGCATGTGTGGTGGCGCGTTCTCTTTCGCTGAGGCAGGCCGACAAAAGGATGAAATCGCCATGGCTGGTGTGGTTGGCGAAATAGATGCGCTGCCGGTCCGATGGCTGGCAACCGCTCCAGATCGGACGCACGCCGGTCACCGCCCGGGCCAGCGCCGACAGGCCGACCGAGGTCGCCGTCTGCAGCAGGGGGAAGGTCCGGAGCGACAGCCTGTTCATCCCGGCATCCAGAATCCGGCTGTCAGGAACGCGATGACGAAGATCGCGAAGGCGATGCGCTGCCGGGCAAGCAGGCGGCGCGTTCCGGCGATGCGGTCGTCGAGGGGGCGCGGAGACGAGGAGGCGGGCTTGAGCCGCATGCGCGCCAGGACGTCGTCGACAGCGGCGCATCCCGAACGCTCATCGTCATGGCTCGCCATCAGCCGGAACAGCAGCGCGTCGAAGGCGAGAAGCGCCGAAAACCCAAGCACCACGACGGCGCTTGCCGCCGCGACCAGCAGCGCCAGCACCGCGATCGGCGCCTGGAGCGCGCCGCGCGCCGAGGCGACCAAAGGCCAGAAGCCGTCGCAGACGAGCACGATCGCGGCCGGCCACGCGGCGTGCTTGATCAGCATGGCGGCAAAGGCGGCTGTCCGCTGCTGGTAGGTCTCGTCCGTCATGCCGGCTCATCCAGCCCGACGCGAAGATGCACCGGTCGTCCGGACGCGGCGAGCTGCTTGCGCGCGTGGGATGGCGTGTGCGAGCGGCCGGTCGCGACGAGCCATCCGGCGACGACGGTGGCGCTGCGCTGGAAGCCGAGCGCGCAGCAGACCAGCACCGTGCCATGCCGGCGCGCCGGCTCGATCGCGGCCACCGCTTGGTCGAGCGTATCCGCCGGCGGCGGCAGCAGATCGAGCATGCCGAAGCTTTGCCAGCGGCCCGGCGCGTCGCCCGGTCGCTCAAGCTCGGCGGCGAGATCGATCACCGTGCCGAAGCCGTCAGCCTCGGCGGCGTTCGGGAACCGCCCAAGGAAGACGCCGTCGCTGACCGCCACGACCGGCGGCAGCTTGCGCGTCCAGGCCCAGACATTGACCTTGGCGCCCAGACGATAGGGCCAAAGCAGGATGCGGCTTGCCAGCAACACACGGCCATCCGCGGTCTTCTGGAACACTTTCGCGCCGGCGCCGGCATAGGCGAAGGCGACGATGGCCAGCGCCAGCGAAGGCCATAGAAGCAACAAGGCGAGGGCGGAGAAGAAGGCGCCGGCCGCAGCGCCCGTTAGCGCCAGAGCGGCGCCCAGCGCGTAGTATAGCGCAAGCCGCAGTGCCTTGCCGTCGGTAGTCAGGCGGAAACCGGCGAACGGCAGCTCGCCCCGTGCCGGAAAGAGCCACAGGGCGAAGAAGCCGAGCAGCGCGCCGGTCGGGATGTCGATGAAATGATGCTGCCAGGTGGTCAGCACCGAGGCGCCGATCAGAAAGCACCAGCCGTGCCAGAGCCCCAGCAAAGGACCGGCGAGGCGCTGGCGCCAATGATCCCAGATGATCACCAACAGCGCGATATGCAGCGACGGCGCCTGGTTGAACGGCTTGTCGAAGCCGCCGAGCACCGCAAACAGGAAACCCGGCAGGCCGCTCGTTTCCGGCCGCACGAATGTGGCGGTCAGCGGAAACAGGATGAAGCAGGCGACGGCGATGATCTGCGCGGTGAGGTAGCGGCCGGCCAGCCGGTCGACGCCCTGGCGGCTGTCGTTGAGCAGGAGCGACAGTCCGTAGAACAGGTTGATCGACCAGTAGGGCACGATCGTCCAGGCGACGAACGGAACATGGTGTTCCCAGGAGAACACGATGCTGCCGACATGGTCGCGCGTCGAGGCGAGCCAATTGGCGAAGCCGTAGGTCGAATAGAAGAAAGGCGCAAGGCATGCGAGCCACAGCGCTGCGCGCAGGACGACACGCCCATAGGGCTCGGCGCTGGGTGAAAGTGGCGGGGGCTCGGCACTGGAAGGCATGCGGCGGTGGTCCTAAAGCCGCCTTGCCAGCGAGACGGTGAAGATGCCCCATTGGTCGATGCGCTGGTCGAGCTTCTCGAAGCCTGCCGCCTCGACCAGCTGATCCATCTCGCCTTGCGTGCGCCGCCGCATCACCCAGGCCTGGCCGCCGCGATGCGAGGTCAGGCTGCGCGCGATCATTTCGAGCTGCGGGTGCCAGGGCTGGTTGGTGTAAATGAGCAGGCTGCCCGGCTGCATGGCGCGGGCAAGGCCACCGAGCGAGCGCGCAATCAGCGCATTGTCGGAGAAGAGCTCGTAAAGGCCGGAGACGATGGCGAGGTCCGGCGCCGGATCGAGCGCGGCGAGCCCGTCGCCGTCGAAGGCGTCGGCGCGCTGGAACGATACGCTGGCCGGCAATTGCCGCTCGGCGATCAGCTTGCGGCCGCGCTCGACATTGAGGTCGGAATAGTCGCGCAGCCGAACGCTGGTCGGTTGCTCCCGGCTCATGTCGATCGCATCGAGGACGTAGCGACCGTGACCAGACGCAATGTCCAGGATGTTGGTCGGCCGCCCAGCGGCCTTCAGCATTGCCAGCGCCGAGCCGATCAGCTCTTCGATGTGAAGCTTGCGCTGGCGGATGCCGCGCCAGCCGATGGCGTCGAGGAAGGTCCGGTCGACCATGCGGCCGATCGGCCCCAGGCCGCGCGGCTCGTTCTCATAGACATAGTCGAGCGTCGAACCGGAATCGAAGCCGGTGGTGACGCCGACCTTCATGCCTTGCGAGAACCAGCTGCCGATGCGGATGAAGGCGCGGCTCATCGCCCAGTAGAGGCCCCTGGGCGAAAGCAGATCGAGCGGCGAGGCGAGGCGGTCGGCCTCGTCGCGCGTGTAGCCGGCGATGTCCGCCTGCTTCAGGTCGACAGCTTCCGCGGGTGCCGCGAACTGCGCTTCAAGGAACGGCCGGATCAGGTCGAGCGCCTTGGCGCGGTCGCGCTCGCCCAGCGTATCGTGGAAGAAGCCCGGCAGCACGTGGCGCTCCTTCGCGCGGCTGCCGAGATTGACGAAGAACTCGTGCTGCGGCGCGTGCCGCACCACCCAGTCGCTGCCCGACAGAAGAAGCTGCGTCGGCACGGTGATGGCGCGCGCATCGGCAACGATGCGCGCCGCGTGCTGATAGAGCTCGACCAGAATGTTCGAGGCGATCGGCCTTGTGATCAGCTTGTCGTTTTCGAAGGAAGCGATGCGCACAGGGTCATGAGTGAGAAGGTTCGCCTTGACGTAGGAATTGACGAAGAAGCGCCCCTTGATCTTTTGCCACAGCGCGATGCCTTCCTTGGCGAAAGGGACATAGAGTTTCACCGAGAAGGCGGGCGAGGCGAGCACCATGGCGCGCAGCTTGGGCGCATAGTCGTGCACCCACGCGGCCGCCAGCACCGCGCCGAAGGACTGCGCGATCAACGCGATGTCCTGCGCGGCAAAACCGTCCCTGGCGGCGATCTCGCGCATGAAACAGTCGATATCGCGCACCAGCGCGGCGAAAGACGGAGCGTAGCCGCGCTCGCCGGCGGAGCGGCCGTTGCCGCGCGCATCCCAGGCATAGAAGGCGTAGTCGGGCAGGCTGAGTTCGTCGACGAGATGCGCCATGCGGCCGCCATGCTCGTGCCCGCGATGGAAGAGCACGACCGCGCCCTTGGTCGTGGCCTGCATCGCCGGCCAGTAGCGGTAAAAGATCTGCGTGCCGTCATGGCTGCGGAAGGTGCGTTCCTGCGCCTGCCGCGCAAGTCCGTCCGCCGGCGCGCTGGCGACCTGTTCGTGAAGCATGGTGGTTCCCCCGGACGGCATGGCGAGTCTCGGTGCTCAGCCGGTGCTGCCAATAAGACCGGCGCGTATCCGGTTTATGGCGGTCAGCAGCGAAAGCGTAGCCATGGCCGGAAACACAAACGGCGCGATTGCCTCCGGCCAGAGCCCGGCCGCGGCGAGCACGGCGACCACGCCGAGCGCCAGCGCCCTGTCGCTCTTGCCGAACGGCCCGGCATAGTTTCGCCCGATCCCGGCGGCGATGCCGAGCACGCCGGCGAACTCGGTGAGCGCCGCGGCGATGGCAAAGGCGACGACGCCCCAGGCGCCGAATTGGGAGAGGGCGGCAAACGGCAGGATCAGCGCAAGGTCGGAGACGACATCGCAGATCTCGTTGAGGTACATGCCGAGCGTCGAAGCCTGGCCATGTTCCCGTGCCAGCATGCCGTCAATGGCGTTGAGCGCCATGCGCAGGAAAAGCACCAGGGGGATGAGGAAGAGCAGCGGGCTCCAATCGGGGAGGATCGCGATCGCCGATCCAGCCGCGATGGACAGCAGCGCAGCCGCGATCGTTATGCCGTTGGCGGTCATGCCCGATGCAGCCAACCTGTTGACCAGCGGCCGCAACCTGTCCTGGAAAGCCGGCTTCAGCGCATAGAGCGTCGGCATTGCGATGATCCCCCGATCCTCGCCGCCAGATGTATCACAAACATGCCGAACGGCACCAGCACAGCTGCTAAAACACATTGGATGCCAGGCGGTTGGCACTGTGCCATGCACCCATTGCCTGAAGACGACGCCGGAGCCGGCGCTCTGTGGCGCTCTCATGCCCGCCTTGGCGAGCTTCGACCATGCAGCCCTGGCATGGCCGCATGCGGTTGCCGGCTCCTGGAACAACGCATGCCACTTGAATAGTAAGCACGCTTATTATATATGCCGCTCATGGTTTCAGACGGCATCGACAGATTGGGATTTTTGATCCACGACGTGCAGCGCCTCATGCGCAAGCGCTTCGAGGCGCGCGCCAGCGGGTTGGGCCTTTCCTCGGCGCAATGGCGGCTTCTCGTCCGCGTCGCCAAGGAGGCCGGTGTCGCGCAGGCGCGGCTTGCCGAGCTGCTCGAGATCGAGCCGATCAGCGTCTCTCGCCTCGTCGACCGGATGGAGGAGGGCGGCTGGATCGAGCGTCGCGCCGACGCGGCCGACCGGCGTGTGCGCATGATCTTCCCGACCGAAAAGGCCAACGCAGCCTACGCCGATGTCAAAAGCCTTGCCGGCGAGGTCTATGAGGAATCGCTCATCGGCGTGTCGCCGGAAGACCGTCGCATCCTGATCCAGGTGCTTGACACCATCGTGCAGAATTTGACGGACGGCGAGACGTCGTCCCTCGAAAAGATCAAGAATTCGGAAGGGCGGGCAGCATGAACGCGGCAGCCAAGAAAGCAGACGACAACGTCACCAAGCTCGAGATGGAAGCGCCGACGAAGCCGGACGCTGCGCCAGTCTCCGCGGCAGCGGAGCCGCAGCCCGCACCGGCAGCACCGAGGAAGAAGCGCCGCACCGGCCGTTTCCTTTTGATGGTCGCCCTGCCGCTGGCGTTGCTCGCCGGCGGCGCCTATGTTTGGGTCACCGGCGGTCGCTACCAGGAGACCGAGAACGCCAACCTGCAGCAGGCCCGGATTTCGATCGCCTCCGACACGGCCGGCCGCATCGTCCAGGTCGGCATTGCCGACAACCAGACGGTCAAGGCGGGCGACCTTCTCTTCGTCATCGATCCCGAGCCTTACAAGATCGCGCTGGCCCAGGCCGACGCGGCTGTCGCCGCCGCGCGGCTCAATGTCGAGCAGCTGCGCGCCGCCTACAGCCAGGCGATGGCGCAGCAGAAGTCGGCCAAGAGCGAGGTCGACTATGCGCAGTCGCAATATGACCGCGCCGCCGATCTCGCTGAGAAGGGCATCAATGCCAAGTCGTCGCTGGACGAGGCCCGCAACGACCTCGACAAGGCCAAGCAGCAGCTTGCGGTCGCCGAGCAGGGCATCATCAGCGCCAAGGCGGCGCTTGGCGGCAACCCCGACATCGAGACCGACAAGCATCCGAGCGTGATGTCGGCGCTCGCCGCGCGCGACAAGGCCGCCTACAACCTCTCGCAGACCACGGTGAAGGCGCCATCGGACGGCATCGTCTACCAGGCCTCGTCCTTCAAGATCGGCCAGTATGTCTCCGTCGGCACGCCGCTGTTCGCGCTGGTCGAGACGGATGACACCTGGATCGACGCCAATTTCAAGGAAACCCAGCTGACCCATATGAAGCCGGGCCAGAAGGCCGAGATCGTAGTCGACACCTATCCGGGCCGGACCTTCGAGGCGACCGTCAAGGCGATCGGCGCCGGCACCGGCGCCGAGTTCTCGCTGTTGCCCGCCCAGAACGCCACCGGCAACTGGGTCAAGGTCACCCAGCGCATTCCCGTGCGCCTGGAACTGACCGACCCCGACGCCAAGATGGCGCTGCGCACCGGCATGAGCGCGACGGTCACCGTCGATACCGGCGTCGCGCGTGGCCTGCCGTCGATCTTCGGTCACGCCACGGCCGGCGAGCACGCGCAATAACGCAAGGTGAAGCCCGCGGGCATGAGCGGCCGCAAGGGAATGCTCTGAAGGGATGGAGGGAAAGCCAAGCGTTTGAGGCGAGCCGCGTCGCGGCTTTGATCGAAGTTGAAGCTTTCGACACCGACCTGTCGGTCCTCAGGTTTCCGGGCGGCAGGTATCCGCTCCAACAGAGACTTCCGGTCGATGTAACCCCCACATCGGTCCTCGCGTCCCACCGCGACGAGGGTCTCAAAGGAAGGCCTCGCCGCCCGGAAACCCAATGTACCCGTTTTTGTTACCTGCTGGAAGTTCAGCACCATGAGCACGCCCGAACCCTTCAAGGAAGTACCGCACCGCGGCCTGATCACGGTCGCGCTGATGCTGGCGACGGTCATGCAGGCGCTCGACACCACGATCGCCAATGTCGCGCTGCCGACCATGACCGGCGACCTCGGCGCCTCGCCCGACAACATCAACTGGGTGCTGACCTCCTATATCGTCGCCGCCGCCATCATGACGCCGGTCACCGGCTGGCTCGCCGACCGCCTCGGCCGCAAGGAGCTGTTCCTGGCCTCCGTCGTCGGCTTCACCATCTTCTCCATGCTTTGCGGCATGGCGTGGAGCCTCGAGACGATGGTGCTCTTCCGCCTGCTGCAGGGTGTGTTCGGAGCGGCGATCGTGCCGCTGTCGCAGACCTTCCTGCTCGATATCAATCCCCGCGAACGCCATGGCCAGGCCATGGCCATTTGGGGCGCCGGCATCATGCTGGGACCGATCCTCGGCCCGACGCTCGGCGGCTGGCTGACCGAGAATTTCAACTGGCGCTGGGTGTTCTTCATCAACCTGCCGGTCGGCATCCTCGCCTTCATCGGCATGGCCGCCTATCTGCCTGTCGTCGCCAAGCGCGTGCGCAGCTTCGATTTCTTCGGCTTCGCCATGATCTCGCTCGGCGTCGGCGCGCTGCAGCTGATGCTCGACCGCGGCGGCGAGGTCGACTGGTTCTCCTCGACAGAGATCTGGATCGAGCTTGCGCTGTCGATCACCGGCTTCTGGGTGTTCATCATCCACACGGTGACGTCCGAACGTCCCTTCATCGATCCAAAGATATTCCTCGACCGCAATTTCGTGACCGGGCTCGGCTTCATCTTCGTCATGGGCGTGCTGATCCTGGCTTCGATGTCGCTGCTGCCGCCGATGCTTGCCAACATCTTCGGCTACCCGACCGTCACCATCGGCGTGGTGCTCGGCCCGCGCGGTATCGGCACGATGATTTCGATGCTGTTCGTCGGCCGCATCATGCACAGGATCGACGCGCGTATTCTGGTCGCGATCGGCTTCCTGCTCACCGCGCAGTCGCTCTACACCATGGCGAGCTTCACGCCGCAGATGGACAACTGGCTGATCATCTCTTCGGGCGTCATCCAGGGTCTCGGCATGGGCATGGTGTTCGTGCCGCTCTCGGCCGTCGCCTTCGCCACGCTCGACGCGCGCTACCGCACCGACGCCACCTCGCTGTTCAGCCTTGTGCGCAATCTCGGCTCGTCGATCGGCGTGTCGGTGGTTGCGGCGCTGATGGTGCAGAACACGCAGGTCAACCACAGCGAGCTCGGGGCCTTCATCAACCCCTACAACCCCAACCTATGGGCAGCCTCGCCCGCGGCGGCGAGCGGTGATCCCATGGCCCTTTCGCAGGTCGACAGGCTGGTCAACGTTCAGGCGATGATGATCTCCTACATCAACGACTTCAAACTCCTGATGGTGATGACGCTGCTTGCCGTTCCGTTCGTCATCCTGCTGCGCAAGCCGAAGGCCGCGCCCGCGGGCGGCGCGCCGGCCGCGCATATGGATTGATGTTTTGGTGGCGGTCTCCGTGCCAGTCCCAATCACGCTGACATTGCGGCCATAAATGCAGCTCGGTTATGTCCGCCGAATTGATCGCTAAGCGGGCGGCGGCGAACGCAACTGGTTGTCGCTGAGTGTGCAATCGCTACATGCATTGCGGTCCGCAGAGGAGCGTTCCGCTCCTGGTGAAGCCGCTCTGAGGCCACGCCAACGATCGCCCGGCGACGCGCGCCGGCTGGTCAGAATGGATAGCCGCCGGGGTAACGTCCGGCCTGCGGATCAGTGTCCCTGGATGCAAAGAGCACGCGGGCTTTTCCGGAGGCGGCGCTTCAGTTTAACGGCCCAGCACCAGTGCCCAGTAGCGCAGGCTGGGATCGCGGCCGTCGCGCACGTAAGCCAACCCGAAGCGGCTGAAGTCCGGGTCGAGCATGTTGCGCCGGTGGCCGTCCGAATGCATCCAGATGTCGAACAGCTTTTGCAGGTCGAAACGTCCCTCGGCGATGTTTTCGCCCGCGGCGCCACGCACGCCGTTGCCCTTCATGCGCGAGGCGAAATCCTTGCCCCAGCCGGTCGTGTGGCTCATGCGGGCGCGCGACGCCATATAGCCGGCCTGCTGCAGCGCCGCCTGCTCGAGCTGTGCGTCCGGAATGAGCGCCGGCAGTCCGGCCGATGTGCGGATAGTGCTCAACGTGCCTGTGGCGGAAGACGACACGCCGGCGGCTTCGCCGGTCGGCAGCTGGACGCTGGTGCAGGCGGCAATGCCGCCGAGCGCCGCAAGGCCGACGGTCTTGAGCAATGTGCGTCTGTCGAGATGGGGGGAATCGGTGGTCAGGCTGGTCATCCGGCCTCTGATACCAGCGATCGTGGCTTTTGCCGGGCAGCCGATGAAAATCGCGTTATGCGGCGACATCCTCCGGGAGATCGGTTATCATCCCGGCGTTCTAGAAGTGGCAGCCACGGGCGGGCCACCCAGGCGGTGACCGCCCCCCGAGCGATACGGAGGACGGTTATGGCTGGTTTTCATGTCATGGCGGACGCGCAAGGGCTGCGTGTGCAGCCCACGGTGCGCCACATCACCACGTCGGATCTATGGGACGCGCTAAGGCTCGGCGCCGAGGATTTCTGGGCCAAGCCTTCGCACTACGTGTTCCTGTGCCTGATCTATCCGGTCGTCGGCCTGATCCTGACGCGGTGGACCTCCGGCTCGAGTGCAATCCAGCTCGTCTATCCGCTGATGTCGGGCTTCGCGTTGATCGGCCCCTTTGCGGCGATCGGCCTCTACGAGATCAGCCGCCGGCGCGAGCTCGGCATGAGCAGCCGCTGGCACCATGCGCTCGACGTGCGCCGTTCGCCGGCGCTGCCCTCGATCGCGGCGATCGGCGTCCTGCTTTTCGCGCTCTTCCTTCTGTGGCTGTTCACCGCGCAGTCGATCTACACCAGCCTGTTCGGCGCCGAGCCGCCGGCCTCCGTCGGAACCTTCCTGAGCGACGTGCTGACGACCGGCAAGGGCTGGACGCTGATCCTGCTCGGCAACGCTGCCGGCCTCGTCTTCGCGATCGTGGTGCTCGCCACCACCGTGATTGCCTTCCCGCTGCTGCTCGACCGCGATGTCGGCGCCGTCTCGGCGATCGAGACTTCGGCGCGCGCCGTAATAGTCAACCCGCTGCAGATGGCGCTCTGGGGCCTGACGGTCGCGGTGCTGCTGGTGATCGGCTCGATCCCGCTGTTTGCCGGCCTTGCCGTCGTCATGCCGGTCCTCGGCCACGCGACCTGGCATCTCTATCGCAAGGTAGTGGAGCCGCAGGATATCCGGCCCATCCGCCGGCCGATGTAGGCCGCGCCGGCTCGAACAAAGCAGACGTCCCGAAGCGGTTTACCGAGCCTGGTTCATGAAGATGTTCTTGAGGTCGCTCAAGGGGGCGGCTTTCGTGGCCGGGCTTTGGGTTGTCGGCTGCATTGATACTACGCGTGCCAACGCTGACGAGTTGGTGCATTTTGAAAGCGCGGCCGTGAAGCCGACGCCGTTTCAGGAGCGCATTGCGCAACAAAACGGGCGAGCGCTCCAGGCCATTCCTGGCACGCCATTGAATGGGTATCTGACGCGACCGCCGGGTGAGGGGCCGTTCCCGGCGGTCGTCGTTCTCCATGGATGTTCGGGCCTATTCCCAACTGTAGAGAAAACCTGGTCGCAGCGGCTGTCTTCCTGGGGTTACGTCGTACTCGTTGTCGACAGCTTCAGCACGCGCGGTATTCGCGAGACGTGTGATCACGGCCTGCTCACCGATGGCAGCCTGTTTGCTGATCGCGTTTATGACGCCTACGGCGCTTTGGAGTTCCTGTCCAAATTGAGTTTCGTCGACCCGCAGCGCACAGCGTTGATGGGGTTCTCCGCCGGTGGGATCGCAACGCTCGAGGCCGTGCAACTTGGCGGCGCCGAGCGGCTGATGGATCGCAAGTTCAAGGCGGCTGTCGCTTACTATCCGAATTGTTCGGCTACGAATGGCGACGTGGCGGTCCCGACATTGATCCTGATCGGCGAGCTCGACGATTGGACCCCCGCCAAAAATTGCCGGGAAATGATGGCGCAGCGCAGCGGCAAGGGCAGCGCCGTGCAGCTTGATGTCTTCAAGGGCGCTCGCCACGCCTTTGCCTCCCCGTCATTCAAGACGGGCACCGAGCAGTATGGCCACCGGGTGGAGTACAACGCAGCTGCGGCCGAAAAATCGGCAAGCGACGTCCACACGTTTTTGAAGCAGGCCTTCAGCGGATAACAGCCATAGCCCTGATCATCCGATCTCAGCGCTGCGCCTCGGTCGCCATCTTCAAAGCCAGCGCCGTCAGCACCGTGCCCATCATCCAGCGCTGGACGACCAGCCAGAACGGCCGTCCGGCGAGGAAGGTGGCGATCGAGCCCGCTGTCACCGCGATGATGGCGTTGACGGTCAGGCTGATCGAGATCTGCGTCACGCCGAGCACCAGAAGCTGCGACAGCACATGGCCCTTGGCCGGGTTGATGAACTGCGGCAAGAGCGACAGATAGAGCACCGCCACCTTCGGATTGAGCAGGTTGGTCATCAGCCCCATGACGAACAGCTTGCGCGGCCTGTCCTTCGGCAGCTCGCGCACCTGGAATGGCGAGCGGCCGCCGGGCCTTAGCGCCTGCCAGGCGAGCCACAGCAGGTAGAGCGCGCCGGCAAAGCGCAGCGCGTCATAGGCATAAGGCACGGCGAAGATCAGCGCGGTGATGCCAAAGGCCGCGGACACCACATAGAACAGGAAGCCCAGCGCCACGCCGCCCAGCGAGATCAGCCCGGCCCTCGGCCCTTGCGACAACGAGCGCGAGATCAGATAGATCATGTTCGGGCCGGGTGTGAGCACCATGCCGAGGCAGATCAGCGCGAAGGTCAGATGGTTGGCGGCGTCGGGCATGGCTTGATCTCCAGCACCTGCGGCAGAGAAGGTCCGATGCCGGCGGGTACGGACATGTGCCTTGTGCCGCGCACGAGCGCAAGGGACTTGCCGGCGCCGTTCGTTGCGCCAGGTCGGGCAGTGCCGCGGGCTTTGGTAGCCTCTCTACTCACCGACGATCGAGGCTGCCGGACGAGGCGAGGTTATAGGATCGGCATGACGAAGGACGATCTTCCACGCGCCTTTCTCCCGCCGAAATATAGTGGTGGTTCGAAGTGCGATCGGAATCAGCTTGTCGCTGCCGCCGACCTTGGATCGGACCCGCTCGATCTCGATGATGTAACCCAAGTCGGTCGTTGCGTACTCGGAAATTCGGTCGAAGCCGATAACCTCTCCGTCTCGGTAGTTGGTAGCGGCACGGTCCATCGTTTCGGCAGCCTTCTTCCATCCTTTTGCCGGCGGGCCGAATGGATTGGCGATGACGACGTCATCCCGTTGTGAGAAGAGACTTTTCAATGGTTCGGGATTGCCCTTGACGAAGGCATCCAAGGCTAAATGATCCTGCTCGATGAGTTTCGCGAGGTCTGACAGCATCTCAGCATCCTCCGATGAAGGGGAAAGAGAATACTATCTGAAATCAAGCCCCTGATCCTGCCTTTTCGCTTCTTGGCGCGCCGGCGTCAGTTTATGTCCCTTACCCCACCACGCGCAAATTCGATAGCTCGTTCGCAATCTCCTTGAAATTGTCGGACAGCGTCGCGCCGGTTGCATTCCAGAAAAGCTTGGCGGGCTTGCTGGGGTCGGCGGGATCCTTGCGGAAGCGGGAGTCGGATGAGCAGGTCTTCAGGGCGTCCATCGCCTGCTTGTCGCCGGCGTCGGTCGCGGACATGTCGAGCGCAACCGTCATCACCATGATGTTGGCCGCCTTGGCATGGTCGCAGAGCTTGGCCATCTGCTCGTTGAGCGCGTTGGTGTAGTTACCCGAGGAATAGTTGAACTGGCCGATGTCGCTGGAGGTGCCGCCGAACAGGCGGGTGACCGAGGTGCCTTTGTAGCCGACGCCGGTATAGCCGTAGGCCGCATAGGTCGATTTGTTGCCGGCCGGATCGGAGTTCACCGTCGAATAGGTGTTCTCGCCGTCGGTAAGCACGATGACGACCTTGTCGTTGCCGCGTTCGGTCTCCGGCCGCCCTTCGGTGAACGGCGCCCCGCTGGAAACGGTGCGCCAGCCCCAGGCCATGCCTTCCGGCACGTTGGTGTTGCCGTTGGGCTGCATCAGGTCGACAGCCGCCTTGATGGCCGCCAGCCCGTCCGCAGTGGTGACGTCGGTGAGCGGCGTGACCGGCGTCGTGGTGCAGCTATAGTTGGGACCGGCGCCCGTTGCCAGCACCGGCGCATTGATCGGCCGCGGCATGAAATATTTGGCCATGTTGGATTGGCGCGTCTTGCCGGTGGTGCTCGACGGATCGTCGTTCCACCAGCTGTTGGCGGCGCCGTAGGTCGCGGGGTTCGGCTCGTCGGGATCCTGCGTCACCTTCCAGTGGTTGCCGGGTTCGTCGGGCGCGAACATCGGCACGAACATGGTCGCCGGGTCGCCGACCCCGATGCCGGTGTTGTTCGGCCCGCCGGACGCAGGCGTATCGTCGACATTGTAAGGGTAGGGACGCACTTCGACGCAGCCCTGCCAGCTCGCGAACGGGCCGTAGGTGTCATTGTAGTCGTATTCGTTGTGGCTTCGCTTGCAGGTGTTGTTGGACCGGTATTCGTCGCAGACGACGCGCTTGCTGCCGACGATGCGCTCGTGGCTGGTGACCACCTTCATGTCGCGATAGAGCGAAAAGCGGGTCAGTGCCTGGCCTTCCTCGGTTCCCCAGCCGGTGCCGTTCTTGTACCAGATGCCGTTGATCTTCTGGGCGTTCTTGTCGGCGGCGTTGAGTGTCGACCAGTCGAAATTCTCGTTGGCGATCGGCGACAGCCCGTAGACATCCATCCAGGAGGCGTTGTCGTTGTCCGGCCCGACATTGACCGAAGCCGCGAAGGGCACCAGGCTGAACTGGACCGGCTTGTCGATCTGCTTGATCTGCGCCGCCTGCTGCGCAAGCGTGTCGACCAACTGCTTGGCGGCCTGTTTGAGCAGGTCGATGCGCTTCTGCCCCGTGCCGGATCCTTTCGTCGACATCGAGCCCGAATTGTCGAGCACCATCGCCACTTCCAGTGTGTTCTTCAAGCGCACCTGTGACTTCATCTCGAGCTCAACGGGCTTTTTCGCGTCGACTTCGTCGACGCCGACGAGCATTGCCGAAGCCGGATAGAAATAGGGATGGTAGGTAAGCGTGGCGCTCATTGTCAGCAAGCCGCCGCCGGCCTGGCTGGTGGGCAGGGTGATGTTGAGCGCTACGTCCGCGGGGTCGATGGTGTTGAGGTTGGCGTTGAAGAAGTCGACCGCATAGGCCTTGATCTGGTCGTCAGTGGCGCCCTCCGCCAACCGCCTCGCGGCGGCAAAGTTCGCCGCATCGAGCGCATTCAGCACCATCTGCTTTTGGCGGTTGAGTTCGGTGAAATCGACTGCGATTGCCAGGGCGCCCATCAGCGGCACCATGGCGATCGCCGTCACCAGGGCATAATTGCCACGCCGGTCGCGGCAAAAGCGAAGCCAGAATTCGCGCATCTTCGGCAAGCGGCCCTGCATGTGCTTCACTGCGTCATCACCGTCTCGGATGGCCGTTTGTTGAAGGCGCATTTGCCGGTCACGGTGTAGAAGAAGTCGGCATTGGAGACCGGCGCCGGCACCGCGTTGCCACCGTCCTCCCATGCCTGGTAGCTGGTCTCGCCGCAAGGCACGACGCTAAAGATGTCGACCTTCTGCCCGGTCGCGATCTCGGGCATATCGGTCTGGCTGGTGCCGATATAGAGCCGGTTCGAGGTGGTGGCATCATTCGACTGCAGCGTCTGCGGATTGCCCGAGGGCACCTTCATCTGCAGATAAAGCTGGTTCATCTGGCTGACGTCGATGGCGGCGCCAGGGCCATTGGCCGGGTAGGTGGTGGTCGTGCAGGTGGTGTTGAAGTAGATCGTCTTGTTGGTTCTGGTGTCCTTGGTGCTGCCGGGGATCGATCCCGCCACCGGATTGGTGAACGCGGTGGTCGAGCCTGTCGTCGTGCACGCCTGCTGCTGGACCTTCGTCTCTGTGCTTCCATTCACCGTGTAGACGGTAGTGGTTCCATAGCCCTTCGGCTCGCCCACCGTGTAGGTGTTTTTGCCGGATGTGTAGCTGAATTTGTAGTTGCTGTAGGTGTAGTCGATCCTCATCAGACTCTGTGCGTTCGTCTGGCCGAACTGGGTGCCGTAGAGATACATGGTCTTGTTCCAGTAGCCCGACACTTTCGACACCTTGAAATCGGCCTGCACCAGCGCTGGCGTCTTGCGCACCGAGGAGCCGACGCCGATCTGCACGGAATCGATCTTCGCTATTCCCATGAAAGTGGTCGGCATCGGATAGCTTGCTGTGGCGCTGAAGGCCGCCGTGCCGTCGGCGGCGACATCGACGCTCTTCAACGTCACTGTTCCCAGCCCGCTATTGGCCGCATAGGCATCCTGCAACGCCGCCTGGCGGGCTGCCTTCGTGGTCGTGGTGTCCATGGTGGTGATCGATAGGATCGCGGCGTCTAGCGCGCTTTGCATGTTGCTCCTAGTCGTCACCGCCGAGGTGTAGTCGACGGAGAAGCCGATTGCGAGCAGCAGCGACATCATTACCATGACAACGATAGGCATGAGTGAGCCGTCGCCGGAGCGAAGGAATTGCCTGATCGTTCCAGCGGCTCTGCGGGCCGGCGGGGCGTAGTTGCCCCGCTTGTCGCCTATAAATCTGCCGATCATTGCGCTCAGCCCCCGCAAAAGACCCATACCGGTATACGACCATGGTCCTAGTTCGGTGCTACCATGGTCATATATCCTTAAATTTCAGCTTGCTCGAAACGTTCAAGCACGCACCGCCATTTTGACGGCGCGTTAACCCTGCGCTTCCGAGCGGGCGTGCTCGCGGCTCGTCCCGGCGGTGATGGCGAAAGCTGGTGACAGGATGGAGCGCTTCGGTTATGCGGGACCGGCCATGGCGGCCTCCGAACCAAAAAGGATGGCTGTCGCGGCTTTGCCTAGACCAGTCTCAGGATAACGGCATGGCGGATTCGCCAAACATCATCGCTTCGCTCACCGATCTGACGGAAAACTACGCGGCCATCCTGTGCGACGTATGGGGCGTGGTGCACAATGGCGAATGGCACTTCCCCGTCGCCGCGGAGGCGCTTGCCCGGGCGCGCGCGGCAAAAGTGCCGGTAGTGCTGATCACCAATTCGCCGCGGCGCAGCGCCGACGTCGTTGCGCAGATGCATGCGATCGGCGTTCCGGCAGATGCCTATGACCGTGTCGTCACCTCGGGCGACGTCACGCGCGACTTGATCGCCGAGGGTCCGAGAAAGATCTTCCACATCGGGCCCGAGCGCGACTTCACCCTCTATGACGGCTTGGACGTCGAACTCGTGGAGGAATTCGAAGCGTCCGGCGTCGTCTGCACCGGGTTCTACGACGACGAGGTGGACAAGCCCGCCGAATACGCGGAACTGCTGCAGCGGCTGCGTGCCCGCAACCTGCCCTTCATCTGCGCCAACCCCGACATTCTGGTCGAGCGCGGCGAGCGCACCATCTGGTGTGCCGGCGCGCTGGCGCGCGACTACGCGCAGCTTGGCGGCCGCACGCTGATCGCCGGCAAGCCTTTCGCGCCGATCTACAACCTCGCCATGAAGGAGGTCGCCGGGCTGCTCGGCCGCGCGGTCGAGCGCAAACAGGTTCTCGCTATCGGCGATGGCATGATGACCGACGTCAAGGGTGCCGCCGACAACGGGTTCGACGTGCTCTATGTCTCGGGCGGTATTCATGCGCGCGACTATGGCGACCCGCTGCGGCCGGATCCCGAAAGGCTGGCGGGATTCCTCACGACGCACGGTTATCGCCCGGTCGCCGTCATCGCGCGGCTGCAATAGGCGGGAAGCCGGACCATGACGGGCGCCCCGACATCACGCAGGTCGACATGACGCACGATTTCGAACGCATTTCGGCGGTCACGCCGTTGCCCGGGCATCTGCGCGGCGGCGTCGTGGCGATCGGCAATTTCGACGGCGTCCACCGCGGCCATCTGTCGGTGCTGGAGCGGGCGCTGGCCGAAGCCGGCCGCCGCGGCGTGCCGGCCCTGGTGCTTACCTTCGAGCCGCATCCGCGCAAGGTGTTCAGACCGGACGTGCCGCTCTTCGTGCTGACGCCGCCGCCGATGAAGGCGCGGCTCCTGGCCAGGCTCGGCTTTGCCGCCCTCGTCGAGCAGCCGTTCACGCGCGACTTCGCCTCGCTCTCGGCCGAGGCATTTGTGACCGATGTGCTGGAAAACAGGCTGGGCGTCAGCCATGCCGTCACCGGTTTCGACTTCCACTTCGGCAAGGACCGCCAGGGCGGCCCGGCCTTCCTGATGGCGGCAGGCGAGCGCCACGGCTTCGGCGTCACGCTGGTCGACGCCTTCCGCGACGAAGGTGCCGAGGTGGTCTCGTCGAGCCGCATCCGCGCCCTGCTTTGCGAAGGCAAGGTCGGGGAAGCAGCCGGCCTGCTCGGCTATCGCTTCACCATCGAGAGCGAGGTGATCGCCGGCCAGCAGCTCGGCCGCACGCTTGGCTTTCCAACCGCCAATATGAAGCTTTCGCCGGAAGCCACTCTGAAGGAAGGCATTTACGCCGTCCGCTTGCGCCGCGCCGATGGCACGCTCCATGACGGCGTCGCCAGCTTCGGCCGCCGGCCGACCGTCGACGATAATGGCGCGCCGCTGCTCGAAACCTATGTCTTCGACTTCTCCGGCGATCTCTACGGCGAGATCTGCCAGGTGTCGTTCTTCAGCTATCTGCGCCCCGAGCTCAAATTCGATGGGCTCGATGCGCTGGTCGTGCAGATGAAGCGCGACGAGGCCGGGGCGAGGGCGCTGCTTGCAGGTGTGCGTCCGCTGTCGGAGCTGGACGCCGCCATCTGCTTCTGAGGTCTGGCAGGCGCGGTGGCGAAGAGAAGCCTCAAAGCGCCTGCGTCCGGCTAGCAGATTGCAAACCTTGGCGATTGGCGAAACGCCCTCTCATGTCGTCATCCCAGGGTCTTCGCGACGGAGCTTCGCTCCTGCTTCGCCCTGGGATGACGATGTTGGGCAGGCTTCGGCCGATCGCGAAGGTCGAGTACCCTACCGCTTGAGCGCCAGCCCGGTGGCAATGAAACTCCAGCCTTGGAAGATCAGGTCGACGGCCAGGAACATGCCGAGCACCCACAGGCTGTTGACCGGCCAGCCCATGGCGATGATCAGGCCAAGCAGGATGGTGATGATCGCGGCTGCCAGCAGCCATCCCCAGCCTTGCTGCGGCCGGTGGTTCCAGGCGACCCAGGCCCTCAGCAGCCCGGAAGCAATGAGCGCGACGGCGAGCAGAAACGTCAGCACTGCCGAGGCGAGAAGCGGGTTGTAGAAGGCGAAAAAGCCGGCGACGGCATAGAGCAGGCCGCTGAGCAACCAGTAGAAGAAGCGCCCCCAGGTCTTGACGCCGAAAGCATGGATGATCTCGATGACGCCCGCCATCAGCATCAGCCAGCCGACGACATAGACCGAAGCGACGGTGGCGATGAAGAGATTGCCGAAGGCGATGCCGCCGAAAATCAGCAGCAGCACGCCGAGCGCCACGAACCATCCCCATTTGTCGCGCGTGCGTCCGATCGCGTCTTCCAGGGTATTGCCTTGCAAGCTCATGGCTTCGTCTCCCTGCAGAGTTCGCCGCGCATCCTGCGGTTGAAGGAAGGTAATCCCGATGTGATCACCCGTCCAGCGCGGTGGCTATTGCCAAGATGCACCGAAGCTGGTGTCATTTGACTTTGCGCAATGGAGGTACGGCGATGAAGCGATCCTATGGGCTCGCCCTGTTTTCCTCGGCTCTCGCCCTGTCCACTGTCGCTTCGCCTCCCGCCTTCGCGGCGCAGCCCCGCGATCCGCCGGACGGCATCGCCAAGATAGAGACGGTGGTCGTCATCTTCGCCGAGAACCGCGCCTTCGATAATCTCTATGGCCATTTTCCGGGTGCCGAGGGCATCGACAAGGCGAGCAAGGAAAGCTTGCAGCAGCGCGACCGTGACGGCTCGGTCCTGTCAGAGCTGCCGCCGGTCTGGGACGGGCTGACCGCCAAGGGCGTCACGCCGCCGGTGACGCAGGCAATGACCGAGCACCTTCCGAACGAACCGTTCACGGTGAACGACCCAAAAGGGTTCAACGTGCCGCTCAGCGTCGTGACGCATGATCTGTGGCATCGCTTTTACCAGAACCAGATGCAGATCAACGGTGGCAAGAACGACATGTTCGTCGCCTGGGCCGATTCAGGCGCCATGCCGATGAGCAACTGGGACGCCTCCAAGACCGATATGTGGGCCATTGCGCAAAAATACGTGCTCGCTGACCATTTCTTCATGGGCGGCTTCGGCGGCTCCTTCTTCAATCACCAGTGGCTGATCTGCGCCTGCGCGCCGTACTACGCGAATGCCGACAAGAGCCCGGCCAAGCCGTCGATCGCGGTGACGGACGCTAGCGGCACAGCGCTGAAGATCGCCGACAATTCGCCGAAATCGGCGCGCGACGGGATCCCGAAATTCGTCTCCGACGGCAACCTGACGCCGGATTTCTACGCGGTGAACACCATGCAGCCGCCATACCAGCCGAGCGGCAACGATCCGGCGCCCGGCGGCGATCGGCTGCTCGCGGATCCTACCAAGCCCACCACGCTGCCGCCGCAGACGGAACCGACCATCGGCGACATGCTCAGCCTCAAGCACATAAACTGGGCGTGGTATTCCGGAGCCTGGCAGTACACGCTCGACCACGGCAACAAAACACCGATCCCGAACTTCCAATATCATCATCAGCCGTTCAACTATTACGCCAATTACGCTCCGGGCACCGAGGCCAGGCGCGAACATCTGCGCGACGCCGGGTTGGCTGGCGCGAGCTTCATCCAGGCCATCGACGACGGCGCCCTGCCGCAGGTCTCTTTCTATAAGCCGCAGGGCAATCTCAACGAGCACTCCGGCTATGCCGACATCCAGGCCGGCGACCGCCATATCGCCGACGTCGTGGCTCATCTGGAAAAGAGCCCGCAATGGCCGCACATGCTGGTCGTCGTCACCTATGATGAGAACGGCGGCATCTGGGATCACGTCGCACCGCCCAAGGGCGACCGCTGGGGACCGGGCACGCGCATTCCCGCGATCATCATTTCGCCTTTCGCCAAGCGCGGCTATGTCGATCATACCCCTTACGACACGACGTCGATCCTGCGCTTCATCACCGAGCGTTTCGAATTGCCGGTCCTGCACGGCATCGTGGTTCGCGACAAGGCCGTGGCCGCGCATGGCGAGCCGCCGCTCGGCGATCTTTCCGGCGGGCTCGACCTGAATTGAGGGCGCGTTTTCGGAGGACCAACATGGACGCCGACCGGATCGTCGCGCTGGTCACGGCTGCCGGCATCGAGCTCACCGACCGTCGCCGCAACGCCAAAGGTGATGGTTGGTCGCTTAGCTTCTCCAGCGGCGCCACCGTTGAGGTGGGTGACGACGGATCGGCACGCGTCGCGGGGAAGGGCTCGAAGGCCGTGGCCAAGCTGCTGGACATGTCGCACGCGCCGCGCGGCAGCTAAGCCGGGCGGCCGATCTCCATGCTGGCGGTCCGCGCCGTCTCTGTTACGGATCTTAAGTCAAAATTTACCGCACTGACGCCATGCCTTCTGCGCTGCCCGGTGTTCCTGCCGGCCTGTTTCGCGTAAGGGTTGACGATGCGTATTGTCGGGACGATTCCGCTGGTTCTCGCCTCTGGCCTGATGGCCGTCACCTGTGCCCAGGCCGACGAGGGGAGCTGGATTTCCGGCGACTGGTACCTGACGCTCGGCGCCACCGGTCTCGTTGCCCCGAATTTCGAGGGCGGCAAGAAATATATGCTGAGCGCCCAGCCCATCATCTCGCTCGGCAAGGCAGGGCCGGAGGCGCGTTTCACCTCGCGCAACGACAACATCTCGCTGGCGCTGATCGACGACGGCAGCGTGCGCGCCGGCTTGACCGGCAAGTTCCTGTTCTCGCGTTCCAGCAAGGACGAATTGCAAGGCCTTGATCCGGTGCGCTGGGGCGGCGAGGTCGGCGGCTTCTTCGAATTCTATCCGCTGGATTGGGTGCGGGCCCGGGCGGAGCTCAGACACGGCATCCGCTCCCACAACGGTTTCGTCGCCGACATCGCGGCCGACGCCTTCTACGACGTCACCCCGACCGTCCGCATATCCGGCGGCCCCCGTGTCTCCTTCGCCTCGGCCGGCTATTTCGACGCCTATTACGGCGTCAACGCCACGGAAGCTGCGGACTCGGGCCTCAGCGAATACCATCCGGGCGGCGGGCTGAAGTCGACCGGGCTCGGCGGCGCGATCACCTGGAAAGTGACCGAGCCGATGACGGCCAGCGTCTTCACCGAATATTCCCGCCTGATGGGGCCGGCGGCCGATTCCAGTCTGGTCAAGGAGCGCGGCGACCGCGATCAGTGGACCGTTGGCGTGTCGACCACCTACCGTTTCAATTTCTCGATGTAAGTCAAAATACAGGCGCTTTGGCTTGAAATCCGCGCTTTATTCCTGCCGCGGCATCCGCTAAAAGCCACGCCATGACGAGCTTTTCGCGCCTTTTTGCGATCGCGATACGAATTACGGGCCCGGTGTTCCGGGTGGCCTGAGCGCCGCCGGAGCCGCCGGGACTTTTGCGCGCGGCCCCCTCGCGCTTTTTCCAGATCATGATAGTTCAACGCCCGAGCTATTTTGCCAACGGGCAATGCACATGGCAGACCAATGACCGACACCCCCGTGACCGATACTGCTGAAACCATCGACTATTCCAAAACGCTTTACCTGCCGCAGACCAATTTCCCGATGCGCGCCGGCCTGCCCGAGAAGGAGCCCGGCCTGGTCAGGCGCTGGCAGGACATGGAGCTTTACCGCAAGCTGCGCGATGAAGCCGCCGGCCGAGAGAAATTCGTGCTGCATGACGGGCCGCCCTATGCCAATGGCAACATCCATATCGGCCACGCCCTGAACAAGATCCTCAAGGACGTCATCAACCGCTCCTTCCAGATGCGCGGCTACGACGCCAATTACGTGCCTGGCTGGGACTGCCATGGCCTGCCGATCGAGTGGAAGATCGAGGAACAGTACCGGGCCAAGGGCAAGAACAAGGACGAGGTGCCGGTCAACGAGTTCCGCAGGGAATGCCGCGATTTCGCCGCCCATTGGATCAAGGTGCAGGGCGACGAGTTCCAGCGGCTGGGCGTCATCGGCGATTTCGACAATCCCTATACGACCATGGCCTATCACGCCGAGGCGCGGATCGCCGGCGAGCTTTTGAAATTCGCCATGTCCGGCCAGCTCTATCGCGGCTCGAAGCCGGTGATGTGGAGCGTGGTCGAGCGCACCGCGCTCGCCGAGGCCGAGGTCGAATACCAGGACTATGAGAGCGACACGATCTGGGCGAAGTTCCCGGTGGCGAGCCTTGCCCGGCCGGTCGACGCCGCCGATGCCGCGCCGGCGCTGAATGGGACGGCACTCGACCTGCTGGAGGCGCATGTCGTCATCTGGACGACGACGCCCTGGACGCTGCCCGGCAATCGCGCTGTCAGCTTTTCGCCGCGCGTCGCCTATGGCCTCTACGAAGTGACCGCGGCCGAGAACAGCTTCGGGCCGCAGCCCGGCGAGAAGCTGATCTTCGCCGACGCGCTGGCGGAGGACGCCGCTTCCAAAGCCAAGGTCACCTTGAACCGGCTTCACAACGTCTCCCCTGAACAGCTTGCAAGTCTTACGCTTTCGCATCCTTTCAGAGGACTGGGCGGCGGCTACGAGTTCCCCGTGCCGATGATTGCCGGCGAGCATGTCACCGACGATGCCGGCACCGGCTTCGTGCACACCGCGCCCAGCCACGGCCGCGAGGACTTCGATGCCTGGACGGATGCGGTGGCCGAACTCATCAAGCGCGGCGTTGACACCTCGATCCCGTTCCCGGTCGACGATGCCGGCTTCTTCACCAAGGACGCGCCGGGCTTCGGCCCGGACCGCGAGGACGGCCCCGCGCGCGTCATCGACGACAACGGCAAGAAGGGCAACGCGAACCAGGCGGTGATCGAGGAGCTGATCAAGCGCACCGCGCTGTTCGCGCGCGGCCGGCTGAAGCACAGCTATCCGCATTCCTGGCGCTCGAAGAAGCCCGTCATCTTCCGCAACACGCCGCAATGGTTCGTCTATATGGACAAGGACCTCGGCGACGGCACGACGCTGCGCAGCCGCGCGCTGCAGGCGATCGACGACACGCGCTTCGTGCCGGCGGCCGGCCAGAACCGCATCCGCGCCATGATCGAGGAGCGCCCCGACTGGGTTCTGTCGCGCCAGCGTGCCTGGGGCGTGCCGATCGCCGTCTTCGCCGATGCCGACGGCAATGTGCTGAAGGACGAGGCGGTCAACCAGCGCATCATGGACGCCTTCGAGCAGGAGGGCGCCGACGCCTGGTTCGCGCCGGACGCCAAGGAGCGCTTCCTCGGCAACCACGACGCCTCGAAATGGCATCAGGTGACGGACATCCTCGACGTCTGGTTCGATTCCGGCTCGACGCATGTCTTCACGCTTGAGGATCGGCCCGACCTCAAATGGCCGGCCGACGTCTATCTCGAAGGCTCCGACCAGCATCGCGGCTGGTTCCACTCCTCGCTGCTCGAAAGCTGCGGGACGAGGGGCAGGGCGCCTTACGAGACGGTCATCACCCATGGCTTCACCATGGACGAGGAAGGCCGCAAGATGTCGAAGTCGCTCGGCAACACGGTCGTGCCGCAGGACGTGATAAAACAGTCCGGCGCCGATATCCTGCGGCTCTGGGTGGTGACAACCGACTATTGGGAAGACCAGCGGCTCGGCAAGAACGTGCTGCAGACCAATATTGATGCCTACCGCAAGCTGAGGAACACCATTCGCTGGATGCTGGGCACGCTCGCCCATGACGACGGCGAGGACGTGCCGCTGGACAAGATGCCGGAGCTGGAGCGGCTGATGCTGCACCGGCTGTCCGAACTCGACGAGGCGGTGCGCCAGGGCTACGACGCCTTCGAGTTCAAGCGCATCACCCGCGCGCTGCTCGACTTCATGGTGGTGGAGCTTTCGGCCTTCTATTTCGACATCCGCAAGGACGCGCTCTACTGCGACGCGCCGTCCAGCTTGCGCCGCAAGGCGGCAGTGCAGGTCGTGCGCCATCTCTTCGAATGCCTGGTGAAGTGGCTGGCACCGATGCTGCCTTTCACGATGGAAGAGGCCTGGCTCGACCGTCACCCCGAAGCCGCCTCGGTGCATCTCGACCAGTTCCCGGCCATTCCGGATAACTGGAAGAACGAGGCGCTGGCCGAGAAATGGCGCAAGGTCCGGCAGGTGCGCCGCGTCGTCACCGGCGCGCTCGAGATCGCGCGCGCCGATAAACTGATCGGCTCCTCGCTGGAAGCCGTGCCGGTGGTCACCATCGACGATGCGGCGCTGGAAGCAGCCATCGCCGATGTCGACATGGCCGAGATGGCGATCACCAGCGATCTGGTCATCAGGCATGGCAAGGCGCCGCAAGGCGCTTTCACGCTGGATGACGTCAAGGGCGTCGCGGTCGTCGTCGAGAAGGCCGAGGATCGCGGTCTGGTCAAATGCGCGCGCTCCTGGCGCTACACGGCCGATGTCGGGCAGGATCCGGAATTTCGCGATGTCTCGGCCCGCGATGCTGCCGTGCTGCGTGAACTGAGGGCGCTCGGGCGTTTGTAGGTGCATGCCGCCCAAAAGTGTGCAGCGGTTTTGGGCTAGCGATTTGCACCCATCAAATAAGTGCAAAAGTGCCACGCCGGGCGGCGCAAATTCGCCCGCGCGTTGCCCTTGACAAGCGGTTGAGGTAAACACGCGACACTCCGGCAGACAAATTGTCGCCGGATTTCCATCGCAAACGCGGGGAAGAAGGGGACCGCGCCCCTGTGGCCGGTGGCGACCGAAAGGCTTTAAAGTGGGACTTTTTGGCATGACCGAAAGAACGTTTGCGCGCGCCGCGCTGCTGGCGCCGCTTGTGGCATCGGCCATAGCCATGTCGGGCTGCGTCGGCTCTCCGACCTACGGAACCGACAAGACCGCCGCCGAGCAACTCGCCGACGACGTTTCGGGCGCCGTCGCGATCACGCCGAAGCGCCGCGATCCTATCGACTATAAGCCGCGCCCGGACCTGGTGAAGCCCGCGCCGGGACAGAAGGAAACTCTGCCGCCACCGCAGCAAAGCATCCAGACGGCGAGCGCCGACTGGCCCGAATCGCCCGAGGCGCGCCGCGCCCGCATTCGCGCCGACGCGACCGCCCACCAGAACGACCCGAACTACCAGCCGGAAGCGGTCGAGGACGTTCAGACCGACCCGGTGGCGGTGAAGAAGGCTTTGGCCGATTCTGCATCCAGCCATCCGCCGCGCTGGTCGCCGGACGATTCCAGCGCGACCCGAACCGCCGAGATCCAGCGCCGCCTAGCGGAGCAGAAGCAGGGCAATCCCAATGTCCGCAAGTATTTGAGCGAGCCGCCGCTTGCCTATCGTCAGGCCGCCGACACCGCGCCGCAAAACGAGCTCGGCGAGGACGAGTACAAGAAGGAGCGCCGGCTCAAGGCGCAGGCGGAAGGCAAGAAGGGCGGCGGCTGGTTCGACTGGCTGGGGCTGTAAGTGGCGAATAGCGAATAGCGAATAGCGAATAGCGAATAGGTCTCTGTTGCTCACTACTCACGACCTGCTTCTTTGCTACTCACTGCTTGCGTCAACCATTCACCATTCACTGCCATTCCGCCTCTCGCGAAAGAACTCCTTCAGGATGAGGGCCGCTTCGCTTTCGCCCAAGCCGGAATAGACGTCCGGCGCGTGGTGGCAGGTGGGCGAGGCGAAGAAGCGCACGCCGTTGACCACCGCGCCGCCCTTCTCGTCGGCCGCGCCGAAATAGAGCCGGCGGAGTCTCGCGAACGAAATGGCGCCGGCGCACATGGCGCAGGGCTCGAGCGTCACATAGAGATCGTGACCGGTAAGCCGCTCGCTGGCGAGTTGCCGGCAGGCTTCGCGGATCGCCAGCATCTCGGCATGCGCAGTCGGATCGGCCAGCTCGCGCGTGCGGTTGCCGGCCTTGGCCACGACAATGTTGCCGTTGGCGATCACCGCGCCGACCGGCACTTCGCCCCGGCTTGCGGCCGCTTCGGCTTCCTTGAGCGCCAAAGCCATGAAATCCGGCCGCTTCACGCGCTTTGCATTCCGATTACTCCTCGCCACCCGACGGTGATCCTGTTATCTAGCGCGTGACCCTGAAAACCGGAATCGGTTTTTGCCGCGCTGCTGCATGCGCAAATCAAGATGACACTGCTTGCATAACGCGTCCGACCTGGCGCGTGCGCCGCGGCAGTCCAAGAAGAGCAAGATCCATATGGACGACGACAAGAAATCATCACGCAAAGGGCCGGGCAAAGGCGGATCGAAACCGACGCCGCGCGGCGACAAGCCGTTCCGCCAGGGAGCGCGTTCGCAGGGCAAGCCCTTCGAGAAGCGCGATGGCGCGCGCAAGCCTTACACGCAGCGTGACGACAGGCCGATGGCCGCCGATGGCGAGCGCCCCGCGCGCGATTTCAAGCGCAGCTACAAGCCGCGCGCCGTCGAGGGCGCGGAACGCGGAGAACGACCGTTCCGCAAAGGACCGCGCCCCGAGGGAAAGCCGTTCGAAAAGCGCGATGGCGCCCGCAAGCCCTATACGCCACGTGGCGATCGGCCAGCGGCCGCGGAAGGCGAGCGCCGCGATTTCAAACGCAGCTACAAGCCTCGTGACGGGGGCGAAGGTGGAGAGCGTGGCGAACGACCGTTCCGCAAAGGTCCGCCGCGCGACGGCAAACCCTTCGACAAGCGCGAAGGCCGCAAGCCCTACACGCCGCGCGGCGACCGGCCGATGGCCGCCGAAGGCGAACGCGCCGAACGGCGCTTCGATCGCCCCAAGCGCGAGTTCGGCGATCGGCCCAAGCGGGATTTCGGCGATCGGCCCAAGCGCGACTTGGCCGACCGGCCGCAGCGCGAAGACGGAGGCGACTTCGCGCAGCGCCCGAAGCGGGATTTCGCCGATCGAGCGCCGCGCGACAGCGCCGCGAGAAAGCCGGAAGGCGGCTTCAAGCCGCGCCCGCGGCCCTCGGAAGCAGCGCCGGAGGCCGGCGAGCGCATCGCCAAGCGGCTGGCGCGCGCCGGCATCGCCTCGCGCCGCGACGCCGAGGAACTGATCGCCGCCGGCCGCGTCAAGGTCAACGGCAAGGTGCTGTCGTCGCCGGCCTTCAACGTCATGCCCGACGACGTCATCCATCTCGACGGCACGGAGATCCCGCCGATCGAGCGCACAAGGCTGTTCCTGTTCCACAAGCCGGCAGGCGTGGTCACCACCAACCGCGATCCGGAAGGCCGCAAGACCGTCTTCGACGTGCTGCCGGCCGATCTGCCGCGGCTGATGACCGTCGGCCGCCTCGACATCAACACCGAAGGGCTGCTGCTGCTGACCAATGACGGCGGGCTGTCGCGGGTGCTCGAACTGCCGGCCACCGGCTGGCTACGGCGCTATCGCGTGCGCGTCCACGGCAAGGTCGAGGAGAGCAAGCTCACCGCCTTGCGCGACGGCATTGCCGTCGACGGCGTCTTCTACGGCTCGGTCGAGGCCTCGCTCGACCGCGAGCAGGGCAGCAATGCCTGGCTGACGATCGGCCTGCGCGAAGGCAAGAACCGCGAGGTCAAGAACATCCTCGGCGCGTTGGGGCTGGAGGTGACGCGGCTGATCCGCATCTCCTACGGGCCGTTCCAGCTCAACGAGCTGCCCGAGGGCCACGTGCTGGAAATCAAGGGCCGCACGCTGCGCGAGCAGCTCGGCGAGCGGCTGGTTGAAGAGTCCGGCGCCAATTTCGACGCCGAGATCCAAAAACCGTTCTCCAACAAGCCGGTGCGACGCAGCGAGCCGCGCCGCGATGAGGACGAGCGGCCGAAATTCACGCGCGAGGGCGACCGCCGGCCGATCGGCGAGGGCGGGCTGATCAAGGCCCGCAAGCGCCGTGAGGGCAGCCGCGACGAGGCGCTGAGCAAGCTTTCGACGAAGCCCGAGCGAGCCTTCGGCGAACGCGGTCCCCAGTCTCGCTTCGACAAGTCTGGCTTCGACAAATCCGAGCGCGGCTTCGGCAAGTCCGAGCGGGGCTTCGGCGGCAAGGCCGGCGGCAAGAAAGGCGAACCGCGGCCGATCGAACCGCCCGGCCAGCGCAAGGCCAATGTCTGGATGGCGCCGGGCGCGCGTCCCATCGGCAAAGGCAGGGCGGAGGCCGACGCCGCGAAGGCCGCGGAAGCGAAGGCGCGGAAGGCGTCGTTCAGGCCGGGCGGCAAGGGCAAGCCGTTCGGCAAGCCAAGAGACGATCGGCCGGAGGGAAGCGGCGGCGAACGGCCGCGCGGTCCGAAGGGGCCGAGGGGTGGCAATGCGGATCGTCGGCGGTGAGTTTCGCGGGCGTCCGCTGGCGACGCCCCGTTCCAATGCCATCCGTCCGACCACCGATCGCACCCGCGAGGCGGTGTTCAACGTGCTGGCGCATCGCTATGCCGAAAAGCTCGAAGGCGGCCGTGTGCTCGATCTCTTCGCCGGCACCGGCGCGCTCGGGCTGGAGGCGCTGTCGCGCGGCGCCTCCTACTGCGTCTTCATCGAGGAATCGGCGGAAGGGCGCGGGCTGATCCGCGACAATGTCGAGGCCTTCGGGCTCACCGGCCGGACCAAAATCTTCCGCCGCGACGCGAGCCATTTGGGCGAAGCCGGCACGCTGTCGCCTTTCGGCCTGGTCTTTGCCGACCCGCCCTATGGCAAGGGCCTCGGCGAGCGCGCGCTGCGCTCGGCAAAGGCCGGCGGCTGGCTGCTGCCCGGCGCGCTCTGCGTGGTCGAGGAGGCGGCGTCCGCGCCGTTCGAACCGGGCGCCGGTTTTTCCGTGGTGGACGAGCGCGGCTATGGCGACACGGTGATCCGGTTTGTCGAGGTGGGGTGAGGGGCACGTCCCTTCTCCCGCAAGGGAAAAGGAAATGACGCACGCGCCTCGAAAATGACGAACAAATCACTTTGCCTCGCCATGGAACCTTTTCTATCGTCGCGCGACCGAAACCGGAGCATTTGATGACATTGAACACCAGAGGCCTGCGCGCAGCATTCCTTGCCGGCGCGCTGGCGTTCGCGGCGCAGGCTCCGGCACGCGCCGCCGACGAAGCCGCGGTCAAGGATTTCCTGCTCGAGAACGGCCTGGAAGTCGTCGTCATTCCGGACCATCGCGCCCCGATCGTCACTCATATGGTATGGTACAAGATCGGCAGCGCCGACGAGCCGCCCGGCAAATCCGGCATCGCGCATTTCTTTGAGCATCTGATGTTCAAGGCTACGAGCAACAACGCAGCCGGCGAGTTCGACCGCGCCGTGGCCGACATCGGCGGCTCGAACAACGCCTTCACCTCCTACGACTACACCGTCTTCCATGAGACGGTGCCGCCTTCGGCGCTCGAGGAGATGATGGGGTTCGAGGCCGACCGCATGCGCAACCTCGTCCTCACCGACGATGTCATCAAGACCGAGCGCGACGTTATCCTGGAAGAGCGCCGCTCGCGCATCGACAACGATCCGCAGGCAGTGCTGGACGAGGAGGTCGACGCGACGCTCTGGCAGAACCAGCCCTACCGCATTCCGGTGATCGGCTGGATGCAGGAGATGGAGCAATTGAACCGCGAGGATGCCAAGGCGTTCTACGACACCTACTACCGGCCGAACAACGCCGTGGTGATCGTCGCCGGCGACGTCGATCCGGACGCGGTGAAGGCAATGGCCGAAAGGACTTACGGAAAGGTGGCGCGCGGGCCGGACCTGCGGCCGCGCATCCGCCCGGTCGAGCCGGAGCAGAACACCAAGCGCACCGTGACGCTGACCGATGCGCGCGTCTCGGTGCCGAGCTTTTCCACGCAATGGGTGGTCCCGTCCTATCACACCGCCAAGCCCGGCGAGGCGGAGGCGCTCGATCTCCTGGCCGAAATCCTGGGCGGCGACAACCGCAGCCGCCTCTACCAGCAGCTGGTGGTGAAGCAGGGCATCGCCTCCGGGGCCGGCGCCTTCTTTCAGGGCACCATGCTCGACGCCACCAACTTCACCGTCTATGGCTCGCCGCGCGGCGACGCCAAGCTTTCCGAAGTCGAAGCGGCGGTCGATGCCGAGGTCGCGCGCATTGCCAAGGACGGCGTGACCGGTGACGAGCTGGAGCGGGCCAAGACCCGCTATGTCCGTTCGATGGTCTTTGCTCGCGACAAGCAGGACGACATGGCCAATATGTACGGCTCGACGCTCGCCACCGGCGGCAACGTGAAGGATGTCGAGGAATGGCCCGACCGCATCCGGAAGGTCACTGCCGCAGAGGTCAAGGCCGCGGCCGCCCGCTACCTGGTGCTCGACCGCTCGACGACCGGCTATCTCCTGCCGCAACAACAGGCGGGGAATTGATGATGAGCATGGAACGCGGACGAATGGGCGCTTCTTCCCTTCTCCCCTTGTGGGGTCCGAAGGACGGGGCGAGACCCGTGGCTCGCCCCCGGGCGGTGGACGCGAAGCGGCCGGATGAGGGGCGCCCCAGCTGGGCGATATGCTCCTCCGTCTCGGCGCTGTGCGCCGATCCACCTTCTCCCACAAGGGGAGAAGGGGGGGTCTACCGTATCGTCGCAACCCTCTGCTTTGCCCTATTCTTCCTGCTCTTGCCGGCGCTGGCCGCCCACGCGGAGATGAACATCCAGGAGGTGAAGTCGAAGAAAGGCATCACCGCCTGGCTGGTCGAAGACCATTCGATCCCGCTGGTTGCCATCCGCTTCGTCTTCGACGGCGGCACCGCGCAGGACCCCGCCGGCAAGGAAGGTCTGGTCAATCTGATGAGCGGCCTTTTCGACGAGGGCGCCGGCGACCTCGACAGCGAGGCCTTCCAGTCGAAGCTGGACGATGCCGGGGCCGAGATGAGTTTTCAGGCGGCACGCGACGGCCTTTATGGCTCGATGCGCATGCTGTCCGACCAGAAGGACGAGGCGTTCGGCCTGCTGAAGCTGGCGGTGAACAGCCCGCGCTTCGACCAGGCGCCGATCGACCGCATCCGCGCACAGATGCTCTCGGGCATTCTCGCCAACGAGCGCGACCCCAACACGATCGCCCAGCAGCGCTGGCTGCGCGCGATCTATGGCAAGCATCCCTATGCGCGGCCGGATGAGGGGACGAAGGAGAGCCTGGCCACTATAACGGCCGCCGACATCAAGGCCTTTCGCAAAGCGAGTTTCGCGCGCGCCGGCCTGCATGTGGCGGTGGTGGGCGACATCGACGCCGCCACGCTCTCCGGCAAGCTGGACGAGGTGTTCGGCGACCTGCCGCAGACGCAGACGCTGGCCCAGGTGGCGGACGTGTCGCTGAAGCTCGGCCAGCAGCTGGAAGTGAACTACGACCTGCCCCAGACCTCGCTGCAGCTCGCCTGGCCCGGCGTCAAACGGAGCGATCCCGATTTTTACGCGGCCGTGCTGATGAACGAGATCCTCGGCGGCTCGACTTTCACGTCGCGGCTTTACGAGGAGGTGCGCGAGAAGCGCGGCCTTGCCTATAGCGTCAGCTCCGATCTCGTCGATCACGCGCATTCCAATGCGCTGCTGGTGACGACGGCGACGCGTTCCGATCGCGCCGCCGAGACGCTCGCCATCGTGCGTCAGGTGGTGAAGGAGATGGCCGAGAACGGCCCGACCGAGGAGGAGCTCGCGGCGACCAAGAAATACATGATCGGCGCCTACGCCATCAATAATTTGGACTCCTCCAGTTCCATTGCCGCGACGCTGGTCGAGCTGCAGCTCGACAATCTCGGCATTGACTACATCAAGCGCCGCGCCGCGCTGATCAATGCGGTGACGCTTGCAGACGTCAAGGCCGCGGCAAGGAAGCTTCTGTCGGCCGACCCGGCGATAATGGTGATCGGACCGCCGCTGGTGCAGGTGGCGGGAGCCCGCAAGGGATGAGCCCGACCTTCGCGGTTGCCTTCGGCGGCGGCGGCGCGCGCGGGCTGGCGCATATTCACGCCATCGAGGCGCTGGACGAGCTAGGGATCAAACCGGTGGCGATCGCCGGCTCCTCGATCGGCGCCATCATGGGCGCCGGCATGGCCGCCGGCATGCGAGGGGCGGAGATCCACGAGTACAGCCGCTTGATCCTCGGCAGCCGCGCCGAGGTGGCCGCGCGCATGTGGCGCTCGCGGCCGGGCACGATCGCCGAGGCCATGCAGGGCGGCATCCGCGTCGGCCAGTTCAATATCGAGCGCATCCTGAAGGCCTTCCTGCCTGACGCCATTCCGGCGACCTTCGAAGAGCTGAAGATTCCGCTCAAGGTGACGGCGACCGACTATTTCGGCCACAAGCTCGCGGTGTTCTCGCAGGGCGATTTGCAATCGGCGCTGGCGGCCTCGGCCGCCATTCCGGCGGTGTTCCGCCCGGTGATGCGCGACGACCGATTGCTGATCGATGGTGGCATCTACAACCCGGTGCCCTTCGACTTGGTCGAGAAGGATGCCGACATCATCATCGCCATCGACGTGGTCGGGGCGCCGAGCGACGTCGAACGCAAGCATCCGACCACGGTCGACCTCATGTATGGCGCCACGCAGCTGATGATGCAGTCGATCATCGCCAACAAGCTGCGGCAGCACCCGCCGGATATTCTTATCCGCCCGGCCGTCTCGAAATACCGCGTCCTCGATTTCCTGAAGATCGAGACGCTGATGGCCGACACCGTCGAGATCAAGGACGAGCTGAAGCGCGCCGTCGAGAAGGCGGTCGCCGAGCGCGGCGGCAAGCTGGGCAAGGCGGTGTGAGCGGTGGGACAGGCCTGATCCGCTACGTGGAAGACGAATTTCTATTTGCCCGTGCGATGCAGTTTTATCCACCCTGTGCGTACAAGTACGCATTTTGTCATTAACTCTTCTTCGAATTCGACATTGACGCGCGCTGCGGTAGAGTTAATAATATCCTAATATATAGGGTAGCGCGAATTACCTCCCGACCGGCAACAACGAGTACGGCGCTACTGGGGTAGGGGAAAAGCAACGCGGCGATCATCGCCGTCGTAGCCATCACCATCGAGCCACCACCTGTCTGTGAATCGCCTTTTGGGCTGGCCGTTCACGGGCCGGACCGTCGGGTTGCGCCTGGTTGCATGGCACTCTGATCCTTTCCTCTCCCCGTCAGACTGGGCGCCGATTCGTCGGCATGGGGTAGTCAGCCGTCTCGGACGGCCAACGAGCAGGCGCGGAGCGCGTCTGCCAGGGGGATGAAAGATGGCCACAACCGTTGGCACGAGCAGCAACGACAATCTGGTTGGCGGCAGCGGAGATGACATTCTGTCCGGGGGCGCCGGAAGCGACCGTCTGAATGGCGGGTCGGGCGCGGATACGCTCGACGGAGGCTCGGGCTTCGATACGGTCCTCGGCGGTTCCGGAGCGGATAAGCTCATCTATCGAGCGTGGGAAAATCAGTACAAGATTGGCGGCCAGGTTTACGGCACGGGCACAACGACCGGGCAAACGACCTTTTCCGGCTACGATGTCTATGACGGCGGCAACGGAAGCGCTGCCAAAGGCACAGCCGAAATCGATACGCTTTTCATCTACCTGAGCAATGACCAGCTCAACAACACCGCGTTTATGGCGACGCTTAACAACGAGATCGCTCAGTTTCGCGCTTTTATCAGCGCAAATTCGAACACCAATACCGGCCAGGCGGGGCAGGCAGAATTCACCTTCACCAGCATCAATTTGAAAGCCTCCGCGATCGAGCAAGTTTTCGTCGCCCGTGACCCAAGCTCGCCTGTCGGAGTTAACGACACCAACGCCGCGGATCCGGTGCGCGAGGCCGGTGTTGGCCCGGGAAATACACCTGTAGCGGGCGATCCCACAGCCGCGGGCAACGTGCTGTCTAACGATACGGATGCGGACGATGGCCAGGCGTCCTTGGTTGTCTCGGCGGTCCGGACAGGTCCGGAATCAGGATCTGGAAATGGCGGGACCGTCGGATCTCCGTTGGTGGGCACCTATGGCTCACTTGTTCTGAATGCGAACGGAACCTACACCTACACGCTCAACAACGGTGATGTGGACACGAACGCGCTGGCGGAGGGCGTCACAGTCACCGAGGTGTTTACATACACCGTCCGTGACCCGGATGGGTTGACGGATACGGCGCAGCTGACCATCACCATCACTGGAACGAATGACATTGTCTCGATCACCAGCGGCGCACAGAACGGTGCGGTCGTTGAGGATGCCAACACGACACCTTCGGCGACTGACTCGCTCAACGCTGCCGGCACGATCACCTTCAACGACGTCGACCTCAGCGATGGCCACACTGCGTCGTTCACGCCGACCGCCGGTGAGACTGCGCTCGGCACCTTCTCGCTTGACCCTGTCAGTGAAGCCGCGAACGCCGCCAACGGCTCGGTGCAATGGCACTACGCCCTCAACAACGCCGCCGCCCAGTACCTGGCTGACGGCCAGAGCGTGGTCGAGCACTACACCGTAACGGTCAACGACGGCCATGGCTCGGCGGCAACGCAGGTCGTAACCGTCACCATCACCGGCACCAACGACGCGGCGACGGTGAGCTCGGACTCGAAGTCCGTGACCGAGGGCAACACGGCAGCGGCGCTGAACGCCAGCGGCCAGCTGACGATCACCGACCCCGACACGGGTGAAGCGCATGTGGTGGCGCAGACCAA
>NZ_NSGE01000013.1 GCF_002294985.1 Mesorhizobium sp. WSM3862 | reverse complement strand
ACGGTGAAGGTGTGCGTGGCGATGCTGCCGTCGGACGAGGTGGCTGTCACGTGGAGATCGATCGTCGGTTCGGACTGGGCGTTGAGCGTGCCGCTGCCCGATCGCGTGATGACGCCGGTGCTGGAATTGATGGCAAAGCGCGAGTCGTCGATCGTGTAGGTGACCGTCGAGCCGGCATCGGGATCCTTGGCCGAGGCGGTGATGCCGACGGCAGTGCCGGCGGCGGCATTTTGGACGATCTGATTGGCCGCGGTGTTGGCATCGGGCGGCGTGTTGAACGCGATCGGTTCGGGGCTGTTGAGGACGGCGAGGGTGAAGCTCTTGTTGGCGGTGCTGCCGTCAGAGGAGGTCGCCGTCACCGTCAGGTTGATGGACGACTGGGTCTCGAAGTCGAGCGTGCCTGTGCCCGAACGCGTGATGACACCGGTGCTGGAATTGATGGCAAAGCGCGTGTCGTTGATGCTGTAGGTGACCGTCGAGCCAGCATCGGGATCCGAGGCCGAAGCGGTGATCCCTGTCGGTGCCCCCGCCGCGGCGAGCTCGGCGATCTGGTTGGCGCCGGAGTTGGAGTCGGGCGGAGTGTTGAAGGCCACGGGCTGTTGGCCGGCCGTGACGCTGACAGTGAAGGTGCTCGTGGCGCTGCTGCCATCGGACGACGTCGCTGTCACCTGGAGATTGATCGTCGGTTCGGACTGGGCGTTGAGCGTGCCGGTGCCCGAGCGCGTGACGACCCCGGTGCTGGAATTGATGGCAAAGCGCGAGTCGTCGATCGTGTAGGTGACTGTCGAGCCGGCATCGGGATCCGAGGCCGAAGCGGTGATGCCGACGGCAGTGCCGGCGGCAGCGTTCTGGCCGATCTGGTTGGCCCCGGAGTTGGCATCCGGCGGCGTGTTGAACGCGATCGGCTCCGGGCTGTCGAGGACACCGAGGGTGAAGCTCTTGGTGGCGGTGCTGCCGTCGGAAGAGGTTGCCGTCACCGTCAGATTGATGGACGACTGGGTTTCGAAGTCGAGCGTGCCTGTGCCCGAGCGCGTGATGACGCCGGTGCTGGAATTAATGGCGAAGCGTGCATCGTTGATGCTGTAGGTGACGGTCGCGCCGGCATCGGGATCGGTGGCCGAAGCGGTGATGCCCGTGGGTGCTCCCGCCGCGGCGAGCTCGGCGATCTGGTTGGCGCCGGGGTTGGAGTCGGGCGGAGTGTTGAAGGCCACCGGACTTCCGGATCCCGGCAAGACATATTCGATGTGCAGCAGCGGCGCGCTGGCGGGATTGTATTCGTAGGAATCGGCGGTGCGCGTGCCGGTGCCGGTGATCAGGAAGGCCATGTCGTTGAGCGCCGCCCAGCCCGAGCGGCTGACGATCTCCTGGACGATAGCCGTGAGGTCTGGCGTGCGCTCGGCCTGGACGTGCTCGCCCACCGTGGTCCACGGGGCCGGCGTCCAAGCCGTCGACGCGTCGGTCGTTGCCCGTGACGATACATTGAAGCTGGTGCTGGTGAAGGGGCTTGCGTCGTCGGTGTCCTGGCCCTTGATCAGCAGCGAGGCCGCGCCGGTCTTCACCTCATTGGCCTGGAACTGGATGTAGGCGCTGGTGATGATCGCGCCTTGCGGGACGTCGATACCGGTGAAGCGGAGACCGACCGTCTGGCGGGTAGAGCCGTCAAAGCCCAGTTCCAGATCACTGACATTGCTCGAAATCGAGCCGGAACCTTTCTCCTCGACATCGTCGCCTGCGGCCGCCACCCTGGCCTCGAAAGTCCCAGGCGTGCTGCCGCCGGTGACGTCAACATTGAAGGCGTGGGTGTTGGTGCTGCCGTCCGACGAGGTCGCGGTGACCGTGAGCGCAACCGTCGGCTCGGACTGGGCGTTGAGCGTGCCGGTGCTCGAGCGTGTTATGACACCGGTGCTGGGATTGATGGCAAAGCGCGGGTCGTTGAGACTGTAGGTGACCGTCGAGCCGGCATCGGGATCCGTGGCCGAAGCGGTGATGCCGACGGCAGTACCGGCGGCAGCGTTCTGGCCGATCTGGTTGGCCGCGGTGTTGGCATCGGGCGGCGTGTTGAACGCAACCGGTTCCGGGCTGTCGAGGACGGCGATGGTGAAGACCTTGTTGGCCGTGCTGCCGTCGGAAGAGGTTGCCGTCACCGTCAGGTCGATCGACGACTGGGTCTCGAAGTTGAGGCTGCCTGTGCCCGAGCGCGTAATGACGCCGGTGCTGGAATCAATGGCGAAGCGCGTGTCGTTGAGGCTGTAGGTGACCGTCGAGCCGGCATCGGGATCGGTGGCCGAAGCGGTGATCCCTGTCGGTGTCCCCGCCGCGGCGAGCTCGGCGATCTGGTTGGAGCCGGGGTTCGAGTCGGGCGGAGTGTTGAAGGCCACAGGCTGTTGGCCGGCCGTGACGGCGACGGTGAAGGGGTGCGTGACGACGCTCCCGTCCGACGAGGTGGCGGTGACGGTGAGGTTGACAGACGGCTCGGACTGGGCGTTGAGCGTGCCGGTACCTGATCGCGTGATGACGCCGGTGCTGGAACTGATGGCAAACCGCGTGTCGTCGATCGTGTAGGCGACAGTCGAGCCGGCATCGGGATCAGAGGCCGAAGCAGTGATACCGACGGCGGTGCCGGCGGCAGCGTTCTGGCCGATCTGGTTGGCCGCGGAGTTGGCATCCGGCGGCGTGTTGAACGCAACCGGCTCCGGGCTGTCGAGGACATCGAGGGTGAAGCTCTGGGTGGCGGTGCTGCCGTCGGAAGAAGTTGCCGTCACCGTCGGATTGATGGACGACTGGGTTTCGAAGTCGAGCGTGCCTGTGCCCGAGCGCGTGATGACGCCGGTATTGGCATTGATGTCGAAACGCGAGTCGTTGAGGCTGTAGGTGACGGTCGCGCCGGCGTCGGGATCCGTGGCCGAAGCGGTGATCCCGGTCGGCGCTCCCGCCGCGGCGAGCTCGGCGATCTGGTTGGCAGTGGGATCGGCATCGGCAGGCGTGTTGAAGGCCACCGGACTTCCGGATCCGGGCAAGACATATTCGATGTGCAGCAGCGGCGCGCTGGTCGGATTGTACTCGTAGGAATCGGCTGTGCGCGTGCCGGTGCCGGTGATCAGGAATGCCATATCGTTGACCGCCGCCCAGCCCGAGCGGCTGACGATCTCCTGCACGATAGCCGTCAGGTCGGGCGTGCGCTCGGCCAGGGCCTGCTCGCCCACCGTGGTCCACGGGGCCGGCGTCCAAGTCGCCGACGCGTCGGTCGTTGCCCGTGACGATACATTGAAGCTGGTGCTGGTGAAGGCGCTTGCGTCGTCGGTGTCCTGGCCCTTGATCACCAGCGAGGTCGCGCCGGTCTTCACTTCATTGGCCTGGAACTGGATGTAGGCGCTCGTGATGATCGCGCCTTGCGGGATATCGACGCCGGTGAAGCGTAGGCCGACCGTCTGGCGAGTCGTGCTGGCAAAGCCCAGTTCCAGATCGTCGACATTGGTTGAAATCGAGCCCGAAGCTTTCTCCTCGACATCATCGCCCGCGGCCGCCAGCCGCGCTTCGAATAGTTCAGCCATAGTCGGTCTCCTCTCGTAAATTTCCTCCGCAACGACGGAATCTCCCGGTGCCCGATCGGGCGTCAGGCTGAGCCCATGATCGAGCAAGGCGATGGCGTCGTTGCGCGTGAAGAACGTGATCCTGGGAACTGACCTCGAGTTCCGCCGCTGATCAGTCTGTTGCCTGCCTCAGTCTTGGCCATGCGGGCACGACTGCCGCGAGCAGGCGCAGCAGTGACAGGCCTTCCCGCCCAAGGAATAGCGACGGCAGGAGCCAGCACAACAGCAAGCCCCCCACAGACGCCAGCAATGCCGTATCGATGAGCAGCGGAAGAGGCGATAGATGGAGGGCGCGAAGCCAGTCCACGAATGCCCAGGTACCGGTTCCGACAACGCCCGCGAGCGCGACGCCAGGCAGGTGCGCAAGGAAGAAATTCGCCCACGTCATCCCGGTCACGCGGAGACTCAGCTGCGCCATGAGAAAGAAATTTGCCCCGAATGCCAGGCCGACACCAAACGCCACCCCTTCCACGCCCCAGAATTGCCCTGTGAAGGCTCCGATGCAGACACCGACGGTGAAAACAGCCTGGCGCCAGGCCCGGGCGTAAACCGTTCCGGTTGCTCGCGAGACGGAGTCGCTAAGCTTGTAGCTCGTGCGGAACAGCATGCTGAACGCCAGGATCTGGAGCGGGCCGACCACGCCTTCCCAGCCCCGTCCGAGAATGACCCGAACCAATTCGGGCGCGACGATCGCCACCACCACGCTGGCCGGCAGGACAAGCAGGCTGCAACCGGCGACCGCGCTGCGATAGGCGCGCGCAAGCCTGACGGGCTCTTCCTGGACCAGCGCCATGGTGGGGAACAGCACGCGATCGAGCACCTGGCCCACGATGACCGCCGGAGTGGTCATGAGTTGGGACGACAAACCGTAGACACCGAGCGCATCGGCGCCGAGATAGCGGCCCACGACAAGCCTGTCCACCTGAGTGGCAAGGTAGTTGCAGACCCGCGCAATGGTGAAGCCGCCGCCAAAATAGAGCAGTTCGAAAATCGCGCCCCTCTCGAGCAACGGCCGCATCGGGTGCCGCTGGCCGACGAGCAGCACGATCGTGCGGAACAACTGCTGGACCAGGATCGCTGCGACAAGTGCCCAGATACCGAAGCCGAGCCAAGCCAGCACCGGAGCGACGACCACGTAGCCGATGGCGAAAGCGACCGCGTCGACGAGCGCGAGCCAACGGAACCGCAAGGCACGCTGGGCCGAGGCCAGCGCCACCATGGAGGCTCCTTGGAAAAGAAAGATGAAGCAGACCGCACGCACGATCGGAGTGAGCTCGGGCAGGCGAAGAAGACCGGCAATAGCGGGTGCCAACGCCCATACCAGAGCGGTTACGGTAAGGCCAAGGAAGAGCGACAGGGTATATCCGACCCGGAGATGCCGCTCCTCCAGTACAGGTCGCTGCACGATCGCAGGCGTGATGCCGAGGCCCTGGAAGATGGCCGAAAACTTGATGACGATCAGTGCCGCGGAGTAGAGACCGAACTCGTTGGGCGAGAGCAACCGGGCCAGGAGGACGAGGGCGACAAGCTCGGCAACCGCCAAGGCGCCCATGGACAGGCCCGTCCAGAACATGCCTACGACACTGCGTTTTGCCAGCCCGCGCCGGATGTCGCTCACGCCAATCTCCACATGCCGCCTTGCTTACTCGACCGACCAAAGAAGGGCGGCCATGCATCTCCCCGGAACCGCTCAGCGGGGGGAGGGGATATTCGGATGGCCATGCTGAAACGCCAACGGCGCCCGCGTGGGCCGCGAGCCATGCCCGACGAGAAGGGACGGGGGGATCTCGTAGCGGTAGAATCCCATCTCATCCCGCACCTCGGGGATGATCGCCGCCAGTTCGTTCGCATCCAGGCGCAGCCACTTCTGCTGGCGGCCGGGATCGATCATCTCCTTCGCCACGCGAAGGATGTCGTCAGAGCAATGCAGCCCGCAATGTTCATAGATACGGCGCAAGACCAACTCGGGATCCTGTATCAGATCCTCATAGCGAAACGACAGCACGCGGCCTTCGCCAAGCCTGGCGAGATCCTCTCGGGCCATTCGATTGCCGCGCGCCCACTGGCGCGCGATCACTGTCAATTTTTGATGCTCCTGCAAATCCCGATCTATTCCCTTGTAGCGCGGTCCGTAGATCGACGTGTATTTTCTGTGTAGTATCCTCTTGGCGACTATCTGCTTTACGACGTCTCCCACGTAGTAATGGACTTGCGTGGCCGGCGTTTCTTTCAATAGTCGCAGAAGACCTTTGAAACTTTTTGCGCGCTGCCACTTAAGTTCCATGGAGCTTATATAGGAGAACGGATTCCTTGTAATATATAGAAATATAGCTTCTGGGAATATCTGGTGGATAAATGGCACGCGCAAGACGTTGGCGGGCGTATTTTCCATGATTTGCCGGTTGCCGTTCCGCAGCTGATAGTCGAGGAACCGGTTGCGAATGTAGCGCACGACCTTCTCGCTGGCGTCGGCTTTGACAAATTCGTCATGCCGCCGCGCCGGATCGGCATAGAGCCACAATGTTTTTGGCTCGTACCAGGTGACGACATCCGGGTGCAGCCCGATCAATTTCTGCGTGATGGTGGTGCCCGACCGGTAGTTGCCAATCAGAAAAATCGGAGGTTTCAACTCTGTTGTCGTCATGACAAGCCCCTATCGCTAAAGGTCAACCAGGATGCACGGATGCGCACGATAGCTGCGATGCTACTGGTCTCTGAAGGCACGCATCATCTGGTCCGTCAAAGGCTTCATCAGGTATGAGAGCACCTTGCGGTCGCCAGTCCGTACGAACGCTTCCACCGGCATGCCGGGCGCCAGCGAGAGCGCTCCAAGCTTCTTCAGCTCGTGGGGGTCGGGGGTGATGCGTACCGTGTAGTAGATTTCGTTGGTATGCTGATCGCGCGTCACGTCTGCCGCGATCATGGAGACCATACCTTCCGTTTCGGGCGTGGTGTGGACGTTGAAAGCCGTGAAGCGAAGAAGCGCGCGCTGACCGATCGAGAGCTGATCGATGTCCTGGGGTGCGGCCTTTACCTCGACCGCGAGAGCATCGGTGTCGGGCACGATCAGCATGATCGGATCCCCCGCGCCAATCACGCCGCCAACGGTATGGACTGCCGATTGATGGACCGTGCCGCTGGCGGGGGCGCGAATATCGATGCGCGACAGCTGGTCCTCGGCGGCGACCTTGCGCTCCTCGAACTCGGCGATTTTGGCCTCGACATCGCGCAGATCGCTCCCGGTCTCGCTGGAAAACTCCTTGTCCAGCTGCAGGATCTGCAGCTCGATTTCGGCGATCGCTCCCTTTGCCTGCGCAATGCTCGACACAAGTTGCGCCCGTTCACCCTCGATGCGCGTCGCCTCACGTTCATATTCGGTCAGCTTCGATTTGAGGGTGAGTTTCATTTCGACAAGACTGCGTATGTCGACGAGCTCGTCGTTGATCAGCTTGATCTCCTTCGTCTTTGCCGATTCCTGCGCCGAATAGCCTTCGATCTGCTTCCCGAACTGCTCGATGCGTTCGCGTAGGCGCGCCTTGTTGCCAGACACCTCGGTTCGACGAAGCTCGAACAGCCGCTGTTCGCTGGCCACTGTGGCAGCTATCTCAGGGTCGTTCATTCTCGCGACAAGCATCGGAGCAAGCGTGATGCGCTCGCTGCCGTCACGCTCGGCCTCGAGCCGGGACTTTCGCGCATAGAGCTCATCCAGGTTCTTCGTCACGAATGCCAGGCTGGCACGCGGAACGGTGTCGCTGAGCTGGACCAGAACGTCTCCGGCCCTGACGCGGTCGCCGTCGCGCACAAAAATCTTACCGACCACGCCGCCGGTCGGGTGTTGAACCTTCTTTTCGCTGCTGTCGACGACCACCGTGCCGTGCGAAATCACCGCTCCCGAAACATCCACCGTCCCGGCCCAGACTCCCATTCCGCCGATGAGCAATGCGACGATGGTCGTGCCACCCAGCAGATTGCGACGGATCGACCGTCGGTTCAAAAGCGACACGTTCGAAAGGGCAGCTGTCATTTCCCCATTTCCAATCCGGGTCAGCCATCAACGCGGTGTCGGAGTGAGCTTGAAAACCGGCTGCAGGCCTGCGGTCACGGTCTGTGGCGCGGGCAAGAGTGTCGACAGAACGCTTTCCCTGGTGCCGAACATCTGCGTCTGGCCTTCTTTCATCACGAGCAGGAAATCCACTGTGCTGAGAATGTTCGGCCGATGCGCCACAATCGCTAAGATGCCGCCGCGGGCCTTGATTGCGAGGATGGCAGCGGCAAGCGCCATTTCACCTTCGGCATCGAGATTGGAGTTGGGTTCGTCGAGGACCACCAGGAACGGATCGCCATACAGCGCGCGCGCCAGCGCAATGCGCTGACGCTGGCCGGCTGAAAGCGCGGTTCCGCCCTCTCCGATCTGCGTCTCGTAGCCATTGGGGAGACCGATGATGAGCTCGTGGACGCCCGCGGCGCGGGCGGCTGCGACAATGGCCTGCGGGTCCGGCCCGGGATCGAAGCGCGCGATATTGTCGGCAACCGTTCCCGCGAACAGTTCGACGTCTTGCGGAAGGTAGCCTATGTAGCGGCCCAGCCGCTCCGACGACCACTGGTCGAGAGCGGCGCCGTCCAGCTTGATACGGCCGGCCAGCGGTCGCCATGCGCCGACCAACCCTCGAACCAGACTTGATTTGCCGGAACCGCTTGGTCCTATGATGCCGAGCACCGAGCCGGCGTCCAGGCTGAATTCCACACCTTGCACGATGATGCGCTGTGCGCCCGGCGCACCGATCGCGATGCGCTCCACCGTCAACTTCGACCCGGGCACCGGAAGCGCCATCGGTTGAGCATCCTGCGGCAACCGGGCGAGCAATTTGCTCAGCCTGCTCCAGCTCTGTCGCGCCCCGACGAAGTTGCGCCAATGGGCGATGGCAAGATCGACGGGCGCCAGCGCACGGCCTACAAGGATGGAGCCGGCGATGATGATCCCGGAGGTCGCCTCGCCCTCGATCACAAGCCAGGCGCCCACACCCAGCATCGCCGACTGAAGCATCAGTCGCAACGCACGAGCGAAACTGCCGAAACCGCCAACGATGTCGCTGACACGCTGTTGCAGCGCAAGATGCTCGCGGCTCGCTTCGCGCCAGTGGTCGTGCAGGCGCCTGCCCATGCCCATCGCCTGAAGCACCTCCGCGTTGCGCCGGCTGGCCTCGGCCAAGCTGTTGCGCCTCACGCTGCTTAGAACCGCGGCGCCCATCGGTCTGCGTGTGAGGATCTCCGTCGCGACCGTCAGCGTCACCAGCACCAACGCGCCGAAAGCGGCGGTTGTCCCGAGGGTCGGATGAAGGCTCCAGATGATCGCCAGATAGAAGGGCAGCCAGGGAAGATCGAACAGGGTGCCAGGCCCGGCACTCGACAGAAAAGTACGGATGTTGTCGAGATCGCGTTGCGGCTGCAATCCATCTCCCTGCTGGCCGATGTACAGGGGCAATTTCGAAACGGCGGTGAATACGCGTCCCCCGACCGCTTCGTCCAGCTCAGCGCCGATCCGGTTCATGATGCGGCCGCGCACGAGGTCGATTACCGCCTGCCCGGCAAACAGAACGCCGGCCAGTGTTGCCATGGCTATCAGAGTGGGGACGCTGCGGCTCGGCAGCACCCTGTCGTAGACCTCTAACATGAACATTGCGCCGGTCAGCATGAGGATGTTGCTCACGCCGCTGAAAACCGCAACGCCCGCGAAGGCTGCCTTGCAGGAACGCAACGCACTGGCCAGTTCGGAGCCGGGCGCCGGTTCCTTGGTCGGGGACGGGGCGCCGGCGTTCGCGAATGCGCCGGGCAAGTCGTTTCTTCGTCTCCGCCTTGCGCTGCGGACGGCTGCCATGAAGAGACCAAGGGCCGCGATCGCCACGAAAACCTGGAGGGCACCTGGATCGGCCAGCAAGGCCTGGGGATCGGAAAAATAGCGCCAGCCAGCCACGAGGTCCGTCCAGGGTCGCGTCTGCGAAACCCTGGCGAGATCAACAAAGCGTGGCAGAAACTCCGCACCCGCAAGCGCGGCGGCGAGGAGGAGCAGGATTGCAGCGGGAAGACGGACGATGAGGCGGCGGCGCGGGGCCTTGCTCGACTTCTTGCGGCGCGCAGTTGTGCGGGGGCGCTTTGGCGGCCGCTGCTTCGTCTTGGCATGGAAATTCGCCCGGCGGGGACGCGCTCCAAAGGCCGTCAATGCTGTGCCAAAGATCACGTCAAGATTCCGAAGATATCTGCTGCTCTATTGGCCGACCATGCTGCGCTGGACGGCCGGATTTTGCACTTTGGGAGAGATACCAGAGTCCGGAGCGTAGAACCCCTTGTTGGCCACGACGGAAACCTCGATGACGTCGCCGGCTCTCACTTCCGTGTTTTGATCGGCGACGATGTCGTGGGCGATCTTCTGGTCGCGCCTGAAGATGGAAATCCTCACCGAGCCCTGCAGGTCGTCGAAGGTTCTCTGTTCGCCGTAAGTGAAGATAAAGAGAAGCTTGTCGGCCACGTATCTGATTTGACTTTGGATTTTTCCGAGCTCAACTTGCGCGTCCTGGGTCTGGCCGATCAATTCCATTTCGTGACTTTGGTGCTTCTTTCGCAGCTCGCTTTCAGCGTTCAGCATCGCCTGCTGCGCCTGTTCCTGCTGCAATTCCGTCTGCGCCAGTTCAGCCCGATAGCTGGTATGTGCTCGTTCCGCCGTCAACACATTCGAGTTCGTTATCAAACCCTTTTCCCGCAGAGACCGGGCAGATTGCAGTTCTTGCAGTTGGATGTTCGCGGTCTTTTCACGTTCTTCCCTGGCCGCGGCTAGCATGGCCGCTTCCTTCTTCGCCCGATCCAGCGAGGCCTCCAGGTAGGAAACGTCATCCCGATACGCGGCAAGCCGGGCGTCCAACTGCTGCTGTTCAGACGCGATGATGCCGTCAATCAACTGCCCGCCAAACTCGACGGGCGAATCGGGAGGAGCGACGAAGGACTTTTCCAGTCGACTTTCCGCCTGGAGCCGGGCAAGACGGACCTTCAGGCGATATTCTTCAAGCGCCAGGTTTGAGCGCGCGCTTCGCAGATCAGCTATTTCCAGGGCGGGCTCCGTGTTGCCCACAGCGCTGGCGCGAAACCCGCCTGCTATGGCGAGTGCATGGCGAACCGTTATTCCGGGTTGAAACGGATAGGATCCGGGGTGGGCCACCGTTCCGGAGATGAAAAATGGCCGGTATTGTCCGATCTCCACTTTCACGAACGGCTGGAGGATCAGCTTCTGCTGCTGAAATGCTTGCTGGATGGCCTGCGAGAGGGCAACGGTGGTCAGGCCGCGCGCTTTGATGTCACCCAACATTGGCAGTGAGATCGAGCCCCGATCATCGACCACGACCTCCAGCGGATAGGATTGTTCGCCGATCACGGACACACGCAGGATGTCGCCGGTGTCGAAGGTGTATCCATCCGCGCGCGATGCACTTGCGGTGAGCAGTACAATGGCAACGGCAAGCCCACCGATCATTGCGAGCATGCTGCCGACCGCGGGTTCGAAGTTGGAAACTAGCCGTCGGCACCAGCCCTTCATGCGCAGAGGCTTGGGAGGAAATTGCTGGTCAATACGCATACGCATGGTCGGTACTCCGGTTGTCTAGCCTGCTGCCATCGGGGCCCGCCGACATTCGCCGGCGGGAGCGTGACACGAGGTTCTTCCTATGGTTCGAGAAGTAAGCCTGCATTGCGAACTCCATCGGAGCAGCGAAGGCTGATCAAAATCCGTGCAGCCCGAAGGTTTGCCCGGCGAGGCGGTCACGAATTCTTGCCTCGTTTGGCCTCGCGGCCGAAGGGGCGGGCTCGAGCACCGATTGATAAATCTGCTCGACGCTTTCGCACATGGCGTCCAGCCCCCAGGACGACAGGTCGGTGCGTTTCGCGCCGTCGGCAAGTTGAGTGCGGTGCTGCTGGTTCTCGAGAAGACCGGCGACAGCCGCCGCCGCGGCGCCCACATCCTCGGCCGGGGTCACAATTCCGTTCACGCCATGGCGAACAACCTCTTCCACGCCGGGCAAATGCGAGACCACGCTGGCTCGACCGCCGGCCAGATACTGCATCATGACGCGAGGCAATCCCTCTCGCATCGAGGTCAGCACGCACACGTCCGCCAGGCTGATCAGTCGTTCGGGCTCGCTATGGTAGCCGATCATGCGAATGTTGTTTGCGAATGGGGATCGTTGAATCGCCGATTCAACGTCCGAACGCGCCGGTCCGTCACCGGCGAGGAGCAGTCGCACGTTTGGAACTCGGTCAACGACTTGCCCGAATGCCTCAATGAACTCGACGTGGCGTTTTCTCGGTTCCAGCGCGGCCAACATCAGGACCACCGGCGGCTTTGGCTCCCCGGCAGCCGTCCCCAGGAGCAGATGCGGATCTTGCGGCCACCGCGCGTTCGCGAAGCGTGCCAGATCGAAGCCGGAATGGACGACATGGTGCTGATCGGGGCTGCCCAGATGATTGGCGATGCAGATGTCGCGCATAGCCTGACTGACATCGATGAAAGCGCGCGTGAACCTCGCGGCCAGGCGTTCGGCGGCTAGGAACACCAGCCTCTGCCCGCGGCCGACATGCACGAAAGGCAAGATGTGGACACCATGTATGATGCCGGGGATATTGGCTTCCTTGGCAGCGAGGCGGCCGACAATGCCGGCTTTGCTTTGATGGGTGTGCACGATGTCGGGCCGCCAATCACGCATAAGGCGGGTGAGCTGCCTTAAGGCGGAAACGTCGCGGGATGGCGAGATCGGATTGATGAGTTTTTCCAGCGTCACCACTCGCAGGGCTCCGGCAAGGGATGCCCGTAACCTCGGGTCGTATTCCGCGCCGTGAACCAACAGCACTTCATGGCCGTGCCGCGCCTGAGCGAGACAGCAAGCCAAAGTGTTCTCCTCGGAGCCGGCTCGAAGCAGTCTGGTGATCACATGGACGATCTTCATTTGCTTGTACCTCAGGGACATGAAATCCGGAGCGGCGGGAGATCGTGGGGATCGAGCGGGAGTGTCGCGGGGCGCCTTCCGCGGGTTTCGGGGCACGGGCCGGGCTCGCCCGTCGTTCGGCGCGATCGCGTAAAAGCTGCACGTCGGGGATGATGCGGGGCGGTTGGACCGCCCGATTTGCCTCTCAGAGAGACAGCCAGATATGCCTGAACAACTCGCGGCCGACGCTCTCTATGCCGGCGCTGGCGTCAACGGTCCGGATATCCTTGTCCTTCGCCCGCAGTTCCGCCATCAGGGATAGCCGCGCGTCGAACGCTTCTTTCCTGATGTCCCCGGGCTTTCGCTGTTCGGAGACCGCAAAGTCTGAAACGAGGTGCAAAACGAGGTGTGGGCGGCGTTCCGCCATCTTCTCGTAGAGTCGCTGCTCAAGCCGGGCGAGAGCTGACAGGCCTGGGACGGAGAACAGGCGAGCGGGGATGGTCGGCCCGTCCAGATATCCCCTGCCGAGCGCCTGCGGCCACCGGTCACAAATGACGATCATGCCGCGCGTCGACCATCGATGTGCGCGTTTCACCACAGCGTATCGCTCAAACGCGATGAAAACCGCCCAAAACGCCAACGCGGCAGCGACAAGTCCTCCCTTCGACCAAGCCCGGCCGGAGGAATCGCTGCCATCGTTCTGGGCCAAGGACTTCAGGCGCCGTCTATGGGGAGAGACGACGGTCTGCAATGCCTTGCGAAGCCGCCATCCATTGCCATCGCCAGTTCCGACATAGACTTGGGCACACCCGAATTTCCAGCCGAATATCTGCCTCAGCCGGGTAGCCTGAGTGCTCTTGCCCATGCCATCGGGACCTATCAAGGCCACCACAAATCCACCAGCTGCGGGCCGTCTCTTCGGTGGAAAGCGCCCCGGCAGCAAGCGGTGGAGGGATCTCAGGGCGAGATAGCAGGTCTTGCGCACCAGATGCACCGCCGCATCGGCGATAGCGGGGCGTCCCGTGTAACCACACATTTCCCGGATCGAACGCCGCAGCCTGGCCAGATCTCCGCGGTGGGCGGCCAAGGCATCGGCGCTTTGCAGGAACCTGCAGCGCACCGTTCTTGCGCCGTCAAACGTGCAGTCGACGACCTGCAAGCCGTGCTCGTCCGACGTGGACGGCAGGCGCGCAAAGTGCTGCTTCCAACCCTCGTCGAGGGTGATCCATTGCCTCCATGGAAGCGCCGAGGCGCGGAAGGCGAAGCGGGCAATCGCTATTCGAAGCTCGTCTTCGGGAGAGACCACCGGAACCGATACTCCGTCGACGCAAATCGCCTCCCATCGCGTGATCGCCGCATAATCGAAAGCCGGATAGCGCTTGCGAAATTCCCGGCCGACGCGGGCACCGATATGCATATCGAGATGGAGATAGCGGCCATGCGTGAAGTCAGGCAGGAACCAGTCTTCTCTGCCGGCACAGACATTGTCGTAGCAGGAGAGGCTCACGCCGCGCCGGCCGTGCAATTGACAGACGATGGAGCAGAAGAGCGGGTAGTCATGCTTGTCCAAAAGCACATCCAGATCATCCCGTCCGGCAAATCCGTCAGGCACGGACGCGAGATCCTGAATAATTCCGTACCTCACGCCAGCTTCATTGAGTGCTCGAAACAGTTCGCTGGCAATCGGCAGTGCCGGCGCCGTTTCAATCCTCCTGAAAGGAGCGCCTCCGTCAGTTTGATACGGCGCTGCACCTGAGTGGCTGCCCAATGCGCCCGCGCCAACAGTCTTCGCCGACGCTGAAACATTCGCTCCCGGCGCCAACGTTTCCGCCACGATCTCCGCCTTGGCCTCCGTAGCCCAGCGGCGATACTGCTGCGGCTGCAGACGATCCCGAAGGTCTCCGGCCCCGGCCGGAGGGAAGGCTGCCGATTTGGACTTGCGTGGTGTTTGCAAGAGATTTCTCGTGATTGGTCGCGGGCGAGCGTCACTCGCTCGTCGTCGCCGAAAACGTCGTGGAACTGGCGTGCGGTAGGTCCAAGCCCCTCGGTGGGCTGGTGTTCCTGGGATGTCGAACGACCAATCGTCTCAGTGCCGGCCCGCAGGTTCTGACGTCACCTTCGCAGGCTACCGCACCGAGGGTGAATTGGGTGCCAACTCATCACTCCCTGCCGAGTATTTCGGCATCTGTGTAACGAAAGCGGTGAGTAAAAACTCACCGAGTAGTTTTAAGACACTATCGACAACTTGTCCCGATCAATAGTGATAGGAGTAGACCGGTTCATGATGTCGAGAAGAATTCTGACCGCTCCGGCGCTTCCGACATGATCAAGAATCCCGAGCTGGTCCGAAAATGGCCCGTCTATGATCCTGATTTTCTGGCCCGGCCTCAACAGGATGTCCGGGTGCAAAATCCCGTCCTCATCGGTTGCCGATATCAAGGATTCAACCACCCCATAAGGCGCCGGTACCGGCATGCCCTTGCTCATGACGAGCTTTCGGACGCCCACGGTCGAGTTGATCGGGTACCAGCTCTGCTGATGGACAGCCAGGGAGACGAACAGATAGCAGTCGAAATACGCGCTGGAGACGGTCCTGACCCTGCGGGCGTGCCGGACGGTTCGCCTGCGCTTGGGCAGATAGGTCCGGAAGTTCTGCGATAGCAGGTGCCGCTCGGCAAGGCTCTCGGAATGCTGGTGCGTCTGGACCACGCACCAGCGCGCAGCTTCGCCGCCGTGACTTTTGTCCGCCGAGTCAGGAAAACCGTTGTTGCAGAAGTTAGTGTGCAGCATGACGCAATACTGTCTCTTCCCTAATTGAGGTAGTAACTGTCCGAGACACTGCTTTCGAGCGACGTGTAACGGCCGTATCTGGGCAGCTTTGGTTCGTCCACCATCGTCAGGGCAATGCCCGCAAGCTTGGACCGATCGCCAAGATGTCGAATTCCTTCGGCAACGGCCTCGCGCGAGGTTTCCCGCCACCTCACGACGAAGACGACCTTGTCGACATGCCTGGCCAGGATCGAGGCATCGGCCGCGGGTCCGACGGGTGGTGCGTCAATGATCACCGTGTCGAATTTTCCCCGAACTTCTTCAAGCAGCGAGCGCATTCGCGCCGAAGCAAGAAGGGCAGGCGGGTTGCGGGTTCTTGCTCCTGCGGGCAGCATGGATATGCCCGAGCGTTCGTCCAGATGGATCGCGTTTGCGGCCTTCACCGGCAAAGTCAGGAGATCGACCAATCCGACCTTGTCAGCCATGCCGAAGAAGGCCGTGGCGGCCGAAAGACGCAAGTCCGCGTCGATGACCAGAACCCGTTCGCCGTCGGCAGCCGCCGAGCAAGCCAGGCTCAATGCCAGCGTTGTCTTGCCTTCCCCGGGCATCGCTGATGTCACGAGCACCAGGCGCGGCGAACGGTCCAGTTCCGGCGTGGCCTGGATACCGAGGCGAAGCCGCCGCACCGCTTCGCTGTACCTGGAGAGCGGTTTGCGCTCGAGATAGGCCACAGGCTGAGCATGGACGTCTTTCGACCAGCCTGACATCCTTGGCATCGACGCAAGAACCGGAACTGCCAATTCTTCCTCGATCTGCTTCTTTGCCATGAAGCCGGAAGCGAAGAGTTCACGCAGCACGGCGCCGGCGCCCCCGAAGAAGATGCCGAAAACCACACCCAAAGCCGCAAAAAGAGGCCTGTTTGGGAAGCTTGGCGCGCCAGGAACGCTCGCATCGGTGATTACACGCACGCCGCTGTTGAGGAGGGTGGATTTCTCTTCGGTGAGCTTGGCGCGTGACAGGAACGTCTCAAAGAGTTCCTTGTTCGCGGCCGCGATCCTCTCCAGATCGCGTAACTGGACGCCAACCTGACCTTCGATTTCGGAGCGGTTGGATACCGAGTCCAGGGCGCGAGCCAGAGAAGCCTCCCGAGCTTCGGCCGCGTCGACCTCGTTCTTCAGATTGCCGATCAGGCGCTGGACTTCGGCAGCGATCTGTCCCTCGATGTCGCGGCGCTCGGCCTGAGCGGACAAGACCTCGGGATGCCGCTCGCCATACTTCAATTTGAGGTCGGCTTCCCGCCGGGTCACTCCGGAGAGCTGAGCCCTGAGCGCGTTAATCACCACCGACTGCAGCACGTCCGGAATCGACTGGATGTCACCTCCGGCAGCCTGTACCTTGCTAACTTGCTGATATTGCGAACGTTTCTCGGATAACTCGGCGCGCGCGTTGATTAGGGCGACGTTCAACTCGGACAGCTGCTGGTCAGTCAAGCTGCCCGCCTGCGTCGCCACTAAATTGTGATCGATCCGAAACTTCTGGACAGCTTGCTCCGAACGGCTGAGTTCCGCTCGCAGATAGGCGGCCCGATCGCTGAGCCACGAGGAGGCCTTCTGGACCCCTTCGTAACGGGACCTTATTCGATCTGCTACATAGGCCTGGGCAATCGCGTTCGCGAGCGATGCCGCTTTTTCCGGATCGTAGGCGCCTACATCAAGCTCAATGACGTTGCCAAGCCCGACGCGCGAAACTCCCAGCGCGTTCTGGAGCCATATCAATGCTCCCGGTCCTATCTTGGGGTCTTCCGCCAGCTTTTGGCTGTCGACGACCTGCTGAAGAAGTGACGCAGACCTCAAGACAGCGATCTGACTTTCAATGAACGTTGGATTGTCAGAAAAATCAGAATTGGAGTAATCCTGTGGAGTCATATAGTCGATCGGAGCGTCAAGCAATATCTGAGAGACGCCGGTGTATGTTGTCGGAAGAATATATGCGGCAGCCATAAACAGTGTGAAAGTGATGACGGCAATTCCGCACACCAGCTTCCACCGACGAAGAAAGAAATCGAAGACTTCCCTGACGTCGAGGGGCAGGAATTCCCGAATCATCCTCGGATTATCAGTTGGATTGGCCATTTCCCGAATCCTCACGATCGACAGCACAACTCCCAGCCCTTCAGCGTCGGCTGAATGGCGTTCATTTCAAAATGGGTCGGGCAGCTAGCTGTTATGCGCTCTCAAACGCATGAATCGTAAGGGTTGGTGTCCCGCCGACATGTCCAAATCGCTCTTCTGCGCCCACTCACCGATCGCGTCACCGGTAAGGCAGAAACATATCAGCTTCGCGGACATCGCCGCCATTACCATTATTGAGTAGTAACTCGGCTAAAGGTCGATCTGGTCTACCCCGTATGCCTCTCCGAGCTTTAAGAAGTCGCCGAGACACCTTCCTCTCGCCCTTCAGGGAGGTCTACTACAACGCTACGATCGTCAAGGATGCTCCTGACGATGAGAGAAGCGGCCGGCCTCGGCAGTTCTGAGGTTGACATGGACACTTATAGCGAAGTCGTTCCGAGTTTTGCAGGTTGGGTGCTCGACGGTCCCGGGGTCATTCTTCTGCTGGCGGCAACCCTGCCGCTGATGCTTCTTCTTAAGGGCCGGCCGCTGGGCTACGGGACCCTTGCCGTCATTATCGGCACTGTCATGTTGCTATTGTTGGGTATCGAGAATTGGGCGGGGGCGATCGCCGCCCTTCTCGCCTATTGCGTCCTCGTTTCATTGGCCTTGCTTTCCACCTGGAGGCGTATGAAGCAAATCGAGGACCGGCTCGCATTGGTCGCGTCGGCAATAGACGGCCTGGAAGTCGCCGAGGAGCGGCGACAGACCTACAGCGTCAGGCGTTCGCGCCGGAAGCCGGAAGCCGGAGCAATGGTGCAAACCGTCGCGGTCGGCGCGACGGACAATCCAGAAAGCGAGACGCGATATATCCCAGGGCCGCCTTGGCAAGAGCTGCAAGCGCCCGGTCCGCGACCTGAATCCGCGGCTCCGGCGTCAACGCAATCGGCAGGGCGCAATTTTGCCTCATCGACGGGTGGGGGCCCCTGACAACAAGGTTCGAAGACAAGGATCGGTGTTCCGGCGGCAGGTTCTCGGGCAGCCTGTCCGGACCGACAGCGCGGTTCAACTTTTCGCTGCATCCGCAGCGTCGCGCGTAATGACGAGACTCTCGGCCTCCCGCCGGGGCTTTGCGATGGTCCAGACGATACTGTCGGGCGCAGTATGCGGGATCGGTGCGGTGGGGCCTGCATTTCGACGGCATGCGGGCACGCCGCGGCATGCTGCTTGGCATCGGTGCGGCACGAGCGGTTGTTCCGAAGTCATCGTGCGCTGCAAGCCAAAGCTGTGCTGCCTGAGCGACTTTAATATACCAAGGGTGTAGGGTTGTACCAAAAGGTGGTAGACTGCGCTGCAATTCGGATGAGGTGACAGATGGAACTTTTTGCCTAGTCGATAGTTGCAGCTTCAGGTTGACCCGGGGGGGTGGATCATGGGCTTGGGCGATTCGGGGAAATGAACTTATCGAAGCAAGTTGGATTGGTGAAAGGACCCACGCTTGCTGACGCAAGCTGGGAAAGGGGAATCTCTGTACTGCCAGGAGCCGTGCGCCGCACCTATGCGGCCAACGCGACTATTGCAGGCGAATACCACACCAAATCCTCTATTCTGATTATGATCGCCGGCTGGGCGGCATTTGCGAAGACATTGCCGAATGGCTCACGTCTCATCGTCGATTTTGCGCTTCCTCGCGAAATTGCGGTGATCGAGTTCGCCGGAAAAGCGGGCGATACGGTGACGGCCCTCTCGGACGTTATCGCGATTGAGCTGGCCGGTCCCGTCCGTACATGTTCTGCGCGTTATCCGCAGTCCATCTGCGAAGCAATCCTGCGGGCTGAGGCGGATCGATATTCAAGGGTTGCGGAACACCTGGCAAGCGTCAGCAGAAGGGGTGCCGTTGAGCGCACGGCCCATTTCCTTCTCGAACTGGCCTGCCGCTCACATCGATCGGCAACGAGCTATCCGGCCCGCTTCGAATGCCCGCTGACCCAGGGCGAACTGGCCGATGCATTGGGACTTTCGGCTGTGCATGTAAGTCGCGTGTTGAAAACGTTGCGTCAGACCGCCCTGGCCTCATTCCGGTACGGGGTCGTCGAGTTGCACGATCTTCCGGGACTGATCAAAACAGCCGGATTTGATCCGTCCTACATTTCGAGCTGATGCAAGGCGCTCAGGCCCGGCACGGGCAGTTCAGCGCGGGAGTGCTGAACTGCTCGAACCGTTTGGGCCAAATCGTCTCCTTCCGGCCAGCCTATTCTTCCAGCGCAAGCCCCAATTCGGCGCGCCGTCGCAGCCAAAGACTTGCGCGGTAGCGAGGATCCCGGGTGCGGTCATGGATCGTATCCAGGATGCGCAGAATGCGGGCAGGGCCGAGCTTGTTGCCCCACTCCAGCGGTCCGTGGGGATAGCCGAGCCCCAGCCGTACGGCGGCGTCGACATCCGCCGCCGATGCAATCTTCTGCTCGACGATCTCGCAGCCGATATTGACGATCATCGCGACGACGCGCTGGCAGACCGCGCCGCAACTGTCGCTCACTAGGGTCGCCTTGCGGCCGGCGCGTTTGACAAGCGCGAGGGCGGCGCTCCTGGCCTTGTCGGACGTCGCCGCCGACGCGACGAGCGTGACGTGACGGTCCAGGCCGAAATAGGGATCGAACCCGAGGCATAGTGAAGGTAAGAGGCCAAGACGCATCGCGGCGCCGGCGACGTCGTGCCCTTCCAACCCTACGAGGATGAGGCCGTCTCGCCCTAGCGCCTGATCCTGGCGGCCGCAAACAGTGGCGCCGGCCGACGCGACCAGTTTTTGCATTTCGCCGGTGTCATTGTCGGCCAAGACGGTGACACGGTCCGGAATCCCGCTGGTCTCCGCCGGCTGTGTTGATGCGGGCGGAACGGCTTGCCGGTTGCCGTCGTAGGCATAGAAGCCGCGTCCGGTCTTGCGCCCGAGCAGGCCCGCCGCCACACGCTGCGCCGCGATGACGGAAGGGCGGTAACGCGGATCGTGATAGAACTGGTTGTAGACACTCTCCATCACCGGGTGGGAGACATCGAGCCCGGTGAGGTCCATCAATTCGAAGGGGCCCATCCTGAAGCCGGCGGCGTCGCGCAGGATCGCATCGATCTCGGCGATCGAGGCCACGCCCTCCCGCAGCATGGCCAGGGCCTCGGTGCCGAAGGCACGGCCGGCGTGATTGACGATAAAGCCGGGCGTGTCGCTGGCGACGACGGGCCGGTGGCCGAAGCGGGCTGCAAGCTCGACCAGCGTGTGCTCGACCCCAGGCGCCGTGTGAGCTCCTGAGATGACCTCGACCAGTTTCATCACGGGCACGGGATTGAAGAAATGGTAGCCGGCAATCCGCTCAGGCCGCTTGGCCGCGGAAGCGATCGCCGTGACGGACAGCGAAGAGGTGTTGGTCGCGATGATGGCGTCCGGCCTGACGATTGTCTCCAGCGCCTCGATGAGCTGACGTTTGGGCTCGAGACGTTCGACAATAGCTTCCACCACCAGATCGGCGCCTGCCAGTCGCCCAAGTGTTTCGGCAGGTTCGATATGGGCGAGCAGCTTCTCGACTACCTCCGAGCTGACTTTGCCGGCGGCTGCCCTGGCGCGCTGACGCGACGCGATTTGCTCGATGGCCGCCGCCGCCTTTCCGGGGGCATCATCGACCATCATCACATCGATGCCTGCCGCCGCCAGGACCTCCGCTATGCCGGAACCCATCACCCCGGCGCCTACGACACCGGCTTTCCCGATCCGACTGGTGGGCTCCCCTCCCGCGCCTGCCAAGTCAGCGCCCCTTGAACGAGGGTCCGCGCTTCTCCAGGAAGGCGGCAATGCCCTCCCGTTTGTCCGCGGTATCGAAAAGCAGCTGGAAGGCTTTGCGTTCCAGCCTCAAGGCGGTTTCCAACGGAGCGTCTTCGCCGTTGACGACCGCCTCCTTGATCTGCTCGACGGCCAGCGGCGGAAGACGGCCGATCCTCTCAGCGATTTGCAGCGCATCCTGCAAGGCCTGGCCCTCATCCGTCAGGGTGCTGACCAAGCCGGCACGCTCGGCATCCTCGGCCGAAAACAGGTCGCCGGTGAGAAGGAGCATCAGCGTCTTGTATTTGCCGATTGCCCTGAGCAGGCGCTGGGTGCCGCCGGCGCCCGGCATCAAGCCGAGCTTGACTTCAGGCTGGCCAAAAGTGGCTGACCTTGCGGCGACGATGATGTCGGCGTGCATGGCAAGCTCGCACCCGCCGCCCAGCGCGAAGCCTTCGACCGCGGCAATGACCGGCTTCGGGCACCTGGCGATCGCGTCCCAGTAGCGGTGGGTGCGCTGCAGAAGCATGTCGGCCGAGCCGAGCTTTTCGAACGCTTTTATGTCGGCTCCTGCAGCGAAGTTGCCGCCGCGCCCAGCAATGACGATCGAGCGGATTTCCGTGTCCTCGGAAAAGCTTGCCACGGCGGCGGCCAGCTTCTCCCGCACTTCGAGGTTGAGCGCGTTGCGCACTTCGGGACGATTGATTTCGACCAGCCCCACATTCTCGACAGGGCGGCTCTCGACGACAACGAGGGATTCTTTCGCGGAACTCATTTCATGCTGCGGAATCTAACAGGGAGACTTAATTTCATACCCGAACTATGGTCAGCAGCCGCGAGGCCCGCAAGGATATTGTTTGCTGCGGCCCGTGCGATCGGGGCGGTCCGCAGGCCGGAGCCGGCTTCTCAGCGTCATGTTTTCGCTCGAGCTCCGATGTCCATTAGCGATGCTCCAGCAAGATGCGCGTCACATGCTCCGCGATGGCCAGGCTCGAGGTCAGCCCGGGGCTTTCAATGCCAAACAGATTGACCAGGCCCGTGATGCCATGCGTCCCGGTATCCTGGACGACGAAATCTCTGTTGGCTTTGCGGGGACCGGAAAGCTTTGGCCTGATACCGCTATAGGCCGGCTGCAGGCTGCCGTCGGCCAGTTCCGGCCAGTATTTGCGGATTTCAGCATAGAAGCGGGTGCCGCGTGCGGGGTCGACGCGGTAGTCGAGCGCATCGGTCCATTCGACGTCAGGCCCAAAGCGCGCCGTGCCGGCAAGGTCGAGCGTCAGATGGACGCCGAGCCCGCCGGGCTCCGGCACGGGATAGATGAGGTGCGAAAAGGGCGCTCGCTTCGCCACTGAAAAATAGTTGCCTTTGGCGTAGCAAAGGCCGGGCAGGAACCGGCGATCGAATCCTGTGATCGAGCCGGCAAGCGCGACAGCACCGAGGCCCGCCGCGTTCACGAGCCGCGATATGGCGATCTCGAAATCTTCGCCGCTCCCCGTGCTGGTCGTCTGGAGCACGATGCGGTCGGCTTCGATCCGGCCCGACACGATGCGGGTGTTGAGCGACAGCATCGCACCGCTTCCCTCGGCATCGCCGAGCAGGGCGAGCATCAGCGCGTGGCTGTCGATGATGCCGGTGGAGGGCGAAAGCAGCGCAGCCGTGCAATGCAGCGCTGGCTCAAGCGCGTGAGCCTCGGCGGCGGAGAGGAAACGCAAGTCACCGACGCCGCACGCCGCGGCATTGGCTCGAATGTTGGCAAGCACCGGCTCCTGCGCATCATCGGTCGCGACGATCAGCTTGCCGCAGCGCCGGTGCGGGATCGAGCGCTCGGCGCAGTAGCGATAGAGCATCTCGCGTCCGGCCACGCAGAGCCGCGCCTTGAGCGAGCCCTGCGGATAATAGATGCCGGCATGGATGACTTCCGAATTGCGCGAGCTCGTCTCGGTGCCGATGGCATCCGCCGCTTCGAGGATCAGCGTGTCGAAACCTTGCGCGGCAAGGCCGCGCGCGATCGCGAGGCCCACCACGCCGGCACCGGCAATCACGCAGTCAACCCGTTCCATGCCCAGTCCATTCGGTTGCGCGAGCGGCGCCTCACAGCCCTTTCTCAAGGATCATCTGGCTGTTGTCCATTGCTGTAGGGCAATCATGTGCCCGCCGCGGCTTGCGAGACCGACCATGCGCCAGGTTCCCATGGCGCTATCGATCCTGACAGGGCGGCTCTTGCGGCTTGAACGTGCGATGATGCATCACAGCTCAGACACGAGGGCAAATTTCGGACTTCTCGACCAGCGAGATGGTCCTACACTCGCAGACAGGAGCCATCATGGACGCCAGACCGAATTCCCCTGAAGCCCGCGATATCCGCTACCACATGCACGCCTACACCAATGCCCGCAAGCATCAGGAAACGGGACCGCTGGTCATCGAAAAGGGCGACGGCATCTATGTCGAGGACATTGCCGGGAACCGCTATATCGAGGCGATGGCCGGCCTGTGGAGCGTTGCCGTCGGCTTCTCGGAAAAGCGACTGGTCGAGGCGGCCACGCGGCAGATGTCGAAGCTGCCCTTCTATCACGATTTCGGCTCGAAGGCGCATTCGCCGTTGATCGACCTCGCCGAGAAGCTGGTGCAGATGGCGCCGGTGCCGATGAGCAAGGCCTATTTCACCAATTCGGGCTCGGAGGCCAACGACACGGCGATCAAGATGATCTGGTATCGGTCGAACGCGCTCGGCCGGCCGGCGCGCAAGAAGATCATCAGCCGCAAGCGTGGCTATCATGGCGTCACCATCGCGTCCGCAAGCCTGACCGGGCTGCCGAACAATCATCTGTCCTTCGACCTGCCGATCGCCAATATCCTGCACACCTCGACGCCGCACCACTGGCGCGATGCCGAGCCAGGGGAAAGCGAGGAGCAGTTTTCCAGCCGTCTGGCCGACGACCTGGAAAAACTGATCCTCGCAGAGGGGCCGGAAACCATCGCCGCCTTTATCGGCGAGCCGATCATGGGCGCCGGCGGCGTCGTCGTTCCGCCCGCCGGCTATTGGGAAAAAATCCAGGCGGTGCTGTCGAAATACGACATTCTTTTAGTGGCCGACGAGGTCATCTGCGGCTTCGGCCGCACCGGCGAGATGTTCGGTTCGCAGACCTTCGGCATCAAGCCCGACATCATGGTGTTGTCCAAGCAGATCTCGTCGTCCTACCTGCCGATCTCGGCGCTGCTGATCAACGACAAGGTTTTCGAACCGATCGCCGACGAGAGCGATCGCATCGGCACCTTCGGCCACGGCTTCACCGGCGGCGGTCATCCCGTCGCCGCGGCCGTCGCGCTGGAAAACCTCAAGCTGATCGAGGAGCGCGACCTTGTCGGCAATGCGCGCAGGGTCGGCGCGCATTTGCAGGCCAGGCTGCGCAAGCTCGGTTCCCATCCACTGGTGGGCGAGGTGCGTGGCGTCGGCCTGATCGCCGCCGTCGAGCTGGTCGCCGACAAGGCGAGCAAGGCGCCATGGGGCAAGCCTGCGGCTCTCGGTGCGCTGGTCAATGGGTTCATGCAGCACAACGGCGTGATCTCGCGCAACATGGGCGATGCGATCGCTTTCTGTCCGCCGCTGATCATTACCGAGACTCAGGTCGACGCTTTGGTCGACGCGTTCGAACGGTCGCTCGAGGCCGCGCTGCCGCAGGTCCGGCCACAGGGCTGAACCATCGATCACTATGGGAGCGCCGTGTCGGCTGGGTCAGGTCGGCATTTCCGAACTGACCTGCTTGCGAGGCATGGTTATTCGGGCTTGTCGTCCGGATGACCGAGTTCGCAGAACCAGCCGCCGAGATATTTCACCGACGGCCTCTTTGGGTCGGGAACGGGAGTCTTCGCCTCGACGGCGGCGCGGAACGGTTCGGCGCTGTCCTGCGGGATGAATCCGAGATGATCGGCGCCGCTGTTGTCGACCATCTTCAGCTTGTTGTTGGATAGGCCGAACGAGATGGTGTGGCCGACGCGCGGCGCCGTCAGCGATGCCTCGACCAGGCGCACGCAGTCGGCGAAGGAAAGATACGACCACAGCATGCGCCGGTCTGCCGGCTCGGGGAAAGACGAGAAGATGCGCAGGCACACCGTCTCGATGCCGAACTTGTCCCAGTAGAGCCGGCTGAGGCTTTCGACGAAATTTTTCGACACGCCATAAAGACTGTCCGGGCGCACCGGCGCGTCGACGCCGATGTGCGCCTCGATCTCGTGGTAGCCGATGGCATGTACCGAGGAGGCGTAGACGACGCGCTTCACGCCGTGTTTCCGCGCGCCTTCATAGATGTGGTAGGAGCCGCGAATGCTGGAATCGAGGATGGTCTGCCACTCGCATTCGAGCGGCGCGCCGCCGAAATGCACGATCGCATCGCAGTCCTTGGTGGCCGCGATGGTCGCCTCCATGTCGGCAAGATCGAAGACGGCTTCTTCTTCATGAGGCGCAAGATCGCTGAACGGCCCGCGGCCCGCCAGGCGGATCTTGCTTGCCAGCGGCACCAGTCCCTTGCGCAATTGCGAGCCGAGCCGGCCAGCGGCACCGGTGATCAATATACGTTCGTAGTGCGGCATCGTTTACTCCACTTGCGCGACGGCGGCATTGATCCGCGAAATCGCCTCGGCCAGCACCCCTTCGCCGGTCGCCGTCGAGATGCGGAAATAGGGTGACAGTCCATAGGCGACACCCGGCACCGACGCCACGCGTCCTTCGTTGAGAAGATAGTTGGCCACGGCCGCGTCATTCTCCAGGACTAGGCCCTTGGGCGTCTTGCGGCCGATCAGGCTGGCGCAGCCGATATAGGCGTAGAAGGCGCCTTCCGGCGGCGACAACGTCAGTCCGTTTATCTTCTTGATGCCGTCCACTACCAGGTTGCGGCGCGCCTCGAAGGCCTGCCGGAAGCGCGCGACTTCATCCTGCGGACCGTTGAGGGCGGCGACGGTCGCGGCTTGTGCGATCGAGCACACCGAGGTGCAGGACTGGCTCTGGATCGTCGACATCGCCTTGATGAGTGGCGCGGGGCCGGCTGCGTAGCCGACGCGCCAGCCGGTCATCGCATAGGACTTCGAGACGCCGTTGACGATCAGGGTGCGGTCCTTGAGCTCGGGGCAGGCCTTGCCGAAGGAGACGAATTCGCGTCCGTCGAAGAGAATGTGCTCGTAGATCTCGTCGGAAAGGACCAGCACCTGCGGGTGTTTTGCCAGCACCGCGCCCAGCGCCTTGAGATCGGACGCGGAATAGACCGCACCGGACGGGTTGCCGGGCATGTTGAGGAAAAGCCACTTTGTCCTTGACGTGATTGCCTTTTCCAGCAGCGCCGGCGTCAGCCGGAAGCCTGTGGTCTCCGGGCATTCGACGACGACGGGCGTGCCGCCGAGCAGCTTCACCATTTCCGGATAGGAGACGAAATAGGGCGCCGGCAGGATCGCCTCGTCGCCTGGCTCCAGCGTCGCCATCAGCGCGTTGAAGATGATCTGCTTGGCGCCGTTGGCGACCACGATGTCGTCGGCCGTGTAGTCCAGGCTGTTCTCGCGGCGGAATTTGCCGGCGACGGCTTCGCGCACTTCGATGGTGCCCGCGGCGGCGGTGTAGAGCGTCTGTCCGGCCTTGGCGGCAAAATGCGCGGCATCGATGATGTGAAGCGGGGTCGGGAAATCGGGTTCGCCCAACCCGAGGTCGATCACGTCCACACCCTTGGCGCGCAGCGCCTTGGCGGCCTGCGAAGCCGCCATGGAAGCCGAAGGCTTCACCGCCGAGAGGCGCGAGGCAACGTAACTCATTGGTCGTTCTCCGAGATGTAACCCTTGGATCGGTCGTTGGCCCGCGCGGCGGCGCTGCGCTTGGCCGGATCGCCATAGCCGCCGCCGCCCGGCAGTTCGAGGATCAGCCGCCGCCCGGCGGGCACGTGCTGCCAGCCCTTGGGGCGCATCTTTGTGCCGTCGTCGAGCTTGACCACGCCGGCGACGCCGGGCTCGCCGCCATTGCGTCCGCGCGGGGGATGGTTCACGCGGTCGAACATGGCGGAGAAGTCGAACTCGTGGCCGTCGGTCGCGGCGATCTCGATGATCTGACCCAGGCCGCCGCGGAACTCGCCGTCGCCGCCGGAATTCGGCCGCAGCTCCTTGCGCCAGATCACGATCGGACCGGTATGCTCCGTCGCCTCGATCGGCATCGTATGGACACCGGACGGGAAGGCCGTCGCCGACAAGCCGTCGAGCTCAGGCCGCGCGCCCATGCCGCCGGAGTTGAACATCAGCACTTCGGCGCGGCGGCCGGACGGGCCGGCGACGGGCCGCGCCGAAATGTGGATGTTCCACAGCGCGCCGGCGCCTTCGGCGAGGATCTTTCCGGGCAACGCCTTGGAGAACGCGCCAAGTACCAGATCGGGCACCATGTGGCCGAAGATGTGCCTCAACGCCACCGGGGCCGGCCGCACGGCATTCAGGATGTTGACCGGCGACGACACGGTGAAGAAGGCGAGCGAGGCGGCATTGTTCGGGATGTCGGGCGCCACCATGCATTTCAGCGCATAGCAGGCATAGGCCTTGCTGTAGATGATCGGGCAGTTGATGCCCCAGCGGCTCATCGGGTCGGTGCCGGTGAAGTCGACCTCGACATGGTCCTCGCGGACCGACACCGTGGCCGCGAGTTTGACCGGCTCGTCGTAGCCGTCGGTCACCAACTCGTTCGACCAGCTTCCCTTGGGCAGCGCCTCGATGCGTTCCAGCATGGCGTCGCGGGTGCGCGAGAAGATGAAATCGCCTAACCCATCCAGCGAGGTCAGGCCGATCTCCTTCATCATGTCGACGAGGCGCCGGTGCCCGACCTCGTTGCAGGCAGCGAGCGAATAGAAATCGCCGACCACCTGGTTGGGCTCGCGGACATTGGCGCGGAGGATCCTGACCAGATCGAGATTGACCTTGCCCTTTTCCGCGAACTTCATGATCGGGATCTGGATGCCTTCCTCGTAGACCGACTTCCCGTCGGCGCCGAAGCCGCGCCCGCCGACATCGACGACATGCGCCGTGCAGGCAAAGAAGGCGACGAGCTCGCCGTTGAAGAAGGACGGGGACACCATGGTGATGTCGTGCAGGTGCCCGGTGCCCTGCCAAGGATCGTTGGTGACGTAGGTGTCGCCCTCGAACATCTGGTCGCGCGGGATTTCGTGCATGAAATGCAGCACCGCCTCGGCCATGGTGTTGACGTGGCCCGGTGTGCCGGTGACTGCCTGCGCAAGCATCTGGCCGCGCGGGTCGAACACGCCAGCCGACAGGTCGCCGGATTCGCGCACCGAAGTCGAGAAGGCGGTGCGCAGGAGGGTGAGCGCCTGCTCCTCGACGACCGAGATCAACCGGTTCCACATGACCTGCATGCGGATTTCGCCAATATCGCTCATGCCTGGCTGCCTTTGCGGATCAGGAGGATAGCGCCGTCGCTCTGGATGACGGCGTCGAAGCTGGTGGTGACGACGGTGGAAGTTTCGCGCTCGACGATGACCGCGGGGCCCGCGATCCGATCGCCGGGGCGGAGCGTGTCGCGCTCGACGATGCCGTAGCTGCGCGGCGCGCCGCTGACCGGATCGAACACCTCGCGGGTCGTTTTGAGTTCGCTCGTCTTCTTGCCAGTTGTGAGCTCGTGCCTGGCGACGGCGGGACGGACATCCGTCGCCTTGACCGACCAGGTGACGATCTCGATTTCCAGTCCGTCGAGCCCCTCGATGGCGCGGCCGAAGAAGCGCTGGTAATTCTCCTCGAACAACGCCTTGAGTTCTGAAACGGCATCGTCGCCGAACGGCTCGTCTGCCACCGGCACGGGGATTTCCCAGCCCTGGCCGGCATAGCGCATGAAGGCGGTGATTTCGCAGACGATCCTGCCGCTGGCGCCGCCGCGCACAAAACCCTCGGCGGAGGCCTTGAGATCGGCGAGCAGGGCATTCACTTCGGCAGGCTGGAACCGCGACAGGCGCGTCAGCTTCGAGGCCAGCGCCTCGTAGCCGAACGGCGCCTTGAGGAAGCCGATCGCCGAGCCGACGCCGGCGCCGCGCGGAACGATGCACTGGTCGATGCCGAGCTTTTCGCACAGTCTCGCCGCGTGAAGCGGGGCGGCGCCGCCGAAGGCAATCATCAGATTGTCGGATATGTTCTTGCCGTTCTCGACCGCATGGACGCGGGCGGCATTGGCCATGTTCTCGTCCACTACCTCGCAGATGCCGAAGGCCGTCGACATGGCATCGAGCGACAGCCGCTCGCCGACATCGCGCAGAATCACCTGCTCGGACGCAGTGCTGTCCAGCTTGATCGCTCCGCCGGCGAAATTGTCGGGGTCGAGCTTGCCGAGCACGAGATCGGCATCCGTGATCGCCGGACGCTTGCCGCCGCGCCCGTAGCAGGCCGGCCCCGGCTCCGAGCCGGCACTCTCCGGCCCGGTCTGGATACGGCCCATGGCGTCGACCCAGGCGATGGAACCGCCGCCGGCGCCGATCTCGATCATCTCGATAACCGGGATGGAGATCGGCATGCCCGAGCCCTTCGAGAAGCGGTAGGTGCGCGCCACTTCGAAGGTTCTCGCCGTGCGCGGCGCATAGTCCTCGATCAGGCAGATTTTGGCGGTGGTTCCGCCCATGTCGTAGGAGACGACCTTCTCAAGACCAAAGCGCCTGGCGATGTCTGCGGCGAAGATCGCGCCGCCCGCCGGGCCGGATTCGACCAGCCGGACCGGAAATTCCGAAGCGGTCTCCACCGAGATCAGGCCGCCGCCGGAATGGATCATGAAGACGGGGCAATCGGCGCCCATGTCCTTCAGGCGCGTCTGCAGGCGGGCGAGATAGTCGGCCATCTGCGACCGCACATAGGCGTTGGCGCAGACCGTGTTGAAGCGTTCGAACTCGCGCATCTGCGGCGAGACTTCGGCGCTGATCGAGATCGGGATGCCGAGTTTTCTGGCAAGGATCTCGCGCGCCCGGCGCTCGTGGTCGGGGTTGGCATAGGCATGGATGAAGCCGATCGCCACCGAGCCGAAACCGCCCGCCGCGATGCGGTCGGCGATCTCTTCCAGAGCGGCTTCGTCGAGCGGCTGCAGCTCCTGGCCTTCCGCGCCGATGCGGCCCTTGACGGTGAAGCGATCCTCGCGCGGGATCAGCGGCGTCGGCAGTTGCAGGTTCAGATCATACTGCTCGAAGCGGTTTTCCGTTCGCATCTCGATCACGTCGCGGAACCCTTCCGTCGTGACCAGCGCGGTCTTCGCGCCACGGCGCTCAATCAGCGCGTTGGTGGCGAGTGTCGTGCCGTGGATGATGATGCCGATCTCGGACGGAGAAATTCCGGCGTCGCGAATGACGATGGCGATGCCGTCGAGGATCGCCTGCTCGGGAGCCGCATAGTTGGTCAGCACCTTGGTCGAAAACATCGTCCCTCGGACATCAAGGGCGATGTCGGTGAAGGTGCCGCCGATGTCCGCGCCGAGACGGATGTCGTCAGTTCTGGAGGTCATGACTTGGCCTTCTGGGAAGCGAGCGCGGCGTCGCGCATCTGAGAGAGGGTCTGCCGGGGCGTTATCGCTTCGGGCGAGATGGCGATGTCGAGGACGGCGCCGGTCGTCGAGCTAAGCGCCCGCTCGAACGCCGCCGCGAAATCCCCCGTGGATTCGACCCGCTCGGCGTGAAAGCCATAGGCCTTCGCCAGCGCCACGAAGTCGGGATTCTCGAGCGAGGTTCCGGAGACGCGAGCCGGATAGTTGCGCTCCTGATGGGCACGGATGGTGCCGTATATGCCATTGTTGACGATCAGCACGATCGGCTGCGCGCCGGCCTGCATGGCGGTTCCGAGTTCCTGGCAGTTCATCTGGAAGTCGCCGTCACCGGCAAAGCAGACCACGGTGCGTTGCGGGTATGCGACCTTGGCCGCGATCGCGGCCGGCAGGCCATAGCCCATGGCGCCGGATTGCGGCGCAAGCAGGCGCGCTTGCGGTCCAAACTTGAAGAACTTGTTCGGCCACACGGTGAAATTGCCGGCGCCGTTGGTGAGGATGACGTCGGGCGGCAGCGTCTCGCGCAGCCAGGTGCTGACCGCGACCATGTCGACCGGGCCGGGCTGCACGGGCGCAGCGAACGTGCCTTCATAGGCCTTGCGTGCCGTCGTGCGCCAGTCGGCCCAAGAACCCTTGATCGGGGTGAGCGCCTTGGCGAAGGCGTTCGGACCGGAATGGATACCGATCGTGGGCACATAGATCTTGCCGATCTCGCGATCGGAGCCGTGCACGTGGATCAGCTTCTGGCGCGGTACGGGAACTTCGAGCAGGGTGTAGCCGTCGGTCGTCATCTCGCCGAAGCGGACATTGACGGCGAGGATCACGTCCGCGTCGCGGATCAAGTTTTTCACATGCGGCACCATCCCGACGCCGGCCTCGCCGACGAACACCGGCGAATGGTTGTCGAACTGGTCCTGATACCGGAAGGCTGTCACGACCGGGATATCGGAGGCTTCGGCGAAAGCCTGAAGCGCCGCGCGTCCGTCAGCCGTCCAGTTGGCGCCGCCCATCAGCAGCACCGGATTTTCGGCGGCGGCAAGCATCTTCAATACCGACGCAATTGCCTCCTGCGCCGGCGCCGCTTCGAAGATAGGCGCCGGCCCGCCGAGCGGCGCGGCTTCGGTCATGGCCGTCAGCATGTCTTCCGGCAGCGCGACCACCACGGGGCCGGGGCGTCCGGTCAAAGCGGTGGTCCAGGCCCGCGCCACGATTTCGGGAAGGCGATCGACGTCATCGATCTCGACCGCCCATTTTGCGACGGTTCCATACACCGCCCGGTAGTCTATTTCCTGGAAGGCTTCGCGGCCTTTGATGTCGGTGCCGACCTGGCCGACGAAGAGGATCATCGGCGAACTGTCCTGCATGGCGGTGTGCACGCCGATGCTGGCATTGGTCACGCCCGGGCCGCGCGTCACAAAGCAGATGCCCGGCGTGCCCGTCAGCTTGCCGTAGGCGGAAGCCATGAAAGCCGCACCGCCCTCATTGCGGCAGAGCACGTAGTCCAGCTTTCCACGCGTGTCGTGCAGCGCGTCGAGAACGGCGAGATAGCTTTCGCCGGGAACGCCGAAGCTCTTGGTCGCGCCAAGCGAGATCAGGCACTCGACAAGAAGGCGACCGCCATTGCGGACCATGCTTCGGCATCCTCTTACGCTGGTGGCAAGCAGACGGAGCCTGCCTTTCGAACTTATACCTGCACTCTGGCGGGCCGACGCGAAATCAAGAAATGCGATCCATTCGAAAGTTTTTCTTTATTCTGCAATTCGAACCAGGACGCCGGGATTCATCGTGCCCTGCGGGTCGAACGCGCCCTTCAGCCGCGCCATGAGTTCCCGCTCCACAGAACTGCGATTCCGCTCGGCCATGGCGATCTTGGCGCGCCCAAGCCCATGTTCCGCCGCGAAGCTGCCCCCCATCTCGGTAGCGAGCGCAGCCAGCGCCTCGGCAAATTGTCCCGCCTTGCCGTCGAAATCGGCGCGGCCTTCCGGCGGCGACAGATTGTAGTGGATGTTGCCGTCGCCGAGATGCCCGAATGGGTTGATCCGCACGCCGGGCAGGATGTCGTCGCAAATCCCGGCGCCGGTCTCGATGAAGCGGGCGATGGCGCCCGGCGGCACCGAGATGTCGTGCTTCAACTGTTCGCCTTCCAGCCGCTGCCCCTCGGGTTGTTCCTCGCGCAGCCGCCAGAATTGCGCCCGCTGCGCGCCCGAATTGGCCAGCGCGCCATCCACGACCAGACCTTCCTCCATACCCCATTCCAGTGCCGAAGCGAGGATCTCCTCCAGCGGAACGCGCGCCGAACCTGACGCCAGTTCGACGAGCAGGTAGACGTCGCCTCGTGTTTCCAGCTGGTAGGCGAGATCAGGCAGATGCTTGAGCGCCAGCGTCAGGCCGACATCGGAGAAGAATTCGAGCCCGGCAAGGAACTCGCCGGCCTCGCCGCGCAGATAGGTGCCGAAGGAAACGGCCGCGGCGAAGTCGGACATCACCAGAAGCGCGCTCGCCTGTTGTTTTGGGGTGGGATAGAGCCTGAGGACAGCGCGCGTGACGATGCCGAGCGTGCCTTCGGCACCGCAGAACAGCTTGCGCAGCTGATAGCCGGCATTGTCCTTCTGCACCGCGCGAAGGCCGTCCCATACCGCGCCGTCCGGGGTCACGACTTCGAGGCCGAGCACAAGGTCCTGCATCATGCCATAGCGAAACGCCTGGCTGCCGCCGGCATTGGTGCCGATCAGGCCGCCGATCCTGGCGCTGCCTTCGGCGCCGAGATGCATCGGGAACATCAGGCCATGCGGCTCCAGCGCGTCGTGCAACGCGGCGAGCACAACGCCCGCGTCAACCGCAATCGACCCGCTCTCCGGATCCGGTTCGCCTATTGCCGTCATGCGCGAAAGCGAGACGATCACCGCGTTCGCCCGATCGGCGACGGCGCCGCCGCACAGGCCGGTGTTTCCGCCTTGCGGAATCACGGCCACGCCGCCCACCCGGCATGCCTTGACGACTGCCGCAACTTCGGCCGTGTTCGCGGGTCTGGCAACGCCCAAAGGCGCGACGCCATAGCGGTTCAGCCAGTCGCGCTGATAAGGCTCGGCGTCGGTGCCCGAAAGCCAGCCTTTCGGTCCGAGAATCTCGCGCAAAGCGGTGACGGGATCGGTCATTGCGATACCTGCGATATGTGGCACGCCGCGTATAGACAGCAGCGGCGCCTGGCTCAATGACCCAGCACCTGCGACAGGAATTGCCGGGTGCGCTCGTTCCGGCAAGAGGTGAAGAACTGCTCCGGCGGCGCCTCCTCGACGATCTCGCCGTGGTCCATGAAAATGACGCGGTCGGCGACGCGGCGCGCGAAGCCCATCTCGTGCGTGACACAGATCATCGTCATGCCTTCCGAAGCAAGGGTCACCATGACGTCCAGCACTTCGGCGATCATTTCCGGGTCGAGCGCCGAGGTCGGCTCGTCGAACAGCATGAGCTGCGGCTGCATGCAAAGGGCGCGCGCAATCGCCACCCGCTGCTGCTGGCCCCCGGAGAGCTGTCCGGGAAACTTCGTCGCCTGCTCGGGAATGCGGACCTTCTCCAGATAGCGCCGGGCGGTCGCCTCGGCCTCGGCGCGCGGTCGCTTGCGCACGATCATCGGTGCGATCATGCAGTTCTCCAGCACGGTCATGTGCGGGAACAGGTTGAAGTGCTGGAACACCATGCCGACTTCGCGCCTGATCCCGTCAATGTTGCCGACATCGTCGTTGAGCTCGGTGCCGAGCACGGTGATGCGCCCGCCATTGTGCTGCTCGAGCCGATTGATGCAGCGGATCATGGTCGACTTGCCGGAGCCCGAGGGGCCGCAGACGACGATCTTTTCTCCGCGCTTCACGGAAAGGTTTATGTTCCGCAGCGCGTGGAAGGAGCCGTAGTATTTGTCCAGGTTCTCGATATGAACCGCGGCGCCGGATGACTGCGTCGAAATCACTTTGCGCGCCTCCCTACCGTTCGCCGACCGACATGCGGCGCTCGAGGTAAGCACCGTAGCGGGACAGGCTGAAGACGAAGACGAAATAGATCAGCGCAATGAAGGCATAGACCTCGACATAGGCGAAGCGCCATTCGCCGGTGCCGTAGGCGGCATTGCCGGAAGCGAGGATCTCGAAGAAACCGACGATAACCACCAGCGAGGTTTCCTTGAACGAGATGACGAACTGGTTGATCGTCGCCGGCAGCGCGTTGCGCATGGCCTGCGGCAGGAGGATGCGGCCGATGCGCTGCCAGTAGCTCATGCCGAGCGCCATGGCGGCTTCTTCCTGGCCCTTCGGAACGCCCTGCATGCCGCCGCGCACGATCTCGGCCTGATAGGCCGAGAAGAACAGGGCCGAGCCGAGAATGACTCTGTACAGCTTGTCGCCTGCCATCCATTGCGGCAGCGCGAAAGGCAGCACGACGGCGAAGGTGAAGAGAATAGAGATCAGCGGCAGCGAGCGCACGCCGTCGATGATCAGGCCCGTGGTCCTGGATATCCAGGGCAGCTCCGAGCGGCGCAAGAGAGCCAGGCAGATCGCCAGCGGGAAGCCGATCAGGCAGGTGGTGACGAAGATGAAAAGGGTGAGCGCCAATCCGCCCCAGGCTTCCTCGCCGACATAGGGAAGGCCGAGCACGCCGCCTTTCATCAGCACATAGTAGAGCGCCGTTCCGGCGCCCCAGACGAGCGCGATGCGGCGGCCGGTCCAAAAGGCCGGAATGCAGCTCAGCACGGTCATGACCACGACGGCCACACAGGCCAAGGCCGAGCGCCATTGCTCCTCGAAGGGATAGAGGCCGAAGAGGATGATGCGCCACCTGGCGGCAATGACCGACCAGCAGGCTCCTGCCGCCGCCTGGCAGGCCTCGGGCCCGCCGCTGGTGGTGAACACCGCTGAGAACACCGCCCAGTTCAACAGCTTCCAGAGAACGAAAGCCATGATCGCCAGCGATATCAGCGACAGCAGCGCCTGCAGCGGCGTGGCGAAGAAACGGCGCCTCAGGTCTTCGAGCTTGCCAGGGGCAGGGGGAGCGACAATTACCATCTCCATCACTCACCCCCTCAACTGATTGCCCTTGAGGGCAATGGTTTTGTTGATGCGGTTGAACGCGGCGGCCAGGCTGAGATTGATCGCCAGGAACCCTGCCATCAGGATACCGATCGCTTCCAGCGTCTGGCCGGAGTGGTTGATGGTCAGCGCCACGATCATGAAGAAGTCGGTGAAGCCCACCGCAATGCCCATGGTCGTCGCCTTCATCAGCCAGACATACTGGTTCGCGAGGATCGGCAGCATGGCACGCAGCGCCAGCGGCAGCCGCACCAGCGTGAACACGCGCCAGGGGCTCAGCCCCAGCGAAAGTGCGGCCTCCATCTGGCCCTTGCCGACTGCCTTGAAGCCGCCGCGCACGATCTCGGCGATGTAGGAGCCGCCATAGATGGCGATGGCGATGGCTAAAGCGGAAAATTCGGGAGGAATGCGCAGGCCGCCCTTGAGGTTGAGGCCTTGCAGGGCAGGGAAGTCGAGCAGCGGCAGGTCCGGCAGGCGGCCCAGCGCAAGGATAATGACTGCGCTGGCCAGTGCCGTCGCGGCCGCGGTCAGTTGAATGCCGAGCCGCTCGCCGGGCGGTTGGCTGAGGCGCGTGGTCCGGCCCAGCCAAACCGGCAGCGCGATCGCCGCGATTACGGCAAGGAAAGCTGCCGCAAACGCGACGCCGCCGACATTGGGGACCGGCACATAGAGGCCGCGGCTGGTCAGCAGAATGCCGAAGGCCTCGTGCGCGGCGCGTGGCGTCGGCAGATGCGTGATGACGGCGTACCAGAAGAAGACCTGGAGGATCAGCGGGATGTTGCGGAAAATGTCGACATAAGTGCGGCCAAGCAGCCGCGCCAGCTCGTTCGAGGAGGTCCGCGCCAGGCCGACGATGGTGCCGACGATCGTCGCCAGGATCAGCCCGGTGCATCCCAGGAATAGCGTGTTGATCACGCCGATGAGGACGAACCACCAGTAGGGGTCGTTGGCGGTGGCGGGCAGCAGCGAGAAGTTGACATCCCAGCCCGTCGACTTGAACAGGAAGTCAAAGCCGGAGGTGATGCCTTGCTGCGCCAGGTTCCGCCGGGCGATCATCACGCAGGCAAGGATCATCGCGGCAAGCGAGCCGACATAAAGAACCTGTAAAAGCGTATTGCGGACCCTCTGATTTCTTAGCAGGCTGACCATCATGGTCTTCCCCGAATTGTCGCCGGCTCCGCCTGGCGGTGCCAGGCGGAGCTCAGAGCGAGCTGCGTTGAGAGGTGGAGTCAGTCGATCACCAGCGGGAACAGGACGCCGCCATTGTTCCAGAGGTTGGTCAGCTCGCGATCCATCTTGTAGGGCGACTCCTTGCCGAGATCGCGATCGAAGATCTCGCCATAATTGCCGACCTTCTTGATCACGTTGTAGGCCCAGTCGTCAGGAAGTCCGAGACCCTTGCCCATGCCTGGCGCGGCACCGAGGAACTTGGCGACTGCCGGCGACGTGGGCTTGGCTTTGATCTCATCGACATTTTTGGACGTGATGCCTTCCTGCTCGGCGAAGAGCAGGGCGGAGAGCGTCCAGTTGGCGACGTCGACCCAGTTGTCGTCGCCTTGCCGCACGATCATGACCTCGGGTTCGACGGCGAGCACGTCGGGCAGGATCACGTGGTCGTCGACCTTGCCCTTGGCGACACGCGCGATTGCGAGAACTGGCCCCCACTGGGCATACATGTCGCAGCGCCCCGAGAAGTATGCTTGCTCGAGCTCTTCCGTCTTTTCGATGACGACAGGCTCCAGCTTTATCCCGACCTTCTGCGCATAGGCCGCGACCTGCTGCTCGATGGTCGTCCCCGCGGGGATGCAGATCGAGCCGCCATCGGCGTCCTTGAGCGACTTCAGATTGAGCTCCTTATGCGCCATCACCTTGGTCGTTCCGAGGTAATAGGACATCGAGAATTGCAGGCCGAGCTCGGTATCTCGGCTGAGCGTGCCGCCCGACGCCTTGATGATGATGTCGACGTCCCCCGACTGCAGCGACGGCCAGCGCTGCGCCCAGCTGATAGGGACGATCTTCAGCTTGGCCGGGTCGCCGAACACGGCGGTCGCCACCGCCTTGCAGAGGTCGATGTCCATGCCCTTCCAGTTGCCCTTGTCGTCTACCTCGGCGAAGCCGAGATAGGAGCCGTCATGGCCCGTGCAGTTGAGCACGCCGCGCGCCTTCACGGTTTCCAGCGTCTTGCCGCCCGCCGCCTCGGCCGGCGCCGCAAAATGAACCAGGCCAAGGGCCATGGCTGCGGCCCCCCATTTCATCATTTTCATGTTTGTTGTCTCCACTGTTGAGGTTCACTTGTTCTTGTTGTTGGAGGCCCGAAACACGCTCGGCCCTCGGTCGCGAAGCCGCTCCTAATCGGAGAGCGGTGTCGGTTTCGGCAGAGAAAGCTTGAGGTCGCTGCCCCAATCCTGCTGGACGAGCCAGCGATGCAGGGCGGCCACCGCCTTCACGCGCAGATGCCCGCGCGGCATGACGAGGTAAAAGCCGGGGACTTCTTCCGGCTTCATGTCGGAGAGGGCGTCACGGCCAAGTGGCGCGACCAGCGCGCCCGACCTGAAGTCCTCCTCGGCATCGATGACGGAAACCAAGCCGACACCGATGCCTTGGAGCGTCGCACGGCGCATGGTGGCGGCGTCATCGAAGCCGATGCTGCGGTCGCCTTCAGCCAGTTCCACTCCGAGGTGCCGCAATATGTCGGGCCACAGCCGCTTCGACTTGACGGTGTCGAGCAGCGTGAACCGCGTCAGGTCCTGCGCCGACTTGATCTTCTCGCCAATCGCCGGGGTGCAGCATATGATCTTCGGGTCCGGCACCAGCAGCGTGGTCTCGTAGTCCGGCCAGTTGCCATAGCCCCACTGCACCGTCATATCGATGTCGTCACGCCCGAAATCGGGCAGGTCGACCATCGTCGTCAGGCGCAGATCAGCGCCCGGCAGGATCTCGCGGAACAATGAAAGCCTGGGCAGCAGATAGTGCGTCGCGAAGTAGGGGCTCGCATTGAGATTGATGCGGTCCCGGTAGTTCGATTTGGTGACGCGGCGAACGCCTTCGGAAAATTCGTCGAAGCCGGCTTTGACATAGTGCGAGAGCAGGATCGCCGACTCAGTCAGCTCGATCGAGCGCCCCTTGCGCTCGAACAGCGTCACCTGCAGCGTGTCTTCCAAAAGCTTGATCTGCTGACCGACGGCTTGCGGCGTCACCAGGAGCTCGTCGGCGGCCTGCCGGAAGCTCTTGTGCTGTGCGACGGCGTGGAAGACGCGAAGCGCATTGAGCGAAGGAAGGCGAAGCTTGCCGGTCATCGTGAGGTCCGCCTCCTTTCGTTCGAGACTCCGTTGATCATGCACTGCTGGATTTCAGACGCCGCCGGCTTATGAAACCGATTCAGGCGTAGATGTAACCGCCTGAGACGATTACGTTTTCACCGGTCATATAGGTGTTCTTCGGGCCGCCGGTCATGAGCACCCACTCGGCGATCTCGGTCGGCTCGGCGCCGCGGCCGAGCGGGCTTGCCTTGGCCAATTCCTCGAGAAAACCGAGCGCCTTGGCCTTCTCGGTGGCCATGCCGGCGGGCGCGACGGAATTCACCAAAATCCCGTCCTTGGCGACGTGATGGGCAAAGGAGCGCGTGAGGCTGACGACGGCGGCCTTGGTCGCCGCATAATGGGCGTTCTGCGGATGCGCCTTGAAGGCGTCGACGGAAGTGAGGTTTACGATCCTTCCGCGCACATGGGCTTTCGGCTCTTGCGACTGCATGTGGCGAACGGCCGCCACCATCATGTGGTACGTGCCCTTGATGTTGATGCCGTTGGAGGCGTCCCACTCGGCGTCGGTGATCTCGAGGAGCGGACGCCGAGGATAGATCGCGGCGCAATTGATCAGCGTGTCGACGCGCCCGAGCTTCGCGACAATGGCGTCGAAGGCGGCGTGACACTGCGGTCCGATCTGGATGTCGCAAGCTGCGGCAGCCGTAGGCAGGCCCTTGGCCTTCGCCGCTTCGAGAGCGCTCTCGGCAGCTTCCTGGTTGATGTCGATGATGCCGATCTTTGCTGCCCCGGCCTCCACAGCCATGCGAGCGAGAAGGGCGCCAAGGCCGGCGCCGCCGCCGACGATCAGAACGGAAAGATCCTTCATTGCAGTTTTCCTTACTTGGTGCCGCTGGGCGAGGTCGGCCAGGTCGGCATAATGTCGAAACGAGTAACGTCGGCCCATGCGGGGAGCGCCAGCACAGCGACGACCATCCTGCCCACGTCGTCCGGCTGCACCACTTTTCCGGCGTACATCGCCGCCCGGGCGTCGGCGTCGAGGATGTCTTTGTAGAGCTGCGTCTCGACCCGACCGGCGACGATCTCGGTGACGCGTATGCCGGACGGCGAGAGGTCGGCGCGCAAGGCAGCGGCAAAGCCGGAGATCGCCGCCTTGGTGGCCGAATAGACGGCGATGTTGGAATAGGCCGCGTGGCCGGCGGTGGAGCCGGTGAACAAGATGTGGCCTGACTGGCGCTCGCGCATCTGCGGCGCGACGAGGCGGGTGAGCAGGATCGCCGCGCTGAGGTTCACCTCTAACGTGGTGTCGATGTCTGCGATCGTCATGTCGGCGAAATTGCCGAGCGGCGGCATGATGCCGGCGTTGTTGATCAGCACATCGATGGTGAGATCGGCCAGGACCGATTCCAAAGCCTCGCGGTCGGTAACGTCAACGGCGATCGGCAGGATGCCAGGACGCTCGGACTGCAGTTCTTTCAGCGCCGCCTGGCTGCGACCGACCGCATAGACGTCGTAACCGGCGTCGCTCAACGCGATGGCGATGGCTCGCCCAATGCCGCTCGTCGCACCTGTGATGAAGGCTGTCGTCACGTGGGCTTCCCCTATTGCCTGATCTTTAGTCTGCGGCCTCGACCGGTGCCGCGAAACCAAGAAAAGCAGCAAAAAGGAAAGATAAACTTTCGAGAGCCTTTCCGGCAGCTCAAACGTTCCACGCTGCCTGCGCGGCCTCCAACGCTGCGAACCAAAGGAAAACAATCCCGTCGGCGCGCGGGGAGAAGGTTCCCGGTCGTCGGTGGAACAAAAACACGGCTTTCGCGACGCGCGCCAATCGCATTCGGCCCACGCGAGGGATCGAACCCGTCCCGGCCTTACCCGGCCGTTGGCGCAGGCCTTTTCATTTCGGTGAAGAGCGAGGCTGCGGCGGCCTTTTGCTCCGCGTCGGTCGCCTCGACTCCGGAAGCCCGCGCCAATGCGCGAACGCGCCCGAGGCTGTTGTGCAGATGCTTGCGCATGGCCTGGCGGGCCTTGCCGCCGTCCTGTCTTTCGATGGCATCGACGATGGCTTTGTGCTCGCTGTGGATGCGAGCGTAATAGCTGTCCTTCAGGGCCGGCTCGACGACATAGCCGAGCTGGAAGCGCGGCACGATCATCGGTCCGAGATAGGCCAGGAAGCCATGGATGAATTCGTTGCGCGCGGCTTTGGCGATCGCGAGGTGGAAATCGTAGTCGTAGTGGATCTGGACGGCTGCCGGGTCCGCCTGCTGCGCGTCGATGTCATCCATCATGGCACGGATGTCGCTCGCCTCCTTGTCGGTGCGGCGTTCGGCGCAGAGCCCGGCGGATTCGACTTCGACGCTCAACCTGAGTTCGAGCAAGGCGATGGTTTCCGGCAAGGTTCTCAGCGCCTCGTCCGGGATCGAGAAATTGCGCGGCACGGGTGTTTCGCTGACGAACATGCCGCGACCCTGCTGCGGCACCACCATGCCCTCGGAGCGCAGCCGCGCCACGGCTTCGCGCACGACGGTGCGGCTGACATCGTATTCGGCGCAAAGCTCCGCCTCGGTCGGCAGTTGCGCGCCGGGCTGCAACTCACCGGAGCGGATTTTTTCGGCCAGGCTCTCCGCCACGACGGTGGAAAGCGGCTTGCGCTTCGTCATTCAGGCCTTCCGTTCAAGTCCAGACTAGGGCCGTTCAAGTTCAGATTCGGGATGATGCCCGAACCGGCGAGACCATTCAAACCGCCGCGGTGACGATCAGTTCGACCAGCATGCCGGGCTTGGCCATCCTCCCCTCGCCGGAAGAGCGTGCCGGCGCATGCTCTTTCGGCATCCGGGCGTCCCAGACCGCATTGACCTCGTCGAAATCCCGCACGTCGTCCAGCCACATCTGGACGTGGAGGATGCGGGTCTTGTCGGTGCCTGCCGTGGCGAGTAGCGCATCGATCTTGGCGAGCACCTCGCGCATCTGGTCGGCCGCCGGTTGGCCCGGCTTGGCAACCTGGCCGGTCAGGTAGAGCGTGCCGTTGTGGATGACGCCATGATGGATGCGGGTGTCGAAGTCGAAGCGTTGGATATCGCCCACTGGATCTTCCTCGTCAGATTGCCGGCGTCTGCCGGATGGGGTTGCCCTGCAGGTACTGCGCGTACGGCGCTTGGACGAGCCAGCCGGCATCGACGGGCAGCGTAACGCCGGTGATCGACGCGGCACGGTCGGAGCAGAGGAACAGCGCCGCCTCGGCGACATCGCGCGGCTCGACGAAGCGGCGCAGCGCGGTGGTGGCCTGGATCGCTTCCGGGTTGCGTTCGCCCTTGGCGATCCTGGCCTTCAGCCCGTCGGAGAGGGTATAGCCCGGCGCTACGGCGTTCACACGGACTCCATGCGGGCCGAGTTCGGCAGCCAGGATCTGGGTGAGCGCCAGGACCGCATGCTTTCCGGGCGTGTAGGCCGGAAGCGACAGCGGCGCGAAGGAGGCGAGCGAGCCGACATTGAGGATCGCGCCGCGTCCGGCGGCCGACATCAGCCGGCCGAACAACTGGCAGCCAAGCAGCGTGCCGCGATAGTTGATCCGCCACATCTGCTCGTCTTCGGTGAGGTCCTGGTCGAGCACATGCTTGCCGCTCTGCAGGATGCCGGCGCAGTTGACCACGACATGAGGGGTGCCGAACGCATTGCTGACGTCTTGCGCCAGCGCCTCGACGGAAGCGGGATCGCCGACATCGGTCTGGACAAACACGGCGCGTGGGGCGCCGGCGCTCTCGCAGGCCTCGGCGGCTTCCTTGCCGCGGCTCGCGTCCCGGCCTGCGACGACCACCTGGTAGCCTTCCTCGGCGAAGCGCTCCGCAATAGCGCGGCCGATCCCGGACGTGCCGCCGATGACGACCGCGGTCGAAGCCTCAGCCATTGTGGCGCTCCTTTCGCTCGATGTCGAAGAATGCGGCCATGGCCTCGACCTGGAAGTCCATCATCGGGCGTCCGGGCTGGATGCGGCAGCCGATCTCTTTCGCCGCCTTGAGCAGGGCCGTTTCGGCCGGCTCCATGATGATGTCGACCACGGTCATCTCCGGCGTCAGCTTGTTCACATCCATCGGCAGCGGATCGCCGCCCTTCAGCCCGGAGGGCGTCGCGTTGATCGCCATGTCCATTCCGGACGGATCGGGTTCGCCGACCTCGATGCGGCAATCGGGGAACGACCTGCTGACCAGCGAAGCGAGCTTTTGCGCGCGTTCCCTGTCGATGTCGGCGAGGCGGATCTCCGTCGCGCCTTCCTCGGCGAGGCAGTAGGTCAGCGATGCGCCCGCACCGCCTGCGCCGACCTGGAGGATGCGCCGGCCGGCGATCCGGTGTCCGCCGGCCTTCAAGCCGTCGATGAAGCCGACGCCGTCGAAATTGTCGGCATACCAGGTGCCGTCCGCCTGCCGGCGCACGGAATTCGCGCTCTGCACGCGCGCGGCGCGATCGTGGGCGGCGGCGCATTTGTGGTAGACCGGGACCTTATAGGGCACCGAGATGATGACGCCGCGGATGTTCTCCGCCGCCGTGATGCCGGCCCAGAAAGTATCGAAATCTTCCGGACGGCAGCTCAGCGGCACCATCAGACTGTCGAGCCCCTTCTGCTCGAAGATCTCGTTGAAGATGCCAGGGCTTTTCGCGTGGCCCACGGGATGGGCCAGCATGACGAAGACATCGGCCTTGCCGGTTCCGCGCATCGGTTATTCCTTTCCGTTTGACAGTTCATGATCGCTCAGGACCTCGAGAGCCCGGACGAGCGACGAGTGGTCTGCTTCCGCGCCGCCCGGGCGGGCCGCACAGGCATTCATCAGTTGCTGCGCCAGCGCCGTGCTCGGCAGGGCGGCTCCAAGCGCGCGGGCGCTTTCGAGCGCGAGGTTGAGATCCTTCTGGTGCAAGCGGATGCGGAAGCCCGGCGCGAAGGTGCGGGCGATCATGCGCTCGCCATGCACTTCGAGCACGCGGGACGAGGCGAAGCCGCCCATCAGCGCGCTTCGGACCTTCGCCGGATCGCAGCCCGCTTTGCTGGCAAAAACAAGCGCTTCGGCAACGGCTTCTATGTTGAGCGCGACGATGATCTGGTTGGCTATCTTGCAGGTCTGGCCGGCGCCGTTCTTCTCGCCGATCAGGGTGATATTCTTGCCGAGCTTTTCGAAGATGGGCAGCGCGCGCTCGAATTCGGCAGCCGGCCCGCCGACCATGATGGTGAGACTCGCCGCTTTTGCGCCGACCTCGCCGCCGGAGACGGGTGCGTCGAGGAAGCCGCCTCCCGCTTCCCTGAACTTCGCCGCGAATTGCGCGGTGGCGATCGGGCTGATCGAGCTCATGTCGATGACCAGCTTGCCGGCTGAAATCCCTTCGAGCACGCCACCCGGCCCGAGCAGGACGCGCTCCACGTCGGGCGTATCGGGCAGCATGGTGATGATGATTTCGCAAACCCGCGCCACTTCCGCCGGGGAAGCCAGCACCGACGCTTTCAGATCGGCAGGCAGAGGAGAGCGATTGAGCACCGTGACGATCTCGTGCCCGGCATCGGCAAGATGCCGCGCCATGGGCGCGCCCATGACGCCGAGTCCGATGAAACCGATTTTCATGCGCAACTCCCGTGCTCGCCAGAGCGTCTTGCAGCTCAATGGAGGCGTATGATATAGGACATCATACAAATTTCAATGCCTCTTCCACTGGAGACCGATCGCAAATGCAAGAGCGCGTCAATTCGCTGAAGGCGGCCGTTAAGGCCGGCCGGCCTCATATCGGCATCTGGTGCTCGCTGGCTTCAGCGCTGACCACAGAAGTGGTGGCTGGTTCCGGAGCGGGCTGGCTGCTGATCGACGGCGAGCACAGCCCCAACGATCTGCGCAGCATCATGGCGCAGCTTCAGGTCGCGGCGGCATTTCCGTGCGAGGCGGTGGTGCGCCTGCCGTCCGACGATCCCAACCTGATGAAGCAGGCCCTGGATGTCGGTGCCCGCAGCCTGATGATTCCGAATGTGCGCACGCCGGACCAGGCGCGCAAAATCGTCGCGGCGATGACCTATGCTCCGGGCGGCTTCCGCGGCTTCTCGGTCGGCCATCGCGCCAACGCCTTCGGCCGTATCGCCGGGTATCATGCGAAAGCGCGCGAGCAGCAGTTGTTGGCGGTGCAGATCGAGGACGCGGCTGGCGTCGCCAATGCGGCTGAGATCGCAGCGGTGGATGGCGTGGACGTTCTGTTTGTCGGGCCCGGCGATCTTTCCACGAATATGGGCGCGATGGGCAATCCCGGCGCTGCGCATGTGCAGGAAGCGATCGCTTCCGTGCGCAAGGCCACGGCCGCGGCAGGCAAGGCGAGCGGGATTTTGGCTCCCGTGAAGGCCGACGCTGACCGCTATTTCGCCGAAGGCTTCACCATGGTTGCCGTCGGTTCCGACCTCGGCCTGTTGGCGCGGGGCTCGGACGCCCTGATTGCGTCCTTCAACCGCTAGACTCGGGAGACGGCCGTGGCGGTCCCCCCTTACAAAGCACCCTCGCGCTACACCTACGACATCGTCATCGTCGGCGGTGCCGTCATCGGCTCTTCGACGGCTTACTGGCTGAGCCAGGCGCTGGGCAGTGGCGCCTCGATCCTCGTGGTCGAGCGCGACTCCAGCTACGAATTCTCCTCGACGGCGCTCTCCACCAGCGCCATCCGCCAGCAATACTCCAATCCCATCAATGTGAAGATCAGCCAGTTCGGCATCGAGATCATCCGCGGTTTCCAGGAGCGGATGGCGCCCTTCTACACGAACGAGCCGGCGCCCGATCTCGGCTTCAAGGAGCACGGATATCTCTATTGCTGCTCGCCGGAAGGCGTGGAGGCGGCCAAGGAGCGGGTCGAGCTGCAGCGCAGCCTCGGCGCCCACACCGTCTTCCTCGAGCCGGGTCCGCTGAAGGAACGCTTCCCCTGGCTGAATGTCGACGACCTCGGCGGCGGTTCGTGGGGTGCGCGCGAAGAGGGCTGGTTCGATTCCATGGGCATGTTGAACGGCTTCCGCCGCGCCGCCCGCGCCAGCGGGGTCGAGTACATCGACAATGCCGTGACCGGACTGGATGTCGTCGATGGGCGGGTTGTCTCCGCTCGGCTGGCGACCGGCGAGACAGTCGCTTGCGGAACCCTGGTCAACGCCGCCGGCCCGCGAGCGCAGCAGGTCGCTGCCATGGCCGGCCTTTCCATCCCGGTAGCCCCGTACAAGCGCTACAGCTTCGTCTTCGCCAGCGCCAACCCGATCCCTGGGCGAATGCCCAACGTCATCGACCTTTCCGGCACTTTCGTGCGCCCGGAAGGCGAGCTCTTCCTCACCGGCAACACGCCGCAGGGCGACGGGCCGGCCGATTACGACGATTTCGAAATGCATTTCGAGGAGTTCGACGACTATATCTGGCCGGCGCTGTGGCACCGCATTCCGGCCTTCGACGCGCTCAAGGTCCAGACCAGTTGGACCGGCCACTACGAATACAACATGCTCGACCACAACGGCATCGTCGGCTTTCACCCGGAGGTGAAGAACTTCATGTTCGCCAACGGCTTCTCAGGGCACGGCCTGCAGCAGTCGCCGGCGGTCGGCCGGGCGGTATCGGAGCTCATCGTGCACGGCGCCTTCCAGACGCTGGACCTGTCACCGTTCTGCTACGAGCGCATCCCGCGCAATGAACCATTCCTGGAAGAAGCGGTGATCTGAACGGTTCGGGAGAATTTCACTCGGCGGCCTGAACGTGCCGGGCGTCGATGATCGCCCTTATCTCCGAGCGGCACGAACCGCAGTTGGTGCCGGCGCGCAGCGTCGAGCCGATCGCCTCCAGACTGTCGCAACCCGCAGCGACCGCCGAAGCGAGCTGGTTGACGCCGATGTGGAAGCATGAGCACACGACCCGCCCGATGGCGGGCATCGGCGCTGGCGAACGCCCGGAAAGAAGCGCATGGCGATCGGCTGGCGACAGCGGCTGGCGGGTGGCCAGCAGCGAGACCAGCCAGTCCCGCGTCGGCAACTGGTCTGGAGCGGCGACCAGCACGGCCTCAGCCATGGCGCCGCCTTCGTCGATCGCAGCGGCGCGATAGGCGAGCCCGCGGCGATCGGTGTATTCGAGCAGTTGATCCTGCCGTTGAACGCCGAGCAGCTTGCGCGCCAGAAGAATGCCCTGGTCCGGCGGCTCGGTCCCGGTCAGTTCGTAGACCCAGCCGCCTTCGACCGCGTAGCGGCTCCAGTGGACGAAACCGGTCGGCCTGAGGTCGCGCCGCGTGATGAGCACACCGGCCCACCCAGTGTTTTCGCGCACGATTCTGACTGGGACATGCTTCAGTTCCGGCTGGCCGGAATGCGGGTCGGTGACAGGCGAGGACAGCAGGCCGGTGGCGGCCCTGGCCGCGAACTGGCCGCTCCAATGCATGGGCATGAAGGCATGGCCGCGCAGCTGCGCGTTGGTCACACGTACTCTCGCGCGCACGAAACCGAAGCGCGTCGACAGATGGGCAAGGTCACCATCCTTGAGCTGGTGAGCGGCCGCATCCGCCGGATTGAGGTCGACCGCCGGTTCCGGAGCGTTGGCCATCAGGCGCGGCACGGTGCCGGTACGCGTCATGGTGTGCCATTGGTCGCGCAACCGGCCCGTGTTCAGCGCAAGCGGATACTCCGCATCGACGGTGAACGCCGTCGCCTCCTGCCGCACCGGGACGAAACGCGCACGGCCGTCCGGTGTCGGGAAGCGACCGTCCGCAAACAATCTCGTCTGGTACTCGCGCGATTCTGGTGCCGGCCAGTGGCGCGGCGCGAAGCCGGCATAGCCCGCATCGCTGAGGTCCGTCAGGCCGCCCAGATCGAACAAGCGCCCCCCATTGTTCTCGAAAGCCGAGAGCGCGGCATGCTCGCGGAAGATTTCCGCCGGCGTCTGGTAGGCAAAAGCATCGCCGAAGCCCATGCGCGCGGCGACCTCGCAGATGATGCGCCAATCGGCTTTCACTTCGCCCGGCGACGGCACGAACGGCCGCTGACGCGAGAGGCGCCGTTCCGAATTTGTGACCGTGCCGTCCTTCTCGCCCCAGGCAGCGGCGGGCAGCAGCACGTCGGCATAGCGCGTGGTGTCGGTGCGGGTCACATCCGAAACCGCGACGAAATCGCATTTGGACAGGGCGGCGCGCACGCGCGACGCGTCCGGCATGCTCACCGCGGGATTAGTGCCCATGATCCACAGCGCCTTGATGCGGCCGTCGGCAACCGCCTGGAACATGTCCACGGCCTTCAGCCCGCCGCGTCGCGCGATTCCGGGCGCCTTCCAGAAGCGGGAGACCCGCTCGACAGCGGCCTGATCCGCGAAGTCCATGTGCGCGGCAAGTTGGTTGGCGAGGCCCCCCACCTCGCGGCCGCCCATGGCGTTCGGCTGGCCCGTGACCGAGAACGGCCCCATGCCTGGCTTGCCAATGCGGCCGGTGGCGAGGTGGCAGTTGAGGATGGCGCTGACCTTGTCGGTTCCATGTGCCGACTGGTTGACGCCCTGGCTGTAGACGGTGACCGTCCGTTCGGTGCCGGCGAAGATCTCATAAAAGGCCTGGACATCCGTGGCCACCAGCCCGCAGCCTTTTGCGACGCGCGCGACCGACGGCGCATCGGCACCGGCCAGCGCGGCAGCGGCTTCGAAGCCCGATGTGCTGGTGCGGATGAAATCCGCGTCGATCTTTCCGCTCTGGACGAGATGCGCCAGAAGGCCGTTGAACAAGAGCACGTCCGTGCCCGGATCAAGCGCCAGGTGCAGGTCGCATTCGTCGGCCGTGGCGGTGCGGCGCGGATCGATGACGACGATCCTGGTTCCGCGTTCGCGCTGCGCCGCGAGCATGCGCTGGTAGAGCACGGGGTGGCACCATGCGGTGTTGGAGCCGGTGAGCACGATCAGATCGGCGTGCTCGAAATCCTCATAGACACCGGGAACGATGTCCTCGCCGAAAGCGCGGCGGTGGCCGGCGACCGACGACGCCATGCACAGCCGCGAATTGGTATCGATATTGCCCGAGCCGATGAAGCCTTTCATCAGCTTGTTGGCGACGTAGTAATCTTCGGTAAGCAACTGGCCGGAGACATAGAAGGCGACCGAGTCCGGCCCATGCTCGGCAATCGCGTCCGAGAATTTCGCGGCGACGAGGTCGAGCGCTTCGTCCCAACTCGTCTGCCTGCCTTGGATTTCCGGCTGAAGCAAGCGGCCATCGAGGCCGAGCGTCTCGGCAAGCGCGGCACCCTTAGAGCAAAGGCGGCCAAAATTGGCCGGGTGCTCGGGATCGCCGCGGACGGTTGCCTTGCCACCCGCAGCGATCTCGGCCACCACGCCGCACCCCACCCCACAATAGGGGCAGGTGGTCCTCACCTCGCGTGCTTCTTCCATGGCTCAGGCCGCTTTCGAGGCCAACGGTTCGAGCGCAATGAACAGCCGTTCGCCTTCGATCCTGACCGGGATCGTCCTAACCGAGCCTTCGTCGGCGCCGAGCGCCTTGCCGGTCTCCAGCGAGATCACCCAATTGTGCAGCGGGCAGGTCACCGCCGCGCCATGGACGATGCCCTGGCTGAGCGGCCCGCCTTTGTGCGGGCAATGGTCTTCGATGGCGAAGACCTTGTCATCCGCGGTGCGGAAAACAGCGATCTTGCCTTGCGGGGTGGCCACGCAACGCGCGCCGCGGCGAGGGACGTCGGAAACGGAGCCGATTGCGATCCAGTTCATTGGGACACTCCCGTGTTTGCTTGATAGGCGAGCGTCCAGGATGGCGCGAACTTCTCCATCACTCGGCCGCCTCGGCGAACCCGACCGAGGCCAGCGGCCGGAACTCGTGCTTGTCCTTGCCGGAGACGCGTTCGGACCACGGGTCGACCTGCGCGAATTTCTGCGAAAAGACGAAGCGCTCGAAATAAGCGCGGCGCTTCTCCACGTCATCCAGGATCTGCTTTTTGATCTCGGCGGTACCGACGCGCTTGGCCCATTTGTAGATGCGCTCGAGGTAGCGGGCCTGCTCGCGATACATCTGGACAAGCGCCACGATCACCTCCAGCGCTTCGTCCTCGGTCTTCACCAGGCCGAGCACTTCGGTGCCCTTGATGTCGAGGCCGGCGGCGCCAGCGAAGTGGATCTCGTAGCCAGAATCGACGCAGACCACGCCGACATCCTTGCAGGTCGCTTCGGCGCAATTGCGCGGGCATCCCGAGACCGCCATCTTCACCTTGGCCGGGGTCCAGGAACCCCACATGAACTTCTCGATGCGGATGCCCAGCCCCGTCGAATCCTGGGTGCCGAAACGGCACCAGTCGGAGCCGACGCAGGTCTTCACCGTGCGCAGGCCCTTGGCATAGGCATGACCCGAGACGAAGCCGGCCTTGCCGAGATCGGCCCACACCGCCGGCAAGTCCTCCTTGCGGATGCCAAGCATGTCGATGCGCTGGCCGCCGGTCACCTTCACCGTCGGGATGCCGAACTTGTCGACCACGTCGGCGATGGCGCGCAATTCACCGGCGCTGGTGACGCCGCCCCACATGCGCGGCACGACCGAATAGGTGCCGTCCTTCTGGATGTTGGCATGGACGCGCTCGTTGATGAAGCGCGACTGATAGTCGTCGGCATATTGGTCCGGCCAATCGCAGACCAGATAGTAGTTGAGCGCGGGCCGGCACTTCGCGCAGCCGCAGGAGGTCTTCCATTCGAGCTCCTGCATGATGGCCGGTATCGTTTTCAACCCCTTCGCCTTGATCAGGCGCCGCACGTCGTCATGACCGAGGCTCGTGCAGCCGCACATGGGCTGCACGGCCGCCGGATTGTAGGCCTCGCCCAGCGTGAGTTTCAGGAGTTGTTCGACGAGACCCGTGCACGAGCCGCACGAAGCCGAGGCCTTGGTGTGGGCGCGCACGTCGTCGAGCCCGGTCAGCCCTTTGCCGGTGATCGCGCCGGTGATCTTTCCCTTGCAGACGCCGTTGCAGCCGCAGATTTCCGCATCATCCGCCAGTGCCGCAACGGCCGCCAAAGGGTCCGAGGAAGCGCCTCCCTGGAATGCCTGGCCGAAGATCAGCGTGTCGCGCATCTCCGAGATGTCGGTCGCCTTCTTCTTCAAATCGTTGAACCAGGCGCCGTCGCCGGTCTCGCCGAACAGCACCGTGCCGATGATGCGGTTGTCCTGCAGCACGACCCGCTTGTAGATGCCGGCGGATGCGTCGCGCAGGATGATCTCCTCGCGGTCGTCGCCGTCGGCAAAGTCGCCGAGCGAATAAAGGTCGATGCCGGTGACCTTGAGCTTGGTCGGCGTGTCGGAATGGACGAAGCGCCTGTCCTCGCCGTTCGCCAGCCCGGCTGCCGCCACGCGGGCCATCTCGTAGAGTGGCGCAACCAACCCGTAGACATGGCCGCCGACCTCGGCGCATTCGCCGAGCGCCATGATCGCCGGATCGGATGTCTGCATGCGGTCGTCGACGACGATCCCGCGATTGACCTCCAGCCCTGCGTCCTTGGCCAGCGCGATATTCGGGCGGATGCCGACCGCCATCACGACCAGCGTCGCCGGAATGATCGTGCCGTCCATGAGCTCGACGCCCTCGACCTTGCCATTGCCGACAATGGCCTTGGTGTTGGCCTTGGTCATGACCTTGATGCCGCGCGCCTCGACGGCCTTCTGCAGCAGGTAGCCGGCAGCCGGATCGAGCTGGCGCTCCATCAGTGTCGGCATGACGTGGAGGACGGTCACGTCCATGCCGCGCTCTTTAAGCCCGGCCGCCGCTTCCAGGCCGAGCAAGCCGCCGCCGATGACGATCGCCTTGGCGCGCGACTGCGCGGCAGGCAGCATGGCGTTGACATCGTCGAGATCGCGGTAGCTGAGCACGCCCGGCAAGTCCTTGCCCGGCACCGGGATGATGAACGGCACCGAGCCGGTGGCGATGATCAGCCTGTCGTAGCCTTCGGCCACGCCGTGGTCCGAGGTGACGGTCCTCGCTTCGCGGTCGATGGCGACGATCCTGTGGCCCTTGTAGAGGGTGATGCCGTGCTTGATATACCAGCCGTCGCCATGGATGACGATTTCCTCGAACTCCTTCTCGCCCGAAAGCACCGGCGACAGCATGATGCGGTCGTAGTTCACGCGTGGCTCGGCATTGAAGATGGTGACGGCGTAGCGGTCGGGTGCGGCTTCCAGCAGGTGCTCGAGCATCCTGCCGGGGGCCATGCCGTTGCCGATGATGACGAGTTTCTCGCTCATGTCCGGTCAGCCTCGATCTATTCGGCGGCGTAGGTGAGGGGCGCGGGCTTTACGGCGGCCGCGCGCTCCATCCGGCGGATGGTGGCGTGCATCCAGAGAAGGCACGAGACCACGATGACGAAGAGCAGCATGAAGCAGCTCGACCAGACGCCGGTGAGGTCGTTGAGCGCGCCGAAAGCGATCGGCAGGATGAAGCCGCCGAGGCCGCCGATCATGCCCACCACCCCGCCGACCGCGCCGACGCTCTGCGGGTAGTAGACGGGGATGTGCTTGTAGACGGCGGCCTTGCCGAGGCTCATGAAGAAGCCGAGCACGCAGGCGACGGCGATGAAGGCGAGCGGGCCGATCTCGACATGGAACGGGATCGGCCCGCTGATGCCGCGCACGACGTAATCTGCCGAGGGGAGAGACAGAACGAGGGTCGCGACGGCACAGACGGTGAAGGTCCAATAGAGCACGGTACGGGCGCCGATGCGGTCGGAAAGCACGCCGCCATAAGCGCGGAAAATGCTTGCGGGGATCGAGTAGGCGGCCCCGATCATGCCGGCGGTGGCGATGCCGAAGCCATAGACGCCGATCAGATAGCGCGGCAGCCAGAGCGACAGCGCCACGAACGCACCGAAGGAAAAAAAGTAGTAGAAGGCGAAGCGCCAGACCTGCAGGTTCTTCAGCGGCGCGAATTCCTGCCAGAAGCTTCTCGCCGGTACTGCCTTACCGGCGCGGCGCTCGCGGATGACCGGATCGTCGCTGGTCGTGAACCAGAACACGCCGGCCATGACAACCAGCGCCGCGGCCCAGATCAGCGCGACCGACTGCCAGCCCCAGGCAATCAGCACGAGCGGCGCCAGGAACTTGGTGACCGCGGCGCCGACATTGCCAACGCCGAAGATGCCGAGAGCCGTGCCTTGTTTGCGCGCGGGGAAAAAGCGCGAGACATAGGCGACGCCGACCGCGAAGGAGCCGCCGGCAAGCCCGACGCCGAGCGCCGCCACCAGCATCTGCTCATAGGTATGTGCAAAGGCGAGCAGGAAGGTCGCGACCGCGGCCGCGAGCATGGTCATGGTGTAAACCAGCCTGCCGCCGTAGCGGTCGGTCCAGACGCCGAGCACCATGCGCACGAGCGAGCCGGTGAGGATCGGCGTGCCGACCAGCAATCCGAACTCGGTCTCGTTCAGCCCGAGCTCCTGCTTTATACGCACGCCGATGATGGAGAAGATCGTCCACACCGCGAAGCAGACGGTGAAGGCGATGGTGGAGATGAGGAGCGCCTGCCGGGAGCTACTGTCCTGACTGGGCGCGGCTTGGAGGTTTGCGGTCATGGTCGGCTCCGTTTGCGGCGTGGGAGGCACCGCGTGTTGTGTTGATCAAAGGCTCGGCATCGGTCAGTGCGCCGAGGCTGGGACCTGCGCGGTCACTTGCGGACCCTTGGCCTCTCTGTCGTGATTGGTGGGAAACAGCAGAAGCGCGGCGGCGAACAGCACCGCCGTCAGGATGCTGCTCGCCAGGAAATCGCGGCGGGTGAAATCCTTCAGGGAAGCGCCAATTCCGATCCGTTTCGTCATCGTCGTCTCCGTTCGGCGCCGCCTGGGATCGGCGCCTTCGATTGCGTTTCGGTCCAAAACAAAAAAGCTGCCGACCAGGCCTGTCGCGTCCGTACATCCGGGATCGCGCGTCGACCTGAGCGGCAGCTTTGCCTGTGGCGCCCGCCATTGGACGCCTGTTCTATTGCCCGCGAGGGGCGCGATTATCTTAAAGCACGAAGCGTGCCAGTTTTGCGTGGAAGACGGATTTCCAGAAAAATCAAAGCGGTAGGCGCTTCAGGCACCGGCCCGGCCGGGCCGAGACACGGTCAAACGTTGATCAACGGAGTGGGCAGGGCGCACAAATTTTGTGCAATGCACAAGAATGGCGCGCAAAAGATCAGTCGCGATTCTGGGCCGCGATGTAAGCATCGATCCGATCGGGATCGAAGATCTGGCCGTCGAAGAATCCGTCCGGGCCGAGCACAAGGCTCGCCCCGGCCGAGCCGACCGGCGTCGCGGTCTTCAGCGCGCCTTCCACTTTGGCGTTGGCGCCGGGCAGGGCCACGCCGAGCGGCTTCAGCGCCGAGCGGTAGAGATCGGGCCGGTAGCAGTCGCGGGCGATCGCCAGGTTTTGCGGCGTATGCGGCAATTGTCCCCAGCGCACCATCTGCGTGTAGAACCAGAGCGCATGGCTCTTCCAGGGAAAGTTCGCCGCCTTGTCGAAGGGCAGGAAGAAAGCCTCAACGCTGCGCTCCGGGCCGCCGCCGAGCTGAAGTCGCCCGGTGAGTGCCGGCATCTGGATCGCCTCCGGCTGCCCGAGGAACGCAGGCTTGGCCATCAGCGCGGCCAGCGCGCCGCGGTTCACCGGATCCTGGCACCAGCGCGCGGAGTGATGCAGCGCTCTCAGCAGCGCCGCCAGCGCGTCGGGGTTTTCCTCGGCCCAGCTTCTGCGCGCGCCGATCACCTTTTCCGGGCTGTTGCGCCACAGCAGCGCCTTGACGGTGACGATGCGGCCGGTGCCGGCGGCGACGGCGGCACTGTTCCAGGGCTCTCCGACGCAATAGCCGTCGATGCGGCCGGCGGAGAGCGCATCGGCCATGAAGGGCGGCGGCACGATGACGATCTCGACATCGCGGTCGGGATCGATGCTGCAGGCGGCGAGCCAGTAGCGCAGCTCGTAATTATGCCCGGAATGCGGATGGACGACGGCGAAACGCAAAGGCTCGCGGCCGGCGGCCGCCCGCTCGCGGATCAGAGCGCCAAGCGCCGTCCCGGCGCGCGCCGGATCGAGATCGGGCGCAGCCCCGTGCGCCGCCATGCCTTGCCACACCACATTGGAGACGGTGACGCAGTTGCCGCCAAGCCCGAGCGAGAAGGGCACTATGGTCTCCGAGGCAAGCGGCGTGAGGCCGAGGCTGCAGGCGAGCGGCATCGGCCCGAGCATATGTGCCACATCGAAATGGCCGATGGCGATGCGGTCTCGGATGTTGGCCCACGAGGTCTCGCGATGCAGCTTGAGCTCGATGCCTTCGCGGGCGGCAAAGCCCATCTCGCCGGCCGCTACAAGGACGGCGCTGTCGAAGAGCGGCATGAAGCCGGCGGTGATCTCGTGCGCCGCAGTCTTGCTCATTCGCCCTCCAGCGGTCCCAGCAATCCCGCCGCCGTCACCAGGCTCTGGGCGATGTCGGCGATCTTGCGGTTCTGGTTCATGGCGGTCTTGCGCAGAAGCGCGTAGGCGGCCTCCTCGCTCAAGCCGCGCGATTTCATCAATATGCCTTTGGCGCGATCGACGACCTTGCGGTTCTCGAGCTCGCTGCGCGCCTCCTCCAGTTCGCGCGCCATGCGCGAGAAGGCGTTGAAGCGGCTGATCGTCATGTCGAGAATCGGCTTGATGCGCTCCTTCTTCAGCCCGTCGACCACATAGGCGGACACGCCGGCTTCGACCGCCGCCTCGATCGAGGCCCGGTCGGAGCGGTCGACGAACATAGCGATCGGCCGTTTCACTGCTCGCGAAAGCTGGAACATGTTCTCAAGCATGTCGCGGTTGGGGTTTTCGAGATCGATGACGATGACATCCGGCTCGATCTCGGCGATGCGCTTGGCAATGCCGGCCACGTCATGAACAACGGTGACATGGCGATGGCCGGCGTCCCGCAATCCGGCCTCGATGATCGAGGCGCGGATGCGGTTCTCGTCGATAACAAGGATGGTCAACGAACCAGCGGACATGCTTCCTATTGTGCAGCCCGGCCGGAATTGTGCAATGCGATAGCGTGGTCCGCGGCGACTTTCCCACGCCCAAAGGCCGCGGGCCAGTCGCCGATATTCGAAGCTTCTAATTTTCGAAGGGAGGTTTTTCGCTGGGCCAAAAAGGTCAAAAACGTATCAGTAGGCGCGGCGTGGCGAGGTGGCGGACATCCTTGGCCGCCGCTATCCTGACCCTAGATGAGCCGGAACAAACGGCCGCGGTTCGAAGGCTGGCACAGCCTGCGGGAGGAATCGATGGGACCCGATCTGGAAGTCATACAGATAAGGCCTGGCGAGTCGTTCGCGGTGAGGTGGCATGGCTATCCCTACCATACGGTGCGCTGGCATTTTCATCCGGAATACGAACTGCACCAGATCGTGGCGACCAAGGGCCGCTATTTCGTCGGCGACTTCATCGGCGAGTTCGAGGTCGGCAACCTCGTTCTCACCGGTCCGAACCTGCCGCACAACTGGATCAGCGAGGTTCCGGAAGGTCAGTCAGTTCCGCTGCGCTGCAGGCTGGTCCAGTTCAGCGAGGAATTCATCGGCGGCGCGATCGCCACTTTTCCCGAGCTTGGCGCGGTCTCGCCACTGCTCGAGCTCGCGCGGCGCGGCGTCCTGTTCAGCGCCAGCGTGAGCAGGGCGGTCATGCCGTTGCTGGCAGAGATCACGCATGCTTACGGCGTTCACCGGATCAGCCTGTTCATGTCGATCATGGAAGCGCTGAGCCGCGAAACTGCGCCGCGCGTGCTCGCCAGCGAGAACTATCTGCCGGACCCGTCCGGATACATGTCTGCCGGCATGAACCAGGCGCTCGCCTATATCCGCGAGAACCTGACCCAGCAATTCAACGAAGGCGATCTGGCGGCAATCGCGGGACAGACGCCGAGCGCCTTCTCGCGCTCGTTTCGCAAGCATACCGGCATGTCGCTGCTGCAGTACATCAAGCGGCTGCGCATCAACCTCGCCTGCCAGATCCTGATGAGCGACGAAGAGGCTCAGATCTCGGACATCTGCTTCGAGGTCGGCTTCAACAATCTGTCGAACTTCAATCGCCAATTCCTGGCCGAGAAGGGCATGCCGCCTTCGCAGTTCAGGAGATTGGTTGCGGATAATTTCGCGGCCGCGCGCGCCGCATAGAAAGGAGTTCGGGAGGAGAAACAAGCCTTAGACAAGAACCAGGACGAAGCGGTGGGTCGCGCAAGCGAACCAGCGATGGACGAGTATTTCCTCGTGTCATGCCAGCGGGAGGAAGCCGTGAGGCTGCTGCACGAGTTCACTGGACTTCCAATCGGGCGCGCGAGCAGCATCCGCGGCTCGATGTCGAAGTCCGTTTAGATCACACAATGGGAATTGGAGAAGACCTTATGTCCAGATACGTGTCCAGATTGACAGCAGCCGCGATGGCCGTCTCGAGCCTCGCTCTTGGGGCGACTTTTGCCAATGCGCAGGATATCGCCGGCTCCACGGTCGCGTTCCTGATGCCCGACCAGGGCTCGACGCGTTACGAAGAGCATGATCATCCGGGCTTCGTCGCTGAAATGAAGAAGCTTTGCGACAGCTGCAAGGTGCTCTATCTCAATGCCGACGCCGACGTCACCAAGCAGCAGCAGCAGTTCAACTCCGTCATCACCCAGGGCGCGAAGGTTGTCGTGCTCGACCCGGTCGATTCGGCGGCGGCGGCCTCGCTGGTGCACAATGCGCAGGCTCAGGGCGTCAAGGTGATCGCCTATGACCGTCCGATCCCCACGGCGAAGGCCGATTTCTATGTGTCGTTCGACAACAAGGCCATCGGCAAGGCGATTGCCGCCTCGCTGGTCGAGCATCTCAAGGCCAAGGGGGTGTCGAGCGATGGCGACTTCGGCGTGCTGCAGATCAACGGCTCGCCGACCGACGCCGCGGCGGGCCTGATCAAGGACGGCATCCATGAGGGTCTCAAGACCGGCAGCTACAAGACGCTCGCCGAGTTTGACACGCCGAACTGGGCGCCTTCGAATGCCCAGCAATGGGCGGCCGGACAGATCTCGCGCTTCGGCAACAAGATCGTCGGCGTGGTCGCCGCCAATGACGGCACGGGCGGCGGCGCTATTGCCGCCTTCAAGGCAGCCGGCGTCGATCCGGTGCCGCCGGTGACGGGCAACGACGCGACGATCGCCGCCTTGCAGCTCATCATTGCCGGCGACCAGTACAACACTATCTCCAAGCCGAGCGAAATCGTCGCCGCGGCGGCGGCAAACGTTGCTGTGCAGCTTCTCAAGGGCGAGACTCCGAAAGCCGAGACAACGCTGTACGATACGCCCTCGCAACTCTTCGTGCCGGCGGTGGTGACGCAGGAGAATTTGAAGGCCGAAATCATCGACAAGAAGATCCAGACCGCAGCCCAGCTCTGCACCGACCGCTACGCCGAAGGCTGCAAGAAGCTCGGCATTCAATAAGGAGCGATGCGGCCCAAGGGTGCATCGTCTTCGAGGAGCGAGGCGGCGGAGCCGTATCGTCTCCAACAGCGATGCGGCGCAGCCGCGTCGCCTGCGATATGCTCGGCTGCCCGTCAGGGCTGAGAAGCCGGGTGTGTCCGGCCGCTCCCTCCTGGCGGCCGGACAGATCGACCAAAACGCGGGAAGAGAGACACGCAATGGCAATACCCGACGCACCGCCCACGACGAGCCGTCCGCCGGTGCTTAGCCTGCGCGGCATCTCGAAGAATTTCGGCGCGGTGTCGGCTCTCACCGACGTCGATCTCGACATCAATGCCGGGGAAATCGTAGCCCTGGTCGGCGACAACGGCGCCGGCAAGTCGACGCTGGTGAAAATCCTGGCCGGCGCGCATATGCCGAGCTCGGGCTCGATCACTTTCGACGGCCAGCCGGTGACGCTTGCCAATCCCGCCGCGGCGCTGAAGCTCGGCATCGCCACCGTCTTCCAGGATCTCGCGCTCTGCGAAAACCTCGACGTCGTGGCCAACATCTTTCTCGGCCGCGAGCTTCATCCGCTTCGCCTCGACGAGGTCTCGATGGAGGTCCGCGCCTGGACACTGCTCAACGAGCTCTCGGCACGGATTCCCAGCGTGCGCGAGCCGGTGGCGTCGCTGTCGGGCGGGCAGCGGCAGACGGTGGCGATCGCCCGCTCGCTGCTGATGGAGCCGCGCGTGATCCTCCTCGACGAGCCCACCGCCGCACTGGGCGTCGCGCAGACCGCTGAAGTGCTGAATCTCATTGAGCGCGTGCGGGATCGCGGGCTGGGCGTCGTCATGATCAGCCACAACATGGAGGACGTGCGCGCCGTGGCCGACCGCATCGTGGTGCTGAGGCTCGGCCGCAACAACGGCATCTTCCTGCCCGGCGCCTCCAATCAGGAGCTGGTCACGGCGATCACCGGCGCCGACGACAATGCGGTCTCGCGGCGCGGCAGGCGCACGGCCGAGAAAGCGCAAGGAGAACAGCCATGACCACGGCGTCCGACCGCAATCCCGGCGCGCTGCTCGATCGCAGCGACGAACGGCTGAAGGATCGCAGCGGCGCCAAGGGCGCCATCAGGGGCTTCCTCGACCGCGTCCGCTCCGGCGATCTCGGCTCGCTGCCCGTGGTTGTCGGGCTGGTTTTGATCTGCACCATCTTCCAGACGCTCAACCCGGTATTCCTGTCGCCGAACAATCTGGTCAATCTTTTGTTCGACTGCTCGACGGTCGGCATCATCTCGCTCGGCATCGTCTGCGTGCTGATGGTGGGCGAGATCGACCTGTCCGTCGGGTCCGTCAGCGGCCTGGCCTCCGCGCTGCTCGGCGTGCTGTGGGTGCAGTGGGGCTGGCCGGTCGCGCTTGCCATGCTGGCGGCGATGGCGGTCGGGTTCGTGACCGGCTGCGTCTACGCGCTACTGCTCAACAGGCTCGGCATGCCAAGCTTCGTCTCGACGCTGTCGGGCCTGCTCGCCTTCCTGGGATTGCAGCTCTACATCCTCGGCCCGACGGGCTCGATCAACCTGCCTTACGATTCGCCGCTGGTGAATTTCGGACAGCTCCTCGTGATGCCGCACTGGGTGTCGCACACTTTGGCCGTCGTGCCCGGCGTGCTTGCCCTGGCTCTCGGCTATCGCAAGGCGCAACGCCGCCAGGCCGCCGGCCTGTCATCGCGTTCGCTCGGCGGGCTGCTGCTCCAGGCCGTCGCGATCACGGTCGCGCTCGAACTGGTGGCTTACTACCTCAGTCTGTCGCGCGGCGTGCCCTGGATGTTCGCGTTGTTCGTCGGCCTGGTCGTGGCGATGAACTATGCGCTAAAGCGCACCCAATGGGGCCGCTCGATGACCGCTGTCGGCGGCAACCGCGAAGCGGCGCGTCGCGCCGGCATCAACGTCCGGCTGATCTACGCCAGCGCCTTCGCGCTCTGCGCCACGCTGGCGGCGACGGGCGGCCTGCTCTCGGCAGCACGCCTGGCAACCGCCAGCCAGCAGGCCGGCACCGGCGACGTCAATCTCAACGCCATCGCGGCGGCCGTCATCGGCGGCACCAGTCTGTTCGGCGGCCGGGGCAGCGCCTATTCGGCGCTGCTCGGCATCATCGTCATCCAATCCATCGCAAGCGGCCTGACGCTGCTCGATCTGTCATCCTCGCTCCGGTACATGATTACCGGCTGCGTGCTGGCGATCGCGGTCATCGTCGATTCTCTCGCCCGCCGCTCGCGTGTCTCACACGGCCGCGCCTGACGGCCTATCGAAGAGGATCGCAATGTCTGAAAGTCTTTCCGGCAAGGTTGCCGCAATCACTGGCGCTGCCTCGGGCATCGGGCTGGAATGCGCCCGCACCATGCTCGCCGCCGGCGCAAAGGTCTTCCTAGTTGACCGGGCCGAGGACCGGCTTCAGGAACTTGTCGCGGAGCTCGGCGACAATGCTTATGCGGTGGTCACCGACCTGCTCGATCCGGCGAGCGTCAACCGCATGATGCCCGAGATCCTCGAAAGAGCGGGCCAGCTCGACATCTTCCATGCCAATGCCGGCGCCTATGTCGGCGGGGAGGTGGCATCGGGCGACCCCGATCAGTGGGATAGGATGCTCAACCTCAACGTCAACGCCGTGTTCCGCACGGTGCACGCCGTGCTGCCGCACATGATCGAAAAGCAGAGCGGCGACATCATCGTCACCAGTTCGGTGGCCGGCTTCGTTCCGGTGGTCTGGGAGCCGATCTACACCGCTTCGAAATTCGCCGTGCAGGCGTTCGTCCATACGGTCCGGCGCCAGGTGCTGAAGCACGGCATTCGCGTCGGTGCGGTCGCTCCCGGTCCGGTGGTGACGGCGTTGCTCAGCGACTGGCCAAAGGCCAAGATGGAAGAAGCGCTCGCCGCCGGCAGCCTGATGGAGGCGAAGGAAGTGGCGGACGCCGTGCTGTTCATGCTGACGCGACCGCGCAACATCACCATTCGCGACCTCGTCATCCTGCCGCAGAGCGTGGACATCTGAGCGGCTCGCCGACCGGCCCTCGCAGAACGGAACCGCCGCCATGATCTTCGACCGCTTCCGACTGGACGACAAGGTCGCGCTGGTGACCGGCGGCACGCGCGGCATCGGCCTCGCCATCGCGAAGGCGCTCGGCGAAGCCGGCGCACGCGTCGTCGTTGCGGGCCGGACGATGAAGGATGAAGCGCGGCAGGAACTCGCGGGCCTCGCCTTCGACTTTCACGCCGCCGAGATGCTGGACGAGAAAGCGCCGGACAGGCTGGTCGCCGACACGCTCGCCAAGGCCGGCCGCCTCGACATCCTGGTCAACAGCGCCGGCATCGCCATCCATGGCGACAGCGGCGACTATCCGGAGGGCATCTGGCGGCAGACGATGGCGATCAATGTCGATGCCGTCTTCCGCTGCTGCCGGGCGGCGCTGGCGCCGATGCGGCGCCGGGGAGGCGGCGCGATCCTCAATGTCGGCTCGATTTCCGGCATCGTCTCCAACATTCCCCAGAACCAGGTTGCCTACAACAGTTCCAAGGCGGCGGTGCATATGATGACCAAGAGCCTCGCCAGCGAGTTGGCGGTCGATAACATTCGCGTCAACGCCGTCGCGCCCGGCTATATCGAAACGGACCTTTCGCGCGGCGGCATCGAGAATCCGGAATGGTTCCCGATCTGGCGCGGCATGACGCCGATGGGCCGCGTCGGCCAGCCGGAAGAAGTTGCGGCGGCCGCACTTTTCCTGTGCTCTCCCGCCTCGAGCTACGTCACCGGCGAGGTGCTGGTCATCGACGGCGGCTATACCACACGCTGAGATGGCGCTGAGCCAGGGCGCTGAGACAGGAGAATTGCCATGAAACTCAAGGACAAGGTCGCCGTCGTCACCGGCGGCGCGCAAGGCATCGGCGCAGCCATCGTGCGCGGTTTCGCCGCCGAAGGCGCCCATGTCGTGATCGCCGATATGGCACTAGGCAAGGCGGAAGCGCTTGCGCGCGAGCTCGAAGGCAAAGCTACCGCTCTGCAACTCGACGTGCGCGACCTCGCCTCGATCGAGGCGATGGTCGCTTCGGTGACGAGGACGCATGGCGGGATCGACATCCTGGTCAACAATGCCGCCGTCTTCGACATGGGGCCGCTTCTCGAGATTTCGGAGAAAAGCTTCGACCTGCAATTCTCGGTCAATGTGAAAGGGCTGTTGTTCACTCTGCAGGCGGTGGCCAAGCGTATGGTCGCCCAGGGGCGCAAGGGGAAGATCATCAACATGGCCTCGCAGGCGGGTCGGCGCGGCGAGGCGCTGGTCGCCGTCTACTGCGCCACCAAGGCCGCCGTAATCAGCATCACGCAGTCGGCCGGCCTTGCGCTGATCAAGCACGGCATCAACGTCAACGGCATCGCGCCGGGTGTGGTCGACACGCCGATGTGGGACCAGGTCGACGCGCTGTTCGCGCGCTACGAGAACCTGCCGATCGGCGAGAAGAAGCGGCAGGTCGGGCTGGCGGTGCCGGCGGGGCGCATGGGTGATCCCGACGATTACCGGGGTGCGGCCGTCTTCCTGGCATCGAGCGAGGCCGACTACGTCGTGGCGCAGACGCTCAATGTGGACGGCGGCAACTGGATGAGTTGATTGGCCGAAGCTCGAGGCCTCGCCTGCGACAATCGGGCAGGAACGATCTGGCGGCTGACGCATTTTGGTTCCCATCAACGTTTGAGGGAACCATGCGCATCGCTCATGTCGCGCCGCTCTATGAATCCGTGCCGCCGAAACTATATGGCGGCACCGAGCGGATCGTGTCCTATCTCACTGAAGCGCTGGTGGAAGTCGGGCACGACGTGACCCTGTTCGCCAGCGGCGACAGTGAGACCTCTGCGCGGCTGGTGCCCGGCCGCGACCAGGCGATTCGTCTCGATCCGCGGCCGAAAAAGTCCGAGATTGCGGCGCATATGGCGATGCTTTGCCAGGTGCGCGAGCGTGCGGACGAGTTCGACGTCATACACTTCCATCTCAGCCATTTCGTGCATTTTCCATTCTTCGAACACATGGCGGGGCGAACGGTGACGACCCCGCATGGCCGGCTCGACTATGTCGACCTGGCGCCGGCCTACAAGCGCTTCCCGCGCTTTCCGATGATCTCCATCTCGCACAGCCAGAAGTGCGGATTGCCCGACGCCAACTGGCTGGCAACGATCCATCACGGGATTCCGGTCGATGCGTATCAGCCCACCTACAATCCCTCGGCCGAGGAACCCTATTTGGCTTTCCTGGGCCGGCTGTCTCGCGACAAGCGCCCGGATCGAGCGATCGAGATCGCGCGGCGTTCCGGTTTGAAGCTTAAGCTGGCGGCCAAGATCGGCGATGACGATCGCGCCTATTTTCACGACGAGATCGAGGCCCTCATCGACGGCGACCGGGTCGACTATGTCGGCGAGATCGCGGAACACGAGAAGGCCGAGTTTCTGGGCAATGCCGCGGGCCTGCTGTTTCCCATCGACTGGCCGGAGCCGTTCGGCCTGGCGCCGATCGAGGCGATGGCTTGCGGCACGCCGGTAATCGCCTGGAACTGCGGCGCCCTGCCGGAGCTCATCGACCAGGGCGTGACCGGCTTTGTCGTGGACTCTGTCGATGATGCGGTCGCTGTGACGCCGGCCCTGCTCGAACTTAACCGACGGCAGGTTAGGGCGGTCTTCGAAAAGCGGTTTTCAGCCACCAGGATGGCGCGCGACTATCTTGCCGCCTATATGCGCCTGATCGGCATCCAGGAAGCGAGAGCCTCCTGATCGGCATTCTCTTTTGGGCGGGGCAAGCGAAGAGGTGACGAATGACGCAGCTCGACGAGCGCAAGCTCGATCCCGCCGTAGCCCTTGCCTCGCTCGACGAAACGGCGCCGCGGGAGCCGCACCGGCTGTTCGCGCTCAAACAGGGCGATTGTTTCGCGGTCACCGACGCCTATGGTGACATCAGGGGCGCCGGCGACGGTTTCTTTCGCGACGACACCCGCGTTCTTTCCGAGTTCCGCCTGACGATCGGCGGCAGGCCGATGTCGCTGCTCGGCGCCTCGCTCAGCCAGGACAATGTTCTCTTCACCAGCAACCTGACCAACTTGCCGATTCAGAGCGCCGCCGGCCGCGACATTCCGCAAGGCGCGATCCATATCGAGCGCGTCAGGCTGATCTGGCACGACAGGTTGTTCGATCGCATCACGCTTTCCAACTACAGCCGCGAGCATTCGACCATCGCCATCTCCTTGCATTTCGCCGCCGACTTCCGCGACATGTTCGAGGTGCGTGGCTCGACACGGCCGAAACGTGGAACGGTCCATCTGGCGAAGACCGACAAGGCGTCCGTTATGCTCGGCTATGACGGTCTCGACGGCCTGCCGCGCCAGTCGGCAATCTCCTTCTCGCAAGCTCCCGACCAACTGAGCGACAGTCGTGCCGACTTCCTGATCGCGGTGACCAAGCGCAGCAGCAAGGTGCTTTATGTCGAGGTGGGCCCGGAAGTTGCCGAAACGCCGAATCGCGACCGGTTCCGGGCCGCTGCCGCACGCGCGCGTTTTGCCATGCGCGCCAAGCGCCGGCATGGCGCCACGGTCCACAGCTCCGGTCGCGTCTTCAACGATTGGGTCGAGCGCGCCCGCGCGGATGTCGCGTTGCTTACCACCGAGCTTCCTACCGGGCCTTATCCTTATGCCGGCATCCCGTGGTTCTCCACGGCCTTCGGCCGCGACGGCGTGATCTCCGGCTTGCAGATGCTGTGGCTCAATCCGGGTCTCGCGCGCGGCGTGCTGGCGTTCCTTGCCGAACATCAGGCGACGGAGACGTCGCCCTTCATCGATTCCCAGCCAGGCAAAATCATGCACGAGACGCGCAAGGGCGAAATGGCGGCGCTGCGCGAGCTTCCCTTCGGCCGCTATTATGGCGGCGTCGACACGACCCCGCTCTACATTCATCTCGCCTGCGCCTATGCCGACCGCACCGGCGACATGGCCTTCATCGACACGCTCTGGCCATCGCTCAAGGCGGCCGCCGAGTGGACGGAAGAGGCAAGCCGGGCAACGGGTTTCGTCGCCTACCAACGCGCGGCGGAGTCCGGCCTCGCCAACCAGGGCTGGAAAGACAGCGTCGACTCGGTCTTCCATGCCGATGGCCGCATGCCCAAAGGACCGATCGCGCTGGTCGAGGTGCAAGGCTATGTCTTTGCCGCTTATCGCGGCCTTGCTGCGCTCGCACGCCGCCGCGGCGAGTTTGCCGATGCCGAACATTGGGAGAACCGCGCCGAGGAAATGCGGATCGCCGTCGAGCGTGACTTCTGGATCGAGGATCTAAACTTCTACGCCATCGCGATCGACGGCGAAGGCCAGCCCTGCAAGGTGCGAACGTCAAATGCGGGGCATCTGCTCTATGCCGGGCTGCCGCAGCCGGAGCGTGCCAAGATTGTCGCCGATCAATTGCTGTCGGCTTCCTTCCATTCCGGCTGGGGACTGAGGACGCTTGCAGACGACGCGATCTTCTTCAATCCAATGTCCTACCATAACGGCTCGATCTGGCCGCACGACACGGCGCTCTGCGGTGTCGGCCTGTCGCGCTATGGCGAGCGCGAAAGTGTCGTGCGGCTGATGAGCGGCACTTTCGAGTCGGCCGTGCACTTCAACATGCGGCTGCCGGAATTGTTCTGCGGCTTCACCCGGGCGCCAGGCGAGGCGCCGATCGCCTATCCTGTCGCCTGTCTGCCGCAGGCCTGGTCGGCAGGCTCCACCTTCATGCTGATGCAGGCCTGCCTCGGTCTGGAAATCGACGGCTGGAAAGGCGAGCTGCGCGTCACTCGCCCAAGGATGCCCATCGGTATCGACACGCTCACGCTCAGGCATCTGTCCGTCGGCGATAAGACTATCGACCTCACCTTCCAGCGTGTCGGGGACCGCGTCGTTGCCTTCCTCGCCGATCGGCATGAGGGCCTGGTGCCGCTGATTGTGCGGACTTAGGCGGGTCGTTTGCGCAATTCCGGGCGGAAAACCGTTACGAGAGCGGAGTTCCGCAAATGCATCCGGCAGTCGAAAAATGTCGGAACCGACGAGCGCCCTATGCGTTTGCAAACCGGAACCGGCACACCTCTCCGCAGCCGGCAAGAACGAAAACAAAATAGCGGACAGCCGGAGGCAACCTGGCATCAATGGCACAGTATGGCGTCGACCTCTTGTGGGTCCTTATCCTAGCTAGTCTCGGACTCAGCGCTCTCGCGATCTTCGTCTCAATAACCAGGCACCGTCACCAGCATGCAACGGCTGTGAACACGCCCGGTGCGGGCGAGGACGTCGCATCGGAAGCCGCGCGAAAGGTGTTGCGCGAATTCGAGAAGAACGGGCAGTCGGTCGACGCCGCCCTCGTCACCTGGTCACCGGAGACGCTGCGCAAGATCCTCGACGAGGATCTGCCGGACGCGCAGGTCATCGTCGTCTCCAACCGCGAGCCCTACATCCACAATGAGGACGAGAACGGCGATGTCGAGCTCGTCGTACCGGCGAGCGGACTGGTCTCGGCGCTGGAGCCGATCACGCGCGCCTGCGCCGGCACCTGGATCGCCTATGGCGGCGGAAGCGCGGATCGCCAGGTCGTCGACCGTCATGACCGGGTACAGGTGCCGCCCGAAAATCCATCTTATGCCCTGCGCCGGGTCTGGCTGACCGATGAGGAATATCAGGGCTATTATCTCGGCTTCGCCAATGAAGGGCTGTGGCCGCTCTGCCATATAGCCTTTACCCGGCCGATCTTCCGCGAGTCGGACTGGGCGGCCTATGAGGCCGTCAACCGCAAATTCGCCGAAACGGTGGTTGCCGAGGCGCGCAACGAGAGGCCGATCGTGCTGGTCCAGGATTATCATTTCGCGCTGCTGCCGCGCATGATCCGCGAGCGCCTGCCCGAGGCGATTGTCATCACCTTCTGGCACATCCCGTGGCCGAATTCGGAAGTGTTCAGCATCTGTCCGTGGCGCGAGCGCATCCTGGATGGGCTGCTGGGCAGCTCGATCATCGGCTTCCACACCCAGTTCCATGCCAACAACTTCACCGAGAGCGTCGACCGTTTCATGGAGAGCCGGATCGAACGGGCGGATGCCGCGGTGTCCTATGGCGGCCAGACGACTTTGGTCCACGCCTACCCGATCTCTATCGAATGGCCTGTGCAGCTCCTGAAGAGCCTGCCGCCGGTCGAGGAATGCCGCGCGCAAATCCGCGAGCGGTTCGGGATTCCAGCCGACGCCAAGCTGTGCGTCGGTGTCGAGCGCCTCGACTACACCAAGGGCATTCTCGACCGCTTCCATGCGCTGGAGGAACTGTTCATCCGCTACCCTGAAATGATCGGCAAGGCGGTGTTCCTGCAGGTCGCCGCACCGAGCCGGGGCACATTGCCGGCCTACAAGCACCTGCATGAGGAATGCCAGCGGCTCGCCGAGGGACTCAACGAGCGCTACGGCAACGGCAGCTATCGTCCGGTCGTGCTCGTGGCCGAGCATCACTCGCAGAAGGACGTCTACAAGATCTACCGCGCGGCCGACATCTGCCTCGTCACCAGCCTGCATGATGGCATGAACCTCGTGGCCAAGGAGTTCGTTGCCGCGCGCGATGACGAAGAGGGCGTGCTCCTGCTCAGCACGTTTGCCGGCGCCTCGCGCGAACTGCTCGAGGCGCTGATCGTCAATCCTTACGACGCGGCGATGATGAGCGAAGCCATGCGGCAGGCGCTGGTCATGGGGCCCGACGAGCAGCGCGAGCGCATGCGCCGCATGCGCGAGATCGTACGCGACAACAATGTCTATCGCTGGGCCGGCAGCATGCTGCTCGACGCGGCGCGATTGAGGAAGCGCGGCGAGCTCGACCGCGTCACGGCCTTGTCCGACCGCTCGGCAAACACCAACGGCGACAATGTCGTCTCTATCTTCGAACGCAAACAGGCAGTCGGATTCCGATGAACATCCAGGCAGATTTGACCCCACCGCTCCCCGAAGGCCGGTGGGCGCTCTTCCTCGATATCGATGGCACATTGCTCGAGCACGCCGCCCATCCAGATAGCGTCGCGGTCAGCGCGGAGTTGCGTTTGCTGCTGCAAGCGGTCGAGCACCGGCTGGATGGAGCGCTGGCTTTCATCACCGGCCGCTCTATCGCGGCCGTCGACCGGCTGTTCGAGCCTTTGAAGCTGCGGATCGCCGGCCTCTACGGGCTGGAGCACAGGCTGACACCGGACGGACAAATCGAGGCCGCCGACGAGCCGGCGGATATGGCCGCACTTGCCGACGAAATCGAGCTGGAGCTGGCAAGCAAGGCCGTCTATGTCGAGCGCAAGGGGCCGGTGCTCGCCATCCACACGCGGGCAGCGCCGCAATTGCTGGCCCGCGCGACGGAGCTGGTCGAGACAGCACTTGCCCGGCTGCCGAAAGGCTACCGCGTAATTGCCGGCAATGCCGGTGTCGAACTGATGCCGCTAGAGGCGGCCAAGGGCGCCGCAATCCGGCGCTTCATGCAGCTTGAACCTTTCACCGGACGGCGTCCGGTATTCCTCGGCGACGACACGTCCGACGAAAACGGTTTTGAGACCGTCAATGCCGCGGGCGGGATCTCGATCCGCGTGAGACCGCAGGGCGAGACCGCGGCGCGTTTCGCCATCGCCGATGTCGCCAGCGCGATCGCCTGGCTCGCGGCGAATTTCAATGACGGCTTCGAACAGACGGACCGCAGCGATCTGGTTGCCTGATCATCTCGGGAAAAGTGCGTCGCGGTCCTTCGTCTGGGATCGCAAAAACGGCCCCACAACGGGGCCGTTTTGCCGGTAGCTGCACTGATTGGTTACTTGCTGCCGCCGTTCTCCTTGACGCTGCTGCAGAACTCCGGATGGCTGTTGGCTGCATTGGCGTTCTTGGCCTCGTCCTCACAAGCCGTCATCATCGCGGTCTGGTCCTCCGGCGACATTGCCTTCCACGCCTTCACGAACGCGTCCTTGCTGACCATCGTCTTCATGCTGGAGTCGGTGTAGAAGGGCTGCATCTTGGCCGGGTCATCCAGCGCCGACGTGCCGGTTTCGCCAGCGGCGAGAGCCGAGCCGGCAACCATCGAAAGGGTCATTGCGCCAAGGCAGATCATCTTGATGTTCATGACATAACCTCCTGTTTCTCCGGATCGTTCGAGAAACGATCGTGTCATCAACGGAAGGTCCGGATCAAAGTTCCTCTATTCCCGTGAAATGCAGAAAAAAATTCTGAAGAAAAATGGTACCGAGAGGGCCGAAAACTCTCCGTGATCCGGCCGTTAAGTTTGGTTGCACTACACCACGGGCGGCAATCATTAGCAGGAATGTTACGTTCCAGGCGACGAGGGGCGATCAGTTCCTGTCGACCGGCTTGGAGCGCATCCGTGAAACGGTCTCGCGCTCGGCGCGCTTGGAGCGCAGCGGCGGCAGACCGCGGTCGACGAGGTCCATGTCCTCCAGCACCATGTCGCCCATGCGCTTGAAGGCAACGTCGAGCGCGCCGGCGCGGTGGGCTGAGCGCAGAAAGCCGGAAAGCGAGCGCACCGGATGGTCCTTCGCCAGCGGCTCCTCGGGAAACACGTCGCTGGCCGCAACGACATGGCCGCTTTTGACCGCTTCCATCAGCGCCGGGAAATCGACGACGCCGGCGCGGCTGAGCAGGATGAAAGCGGCGCCCTGGCGCATCTTGGCGAAAGCGTCGGCGCCGAGAAAACCCTGGTTCTCGCTGGTCACCGAGGCGACGACGAAAACGAAATCGCTTTCCGACAGCACCCTTTCGAGCGAGGCCGGCTCGACGCCATGCTCCACCAGCACGGAAGGCGGTAGCCAGGGATCGAAGACCCTAGTGCGCGTTCGGAAGCCGGTCAGCAGCCGATTGAGAGCGCGGCCAAGATCGCCGAAGCCGATGATGCCGACATCCGAACCTGAGAGGAGTCGCGCCGTCTGGTTGCCGTCACCGCCCCATAGTTCCTTGCCTTGCCGGAAGGCGAGGTCGGCATCGACGATGCCGCGCGCCAGGTTTAGCGCCATGGCAAGGCCCAGTTCCGCCACCGGCTCCGCGAACACCAGGCCGGTGGTGACGACGTGAATGCCGCGGGCAAACAGCGTCTCATAGGGAATGTTGTTGATGAGATTGGTCTCGACGTTGAAGATGCAGCGCAGCGCTTTCAACCTCTCCAGCGTCTGAGGGGTGATCGGCGGCTGGCCGACGATGTAGCGGGCTTCGGCCAGCACATCTGTCGGCAACTCCGAGACGCCTTCCGGCGTTGTCTCGACGATGCGATATCTTTTGCGGAAGCGCGCCAACTGCGGCGGCGTGAAGATCAGGTCGAGCGTGCGCGGTTCGGGTGCGCTGATTACCAGCGGCGAGGCTTTGTTGGACATGATTTTCCTCCCGGCGCGATTGGATCGCACCAATCATATCAGCGTTTTTACTCCCGATGAAACGATTTACAACAGCGAAAAATCGATTTATCGATTATGTTAACGAGAGGGCGACCACTCGCCTCCGGGAGAAGATTAATGGCGCAACAGCAGGCCCAGCAGCGGCGCGCGTCGATCCACGATGTGGCAAGCCAGGCGGGCGTGTCGGCGGCCACTGTTTCCAAGGTTCTTTCCGGCGTCACCACGGTAAAACCGGAAAACGCGCAGCGCGTCCTCGATGCCGTCGAGCTTCTGGGCTACCGCGTCGATCCGCTCGCCTCGGATATGCGCAGGGCCAAGCGTCGCATCATCGGCGCCATCATGCCCGAGTTCGAAAGCGAGTTCTTCGGCCAGATGGTGAGCGAGCTCGAAGGCCTCGCCGAGCAGCGCGGCTATACGCTGGTCGCCGCCTCCAGCCGGGAATCGGAGCAACGTGAGAAGGAGATCCTCGCCCGCATGCATGACTGGCGCGTTGCCGGCGTCGTACTGGCGCCGGTGCGAAACGAGCACGGACCGGCGGCCGGTTTCATGAAAGCGAACGGCATGACAGGGGTGCTGATTGACCGCGTGCTTGCCGATGACGCCTTCGACACGGTTTCGGCCGACAGCGCGGCGGCAAGCGCCGAAGTGGCGCGCGCGCTGGTCAGCCAGGGCCATCGCCATGTTCTTGTGGTCGGTCTCGGCCAGCAGGCGGCGACCGTGCGCGCCCGGCTCGAAGGGTTTCGCAAGACGGCAGTTGAGCTTGCGCCCGACATCAGGGTCGACGTCGTACTCTGCGAAAGCGATGTCGGGCCCTTGCGGACGCTGCTTCGCGATTATTTCAGCCAGCGGGAAGACGGCGGCGACAGGCCGACGGCGGTCTATTCGCTCTTTCTGAAGGGCACGCTGGTGGCGCTTTCGGAATTTCGGCGGCGCGGCTGGCATTGCCCAAACGACATCTCGCTGGTCGGCTTCGACGACGCCGAATGGATGCAGGTGACGTGGCCAGCGATCGCCGCGGTGGTGCAGCCGGTGCGCGAGATCGCCGCCAACGCAATGGAGGTTTTGTTTCGCAGGATCGGAGGCGAGCGCGGTCCGCCGAGGGCGCGGCTCGAACCTTGCAAGGTGTTCATGCGGGAATCCGTTGGCTCGCCAGGCAGCGTCCCGCATTCCGGGGGAGGAGACCGACAATAACCCCCATTGTCGAAAACGAAGAGGAGTGCCGGCCCTGGCCGAGGCATCCGGCGCAAAACAACAAACGGAGGATGGAATGACATCGCTTTCCACAAAGATAAATCGATTTACTCTCGCATTGGGCGTGGCGCTTACCCTTGCCGCGGTGGGCACTGCTAAGGCCGAGGACGGCGAATATGGCGTGCTGATGAAGACCTTGGCCAATCCGTTCTGGGGCGCGATGGCGCAGGGCGTCGCCGACGGCGCCAAGGAAGCCGGCGTGAAATACTTCCAGCAGGCGGCCGAAAGCGACCAGGCGGCCGAGCCGCAGCTTAACCTGTGCAACACGATGCTCGAGCGCAAGCCGGTGGCGATGATCACCGCCGCCATCAACTCGACCAACCTCTTGCCCTGCCTGAAATCGGCGCAGGATGCCGGCATCAAGATCGTCGATCTCGACAACAATCTCGACCAGGCGGTTCTCGACAAGGAAGGCGTCAAGGTCACCTTCCATATCGGTTCCGACAACGTCGCCGCGGGTGCGCAAGGGGCCGAATATCTCGTCTCCAAGCTTGGCAAGGACGCCAAGGGTCCGGTGCTGGTGATCGAGGGTCTCTCAGGCAACATCACCGGCGAGAAGCGCGCCAAGGGCTTTGCCGACAAGCTCAAGGAACTGGCGCCGGGGCTCGAGGTGGTCGCCTCGCTGCCGGGCGATTGGGATCGCGGCAAGGCCGCCTCGATCGCCACCGACACACTGACGGCGCATCCCGATCTGGTTGCCATCTTCTGCGCCAACGACGGCATGGCGTTGGGCGCCGTGGAATCGGTCTACGCCGCCGGCAAAGGCGAGCAGGTGACGATCATCGGCGTGGACGGCAATGTCGACGCGGTGAAGTCGATCAAGGAAGGCCGTCTGAACGCTTCCGTCGCGCAGCTTCCTTATCTCGTCGGCAAGCAGGCGGTCGAGAACGTTAAGAAGGCGCTGGCCGGCGAGAAGGTGGAGGAAAGCATCGCGGTGCCCACCCTGGTGCTGACCAAGGACGTGCTCGACGCCGGCAAGGAGCCGATGCTGCAATATGTGAAGTAGCAAGAGAAGGAGTAGGGAGCAGGTCAGTAGGGGAGTAGGTCAGTAGGGGAGTAGGAGGAGGAAGGTTTGCACTTCCCAGACCCGGCTCTCTCCCGCTGACTTCCCTATTCCCCTAATCCCCTACCCAGAAGGGTCAAAACATGGCTTCCGAAACGGCGCAGCCCGGGTTTTGGGCTCGGGTGCAGCGCACATCCGTCGAGAGGCTCCACATCAGGCTGGAGTCGCTGCTGGTGCTTGTGCTGCTGAGCGCGGCGATGGCGCTTTTGTCGCCTTTCTTCCTGTCGCTCAGCAATTTCCTCAACATCCTGCTCGCGACGTCGACGATCGGCGTGCTGGCGATCGCCGCGACCTTCGTCATCGGTTCAGGTGGGCTCGATCTGTCGCTGGGATCGGTCATGGGCCTTGCCGGCGTGGCGGGGGCCTTCGTCGCCGTCAACCTCGGCTGGCCGTCGGTTTTCGCGGTGATCGCCTGCATTCTGGCCGGAAGTATCGCCGGCTACATCAACGGCCAACTGGTCACCCGCGCCTTCGTGCCCGCCTTCATCGTAACGCTCGGCATGCTGGGCCTTGCGCGCGGGCTGGCGCTCGTCATCTCGCAGGGCAGGGCGATCTACGGCCTGCCGCCGGAGATCGTCTATATCGGGCAAGGGAGGCCGCTCGGCATTCCGATGCCCGTCATCATCTTCGTGCTGACGGCGATCGTCGCGCATACGGTGCTTGCCTATACGCGCTTCGGCCGCCACACTTTGGCGCTCGGCGACAGCGAGGGCGCGGCGCGCGCCGCCGGCATCCGCGTCGAGCAGCATCGCCGCATCATCTACACGCTCTCCGGCGCGCTCGCCGGGCTTGCGGGTCTCTTGTTCACCGCCCGCGTCAATGCGGGCGACCCGACCGCCGGCATCAACTACGAACTCACCGCGATCACCGCGGCGATCATCGGCGGCACCAATCTGTTCGGCGGCCGCGCCTCGATCCTCGGCACAATGATCGGCGCGCTGATCATGGGCGTGCTGCAGAACGGGCTGACGCTGCTTGCGGTGCAGTCCTACTACCAGCAGATGGCGATCGGCGCGGTGCTGATCCTCGCGGTCTTCATCGACCAGTATCAGGTGCGGAAGGAGTCGCGCGTATGACACTGCTTTCGCTCCATAAGATCCGCAAAAGCTTCGGGGCGGTCGACGTGCTGCATGGCGTCGACCTGTCGGTCGCGGCCGGCGAGGTGGTCGGGCTGGTCGGCGACAACGGCGCCGGCAAGTCGACGCTGATGAAGACCATCACCGGCATCTACCGCGCCGACACCGGCTCGATCGAGTTCGACGGCAAGGACATCCTCGGCCTCGATCCCGGCCAGCGGCGCCGGCTCGGCATCGAGATGATCTACCAGGATTTGTCCTTGGCCAAGCAGCAGGACGTGGCCTCCAACATCTTCCTTGGCCGCGAGCCGACGAAAAGGCTGCTCGGCCTCTTCCCCGGCGTTGTCGACAAGACCGAGATGGATCGGCAGGCGGCGCGGATGATCGAGCGGCTTGGGGCGCACCTGCCGTCGATCAGTCGTTCCGTCGGCTCCTTCTCCGGCGGCCAGCAGCAGACGGTGGCGATCGCGCGGGCGCTCACCTTCAACCCGAAGCTCGTCATCATGGACGAGCCGACGGCGGCGCTCGCCGTGCGCGAGGTGCAGAGCGTGCTCGATCTCATCCGGCGGCTGAAGTCTGAAGGCATCGCCGTCATTTTGATTTCGCACCGGCTGAATGACGTGCTGTCGGTCACCGACCGCATCGTCGTGCTGCGCCACGGCAGGGCGGATGCCGATCTCGTCACCGCCAAAACCAACATGAACGAAGTCGTCAGCCGCATCGTCGGCGGCGGCGACACGGCCGCCGCGGCGGCGCACGAGCAACGAGGCTGATATGAATGTTTTCGGACTGCACACTTTCGCCATCGCCCCGGTCTGGGATCTGGCCCGCATCGAGCCGCAGATGGACCGGCTGAAGGAGCTCGGCATCGGCCTGATGGAGATCCCGCTGCTCAGACCCGAGGAGATCGACACCAAGCGCACGCGCGGTTTTGCAAACCATTATGGCGTGCAGCTCATCCCGTCGCTCGGCTTGCCGCGCGCGCTCGACGTGGTGGAGCGGCCGGAAGAGGCGCTCGATTTCCTGCAGCCGGCCTTCAACGTCTGCAACGAGGTGGGCGCCGAGGCGCTCGGCGGCGTCACCTATGGCACGATCGGCAAGACCACCGGCCGGGCGCCGATGCCGCGGGAGATCGACGGCATGTGCCGCTTCCTCGAACGGGCGGCAAAGTCGGCGAAGGCACGCAGCCTGAAGCTTGGCATCGAACCCTGCAACCGCTACGAGACGCATCTGATCAACCGCGGCATCGATGCGGCGCGCGTCATCGAGCGCATCGGCGCCGACAACATCTTCATCCATCTCGACACCTACCACATGCATATCGAGGAAGAGAGCTTCGCGGCCGGCTTCGCGGCGGCGGCGCCCTTCCTCGGCTATGTGCATGTGTCGGAGGCCAACCGCGGCGTGCCGGGGCGCGGCATGCTGAACTGGGCAGCCTGCATGAAGGCGATCGCCGACATCGGCTATGAGGGCCCGATCACGCTCGAAAGCATGAACCATGTCGACGTCGACATCGCCGGCGGGCTCGCGGTATGGCGCCCCGTGGCGGAAGACCCGCGCGACGTCATCGAGGTGGGGCTGCCCTTCCTGCGCGACGAAGCGAAGAAGGCAGGGCTGACACTCGGGTAACGAATCTACTTGCCCCGGCGCGTCAGCCAGCGGCGACGCGCCTCCTGCTGTTCGGCGAGTTCGGCCTCGTCCCAGTAGCCGATGAGCACGCCGGAGCCGATGATCGGGTCGAAATGCCCGACCTTGCCGTCGATCTCCGTCAGCCACTCGTCGGGGACGGTAATGCGGTTGTTGGGCAGCGCCAGCCAGCGCATCAGCATTTTGCGCAGCCGCTCGATATCGCCGGCGGCCGACGGCTCGCGGCCGAGGTCGCGCAATTCGCCGGGGTCGTTCTGGAGATCGAAGAACATCGGCTCGACACCTTCACCATGGACGAGTTTGAAGCGGCCGTCGGTGATCATGTAGAGCTTGCAGCCCGAAACCGGCATGGCGAGCTTCAGCCGCGCCGCATCGCCGCTGTAGTCATATTCGCTGACGGCATAGTTGCGCAGGCTCTTCCGCTCACCCGAAGTCAGCGACAGCAGCGAGCGGCCTTCGAGGACATGCGGCTTGGGCCTGCCGCCGAAATAATCGAGGAAGGTGGGTGCGAGATCGATCATCTCGACCAGCGCGTCCGACGTGGTTCCTCTTGTGACGTCGGCTTCCGGACGAGGATCGTAGACGATCATCGGCACCTTCACCGCGACGTCGTGGAACAGGTATTTCTCGCCGAGCCAATGGTCGCCGAGATAGTCGCCATGGTCAGAAGTGAAGACGACAAGCGTGTTCTTGAACACGCCGCGCTTCTCCATGAAGTCGAACAAATGCCCGAGCTGATCGTCGATCTGCTTGATCAGGCCCATGTAGCAGGGAACGACCGTTTCGCGGACCTCATCGCGCGAGAAGTTTTTTGAGTAGCGTTCCTGCTGGAAGGCTTCGAAGATCGGGTTTGGCGAGACGCGCTCGGCCTCGCTGCGAACGGCCGGCTGGATCTCCGCCTTGCCGTACATGGTGTGGTAGGGCGCTGGCACGATATAGGGCCAGTGCGGCTTGATGTAGGAAAGATGCGCGCACCAGGCTTCGCCCTTGGCCTCGGCGTCCTCGATGAAGCGCATGGCGCGGCGCGTCATGTAAGGCGTCTCGGAATGCTCCTCCGGAATGCGCGCCGCCTTGTCGGCATGGACGAGCAGCCAGCCGTTGAAATTCTCGCCATTCTCGCCTTCGCCGGAATTCGCCCAATGCTCCCAAGGATTTTCGGCCTCGAAGCCATGCTGGCGCAGATAGGTGTCGTAGGCCGGGTCGGGGTCGTAGCTGGTGGAAGGGTGCAGGCCGTCATCGCGCTCGAACGGCTCGAAGCCGCATTCCGCGACACGCACGCCGATGATCGAGTCCCTGTCGATGCCGAGGCGCTCCATGCCTTCCTCGTCGGCCTTCATATGTGTCTTGCCGATGAGTGCACAACGCACGCCGACCTCGCGCAGATGGTCGCCCAGCGTCGGCTCGCCGACCCTGAGCGGCACGCCATTATGCGTCGAGCCGTGCGAGCGGACGTAGCGGCCGGTATAGGCGCTCATGCGCGAGGGGCCGCAGACCGTCGATTGCACATAGGCATTGGTGAAACGCACGCCGCGGCTGGCGAGCCGGTCGATGTTCGGCGTCTTCAGGCTCTTGTGCCCGGCGCAGCTCAGATAATCGAACCGCAGCTGGTCGCACATGATGAAAAGGACGTTGCGTTTCGAGGTCATTGCTGCCCGTCGGAATGGTTCTCGAACCCGGTAATGCCAGAACAATCAGCGCATGCCAACCAGGGCAACCAGCCTGTACAGCTCACCAGAGAACTTTACAAAATCATTTTTCCATGTGAAGTCTCAGGCATCCCAAGGATCCCAAATGACATCCCACCGTTTTGCCACCCGTCTCAATTCCTTCGCCTCGCGGCCCGAGGCGGAGTGGGCCGGGCTTACCGGGAAGCCCTCGGTGCTGCAGATGGCGGCGCGGGCGGCCAAGGTCGAGGGGCTCACCGATCTCGACCTCAACTATCCCGACCATATCGGTGAAAACCCCAGGGAAATCGCACGGAGGCTTGGCGATCTTGGGCTTTCCATCAATGGCTTCGCGATGCGCTACTACTCCAATCCCGCCTTCAAGCTCGGCGCGTTCACCAATCCCGATCCGGCAGTGCGGCGTGAAGCCATCGACCTTACCAAGGCTGGCATCGATGCGGCGCGAGAGGCGGGCGCCGGTCTCATGACATTGTGGCTGGGGCAGGATGGTTTCGACTACGCTTTCCAGGCCGACTACGCGACACTTTGGCAACACGAAATCGACGGTATTCGTGAAGTTGCGGCGCATGACCCCGATTGCGCCATCAGTCTCGAATATAAGCCGAACGAGCCGCGCTCCTATTCGCTGATGCCGGATGCCGCGACCACGTTGCTGGCGATCCGCGAGGCCGGCCTGCCCAATCTGGGCGTCACTCTCGACTTCGCGCATGTTCTTTATGCCGACGAGCAACCGGCCTTTGCCGCCGCTCTTGTCGCCCGTCACAGCAGGTTGCTCGGCGTTCATCTCAACGATGGCTACGCCAAGCGCGACGACGGCCTGATGGTCGGCGCCGTGCACACGCTGCAGACGATCGAGCTGCTGCGTCAAATACGCAGGGACGGCTACGCCGGTGCCATCTATTTCGACACCTTTCCGGACATGACCGGTCTCGACCCGGTGCGCGAATGCGAGGTCAACATCGCGACCGTCAAGCGCATGTTGCGGGTCGTCGAGCGGCTGGGGCAGGACAATCGGCTGGCGGCTGCCCTCGACGGACAGGACGCGGTTGCCTCTCAGGCTGTCGTCCAAGAAATCCTGCTCGGAGCAAATGCAGGATGACGTCCGCGGATCTTCGGGCCGTGGGGCCGCGCATCCGCATGATGATGCCGCATCTCACACCGCTGGAGGCAAAGGTGGTGGAAACCGTGTTCGGCCGCCGCGGTTTCGACGAGACGATCCCTTTGAAGGAGATCGCTGACGAGGCCGGCGTCTCCGAGGCGATGGTGGTGAAGATCGCCAAGAAGCTGGGCTTCTCCGGCTATCGCGACTTCCGGACGGCAGTCTGCGAATACAGCCGCTCGCCGACCGCCGAGATGCACCGGGAACTGTCCGCTGACGACAGTTCGGCCGAGATCGTGCAAAAGGTCTTCCGCACTTCCATACAGGCGCTGGAGGAAACGCTGGCGATTCTTGACATCGGCGATTTCGACCGGGCCGCCAACCTCATTTACCGATCCAGAAATCGCGACTTCTACGGCGTCGGCGGCTCAGCTCAGATTGCCCGGGACGTCTCGCACAAGTTCCTGCGCATCGGCATCCGTGCGGCGGTTTACGACGATTCCCACATGATGCTTATGTCGGCCTCGCTCCTCGGCGCCGAAGACATTGCCGTCGGCTTTTCCCATTCCGGCAACAGCAGCGCGGTGATTGATGCCGTTCAGCTCGCCAGAAAGAACGGCGCCCGCACGCTTGCCGTAACCAACTACGCCAACTCGCCGCTGGCAGCCGAGGCGGATGTCGTGCTCTGCTCGACCGCGCGGGGGTCGCCGCTGATGGGCGAGAATGCGGCCGCCCGTATCGCCCAGCTCAACATCCTGGATGCGCTGTTCGTCGCGGTGGCGCAGCGCGACTATCAGGCGGCGGAGCACAATCTCGGCCGCACCATGTCGGCAGTGACGTCGAAACGCCGGGACAAGAACAGATGAAAGATCGTCGCGGATGAGCGTTGCTTCAGCGGGGCTGGTGGCCGTGTTCGGCAGCCTGCATTACGACATCCTGGTCGACGCACCGGATCGTCCGCGCAAGGGCGAGACGGTGACCGGTTTCGGATGGCAGCCGAAATGCGGCGGCAAGGGCGGCAATCAGGCCCTGTCGGCGGCGCGCGCGGGGGCGAGGTCGGCGATGATCGGTGCTGTCGGCGACGACGATTTCGGCCGTGCGCTGCTCGCCAATCTCAGCCGCAGCAATGTCGATCACCGCTTCGTGCGAGTAGAACCGGGGACCCGATCAGGCATGAGCGTAGCCATCTTCGACGACGATGGCGACTACGGCGCGGTAATCGTTTCCGGCAGCAATCTGACACTCGGCGAAAAGGATGTCGCGGGGGCGGCCGGTGTGCTGGCGCAGGCTGAGGTGCTGTTGCTGCAGAACGAAGTGCCGGAAATCGCCAACATCGCTGCCGCGCGCACGGCGAAGGCTGCCGGCCGCTACGTCGTGCTCAACGCGGCGCCGGCCCGGCCGCTGCCCGCCGAACTCACCGGGCTCGTCGATATCGTGATCACCAACGCCATAGAGGCGGAGTTCCTGGCCGGCATTCCGGTCGTCGACACGCTTGAAGGCGCAGCTGAGGCAGCGCGGCAATTGGCAATCGTTTATCCGGCGGCAATCGTCACCGCCGGCGAGGATGGCGTCGCCTATCACGATCGCGACGGCCGCGCCTTTGCGCTCGGTGCCATTCCGGTGAAGATGGTCAGCACTCATGGCGCTGGTGACGAATTCGTCGGTGCCTTTGCGGCTGCGCTTGCTCGCGGCGAGCCCACCGATGCCGCCATCGCCGCCGCGAATGCCGCCGCCGCCCTGCTGGTCTCGACCCCGGAGGCGGATCGCCAAACGCCCCCTCAAAAGATCCAAGGCGGCGTGCACCGTCCAGAGTAGCCTTCGGTTTACCGATCTAGACAACTGGTGCAATGTTGGTTTGGAGGATCGAGATCGTGCCATTCGTCAGTATCGGCGGCATTGCGTTGCACCATCGCCTTATCGCCGGGACGGCTGCTGCGCGCCCGATCATCTTCATCAATTCGCTCGGCACCGACTTGCGGATCTGGGACGATGTCGTCGCACGGCTTGCCGGTGAGATGCCGATGCTCGTCTATGACAAGCGCGGCCACGGACTTTCCGACATCGGCAGCGGCGTGCGCTCGATCGACGACCATGTCGACGATCTGAGCGCGCTCATCGATTGCTTCGGCTTCCAGAAGGTCGTGCTTTTTGGCCTGTCGGTCGGCGGTATGGTCGCGCAGGGGTTCTATGCACGGCGGCCCGAACTCGTCGAAGCGCTGATCCTCAGCGACACCGCGCACAAAATAGGCACCCCCGAGAGCTGGAACAGCCGCATCGCGACGGTCGAGCGTGACGGCATCGAGGCGATTGCCGATGGCATCATGAAGGTGTGGTTCACGCCGGATTTTCATGCCAACCGCGCCGCCGAGCTTGCCGGTTGCCGCAACATGCTGACCAGGCAGGCGCTGCCGGGTTACATCGGCACGTGTATGGCGGTTCGCGATGCGGATTTCACCGACAGCGCGCGCCGCATCGCGGTGCCGACGCTCTGCATCGTCGGCGACCAGGACGGCTCGACGCCGCCCGATCTCGTGCGCTCGCTTGCCGACCTGATCCCCGGCGCGCGCTTCGAGGTGATCCGCGGCGCCGGGCACATTCCCTGCATCGAGCAGCCCGACGCGGTCGTCGCCCTGATCCGCGCCTTCGTCGCATCGTTGCCTGAGGGAAAGCATCTCCATGGGCGATGACGCAAACAATACCAACCGATACCGGACCGGGCTCGAGGGCGACGCATCGCATCGATTGCGAGGCGGTGCGCTTCTCCTGGTGGATGACGACGATCCTCCACCGCTTCCCCGAGACGGGTGAGTTCGGTCAGCGCATCCAGGAAGCCGAGCTCAATTATCTCGTACACTTCAAGGCCGCCTCGACCGCGCTGGCGGAGAACTATGTCGGCCTGCCTTACTGAGCGGGCCGAGCCGTGACCCGTTCCAGTGCAATCGCAATGCCCTGGCCGACGCCGATGCACATGGTGGCCAAAGCGTAGCGTCCGCCGCGCTCGCGCAGCTCCAGCGCCGCGGTTCCGGTGATGCGCGCGCCCGACATGCCAAGCGGATGACCGAGCGCGATGGCGCCGCCGTTGGGATTCACATGCTTCGCCTGCTCGGAAATTCCGAGTTCGCGCAGCACGGCAATGCCTTGCGAGGCGAAGGCTTCGTTCAACTCGACGACGTCGAATTGGTCAGGCCTCAAGCCGAGACGGGCGCAGAGCTTTTTGGTTGCCGGCGCGGGACCGATACCCATGATGCGCGGCGCGACGCCGGCAACAGCACCGCCGAGAATGCGGGCGATCGGCGTCAGGCCATGTTTCCTGGCCGCCGCTTCGGAGGCGATGATCAGCGCGGCAGCACCGTCATTGACGCCGGAGGCGTTGCCGGCGGTCACGGTGCCGCCCTGGCGGAACGGCGTCGGCAGCTTGGCCAGCGCCTCGATGGTCGTGCCGGCGCGGGGATGCTCGTCCTTCGAGACGACGATTGGCTCGCCTTTTCTTTGCGGGATCGCCACCGGCGTGATCTCCTTCGCCAGCCGGCCATCGGCCTGCGCCGCAACAGCCTTGTCCTGGCTGCGCGCGGCAAAGGCGTCCTGGTCGGCTCTGCTGACCGAAAACTCCTCGGCGACGTTCTCGCCGGTCTCCGGCATGGAATCGACGCCGTACTGCTTCCTCATCAGCGGGTTGACGAAGCGCCAGCCGATGGTGGTGTCGTAGATCTCGGCATTGCGCGAGAAGGCGGTGTCGGCCTTCGGCATGACGAAGGGCGCGCGGCTCATCGATTCCACCCCGCCGGCAATCATCAGCTCGGCCTCGCCGGCCCTGATGGCCCGGGCGGCGATGGTGACGGCATCCATGCCCGAGCCGCACAGCCGATTGACCGTCGAACCCGGAATGTCCTGGGGAAGGCCGGCCAGCAGCAGCGCCATGCGGGCGACGTTGCGGTTGTCCTCGCCGGCCTGGTTGGCGCAGCCAAAGACGACGTCGTCGACGGCGGCCCAGTCGACGCCCAGGTTGCGCTCGACCAACGCCTTCAGCGGAATGGCGGCGAGATCGTCGGCTCGCACCGAGGATAGCGCGCCGCCAAAACGGCCGATCGGCGTGCGGATGTAGTCGCAGATGAAGGCATCAGTCATTATGCAGCTTTCCCTTTGGCGGTACCCGCATGGGCGGCCTTGGTGCGCGCCTGCAAATCGCGCAATGTCTTCAGCTCGAGTTCCGTCGGCGCCGGCGTCTCGTCAAGCGCCTCGGCAAACTTTGCTTCCCAGCCACAGGTCGCCTGCACCTCTTCGCGGGTGACGCCGGGATGCAGCGACACGACGGTGAATTCCTTGGTGACACGGTCCGGCTTCCAGACGGCGAGGTCGGTGATCAGCAAGCTCGGACCGGCGGTGTCGATGCCGAGCCGCTTGCGATGGTCGCCACCCTCGCCATGGCCGAAGGAGGTGAAGAAGTCGATCTTTTCGACCATGCCGCGCTTCGACTGCGCCATGGTGATGTAGACCTCTCGCGAGGAGGTGGCGATCTCCGGCGCGCCGCCGCCGCCGGGCAGCCGCGTCTTGGGATGCGCATAGTCGCCGATGACTGTAGTGTTGATGTTGCCGAATTTGTCGAGCTGGGCGGCGCCAAGGAAGCCGATGGTGATGCGGCCGCCCTGCAGCCAGTAGCGGAACATCTCCGGCACCGCGACGGTGGTGACCGCAGTCTCGCACAATTCGCCGTCGCCGATCGACAGCGGCAAAATGTGGGGCGCGGTGCCGATGGTGCCGCTCTCGTAGATCAGCGTGATGTCCGGCGCATGGGTCAGCCGCGCGACATTGCAGGCGGCCGACGGCGCCCCGATGCCGACAAAGCAGACATCGTCGTTCTTCAGCGCGCGGCTCGCGGCAATCGTCATCATCTCGTTGGGAGTGAAGCCCAAATCGATCTCGCTCATGCGGCTTTCCTCAGATGCTCGACGCGAGCAGCGAAGTCGTCTGCGCTGCTCTCGATGACGTTCTTCTGCATCCATGCCTGAAAGCGGTCGCGGTCGGCGGCGATCTCGTCCCATTCGAGATAGGCGGAGTTGTCGCGCTCGTAATAGCCATGCGTGTAGGAGGGATGCGAGCCGCCCGGCACGATCGAGATTGCCGCGATCGTCCAATTCGGCAGCACGGTGAGATTAGGGTGGAGATCGTCGAAACTGTCGACCACTTCCTCGACGGTCACCACCGCGCGTTTGGCGGCGAGCACGGCCTCTTTCTGGATGCCGATGATGCCTTCGACCAGCACATTGCCTTTGCGGTCGGCCTTCTGCGCGTGGATGAAGGTGACGTCGGGCCGGATCGCCGGAACGGCGGCCAGCACCTCGCCGGTAAACGGGCAGGTTATGGACTTGATGTTTGCATTGACGGCGGCAAGGCCTGCGCCGCGATAGCCGCGGAACACCGCGCAGGGCAGGCCGGCGGCCCCCGCCTCATAGGCGTTGGCCATGCCGGCGTGGCTGTGCTCCTCGACCTCGATCGGCCGCGGAAAGCCGTTCTCGATGGCGTCGCGAACGCGCCTGAGCAGGCCGACGCCGGGATTGCCGAGATAGGAGAAGACGATCTTCTTGGCCATGCCCATGCCGATCATCTGATCGTAGATCAGGTCGGGCGTCATGCGGATCAGCGTCAGGTCGCGAAAGCCCTGGCGGATTGCCTCATGGGCCGCGGCGGTCGGGATCAAATGGGTGAAGCCCTCGAAGGCGACCGTATCGCCATCGTGCAGAGTCTCCGCAACGGCCTTTTTCAGCGGCAGGAAGTTGACCATCGTCCATTGCTCCGGAGATCAAGGTTCATATCGGAGCATATGAGAGCGCCCCTCTCGCGTCACTATGAGGATGCCTGCAGTCAGATGAGGTGCAGCGCAAAACATCCGGACATGCACGACGTGGCCGTTGACGCTTCGTCTCAGATACGCTAATGAACAGGATTATACAGGTTCATTGAACAGGTATCTATATGGCCCGTCGCGCGACGCAACTCACTCCCGGCACGGGCAAGCCCGAGCAGATCGCGACGGTTCTGGAGCACGAGATCCGCTCAGGCGTGCTCGGCTTCGGCGATCGCCTGCAGAGCGAGAACGAGCTCGTCCAGCGCTTCTCGGTCAGCCGCAACACGGTTCGCAAAGGGCTGGAAGAGCTTTCAAGCCGCGGCCTCATCACCACCAAGGTCGGCATCGGGTCCTTCGTCACTTTCGACGGCATGCCGGTCGATGACGCGATCGGCTGGTCGCGCGCGCTCGCCAATGCGGGCGCCAATGCCGAAACCCGGACGCTTAGGCTCGAGATCATCGAGGATGCCCAGCTCGCGGCAAAGCTCGGTGTCGAGAGCTCGTCTTTCATCGCCGTCGATCGCGTCCGTACCAATGCCGATGACGGCCATGCGATCTCGATCGAACGCAGCCGCCTGCCGCTGTCGCCCGAGCTGGAAGACGTGCCGCTGCGCGGGCTTCGCGAAGGCTCGCTGCACCAGACGCTGCGCGGGGCAGGGCTGGTGTCCGACCATGGCGAGGAGTGGGTCGACATCGAGATGCTCAGCGCTGCTGATGCCGCCATCCTCGATTGCGCTCCGGGCACGCCGTTCCTCAGGACGCGGCGGCTGACGCGCGCCGCCGACGGCCGCGCCATCGAATTCGTCACCAGCCTGCTCAACCCGGCGCATTTCGCGCTGCATCTGGAGTTCTGAGCATGGCGGCCGACGCGATCGACCGGGCGATGGGCGCGCTGATCGGCGGCGCGCTTGGCGATGCGCTGGGCATGCCGACACAGCTTCTGTCGCCCGCCCGCATCGCCGAGCTCTATGGCCATGTCGAGGGTTTCGTCGCGCCCGCCGTCGACCATCCGGTGTCGAAGGGGCTGCCGGCAGGTGCCATCACCGACGACACCGAGCAGGCCCTGCTGCTCGGCCGCATCCTGGTCAGCTCCGGCAATCGCTTCGACCATGCGCGATGGGTCAACGCGCTGCTCGACTGGGAGCGCGACGTCAAGGCGCGTGGCAGTTACGACCTGCTTGGACCGTCGACCAAGCGGGCCATCGACGCCATCAATAACGGCGTGCCGGCGGAAGAAGCGGGGCGAACTGGCGACACCAACGGCGCCGCGATGCGGATTGCGCCGGTCGGCATTATGATCCGCCCGGAGCCGCTCGATGCCCTGGTTGCGAAAGTCGCGGAAACCTGCCGGGCTACGCACAATACGTCGATTGCGATTGCCTCCGCAGCCGCGGTTGCTGCCGCGGTCAGTCTCGGTGTTTCGGGCGCCGACTGGCGCGTTGCTTCCGGCCATGCCGTCGCGGCGGCAAAGCTTGGTGCCGCGCTCGGTCACTGGGCCACCGGCGGCGACATCGCCGAACGCATTCTCCGGGCGCAGGAACTTGTGCGCGGGAAGGGCGACAAAGAGGCGATCCGGTTGATCGTTGATCTGATCGGCACGGGGGTCGCCAGCCAGGAGTCGATTCCTGCAGCATTCGCCGTGCTGGAGGTTGCCAACGGGGATGCGTGGCGAGCGGCAGTGATCAGCGCCAATCTCGGTGGCGACACCGACACCATAGGCGCCATCGCCGCCGGCATGGCGGGCGCCTGTTCGGGCCTGTCGGGCCTGCCGCAAGATCAAATCGCGGGGCTGAAGGGCGTCGATCTCGCGGAGGTCGAGGCGTTGGCCAATGATCTCGTCGCGGCGCGCATGGCGAAGGCCCGTGGCGGCAAGGAGGACGCCGCATGAGCGGGCGCCTCGTTCATGTCGGCAGCGCGGTGGTCGACTATGTCTATCGCATCGACGCTCTTCCGGCGGCGGGCAGCGAAAAGACCGCGACGAGCTATTCGCGCGTCGCCGGCGGCGGCTTCAACATGATGGTCGCGGCGAGCCGCACCGGCATGAAGGTGGTGTTCGGCGGACAGCTTGGCATCGGGGCAGACGGCGACTTCCTGCGCGCGGCTTTCGCCGCTGAAGGCATCGAGACGCTGACGCCGCCGTCACCCTTGATGGACAGCGGCAATTGCGTCGCCATGATCAGCAGCGATGCGGAACGTACCTTCGTCTCGTGGCCGGGCGCAGAGAGCGTGCTGACACCGGACATGATGGTGCCCGTCCAAGTCATTCCGGGCGATTGGGTTTTCACCTCCGGCTATACGTTGAGCTACCCTGGCAGCCGCGAAGCGCTCGCCGACTGGATCGAGGCGCTGCCGGAGGAAGTTCCCGTAGTCTTCGATCCGACGCCTGTGATCGCGGACATTCCGCGCCCGATCCTGGACAGGGTGCTTGCCCGCACCGCCTGGCTGAGCTGCAACGCCGACGAGGCCGCCGCAATAGCCGGCCGTGGCGACGCGCAGACCGTCGCGATCCGGCTTCTGGCCGAACACTGCCCAAAAGCTGCGGGCGTCGTGATCCGCGCCGGCGCGCATGGCTGCCTTGTGCGGCTGGCAGAAGGCGGCACGCACGCGATCCCCGGCTTCGCGGTCAGCGCCGTCGACACCAATGGTGCCGGCGATACGCATATCGGCGCCTTCGTCAGCGCATTGTCGCGCGGCCTGTCGCCCTGCGAAGCGGCGCGCTACGCGAACGCCGCGGCGGCCGTTTCCGTCACCCGTCATGGCGGCTCGTCCGCGCCGACCGACAGTGAGATCCAGGAATTCCTAAGTCATCGCGATCAAGGAACGATAGCGCATGGCCGGGAGGACGCGACTGCAACTTAACAAGCCCATCAACCGGGCCAACAATGAGAGGAAAAAACATGCGCATGCCCAGACTGACCGCTTTTCTGACGGCGACCGCCGTCTTCGTCTCAGCATTCACGTTTGCCGCCCAGGCCGCCGAAGAAGTGCATGTGCTCAACTGGAAGGGCTACGGCGCCGACGAGCCATGGGCGGTCGCCAACTTCGAGAAGGCGACCGGCTACAAGGTCGTCAATGACTTCTTCAACTCCGAACAGGAGATGCTGACCAAGCTGAGGACCAATCCCGGCCTCTACGACGTCGTCATGATCAACGCCGCCTTCAACGACCAGGCGATGGCCGGCAAGCTGATCCAGCCGATCGATACATCGAAGCTCTCCAACTATGCCGATATCGCCAAGGACAAGGCCGGCTCGCCGATGCTGAACCATGACGGCAAGGTCTATGGCGTGCCGTGGGTATGGGGCCTGACCGCTCTAGCCATCAACGAGAAGTCGTTCGACAAGCCGCCGACGAGCATCGCCGAGATGTGGGATCCGGCCCATAAGGGCCGCGTCATCATCCGCGACGACGCCGTCGAGGCTGTACAGTTCGGCGCCATCGCATCGGGGCAGAACATCAACGACATCAAGGATATGGGCGCGGTCAAGGCGAAGCTCACCTCGCTGATGCCGCAGATCAAGACCTTCTGGAGTTCGGAGAACGACTGGAACCAGATGGTTGCCTCCAACCAGATCGATATCGGTACCTACTGGAGCGGCTCCGCCGACCGTGCCAAGACGCATTTCAAGCTGCCGGTCTCGCTGGTCATCCCGCAGGAAGGCGCCGTCGCCTGGCTGGACGCCTTCTCCATCCCGGCCGGTTCCAAGAATGTCGCCGGCGCCGAGGCCTTCATAAACTACATGATCGACCCGAAATTCTATGTCGAATGGGTCACAAAGGTCGGCGCGCCGGTTTCGGCCAACACCAAGGCGGTCGAGGCGCTGCCCGAGGACGCCTTCAACCGAAAGGTCATGGGCAGCCCAGAGGTCGCCAAACGTATCCAGTTCCAGGCGCCGGTCACCGATGAGCAGCGCGAGAAATACCTGGCACTTTGGCAGGAGCTGAAGGTCAACGTGAAATAGTTGGCGTCTTACGGGGAGGAGAGGCATCATGGCTGAGCAGCTCGCGACCGGTTCGCGCCGCGGACTGCGGCCAGCCCTGCCGCTTCTGCTTCCCGCTTATCTGTGGCTGACGGTAGCGATCTTTCTGCCGCTGTCGGCCATGGTGTTCTTCTCCTTCATGACCGACCTGCCGCTGGCCGGGAAGGAATGGTCGTTCACGCTTGGCAACTACGCCGCCTTCTTCTCGCAAAGCCTTTATCTGACGCTTCTTCTGGCCTCGCTGCGGCTCGGGCTCGAGGTCACGCTTTGGTGCGTCGTCATCGGCTATCCGGCGGCTTACGTGCTGGCGAAGGTTCTTAAAGGCCGCAGCCGCGAGGCGATCTTCCTGCTGGTCATCCTGCCTTTCTGGTCGAACGGGCTGGTGCGCATCTTCTCCTGGGCCATGGTGCTGCGTGAGGGCGGCATTCTCGACATCACGCTCAATGCCGTCTTGCCGTTCAAGATCAATATCGATCTCATGTATTCCTACCCGGCGGTCATCATCGGCCTGGTGCACTCCTACGTGCCCTATATGGTGCTCACCTGTTACCTCACGCTGCAGGCGATCGACGACTCGCTGATCGAGGCGGGCCGCTCGCTCGGGGCTTCGCGGCTGCAGATGCTCAAGCGGGTGATCATCCCGCTGTCGATGCCCGGCCTGATCGCTGGTGCGGCGTTGATCTTCGTGCCGGTGGTGGGCTCCTTCATGGAGCCGCGCATCCTCGGCGGCCGCACCGGCACCTTCTACGGCACCGTCATAGAGGACCAGTTTGTTGCCGTCTTCAACTGGCCGCTGGGCGCGGCGCTCTCCTTCATCCTGCTTGCCGTAGTGCTGGTCATCCTGGCGCTCGCGGCACCGGTCTTGCGGAGGGCCGGCTGATGGCGACGACGCGCATTCTGGAGTGGGTCGGGCGCTTTTACATCTTCCTGTTGCTCGGCTTCCTCTATCTGCCGATCATCATCATGGCGCTGATGTCGTTCAACGCCTCGCCTTTTTACCAGCTGCCGTTCGAGTGGACGACGGACTGGTATGCTTCGCTCTGGCAAAACGACCAGCTGATCGCGGCGACCTGGAACAGCATCGAGATCGCGATCATCACCACCGTCATCTCGACGGTGCTCGGGTCAGCCGCCTCGCTGGCGCTCTACCGCTACGAGTTCCGCGGCAAGAAATTCCTGCAGGCGCTGCTCTTCCCGCCGATCGCCATTCCGTGGCTGATCACCGGCACCGCGATGCTGATCTTCTTCTTCGGCATCGGCATCGGTCGCGGGCTCATCGCCATCCTGCTCGGCCATGTCGCGCTGGCGCTGCCCTACGTCATCGTGGTCGTGTCCGCCCGCCTGCAAACCTTCGCGCCGGAGCTGGAAGAAGCGGCGCGTTCGCTCGGCGCCAATCAGTGGCAGGTTACCGTGCGTGTAACTTTGCCCTGGATCATGCCTGGCGTGATCGCCGGCGGACTGTTCGCATTCGCTGTCTCCTTCGACCAGTTCGTGGTCTCGTACTTCCTGTCGACGCCAGGCCAGACGACGCTGCCGGTCGAAATCTACGCCGCGATCCGCAAGGGATTCACGCCCGAGATCAACGCGGTGTCGACCATCATCATCGTGGTGTCGATGGCGCTCATGCTGCTGACGGCGCGCTTCTTCAAATTCGGCGGAGAGAAATAATGGCCGGCGTCCAGGTATCGAACGTCTCCCGTAGTTTCGGCGCGCACAAGGCGCTGGACCACGTCTCGATCGACTTTCCGGATGGCGGCTTCTATGCCTTGCTCGGCCCTTCCGGCAGCGGCAAGACCACGCTGCTCAGGCAGATCGCCGGCTTCGACTTTCCCGATAGCGGCCGCATCGCCATCGGCGGCGAAAGCGTCGAGCGCGTGCCGGTAGAAAAGCGCCGCATCGGCATGGTGTTCCAGAACTATGCGCTGTTTCCCAATATGAGCGTCGCCGACAACGTCGCCTTCGGCCTTTCGGTGCGCGGCGAAGCTAAGGCGACGATCGCAACGGAAGTGCAGCGGGCGCTGGATCTTGTGCAACTCGGCAAGCTCGGCGGCCGCCGGCCGCACCAGCTCTCGGGCGGCCAGCGGCAGCGTGTGGCGCTGGCGCGCGCCATCGTCACCAAGCCGCGCGTGCTTTTGCTCGACGAGCCGCTCGGCGCGCTCGACAAGGCGCTGCGCGTCGACATGCAGATCGAGCTGAAGCGCATCCAGCGCGAGATCGGCATCACCACCATCTTCGTCACCCACGACCAGGAAGAGGCGCTGACGATGAGCGACCGCATCGGCATATTGCGCGACGGCAGGCTGGTGCAGGAAGGGCCGCCGGAGGAGATCTACGACCGGCCGCAAAGCGAGTTCGCCGCGACCTTCCTCGGCGACGCCAACATCTTTCGCGGCGATGCGACCGGCCACGGCATCAGGCTACCGGATGGCATGACGATTGCCGCCGGTTCCGGGCCTTCGCTGGCGGCCGGCACCAAGGCGAGCTGCGCCGTTCGCCCGGAGCGCATCCAGATCTCGACCGGCAACGCCAAGCTCGATATGGGCAACGCGAACATGCTCGAGGGTCAAGTTTCAAAACGCATCTTTGCCGGCAACAACAGCACCTACTTCGTCGACCGAGACGGGCAGACGGTGAAGGTGATCGTCCAAAACACCGGTGCCGAGCGTCTTGCCGAGGGCCAGCCGGTGGTGCTCAGCTGGTCGCCGGAAAGTACTGTGCTTATCGCCGCGTAAGCCGGATCCCCGGTCCCTGATGGGAAATGATGGCGCGGCCCTTGGCTGCCCGCCTGATCCTGGCGTTATATCCAGTCCTCGACGGGAGGAATGGATGGCGAGCATGGAGTTCGAGCCGGACGTGAAAGTCCGGGTCAAGGAGTACCGGATCGGCTGCATCGGCGCCGGCATGATCATGGCCGAGTGCCATCTCGCCGCCTACGCACAAGCCGGCTTTCCGGTGGTGGCGATCGCCTCACGAACCAGGGCGAATGCCGAAAAGGTCGCCGGCCGCTGGGGCATTCCGACCGTCTGCGATACGCCGGAGCGGCTGATCGAAGACAGCCGCGTCGAGATCGTCGACCTTGCCTTCCCGCCGGACCAGCAGCCCGCGCTGATCCGCCATGCACTGAACCAGCCGCACATCAAGGCGATTCTGGCGCAGAAGCCACTGGCGCTCTCGGTCGAGGAAGCGGTGAAGCTGCGCGACGAGGCGGCGGCCTCCGGCAAGATCCTCTCGGTCAACCAGAACATGCGCTACGACCAGTCGATGCGCGTCTTGAAGCAGATCATCGATAGCGGCGCGCTGGGCGAGATCGTCTTCGCCGAGATCGACATGCATGCCATCCCGCACTGGCAAACTTTCCTCGCCGGATATGACCGGCTGACGCTCGCCAATATGAGTGTGCACCACCTCGACGTGCTGCGCTTCCTGTTCGGCGACCCTGACGAAATCACGACGCTGACGCGCAGGGATCCGCGCACCAAGTTCGAACATTCCGACGGCATCACCGTTTCGACGCTGCGCTTTCCCTCCGGCGTGCTCGCGGTGTCGCTGGAGGACGTCTGGTCCGGCCCGCGTCAGGAAGGCTATTCCGACGACCAGCACATCGACTGGCGCGTCGATGGTACCAAGGGTGTCGCCAAGGGCACGATCGGTTGGCCGAAGGGCGTCGCCTCGACGCTGACCTACGCCTCGACCGAGACGACCGGCGGCAAATGGATCAGCCCGAGCTGGGAGACGATGTGGTTTCCGCATGCCTTCATCGGCGTCATGGAGCAGCTGCAATATGCGCTCAAGACCGGCACGCCGCCGGCGCTTTCCGTTGCCGACAACGTCAACACCATGGCGCTGGTGGAGGCCGGTTACCGGTCGATGGCGGAGGGCCGCACCATCAGGCTGTCCGAAATCCCTGTCGACCAGGCGACTAAGAAACAGGGCAATTGAATCGCTTATCGGGAGGACTTCACCTCATGATGCAGGCAGGTATCTTCACAGGCTATTTTCCGTATGAGCTCGAGGAGGTCGCCAGGCGCATCCGGGCGCTCGATTTCAACACCGTGCAGCTCGACCTGCATTTCAAGGATATCGACCTCTCGGCCGGACAGATCACCAGGGACAAGGCGAGGCCGGTGCGCGATACGTTCCGCGACCACAACCTGCCGGTTTGCTGCGTGTCCGGCTACACGAACATCATCCACCCGGACAGGGCCGAGCGCGAGCGGCGGCTTGCCTACCTGAAGGAGATCATCCGGAACGCGCGCGATTTCGGCTCGCCTTACGTGATCTCGGAAACCGGCACCTACAACACCGAATCCGACTGGGTGCATCATCCGAAGAACAAGACCGAGGAGGGTTTTGAGGAGTGCCGCAAGGTGATCTCGGATCTTGCCCAGACCGCCTACGACCACGGCGCGGTGTTCCTGCTCGAAACCTACGTCAACAACGTTGTCGGCTCGGTCGAGGAGACGGTCAGGATGTTCGCTCAGGTCGATCATCCCGGCCTCGGCCTGTTGATGGACCCGACGAACTATTTCGAGGCGCACAACATCGACCGCATGGATCAAGTGCTGAACCAGGTGTTCGACACGCTGACGGACAAGATCAAAATCGCGCATGCCAAGGACGTGAAGCGTTCGGGCGGCGACAGGACGGAGAAGCATGCCGACATCGGCGACGCGGAGGCGCATGAGGGGCTGACCTTCCGCGGCGTCGGCGAGATCGAACTGCCGGCGCCGGGGCTCGGCGTGCTGAATTACGATCTCTATCTCAAACGTCTCAGCGAAAAGCACCCGAACATCCCGGTGATCATCGAGCATCTCGACGAGGAGGACGTGCCGCGCGCCAAGAAATTCCTCGACGGGAAATTCCGCGCCAACGGGCTTTAATGACGATGACGACCACCGGTACGAAGCGCGACTACAGCCTTGTCGGCGAGAGCACGCGGCTTGCGATAGAGACCGGACTTGCATCGGCCGAGTGGTACCACACCGACGTGCCGCGCAAGGTGATGAAGGAGCTGATGCAGCGTTGCGACGGGCCGGCGATCCGCGATAGCGTCATCTGGATCTCGGCGATCCTGGGCTCAGCCGCCGGCATTATCTGGTTCTGGGGCACGTGGTGGGTCGTGCCATTCATGTTCGTCTATGGCGTGCTCTATGGCTCGTCGAGCGACTCGCGCTGGCACGAATGCGGGCACGGCACCGCGTTTCGCACGCGCTGGATGAACGATGTCGTTTATCACATCGCCTCGTTCATGCTGATGCGCAATCCGGTGCAGTGGCGCTGGAGCCATGCCCGTCACCACACCGACACCATCATTGTCGGCCGCGATGCCGAGATCGCCGTTATGCGGCCCCCGGACCTCATCAAAGCTGCGCTCGCCTTCACGGGCATTCTCGACTTCCGCTATTCGCTGCCCACGCTGGTGCGCCAGGCCTTCGGCAAGCTGTCGGACGACGAGAAGAGCTACATTCCGGAGATGGAGCAGCACAAGGCGGTGATCGCGGCGCGCTGGCACATCGCGGTATACGTCGCGACGATCGCTGTCGCGATCGCGCTTGGGTCATGGATACCGCTGATGCTGATCGGCCTGCCGCGGCTCTACGGCACCTGGCACATGGTAACGACCGGCCTGCTGCAGCATATCGGGCTGGCCGACAACGTCACCGACCATCGGCTCAACACGCGCACCGTCTACATGAACCCGATAAGCCGGTTCATCTACTGGAACATGAACTACCATGTGGAGCATCACATGTTTCCGATGGTGCCCTACCACGCGCTGCCCAGGCTGCATGAGCTGGTCAAGCACGATTTGCCGGAGCCGAACCCGTCGATGTGGCATGCCTATCGCGAGGTCTGGCCGGTGCTGCTCAGGCAGCTGAAATACGAGGACTACTTCCTCAAGCGCGAATTGCCGCCGACGGCCAAGCCCTATCGCGGCGAATTCCACGATCTCGACATAACGGCTGCGGCTGCCGAATAAGGTCGGTGCGCGCGGCAGTTGCGCGAACCCAATCAGGAGAACACAAGATGCAGGAGTGGGTCGAAGCGTGCGCGGTCGACGACGTGGATGAGGAGGACGTGATCCGCTTCGACCATGGCGGCCGCACCTTCGCGATCTACCGCTCGCCTGACGACGAGTTCTTCGCCACCGACGGGTTCTGCACGCATGAAAAGGCACATCTGGCCGACGGGCTGGTGATGGACGACATCATCGAATGCCCGAAGCACAATGGCCGCTTCAACTATAAGACCGGTCAGGCCAAGGGCGCGCCGGTCTGCGTCAACCTCAAAACCTATCCGGTCAAGGTCGAGGCCGGCAAGGTGATGATCGATATCGGTTGAAGGCAAGCGGCGCATCGCGGCGTTCTCGGAATATGTCGGCGACGTCAAACAGCGGCGCCTATCCGGAAGACCGGCACATCGTGCATATGGATCCAGACGAGCTCACGCTTTTCATGAAGAAAGTGGACGCAAGAGCCTGAACGGGCACTGCGATGGGTCTGCCTGGTTCGCCGCCAAGTGCGGCAGGTATTGGGCCGGCCTCGCGGCCCAAGCCGGTAAGCTGTCGTCGAGATCGGCGCCTAATTTCGTGCCTTGACCACGCCCATCAGGACCTCCGGATAGGTTGCGGCCATCATCCCCTGGTCGGCCTGCGCGGCAAAGATGGCGGTGCACCGTTCGGCGTTGAAGCGGAAACGGCGTCGGTATTTTTCCTTATTGAGAATGATCCCGGAGAGGCCGTCAAATTTGCGGAGCAATCGCTTGCGCAGACCTCTCGTCCAGAGCGGACGCTTGAACCGATCGAGCCAGGGCGTATCTTTCGCAAGGTTGCGATAGATCGCCATCGCGGCGAGTTCCACTCCTTCAGGGCTTGGCCACCACGGCTTTCCAAAGGTGAAATGACGCGCGAAGGCTCTGCTGAAGGGTATCTGGCTGGAATAGTTGGTCTGCAGATTCCAGAGCGGATGCATCGTTTGCCAGCGTCCGGCAAACGCTATGTTGAGCGCTCCCTGATCGAGCTTCGGTACGCGCCGCAGCGCCAGTTCGCGCGCCCGCTCCAAGAGCCCCTCGGCGCGGATCATTGGCATGTTCAGCACCAGTATGCCGGCGTTGAAATGCGATGAGCCGGGCTCCATCTCAAGAGACTCACGGCAGCTCGGATCGAAATAGGTCTGTTCGTCATGGGCCGCCAAGAGTGGGGCATTCAGTTCAACATCGGCCAAGTCGGTGATCGACCGGTTGAAGATAACGTCAGTGTCCACATAGACGAGCCTGTCGTAAGGCTCGAATACCGCCAGCTTGTCGGCAAGCAGGCGAATGTAGGTTGCTACGCTGAGGTGACCGGGATCGAAATCGAATTCCTTCATGAGATCGGACACGTCGACGATCTTGACGGCAGCGCCGAGCAATCGGTCCGCGACCGGCAAATCCTCAGTTCCGGCGGCCATATGAAGGATGAAACCGTCGATAGGCGCAGATACGTCCAGTATGCGCCGCGCGCCCAGAACGGCGTATGGGAAATTTTTCGCGTCTGCCGCCAAGACGAAGCAGGAACGATGCAATTGAGCCACCCCTTATATGCCCTTGGCTCTTCATATCCGAACTCATCGTGCAACCCAAGAGGGTGCCGAGGGGTGCGGCCGGCGGGCCCATAAGCGGCGGAGCCCGGCCATCCGATTCGGGGCGAGCGGCCAGTTGGCTTGAGGGTTGGCTTGGGCGGGTGGTGATCTCGATCTGTCGTTGGTGGTCCGCAACGATGCGGTGCCCTGATCTCGTCTAATCGAGCAGTATCTGGTGCACCGCAGGGAGCCAATACCCGTCGGCGAGCACCGCGTGGAGCGCATCGGCATGGGATCCGAGCGGCCGGTCTTCCTTGAGCGTCGGCACATGGGCGCGGACGGCCGCGTGGATCGCGCTGGTGGCCGGTGCAAGAATGAGCCCTTCGCGAAGATCGACGGCCTGTGCGGCGGCCATAAGCTCCAGGGCGATCAGCCGCCGCCACAGTACGATCATCTCGACGCATTTGGCGACGGCGAGGGGAGTCTGCGTCGCATGATCCTCGACACCCTCGGACACGGGCAGGAAGTCGAGCATCACCGGATTGGCCTTGTGGCGGATGGCGGCCAGGATCGCCGTCACCGTCTTCTGCAGCGGCACGAAGCCGGCGGACGCGCCGCCGATTGGCGACAGATATTTCGGCAAGCCGTGGCGAGTTGAGCCGGTGAGCTGGATGAAGCGCGCGGCCGACGCCGCCGCGCATTGCGCAATCGCCAGACCTAGCGTCTCGAAGGCCAGCGACAGCGAGGCGGTGTGGAAATTGCCGGTCGACAGCACGAGTGAGTCGTTGGCGAGCACCAGCGGGTTGTCGGCGGGCGCGTTGAGCTCGATCTCGACCGCGAGCCGGGCATGGTCGATCGCCTGGATGAGCGCGCCGTGGATCGAGGGCATGCAGCGGATCGACAGCGGATCCTGAAGGGTGGTCGGCGCGGGCGTCCCGTCGCGGGTGAGCAGGTCGCGCAACGCCTTTGCCGCCACCTGCTGGCAGGCGGCTGGACGCGCCAGATGCAGGCGCGGGTCAAGGATGGTGCGGTTGGCCCCGAACGCTTCCATGGTGAGCGCGCCGGCCTGCTCCTGCTGTTCGAGTGCCGACAGCGCGTCGAGGAGCGCCAGCGCGCCGGCGCCGGTGGAAACCGCGGAAGCGTTGATCAGCGACAGACCATCCTTCGGTGCCAGGCTGACCGGCGCAAGCCGCGCCATCATCAGCGCCTTTGCCGAAGGCATGCGCCTGCCCTGATAGTCTGCATCGCCTTCGCCGATCAGCGTGTGGGCTATCGCGGTCATCAGCACCAGGTCGCCGGCGCCGATCGAACCCAGCGACGGCATCACCGGATGGATGCCGGCGTTGAGCAGATCGACAAGCGCGGTGAGGACATGCGGCGACAGGCCGGAGCCGCCGGCGGAAAGCATGGCGATGCGGGCAAACATTGCGGCGCGCACGAGCTGGGCGGGCAATGGGTTTCCCACCGCAGCTCCGCGTCCGTCGAGAAGCTGGCGCTGGAAGGCACCGGCATCGCCTTCGACAGCCGTGCCGAGATTGGCGCCCAGCCCGGTGTTCAGCCCATAGATCTGCTGGCCGCCGGCGGCGGCGTCATCGAGGACCTGGCGGGCCTTGCCGAGTTTCTCGATGACCGCCGGCGTGATCTCGACCTTGCCTGCACTGCGCGCCACGGCGGCCACGTCTTCGATGCTGACGCCGGCGCCGGTGAGAACGAGCGGGGTCATGCGAAACGCAGCCTCTGGCCGATGCCTTGTTCCGCGGCTTTGGCTAGCAACGCCTTGCCGAGCGCGATGTCGGAGAGCGACAGACCCCGATGCCAGAACAGGATCGTCTCGCCGTCGCTTTGCCGGCCCGCTTTGTGCCCGGCAGCGATCTGGCCGAGCTCGGCATGCAGCGTCGCCTCGCTCAGCCGTCCCGTCTCGACATGGGCGCGTAGCGAGCCGAACTTGCCGCCCTTGCACTGACCCCAGTCGTCGACGACGATCTTTTGCATGATGTCGGTAAGCGAAAGCTCCACCGCGCTCATTGTGCCGTAGGGCACGACCAGCGCGCCGCGCTTGATCCAGGCGGTCTTGAGCAGGGGTTGCGGTTCCGGTAGCCGCGAGGCTTCGACAACGATGTCGGCGCCTTCCACGCAGCTCTTCCAGTCGGCAACGGCGACAACCGGCTTGCCGAGGTCGCCGGCAAGCTTCGCGGCGAAAGCGTCGCGGCTTTCGGGGCGGCGCGAATGGACGCGGATCTCGTCGAAGTCGAACAGGTGATCGAGCAGTCGCACGTTCCAGTAGGCGGTGCCGCGCGCGCCGATGTGACCGAGCACCCTGGATGATTTCTTCGCCAGATGCTTGGCGCCGATGGCGGTGACCGCGCCGGTGCGCATATCGGTGATGACGGTGGCGTCGAGGATGGCGCGTGGCGCGCCGGTGCGCGGGTCGAACAGGTTGAGTATGCCGAATTCGGACGGCAGGGCGTGCAGGTAGTTGTCGACATAGTCGCCGACGATCTTGACGCCGGCCGCATCGAGCGGCGCCACATAGCCGCGCAGCACGTTGAAATGACCGCGGAAGGACGGATCCGGCTCAAGATGGACGCGCGGCTCGATCACCGTCTGGCCCTTGCCCTGGGCGACGAGCCCGGCTTCGACGGCGCCGATGATCTCGGCATCGCTCAGGGTAAGGGCTTCAATGTCGAGAGCATTGAGGTAGTCGATATAGATCGGCTTCATGCATTTCCCTCGTCCGGCCCGCGCTCATCCATAACAGGCGGCGGGGCGACACGAAAGTTTGTTGGATAAGCTCTGGACTGGTTCAGCCTTATGCTGTTCAACCGGCGCGTCATGACCAGCATCCCCGACAATGAGGCCGTATCCCAGCTCGTGCCGACGGCGGCGCGCCGGGCGCGGCGCGTCGCGCTGATCGTTGCCGTCGCCTTTTTCATGCAGTTGCTGGATTCGACGATCATCTCGACGTCGCTGCCGCAGATGGGGCAGTCTTTCGGCGTGCCGGCAGTGGCGATGAGCATCGGGATCACCGCTTACATGTTGACCATGGCGGTGTTCGTGCCGTTGTCGGCCTGGCTTGCCGACCGGTTTGGCGCGCGCAACATTTTCCTCGTCGCGATCGGGCTGTTCACGCTGGCGTCGATCGCCTGCGGCTACTCACAGAGCCTGACGCAATTCGTTGCCGCCCGCATCGTTCAGGGCCTCGGCAGCGCCTTGATGACGCCGGTCGGCCGCATCCTGGTGCTGCGCAACGCCGCCAAGTCCGAATTGCTTGCCGCCACGGCGCTGATCACCTGGCCGGCCTTGTTCGCGCCGGTGATCGGGCCGATGCTCGGCGGCTTCATCACCACCTATCTGTCCTGGCACTGGAACTTCTTCATCAACGTTCCGCTCGGCCTCGCCGGGCTGCTGCTTGTCGCGCGCTTCGTTCCGGGCGATCGCGAATCCGAGACCAAGCCGCTCGACTGGCCGGGATTCTTCCTCACCGCGCTCGGCCTCGCCGCGATGCTCTATGGGCTGGAACGGCTTGCGCATCCCGAGGATGGCATGCTGCCGACAGCGGGCCTGGTTGCCGCCGGCGTCGCGGTCGGCTGGTTCGCCGTGCGGCACTTGCGGCGGGTGACGCATCCGCTGCTCGACCTGTCCCCCTTCAAAGTGCCGACCTTCGCCATCTCGACGCTCTCGGCGGGCACGATCTTCCGCGTCGCCATCAATGCCACGCCGTTCCTGCTGCCGCTGCTCTTCCAGGTGGGCTTCGGCATGCGGCCGGTGGACGCCGGCCTGCTGATCCTGGCCTACTTCCTCGGCAACCTCGGGATGAAAGCGGTGACCACGCCGACGCTCAGACTCTTTGGCTTCCGCCGGGTGCTGGTGGTCAACGGGGTGATTGCCTCGCTTGCAATCGCGGCGTGCGGCGTGATTTCGCCGCAGACACCGCTGGCACTTGTCGTGGCGTTGATGCTGGTCGCCGGTCTGACGCGCTCGATGCAGTTCACGGCGCTCAGCACGCTTGCCTTCGCGGATATCGGCGCGCCGCAGCGCAGCTCGGCCGCGACTTTGTCCAGCATGCTGCAGCAGGTGGCGATGCTGTTTGGCGTGGCCGTGGCCGCGGCGATCCTCAACCTGTCGCAGATCGTGCGCAGCGGCGCGGCGCCCAACTTAATAGACTTCAGGATCGCCTTTTTCGCGATCGGCCTGCTCGGGCTGGTGGCAGCGATGCGTTTCCTGACCCTGCCGGCCAGTGCGGGTGCAGAGGTCTCAGGCCATACCGGGCGGGACTGAAATGGGCTTGGAAGGCCGGCCTGCGCACGCCCGCGGCGGCACCGAAACTGTCGGGGCTCGGCACTTTTGTGCATCGCAATGACCGGAGCTCATCGCCTCTGGCCCCGTCAAGGCGTGGAGGAATGACGGCCGCTCCGAACCGACCAGCTGGGCGGATTTTCAGACTGAGCAGGGGTCTCCCCTTCTCCATAAGAAGGGAGAAGGGAAGGTTTGCTCTCTAATCGCTGCGCCTAAAATTACGGATGCGGTCGAACAGCACCGCCAGGATGATCGCGCCCCCGATGAAAGTGCCTTGCCAAAAGGCATTGATGCCAAGCAGGCCGAGGCTGTTGCGGATGACCTCGATCAGGGCGGCGCCGACGATGGCGCCGAACGCGGTGCCGACGCCGCCGGCGAGGTCGGCGCCGCCGATGACGGTCGCGGCAATCACCTGCAACTCCATGCCGTTGCCGAGATTGGTGGTGACGGCGCCGAGCCAGCCGGTCTGGATGATGCCGGCGAGACCGGCCGAGAGCGCCGAGATCATGTAGACTGCGACCTTGATCTGGCGCACCGGAACACCGGTCAGCGTGGCCGCATGCTCATTGCCGCCGATGGCGAAGATATGCCGGCCGAACTTGGTCCAGCGCAGGATGAAGCCGGTGATCAACGCCAAAAGGATCATGTAAAGCACCGGATTGGCGATGCCGAACACCCAGGCGCCGCCGCCCAGCGCCAGCAGCTTGTCGTGGTCCGGCCCGAACTGGAAGACGACGGTGTTGTTGGAGGCGACCATGGCGAGGCTGCGCGCCACCGACAGCATGCCGAGCGTCACCACGAAGGGTGGGAAACCGAGATAGGCGATGAGCACCCCGTTGAAGGCGCCGATGGCTAAAGCGGTGACGATCGAGGCCAGGATGCCGATTTCGATCGAATAACCGGCATGCATGGTGACGGCCAGCACCATCGAGCACAGGCACAGCACCGAGCCGACCGACAGGTCGATGCCGCCGGTGATGATGACGAAGGTCATGCCGAGCGCCACGATGGCGACGAAGGTGATGTTGCGGGTGATGTTGAAGAGGTTCTTCTGCGTGGCGAAAGCGTCGGTCGCGAAGGACAGGAACAGGCAGGCGAGGATAACCGCGATCACCACCCAGAAGGTCTGGTTGGCAAAGAGCCGTGAGAAGAATGTGTGCTGCTTCTGCGCTATCGTCTGGTCAAGGGTGACTGCCATTATCGACCTTTCCTGAGACGTTGGACGCCTGATCCAGGCGATTACGCAACCTGTTCGATGGCGCCGGTGATCAGCCCGGTGACTTCCTCGGGCGAGCTCGAGGCGATCTTCTTGTCGGCGACTTTCCTGCCGCGCCGCATGACGATGACGCGGTCGGCGACATCGAAGACGTCGGGCATGCGGTGGCTGATCAGCACCACGGCGATGCCCTGGTCACGCAGATGGCGGATCAGGTTCAGCACCTCCGCGACCTGTCTCACCGAGATCGCCGCCGTCGGCTCATCCATCAGCACGATCTTGGCTTGCGACAGCATGGTACGGGCGATCGCCACCGCCTGGCGCTGGCCGCCCGACATCTGCTTGACGAGGTCGCGCGGCCGCGTCTCGGATTTCAGTTCGGCAAAGAGCTGGCCGGCGCGCTTGTACATCGCGGCATAATCGAGAATGCGGAAGGGGCCGATGCCGCGGCGCAGTTCCCGGCCGAGATAGACATTGGCGGCGGCCGTCAGATTGTTGCAAAGCGCCAGGTCCTGATGGACGATCTCGATGCCGTGCTGGCGGGCCTCGGCCGGCTTGTGCAGGATCAACTCCTTGCCGTCCATGTGCATCGTGCCGTGGCTGGGGCGGAAATTGCCGGCGATCATCTTGACCAGCGTCGACTTGCCGGCGCCGTTGTCGCCCATCAGGCCGACGACCTCGCCGGCCTCGAGCGTGAACGAGACGTCGTTCACCGCCTGGATGGCGCCGAAATGCTTCGAGATGTTGGCGAGTTCGAGAACCGACACCAGCCTTAAGCCTCCCCGTTTTCGTCCCTCGACTGCCTTGCCATAATTGCCGGCGCCGCAGGGGCCTCGCGCCTCCAACTCCTCCCGAGCAGGTGCGATAGACTCATTTAGGCAAATGCGGCCATGGGCGTCAATCAATTGTCGGGCGATTAATTTCGAGTCCCGTCGAAAAATCGGTTTTGTAGGACAAATAGCAATTGACGTTGGCGGCGAGCCGTTATTAGCTAGCATTGGAGGAAGAATTTTTCCGTCGCGAAATCGCTGCTCGGCGTGACGCGATGGGCAAGATTCAGGATCCGGCCGGCGCCCATTCGAGCTGGAACGGATCGGAATATGCTTGTCGGCCTGGCTTGAGACACGAACTTTCGAGCCTATTCCGCGTGTTGCTTGCATCCGGGCCGATCGGTGTGGCGGGCACGTCGTGTCCGTCTGTTTTCAAGGGAGGACTGATATGAGGAAATCACTTTTGCTCGCCGCCGTCGCCGCCATGGCGCTGGGCGCCGGGCCGGCTTTGGCCAAGAAACAGCTCGTCATTGTCGTAAAGGGCCTCGACAACCCGTTCTTCGAAGCCATCCATCAGGGCTGCGAGAAGTGGAACAAGGAGAACGCAAGCTCCGAATATGAATGCTTCTACACCGGCCCGGCATCGACCTCGGACGAGGCCGGCGAAGCCCAGATCGTGCAGGACATGCTGAGCAAGCCGGACACGGCCGCAATGGCGATCTCGCCGTCCAACGCGCCGCTGATCGCGCAGACGATCAAGAGCGCCAATCCGTCGATCCCGATCATGACGGTCGATGCCGATCTCGCCAAGGAAGACGCCGCGCTTCGCAAGACCTATCTCGGCACCGACAATTATCTGATGGGCAAGCGGATCGGCGAATACATCAAGAAGGCCAAGCCGAATGGCGGCACGATCTGCACGATCGAGGGCAATCCGGCCGCCGACAACATCCTGCGCCGCGCGCAGGGCATGCGCGATGCGCTGTCGGGCAAGGAAGGCCTGCCGGCGCTCGCCGGCGAAGGCGGCTGGACGGAAGTGGCGGGTTGCCCGGTGTTCACCAATGACGACGGCGCCAAGGGCGTGCAGGCGATGACAGACATCCTGGCCGCCAATCCGAAGCTCGACGCTTTCGGCATCATGGGTGGCTGGCCGCTGTTCGGGGCTCCGCAGCCCTATCGCGACCTGTTCAAGCCGATGGCCGACAAGATCGCCAAGAACGAGTTCGTCATCGGCGCCGCCGACACGATCGGCGACGAGGTGGCGATCGCCAGGGAAGGCCTTGTGACCGCACTGGTCGGCCAGCGGCCGTTCGAAATGGGCTACAAGGCGCCATCGGTGATGCTCGACCTCATCCAGGGCAAGAAGGTCGACGATCCGGTCTTCACCGGCCTCGACGAATGCACCAAGGATACGGTCGACACCTGCATCCAGAAGTAGGCTTCGATCCCGGGGCGCCCTTTGAAGGGCGCCCCTCCACCTTTCGCCAGGACTATGGACGCGGCCTTGCCGGGGCGGCGGAGCCAAGAGTTTTGCGCCCAGAATGTTCTTATCCGGCAGAGTTTTTGCGGGCGTCTTGGAGCCCGCTACAGGAGGCACCGGAACGCGGATGCCACGGGAAAAGTCTGGGAAGCGCTTAGCCGAGCCTGCACAGCCGGCCACGATACGACGACCCGACGCGACGCGGATCGCCGGCCTCAGCGTGCACGCATCGCTCGCCGGCGAGATCGGCCTCAGGATCGTGCGCGGCGACTATCCGCCCGGAACTGTCCTGCCCAACGAAGCCAAATGGTCGGAAACCTTCAATGTCAGCCGCTCGGCGGTGCGCGAGGCCATCAAGATGCTGATGGCCAAGAGCCTGCTCGCGTCCCGCCCCAAGATCGGCAGTTGGGTCGAGCCGAGGGAGCGCTGGAACCTGCTCGACCGGGACGTGCTCGCCTGGTACGCGACCTCGCCTGACCGCGAGGTGTTTCTCAGAACGGTGCAGGAGTTCCGCCATATCATCGAGCCTGAGGCGGCCGCCTTCGCGGCGCTGCGGCGCTCCGACGAGCAGATGGTCGAAATCAGCCAGGCGTGCCGCGAAATGGGAGAGGCGGCGCATATCCAGGAGCGCACGCGAGCCGATACCCGGTTCCATCTCGCTATCCTGCGCGCCTCGGGCAATGAGCTGCTGGTGCCGCTTGGCGTGCTGATCGAATCGGCGCTCGATCATCTCTTCGTCTTCGTCACGCGCGAGCACAGCGACCAGCGGCGGGCCCAGTCCCTGCACGAGGCGATCGAGCGGAACATCCGCCTGCAGCGCCCAGCAGCGGCGAGAAGCGCGGTGCACAGGCTTCTCGCCAATACCGACGAGGTGATCGAGCTCTCGAGACCCTGACAGGCTTGGCCGCGGCTTTCAGATCGTCTGCTTTTTGCCGTCCTTCGACGGCATCAGGTCGACGCCGTTGAGCTTGCCGATATGGGTGGCCAGCATCGGCACATACTGCTCGGCCGGCCCCGCCGCGAAGGCGGTCGCGAACGAATTCTTGGTGGCGTTGCCAAGCGGATTGGCGATGCCGGCAGCGCCGGCCATCGATTCCAGATAGGTCAAATCCTTGAAGGCATTGGCGATGGAGAATTTGTGGGCGTCGCGGTCGCCTTCCAGCGTCCAGCGCATGAAGGTCTGGTAGAAGCCGCAATCCATGCGGCCGTTGCGGATCACGCTGTCGAAGCGGGGCGGCGAGATGCCGACCTTCTGCGCCAGCGCCAAGGCTTCCGAATAGATCGCCGCGTAGCCGAGCGAGATGAAGTTGTTGAGCAGCTTCATGCGGTGGCCGTCGCCGGTGTCACCGATATGGACGATGCGGCCGGCCCAGGTTTCGATCACCGGCTTCAACCGTGCGAACACCGCGTCGGGCGCGCCGACCATGGCGTCGAGCGTGCCTTCCCAGGCCTCCTTCGGCGTGCGGCTGAGCGGCGCGTCGACATAGTCGACGCCGAGCGCCCTGAGTTCGGCGGCCAGCGCGACGGTAGAGACGGGGTCGGATGTCGAGCAATCCACGACCACGCAGCCTTGCTTCAGACCTTCCTTCAGCCCGCCGGGGCCGCGGATGATCGCCTCGACCTCACGCGAGCCGGTGACGCAGATGAAGACGATGTCGGAGGCCGCTGCCACTTCTTTGGACGTGGCCACTTCCTTTGCGCCGCGGCCGAGCAGGTCATCCGCCGGCTTGCGGTTCTTGCGGCCGAGGAAGGTGAGCGGATAACCTTTGTCGACGATGTTCTTGGCGATGCCATGCCCCATCAGGCCGAGGCCGATGAAACCGATGTTTTCGCGGGCAGCGGTGGTGGTCATGTCGTTTCGTCCCTGTCTTTCCTGATGGTCGGCGCCGGCGCGACCGGCCGGCGAGCTTTGCTGGAGAAGGTTTTCGCGGATCGCGGTTGGCAGGCCGTTGCTGAATGCCATATTGTCTGACAATACACACAATCCTTGAGAAATGTGGAGAGCAAAATGACGAAGCGGATCATGTTCACCGGCGGCAGCGGCAAGGCCGGCCGCCATGTCGTGCAGTATCTGGTCGAGCATGGCTGCCAGGTGCTCAACATCGACACCAAGCCGCTCGACAACCCGAAGGTGCGCACGCTGATCACCGACATTACCGACAGCGGCCAGGTGTTCAACGCGCTGTCGAGCTATGCCGGGCTGCATGAATTCGATCCATCGCTGCGCGCACAGCCGGTCGACGCCGTGGTGCATTTTGCCGCCATCCCGCGGATCATGATCACCCCGGACAACGAGGTGTTCCGCATCAACGCGATGGGCACCTACAACGTCATCGAAGCGGCGGTGAAACTCGGCATCCGCAAGGTGATCATCGCCTCCAGCGAGACGACCTACGGCCTGGTCTTCGCCAACGAGCCGCGCAACCCGACGCATTTCCCGCTCGACGAGGACTATGACGTCGATCCGATGGACAGCTACGCCCTGTCCAAGATCGTCAACGAAAAGACAGCGCGCGCCTTCGCGCTGCGCAGCGGTTTCGACATCTATGCGCTGCGCATCGGCAACGTCATCGAGCCGCATGAATATGCGCTGTTCCCGAAATGGTTTGCCGATCCCGGTTTCCGCAAGCGCATTGCCTGGAGCTATATCGACGCCCGCGATCTCGGCCAGATCGCCTTGCGCGCCATCGAGAAGGATGGGCTGGGCTACCAGGTGTTCAACGCCGCCAATGACGAGACCTCGTCCGATCTGCCGACGGCCGAGCTCCTGAAGCGTTTCTATCCAGGCGTGCCGGTGAAAGCCGAGCTCGGTGAATTCGAGACGCTGCTGTCCAACCGCAAGGCGCGGGACGTGCTCGGCTTCCGCCCCGAACACAGCTGGCGCAAATACGTCAAAACAGCGTGAGGGCCGACAAACATAGGTTGAGCTGTGCACAGCGCGGCGTCTGGCGGCAAAGCCGGCCTTGCCGCGCTTGACAGCTTCTGAAAACCGGACTTTCTGGGCATATGCGGGACGCAAAGCCGAACAACGAAAAGAGGCCGACGAAAGCGGCATCCGCCGAGCGTATGGCTGGCGTTCGCCGGCCGGACGCGCCGCGCATCCCTGGTGCCAGCGTGCACACCTCGCTGGCCAGCGAAATCGGCCTTCGGATCGTGCGCGGCGACTATCCGCCGGGCACCATCCTGCCCAACGAAGCCAAATGGTCGGAGACTTTCGACGTCAGCCGCTCGGCGGTGCGCGAGGCGATCAAGATGCTGATGGCCAAGAGCCTTCTGGCATCACGTCCGAAGATCGGCAGCTGGGTTGAGCCGAAGGAGCGCTGGAATCTGCTCGACCGCGACGTGCTATCCTGGTACGCGACGTCGCCGGATCGTGAGGTGTTCCTGAAGACGGTGCAGGAATTCCGCCACATCATCGAGCCTGAGGCGACGGCTTTTGCCGCAATGCGGCGCACCGATGAGCAGATGGCCGAGATCAGCCAGGCCTGCCGCGAGATGGGCGAGGCGACCAATCTGCAGGAGCGGACGCGCGCCGACACCCGCTTCCACCTGGCCATTCTCCGGGCCTCCGGCAACGATCTCCTGGTGCCCCTGGGCGTCCTGATCGAATCCGCCTTCAATCATCTCTTCGCCTATACGACACGCGAGCTGGACGACCTGCAGCACGCCCAGAAACTGCACGAAGCGATCGAGAGGAACATCCGGCTGCAGCGGCCGGATGCTGCGCGCAACGCCGTGCGCAAGCTGCTCGCGAATACCGACGACGTCATCCGCTCGCGCTAAGGCCTACCGATACCCGGGTGAGGCCCCGGTCCGACCTCGACAAGTCCTTAGTCTTCCTTCTCGCGCCCGAAAGCGACGCGCAACTCGTCCTTGGCCTTTTCCAGAACTCGCTTGCGCTTCTCCGGCAGGTTCCTGCCGGCGCGGTTGATGTAGAAATTCAGCATCGACATCGCCGATCGGAACGGCTCAGCCTTGCGGCGATGGCTGTGCTCAGCCGAGCGCTTCAGCGAGGTGGCGATCCTCTTGGCATCGTCGGATTCGAAAATGTGCTCCTCGAGATCCAGCGCATCGCTGTGCGCGGTCACTTCGGCCGACCATTTTTTCCTGGCGGTCATGGCGAACCTCCTTCCTGGGGCACAACTCCCCTTGGGCACAACGCTCTCTTGGGGCAAAAACTCTGGGCGGCATGGCCGGTTCCCGATTTCTGGAGCCACGGATTTGTCCCTTGTGGCGCTGCTCGGCACCGGGAATGCGGCGATACTTGGGGTGGAAACCGCCCGATCACCAACAAGCGCGGACAGGAAAGGTGTGACGACAACCGTATCCAGCCGGGCAGATGGCCCCGGCATCGACAGCGCCTATGCATGGATGCGGCTCGGCGTCTCGATGCTTTTGTCGACGATCGGCGGCGCCGGCATGTGGGCGGTGGTCGTCGTTCTGCCCGCCGTGCAGGCCGAATTCGGCGTCGACAGGGCCGCGGCTTCGATGCCTTATACCGCGACCATGGTCGGCTTCGCCGCCGGCAATATGCTGGTCGGACGCGCCATCGACCGCATGGGTTACTGGATCCCGGCGCTCGTCTCTGCGATTGCGCTCGGCGCGGGCTTCCTGCTCGCCTCGCTGACCAGCTCGATCCTTGCGTTCACCCTTGTCCAGGGGCTTCTGATCGGACTCGGCACATCGGCGATCTTCGGCCCGTTGATCGCCGACATCTCGCACTGGTTCAACCGGCGCCGCGGCGTCGCGGTGACCGCGGCCGCATCCGGCAGCTATCTTGCCGGAGCAGTCTGGCCGACGGTGATGCCCTATGTCATGCAAGTCGAAGGCTGGCGGTTCACCTATGCCGCGATCGGCATCTTCTGCCTCGCCACCATGGTGCCGCTGGTGCTGATGCTGCGCCGCGGCGCGCCGCGCGAAGCTACCCATGGCTCGCCGGGAAGCCGGCCGACGCAGCCAATCTCGCTGTCGCCGGCGGCGTTGCAGATGCTGCTGGTGATTGCCGGCTTCGGCTGCTGCATGGCGATGTCGATGCCGCAGGTGCATATCGTCGCCTATTGCATGGATCTCGGCTACGGCGTCGCGCGCGGCGCCGACATGCTGTCGATCATGCTGGCGGCGGGCGTTGTCAGCCGCATTGGCTCAGGTTTCCTCGCCGATCGCATCGGCGCGGTGAAAACTTTGATCATCGGCTCGGCGCTGCAATGCCTGTCACTGCTGTTCTATATTCCCTTCGACGGGCTGGCTTCGCTCTATGTGGTCTCGCTGGTGTTCGGCCTCTCGCAAGGCGGCATCGTTCCCTGCTATGCGATCATCGTGCGCGACTACATGCCGGCCAAGGAAGCCGGCCAGCGCGTCGGCATCGTCCTGATGGCGACGATCTTCGGCATGGCCGTCGGCGGCTGGATGTCGGGCTGGATCTACGATCTAACCGGCTCCTATGCCGCCGCCTTCCTCAACGGCATCGCCTGGAACCTGGTCAATCTCGCGGCGATTTTGCTGCTTGTGTGGAAGGCGAGGCGAGGCGCGGAAGCGCCAGCCTGATTTCCGCCGGCAACCTTGGCCATTGCAAGCTTGTCTACCGGCGCAAAGGGAGGGGTCAGGTGGATAGTCGTCCGTGCTCTTTCGCATGACGTCGCGCCCGAATACTGGGTGCAGCAGGCTATTTACTTGGAAAGGCTTTCGGCGGAATATCGCGAAAGTGGGAGGAAGCACTCGGAAAATCTCCTGAATAATGCGCTCGAACGGCTTCCGCCCGTTGAATGCAAGGGAGGATAATCATGAGACGTACTTTCCCGCTCGCGGCATCCGCCGCGGCGTTGTTGCTCGGCGTGCCCTCCGCCTTCGCGCAGTCCGGCGGCGTCGAGAAAGCAGTCGGCGGCTACAGCTTCGAGGAAGCCGCAAAGGAAGCCCCCACCACCAAGGATTTCCATTCGGCCGATGGCCATCTCACCTTCGCCATCGTCACACATACGGCCGGCAACGGCTTCTTCGATCCGGTCTATGTCGGCGCAACCGCCGCCGGCAACCTGATCGGCGCCAAGATACTGCTGCTCGGCTCGGAATCTCCGACCGACGACCCGGCCCGCGAGATCGAAATCCTGAATCAGATCGTGCAGGATCCGACGATCGACGGGCTGATCATGACAACGCCCCAGGTCGGCGCCTATAACGACATCGTCAAGGCCGCCGGAGCCAAGGGCATACCGGTAGCAACGACCAATTCCTTCGACGGCACGATCCTCGACCGCAGCGGCATCAGCCACACCGGTCAGGACGCCTCCGCCGCGGCGATCGCCGGCGAGGCACTCGTCAAGTGCCTGGCGGACAAGGGTATCGAGAAGGGCTCGATCGTTCTGCCGTCATCGACCGCGATGGGCAACATCGAGGTGAACAATCGCGTCACCGCGGCCTTCAACGCGATCGTCAAAGGCCTGAAGGATGCCGGCAAGCTCGAGGCCTTCAAGGTCGACGCAGGTCCCGAGAACACCGGCATCGACACCAATCCGAACGATCCGGTGAACGGTATCGTGACGCTGTTCGAGTCGCGTGGTGACGTTGTCGGCGCCTTCGCCGGCAACAACGTGTTCACGCCTGCGCTGGCCAAGGCCGTCGCCCAAACCGGCAAGACCGGCAAGATCTGCGCCTATGGGTTCGACCTCGGTCCGGCGCAGCAGGATGCGTTGAAGAGCGGCGACCTGACCGGCGCGCTCGGGCAGCAGCCCTTCCTGCAGGGCTTCTATCCGGTCATGCAACTCTATCTGCAGATCGATCGCGGCATCGCGGCCGCCAATCTCGACACGCGCGCCCAACTCGTGACGCAGGAGACCGTTGGAAAGGTCGGCAAGCGTTTCGAGAACTGAATGTCAAAGCGACACTGAACCGGCGCGGGAGGGCTGGTGTCCTCCCGCGCATTTTGGCCTTCGGGACCTTTTATCAAAGAATGCCCGCTGAAGCTCTCGCTCGTCGCCTTCCACCCCAGCTCATCGGCGGCTGGGAAATGGGATTGCTTGCCCTGCTGGCGCTGATCTATCTCGGCGGCGCTGCCGTCAATCCGACGTTTTTCGGCTCGCCGGAGGCGTTCCATGCACTGCTTCGCGATACCTCGCGGGTCGCCATCATCGCCGTCGGAATGACCTTCGTCATCATCAACAAGGACCTCGACCTTTCGGTCGGTTCCATCTACGGCCTTGTGGCCGTCGTTTTTGCGAGGCTGTTCGCGCCAAGCTTCGCCGATCTCGGCATCGTCATGTCGGTGACCGTCTGCGTCCTTCTTGGGATGGTGATCGGCCTCGTCAACGGCGTGCTCGTTACCATCCTAAAAGTGCCGGCGTTCATCGCCACCTTGACCACGCTTCTGATCGGCCGCGGCTTCGTCCTCGCCCTGACGCACGGTCAGGCGATCTACTATCCAGGCAAAGCGAAGGAGGCCCCACTCTTCTTCCATCTCGGCGAGACGAACGTCTTCGGCTTCAACAACCAGATCGCAATCTTCGCGGTCGTTGCCGTGATCGGCGCCTACGTGCTCGCCAACACTCGCTGGGGCTACGAAACCTTTGCGACGGGCGGCAACGAGCAGGCAGCAGTCTATGCTGGCATACCGACGAACTGGGTGCGCATCCGTGCCTATCTGCTCTCGTCGCTCTGCGCCGCCGTTGCCGGCCTCCTGTCGGCCGCTCAGGACAAGGGGGTGACCCCGCTTTACGGCGTCAGCGGCGAACTGACCGTCATCGCCGCGGTGATCATCGGCGGCGCTTCCATTCTAGGCGGTCGCGGCCGCGTCGCCGGATCCTGCCTCGGCGCCATGCTGGTCGTTCTGCTCGACAAGGTGCTGCGCGAGGGTTTGCCGATCACGCGCACCATCAAGATCGGCGAGGAGGAGGTGACGGTCAACGCCGTCTACTCCCTGCCAGTGGGCGCGGTTCCGGTCTTCCTCGGACTGCTGCTTGTCATCGCCGTGCTGATCGAACCCTATCTCATCCGCCGCCAGGTCGCGGCGCGCCTCTGGGCATGGCTGCGCGGCAGGCCGCCGCCGCCGGCCTTCGAGATCGGCGGCGTCGCACTCGAGGGCGTGGTGACCAAGGGCGCGATGGCGACCGACATCGCATTGTCGGCGACCGGGTTCGGCAAGTTCCTCGCCCGGCGCGATGCCCTCGCCGTCATCCTGACAGTGGTGCTGTGGCTCACGGGTCTTTTTCTCAGGCCGGATTACTGGTGGAACCTGTCCAACACTTTCGCGATCCTGCTCAACTATACGGAACTGGCGCTGATCACGGTCGGGCTTACCTACGTCATTGCGGCCGGCGATATCGACCTCTCCGTCGGAGCCGTCCTGGCGCTCGCCGGCAGCGCGGCGGCCTATTTCCTGAAGGTCCTGGGTGCCGACCCCGTCACCGCTATCGCGATGGGGCTGCTTGCGGGAATGCTTGCCGGCCTCGTCAACGCCGTCGTCGCCGTTGGCTTGAAACTGCCGGCCTTCATCGCAACGCTTGGCATGTTCTACATCGCCCGCGGCCTCGCGGCCTGGTTCGTCGCCGGGCAGCAGCTTACCGGCTGGCCGGAGGGCTACAATTTGCTCGGCCGCAAGGTGAATGACATCCTCCTTCACTTCAGCATCGTGCTTCCGGATGGCATCCTCAGAACACTGGCCGAGGTGGTCAGCGTGCAGACCATCTGGATGATCTTCGTCGCCGTGATTGCCGGCGTCGTGCTCGCCTACACGCCGTTCGGGCAAAAGGTCTATGCAACCGGCGGCAACATCCGCGCCGCCGCCTATGCCGGCATCAACACCAACCGGGCGCGCTTCATCTCGCTCATGCTGGCGGCGTTCTGCGCGACGATGGCCGGGATCATCAACGTCGCCTATTTCCGAAGCTTCAACCCCGTTGCAGGCCAGTTCCGCGAACTCGACGCCATCGCGTCGGTGATCATCGGCGGCGGGTCGATCTTCGGCGGCTACGGCACCATGCTGGGTTCTCTGGCCGGTGCAGCCGTGATCACCCTGGTTCGGGCGCTCCTGCAGCTCAATGTCCAGGGCTTCAGCATGCCGCAGCATTGGATCAATGTCTTCATCGGCGTCATCCTCATTGTCGCGGTGCTGATCGACATCTGGGTGCGCCAGGCCAATGTCTTCGGTCGCCTGCGAGCCCGCCTCGCGCGAGGCGCACGAACCCGGGAAACCATTCATGCCTGATGCTGCGTTGCCTCAACCGATCGTGGAAATGCGAAGCATCGAAAAAGCCTTCGGTGCCGTTCAGGCGCTTCGGAAAGTCGATCTGGTGCTCTATCCCGGAGAGATCCTTGGACTGGTCGGCGACAACTCGGCCGGCAAGTCGACGCTCATGAAGATCCTGACCGGCGCCTATCAGCGCGACGCCGGCGAAATCCTCGTCGCCGGTCAACCGGTGCACTTCAAGAGTCCGCATGAGAGCCGCGATGCGGGCATCGAGATGATCTACCAGGATTTCGCCCTTTGCGGAAACATGGATGTCGGCCAGAACATCTTTCTCGGCCGCTGGCCGCGCAAAGGCCCTTTCGTCAATCGCCGCAAGATGTACGCGGAAGCCGATAGCGTGCTGAAGCGGCTCAAGGTGGACGTGAACTCCGTTTTCCAGAAGGTCGAGAGCCTGTCGGGCGGTCGCCAGCAATCCGTGGCGATCGCCCGCGCGATTTCGTTCGAGCCACGCGTCGTGATCCTCGACGAACCGACCGCCAATCTCTCGGTGATGGCGACCGCGAGGCTCCTCGAGACCATGCTGGAACTGAAAAGGCAGGGTGTTGCCCAGATCATCATCTCGCATCGGCTGGTCGACATTTTCGCCGTAGGCGACCGTGTCATGGTGCTCAAGCGCGGCGAGAATGTCGGCGACCGTCATGTCAGGAACACCGACGAGCACGAGGTCCTTGAGATCATCGTCTCCGGCACGCGGGAGCAGGCGCTTACGGCCGATCAGGCGAGGGCGGTCTGACCGCCGAGGCATTGACCTGGGGTTTATCGCCTCTGCCGAGGGGTGGGTTGAACCAATATTCGTCGGCTTGACAACGGCCATGGCCTGCGCGACCCAACCGGAATGGGACGGGCTGCGAAACATGGTTGCTGTGGCTAAACTGTTGATCGTCAACTCGCCGCTGCGCTCCTTTCGTGCAAAAAGGACAAGGCGGTGACAAGGCCGCGCTCGCGGCGCGGCGGCGGCCGCCCGACCATCGCCGACGTGGCGCGCAAGGCGGGCGTGGGCGCGATCACCGTGTCGCGTGCGCTGCGCGAGCCTGGGCGGGTCTCGGAAGATCTGCGCCGGCAGATACAGGTCGCCGTCGACGAGCTCGGTTACATCCCGGACCCCAATGCGCGCGCATTGGCTTCGGCGCGCGCGGAGGTCTTCGGCGTGCTGGTGCCGTCGCTCACCAACAATGTCTTTGCCGAAGTGGTGCGCGGCATCTATGACAGTCTTTCGGACAGCCCTTTCCGCATCCAGATGGGCAATACCCACTATTCGGGCCTGGAAGAGGAGCGGCTGCTGCAGCTGTTCGCCTCGCAGCGCCCGGCGGCACTTATCGTCGCCGGCATCGACCAGACGCCGCAGTCGCGAAAGCTGCTGGAGACGGCCGGCTGCCCGGTGGTGCAAGTGATGGAAACCGGACACGATCCGGTCGATATGCTGGTCGGCTTCTCGCATTTCGACGGTGGCCGCGCTGCCACCGAGCACCTGATCGAGGCAGGTTATCGGCGCATCGGTTTCATCGGCGCGCGCATGGACCCGCGCTCGCAGCGGCGCCTTGCCGGCTATCGCGCGGCCATGGAGTCGGCCGGCTTGTTCGATCCCCGCCTGGTCACCACCACGCCGCTACTGTCCAGCGTGACGCTCGGCCGCGAGCTTTTGCGCGATGCTCTGGCCAAGATGCCGTCGCTCGACGGCGTCTTCTGCAACAATGACGATATCGCGCTGGGGGTCTTGTTCGAATGTCGCCGCGCCGCCATCGCGGTACCGAAGGCCATCGGCATCGTCGGCTTCAACGACCTCGACATGATGCAGGCGGCGTTCCCGTCGGTCACCAGCGTTCGCACGCATCGTTATGAAATCGGACGGCAGGCAGTGGCGATGGCGCTGGCGGCGATTGCGGGCCGGAGGCCCCAGCAGAGGGTTGTCGATCTCGGTTTCGAGCTCATTCGCCGCGAGAGCACCGCACGTTGAAACACGCAAAGACGACTGTGCAAATGCCGGTTTACTACCTTGCATGGTAGCGCTACCATCTTTCGCATCGAGTAGTACGGTGGGTGGGGGGAAGGCGCTGTTTATTATACATAAGAAAACAGTCCTTACTTGTTTATTATGTATAATATGATAGTCTGCTGAATTGCCCGCAGGCGAGGCAAGAGGAGGCAGCGGGCAGCAAAGGCCGGCCGGCAGGCGATTGGATGCGGTAGGAGGTGCCGGCCAAGACGCCAGGACTTAATCAACAAGCAGAACTGCAACTGGGAGGAATACTGATGATCAAGTCACTTGTTGGCGGTGTCGTGGCCGCCACTGCATTTGTCATGCTGAGCTCGTCGGCGATCGCCGATCCGGAAATCGTCAAAGGGCCCTCGGCCGAGCCCGACTGCTTCGCGCCCTGGGCGGCCGACACACAATTCTTCAAATATCCGAAGAAGGAAGGGCCCTATCGCATCGCGCTCGCGAACGGCTATATCGCCAATACCTGGCGCATCCAGATGATCCAGACGGCCAAAGCCTATGCCGCGCAGCCGGACGTCGCCAAGAAGCTGAAGGAATTCAAGGTGGTGTCGACCGGCGAGGATGTGCCGGCGCAGATCTCGGCGATCAATAACTTCATCGACTCCGGCTTCGACGCAATCGTCGTCAACGCCCAGAACCCGACCGCGTTCGGGCCCGTGATCAAGCGCGCCAAGGAAGCCGGTGTCATCCTGGTTGCCTTCGACAACATCCTCGACACCAAGGACGCCATCAACGTCAATGTCGACCAGAAGGGGCTCGGCGAATTGTGGGGCAAGTGGCTGGTCTCGCACGTTCCGAACGGCGGCAAAGTGCTTGAGGTGCGCGGTGTCGCGGGTACCTCCGTCGATACCGACCGGCACAATGGCATTCACGAGGTTCTCAACGCGTCGGGCAAGAAATGGGATGTCACCGAGGTCGTCGGCAAGTGGGACGACGGCGTGGCGCAGAAAGCCACGGCCGACGCGATCGCCACCAGCGGACCGTTCGACGGCATCACAGGGCAAGGCGGCGATACCGGCATCGTGCAGGCGATGATCGACGCCAAGCATCCGTTCGTGCCGTTCGGCGGCGAGACGGAAAACGGCTTCCGCAAATTCTGCGCGGCGCATGCGGCGGACGGGCTGAAATGTTCGTCGGCCGGTACCGGCCCGGCGCAGGTTGCCGTTGCCATCAAGACGGCGATTGCCGCGCTCGAAGGCAATGTCGTGCCGCAGTCGGTCAAGCTGCCTTTGGCCATCGTCGAGGATCCGAACTTCAAGGCAGGGCAGGACTACTTCCCCGATCAGTCCGACAATTTCTTCGTCGGCAATTCCTTCCCGACCTGCGGCATCAATTTCACCGCGCAGGAAATCATGGGCCAGACCAAGGAAAACAAATAGTCTGACGGACCGGCGTCGCGGAAGCCGCGACGCCGGCCGCTTGATGCCAATCACGAACTGGCCTGGGGAGGGCTGATGAACGGCGCGGCTCCGCTCTTCCGCATGGAAGGCATATCCAAGCGCTATGGCGGCGTGCGCGCCCTGGAAAAGGCCGATCTCACCGTCACGGCCGGCAGCATCCACGCCATTCTTGGTGAGAACGGCGCCGGCAAATCGACTTTGATCAAGGTCATGGCCGGTGTCGTTGCGCCGGATGAAGGTACCATGACCCTGGACGGCCGCGAGGTGACATTTGCTTCGCCCGCCGCGGCAAACCAGGCCGGCATCGTCTGCATCTTTCAGGAGCTGTCGCTCATTCCGGAGCTGAGCGTCGCCGACAACATCGTCATATCCGATCCGCCGAAACGCTTCGGCATGATCGACCGCAAGGCGCAACGGCGCCTCGCGGAACAGGCGCTTGCCCGCGCGGGTGCCGCCGATATTCACCCCCTGGCGCTGATCAAGGACCTGCCGCTCTCGCGACGACAGATGGTCGAGATCGCCAAGGCGTTGGCCAGGAAGCCGCGCATCCTGATCCTCGACGAAGCGACGTCGGCGCTGACGGCCGCCGATGTCGCGAAGGTCTTCGAGGTGCTGAAGCGGTTGCGCCAGGAAGGGCTGGCGCTGCTCTATATCTCCCACCGAATGAACGAGATCTCCGAGCTTGCCGACCAGTGCACGGTGTTTCGCAACGGCCGCAATGTCGCCAGCTATCGGGCTGGATCGAAGAGCGACAACGAAGTCGTCGAGCTGATGATCGGCCGGGAATACAGCCACATCTTTCCGCCGAAGCCGACCAGGCCCCAGACGGTTGCGGCTCCTGTGCTGGAGGCGCGCAACCTGTCCTGGAGCGATAGGCTGGACAATATCTCGCTCTCGGTTGCGGCAGGCGAGGTCGTAGGATTGGGCGGGCTCGACGGCCAGGGTCAGCGTGAGCTGCTGCTGGCGTTCTTCGGCGTTCTGCGAGGTCTTTCCGGGCAGATCCTGGTCGACGGCAAGCCGGTTTCGATTGCCAGCCCGGCAGCCGCCAGCGATGACCGTATCACCATGGCGCTGATCCCGGAAGACCGCAAGACGGAAGGGCTGATGCTGCCCATGACGGTGCGCGAGAACCTTTCCTTCGCAGCACTCGACAGGCTGTCAAAGGCCGGCGTCATCGACCGTGCCGCCGAGCAGCGGCTGATCGATGACATGGTTGAATTGCTGGCCATCAAGACGGCGGGGCTCGATATCCCGGTCGGCGCGCTGTCCGGCGGCAACCAGCAGAAGGTGGTGATCGCCAAATGGCTGATGCGGCAGCCGCGCATCATTCTGCTCAACGATCCGACGCGCGGCATCGATGTCGGCACCAAGCAGGAGCTCTATCAGCTGATGCGTAAGCTCGCCGACGCCGGCGCCGCGATATTGTTTTATTCGACCGACTATGACGAGCTGATCGGCTGCTGCGACCGCGTGCTCGTGCTTTATGACGGCGCCATCAAGCGCGAGCTGGTTGGCGCCGATATCACCGAGCACGCGCTGATCGCCAGCGCGCTGAATATCCACGGCGGCAGCGGGCGGGCAGAACAAGGAGAGGGCGCGTGAAGGATTGGCGCTATTGGCTGGCCGAACAGCGCGGAACGCTGCTGGCGTTCGCCATCTTCATCGTCATGTTCGCGATCTACAGCGGCAATCATCCAGCCGGCTTCACGGCCAATGTCGTGCAGACGGCGGCGAACAAGGGCGTTCTGCTTGCCTTCGTGGCGATGGCGCAAACGCTGGTTGTGATCACCGCCGGCATCGATCTCTCGGTCGGCATGATCTTCACGCTGACCAATTGCATGGCTTCCTGGCTCGTCATCGGCACGGGTCTCGAGACGGCGTTCGGATTGGTGGCTGTGCTTGGCACCGGGCTCGTCTGCGGGGCAATCAACGGCGCCATCGTGATCTACGGGCGCCTGCAGCCGATCGTCGCTACGATAGCCACGGGCGCCGTCTATTTCGGTCTCGCGCTGCTTTTGCGACCGGTTCCCGGCGGATCGGTCAACGAGGACGTCGCCGATTTCCTGACAGGGCGCTTCTTCGGCGTCGTGCCGGCAAGCCTGATGGCGCTGTTCGTCGTCGTGCTTGTCGTGTGGGTGCCGTTCCGCCGCTCCGAGCTCGGCCGCGCCGCTTACGCTGCGGGCTCGTCCGAGACGGCCGCCTATATGTCAGGTGTGCCGATCCGCAGGGGCAAGTTCCTTGCCTACACGCTGGCCGGACTGCTTGCCGCGATCGGCGGCCTGTTCCTCACCTTCTTTACCTATACGGGCGAGGCTGCCTATGCGAGCGGCAATGCCTATACGTTGTTCTCGATCGCGGCAGTTGTGCTCGGCGGCGTCTCGCTGTTCGGGGGCAAAGGCAGCGCTATTGGCGCGATCTTCGGAGCGCTCGCCTTCCGCACCATCGGCGACCTGCTGTTCGTCTTCGATTTCGACCCGCTCTGGCAGCCGCTGTTCCAGGGCATCATCCTGTTGATCGCGGTCAGCCTCGGCGCCTTCGCGCTGTTTCGGGTGCGCAACCGGCTGGAGTGGTTCCTGTGAGCGAAACGACGCTTGGCGGCATCGCCAGCCGCATGCCGAAATTCATCCGCCGCGCCGATCCGGCGGTGGCGACCGCCTTTGCCTGCATCGTTATCCTGCTTCTGCTAGGTAGCCTCTATTCGCGCAGTTTTCTCTCGCCGGAATATCTCCTGCAGCAGCTGAAGGTCGCGTCATTCCTCGGCGTGATCGCCACCGGCATGATGCTGGTAATCCTGCTCGGCCAGATCGACCTTTCGGTGCCGTGGTCGGTAGCGACCGGCGCGATGATGGCCTGTGCCGCTGCAGCCTACGGTCCAGTCGGCGTCGTGATCGCCATCCCGTTCGGCGTTCTGTGCGGGGTCGCGATCGGCATCGTCAACGGCGTCGGCGTGGCTTATCTGCGCATTCCGTCGATGATCATCACTCTAGCCACCAACGCCGTCGCGCAAGGATTGATGGTGGTCTACACAGGCGGGTTCTCGCCGCAGGATTCGGCGACAGCGGCGATGCGCTACCTTGCGACCGGCTTTACCATTCCGGGGGTGCCGAACGCGGTGATCATCTGGGCGCTGATAGGGGCGGCAATGGTTTTCGTGCTGACCCGCACCTCCTTCGGCCGCGTCGTTTACGGCATAGGCAACCGCGAGCGCGCCGCCTATCTTTCCGGCATCGACACGCGCCGCGTCGTGCTGATTGCCTTTGCCGTCTCCGGCGGGCTCTCGGCCTTCGGGGGCGTCCTGCTCGCGGGCTACGCATCGAAGGCGGCGCAGTCGATGGGCGACGCCTATCTGTTGCCGTCGATCGCCGCCGTGGTGCTGGGCGGCACTTCGATCCTCGGCGGCCGCGGCTCATATCTCGGCACCGTCGCCGGCGTGATCCTGATCACGCTGCTGCAATCGATCCTCTCGGTCATGCAGATGCCGGAGGCGGGGCGGCAGATCATTTACGGCGTCGTGATCGTGGCCATGCTTTTGCTCTATGGCCGTGCGCCGGCAAGCCGCTGATTGTGGATGAAGGATCGCAAGGCCACAGCCGTCGGAGGTTTCCATTGAACGACATCCGGTCAGCGCCGGCCATAGTCGTGATGGGGGTAGCCGGCTGCGGTAAGACGGTGATCGGCGAAGCGCTGGCCGAGGCGCTGGGCGCGGTCTTCATCGAGGGCGACCGGTTGCATCCGCCGAAAAACGTGGCGCGCATGGCGCGCGGCGAGCCGCTGACGGATGCGTTGCGCGAGGGTTGGCTCGATGCCATCGGCGAGCGCATCGCAGCTTCCGTCGGCGAGGGACACAAGCCGGTGGCGGCCTGCTCGGCGCTGAAGCGCAGCTACCGGAACCGGCTGCTCAGCTTTTGCCCGGGCATCGTCTTCCTCTATCTGAAGATCGATCGCGAGACTGCCTGGCGACGGGTGTCGGGGCGCAAAGGCCATTTCATGCCGGCGAGCCTGGTCGACAGCCAGTTCGCGACCTTGGAAGAACCGGAGCCGGACGAACCGGCGGTGACGGCGAATGGCGCGCGGAGCGTCGCCGCCATCCTTAAACAAGCACTGAGCTCAAGCCCCTCGAGCTGAACAGGTTCAGGCGACGCGATTTTCAGGCTTCGTTCTGATGCATGTCGTTGATCCAAAACCGCTGCGCATTTGGGCGACATGCATTATGCTGCGTCGCCGCCGATCGCGGCTTGATCCTGTTGTCCGGTGAGCCGGTTGGCGCTGGACCAGGCCATCATCTGCTCGGGATACAATTTGACCGCTTCCAGCAGCCGGTCGCGCTTGAGCAGGATATAAGCCGCTTGCAGAACGAAGTTCTTTGCCGCCACGTCCTTTGCCGGCCGGGATGCAGGCTGGGCAGCGTTGGGCTTCAGTTCGGGACTGACGATCGCCCGGTATTCGCGAAAGGGCACAGTCTCAAGGGTCGACATGCCAAACAGCGCAGCGCCGGCGCGCGCCGCAAAATTCGCCGGCGCAGAGGCGAGGTGGGTCCAGCCACGCTCGCCCATGGCGCTCTCGGTGAAGGTAGATCCCGCGTGGATGGTGTTGGTCATCAGCACGACTCCGTTCTCCTTCAGTGTCTTCTGGATGCGCGCCGTAACCTGGTAGGCTTCGGCGCGCTCGAAGACGATGCGGCTCTTCAGAAACCGGTTTTCGACCTCGACCAGCGGCCTGTTGATCACATGCAGGCCGAATTTGCTTTCCGAAAAGCCGTGAAAGTTGACGCTCACCTGGTGCGCTTCGATGCCGGCTTCGAAGAGGGCGCGCTTGCCCATGATGGTCTGGGCGATGAACTGATCGCACCAGACGATGGCGCCGCGGCCGCGCTGCAAGGCCTCGCGCAAGCCGTCAATGCCTTCCAGCCGGATGGCCGGCGACCAGCGCCTGCCAGGCGCCAGATGAGCGGCAAGCATCAGGCGGCGGCGATGCGCGGCGGCGAGATGTCCCCTGAAAAGGCTTCGCGTGTCGGCGTCATCGCCAAGCACCGCTTTGATCGCCACGTCATAGCGCGCGAAATCCTTGCGAAAATGACGCTTGCGTCGAAGCGTCGAAACCCAATCGCAGATCGGCGCCCACCAGGCCACCGGCAACACCGCCGCCACGCCGAGATAGAATAAGGAAAGCAGGCTTTCGCGCAGATCCCTGTTGGAGACGCTGCGCAACTTGCCGGGGCGGAGGAGCTTGCGGCTGAAGAAGCGGACGGTCTCGCCGCGCTCCGGCACTGCAACGTCGGCGATGATCTCGGTATGATAGATGCTGGCGGATGACGGTTGCCGGTTGGCCCTGCGGGACTTGCCAAGCCGAGGCAGCCTCATGCGTCAGATACCCCCAAACCTTCATACATCCGTCAGCCGATTTACAGCGTCTGTCGCGGACAGACAACCAACGGCGAGGCGGCGCGGCTGAGCGGTCAGATCTGCGACGTGAGTTCGACCGGGAAATCGTCGTTGTCGGCGTCGCGCATGGCGGCGAGGCTGCGGTTGTCGAGCACCTCGGCGATCGCCTGGCGCACTTCCAGCATCATGTGACGGACCTGGCACGTCGCCTCGTCGCAGTCCTCGCAGCGCTGATATTGCGTGCGGCTGGCGCAAGGGATCGGCGCCAACGGCCCGTCGAGCACGCGCACCACATGGCCGATCTTGATCTCGGAAGCGGGCCTGGCGAGGCGATAGCCGCCTTCCTTGCCCTTGCGGCTCTGGACGAAGCCGGCATTGCGCAATTCGCCCAGGATGGCGTCCAGGAACTTCTTCGGGATGTTGTTGGCGACCGCTATGTCGTTGACGAATGCAAGCTGGCCAGCCGGCAGGCCGGAAAGATGCACGAGAGCCTTGAGGCCGTATTTGCCTTTTTTGGTCAGCATGCCCGATTCAGTTTATCAAACCCCAAGCGCCTGCATCTGGCGGTTGTTTGTGTGCAAATCATGACAGTTTGGCTGCGCTACGCGGTTTGGCACAACAATTCGTCGACACAGGTTTAGGAACAAACGCCTTGATTCTTCGTAACGTTTTTCACATTGGCCGCGTTGATTTCGTCGGCAAAGTGATGCCGGCTCCAGATTGAAAAAAGCCGGCGATGGCGACGGCGATGACGGCGTTCCACTTCTTTTGATTGTAAGCGCTACCGGCTGCCATAGGCCTGATCGAGCAAGCCGCCTGCCGCGAAATGCTCTTTCTGCACCCTGTCCCAGCCGCCGAAGACCTCGTCTACCGTCAACAGGCGCACGTCGGGAAACTCGGCCTTGTATTTGGCAGCCACTGCTGCGTCGCGGGCCCGCAGGCCGTTGCGGGCGGCAATGTCCTGGCCCTCGGGCGAATAGAGGAATTCGAGATAGGTCTTGGCGAGATCGCGGCTGCCGTGCTCGTCGGCGATCTTATCGACGATCGCCACCGGGAATTCGGCCAGCAGGCTGACTGAAGGCGTGACCTGCTCGAACTTGTCGTCGCCATATTCCCTGCGGATGCCGCGCGTTTCGGATTCGAAGGTGATCAGCACGTCGCCGATCTCGCGCTGCACGAAGGTGGTGGTGGCGGCGCGGCCGCCGGTGTCGAAGATCGGCACGTTGGCAAACAGCTTGGCGATGAACTCCTTCACCTTGGCGTCGTCGCCCTTGAAGGCCTCCTTGGCGTAAGCGGTGGCAGCGAGATAGGTATAGCGCGCATTGCCTGATGTCTTCGGGTTGGGGAAGATCACCTGCACGTCGTCACGCACCAGATCGTTCCAGTCCTTGATGTGCTTGGGATTGCCAGCACGAACAAGGAAGGACGGCAGCGAATAGAAAGGCGATGCGTTGTCTGGGAAATCCTTCTGCCAGTCCGCGGAGATCAGACCCCTCTTGACCAGGAAATCGACGTCGGTGACCTGGTTGAAGGTGACGACGTCAGCTGCCAAACCTTCCGCGATGGCACGAGCCTGCGCCGAGGTTCCGGCGTGGGACTGATCGACGGTCACGCCGGGATGCTGAGCGATGAAAGCCTTGTTGATGTCGGCAAACAATTCGCGGCCGACGTCGTAGGAGGCATTGAGCAGCTTGTCGGCCGACCAGGCTTGGGAGGACGCGAGGACGACGAAGCCGGCAAGCGTGGCAATACCCAGCAATAAGCGCTTCATGAAAACGGTCCTCCTCCAGACAATCAGAACTATGGTGTGACCATAAAAAGGAAAGCCTGGCTGCGCGAGGCACGCGGTCCGGGGGACGCACGAGCAGCGGGAAAATCTCCCGCCCGAACAGCCGCTTGGTAGGATTTTCTTCCAACCTGATTCATCGGGGCCACTGCCGCGCGCCCGGAAGCGGCAGGCGGCAAACAGGTCAGGAGGCCGGGAAAAGCTTCCAGCGCCTCGGCCTGAAAGCCACCCGGCTCTTCTGTGCCGCCGGATGATCGACCGGCAGCTCGATCTCGACGCGCTGACGCTCGCCGCCGATCTCGAGCTCGACCCGCCTTGTGCCGGCGACGCGGCGGCTTGCGGCGACCGTCCCGGCAATGCAGCCGCTGCAGCCGTCGAGCAGCTCGACATCGTGCGGACGAAAGTAGAGCAGGGCCTCCCCGGACGGCGCATGCGGCGCCTGCAGGCCGACCGGTCGGTCGGCGAGCCAGATCTCGCCATTGTCGACCTTGACCGGCAGCGAGCTCGATTCGCCGATGAAGCTGTAGACGAAAGGCGAGTTCGGCGTGTCGTAGATCTCGTCGGCCGAGCCGACCTGCTCGATGCGACCTTGGCTCATGACGACAACGCGGTCGGCGAGTTCGAGCGCCTCCTCCTGGTCGTGGGTAACGAAGACGGTGGTGTGGCCGGTGGCGTCGTGGATTTCGCGCAGCCAGCGGCGCAGCTCGCGGCGCACCTGCGCGTCAAGCGCGCCGAACGGCTCGTCGAGCAAAAGCACCTTGGGCTCGATGGCCATGGCGCGAGCGAGCGCCACGCGCTGGCGCTGGCCGCCGGAAAGCTGCGCCGGATAGCGCTTTTCCAGCCCCGACAGCTGGACGAGGTCGAGGAGTTCCGAGGCACGGCGGCGGATCTCCTGCGCCGAGGGACGCGCGGCGCCATGCCGGACCTTGAGGCCGAAGCCGATATTGTCGGCAACCGTCATGTGGCGGAACAGAGCGTAATGCTGGAACACGAAGCCGACATTGCGCTCCTGGATCGACTTCTGCGATGCATCCTCTTCGCCGAAGAAGATGGCGCCCTTGGTGGGCCGCTCCAGGCCGGCGATCAGGCGGAGGAGCGTCGTCTTGCCGGAACCGGATGGCCCGAGCAGCGCGATAAGCTCGCCCGACCTGATGTCGAGCGAAACGTCGTGGAGCGCCGGAAACCGCTCGAACTCCTTGCGCACGTTGACAACGCGAACTTCCATACAGATCCCTCAATCAGCTGATGCATGCTACGCGGTTTCGGGCGGCATGCATCTAATGTCCGCGCGTCGCGGCAATCTCGGCGCCGTAGCGCATCTCCAGAAGTGTTTTCAAGACCAGCGTCACCAACGCCAGGCCGGCAAGCAGCGAAGCGACTGCGAAGGCGCCGACGGCGTTATACTCATTGTAGAGAATTTCCACATGCAGCGGCATGGTGTTGGTGAGGCCGCGAATATGACCCGAGACCACCGACACGGCGCCGAACTCGCCCATGGCGCGCGCGTTGCAGAGAAGCACGCCGTAGAGCAGGCCCCATTTGACGTTGGGCAGCGTCACATACCAGAAGGCCTGCCAGCCATTGGCGCCGAGTGACAGGGCCGCCTCCTCGTCGCCATTGCCCTGTTCCTGCATCAGCGGGATCAGCTCGCGGGCGACGAAGGGGAAGGTGACGAAGATGGTTGCGAGCACAATGCCCGGCACGGCGAACAGGATGACGATGCCATGCGCCTTCAGCCACGCGCCGAGCAGGCCTTGCGCCCCGAAGAGGAGCACATAAACCAGGCCGGAAATGACGGGCGACACCGAGAACGGCAGGTCGATGAGGGTGGTCAGAAAGGCCTTGCCCTTGAACTCGAACTTGGCGATCGCCCAGGCAGCCGAGATGCCGAAAATGAGGTTGAGCGGCACCGAGATCGCCGCCACCAGCAGCGTCAGGCGGATCGCCGAGCGCGTGTCGGGGCTGGCAAGCGCCTCCGTGTAGGCGCCGATGCCTTTGCTAAGCGCCTCGTGGAAGACAACGATCAGCGGCAGAAGCAGGAAGACGGCGAGGAAGGCGAAGGCTATTCCCATCGCCACCCAGCGCACCGGCCGACTTTCGGTCACCGCGGCCGACTGGCTTTCGTGATGCGGTTCGTAGGATTTGATCTCGGGATCAGCCATAGCGCTTGCGGCTCCATGTCTGGACGAGGTTGACGACCAAAAGCATCACGAAGGACAGCGCCAGCATGATCGCGGCGATCGCGGTCGCCGCCTCGTAATTGTATTCCTCGAGCCTGATGACGATGAGGAGCGGCGCGATCTCCGACTTGAAGGGCAGGTTGCCGGCGATGAAGATGACCGAGCCGTATTCGCCGACCCCGCGCGCGAAGGCGAGCGAGAAGCCGGTGACGATGGCCGGCGCCAGTCCCGGGAAGAGCACACGAGTGATGGTCTGGAAGCGGTTGGCGCCAAGCGTGGCGGCAGCTTCCTCGACCTCCCTGTCGAGCTCCTCCATGATCGGCTGGACGGTGCGCACCACGAAGGGCAGGCCGATGAACACCAAGGCGATGACGATGCCGAGCGGGGTGTAGGCGACCTTGATGCCGAGCGGCATCAGAAGCTGGCCGATCCAGCCATTCGGCGCATAGAGCGTGGTGAGCGCGATACCGGCGACCGCGGTGGGCAAGGCGAAGGGCAGGTCGACCATCGCATCGGCGATGCGGCGGCCGGGGAACCGGTAGCGGACCAGCACCCAGGCGACGATGGTGCCGAAGACGACGTTGACCGCGGCGGCCAGGAAGGCGGTGCCGAAGCTGATCTTCAGCGCATTGAGGGTGCGCCGGTCGACGGCGATCGCCCAGAAGTCGGTCCAGCCCAGCGCGGCCGAACGCCAGACCAGCCCCGAAAGCGGGATGAGGATGATGAGCGTGAGGTAGGCAAGCGAGAAGCCGAGCGTCAATCCGAAGCCCGGAATGACACTCGGCTGTCTGAACCGCCACCCCGCCTTGGCGGGTGCTGTGTTCATGCTGTTCTGGATCGTCCCTTCTTACTCAGACCAGAGTGCCCTTCGCCTCGGCTGGGGCACTCGTACAATAGACCCAATCAGGTTTCATCCGGCCGATGGCCGCCATGCTTCATTGGGCGGGCTTGTAAATCTGGTCGAATATACCACCGTCGCCGAAATGATAAGGCTGCGCCTTCTTCCAACCGCCGAATTGCGGATCGTCGATGGTGACGAGCTTGATTGCCGGTAGCTTGGCGAGATCCTCGGCAGGCACCAGGTCGGGCTTGGCCGGACGATAGTGGTTCTTGGCGATGATGGTCTGGGCTTCCTTCGAATAGAGCCAGCTCAGATAAGCCTCGGCGACCTTGCGGGTGCCCTTGGCGTCGACATTGCTGTCGACGACGGCGACCGGCGGCTCGGCCAGGATCGAGGTCGGCGGGTAGACGATGTCGAAATTGTCGGCGCCGAATTCATCAAGCGCGAGATAGGCTTCGTTCTCCCAGGCGATCAGCACGTCGCCCAGCCCCTTCTGCGCAAAGGTCACCGTCGAGCCGCGGGCACCGGTATCGAGGACCGGGACATTCGCATAGAGCTTGCCGACGAACTCCTTGGTCTTGGCTTCGTCATTGCCGTCATTGGCATTGGCATAGGCCCAGGCGGCGAGGTAGTTCCAGCGCGCGCCGCCCGAGGTCTTCGGGTTCGGCGTGATTACCTGGACGCCGTCCTTCACCAGATCGTTCCAGTCATGGATGTCCTTGGGATTGCCCTTGCGCACCAGGAAGATGATGGTCGAGGTGTAGGGGGCCGAGTTGTTCTCGAACTTCGTGCGCCAGTCCGGATTGATCTTTTTCGTCTTCGCGGCAATGGCGTTGATGTCGCCTTCGAGCGCCAGCGTCACGACATCGGCGTCGAGACCGTCGATGACGGCTCGCGCTTGGGCGCCGGATCCGCCATGCGACTGTTGGATGGTAACGGTTTCTCCGGTCTCCGCCTTCCAGTGCGCGGTGAAGGCCTCGTCATAGGCTTTGTAGAGCTCACGTGTCGGGTCGTAGGACACATTGAGAATGGTCGTATCGGCAAAAGCGAAACCGAGCGAGCCGAACTGGACAGATGTGGCGACCAGCGCGCCGAGCAGTTTCCCGAAATGAGGGTTGGTCATTTCCGCCTCCGTTGAACGGCCCGAACTCTAGCGAATTTATAGAAATTAGATGCACTGAATGTTGCCTTTTTCATCTCCTTGCAGCAATTTTTCGGCGAGGGGCGGCCAGTCGAGGAAATATCTTCCTCACGTGGCGGCAACATGGATCCTCGTCAGCGGGCCTAATTATAACCGGTCGCGGTCACGGCAAGCCGTGTGGCCCCAGTCGGCGGTCACCGGAAAATCGAGGCGCTGCTTTGGGAACGGCTCGTCGGCAAGGGTGAAATGCCACCATTCGCGCCCATAGTTGCGGAAGCCGGCGGCGCGCATGGCCAAAAAGCAGCATCGTGCGGTTTGCCGCTGCTTGGACGGGCAGGTGGCGGTGGGCCGTCTCGCTCGCCGGATCGAAACAGTCGAATCCGGTGCCGAAGTCGAGGGTGCGGGCGTCAGTCACGCCGCAAGCGGGAGGAGCCGCGCTTGTCTCGTCAAGCCCAGCGACGGCGAGGTCAACGGTCGAGCCGCGCGATGAGGTCGCCGCGCTCGACCTTCGGATACCACTGCGGGTCGGGCGGGCCGCCTTGCCTTGTCCATCTAACCATGTCGGCGACGGCGCGTGCCGGGCGGTAACAGTCGAAGGCGATCACGTGAGGCCCTTGGCCGTCATTGCTTTCTGAACGCCGGACAGCGCCTTCGCCGCCGGCGCGGTCAGGATGCAGACCGGCGCTTCGTAGCCGTCGACCTTGCGCTGCAGGAAGTTTCCCAGCCCGGCATAGCGGATGTCCTGACGAATGGTCGGCTCGACATCGGCGAGCCGGACGAATCCGGCGGGCAGGGGGTCGGCGTGGGCGGAGAAGGCAGCCAGCAGGGCCAGTGCCAGGAGGATTATAGCTGCTCCCGCTGAAGGACGGGTGTGCTTCGCGATAAGCCTCGAGAGAAGTGCCTTCGACCCATGAAAGGCGCAACGCGCCGAATCGCTTGCCGGATTCTATTCAACGAAAACCTTCACGCTGGCCGCGCGCCCGGCGGCGTCGATAACGGTGAGAGTCGAATAGCCGGTGCCGTCGGGCTGCCAGGTCGCGGTGCGGCGGCGGTCGATGCCGGCGAGCGGCTTGCCGTTGGCAAGCCAGCGGAACGGCGCGCGGCCGCCCTGCAGCTTCAGCACAAGCGGCGAAGCGTCCGCAGAGTTGGTGCCGAGGTCGACGCGAGCCCCGTCCGGCGGGAAGACGATGGTGGGCGCCGGTTCGGTCGGCGTTGCCTGCACCAGCCCGTCGGAGCCGGCGCCGAAGCGGGCGAGCGTCACCGGCAACTCTTCGCGTTTAAGATTGAAGACGCCCGGCGGCCGGCCGGGCAGCGGCACGCTCCCCAAACCCGAGCGGACAAAGCCTTCGAACAGGATGGGCGCGGCCGAGACATAGCCGGAGAGGCCAGGTACCGGGCCGGCGTCGGCACGGCCGACCCAGACGCCAAGCACATAGCGGCCGTCGAAGCCAACCGACCAGGCATCGCGATAGCCGTAAGATGTGCCGGTCTTGTAGGCGATGCCGCGCGGGGCCGCACCTTCGGGCGGCTTCACGCCGGACAGGATGTCGTCGATCTGCCAGGCGGCCTGGTCGTCGAGGATGGTGGCGGTGATGCGCCCGGCATTGGCCGGCTCGGTGCCGTCATGCAGCGTGTGCATCTTGCCGCCATTGGCGAGGCCGGTATACAGCTGCACCAGGTCGCGCAAAGTCACGCCGGCGCCGCCGAGGCCGATCGCCAGCCCGGGCGCCTCGTTGAGCGGCAGGACCAGGTTGACGCCGGCCTGGCGGAAGCGCGCCGTGAGCCGTGCGGGACCAACCGCGTCCAGCAGCCGGATCGCCGGCACGTTGAGCGACAGCTGCAGCGCCTGCCTGATGCTGACGTCGCCTTGGTAGCCCATGTCGAAATTCTTCGGCCGATAGCCGCCAAAGTCGGCGGGGCTGTCCTCGATGATCGTCTCCTGCGCCACTAGGCCTTGCTCGAAGGCAAGCCCATAGATGAACGGCTTCAGCGTCGAGCCGGGCGAGCGCACTACTTTGGTCATGTCGATCCAGCCGGATCGGCTGGCGTCGAAGAAATCGGCTGAGCCAACTTCGCCAAGAATGTCGCCGGTGCGGGCATCAGCCATCACCATGGCGACGGAAAGCTTTGGGCCGAGCTTCCTGGCGGCCTCTTTCGCCACCTGCTCCAGCCCTTGCTGAACACTGCGGCGGATGGTGAGTTGCAGTGGCTTGCCGGGTTGAGCCTTGGGTAGCATGGCGTAGGACGCATGCGCGGCCAATGCCGGCAGCTTGCGGCGCAGGCCGGAGACGTCGTCGAGCGCGGCGCGCGCTGCCTCTCGTTCGTTGAGCAGACCGGCCGAGACCATGCGGGTGAGCACGCGGTCGCGCGCGGCATGCGCGATGTCGAGGTTGCGGTCGGGCCGGCGCTTTTCCGGCAACTGGGGCAGCGCGACCAAAAGTGCTGCTTCCGATACGGTCAGCCGCTTCGGTTCCTTGCCGAAATAGGCGAGCGAGGCGGCGCGCACGCCTTCCAGGTTGCCGCCATAGGGCGCCAGCGTCAGGTAGCGCTCGAGGATTTCGCGCTTGGACAAACGCCGCTCGATCTGGATGGCGCGCAGGATTTGCCTAGCCTTGGAGGCGAGGCTGCGGCTGTCGCGCGGCTCGATCAGACGGGCAAGCTGCATCGACAGCGTCGAGCCGCCGGAAACGATGTGGCCGCTGGTGGCGAACTGCCCGGCGGCGCGACAAAGCGCCAGCATGTCGACGCCGCGGTGGTCCCAGAAGCGCTTGTCTTCATACGCGACCAGCATGTCGACGAACTGCTTGTCGACCTGGTCGAGCCGGGTCCCAAGCCGCCAGTAGCCGTCCGGCGTCGCGAAGGCGCGCAAGAGTTCGCCGTCGCGGTCCTGCACTTCGGTGGAGACCGTCAGCGGCGCCGGGAGCGGCGGCGGGAAGGCGCGGTCGAGCTGCCAGAGAGCGGCGACGGAAAGGGCAAGACAGGCGGCGGAGGAAGCTGCCGTTATGGCAGCGCGGCGCAAAAATCTTTTGGAGAGCATGGTGCTGCCCCTCACCCTGACCCTCTTCCCGTGAAAGACGGGGAGAGGGGGGCGTCAGCGCTGGAGCTTGTCCCTTCTCCCCGTCTTTCACGGGAAGAGGGTGCCGGCAGGCGGATGAGGGGCAGCGCTATCGCCATGTTTGTGATCGCCAGCGTCGGAATACTTACTCCGCCTTGACCTCCATCATGCCGGAGGCGGTGCGGGCCGAATATTGCGGCCGGTACATGTCCTCCACCGTCGCCGCGGGATGGGCATAGGTGCCGGGCGTCACGGCGCGCACGACATAGGCCAGCGTGATGTTGCGGTCGCCGTCGCCTTCGTTGGGATTGAAGGCGGCGACGAAGCGGTCGTCGCGGAACTCCAGATGCGCGGCGTCGGTCTGCGCCAGCCAGGAGAAGTTCGACAACTGAGCGCTGGACACCAGGCTCGGATTGTCGATCTCGAAGCCGGCCGGCAACAGATCGGTGATCAGCAGGCGCGAGGGCCATTTGTTCTGCTCATAGACCTTGAGCACGACCACATAGCGTTCGTTCTGCCTGGCCTCGGTGATGTTGGCCTCGGTGCCATCGAGCCTGTAGTAGGTACGATCGATGGTGAAGCCGTCGCCGCCGGCCGGCAGCGGCTCGACGGGTGCGGCCACCGCGGTGACCACCGCCTGCAGCGCCGTCGTGCCGGTATTGGCGATGGCGAGCGGGCTGTCGACAAGGTCGTTGCCGGCAACCCGATCGGAATAGCCGCCGGTATGCGGCGCGCCGTTGACGGAAAGCGTGATCGAATTGTTGCCTTCCTTCAGCGCCCTTGCCGCAAGGAGCATCCAGGATTCGTCCTGCGTGCTCGTCCAGCGAGCGTCGGCGCGTTCACGCGCCACCAGCCTGATCAGCTGCGGCACGATGCTCGGGACCGGCTTCGATTCCGCGGCCAGCGCAAGCATCGCCGCGCCGTCACGGAGCGGCGAACCGTAGTCGGAGCGATAATAGTCGTATTCGGTGCTTGCCTGTGCCAGCCGCAAGGCCGTCTGGAAAGTCGCCTCCGAACGCTGGGTGTCGCCATAGAGCGCCAGGCTCGCGGCCAGTTGGGCGACAGCCATCGGGCTCGAGAAGGACTCGAGCTGCGTGTCCGAATAGTAGCGCAGATCGCCGATCGAGGCCTTCTTGTTGCGGGCGAGCACATAGAGCGCGTAAGCGATCTCGCTGCCGCGATCCTGGACGTCCTGGTCATAACCAAGCGAGTTCTGCAGGTTGTTCAGCGCCTGGGTCACCGCCTGAGCCGGCACGTCGTATTTCTGCTCGCGTGCCCGGGTCAGGAACTCCGTGACATAAGCATCGAGCCAGAGATCGCCGGACCCCGGGCCCCAGAGGCCGAAGCTGCCGCTTGATGCCTGGTAGCTCAGCACCTTGTAGACGGCATCTTGGATGCGCCCATGCAGGTCCGGATCGCTCTCCATGCCGATGCTTTTGGCCATGTCGTTGACATAGAGCAGCGGCAAGGCGCGGCTGGTTGTCTGTTCGGCGCAGCCATAGGGGTAGCGATCGAGCGTCATCAAAAGCGAAGGGACGTCGAAGGCGGCTGCCTGCGAGACGCCGATGCTGACCGAAGCACCGTCGAGCACGCTTGCGGCGAGCAGTTCCTTGTCGACGCGCAAGGCTCCGCCATTGGGCTTCAGGTCGACCACCATGCGGTTGGTGACCGGGAGCTGCGCCGGGCGCACCGGCAGGTAGAGCGTCTGCTCGACCTCCGTTCCGCCGTCATGCGCGAGCTTGACGGTGATCGAAGCGTCGCCCGCCGTCTGCGCGATCAGCGGAAATGAGAGCGCTTGCCGCTTGCCCTGGCTAAGCGTCAGCTTCTCGGGCAGGGGCTTGTCGCCGGTCGAGAGATCGCCGGTCGTGGTGACCGACAGCTTGTAGTCGCCGGCAGGGCCGTCGGTGTCGGCGATGTCGAGACGCATGGTCGCGGCATCGCCAGGCGCCAGGAAGCGCGGCAGGCCGGCGGTGATCACCACCGGATCGCGCACGATGACGTCGGTTTGAGCATGTCCGACGGCCTCTTTGGTCCAGGCGACGGCCATGACGCGCACGGTGCCGTTGAACTGCGGGATGTCGAAATCGATCCGCGCCTTGCCGTTGGCATCGAGCTCGACCGGGCCGGAGAAGAAGGCGACCAGCTTCTCGGTCGGCGGGCTGCCCTGCGACTGCATGTTGGCGCCGTCGCCGCCGGTCCGCAATTTGCCGGTGGTGCCGAGCGAACCGTCGATCAGGCGGCCATAAAGGTCGCGGATTTCCAGACCCAGCATGCGCTGGCCGAAGAACCAGTCCTCCGGATCGGGCGCCTTGTAGTTGGTGAGATTGAGGATGCCGACATCGACGGCCGCGACCATCACATAGGCCTTGCTGCCGGCTTGCGCGCCGCTGACGGCGACCGGGATCGACAGCTGCTGGCGCGGGGCCGTCTTTTCAGGCGGCGTAAGCGCAACAGTGAGCTTTTTCGAACCCGGATCGACGGTCAGCCATTTGACGCCGATTGCGCGGGCCGGCATGCGCGATTCCTGCGCATCGCCGGGCCGGAACAAAGTCGCCGTGACATAGGCGCCGGCGCCCCAGTCGTTGCCGACCGGGATGTCGACGGTGCTGCCGCCGGTCGGCACCGAAGCGGTGACGGTCTTCAACAGCTTCTCGGCGCCGATGGTGACCAGGAGTTCGCCGGCAAGATGCGGCGAGACCTTGAGCTTGGCCACCTCGCCGGCGGCGTAGGTATCCTTGTCGAGGGCGATCTCCAGGCCGTCCGGTGTTTCGGTGGTCGTCGAGGCGACGTACCAGCCGGCGTCGAACTCATAGCTGGTCGCCGGGCCATCGGGGTCGGCCGTCTCGACCTCGAGCCGGTAGCGGCCCCAGTCGACAGGAAGCGATACGGTCGCCTCGCCGTCGGCTTTCAGGTCGATCTGGCCGTTGGCGATGGCCTTGGTGAGGTTCACCGCTTCATAGTTCCAGGAATTGTTCGAACGGTACCACTGGTAATTGCGCTCGACCTTGACCAGCGACCACTGCGCGCCCTTCAGCTCCTCGCGTTTGCCGTTCGGATCGACGGCGATGATGCTGAATTTCGCCGTTCCGCCTTGCGGCACCTCGCCGCCTTCGAAATCCGGGCGGATGCCGATCATCTCCTTTTCCGGATGGACGGCGATGTCGAGCGAGCGCTCGACGGCACGGCCGCCGGCTTCGCGCATGCGGACTGTGACCTTGGCGTTGATCAGCTTGGTCGTGGAGGGCAGTTGGTCGATCGAGACCGGGAAAGTCGCCTTGCCGTCGTCGCCGATGAGGGGAAGGTTGGCCAAAGGCGTCACCGAAGGTTCGGCCGACTGCTCGTCGGCGAGACCGAAGGTGAAGTCCTTGAACCGATCCCAGCTGTCCGTGGTCGACAGCGTCATCTCGCCTTCGAGCGCGAGGCCGGCGGCCGGCGCGCCATAGAGGAAGCGGCCGTCGACGCTGACATTGGCTGTCTCGCCCTGCGCGATTTCCTTCTTGTCGGCCGTCAAGTCGAACTCGATGCGATCCGGCACGAAGTCTTCGACCAGGAACATATGGCTGGCGACCGGTGCCTGCTTGGGATCGGTGTAGATCGACACCGACCAGGTGCCGCGCATGGCGTTAGGCTCGAGCGACAGATCGACGGCATGGGCGCCGGCGGAAGCGCCGTCGCTGACGATACGGCGGTTCTCGACGCCATCGGGTCGGGTGAAGATGAAGGTCAGCGGCAGGTTCTCGACCGCCTTGGCGGCGCCGTCGCGCGCAAGGGCGGCGACATGGACGTCTTCGCCGGCGCGGTAGATGCCGCGCTCGGTCCAGGCATAGACGTCGAGCGCGCCGGGCGCGGCACGCCCGGCAACGCCGCGGTCCGACAGATCGAAACCGGCGCGGCCCATGTCGAGGAAGACGAAGTCGTTGTCGCCCTGCTTGGCCATCAGCACCGCCGGCACCATGCCGCCTTCGCCGCGCGTCAGGCCGGGGTTGAAAACGGCATGGCCCTCGGCGTCGGACGTCGCCGTGCCGAGGATTTCATTGTTCTTGGCAAGCAGCGTCAGTTCGGCGCCGGCAATCGGCTTGGCAGAGCCCAGCGAGCGGGCAAAGACGTTGAGACCGTCCTGGCCGGTATAAGTGGACAGACCGATGTCGGAAACGACGAACCACTGGGTGGCGCGCGAACCATAATCGTCGCTCTTGTCGTCGACCGGCTGGGCGGTCAGCACATAGACGCCGGGCTTGCGCTGCGGGATCGCTTCGTCGACCGGGAAGGAGGTGGTGACCTCCTTGTTGAGGTCGTTGGCGATGTCGAGCGTGCCTTCCCAGACCGGCTCGCCCATCTGGTCGGAAATGGTGGAAATGTCGTAGCCGTCGAGCTGATGCAGGAACTGGTAGCCGGACAGAAGCTGCGCCAGCGATCGGTCGCCGATGCGGTAGAGCTTCATCTTGGCGGCGCTCATGTTGACGGTGACGACCGGAATGCCGCGGCGGGCGCCGGCCGGCAGCACGAAGCTGTCGCCGGTGAAGCGAGCGGACGGGGCGCGGTCCTGGACATAGATCGACAGCACGACCGGAGCGGCAATCGTCTCGCCGATCGCGGCCGGCAGACCGGCGCGGAAGGTCACGTCATAGTGCTGGCCATGTTCAAGCCCTTCGACGCAGATCTGCTTGTCCTTGGCTTCGACAGCCTTGGGAGCGGCATTGTCGACGGTGACGAACTGCGAATAGTCGACGCCGGTCTTCACCAAGTCCTCGGAGAACTGGGCGCAGATGCGCGGCGAAGAGGAATCGGCATCGACGGAATGGTCGATGACGCGGAAACCCTTGCGTGCCTTGAGGTCGGCGTAGTCGGCCTGCACGGCTGGCGAGTTCACCAGCGCAAGGCTCGCCTCATAGGCCTGAATGGCCGGCCGGAAAAGGTCGCGCTTGTCGAGGCCGGCGGCAAGCAGCGCCAGCGCCTCGGCGCGGGTCTTTGCCGTGCGCACCAGCTTATAGGCGTTGAAGGCCGCCGAGGTGACGTTTGCCGGCAGGGTAGAGGGTTCGGAGGTGTTGGAAGCCGGCTGCACGCCGAGCGTCTCGCGCGCCAGCGCCAGCCAGAGCGCGCCGTCGTCGGGCAGGACAGACAGCGCCGCCTGGTATTTCTGCATGGCCAGGCGATGGTCGCCGGTCAGCGCTGCCTGCTCGGCCGCGGCTTGAAGTGCGGCCAGCCCTTCGGTCGGCTTGTCATAGGCCGGATCGGTCAGCTTGTTGCGGAACTGCTGGGCCTGATCGGCCATCCAGTTGGGGAAGAAGGCAAGTGGAGGCGGCGCGCCGATATCGGGGTCGCCATCGACGTTTGCGACTTTGCCGGCGACTGCGCCGCTGAAGGGTTTCAGCTGATTGTAGTCGGATTTGAGAAAGCACCATTTGGCCTTGGTGTTGTAGGTGAAGGCGCGGCAGGCGGGATCGCCGAGGCACGTGGTCTTGCATTGGTCGAGGCTGACATTCTGGTCGGACCTGAGGTCGAAACCGAAATAGTCGGAATTGTCAGTCGTCACGATTCGCCGGGCTTCGGCCGCTTGCGCGGCCCCGCTCAAGGCAAAGAACAGAAGAATGAGGAACGAGAAACCACGAGCCGCGCGCATTGCCATATCACCCTCCCGACATTGCAGCGTCCGGGCATGATCAAGCATCAAACAGGCTTGTCAACGCCGAACGCGGCAGGTTTTCAACCCGCCAACGGTTTCCATGCCGGCCACAGGCCGGTATTTCGACAGAACCTCCATGGGACAAGGGTTCACGCTTTCTTGCGAAGGCGCAAAAGGTGTGAATTCCAAGCCCGGTCTATTTCAGACAATTGGATTGTGGCCCCTTTACGAGCGTTTCAGAACTTCATTCCAATTTTAGTTTTGTCGTCTAGGTTAGCGTAATGCCGGCGTATGAAACGCAGATGTCAGGAGGGATCGCGCCAGGGCGCGGGCTTCCGCGCGCCCTGCTTTTGGCGCTCGTCTGCGCGGCCATGCTCGCCGGCGAAGCGCGGCCGGCGGCTGCTTTCGAGATTTTCGGCATCAAGCTTTGGGGCTCGTCTAAGGACGAGGATGCCGACATCGTCGATCCGCTGCGCTATTCGGTGACCATTGACGCTCCCGATGCCGACAAGGATCTGGTCAAGAAGCTGGAAGATGCCTCGGCGCTCAAAAATGACGAGGAGCATCCGGTATCGGGGTCGCTCGGCTTGATGGCCAAGGCGCGCAGCGACCGCGAGCAACTCGTTGCCACCCTTTATGCCGACGCCCGCTACGAGGGCGTGGTCACCATCACCATAGACGGCAAGTCCATCAACGAACTGCCGCCGGACGCCGAATTCAAGGGGCCGCAGCCCATTCCGGTGGTCGTCAGCATTGCCGCCGGGCCGAAATTCACCCTCGGCGACATCAGACTGAAAGGCGACGCGGCCGGCCTGGCGAGCGCCGATTTCGGCCTGATCGCGGGCGGCGACGCCAGTTCGGGTGCCGTGCTCAAGGCCGAAGCGGCGATCGTGCGAGCGCTCAAGGAGGAGGGCAGGCCGCTAGCCAAGGTGACGGATCGCGAGATCGTCGCAGACCATGACACCTCGACGCTCGACGTGACACTCACGGTCGCGGCCGGCCCGGTCGCCGGCTATGGCGACACCACCGTCGAGGGCACCGAAAAGGTCGATCGCGACTTCACCGAATACATGACCGACCTAAAGCGGGGCCAGCAATATTCGCCGCAAGAGATTGACGATGCCCGCGATCGGCTGCTCGGGCTCGAAGTCTTCAACAGCGTGACCATCAAGGAGGGCGAGAGCCTCGACGCCCAAGGTAACATTCCGATCGACGTCCAGGTGAGCGAGCGCAAGCCGCGCTTTTTCGGCGTCGGCGGCACGTTTTCGAACACGGAAGGACTGGGGCTCGAAGGCTATTGGGGCCACCGCAACCTGTTCGGCCAGGCAGAGAAGCTGCGCATCGACGGCTCCATCAGCGGCATCGGCAGCAACAGCATTTCCGCGCTCAACTACAATGCCGGCATCATGTTCGAGAAGCCGGGGGTGCTCGGGCCGACATCGAAGTTCTTCACCGGCGTCAAGACCGTGTTGGAGCACCCCGACGCATATGACCATTTCTCGGTCAAGGGCGACGTTGGAGTCTCCTACGATCTCGACAAGAGGCAGCGGGTCTCGGCCGAATTCGACCTCGACTACTCGAGGATCACCGACGCCTTCGGCAAGCACACCTATCTGATCGCCAGCATTCCGCTGCAATACGTCTATGACAGCCGCGACAACAAGCTCAACCCGACCAGGGGTTTCCGGGCGCTCGCCTATGCCGAGCCGAGCTACGACATTCTGAACGGCGCGACCTTCCTCAAGTTGAAGGGCGAAGGCTCGGCTTACCAGTCGCTCGATACGGCGAGCAGATTCGTCCTCGCCGAACGCGCTACGCTCGGCTCGATCGTTGGCACCGGGCTGCAGAATGTTCCGGCCGACAGGCGCTTCTATTCCGGCGGCGGCGGCTCGGTGCGCGGCTATGCCTATCAAGGTATCGGCCCGAAGGACATCGACGGCCAGCCGATCGGCGGCCTGTCCCTGTTCGAGACCTCGGTCGAGATGCGCATGGCCGTCACCGACACGATCGGCATCGTTCCGTTCGTCGATGCCGGCACGGTCTCGACCAAATCCTTCCCCGATTTCCCCGACGTCAAGGTCGGCGCCGGCGTCGGTCTGCGCTATCTTACGCCATTCGGGCCGCTGCGCATCGACGCCGCCGTGCCGCTCAACCGCGATCCGGGCGATCCGCATTTTGGCCTCTATGCCGGCATCGGTCAGGCGTTCTGATGATGAGGATATTCTGGCGCATCCTTCGTATCTGCCTTTACACGCTGCTCCTGCTGCTGGTGGTGGCGATCGGCGCGCTCGGCGTGCTGACCGGCACCGAAGGCGGCCGTCAGAATCTCGCCGGTCTGATCTCGAAGCTGGCCTCGACCGAGGACCGCAAGATCACCGTCAGCGGTATCGAAGGCATCTGGTCCGGTCAGCTCAGGCTCGATCATGTCGTGCTGGAGGATCGCACGGGGCCCTGGCTGGTGGCGCGCAAGGTGGCGCTCGACTGGTCACCGACGGCGCTTTTGTCGCGCAACTTCAACGCCGATCGCATCGAAGCCGAGCGGATCGAGTTGGCGCGGCTGCCACAAGCCGGCCAACAGCCGTCGCAAGGCGCATCGAACAGTCTGCCGGTCTCGATCGACGTCAAAGAGATCGAGCTGCCGGAGATCGCGCTCGGGCAAGAGCTCGCCGGCAGCGGCATTGCCGAACTTGCCGCCAAGGGTTCGCTCAAGGCCGATCCATCGCCGCTGGCGATCGACACGGTGCTCAAAGTCGCCCGCCGCGACGGCAAGCAGGGCAATGTCGACGCCAAGGTCCGTTTCGCGCCGGCCGACAACAAGCTCGACCTCGATCTCAAGGCATCAGAGCCGGCCGGCGGCATCATTGCCAATTTGCTCAAGCTCCCCGATGCGCCGCCCGTCGATATCGTCGTCTCCGGCACGGGGCCGCTCGCCAATTGGAACGGCATCGGCACCTTCGTCGTCGACCGTCAGATCGTCGCCCAGCTCACCGGCCGCCATCAGTTGAGCGACAAGGGCCACTATATCGAGGCCAAAGGCGACGGCGAATTCGAGCGCTTCCTGCCCGAGAAGTTCAAGTCGCTGTTTGCCGGCAAGACGAACTTCGACGTGGCCGGGACGGCGACCACGACAGGCGGGATCGATATCGAGCGCGCAATTGTAGAGAGCGGCGCCGTGCATGGCACGGCCACCGGCAATGTCGACCCGACGGGCGCCAGCGATCTTGCCGTCGAGCTCTCCGCCAAGGACAAGCCCGTCACCATCGACGTCGGCACCAGCGCGGTGCCGATCCTGGTCGCGGTCGAGAAGGCGACCGCACGCGCCTTTGGCGACGGCAAGGCGCCGATAGTCGACATCGGCACCTCCTTGGCCTCGATCGCCGTCGGCGGCACGCAGCTCAACAATGTGACGGGACAGGTCCATTCCGACGGCTTCGACGTCGCGACCCGCACCGGGCCGGTCAATGTCAAGCTCGCGGCCGCCGGTCTGAAGACCGACGTGGCGACCCTGGCGCCGCTGGTGACGGGCAAGCTAGCCGCCGATCTCGCCGGTTCGATCAGCCGAGACACCGTAACCGTCGACCAGGGCACGTTGCGCAGCGATGCGCTCAATGCCGCGCTGACCGCCGGCGTCTCGCTCGCCGATCTGTCGATGACGCTGAAAATGAACGCCGACGCCGTATCGAAGGCGCTGCCGCCGCAGATCAGCTCGCTGCTTGGCGACCGGGTGAAATTCTCGGCTACCGCGACCCGGGATCCGGAAGGCGCTTTCGCGGCCAACGAGCTGGAGCTCACCTCGGGCTCGCTCAGCGCCAGCGGCACGGCCAGCGCGCAAGGCTCGGACATCCAGGCAAACGTAAAGGGAACGCTGGGCGATGTATCGGCGCTGTCGTCGCTGGCGGGCACGCCGCTTGCCGGCGGGGTCAATTTCGCGCTGACCGCCAGCGGTCCGCGCTGGGCGCCGGATTTCTCGGTGTCGGCCGACAGCGCGAGCCTGACGGCGGCCGGCCGCACGGTGAAGGACATCAAGCTCTCGGCGAAGGGCAAAGCGGACATCGCCAACCCCTCGGCCGATATCTCGCTGACGGGCAGCGTCGAGGAGCAGCCGCTCGACATCGAGGCGTCGTTGGTGACTGCCGCCGGCAAGCGCGCGATCAGGGGGCTCAGCCTTGCACTCGGCGACAACAAGGTTTCGGGCGACCTTGCGCTTGACGAAGCTTTCCTGCCGCTCGGCACGCTAACGCTGGCCGTTCCCGATGTCGGCCCGCTGGCGGCGCTAGGCGGCCAGACGGCGACCGGCGATATCAACGGCACGATCGCCTTCGCCAAGGATGGCGCGGCTCCGAACCTCACCATCAA
>NZ_NSGE01000012.1 GCF_002294985.1 Mesorhizobium sp. WSM3862 | reverse complement strand
CCCCCCCCCCCCCCCCCCCCCCCCCCCCCCCCCCCCCCCCCCCCCCCCCCCCCCCCCCCCCCCCCCCCCCCCCCCGCGCCGATGTGCCCTCTTCTAGGGAGCGCCAGATCTCGGCAGCAGTATCGTTGACGGCGAAGATGGCCCGCTGGGAAGGACTGAACAGGATATTCTGCCCCCTGACGCGTGCCAGCCGTCCCTGGGTCACAAACGTGGCCGGGATATGAGCGGTGGAGCCTGGCGGCGCCGTTCCGTTACCCGCCTCGTGATTCATCGAGTAGTCCTCTCCCCCTCTGCCGAAACGCGACGGCGGTCCAACCTATCGTTGCGAAACAGGTACGTTCAATGGGCGAATTGGCAAGCCTTTCGGCAGGAGTTCACTTCGCCCAACGCAGCTAAGCAACCGAATGTTTGCCCCCGAGTGCGACTTGTCACAGCGCTTCGTCGGAGAACCGGGCCACGTTCTGATGCGCCGCGACCCATTGCAGATGCGCCTTGTTCCAGTATTCGCGCGCGTCAGCACCCGTCAGCACCTTGAAACCGGATGGCGGCAGCGGCAATTCCGAAGGAATTGGTTCGTCGGGCAGCCACAGCAGCACATTGTCCCGGCTTTCGATAGCCAGCCCCCAGGTTCTTTCCAGGCGACGGAGTCCACGCATGTTCACCGAAGCCAATGCGAAAACCGATCCCGTTATCCTCAGCCTGGGTGACTGATCGACGGCCTTGATCGGCGCCTGATGTGTGATTTCGTCCTTGGAGAGAAACGGGTGCATGCGAATGAGGGTTCGATCGATCCGCACTGTCTCCCGTGTCCCATCCCGCTCGTTTGAGGCAGGATCCACGCTGATCCCCGAAAAACAGCCGTCGAACAGGCAATCCTCGACAATGCCGCTGAGCAGGTAGTCATTCTCCACCGCATCATCCCTGATTTCGCTGAGCCAGCAGCCTTTCAGGTGAAAGCCGTCGGCCCGCGCCGCGAAACGCACGCCATCCCAGCAGCGCCGCGCGCGGACGCCTTCTATTGTCGCATTGGCGGTTCCGTCCCTGACCAGCAGAGCCGCGCTGTTGCAGTAGGTGTCGCGCCAATCGGAGGTCAGCGGCACCTGGCCGTCGAAGCGCCCTCCGATGAAATGAACGCCCGGACAGTTGCGGATGACCACCGGGTAGCGGTTGACTGGCAGATTTCCTTCGTCGCAGCCCATCATCGCGCTGGGCTCAGGATTTCTGCTGTTGGCGACTGTGAAGGAAGCATTCCGGGCATCGATTGTCGCCCCGGCTTCGAGATCCCGAAACATTTGTTGTTCGTAGCCATGCTCGCCCGTCAGAACGAGCTGCTTGCCCTCCGGCATCTGCCCGCCCCCCGCCTGGTACGCGCCCGGCAACAGGGCGAACACGGGAGACAGCCCAGCAAGACCCATGAATGAACGGCGGTCCATCCTCATCATCATTGACCTGAAGAAAGGGATTGCCGATGACGGTCGAGACAGGCCGAACGGACCGCCTCGAGAGCTCTCGAGGCCACGGCTTCGGGCGAAGCAAGCCTTTCGATGTCGATAGCCGCCAGCACGCCCATGCGATCTTCCGTTCCCATTCCCCGCTCAAGGGCGGCCGCCATTTCGCGGCAAGCCCGATCCGCCGCCGACCAAAGGTCGGGATCGCTGTCCGGAGATGTCCGTTGCAGCCGCGAGGAGCGATCGCCCCTGGTCAGGAGCCGGTCTCTGGCGATGCCGGTCTCGCTGCGCAGGTGGACAAAAACCATGTCATGCAATCCGACGGCAGAAAGCATATCCAGCCAATTCTCGGATGTTTTCCTGCATCTGCTCTTCAGCAATATGGACCAGAATCCCTGCAGCAAGCCCTGATCCATTATGATTATTGAATTTCTTCTTGCCCTCTCATGCTGGATAAATGCGACCAGGCTGATAAGATTCCAGACAAGCCTGATGGCATCAAGGCGCGACACTTGCCTGCTTTCGATGACGAAGCGGGCAATTCGAGCAAGCAACGAGCGAAACTCACGATCTAGCAGCCGAGGGGCGACAACGCCCATTCTGTGTATCTGCCTCTCGATGAATGTTCTTCCTTCCCACGCCACTCGCACGTCGCCTTCCAGCGGGCCGCACCGTCGCAGGCCGTTCGCCAGCAGGCCGGAGGTGGTTGTCTTTCCGACCCCGGGCAGACCAAAGAATTCGACAAATCGAATGTCTGTCCGCAGCGCGCGTGCTTCGACGCTTGGCGGGAGGCTTGCCGCCAGGTCACCAACAGTGTGCGAGGTCACTGGATTTCGGGTGGTACGATGAACTCTTGGAACGCCAATGAAGTCAAGGCGATGTGCGAGGGGCATACTCAACTTCAAGCAGCTGAGACCCGGTCCCGACATACAACCTCGGGGTCTTGGCAAGGCCGGTCTGCAGCGATCGCTGCATGCCGCGGTAGACTATGAGCAAAGCGAGCGGCAGCCAGAAGAAGGCCGCGGTTGACGGCCCGAAGGAATCGCTCATCTGGTTGGCGACCAAGTAGTTCCATACGGCGACCGATGTTCCGAGCACCATGACATTCACTTCGGTCGCTTGTTCGCTCCTGCCCCTGTCGACCAATGTGTGCAGAACGGCGCTGATCAGATAACCCACCACCAGCAGAACCATGATCACCACCAAGGCGAGGCCGGGCACTCCCAGCGTTCTAAAATAATCGATGAACAGGTTGTGGCTGTGCGGAGCGATGTCGCCCACCCATTGCCCTGCGCCCACGCCCATGAACGGATGCGACAGGCCCAGATCGATTGATATCGACCACAGTCGTTGCCGCGAAACGATCGAATGTGCCTCCCCGCCGGAGAGCTGAAGCGACAGCAGCTTGTAGGCCCGTGGGTTCAGGAACTGCAACATCATGAAGCTAGCCTGGAACAATATCGGAGCCGTAACGGTCGCCGCGATCACTGTTACCGGACGCTGCTTCCTTATCACCAGATAGATGCAGTATAGCCCGTAGAACGTGCCGAGACCGACGACCCCAAGAACGAAATTCGTCTTGGATCCCGATTTGACCAAACCCAGCAACCCCGCGAGGAGGCAAACCGAAAGGAGGATTCGGTGCCTTCGAGAAGCGACCAGCTTCGCGGCGACAAGCGGCAGACCGGCCGACAAGGCAATTCCGAGCTGGTTTGCATGCTTGAAATAGCCTTCCGCCCGATCGGCGAATCGAGCATCGCCGAGGCCAATAACGACAAGGCAGGATGTAACGGCAACCATGATGGCCATGGTCATCCCAATCCTGTCGATTGCCTCAAAACTCCTAGGCCTCGCGGCGATCAATGCAATGGTCGGGATAGTGGCGAAACCAAACACCTGGGCGAAGACAGCGCGCATGGTCCTGACCGGATTGTCCGCGTGTAGCGCCGACAGCAGCGACAGAACCATGATGAGGGCAGATGTTGTCAGCACGGCAGCCGCCAGGGCCGTGTCGGTGCGATGCAGACGTTTTGTCGCTTCGGCGTAGGGAACGAGGCTTACCAGGCCGCAGAACAAAGCGAGCAAAAAGGAAATCGAGCCATCGGTTCCGGCAATCCGCGTGGCGCCAGGGAACCATATCGACACGATCAGCAAAAGGATGGAAGCCTGCAGCATCGATGGACGTCACGCTGAACATGCTATGCAACAACCGCGGGCCGACGCGCTCTTGCCTCGCCAGGCTGCGTCCGGTGCCCCTGTGTCCTGAACGGCAACGCCAAGAAATAAAGACACAACGTTCACTCCAGGACGGTGATTCAAGGCGCGCTGCCGCACCGCGGGTGAATACTCCGCGTACCTATTTCATAAGCAGCGTAGGCGCAGCGGGATGACAAGGAAATGAGCGAAAACGCGTCATTGGGACAAGGTGTCCTACGCCTTTTGTGCAAGGGCTGGTGGTGCTGCGATTCCAGTCTGCCTGGTCGAGATCCGGCCTAGCCGCGGCGGGGATTCGGTGTTGGTGCGGATTTGCATATGTGGGAGACTTGGGCGCGGCACACCGAGTCTTTCACACCGTAGGAGATCGCCGTGCTTTGGGGTCTTGTCGCCGTCGGCGTGATCGGCATTTTGCTCGGATTTCGTGTTCGCGCGCCGGCGCTCATCGTCATGACCGCGGCGATTGTGGTGTTCAGCGTCATTGCAGGCGGCATCGGCAGCCTGTTTGCCTGGGACCGTCTGCTTTCGATCCTGCTTTTCGTTGTCACGCTGCAGGGCGCCTACCTGCTCGGCGTCTTCCTCGGCATCGTGTGGCGTCGCGCCGTGACCGATGAGCATTGACGGACTGGGGCTGCCATTTCGTCGCTGGCGCCGGATCTTTTGAAAAGCGGCGATGCCGCCAATGCTCGCTGCCTTCCTAGGCAGTCAGGACGCGTGATCGAATCTCATCACGGCGAAGACCGTCCGAACGAGAATGACGACGTCGGCCCATATGGACCAGTTTCGCACGTAGCGGCTGTCGAGGGAGACACGGCTGGGATAGTCTATTGCGTCTCTGCCCGTCACTTGCCACGCGCCGGTCAGCCCGGGCCGGGTTCGAAGATAGTCGATCGCGCAGGCGCCGTAACGTTGCAGTTCGTCGGGGACGACCGGCCGAGGACCGACGCAACTCATGTCGCCGCGCAGCACGTTGATGAGCTGAGGCAACTCATCCAGGCTCGACTTTCTGAGAATGTGCCCCAGGAAGGTGACGCGCGGATCGTTCTTGAATTTCAAATTCTGCTCCCACTCCTTGGCGGCTTCGGGATTGCTCGCAAGATAGTCGGCCAGAACCTGCTGGGAGTTGGCAACCATGGTCCTGAATTTGTAGCAGGCGAAACGCCTGCCGTTGAAGCCGACCCGGGTGTGAGAGAATATCGCCGGTCCGCCGTCGGTCGCCAAAATCAAGAGGGCAACCACAAGCATGATCGGAGCGGCAAGCACAAGCGCTATCGATGCGACGGCGACGTCCATGATCCTCTTGCGCCGCCCCCCAAGCGGACGATGGTTTTGACCGACGCCTATTCCGGGTCTGCGGGGGTTCGTGTCGAATGCGCTGATTGTCATGAGCTTCGCCAAGGAAACGGCTGATTTTAGCGCTCAACTTCACGCGGCGGATCATTCCCGGCAAGAACCGCAAAGGAGGTAGCGCCCTATCTGGCGCCGGTTAGCCTCTTAGCCTGAACGCGTATTGCCGGCGCGGTGTCGATAAGCCTTCTGATCAAACGGCGTAACACTGGCACCCATTTTCTGCAGTAGCAGTTCGGGCAAGTTCGACTGTATTCGTGATCGACGAAATGGAACTGGTCCGGCTAGGGGCGATCCAGACCGCCGACTGAATTCAGGCCCTAGCTCTGATGGCGAGGATGCCGAGAGAATGTCTGGAGCCACTGGTGCCGGATGGGCGAGCCGGCAGCCGTCTGGCAATGCCTGAAAACCATGCGCGCGCATGCGACGAGATTCGACGAGACAGATCTTCCGCGTCGAAAGAATGCCTGCCAGCCTGTCAGTGGAGCACGCAACGTGACGCCCATTCCGAAGCCTTCGTCCGGTGACTTCCCCGCAAGACCGGGCACTCGTCATGTTCTGGAGGTCGACCATACGGAAGCACTTGCCGTCGTCCGCAAGCAGATAGCTTTGCTCGATCTTGATCTCTCCGGCCTCACTGTGGTGGTTGGCGCGGCGACGGGCTATCAGGCGGTGACTGCGACAGCCGCGGCGCTCGCCAATGCGGACCGTGTCGTTGCACTCACCCGCGTATCCTCCAGACATCCGAGCCTGGCGGCGGCCGCGGACGCGACGTTGGCATTTGCCGAATACGCCAAGGTCGCCGAACGCGTGGAAGTGACGAATCGCATCGAAAGCCGCAAATGGCAGGAGGTCGACCTCATCACCAATTGTCCCCAGGTCGGACCGATTTCGAGATCGCTCATCGAGCTCTTGCCCTCTCATGCGGTCGTTTCGCTCATGGCCGAGCCTTGGGAGCTTCGGCAAGGCGTATTGGACTTCGATGCCTGTGACGAGGCCGGCATCAAGGTTGCTGCTCCAAATCTCGGTCACCCGGCCATAGACCTGATGCCGGAATTCGCGCGCTTATGCCGGGTCTTACTCGAGGATGCCGGCGTCGATCAGCGTGCCTCGAGATTCGCCGTCGTCTGCGACACGCCCTGCGCACCATTCCTCGAGCGTATGCTCGCCGAACGTGGAGCAAGAGTTGGTGTTTTTTCCCATCCGGTTCTGCTGACCGATGATGCATGGGAGGTGATCATCGTCGCTATGCGGCCCTCAGCCAAACCACCGATGGACATCAACAGCCTGGGCCGCATCGCCAGGAGAACGCGCCAGGCGCTGCTGGTGCAGTTCAGCGGCGGGATCGACCGCTCGGCCGCCAGCTATTTCGGCCTGAGGGTATGGCCGCCGAAGCGCCCCAACCGCGGCGAGCTGGGCCTGCCGCTCGAGATACTCGGAGCGGCTCCGGTGATCCGCAGACTGACGGGAGGCCTGAAGGCTGCCGAAGCAGCATATCGCGGTGCGGAGTTGGGCCGCGACAGTGTTGGATTTCTCGTGAAGGCAGGATTCGAGATGCTCGACCGGGAACATGCCTGAGCATCGGCCTGAGCGCATCCGTTTCAAGACCTGCAGGCACGGTCCTACTCTTGAATCTCGAAGGGAGGCGGACCTGAAATAGGTCCGCCTCCACGTCGAGGATCGGCGTGCGCGTCGTTCTATTGCCAGGCACCAGGCCCTGGGCAGCCTTCAAAGCATCATCTGTCTAAGCTTGTAGGCCACCTCAGTGCGGTTCGTGGCTTTCAGTTTTTTCATGATGTTGCGGATATGGACCTTGACCGTGCTCTCGCAGAGGTTGAGCTCGTAGGCAATGATCTTGTTGGCCTTGCCTTTCCTGAGCGCTTCCACGACCGCGGCCTCGCGCGAGGTGAACATTCCGGCGAGCGGACGGGCGCCATTTGCCGTCGAATGGATGATCTCGCGAAGCGCCAGCACGCAGCTGGCGGGCACGAAGATTCCTCCGGCGCGGGCGAGACCGATGGCCTCGGCAGCGACCTTCACCTTGACGCTCGTGGGAATGTAGCCGCGGGCGCCGCATTCGAGAGCCGCAAGGATCTCCCCCGGCTCGTCGGAATCCACCACGACGATTACGGGTACGGCGCCGACCTCGGAGATGAGGTGCACAAGTTCCGCCCGAACGCTCTGGTCGGTCACCTTTCTGGCGCCGAGAATAACGAGGATCGCGGAAGCCTCCGCCCCGCCGGCGACGTGCTGAATCTCATCAAGAGATCCTACGGCGCTGACGCGCAAAGCCGGATTATGTTCGATAAGGCCTCGAGCAAGACATTCGCGCTCGAGTGCCCGCTTGTCCACAATTACCACCAGACCTTCGGTCGGGTGTCCTTCTTCGAGATCAGACGTGCCGAGCCCGTTCACGTCCGTCAGATGCCCGTTCTGCAACGACCCCGTCGCATCCTTCCAAGACTCGGAAATTTGAAGATGTCCCATCGCCTTATTTACTCCTCTCCGCCGCCGACTTTGCTCTCTCCCCTTTTTGTTTTGACTCCCACGCAGGGCTTGTCAGCGGCATGAACTGTTACGCTCGTTTACCGTTGTGTCGGGCGACTAGCTGCTAAGTGAGGAATAGATTCAAGGAGTAGTGCATACGCCGGCCCAACCCACGGACGTATGGGATCCCCGCTCCATTGAGGTAATCCAGCCTCAAACGCATACTACGATGCTGTGGAAAAGGCGCATTAATCCTGGTTAACAATTTGGTAATTATATCTTAGGTGGCTAATATGACCGAAAGGATGACAACCTGAAGTTGCTAAACGGGAATTATGCTCCTCAAAGTTGCGCGCAAGCCTGTCTCGACCTTAAGAGCGAGATTTGCGGTTTGGAGCAAACGGCGCCACAGTTCTGAGAAAAACATTGACCTCGGCTGCGGTGCCCCCCACCCAACCACTGCAGCCGGGGTTTCTTTTTTGGCCGGCAATCGCAGTCTTGTCGGGCCGGCAAGGTCAATCTTCGCGCGGCCTATCTCCACAACATCAATGCGTCGTGCCTCGGAAATCACGCCTACCGGTACTAGCGTTTCAGGTTAGGCCTGACTGTCTCGACTTCTTCTCGCGTGGCCGTGTCCGGCAATTCGCCAGGACCATCCGGATTCCGTGTCGGGTTTTCGCGCGTGTCCCTCGGCGGCTTTTGCTTTGGGTTGGGGTCAGCCGGATTTGGCTTGCGAGCTTTTTCCCGTTTCGCTGGTTTAGGCATCTACACACTCCCTGCCTGCGCAATTTCGGAGAAACATTGCGGTTCCCGTCAAACAGCAGTTGATCGGTCGCTTTCGGCTGTAGCCGGTGCGGATCGTCCCATAACGTTCAGGTCCAGGCCGAAAGGACCGTCTCCATCTCGACGGTCTCGACCTGTTGCGCGAAGCGCTGATGGTAGACGGTCATCAGGGCATCGTGCGTCGCGTCCGATGAACTGCAAAGCGCATCCGTGACCAGCACCACGCGATATCCGATGTCGATCGCCCCCAGGACGGTTGCGAGCACGCAAACATCGGTTTCGCCTCCCGTGACCACCAGGGTGTCGATGCTGCGCGCGGCAAGTGCCGTCTGTAGTCTGCCCTCCGGCCAGGGCGAATAAACATGCTTGTCGATCACCTGCGCCGGCGGACAGAAGGATGACAGCGGAGGCAGCAACCCGACCATCTCTGGCCCGACATTTTCGATCGTCATCGACGCCCAGCGCTCATAGTAGCGCCTCCAGGTGCCGGCACCCAGGCCAGGCTTTTCAGCCGGCACGAAGCGCGTGAAGACGGTCTGCTCGGCTTTCCATTCGACGAGGCTGACGATCCTCGGAAGGACGCGGGTGATCCACGGCGTGGCCCATTCCGAAGGTTCCGCGAACAATTTCTGCATGTCGACGCATAGATGCGCGCAGCGCTCGCCCAGAGGACCATAGCTCAAGCCGGAAGCCGACATCGGATTTCCTGTCGGAAGTTCATGTTCGCTCTGGTGAAGAAGTGCCCGACGCGGTCAAAGCTTGACATTTGGTTTCTGAACTTTGGTGAGGCAACGCCTCGCCGTGCAACTCGTTCCCGCCGACCGGAAACTACAGGTCTGGTCGAACGTTCTACCGCGATGGAGACCTCCAGGACCACGTCCCAACCGGCGATATCGAGCCCCGAGTTTCCGCTGTCTTTGGATACGCCGCCGATGGAGGCGCGGACCGCGGACGCGTTGCCTGAAGGTCCCTGGCAGTACGAACCCAAATGGGACGGGTTTCGCTGCCTGGCCTTCAAGGGTCGCGACGCCGTCGAGCTTCGCGCCAAATCCGGCAAGCCGCTCGGCCGGTATTTTCCCGAACTGATCACGATGCTGCGCGACCTCGCCGCAAGGCAATTCGTCGTGGACGGCGAGATCGTGATCGAGATCGACGGGCGCGTCTCCTTCGACGCGCTGCAGATGCGCCTTCATCCGGCCGAGAGCCGTATCCGCAAGCTGAGCGCGGAAACACCGGCGCGGTTGATCCTGTTCGATGCACTGGCTGCCCCGGGAGGCGAGATGTTGCTCGATTTGCCCTTGCCCGATCGGCGCCGGGCGATCGAGGACTTCGTTGCCAGGGCAGAGAACGCCGGGCTGAAGCTCTCGCCGGCCACAACGAGCCTCGCGACCGCCAGACGATGGTTGCGCGGCGCCGGCCGAGGTGCCACCGATGGCGTGGTCGCCAAGGCACTGGCCGAACCCTATCGCCCGGGCGAGCGAACCATGATCAAGGTCAAGCGGCTGCGCACAGCAGACTGCGTGGTCGGTGGCTTTCGCTACCTGAGCGGCAAGCGCCAGATCGGCTCGCTGCTGCTTGGCCTCTACAACGACCGTGGCCAGCTCGACCATGTCGGCTTCACCTCGACCATCGCCAGTGACGAGCGAGCGGCGCTGACCAGGAGGCTTGAAGCGTTGCGCGGCGGGCTCGGCTTCACCGGCAAGGCACCCGGCGGCCCGAGCCGCTGGAGCACCGAGCGCAGCGGAGAATGGGAGCCGGTGCGGCCCGAATTGGTCGTGGAGGTCCGCTTCGACCATGTCACCGGCGACCGATTCCGGCATGGAACAAGGCTGGTGCGCTGGCGGCCCGACAAGGCGCCGCGCCAATGCACGTTCGAACAGATCGCGTAGGACACCTACCAGCGAGAGGCGACGCCACAACGGCCGCCACTTGCTGCAACAGGCGGAACCACCAATCGCCTGAGCGGTTTTCCAACTGAGCGAACCGCGAGCCGGATAGGCTTGCAGCATTGGAGAACGAGATGGACCCGCGTAAAAAGCAACGCACCGCAAATCAGGACGAAACCGAGGCTCCGGCAGTCGAGCAGCAGGACTGGGACGCGCTTGAGGGCGGCCGGATCCTGCCCGACAGCGTCGCCGTCAACGGCGACCCGCAGGACGATGAAGAAGCGGAGGGAACGCTCCCCGAAGAAGAAGACGACAATCCCTATCAGGAAAGTGACGAGGCACTCCCGGACGACGAGGAGGAGCGGGTCCTCGCGCGTGATCCCTCCAAGGAAGGAAGCCGGTTCGACGAGGTCTGAGCGGCCTTTCTTGGCGTCAAGCTGACTTGCGTTTGCCTTGCTTCGCGCCTTTCGCGGCGATGCCCTCCTTGGCAAGGCTCTTGCGCAGAACGTCGGCCAGATTGATGACGTTCTCACGCGGTTTCGGCGCCGCCTTGGGCAGCTTCTTGCCTTTGCGCTTGGCCTCGATCATGGCGATCAGCGCGTTCTCGTATGTATCCTCGAATTTCGAAGGATCGAACTTCGTCGCCTTCTTGTCGATCAGCAGGCCGGCGATCTCGAGCAGGTCCGCCTCGTAGTCCTGCTTCTTCAGTCCTTCGAACACCGTCGCCTCCGAAACCATCTCATTGCGGTCCCGCAGCTCGGTGAGAAGCATTCCCTTGCCGAAGGGCTGGATGAGAACCTCGCGTCCGCGCTGGTAGAGGACGACACAGGATCGCGCCGCCACCCGTTTGTTCTTCATGGCCTCCCGAAGGACGTTGAACGCCTCTGCGGAAGCATCCTCCGCCGGAATGAGGTAATACGGCTTTTCGAGATAGCGCGCGTCGATGTCTACGACCGGCACGAACTCGCCGATTTCCAGCGTGTGCTCGGAGGTGAGTTTCAGCGCCTTGATCTCCTCGGGCTCGATCTGGATGAAATCCTCCTTGTCGGTCTCGAAGCCCTTGACTTGGTCCTCGGCGTCCAACGGTTCGCCGGTCTCCTCATCCACATAGGCGCTTTTCACCGGCAGGCCGTCCCTCCGGTTCAATATCCTGAAATGGATCTTCGACGCTTCGCTGGTGGCGCCGACGATCTTGACGCCGCATGAAACCGATCCGACCTTCATGAACCCTTTCCAGATCGCGCGAGGCGCAGCCATCGAGCTTACTCCGTCCGGATGCGCCCGGCAGGCGCCGGCGGATCGTCGGTTTCATCGGGATTTGGGCGCGGCGCCTCGTCCGGCAGCCCGTGCCGCTCCGGCTTCCTGACCGGCTCCGGTTTCCAGCTGGGCGCCGGCATCGGCGTGTCGCGATCGGGATCCGGTTGTCTGGGGTCAGGCATCGAAGTTGGTTCCGTTGGTCTCCTGCACAACTCATCGCTGCCGGCATGGTTCCGAAGAGGCAGGCAGCGCTGCGCCTCAGATTTCGAGCAGCGCGTAAGGACGGCCGGTCGGCTTCGCGATATGCATGGCGACGTTGTAGACGCTGGCCCCACCAGGGGTCCGGCCTTCATACGAGCCGCGATGGGCATGGCCATGCACCACGGCGCTTACCTTGAAGCGATCGATGGTTTCGGCCAGCCGCGAGGAGCCGAGGAACGGAAAGATTTCCGGGGGCTCTCCCGCCACGGTCTCGGGAACCGGCGCATAGTGGAGCACCACGAGCGTGCGCTTGGCGCGCACCTGCCGCATGGCATTCTCGAGCCGCATCGCCTCATTGACGCTCTCAGCGACCATGGCCTTGATGGCCGGCTCGCCGAAGGAGCCCAGCATCCTTCGACCGAAGCCGCCGACAAAACCCTTCACGCCGACGAAGCCGACATGGTTCAGTTCGACCGCCTGGCCATCGAGGAGATGAACCCCCGCCTGGCGGAGCGTTGCAGCGATCTGCTCGACGCAACCGGATTCGTAGTCGTGGTTGCCGAGAACCGCGACCACGGGAATCGAGCATGCGCGCAGATCCTCGGCAAGAAGTTCCGCCTCACGCGGTTTTCCGAGATTGGTGAGATCGCCTGTAAGGACCAGGACGTCGGCCTCGCGCGATATCTCGCCGAATAGGTCGCGGTACGAGGTCTGGGCATCTTCCTGGACATGCAGGTCGCCCATGGCGGCGACCTTGATGACACCGTTGCCGTTTGATTTCGTTGATGTGGCTGGTTCAGGCATCGCGCATCTCTCCAACGCCGCCGACGCCGGCAAACCCCCATTCCTTGACGTCGATCTCATAGTCGACCTGCGACAGCAGGCGGCCGCGGCAGATCTTCATTTTGGGCGACGGCAGCTGCCGTTGCCGCGCAAGCCGGCCCAGCAGTTCGTCGAGCAGCCAGTCTGGAATGCGGTCCCGCTCGCTGGGATAGATCCACCGGAAATTGAGGACCTGCATCAGCAGCACCTCCCAATGGACATCGAGATAGGCGAGCAGCCTTTGCCAGTCGATCTGATCGTGCGCCTTGAGGATGGTGTGGGCGATGTCGGCGCCGTCGTGGCGTCCTCTGTCCTGGATGAAGCATTTCGACCAGATGAGCTCCGTTGGGCCGATGATCCGAACTCGGCTGCCCAGCAGCTCGACTTGGCGGGCATGCTCCAGCCACTGATCCTTGACCTGCATCGTGCCGTTGGCCGAGGCGAAGATAACATCGAAGAAATGCTTGCCCTCGAAGACCTTCCCGAGCCAGCGGTCGTCCCGGATCTCGACCGCATAGCCGATGTTCTTGAAGTGCTCGAGTATGCGCGCGCAGTCTCCGACCTTGCAGAAGATATCCAGATCCTTGGTTTGCCGAACCACGCCGGTATAGGCGCTCACCGCGTAGGTCCCGGCGACGAGGAAAGGAATGTCGGTAGCGGCGAGCTCGCGGATCGCATGGGTGTAGAACGCTTCCGCCGCTGCGCTTTTCAGCGTTGGCTCGGCTTTCGCGTCAATCACGGGGAGCGATGCTGGCAGAACCGGCAACTCGTCGTTGGTCATCAACTGCTGCTCCGATTTCGGACCTTTCGATAACAGCCGCGGGCCCCGCTGGTTCCGCTGTCGGAGTTTGCGAAATGGCCCGGCATCAGGCAAGCCGCGCCGCGCGCGGAGCATTGCCGAAATCGCGTGAAAACAACGACTTGGGCGCGACAGCTTGGCTGGTGCGCTAGTCCTTCTGCTCGTGGTACAAGCGCTCAGTCGCGCGGTCGCTCTCGCGCCGTTCGACTGGGCCTCTGTGACGGCGGGTGAAAAGCACGTAAATGATCGCAATGAGAAGGATCAGCGGACCGCCGGCAACAACGAACAGCCATAACTCGGAGCCGAACATGGCGTTTCCCTTCCTGTCGAAGGTGGTTTCTCCAGCAACCTATTGCTGGTCTTGAGCTAACCGATAAGGGCTGCAAATGTTCCTGTCCAAGGGAGTAGGCGGCCTGCGTGGTCAGCCGCCTACGCGCCCGGCGGGATCGCCTTGGCGACCATGTCCGGCCGTTGCGGCACCCTGAGCCAAACGGCCGAAGGAAATCGCAGACGGTAGCCGCCAGTTCGTTTGGGCCCGCCGTATGCGCGCTGTCTCTTGCCGAGAGCGGCCTCTTGACCAAACCGCAGCAGGAAAGGCCGTTCCGTCCAAGCGACTGCGGCGAGCAAGAACCTCTGAGGTCGGCTTGTCGTGGAACGCAGCCTGCGGATTCCGGCAGACGCCATCTGAAAATCAAAGGACTCCGACTGGAACAAAGCCCTGAGTCGCTTGTTCGGCTCCGGCCATCGGCCACAGGAGCTTGAAGCCATGAACATGCGGACACTTCTCGCGCCATTAGCCGTCGCTGCTACCTCCTCGTTTTTTCCGGCGGTCGCAGCCGATAACGCGCAAACCTTTGCCGGCCGACAGTAATCGATAGGAGACATCAAAATGCAGACGATCACCGCACTGTTCGACGATTATGACGATGCCGCCGATGCCGTGGGCGAGCTGGAGTCCATGGGCGTACCGCCGAGCGATCTCAGCATCATCGCCAACAATGCCGACGGCCGGCATTCTTCCGCGGCCGCCGAAGATGCAGCCAGTGGAGCCGGGATCGGGGCGGTCGTGGGCGGCGCCGGCGGCTTGGCGACGGGCCTCGGCGCCATAGCAATACCTGGCGTCGGTCCGGTCGTGGCGGCTGGCTGGCTGGCGGCGACAGCCGCGGGCGCGGCCGCGGGCGCAGTTGTCGGTGGAGCGGCCGGCGGCATCATCGGCAGTCTGACCGACGGCGGCGTGTCGGAGGGCGACGCCCATGTCTATGCCGAAGGCATTCGCCGGGGCGGCACTCTGCTTACCGCTCGCGTCGAAGATGACCTCGCTCCGCAAGCACAAGCGATCCTCCACGATTCCAGGTCGGTGGACATCGGCGAACGGCGGAACGACTACGAAGCTGGCGGTTGGACCGGATTCGATCCGCGGGCCGGCGATTACCGTCAGCAGAGCAAATAGGAGTCAGCGTGAGACGAGTGCTGTTGCCGCTGATCCTGACAGTGGTTGTGCTGTTGGCATGTTACTGGGCCTTCGCCTATGTCCAGAGTAGCTGGCCGACGGCACCGTTGAAGCGGGCACCCGAGCAGAACCAGGGCGGAAACGCACCCCAGGACACGTCTCCCGCCGCCGGCATAGAAAAGGATCCGCAAGGCAGCAACAAAATGCCGGGCAATCAATAGCGGCAGGCGTAAGCAGCGAGCATCAGGCGAGCGAGTTGCTTTCCGCCTGATCGCCTGGCGCTTCTCTCATCCGCGCTCGACGAATTTGTTGAAACGGCTGGGCAAACCTTCCGCCGTTAGGTCTTGGTGCACGAAGGCAAGTTCGTTCTCATCCAATATGGCGAAGAACTCTTCCCATTCGACGGGCTGCAGATCCTCTTCGTGCTCGCCGAAGTCGACGCGCAGCACCGCTCCCTTGCCTGCAGTCCGCACGACTGCAGGTCTGCCTTCGCGGGCTTCAATCCAAGCCCGGATCACCTCGTGATTTGTGGTTTTCAGTGGCTCGCTCATGATCAACCCTTCCGGCTAATCGCCAATCCTGGCGCTTTGCTCGTCAGCGACTGGGGATTCAATCCGCGTCCGGCTCGCTCGTTCCCGCGAATTCGCTCCTTGCGAGGCGGTGGCCTGATGGCGTGGGCAAGGGAACCAACTGCCGCCCTACTGGTTCGGAAGGCAATCATTGGAACCTTGCCATGCCAAATGCAGCCGAAATCTTCGTCGACACTCGAGTTGCTTGGGATGTCGAGGTCATGTTCGGCCTGCCCGGCGATGGCATCAACGGCGTCATGGAGGCTTTGCGGAAAAACCGCCGAAGATGCCACCCGACTATGCCAAGAATTCCGCAAGGCGCTGCCGGAGACTCCGGGGCGCGAGCGGATCGAGGAGAACGTCGCGCGAGAGCCGGCCAGGACGATGATGGAGGCCGAGGGATGACGTTGCCGCAGCCGCTTGCGATTCCAACTTCCTGTTGAGGATGCACATGCTCGACCTGTCCCGCGAACGTCGCCGAATGGTCGATGTTCATCTCCGCCGCCGCGGCATTCATGATCGTGAGATCCTGGCAGCGATGCGCGAGGTCCCACGCGAGACTTTCGTGGACCCTGGCTTCGAAGAATTTGCCTATGAGGATGGACCGCTGCCGATTGCCGAGGGCCAAACGATATCGCAGCCCTATATCGTCGCGTTCATGCTGGAAATGGCTGAGATCGGGCCCGGCGATCACGTCCTCGAGGTCGGCACGGGATCTGGCTACGCCGCCGCCGTGATGAGCCGCATCGTCGATCATGTCTACACGATGGAACGGCACGCCGGCCTGGCGGAAACCGCGAGACGGCGCTTCGAGACGCTTGGCTATCGCAACATCGAGGTGCGCACCGGCGACGGCACCAAGGGCTGGCCCGAAGCGGCACCGTTCGATGCCATCGTCGTCGCGGCGAGCGGGCCCGGCGCGCCGCTCGCGCTGCAGCAGCAGTTGGATGTCGGCGGCAAGTTGGTCATTCCGGTCGGAGATGACCCTGACGAGCAGCGTCTCCTCAAAGTCACCCGCACTGGCGCTTCCACCTACAGCGAGGAAGATTTCGGTGCGGTGCGCTTTGTCCCTTTGATCGGCGAAGAAGGCTGGCAGGAGGACAACCGCATCCGAACCAGCCGTGTCTCCCCGCTCTTGCCAGCGCGCAGTCTTCCGCAGATGATTGCCGCAGCGGCCGAACCGCTTCCGGAGTTCGATGATCCCGCCTTTGTGGAGGCCTTCGATCGCTTTGCCGACCGGCGGATCGTGCTGCTCGGCGAAGCGAGCCACGGCACATCCGAGTTCTATCGGGCGCGGGCTTGGATCACCAGAAGACTGATCGAGAAACATGGCTTCACGATCGTCGCCGCTGAAGCCGACTGGCCCGACGCCGCGGCGATCGACCGCTATGTGCGTCACCGCCCACCTTCGCCGCGCGCCGACATGCCTTTCCAGCGGTTTCCCACCTGGATGTGGCGCAACGCTGAATTCGCGGCATTCGTGGAGTGGCTGCGTGCGCACAACGAGCAGATCGAAACACCGGCAAGCCAGGCAGGGTTCTACGGCCTTGATATCTACAATATGAGAGCCTCGATCGCGGCGGTTTTGGAATATCTCGACCGCATCGATCCGGAGGCGGCAAGCATTGCCCGCGAACGCTACGGCTGCCTGACGCCGTGGCAGCACGAACCCGCCACCTATGGCCGGGCGGCGCTAACCCGAGGCTACCGGGAATGCGAGGAGGCGGTGCTGCGGCAGTGCCGGGACATGCTGTCGCGTCAGCTCGATCACGCCGGCCAGGACGGCGACGAATTGTTCGATGCCGCGCAGAACGCCCGGCTCATCGCCTCCGCCGAGCACTACTATCGCGTGATGTACTATGGCGGCGCGCAATCCTGGAACCTGCGCGACACGCACATGTTCGAGACGCTGCAACATGTTATCGAAGCGCGTTCCCCCGATGCCAAGGCCGTGGTCTGGGCGCACAACTCCCATATCGGCGACGCCCGCTTCACGGAGATGGGAATCGTCAGAGACGAAGTGAACATCGGTCAGCTCTGTCGCCAGCGGTTCGGCGACGACGTAGCCCTCATCGGCTTCGGCACGCATGCCGGCACGGTCGCTGCCGCCAAGCATTGGGACGGCGAAATGGAAATCATGTCCGTGCGGCCTTCGCGCGAGGACAGCTATGAGCGGCTTTGCCACGACGCCGGCACCGCTCGTTTCCTGCTCGACCTTGGAGCTGATCCAGCCCTTCATGATCGGCTGACCGAACGTCGGCTCGAACGGTTCATCGGCGTGATCTATCGGCCGGAAACGGAACTGCACAGCCACTATGCCGACGCCTCGCTTGCGCGGCAATTCGACGCCTTCGTCTGGTTCGATGAAACCACCGCCGTGACGCCCTTCGGGCCGGAGCATGCGACGAGCGGTGTCCCGGACACCTACCCCTTCGGGGTGTAGGCGATGGACGGATGCATTCGACATCGCGCTGAAGCGGGAACTTCGGCGCAGAGGTGATGCGGCGAGCGAACGCTACTGTTCTTTCACGTAGGCACCTGGCCGGCGGCCGCCTTTGGGCGCTCTTGCATCCTTGGATTGCTCGGGGACCGATGGGCCCGCTCCGGAAGCCTTTTTCGTCGCAGGACCAGGCGTCGCCCGTCCCGAAGGGTTTTGCCCTTCCGACTGATGCGTCTTGTCTTCCACCTCGCCCTGTCTGCGGGTGAGCCCAAAGCGATCGTGAGGCTTTTCGTTGCTGGCCGCAGCCTGCGAAAACCGGTCTGAGGGATCCGGATCGGTGTTGGCCGGGTACTTCCTGGCGCCGGTCTCGCGGCGGTTCTCTTCCTTGCCCATGACTCTCTCCGGGTTGATCTGGAGGATAACAAGATCGTCAGAAGAGCGTTCCCCGACCTGGCCGATGAGGGACGCGGGCAATCGGCTCCCAGCAGTCCGATGGAACAAACACGCCATCGCCCAATTAGGCGAACAGACGGCGGTCCGGCACGAGGAGGCAGCAGTCATGGACAGGGAAGAACGCATCAGACGCCGCGCCCACGAAATCTGGGAGCAGGCCGGTCGGCCGCAAGGTCGGCAACAGGAACATTGGGATCAGGAACAAGCCGGGCGGCTAGCAGAGGCGCCGAGGAAGGACTTCTGATGCCCCGGATCGTTGCAGTGATCGCGATCGTGGTGATTTTATTAATAACCGTGTGGGCCTGGATCGGCCGAGAGCCCGAGCGCCCGAGCGGCGGGAGCCAGCAGCCAGCGCCCCACGCGATCGACCAGAACGGCTGAGGCAGGGCCTGTCGATCGGGCACCTGCCCTACCCACCGCATCGCCCTCTTTGCATTGCGGTCTCGCCAGCCTTGTTTCGGCGAGCCGTCCGAGCGCCGCCGGCGGCTGTCGCAACAGCCGCGATAGCGAGCAGGTTGAGACGCAGTCAGTGTATGAAGCGGCTTCTCAGCCAGGCAAAAATGCGATTGCCTGTGACAATTCTCCGGACGCGTCCAGCAGCCCAACTGGCCTGCATGGTTGCGCCGGCATGGCAGCTGCAGACGACTTCATGCAACTGCCAATCGGAGAGTTCAAAGAAGCGTTTGGCTTCCCCGTAGGTATCGGACTGCAGGCCCGAGGCCCTGAGCAAGGGGTCTTCGAACGCAACCGTCAGCGGGGATCCAGCCGCGCGCGCCTCTTCCCGCATGCCTGGATAGAGATACTCGGTGCCGGTGAGCGCGGCGAGACAGCGCAACGGATTCCGCTCGAGCAGTTCTGCCCACCTCTCTATCTTTTCAGTCCTTGTCGTGAGCGGCACCAGCGGATTGATATCAGCGACTGCGTGCAGTTGGTCGAGCGTTTGGTGTTTCATGATAGGCTCCCGTCGATACTTGGCTGACCGGCTTGTCCTGGCGGGGTCGGCAGGCCCGCGTCTGAGGTGCGGGCCGATCAGTGTTTCCCACCGATCTCCGGCAGGCGCCAAAAAGCGGCGCCTGCAAATCATCGAACTGACAGTCGTCCCCAAAGTTCCGGATGAACACGGAATTCATTTGGAATGCAGACAATCGACAGGTTCCGCAAGTGCAGGACTGCACGGCGTTTCAGTTGCGAGCCCAGGCTGGACTAAGATGCAGGCGCTTGTCGAATATATCATATCCAGTGATAGGAACGGGAGCATGGTTCTTTCTCAGGCCACGCAGCCCGCGGTCCTCATTCCGCTGCCGCCTTTTTCCGTTTCGCCTCGTCGAAGTCGATCGCCAGCACGATCTTTCCGTTGGCGTCGCGAACCCGGACGGCCCAGCCCTGCTGCCCACCTTCGGCGGCCGTGTCGTCAAGCAAATCAATCGCCGAACGCAGCGCCTCGTCATGCACGGCATCCAGATTCGGGAATTCCACGCCCTTCAGCTGCCGCATGCCATCATGGTCGCGATATTCGAATGTGAAGGGGCTGTCCGGCTTGGCGGGCTCGCTGAAGTCGCGGTTGCTCTCCTGCGCGGACCGGTGTTCCACGGTCTCGAAAACCGCGCACTGCACCATCATCTCTTTGGCGCGATCGATAAGAGCGGTGTCGCCGTACGTCGGCCGTGGATCGGATCCAGCCATTGTGACGGCAATCTTTTCGCCGCCCTCACCGAGAAATTCGACTGTCACCACGCCTTCCGAGTTGGAAACTATTTGGGTATCGAGAACCTGCATCGGTGCCTCGTCATCTTAAATAACGAAGGTAAAAGCTGCCCAACAGGAAATGTTCCGGCCGCGCTCGGCGATTGGCGGCAGCGATAGTTCCCCCTTCCCGGAAACGAGTTCCCCCACAGCAGCGTTTCTACTTCGCGTTCAAGATCCCGTGGGAACACCGACGCCGGACAGATGTTTGGTAGCGAAGGAGCTGTCCGATGACCTCACCGAGCAAGCGAAGACCCGCCGAGGGTCGAGGCGAAATGCAGATGGGCTTTACCCTGGACAAGACGCCCGGATTCGACCCTTCTGCCGCCCCGCAGGAAACGGATGCAGAGGCGGGAGGGTCGACGAGTTCCGCCCATCGCGTCGCATCAGATGAACCGAAATTCACCAATCAGGCGAGCTTCGCCGACGCCATGCAGCGCCCCCAGAACGCGCCCGGCCTTCAGCCGAGCAGAAACGGGCCGGTGCTGGTGATTGCAGCGCTCGTGGTTCTGGCGGGCGCCGCTTTCCTGCTTGCCGCTCGCCTGGGTTGATGCCGATGCCGGCTCGCCGAGGCGCTCCAACCCGGAACGCCCGATGCAAGGTCTGGTAGCTAGGGAGTATGTGCATGCCCATGTTGAAAAAGCTTCTTCGCCATCTTTGGCGACGGAAAATCCAGCCGGCGGCCGATCCGTCCCCAGTCGATGCGATCGTGCGGCTGTTGCGTGAAAGCGAGGAACGCAACGGATAGATTTTTGGATCGTGCTCGGTGCCGCCGGCGCGCGAAATCCTCGAGCTCGTGCTCTTCTGCCACGGACGGTGTTTTAGCCCGCGCTGAGCGTTACCCGAATTCCTCCTCGGCGAAGGCGCCAAGCCTCCAGCTTTGTTTGCCTCGGCCTGCAAGCCAGCTTGATGTCGCTCACCGCACAGACAACTGCTATGCCGACTTGCGCCCCCGTGCAGAATTCTTCGTCTTTTTTCGCTTCGGCGCTCCCCTGGACTTCGGGGATTTGGACTTTGCCCCGGCCTCCGCGCCGAGGCTCTTTTTCAGCGCATCGAACAAATTGACCACATTGGATGGCTTGGGTTCCGCCTTGGCTTTCGGCGCCTTCCTGCCGGCCTTTCTGGCGCGAACCAGTTCCAGCAGTGCCTCCTGATATCGGTCCCGGAACTCGGTGGGATCGAACTTGCCCTTCTGCTTATCGATGATGTGCTCTGCCAACCCGATCATCTCGCTGTCGGGCTTTCCCGACTTGATCTCGGCGAAGACGCCGGCGGGCTCGCGCACGGTGTCGCCATAACGCAGGGTGGTCAGCATCATGCCCTTGCCGCGTGATTCGACCACCACCGGGCGTTCCCTCTGATAGAGCACGATGCGAGCGAGCCCGGCCATCTTCTTTTCTGCCAGCGCGTCGCGGATCACCGCAAAGGCCTCTTCCGAGACCTTGTCGGCGGGCGTGACGTAGTAGGGCGCGTCGAGATAGATCTGCTCGATCGACGATTTGTCGACGAAGCCGTCGAGATTGAGCGTGTGCGAAGACTCGATCTGCACCGCCTCGATGTCTTCCTCTTCGATGAAGATGAATTCGTCCTTGCCGACTTCGTAGCCCCTGACCTCGTCGTCTTTATCCAGCGGTTTGCCGCTCTCGGCATCGACATAGACGCGCCGGACCCTGTTGCGGGTCTTGCGATTGAGCACGTGGAAGGAAACCTTCTCGGCATGGGTCACGACGTTCGTCAATTCGACGGCGCAGGTGACCAGCGACAGTTTGAGATAACCGCTCCAGGCGGGACGCGGCGCCATGGCGATCTCCTTGGCGACAGGAATGCAGCCGGAACGGCGAACGCACCGCTTCGGTTCCGACGTCGCAGGCCGGCGCATCGCGTCGGCTTCAGCCGGCTGAACCGGGAAGCAGCGCTGAACTTCCCGGCGGGAGAAGCAACGGGAGCTTCCGACAAGGGCTTGGCCCGACATATTCGAGTTCCAGACATTTCGTTCGAAACGTCCGTCCGTCGCGGGATCATTCGGAACAATGGGCCTTCGGGCAAGTTGGATACGGCTCCAACGGCGAATTGATCTGGAACGACCGTGGCGACGCGGAAGATCGACAAGGACAGGCGTGAGCGCACCTCGAATGCGGCGCGCGAACTGCTTGAGACGGAACGACTGGCGCGCCAGGCAAAGACGGCGCGACTACGCGAGCAGCGTTTGGCCGCGGCACCGGCGGCAAAGTCGCCTCCTCCCGCGGCCAGGCCGGGCCGGACGCCCAAGAAGCGAAAAATCATAGATATCAGCTAGCGCCTGGCTCCGTTCGGCGCTGCCGCTTTAGGGCGGCCGGAAATCGATGACGCGTCCAGCCAGCTTCTCTCATTCCTTGGCCGCTGGCTCTCCAGGCCCAATCTCGGTCTCATCTAATATGTGCTCGTGAATGATGCCGAGGATTTGCAGCCTCACCGCCTCACGCGCCTCCGGCTGGATGAACGGCATGAGGAGATCGACCCTCTCCTTGACCCGCCGGGGCAGATCAGCGCTGGGATCGGTCAGCTGGCTGCCATGCTCATAGAGGTTGTCGGTAAGTTTCTTATCCAGATCGGAAAAGATGCCCATGGCTGTCGCTCCACATTGACGGCGGAACAGGCGTGCCCCGAATTGGTTCCGTCTCGCCGAGCCTCGTTTGCCGCGCGTTGCCGAATCCCAAGAATTCGAACGGAACAATCGCACTCTGCGCATGTTCGGCCGGACCACACTCGAACGGTCGGAGAACGAAATGGAAAACGGAAAGCTCGCCGTGGTGACCGGCGCTTCCAGCGGCATCGGCAAGGAACTGGCGAAATTATGTGCGAGAGATGGCTACGAACTGGTGATCGTGGCCGACGAGCCGGCGATAGAGCAGGCTGCCGAGGCGCTGCAATCTCACCACGTTGCAGTCGAGGCGGTAGAAGCCGACCTCGCGACCGAGGAAGGGGCCAATCAACTGATCGCGAGGATTGGTGACCGCGCTATTGACCTTCTGTTCCTCAACGCGGGACGAGGCCTGGGCCGGGGCTTCATCGATCAGGACTGGCCCAAGGCGCGCCGCATCATCGACACGAACATCACCGGCACGGTCTATCTGGCACATCGGCTCGGCCGGCAGATGGTCCGGCGTGGCCGCGGCCGGATCCTGTTCACGGGCTCCATCGCCGGCTTCATGCCCGGCACCTTCCAAGCGGTCTACAACGGCACCAAGGCCTTCATCGATTCTTTCGCCATCGCGCTGCGCCATGAGTTGAAGGACAGCGGTGTGACCGTGACAGTGCTGATGCCCGGCGCGACGCAGACCCGCTTCTTCGAGCGGGCCGACATGATGGACACCGAAATCGGGACTCAGGAGAAAGACAATCCGGCCGATGTGGCCAAGGACGGCTATGACGCCATGATGGCCGGAAAAGAGCAGGTCGTTAGCGGTTTGAAGAACAAGATGCAGGCTGCCGCGGCCCACGTCACGCCGGCCGGCACGCTGGCCGAGCAGCATCGCAAGGCCGCCGAACCGGGCTCCGCGAACAACGGATGAATGCGAGGCGCCGCCCGGGGAACATTCCAGCCGGGCGCAAGTTCGATGCACTCAATCCTCCAATCGACAGGAACGGCACGATGAAAGCGCTGACATGGCACGGCAAGGGCGATATCCGGTGCGACGCGGTCGCTGATCCCGCGATCGAGGACGACCGCGACATCATCATCAGGGTTACCTGCTGCGCCATTTGCGGTTCGGACCTGCATCTGATGGACGGCTATATGCCGACGATGAAATCGGGCGACGTGCTGGGCCATGAGACCATGGGCGAAGTGGTGGAGGTCGGCCGTGGACACAGCAAGTTCAGGAAGGGCGATCGCGTCGTCGTTCCCTTCAATATCTCATGCGGCGAATGCTGGTTTTGCCAGAACGGCCTGTTTTCACTCTGCGACCGGTCGAACCCCAACGCCGACCAGGCCGCCAAGGTCATGGGCCAGTCGCCCGCGGGCCTGTTCGGCTATTCGCATCTGGTCGGTGGCTATTGGGGCGGGCAAGCCGAGTATTTGCGCGTGCCTTTTGCCGATGTCGGCCCGATCAAGGTGCCGGACGGCATGGACGACGAACAGGTCCTGTTCCTCTCCGACATCTTCCCGACCGGCCATATGGCGGCGGAGAACGCCGGCATCCGGGAGGGCGACACCGTCGCCATCTGGGGCTGCGGGCCGGTCGGCCAGTTCGCGATCCAGAGCGCCTGGATGCTTGGCGCCGGTCGCGTGATCGCCATCGACAAGGTGCCGGAGCGGCTTGCTATGGCGCGCGACCACGGCAAGGCCGAGACCCTCGATTTCAGCAACTTGAATATTTACGATGCCCTGATGGCCATGACCAACGGCCGCGGCCCGGACAGTTGCATCGACTGTGTCGGCACCGAAGCCGATGCCAGCGCCACCCCGGATTCCATGCTCGATAAGGTCAAGGCGAGTGTCTATCTTGGCACCGACCGGCCGCATGTGCTGCGCGAGGCGATCTATTGCTGTCGCAAGGGAGGCACCATTTCGGTGCCCGGCGTCTATATCGGCCTTGTCGACCACATCCCGTTCGGCGCGGCGATGAACAAGGGGCTGACGTTCCGCATGGGACAAACCCACACGCAACGCTATCTCGAGCCTCTCCTGCACAAGGTCCAAAGCGGCGACATCGACCCGTCCTTCGTGATCACCCACCGCGCCGGGCTCGAGGCCGGACCCGACCTCTACAGGAAGTTTCGCGACAAGCAGGACGGCTGCATCAAGGTCGTGATGCGCCCACACGGGTGACCACGTCTTTGCCCGGAACTCGCCCGGGCGCCCTGTCGTTGCGATCAGGTAAGGAGGTATCAAATGGCTCAACTGAAAAACACATCTCGGCCGGCCACCAGGTCACCGAACGCCGAAGGCCTTCCGCGTCCTGACCGCGATGCCATGGATAGCGACGCCGGCGCGAGACCGGCAGTTCCCAAAACAGCCGGCGCCGCCGAGGAACAGTCGACATCACCGCTCGACAGCAAGGTTGCCAATCGCAATGCCGGTCGCAAGCGCGAGGCCGGTACTACCCCGCGCCCAACCGACAAGCCATTGGATTGAGGGAACCGGGGGCGGCGCGGCAGCCTGCGCCCCGTCGGGCCGCTTGCGTGCGTTCGCTGCTGGTTACCTGCCGCCGCCTGCGTCAACCATTCCCGCTCCGCTCGACAAATTTGTTGAAGCGGCTCTTTCCTCCGGTCCCGGCCTTGTCCTGATGGAGGAAGGCAAGGTCGTTCTCGTCGAAGATCCGGAAGAACTCATCCCACTCGATCGGTTCGAGCGCTTCCTCCGGCTCGCCGAAGTCGATGCGCAGGATGCCGCCCTCGCCCTTGGTGCGAACCACGGCGGGATGGCCGTCCCTCTCCTCAACCCATTTGCGAATTTCGTCGTGATTGGTGGTCGTCTTCGCTTCAGACATGGCATTCCCTTTCTCGCCGCACGTCGGTGAGCGGCCCTAACAGCGCGCAAAGGGCAATGTTCCCAGGCATGCGGGCGACCCGCCGACAGCTTCGCCACGGAGGGAACTTTGATGAAGCAGGGAACAAACCTTTTGTCCCGCAGTTCGGGAGCCCAACGCTAAATCGGCCCCAACGCCAAATCGGCCCCAACGCTAACTCGGCAAGGAGTTCTCGTGAAACGTGTCCTGGTTACGGGAGGCTGCGGTTTCATTGGCCGGCATGTCGCCCAGGAACTCATCGAGCATGGCTACGAGGTCCGTGTCCTGGATGCACTCCTGGACCAAGTGCACGGCAATGAAGCCGTCAGCATTCCAGCTGGCGCCGAGCTGATACGGGGAGATGTACGTGATCGAGACGCGGTCGCCGACGCGGTAGCGGATGTCGACACCGTCATCCACCTCGCTGCCGAGGTCGGCGTCGGCCAATCCATGTACGAGATCGCCCGATATGTCGGCACCAACGATCTCGGCACCGCGACCCTGCTCGAGGCGTTGACCAAGAAACCAGTCGAACGCATTGTCGTCGCATCGTCGATGAGCATCTACGGCGAAGGCCTCTACAAGACACCAGACGGACGGCGTATCGACGCTGCCCATCGCAAGCCAAGCGACATCAGGATCGGCCAATGGGACCCGCTGTCGGCTGCCGGCGAAGCGCTGTCGCCGATTCCGACCGACGAGGAGAAACGTCCTGACCTCGCTTCGATCTACGCGTTGACCAAATATGCGCAGGAACGCGCGGTGCTGATCTTCGGTCAGGCTTATGACGTGGATGCGGTGGCATTGCGCCTGTTCAACGTCTTCGGCGCCGGTCAAGCGCTCGCAAATCCCTACACCGGCGTGCTTGCCAACTTCGCTTCGCGGCTCGCCAACGGCAAGCGGCCGATGATCTTCGAGGACGGCGAGCAAAAGCGCGACTTCGTCCATGTGCGCGATGTCGCCCGCGCTTTCCGCCTGGCGCTGGAGCAACGCCAGGCAGCCGGCCACGCGATCAATATCGGCAGCGGACGGTCCTACACCATCAGCGAGGTCGCTCGATTGCTTGCAGAAGCGATGGGCGTTCCGAAGCGGCCGCCCGAAATCCTCGGCAAGGCGCGCTCCGGCGACATCCGCAACTGCTTTGCCGACATTGCCAAGGCGCGCGAGCTGCTTGGCTTCGAGCCGAGCCATCGGCTTGAGAACTCCCTCGGTGAATTCGCGGCCTGGGTTCGCAACACCGTCGTCATCGACCGAGGCGCCGACATGAAGCGCGAGCTTGAAGAGCGGGGGCTGGTGTCATGAGCGAGCGGCATCGCGGCCTCGGCAAAGCGCCGGTGGCCGTCATCGGCGGCAGCGGCTTCATAGGCTCAAACCTCGCCGACAGCCTGTTGTCGGATGGCGAGCCAGTTCTGGTCATCGACAATCTCAGCCGAGCCGGCGTCGAGCAGAACCTCGAATGGCTGGCGCAAAAGCACGGCAGCCATCTCAGGGTTGAAACCGTGGACGTGCGCGACCAAGCCAAACTGGCCTCCGTGCTGACGCCAGCAAGAGCGATCTTCCATCTGGCCGCCCAGACCGCTGTGACCACGAGCCTGATCGATCCCGCGGAGGACCTCGACATCAATCTCAAAGGCACCTTCAACGTGCTTGAGGCGGCGCGCCAGGTGAGCGCCCCGGTAATCTTCGCCAGCACTAACAAGGTCTACGGCAGCTTGCCCCAGCTCGCGGTGCGGGAAACGGACGATCGTTACGAGCCTTGCGACGAAGCCATCCGCGCCAATGGCGTGGACGAGACGATCGGCCTCCGTTTCTGCACGCCCTATGGCTGTTCCAAGGGCGCTGCGGACCAGTATGTCCTTGATTATGCTAAGTCCTATGGTCTGCCGACGGCGGTGCTGCGCATGAGCTGCATCTATGGACCGCGCCAGTTCGGCACCGAGGACCAGGGCTGGGTCGCGCATTTCCTCCTCAGCGCGCTCAGCGGCCGGCCCATCACCATCTATGGCGACGGCAAGCAGGTGCGCGACATCCTGCATGTGTCCGACGCGGTTGCCGCCTATCGCGGAGTGCTGGCCAGGATCGAAAACCTCAAGGGACAGGCGTTCAATCTTGGCGGCGGACCGCGGAATGCCGTCAGCCTGCGCTCGCTCCTGTCGGAGATCGCCATCATGACCGGCCGCGACATCGTGCTCCGGCAGGATCTCGAACGCACCGGCGACCAGCCCTTCTTCATCGCCGATACCCGCAAGATAGAGGCCGCGCTTGGCTGGCGCGCGCATGTCCCGTGGCGCGAAGGCATCAGCGACCTTGCCGGCTGGCTGTTGCGGCACCGTCTCCAGCCGCACGCTGAAGTGGCGAGGTACGTCGCATGAAAGTTGCACTGGTCAACCCGCGTTGGACATATGAACACAGCATCTATTTCGGCTGCCGCCAGCCGCATCTGCCCCTGGAGCTTGGCTACTGCAAAGCCCTGCTGGAGACCGACGGCCACAGCGTGCTGATGCTGGACGGACAGTTGCAGAATCTCGACAACGCGGAACTTGCCGAGCGCGTGGCGGCGTACGGGCCGGAAATGACCGTCGTGACCACCGCGCCGACCTATCTGTTCTGGCGCTGCGCGCCGCCGGAGCTGCGGGTGCCGGCAGAATTCCTGAAGCATCTCGCCGGGCGCGGCGGGCGCACCGCCGCCGTCGGGCCGCATGGCTCGGCGACGCCGGCCCCTACCCTGCGCAAGCTTGGCGTCGATGTCGTCGTGCGCGGCGAATGCGAGGAGGTGGTGGCGGAGCTTGCCGGGCGCGGCGAATGGAGCGCCGTCCCTCACACGGCGCGGCTCGAGAGCGGCGTGCTGGCCTGCAACGGTGGCGTGAGCGTCAGCCGCTTCGTCGACCACCCGGCACTTCATTGGCCGTCCGATTGGATTGCGGCCCATTCGCACCACCATCATCGGTTCGACGCGGACCAGAAGGGCGCCGGTGCCGAGGTGGAAGCTTCGCGGGGTTGCCCCTATAATTGCAGCTTCTGCGCCAAGATCGATTTTCGCGACGCCTACCGCCGCAGGAACCACGACGCGGTCGTCGCCGAGATCGACGGTCTGATCGCCCAGGGCGTCGGCTACATCTACTTCATCGACGAGATTTTCCTGCCCCAGAAGGCGCTGCTCGAGGCCCTTGTCGACCGCGATATCCAATTTGGCGTTCAGACGCGCATCGACCTCTGGAAACCGGAGTTGCTGGAATTGTTGGGCGGGGCCGGCTGCGTCTCGATCGAAGCTGGCCTGGAAAGCCTGACCGTCGAAGGCCGCGAAATGCTGGCCAAGCGCTGTCGGCTGGGCACCGAGGAACTGGCCGCGCTGCTGGTCGATGCCCGCCGCCATGTTCCTTTCGTCCAGGCCAATCTGATCGGCGTGGTCGAGGACGATCCGGCCCTGGTGGAGTATTGGCGCAAGCACCTCATCGACAACGGTGTCTGGGCCAACGAGCCGGTGCCGCTCTATCCCTATCCGAGCTCGCCAAGCTACCGCGAGCTGTGGGGCGAGCCCGACGATTTCGCCTGGGAGCGCGCGCATGAGCACTATCTGGCTTCGTTCCGGACGTTCAGCGACATCCAGGACCAGCGCCCGCGCGCGCTGGCCGAATTGGAGTCCTCATGCTGCAATCATTGATCCATCGCCCGCGGCGCATCCTGATGACCACCGACTCCGTCGGTGGCGTCTGGCGATATTCGCTCGACCTGGCGCGCGAGCTCACCGCCCGAGGGGACAGCGTCGTGCTGGCCGGGCTAGGGCCTCGGCCTTCTCGGGAGCAGGCACAAGAAGCGCAGTCCTTCGCGACGCTCGCCTGGCTCGAGACCCCTCCGGACTGGATGACGCGCAACGAGAGCGATCTCGACGGCCTGCCCGGCGAGCTTCGCGAGCTTGCAACGACCTGTGCCGCGGACCTCGTTCATCTTAACGCTCCGGCCCAGGCGGCCGAGGTCGATCTGCCCTGCCCCATTCTCACGGTCTCGCACTCCTGCGTCGTGACGTGGCTGCATGCCGTGCGCGGTCAGGTGCCGACCGACGGCTGGGCCTGGCAGAAGGACCGCAACTGGGCCGGTTTCAATCGCGCCGATATTGTGGTGGCACCCAGCCGAAGCCACGCCGACATGCTTGAGGCCTGCTACGGGCCGGTCGCGCGGCTAAGTGTCGTCCACAACAGTGCTCTTCCCGGCCCGGTCGCCTCGCGCCGCGAGCCTTTCGTCCTGGCCGCCGCCCGCTGGTGGGATGAAGGAAAGAACGCGGCTGTGCTGGATGCCGCGGCTGCCATGACGGAATGGCCGGTCCAAGCCGCCGGCCCCCTCGGCGGGCCGGACGGGCAGATAGCGCGGCTCGATCATTGCGTCGCGCTCGGCTCGATCGGCCATGCCGAAGTGCGTCAGCGGATGGCGCGTGCCGGCATTTTCGTTTCGCCATCGATCTACGAGCCCTTCGGGCTTGCCGCTCTGGAAGCCGCGCTCTCGGGCGCGCCGCTGGTCCTCGCCGACATTGCGACCTATCGCGAGCTCTGGGACGACGCGGCTATGTTCTTCGACACGCGCGATCCGCATGCGCTTGCCGGATGCATAGCTCACCTCTCCCGCGACGAAAATTTGCGACGCCGGCTCGGCCGGCGCGCCGTCCGTCGCGCGCGCAAATTTTCGCCGCAGGCGCAGGCGGTCGCGATGAGTGAAATCTACGATCGCGCGGCGATGGCCGTCGCAGGGCGCTGAGCATGCATTTTGTATTCTACACCCATTCCGTCGTTTCCGATTGGAACCATGGCAATGCGCATTTCCAGCGCGGCATCATGCGCGAGCTTGTTGCGAACGGACACCACGCCCTCGCGCTCGAACCCGCGGACGGTTGGAGTCGTTCGAACCTTCTGGCCGAGCAAGGCCCCTTTGCCGTCGAGCGCTTCCGGAAGGATTTTCCCGAGCTCATGCCGGTGACCTACGATGCGTCCTTCGATCACGAGGCCTGGATTGCGAAGGCGGATGTGGTGATCGTCCATGAGTGGACCGATCCAGATCTTGTGGCGCGGATCGGGCGGGCCAAGCTCAACGGCGGCAAGTTCACGCTGCTGTTTCACGACACGCATCACCGCGCCGTGTCGGCGACGCAGTCGATCTCGGCACTGAACCTGGAGCACTATGACGGCGTCTTGGTCTTCGGCGAGGCGTTGCGGGAGAGCTACCTTCGCGCCGGCTGGGGCCGACGGGCTTTCACCTGGCATGAAGCAGCGGACGAACGATTGTTCAAACCCTCTCCCGAAGTCGACGCCGTATCGGATCTGGTCTGGGTCGGCAACTGGGGCGACGACGAACGCAGCGCCGAAATCCACGAGTTCCTCGTCGCGCCGGCACGCGAGCTTGGCCTGTCGGGAACCGTTCACGGGGTGCGCTACCCAGCGCAGGCGCGGGCCGCGCTCGCCGACGCCGGCTTGCGCCACGAGGGCTGGATCGCAAATGCCGACGTCCCGAAAGCGTTCGCGCGGCATCGAGTGACGGTGCACATCCCGCGCCGACCCTATCGGGACCATCTGCCGGGCATTCCCACGATCCGCATGTTCGAGGCATTGGCCTGCGGCATTCCCCTCGTCTCTGCGCCATGGTCGGACGTGGAAGAGCTGTTCCGTCCCGGCAAGGACTTTCTGTTTGCCCGCGACGGCTCCGAGATGCGCCAGCACCTGCGCGACGTGCTGCACGACACCGGGCTTGCGAAGGCTCTGGCGGCAGCCGGGCTGGAAACCATCCTGGCACGGCACACATGCCGGCGCCGCGCCGACGAATTGTTCGACATACTCGCCGCATGCGGCAATCGCCATGCGGTTGACGGGGTGCCAACAAGGGAGGCCGCCGCATGAAGATCGCCTTTTACGGATCCAGCCTGCTGTCGTCCTATTGGAACGGCGCCGCCACCTATTATCGCGGCCTGCTGAAGGCACTTTCCCGGCGCGGTTACGACATCGTCTTCTACGAGCCGGACGCCTTTGACCGGCAGAAGTACCGCGACATCGAGGTTCCCGACTGGTGCGACGTCGTCGTCTACGAGGCGACGCCGGATGCGCTGATGCAGGTCGCTTGCTGCGCCGCGCAGGCCGACATCGTCGTCAAGGCAAGCGGTGTGGGCTTCGAAGATGAAGCGCTGTTGCGCGCCGTGCTCGACCACGCCCGCAATGACGCGCTGGCGGTGTTCTGGGACGTCGACGCCCCGGCGACGCTCAGCGAGTTGCGGAACGATGCCGCCCATCCTCTCCACGAGGAGCTCAAAAGGATCTCCCTCGTGCTGACCTATGGCGGCGGAGATCCCGTCGTGTGGGACTATAGGGCGCTTGGCGCCGCCGAATGTGTGCCGATCTACAACGCGCTCGATCCTGAGACGCATTTCCCCGTCGCCCGAGATCCCCGCTTCGCCTGCGATCTCGCCTTTCTCGGCAATCGCCTGCCGGATCGCGAGGCGCGCGTGGAAGGCTTCTTTCTCGAGCCGGCCGGTGCGCTGGAGGACCAGAAGTTCCTGCTCGGCGGATCAGGCTGGGGCGACAAGGCGATGCCGGAGAATGTCTCCTGGCTCGGCCATGTCGGCACTCGAGACCACAACGCCTTCAATGTCACGCCGAAGGCGGTGCTGAACATCAGCCGCGACAGCATGGCCAGCAACGGCTTTTCGCCGGCAACGCGGGTGTTCGAGGCGGCCGGCGCCGGTGCATGCCTCATCACGGACGCCTGGGCCGGTATCGAGCTGTTCCTTACGCCTGGCGAGGAAATCCTGGTGGCGCGGGACGGCGCCGATGTTGTCGAGATCATGTGCACGCTCACACCAGGGCGCGCAAAGGCGATCGGGGCGGCAGCGCTTCGGCGTGTTCTGGCCGAGCACACCTACACACTGAGGGCTGAACGGGTTGACGCAATCTTCAAGGCGCATTTCGAGCGCGAGACCGTGGAGGCCGCAGAATGACGAAGGCACTCGACATCGTGTTCCTGGGTCTTTCTCTGTCCTCCTCCTGGGGCAATGGCCATGCCACGACGTTTCGGGGGCTGCTGCGGGGCCTCGACGAGCTCGGCCATCGCGTCACCTTCTTCGAACGCGACGTGCCCTGGTACGCGCACCACCGCGACCTGCGCGACCCCGATTATTGCGACTTGCGCTATTACGACACCGTCCAGGAGCTTCGTCGCAGCCATGAACGAGACCTTCAGCAAGCCGATGTTGTGGTCATCGGCTCGTTCGTGCCTGAAGGCAGGGCGGTCATCGACGACCTCGCGTCGCTGTGCACCGGGCTATTCTGCTTCTACGACATCGACACGCCGGTGACGCTGGCCAGGGTTGCCGAGGATGACTGCGACTATCTCGCCCGCCGGCAGGTTCCCTATTTCAACCTTTATTTCTCCTTCACGGGCGGACCGACCCTCCATCGCCTGGAGCTCGAATTCGGCGCGCGTCGGGCCGAACCGCTCTATTGCTCCGTCGACCCCGAGCGGCACCATCGAAACCGAAATGTGATCAAATGGGATCTAGGCTATCTCGGCACCTACAGTCCGGATCGGCAGCAGACCCTGGAAACGCTTCTGCTCGAGCCTGCGCGTCGACTGCCGGATCGACGCTTCGTGGTCGCGGGCTCGCAATACCCGCACGATATCGACTGGCCCGACAATGTCGAGCGGATCGAGCACCTGCCGCCGGCCGAGCATGCCGGATTTTATAGCCGGCAGCGCTACACGCTGAATGTGACACGCACTTCGATGGTCGAAGCCGGATGGTCGCCCAGCGTCCGGCTTTTCGAAGCTGCGGCGTGCGGGACGCCGATCATCAGCGATCGCTGGCCCGGCCTCGACAGTTTCTTTCCGGCTACGGCGATACAGACGGCCGGCAGCGCAGATGATGTGACGGGAATTCTTCTGGGACAGCCGGACCGCGCCAGGCTCACCATGGCCAGGCAGGCCCATTCGCTGGTCCTGGAAAGACACACCGGAGTTGCTCGGGCACGAGAGTTCACGTCGATGCTGGCGCAGGCAAGGCAGACACGTCCGGTGCTCGATCTGGATGTCGAAAGTGCAGCATGACAGGCAGACAGGAGAACACACAGATGCGGCGTTCAAGAAAGGCCCAACAGACACGGACGGCGCTTGTCGCTGGCGGTGCCGGTTTCCTCGGTTCGCACCTATGCGAGGCCCTGTTTGGCATCGGCTATCGCGTGATCTGCGTCGACAACTTTCTCACCGGCCGAATGGAGAACATCACGCCGCTTATCGGCCAATCGCGCTTCCGGCTGATCGAGCAGGATATCTGCAGCCCGCTGGAACTGGGTGAACCGGTCGACCGTGTCTTCAATCTGGCATGCGCGGCGTCACCGCCCCGCTACCAGGCCGATCCAGTTCACACCACGCGCACTTGCGTGGTCGGGTCGCTCAATCTGCTCGAGCTTGCCCTTCGCGACGGTGCACGGTTCCTGCAAGCATCGACCAGCGAAGTGTATGGTGATCCCGAGCAGCATCCGCAGCGCGAGGACTATCTCGGCCATGTGAACTGCATCGGCCCGCGCGCCTGCTACGACGAAGGCAAGCGCACCGCGGAGACGCTTTGCTTCGACTACCTTCGGGCCGATCGGGCCGACGTGCGTGTCGCCCGCATCTTCAACACTTATGGCCCAAGGATGGACCCCGCCGACGGTCGCATCGTCTCGAATCTGGTCATGCAGGCACTTGAAAAGCGGCCGATGACGATATTCGGCGATGGCCGGCAGACGCGATCCTTCTGCTACGTCACCGACCTGGTTGAAGGCCTGTTGCGGCTGATGGACATCGAGCCCAATCCGCGCCAGCCGATCAATCTTGGCAACCCCGGGGAATTCACCGTCCTCGAATTGGCCGGCCTGGTGAGGGAACTGACCGGCACCAGGTCGCCCGTGAAATTCCTGCCTTTGCCGGAAGACGATCCTCGCCGGCGACGCCCCGATATAGCCCGTGCGAAGGAGCTTCTCGGATGGGCCCCCAAGGTACCTCTCCGGCAGGGCCTGCTGCAAACGGTCGTTTACTTCGCAGAACTCGAAGGCAGCGCGACCGTGTCGCCCGCCGCCGCGACCAACAGGCCCGGAGCAGACGGATTTGAAACCGGCGGCGCGCAGGATCCCGATGCGTCCGGCGTTCTTTTCACCGAAGCGGAACATCCGACCGAGATTCTGGTTGGGCCCGATAACCGGCACGGAGAACGCAGTCGTGCAGTCGAAGCGATCAGCCAAGGACATCGAGCAGATGGCGGCCGCGGAAACCGCCGCCTTCCTGCGACGATCCTCCATCACCTACCTCGAATGTTGCGTCAGCCTGATGATGACGCATCTTCAACGCGAAGAAGTCGCAACCATCCTCGAGCGGGAAGCTGACATGCTGCGCAGGCTGGACTGAGCCCCCAGCGCCTCAGACGAATGACGAACAAATAGCATATGAGCCCCGCAGTCTGAGGTCCGAACGTCCACCTCGCCAATGAAGGGGACCCGATATGAGTCTCGGCACAATCCTCATTATTATCCTGATCTTGTTGCTGATCGGCGCGATCCCGGCCTGGCCGTATTCGTCGGGCTGGGGCTATGGGCCTTCGGGCGTGCTCGGCGTCATACTTGTCATCCTGGTGATCATGGCGCTCATGGGCCGGATTTGAGGCCGAGCGGGCGAGATTCCATTAGCCGCACTCCGAACGTCGCGTCCTGCGCTGGCCGTTCGGAGACAACCCGGCAACGGGAGTCTTGAACGTCGACCGCATCCGCGATTTTTCCACCTCTCAAGGAACATTCCCGACCGGTCACAGTTCGGCGCGAGGAACTTACCTCCAACAACAGAGGCGGCGGTTTCGTGACATCGAAAAAGGTTCGCATCGGCATCGTCGGTGTCGGCAATTGCGCATCCTCCCTGGTGCAAGGCCTCACCTATTATCGTCAGGCAAAAAGCAACGAGCCGATCCCCGGGCTGATGCATGCCGATCTCGGCGGCTACCATGTCGAAGACATCGAGGTCGTCTGCGCCTTCGACGTCGCCAAGAGCAAGGTCGGGCGCGATGTGGCCGAAGCAATCTACAACGCCCCGAACAACACCTTCCGTTTTGCCGATGTGGCGCCGATCGGCGTGCGCGTGCAACGCGGACCTACACTCGACGGCATCGGCAAATATCTGCGCGATGAAATCGAGGAAGCGAATGAGCCGGTCGCCGACGTGACCGCAGACCTTCGGGAAAGCGGGGCCGAGGTGCTGGTGTCCTATCTGCCGGTCGGCTCGGATGCGGCAACCCGCTATTATGCCGAATGCGCGTTGGCGGCCGGGTGCGCTTTCGTCAACTGCATACCGGTCTTCATCGCTTCGCGGCCGGAATGGCGCCGCCGCTTCGAAGAGCGCGGCCTGCCCCTGATCGGAGACGACATCAAGAGCCAGGTCGGCGCTACCATCGTTCACCGGCTGCTCGCCAATCTGTTTCGGGAGCGCGGGGTGCGCATCGACCGCACCTACCAGCTCAACTTCGGCGGCAACACGGACTTCCTCAACATGCTGGAGCGTGAGCGGCTGGAATCGAAAAAAATCTCCAAGACGCAGTCGGTCACCAGCCAGATCGATGTACCGCTCGAGCCCGGCGACATCCATGTCGGACCCAGCGATCATGTGCCTTGGCTCACCGACCGCAAATGGGCCTATATCCGGGTCGAAGGCACGACCTTCGGCGGCGTCCCGCTGAATGCCGAGCTCAAGCTGGAAGTCTGGGATTCGCCCAACTCCGCCGGAGTGGTCATCGACGCGGTGCGCTGCGCCAAGCTGGCGCTTGATCGCGGTATCGCTGGGGCGCTCACCGGCCCTTGCAGTTATTTCATGAAGTCTCCGCCGGAGCAGTTCACCGATGCCGAAGCCCGCCTGCGCACGCTCGCCTTCATAGCCGGTAGGGGCGAGCCGATGCTCGACGCCGCGGAATGACAACGACTATTTTCCTCGTGCGGCATGCTGCGTATGACAATGTCGGCCGCTATCTGGCAGGCCGCCAGGATATCGATCTTGGCCAAACCGGCCAGGCACAGACGCTGCGTCTGGCCCGCCGTCTGGCGAGGGAAACGCTCGCGGCCATTTTCAGCAGCCCGCGCAAGCGCACCTTGGAAACCGCGAAACCGATCGCTGTCGCCTGCAATATCGAGCAGATCGGAATCTGCCAGGAATTGGACGAGATCGATTTCGGCGCATGGTCCGGCAAGACATTCGAAGAGCTGGCCGATGACGCCGCCTGGCGGATGTGGAACGACCAGCGACAGAGCGCCCGAACACCGAGCGGCGAGACCATGCAGGACGCCCAGCAGCGGATCGTCGACCTCATGGACGTGCTGCGCGAACAGGCCCCAAACCGATGCGTTGCACTGATCAGTCACGCGGACGTCATCAAGGCTGCGGTGTGCAAGGTGCTTGGCCTTCAGCTCGGCGACTGTTTTCGCTTCGACATCGAACCTGCCTCGATCACCACCGTCGTCCATGGCGACTGGGGCTCTAAGCTCATTCGCCTGAACGAAATCGCCTGACTGGAGCTGCCCGATGCGCATGGTGATCTTCGGCCTCACGGTCACCTCTTCCTGGGGAAACGGACATGCCACGCTTTGGCGCGGGCTGATACGCGCGCTGGCGCCACTCGGCTGGTCGATCAGCTTCTTTGAGCGCGACACGCCCTACTATGCCGGCGCAAGGGATCTCACCCATCTCGATGGCGGCCACGTGGTGCTCTATCCGGGATGGGATGATATTGCCCAGGCTGCGGCAATCGCGGTCCGGCAGGCTGACGCGGTCATCGTCACCTCCTACTGCCCGGATGCTGTTGAAGCCTCACGCCTCGCGCAGGAGAGTTGCCGTGGGCTCAAGGTGTTCTACGATCTTGATACCGCGGTGACGCTCGCGCGCATCGAGCAGGGCGAGCAGCCTCCCTATTTCGGTCCGGAAGGCCTTCGCGATTTCGATTTGGTGCTGAGCTACACCGGCGGCGAGGCACTCGGTGCGCTCAAGTCCATGCTGGGGGCGCGCCGCGTCGTGCCGCTCTACGGTCATGTCGATCCGGAGCGTCATCGGCCGGCAAAGCCCAGGGCCGAGTTTGCCGGCGATCTGTCCTACCTCGGCACTTATGCCGCGGATCGCCAGGCCGGCGTCGAGAAGCTGCTCGTCGCGCCCGCTGTCCGGCTGCCGGATCGCCGTTTCGTCATTGGCGGCGCTCAATATCCGCAGGAGTTTCCGTGGAGCGACAACATCTTCTTCGTCAGGCATTTGCCGCCTGCCGATCATCCGGCCTTCTTCTGCTCGTCACGTCTCACGCTGAATGTCACCCGCGAGGCCATGGCGCGCAAGGGCTGGTGCCCCTCCGGCCGGCTGTTCGAAGCGGCTGCCTGCGGCGCCGCCATCGTTTCCGACGACTGGCCGGGTCTGGACGACTTCTTCGAGCCCGGCAGCGAAATCCTGCTTGCACATGCCACCGACGATGTGGTCGCCGCGCTCGGTTTGTCGGACGGCGAGCTCGAGGCGTTGCGCCGCCGAGCCCGCGAACGCGTCCTCGACGAACACACATCCGCGCGCCGCGCCGCGGAACTGGACCGGATTCTGGTCGAAGCCGCCACCGCGCCAGCAAGCGAACCGATCAAGGAAACAGTCTGATGTTGGGTATCGTGCCTGCGGCGGGGCGCGGCAGCCGCATTCAACCACTGGGTTTTTCCAAGGAACTGCTCCCGGTTGGCAGCCGGATGGACGGGCAAACCGAGCGTCCGTGCGCGGTCAGCGAGTATCTGGTGCGCCGAATGGTGCGCAACGGCGTCGACAGGATCTGCTTCATCATCGGATCGGGTAAGTCCGATATCCTCGAATACTATGCCGCCGGCTATGACAGCGCGGCCGCGATCTTCGTGGCCCAGCCCTCTCCAGTCGGTCTTTGCGACGCGATCTTCCGCGCCGCCCCTCTCGTCGCGCCGGAAGAGACTGTCCTGATCGGTCTGCCGGACACGATCTGGTTCCCCGAGGACGGCTTCTGCCATCTGCCGGACGACCGGCTGTCATTCCTGCTGTTTCCTGTAGACCGTCCCGAGCTTTTCGACGCCGTGGTCGTCGATCAGGACGGCCGCGTCGAGCAGATCCAGGTCAAGCAGCAGGACGCAGCCACGGACTGGGTCTGGGGCGCGTTCAAGATGCCGGGCTGCATCTTTCAGCGGCTCGCGGCGCTTTGGCGCGAGCGGGACGGCTGCGACGAGTATTTCGGAACGCTGGTCAATGCTTACCTTGCTGCCGGTGGTGAAGCCTGGGGCATCAAGGCGGGCTCGGCTTATGTCGATGTCGGCACCGTCAACGGCTACCGCACGGCGCTCCGGCTGCTTGAAAACAACGACGCCTCGGAAGACGATGGCACAGCGATGTTCGTGCCGCCGAGCCGCTCGCACGTGCCATCCTTGCCAGGCGAAGGAGGCTGACCATGCTGCATTCCGACGCGGAAATTCGCCGCCGCATCGATGCGCTTGGACCGTGGTTCCACAACATGCAACTGGCGGGCGTGGAGACCGCTCCCGACCATTTCCTCGGCAACTATCCTCTGGTGAAATGGCAGAAATTCGCGGATGCGATCCCGGCCGATCTCTCGGGCAAATCGGTGCTCGATATCGGCTGCAACGCCGGGTTCTATTCCATTGAAATGAAGAAGCGAGGCGCCGATCGCGTGCTCGGCATCGATTTCGACGTGGACTATCTGACGCAAGCGCGTTTCGCCGCCGAAATCGGCGAGTGCGACATCGAATTCCAGCAATTATCGGTCTACGACGTGGGCGCTCTCGGCGAGACCTTCGACATCGTGCTCTTCATGGGCGTGGTTTACCATCTACGCCACCCGTTGCTGGCGCTCGACCTCATCCGCGAACATGTTGCGCGCGACTTGATGATCTTCCAGTCGATGCAACGCGGGAGCAGCGAAATCCTCGCGCTCGAACAGAACTACGATTTTTGGACGCTCGACCTGTTCGATCGAACCGAATTCCCGAAGCTGCACTTCATCGAGCACCGCTACGCCGACGATCCGACCAACTGGTGGATCCCGAACCGCGGCTGCATCGAGGCGATGCTGCGCAGCGCCGGCTTCCAGATCCTGCTTCACCCGGAAGACGAGGTCTACTTCTGCCGCGCGTCCGATGAGCCGGCGGGTGAAGGTGCGGTCTACCCGTCGAAAGGACGAAATGATGATTGAAGCCGCCATGATCTGGAACGAGCCCAACAACAAGTCGCATTGGGACCCAGAGCTCGATCCGGACTGGAGCCGCTTCGCCGGCATGACGATCATGGCGGCGGACGCGATCGGGCTTGAAAACCCGGCGATCACCAGGGTGCTTGGCGGCATTTCGCCGATCGATGCCGGCTTCATGTCGCTGATCAAGGGATATGGTGTCCTCGACCATGTCGACGCCGTCGCCGTGCACGGCTTCCCGCTCGACTGGAACCTTTGGCAGATCCACGAATGGCCGCAAAAGCTCGGCGAGATCGCCGAAGTCACCGATCTGCCGATTTGGATCAGCGAAGTCGGCGTGTCGAGCTTCGGCGCCGAGGAGGTCCAGGTCTGGGGCCTGCGGCGGACGGCGGAGCTTCTGCTTGGCAACGCGCCCCGCGTCCAATGGTATAGCCTTTATGATTTGCCTCACGCTTGGGGAGCGACCACACGGCATCGCGAGGTGGAAGGCTCCTCCTATTACCGTCATTTCTACATGGGTCTTCTGCGCGAGGATGGCTCGCCCAAGCCCGCGCTCGAAGAGTTCGTGCGGCACACTCCGGAAATGGGCCTCGTCCAGTGGTTCCATTTCGAGGACCACCGACTGGACGACGCCGTTGCCTGGATGAAGCGGCTGGGCGTCACCAGTCTGCGCACCGGCCTCTCTTGGGCCGACAGTTTCAGACCGAATGCCCTCGATTGGTTCGATCGCCAGATGGAAGCCCTGGCAGACTTCAACGTCACCATCACTTTCTGCTTCACGCCCGAGCACCGAGGCCTGCAGCCTCATCACACCAGCCCGCCACAGGCGCCCGAAGAGTTCGCCGAATTCTGCGCGAAGATGGTGCGCCGCTACGCACCTGGCGTGCGCGACGCCGCGATGCCGATGCGGCGGGTCTCGGCCGCATGAGGTCACTTCGGCTCGATCAGCCATGACGCTTACCGTGCTCAACGTCGCCTATCCGCTTGCGCCTGTCGGCCTCGATGCGGTCGGCGGCGCCGAGCAGGTGCTGTCGATGCTGGATCACGCACTGGTCAGGCAAGGTCATCAATCCATCGTCGTCGCCTGCCGGGGCTCCAGCGCGGCCGGGACCCTGGTCGAGACGCCTGCCGAAACAGGCGCGCTCGACGAGACGGCAAAGAGCCGCGCCCAGGACGCGCACCGCGCGGCGATCGCAGCCGCGCGTGCGCGCTGGCCGATCGATGTCGTCCATCTGCATGGCATCGATTTCGATGCCTATCTTCCCGATGACGGCCCCACGCTCGTGACACTGCACCTGCCGCTTGCCTGGTATCCGGCCGGAGTGCTGAGCCCGGCCCGTGAAGACCTGTGGCTGCACGCGGTCTCGGAGGCGCAGCAAGCAACCGCGCCGGCCGGATCGAGACTGATCGCGCCCATCCCAAACGGGGTTGACGTCAATGCGCTTACCGATCCCCGGTCGCATCGCAATTTCGCGCTCGTGTTAAGCCGAATATGCCCGGAAAAAGGCATCCACCTGGCGATCGACGCCGCGAAGCGCGCTGGAGTGCCGCTTGCAATTGGAGGGCAGATATATCCCTACCGGACACATGTTCAGTATTTCGCCGAGGACGTGGAGCCTCGCCTCGACAGGCGGCGGCGTTTCCTGGGACCGCTCGGGTTTTTCGCCAAGCGGCGGCTTCTCAACGCCGCCCGCTGCCTGGTCATTCCGAGCCTTGCCGCGGAAACGAGCTCGCTCGTTGCCATGGAAGCCCTCGCCTGCGGCACGCCGGTTGTGGCCTTCCCGAATGGCGCCCTGCCCAATGTCGTTGAGCACGGCAAGACCGGCTTCCTGGTCAATGACATCGACGAGATGGCGATAGCCATCGACGCCTCGGCCGACCTCGACAACGAAACATGCCGGGCAGCGGCGCGAGACCGGTTTTCGCTCGATCGCATGGTTTCGGCCTATATGGATGCCTATCGAGCATTGGCAAAGCTCGGCGATTCCCGCGCACGGTTGGGAGCCGTCGGGTGAGCGGCCTGCGTGCCGATGTCATCCGCGACCAAGATGCGCTCGACGGTCTAGAGCAGCATTGGTGGTCGCTTTGGTCGCAATGCGGCTCTGCTACGCCTTTCCAGTCACCCGCCTGGCTCCTGCCATGGTGGCGGACATTCGCGCCGGGCGATCTCTCGGCGATCGCCGTGTGGAACGGAAACGATCTCGTCGGCCTGGCACCGCTCTACCTCGAACGGCACGCTTCCGGTTTGCGCCTGCTTCCGATCGGAATATCGCTGAGCGACTATCTCGATATTCTTTGCGCACCCAAGTTCGAAGAAGCCGCCGGTACCTTGATTGCCGAGACTGTGCTTTCGCTCGAATGGTCGCAATGGATCCTACCGGACCTTTCGTGTGAAGCCGCATCCCTGGAGCTTTTGCTGCCCGATATCGACGAGAGCCGATCTACCTGCCATGCCGCCTGCCCCGTGCTTGCCTTGGCTGGCGACGAGACGCTTGCGCGCTCCGTTCCCGCGCGGCGAAGACGCCAGCTGCGTCGCGCGCTGCGAGCCGCTCAACGGAGAGGCCGGGTGACGATCAAGCGGGCGGAGGCCGCGCCGCAGATATTTCTGGGTCAGCTGATCCGCCTTCACGACGCCCGCTGGGCCGGACAGGGCGGCGGCGTGCTGACCAAAAGCGCGATCGAGTTTCATCGCAATGCCTTGCCCCGTCTCGCCGCGAGCCATTTGGCGCGGTGCTGGCTGATGGAAATCGACGGCGCAGTCGTCGGCGCTTATTACGGTTTTCATCACCGCGACCGCGCCTATGCCTATCTCGGCGGCTTCGACCCCTCCTGTGCATCGGAGAGCCCCGGCGCCATTCTGATCGGCAAGGCTATCGCCGAAGCCGTTCAGGACGGCGCGCGAGAGTTCGATTTTCTACGCGGCCGGGAGAGCTACAAATACAGCTGGGGAGCAGAGGACCGATGGACCATACAAAGGGTCTGGACCCGCAACGCCTCGCCATGACCACAGCAGAGCGAGTGAGGACGACCGCGAGGCACATCCTCGAGGATTGCATAGCGACCGACCTGTCCGCCGAAGTCGCGGTCGCCAGATTGGCCGTCGAGACGGATATGCGCGCGCCAGAATTGGCGGACGTCGCATTGGACATGCGTGCAAGCGCTGTCGAGCAAAGGGGCTGGCTCGAGGACATAGCCGTGCTTCTTTCGGGCAAGGCAGATGCCTTCGATAGTCTGAGGTCAACGGCAGCTTCGGTTTGTCATGACCGTCTGCGCGGCGAAACCGGTGAGATGACGATCCGCCGGCTGGCCGGGGGCTTTGACGAAGCGGTCGCCATCTCTCCGGCGGCCAGCGTCCAACTTTCGTCGCTTGGCGACGAGGAAAAGCTTTCGGCTGCAACGGCCGAAATCGTCTCCTGGCTGGAGCGACAGCATTTTACCGGCGCGGACAAGACAATACTCGATATCGGCTCCGGCATCGGCCGCTTCGAATGCGCGCTCCACGCCAGAGCTAAGCATATCGTCGGCATCGATATCTCGCCAAGGATGGTTGCCGTCGCGCGCCGACGCTGCGCCGGTCTTGGCAATGTTGAATTCCGCCGGACCTCCGGCCTCGACCTTGGCGAATTCGTCGATGCGGGTTTTGATGGCGTGTTGGCGGTCGATAGCTTCCCTTACCTGGTACTTGCCGGCGTCGCCGAGCGGCACTTTATCGAAGTGGCGCGCGTGTTGCGGCCAGGAGGGATGGTGGCAATCCTCAATTATTCATACCGGATGTCGCCCGCCGCCGATTCCTCCGACATCCGCCATCTCGCCCGAATATGCGCCATGGACGTCCTCATCGATGGCGAGATGCCTTTCCGTCGATGGGACGGCACCGCCTTTCTTATTCGTCGTACCGGCGGAACATAACCGACGGACCGAAGTTCGGCTCCCAGACCACTTGCGCAGAATCTGGAAGACCCAGGAGAAGAAGATGGCGTCCGGCGGTAAGAAACACATGGGACGCGGCAGTCAGGGCAAAGGTGCCGGGACCGGAGCGAAGACGACGGTTCCGAAAAACATGATTGGCGAAAATGACGTCCTGTCGAACCGGGATAAGAAGCAGCATACAAAAGAACGCGGCCTCGACAGCAATCGGATCAAGTCCGATCAGTATCAAGACCACGCGGCAACCCGGATTCCGGAAGACTGATCTTGCGGGGACTATCGCAAGACTTTGCCGGCTCGCAACGGATCAGTTCAGGCAAAGGGTTTTCGCTCCGCCACGATCTGCTGCGGGGCTGAAGCTGATCGGCGGCTGTAAGCGCCTTGCAAACTCCGGCCGTGTATGGTCTCAAGTGAATCTCGAAGGGGCCACATTTGCTAAGAGAATGCCATGTCTCGTCCGAGCCAGCGCGATCCCGTAAGCCAGGCAAGCCTGGGCATAGACCAAGAGATCGCGTCGTTGTTGACCGCCATTGAGCAGGAAAAAGTTCCTGATCGGCTGACCAAGCTCGCGATCGAGTTGCAGAATGCGCTGATCGAGAAGCGCCGGTGCAAAAAGGAGAACTGACGGCAAGCCTCATCGATGCCTGTCAGCGCTTCTGTCCCAGTGATCTTCCGCAACATGGTCGTGTCTTTCGACCAGCGCTTGCGATGAGCTTTCATCAAGGAATTCCAAGACGCTTGCACGCGCGCGGTTGAGACGGCTTTTAACGGTACCGACCGCGCAATCGCATATCTCCGCGGTTTCTTCATAGCTGACGCCCAGCACACCGATCAGCGTCAGCACCTCGCGCTGATGTATCGGAAGCTTCTGCATAGCGCGGTAGACTTCCTTGGTCCGAACGGACCAGTCCTGCGAGGCTTCCGAAATCGGCCGGCTGGAGGCGCAGTCAAGCAAACCGGGCGCCTCCCTAGCTGCCGCCTTGACCCGCGTATAATGCGTATTGCGCATGATGGTGAAAAGCCAGGACTTCAATCGCGTCCCCGGCTCGAACTTGTCCAAGTTCGCAAGCCCCTTGGTCAGGGTCTCCTGCACCAAATCGTCGGCATCATCGGGCAAGCGGCAAAAAGTGCGCGCAAAAGCACGCAAGGCAGGAATGAGGTCGACGACAGCGACCTCGCCCGGTACGCAGTCAGGCACGGCATGGCCTTTGGGTAACACGGTTCTCACCCCAGCAGAGAGAGTTGATGGGCATTGATTAGGGAGAATGCGTGACGATGATGATCGTTCCTGTTGTAAGCGAACTTGCTTGAACCTGGGCCAACCGATGGTGGCGTCGCGGTTCGAGCTAGAGGAACCAACTCCCACCAATCCCCTGGCGGCCGCAAAGATCACCGCGGTCGTGCCCCCCGAACGATGTTGGTGTTCCCTATGACCTGGTCGGTCATGATCCTGCGATCGTTCGATCAACAGCAGCGGAGGAGTGGCAAAGCCTTGCACGATTCCAGCCCAGACCAGTGCCTGCATCGGATGTTGCGAAACGCTTGCAGGAGCCCGATTGCTACAGGCGAGAGCGCCGCGCGGCCTCGGTGCCTGCGCGCGCCAATCGCGCGACCGCCTCGATCAGCACTTTGGTCTCCACGGGCTTAGACAGCCTCGGCGAATCCCGGAACCGATCCGGAAAGACCGTCGCGCTGTCATAGCCGGTGAGGAAGAGGAACGGCACGTCTCGCGCGGCGAGGTGCTCGGCCAGCGGAAAGCTGCGTTCGCCCTGCAGGTTGACGTCGAGCACCGCGCCATCCAGCTCGACGCCATCGATCTGCTCGAGCGCCTGTTGGACCGAAGGCGCGGGCCCCACGACATGGCAGCCTGCATCGGTCAATTCGTCGGAGAGGTCGAGCGCGACCAGGAAAGCGTCCTCGACGACGAGGATTCGCAGGCCCGATAATGGAGCGCTCTTGTTCATGCGTAGCCGGGCAGCGGCTCGAAGGCTTCGGTTCGGGCAAGGGGGATTTCAAGCAGGCACTCCAGGCCGGTGGGCCGGAAGTTCAATTCGACACTCCCCCTCAGCTCGTACTCCAAACTCTGCTGGATGAAAGTGGTTCCAAAATTTCTGCGGGATGGCTCTTCCACGGCCGGACCGCCGAGTTCCTTCCAGCTGATCGAAAGCATGCCCGACTTCACCACGTTCCAGGAGACCTCGACGCGTCCGGTCTCGGCGGAAAGCGCCCCATATTTGGCGGCGTTGCTGGCAAGCTCGAAGAACACCATGCCGAGTGCCGCCGCCGTTGCCGCATCGAGGTGGAACGGCCGGCCGTGAACGACTAGGTTCTGGCGTCCCGTGCTGCTGTAGGGGGAAATCGTCGCCCTCAGCAGTTCCTCGAGGTCGGCGTCGCCCCAATTGTGGGAAGACAGGACCTCATGCGTGCGCGCCATCGCGTGCAGTCGCTCATGGAATGATGTCGCGAATTCCCCCATTGAGCTTGACGAGCGGATCATGCGCGAGGTCAGTGCGGTGATCGTGGCTAGGATGTTCTTCACACGATGCTGCAGCTCGTGCAGCAGCCTCTCCTGAGCGCGCTCGGCCTCCTTATGGTTCGAGACATCGACCAGGGCCGCAATAGCGCCCCGAACCCTGCCGGACTCGTCAAACAGCGGATTGGCCGACATCATCACGTCGATGCTTGAGCCGTCCCCCTGCGCGATTCGGGCTTCGTAGCCGGGGACGGGCTTGCCCGTTCGCATCGCCTTCTGCAGCGGCTGCTCGTGCGTTTCCACCACGGAGCCGTTCACCATCAGCGGCAGGACCGCCGGCACAGTGCTGAGCTTGCCGTCCGCGGCGCGCCGGCCGGCGAGCTCGGCCGCGCGGCGATTGGCGCGGATGGCATCGCCGTCGTCGTCTTCGGCGATCAAGATGCCGACAGGCACAAGATCCAGAACAGTCTCCAGGCTTTCGAGGCGGTTGCGCAGGTCGTGCGACAGCGCGCCGATCTTTTCCTCCGCCTGCGCGATCTGGGTAATGTCGACGAAGGTGACGACGACGCCGGCGATGACATTGTCCACGGTGCGGTAGGGCATCACGCGCATGATGTAGCGCTTGGCGCTTTCGATGACTTCCACCTGCCTTTCTATCGTCCCCAGCCGCTGCAGCACCTGCTCCATGTCTGCCTGCAGCCGGTCCGCGGCAAAGCGCGGCCGCACATGCGCGAGCGGCCGGCCGACATCGCTTTCGACCAGCCTGAACAGGTCCCGCGCCGTCGGCGTGAAGTTCTTGACGCAAAGATCGCGGTCGAGGAACACGGTCGCGATCTGCGTGCTTTCGAGCAGGTTGGACATGTCGTTGTTGGCGCGGCTGAGCTCGTCGACGCGGATGTTGAGCTCGGCATTGACGGTCTGCAGTTCCTCGTTGATCGATTGCAGTTCTTCCTTCGAGGTTTCCAGTTCCTCGTTCGAGGACTGCAGCTCCTCGTTGATGGAAGACAGTTCCTCGTTGGAGGACTTCAACTCCTCGTTGGACGATTCGAGCTCCTCCGTCGTGATCTGGAGCCGCTCCTTGGTCTCCCGCAGCTCCTTTTCGAGCTGACTGACATTGGCGCTTTCGACATCGTCGGTCGTGTGGACGGGCTCGTCCTCGGTCTCCGCCGTGATGCCGCCGATGTCCCGGAAGACCAGCATGTAGAGTGGGTCCGTCCCGCCCTCGGCCGGCAGCGGCTGCACGGCGAGGCTGATCGTCTGGCGGCCGCCATTGGTACCGATGTTGATCTTGTTCTGAACCGCCACCTGGCCGGTGCTGACGGCTTTGTGAAGCGCAGCCCTTAGATCCATGCGCAGCCCGCGCCGCGCCATGGAAAAAACGTTGTGGTCGGGAGCACCGGCCGCGAGCTCGAGGTATTTGCCCGTGCCTCCGGAACTGTGCATCAGTTCGCCCGCCGCGTTGATGACCACATAGGCCGGCGCATAGCGCTCGACGAGAAAACGCTCGGCGACTTCCTGCACAGTTCCTGTCGTCGTCCGTTGCCGCACGGCCGGCGCAGCCTGTCTGGCCGCGGCGGCAAGCGGGAATTCCGGCAGCCGTTGCGCAGCGACCCCGCTGCGCTTCTGGAAGATACGGCTCGCCTTGTCGACGGTCGAGAACAGGCGCGCATGGCGCGTGACGTTCTCAGAAGATCCGAGAAAGAGATAGCCGTTGCTGCGCAGCGCGTAATGGAAGATCGGGATGATCTTTTCCTGCAGTTCCGGCCCCATATAGATCAAGAGATTGCGGCACGCGACCAGGTCGAGCTTGGAAAACGGCGGATCGCGTAACAGATTGTGCGCCGAGAACAGGCAAGCCTCTCGCAAATCGGCGGAAACACGATATGTGCCGTCCTCGCGCGAGAAGAATTCCTTCAGGCGCTTCGGCGTGATGTCGCTTGCGACGGTCGCCGGATAGCGGCCGGCGCGCGCCACTTCCAGCGCACGCTCGTCGATGTCGGTGGCGAAGATCTGCAGGTTGGGAGAAGCGGCGCCCCGCGGCGCGTTCTCCTTCAAAAGCATGGCGATCGAATAGGCTTCCTCTCCGGTGGCGCAGCCGGGCACCCACACCCTGATCGTCTCGTCGGGCTTTCGGTTCTCGAAGAGCTTGGGGACGACGAAGCGTTCGAGCGCATTGAAAGCCTGCGGGTCCCGGAAGAAGCTGGTCACCCCGATGAGCAGGTCCTGGAACAGAAGGTCGACCTGCTGCGGCTCGTCGCGCAACCTCTCGTAGAACACGGTGGGATCGTCGATCTGGAGCACCTGCATGCGCCGCTGGATGCGCCTCAGGATGGTGTTGTCCTTGTAGCCGCTGAAATCATGGCCCGTGCGCGTACGCAACAGCCCCGTGATCCGCGAAAGCTGTTCGCCCACTTCGCGCTTGCGGCGGTCGCGTTCGCTTTCATCGCGGTTGGCGTGGCTGAAATAGCCGACGAGCTTCGCAGCCATCTCCTCGGCCGGCAGCACCATGTCAACCAGGCCGCTCTGCACGGCGCTGCGCATCATGCCATCATATTCGGCGCTCTGCTGCGCCAGCGTTAGGCCGCCATGTTCCTTTATTGCCCTGAGCCCGATCGTGCCGTCGCTGCCGGTTCCGGAAAGGATCAGCCCGGCCGCATCCTCCCCTTGATCCTGTGCCAGGGACGTGAAGAAATCGTCGATCGGCGTCCGCTTCGCGCGCGTGGCGGCCATCTTGGCCATGTTGAAACGCTGTCCCCGGATGGTCACCGAGACGCCCGGCGGGATGACGTAGATGTTGTTCGGCTCGACTTCCGCGCCTTCGACCGCGGTCTGCGTTTCGATCGCGGTGGAGCGCTGGATGATGCTCGCGAGCACACTCTCATGCTCGGCATCGAGGTGTTGGATCACGACATAGGCAAAGCCGCTGTCGGCCGGCACTTCCGGAAAGAACTTCTGCAACGCCGCGATGCCGCCGGCCGATGCGCCGATGCCGATGACAGGGAACAGCGCGGGCTCTCTCTCATCCTGGCGCGGTCTAGTCCGTGCCTTCCTTGTGCTTGCCTTCCTCGCCGCCTGCGCCATTGCCTGTTACCTGTGTCCGCCTGCTTTCCAGGATGCGCTCGATGACGGAGGCATCCGCTTCGTATTCCCTCGCCCGCTTGCCGAACTCGCTGGCGAGTTGGGAGCGATGTCGCGTCTTCTCCCGCTCCGCCATGCGCCGGGCAAACTCCGCCCGCTGCTGATGCGACCGCAGCAGGCTCCACAGGATCTCATCCGCCTCGCTGGCCTGCGCCTCCATCACCGCGTCGGCGGTGAAAGCATGCCCGGTATGGCACCGATAGCGCAGCATGTCACCGTCTTCGATCTCCCACAGCGGCCCATGGCATTCCGGGCATGTAAACACCGACAGTTCGCCAAGTCGATCTGGTTCTTTCATGGTGGAATGCTCCTGCGCGGCGATGGCCGCTTCCAGCCGCACGCCTGACGGCGCCGGTAAGGTTTCGCCCGCCGGCTCGGCCGCCAGCTTCGTCAGCAGGCCGCCCAGTCTGGCGGCGGGTTCGCAATGATCGATTTCGACATAAAGCTGCGCGCTTTCCACCATGGACGGCACCAGCGCGTCTTTCGGGTGCTGGATCACCGCGAGGCCGCCGACCGCCTTGATCGCCCTCAGGCCGGCGGTGCCGTCGGAAAGCGAGCCCGACAGCAGCACGCCGATGACGCTTGCGCCGAAGCTCAGCGCTGCCGAGCGGAACAACGGGTCGATCGACGGCCGGGCCAGGTTCTCACGCGGCCCACGCCGCAGCATCATGTGATCGCCGTGGAGGAGCAGGTGGAAGCCGGGCGGCGCGACATAGATGTTTCCCATCTTGAAGCACGCGCCGTTCTTGGCGCCGGAGGCCTTCAGCGCTCCCGCACGGTCGAGGATTTCGGGCAGATAGCTGATCTGGCCGACATGAAGCACGATGAAGACGGCCGCCGGCAGATCGGCGGGAAGGTCGCTCACGATCTTCCTCAGCGGCTCGACGCCGCCCGCCGACGCGCCGATGACGATGATGGAGCGGTTGCGCGCCTCTCCTTGCCGCGAGCTCGTCTCAGCCTCGCGGGCAGGTGAGATTCGGTTTCGAAAGTCGGCCATGGCACCCCTATCGGGTCGCCCCCCGGCCCATAACACAATGGGCGAAGGCAGGACTCTGTTCCATGGGCGGCGCACGCAACGATCGCCGGATCGGCAACAGCACGAACGGGTCTCGGCCGAACATGGGGCGATGGGGTGCCGGCCTGCTTCCCTCGGGCCTCCGCAAGGACCGGTCGCCTGTCCGGCTGTCATTCGAGCCCCACGGCGGAACATTTCCATGCCCTTCCGCCGCGCGAGATTTGAAGGAACCAATAGCGCCAAGCATTTGTTTTCTCAGTTCAGGTTCGGCGGTGGGCTCCGCAACAAAGGGAGAGAGCCATGAAGGTCGGCAGTTGCATGACAAAGGACGTTGCCGTCGCGAATCCCGAACAGTCGATCCGCGAGGTGGCACTGATGATGGGCAAGCTCGACGCCGGCGTCGTGCCTGTCGGTGAAAATGACCGGCTGGTGGGGATGATCACCGACCGGGACATGGTCATCCGCGGTATAGCGCTGGGCAAAGGTCCCGATACCAAGGTGCGCGATGTCATGAGCCAAGAGGTAAGATATTGCTTCGATGACGAAGACGTCGATCATGTTCTTGCTAACATGGGAGACTTGCAGGTGCGCCGGCTCCCGGTTCTGAACCGAGACAAACGGCTCGTTGGCATCATCTCCCTCGGAGACCTCGCAAGAAAGGGTGAGACACGGGAGGCTGGAGAGGCTTTGAGCGGCATTTCGGCGCCGGGCGGTGTTCATTCGCAAACCGCCCATTGATGACAACGACGACATCGGGGTCTGTTTGATCGTCGGTTGACGCCCGCCGGGCGTGACTGGGTTGCGGCGGCCTCATCGCGGCTTCGCAACCTGATCACGTCCTGATGGACCGACAGGTGGCGACGATCCCTCTCAGGTTGTCAGCCTAAGCCAACGCTGTCTGGCCCAACGCCTGATCTCTTTAGGCAGAGGGTCGCGCGCAGTGTTGCGTTCTCCGGCGTTGCTTGACCGTCACCTCTCCGTCTTTCCGACCTCCGGCTTCATAACCCGCCTGAGGTCGGCCCGGCTTCCGCTGCTCACCGAATAGGCGCGCGTGATTTCGGCGCCGAACAGAAAGATTTGAGCCGAGTAATAGACCCATAGCAGCACCACCATCAGCGCGCCGGCGGCGCCATAGGAAGTGGCGATCGAACTGCTGCCGATGTACCAGCCGATCAGCGACTTGCCGATGGTGAAGAGAAGCGCGGTGACCAGCGCACCGACAGCGACATCGCGCCATTTGAGACTGCGGTCCGGGAGGACCTTGTAAATCGCCGCGAAGAGCAGCGCGATCAACGCGAACGATACGATCGTGTTGATCGAACTCACGATCAGTTCGCCGAACGGCAGGTGTTGGTTGATGACATCGGCCAACAGCGAGATGGCCGTGCTCGCCGCGAGCGACACGAGCAGCATGAAGCCGAGCGCGGCGACGAGACCAAGGCTCGCCGCCCTCGCCCGCACCAAACGCGAGAGCGACATGGCCCTTGGCTCGACCTTCCAGATCTCATTCAGCGACTGCTGCATCTCGCCAAAGACGCCGGAGGCTGTGATCAGGAGCGTCACCAGCCCGATAATGGTGGCAAGCGCGCCGGACCAGGGACGCGAAGCGGTCTCGATCGTCGCCTTCAAGAGGTCGGCGCTCTGCGGACCCATCACGCCCGAGATCTGGGCCGAGAGCGCGAGCTGGGCGGCGTCCTTGCCGACGACGAGACCTGCGACCGCCACGACGATCAGAAGGATCGGCGCAAGAGAGGTGGTGGCATAGAAGGCAATCGCCGCCCCATGGCTCAGCGCGTTGTCATCCATATAACCGCTGACGCTTTCTTTCAGCAGAAGCCACGCCTCCTGAAGCCAGCCGGTCCTTGATTTCCTGTCTTCCGCCATGCGCTCGACACCGAACTGAAGCGGGCCGGGTGGGACAAGAGCTCGACTGCCTTTTCGTTGGCCGGGATGTGAAGCCGGAAAACCACCCTGTTCTCTTTGCCACCAGGTCCGGCTGACGCGGCCCGCAGAGGTCAATGACGCCGCGGGCGGGAGGTTCCGATCTGTTCGATGTTCACCGCCTAAATGCGATCGGACCGCTCCTGCGCGGCATTTCATGAAGGATGCTCGCCAACGATTCCAGACGTAAGCCAAGCGACTATGACCGGAATTCTCCGCTCATAACGCTCGATGTCACGATTTCGTGAGTCACGCTGGAACCTTCCCGGCGGGGCACGGTTGCTCCAGAAACGGAGCCGAGCATGCCCCAATTTCATGTTGAAGAAATGGCGGGTGAAACTGTCCTCGCAAGACACATTACCCGTGCTGCAGACGCGATGAGCGCGGTGAAAGCCGTCACCGGGGGCCAAATTTCTGCCCGAACTGATCACCAGCGCTGGTTTCGCGTCGTTGACGAACGAAATTCCAGCGTCCACGAGTTCGGTGTCGAAGAGCGGCGAGAGGCACAGACATCGCAAAATGGTGAAGCCTCCTAGGCGACCCGGCCGCTATCATGGTGACACAGGATTTGGCGGCCGGGCGCGCCCAGTAGAGCCAGGTTCGCCTAGCCTACCTTTTCAAGTTCCGCCAATAGCTGGTTGGGGTCAATCACGCCGCGCCCGAAAAGGCTCATGACTTTGACCGCGACGTCTTCGCGCTCAGCCACGCGCTCGATCTTGTGACTTGAGCAGTAGTCACTCACCGCCTTTGCCAGAATGTTGACCTCGGCAGGTTCAACTATACCGTAACCCGCGTTCTTGAGCGGGACAGCATTGCGCTTGCTTCCACGCATCCGTTTACCCTCTACCCGACACGCCACGACGGGTAGAGGATACACCCAGAAAAGTCGACTTCGAGTCAAATGGATCGGACTGAGGTCCGAAGCCTCATCCCTCTTTCGATCTTCTCACCGCTAGGCTCGTCCTTGTCGATTCCAATGCTCTAAGCTTCGCCGTCGACCTTGTCCCGATCCCAGTCGGCTTCTTGTCGAGTGTTTTCGGCGGCAGCATTTCGGGTTTCACGTTTCTTGTCCTTCCGGGGTTAGGTTCCGGGCAAGTCGCGCGATGACTTGTGTTCCATGAACTCTCACCTGGAAGAAGGCTAAAAGAATGCCCGGCCGAAACCGGGCAGGAGACTTTGTAGGAGCCGATGATGGGACATCCGGCCTCGCTAATGTACGCGCACCTTATGACGGGCTCATGAAGGCCGCCATCTCCCGGAACAAACCCCGGACTGGTGCGTATTGGCTGAACAGCCGGGTCCAGACGGGGGCAAAATGTCAACTCGCAAGAAGCGCCACACCCAAAATGCATTCTCGCTCTATGGAGACCTGATGTTGGCACCCGCTGTCGTCGCCATGCGCCTTCCGCTGATTGCTTTAGATGCAAGCAGCCGTGCCCCGAAAGGGATTGAGGCCATGCTTGCGGTCAACGAGAAGGCGCTTGCTTTCGCCGAAGGCATGGCCGCTGCGCAATTGGTTATGTTACGATCGGCGTTAAGGTTTTGGCCTGAAGTTCTATCCGGCCGGAGCCCGTCTTTTCTAAGCGGCGGTGCGCTGAAGGAGTCCATGGTCGCAGCACTCAAACCTGCCGGCCGCCGCGTCCGAACAAATTTCAACCGGCTCTCCAAAGCGGGCTGATTGGGGCCAGATTGATGTTCTGGCCCGAAGCGGTCGCGGACCGCCGGCCATCGAGCTTTCTGACGATGGCAGTCGAGGCTGCCGGCCGTGGCACACATGCCCGCGTCGATCGGCGCTTGGAGTGTCCAGCCGCCATGTTGGCGTTTCAAGGGCCAGCTCGGCCTTTTGGCTGAATTTGATTTATTAGTAGATGCGCATATACTCGTTTGCCGGCATCGTGTTCCCTAAGCCCCTGCCGGCCAAGGCCCGGTGGCCCCCCATAGCCACCCAAGGCTACCGGGCCACCTGCCCCGCCTAGAGGCGCCCAAGGCTGCCCTGCAATCGCTCGCTATGGGCGAGCGAAAATGGAAGACCCGGAACAACCCTCCTCGCTCCAAGTTCGGGTCGCTGCTTGGAGCGATCATGAAGACATACCGAGTTGAAGAGATGGCTGGCGACCAGGTGGTGGCTTATCACGTTGCCAATGCCCGTGCCCCTTGGGAGGCTGCTCAGAAAGTCACCGGCAAAGACGTCCTGGCGAGACGGGATGAACATTTCTGGGTGCGGGTGACCGATGAAGGAAACCGCGCAATTTACAAATATGCCTTCAGGCTTGACGAACCGGACTGCCTTTGAGGCTCCGTCCGGTCGGGCTTGGGAAAGGGAGGCGGCGCATTCGGGTCCGGGCAATCGACGCTTGGCACCTTTCCGCAGGGTGATGCGGGATCATTGCCCGCACCGCCATACCGCTCTACGAGTTTTGCAAACCCGTAGGCGAAGGCGGCGAGAAGCGCCAGGACAACCGCTATCCGAACGGCCATTGGAGACTATACCCCGGTCGGCCTGCGGATAGTAATCACTACTGCTATCCCCGGCGAGCCGCCGGCCAGGCCGGATCAGCAGAAGAGCCCGCCGCACCTCCTCCGCGGGCGGGCTCTTTGCGTCGGGGGCAACCCGACCAAGGCGCGCTCGACCGTCTCTTCTTGCCGGGAGCTGCACCCAGAATGCGAACTGCAGCGGCACCGAATTGTTCCAAGACAGACAAGAGAGCCCGCTCGCCTGAGATCGAACGGGCTACGCCTCCGCGCGGCGCGGTGAACCTCTGCCGGAGACACACGCCGCGCGACCCAACCGGGACGATTGGCAGAATGTTCCCTTCCGCCGATGCGACAGAAGTCCGAGAGGCTGACGCTTTGGTCCCCATGCTGAAACCTAAGCCTCGCTGCATCATTTGATAGAGCCGGTGAGGAAGTGCGTCACCTTCCTGGTCGGTCGCAGCTAGAGAGATGCCCGCCATTTCCTGCCTGGAGTGACGGGCATCGTCCTTATCGGGACGTCGCGCCGTTCACGAGCGAGACGACGATCACGGCCGTAACGGCGGACAGGCGGTCACGCCTGACCAGGACGGGCTTTTCATAAGTGCGCTTCATGGCGAATCCCCCTTGCTGAAGTTGGCTCGCCGATCTGGCTGAGGCAGCACCCGACCGTCATTTAAAAAAGATGTAGGTCCGGAAGTAGCGACGAAAGGGCCGAAGCACGAGGAAAGCGGCGCTGCTCGACGACAAGGCCATAGAAAAGAAAAGCCCGCCGACCAAAGCCGACGGGCCATTTTCCCTCAAAACTGTGCGCCCCTTTCCCGGATGGTCCGCCCGATTCCGGGAACCCCGCACAAGCGTTTCCTAATACAGTCGCCCCCAAAGGGCTGTAGCCCAGCGGCAACAATGACGAATATTCACAAGGGGCGGGCGGCAGGCAGTCCAGTCCGTTCAGACCGTTACCTACCTAAAGGTAGCCTGGATAGCGAAACCAGTTCATTCTCGTCCACAATACCCGCCATGAAGTTGGCGATGATGCGAGAGGCCAGCGCCTCGCGCTGCTCCGTAGTTTGGCCATCATATTTCAACCGGTCGAAGACGCGGGCCAGAAATTCCAGCTCTTCCGGATCGAAAATTTCCGCTTCCAGTGCTCTTTGGCGGATCGCCATGGCGGTGAACTCCTATTCGTGCCTGGCTCTGCCGGCAGGCGTGCGCATGCGAACCCCAATGGGGAAACTCGAATTTGATTCAATATGGAACTCCCGTGAGCGTTCCCTTACCGCGAGATCTAAAAGAAAGGCCCGCCCCTGATGGGAGCCAGGGAGCGGGCCTGCGGAGAATGGGAGGCTCCGCCCGGCAGATCGGGAGGGAATTGCGCCGCCGCGCCCCAAACCTCTTCGAATGCGACGTGTTCCGCGATGGCGGAACATTTTCTTGGTGATCCGTTTGTCTCGGGCAGGAGGAGTGTTTCCGTACCGGTTGTCATCGGCATAGGCTTTGCCATCGTTCAAGCCTGCGCACGCTGACACACCCTCTGTTTCATTTCAGGACGGAATATGCTGGCATCAGCCTTGCAAATAGGATGATGCCGGTACCCTCCCGGGTCGGCACTCGTCGGGCTTGGGGCTGGGCTATGGGGCGGCGAGCCCGGCGAGTTCGCAATACGTTAGCAACTGCTTGTAGACATAGATGAACAGGCGGATAATCAGGCCACGCGCGTACGAGGAGCTTTGAGGGAATTCCAGCCATGCGACCGATCCTGCTGATCGTCGCCGCCCTTGCCGCGTTCTTCATCTGGGATGGCGTGGCGAACAAAGGCGCCTATCGAATTGCGCTGATGAAAACATAGACCAGTCCGAGCACTTCCCAGGTCTAGTGCGGGTTGGTTGAACCAATGATTTGAAAGCATTGTCGCTCCGGACGGAAGTCGGACATCCAAACGCATTGGTCCCAGTACTGAAACATTAAGCCCGTTCCGACATTTGGTAGAGCCGGCGGAATCCTTCAGTCGTCGGCGGAGAGAGGTCAGGTACCCGCCATACACTCCCCCGGGTGGCGGGTGTACCTGTTTGGGTTTTCAGCCGTCAAGCCGCCTTCGCGGTGCTGCTTCGCACATGAAGGGTATCGACCTACAAGTTCAGTGGACCAGAAAAGCCCGTCGCGCAATGGCGCAAGCGCGACGGGCTTCTGTTGCTTACGGAGTAGAGCGGCCGCACCCTGAATGGGAGAAAACGAGTGCGGTCGCATGTTACCAACCCGACCGCACCGTTCGGGTTCCATCAGCCTGCTCGAATATTAGCGCCAGCTTGAAGCCGTAATATTGGCTGCACTGATCCGGCTCGGCTTTATCCTTATGAATGCGTTCCGGCTATACAATCAGGGGTATATGCTCATTGGTCAGCCGGCGCCGTGTTGCGATTCCGAGCCCCCGCCGGTCAGGCCCGGCTCAATTCTGGCCTTTTTCGGCCAGAGAGCCGGGCCGCTCCGGACACCGGCGCGGTGTACGCCTTTTGGAGAACTACTTTCTTTGCAGACAGCAATTAAAGTATCTTGCAGGAAAGGAGTGCTAAAATGCCGAATGAGAGCAAAAGGCTTATTGAAAAGAATTCCGAAAAGCTTGTTTCAGAGGCCAACGCGCGCCGCGATTTTCTCAAGCAGGCTGGACGCTTTGCTGCGGTGACGCCTCCGGCCATTACATTGCTGCTCGGCACAAGCTTGAACTCCAAGGCGATTGCCAAATCGGGAGGAACACGTCCGGGCAATGGATGGGGTGACAAGAACCACGGTCACGTCGGTCCCAAGCCAAAGTTTCTTAGATCCGGCAACGGAAGGTCGCGGGGGGACAGCTATGGCGGCGGAGCCCATGGGGGCTCGAGGTCCGGCGATCCCAACTAGTGCCGTCGAGGAACGACCTCTTCCCGCTCTACTGAGGTTAGACAGGCCGGCGCATTGGTCGTTATGCTAGAAACAACTTGCCCGATGCATCATTTGGTAGGACCGGCGAGGAAATGCGTCACCTTCTTCGTCGGCAGCAGTGAAATAGATGCCCGCCATTCCTGGAATGACGGGCATCTGTTGCGTCTCTCGGCTAGAGCGCTCTCCCAGTGCTGCATCGCCTGAGGATCATTTCACACAAGCTCTTCCGAACGCGCTCATTTTGCTCAGAACCCGTCTACGCGAACTTCGGCTTTAGTGGACTTGTTCCAGCCGAGGGCACCAGGCTCGCTTTAGCGAACCTTCTCGAGTTCTTCCAACAGCTGGTCAGCGTCAGTTACACCGCGTCCAAAAAGGCTCATGACTTTGACCGCGACGTTTTCGCGCTCGTCCCTGCGTTCGATTTTGTGACTGGAGCAGTAGTCACTCACCGCCTTGGCCAGAATGTTGACCTCTGCAGGTTCAACTATACCGCATCCCGCACTTTTGGGCGGGACAGCATTGCGATTGCTTCCACGCATCGTTTACCTCACCCCGATACGCCACAACGGGGAAAGGATACACCCAAAAAAAGTCAGCTACGAGTCAATTGGATCGGACTGAGGTCCCGGGCAAATAGCCGATTGCCTCCATGCTGCGCTACCGAGCAACGGCCGCCCACCGAACTTTTGTCCGGCGTCACTGCGCGGTCTGTGAATTTCGTCTCGGCAGGAGCCCTATCGGCTTGGTTCGCGCATGACATTATAGAGCAGCAGGCCGGCCAGTAACGACACGACTGCGCTTAGCATATCATCGCCGGTCAGCCCTGATGAATATGCGAAAGTTGATGCCAGCTCGGCCATCGTTCGACCCAAGGAGTGCGGGATTGCCCGAGGAGAACTTTTAGATGCCGCTAAAGTTCCTTGTGAGCGCTGGCGGGCTGTCTCCTCATGCCGCGAAGGTGTTTCGGGCTCGTATCGGGGGCAGTGTGAACGCCGTCAGAGACGGCACATTCATCTTCGGCCGGAAATCCATTCCCAAGCGGAGGAACGCTAGACCCGTTGCCGTGGCCCGCCAAGGTTAGACAACGGGCCTAGCTATCGGTTGGCTTCTCAAGTCGGTGACACTGTCGCCGCAAACCGAACCCAACTCCAAAGCCCAGGGCAACGCCCGCCCAGTCATCTACGCAGTTCATTAGCAGGTCCGCAGTAACAAATGTTAATGGTTCACTACTGGCTTGGCGAGAAAGGCGCCGCTGGAGGAAAGACTGACGCAAGCGACCTTGGCCCGTCGCAGCGCCCAAGGGATCCGCGCAACGGGCCAAGTAACCCGGCCTTCGGCTTTGTTGAGGCCGGTCCTCCCATCCTCCGCCGTGGCGGGCGGAGTGACGTTAATCCTGCACGAGCGAGCAGTCCGTTTTCGATAACTTTTGTTAGTCCCGCCTAAAATTGCCGCTTGCCACGCCTGGAACATTCCTGCGCGGCCGCTGTTATTCCCTGCCGGAGGAACAAGCGATGGCAGACGACAAGAGCAAGCGTGGTGGCAGTGACCGCAACCGGGTATCAGCGGACGATGACTACGAAGTCCGGCATTTCGCCAACAAGGTCGGGCTGACGGCGCAACAGGTTCGCGATCTCATCAAACAGCACGGCAACGACCGGAAGACCTTGGAACGCGAGGCCGAAAGGCTTCGCGGATGACCAAGAGCTCCAACGCAGCGGCGATCGCCGGGATCCACGCCAAATCATGAGCAGCGCAGCACGAGCCGCTTGAACTGGACGCTGAATAGCCGGTCAATCATCGTCATCGCTTGTTACGCGACGATATCGGAAGCGATTGCGGATGTGCGCGTTGAAAAAGCGGCCCTTGGCAAAGGCTGATCGGAATGCCGCGAACGTCTCCGGCGGCACCCCCTCGAACTCGTAGCGTTTCCCGCTGGTCACAAACCATACGGAAAGAATCCCTTTGGCCGGATCATATTCTGTTTTCTTGATCGAGGTGGATGGCATGGCACGGCACCCGGTGATCTGGCATAGAGCGAACGATCCGGCCGGCCTTTTGTTTCCGAAGCTAGTGAATGAGAGCCAAGTCTCGCAGCCGACGCCGCCGTCCCAGATGCGGACGGGCAGCGGCAGCGCGAGCGCCGCATTCCATGGCATCGAAAAAGCCCGCAGACCGGAGCCTGCGGGCTGAGTATTCTGGAGGTTGGTACCTGAGTGCGCAAACCTGGCAACGTGCGCAGCAGGCATCCAATCAACAAAATCCGACAGCGACCGTTCCCTAAAATTCTGGACCTCGGCCACCGGTCCCAGCGAATGCGGGACAAATGTCGTACGGGCCAACTCAAAAGTCGGGGGGAGGAACATCTTGCCAGAAATTTCATTGGGTCGCGACTGGCGAGGATGAGCCCCTGCCACCCTCGAGGTCATTCCAACAGACGGAGAGTTCGCAAAGGTTGCCAGGCAGGCCGAGCGGCTGGGCGATAGCAGGTAATGGCAAATCAGTCTGTTCATCGGCCCCGCACTGTTCGAGGCTCTTATCCTCGGTCTGGCACTTAAGATTGGAACCACGGAGGCAATTATGATCGAAACTTCCAAGGCCTTGACCACCAAGTTGACGGGTCTCCAAGAGAGGCTGCTGGCGGCCAACGTGAGCATGGATGACATGCAGGCATTCCGAAGGGTCGCCGACCTTATGGACAACGGTCGCGGCGGCATCGACGCCGACGATCTGATCGCGCTCTCCTTTGTCATGTCGGATGACGCTGAGCGATCGCAGATGGAAACAGCGCCGGCGATCGAGCCTGCAGCCCATAGGCAGCATCGGTCTGTCGGCCGATCCCGCGGCGCGAAAGGCACGGGCTACATCGTTCCGCGCAAGGCGGGCTGAACGCGCCCCTATCCGGGTTGATTGCTGGCTGCCTTGGCTTTCAATCGGACTTGCCCGAGTCCTCAAGTCCGACGATTGCAGCCAGTATGGCATCGTAAGCGCTCCCGATCTCCTCTTCAATCTCATGCTCGGAAACACCTGCGGCCTTCGCATCTGCAAAGAGCTTGGTCGTCAATTCCGCGACGGAAATGATATCAGCGCCGACGCTGCCGCGCATCACGTTGTTGGTAATCCATTCGCCAAAGAATTCGGCCCCGCGTTCGCTCATAGGCGATGCCGCGCCTTCAGAAAATGAGCCTCTCGAAGCAGGGAATTCCAATCGGTCCCGATCAACTCGATCAGTTCGCGGGCTTGCTCTTTGGAAATGTCTGCCTCCCTGACCAATCGGCCGGCCAGGATCTCAACGGCACCGTTATGCGAGTCGCCTTTGTCGGTGTGCTCGTTCATCGAAACCTCCTAGCCTTGAAAACTGCCGAAAGGCCGACAGGTTCAGGCTTGTGCCGAAAAATCTGAATTCCTTCGGACTCTTGCCAGCGTCTGCGACTGCCTGGCCGCCCGTTTTGCTAATCAGGTTGTCTGCGGCAGCCGTCAGGCCGGATTACCAAGACGGCCGGCGGATCGAGAACCGCCTTCTTCATGAAGACCTTCATATACGCGGCCGCGGTCAATAGCCCCCAATGATCGGCAGGATCTCGCCGGTGATATAGCTGGAGCATTGCGGCGAAGCGAGAAATACATAGGCAGGCGCGATCTCTTCCGGCTGGGCTGGCCGTTTCATCGGGGTCTTTGCGCCAAACTGCGAGACCTTCTCCGCTTCCTTCTCCGACGGGTTCAGCGGCGTCCAAACCGGCCCCGGCGCCACGGCATTGACGCGAATGCCCTTGCTGATCAGGTTACCAGAGAGCGCCCGGGTGAAGGCGTGAATGCCGCCCTTGGTCATCGAATAATCGATGAGTTCCTTCGAGCCTTCGATGCCGGTGACCGACCCGGTGTTGATGATGGCCGAACCCGGCTTCATATGCGGAACGGCTTCCTGGGCCATGTGGAAGTAGCCGTAGAGATTGGTCTTCAGCGTGGTGTCGAAGTGTTGCTCGGTGAGGTCGGCGAAATCGGTCGAATGCACCTGGAAGGCAGCGTTGTTGACGAGCACGTCGAGCCTGCCGAAGGCCTTCAGCGTCCGCTCCACCGCCTTGTGGCAGAAGGTCCGCCTGGCCACGTCGCCGCGCATGATGATGCAGCGCCTGCCTTCGGCCTCGACTGCCTGCTTTGTCGTCTTCGCGTCGCGATCCTCGCTGAGATAGGCGATGGCGATATCCGCCCCTTCCCGGGCGAACAACACGGCAACTGCGCGGCCGATGCCGGAATCGCCGCCGGTGATCAGCGCCACCTTGCCTTCCAATTTGTTCGATCCCTGCCAGAACGGCGCGTCGTAGAGCGGCGCGGGCTCGATCGCCCATTCCTCGCCGGGTTTCGGATGATGCTGCTTCGGGAAAGGCGGCACTGGGTATTCCCGTGCGCCGGCCTGCATGGCGCCTTGTGATTTGGATTTGCCATTCGACTTGGCGCGATCGGTCGCGTCGACCTTGCGTTGCACGCTCCGCTGCTTGCTGGCCGCCTGCTCGGAGGTGGATTTGGTCCGCGGGGCCGATTTCATCGGTGTGGCGGAGTCGGTCATCCTGGCGGATTTCGTCGGCATTGGTGTCTCCTTCGCTTTCGAGGGACAACGCACGCGAACAGAAAAGGTTGGCCTCGCTCCGAAGCTGCCGGCTCTCAATCCGGACATCCGTCGCGACATCCGTCGAGACCTCAATCACGGCCGCCACAACCTCCGGCGCCGCTCGCCGGGACAGCGATCAGTAGGAGCAGGTTTTTTGACCGCCACGGGCCGGCTGAATGCAACTACCCGGCGGCAGCTTCGTTTTATGCGATCTCAAACAGGCGGTAGCACCATGAAATCCTTTCGGACCGATAATCCCTTGGCGGCGGCGCCGACCGCGGACCTCTTCGTCGGGCCTGCCCGGCCTGTGTGCGAATGGCTAGGACGGTGAAAGAGCCTTGAGCAGATTCCTGCCCCTCACCATCCACTTCGTCAACGGCGGCACGATGATGGTGTCGTCGATCGCTGACGCCAAGAAGGCGCTTGGCCGGAAATGGAAGAGCAAGGACTCACCAGCCTATCGCAAGGCGGTCCGGCTGGTGGAAGACGCGACCAATGGGATTTGCCGGCCGGCAATCGCCTTTGCCGCCTTCAAGAAGGCGGCCGGCGAGCAGGGTCTGCTGGAGCATGCGGGGCCCAGTGCAGCGCTCAGCATGCTCGACCAACTTTCGTCCCGCAACGGCAAGGGCACGCCGAAGTAACGCTCGCGCACCTCGGCGCGTCGTCGCGGCTTCAAAAAATATTTCGCGGGAACATCGATCGATCCCACCGGTTTTGTTTGGTCAAGAAAGTCGAACGAAGGAGACGTCGATGGCAAAGAAAAGTTCGTCCGGCGCGGCGAACGGCTTGGAAAGCCTGTTCGTGGATGGCCTGAAAGACCTTTATTATGCAGAGAAAAAGATCCTGAAGACGCTGCCTAAGATGGCCAAGGCGGCGCAGTCACAGGAAGTGGGCGCGGCCTTCGAAAAGCATCGCACCGAGACTGAAGCTCAGGTCGACCGGCTCGAGCAGGTTTTCGAAATGCTGGGCAAGCCGGCGCGCGGCAAGACGTGTCCCGCGATCGATGGCATCATTGAAGAGGGTTCGGAGATCCTCGAGGAATACAAGGACGAGCCGGCGCTCGACGCGGGCCTTGTGGCTGCCGCCCAGGCGGTCGAGCATTATGAAATAGCGCGCTACGGCACGCTGATTGCCTGGGCGGAGCAACTGGGCCTGAAAGACGCCCTCCCCTTGCTGCGCGACACTCTCAAGGAAGAATCCGCTACCGACGAGACACTTAGCAAGCTCGGCGAAAGCGGTGCGAACAAGCGGGCCATGCAGGCGGCCGCGTAAGGCGCCCGATAAACGCTTATTCGCATGCCAAAAGTCGACTTGGCGACGCGGCCCCGGTCTCTTTGACCGGGGCCGCGATTAATGACGGGGCCGCCTCCTCGCGAAACGCTGCAAGTTTTTTCAGCGGAGCGGTCGCCTTCTTGGCGTCGCGCCCGCCTTCAGTTGATTTCTTGCCGGTGCCCAGCGCCAAGGACAGGATAAACGGCTGCATCTCGGTGCAGTTCATCCGATACGCTATCGTCAGGCTGGCTTGGCGGGAAATTTCGTCAGGGTGAAAGTCCGGAGTTCAACATTGGAAAAAGCATTCAATCGGCTCGCGGAGATTGTCGCCCATGCCGCGGGCCGTGCATGGGCCTTCGCCTTGTGCCTTGTTTCGGTGGTCGTCTGGGCCATTGCCGGTCCGGCTTTTCACTATTCCGAGACTTGGCAGCTGATCATCAACACGGGGACGACGATCGTTACTTTCCTGATGGTTTTCCTGATTCAAAATACCCAGAACCGCGACGGCGTGGCCATTCAGGCGAAACTCGATGAGCTCATTCGCTCAGGCCGCGCAAAAAACGACTTCATCGGCATCGAGCATCTCACGGAAGCGGAGGCCCAAGAATTCAGAACCAGGTGTGCCGAGGCCAAGACCGCCAGCAAGGGGACGATCGCATCTCACGCCGAAAGCCGCCCTGCCTAAAACATGTCTTCCGAAAGTGGAAACCGGCTTGGGGACCAAGACATGCGTGACGCGCTTCAGTCGCCACGATGCTTGTTGTGGCCGCTTTCCTGATTCTTGCCGCGAAGCATGTTGCGGTCATCGGAGCCGACGAGGTCGGGCGTGTCGCTCCTGAGGTCCGAACCTTTCCGCCGCATCGCGCTCCGCGGCCGGCTGCTTCAGCTCCGCCTTGGCGTCGAATTCCTTGGGCGCGTTCTTCGTGTTCTCACGTTCTTCCAGAATGCGCACTTGCTGGTCATGGGTTCTGCGTCCGCTCACCGGTTCCTCCTGTTCTTTTGTCGGTAACGGCAGTTGGACTCGATCGTTCCGAACATGCGCAAGAGCGACCCGTCTGATCCTCGTTGTAACCGCTCAGACGAAAGACGCGGCAACGCAAGCTCCGCCAGAGGAACATTGGCAGACGGCGGCCGTTCTCAGCTCGAAGGAGGCGGCCCATGAGTGCAACCAAGGAGTTCTTTCGAAGCTGGCTCGAGGAGAACGTCGGGAACTTGCTTGCCGACACGCAAGTCAGCGTTCCGGTGCTTGTGCGACAGTTCGAGCAGGACGCCGACGCCGCGGGCTACGGGCACGAGGTTCGCGAGGAGGAAATCGGCAATATCGAAGATGCAATCGAACGGGCGCTCGACATGACGGCCGAGCAGGAGGACCCGACAGAAGCAAATCCTCAGGAAGAGAGCTTGCTGGCCCCGGTCATTGAAGCTCTCGAGGAGTCGGAACCGGCACAGGCGGAAGACCATGAGGATCGGGACTGACCGACTGCCGCACGAGATGGCCGGAACAAAGAGACAGCTCGCCTGTTGGGCTGCTTCTGAATAGATCGGCACGTGATCCGCCGACGTGGCAGGCCAGATAGGTAAGTAAGCCAATGACGAAGCATTCTGCAAAGGACGATCCGTCCAAACTGGGATCGGACAGTGACCGGGCGAGCGAGCAAGGCACAAAGCGAACAGATAAGCGTTTGCCGCAGGAAGATCCTGTCGAGGGCGCGCGTGACACGGTGGAGCGCGAGCTTGAACGGCAAGATCGACCGGCCGACGCTGAGGGAAGAGAGCGCGAACGCAGGGCTTTCCAGGAACAGGTCGATGAGGAGACGGAGCTGCCTCAGAAGGGCTCGGCCTGAAAGCTCCTTCTTTGGAAGCCAGCGCCTGGGTACATCCGCCGCTTCTCTCAACAGCGGCTTGTGCCATGGCTCCCTAGCAGCACGGGATCATGCCTGACATCGCCACGTTCAACGGCGTGGTCCTCCTCCTCGCCGCGGCAGCGGCCGGGCTCGCGCTCTACAATGGCCTGCGGGCGCGGCGGGCGTTGCGCGGCCGCCGTTTTGGACGCTTCGTCGAAGTCGACGGAGCGCGGCTGCACCTGATCGAGGACGGCAAGGGCATGCCGCTGTTGCTGCTGCATGGCAACGGCTCTTCGGCCGAGGATTTCACGACAAGCGGCATCGTCGACAAAGCGGCCGCAAACTATCGTGTTCTGGCTTTCGACAGACCAGGCTTCGGCAGGAGCTCGCGCCCGATCGGCAGGATCTGGTCGGCCGCCGCGCAGGCCGATCTGATCGATGCCGCGGCCGCCAAACTCGGAATTGGACGCTATATTGTTCTTGGCCACTCTTGGGGTGCCGCCGTTGCGCTCGAGATGGCGCGACGGCGCCCTGGGCGCGTTGCCGGGGTCGTGCTTGTCTCCGGCTACCACTATCCATCGCCAAGGTTCGAACTCGCCTTGTCGGGGTTGCCGATCTTGCCTTTGATCGGAACGGCCTTCCGCCACACCTTGCTGCCGCCGCTGGTCAGGCTTGGCTGGGCTTGGTCAATGCGAAAGATATTTGGCCCGGCGGCGATCTCGGCGGCATTCACCGCAACGACGAGGGAGTTGGCGAGCCGCCCCTCGCAACTGCGGTCGATCGCGGCGGAGTCCTTCCTGATGTGGATCGCAGCGGCGTTTGTGACGCCTCGGCACAACGACATTTCCGTTCCTGTTGGGATAATCGCCGGCGCCGGCGATCAGCTTTTCGACGCGCCGGCCGAGGCGTTTCGGCTGCACGTGGATCTCGCAAACTCGGTAGTCGATATCGTCTCCGATGCCGGGCATATGGTGCACCTGACAGCCCCGCAGGCGGTGCTCGCCATGATCGACAAGATCGCCGCTCTTTCGACCACCGAGGACGCGCAGCGGAGCGACCGATGAGCGGCAGTGCCGTGCAACCGGCCTTCGACGGGGAACCTTCCGATCGGCGCCGCTTTATCTCCATGTTCGAAGCAGCAGCAGTGAGAGGAAGCATTGCGCAGCATTGCTCGGCGGAAACTGCCTTTACTGCAGGTGCTTGCACTGACACTTGCTTCCTGCTCCTCGTCTGAAACCGTCGAACAGCAATCGAAGCGTGCCGCCTCGACCGCGCAGGCGGCGGTGCTGGTCACCGATGCCTGGCTCTCCGGCGCCGCGCCGTCCCACTACGCGTCCTCTGCCCTACAATCCTTCGCCGAGACACTCGCCGATGCCGGCCGGCAAGTCGAATCGGCCTCCCCGTCCGATCCTGCAAAGCGAGACACGCTGAAGGCGGCGGTCAGCCGGCTGTCCACCGCGGCAAGCGGGGCCGAGAGCGCGGTCGAGGCCGAACAGGAGGCGCAGGCCAGCCGGGCACGCAATGAGCTTCGCGCCGCGCAGGCGGATCTCGCCACGGCCTATCGCGGCTATTTCGCGCCGCAACGATGAAGAAGCTGCTGGAAATTTCGCTTGGCGTCGTGACCAGCGTCGGTGGTTTCCTGGAGGTCGGTTCGATGGCGACGGCGGCGCAGGCCGGTGCCCTGTTCGGCTTCCAACTCATCTGGGCGATCGTGCTCGGCACCATCTGCATCATTTTCTTGGTCGAGATGGCCGGTCGCTTCGCCGCCGTGAGCCACCACACCATCGCCGACGGCATCCGCGAACGCTTCGGCTTCAATGCTTTCCTTTGGCCGCTGCTTGCAGTCCTTCTGGTCAATTTCCTGGTCCTCTCCGCAGAAATAGGCGGGGTTGCCATCGCTGCCGAGCTTGCCACCGGGATCAGCTTTCAATGGTGGGCATTGCCAGCGGCTTTCCTCGCGTGGCTGCTGCTGTGGAAAGGCACGTTCGGCCTCATCGAGAAAGGCGTATCGATGCTTGGCTTGATCACGCTCTGCTTCGTCGTCGCAGCGGTGATGCTGAAGCCCGAATGGAAACAGGTGGCTGCCGGTGCCGTGCCCAGCCTGCCGCAACACGATACGGCGAACTACTGGTTCATGGCCGTCAGCATCCTCGGCGCTTCCATCTCGCCCTACCTTTTCATGTTCTATTCCTCGGGCGCGATCGAGGATCAATGGGACAAGAGCTACCTCGGCACCAATCGGGCGATTGCCGGTCTCGGCATGAGCTTCGGAGGAACGATCTCCGTGGCCGTGCTGATCGTGGCCGCGCTTGTGCTCGGCGCCCACGGCGTGAACCAGGTGGACGACTACAACCAGCTCCCGCTGATGCTGATCTCGGTGTTCGGCTTCTGGGGCTTCGTCCTTTTCGTCGCATCGCTCGGCATCGCCTGTTTCGGAGCCGCTCTGGAAGTGGCGCTGCAGCAGGCTTATCTCGTCGCGCAAGGGTTCGGCTGGACCTGGGGCGAGGATCTCAAGCCGCGCGACGATCCCGGCTTCAGTCTCGTCTACACGCTCACGCTTTTTTTTGCAGCCGTTCCGATAGCGCTTGGTCTCGACCCGCTGAGGCTCACCATCTTCTCAATGGCGTTGACCGCCGCCAGTCTGCCGCTGACGGTCGTGCCGTTCCTCTTCCTTCTGAATGACGAGCGCTATGTCGGTCAGCACCGCAACGGCGTCGTCTCTAATGCCGCCGTGATCTTCGTCATCGCGCTCGGCTTCGTGCTGGCGGTGGTGACTATTCCCCTGCAGATATTCGGAGGCACCTGATGCAGCTGCTGCGCGATATCCTGGACAAGCAGGTCGTCGACCGCGAGCAGGTCAAGATCGGCAAGGTGGATGGACTGGTCGCCGAGCTGAGGCAGGGCAAGCCGCCGAGGGTCGTTGCGGTCGAGCTTGGCGCGATTGCGCTGGCCCGACGGCTTGGCGCTCGGCCTGGTCGATTGAGCGCGCGGCTGGCCGCAAGGCTGAGCGGGAAGCAGCAGGCACGGCCGCATCGCATCGCCTGGACGAAGGTGCGCGACATCGGCGTCGACATCGAATTCGATATCGACGTGCGCAGGACCAAGATCTTGGCCTGGCAGAGCTGGCTGCGCGATCGCATCGTCGGCCGAATCCCGGGAGCCTGAGGATGGCAAATGTGAATCTCGAGCATCTGGCTGGCCGGCGCGTTCTCTCGCAGGGCGGCAGGAGCATCGGCCATATCGAGGAGGTCATCGCCGAGCAGGACGGCGACGACCTCGTCGTCACCGAATTCCATGTCGGCATCTTCGCAGCTTTTGAACGCCTATCGGCCTCGGCCATCGGCACTGCATTGCTCGACCTCTTCGCGCTGCGCCGCCGCGAGGGCCTCTACCGCATACCTTGGGACAAGCTCGATATCTCCGATCCGGCGCAGCCGCGGCTGCTCTGTTCGGATGACGAGCTTGCCGGCTTCGGAGGCGCCGATCGGGGTAAGTAGCTACTTACAAAAAATCCTGGTCACGGAAGGGAACATCGCGGCGGGCGCGAAGTTGGAACAGGCAAGGAGGAGCCTGCGCCATGAACAGTGTCATCTATCTTATCGGTCTCATCGTGGTTGTGCTCGCGATACTCTCCTTTCTCGGCTTTCATTAGGAGGCGTCATGCAGCGCGAAAATAATCAGGGCCGCGAGCCGGCCGACTTCGGCAAGGCGAAGAACGAAGTTTCCGATCGAGTTAAGAAAGAAACCCAAAGCGCCGGCGAAGCGCTCCACGATGCCCGCGACGAGGTTGCTCGCAGGGCAGTCGACTATGCGTCGGAAGCACAGGAGGCCCTGTCGGAAAGGGCCGAGGAAACGCAGCGCGACATCGGATCGAGCCTGGCGGCATTCGGCGGCGCTCTGCGTGCGGCAAGCGACCATCTGGCAAACAGCGACCAGAGCTCGGCGTCGAATTTCATGCGGGATGCGGCAGGCGGACTGGAGAGGCTGTCCTCCTCGTTGAAGCAGAAGCCCTTCGGCGAGGTGCTTGAGGAAATTCAGAACTTCGGCCGCCAAAATCCGGGCACTCTGATCGCTGGTTCGGTGCTGGCAGGACTGGCGCTCGGACGGTTCATAAAGGCTTCTCCCCCGGAAACACGCCGCGCGGGGCAGAGCGCAGCGACGCCACGGAAGACTGGGAAGACTGGTAGGGAAACGAGCAGGCAGACTGGTGCGCAGGCGAGCGAGCCATGGGATGACGCGACGACCAATTGGGGCGTCGACGGCGGCGCTTCCAGGAAGGCAGCGGAGCTAAAGAAATGAACACTCAAGACAACCAAAGCCTCGGCACTCTGGTCGCCGACCTGGCACAGCAGGTGAGCACGCTGGTGCAAACGGAGGCCAGACTCCTGCGGGCGGAGCTATCCGAGAGCGTGACTAAAGCGGAGGCCGGCGCCGTCGGGGTTCTGGGCGGCGCGGTATGTCTTCTCGCCGCGCTGATAGTGCTGCTGCAAGCGCTCGTCATTGCCCTGACCCGCCTCGGCCTGGGCGCCGGCTGGTCCGCTTTGCTCGTCGGAGTGGTCGTTGCCGTGCTGGGTGTCATCCTCCTGCGGACCGGCATGGCAAGCATGTCGCCCTCCGAGCTGGCGCCGGACCGTACGCAGGAGCAACTGAAGCGTGACGCGAACGTAATCAAGGAACAAGCGAGATGAGCGACAAATCCGCAGCCGAACTCGAACGCGAAGCCGAGGCCACGCGAGCAAGGGTGGTGGCGACCGCCGAGTCCATTCGAGGCAAGATGACGCCCGGCCAGCTCTTCGATGAGTTCACCGGTATTTTCAGCGGCGGTGCAGGCTCCGACATGCTCCACAACCTGAAGGCTCAGGTGCGAGACAATCCTCTGCCATTGACCGTAATCGGCGCCGGTCTGGCCTGGCTGATGCTGGGCAGCGGCGCTTCCGCCGCAACCGCCGCGCCCGGCTACGCGACCCGTCGCGGTTCCGACGGGCATGACGGCACATCCACGGCGGGAACCGGAGCCATGACTTCGGACACCTATGCCTCTGTCGGCGACATGGCCAGCGGTGCGGCCGGCACTGTCTCGGGAATGGCCACCAGTGCGGCCGGCACCATGTCTGACATGGCCAGCAGCGCAGCCGGCAGCGTATCTGGCATGGCCAGCGGCGCGGCGGAGACGCTGACGAACTCGGCGACAGCCACGGCCGACATGGCGACGAGGGCCACTCGTACCGCGCAGCAGTTGATGGAGGATCAGCCTCTGGCAGTCGCTGCTGTCGGTCTCGCGATCGGAGCGGCGATCGGCGCGATGCTGCCCCACACGCAACTCGAAGACGAGCGGCTCGGCGGCTATCGCGAACAGCTTCGCGAAAGGGCCGAGGACGCGCTCGAGAAGGGCGTCGACCAGGTGAAGCAGGTTGCAGCCGAAGCCTACCAGGCGGCCAGCGACGAAGCAGGACGGCAGGCGTCGAGCGAAGGTACGCTCGCTGACAAGGTCAGCGATGTCGTCAAGTCCGCCGCCGACAAAGCCGATGAGGCGGTGCACCGGAGGCTGTCCGATACCGAACCGTCCACAACGAACAAGTCCTGATCTGAACAGACCGAATCGATTTGCAAGAATCGCGTTCGAGGAACATTCGCGTCGGGCCTGGTGAACCATTCGAGCCCGACCCGTTGGATGGCTGCGGGTAGAAGCCGCGCCACAGGCTCGGCCGCGCTATCGCGGCTTTCTCGCCGGAGCGAGCCTTTTTAGCTTTTTGGGGATGGCTCCGCGAAACTTTCCCTGCAGACAGCGTAAATCCTCGCCAAGATTCCTGCAGCATCGCCACCAACGCACACCGACTGGACTGGACGCTGATCCCATTCGTTCGGTGAGTAACTGGCGGCGCCCAGTCTCTGCACGGTCATACCTGCCGCCGGGCCGTCCTCCAGCACGACAATCGAACCGGATCGGGTGGCGAATAAGTGCGGGTCGGTCAGGTAGACGGCGGCGCTGCAGTCGTGCACAAGCATACCCGCTTCGCCCCATTGCAGGTAGAAGTCGATGTAGCCTTGCGACAGTGCGGCTACCATTTGCATGGCGGCATCGGCACCTTCCGAGACCGCGGCGAGATCCTGTCGCGTCATCACCGTTCGATTTGTGAGATTGAGCGGAACCGCGGTCACTTTCCACGAGGCTGCAAACACTCGATCGGCTGCCTTCGGATCTGCGTGGATATTGGCCTCGGCAACGGGCGACACATTGCCAGGGACTTCGAACGCGCCACCCATGACGACGACGTCCTGCACCAGATCTGCTATCGCCGGATCAGCCTCCAGTGCCCGCGCCAAGTTGGTCAGGCCTCCGACAGCAAGCAACCGCACCTGACGCGGATTCTGCCGGACGGTATCGACGATGAATCGCGCGGCAGTGTCCTTCTCCTCCCGCGCTTCCTGGGCAATAGGATAATCCCCCAGCCCGTTCGCGCCATGAACATGGACAGGATAGGGGTGCGGCGCCCCGGACCAGTTTAGCGGAACGGAAGCACCGGCGTGAACGGGCGCTTTGATCCCCCAAGCCTCGGCGAGGAACCTGGCATTGCGCGTTGTAACCGATATCGATGCGTTGCCGAAGACGGTTGTGATGCCGAGCAGTTCGATGTTCGGATGACGGTGCAGGTAAAGCAGCGCGAGGGCATCATCTACGCCAGGATCGGTATCGAAAAGAATTCTCTGCTTTGTCATGTCTCTATGGTCACGCTCTTTCCCACACTGCCGCCAATTGTCTTAGCCAGCCTTCTTCGAGAAGCGAGGCCGACAGAATCGTGGCTCCGAGTGTCACCACCGAAGAGTATCGTGAATATGTCGCCGGGTGACGCGCGTGACGTGTTTCTCGTCGGCGCGTCGTCTCTCGCCGCCCGGTGTGGACCGCGAGGCCGACATCGCTGTCCTCAAAGGCCGCTGCGGTCCACCCAGGAAGATGACACGGCGTCCCGCCTCAGCGGAGGAGCCCGTCGCTCTCGAAGTCTTCCCAGCCGCGCAACTTGGAGTGGACTGCCTCGCTTTGGCTGTCGTCGGTTTCGGCCGCGCCGCGGCTCTTTTGCGAGCGCTTGAGCGCCGCCTTTGCAGCGGCTCGGCGTCGGTTCTCGGCGGCTCTCTCAGCGTCTTCCTCGCGCCAGACCGCTACAAGGTCACGGTCGAGCACATCCTCGATCAGGCGCGGATCAAAAACGTGGAAGGTGATCTTCCTCGCGCGGCCACGCAGTTTCACCGTCCGCGTCCCTGCGCTCTTCAAGCGGCCGGCCTTGAGCCAGCGGTGACGCTCGCCCGCCGAGATCGTCAGAATGTCCTCGACCTCGCGAGGCATGACGGGCAGGTCTTCGATGTCCTGCATGGCTTTGGACACGATCGCCGATGCGGCCTCAACATTGGCATGGGAGCCCTCCGGCAGACGCAAGGTAAGAACCCGGGACTCGCTATGGAGCAGGCTTCTCAAGTCCGTCGGAAGGCGAGCGCGCATTTCAAGAAAAATGCCCCTCGCCCGCACCGACGATCCAAGCGTCGCCGCCGGGGATAGCGGCCACTCTGCAACCAGCCTTGCAGTCGAATCGATTTTTCTGCTCGCGGGCATCCCCTTAAGTAGGAGTCCTGCCCTGCGAACTCAACGCGAAGCGAGCCTGCACCGGTCTGCAGCAACCGCTGTTGCATCGGGCAGGATCGCCGGACAAGGCGCTCGTTCGGCACTCTGGACAGCGGTGAAATGGAGCGAATTGCCAAATAGCGAGTTAGGCTGCCTAGACGGGAGAGACAACAATGAATCCCAAAGCCGCCCCAGAGGACCAGGGCTACGCCACTCCGACCACGCCGGCGGCGGAAGGCCTCGCCCCTGCCCTGGCGCGGAACATCGAGGCACTGGTCGAGAGGCGGAAGCGCGATGCCAAGACAGCATCGCTGGAGCAGCGCGCGGCGGCGGCAATCAGCAGGTTTGCCGGCAGCATGATGTTCGTCTACATCCACCTCGTCTTCTTTGGCGGCTGGATCGGCCTAAATTTCGGGATCGTGAACTTTATAAAACCCTGGGATCCTTCTCTGGTTATCCTGGCCATGTTCGCCTCGGTCGAGGCGATCTTTCTCTCAACGTTCGTACTAATCAACCAGAACCGCATGGCCGCCCAGGATGATGCGCGGGCAGACCTCGATCTGCAGGTGAGCCTGCTCAACGAGCATGAGACGACCAAGCTCATCAAACTGGTCGAGGAGATCGCGAAGCGCCTGGATGTTCCGACGGAAGCAGACAATGAGTTGAAGGAGCTGAAGCGCGACGTGGCGCCTGAAGCGGTCTTGGACAAGATTAAGGAGGCAACGGGTCAAGCGACGGTCGGCTGACCGATCCGTATCCACCGGACGCCAGCAGAAGCTGCAGAAGGCCTATCGTGCACTCCATGCTCCCGCCGGGCGCCGCCATCATCCCGCCTGCGCAAATAGCTGGGAGACGCCCGAACGGGCCATTTGCCAGAGCTGGTTTATACCGCATGGGGAAGTCATGGCGGACGCGCTCGGACTGAGTGTGCCCCATCTCAATCGGTAGTTCAGCAACTGCGTGTCGAACAGCTCATCACCAGCAACTCGCGCGTCCTACATTTGCCTGACCTCGCGGGCCTGTAAGACTCGCTCAGTACGAGCCGATGGCTCTTACCCCAATCCCAATCCTGAAGCACCAGATCGACGCCCCGAGCGCGTCATTGGGCGTGACTCACCAATGGATTTATTACAGCCGCACAGGCATACTATGGATCGGGCGCGCAGTGGTTGAAAATGATTGCGCCGCGTTATGTTATTTACAGGCTGCGCCGGTCCCTGTCGCTATCGTTTGTGGCGTTGGCATCCGGCTGGAAACGACTGCGAAAAAGGAGGCAGCTCTGGTCCCACAAGAACGGGACATCCTTTGCGTCATTGATTTTGCGATTTGAGACCGGCGACGGGCCCATCATTTGCCCGCTTGCCGAACAGGGAGGAAAGCAATGGACGGAGAATCGCGTTCCCAATCAAGGCGAAAATTTCTGAAGACGAGTGGACTTGTCGCTGGGCTAACGGCGACGGCGGTCACCGCGCCCTGGGTTCGAAGGGCCGGAGCCGCAGACGCAATCACCTGGAAAATCCAAACCTCGTGGCCGGCGGGTGTCGGACTTGAAACCTTCCAAAACTGGTGTGGCACCATCAAGGAAAAAACCGGAGGCCAACTCGAATTTCAGCCGTTCAAGGCAAAGGATATCGTTGGTGACTTCGAACTCCTCGACGGGGTGAAGAACGGGGTTCTGGAAGCGATGAACTCGTTTTCACTTTATTGGGCCGGCAAGCTTCCCGCTACGGCGTTCCTGTCCTCTTACACGTTGGGGCTACGCTATCCGCACGAATGGGATATCTTTTTCTATTCAAAAGGTGGTCTGCAGGCCGCGCGCGACCTTTATGCGAAACAAGGCCTTTACTACGTCAACCGCATTCATCACGGCCCGAACATCATCCACTCAAAGACACCGATCCGCTCAATCGAGGATTTTAGGGATCTGAAACTGCGCGTACCGGGCGGCATGATCGCCGAAACCTTCGCGAAAGCCGGTGCCAAGACGACGTTGCTGCCGGGCGGCGAGGTGTTCTCCGCGCTGGAAAAGGGCACGATCGATGCCGCCGACTACACCGGTCCGGCCGTAAACTGGGCCCTCGGTTTCCAGCAGGTGACCAAGTACATTTCCATGGGTCCAGCCGGTCTGATGTCCGTATACCAGCCCGTCGACCTGATGGACTTTGCCGTCAACATGAATGTCTGGAACCAACTCCCGGACAACCTCAAGAAGTTCGTGGAAGACGAGATCCAAGTCTATTCCAATGCCCATTTCGGCTCGATCCAGAAGGCCGACATGGAGGCTTGGCAAAAATTCCTGGATGCCGGCATTGAAATCAATCGGCTTGGACCGGAGGACCTCCAGAAGTTCCAGGAAATCGCGGTACCCATCTGGTTCGAGTGGGCCAACAAGGACAAGGACGCAGCGCGCATCTTCAAGTTGCAGCTCGAGGTCATGGAGAACCCGACAGTCGGTTATGTCACTCCGGACATGTACCAGGGGCTGACCATCAACCTGTGAACCCTCTTTTCGCCCGTCCTGAGCCGGACGGGCGCTCGCTCCTGCAGCAGGCGTTCGCCGATGCCTTCCCTAACATTTGTGCTGCCGCACTGGCTCTACTGGTTAACCTTCGCGGTCTTTCCGCTGGCCGCCGTTCATTTTGTCCATCGAGAACGGGCACAGCGTGATCCCGGCGGTCCAAACCTGTTTCTTGCCTATCTGTTCCTGGTCACAGCCGGCTTCCTCGGCATGCACCGCTTCTATCTGAAGAGCAGGTGGGGATTCATTTTTATCCCGTTCTTCATCGCGGTACTTTGGACAAGCACCCAGGTGCGCGATGGACGCGAGGCAGTTTCACTCGCGCGATCCCAGAGCGAGCAGGCCGAGAAACTGTTGCCGCGTGCCAAGGCAGATACGGCAGCCAACAAGCAGGGGGCTGCCGATCGACTTGCAAAAGCTGAGGCTGAGGCCGCGGCGGCGCGCAACGATCTGACGGCGGCCGTTCACGGGCTCGAGTGGGACAGCAGCATCAGCCGGATTGCGGGACTTCTGCTCGGTCTCATTATTGTCGGCGACGCCCTTCTCATACCCGGTCTTGTGCGGCGCGCCCGCGCCCGTGAGACTGGGCGCGCCGCAACCCACCATGAGATCGTCGTCGATGTGCCCGCGACGCCCGTCAAACAGCCTCTTGCGCCATTTAGGCCGGTCGACTGGCTTGTAAGAGTGACAGGCGAGTTCGTCGCCTATTGGTCGGTCCTCGCGGTCATGGCGTACTATTACGAGGTGGTCGCCCGCTTCGTTTTCAACTCCCCGACCAACTGGGTGCACGAGAGCATGTTTCTGATGTTCGGCATGCAATACATGCTGGCTGGGGCCTATGCCTATCGCGATGAGACCCATGTCAGGGTCGACATCGTGTACAGCCACCTCTCCGAGCGTGGCCGGGCGATCTGCGATATCATCACCTCGGCGTTCTTTTTCCTGTTCGTGGGTACAATGCTCGTTGCCGGCTGGCGTTTTGCCAGCGACGCGATGGCGGTGGGCGAGAGTTCTTTCACCGAGTGGGGTATTCAATATTGGCCGGTGAAGCTGGCGATTCCTGTTGGCGCCGCGCTGCTGCTGCTTCAAGGCGTGTCTCGCCTGATGCGTGACATCGCGACCGCAACAAGAAGGCTCCGCTAAGCCATGGGTCTCGAGCTTCCAATCCTGTGGCTGAGCATCCTGATGTTCGGCGGACTGGGCGTTCTTTTATTGCTCGGGCTACCAATGGCCTTCTGCACGGGCAGCCTCGCCGTTCTCTTCCTCTTCTTATTCGGTAATGCGGCCATGCTGAACATGCTGCCGTCGCGGATTTTTCCCTTCATGACGGATTATCAGCTCTCGGCGGTGCCGCTTTTTATCTTCATGGCCGCGATCCTTCAGAAAGCGGGGATCATCGAGGAGCTGTTTGACGTCGTCTATAAATGGCTGGGTGGGCTGAAAGGCGGACTTGCCTCGGCCACCATAATCTCGTGCACCCTGCTCGCAGCAATGGTTGGGGTCGTCGGTGCGACGGAAGTGACAATGGGCATGATCGCTCTGCCAGCGATGCTCCGCCGCAACTACGACGCAAAGCTCGCCTGCGGCTCGCTGCTCGCCGGAGGAACGCTTGGCATCCTCATACCGCCTTCGGTGATGGCGATCGTCTACGCCGTCGTCGCGCAACAGTCGTTAGGCGAGCTTTTGATCGGGTCGGTATTCCCAGGGCTGCTGCTGTCGGGGATGTATGTCGTCTACGTCACGGCGCGCTGCTACATCAACCCCAAGCTCGGCCCGGCTTTGCCGCCGAGCGAGCGCATCGGCTTTGGGGAGAAGCTGAGGCTTCTGCGCCGCACGTTCATGCCCATTCTGCTGATCCTGCTTGTGCTCGGGGTCATCTTCCTTGGCATAGCAACGCCTGTTGAAGCCGCCGGCATCGGCACATTCGGTGCTTTCATCGTCTGCGCCGCCCATCGCCGCCTGACTTGGGACACGATCCGGGAAGCCGGCGTGGCGACCCTCAAGGCGACTGCGATGGTGATGTGGATATTCTTCGGAGCCACCATGTTCGTCGGCTTCTTCATCCTGAAGGGCGGGCAGAGCTTCGTCGCCGAATCCATTCTCGGAACTGGATTCGCGCCTTACGGCATTCTTGTTCTGATGATGATCATCCTGTTCGTCCTGGGCATGTTTCTGGACTGGGTGGGCATTCTCCTTCTCACCGTACCGATATTTCTGCCCATCCTTAAGTCCCTCGAATTCGGCGGTACGTTCGGCTTAGCCGGTGTGGCTCCTGAAGACGTGCCGCTGTGGTATGGCGTCATTTTCATGGTCAACATGCAGATGGCGTTCCTGAGCCCACCGTTCGGCTATTCACTGTTTTACTTGAAGAGTGTCGCGCCACCGGAGATATCGATGGCGACGATCTTCCGATCCGCCGTTCCCTTCTTATGCCTGCAGGCGATCGGAGTAGGGTTGTGCATCGTGTTCCCCTCGATCGTCATTTGGCTGCCGAAGCTCATGTACGGAGGCGGTTGACCGCACACGTCTTTGGCGGTTCGACGCCGACGCAACAATCGAAGGTTCAGCGCTTCAGAGACGCCGCTCGCCTGCAGAAGCTGCTGATCTTGAGGCCTGTCCGCGCACTCCATGCTCCTGCCGGGCGCCATCATCCCGCCCACGCAAATAGCTGGGAGACGAGACATCCCGCCTTGGATTGCGTATCTTGACGTTCAGCTTTTCCTGGGCCTGCCGTCCGGTCGACTTGGCGTCTGGACAAACTGAAGAGCGACAGAGTTGTACGGCCCCAATGTATGGGTGGTCAGCGGGGACTTCGCCGGCTTCGTGTCCTCACCTGCAACGCAAAGCAGTTTAGCATCCGAGGATAGCGCTATGTCGATCGGCACGGGGGTCAGGTTGGCCGCCAGCACGCGGATCGTGTTGCCGCGACGAAAGGCAATTGCTGCCACGCCTGGCCAATCACTCGAAATCCCATAGCGTTCGACGCCGGCGGCCTCAGCGATTTGGGCATGGACGGCTTGCAAAGGTCGTCGGGAGCCGTCCTCGTTCAAGAGACCGAAGGGGCCAGTCGGTTCTGCCAATATCAACCGCTCGGCGGCTGTCTCAGCGGCCCGGGCCGCGACGCCGACGGCAAAGGCGGCACCGAACAATGCCCGCTGACGCGGGTCGGTGCCGGCGGCGGGCACCCGGCTATGTCCGGGATTGGCTGCGACCACCTCACCATAGGGATTGTGCCGCAAGCCGATCGTGCAAGGCCCAAGCCAGATCGGCTTTCCGGGACACAATTGCCGTGCTGTCTCCATGACTGCAGGATAAACGGTCAGGGTTTCCATGACCGACTGCTCATCGGCGGCATGCACGATGGCGCTGTTGCCGAAGAAGACGAAATCCGCATTGCCGGTCGGCGGGTTGCGGTTGAATTCGGTGAATAGGGAGGGCGTACCAGCCCCTATCGGGCAAGCGAGACCGACAGCCCGCAATGCCTGCACGATCTCGTCAATCGATCGCTCACCGTTCGGCAAATGGTTCGAGGGGCGTGTCTTGAATTCGCGCCGTGGTGAAACCAGAATGGCGCTCGGTTCGACGCCCGCCAAGCAAACCATAGCTGCAAGGGTCTGGGCCTCGGCCCCGGGGTGGATCGCATCAAAGATCGCCTCGAGCGCCAGCCGGGCGCCAAGCGCGCTCGCAAGCTCGGCTGCCTTTTCCAGCACGCGCCGATCATGCCCGCGCGCGCTGTCGAAGCGCAGTATGATCTCCGGCACCGGGCCAAGCGAAGCCGCGCCGGCGATGGCTGCCGGCAGTTGGTCGGGATCGACGAACAGCGCTATCGACGGCATCCGCCCGGCAGGTCCGCCAACGGTCAGGGTTGCTGGACTGCTGATAGCCGGTCCAGGCGCCGATGTCTCGGCGTGCACGGAAACCGTGACGCGCTGTATGTCCTTCACACCTTTGCCGATGACATAAGGTCGGGGCTTTGAGAGCGGCCGCACATAAGTCTTGAACGAGGCGTCCGTCCAGTTGCGCTGGTCCTCCATCTCGAAGGCATCGCCTTCCATGGCGACGGCGCAGACCAAGCCGGGTGCTGGCTCGTGCGTCAGCGCTGAAATGTCGAAGGCAGGCTGGTCCGGGCTGATCAATTTGGGAAATGTCGTCTCCTCGATGCTTCCGTCGCTATGCCGGATGGTCAGCCTTTTGCCCGCCGCCTCTGAAGGATGAAGCACCACGAAACCGGTGCGGTTGGTGGGAAAATCGGTGAGCGCCACGCCATCCGCTTGCAAGGTCAGCTCGCCCGACGCGTCGCCACGAATCTTCATGCGATAGGCGAAACGTCCCTGCGGGCCGGCGCAGAGTCCGTCATAGCGAAGCTCGAACGACGTGCCGTCCTCGGAAATTCGCATGTTGGAAAGCTCGGCCTTGTAAGTCCCCCAGGACGCATCGCGCGCAAGATAGTTGATCGCCCGAACCACCTCCACGCCGGCAAAACAGATCGTCCGCAGATTGCCGTCCTCGAGAACGGCGGTCAGCGGTCCGGCGGCAAGAAGCTTCCGTTGCGGAAGCGGCTCGTCGGTGCCGTAAAGCGCAAGGAGATCGGCATTGGCGGTCATGCCACCGCCTGCTTGGAATTCTCGTCCACCCTGTAGGTGACGACAGTCTTGCGGCTCACCATGTCACGCGTGCTGGCATCGAAGCTCATATAGTGAGCCGAAGCGAGGTGCAGGTCGAAGGCAGCCCGATCGCGATAGATCTCGTACAGGAATATCTGGGACGGCTTTTGCGTGCCTAACGGCGTCAGCACATCGAAGCGCAGACATCCCGGCTCGAGTTCCACCGACAGAGACGCGTTCTGCGAAACGAGCCGGTAGAATTCGGGAAAGGTCCCTTCGACAAGATCGAAAACGACGGTGAGGGCAAAGGCCGCTTCGGCAGGCGAAATGCTCATGGCCGCTCTCCGCCATTGGCTAAGCCATGGTTCCAACGCTTAGGTTCGACCGCGCGCCGTTCGCTGGCGGCGCGATAGGCGGCATCGACCAACGCGTATGTCTTGAGATTGTCCTCACCGCTGGTTTCGGGCGGAACGCCGCGCTGCAGGCTGTCGAGGAAATGGCCGCATGCACCGATCACGCCTTGCTGGGCGACATGCCAGGGATAAGCGGTCCAGGACAGGAGCGGCGAGCTTGCGTCTTCGGTCCACGTCGCGCCGTCGCTGGTCACCGTCATGCTGCAACCGGTTTCGAGCGAAATGGCTCCCCTCGGACCTTCGATGACGAGCAGCGTTTCAGGGAAATGATCCGGCAATCGGCGCGACTCGTAGGTGCATTCCACGACCGACACCGCGCCACTTTGATGCCTGAGCAGCATGGTCGCCGTGTCCTCGGCGCGGATGCGTGGATTGCGCTTCTGTGTTTCGCAGGAGATGTGCTCGACCTCGCCGAGGAAGAAGCGGGACAGGTCCAGCATGTGGATACCGACATCGGCAATCGCGAGCTGCTCCTCGTCATAGAAATAGGGCTGGGTCTTGTAGACGTCGAAGCCGGTCCTGAAGCGTATCCTTGCCCAGCTCGGTGTTCCGATCGCGCCACTGTCGATTACCTTGCGGATGGCGCGCATCGGCGCCTGAAACCGAAAGTTCTCATGCACGGCAAGCCACGCATTTGCCTTGTGCGCAGCTTCGACGATCGCGATGCAATCTTCCCATGTCGATGCGAAGGGCTTCTGCACGATTGTGGCCAGGCCGCGCGCGAGCGCCATTTCCGCCAACGGCCTGTGCGTGTCGCGGCGTGTCACGATATCGGCCACGTCGAGGCGCTCGGCCTCGAGCATCTTTGCGGCGTCCGAATAATACGGCACACGGAATGTCTCGCCGGCCGCGCGCGCCTTGGCGGCATCCACGTCGCAGACGGCGGCAAGCTGGGCGCCCTGTTCGGCGAGGTCGCTCCAGGAATGCAAATGGTTCTGCGCGAAGAAGCCGCAGCCGATCACGCCGATGCGCAGGGACCGGTCCATGCCCTCTATCCGGCCACAATGGGGGTTCTAAGCACACCGATGCCGGCGGCCTCGATTTCCACGACGTCGCCAGCCTTCATGAATATCTGCGGCTTCTGGAAGGCGCCGACGCCCGCCGGCGTTCCGGTCGAGACGAGGTCGCCTGGTTCCAGCGGCACGTAGTGCGAAAGGAAGGATATCAGCCGCGGCAGCGAGAACAGCCAGTCCGACGTGCTGCCGTTCTGCAAAAGCTTGCCGTTCAGCCTTGTCTTGAGCGCCACGTCGTCCGGCCTGGTCAGTTCATCAGCGGTGACGATGCATGGGCCGATCGGTGCGAAGCCCGCGAAATTCTTGCCGATGGTGATCTGGTTGTCCTTGAATTGGACGTCGCGGGCCGAGATGTCGTTGAGCAGCGTATAGCCGAAGATCGCCGGCATCACGTCGGCTTCGGAAGCCTTGTGCAGATGTTTGCCGATCACGGCCGTGAATTCGACCTCATAATCCATCTGCTCCGTCCGGACCGGCTTTTCGACCCGCACATCGGGCCCGACCACCGATGACGGCAGCTTGGCGAAGAAGAACGGCTCGGTCGGCATTTTGGCATTCGGGTTTTCCTCGGCATGACCTTTGTAGTTGATGCCGGAGCAGAGCACTTTGCCGGGGCGAATGGGCGCTTCGAGGATAGTATCGGCAAGCGCATAGCGCGGCGCCTTGGCAAGTCCCGCGCGGACTTTCTCCAGCGCCGCCCCGCCGCCTTGCACGACCTCGAGCACCGACGCTGCCAGTCCTGCTTCGGTCAGGCAGGCGACCTGCTCGCCGTCCAGAATGCCGGCGTGCTGGCGATGCCCGGCCTGCCTGTGAGAGAAAGTGACGAATTTCATGCGGCCTCCGGGATGAAGACGGCCTTGTGCAGAGCCATCGGATTGTCAGCGAGTGTTTTGAAGACGGTGGGCGCCTCAGACAGCGCAAAGCTGCTGGCGATTTTGGGATAATGAATCTTGCCCGACGCAAGCAGGTCGATCGCCTCGGGAAAGCAATCGACGGAGGCGCGCGAACCGAGGATGGTGACCTCCTTGCGGGTGAAATCCAGCCCGGGCAGCGTGACGCCTTGTCCTTTCTTGACGAGACCGAGAATGACGACGCGGCCGCCCGCGGCAACGAGATCGATGGTCTGCTCCATCGCCGGCGCCGCCCCCGTAGCCTCCAGCACCACGGGCATGCCTTCGCCGTTCGTGATCTCCGTCACCCGTTCAAGCAGCCCTTCACCGCCGGCCACAGGGATTGCGCCCAGATCGGCGGCGGTGGACAGCCGCTCCGCCGACAGATCCGTGGCATAGACCTTTGCGCCATGGGCCCGCGCGACCTCGACGATCGCCAGCCCGATCGGACCCGCGCCAAGGACGAGGACCGTGTCCTCGCCCGTGACCATGCCGCGCCGGCAGCCCTGCACGCCGATCGCGACGGGCTCGGCGAACGCCGCCTCAAAGTCGGAGAGCCCCTCCGGCACGACGTTCAGATTGTCCGCGGGCGCGGTGACGAATTCAGCGAAGCCGCCTTCGCGATGCACCCCGATGATGGTGAGATTGGCGCAGCAATTGCGTTTGCCGATCCGACAGGGATAGCAATGGCCGCAACCGATGAAGGGGTCGACGACGACACGCGTCCCGACCTTCGGACCGGCCGCTCCTGGCCCGTAAGCCTCGACCCTGCCGGCGATTTCGTGACAGCCGATCCGAGGATAGGTCACATAGGGGTTCTTGCCGGTATAGATATAGAGATCACCGGCGCAAAGGCCCGCGGCCCCGACGCGTACCAGCACTTCGCCCGGCCCAGGAACTGGCTTCGGCGCATCGCCGATGCGGATCGACTGCGGCTGGTCGAAAATGGCGGCCCGCATCATGCCGCCTTCGCGGGGCGCACGACCCTGCCATCGGCATCGAATTCGATCCAGTCGCCGGCCCGCAGCAGATAGGGATCGGCAATGGCCTCGCCGCGAGCCCTGGCCGCGCCGTGATGTTCCATGTAGGCGGCGACGTCCTTGTCGCCATCGAGCGTGATGTAGTGGCACGGCAAGACAGTCTCGAGTCCGAGCCACTGGGTCGCCAGCACACCTTCATAGGGACTCATCTCGCCCGTCAGCATTTCTCCCGGCATCGGATTGAGATGCAGGATCTCCTGCGGATTGGCGATGCCGATGCAGCCGACATTGGGTTTATAGAATTCGCCCTGCAGTTTCAGGTCGGAGAAAATGGCGGTATCGCCATAGTGATAGAAGCGCAGCCCGTCGGCATAGACGATGAAGGCCATCGGCACGCCGGAGATGAAGGAGTTGTCCATCAGCCTGATCTGCGACCAGTGATGGCACTCCAGCGGCTGGATCTCAATGCCGGCCACCTTGACCCGAATGCCCCAGGTCGTCGCGCGGATCTGGCTGGCCGGGATGCCGCGATCCATCAGCCAGGCCTTCACCTCGCCGCCGCAGACAACCGGACAGCCGTACGCGGCGGCGATCTTGTCGGTGTCGCCGAGATGATCGAACGCCGCATGGCTGACGATCACCAGATCGACATGGTCGAAGTCGGTGGATTTGGTCGCGGCTCCAGGATTCTGGTCGAGGAACGGGTCGCAAAGGATGCGCAGCCCGTTGCTCGTCACGATCTCGTAGGCGGCCACGCCGTGGAAGCGGATGCGGGTGGTGGGTTGAAGCGTCATCTTCAGTTCGTCTTTCTCGTGTCGATTGTGAGCGGCAGTCGAGCGAGCCCGCGCCGGTCGCCGCGTGTCTTCCAGCGAAGCTCTTGCTCCGATCCCGGTGCGAGCCTCGCGCCGGTCTCGATCAGCGTTTCGAGCGTCACCGCCATTTCCATGCGCGCCACGCCGGCGCCGGCGCACAGATGCGGGCCGGCTCCGAAGGTGAGATGCTTGTTGGGACTGCGATCGAGGCGCATCTCGTCCGGCGCATCGAATACCGACGGGTCCCGGTTCGCCGCGCCGAAACCAAGGGCCACAATGTCGCCCCGCCTTATATCGCGACCGTGCAGGCACAAATCATGCGAGGCATTGCGGCCGAAAATCTCGATCGGCGAGGAATGGCGCAGGAACTCCTCCACCGCGGTCGGAACAAGCTTCGGTTCGCTTGCAAGCCGATCCAGCGCCTCCGGATGCTCGGCCAGCCAGAGCAGCATGACCGAAAGGGCGTCCGCCGTGGTCTCGAAACCCGCGCCGAACACGACGGTCATGAACGAGCGGATCTGAATGTCGTCGAGCCTTTCGCCGTCAATCTCGGCCGCTATCAGCATGCTGACGAAATCGCCCGTCGGCTTGGCGCGCCGCGCGGCAATGAGGGTCTCGATATAGGTGTTGAGTTCGCGGCTTGCCGTCGCTCCAGCGCTCGGGTCCTTCACGTTGAACATGCTGGTGATCCAGCCGACCCACTTGTCCGAGTCTTGCAGCGGCACGTCGGTGAAGGCCGCGAGCGACGTGATCGCAACCGGCACGCAGAATTCGGCAACGGCCTCGGCCTTTCCCGCAGCGATCATCTTTTCGAAGAGCGACCGGGCCAGCATTTTTACGCGAGGTGTGATCGCGGCAATTCGCTGCGGCGCGAAGACCGGGTTGACCAGGGCGCGATAACGCGAATGCCGGGGCGGATCGATTTCGATCGGCAGTTGGGGTTCGGTCCGCGGCGTGATCACGGGAATGGCCGTCACGCCGGGAACGCTGGACGTGTAGTCGCGCCAATTGATTGCGGCGCTCCGTACATCGTCGTATCGGCTCAGCAACCAAAAGCCCCCGTATTTGTTCGAGCGTGCTACCGGACATTTCCGGCGCAAATGCTCGAAAGCCGAGAATGGATCGGCAACGAACGCCGGATCGTGGATGTCCACCTCGTCCGGGATGTTCGGTTCGTCCGTTGTCACCATTGCGGCCATGGGCGCGACTTCTGGGTTGGCTGGCTTCGATGTTGCCTCCGACGGCCGGGGAGTGAAACGCCGGAGGCAAGAGGGCAGAGCCCTCAGTGTGGCGGTCGACTACTTGACGCCGAGCGCGGCCGTCACCTTGTCGACATTGTCCTTGGTGACGAGCAGCACGCCGGTGTCGAGCGTGTCCGGAACCGGGCGGCCACCGTCGCTGGCGCCGAGGCCGGCGGACTTCAGTCCGTTGTGGTTGTAGTCGTGCAGGATCTTGACCGCGTAGTAGATGAACAGTTCGCGGTTCTGCACCACTATGCCGTCGACCCAGCCTTCCTTGGCGGTCTTGAAGAAGTCCGGCGTCTGCTCCATCGCCGTCACCTTGATGTCGCCCGGATTCTTGCCGGCCTCACGCAACGCGGTCACGATGCCGGCGCCCGACTCCGAATCGAAGCCCGCTAAGCCGGCGATGTCGGGATGGGCAGCGAGGATCGCGGCCGTCACCTGCGCCGCCTTCTGCGCATCGCCGCCGTCGTCCTCGTTGGAGACGATGTTGTATTTGCCGCCGCCATTGGCCTCGATATAGGCCTTGAAGCCGGCGACTGCCTCCCGCATGTTACCGGCGTTGATGATCGACATCATGGCGAGCTTGCCGCCATTGGGCAGCTTCTCCATCATCTTCTTGGCCTGAGCAACACCGACCTGCGTCCAGTTCGTGCCGATGTAGGCGAGACGTCCGGAGTCCGGCAGGTCGCCGTCATCGACGACGGTGGGGACGCCCTGCTCCAGGCACTTCTTGACCGATTCCGTCAGCGACGGATCCCAGCCGCCCACCACGGACACGCCGTTCGGCTTCTGGGCGCAGACCTGATCGACCGCGGCGATGAAGCCTGGCAGGTCGAAATCGGTCGGGCCGGCCACAACCACCTTGACGCCGAGCTCCTCGGCGATCTTCTTCATGCCGACATAGTCGTATTGCACGAAGAGCGGCAGGTTGGCCTTGTTGGAAATCCAGTAGTAGGTTTCCTTCGCGTCGGCCGGGCCGAAAGACGATTCCTGCGCGCGCGCCGGTGCCGTCACGGCTGCCGCGAGCGCCGTTATCCCCAAGGCGACCAATGTCGATTTCATCATAAAGCGCATTCCCGTTTCCTCCTGATTGGGTTCTGTTCCCAGTTTTTGCAGTTCACCGGCCTTGCCGGATTCCCCTCGGTTCCCGCCGGCCTAGCCGCGGCCCGCGGTCTTGAAGCGGTCGAGCGAAACGGCGAACAGCAGGACAAGCCCCACGACCAGTCCCTGCCAGAAAACGCCAACCGCGTTGATGATCATGGCGTTCTCGATCAGCGCGATGAAAAGCACGCCGAGAATGCCGCCCAGAACGGTGCCCTCGCCGCCCTTGAGGCTGGCGCCGCCAAGGACCGTTGCGGTGATGACCTTGAGTTCGATGCCGACGCCGGCATTGACAACAGCGCTGTTGAGCCGCGCCGCCCCGAGCACACCGGCGATGCCTGCCAGCGCACCCATTATGATGAAGCCGATGAGGATCAGCCTGTCGACGCGGATGCCGGACAGTTGGGCCGCGCGCGGGTTGCCGCCGACGAAATAGAACTGGCGGAAGAAGCGGGTGCGTGCGACCAGCCAGCCGCCGACCAGCACGAGGATCAGCATCGCCCAGAACGGCGACTGGATGCGCAGGATCGGATCGGCGGCGCGGCCATATTCGGCGAAGCTGTCGGAGATCGGCGTGACGCCCGTTCCGGCCGTCACATAGGTCAGGCTGCGATAGATGGTGAGCGTGCCGAGCGTCGCGATCAGCGCGTTGATGCCGATGCGCGTGACGATCAGCCCGTTGATCAAGCCGGCAACCGCACCAACCAGAACGCCGACGAGAAGAGCTGCCTCTGCCGGCCAGCCCCACCAGCCGGCAACTACACCTGCCCAGACCCCGGAAAGCGCGAGCGTCGATCCGACGGACAGGTCGAATGTGCCGGCGATCATCAGCAGCATCATGCCGCAGACGAGAATGCCGACGGGTGCCAGATTGAGCAGCACGGCGCGCATGTTGGGCCCAGTAGGAAAGTTGTGCGGATAGACGATGGTCATCGCCAGCGCGAGCAGCACGACGAGCACGAACAATGTCAGCTCACGCGAGTTGGCCAGGCGGCGCACAATGCGCAGCGGCAGGGCCTCGCGCTGTTCGACCGGGGCCTGCGCTTCGTTCTCGGATATCTGTGCCACGCTCATGCTCCAACCGCTTCCTCGCGTACGTTCGCGACCGACGACGTGAACCGGGTCGCCAGCCGCAACACCTGCTCTTCGGTCGCCCCCTCGCCCGGCAGTTCCCCGACCGTGCGGCCCTCGGCCATCACGACGATCCGGTCCGCAAGCGCCAGCACCTCGGGCAGCTCGGACGAGACGACGAGCAGCGCCACGCCCTTCTCCGCCAGTCCGCGCAGCAGGCGATAAATTTCGGAACGAGCGCCGACATCGACGCCGCGCGTCGGCTCGTCGACGATGAGCAGGCGCGGCTCCATGGCCAGCCATTTCGCGAGCAGGACCTTCTGCTGGTTGCCCCCCGAAAGCTCGCCGACGATCTTGCGCACGCTGGGGGTGGCGATGCGCAGCTCTTTGACGAAACCGCCTGCGAGCCGTTCGGCCTTGCTGTTGGAGAAGTTGGCGCCGGACGAGACCTTCGAAAGCACAGTGGCGGCGATGTTGTTGACGAGGTCCATCCCGAGGAAGAGACCCGACGTCTTGCGATCCTCCGGAACCATGCCGATGCCGGCGTGCTTGGCGTCCCACGGGCCGTGAGGGTCGACCGGTGCGCCTCCGATCCGGATGTCGCCGGCCGTGCGGCGCCTGGCGCCAAAAATGGCCTCGCAGAATTCGCTCCGCCCGGAACCGATCAATCCGGCAAGACAAACAACCTCACCGGCGCGCACGGTGATCGAAGCCGAGCGCACAAGCGGCGGCGCGGAGACCCCGTCGGCTTCAAAAACGATCGGTCCCGCTTGCCGCGCCGAAGCCTCGCGGGTGAGATGAACCTCGCGCCCGACCATCAGCCGTATCAACTCGTCCGTCGTCGTCTCGGCGACCTTGCGCGTACCGGCGAGCCGCCCGTCCTTGAGCACCGTGACGGAATCGCAGAGCGCGAAGATCTCGGCCAGGCGGTGGGAGACATAGATGACCGAAACGCCGTCCCTGGCCAGCCGGCGCACGATCTCGAAGAGCTTTTCGGTTTCGGTCAGCGTCAGCGCCGCCGTCGGCTCGTCGAGGATCAGCAGCCTCAGTTCGCGCGACAATGCCTTGGCGATCTCGACGATCTGCGCCTGGGCTGGCGACAGGAATGCCACTTTCATTGCCGGATCGATGGCGACGCCGAGCTGGGCGATGAGAGCGTGCGCTCTTTCGCGCATCAGCCGGATATCGACCTGGCCGAACCATTTTGTCGGCTGACGGCCGGCAAAGATGTTTTCCGCGACCGACAGCTGCGGCACCAGCGAGCCTTCCTGATGGACGATGCCGATGCCCAGCTCGCCCGCGGCCTTCTCGTCGAGGTCGCCGAGTACGGCGGCATCGAGCCGCACCTCGCCGCTGGTGCGGCTGTAGACGCCGGCAACGATCTTTCCCAGCGTGGACTTGCCGGCGCCGTTCTCGCCAAGCAGTGCCCGGATTTCACCGGGCTCGACCGATATCGACACGTCGTCGAGTGCCCGAACGCCGGGGAACGTCTTGCAAAGCTGCGAGATCTGCAGGCGCGGTGCCATGTCGACCTCAAGCGCTGACAAGTGCGGCCGGCATGGCTATGCCTTGGCCTGAAGGTAGTGAGCTTGCTTGGCCTGGATCATCCAGACCATGGTTTCATTCACCGGCGTGGCCACGCCGGTGCGCTTGCCGGCGTCGACGATGGCGCCGTTGATGACCTCGATCTCCGTCTGGCGCCGCGCCTCGACGTCCTGGAGCATGGAGGCCTTGCCGCCCACGGCCTTCTCCAGCAACCCCGTTATGGCGGCCCAGCGCTCGTCATAATCGAGCGAAATGCCCTGCGCTTTGGCAACCGCCACGACTTCCTTCAGGATTGCCGCCATCAGCGACTTGGCGCCGTCGAAGGCGACCAGTTCGTGCGACATGAGATGCAATAGGCCGGCGACCGGCAGCGTGCAGGCGTTCAGCGCCAGCTTCTTCCATACCTCGTCCAGGATGCGCTCGGACCTGGTGGTTTCGATCTGCGCGGCACGGAAGGTCTCGACCACCTTGTCCAGGCGAGGTGTCGCCTTGCCGCTCAGTTCGCCGATATAGGTCATCCCGACGCCGGGATGCTTCACCCTGCCGGGGCCGAGCAACGTGCCGCCGTGGTAAGTCAGACCGACCAGAACCTTGTCTTCGCCCACAATGCCGGCGATGCGCGGCGCGTTACCCCAGCCGTTCTGCAGGCTGAGCACCGCCGTTTCCCCCGCGATCATCGGGGCCGCCGCGTGGACCGCAGCATCGGTGTGATAGCATTTGACGAAGTTGATGATCAGGTCGACCGGTCCGACCTTCGACGGCTCCGTTGTTGCCAGAACGCGGATAACCGGCCGGGAGCCGTCCTTCTCCTCGATCGTGAGGCCGTTGTCGTTGATCGCTTGCACCGCCGGCTTCGAGACGTCGATCAGCGTCACGTCATTGCCTGCTCGGGCAAGATAGCCGCCGAAAATGCCGCCCATGGCACCGCCGCCGCCCAGAATGGCGATCCGCATGTCTTTCGCTCCCTGTCCCACGACGGGTTGTTTTCGGCAAAGCCGGGGCGCCGTTTCCGGGATCTTGTGGAAACGCGCTTTCGGCGAGCGAAGCCGCTAGCCGATCCGGCCTTGTCTGGTTATGTTGCCGGTCATCCTTGCAAGCAGTTGCATGGTTGTCAAGTATGATGGTATGAAAGGTCTATGGTCGATCCTCTCGTTATAGAACGCAAGAAGCTCTTCGAGCACGTGGCTTCGCATCTCGAGGCGCAGATCCTGTCCGGCAAGCTGAAGCCCGGAGACCAGTTGCCGCCCGAGCGCGACCTGCAGACGCGCTTCGGCGTCGGCCGGCCCGCCATCCGCGAGGCGCTGATCTCGCTGCAGAAGGCCGGGCTGGTCGAACTCACCAACGGCGCGCGGGCCAAGGTGCTGATGCCGACCGCCTCGCACATCTTCACTGGCATGGCTCCGGCCGTGCGCCAGATGCTTTCGACCGAGGAGGGACATCGCTACTTCCAGGGCGCGCGCCTGTTCTTCGAAGTTGGGCTGGCGCGCGAGGCCGCCCGGCACGCGACGGCCACGGACCTCGAGGCGCTGGCGACTGCGCTCGAAGCCAACCGGAAAGCGATCGGCGACCGCGAGCGCTTCACCTCAACCGACATCGCCTTCCACTTCGAACTGGCGAAGATGGCGCGCAATCCAGTCTTCATCGCGCTGCACGACCAGATCTCGGAGTGGCTGAAGGAACAGCGCACGGTGACCCTTGCGGCAAAGGGGCAGGAAAAGACGGCGTTCGAGGCGCACAAGGCGATCTATGACGGCATCGCGGCCCGTGATCCCGATCGCGCTGAGCAGGCCATGCGCACGCATCTCGAGCAGCTTGCCGTCACCTTCTGGCAGCAGCGCACGCACGATTGAAAGCTGTGTGGATCGGCGTCTTAGGTGACCACTTCACCCGCAGGCGCCGGCATGCATCGACCTGAACTGATCTCACGCAGAAATTGCGAGCGCTGAGTACAGCAGATGCAAATCTAGAGCTCGACAACTGCGACGAATTCGCATTGCACCAGGGAAGCGCTGTCCGGTGTCAACGGCCTAATGTGCCTGGCCGGACGCGACTCGGAATCTGGAAACATCCGCAGCCATTCTTCATTGACGGCGACCCTGTCGCTGCTGTCGCGGAGATAGATATCCACCTTGATGATGTCCTCCGCGCTGCCGCCGGCGGCCTCGATGACGGCGCGCATGTTGGCGAACACATTGGCCGACTGAGCCGCCATTCCGGCCGGCAATTCCTGCGTCGTCGGACTGACGCCATGAATCGCCCCCGAGAACACCATGTTGCCGATCCGGCAGGCATTGGGAACTGGATGCCTGTGGCTCAGTCCTTTCACCGAAATACTTTTGCGCATGGTTCTGCTGATCCTTCGCGATCTGTAGCGGGAAACTCGTGAACGGCTGGTCTGAATGCCTGGCGACGAGTGCGGCTGGAAGGACCTATCGTCTCGCGCGCAAAACCGAGGCTTGCGCGGGTGGCGAGGAAGCGCCGGTGTCGGGACGCGGCGCGGGCGGTTCATAGCCGGACGTCAGCTGAATTCCCCGCGTCTCGGGCAGCATCAGGGTCGCGGCGAATGCGATGCTGTAGCCCAACAGCGCGACAAGGCCGATCGCCTCAGCCAGGCTGATATGCTGCGCCAGTATTCCGATGCTGGATACGGCGGCCGCACCGGCCGCCTTACCGAAATTGTAGGCGAAGCTCTGACCGCTGGCGCGGATGGCGGAGGGGAAAAGCTCGGTGAAGAACGGGCCGAGCGCGGCATAGTTTCCGATGGTGAAGAAGCCGAACGGCGCACCCAGGATAATCAGCGACCAGCCGGAGAGCGGCAAGAACATATAGGCGATGGTGATCAGCCATGAACATACCAGAAAAAGCTGAAACGTCCGCCGCCGCCCGAGACGATCGGCCAGGTATGCGCTGGCCAGAAATCCGAAAAACGAGCCGCCGGTCACCACGAACAGGTAATATCCAGATGCGCTCGGCGACAGTTCGCGCACCGTCTTCATGAAGGTCGGCAGCCAGTTGACGATCGCACCGCCGACTCCGATCACGCCGAATGCCAGCAATGAAGAAAGGATCGTCACGCGCAGGGCGTCAGGCTGAAATATCGCACCCAGCCCGGGCCGAACGCCGCTCTTCTCGACGAGCTCGCGCGTTTTGACGAAGATCTCCGGCTCCTCGATCTTGCGGCGCAGATAGAGCACCAGCACGCCGGGGAGCACACCGATCATCAGCAGCACGCGCCATCCGTAATCCTGGGGCAAATGCGCCAGGACCACGCCAGCCAATATGGCGGCGGCGCTCCAGCCGATGCCGAATCCGCTCTGGACGGTGCCTACGGCCTTGCCGCGATGTTCGGCGCGGATGATCTCGCCCATCAGGACCGCACCGGCCGCCCACTCGCCGCCGAAGCCCAGCCCCTGCATGATGCGCAAGACCATCAGTTGCTGGAAGTCCTGGGCGAACCCGGCAAGGAAAGTGAAGGCGCAGAACCAAAGGATCGTGAACTGCATGATGCGGGCACGGCCGAAACGGTCGGCGAGATAGCCGCAGAGCCACCCTCCGATCGCCGCGGAGAGCAGCGTCGCGGTGGCCAGATAGCCGGCCTGCGCCGTCGTCATTCCCCAGGCCGCGATGAGGATCGGCAGCACGAAGCTGAAGAGCTGCGCATCCATCGCATCGACGGCCCAGCCGGCGAAACAGCCCCAGAAGGTGTTCCGCTCGCGCGACGTCAACTCCCTGTACCAAGTGAACATCTTTTCCTCCCGTTTTGTCGATGCGACGCTGGCTAGACAACCAGTGGCGTAAGTCCTCCGTCCATGGTCAGCGAAGCGCCCGTCACGTAGGAGGATCTTGCGCTGGCGAGGAAAAGCGCGGCATCGGCCACCTCTTCAGGATTTGCGTAGCGCCGCAGCGGAATTCGCTGCTCGTTCAGCCGCAGCAGTTCTTCCGGCGTCTTGCCAGTCACCCTGGATTCGACTTCAAGCGACAATTGCAGGCGTTCGGTCATGGTGGCGGCCGGATTGATCACGTTCACCCTTACGCCTGCATGCCCCCACGCCGCTGCCAGCCCCGCCGAGGCGAGCATCAGCGCCGCGTTGGCGGCGCCTCCCGGCAAATGCATGGGTGACGCGATCTTCCCGCCGGTGCCGACTATGTTGACGATCGTGCCGGCGCCCCGCGCCACCATCAGCGGCAGGACGTAGTCGGTGACGTTCATGTAGGTGAAGAACTTCGCGTCCATCGCGACACGCCATTTGTCCGGCGTCAGTTCGTCGGGGGCAACTCTCCTGGCGCCGCCGGCCGAATTGACCAGGGACGCGATCGGCCCCACCTGCTCCTCGAGCGCGGCGACCATTTGCTTTGCCGCAAGCCCGTCCGACAGATCGGCGGCGAAACTCGTTGCCGACAGCCCCTCGGCGGCCAGCTTTTTCTTGGCGTTGTCGAGGTTCTCCTGGCTGCGTGACACAATCACCACGCGGGCCCCTTCCCTGGCAAAGGCGCGTGCGCAGGCCAGCCCTATTCCCTTGCTGCCCCCGGTTATGAGGACAATTTTCCCGTCGAGCTCGAGGTTCATTTCAGTGATCCTGTTTCTGGCCGCCAGCGGAGTGGACATTGATCGGGGTTCCGCCCGCGAAGGCTACGATCTGGTCGAACGCATTGCCGTACGCGAACTCATAGTTGTCGCGCTCGACATAGCCGAGATGCGGCGTGCACAGGGCGTTTGGAAGCCTGAGCAGGGCGTCGTCCGGATTGGTGAGCGGCTCGCGTTCGAACACGTCGACTGCCGCCTTGCCGGGGCGACCGCTCTTCAGCGCCGCCACCAAAGCGCCCGGCTGGATCAGCTCGGCACGGCTGGTGTTCACAAGCAAAGCCGTCGGCTTCATCAAGGCCAGGTCGTCAGGCCCAATCGCGCCGGTGGTCTCGGCATTCAGCCGCAGATGCAAGCTGAGAACATCCGACAGCCTGAACAGGGACGGCTTGTCTTGTGCCACGCTGAAACCCTCGGCCTTAGCGCGATCCAACGAACCTTGGCGTCCCCAGACCAGCACTTCCATGCCGAAGGCCTTGCCGATCCGCGCCACCATCGAGCCCAAGCGGCCGAAACCATAGATGCCGAGGACGCGGCCGCGCAGGCCGAGGCCTATGGTGGTCTGCCAATGGCCTTGCCGCAGCGACGCGCTCTCGAAAGGAATGTTGCGCATCGCCGCAAGAATCAGCCCCCAGGTGAGTTCGACCGTCGAATAGGACGGACGCGACGTCAGAGCGGACGAAACGACGACACCGTGCCTGTCGCAGGCCGCCAGATCGATGTGGGGAATGTGGCCGTTCTGGCTTATGAGCTTCAGCTTGGGAAGGCGGCTCAGCAAAGCTTCGTCGATCTTGGTGCGCTCGCGCATCAGCACCAGGACGTCCGCCTCCGCCAGGCGATCTGCCAGAATGTCGACATCCTCGACGATATCGGTCCAGATCGTGACGTCGTGGCCGTCCAGCCTGGAGAAGCAGTCCAGCGTGCGGACCACGTCCTGGTAGTCGTTGATGATGGCGACGCGAAGCTTTCTCACGGGGTGACCTGACCTATCGCCTCATGCATTGCCCGGCAGATCCGCAACGGAGGTACCGGCGTCGATTGCTTCGCACTTGGCCTCTTCAAGCGCCGACTTCCTCAGCGCCTTTGCCAGAACTTCGGCGGCCCGGGCAATCGGGATGAAGCAGACGCCGGTTTCGTCTGCAACGACGATATCGCCTGGAGCAACGCGCACGCCGGCGACTTGGATTTCGCCGTTGATCTCCACGGTCTCGATGCGCCATTTGCCTGTGACAGGCGTTATCTCGCTGGCCCAAAGCGGATATCCGACCCGCCGCGAATGCCCAAGGTCGCGAACGCCTCCGTCCACGATTGCTCCGGCCTCGCCCTGCCGTTTTCCGGTCTGGGCCGAAATTCCGCCCATGTTCGAAACGCCGGCAACGCCCTCGATCACCACAACGTCGCCCGGCAGCGCCAGGTTGTGGGCCTCGAACTCCGCCATCCGGTTGACGTGGTTTTTCGCCGTTTCGTAGACATGCTCGCGTTGCAGGATGTTGCGCACCGTAAGCGCCGGACCGACGATCGACACCGAAGGCAGGGTCGGCTTCAGAACCGATGCGCCAACCGCGCCGGTGATACCGAGCTCATCCATGATGTCCGAGATGACGCTGGTGGCGTCGCCGATCCGCTTGAAGCCGTCGATCAGATCCTTCGGCGGGCGCGGTACCCGCATCAGTCGAATGCGGTCGCGACTGATCTTGCCGGTGAGCTTCGGCAGCACATCCGCGAGAGCTGTATCATTCATGCCTTATCCTCCGATCAGCGGCATCAGGATGGCTTGCCGCCATCAATGCGTCCAATTTAGAATCGACCAATGCATCATTTGCTGGGTGAATAACGTGCGCCTTGATCTGAACCTGATTGCGGTCCTTGAGACCATCATGCTGGAGAGGAATGTGACACGTGCGGCCTCGAGCCTGGCGATGAGCCAGCCGGCGGTCAGCAATGCGTTGCGTCGAGCCCGCCGCCTCACTAAAGATCAACTTTTCCTCAAGACGGCAACGGGGGTCCAGCCCACCGCTCGCATGGTCGCGATGTGGCCCGACCTTCATCGCTCGCTCACGGCAATTCGCGCTTCTTTCGCGCCCGACGAGTTCGATCCCGCGTCGGATGCGACCAGTTTTCGCATTGCCGTCACCGACAGTCTCGCGATGGAAGGCGTCAGCGAAATTACGCTGAAATTGCAGGCCGCGGCGCCGCGCGCCCGCGTTTCCTTCGCGGTGCATACCCATGAAGGCTCCCTGGAAGGAATCGATCGCGGCACCCTTGACTGCGCCGTGGGCATGTTTGCCTCGCTGCCAAGAGAAATGCATGTGCGGAGCCTGCGGACAGATCGCTACGTTTGCGTCATGCGCGGCGGACATGACCTGGCCGATTGCCTGACGCTCGATCGATTCACCGCCGCGGCGCACGTCTTGGCGACCCCGTCCGGTCTGGAACGCGGCTTGGTGGATGGCTGGCTCAGCCTGACGGGACGGACAAGGACGATCGCCGTTGTGGTCAATCACTTTGCCGACGCGCTGAAGATTGTCTCGCGTAGCGACCTCATCACCTGCGTGCCGCTCGGCTTCTTCAATGGACCATGGCGAACCATTGCGGATGGACGTGACTTGGTGGTGTGCGAGTTGCCGTTCGAAACCGAGAAACTGCTCTACAAGCTGATCTGGCACGAACGATTGCAGCAGCACCCCGCCCACCAATGGTTTCGCGCGCTCGTGACGGACGCCTGCGGTTCGTCCTTCGATGGCTAGCTGGTTGGAGAAGCGCCGCTCGTGGGAACGACATGATCTTACGGCGGAAGCGACATCCAGGATGTCACTGGCGCAGATGGATCCGGCTTCCTCGCGGCACCAGTTCTAACCGTTCAGGGGCACATATGAGTAGACGTTCGCGGCGTCGCGCCGGACACGGCCAAGCCCAGGAAACGATATGTGGGCGCCGCCTACGATATAGCCGCTGTCAGCCGCATCGGCGAACGCGCGCTCGTGCACGCGCTCGGCTTCCGATGCGTCGGCGTCATACTGGATCGTGATGGACGGGTCCTTGAATTGTACCGCGGCGACATGCACGACGTCGCCCCACAGGACGATCTTCTCGCCTTTGCTCTCGACCACATACATTGTATGTCCAGGTGTGTGGCCATAGGCGGTTTGTGCACGCACGCCGGGCACCAGATCGGTGTTGCCATCGAAAACGGCGAGCTTGCCCGCTTGCAGATATGGCCCGATCGATGCCATGGCGGCCTGAAAGAACCGCTTCGCTTCAGCGGGAGCCGCGTGCATGTTTGCCTCGCTCAGCCAATAGTCGGTGTCGCGCTTTTCGACACGCACGACGGCGTTGGGGAAGGCTCTCTGGCCGTCGACCATGAGACCGCCGACGTGGTCGGTGTGCAGGTGCGTGAGGTAGATCTCATCGATCTGCTCCGGCCGATAGCCTGATGCGCTGAGATTGCTCAGCAGGTGGCCGGTGCCAGGGCCTAACAGAGACCCGGCACCAGCGTCGATCAGCGCCAGCCTGGCTCCGGTATTGACGAGAAAGGAATTGTGCGACGTCTCGACGACCTCGGTGAGATAGTTGCGTTTGAGTGCTTCCTCGATCCGCGCCGGGTCGCCCTGCAGCAACTTCGTCGCGGGCAGCATATTGCTGCCATCGGACAGCGCCGTTATCTCAAAATCGCCGAGCGTCAAACGATGGAACCCAGGTGCCTGGCTTTTGGCCATGGGCGCGCCAGCGAACAACGGCGTCGCCAGGCCGCAGGCCAGACAAAAGCAGCCGGCGGCCAAAAATGCGCGGCGGCTCGGATTGACGATGTCGCCGCTGGTCAGCCGGGGCTCGGCACCTCCGGTGGCGTCGAACAGGTGATCGAGAATCTTGCGAGGGGCGGTCATCCCAGAGCTCCATGTGCTTTTCGTCGAGGCCGCGACCCACCTGCGCCGAGGCCGGTTTTGCGTGCATAGCGTTCCCGAGATGGGTTACGCCGTCCAATTCAGAGTTCGCCGTCAGCATCATCACCCAGTTGAATGACGAATGCGCGGACGACCATCGCCCACCTAAAGCCAGCTATCGGCCTGTTCCTTCAGCCCCGGCAACTCAGATCCGTGATTTCCACGCTGTTCCGGCATTTGAAATCACATCTCCACGGGCTGGGCGTCGGTCTGATCCTTGTTGAACCGCGGCAGCAGCCCGGTGCACAGGACCAGCATGACGACAATGACGAACTGACATGCGATGACCGTGCCGAAGGCGTGCGAAATGCTCGCCGGCTCCAGTGCCAGGTAGAGCGTGCCCAAGGTTGCGACCCCGAGCGCCAGGCCCGACTGCTGTAGGGTGATGAGGACGCCGCTGCCGACGCCCGCCAGATGCTTGGGGACATCGGCGAGCACGGCCCGGAACAAGCCCGAAAACAACATCGATTGTCCGGCCCCGATCACGACCAGCGGCACGGCAAATTCGAGGAGGCTCACCCTTGGCCAACTGGACACGGTGATTGCGATCAACGTGACCAGTCCAAGCGCCTGCAGGAGACCCCCGGCCGCGAGCGCCCCACGACCGAAACGGCCGATGATGCGCGGGCTGACCACTGAACCGATGAAGAACATCGCCGCCATCGGCAGGATGGCGAGGCCGCTTTCGAGCGGGTTGGCGCCGAGCCCGTTCTGGACGGTGAGCGCGAAGACGAACATGAAGGCGCCGAAGCCGACGCTGAACAGCGTGATCATGGCCAGGCCGCGCGACATCGAGGGCAGCTTGAGCAGCGACGGCGGCAGCAACGGCATCTCGCCGCGCGCTTCGGCGGCCCTTTCGACGGTGACCGTCGCGACGGCAAGCAAGACGGCTGCAGCCAGCATTGCCCACGTCCATGCCGGCCAGCCGAGCGAATGGCCTTCGGTCAGCGGCACCAGCAGAGCCGTCAGCGTGGCGGCGAAAAGTATAGTGCCGGCGACGTCGATGCCCGCGGGGTGCGGCGAGCGGTTGGCTGGCACGACCGCCCGCGAGGCGAAGAACACCATGACGCCGAGCGGGATGTTGATCAGGAAGATCGGCCGCCAGGACGTGCCGAACAGATTGGCGCTGACCAGCAGTCCGCCGGCGAGTTGGCCGACAACCGCGGCGATGCCCGAGGTGGCGCCGTAAAGCGCGATGGCCCGGGTCTTGCGTTCGCCTTCCAGCGTGGCCTGGAAGGTCGCAAGCACCTGCGGCACGAGCATCGCCGCCATTGCGCCCTGGACCAGGCGGGCGGCGATAAGGAGATCGATGGTGGGTGCCAGACCGCAGGCGAGAGAGGCGAGGATAAACCCGGAGAGCCCGACCAAGAACAGGCTATGGCGTCCAAAACGATCGCCCAGCCTGCCGCCGAGAACGAGCATGGCGGCGTAAGCCACACCATAGACTGAAACCACCAGCTCAAGTGCGGCCGGCGTAGCCTGCAGCGAGGTGGCGATGGTCGGCAGCGCCACGTTGACGATGAAAAAGTCGGCGATCGGCAGGAAGGCGCCGGCGAGCAGAACGTACACGCCAATCCCGTGCAGCCCGCCGGCGCGGGCCATGGAACGAGGTGTGTGCCAAGCGTGCCCGGCGGCGATTGTCGAGTTGGTCATCCGAACCTCCAGATGTGTATGAAATCATAGTTATATTGTCATAATGATTATGCTCATATACATAGCCGTTCGAAGTCTGTAAACTGCGCCCTATGGAAACCGACCCGGAATCGTCCGCACGCAAAGCTCCCCCGGCTGTTCGCTGGGCGGACCTGGCCGACTTGATTCTCATCATTGCCCGTGAGATTCAATTTCGCGGTTACCGGGACGAAAAAGCGCTGTCGCTGTCGCAATCGGAGGGCATGGTGATGCGCCACCTCGTTGCGCACGCTTCCGCAACGCCCAGCCAGATCGCGACGGCGACCGGGCTGCAGCGCACCAATGTTTCCACCGTGCTGCGCGACCTGGAAGGCAAGGGGCTGATCGAGCGCCATGTCGACCCGCAAGATCGCCGGGGCGTCAGCGTCCACCGCACCCGGCGGGGAGCCCACAATTACGCCCTGGTGCGCAAGGAGTGGGCAACTGCCGTATCCGAGGCCGCCGGCGGCGACACACGCAAGCTCAATGCCGCGCTTGAGCTTCTCAGATCCATCGAAGCCGGCCTGACCGCAATGCGACCGATAGACGGCGACGGTCCGGGGCGAGTTTCCGCCCGCCGCCGGAACCTCTAGTCGCGGTCAAACGTGGGATTCGCCTGTTCAGAACCGGGCCGAGCTGAAGGCGGACAGCAATGTGCTGTCCTTTCCGTGAATCACGTCGGCGACTAGTCGGGCAGTAATTGGTGCGAGGGTGAGTCCGAGGTGACCGTGGCCGAAGGCGTAGATCACGTCCGGCGATTTCCTCGAGGGTCCGATCACAGGGCGCGAGTCCGGCAGGGACGGCCGGAAGCCTAGCCATTGCGACGATGGCTGGCCGAGATCGGGGAAGAACTGCCGCACACCGCGATCGAGCAGCGCCAGCCGGCGCGGATTGGCCCCTGCTTCGAGCCTACCCAGCTCGACGGTGCCGGCAACTCTCAGCCTGCCGTCCATCGGCGTCATGTAGAAACCGAGATCGACCGGGCAGACCGGGCGGTTGAGCAAAGGTGTCGTGGTCGGAAACTCGAGATGATAGCCGCGCTCGGTCTCCAACGGGATCCGGTCGCCGGCCCGGGCAGCGAGCGGCCGCGACCGCGCGCCCGCCGCAATCACTACTTTTTGCGCCGTGACGGCGAGGCCCGGGCCGCTCAGCCGCACGCCGCCTGCCCCCGTTGCGAGGCCGGTGACGCTCGCGCGCATGAGTTGAGCACCCCTGGCGGTAGCGGCTGCCGCCAGCCGCGCCATCACCGCCTTGGGATCGCTGACATTGATCGAATCCGGGAAATAGAGCCCCTGGGTCTCGAACGCCGCCAGCCGCGGCTCCAGCGCGCCCACCTGATCGGCGGTCAGAACCTGCTGATGAACGCCGAGCTCGGCGCGCAAAGCCCGTCCACTCTCGGAGGCGGCAAAATCGCTGTTGCGGCGATAGACATAGAGGCAGCCATTGCGGCGCATAAGATCCTGAAGTCCGGCCTCCTGCACCATTTCGCCCCAGGCCGGCAGCGCTTCGGCGAGCAAGCCGGCAAGCGCCAGTGCATTGGCGCGGGTTGCCGCCGGCAGCGACTGGCGGACAAAGCGGATGAGCCATGGCGCGAGCTGGAAAAGCGCTGCCCAGCGCAGCGAGAACGGGCTTTCGGGATCGAGCAGCAGCTTCGGCAACGCGTGCAGCACGCCGGGATTGCCGACCGGCATGCAGGCATATTCGGCAATCGTGCCGGCATTCCCGAACGAAGCGCCCGAGCCGGGCTCGTGCGGGTCGATGAGCAGGACCTCGCGACCCTCGCCGGCAAGGCGCAAAGCGGTCGCCAGCCCGATGACGCCGGCGCCGATGATGGCGATCTCGACTGATTTCGGCGAGGAGGCCATGGTCTCAGACAAAGCCAGGCAGTTGCAAATGGCCGGCGGCGAGCAGCTCGGCCATGGTGGTGAGCGCCGAGCGCAGATCCTCTTGCGATCGCGCCGCGCCGACATTGATGCGCACGCCGTGCTGGACCGGCTCGCGGCCGACGGCGAAGGCATCACCTGGCAGGACGGCGACGCCGCGCTCCAGGCAGGTGCGGGCAAAGCCCGCGCCGCGCCACGGCTCGGGCAGGCGCAGCCAGGCATGGGTCGAGGTCGGCTGGCTCTGGATGTCGAAGCGGCCGAGGATGTCGCTCAGGATAGCCTGACGCTGGCGCAGTTCCTGTTTCTGGATGTCGATGATGCGGGCGGCGGCGCCCTCCTCGAGCAGCCTGGCTCCGATCAGTGCGGTCAGCGGGCTGATGCTCCAGCAGTTGATGCGCAGCGCCGCGGCGACCTGGCCGGCGATCGGGCGCGGGGCGATGACGAAGCCGAGGCGCAGGCCGGGCGCGACGCATTTTGACAGCGCGCCGAGATGGATCGTCAGCTCCGGCTCGAGGCTGGCGAAGGACGGCGGCGGATCGTCGGCCAGCGGCCGGTAGACGTCGTCCTCGATGATCAGCACGTTGTGGCGCCGGGCGACCGAGGCGAGTTCGCGCCGACGCTCCTGGCTCAACGTGATTGTCGTCGGATTGTGCAGCGTCGGCACGAGGAATACCGCGCGCGGGCGAAGCTGCGCGCAAGCCGCCTCGAAGGCGTCCGGCCGCATCCCACCGCGATCCATGGCAACGCCCCTGAGATCAAGCCCGTGCACGCGGCAGAGGGCATTGATGCCCTGGTAGGTCACCTCGTCGGCCAGCACCACCTCGCCCTGCCGGGTGACGGCGCCAAGAACGCAGTCCAGGCCATGCTGGGCGCCGGCGGCGAGCACGACGCGGCCCGGGTCCCCTTCACCGGCGACGGTTTTGAACCAATCGGCGACCGCGACACGACCCCAAAGCGGTCCCTCCGGCGGATGATAATCCTGCAACGAAGCGTAGTGGCGATCCTTGGAAAGACGCGGCATCAGCGTCGCAACGGCGTCGAGATAGGCTGACGTAGGCGGCCGGTTGACCGAGAGGTCGATGACGCCGCTCTGGTCGCTCGGCGCTGACACGAAGCCCGGCCGCTCGACGATGTCGCGGGCGGCAACCGTGGTGCCGCGTCCGGGACGCGCCTCAAGAAGGCCTTGCTCCTGCAGGGTGGACAACGCCCGCGTCACGGTCGTGACATTGATGCCCAGGGCGCGCGCGATCTCGCGCTGCGGCGGCAGCCGGTCGCCGACGGCAAGCGTGCCGGCTGCGATGCGTTCGGCGATCGCGTCGGCAAGGCGGCGATAGACAGGGCTTTCGTCCTCGGTGAGGCGAAGATTTTCGAGCATGCGGATTTCGAACTGCGGCTGGTACTGAGTTGTCGGGCATTTAGCATAAGACAACGATCCCGACAATAGAAATTGTCCTACACTCAACTTCGGGAAAATTATCACACAATGCCGCGTTTTACGGCTTGACGGGCAAACTTGTCCGCATCTATGGTCGGTTCCAGCCTAATTGTGTGATCATACAAGTCGGACGGCGCGCGTAGTTCGCGGCCGGTACCGGGAGGACGAGGCATGGATCGCAAGCCATTTGATAAATCGCACGCTGGCAGCCGGGGTTGAGGGCGATGAGCGCCAGCCAAGCCGCTGCGCCGGCCCACGGAGCTGCCACTGCGCGTCCCGTGCTGGCGAGCGCCGGGCCAGGCTTCGTCGAATTCGCCGAGGTCGAGAAATCCTATGACGGGCGGACCTTCGCGGTGACGCGGATGAACCTCAGCGTTGCGCGCGGCGAGTTCTTGACGCTGCTCGGGCCCTCCGGTTCCGGCAAGACGACGACGCTCAATATGCTCGCCGGCTTCGAGCGGCCGACGCATGGCACGATCACGCTGGAGGGCCAGCCGGTCGACCGATTGCCGCCCTATCAGCGCAACATCGGCATGGTGTTCCAGAACTATGCGCTGTTCCCGCATATGACGGTCGAGGAGAATGTCGGCTTTCCGCTGTCCGTCCGCCAGGTGAGCAAGGCGGACATCGCGGCCCGCGTCGGCCGCGTGCTCGACATGGTGCGGCTGAAGCAATTCGGCGACCGCCGCCCGGCGCAGCTTTCCGGCGGCCAGCAGCAGCGCGTGGCGCTTGCCCGGGCGCTGGTGTTCCAGCCGAGCCTGGTGCTGATGGACGAGCCGCTGGGCGCCCTCGACAAGAAGTTGCGCGAGCACATGCAGCTCGAGATCAAGCAGATCCATACCATGCTCGGCGTCACCATCGTCTATGTTACGCACGACCAGAGCGAGGCGCTGACGATGTCCGACCGCGTCGCGGTCTTCAATCAGGGCGGCATCGCCCAGCTCGGCTCGCCTGACGATCTCTACAACACCCCGCAAAGCTCATTTGTGGCGAGCTTCATTGGCGAGAACAACACGCTGGAAGGCGTGGTCGACCGCGTTTCGGGGGAGCAATGCCGCGTCCAGTTGAACGGCGGCGGCGAGATCGCCGCGCTGGCGGTCGGCGTGACGCAAGGCAGTCCCTGCCATGTCGCCGTCCGGCCCGAGCGGCTCAACCTGTCGGCCGCCGCCGATGGCGGCAACGCACTGGCGGCAACTGTCGACGGGCGCATCTATCTCGGCGACCACCTGCGGCTTCTGGCCAGGCTCGCCAATGACCAGGTGCTGACCGTCAAGCTCGGCCCCGAAGCAACGATGGCGAATGGTGAGACCGTGACGGTCTCCTGCGCGCCCAACGATTGCCGCGCCTTTCCGGCCGATGCCGGAACGGGTGGTGCCATTCCAAAACAGGGGAAAACGACATGAAACATCTGAGAACACGTCTGATCGCCCTCGCGGCCGCCACGGCGTGCATGACCATCGCCGGCGCCGCCTTCGCCGAGGAGCTCTCGATTATGGCGAGCGGCGGCGCCTGGCAGGACGCTCAGCGCAAGGCCTGGTTTGAGCCCTTCGCCAAGGAAACCGGCGCCAAGATCCTCGAGCAGGAATATCTCGGCGATCTCGGCAAGGTCAAAGCCATGGTGGAGACCGGCAACGTGCCGATCGACCTGGTGACGGTGGAAACGGCGACCGTGCTGCAGGGTTGCGACGCCGGCATCCTCGAACGGCTCGACTATGCCAAGATCGGGCCGCGCGACAAGTTCATCGAGGGCTCGGCGCTGGATTGCGGTGTCGGTCTCGACGCTTACGGCGACATCCTCGCCTATGACCCGACCGTGCTCAAGGAAGCGCCGACCTCGGTTCTCGACCTCTTTGACACGAAGAAATTCCCGGGCAAGCGCGCCATGCGCAAGTTCCCGGCGCAGAACCTCGAATGGGCGCTGATGGCCGACGGCGTGGCGCCGGCAGACGTCTACAAGGTGCTGGCAACGCCGGAAGGCGTCGACCGCGCCTTCAAGAAGCTCGACACGATCAAGAAGGACATCGTCTGGTGGGATGCCGGCGCGCAGCCGGCGCAGCTTCTCGCCTCCAAGGAAGTGGTGATGACCACCGCCTGGAACGGCCGTATCCAGAACGCCATCGACACCGACAAGAAGCCATTCAAGATCGTCTGGAACAACCAGATCCTCGAATATGACATGATCGCCATTCCGAAGGGCGCGCGCAATCCGGAGCTCGCTTATAAATATCTCGCCTACATCAGCCAGCCCGAGAACAACGCCAAGCTCGCCAGCTACATCACCTACGGGCCGGTGCGCACCGACGCGGCATCCTTCGTAGCGGCTGACGCCTTGCCCAAACTGCCCAACGCTCCCGACCATCTAGCAGGCGCCTATCTGGTCGCCGACACCGAGTTCTGGGGCGACTATGGCGAGGACCTCGTCAAGCGCTTCAACGCCTGGCTGGCCCAGTAGGAAGGCGAGATGTCGGCGCTCCAGCCCAGCGAACTCGACCGGCCGACGCTGGCCCGCGACCGGTCAGCCGCCGACGCGGATCTCAAATCCGTGTCGGCGGCGCTCCGGCGCGCCGAATTCGGCGACCGGATGCGTTCGCTGCTGCTGGCCACGCCGCTGCTCGTCCTTCTGGCGCTGAGCTTCGGCATCCCGATCCTGCTGCTGCTGTCACGCGCCGTCTATGATCCGACAATCGCGGATGCCTTGCCCAAGACGACCGTGGCCCTGGCCGGCTGGAGCGGCCAGGGCCTTCCGGGCGACGATGCGTTCGCGGCGCTCGCGGCGGACCTCAAGGACAACCAGGCCAAGGGCACGGCCTATGAGCTTGCCAAGAGCCTGAACGCCCGCTTGCCTGGCGCGCGCAGCCAGGTGCTGAAGACGGTGCGCAAGCTCGAAAGCGCCGACGGCCAGGCCGCGCTCGAGGCCATGAAATCGGTGCCGTTCTGGTCGGCACCGTCGACATGGCCGACGATCCGGAGCGGCACAAACAGCCTCACTTCATTCTATCTGCTCAGCGCGCTCGACCTGCGTTGGAACGCCGCTGGCGGCATCGAACGGGTGCCGCCGGAGCAGGCGATCTTCATCCAGGTGTTCCTGCGCACCTTCTTCGTCGCGGCGTCGGTGACGCTGGCAACGCTGATCCTCGGCTTTCCGCTCGCCTATCTCATCGCCAACGCGCCGAAGGGATTGGCGGCCATCCTGATCGTCGCCGTGCTTCTGCCTTTCTGGACCTCGATCCTGGTGCGCACCGCAGCCTGGACGGTGCTGTTGCAGAAATTCGGGCTTGCCAATGATTTCCTTCTCTTTATCGGCGTCATCAGCGACCGGCTCGACCTGATGTACAGCCGCATCGGCCTGATCATCGCCATGACCCATATCCAGCTGCCGTTCACGTTGCTGCCGATCTACAGCGTCATGCGCACCATCCCGCCGTCGCAGATGAAGGCCGCCTATTCGCTGGGCGCCAGGCCATTCACCGCCTTCCGCCGCATCTACATTCCGCAGGTGTTCCCGGGCGTGATGGCCGGATGCATGCTCACCTTTATCCTGTGCCTCGGCTATTACATAACTCCGGCGCTGATCGGCGGGGCGAGCGATCAGCTGATCAGCAATTTCATAGCCAACTACGTCAATGTCGAACTGAATTGGGAGATGGCGGCGGCGCTGTCCTTCATCCTTCTCGTCTTCACGCTGGCGCTGTTCGGCATCTTTGCCCGTGTCCTCGGCCTCGACCGCCTGAAGCTGGTGTAGCCATGCTTTTGTCCCCCTACCCCACGACCGGCGAACGCATCCGCGTCGCCCTGCTCTGGCTGTGGTGCGGGCTGGTGATCCTGTTCCTGCTGGTGCCTATCCTGATCCCGGTGCCGCTGTCCTTCAACAGCGGCTCCTTCTTCATCTTCCCGCTCGAAGGCCTTTCGACGCGCTGGTACGAGGTGGTGCTTGGCACGCAGCGCTGGCAGGCGGCGATCGGCAACAGCCTGATCGTCGCCTTGGGCACGACGGTGATCGCGACGACGCTCGGCACGCTGACGGCGATCGCACTCTCCGACGAGAAGTTCCCCGGCCGGCGCATCATCATGCCGCTGCTGCTGTCGCCGCTGATCGTGCCGGTGGTGATTACTGCCGTCGGCTCGTACCTGTTTTACGCGCGGGTCGGTCTGGCCAGCACCTATGCCGGCATCATCCTGGCCCACACCGCTCTGGCCAGCCCCTTCGTGGTGGTGACGGTGGGCGCCAGCCTCACCGGTTTCGACCGCAATCTGATGCGGGCCGCGGCGATCTCCGGCGCAAAACCCCTGACATCGTTCTTCCGCGTCATGCTGCCGCTGATCCTGCCCGGGGTGCTTTCGGGCGCGGCCTTCGCCTTCGTCACGTCCTTCGACGAAGTTGTCGTCGTGCAGTTCCTGGCCAGCGCCGGCCAGCGCACCATGCCGCTCGAAATGTTCATCGGCTTGCGAGAAAAATTGAGCCCGGCGATCACCGCCGCGGCGACGCTGATGATGGCGCTTTCAATCGTGCTTCTGGTGATCGCCAATCTCCTGGCGCGGCGCGGTCGAACGGCCCGCATTGCATGAAGCGTGGTTGCTGTCGCAGCGCAACGAGGGTGAGCGGACGCGACTGGACCAATAGCGATCTTCAACCGAGCTGACACGCTATTGGGCCAAGGTTGCCGCTGATGCTCAGCGCATGGCAGACATCAGCTGCCGTGGGTTCATCGAGCCGTCATGCTCATGCTTCACATTAGGACAACCGAATACGTTGATCCGATCGTCCCCCAGAAGGCCTCCTGACCCGGTTTCCCGCCGGGCTTTCTTTTTCGCTTGCATCCAGCTTCGGTCGGATGGAGCCGATTGCGCTTACGATGGCATCGGCGGCGTGGCAGTCCAAGGCAATATCCAGGATGCCTTCCGTCGTGCGGATCGAAAGGATGCCAAGATTGCCCCCCTCATCGGCAACCGTGTGGACATGGATTTCGGCTGGCACAAAAGGCGATGCCTTTTTCATTGCGCATCCCCCCTTTTCCTGGGGCAACAATCGCGCAGTCCGGCTAAGCATTCAAGCGCGCTTGGGTTGAACTGGCGTGGCCGCAGACACGCGAGGCGCCCGCCACGACCTTGTCGCACTGGTAAGGGATGCTTTGGACTTGGGAAGTGGGAGATCTTCGGGATGCGAATGTTTCAAGAGCGGGCATTCAGGCTGGCGTGGGCATCGTCGTGGTGACCCATTTGGGAACGCTGCCGATTTCTATCTCGACGGCAGGAATTCTGCTGAGCTGCAGCTTTTGAAACTTAGCAACATGCTCAGGTAATACCCCCCAACCTATGCAATCCAGGAGCGCCTCACGAAGGTCGAAATCGGGTCTCAGTGGTCGTGCGCACCATGCTCCTGCAGCGAAAGCCCAAAAGTCCGCACCAGGTCGCTGACCTGCTCCGGTGACAGATAGCGGGGGTTGAGGCCGCGCAGAAGCAGATAGAGCTTTGCCGTTTCCTCCAGCTCTTCGGTAGCGAATACCGCCGCCTCAAGCGTCTCGCCCGCGACAACGGGACCATGGTTGGCGAGCAGCACCGAAGAGTAGCGTCCGGCGAGGCCTTTTATTGCATCGGCTACCGCAGGGTCTCCGGGACGGAAATATGGCACCAAAGCCGTCTGTCCGGCGCGCATGAGATAGTACGGCGTCATTGGCGGCAGCACCGACTTGGGATCGATCTCGGGAAGCATGGTGACGGCCACCGCATGGGTGGAGTGCAGGTGCACAATCGCACCCGCTGCTGCCCGCGTCTCGTAGAGGGCGGTATGCAGGGGGATTTCCTTGGTCGGCGCATCGCCCGCGACGAGTTGCCCTTGCGCGTCGAGCCTGGCAAGGCGAGCCGGATCGAGAAAGCCCAACGATGCGTTCGTCGGCGTCACAAGCCAGCCGCCGTCATCGAGCCGCAGACTGATATTGCCCGATGATCCCGGTGTCAGCCCGCGCTCGAATAGGGAACGGCCGAAGCGGCATATCTCTTCGCGAAGTTTGGCCTCGCTCATGTTGTGGCTCCCTCGATCAGTTCGAACCCGAGATCGATCTTCGTCGGCGGCCCGTCGGAGCAGACCAGCCGAGCACCGGTCTCTCCGACCGCGACGCGTGGCGTCCGGATGGTGGAAAGCGGTTGTGGCGCCGCGCGTGCGACGTCCAGGCCGTTATAGCCGAAAATCGCCAACCGGCCGGGAATGGCGATGCCGCGGGCAAGGCAATGGAAATAACCGCCAATCGCCATGTCGTCGTTAGAGAAATAGACGGCATCGAGATCGGGGGCGCGCCCGAGCAGCCGGCCGAGACCGTCGCGCCCGGCCTCGATCGACGAAGATGAGGGAATGATTTCTTCCGCGGCGACTTCAAGGCCTGCCTCTGCGAGCGCCGAGCGAAATCCGGCGAAGCGTTTGGCGACGCGCAGATCGCGGCTGAGATCGTGGCCCACATAGCCGATGCGCCGATAGCCGCGCGAGACCAGGTGACGCGCGCTCGCGCCTCCCGCCTCGCGGTTGGAATAACCGACGACGATGTCGATGCCATCGCCATCCGAATCGAGCAGTTCGGCGACCCTGATGCGGGCGTGCCTGAGCATGGCCACGGTACGCTCGCTGTGTTCGAGTCCGGCCACCATCATGCCCGCCGGACGCCAGCTAAGCAGCGACTCGACGAGGGTTTCCTCGCGGCCCTGTTCGTAGTCCGTCACCGCGACGACAGGCTGGAATCCGGCGCCCACCAGCACCGTGTTGGCGCCGCGCAGCATGTCCGGAAAGACGATGTTACTGAGCGACGGTATCACGATCCCGACCAGCTTGGAGCCGGTCGAGGCCAGCGTGCCGGCGATGCGATTCGGCACATAGCCGAGGCTTCTCGCGGCATTGAGGACGCTCTCGCGTGTCTTGGCCGAAAATGAACCGTGCCCGCGCAACACGCGCGAGGCGGTGCTCTCGCCGACGCCGGCCGCGCGTGCGACATCGGTAAGGGTCGTCGTCCCCGTCGGCGTGCCGTCGGCCAGCTCGTCGGCCACTTTCGATCTCCCCGCTGGAGCGCGACGTCGCACTGGACCGTCCTCGCCTCCGTCCATCCTCTTTTGCCATGTCGCGGCAACCTTTTCAAACAATTGTTGGCAGCGCTGCCACTTTTTCGTTGGCAGCGCTGCCAATCCCATGTTACCCAGTTACGCAAGCGCTGCCAAAACCGCCGCCGGCGGGGCGCGCTGACACCCCATTCACAGTCAAGGGAGGAACCAATGACCGTGCTTACACCTGCGCTACCGGCGCAAGCCGCAGCTGAAATCGAAACGAGGAGAACCGCCTACAGCAAGGTCTTCTGGCGCATCGTGCCGTTCCTGATGCTGTGCTACGTCGTTGCCTATCTCGACCGCGTCAACATCGGCTTCGCCAAGCTGCAGATGTCGGCCGACCTCGGCTTCAGCGAGACCGTCTACGGCCTCGGCGCCGGCATCTTCTTCATCGGCTATTTCCTGTTTGAGGTGCCAAGCAACGTCATTCTTCACAAGGTCGGCGCGCGCATGTGGATCGCGCGCATCATGATCACCTGGGGTTTGATCTCAGCTGGCTTCATGTTCGTCACGTCCGCGCCGACATTCTACCTGTTGCGCTTTCTGCTGGGCGTCGCCGAAGCCGGGTTCTACCCGGGGATCATCCTTTTCCTCACCTACTGGTATCCCTCGCATCGCCGGGCCAAGATCATCGCGGTGTTCATGTCCGCGATCCCGGTCTCGGGCATATTGGGCAATCCTCTTTCCGGCTGGATCATGGATTCGTTCGATGGCGCCCACGGCCTCGCCGGATGGCAATGGATGTTTCTTATCGAGGCGGTTCCAGCCGTCCTTCTCGGCATCGCTGTCTTGTTCTTCCTCGACAACGGCATTCGTCAGGCCAAGTGGCTGAGCGAAACGGAAAAGCAGGCCCTGGAAGGGGAGATCGCACGCGAGGAGCGTCACAAGGAGAGTGGGCATTCGGTAGCCGGTATCTTCCGCGATCGCCGAGTTTGGCTGATGTGCCTGATCTACTTCACCTTCGTGATGGGCCAGTACGGGCTGACTTTCTGGATGCCGACCCTGGTCAAGGCGACCGGCATCACCGGAAACTTCAATATCGGACTGATCAGCGCGATCCCCTTCATCTGTGCCGTCGTGGTCATGAATCTGTTCGGACGCAGCGCTGACAGGCATCGCGAGCGCCGTTGGCACCTGGTCGTTCCGGCACTGCTCGGCGCCGTCGGTTTCGTCGTCGCGGCCGCCAGCTCGAATCTGACGATCGCCATCGCCTTCCTGTCCGTTGCAGCGGCCGGAGCGATCACCTGTGCGCCGCTGTTCTGGTCGCTGCCGACGTCATTTCTCGCCGGGACAGGTGCCGCGGCAGGCATTGCGCTCATCAATTCGGTCGGCAATCTGGCCGGCTTTGTTAGCCCGTATCTCGTCGGCTACCTGAAGGATTTGACCGGCGCAACGCAGGTGGGCATGTATGCGCTCGCCGCAATCCTGGTGCTCGGCGCGGTCCTGGTGCTGACGACGCCACCCAAGCTGGTCAATCGCTAAACCGGACTGCGTTTCCAACAAGGATCTCCGTGATGACCGTTTATGATCGAAGCAAGGAAAACCCCGCCGGGGCAAGGACGAATCGGGCCGCCCTGATCGGCATCGGTTCCATGGGACTTGGCATGGCCATGTCGCTCAGGCGGGCCGGGTTTGAAGTGGCTGGCTTCGACGTGGACGCCGCGGCCGTCGCCCGGCTCGTCGACGCGGGCGGCCGAGGCGCGGCAAGCCCCGCCGAGGCCGCTGAAGGTGCCGACGTCGTCGTGTCGGTGGTCGTCAACGCCGCGCAAACGGAGGCCATCCTGTTCGGTACGAACGGCGTCGCCGAAACCATGGCCGAGGGCGCGGTTTTCGTCTCCTCGGCCACGATCGATCCCGATGCGGTGCGCCGCCTTGCCACGCCGCTCGAAGCGACGGGACGGCTCTATCTCGACGCGCCGATCAGCGGCGGGTCAGCGCGCGCCGCCGAGGGTGCGCTCACCATTCTGGCCTCCGGCAGCCCTGCCGCCTTCGCCAGAGCGCGGCCGGCACTGGATGCAATAGCCGCCAACGTCTATGAACTCGGTGACGAGCCGGGCGTTGGTGCAGCCTTCAAGATGATCAACCAGTTGCTTGCTGGCGTGCATATCGCGGCGGCCAGCGAAGCCATCGCATTTGCCGCCCGGCAAGGGCTGGACATCCGCAAGGTCTACGAGGTGATAACTGCCTCCGCAGGCAATTCGTGGATGTTCGAGAACCGGGTGCCGCACGTGCTGGACGGCGACTACACGCCGCGCAGCGCGGTCGACATCTTCGTCAAGGACCTCGGCATCATTCAGGATATGGCCCGCAGCGCCAAATTCCCGGTGCCGGTGGCCGCAGCCGCGCTACAGATGTTCCTGGCGACCTCGGCGGCTGGAATGGGCCGCGACGACGACGCATCCGTGGCCCGGCTCTACGCAAAGATCACCGGCACCGAACTGCCTACCACCCGCAAACCTGGCCAAACCGGCCTGACATCGGCCTGAGGAAGACTGGATCGCCCATGCCCCGCTTTGCCGCCAACCTGACAATGATGTTCAGCGAGTGGCCGTTCCTGGATCGGTTCCAGGCGGCCGCCGATGCCGGCTTCCGTGCGGTCGAATTCCTGTTTCCTTACGAGCACACGCCCGAGGCGATCGGCGAGCGCCTTCGCAGATACGGTTTGACCCAGGCTCTGTTCAATTTGCCGCCTGGCGATTGGGCCGCCGGCGAGCGAGGATTGGCCGCCTTGCCCGATCGATTTGCCGAGCTCCAGGCCGCCGTGGCATTTGCCCTTCCCTACGCGGAGGCCACGGGCGTGAAGCGTCTGCATTTGATGTCGGGGCTCGCCGCTCGCGAGGACAGGGCGGCCGTGGATACCTATCGCAAAGCGATCATCTGGACCGCCGGCAAGCTTGCCGATCGCGGCATCGACCTGGTGATCGAACCGATCAATGGCCGCGACATGCCGGGCTATTTCCTCAATGACTTCGACTTTGCCGAGCAGCTCATCGGCGAACTGGCCCTGCCCAATCTCAAGCTGCAGTTCGATGTCTATCACCGCCAGATCCTGCACGGCGATGTCGTCATGGCGTTGCGCCGGCTGCTGCCGATCATTGGCCATGTCCAGATCGCAAGCGTACCCTCCCGCCATGAGCCGACTTCGGAAGAGCTCAACGACCGGTTCATCTTCGCGGAACTGGACGGGCTGGGCTATGATGGTTTCGTCGGTTGCGAATATCGGCCCAGCGGCACGACACTTGAGGGGCTCGGCTGGTTCGCCCCCTTTGCCGGCGAGCCCCTCCCCCAGGCTGGCATCGGAGTTTCGCCATGAGCCTCGCCCTCGGCGCAATTGCGGACGACTACACAGGCGCGTCCGACCTGGCCAACACGCTCGCCAAGGAAGGCCTGCGCACGGTTCAAACCATCGGCGTTCCGGCCGCAGGTCTCGATCTTCCCGAGGTCGACGCGGTTGTCGTCTCGCTCAAGATCCGTTCGGTTGCGGCAGCGCAGGCGGTGGAGCGCGCCCGCGCGGCCGACCAATGGCTGCGCGCCCGCGGGGCAGCGCATGTGATGTACAAGATCTGCTCGACCTTCGATTCCACCGATGCTGGCAATATCGGCCCGGTGCTGGACGCCTTGCGTCACGACGTGAACGAGAAATCGGTTTTGGTGACGCCGGCCTTTCCGGAAACCGGCCGAACCGTCTACCAGGGGAATCTTTTCGTCGGCGCGGTGCCGCTCAACGAGAGTCCGCTCAAGGATCACCCGCTCAATCCCATGCGCGATGCCAATCTGGTGCGCGTACTCGCCCGGCAGAGCATGGCAGCGGTCGGGTCGATCGACCTCGCGACGGTCGCGCGCGGCGCGGATGCGATCCTCGCGCGCAACGCGGCGATTTCCCAGGATGGGGCCGGAGCGGCGATCACCGACGCCGTCTTCGAGAGCGATCTTGAAGCGATCGGCGCCGCAGCCTTGGCACAACGCCTGTCGGTCGGAGCGTCCGGCCTGGGATTGGGTCTCGCCCGCGGCCTGGTCGCCGCCGGCACCGCGCAGCGCCATCAACGGACGGTGCTGCGGGATCGGCCGGCCAAGGGGCCCGCGGCGTGCTTGGCCGGCAGCTGTTCGCGGGCGACCCTGACGCAGATTGCCCGCGCCGAAGAGGCGATGCCGGTGCTGAGGCTCGATCCGGAAAGGCTGATGAGCGGAGCGGCGGAGACGCACCGTGCGCTCGCATGGGCGGCCGCCCGCTTGGCCGATGGCCCCGTGCTCATCGCCAGCAGTGGATCGCCCGAGGTGGTTTCGGCGCTGCAGGCGCGGCATGGACGTGAGGCTGCCGGTCATGCGATCGAGCAGTCGCTGGCGACGATCGCCGAAGGTCTGGTCGAACTCGGCGTGCGCAGGTTGGTCGTGGCAGGCGGCGAGACGTCCGGCGCCGTCGTGGACCAGCTTGCCATTCCCGCCTTCGAGTTGGGCCCCGAAATCGCCGCGGGTGTCCCCGCGCTGCGTGCACTCGGCAGCCCGCACGGCGAGCTGCTGCTTGCTCTGAAGTCAGGCAATTTCGGCGGCGACCGTTTCTTCGCCGACGCCTTGGCCGTTTTGGCATGAGGAGTGACGGGGTCTTGGCTGTCCAAGGATAACTGAGAAGGTCGCGCCAGGGTCGAATGGCAGCGATGGATTCCGAAGAGGCCGCTCCTAAGAAGGTGATGCTCAATTTCGGCCGGCGGACCTGCCGAATGACGACAGCCAATACGACCTGCCGATCGCGCTCGGCCTGAAGGCTGCCTCCGGCCCGCACGCGAACGGGCAGTTCAGGCCTTTGCCTCTCCAAGTTTGTAGCAGCGCGCCGGCCGGCGCAGTGGTGCCCTCGAGCGACAAGTCGCCCCTTCATAAATCCGTAGTGTCGATTTCGTAGATGAAACAGGGGGCTTTGTGTAATGCCACTCTCTGGAAAAGGATGGAAAATGTCCAAGATCCCCGGCAAGACCGAAACGATCGAAAACGCGGAATCCGCTACTTACGAGCCGTACAAGGTTACCGAGCAGGTTCGCGCTGTCGCCGAACAGGGCGTTGAGCAGGCGAAGGAAGCATTTTCCAAATTGGAATCGAACGCCGAGACGACTCAAAAGGCTCTTGAGTCGACCCTTGAGGTGGCCAAGACCACCCGCAACGAGGTGTCGCTGAAGACGATCGCAGCTCTGCGAGCCAATGCCGAAGCCGGCTTCGCTCACCTCGAAGCACTGGTTGCCGTCAAGTCGCCATCCGAGTTCTTCGAGCTGCAGGCCGCTCTCGTGAACAAACAGATCGACACTTCCGTCGAGCAGGCCAAGACCCTGCACGCGGTGATGTTGAGAGCCACCGAAGACGTATCCATGCCGATCAAGGATGCCTTCGAAAAGGCCTTGAAGAACCTCAAGGCCGCTTGACTGCTCAGGCAATCCGAGACCGGAGGTCGCCGACCTCCTCTGCTCGTTACGACATCAAGACCGGCACCTTCGCGCCGGTCTTTTTCCATTCGGCCGGCGTCGTTTGCACGAACCTCATCCATCGGCCAAGCATCGCTTTTCCAAACAGTTGGCTACGGAAAGGCGCGCAGAGACGGAGACGAAGGCCCGAAATCGGGACGAGGACGCCGCTTTGGTCCTGCAGCTACTTGACCGTTGATCGTTGCAGCCCGGTGCCGGCGATTTCTCCGGGGCTGCTTTCGAAGTCGAAGAGCCTTTGGGTCGCAAGCGCCGCGGCGCCACGCGCCCAGGAATCGTCTGCCCAATCTGTGTAATCGGCGGCGGGTTCCACATGGCATAACGCTTCAATGCATCGCGCATTGGCCCGAACAGATAGTCGCCAAAGGTCGCAATGGCGGTACGCTGATCCTGTCGGCATTGAGCGGGACGCGGGACGAGAACAACCACATCATTCGCGAACAGGCTCCCGGCAAGGCCCTTGCAGCCGTTTTGGGAACGCTGCAACTCGACCCTTACGGCTGCGCAATAATTCGGTCCTGAACAAATCGAACCAGCGTCCGTAGACGCCGAACAGATGCTCTTCGAGGCGAAAAATGCGTTCTTCAATCCGCCGCCACAAGGGATCGCAAAAGCGTTTCCTTGGCGGATGACAAGTGGGCCCCGACTGCCAGCTCGACGCGCGCAAGGTCGTGGCTCAATGGGCGTCGATGTAAGAGATGCTCGATCAAAGCTGCGTGGCTGCGCCGCTTCTCGTCGCTTGTTCGAGGCTGGAGAAGTCATGAAGTCGAGTTGACAGGATAGCGTCGCATCGTCCAACCTAGGCGCCTCACCAGGGGAGTCCCGGCAAGGGGCTGAGATACTGCTATCGCGCGCAGTGACCCGTTGAACCTGATCCAGTTCATACTGGCGTAGGGACGGTGCGAGGCTTCGCGGGTCGGCAATCCGGCTTCGGCATTCGGGCAGTGCCCGCATTCTAAGCGAAGCGTCACTTCCTCCTCATCGCGTGGACTGGGTCTCCGTTGCACTCGAGCAAGGAGGCTCACTCATGAATGCCCACAGCCCGACCGTCACCGTCGGCGAACTCCCAGCTTCGAAGAAGGTCCACAAACCCGGTCAGCTTCACCCGGAGCTGCGGGTGCCGATGCGCGAGATCTCGGTCCACCCGAGCGCCGGCGAGCCGCCGGTCACTGTCTACGACTCGTCCGGCCCCTACACGGACGCCACGGTGAAAACCGACATCGAGCGTGGCTTGCCACGGCTGCGCGAGGCATGGATCGAGGCGCGCGGAGACGTGGGGCGCTACGAGGGCCGCACGATCAAGCCGGAAGACAACGGCTTCGTCTCAGCCGATCGCCTGACGCCGGAATTCCCGGTTCGCAACAGACCGTTGCGCGCGGCCGGCGGCCGCGCCGTCACCCAGCTCGCCTATGCGCGCGCCGGCATCATCACGCCTGAGATGGAGTTCGTCGCCATCCGCGAGAACCTCGGCCGGGAGCAGTTGCGTTCGAAACTCCAGCGCGATGGCGAGAGCTTCGGCGCCGCGATCCCCGATTTCGTCACCCCGGAATTCGTGCGCGACGAGGTGGCGCGCGGCCGCGCCATCATCCCGTCCAACATCAACCACCCGGAAAGCGAGCCGATGATCATCGGCCGCAATTTCCTGGTCAAGATCAACGCCAATATCGGCAACTCCGCCGTCACCTCGTCGATGGCCGAGGAGGTCGAGAAGATGGTGTGGGCGATCCGCTGGGGCGCCGACACGGTGATGGACCTCTCGACCGGACGCAACATCCACAACATCCGCGAATGGATCGTGCGCAATTCGCCGGTGCCGATCGGCACGGTGCCGATCTACCAGGCGCTGGAGAAGGTCGGCGGCGTCGCCGAGGAACTGACCTGGGAGGTGTTCCGCGACACCCTCATCGAGCAGGCCGAGCAGGGCGTGGACTATTTCACGATCCATGCCGGCGTGCGCCTGCCCTATATCCCGCTCACCGTCGACCGCGTCACCGGCATCGTGTCGCGCGGCGGCTCGATCATGGCCAAGTGGTGCCTGCATCACCACAAGGAGAGTTTTCTCTACGAGCATTTCGAGGATATCTGCGACATCGCCCGGTCCTATGACGTGGCGTTCTCGCTCGGCGACGGCCTTCGCCCCGGCTCGATCGCCGACGCCAATGACGCGGCCCAGTTCGCCGAACTGGAAACGCTAGGCGAACTCACCAAGATCGCCTGGGCCAAGGACTGCCAGGTGATGATCGAAGGGCCCGGCCACGTGCCGATGCACAAGATCAAGCAGAACATGGACAAGCAGCTCGCGGTCTGTGGCGAAGCGCCGTTCTACACGCTCGGGCCGCTCACCACCGACATCGCGCCGGGCTATGACCACATCACATCGGGCATCGGCGCGGCGATGATCGGCTGGTTCGGAACGGCGATGCTCTGCTACGTCACGCCCAAGGAGCATCTCGGCCTGCCCGACCGCGACGACGTCAAGACTGGCGTCATCACCTACAAGATCGCCGCTCACGCCGCCGACCTGGCCAAGGGCCATCCAGCCGCCAAAATTAGGGACGACGCGCTGTCGCGGGCGCGCTTCGAATTCCGGTGGGAGGACCAGTTCAACCTGTCGCTCGATCCCGAGACGGCGCGCGCCTTCCACGACGAAACCCTGCCGAAGGAAGCGCACAAGGTGGCGCATTTCTGCTCCATGTGCGGTCCCAAATTCTGCTCGATGCGGATCTCGCATGACATCCGCGCGGAAGCGCAGAAGGAAGGGCTCGCGGCCATGGCGGCGAAGTACCGCGACGGCGGCGATCTCTATATGCCGGTCGACAGCACCTCCGAGCGCACGGACACGCCATGAAGGTGCTCGTTCGCGGCGCTGGCGTTGCCGGATTGACACTCGCGCACGAGCTGGCAACGCGCGGCGCCGAGGTGACCGTGGTCGAGAACCGGCTAGAGATCGCCGGCAATGCCTCCTGGCAGGCCGGCGGCATGCTCGCGCCCTGGTGCGAGCGCGAGAACGCCGAAGAGACCGTGCTGACGCTCGGACGCGGCGCAGCCGACTGGTGGGACGCCGCCTTGCCCGGTCATGTCGCGCGCCGCGGCACGCTGGTGCTGGCGTCTGCCCGCGATGCCGGCGAACTCGACCGCTTCGGCCGCCGAACGTCCGGCTTCAGGCATTTGGACGCCAGCCAAATCGCGGCACTCGAGCCGGCGCTCGAGAGCCGGTTTGGGCGCGGGCTGTTCTTCGCTGAGGAAGCGCATCTCGACCCACGCAAGGCGCTGCTTTTCCTGCGCGACAAGCTGCGCGGGATGGGCGCGCGCGTCGAGTTCGGCCGCAGCTCGGCGCCGGCATCTCAGGATATCGAGGTGGACTGCACCGGCAGCGGTGACAGGCGACCGGAACTGCGCGGCGTGCGCGGCGAGATGCTGATCCTGCGAACGCACGAGATCTCGCTGGCCCGCCCGGTGCGGCTGCTGCATCCGCGCGTCTCCGTCTATGTCGTGCCCCGCGCGGAAAACCTGTTCATGGTCGGCGCGACGATGATCGAGTGCGATGCCGAAGGCCCGATCACCGTGCGCTCGACCATGGAGCTGCTCGGCGCCGCCTATGCGCTGCATCCGGCCTTCGGCGAAGCCGAGCTGGTCGAAACCGGTGTTGGCGTGCGTCCCGCATTCGTCGACAACTTGCCTCGCGTCGAGCGCGACGGGGGGAATATTCGCATCAACGGCCTCTACCGCCACGGCTTCCTGCTCGCGCCGGCCATGGCGCGGCAGGCAGCCGACCTCATCCTGGGAAATCCTGGAGCAAAGGAGTTTGCCCTTGAAGCTCACCGTTAACGGCCAAGCCCATGAAGTCGCGGCCGAAACGCTTGCCGCGCTGCTCCGCGAACTTGACTTCCAGGGCAGCTGGCTCGCCACCGCGCTGAACGGTGACGTCGTGCCAGCCGGGGAGCGCGACCGCTGCCGGCTCGCCGATGGCGACCGCATCGAAATCCTCTCGCCGATGAAAGGAGGCTGATCCATGCTCGAGTTCTATGGACAGAAACTCGCGTCCCGCCTTCTGCTGGGCACCGCGCTTTACCCCTCGCCTGCCGTCATGGCGGAGGCGGTGAAAGCGTCCGGCACGGAGATCGTCACCGTGTCGCTCCGTCGCGAAACCTCCGGCGGCAAAGCCGGCGGCCAGTTCTGGTCGCTTGTCCAGTCGCTCGGCGTTCGCGTGCTGCCCAACACCGCCGGCTGCCACTCGGTGAGCGAAGCGGTCACGACGGCGCGGATGGCGCGCGAGGTGTTCGGCACTGACTGGATCAAGCTCGAAGTGATCGGCAACCACGATACGCTCCAGCCCGACGTCTTCGGATTGGTCGAGGCCGCAAGGATCCTTGCCTCTGAAGGATTCGAGGTGTTTCCCTACACGACCGACGACCTCATCGTCGCCGAGCGCCTGCTCGACGCCGGCTGCAGGCTCTTGATGCCCTGGTGCGCGCCGATCGGCTCCGCACGCGGGCCGCAGAACCCCGATGCGCTGCGAAGCCTGCGCGGCCATTTCCCCGGCATTCCGCTGATCGTCGATGCCGGCATCGGCCGGCCCTCGCATGCCGCGGCCGTGATGGAGCTCGGCTACGACGCGGTGCTGCTCAACACCGCTGTCGCCAAGGCAGGCGATCCTGTTGCCATGGCCGCGGCCTTTGGCACGGCGGTCGAGGCCGGCCGCGAGGCCTATTGCGCCGGCCTGCTCGAGCCGCGCGACATGGCCGTTCCCTCCACCCCCGTCATCGGCATGGCAGCATTCTCATGAAGCTCGATCCGTTCTACCTGATCGTCGATTCCGCCGCCTGGATCGAACGTCTGGTGCCGCTCGGCCTGAGGCTGGTGCAGCTGCGCATCAAGGACCAGGACGAAGCTTTGCTGCGCCGGGAAATTCGCGCCTCGAAGGCAGTCTGTGACCGCCACGGCTGCCAGCTCATCGTCAACGATTACTGGCGTGTTGCGATCGAGGAAAATTGCGATTTCGTTCACCTTGGCCAGGAAGATCTGGCGGAGGCTGATGTGAAGGCGATCCGCAGGGCGGGCGTGAGGCTGGGCCTCAGCACCCACGACGGCGCCGAACTCGAAACAGCGCTCCAAGCCGAGCCGGACTATGTCGCGCTCGGACCGATCTACCCGACCATTCTCAAGGCGATGAAATGGGATCCGCAGGGGCTGGACCGCATCGCCGCCTGGAAGCAGCGCGTCGGCGAACTTCCGCTTGTGGCCATCGGCGGGCTCACCGTCGAGCGCGTTGCCGCTGTCTTCGCGCACGGCGCCCAAAGTGCGGCGGTCGTCACCGACATCACCCGCAACACGCACCCCGAGGCGCGGACGGCTGAATGGCTGGCGGCGACAGCCCAATGGCGTTGACGCCGCATGTGCTGATCGTCGCCGGCTGCGATTCAAGTGGCGGCGCCGGAACAGCCCGAGACGTCGAGACCGTATCCGCCTTTGGGCTGCGCAGTTGCCTCGCCGTCACGGCCGTGACCGTCCAGACGCACTCGGCCGTCGAACACATCGAGCAGATGCCGCCGCAGCTTATCGCCGCCCAAATGCGCGCTGCCTTTGCTGCCAATCCGGTCGCAGCCGTCAAGATCGGCATGCTGGGGACGGCGGCAGCCATTGAGGCGGTCGGCTCTGTCCTGGCGGCCCATCCGAAGGTGCCGGTGGTCCTCGACCCTGTGCTTGGCTCGACCTCGGGACGCGTGTTGCTGCAGGACGATGCCGTCGACGTGTTGCGCCGTGATCTGATGCCGCTCTGCCGGCTCGTGACCCCCAACCTGATTGAGCTGGCAACGTTGGTGGGAGCAGACCCTGCGAAGGACGAAGAAGGCGCGTGCGTTCAAGGCGAGGACCTGTTGGCGACGGTGCGGACCGCCGTGCTCGTCAAGGGCGGGCACGCGCACGGACATCAAGCGAATGACGTTCTCATGCAGCCGGACCGTCGCGCCGTTCGGGTCGAAGCGCCTCGCGTCCATGGGGGGATGCGTGGCACCGGCTGCGTGCTGTCCAGCGCCATCGCCGCATCGTTAGCTCAAGGTCTGCCGTTGGAGGCGGCGGTACAGCACGCCAAGCGCTATGTTCTCCAACTCCTTCGTGGGGACGCGACGAGTTAAACGGACGAGCGCAATGCGCATCTTGACCGATTCCCAGGTGGTCGGAGGCGCATGCCCTCCAGGTCCGAGCCGGCGATCTAATAAACCTTGGAGGTCAATGGCATCAACTCGTTACCGTCTGCTACTCACCTCGCTTCATAAGATGCTGCCCCAACAATCTGGAGCAGCGGCCGGAAGCGAACGGTCACAAGTGGCGGCCCGAGTTTGGCCTCCAGCATGGGCATGCAGCGGCAGTGTAGGCTTGTGTCGTCCGGGCAATGGTGGTTAGTCGCTCGATGGTGCTGCGCCTCCAACTTGACGGGAGCAAACGCGGGGATCGCCTTTTGCCCAGCCCGTCAACAGGCCCGGAAGTTCTGGCCTCGCTCAATTTTCATTAACAAAATCAAAGGTAATGGTGGGCCCGGAGGGTCGTCGTTTTCGACAGGAAATCAATATGTTAGCGGGTGGTTCGCCTACCCGTTTCCCTCGTATTCTCTCGTATGGTCTGGCGAACCGAAAGACGATGGACGAGAATAGTTACTGGCTTCGAGATATCGACGATGGAGCCCTAAGTAGCCAGCCACTTCCTCCTGGTGAATGACCGAAATGGGGCCGCCAGCAGACATTCCGCTTTTCGGCTGATCGGCAAAGGACTGCCTTCACGCCCGCTTGCCGCGACCCGGAAGGCGAGACGCTACACTTCCCGCTGAAGCGCCGCGGCATGGATTTATTCGGCGGCTATTCTGAGACCGGATTTGGTGGCTAGCAGAACCGCGATTTCATCAACCGCCTGCGCCGCTCGCTTCAGGATCAGTTCGGACCGAAGCACACCATCGGTGAAGTCTTTGTCGGTCGCGTACACGGCTGTGGGCAGCGCGAAAGCCTCGAAGAAGCCAAATAGCGGCCTGAGTTGATGCTCAACGACAAGGGCATGGCGCTCGCCGCCCCCGGTGGCCGTGAGAAGCACGGGCTTACCTCTCAAGGCCGTTGGATCAAGCAAGTCGAAAAAATGCTTGAACAGCCCGGTATAGCTACCCTTGTATGTCGGAGACCCGACGACGAGCACGTCCGCGGCGACAACATCTGCAACTACGATTTGGGCTTGCGCGTCGAGGTCGCGCTGCCATTTGGCGGCCCCCAGCGAGGAACCGACATCCTCGACATCATAGGTTCGATGGGAAAGGTGGTGGCGGCTGGCGATGTTCTGAACGACGAGGTCGACGAAAGCGCGGGTCTTCGAGGGTCGACTGAAGTTCCCCGAAAAACCGACGATTGATGGATTTGACATAAGCCGAACTCCGATGGTCAAACTCAGACGTAAGCGGGCCTGGCACGACAGCGGCGATGCTGCGTGGACCACTTCTCTCCTCTAGGCAAGAAATCGACCTGCCTAAGACGCCGCTACTCGGACACCGGCGCCCCGGGCGCGCCCAAACTCCAGATCCCAGCCGCGTTCTTTGAGGGGCAATTCACCTTGCAGTCCGAGCTGCGGAAACAGCAGTTCGGCAACATTGAAAGCTTCTTCCAGATGCGGATAGGCGGAGGCAATAACCGTCTCCACCCCTATTTCTTGATATTCGCGAATGCGGGCGGCAACGCTTTCCGCACTCCCGACAAGCGCGGTGCCGGCACCCCCTCGGACGAGACCCAATCCGGCCCATAGATTGGGAGCTATAACCAGCTTGTCGCGGCGTCCCTGGTGCAGAGCGGAGATGCGCTTTTGCCCGACCGACTCCGAAACCTTGGTGAATTGATGCTGGGCTTCAGCGATCACGTCGTCAGTGACGCGGCTGATCAGTCGATCCGCCGCCGCCCAGGCCTCCTCCTCCGTTTCACGCACGATCAGGTTTATGCGCAATCCGAAGCGGATTTTGCGACCTTGAGCCGCCGCTCGTGCCCTGACTCGATCGAACTTCTCCTTCACCTGCTCGAGGGGTTCACCCCAACTCAGATAGACGTCGGTGTGTTTGGCAGCGACCTCGATGCCCGCCTCCGAAGACCCGCCGAACCAAAGTGGCGGATAGGGTTGCTGGACCGGCGGGAAAGAAATGTCGGTGCCGTGAGCAGATAGATACTTGCCCTCGAAGTCCGCCGGCTCTCCGGACAGGATACGGCGCCAGATCGTGAGGAATTCATCAGTCTGGGCATAGCGCGCGTCATGACCGAGCTTGTTGCCGTCGCCGGCAAGGTCGGCCGGATCAGCGCCGGTGACAACGTTGAGCAGCACCCGGCCGCCGGAAATGCGGTCCAGCGTGGCCGCATGGCGCGCGAACAGTGCCGGCGTCCCGCTGCCCGGCCGCAGCGCCACCAGGAATTTCAGCCGTTCGGTCAGAGGGATCAGCCCGGCGGCCACGATCCAAGCGTCCTCACACCGTGTTCCGGTTGGCAGGAGCACGCCCTTGAAGCCAAGCCGATCGGTGGCTTGCGCAATTTCCTTGAGATAGCCGAAGGTTGCCGGCCGGTGCCGCTCGTCGGTGCCGAGATAGGGGCCGTCGCCATGGGTCGGCAGGTACCAGTAGATATCGAGCGGGCGGGTGCTGTTGCCGGACATCGGATTGTTTCCTTCAATGACTGCAGAATCTATGGGAGCAAGCCTCAGAGCTTGCCTTTCCAGGGGATGAGGCGATGTTCCAGCCAACACATGCCGCTGGTGAAGGCGAAGGCGAGCACGGCAATGACGATGAGGCCGACGAACACGACGTCGGTCGCGAGGAAATTGGCCGCCGACATGATCATGTAGCCGAGCCCGGACTGGGCTGCGATCAGCTCGGCCGCGACCAGAGTCGACAATCCTGCGCCGATGGCGATCTTGAGGCCGGTCAAGATCTCCGGCAAAGCGGACGGCAGGATGATGCTGGTGAAGAGTTGCAGCCGGTTGGCGCCGAGGGACAGCGCGGCGTTGATACGTTCGACGGGCACCGATCGCACGCCCGCCTGTGCCGCAAAGCAGATCGGGGCGAAGGTCGACAGCGACAGGAGAACAATCTTGGAGGTTTCGCCGATACCGAGCCATATGATCAGCAGCGGCAGGTAGGCCAGCGGCGGCAAGCCCCAGTAGAGATCGATCGGCACGCTGAAGATGCCCTTGACCCAACGATTGAGCCCCATGAGCAGGCCAAGCGGAATGCCGACGAAAATGCCGACGCCGAGGGCCGCGGCAATGCGGCCGAGGCTTGCCAGCGTGTGGTCGAGCAGCGTGCCATTGGCATAGCCATCGGCCGCAACGGCGTTGAACTGGGTCAGCACGTCGGCCGGCGACGGCAGGAACAGCGGCGATGCCCAGCCGAATTGCGCGGCGAGTACCCACAATGCGATCAGCGCCGCCAACGTCACCAGGCTGATGCCGAACGTCCTTGCCGATGCTGAGCCGCGCGGCGGGGGAGACGGCCTCCGCTGAGCCGTGGCGGGAGGAAACGGGGTTTGGGAATTGGCGGCGAGCGTCATTGCAAGGTTCCTCTGCGGGCGCCTTCCGGCTGGTGGATGAGCGAGCGGATTTCCTGCCGCAGCTCGATGAAGCGCGGGTGGGACTGGATCGGCCCGATATCGCCGCTCTCGGCGAAATCGCGCACGAAATCGGCATCGAAGCGCGCGACGATGCGGCCCGGCCGGGGTGACATCACGACGATCGTCGTGCCGAGTGTGAGGGCTTCCTCGATCGAATGGGTGATGAACAGGATCTGCTTGCCGGTTTTGGCCCAGACCGAAGCCAGAAGCTGCTGCATCGTCTCGCGGGTCAGGCTGTCGAGGGCGCCGAATGGCTCGTCCATCAAAAGGATTTTCGGATCGGTGGCCAGCGCCCGGGCGATGCCGACGCGCTGGCGCATGCCGCCCGACAGTTCGTAGGGCGGCTTTTCGGCGAAATCGGCGAGCCCGACCAGTTCAAGAAGGTGCCTCGACCGCTCATAGCGTTCGATGCGCGACACGCCCCGGTACTTCAGGCCGAGCGCGACGTTGTCCAGCACATTGGCCCATGGCAGCAGGGTGTCTTTCTGGAACACAACGCCTCGATCGCCGCCCGGCGCCGCGATTTCGCGTCCATCCAGTGTGATCGTGCCTTCGGTGAGCGGCAGGAAGCCGGCGATCGCGTTCAGCAATGTCGACTTGCCGCACCCGGAAGCTCCGACCGCGACAACGATGGAGGCAGGAGCGATATCGAGCGAGACGTGATCGAGCGCGTGTACGTGCTGGCCGTCGGAACCCAGAAAGGTGATGCTGGCATCGCGGATTCGAAGCATGGTGGCCTCCAGGCGATCTGGCTGGCGTACCAGCCAGATCGGCGTTTCCTTCCGGGATTGCTAGTTCGAGGCCTTGGCCACTGCCGCATATTGCGGATCGGCGAAGGCCGCGTAGCTGTCCTTGATCGAGGTGATCTTGTGCTGGTCCTTCAGGAAGCTCGCAGTGTCCTTGAGGATTTTCGCGACCGCGCTCTTCTCGCCGCCGCCCAGCCATTTGTCTGAGACCTGTTCGTCGAGCGGCGGCACGACCGTCGTCTTCAACTGCTCCGAGTTCTCGGCCGCCGTGCCGCCCTGCAATTTCGCGATGAGCTTGGCGCTCTCGGAGTCCGGCCCCCAGGCGGCCGGGTTGCTCAGATAGGCCTGGTTGTAGCCGTCGATCAGCCTGACATACTGGCCGAGGAACTCCGGATTGGCCTTGGCGAATGCGCCGGTGACGACCAGCGCGCTGAAGGTGGGCGCGCCGCGATCAGCGACTTGGCCGGCAGTGAGCAGGACCTTGCCGTTCTTCTTCAGCTCAGAAAGTGCCGGATCCCAGACGAAGCCGCCGTCGATGTCGCCGCGCTTCCAGGCCGCGACGATCTCGGGCTGCGGAATGGCGATAACCTGGGTTTCCTTCTCGGAGATGCCTTCCTGCTTGAGCACGGCCAGAAGCTGGTAATGGTCAGTCGAGACCGGCGCCGCAGCGAGCTTCTTGCCGCGCAGGTCCGCCGGCGACTTGATTTCTGGCCGCACCACCAGCGCCTCGCCGTCGCGCGAGACGGACGAGATGTAGAACGCCTTCACGTCGAGGCCCTTGCTGACGGCAGCCGAGAACGGGCTCGATCCGACATCGCCGAGCTGGACGTCGCCGGATGCGATGGCTGCGAAAATGTCGGCACCGGAATTGAAACGGCGGAATTCGATGTTCCACCCGGTCTTCCTGGCAAGGTCGCCGTTGGCGATACCAAGGTTATAGGGATTAGCCCCGGTTTGGTAAGCAATGACGACCTTCTTCTGGTCGGCATGAGCCATTCCAGAAGTGGCCACCGCTGCGAGCGCGACCAGGGCGGCGGAAATCAGTTTTCGCATGAGATCGATCCTTTGAGCGGAGGGTTCACCCCTCGATTGCCCGCTCCATCCAGAGCGTCGGCTCAAAATCTACTTAGCTTATAGAATAAGACAGGAACGATTTTCCGAATGACAAGGGGAGAGCGGAAAATCGACTCTCATCTGGTCGTCAGCCGGTCCGACGAATGATCGTACGCTTTCTCTCGCCTTCCGAGGCGAAGCGAAACGCTACTTTAAATCCCCCTTACGGCGGATCATCCGATGTCCGCTTGTAAGGCCGAGCAACCTTAGCTTTAACGGCAGGTATCGGGCGCTTAGCATCCGCGGCTTCACTCGGAAATGGAGCCGCTTCTGGTTAGACTTCCGTGGCCTCGGCGAGTTAGGGCATCTTCTACATCGACGCCGAGATACCGGACTGTGTTCTCGATTTTGGTGTGGCCCAGCAGAATCTGAACAGCGCGGAGGTTACCTGTCGTCTTGTAAATGATCGACGCTTTGGTACGCCGCAGCGAATGCGTTCCGTATTCCTGAGGTCGAAGTCCGATCGCCACAACCCATTCGTCCACGAGGCGGGCATACTGCCTCGTGCTCATGTGACGCTTTGGGTCGATCCTGCTCGGGAACGCATAATCGTCGACCGTGCCGCCGCGCCGTTCTAACCATCCGAGAAGACTGGAGCGTGCATCGCTCATCAACTCGAACTGAACCGGTCGGCCTGTCTTCTTTTGCACGACCATCGCGCGGGTACGAATTTCCGACCCGAGAACCAAGGTGCCGATCTTGATCTTCACCAGGTCGCAGCCGCGCAACTTGCTGTCGATTGCCAGATCGAAGAGGGCTCGATCGCGCAATCGCCGCTCTCGGTCGAGAAAGAACCGGATCGCCCATATCTGTCGAGGTTTCAACGGCCGTTTCGTTCCGACCTTCTTGCCCGCGTTCCACGCGCGGCGATCGGGAGCGGTGAGGTCATAGTGAGAATGTCCCATTTGGTTTCTCCTTCGGCCATGATTGGCCACGGGAGCAACGCGAGATACTGACTCGGATGGGATTGGGGGGACCGCTTGCTGCCTGTCCGGTCCTCGGGCAGAGGACTGAGTAAGCTGACACCGAGCAGGGGAGCCGATGCCATCCAAACCCACGCGGGCTCGGCCAGGGCGGCTGTTAAAGCTGCTTCAGCATCGTTGAGCGGCTAGGTTGGGTAGGCCCTCGAAGCGTATGCCCGGGTGCTGCTGCAGAATGGAAGCGCGTAGAGCAACAGGGGCGGCTGATAGCCGTTGGAGCTTAGATTGCGCGGCCAAGCAGAGGCGCGCTGCGAGGCGAAACGCTTAGTGCTGGGCCGCTCGCGTCAGCCGACACCGAACAGCCCGCTCAGCCACGCCATCTGTTCGCGCTCCTGATAGCCCTGCCCGCCTTCATGGTTGTTGAATTCGTACTGTACGATGGTCTTTTCGCCATCGTAGGCATTGAACGCGCCATAAACGGTAGAGGGCGGGCAGACTTCGTCCATCAGGGCCACCGAAAACAGCGCCGCTGCCTTGCACTGCCGGGCGAAGTTGACGCAGTCGAAATAGGAGAGCGTTTCAAAGACCTTCGCCTTCTTCTCGCGATACGACTGCTACACAAAATGTCTGGAAAGGGCGCATGGGCGGAGAAATACTGCGGGCAAATTGCGGCTTCAGCGAAGACTTCGCTTCCGAGACGAGCAGAGCCCCACGTTCTTGCACAGATAGGCGCGCCAGCTCTGCCACCGCCGGCGCGCGCGAGACCGGGCTGGAACGTGGCGCGTAAGTCGCGCCTTTTGCCTGTCGACAGATCGAGCCCGGGATGACGCGACATCATATGTTTATCGAGGGAGCCGATGGTATCGTTGGCTCGTGTTCTACTCCCGGGAAAAGATGATTGTCTGCACCAGCCCACCCCCCTGCCTGTTCTCAAGCCTTATCGATCCGCCATAACGCTCGATGATCTCCTTGGCGATCGCCAGCCCCAGCCCGGCGCCGGGAATGAACTGCATGCGCGCCGGGTCGACCCGGAAGAACGGCTCGAAGGCTTTGTTCAAGAGGTCCGGCGGAATGCCGGGGCCGCGGTCGGCGATGGTGAGAACCGCTCCGTTGCCTTGCCCGGATAGCGAGACCGTGCAGCTCTTGCCATGCGTGGCGGCGTTGACGATCAGGTTGCGCAGCGCCCGGCGCAAGCCAAGCGCGCCGGCTTTGACCGACACGTGGTCGAGATGGTCGATCGTCACCGCATGGCCGAGCGAGATCATCTCGACCTCGATATCGCGGAGCAGCCTGTCCAGTTCCACCGGCTCGACCGCGTCCTGATTGACCTCCTCGCGCACCAGGCGGATGGCGCTGTCGGCGATGCGGTCGAGCTCATCGAGGTCGCTCAGCCATTTCTCGCGATCCTCGTCCAGGAATTCCGCCCTGAGCCGCATCCTCGTCATCGGCGTCCTGAGATCATGGCCGGCGGCGGCCACCAGCCGCATGCGGCTTTCCATCGCCGTTCTCAATCTTGCCGACAGTTCGTTGAGCGCATGGGCGGTGGCCCTCACCTCGACCGAGCCTTTTTCCGGCAAGGTCGCCAGCACCCCGTCCGAGCCGATCTTGCTGACGGCGGCTTCGAGCATTTCGAGCGGCCGCACCAGCACGCCGGTGAAATAGATCGACACCGGCGTCGCGCCGAGCACGATCAGCGCCATCCAGCCGGCGAAAACATACCAGACATCGCGCGGCGGGCCCAAGTCGGGGACCGTGACGATCATAAAGCGATGATCGGGCAACGCGACAGAGGCGACCATCCCAGGTTGCCCGGCATTGCGGCTGACGACGGCCGAAACATCGAGGCCGTTCTGGCGCAGCATGTCGTTCAGCACTCGCGTGTGCTTGCGGTCCTCGAAACCCGGCGCCGGACGATCGCTGATCGTCACCGGTGCATCGCCGCTGCCCGGCACATGGCCGGGAACCAGCTGCACCATGTACTGTATCTGTTGCGCCAGCGGCCCCATGGTCAGCTCCGGCGACGGCCCACCGAGGACCTTGACGGCGACGAAGGTGGCAAGCCCGACCACGCCCAGGATCGAAACGACCAGAAGGATGATCAGCCGCCGGCGCAGCGAGGTCATGCCCCGGTCTCCGCCGTTTCGACGCGCGCGGTCAGTTGATAGCCACCATTGCGCACGGTCTTGAACAGGTTCTCCTCGCCCGCCTCCGCGAACTTCCGGCGCAGCCGGCTCATCAGCACGTCGACGGACCGGTCGAGCGGCTCGCGCTCGCGCCCTTGCGTCAGATCGAGCAGCTGGTCGCGCGACAAAAGCCTCCCCGGCCGGTCGAGAAAGACCTGCAGCAGGTCGAACTCGGCGCCGGTAAGATCGATCAGGGCTCCGTCGGCGTTCATCACACTGCGCGTGTCCGGCTCCAGCCGGTAACCGGCGAAATGATAGACGCGAACCTTGGGTGGGGCGACTTCGTCCGGCGCCGAGCGCCTGAGCACCGCCCGGATGCGAGCCGTAAGCTCGCGCGGATTGAACGGCTTGCCGAGGTAGTCGTCGGCGCCGAGCTCCAGCCCGATGATGCGGTCGACATCTTCCTTCAGCGCGGTCAGCAGGATGACCGGGATATGCGGCTTGCGGTCCCGCAGGCTCCGGCAGATGTCGAGACCGGAGCCGTCAGGCAGCATGACGTCGAGCACGATGAGGTCGAACTGGCCGGAGCCAAGCTTGTGCTCGCATTCGCGCCGGTCCGCCGCCACTGAGACACGAAATCCCTGTCCGTCGAGATAGCGCCCGAGCAGCGTCCTGATCTCGCGGTCGTCGTCGACGACGAGGATGTGGGATTTTGTCTGCATTCTTCGCCCGCTTGCCTTTTCGTCCCTGATTATAGGGAGCGACGCCGCCAAGCGGCACGGAAAATTGCAACGGAACGTTTCCGCAAAGCCGTTGGAAACATTCGGAAACAAATCTCCTTTTTCCGGAAACCTTCGGCAATGCCGCGACGCGAAGCGGCAAAAGACGCCTCCTATCCTCCAGCCATCCGAAGCATGCAAGCAAAGGATCACGTCATGCGAAGCAAACTCTTGGCGCTCGGCCTGTTTTCGGTCGCGGCCATCCATCCCGTGCTGGCCGCTCAGCCCGATCCCGGCGCCGCACCGGGCGACGAGCCGCCGGCCATCAATCAGAAGGACGACACGGGCCCGGGGCCGATGCCCTGGCCTCGCCCGCCTGGGCCGATGCGGCACGGGCCGCAAGCGCCGGAAGGCTTCGGCTTCCGCCGCATGGGACCGTCGCCGCCGGAAATGCTTGCCGCCCGGCTCTCGGCCCTCGAGACCCGCATCGGCATCCGGTCTGAGCAGCTCGATGCCTGGCGCAACTATACCAGCGCGCTGCAGGCGGTGCTGGCGCCTCCGCGGTTCGACCGTGGCCCCGGCGCTCCCGGCGGTCCCGAGGCGGGCGGGCCGGGTTCCCCCGGTGGCCCCGGCCAGGCGCAACGCGATCCCTTCGCCTTTCAGGAGCGCCTGGCCGACGAGGTCACCAAACGCGCGGCTTCGGCCGCCAAGCTGAAGGATGCGATCGCCGTGCTGCGCACCAAGCTGACGCCCGAACAGCTCGAAATCCTCGCTTCGGCGGATCGGCCGCACGGCCCGCGCCCTGGTCCCTGGGGCAATCCGCCGGACGACGCAGCCGGCCCCGGAGGTCCGCACGGACAGCTTCAGCCACCCCTACCCCGGAATGGCGAGCAACTCTGACCGTCTGCGCCGGCCGGTCCGCTGATCCACCCGTTCACGGGCCGGCCGGTTCTCTTGCGAATTGGCGGACGCGTCCGCGCGACCGCCGTCAAGCATGGAGCGCATGATGATGTGGGAAGCCCTGATGATGCTGCGGCTGCTTACCTCGCTGGGCTCGCCCTTGCCGATACGCTCCGGCGCCGGTGCCAGGCAAAAGATCCTGTCGAAGCAGGCGCTGAAAGGGGCGATCCGGTTGAGCTTCGCCGCCTACCGCCTGCCGCTTCCGATCTCGTCTTCAAGCACTGAAAATCATGACCGCAAAATTGCGTAAAAGACATCTTCTTCTGGCGGCCTTGCTGGCCGCGCTGGCCGCCGTCGCAGCGCTCAAGGCTTATGGCCGCGCCACGCCCGAGCCGGCGGCGCAGACGCCTGCGCCGGCAGCGACGCTCACCGTTTCGGTGGAGAAGGTGGTCCCCCAGACGGTGACATCGTCGGTCAGCGCAACCGGCACGGTGGCTGCATGGCAGGAAGCGACGATCGGCGCCGAAGAAAGCGGCCTGCGCCTGACCGAAGTCCTGGTGGCCGAGGGCGATCATGTGAAGGCCGGCGATGTCGTGGCAAGGTTGGATGACTCGCTGCTTAAAGCCCAGCTCGCCGAGCAGAAGGCAGCCGTCGCGCAAGCCCAGGCAACCCTCGATTCCGCGCTGTCGGCCGCGGCCCGCGCCAACAAGCTGCTCGCCAGCAACGCCGTCAGCGCTGAAACCGCCGAGGACAAGGCGACCGCCGTCAAGACCGGCAAGGCCGGGGTCGATCAGGCGGCAGCCGCCACCGAACGGCTGCAGGCCCAACTCGATAGGACGACGATCCGTGCCCCGTTCGACGGCATCGTCTCCAGCAGGCCGGCTGTGACAGGCTCCATGGTCCAGGCCGGTACCGAGCTGATGAAGATCGTCCGCGACGGCAGGCTGGAGGTCGGCGTCCTTGTCCCTGAAAAGGTCCTGACGGCAATCTCGGCCGGTCAGCCGGCGAACATCGTCGATGCATCCGGCCGCGCCTTTTCGGGCAGCGTTTCCCAGGTAGCCGAGACGGTCAACGCGACCACGCGCCTCGCCACCGTCTATGTCGCCGTCGGCGAAGGCTCGGGCCTTAGGCCGGGCATGTTCGCTCGGGTCACGATCGAGACAGCGTCGTCCCGGCAGCTGACCGTCGCCGAAAGGGCCTTGGTCTGGCATGACGGCAAACCTGCGGTGTTCGTCGTTGGCGATGACGGCAAGGTCAGCGCGCGTCCAGTCGCCACCGGCACGCGCCAGAGCGGCCGCGTCGCCATCGAAAGCGGCTTGTCGGAAGGCGTTTTCGTCGTCGTCGCCGGGGCCGGCTTCCTCAACGACGGCAACCTCGTGCGTGTCGCCGCCGACGAGACGAAAGCGGCCGATGCTGCGAGCACGGCGGAGCCCGCGCAATGAACGCCATCTCCTCCTGGTCGATCCGCAATCCGGTTCCGACCATCGTGCTGTTCCTGTCGCTCAGCGTTGCCGGCGTTTACGGCTTCATGCAGCTGCGCACCAACAATATGCCCGACATCGACCTGCCGACCGTCACCGTCACGGTGGCGCAGCCGGGCGCAGCGCCGAGCGAAATGGAAGTCCAGGTCGCGCGTGTCATCGAGAACGCGGTCGCGACTCTCGAAGCAGTCGACGATGTCTCGACCTCGATCAGCGAGGGCTCTTCCGTCACCACCATCGAATTCACCCTCGGCACCGACCCCGAGACCGCGACCAACGATGTCCGCAACGCCGTCTCCGGCGTGCAGTCCAGCCTGCCGGCCGCGGCCCAGACGCCGGTCGTGGCGAAGGTCAACGCAACCGGCAATTCGGTGCTCACCTTCGTCGTCGAGGCGCCGACCATGTCGCCCGACGCGCTGAGCTGGTACATCGACAATGACGTCGCCAAGGTCCTGCTCGGCGTCGACGGCGTCTCCAAGATCACCCGTTCCGGCGGCGTCGATCGCGTCATCCGCGTCGAGCTCGATCCCGACCGGCTTGCGGCTCTCGGCATCAGCGCCGGCGATGTCAGCCAGACGCTCGCCTCCAACAACGTCAACCAGCCGGGCGGCCGCGCCAATATCGGCGGCCAGGAGCAGTCGGTGCGCACGCTCGCCAGCGCAACGACCGTGGAGGCGCTGGCCGACACACGCATCGCGCTGAGCGGCGCCGGCGATGTCAAGCTCTCCGACCTCGGCACTGTCGTCGACAGCTGGGAAAAGCCGCGCCAGGCCGCCTATCTCGACGGCAGGCAGGTCGTCGCCTTCAATGTCTACAGATCGGTCGGCTCGAGCGAGATCGACGTGGTCAAGGCCGCCCGCGCCGCGATCGCCGAAATGGCCGCCAAGACCAGCGTCGCGAAGTTCACCGAAGTCACCTCCTCGTCCGGCTTCGTCCAGGAAAGCTACGACGCCGCCTTCGAAGCTCTATGGCTGGGCGCGCTGCTCGCTGTCGGCGTGGTCTGGCTGTTCCTGCGCGACATCAGGGCAACGCTGGTCTCGGCGGTGGCGATGCCTCTGTCGCTGATCCCGACCTTCGCGGTGATGGCGGCCTTCGACATCTCGCTCAACAACATCACGCTGCTGGCGCTTTCGCTGGTCGTCGGCATCCTTGTCGATGATGCCATAGTCGAGATCGAGAACATCGTGCGCCATATGCGCCAGACTGGCATCAGCGCCTACCAGGCGGCAATCGAAGCGGCCGACGAGATCGGCCTCGCCGTTGTGGCGACCACCGCGACCATCGTCGCCGTGTTCCTGCCCGTTGCCTTCATGCCCGGCATTCCCGGCAAGTTCTTCTTCTCCTTCGCCGTCGCCGTCTGCGTTTCGGTGCTGTTTTCGCTCTTGGTGGCGCGCATGCTCACCCCGCTGATGGGCGCCTATCTGGTGCGCGCCGGCGGCCATGACGAGGATGATTTGCCTGCCTGGGTGCCGACGTATCTGTGGCTGCTGCGCAACGCGCTCGATTACCGCTGGATCACATTGCTGGCCGGTATTGCCTTCTTCGCCGGTTCGATGCTGCTGGCGACCCGGCTGCCGACCGAGTTCATGGCGGCGGCCGACCGCGGCCGCTCGATGATCTCGGTCGAGTTGCAGCCCGGCTCGACCATCGAGCAGACCACGGCGGTGGTGCAGGACATCACCAGACGGCTGCAGAAGGAGCCGGCCGTCAACAGCATATTTGCCACCATTGGCACGGCTGCGTCTTCGGGCGGCGGACCCAACCAAAGCTCGAGCTCAGCCGAAGTGCGGACGGCGACCGTCACGGTCAACCTGAAGCCGCGCGCCGAGCGGACGATGAGCCAGCAGCAATTCGAGGCCGAGGCCTCGCCGAAGCTAAACGGCATTCCCGGCGCCCGCGTCCAGTTCGGCGCCGACGGCTTCGCCGGCGCCAAGGTATCGATCACGCTGGTCGGCGACGATGGCGCGGCCCTCGAGAGGGCGAGCAACGCGCTGGTCGACGGCATGAAATCGGTTCGCGGGCTAATCAATCCGACCTCGACCGCGGCCACCACCAAGCCTGAGCTGATCGTGCGGCCCGACAGCGCCAAGGCGGCCGAGCTTGGCGTCACGCCGACCGAGATCGCCGCGACGGTGAAGATCGCCACCATCGGCGACGCCGACACCAGCCTGGCGAAATACAATCTCGGCGACCGCCAAGTGTCGATCGTCGTCACCTTGCCCGACGGTGCCATCGACGATCCGGCAAAGCTCGCCATGCTGCCGCTGATCGGCAGCATGGGCACGGTGCCGCTTGGCGCCGTCGCCGATATCGGCTTCAACGCCGGCCCGAACAGCATCACGCGTGTCGACAGAAGCCGCAGCGCCACGGTCGAGGCGGATCTTTCCGGCCTGACGCTCGGTCAGGCGGCCGAAGCCATCCGCGCCCTGCCCGCGATGAAAAGCCTGCCGCAGGGCGTGCATGAGCTGGCGCGCGGCGATGCCCAACGCATGCAGGAGCTGTTTTCTGGTTTCGCGACGGCAATCGCCGCCGGCATTATCCTGATGTACCTGACGCTGGTGCTGCTCTTCCGCAGCTTCGTGCAACCGGTGACCATCCTGGTCGCCTTGCCGCTCTCGGTCGGCGGCGCGCTTGGTTTCCTCCTCATCACCGGCAAGGCGCTTGGCGTCTCGCCCTTGATCGGCATACTGATGCTGATGGGCATCGCGGCCAAGAACTCGATCCTGCTCGTCGAATATGTTCTGGTCGCCGAGAAGGAGCACGGCATGAGCCGCTTCGAGGCACTGCTCGATGCTGCCCGCAAGCGGGCCCGGCCCATCGTCATGACATCGATCGCCATGGGCGCCGGCATGCTGCCGATCGCGCTCGGCATCGGCGCCGACGCCGAGACGCGTGCGCCGATGGCGATCGCCGTGATCGGCGGGCTCATCTCCTCGACCGTGCTCAGCCTCGTCTACGTGCCGGTGGTCTACACCTTGATGGGTGACATCCAGCGTTTCCTCGCCCGTCACCTCCGCAAGCTGTTGGTCGAAGCGCCCGGCGCTACCGATCAGGCAAGCGCCGCAACCCCAGTGAAAGAAACTGTCAATGCATATCCAGCCTAATCGTTCTCTTTCGCTGGCGCGGCCGCGCCGCCTGTCTGCCTGGGCAGGCACGCTTTGTGCCGCGCTGTTGCTTGCAGCCTGCTCGCAGGAGAAGAGCCAGGTGCCCGCCGGCATGGGAGGCGCCGGCAGGCCTGAGGTCGGCGTCGTCACCCTGCATCCGCAATCGGTCGCGATCACCGCCGAGCTGCCGGGCCGGACCGCTGCCTCGCTCGTGGCCGAGGTACGCCCGCAGGTCGACGGCATCATCCGGCAGCGGCTGTTCCAGGAAGGCGCCGAGGTGGTGGCGGGGCAGCCGCTCTACCTCATCGACCCGGCGAGCTATCAGGCCGCCTATGACAGCGCCGTCGCTACGCAGCAGAAGGCTGAAGCCGCGGTGCCCACCGCCCAGGCCAAGTTCGACCGCTATGCCGGGCTGCTGAAGCAGAACGTCGTCTCGAAGCAGGATTACGATGATGCCGCCGCGACGCTGGCGCAGGCGCAGGCCGACGTCGCAGCCGCCAAGGCCAGCGTCGAAACCGCAAAGATCAGCCTCGATCGCACCTCGATCACCGCGCCGATCGCCGGGCGCATCGACAAATCCTCGCTGACGCCGGGCGCGCTGGTCACCGCCAACCAGGAAACGGTGCTGACCACCATTCGCTCGCTCGATCCGATCAATGTCGACGTCACGCAGTCCAGCACCAACCTGCTCAATCTGCGCCAGGCGATCAACGAAGGCCGGCTGAAATTCAGCGGGACCAATGTCAGCGTCAAGCTGAAGCTCGACAACGGCACCATCTACGCGCAGAACGGCAAGCTGGAGTTCGCCGGCGCCAATGTCGACCAGTCGACCGGCACCTTTGCGCTCAGAGCCCAGTTCCCCAATCCCGACCGCCTGCTGCTGCCTGGCATGTATGTGCGCGCCATCGTTGAGGAAGGCGTCGCCCAAAACAGCTTCCTGGTGCCGCAGCGGGGCGTCACCCGCGACCCCAAGGGCCAGGCGACGGCCATGGTCGTCAATGCCCAGGGCAAGGTCGAGCAGCGCGTGCTCAGCGTGCGCAACGGCGTCGGCAACAACTGGCTGGTGGATTCGGGCGTCGGCGACGGCGACCGCGTCATCGTCGAGGGCCTGCAGCTGGTGCGCGCCGGAGGCGACGCGACAGCGGTCGAAGTGACGATCGACGAAACGACCGGCGAGATCAAGGACCGCCAGCAGAGCTCCGCCTCGGCGACCGCCACCGGCGGCAATGCCGCCGGTGCCGCCAAGCAGCCGGCCTCTGGCGCAACCGGGAACTGAAGCGATGTCGGGATTCTTCATCAACCGGCCGATCTTCGCCTGGGTGATCGCCATCGTGATCATGCTGGGCGGCCTCTTGGCGCTGCAGTCGCTGCCGATCTCGCAATACCCGCAGATCGCTCCCACCACCGTCAACATCAGCGCCACCTACCCCGGCGCCGACGCCCAGACCGTCGAGAACTCGGTGACCAAGGTCATCGAACAGAGCATGACCGGTATCGACAATCTCGACTATATGACGGCGACGTCGACCTCGACCGGACAGGCCTCGATCACGCTGACCTTCACCAGCGGCGCCAACGCGGACACCGCCCAGGTGCAGACGCAGAACAAGCTGCAGCTGGTACAGTCGCAGCTGCCGCAGGTCGTCCAGAACAACGGCATCACCGTCTCCAAATCCTCGACCGGCTTCCTGATGGTCATCGGCTTCGTCTCCAGCGACGGCAAGATGAACTCGACCGACCTCGCGGACTATGTCGACTCAACCGTCAACGACACGCTGAAGCGTGTCGAAGGCGTCGGCTCGACGCAGCTTTTCGGCTCCGGCTATGCCATGCGCATCTGGCTCGACCCGGACAAACTAGCGCAATACGCGCTGATGCCGAGCGATGTCGCCACGGCCGTCGAGGCGCAGAACACGCAGGTCTCGGCCGGCCAGCTCGGCGGGCTCCCGGCGCGCAAGGGCCAACAGCTCAACGCCACGGTGACGGCGAAGAGCCGGCTGCAGACCGCCGAGCAGTTCCGCAACATCATCCTGAAGAGCAATACCGACGGCTCGCTGGTGCGGCTGAACGATGTTGCCAAGGTCGAGATCGGCGCCGAAAGCTACACCACCCAAGCCCATTACAACGGCAAGCCGGCCGCCGGCGTCGCCATCAGCCTGGCGACCGGCGCGAACGCGATCAGCACGGCGGAAGCTGTACGCACGACGATCAATCGCCTGAGCTCGACCTTCCCGCAAGGCGTCGAGGTCGTCTACCCGTATGACACTTCACCCTTCGTGCGGCTTTCGATCGAGGAAGTGGTGAAGACGCTCGCCGAAGCGATCGTGCTGGTGTTCCTGGTGATGTTGCTTTTCCTGCAGAACCTGCGCGCTACCATCATTCCGACGATCGCCGTGCCGGTGGTGCTGCTCGGCACATTCGGCGTGCTCTCCTTCTTCGGCTATTCGATCAACACGCTCACCATGTTCGCCATGGTTTTGGCCATCGGCCTGCTCGTCGACGACGCCATCGTCGTGGTCGAGAATGTCGAGCGCGTCATGCACGAGGAAGGCCTGCCGCCGAAGGAGGCTACGCGCAAATCGATGAACGAGATCACCGGCGCGCTGATCGGCATCGCCACCGTGCTGTCGGCCGTGTTCGTGCCGATGGCCTTCTTCGGCGGATCCACCGGCATCATCTACCGGCAGTTCTCGGTCACCATCGTCTCGGCGATGGTGCTCTCGGTGCTGGTGGCACTGGTGCTGACGCCGGCGCTCTGCGCCACCATCCTGCGCCCGGCCAAGGACCATGCGACGCAAAGGGGTCCGTTCGGCTGGTTCAACCGCATGTTCGATCGCAGCACCATCGCCTACCGCGACGGCTCGCACGGCATCATCAACCGTTCCTGGCGCTTCCTTGCCGTGTTCCTCGTCATCGTCGTTGCCATGGGCTGGATGTTCGCCCGTCTGCCGAGCTCGTTCCTGCCGGATGAGGATCAGGGCATCCTGATCACCAGCGCTTCACTGCCGGCCGGCGCGACGCAGGACCGCACCCAGCGCGTGCTGGCTCAGGTGACCGACCACTATCTCAACGAGGAGAAGGACGCGGTCGAAGGCGTGTTCACGGCTTCCGGCTTCGGCTTCGGCGGCTCCGGGCAGAATGTCGGCATCGCCTTCGTGCGGATGAAGGATTTCGACCAGCGCAAGACCAAGGCTCTTTCCGTGTCTGCGGTCGCCGGCCGCGCCATGGCCGCCTTCTCCAAGATCAGGGATGCCCAAGTCTTCGCCCTCGCCCCACCGGCAATCCAGGGTTTCGGCAACACCAACGGCTTCGAGTTCTACCTCCAGGATGTCAATGGCGCCGGCCATGAGGCGTTGATCCAGACGCGCAACCAGCTGCTCGGCTTGGCCGGGAAGAGCACGCTGCTCGCCAACACACGCCCCAACGGCCAGGAGGACCAGCCGCAATTTTCGGTCGATATCGACCAGGAAAAGGCCAGCGCGCTGGGCATCAGCCTCGCCGACATCAACAACACGCTGTCGAGCGCCTGGGGCAGCGACTACGTCAACGACTTTATCGATCGGGGACGGGTCAAGCCGGTCTATCTGCAGTCGGACGCGGATTTCCGTATGCAACCGGAAGATCTCGACAAATGGCAGGTCCGCAACTCCAGCGGCGCCATGGTGCCGTTCTCGGCCTTCGCCTCCAGCCACTGGACCTACGGATCGCCCCGCCTCGAACGCTACAACGGCTCGGCGGCGGTCGAGATCCAGGGCGCCGCGGCCGCCGGCCAAAGCTCAGGCGCGGCGATGGACGAGATCGACAGGCTGGCCGCGCAACTGCCCGCCGGATATTCGCATGAATGGACCGGCCTGTCGCATCAGGAGAAGCTTTCCGGCAACCAGGCGATGTCGCTCTACGCGATTTCGGCGCTGGTCGTGTTCCTGTGCCTTGCCGCGCTTTACGAAAGCTGGTCGATCCCCTTCGCGGTGATGCTGTCGGTGCCGATCGGCATCTTCGGTGCGCTGGCGGCGGCCACCCTCTTTGGCCAGACCAACGACGTCTATTTCAAGGTCGGCCTGCTCACCACGATCGGCCTTGCCTCGAAGAACGCCATCCTCATCGTCGAGTTCGCCATCGAGCGGCAGGCGGCAGGCATGGGCCTGGTCGAAGCAACGCTCGAAGCGGCGCGACAGCGCCTGAGGCCCATCCTGATGACGTCGCTGGCCTTCATTCTCGGCGTCACACCTCTGGCGATCGCCAGCGGCGCGGGCTCGGGCGCGCAGAACTCGGTCGGCCTCGGCGTGATGGGCGGCATGATCGCGGCGACCGTGATCGGCGTCTTCCTGGTGCCGCTTCTCTTCGTCAGGGTGCGCCGCATCTTCAAGGGCAAGGCGACCAAGCAGGATACGGACGGGACCCCAGCCACAGCCACTCAAGAATAGAGGTTTCTTTCCATGCCAGGTTTTGAACGCGGTCTCGCGACCGCGAAGGGGCTTCTTTTGCCCGCGTTTGCCGCTGCCCTGCTCTCGGGATGCGTCGTCGGTCCGGATTACCAGAAGTCTCTTCTGGCAATGCCAGCGAGTTGGAGCGGGCAGAAGGCGGTGAAGCCGGCTAAGCCGGTGCAGCTGTCGCAATGGTGGCAGCGCCTGCGCGATCCCGAGTTGAACGCGCTCGTGGAGGAAGCGGTCGCCGGCAATCTCGATGTCGCGAGCGCCAAGGCCAAAATCCGCGAGGCGCGGGCAAGCTACCGCCAGTCGGTGGGCAAGTTGCTACCATCCGCCGAGGGTTCGGCCTCGGCTACCCGCAATAGGACCGCAGCAACCAACTCGGGCACGGCAACCAGCACAACCTATGACCAGTACCAGGCAGGCTTCGATGCCAGCTGGGAACTCGACCTCTTTGGCGCGAACCGCCGCGGCGTCGAGGCCGCCAGCTATGGCGTCGACGCTTCCGAGGAACACCTGCGATCGACCCTTCTGACCTTGGTCGGTGATGTCGCCTCCAACTATATCCAGGCGCGCGGCTATCAGACCCGCGTCGCGCTGGCCCGGCGCTCGGCTGCGTCACAAAGGCAGACCGCCGAGCTTACCAGCACGATGGCCCTGGCCGGCACCGCGACGGCGGCAGATGTCGCCAAGGCCATGGGACAGGCAAGCAGCACGGAAGCGGAGATTCCGACGCTGGAAGCAAGCTACGCCGAAGCCGTGCACCGGCTTTCGGTGCTGACTGGCCGGCCGCCGGCGGCCCTTACCGAGCGGCTGAAGCGCACCAAGCCGATCCCAGCGCCCCGCCTGCCGATCCCGACCGGCATCCCGGCCGACATCCTGCTCACCCGTCCGGACGTGCGCATGGCTGAGCGGCAGTATGCGCAGTCCACCGCCAAGATCGGCCAGGCCGAGGCGGCGCGCTATCCGAGCGTCAGCCTGACCGGCGACATCAGCACCACATCCCTCAAGCTCGGCGATCTCGGCAGGAACTCCACCATCGGCTGGTCGTTCGGTCCGGCGCTCAGCGTGCCGCTGTTTAACGGCGGCCAGTTGCGGGCGGCCGTCGACGTCGCCAAAGCCCAGCGCGACCAGTACTTCATTGCATACAAGGCCGCCGTGCTGACCGCGCTGGAAGACGTGGAGAACTCAACGGTTTCACTATCGCAGGAGCGCATCAGAAACGGCAGGCTCGCCTCTTCCGCGAAATCCTATGGCGAAGCCGCGAGGCTGGAAAGGACGCTCTACAAGGCGGGCGAGACGAGCCTTCTCGATGTGCTGGATGCCGAGCGATCGGCCTACTCAGCCGACGACACTCTGCTCCAAAGCCGAGTGTCGATCGCCACCGACTATATAGCATTGAACAAGGCGCTCGGCGGCGGCTGGGACGGCGTCGTCGACAGCACGACACCAGAGATCATCGATGTCACGACTGGGCCACGCTTCGCGTCAAGAGCCGTGGCGCAGTGAACAAGATGCACGGTCAATCAGAGCAGAGAGAAATGACCGACGACGCCTCGAAAGATGCAATTTTGGAACTCATGGCAGACGTGATTTCCGCATATGTTTCGAACAACGTTGTTCCGGCGAAAACGGTCGGTACGAATAGCTGGATCGGAGGGTATCGCGGACCAGAAGCTTCGCCGCGTCGCGAAATGGCGAGCGCCTGCCTTAATCGGGCTGCGGCAGATATCGTCCAAGTCGCAGGCCTACCGAGTATGGTCTCATGATCCTTGCACGTAATGGCGCCACCGTGGATTGTCTAGCGCGACCCCCAATCAGATGTCGGCTTATAGGCAACTGCAGTCAACATCGTTGCGGCCGAGATGCGGCGCACAGCAGCCGAACTGGTTCCTTTCGCCGTGACTCAGATGTGCGTCCCGCGGCGTAACTCCCGGTGGTCGTACGTGCAGACATTGTGCCGATTGAACGGACGATCATGTTCGCGCGTTCAACCTTGTTGATCCCCAGTGACTACCCACACGGGGCGCCACTGAGCTGCCTCTTTCCAATTACCGTTTCATATGGAGGCCGGAGCCGTTCGTGCGCAAAACATCCAGCTTCGACTTGGCGAGCGACACGACGGCTGACGTGTTCTCGATGGTTTTTCTCAAGATCGCAAACTTTGAGACGACGATTCTACCCCGAAAGAGCAGTGTCCCCGCGGATAGTTCTGCACGCGCCTAAGTCGGAAACTCCTCGCGCCGAACCACCGGTTTGTTGTCTAGACTATGAGCGCAATTCTAAGTCATTCGTCTGACAAGATGGCCGTTGTGAGGTAGCAGAATTGCCTGAAATAATACTACAAATTAGCTTCCGCACCATTCTGTTTGGATCATCGTAAATAGCGCCAGCGCGCGGGTGAATGCGACCGGTTCGAGGCTGCAGCGATCCAGGCCGAGGCTGGGCGCCTTATCATGGACGGCGAGGAAGACATGGTTTGTCGGAACGACTCTGGACACCTGGGATTAGCGGGAGCCTTGGCGCCTGCATGACGTGGTTCGGCTCCTGGTCCTCCCTCGAAGGCCTTCAAACGATCGATGACGGGCCCGTCCCAACAGCTAGTACTGGCGCTCCGAATGCGGGCAAGCAGAACCATGACAGCACGTCAAGGGCCTCGGCGATTGGGGAAGCTCCCGGCTCCGGCAGTCTTGCTGCCGGAAGCGACAAAAGCGTTAACAGCGATGGCACGCATCAAGGCGCGACCGCGATCGATACCCTCATTGCCGGCCACACCTCGACAGGCGGGATCAATGCCGGCCTGAACGGCCTTACCGAAGCTGCAGCCAGAATTGGCATTCATCTCGACGGCACTCTTCCTGACAGCGTAACAGGCTATACCTCGGGCTTCTGGCACCGTGCGGGCCTACCAGACACCACCGAGGAAGCGACCAGTGCCGGTATCGCATCCAACGCCGGCACCGCGACGGCGTCCGAGTTTACCGTCACCAGTGCCCTCGGGGCCGACCCGGTGTTCAAAACGAGGCTGGCGAGCGCCGGCGACGACGTCGAGGAGAAAGGCTCCGGTACGATTTCGACCAACATCAACGATCTGGAGTTGGGTTTTGAAAGCAGCACCCGCCAGACGGTCGGCCTCCGCTTCACCGGTATTGACATCCCGCAAGGCGCGATCATCACCAGCGCCTACATCCAGTTCCAGGCCAACGAGGTGAAGACCGACGCGGCCTCGCTGCTGATCAAGGGCCAGGACACCGACGACGCAAGCCCCTTCACCAGCACCAGCTTCAATGTATCGT
>NZ_NSGE01000011.1 GCF_002294985.1 Mesorhizobium sp. WSM3862 | reverse complement strand
GGCCAGACGGCGACCGGCGATATCAACGGCACGATCGCCTTCGCCAAGGATGGCGCGGCTCCGAACCTCACCATCAATGCGGCCAGCACATCGATCGCCCGCGGCGAAGTGGCGGCGAAAGCGATCACCGTCAATGCGCTGATCGCCAATTATCTCAAGGGACCGGCAATATCGGGCACGATCAAGGCCGACAGCGTCACTTCCGGCAAGACAGTGGTCAGCGGTATCGGCATCGACCTGAAGCGCGACGGCGACTGGACCGCCTTTTCCGGCGGCGCGACGGCATCCGGCATTCCGGCCACCGCGACCGGGCGCGTGAAGATCGCCGACGGCAAGACCAGCGTCGAGATTGCGTCCGGCGAAGCGACCCTGCGCGGCATCAAGGCGGCGATCGCCGAGCCGTCGCGCCTTGCAATCGCCAACGGCGTCGCTAGCGTCGAGAAGCTTGCGCTCAATCTCGGCGGCGGCTCGGCGACCATTTCCGGCAGCGCCGGCCAGCTCCTCGACCTGACGACCAATTTCGCCGGCCTGCCTGCGGCGCTCGCCAATGATTTCGTGCCGGGCCTGGATGCTGCCGGAACGCTGGAAGGCACGGCACACGTCACGGGCCCGTCGGCCAATCCCGATATCGAGTTCGACGCCAAGCTTGCCGGCGCCGAGACCAGCCAGACCCGCCAGGCGGGACTTGGGCCGCTCAATCTGGATGCCGTCGGCAGCTACGGTCTGGCGAGCGGCCTGGCCCTGGACCATGCAACGCTTGCGGGCGACAAGATTTCCGGCAACGCCGCCGGCACCTTAAATCCGAACGGCGTCAGCGATTTTTCGCTCGATCTGACGTCATCCGGACCCAGCCTGCCGTTGACGATCGGCAGCGCCGAAAGCCCGGTCAAGATCGAGGTCCAGTCATTGTCGGCAAAGATAGCCGGCCAAAGCACGCAAGCTCGCCTCGAGGCTTCCGCGATCCTGCCTTCGGTTGCCGCCAGCCAGGTGAATGTGGACGGCCTTGCCGTTGCGCTGCATTCGGATGCGTTCGATCTCAAGGGGCGGGCAGGCCCGGTCTCCGGGACGGTGTCGATTGACAGGATCGGCCTGGACAATCCGATGATCGCGCCGTTGGTTGCCGGCAAGGTCACGGCCGAGGTCAACGGCCGTTTGACGAGCGACGCCGTTGCCGTCAACAGCGGCTCGCTCAAGAGCGATGCGCTCAACAGCCAGGTCGCCGGCCGCATGTCGCTGCGCGACGGCGCCGTCGACCTCAATGTGAACGCCAATGTCGCTTCTTCCGCCTTGCCGGCGGCGGCGCGCGGCATGCTGGGCGAGAGCGCGAAATTGAGCGCCGCGCTGAAACGCGACGCCAACGGCAACGTCAATGTCTCCGGCTTGAAGCTCAACTCGGGCGCACTGAGCGCCGACGGGCAGGCGAGCCTTGCCGACAACAAGCTTGCCGCCGACATCAGGGGGGCGTTGAGCGACGTTTCGCTGCTGTCGAAAGACGCCAAGGGCGCCATCGCTTTTGGCCTGAATGCGCAAGGTCCGATCATGGCGCCCGACCTTGCGCTGACGGTGAACAGCGACAGGCTGTCCGTGGCAGCGCGCGAGATCACCGGATTGAAACTCACCGCGACAGGCAAGGCGGATGCCGCCAATCCGGCGGCCGATGTGCAACTGACCGGCAATGTCGCCGGACAGCCGCTGCAGGGCAATGCGGTGCTTGCCACCGCCAATGGCAAGAGCGCGATCAACGGGCTTCTGCTGTCGCTGGGACCGAACAAGATCTCCGGCGACCTTGCGCTTGACGAAGCTTTCCTGCCGCTCGGCACGCTGACGCTGGCCGTTCCCGATGTCGGCCCGCTGGCGGCGCTAGGTGGCCAGACGGCGACCGGCGATATCAACGGCACGATCGCCTTCGCCAAGGATGGCGCGGCTCCGAACCTCACCATCAATGCGGCCAGCACATCGATCGCCCGCGGCGAACTGGCCGCGAAGGCGATCACCGTCAACGCGCTGATCGCCAATTATCTCAAGGGACCGGCAATATCGGGCACGATCAAGGCCGACAGCGTCACTTCCGGCAAGACGGTGGTCAGCGGTATCGGCATCGACCTGAAGCGCGACGGCGACTGGACCGCCTTTTCCGGCGGCGCGACGGCATCCGGAATTCCGGCCACCGCGACCGGGCGCGTGAAGATCGCCGACGGCAAGACCAGCGTCGAGATTGCGTCCGGCGAAGCGACCCTGCGCGGCATCAAGGCGGCGATCGCCGAGCCGTCGCGCCTTGCAATCGCCAACGGCGTCGCTAGCGTCGAGAAGCTTGCGCTCAATCTCGGCGGCGGCTCGGCGACCATTTCCGGCAGCGCCGGCCAGCTCCTCGACCTGACGGCCAATTTCGCCGGCCTGCCTGCGGCGCTCGCCAATGATTTCGTGCCGGGCCTGGATGCTGCCGGAACGCTGGAAGGCACGGCACACGTCACGGGGCCGTCGGCCAATCCCGATATCGAGTTCGACGCCAAGCTTGCCGGCGCCGAGACCAGCCAGACCCGCCAGGCGGGACTTGGGCCGCTCAATCTGGATGCCGTCGGCAGCTACGGTCTGGCGAGCGGCCTGGCCCTGGACCATGCAACGCTTGCGGGCGACAAGATTTCCGGCAACGCCGCCGGCACCTTAAATCCGAACGGCGTCAGCGATTTTTCGCTCGATCTGACGTCATCCGGACCCAGCCTGCCGTTGACGATCGGCAGCGCCGAAAGCCCGGTCAAGATCGAGGTCCAGTCATTGTCGGCAAAGATAGCCGGCCAAAGCACGCAAGCTCGCCTCGAGGCTTCCGCGATCCTGCCTTCGGTTGCCGCCAGCCAGGTGAATGTGGACGGCCTTGCCGTTGCGCTGCATTCGGATGCGTTCGATCTCAAGGGGCGGGCAGGCCCGGTCTCCGGGACGGTGTCGATTGACAGGATCGGCCTGGACAATCCGATGATCGCGCCGTTGGTTGCCGGCAAGGTCACGGCCGAGGTCAACGGCCGTTTGACGAGCGACGCCGTTGCCGTCAACAGCGGCTCGCTCAAGAGCGATGCGCTCAACAGCCAGGTCGCCGGCCGCATGTCGCTGCGCGACGGCGCCGTCGACCTCAATGTGAACGCCAATGTCGCTTCTTCCGCCTTGCCGGCGGCGGCGCGCGGCATGCTGGGCGAGAGCGCGAAATTGAGCGCCGCGCTGAAACGCGACGCCAACGGCAACGTCAATGTCTCCGGCTTGAAGCTCAACTCGGGCGCACTGAGCGCCGACGGGCAGGCGAGCCTTGCCGACAACAAGCTTGCCGCCGACATCAGGGGGGCGTTGAGCGACGTTTCGCTGCTGTCGAAAGACGCCAAGGGCGCCATCGCTTTTGGCCTGAATGCGCAAGGTCCGATTATGGCGCCCGACCTTGCGCTGACGGTGAACAGCGACAGGCTGTCCGTGGCAGCGCGCGAGATCACCGGATTGAAACTCACCGCGACAGGCAAGGCGGATGCCGCCAATCCGGCGGCCGATGTGCAACTGACCGGCAATGTCGCCGGACAGCCGCTGCAGGGCAATGCGGTGCTTGCCACCGCCAATGGCAAGAGCGCGATCAACGGGCTTCTGCTGTCGCTCGGTCCGAACAAGATCTCCGGCGACCTCGCGCTTGACCAAGCGTTCGTGCCGGTGGGCACCGTGTCGCTCGATCTTCCTGACATAGGGCCGCTGGCGGCGCTTGCGCTAGAAAAGGCGGAAGGCGACGTCCGCGGCGCGATCGCCTTCTCGAAGGCCGGCAACGCACCGAACGTCGCCGTCAAGGCAACCACGGCAGCGATCAGGCGCGGCGACCTCTCGGCCAAAAAAGTCGCCGTCGACGCCCAGATCGCCAATTACCTCGCAGCACCTGTCATCTCCGGCAAGATCCGCGCCGACAGCGTGACCTCCGGCGGCACTGCCGTTACCGGCATCGATGTCGACCTGAAGCGCGATGGCGACTGGACCGCCTTTTCCGGCGGCGCCACCGTGAAGAACATTCCGGCGAAAGCGGCCGGCCGGGTGAAAGTGGCGAACGGCACGACGACCGTCGAGCTCGCGTCGGGCCAAGCGACGGTGCAAGGCATCAAGGCGGCGATCGCGCAGGCCTCGACCGTGACCATCGCCAACGGCGCGACGACGCTCGACCGGCTGGTGCTCAATCTCGGCGGCGGCACGGCGACGGTGACGGGCAAGGTCACGCAGACGCTCGACATCAACGCCAATCTGGCCCGGGTGCCGGTCTCGCTCGCAAACAGTTTCTCGCCTGGCCTCGATGCGGCAGGCTCGATCTCCGGCACGGTCAAGGTCTCCGGCGCGCCGGCCACTCCGACGGTCGCCTTCGATGTCGATGCCTCGGGCGTGCAGACTTCGCAGACGCGGGGCGCAGGCCTCGGCGGCATGAACGTATCCTCGTCGGGAACCTTTGCCGGCAGCAAGCTTGCCTTCGACGCCAACATCAGCGACGGCGCCGGCCTTGGTCTCAAGGGCGGCGGCACGGTGACGACGGCAGGCGGGCCGACCCTGGCGCTCGATTTCAAAGGCAAGGTGCCGTTTTCCTTCCTTGCCTCGAAACTCGCCGTGCAAGGCCTGGCGCTCAACGGAACCGCCAATGTCGACGTGCAGGTGCGCGGTCCTGTATCCGCGCCGGTGATCAGCGGCAAAGTCACGACGTCGGGCGCCCGTCTCATCGACGCGCGCTCCGGGCTGGCGGTCAACGACATCGGGGCCGACGTCTCGATCGGCGGCGGCGTCGCCAGGATCAATCGCCTGACGGGCACGTTGTCGACGCGCGGCAGCCTTTCGGCGAGCGGCACCGTCGGCATCACGCCGTCGCAAGGTTTTCCGGCCGACCTGTCGATAAAACTCACCGACGCCCGCTACACCGACGGCAGGGTGGTGACCGCCAATCTCGGCGGCGACCTGACCATTAAAGGCCCGCTCGTGTCGGCGCCGGTGATCGCCGGCACCATCAATCTGGCGAGGACGGTCATCACCGTGCCGGACAAGCTGCCCGGTTCGCTCTCGGAGTTGGATGTGAAGCATAAGAACCCGCCGCGCGCGGTGCGCGCGCAGGACAGGGCGCTGAACCCGCCGACATCCAGCAGCGGAGGCAGCAGCGGCAGCGGCCTTGTCCTCGACGTGACGGTCAACGCACCGAATCAGATCTTCATCCAGGGCAGGGGCGTCGACGCCGAGCTAGGCGGCTCGCTGAAGCTGACCGGCCCGGCATCCTCGCCGCAGGCCGTCGGAACCTTCACCTTGCAACGCGGCCGGCTGACGATCCTTGCCAAGCGGCTGACCTTCACCGAGGGCACGGTCGGGTTCCAGGGTTCGCTTGTGCCTTACCTCAACCTGACCGCGACCACGACGACCAGCAGCGCCACCGTCACCATCGTCGTTTCGGGCGAGGCGACCAACCCGAAGTTCAACTTCTCCTCCGCACCGGCGCTGCCTGAGGACGAGGTGCTGGCGCAACTGATCTTCGGCCGCTCGATGTCCAATCTCTCGCCGCTGCAGATCGCCCAGCTTGCCGACGCGGCCGCGCAATTGGCCGGCGCCGGCGGCACGACCTCGCTGCTCGACAATCTACGCAGCGCGATCGGCATCGACGATCTCGACGTGACGACCGACGAGAAGGGCGGCACCGCGGTTTCGGCCGGCAAGTACCTCAACGACCGTACCTATGTGACAATCCAGAAGGGCGACAAACCGGGCTCCGGCAAGGCGACGATCGATCTCAATGTCGGGAGGGGCGTGAAGCTGCGCGGCGAGGCCAACGACGCGGGCGAAGCCAAGGGCGGCGTCTTTTACGAACGCGAATATTGACGGTGTTGCCCGCCCCGGCAGGCTGAAGCGGACTTTTGGCGCGCGCGCGAGGCCCTGTCCGCCGACAATGTCTTGATTTGATTGCCCTGTTAATTTTTGGAAATGTGCTGTGGACTAACAAATTTGCGTCAAGGCTGTCGCTATCACGCCAACCGGCCCCATTCCAAAGTTGCACATTCCCCACCATGTTCCAATTCCAAACCGGCTTTTGACATCACGGTCTGGATGCGGAATGTTAAAAGGCAGAAAGCCAACAATGGGAGTCAGTCATGGCAATCTACAAAAGTAACGGTGACCGCGTTCCGGACCACATCCTGGCGATGGCCGAAGCGGCCAAGTCGGGCACGGTGGACCGCCGTGAATTCCTGGCTTTGGCCAGCGTTTTCGGTGCATCGACGGCAATGGCTTACGGCATGCTCGGTCTCGCCGCGCCGACGCCGGCCAAGGCCGAGGACGTGCAGGGCAAGAAGGGCGGCGTGCTGAAGGTCGCCATGTCGATCAAGGATCCCAAGGATCCACGGACCGCCGACTGGTCGGAAATTGCGAACGCCGAGCGCCAGGCGCTCGAGCCGCTGGTGAAGTACACGAAGGAGTACACCTTCGCGCCTTACCTGCTGGCAAGCTGGGATATCAACGACGACGCCACCGAATACACGCTGCATGTGCGGCCAGGCGTCGAATGGAATAACGGCGACAAGTTCACCGCCGACGACGTGATCTACAATTTCACCCGCTGGGCCGACAAGGCAGCGGAAGGCAACTCGATGCCTGGCCGCCTCGGCAGCCTGGTCGACGACGGCACCAAGAAGCTGCGCGAAGGCTCCGTGGTCAAGGTCGACGACATGACGGTCAAGCTCAAGCTGAGCAAGCCCGACATCGCGATCATCCCGAACATGTGCGATTACCCGGCACTGGTCGTGCACAAGACCTTCGATGAGAAGGGCGCCAACTTCAAGAATTGCCCGATCGGCACCGGCCCGTTCGAGCTTGTCTCCTACGATGTCGGCCAGAAGGTGGTCTACAAGCGCCGCGAGACCGGCAAGTGGTGGCAGGGCGAAGCTTTCCTCGACGGTGTCGAGTTCATCGATTACGGCACCGATCCGGCGGCGACGGTTTCGGCTTTCGAATCCGGCGAAGTCCAGACCAACCACGAAACGACCGCCGACTACATCAAGATCATCGCTGATGTCGGCGCGCCGGTTTCGGAGGTCGTCACGGCCGCCACCGTGGTGTCGCGCTTCAACATCACCCACAAGCCGTATGACAACCAGAAGGTTCGTCAGGCGATGTTGCTTGCGGTCGACAACGCCACGGTGCTGCAGCTCGGCTACGGCAATGCCGGCACCCCGGCTGAAAACCACCATGTCGCGCCGATCCATCCGGAATATGTCAAGCTGCCCGAGGTCAAGCGCGACATCGCCAAGGCCAAGCAGATGCTGACGGAAGCCGGCGTGATCGATTTCGAGCACGAACTGATCAGCAACGACGAAGACTATCACAAGAACACCACGGACGCGATCGCGGCCCAGCTGCGCGAAGCGGGCATCAAGGTGAAGCGCACCGTGCTGCCGAGCTCGACCTTCTGGAACGACTGGACGAAGTATCCGTTCTCGCAAACCAACTGGAACATGCGCCCGCTGGGCATCCAGGTCATCTCCATCGCCTATCGCTCCGGCGAAGCGTGGAACGAGACGGCCTACGCCAATCCCGACTTCGACAAGAAGGTCAACGAGGCGCTCGGCATCGCCGATGCGGAGAAGCGCAAGGTTGTGATGAAGGACATCGAGCAGACCCTGCAGGATTCCGGAATCATCATCCAGCCCTACTGGCGCAAGCTCTACATCAACATCAAGCCCGAGGTGAAGAACCACTCGATGCACCCGACCTATGAGCACGACTTCGGCAAGGTCTGGCTCGAACAGGCGTGATCCTTTTGCGAGAAATATGAGGGGCGTCAGCCCCTCTTATTTGCAGCTTCGTCGCCGTTGCGTATTGTGCAACGGTGGCGGAGCCTCACAAGGTATCCGACACAGGGTTGAACCTATCTGATCCCAACCCGGCCGGCAGGGGAGCGCGCATGTTCTCATTCATTGCCAGACGCATCGGCACGATTCTGCTCACGATGCTATGCCTGACGCTGGTCGTCTTCTTTCTCGTCAATCTCGAGCCCAACTTGAAGAAGCTGGCGATCAGCCAGACCGAGATGCACACGTCGGCCGAACAACTCGAAAGCTGGCTGGTCAATCACGGCTACCGGCAGAACTTCTTTGCGCGCTACGGCCAATGGCTGGGCGTCCTGCCCAAGCAGCCGATCACCGATCCTGCCACCGGCAAGGTGACGCAGCGCTTCTCCTTCTGCAACGACCCGGTCGAGCCGAAATTCTCCGGCGTGCTGCAGGGCGATTTCGGCTGTTCGACCAAGTTCAAGACGACGGTCGCGGCCAAGCTGTTTCCGGCACTTGGCGCCACCGGCATATTGATGTTCTGGGTGCTGGCGGTGATGGTGCCGATCTCGCTGCTCATCGGCATCCTTGCCGGCATGCGCGAAGGCTCGCGAACGGACCGGACCCTGTCGGTGGCCTCGATCGCCTCGACGGCGACGCCCGAATATGTGTCGGGCGTCATCTTCACCGTCATCTTCGCCTCGTGGTTGGGCTGGCTGAACGGCTCGGCAGCATCCGCCAGCCAGGGCATCACCTTCTACAATTTCACCCTGCCGGTGATCACGCTGGCGATCTACGGCACCGGCTATATCGCACGCATGACACGGGCCTCGATGGTCGAGGTAATGACGCAGCAGTATATCCGCACGGCCCGCCTCAAGGGCCTCTCCTTCGGCAGTGTGGTGATCAAGCATGCGCTACGCAACGCGCTGATCGCGCCTTTCACCGTCATCATGCTGCAGTTCCCGTGGCTGCTCACCGGCGTCGTCATCGTCGAGGTGATGTTCCGCTACCAGGGTTTCGGCTACACGCTGGTCGAGGCCGCCGGCAACAACGACATCGACCTTCTGCTCGGCTGCTCGCTGGTCTCGGTGTTCATCGTGCTGATCACCCAACTCATCTCGGATGTCGGCTACGCGTTTCTCAATCCGCGCATCAGAGTTCAATAGGGGGCAGGGCGGATGCAGATCGAATATATCGGTGCCTTCGATGTCGTGCTCGGCGTGCTTTGGCGCTTCTGGCCGGTATGGGTCGCGCTTGTCCTGGTGATGGGCGTTAGCTTTACCTACAAGAAGAAGCTCGGGCTCTACGGCCAGCTCTTTGACAGCGGCGTCGGCATTGCCGGCGTCGGCATCTGCCTGTTCTGGCTGTTCACGGCGATCTTCGCCTCGACCATCTCGCCTTTCGATCCGCTGGCGCAGGTGTCGATCATGAAGGATACGCTGCCCGGCGCGATCGAGCCGACATCGAAGCTCGTCTACTATTTCGGCGGCGACAAGCTCGCCCGCGACGTGTTCTCGCGCATGGTCTATGGCAGCCAGATCGTGCTGATCATCGCGCCGGCGGCGACCGGTTTTGCGCTGATGGTCGGCATCACGCTCGGCCTGCCGGCCGGTTACTACGGCGGCAAGATCGACACGGTGCTGTCCTTCCTCGCCAATCTGGTGCTGGCCTTCCCGGTGATCCTTTTGTTCTACCTGCTGGTGACGCCAGGCATCATGGATACGCCTATCCCGTACGCCCTGGCGGGGCTGTTCTTCCTGTTCCCGATCATCTTCTTTTGCGTGCTGTTCTGGACCCGCTACAAGAACCGGCCGGACCGGCTCTATATCCTGCTCGGCCTGACGCTCGTCATCGGGGGCTGGATCTATACGGGCCTCGTCTTCGACAAGGATCCGCTGAGGATCGTCCACATCGATCCCAACCAGCTCAACATTTTCGTGGCGGTGGTGTTCGCTTCCAGCCCCGGCGTGTTCCGCATCGTGCGCGGGCTGACCATGGATATCAAGACGCGCGACTACGTGGCGGCGGCGCAGACGCGCGGTGAATCGCCCTGGTACATCATGCTGTGGGAAATCCTGCCCAATGCACGCGGACCGCTGATCGTCGATGCCTGCCTGCGCATCGGCTATACGACGATCCTGCTCGGCACGCTCGGTTATTTCGGCCTGGGGCTGGCGCCGGAGAGTCCCGACTGGGGCACCGCGATCAAGGATGCCAGCCGGCTCTTGCGCTCTTTCATCCACCCGGCGCTGCCGCCGACGATCGCGCTGATGTCGTTCGTGCTGGGCCTGAACCTTTTGGCGGATTCGCTGCGCGAACAGTCGATGAAGGATTGATGGCGGGGCTTCGGGCCCCATCTTCCAGGAAGCAAGGATTGGAGCGACCCATGAACGAGGCAGTTCGAGATCCAGCCAAGACGACCAATGGGCCGATCATCGAGATCGAGAACCTCTCGATCTCCTTCTTCACCCGCAAGGGCGAGATCCCGGCGGTGATGGACTTTTCCTGCACGGTCATGCCCGGCGAGGCGATGGGCATCGTCGGCGAATCCGGCTGCGGCAAGTCGACCGTGTCGCTCGGCATCATGCGAGACCTCTCAAACATCGGAAAGATCGTCGGCGGCCGCATCAAGTTCCAGGGCAGGGACATGGGCGAGATGTCCGACGAGGAGCTTCGGGCGATCCGCGGCAACAAGATCGCCATGATCTATCAGGAGCCGATGGCGAGCCTCAATCCGGCGATGAAGGTCGGCCAGCAATTGATGGAAGTGCCGCTGATCCACGACAAGGTCTCGAAGGAAGAGGCCCATAACCGTGCACTGGAGATGGTGCGCGCGGTCAAGCTGCCCGATCCGGAGCGCATGATGCGCTCCTATCCCCACCAGCTTTCGGGCGGCCAGCAGCAGCGCATCGTCATCGCCATGGCGCTGCTGTCGAAACCGGCGCTGCTGCTCCTCGACGAGCCGACGACGGCGCTCGACGTCACCGTCGAGGCCGGCATCGTCGAACTGGTCAAGGGGCTGGGCCAGAAGTTCGGCACCTCGATGATCTTCGTGTCGCACAATCTCGGCCTCATTCTCGAGACCTGCGACAAGATCACGGTGATGTATTCCGGCGAGGCCGTCGAGACCGGCAAGATCGAGGACGTGTTCGACCGGATGCGCCACCCCTATACGCAAGGGCTGTTCCGCTCGATTCCGCTGCCCGGCGCCGACAAGAATTCGCGGCCGCTGATCTCCATTCCCGGCCAATTGCCGCTGCCGCATGAGCGGCCGAAGGGATGCAATTTCGGACCCCGCTGTCACCATTTCGTCGAGGGCGTCTGCAATGCCGCCGAAATTCCGATGGTTGCCGTCGAGGGGCATGAGGGCCATTTTTCGCGCTGCGTGCGCTTCAACGAGATCGACTGGGAAGCGCTGCCGCCCGGCGCCAAGAAGGTCAACGAAAAGGTCGAGCCCGGCGCGCCGGTGCTCAAGATCGACAATCTCAAGAAGTACTACAAGGTCGGCGGCAGCGAGGTGTTCGGCTCGAGCGAAGGCCGCGTCGTCAAGGCCAACGAGACGATTTCGTTCACCGCGCGCGAGTCCGAAACGGTCGCGATCGTGGGCGAGTCCGGCTGCGGGAAATCGACGCTCGCCAAGGTGCTTCTGGGGCTTGAGACCGCAAGCTCGGGCACCGTGACGCTGGGCAACAAGGAGATCCAGTCTACCGGCATCGAGAGCCGCAATGTCGAGACAGTGTCGTCGATCCAGATGGTTTTCCAGAACCCGTTCGACACGCTGAACCCCAGCCATACGGTCGGCTCGCAGATCATCCGCACGCTGGAGAAGTTCAATGTCGGCAAGACCGTCGCCGAGCGGCGCAAGCGCATGCTGGAGCTGCTCGACCTGGTGAAGCTGCCGCGGGCCTTCGAGACCCGCAAGCCGCGCCAGCTCTCAGGCGGCCAGAAGCAGCGCATCGGCGTGGCCCGCGCCTTCGCTGGCGACGCCAAGGTGGTGGTGGCCGACGAGCCGGTCTCGGCGCTCGACGTCTCGGTGCAGGCGGCGGTGACCGAGCTCTTGATGGACATCCAGCGCAAGAACAAGACGACGATGCTGTTCATCAGCCACGACCTGTCCGTGGTGCGCTACATCGCCGACCGTGTCGTCGTCATGTATCTCGGCTATATCGTCGAGCAGGGGACGACGGACCAGATCTTCTCGCCGCCCTACCATCCCTACACCGAGGCGCTGCTCTCGGCGATCCCGATCGCCGACACCAGCGTGGTCAAGAAGCACATCGTGCTCGAAGGCGATATCCCATCGGCGATGAACCCGCCGACCGGCTGCCCCTTCCAGACGCGCTGCGGCTACAAGAAGCTGGTGCCGGACAATCTGTGCGAGACGACGGTGCCGCCGGTGAAGAATCTCGGCAACGGCCATATGAGCCTGTGCTGGCTGTCGGACGATGTCTTGGCGAAGATGGAGCCGGTCATCAAGTTCGACAAGGAGCATGCGGCACATGAAGGCGTGCCGGACGACGCGCCGCACGGCACCGGGCCGGGCTTTGCCGGCACCCCGCCCAAGCGCCCGAGGGGCAAGAGGCCGAAGCCGAACTAAGACTTCGCCCGGTCCCGGGGTCAGCTCCCACATTGCCGCAACTGGGCGGCGTAGTCGCGGGCCATTTGGTCGGTGGCGCGCGCGTAGTTCTGCACGCCGGCATCGCCGCGATTGCCGCGTCCGTAGGCCGACCAGCCGAGATAGTAGGCGAGATAGAGACTGTAGGTGTCGTTGCGGGCGACGCCGAAAGTGTCGACGGTCTTGGAATGATACCAGCCGACGAAGTCGATGGCGTCGGCGAAACGGCTGCGGCGCGCTGCCCAGTTGCCGGTCTCCATCTGATATTGCGACCAGGTGCCGTCCAGCGCCTGCGAATAGCCCGCGGCGGTGGAGACATGTTTCCAGGGAATGAAGCCGAGCAGCTTGGTGCGCGGTGGCCGGGCGTTGCTCTTGAAGCCGGATTCCTTGCGCACCGTCGCCATCAGCACCGGAACGGGAATGCCGTATTTTTGTTCGGTGCGCTCGGCGGCGGACTGCCAGTTGTCGAACCAGCCGTCATTCTGGTCGAAGACGGCGCAGACATTGTTGATGTGGCTGGGCGCCGTCGCGCAGGCCGAAAGCGCCAGCAGCACAGAGACAACGACAATTTTACTAAAACTCGACCTAAGCATCGGCAGACGAATAGGCCGAAATCATAAAAGGAATCTTTCGAGCTTCCTTAACGCCGGCCGAGGCGCCGCGTGGCTCTATCGATATTTCGACTTCGCTCGTCGCATTTGTCTTCATCAGAATGAAAAAATGCCGCCTTGGCTAAAATCACGCCGGCAAATGGCGAATTCCTGACAGCTCGCGCCTGACGTCGGCGCTCTGATAGACGCATGACCGAACCAAGACGAAAACGCGGCGCCGAACGGACCAGCAACCGCGGGCCGGCCGCCATTCCGCAGCTGCCGCCACGGCGCGTGGTCAACCCTTACCCGCCGATGGCGGTGCTTTCGGCCGACCAGATCGAGGCCATTCACCAGGCCTCGATGCATATTCTCGAAAATTTCGGCATCGAGGTGATGAGCCCGCGAGCGCTCGCGCTGTTCGAACGCGCCGGCGCGAAGGTCGATCACAGCTCGATGAATGTGCGCCTCGATCGGGGCATGGTCGACGAAGCGCTGAAGACGACACAGGCCGGCTACACACTTACGCCACGCAACCCGGCTCACGCCGTTTATCTCGGCGGCAACACGATCAACTTCACGCTGGTGGCCGGGCCGCCCAATGTGCACGACATGGAGCGCGGCCGCCGCGCCGGCAATCTCGCCGACTATTGCGATCTCGTCCGGCTGGCGCAGCATTTCAACTGCATCCATATGCTGGGGAACCAGGTCTGCGCGCCGATCGAGCTACCGGCGAATTCGCGGCACCTCGACACCTACTTCGCCAATCTGACGCTGACCGACAAATGCTTCCATGTCTCGGCGATCGGCCGGGGCAGGGCGCTGGACGGCATCGAGATGATGGCGATCGCGCGTGGCTTGACTCTCGACCAGATCGGCCGGGATCCCGGCGTCACCACCATCATTTCCGTCAACTCGCCGCGCCGCTTCGACGAGATGATGGCCGAAGGGCTGATGACCATGGCCGAGTTCGGCCAGTCGGTGGCGGTGACGCCGTTCACGCTGATGGGCGCGATGAGCCCGGTGACGCTTGCCGGCGCGCTGGCGCAGCAAAATGCCGAGGCACTGTTCGGCATCGTGCTGACCCAATTGGTGCGGCCCGGCGCGCCGGTGATGTATGGCGCCTTCACTTCCAATGTCGACATGAAGTCCGGCGCGCCGGCCTTCGGCACGCCGGAGAACACCAAGGCCAACATCGCCTCCGGGCAATTGGCGCGGCGCTACAATCTGCCGTACCGCACGACGCCGGGCTCGGCGTCCAATGCCGCCGATGCGCAAGGCGCCTATGAGACGCTGATGGCGCTGTGGGGTGCCGTGCTTGGCCACGGCAACCTCGTCTATCATGCCGCCGGCTGGCAGGAGGGCGGACTGACGGCCTCATTCGAAAAACTCATCATCGATGTCGAGATGATGCAGCACATGATGGAATTCCTGCGACCGATCGTGGTCGACGAAGGCGAATTGGCGGTCGACGCATTGGGCGCCGTGCCCACCGGCGGCCACTTCTTCGGCGAGCCGCATACGCTTGAACGCTATGCCACCGCCTTCTATCAGCCGATGCTCTCCAACTGGCAGAACTACGAGGCTTGGCAGGAGGCCGGCGCGCTTGACACGACGGCGCGCGCGACCCGGCTCTGGAAGAAGGCGCTGGGAGAGTACGTTCAGCCGACAATGGACCCAGCCGTGCGCGAGGCACTTGAAGTCTATATGGCGCGCCGCAAGGAAGCGATCGGGCAGGGCGAGCCGTGACGGTTTTGGAACGCTGGCGCCGCCCCTCATCCGCCTTCCGGCACCTTCTCCCCGTGAAGGACGGGGAGAAGGGAAGCGCTACAGCGCTGGCGACCCCTCTCCCCGTTTTTCACGGGGAGAGGGCAAGGTGAGGGGCAGCGCCGACGTTTGAGGAGAGACATGCCTCTCATCCTGAATCCACTCAGTCATCCAACTCACTGAAACAACGAGAAGAACCCATGAAGTCGCATGCAAAGGTCGTGGTCATCGGCGGCGGTGTTGTAGGATGTTCCGTGCTGTTCCATCTTGCCCGCCACGGCTGGACGGACGTGGTGCTTCTGGAGCGCGATGAGCTGACCTCGGGCTCGACCTGGCACGCGGCCGGCGGCATGCACACCATCAACGGCGATCCCAACGTCGCCAAGCTGCAGAAATACACGATCTCGCTCTACAAGGAGATCGAGGAGCTTTCCGGCCAGGCGACGGGGGTGCATCTGACCGGCGGCGTGCTCTTGGCAGCAACCGAGGCGCGGCTCGACTGGCTGCGCGGCGTCGTCTCCAAGGGCCGCTATCTCGGCATCGACCTCGAGGTGATCTCGGCGAAGGAAGCGGCCGAGTTGATGCCGCTCATCGATCCGAAGCAATTCGTCGGCGCCGTGCGCAACAAGGAGGACGGCCATCTCGATCCCTCCGGCGTCACCCACGCTTACGCCAAGGCGGCGCGGAAGCTGGGCGCGGAAGTGGAGCGCTTCACCAAGGTCGAGGACATCGTGCGCCGGCCCGACGGGCTGTGGCGGGTCATCACCAACAAGGGCGATGTGATCACCGAGCATGTCGTCAACGCCGGCGGGCTTTGGGCGCGCGAGGTCGGCCGCATGGTCGGGCTCGAACTGCCGGTGCTCGCCATGGAGCACATGTATCTGATCACCGAGGACATGCCGGAGGTCGCCGACTGGAACAAGAAGACCGGCACGGAAATCATCCATGCGGTCGACTTCGACGGCGAGCTCTATCTGCGCCAGGAGCGCGGCGGCATGCTGATGGGCACCTACGAGAAAGCCAACAAGGTCTGGTCCGAATTCTCCACACCCTGGAATTTCGGCCATGAGCTCTTGGAGCCGGATATCGACCGTATCGCGCCCTCGCTCGAAGTCGGCTTCCGTCACTTCCCGGCCTTTCAGAAAACCGGGATCAAGCAGATCATCAATGGCCCCTTCACCTTTGCGCCGGATGGCAATCCGCTGGTCGGTCCGGTGCGCGGCCTGCCGGGCTTCTGGGTCGCCTGCGGCGTCATGGCGGGTTTTTCTCAAGGCGGCGGTGTTGGCCTGGCGCTCTCAAACTGGATGATCGAGGGTGATCCCGGCGCCGATATCTGGGCGATGGACGTGGCGCGCTACGGCGACTGGGCGACGATGACCTACACCAACGCCAAGGTGCGCGAGAATTACTCGCGCCGCTTCTCGATCCGCTTCCCGAACGAGGAACTGCCGGCCGGACGGCCGCTGAAGACAACGCCCCTTTACGACACATTGTCGGCCAAAGGCGCGCAATGGGGCGTCGCCTTTGGGCTGGAAGTGCCGCTCTGGTATGCGCCCGAAGGCATCAAGGACGAGTTCTCGTGGCGGCGGTCGCCCGATTTCGACCATGTCGGCAGCGAAGTGGCCGCCGTCCGCAACGGCGTCGGCCTCTCGGAGATCTCGAGCTTTGCCAAGTACAAGGTGACGGGCGAGGGGGCGGCAGCCTGGCTCGACCGTCTGCTTGCCTGCAGGCTGCCCAAGCCCGGCCGCATGACGCTGGCGCCGATGCTGAAGGAAGACGGCAAGCTGATCGGCGATTTCACGCTCGCCAATGTCGGCGAGGGCGACTGGTTCGTCGCCGGCTCCGGCGTCGCCGAGCAGTACCATATGCGCTGGTTCGAGGCGCATCTGCCGAAGGACGGCTCGGTGCGTATCGAGGCGCTGGGGCAGAAGCTCACCGGCCTTGCCATTGCCGGGCCGAAGGCGAGGGCGGTGCTGGCCAAAGTCACCCGCGCCGACGTCTCAAACCCGGCGTTCCCATTCATGGCCGTCGCCAGGATGGATATCGGCATGGCGCCGTGTCTTGTCGGCCGCGTCAGCTACACCGGCGATCTCGGCTATGAGATCTGGATGGCGCCGGAGTATCAGCGCGCCGCCTACCAGGCGCTGATCACGGCCGGCGAGGAATTCGGCATCGGCCTGTTCGGGTCGCGCGCGCTCAATGCGCTCAGGCTCGAAAAGAACTACGGCTCATGGGCGCGCGAATACCGGCCGATCTACGGACCGGTCGAGGCCGGGCTCGACCGTTTCGTCGCCTACGGCAAGGAGGCCGGGTTCATCGGCAAGGAAGCAGCACTTGCCGAGCGCAAGCAAGGCGGCAAGCTCCGGCTGCGCGCCTTCATCGTCGAGGCCACTGATGCCGATGTCATCGGCGACGAGGCGATCTGGCACGACGGCGTCGTGCGCGGCTGGGTCACGTCCGGCGGCTATGCGCATAATGCAAAGAAGTCGATCGCCATGGGCTATGTGCCGAAGGAGATCGCCGACAGGCCCGACGGCTTCGAGATCGAGATCCTCGGCAAGCGCTACGCCGCGCGCATTCAGGCAACGCCGCTGTTCGATGCCAATTTCGAGCGGATGCGCGCCTGAAAAACAGGCGCGCGTCCGCACAGGGCATCAGGCGCTGCGGCGGTTGTCGAGCGCGAAAGCGCCGGGACCGGCAAAGACCAGATAGAGGAAAATGAAGCAGAACGAGATCGCCGCGTCGCCGCCATTGTTGACGGGGAAGAAGTCGCGCGGGAAATGCGCCATGAAATAGGCGATGGCCATTTCGCCGCAGAGCAGGAACGCCACGGGGCGGGTCAACAGCCCCAACGCCAGCAGGATGCCGCCGGCGAATTCGAGGATTGCGGACGTCAGCGCGAGCCCCGTCAGCGCCCCGGCATGGGCGCCGGCGGGGAAATTGAACAGCTTCTGGGTGCCGTGCTCGGTGAACTGCAGCGCCGTCATGATGCGAAGCACGCCCAGCGCCTGCGGCTGATAGCGGGAGAGACCTTCAAAAAGCTTCATCTAAACTCCATCTTGCCCTTCTCGACCCGCCATAAATTATCGCTCGGAAGCGGACCATTCACTTCCCATGCCCTGCCATCAACAATCGGTGAGTGGGCATGAGTTCACCTCTTCCGGTTCATTCGCCGTGGTTGCAATTGTCTCCTATAAGTTGTATTGATGCGCGGATACACCAAACCATCCGGGGAATCCATTCGCCATGAAAAAATTCGCCATCAGCCTCTTCGCACTCCTTGCAGGCACTAGCTTCGCCATAGCTGCCGATGCCGGTTGTGATGCCTTCAAATGGCCGGTGACACGCGAGCAGGCCTTGTTTCCGTCAGCGTCCGCCGCCCAGTCCGGCGCCGCCCTGACAGTCGGGCAAGCGGCGGATTTCGCACTTGCAGCGGTCGACACGATCGGCTTTGAAGTTCCGCCGGGACGTGCACCGGCAGCCGGCACGTTCGGCGCGATGGCAAGCGTGACCGTACCGGCTGAAGGCGAGCTCCAGTTCAGCCTGTCCGATGAGGTCTGGATCGATGTCGTCCAAGACGGCCGCGCCGTGAAGTCGGCGGGCTTCAGCCGCGCAAAGACCTGCCCGGGCATTCGCAAGAGCGTGCGCTTCAAGCTGTCCGCCGGTCCGGCCACCGTGCAGCTCAGCGGCGCCAAGAAGGCCGATCTCAAAGTGGCGGTGCTGACGCCGGAGTGATGCCCAAGAGGGCGACGCCGGCGCCGGGCTGGCGCCCCCTCTGCCCGGCCCGACCTCCGCAGCAGCTGCGCTGCGGCTGCGGAGGTGAACGGGACATCTGCCCCACAACAGAGGCGGCAGTTTCTACCGCCCAGGCGCCAGCAGCGCGAAATGGGCGCCTTGCGGGTCCTGGCATTGGATGATCCACTGTGCGCTCGGCACCTCCATCGGCCCCATCAATACCTTGCCACCATTGTCGGTGACGCGCTTGGCGGCGGCGTCGATCGCGTCGACGTTGAAATAGAACTGCCAGACCGGGACCGGGATCTGCGGCGGCTTGTTCATCATGCCGCCGCCGGATTCGGGGCCGGCGCCGAAGGTCTGGTAGATGCCCATCTCGCCCATGTCGAACTGACCGGCGCTCTCCCAGCCGAACTGGCTGGAATAGAAGTCGAAAGCGGCTTTCCAGTCCGAGGTGTAGAGCTCGTGCCAGCCAACATGGCCGGGCGTGGTAGCGGGTACCGGCGGCTGCTCGGGCTGGTTGGGCTGCAGGAACATGAAGGTCGCGCCCTGCGGGTCGGCGACGACGGCGAAGCGACCGACGCCGGGAATATCATCCGGCGCGCGATGAACGGCACCGCCAGCGTCCTTGAGCGCCTTCGTCGAGGCATCGACGTCCTTGGTGTAGATGTAGCCGAGCCAGGCCGGCGGCATGCCCATCTTGGCGGCATCCTCTGGCATCGTCATCAAACCGCCGACGCCGCGCAGGCTGGAATTCAACACGATATAGCGCGGCATGCCCGGCGCCTTGTCGAAGGGCTCGGCCCGCCAGCCGACGACGGCAGTATAAAAAGCCTCGGCGGCGTCGAGATCGGTGGTCATCAGTTCGTACCAGAAGAAGGGTTTTGCGGCATTCGGCATGGTCGGTCTCCTCACCGGTTCAGGCAGCGATCGCGGTTCCGATCCATCGTAGGACGATCTCGGCGACAGAAATCCGACATCTGGACCAGAAATCGAGAACGGCAAGGCGCTCATGCATGTCACTCAAAAATGCGCAGCGGTTTTGGGCGGCCGACACGCATCAAAATCGGAGCTTGAAGCGCGTCGGCCTATCCGTTCTGCGCGAAGCGCCATAGGAACCGTGATCTTGCATGGCCCGGGGTTTTAGCCTTTGCTGCGGGCAACGAGGGGCTGTCTTCCACGCGTGAATGTCGCTTACGCCCGAGAGTGGCTTTGTGCCATCGCGAGGAGCTCGACCCTAGTCCGAGCGGGGACTGGACGCAGCTTAACGACGACGATTTCCGCGCGCTCGCCTCGCGCCTGTCAGACGAGGCCGACGAGGGGCCGCTCTGGGTGTTCGCTTATGGCTCGCTGATCTGGAAGCCGGCGTTGGAATCCATCGAGCAACGCCGCGCCTCTGCCTATGGCTGGCATCGCTCCTTCTGCCTCGACATGGTGCGCTGGCGAGGCAGCGCCGCGCAGCCGGGGTTGATGATGGCGCTCGAGCGCGGCGGCCGTTGTGACGGCGTCATCTATCGTCTGCCGGATGGCGAGAAGCCCGCCCAGATCGAGAGATTGCTGCGGCGAGAAATCGACGAAGATGAAAGCGTCAGCTCGGTCCGGTGGGTTCCGGTACGCACGGCGCAAGGATCGCTGCGAGCGCTGAGCTTCTGGATCGGGGTGACGGGTAGGGGCACGTCGCTCAGGCAGCCGCTCGAAAGGGGTGGCAAAGACACTGGCACGCGCATGCGGCCATGTCGGTTCCGGCGCCGAATATCTTTACAACACCGTCAGCCACCTCGAAACATTCGGCATCCATGACCGCAATCTGTGGCGCCTGCAGGAACTCGTGGCCGACGAGTATCAGGTCGATCCATCCCTCCAGGATTGAAAGCGCTGAACCGACAGACATCGGCGTCGCGATAATATGAGTACGACTATCATGTTTTGTCCAAGCAATACAGCAGCTTGGCCGAAAATTGACCAATTGATAAAAAAATAAAACGTGCTAGCTTTCCTCAAAACAAACAAGGGGAACTGGAATGGCGACTGGTCATTTCATCGAAGGCATAGCCGGCGGCCGGCTGTCTGCGGAGCAATACGCCGATAATTTTTCCGACCTGCACCCGCCGCTCGATCACCACGAGGCGCTGGTTGAGGCCGATCGCTGCTATTTCTGCTACGATGCGCCGTGCATGAATGCATGCCCGACCTCGATCGATATCCCGTTGTTCATCCGGCAGATCGCGACCGGCAATCCGCTGGGCTCGGCCAAGACCATTTTCGACCAGAACATTCTTGGCGGCATGTGCGCCCGCGTCTGCCCGACGGAGACGCTGTGCGAAGAGGTCTGCGTGCGCGAGGTCGCGGAGGGCAAGCCGGTGCAGATCGGCCGGCTGCAGCGCTATGCGACCGATGTCGCGATGGATGAGGGCAAGCAGTTCTACAAGCGCGCCGAACCGACCGGAAAAACGGTCGCTGTGGTCGGCGCCGGGCCAGCGGGCCTGGCGGCGGCGCATCGCTTGGCCCGCCACGGCCACGATGTGACGATCCTCGAAGCGCGGCCGAAGGCCGGCGGCCTCAATGAATACGGCATCGCGGCTTACAAGAGCGTCGACGATTTCGCTCAGGCCGAGGTCGACTACGTCACCGCGATCGGCGGCATCGACATCCAGAACGGCAAAGCGCTCGGACGGGACTTCCAGCTTTCCGACCTGATCCGCAACTACGATGCGGTGTTCCTTGGCCTCGGGCTCGGCGGCGTCAATGCGCTGCGCGCCGAAGGCGAGGATACGGATGGCGTCGCCAACGCAGTCGAGTTCATCGCCGAACTCAGGCAGGCAAGCGACCTTTCCAGCCTGCCGGTCGGCCGCCGCGTCGTCGTCATCGGCGGCGGCATGACGGCGATCGACGCCGCGGTGCAGTCGAAGCTGCTCGGCGCCGAGGAGGTGACGATCTGCTACCGGCGCGGCCAGGAGCATATGAATGCCTCCGGCTTCGAGCAGGATCTGGCCGCCGCGAACGGCGTCACGATTCGCCACTGGCTGCAGCCGAAGCGCGTCATCGCCGAGAACGGCAAAGTGTCGGCGATCGAGCTCGAATACACAGCCATGAATGGCGACAAGCTCGCCGGTACCGGCGAAATGCTGAGGCTCAACGCCGACCAGGTGTTCAAGGCGATTGGCCAGAGCTTTGTGCCGGCTCATCTCAACGGCAGCGTTGCTTCCATCGAGCTCGATGGCGGCCGCATCAGGATCGATGCCGAGGGTCGCACCTCGCTGGCGAAAGTCTGGGCGGGCGGCGACTGCATCTTCGGCGGCGACGACCTGACGGTCTCGGCCGTGGCGCAAGGCCGCGACGCCGCCGAATCCATCCACCGGGCACTGACCTCTAACGGGAGGGCATGAGCATGGCAGACATCCGCAACACCTTCGTCGGCATCAAGTCGCCAAATCCGTTCTGGCTGGCTTCGGCGCCGCCGACCGACAAGGCCTATAATGTCGAACGCGCCTTCAAAGCCGGCTGGGGCGGCGTGGTCTGGAAGACGCTTGGCGAAGAGGGCCCGCCGGTCGTCAACGTCAACGGCCCGCGCTACGGCGCGATCTGGGGCGCCGACCGCCGGCTGCTCGGCCTGAACAATATCGAGCTGATCACCGACCGCGACCTGCAGACCAATCTGCGCGAGATGAAGCAGGTGAAGATGAACTGGCCGGATCGGGCGCTGGTCGCCTCGATCATGGTGCCTTGCGAGGAGGAAAGCTGGAAGGCGATCCTGCCGCTGGTCGAGGAGACCGGCGCCGACGGCATCGAGCTCAATTTCGGCTGCCCGCACGGCATGAGCGAACGCGGCATGGGCTCGGCGGTGGGCCAGGTGCCGGAATATATCGAGATGGTGGTGCGCTGGTGCAAGCAGTACACGCGCATGCCGGTCATCACCAAGCTGACGCCGAACATCACCGACATCCGCAAGCCGGCGCGGGCCGCCAAAGCCGGCGGCACCGACGCGGTGTCGCTGATCAACACCATCAACTCGATCACCGGGGTCGACCTCGACAGTTTTGCGCCGCAGCCGACCATCGACGGCAAGGGCTCGCATGGCGGCTATTGCGGCCCGGCGGTGAAGCCGATCGCGATGAACATGGTGGCCGAGATCGCGCGCGATCCGGAAACGCACGGCCTGCCAATCTCGGGCATCGGCGGCATCACAACCTGGCGGGATGCTGCCGAATTCATGGCACTCGGCGCCGGCAACGTGCAGGTCTGCACGGCGGCAATGACCTATGGTTTCAAGATCGTGCAGGAGATGATCGCGGGGCTGGAGAACTGGATGGACGAGAAGGGCCACGCCTCGCTCTCCGACATCATCGGCCGCGCCACACCCAATGTCACGGACTGGCAGTATCTCAACCTCAACTATGTCGCCAAGGCGCATATCGACCAGGACGCGTGCATCAAATGCGGGCGCTGCCACATCGCCTGCGAGGACACCTCGCACCAGGCGATCACCAGCATGGTCGACGGCGTCAGGCATTTCGAGGTGATCGAGGCCGAATGCGTCGGGTGCAATCTTTGCGTCAATGTCTGCCCGGTCGAGGGCTGCATCACCATGGAACCGCTGGCCGCCGGCGTGCTGGATCAGCGCACGGGCATACCGGTGTCGCCGGTCTACGCCAACTGGACGACGCATCCGAACAATCCGATGGCCAAGGTGGCCGCGGAGTAGGGAACACTTTTGAAAGAAATGCGGCGCCTTCGGGTGCCGTTTTTCGTTACCTATATTGCAGATAATAATTATCCATGATAGGTACTATCCATGAATTGGAGCCAAAGATCGTGAAGCTGGGAGAGGGCGTCGAAGCGGCGATCCACTGCGCCGCCATGCTTGCCGGCGTCGACGGCAACAGCACCATGTCGGGCGCGGCCATGGCCGAGGCGTTCGGCCTGTCGCCGAGCTATCTCTTGAAGCATCTCAATCAGCTGACAACGGCGCGCATCCTGGAATCCGTGCCGGGGCCGGCAGGCGGCTACAGGCTGGCGCGGCCGGCCGAGCGGATCACGCTGCTCGACATCGTGCTTGCGGTCGAGGGCAGGGAGCCGGCCTTCCGCTGCGGAGAGATCCGCCAGCGCGGGCCGGTCAAGCTAGACGCGTCGGCCTATGTCAAACCGTGCGGCATCAATGCCGCGATGCTGAAGGCCGAGCGCGCTTATCGTGCCGCCCTTGGCGAGGCAAAGCTCTCCGACATCGTCGCCGATTTCATGAACGACGCCGATCCCCGCACCGTCGCCGCAAGCTGCGCCTTCGTCGAACGCCATCAGCGGCTGCAAAAGTTCAACAACCAAGCAAAGCGTGAAAGGTAAGAGAATGAAACAGAGGCTGCAGTTCTTCGCCAAGGCGCCTGAAATCATGAAGGCGGTGATGGCGCTCAACAAGGCCGTCGAGGAGTGCGGGCTGGAAGAAAGCCTGATGCACCTGGTCAAGCTCAGGGCTTCCCAGATCAATGGCTGTTCCTATTGTGTCGAGATGCACAGCCGCGAGGCAAGACGCGATGGCGAAACGGAGCAGCGGCTTTATCTGGTCGCCGCCTGGAAGGAGTCGCCGCTGTTTTCCGAGCGCGAGCGCGCCGCGCTCGCTTGGACCGAGAAGGTGACGAACATCTCCGACAATGGCGTTCCGGACGATTTCTACGCCAGGACGCTGGAGCAGTTCTCCGAGGAAGAGCTGGTCAAGCTGACAGTGGTGATCGGCATGATCAACACCTGGAACCGGCTCTGCGTGTCGTTCCACGCCATCCATCCGATGCCGGCCGCCAAGGCTGCCTGACCATCCAAAGCCGCGCGGATCGCAAAACGTTCCGCGCGGCTTTCATTTGCGAAATCAATGACATGTTTGAGAATTTTCAGAACGAGATTCTGTTTGCCGCGCGCCTGCTGCTCGGCGGCGCCTTCGTCATTGCCCGGCCTGCGCAACGTCCAGCACAAGATCTGCTCATCCCGATGATGGCGGTACGCGGCGTGCCTTAGGCAGGGCCGGCATTGTGGCTGGGCATGTCCTGCAGGTCGCGCCGGACGGCTGGTGATCGGCGGCTTATGGACCGCGCTGGCGGCGGCAAGCCTGACCCTGTTCCTGATCGTCGCGACGCCGATGTTTCACAATTTCTGGAATCATCAGGGTCCGGATCGCACCTCACGCATCAACGGCTTCGTCGGCAATGTCGCCTTACCCAGCGGCATTCTGGCACTGACCACGCACTATGCCTGACAACCGCACTCGGATTCCGCACAATTGAGTGGCGCCGCGTTAATCGGTTTGTCGCGATTGTCCTGTATTGGCAAAAAACAGGTTCGCCGTCGGAGCGTTCATGGAGCAGAGCTGGACTGCATTCTGGGCACGCGTTTCGGATGCCTTCCACCAGACGCTGTTGCCGTTCCGTGCAGTCGCGGGAGCCTTCGGCCAGCATCCGAGCGACATTCAGATATGGTGCTTTCTGTGCGGCGTCTTCTTCCTGGCGGTCGTCGCCATACAGACCTATGGCGACATCATGCTCAGGCGACGCGGCGCCTTTGCCACCGGCAAGGTGATCGGCATCGACAAGTCGAGCGACGGGCCGGACACGCCGATCATCGAATTCGCCGACCGACTGGGCAAGACCTGGCGTTTCGGATCGCATCTGCCGGTCAACGGAACGACCGGGAACGTCGGCGCAGTGGTCGAAGTGATTTATGACCCTCTCCACCCGAAGCGGGCGCGGGAAGTCGGCCGCCCGCTGATGAAGGCCGTCCACCTGGCTGTCTGGTATGCGGTCGTCGCCGGGCTGATGGTGCTGGCCTTCTTGCCCGGCCTCTTTTCCAATTGATCCATTCAGGCGGCGAAGCGCAGGCCGCCGTCGCAGGTCAGCACCTGGCCGGTCATGAAACCGTTGGACACCAGGAAGGCGATCGCGTCGGCGACGTCCTCGGCGCGGCCGATGCGGCCGACCGGCGTCTTTCCGGCGTACTCGGCAAAGACCGCCTGCCGCTCTTCGCCCGATAGAAAATCCCACCAGGGCGTATCGATGACGCCGGGGGCCACGACGTTGACGCGCAGCGGCTTCAGTTCGACGGCCAGGATCGGGACTACGGTCAAAAGCATGCCGTTGATGGCGCCGATGCCGGCAATGCCGGGTGCTGCGATCTGCGCCGAGACGGCCGAAATGAAAGTGACCGATCCGGCTTTGTTCAAGGTCGGCAGGGCCGCTTGCAAGCAGCCTAGCTGCGGCTTGATCTTCTCGTCGACGCCGCTGCCGATGTCGGCAAGGTCGAGGGTCGCGAACGGCCCAAGGCCCCTGCCGCCGCTTGCGGCGAGAACGAGATGGTCGAATGGGCCGAGACCATCGAAGAAGTGCCGGACCGCGTCCGGCTTGGTCGCGTCGAAAGCGGCCTTGCCGACGGTGCCGCCGAGGCTCTTCCAGGCGTTGTTCAGCTTGTCCTCGCTGCGGCCGGTGATCGTCACCTTCATCGTGGGGCTGAGCAGCCGTTTGGCTGTGGCAAGGCCAATGCCAGACGAGCCGCCGATGATGACGCAATGTTCGATGCTCATGAATGCTGTTCCCTGGATGTCGCGGAAGATTGTCCGGTCAGTTCGAGGCTGAGCGCCCGCAACCGGCTGCGGGCTCTTTCGTCATAGGCCTGGGCATCGGCGCGCGCTTCCCGCTGGCCATCGAAATAGAGGCCGCTGCGCCCTTCGAGCGCCGGAGATATTGCCAAGTTGAGGATCGCGTCGGCGCCGGTCTCGACCGAGCTCCATGGTGTGATGCCGGCCTGCCGGACCATGGTGGTATCCATGTAGCTTGCCGGATGGAGTGCATTGACGGTGACGCCGCTGCCTTCGAGCTGCTCGGCCAGATCGATGGTGAACAAGATCTGCGCCAGCTTGCTCTGGCAATAGGCGCGCACGCCGCTGTAGCCGCGGGCCAGATTGATATCGTCGAAATCGATCGCCTGCTGGCCGGCGGAGGCGACATTGACGATGCGCGCCGGCGCACTTGCCTTCAGCAAGGGCAAAAGCTCCGACGACAGCAGGAAGCCTGCGAGATAGTTGACGGCGAAGCGCATTTCGTAGCCGTCGGCGCTCACTTGCCTTTTTGCGCCTTCGCCGCCCGTGCCGACGCCGGCATTGCTGATCAATATGTCGAGCCGGTCGGTTCCTGCCCGCACGGCGCCGGCAAGGCGGCGCACTTCGGCGAGCGACGAAAGATCCGCAAGCAGAAATTCGGCGTTGCCGCCCTCGGCTTCGATGGCAGCGACTGTCGCCTTGGCGCGAGTTTGGTCGCGGCCATGCACCAGCACGCGGGCGCCGGCAGCGCCGAGCCTTTCAGCGACCACGCGGCCAACCCCGTCGGTCGAGCCGGTGACGAGAACGGTCTTGTTCTTAAGTTCCATGTTCAGAGCCTCCTTATGCTGCTCTGAACGCAAGATGGGGCGCGGCGCGCAGGCCAAACAGTTCAATTTTTATCCTGGTATCGATACTGCTATAATAGCTGCATGGATGCCGTGCCCCATTCCCCTGACGACAGCCGCCGCCGCGAGCTCGGCGCTTTCCTGCGCTCGCGCCGGGAGCGGCTCTCGCCTGCCGACATTGGGATTGCGAGCGGCGCCAGGCGGCGTACGCCCGGGCTGAGGCGCGAGGAAGTGGCGATGATCGCCGGCGTCGGCACCACCTGGTACACCTGGCTGGAGCAGGGGCGGGACGTGCGGCCCTCGGTCGAGGTGCTGACCGCGCTCTGCGATGCGCTGCGCCTGGACGCCGTCGAGAAGCGGCATCTGTTCATCCTTGCCGGCCGCCAGCAGCCGGAGCGGCGCACGGCGACGTCTGAAAAGGTCGACGCCACACTGCTGCACATGCTGGGGAGCCTCGTCCTGCAGCCGGCTTATGTGGTTGGCCGGCGTTGGGATGTGCTCGCCTGGAATCCGGCGGCGGTCGCCTTGTTCGGCGACTATGGCCTGCTGGAGGGCGATGCCCGCAACATCGTCCATCTGGTGTTCACAAGCCCGCATCACCGCCGGCTGCTGGTCGATTGGGAAGAGCTTGCCCGCGTGGTGCTCGCTTCGTTTCGCGCGGAGAGCGCCAAATATGTCGGCGATCCGGATTTCGAGCGGCTGATCGCGCTGATGATGCGCTCAAGCCCGGAGTTCCGTGATTGGTGGCCGCGGCGGGACGTGGCGAGAAGGCTGACGGGCGTGAAACACGTCCGCCATCCCACAGCCGGCCCGATGGCTTTCGAGCATATGAGCCTGTCGATCGACGATGGCTCGGACATGCGGCTGATCGTCTACACGCCGTTGCCCGAGCAGAATACGATCGCCAAGCTCAAGAAGCTGCTAGAAGAGAAGCCCGCCGAGCGGCGCAGCGCCTGATCTTCGCCCGACCTAGACTTTCGGCTTCAGCCCATCGAGGAACAGTTGCTCCAGGAACCGGGCAGCATCCTCGAAGCGGCCGTCGCCGCCGCGGTCGGGGCCGAGCACGGCGCGCACCTGGACATCGAAATCGGCGTAGTGCTGCGTCGTCGCCCAGATCGAGAAGATCAGATGCCAGGGGTCGGTGCGGGCTATCTTGCCGGCGCGCATCCAGCCCTTGATGACGGCGGCCTTCTCCTCGACCAGCGTTTTCAGCTCGCCCTCGAGCATCGGCATGATGCGCGGCGCGCCCTGCAGGATCTCGTTGGCGAAGAGCCGGCTTTCGCGCGGAAAATCGCGCGCCATTTCGAGCTTGCGGCGGATGTAGCTTCTGAGCTCGGTCATCGGATCGCCGATATCGTCAAGCTCGCGGAGCGGCGCCAGCCAGGTGTCCAGGAGCCGCTGCATCAACGTCTCGTGAATGTCCTCCTTGCGGCGGAAGTAATAGAGGAGGTTCGGCTTCGACATGCCGGCGGCTTCGGCAATCTGGTCGATGGTCGAGCCGCGAAAACCGTTGGCGGAGAAGACTTCCAGCGCGGCTTCCAGGATGAGCTCGCGCTTTTCCTGCTGGATGCGGGTGCGGCGTGGAGCTGAGCCTTCCATCGTGTCCGTCATCCTTGCCGGCTGCTGCCGTGTGGGCACTCTGGACCAATTCTCTGGACCAGTTTTTCTCCGAGCCGTGGAGCGCGCTTTCGATGCCGCATTTCCGTTAGTAGTCCCTTGACCGCCGACAGGGCGGTGCTAACGTTTGTCCAACCGGTCAAAATTTTGCGTAGCACGAAAACGCAACGAAGACCAAGCCTTGGGAAGACCAAGCGTTAGCGCACCGAAACAGGTTACAAGGGGAAATCTTGGTCATGTCCAACCGGCTGAAAGTCACGCCGAACGATCTCAGCGCATTCTGGATGCCGTTCACGGCAAACCGGCAGTTCAAGCAGGCGCCGCGCATGTTCGTGTCCGCCAAGGACATGCACTACACGACGAGCGATGGCCGCAAGGTGCTCGACGGCACTGCAGGCCTCTGGTGCGTCAACGCCGGCCATTGCCGGCCGAAGATCACCGAGGCCATTCAGCAGCAGGCCGCCGAACTCGACTATGCGCCGGCCTTCCAGATGGGCCACCCGATCGTCTTCGAACTGGCGAACCGCCTGGTCGATATCGCGCCGAAGGGCATGGACCATGTGTTCTTCACCAATTCCGGTTCGGAGTCGGTCGAGACCGCGTTGAAGATGGCGATCGCCTATCACCGTGTCCGCGGCGAGGGCTCGCGCACCCGGCTGATCGGCCGCGAGCGCGGCTATCACGGCGTCAATTTCGGCGGCATTTCGGTCGGGGGCATCGTCGCCAACCGCAAGATGTTCGGCACGCTGCTCGGCGGCGTCGACCATCTGCCGCACACCCACTTGCCGGAGAAGAACGCCTTCTCGAAGGGCGTGCCTGAGCACGGCGCCGAATTGGCGAACGAGCTCGAGCGTCTCGTCACCCTGCATGACGCCTCGACCATCGCGGCGGTGATCGTCGAGCCGGTCGCAGGCTCGACCGGCGTCATCCTGCCGCCGAAAGGCTACCTGCAGAAGCTTCGAGAAATCTGCACCAAGCACGGCATATTGTTGATCTTCGATGAAGTGATCACCGGCTTCGGCCGTCTTGGCGCGCCGTTCGCGGCGGATTATTTCGGCGTCACGCCGGATATCATGACGACGGCCAAGGGCGTCTCCAACGGCGTCATCCCGATGGGCGCGGTTTTCGTGAAGAAGGAAATCCACGACGCCTTCATGAACGGCCCGGAGCACATGATCGAGTTCTTCCACGGCTACACCTATTCGGGCAATCCGATCGCCTGCGCCGCGGCTCTCGGCACTTTGGACACTTATAAGGAAGAAGGCCTGCTAACCTGCGGCGAGGAACTGGCGCCTTACTGGGAAGACGCGCTGCATTCGCTAAAGGGCGAGCCGCATGTCATCGACATCCGCAATATCGGCCTGATCGGCGCGATCGAGCTGGCGCCGATCGCCGGTAGCCCGACCAAGCGGGCCTTCTCGGCCTTCGTCAAAGCGTTCGAACGCGGCGCGCTGATCCGCACAACCGGCGACATCATCGCGCTGTCGCCGCCGCTGATTATCACCAAGGGCCAGATCAACGAACTGATCGACCATGTTCGCGATGTGCTGCGCTCTATAGACTAAGTGCTCAAACCGCTCGGGCGGCGACGGGAACCGCCGCCCGACCGGAGACCTGAAATGAGAGGACTTTGAATGGCCGCCCCCGGCGAGAATCTGCGAATCAATTCAGACCGTTTGTGGGATTCCATCATGGAGATGGCGAAGATCGGCCCCGGCATCGCCGGGGGCAACAATCGCCAGACGCTGACCGATTCCGACAAGCAAGGCCGCGAACTGTTCAAGTCCTGGTGCGACGAGGCCGGGCTCACGATGGGCGTGGACCAGATGGGCACCATGTTCATGACGCGGCCCGGCACCGATCCGGACGCGCTGCCGATCTATGTCGGCTCCCATCTCGATACCCAGCCCACCGGCGGCAAATATGACGGCGTGCTCGGCGTGCTCTCTGGCCTCGAGGTCGTGCGCTCGCTCAACGATCTCGGCATCAAGACCAAACATCCGATCGTCGTCACCAACTGGACGAACGAGGAGGGAGCCCGTTTCGCGCCGGCCATGCTCGCCTCCGGCGTGTTCGCAGGCGTCCACACTCAGGACTATGCCTATGCCCGCAAGGATCTCGACGGCCTGAGCTTCGGCGACGAGCTGAAGCGGATCGGTTGGGTCGGCGACGAGACGGTCGGCGCGCGTAAGATGCACGCCTATTTCGAGTACCATATCGAGCAGGGGCCCATCCTCGAGGCCGAGAACAAGCAGATCGGCGTGGTGACCCACTGCCAGGGCCTGTGGTGGCTGGAATTCACGCTGACCGGCCGGGAGGCGCATACCGGCTCGACCCCGATGAACATGCGCGTCAATGCGGGGTTGGCCATGGCCCGCATCCTGGAGATGGTGCAGACGGTCGCGATGGAGAACCAGCCTGGCGCCGTCGGCGGTGTAGGCCAGGTGAAGTTCTCGCCCAACTCCCGCAACGTTTTGCCGGGCACGGTGATCTTCACTGTCGATATCCGCTCGCCCGATAAGGCGAAGCTCGACGGCATGCGCGCCCGCATCGAGAAGGAGGCGCCGAAGATCTGCGAGCCGCTCGGCGTGAAATGCGCCGTCGAGGCGGTCGGCCATTTCGATCCGGTGACCTTCGATCCGACGTTGGTCGGCCGTGTCCGCACCGCCGCCGAGAAGCTGGGCTACAGCCATATGAACATCATCTCCGGCGCCGGCCACGACGCCTGCTGGGCGGCCAAGGTCGCGCCGGCGACCATGGTCATGTGTCCCTGTGTCGGCGGGCTCAGCCACAACGAGGCCGAGGACATCTCCAAGGAATGGGCGGCGGCAGGCGCCGATGTGCTGTTCCACGCGGTGGTCGAGACGGCAGGAATCGTCGAATGACCGAATAGAAATCACCTCGAAAAAGCCGCTCGCAAAGAAGCGCGAAAAGATCAGGGGAACGGATATGACCAAAGTCATCAAGAACGGCACCATCGTCACCGCCGACCGCACGTGGAAAGCCGACGTGCTGATGCAGCACGGCAAGATCATCGCCATCGGCTCGAACCTGCATGGCGATCACGAGTTCGACGCCACGGGCTGCTATGTCATGCCGGGCGGCATCGATCCGCACACCCATCTCGAAATGCCCTTCATGGGCACCTATTCGGCCGACGATTTCGAATCCGGCACGCGCGCGGCGCTTTCCGGCGGCACGACCATGGTCGTCGATTTCTGCCTGCCGGCGCCGCAGCAGTCGCTGCTGGAGGCGCTGCAGATGTGGGACAACAAGACCTCGAAGGCTGCCTGCGACTATTCCTTCCACATGGCGATCACTTGGTGGGGCAAGCAGGTCTTCGACGAGATGGCGACCGTCGTCGACAGGGGCATCACCTCGTTCAAGCATTTCATGGCCTATAAGGGCGCGCTGATGGTTGACGACGACGAGATGTATTCCTCGTTCCAGCGCTGCGCCGATCTCGGCGCGCTGCCGCTGGTCCATGCCGAGAATGGCGACGTGGTCGCGGCACTCTCGCAGAAGCTGCTTGCCGCCGGCAATAACGGCCCCGAGGGGCATGCCTATTCGCGTCCGCCCGAAGTGGAAGGCGAGGCGACAAACCGCGCCATCATGATCGCCGACATGGCGGGCGTGCCGCTCTATGTCGTGCACGTCTCCTGCGAGCAGAGCCATGAAGCCATCCGCCGGGCACGCCAGAAGGGCATGCGCGTCTATGGCGAGCCGCTGATTCAGCACCTGACGCTCGACGAGAGCGAATATTTCAACAAGGACTGGGACCATGCGGCGCGGCGCGTGATGAGCCCGCCTTTCCGCAGCAAGTGGCACCAGGATTCGCTATGGGCGGGCCTGCAGGCCGGATCGCTGCAGGTGGTGGCGACCGACCACTGCTCCTTCACCACCAAGCAGAAGCGCAACGGCGTCGGCGACTTCACCAAGATCCCGAACGGCACCGGCGGCCTCGAGGATCGTTTGCCCGTGCTTTGGACTACCGGCGTCAACACCGGTCGGCTGACGATGAACGAGTTCGTCGCGGTGACCTCGACCAACATCGCCAAGATCCTCAACATGTATCCGAAGAAGGGCGCGATCGTCGAAGGCGCCGATGCCGACATCGTCGTCTGGGACCCGAAGCGCAAGAAGACGATCACGGCCAAGAACCAGCAGTCGGTGATCGACTACAACGTCTTTGAGGGTTTCGAGGTGACGGGGCTGCCGCGATTCGTCTTTTCGCGCGGCGAACTGTCGATCGAAGAAGCGGACGTCAAGGCCAAGGTCGGGCACGGGGAGTTCGTGGCGCGCGAACCGAACGCCGCTGTCAACCGCGCGCTTTCGACCTGGAAGGAGATCAGCGCACCGCGCAAGGTGGAGCGCACGGGCATTCCGGCGACCGGAGTTTGAGCGTGCGCGCAACTCACCTTCTCGTCGTGGCAGCCGTGCTGCTGGCCGCCGGCCAAGCTTTCGCCGCCGGCATCGATCTCTCCAAGCCCTGGGGCAATAAATCCGGCTGCATCAACAAGAACGGCCAGGAGGTCTATGCCGAGGACATGCTGCTGTTGACCAGCGAGGCGTTCGTCACGGTCGCCAGCGCCTGCACCTTTACCGACAAGAGACCCCGGGCGAATGGCTCCCTTGTGGTGACGGCGCAGTGCGAGGCGGAAGGCGAGGAGGGGCAGACGCCGGCCCAGTTCATCATCAAGCGCAGCGCCAAGAACGCCAAGAGACTGGTGATCGCCGACAAGGACGGCAACGCGATGGGAGAAGTCTCCCGGTGCAAATGACGGCGGTCCCGTCGACTTCAGGCAACCAACGCATCCAGTTCCGGCATCAGGACCACGCTTTCCTGCTCGTTGGGATCGGTGCGGGCGATGACCGCCGAAGAGGGCGCACCGCTCAGATTGGCGGGCAGATGCGGAACTCCCGCCGGAATGTAGAACAGGTCGCCGGCCTGGACGACTTTGTGATGCTCGAGCCGGTCGCCATACCAGGTATGGACCTCGCCGGAGAGCACATAGATCGCGGTCTCGTGGTTCTCATGCATATGCGCCTTGGCGCGGGCGCCGGGCGGCATGGTGAGAAGATGCATACAAATGCCGGAGGAGCCGACGGTTTCGGCGGCAATACCGGCGAAATAGCTCAAGCCTTGCTTGCCTTCATAAGTGCTTTCAGGGCGAATAAGATGGCATGTGGGTTTAGGCGACATCGGCAAGGCTCCGGGCGTCGATCAAGTGGGACTGGACGAGTGGAAAGCAAGGCAATCGTAAAATCAACCGGATTCCGGCCGGCGCGGCAGCGGCTGCGAAAGACAGGTTTCTGCCGATGAGCGGACAGTCGCCAGCCGTCGTTTCGGCAAGCAAGCTCGGCCTCACCTTCCAGACCAATGACGGTCCGGTGCAGGCGCTGTCCAATGTCGATCTCACCATCGGCAAGGGTGAGTTCGTCTCCTTCATCGGCCCCTCCGGCTGCGGCAAGACAACCTTGCTGCGCGTTATCGCCGATCTGGAGAAGCCGACCTCGGGAACGATCTCCGTCAATGGGATTTCGCCGGAGCAGGCGCGCGAGAAGCGGGCTTACGGCTATGTCTTCCAGGCGGCGGCGCTGTTTCCTTGGCGCACGATCGAGCGCAATGTGGCGCTGCCGCTGGAAATCATTGGCCTCAGCCAGGCCGAGCAGGCGGAACGCATCAAGCGCACCCTCGAACTCGTCAACCTCTCCGGCTTCGAGAAGAAGTATCCCTGGCAGCTGTCCGGCGGCATGCAGCAGCGCGCCTCGATCGCGCGCGCGCTCGCCTTCGACGCCGATTTGCTTTTGATGGACGAGCCGTTCGGCGCGCTCGACGAGATCGTGCGCGACCATCTGAACGAACAGCTTCTTGAACTCTGGGATTCGACCAACAAGACGATCTGCTTCGTCACCCATTCGATCCCCGAGGCGGTCTATCTGTCGACCCGCATCGTGGTGATGTCGCCGCGGCCGGGCCGCGTCACCGACGTGATCGAATCTACCTTGCCCAGGAAGCGGCCGCTCGACATCCGCGAGACGCCGGAATTCCTGGCGATCGCCGCGCGCGTGCGCGACGGGTTGAGGGCGGGGCACAGCTATGATGATTGAGCGTGCTTGCCAGCGGCCGGACACCCGCTGCTTCGACATCCTGGGGCGGAGCAAGCGCGAAGCCGCGCGCGTGGCGGGAGCCGCCCGCCGTGATTTCGTCATCCTAGGGCGGAGCGACGCGAAGCGACGCGGCGCAGACCCTAGGATCCATGCCGTGACCTCGGCCGAAGGCCGTAAGCGGCTCAGAATACCCGACGAGCTGAGCGCGACGCAGGGAGCCGTAATCTGCACCACAGCGGAGCGTCGAGATAACGGCATGGATCCTAGGGTCTGCGCCGCGTCGCTTCGCTCCTTGCTCCGCCCTAGGATGACGAAGAACGCGCAGCTGGGCGTATTGCCGTTGCGCCGGGGGAAGGCCTGCTAAATGGACTCCTTCCGTTCCAAGATCATCCCGGTCACCTCAATCCTCGCCGGCGTGGTGGTGATCTGGTATGTCTTCGCCGTCATCCTCAATGCGCCGTTCCAGCGCGATCTCGACGGCAGAGCCAACGAAACCCCCGGCACGGTCGAATTCATCGGCAAGACGTTGTCGCAGCCGAAGCCGACGCTGCCGGCGCCGCACCAGGTGGCGGTGAACTTCTTCGAGAACACCTTCCTGCGCGGCATCACCTCGAACCGCAGCTTGGTCTACAATGCCTGGGTGACGCTGTCCTCGACGCTGCTCGGCTTTGCTTTCGGCACGGCGCTCGGCATCGTGATCGCCGTCGGCATCGTGCATGTGACGACGCTCGACCGCAGCCTGATGCCATGGATCATCGCCTCGCAGACCATTCCCATCCTGGCGGTGGCGCCGATGATCATCGTGGTGCTGGCGGCCATCGGCATCACCGGGCTGATCCCGAAGGCGCTGATCTCGACCTATCTGTCGTTCTTCCCGGTTGCGGTCGGCATGGTGAAGGGATTGCGCTCGCCCGAGCTCATGCATCTCGACCTGATGCACACCTATAATGCCAGCGCCTCGCAGACCTTCTGGAAGCTGCGCGTCCCCGCATCGGTGCCGTTCCTGTTCACGTCGATGAAGGTGGCGGTGGCGGCGAGCCTGGTCGGCGCCATCGTCGGCGAATTGCCGACGGGTGCTGTCGCCGGAATCGGCGCCAAGCTGCTCTCGGGCGCCTATTACAGCCAGACGATCGACATCTGGTCGGCGCTGGTTGCGGGCTCGGTGGTTGCCGCGCTTCTGGTCATGGTGGTCGGCATCGCCGGCCGCCTGGTCGACCGCGCCATGGGCGGGAGGCCGGCATGACCTGGCTGAAACCATCCTGGCAAGCGGTGCTGGCGATCCTTCTTTGCGTCGCCGCCTTCGCGCTCGGCGCGATGTCGACACCGGAAGCGGCGGCGCTCGCCGAGCCTGCCGCGACGGTTGCCTACCCGTATATGGGCACCAAAGGTCTCATCCTCGGATTGCTGCTGATCGCGGCGCTGGTTTCGACGGTGAGACTCGCGCCACTTGTCGAAGCGATTGTCCTGTTCATCGGCGCTCATGTCGCAGCGTGGCTTCTGGTCAAGGGCATCGGAGGCTTCGAGGGCACGGCACTGGCGCCGTACTTTCTGGTTCTCGCGGCCGCCTGGTTGCTTGCCTGGCGCTGCGTCGCCCTGTTGTCCTCGTTACGGCCTGCAGCCAGCGGGGCCAAAACGGCGCTACGGCTGATCATTCCGGCGATCTTCGGCGCCTGGATCCTGATCATCTGGGAAGCGGTGACGCGCGGCGCCGGCATTCCCTTCATCCTTTTGCCGCCGCCGAGCGCCATCGGCACGCGCATCGCCAACTCGCTGCCGATCCTGGGATCGGACGTGCGGCAGACGATCTTCAAGGCGGTGCTGATCGGCTACATCGTCGGCAATCTCGCCGGCTTCGTCGTCGCCATCCTTGCCGACCGTGTGCCGTTCCTCAGACGCGGGCTGCTGCCGATCGGCAACATGGTATCGGCGCTGCCGATCATCGGCGTCGCGCCGATCATGGTGATGTGGTTCGGCTTCGACTGGCCGTCCAAGGCGGCGGTCGTCATCATCATGACCTTCTTCCCGATGCTGGTGAACACCGTCGCGGGGCTTGCCGCCTCCGGCCACATGGAGCGGGATTTGATGCGCACTTATGCGTCGGGCTACTGGCCGACCTTGCTGAAGCTGCGGCTGCCGGCGGCAATGCCGTTCATCTTCAATGCGCTGAAGATCAACTCGACGCTGGCGCTGATCGGCGCCATCGTCGCGGAGTTCTTCGGCACGCCCGTGGTCGGCATGGGATTCCGCATTTCGACGGAAGTCGGGCGGATGAACATCGACATGGTCTGGGCCGAAATCGCAGTTGCAGCACTTGCGGGTTCGGTCTTTTATGGCGTGGTCGCTCTTGTCGAGAGAGCCGTCACGTTTTGGCATCCCTCTGTCCGTGGTGGATAGGGGCGGTGGGTTTGGGTGCTAACTTCAGAGGGTAAAAACATGAAAAGACTGGTAATTTCTGCTCTGGCCGGGGCGATGTCGCTGGCCGCTTTCCAAGCGATGGCGGCCGACAAGGTGACGCTGCAGCTGAAATGGGTCACGCAGGCCCAGTTCGCCGGCTACTACGTCGCCAAGGCCAAGGGCTTCTACGAGGCCGAAGGGCTCGACGTCGACATCAAGCCGGGTGGGCCGGATATCGCGCCCGAGCAGGTGATCGCCGGCGGCGGCGCCGATGTGATCGTCGACTGGATGGGCGGCGCGCTGGCCGCCCGTGAAAAAGGCGTGCCGCTGGTCAACATTGCCCAGCCGTTCAAGAAAGCCGGCATGGAGCTGGTCTGCCCGAAGGACGGCCCGATCAAGACCGAAGCCGACTTCAAGGGCCACACCCTCGGCGTCTGGTTCTTCGGCAACGAGTACCCGTTCTATGCCTGGATGAACAAGCTCGGCCTCAAGACCGACGGCGGCAAGGACGGCGTCACCGTGCTGAAGCAAAGCTTTGACGTGCAGCCGCTGATCCAGAAGCAGGCGGACTGCATCTCGGTCATGACCTATAACGAGTACTGGCAGCTGATCGACGCCGGCTACAAGCCGGAGCAGCTCACCGTCTTCAACTATTCGGCCATGGGCAACGACCTGCTCGAGGACGGCCTCTACGCGCTGGAGAACAAGCTCAAGGATCCGGCCTTCGAGGACAAGATGGTGCGCTTCGTGCGCGCCTCGATGAAGGGCTGGAAATACGCCGTCGACAATTCGGATGAGGCGGCCGAGATCGTCATGGATAATGGCGGCCAGGACGAGAACCATCAGAAGCGCATGATGGGCGAAGTCGCCAAGCTGATCGACAATGCCGACGGCAAGCTCGATCCGGCCACCTATGAGCGCACCGCCAAGGCGCTGCTCGACCAGAAGATCATCGCGAAGGAGCCGTCGGGCGCCTATACGACCGCGATAACCGACAAGGCGATCAAGTAAGGTTGACCTAGCCAGTCGAGACTTAACGGGGGCGGGTGACCGCCCCTTTTGCTTGGCTGTGGTAAAATATCCGTGTGCAGGGATACAAGCGGCCTGCCAACCGTTGCAGTGGGGCATCCGCGCGCCGGGGGAGCCGCGGCGGGGCGGATGCGCGCCAGCCAAGGAGGTTCTCCAATGCGCATCCAATCATGGCCGATGCTTTCGGCCTTTGCTGTCTCGACTGCTTTGCTGCTCGCATCTCCGGCCTTGGCCGAAACTGTGAAGTACAATGCGACGCTCGACGGTAGCCAGCAGAGCCCGCCCGTCACCACCAAAGGCAAGGGAACCGCCACATTCACCTTCGACACCGCCAAGAAGAAGCTCAGCTGGAACGTCAAATATTCCGGCCTCAGCGGACCTGCGACGGCTGCTCACATTCACGGCCCGGCCGCGTCGGGTGAAAACGCACCTCCGGTGATCCCATTCAAGAAGCTCAAGAGCCCGATCAAGGGATCGGCGACGCTGACCGACGCGCAGGCGGCCGACCTCGAGGCCGGCAAGTACTACGTCAATGTCCACACCAAGGCGAATCCGGACGGCGAGATCCGCGGCCAGATCGAGAAAGCCGGCGGATCGATGTAGCGGAGTTTCCTCAGGCAGCAACGAGGGGGGCGACCGCCTCGTTCTGCCTGATCAGGACTTGTCGCGTATCTGTGTCAGCGTGCGGGTCGGCGTGATGGCTTCAGGATCGAGCCTGATCTCGACGATCGCCGGCTTGCCGCTGGCGCGTGCGCGTTCGAAGGCCGGAGCGAAGTCTTCGGTCTTTTCGACGGTCTCGCCATGGCCGCCATAGGCGCGGGCGAGAGCGGCGAAATCCGGGTTCTTGAGGTCGGTCGCCACGACGCGGCTCGGATATTCCCGCTCCTGATGCATGCGGATCGTGCCGTAAATGCCGTTGTTGACGACCACCACGATGATCGGCAGGTCGTATTGCACGGCGGTCGCGAACTCCTGCCCGTTCATCAGAAAACAGCCGTCGCCGGCAAACGCGATGACCTCGCGGTCCGGGTATAGGGCCTTGGCCGCGACCGCGGCCGGCGTGCCGTAGCCCATCGAGCCGGAAGTCGGCGCCGCCTGCGTGGCGAAGCGGCGGAAGCGGTGGAAGCGATGCACCCAGGTGGCGTAGTTGCCGGCGCCGTTGGTGAGGATGGCGTCTTCCGGCAGCGCCTTTTCCAGATAGGTCATGATCGGCCCCATCTGCACGGCGCCGGGGCCGGTCTGAGGCGGCGTCGACCATTCGAGATAGGCGGCATGCAGCTTTGCCGTCTCCGCCGCCCAACCGGGCGCGGCCGAACCTTTGCGTCTGGCGAATGCCCGCACGAAGGCGGTGGGGGAGGCGTTGATCGCCAGGGTCGGCCGATAGACGCGGCCAAGCTCGCCGGCGTCGGCGTGGACATGCACCAGCATCTGGTCGGGGTAAGGGCTTTTCAACAGCGTATAGTCCGAGGACGGCATCTCGCCCATGCGGCCGCCGATGAGCAGCACCAGGTCTGCCTGCTTGATCGCTGCAGCCAGCTTCGGATTGATGCCGATGCCGACATCGCCGGCATAGTTCGGATGCAAGTGGTCGAACAGCATCTGGCGGCGGAAGGAGCAGCCGACCGGCAGTGACCAGGCCTCTGCGATCCGGGTGACGTCCTGAACCGCTTGAAAATCCCAGCGCGTGCCGCCCAGGATGGCAATTGGCCGTTTGGCGGCATTGAGCAGGGCCTCAAGCCGGTCGAGTTCGGCTTCACCGGGGCTTGTTTCGACCGGCGTATGAGCCAGCGCCGGTGGGGCCTCGACCTCGCTGGTCAGCATGTCCTCGGGCAGCGAGATGACGACCGGACCAGGTCGGCCCGACGTCGCCACCGCGAAGGCGCGGGTGACGAATTCCGGGATGCGCGAGGCATCGTCGATCTCGACCACCCATTTGGCGATGTCGCCGAAGAAGCGCTTGTAGTCGACCTCCTGAAAAGCCTCGCGCTCCTTAGCGTGACTGGCGACCTGGCCGATGAACAGGATCAGCGGCACCGAATCCTGCATGGCGATATGAATGCCGGCCGAAGCGTTGGTGGCGCCGGGGCCGCGGGTGACAAAGCATATCCCGGGCTTGCCGGTCAGGCGCCCCTGGCAGTCGGCCATCATCGCCGCTCCGCCTTCCTGACGGCAGACGATAGTGCGGATCGGCGAGTCATGCAGCGCGTCGAGCACCGCCAGATAGGATTCGCCTGGAACGCAGAAGATGCGGTCGGTGCCGTTCGCTTCGAGCGCCTCGACGATCAATTGTCCGCCGGTCTTCATTTTGCTGATCTCTCCAGTTCGGCAAGGATTTCCTCAGTGTGCTCGCCGAGACGCGGCGAGGGGCGCTCATAGACGAGCGGCGTGCCGGACATCACCATCGGCGCACGTACCGTAGGCAGCAAATTGCCATGACCGTCGTCCAGGTCGAGCCGCATGCCGCGCGCGATCGTCTGCGGGTCGGCGAACATCTGGCCGATCGTGTTGATCGGGCTTGCCGGCACGCCGGCCGCCTCGAGCTTCGCCAGCAGCGGATCGCGATCCCACGTGCTCAGCGTCTCGATGATCTGTTCGCGCAGCTTGGCGCGATTGGCGACGCGGGCCGGATTGGTGGCGAAATCCGGATTGGCTGGCAGATCGGTGAGGCCGACCGCTGCGCAGAACTTGGTGAATTGTCCGTCATTGCCGACCGCCAGGATGATATGGCCGTCTTTCACCGGCAGCACCTCGTAAGGCGCGATGTTCATATGCGCGTTGCCCATCTGCATGGGCGACTTGCCGGAGACCAGATAGTTGAGGTTCTGGTTGCCGAGCGCCGAGATCTGGCTGTCGAAAAGCGCCATGTCGATATGCTGGCCTTCACCGGTCCTTTCTGCGTGGCGGAGCGCCGCCTGGATGGCGATCACCGAATAAAGCCCAGTGAACAGGTCGGAGATGGCGACGCCCGCCTTTTGCGGCTCGCGGCCGGCCTCGCCGGTGATCGACATCATGCCGGCCATCGCCTGGATGATGAAATCGTAACCCGCGCGGGGCGCGTACGGCCCGTCCTGGCCAAAGCCGGTGATCGAGCAATAGACGAGGCGCGGGTTGATCCTCTTCAGGCTCTCATAGTCGAGCCCGTATTTCTTGAGACCGCCGAGCTTGAAGTTCTCGATCAGCACGTCGGCCGTGGCGACGAGGCGGCGGAGCGTGTCGGCGCCCTCGGGCTTGGAGAAATCGATGGCGATCGAGCGCTTGCCGCGATTGCAGGAATGATAATAAGCCGCCGAAAGGTTCTCGCCGTCATGGCTCATGACGAAGGGTGGGCCCCATTTGCGGGTGTCGTCGCCGCCGTCCGGGCTCTCGACCTTGATGACATCGGCGCCGAGATCGGCGAGCAGCTGCCCGGCCCAGGGGCCTGCCAGGATGCGAGCGAGCTCGATGACGCGGATGCCTTTCAGCGGGGGTTCAGCCATGGATCACCGTGAAGGGTTGAAAGCGCAGCGTCTACCAACAGAGGTCGCCCCTGTCACGACCCATGCAATGGGCCAATGCCTAGGGTTTCAGCGTATGATCCGCCCAGGCGGCGAAATCATTCATGATGACGTCGCGGTTGACCTCGTTCAGGCTCTCGTGGCGGGTGTCGGCGTAAACCTTTGAAACCAGATTCGAAAAGCCCATTTTGTCCATACGCCGGGCAAGGTGGTGAACCGCTTTGCCGTAGTCCGATGCCGGATCCTTCTCGCCGCCGATCAGATTGACGAAGAGGTCGCGGCGCACGCCGGCGAAGCTCGAATCCCTGCCGGCGTAGAGCGCCAGGTTGACCACATCGCGCCACATGGAGACCGAGGCATCCCAGCCGCAGAGCGGGTCGGCGATGTATTTGTCGAGCTCAACCGGATCGCGCGACAGCCAGTCGAACAAGGTCCGGTGATTGGGCACGGCCTTGCCCCAGGCCTGGAAGGTCAGCTTGGGCAGCAGCCGAGATGGCACGTCGGAGCCCAGCCGCATCCTTTCCCAGCCCAGGATGGCCAGGGCCAGCCGGCCGAGCAGGCCTTGCGAGAAATTGCCGTTCCAGATCGCTGCGGCATGGACGCGATCGGAATGGCGGAGCACGAAATTCAGCGCGATCGAGGCGCCGAGCGAGTGTCCAAAAGCGATGACCGGCAATCCCGGATGTTCAACGGCGATCAGATCATGCACCGCGCCGACATCGGCAATCACCTTGGCGATGCCGTCGGTATCGGCGAACCGGCCGAGCGGCGCATCGGGCGCCTTTGTCGCGCCATGGCCGCGATGGTCATGGGCGTAGACATGGAAGCCGCGCGCGCCGAGGAAGTCGGCAAAGCGGGCGTAACGCGCCGCATGCTCGGCCAAGCCGTGATTGATCTGGATGACGGCGCGCGGGGATATTTGCGCATGTCTCACATAGAGGTTGAGGTCGGCCCCGGTCGGTGAGGCCAGCCTGGTCTGCTTGTCGAATGGCATGTCTCGCTCCCTTGGCGACTGATGGGCGAGGGCTTCGGCTGCGTCAAGAGAGCGCGATCCTTTCGAGCCATGTGGAGTGCGCTTATCGCTCTCCTGGGGATTATTTTCGCGCGACGACAAAGATCGCAATTCTGACACGTCGCCTGTTCTAATGTGGCGAATCCGATACGCTTCGATGATCGCCGGGAGAGCGGGAATGCGGGTTTGGGCAGTATGGGGTTCGGTTGTTCTGGCCCAGGTTGGCGCCGGCGCGGCTCAGGCCGATGTGAAGATGCGCGGCACCTTCGTGGCCGACAGCGCCTGTCCGGCAACGCAAGCCATCAGGAGCGGCAAGAACTCCGGCAACGTGACTACCGAAGCGGGACAGACCTATCAGCTTCTGGCAGGCAACAAGGACGAGCCCACCCATTATCTCATCCAGGTTCCTGGCGCCGATCCGGAGCGACGCTGGGTGAAGATCGGCTGCGGGCATGTCACCGGCAGCAGCGCGTCCGCCACGCCCTCGCCGGCCGATCCGATGAAGCCGTCGCAACCTGGTTCCGGCAAGCCTGAATATGTGTTCGCGCTGAGCTGGCAGCCCGCGTTCTGTGAGACCAAGGCCAGCAAACCCGAATGCAAGGCGCAGAATCCCAACGAATTCGACGCTTCGCACTTCACGCTGCATGGGCTGTGGCCGCAGCCGAACGGCAATTTCTATTGCCAGGTGTCGGCGGGCGACAAGGCCAACGACAATCCCGCGCATTGGGGAGATTTGCCACCCGTCGAACTCGACGCCAACACGCGCGCCGAGCTCGACCAGATGATGCCGGGCACGGCGTCCAAGCTGGAGCGCCATGAATGGATCAAGCACGGCACCTGCTACGGCAAGAGCCAGCAAGAGTATTTCTCCGACGCGCTCAATCTGATGCGCGCGGTGAACGCCTCGCCGGTGCGCGATCTCTTTGTCAAAAACATCGGCAAGCAGCTGACATCGGAGCAGATCCGCAATGCCTTCGACCAGGCCTTCGGCAAGGGCGCCGGCGACCGCGTGCGCGTCTCCTGCCTTGTCGATCCGTCGAGCGGAAGGCGGTTGATCGGCGAGCTGACGCTCGGTCTCTCCGGTCCGATCGGCCCCGACAGCAAGCTCGCCAGCCTGCTGATCGCCTCGGCGCCGACGAGCAAGGCGGGCTGCCCGAAGGGCACGGTCGACGCGATAGGGTTCCAATAGGGCGCGTGCCAGGCCCGGATCTGGCCGCCGAACCGAGCATGATCGCCGGCTGGTGAAGATCGCGGCGTGCCGAAAGCGATTGCCGTTCGGCGCTTCATCGCCTACATAGCGCGCAACTCCACCCAATTCGACAGTTCAGTTTCAGGGAAAGCGCGCGTGGCTCGCCAGTTCATCTATCACATGTCAGGCCTCTCGAAGGCCTACGGCACCAAGAAGGTGCTCGATAACATCCACCTGTCCTTCTATCCGGACGCCAAGATCGGCATCCTCGGCCCCAACGGTTCGGGCAAGTCGACCATCCTGCGCATCATGGCCGGGCTCGACAAGGAGTTTCAGGGCGAGGCGTGGCTGGCCGAAGGCGCGACCGTGGGCTATCTCGCTCAGGAGCCGCAGCTCGACAACAGCAAGACCGTGCGTGAAAACGTCATGGACGGCGTCGCCAGGAAGACCGCCATCATCGAGCGCTATAACGAGCTGATGATGAACTATTCCGACGAGACGGCGGACGAGTCGGCCAAGCTGCAGGACGAGATGGACCGGCTGAACCTGTGGGATCTCGAGCAGCAGGTCGAGATGGCGATGGACGCCCTGCAGTGCCCGCCGGCCGATTCAGAAGTGACCAACCTGTCGGGCGGCGAGCGGCGCCGCGTGGCGCTCTGCCGGCTGCTGCTCGAGCAGCCCGACCTGTTGCTGCTCGACGAGCCGACCAACCATCTCGACGCCGAGACCACGCAGTGGCTGGAAAAGCACCTGCGCGACTATCCGGGCTCGGTGCTGATCATCACCCACGACCGCTACTTCCTCGACAACGTCACCGGCTGGATTCTCGAGCTCGACCGCGGCCGCGGCATTCCCTACGAGGGCAACTACACCAGATATCTCGACGCCAAGGCCAAGCGCCTGATCCAGGAAGGGCGCGAGGACGACGCCCGCCAGAAGGCGATCTGGCGCGAGCGCGAATGGATCCAATCCTCGCCGAAGGCGCGCCAGACCAAGTCCAAGGCGCGCATCAAGGCCTATGAGGAATTGGTCGAGCAGTCGCAGAACCGCAAGCCGACCGACACGCAGATCGTCATCCCGTCGAGCGAGCGCCTCGGCAATGTCGTCATCGAGGTCGAGGGCCTCAACAAGGGCTTTGCCGACGAGCTTTTGATCGAGGATTTGTCGTTCAAACTGCCGCCGGGTGGCATCGTCGGCGTCATCGGCCCGAACGGCGCCGGCAAGACGACCCTGTTCAAGATGATCACCGGTCAGGAAACACCGGATGCCGGCTCGATCCGCAAGGGCGAGACTGTGAAGCTCGGCTATGTCGACCAGAGCCGCGACGCGCTCGACCCGAACAAGACGGTTTGGGAAGAGATCTCGGGCGGCGCCGAGGTCATCAAGCTCGGCAAGCACGAGGTCAACAGCCGCGCTTACTGCTCGTCCTTCAACTTCCGCGGCGGCGACCAGCAGCAGAAGGTCGGCAATCTTTCCGGCGGCCAGCGCAACCGCGTGCATCTGGCCAAGATGCTGAAGGGCGGCGGCAATGTGCTGCTGCTCGACGAACCGACCAACGATCTCGACACCGAAACGCTGGGCGCGCTGGAAGATGCGCTCGAAGCCTATGCCGGTTGCGCGGTGATCATCAGCCACGACCGCATGTTCCTCGACCGCATGGCGACCCACATGCTCGCCTTCGAGGGCGACGCGCATGTCGAATGGTTCGAAGGCAACTTCGAGGAATATGAGAAGGACAAGCTGCGCCGCCTGGGCGCGGAAGCGGCAACCCCGCACCGCATGACGCACAAGCGGCTGACGCGGTAGCAAAGTCCATGGGCGGCGAACAAATATGAGGTTCTGAAATGGCTGACTGGTCCGCCGCCCAATATCTGAAGTTCGAGGACGAGCGCACGCGGCCCGCGCGGGACCTGGCAGCACAAGTCCCGGTCGACTTCCCGCGCCGCGTCGTCGATATTGGCTGCGGTCCGGGCAACTCGACGGAGCTGCTGGTCGAGCGCTGGCCGGATGCGGAGGTCAGCGGCTTCGACACCTCACCCGACATGATCGAGAAGGCGAAGGCGCGGCTGCCCAACGTCAATTTCGAGCTAGCCGATGCTTCCGCATGGCAGCCGGCACAGCCCGTCGACGTGATCTTCGCAAACGCGGTCTTTCAATGGCTGCCGGAGCATCCGGCGGTGTTCCAGCGGCTGATCGGGCTGCTCGCGCCGGGCGGCGCCTTGGCCATCCAGATGCCTGATAATCTTGGCGAACCCTCGCATCGGTTGATGCGCGACACCGCGGCCGAGATGCCGTTCTCGGCCAAGCTCAGGAGTGCCGCCCGCGCGCCGCTGCCCCCGGTTTCCTTCTACTACGATCTTCTGTCGCCGCTCGCCGATCGCGTGGATATCTGGCACACGATCTACCATCATCCGTTGGCCGATGCCGAAGCGATCGTCGAATGGGTTAAGGCGACGGGGCTGAAGCCGTTCCTCGATCCGCTCGACGCGGACGAGAGAAAGACATTCCTCGAAAGCTACACCGCAAAGATCGCAAAGGCCTATCCGAAGACGGCGACCGGCAAGGTGCTGCTGCGCTTCCCGCGCATCTTCATCATTGCCAAGCGGGCCTGACCGTTTCCGGTCAACTCATCGCGATAGCCGGAACTGCGATTTAGGCTGGCATAAACCGGCCAAATGCGACAAGGGTAGCGCGCTCCGGCACAAAGGGCCGTGCCTCGGACGGATTGGACATGCATCGCGTCATCATCAGCGGCATCGGCGCCGAAATCCCCGAGCCTGTCATCACCAATGAAGAGCTGGTCGAAAGCTTCAACAGCTGGGTCGACACCGAGAATGCGCGCCGCGCCGTCGCGGGCGAGACGCTGCTGCAGAAGTCGGACAGCGACTTCATCGTCCATGCGTCGGGCGTGCAGACCCGCCATGTGATCGAACGCGAAGGCATCCTCGATCCGACCCGCATGGCGCCGCGCATTCCGGCCCGGCCGGACGACGCGCTGTCGCTGCAGGCGGAGTTCGGCATCGCTTCGGCCAAAAAGGCCATCGCCCATGCCGGCGTGGAAGGCTCGGATATCGATCTGGTGATCTGCTCGGCCTCGCATCATCAGCGGCCTTATCCGGCGATCGCCATCGAGATGCAGCAAGCGCTGGGCAGCAAGGGCGCCGGCTTCGACATGGGGCTCGGCTGCTCTTCCGCCGCGGCGGCGCTGCACATCGCGGTCAACCTTGTCAGGGCAGGGGCGCACAAGCGCATCCTGGTGTCGACGCCCGAAATCATCACCGGCCATCTGAACTTCCGCGACCGGCAGACGCATTTCATCTTCGGCGACGCGTCAGTCGCGATGGTCATCGAAGGGCTCGACCAGGGCGAGAAGCGGCCGGGACGCTTCGAGGTGCTCGACACGCGCACTTGGACGCAAATGTCGAACAACATCCGCACCAATCTCGGCTACCACACCCGCACTGCCCAGGACGATCCCTACCAGATCAAACTCGAGGGCAATCTGATCAAGCAGGTCGGCAACAAGGTGTTCAAGGAAGTCACGGTCGCGGGCCACAAATTCATCGTCGAGTTCCTGGCCGAGCATGGTCTGACGCCGCAAGGCATCCGCCGCTTCTGGCTGCATCAGGCCAATGCGCGCATGAATGCGATGATCCTGAAACTCGCCTTCGGCCACGATGTCGACCACGACCGCGCGCCGATGGTGCTGGAACGCCTCGGCAACACGGCGGGCGCCGGCGCCATCGTGGCACTGGCCGAAAATCATGCGGACATGAAGGCCGGCGATTTCGGCCTGCTCTGCGCCTTCGGCGCCGGCTATTCGATCGGCGGCGCGCTGCTGAGGATGTTGTAAACCGGCTCAGGCGGGGACGAACGGCACCAGCATCGGCACGCGTCTGGCATAGTCGTCATAGGCGGGGCCGAGCTCGCCGCGCAGGAAGCTCTCTTCCAGCCTGGCCTTGACGACGATGCCGACGAGCAGCAGGGCAGTGCCGGCAACACCCCAGACAGTGCCCTTGGCTGCCATGGTAGCGAGGATCGACACCAGCAGGCCGGTGTAGATCGGGTGGCGGACCAGCCGATAGGGACCGGTGCCGACCACGCGGTGATCGGCTTTGGCGGTGACGGTGCCCGACCACAGCCGACCGAGATGCAAGCGCGCCCACCAGGCGAAAGCGATGCCGATCGCGATCAGGGCGACGCAGATCCAGCCCTCGGCAAGCGTCGGCGTCCACAGCCGCAATCGGCCGACATAGCCGTGCGCCGGCGCGAACAGCAGAAAGGTGCCGGCCAGCCAGAGAACCCGGTAACGGGCCTCAGCCTTGAAGTCCGCGCGCTTTTGCGCTGGATCGGCCCACGCGGCGGCCAGCACCCAAGACACCACCCAGGCCAGCCAGAGCGCGGCGATCGCATGTTGAACCTGCATGATCTGAACCCTCCCAAGTTCGCGCCGCCATTTACGCCGCCGGCGCGGCGGCAATGCGGCGGAACGTGAAAGCGTGCGGCGTCTTCAGGTAAGAAAGTCGTGATCGCCATCAAGCGCTGTGATCGGATCATCAGCGCTTTCGACTGGACCGAGTAGCCGAGCGTCTCTAGACCAACGCTATGCAGGAAACGAACCTAGAGCTTTTTCCGTCGGCGGAGCCGACGGCCGACATCGTCGCCGGCCGCAAGCTGACAGCATTGGCAGCGGCACTCTATGCCGCGCCGTCCGATCATTTCGAGACAAGGCCCGTGGACGAATTGCGCCTTGGCTTCGACGGGATCGAGGGTGACTTCCATGCCGGCGCGACGCGGCGCTCCGGCGGGCGCGAGCCCTGGTACCCGCGCGGCACCGAAATGCGCAACGAGCGGCAATTGTCGCTCGTCGCCGCGAATGAGCTCGCCATCGTCGCCCACCGCATGGGCCTCGAGGAGATCAAGGCGGAATGGATCGGCGCCAACCTGATGATCGAAGGCCTGCCGCATCTTTCGATGCTGCCGGCGGGGTCGCTGTTGTTCTTCAAGGGCGGCGTGACGATCAAGATCGACGGCCAGAACAAGCCCTGCCGGGTCGCCGGGCAATCGATCGCCGAACATGTCAACGCGGCGGATCGCGACGCGACGGCCTTTCTGTTTCCGAAGACGGCGAAGAGGCTGCGCGGTCTGGTCGCCTGGGTCGAAAAACCCGGCATCATCAGGACAGGCGAAGAGATTTCGGTGCGGGTGCCGGAGCAGTGGATCTATCGCGCGTGATCGGGCTTCGGCTTTGGATATCGCCGGTTCAAGTCTCGCTCTGAGTGAACTGTTGGAGTGGCTTTGGTCGTCATCCGTAGCGCACCGCGCTCGACCAAGCCGGATCCTCGTGCTTTTGCCAGTAGAGGCGCATCAGACGCTCAGTGATCGCCCCGACCTTGCCATCGGCAACCGGAGCACCGTCGATCATCGTGACGGGCATGATGCCGCCGGCCGTCGAGGTGATGAAGACTTCGTCGGCTGACTTGAGCGCGGCCACGCTGACATCCGCGGCAACCGCGGACAGTCGCGCCTCGGCGCACAGGTCAAACACGGTGCGGCGCGTTATGCCGGGCAGCACGCCGACGGCGGGCGTGGTCAATTTGCCTGCCCTGACACAGAACACGTTGAAGCCTGGACCTTCGGCGAGGTTGCCGTTGAAGTCGAGGACCAGCGCGGTGTCGGCGCCGCGGTCATAAGCGTCGTAGAGCCCGCGCACCAGGTCCAGCCAATGGTAGTTCTTGATCGAGGGATCGATCGAGGCAGGTGGGATACGGACCTTGTCGCTGATCGCGACGTGGAGGCCGCTTCGCAACTGTTCGGCATTGGCGACCGAGCCGAAGGGGACGGCGAAAGCCATGAACCGGTTGATCGCCTGACGCGGATCGCGGCTGAAGGTCGGCGAGGCACCGCGCGTGCACAGCATCTCGACATAGGCGGCGCGATGGCCGGACAGCGCGACGCAATTGTGCAGGATTTCGGCAACGCCGTCGCGGTCGAACGAGATGGTCATGCGAAGCTTTTCCAGCCCGCCGAAGAAACGGTCGAGATGCAGATCGAGACGGAAAAAGCGGCCGTCCCAGACATGGACCGTGTCGTAAGTGGCGTCGGAATGCAGAAAGCCCCAGTCCAGCACCGACACCTTTGCCTGCGACATCGGCAGATATTGTCCATCGAGGTAAGCGACGCCGTTGGGATAGGCATGCGGATCGAGATGACGCTCTGACAGAACGGGTAGTGGCGCGGCAGGCGCGGGGGCGGCTTGGCTCATTTCGCTCCTTCTTCGTCGTTGTGGAAAGGCAGGCTAGCGTCCCGCTTCGAATGAAGTAAGAGCCAGGCCAACGGCGCTGTCTAGCCTAGCCTGTGCTTTACTCGTCCTCGTCATCCTCTTCCAGCAGCCGCGTCGCGCGCCAGCGGGTCAGCACCTCATTGGTCTCGTCGATGACAAAGAAGCGTGCCGAGTCGCGGTCATAGCCTTCGGCCAGCAGTTTGTCATAGTCGGTATGGGTGTGGCGGACATGCGCGATGGTTGCCAGCCACACCGCGATCGTCGGCGGCAAGCTCTTCATATGCACGGCTCCGGCATCGGCGCGGATTTTTTCCATGTCGGAATAGGGGGCGAGCGGCAAGAGCGCGGTGAGCGCCTTGGCAATCGCGCGGCGGCGGCCGGTCGGCGCGCTCATTTCTCCTCGCGTCCGGCAATGGCCGCCTCAGGGAAGGCATCGGTCGACGCATAGTAGGGCTTGATGTCGACGACCGGCGTGCCGTCGAGCACGTCGATGGCGTCGATCTCGATCCGGCCTTCCTCGATATCGAGCGCGACGAGCTTCGCGATGTGCAGGCCGACAGGGTTCGGCCGGGCAGGGGAGCGCAGCGAGAAAACGCCTTTCGGTTCAGCCGCATGGCGCGGTTTCTGCACAATCAAATTCCGTGGGGCATGATCGAGCCAGGACAGGATGACGATGTGGCTGGCGCGATCGAGGTTCTGCAGCCCCCGGCGGTAGGGCTTGTCGATCAGGATGGCCGCAGTCCGGCCGGTCTCGCGGGCGGCGCGCATGTTCTTGGGACAATCCTCGCGGCTCGTCCAAGGCGAGGCGATCCGGCCGATGAAGACGACATGGCCGTCCGGCGGCAGATCGGCCGGGTCGTTTTCCAAGAGCGTCTCGTCCTCGCGTCTCTCGAACATCGTTCAATCAATCCGCGGACGCATGGCCTGCAATGCGCGGATCATGGCTGCGCCATTTTCTTGTCAGGGAGCGACATAGCGCTTGCCAGGCTTTCAAATTCGACATAAACATATCTTTATATCTTTCAGCGAGAACCTTTCATGCATGTCACGCTCGACACGATGGTAGATACATTGAAGGCGGCTGCCGAATCCAGCCGCCTGCGCATTCTGGTGCTGCTGTCGCGCGGCGATCTCACGGTCTCCGACCTCACCGAAATCCTTGGCCAGTCGCAGCCGCGCGTCTCACGGCATCTGAAGCTGCTGCTCGATGCCGGGCTGATCGGCCGCTACCAGGAAGGGTCCTGGGCCTTTTTCAGGCTATCGGACACAGACAGCTCGCGCGATTTCGTTCAGCGGCTGGTCTCTGGCGTGCGCGAGGCCGACCCGCAGGTGGTGCGCGACCTGGAGCGGCTGGCCGCTGTCAAGCGCAAGCGGCAGGACCGGGCCGCGGAGTATTTTTCGGAGAACGCCGCCAGCTGGGATCGCATCCGCTCGCTGCATGTGCCGGATCGCGCGGTGGAAGCGGCACTGCTCAAGCTTGTCGGCAAACGGCCGTTCCAGTCGATGCTCGACCTCGGCACCGGCACGGGCAGGCTGCTGGAGATCTTCGCGCCGCTCTACCGGCGCGGCGTCGGCATCGACATGTCGCGCGAGATGCTGACGGTGGCGCGCGCCAATCTCGACAAGGCCGGCGTCGCCAATGCGCAGGTGCGCCAGGGCGACATCTTTTCGCCGCCCGTCGAGCGCAACGCCTTCGATCTCGTCACCATCCACCAGGTTCTGCACTATCTCGACGATCCGGCCCGCGCCATCGGCGAGGCGGCGAGGCTGTTGCGTCCGTCCGGCAGGCTGGTGATCGTCGATTTCGCGCCTCACAATCTGGAGTTCCTGCGCGACCAGCACGCGCATATGCGGCTCGGCTTTTCCGACCGGCAGATCGCCGACTGGTTCGAGGAGGCAGGACTTGACCTCGAAGAGAGCCAGGAGTTCGAGCCGCGCGGCCAGGCCGAGGCGAGACTCACCGTCAAGCTCTGGTTGGGTCGCGATCGCCGCCTGCTGATCGCCGATCCGTCCAACGACACACTTCCAGCAAGGGAAACAGCCTGATGAACCAGTTCCGCTTTTCCCGCCGCCCCGATATTGGCGACAAGGTCCGGGTTTCGTTCGAGTTCTTCCCGCCCAAAACGGATGAGATGGAAGCAAGGCTCTGGGACACCGTCACAAGGCTCGAGCCGCTCAAGCCGCGCTTCGTCTCGGTGACCTACGGTGCCGGCGGCTCGACCCGAGAGCGCACGGCGCGCACCGTGAAGCGCATTCTCAACGAGACGACGCTGACGCCGGCGGCGCATATGACCTGCGTCGACACGGCCCGGCATCAGGTCGACGCCGTCATCCAGGAATTCGCCGACTTTGGCGTCACCCGTTTCGTCGCCTTGCGCGGCGATCCGGCAGCAGGCGTGGGGACCGCCTATCGTCCGCATCCCGATGGTTATGCGAACGGCGCCGAACTGGTCGGGGCGCTGAAGAGCGTCGGCGATTTCGACATCTCGGTCTCGGCCTATCCGGAAAAGCATCCGGAAAGCCCGGACTTCGCCACCGACATCGACATGCTCAAGCGCAAGGTCGACAATGGCGCGACGCGGGCGATCACCCAGTTCTTCTTCGACAACGACCTCTACGAGCGCTATGTCGAGCGCGCGCGCCGCGCCGGCATCTACATCCCGATCGTGCCGGGCATCCTGCCGGTGCACAACTTCACCCAGGTCGCCAATTTTTCCTCCCGCTGCGGCGCGCTGGTGCCGGCCTGGCTGGCCGAGCGCTTCGAAGGGCTGGAGAACGATCCGCAAACGCATGCACTGGTGGCCTCAGCGGTCGCGGCAGAGCAGGTCCATGATCTGGTCGAGCGCGGCGTCGGCGATTTCCATTTCTACACGATGAACCGTGCCGATCTGGTCTTCGCCGTCTGCCACATGATCGGCATCCGCTCGCATGAGGCGGAGGCGGCCGGCTCGGCCGCGGCCTGATGAAGTGTGCAGCGGTTTTGCGAAACGACATGCATCCCAAACAATGATTGAAACGGAAAAGGCCGGGCGGAACCCGGCCTTTTCGAATCGGTTGGACTCATCCTCGGTGCTGGTCTTCCCGGCTTCGGCGGGTCAGGGAAGAACGCCCATGATAAGGGCGCCGATGAATGCAAACGCAGCACAAATCATCAATGCGTTGATTGGCCTCGTCAGTCCCATGCCATAGCCTCCTCTTAAGAGCTATGGCCGGAATCTAGAGTCATTTGGGTCACAGGCAAGCGGAAAATGTGCTGCATTGCGACGCGATTGTGGAATTTGCGACCTCGAATTTGCCGTTAGCCATTGAAACTCTTCGGCAAAAATCGATCCAAGGGTTTGTGAATAAATTATGGCGAAGCCGTGGCATGGCACCGCTACCATCGGCCGAACAGGCGCCCGTCAATGGTGATCAGACCGACTCCGATCAGCGCCATGCCGCCCATTTCGAAGAGCTGCAGCCGCTCGCCCAGAAACAGGAATCCGAGCAGCACGGCACTCACCGGTACGATCAAAGTGACCAGCGAGGCGTTGGTGGCGCCGGCCGAGGCAACGAGGTTGAAATAGAGGATGTAGGCAAAGGCTGTGGAGAGCAGGGCCAGCCCGAGCACCGCGGCCCAGACCGGCGGCGAGACCGAAAACAGCCCGGCCGGGCCGTAGGCAATCAGCACGACGGGGATCATGATGATGGTCGATGCGGTCAGTTGCCCGGTGGCGATGACCGGCGCAGGCACCCCCTTGAAGCGGCGCGCGATCATCAGGGCAATCGCGTATGACACCGAGGCGCCGATCAGCGCGAGCTTGGCCCAGACCGGCTCGCCGAGACCGACAGCCAAACCAGGACCGATCATCACAGCTGTTCCTGCAACGCCGAGCGAGATACCGGCCAGCTTGTTCCAGGACAGTTTTTCGTCAGCGGTGAGCGCATTGGCGAGGAGCAGCGTCCAAAATGGCGTCGTGGCATTGAGCACAGAGGCAATACCGGCGCCGAGCTCGGTCTGGCCGGCGAAGATCAGCGAAAACGGAATGACATTGTTGGCCAACGCCAGCAGGAAGAACAGGCCGGCGTGGGGAAAGGCGAGACGGAAGGACGGGCCGCGGATCGCCAGATAGAGCTGAAGCGCGGCCGTCGCGATGGCGACGCGAAACAGCACCAGCGCCAAAGGATGGATCTCCGCCACGGCAATGCGGGCAAAGAAGAAGGAGCCGCCCCAGATCGCGCCGAGCAGCAGGAGCTGCGCCCAATCCCTGAGCGTCATCGGTCCGCGTGTCGGCGCGGCGCCAGCCGCCATCGTCATGTCGTCACCCCTCCCATGCCGATCGCTCCCTCAATCCCCGAACCAGCTCCAATCGATATACGGTTCGGTGGCAAGGGCCACCCGAAACCTGACCAGTGGTTTAGCGTGGCGCAAAGGGTGCGGACGCTCGCAGGCGAAGGCGAGACACAGAACTGTTTTCTTTGGCGTCTAGCTAGGATTAATTGTGCGCGCCGAGATCAAGGATTCGTCCATGCAGCGATTCGAAAATGCCCGCGAGGCGGCACTGGCGCTTCGTCCGGACGATCCGGTCTATTGCTTCCGCCCGCAGGTGCTTAAGGCCGATGCTTTGCAGTTCATGGGCATGTTCCCGGGCAAGACCGCCTATGCGGTCAAGACCAATGGCGAGCAGATCGTGCTGAAGACGCTGGTCGAGGCTGGCGTGAGCGCCTTCGACGTCGCCTCGCCCGGCGAGTTCGCCGCCGTGCGGGCCGTCTCGCCCGAGTCCGAAATGCTCTACATGCATCCGATCAAGGCGCAATCGGACATCAAGCTGGCGCTGGAGAAATACGGCATCCGCGTGATTTCGCTCGATCATGAGGACGAGATCACCAAGCTGACGCGCGTGGTGCGTGCGCTCGACATCGATCCCGGCGCTCTCACCGTCTTCGTGCGCATCCAGACCAAGGGCCACGCGGCCTATGAGCTGTCGAAGAAATTCGGCGCCGGTCCCGCCAATGCGGTGGAGCTTGCCGAGCGGCTCAACCGTACCGGCTACAAGGTCGGGCTTTGCTTCCATGTCGGCAGCCAGATCGAGGACCCCGACACCTACGAGCGCGCGCTGGCCTCTGCCGACTGGGTGCGCAACCGGCTGACCTTCGACATTGCCGGGCTTGACGTGGGCGGCGGCTTTCCGGCCGAGTACGGCCACGATCCCAACCGCAAGCACATCGAGATGCCGTCGCTCGGCCAGCTCATGTCGCGGCTGGCCGGCGACCTCAAGGAATACCAGTTCGACGAGATGCCGCTGGTCGCCGAACCCGGCCGCGTGATCGTGGCGCGCTGCCTGTCGCTGATCGTGCGCGTGCTCTTGCGCAAGGGCAAAAGGCTCTACATCAATGACGGCATCTGGGCGTCGCTCTCGGATTCATGGACCGGCAAGATCACGCTGCCGGCGCGCTTCATTCCCGATCCGGCGATCCGCACGCGCAATGGCAGCGACAAGACGGTCGTGCCGTTCAAGGTCTGCGGCGCAACGTGCGATTCCGTCGACATATTGTCGAGGCCGTTCTGGCTGCCGGAAACGGTCGACACCGGCGACTGGATCGAGATCGGCCATATCGGCGCCTACTCGCTGTCGCTGAGGACGCGATTCAACGGGTTCTATCCCGACACGTTCGTGGAGGTGACGACGCCGTTCGACGAGGGCGACGCGCCGCAAGGTTTCGCGAGCTTGGAAACGATGGCGGATTGAGCTCCCCCTTCTCCCCTTGTGGGAGAAGGACAGGGCGCTACAATTTCGCCAGCAACTCCGGCGTCGGCCAACCGTCCACGGCCATGCCCAGGCGCATCTGCTCCTTGCGGATCGCTTCGCGGGTGTTGGTGCCAAGAATGCCGTCGACCGTGCCGACATCGTAGCCCTTGGCCTCAAGCTTGGTCTGCAGGGCCTTCATCTGGTCACCGTTGAGGCCGGGCTCGGGCGTGCGCGGGTCGAATTGCGGCGCCCCGGCCAGACGGGTCGCCAGCACCGCAGCGGTGAGCGCGTAAGTGAAGGACTGGTTCCATTCCAGATAAACGTCGAAATTATCGTAGGTCAGGAAGGCTGGACCCTTGCGACCCATGGGCAAGGCGAGCCCGGCCTTCAGGCCGTTGTCGACGAGCGGCGTGCCGTCCGGATTGGTCACGCCCCATTGGGCCCATTGCGACAGCGGCAGCTTGTTGGTGCGGCCGGTCTGGTCCCAGGGCATGTCGTCGGGAACGCGCACCTCCTCGACCCAGGGCTGGTCGCGCTTCCAGCCGCGCGACAGGATTTTGTCGGCCGTGGTCATGATCACGTCCGCCACGCTGTTCCGGAGATCGACCTTGCCGTCGCCGTCCCCGTCGACGCCGCGGGCGAGATAGTCGGTCGGTAGAATTTGCGTCTGGCCGATCTCGCCGGCCCAGGCGCCCTTGACGTCGGCCGGCAGCACGCCGCGGTCGATCAAGGTCAGCAACGGCACCAATTGCGGCCGGAACAACTGAGGGCGGCGGCAGTCATGCGCGAGGGTGACCAGCGCGTCCAGCGTGTGGAAATCGCCCTGCACGGCGCCGAAATCCGTCTCCAGTCCCCAGAACGCTGTGATGACGGCCGGCTGCACGCCGAATTCCTTGTCGGCGCGCGCGAAAACGTCGGCATATTTCTTGAGGTTGGCCGCGCCCTGCTTCAGGCGATAGGCCGAGATCATGCGGTTCGAGAATTGGGTGAAGGTCTGGGCGAACACCCCTTGAGCGCGGTCGCGCGCCAGCACCTTCTCGTCGATCGCGGCATTTTCCAGCGCCTTCAGGCCAACGGCGCCGACGCCGGCTGCCTTGGCTTCCGCGGCCACGCCCTGTTTCCACGCTTCGAAATCGCCGCCGCATTCCTGCGCCGCCGCAGGCCAAGCGAAAGCGCCGACCAGCAGCGCCGCCAGGATTTCAACGCGCAATCGCATCGCTTCCCTTACGAGACCGGGGCATGATCACGGCCGGGTGCGGACGCATCATGCGTAGATTTCAAAATTCAGGAGCGCCGTGCGGCACCCCGGTGGGGTGCGCCGCTCCGCATCGCCAGCGGTTGCAACTATCACCGCCCGCCATGTCGAAAACAGGCAAGGGGGCCGATGTCAACGGGTGTTCTGCCGCAGCCACTTGTTCCAGGCGGCTTCCGAGCCGTTGAAAACATTGATGTCGGACTTGCCGGTCATGCCGGGCACGATGCCGGTTCCGGTGTACTGCCAAAAGGTGAAAGGATGGCTGCCATACTTCTGGCGCGGATGGCCGGCGACCGAGCGCAGCCAGTAAGGATAGCTGCGGAACGTCGCCAGGTTATTGTCATCGAAGAAGTCGAGCGACGTATAGATGATCGGCTTCTTGCCATAATGGCGCTCGACGATCTCGAGAAAGGTGGTCATCTCGCTGCGCACCGTCGCGGGATCAGGGCGCAGTCGGCAGGTCGGCGACTTCGGGTTCCATTCCATGTCGAGCACCGGCGGCATCGCCGACGGATCTTTCGGAACATTGGCGATGAACCAGCGCGCCTGGGTGGCGGCCGGGGTGCAGAAATAGAAGAAATGATAGGCCGCGCGCGGGATTCCGACGGCCTTGGTGCGTGCCCAGTGCTCGTTGAAATAATCGTCGAAGCGATCGCCGCCCTCGGTCGCCTTGATGAAGGCGAAGGAGATGCCGCTGGCCTTGGCCGTCGGCCAGTCGACAGAGGTCTGGTATTTTGAGACGTCGGTGCCGTGGACCGCATAATTCCACGGCGCGCCGCTGTCCCATTCATGCGGCTTGGAATCTTCGAAACGGGGCGCGCGCAGGGCGATCGTCTGCGATGACGGCGCCAGCGGCGATAGATCGTCCACGGTCGAGCAGGCGCTCAACAGCGTAAGCATCAGGATGGCCGCAAGACGGCGCATAGTATCCCCCGAGCCGGGATCAGCCGGCCGCTGATGGGTCCTTCACTGATGGTGGTCGCTTCCGCGCGCCCCTCCGGACGATCGCCCCACAGGACCGCCCAGTCTCTCCGTTCATCGCCGAACATGGTTGATAATCCATTGACGGCGCTCGACATCGACTATGATTTTGGAGAAGCAATGGCGGCAAATCGATGACATAAAGCGAACCGGAAAATCCAAGGGCGGAAAGATGCGGGCTGTTGTGAAGTTCATCAAATGGCTGCTCGGCCTCATTGTGCTGGCGGTGGTCGCGCTCTTCGCCTGGCTCTATCTTGCGCCGCCCGAACTGATCCGTGTCGGCTCGGGCTATGCGGCCAAGATCGTCTGCTCCAACGTGTTCATCGCCGGCCGCGACTCGAATGAAGTGCTGGCCGTCGACGTGCAGGCGCCGGGCCATCCGCTGCTCAAGCTGATGAAGGTATCCGTCGACAAGGAAAGGGGCCTCGTTTCGGCGGGCCTGCTTTGGATGCTTGGCAAGAGCGTCGCCGTAGAGCGCGACGGGGTCGGCTGCGCGTCGGTTCCGGATGGCGACACCGGCAGGGCGCGGCAGACCTCCGTCCATATCGAGCCTTTGGCGGTGGCCTTGCAGGATGCGCTCTGGCCGGAGGGCGAAAGGGTGGACGCCCTGCAAAACCCCGCCGTCACGAAGATCGTCGACGATGCCGCGATGGTCGGGACTGGCATGCGCGCGGTCGCGGTGGTGAAGAACGGCCGCATCGTCGCGGAGCGCTATGGCGAGGGTTTTTCGGCCAAGACGCCGCTGCTCGGCTGGTCGATGACCAAGACGGTGAACGCCGCGATCGTCGGCACGCTGGTCAAGGACGGCAAGATGGCTCTCGACAAGAAGGGCCTGTTCTCGCCGTGGAAGGCCGACGGTCGGGCGGCGATCAGCCTTGCCGACATGATGGCGATGTCGAGCGGGCTGGAGTTCAACGAGGATTATGGCGACGTCGCCGACGTGACGCGCATGCTCTATCTCGAGCCGGACATGGCGGGCTTTGCCGAGGCCAAGCCGCTCGGCGGCGAGGTGGGCAAGGCATTTTCCTATTCGAGCGGCACGGCTGTCATGCTGTCTCGGCTGTGGCAGGAGGCAATCGGCGACAAGGCGAAGGCGCTGAGCTGGCCACGCACGGCGCTGTTCGAGCCGCTCGGCATGCGCAGCGCGGTGCTCGAAACCGACGAGCGGGGCACTTTCGTCGGCTCGTCCTATCTCTATGCCACGGCGCACGACTGGGCCCGCTTCGGCCAGTTCCTTCTGCAGGGCGGTGTCTGGAACGGCGCCCAGATCCTGCCCACCGGCTTCGTCGACTGGATGCGGCAGCCGGCGCCGGCCTCGAAGGTTTACGGGAACGGCCAGGTGTGGATCGAGGGCCCGGGCGATGAGGAGAGTCCGGGTGCGGGCGCTGCCGCCGGCCTGCCCAAGGACACCTACTGGATGGAAGGCCATGACGGCCAGACAGTGGCCATCATTCCGTCGGAGCAATTGGTGGTGGTACGGCTCGGGCTGACACCTGCCAAGCTGGGCTATCGGCCGCAGACGATGGTGGCCGCGCTGGTCAAGGCCCTGCATCAGTAGGGCTTCTCTATTTTCGAGCTCCTATGACGCCGAGCCAGGCATAGCCGCGATAAAGCGTTCTGAAACGGAAGGTTGCGCCGGTCCGTTTCGACTCCGAGTCAAGGACGTCGCGCAGCGAGGCGCGCGGCGTGACATGGAATTTCCGCAGCCAGCCGCGCAGCAAGGCCCGGAACCAGTTTGGCAGACCTTCCTGCTGGCCGAAATCGACGACATGCAGCGAGCCGCCGGGTGCGAGCGCGGCAAGCGCGGCCGACACAGTCTTCTGCCAGCCGGGGATCATCGACAACGAATAGGATACGAAGACACGGTCGAAATGCCGTGCGCCGAAGAGCGCCGCGGGATCGAAATCCGTGGCGTCGCCGCGCGCCAGTTTGACCTTGTCGGAGAGACCTTCGCGAGCGATGGCCGCGTTTGCCGTCTCCAGCATCTCGGCCGAGATATCCAAACCGAAGAAGCGGGCGTCCGGATAGCCGCGGGCGGCAAGTACGATGTTGCGGCCGGTACCGCAGCCGAGCTCGAGCACGGTACCGCCTTGCGGCACGTCGAGCCCCGCTATCAGCCGGTCGCGGCCGAGCAGGTAGTATTTGCGGGTGATGTCGTAGATATGGCGCTGCCAGCGATAGACGCCGTCCATCAGTTCGGCATGGCGGACCGGCAGCTCCGTCGTGCTCATGCGGCGCGCTTCACATAGAGATGGAAGCCGCCATAGATCGCCGAACGATCCCTGGCCGAGAATTCGCGCGAGGCCTCGGCTTCGTAGCGCCACTGGTCGAGCAGGGAACTGGAGACGCGGCCCGGCAGCAGGCTGGGCTCGGCCGCGGTGCGGAAGATCACGCGCGCGCCAACCGAGGCCGTGCGGGTGATCTCGGTCCACAGATCGTTGAGCAGATCGTTGGTCATCCAGTCCTGCGCATCGAGCAGGACGAAGCGATCGACCGAGCCCGCATCCTTGCCGGCGAGGAATTTGATCAAGTTGGCATGATGGATGGCGACGCGTTCGGTGTTGGCGCGGATCGTCCTGTAGTTGCGCTGTTCCAGATAGGCGGGCAGAGCTGCCTCGCCGGGCTGCGGATAGTGGCGGGCAAAGGCCTGCCAGGCGAAATAGTTGTTCTTCAGCGGGAAATCGCAGGCGAGCTTCTCCAGCCGCGCCTTCAAGACGCTCGCCATCGAACCGTCGCCGGACGTGATCAGCGAGTCGTACTGTGCCGGCGGGATACCCAGACCGAAAAGCGAAGCCTTGCGCGATGTCGCCCAGCGCAGCAGCTTCTTGTCGAAGACCGGCGCCAGCTGCTCGTTAAAGAAACGGCGCTGCTCGCCGATGTTCTCGGCCTTCATGATGCCGGCCGGATCGACACCGAACAGTTTTGCCACACGATGGCCCATGGCGATGAAGAGGCCAAGCAGGCCGGTCTGGTAGAAGTTGCGGTCGAAAACCGCGATGCGGCGGCGGCCGCGCCAGTTCCTGCGCTCCCAGTAGTGACGGCTGACCGGGTCGAGATGCGGCGCGATGAAGCGGTCGTAAGCTTCCGAGTTGTGGCTGGTGTCGGCTGCGCCGAAGAAGCGGAACAAATCGCCCTGCGAGGGCAGATGGCGCACCGCCTCCAGCTTCATGCGGTTCAGCGCGATGTGCGCGGCGTTGAGGTCGACGGCGTCGATCCGGGCCGGCGAGCGGGTGAGGTAAGCCAGAATGTTGCAGCCGCCCGATGCGATTGTGACGACGCGATGGCCGGCGCCAAGCTGCATGGCGTCCATGTCGACCTCCGGGTCTTCCCAGATCTGGGGATAGACGAGGCCGGAAAACAGGAAGGCGAAAAGCCGCTCGGAAATGCCGTCCTTCGACAGGGCGCGGTTCTGGTAGACGGCTTTTCCAACCTCCTTGCCGCGTCGAAAAACGAGTTCTCCCGATACATCCGACATGGCAAGCTGATTCCCGTTTGCATTGGCGCAAGCGGGTAGCGCAGCGTTGTGACAGGCGGGTGACAGGCTGCCGACGTTAAGCTTAGGCCTTGCCGAATCCGCCGGGCGTCGGCGTGACGACGATGACGGCCTCGCCCGCGTCGAGCGTGGTCTGGTCGCAGGCCTTCAGCACCTCGATCGAGCCGTCGTTGCGTCTGACCTTGGTCGAGCCGGCCTCCCCGTCGCCGCCGCCGTTCAGACCCTGCGGCGGGCGATTGCGGTGCGAGGAGAGGATGGCGCATTCCATTTTTTCGAGGAAGCGGATCGTGCGTTTGGTGCCGCTGCCGGCGTTCCATTTGCCTTTGCCGCCGGAACCATCCCGGATGTGGAAGTCTTCCAGCACGACCGGGAAGCGCAGCTCCAGGACTTCGGGATCGGTAAGCCGCGAATTGGTCATATGCGTGTGGACGCCGGAGGTACCGGCAAAGCCGCGGCCCGAATTCATTTGGCCGGCCGGCGAGCCGGAGCAGATCGTCTCGTAATACTGGTATTGCCGGTTGCCGAAGGTGAGATTGTTCATTGTGCCTTGCGCGTTGGCCATCGCGCCCATGGCGCCGAACAGCGCGTTGGTGACATGCTGCGAGGTCTCGACATTGCCGGCGACGACGGCGGCAGGGTAGGAGGGTTTGAGCATGCAACCGTCGGGGATGACGATGTTGATCGGCCTGAGACATCCGGCGTTCATCGGGATCATGTCCTCGACCATGACGCGGAAGACATAGAGCACAGCGGCTCGCGCCACCGGCTCCGGCGCATTGAAATTGTTCTTCATGACCTTCGAGGTGCCGGTGAAATCGACCGTCGCGTCGCGCCTTTGCCGATCGACGGTGATCTTCACTTTGATCACCTGGCCGGTGTCGGTGGCATACTCGTAGTCGGAACTGTCGGGCAGCCTTTCCAGCACGCGGCGCACGCTCTCGGCGGCATTGTCCTGAACATGGCCCATATAGGCCTCGACGACAGCGAGGCAAAAATGCGCGACCATCTTGCGCAACTCCGCCACGCCCTTTTCGTTGGCGGCGATCTGCGCCTTGAGGTCGGCGATGTTCTGGGCGGGATTGCGGGCAGGATAGGGATGGTCGGTGAGGAGCGCCTCAAGTTCCTCCTCGCGGAAGCGGCCGCGATCGACGATGCGGAAATTGTCGAAAAGCACGCCTTCCTCGTCGACGGTTGTGGCCAAAGGCGTCATCGAGCCGGGCGCCGTGCCGCCGACATCGGCATGGTGGCCGCGCGAGGCCGCCCAGAAGAGGATTTCCTTGCGTGCGTCGTCGAACACCGGCGTCACCACGGTGATGTCGGGCAGATGCGTGCCGCCATTGTAGGGCGCGTTGAGCGCAAAAACGTCGCCGGGATGGATATCGCCCGAATTCAGGCGGATGACGGTTTCGACGGAGCGGTCCATGGACCCCAGATGCACCGGCATGTGCGGCGCGTTGGCGACCAGCGCGCCATGGCGGTCGAACACGGCGCAGGAAAAGTCCAGTCGCTCCTTGATGTTGACGGAATAGGCGGTGTTCTGCAGCGTGACGCCCATCTGCTCGGCGATCGACATGAAAAGGTTGTTGAAGACCTCGAGCATCACCGGATCGGCTTCGGTGCCAAGCGCCGCCTGCCGGGCCTTTTTCTCTGTACGCCGCAGCAGCACATGGTTCCTGGCCGTGATCTCGGCCTGCCAGCCCACCTCGACGACGATGGTCTGGTTCGGCTCGATGACGAGCGCAGGGCCGGCCACCTTGTGACCGGGCTTCAAATCCTCGCGACGGAAGATGCCGGCATCGCGCCAGGCGCCGTCGGCGAAGAATTGCCGGGACTGCCAGGGGCTTGCCACCTGGTCTTCGAGCCCTGATTCACTTTCGTCGCGGCCGGCGGTCCCGACATCGCTGCCTTCGACGCCGACTGCCTCGACGATCATCGGCTTGTCTTCGTAGACGAAGCCGAATTGCGCTTTATGGGCGGCCTCGAAATCGCTCCTGGCGCGAAAAATCGAGCCGTGCTCGAAGTTGACCGGCAAAGCCGTGTCGGTGCCGTCATAACGGATCTGCAGGACCGGCTTTGAGGCGATGGCGTCTTGCGCAATGCCTTGCACTGCAAGCTCGGCGATGACGCCCTGGTGCAAGGTCGCAATCAGGTCCTCGATCGAGGAGCGGGACTCTTCGGCGAGCGGCTTCAGCAACGCCTGCTGGCGCGAGGCGAAAACCGTCGACAGCCCGATGCCGTAAGCCGAAAGCAAGCCGGAGAAGGGGTGGATAAGCACCGCTTCCATGCCGAGCGCATCGGCGACGAGGCAGGCATGCTGGCCGCCGGCGCCACCGAAACAGTTCAGGAGATATTCGGTGACATCGTAACCGCGCTGCACCGAAATCTTCTTGATGGCGTTGGCCATGTTCTCGACGGCGATGGTGACGAAACCCTCGGCCACCGCTTCGGGCGAGCGTCCATCGCCGATCTCGGCGGCTAAAGCGGCGAATTTTTCGCGCACGGTGGCGACGTCGAGCGGCTGGTCTTGACCGGGGCCGAAGATCGCCGGGAAGACATCGGGCTGCAGCTTGCCGAGCATGACATTGGCGTCGGTGACGGCGAGCGGGCCGCCGCGTCGGTAAGCGGCCGGGCCGGGATTGGCTCCGGCGGAGTCCGGGCCGACGCGGAAGCGACCGGCCTCGTAATGCAGGATCGAGCCACCGCCGGCCGCGACGGTATGAATACGCATCATCGGCGCGCGGATGCGCACGCCGGCAACTTCAGTGTCGAAGGCGCGCTCGTATTCGCCGTCATAATGGGCGACGTCGGTCGAGGTGCCGCCCATGTCAAAGCCGACGACCTTGTCGAAGCCGGCGAGCTTCGCCGTCTCGACCATGCCGACGACGCCGCCGGCCGGGCCGGAAAGCAGCGCATCCTTGCCCTGGAACATGTCGGCGGCGGTCAACCCGCCCGATGACATCATGAACATCAGCCGCGGGCCGGCGCCCAATTCTCCCGCCACCCTTTGCACGTAGCGTGACAGGATCGGCGACAGATAGGCGTCGACCACCGTGGTGTCGCCACGACCGACCAGCTTGATCAGCGGCGAGACCTCGTGGCTGACCGATATCTGGCTGAAGCCGATCTTGCGGCAGACTTTCGCGACTGCTTTTTCATGGTCGGGATATTTCCAGGCGTGCATGAAGACGATGGCGACCGCGTCGATGCCGTCGGCCTTGGCCTGCTCGATCGCCGGGCGGCAGGCGGCGATGTCGAGCAGGCGCTCGACGGACCCGTCCGCGCGCACGCGCTCGTCGATCTCTACCACCCGCTCATAGAGCTGTTCGGGCAGGATGATCTCCTTGGCGAAAATATCCGGCCGCGCCTGATAGGCGATGCGCAGCGCGTCGCGAAAACCCCTGGTGATGAGCAGCAGCACGCGGTCGCCCTTGCGCTCCAGCAGCGCGTTGGTAGCGACAGTGGTACCCATTTTTATGTCGCCGATCCGCTCCGCGGGGATGGCGGCGCCGGTTTTCAGTCCAAGCAGTTCGCGGATGCCCTGGATGGCGGCATCGGCATAGGCCTCAGGGTTCTCCGACAAAAGCTTCCGGGGATGCAGTCGGCCTTGCGGATCGCGGCCGATGATATCGGTGAAGGTCCCGCCCCGGTCGATCCAGAAATCCCATTTGTTGGCTGCGGCGTCCTGCATGCTGCTTATCCGTTATCTGCGACAACCCGTTCTGTTAGTTCGCCGTTTTGGCCCCGGCAACCATGCGCTTGGTGTTACACATGGAAACGCAACGTTACGAAACCCGGGTCCGATTTCTGCATTTCCTCTGCGACGTTCACCGAAACGTGAGCGTTTTCTGAAGGAGAGATACCATGAAGAAGCTTATTCTGGCGTCTGTTTCGGCGCTCGCCCTGCTGGGGGTCGCGGCTTGCAGCGACAGCAGCACCGACAACACCACCACGCAGAGCACCAACCCGCCGGCCAACGAACAGCCAATGAAGCCGGCCACCCCTGACCCTTCGAAGCCTGCTGAACCGGCTCCGGCAACACCTCCTGCTGCGCCCGCGCAGTAGAAGTTCATCCACTGAAATCAGGAAGGCCGGCCCCTGTGCCGGCCTTCCTTTTGGCGGGACTGTCCTCAAAGTCGTTCGACCTGCGGCATCGTCCCGGCTTGATAGCGGTGCCCGGTTCGCACTAAGAAGCCGCATGTCGATTTGGGACCGCCTCGGCGACTTCATCGCTCGTGTTTCGTCGTCGGCGTCCTCGGGCGTCGGCGATGTCGTCGAGGCCGTGCGGACCATGTACTCGGGCGACCCGGATCTACGCCGGCGCGTGGCCTTCTCGGTGGCGATGATCGCGCTTTCGGCCAAGATGGCGAAGGCCGACGGCATCGTCACCCAGGACGAGGTGCGCGCCTTCCAGGAAATCTTTGAGGTGCCGCCGAGCGAAACGCGCAATGTGGCGCGCCTCTATGACCTCGCCAAGCGCGATGTTGCCGGATTTGAGATCTACGCCCAGCGCATGTCGCAGCTTTGCGGTTCCGGTCATGCGAATTGCAAGATGCTGGAAGACATACTCGACGGGCTGTTCCACATCGCCAAGGCGGATGGCCTGGTTCACGAGAGGGAAGGGCAATTCCTGCATCGCATCGCCGAGATTTTTCAGATCGATGAGGCGCATTACCAGGCGATCCTGGCGCGCCACGTCAATCTCGGCGCCGCCGATCCCTATGTGGTTCTCGGCGTCGAACGCGGGAAGCCATTCGAGGAGGTCAGGAAGCGTTATCGCAAGCTGATCTCCGACAACCATCCCGACCGGCTGATCGCGCGCGGCCTGCCGCAGGAATTCATCAAGATCGCCACGACAAGGGTCGCAGCGATCAATGCCGCCTATGAGATGATCGAACGGGGCCTCAGGCACGTATGAGCGGTTTCTTGCCCGACCAGCCGGGTGCCGAGGTCAGGCTATCGCCGAATTTCGGTCCGCGACGCGAGACGCTCAGGCCCGACATGATCGTGCTGCACTATACCGGCATGCCGACGGGGCCCGGGGCCGAGGCCTGGCTGTGCGATCCGGCAAGCGAGGTATCCTCGCACTATCTTGTGCATGAGGACGGCCGCATCGTGCAAATGGTGCGCGAAAGCGACCGCGCCTGGCATGCCGGCAAGAGTTCATGGTTCGGGTGCACCGACATCAACTCCTGCTCTGTCGGCATCGAGATCGTCAACCCGGGGCATTCGCTGGGCTACAAAACCTTCCCGAAGCGGCAGATCAAGGCCGTGATCGATTTATGCGCGGGGATCGCTGATCGGCATTCCATTCCACCGCAAAGGGTGCTTGCGCATTCCGATGTGGCGCCGGGACGCAAGGTCGACCCGGGCGAGAAGTTTCCCTGGAAGGCGCTCTTTGCCGCCGGCGTCGGTCATCTGGTTCCCGCGACGCCGATCAGGACGGGCGCGGCGCTGAAGGCGGGCGACGCAGGTGCTGACGTGGAAGCCCTGCAATCGATGCTGGCGCTTTACGGCTACAGGGCCGAGATATCGGGTGTCTTCGACCGCCAGACGGAAATCGTGGTGGCGGCGTTTCAGCGGCATTTTCGACGGCGGCTCGTCGACGGCGTGGCGGACGGTTCGACGATCAGCACGCTCCAAAGGCTGCTGGCTGCGGTAAAGGCAGCCTCTTCCAAATAGCCGGCCAAGCTGTCTAAATTACAATTTGTCATACAAAGTGAATTGCCTCGCCTTTATTGGCGCCAATTCGGTCTCCAAACGCATCTCCCGCAAGTTGTCGGGCATCTATCCCTCCAAGATGCTCCGGTGTTGGATTGGCCTCGCCGCGTGAAATTCTTCGCGCGGTTCTAACAGAACAGGAATACATGCAAAGATTGACCGTTGTAGCGGCAGCCGTTGCTGCCGGAGTGATGACTTTTGCCTTCAGCCCAGCGAACAGCGCCCCCCTGAGCCTCCGGGCGGCGGACAACGGGCTTGCTGCGACCCCTTCAAAGCCCAAGGCTGCGCCAAGCGCCAAGACTTCGACGGCCAAGAGAGCTACCCCGGCGAAGGTGCAGAAAGCCGCCGCAGCGCGGTCCGCGAAATCAAGAGTCAAACGCTACGCAAAGCGCAGCAGGCAAACCATCGACCTGACCGCGACAGCTTCCATCCGTCCTGAAAAGCCCGCCTTGTCTTCTTCGGCAACTGGCGACGGCCAATATTCGGCGATCATCGCCCGCTATGCGGCAAGCTACGGCGTGCCGGTGTCGCTGGCCAAGGCCGTCATCACGATCGAGAGCAACTTCCGGCCCAACATGGTCGGCGGCGCCGGCGAGATCGGCCTGATGCAGATCAAGCCGGCGACGGCCCGGATGATGGGCTATACCGGTTCGGTCAAGGGACTGTTCGATCCCGACACCAACATCAAATACGGCATGAAGTACCTCGCCATGGCGCAGGGGCTAGGTGGCGGCACCACCTGCGGTACCATCCTCAAATACAATGCCGGACATGGGGCGACGCGGATGAATCCGATTTCGGCCGCCTATTGCAGCAAGGTGAAGGTGCAGATGGCAGCGCTCGGTTCGCCTGTCTAAGCGGGACAGTTGCCTTTTTTGTTGCGTTTTCAGGCGCGAATCCCTTTATACGCCCTTGCCAGCTGGCCGGGCGGCCGCGCCCGCAAGAGCCGAAAGGCTGCGGGTGAGGAAAGTCCGGGCTCCATGGAGACACGGTGCCGGCTAACGGCCGGCGGGGGAGACCCCAGGGAAAGTGCCACAGAAAGCAAACCGCCGCGGCATTTGCCGCGGCAAGGGTGAAAGGGTGGGGTAAGAGCCCACCGCGCGACTGGCAACAGAAGCGGCACGGCAAACCCCACCGGGAGCAAGACCGAATAGGGGCGGTGCGAAGGGAAACCTTCGAGGGCTGTTTCCGGCCCACCGCCCGGGTAGGTTGCGTGAGGCGCATGGCGACATGCGCCCAAGATGAATGGCCGCCACGTTCCCGCGCCGCAAGGCGTGGGGGCCATACAGAACCCGGCTTACAGGCCAGCTGGCATTTTCCTCCACAGCGCTCCGAGCCGCTCAGCCGCCAAGCCGGTCCAAAGACGCCTCGATCGCCTGCCAGAGCTCTTCCACCGGCTCGCAGCCGACGGCCAGCCGCACGAAGCCGGGCGGCACGGCATCGCCGCGCTTCGATCGCCGCTCGGCCGATGTATGGACGCCACCAAACGAGGTCGCCGATTCAATCAGCGCGCAGTTGTTGATGAAATCCTCGGCCTTCTCTTCCGAAGCCAGTTCGAACGAGATGAGAAAGCCGAAGCGCTCCATCTGGGCACGCGCCAGATTGTGCGAGGGGTCGCCCTCAAGGCCTGGAAAGCGCAAGCCGCTCACGGCGCGATGCCCCTTGAGCCGGCGGGCGATCGTTTCCGCCGAGGAGCACATGCGATCGTACCGCACCTCAAGTGTTTCAAGGCCGCGATGCACGAGCCAGGCCTCGAACGGCCCGGGAATGCCGCCGGCGGTTTCTCGCCAGTCCCTGACCTTGGCGATAATATCCGGATCGCGGCTGGCGACATGGCCGAACAGCACATCCGAGTGACCGTTGATCGCCTTGGTGTCGGCCGAGACCACGATGTCGGCGCCAAGGTCGAGCGGGCGCTGGCCGAAGGGCGTCATCGTCGTGTTGTCGACGATGAGGAGCGCACCTTGTTCGTGGGCGGTCTTGGCGACGGCGGCGATGTCGCAGATATCCAGCCTTGGGTTCGAGGGGGTTTCGACGAAGACCAGCCGGTAGCCGGCGAAGCCGCCGTCGAGCATGCTCGATGTCGGCCTCACGTCATAGGCGATGCCGAGCGGTTTCAGGAAACGCTCCGCCAGGGCTCGCGTCGTGTGGTAGCCGTCCGAGGGCAAGAGGATGCGGTCGCCAGATTTGACCAGCGCAAAGAACGTTGCCGAAATCGCCGCCATGCCCGACGGAAAGGCGATGCACTGCGCATCTTCGAGATGACCAAGCGCATGCTCGACCGCGTGCCATGTCGGATTGCTGAAGCGGCCGTATTGATCGAAGCCCGTCGCGTCCCCCGGCGAATGAAAGATCGAGGCCATGGTCAGTGGCAAAGGGATGGGATCGCCCTTGGCGAAATCGCCGCTGCGCAGATGGGCAAGTGTCGCGGCGCGTGACTTCGCGGTTTCGGACATTGGGCGCATTCCTTCACTGAACTGACGTCCGAACGCTAGGCGTGCCGGCCCTTCGCGGCAAGCCGCGTCCTTTTGGGCCAGAGCCTTCTAAACGCTTCGTTAGGCTTAATGGTCGATAAAGACGAGACGTGCCGCGAGCCTGCGCTTTCAGGTTGTGGCATGCGTGTTTGTGATGCCTCTTCCCGTTGACGCCCATATTACCCCATGATATCCCATTCTCATCAAGCTTTCGTTCCGCGTCAGGGTGAAGCGTACGCCAATCGGGCAGTCGCGGCGGCTGCGCGTTTGCCGGTTTTCGCCTTGGTGAATGAAGCGATTTGTCGCGAGGCGATGCGCGGCGGCGGCGCGGAGAAAAACATGGGCAGGGGTGCGGCGGCGACAGCGGCTGTAAGGCGTAGTGGACCGATTTCTGTCAAACGCAGTGAACAGGATCGATGCGAAGGGGCGGGTATCCGTTCCGGCGCATTTCCGTTCGGTCGTGCAGAAACGTGGCTATGCGGAACTCTATGCGCTACGCTGCCTCGACCTTCCGGCGATGGACGTCGGCGGGCTCGATCTGCTCGACCGGTACGAGCAGCGGATCGCGCTGGAAGATCCCTTCCTGCAGACGGCGGACGATATGTCCTTCTTCTGCCATGGCGACGGGACGTTCCTGAAACTCGACCAGGACGGCCGCATCACGATGACCGATTTCATCCGCGAGCACACGGGCATCTCGAACGAGGTGGCCTTTGTCGGCCGCGGCAATTTCTTCCAGATCTGGGAGCCGGGCCGACTTGCCGCCTATGGGGCGCAGGCTCGAGCCAGGCTTTTGCAGCTTCGGCAGGGGACGAAGCCCGGGGAGCGACCGGAATGATGACTGGCCACGGCGATGATCCTCACGCCGTTGGCGGACTGGTCCGTCACATTCCGGTCCTCCTTGCCGAAGTGCTGGAGGCGCTTGAACCCAAGGCGGGTGAGACGATCGTCGACGGCACGTTCGGCGCCGGCGGCTACACCACCGCCATCCTCGAGCGCGGCGCCTCGGTCGTGGCCATCGACCGCGATCCGGATGCGATCGCCGCGGGCAAGGCTCTGGAACAGCAGGCCGGCGGCAGGCTGAAGCTCGTTCAGGAGCCGTTCTCGACCCTGGACAAGCATGTCGAAAGCGCCGACGGCGTCGTGCTCGACATCGGCGTCTCGTCGATGCAGCTCGACCAGGCCGGGCGCGGCTTTTCCTTTCGCGCCGACGGACCGCTCGACATGCGCATGGCGCAGGCTGGCCTGAGCGCCGCCGACGTCGTGAACACCTTCAAGGCGGGCGACCTTGCCCGCATCTTCGGCTTTCTCGGCGAAGAGCGGCATGCCGGCCGCATCGCCCGCATGATCGAGGCCCGGCGCGAGAAGCGGCCCTTCGAGCGCACGCTCGATCTTGCCGACGCCATCGCCACCCATGTCGGCCGCGCGCCGAAGGACAAGATCCATCCCGCCACCCGCGTCTTCCAGGCGCTGCGCATCTTCGTCAATGACGAGCTGGGCGAGTTGGTGAGCGCGCTGTTCGCCGCCGAGCGGGTGCTGAAGCCGGGCGGCAGGCTCGCCGTCGTGACCTTTCATTCGCTGGAGGATCGCATCGTCAAGCGCTTCATCGCCGATCGCGCCGATGCGGCCAGCGGATCGCGTCATATGCCGGACGCGCCGGCGCGGGTGGCGACCTTCCGCAAATCCGGCGGCGGGGTGACGCCGGGAGAGGCTGAGATCGCCGGCAATCCGCGGGCGCGCTCGGCGAGGCTGCGCGCGGCAATCCGCACCGGCGCGCCTGCGCGCGCCGGTGACTTTTCGATTTTCGGCCTTCCAAAGCTTCCCGCCGTCGAGCGGCCGGGGGAGAGGTAAGCACGTGTTTCGCACCAGCGATATAGTCCTGATCGCCGTAATGGTCTCGGCGGCGGCATTGACGTACAAGACCAAGCGCGAGGCCGAGGACCAGCTGGCGGCGGTGCAGAAGCTGCAGGCGCAGATCCGCTACGAGGAAGACACAATCGATCTTCTCAAGGCGGACTGGAGCCTGCTCACCCAGCCGGCGCGGCTGCAGAAGCTTGCCGAAATCTACAAGTCGCAGCTCGGGCTCGAGCCGCTCAACGCCCACCAAATCGGCGGGCTCGACGACGTGCCGATGAAGCCGCTCAATATCGAGGACCTGTCGTCGCAGCCGCTCGGCGGCATGGCCGACAATTCGGGCAAAGGGCCGTCGGACGGCAAGGATCCGGTGGTGACCGGGAGCACCGTGCAATGATCAGCAGGCTTCCAGGGATCGGCAACCTGCTGAAGCGCCGAAGCAAGGCAGCTGAGGACGGCTCGATCGTCGTCGACGCCGCCCGCAAGGCAACCGGCGGCAAGGCCAAGACCCGCATCGTCATGACGATGGCGGTGTTCTTCACCATCTATTCGACGATTGCCGGCCGACTGGTCTATCTCGGCCTGCAGAATCCGGACAATTCGGGTGGTCCGCAGAGCCGCGTCACTGCATCGCGGCCGGACATCGTCGACCGCAACGGCGAGGTGCTGGCGACCGACATCAAGACGGCGTCGCTGTTCGCCGAGCCGCGCCGTATCGTCGACGCCGACGAGGCGATCGAGAAGCTCTCGACCGTGCTTCCCGAGATTGACTACGAGCAGACTTATCACAAGCTGAAGAGCGGCGCCGGCTTCGTCTGGCTGCAGCGGCAGCTGACGCCGAAGCAGCAGGCCGACATCATGGCGCTCGGCATCCCGGGTCTCGGTTTCCGCACCGAAAAGCGCCGCTTCTATCCGAGCGGCGAAACGTCATCCTACATTGTCGGGCTCACCAACATCGACAATCAGGGCATCTCCGGTATGGAGAAGTACATCGACGACCAGGGCTTGACCGATCTGCAGGCGTCAGGACTGGCGGTGGCCAGGGATCTGAAGCCGGTGAAGCTGTCGATCGACCTGCGCGTCCAGCATGTGGTGCGCGACGAGGTGGCGACCGGCATGGAGCGGTTCCATGCGATCGCGGCCGGCGCGGTGGTCCTCAATATCAAGACCGGCGAAGTGCTGGCCATGGCCTCGGTGCCGGATTTCGACCCCAACAATCCCTACAATGCTCAGGAAAAGGACCGGCTGAACCGCATGTCGGCCGGCCTCTACGAGATGGGCTCGACCTTCAAGAGCTTCACCACCGGCATGGCGCTCGATTCCGGCAAGGTGACGCTGGAGAGTCGCTTCGATGCGTCGCGCCCGATCAGGATCGGCCGCCAGACCATCCATGATTTCCACAGCAAAGGCCGTGTGCTTTCGGTGCCCGAAGTGTTCATCTATTCATCCAACATCGGCTCGGCCAAAGAAGCCGAGGCTGTCGGCATCGAAGGGCATCGCGAGTTCCTGCATCGGCTAGGCGTGCTCGAAAAGATGCAGACGGAATTGCCGGAAGTGGCGCGCCCGACCGAGCCGAAAGTATGGAAGCAGGTCAATTCGATCACCATCGCCTTCGGCCATGGCGTCTCGACAACGCCCCTGCAGACTGCCGTCGGCTGCGCCGCATTGATGAGTGGCTATTTGATCGAGCCGACTTTTCTGCCGCGCACGGCCGAGCAGGCGATGGAGGTGGCCAAAAGGGTGGTCAAGGACACAACGGTGGAAGGGATGCGCTATCTCTACGCACTCAACGCCGAGAAAGGCTCAGGCAAGAGCGCCAGGGTTCCGGGTTACCGCGTCGGCGGCAAGACGGGCACGGCGGAAAAGGTCGTCAACGGTCGTTATTCGAAAGAGAAGAATTTCAACGCCTTCGTCGCCGCCTTTCCGATGGACGACCCGCAATATATCGTGCTGACCATCGCCGATGAGCCGAAGCCGGAAAAGCCCGGCATGGGCGCCACCGCCGCCTCGAATGCCGGCATCATGGCAGGCAACATCATCAGGCGTGCGGCTTCGATGCTTGGCGTGAAGCCAGATTTCAGCCATGAAAATGGTGCAACGCTGGTTTCCTATCAGTGATTCTTGGGGCGCGCCGGCAACTGCGCGCTATTTTGTTGCGGTGAACGGGACTCAATGTATCTGAAAAATCTAGCCGGCATCCTGCCTGTCGAGGGAACAGCTTCCCCCGATCTGGAGGTTACCGGTCTCTCCTCCGATTCCCGCCAGGTAAGACCGGGCGTCGTTTTTTTCGCGCTCGCCGGCAGCAAGGCTGATGGCTCGACCTATGCCGCCGATGCCGCCGGCCGCGGCGCTGCCGCAATCGTGGCGGCCAGAGGCAATACCATCTCCGGTCTGTCGATCCCGGTTCTTGCCGTCGATGATCCGCGTCTGGCATTGGCGCTGAGCGCGGCGCGCTTCTTTGGCAAGCAGCCTCGGACGATGGTCGCCGTCACCGGTACCAGCGGAAAGACATCGGTTGCCGCCTTCACCCGCCAGATCTGGGAGCAGGCAGGTTTTGCCGCCGCTTCGATCGGCACGACGGGCGTGGTGGCGCCTGGCCGCAACGAATATGGCTCGTTGACCACGCCCGATCCCGTCGCCCTGCACCAGTTGCTCAAGGAACTGGCGGAGGCAGGGGTAACGCACGCCTCGATGGAGGCTTCCAGCCATGGTCTCGACCAGCGTCGGCTCGACGGCGTCAAACTGGCCGCCGGCGGCTTTACCAATCTCGGCCGCGACCACATGGATTACCATCCGACGGTTGAGGATTATCATCGTGCCAAGCTGCGTCTGTTCGACACGCTGCTGCCGAAGGGGGCGCCGGCCGTGATCTTCGCCGACGATCCCTGGTCGCAGCCGACGGTTCATGCCGCGCGGGCAGCGGGCCTGAACGTGCTGACAGTCGGCCGCCACGGCGAATTCCTGACGCTGAAGCGCGTCGAGCATGAGCGGCGGCGCCAGCGTGCCGAGGTGGAGGCCGATGGTGTGCTTCACGAGATCGACCTGCCGTTGGCAGGTGATTTCCAGATCGCCAACGCGCTGGTTTCGGCCGGCCTCGCCATCTCGACTGGAACATCTGTTGATAAGGCCTTGGCCGCATTGGAGAAACTCAAAGGTGCGCCGGGCCGCCTCGACCTTGTGGGCACGACGGCCGCCGGCGCTCCGGTCTATGTCGACTATGCGCACAAGCCCGACGCGTTGGAAAATGTCCTGACCTCGGTTCGTCCGTTCACCACGGGCCGGGTCGTTGTCGTCTTCGGCTGCGGCGGCGACCGCGATCGCGGCAAGCGGCCGATCATGGGCGAGATCGCGACCCGGCTCGCCGATGTCGTCATCGTCACCGACGATAATCCGCGCACGGAAATCCCTGAAACCATCCGCGCGGCAATCCTTGCCGGGGCGCCCGGCGCCATCGAGATCGGAGACCGCCGCAAAGCGATCCACGAGGCCGTCGCCATGCTCCATGCCGGCGATACGCTGATCGTCGCCGGCAAGGGGCATGAGGAAGGCCAGACGATCGGCACCGAAACCTTCCACTTTTCCGATCATGAGGAAGTGCGCGAGGCGCTCCAGGAGCGCGCCGCATGAGCTTGCTCTGGACGTCGCAAGCGCTTGTCGAGGCCATGGGCGGCAGGCCGATCGGCTCGATGCCGGAAGGCATCACCGGCATTTCGATCGACAGCCGCAGCCTCGAACCGGGCAACGCCTTCTTCGCCATCAAGGGCGAGACGATGGACGGCCACGATTTCGCGACCGCTGCAGTGAAGGCGGGCGCTGCGGTGCTGGTGGTGGCCGAGGGCAAGCTGCCGTCGCTTGGCCGGCTGACTGCGCCGATGATCGTCGTGCAGGATGTGCTTGCGGCGCTGGAAAAGCTCGGCATTGCGGCGCGCGCTCGCTCACGGGCCAAGATCATCGCGGTGACAGGCTCTGCGGGCAAGACGACCACCAAGGAAGCGCTGCGCCATGTGCTGTCGGCGGTCGGCAAGGTGCACGCCTCGGCGCAGTCGTTCAACAATCACTGGGGCGTGCCGCTGACCTTAGCCCGCATGCCCGCGGACTGCGACTACGCGATCTTCGAGATCGGCATGAACCATCCGGGCGAGATCAGGCCGCTGGTCAAGATGGTGAGGCCGCATGTCGCGATCGTCACGCTGATCGCGGCCGCCCATCTAGGCTTCTTCAAGAATCTCGACGAGATCGCCATGGCCAAGGCCGAGATTTTCGAGGGCATAGAGGCCGGCGGCGCCGCGCTGCTCAATCGCGACGATCCGCGTTGGAAGCTGCTCGGGAAAGTGGCCAAGGAGGCGGGTGTCGAGCATGTCTTCGGCTTCGGCGAGAACGCCCGCTCGGCCTTTCGTCTTGTTGGCTGCGACCTTTATGCCGATCACTCCGATATCGCGGTCAAGATCGGCAAGAGGGACGTGACGGCCCGTGTCGGGGCGCCCGGCCGCCACATCGTGCAGAATGTGCTGGCGGTGCTTGGCGCCGCGCAACTGGTCGGCGCCGATCTCGACAAGGTCGCGGCGGCGCTCGCCGATCTTTCGGCCGAGCGCGGGCGCGGCCGGCGCCACATTTTGCGCCATCCGAACGGTCCGATCACGCTGATCGACGAGAGCTACAATGCCAATCCGGCGTCGATGGCGGCAGCCATGGCGCTGCTCAACGCCACGCCGGTATCGGGCGAGGGCAGGCGCATCGCCGTGCTTGGCGACATGCTGGAACTCGGCAGCCATTCGGCGAAGCTCCACGCGGCGCTTGCCGAACTTATTATCGGCACAGAAACGCGTAACGTCTTTCTCGGCGGCCCGGAGATGCGGGCACTGGCTGAGGTTTTGCCTTCGGATGTCGAAACCGAGTACCGGCCAGGAGCCGAAGAGCTGAAGCCCGTCGTCATGTCGGCGATCAGGCCGGGCGACGTGGTGATGGTCAAGTCGTCGAAAGGCATCGGCTTTTCAAAGCTGGTCGAGGCATTGCTCGGCAAATTTCCGGCGGAAGCCGCAACCATTGAACCGACCTGAGGTCGGGATCCGGGGGACCGATGCTCACTTTACTCGTTGATTTCGCGGACAAGATCTCGGCCTTCAATGTCTTCCGCTACATCACCTTTCGCACCGGCGGCGCGCTGATCACTTCGGCGCTGATCGTCTTCATATTCGGACCGACCATCATCAATTCGCTGCGGCTTCGCCAGGGCAAGGGGCAGCCGATCCGCGCCGACGGACCGCAGACACATTTCAAGAAGGCCGGAACGCCGACGATGGGCGGGCTGATGATCCTGTCCGGCATCATCGGCTCCTCGCTTCTGTGGGCAAACCTCTCCAGCATCTATGTCTGGGTGGTGCTTTTGGTCACCGTCGGCTTCGGCTCGATCGGTTTCTACGACGACTATCTCAAGGTGACGAAACAGTCGCATCTGGGCTTCTCCGGCAAGGCGCGGCTGGCGATCGAATTCGTTGTCGCCGGCATCGCGGCCTGGGTGATCATGCACAATGGCCAGGCGCCGTTCTCGTCGTCGCTGACCTTCCCGTTCGCCAAGGAATTCCTGATCAATCTCGGCTGGTTCTTCGTGCCGTTCTCCTGCTTCGTCATCGTCGGCGCCGGCAATGCGGTGAACCTGACCGACGGTCTGGACGGGCTGGCGATCGTGCCGATCATGATCGCTGCGGCATCGTTCGGCGTCATCGCCTATCTTTCCGGCAACGCGGTGTTCGCCGAGTATCTGCAGATCCATTTCGTTCCCGGCACCGGCGAACTGGCGGTCGTGCTGGGCGCCGTCATCGGCGCCGGCCTCGGCTTCCTGTGGTTCAACGCGCCGCCGGCCGCGATCTTCATGGGCGACACCGGCTCGCTTGCCATGGGCGGCCTGATCGGCACCATCGCTGTCGCCACCAAGCACGAGATCGTGCTGGTCATTGTCGGCGGCCTGTTCGTGGTGGAGATCCTGTCGGTCATCATTCAGGTCGGCTACTTCAAGATGACCGGCAAGCGCGTCTTCCTGATGGCACCGATCCATCACCATTTCGAAAAGCTCGGCTGGACCGAGAGCCAGGTGGTGATCCGCTTCTGGATCATCGCCGTCATCCTGGCGCTGGTCGGCCTCTCCACCCTCAAGCTCAGATAGGATGCCCGCTTGATCGCCGCCGCTTCCTTTGCAGGCAAACGCGTTTCGCTCTTCGGGCTCGGCGGATCGGGGATTGCGACCGCGCATGCGCTGATCGCCGGCGGCGCCGAGATCCTCGCCTGGGATGACAATCCGGACAGCGTCGCCAAGGCGGCAGCCGCCGGGATCGCGACCGGCGACCTGCGCGGCGCCGACTGGTCGCGCTTTGCGGCCTTCGTCCTGTCGCCCGGGGTGCCGCTCACGCATCCGAAGCCGCACTGGACGGTGGAACTGGCGCGCGGCGCCGGCGTCGAGGTGATCGGCGACATCGAGCTGTTCTGCCGCGAGCGCATCCAGCGCGCGCCGGCCGCACCCTTCGTCGCGATCACCGGCACCAACGGCAAGTCGACGACCACGGCGCTGACGGCGCACATCCTGAAGTCGGCCGGACGCGACACCCAGATGGGCGGCAATATCGGCCGCGCCATCATGACGCTCGATCCGCCCGAGGCCGAACGGCACTATGTGGTGGAGTGCTCTTCCTACCAGATCGATCTCGCGCCCTCGATCAATCCGACCGCCGGCATCCTGCTCAATCTGACGCCCGACCATCTCGACCGCCACGGCACCATGGCGCATTACGCCTCGATCAAGGAAAGGCTGGTCGCCGGCAGCGACACCGCGATCATCGGCGTCGACGATTCCTGGTGCGCCCAGATCGCCGACCGGCTGGAGCGGGCAGGCCGGCAAGTGATCCGCATTTCCAAGCGCCTGCCGCTGACCGACGGCTATTTCGCTGACGGCACGAATCTGATGGAAGCCGTGCACGGTCGCTACAGCCGCATCGCATTCCTGGAAGGCATCGGCTCGCTGCGCGGCCAGCACAATGCGCAGAACGCGCTCGCCGCCGTGGCCGCCTGCCTCAGGGTCGGGCTGGAACTCGGCGAGATCCAGGCGGGGCTGGAAAGCTTCCCGGGGCTGGCGCACCGCATGGAGCAGGTGGGCCGCAAGGATCATGTGCTGTTCGTCAACGATTCCAAGGCGACCAATGCCGATGCGGCGGCTCCCGCGCTGTCGAGCTTCAACCGGATCTATTGGATCGCAGGCGGCCTGCCCAAGGAAGGCGGGATAGAGCCGCTGCGCGGTTTCTTCCCACGCATCGCCAAGGCCTATCTGATCGGCGAGGCCGCTCCCGCTTTCGCCGCCACGCTCGGCGAGGCGGTGCCTTACGAAATTTCCGGAACGTTGGCGGCCGCGGTCGAGCACGCCGCCCATGACGCCGCGGGCGACACCGGCGGCGAGGCCGTCGTCCTGCTTTCGCCGGCCTGCGCCAGTTTCGACCAGTTCAAGAATTTCGAGGTTCGCGGCGAAGCCTTCAGGCAAGCTGCGACTGCTATTGATGGGGTGAAACCCATCGGAGGGCCACGTTGATGCAAAGCCGTCTCGACAAAAGTCCGGTCGCAACCTGGTGGTGGACGATCGATCGCTGGTTCCTGGCGGCATTCCTGTCGCTGATGGGGCTCGGCATCGTCTTGTCCTTCGCCGCAAGCCCGGCGGTCGCCGAGCGCATCGGTCTCGACAGCTTCCACTTCGCCACAAGACAGATCATCTTCACCATCCCGGCGCTCGTCGTGATGCTCGCGGTTTCCTTCCTGGAAGCGCGACAAATAAGGCGCATGTCGCTGGCGATGATCTGCATCATGCTGGTGCTGATGGTGGCGGTTCTCTATATCGGCGTCGAGGTGAAGGGCGCGCGGCGCTGGGTATCGCTGGCCGGGCTCTCGATCCAGCCGTCCGAGTTCCTGAAGCCGGCCTTTGTCATCATTTGCGCCTGGCTGTTTGCCGAGCACAAGCGCCAGCCAGACATTCCCGGCAATCTGTTCGCCATGCTGCTGCTGGCCTTGGTGATCTCGCTGCTGATCGCGCAGCCGGATCTCGGCCAGACCATGCTGGTGCTGGGCACCTGGGGCGTGATGTTCTTCATGGCCGGCCTGCCGTGGTTCTGGATCGTCGCGCTGGGGGCTGCCGGCGTCGGCGGCGTGTTCGCGGCCTATACAATGTTTCCGCATGTGGCCGCCCGCATCGACAAGTTCCTCACCGGCGAAGGCGACACTTTCCAGGTCGACATGGGCCGCGAGGCGCTGATCAATGGCGGCTGGTTCGGCGTCGGCCCAGGCGAGGGCACGGTGAAGCGGGTCATCCCCGACAGCCACGCCGACTTCGTGTTTTCGGTCGCGGGCGAGGAGTTCGGGCTGATCATGTGCTTCTTCATCATGTCGATTTTCGCCTTCATCGTGCTGCGAGGATTGAGTATCGCGCTCAAGGAGCATGACGACTTTACCCGTTACGCCGTCGGCGGGCTCGTCACCATTTTCGGCCTGCAGTCGGCCATCAACATGTGCGTGAACCTACAGTTGATGCCGGCCAAGGGCATGACGCTGCCCTTCATTTCCTACGGCGGCTCCTCGCAGATCGCGATTGCCGTCTCGATGGGCATGGTGTTGGCGCTGACGCGCAAGCATCCCGAAAAGCGCAAGCAGATTGGCTATGCCTTCTCGCAGCGCGCCATGCCGGCGGAATGAGGCGGGATGTCGAGGGGTGTCATCCTGCTGGCGGCCGGCGGAACGGGCGGACATCTGTTCCCAGCCGAGGCGCTTGCGCATGAACTGATCGAGCGGGGCTGGGAGGTGCATCTTGCCACCGACCGCCGCGCGGAGCGCTACTCCGGCCACTTTCCAACCGCCGCGATCCACTCCATCCGCTCGGCGACTTTGGGCTCGAAGAATCCCTTCGCCGTGCTCGCCGCCTTCTGGACGATCTGGCAAGGCGTGCGGCAAGCGGGGCGTGTCATCGCCAGGATCAAGCCCGACGCCGTCGTCGGCTTCGGCGGGTATCCGACATTGCCGCCGCTCTATGCGGCGACACGGCGCAAGGTGCCGACGCTGATCCATGAGCAGAACGCCGTCATGGGACGTGCCAACAAGGCGCTGTCGAGCCGGGTCGATGCGATTGCCGGCGGGTTCCTGCCCGAGGGGGAAAGCGCGGCCGGCGCCAAGACGGTGACCACGGGCAATCCTGTGAGGCCGCAGATACTTGAAGCGGCGAAATCGCCTTATGCCGCGTCGGATGCCAGCGAGCCGTTCCGCTTCCTGGTCTTCGGCGGCAGCCAGGGTGCCCAGTTCTTTTCCGATGCTGTGCCGGCGGCGATAGCGCTTTTGCCCGAAGCGCAGCGCAAGCGGCTGGCGATCACCCAGCAAGCGCGCGCGGAAGACGTGGCGCGAGTGAAGACCGCCTATGCCGATCTCGGCGTCGACGCGCAGGTCTCGCCCTTCTTCACCGATATGGCGGCGCGCATGGCGGCCGCACATCTGGTGATGTCGCGGTCCGGTGCCTCGACCGTATCGGAGATCGCGGTCATCGGACGCCCGGCGCTGCTGGTGCCTTACCCGCATGCGCTCGATCACGACCAGGCGGCGAATGCCGCGGCACTTGCCGCCGCCGGTGGGGCCGAGGTCCATCAGCAATCGACGCTCTCGGCCGAGCGGATCGCCGCGTTGGTCGGCGGGCTGATGGAGGATCCCGGCCGGCTGACCGCAATGGCCGCGGCTGCCCGCTCGGCCGGAAAACCCGACGCGGCGCGGTTGCTCGGCGATCTGACAGAGGCTATTGCGTCCGGCAAAACGGTTTCCGACTACAGGAGGACGCGCGCATGAAGATGCCGCAGACGATCGGCCTCGTGCATTTCATCGGCATCGGCGGCATCGGCATGAGCGGCATTGCCGAGGTGCTGCACAATCTCGGCTACAAGGTGCAGGGCTCGGACCAGGCGGACGGCGCCAATGTGCAGCGGCTCCGCGACAAGGGCATCGAATGCTTCGTGGGCCACAAGGCCGAGAACGTCGGCGAGGCCGAGGTGGTCGTGGTGTCGACCGCCATCAAGAAATCCAACCCTGAGCTCAGGGCGGCGCGCGAGAAACTGCTGCCGGTCGTGCGCCGCGCCGAGATGCTAGCCGAGCTGATGCGCTTCCGCCAGGCGGTCGCCATCGGCGGCACGCATGGCAAGACGACGACCACCTCCATGGTGGCGACGCTGCTCGAAGCCGGCGGACTCGATCCGACCGTCATCAATGGCGGCATCATCAACGCATATGGTACCAATGCCCGCATGGGTGACGGCGAGTGGATGGTGGTCGAGGCCGACGAGAGCGACGGCACGTTCCTGAAACTGCCGGCCGACATCGCCGTCGTCACCAACATCGATCCCGAGCATCTCGACCACTATGGCAGCTTCGACAAGGTGCGCGAGGCCTTCCGCCAGTTCGTCGAGAACGTACCGTTCTATGGTTTCGGCGTTATGTGCACCGACCATCCAGAGGTGCAGGCGCTGGTCGGCAGCATCGAGGACCGGCGCGTCATCACCTATGGCGAGAATGCCCAGGCCGACGTGCGCTTCGCCAATCATCGCATGGACGGAGCTACATCCGAGTTCGACGTGGTGATCCGCGACCGCAAGGGGCGGGGCACGACGACGATCACGGGTCTGCGGCTGCCGATGCCCGGCCGCCATAATGTCTCCAACGCGACGGCAGCGATCGCGGTCGCGCATGAGCTTGGTCTGTCCCCCGGAGCCATCAAGAAAGGCCTGTCATCCTTCGCCGGCGTCAAGCGACGTTTCACGCACACCGGTTCCTGGAACGGCGTCGAGGTCTTCGACGATTACGGCCACCACCCGGTCGAGATCGCGGCGGTGCTCAAGGCCGCGCGCGGAGCCACAAAGGGCCGCGTCATCGCGATTGCGCAACCGCACCGCTTCACCCGGCTGCACGACCTGTTCAATGAGTTTTCCGTCTGCTTCAACGATGCCGACACGGTCATGGTGGCGCCCGTTTACGCGGCCGGCGAGGAACCGATCGAGGGGGCGACCTCGGACGCGCTGGTGTCGCGCATCCGTGCCGGCGGCCATCGCGACGCGCGCTATATCGAAGGCCCGGCGGCGGTCGCGCCGGCCGTCCGCGAACTTGCCAAGCCGGGCGACTTCGTCATCTTCCTCGGCGCCGGCAACATCACGCAATGGGCCTATGCGCTGCCCAAGGAACTCGGTGGGGCCCCCTTATGATGCGCGGCCAGGACCTGATCGACAAGCTCGGCGACAAGCTTGCCGGCCTGCGCGGCCGCGTCACGCCCAATGCCGAGATGGACAAGATCACCTGGTTCCGTGCCGGCGGGCTGGCGGAAGCGCTGTTCCAGCCGGCCGACGAGGAGGATCTCGCGGCCTTCCTACGCGCGGTGCCGGAGGAAATCCCGATCACGGTCGTCGGCGTCGGCTCAAACCTTCTGGTGCGCGACGGCGGCATTCCCGGTTTTGTGGTGAGGCTCTCCGCCAAGGGGTTTGGCGAGGCCGAGGTCACCGGATCGACCACCATCAAGGCTGGCGCAGCAACGCCGGACAAGCGCCTGGCCGCCGTGGCTTATGAAGCCGGCATCGGAGGGTTTCATTTCTTTCACGGCATCCCGGGCGCTGTCGGCGGGGCGCTGAGGATGAATGCTGGCGCCAATGGCGTCGAGACGCGCGAGCGCGTGGTCGAGGTGCGGGCGCTCGATCGCGCAGGCAATGTCCATACGCTGAGCAATGCGGATATGGGCTATGCCTACCGCCATTCGTCGGCGCCTGGCGGATTGATCTTTACCTCGGCCATCTTCGAGGGCCCCCCGGGAGACAAGGTTGCGATTAAGGCGGCGATGGACGCCGTGCAGAACCATCGCGAGACGGTACAGCCGATCCGCGAGAAGACCGGCGGTTCGACCTTCAAGAACCCGGAAGGCTCGTCGGCGTGGAAAGAGATCGACAAGGCCGGCTGCCGCGGGCTGATGATCGGCGGCGCGCAGATGTCTCCCATGCACTGCAACTTCATGATCAACACCGGCACCGCGACCGGCTACGATCTCGAATATCTCGGCGAGACGGTGCGAGCGCGGGTGCTGGAAAATTCGGGCATCCGCCTGCATTGGGAGATCAAGCGGCTGGGCAACTTCCGGCCGGGTCACGCGGTGCAGGAGTTCCTGGGCCAGCTTCTTTAGCTCGCTGCGATGTTCAAGTAGTGCTTGAACTTGCGTCGTCGGCGACGCCGTCAAGCGTTACCGCAAAGACTCAACAACACACTTTTCTCGCCCGTTTTCGCGGAAAGTGAATCTCTCGGAATCATAGGTACTTGCCAGGGAATCAACTCTCTGATTCTCTGCTCTAAAGCGTTTCCTGATTTGAGTCGTTTGACGCGTTACCCGCGTTTTCCGTCTGGGGGGCAACCTGCCGGAAGACCCGGACTCAATGTGCGGAAATGTTGCGTGCGGAAATATTGGTTGCAGGCCCGGCGTGAAAGGGGAAGGCGGGATGAAGAAGAAGCATGTGGCTGTTCTCCTGGGGGGATTTTCCTCGGAGCGGCCCGTGTCTCTGTCGTCGGGGAAGGCATGTGCGGATGCGCTCGAGAATGAAGGCTATCAGGTCACCCGCGTCGATGTTTCGCGCGATGTCGGGTCTGTGCTTGCCGAGCTCAAGCCCGATGTCGCCTTCAACGCGCTGCATGGCCCGTTCGGCGAGGATGGCACCATCCAGGGAATTCTCGAATATCTCGGAATTCCCTACACCCATTCGGGCGTGCTCGCTTCGGCGCTGGCCATGAACAAGGAGCAGGCCAAGAAGGTCGCCAAGGCGTCCGGCATTCCCGTCGCGGAATCGAAGGTGGTCAACCGCTTCTCCGTCCAGAACAAGCATCCGATGAAGCCCCCTTACGTGGTGAAGCCGGTCAATGAAGGCTCGAGCTTCGGCGTCGTCATCGTGCACGAGGGGCAGTCGCATCCGCCGCAAGTCATCGGCTCGTCCGAATGGAAGTATGGCGAGATCGTCATGGTCGAGCGCTACATCCACGGGCGCGAGTTGACCTGCGCGGTGATGGGTGACGTGGCGCTTGGGGTCTGTGAAATCATCCCGACCGGTCATTCCTTCTACGACTACGATTCAAAGTACGTCCCGGGTGGATCAAAACACGAAACCCCTGCAAAAATTTCACCGAATATTTACCAAAAAATACAGACACTGGCCCTCAAGGCTCATCTTGCTATCGGTTGCCGGGGCGTTTCCCGGTCGGACTTCCGTTACGACGACCGTCACTCCGAAAACGGCGAGGTTGTCTGGCTCGAGATCAACACCCAGCCGGGCATGACGCCGACGTCTCTGGTGCCTGAAATCGCCGCGCAAGCGGGGCATTCGTTCGGCGAATTGTTGAGTTGGATGGTGGAGGACGCTTCGTGTCTGCGTTGAGGTGGGGCCAGGGCAAGGGCCGCGGGACTGGGCCCGCGCTGTTCGGCGTGCCGCTATCGTTCGACCATTTCGTGTTGCCGCGCCAGCTTCGGCGGCCGGTGCGTTTGCTTGCCCGTCTCTGCGATGGCGAGTATGAGGCGCCGCGCTTCTCGGCTGCGATCCTCTCGGCTGCCTTGTTGGCTTCCGCCGGAGCCTACGGGGCCTATCTCGGCGGCTACGCCGACAGCATCGTGCAGGGCGTGACGGCCCGAACCGGTTTTGCCGTCGACCAGATCAAGGTCGTCGGCAATCGCCAGACTTCCGAGATCGATATACTGGACCGCCTCGGCCTCGATGGCTGGACGTCGCTGATCGGCTTTGATGCCGAGGCTGCGCGCGAGCGCATCGCGACGTTGCCCTGGGTCGAGGTTGCGGCCGTGCGCAAGATCTATCCTCACACGCTGGAGGTCCGTGTCGAGGAGCGTGAGCCCTTCGCGCTCTGGCAGCAGGGCAATTCGCTTTCGGTCATCGAGCGGTCGGGCGAGGTGATCGCGCCGTTCTCGGGCGGCAAGCAGGCTTTGCTGCCGCTGATCATCGGCACGGGCGCGCCGGCCAAGGCGCCGGATTTCCTGGAGAGGATCAAGCGCTATCCCGAGCTGGCGGCGCGGGTCAAAGGCTATATTCGTGTCGGCGAGCGGCGCTGGGATCTCAAGCTGGAGAACGGCATCACCGTGAAGCTGCCGGAAGACGGCGAGGATCAGGCGATCGCCGAGCTCGTCAAGCTTGATCATGACAACGGACTGTTGACGCGCGACATCGCTGCCGTCGACATGCGGTTGTCCGATCGCCTGGTCGTCGAGCTCTCGCCGGAAGCGGCGACGCAGCGCGAAGCCGCGCTCAGCGACAAGCCGAAGACCCTGACGAAACGCAAGCCGGAGACGAAGATATGAGCTGGCTTGGCGGCGGCGGTGATGCCTCTTCGCGCCGGTCGGGCACGCTGACGGTGCTCGATGTCGGCTCGAGCAAGGTCTGCTGCGTGGTGGCGAAGCTGAAGCCGCGCGAGGACGGCAAGCTGTTGCGCGGACGCTCGCATCGCATCCAGGTGATCGGCATCGGCCATCAGAAGTCGCAGGGAGTTAAGTCGGGCGTCGTGGTCGATCTCGACCGCGCCGAGCATGCCATCCGTCTCGCTGTCGACGCCGCCGAGCGCATGGCGGGGCTCACCGTCGATTCCCTTATCGTCAACCTGACGGCCGGCCGGCTGAAGAGCGAGGCCTTTTCGGCAACCATCAATCTCGGCGGCCATCAGGTCGAGGAAGCCGACATCAAGCGCGTGCTCGCTGCCGGCGCGAAGCAGGCGCTGCGGGCCGAGCGAGAGGTGGTTCATTCGCTTCCCGTCGGCTTCTCGCTCGATGCCGAGCGCGGCGTGCGGGATCCCCGCGGTATGGTCGGGGAGACGCTGGGCGTCGATATGCATGTGCTGACCGGCGATGCTGCGCCGATGCGCAATCTCGAGCTTTGCATCAACCGCTCGCATCTGTCGGTCGAGCGCATGGTGGCGACGCCGTATGCCAGCGGTCTCGCGGCTTTGGTCGACGACGAGCTCGAAATGGGCGCGGCCTGCATCGATATGGGCGGCGGCACGACCACGATCTCGGTGTTCTCGGAAGGCAAGTTCGTGCATGGCGACGCCATCGCTATCGGCGGCAATCATGTGACGCTCGACATGGCCAAGGGGCTGTCGACTTCGCTCGACGCCGCCGAGCGATTGAAGGTAATGCATGGCTCTGCGCTGCCGGGCAGTGCGGACGACCGCGACCTGGTTTCCATCCAGCCGATCGGCGAGGAGGGCGAGCTGCCGCTACAGATCCCGCGCTCGGTGATGACGCGGATCATCCGGGCGCGCATCGACGAGACGCTGGAGCTTTTGCGCGACCGGCTGAACAAATCGGGCTACGGCAACGCCGTTGGCAAGCGGGTCGTTCTCACCGGCGGCGCCAGCCAACTGGCGGGCCTGCCGGAGGCGGCGCGCCGCATTCTTGGGCGCAACGTGCGCATCGGCCGGCCGCTCGGCGTGGCAGGCCTGCCGGAAGCGGCCAAGGGGCCGGCGTTTTCGACCCCGGTCGGGCTTCTGATCTATCCTCAAATGGCGAGCTTCGAGAGCCATTCGGCGAAAGGACTTTCCGGTTTCAGGATGACCGGAACGGGCGGAAAACTGCATCGCATGAGTCAGTGGTTGAGAGACAGTTTTTAATTTGACGGGGACAGCCCCAAAGGCGGCCGCAGCGGCGAGGCGGCGGGAAAGGCAAAGGACGGAGACTATGACCATCAATCTCAAGAAGCCGGACATCACCGAGCTTAAGCCACGCATCACCGTGTTCGGTGTCGGCGGCGGCGGCGGCAACGCGGTCAACAACATGATCACAGCCGGCTTGCGCGGCGTCGAGTTCGTGGTGGCCAACACCGACGCGCAGGCGCTGACGATGTCGAAGGCTGAGCGGCTGATCCAGCTCGGCGCGCATGTCACGGAAGGCCTCGGTGCCGGCTCGCAGCCGGAAGTCGGCCGCGCGGCGGCGGAAGAGTGCATCGACGAGATCATCGATCATCTGTCCAACACGCATATGTGCTTCGTGACCGCCGGCATGGGCGGCGGCACCGGCACGGGCGCTGCACCCGTCGTTGCCCGCGCGGCGCGCGAAAAGGGCATCCTCACCGTCGGCGTCGTCACCAAGCCGTTCCACTTCGAAGGCCAGCGCCGCATGAAGACGGCCGACATGGGCATCGAGGAACTGCAGAAATGCGTTGATACGCTCATCGTCATCCCCAACCAGAACCTGTTCCGGCTGGCCAACGACAAGACCACCTTCGCCGATGCCTTCGCCATGGCCGACCAGGTGCTCTACTCCGGCGTTGCCTGCATCACCGACCTGATGGTCAAGGAAGGCCTGATCAATCTCGACTTCGCCGACGTCCGCTCGGTGATGCGCGAGATGGGCAAGGCGATGATGGGCACCGGCGAGGCTTCGGGCGAGGGCCGCGCCATGGCCGCCGCCGAGGCGGCGATCGCCAACCCGCTGCTCGACGAGACCTCGATGAAGGGCGCCAAGGGCCTGCTGATCTCGATCACCGGCGGCCGCGACCTCACCCTGTTCGAGGTCGACGAAGCTGCGACCCGGATCCGCGAGGAGGTCGACCAGGACGCCAACATCATCCTCGGCGCCACCTTCGACGAGGAACTGGAAGGCGTGATCCGCGTCTCGGTGGTCGCTACCGGCATCGACAAGTCGGCAGCCGAAATCGCCGCGGCGCCAATCTCCATCCGCGCGCCGCAGAAGCCGGTCGCCCGTCCCGCGGCACCTGTTCAGGAAAGCCGTCCCGCACCGGTTCAGCAGCAGGCCTACGAGCCGCGCGCCGTCGATCCGGTCGCCGAGGCGATCCAGCTTGCAGAGGCGAACGCCGCCGCGATGGCACAGCCGCGCCCCGCGCCGGTCGATGACTTCCGCCCGCAGAGCAAGATCTTCCAGGCTCCGCCGGCCCAGCCTCAGCCGCACCCGATCGCCCAGCAGCCGATCATGCAGCCCGCGCCGCAGCGCGAGATGCCGCAGCCTGTGGCTGCAGCGCCGCAGCGCATGCCGCGCGTCGAGGACTTTCCACCGGTCGTGAGGGCCGAGGTGGAGGCCAAGAGCCGCCCTGCGGATCATGAGAACAGCGGACCGATGGGGCTGATCAAGCGGCTGACCAACGGCCTGACCCGCCGCGAGGAAGAGCCGGCCCGGCTGCAGCCGGCGCAGCCGCGCGAGCCGAAACTGCGCCAGGCGGCACCGGAAATGCGCCGCCTCGCCAGCCAGGACCCGCAGCTCTATGCGCCGCGCCGCGGCCAGCTCGACGACCAGGGGCGCCTCACGCCTCAAAACCGCACGGTGCAGGAAGACGACCAGCTGGAGATCCCAGCGTTCCTGCGTCGCCAGGCGAACTAATCGTTAAAGCGCGCCGCCTACGCGCCGCGCTTTAAGCAATGTTTGATAGTGTCGTTCTCCCAAAACCGCAGCGTACTTTCGGGCAGAACATGCACTAACGATATATAACAGCTGTTAACAGGCGGGCGAGAGATCGTCTGCCTGTTGCCTTCAAAAGTTATGGAGAAACAACGGATTACGAGTGTTTCTTCGTTCAGGGCAGCGGTTACACGGGGTAAGAAACCGTGATTTGGAGTCTCCCGGACGGGCCACTATCTTCGCGTCGGACTAAAGTCGGTTTGCCGGGATTCGGGGAGTTGGCCCTGCCTGCCGATGTTATCAGAGCCGCTGCCTTGCTCATTCGCCGCTTTTGCGCGCAGGCCAGATGATCCGTCGGGCCGTTAATGCCTAAGGCTGACAAGCGGACACAGGCGGTTTGGGCTTATGGGGTTTGTCTTGCACGACTATCAGACGACAGTTAAGGCGCGCGTGACGCTGACCGGCACCGGCGTCCACAGCGGCAAGCCCGTCACCGTTCATTTCCTGCCCGCCGACGCCGATACCGGCATCGTGTTCCACCTCGCGAATGGCGGCGAGTTCCGCGAGTTCCGCGCCCTGGTCTCCGAGGTCGGTGCCACCGACCTCTGCACCATGCTCGGCGATCCGGTCGGCGAGCATATCGGAACCGTCGAACATCTCATGGCGACGGTGTTCGGACTTGGCATCGACAATCTCATCATCGAGATCGACGGCCCGGAAGTCCCCATTCTCGACGGCAGCGCGGTGGCCTTTGTCGAAGCCTTCGACCAGGCGGGGATCGACACGCTTTCGGTCAAGCGCCGCTATATCCGCGTGGTCAAGCCGATCCGCGTCGAAGCCGGTGCATCCTGGGCCGAGTTCCGCCCCTATGACGGCACGCGATTCGAGGTCGAGATTGACTTCGAGAGCCCGGCCATCGGCCGCCAGCTCTTCGCCTCCGACATCAACCCCGACATCTTTCGCCGCGACATCGCGCGGGCCCGCACCTTCGGCTTCATGAAGGATGTCGAGCGGCTGTGGGCCGCCGGCTACGCGCTCGGGTCGTCGCTGGAGAACTCGTTGGTCATCGGCGACGACAACCGCGTCATCAATGTCGGCGGATTGCGCTATCCGAACGAATTCGCCCGCCACAAGACGCTCGACGCCATGGGCGACCTGGCGCTTGCCGGCGCGCGCTTCATCGGCTGCTTCCGCTCCTATCGTGGCGGCCATCGGATGAACGCGGCGGCGCTGCGCCGCCTGCTTTCGGACCGTACGGCCTTCGAGATCGTCGAGACGCGGCGCCGCGAGCGCGGCCGGGTCGCCGAAATGATCGCCGTCAGCGGACCGGTCTACGCGCCCTGGGTCATCTGATTTTTAAAGATTTTCTGGCTTTGTAGCGAAGCCGGTGTTGCGCAAATGCATCACAAACCCGTGAAATCGAGCGGCTTTGGGCACGGTCCCAAACCGCCACAAAAATGTGCGATTGGCCGGACATAGCGTTGCCGGGCAAGGGGATAATGGTTTATGGCTGCGGCCGGGACCGAAACGACGCCGAAAGGGCGGAATCCAAACATGTTTTTTTCGCGAGTTGGTCAATCGAAGGCGCCGTATCGGGCTGTTTTCCTGGCGTTTTCGTTGGTCGCCCCGTCGCTCATGCTGTCGGCCTGCATGTCGTCCGAGAAGGACGTCAATCTGGCGACCTATGTCGACCACACCGAACCCGCAGACGTTCTCTACAACCAGGGCCTCGCGAATCTGAATGCCGGCCGCCTCGATGAGGCGAGCAAGAAGTTCGACGCCGTCGACCGCCAGCATCCCTACTCGGAATTCGCCCGCAAATCGATGGTGATGGGCGCCTTCGCCGATTATCGCGCCGGCAACTATGACGAGGCGATCGGTTCCGCCAAACGTTACCTGACGCTCTATCCGTCAACCGACGATGCCGCCTATGCGCAGTACATCATCGGCTTGAGCTACTACCGGCAGATCAAGGACGTCACCCAGGACCAGAAGGAAGCGCGCCAGACGGTGCAGACCATGCAGGACTTGGTGACCCGCTGGCCGAATTCCGAATATGTCGACGACGCCAAGGACAAGATCCGCTTCGCCACCGACCAGCTCGCCGGCAAGGAGATGCAGATCGGCCGCTACTATCTGGAACGCCGCGAATATATCGCCGCCGTCAAGCGCTTCCGCACCGTGGTCGAGAACTACTCCAACACGCGCCACGTCGAGGAGGCGCTCGCGCGACTGACCGAAGCCTACTACGCGATGGGCCTGACGTCGGAAGCGCAGACAGCCGCAGCGGTGCTCGGCCACAACTACCCGGACAGCCAGTGGTACAAGGATTCCTACAAGCTCCTGCAGAGCAACGGGCTTGAACCGCGCGAGAATGCCGGGTCGTGGATCTCCAAGGCTGGGAAGCTGATCACCGGCGCCTGACACTTCTGATGCTGTCCAGACTGTCGATCCGCGATATCGTCCTGATCGAGAAGCTGGACATCGACTTCTTGCCTGGGCTTTCGGTGCTGACCGGCGAGACCGGCGCCGGCAAATCCATCCTCCTCGATGCGCTGTCGCTGGCGCTTGGCGCGCGCGGCGACGCTTCGCTCGTCCGCCATGGCGCGGCGCAGGGCCAGGTCATCGCCGTGTTCGACGTGCCGCGCAACCACCCGGCGCGCGCGCTGCTTGCCGACAACGACATCGAGGATGATGGCGACATCATCCTGCGCCGCGTGCAGACCGCCGACGGCCGCACCCGCGTTTTCGTCAATGATCAGCCGTCCAGCGTGACCCTGATGCGCGACGTCGGCCGCGCGCTGGTCGAGATTCACGGCCAGCATGACGAGCGGGCGCTCGTCGATCCCGGGGCCCACCGCGAATTGCTGGACAGTTTCGGCGGCCTTCTCGGCGCCGTGCGCGGCGCGGGCGAAGCCTGGCGCTATTGGCGGAACTGCGAGCAGGAACTTACGCGGCACCGCGCCAAGGTCGAGGCGGCGGCGCGCGAGGCCGATTATCTCAGGGCCTCGGTCGCCGAGTTGGCGAAGCTCGATCCGCAGCCGGGCGAAGAGACCGAGCTTGCCGAATTGCGCGCGCAGATGATGCGCGCCGAAAAGATCGCGTCCGAGATCCACGATGCGCAGGACGTGCTGTCGGGGCCGTCTTCGCCCCTGCCGCAGCTCGCCAGCCTGCTCAGGCGGCTGCAGCGTAAATCGGGTGAGGTGCCCGGCCTGCTCGACGATGTGGTGAAGTCGCTGGACGAGGCAATGATCTCGCTCGACGCGGCGCAGTCCGGCGTCCAGACAGCACTACGCGCCACCGAATACGATCCGCAGCGCCTGGAAAAGGCGGAAGAGCGGCTGTTCTCGCTGCGCGCGGCCTCGCGCAAGCACAATGTCGCCGTCGACGATCTGGCGCAGCTGCGCGACACGATGGCGGCCGACCTTGCCGATCTCGATGCGGGCGAGGAACGACTGCACGGGCTTGAAAAACAAGCAGCCGCCGCGCGCGAAGCTTACGACATAGCCGCGGCGCAGCTCTCTTCGCTGCGCCATGCGGCGGCGGCGGGCCTCACCAAGGCGGTGATGGCCGAACTGCCGGCCCTCAAGCTCGAGCGGGCGGAGTTCATCGTCGAGATGGTGAGCGATGCCGATGGCCGCATGGAAGAAGGCATCGACCAGGTCGAGTTCTGGGTGCGCACCAATCCGGGCACACGGCCCGGGCCGATGATGAAGGTTGCGTCCGGCGGCGAGCTGTCGCGCTTCCTTCTGGCGCTGAAGGTGGCGCTTGCCGACCGCGGCTCGGCGCCGACCCTGGTCTTCGACGAGATCGACACCGGCGTCGGCGGCGCCGTGGCCGACGCCATCGGCCAGCGGCTGGCGAGGCTGTCGAAGCGGGTGCAGGTGCTTTCGGTCACGCATGCGCCGCAAGTGGCGGCGCGTGCCGCGACGCATTTTCTAATCTCGAAGTCCGGCGGCAAGGACCGTGTCGCAACCGGCGTTGCCGAAATGGATCGCGCGGCGCGCCAGGAAGAGATCGCGCGCATGCTGGCCGGCGCCACCATCACCGATGAAGCGCGCGCCGCCGCTGAGCGGTTGCTGCGCGAGAACACGGCGGCAGCCTAGGCTTCTTGATTCCCCGGCTGGAATGCCGAGTCAGCAGGTGGCTGCATCCTGCTGTTCGGCAATGATTTTTGCGCAAGCCGACTCCTTCATACCGAATCCTGATTTATAGTGGCCCGCCACAATTCGAGGACCGCGCTTCATGTCTGAAAAACCAGTCGATTCGCTGAGCGAAAGCGAGGCCGCGGAGGAGCTGAAGCGGCTGGCGGCGGAGATCGCCGAGCACGACCGGCGCTACCATATGGAGGATGCGCCCACGATTTCGGACGCCGAATACGACGCACTGGCGCGGCGCAACCTTGCCATCGAGGGGCGCTTTCCCGATCTCGTTCGCGAGGATTCGCCGTCGCGTCGGGTCGGCGCGCCGCCGGCGGAAGGCTTCACCAAGGTGCGGCATGCCGTGCCGATGCTGAGCCTCGCCAAGGCCTATACCGACCAGGACGTGGCCGATTTCATCGAGCGTGGCCGGCGCTTCTTCGACCGCGACAAGGACCTCGATATCGCCTTCACGGCGGAGCCGAAGATCGACGGGCTATCGGCATCACTGCGCTACGAAAACGGCATCTTCGTGCAAGGCGCGACGCGCGGCGACGGCGCGGTCGGCGAGGACATCACCGCCAATCTCAAGACCATCGCCGACATCCCGAAGAAGTTGCAGGGCTCGGGCTGGCCGGAGGTCATCGAAATCCGCGGCGAGGTCTACATGACCTACGCGGAGTTCGAGGCTTTGAAGCAGCGCTCGGCAGCTATCGGCGGCCAGGACTATGTCAATCCGCGCAACACGGCGGCCGGGTCGCTGCGCCAGAAGGATCCAGCCGTCACCGCCAGCCGCAATCTGAAATTCTTCGCCTATGCCTGGGGCTACACGACGGCAGATCCCGCTCCAACCCAGTACGGTTCCGTGCAGAAATTCAAGGAATGGGGATTCCAGGTCAGTCCGCTGATGGTGCGGGCGAAGTCGATCGACGACCTCATCGCGCACTATCATCGGATCGAGGAGCAGCGTTCTTCGCTGGGCTACGACATCGACGGCGTTGTCTACAAGGTCGACCAGCTCGAGCTGCAGCGCCGCTGGGGTTTTGTGACCGGCGAGCCGCGCTGGGCAGTTGCCCACAAATTCCCGGCCGAACAGGCGATGACGACGGTCGAGAAGATCGACATCCAGGTGGGCCGCACCGGCACGTTGGCGCCGGTGGCGCGGCTGGCGCCGGTGACGGTCGGCGGCGTGGTGGTGGAAAACGTCACGCTGCACAATGAAGATTACATCAAGGGTTTTGACAGCAATGGGCAGCCGATCCGCGACGGCATTGACGTTCGCATCGGCGACACGGTGGTGATCCAGCGGGCAGGGGACGTCATCCCGCAGATCGTCAGGGTCGTCATCGACAAGCGGCCGGCCGATGCGGTGCCGTATGAGTTCCCGCACACCTGCCCGGTCTGCGGCTCGCCGGCGACGCGCGAGATCAACGAGAAGACCGGCAAGGAGGATTCGCGGCGCCGCTGCACCGGCGAGCTGATCTGCGCAGCGCAGGCCGTGGAGGGGCTGCGCCACTTCGTGTCGCGCGGCGCGCTCGATATCGAGGGCCTCGGCGCCGAAAACATCGACCTGTTCTTCAATGCCGGGTTGGTCAAGACCGCCGCCGACATCTTCACGCTGAAGGACCGCCGGCCGGCCGTCACCAAGGCGCTGGCGGTACGGCGTGAGGAGCAGGCGAGACTGCGCGAGGCCGCATCGGGCAAGACGCGCAAGAATGTGCGCAGCGTCGAAGATCGCAACTACGAAAGCCTCGACAAGCTGTTTGCAGCCATCGACGCGCGCCGCGAGCCGGAGCTCGACCGCTTCATCTTCGCGCTCGGCATCCGCCATATCGGCGAGACCACGGCGGCGGTGCTTGCCCGCCAGTTCTCGACCATCGAGGAACTGATCCGCGTCGGCAAGGAGACGGCGAAGGCGCAGGATCCGCATGATGTGTTCCCGTCGATCAACGGCATCGGCGACACCGTGATCAACGCCTTGCGCGACTTCTTCGGCAATGAGCGCAATGACGACGTGCTCGATGCGCTGCTCGCGCAAGTCCATCCTAAGCCCTATGTGGTCGAGATCTCGGCCGGCAGCGAAGTTTCCGGCAAGACGGTGGTGTTTACCGGCACGCTGGAAAAGATGACGCGCTCCGAGGCTAAGGCGATGGCGGAGCGCCTCGGGGCGAAGGTCGCCGGTTCGGTTTCGGCCAAGACCGATCTGGTGGTGGCGGGTCCGGGCGCCGGCTCCAAGCTCAAGGTTGCGAGCGATCTCGGCATCGAGGTGATCGACGAGGACACCTGGCTGCAGCGCATCGGCAGGGGCGGCTGATGGCCGGAGCGTTCAAGGGTTTTGGCGAGAAGGCCATTCCGTTCCTCAAGGCGCTCGACTTCCACCAGAGCCGCGAATGGTTCCAGGAAAACCGCGGTCTCTACGAGAGTGAGCTGCACGAGCCGTTCTGCGATCTCATCGAGGCACTCAGCGAGCGTTTCGCCGCGGCGAGGCTTGGCCTGCGCGGCGACCGCAAGAAGTCGCTGTTCCGCATCAATCGCGACGTTCGCTTCTCCAAGGACAAGCGCCCTTATAATCGGCACCTGTCGGCAATCCTGTCGCCAGACGGCACCAAGATGGAGCAGGGCGTGTTCTATGTGCATATCGGCCTCGAGCGCTGCTTTGCCGGCGTCGCCTGGTGGCAGCCCGGACCGGAGTTGCTGCAGGCGATGCGCAAGGCGATCGTGACGAAGCCGGCCGCCTTCCGCGCCATGGTTTCAGCGCTGAAAAAGACTGGGCTGGAGCTGGATAGGGAAGATTGCCTGAAGCGCGCGCCGCGTGGTTTCGAGGACGTCAGCGAAGCCGATCTCGCGCAAGCAGTCCGCAACCGCCATTTCGTGGTGCGGCATAATATTGATCCCGAAACCATCTACATGGCGGCGCTGGTTGACGATCTCGTCGGCTTCACCTTGCGCGCCAAGCCGCTGCTCGATTGGGGCAGGGCGATCCAGGGCAAGGCTGCCTGAGCGCTCAAGCCCGGCAATCAGTTCCGCTGATCGTCGGCTCAAGCGAATTGGTGTGACAAGCGGGGCGAAGCTCCCTAAATCAAGCCGCTCAAGGGAGCAGTTGGATGACGGCGGAAGCAATCTCCGAAAGCCGTGCGAGGAGCGATTTCTGGGACGGCGTGCGGCTGTCGATGCCGGTCGTGGTCGCCTCCGCGCCGTTCGCGATCCTGTTCGGCGCGATTGCCGTCGACAACGGCTTTTCGGTTCTGGAAGCATTCCTCATGAGCGCGCTGATCTTCGGCGGCGCCAGCCAGATGGTCGGCATCGAATTGTTCGGCCAGCATGTCGCGCCCTGGCTGATCGTGCTCTCGATCTTCGCGGTGAATTTCCGTCACGTGCTCTATTCCGCCGGCATCGGCCGGCGCATGGCGCATTGGCCACTGCTGCAGCAGGCGCTAGGCTATTTCATCCTGACCGATCCGCAATATGCCGTGGCCGAGGCGCGCGCGGCCTCCGGCCGATCGGTCGGGTTCGTCTGGTATCTCGGGCTCGGCCTGCCGGTCTATGTGTTCTGGGTGGCCGAAAGCGCGCTCGGCGCGGTCTTCGGCAAGATGATCCCGGATACCCATGCGCTGGGCATCGATTTCCTGCTGCCGATCTATTTCCTCGGCCTGGTTCTCGGCTTCCGCAAACGGCCGCTGTGGCTGCCGGTGGTCGTCGCCAGCGCGGCCGCCTCGATCATCGCCTACAAGACGGTCGGCTCGCCCTGGCATGTCTCGATCGGCGCCATTGCCGGCGTCCTTCTGGCGGTGATTCTGCCGCCGCATCATAGCGGCGTGGGGAAGCGCACATGAGCACGACCTTCTGGATCATCCTCGCCGGCGCCGTCGCCACCTATCTCACGCGCGTCGGCGGCCATCTCGTCATCTCGCGCTTCGAGACCGTCCACCCGCGCGTCGAGGCCGGCCTCAACGCCGTGCCGGCCGCTGTGCTGACGACACTTGTGGCGCCTGCCGCGCTCGGCGCCGGACCGGCCGAATGGGCAGCGCTGATCGTCACCGCGCTGGTGTCGCTGCGCGGCGGCCTTATGGCGATGTTTCTGGGCGGCGCGGCGGTGCTGATCGTCGCCAGGCAGTTCGTCGGCTAGAAGTCAGATCTTGGCGTCGTGCGGCAGCGGCGCCGTGGCTTTCTCCAGCCAGGCCAGCGTCTCGCCGTCCACCATCGGACCGATCTCGGCCAGAACCCGCGCGTGATACTGGTCGAGCCAGTGCAGTTCGTCGCGGGTCAGCAAGTCGCTGCGGATGAGGCGCTTGTCGATCGGCGCCAGCGTCAGCGTCTCGAAGCCGTGCATGGCGATGTCGCCGCCCTCGATCTGCTCGGCAGGCGTGACCAGGATCAGGTTCTCGATGCGAATGCCGTAGGAGCCTTCCTTGTAATAGCCCGGCTCGTTGGACAGCATCATGCCGGCAAGCAGTTTCTCGGTGCCGGTGCGGGCGATGCGCTGCGGGCCCTCATGCACGGCGAGGTAAGAGCCGACGCCATGGCCGGTGCCGTGGGCGAAGTCGCAGCCATGCTTCCACAGCGCCACGCGGGCGACGGCATCGATTTCCGAACCGCGCGTGCCGGCCGGAAAGCGCAGCGTCGAGATGCCGATCATGCCCTTCAGCACCAGTGTGAAGCGCTCGCGCATCTCCTCGGTCGGCTGGCCGATCGGCACGGTGCGGGTGATGTCGGTGGTGCCGTCCTGGTATTGTCCGCCGGAATCGAGCAGGAACAGCTCGCCGCTTCGGAGCTTGCGGCTGGTGGCGCGGGAGACGCGGTAGTGCATGATGGCGCCGTTCGGGCCGGCGCCGGAAATCGTGTCGAAGGAGACGTCGCGCAGCGGCATCTGTGTTTCCTCGCCGGTCTGCCGCCGCACCTCCTCGAGTTTGGTCACGACGTCGATCTCGTCGAGCGTATCCGGCTGCTGCCGGTCGAGCCAGCAGAGCAGCTTGGCAACGGCGGCGCCGTCGCGACGATGCGCGGCGCGGCTGCCGGCGACCTCGGCCTGGTTCTTGGTGGCGCGCGGAATGCGGGCGGGGTCTGGCGCAGAGACAACTGCGCCGCCATTGCCCTCGACCAGCATCTTGAGCTTTTCCGCAGCCAGAACGGGATCGAGCGCGATTTTTGCGCCGCCCTTGGCAAGGTTGGCGACCGCCGCTTCGAATTCGCCTGGATCGTGCGGATCGGCAAGCTGGGTGAGATAGGCCGCGACCTGTCGCGAAAATTTGCGCTGGTCCATGAAGAGTTGATGCTTGCCGTCGGCGGCAAGAATGGCGAAGCCGAGCGCCAGCGGCGTATGCGCCACGTCGCCGCCGCGGATGTTGAAGGCCCAGGCGATGGAAGACGGGTCGGTGAGCACGGCGTGCGTCGCGCCCTCCTTTTCGATCGCGCCCGCCAGCCGCGCCAGCTTGTCCTTGGCGAGCTCGCCGGCGAAGGCGATCGGATGGAGTTCGACGGGTGCGCGCGGCGGCTCGGGCTGATCTTCCCAGATGATATCGATCGGATTCTTCTCGAGCGGCACCAGTGTCGCGCCGGACTGCTCGGCCGAGGCTTTCAATGTCTTGATCTCGCCGATCGTGTGCAGCCACGGGTCGAAGCCGAGCCTGGCCCCTTTGCCGAGATTGTCCTTGATCCAGGAGGCCGGCGGATTGTCGACGAGGCTCTCGACGGTGAAGATCGAAAGATCGACCTCATTGCGCACCTGCAGCGTGTAGCGGCCGTCAACGAAGATGAAGGCGCGGTCGCGCAGGATGATGGCGACGCCGGCTGAGCCGGAAAAGCCGGTCAGCCATTTCAGCCGGGCCGACCGGTCGGCGACATATTCGCCCTGATGCTCGTCGGCGCGCGGCACCATGAAGCCGTTCAGCTTGTTCTCGGCCAGCCATTGGCGCAGCGTCGCCACGCGCGGCTTGCCGACAGCCGGATCGCCGGCGGAATCAAAGGTCTGGAACATTTTTCCGCATCTCCTCGAATGGCTCGCGCGACCGTAGCGCAAGGTCTTCGAAACCGGAATCGATTTCGACAGGGCCAGTCTTGAACGATCTGGTTTTCAGCGCTTGAGGTGGATGGTCACCCAGCCCTCGCGGTGCAAGGTGCGGACGTGGCGGAAGCTTTGGCCGACATAGGCCGAGATCACCGCATCGCGCTGACGGTCGAGAATGCCGGAGAGCACCAGCGAGCCGCCGAGCCTGATGTGTCTGGCCATCTCGGGCGCCAACCGCATCAGCGGGCGCGCCAGGATATTGGCGACGATGAGGTCGAAGGGCGCGCGCCTAGAGAAGATCGGATGGTGGAAGCCGGGCGCCGTCACCGTCTCGACAAGCGCCTTCACTCGGTTCAGTCGCGCATTGGTCGCAGCGACGCGAACGGCCACCGGATCGATGTCGGTCGCCAGCACCGGGATGTGCGCGAGCTTGGCCAGCGCTATCGCCAGCACGGCACTGCCGGTGCCGAGGTCGAGCGCGTTGCCGGGGCGTTCGCGCAGCACCACCTGTTCCAGCAGTTCGAGGCAGCCGGCCGTGGTGCCGTGATGGCCGGTGCCGAAGGCAAGGCCCGCCTCGATCTCAATGGCGAGGTCACCGCTGCGGCGCTTGTCGCGATCATGCGCGCCGTGGACAAAGAAACGCCCGGCGCGGACCGGCTTCAGTCCTTCGAGCGAGCGTGCAACCCAGTCGATGTCGGGGAGCGCCTCGCGCTCGACCTGCTTCGGCAGGGCCAGGTCCGCGAGTATGCCGTTGATCCGGACTGCGACGGCATCGACATCGCCATCGGCATAGAGCGACACTTCGTGGATGTCATTGGCCTCGTCGACCTCCAGCAGGGCAAGCGGCAGGCCTTCGTCCTCGAAAGCTGCATCAAGCGCCGCGAAGATGCGGTCAGCCTCGGCCTTGCCCGCCGTGAAATGGAACCTGGTCTGCCCCATCAGGGCGACTCATGTTTGAGCGTGATCATTTCCGAGAACCGGTTCCACTTGTTGCTACGCAAACCTTCGGTTCGGGATCACGCCTGGCCGCCTGCTGCGAGCCGCTTCAGCTTCGCAATAGCCGTGTCGGCGCTTTCGCCATAGGCGATGGTGCCGGCGAACTCGCCCTTGGCGTTGAGGAGCAGCACGGAGGCCGTGTGGTCCATCGTGTAATCGCCGTCGCCGGTGTCGACCTTCTTCCAGTAGATGCCGAAGGCCTTGGCCATTGCATGCACCTTGTCCGGATCGCCGGTGATGCCGGTGATGCGGTCGGAGAAATTGCCGACGTAGGAATTGATGATCTGCGGCGTGTCCCGCTCCGGGTCGACCGTGACGAAGTAGGCGTTGAGGTTCTTGCCGCTGTCGCCCATCGTCTTCAGCCAGCCGGCCATTTCGAACAGCGTTGTCGGGCAGACTTCCGGACAATGAGTGAAGCCGAAGAAGACGACGCTTGGGTGGCCTCGGAACGCGGCCTCGGTGATCGGCGCGCTCTTCTGGTCGATCAGTGTGAACGGTGCGCCGTAGGGCTGGCCGCCATAATGGCCGCGATACCAGTCGAAAGTGAGCCAGCCGATGCCCGCCGCCATCAGTACGAGGATGCCGACCAGAATTGAGCGCATCATCAGAAACTATCCGTCGCGATCGTCGCGGCCCGGCGGATCCGGCGCGAGCCTGTTCGGCGACAGTCTTAGCGGTTTGGCGGCGCGCGCGCAAAGAGGTCGCGTTGCCGCAACCACGAGACCTGCCGCCTCCATCGCGACGATCATCGAATGGCTTGCAAATGCCATTGTCCTGTCCCACCTGACATCGGCTAAACGCAAAACCCGAGGAGGCTTCCTTGCGAAAACTGATCGGCTTGATTGCCGCCTGCATTGCCCTCGGCGCCGGCGCAGCGATGGCGGACGAGGTCGGCAAGGTCGGCGTCGACTGGGTCGGCAACGACATCATGATCGACGCGATCAAGGATCCAAAGGTCGACGGCGTCACCTGCCACGTCGCCTATTTCGACCGCAGCATCATCGATCGGTTGCACAAGGGCAACTGGTTCGAGGATCCGTCGGACTCGTCGATCTCCTGCCGCCAGACCGGACCGATCACCATCGGCGACATCGACATGAGCGAGCGCGGCGAAGAGGTGTTCAAGCAGGGCCTCAGCCTGATCTGGAAGAAACAGGTGGTGAACCGCATCTACGACAAGAAGAACGAGACGCTGATCTATCTCTCGCACTCGCGCCAGGTCCAGAACGGCTCGGCGAAGATGTCGGTCACGACCGTGCCGCTCTATGGCCAGAACGTCGTGTGGACCAAGGGCAAGCCGCAATAGGCTCCGATCCGCCCGGATGATTGGTCACGCTTGCGGGGCCAATCGCTCAGGCGTAAAGCCGCGCCATGGATCGTCCTGAACATCTCGTCGCGAAAGATCCCGAGCCGCGCATCCATCCGACCGCGGAGCTGAAGGGGTGCAAGCTTGGCCGTTATGCATCGGTCGGCGAGCGGGTGATCCTGCGCGACGTGACGGTCGGCGATTTTTCCTATTTCGAGCGTCATTCGGAAGCGATCTACACGACGATCGGCAAGTTCTGCTCCATCGCCGCCAACAGCCGCATCAACGCGCTCGAGCATCCGATCGAGCGGCTGACTCAGCACAAGGTAAGCTACCGGCCCAACGAATATTTCCGCTGGCTTGGTGTCGACGCGGCATTTCGAGAGCGGCGGCAGGCAAAGCCGGTCAGCATCGGGAACGATGTCTGGATCGGCCATGGCGCCGTCATCATGCCAGGCATCACGATCGGCAATGGTGCCGTCATCGGTGCCAACGCGGTGGTGACGCAGGACGTGCCGCCTTACGCTGTCGTCGCCGGCGTTCCGGCCAAACCCTTGCGCCAGCGCTTTGGCGCCGACGTGGCGGCGCGCATTGAAGACCTCGCCTGGTGGGACTGGACGCCGGAAAAACTCGCCAGGGCGATCCCGGACATGCAGTCGTTGCCGATCGAGGCCTTCCTCGATCGTTGGGAAAACGCCGCGACCTGAACCCGTGAAGCGCCCCTCCGCCATGCGGGGGGAGCAGCTGAAGGGGCCGGAGGTAAGCCGCCGTGAAGCGGAACGAGCAGGCTTTTCGACCTGCACCGGCACCATGGCAACAACGCATAAGGTGTTTTTTCGTCGGCATGCGCCTCTCGCGTGTATGCGATTGCAGGCGGAAAATCGGGCCGGCGGGAACCGGAGAGGCCGGCCCTTGTTTCTCTCGAAATGCCGCGCTCTTGCGTTTTGTGAGGACTGGATGATCGAAAAGCTTTTCACCAAGGTTGCCAATTGGGTGGCTCACCTGGCCGGTATGCCTTTGACTTTTGCCGTCTGCGTTCTGATCGTAGTGATCTGGGCGGCGACTGGCCCGGTCTTCGGCTTCTCGGATACCTGGCAACTGGTGATCAACACCGGGACAACCATCATCACCTTCCTGATGGTGTTCCTGATCCAGAACACGCAGAACCGCGATGGCGCCGCAATCCAGACCAAGCTCGACGAGTTGATTCGCGTCAGCGAGGCCCACAACCATTTCATCGGCATCGAGCACCTGACGGAATCGGAGGTCGAGGAGATCCGCGCCAAATGCGAAGCGGCGGCAAAACGGCACGACCGCAAAATCGCCGAAACAGCGGCCAAGCAGGCTATGACGATAAAAAACGGTTCCGGGCGCGACCGCAAGATCGCTGAGGTGGCCGCCAAGAAGACCGTGCCAGGGAAGGCAAGCTCCAAGAAGAAGGCACCGCCTGAACGGCCCGTCAGCGGTTCATAAAGGCGGCGAAAGCGTCCTTGTGATCCGGATGCCAGCGCGACAAAGCGGGGCGGTTTTCGATGATGTCGCCGATCGCCCAGGCCATGCGCTTTTCATCCATGGGCCGAGCGACCTCGTTGTCCGGGCAAAGGATGTAGAAGTCGTCCTGCTTGAGCGATGCCAGCATGAAATCGATCACCTGCTCGCCCGTCCAGGCGCCGGCCGGCTTTTCCGTCGCGCCCTCGGTCAGGCCGGTATAGGTGAAGCCGGGGATCAGCAAATGCGCGGAAAGCTTCGCTCCAGGCTCGTTGCGCAACGCATGGGCCAGGCCCTCGGTGAAGGTCTTCACGCCCGCCTTGGAGACGTTGTAGGCGAGATTGCCGGGCGGCGTGGTGATGCCTTGCTTGGATCCGGTGTTGATGATCAGGCTGGGCTCGCCCGCAGCCAGCATGCGCGGCGCAAAGGCCTCGACACCATGCACGACGCCCCAGAAATTGATGTCCAGCAGCCGTTTCCAGGCTTCACGATTTTCCCACGGCTTGCCGGGATTGTTGCCGACGCCGGCATTGTTCATCATTACCGAAATCGCACCGAATGCACCGTAGGCGAGGTCCGCGAGCCGGTCGACTTCCTCGGCCTTGGAGACGTCGGTGGGGATAGGGAGAACGGCATCGTCCCCGGCAATGACGGCGACCGCCTGCCGGGCCTGGTCAAGGCGCACGCCGCCTATGTCGGCAAGCACGGTCTTCATGCCCATGGCCGCGAAGCGCTTCGCGGCGGCCAGGCCTATGCCGCTGGCGCCACCGGTGACGACGGCGACATTGCCGGAGGCGAAAGCGGGCAGGGCGGTCTGGATTTCGGCGTCGCTGGTCATGGTTGATGTCCTTATTCCGGGTCGAGCCGAACTTAACGCCGGTCAGGGGCGAGGCAAGCCTTGATCGCTGCAATCATCGACGGCGGTACCGCCAATGGGTTGACCGCAGCAGCTTGCCCCGCGCATGCTGCCGGAAAAAGGAGTTCGGCATTGACCGATTGGATCGGAATCCTGAAGGAGCAGACCGCCACCGGCGAACAGATGGGCCGGGATGTGCCGAAGATGCTCGCCAACCCCGATATCAGCGAGGCGCAGGTCAAGACGCTGTTTTCGGCACTGGAGCAACAGGCGGACTTCGCGGAAAAGCTGCGCCTGGCGCTGGAGAAGTTCGGCCATGACTTTCCCGTCATCAAGGCCGCAGAGCGGCTGGAAGAGCGCTATGCCGACCTTGCCGCCTCGGCGGCAGAAAAACTGAAAGCGATGCGGCAGTAAGAACCCGCTATCTTTCCACGAGACGCTCGAACCGCCTGTCCGGAATGAACCAGATAATTGCCACCAGGACGTAGATCGCCACGCTGATCCACTGGCTGAACGAGGTCAGCAGAACGGCGGCAATGTAGAACGCCAGCGAAATCTTACCCTTGCGGTCATGGCCCACGGCTCTGGCGAAGGTAGTGTCGGCACCGTGCAGGTGGCGAAGCTTGAAGACCAGGATGGTATAGGCAACGGCGCAAAGCGCGAGGTCGATGCCGTAGACGGCGACCGGCACCGGGGCGAAGTGGTTCTCGCCCATGAAGGCGGTCGTCACCGGCATCAGCGACAGCCAGAACAGAAGGTTGAGGTTGGCCCACAGCACCCGGCCGTCGACACGCTGCACGGTATGGAACATGTTGTGCAGATTGTTCCAGTAAATGCCGACATTGATGAAGGACAAGACGTAGCAGAAGAAGATCGGCCAAAGCGGCGCCAGCGCGGCAAGGTCCTCGCCATGCGGCACTTTAAGCTCCAGCACCATGATCGTGATGATGATAGCGACAACGCCATCGGTGAAGGCTTCGACCCGGCCCTTGCCCATGGTTCTTCCCTCCTCGCTTAACGAACGTTACGGGAGGATTTCGCGCGAGACCATACTGCCATAACTGTCAGGAGAGCGTTCGGCATTCGGAACAGCCGCAATTGCGCGGACGTTGGGCTTGCAACCAAGCGGAGGTCGCGATGGCCGGCTACACTCAAACCATGAAGCGCGACAACGAACTTGGCGGCGGTGTCGCAAGAGCCGCGGTTGCCGCTATGATAGCTGCACTGTTTGCCGGCAGCACGGCTCTGACGCCACTCTATGTCATCTATAAACAAGCCTTCGGGTTCTCGCAGATCACCCTGACATTGGTCTATGCCGTCTATGTGGTCGGCAATTTGGCCGCACTTCTGTTTTTCGGCCGATTGTCGGATGTCATCGGTCGCCGTCCGGCAGCCATGGCGGCGACGGGCGTGGCCGTGGTCAGCGCGCTGTTTTTCCTCTTGGCTGAAAACCTGATGTGGCTCGACATCGCCCGTATCCTCAGCGGGCTCGGCATCGGGATCGGCGCGGGAACCGGCACCGCTTGGCTCGCTGAGCTGATCGAAGGGGAGGACAAGTCACGCGCGGCTGTCATCGCTACCAGCACCAATTTCGTCGGTCTCGGGGTCGGCGCACTGATGTCGGGATTGCTCGCCCAATACGCGCCTTGGCCGCTCAGGCTGACATTTGCCGTTTATCTGGTCCTGCTTGCGCTGATCACGCTGCTGATCTGGCGCACTCAGGAAACAGTCTCCAGGCCCGGACGACTCTCCGACGTCTCAATGCAGCCGCGGCTTTCGGTCCCCGACAAAATCCGCGCGCAATTCGTGGCGCCGGCGGTGACCGGCTTCGGCGCCATGGCGCTGGTCGGTTTCTACGCCGCGCTCGCGCCAAGCATTCTGGCACAGCAGCTCCATGCGACCAACCACGCCGAGGCCGGCGGGCTGTTCTTCGAACTGTCGATCGTGGCAGCGGCGGCGATCCTGGCGACAGCGCGCCTGTCCAGTCGCTTCACGATGCTCGCCGCGCTAGTTCTGATGGTCCCGACCGTGGCGCTGATCGTCGCGGCGCAGGCCTTCGCCTCCATGACGATGATGATCGTTGCCACAGGCTTTTGCGGCGTGGCGGCGGCACTCGGCTATCGCGGTGGCCTGCAGGTGGTGAACCAGATCGCGCCGGGCGACCGGCGCGCCGAAGTGGTCTCGGCCTTCTTCATCTGCTGCTTCTGCGGCAATGCGCTGCCGGTCATCGGCATCGGCGTGCTGTCGGGTTGGACGAGCGCGACGGTGGCAAGCCTGGCCTTCGCCGGCATGATCACCATCTTCTCGCTGGTGGCGCTCGGGTTCGGCGCCAGATACGCGCGATAGTTCACCCGTTCGGTGTCTCGACGAGATTGGCGCGCCGGCGCGGCACGCCGAGCCCGGTGTCCAGCGGCTCGCCTGCGGCCGGAGGGTCCTCGGAGATGGGGCCGCTTGTCAGGTCGCTGGTCCCCGGCGAGCGGGCTTGTTGTCGTCCATGGCGGGCACCGAAGATGCATCAGGCCCGCGATGGTATCGCAGCCTGATGCTTCTGCATCCGTTGGGGCTGGGCCAGATGCCTTCGCAACTAGTTTGCGGCGAGACTGTTCCCCGACAGGCCGGGCAGGGTAACCTGATAGACCAGGAAGGTGGTGTCGACATCGGCGCCATCCTGGGCCTTGTACGGGGCGCCGACCTGGAAGCCGTCCTGGGTCAGAAAGTCGTTGTCGTTCGCGACGAACAGGAAATAGTCGTCGGGCAGCTTCGGGTCCAGCACGCTCACCAGCGACATCGCCTCCCACTTCTCCGAGAGGTTGTTCCTGTCGTTCGGCGCGCCGTTGTGCAGGCCGAAACGGCCGAGTTCGCCCTTGTCGTTGATTTCGATGAACGAGGTGAGCTTGGCCGGCGTCACCGACGGATCGAGCACGCCTTTCGGCGCAACCGGCTTGTCGGCGGCGTCGAACGGGCCGTTGGCGATATCGGTAGCGGCGCAAAGGTCTACGATCTCGATCTTGCGGTAGACCGACTCGGCGTCCTTCAGCCCCTGGCCGTTGCCGCTGTCGCGTGCCAGCATCAGAAAGCTCTTGTCGGACAGCGCCACGATCTCGCTCTGCGCGGCCACCTTGGTCTTGCCCTTGGCGTCCTTGAACACCGGCAGCGGCACGACATATTCGTGCGCCAGCTTGAGGTGGGCAAGGTCGGAGCCGTCATAGACCAGCGCGCGGGCATTCCGGCGGGTCGAGCCGGAATCGCCGCCATCCTGGCGCGGCGCCGACTGCAGCACGACGATCAGGAACTTGCCGTCCGGCGTCATCGACATGCCTTCGAGGCCCTGATTGTTCTGGCGGCCGGTCTCGGGATCCTTGGGATCCGGCTCGGCGGCACCCGGGCCAGGATTGTCGGAAGCGAAGTTCGGCTTGCCATGGCGCATCGGCACCAGGGCCGCCGGCGGCTGCGTCGCCGACATCAGGCTGCCGTCGGCCGAAAAGCGATAGATGTTGGGGCCATATTCGTCGGAAATGAACATGGTGCCGTCGGGCAGGCGCACGACCGCCTCGTCGTCGAGCGAAAGCTTGCCGTTGTCGGCCTGCGGCAGGATCGGCATGTCGCCGGCAGCGGGGCGCACGCCGTTGAGCGGATCGAGGCCGGTGGCGTCGGCGCCGTTGTCGTCGGTCAGGAGCATCGTGTCGACGAGCGTTGCCTTGACGCCCGACTGTTCCTGGCCGGCGGCGGGCGCCGCGCCCGGGGCGGTCGGGGTCAGCTCGATTGCAATTGTGTTCAAGCGGGGCCGGTAGTCGGTGGTGCCGGCGACGTTGTAGCCGCGGTCCGGCAGCAGCCAGAGCGAGCCTTTGTAGCCGGCGCCGTCACGCGCCCAGCTCTTGGCGTCGATCGCCATGCCGGAGCCCGAACCAAAGGTCTCGCCGAACTTGTCCTTCTGGCTGGCGGGGATGCGGCCAACGCCGACTAGCCCTTTGTTGACATAGCCAACACCCTCGGCGAGCGCAGGGCTCAGCACGGTGAGCAGGACGAGTGCCACGCCAAGCGCGACGGTTCGGTTGAGGTGCTTCATGATGTCCCCCATGTGACGAGCAGAGCCGGAATGGCGTGACATCGGGTCTAGGACGCGAACATGATACTTGCGTGACAGGAGGGGGGTACTTGCCTTCTCCCCTTGTGGGAGAAGGTGGATCGGCGCGCAGCGCCGAGACGGATGAGGGTGTTCCAGCGGAGCGAGACGTTGGCTTTCCCTGGAGCTCCCCTCATCCGTCGCCTTCGGCGACACCTTCTCCCGCAAGGGGAGAAGGAGAGGGCGCTCAATCGCTCTCTCGCGCGACGAGCTCCAGCGGCCAGACTTCGCGGATCGTGCGTGGCCCCTCCGGACCGGCATGGGCCGGGAGTGACGCCAGCAGCATCTCGGCCAGCCGCCGGCCCATCGGCTCCAGCGCCGGACGGAAGGCGGTCAGCGTCGGCGAGAAGTAGCGGCAGAGCGGCGTGTCGACGATGACGATCACCGCGATGTCGTGGCCGGGCCTGATGCCCATCTCGGCCAGTGCCTTGCAGCCGCCGAGCGCCATCGCGTCATTGTTGAAGATGATGGCTGTCGGCCGGTCCTTGGAGAGCATGACACGCGGCGTCACCTGGTAGCCGCCGGTCTCGTTGATGAAGCCGTCGGCGATCAGGCCGGGGTCGACTTCGATGCCGTGCCGCTTCAGAGCCTTGCGGTAGCCGTCGAGGAACAGGTAGCCGAAGTTGAGATCAAGCGAAGGGCGGATGGCAGCTATGCGGCGGTGGCCGCGCGCGACCAGCCGGTCGACGGCTTCATCACCCGCCCTCTCGAAATCGATATCGAGCGAAGGATAGGTGTCGCCGCCGGATTGACTTCGGCCAAGCGTGGCGAAGGGAAAGCCGGCCTTGCTCAGATAGTCGATCCGATCGTCTTCCCGCCGTGTATTGGCCAACACGACCGCGTCGGCCCGGCGCGTCTCAACCACGCGGCGCAGCCTCTCCTGCTGATATTGGCCGGGCTCGCCCATGACGACCATCAGATCCAGCTCATGCTCGGCGAGCCGCGCCTGCAGGCCGGTCAAGAACGGAATGAAGAACGGCTCGCCATATTGCTGGTCGCCGGGATGCGGTTGCAGCATGAAGGCGATCGAGCGGGTGGCGCCCTGGCGCAGGCTGCGGCCCGACTGGTTGGGCGAATAGTTCAGCTTCCTGGCCGCCTCGAGCACGCGCTGGCGCGTCTCCGCATTGACGTCGGCGCGGCCGTTCAGCGCGCGCGACACGGTGCCGATCGAAATGTTCAGGTGACGCGCGAGATCGTGGATGCTGGACGCCAAGGTAGGTTCTCCCCCTGACCTCGCTAGCACCGGCCGTCCTTCAGGCCAAGCAGTGCATGTCGATTTTCGCGAGCAGGTGATTGACATTCTACGCCATCGGGTGTGTTCTCGTAAACGTTTACGGAAAAACGTTTACGGTAAAGCCGGAAATGCCGTGACACTCGGCCTGGAGGGGCCGAGCGGAGGAGGAGCGCTGGATGATGAAGGTCGTCCTGGTCGGGTGCGGAGCCATGAGCAGGCAGTGGCTCGATGCCGCGAGGCAGATCGACGGGCTTGCCATTGCCGGCCTTGTCGATCTCGATGCCGAGCGGGCGCAGGCGAGGGCGCGCGAGTACGAGCTCCCCAATGCCGTCATCGGCACCAGCCTCGATGCCGTTCTCGATCAGACCCGGCCCGATGCCGTGTTCGATGTCGTGGTTCCTGCTGCGCGGCGCCAGGTCGCGCTTTCAGCCTTTGCCCATAACTGCCATCTGCTCACCGAAAAGCCGCTTGCCGACAGCCCAGAAAATGCGCGCGCCATCATCGAAGCGGCGCGCCGCGCGGGGCGCGTCCATGCCGTGGTTCAGAACCGGCGCTACGTCGCCAATGTCAGGCGGATCAGGCGGTTCCTGGCCTCCGGCGCCATCGGCGCGCCGACCAGCATCCACGCCGACTTCTTCGTCGCGCCGCATTTCGGCGGCTTTCGCGAGGAGATGCGCCACGTGCTCTTGCTCGACATGGCGATCCACACGTTCGACGCCGCCCGTTATATGGTCGCCGGCGAACCGGCCGGCGTCTATTGCCAGGAGTGGGAGCCGGCCAATTCCTGGTACCGTCAGGGCTCGTCGGCCAGCGCGGTGTTCGATTTCGGCGGCGGCAAGGTCTTCACCTATGCCGGCTCCTGGTGCGCGGACGGTTTCCGCACGAGTTGGGAAGGCAGCTGGCGCATCGTCGCCGAGCGCGGCAGCCTGTTGTGGGACGGGCATGACGGGTTGAAGGCCGAGGTGGTTGCGTCCGGCCGCGACGGTATCATCGACAAGACCCAGTCGATCGAGGTGCCGGCGCTCGACGCGGCCGACAGAGTCGACGGCCATCTCGGCATCATCCAGGATTTCATGCGCGCGATCGAGACCGGCACCGAACCGGAGACGCGCGGCACCGACAACATCAAAAGCCTAGCCATGGTCTTTGGCGCCATCGAAAGCGCAGAGACCGGACGCCGCGTCGCAATCGCAAAGGAAACGCCGTGATGCCGAACCCGCTTCTCGACATCAGGATCGGCACCATGGTGCGAGCCAATCTCGACGACCCGGCCGCCTATGTGAAACAGATCCTGCCGCTCGGCTTCGAGAGCATCCAGCCCTTTTTCTGGCAGACGCTGGGCGGCAAGGACCTAAAGCGCCTGGCGGGCGAAATCCGCGAAGCGATCGGCGATGCGGACGTCGCCGTCTCATCGATCGGCGTGTTCGGCAATCCGCTGGAGAACGGCGAGGTCGACCGCGGCGTGCTCGCGGCGTGGGAGACCGTCATCGACAACGCACATCTGTTCGGCACCACGATGGTCTGCGGCTTCACCGGCCGGCTGCGCGGCAAACCGCTGACCGATAGCCTGCCCCGTTTCCGCGAGGTCTGGGGGCCGCTGGCCAGACGCGCCGCCGACAAGGGCGTGCGCATCGCCTTCGAGAACTGTGCCATGGACGGTAACTGGGCGAGCGGCGACTGGAACATCGCCCACAACCCGGACGCCTGGGAGCTGATGTTCAACGAATTGCCCGACGACAATCTCGGGCTGGAATGGGAGCCCTGCCACCAGCTCGTCTATCTGATCGACCCGATTCCGCAGATCCGCAAATGGGCGCCGCGTATCTTCCACGTCCACGGCAAGGACGCGACCGTGCGCTGGGACGTGATCCGCGAGCACGGCGTGTTCGGCAGCCTGCCTTTCGTGCAGATGCGCAGCCCCGGCTTCGGCGACAGCGACTGGACGCGGGTGATCAGCGAATTGCGGCTGGCGGGCTACAAGGGCGCCATCGACATCGAAGGCTGGCACGACCCGGTCTATCGCGGCGACCTCGAGATGACCGGTCAGGTGCGGGCGCTGGACTATCTGAAGCAATGCCGGGGAGGGAGCAGCTACCTGCCCAATCCGACTTGAATGCCGGCCGGCGGGAGGAGCCAGCCGATCCGAGCAATTGTTGAAGACCTTGATCATGAGGGACCAAAAGGGAGGAACGTGCATGAGCATCACGACCAGAAGGACTGTTCTGCGCTCGACCGTCGTGGCGGCTGCCGCGGCGCTCTGCGCCTCGATCTCCACCTTGCCGGCACAGGCGCTTGACGCCCAATGGTGCAAGGACGTCCATATCCGCTTCTTCGTCGGCGGCGCCGAGGGCGACGCCTTCGGCACCATCGTCTACAATGGCGCCAAGCAGGCGGCGGCCGATCTTGGGCCGAAGGTCGACTACATCTTCTCCCAGTGGGATGTCGAGAAGATGGTGCAGCAATTGCGCGAGGCGGTCGCGGTCAAGCCGCAAGGCATCGCCATGATGGGCCATCCGGGCGATGCCGCGATCATGCCGCTGGCCGAGCAGGCGCATAAGGACGGCATCAAGATGATGTACCAGAACGTGCCGGTGCCGAAGGTGGTGGAAGCGTTCGGCGGCGGCTATGTCGGCGCGCAGCAGGAGCAGCAGGGCCGCGCGCTCGGCGCCGAGGCGTTCAAGCTCGGCAAGCTCAAGGCCGGCGACAAGGCGATCATGATCGGCCCGTTCGAGAACGAGAATCGCGGCGCGCGCGAGCGCGGCACGGTCGCGGCGCTGAAGGAGGCGGGCGTCGAGGTGATCCAGCTGTCCTCGCCGCCGAGCGGCGAATGGGCGTCCGACCCGAACCTCGCCATTCCGGTGATCACCGCGGCTCTGCTCAACCACCCCGACGTCAAGGCGGTCGGCTATCCCGGCGGACAGATGCTCGGCAACGTCGCCACCTATATGCAGGCGGCGGGACGCAAGCCCGGCGACATCTTCAACTTCGGCTTCGATACCAGCCCGCAGATCGTCGAAGGCTTCAAGGGCGGCTGGGTGCAACTGACGGCCGACCAGCAGCCTTTCCTGCAGGGCTATCTGCCGATCTTGAGCCTTTGCCAGCAGGTGGTGCTTGGTCTGGCGCCGATGAACGTCGATACCGGCGCAGGCTTCGTCACGCCGCAGAATTACGAGATCGTCGCCGAGCTGGCCAAGCAGGCGCTGCGTTGACCTCCCAGGCGGTCGGTCGGGGTTGGGCCCGGCCGACCGGATCGCCGGCAAGCGGCCGATAACACAATTGGAAGCGAGGATCGCATGGGCGAACGCATCATCGAACTGCGCGACATCAAGAAATCCTACGGTCAGGTCTATGCGCTGGGCGGCGTCAACCTCAGCGTCGACCGCGGCGAGGTGGTCGGCTTGATCGGCGACAACGGCGCCGGCAAGTCGACGCTGATCAAGATCCTGTCCGGCGTGGTCAAGCCGACCAGCGGCGACATCCTCGTGCGCGGCAAGCCGGTGACCGGATGGAGTGCCGCCCGCTCGCGCGACGCCGGCATCGAGACGGTGTTCCAGGACCGGGCTTTGGCCGTGCAGCAAACGATCGTGCGCAACATCTTCATGGGTCGCGAGCTGAGCGGCTTTCTCGGCTGGCTGAAGGTCAACAAGGAGATCGAGGAGGCAAGCCGGCTGATGCGCGAGATCGGCTTCACCTCGAAAGTGTTCACGCCGCATTCCATCGTCGGCCAGCTTTCGGGCGGCGAGCGTCAGGGCGTGGCGATCGCGCGGGCCATCTACAAGCAGGCGGAGCTGATCATCCTCGACGAACCGACGACGGCGCTGTCGCTGACGGAGACCGCCAAGGTCTTCCATTTCGTGCGCCAGGTGCGGGCGAGCGGCCGCTCGATCCTGTTCATCGGCCACAACATTCATCATGTCTTCGACATCGCCGACCGCTTCGTGGTGCTCGACCGCGGCAAGGTGGCGTTGACGGCGGACCGCAGCGAGGTCAAGTCAGCCGACGACCTCATCAACTTCATGGAAGAGATCGCGCATCCGGGTGGCCTGCCAGGGCTACACGAGACGGGCGGAGCGGAGCAGAGAGCGTGATGAGCAAGGCCATGGAACCCGATCTGCAAACACCTCTGGGAAGGGCAAGCGGCCCGACAGAATCAGGCAAGCAGTGGAGTCATCCTTCCGATCACTGGCTGCGCGGCTTCGTCCTCGACAACCGCGCGGCGCTAGGCACGCTCGCCGTGTTCATCGTCATGATGGCGATTTTCATGATCGCCAACCCGACCGTCTTCACCACCTGGTATCTTTACAGCTCGGTGCTGACGACGCTTCCCGTCGCGCTGTTCGTTGTCGTGCCGCTGGTCTTCGTAGTCACCTGCGGCGAGATCGACCTGTCGTTCCCGGCGACGATGGGTTTCGCCTCATGGGCCTTCGCGATCGTCGTGCAGGCCGGCTACGATCCGTTCCTCGGCATCGCCGCGGCGCTTCTCACCGGCACGCTGCTCGGCTTCCTGGTCGGATCGCTGGTGGTCTATGGCGGCCTGTCGTCGCTGATTGCCACGCTCGGCATGAACTTCCTGCTGCGCGGGCTGATCCAGATCATCAACGAGGGCAAGTCGACGGCGCTGACCAGTCTGGCCGACAGCTCAGCTTACGCGATCTTCTCCGGCCAGCTCTGGGGCATCCCGGTGCAGATCTTCTGGGCGATCGCCTTCGTCGTGTTTTCGGCGCTGCTCTACAACCGCCACCGCTTCGGCGCCCAGGTCAAGGTGGTCGGCGACAATCCGGACAGCGCCAAGCAAATGGGCATCGACGTTCAGCGCGTCCGGGTCAAGGTGTTCGTCTTCACCGGCATCGGGGCGGCGATCGCCGGAACCTTCTCGGTGATGATCAACTTCACCTGGTGGCCGACGGCGGGCGACGGCTACCTGCTGCCGGTGCTGGCATCGGTGTTCGTCGGCGGCACGCCGACCTGGGGCGGTATCGGTACAGTGGTCGGCGGCGCGATCGGCGCGGTCACCGTGTCGTTCATCCAGACCGGCGTCGTCGCCGCGGGCCTCAGCGGCTTCTACGTGCAGTTCTTCAACGGGCTGATCATCATCCTGTCCCTGCTCGGCCACAAATGGAACCAGGCGCGGTATCGCTGAGAGGCTGCGGTTTTCGGACGGTAATCCGTTGGCGGCCGCCGCTCAAACGCTGGTGACAAACCCGTCCAGCACACGTTTCTGGCCGGCCTTGTCAAAGTCGATGGTCAGCTTGTTGCCGTCGATGGCGGCAATATTGCCGTTGCCGAATTTCTGGTGGAAGACGCGGTCGCCGAGCTTGAATGGCGAAGGTGTGTCGGCGACCGATTTGGCGACCAGCTCGCCTTCGATGGTGCGGCCTTTCACCGAGGTGCGGCCGGCGCCATAGCCGCTGTCAGTCTCGCCATAGCCGATGCGTTCGACCTGGTGGCCGGAGCGTGTGCCCCAGTTGCGGTCGGTCGCTTCGGTGCGGTTCGCCTGCGCGCGCTGCCAGCCGGGTGTCGCATAGGTGTTGGAGAAGCTGCCGGATTTTTCCGCGCCGATATTGTCGAAGCGCGAGGCGCCGTAGGGATTCTGCCGGCCGCCGCCGCGGCCTGAGGCGAAGGAGCCGCCGCCATAGGGGTTGCCATAGCCGCCATAGGAATTGCCGCCATCGGCGACATCGACATGGGCTTCCGGCAATTCATTGACGAAACGCGACGGAATGGTCGATTGCCACAGGCCGTGGATCTGGCGGTTTGAGACGAACCAGACGTGCAGGTTCTTTTTCGCGCGCGTCAGGCCGACATAGGCGAGGCGGCGTTCTTCCTCGAGGCCGGAGCGGCCGCCTTCGTCCAGCGCGCGCTGATGCGGGAACAGACCTTCCTCCCAGCCGGGCAAGAATACGGTCTCGAATTCAAGCCCTTTCGCCGAATGCAGCGTCATGATCGAGACCGCATCGAGCGATTCGCCTTGCTCGGCCTCCATGACCAGCGCGACATGCTCGAGGAAGGAACGCAGGGATTCATACTCCTCCATGGAGCGGATCAGTTCCTTGAGGTTCTCCAGCCGCCCGGGCGCTTCCGCCGAACGGTCGTTCTTCCACATGTCGGTGTAGCCGCTCTCCTCGAGGATGGTCTCGGCGAGCTCGGTGTGCGGCGTGGTCTCCAGCGCCTTCTGCCAGCGCTCGAAATTGGCCGCGACCTCGCGCAGCGCGGCGCGCGGCTTCGGCTTCAACTCGTCGCTTTCGGCGAGCGTCGCCGCGGCCTCAAGCATCGGGATTTGCATGGCGCGCGCGGTGTCGTGGATCTGGCGGATGGTGGCTTCGCCGAGCCCGCGCTTCGGCACGTTGACAATGCGCTCGAAGGCAAGGTCGTCGCCGCTGTTGGCGACGACGCGGAAGAAGGCCAGCGCGTCGCGGATTTCCAACCGTTCATAGAAGCGCGGACCGCCGATGACGCGGTAGCTCAAGCCGAGCGTGATGAAGCGGTCTTCGAAGGCGCGCATCTGGAAGGACGCGCGCACCAGGATCGCCATATCGTTGAGGTTGTGCTTTTGCCGCTGGTAGGCCTCGATCGCCTCGCCGATGGCGCGCGCCTCTTCCTCCGAATCCCAGGCGGCATGGACATGCACCTTGTCGTCCTCGGGGTCATTGCGGTCGGTGAACAGCGTCTTGCCGAAGCGGCCCTCATTGTGGGCGATGAGATGCGAAGCCGCACCTAGTATATGCGCGGTGGAGCGGTAGTTGCGCTCCAGCCTGATGATGGTGGCGCCGGGAAAATCCTTGTCGAAGCGCAGGATATTGTCGACCTCGGCGCCGCGCCAGCCATAGATCGACTGGTCGTCGTCGCCGACGCAGCAAATGTTGACAGTGGATTGACGTCGGTTTCCCTCCCCCTTGAGGGGAGGGTGGCCGGGTGAAGCCCGGTCGGGAGGGGTCCTCGCGGCAGTGCTCGACGCTCCGGCGCCTGATGACTGGGCGGCGCCTTCCGCGGCGACCCCCTCCGTCCGCTTCGCGGACACCTCCCCCTCAAGGGGGGAGGATTGCGGCCTCTGCGCCAACAAGCGCAGCCACATGTATTGCGCGGTATTGGTGTCCTGGTACTCGTCGACCAGGATGTATTTGAACTTGCGGTGATAATCCTTCAGCACGTCCGGATAGGCGCGGAAGATGCGGATCGGGTGATAGAGGAGATCGCCGAAGTCGCAGGAATTCAGCGTCTGCAGCCGTTCCTGATAGGCCTTGTAAAGCTGGCGCCCCTTGCCGTTGCCGAAGCTGCGCGCGTCGCCTTCCGGAATCTCGTCGGGGCCAAGGCCCTTGTTCTTCCAGTTGTCGATCATCTGCGCGAAGGTCTTGGCCGGCCAGCGCTTGTCGTCCAGACTTTCGGCTTGGATCAGCTGCTTGATCAGCCGGACCACGTCATCGGTATCGAGGATGGTGAAATCGGATTTCAATCCGGCAAGCTCGGCATGGCGGCGCAGCAGCTTGACCCCGATCGAGTGGAAGGTGCCGAGCCAGGGCATGCCCTCGACATTCTGCTCGCCGATCAGCAAGCCGATGCGCTGCTTCATCTCGCGCGCGGCCTTGTTGGTGAAGGTGACGGCGAGAATCTGCGAGGGGAAGGCCCTGCCGGTGGCAAGGATGTGGGCGATTCGCGTGGTGAGCACCCGCGTCTTGCCGGTGCCGGCGCCGGCCAGCACCAGAACCGGGCCTTCGGTCGTTTCAACAGCGAGCCGCTGTTCGGGATTGAGGCCGTTCAGATAATCGGGCGCACGGTTCTGCGCGTTGCGTGCGGCCATGGCGCGCGCGGCAAGACCGGATGGGGCGGCGGGCCGCGCATTCGGTTCGTCAAAAAAGGGCATGTCTTCCGAAAAGCCGGACATCGCCCCCGAATGTAGTGATTCGGCAGCGAAAGGCCAGAAGTGTCTCCGTTTTGTTCTAGTTGTTCCTGTTCGGGGCCGCCTTGACAGGCGCAACTTGCGAGAGAAAGCTGCCAACAGGGCAGGGACGGCAAGCCGTTGCCTCAGAGGCGCCGCAAGCGCGCAACAGTCGAAGGAGTATCGTCTTGGCTGTCACCATCACCTCCCTCGTCCTTTTGCTTATCGGCCTGTTCCTCGGCGGCGGCGGCATCTGGCTGGTGACGTTGGGTGGCAGCTGGTACTACCTGATTGCCGGACTGGCCTTCCTGATCACCGCCTGGCTCGTTTTCCGCCGCAGATCGACAGGGCTCTGGCTCTATGCCGCGATCGTGCTCGCTTCGCTCTGCTGGGCGGTGTGGGAAACCGGCTTTGATTGGTGGCAGCTCGGCCCGCGCGGCGGCATCATCGTTCTCATCGCGCTCTGGCTGCTGACGCCATGGGCCAGGCGGGGATTCACCGGTCCGGACGGACGCGCTCCGCTCATCCTGGCGGTGCTCGCATCGCTTGCAGTGGCCGGCTATTCGATGACCGCCGATCCGAAGGACATCGGCGGCACGCTCAACACCGATAAGGTGACGCCGACGGCCAATCTCGGCGGCGACATGCCGGCGGGCGAATGGCATTTCTACGGCCGCACGCCGTTCGGCCAGCGTTACTCGCCGCTCGCTCAGATCACGCCGGACAATGTCGCCAAGCTGCAGCCGGCCTGGACCTATCGCACCGGCGACATGAAGGGTCCGGACGACATCGGCGAGACGACCTATCAGGTAACGCCGCTCAAGGTCGGTGATGCGCTCTACATCTGCACGCCCCACAATTTCGCCATCGCCATCGATGCCGCGACCGGCAAGGAGAAATGGCGCTACGACCCGAAGATCAAGCTCGATCCCAACCGCCAGCACCAGACCTGCCGCGGAGTTTCCTATTACGCCGATGCGAAGATCGCGGCGGGCCAGCCCTGCGCGGCACGCATCTACCTGCCGACTTCGGACGCCCGGCTGATCGCTCTCGATGCCGCGAACGGGCAAGTTTGTCCGTCCTTCGCCGAAGGCGGCACGCTGAACCTGATGGCCAACATGCCCTTTCCGAAGTCGGGCTATTACTATTCGACCTCAGCGCCGCTCATCCTCGCCGGCAAGATCATCGTTGGGGGCGCGGTCAACGACAATTATTCGACCGAGGAGCCGTCGGGCGTCATCCGCGCCTATGACGCGGGCACCGGCGCGCTGTTGTGGAATTGGGATTCCGGCAAACCGGATCAGACGACGCCGCTGCCGGCGGGGCAGAAATACACCAATAATTCGCCCAACATGTGGTCAACGGCGAGCGCCGACGAGAAGCTTGGCCTGCTCTACCTGCCGCTCGGCAACCAGACGCCCGACCAGCTCGGCATGGGCCGCAGCGCCAATGTCGAAAAATTCTCCTCCTCGATCACCGCGCTCGACCTCAACACCGGACAGTTGCGCTGGGTGCGCCAGACCGTGCATCACGACCTGTGGGACATGGACGTGCCGGCGCAGCCGACGCTGGTCGACATCACGACGGGGAGCGGCGTGGTGCCGGCACTGGTAGGGCCGACCAAGCAGGGCGATCTCTATGTGCTCGATCGGCGCACTGGCGAACCGATCATTCCGGTGAAGGAAGTGCCGGCACCGGGCGGAGCGATCGAAGGCGACCATACCTCGCCGACGCAGCCGTCGTCCGACCTGTCGTTCAACCCGAAGCCGCTGACCGGCGCCGACATGTGGGGCATCACCATGTTCGATCAGCTGGCGTGCCGGATCGAACTGAAGACACTGCGTTACGAGGGACGCTACACGCCGCCCTCGCTGCAGGGCACGCTGGTCTATCCCGGCAATTTCGGCGTGTTCAACTGGGGCGGGGTCGCGGTCGACCCGGTGCGGCAGGTGATGTTCGGCATGCCGACTTATCTCGCTTTCACGTCGAAACTCATTCCGCGCGCGGACGTGCCGCCGCCCGGCGACACCAAGGGCAGCGAGCAGGGGCTCAACCGCAATGAGGGCGCGCCTTACGCGGTGGTGATGGGGCCATTCCTGTCGCCGCTCGGCATTCCCTGTCAGGCGCCGCCCTGGGGCTATGTCGCCGGCGTCGACTTGAGGACCGGGCAGATCGCCTACAAGCATCGCAACGGCACCGTCTACGACATGACGCCGCTGCCCCTGCCGCTCAAGGTCGGCGTTCCAGGCATCGGCGGGCCGATGATCACGGCCGGTGGCGTTGCCTTCCTCGGGGCCGCGGTCGACGACTATCTGCGCGCATATGACCTTACGACGGGCAAGCAGCTCTGGCGCGCGAGGCTGCCGGCCGGCGGCCAGTCGACACCGATGACCTACACCGTCGCCGACGGCCGCCAGTTCGTGGTCATCGTCGCCGGCGGCCACGGCTCGGTCGGTACCAAGCCGGGCGATTATGTGATGGCTTACACGCTGCCCAAGTAGACGAGGACATCCAATCGCGCCGGCCTTTTTCGCCGAGCACGTGGCCAAGCGCCTGCAGCGACGACAGCAAGCGCCGCCTCAGCCAGCCGCTACGCCGGAGGCCATCACGTTCCCGGCATTCCCCTTTTTGCCGTTCGGACCGGGCGGGGCCGCTCCGCAGTTTTCCGTCCCACCGTGACAGCACCATCAACTTTTTCGGAATGACTAAAATGTGATGGATGCGGAAGCCACCGGCAATCGTCATGGTCGAAGTTCGGGTCGAGTGCCGTTGTCGCCGGCGGATGACTGGACCGTGCGCGTTCTAACCCTATCTTGCGCGTCAAACAGTCGTCGAGGAGAGCCATGACCGAACCTGTCGCCAAGCCTGTCGTCACACAGCCCATCATCACTCAGGCGATGATCGATGCCTATGACGAATATACGCATCTGACGCTCGACCGGCGGCGCTTCATGGAGCAATTGACTCGGCTCGCTGGATCGGGCGCCGCGGCCGCCGCGATCGCGCCGATGCTGGCTGCGAATTCGGCCAAGGCGGCGATCGTCGCCGAGAACGATCCGAGGGTGAAGGGCGAGGACATTACCTATCCCGGCAGCAGCGGCGAGATGAAGGGCTATCTGGTCAAGCCGGCGAATCAGTCCGGCAAACTCGGCACGGTGATCGTCGTCCATGAGAACCGGGGGCTCAATGGGCATATCCGTGACGTCGCCCGGCGCGTGGCGCTGGAAGGCTTCGTCGCGCTGGCGCCGGACTTCCTGTCGCCGCTCGGCGGCACTCCCGCCGACGAGGACAAGGCGCGCGACATGTTCAGCAAGCTCGATGCTGCCCAAGTCGCGGCCGACGGCGTAGCGACGGTCGCCTATCTCAAGACTTACCAAGACAGCAACGGCAAGGTCGGCGCGGTCGGCTTCTGCTGGGGTGGCGGCACGGTGAACACGCTCGCCGTCAATGCGCCGGACCTCAGCGCCGGCGTCGCCTATTACGGCATGCAGCCGAAGGCCGAGGATGTGCCGAAGATCAAGGCGGCGCTGCTGCTGCATTATGCCGGGCTGGACGAGCGCATCAATGCCGGCATCGACGCCTACAAGAAGGCGCTCGACGCCGCGCATATCGAATACACCGTCTATGTCTATGACGGCGTCAACCACGCCTTCAACAACGACACCTCGGCCGCGCGCTACGACAAGAAGGCGGCCGATCTGGCCTGGGGGAGGACGCTCGCCTTCCTTAAGGAGAAACTGGCCTGAGGTGTGTTGATATTCAGGTGAGCCCGGCCTGCGAATGGCGGCTTCCTGCGCTTCCGGTGCTCACGTACTTCAAAGTACGCTCCGCTCTGGTTCTCGGAATCCACCATTCTCGGCTCGGCCTGACCTGAATCTCAACACACCTCGACGGCGGCGGATCACTCCGGCGCCGGCTTGTGCATGGCGACGCCCGCCACAACCAGCGCGATGCCGAGGCAATCGGTGAGGCTCGGAACCTGCCTGAGCACGACGACGCCGATCAGGGTCGCGGTGAGCGGCAAGAGCGATAGCATGAGCGCGAAGCTCGCGCGCGGCAGCCGCGCCATGGCGAGCTGGTCGCAAATGTAGGGGATGACCGAGGAGCAGATGCCGACGCCGATACCGGCGATCATCAGTTGCGGCGCCGAGAAGGCTGGCAGCGCCTCGATGAGGCCGACCGGCAGCACGACGAGGAAGGCGATCGCCATGGCGGTGCCGAGGCCGGCGACGCCGAGGCCTGTCCGGGCGATGCGGTGGCCCAAAACGATATAGCCGATGAACAGCGCGCCGTTGAGAAAAGCCCAGAACAGGCCGACGGGATCGCTCGACCATTTGACATCGATCAACAGCAACGTGCCGGCGACAGCGATGGCGAGCGCCGCGAAATTGCGCGGGGTTCTGAGGCCGACCATCGCGACGCCTATGGTGCCGACAAATTCGATCGCGGCGACCAGCGAGATCGGCAGGCGGTCGAGAGCCAGATAGAAGGCGCAGTTCATCACCGCCAGGCAGGCGCCGAAGGCCAACAGCAGCAGGCGGGCCGAGCGGTCGGCGCGCGCGAAAACCGTCCATGGCCTGGTAAGCGGCGCGAAGACGAGCGCGGCCGTGGCGATGCGCAGCCAGGCCATGCCGAGCACGCCGACCTGAGCGAACAGCAGCACGGCGAAGGCCGGCCCGAGATAGTGGAAGATCGCGCTGACGCAGAACCAGACATGCGGCGGCAGTGCATCGGCCAGTCCGGCGAGGGCAGGGCGCGCAGCGTCGGTGTCGCTGCCGGCCCGGTTTGTCGGACGAACTTGCGCTTCAGAATTCATAGGGTCATTATCGCAGGCGAACTTCGCGACTTATATGGTTGATGCACGGTTCCGATCGCCGTTCACCTTCTGAAGAAAAGATGATTATTTGAAACGCCTTCGAAATGAAAATGGCGAGCTGGATGCGGCGGACCTGAAAATCCTGCGACTCCTGGAAAAGGATGCGCGCACCAGCACGGCGGAGCTGGCGCGCGCCGTCGGGCTCTCGGCGCCGAGCGTGGCGGAACGCATTCGCAAGCTGCACGAGAATGGCGTGATCGAAGCCTATACGGTGAAGATCAATCCGGCGGCGCTCGGCATGAAGCTGTCGGCATGGCTGCGAATCAGGCCGGTGCCGGGGCAGCTTGCCGTGGTGGCCGGGATCATCCGCGACCTGCCGGAAATCGCCCAATGCGACCGAGTGACCGGCGAGGATTGCTTCATCGCGCTCGCGCATGTCGGCTCGGTGGCCGAATTGGAGCGGGTGATCGACAGAATTATTCCCTATGCGATGACCAACACCGCCATCATACAGTCGTCGCCGGTCGAGGCGCGCTCGCCGCTTGGCAGTTTAAGGGAGCGCTGAAGGCTCAGTGTGCCCCCGTCTCATGCGCGCCTGCTTGAGAATCGCGCGCCAGCGGATCATGTCGAAGGGGATGGGCTCGTTGTTGTTGGCGATGTGGAAGATCTCGTTGTTGACGTTCTTCAACGATCGCCAGAAATCATAGTCGGTGATGCGCGGATCGGCCGCCAACCGCTCCACTTCGACCTTGATGTCGGTTTTCATGCACTGTCCTCGCACCGCATTCCGCCTGCCGCCCGCGCGTAAACCCGGTGCGGCGGTTTTCGAACGCGCCACTGAGTCGTTCAACAGACTCAATCGGCTTGTTCACGTTAAAACCTTGGTAAGGTTAACGCGGGTGTGCGGGTTTTCAAGCGCTCTTGCGTTTGATGCCGATCGAACGGCCGGCACGCTCCGGCATCGGCAACGCGGCGTGGGCGGCGCGCATGGCTTCAACCTGTGCCATCACATCGGCCGGGAAGGGAGCGACCCTCGGCCCGGCCATGTCGACATGCAGCGCAAGCTGCTCGGACGTCGCGGCCAGCCAGCCATCGACGTGGCGAATCTCCTGATAGGCCCTCAGCCGCTTCTCGTCGTGGTCGATGAGCTGGAACGAGACCTTCACCTTGTGGTCGAGGTGAAGCTCCTGCACGTAGCAGACATGGACTTCCGCGGTGTAGATGGTGAGGCGGCGATCCTTGGCATAGTTCGGTCCCATACCCATCAGCTCGAACGCTTCGTCCGAGCAGCGGTCGAACAGCACGTTGTAATAGGCCATGTTGAGATGGCCGTTATAGTCGATCCAGTCCTTCTCGATCGCCATCGGGCTGGAAATGATCGGCGCGGGCATCGTCATCTGGCTTTCCTTGATCGTCGCTGGACAGGGCCTGGCTGGTGAGGTTCACTTTTGTTCTGGCGCAATTCCGCACGGAAACCGCTTCACTCTTTTCCTGGAATTGCTTTAGGCATCATCCATAGCTGCATTACAAGAGTGGCCGCTGGTCCATTCGCGGAGGAATTCATGGCTTTGAGCGACCTCAACCCCGTCGAGCGCAACGAGGAAGGCATCGCCGCCGCGCTCGGCATCCTCAAGCAGCGGTTCGGCGAGCGTTTTCAGACCGGCGAGGCGATCCGCGACCAGCATGCGCACACCACCACCTACATCCCGACCCAGGCGCCGGACGGCGTCGTCTTCGCCGAAACCAAGCCGGAGGTGCAGGAGATCGTGCGCACCTGCGCCGCGCATCGTGTGCCGGTCATTGCCTTCGGCGTCGGCTCCTCGCTCGAGGGCCACACCAATGCGCCGGGCGGAGGCATATCCATCGACACCTCTCGCATGAACCGCATCCTCTCGGTCAATCCGCAGGATCTCGACTGCACGGTCGAGCCCGGAGTGACACGCGAGGATCTCAACCGGCATTTGCGCGACACCGGCCTGTTCTTCCCGATCGATCCCGGCGCCAATGCCTCGCTGGGCGGCATGGCGGCAACTCGGGCGTCCGGCACCAATGCCGTGCGCTACGGCACGATGCGCGAAAACGTGCTGTCGCTGACGGCGGTGATGGCCGACGGCGAGGCAGTGACGACCGGCAAGCGGGCAAAGAAAAGCTCGGCCGGCTACGACTTGACGCGGCTCTTGGTCGGCTCGGAAGGCACGCTCGGCATCATCACAGCACTGACGCTCAGGCTGCAGGGCATTCCGCAGGCGATCTCCGGCGGTGTCTGCCCGTTCCCGACCTTGGAGGCCGCATGCAACGCAGTGATAGCGACCATTCAGATGGGCATCCCGGTGGCGCGCATCGAACTGGTCAACGCGCTGCAGATGCGGGCGATGAAGAATTATTCGAAGCTCGACTACCCCGAGAGCCCGTGCCTTTTCGTCGAATTTCACGGCAGCGACGCCGGTGTCGCCGAACAGGCCGAGACTTTCGGCATGATCGCCGAGGAGAATGGCGGCGGACCATTCCTGTGGACCAGCGTCGCCGAGGAGCGGACGAAGCTCTGGAAGGCGCGGCACGACGCCTACTGGTCGTCGCTGACGCTGCGCCCCGGCGCCAAGGGGCTTTCGACCGATGTCTGCGTGCCGATCTCCCGGCTTGCCGAATGCGTCACCGAGACCGAAGCCGACATTGCCGAAATGGGCCTGATCGCGCCGATCGTCGGCCACGCCGGCGACGGCAATTTCCATGTGCTGGTGCTGATGGATGTCGACAGCCCGCAGGAGATCGCACTCGCTGAAAAATTCGTCGCGCGGCTCAACATGCGGGCGATCGCCATGGAAGGCACCTGCACCGGCGAACACGGCATCGGGCAAGGCAAGGTAAGCTTCCTGCGCCATGAACTCGGCCATGGCGTTGACGTCATGCGCACCATCAAGCAGGCGCTCGACCCGCTGAACATCATGAACCCCGGCAAGATCTTGCCGAGAGCCTAGAAGCCGAGGGTTGCAGCCGAATTGCCTCTTTATCGCCGCGCGGATGCGGGTAGAGTGCGGCTGACTTTAATCCTAGGCTTTGGAGCCGATGCTCGCTCGCCTGTTCGTGATCTTCGGTGGCCTGTTCGTGCTGGTGCTTTGCGCGGCGCTGGTGGTGCCGTATTTCATCGACTGGACCGGCTACCGCGCCGATTTCGAGCGCGAGGCGAGCACCATCCTCGGCCGCAAGGTGACCGTGAAAGGCGACGCGACCGCGCGACTCTTGCCATTCCCTTCGGTGACCTTCTCCAATGTCGAGGTCGCAGGCGGCCCTGGCGGACAGCCGGCGATGACGATGGAGACCTTCTCCATGGACGCGGAGCTGGCGCCGTTCCTGCGCGGCGAACTGCTGATCTTCGACATGCGGCTGGTGCATCCGAAGGCGACCATCGATGTTGCCGGCGACGGCACGGTCGACTGGGCGATTCGGCCGTCGACGCCCTTCGATCCCGGACAGATCGCGATCGAGAAGCTGACGGTGACCGAAGGGCAGATCGAATTGCGCCATGCCGCCGGCGGGCGCAGCCATTTTATCTCCGAGATCAACTCGACCGTTTCGGCAAAGTCGCTCGCCGGTCCATGGCGGATGGACGGCTCGCTGCGCTTCGACGGCCTGCGCGCGGAAGTCTCGGCCTCAACCGGCAGAGCGGAAGCCGACGGCCAGATGCGGGTCAGACTCAAAGCCGACCCGGATGCCTATCCGCTCATCATCGAGACAGACGGCAACGCCGGCATCGTCAAAGGCGCGGCGGTCTATTCCGGTCAGTTCAAGGTTTCGGCCTCTGACAAGAATGAGGCCGACAGGAGCTCGGCCGAATTGCGCGACACTGACGGCGAGCCCGTGAAGGTCAGCGCCGGCAAGCCCGATCCCGGCTTCCGGCTGAACGGCAAATTCGCGCTCGACCATCAGAAGCTCGGTGTCGATGAATTCCGCTTCGAGACCGGACCGCTCGACAACCCCTATACCGCCGGCGGCAAGGCCTCGGTCGATCTCGGCCTGAAACCGCATTTTTCGATCGAAGCGAACGGCGCGCAGGTGCAGTTCGACGAGGCGGTGGGCGCATCCGCAGGTGCCGGATTGACGCTCGACCAGCGTATCGCGGCGTTCGAGCAGACGCTTCAGCACATGCCGAAGCCGACGATACCGGGCACGGTCGAGGTCAGGCTGCCGGCCGTGGTGGCGGGCGATACCACGGTTCGCGACGTGCGGCTCTCGGCGGAGCCGGCCGAAGGCGGGTGGTCGGTGAAGTCGCTCGCCGCGACACTGCCCGGGCGGGCGACGCTTGAAGCCGACGGCATGCTGAACGTCGAGGACCATTTCGGCTTCACCGGATCCCTGCTGCTTGCCGTCGGACAGCCGTCCGGTTTCGCCGCCTGGCTGTCGAAGGATGTCGACGACGCGATCCGCCGTCTGCCGGCGGCGGGCTTCAAGGCCAAGGTCGATCTCAGCGAGAACCGGCAGTCGTTCAGCGACCTCGAGCTGATCCTCGGCAAGGCGAAATTTTCCGGCCGCATCGATTCCAGCCAGCCCGATGGCGCCAGGCCCTCGGTGCTGATGCAGCTGGAGGGCGGCGAGCTCGACGTCGATGGGCTGGCGGCCTTCGCCTCGATCTTTGTCAGCGACAAGGGCGCCAACCGCTTCTCCGACCGCGACCTCGATTTCCAAATCAAGGCGGGCCCGGTCAGCGCCGCCGGGCTGACCGCCGATACAGTTGATACGGCGTTGAGGCTGCGCAAGGGCCTGCTCGAGATCGACCGGCTCTCGGTCGGAGGGCTCGCCGGCGCCTCGATCAGCGCCACCGGGCGCATCAAGGATTTTCCGGAAAGCCCGACCGGCAAGCTCGACGCATCCGTGGTGGCCGTCGATCTCAAGCCGCTCATAGATGTCGCAGCCCAGCATTATCCGGACAATCAGGTTCTGAAAGGCCTGGCTGCCCGTGTTGCTGCCTATCCGGAGCTGTTCCAGGACGCCCGGATCGACCTGGTGACAAGTGCCGCCGACAATGGCGACGGCACCACCGGACTCGCGCTCTCCGCGCAAGGCAAGGCCGGCGGTTCCGCCTTCTCGGCTTCGCTTTCGGGCAGGGGGACGCGGGATCGGCTTCCCGATGCGCCGGTGTCGATCACCTTCAATGCCAGGAACGAGAACGCCGCTACGCTGCTTGCACTCTACGGCCTGCCGGCGCTGCCGCTCGGCATGCTTGGACAGGCCACCACCGATATCACGGCCAAAGGCTCGCTGGGCGGCGGTCTGGCAACCAGCTTCAACCTGACGGCCGACGATTTCAGGGCGAGCTTTGACGGGACCATAGCCGAGACAGAGCAAGGCGCCACCGCCAAGGGCAAGGTCAATCTCGACGCCGCCGATATCGAGCCATGGCTGATGACGACAGGTGTCGGGCTGCCCGGCATGGGCACCGGCACGTCGGCTTCGCTCGCCAGCGATGCCGACTTCGGCAATGGGCTTCTGGTGCTGAGCGGGCTCAGCGGCGCCGTCAACAAGGCGACTGTGTCCGGCGACGTCAACGCCGACATGAAGGACGGACTGCCGCATCTTGCCGGCGCGCTGGCGCTCGATGAGCTCGACCTCGATCCGCTGGCGGTTTCGTTGTTCGGCGACCAGTCCTTCCTCGCCGGGAAGGACGGTGGCTGGCCGACGACGCCGTTCAGCCGGAAATCGACCCTGCCGTTCAGCGCCGATCTCGACCTCAACACGGCCGCCCTTGCCGCCGGACCGTTCGCGACCGCGCATGACGCGACGCTGTCGCTGAAGCTCGACCGGGAAGGCATCCGTGTCTCGGACCTCAAAGCCAAGCTCTATGAGGGCACGCTGACCGGCCTGTTCGAGCTCAAGAACACGGACGGCACCGGCCTGTTATCGGGTCAATTGAAGCTGGCGGGCAGTGATCTTGCCGCAGTGCTGCCTGGCGCCGGAATCAGCGGCAGCGGCGACATTTCGGCCGCGCTGTCGACCAGCGGCAAGTCTGTCGATGCGATGATCGCCGCCCTGTCAGGGTCCGGCACGGCGGCGCTGAAGGGACTGGCCATCTCCGGCATCAATCCCGATGCCTTTGCCCCCGTCATCGCCAAGGCCGATTCAATCGGACGCGACATTGATGCCGCCAAGACCGCCGGCTTCGCGCCTGAGATCGCCGGACAGGGAAGTTTCGAGGCCGGCAATACCGATATCCCCTTCACAGTTGCCAATGGCACGCTGCGGGCGCCGCCGATCAGCCTCGACAATCCGGCGGCGACGCTGTCTGCGGACGTCACCGCCGACCTCGATGCGAGCACGGTGGCCGCCAAGGGGGCGATCACCTATCGACCGGGCGACGAGGCGCTGGTCGGCTCCGAACCGGCTGTGAACTTCAGCCTTGCAGGCCAGATCGGGGCGACGTCGCTCCAGTTCGACAGCGCGCCGCTGGCGCAGTTCCTGACCCAGCGCGCGTTGGAGAAGGAGCAGCAGCGCGTCGAGGCGATGCAGGCGGCGCTGCTCGAGAAGCAGAGGCTGCGGCGCGAGGTGCGCTACTACGCTGCGCTGCAGACGGAGCGCGACCGGGCGGCCGAGGAACGGCGCCGGCAAGAGGAAGAGGCGCGGCAGAAAGCCGAGGCTGAAGCCAGGGCGAAAGCCGAAGCGGAGGCGCAAGCGAAGGCAGAAGCCGAGGCGCAAGCCAAAGCGGAAGAAGAGGCAAGGGCAAAAGCGGAAGCCGACGCCAAGGCTCAGGCCGAGGCCGAGGCGCGCGCCAAGGCCGAGGCTGATGCGCAAGCAAAGGCGGAAGCCGATGCCAAGGCAAAGGCCGAGCAACAGGCCGCAGCCGCGAAAGCCCAGGCCGAGGCGGATCGCAAGCGTGCCGAGCAGGCGAGGCTGGAAGCTGAACGCAGGGCGGTTGAGCAGGCGCCAAAAGTCGACCGGTCGCTTCCCGGCGTCAACGACGGTTCCGTTCCAGAGCCGCCGAAGCCCAAGTCCAATCCGTTCACGATCGACAACCTCCTGAAGTCGCTGGACGGCGGTTGAAACCCATTATTCCAGGAAAACTGCATAGCGGTTCCGCCCGGAATCGCGGGCGAACAAAACACCCAAGACGTCGCGAAGGACAGCGCTGGATGTAGCGCTCAAACCGGCTCCTGCCGCGAAAGCAGGCGCTTGAGCATAGGTTCGATGCGGGCAAGCTCGTCGAGATGGGCGGCCGACAATTCGGCGAGACGGTCGTCGGCGAGCGGGGTGAGTTGCAGCAGGACGCGGCGGTGGTCGGCCTTGTCTTGATCCCGCGCGACCAAGCCGGCCTCGCTCAGCCGATTCACCAGTTCGACGGTGCTGTGGTGGCGGATGCGCAACCGCTCCGCCAGATCGCCCACTGCCACCGGCCCGCCGCCGGGATAGCCCTTGATCGCCAGCAGCGCCTGGTGCTGGCGCGGGGTCAAGCCCGCCTCATTCGCCTGCAACTGGCTGAATTCGAGGAAGCGGCGGATCAGGTAGCGGAACTCCGAAAGCCGCTGATAGTCGGCCTGGCTGATGGCGGGACGTGGTTTCTTCGGGTGCGTCATGCCACGACTTATCGCCCTTTCCGGCCAAAGCTCAACTCTTATGAAAGCCTGGCGCATCCATGACCAAAATGACGCGGAGCAGCCACCAAAAACGGCTTGAAGAATTATATCGTGTTACGATATGTAGCCGCCCGACAACCGGACGGTACCGCGCCGCCAGAAAGCTCAGGCTCCCCAATGAAATCCGCTCATGCCGGAAACGGCCATCTCCGCGACTTCACCACCGATCCGCGGGTGCTCATCATCGCCGCCATCGCAGTCGTTGTGGCGACCGCCGGGCTGTTTGCCGGCATCGCGCTGTTGAAGCTGATAAGGCTCGCCACCAACATCGCCTATTTCGGCCAGTTCACACTGGCCGAGCTCAGGCTCGAGGACACGCCGCTCGGCTATGCCGCCGTGCTGGTTCCAGTGATCGGCGCGCTGGTCATCGGGCTGATGGCGCGCTTCGGCAGCGAAAAGATCCGCGGCCACGGCATTCCGGAAGCCATCGAAGCAATCCTGCTCGGCCGCTCGCGGCTCGACGCCAAAGTGGCGGTATTGAAGCCATTGTCGTCGGCGATCTCGATCGGCTCCGGCGGACCGTTCGGCGCCGAGGGGCCGATCATTATGACCGGCGGGGCAATCGGCTCGCTGATCGCGCAGGTGCTGCCGGTCAGCGACAATGAACGCAAGACGCTGCTGGTGGCGGGCGCGGCGGCCGGCATGACGACCGTGTTCGGCACGCCGATCGCGGCAATCATGCTTGCCGTCGAGCTGCTGCTGTTCGAATGGACGCCGCGCAGCTTCATCCCGGTCGCCGTCGCCGCCATCGTCGCCGAGGTCGAACGCACCTTGCTGCACCTGCCCGGACCGATCTTCCCGTTCTCGGGCAGCATGGAAGCGTCGATCGCCGGATTGGGTGGCTGGGTGCTGGTCGGGATTGCCGCCGGCCTGCTCTCCGGCTTGCTGACGCAAATGGTCTATGCGTGCGAGGACGCCTTCCAGAAGCTGCCGATACACTGGATGTGGTGGCCGATGATCGGCGGCCTGGTGGTCGGTATCGGCGGACTGATCGAGCCGCAGGCGCTCGGTGTCGGCTACGACAACATCGCCAACATGTTGGATGGCCATGTGCTGGCGGCGGCCGCACTGACGCTTTTGGTGGTCAAGGCCATTGTCTGGTCGGTGGCGCTGGGTTCGGGAACGTCGGGCGGCGTGCTGGCGCCGCTCTTGATCATGGGCGGCGCGATGGGCGGGGTGCTTGCCGGTATCCTGCCCGAGGCGACGCCCGGCTTCTGGCCGCTGCTGGCGATGGCCGCGACCATGGGCGGCACCATGCGCGCGCCGCTGACCGCGACCTTCTTCGCGGTCGAACTCACCGGCAACACCCACATGCTGGTGCCGCTGATCGCAGCCTGCGCCACCGCCCATGCCGTCACCGTGCTGTTGATGAAGCGATCGATCCTGACCGAAAAGGTGGCGCGGCGCGGACACCACCTCGTTCGCGAATACCGCGTCGATCCCTTCGCGCTGACCAGGGTGCGCGAGGTGATGACGACCAAGGTCGAGAGCGTGCCGGCGACGATGACGCTGCACGGCGCGGCGGCATTCCTGACCGCGCCGGACACGCGCCATCCGAGCTTTCCTGTGATCGACGAGAATGGCCATGTGCTCGGCCTCATCGATCCGCCGGCGATCCTGCGTTGGCGCCGCGCCGGCAAGCACCGGAAGACGACGCTCGGCGAACTTTTGGCCGGCAGCAAGGTCACGCTCGCCTATCCCGACGAATATCTGGAAGGACTGTCAGACAAGCTGCTCCTGGCCAACGTCTCGCATCTGCCGGTCGTCTCGCGCGAGGATGCACGGCTGGTCGGCTATGTCGGCTGGAGGGACCTGATGCGGGTGCGGTCGAAAAAGCAGGCCGAGGAACGCGACCGTTCGGCCCTGCTCAGCTTCGGCGCCAAGCGCAAGGCGCAGGAAAGCATCGGCGATCCGGTCTGAGGCCGGTCAAGACGCCTTGCCGCCGCGCTTTGCCCAGGCGAGCACGTAGAGTCTGAGCGCGGAGGAGAGGTTGGCGTCACGGGTCCGCGTTTCGTCGATCTCGGCAACGAGGGCCGCGAGCGACAGCGAACGTTGCGTCGCGATCGTCACCAAGTCGTCGTAGAAGGGCTGCTCCAGGGAAAAACTGGTGCGGTGGCCGCGGATCGTCACCGAGCGTTTTTCGACAGCGGCCATCCGGGCGCTCAGCGCCGGTCCGGATCGCCGGGCTTTTCGCGGCGATGGCCGTCCAGGAATTTTTCCGTCATGTCGGACGTCAGCCGGTCACGCTCGCGCTCGGCTTTGGAACGGCCGTGCAATGCCCGGTTTTCCCCGGCCAGGCGTTCCTTCTCGATGCGCGCTTTCTGCTTGCGGGCCTGGCGGAGATTGACGACCTCGCCCATTTCCCCGGCTCACTTCTTGCGAAAGGCGTCGAGCGAAACCACTTCGGCACCCTTGCCGCCGGTATCGGCGGCAGCCGGCTTCTTCTCGGCCTCGGTGGCCTTTTTCTTCGATTCCGGTTTCTTTTCGGTCACGACCGCGATCGGTAGCTCCGGGGCCGGCGCGGCATCGTCGTCTTCCGCGGCGTTGTCCGCCTTGACGTCGAATTCGAGTTCGAAATTCACCGATGGGTCATAGAAACCGCGCACGGCGGAGAAGGGGATTTCGAGCTTTTCGGGCACGTCGGAAAAGGAGAGTCCCACCTCGAAACCGGTGTCGGTCACCTTCAGGTCCCAGTACTGGAACTGGATGACGATGGTCATCTGCTCCGGATAACGCTCGCGCAGCCGCGAGGAGATGCGCACGCCCGGCGCGCCGGTCAGGAAGGTGATGAAGAAATGATGGTTGCCCGGAAGGCCCGTGCGCGCGACTTCGGCCAGGACCTTGCGCATGACGCCGCGCAATGCCTCCTGGGCCAGAATGTCGTAGCGGATGTGGTCGTCGGCCATGTGACGGTCGGGTTCCATTGAATCGTCCGCATAGCTGTAATCAAGCTTGGGCGCGGCGTAAACCGCATATAGGCGCCGAAAGCTAAGGCCAAGAGGGCTGGCGGCGATTTGATCGCTCAGGCGTGGGCGAGGGCGGCCTGCCGGGCGGCTGCCGCTTTCTTCCTGCCGAAGGCGGCCAGGAAGGTGCGCACGCCGTTGGTCGCTGAGCGCAACACCTCTTCCTCCGTCGGTATGCCGCCGAGCATGAAGGTTGTCTGCAACTCGGCGTTGACGAGTGCGAGGAACTGCCGCGCCGCCACGTCCGGATCGTCGATCGAGAGGTGCCCGGCATAGGCCAGCCGCGCGAAGCGGGCGGCAAGCGCCGACCAGGTGCGGCCCGGTCCCTGTTCGCGCCACTCGGCAAAAAGCTCGGGATAGCGCTCGCCCTCGGCCTGGATCAGCTTGCGCAGGAAGCGGCCGTCGCGGTTGCAGATACAGTTGCGGTTCATGCGCACCGCGAAGGCGACAAGATCGGCTTCGAGATCGGCGGGCTGGTCGGGAAAGGTGGCAATGGTGGCGAAGATGCCGGCATTGCAGCGCTCCGTCAGGTCGCGCACAATGGCCATGAACAGCTTTTCCTTATCGCCATGGTGATTGTAGACGGTCTGGCGCGAAACGCCGGCCTCGGCCGCGATCAGGTCGATATTGGCGCCGGCATAGCCTTCGCGGCAGAAGACCGAAGCGGCAGCATCAACCACCGATATGCGCTTGGCCTCATGGCTGCGTGGCGGGAAAGTGTCAGGAGAAACGCCGACCTTCATAAAAACTATATAGCGATGATTGACGAATTGGACAAGCCTGTCTAAATTTGTAGACACAATAAAGCGAAGTCCGCTCCCGGGAACAACAGAATCGCGCTTTGAAGCGACGATGATTTCACATCCCGGATGTCGGGGTTCCACGGGATGGAACGTCCTCGGGTAGACGCCGGACCACGGCGGCAACCAGATCCGAAAGAAGCCCTTATCATGAGTCCCAAATTCCTCCGCATCGCGGTCGTGCTAGGCTTGTTGTCCGCAATCGGCCCGTTCGCCATCGATATGTACCTTCCCGCACTGCCTTCGATCGGTGCGGATTTGAAGGCTGGCACCGCCGCCGTGCAGATGAGCCTTTTGATCTTCTTCCTGTCGATGGGTTTCGGCCAGATCGTCGTCGGACCGATCTCGGACATGGTCGGGCGCAAGCTGCCGCTTTATGTCGGACTCGCGCTGTTCATGGTTGGCGGCGTCGGCTCGGCTATGGCGCCCAATATCGAGTGGTTGATCGCCTTCCGCTTCCTGCAGGGGCTCGGCGCCAGCGCCGGCATGGCAGTGCCGCGCGCCATCGTGCGTGACCTGCACACCGGCAACGAGGCCGCCAAGCTGATGTCGTTGCTGATGCTGGTGTTCTCGGTGTCGCCTATCCTCGCGCCGCTCACGGGCAGCCAGATCATCGAGAGCTTCGGCTGGCGTGCCGTGTTCTGGACGGTAACGGGCGCAGCAGCTTTAGCCACCATCCTGCTCGCGACCTCGCTGAAAGAGACGCGTTCGGCGGAGGAGCGCGCCAACTCATCCTTCGGCACGGCACTTGCCGGTTACCGCTACCTGATAAGTGACCGCAACTTCCTTGGCCTGACGGCGATCGCCGGCTTCGGCATTGCGAGCTTCTTCGTCTATCTGTCGAGTTCGTCCTTCATCCTGATCGACCACTACGGCCTGTCGCCGTCGGTCTACAGCGTGTTCTTCTCGATCAACGCGGTCGCCTTCATCGGCATGTCGCAGCTGACCGGGATGCTGGCGGATCGCTTCGGCTTGAAGCCGGTCGTGTGGGTCGCGGTGACCGGCTATGCCACGGTGATGGTGGCGCTGTTCGCGATCATGGCATCCGGTGTCGACCGGCTCGACGTGATGGCGGCGCTGCTCTTTGTAGGCTACGGCTTCCTTGGCCTGGTCATTCCGACCACCTCCGTGCTGGCGATGGAAGAGCATGGCGAGATCGCCGGCACGGCATCGGCGCTGATGGGCACGCTGCACTTCGCCATCGGCGCGCTGGCCATGGGCGTGGCGGGCCTCTTCTTCGACGGCACGCCGCTGCCGATGGTGGCTGGCATCACGCTCTGCGCGGTGATTTCTTTCATGCTGGCCAAGCTGACGCTCGGCCGTGCGCGCGAAGCGGTCGAAGCACCTGCCGAGTAAGAAGCGGATATAAATTGGAAGAGGCCGGGATTGCCCGAGGCCGGGATTGCCCGGCCTTTTTCAGCCCAGGCAGGACCGCAGCATGCGCGCCAAGCATGCTTGGCCGTTCACTTGACTTGGAAAGAAGGCGAGGGGGAAGGTGGAGGTTTCTGTTGCCAGGTACCTCCGAACCCCGCCTAGAAGTGCGAACCTCTAGGGCTTGATTTGAAGCGTTCGCACTGCATTAAGCAGCGAGACGAGCTTCCGCATAGTTGTCGTTGGCAACTATAAGTTTAGCCCGATGACGGTGGTACAATGCCGGGCAAAAGTACGATCTTTACACCTTCGTCGATCCTATTTCGCCCCCAGCAAAAGCCGCTCCCTTTGGAAGAGCGGTTTTTGGTGGAGGCGCCGGGTACCGCCCCCGGGTCCGAACGGCTTATTTCATCGCCTGTTTATCGCCATAGTCGGTCAAGCCGACGAAGCGAATATAGGGAGCGGGTACGGAAAATGAAAGGGCCAAGTCGAGGCTTGTCCCCTGCGCCAAACTCGACAGCCGAGGGTTGACTTGCGCGTCTACTCAATCGAAGCTCCGCCGGCGATGAGGAATATCCTGACCTAGCGCACAAGTTGCGCGGCGCGCCACAAGCCTCATCGATCGGATCCGTGGCGCCGACGAGGGGAAGTTTCATGGCCGACTATCTTGCGGATGTGAAGAAATACGATGCCGGCGCCAGCGCCGATGCGGTCGAGAAGATCGTCAAGCACTTGGGCATCGCGCTCAGGAACCGCGATTCCTCCCTGGTCTCCTGTGCGGACCCGAAGGAGCTCGAGCGCGTCCGGGACAACTGGGTGACCAAGAAGCTTGGGATTGCCGACGCCAAGAAGGCCGACGCCTCGATCGAGAAGACGTGCAAGGCGATGGCCGCCGACAACACCAAGAGCCGCGTGACCTTCTACTATCTGGTGGCGAAGGACCTGGGCAAACTGGGTTCTCTGTGAGGCAAGGCCATCGGCAGCCGGCATGGCAACGTGCCGGCGCCGTGGATTTTTCGCGCCGGATCGACATCTGTAGGCTTTGGGTATTCGACCGACCGCCAGTCGGCTATGATCGCTTGTCATCCGAATCGAGGCCGAGCCGATGCGCCAATATCTCGACCTGTTGAAGCATGTGCTGGAGAACGGCGCCGATCGCGGCGACCGCACCGGTACCGGCACGCGGTCGGTGTTCGGCTACCAAATGCGTTTCGACCTTTCGCGCGGCTTCCCGGTTACCACCACCAAGAAGCTGCATCTGAAGTCGATCATCCACGAGTTGCTGTGGTTCCTGGCCGGCGACACCAACATCAAATATCTCAACGACAACGGCGTCACCATCTGGGACGAATGGGCCGACGAGAACGGCGATCTCGGCCCTGTCTACGGCAAGCAGTGGCGCTCATGGCCGGATGGGCACGGCGGCGAGATCGACCAGATCGCCGCCCTTCTCAAGGAGCTACGCAAGAATCCCTATTCGCGTCGGCTGATCGTCTCAGCCTGGAATCCGGCCCAAGTGGAGGCGATGGCGCTGCCGCCCTGCCATTGCCTGTTCCAGTTCTACGTTTCGGAAGGCCGGCTCTCCTGCCAGCTCTACCAGCGCTCGGCCGACATTTTCCTGGGCGTGCCGTTCAACATCGCATCCTACGCCCTGCTGACCCTGATGGTGGCGCAGGTCACCGGCCTGAAGCCTGGCGATTTCGTCCACACGCTCGGCGATGCGCATCTTTACTCGAACCATTTCGAGCAGGCGCGCGAGCAGATGCGGCGCACGCCGAAGCCGCTGCCGACGATGTGGATCAACCCGGATGTGAAGGATCTTTTTGCCTTCCGCTTCGAGGATTTCCGCCTCGAGAACTATTTTGCGGACGCCAATATCAAGGCGCCGATCGCAGTATAAGGCCCGCTTTGAGCGCTGCCAGCGCTCAAGTCGTCAGCCAGTCCCGACGATGACGTCGGAGGCCTTGATCACCTCATAGGCCCTACTTGCCCAGTCGCAGATCGGCAACCGCTTCGTTGGTGATCGAAGCCGTGTCGAGGACGCCGCCGCCGATAGCTATCCGGACATGCGACGTGGTCGCTCCCTCGACGATGACCTTGCCCTTCAGGATATTGCCGGCGCTGATCTTAATCTGCCTATGCCTCGCTGTATCGAACGGACTTCACCGTGGGCTGGTGGGATCCTGGCGCACAACGGCGCGGAGCCTAAAAAACCTTTTCTTGTTATGTTCATCCGGATATATCGAGTCAGGGCTCGAGCCGAACGGATTTTCAGAGGGGCGAGGTTTCATGACGGGCAAGGGTTTTGGATTGAAGGCGATCGCCATCGGCGGACTGACGGCAGCGTTGATGGCGGCCGTACCGGCAGCTCACGCCGACGGCAAGGTGATCGTGTTCGCCGCGGCCAGCCTCAAGGACGCGCTCGATGCGGTCAACAAGGCCTGTGAGGCCGAGGTCGGCGAAGCGGCCACGATTTCCTATGCGGCAAGCTCGGCTCTGGCGAAGCAGATCGAGGGCGGCGCGCCAGCCGATGTCTTCGTCTCCGCCGACCTCGACTGGATGAAGTATCTCTCCGACAAGAAGCTGACCAGGCCCGACACCGAGGTGAAGCTGCTTGGCAACCAGATCGTGCTCGTGGCGCCGCAAGATTCCAAGGTCGACGCGAAGGTCGAGAAGGGCTTCGACCTCGCCAGGCTCATCGGCGACGGTCGGCTCGCCATGGGCGATTTCAAGGCGGTGCCCGCCGGCAAATACGGCAGGGCGGCGCTGGAATCGCTGGGCGTGTGGTCCTCGGTCGAAGGCAAGGTCGCGCAGGCCGAGAATGTCCGCGCCGCGCTCAAGCTGGTGTCGACGGGCGAGGCCGCGCTCGGCATCGTCTACGCCACCGACGCCCATGCCGAAAAGGGCGTCAAGGTCGTCGGCACCTTCCCCGAGGATTCGCACCCGCCGATCATCTACCCGATTGCCCAGACCGCGGATTCGAAGGACAAGGATACGGCTGCCTTCCTGAAATGCGTCGAGTCAGCCAAGGCCGCCGCGCTCTTCAAGGAACAGGGTTTTACGGTGCTCGCGCCGAGCAACTGAGAAAGACCTAACACCGCAAATGAACTGGCTGCTGGACCTCACTCCCGACGAATGGAATGCGGTCCGGCTGTCGATCAAGGTGGCGACTGTGGCGATGATCGCCAGCCTGCCGCCCGGCATCCTGATCGCGCTGGTCCTGGCCCGGGGGCGGTTCTGGGGCAAGACCTTGCTCAACGGGCTGGTGCATTTGCCGTTGATCCTGCCGCCGGTGGTGACCGGTTATCTGCTGCTGCTCACCTTCGGCCGGCGCGGGCCCGCCGGCGCCTTCCTCGCCGAGCATTTCGGCATCGTTTTTTCCTTCCGCTGGACGGGGGCAGCACTTGCCTGCGGGGTGATGGGGTTTCCACTGATGGTGCGGGCGATCCGGTTGTCGATCGAGGCGGTCGACCGCAAGATGGAGGCGGCCGCCGGCACGCTCGGCGCCAACCCGGTCTGGGTGTTCGCCACAATCACGCTGCCGCTGATCCTGCCCGGCCTGATCGCCGGCGCGATCCTGTCCTTCGCCAAGGCGATGGGCGAGTTCGGCGCGACCATTACTTTCGTCTCCAACATCCCCAACGAGACGCAGACGCTGCCCTCGGCAATCTACACTTTCACGCAGGTGCCGGGCGGCGATCCCGGAGCGCTACGCCTGACGCTGATTTCGATCGTGATCTCGATGGTGGCGCTGGTGGCCTCCGAGGTTCTGGCGCGGCGGGTCGGCCAGCGGATGGACATCGAATGACGCTCTCGGTGGACATCAGTCATCGTCTCGGCGACTTCGCCATCGACGCGAATTTCGAAAGCGCCGGCCGGCTGACGGCGCTGTTCGGGCCTTCGGGCTCGGGCAAGTCGACGCTGATCAATGTGATCGCCGGGCTGATCCGGCCGCAGAAAGGGCGGATCGCGGTGGACGGTCGCGTGCTGGTCGACACCGCCGCCGGCATCTTCGTGCCGATGCACAGGCGACGGATCGGCATGGTGTTCCAGGATGCGCGGCTCTTCCCGCACATGAGCGTCGCCGGCAATCTGCGCTATGGCCGCTGGTTCACGCCAGTTGCGGAGCGCTACGCCAGTATGGATGCGGTGGTCGAACTCCTTGGCATCGGTCCTCTGCTCGACCGGCGGCCGACGAAACTATCGGGTGGCGAAAAGCAGCGCGTGGCGATCGGCCGCGCGCTGCTTGCCAGCCCGAAACTGCTTTTGATGGACGAGCCTCTCGCCTCGCTCGATGAGGCGCGAAAGGCCGAAATCCTGCCCTATATCGAGCGGCTGCGCGACCAGACGAAGATCCCGATCGCCTATGTCAGCCATTCCGTCGCCGAGGTGGCGCGGCTGGCGAGCGACGTGGCGGTGCTGTCCCAAGGCAAGATCGCGGCTTTCGGCCCGACCGAGGCGATCATGCAGCGGCTCGACCTCTTGCCGGCGGAGGAGCGCGGCGAGGGCGGCGCGGTGCTCGACACCAGGGTTTTGCGTCACGACGAGGCTTTCGGCATGACTGTGCTCGGCTCGCCGGCCGGCGAGATCCGCGTGCCGCGCGTTTCACGCCCGGCGGGAGCTCTGGTGCGGCTCCGCATCCGCGCCCGCGATGTCATGATCGCGACCGAACAGCCGTCGGGTCTTAGCGCGCTCAACATATTGCCGGGCAAAATCGCCGCGGTCAGGCCGGGCGTCGGGCCTACGGTGGAGATCGCCATCGACTGCAACGGAGCAACGGTGCTGGCGCGCGTCACCGAACAGTCGAAGCAGAGCCTTCGGCTCGCGCTCGGCCGCGAGGTCTTCGCGGTGATCAAGACGGTGAGCTTTGACAGCGCGACGACAGGTGCTGGGCTGCCGGTGGAGGCCGATGGTTGACGAAAGGGCAATATCGCTATGTTGGTTTGGAATAGCGATGTGGCGGCGGAGAGGGTAATCTCGACATGATCGCCGAGGACAAGGGATGCCATCGCTGAGCCTGCGGATAAATCTCGACCCTGACGGACGAATTGGTCCGGGCAAGATCGAATTGTTGGAGCAGATCGCCGCTTTCGGCTCGATTTCGGCCGCGGCGCGCGGCATGGAGATGTCCTACAAGCATGCCTGGGACTTGGTCGAGGACATGAATCGGGTGTTCGGCAAGCCGCTGGTGGCGGCGCAGACCGGCGGCCGAAAAGGCGGCGGCGCGCAATTGACCGCCGTGGGTCTCGCCGTCGTCAGCCGGTTCAGAGCGATCGAGCGCGCGGCGGCTTCAGCGGCGGCCGTCCATATGCAGGCGTTGCAGGCCGAGATCGACACCGGTTGATTGGGCCTGTAAGGGGCCTATTTCTCCGGCTCCCCGGGCTTGCGGAGCAAATAGGTGTCCATGATCCAGCCCTTTTTGCGCCGGGCTTCCTCTCGGACCTTCTCGATTTCGGCGCCGACATCGCCGAGGCGGCCGGAAAGGATGATCTCGTCCGCCGTGCCGAGATAAGCGCCCCACTGAATGAAAACATCTTGGTCGACCAGTGTGTTGAAGGCGCACTTGCCGTCCAGCATGACAACGGTGCTTCCGGCATTCGCGGGCAGGCCTTCCTCAGTCAGCCGGCGGCCGGTGGTGACCAGGATCGAATCGCCGATGCGGTTGAGCGCAGTGGCATGGGAGGCGGCCAGCGCCTGGATCGCGGTGATGCCCGGAATGACCTCCAGCTCGAAACCGACATTGCCCCTCAGGCGCACGCGCTCCAGTATGCGCAGCGCGCTGTCGTAGAGCGAGGGGTCGCCCCAGATCAGGAATGCGCCGCAACCCTCCTCGGCAAGCTCGTTGCCGATCAGCCCTTCGTAGATTTCGGCGATCGCCTCGTGCCAGTCGTCGACGGTCACGCGATAGGACGATGTCGGCTCGGCCCGAACCGGGACGTCGAATTCGACGCGGCGCGACTTCGGGTTTGTGACGAAGCGGTCGCAGATCTGCCGACGGAGTTCCGCGAGGTCGTTCTTCCTCGCGCCTTTGTCGGGAACGAACAGCACGTCGGCCCGGTTCAGGCCGTTGATGGCCTGTACGGTCAGGTGGTCGAGATTGCCGGTGCCGATGCCGATGACGAGAAGCTTGCGCATAGGCGTCCTCCTGCCCGATCGGGCGGCCGGTGTCCAGACGGGGACAGGCAGGCATGCGGGAACGCAAAACTCGACCGGTTGGCAGAAACGCTGAACACCTCTAGCTACTTCTCCTGGAATTGCTCTAGATGGAAGCGCATCCGCATGATCCCGGTCATGCCGTCGAGAGGGGAGCCATGTTACGCACTATCCTGACCGCAGCGCTGGCATTCTCGGTTGCACCTGCCTTCGCCAACGATTCCGTTGCCGAGCTTGGCACCGGCGGGCTGATCCTGTCGCGCAGCGATGCGGTTGCCATGGAAAGCGAGGATCTCTTCATCTCGCCGGAAAAAGTGACCGTCGACTACGTTTTCCGCAACAATACCGACAAGGACGTCAGCGCGATCGTCGCCTTCCCGATGCCGGACATCGAAGGCGACCCGAACGAGATGCCGGCGATCCCGGAAGCGCAGAGCGACAATTTCCTCGGCTTCGAGGTGACGATCGACGGCGTCGACGCCAAGCCGCAGCTCGAACAAAAGGCGTTCGCGCTGGGCATCGACATCACCGACGAACTCAAGGCGCACGACGTGCCGCTCTATCCGTTCGGCGACGTCGCCAAGGCGGCGCTGGCAAAGCTGCCCAAGGACGTCGCGGAGGATTGGGAAGATCGCGGCATCATCATCGAAGACACCGCCGATAACGGTTCGGGCATGCAAACCGCCTACGCGCCGTTCTGGCAATTGCGCTCGACCTATTGGTGGCGCTCCACCTTCCCGGCCAACAAGCAAGTCCATGTCTCGCACCGCTACAAGCCGAGCGTCGGCGGCACGTCATCGGTCAGCTTCTATTACGACGGCAAGTTCCAGGGGCAGTACGACACTTACAAGACCCGCTACTGCATGGACGGCGGGTTCGAGAACGCTGTGCGCAAGGCAGCGAAGGAAAATCCCGACGGCTATCCCAAATATTTCGAGAGCCGCATCGCCTATGTCCTAACCACCGGCGGCAACTGGGCGTCCGGCAGTATCGGCAACTTCAAGCTTACCATCGACAAGGGCAGCCCAAAGAATCTGGTCTCCTTCTGCGGCGACAATGTCCGCAAGGTGGGTCCGACGACGTTCGAGATGACGGCCAAGGATTTCTATCCGGAGCACGATATCGGCATCTTGCTGCTTGAGCCGTCGGACAATAGTGGGAACGGCGGCTGATGGACATCGCGATCTACGTCGCCATTGCCGAGAACGGCGTGATCGGACGCGAAGGCGGGCTGCCGTGGCGGCTTTCCAGCGACCTGAAACGCTTCAAGGCCGATACGATGGGCAAGCCGATCATCATGGGCCGCAAGACCTATGAGGGTATCGGCCGGCCGCTGCCCGGCAGGCTCAACATCGTGGTGACGCGAGCCAGAGACTGGCGATCCGAGGGCACCGAAGTCGCCCATTCGCTCGACGAGGCGATCACGCTGGCCAAGGTGCGCGGCCGCTGCATGGCAGGTGCCGAGGAGATCTGCGTCGTCGGAGGCGGCGAGATCTATGCCCAGGCCCTGCCGCTGGCCGATCGTCTCCACGTCACGCATGTGCTGGCCCCGGTCGATGGCGACGCTCATTTTCCGCCGATTGACCCGGCGATCTGGCGGATCGTCCGATCCGAGGATTTTCCGGCGGGCGAAAAGGACAGCCACGCGACACGCTATACCGTTTACGAGCGCCGCGGCGACGGTCACTGACGAGGACAAAGGGTCGCTGACGGCTCAAATCGCAGGCGCGCGTAGCGGATCGCGTTGAAAGCGCGTCACGGCGTCCCTATAGAAGAACGAGAGTACAGCGCCACGCTTCCAACCGGACGCGCAAGAAGGTCGCCGTAAAACTTTGATTTGGCGCATGATTCCTTTCGGAAAACCGATATCGGTTTTCGAGGTCATGCGCTAGGATCGCGCCGCAAGGCCTGAGGGAACCGAAGCGAAAGGACATTCATGCCCTGGAACGACAAGAGCGGTGGCGGCGGCCCATGGGGCGGCGGCGGCAATCAGGGGCCCTGGGGACAGGGACCGAAAGGCCAGAGCGGCCCGCCCGGGTCGCCTCCCGATCTCGAGGACATCATCCGCCGCGGCCAGGACAGGCTGCGGCGCGCTCTTCCGGGAGGCGGCGGCGCCAGCCCGGCCGTCCTCGGGCTGATCGCGCTCGCGCTTGTCGTGCTTTGGGCTTTCAAGGCCATCTATACCGTGCAGCCTGACGAGGTCGCGGTCGAATTGCGCTTCGGCAAGCCGAAGGCCGAGCTCTCGCAGCCAGGCCTGCATTTCCACTGGTGGCCGATCGAAACGGTCGAAACGGCAAAGATTTCCGAGCAGCTCGTCAGCATCGGCGGCGGGGCGAGCAGCGGCTCCGGGCTGATGCTCTCCGGCGACCAGAACATCGTCAATGTGCAGTTCTCGGTCGCCTACCAGGTTTCCGATCCAAGGGCCTATCTGTTCGACGTCTCCGATCCCGACGGCATGCTGACGCAGGTGGCCGAAAGCGCCATGCGCGAGGTCGTCGGCCGGCGCCCCGCGCAGGATATTTTCCGCGACGATCGCCAGGGTATTGCCACATCGGTGCGTGAGATCATCCAAAACACGCTCGACGGTTACAAGACGGGTCTGCAAGTCAACGCAATCTCCATCGAGGACGCCGCCCCGCCGCGCGAGGTCGCCGATGCTTTCGACGAGGTGCAGCGCGCCGAGCAGGACGAGGACAAGTTCGTCGAGCAGGCCAATCAATATTCCAACCAGAAGCTCGGCCAGGCGCGCGGCGAGGCGGCCCAGATCCGCGAAGATGCCGCCGCCTACAAGAACCGGGTCGTGCAGGAAGCCGAAGGTGAGGCGCAGCGCTTCATCTCCGTTTACAACGAATACGCCAAGGCGCCCGACGTGACGCGCAAGCGCCTTTACCTGGAAACAATGGAGAGGATCCTGAAGGACTCGAACAAGGTCGTCGTCGAGCAGGGCAACGGGCAGGGTGTGCTTCCTTATCTGCCGCTGCCGGCACTGCAGCCCAAGGCGCCGCCCGCGCCTGCGCTGGGAGGTAACCAGTGATGGCCAACCGTCTTCCCATCATCGCGGTCATCGCGGCCGTCCTTCTGTTTCTGCTCTATTCGTCGGTGTTCGTCGTCAAGGCGGGCGAGCAGGCAATCGTGCTGAGGTTCGGCGAGATCATCGACGTCAAGACCGAGCCGGGCATCTATTTCAAGGCGCCATTCGCCTTCTTCGATGCCGACAGCGTTCAGACGATCGAGAAAAAAGTCATGCGCTTCGACCTCGACAATATCCGCGTTCAGGTCTCCGGCGGCAAGTTCTACGAGGTCGATGCCTTCATCGCCTACCGCATTTCGGATCCGCGCACGTTCCGCGCGGCGGTATCGGGGCAGGTGGAACTCGCCGAAGCCCGGCTGAAGACGCGTCTCGATGCGGCGCTGCGCCGCGTCTATGGTCTGCGCGATTTCGAGGCGGCACTTTCCGAAGAACGCGGCGTCATGATGCGCGAGGTGCGTGACCAACTGCGTCCGGACGCGACGTCGCTCGGCCTCGACATCGAGGATGTGCGCATCCGCCGGACGGATCTGACCGCCGAAGTATCGCAGCAGACCTACGATCGCATGAAAGCCGAACGCCTGGCGGAAGCCGAGCGGCTGAGAGCCCGCGGCAACGAGGCGGCGCAGCGTATCAAGGCCAGGGCCGACCGCGAGGTCGTCGAGATCATCGCCGAGGCGCAGAAGGAATCGGAGATCCTGCGCGGTGAGGGCGAGGCGCAGCGCAGCGCCACCTTTGCTGAAGCCTATAAGCGGGACCCGGGCTTCTTCGATTTCTATCGCTCGATGAATGCTTACGGCACGGCCTTGGACAGCACCGGAACCACCATGGTGCTGTCGCCCGACTCCGAGTTCTTCCGCTTCTTCCGCGATCCGGAAAGCAAGCCCGAGCCCGGACAGCCGGCGGCATCGCAGCCCGCGCCCGCGACGCCGGCAGCCCCGGCCACGCAACCCGGCAGCGCCCAGTAGCGGACGGTGCAGGATTTCCTCGCGGCCATCGGCCTGGTCCTCGTCATCGAGGGCCTGGTCTATGGCGGGTTTCCGGCTCTGGCCAGGAAACTGGCGGCGGAGGTGCTGTCGTTGCCGGAGAATGTGCTGCGGATCGCCGGATTGGCTGCAATCGCCCTCGGCGTCGCCATCGTCTGGCTGGTTCGCGGCTGATGAAATTCCTTGGTGCCGAGGCGATTGACGATTTATCTTCCGCCGATAGCTATAGCCGCAAACGTGCCTTATTTCTTGCCAACATGAATTGGACGGGCGCCTTTGCGGAAGCGCCTTTCTTTTTCAAAAACGCCGGGAGGCCACGATGATATCCGACACCCTGTTGCGCGCGGCGCGGCGCAGGTTTTTCGCCGGCGCCACCGCATTCGTCGTCGGCATCATTGCCGTCCCGTCCTTCGTCACGCCCACGATCGCCTCCGACGCGCCGCCTTCCGTCGCCGACCTCGCCGAACGCCTGCTCGGCGCGGTGGTCAACATCTCGACCTCGCAAACCGTCAAAGGCACGGAAGGCCCCGGTGCGGTGCCGATGCCGCAGCTTCCGGAAGGCTCGCCCTTCCAGGACTTTTTCGATGACTTCTTCAAGAACCGTGGCGGCGACAAGGGCGGCGGGCAGAAGGTGCAGTCGCTTGGCTCCGGCTTCGTCATCGATGCCGAGCAGGGCATCGTGGTGACCAACAATCACGTCATCGCCGATGCCGACGACATCGAGGTCAATTTCTCCGACGGCGTGACGCTGAAGGCGACGCTTGTCGGCACTGATACAAAGACCGACGTCGCGTTGCTGAAGGTCGATCCGAAGGGCCACAAATTGACGGCGGTGAAGTTCGGCGATTCCACCAAGATGCGCGTCGGCGACTGGGTGATGGCGATCGGCAATCCGTTCGGTCTTGGCGGCACGGTCACGGTCGGCATCGTCTCGGCGCGCAACCGCGACATCAATTCCGGCCCTTATGACGATTTCATCCAGACCGACGCCGCCATCAATCGCGGCAATTCCGGCGGTCCGCTGTTCAACAGCAGTGGCGAGGTCATCGGCATCAACACGGCGATCATCTCGCCCTCGGGCGGCTCGATCGGCATCGGCTTTTCCATTCCCTCGCAGCTCGCCGCGGGCGTCGTCGATCAGCTTCGCCAGTTCGGCGAAACGCGGCGCGGCTGGCTTGGCGTGCGCATCCAGCCAGTGACGGACGACATCGCCGAAAGCCTCGGCATGGCGACGGCCAAGGGCGCGCTGGTGGCCGGCGTCATCAAGGGCGGACCGGTCGACAACGGCACGGTTCAAGCCGGCGACGTCATTATCAAATTCGACGGCAAGGACATCCACGAAATGCGCGACCTGCCGCGCGTCGTCGCCGAAAGCCCGGTCGGCAAGGCGGTTGACGTCGTCATCGTGCGCAAGGGCGTCGAGCAGACAGTGAAGGTGACGCTCGGCCGGCTCGAGGACGGCGAGAAGCTGGCCAGCGGCGAGAACGGCAGTACCGGCGAGGACAAGGGCGACAAGGCGGCTCCTGTGTCGACGGCTTCGGTGCTCGGCATGACCGTTGGCGAACTCAACGAGCAGACCAGACAGAAATTCGGCATCGCGGCCGATGTGTCGGGTGTGGTCATCACCGACGTCGCCAAGGATTCGGCCGCCGCCGAACGCGGCATCCAGCCCGGCGAGGTGATCACCGAGATCGCGCAGGAATCGGTCGGCACGCCAAAGGATGTCATGGACCGGATCGGCGCGCTGAAGGAGCAGGGCCGCAAGAACGCGCTGCTGATGCTCGCCTCGAAATCCGGCGAGTTGCGCTTCGTGACGATTCGGATGGACTGATTCCGGAGAGCCCGAACGGGTTGATTTGCAAGAATGGGCGGCTAGCGGGCCGCCCCTTTTCGCGCCTGCCAGTCGTCGCGCGACAGCCGGTACAGCGCATGCCGCTTAAGATGAGGGTGGCTGTCCGGCACGGCGGGATGGTCAAAGTCGGCGCCCGGGTCGGCGCGCATGCCGAGCCGCTTCATGACGGCGATCGAGCGATGGTTTTCCGCGACGGCAAAGGAGACGATTTCGTCCAGCTCCAGCGTTTCGAAACCGAAGGCGAGCCAGGCTTCGGATGCCTCGGTGACATAGCCCTTGCGCCAGTATTCCGGTGCCAGCCGCCAGCCGATCTCGATCGTGCCGGCCGGCAGCGAGGGCACATGATCGGTTTGGAGGAGGCCGACGAAGCCGATGCACTCGCCGGTGGCGGCGATCTCGGCCGCGGCGAAGCCGTAGCCATCCTCATCGATCCAGGCCCGGAGCTCGTCCATCTTTGCGTCCGCCGCGGCGCGGTCGCGGCGGAACGGAAAAAATTCCATCACGCGCTCGTCCGAGTTGATGCGATGGAAGAGCGCGCGGTCGCGCTGTTCCCAATTGCGCAGGATGAGGCGCTCGGTGCGGATCGGCTTCATTGCACGAATTCTCTCTGGCGATAGCCCTGGAGGTAAAGCAGCGCGGTCAGATCGCCGTGGTCGATGCGGATCCTTGCCTGTTCCGCCACCGCCGGCTTGGCGTGCAGCGCGACGCCGGTGCCGGCAAGGCGGATCATGTCGAGGTCGTTGGCGCCGTCGCCAACGGCAACCGCATCCTGCGTCGTCACGCCCAGCCTTGCCGCGATGTCGAGCAGCGCCTCGGCCTTGGCGGCGCGGCCGAGAATAGGCGCGGCCACCGTGCCGGCGAATCTGCCACCCTCCTCGATCAGCCGGTTGGCGCGGTTTTCCTGGAAGCCCAGCATTGCGGCGATGCGGCTGGTGAAGACGTCGAAGCCGCCTGAGACCAGCGCCGTCCAGGCGCCATTGGCACGCATGGTCTGCACCAGCGCGCGGCCGCCGGCGGCCAGCGTCAGCCGGTTGGCGATGATGCGGTCGACCACCGCCGTGTCGAGGCCCTTCAGCAAGGCGACGCGTTCGCGCAAGGCCGGCTCGAATGCGATCTCGCCATTCATCGATCGCGCGGTGATCGCAGCGACACGGTCCTTGACGCCAATCTCGTCGGCAAGCTCGTCGATGCATTCCTGATCGATCATGGTCGAATCCATATCGGCAAGCAGGATCCTCTTCCTCCTGCCTTCAGCCGGCTGGACGATGATGTCGACCGGCTCGGAGGCCAATGCCGCGCGCAGATTGGCCGTCAATGCGCCGATGTCGGGCGTCTCCGGCAAAACCAGATCGCAGGCGACATGCTCGGCCAGCCAATGAACGGCGCTTGCGCCTGCCGCTCGCGAGGCGATATTCGCAAGCGGGACCGACACTCGGCGGTCTTTGGGATTGGACACAAGCGTGGCGATCAGAGGCATCGAAAATTCCGGCAGGCAGGCGGGCGAAGGCCGCGTGAAAAACGCCATCCTGATAGCGGGGCCGACCGCCAGCGGCAAGTCGGCGCTGGCGCTGGACATCGCCGAGCGCAAGGGCGGCGTCATCGTCAATACCGATTCCATGCAGGGCTATTCGGTTCTTGACGTCCTGACGGCGCGTCCGAGCGCGGCCGAAACGGCGCGCGTGCCGCATTATCTCTACGGCCACGTGCATCCTTCGACAGCCTACTCGACCGGCGCCTGGCTGCGGGACGTCACCGGGCTGATCGCGGAAGGTATCTTGTCCGGCCGGCCGGCTGTCTTCGTCGGCGGCACCGGGCTCTATTTCCGCGCTTTAGCCGAAGGCATCTCGGACATGCCCGACATTCCACCTTCGGTGCGTGAGCGCTGGCGCTACGAACTCAAGGAACAAGGGGCAGAACGGCTGCACCTCATATTGATGCATCAGGACTCGGCTGTCGCCATGCAGATCCGGCCGACCGACGGCCAGCGCATTGTGCGGGCGCTGGAGGTGCTCGACGCGTCGGGACGGTCGATCCTTGAATGGCAGGCGGCACGCGGCCAGCCGCTCATCGACCGCGACAGCGCAGGCTTCCTCGTGATCGAGCCGGATCGCGGCGAACTGGTGGCGCGTATCGGGGCGCGTTTTGATCAAATGCTCGACAAGGGCGCGCTCGACGAGGTCAGGCAGCTGATGGCGCTCGACCTCGATCCGAACCTGCCGGCGATGAAGGCGATCGGCGTGCGCGAGCTGCAGGCCGCGATGGCCGGACACATGGGCTTTCCCGAAGCGATTGAGCGAGCCAAGATCGCCACGCGCCAATATGCCAAGCGGCAGACGACCTGGTTCAAACACCAACTGGGACCGGAGTGGCAAAGGTTACGCCCGGGCGAGAAATGGTCAATCCTGGACTGATAGAATGCGATTTGATCAGGGGCTTGGAATTGTAAGCGCAGCTTCCCGTCACGGTTGTCCGGGTTAACCGTCCGTAAGGCCGGGCATGCCATAACGGCGACGGTCGCAGTACCGCGGGGCGTTATGCGTTTTCACAAGGCGGAATCCGCGTTTTTCGTCTTTATCTTCGTGATCCTGGCCGCCGGCCTGGTGACCTTTCACGCCTATGGCCAATTGCAGGATATCGCGACCGCTCTCGACACCGCATCGCGTCTCGACAGAATCGCCTATCTCAACAAATTGCTGTTCGTGACCGGTGCGCTGCTGGCTGCTGCCTTGTTCTTCGGAACCTTCTTCATCTACCCGCTGATCCGCGGCCAGGTGAGGGAAGAGGGCAAGTTGCGCGCCATGACGGTGTCGCTGAGCGCCCGTTCGCAAACGCTTGAGCACGCAGCGCTCACCGACGGCCTGACCGGAATGCAGAACCGCCGCTACTTCGATGACGCGCTGCGGGAATATCTCGACGAGTTCGGCCGCATCGATAAGCCGGTGGGCCTGATGATCCTCGATCTCGATCATTTCAAGCAGGTCAACGACACGCATGGCCACGATGTCGGCGACGAGGTTCTGCGGTCCGTCGCGCAGTGCGTACGCGGCATGACCCGCTATCACGATGTGGTGGCGAGGCTGGGCGGCGAGGAGTTCGCCGTGGTCACGCCCAACATGGATGCGGAACTGCTCGCGCGGTTCGCCGAGCGCATCCGCAAGGCGATCGCCAATCTGTCGATCATGTCGGGCAATGTGCGGCTGAAGGTCACCACCAGCGTCGGCCTCGCCGTCTGGGACCGCAAGGAGAGTGCCGAGGACTTCTATCGCCGCGCCGACCGGCAGCTCTACGAGGCGAAGAAGCAGGGCCGCAACCGCGTCTGCGCCTGAAATTCCATGATCAAATTCTTGACGCTGGCCGCCTGGAGCCGCTTTCTGCGCTTCTACCCGCCGCGTGTTCCTTATGATCCTTTCCGAAAAGCGTTCTCGATTTCGGGGTCATGCGCGTGCTCACGGACTATATGTCCGCTCCGCTCGGGTCCTCGAAAGCGACTCCAGTCGACTCAGCCTGACGAATTTCCTGATCGAACTTGCCCATGCCTGTTGGCGTAGCCGTTCCTGGCACTCTTAGCGAGTCGGCGCGAAGATGCAGAGCGATCAATCGTTCTGCTGGCGCATGCCGAAGGTCGAGGGCCTCAGGCCGTAACGCATGTCGAAATCGTCGTCCGGCTGTACGCGCGGCGCCGATGGCTTGCGGTAATCGGGGTCGCCAGCCTGGCGCCCGGTATCGACGGCCTCGGCGAACGCGATCGACTGCTGCGGTTTCGGCACGTTGCGCAGACGCTCGACAATTCCGGCGAGATCGACATCGTCGCCGGCTTCCGCGGGCAAGGCCTGCTCCCGCTTCGCAGTGCCGGGAATGAATTCCTGGGACAGTTTCTCGAATTTGAGCCGCATGGTCGTCGCCACGCCTTCGCCGAAGGCAATGGCTTCGCGCTGGCCCATGGAGGACAGGAACGCCAGCGTCGAGGCCGAGGAATCGGCGATCGCCGAGCGGATGATCGCCTGGTCCTGCTCGTTGGCGAGCCGCATGGCGAAGAAAGTCGAGCATTGCGACAGGATGGTCGGATCGAGCTCGCCTGGACGCTGGGTCACAACGCCGAGATAGCAGCCATATTTGCGGCCTTCCTTGGCGATGCGCGACAAAGCGTGCCTGGTCGGCGCGAAGCCGAGGCGCGGATCGGCAGGCATGTAGCGGTGCGCTTCCTCGCAAAGCAGGAGCAGCCGCAGCCGGCCCTCGCTCCAGAGTGCAAGGTCGAAGGCGAGGCGCGCCAGCACCGAGCAGACCGAATTGACGACTTCGGACGGCATGCCCGCCATCTCGAAGCAGGTCACCGGACGTCCATGGTTCGGCACGCGGAAGATGTTGCCGATCGTCTCGTGGATGGTGTCCTCGATCAGCCGCGAATTGAACATGAAACGGTAGCGCGGGTCGGAAGCGGCCGATTCGATGCGCGTCCTCAACGACTTCAGTGTCGGCCGATCGTTCTTGCTTTCGAGCAGACCCATGCGCTCGTCGATCTGCTTGAGCAGATCGGCGATGCGGTAAGGCACCGGCGTGTCCGCCGTCAGCGCATCGCTGCCGCGCCTGATATACGAGCCGGAGCTCGGGTTGCGATAGAGGTTCTTGGCGGCCGGGATGAGGTCGCGCAGGACGTCGACTTCCTCCGGAACGGTCTCGCGACCGCGAAACAGAACTTCGGCGAATTCTTCCAGTCTGAACATCCAGAACGGCAGGTCGAGCGTCTTGGAATCAACCTTCACGCAGTATTCCGGAAGCGAGGCGGCAAACTCGTTGTGCGGGTCGAGGATCAGCACGCGCAGATCGGGCCGCGCCTCGATCGATTTGCGCAACAGCAGCGAGACAGCCGTGGATTTGCCGACGCCGGTCGTGCCGACAATGGCGAAATGGCGCGCCAGCGTGTCGTCGACAGCGATGTTGGCGTCGATCGCCTCGTCCTGGGACAGCGTGCCGATGGTGATCGAATGGCGGCCGGCGAGATCGTAGACGGCCTGCAGGTCGCGGCTGCGGATACGGTGGGCAACCGCGCCGATATGCGGATAGGTGGTGATGCCGCGGTCGAAGACCGGTTTGGCGCCGGGCTCGGCGCCGTCGCGCACCTCGCCGATCAGTTCGATGCTGACCTCGATTGCGTTCTGGCCCTCATTGCTCCAGGCGCGGTCAGACTTGCCGATCGCATAGACAAGGCCAACGGTTCGCGTCGCGCCAAGGTTGATGGAAATCATCTTGCCGACAGTCCATAGGCCGGTCACCGTGCCTTCGGCATCTTCGGCATAGGCGCTGATGGTAGCGCGCGCACCGTCGCATTGCACGACGTTGCCCAGGATGCGCTTGTCGCTCTGCTGGGCGCCGCGGCGCTCCTGCGAGGTCGGCTCCCCAACGGAGGCTTCGCGTTCAACAAACATCGGTTACCTGTCCCATTCCCCTCGGGGTCAAAGCTATCCCAATCGGGGTTAAAGCCGCGTGAGGTCGGATGGTGTAGGGCCCGTTAAACCACTCGCGAAAATGCGATCGACCAGCCTCTTCCTTCATCCCGAAATTTCGATATATTGGATGGATGACTGATATATCGAACGACATCACGTCCACGATCGGCAGGCGGATACGCTCCGAGCGTGATTTGCGGGGATGGTCGCTGGCCGAGTTGGCCGAGCGGTCCGACGTTTCCAAAGCGATGCTGAGCGCCATGGAGCGCGGCATGACAAGTCCGACCGCGGCGCTCCTCGTGCGCATTGCGTCGGCTTTCGGCTTGACGCTCTCGACGCTGATTGCCCGCGCCGAAATGCAGGGCGGCAGTGTGTCCCGCAAGGACGAGCAGCCGGTCTGGCAGGATCCGGCGACCGGCTATGTGCGACGCCATCTGTCGCCGGCAACGCAAATGCCGCTCGAACTGATCCGGGTCAGCCTTCCGGCAGGCGCCAAGGTCGAATTCCCCGCAGCGTCCTATGCCTTCATCAAGCAGCAGATCTGGCTGATCGGCGGCCGCCTGGACTTCACCGAAGGCAATGTCGTGCACAGGCTGGAGCCGGGCGACTGCCTGGCGCTCGGAGCCCCGTCGGACTGCACCTTCCACGCTCCGGGACCGGAAGCCGCCGAGTATCTGGTGGCGCTGGTCCGGGGCTGATCGCATGGCACGCCGGCCTGAACGGTCCCACAATGGCGGGCCGCCTCTCGACGACTACGAAGGTCCGCCTTGGGGCAAGGGCGACCCCTACATCTTTCTTCACTGGCGCACCGCCCACGAGAAAGCCTGGAAGGCGCCGAGCCACGCCGTCATGCTGATGCGGCTGGAAAAGGCCGAGCGGCTTGGGCTCACCTATGAGGAATACACGCTCGAGATCCTGGAGCGCGGGCGGCACCTCAGCGAGGACGATGCCGAACGTATCGCGGAAATCCGAAGGGCGCGCCGCCGAAGACGGAGCAGTCATTTCGCATGACCGCGGCTCGAACCTCATCACCTGGAGACCACCGACATGAACCCGCCTGAAATCAGGGCGCTGAACGACGACGCAAAAACCAGCGGGATGCTCGCCGACCTGCTGATCGAGACAGTCGCCGCCGGCGGATCGGTGAGCTTCATGCATCCCTTGTCCCCCGATGCAGCCCACGAGTTCTGGCGCAAATCGCTCGCTGCCGCGGCGCGCGGGGAACGGGCGCTGCTGGGCGCATGGGATGGCGAGGCGCTTGTCGGCACCGTCACGCTGCTTCTCGACTGCCCGCCCAACCAACCGCACCGCGCCGAGATCGCCAAGTTGATGACCCGCCTTGACTCTCGCGGCAAAGGTATTGCCACCAGCCTTATGCGGGCCGCCGAGGAACTGGCGGTGAAGAAAGGGCGCACCCTGCTGGTGTTGGACACAGCAAGCGAAGAGGGGGCAGCCGACCTTTACGAAAGACTCGGCTTCTCGCTGACCGGCGAGATTCCGAACTATGCGCTGAAACCGCATGGTGGGCTCACCGGCACGCTCATCTATTGGAAGCGGATAGGGGAGCCGGCCCGGGCGCTATCCTGAAATGCTGGCGAGACGCGACAAAAGCCAGCGGCGAAAATCCTGTTCGGCGCCGGACAGCCGCGATGACGATGGCCGCGTCAGGAAGTGACCCGATGGGCTCGAAAGCTCGAACTCGGACAGGCGCGCAGCCGCTTCGAAACTGCGTAGCCAGTCGAGCGGAGGCATGGGATCGGCAGCTTTTCCAGTCATTAGGTTTTTGGCGGCATTGGCCGAAAAACAGTAACTTGAATTATGCCTTTGGCAAAGACAGCATGCAATCGGTACCGCGGCGACGGCCCGAAGGAGTTTCAGAAACATGCTGACGAGAGCAACCCTTGTCGACGAAGGACGGACGATCGCGCTTGGCTGGGACGATGGAACACGCAGCCGATTCCATGCCATGTGGCTGCGCGACAACGCGCTGGACGACAGGACCCGCAGCTCCGGCAACGGCCAGCGGCTGATCACCATCCTGGACATTCCGGCCGAGACACGGATCGGAGAGGCCTCGATCAAGGGCGAGGCGCTGGTGGTCACGTTCGTGCCTGAAGACAAGACCGTCAGCTTTCCCGCAAGCTGGCTTCGTGGCCATACTTACGACCGTGAAGAAAATCGGCAGCCCGGCTGGACCGGCAGCGACATTCGGCGGTGGACCAAGGCCACGATGCAGAGTTCGGTGCCGCGCGCGGCCTATAGTGAGGCGCGGCACGACAGGAATGTTCTGCGGCAATGGCTGACGGCGGTACGGAGCTTTGGCTTTGCCGTCATGGACGGTCTGCCGGCCGAATCCGGGGCATTGTGCAGTGTGGCCGATCTCTTCGGATATATCAGGGAGACCAATTACGGGCGCTGGTTCGAGGTGCGCGCCGAGGTCAATCCGAACAATCTTGCCTACACCAATCTCGGCCTGCAGGCGCATACCGACAATCCCTACCGCGACCCGGTGCCGACGCTGCAGATCCTGGCCTGCATCGAGAATACGGTGGAAGGCGGCGAATCCAGCGTCGTCGACGGATTCGCGGTGGCGGCCGCGCTGCAGGCCGAGAATTCGGACGGCTTCCGGTTGCTTTCCTCCTATCCGGCGCGCTTCGAATATGCCGGCTCATCGGGCGTGCGGCTGCAGTCCAAGCGCCCGATGATTGAGCTCGGACCGGATGGCGAGCTCATCTGCGTGCGCTTCAACAACCGTTCGCTGGCGCCGACCATCGACGTGCCGTTCGCCGAAATGGACGCATATTACGCTGCCTATCGCCGGTTCGCCGAACTGATCGAGGATCCGGCCTTCGAGGTGACCTTCAAGCTCGAGGCGGGCCAGTCGTTCATCGTCGACAACACGCGCGTCATGCATGCGCGCAAGGCCTTTTCCGGCAGCGGCACGCGCTGGCTGCAGGGCTGCTACGCCGACAAGGACGGCCTGCTGTCCACGCTGGCGGCAATCGAACACGATGTCAGAGAGGCGGCCGAATGAAATCGAATGAACTGAACACCGGCAACATCGTCGAGTTCATCGCCGACATTTTCGAGCGTCGCGGCGCGGAATCCTATCTCGGCGAGCCGGTCACCATGTCCGAGCATATGCTGCAGGGCGCGTGGCTAGCCGAGCAGGATGGCGCGCCGGAGGAGCTTGTGGCTGCGGCGCTGCTGCACGACATCGGCCACTACACCAGCGAGTTCGGCACCTATTCGCCCGACGACGTCGAGGACAAGCACCACGACGAGGCGGGTGGCGAGGTGCTGGCGCCGTTCTTTCCGCCGGTCATCGTCGAATGCGTCAGGCTGCATGTTGCGGCCAAGCGTTATCTCTGCGCCACCGATCCCTCCTATTTCGGCAAGCTGTCGCCGGCCTCGGTCCATACGCTGTCGCTGCAGGGCGGGCCGATGAGCGCGGAGGAGGTGGCGGAGTTCCGCAGCAATCCATTCCATCAGGAAGCCGTGCGTGTGCGCATCTGGGACGAGGGTGGCAAGGTCGCCAACATGAAGACGCGCGCCTTTCGCGACTACGTGCCGCTGCTGGAGCGGGTGGTGAAAAAGTTCGCGACCCAAAGCGCGACGTGATCACCGGCGCCGCCCCACCCGGCACACTTGCCGACAATAGTGCGCCGCCGAAGACTAGAGATGTTTTCTCGGCAACATCATGAGTCTCGACATACCCGGCAAAATGCGTTGGCGGCAGCCAGGCAAGGGGTGTGGTGCTGGCGGCCTGAACAATCCGCGCCGCTGAACAATGGGACCGACAGATTGCCCGTTGACAGCGGCGCGGAACCGACCTTATTGTCCGCGCCCATGAAAACAGCACTCATTCTCGTAGGCTGGCGCGTGGGCAAGGCGGTGTAACCGCCAGGCGAAAACCTCCCATGCGCATCCCACAGGCTCCCTCGGGGGCCTTTTTTATTGCCCAAAACCCAACTAGACGACCAGCAAATCGCCAGATGGCGAACAGTACGGGACCAGACCGATGAGCAACGGACATAACGAGCGGCGCGAAATGACGGGCGCCGAAATGGTGGTGCAGGCGCTGAAGGACAACGGCGTCAAGCATGTCTTCGGCTATCCGGGCGGCGCGGTCCTTCCGATCTATGACGAGATCTTCCAGCAGGATGAGGTCGAGCACATTCTGGTCAGGCACGAGCAGGGTGCCGGCCATGCCGCCGAAGGCTATGCGCGTTCGACGGGCAAGGCCGGCGTGCTGCTGGTCACGTCCGGCCCCGGGGCAACCAATGCGGTGACGCCGCTGCAGGACGCGCTGATGGATTCCATTCCGCTGGTCTGTCTCACCGGTCAGGTGCCGACTTCGCTGATCGGCTCCGACGCCTTCCAGGAATGCGACACCGTCGGCATCACGCGCCCCTGCACCAAGCACAATTGGCTGGTGAAAGACGTCAACGAGTTGGCCGCCACCATCCATGAAGCCTTCCATGTCGCGACCACCGGCCGCCCCGGCCCGGTCGTGGTCGACATTCCGAAGGACGTGCAGTTCGCCAAGGGCATCTACGTGCCGCCGCAGACGGCGCCGCGCACCAGCTATCAGCCGAAGGTCCAGGGCGATCTGGAGAAGGTGAAGGCCGCCGTCGAATTGATGGCCGGCGCGAAGAGGCCGATCATCTACAGCGGCGGCGGCGTCATCAATTCAGGTCCGGAAGCCAGCCATCTGCTGCGCGAGCTGGTCGACCTCACCGGCTTTCCGATCACCTCGACGCTGATGGGCCTCGGTGCCTATCCGGCTTCGGGCAAGAACTGGATCGGCATGCTCGGCATGCATGGCACCTACGAAGCCAACATGGCCATGCATGATTGCGACGTGATGATCTGCATCGGCGCGCGCTTCGACGACCGCATCACCGGCCGGCTGACCGCGTTCTCGCCGAACTCGAAGAAGATCCATATCGACATCGATCCGTCCTCGATCAACAAGAACGTCCATGCCGACGTGCCGATCCTGGGCGATGTCGGCCGCGTGCTGGAGGATCTGGTGCGGCTGTGGCGGGCGACCGCCAAGGCCGACAAGAAGGCGCTCTATCCATGGTGGGAGCAGATCGCGAAATGGCGCGCGCGGGACTCGCTCGCCTATAGGATGAACAACGACGTGATCATGCCGCAATATGCGATCCAGCGGCTCTATGCACTGACCAAGGATATGGACACCTACATCACCACCGAAGTCGGCCAGCACCAGATGTGGGCGGCGCAGCACTATCACTTCGACAAGCCCAACCGCTGGATGACCTCGGGCGGCCTGGGCACGATGGGATATGGCCTGCCGGCGGCGCTCGGCGTGCAGATCGCACATCCGAATGCGCTGGTCATCGACATCGCCGGCGACGCTTCGGTGCAGATGACGATGCAGGAGATGAGCTCGGCCGTGCAGTACGAAGCGCCGATCAAGATCTTCATCCTCAACAACCAATATATGGGCATGGTGCGCCAGTGGCAGCAGCTGCTGCACGGCAACCGGCTGTCGCATTCCTACACCGAGGCGATGCCGGATTTCGTCAAGCTGGCGGACGCCTATGGCGGCCATGGCATACGCTGCGACAAGCCGGACGAGTTGGATGACGCGATCCGCGAGATGATCTCGGTGAGGAAGCCGGTGCTGTTCGACTGCCGCGTGGCGACTCTTGCCAACTGCTTCCCGATGATCCCGTCCGGCAAGGCGCATAACGAGATGCTCCTGCCTGACGAGGCGACCGACGAGGCGGTGGCCAACGCCATCGACGCCAAGGGCAGGGAACTGGTGTAGCGGCAGGCAGCGTCTGCGGCGGAAGCCGTGTGGAAACAGAGAATTAGCGCCAAAGTTTGAAATCGAGATTCACGTCATGAACGCACAGCTCCAGCCGACCGGCTCCGCCTACTTCATCGCCAAGGAAACCGAAAAGCCGGAAACGCACACGCTTTCCGTGCTGGTCGACAACGAGCCGGGCGTGCTTGCCCGCGTCATCGGCTTGTTCTCGGGGCGCGGCTACAACATCGAAAGCCTTACGGTGTCCGAGACCGAGCACGAGAAGCATTTGTCGCGCATCACCATCGTGACGCGCGGCACGCCGCATGTGCTGGAGCAGATCAAGCACCAGCTCGAGCGGATCGTGCCAGTGCACCGCGTGGTCGATCTCACCGTGCGCTCGCACGAGCTCGGCCAGGAGCGGCCGCTGGAGCGCGAGCTTGCGCTCGTCAAGGTCGCCGGCACCGGCGACGCCCGCGTCGAGGCGCTGCGGCTGGCCGATGCCTTCCGCGCGTCGGTCATCGACGCCAACACCGAGCATTTCATCTTCGAAATCACCGGCAAGGGTTCCAAGCTCGACCAGTTCATTGCCATCATGAAGCCGCTCGGCCTGGTCGAGATCTGCCGCACCGGTGTCGCAGCCATGAACCGCGGCCCGCAGGGGATGTAGCCGCGCCACCACCGCTCCGACTGCTTCAACTTCTCCTCGCTTGCCCGGCGGTCGACCCGTCCGTGGCTTTTGCGCACCTGTCGAAAAAGGACAATATAGCTGACCTATCCGGAGAGGATATGATGTCCGTCAACGCGTTCCTTGCACTCCTGGTCTATGCCTTCGTGACGTCGATCACGCCAGGACCGAACAATCTCATGCTGCTGGCCTCTGGCGTCAATTTCGGCATCCTCAGAACGGTTCCGCATATGCTCGGCATCAGCATCGGTTTTCTGGTTCTGCTGCTCGCCGTCGGCTTCGGACTCGGCGCGGTGCTGACAGCGTTTCCGGTGCTGCATACGGCGCTGAAAATCGCCGGCGCCGCCTATTTGCTCTACCTTGCCTGGAAGATCGGCATGTCGCGCTCGATGGGTGGCAAGGGCGGGGCGGAGGCGCGGCCGATGCGCTTCATCGATGCCGCCGCGTTCCAATGGGTCAATCCGAAGGCGTGGGTGATGGCGATCACTGCCATGGCCGTCTACACCAATCCGGATCATCCGTTCGTCTCGGTGGCGCTGATTTCGATCGCCTTCACCATCGTCAACCTGCCCAGCGTTTCGGTGTGGGCCGGGTTCGGCACCGCGCTGCGCGGCTTCCTTTCGGATCCCGTGCGGCTGAAATGGTTCAACATAGGAATGGGTCTGCTGCTCGCAGCGACGCTCTGGCCGATGCTGCGTTAAGGGATCGCCACGGCACGTTAGCCGGCTGCACAACAATTGTGCAGTGCATATTAAATCTTCGTAATCCCGCGTTTTGGCCCTTTTCCGCCAAAGCCTTGTCCTATCTATTCGGCGAAATTCGCGGCAACGGTCGTGAATGAGCTGAGAATAGACCACCGGTTTCGGCGTGTCGGATAGAGGGCCAGTTGTCGATGCGCGGAAAAATCGCCTTTACAGTCGTTGCTCTGGCCTGCCTTGCAGGTGTCGGCCTTTACCTGTCGCCCGCCACGATGGGCAGGGTGCAGCAGCTGATCTCCGGCCAGCAGGCCGACGCAGCCGGCGCCGACACGACCAAGGCGTCTGGCAGCCAGAAGGGCGGCGCTGGCGGCGCGCGTTCCGCCTCGATCGTTTCGGCAACTGCGACGACCGCAGATTTTCCGATCCGCCGCTACGCCATCGGCTTCGTCTCCTCGCCATCGGTGGTCAGCGTGAATGCCCGTGTCTCCAGCCAGATCGTGTCGATCGCGGTGAAGGACGGGCAAATGGTCAAGGCCGGCGACCTTCTCTTCTCGCTCGATGACCGCGCGCTGAAGGCGCAGCTTGCCAAGGACCAGGCGACGCTGGTCAAGGACCAGGCCCTGCTGGTGAGCGCTACAGCGGATCTTCAGCGCGCCAAGGACCTTGTCGCCAAGCAGGCTGGCACGCAGCAGACTTACGACCAGGCACTGGCGGCGCAGAAGGCCGCGGCCGCCACCATCGATGCAGACAAGGCGACGATCGACGCCGATACGGTCCAGTTAAGCTACGCGACCATCAGCGCGCCCATCTCAGGCAGGCTGGGGGCGGTCAATGTCTCGGTCGGGGATCTCGTCACCACCAGCAACGGCTCAAGCACCACGACGCCGCTTGTGACCATCACACAGATGGACCCGCTGCAGGTGAATTTCACTCTGCCGGAAAGCAACCTTGCTTTATTGCACAAGGCGTTGGCGAGCCCACAGCAAGGCGACGTGACGCTGACCAAGGACGGCGATCCGACGCCGATCGGCAAGGGCACGCTCGATTTCGTCGATTCCAGCGTCGACACCGCCTCCGGCACCATCGCCACGCGGGCGAGCATACCGAACTCCGATCTTTCGCTTTGGCCGGGGCAGTATGTGAACGTCATCCTTGATGCCGGCACGATGCCGCAAATGACCTCGGTGCCGACGGTCGCGGTGCAGCCGAGCCAGAAAGGTCCCTTCGTCTATGTGGTCAAGCCGGACAACACGGTCGAGATGCGGCCGGTGCAGGTGGCGCTGACGGAGGGCGATAACAGCGCCATCAGCCAAGGCCTCAAGGGCGGCGAGAAAGTGGTGGTCGAAGGCCAGACAAGGCTAAAGGACGGCGCGACGGTGCACGAAGGCAAGACAGCGAGCAACAGTGGGGATCAAAATTCGCCTAAGGTCGCACAAGCCGACAAGGCCGGCGAGGCCCGCCCATGATTTCCGAATTCTGCATACGAAAGCCCGTCGCCACGCTGCTGATGTCGTTCGCCCTCGTGCTGGGCGGACTGTTCGCTTACAAGTTCCTGCCGGTTGCCGCGCTGCCCAGCGCGGAGTTCCCGGTGGTGAATGTCTCGGCCCAACTGGCCGGCGCTTCGCCGGAGACCATGGCGACCTCGGTCGCGACGCCGCTGATCAAGCAGTTCGCAACCATTGCCGGCATCGATTCTATTTCGACCACCAACTCGCTGGGCCAGACCTCGATCGCCATCCAGTTCGTGCTCAACCGCGACATCGACGCGGCTGCCGCGGACGTTCAGGCAGCCATTGCGCGCACGCAAAAATCGCTGCCGCCGCAAATGACGGCGCCGCCAAGCTATCGCAAGGTCAATCCGGCCGATGCGCCGATTCTTCTGATGTCGCTGGTCAGCGACACCGTTCCACTCACCGACCTCGACGCCTTCGCCGAAAACGTCATCTCGCCCTCGCTGTCGACCATCGATGGCGTTGCGCAGGTTTCGATCTACGGACAGCAAAAATATGCGGTGCGCATCCAGATCGATCCGACCGCGCTCGCCGCGCGCGGCATCTCGATCGACCAGTTGCAGACGGCCGTGGCCTCGGCCAACAGCAACACGCCGCTCGGCGTCCTGCAGAACGACAAGCAGCAACTGACGATCACGGCCAACACTCAGTTGATGAACGCCGCCGATTTTTCCAACATTATCATCGCCACCAAGAATGGCCATCCGGTGCGGCTGGGCGAGGTCACGCGCGTCATCGACTCGGTCGAAACCACGACGACGGCGAGTTGGTATGACGGCACGCGCGCCATTATCATGGCCGTGCAGCGCCAGCCTGACGCCAATACGGTCGACGTCGTCGACAAGGTCAAGGCGATGCTGCCGTCTTTCCAGGACCAGATGCCGGCTGCCGCGAGCATCAAACTGCTCAACGACCGATCCACCTCGATCCGCCAGGCCGTCGACGACGTGCAGTTCACGCTGCTCCTGACCATCGCGTTGGTGGTGATGGTGATCTTCGTGTTCCTGCGCCGCGTCACGGCAACGATCATCCCGGCGGTGGCCGTGCCGATTTCGCTGATCGCCACACTCGGCGCGATGTTCCTGTTCGGCTTCTCGATCGACAACATATCTCTGATGGGTCTGACGCTGGCCGTCGGCCTCGTCGTCGACGACGCGATCGTCATGCTCGAAAACATCTTCCGCCACATGGAGGAGGACGGGCTGTCGGCTTTCGACGCCGCGCTCAAGGGCGCGCGTGAGATCGGCTTCACCATCATATCGATTTCGATTTCGCTGGTGGCGGTGTTCATCCCCGTGCTTCTGATGGGCGGCGTCATCGGTCGCATCTTCAACGAATTCGCCGTCGTGGTGACGGTCGCCATCCTGGCGTCGATGTTCGTGTCGCTGACCCTGACGCCGATGCTGTGCTCGCGGCTCTTGTCGGTGACCAAGGCCGATCGCGACGCGCATGCCGACGGTCACAGACATGATCTCATCACGCGTGGCTATGACTGGATCCTGAGCTTCTGTCTGCGCCACACCTTCCTGGTGTTCCTGGTCTTCGTCGGCACCGCGGCGGCCTCTGTCTGGCTGATCCAGGTTTCGCCGAAGGGCTTCTTCCCGCAAGAAGACATAGGCCAGATCTCGGTAACCACCATCGCACGCCAGGACATCTCCTTCGACGCGATGACGAAGCTGCAGAGCCAGGTTGCCGACGTCTTCTCGCATTCGCCTTACGTCGATCACGTCGCCTGGTCGGTGGGCAGCGGCAACAATGCGCTCAATCAGGGACAGTTGTTCGTGCAACTGAAGGACAAGGACAGGCGTCCCGACATAGAGAAGGTGCTTTCCGATTTGAGGCGGCAGCTGTCCGGCGTCGCCGGCATCGAAACCTATATGCAACCGGTGCAGAACCTCAGGCTCGGCTCGCGGTCCTCGGCCAGCGCCTATCAGCTGGTCGTCCAAGGCCTCGATAACGGCGCGACGGACGCCTGGGCGCAGAAATTGAACGACGCCATGGCCGCCGATCATAAATTCTTCACCGACGTCACAAGTGATTTGCAGAACAACGCGCTGCAGGCGTCGCTGGTCGTCGATCGCGACAAGGCCGCGCAGCTCGGCATCGACACGGACACGCTGCGCTCCGCCCTCTATGGCGGCTTCGGCACCGATCAGGTTTCAACCATTTTCGGCTCGGCCGACAGTTACGAGGTCATCACCGAGCTCGATCCGAAGATCGAGTGGTCGCCGGAGCGCATGCTGGCCATTCAGGTGAGAACGGCGAGCGGCAGCCTCGTTCCTCTCGGTGCCTTCGCCCGGGTCGATCGCACGGCCGGCGTCTTGACGGTCAACCAGCTTGGCCAGCTGCCGGCGGTGACGATCTCGTACAACCTGCCGCAGGGTGTCTCGCTCGGCGACACGGTGACCCGCATCAACCAGCTCAAGGACCAGATCGGCATGCCGCAGGCGATCGGCACCACCTTCGCCGGCACCGCCAAGACGTTCCAGGATTCGCTTGCCAACCAAGGGCTGCTGATCGGGGGCGCGATTCTCACGATCTACATTGTGCTCGGCATGCTCTACGAGAGCTTCATCCATCCGCTGACCATTCTGACGGGCCTGCCATCGGCGGTACTGGGCGCGGTGGTTGCATTGCGGCTCTTCGGCATGGACCTGTCGGTCATAGCCGTGATCGGCATCCTGATGCTGATCGGCATCGTCAAGAAAAACGGCATCATGATGATCGACGTGGCGCTGGAGTTGAGGCGCGAGGGCATGTCGGCGCTGGACTCTATCCACAAAGCCTGCCTGATGCGTTTCCGGCCGATCATGATGACGACGCTGGCGGCCTTGATGGGCACGTTCCCGATCGCGCTCGGCACCGGCGCCAGCGCCGAGCTGCGCCAGCCGCTCGGCGTTGCGGTGGTCGGCGGCCTGCTCGCATCCCAGGCGCTGACCCTGTTCGTCACGCCGGTCATCTATGTCTATTTCGAGCATTTCTCCGGCTGGCTGCTCAGCTTCTCCTCGAAGAAGAGCCGGCCGGAGTTGCATGCGGTCGAGCCGGTCGAGCAGCCCTCGCTCTTCGACCCCGGAGAAAATGCCGAGCCGAAAAAATTGGCCGCCGAATAGGCGGCCCGGCTCTGGCCCAAGGTGCCGAGCTTGCGGGGGCGTGCGCACGATCGTAACCTTGCGCCATGTCCCATGATCACGACCACGACAACGAGCTCGATCCGTTTGCGGCGCGCGTGCGCGCATTGGAAACGATCCTTACCGAGAAGGGCCTGATCGATCCGGCGGCCATCGACGTCATCGTCGATACATACGAGACGAAAATCGGCCCACGCAACGGCGCCAGGGTGGTGGCGAAGGCCTGGAACGATCCGGCCTATGCCGAATGGCTGAAGCGCGACGCGACGGCAGCAATTGCCTCGCTCGGCTATACCGGGCGTCAGGGCGAGCACATGCAGGCGGTGTTCAACACGCATGAGACGCACAACCTCGTCGTCTGCACGCTCTGCTCCTGCTATCCGTGGTCCGTGCTCGGCCTGCCGCCGGTCTGGTACAAGGCGCCGCCCTATCGTTCGCGGGCTGTTATCGATCCGCGTGGCGTTTTGGAAGAATTCGGGCTAACCTTGCCCGCGGGCAGGAAAATCCGGGTCTGGGATTCGACGGCCGAGCTTCGCTATCTGGTGGTGCCGATGCGGCCGAAAGGCACCGAGGGCTGGAGCGAGGAGCAACTCGCCGGCCTGGTCAGTCGCGATTCGATGATCGGCACGGCGCTGGCGAAGGAGCCGGCATGAACGGGCCGCAAGATCTCGGCGGCCAGATGGGGTTCGGGCCGGTCGCGCCCGAGACGGACGAGCCTTACTTCCATGCTGCCTGGGAGCGGCGGGCGCTTGGGGTCACGCTCACTGCCGGCGCCATGGGTGCCTGGAACATCGACGAGAGCCGGCATGCGCGAGAGTCTCTGCATCCCGCCGATTATTATTCGTCGAGCTATTACCAGATCTGGATCCAGGCGCTTGAGGTACTCCTGAAGCGCCATGGCTTCGTGACGGAACGCGACCTTGCCGCCGGCAAGGCTGTCGATCCGGCGTCGACACCCAAACGCGTGCTGAAGGCTGCCGATGTGCCTGCCGTGCTCGCCAAGGGTGGGCCTTGCGACCGTCCCGTGGCTGCGCCGGCGCGCTTCCAGGCGGGCGACCGCGTGCGGACGAAGAATTTCAGTCCGACCGGCCATACGCGCCTGCCGCGCTACGCGCGCGGCAAGAACGGAAGGATCGAGGCCGTTCGCGACGGCTTCGTGTTCCCGGACAGCAACGCGCATGGCAAGGGCGAGAACCCGCAATGGGTCTATACCGTGGTTTTCGACGGCGCCGAGATCTGGGGCGAGGGCGCCGACCCGACGCTTGAGGTCTCGATCGATGCCTGGGAGAGCTACCTTGAGCCGGCATGAGACCGAACTGCCGGGCGGCTTCGACGATCCGGTGTTCGCCGAACCGTGGCAGGCGGAGGCTTTCGCCATCACGGTCGCGCTGCACGACAGCGGCTTGTTTTCGTGGAACGAATGGGCGGACGCCCTGTCCGCCGAAGTGAAGAAGCCGGACGCCGCGAGGGACGGCCACGACTATTACGAGCACTGGCTGTCGGCGCTGGAAAAATTGCTGGCGACCAAGGGCGTCGCCGTCAAGCACGAGATCGATGCGCTCGCGGCCGCCTGGGAGCGTGCCGCGCACGCCACGCCGCACGGCAAGCCGATCCTGCTGGAGAATGATCCCGGAGCCCGCCGGTAGCCCGGACTCAAGCTGCGTTCCCTTTACGTTCTTGTTTGCGCCTGATAGCGTGCCGAGCTGATAATGAATGAGACCGTCGCCGACGACGCCGGTGATGGCACGCAACCTTGTGTTTCGCTCGCGAATCCGGTCTGTCGAACTGATGGAATTCTCTCCCCAACAGGACGAGGCTTTGAAGGCGGTCGGCCGCTGGCTGAAGGACGGGCGGCCGCAGATCTTCCGCCTGTTCGGCTATGCCGGCACCGGCAAAACGACGCTTGCGCGCTATTTCGCCGAGCACGTCGACGGGCAGGTGCAATTCGCGGCCTTCACCGGCAAGGCTGCCCAGGTGCTGCGCTCCAAGGGAGCGACCAACGCCCGCACCATCCATTCGCTGATCTACAGGCCGAAGGGCGAGGAATCGGTCGAGGACCAGGTGACCGGCAAGACGTCGATGTCGCCGACCTTTTCACTCAACCGGCAAAGTCCGATCGCGCGCGCCAAGCTCGTCGTCATCGACGAATGTTCGATGGTCGACGAGCAACTCGGCCGCGACCTGCAGAGCTTCGGCACGCCGATCCTAGTGCTCGGCGATCCGGCGCAGTTGCCGCCGATCTCCGGCGGCGGCTTCTTCACCGAGCATGAGCCGGATGTGCTGCTCACCGAGATCCATCGCCAGGCGCGCGACAACCCGATCATCCGGCTGGCGCTCGACGTGCGCGAAGGCCGCGAGTTCATGCATGGCGACTACGGCACGGCGCAGGTGATCGGCAGGGAAGGGGTCACGCAGGATCTGGTGATGAAAGCCGATCAGGTGCTGGTCGGCACCAACCGCACGCGGCGGCGCTACAACCAGCGCCTGCGCGAACTGAAGGGCTTTTCCGCCGATTATCCGCAGGCCGGCGACAAGCTGGTTTGCCTGCGCAACGATCCGGCCAAGGGGCTGCTCAACGGATCGCTGTGGAAAGTGATGACCTCGTCGCGCGAGACGGTGAAGCCTGGCATCAACCTGCTGGTCTCGCCGGAGGAGGACGATCCCGACCGCGGCGTTGCCAAGATCAAGCTGCTCAAGGCGGCGTTCGAGGATCCGGATGCCGAGATTCCATGGCAGCAGAAGAAGCGATTCGACGATTTCGACTACGGCTATGCGCTGACCGCGCACAAGGCGCAGGGCTCGCAGTGGAATGACGTCGTGCTGTTTGACGAGAGCTGGGCCTTCAAGGAGACCCGGCAACGCTGGCTCTACACGGCCATCACGCGTGCGGCCGAGCGGCTGACGATCGTGCGATAGAGCGGTTCACCGGGTCAGGAAACGGTAAACCCCTCCAGCTCGTTGTTTTGGCGCAATTCCGAACGGAAAGCCGTCACACCTTTCATGGAATTGCTCCAGTCCGCTTATTCTGCCGGCCTCGCATCGAGCCATTGCCAGGCCGCGGCTTCGTCGTCACTGGTGAAATGCCGGAATTCGAACGGCAGAACCTTCGGAAAGAAGTCGCCGACAAGCGATGCCCAGCGCGGTTCGCCGATAGCTGCGCAACGGACGACATGCTCCAGCGCGTCGGCCACACCTTGCTGCAGCGTTTCTTGCGCGATGTTGGCCCAATCGACGCTCTCCTCGTCACTCAGCCGCACTAGCACGTCGATCCTCGGGTGCAGGGCATAGGCAGCTTCCAGAAGGCCGAACAGGTTTTCCGCATCCGCCGGCGAGACATCGCCGACGACGTCGATGGCAAAAAGCGCGTCACGGTTGGTTTCAATGCGGCGTATCGCCGGCACCGCCTCGAGGAAATTCACTGGCAGATCCTTGTGTTGGCAATCACCTAGTCCTCTGGAACACCGGAAACCCACTATCTGTTCCCTGCAAAGGCGCTATAGATGCCCGCCAAAACCAAGCTGGATGCCAATTCATGCCTGCAAAGCTTTCGGTCAACCTCAACGCTGTCGCCATGCTGCGCAACCGACGCGATCTGCCGTGGCCGAGCGTCACGGGGTTGGGGCGCATCGCTCTTGCCGCCGGCGCGCATGGGTTGACTGTCCATCCACGTCCCGATGAGCGGCATACGAGACATTCCGACCTGCCGGAGATCAGGGCGCTGATCGACGATGAGTTCCCAAAGACGGAATTCAACATCGAGGGCTACCCGACAGAGGATTTCCTGGTGCTTGTCGAGAAGAACCAGCCGGAGCAGGTGACGCTGGTGCCCGACGATCCGGCGCAGGCGACGTCGGACCACGGCTGGAACTTCGTCGCGCAGGCCGCGTTCCTGACACCGATCGTCAAGCGGCTGAAGAAGGGCGGATTTCGCGTGTCGCTGTTTTCCGACGCCGATGCGGCCGGCGTGAATGCCGCGCGCGATACCGGTGCCGACGGGATCGAGCTCTATACCGGGCCCTATGGCGGTTACCATTCCGATTCCGCCAAGGCGGCCAAGGAATTGGAAAGACTGGGAAAAACCGCGGACGCGGCACTCGCGGCGGGGCTCCAGGTCAATGCCGGCCACGATTTGACCGTGAACAATCTGCCTGCACTGATCAAACGCATCCCCACATTGGCCGAAGTATCGATCGGACATGGGTTGACAGCGGATGCGCTGGAGTATGGCATGGCCGGCACGGTTGGGCGGTTCTTGAAGGCCTGCGGATGGTAGGGCGAGGAAGCCTTGCGTAGCTCCGGCGTGTTCCGCGCTTTGCGGCAGCGTCGGAGCGTGGCGAATCTGATGAAGTGGGGTTCATGGTGCTAGCCAACGCCAGCGAAACAGAATCCCTCGAACCTTCGGGCCATGCCGAGGCCGAGCGGCAGCACAGCACCAAGGTTCTGATGCTCGGTGCGCTCGGCGTCGTCTACGGCGATATCGGCACGAGCCCGATCTACGCCTTTCGAGAGGCTCTCCATGCTTCAGGGGGAGTGGTTGCCCGCAACGATGTGCTCGGCGTGCTGTCGCTGATCGTCTGGGCGCTCACCATCATCGTCACGATCAAATATGTCGCCTTCGTGCTGAGGGCCGACAATAAGGGCGAGGGCGGCACGCTGTCGCTGATGGCGCTGGCACGGAGCGCCTATCCGCAGGGCTCCAGCCTGATCCTGGTGATCGGCCTCTGCGGCGCGGCCCTCTTCTTCGGCGATTCGATCATCACGCCGGCGATCTCCGTGCTTTCGGCGGTTGAAGGCCTGGAAGTCATCACGCCGGCGCTCGATGCCTATGTCGTTCCGATCACGCTGGTGATTCTGGCGGTGCTTTTCGCCGTGCAGCGTTTCGGCACGGGCAAGGTGGCGGCAGTGTTTGGACCCATCACGGCGACATGGTTCGTGGCGATCGGCGTTGCCGGCCTCTATCACATCGTCGACGATTGGTCCGTCCTGTTGGCTATAAACCCCTACTATGCGGTCTATTACCTGGCCACCACGCCGACGGGCGCCTTCGTCACCGTCGGCGCGGTTTTCCTCGCGGTCACTGGCGCCGAGGCGCTCTATGTCGACCTTGGCCATTTCGGCCGCAAGCCAATCGTGCTGGCCTGGTTTTCCATCGTTTTCCCTTGCCTGCTCCTCAACTATTTCGGGCAGGGCGCCTTCGTGCTCTCGCACGGCGGCAAGCCGACCAACCCGTTCTTCCAGATGCTTCCCGAATGGGGGCTGATGCCGATGGTCGCCCTGGCAACGGCGGCGACGGTCATCGCCAGCCAGGCGGTGATCTCCGGCGCCTTCTCGCTGACCAGACAGGCGGTGCAGCTCAATCTTCTGCCGCGCATCGAGGTGCAGCACACATCCGAGATGCAAAGCGGCCAGATCTATATGCCGAGGGTCAATCTGCTGGTCGCGCTCGGCGTGATGCTTCTGGTCGTCGGTTTTGGCAGCTCGAGCGCGCTCGCCTCCGCCTATGGCATTTCGGTGACCGGTGAGATGCTGATGACGACGATCCTCTTGTTTGTCGTCATGCGCTGGCTCTGGAAATGGCAGCTGGCGCTCGCATTGGCGCTGGCGCTGCTCTTCGGCGTCATCGACCTCGGCTTCTTCTCGGCCAATGTCGTCAAGATGGTCGAAGGCGGTTGGGTGTCGATCACTGTCGCTTTGATCATGGGGCTGATCATGTGGACTTGGATTCGCGGCACCCGCTACCTATTCGACAAGACGCGCCGCAACGAAATCCCGCTCGACTTTCTGGCGGCGAACCTTTTGAAGAAAAAGCCGCAACTGGTGTCCGGCACCGCCGTGTTCCTGACCAGCGATCCGCTGAGCGCGCCGACGGCGCTCATGCACAGCCTGAAGCACTACAAGGTGCTGCACGAAAAGAATGTCATTCTTTCGGTGGTGACCGCACCGCAGCCGGTGGTGCCGGACAGCGAGCGGGTGAAGATGGAGACGGTCAACGAGCTGTTCATGCGGGTCACGCTGACCTTCGGCTACATGGAGCAGCCGAATATTCCGCGCGCGCTGGCGATCTGCCGCAAGCA
>NZ_NSGE01000010.1 GCF_002294985.1 Mesorhizobium sp. WSM3862 | reverse complement strand
GCGAGTGACCCGCGGAACGGTCCGAGAAAAAGTGCAGGAGCACCTTGACCACAACGACCCCAATCAGAGAAGGCTCTGAGCACTCTCGGTGCAAACGCGCGGGAGAATAGTGACCGAACATCGACGTCCAGCTACGGCTTCGTCGCGCGCCTCACGAAGCGGACCTGAACACAAAAGTCAGAGACGACGACGGGTTTTCTGCGCTTGGAGCGGCAATTCGCACCATAGCAGCCCACCGCAGCTGTTATTGTTACGGCCGTGGGCACCTCGCGACTACCTGTCAGGTGTTGATGAAAATCAGTCCATCGCGAATAGAGTTCGGCTCACCACAAAAAGGGAACCCACGCTATGGGTCGCATTACGCATTAACTTGAATATTGGTGCGCCTATGGCAAGATAAGAAAAATACCGATGGCGAACTGGAATGTTTTAGGAGAAGGTGCGCTTTGGATAGGCGTGTACTTCTGAGGGGATTTGCTGCCTTGGGCATGGCGGCGCTTGCGCGGGAACAGTCACCGGGGCAGCTTCAGCCGCTTCCCTACCGGAAAAGATCAAAAACGGAGAGCCAATCCGAATCGGTTTCTCAAATGATCGCCCGTGGGCCTATGCCGGAAATAACAACGAGCCGCTCGGCAGCGCCGTCGTTATGGCGCAGCAAGTTTTGAAGAAAATGGGGGTCACCAGATTGAGCCCGTCGTCACCGAATGGGGCTCGCTCATTCCTGGCCTGCAAGCTGATCGCTTCGATATCATCACCGACAGCATGTTCATCTTGCCCGAGCGCTGCCGCAACGTGCTGTTCACCGACCTGATCGCCACCATCCCAACGGCGGCGGCTGTGCCGAAGGGGAACCCGAAAGATCTGCATTCCTACGAAGATATTCGCGACAAGGTCTGACCATGGTCACGGGCGCTGCCTACCGAGCAGTTGAGGTCGCTCAAAAGGTGGGCGTCCCCGACGACAAAATCATGCAGGTCGCCGGCTATGCGGAGATCGTGCAGGCTTTGAAGGCGGGCCGTGCGGACATCGGAATCGGCGACCCCTTGGGTCTGAGGGGCGATATCGGCAGCGGCGGCGGGATCGAACTGGCCGATCCGTTCACCTCTCCGGAGAAGCCAGGCTACCGCCTTTGCCTTCCGGCTCGATGACCAGGCTTCGGTCGACGCTTTCAATGTGGAGCTTAAGGGCTATATCGGCTCCGCAGAAATGATGGCGGCTGTCGGCGAATACGGCTACGACAAGCTGTTGTTGCCAGACGGCACCAAAGCCACCGATCTCTGCAAGGGCTGAAGCCAAGCGGCACGGCCTCTACCGCCTCCCCGGCCCTAACCGGGGAGGCGCGCGGTTAGCGAGATGGGATCACGGAGACTGGCTCCTGCCGACCGCAGGTGCTTTGCGTTCTTCCACCCGCGTCTCGCAGGCGATCCACTGATCTTTGTTGAGGTTGCGCTGACGAAGGCGATTCCCTCTACGATCGCGGACGTGCTCGACGAGAACCGTTCCCCAATCACGGCCCAGGACGCCACCACGCTGTCTTCTATTCGATCTCCAACTGTCAGGACGGACTGCGCGGCATCTCTTTCGGGAATTTTCTTATCAAGCAGGTGCTCGAAGATTTGCGTCGCGAACTGCCGGGTCTGAAGACTTTCGTGACGCTGTCTCCGGTTCCGGGTTTCGCTGGCTGGCTAGCGATGCTGCGCAAGGCGACCGATGCGAGCCTCGATGATCATGCCCTCAAGACGCTCGAGCTGCTGGACGATCCGATCTGGGCGGACAATCCGCAGAAGGAACGGGACGTTGAAGCTGTGCTTGTCCCGCTCGCGGCGGCGGATTCCGAGGTCATCGCGCGCGGCATTCCGAAGTGATGGCGCGCAGCATTCCGAGAATTACCCGCGCAGCATTCCGATACGATCGCGCGCAGTTTGGAGTTAGGAGAACCTGATCTTGGGGCATCCTCCGGTCTGGCAACGACCGGAGGAATGGATGCTGACGAGGAGGGTTAAGATGCGCCATGTGCGCGAGATTTTGCGTTTGAGCCTGGAAGCAGGCTATCGACGCGGGCGATTGGCGAGCGTGCCGGGGCGGGGCGACGACGGTGCGGGATATGCTGAAGCGGTTTGCACACTCCGGGCTGAACTGGCCGGTCCCGGCCGAGACGAGCGACGCCGACCTGGAAGCTTGTCTGTAAGGCTTACCTGGGGTGAAGCCGGGCCGGCGCAAGCAGCCGGAACCGGACTGGTCGGCGGTGGCACGCGAGCTGAAACGCAAGCATGTCACGCTGCAGGTTCTGTGGGAAGAATATATCGCCGCGCACCCGAATGGTTATCGCTACAGCCGCTGGTGTGATCTGTCCGGAGCTGGGAAGGCCGCCTGCCTCTGACGATGCGGCAAAGCCACGCGGGGGGTGAGAAGATGTTTGTCGACTACGCCGGCGACACGGTGCCGGTTGTGGTCGACCGCCGAACCGGTGAGGTGCGCGATGCCCCATCTGTTTGTGGCGGTGCTCGGCGGATCGAGCTTGTCATTTGCCTGCGCGACGTGGACCGAGCAGTTCGCGGACTGGATTGAAGCGCACAATAGCGCCTTCGCCTTCTTTGGCGGCGTGGCCCATCTTCTGGTTCCCGATAATGCAAAGGTCGCGGTGATAAAGGCCGCCATTGGCCCTCTACATGCGGATTCCGACGTGAAGCCGGCCGCCATTCCGATCAAAGACCGGCCACCATTCCGATTTGAAGCCGGCCACTATTCCAATCAAAAGTCGGCCAGTTTTCGGCACTGAACATTACCTCCTGGGTCAGCAACTTTGGCATCAAATGCCCCGCGGTGAACGGGGAGATTTTGATGCCGGCAAAGAGAAGGCTGACCATGAGACAGTTACGACAAATGCTGCGGCTTGCCGGAAGCGGGACCAGCTCCCGCGAGATTGCCGTCGTGTTGGGAATAGCGCGCAGTACGTTGCAGGATAATCTGCAGCGCGCAGCGGCGGTTGGATTGAGCTGGCCCTTGCCGGGCGAACTGACCGACGATGCGCTCGAGAACAAACTCTTCACTCGCAACGGCGTCAAACAGGGCACGAGAAGACGCACAGAACCGAACTGGGCCGATATTGCGGTCGAACTCAAGAAGCCCGGCGTCACCTTGCTTCCTGTGGGAGGAGTATCGTGGGTCGCATCCCGAAGGATATGGCTACAGTCGCTTCTGCGAACTCTTTCGCGGTTTCGAGCAGCGGCTTTCGCCGACGATGCGCCAGGAGCATACGGCCGGCGACAAGGTCTTCGTCGACTATTCCGGCAAGAAGATCCCGATTGTTGATCGCAAGACCGGTGAGATCCGTGAGGCGGAGATCTTCGTGGCGGTGCTCGGCGCCTCCAGCTTCACCTATGCTGAGGCGACTTGGACGCAAACACTCCATTGGCCAGGCACTCGATCGCATCAACGACCACGTCATGCGCCGGCTGGGCGTCAGTCGCCGGCAACTGTTTGAGAGTGTCGAGCGTGCCGCACTCGCCAGCCTTGCGGGCGAAGACTACGAGTTTGCCGAATGGCGTTTGGCCCGCGTCTCGACGGATTACCACGTCGAGTTCAAGACCTTCTTCTATTCCGTGCCGCACAGCCTCATTCGCCAGCAGGTGGATCTGAGGGCAACGGCGCGCACCATCGAGATCTTCCACCGCGGCAAGCGCATTGCGGTGCATCAGCGCCGCTATGGAGGTCCTCGCCATGGAACTGATCCGGATCACATGCCCAGTTCCCACCGGCGCTATGCCGAGTGGACCCCGGATCGCTTCCGTCGCTGGGGCGCATCAATCGGACCGCAGACGGAAGGCCTGGTCATCGCAATTCTCGCCAGCCGTCCGCACCCCGAACAGGGCTTCCGAACATGCCTGGGCATCCTGCGCCTGTTTCGTGACATCGAGCGCAATCGGGCTGAAGCCGTATCAGCCCGCGCCGTCGAGATCGGTGGCCTGAACTGCAAGAGCATTGCTTCGCTCATCGCCAATCACAAAGCCGCACGCCATTCCACCGAACCAACCGCCATCGTCGATCACGCCAATCTGCGTGGCCCTGATTACTTTCATTGAGGAGACACACCCATGCTGATCAATCCCACCATCGACATGCTGCGAGAGCTCGGCCTTTACGGCATGGCAACCGCTTTCCAGGAACTCGACGCACAGTCCGAAGCGCGCGGCCTCGAGCACGGCGAATGGCTTGCCATGCTGCTCGAACGCGAGGCGACCATGCGCCGCCAGAAGCGTTTCGAGGCCCGCGCCAGAGCTGCCAAGCTGCGTCACGATGCGCAGATCGAGAATGCCGACTTTCGTGCTGCACGCGGTCTCGACCGCAATCTGTTCATGGCGCTTGCCGGCTGCGACTGGATCAGAAAGCATCACAGCCTTCTCATCACCGGACCAGCCGGCGTCGGCAAGAGCTGGCTTGCCTGCGCTCTCGGTCACAAGGCCTGCCGCGAGGATTTCTCCGTCACATACCACCGAGTTCCCCGGCTGTTCGCCACGCTCGCCCTTGCAAGAGGTGACGGGCGATACGGCAGGATCCTCAAATCGCTTGCCAGGACCGACCTGCTGATCCTCGATGACTGGGGACCGGAAAAACTCAATGACGACCAACGCCGCGATCTCCTGGAGATCATTGAGGACCGCTACGAACGACGCTCAACCATCCTCACAAGTCAGGTCCCCGTGGATCGCTGGTACGAAATAATTGCAAACCCAACTTTGGCCGACGCCATCCTGGATCGCCTCGTTCACAACGCCTATCGCATCGGTCTCACCGGTGAAAGCATGCGAAAACAGCGCCCGCCAATCGTACCCGAAAACACCGAAGCTTGACCTGAAACAAAACCCAACCCAAACATCAACGAGACCCAGGATCAGTCCGAAAAATGGCCGCCTTCAAATCGGAACGCCGGCCGGATGAAATCGGAATGACTGGCCGGCTTCAAATCGGAATCGGTGGCCGGCTTTATCGGAATACGCACTCTACACGGCAAACTTTCATACCGAGCGGCATGGTCTCACCACATAGGTCTTGCTATCGGGATTACCAGCACTTCCTAGACTAGGAAGCGCGCCGATAAACGTTGCTATAGCGTGCGCGCAGAGGGTTCTTCTGCACCTTTCGCATGGTGTTGCGCGGGAGGTCCTCGGCGATGATGACTCGTTTCGGCTGCTTGTATCGCGCGAGGCGATGGCGCAGCGCCAAGCTTAAACAATGCGCACACAGTAAGAGAGACGTCAATTTCCTGCGTTCACAGGGTATGAGTTGCGCAAAGTGGCCCAGTTGACACCTGCTATAGTGCCAGAAAGGACACGGATTCCAATAAGCTATATGGAACGCGAGGGCATAATGTCGCTTCAACCGATGATCACGTCTTCTCCAGCTCGGCCATGACCTGCGGCGGCAACGACGCCGAAGAAGAGCGGATGAAGCGCAGCTTCGCCTCGGCGAGCTGCTCGGGATTGCGGGCGGCGCGCGGCAGGATCGCCTGATGCATGGTGGGCACGGCGGTGTACCAGCTGGGCTTGGCTTCGGAGAGCCAATGGAAGAAGCGCGGCGCGTTGAAGCCCGGCGTGCAGAAGACGCTGCCGCCGGCGGCAAGCGAGGACAGCACTGCCGCGATCAAGCCGTGGATATGGAATAGCGGCATGATGTTCAGCCAACGGTCGGCAGGCGTCAGGCCGAGCGTTGCGCCGATTTGGGCGGCCGAGGCGGCGAGGTTGGCGTGGCTGAGCGGCACCAGCTTGGGGCGCGAGGTGGTGCCCGAGGTGCAGGAGAAGTGCCGTGTCGCCATCCTCGGCCAGTCCGGATGCGACCACCGGGCCGACCGGATCGCCTTCTATCGCGAAGACGCCCGCCGGCGCGCGATCCGGCACCACCAGCCGCAGCACTGGGATGCCCAGGCGCTTGGCAACCTCGACCGCAGGTCCTTTCTCGTCCTTGCCGACGAGGATCGCCTTGACGCCGATATCGCTCAGATAGAAATCGAGCTCGTCCGCCCGGTAGGCCGGATTGAGCGGCGCCGTGGAGGCGGAGGCAGCGATAGTTATATGAAGGCCGTTGCCACCCGGCCCGTTGGGTAGCACGATGGCGACATGGTCGCCACGGCCGATGCCGAGCGCGTTCAGCTTCGCGGCCGTCTCGCAGATCAGCCGACGAAGCCCGCCATGCGCAAGGGCTGACCGTGCAGGCGCCGCGATCGCCGGCGCGGCTTCGACGCCAGGAACAAGGCGGTGGGCGAGATCGACTGAATTTGCGCTGTTTGTCATGGTTCCAGACTATGTTTCGAACGGCGCCGATGTTCAGCAAAGGGCGCTCCGACTTTCCTTGCGCAGCGCCCACTGCGCAGATACCAAGCCCTCGCTGTTACGATGCCAGTCGTGATCGCGATGGCCCGGTCAAACGGTGCGGATCGGCGGTTTGTGCGATGAGTTCCTCCGACAGGTCCGGCTGCTCGGCCAGGACTTCGCGAATCGTTTTGCCGGAGGACAAGATTTGCTTGGCAAGCTCCGCTGCCCGCTCGTAGCCGATCGCAGGTGTCAGAGCTGTCGCCACGACGGCGCTGGCTTCGAGATGTTTGCGGCAAATCTCTGCATTTGCAGTAATGCCCGCGACGCACTTCGTGCGCAGCACATCGACGGCATTGGTCAGAAGCTCGAGCGAGTGCAGTATGTTGTAAGCGATGACCGGCTCCATCACGTTCAACTGCAGCTGCCCCGCTTCGGAGGCAAGAGTAATCGTGAGATCGTAACCGATGATCTGGAAGGCGACCTGGTTGACCACCTCCGGCACTACAGGGTTGACCTTACCGGGCATGATCGAAGAGCCGGGCTGAAGCGCTGGCAAATTGATCTCGTTGAAGCCGCCTCGCGGGCCGCTGGAAAGCAGCCGCAGATCGTTTCAGATCTTCGAGAGTTTCGTGGCCGTCCGCTTCAGCATTCCCGAGAACAGCACGAAGGCGCCGGTATCCCAGCAGGCTTCGATCAGATTACCGGCCGCTACGACGGGAAGGTCGGATATTGCGCGCAACTCCGCGACAGCTGCCGCCTGATAGTCGGGATTCGTATTGATGCCCGTGCCAATCGCCGTGCCACCGAGGTTGATCTCATGGAAGAAGCTGGCAATCTCACCAAGACGGGCCACGTCTTCGCGCAGTGTTGTCGCGAAAGCCTGAAACTCCTGGCCCAGCGTCATCGGAACTGCGTCCTGCAGCTGCGTCCGCCCAAGCTTGATCACGTCCGAAAAGTTTTCCGCCTCGGCCTCCAACTCGACCGCGAGCTGCTCCAAAGCTCGTTGCAGCGCCCCGCGTGAAAGAAGGATCGCAAGGCGGATCGCTGTCGGATAAACATCGTTTGTCGATTGAGCTAGGTTGACGTCGTTGTTGGGATGCAGCTGATCGTATCGTCCGCGTGGCAGTCCCATGATCTCCAGGCCGCGGTTGGCGATGACCTCGTTGACGTTCATGTTGGTTGAGGTGCCTGCGCCAACCTGAAACACATCGAGGGGAAACTCGCCAAGATGCCTGCCCGCCGCGATTTCTTCGCAGACTTGGCAAATGATATCGGCCTTTTGCCTATCGAGATCGCCGACCCCGGCGTTGGCGCGCGCCGCTGCCATTTTCACGTAGGCCAGCGCCTTGATGACGTTCGGGAAATGGCTGATCCTTATTCCCGAAATGGGAAAGTTGACGATTCCTCGCGTCTGAGGACCGTAGTAGGCATCGACTGGGATGCTCACCGGGCCGAGTGGATCTCCATGCGCTCGATTTGTGAACCTTTCGCCACGATGATTACCTCGTCATTTTCACTGCCGCGTCTGGTCGAAGGTGCGCGTCAATTCAAGCTTCCACGCCAGAATGAGAGTGAGCTCACCGTTTCAAAGCGGTTGCGGAGCGGAACTACGAGCTCCTTCCACTTCCACAGCTGCGCACACCTATTGTTTAGCCCGATCCCCATTTGGATCGAAAAACGCCCGCAGAGATGCGTCGGCTTCGTAGAGCTTGCCGGCGATCTCGATTTCCCACCGACTGTTCTCGATCAAGTCCTTTGTGACGCCGCCGGAATGGTTTACGTATCCAAGTCCAACTGAGGTTCCGATTGTAAAGCTCTTCACGCCAGAGGAAATATAGCCGACAATCCGCCCGTCGCAGCGGATAAGCTCCTCATGGAAGAGAACAGGTTTCGGATCGAGAAGCTTGAACGATACCAAGCGTTTTTTCAACGGCCCGGCATTTTTCTGTGAAGCCAGAGCATCTTTTCCGATAAATCCGCCTTCTTTATTCCAGTCCACCGTAAATCCCAAACCCGCTTCAAGCAGTGTATCCACTGGCGTGAGATCGAGCTGGTATTCTCGATAAGCGCGCTCGGAGCGGAGGTGTTCAAGCGCGTGGTATCCCGCAGCCTTGAGGCCATAAGCCTGGCCGGCCTCCCACACGACGTCAAACACATGTTGTGCCATCTCGGTTGGAATATGAAGCTCCCAACCAAGCTCTCCAACATAGGTCAGTCTATTGGCTATTACACGAGCATACCCGATATCGATTTCCTGACTGGTGGCGAATGGGAAGGCCGAGTTCGCCAGATCTGTGTCCGTTACCCGGGATAGGATCTCGCGCGATCGCGGGCCTTGCAATGAAAGGACCGCGTACCCGGACGTGAGATCAGTTAGTGTGACATTCCATTCATCGGTAATATGCTTGGAAATCCATGCCTTATCCCTGGGATGGACGGTCGCTGAGGAGATAATTAGGAACTCTGTCTGCGACAAGCGGTTTACAGTAACATCTGTTTCTATCCCGCCGTTTTCATTGAGCATGTGGGTGTACACCAGCTTTCCTACGGAAACATCTACATTGCCGGCGCAAAGCCACTGAAGGAAACGGCCGGCGTCGCGACCCTGAACCAGATGTTTGCCGAAAGAGCTTTGGTCCAACAAGATAGCGTCGTTGCGGGCAGCCTTGCACTCCTGACTGACATGCTTGAACCAGTTCGGCTCGTCGTAGGAGTAGATGTTTTTGGTCGGCTCCCCCTCGCCTGCGAACCACATGGGACGCTCCCATCCCATTCCTTCACCAAAGCTGGCTCCAAGCCTCGCCCACCGGTCGTGAAGCGCGCTTTTGCGGACCCCTCGGGATGTCTCAGGCTGGTAGGCTGGCCAGTGCATCTTGTAGTGAAGTCCCAGCACTTCGGCCGTGCGATCGTGCAAATATCGCTTGTTGACCTGGAAGGGATGAAATCGTGCGACGTCGACGAAGCTGATGTCCATTTGAGGCTCGCCCGCGACGATCCACTCTGCCAGAGCTCGCCCTGCGCCTGCGCCGAATTCAATGCCTTCTGAATTATAACCGGTGGAAACGTAGAGGTTTTTCAACCCAGGAACTTCCCCGATCATGAACAGAAGGTCTGGGGTGAAGCTTTCAGGACCATTGAAAAACTTGGCAATGCCGGCGTTCGCGAGATCAGGGACAATTTCGATTGCCTTGGTCATCGGCAGTTCAAAATGCTCCCAGTCTTCAGGAAGCTCAATGAAGGCCGTTTCCTTCGGGAGCTTTCCCATCGGCAAAGGCTTGCCCCAAGGCTCGAAGGCACCCACAAGGAGCTTTCCTGTGTCTTCTTTCAGGTACACATGTCCGTCTGTATCACGCAGCACAGGTAAGGTCGGCGCCACAAAATCCATAGCGTCGGTCACCACATAAAAGTGTTCTGCTGCATAGATCGGAATGCGCGCACCTAACTTGGAGGCAAGGTCTCTCGTCCAAAGTCCACACGCGAGCACGAGAATTTCAGCTTCGACGACACCCTCCCTTGTCCGGACCTGGTAATTGCCATCTACTGTTTTCCAAATGTCCGTTACTTCAGTGTTTTCAGTTAATTTCACACCCTTTTGCTTGGCGCCAATAGCTAATGCCATGCACGTGTCGACAGGATTGGTTTGGCCGTCGCCCGGGATAAAGACTGCACCTTCGATGATCGAGGCGTTGAGGGCTGGATAGAGCCTTTTCGCCTCGCTCGGCGAGATCATATTAGCCTGAAGGCCAAAACTCTTGGCGATCGAAGCATTGCGGGCCGTTTCGTAGAGACGCTCTTTAGTTCTGGCGACCCCGAGCGTGCCGTTTCGCTTGAATCCGGTTGCTTGTCCGGTCTCCGCTTCCAGAGCGGAGTATAGTTCTGCGTTATATTTTGCGATCTCCGTCAGCGCGTGAGTACCACGCGTCTGCATGATCAAGCCTGCGGCATGCCAAGTCGTGCCGGATGTTAGGGTATTGCGCTCCAAGAGCGCAATGTCCTTCTTACCATTCTTTGCAAGGTGAAAGGCGATACTTGCGCCTGCTATGCCTCCACCAACGATCACAATTTCGTGGTGCCGGGTCGGTACTTCACGAGGACGGCAGGGCGGGTTCGTAATCATATGTATCCTTGTTCGTTCTCGGAGACGGCAGCGGCAAAATGTTGCGACAATTCAGCTTGAGCTTTGTTGGAGCGCTTCAGCGCATTTCCAGCCCACGTGCAAAAGTCAGTCCTTTTTCAACAGACTAGGGGGCGACGCTCGTGGAGATGGTGCTAAATGGGGCTGAAAGCGATGTCCTTCTGCGTTTTCTGAACCTCGGCGCTGAATTATTGCGCGCACGCGATGGTGCGGCGACACAACAATCAAATATGTGAGAATTCGAACCCAGCACCCCGCGTCCGACTCCAAGTCGTAAACGGTGGCTTCTGCTCCCCTGGCCCTCGGCGGATTCGACTCGAGTCTGTGAGTCATCGGATCATGTTGATCCTTGCCGATGCGGTCTTGCGCCTGGACTGATCCGTAGGGCCACATTGGTATCGACACGATCCGCGTAGACAGTAGCAATGGAGGCTAGGGCAAAAGGCCACTAGATCGAGCTAGTCGCCCTGGCGGCACCAGGGGGAGCGCCCGCAAGTTGCGATCGAGCAGCCGATGTAACCGATCCCGACACCAGCGCGTTCGTCTTCAAGGGGGGAGCGTCCTCAACAACACACGAAGCCAAACATTGACAGTCCGCCGGTCTGGACGAGACGATAAATGCACACCTTTGTGCATTTTAACTAAAGGGGTCAGGTCTGCGCTGGGGAAATCCTCCTCGGGGTTCGACCCGCCGTCCTGCAACGCTTTAGGTCACCGACGACGAATGGCGCGGTCGGCACTCCGCGCCAAGCTGTGGCACGTCAACGATGCTGACTGTACCCACCGACTAGCCAAGACACTGCGCCATCCAGGGGATTTGCGTTTCGGCCGGCCGTGCGGGTCTGCCCCACCCTCAAACATCAGTTGCTCTGAGGCACTGGGGAGACAGCTGGATTGAGAGGGAAGCATTTCAGTGCACCCTTCCAATCCAGTTAAGTAGACAAATGCCGGAACTCTTTGCTAGTCCACGACTATTAGCTCGCGGGCGACATCGGCCAGCCGCTCGCCACCCTTATCGGTAACAACAAACGACTCCGAGATGGCGGCTCCGAAGGCAGGGGGCCTGACCCCTGATTGGAAATGGAAGCACATTCCCGCCTGGAGCACCGTCTTTTCGCCAGAACGAATGCTCACCGTGCGCTCGCCCCAGTCGGGCGGGAAGTTCATACCGATCGAGTAGCCGGACCGACCCTTCTTCACGTATCCGTGGTGGTTCAAGACGTCCAGCCACACGGTATTCAACTCGTCGACGACTACGCCCGGTTTCGCCATTTCGAGGACAGCGTCGCCACCTTCGATAATGGCATTGGCGAGGTGCTGGGCCTCCTTAGGTGGCTTCCCCATGTAGACCGTACGGGTCAGAGGCGCGTGATAATGGCGCCGGGCTGCTCCAATTTCCAGGAGAACCAGCCCCGATTTGGGCAGGGGCTTGTCCGACCATGTGAGGTGTGGAGCGTTCGTCTTCTCGTTAACCTGTATCAAGGGACAGAGGCTTGTATAATCACCGTACTCCCCATCGACGCCTCTTATCTGATCGGCATAAATCTGAGCGACGATTTGGTATTCGGGAACTCCCGGCTTCAGATTATTTATTGCCTGACGCATAGTGTGGCTGACAATCCGACCCGCTTCCCTCATGTAGACGAGTTCGGCGTCGGACTTGACGAGTCGGGCCCAATTGACGAGGCCGCGGCTATCAGAGAACTTTGCATTTGGAAGGCCATTGACAAGGTGCTGATGCGCACGCGCTGTATAAAAATGCGCATCGAGCTCAACCCCTATGCGGTCAGATCCCCAACCGCGGGATTTTATGATTTCGCTGACTTCGTCGTAGGGATGTAACTCCATATGATGCAGTCGGTCGTCGGAAAAATTGATAATGTTGTCAGCAGGCAAGTCCGTCGTGGCGCGAGCGCCGTTCACGTCGACCAGCCGCCCGATCCAAATCGGCGTTTCCGATTTTAGGTGCAATAGAACCACTTGAGGCGTGTAGAAGGACCACGCGTCATAGCCGGTCAGCCAGCATATATTTGCGGGGTCTTGGCAGATGAGCAGGTCGAATCCTGCTTCCCCCATCCGTGCCTTCACGTCACGGACGCGGCATTGATACTCCGCAGGTAGGAAGGGTTTTACAAAGTCCATTTCGCAGTCGTCCTCTGCACCTAGGTTAGCGGATCAGGCCAAGCAATCTTGCCCTTCCCATCCGTACTGATCGAGAAACCTAGCATGTTTCAGAGGTCGCTACGCGGGGACCCCGCCGGTCCGCCGCAGGAAAGCTGCGTTTTTGTCCTTCTGGCGCAGGTTATCTTCCGGTTCCGCGACGCAGCGCGTTTCAATATGCACGGTGCCTTCAATATTGGCTTCAAAGGCCACAGCGGACGGCAGGTAACCAGCGGTCGATCCGCTGGCGGAGCCCTGCTGGGATTGCCGCAGCGCGGTCCGCACGGCTCCCAAGAACGGGCCGAGATTAGAAGGAAAACTCAGCTGACCGTCATTATTCGCAGGAGAACGCCTTGGTTGGCGTACATCACGCTGCCAATCGCCGCAGCTGCGGGGCTAATTTGACGAAAATGGACAATCGATTGGGGGTCACGATGAAAGGTTCAGCAACCGCATTAAGGGGCCTAAAACGCCAGGATCTTTTGCAAAACTGCGCCTATGTAAATGGCGCCTGGCTGTCCAAGGCTGAAAAACTCTCTGTCGTGGACCCGGCCACTGGCGAAGAGCTGGCTCAAGTGGCAGCCTGCGAGACGTTTGACGTAGACACCGCAATCGAAGTCGCGAAAAGCTCATTTCAACATTGGCGCGATGTTCTTCCTTCGGCACGGGGCGCATACCTGCGGAAATGGGCCACGGGTATGCGCGAGAATGCGGAAGACCTTGCCGTTATCATGACCGCCGAGCAAGGCAAACCGTTAGCCGAGGCGCGCGGTGAGGTTTCATATGCCGCCAGCTTTCTTGACTGGTTTGCGGCGGAGGGCGAGCGGGCCTACGGCGAGATCATCCCGAGCCATCTCGCGGGCAGCCGACTCTCGGTGCAGATGCAGCCGGTCGGTGTAACCGTAGCCATAACCCCTTGGAACTTTCCCTCGGCTATGATCACAAGGAAAGCAGGAGCCGCGTTGGCTGCTGGTTGCACCATGATTGTCAAGCCCGCCCCGGAAACGCCCTTGTCAGCTCTGGCGCTTGCCCGGCTTGCCGAGGACGCAGGAGTTCCCGCCGGAGTGTTTCAAGTGATCACGGGAGAGGCTGCCCCACTCGCCAAACGACTGCTGAACCATACCGATGTGCGGGCATTCTCCTTTACGGGTTCGACCGAGGTCGGTCGGATCCTGCTCGAGCAGTCCGCAAAAACGCTGAAGAAGGCTTCACTTGAGCTCGGCGGCAACGCTCCTTTTATCGTTTTCGATGACGCACCATTGGAGAGTGCCGTGGCTGGATGCATGGCAGCCAAATTCGCCACATCCGGGCAGGACTGCCTGGCAGCGAATAGGATCTACGTCCAGCGGGGAAGCTATGAGCGCTTTGTAGAGGAATTCGCGAAGGCCACCAGCAAACTGAAAGTCGGGCACGGATTCGAGTCCGGTGTCGACGTAGGTCCAATGACCAAACCGTCCGTCGCGGAAAAGTGCAGGCGACAGATTTCGGAAGCTCTTTGTGCCGGTGCCCGCATCGTTGTTGGCGCCGACAATCCGCTCAGCGGCAATTTTGTGACCCCGACTGTTCTAGCCGACGTCACTGACGACATGCTGATCGCCAAGGAAGAGACCTTTGGGCCGGTGGCTGCAATCCTTCCGTTCGACGAAGAGGCGGAAGTGCTTACGCGGGCCAACAACTCGGAAATGGGCCTTGCGGCTTACGTTTACACACGAGATCTGAACCGCGCCATGCGGCTTACCGATCAGTTGGAGTACGGCATGGTCGCCGTCAACACGGCGAAATTTACCGGCGCACCCATACCTTTCGGCGGATGGAAGCAATCCGGGCTTGGCCGGGAGGGCTCAAGGCATGGTCTCGCCGAATATCTCGAACCCAAATACGTGTGCATCGGCAACATCTCAAACTGAAAGGAAAGCCCTATGACTATCAACATCAAGGATATCAGCGAAAAAGATAGAAACGCTGTGCTACATCCCTTCACGCAGCTCAAGGATTTTGCCACCGGCAAGCTCGGTGAGCCGACCATCGTTGAGACAGGCAAAGGCATCCGCATTCAGGATGCGCATGGCAACCAGCTGATCGACGGGTTCGCCGGCCTCTACTGCGTCAATGTCGGGTATGGCCGCACCGAGGTCGCCGAAGCGATTTCCCGCCAGGCTTTCCGGCTGGCCTACTACCATTCCTACGCTGCCCACACCACGGACGAGCTTGCGATCCTATCCGATCGCCTCGTTAAGATGGCGCCGGGCAAGATGAGCAAGGTCTTCTACGGCATGTCCGGGTCGGATGCGAACGAGACCCAGGCCAAGCTCGTCTGGTACTACAACAATCTGCGGGGGAAGCCGAACAAGAAGAAGATCATCTCGCGTGAACGCGGCTATCACGGCTGCAGCGTCGTGTCCGGCTCGATGACGGGCATGAGCTTTTATCACGACCACATGGACCTGCCACTTCCGCAGATCGTTCACACCGGTGTTCCACATCACTACTGGGGCGCGCATGCAGGCGAGTCCGAACGGGAATTTTCAGCGCGGCGCGGCGAAGAACTCGATCAGCTGATCGAACGGCTTGGGCCAGACAATGTGGGCGGCTTCATCGGCGAGCCGGTGCTCGGTACGGGGGGCATCACGCCTCCTCCGGAAGGCTACTGGCAAGCAATCCAGGCCGTGCTCAAGAAGCACGACGTGCTGCTCATCGCAGATGAAGTCATAACCGGCTTTGGTCGGACCGGCTCCATGTTCGGCTCGCACCACTACGGCATCGAGCCAGACCTCATCACGATCGCAAAGGGTCTGACTTCGGCCTATTTCCCGCTTTCCGCGGCCATTGTCGGTGAAAAGGTCTACAAGGTCCTGGAGGACGGGGCGGACAGGGTCGGCGCCTTCTCGCATGGCTACACTTATTCCGGCCACCCGATCGGGGCCGCCGCGGCCAACGCGGTTCTCGATATCGTCGAGAAAGAGGACCTTCCCGGGAATGCCCGCGAGGTCGGTGCATTCTTCCAGGCGCAGCTGAAGGCGAAATTCGCGCAGTTGCCGATTGTTGGCGAAGTTCGCGGCGTCGGCCTCATGGGCGCAATCGAATTTGTGGCCGATCGAGACAATCGGAAGAGTTTTGATCCGGCACTCAAAATCGGTGCGCGAATTTCCAAGGCAGCGCGTGAACGCGGCCTTATCGCTCGCGCCATGCCGCATGGGGACATCCTCGGCTTCGCTCCTCCGTTGGTGACAACGAAGGGTGAAGTCGAAGAAATCGTTGGCATTGCTGAGAGTGCAGTTCGCTTTGTCATGGATGAGCTCACGCGTGACGGGCATAACATCTGAGGCGCGGGCAGCCGAATGCGGTGCTGGAGGCCTGAAAGCCTTCAAAGGTGCGGCCGGCGCGGCTGACCCGGGCCTGTATCGAGCGGTTCCCGGGTGTGAGTGGAAAGCTCAAATGTTCCTTTGCGCAGAAAACCGGCCCCCGACTACGGGGGCCGGCGCCAAGCAGCGGCCCAGACCGGAGCCTCGCCTAGTTGTATGCCGGCGGACGAGCGGGCGTTTCGAAGCAGCTAGCGGAATACGGCTCCCTGGGGGGCGTCTTGTTGCGTAGCTGCTCTGGTCTCCAAGAAAGCAGGCGGTCGTGCAAGTTTTGGGACTTGCTCGACGCACGAGAGATCAGGGTCGAGAAAGGAACTCCGGGATGCTAGACTCACAGTCAACGTGCCAGAATTTCTGCTTTTATCTCCTGCCTTCCTTTTCGCTCCGGGCCTTCTCATCGGCAGTTGAAGCGCTGAGGCTCGCTAACGAGGTTTTGGGGCGGGACGTGTATAGCTGGCAGGTCATTTCAGACGACGGGCGACCTGCGGCCTCGAGTTGTGGGCTGTCGATTTGCGCCGATTCGTCGTTGCCCGTCGAACGTGAAAAGACCCGGCGATCGATCTCAACCCCTGTCGTCGTAGTCGTGGGCGGCCGCAATGCTCCTGGTCCGGACAAACAGCTTGATGCATGGCTTCGAGAGTCTCGCAACCGCCGCGGCAGCCTCGTAGGGATAGGTAGCGGCACAATCGCGCTTGCTCGGGCGGGCCTTGCGGAAGGGCGGCGTTGCGCAGTTCACTGGGAACAATTTCCTATGTTCTCTGAGCAGTTCCCAGGCGTGGTAGCCACTCAAACAGCCTTCGAGCGCGACGGGAACCTCTACACTTGCGCCGGAGGAGACGCCCCCTTCGACATGTTTCTTGACTTAGTCGACCATCATCATGGGGCGATAGTCGTCAGCAGAATCTGCGAAAAAGCTATCGCGTGTAGCACCCGTTCAGCGGGTGACCGCCAACGTCTACCACTTCATTCTCGAATGCAACTAAATCACCAAGCCGTCATCAAGGTAATCGAAGCGATGGAGGCAAACCTCACCGAGCCATTGCTGTTGGACGAACTTGTGGGAGTCTCCCGACTATCCCGTCGTCAAATTGAGCGGCTATTTAGGCGGGAACTAGGATGTTCTCCGAGCCGCTACTATTTGGATCTGCGTCTGGAACGAGCGCACCTTCTACTCATCAGCTCGCGCTTGCCAGTCGTTGAAATCGCAATGGCTTGCGGCTTTGTTTCTGCATCGCATTTCTCAAAAGCTTATCGCGAAGCATACGGATGCGCGCCGCATCAGTCACGATTGCCGATTTTCCAACGAGAGAGAATGCGGTCGAACAAGCAGGGCAATAGGACCCGGCAGATCGATCGGAGGCTAAGTAACGAAAGTATGCCAAACTGCCAGTAGAGCGCCGCATTGCATTCTCGAGATAGCGTATGGCGCTCCTTGGCTGAGCGGCCTCAGCATAACCGAGTGGGAGACGAGAGGTCGAACGGGTCGGCTTCGGTCAGTTCTTGTCGATTGCCGTTGCAACCGGGTCGGCACAGCCCAATCCAGGCGTTAAGTGAACACACCCGCACGCTATTGAATAGGATGATTCGATGATCCAATTGCCCTTCGCACGCAGCGAATACCGCAGCAGGCTGTCTGCGATCCGCGCCGAAATGGCGCGCCGCAACCTTGATCTGCTGATGGTCAACGACGTCGCCAACCAGCACTACATTACTGGCTATGACGGCTGGTCGTTCTACACGCCGCAAATGGTTCTGGTGCCGCTCGCGGACGAGGAGCCGGTCTGGATCGGTCGTGCCATGGATGCCGCCGGCGGGCTGTTGACGGCATGGATGAAGCCCGAAAACGTCGTTGGCTTCCCGGAAGACCATGTCCAGCGCCCAGACCGCCATCCGATGGACTGGATCGCCGACTGGATCGAAAGGAAGGGCTGGGGTCGCGGCAATATCGGCATCGAGCTCGAGGCCTACTACTATTCTCCTAAGGCGCACGCGCGCCTGACGACGGGTCTGCCAAACGCCGTGTTCCACGACGCCGACCTTCTGGTGAACTGGATTCGCAGCGTCAAGTCGGACGCCGAAATCGGCTATCTCCGCAAAGCCTCGCGCCTTGCGGAGGCGGCGGTCACCACGGCCTATGACGTCATTGCGCCAGGCGTTCGCGAGTGCGACGCAATCGCAAGGATCCAGGCCGCCCAGATCGCCGGCTCGCCGGATTTCGCGGGCGACATCACTGCCCTGCCACCCACCATACTGGGCGGCGAAAACGCCTCGGCACCGCACATCATGTGGAGCGACCGCCGCTTCGGCGACAACGAAACCGTAGCACTCGAACTCGCCGGGGTCGTGCGCCGCTATGCCGCCGGTCTCGCCAGAACGCTCCAACTGGGCGCCATGCCCGCCAAGGTCGGCGACACCGGCAAGGCGGTGCTGGAAGGCATGGACGCCGTGCTTGCGTCGATCAAGCCGGGCACCGTGGCGGAAGATGTCGAGGCCAGCTGGCGCAAGGTCATCCAGCGCCACGGCCTCAAGAAGGAGTCCCGCATCGGCTACTCGATCGGCGCCGCCTATCCGCCGGATTGGGGCGAGCACACGATCAGCCTGCGCCAGGGCGACAAGACGATCCTTAAGCCGGGCAACGTCCTTCATTCCATCCTCGGCATGTGGATGGATGGCTGGGGGATCGAGGTCAGCGAAACGATCCTCGTGACGGCCACAGGCCGCGAAACGCTGACCAATTTCCCGCGAGAGATACATGTCAAACGCTGAGATGGATCCCGCGCTGGAGCGGCGCATGATGGAGATACGGCGTCATCTCCACCGCAACCCGGAACTGTCGAACCAGGAACACCAGACGCAGGCCTATCTGCGACGGATGCTCGAGGAAGCCGGCCTGACCGGCGTCAGGTCGGTGGCGGGCTACGGTCTCGCCGTCGATGTCGTCGGCACGGCCGGTGCCTCGAACCGCAAGGTGGTCATCCGCGCCGACATCGACGCGCTGCCGATCATGGAAGCCTCGCAGGTGCCGTTCGGCTCCGAGCGGCCCGGCGTCATGCATGCCTGCGGCCATGACGCCCACGCTGCGATGGGCTATGCGGCGAGCGTCATGCTCGAACGCCAAAAGCAGTCCTTCAGCGGCACGGTGAGGATAATCTTCCAGCCTGCCGAGGAAGCGGAGCCGCTTGGCGGCCGCAGGGTCGTGGAAGAGGGGCTTCTGGACGATGTCGATGCGGCGATCGGCATCCATGTCGATCCGTATACCGAGACGGGGAAGATCGCGGTCGGCGCAGGGCCGTATACGCTTGCCTGCGATACATTTGACATCACCGTCACCGGCAACTCCGCGCACGCGGCAAAACCGTCCGAAGGCGTCGACGCCATCGCCGTCGCCTGCTCCATGGTGAGCGAGCTGCAGAAGATCGTGTCGCGCGAGATCGACCCGTACGATCCGCTGGTCATCTCCATCACCAGCATTGAAGGCGGAAGCGCGTACAATGTGATCGCCGCCGAGGCGAGGTTGAAAGGCACGATCCGAAGCGGGCATGAATCGACCCGTCAGCACGCTTGGAAGAGGCTGCGCCAGGTTGTGGAGGGCCTCGCTTCAAGCCACAATGCCAGTGCCGAGGTGGACCTCAGACGTGGCGAACCGCCCGTCATCAACGACCCTGACATGGTCGAACTCATCCGCCGAACTGGGGCCAGCCTGCTGGGGCAAGACAACATCCTGAGCGCGGCGGGCTGGACCGCAGCTGATGATTTTGCCTTCTACAGCGAGAAGTGCCCGTCGGTCTATTTCCGGCTGGGCATCCGCAACGAGAAGCTCGGAGCGATCTATCCACTTCACCATCCACGGTTTCGAGTGGATGAACAGGCGCTGTCGATGGGCGCTGTTGTCCTCTGCAACGCTGCCCGAAATTTCTTATCGCCTCCGAGCTAGACCTATGATTGAAATCGGCAGCTCTCGCAGGCGCAAGCCCTGACTTGCCTCCGGCTCGACGGCCTAGAGTCTTTCACGTTTTGACGGAAGCGTATCCGGCGTTTTCGAAGTAGTTCTTGCATTCGGCAGCCTCGATGGTTTCGACGAGGTGGCCGATGTGGCGCCAAGTGTCCTCGACGGTGCGTTTCTGCGCCTGGCGCATCCAATGCTTGATCTTGGCGAAGGCCTGCTCGATCGGATTGAGGTCGGGTGAGTAGGGCGGCAGGTACCAGAGCCTGGCGCCGGCGGCCTTGATCATCTGCCTGACGGCCGCGGATTTGTGGCTTCCCAGGTTGTCCATGACGACGATATCGCCGGGCTTCAGCACGGTAATGAGCTGCTGCTCGACATAAGCACGGAAGCATTGGCCGTTGATCGGTCCGTCGAAGACGCAAGGTGCCGCAAGCCGATCACAACGCAGCGCGCCGAGGAAGGTCAGCGTGCGCCAGTGGCCGTACGGAGCCAGGCCGCGCAGCCGCTTGCCCTTCGGCCCCCAACCGCGCAGTGGAGCCATGTTGGTTTTGATCCAGGTCTCGTCGATGAAGACCAGGCACTGCGGATCGAGGCCGGTTTGCCAGGATCGCCATCGTTGGCGCCTGCGGGCAATATCGGCGCGGGCCTGCTCAAGGGCGAACAGCGTTTTTTTTGAAGCTCAGGCCCTCGCGGCGCAGGAACTGCCACACTGCGTTGTGCGAGACCTTGACCCCGCGAGTGGCCAATTCATCCTTCAGACCATGCAGCGTCAGATGCGGTGTTTCACGCAGACGGCCCTCGATGAAAGCACGGTGCGGCTCCAGCACCCTCTTGCGATGTCCGCCCATCTTGCCAGGCGCAACCGAGCCAGTCGCCCGATGACGCTGCAACAACTTCACCGCCGCCGAAACCGAAATGCCGAACCGCTTGGCGGCCGACCGGCGGCTCTCACCACTCAAAACCGCCGCCACAACCCGTTCGCGAAGATCGTCCGAAAGAGGTCGCGTCATCAGATGCTGGCCTCCATTCCAGCCAGCATCTTGAATCACAAATCCGACAAATCGGGAATCCCCTCCGATTCCGTCAAATCTTGAACCGCTCTAGGTCTAGCGGCGTATGCGCCGGCTGGAATTACTCACCCAGGTATCCGAACTCGCAGGACTTGACTGCGCAGCACCGGTTGCGCGATCGCCAGATAAAGCTGCACGAACAGTACGAACCCGGATGCAGTGCCGGGCCTACTCCTCAATAGGCAAAGCTAATGATGCCTTGATCCGGTCCATCACGACCATCGTCTTGACAGCCTTGATATCGGACTCGTGAAAAAATCGACGGGTAAATGCCTCATATTCAGCCATGTCCCGCACTGAGATCAGGAGAACGAAATCGGCTTCACCAGTGACATAGTACGCACTCATGATCTCAGGCGTGCGCCTGACCGCTTGCTTGAACCGATCTATGATGTCTACTCGATCTCGCTCGAGGCTGATCGACGCCAGCATGAGCATGGGCCGACCCACGGCCTGTGGCGAGACCACCGCGACGTCTGCCTCAATGACACCTTCATCCCGCAGTCGCTTCAGCCGCCGCTGACAAGCGGTCGCAGAAAGGCCCGCAAGTTCGCCCAACTCGGCTGTCGTAAGGCGATTGTCGCGCTGAACGGCATTGAGAAGCTTCCGATCGACTCGATCCAGGTCCATTTCATCATCACTGCAAAAAAAGGGGCTTTCGCGCAGAAAAACGGCTCGACTTTGGTGATATTAGCCTGACTTCCACAATGATCAAGCCATAAAAATGATCTGATAAGCGAAGCTCCTCGCCTAGCCCGAGTGGTGACCTCTTGTTGCCATTTCGGCCCCGGGCACGGGCGCCCGTCAGATAGCTCGACGGCTCCAATGAATTTCGGGCTCGTAACTGTGGGCTTAATGATAGGTTTTGCATTCCCAACCCATGAACACGGATCCGATAACGAGCATGACCAGCCATTTTCTGCCCTTGGACCTCCTTCGACAGGAGTTTCCGGCCACTGGAAGCGCCATTTACATGGATGTTGCAAATCAGGGGCTGATATCCAGGACGACCCGAATGTCTATGGAGCAGCACCTCGACAACAGACTGAATGGCCTGAATGACGAAGAAAGAATGATGCAACTCGTCGAGCGGACTCGTTCCAGGTTCGCCAAATTCATCGCGGCCGACAAAGACGAGGTTGCCATCACGAAGAACGCTTCCGAAGGCATCAATATAATCGGAAACGCGATTGATTGGCGGCCCGGAGATAATGTCGTGCTGTGCCGGCAACTGGAGCATGCAAACAACATCTTGCCTTGGCTACAAATCAGGGACAAGCATCGAATTGAGCTGCGGATTGTAGAAGCTGATGCCGGTGCAATTCCGTACGATGCTTTTGTCAAGGCCATCGACTCTCGCACTCGTATCGTGACAGTCTCGACGGTCACAATGGTGCCAGGATTCAAGACGGCGATGGAGCCTATTGCCGAAGCTTGCAAGCGGGCTGGCGCTTTTCTTTTGGCCGACGCGTCGCAGTCCGTCGGTATCTTGGATACCGATGTCACTCGGCTCGGTGTCGACGGTTTGGTGGCATCCTCTTACAAGGGATTGATGGGACTCTATGGGTTGGGATTTCTGTATTGCCGTCGAGAATGGGCCGATCGCCTGAGTCCTGCATACCTCGCGCGCTTTAGCGTTGATCTTGGGGACGCACCAGAATCGGCTCCTATATTCGATTCGGTTAAATTGCGCGCCGGGGCGCCCCGTTTTGAAATTGGCCATTATAATTTCGCCGGCGTGATAGCGGTCTACGCATCAATCGGACAACTGATGGAAATCGGCACCTTGGCGATTGAACAAAGCGTCACATCGGTAGCAAGACGGCTGGCGTCGGGCTTGTTGGATCTCGGGCTACCGGTTTGCGGCGGCGCACCAGGCAATCACACCGGAAGTATCGTTGCTCTCGGAGATCCAGAGCTTGCTGGTTCGCGCGAATTTGACAACCGCATTCATTCGCTGCACGAGCATTTGTCGGAGAATCAGGTGATTGTCTCGGTCCGCCGGGGGATGCTGCGTTTTTCACTTCATCTATACAACACCACAGACGAGGTTGACCGCGTCGTAGCTCTGGCAAAGAACTGGCTGGCATAGCCGGAAGCTGCATTCTCAAGGAGGGATAGGAGTATTTATGTCGTCCACAGGAAGACAAACGGTCGAGTTGCTCAAGCAACTCATTAAAATTGAGAGCATCAACCCGTCAGCGTCAGCAAAGGGGAGCGGAGAGCAAAGAATCGCCGAGTTTCTAGAGAATTTTTGCCGCGAGCGAAACCTGCCGTATGAGTGTCAGGAAGTTCAGGACGGTCGTTCGAACTTCTTTACCTGGGTGCCTGGACAAGACCCTTCCAAGCGCGTTTTGTTCATTTCGCATATGGACACGGTCCCTGTCGACAATTGGGTGGCAGATCCTTTTTCGCCGGAGGAACGCGACGGTCGGATTTATGGGCGAGGAAGTTGCGACGATAAGGGCCCGCTCGCGGCAATGCTCATGGCTCTTAGCACCTTGGGGGACCGTAAGCCACGATACACCATCGTCCTAGGCGCAAGCGTCGACGAAGAATACCGGAAGAAGGGAGCGCGAAAAATCGCTCAATCAGGTGTATCCTACGAGGCCGCAGTGGTTGGTGAGCCCACTGACTTGGAGCTTGTGGTTGCTCATAAAGGATCGGTCCGCTGGCAGGTTGAAGTAGAGGGTGTGCCTGCACACAGCTCCAAGCCCCATCTCGGAGTGAACGCGATCACAGGAATGGCCAAGGTTATCTTGGCGCTCGACAAGATTAATGACACTCTGGCCCAGCGCATCCACCCCCTGGTCAGCCCGCCGACCCTCACGATCACGCTTATCGAAGGGGGTGCGGAATTAGCGACGGTACCGCCATCCTGCCGCGTATGGATCGACCGACGGCTTATACCAGGAGAGCGACCGGCGGACGCGTTACAGGAGGTAGAAAACATCCTGGAAGGCCTGCGGCAGGGTCCCGATAAGATCAAGGTACACTCGCTGCTACCTGCTCTGGAGGATCCAGCTCCCCCGAGTGCGGAAGCCACAAGAATCGCCGCAGTCGCGGCAAAGGCCTGTGCTGAAGTTGCCGGAACGGGCCAGCACCGCGGAGTTCCATATGGGACGGATGCTAGTCAGCTCTCATTGGGGGGTATTCCCTGCGTTATTCTTGGGCCTGGCAGTATTGACCAAGCTCATACTGCTAACGAGTACGTGGAAATAGACCAAGTGGCGAAGGCGGTCGAAATCTACCAGAAGATTATGCTCAGTTACTAAGGAAATTCGGGACCAGCACCTAATGGTAGTCGCGGGCCCGGCGACGGTGTCGGGCTCGCTTAAGCAGCGCATCGTCGTTCGACGCCGTATCGCCCCCCTCACGCCACCGCATCAAAATAATTTCCGCGTTCAGGCGGATCTGCGCTCGCTAGGGTCGCCACGGAAATCCACCCTAACCGTGCGTCGTACGTGTTTCGACGCGCCACGGTGGGATCAGCAACCCCAACTGTGAAAGCTGAGTACCTTCCCATCGCCCGCCGGTTACATGCGAGCGATCGAATTCCTCGCCCCCACGAACACCAAGGAATGCGCGCCGTATGCTAAGCCTGGTGGAAGGTTACGAAGCGGCGCTGGGCTACCCGGAACGGTCCTGCCACGCGGCTGGTCAATATGCTGCCACGCCGCGGCAGCTCCCGGCCGAAGGTGGCTGCGCTTATTTCGTCCGTTGAGCCGGCTTGCAGGGGCGTGACCCATCCACGCTCTGGGGACTACTCAGGGCCCTGCCCTTTAAAAGTAATCAATGTCAACGTAGCCCACCTCAGGCGTTCAAGAGTGTCTCGCAGCCTTCAAATCGCCGATTTTCTGCGCGCAACAGCAAATTTCCGCATAATTGTTGATCGCGACGCTGCTAATTTTGCCAGGCGGGAAAAGCTGTCGTACCATTTGACCCGAGAAAAATTTCTCCAAATGCCGCGACGTGACTTTCAGCCTGCCAGAGACGGGAAACTGCCGCTGGTCATGTAAAGAGCACTGGCTTGACGTCCTCTTCACGAACGTCATCCGGCGGGACCAGCGGCCAAGCGCAATGGAAGGAACTTTCACATGAACATATGGCAATGCCTGGAAACCAGAAGCAATCTTTGCGGACGTGTATTTCTAAATGTGGCTGCGTTTGCTATGGCGGTCCTCGCAGCTGTATCATTCGCTGGGTCAGCGTCGGCTCAGTCGCTGCTTGACAAGATCAAAAACGGAGAAACCGTCCGGCTGGGCTTCTCGAACGAACCTCCTTTTTCCATTCCGGGCCCAAACAACGAGCCTCTCGGCTGGGTCAATGCAATGGCGCTTGATCTACTCAAAAAGCTGGGCACCACCAAGGTCGAGCCGGTTGTGACCGAATGGGGTTCGCTCATCCCTGGCATGCATGCCGGTCGCCTCGACATCATTACCGGCGGCATGTACATCCTACCAGACCGCTGCCGCAACGTGCTGTTCACAGAGCCACTGGCTGTTCTCAGCGCAGCTCTAATCGTGCCGAAGGGCAATCCGCAGAACCTCCGTTCTTATAAGGATCTGCGCGATAAGGGGCTAACGGTTGCCACCGGCGCGGGCTGGGACGACGTTCAGAATGCTCGCAAGGCCGGCATCCCCGACGAGAAGATTTTGCAGGTGGCCGGATCCGCGGAGGTCCTGCAGGCCGTGAAGGCTGGTCGCGCGGCCGCAGGTGTAGGCGACTACTTCACCATGAAGGAGTTCGCCGCCAAGGACGCCAGCATGGATGTGACCGATCTGCTTCCCGATAGTCCCAAAGGGTATCCGGCTCTCGCCTTCCTACCCAACCAGCAGGCGACCGTCGACGCTTTCAACGCGGTATTGAAAGACTATCTGGCGTCCAAAGAAATGATGGAGTCCGTCGGTAAATACGGCTACACGAAAACCAACCTGCCGGACGGCACGACGGCAGCCCAGCTCTGCAAGGGCTGAAAGCCCAAGCGGGATTTGCAAATGGGCTGAGCGCCACCTCGACGAGGGCGGGGAGGCGCTCAGTGGGCGCAGGGCAATTATCTGGTTCACGGGCCCGCTGCGCCTGGACTTGCCGAGGTGCAGAAGGGTGGCCGGAATAGTCATAGTTGCCCGCAACTGGATGTTCTGGTCAGCTTGCGATTTCGCTCACCGTTCCCTGACGCCAGGCCCGGACTATCGAGGGATGCTCTGGACCTGCCGCTGTGCTGACGCGGGGGGAATACGTGTTCCATGTTGCCTCGAGGGCGTCGCGACGGAGCGTTACCCGAGTACGGAAGTTCCGGTGCCCACCCAAAACCGTGTCGCCGAACTCCTTTCAGACATTGTTTTCTGGCGCGCGAGATTCGCGCGCATCTCAAACAGCTAGGCTTTTGCCAGCCAAGAATGTCGGGGGTCGTCGTTGCGCGACAGTGCGAATGGGTGCGGTGCGGCGAGATGTGGCGGGCTTCGGGGAGGCACGCGTCGGCGGCGCAACGGCGCAACGATCGCACGGCAGCTTTCAATCCAATTGTCGCAACCGTCCCGTAAGCATTTGCAAACTCAACCGTCTGCCAGGGAAGAGACGGCCTGCACACGCCTGCATAGCCGGGCGCATCACACATGTAGGGCATGGGCAGCAACCTGCGATGTCGTGGGGCGCAATTGGCTACCTGGCTGATACCGAAATTTGCGGCCAGCGCGTTGAGTACGGGCGCGCTCGAGATGCGCTCCTCGGCATTACATTGTCGGCGAACACATGACTCGGGTTATTGATGCTAGGGCCAGGACCGGCAATCAGCCAGCTTGTCGAGTGCTGCAGCGGAGCAAGACATTTCGGGTAACCTGCTCGACTACGGGGTCTGCCGGCAAAACTGGAGGCTCGAGGCTGCGCGTCGCGGTCCAGTCAATCGACTCCACAAGTCCAAACACCCAGTCCGCTGTCGGAGCATTGAACAGTATGCCTTTGCCGGGCTCTTCGTGGACAACCATTGTGACGAACCCACCCAGGCTTCCAAGCGTTTCACGCGGGCCCGAAGTTTGCTTGTGAGCCGCTGGCCAGCCGCTAAAGTCCCACTCACCCCAACGCCGACAATCGGCGAGGGCGAGCAAGCGAGTTCCTGGTAGTGCTCCGTCGGCGAATGTGAGTTTTGGACGCTGGGCATCAGACTCGACTTCGAGACCATCCGCCTCATGCCCAAGGAGCTTTATTTCTGCACCGAAGGTGTCTCCGTCCTCGACCTCTGCACCTGCGAAAACCCAATGCTCGGGATCGCACACGGTAAAGCCGCATTTGGGGCGCGATGGCCCACCGAAGAGCTCCCAATACCAAAAAATTCCGCCGGTCAGTACCTCCTGCGGCGCTCCAGGTCGACGCGTGTAATTGTATACGCCGGTCGTGGTTGTCGTTGACTCTGGCCGCAGATGCCAAGTGAACCCAGTAATCAAAGGGTTCGGTGTTGCGGCGTGTAGCGGATCAAGCGATTCCCCGCCGTCGCCATGCTCGCTGTCAGCGTGATCGCCCGAGGCCTTATAGCACTCGATTGCAGTACCGTCCGAAGTCTCCCGGACAAGATAGCAGGCAAGATTGCCACCAAGAAAAATGGTGGCGCCACCGGAATCCCGGAAGGCGCGGACGGCGTCAAGCTGTTTTCCTGTCCAGTACTCGTCATGGCCAATCGTGACGAGAGCAGAGTAATCAGAAAGGTTTGCATGCCCGTTAGATATGTCCAGGCCCGAGCAAAAGTCGACGGAAATTCCTTCGCGTCCCAACCAGTCGATGAAGGCAGACGTGTGCCCTGATTTCGGGGGGTACGGACCCAGAATGTTTCCGTTCGGGTAACATAGGCCGAGACCTGGCCGATGAACCGATGCCTTTGAATTCCTCAGTTCTTCCCAGTACTGGCCATCATCCGACCGCCCATGGTACAAGCTTCGGTTGTGCCAGATGTGGTAGGCGAGCCAGGTTGCAACGTTAACTTGACAGAGTATCTGCGCCCCTGCGCGGCCGCTGCCGCGCCGGACGATGAACAGCGCATCTTCGCCTGCCCGATCGGCGGCGTGCTCCCGTGGCGTTTCGTCCGCGCAGAACTGAGCCACGTACACGCCGCTAGGCCACTCATCAGGAACGCTGTCGAGGAGCTTCACCTTCGGCCAGCGGCATCCTTCGGAGTCGGCGTCACCAGGGCCTAGGAGGCGCCCCCCCGCCGACTGCGGCAGACGGTGTGGTTCGACGGGGCCAAAGCGATGAACGAGGGAAAGCCTCGGATGAAGATGCGCATCCTCGCACCCCGTCACGCGATAGATGTCGACATAACAGCGTTCCAAAGACCGCGTTGCCACGTGCACCGCGAGTTCCTCTCCAGGGGCAACGCTGACAGCCGCCATATAGCCCGCGAAGTACGGTACGGCTTCTCGACCGGTCGCCGGGAACGCGACATAGCGGTATCCCGACGTTAGTGAAGGATGAACGCCGGGCAGGAATTCCTCAGTTTGAGGCGGGACCCTCCGCCGCAGAATGACGGGCGGTTCTGGCAAACGAGTCATGGGTCGGGTCAAACTCATTGCAAGCTCCTCAGGAATTCGAACCGGGCAGGCCAGATGGCCCCTGAATACAGTGTAGCAGCGATAGAACGACTGTTTCGACGTATTGACGCCTTCAGCGCAGGAAATGGGCTTATAGCGGCTCAGTTCTGGATAACCGCTGCGACACTGAGCAACGCGGCTTGCGCTTCCAAACTGGCTAAATCGGACTGCTCCACTGACGGTCGTCGCGCCAAGAGCACATCGAGCGCAGCGCTCGATGTGCTTGGGTCGTAGCCGTCGCGACCGCCTACACTCGAACCCCCGCTGTCCGCGCCAAGTCCCGCAACCGTGCGGCCGCAAAGTCACCCAGCACTTCGCGTGCAGCAAGGTCGCCGGCCTACCTGGGCTCACGGCATCCGCGCATGAGATCAATATCCTGTTTCCGCCGGACGCAACCGTTCTCGCCCGATCAGCACAGGGCACTAACCTATCGCCCAAGCCTCTCCCCGTTTGGATCGAAAAACGCCCGAAGCGACGCGTCCGCTTCGTAGAGTTTGCCAGCAATTTCGATTTCCCACCGACTGCTTTCAATCAGCTCCTTCGTGACCCCTGCGGAGTGGTTCACATATCCCAGTCCCACTGACGGGCCCAGAGTGAAGCTCTTTGCTCCTGAGGAAATATACCCGACAATCTCGCCGTTACGCCGAATGGGTTCTTCGTGGAAAAGAACAGGATTTGGATCGCGAAGCTTGAACGACACCAATCGCTTTTCGAGCGGACCTGAATTTTTCTGGGAAAGTAACGCCTCTCTCCCGATAAAACCTCCGTCCTTATTCCAGTCAATCGTAAATCCTAGACCCGCCTCAAGCAGCGTATCGAGTGGCGTAAGATCGAGCTGGTATTCTCGATAAGCGCGCTCGCATCGCAGATATTCGAGCGCATGGTACCCAGCAGGCTTCAGTCCGTAAGCCTGCCCCGCCTCCCAAATGACATCAAAGACGTGCTGGGCCATCTCGGTTGGGATATGCAGTTCCCAGCCCAGCTCTCCGATGAACGTCAGCCTATTGGCTATAACGCGCGCATATCCGATATCGATTTCCTGACTGGTAGCAAATGGGAATGCAGCATTTCCAAGATCTGCGTCGGTAACTTGGGACAAGACGTCGCGAGATTTCGGGCCCTGCAATGACAAAACCGCATAGGCCGAGGTGACGTCTGTTAGTGTGACATTCCATTCGTCTGTGATGTGCCGCGCAATCCAGGCTTTATCCCGCGGGTGGACAGTGGACGATGAAATGATGAGGAACTCTGTTTTTGACAAGCGGTTTACTGTGATGTCTGTTTCGATACCGCCTTTTTCATTGAGCATGTGGGTATAGACCAGCTTCCCGACCGGTACATCCACATTGCCGGCGCAAAGCCACTGCAGGAAGCGGCATGCATCGCGACCCTGCACCAAATGCTTGCCGAATGAGCTTTGGTCTACCAGGATGGCTCCGTTACGGGCGGCCTTGCACTCCTGACTAGTATATTTGAACCAGTTCGGCTCGTCGTAGGAATAGACGTTCTTCGTCGGCTCTCCTTCTCCCGCGAACCAAATGGGACGCTCCCAGCCCATGCCTTCGCCAAAGCTGGCGCCAAGCCTCGCCCAACGGTCGTGAAGCGGGCTTTTGCGAACCCCTCGGGACGTCTCAGCCTGGTAAGCCGGCCAGTGTATCTTGTAATGCAGGCCCATCACTTCGGCTGTGCGATCGTGCAAATAACGCTTATTGATCTGGAAGGGATGAAACCGGGCGACATCCACGGAAGTGACATCCATCTGGGGCTGGCCAGCGATGATCCATTCTGCCAGTGCTCGCCCTGCTCCGGCGGCAGCCTCAATGCCCCCAGAATTGTAACCCGCTGAGATGAACAGGTTTTTCATCCCTGGGACTTCCCCAATCATAAACAGAAGGTCGGGCGTGAAACTCTCGGGGCCGTTGAAGAACTTGGCGATACCGGTATTTGCCAGTTCAGGAACGATCTCGATGGCCTTGGTCATTGGCAACTCGAACTGGTTCCAGTCTTCCGGAAGCTCTATGAAAGGAGTGTCTTTCGGGAGCTTTTCCATTGGAAGCGGTTTCCCCCAAGGCTCGAGCGCGCCAACAAGCAACTTCCCCGCGTCTTCCTTCAGATATACATAGCCATCGGTATCGCGCAGCACAGGCAAGGTCGGGGTCACAAAATCCATGGGTTCGGTGAAAACATAGAAATGCTCTGCCGCATACAAGGGAACGCGCGCACTCAACTTGAACGCAAGATCGCGAGTCCAAAGCCCGCAGGCAAGCACGAGGATTTCAGCTTCTATGACACCTTCGCCGGTTCGAACCTGATAATAGCCATCCGGAGTTCGCCAGAGGTCATGGACTTCGGAATTCTCGAAGATCTTCACGCCCTTTTGCTTGGCCCCCATCGCCAACGCAACGCATGTGTCGACCGGGTTGGTTTGGCCGTCGCCGGGGAGGAACACTGCACCTTCAATGAGGGACTGGTTGAGTGCTGGATAGAGCCTCTTCGCCTCGCTTGGCGAAATCATATGGGCCTCAAGTCCGCAACTCTTGGCAATTGATGCAGTGCGCACAGTTTCGCAAAGGCGCTCTTTGGTTCTGGCCACGCCAAGCGTACCGTTCCGCTTGAAGCCCGTCGCCTGCCCCGTCTCCGCTTCGAGCGAGGAGTAAAGCTCCGCAGTGTATTTCGCCATCTCGGTCATCGTATGCGTGCTGCGCGTCTGCGTAATCAGACCTGCGGCGTGCCACGTTGTGCCGGACGTTAGGGTGTGGCGCTCCAGCACCGCAACATCTGTCTTGCCGTTTTTCGCCAAGTGAAAGGCGAGACTGGACCCGGCAATTCCTCCACCGATGATGACGACATCATGATGGCGAATGGACAGTTCACGAGGGCGAATGGGCGAGCTGGTGATCATATGCGTCCTTGTTTCCATTGAGGCGTGTCGCGCCAAGTTATGTCCATCGTCCAGGCAGATTGCGCGCCGGAGGCTGCTGCCGCACCGGTGATCGCAATTCTTTCGTGCGACAGCTTAGGGGACAATCCGCGTCTAGATCGTGCTACTTGGGACGGCAGGCGATGTTATTCTGCATAATTGACCAGATCGCCGCCGAAGGTATGCACCCCGCTGCTAAACGTGGCCGGCTACCTTTTGCGCGACGATCGAGAAGGCGGCAAGCGGACAATTTTACTGTTGGCGTTGCCGCTTATGGCCGTGTCGTTAGATTAGATCGCTCAAAGCGCATGGCGCGCACATCGGATGCCACACATCCGAGGATAAGGACCGGTCTTTTCGGGCTGCCATCGGAACCTGAATTGAGGCGTAGGCCAGCGCACATCGCTTGGCCGGGCGTCATCGTTTTGAGAGAAGCATCCTTCAGGCTTTCCGTTGCTGAGCAATGGCGTTCTGGATTCCGTGATCTTGTTCTTTTACGTGCTGCACCTGGCTATTCGGTGGTGGCTTGCGTTCACAGGCACGAGGCCGCACGCTCCGCGACCTGCTGATGTGTGGCGAACCAAACGTCGCCCTTTGCTTTAGCGCATCGAATGAGTTCTTCCACGATCCAGATCCTCGAGCGATATCCCACCACGTGTGGATGCAGAGTTAGCTGGAATAACTCGGCGTCCTGATATGCCCCTTCAAACTCCCGGATGAACACAGACAGCACGTCGTCAAGCGATAGATTTGGACGCAACGACCCGTCCGGACTCATCCACAGATACGTCGCATCGTCGCGAATCCATTCTACAGGTATCTCAATGGTTCCTGTTGGTTCCTCGTTTTCCAGTAGCTCATAGCAGCTATCATCGGCCATTAAGGATGTGTCGTAGGTCAATCCCATCTCACGTATGATCTGGAGAGTGGCGTCTGAATAGTCCCATGATGGTGTTCGGATGCTCGGACTTTGTTGACGCGCCCGCGCCAATGGCTTTCAGGCCACTCCCAGGGACGTAGGTCAGTCGAATCGGGCACTTTAGCTGCTCCCGAGCAGGGTCTACACCGACTTCCGCGAAAGAGTGCGAGATGTGTGAAACAACGGAGCGTCAGAGGACGGATGACATGGCAGGCCTCATACTGATAGTATAATACTTTCACCAATGTCGGCTTTACTGACCACCAGCACTAAGAGTAGGCGGCGCTCCCTATCTCGCCTCCAGCACGGCGCTGAGGAACTGACGCGTCCGCTCGTTCTGCGGGTTACCCAAGAGCTGGTCGGGCGGGCCCTGCTCGACGATCTTACCTCCGTAGAAGAAACAGACGCGGTCTGAAAACTCCTTGGCAAAGCCCATCTGGTGCGTGACCATCAGCATGGTGAGGTCATGCTCGGCACCAAGCTTGCGGATGACATTGAGTACCTCCCCGATCAGCTCTGGGTCGAGTGCCGAAGTCACCTCGTCGAACAGCATCACCTTGGGGCGCATGGCAAGCGCACGAGCGATCGCCACGCGCTGCTTCTGCCCGCCGGAAAGCTGGATCGGAAAGTGATTTCGTTTGTCGCCGAGCCCCACCATATCAAGCAGTTCGGAGGCCCGCGCCTCCGCCTCCTTCTTCGGCAGCCCGAGCACGGAAACCGGAGCCTCCATGCAGTTTTGCAACGCCGTCATATGGGGAAAGAGATTGAAGTGCTGAAAGACCATGCCGATCTTGCTGCGGACACGCCTGAGATGCCGGTCATTCGCCGGGACCATCTGGCCATTCTCCTGCATATGCGTGAGCGGCTCTCCATCGACCCAAATCACTCCTCCCTGGATTTGTTCCAACGTCATGAGCATACGCAAGACCGTGGTCTTGCCAGAGCCGGAAGGCCCGATAATGCAAACCTTCTCGTTACGCGCGATGTCGAGATTAAGCTCGTCGAGAACGGTTAGCGAGCCATAGCGTTTTGTAACGTTTTCGAAGCGGACCATGGGTTCGTTCATGACTTTGTCGTTGCACGCTGTGTCAGGTTTGTCCAGCACGGTCAGCCCCTCATCACCTTTTGCGGCGTTCTCGAAGCGGAGCATGGGTTCGTTCATGACGCACCTCCTATTGCAGCCGATAACGGCGATTGAGCCAGATGCTCACCGACTGCACGATTGCGGAAGCGACCAGGCTGAATACGAGAAAGAAGAAGCCGACCATGACGATGGCCTCGGTGTAGCGGTAGTTATTGGCGCCGAAAATCTTCGCCTGCTGCAACATCTCCAGGATCGCGATGGCCGCCAGGATGGGCGTTTCCTTGAACATTCCGACAAAGTAGTTGCCCAAAGCAGGCACGATGGGAGGGATCGCCTGCGGCAGAATGATGGTGCGCCAAGTTCGCATTCGCGACAGATTAAGTGCCGTGCAGGCCTCCCACTGGCCTTCTTCAACCGCCAGGATGCCGGCGCGAAACACCTCTGAGCAATAAGCAGCGTAGTGGATGCCGAGCATTCCGATGCCGGCAGTCCAGGCGGGGATGAGGATCCCGAATTGCGGTCCGACGAAATAGACGAAGAACACCTGCAGCAGCAGAGGCGTGGAGCGGATGAACTCCACGAGCTCCGTCATGGTCGTGGAAACATAGCGGTTCGGCGACTGACGGATCAGCGCCACGATCAGGCCTAGCACCACTGCGATCACGAAGCTGAGCACGGTGGCCTGAATCGTAACGATCGCGCCGCGATAAAGGTACGGCCACGCTTCCCAGACGTAAGACCAATCCCAAATACTCATGCCAGCGCCTCCCGCACGAAGCCACTTGAGAGCCGGCGCTCCAGCCCTCGCACCAGGGGAGTGATCAAGGCACGGGCGAGGAAGTAGTAGCCAAACAGCGCCACCGCGAAGAACAGCAGATAGTTGCCGGTGGCGTCTGCTGCCAGCTTCGATGCGGTGGTGAACTCGGTGATAGTGATGAAAAATACAAGCGAGGTCGACTTAAGCAGCTCGATAAGCAGGTTGCCCGACGGCGGCAGCATACTTCGGATCGCCTGCGGCGCCACGATGCGGCGCATCATGGTGAGCCGCGGGAAGTTGAGGGCGATACTAGCTTCGTACTGGCCGCGGTCGACAGCCTGGATTGCAGCGCGCACCACCTCGGCTAGATAGGCGGAATAATTCATCCCAATGCCAAAGATGGCAACTGCCCACGGGGACAGGGCTACGCCAAAGAATGGCAGAACAAAGAACAACAAGTAGACCTGCACAAGCAGCGAAGTCCCGCGAAAGAATTCGATATAGGCAACGGCTAACCATCGCAGGGGCCAAAGGGAGGAGACCCGAATTAGACCTGCGATAAGCCCCAGCGCTACTGCCACCAGAGAAGCCCCAATGGTGACAATAATGGTAATCAGAAGACCGTGAGCGAGCGCCAACACGCTGAAGGTTAAAGGGAATTCGTTCATGTTTCTATCCTATTTGACGTTCCCCGGCCGAGGGCAAGGGACACGCATTAGGAGCGGGGAAGAACGGTGATACTAAGCCTCACGATTTGCAGAGATCGGCGGTTTTGCTCCCATCCGGCAAAAGCGACTTATCGTATCCGTACTCGCTGACCAATGACATCATCTCGTCAGAGCCGATATAGTCCATCATCAGCTCATTGATGGCATCGACTGTGTCCTGCTCGCCTTGAGGGAATGCGAACGCAGGATAGCCGGGCTTATAATTTGGTATGAAGGGGGCGGCCAGTTCCAATGAGTCGTCGTTGCGGATCGCGCCTTTTATTCCCAGATATTCGCCACCCCCGGCATCGGCGCGACCGGACTTGACTGCCTGAGCTATTTCTACATAGCCGGCAACCTGCATGATTTTATCGTCCGGGATGCCTGTCTCTTGCGCTCTTTTCACGTCGGCATACCCGGCACCGGTCACGAACGTCAGCCCCTTGTCACGGATATCGGGCAAGGAATGCAGTCCCTTCGGGTTCCCTTTCGGGACCACAATCGTGCCATAAACAGTTCCGTAGGGATTAGTGAAAAGGACATTGCGACAACGTTGCGGCAAGATAAACATTCCGCCGGTTATGACGTCAATGCGCCCGGCCTGCATAGCAGGGATAAGGGACCCCCATTCCATATCAACGGGCGCGAATTTCGTGGCACCCAACTTCTTGAAAAGCTCCAGAACCAAGACATTGCCGATTCCAAGCATTTCGTTATTGCCGCCTCTGAACCCCCACACGCGATCACTCGAGAAACCGATCCGGACCGGGCCGCCACTTTTGATTCTTTCCAGTAACTCACCTGCAGAGGCGGAGCCCGCCAGCGAGCCCATCGCCGCTGCCGTGATGCCGAGTGCGGCCATTCCCCTCAGAACTGAACGTCTCAAGGGATCGGTTCGGCCTATTTGGTGTTGATGCTTGATCATAGATTCCTCCTTGTGCTTCGGGCTGTTTCGCCAAAGACAGGGTGACACCCTAACATTCTTATACGATTTGATGTGTGGTTTCCTCTTTCTAGGACGATTACAATACCAGTTAAGGCGCAGCATTTCGGGCAAATTTGGTTTGCAGGCGCAGGAATCCGGCGATTCCCGCGCTGCCATGCCAACTGTGCCACATCTGTTGGAAAATTAAGCTCCACGTTCTCTCTCACAGGAAGTTAATGGCTGTGGTGTATCGGAGGCCCGACTGTCGTTCGAAATAGAGGCAGTGCACGCGTCGTGCCAGCAACGCCCTGATGCCAGGCTAAAGGCGCGAGGCGAACGTTTTCAGGGGACTGCGCCGTCAGATCCGGCCGATCAGAAACCGAGGGCGACCGCGGGCCGCCGTTTGTGCGTTCGGCCAGTCATTGCCCAGCTCGAAGACCTACCTAGCCCGCCTATGCACGACGATGGGCCTTTGAGGCTGGTGGTGCTTAGGATTCGGTTGCTTAAGCCAACCTTTCAACCGCATCTCGCGAACCACACCGCCATGACCGAGGATACGTTACTGCCGCTGTCTTTTCCAGCCGTGGGACGAAAGGAGATCACGGCTGCGTTTAACGGCGGCCGCATCACATCGGATGGCGGCGTCATGCTTCTGGCGGCCGATGCGACTGGTCGACCGGCTTGCGATCCACGATCCACTGGATCGAGCGCGCGTAACGCACGCCATGTCCGACATTCTGCGCGTCCGTATCTTCGCCATCGCCTGCGGTTATGAGGATGCCAACGATCTCGATCGGCCGTGCACCGATCCAGCCTTCGCTCGCCTGCGGTCGATTGCCCGACAGCGGGCTCGACCTGTTCTCGTAGCGAACATGTTCGCGGCCAGAAAACCTGACCGACATCAGGACCGTCGTCCGGCTCGGCCGCGTGCTGGTCGATCTGTGGCTGTCGAGCTACGCCGCGCCGCCGAAAAGCGTCACGCTCGACGTCGACGATACGCTCGATGTCGTTCACGGCCATCAGCAGCTGTCGCTCTTCAATGCCTTTCGAGCGTTGCTTCCTTCCGATCCATGTCTAAGACACCGCCACCGGCGCCCGGTCGCCATGATCCTGCGCCCCGGCAAGACGGGCGAGGAGATCCGCGGCTATCTGCGCCGCATCCCGTTGGCCGACCACCCGTATCCTGATGCGTGGCGATGGCCACTCTGGCCGGGGCTCATTGGCAATTGTTATTCGCGGAATGCGAGATGTTCCTTAAACGAGCGGGCCGTCGATCACCGCGGGTTTGTCATCATATTTCGCGCGAAACTAGCAACGCAATCCGGCGATCTTTGCCTGACAACCGATCCCCTCTATTGCTGCTGTCGGTCATACAGCAGGGCATCAGACATCTTCTCGGCCACCATAATGGTAGGGATATTCGTATTTGCTCGTGGACAGAATGGCATCACCGACGCATCGGCTACTCTCAAGCCCGACATTCCATGAACGCGGCCTGACGGATCGGTAACGCTGGCCGGATCCTGAGGAGATCCCATTCTGCAGGTTGACGTTGGATGAAAGTTCCCGAAAACGTTTTGTCGTACAAAGCGATCAAGGAGTTGGTCATTGTCTAGAAGGTCTGAGATGCTGCGGCCATCGGTGATTGCAAATCTGATAAGGCCTCGACGGAGTGACGCGGAACTGTCCATGAGCGCCGCGAGAAAGGATGTGATACCGTAATTCAAACGGTTGTACTTACTTATGCGCTTTGCTCGTCCCGTCCACGTAGACGGAAAAGGGTCGAGCGCAGTGCTCACCAGAGCCTTATGATTGATCAGTCTCGCAATGAATCGAAACGCGCTCTTCAACCGCTCAGCGTCGCGTTCGTCGCTCAACATGTCAAAATTCACTTCCGGCTCAGCGAGATGAGAGGGACTTACGAGGGAGACAGTTCCTGTCGAGTAGACGCGATTGACCCAGAAATTGAGCGTCCCTAGACGCTTGCCAACGGGATGCCAAGCAGACTTTGCCAGAATCGAGACGGCCATGTCGGTGGGAGGGCAACCGTCGTGACCGGAAGAATATCGAGCATGCATCTGGATATATCCTGTCGCGGTCGGCAGCATCCTATCCTTCGGCTTCAAGTATGCCGATATGGCGACCCCGGCGTGCTCCTGCAGATTTTTTCCAACCCCTTCAAGGTCTGCGACAACTTGAATACCGAGTTCAGATAAGGCTTTACCCGACCCAATCCCAGATCGCAGCAATATCGCTGGCGAATGTATTGCCCCTGCGCATAGGATCACCGTTTTAGCGCTATATGGCTTTGGTCCAGTTTTGCTATCGATATCAACGCCCGTCACCTGGCGACCCGAGCAGGTTAACTTTAGGACGGTTGTATCAGACAATATTTTTAGGTTGGGTCGAGCTCGCACACTCTCTGGCAAATAGGCCATCGCAGCCGACACGCGACGACGGTTAAGGTTTGTGAGTGGAACAACTGAGTGGCCGTCGCGGAACTCACCGTTGAAGTCTGGCCAGAAAGGTATGTTTTCATCTTCGAAAGCCGTCGACACCGCGTTGACGAACCCCGACCACTCAGCTCTGTCCGCGCGGCTTATCGGCAGCGGCCCACTATCGCCGTGGAAGCGATCGCGAAAATCCATATCGCATTCAAGCCGGCGGAAATATGGGAGGACACCTTCCCAATCCCAACCCGTTGCGCCGGTAGATGCCCACTCATCATAATCGGCAGCGCCGCCCCGGTTTGCGACTTGGGCGTTGATACTGGAGCCTCCTCCGATGACACGTGCTTGCTCATAGTGGACTCGTCGGTTCCTATCTCGCGCAACGGCTGCGGTAAGCGATGGCCACTGGTACCGTTGATTGTAGTAAGCACGCGTGGGGTTCCCATCAAGGATATCATCAGGGGTAGCGTGCGGAGGAAAATCAGGACCAGCCTCTATGAGCATGACGTGACTGCCATTGGCCGATAGCCGGTTCGCCATGACGCATCCCGACGAACCGGCACCCACAATTATATAGTCGAAAAGCAATGACCTCCTCCTACCTTGCGCGTGCGCACGACGCATTTTCGCGGCAGGCACCCCACGAGCAAAGCACCGGAAAGCAAGAAAATACCTCATCGCACGTGACGGTGCGACCTTAGTGCCTTCTGCCTTCAGCGGATGATGGCTGCGAGATCCGGATGCCGATATTTCTTGTCTGGACGTATCCGTCAAGTGCTTCCTGTCCCTTTTCCCGGCCGTAGCCAGACTGCTTCACGCCGCCGAATGGTGTTTCTACTCCGCCGACGTACCATCCATTCACGTACACCTGGCCAGCCCAAAGGCGATCGGCGCACCAAAGAGCACGGTCGATATCCCGCGTGAACACTCCAGCTGCCAACCCTTGATCGGTGTCGTTGGCTAATTCGATCCCCGTAGCTGGGTCATCGAAAGCGGTTACCGCAAGAACGGGACCGAATACTTCTTTCTGGAAGAGATTACTGTCTCGCGTGACATCTGCAAAAACCGTAGCGGCCATGAAATAGCCGCTCCGATCCGAAAGTGAGGCCCCACCGGTTACCACCCGTGCCCCCTCCAAAGCGGCAATCTCAAAGGCCTCCGTGACCCCCTTGCGCTGCTTCTGCGAGATCATGGGAGTGATGTCGCAATTTTCTCGCCCTGGGCCAACGGTTAGTCCTTCGACGCAAACTTTCACTTTCTCCAATAATTCGTCTGCGATCGATCGTTGGACGAGCAGTCTTGTTAAGTTGTTGCAATTCTGACCTGCATTCAGATAGGTTCCGACACGCACCGCGTCTACGACAGCATCTAGATCTGCGTCGGAATACACGACTGCCGCTGACTTGCCGCCCAGTTCCATGATACAGGGGACGATGCGTTCCGACGCGGCCTTGAGCACCGATCGTCCGGTTGCTGTGGATCCCGTGAACACGATGTGACGAACATCGGGATGTTCGATCAGCGCTCGGCCGGCGGTCTGCCCGTAACCGGTGATTACGTTGACGGCCCCTGCAGGCAACCCTGCGGTTTCGCAGGCGCGCGCAAACTCCACCCCAGACAGGGGAGCTAATTCGGGAGACTTAACTACGACTGAGTTGCCGGTAGCGATGGCGCAAGCAAGCGAACGAGCCGTTAGTTCAAGAGGACCGTTCCAGGGCACGATCTGGGCCGAAACACCGAAGGGGCTCCTGACGGTGTAATCGACGAACTCGGCCCCGCGAGGGATCGATCGGCCTTCAAGCTTATCGGCCAAACCAGCATAGTAGCGCAGGTAGCGTACAGCGGTGCGGACCTCCCCCCGGGCAAGATCCAACGCCTTGCCCGTTTCAATGCAGTTAATGGTCGCGATCTCCTCGCTACGCGCCTCGATCGCGTCTGCCACACGAAAGAGCATCTGTCCCCGGTCGTAGGGATGCATGTCTATCAGAACGCGGTCACGAAAAACTCGGTTGGCGGCGGCAACGGCGAGATGAACGTCTTCCGGTCCTGCCTCTGCAACGACCGCAATGGTCTCCCCAGTTGAGGGGTCGTCAACCTCGATCCGTCCGCCGGACGAAGAATCTCTCCACTCTCCGTCTATGTAATTTCTGTTAACTTCTGCCCCAGCCATCAAATCCTCCAAACTAATCATCACGCAGAAGTACTGACATGCGGCAAATCCGTGGGTTCTCGAGCTGTAGCGGAAACCCGTTCGGATTGCATAGGCACGGAACTTCCCTGCGAAGACAAATGCAAACCGATCGGTGCTGCTTTTGTCGTACGCCTCTCCTGTCAGCGACTTGCCGCCGCGCCGTCCTGCACCGCTCGTACGCAGTCACGGATGATTGACAAGCCCCGACGCAGATCAGCCTCGGCTATAGTGAGGGCCGGCATGAACTTTAGCACTTCACCGTATGAGCCAGCGGTTTCTAAGAGCAGACGGCGAGCGAAGGCCTCCTTCGAAACACGCGCAGGCAACGAATGATTCTTTGGTGAAACGAGCCCATACATCAGGCCGCGGCCCCTCACGCTTAGCCCGAGAGCTTGGTGATCGGCGGCAATAGATGCAAGCTCCGCAGCCAGGATCTCAGATTTCCGCGCAATCTCATCCTCGAACTTTGAATCAGACCAGTAAGTTTCAAGCGCCGCGCGAGCAGTAATGAAGGCCAAATTGTTGCCCCGAAAGGTCCCAGTATGCGCTGCCGGCTTCCAAACATCCAGGTCGGGCTTGATTAGAACAAGAGCCATCGGCGTGCCGTATGCCGACAACGACTTGGACAGGGTAACGATGTCTGGCACGATGCCAGATGGTTCAAAACTGAAGAATTTCCCCGTGCGTCCGACACCAGCCTGGATGTCATCCAGGATCAGTAAAATCCCGTGCCGCGAAGTTAGCTCACGCAACCGCTGCAACCATTCAACGCTGGCGGCGTTAATTCCCCCTTCGCCTTGAACTGCCTCGAGGATCACCGCGGCAGGGGAATCAAACCCGCTTGACGGATCCACGAGAAGCTTCTCGAGGTAGGCTATCGTGTCAAACGAGTCCCCTATGTAACCTTCGAATGGCAACGATGTCACATGAGCGAGCGGGAAGCCTGCCGCTGCCCTCATGTAGTTATTCGCGGTCGCCGCCAACGATCCCGCGCTGACCCCATGATAGGACCCAGTAAAGGAGACAATATTTGACCGACCGGTTACCTGGCGAGCCAGCTTCAGCGCCGCTTCTACGGCATTGGCACCCGTAGGACCCGTGAACTGCAGTTTGTACGTCAGACTACGGGGCTTCAGAATATAGCGCTCGAAAGCTTCAATAAATCCCTTCTTGGCTGTTGTAGCCAGGTCAAGGCTGTGCACGATCCCATCGCGCTCGATATAGTCTAACAGCGCCTGCTTGAATGCTGGGTTGTTATGGCCGTAATTGAGCGCACCCGCGCCACCGAAAAAGTCCAGATATTCCTGACCGTCCGCCGCTGTGAGCGTCGTACCAACTCCCCGGTCGAATAGGACCGGAAACGAGCGGACGTAGCTACGCACCTCAGACTCCAAGCGGTCGAAAAGTGCGAGGCTCACATCTTTGGCGATCTGGTTCATAAGGCGGACTCCTTCAAGTTGGGCAGCCTGTAAGGCTTAGTGGCCGGTTTCAAACGCGAGAGGACGGCCGGTGCCGGTTCTTTTAACTTAGCTCGTCCCACAGCCCGGCTTGAGCGAAATATCCGCCCCCATCCGCAGGAAATCAGCGTTCTGAAGCCGCTCGCGCAGAATTCGCACGACGGGCGTTATGCCCTCGTTGTTCAACTAAAAAACGGGCAGCTGCGATAGCCGCGTTTCGTCCTGATCCAATATCCACCTCAATGGGGGTGGACGCAGGGGAGAGTTGTGGGGGTTGGGGCTTGAAGGCTGCGGACCAAAGGCATGCCGGCGCGGCAAGCGGCGCGTTCAGCGTAGCTATCGAGCGATGTGGTGGATTGCGCGGCCGTCAGGGGCGGCCGCCGCGCTCCCAGCCTCAAATAGCACGCTGAGCTGAGTGCGGTTGAAACGGCGGACGAACTGCCGAAGCTATCCGGATTCGATCAGGCGAGGATCCACGAACGATGTTAGAAAGGCGTATCCTTGGTCGATAATTCCCGACTCGGGACAGAGCACGCGTGAGGCTGGTCCCGCTGTCAATCGGTACGCGGCGTCTATGGTGGCTATTGAAAGGGCAAACCGGAACTCGCTTGCGTCGACCCGGACGCCATCTCAGCCCATCCTTTCGGAACGGTGAGAACCGGGGCTTGCCGGGAAGACCACGGTTCGGTTCCAGTTGATGAAGGTGGGATAGTGGGTATGCGCGTGGATTGCGCGGTCCAATACATGGCTTTCCGCATCACGGCCGATGGAGACGTAGTTTTCGGTGCTCTGCGCATGTGTGATACGGGCAACGTCTTGCTCGATGATCGGACCCTCGTCGAGATCAGCTGTAACGTAGTGCGCCGTCACGCAGATCAGCTTCACACCGCGCTCGAAAGCCTTTTGCACGGGTACGCGCCCTTGAAGGATGGAAGGAATTAATGATGAATGTTGATGATCCGGCCGGACATCTTCTTGCAGATCCATTGGAGTTACCTGCATGTATCGGGGGAGCACGACGAGTTCTGTCCCCGTCTGTTCAACGACGTACATCAGCTGGGCCTCGGCCTGCGGCTTATTTTCCTTCGTGACTTTGATGTGGTGGAAAGGAATATCGTGGTTGACGACCAGTTTCTGATTAAGTCAGGTGGCTGGAGACCAACGCCGACGATGTCGGTCGGCAGCGCACCGATCTTCCAACGGTAGAGGAGATCATTCAGACAGTGCCCGAGGTTCGAAACCATCAACAGAACCTTCATGCGATGCGTGCCGTCGTGCATATTCCACTACATGCGGAACTCGTCCGCAAACGGTTGCAAACCCTCTTCGATTGCCTCCCGTTCAGCTCCCTCCTCGCTGATAAAATAGACGCGCATAAAGAACTTACCCGTATCGAGGTCATCGAACTGCGAACTGTCGACAATGTTGCAGCCTTGAGCTGAGAGGAGGCTCGATATCGCAGTACCGATTCCCGTGCGGCCGGGCATGAGACCGTCAGAACATATTGATTCATGGATTGTTTTCCGTTGGTGCCGGCGATTTAGATTTGGGGCGTCAAAGCGCCTTTTGCAGCTCCGGCAGGATGACGAAGAGATCGCCGACCAGGCCGTAGTCGGCAACCTGGAAGATCGGCGCCTCCTCGTCCTTGTTGATGGCGACGATGACCTTGGAGTCCTTCATGCCGGCTAGGTGCTGGATGGCGCCGGAAATGCCGACGGCGATGTAGAGGTCGGGGGCGACCACCTTGCCGGTCTGGCCGACCTGCCAGTCGTTGGGGGCGTAGCCGGCGTCGACCGCGGCGCGCGAGGCGCCGACAGCGGCGCCAAGCTTGTCGGCGACGGGCAGGATAACTTCCTGGAACTTCTCCGCCGAGCCCAGCGCGCGGCCGCCCGAGATGATAATCTTGGCCGAAGTCAGCTCCGGACGGTCGGTCTCGGAAAGCTTGTTCTCGACAAAGGTGGAAAGGCCGGGATTGGCGGCAGCGTTGACTGTCTCGACCGAAGCCGAGCCGCCCTCGGGCGCAGCCTGGAAGGAGGCGGTGCGCACCGTGATCACCTTCTTGGCGTCGGTCGCCTGCACGGTCTGGATGGCGTTGCCGGCATAGATCGGCCGCTTGAAAGTATCAGGCGAGACCACTTCGATGATTTCCGACACCTGGGCGACGTCGAGGAGTGCGGCCACGCGTGGCGCGATGTTCTTGCCGGCGGAGGTCGCCGGCGCGACGATCGTATCGTAGCCGCCCGCAAGCGACACCACGAGAGCTGCCGTCGGCTCGGCGAGGCGCTCGGCAAGCTCGTCGGCTTCGACGAGCAGCACCTTGCGCACGCCCTTCAGCTTGGCGGCGGCGTCGGCAGCGCCCTTGGCGCCCTTGCCGGCCACCAGCACGTCGACATCCGAGCTGATCTGGAGGGCCGCCGACAGCGCCTTGGCCGTCTGATCGGAAAGGGTTGCGTTATCGTGTTCGGCGATGAGGAGAATTGCCATTTTCTTTATCCTTTCCTGACCGCTCAGAGCACGCCGGCTTCGTTCTTCAGCTTCTCGACCAGCTCGGCCACCGACTTGACCTTGACGCCAGCCTTGCGGCCGCCGGGTTCCTCGGTCTTGACCACCTTGAGGCGCGGCTTGACGTCGGCGCCGTAGTCGGCCGGGCTCTTCTCGTCGAGCGGCTTCTTCTTGGCCTTCATGATGTTGGGCAGCGAGGCGTAACGCGGCTGGTTGAGGCGAAGGTCGGCAGTGACGATCACCGGCATCTTCAGCTCGACCGTCTGCAGGCCGCCGTCGACCTCGCGCGTCACCTTGGCCGTGTCGCCGGCGAGCTCGACCTTCGAGGCGAAGGTGCCCTGGGCCCAGCCCAGAAGGGCGGCCAGCATCTGGCCGGTCTGGTTCGAATCGTCGTCGATCGCCTGCTTGCCGAGGATGACGAGGCCGGGCTTCTCGGCCTCGACCACGCCCTTCAGCACCTTGGCGACGCCGAGCGGCTCGGTCTGCTCGTCGGTCTTGACCAGAATGGCCCGGTCGGCGCCCATGGCGAGCGCGGTGCGCAGCGTTTCCTGCGCCTGCTGCGGGCCGACAGAGACGACGATGATCTCTTCCGCCTTGCCGGCTTCCTTGATGCGGATCGCTTCCTCGACCGCAATCTCGTCGAACGGGTTCATCGCCATCTTGACGTTGGCAAGCTCGACGCCCAATCCGTCGGCTTTCACCCGGACCTTGACGTTGGCATCCACAACCCGCTTCACGGGCACAAGGATCTTCATTTTATATCTCGTTTTCACTCTAGGATCGATATTTGTTTGCCCCTTACCTGCGATCGTTCCCGTTTCGCGGCAATCCTGAGCGCGCGAATTGATCGCTCCGAGGCGCAAAAGGCGAGCTCGTGGTGCTCCTTATCTCTTGTCTGCACCAGGCAGCGTGCTTTAAAGTTCGGTCAGCAGGAGCTTCTGCGTCAGTGCATTTGCAGCCGAACAACGAGCCACAGTCAATGCCACTCCAGACAGGATAAGTGACGAGCCTCGCGGGAAATGTGCTAAGCTTTGATCACTCACGAAGCAATTCTGCGAATTATTCCTTTGGCCGCCGAATAGCTGCGCGTTCCCGGTAGCGCGCTGGGTCTAAGTCACGAATACGCATTTGTTTGAAAATTGATTTGCACCCCATGCGATCGCGCCAGCAGCACGCGGTCAAGCGAGGCAGAACCCCGGCCCGTTCTGGCGGCGCAAAACCGATCCCTATTGTGCCGCACTAGCGCGGGAAGATGCTCCTCAGTCCGAAACCCAACTCGATCCGAGTGCACCCTGCCGCAGCCATCCACGCCATTGCCTACAGGGCTCACCGAACATTCCCAAACCGACTTTATGGATTATTGCGACTGAGCATACCGAGCGCATTTTGCATCGTTCTCCAATCAGCCGGCGATATTGCATAGTACATTAAGGAAAGACCAACCGACCGATACTTTGCGACGGTACCTTTCGGGAGCCATATCGACACGCCCCTTGCGAGAGAATATGCTCGATCATCCACCGTCACTCGAGCAGTTGGCCAGGATCAATACAAATCATCATCTCGTCATACCGTAGCGTCCGCTCGAAATAGGCGAACCGGACGCTATAGGTGCGCCGTTAACAAACTCATGCCACGACGTGCCCCTTTCCTTATACTTTTGCTCGACCTCGGCAGGCTTGAATAGTTTAACTTCGGGCACTTGTTCCTCCTCGGTAGCGATGAAGAGCAGCTCTTTAAAAAATTAACTCACACAATAGAACGCCTTCATCAGCTGCTTCTGCAAAGCCTTTCTGTCATGAAGAAAGTTTCATCTTCCCGGCATTTTCGAAGGTGAGATCGATAATAGGCAATTTTTTCCCGGGATCATTTATGGTTGAGGTGGCGAGTGCAAGTCCAGACACAAGAAGGTCGAAGGCAATGTTCGGAAAGATCGACGCGGAGTGACACAGGTGGAGTCACCGTTTCCGCTACTCCCACGCAGGCACGGAAACGCCCGGCAGGAAACTGAGCTCCTGCCGGGCCGGAGCGCCTGGGAGGAGGCGTATGGTCCGGGTTACCCGCTTATAGGGCGCATGAACAAGAAAGCGACTGCTAATGTCCTCTCTGTGAGACTGTAGCGGATCTGGTTCGCTATTCCCGCCATTCCTGGGCATATCTCAGCAGAAGATCGGCGTTTCTCACCTGATCCATGCAGAAAAGCGGCGACATAGCGTAGGCTTCCTCACCCGATGGTCGACGAGATAAACTGATCGGCCAGCACGCTCCGGACTAGCGGGCAGCGCCACCCGCAATCCCGACGCATTTCAAGCGCCTTCAAGTTCGCGGCCGGACATGAAGACCCCGTTCGCGGCACGCGGGAATTGCCGAGCATGGTCGCAGGACCGGTTATGGAGACAACGACGAGAACGCGCGCGTCGCCGGAGGTAAACAGGTTAATTTCTGCTGGCATGGGAGTCGTCCATCCTTGGCTGATACTCGGTCTGAGTTTCGTGGCTGGCCGCGGCTTCGGATTGAATGATCCAGCCTGGCATGCTTCCGTTGGCCACATCCTCGACACGCTATACGATCTACTTCTATGCCTCAAACCTTAAGCGTGTCTGGCGAGTACCTGCCATGTGGAATGGTGGCTGTGTGGGGGCTCTGATCCACCCAGGAGCGCTGGGCGGCCTCTGTCTTGTGCGGCGCACATGACCGCGGGCCAAGATGGTTTCCGCAACGCGAGTTCCTAACATGACTGCGACCTACAACGGCCAGTGGGTCATCCGGATAGTCTTGCGTCGTGGATCAATCGATCACACTACCTGCTCATTCGTTGCAAGTTCGACATCAACAAACACGGTCGCATTTCGTCTGATCCCATGTTTGGCTGATCTTCTAATATAAGCCGCGCACGCCATACTAGACCTAGGCGGCACGGTGTCGGTTCGGTATGCTTCGCCGGTCACCATCATCTTCCAGGCAATGCGCGCGATATTGTTCGCCAAACCACGGCGACGAGCTTCGGCGGGGCCCGCTGCCCCGACGGTTCTCCTGCCGGTAGCAGATTGCTGGCGAGCGCCCGCAGCAGACTTGCCTCGGGAACAGTCGGTGGCGAGGGCCAGATGGATGCGCGAGACGGTTTCGACTACGCGCGCGCCGAGCTTGAACAGTCTGAGCCGCAGCCTAGCGAATTCGGCGTTGCGCAAGATGATAGGTCGTGGGCACCGGCTCGCGAAGGGTGAGCATCAAGTAGGATGCGGCGCCAGCCAGGACAAGACGAACTTGGTTAGACCACTTTGAATCAACACTTCAGTCTTGTTCGACGGTAAACCGAGACATGACGTTTTGACGCACTGGTGAACGCACCTCTCTTCCAATCTCCCCACCGCTCCGCCAGCTCCAGCCCCACGCATTCGGCCATGGTATCGAGCTCCTGGTGATAGACGTAACGAAGGCGTTCTGGAATGCGTCTGACCGATGTACCGGTAAACCAGAGTAGGGTTTGAGTTAAATTCTGGGTTATTGGGTCGTGTATCTCCGCATTGACAAATGTATTCTCCGAATCCACCAACATAGTGGTGGTTTTTTGGCCGCCGACGAATCCTTCGAAGTCTGGGACACGCACTTCTATTACTAATACTCCATCTTCATCTAACGCACCCGCGGCAGAGCGGAGGCAAGCTATTTGCTCTTCGCGCGTGGCGAGCACCATGAATGAGTTGTAAACACAATATACCAAACGGTAGCGTTGCCCTAAGTTGAAATCGGCAATGTTCCCCTTCCAAGCTTTGATGAGGCTGGTACGCTTGGCTAGAAGCTTCAACATATTGTCCGAAGTATCGATACCTTCGACCGTGACGCCGCGCCCGGTCAAAGGTACCGCCACTCGCCCGTTGCCAATTCCAAGTTCGAGAGCACTCCTGCCATTACAAAATTGCTCGAGGAAAGCGGCAGTTTCTTGTGCCTCGGCGATTTTGCCTACCATAGCGGTATATCTCTCGTAAACCGGGGCAAATGTGTTATAGCTTAATTCGGCGGACAACATTTTTCATCCTTCCTTTACGCGTTATATACGACTTTACTCGTCGCGGTTAACTGTAGCTGGTCTTCGCTGTCCTAGTGCCGCATGCCGAATGATTGCACTCTTTACATAAATTGCAGAGATTCCAGTCCGGTTTCGTCGCCAACAAATAGGCGAGGTGGCGCTCGGGGTCTCAGGTCTGTATGGGCATTGAGCGCCTCCGTGCCTGGGTGAACCTGACACTAAAAACGCAAGCGCTATGCCAATTTGGAAACCCATTTACTTCAAAACCTTGGCTATTCGCGTCGATCCGTCTGGTTGGCAACCGCACATATTGTATTGCTCCCGACAATCGGTAAGTGATTCGGATAGTTGAAAGTCTGGGATTTGCCGGTCAGTCGGAATGCATGGAATAGCGCTACTTTGGCAGTTTATTAGCGGAGAGGCTTCCGCGGCAGTGGGGACAACGGGATTGGGAGCGGCTGCGCGAGCGCGGTGAGGATGGCTAGCCTGACGGCGGGTGGGCTCGATTGGGGCGGCGGGCCGCGTGTGTCGGCGGCTTCCTCGATCATCTCGAAGAACGCCTGGGCAACAGCGCGCGGACGCGGAATCCGCGGGCAATCCGACCGTTGTTTCGATTTGCCGCGCTTCGTCACCCCGAGCATGCCGCGACGATCGAACGGGTGCTTGCCCTTCCGCACAAGCGCCTTGAGCGAAGGCTTGTGCCCTCGTGACGGAGGAGGACCTCGACGCATTGCCGTCCACTCCCGCGCGGTCAACCTGGACCGGGCGTGCGACCATCGCTTGCTCCGACTCGCCGCGCAAAACGGCCGGGCGTCTGAACTAATCGCCTTCACAGCGCCGATTCCATCTCGGTCCCGGCGCTTACGTCAGCTGTATAGGAAAGGGACGAAAGCAGCGGATCACCCTGCGCATGGCCGCCGCGCTGCGCGTCTGGCTGGCCGCTTTGCCAGTGAACCTGCCGATCCCCTCTCCCCCACAGGCTGGCAAGATGCTCAGCCGCGACGCTCTCGAGCGCGGCTCGCGAATATGTCGATATCGCTGCCAGAGGCTGTCCGTAGCTGGGGCGGAAAAGGGTCTGTCGATACCGGATCAACACTCCCCATAAGTGCCGCTTGAATCTTCCCCAGTTTAGCGTTGCCGCCGGTCTTCCGGGCGCGCCCCGGAGGACCGGCCGCACGTCATCACCGATACTGCTCTCGACGGTCGAGAGGGGAGTGAGTCAAACTCGGGAGATAGTCATGATCTTGGACATGCACCGGCAGGGCCTGTCGGTGCCAGCGGTAACCAGGCAGACCGGCGTCGATCGAAAGACAATCCGCAATGGCCCTTGAGGCCCCTGCCTACGGACCAAGGAAGCCGCGGACGACAGTGATAGATCCATTCACGCCTAGCGTGAACGGGTTGCTGCCTATCCCGACCTTAGCGGTCGGCGGCTCCTGCGAGAACTGAAGGATCGTGGGTACGCCGGTAGCTACACTGCCGTCATGGACTTTCTCAGAGACGTTCGTCCAACCTCAGAACCCGGCCTTGAAGTTGCGCTCGAAACAGCTCCCGGCGAACGGGCCAAGGTGGATTTCGCCCAATTCCATGTCGTCTTCACCGATGAGCCGGCGACCCCCAGGATCGTCTGGCTGTTTTCTGTGGTGCTGGGCTATAGCCGCCTCATCTGGGCGCGTTTTTTGCGATGCCACGCCGCGGCGTTCGATGCGATCGGCGACCCACCGGAGATCCTTTACGACCGAATGAAGACTGCGGTCCTCGGAGAAGGTGAAACGGCGGCATTGTTATAACCGCGCTCTGCTCGATCTCGCCCCCATTTCGGCTTTTCATCCAAGGCCTGTAAACCATATCGGGCCAAGACGAAGGGAAAGGCGCGGGGCGCGTATCCGGGAGCGGCTTTACAGCCGATAAGTAAGTCCGCGATGACGCACCTGCGTGTTTCTCGCGATCGTCATGGCGAGCCTTTCGGCATGCTGTTCTGCACCGCGGCGATGCTGTCACGAACGATTGACACACCACGGCGCAGGTCCGCCTCCGCAATGGTGAGAGCAACAAGGAATTTCAGTACCTCATTCTGCCCGCCACAGGTCTCGATCACCAAGCCGCGACGAAGAGCTTCCCGCGAGATTTGCACAGGTAGTGAGTGGTGCTGCTGAAACACGAGGCCGTACATCAGTCCGCGGCCCCGTACACTCAGGCCAAGGCTGGGGAAATCCTCTATGATTGAGTCGAGTTCCTCAGCCAGAATGGCGGATTTTCGTCCGATTTCTTCCTCGAATTTGGAGTCTGCCCAATAAGTCTCAAGAGCCGCACGACCAGCGATGAAAGCGAGGTTGTTGCCCCTGAAGGTGCCGCTGTGCGCGCCAGGTGACCAGACATCCAGTTCAGGCTTCAGAAGAACGAGGGACATCGGCGTGCCGATCGCCGACAGCGACTTCGACAGAGTGACGATGTCCGGCACGATCTCAGCCGCTTCAAAACTGAAAAATCTTCCCGTTCGACCGACGCCGGCCTGGATATCGTCGATGATCATCAAGATTTCGTGCCGCTCGGTCAGATCACGGAGCCGATGGAGCCACTGGAAGCTAGCGGGATAGATCCCCCCCTCACCTTGGACTGCTTCCAAAATGACTGCGGCGGGCTTATCAAGGCCACTGCTAGGGTCGTTGAGCAGCTTCTCGAAGTAGTCGAGTGTGTCAACGGACGGGCCGAGATAGCCATCGTAAGGCAAAGATGTGACGTGCGCGAGCGGGTAGCCCGCGGCACTTCGATACTTCTTATTTCCGGTCGCCGACAGCGATCCAGCGCTGACACCGTGGAACGAATTGGCAAAGGCGACGATGTTTGACCTGCCGGTCACTATGCGAGCGAGCTTCAGTGCCGCCTCGACCGCGTTCGTACCGGTGGGACCAGTAAACTGCAGTTTGTAATTCAGACCACGGGGCTTCAGAATGTACCTCTCGAACGCCTCGATGAACGCCTTCTTTGCGCTGGTGGCGAAGTCGAGCCCGTGCAGAATTCCATCCCGCTCAATATAATCCAGCACCGGTTTCTTAAAGGCCGGGTTATTGTGCCCGTAATTGAGGGCACCTGAGCCCGCGAAAAAGTCAAGATATTCGCGACCGTCTGCAGCAATAAGGCTGGTGCCAACCCCGCGATCGAACAGGACCGGAAATGACCGGATGTAGCCGCGCACCTCCGATTCGAGACGCTCAAAAATCGAGATGCTCACATCGCTCGAAGGCGCGAATATTTCCTTAGCGGCAACCTTTTTGTTCATAATGTTAATTCCTTTGATAAGTCTGATCGGTAAGCTGGTTCGCACCCCCGGCGCAAATTTAGGATAACGGCGCTAGTCGGCATTCTTGGGTGGTCAGAGACTGCCCCATGATCTCCCAAAATGAGCGTTCGCCGAGTTAAAGATTCACGATTTTTTATAACACGGTGGACCGCTGGTCGTTGTAGGCCATGCGGTCTTGTTTTCAGTCCCGACGTCGAGCCAGGATCGGACAAACCGCCGAGTGGGTGCCGCTTGAAAGCGCGTTGACCTGTCTGTGCTCCCTTGGCGCATGGCCCTCGAAGGCCATACTACTTGAAGAGCGCCGGTGCCGAGTTAGGCGTCGCCGTTTCCTCAAACCATGCGCCATCGACCACTGTCGAGGACAGGACACGCAGGCAAACAGCAACTACAGCGTCGAGACCACGCAGCAACAGCCAAGGCGGTGTAGCATGGCGCGTCTTGCAACGATGGCATTGCGTCCCAACGTGAACTTCACTCCTTTATCTGCAGGTGTCACCGATCCGGGACCGATCGCCGTATTGCCGGATCTCGCCAATGTCGGACATGAGATACAGCGCAATCACAGCGACCGCAGTCTTTGAAGTTTTTTCATTTTGCACGATGCATGCGGTTCACCAGCAAGCGTGCTGCGGCACGCACTGAGGAGAAACATCCAATGATCAAGCTCGTCGCCGAACAGGCGGTCGCTGCCGCGCATCTGAGCTTTGCAAAGCCAGCGGAACACTTTGTGTCTGCTTTCCAGTTGGCTTCATCGTCTGGTTGCGTTCCCAGCCGTGAATGCTCCCGACGACGATCCTGTCGTCGCCAGGTTCTGCAACGCGGATCGAGCGCGACCACTCCACATCTATTGGTTCTGTAACAAAGTCGAAATTTGGCGCGCATACTGCCACTACAGGGGTTGACGAACATAAGTGATTGAAGAAGATGCACGCAGAGTTTTTCGGGCGGTCGGCCCAAGGCGAATCAGCGCACCGGCGGCAGATGCGCGATCTGCGCGCCGAGCTCATAATAGCCCTCTCTGATGGCCCGGAAGGGTGCGCTCTGCGCCGGGGACACGGGCAGGAACATGCCATCGAGCCGCAGCTCGCCGCTAATATGGCGGGCGAGCTCGCGGCCGAACACCGTGCCCGGCGCGATGCCTCGTCCGTTGAAGCGTGTCAGCGCGATCATGTTTTCCGCTGGGACGTGAAGGCGGGGTAGATGGTCGTTCGTCATGCCGATCCGACCGTACCACTCATGCTCGAGCTCGACCTCGCCGACCTGCGGGAAGAGCGCCCGTATACGCCGCCGCCCCCAGTTGCGATGGATCACGGTTCCGGCGCCGCGGAGCGCGCCAACGCTGCCGACGATGAGGCGGCCGGCATCATCTGTGCGAAAGGCGGTCGGCACGGTGCGCGTGTCCCACGCGCCGTGCCCCTCGGGCAGGATCGTGGCACGGATGCTGTGGCTCAGCGGCACAGTCCCAACATGGAAGACCGGCAGCACCACTTGCTCGCCACGCAGGTCGGGGAAGATGCGCGACGTGTAGGTGTCGGTCGAAAGAACCGCCCACTTGGCCCGGACGGTTCCCCCTTGCGTGCCGAGCCGCCAGAGGCGGCCCTCCCGCGCGATGTGCTCGACTGGGCTCGCCGTAAAGACGGTTGCGCCGGCGGCAATCGCCGCACCAGCGAGGCCGCGCACATAGGCGAGCGGCTGGATAGTCCCGGCACGCAGGTCGAGGAGGCCTGCGGGGAAGGCCGAGCTGCCTGTCTTGGCACGTGTTTCGTTTGCATCGAGGATCTGAACCGGGGCGTCGAGCGCCTGCCATTGCCGAGCTCGCTCCGCGATCTCGGCAACACCCTTCTTGTCGGCTCCACAATGGATCGTCCCGGCCCGCTTCAGCTCGCACGGCAAGTTGTGCTTGTCGATGATCTCGAAGACGGTGCGTGGGGAATCGCGCAGCAAATTAAGCCAACGATCGCCATAGAGCGGACCGAGCGTCTCCTTGAGGGCCGAGGGCATCACCCAGAGGCCCGCATTCACCAACCCGGTGCTTCGCCCGGCGGCGCCAAAACCAATTTCGGCTGCCTCGATCACGACAGCGCCCAGGCCCCGCTCGGCAAGGTACAGCGCAGTGCACAACCCGGTGTAGCCGGCGCCGACGATCGCGACATCGGCGACGAGGTCACCTGTCAGCCTCTCCGTTGCAGGCGCCGGCGGAGCTGTCCGCTCCCAAAGCCCATGCGACCGTCGATCATTCAGCATTCTTTCCGCTCCTCTCGCTGCCATCTTTAAATCGCACTGCCGTGCTGTCGCAGCTTTAGCGCGACGATCAGGATGGGACGTGAGCGTCGACTAACGCGCCTCTAGTCTGATAAAGATCGTGGTGATTGCATCCACCTCTCAGCCAGGACGCCAATGGCAGAGAGGAGCTGAGCCAGGAATCGCGCGATACGCGGGTCTCCAGCGCACGGCTGTCTTCAAATTCCGCGTTCAGCACACGGTTTTGAGGAGCTTCGTTGCTCCGCGAGAGCCACGGCGATCGGCATTTGAAGTCACTCGCGTGCTCGAATGGGTGAAGCTTGCGCCTCCCCACAGCAGCGCAGCATCGAGTCATGACGTCCGCCACACCACCAAGGCGGCCTCTACGGCCGCCACTCGTGTATGCTGAGGTTAGCTTTGCCACTGCGCCCGCCGATGTGCCCTGTTACCAGGCGGCAACAGCGCCCGGCTACTCGAAGCGACGACGATATTCAGCATATTTTGCTGTTAGTTCGTTCGCACGGTCTTCGCACTCGTCCGGCGCCATTGCGTCGCAATCGTAGCCCAGCAACTCCCGCATAATTTCTGCCGACTCCGCCGTGAAGCGGACCGTCCCGTCGCTTTCCACGGCTTCAATACCATCGTATTTCTGACATTTCCTGTTGATCTCCACCGCATCGTCCAATGAAAGCCCTTCAGGGAGATCGATCGAGATGCCTCTTGGAGCAACCCTAACGGGGTAGCCTCCCACGAGACCCAATGGGCCCGGCGCATGAACCACTCGTTCGACGCGATCGGCCAACGCGCGAAGAACAGCTGTCGCCGACGATGCAGTAACCGAATTTCCCTCGATGCCTCCCACCCGCCGAAAACGTTCGACAACGTTCGCGAAGATTAGATCGTGATCTACTTCCTCAGGCCTAGTTTTCTGGCAATCGCGATATATGGTCAAATGGTAGGGCGCTCCGTTCGTGGAACCGGTCCTCTGAATACGATCACTGACGTAATGTTGGGCAAAGAACCGCACGTCGATCGCTTTCACTTCGCAACCCAGAAGATGCGCGGCCGCCAACCTGATGCCCGGTACGGCATTCGCGACGTTACCGATTCCGATCGTCGGCGAGAGACCCTCGGCGGCAAGGGCGGCATTCGTCACGTCAGCGTAGGATGCATTCACGACCACGCTCTGAAGGCCGGCCTCTCGCACAGCTTTCATTAGGCGTCGCACGAGAACGAGATGCATCGGTGTCCATACGCCACCGCATGCTCGATCGATCTGCTGATAAGCATCGGGTGGCAATTGCGTTATGACCCACCATGAATGCAATGTCGTTGCATTAAATATGATGTCAGGACGGAGAGCTGCCAGTCGCTCCGCTGTAGCCTCTACATTCATGAGATCCATGGCCGCAACCTCGATGGTCGGATGGTGGCCGAGGTTTAAGGCCGTGCACATCGCCTGATTGGCCCTTAAAGAGGCCCTCGGCACATCTCTTGCTCCTACGTGCAGATCGTAGGGTTTGCCGCTTTGACTAAGAAAATTAAGAACATCCACCCCAAGCACGCCGTGCCCGACAATTAGGATTTTTACGCGGTCCTGCATCACGAATCTCCAAACGTTATTGTCGAATCAGGCGACATTCTAATAAATACCATCATCAGATAATATTTCGTAGTCCAAATAGAAAAAGCAATGGTTGATTTGTGAATATCAAATAAGTAAATGATACAATATTGTGTGATGTCTGTTACAAAAAATTATAAGTGTTTTTCGGTCCGTCTGCCGGCTTGTCGCATCCAATTGTCGGCGTTATAATAACGTGCCGCGTCGCGAAACTTCCAGACAAATCTCGGCCCTCGTTGGGCCCGGCGCGCAGTCGGCAAACTGGTGAACCTCGACAAGCCGCCGTGTCCGATCGGGAACGCTGTAGTACTGCCGCCGATCGAGACGAGACCATCATGGCTCACGCGACGCTCCAGCTTGAGAAGCGCGTCGAAGTGCCGAGAGATTGAAGTTCCGGCTGCTCCGCCGCGAGGGCTTCGCTGACGATGCGTTGCGTGGTGCCTTGCGGGCGAGCATTGGCGACGGTGTCGAGCCAATCCTGCAATTGCTCGTTCAGGTCGTGGAGAATGCGGAACCTACGGGCCAGGAAGAAGTCCTCGCGGACATACCGGGATGGTCGCTCGACGTTGCCTTTCCTCTTGGCGCGATACGGCCGACAGGCCTGGGTTGGAAGCCCAGTGCTTGGCCAGCGCCATTGGAGGAGTGCCGATCGAGATCCTCTACGACAGGATGAAGACGGCGGTTACCGGCGAAGATAACGACGGCCACATCATCTACAATCGGCCGCTGCTGGCGTCGAAAGCCTGTATATGACAGCGCAGCAGCGACCGCAGATCCTGGTGCATGACGTAGCGGGCGATGCGTAACGCGAGTGGCCAGGCACGAGCGAGAACGCCATGCGCATCACGCCCGGCGCGTCGGTGAACTCTGTGACGAAGCGCGAAGTCGACCTGTGCTTGATATCCGGCCGGGGTCTCGAACCGCACCTCGAAAGGACGCACCTGCTCCTGCGGTCGGATCGCGGCGACGAAGCGCTTCACGGCGGTGTAGGCGCCTTCAGCGGCGCTCACGAATCTCGCGCGTCAGGCGCACGGCCCAGAGGCTGTCCCGTTCGCGCAAATAGTCGACGAACAGTGCAATCTTGTTTGGCCGCCTCACCAGTCGCGGCCAAAGGCGGGGAGTTCGAGCCCGCGCTCGACGTATTTGCGGACCATCTTGAGATCGCGGCCCGTTCGCCGGGCGATCGCAGTCACGGACAGGCCCTGACGGTGTAGATCCAATATCATCAGAGGTTCTCCAGGTTGGACCACGAGCGCCGCTCCCGTCCCATAAAGGTTCGGGACGGACTATCGACACCGGACGAAGCCGCCAGTTCCGGGACGCGTCCCGGAACTGGCGACAGCAGCGCCAACTAGGGAACTTCCGATGCCCACAATCAGGGAATATTCATCGCCGACGACAGCCGTAAGACCAGCGCCGCCGAGAATCGGTAGGAAGCGGGTGACAAAGCCGCCTGATCGGCATGCGCGGACCCGACAATCGACATAAGGGCGACGGGCGAGACCAATCTGCGAAGTAGATGGGCCACGATCCGGCCGAGGTCTTCTGTATGTCCGCCACGGACCGCGCTCTGATACGCCAATAGAACCGCCCAGCCTCTTACGGTGCGGCACTCAACAGTGCTAACGAAGTCCCAAGTCGTTACATCTTGCGGAACATGCTGCCATGCTGTTCAACTAGTCCCAAGGACCTGACCTACCACAGGGAGAGTTCTTAGAGTTTTTTTCGGCATGGTCACAATGCATAAACATGTCGCTCTCTGAGGTGCTAGAAAGATAGCGAGTGGCGCGGCGCCCTAGATGACGATTAGGCTTCGTTCATTGTTTGGTGTGACACGTTCTGCGCCATTCGCGGTAACCACAACCGTTTCGCTGAGACAGAAGCCACCACCATCATCTGCTAGCATGTGGAAAGCCATGCCTTCTTTGACCTCCCAGTCGTGGGTGTCGTTGAAATCCAGCGTCTCCCATTCTGCTGTCTTAGGGGGAAAGCCGATGCCTGTTGAATATCCGCTGCGGTTAGGAAAGACCGGCTTGATTGCCCTGATCGGCCCGCGCACAAGGGCATCAACGGCTCGGCTAGATGCACCTGGCTTCAATGCAGCCAAAGATTCATCTTGAGCTCGGATTACGAGCTCCACTTTCCGGCGTTTTTCAGCACTGGGCTCGCCAACAGAGATCGTTCGAATCTGTGTCGCATGGTATCGCTCAACACAGCCATATAGTTCGAACCAGCATAGTTCGCCAGATACGATTTGCTTGTTCGTCCAATTGGAATGGCCGACGCCGGCGCGGTGCCCCGATACGATGTGATGCGGAAGGCCCGTATATTCACAGCCGGCGGAGACGCCAGCCTGGAACACGGCAGCCGCAACTTCGGCTTCAGTGATGCCAGGACGCATCGCCGCAACCGCAGCGCGGATTTCCACCTCGGCAATTAATCCGGCCTGCCGAATGTAATTCAGTTCTTTCGGAGATTTAACGTGGCGAATTCGTTCTACAAGGTAGGAGACGTCAACGAAGCGTGAAGGGTGAAGCTTCCCGACCAGTTCCTCCGCAACTTTTGCCGTCAGGAACCAACTCGACTTTTCCAGACCGATAATGGCTTTTTCGCCGCTCAATTTCCGAACAATATCTACAGTTCGCTGAACAACGTCGTCGCCTTCTTTCCAAGTTTCATAGTGGCTCAACCAAGAATACTCATTGATATTGCCTCGCTCGATGAAGCGAACAAGAATTGTCGGCTCTTTTGCGCTCTCCGTCACAACGAGGGTTTGATATGCGAAGTAGCCTGAGGTCTGATACCCCGTCAGGTAGTAGATGTTCTCTGGCGAGTGGATTAGCAGAATATCGACGCCGCGGCAGCGCATTTCATTCTGAGTTTTGCGGAGTCGAGCTTGAAATTCTTCGGTCGAGAAGGCTTGTATGCGGCCCGCCATGGGGTGATGTCCTTTCAACATAGGTCGTGAGGTTTGAGTAGGAAACTCCTTCTACCGGCCTCACCGTCAAACCGGTAAAGTCGGATATTCGCAAGACCTGATTTCCAGATCCTGACGCCCCAGGGATTCTAGCCGGACAAGCGCGCTGCTGCTTCACCCCCGCTCACCTGGGCAGCATTTCGCGCCATGGAACAGATTTTTCCTCCGCGAGGATGCCCGTTGCGGGCGCGTGAGGACTCCAGATTCTGCGTTCCTGTCCCCTTTCTTGGCTAGTGGCCTTTCCTGGTCCCGCTTCATCTAAATCGAGCGCTCGCATAGGAGGCGGCTTCAAGCGGCACTGATTTCCCCTCGATCAGATCTCCGATGAGCTTGGCGGAGCGCGGTGCACCGCACAGTCCCCAGTGACTGTGACCGAAATTAAGGAACGCATTCTCGAACCGCTGCGCGCGATCGATCACAGGAAGGCTATCAGGGAGTGATGGACGCGCGCCCATCCATCGGGTGCGATTCCCGACGAGCGGCTCCTGGAACATTGAGGCTGCAGCACGAGAAAGAGCATCGGCCCTGCGCCAGTTTGGCGGCGCATCGGCATCGGCAAGTTCCACTGTGCCTGTTATCTGCAAGCCAGTCTCCATGGAGGTCACACCGAAGCCGCGACTACCATTGGCGATCTTGTGGTTCAGTCGGATGGGGCTCTCGGTGTAGATGACATGGTAGCCGCGTTCCGCAACAAGTGGTAGACGTACGCCGAGTTGCCCTGCGAACTCGCGCGACCAGACGCCGGTGCAGAGAACCAAACGATTTAGAGGGAGAGACTGATTACGCGTTCGCAACCCACGCACCTTACCATCCGCGACTTCGAAGCCGGTTGCCTCGGCCTGATGAAACGATCCGCCTGCTGCGGTGAAGTTGTCGAACAGAGTGTCGACTAACCTCTTCGGATTAACGGTATGTCCGATGCCGGGCAAGAGCGTGGCGCGTTGAAATTTTCGGCTTAGCGATGGCTCAATTTCACGCAGTTCACCAATACTGACCATTCGAGAAGAGATGCCCAACTCACGTCGGAATTGCTCTGCAACCAGTTCGTTGCGACTCGGTGTCGCTGACTCATACACGTAAAGAGAGCCTTGTTCGCGAATGAGATCGGCAAAGCGGACAGGGCCGAGCAGGTCGCGATAGCTCCCCAGGCAGTCGTATTGTATAAAGCGCAATCCCTGAGCGGAGCGACGCGCTGCCCCCATGCCGCTTGCCTTAATCCAGCGCAGAATCCACGGTACCGAACGCAGTGCCCAGCCGGGATTGATGGTTATTGGACCGTCCGGGTCGAAGTACCATTTCGGAATCTTGCGCATAATTCCAGGCAAGGCGAAAGGTGTGCATGCGTCGGCCCCTATGGCACCTCCATTGCCGAAAGAGCAGCCGGCTGCTGGACCGTCCCGATCGACTAAATGGGTGTTATGACCACGCCGCTGCAACTCAAGCGCCGTGGTAACACCGACAATGCCCGCCCCCACAACAACGACGTCCGCAATTTTGAGGCCAGATGCTTTCGCGAATCTCTGTGACATTTGGCGCTTACCTGTCATTCCTTCGTAGCAAAACAGCATAGCTGTCGACCACGTCAACGATCCAGAACCCTTGCTCTAAGCGAGCCGATTTTGACATTCCCGCTCCACTGCCGAGAGCGCAACCAATATCGCGAGTGTCCGTGGTTAAAGTGGAGAGTTTCAGGGTTGAAGTGGAGAACGTATCGAGCGCACAAGCGCATTTGCCCGTCATGGTTGGTCGCTGCATCGATCATGCGCGCAAGAACTCGATGGCGAGGTGCGGAACTAGATCTTCGAGACCACAATCATCCTGCTATTGGCGCCACGGCGGCGGGCGCGGCACACGCCGATTGCAAGCAGGTCGAATTTGAGCCCAAACTGCTCAGATATGGGACCTGAGGGTCGTTCTCCGGCCGTAGCCGGAGAGCGCGCAGTCGTGCATGGAAGGCCGTCCGTTTTCAACCTTTGCAAGCTTCCGCGGCCGAAATCGTGCCGGACGGCACCATCGCCTTGGTGAAGCCGTATTTCGTCACGGAGTTCATCATCTCGTCGGACCCTAGGTAGTCCTTCAACGCGGCATTAAAGGCGTCAACAGTTGCCTGTTCATTAGGCGCGAAGGCCAAGCCTGCGTAGGCGGGCGGCATTGACGAGGTGTATGGGTCAGCCAGCTCGACACTGTTATCCTTGTTGGCAATATTCGTGATGACGAAGATGTCGCCGGCGCCGGCAGCAGCACGCCCGGTTTTCACTGCCTGCACGATCTCCGCCATTCCGGCGACCTGCATGATCTTGTCGTCGGCGATGCCGACTTTTTTTGCGATTGCCACCGTGCTCCAGCCAGCGCCGGTGACAAAAGTGAGTCCCTTCGCGCGCAAATCCTCATAGGAATGGACACCTTTGGGATTGCCCTTCTGCACAATCAGCCCATCGGGGGACGTGACGATCGGATTAGTGAACAGCACGTTACGGCAACGCTCTGGAAGGATGAACATGCCGCCGGTGATGATATCGAAGCGACCCGCCTGCAGCCCAGGGATGAGCGAGCCCCACTCGGTCAGGACCGGCTCGACCTTGGTCGTGCCCAGCTTCCTCAGAAGATCGATCGCCATCGCATTGACAAAACCGAGTGGCTCGTTGTTCTCGCCGGGATAAGCCCAGGGAACCTCGCTCGCGAAGCCGATTCGGATCGTCTCCCCGTTCTTGATCTTGTCGAGCAGCGACTGGGCAGAAGCTGAGCCTGCAAATGGGATACTGGCCATCGCCGCGATGCTTAGTGCAGCCATCCCCCGGAGGATTGCACGTCTCACGGGTCCGTTCCTGTAGATGTGTGTCGAGTTGTGCATCGAGTTATTCCTCTTGTTTCCCCGCTGGCCCCATCGGACACGCCGTGGAACGACATCTCGATCAGTAGCTGTCGCGCGGCGATTCCTCTTTGTTATGCGGTCTTCAAATCGAGGTTGGACTCCCTGGTACCAGCCTATCTGATACCGGGCCGTTCATTGCCCGCTTCATCAAGCTAGCAGTTTCCAATGGGGCCGTAGGCGCAAAGAACCCCTATTAATGCAGCAATTCGGCGTTGTGCTTCCGAATTCGCAGAAAGGCGACGATCTGGTGCTCGGGAGTGGGATTTCTTGCACTGATCAACGGGATCAGCCGCAGCCGCCATAGCTATCCGGCACATCCGCCGATCGCGAGCCGGTTCGGAAGCGCCGCAGGATGCCGTTGAACCTTGCGGTCATCAAGACGCGCCACACCGCTAACCTTGTTCAGCAAATGCGGTTGGATCAAGTTCGTAACGACGCATTCAATTCTCCACAAGAAGCCGTGAATCAGAGCTCGTCACAAAACGAACTCAGCTGATGAGTTTGCCGCCAAGTCATCTGAAGTTCTTGTATTATAGGTCGTGCTCGCGACTAAAGAAGGAGTGTAAGGTCAATGCGACGGGTCAGCCGATTTCGCCGCTGGTGTTGAGTGCGGATGAGCGGATCTATCTTGAGCGTCAGTTTCGCAGGCGTCGTGTGGCACGGTCTATGTCTGAACGATGCCGGATCATTCTGCGGTGTGCAGATGGCCTTCCCAGCAAGTCCGTAGAAGCCGAGCTCGGCGTGTTCATGAGCATACCGTCTGCAAGTGGCGGCGGCGCTTTTTGAAGGAGCGCGTTGACGGCCTGCTGGATGAAGCGCGCCTGGCAGGCCGCGCACGATCAATGACGATCAGGTCGCTGCCGTGATCGAGCGCACGCTGCGATCGACCCCGACGGGACGCTACCCACTGGTGGATCGGGTCCATGGGCAGTTGCGACTGACTTTTCGCACACGACGATCCGCAGGATCTGGACCGTTCGGCTTGCAGCCGCATCGCTCGCAGACGTTCAAGCTTTCCAGCGATCCGCTATTGGTCGACAAAGTCCGCGATATCGTGGCCCTTTAACTGTCCCCCTACAGGGCGCTGGTTCTCCGCGTCAATGAGAAGAGCCAGATCCAGGCGCTCGACCGCGAACAGCCCGTCCTGTATGCCCGGCATTCCCAAGCGCCGGACCCATAGCTATGTCCGTCACGGCACCACTTTCTTGTTCGCAGCCCTCGATATCGCCTCGGGCTTCGTGATCGGCGAATGCTACAAGCGGCACCGCGCGGCCCAGCTTCTCGCTTCCTCAAGCAGATCGACGCCCATGTCCCGCAAGATCTCGACGTCCACATCATCGTGGATTACTATGCCACCCCAAAGACGGAGGCGATCCGGACCTGGCTGGCGCGGCGGCCGCACTAGCATGTGCATTCCACGCCGACGTCGGCCTCCAGGATCAATCAGGTCGAACGCTGGTTCGCCAAGCTTACCCGCAAGCAGCTACGGCGCGGCGTTCACACCTCGACCAGCCAACTCGAAGCCGATATCCGCACCTTCATCGAGCGGCAACTCAAAAAGTGAACCAAGTCTGCCGACGAGATCCTCTCATCAGTCAAACGCTTCTGCCAAAAAACAGAGCAGACCTTATGTGGCGAACTTTAGATTCACGTGACTAGCCCGTCTTATTCATGACGCATCTGGGTTTGTTTGCCGCGGAGCGGTGGACAGGTGGCGGCGCGGCGTCTTTTTCACCGTGGCTGTGTCTGGACTTGTGAACGCACTGGAGGGTGGAAGTTGTGTGGTTCGGCGGGGCCTGCTGGCCCGGCGGTCACGGTCCTGCCGGTAGCAGATTGCTGGCGAGCGCCCGGAGCAGACTTGCTCGGGAAAGGCAGCGGCGAAGGCCAGACGGATGCGCGAGACGGTTTCGATGACGCGAGCGCCGAGCTTGAGCAGCCTGAGCCGCAGCGTAGCGAACTCCGCGTTGCGCAGATAATGGGTCGTGGGCACCGCTCCTCGCGCAGGGTGAGCATCAACAGTATGCGGCGGTGTGCAGGACAAGGCGGACCTGGTTGGCAATGGGTGAGCGGCAGGAGGTGCGGTCTGAGGCGAGCTGGCTCTTGTGCATCTTGATCAGGTTTTCGGCCTGACCGCGGGCGCAGTAGATCACGTCATAGATGTGCTCGGCGGAGCCTTTGTCGAGATTGGTGAAAGCGGATGTCGAGGCCATCGCGGTTGCGTCGATGCGGGGCGCAGACGCGCCGCTCAAGCTTCCAGAAAACAGTCGTTAAGCCACATCCGCCAGCCTCAAGGCCCATCGTCGTGCATAAGACGGGCTAAGTACATTAACCCTAGTTCGCAGGCCTATTGGGAATCCGCTAGTGCTTGCGCCGTACCGTGCATAGGAACGCGCCTCTGGCTCCCGGGCCGATTGCTCCTGAAAAAAAGGCTCTCCATCGCTCGCGTCTTTACTCTAGCGCGAGCGGTTCGTGTCTTTCGCCTGCATTGGCCTGAGCTGCGGATGGAGAGGAAGAAGTCAGATACTGCCTTGCGCAACCGGCACCAAGGCGTGTCAGCACCTCCTGTGGATTAACGCCAGCGGCCGCTGCTAAGTCATCGACTTTGAAATCTTTACCGAGCAATTCCACAAAGGAACCTGGACCACAAAGTGCTGCAGGAACATCCGTTAAATCTATTGTTGCGTATTCCATAGAGATTCTTCCGATCAGAGGGGCCGAATATCCACCAAACCGAACGGATATCTTGTTCGCGCATGTCCATGGAAGGCCATGCTTGTAACCGATCGCGGCGATGGCAACTCGGCTGGTTCGGATCGTCCGAAATGTCGCGCCGTATCCAACAGCTTCCCGCCTCGCGACGTTGCGCACGTCGAGTATTTTTGCTCGGAGGCTTGCAACGGGCTGCAGCGGATTTGGTTCAATGCCAGCGTTGTTGAGCCCGTACAGTGCTGAACCCACCCGCACGATGTCGAAATGATAGGATTTACCCAGCCACACACCGGCGGAGGCAGCGAGACTGCCACGGCTGGGTCTAAGCAGATCATAAACTGCCCGGAAGCGGTTTCTTTGCAACACGTTAATCGGGTCCTCAGCGCGCTCGCTGCATGCGAGGTGGCTGAGTACAACCGAAGGGGGATGTTGTTCGAAGGTACCAGAAAGATAAGTGCGCCGCACGTCGACAAAAGCGAGCCCAAGGCGAGAGAACCCACTTTCAACATTGAGAAAGTATGTCTGGGTCTCGCGTGCGGCGTTAATGGCGTGTAATTCAATGCAATTGTTCACAACGGGTATGAGGCCCATGGACCGGTAATATTGACCAAATTTCGCAAACTCGTCGCAAAATACCGCAATTGCCGCGCCTATATGGGACGATCTTAGAAGCAGCGCTTCATCCAGATTGGCGACAAAGAATAGATCGCAGCCCACTTGAATGAGCGCCCTTGCAATCTCTACAAGACCAAGCCCGTAGGCGTCGCTTTTAACTACAGCCGCCACCCTTACGCCGGGCCCAACGAGGGCCGAGATGGTCTGGAAGTTCGCCTGAAGCGCTGCGAGATCGATCTCGAATACAACATCGGCAGGACGTAATAGAGACGACATCTTCTGCTCTTCTCCAGTGTCCGGGACCTCGCTTCTTATTACTCGCAGTTTCGCGACGCGGCACGTTAACTATCACGCCGACAAAGCTCGGACGCGTTGCCTTTCAGTGCCTTACGCAAAAAAGAGCGATCATTTTATCGCGGGCCGCATAGATATAGGGTTGGACTGCGTTAAGCTGTGATAAGTATCGATCAACCGCCTATAAATTTTTTTAAAAGTCATCGCACAAACCTTTGATACTTGCCCGTCGTCCGCTTCGAGAACGTCACAAAACGTTTTCCTGCGGATACAGCAGGAGCGCGTGGCGATCGCCCGTGCGCTCGCCATGCGGCCTCTACGGCTGCAAGATTCGTCGAGCAGGCACGTCCGACGAGCTCCTGGCCAACCCGCAAACCGAACGGACAGTTCCTCAACGCCGTCCTCGAGAAGAGACTTTACCCTCCCCACAAGGGGGGCGATGGAGCTCCAGCGTATGACCCTCACCTCGCCGACATTGTGCACCTCCGCATCGCGCCCACAAGCCGCCTCTCGATCATCTTGACTCACTAAGCAGGACCTCCGCGCAATTGGCCACCAACTCGCGATCCCGCTGCTTATACCAAGAGTCATGGAGTTTGACCGACATGCGCCCACTCCCGCATTCCGATTGATTTGATGGTTTGGGGCGCTGCGAGGAGTTTCTGCCAAGCCTCGCAAGCGGCGTCGATGATGGCGTCGTAATCGTCGAAGACGCGGTTCGAGAGCCAATTCTGCCGCAGATATTGCCAGACGTTTTCGACCGGGTTCAGTTCCGGGGAGCGCGAGGGCAGGAAGATCGCCGTCATGTTTTTCGGCATCCTGAGATTGGCGGTAGTGTGCCATCCGGCCCGATCCATGACGAGCACGGCGTGCGCGCCCTTTTCAACATGGCGGCTGATCTCGTCGATATGGCGTTGCATGGCCTCGGTGTCGGCAAAGGGCAGAGCCAGAGCGGCACCGGCGCCGCGCGCCGGGCAAATCGCGCCAAACAGATATGCGCTCTTGTAGCGCTGATCGGCCGGCTGGCGGGGTCGGGTGCCGCGCCTTGCCCATTGCCGCACGATGCCGTTCTTCTGGCCGATGCGGGCTTCATCCTGGAACCAAAGCTCCACCTTCGTACGCGGCGGTAGGTCGCAAAGATGCGCCTTCAGCGTGCGTGGCCAGTTTTTTTGAACTCCTCGACAATATGGGCGTCCTGGCCCGGATGATGTGGCGCGCGCTGATGTGCGAAAAGCCGAGCTTGTGCAGCAATTTCCCGACATAGCGCGCGTCGTAGTCCACGCCGAAGCGCTCCTTGATGACGCGCTTCAGGTCGATGCACCGCCAGCGCACGACGCCGTCAACGGCACGGTCCTGCCCCGTCTCGACCATCGCAGCTAATTCGCTCTGCTGCTCTGGCGACAGCCGCGACAGCGGACCAGGCGACCACTGATCGAGAAGACCGTCGGGGCCTGCGGTATTGAACCGGTGCACCCAGTCGCGCAGCGTCTGCCGATCCATCCCGCCGATCCGCGCCGCATCGGTTCGGTTCATCCCGTCCAGAACCGCTGCGATCGATAACAGCCGGCTGCTCTGCCGCACATCCTTCGAAGCCCGCGCAAGGCGCCGAAGTTCGCTCGCCGAATAGTCATCCCGTAATTTCACCGCTGAACCCATCGCCGAATCTCCTTCGGCATCAGGGAATCACGGTCCACCTGCGACACAAAATCACGAAAGAGTCAGCGCCCGAGACCGTTGGTATTAGACGTCTTCGGCGTCGACCTCATGTATTTGGGGCGGATCGTGGAGCTCGCCCCGAGCGAGGCGCTGTTCGCGAAACCGGTCCATCCCTATACCGAGGCTCTGATTGCGGCAGCGCCGGTTCCGGAACCCACGCGAATTCAGTTGGCCGCAACGCGTATTGCCCACGAAACGATGGTCCCTAGATTCAAGCGTTGCCTCGTCCATTTTGCTCCCGGCTTGGGGCGAAGGAGGCCGGGCGCGGAGATGGCCGGATTTCGCAGAGGCCGGCTTCCTTCGCGAGCGCCACGGCGCCTCAGTGTAGCCTTGCGGTCTCCAGGATCGGCGGCTCCTTGTTCAAGGGGCCCAACAGCAACGCGTCCGCCTGTTCGCTGCGCCAGACCTTCAGTCGACGCTCTGAAACCGCAGCCGTCAGGCGCGCGAAATTGCGGCGGTCGGTCACGACGTTCGTTTGATCCCGCCGATTTATGTGAAGCCCTTCGTGAAACGACGCAAGACGGACGCCGCCGACGCCGAAGTATCAGCGAATCCGTCACCCGCAAGACCATGCGTTTCGTTCCGATCAAATCGGCTGATCAACAAGCGGCGGCCATGCTGCTGAGGACGCGCGCCCTTTTGATCCGCCAGCAAAACTCAGGCGATCAACACTTCGCGGGCATTTGTCGGAGTTGGGCGTTGTTGCCGCCCTCGGCACGGCCAAAGTGGCTGCGTTGATCGAGATCGTGCGGGACGAGAAGGACGTGTGCCTGCCAAAGCCGCTCGATTGGCTTTGGCTGAAATCGCCGATCAGATCGAGGCGCTGACGCGTCAAATCGACAAGCTCGAACGAGGGATCGTCGGTGAGGCGAAGCGCGACGAGGACATGCGACGGGTTGACGACAATTCCGGGCGTCGGAGCGATCACGGCGGCTACCCGTCAAAGCGCTGATCCCGGATCTCGACGGTTCAAATCCGCCCGTCACTTTGCCGCCTGGCTAGGACTGACGCCAAAGCCCATTCGAGCGGTGGCAAGGAGCGGCTCGGCGGCATATTGAAAATGGGCAACGCAACGCTCCGCTCGCTGCTTGTTTGTGGCGCGACGTCGGTCTTGCGACGCGTGAAGGGCAACGAAAAAGCGCCGCGACGGCTCGTCGCGCTTTTAGCGCGGCGGCCTTTCAAGGTCGTCGCAGTCGCGCTCGCCAACAAGATGGCGAGAATCATCTGGGCGCTGCTCACCAGGGGCGGGACATACCGAAATACTGGCCCGGCGAGCGGCACAGCACACACCTGAGCCGAACGACGACCAGGACGGAGCACTTGCCGGCGCGACGCCGGACAGAGGCGAGGTGCAAAATTAGACGATGATCCACGGGACGAAATCCCGATGCGAGAGAGGCCGGCGCGACAATGCCTTATAGCGAGTCAGATTGATCAGCCCCCCGCGTCGCGAATTTCATCGAGGCCAGCGGTCTTAGACCGCGCTGAAAGGCCGGACATATGACCGCACCGGTCCCGCTGGATGAAATGTCTGAAAAAAGCCCTTGCCCGCGTGGCCGTTCCACATAAGTCGCGCTTCTCTATTCGGCGTGTTGAGGTCAAGCGCTATCGAGCTTTTCCGTGTCTCCGGAGTTCTGCTTTCGCAGGGCCTTGCTTCTCTCCGGGATCGGCGTTTCGCCCTCCCAGTATCGGGTCAGGAGAATGAGGCGGCACAATCTATACATCGTCTTGGTCAGGGGTGGGACCGGTACTAGCGCCACAACGAACTCGCCTCATTCATCGTCCCGCGAAGGACGTCCGTCCGCCAGCGGCGGAACTCTCTTGTCTCTCCTTCCCGGCCTTCTGATTCAGAGGGCTGACGACATAAGGTCGACGTCCGAAGCAGTCGTGATGCGCCAACTCTTACTGAGGATCCGATCGAACATCCGAGCCGGGACCTCGAACCACCGATCCGAGGCCTAGCCGAAAACGTTACTGCGGAAGACTGTTGCGTCGTCCCGATCGATCACTTCGTGAATATGGACTTGGCGACCCACCCAAGGATGCCATGGATAGAGAAGCTCGCGCTCCGGGCCGGTCCCCGGGGGGGGGGTGCGTCGCTGAGTTGTTCAAACACTGCAAGACCGCATTTCTTGCTCGGCTACCAGACCCCGGCGGCCTATGCCGAGGCCATCGCCGCAACCCGGCTCCGAAAGGCTCGGCGTCTTCGCCGGTTGCTCAACCCGCGCCCCACGGCGTAACAGAAAAGGTCGAGGCTCAAATCGCCGCTGGATGAATGTTCAGTGGCAGGTCACAGTCGATCAGGTTGAACGCAGAGACCCTCCCACTCCCCACCGGTGAAACTCGGCGCTTTTATGCACATACCGAAATACAACGCCGGTTTCCTGCATTCATAAGTCGTCATTCGCGCAAAGCAGCTCATTTGACGCTGCTATATTTATGAAGCGGGCACTGCACTGAGGAGTCCGCTATCAAGGATGTGTGCTCGCGCGCGTTGCAGTGCGAAGGGAGCCTCAGCTGGATTGTGACCATGGCCGAGATAAATGGATCACCACTCGCAACCCTGCCTGTGGTAGTCCTTTCGGGGACCGCCTCCCAACGCGGCCAACAGCATGGCCGCATGTTCGCGGGTCGTATTTCAATTCTAATTGCTAAAATGAAGGAGAGTTATTCTCCTGCAGCGTTAAATCGCGCCCGCGAAAATGCGTATATTTCATGGACGAATCTTCGAGATCGAACGCCAGAAGTTGCTGAGGAGATTGCGGGAATCGCGAGTGGTGCGAACTGCGATTTTATAGATATCTACTGCTATATTGGTTTCGAATTTTTTGACATCTGTCCAGCGAGTGGCTGCAGTGGCCTTGCCATTACATCAACACGAGGCGCAGTTCTTGGGCAGAACTGGGATGCAGCGCCCGAGATGCACAGCGACTTGGCTTTCTTCCTACACGTGGGAGGCAAGGGTCTCGATCTCGCTGTGGTGGCCTCAATTGGAACCCTCGGATGGGTTGGCGTGAACCGGTCAGGTGTCGGTCTCTTGACCAATGATGTTATGCTAGACAAGTCTACAAGCGGCATGCCAAGTCAGGTTGTAAGGCGATTGCTACTTGCGGAAGGTAATGTCTCATCAGCGGTCGAGACGCTAAAGCAGCTTCCAATTATGGGGGGGCGCAGCTATTTGTTAGGTGATTGCGAAGGGTTCATTACTGGCGTCGAGTTGTCTCCGAGCGCCGGAGTGTGCGAACTGCCTAACGCGTCGAGAATTTTTCATACTAACCACGCACTTCTGGCGGCTACCCGAGCATTTGAAGATGAAGGGCAGTTACAAGGTTTTTATCCTTCAAGCCATTCTCGGCTCGTGGAGTTGAAGCGTGCCGGGGAGGACGCAACTGGTGTAGGTGACCTTATGCGGGCTTTGGCGGACCGCACGAACGCCCCAGACGCAGTATCTAAAACCGTCTCCGACCGCGAGAATACCAGAACTGCCTTTTCAATCATAATCGATTGCGGGCAGCGGGAGTTGTACTTGTGCGCAGGCCCGCCGTCCGAAGGACGCTATCAGCGCTTCCACTTGCCAGACGTTGTCGCCGAGAGCGCGGAGTTCTCATAGGATCTCGCGATATGCGGTGGAAGGGTTCGCCTAAGCAACGTTACCCTCCGTGGTGATCCTTGATCAACACGCCCCAAGTCCCGATCGGCTTTCCGTGGCCGTAACTGCGCCGCGCACGCCCGTCGCCCACAGCGACGCTCGCTCGACAAGCAGTTGGCGACCTGTCGCGGCCGAACTGCTCATCATTGACGAACTGGGCTATCTGCCCTTCCAAGCCACCGCCCACCTGTTCCTCCAACTCGTGTCACTGCGCCACGAGAAGGGATCGATCCCGATCACCTCCAACCGCTCCGTGGGCGAATGGGGAAAGTTTCTGGCGACCGCATTGTGGCCACGGCGATCGGACCGCCTGCTTCACCACTCCACGGTGATCCATCCGCGGGGATAGCTACCGTCTCCGCGAAAGGCGTCGGTCCGGCCTACTGCTGAAGACCGGACCGACGCTTGAACCCCGAACTCTAGCGCTTGCACTGGGCTTGCAGCCTTCAGCCGACCTCAGCAAGGCGACCCGTTACCGTGGGGATACTAAGCAACGACTCCTCCCCAAATCTATCCTCTTAAGCTACATCCGGCGACCCGTCAGACAGATCGTCATGGGCTAGCGGCGGCTTCGTGGGACAGTCACGGGCAGACGTTTGCCTCAGGCTGGCCAAAGGTCATGCAGAACTCTGGGAGTTGCAGCCTTGGCCTCTTCAATCTCTGCTGCAGACAAACGGTCCGCCAATTGCCCTAGGACCGAGCGAGCAATCTCTTCCGGATCCACTGCCGGGTCGCGATGGACGCCGTCGTGGATCCTATCGAGAAACGAGTTCCGGTTTCTGGCTATGGCGCGGCGGCCGGGGTGCCAACTTTCGTAGTAGAAGCCGCGCAGTAAGGCTGGCAGGTGCGCACCCATGTACACGGCCTCGTCGCGGCCCAGGCAATCGCGTAGCGCGTGCAGCGTCGCAATCAAAGCTAGGAAAACCCGCTCGCGATCCTGCCAACGAAGTCTCCATGCCAGATCGCTGACCCAATTCTGGGTCGCCTGCAACGCGTAGGTGAATTCATGACGGACAGGCATGGGTATTTTTCTGTTCTTGAAGGTCGTCAAGGAACAAGGAACATAACTAAAAATGGCTTCCGCCCGCCGGCCGCCGCGCTATTTCGCGCGACGTGCGACAGATAAAACTTGGGTGAGTTCGTTCAGCGCATCACCTGGATGCTCCGGGTCGTTGCCATAAGTTTACGCACGCCTGAGAACACCGGACATTTACTGCAACTCTCGCGCGCGTCCGGCGCCATTCCCGGTTTCGACTGACTCGTAATTGTGCAGCATCATTTCCGCGACATTGAAGGTGTGGCGCCCTCCCCGCGAAGTCAGGCGCGCGTCGACGTCGGGATAGATAAAGAAGGGAAGCGAAATTCGGTCGGTCAGACCATTGTGCGCGACTTGATGCGGCGTACTTTTGAAGCGGTCATCGCTCAAGGCTTGAAGCATATCGCCCAAATTGACTACGAGACTGTCGGGCAGGCTCGGCACCGGCATCCAGCGCCCACGCAACCACACCTGCAACGACCGGGTGGGGAGTTCCTCCTGCAGCAGCAGCGTGAAGAAGCCACCATCGGTGTGCTTGGCGCACGTGCCACCGCGAGCCGGATACCGAATTACGCGTTGCTCGAGCGTCGGCGGGCTGAAATACCGTTGGAACCAGTCCTGTTCCATGCCGATCATGTCGGCAAGCGCGGTTCCGAGGTGGGGGACGACTTCGCGGAGCACGGTAGCCTGCAAGTCAAGCAGGCTTCGCGCGAAACCAGGAGACAAGGCCTCATCCGGAAAAAGCGTGCTCCCGCCAAACGGACGGCGATCGCCTTCGTTGTCGATTCCGAGATCGAACACTTCCTTCGGATCGCGGCCAGCGTCGGGATGTAGGATTTCCCCGTGCAATGGACTGTATCCACGGGCGATAGTGGGATAGATCCCTTGAGCGGCGTGACCAAAGCGCTCCTTCATTGACTGTGGCAACGCGAAGAAGCGCCGGGAGGCCTCGATTGCTTGCGCGATCTGTTCTTTCGGGATGCCATGCTGGACAAGGTAGAAGAACCCGCAATCCTCGCACGCCATGCGTAGGCGCTTACGCTCTTCAGGCCGCGTTTTATCGGCCACCAGATTTGCCAGTGAGATTTGTGGTAGTATGGTCATAATTGTTCATCCTTGGTCCATTGGCCTATGAAATTCGTCGCAAACTCAGTAGTCCACCAGTATATCGGGACGTATCTGCGGTCGATTCGACAGTGTCCCGGCACAACGTGCTCACATCCTCGGAGAGCGACGCCGCCGCTAACCGGCTCGCACTGTCAATCCAGCCGGACGTCGCTGCGCGAAAGACGCGTCCACCAGACGTATTCCTGGCCGGTCCATCAGGATCGACGCTGACCTGGACATGGCGGTTGCAGCGGGTTTCCTTTCAGGGCATCCACGATAAGCGTCCTTCGTCATAATGTACTGGTGGCGTTCGGCGTCTTTACCTATCTTTCCACCGAATCCCCAACTATATCAATACAAGATTTTGGTAAGGATTTGTTGCAAAGTCATTAATTCCGGGCCACCACTGCTTAACATTTGTCTTTTTGCAGTGCGATTTCAGAAGGCGGCGGTAAAGGCATTTTCCAGTAATGATCACCGAACGCCCGGCAGGGTTCACCGAAAATAGCCAGAACTTGCTCGATGTCGTACCTTCCCAGGATCTGCACCTCACAACAGATTGTATAGTGCCCCGGAAGGCCTCAAGGCGGCCGTCAGCAAGGGGCGGTCGGAGACATGCCAACCTCCGCGTCCACGTCATGAGAAACGTGCTGGACCCTGCCGGCAACGATGGCGTTGGATTAGGTTGTCAACCCAGCCCTGGCACCACGTCTGGCGGAGCCTCACCGGCATGACCGACCATACGTTGCTGCCGCTCTCACCCAGCCGTTACGCGCAAGAAGATCAAAGCCGCGCTGATGGCGGACGCAACACTTCGGATGGCGGCGTCATGATTTTGGCCGCGGCCAAGCGACGCCTGTTACTGGTCGACAGGCTTGGCGGCTGCGATCCAGGATCGCCCGATCCACAACCGGTGACGCACGCCATGGCCGACGGCCTGCGGCTACGAGGATGCCCTACGATCTCGATCGGCCGCCCACAGACCCGGCCTTCAGAGCGGGATTGATCTGTGCTCGCAGCCGACCTGGCCGCCCAGAGAGAACCTGCTAGACCTACGCACCGCATCCGGCTCGGCTGGATGCTGGTTGATCTTTGGCTGTCGATCTATGTCGAGCCACCAAACAGCGTGTCGCTCGACATCGCCGACGCGTTTGATGTCGTTCACGGCCATCAGCAGCTCTCGCTTTTCAAGCCCATTACGACGAGCGCCGCTTCCTGCCGACCCACATCTGTGATGCCGCGACCGCCGTGATCCTGCCTCCTGGCAAGACCCGCCTGGCAAGGATATCGCGGCCAGCTCCGCCGGCTTGTCCGAGCGCATTCGCTCGCTGGCCGAACCCAAACCCTGGTCCGCGGCGACGATCACCTATGGCCGTCATGGCCTGGTGCGATAACAACGCGCTCGACTTCCTCTTCGGACTGGCCGCCACAAGGCCCTCCAGCGCCTCGTTGATAAAGCCGCCGAAGATACCCAAGTGTAAGAGTGCCGTTCTCCAGTACGACACGCCACCTGCTGTGTAGCAATATTTTTGTGTTTCATTATAGGCCTTATAATTCTATTATTCCTCGCTTTAGCACTTCTATAGCTGCGGTTATTCTGCTATTGGCATTCATTTTTCTGATCACGTTCTTTATGTGGAAATTCACAGTATTTATAGAGATCCCTAGAATCTTTCCTATTTCCCACGACGATTTACCTTTCGCAGTCCATAGGATGCACTCTTTTTCTCTTGGAGAAAGATTAGAGGTGTTCTCGATGCCTGTGGGATTAGCGAATTCCGCGACTCTCAAATGGAAATGTAACGCCGCAAATTGCAAGTATGTGATTGTTCTATTTGGGAATTTACCGTCCAAGGCCTGAGCAAAGTTCACGATCGCAAAGCTGCCGTCGGGGCCGTGCAATGGGACGCTAATGCCTGACCGTAAGCCAAAGGTGGCAGCCTCGTCCAAAACGCGCCGCTCGTCTTCAGTCGTGCTTTCGTCGTTGTACACCTCGCTCCAAGGAAAGGCTTTTATTCGCCTCCGACTTCTCTTGATAATAGGGTCTATCTTGTCATAGCCCATTTCGAAATAGCGCTCCCGCCATCCGTCGGGGTAATTTAGCATGACCGCCGGATCGCCTCGCATCGGCTTTAAGCCTTTTTGATCTCGTGCAAGAGAGCCATAGGAGACCCACGGGCAATCAAACTTCAGGGCAAAAGCAGATAGCAGGTCGAACAACTGCTTGGGTTTTCCGATACCATCAGTCCGGTCGAGAAAATGCGCAAATTCGACCGCCAACGCCTCCCTGGCAGCCCCAAGGAAATTCATCCCGGGTAACAAAAAGAGCTGGTCAGACAAGGCGCGCGGTTCCATTCGTCGACGAACACAAGCCGATCCGGCTCGAGCCGCCTCCACGGCACCTCTGACGCCACTGCTGCCGCCCCGCTGACGCTCCGTTGACAGCCGATGTGATGCGCTGAGGTGTCGGTCAGACATTCACGTCAGGTCCACCAGAGAACAAGATCTGGCCGCGCAAATCCGAAAAAGCAGTTCAGAAGCACGCGACGCTTTCCGTGCCCTGATTGGCCAGTGACCCCATGAACGAAACCGCCGTCAAGTAAGGCGATGTCCCCGGCCTTGAGCTGAATGTCGCGACACGGCACATCCTTTAGATAGACTGCTGAATAGGGATAGCCCGTGGTCTCCACGCCCTGCGACTCTCGGTCGTCGACTGTCGGCTTGTGGCTCCAGAGCCGCAGATTGCCACCTTCCTCGGACATGCTGGGGTAGAAGTTGAGGGCGGCGACGGTATTGTGTGCCACCGCAGAGAGCTCGTAATCGTTCCCAGCACGTAGCACTTGAGCGACATCGTCGTGGGGGTCCAAGGAAAATGTGCCGCTGCCAGACCAACTGAGAGCGCGACAGACGTTTGCCTGACCGTGTTCCGAACGGGCCAGCCGCAATTCGATGCCCTGTTTGTGAAGCTCCCGCTTCAGCGCTTCGAATAATGCTCGGACCGGGTCAACTAGATTGCCAAAAAGAGCCTCAACGTGCGGCCGCGCATTTTCTGCCTGCCTGAAATAGGTGGCTGCATCCTTCCTATAGTGGGAAGCGCCGACATATTGTCCGGGGACACCATCTTTGCGCTCGTTAAGACCCGGACTCGCAAAAAAATTCGCGGTGATCTCCTCGGCTACTTCGGTGCTGAAAGCTTGGCTGATGTGCAGAGCCGTGATCTCTCCTTTCAGGACCGAAATGATTTCCGCAGTGCTGATCGAGCCGGTTCGTTCCTTGATCGTGAGAGGCGAGATGGCCGGCGTTTGACCTACTTGATTAGTCGCCATTGGTTTTCTCCTGTAGGGCCTGATCGAGGATGGCAATGCCGTGATCGAGTTCATCATCTGAGATGGTTATCGGGGGAAGGACTTTGATGACGTCGCGATTTGGCCCCGAGGATTCGATCAGCAGGCCGTTTTCGAACGCGACATCGTGCACACGGCCAACATCGGCCTGTGAACGGCACTTGAGGCCGGCCATCAGACCACGGCCGCGCTTTTGTTCGATGCACTTAGGGAATTTCGCAACGAGGCGATCAAGGTGTTCTTGCAGTTTGACGGCCGTCCGCTCGACGGCTGTCGTGAACTGCCTATCGGACCACATTGTGCACATGGCCGCCGAAGTCACGAAGGCGAGATTATTCCCTCTAAAGGTACCGCTATGTTCTCCCGGCTTCCATATGTCCATGTCGGGGCGAATCAGAACTATAGACAGCGGGTTGCCTGAACCGCTTAGGGATTTTGAAAGACATACGATGTCGGGCTCGATTTTCGCGAACTCGAACGAGAAGAAATCGCCCGTTCGTCCCGAACCTGCCTGAATGTCATCTACGATGAAAACCACATCGTGCTTACGGCAAATGCGCTGAATTTCTGAGAGCCATGGTGCTGATGCGGTGTTCATGCCCCCTTCGGCCTGGATGGGCTCCAGGATGATTGCGGCCGGCTTTTCTATCCCGCTGCCCGGGTCGCCCAACACGTGGTCAATGTAACTCGCGGAATCGAAAGTCTGGTTCGGATAGTTCTCATAAGGGACACGGATTACATCGTGGCGAGCAACGCCGCCAAGCTGCCTGGTGGACGCTGAACCCGACACCGCCAAGGAGCCGAGCGACATGCCATGGTACGAATTGGTGAAGGCCATGACACTCGAGCGGCCGGTATATTTTCGCGCCAGCGCCAACGCCGCTTCGTTAGCGTTTGTCCCCGTCGGCCCAGGAAACTGTATCTTGTAAGAAAGGCCCCGAGGCTTCAGGATCGACTCGACGAAAACTTTGATGAAATCACGCTTTGCGGCCGTATACATATCAAGAGACAAGACAATATTTTGCTCGGCAAGATACTCGATTGCTGGCGCCATGATACCCGGGTTATTATGACCATAGTTGAGCGCGCCCGACCCTACAAGGAAATCAATATAGGGCTTGCCGGACTCGTCCCAGATTGTCGCCCCAAGTGACTTTTTAAAGACCGTTGGAAACGATCGTCCATAGCGACGAACGTTAGACTCGTAAGCTGCAAAAATGTCGATATCCATTAAAGGGCCTCTCTGTATGCGGCTTGCGATCAACGTTGCAGGTTCTCTGTTCACGCATTGCAAACCGTTGAGTTGGACGATACGGCCAATCTCGGACTTGAAGTAGCATGGTCAGCGACTTGCATTCGCAAAGAGTCTGTAAACTTGTTTGACGAATCTGTTGCAACGCTTTGGATAGGGATAGCGGACAGTCGGCACCCGCCTTGCGGGAACTCTATCGGCGGGGTTGTTGACGGGGGCCAATGACATAACCACCGCGGTTTGCCAGCATGATTGAAAACACGATGCTTGGGTATTTTTCTATCAGGGCCGTCACGGGATCCTTGGCCACGAGTAGCTGTAACAGATAGCGAATTCTCTCCTTCGATGTGACGGCGAGACCGGTGCTCGCTCGAGTTTCGTTTTGGAGCGCGGACGAGCCAGACCGCGATTTCGCCAGAACTGGAGCTGACCGGCGCGCCCTCTAATCGAAGCCGTGGTCGCCGTGCCGGTGATTGGGCCGTTCCCTTGGGGGCGCGTTGGCCCACCTGGCTTGACGGGAATTACAATACCTCAGTCGGCCCTCGCGGGGCGACGGCCGCGCTGCGGCCACAGGCCGAGCACGCGAGTGTTGTTCGCCATCACGAGTTGACGCGGAAAGCGCCTGCTTCGAGAAGGCACGATCGAAGCGTCATCGACAAACACGGTGTTCGCCACCGAACCGGTGGTGACGAAGGCGGGGCTTTTGGAGCGCAGCACGACTGAAATATTCCCATCCGGTCCACATTCATATGATCGTAAACGCAGGCTGGCTCAGGCGAGACATTGGCGATTGTCCGATGCCGCTTTTTGTACGGAAGGTTTCAGTCAGTCGGACATCCGACAAATTGTTGGATGTGAGACAGGCCGCAAAATCAGCCAACCCGTTGTTTTAATCCAATTTCCTCTCTGGCACGTTCTGTGCAGCGTGGCTTGCGAACGCATCAGCGAGAAAATAGTCCATGATCACGCTCACTAAAAACGCTGTCGCCGCCGTCAAGGCCGCGCTTTCCCGCGCCGACGAACCATCGGAAGGCTTTCGCATCATGGTCGAGCCGGGCGGCTGCGCCGGCCTCAAATACCAGATGGGTCTGGAAAGCGTCTCGCGCGAGGGCGATGCCATCATGGAGGCGAACGGGGTCAAGGTGTTCATCGACGCAAGCTCCCAGCCCCATCTCGCCGGCATGACCGTTGACTTCGTGACGAACCTGGAGTCCTCGGGCTTTGTCTTCGACAATCCCAATGCGCGGGACAGATGCGCCTGCGGCAAGTCCTTCGGCTAGGCGCGATAACGACAAGGATCGGCGCCGTGCGGGATGATAAAGACGACGTCTGCCTCATCAGCGACAAGGTCTATTTCATCAACCCCAACAATGTCGGCGCTTTGGACATCCCCAAAGCGGCCGGCAAGGTCGGCGCCGTCGCCTACGGCGATGGGCTGAAATTGACGATGGCTTTCGACCGTAAGACGCAGACGATCTCCGCCGCAACGTTCCAGACCTTCCGCCGCGGCTCGGACATAACCGCTTCCTCGCCGCTTGCCGAATTCATCGTCGGCAAGACCATCGATGAAGCCCTTCAGATCGCCGATGAGGACATGGCGGATTTTCTCGGCGCCATGCCGCCGGCCCCATACTCATCGCTCGACCGCCTCATTCTGGAGCGCGGCTTGCGGCTGATGAGCGAGTTCTTCCGTGCTGTGAGCCAGGCTTTCGAGGAGACGCCAGGATTCTCACGCCTGGTCCTCGTCAAGGCGTCATCACCATGAGCGACGTGATGGCGGCGTTTCTCGTGGTGACAGGCTTCGAGGAACCAGAGACCCTTCCCCACCGCTTCCACCCGCCGAAACCTGATTCCGCGTGGAGTTCGGCCGAGCGGGTTTTCCGCATCAGGCCCCGACGGTGGAACGAGCTGGAAAGCGTGCGGCGGATCATCTCCCACCTTTTGCCGCGTCTCAGAAGCCGGCACAGATGTTCCATTGCTCACTCGAAGGCCGCCTGAGCAATGTCATATGCGGTCAAGGAAATTTTCTACACTCTTCAAGGTGAAGGACGAAATGCCGGGCGAGCTGCCGTATTTTGTCGTTTCGCCGGCTGTAACCTCTGGTCGGGACGTGAAGGCGACCGGGAAAGAGCATTCTGCGGATTCTGCGACACTGATTTCGTTGGGGTAGATGGCCCCGGTGGCGGACATTTTGCCAACGCGCGGGAGCTTGCGTTGGCGGTCGAGCAAACCTGGCGCGGGTGGGGACCTGGGCAGCGTCTCGTCGTGCTCACCGGAGGAGAACCCCTCCTCCAGATCGATAAACAACTCCTGGAAGCGCTGCATTCCTTGGCGTTTGAGATTGCCGTGGAGACCAACGGTACCATTCCCGCGCTCGCCGGCATCGACTGGCTGTGCGTCAGTCCGAAATGCGATGCACGCCTCGTGGTCACGGCAGGGGACGAGCTAAAGCTTGTATACCCTCAGATTGGCGCAGAGCCCGAACATTTCGAAGTTCTCTCGTTTGAGCACCTTTTGCTTCAGCCAATGGATGGGCCAGGGCGCGATGCGAATACGGCCGCCGCAGTGGCCTATTGTCTTGCTAACCCACGTTGGCGCTTGAGCCTGCAAACCCACAAGCTTCTCGGGATCCCATGAAAATTACGCAAGTGTTCACCTTCGAGGCAGCGCACCGTCTTCCGCGCGTGCCAGCGACCCACCGCTGTCACCGCTTGCATGGCCACTCATACCGTGTGGAACTGCGCCTGGAAGGGCCTGTCGATCCAGACACGGGGTTTGTCATCGATTTCTTCGATGTTGAGGCTGTGTTCGGACCGCTTCTGCAACGTCTCGACCATCAGTATCTGAATGAGATTGAGGGTCTCGAAAATCCGACCGCGGAAAACATTGCAGTCTGGATCTGGAACCAAACCAAGCCGCTTATTGGCCAGATGTGCTCGGTAACGGTCTATGAGACGCCGCTGTGCTGGGCTGAATACGAGGGTTGACCTGATGCAACGAGATTCGGGAACCGCACTCGTCCTTTTCTCCGGCGGGCAGGATTCGACAACCTGCCTGACCTGGGCGCTGGAGAACTTCGAGCGCGTCGAGACAATCGGCTTCGACTATGGGCAGAAGCACCGGATCGAGCTCGATGTGCGGCCATACCTGCTCGGGCGCATTCGAAAAGACTTTCCCGCCTGGGGTGGACGACTAGGCGAGGACCACATGATTGACATGGCCGTGCTCGGCCAATTAAGTGATACCGCGCTCACGCGCGACGTCGAGTTCGCAGTGAACGCGAACGGTCTAGCAAATACCTTCGTGCCTGGCCGCAACCTTCTGTTCCTCGGCTTTGCGGCCGCGATAGCTTACCGGATTGGCGCAAAACACCTTGTGATCGGCGTGTCCGAGATGGATCGTTTCGGCTACCCGGATTGTCGAGATGAGGCAGTTAAAGCGATGCAACTTGCCCTGAACCTTGGAATGGAGACGGGTTTCGTCATACACACACCCCTTATGCGGCTGGACAAGGCGCAGACCTGGGCGCTGGCGGATTCGCTGGGCGGCGAGCCGCTGGTGAAGCTCATCTGCGAAGAAAGTCACACCTGCTATAGCGGCGACCGCGAGCATCGACATAGCTGGGGTTTCGGTTGCGGGACCTGCTTCGAGTGTAATCTTCGCGCAGCAGGATGGGAGCAATTCCGATCCTGCAAAGAGGCACCCTTGGCCTCCCATGAATTGACGTGAGCGCCCGGATCCAGGCCGACGGTGGCAATCTGTTCCATAGATCGTTTCCTTCTCTTGATGGTGTTTAGCACGATCAGGTACGCGCCTTCGATGCCGTTTCGAAGGGCTGTTCCATACCATCGACCTTTGATGATCTTCGCCGTTCGCGTGGTGGAGTTTTTTTGGCAGCACCATGGCGAGCAGGCTGCGGTTTGTATCCTTGATCCCGGTCGAATTGAGCGTAGAGCGTACTGCCGAGAAAAAGGAGAGGTTGTGTGGTTTCGACGAGAGGCGGTTGATGCCCCAGCGTGCCCTTATGTGGAGATCGTCCATGCACGTCCATAACCAGCATGGCGGCACCATTCATTGAAGCGACGGAAGACGACCTCATCGGCAATCGATGCCGGCGCCTGCGTAAGCCGGCGCGGCGCAGGCGCGTGCGGCGAAGCGATGTTGCGGATATCGCTCTCTGGCCTAGGTCGGCCCACTCGAAGGATTTGTCAATCGCGCCCTGCAAATGCGCCCAGTAGAGCACCTTCTCGGTGCTACACCGATAATAAGCCAGTTTTGCTTTGAGTATCCCTCTTGCTTGGCCGCCGCGAATATCCCCGGCAAAAATTGGCTGCAGCGCGTCGCGCTTAGCGCTCGCCGGGCGGAGCTGGTCCGGGTTGCGAAGCCCGGCGAGCGCGGGATCGTCTTGGACTATGTGGTGATCAGCCGCGGTTCTTGAAGCGCCAGGATTCATGTCCGATTTCGATAATCTCGCAATAATGTGGGATGATCGAGCAGTGCGCTCGTTGTCGCTTGAAGTAGCGGCGGCGCCCGCCGTCGCGGATGAGCGCGCGGGCGATGGCAATGGCTCGATGCGAGTTCCCGTTCCGGGCCAACAATCAGCACACCATCGAACAAACGCTTGCAGGGGGAGATCTCAACCGCCCGCGGTGGCGAAGAAGAGAAGAAAATGATGGAACGCAAGCTTGACGTGATCGCAGCCTCCCTGAGGATTGTCGGGAGCGTGTCGAGGCAGGTTTCGAAGGTTTAGAGGATGCAGGTGTCGAGAGCTTCGGCGAGTCGAGCCGTGTGGCTGGGAAGGCTCAGGCAGAGATTGTCTCCGACCCTCAAGATCAACCACCTTGGGTCTGGAAGAGGGATAAGCAGGGCCGATATGTGACTGTCGGCACTTGAGAGCTACTTAGAGGCGATGGGGGGACAACTTGATCTCATCGTCGCCTCCCCTTGGGCGCCCCTTCCTACAGAGCGGCTCGGTGAAGTCGTAGCCCCAAACCCCTGCTCCGCACGAGTCTAAAAGAGCGCCAGATGGACGAATCCGCTCGAAGGCCACGACGCGCCGGCTGAACGCGCCGTTCCGGTCAAGACAGATGAAGGGACGACGGTCTGGTCAACGCTCGCAATAGCTATAAGCAAGCCCTGTTAAGCCGAGGCCGGATATCGACCTGCCTGTTGGCACGCTCGCGGGGGGCGCCTCTTCCCCGCCCCTGCTGGCCGAGTTCACCTCCGCGCCAGGGTGTCCGGCGATGTGCTCGCCGAGCACGACCACGAGCACGCTTGGTCACAGCTTCCGTAGCAGATCAAGTAGATGCCTCAGCGCGTGCACAACACTTTCGTGGTTTGCAATTTATCAGATTCACGGCGATCATTGCCGCATCCGCTAAATGACAAATAACTTAAACGGCCATGTCTGCTGTCTCTTATGCGGCTCCAGCCCACATTGAGCACAAGCAAAAACTGGTAAGCATGCGAGCGCCAGACCCCACGGTGGCGGCAGTTATCAGCCCACTGCGGTTTGCCAACGGCCATCGGACAAACTTGGCGCAGCGCTGTCACGGCAGACACGGCGCGTCAAAACCTGTCGAGCGTCAGCCGTTGCGAAAGGTGTAGCCGTAACCGTTGATCGCCGGCGCGCCGCCGAGGTGGACATAGAGGACGCGCGATCGGCCTGGAAAGAAATCTCTCTGGACGAGGTCAATCATCCCTTGCATCGATTTGCCCTCATAAACCGGATCGGTAATCATACCCTCGAGCCGAGCGCACAGGCGGATTGCCTCCGTGGTTTCCTCGGACGGAATGCCATAACACGGATACGCATAGTCTTCGAGCAACACCACGTCGGCCTCGACGAGGTCCGTTCCCAGCTCAACGAGCATCGCTGTATGTTGGGCAATACGAAGCACCTGCGCCTTTGTCTTTGTAGGCGTGGCGGAGGCATCGATACCAATCACGTTGCGCCGTCGACCGTTCTCGGCGAACCCGACGATCATGCCGGCATGTGTTGAACCGGTGACAGTGCAAACGACGATGTAGTCGAAGGCAAACCCAAGCTGTTTCTCCTGGGCGCGCACCTCCTCGGCGAACCCGACATAGCCGAGTCCGCCATTCGGGTGAACAGATGCGCCCGCTGGTATCGCATAAGGTCTGCCGCCCCTCGCCTTGACCTCATAGAGTGCTTTTTCCCAACTATGGCGAATGCCGATGTCAAAGCCCTCGTCGACCAGGCGCACCTCTGCTCCCAAGATGCGGCTTAAGAGAATGTTGCCGACCCGGTCGTAGACGACATCCTCATGCGGAACCCAGCTCTCCTGAACCAGAAGACATTTCATGCCGATCTTGGCGGCAACGGCGGCGACCATTCGCGTGTGGTTGGACTGCACGCCACCGATGGTGACAAGGGTATCGGCATCCGATGCGATCGCGTCGGGGATAATGTATTCGAGCTTGCGGAGCTTGTTTCCGCCGAACGCCAGACCGGAGTTGCAGTCCTCGCGTTTGGCATAGATCTCCACGTTACCGCCCAGATGCTCGCCGAGCCGGTCGAGCTTCTCGATGGGAGTGGGTCCAAAGGTGAGCGGGTAACGCTCGAATTTTTCCAGCATATTCTCTCCGGCGATGATCATTCAGGTGAAATAGCCACGCCAAACTCGTCTCATAAGCGCTGCTTGGATAGTCGGCCGCGCTCTCCGACCACCTGTCAGAGCCTTGGGGATTTCCCGCGCTTTCCTTGCGACTGAGACGAAGCGATCCACATGTCGGCATGCTGCGGGTGTGCCGACCATCACCCAGGAATCGTACGACGACACCCGGTCCGCATCTGCGTTTTTGCCGTCTTTGCGAGCGCAGCCAGACCGCCAGATCAACAGACTTCGATAAAAAAGCAATGCCTTCTTTTTTGCGATTGGACCGGCAGGAACCGCACAGTTGCCGAGCCGAGTTCTGCGAGGCGATTTTGTGGCGCTCAACGCCTCACAGAAGTTTCAGCTGCTCGATCGAAGTGCTCGTCTACCTGATCGAGACGGGTGCCAATGCCCTCGAAAGGCTGGCCTCCCCGCGTCCGTAAGTCGCCGCATCATAGTTGACGAGCGTGTCGGTCCTGGCTGTATCCAGCTGATTGGTGATCTGTGTCGGTGTTGCGGACGTGAATTTGCTGCCAAGGATGGCGGCATAGCCTGCAACCACAGATGCCGCGACAGACGTTCCGGTTAGGCCAGTCTTGTCGCTCTCGACGCCCACCGTCAGGAAGTGGTTCTGCACCTCCGAATCTGAACCGGCGTAATTCGAATAGGAGGCGAGCTTTGCCTTGTTTTCGGGAGTGCCATTGCGCTCTAGCGCACCCACAAAGATTGCCGATTGCTTCCCAATCAGGTCGAGAGCAAGGAAATCAATATCCCCATCGGCAAGGGTATCTACCGCTACGGACCCGTTGCCGGCTGCCTTTGTGAAGACCGCAGCACCCGCCCGAGCCGCATCGACAATCGACTGCTCAAGCCGGTACCCGCTCACTGGTTCCTCAAGGCCATACCTCAGATTAATGACATTGAGGCCCTGCTTCAGCGTGAGCGGAACTTGTTCCGAATAGTCAAGCTCGGTTATGTTTGCGCCAGGCGCGACCATGCCGGCTGCTTGAGCGACCCACTGCCCATGTCGCCGCCATTGGGAGCCATGGCCGAGATCCCCCACCTGTCCCATGTTACCTGTGAAGTCATCTATGATAGTTACCGACACGCCAGACCCATTATAACCCGAGGCCCATGCTGCGCCGACGTCCGGGCTCATCCAGCAAAAGGTGCCGTCGGCATTTTGTGGGCAACGCGAGCTGCTGCCGTCCATGGCTGGCCTCGCAGCCCCGCCATCGCCGGCGAGCCTGGATTGGAGGTCATCGGCGAAACCGGGTGGTGCCGACGTCCATAGGACAAGACTGGCAAGGTACGCCACCGGCAACAATCGCTTTATCTGCATTCAACTCTCCTGTTTGAACTGTTCTTCATCAACAAGACGAAGCATTTCACCATGGGTAGAACGACCTCGGAACCAGAGACCGATGTTCAGCAGGCTCAGATGAGCGTTCGCCAGGCATTTCAATGTGTCCGCCGGCCGGAGCAGCGACGCCACGGACGGCAATTCACCGCCTGGGCGCCGCGATCCACCCACGTTCGGACGCATGAGGGCAGGGTGGCAGTCTAGTGAATCGAAACGGGTGCCAGCGCCCTCGAAAGACTGGCTTCGCCGCGGCCGTAAGTCGCCGGATTGTAGTCGACGAGCGTATCGGTCCTGGCTGTATCCAGCAGCTGATTAGTAATCTGTGTCGGAGTTGCGGACGTGAACTTGCTGCCAAGGATGGCGGCATAGCCTGCAACCACAGGTGCTGCATAAGACGTGCCGTATAGGCCAGTCTTGTCACCCTCGACACCCACGGTCAGGAACTGGTTCCGCACCTCGGGGTTTGAGCCGGGATAATTCGAGTATCGGGCCAGCCGCGTCTTGTTCCCGGGAGTGCCATTATGGTCGAGCGCACCCACGAAGATTGCCGTTGGCACCCCGATCAGCCCGAGGGTTAGCTCATCGAAATCCCCTTCGTGCGGCCTACCTACCTCGTTGCTGCGGTTGTCGGCACTCTTTGTGACGATGGCAGTGCCCGCCCAGGCGGAATCGACGATCGCCTGCTCGCGCGGATGCTGGCTCAGTGGCTCTATGATGCGGTAGCTCGCATTGATGATATTGAGGCCGTCCTGCAGCCCGATCGAAGACCCCTCGAGATAGTCATACTTGAATATGTTTGCGCCAGGGGCGACCATGCCGGCAATTTCAGCGACCCACTCTCCATGTCGCTGCCTCTGCGTGCCGCGACCGAGGTCTGCATCAAATGGCTGTTCCTTGAAATCATCTATGACATTTATCGATACGCCGGAACCGATAAAGCCTGATGTCCATGCTTCACCAATATCCGGGCTCATCCAGCAAAACGTGCCGTCGGCATTTTGTGGACAGCCCGAGCTACTGCTTTCCGCGGCTGGAGTAGCGGTCGTTCCTTTGCCGCTGACACCGGCATCGAGATCACCAGCAAAACCGGGTGCCGTCAGCAGGCCCATGAAAAGACTGGCAACGAGTCCTACCGGGGACAATTGTGTTTTGTGCATAATCAACTTCCTATCTGATTGTTCTTCATCAACGAAATTTACGGCCTTGCCTTTCACCATGCTAAAATTCACCCCTGAACCGAAGGTCTAGTTTCCATCGGCTTGGCTCCAGGTTTGTCATGTATTTCAACGTGTCCGAGGGCCGCAGTTGCGAGGCGGCCAGACGGCAATTCACTGTATAGAAGCCGCCGACGGCGCCATAGTCAGCCGTGCAAGGTCGTTCCGTCAGATTCCCGCCCAAAATCGAACTGACGGTGAGAGAAAGCGTCGTGGACGGCGTCGGTCGCTTTTGCAGAATAAAGCCGAGTTTCACACCTGGGTCGATTCGGACCTTTTCGGCGCGTTGGCCGGTGCTCGCGCCCCACAGGAGACCGAAATCATCCGACAGCTGCGTCAACATTTCAAATCGCATGTCGATCCATTTGCTGTGGTACCACTTGTCGAAAGACACTTTGGTACCACCCGACAGCTCGTATCCGCCTTGTCCCAGATGGTTGGCGGCCGCGGTTAGCTCCGAACCCTGATAAATGCCGACAAGGCTGGTCTCCTGTCCGTTCGCTGTCATAGCGCTGACGAAGAATGCCATCACGAACAGGACGTAGCTCGCCAACCGTATGCACATCTGCAGCGCCCATTGCTGCACCCGCGAGCAAATCATGTAATCGACACGCGTACTGAAGTCCCTCGCCGCATCTTCAAACCGCACGGAGGCTCTAGCCGCAGACGCAGGGCCGCCAGCGGGCAACGTATTCATTCGCAACAAATCTGTGATCCCCGTCCTTCAATTTTGTCGAGCCATCTATCTTCGCTCTTCCCTGGCAAGCTGCTCCCGCCCTCTCAACGGAATTAAGCGTAATTCATGCCAATCTGGATGACGGGGGGAAGGGTACAAATTGCATGTTTGTTATCAGCGGCTTAGACAAAAACGTCCAAGATGCCGGCCAACCAAGGCTGTGTCGTCAAACCGACAAAGCCGACACAATTGTCGGATGTCGACGACCACGATGAGTGAACCCACCCGCATGGCAACACTCCCTTCTCGCTCCGGCCATGCATCGGAGAGCCTCGCAATGGCCATCATTTTTCATTCGACGCGATCCTCTTCAGCCGGGCATTGCGTCGCCTAATTTGAAGTTCTGAACGTGAGTACGTCTGAAAAGACATGCCCGGCAGAGACGGAGCTCTCTGCCGGGCCGGCTTCACCCTGGGAGGTGGCGTAAGCTAGCGACTGTCGCGGTGGGACCACTCAATCCGTGCGTTTTGCGCAATAGCGAGCATGTACTGTGCCAAGCCAAAAGCGTCTAAAAATCACCCGAGAGTCAGCTTCCTCACGTTGCGTACCCGACATTGTCGGCTATCGGACAATGCCGAACGTGCCTCTCGGCATCGACCTACGTCTGAACCAGAGCGCACCCGCAAAGTCGTTCGCTGCCATTTCGACCTGGCGAACTGGTGGTGACCAGGTTTTAGCCCCGAACTGTTCGCCGGCTGACGGCAGGGCGGATGTGGCTTTGTAATGAGGAACTGTCTGTACCTTCAATTCAAGAGGGCCTGCCACGAGAGATGGCGCGGCGAATGCGGTCGGGCAGTAGATCGCGATCACCACGATCGGCATGGAGGCGCCGTGGCCAATCACGATCTCGCGATGTTACGCCCAGCAAGTAAGCCGTCGAGCGCACGAAGAACGAAGGGTAGACGCGTTTTTCCGGCTTAGCCCAGACTTAGAGGATTGAGGCGCTCGAGCGCACCTCAGGCGGTGCTTCGAAAACATCGCGGGCCAGGTCGCCTCGGCACGGAGGTAAGTAGGGTGAAAGATATCCTCGCCTGAGACGGCGAGCGGGCGACAGCAGGACCGTCGCACGACATGGCAATGCCGATAGCTCGAACGGCGGTACGGCGATGTCGCCGAGGATGCGGACAGCTGTTCTGGGACGCACCATAGCGGAGACCTGCCAATCGGCGTCGACTTATAGCCCCCGCTTGCATAAGCGCGACGAGGAGCGCTCGCCGGGCGGAGCTGGTCGGGTTGCGCAGCCCCGGCGAGCGCGGATTGTTTGGGCGGTGGGCGCGTCAGGCGCGGTTCTTGAAGCGCCAGGATTCGTTTCCGGCTCATGATCTCGCAGCGATGGGTGAGCCGGTCGAGCAGCGCCGTGTCAACTTTGCGTCGCTGGCAAAGAACTCGGTCATTCGCCGAATGGCAGGTCGGTGGTGGCGTTGATGGAGGTGCGTTCGTAGAGCAGACCGATGAAATGGAAAGAAACTGCCCGTCGGTGTGGGCGAAGGGGACATAGCCCAGTCGTCGAGGACGACGAAGGCGGGTGAGGTAGTCAGCGATGCGTCCCTGCTTGCCGTTTCGGTGCTCCTGACCTCGAGAATCAACTTGAACAAAGTGAGGAATCTGAGCTCTGATCTTGTTACGGCGCCTCAAGGGAGGAGCAGCGATATGCCGAGCGTTTGATTGCGCTGTGGCCCATCTTGAGTTTCATTCATATGCTCATCGTCACGCGCCTGGTACCGAACTTCCTGGGCGCTATCGAAAAGCTCAGCCCCTTGCCCGGCTTTGCCAGCGCAGCTGGATCGCCAAATCAGAAAGAGCACACTTGCGAAATAGCCCAGCTGAAGAAGTAGCGAACAGCCCAGCGTCGTGATGACTGCTAGATGGAACGAATGCGAGCCGAAGTAAACCGTCACAGCGTTGCCGCACAGGACCAGCCCGGCGAGCCGACAAAAGGTGATGAAGCGCAATGCCGTTCTCCTGATTTCGTCTCGTCAAATCATGCAGCTCATGCTGCGATCTGGTCGGCCGCGACATGGGTCTGGCAGTTCTTTGGGCAGACGCGGCCGCAGGCTCCGCAGCCAATGCAGCGGCCGGCATGGTCGACAACCATGACCATGCGATTGAGCTCACCATCGAAATCGTCGTCACTGCCGTCGCAGGCGCCGAGGATTTCACCCGCGTCATCGACGCCATAAAGATGCATGACCTCGCGCGAGCAGACTTTGAAACAGCGGCCACAGCCAATACAGATCTTGCCATCTATAGCTGTCAGGTATTGCGGCACCCATAAGGAGCCGTCCCGGCTGATGAATGTGCTGCTCATCGCAAAGTCTTCATTTTGGCGAGCTCTCTCCTGGCACCATCCAGCTCGGCGTAAACGGCGTGCGTTTTCTCGGCGACTTCCTCTATCTCAATGCATTTGACCGGGAGACCCTCGGCAAGGTCGCGCAAATTCGTCTTGGCGATTGCCGCGCGCAGTTGAAGCTTTCGGACTTTTTTCGCCATCTCATCCAGATTTGACATGATCCTTCCTCGAAAATCGGTTTCTTCACGCCCGCGCCACGTCCCGGTAGGCAATAGCTGCCGTCGCATCGCCGAGCAGTTTCGCCCCGGTATCCGCGAGTTTCCGGAGAGTCTCGAAGCCGAATCGATAGACGCCTCGACAGACCGGCGAACTGCCCGACCATGAAAAGCACGCGCCCGGAGCACCGGTCGGTTTCATTTCTGTTGTTGACTTTGTCATCACGTCTGAGCGCTCCTCGATCCCAAGCTCCACTACGGTGGCCAGCAGCCCGGTGTCCGATTTCCCTTGGCATGAGCCATGGGAGGCTAGCACGGATCAACCGCGGGAGGCGGACGGGCGGGCAAGGGCCTCGCCGTCCTTGTGACAGCAGGCCATGCGCCGCGTGCGACATTTGGTTTCCTCGATTTCAGTGCTCGATTTGTGCTTTCGGGTACGCCAACTCCGGGCCCGGTTGCGCAGCCGACGTCCGACCTGGCCGGGCCGATCCCACGTCGATGCCATCCCTTGGGCTGACCACGTCCCGGGTCGTGACGTCTTCCGATAGGCCAAATTCGCCTCGAACATCTCTTCCGCGCCGACCCGGCGAGAGGTACTAAGGTTCGAGCCTTGACCTCGAGCAAACGATCCACCCCTGTGCTGCCTGGACATACTTGCTGCGGGCGCGCCGCAGAAACTGGCGGATTGACCATTCTTCACTTGTCGTCTCTTCGCTCTCAGGCGACTGCGCTTTGATTTTCAGCAGCCTTGTTTTGCGGAACCACGCAAAGATCCCAGGAGCATGCGTTCTCACCCGTGTAGTTGGCCAGGGCTTGGAGCAATGGGGCAAGGTAGTATTGTTTGATATGGTCCGGCATCGTCCCTGGATTCCCCAGAGATTTCAGCGCCACCTCGATCAACTCGATCGCGCGATCCATGTTGCCGCTCTCGTAATAATACTGAGCGACCGGGACGTACCACCGGAATTTAAGAGGCCCCTCGCCGTGCGGGGGATTCAGTGTCAGGATCTGTTCCGAGAACTCGTCGCCCATCGCGAAGCGTTCAGCACGGGGGATATGAGAGTTGTCCATCGTGGGATCGAAGAGTTTGTTCAGGGCCATGACCATCCAAGAGACGGCCTCGAATTTTTTGTCGATGGCGTCCTCGACCAACTGGCGCATGGCTGGCAAGCCGGTCTGCATGTCGCGCAGCTTGTGAAGCACTAGATCCGCGTGCGTTTCTCGGAACCCGATATAATCGGGCACTAAGGCGAGGCCTTCTTCGATGGCCGAGAGTGCCGCCGTCCAATCCTCGGCCTGCATCGCCGGCTGAAGCTTGGCGTAAATCGGTCCGGTCAGCGCTAGTTCGCGCGCCGTGCATTGGTTAGTAGCGATCCGCCTTGCATCGGCGCGTTGAGCTTCATCGCTGTTGCGCCAACTGCCGTTGAGAAGTTTCGGCAAAACGTCATCGAGTTCCGCCGGGTGTCCTATGAAAGCGATGTGGCCGTCGCGGTCGACTAAGAACGAGGCGGGAATCCCGAGAGATGAACTGGGTTCCATCCACAGTCTGTTCATTTCGCCTGTGTAATCGAACGCGATACGATAATTCAGATTCGGGAACCTCTCTGTCAGCCAAGCATCCAAGCTAGTCCGCGCCTCCTCCGCGGTCGGGCCCTGTTCCCTAGCTGCGACTCCGACGACCTCAAATCCGCTGTCTTGATATTTCTCCTGCAGCTGCGTCAGATGGGGCATCACCGCCACACAGGGTCCGCACCAAGTCGCCCAAAATTCTAGGAGGTACACCTTGCCGGGGTGAAAGTTGGCGAGGGGCTCGCCACGCAGCCAGTCGTCCACTTTGATCGGAGGAGCCGGGGACTCCCTACGCAACACCATGTTGTTCTCCAAAGCTCTATTCTCACACCTTTTCGGGCGTTTATCACGAGCCGGTTCTCCTCTCAGAAATGGAAGAAACCGATTCGGTGACCAGCACTCGTCTTGCGCGTTCGCATGCGGCTAGTCCTCACCCATTGTTGCCGCATCTCAACCAGCAATGGTCGTGCCAGCCCGCTTAGCGAGCGGTAAGTGTGTGGTTAGCTCGGAAAACCTTTGAGCGTCGAAGGCGGTCGATTGTTTTGAACCCGACATGTTTCCTGCCGCTGTCTGGTTTTCGACACGCATCACTCATGCTTCTCACGCTTGAGAACCCAAGACAGCTTGGCTGTCTCGCCTGCGGCAATGTTTGGCGTCGGTCCGTCTAACAGCATCATTTCGGGGCCGGTCGAAAGTGCGCGGGCGATCTCCACGACCGGCTCCCGCCTGCAGCCACTGCGTCCTGGCCTGCTGATGGCTGAGCCTTCCTTCTTGGGCCGGGTCGGTGAGGCGGTGAGGCCCGCCGCCGTTACCGCTTATGATGTTTCGCTAGACGGCGAATCCCGCATTCACCAGCCGATATTTCGTGAAAGAGCTTTGGAAGCATTGCAGGTTTCCTGCGTAGATCACCCGCTGCTGCGGGCATTCGGCGACCGCTTCGCTGAATCGGAGGGTCCAGGTGGGTCTCAATTGTCTGGTGGCGGCCCGTAGCGATGTCGGCTTATGCCGCACAGATCTGGTCAAGATTCGGATGGGTCATAAGGCCTTCGGTTCATTGAGCAAAGGATTGTCGGATCTCGCGTAGAACCCCAGGACGGGTCCGATATCAAAGATCGTCCCTGGCGGAAGGCTCCGGACGGACGCAGGCCATTTCTCGGTTGAGATGCCGATGCCTCTCGCAAGCATGCTGGCAAATCGGGGCATCAGCGGTGCGAGTGTCTGCGCCAGGATCGCAGCGGCTGTAGCCTGAAGCGCGAGCGAAGTCCGGGTGCGGGCGGGATAGAGACGTCGCGTCGCTGCATAGTCTTGCGCCTGACGGTAGATTAGGCAATCGCGCACGAAATCGCAGGCCTGCGCGGCCGCGCGACGGAGCGAGAAGCCATCGTCCGAATAGGCGCGTTCCATCGCCGCGCGATGGGTCTCTATCTGAGCAAAAAAGGCGCGATCGGCCGGAGCCCAGTCGCCTGCGTCGGGCACACGGCCGCCAAAGTCCTGCTGGATGTCCCGGTATAGCGCATCAAGCCAATTCAGCCAGATCCCCTGAAATATCTCGTTCTCGGTGCGGCGCAGCGCGTCCAGCGTGAAGTTCGTCCGCTGACCTTCCGGTCGTGTCAGGGCCAAATGGAGACGCACGACGTCGACTGTCTTTGGGTCCAGAACCTCCTTGCCCCAGACCGCATGGCCGCGGCTGGTCGAGAACTTCTGGCCGTCGAGCAGATAGAACTCGTTCACATGATACCGGATACGCGGCCTCCAGTGGGAGAACACCTCAGCGTAAAGCGCGGGATAAAGTAGCGCATGGTAGAAGGAATTGTCGAAGCCGAAGAAATGGACAATCTGCCAGTCATTGCTTGGCATCGCCGCATTCCAGTCGCGCCCCAGCAAGCGAGCTAGCGCCTGGATGTTGTAAAGGAATCCGAAAGCCATCTCCGGCCAAACCCAGATCACCTGCCCCGGGAGCCCTTCGGCCGGCAGGCCCCAGTCCGAGGGGTGGGTGATGGGCACGGAAAAGTCGCCGCGTTGGCGTGCACGCGCGAAGAGGTCCATGATCCGAGCGGGAGCGCCCGACGCCCTTAAATGCCGGTCGATGTCGTCGTAGCATCGATCCAGCGCAAGTTCGGGACGGCGCACGAAGCCGACCACCGGCGCCTCGGCCGAGTGCCGCGACCGGACTGCACCTAGGTCGTGGCATAAGTTCGGCGCGCCGCATTCCTCGCAGATGTTGCCGCTAGTGGAGCCGCCGCAATCGGGGCAGAGGCCGCTTACATCCGGTTCGTAAAGGTAATCGCCTGTCACTGCATCAAATAGCGCAGGGCTCTGGCGCAGATCTACCGCCGTGCTGCTCAGAAGAGTGCGGAAACACGTGGCTTGAAACTCTGCGTAAGCGTCATCCCCCAACGTGGGCAGGAAGCTGTGGACCTCACAGTCGAGAAGCGCAAGCGTGGCTCTGATCTCGTCGGCGTAGTGGCGCGCCACCTTTGCGGGCGTCGATTGATCGGCATCGGCACGCGTGGTGACGTAGCTCTGGTGATCGTCGCTCCCAGTCAGGTGGTAGGCTTCGGCCCCATTCATGCGCAGGAAACGCGTGTACACGTCGGCGCCAAAATACGGGCCTGAAAGATGCCCCAGATGCAGATCGCCATTGGGCGTCGGCGGCGTGGAGAAGACGAAGATCGGCCTGCGAGGAGCCGCGACCTGTGCAGCAGCTTCGAGGGCGGCCTTGCCGTCGCGCCAGTAGACATCGACGAAATCTAGGTCTTCGTCCCCATCATTGCACAGCACATGCGCTTCAAAGGGGTGGAACAGAACGACGTCGCCGGCTTTGACCGGGATTTCCCCAAGGTCGGTCCTGACCTTGCCCACCCCAGATAGGACTATGAAGGCCTCGATTTCGTCGTGCCGATGAGGCTCGGATGTGACCCCCGGTGCCACCTTGCCGAATGAAAACCCGGTGCCCGCGCTTCCTGTTCCAAGCGTGGCCATGTCGATACCGAACGCTCGCGACAGCTCCGTTCGAGAAAACCTGTATTTGCGCATGACGAAGCTCAGCCGTTGAAGCAGTGGTATCTTCGGCTGCGAACGCAACAGCCTCTGTTGCAAGTTGCGAAGAGAGGCGGCAGCCCGGACCGGTTGGCGGCCCCCGCGAGAACAATCCGGCTCTAGCCCACAGGCGGGCGAAGACTGCGCGCCAGTAGAAATTTGGCGTCAAAGAAGACCGCCCGGTGACTACCTCCGTCCGACGTGCCGAAGCGTCGTAACGGGACTGCGGCGATACTCCAGCAGCCCACAAATCAGAACGCCATGCTCCTCGCATTTTTAGCGGTCGATCAGTTTCGTGTGCATGCCTCGCTCAGTCGCGATAGAAAATGCCGTTTGGCGGCTTGAGATTGTCTAGATCGGCCACTTTGCCCTCGGGCGGATTAAGAGCGCGCTTAAGCACGTTGTATTCAGCGCGGGTCGGTCCGCCGGTCGAAGCACGCTGGAACACCAAGTAGAGCGTTCGCCGCGAACGATTGCTTTTATTCGGCTGCGAGTAATGCGGTGCGTAATCGTCGAAGATGAAGATGTCGCCAGCCTTCCACACTACGGGTTCCCAGGAGAATTTCTCGGCGACCTCAGGATCAATCACCCCACCGGCATCCATGGAAAATACTCCCTTCTTGTGGTTGCCTGGGCTAAAGAAAAGGCCGCCGTTGTCCGGGTCGGAGTCGTCAATGCCTATGGCGACGACCGCATGGACCATCCGGTCCGGGAGCCTGTGTGGAATGTGATAAATGTCCTGATGCGGGCGATAGCCGCCGCTGTCGGGATAGTGGAAAATCAGCAACTCCTTGAGCCTGCGCGAGCCTTCGTCAAGCAGCTCCTCGACCGCAGAGTTAATGCGCTGATCGGCGAGGAGTAGATCACGCAATGGATCATGGAAGTCGAGAAAATTCTCGACCTTAGAGGTGATCTTTCGATTGTCCGTCGTCTTCTCGAACCACAGCATCCATTTATCATCGCTGACGCCCCAGCCTGAAATATCATCGACAAAGCTGGAGATACGCTCCACAGCCGCGGGATCGAAGAAGCTTTCGATCCTGACATATCCGTCTTTCCGCCACTTTTCTCTTTGTGCATCAGTCAACATGCGAAAAGCCTCCTGTTGGAAAGACTGGTTGGTCGAACATTCCGGCTAGGGCAATCGGGCGCTGGTCAGGTTGTGGGTCGACGGAAACAGTACTCAACGGCCTATGGGCGACGCTAAGTGCGTCTCGCTCTCCAGCCTCCGCTGCAGTGAAGGCGGAATCATTCCTTGGATGCCACCGCTAGTGATCCGCAGTCGCCCGGTCATATCCCGCTGCCCATTTCTTCTGCGACGGTGTCGGACCAGCACTCGACGGAGGTAGGGCTGATGAAGCCGGGATGCTCGGGGTTGGCACGCGGCGCGCGCCCCAGAAGGCTGTCGAGGATGCGACGCGCTCGCCAGGCCAGCAGGCTTAGATTCGGATCAGCCAGCCCACGCTGTCCTGGGCTCGCGTTCTGTACGAAGATGCGGCTGTCACGCGGTCCGTCCCAGCACACCGAAAAATCTTGGCGAATAGCCAATTCGTTGTCGATCTTTTCAAGCCGGTTCGCGATCGGTTCCAAGAAGCCTGGCACCGCGTTCTCGTAACCGGTGGCCAGGATGACGATGTCGGCGGTGACTTCTTCGACCTCCTCCATGCCGTGCTGCAGGGTGAGTCTGTGGCCCGCGCCGGCGTTGATGCAGTGCGAGACAGTGCAGCCCGGCCGCAGTGTGATTTCGCATCGGTTTGGCTCTAGAAACGCGTGACGGTATAGCGCCTGGTAGGCCGCGCGCAACGTGCTTTCCGAAATGCCATCCGAAGCAAGCACGAAGCGCCGCAGGAACAGCTTGCGCTGCGACTCGCTCATTGCCGCGAAACGATCCGAAAAGCAGGGCATGAACAACTCGTTTGTGAACGGGCTGTTGTCGATGGGCAGATAGTTTTCGCGCTGCGAGACCCAGGTTATCCAGACAGGCCGCCGTTCTTTTGGCAGGCCAACAAGGTGCAACAGCACCTCGGCTCCGGACTGTCCTCCGCCGACCACGCAGACATGGCCATTGTGCGCCTCAGGATGAATGTGCAGCAATTCAGATGAGTGGAAAAGGTTGCGTCCAGTCCAGCCCTGAAACTGAGGCGGAATATGCGCCTGCTTGCCAATGCCGACCACGACGTTTCTGGCACCGAGAACCGCGTTATCGGTGCGCACTCGAAACTCGCCGTCAAAGCGGATTTCGCGCACGGTCTCGCCGCCGCGGACAAGCGGGTTCCTGTGGAAGGCCCAGTTCAGGTATTGCTCGAACTCAGCTCTGAGCACGGCTTCGAACTGTGCATTCAGGAAGTGGTACAGACGCCCGTTCTCATGCAGGTAGTTCACGAAAGTATAGGCTGATCGCGGGTTCACCAGCGTGATCAAATCCTTGAAGTGGCTGACCTGGAGCTCCGAGGAATCGAATGCGCTGCCTGGGTGCCAGCGGAAGTCGACTTGCCGATCCAGGAACAGTGCCCCTTGCCCGACTTGCTCGTGCGTCTGGCACGCCAGGCTCAAATTCGACGGCCCAGCTCCCACTCCAATGCAAGAGAGCTCCACTTGTCTTGCTCCTTTAGGTGCTTCCCAAATAGGCGATGTTCGCGAGGAATATCGGCTCTGGCCATCGGCTTCAGTCTCCACGCGGACGATCTCGACTTCGGTGCCGCTGGATTTGCTGGATTTTGTCCCCGCTTTCATATGGTCGGGTATGAAGCCCATGGATCCCGGCCAAGTGATGCGATCGACACTCATGTCCACGACTTGTGGGCGTGGACGGGATCGACGTATCTCCGCCCGCTTCGATAATCGCGTCTCGGTCAGCGAAATGCTTTCGAGTCTTGTTCCGTGTTTCAATCGGCAAAGTCGCCCGCCTCCACAATGATACGTTTTTCGGAAGATCCCCCGCATCAAACGTGCCAGAAGGAAACTTTAGGAAGCAACGGATAGCGGGTTTGTGCTCCTGTCGGGTATCCGACAATGAGGGGGAAACCTTGCGCCGGTGGCCGATTTGGCGCGTCGCCGTCCTCTTGCCATGAGCCGCAGGCTAATCGGGCAGCTCCGCATCCGAATTTTCTCTCAGGATGGCCAGCCACCCAGGTTCACGGACCGTGGCGCGGTAAAAGGCTCTTGCCCTTCTCGCGGCCGGAATCTGAAAGGCGCCTTCGGAAGCCGGGTCCCAGGAGGTCTCTCCCGTCTTGCGGAAGATTGAGACGAGATCCGGATTTTGAGACGCAGAACCCAGCTAAAGGCGGTCACACCGCTATGTCGAGGACGTGCGCCACGTCCTGCAGCCATCAGCGGATGCCCTCCTATGAGCAGGTTCAATGTCGCCGCATTCGAGACCGCGCCCTCGCCGATCCCCAAGTCGGTCAAAGGTCGGCGACCACGAGCCTGACGGTGCTCGTGTGACCAGCGAGACGCATCCGATCCGCAGCTTTGTCGAGGCTGCCCCAGGCGGGTCGGGAAGGAGATATTTTGGGAAGGCGAAGGTGTTGACGGGTTGGGCCGCGAACGCAGGAATAACCAGACGCTGATCCAAAAAGACAAACGCTGTTTCGGGCCAATCGAGGTTGGACCTGCTGATCGGTCGTCAGACCAAGCGAGCCAAATGTTGCGCCGCGGTGCTGATGAACGAAATTCTCGCTGGCTCGAACTTACCGCCTTACGAGGAGGTTGCACGATAAGCGCGGCCTTGCCCAATCGTCACCACGAGGGGCCGACATGGCAGAAGCTGGCGCAACGGAGCCGAGCGAGGCGGAACTCAGGGGACGACGATGAAAACGCCCAAATCCTCAAAGAGACGGCCCGCGTCGAGAAAACCCGTGCCTGGCCGAGATCAGGCAAGGGTAGCCAAGGCTACCCAGCCGTCGCGAGGCCCGTGATCACGCTTTAGGCACCCAACAACGATAATGGATCTGCGCGGGTACGGCCGCACCGGTATTGACATTAATTGACACACCCCGCGAACACTTGCAAAAGCCACATAGCGGTAGTGACTAGGTGCATGCCGCACCCAAATTTTCCCTAGGGGCGAGGTCTGATCCATGGCGGCACTGGCGAAATTCAGACCAGTTGATTCCGGCCAACACGACAAGGACGAACTCCGCGAGATCGTCCGTGAGCGCTCTTTTCGATTCGGACGCTACACGCTCTCGTCGGGCATAGAGAGCGACATCTATTTCAATATGAAGCCTACCATGATGGTGGCGCGAGGCGCGCAACTTGCCGCTCTTGAGTTCCTAAAAATAGCTAAGCAAGTGAAAGCAGAGTACGTCGGCGGACTTGAAATGGGAGCGGTCCCCGTAATCGGATCGATGGCGGCTGTCAGCTCGGTGATGAACAATCCCATAAACACGATCTTCGTTCGCAAGGCTCCAAAGGCCCATGGCACAAGCGATGTGATTGAAGGTCTTGGGCCTAAGGAGGATCTTCAGGGAAAAGTGGTCCTGACCGTTGACGACGTTGCCACAAGCGGCAAGTCGATATTGAAGGCGACTGAAGAGGTTCGCCGCGTCGGCGGCATTGTGGGTGACGCTGCTTGCCTCGTGGACCGTGACGAGGGAGCTACGGCCCTGCTAGCCCAACATGGCGTCACGCTGCACTCCGTACTGCATGCGAGCGAATTTGTGGAACGCCACTGACAATCTCGTACAACGTCTTTCCGGCGATCTAGCCTTGGAGGACATTCCGCCGCTTTGCAGGGAGTGCAGGCGGCTCGCGAGCAAGAGCGATTGCCCTTGCCCATCCTCCCTGCTTTTGGTGCAACATATGCTCGCTGCCGTTCACCAGCGGCTTGACGCTATTGACTACCTCTCAGAGCAACGCGCCCTCAGACTGAATGGCTTTTACCGGCTATCTGGCGGCGGTCGTTCGAATAGCTTCAGAGAGAGGCGACGCGGCACCCTGGATTGATCTAGCAACCCGGTTTAGCGCTCTTTTCGGTCCCGACGAGGTTGCCCATTAATCTCGCGCTTATCGCTTTTTCGTGGAACGAGCAGCCCTCGTCGGCAAATGAGTCATCGATCGCGAGCGGCATGCCGGCGCATATGCGAGCGTAAAAGCGCCGAGCAGCCGGTGCTGAATCTCGAACGTGACGACGCCGATTGGCGCGATGGCGTCGGCTCGGGGCCCTGTGCCCAAGTATGGTGCGTTGCCATTCCGCAGCATTATGCTGCAGGGCAGAGGGGGGGTGCTGTCCCGCCAGTGTTAGATCACATTCAATTCCCTGAACGCCCGCCCCTCCGCGACGCGGCTGTACCCAAACGCCGAGCAATCCACCGTGCGGTAGCCGCCGTGCACGATCAGCTCGGCCAGCGCCTTGCCGACGGCCGGCGCCTGCTGCAGGCCGTGGCCGGAAAAACCGTTGGCGAAGAGAAAATTCCTGACCTGAGGATGCGGGCCGATCACCGCGTTCTGGTCGAGCGTGTTGTAGTCGTAATGGCCGGCCCAGGCGCGCGTCGGTTTGATCGCCTCGAAGGCTGGAATGCGGGTGGCCAGCACCGGCCAGATCACCTCTTTGAACAGCGGCCAGTCGGGCTCGAAATCGGCAGGATCAGCAGGGCCGTCGCCCTCTTCCGGCTCGGCGCCGCCGGTGATGTAGACCGAGCCTTCCGGTCTGACGTAGATGCCGGTCGTATCGACCAGCAGCGGCATATCGTCATATTTGTCGCGTGCCTCGAAGATGAAGACATTGCGCTTGCGCGGTTCCACTGGCAGCGCCAGTCCGGCCATTGCTGAAACTTTGCCGGCATTCGGCCCGGCGGCGTTGACGACGATGCCCGCGTCGAGCCGCTCGCCATTGTCGAGGCTTACCCCGGTAACACTGTCGCCTTGCCGTTCGATGCCGGTCACATCGGCCGTGATGAAATCGATCTTCTTCTCCCGCAGAGCCTTGCGAAACAGCATCAGCATAGCATGCGCGTCGAACCAGCCCTCTCCGCTGCGGCCATAGGCGCCGGCGGTGATGCCCTCGGCCGACAGCCATGGAAAGCGGCGGACGAGCGCCTCCGCATCCTCAAGGACGATGTCGGCGCCCGCGGCCATCTGCGTCTCGTGGTTGGCCTTGAGGATCGGCAATCCGTTGTCGCCGGCAAGGATCAAATAGCCGCCTTCGCGGAAGCCGATATCGGCGTCGGCGCCAAAAGTTTCCCTCAGCCGCCGGAACAGTTTCAGCGTGAACTGCGACAGGCGGATGTTTTCGGGAATCGAAAACTGCTGGCGGATCGAAGCGCAGGACAGCGTCGTTGCCGCATGAGCAAATTGCGGGTCGCGCTCGACCAGCGCGACCGAGCCGGAAAACCCTTCCTCGCGCAGATAGTAAGCGATCGAGGAGCCGACGATGGCTCCTCCGATGATGGCGATGTCGTAGAGCATTTTTTCGCTTCTCCAGTTCTAGAGCATGATCCCGAAAGCCGGTTTTCGGAAAGGCGTGCTCCATTCAAATAACCGGCACGATGATCTCGAAGCGCGTAGCGCGCTCAACTAGGCGGTTCATGCCACCATGCGCTCTCAGGAGGGCCAGCACGATGCCGAGACAGGCATGCCGGTGGCGCCGAAATCGCGTCGTGTGGTGCAGATGGCTCGGAAAATGCCGGTCCGGTTGCTGGGCGAAATACCGCCGCCCTCGTCGCTCACCAGGACAATGGCCTTGCCGTCCCCGTCGCCGCTGTGATTGAAACCAGCGTGGCGCCATGCCTCGCCGAATTGTCGATGAGATTGGCGAGCAGATCGCCGCATTCTCGCCCGACATGCGCAGGCCGGTCTCTCCGCCGGCCTCGACCCGAAGTGCCGGCCTGTCCTGGGCCTGCAGCAGTGCCAGCCCGGCACCAATCGACCTGCTTTCGCTACTGGCGCGAGATTTTCGGCGCGCCAGGTCGAGCAGGCGGGGCACCAGCAGATTAAGCCGCCCCGCGTCGGTGACGATATTGTTCGAACACCGCCGCCGCTTAGCCTCATCCATTGCGCTCTTTGGTGCCAGCGGAAATCGACCTGCCGATCCAGGAACAGTGCCCCTTGCGCAATCTCTTCGTGTATCTGACACGCAAAGGCTTAAAGTGGATGGGCCAGCACCGATACCAATGCAAAAGAGCTCCACTTATCTTGCTCCTGTGGGAGTGTTTTCCAACTCAGCGGAATGTTCGCAGCGACCCGCATTGGGCATTGCGAATGTCACAGGCACAGTGAAGCTTCGAACGGCATCGGTGCGGCTTCGGAACCGTCATCGGGCCAAAAACAGCCGCAATGTCGGCTTGTCAAAGATCCATCTGGTCACACCGCCAAAGAGCCGCTCACGCAGCCGACGGCTGCCATAGGCGCCCATGACTATCATGTCGGCAGAAATGTCGATTGCGTGCTGCGCAAGCACCGTGGCCGCCGATTTGCCGGCACCTGGCAGTAGATCAACCGACACCCGAGCACCGTGCCGGGTGAGATAGGCAGCGATGTCGGCTCCGGGCTCCGCCCCGTTCCCGTTGTAGTTGGCCTTCGGATCGACCAGGGCGACACGAACTTCCTCAGCAACGCATAGCAGACCCAGCGCTTCGCGAACCGCACGGGACGCCTCGACTCGCGAATCCCAACCGACCAGGACACGTCGTGGCCACAGCGTCGCCTCAGCACCCTTCGGCACAACGAGCACCGGTTTTCCCGTATCGAACAAGCAGCCGTTGACCACAGGAGGTCCGAGATTCTCGTCGTTGAGGAGCCCTGGTCCGATGATCGTGAGGTCGGCGCAGAGCGCCCGCTGTCGTGCTACTTCACCGAGGCTGGCCGGATCGCAATAGACGGTGTCAACGTCATAGGTGAGCGACATAGATTCCAGCAGTTTCTGGATATCGCTGGAGCGCTTTTCCAGCCTGACCGCGTCCTGTGCAAATCGATCGATTCCTACCGGCCACTCGAGGACACCATCTCCGATCCGATGCCACATAAGGAGCGTCGGAGGGGGTATAATCAGTGCGGAAAGATGAGCGCCGATTTCCGCACACAAGCCGGCAGCAGTTCTGACGTCCTGATCGGAATAGTCAGCGCCGGTCAAACAGAGTACGGTTCTATAGGCCATTTCCTGCTTCTTCCTGAGTATTCGTTCACGGCGTTTCAGGCCGCAAGACCGGCTCAAAGCGCGAGGAAAAGGGAGTGGCACCACACCCGGGACTTGATTCAGCCGTCCAGCTTCTCGAGCGAGTAGCCGGACGACCTCACTGTACGGATGACGATATCGGTCGAGGCCGTCTCCAGCGCCCTTCTGAGCCGACTGATGTGGACATCGACGGTCCGTTCACCGACATGGATATTGGCCGGCCAGGCCGCGCCGATCATCTCGTCCCGGCTGAAGACCTTGCCGGGAGTCTCGAGCAAATGCCGCAGCAAGTTGAACTCGATCGGTCCGAGATGAATGTCATGGCCATTGCCGCAAACCCGGCGGGCATCGAGATTCATCTTAACGTTGCCAAAAGAAAGCCAGCTGCCGTTTTCAACCCCGTTTGAACCCGGCTTCGCCAGCCCCAGCTTCGACCGCAAACAGTCGAGCAACTTGGCCGGCGCGATCGGCCGCACAAAGTTCTCGTCGATGCCTGCCTTCAATAGATCCAGGTGCTGGTTCTCTGCGCCGGGCGCGATCAGGGCAATGATTGGCACGCCCCCGGTCCGGGGCTCTCGCTTGAGCCGGGCGCAGATTGCGGACCCGGTAAGGCTTGTTGGACCGCAGTCCAGCACGACGGCCTGGAATTCCCGTTCGTCGGCCTTTGCAAGCGCCTCCTTGGCGCCGCCTGCCGGCTCACTGACGAAGCCGTCCACCTCCAGTATGTGGCTGAGGAATAGATAGAACTCTGCATCTTGCGAACAGATCAGGACGCGTGGCTTCATCAGCGCTACCCCGAGAACCATATTGGCCTCGAACGCGTCGGCTGGCCGTCGCGGCTCCTCAAGGCCTGACATGATCCTCTTGCTCGAAAATGGGTTTCATGCCCGCGCCACCTCGGGATAGGCCTCGATGGCTGCGATCGCATCGTCGACCAGTTTCGTACCGGCTGCGGCGAGTTTGCAGAACGTCTCGAAGCCGAACCGATGGACGTCGCGCAGGGTCTTGGACAGGACGACCAGCCGCCCTGCGGTGAAAAGCACGCGCCCGAAGCCCTCGTGGCTCATTTCGATCATCGGCGATGCCATCAGGCTGGAGCGCTCCTCGATCGCAAGGGCGACCGCAGTGTAGAACTTGTCGAGTCTCCACAGCACGTCCGGATCGGGATCGCCGATGATCGGAATCGCACGGCGCTGTTCCTTGCTGACGATGAAGTCGGCCAGCAACTCGGCGTCCGCTTTGCCGTCCCAGGACCCGTGCGAATCCTGAGCACGGATCAATCGCACGAGGCATTTGACGAACGGGCTGGCAAGGGCTGCCTCGTCATCATCGGCAGCAGGGCTGATCGCGACTTCAAACATTTTGCTCTTTCCTCGTTTCAGTCCTCGTCCTCGAAGGAGGGTTTCTTTTCGGCGACGCCAGCGTCGGCCAGCACCTTGCGCAGCCAGGGCGGAGGACATGTCCTCAGCATCATCTGCGTGCGCAACAGCACCTCTTGGATCGTTTGTGGCTGCGGCACCTTGATCGGATGGATTTTGGCAGAAACAACCTTGGCTGCCGAAGGCCCGCCGATGGCCAGACAAAACAGCAGATGGCAGCCCTTCAGCGCCTCCACCTTCGGCGTGATGCGGTCATCGCCCTCGGTCCGACGCTTTCCGCTCTCATCGGAAACGTCATCGAAGGCCACGGCTTCCACGAGATGCCACTCCTCGCGCGTCACGTCGTAGACAGCAAAGCGCCTGGCCGACCCGAAATGGGCATTGAGACCCTTCATGTCATGCGTGGCGATTGCCACGCGCAATGCGCCTGCTCGTCGTTCAGCCATCGGTGCGCGAACCTCGTCAGTGACGAGTGAGAGGCGACGAACGGAGCTCATCTGGCATTTCTCGTTTCCGGAATGAATCAAGCGCCTCAGGCGTCGGCGCGTGCTGATTGGCCTGGAAGATGTTGGCAACCTCGAAGATCAGGTCGCGGGTCCCCTGATAGAGGATTGTGAGCTTGTGCTGGCTGCCGAGCCGATCGAAGATCGGGAAGCCGACGCGCATGAGCGGAATGCCAAGGCGTTGCGAAGCCTGGCGACCGTGGGAGTGAGTAACGAGAAGATCCGCGCCCGCGGCAAGAGCTTCCAAATCGCCGAGATCGCCGATCTGAACCCACTCCGCCGGTACTTTTTCCAGAATCTTCGACATATCGGTCGTCGTGACCGCCGCCGCGATTTTGGAGCCCATGCCGGCGAAGAAGGTTGCGAGCTGATAGAGTTGGTCTGGTTCAGCAGCGATTGCAATTTTCTTGCCTCCGAAATGAAAATGTCCGTCGAGCAAAGCATCCTGCAATTGCGCCCGGCGACGGCGCACCCGGGTCGGCACCGCCGCGCCCGAAACCGCCGACAGCACCGAGACGAACCGGTCGACAGCCTTCAATCCGGTCAGCGACTGCAACACCACGTAAGGCACGCCGGTCAACCCGTGCAGCATTTTCGCCGGGTGGCGCATGTGCTCGCCGATGACGATGCATTGCGCGGCTGTGCCAAGCTCGCGGATTTCTTCAACGCTGGTGCCGCCATAGGTAGTCGTTACCCAGCGGTCAGGGACCGTACCGTCGAGCGAGCCGGAGACGTCCGGCAGGATGATCGGCTTGAGGCCAAAACTTTCAACCATGTCACGCAAATGCTCAACGTCAGCGACAGTGAGGTTGCATCCGGGCAGGATTGCGATCTTCTTCGGTTGCCTGGTCCGTGCGCCCGACCGTGTAATCCCTTCGATCATCGCCGCGACAGCCTTGGCCCAGCCGTCTTCGATCGCGCCGTCAAAATCAGGCGTGTTGGCCAGCACGACCTCCGTCCCCGCGAGCTCTTCCACGTGCTTCAGCTTGACGTTGGCGATATCACTCGCGCAATCTTCGCCACGGGTCTCGACCAGCGCGGTCGTGCAAACTCCTATCAGCTTTGGCTTAGTGCGAATTTTGAGGTTAAGGATCGCCTCTTCCAGATGGTCCGCTCCGCCGAGTATGGTGTTCACCTCGTCCATCGCCGTTGTCTGCAAGGGGATCGCTTCCTTGAAATGCCGCACGAAGAGCACGAGCGCGAAGCTGGTGCAGCCTTGGCTGCCGTGGAACAGGGGCATCGCACCGTCGACTCCAAGAAAAGCGAAGGCGGCACCCAGCGGCTGTGACGACTTCAGCGGGTTGACCGCCGCTGATTTGGTATTGCGAAGGATGCGGACCATCGGATTTCCTCAACGCTCGCCTAAGCGCTGAGCCGTCGCGCCGGCGAATTCATCGAGAGCGTTCACAGTCCCGGTTCCGTTCTTCGTGCTCGCCAGATCGTCCTTCACGGCAGGCTGGCAATCCCACGGCGCCGGCTCCCGCACCTGGCCCCAGATCGGGTTGTGAATGGCGAGGTCGATCTGCCGTACAAGTTCCACCATGCCGTCATAGCCGGCATAAGGATGTTGTCGCTCCTGGTTGATATCGAGCCAGGGTGTCTTGGCCTTCAGGGCGATGAATTGCGTGCGCCCGCCCGACAACATGATGTCAGCCTTGCCTTCTGAGAGCATGGCGTAAAGATCGCGCGCCGCCATCTGCTCGAATACGTGGTTTTCGTCCTTGAGGATGCGTTTGATCCGTTCCTTGTCTTCGACGGTGGATTTCTTGACCGAGGTGCCGACGATCTCCATGCCGATCTCCATCAGCGCGTGGACGACTGACCAGGACTTCACACCGCCTGTGTTGAGCAGCACGCGCTTGCCTTGCAGCCGCCGGCGGTAGGCCTCGAGCTTCTTCCAGGCAATCGCCTCCTGCTCAGCAATCAGCGTGTCTGTGCGATCGAGGATCTCCGCATCGGCGCCCTTCCTCACCAGCAGCTCCGCAAGCTTGCGAAGTGCTTCCGACGTGTCGGTTATGCCGTAGAAGGAGCCCTCGAAGAACGGGATGTCCCAGCGCTCCTCCATCTTGCGGGCCAGATTGATGAGTGCGCTTGAGCACACCATCATAGCCGCCCGGGCGCGGTGCGCGGATGCAACGTCGATGTAACGCGCATCGCCCGGGATGCAGGCGCGCACCCGGATGCCGAGCCGATCAAGCAGCGGCTTCACCAGCCAAAATTCGCCGGAAAGGTTGAATTCGCCAAGGATGTTTATGTCGTAGGGCCCGGCGTCGTCTGGTTCCACCATGCCGATGACATGATCGAGCAGCGCTTCGGCGGCGAGTTTGTTGCCGAGGTTCTTGGAGCCGGCCAAGCCAGGCGCATTGATCGGCACCACGGCCAAGCCGAATTTTTCGGCCGCGCGCCTGCACACGGCATCAATGTCGTCGCCGATCAGCGCCGTCACGCAAGTCGAATAGACGAAGATTGCCGGCGGCGCATACGTTTCCTTGATCTGGCGGATCGCTTTGAACAGCTTCCGCTCGCCCTGCCCCATCACGACGTCGAGCTCGGTAAGGTCGGTCGTGAAGCTTGTCCGCCACAGGGTTGGCCCGGACGAAGCTGCGCCTCTGTTGTCCCAGGAATTGCCCTCACAGGCGAGGGGTGCATGGACCAGGTGCGCAACGTCGGTGATCGGCTGCAGGACGATCTTGGCGCCGTCAAAGGCGCAGCCGCCGGCCGCCGCCCCGGGGGTCAGCGGCTTCGAGCAGCCCTCCTTGCGCGCCTTGGCATCCTTGCTGCGGTTTTTATCGCAGGCGGGCTCGTCGAAAACATCCTGGATCTTGGCACTGAGCGGGGTCATTGCGTCAGTCTACGAAGTCCATTGGGCGATGGGCGGCCACGGCGAAAAGCCGGCACCGGCTCTTAGCGGGTGAGGTCATAGGAATAATCCGTCACGCCAGTCTCGCTCGACTCGCGATCGAGCTTGTCGAATATCTTGTCGAGGATCGTCGTCAGCACGCGTAAACCGCCCTGGTAGCCCATCAGCGCAAAGCGATGGTGATGGTGCCGGTCGAAGATTGGAAACGTCAGCCGGATCAACGGCGTGCCGGTATCGCGCTCCAGATACTTGCCATAGGAATTGCCGATCAGCAGGTCGACCGGCTCTGTAAAGAGCAGCGAGCGCATTGCCCAGAGATCCTTGCCCGCCCAGACCTGGGTATCCTGGCCGAAAGGCGAGGATGCAAGCAATTCCTTCATCTCGGCCTCCCAGGCCGAGGTGCCGTTGGTCGCGAGGCAATGTGTCGGCTCGCCGCCGGTCTCCATGACGAAGCGGGCCATGGCGTAGACGAAGTCCGGATCCCCATAGATTGCGTACTTCTTACCGTGCAGCCATGACTGGCTGTCGGCCATGGCGTCAACCAGTCGGCCGCGCTCCATCCGGATTGTCTCGGGGATCTCCTTGCCGGAAATCGCCGAGACCTTCATCAGGAATTCGTCAGTCGCCTGGACACCTAGCGGATAATGGAAGGACGCCGTCGCCTGCCCGACCTCGTCGCAATGTTCCAGCGTCTTGCGGGTGTTGTAACGCTGCAGCGACAGTGTCGCCTCCGCGTTGAGTGCCCCTTTCACGTCTGCGATTTTTGTGCCTCCGTCATACATGCGGTATTCGCCGTCCGACGGCGTGTCGAACTGGTCGGAAGCGTCCTGAATGAAGGTATAGGTGACACCCATCAGGTCGAGAAGGCGCTTGAGTTCCCGGTTGTTTCCGACGCAGAATCCGTCGAAGCCTGGAATGATGTTGATGGTGCCAGTAAGTTGCGAGCGCTCGCTGCCCTTCCAGAAATGCTCCAGCACGCCCTTCACCATGCCGTCATAGCCATCGACATGGCTGCCGACGAAGGCCGGCGTATGAGCGAAAGGCACGTCGAAGTCGCCCGGGACAGAGCCTTCGTTCTTGGCGTTCTCGATGAAGCTGCGCAGGTCGTCGCCAATGACTTCAGCCATGCAGGTGGTCGAGACGGCAATCATCTTGGGGTCGTAGAGCTTGTAGGTATTGGCGAGCCCGTCGACCATGTTCTTCAGGCCGCCAAACACTGCCGCGTCCTCGGTCATCGAGGAGGAAACCGCTGACGAAGGCTCCTTGAAATGTCGCGACAGATGCGAGCGGTAGTAAGCAACGCAGCCCTGGCTACCATGGACGAAAGACATGGTCCGCTCGAAGCCCGCGGCCGCGAACACCGCGCCGAGCGGCTGGCATGCCTTGGCGGGGTTTATGACAAGCGCCTCGCGAGCGAGGTTCTTTTCGCGGTATTCCCAAGTCTTGGTCAATTCGCGTTGGTCGGTGACGATCTGATCAGGGTGCGGGCATTCAAAATTCAGTTTCTTCTCGGCAAGCATTTGTCTGTATTCCGGCTCGCGGAACAGGGGAGCATGGTCGAGAACTTTTTCGGCCGATTGCGGCATGGTGGTTACCTTTTCCATCTGGCCGCGCCAAGCGACAGCACAGGGACATCAAGACGCTAAGGGCCTCCGCGTGGATCGAGTGCCCAAAGTATTTGTCGGCCTCTCTGCCTGGCAGGGAGGCCAAGTCCTCATTCGGCGGCGACCGCCGTCGGCGGCGCGTCCTTTATCTTCTTCCACGGCGCGCGGTAGAGACCCCAGACCGGGTTGTTGATGGCCAAATCCATGTCGCGGGCGAAAATGGCGAAGCCGTCATAGCCGTGATACGGGCCGGAATAGTCCCAGGAGTGCATTTGGCGGAACGGGATGCCCATCTTCTGCACCGGGTACTTCTCCTTGATACCGGAGCCAACGAGATTAGGGCGGATGCCTTCGATGAACTTCTCCAGCTCGTACCCGGTGACGTCGTCATAGACGAGCGTGCCATTCTTCACGTAATGGCCGGTGCGCTGATAGTCGTCGTTGTGTGCGAATTCGTAGCCGGTGCCAACGATCACCATGCCGAGGTCCTCATAGGCAGTGATGACGTGACGGGGGCGCAGGCCGCCGACATAGAGCATCACCGTACTGCCTTCGAGTCGCGGTCGGTACTTGGCTGTGACGGCATCGACCAAGGGCCGGTACTTGGCGATGACCTTTTCGGTCTTCTCCTCGATTTGCGGGCCGAAATGCTTGGCGATGTTGCGCAGGGAGGCTTCGATCTGGGAGGGGCCGAAGAAATTGTATTCCATCCAAGCGATGCCGTACTTTTCCTCCATGTGCCGGCAGATGTAGTTCATCGACCGGTAGCAGTGGATCAAATTGAGTTTGGCCTTGGGCGCGCGCTCTATCTCGGCGAGCGTGGCGTCGCCCGACCAGTTGCCGACCACCCGAAGCCCAATCTCCTCAAGCAGGATTCGCGACGCCCACGCATCGCCGCCAATGTTGTAGTCGCCGACGACGTTGACGTCATATGGGCCGGACTCGAACTTGCCATCTTTCTTATCGAAGACCCAATCGCGGATCGCATCATTTGCAATGTGGTGACCGAGCGATTGTGAAACGCCGCGGAAACCTTCGCAGCGCACCGGTACAATCGTCTTTTCGTGCTCCTTGGCCTTCTTGCGCGACACTGCCTCGATATCGTCCCCGATCAGGCCGATTGGGCATTCCGACTGAACCGAGATGCCGCCATTGAGCGGAAACAGGTCCTCGATCTCGTCGATGATCTTTTCCAGCTTCTTGTCGCCGCCGAAAACGATGTCCTTCTCCTGGAAGTCGGAGGTGAACTGCATTGTCACGAACGTGTCGATGCCCGTCGTGCCGACGTAATAGTTGCGGCGTTGCGACCAGGAATATTGCCCACAGCCGACCGGCCCGTGCGAGACGTGGACCATATCCTTGACCGGACCCCACACCACGCCCTTGGAGCCGGCATAGGCGCAGCCGCGGATTGTCATCACGCCCGGAATGGATTTGATGTTCGATTTGACGTCGCATTCGGAAAGGCCCTTGTCCTCCGCTGTGGCCTCGTCCTTGCTCATTGCGACACTGAGGTGCTTCTTGCGACGCTTCGCCGCCTTGTCTGGATATTGCGACAGCACGTCTTCGATAAGCTTCGCATGCAAAGCGCCGTCATTCTCATAGTCGAGGCCCATGGGACCTGCCCCTTTCAAGGTTCGGGTAACGCCTCGCCAACGAGGCCTTGTTTCGTAGAAAGGGGCGCCAGATCACGGTCGGCGCCCCTGTCGGGTAGGGTCCGCTACTGAGCGACGGCCAATGTCGCTTCCTTGGCCTGAAGCTCCGCAAGCATCTGCTCGTCACTCTTCATGATGCCGAAGTCGAGCAGCATGTCCTCGAGCTCTTCCATGGTGATTGGGGTCGGGATGGTGCCCTGACCCGAATTGAGATGGATCTTCTGCGCCAACGCGCGGTACTCCCCTGCCTGTTTGGAGTCCGGCGCATATTGGATAACGGTCATCTTCCTCAGTTCGGCGTGCTGGACGATGTTGTCGCGCGGCACGAAGTGGATGAGCTTGGAATTGAGCCTGGCGGCCAGCGCCTCGGAGAGGTCGAGCTCGCGGTCGGTCTGGCGCTCGTTGCAGATCAGCCCGCCGAGCCGCACGCCGCCCGAATGGGCGTATTTCAGGATACCCTTGGCGATGTTGTTGGCGGCATAGAGCGCCATCATCTCGCCGGACATGACGATGTAGATTTCCTGGGCCTTGTTTTCGCGGATCGGCATCGCGAAGCCGCCGCACACCACGTCGCCCAGCACGTCGTAAGAGACATAGTCGACATTGTCATAGGCGCCGTTCTCCTCGAGGAAGTTGATCGAGGTGATGACGCCGCGGCCGGCGCAGCCGACACCCGGCTCGGGGCCGCCGGACTCCACGCACTTGATGTCTTTGTAGCCGATCTTGAGCACGTCCTCGAGTTCGAGGTCCTCCACAGAACCTTCCTCGGCGGCGAGATGCAGAACCGTATCCTGCGCCTTTGCGTTCAGGATCAGGCGGGTAGAGTCGGCTTTGGGGTCGCAGCCGACGATGAGGATCTTCTGTCCGAGGTCGACCAGAGCGGCGAGCGTATTTTGAGAGGTGGTGGACTTGCCGATGCCTCCCTTTCCATAGAATGCGATCTGACGCAGACCTGACATGTTGCTTTCCTTCCTTCTTTCCATCCATAGCGGCTATCCGACTTGAAGTCCGGTCGGCAGAACCCGGCGCCTCGCACCGATCGTCTCAAAACTCGTGCCAATTCGGCCTGTTGGATCGAAGAAGAAATTTTATGTTTGCTTTCCAGCTATTTAACATTTGGCAAAAATATTAAATTGGCTAAATGAACTTGTGTGGCGGACCTGACAAAGGCGACAGCAGATGTCGGATGGCGATGAGTGAGACGTCGGCCGCAGAGGCCGGAAAGAAGCAAAATGTCAAAATCTGATGGAGCCCCCTCCCGACGCCATGGCGATGTGCCAGTTTAGTGATTGCCAGAATCGACCAAGACAGAGAGGGCACCCATGGAACGAGGCACCATCACGCCTTGAAAGCTGTCAAAAAATCAAATTTGACAGGAGCATGGCTATGAGAAGGTTGACCGAACAGATTCTTGCCCACGCGAAAGGGCTGCCAGAGGGCACGCCGGTCGCAGCTAAGAGCTTGCTTCACCTCGGGAATCGCGCCGCGGTGGATCAGGCATTGTCGCGTCTAGCAGAGCGGACGCAGTTGATCCGGGCGGGTCGCGGCGTCTATGTCCTTCCGGTCACGAGCAGGTTCGGCATCCGGGCTCCCTCCGTGGAGCAAGCGGTCGAGGCGCTTGCCAGCCAGAGCGGGGAGATCATCGTCCCGAGTGGGGCCGCTGCCGCCAACATCCTCGGTCTCACGACACAGGTGCCGGTCCGGTCGGTCTATCTGACTTCCGGCCGCACCCGGAAGATGAGCCTCGGCAAGCAGGTCGTCGAGCTTCGCCACGCGCCTCGTTGGCAGCTCGCCATGGCGCATCGGCCCGCTGGCGAGGCAGTGCGAGCGTTGGCTTGGCTTGGGCCGGAGAAGGCTGAAGCCGCCCTCCAGACACTGAAGCGGAAACTCCCGCCGGGTGCCTTCAGCGAGCTGGTCGCGGTAGCGCCGCAGCTTCCGACCTGGCTGGCGCGCAGCGTGGGCAAGGCCGCACATGGCGGAGGCGATATCGACTAGCGCACGGCCGATCCCGCCTGCCGCTCCCTTAATGGATGACGATGGGTTCTGCCTGCTTCATATGAACCTCTCCGCAGCCAGCGTTAGCGATCTGGACGCGAGCCAGCCGCAAGACCGGTCTCGGTATTGCAAGGCGTCCTGTGACTACAAGTTTCCATACCGGGTAGACGTGTTGCCTTCCGGGACCGCTCCCGCGATGCGGCTCCCGTTTGGGAGCCTTGGAAGGCATTGTGGTGACATGCGTTGCATTTTTCAGTTTGATGACGAGCTGCGGCGCTTTCTGAGCGCGTAAACCGGGTCATTGGGATGCGCTGCTCCGATCGGTTGCCGTAGGCCGAACCGTTCTGCCTCGGGGACCGCTGGCGGGGTCTGCTCTTCGAACCAATCGTAAACCACGGTGCGTTCGGCGATGCGCCACGCCCCCTCCCTCTTCTGAAACAGATCGCAGTAACGGCCGCAGAGGAGCACCTGACGTGCTTCTCCGTCTTCGTCTGGTCCGCGTTGCAGCCCGGTGAAATAGCTTTCGACCAAGGCCTCCGTCGGGTCGATGAATTCGATCAATACGTTCGTGATCTGGTGGATTAAGCGCGGTCCGGTGTTGAAGACACCAAGCGCAAACTCGATGAAGCCCTCGGCTGAGCCACAATAGGCGCCGTGATTGTCATGCGCATCGGGCCAATACGCACTGCGCAGCGCAGCCTCATCGGCGCGGTCTACGCCGCGGCAATACCGATAAAGGCAGTCGCGGATCGCCTCGCGGTCGCCCAGTTCGGTGATTTTTGCATGGCCCATCGCTCTCTCGCAAAATCTGAGATTGGAAGAGGCGTTTCGTGCCTCTAGATGCATCCAAAGACGAACCGATCGGCAACTGAAGACGCAGAACGGAGACGAATTTCACGTGTAGCAAGCGAGTCATGGAGGCCTCGATGCCGCAGAGGAGGCAGGCAGGCAAGCGGCCGGACATGTTGCTTTGCGGTGTGGGCTCCTAAGCTTCCCCAGCTTTTGGTTGAATGGCGGCTGGATCGAACCGGGCGGCCGATGAGCTATCGACTTCCAGCGCGCGTTCGGGGCAGGATCGCACGGCCCGTGACGCGAGCAGTTCGTCCCCTTGCGCGACATTGATATCGCCACGCAGGACGTATCCCTCATCATCTAGCGTGAAAATGCTTGGCGCTTGCGCCGAGCATCGCGCGTGACCCTGGCATTTGGCATTGTGGACGATAATGCGCATAGCGCTGCCTCCATTGTCTTGCCATAGCTCGGGACGGCCATGGTCATGACCAGTCCAGGATCAGATTTTCGATTCCGAACACATGGCCGCCACAGGTGATGGGCGCTGTACCTTCCTTGATCCGGAAGGTCGGGAGGCGCGCCAGCCACTCCTCCAGGCCAATGACGATCTCGCGCCGGGCAAGGTGTGAGCCAAGGCAACGATGGGGACCATAGCCAAAGGCGGCGTGGCGGTTGTGCTCTCGCGCCAGATCGACCGTGTTGGGGGATTCGAATTCCTCCGGGTCACGATTTGCAATCATCGTGGCGCAGGAAACATAGTCTCCCTTTCGGATCGGCGCGCCTTCGAAGTCGATATCTTTCGTAGCCACGCGGATCAACTGAATGGGCGGATAGGCCCGCAGCAATTCTTCGGTTGCGAGCACGATGCGGTCCGGTTCGCTGCGCAGCAGTTCCTGATCCTTGATGTTGCGCGCTAGATAAGCCAGATCAAAGCCTATAGCTGCTGCGACGGTGTCAAGTCCCGCGACGAAGACAAGCACGCCGATGCCACGGATTTCGTCGTCGGTTAGCCGGCGGCCCTCAACCTGTGCCTGCACGATGAAGGTCATGAGATCGTCGACCGGATCCTTGCGGCGATTGTTTGCAAGTTCATCGATGAAAGCCACGATCTTGCGGGCAGCCACAGGTCGTTCCACATCGTTGCCGTGGAGCAGATCTTTCGCCCAGCCGACAAATGTATCGAGGCCCTGATCCGGCAAGCCCAGAAAGCGAAGGAAGATGCCGACAGTGAAGGGAAAGGCAAAATCCTTCATGACGTCGCAGCTCGTGCCCGATGCGGTGATCCCGTCGATCAGGGTTATCGCTCGCTCACGGACAGCCGGTTCCAGTGCCGTCACCCGCTTGGGCGAAAGCAGCGGACTAAGTAGCGAGCGAAAGGCGCCATGGGCCGGTGGATCGAGCTCAAGCGGGATCGTCGGCCAGGTTTCGCCCAGTACGGAGGAGAAGATGCTGCGATGGCTGGAAAAAGTTTCAGTGTCCTGCAGCACCTTACGCTGGTCTGCGGCGCGGGTGATGACCCAGGTGCCCCGGCCATCTTGCGTGTTGTAGGGGGAATAGAAGATCGGAGGCCCGTCATGTGCGCAAGCTACCGCTGCGTGTGGATCCCCGTTGGGCGTTGGTGGCATGCCTGGCGACGTGAACAGGCTGAAGTCCCTCACCATTTCGGGCGGGACATGATCTGGAACCGGGTTGATCGCCATTGGACTTCTCCTACCGTCTAACCACTGACTAAGGCGGCTCGGAATGGCATCTTGGCCATCCGGCAAGCTTGTAACCGTCTTGGCCAGACCGCTGCCTGCCCGCTAAAGAGCGACGAGCGAAATCGTCGGAGACGCGGCATTTTCCAGCTTCGAACGGCGAGCCGGAAATGAAGCTCTTCCCCACAACGGCTTCAGGCCGGTCATCTCTTCAGGATGTCCGTAGCGCGGCACGCGAGAGGCCGTACCCGTCGACATCGCTTTCGCCGATTTCCGCGAGCGCACGCGATGTGGGCATGAGCAAACATGCGGGTCGAATCTCATGCCCTGTTCGATCGATGGCCGTTGGCCGGTGCCAGGCGAACTGCTGGTGTCCACGCCAGCCACGCCGGTCGGGCTTTCACAGGCAGTGCCTTTGGACAGATCGGCTCGACGCGGACCCGACATGTTGTCTTCCTTGGCTGCATTGATCGCGATGGTACCCACAACATGAACCCCAGTCGGTAGCTGCCGCCGCCTCACGAGAGAGCTTCAAAAGTCGTGCCAGCGGCGCGGAAAGAGCCCTGCAGAAGATTTCTACATATCATTCAACAGTTTGATCGAATGCGCAGCCGCAAGCCTGGCGGCGCGCAGCCGTGTCGCGGACCTGACAAAGCCGACAGCAAAGTCGCGGCAGATTCAAAATGCTGCGCGAGTGCAAAGCGGTTTCCCGTCACCTCGGCACCGTGCCCGCCTCGCGCAGGCGCAGTTCAGGAAGATGCCCATGGCGAGCTGCTAATGGACGTGCTGGCTTTTTTGTACCCACTGCCGATTTCGAAGCTGTCTGGAGGGCGTCGATAGGGCGAAGCGCGTAAGGCCCGTCTCAATCCTCGGGAACGAAGGCCACAGGGACTCTCGTCAGGTTAGCCCCGATCGACTCCTGTCCCTCCTCCCGACTATGAGCCCAGATTCTCGCTCCGAATTCGAGCCACCTATGCTCTGTGCGATCCGGCGACCCTCCGGTCCGAGTTCCGACATTTTTGTCCAGCTTCGGACAAAGAGGTTCGCGGCTTGGAACGCAAAAAGGCGATGCCCTTCTACCCAGAGCTCACGATCAGGTGATTATGGGCGCGCTCGGTCTCGGCGAAGGCAGGATACTGGCCGCTCAAGACAAAGAGTGTCGCTGCAAAAAACAGTGTGAACCCCAGCCTAAAAATCAAATGGCATGGCGCTTGCGTCGTACTCGGCAGAACCCATCACAAGGTGGCCAGGAGTAAGCCCATTGCTGACATCGCGACGCCCCGTACAAGCGCGTAGTGAAACCGTTCTCGTTGCCGCCGCAAATCGAGATCTCGTTTCTTCAAACGCGCTCGCGAGCGGTTTTCCCATGGCTGATCCAATGCCGTGGCGGCGCTCGGCGGAATTCCCGGCCGAGGTCGATGCCGCGTCAGTCTCAAGCCAAAAAGCAGCGCACCAGTTTTCCTCCAGGAGCACATTGATGACCGTCAAGAAAAAAGTTCCCTTCGTCACCTTTCACACGCGTGTTCGCGATGATTCCATCGAGGGGCCAAACCCGTACCGCTGGGAAGACAAGACATCCGACGATTGTTTCAGCGGCAAGCGCGTCGTCCTGTTCTCGCTGCCCGGTGCCTTCACGCCTACCTGCTCGACCTTCCAGTTGCCCGATTTCGAAACGCTCTACGAGGAGTTCGAGAAGGAGGGAATTGACGCGATCTACTGCGTTTCCGTCAACGATGCCTTCGTCATGAATGCCTGGGGCAAAGGCCTGGGGCTGCAGAAGGTCCAACTCATCCCAGACGGCTCGGGCGAGTTCACCCGCAAGATGGGCATGCTGGTTGCAAAGGACAATCTCGGCTTCGGCATGCGCTCCTGGCGCTACGCTGCCGTGATCAACAATGGCGTGGTGGAGCAGTGGTTTGAGGAGGACGGTTTCTGCGACAACTGCGAGACCGACCCCTATGGCGTATCGTCGCCGCAGAACGTCCTTGAAGCGCTGAAAGCCAAAGCCGCGACGGCTGCATGAGCTAGAGGAGTCAACGTCTCCCACATCCCCTTGCATAAGCCCAGGGTCGCTCGGAGAGGAGTTTCACGTAACCATGGAGTCCTCAGCAAGCCTGCTTCAGCGTCAGAAGCAATCGTTGGTTTTGACGCCGCAAATGATGGAATCCATTCGCCTGTTGCAACTGGCCCATCCCGAACTGCATCAGTTCGTCGAGAAGGAAATCGAGAAGAACCCCTTTCTGGAACGGGTACCAAACCGGGCGCCGAAGGATATTCCCTCGATTTCGGCCGGGAACCTGCGCATCGGGCCGACCACGGGCGGTATGTCGGATCGGGCCTCGCAGTGGAAATCAATCCGCGGCAAAAACAATGTCGCACCGGGGGGAAACCATGCTTTCGAAGATTACGGCACGTCCATCGAAACATTGCACGACCATGTCGCTCGTCAGATCGCTCTCAGCGCATTCGCGCCGCTGGAACGGCGAATAGCTGGCGAGCTTGCCGGTCATCTGGAAGACACCGGATACCTTGCGGTGAACCTTTCGGAACTGGCCCGCAGCCTGAATGTCCGGGAGGCTGACGTGGAGCGGGTTCTCGGAACCTTGCAGCAGTTCGATCCACCGGGTATTTTTGCGCGAACTCTCAGTGAATGCCTTGAGATACAGTTGCGGCAGCTAGACAGGTTCGACCCGGCGATGGCAGCGCTGGTCGCCAATCTTGAAGCGCTAGCGCGACGCGATTTTCAAACATTGAAGCGCCATTGCGGTGTCGATGAAGACGACCTTCTCGACATGTTGCACGAAATCCGCGCGCTCGATCCCAAGCCTGGAAACCAATTCCAATCCGGAGGGCCTGAATCGATCATACCCGACGTCTTGGTCCAGCCCTCTCCCGGAGGTGGGTGGCAAATCGAACTCAATCCAGACACGCTGCCCAGGCTGCTGATGAACCAAAACTATTTTGCCGAAGTCTCCCGCCTTAGCGCCCAAAATTCCAAAGATCAGTCATTTCTCAACGAATGCCTCCAAAACGCGAACTGGCTAATCCGCAGCCTTGATCAGCGCGCCAAGACGATCCTCAAGGTAACGGCTGAAATCATCCGCCAGCAGGACGCCTTTTTTGAACATGGGGTCGCCCACCTGCGGCCTCTCAATCTCAGGACTGTCGCCGATGCGATCAACGTGCACCAATCGACGGTAAGCCGGGTGACGTCGAACAAGTACATGCTGACCCCGCGCGGCGTGTTCGAACTGAAGTATTTTTTCACCGTCGCGATCGGCTCCTGCGAAAGCGGCGACGCGTACTCCGCCGAAGCTGTCCGCCATCAAATCAAGGCGATGGTTGCCGTGGAATCGCCCGACGAGGTGCTTTCCGACGACGACATCGCCACCCGGCTCAAGGACACCGGGGTCGACATTGCTCGCCGCACCGTTGCGAAATATCGTGAGGCGCTGAACATCCCGTCCTCCGCGCGACGTCGCCGCGAAAAGCGCGTGCGGCTTCGATGCCAATCAAGCCCAGGCGGTGGCGGCGGCGAACGCGGCTCTTAATCCAAAGCGAACCCGTTCTTGATCCGTGCCAAGTGGCTTTCGCCTTCCTCCGGGCCAAAACAGCTTTCGAAATCGCGGCATTCCTGACAACTGGGTGCGGTGCATAGCGAAAAGCCTTCAGCCTCGCAGAGCTTACGATAGAAATACTTCTTCCATTTCATGTTTTTGGTGTTGCCGGCCGCCAGCGCCGGGAAATGCCTGGCGATCAAGCGGCTGAGTTCGGCCCGATTGAAAAGGCCAAGGTCCTGCCACAGATGGTCATTGCGCAAACTACGCCTGGCGATGATCTTGGCGAAGAGGGTGCTCGCCGGATCGCCCGGCCTGGCATGCCCAATGAGCAGGCCGCGCAGAAGCTCTTCCTCCATATCCGGCTCAGGATCGGCCAGCTTTTCCAGCGCGAAGGCGTTGACGGGCACAGCCGGGAAATAGCGTGTCATGATATCTCGCAGGTCGGCACGCGAAAGGCCGGTTGCTTCGGTCGCGGTCGCCTTGCCGGCCTCGACCTCCTCGAACGCGAGGTAGGCAACACAGGCAAGCGCATGCCGGTCGAACGCCGCCCCTAGGCCTGTCGGCGGCCATTGGCTGGTGCTGATACAACCACGGTGATCGGCGACTGTGGCGCCGTTCTCCTGGTCGTCTCCCCAGCTCATGCAGCAAGCTTGTCGGCCGCAAGGTGGGTCTGGCAGTTCTTCGGGCAGACGCGGCCGCAGGCGCCGCAGCCAATGCAGCGGCCGGCATGGTCGACAACCATGACCATGCGGTTGAGCTCGCCGTCGAAGTCGTCATCCTCGCCGGCGCAAATGCCGAGGATTTCGCCTGCGTCATCGACGCCATGAAGGTGCATGACCTCGCGCGAGCAGACCTTGAAGCAGCGGCCGCAGCCGATGCAGGTCGCGCCATCGATCGCGGTAAGATAGTGCGGCGTCCAGGGAGAGCCGTCGCGTGTGACGCCCGTCATTGTGAATTCTCCAACGCCTCGAGTTGTTCCTTTGCCGCATCCAACTCGGCAAAAATCTCAAAGGCTTTCCGAGCGACCGCCTTGATCTCGGTCCAGTTGACCGCCAGGTCCTCGGCAAGGTCGTGCAAGTCCATCATGGCGTCTCCGGCGCGCGCCTGCAGCTTGCGGAGCTTCTTCTGCAACATCTCAAGCTCTGACATGATCCCTTCCTCGCAAGCCGGTTTTTCTTACGCCCGCGCCATCTCGGGAGGCGCTTCGATGGCCGCGACCGCATCGCCGGCGTGCCGGCCTCGGCGACTTTCCAGAATGTCTCGAGTTCGGCATAAGAGCGGTGGGGCGCAGCCGACATTCAAGATCTTGTGCCCGATGTCGACGCGGGCGGTGAGCGATCGCCGGGAGGGCGTCGATCTTGGCGTCTCTATGCCATAGAAGGCGTATCTGGCGCGGACGCGGCGCGTTGCTTTCCTTGGCTCCATTGATCGCATCAACCAGAAGCTAAATGATCGCGCGGCTGCCGTCTTAGGAGGAAGTCTCAACCTCCGCGACGGGAACGCAGGACGAAGCTCATAAAAAATTGTCTGCATCCCATTCATCGGTTTACTCGAGAGCGCGGAAGGAGAAAGGTCGGCCCCAGGCCTGTCTTGGATTCCAAAGATCCGACGAGAGCTGGCGGCCGCCTTTTCAGGAACAGCCCGACAGGATTGCTGGCGAAGGCAAGCTGAAGTCACGCCGCCTTCAACCACGTTGCACGTTGGTCTCATCCCAACCCTTTGTCAGCTCCAAGGCCTGCCGCTCGAACAGGCGGCGGTAGATGCCGTCGCGACGGATCAGTGCGGCATGGTCGCCCTGCTCGGTGATGCAACCACGGTCAAAGACAAGCAGCCGGTCGAGTGCTCGCACCGTCGAGAGCCGGTGCGCAATGACGAGCGTGGTGCGCCCGACCATGAGCCGCTCCATCGCCTTCTGGATCAGCACCTCCGATTCCGAGTCGAGGCTCGATGTCGCCTCGTCCAGAATCAGGATTGGGGCATCGGCGAGGAAGGCGCGCGCTATCGCCACACGCTGGCGCTCGCCGCCTGAAAGCTTCACGCCGCGTTCGCCGACCAGCGTACCGTAGCCGTTCGGCAGGCGGGCAATGAAGTCATGCGCGCTGGCGAGCCGTGCCGCCTGCTCGATGTCGGACCGAGAAGCACCCGGCCGCCCATAGGCTATGTTCTCGGCCAGCGAGCGGTGGAACAGGAGGGGCTCCTGCTGCACGATCGCGATCTGCGAGCGCAGCGAGGCCTGCGTCACCCGCGAGATGTCCTGCCCGTCGATCAAGATTCGTCCTGCATCCAGGTCGTAAAGCCGCTGGATGAGCTTGACGAAGGTGGTCTTGCCGGAGCCAGAGGGGCCGACCAGACCCACCCGTGCGCCGGCCTCAATCGAAATCGACAAGTCGCTGTAGAATGGCGACCAATGATTGCCGTAGTGGAAATGGACGCTCTCAAAATCGATGTGGCCCTTCGTGATCCGGATCGGCTTGGCGCCCGCAACATCGGCCACGTCGGGCGGCTGGCTGCAGGTTTTGACCAGTTCCTCCATCTCGTTTACGGAGCGCTGGATGTTGCGCACGTGCATGGAAACCTCACGCAAGTAGCCATACAGGACGGTGAAAGACGCGAGCACAAAGGCGATGTCGCCTGGGGTAGCCTGGCCGCGCGACCACAAAAGTAAGGCATAGCCGATCAAAGCCGCTCTCATCGCAAGAAGCATGATTCCCTGGAAAGCAGCACTGATTACCCCGCGCACCCAGGTCCGGCGGGTGCGGTGCAGCCACTTGGAGATGACTTTCGCGAGGCGATGATCTTCCCGCACCTCGGCGCCGAAGCCTTTGACCACCGCGTTACAGCTGATCGCGTCGGCAAGCGAGCCGCCAAGCCTCGTATCCCAGTTGTTGGCAAGGCCTGCCGCTGGCGCCACATAGCCGAGCGACAGGATAATGATCAGCGCCACATAGCCAACCGAGCCGCAGGCGATGATCAGCCCCATCGTCGGCCAATACCAGCCGAGCAGAACGCTCGACCCTATGAGCATGATGAGCGAGGGGAACAACGCGAAAAGGATCGTGTCGTCGAGGGCGCAGAGCGCCCACATGCCGCGCGTGATCTTGCGCACCGTCGAGCCGGCGAAGGTTTTCGCATGCCAATCGGCCGAAAAGCGCTGGACGCGATGGAACGCGTCGCTGGCGATGTCGGACATCATCTTCAGAATGAAGTCATTGACGGCAATGAAGGCGATGTTGCGCATGACGACGGCGCCGAGTGCGAGCGCAATCAACATTGAAAAGGCCGCGAGTGCCGCATCCCACACGACCGCGTCGGCTGCCGTTCCTTGGGCGACCGCGTCTACGAGCCGTCCGGAATAGAGCGGCGTCAGAACGTCAAGGAGCGTTGCGCCAAGTACCGCGATCATAATGATCGCGAGCCGGACCGGCTGCCTGCTCCAGTGGCGTATGGTGAAGGCGAAAACGTCGCGAAAGGCGGCGCCGCGCAGATCGATGTGAAAACCACGCCTGGCTTTGAACGAGCGCACCAGGACGCCCGGTCTCAAGAAACCTGAAATGGAAGGTCTGCGTGAGGACGAAAACATCGCTCGGAACGCGGGTGGCCGATCTGGACCTGACATGTTGCTTTCTTTCCTTCGTTCCATCGATCGCGATGTCACCAGCGAGATGAATATTCGGCCGCGGGCACGCGCTGCCTTACGAGGAGAGAACCGCAATAGGCGTGCCAAAGGCTCAGAAAGAAGCCCAGAAGAACTTTCTGCATATTCTTCAATGACAACGAGAGCTCAGCAGGCAACTGGGCGGACAGCGCCGCGTCGCGCACTCGACAAACCCGACAGGACGCATCGGTGACGCTGGCATCCTTGGCGGCCGGCCGACGGATTGCTCCTCACGCAAAGCGGAATTCACACCCAATTCAACGGCGTTCACCGTCGAACATGCCCGCCGATGTCGGACAGGCGACATAGCAGTGTTGGAGCCATCTTATTGTTTCGAAATGATCTCCTTGTTTGGCACGGTCCATGCGTAGCTGTTCGAGAACGCCTCCCGGCCTGAAGGAGAAACGGTCCACGCCCCAGCGCACCGAAACCCGCCGTGGCCTAAAGACCGCGCCTTCCCAGGCCGGCGCAGGGCTGGCGCATTAAGTCGAGGCGAGCGGCCGCGCCGGCCCCAAGAAGCGCGGGCCGAATATGGCCGCGGCAACTCCTTCGGCTAGCCATCATCATGACAGACCGGGCGTGCGCTTTGCGTGATTGCCCTCAGGAGAAGGATCACATCCATGAGGCCTGTTTATCTGGACAACAACGCAACGACACGGGTCGATCCTGAAGTCGTTCAAGCAATGCTGCCGTTTTTTACCGAGCAATTCGGCAACCCTTCGTCGAGCCACGATTTTGGCGCTTCCGCCGGGGCGGCGGTGAGAAAGGCGCGCCTGCAGGTGCAAACGCTGATCGGCGCGGAGTTCGACGACGAGATCACCTTCACCTCGGGCGGGACAGAAAGCGACAACGCCGCGATCCTTTCGGCGCTCGAGTTGACGCCTGAGCGCACCGAGATCGTCACTTCCGCAGTCGAGCATTCGGCCGTGCTGACGCTTTGTGCCCACCTTGAGAAGACGCGCGGCATCAAGGTGCATAGGATCCCGGTGGATCGCCACGGCCGGCTCGACCTCGACACCTATAGGGCCGCCCTCACCCCGCGCGTGGCGATCGTCTCGATCATGTGGGCGAACAACGAGACCGGAACGATCTTCCCGGTGGTCGAGCTTGCTGAGTTAGCCAAGGACGTCGGCGCCCTTTTCCATACCGACGCGGTGCAAGCGGTGGGCAAGCTTGCGATCGACTTGAAATCGACCGCAATCGATATGCTGTCTCTCTCCGGTCACAAATTACACGGACCGAAAGGGGTCGGCGCACTTTATGTAAAGCGCGGCGTGCACTTCTGTCCGCTGATCAAGGGGGGAAGCCAGGAGGGCAATCGCCGCGCGGGCACGCAGAACACGCCAGGCATCGTCGCCCTCGGCGTGGCAGCCGATCTTGCCTTGAAATTCATGGACGACGCGAACACACGGGTAAAGGCATTGCGAGACCGCCTCGAGAAAGAACTTCTCCAGCGCATCCCAGACGCCTTCGTGGCCGGCGATTTACGAGCGCGGTTGCCGAACACTGCAAATATCGCCTTTGGACATATCGAAGGTGACGGCATACTGCATTTCCTCAATCGCGAGGGCGTCGCCTGCTCCTCCGGCTCTGCATGCGCCTCCGGCTCGCTGGAGCCGAGCCATGTCTTGGTGGCGATGAATACCCCCGGTAACGCGGCACACGGCGCAATCCGTTTCTCCTTTTCGCGCAACAACGGCGAGGAGGACGTCGACCGGGTGCTCGAGGTCATGCCCGGGATCGTTAAGAAGCTGCGAGACCTTTCCCCGTCTCCGCCAGCGACGGCGCAACCCCGACCGCCGTTTCCGGCCAAGGAAAACGCAATGCGCAGCTGTTTTGCTGAAAGCCTTGCCATCGATGTCACCGACATCCTCGCCCGGCTGATGAGGCTGTCGGCTGCGGAGGAGTTCTTCGCAGTCCTTGGCATCTCTTATGATCCGAAGGTGCTCAACGTCTCGCGGCTCCATATCATGAAGCGCATGGGCCAGTACCTCGCTGAAGAGGATTTCGCCGGTCTTCCCGACGGGGTGATCGCCGCGCGGGCGCGTGCGACGTTGGAACGCGCTTATGAGGATTTCGCGACATCCTCGCCACTCACGCAACGGGTCTTCAAGGTGCTCAAAGATCACGATCCGGACAAACCAGCCACTCAGGACCGCGCCTTTGTCCCGTTCGATTCGATCCTGAGGCGGTTCGGGACAGAATGAGCGCGACAAAGTTGCGACGCGACAATGACGAAAGCCGACAAAACCGGACATCACGACGGCACCTTCGGAAGAAAACAACCCGATCTCAAAGAGAACAGAGCAGCGTAGAACGGTTGGCACGAATGATGCTGCTTAGGAGATGAACGCCAGGGCGGCTTGCGGACTAGAGCCGAGAGGGAAGCAATGCACATTGTAGTCTGTATCAAGCAGGTGCCGGATTCCGCGCAGATACGTGTCCACCCAGTGACGAACACGATCATGCGCCAGGGCGTGCCAACCATCATCAACCCTTACGACCTGTTCGCCCTCGAAGAGGCACTCAGATTGCGCGGCGCCCATGGCGGCGAGGTCACCGTGCTTACCATGGGTCCGCCGATGGCAGAAGATGCGCTGCGCAAGGCGCTCACCTATGGCGCCGACCGCGCGGTACTCTTGACCGACCGCTGCTTTGCCGGCTCTGACACGCTGGCGACGTCCTTTGCGCTTTCTCGGGCAATCGTGAGAATTGGCGAGACCTTCGGCGCGCCGGACATCGTCTTCGCCGGCAAGCAGACGATTGATGGCGATACCGCCCAAGTCGGGCCCGGCATCGCCAAGCGCCTCGGTCTCCTGCAGTTCACCTATGTGGCGAAGATCGCCTCTATCGATCTCGACGCGCGCGAGATCACCGTCAAGCGCCGTTCGGAAGGCGGTATGCAGATGCTGAAAAGCAGGCTGCCTTGCCTCATCACAATGCTGGAAGGCACCAACGAAATCCGCAGGGGCTCGCTCGACGACGCCCTGCGCGCCGCACGCAGCCAAATCGTGAAGTGGAGCGCGGCCGAAGCTGGCATTGAGGACCTCACCAAATGCGGCCTGCGCGGCTCGCCGACGGTCGTCAAGCGCGTTTTCGCCCCTACCACCCGGGCGGAAAAGGCGACGCAGATCGACATGACCGACAAGACGCAGCATGGCGTCGCTGACGAACTGATCGCCGCAATCTTCACCCGCCAGCCAGCGCTGGAACACGAACTCGCCTTCGACGGCGGCCAGTGACGGGATGGCAAGGAGAGAGATGTTGAAGGCGAAACGCGAAGCCCCTCCTTCCGCAGGCCGTGGCGGCATCAAGAAGGAATTGCCTGAGCACTTTAAGGACTATCGGCACGTCTGGGTTTTCATCGAACTGGAACGCGGCGAGGTCCATCCCGTCTCCTTCGAACTGCTCGGCGAAGGCCGCAAGCTCGCCGACAAGCTTGGCATCCAGCTTGCGGGGATCGTGCTCGGACCGCCGGGTGATGCCACCCAGCATGCCGTTGCCGAGGCATTCGCTTACGGCGCCGACCTTGTCTACCTCGTCGAGGCACCGCTGCTTGCTGACTATCGCAACGAGCCTTTCACCAAGGCAATGACGGATCTGGTCAATGCCCACAAACCGGAGATCCTGCTTCTCGGTGCGACCACGCTCGGCAGGGACCTCGCCGGCTCAGTAGCGACGACCTTGCTGACAGGGCTCACAGCCGACTGTACCGAACTCGATGTGGATGTCGACGGGTCGCTCGCCGCGACCCGTCCGACTTTCGGCGGTTCCTTGCTATGCACGATCTATACGCTCAACTACCGGCCGCAGATGGCCACCGTACGACCGAGGGTCATGGCCATGCCACCGCGGACTGATAAGCCGGTTGGGCACGTCATCCGGCACAAGCTGTCGATGACGGAGGAAGAGATCATCACCAAAGTCCTTGGCTTCAACCTCGATCGCCAATCGGCAAAGGCAAATCTCGCCTACGCCGACATCGTGGTTGCCGGAGGCCTCGGCCTCGGCTCAGCGGAGAATTTGCAGCTTGTGACGAATTTAGCGCGCGCAATCGGCGCCGAATATGGCTGTTCGCGCCCGCTGGTCCAGAAGGGCTGGATGCCGGCCGATCGGCAGATTGGCCAAACGGGCAAGACCATCCGGCCAAAGCTTTACATAGCGGCCGGGATTTCGGGCGCCATTCAGCATCGGGTTGGCGTGGAGGGGGCTGATTTGATCGTAGCCATCAACACCGACCCGAATGCCCCGATCTTCGACTTTGCCCACCTCGGCATCGTCACCGATGCGATCCGTTTCCTGCCGGCATTGACGGAAGCTTTCACCCGGCGGCTGTCGCCGCACAGCCACGACAAGCTTGCGAGCTAAGGAAGACGGCCATGATCGAGGAAGAATTCGACGCCATCGTCGTCGGCGCCGGTATGTCCGGAAACGCGGCCGCCTACACTATGGCAAGACAGGGCCTGACGGTGCTGCAGTTGGAGCGCGGCGAGTATCCGGGCTCCAAGAATGTCCAGGGCGCCATCATGTACGCCGACATGTTGGAGCAAATCATCCCGGATTTCCGGAATGATGCGCCTCTCGAGCGGCATCTGGTCGAGCAGCGATTCTGGTTGATGGACGACACCTCCCACACCGGGATGCAGTATCGATCGGATGATTTCAACGAGGCGAAGCCCAATCGCTACACCATCATCCGCGCCCAGTTCGACAAGTGGTTTTCGCGCAAGGTGCGCGAGGCCGGCGCGACGGTTCTGTGCGAGACGACAGTGACCGACCTCGTCCGCAATGCCAAAGGTAAGGTGATCGGCGTGCGCACCGACCGGGCTGGCGGGCCGATCTACGCGGACGTCGTCGTGCTCGCAGAAGGCGTCAACGGACTGCTCGGTACACGGGCCGGCCTGCGCAAGATGCTGAAGCCACAAAGCGTGGCGCTCGCTGTCAAGGAGATGCATTTCCTACCCGATGAGGTCATTGAGCAGCGGTTCGGCCTCCAAGGGGACGAAGGCTGCGTGATCGAAGCGGCGGGCACGATCTCCCGCAGCATGGCTGGACTTGCGTTCCTCTACACCAACAAGGAGTCGATCTCTCTGGGTATCGGCTGCCTCGTCTCCGATTTCGCCAAGACAATGGAGAGCCCATATGTCCTCCTCGATGCCTTTAAAAACCATCCTTCGATCCGGCCGCTGATCGCGGGCTCGGAAGTCAAGGAGTATTCCGCGCATCTCATTCCCGAAGGTGGCTACAAGGCAATTCCGCAGCTCTTCGGCGACGGTTGGGTCGCGGTCGGCGATGCCGCCCAACTGAACAACGCTATTCACCGCGAGGGTTCGAACCTTGCCATGACTTCCGGTCGCATCGCGGGCGAGGCGATCATTGAGATCAAGGGCCGCAACCAGCCGATGATCAGGAGGAACCTAGCCCTCTACAAGACCATGCTGGACAAGTCTTTCGTAGTCAAAGACCTGAGGAAATATAAGGACATGCCGGCCCTGATACACACCAACTCCCGCAATTTCTTCATGACTTACCCGCAGTTGATGTCGCAGGCCGCGCAGAACTTCATGCGCGTCGACGGCACTCCGAAAATCGAGAAGGAAAAGGCGACCACTGCTGCCTTCATCAAGGCGCGTTCGCGCTGGGGGCTGATCAGCGATGTGGTCCGCCTGGCACTCGCATGGCGCTGAAGGAGAAACAGCATGACGATCGCTGTGACTAAGTTACGCGTCGAGGAGAAGCTTTATCAGAATCGCTATCTAGTCGATCCGGGCCGCCCGCATATCAAAGTGCAGCCGCACGAGAGGCCGAGCGCGAACCTGCTCGCGCTGACACACATCTGCCCGGCCAAGTGCTATGAGTTGAACGACAAGGGCCAGGTGGAGACCACTTCCGACGGCTGCATGGAATGCGGCACGTGTCGCGTGCTGTGCGAGGCCAGCGGTGAGATCGTGTGGAATTACCCGCGCGGCGGGTTCGGCGTTCTCTTCAAGTTCGGATGACTGGCGCACAGTGCGAGAAACGAAAGGTTCGCAATTGCGGTCAAGACCGTCAATATTGTTCGCAATTACCTGCTATGTTTCTAGAACTCAAAATACAAAAAAGGGCTCGGGAGGGACACCTTAGACAACCTTGAGGTGTTCGCATGGCTCACATGCCTCCAGATCAGGTCGGTGAAATTGCATCACGAAACACTCCGCCTGAACCTGCGGTCGAAGCGGTGCGCGATGCGGACAGCTTGCTCAGGGGAATCTACGAGATATCGAAGGTTCTGACTGCCCCGGCCCGGCTGGAGATTACGCTTGCCAATGTCGCGAATGTCCTCTCCTCGTTTATGCATATGCGTCATGGTGCAATCGTAGTCCTGGGCGCTGAAGGACACCCGCAGATTAGCGCAACTAGCGGCGGCACTGTACCTCAATCAGGCGCCGGCAGCGTCGTACCCCAGGCCGTAATAGACAAAATCGTCGCTACTGGAGGGCCGATCGTCATACAAGACACAAGCTCGTCTGACCTATTCCAGGCTGATCCTCAATCGAGCAGCGATACGATCGCAACTGCCTTTATCGGTGTCCCGCTAAAGGCTGAGGAAAAGATCTTCGGGACACTGTCGATCGACCGCGTCAAGAACGGTCCTACCAGGTTCCGCTGCGAGGAGGACCTACGCTTCCTGGCCATGGTCGCCAATCTGGTCGCTCGGACCATCCGCCTCCATCGCACTTTGAGCACAGCTCGTCAGTCACTTATCGAAAAGCAACCGAGACCAGAGCAGTCGCTCGACGAGGACGGGACCCATCCGGCCCGGCATCCCCATGTCAAGATCGACGGAATCGTCGGAGAAAGTCCCGCGCTCAAGCAGGTGCTCGAGATCGTCTCGGTCGTGGCCAGGACCAATTCCACCGTGCTTCTGCGAGGCGAAAGCGGTACCGGAAAGGAGTTCTTTGCACAGGCCATCCATAAGCTTTCGCATAGGAGGGAGAAATCCTTCGTCAAATTGAACTGCGCCGCACTGCCCGAAAGCGTTTTGGAATCGGAGCTCTTTGGCCACGAGAAGGGCGCCTTCACCGGGGCTATCCTGCAGCGCGCCGGCCGGTTCGAATTGGCTAATGGCGGAACCCTGCTGCTTGATGAAATCGGCGAGATTTCGCCTGCCTTTCAAGCCAAGCTGTTGCGCGTCTTGCAGGAAGGAGAACTGGAGCGAGTGGGCGGCACCAGGACCCTAAAGGTTGACGTGCGGCTCATATGCGCCACCAACAAGGACCTCGAGACGGCTGTCCGGAATGGAGAGTTCAGAGCCGACCTTTATTACCGCATCAATGTGGTGCCAATAGTCCTGCCTCCCCTCAGAGAACGCCCGGACGATATTCCACGCCTTGCGAAATCTCTCCTCGACCGATTCAACAAGGAGAACCGTCGCGACCTTGTCTTCACGCCGTCGGCGCTTGATCTGATCTCGCAATGCTATTTCCCTGGCAACGTGCGTGAGTTGGAGAATTGTGTGCGACGGACGGCCACACTTGCGCGTTCAACGACAATAACTCCGGCGGATTTCGCTTGCCAGAACAGCCAGTGCCTTTCTTCGCTTCTGTGGAAAGGAGACGGCCGTTCGCAAGGCGGCTATGCCGTCGACGAGTTCGCACGTGGCAATATGATGCCGGTTGGATCGCCGCTGCCTGCCATGCGTAGCGGCGCTTCCCACAATGATGCATCGCCCGGCAAGACCTGCGACCCCAACCATCCCGCTTGCCCTGCAATGAACCCGCGTCTGACGGAACGCGACCGACTAATCGATGCGATGGAGAAAGCCGGCTGGGTTCAGGCCAAGGCGGCTCGTTTCCTCGGTCTCACGCCGCGGCAGGTCGGCTATGCTTTGCGCCGGCATCGTATCGGCGTGAAGAAGTTCTAAAACGTCATTGATGACACCACATTGGGGGCACGGCTGCTCCCCGCAATAGGTGAAACTGAGACAAACACGGGTACGTTTCGCGACCACGTTTTGTCCGTCGTCGGGGGCCCGACATAACCGTGTCGCAGCAAAACGGACACAGTGGGGCACAAAGGCCGACGTAAAAGCCAACATTGACGGACAAAAACCGCTTTTGGAGTTGGCATATCTCTTGCGCTTTGACGTGCGAAGTTCACACCACGCACGGAGCCCTTGAATGTCCGCACCGATGATTTCGCTGGAGGGCCTTTCCGGCACGACAGCCTTCGATCAGTTGCCGGCGAGAGCAAGGTCCGCTGGCTGCGCATCTTCATCCTGCGGCTCCTCCGCAAAGCCGCACGAGATCGACACAGCTGTCTGGGAGAAGATCAAAGATCATCCTTGCTTTTCAGAGGAAGCGCACCACTATTTCGCGCGCATGCATGTGGCGGTGGCCCCGGCCTGCAATATCCAGTGCAACTACTGCAATCGCAAATATGACTGCGCCAACGAAAGCCGGCCCGGGGTCGTCTCGGAGAGGCTGACGCCCGACCAGGCGCTACGCAAGGTGATCGAGGTCGCCAACGAAGTGCCGCAGCTTTCCGTACTTGGCATCGCCGGACCGGGCGATGCCTGTTACGACTGGAAGAACACGAAGGCGACAATTGAACTGGTCGCCAAGGAAATCCCCGACATCAAGCTGTGCATCTCCACCAACGGACTCGCGCTTCCAGACCACGTGGCCGAGCTTGCCGAAATGAATGTCGATCACGTGACGATCACCATCAACATGGTCGACCCGCAGATCGGTGCCAAGATCTACCCATGGATCTTTTATGATCACCGCCGTTATACCGGCCTCGAGGCAGCCACGATCCTGCACGAACGACAGATGTCGGGGCTGGAGATGCTGACGGCGCGCGGCATCCTCACCAAGATCAATTCGGTCATGATCCCCGGCGTTAACGACGAGCACCTGATCGAGGTGAATAAGTGGGTCAACGAGCGCGGCGCATTCCTGCACAATGTCATGCCGCTGATTTCCGACCCGGCACACGGTACGCACTACGGCCTGAGCGGGCAGTGCGGCCCCACGGCAATGGAGCTGAAGACCCTTCAGGATCGTCTCGAAGGCGGCGCCAAGCTCATGCGCCACTGCCGGCAGTGCCGGGCCGATGCTGTCGGCCTGCTCGGCGAGGATCGTGGCCAGGAATTCACGCTCGACCGGCTTCCCGACAAGGTCACCTACGACGCCAGCAAGCGCGAGGCCTATCGCACGGTGGTCGCGCGCGAGCGGGGCGATCGCACGGCGGCCAAGAGCGAGGCGCTCGGGATGGTCAAGACCGCGGGCTCCGGCAAGTCGCTTCTGGTCGCGGTAGCGACCAAGGGTGGCGGCCGCATCAACGAGCATTTCGGCCATGCGAAGGAATTCCAGGTTTACGAGGCCTCGCCGAAAGGCATCAGCTTCGTCGGTCATCGTAAGGTCGAGCAGTATTGCCTCGGCGGCCGCGCCGAGGACACGAGCCTCGACGGCGTCATTTCTACGCTCGAAGGCGTAGACATCGTGCTGTGCGCGAGAATTGGAAATTGCCCCGAGGATCGACTCAAGGAAGGCGGTATCCGAGCAACGGATGCTTACGGGTATGACTACATCGAGACCGCCATCGGCGCGCTTTACGCCGCCGAGTTTGGGGGTGAACTACTGGCTGCGACGGCCTGAGCCGTCTCGTTCCAGCCGAACCGGAGTTGAAAATGGCCTATAAGATCATCGCTTCCCAATGTACCCAGTGTGGCGCCTGCGAGTTCGAATGCCCTTCCGGCGCGATCAAGTTCAAGAGCGAGAGCTACGTGATCGATCCAAAAAAGTGCACCGAATGCGAGGGGGCCTTCGAAACGCAGCAATGCGCCTCGGTGTGTCCGGTGTCGAAGACTTGCGTTCCCGCCTGACCTCCATTTCGGCAACCGACAGGGTCGAGGCGCACTCCGAAGGACCATCACCTCCTGTTGGAAAGCTGCAGCCGAGAGAAAGGAACGGCCATGAGCCTCGGACGCGAACAGGACATCGAAATCCGTACACCCCCACGATTCATGCCGGGTGAGCGGGTCCGCGCCACACGCCACATAAAAAATGACGGCACCTATCCAGGCAAGGAGATCGGTGAAAACCTGGTGCGCAAAGGCGACGAGGGCTATGTGCGCGACATCGGCACCTTTCTCCAGCAATTCTACATCTATGCGGTCGAATGGGTCGATCGCGGCACCATTGTCGGCATGCGTGCGCGTGAACTCATGAGCCTTGAGACGGCCGTGATGCCTTGCACTGCCGAAATCGGTGCTGGGTTTGACGAAGGAACGACCGGATGAGGGTAATGATCCGCAGGACCGGTGCTGGCTTGTCGGCATATATTCCCAAAAAGGATCTCGAAGAGCCGATCATCAAGGTCGACAACGAACACTTGTGGGGTGGGGCTGTGACGCTGAAGAACGGCTGGCGGTTAGTCTTGCCCGACCTTCCGTGGGATACGGCTTTGCCGATTACCGTGGAGGCAAGAAAGATTTCCGACGAGGACTGACCGTCGGGTTGACACAAGAGAGCGGCAAAGGGATACGAGCATGAACACAATGACCTCGGGCCACCTCGTGGTCGTTCGGGACAGTTTTGCCGAAAGGCAGCTTGACCTTTTGAAGAAAGCGCTCGCGGCCGACGAGGTCATCCCCTATCTCGGCCCAGGTCTGCTTGAGATCCGCTCCGCGGGACCGCCCGTACCGCATACCGCCGAAGCCGTTGCCGCAGCGCTCAACAAGCGCACGCCAGCCCCTTCGAAGATTCGCACCAACATGTGGTCGGTGGCGCAGTATATCGAACAGCGCCGGCACCGCCGGACCCTTCAAGTTTGGATGGCCGAAATATTCGCGGGCCCGGTGGTGCCGACCATCTTGCATGCCTGGCTTGCAACGCTGCCGCTCTCCGTGATCATTGACAGCTGGTACGACGGTGCTATGCGCGCGGCTCTAATACAGGCCCGCCGAATGGACGTCGTCGAAATACAGGGCGTGACACGGGCGCACGAGATCGGTGACATTTGGACGAAAGCCTACGATTTGTCCGGGATATTACTCGAATCCGCACCAGCGGCGAAGACGGTTCTCTACGCCCCTCACGGCGGTGCCAGGCCGGCCGCAAACTTCCTCGTCGCAGATTCCGACTACGTTGAAGTGCTGAGCGAAATCGACATCCAAACGCCGATCCCTGACCTGGTGAAGGAACGGCGAACCAGCCGTGGTCTTTTCTTCCTCGGCTGCCGCTTCAACGATCAGATGCTGCGCACCTATGCCCGACAGATTATGAAGCGCTCCCATGGCCCACATTTTGCGGCAATCGATACAGCAACGCTGACCAGGAACGAGCGGCGCTTCCTTGCAGAAAGGGCAATCACGGTCATTGACATGCCTACGGGTCAAGCGGCGGCTCGTCTGGTCGGACTGGGCAAGACATTGCATGAATGCAAAAGTGCAATCGCTTGATCCATTCCCAGACGGAGAGCACGGCGATCAAAGCCGTCAGCTACACCACCTAGGGGGACACGATCCCGCCTGCGGCTGCGAGCAGCATACATCCACGCCCGCCATTACCGCATGTACCGCCTTGCGATAAGGTCTGCCCGAGGCATGGCGGGCCCCGGTTGGCGTTCGTACCGATGGCAGGTTCCTAAGCTGCGGCAGCAGTTCTAACTGGCGGCTTGAGTCAACTGCGCTCACGCACAGCCTCCAGGTGCGGCCGGTAATGCAGCCTCCCCATTTGGGCAAGGTTCCGACTGATCCTCTGCGCATCGCCGGCCGCAAAAGGGTCCGGTTTGCACCGTTAGCGCAGGCCAATATTGTGGCCGCCTAGGCATGTATGGCGTCCCTCTCGTCTGTTTGGCATGACTGAACAAGCTTGCACCCGCTCGGCCACGCAGTCCAACCAGGATGCGCGCATCATCATCAAGCCGCATGAACGCGGAGAAAATCCTCATACATCGCTCGCAACCCGGCACCAAGGGACGTTTTGGCTTTCCAGCCAAGGTTACGCATGCGCGTTACGTCCAGTAACTTGCGCGGAGTACCGTCTGGCTTCGTCGTGTCGAATACCAAATTGCCCTCCCAGCCGACCGCCGCCTTGACGAGTTCCGCCACCTCGCCTTGGCCGCTGTGTTGATGGATGCGAGCAGGAACGCAGCACTGCTTCCGCAATTGCCCCCGCTCCTTTGCGAGAACTTCACGCCTGGTCTGCCGGCGTCGTTCAGTTGAGCAGGTCTGCTAGCATGGTTTCACCGGACCTCCGGCCCCGCACCGGGGCAACTTCGAGAGCCTCCGAACGGTTTTGCGTTGAAGACCCCGGTCGGCTCGCAGGTGTTCTCAAGAACTCAGAGAGTTCGAGGTGTTCGGCAAGCTGCAACTCATGTTCCCAGCACAACCTCCACCCATGTCAGAGCGTATGCGAAGACTTCCTCTTTTTCGGATTCGTTTGTGCACCTCACGCGATAGAGCAGCAGCGATGCATGTCAGTTAGCCGGTCTATGAATGACAGGCTCGGATTGGTAAAATCGATTGTTTAGATCGCGAGCATCCACCCTATGGATAAGTGACAGACTGCTCGTCGAAGTAGGCAAACGGCCCACGAAGCGGGCGCTCGGCAAAGGTCTTCAGGCTCTCATCCAGCCGCTTGTTGATGGCCACGCTTGATGAGGCCCAGGACGCATGGCCGCACAGCTCAGCCATGATCGCCTTGACTTTCCTGGTCGACACCCCTGCACATACATCTCCGCTAGGGTGGCCACCAAGGCGCTTCGAACACTCGGTGGAGAAACGGGCGGCGTGATCCTGGGGAACCCGCAGCTCAAGCACTGGGGACGGGGGTGCGGCCATATATCACTGAGAGATAGCCCGGCCGCTCCTGTGTGCGTTCTCCATCAGATGCCCCGGCGCTCGCCATTGGCGGTCCAGGAGGCGTTGTTGACCGGCATCAGTCGGCGGGCCTTGCCTCAGCTCGCGGCGAGAGGATCGGGATAGCTTCGCGCCTTTCGGGAAGCGGCGGGATGCGGAGCGTCAATACATTCGCTGGAAGGCGCCCTTTGCCAATGCTTCTTTTGCCATCGCATTCTCTGGTTCAACGATCCATGTGGGAGTTGGGGAAGCGCGACCACCGCTTACACCGAGTAGTGTTCTGCCGGGCCGCTCGGACGAGGTGAAAACTCACGCTGCGAGCTTGGCCCGGGAGCGCCTACCGACCTGGTGCTCCCGCGTAGACCAGCCATCGGATCGGTTGGAGCCGTGACGTTCCCCCTTTTGGAGAGCTTCAGCAAAGCAACCTCCGGGCGGCCAACAACCGCCTTTTATTTCGGGGTATTTGAAAAATTCACCTTGCCTGCTATGTTGTCTAAAATCGAATTTTGTTGAACGCACCTGTGAGGAACCCCGATGACGAAGACTGCTGTACGTATCCGTCGCGGCCGAGGGTCCGTGGGCAAGCGGACGAGAACCCTTCCCAAACTGGCTGAGAAATTGCAGGTCCGCCGCTTGGCCAGGATTAAGGCCGTCCTGCAGAGGGCGGAAGAATCCGGCCTGCGCGCTGAGAAGGACGCCAGGATTGCGGGGCGGGTGAGTGCTGATCTAATCAAGAAGGCCAAAGCTCGAACCGGATTAACGTCTGATACCGAACTCGTCGAATTTGCGTTGGCTAATGTGGCTCTGGAAGACAACTTCGCCGAGACCTTCAGGAAAACACGGGGAACTGTGGATCCGACGCTGAAGCTCGGATTCTGAATTGGCCGATTTCGACTTTGGTGCGGCCGTAACATGGTCGCGATTTGATCCCCAAAAAACCTTAAGCCGCCGCCCCGACATGGAGCTGCCTATCATCGGCAACCTCGCCGGGGCGGGGCAAGAACTGCTGCTGGACACCTGCGTCTACATCGACGGTTTGCAAGGCCGGGCGCCTGAAGCAGTCGCCGACCTCCTCGATGTCAGGCAAGTCAACCATTCCACCGTAGCGATCCAAGAGCTGATGCACACCGTCGGTGTCCTTGACCCGAAACATTCGGGCACGGGCAAGGCTATCAAGCAGATCGGGACCATGATCAAGGATATGCCTCCCCATCGGGTTTTTGCGCCAGATCCCGATGTCTTGGGCCGAGCCGCCCTTCTGTCTGGAATGCTGTGTCGCCTCCAAGGCTACAAGCATGATTCAAGGCTTCGGGCACTTCAGGACTGTGTGTTGTTCCTGCATGCGCAGAAATTGGGGTTTACCGTTCTAACGGGTAACATCAGCGACTTCGACTATCTACTGCAGCTAATTCCGACGGGTCGGGCTTTGATGTATCGGCCAATCTGAATATAGCTCCCCTCAGCGGTTCTAATTATAATCTGGCGATTTTTGCTACCTCTTATGACTCTGGTCAAGTTAATGCATGATGTGTTTTCAGCCCCATATCCTTGCCATAGGTTTGTTGCCGTTGATGGGGGACAGCACGGGGACGGGAGGGCCTCGAGACGACGGTTGATTCAGCTCTTTCCGCGGGTCGTTACCGCATTTTCCGCAATTCGTCTTGGGCTTTCCTCGTCTAATCTCGGCCCAGTCGTGGCGATGCTCCAGCCACGTAACGCTGTCATCTCCCGCAGAGAACGGCCGTCCAGGCTCTCCCTTAAAACCAAAGAATGATCTTCGCGGACCCTGTCGTCTGTTTCCAAAAAGGGTTCGACCCCGGACAAGCGGCCCAAATCCACGGCGGCAAGGCCAGTTTTCCGACGGAGATGTCGATCTTGGCTGTCGCTTGGAAGGAATGGAGTGCGCTAGTAGCGGCGGAAGGACGGTCAACTGCGTACTCACTGCGAACACCTGAGGGCTGCTCATCTCGAGCATAGCGAGGAAGCGCTCGCTCGGAGTTTCGCCCGCCTCTACGCCGGAGCATTCCCACCGTGGCGAACCACCGTCTAAGGACGACCTGTTGTCCGCCTGGCAGAAGCATGTGCACGCCTCAGGTTCGGAACTTTGTTCCCTCAAAGTCAGAACTTTGCGTCGCTGGAATTAACCAGGCTGGAATCGCAGGAGATCAATGCAAGCGGGCTCGTTCGGAACTTTGGGTCTCCGCCAGCGATCAATGCAGAAAACCACACAAATCTAGCTCTTCAATTGTAGCAAATACCTGAGACCCGGCGATTTCTTGGCTTGGCACGGCTGTTGCGACCAGCATTGAAGCAGCGTTCGACCGGAGCGCCGCGATGGGAGAAGCGCGGGAAGGGAGAAAGAGCCCGCCCCAAACCGGTCAGGGAGAGAAAACTTACATGTTGACCCCACTGGCCCCCAACGAAAACCGCGCATCCCGCAAGACCCTTTGTGCCAAGCCTTACGTGCAGGTGCTTGTCGCAATCATCCTCGGAGTTGCAGTTGGGCATTTTTATCCGCAAATCGGAGAACACCTGAAGCCGCTCGGCGATGCCTTCATCAAGCTCGTCAAGATGATCATCGCGCCCGTTATTTTTCTGACCGTGGCCACCGGAATTGCCGGCATGAGCGATCTTCAGAAGGTCGGCCGTGTTGCCGGCAAGGCGATGGTCTATTTCGTCACCTTCTCGACGCTCGCGCTTCTCGTCGGCCTCATCGTCGGCAATGTCATTCAGCCTGGCGCCGGCCTCAACATCAATCTGACCTCGCTCGATGTCCAGGCCGTCAATGGCTATGCCGCGAAGGCCCATGAGCAGTCCGTGGCCGGCTTCCTGATGAATATGATCCCGACCACGATTGTCGGCGCCTTCGTGGAAGGCGACATTTTCCAGGTGTTGTTCTTCTCCGTCCTCTTCGGCATCGCGCTGGCGATGGTCGGAGAATCGGGCAGATCGGTTGTTTCCTTCCTTCAGGACCTCACTGCACCCGTTTTCAAATTGGTCAGCATCCTCATGAAAGCCGCGCCGTTCGGCGCTTTCGGAGCAATGGCCTTCACAATTGGCAAATATGGCATCGCTTCGGTGGCCAACCTTGCGATGCTGGTCGGGACCTTCTATCTCACGGCCTTTCTCTTCGTGTTCGGGGTTCTCGGTGCAGTCTGCCGTTACAACGGGTTCTCGATCTTTTCTCTTATCCGCTACATCAAGGAAGAGCTGCTGCTGGTTTTCGGAACGTCCTCCTCCGAGGCCGCGCTGCCCTCTCTCATGGAGAAAATGGAAAAGGCCGGGGCCAAGCGCTCGGTCGTGGGCCTGGTCATCCCGACCGGATATTCCTTCAATCTGGATGGCACCAATATCTATATGACCCTGGCGGCCCTTTTCATTGCGCAGGCGACGAATACGGATTTGTCAGTTAGCGATCAGGTCCTCCTGTTGCTCGTCGCGATGCTTTCCTCGAAGGGGGCAGCAGGTGTCACAGGTGCCGGCTTCATCACGTTGGCCGCTACGCTGTCCGTAGTGCCGTCTGTTCCCGTTGCTGGAATGGCGCTGATCCTTGGCGTCGACCGCTTCATGTCGGAATGCAGGGCACTCACCAATTTGATCGGTAACGCGGTGGCATCGCTCGTCGTCGCCCGCTGGGAAGGCGAATTGGATCAGGCGCAATTGCAAGCTGCCTTCTGCGGCCACCAGCCTGCCGAGACATCAACCGGCCAGCCACTGACAGCGCCCGCGCCGTGCAAGGCGGCAGCATCGCTACCGGTTGAATCGCCTGGCTGGTCGCAAACGCCCGACAATCGAGCCGCGGGGTCCAAACGGCCTCGCGCCGGCCGATGAAATCAAGAATCCCGAAATGCAGTGAGTGCAAAATCTGTGCGCCTTGCGAAGGTCCCGCACTGGTCACGACACACAAGCCATCGACGATGCGCTTGATGCTTACGAAGATTGCGACGGTTCGTGGAACCGGGCGCGGAGCTCGATCGGGGGCCCCGCGGTCAGCTCTCGTCGAGGCACGGCTGAACAATTCGCCCACGCTCTACGCAACGAAAGCGACCTTGGCATAGAGGGATCAATGATCTATGGGCATCGATGATGTCGAAGACGGTCGGAAGGCGCGTCGTTCACGTTTGGCTTCTGCCTCGCACCACGCCACGACAAGAGTTCCGGTAGCGAACAGGATCAATGCAGGAATGACAGATTTTACTGAATCTTACCTTTACCGGGTTTCTTCCTAATGTCCTTTTAATCAGACGGGACCATGGCGAAGCGACCCACAATTGCTGATATCGCCCGGGAAGCCGGGCTCAGTGTTGCCACCGTTGATCGAGTTCTGAATGCCCGTCATCCGGTGCGGGAGGAGACTGCGCAGCGGGTCTTAGCGGCGGCACAGGCCATCGGATATCACGCCGCAGGTCTTATCAAGCAGCGCCTGCAGCGGGACCTGCCGCAATATCGGCTTGGCTTCATCCTGAGAAAACCGACTCACCACTTTTACCAGCGCCTCGCGCGTGAGGTTGAAGCGGCGGTCAACGCGGCGAAGTGCTTCCATGGCACTTCGCTCATCGAATTCGCGCCGTCGCACATGCCGTGCGACCTTGTTCCACTGCTCAAGGAATTCGGCGCGCGCTGCCACGCGATCGCCATGGTGGCGCCGGACCATCCGGCGATCACGGCAGCCGTCCAAGAACTCAAGGCAAAAGGCATCCCCGTTTTCTCGCTGCTTTCCGATTTCGCCGAAGGAGTTCGTGAGGGCTACATCGGCCTCGACAACCGCAAGGTCGGGCGGACGACAGCGTGGATGCTTTCAAAGGTTGCAAGACGGCCGGGCAAGGTGGCGATTTTTGTCGGCAGCCACCGTTTTCAGGGGCAGGAGCTGCGGGAGGTCGGCTTTCGCTCCTATTTTCGCGAGAATGCACCGACATTCGAGCTGCTCGATCCGCTCGTGAACCTCGAGGCACGGCAGATCACCTACGAGGCCACGCTGGATCTCATGCAACGGGAACCCGAACTCACTGGCTTCTATGTGGCCGGCGGAGGTATGGAGGGAGCGATCTCCGCGCTCCGTGACGAAGGCGAAAGCCGCGATCTCGTCGCGATCGTCAACGAGATCACGCCGGAGTCGCGGGCAGCACTCGCAGATGGCATAATCACGATGTCGGTCGCCACGCCCCAGCGCCTGCTTTGCCAGGAACTAATGACGCTGATGGCCCAGGCCATCAAGGTCGGCACTTCGGAGACGCTTGGGCAGACTTTTCTGCCGTTTGAGATCTATCTGCCGGAAAACATCTGAAACACTGATAAAATACTATCATGAGAGCCTGATTTCCTTTCATCGATGAAAGAAAAGCAGCGGGAGTTTGGTTGACTCACCTCCGTCATTCCGGTCTCGTTTAACAACGGATAATTGCTGCGCGGCGGAAGCCAGTCAGCCGAGAACGACGACCCGCACTTCATGGAAGAGAAAGGAAAGCCATGCGTCAAGCATCGCTCCGCTTTGCGATCGACCGCATGACGCCGCCCCAACTTGCCAGGGCCGCACTTGCCCGCGGCCCGGGCCTGACCGGCATCGACATTAACGATCATCTCGGCGGCCATCTAATTGGTCACGAAAAGCCGGCTGCAGACGTCCGTCTCGCTGGCGGATCAATCGGCAAGACTACCTCCGTCAACGCCTTTTCGTGCTTCAATGAATTCCCGCGTGCCAGGCCGAGGCGAGCAAACCCGTCGATTGTGCAGCGGCCTGCAGAGCGAAGACGCCCACGAATGCGATTGGCCAAGGAAATCCGCGCGCCGGACAATAGGCGCACTTGCCTCGAGCGTCGATTTCACGGCGCGAGATGGATGATCACATGCAGCACGATGCTCGCACCTGCGTGCAAAGTGCCAGGCAGATCTGGTCACGCGGCATATCGCTTCCAGAAATGAAAACGCCTAATTCAAAGTCCGAGACGAATCACGTGGTGTCTCTTGTGCCGCTGCACGAGAGGGCGCCAGATATCTTCGAAACATCGAAAGCACTCACCGCCCCCGCTGCGCTCGAAGCCACTTTGGCCAACGTCGTCGATCTCCTGCCATCGTTGGTGCAGGTGCGGCACGGTATCATCTCGCTCTTCAACGGTGCCGGCACACCGGACATGATCGTCGGCGCCGGCTCGAGCGAAGGCAGCGATGAGCACCACCGGAAGCATCTGCCCCGGACGGCGATCGACCAGATCATAACGACGGGCATGGCGCTCGTCGCCGAGAACATAGCGGTGGATCCGGCCTTCAACGCCGCCGACAAGGACGTGCTCGGGGCGTCCGACAACATGAAAGTGTCGTTCATCGGCGTACCCATTCGCGTCGATGCGATCGTCGTGGGCACGCTGACCATCGACCGCATCCTGGACAACAAATCAGCCTCCCTCCTCGATTACGACCTCCGCCTCCTCACCACGATCGCCAATCTGGTTGGGCAGACAGTGAAGCTGCATCGCCTGTTCGCGTCCGACCGCGAGCGACTGATGGCCGAGAAAATCCGGATGCAAAAGCAATTCGGCGAGCTCAAGCAGCCTCGGCATGAGGGCAAAAGGGCTCATGTCAAGGGGATCATTGGCGACAGCCCGGCGCTGCGCGGGCTGCTTGAGAAGGTCGCGTTAGTAGCCAAGTCCAACAGTACCGTTTTGCTGCGCGGGGAATCCGGGACCGGCAAGGAGCTGGTCGCCAAGGCCGTTCACGAGCTGTCGGGGCGCGCCAAGCGGCCGTTCATCAAGCTCAATTGCGCAGCGCTCCCTGAGACAGTCCTGGAATCCGAACTGTTCGGTCACGAAAAGGGTGCCTTTACCAGTGCATTCAACTCGCGCAAGGGGCGCTTTGAGCTCGCCGACAAGGGAACGTTGTTTCTGGACGAGATCGGCGAGATTTCGGCCTCGTTCCAGGCAAAGCTGCTGCGCGTGCTGCAGGAGCAGGAGTTCGAACGGGTCGGCAGCAACCAGACGATTAAGGTCGACGTTCGCGTGATTGCTGCCACGAACAGGAACCTGGAACACGCTGTTGCAAGGAACGAGTTTCGCGCCGACCTTTATTATCGCATCAGCGTTGTTCCCTTGCTGGTGCCGCCATTGCGCGAACGACGCAGCGATATTCCGCTCCTTGCCGCTGAGTTTCTCAAGAATTTCAACAGCGAGAACGGCCGTACCCTGGTCTTCGATGCGAGTGCGACTGAAGTGCTGATGAACTGTGCTTTTCCCGGAAATGTCCGCGAGCTTGAAAATTGCGTGCAGCGGACAGCGACCCTGTCAGCGGGAGCGTCAATCGTCAGAAGCGACTTTGATTGCTGCCACGGCCGATGCCTTTCCGCGATGCTTTGGAAGCACGCATCGACGGAGGCTGCGCCGCAATCGGAGCCGATCGCACCGTCGCCACTGAACCCGGCCATGCAATCGTCTGGTGCTGTTGCTTCGGCCGCCTTTGGGGCCCCGCCTGTTTACAGCGATCAGGCACTGCCAGCGCCTGTTCGGGTGGCCCTCGTAAGCGACGCGAAGATGACCGATCGCGAGCGTCTCATCGCGGCCATGGAAAGATCCGGCTGGGTACAGGCAAAGGCAGCGCGCCTGCTTGGACTGACGCCGCGCCAGATTGGTTACGCGCTGAGGAAATACGGTATCGAGATCAAGTGTCTCTGAAGCGGCTGTCGGACTTCCGACATGTCGGGGCCGCGACATACCGAGCGAGGCGAATAGCTGAGACAAATCAAGCGTTGGTTGGTTCAGCTCGGACTCGGTGAGGCGGTGCAGCCTTCCTGTCGGCGCCGGCTGCTATCAAGAACGGCCCGCTTCCGGCGAGCTTTGGCGCCGCCACGCGCTGCCCGGCCGACAGCCTGAGATCGCTCAATCCACGTCTCTCCTCACCCGGCGTCACCCACGGCGAGTGTCGCGTTTGGCATATTTTTGTCCAGGTGCGAAGAGGTAAAAGCTCCAGAGCGCGTGGTGTTGGCGCGACGAGTGGTATGATAAAAGAACAGAGCTAAATCGGTTTAGACAGGCGGAGCTCTGCCAAGTAGGCCAGGAACCATGGATCAGGCAAAGGGACCGAGGGAAGGCAGAGCTATAGGCAAGACCAACGACGTCAACGCGGACCTGATCGCAGTCGTCGTCGCCGTGAACGACGCTGGACCATGTGTTCTGACCATTGAACAGGGGGCCGCACTTCCCTCGGGCCCGTTTGAGCTCGCTCATCGTTCGCTCCAGTCGAGCCTCAGGGCATGGGTGGAACTGCAGACCGGCCAGCCTCTCGGTTACATCGAGCAGCTCTACACCTTCGCCGATCGCGATCGGACCGGCGGCAATGAGCGCGTGATCTCGATCAGCTATCTCGCACTCACCCGCGAAGAAGATGCGGGCGCCTCGGGCAGGCGCAGCTGGGCGAGCTGGTACGACTATTTCCCTTGGGAGGATCATCGCTCCGGCAGGCCCCCGATGCTGGAAGAATTGTGGCCGCGCCTTATCGAATGGGCGCAAGGCGCGGACGACGGCGCGACGCGCTTCGATCGCCGGCGGCGAGCGGCGGTCGCCTTTGCCATGGACGACCGGGCATGGAACGAAGAGCTCGCGCTGCAGCGCTACGAGCTGCTCTACGAAGCCGCCCTGGTGGAGGAAGCAAAGCGCGGCGGAGATTCTGCCATCCTCGCTCCGGTGCCGGGCAGATCGATGAGCGCCGATCATCGCCGCATTCTGGCAACGGCTATTGCGCGTCTGCGCTCCAAGATCAAATACCGGCCGGTTGTGTTCGAACTGATGCCGCCGCTCTTCACGCTTTTACAGCTCCAGCGAACCGTGGAGGCGCTCTCCGGCAGGCTCATCAACAAGCCGAACTTTCGCCGGCTCATAGGGCAGCAGGAGCTGGTTGAGAAGACCGGAGCGACGACCGCCGAGACCGGCGGCCGGCCGGCGCAGCTCTACCGCTTCCACCATGCCATTCTAGACGAGAGGCCTGTGGCCGGCACAAAATTGCCGCTCGCACGGGCTTGACACCACTTATAGTCACAACGATTATAGGCCCTTATAATCGCATTGACTATAACTGGAGGCTCGATGAGCGCCGTCCTGCCTTCGAGCGCCTCCCTATACGACCGCGTTCGGCGCGTTATCCCACCGATCGAGTGGCCGGTCTTCGTCGACGACATCGACGCGATCCTGAAACTGAAGCGACAGCGCAACGCGGTTATCCTGGCGCATAACTACCAGACGCCGGAGATTTTTCACTGCGTGGCTGACATCGTCGGCGACAGCCTGGCGCTGGCCCGCAAGGCGATGACAGTCGACGCCGATGTGATCGTACTAGCCGGCGTGCATTTCATGGCTGAAACAGCCAAGCTCCTCAATCCGGACAAGACCGTGCTCATCCCGGATCTCGCCGCCGGCTGCTCGCTGGCCGACTCGATCACGGCCGAAGACGTGCGCCTGATGCGGCAGCGTTATCCCGGTGTTCCGGTCATCACCTACGTCAACACCTCCGCCGCGGTGAAAGCTGAGTCAGACATCTGCTGCACCTCAGGCAACGCGCTCGCAGTGGTGAAGTCGCTCCGGGTGCCGCGCGTGATCATGCTGCCCGACGAATATCTGGCGAAGAACATCGCGGCACAGACGAAGGTTGAGATCATCGTCTGGAAGGGGCATTGCGAGGTGCATGAACGCTTTGAAGCGGCCGACATCCGCGAGCTGCGTGAGGCCCATCCCGGCATCAGCGTACTTGCCCATCCCGAATGTCCGCCCGCGGTCGTGGCCGAAGCCGACTTCGCCGGCTCGACGGCGGCGATGTCCGAGTATGTCGCGCGGCATAGGCCGGCGCGTGTGGTGCTGATGACGGAATGTTCGATGAGCGACAATGTCGCGGTCGAGCATCCGGACGTGGATTTCGTGCGTCCATGCAATCTGTGCCCGCACATGAAACGCATCACGCTCGCCAACATCCGCAGCGCGCTCGAGGAGAACCGTCACGTCGTCACCATCGATCCGCACGTCACTGAACGGGCCCGCTGGGCTGTGGAACGCATGCTCTTTGTATGACGCCCGACATCCATGACATTGGCGGGGCGCCGGTCATCATCGGCGCTGGTCTCGCCGGCCTGCTGACGGCGCTTCATCTGGCGCCACAACCGGTCGTTCTTCTCTCCAGAACCCCGCTCGGGACCGAAGCCTCGAGCACGCTTGCACAGGGCGGGCTCGCAGCCAGCCTCGGCGAAGACGATACCCCGGAACTCCACCTCACCGATACGCTTGCTGCCGGTGACGGCCACTGCGACGAACAGATGGCCAGGCGGGTGATTGAGGCCGCACCTAAAGCCATCGAGAATCTCATCCGTCTCGGCGTTCCCTTCGACCGCTCACTCGACGGGAGGCTGCGGCTCGGGCTGGAAGCGGCGCATTCGCGTCGCCGCATTGTCCACGCCGCCGGCGACGCAACCGGCCGCGAGTTGTTTCGGGCGCTGCTCGGCGTGGCGCGGCGAACCCATTCGATCACGATCATGGAAGGCATGACAGCGCTTCGCTTGGTTGTGTCGGAGGGCAGCATTGTGGGCTTGCTGGCAGTCTTGCACGGCGGCGTGTTCGCATTGCCCACACGCCGCGTGGTGCTGGCGACCGGTGGGATAGGCGGGCTGTTTTGCGACACAACGAACCCGCTCTCCTCATTCGGGCATGGTCTTGCGCTTGCCGCCTGTGCTGGAGCGGAGCTCGCCGATCTCGAATTTGTGCAGTTCCACCCGACCGCGCTCGATGGTCCGCGCCGTCCAATGTCGCTTGTCAGCGAAGCGGTACGAGGCGAAGGCGCGGTGCTGATCGATGAAGACGGCCATCGCTTCCTGGCCGATACACCCGGAGCAGAACTCGCATCGCGCGACGTGGTTGCGAGGGCGATCTCGGATCAGCTCGCTGTCGGGCATCGGGTCTATCTCGACGCCCGACATTGCCTCGGACAGAAATTCGCAAGACGCTTTCCGGCGATCGACGCTATTTGCAAGCAGGCCGGCATCGATCCGGCCGTGGAGCCTATCCCCGTGCGTCCCGCTGCTCACTATCACATGGGCGGAGTGGCCGTTGATGCCGAAGGGCGTAGTTCCGTTAGCGGCCTGTGGGCCTGCGGCGAAGTCGCATGCACGGGACTGCATGGCGCCAACCGGCTTGCCAGCAACTCTCTCGCGGAAGCTGTTGCGACAGCAGTCTGGGTCGCGGCAAGCGTGGCTGGATCTTGCGCGGGTTGGCAGTGGCCTAGGCTTCCCGCAACCGTTCCCTTCCGGCCCGACCCTTCACCCATACGCCCGCTCGTGTCGAAAGCGCTTGGCATTGTTCGGAATGGCAAAGCGCTGCGCGACACGGTCGCGACACTGCTGCCGATCTCTGTCGGCGAGACGGCAACGGCCGATCCGGCCCTGGTGGCACTGTTGATGGCGATCGCAGCCCTTCGACGCGAGGAGAGCCGCGGTTCACATTACCGATCCGATTTCCCCGGGCGCGATGCTGCCGCCCTCCCCTCACGACTGACGCTCTGCACAGCCTTTGAGAATGCCGTCACGATCAGTTGGCAAACATCCGAACGGAGCTGTTGATATGACTTCACCTGCACCGCTTACCTCGATTGGTTCGTGCAGCATTAGGCCAATGGTCGATTTTCGTCGCGGTCGGGAGGAACCTCGGCATAGCCGATCGCGCAATCGTCAAGACGATCGCCCACTATGGCAACTCTTCCGCCGCGACGATCCGATCTCGCTCTCGCTCGCCCATCGGGCGCAGCCATTTTGGCCAGGCGAGAAAATTCTTTTGGAGGCGGCGGGTGCGGGTCTCAGCGGCGGTGCGCTCGCCGTTGTAATTTAGCCGGGCGTTGCCAAGATTCACCTTGTGTGCTGATGAGGACAACAATGCGAAAAATAGTGGCCGGCAAGCTGCACGGCATCCACGTCACCGAAGCGAACCTCAACTACCACGGTTCGATAACGCTCGACCCCGACCACTGCGAGGCAGCCGGGATCCTGCCGATGGAATTCGTGGAGATATGGAATAGGAATTCCGGTGCGCGGATTTCGACCTATGTCATCCTCGGCGAGCGCGGTTCACGCTGTTGCATCCTCAACGGAGCGGCGGCTCGTACCTGTCAGTCCGATGACCCGATTATTGTCTGCAACTCCATCTACCTGGACGAAGCGCATATCACCTCGCTGAAGCCGCGGATCGTCACGTTCGACCAGGATAACTACATACTCGACCGCCTGAGCTACTCCGTCGATCTTGACACAGATGGCCGGTACAGTTTCTCCATTCTTGACGAGGCGAATGAGCCTTTGATCATTCCTGCCCTTGTCTCCGGGGCGTGAGCCGCGCTCCACAGATATGCGAGCCTCTTCGCCCCGTTGCAACCTGCTCGGTGCCGAAGAGCGTCTAAGACTCGACGAAGTTGCTGACGCTCAGCTTCGAAAGGCCGACCCCCAGGGCTTTCGGCACGGCGGGCCTTCGTGGGATGGGGCAATGTCGCATCTGGTGGCGGCCATTCAGGTCCGGAACGTCTGTGCGCGCGGAACCCGCGCCCGGATCGATTTGATGCGCAGATCTTGCAAGTTAATTCAGCCTTGATTACCCACAGCTAACGTGAATGGGAACGCGTATTCAGCCGAGCAGCTCTGGAAAAACCCGCCGCTGCGGTGCCTTAGCGCGATCACCCGGCACTTCAAGATGTTTCAAAGCTCCGGACCGTTCCGAACGATCAGGGTGCCGGATGGCCACTCGCTCATCGAGCGTCCAATCGGCACAACCACGACGAGCACGTCCTCGACGCGCGTGGGCGGCAGGTCCAGATACACATGTGGGAGAGTGGACCGCACACGAACGCCCGACACAATCGCCGCCAGGCCGTCTCTGCAGAACCTCTCCATATGGTTCCGCATCGCGCGCCGAACGGTGCCGAAAGCGAATGGAACCCCAAGCTGCCGCAATACCGGATATAGAACGCGCATCGAATGACCGATCCCTTGTCCCTCAAGATCCGGACGCACCCCGTACAACCCCAGGTCGGCCACCAGGACCTCGACCTCGTCAACCTTGATGAAGCGGCGGAGTATGCCGATATGAGCCGCTACGCCGTGCGCATCGTAGCTAATGGCGCGGAGCTCCGGCCTCGCACCGGCCCAGCTACGGCCGCCTTCGAATGGCTTTGAGTTGAAGGCGCCAGTCGGTCCGTAGGTCTTTTGGAAGAACTCGGAGAGTTCGACATGGTCGGTATGTTGCAAGTCACTTTCCCAGCACAACCTCCACCGCACGTCAGAGCACATGGAAAAAACCTCGTCTTTGTTGCTGTTTTGTTGGGAAGCGCCTAGCAGGGGTCTTGTCGCATCAAGCCGGCTCGATGTAGCTTGCGCAGGTCACCAAAGAAACTAGCCGCAATGACAATGCGACTCCGTTGTGTTGCGAGCACACCGGAAGGCGTACCCCGGAAAAATACTGCTCGGAGCCAGTACAAAAATGAATACTTGCCCTTTGGCTTGCATCTTTGAAATCTTGCTATGCGACGTTCTGCAGAATTGGCAAATCGTTTGTTTCGAATGAATGCATCCACGCTATGGATAGGATAGCATGCGCTTCAAAGAGCTTGATCTAAGCCTCCGCCCAAGGAGGCCTTGATCACGAGGCTCGACCTCGCCAGTTGCCGACCAAACCGGCTCGTCAGTTGCCAGACCAACCGACTGCTATCTGGGTGGGAACCTTCCTCCACTGTTGATACGCGTCATCGGGGCGCACTGAACTTTTAGGCTAAATCATTGCTATGCCGCCGTTGACATGAATGGTTTGGCCGGTGATGTAGGCGGCCTCCTTCGAGGCTAGGTAGACCACAGCCGAGGCGACTTCCAAGCCGGTGCCCATGCGCTTGGCCGGAATGGCGGCCATAATCGCTTCTTTCTGCCTGTCGTTCAGCTTGTCGGTCATGGCCGATTCGATGAAGCCCGGCGCCACGCAGTTCACCGTCACGCCGCGTGTCGCAATCTCCTGCGCCAGCGATTTCGACATGCCGATCATGCCGGCCTTTGAGGCGCAATAGTTCGCCTGGCCGGGATTGCCGGTTACGCCGGACACGGAGGTGATGTTGATGATGCGGCCGTTGCGGCGGCGCATCATCGGATGGGTCAGTTCGCGTGTGAGCCGGAACACGGCGGTCAGGTTGACCTCGAGCACCGCGTCCCAGTCCGCGTCCGACATGCGGACAAAGAGCCCGTCCTTGGTGATGCCGGCATTGTTGACCAGTATGTCGACGCCTTCGAGTTCGGCTTCCGCGTTTGCGCCCAGGGCCTTGACCTCGTCGCGGTTTGAGAGGTTTGCCGGAAACAGTTTTGTCCGCCCGCCAAGTTCGGCAGCCAACCCCTCGAGCTTTTCGACACGCGTGCCGTGCAGGCCGACGGTTGCGCCCTGCGCGTGCAGCGCCCGCGCCACTGCCTCGCCGATTCCACCGCTTGCTCCGGTGACGAGCGCCTTGCGGCCGGTCAGATCGAACATTTATCGATTCCCTTTCTAAGGACCGGCTTCGCACGGAAGCGGTCACTGGCGGCCCTGCGCCCTCCAGACTTTATCGGGTACAGCTTTGGACAGGCCCTCGAGGCGAACTCGGCGGGCCCCGCTTAACCGTCCGATAGCGGTACGACCAAATCGCTTCAACAGTTGAGAATTTTGCAAAAACGGGCCGCGGTTCGTCGAGGTTGCGCCGCCACTTGGCGCATTCACCAAGGCGGTCCAAGGCGATGTCCTTTACGATCGTGATCTGGCAAGCAGTTGAATACCAGAGAAAGAGTTACTGGAGGCATTTCGCATGGGTTCTACACCTGCTTGAACGCCAGAACTGCGTTCATGCCGCCCATGGCGAAGGCGTTGCTCAGTGCCACGCGTACTTTGCGCTCGCGCGCCACATTGGGCGTGACGTCGAGATCGCAATCGGGGTCTGGCTCGCGATAATTGGCGGTCGGCGGCACGACGCCCTCCTGGATCGCCATCACGCAGGCGATCATTTCAAGTGCGCTCGCCGCGCCGAGGCAATGCGCGTGCACGGATTTGGTAGACGAGACAGACATCGAATAGGCATAGTCTCCGAAGACGCGCTTGATCGCCGCCGTCTCTGTCTGATCGTTGGCCTTGGTGCCGGTGCCGTGGGCGTTGAGGTAGTCCACGTCCTCGGCATTCAGCCCGGAGTCGGCAAGGCAAGCGCGCATCGCGGCCTCCGGCCCTTCGATGGACGGCGCGACGACGTGGAAGGCATCGCCGGACAGACCGATGCCTGCGATCTCGGCAAGCATTGTGGCACCGCGCGCCGCGGCATGCTCATAGCTTTCCAGCACGGCCATGCCCGCACCCTCGCCGATCACCACTCCCTTCCTGTCGGCGGAGAAGGGCCGGCAAGTATCCGGAGCGAGGGCGCGCATTGCTTCCCATGCCTTCAGCTGAACGCATACGAGTGGCGCTTCTGCGCCTCCGGCAAGCATCACGTCGGCCCGGCCGAGCCTGATCTGATCCGCTGCCGAAGCAATCGCATGATTGGCTGATGCGCATGCAGACGCGATGGCAAAGACCGGGCCGCGCAGGCCGAGGCTCATGCTGACCTGGCTGGCAGCGGCGCTCGGCAATCCCTTTGGTGCAGTATAGAGGCCAATACGCTTCGCGCCGTCCAAAAACAGAGCGCGGTAGGCTTCTTCGACCGTTCCCCAGCCCCAGCCGCAGACGCCCACTGTCGCGCCGAAGCGATACGGATTTCCCTCGTCGCAGGAAAGCCCGGCGTTTTGCACGGCTTCGCGTGCTGCAAGCACTGCGAGCAAGCTGAGGCGGTCCATGGAGACGAGCCGGTTGCGGCCGATGTCGTGCTTGGGCAGCTCCTTGATCTCGGTACCGACAGTGCCCTTCATCTCATGAAGCTCGGAAGTGACCATCGGGCGGATGGCCGAGCGGCCTTCGCGCATCTCTTTCCAGATAGAAGCGGCGCTGTTGCCTAGGCCGCAAAGCCCGCCCATCCCAGTAATGACGACTCGCCTGTCCAATCAGACCTCCTTCGCGAGCAAACCGCGGACGACTTCCACCATGTCGCCGACATTCTTGAGATTCGACCAGGCGTCGGCCGAGTTCATATCGATCTTGATGCCGTGGGCCTGCTCCACATCCCACAGGAGATCCGCCAAACCCAGGGAATCGACTCCGAGCGAGGTCAGTTCCGTGGCAGTCGTTATTTCGCCGATGTCGGACCCACTTCCCTCGCCGTTTTCCAATTCGATGCGCTTCTTGATCGTGGCAATGATTTCCGTTGCGAGTTGATCGGCCATTCTGTTCCTTTCCGTAGTAATGCCTTTTGACGTGGGCGCGGCGCCATGCCTCTGCCAGCCATGTCGCGACCATCGTCCCTGACTAGGCTCGTGCCACTCACGAGTACCAATTGATGATAGAGATGGTCTGCGGCGTGGGGGTCGATGACGAAGAGCGTTGCCGCTACCCCATTAGCAGCGGCACACCGAGCATCTCGGATGTGCAAGTGGACCGTCGCCAAGCGGCTCGGCCGCCTTCGAATGGGTTTGCGTGAAGACCCCAGTCAGTCCATAGGTCCTCCGCAAGAAGTCGGAGTTCGAAAGGGTCGGGGAGCTACAACTCATTTTCCCAGCACAACTTCCGTCGCACGTCTGAGCTCATGATTGATTTTCCTTTCCGGCTCCTTTTCGCAGTCGTCACACGATAGTTGGTAGCGGGTGGTCAGTGTGTGTGAGGTTGCTGTCGTAAAATGGGAGATTCCGGAGGATTTATAAAATCGTTTGTTTCGATGAGGCTCATCTGCGCCGTGGATACATTTCCATCCGGCAAGCCCTCTGGTGGCGGGAGATAATGCTACAGATGCATCCCGCATGGGCACTCCACGCAAAAGCTCGGCACGTCTCGGGCGCTGCTACATGCTCAGCGCTCCCACTCGCTCTCCGGTTTCGACGAAGCGGGGCGGATAGCACAAGGCACAAAGGTCACCGATCCGCAGGGCGGTTCATCCTGTGGGTCGGGCTTGCGAACACCATCGATCCGCTCGAACTTGTTCAGGCCTGCATCGCCAGGACATCGTGATCGCCCAAGGAAGATGTTCAGCGCCATGAACTACTTTCGCCACTCATCCGTCTTGGCCGGGGGGCGAATTGGGCAAAGCTACGTGGACGCGTCCGCGATCCCGTATCGGCGCAAGGCGGACGCGCTGGAGAGAGGTGGCCGACAGCAGCACAGCCAACCAGATATGGATCGGTGGAGCGGTCGAGACGGTCGAAAACCATAGCGTCGGAAGCATCAGGCTCGCGCGCATCGCGGATCGTTCGGCTCAAAGCATTGTTCCGTTCATGGTAGCGAACACCCTTCCCGGAGCGGCGTTGAGTCTGACATTCTGGGCCTGCTGCGACTCATCCGTAGGACAGTTTCCAGCCACGTCTGAGCTCATGCGGAAGATTATCCCCTTCCGGGTCCCTTTTTCACGCGACAGAGGCAGCGGATGGTCAATGCGGTCCGGTGCAGGATCAATGCGAGATACCGGGCAGTTAATAAAATCGTTTGTTTCGATGAAGCGCAGCGGCCACCATACACCGGAGCGGCAGCCGGCCGCTACGGTGTGCGCTCACTTTCGAAGCGTCCAACACCGTCTCGGCCTCAAGTTCCCGGCAGCGCCGCCAGATGGGCCGACCCGTCGAACCGAAGATCCGCAGGCGCATTTCCCGCACAGGCGAGACTAGACGCCTCTCTTGTTTCCCCAGAGCATAACGTGCAGCTGCGGCAACACGCGCGCTTCGAACCACCTGTCGCGTGTCACCTTTTCCACAAGCCACTCCATGCGTTTGATTATTCCGTCCAGGTCCACAGGTGCGTCTTCATTGCCAGGGCGCGGTGGCGTGTGATTGCCGGGTTGCAGATAGACCGGAAGGCGCGGGAATCGCGCGGCGGCGTCTTTGGCGTAGGCGTAGTCATTCTCATCAAAAACAACGAGCTTGAGCACGGTCTGCGGCTTCTCCTGCGCCGCTTGTATGCACGCCTCGAATGCAGCCCAATCCGTCCTCGTCTCGCTTGACGGCGGCTTTGGGCTGAGAACCAGCACGTCAAGATCCGCAAACCAGTCCCTGGCCACCGAACCTTGGGTTTCCAGCGCAAAACGGTAGCCTTCACCATGACCAAGCTTGATCAGCGTACCGAACGGCTGAATCGCCGGATTTCCGCCCGACAGCGACACCATCACTGGCCAGCCACCGGAAAGCCCAACGACGCTTTGCCACACCTTATCGATCGGCATCATCTCCCATTCGCGGCGGAATTGGTTGTCCACTGCATGGAGGCTGTCGCACCAGGAACACCGGTAGTCACACCCGCCGGTTCTGATGAAGACTGTAGGCAAACCAATGAGCACGCCCTCGCCCTGGACCGTGGGCCCAAATATCTCGCTCACACGAATTGCGGGACGCGTGTCCGTCACGGCCGGTATTCTGCCCAGGTTTTCGGGGTTTCGCTCACCCGCACGGCCGCGGTTTCCGGCAGACGTGCCTTGCACCATTCATAGAAATGTCTGGCCAAGTATTCCGCCGTGACTTGCTCATGTCCCAGCACTTCGTTGAGGTGGCGATGGTCGAGGCTGATGTCTATATAGCGTTTGAGCGGCGCCAGATCGTGATAGTCACGCACGAAGCCGTGCGCGTCCAGGTCCTTCGCCGATAGCTCCACTTCGACGATGTAGTTATGCCCGTGCAGGCGCGCACACTGATGATCGGGTGGCAAGGAGGTTAGTTGATGCGAGGCCGAGAAGTGGAATTCCTTGGTGATACGGAACATCAGGCGCTCCTCCTCCGCAGCGCCTCGAGCCAGAAGTCGGCGTCTTCGTAGTCGGTTGGATCAGCGTGCCTCGCCAGATGAAACGCCTCGCGCCGCTCCACGCAGGTCCCGCACCGTCCGCAGTGAAGCTCGCCGCCCTTGTAACACGACCAGGTCTCCGCAAATGGGGTTCCGTGTCTTGCTCCATCCCCGACGATGTCGCCCTTCGTGAGGTTGACGTAGGGGGTATAAAGGCGAATCTCCGCGTAGCCGTCGAGCGCGCGGTCTTGCATCACCTGGAAAGCTTCGATGAAGGCCGGACGGCAATCTGGATAGATGAAATGGTCCCCACCATGTACGGCCATCGCCACCGCTTCGGCCTTGTGCGCGGCGGCCAGACCGAAGGCGATCGCCAACATGATGGCGTTCCGGTTCGGCACCACCGTGATCTTCATCGTGTCTTCGGCATAGTGTCCGTCCGGCACGTCGACATCATCGGTCAGCGCTGAACCGGAAAGGCCGCGGCCAATTTCGGGGATGTTGATGATCTGGTGCAAAGTGTTCAGTCGCTCCGCGCAGAGAGCGGCAAAGCCCAATTCTTTCCTGTGCCGTTGGCCGTAATCGAAAGACAGGAGGCCGGCGAGTTCGTGCTCCGCTGCCACGCTGTAAGCAAGGGCAACGGAGTCCAATCCGCCGGAGCAGATAACGAGAGTCTTCATTGTGGGATCCTTGTTTTGACCGGGTAAGGCTGCGACCGGAGACTTCTCTGCGCTCCTCCTACCTCAGCGAGTCAATGTTGTGAACCCGGTGTGAGTCTGATGCGCGATGCGCTGACGTGCCGTGGTGCAGAAGGTGGTGCAGCAGGGTTCCGACAGCGGGGCTGAGCCTCGTTCCTGGATTTCCAAGCCCAAGCGTATGCTCAGTCGGAAAAGCGCAATCGGCGCGCGCCCGAACTCTGCGCAAATGACACACCCCAATCCGCGTGCCGCCGCTTTAGAGCGGCGCGTCGCAAGCCTGGAGGTTGAGCGCTCGCGCAACTCCTCGGGGCAAGGCCGGCGCTTCGGCGAAAGCGCCATTACCGTGGCTGCCCCGTCGTCTAAAATTGACAGATCAGCAGTGATAGCTTGGGAGGGAAAGATGCATCGGTGGTTCCGTTCCGTTATTATCCTGCCGCCCCCGGAACACCAATTCAGTTGGTTCGTACGCGACCTGCTCCCACAGACCTAACGGGCAACATGTCTTCCAATGATTAGGCCGCGTCCAGTATGTCCGCCTCAAGAATTCCCACGGGTAGGGACAGCGATTTCGCGATCCGATCTCGATAACCCTTGTTGTATCTCAGACCGGACTCAATGTTCACGATTTCCTCAGCGGCCAGGCCGCACGCCACCGCCAGGTCGTCGACGGAATATCCAAGGTGCTCACGATAAGCACGGATGATGTGGGTTCCCCCCAACATAGCCTTCAAGACTGGCTCGGGAATGCGCGGATCTTTCATATATCACCTCGAAGGAGAGCAGAGGCGCCTGACAGCTCGGGAGAGTTCCACCCGAGTTGGCGCTCGTAGCAAGTCGAATAAATGGACATCAATTCGACCGGTTCGGTCTCGTCCACGGGCCACCTGACTGGCGGCCGGACCGGTATATGGCGGTTCAACTGGTTCTGATCAAGTCCGAAGAACCTGCATGCCTAAGATGGCCTGATCGGCTGTACCAGTCGCTGCGCGATACCGGCGGCTGCTCATCTCCGAACCTCTTGAGGAGGAATTCGACGCTTGCTGAGCGCTGAATCCAAGGCCGGCGTGACAGCTCCCTGGCCATGTCGGAGCCACCATTCACCGGTCGATGAATTGACCGGAAGGTCGTAACCTTCGCAACTACGCCAGTCTGGTCAGCATATCGACAGGTCGTAGCGCCCGCGGCCAGGAGCGTTGGTCCGGCTGAGCATCGTTAGGCCTATGCCGACAGGCCGAAAACCGGTTGCCATAACACCGGTCCGTTCAGACGTCCCTTCCAGCGGATGCGCAAGAGGCTAGCGTGGGAAATCTCGAGAAAGCCGGCGACGGCCTCCGTGTTACCGACCGGCTTTGGCTGTCCGATACGCGACAACGGCCACGTTGCAAGACGAAGGATCCGTTCCATGCGTGTATCGGTCACTGTCACAATCCGGGTGAGATTGTTCGCCAAGCCAAATTCGATCATGCCGGCGAAGAGCTCGTAGGTCGCTTGCGCCAGTCCACCAGCCTTAGGCGCCGATGGAGGGAGATCGAGTGCGAAACGACTGCTCTCCCAAATGTCGGCACTCGCGGGCGCGGCACTCTCACCCAGCAGCATCGGAAAGCTGTCGCGCAACATTGTCGGTCCGGTAGTCGGCAGAAGACGGACGCAACCGCAAATTCGCCAGTCGGATCCCTTGAGAAGCAGATAGACGGGGTTCAGGCTGTCAAATGCGTCTGTTTCCATCTCGCTTTCGGTCTCAACTTCCCAATCCAGCCTTTCCTTGAAGACCCGATGCCTCAGCCCATGCATTTCTTTGAGCTCGTTTGGAAACTCGCCGTAGAGTTCAGGTGTTACCAGCTGCATCATTTGTCGCCTCCGCGCAGGATGTGTTCCCGCCATCGAAGAACAAAGCCGACATTGATGCAGCCTGTAGACCTTTACAGCTATCCGACAAAGAGTCAGGGTCTCCACTGACGGGAAGCAGTCAGCCGCGCCACGCCCTGGTTGATGTTTCGCACGCCAAGCTTTGCCTTGGCGTTTTCCAGATGGAACGTCGCGGTGCGTTTAGAGACTGGCTGATATCCCAGGCCGACTTACCGCGCGCCGCCCATTTCAGCGATTCAAACTCCCGCGGCGTCAGCGTTATGCAATCCACCACGCGATCTTCGGCTAGCCTGCGCCGGGCATGTGTATGAAAGCTGATTGCGACAAGTTGCAATGCTTTTTCGTAGCGTGTGAGTGAGCACAAAAGAGGCGGACGGGACTGGTCGGAAGCGAAGGTCAGCGCCGCAAACCGGCCGCGATGGGTCATGCACTGACATGGTCAATCCGCCGCGAATGCCAAAGTGAGCTGCTTTTTCCAGAATTTCTTGCTGCGAGGCCGGCAGACACCGGCGGGGTCGATCCACGCCCCAATCAAAAGTATCCCAGCCTTGCAGCCCGCGAAGGATCACCGGATCGTGGCTGTGGTAGCGCAGTTGGAGATACTGTGATGTCCAGGATGAAGGATAATTTGAAATCAATCGCGGCCTCTGGCCGGAGGCGGACGGGTAACTGAAATAAGCGAAGAGCGGAAAATCGAACCCGGCTGCAGCGGACGCCATTACATCATGGAGATCGACAGTATCGACACTTGCAGAGAGTTGCTTGACGAAGTTTTCAAACACGCGATACATCTGTCCTTTGCGCAACCTCCTCAAATGTTGCGATGACAGGCGGAGACCTGGCTCTAAACGACCACCGCACCGACGCGACGGGGGCGACTTCGCTATCATCGCCGGCATTACTTTGCTGTTTCCGGTTGAAGCGAACACCGCGAACCTGGCTCCTTGCCAGCGGCGAGAAAGCGAATCGTATCGGCCATGGTCTGGCCGCCCTCGAGCTTCACCGCCGCACATCCGGTCTCTGCGATAAGGTGGGCCGCGTTCCGCAAGGCCTGCTGCGGCCCCTCTTCGTAGGAACCAAACGGCAGGTCGACGACCATCAGCGCCTGTTGCAGGCCGCGGCGCACGGCTTGGCCGTGCATGATCATCATCTCGAGGCTGACCCCCAGCGTCGACGACAGCCCGTGCATTATCTGCCGACGCTGTCCCCGACGAGAACAATGTCGCAGTGTCGATCGGCCATCCTGGCGACCGGGGTTGTATAGGTAGTGAGGCAGACGAGTGGCCTTTCCGCGAGCCGATATCCGGTGGCGTAATTGCCTTCGCATTACCTGCGCTCAATCTAAGCCTCCTTCCGTTGCGTCACCACACGCCGGAGTCGCGTTTGGCATACTTTTGTGCAGGTGCGAAGAAATAAAAAAATGCCGTGCAGCTGTGCGGTGTTGACGTGCGGGCAGTCACGCTTAAACTAAATCGATTAGAAGAGCTCGCCGAGCTCGGGGCCCACCACGTTCGCGAATATGGAAGATCAACGAACACGAACCGGGAAAGACAGAGCCGACGATAGGGCCGACGAAGCCAAAGTGGACCTGATCGCGGTGGTCGTCGCCGTAAATCACGGCGAGCCCTGTCTTCTCACAATCGGTCAGGCGGACACCTTGCCCTCCGGACCATTTGCGCTCGAGCACCGATCGCCGCAATCCGGTTTGCGGGGGTGGGTCGAACATCAAACCGGCCATCCTCTTGGGTACATCGAGCAACTCTACACGTTCGCCGATCGGGACCGTGTCGGCCCCGAGCGCCAGCAGCGCGTCATCTCGATCAGCTATCTCGCACTCACCCGGAAGGAACAGGCAACGGCCTCATCCACGTGCGGCTGGCAAAGCTGGTACGAATATTTTCCATGGGAGGACCACCGCTCCGGCACGCCGCCGGTGGGCCTGGATATCCTGCGAGCGCGCTTGATTGAATGGGTACACGGCGCCGGCGATCCTGCCAGGCAGCGCGAACGCCGGCAGAGGGTGGCGATCGCCTTCGGCTTAGACGACCGCCATTGGAACGAGGAGCTCACGCTCCAACGCTATGAGTTGCTCTACGAAGCAGGATTGGTCGAAGAGGCCAGCGGCGGGAAAGCTGCGCCTCCGCCTGCGGCCGTCTCAGGCAAGGCGATGGTTGCTGACCATCGCCGCATCCTGGCGACAGGCGTTACGCGGCTGCGCTCCAAGATCAAATACCGGCCAGTCGTTTTCGAACTCATGAGACCGACTTTCACGCTGCTCCAGCTGCAGCGAACCGTGGAAGCATTGGCTGGCAGACTGATCGACAAGCCGAACTTCCGCAGGCTTGTTGAGCAGCAAGAGCTCGTCGAGGAGACTGGCGACACTTCAGTCGACACGGGGGGGCGGCCTGCAAAGCTCTATCGCTTCCGCCGTGCCGTGCTCGATGAAAGGGCGTTCGCCGGGACAAAATTGCCAATGTCTCGGGCTTGACATACCTTATAGTCAAGGTAGAAATATTCCCTTATTGTCAGATCGAATATAATCGGAGGCGCTGATGACTGGGGCGTTACCTACGGCCGCGTCCCTATATGAGCGCGTCCGGCGGGTGATCCCGCCAGTCGAATGGTCGGCTCTGGCGGTCGAGCGCATGCTTTCGATATGAGCTGCGACATTCACGACATCGGCGGGGCACCGATCATCATAGGCGCTGGCGTGGCAGGCCTGATGACGGCGCTTCACTTGGCGCCGGAGCCGGTCGTGCTTTTGTCCAATGCGCCGCTCGGAACCGGAGCCTGCAGTGCGCTCGCCCAAGGCGGTCTTGCGGCAAGTCTCGGCGGCGAGGACGGCCCTGAATTTCATCTTTGCGACACACTTGGAGCCGGTGATGGGCTCTGCGACGAGGCGACGGTGCGGCGAGTTGTCCGAGCTGCGCCCAAAGCGATCAAGGCCCTCGAAGACTTCGGCCTCGCCTTCGACCGCTACTCTGACGGGCAGTTGCGGCTAGGGCTCGAGGCGGCGCACTCGCATCGGCGGATCGTTCATGCTGACGGCGACGCCACGGGTCGCGAGCTGGTCCGCGCGCTCATCGCCGCGGTGCGGTGCACAGCCTCGATCACCGTCCTGGAAAATATGGAGGCTCGCCGGCTCGTCGTGGAAGACGGGGCAATCATCGCCGTGCTTGCAATTTCGCGCACCGGCACAGTCGTCTTGCCCACACGTCGGGCGGTGCTGGCAACCGGCGGCATCGGCGGCCTGTATTGCGATACCACGAATCCGCCTGGCTCATGCGGGCACGGGCTGGCGCTCGCCGCCTGGGCCGGGGCGGAGTTCGCCGACTTGGAATTCGTGCAGTTCCACCCGACCGCGCTCGAGGGTCCGCGCCGACCGATGCCGCTGGTGAGCGAGGCGGTTCGCGGCGAAGGCGCAGTGCTCATCGACGAAACAGGAGAACGCTTCCTGGCTGAAACGCCGGGGGGCGAGCTTGCACCTCGCGACGTGGTCGCGCGTGCGGTGTGGCAACAGATAACTGGCGGGCACCGCGTGTTCCTGGACGCCCGGCAATGCCTCGGCCCGAGATTTGGCAGTCGCTTTCCGGCCATAGCCCGTTTGTGCCGCGAGGCAGACGTCGATCCCTCCGTCGATCCGATCCCGGTACGCCCGGCAGCCCATTATCACATGGGCGGCGTTGCTGTTGACGCGGCCGGCCGCTGCTCCGTCGAGGGATTGTGGGCATGCGGCGAGGTCGCATGCACCGGCCTGCACGGCGCTAACCGCCTCGCCAGCAATTCGCTCACCGAAGCGGTGGTCACCGCGAGCTGGGTTGCTGAAAGCGTTGCCGGCACATCTCACGCCAAACGGAGGCGCGTATGTTCCACGTTTGTGCCTACGCGGCCAGATCCTTCCTGCATCCGCCCGATCGTCTCCACCGCACTGGGCATCATTCGGGACGGCGACTCGCTGTGCGAGGCGGTAGCGAACTTGCTGCCGATCGCCGCTGGCAACGAGGCCGCATCCGATCCGGCGTTGGTCGCGCTTATGATCGCCATGGCGGCGTTGAGGCGCCAAGAGAGCCGTGGTTCGCACTTCCGCACTGATTTCCCCTGGCGCGATGCAGAGGCGTGCGCCGCCCGACTGACACTGCGCGGCGCAATGCAGGGCGCGCTCGCACTTGGGTGGCAGGCACGGACACGGAGCACCTGACATGAAACCATTCGCACCCCTTCCCTCGGCCGTGATTGAACCGATCGTGCGCGGTGCCCTCCTGGAAGACCTGGGCAGATGCGGCGACCTGACCAGCGATGCGGTGATCCCGCATGATTGCACGGCCACTTTGATGCTCAAGTCGCGTGAGACGGGAATAGTTGCCGGCCTCGATCTGGTTGCGTTCGCCCTGCTGCTCGTCGAGCCTGCGATCCAAATGCAAATCTGGCGCCCGGACGGCAGCGAAGTCGCGGCCGGCGAGATCATCGCCAAGCTGTGCGGACCGGCGCGTGGCCTGCTCACGGCCGAGCGCACGGCGCTTAACTTCCTTTGCCGCCTGAGCGGCATAGCCACCGCGACAGCCGCGATGGTCGAGGCTGTGCGTGGCCATAAGGCAAAGATCGTATGCACAAGAAAAACGACGCCCGGTTTGCGCGCCCTGGAGAAATACGCCGTACGTGTCGGCGGCGGCGCCAATCACCGTTTCGGGCTCGATGACGCCGTGCTGATCAAGGACAACCACATCGCCATCGCCGGCGACATTCGCACGGCAATAGAGCGAGCGCGCGCCGCCGCGGGCCATATGGTGAAGATCGAGGTCGAGGTCGACACGCTGGAGCAGCTCGATATAGCGCTCGCGCTGGGAATCGACGCAGTGCTGCTCGACAATATGTCGGTTGAAGATCTTGCGCGCGCCGTGGCGACGGTCGATGGCCGCGTCATCACCGAGGCTTCCGGTCGGGTGACACCGATCACGGCCCCGGCAATCGCGGCGACCGGAGTAGATCTCATCTCCGTCGGATGGCTGACACACAGCGCGCCGATCCTCGACATCGGCCTGGATATGCCGGCCCACGGGTACGGCTGCAGCCTGAACTGATGGAAACAAAAAAAGGAAGAGCTAGCAGCCTCGGAGCTGAAGGCGCAGACAAGGTGCTGCAGGAGCCTGCACCCCGTTGGGCCCGCGCGCATTGCGCTGATCGATGGCTCATGTGGTAACAGGCTCGCCGGCCGACAGACTGCGGCATGCGTTCGTGGACCAGAAACAAAGAATTTTTGACGATGACGATTGGGAAGAAGTGGGGATGAACAAAGCCCTGGAACCGATGGACGGAGTGCTGGCGCGATGGAACCGCAAAGAGGCCGAGGCTATCTACGGCATGCCGTTCAACGACCTGCTCTTCCTGGCCCAGACCATCCATCGGCAGAACTTCGATCGAAACCGTGTGCAGCTCAGCCGGCTGCTGAGCATCAAGACCGGCGGCTGTCCGGAGGATTGCGGCTATTGCAGCCAGTCTGCGCATCACGGAACTGGCCTGAGAGCGTCGAAGCTGATGGAGGTCGAGCGTGTCATCGCCGAGGCGGCCAAGGCGCGTGAGGCCGGAGCCACGCGCTACTGCATGGGCGCTGCCTGGCGAAACCCCAAGGCGCGCGACATGGATGCGGTCGTGGCGATGGTCGAGGGGGTCAAGGCGCTCGGCATGGAGACCTGCATGACTCTCGGCATGCTCGATCTTGAGCAGGCCGCACGTCTAAAACAGGCAGGCCTCGACTACTACAACCACAACATCGACACCTCCGAGCGCCATTACGGTGGGGTCGTCTCGACCAGGACCTTCGCCGACCGGCTGGAAACGCTTGAGCACGTGCGCGAGGCCGGCATGAAGGTCTGCTGTGGAGGCATTGTCGGGATGGGAGAGGAAAAGGCCGACCGCATCGACATGCTGATCACGCTCGCAAATCTGCCTGAGCCGCCCGAAAGCGTGCCGATCAACATGCTGATCCCGATCGATGGCACGCCGCTCGGCCAGTCCAAACCCATCGATCCGATCGAGTTCGTCCGTACCATTGCGCTCGCCCGCATTTTGATGCCGAAGTCCTATGTAAGGCTCTCCGCCGGTCGCACCGGCATGACCGACGAGACGCAGGCGCTGTGCTTTTTTGCCGGCGCCAACTCGATCTTCGTCGGGGACACGCTGTTGACGGCGGACAATCCCGGCGAGGACAAGGACAGGCTTTTATTTCAGCGTCTCGGCATCGAGCCGATGGAATGTGAGGCCAAATGAACGAGCCGCCGCTTGATCGCTTTGAGGCGACCTTGCAGGGGTTGGCGCGCAAGGATCGGCTGCGGACGCTTTTGCCCCGCACCGGGGTCGATTTCTCCTCGAACGACTATCTCGGACTTGCCGCCTCCAGGAGACTTGGCGATGCTGTCGCGGGGGCGATCGGACGGGGTACTCCGGTCGGCGCTACCGGATCGCGGCTATTGCGCGGCAATGCACCCGAACACGAGGCACTGGAGGCGGACGCGGCGGCATTCTTCGGGACCGAACGCGCGTTGTTCTTCGGCAGTGGCTACATCGCCAACTTTGCACTGCTGAGCACACTGCCGCAGAAGGGCGATCTGTTGATCCTCGACGAGCTCGCCCATGCCAGCATGCATGAGGGCGCGCAGGCCGGACGCGCCGAGGTCAAGCTGGCCGCACACAACGACGTCAACGCCGTCGAGGATGCGATCACCAGTTGGCGCTCCGAAGGCGGCATGGGGCGCGTCTGGATCGCGGTCGAAAGCCTCTACAGCATGGATGGCGACCGTGTGCCGATGGAGAGCCTCGTCGAGCTTGCCGATCGGCACGAGACATTCCTTATTGTCGACGAGGCGCATGCCACCGGCGTCTGGGGGCCAGATGGCCGGGGGCTGGCCGCCGCGTTCGAGGGCCGCGACAACATTGTCGCGCTCCACACATGCGGCAAAGCACTCGGGGCGTACGGCGCGCTCGTCACAGGACCGCGAACGCTGTGCGACTATCTCATCAACCGGTGCCGGCCATTCATCTACGCCACTGCACCGTCGCCCCTGATGGCGGTCGCGGCGCGCGAAGCGCTCGCCATCCTGTCAGACGAGCCCACGCGCCGCGCTCAGTTGCGCGAGCGCATTTCCTTCGCGGGTCGGCAATTGGCCGAGCAGTGCGGCGTGACGCCCAGCGGCTCGCAGATCCAGCCGTTTGTCATCGGCGATGTCAGGTGCACCATGGCGGTGGCGGCGGCACTGCAGGCCCGCGGTTTCGACATACGCGGCATTCGTCCGCCGACCGTGCCCGAGGGTACATCGCGCCTGCGCATTTCGCTGACGCTCAACGTCGGCGAAGCCGACATTTGCGCCATGGTCGAGGCGCTCGTCGAGGTGTTGGCGACGGCATGACCAAGCGCCTCGTCGTCACCGGAACAGGCACCGGAATAGGTAAGACGGTGTTTTCGGCGGGAATCGCCGGCTTGCTTGACGGCTTCTACTGGAAGCCGGTGCAATCGGGCCTCGACGAGGAGACGGACAGCGAGGTCATTGCCCGGCTTTCCGGCTTGCCCGCGGGGCGCGTCCTGCCGGAGGCCTATCGCCTGAAAAGCCCGCTCTCGCCGCATCGCTCGGCCGAGATCGATGGTGTCGCCATCGAAGCGGCGGATCTTGCCTTTCCGGTTTTACCGACACCGCTCGTAATCGAAGGCGCCGGCGGGCTGATGGTGCCGCTCAATCGACAGACAATGTTCATCGATATATTCGCGCAGTGGGGGCTGCCGGTCATACTGTGCGCCGGCACCGCGCTCGGAACGATCAACCACACCTTGCTCTCGATAGAAGCGCTGCGGGCCCGTTCCATCCCGCTCCTCGGTATCGCCTTCATCGGCGAAGAGGTGGCCGATACCCAAAGGACAATCGTGGAGTTCGGCGGCGTGCCGCAGCTCGGCAGGCTGCCACACCTAGATCCGCTGACGGGTGAAACGTTGAGAAATGCAATGATTGCCGGCTTTGACCTTGCCCTGATCGCCGGAGGCCAATGATGCCCCAGTCTCGAGTCTGGCATCCGTTCACCCAGCACGCGCTCGAGCCCGCGATTCCTGAAATCGTGCTGACGGAAGGCGCCTATCTCCACAAGGCCGACGGCGCGCGCATCCTGGACGCCATTTCCTCCTGGTGGGTCGTCACCCATGGCCACCGCCATCCTCGCATCATGAAGGCCATCGAGACGACCGCGGCGAGCCTCGACCAGATCATCTTCGCGGGCTTCACCCACGAGCCGGCCGAACGGCTGGCCGAGGCGCTTGTCGACCTCGCTCCGCTCGGCCTCGACCGGGTGTTCTACTCCGACAGCGGCTCGACCTCCGTCGAAGTCGCGTTGAAGATGGCGCTCGGTTATTTCCGCAACCTCGGCGCGCCGCGCACGCGCATCGTCGTCATGGAGCACAGCTATCATGGCGACACGATAGGCACGATGAGCGTCGGCGCCCGCGGCGTGTTCAACGCCGCCTATGAGCCTTTGCTGTTCGAGGTCGACACCATCCCCTTCCCGGCCGCGGGGCGCGAGCAAGAGACGCTGGATCGGTTCGAAGCAGTCTCGCGCGACCAGCGCGCCGCTGCCCTGATCGTCGAGCCACTCGTGCTTGGCGCTGGCGGCATGCTGATGTACCCGGCCTGGGTTCTGAGCGAATTGAAGAGGATCGCCGAAGCCTCAGGCACACTCTTGATCGCCGACGAGGTGATGACCGGCTGGGGACGCACCGGAACCATGTTTGCCTGCGAGCAGGCGAACATCTCTCCTGATATCCTGTGCACCTCGAAGGGCTTGACCGGCGGCGTGATCCCTTTGGCGGCCACGCTTGCCACCGACGCCATCTTCCAGGCTCACTATTCCGAGGACCGGAGGAAGACCTTCTTTCATTCGAGCTCCTACACCGCCAATCCGATTGCCTGCGCGGCCGCACTCGCCAATGTCGAGATCTGGCGCGACGAGCCGGTGGCCGAGCGCATTGCGACCTTGAGCGCGAGGCAGGCCGCCGGACTTCAACGCTTTCGCCACAATCCCTACTTCACCGACAGCCGGGTGACCGGCACGATCGCGGCCCTCGATCTGCGCACCGGCTCGGCCGGCTATCTGGCCGAGATCGGACCAAAACTGCGTGCATTCTTCCTCGAGCTCGGCCTGCTTGTGCGCCCGCTCGGCAATGTCCTCTACCTTCTGCCGCCCTATTGCGTCACCGGCAAGGAGCTGGACGGGCTCTATGACGCCATCGAGGAGGCCGGCCAACGTTTCGGGGCGAGGTCATGAGCAGATCGTCGTGCATTCTCGGGTTCGGTCACCATGCGCCGGCGCGTAAGGTGGAGAACCCGGAAATCGAAGACCGTCTCGGACTAGAACCCGGCTGGATCGAGCGCCGTACCGGGATACGGTCGCGCTTCTGGGCAGCGGACGAAGACACGCTGTCGGGACTTGCCGCCTCTGCCGGCGACATGGTGCTGGCGAACGCCGGCATCGACCGGAGAGACATCGGCCTGCTGTTGCTCGCCACCTCGACACCCGATCACCTTCTGCCACCAAGCGCGCCGCTGGTCGCACACCGGCTTGAGCTCGGGCGATCCGGCGCGATCGACCTGACCGGCGCCTGCGCCGGCTTCATCTATGCGCTGATGTTTGCCGACGGCTTCACTCGCCTGCACGGCAAAGCGAGCCTTGTCATCGCCGCCAACATCCTCAGTCGCCGCATCAATCCCGCCGAGCGCGCCAGCGCCGTGCTGTTTGCCGATGCCGCCGGCGCCGTGGTGATTGGTCCGTGCGACGACCCCGACCGGGGCATTCTCGGCGCATCGGTGGATTCGGACGGCTCGCGCTACGGGCTGATCCAGATTCCCGCCGGCGGAAGCAACACGCCGTTCCATGGGGACCTCGACTTTGAGCAGACACGGATGACGATCACCGACGGCCGTGAAGTGTTTGCGAAGGCGGTAGAGATGATGACCGCATGCTCGCAGGACGCACTCACTGCTGCCCGAATGCGTCCGCAGGACATCGATCGGTTCGTGCCACATCAGGCCAATACCCGCATTTTCGATGCCGTCGGACGGAACCTCAACATAGCAGGCCACGCAATCGTCAAGACGATCGCCGAATATGGCAACTCTTCCGCCGCGACGATCCCGCTGTCCCTGTCGCTGGCTCATCAAACGGAACCGTTTCGGCAGGGCGAGAAAATGCTTTTGGCGGCAGCGGGTGCCGGCCTCACCGGAGGCGCCCTCATCGTCGGAATTTAGCGGTACGACGGCCATGAACAGGATTGGTCACGAATGACACTAGCAACACGGGCCCAATGCGAAAAATTACCGGCCGGCAAGTTACATGGGCGCTGGCTAGGTGAACAAGAGCGATCACCCTGCAGACGATTCTTGTCGAGCAGCGACGATCGGAGGCTTCCTTGCTGGGCGAGAAGTGGTTGGCGCCAGTCCAGGAAAGCGGAGTTATCCGAGCTCATGCGCACCCTCCTCATTGCGATGAAGTCATCCTAATCGATATGTCGGCCCTTCTGATTCACTGATCAACATCGTAACGGCAGTAGTGGCAGACGTGAATTGAATAAGCGGCCGCTGGAAGGCGTCAATTGTCATGCAGTCCGAAAAAAATGCTCATCTGCCTGTCTCAACAACGCTCGCTCCATTTCGAAACCAGGTGTTTCGCTCGATCTGGACGGCCACGCAAATATCCAGCCTCGGGTGGCTCGTGCAAACGGTCGCCATCAGTTGGCTAATGGCCACGATTTCCGCTTCGGATCTGATGGTTGCACTTGTGCAGGCCGCATCGACGTTGCCGGTGTTCTTTCTCTCGATCTTGGCCGGAGCCATCGCCGACAACTTCAGCCGCCGATGGGTGATGTTTGCGGGGCACTGCCTGATAGCATTGGCGTCAACGACGCTGATGATTTCCGTGGGCCTGGGATTTGCCGGTCCCTGGCTAATTCTCGGATTAGGCTTCCTGGCAGGCTGCGGCTTTGCCTTGAATGATCCGGCCTGGCACGCTTCTGTTGGCGATATACTTCACAAGCGCGATATCCCGGCCGCGGTGACGCTTATGTCTGTCGGATACAACATTGTGCGCAGCGTTGGTCCGGCTTTGGGTGGCGTGGTCTTGGCATTCTTTGGACCGCTGGCCGCTTTCGGGTTGGCAGCGCTGAGTGATCTGGCGCCGCTAACCGCAATATGGCGCACCACATGGGATGTTCGCACGTCACCTCTCCCGCGTGAGCGAATGACGATGGCAATTCATGATGGAGTCCGCTTCACGCTCATGTCGTTGGAAATCAGGGCTGCGATTGCCCGTGCAGCCCTTTTCGGGTTGGCAAGCATCTCCATCCTTGCGCTGCTCCCTCTAGTGGTCCGGGATCAGCTGAAAAGCGGCCCAATCATCTATGGCATCTTGCTGGCAGGCTTCGGCATGGGTGCTTTCATCGCCGGCATGAGCAATAGCTTTCTAAGGCGGATCACGTCTCAAGACAGGCTGGTGTCGTTCGCCTCTGTTGCTTGTTCAGCATGTTGCCTTTCCCTTGCCCTCACATCGTCAGTCGCTGTCGCGGCCATTTCGCTGGCACTTGGTGGCGCGGGTTGGCTTATCATCTGGACGGGCATTGACGTGTCGGTTCAGCTGGCAAGCCCAAGGTGGGTGGTTGGCCGCACACTGTCGATCTACTACGCCTTGAGCGCAGGCGGGATGGCGGCCGGCAGCTGGATCTGGGGTACTGTCGCACAGATCTACTCCTTAGGCTGGGCTTTGGAGGGTGCCGCGGGCGCTCTGTTGCTCGTTGCAGCTGCGGGAATTGTGTTGCCGGTCCGTCCATGGGAAGAAACGGATCAGGAGAGTTCGGGTTTTCATCCGCCGGAGCTGGCACTCGAGTTGAAGCCGAGGAGTGGTCCCATAGTGGTCAAGGTCGAGTATCTTATATCCGAAGAGAATATCGAGGCCTTTCTGGGTTACATGCGCGCAAGGCGCCATGTTCAGAGCCGTGCCGGGGCGCGAAACTGGACACTCCAGCGCAATCTTCAAGCGCCTTCGATTTGGACAGAGACATTCCGCACGCCAACCTGGATGGACTTTCTTCGCCTGAATCATCGGCTCACGGCAGCGGATAAGGAAGTCAGCCAGCGTCTCCTGGCACTGCATGATGGAGAGCGTCCTCCGCAAACAGTGCTTTCGATCGAACGAACGACTGAGGCAGCTCGAACCCGTGCCTCGACAATCGTTTCTCGTCCTCCGAGGTGACGTGATCACCAAGACGGCCGCATCGTGAATTGGGAGCTGCCGCGCCGGTCGACTTCGAGCAGCGCGAAGGCCGCATCACCAGTAGACGAGGCTATGCGTAAGTCGCTCTCTCGCGAATACCATGCCGCGGCGGGCCTCGAGGCGCAGGAACGGTCTGTGCTGGGCTAGCTTCAAGGCGGCGCTTGACATGGGTCTCCGCGCTGGTGCGCCGCCTGCGCACAAGACGATCAGCATCACCGTCGAGCATGCCCTTCACTCAGCGCGATGCGGCTCAGAGACCTGCGCCGAGAATTGGTCTGTGCCGCTGCAAACGGGCCGTGCTTGGCACCATCCAGATGCGGCAGCGGGGCTCCCGCCTGACAGCCGAGCGGCGGACGCAGCATGGTATCTCGACCCGAGGCTTCACAGCGAACAAAATGCTGACGGTATCGAACGAAAGTGTCACATATCGAACATACGAAGCGTGTCCGAAACCGCAGCTTTCGTGCTCTGCCTGCCCCCCAAAAGCAAAAGAAGAGACGAAGTTGCCGGGCATTTAAGTGTCGCGCGAGCTACCTCTTCAGTGTGGCACGTCCCTTGCTGCTCTGCATCTAACCCGGCGGGCAACCCACAAATAGCAGAGATAAATAATAGCTTCGTTCAGAAGTGCTGACTCCTAAATGAATGTGTTTGGCTGAGCTGCTGAAAGCAAGGCAACAGGCGTTCTGCCTTCCTTTGCGCCTGACATAGGTCGAGTCTCATCTTGTATTGGCAGTTGGCGATAAAGCACGGTTGTTTATTTCATAAGTGTCTAGTCGTTAGCGCGATTCATCTTTTAAATGACATGTTGCAAACGACCGCTTTCTAATTTCGACATGCACAGGAAGTAACCTTTACGATGCCGCATTTATACTTCAAACATAGATCCGAAATGAAGGTAAGCAGCCTTCTTCTTGGCTCAGTTGCAGGCCTGATCTCCGTTTCCGTCGCTCGCGCGGCGGAGGAAGTCACTGCGTCGGACCCGACCGAATACGTCAAGATCTGCGACGTCTACGGTTCGGGTTACTTCCATATCCCCGACACCGAGACCTGCCTGCGCATCGGGGGCTACATCCGTTACGACGTCGGCCTCGGCGATGTCCGATCGTATGACGGGGCAAGAACCACCGATGTGAGAACTGGCGAGGCTCAGGGCACCTGGCGAAACAACACGCGTTTCACGTTCAAAACTTGGACGCGCCAGGAGACCGAACTCGGCGCACTGAAGACCTACACTGAAAACCGCGTCAATTTCGGCAACCGCAACGCTTATCCAGGCCCGGACACTCCTCAGAACTATGGCTTCAACAGCGGCGTCAAATTGACTTCCGCCTGGATCCAGCTTGGTGGCCTCCGAGTTGGTAAGGGCCATTCGGCCTTCGACACGTTTACAGGCTACGCCGGGAACGTCCTCAATAACGCACTCGTTCCGTACGGCGACTTCGATACCAACGTGGCCCAGTATTACTTCGATGCCGATAATGGCTTTTCGGCTCTGGTTTCACTTGAACAAGGGTCGGGTGTAGTCGGTACTATCGACAGCCATGTTCCGCACGTCGTCTTCGGCGTAAAACAAACGCAGGGCTGGGGCGCGATCACCAGCGTAATCGCTCGAGACAGCAACCACGATGCTTTGGCCGGCAAGATCCGCGTCGATGTCAATGTCACAGATGACCTGTCGCTATTCGGAATGTTCGGCTATGGCTCCATCGGCGTTATCAACGATGATCCAACCAATGCAATCGGCGCTCACGGTCGCGGCTTCTACAAAACTTGGAGCGGCAACTGGGCTTTCTGGGCCGGCTCCACTTACACACTCGACGAGAAAACTTCGTTCAACCTTCAGGTCTCGGGCGGTCAGTTCAAGAACTATGGTGTGGCCGCAAACGTCGTCTACACGCTCGTTGCCGGTTTCACGGCGACGGCCGAAATCGACTACGGCCACTACGGCAATTTCGGCATCGGCATGGTCGACCCTTCGAACGTGAATTGGACGAAGGCTGACAAAAAAGATTGCGTCGGCGGCATCCTCAGTTTCCAACGCTCATTCTAATGGAATGAAAATCTCTCGGTGGTCGATTGCGCGACTAGTCCCGATCATCACGAGGTGCCGAGCGCAATCTGTCACCGTTTTGCTCACGGTTGCTCGGTCACGATTGAAATGGCGAACCGTCCGATTATAGTGGTCGGCGCAGGGGTTGTTGGCCTCTGTGTCGCCTACGATGCCACAAAACGCGGAGCTAGCGTCACGATCGTGGATCGCGATCCGGTAGGCGATAAAGCGTCTTGTGGCAATGCTGGATGTATCGCTGTTACCGAGGTACTTCCAGCGTCTGTGCCCGGTTTATGGAAAAGAGTGCCTAGGTGGATACTTGATCCCCTTGGCCCATTGTCATTGAGGATGACTCATATCCCGCGGCTGCTCCCATGGCTGTGGAACTTCGCGCGGGCTGGATCGCCGGCAGAGGTGGAGCGGATTTCGCGAGCCCTTGCAGCGCTGAACCATCGGGTTTACCGCGACCTTGTTCCTCTGCTGGCAGATATTGGATTGAGCGGGCACCTCCATCGCAAGGGCGCTCTCACGGTTTACGAAAGTGAAAGAGGCTGGCATGCCGCCACGCCCGGGTGGGAAGCAAAGCAAAGGCTTGGTATCGAGGTTCGTCACCTATCAGGAGACCAGGCCAGGGAACTGGAGCCGGCGCTAGGCCCACTGGTCAAGAGGGCGATTTTAACACCTCAGTGGTCGCACGTTTCCGACCCAAAGCGGGTGGTCGATTGTCTGCGCTCCTGGCTGACGGCCAATGGCGCGAGAGTCCTTGCGGCCCAAGTCTCTCGTATAGCCTCAAGTCCCGAGGGCGGCACGGTTACCCTGGCCGACAGTTCTGTTTTGAACGCATCCAAAATTGTCGTAGCCGCCGGCGCATGGTCGGCAGAACTTTCTCGCCAGCTTGGCGACAATGCCCTGCTCGAAAGCGAGCGCGGCTACAACACCACAATCGCTGCACCCCAGATCGCACTCAACCGGACGATGATCTTTGCAGAGCGCAACTTCGTGGCAACCCCTCTCTCTATCGGTTTACGCATCGGCGGTGCCGCCGAGTTCGGAGGATTGCGAGCCAGCCCGAATTTTGCTCGCTCGAAAGGCTTGGTTGAGCTTGCAAAGGCTTACCTCCCGGCCCTGGATGGCCACGGCGGCATGGTGTGGAGCGGCCACCGGCCCGCGACCCCAGATACGTTGCCGGTCATCAGCCGCTCCGCGACCCATGCTCACATTCTGTATGCGTTCGGGCACGGTCACCTCGGCCTCACACAAGGCCCAACCACGGGCAAACTGGTTGGCGATCTGCTGTCCGGGCGTGACCCGCCAATACCACTCGAACCCTATACAATCGAGCGCTTCAGTGCCGCCGGGCGGACAACTAGTCTTTGAGCCAGGCGATCCGGAATGTCGCGATGCATTTTGCGTAAGCGGGCTTTAGTGACGATTGGAAGCGTTAATGATCGACGAGGTTAAGTGTGCCGATTCCTCTTCACTGCGCTTGACAAGATAGGGCCCGCCTGTCCAACCTAAGGCATTCACCAGGGGAGTCCCGGCAAGGGGCTGAGATACTGCTGGCTTTCGCGGCGCAGTGACCCGTTGAACCTGATCCAGTTCATACTGGCGTAGGGACGGTGCAAGCGCTTCGCGGGAGTCTATGCCCGAGGTCCTGTTTCGGCAGGGCGACCAAAGCGTCTTTTCATCCTTCCGGCACAGAACTGGGTCTCCAATGCATGAGCAAAGGAGCCTCAAGATGAATGCCCTTACCCCCACCGTGTCGACGGGACCGCTGCCCGCCTCACGCAAGATCCACAAGCAAGGCAGCCTGCATCAGCAGGTCAGGGTGCCGATGCGCGAGATCTCTGTCCATCCGACAGCGGGCGAACCGCCCGTAACCGTCTACGATCCGTCCGGCGCCTATACCGACCCGACGGTCGAAACCAGCATCGAAAAAGGCCTCGCCCGGCTTCGCCACGAATGGGTTACAGCACGCGGCGATGTCGAAGCCTATGACGGCCGCCATGTGCGGCCGGAAGACAACGGGTTCGCGACAGGCGAGCGCCTGACGCCGGAATTTCCGATCCGCAATCGTCCGCTGCGGGCGAAAGCCGGCAAGGCGGTGACCCAGCTTGCCTATGCGCGCGCCGGCATCATCACGCCTGAAATGGAGTTCGTCGCGATCCGCGAGAATCTGGGCCGCGAGGCCCTGCGGGGCAAGCTCGAGCGCGACGGAGAAGCCTTCGGCGCGGCAATCCCCGACTTCGTGACGCCGGAATTCGTGCGCGAGGAAGTGGCGCGCGGACGGGCGATCATTCCCGCCAACATCAATCATCCCGAGAGCGAGCCGATGATCATCGGCCGCAATTTCCTGGTGAAGATCAACGCCAATATCGGCAACTCCGCGGTCACCTCCTCGATGGCCGAAGAGGTCGAAAAAATGGTGTGGGCGATCCGCTGGGGCGCCGACACGGTGATGGACCTGTCGACCGGCCGCAACATCCACAACATCCGCGACTGGATCGTCCGCAATGCGCCGGTGCCGATCGGCACAGTACCGCTGTACCAGGCGCTCGAAAAGGTCGGCGGCATTGCCGAGGACCTGACCTGGGAGGTCTACCGCGACACGCTGATCGAACAGGCCGAACAGGGCGTCGACTATTTCACCATCCACGCCGGCGTGCGGCTACACTACATCCCGCTGACGGTCGACCGGATCACGGGTATCGTGTCTCGCGGCGGGTCGATCATGGCCAAATGGTGCCTGCACCATCACCGGGAAAGCTTCCTCTATGAGCATTTCGCGGAGATCTGCGATATCTGCCGCGCCTATGACGTGTCCTTCTCGCTCGGCGACGGCCTTCGTCCGGGCTCGATTGCCGATGCCAACGACGCGGCGCAATTCGCCGAGCTGGAAACGTTGGGCGAGCTGACGCAGATCGCCTGGGCGAAGGATTGCCAGGTGATGATCGAGGGGCCCGGCCACGTGCCGATGCACAAGATCAAGCAGAACATGGACAAGCAGCTCGCTGTCTGCGGCGAGGCGCCGTTCTATACGCTTGGACCGCTGACGACCGACATTGCGCCGGGCTACGATCACATCACCTCCGGCATCGGCGCTGCCATGATCGGCTGGTTCGGCACCGCCATGCTCTGCTACGTCACGCCGAAGGAACATCTCGGCCTTCCCGATCGCAACGATGTCAAGATTGGCGTGATCACCTACAAGATCGCGGCGCATGCCGCCGACCTCGCCAAGGGCCATCCGGCGGCGAAAGTCAGGGATGAGGCCCTTTCCCGCGCGCGCTTCGAGTTCCGCTGGGAGGACCAGTTCAACCTGTCGCTCGATCCCGAAACCGCAAGATCCTTCCACGACCAGACCTTGCCCAAGGAAGCGCACAAGGTGGCACATTTCTGCTCGATGTGCGGCCCGAAATTCTGCTCCATGCGCATCTCCCACGACATCCGCGCCGAGGCACAGAAGGAAGGCATGGCGGCGATGGCGGCGAAATATCGCGAAGGCGGCGATCTCTACGTGCCCGCGGACGAGACCGGCGCGCCGCTCGTGCGAGAGGCGCGCGAGCGATCATGAGGGTCCTGGTCAAGGGGGCCGGTGTGGCCGGCATCACCGCAGCTTTCGAGCTCGCCACACGTGGCGCGACCGTGACCGTTGCCGAGATAACACATACCCTTGGCGGCAATGCCTCGTGGTTCGCCGGCGGCATGCTGGCGCCATGGTGCGAGCGTGAAAGCGCCGAGCAGCCAGTGCTGGATCTCGGACGCGATGCCGCCGACTGGTGGGATGCGGTACTACCGGGTCACGTGACACGGGCCGGAACACTGGTCGTGGCCGCGCCGCGTGATGCGGGCGAGCTCGACCGGTTCGCCAGCCGCACCTCGGGTCATCGGCGTGTCGATGAAGACCAAGTCGCGCGCCTCGAGCCCGACCTCGCCGGCCGCTTCCGCCGCGGACTGTTCTTCCCAGGCGAGGCCCATCTCGACCCGCGCGAGGCGATGGCGAGACTTCATGACAGGCTCGCGGCCATGGGCGTCGCATTCCGCTTCGGCTCCGATATCAGGCAGGTTTCCGGTTTCGATCGCCGGATCGACTGCACGGGAATGGCCGCTGTCGACGACAGGCTGCGCGGCGTGCGCGGCGAGATGCTGATCCTGCGTGCGCCCGACGTCTCGCTGTCGCGGCCGGTCCGGCTGCTCCATCCGCGCTTTCCGCTCTACATCGTGCCGCGCGCCGACCACCGTTCATGATCGGCGCGACGATGATCGAAAGCCAGTCCGGGGGATCGATCACGGCCCGTTCGATGATCGAGTTGCTCAGCGCTGCCTGCGCGCTCCATCCGGCCTTTGGCGAGGCTGAGGTCCTTGAGACCGGCGTCGGCGTTCGCCCGGCCTTTCCAGACAACCTGCCGCGCGTCGAAACGAGCGGCGACACCGTCAGGATCAACGGCCTCTATCGTCATGGCTTTCTTCTGGCGCCCGCCATGGCACGGCAAGCAGCCGAAATTGTCTTCAGGCAGCACGAAGCTATGGAGTCTACACATGAAACTGATCGTCAACGGCGAAGCGCTCGAGATCACGGCGACAACCCTGGCGGCGCTGCTTGCGGCGCTCGACTATGAGGGCGATTGGCTGGCAACGGCCGTCAACAGCGACCTCGTGCACAAAGCCCATCGGGCGGAATTCCATTTGAGCGACGGCGACCGGATCGAAATCCTCTCGCCCATGCAGGGAGGCTAGCGATGCTGGAGCTTTTCGGGACGACGCTTCCCTCTCGCCTGCTACTCGGAACGGCGCAATATCCGTCGCCAGCCATCCTTGCCGATGCGGTCAAGGCGTCGGGCACATCGGTGGTGACCGTCTCCTTGCGGCGGGAGATGGCGGGCGGCAAGGCCGGCGAGAAATTCTGGGCGCTGATCAGCGCGCTTGGCACGAAAATCCTGCCCAACACCGCCGGCTGCCATTCCGTCAAGGAAGCGGTCACGACCGCAAAAATGGCGCGTGAAGTGTTCGGCATGAACTGGATCAAACTGGAGGTGATTGGCAACCACGACACGCTGCAGCCGGATGTGTTCGGCCTGGTCGAGGCGGCGCGCATCCTCAGCGAGGACGGGTTTTCGGTATTCCCCTACACCACCGACGACCTCGTCGTCGCCGAACGGCTGCTTGAGGCGGGCTGCAAGGTGCTGATGCCGTGGTGCGCGCCCATCGGTTCGGCGCTGGGGCCGGTCAACATCCCGGCGCTGCGATCGATGCGCGCACATTTCCCTGACGTTCCGCTGATCGTCGATGCGGGATTGGGCCGGCCATCGCATGCCGCGACCGTGATGGAACTCGGCTTCGATGCGGTGCTGCTGAACACGGCGGTCGCCAAGGCTGCCGACCCGGTCGGCATGGCGCGCGCATTCGGCAAGGCGGTGGAAGCCGGCCATGAGGCGTTCCGCTCGGGAATGCTCGAACCGCGCGAGGTCGCGATGCCGTCGACGCCGACATTCGGCAGGGCGGTTTTCGCATGAAGCTCGATCCCTTCTACCTGATCGTCGACAGCGCCGCCTGGATCGAACGGTTGGCGCCACTCGGCGTCAGGCTGGTTCAGTTGCGCATCAAGGGTATGGACGAGGCCGGACTGCGCGCCGAAATCCGCAAGGCGAAAGCCTTGTGCGCCGAGCACCGTTGCCAGCTCATCGTCAACGACCATTGGCAGCTGGCAATCGAGGAAGGTTGCGACTTCATCCATCTCGGCCAGGAGGATCTGCAGGCCGCCGACCTCTCGGCGATACGCGCTGCCGGTATGAGGCTCGGGCTCAGCACGCATGATCATACCGAACTGGAAACGGCCATCGCCGCCAAGCCCGACTACATTGCGCTCGGCCCTGTCTATCCCACCATCCTGAAGAAGATGAAATGGGCGCCACAAGGGCTGGAGCGGATCGGCGAGTGGCAGCGCCGGGTCGCGCCCATCCCCTTGGTCGCCATCGGCGGCCTCAACCCTGACCGGCTCGACGGCGTTTTCGACGCGGGCGCCGACAGCGCGGCGGTTGTGACCGATATCACATTGAATGCCGATCCCGAGGCGCGCACGCGGGAATGGATCGCAAGGACGGAGCGATGGCGCTGAGGCAAGAACCGCACGTCCTTGTCGTTGCCGGATCCGACTCCAGCGGCGGTGCCGGACTTGCACGCGATATCGAGACGATCTCTTCCCTTGGCGTGCGCACCTGCCTGGCTGTCACCGCGCTGACAGTACAGACGCACGAGGGCGTGGCGCAAATACACCGCTCATCGCCGGGCCTGGTGGCCGACCAGATGCGCGCCGCGCTGCAGGCCAACGAGGTGGTCGCCATCAAGATCGGCATGCTGGCGACTGCGGAGATCGTCGTGGCCGTTGCGGCCGTGCTGCGCGAAAATCCGCGGGTGCCGGCAATACTCGATCCGGTGTTGGCCTCCACGTCAGGCCGGACGCTGCTGGAAGCTGACGCGGTCGCGGCCATGAAGCATGACCTGATGCCGCTTTGCCGCTTGGTCACGCCCAATCTCATCGAGCTGGCGCTTCTTGTCGCGGCGGAACGCGCAACCGACGAGGATGGCGCGATCAGGCAGGGTCAGGAATTGCTCGGCGCAGGTGCGCAGGCTCTGCTGATCAAGGGCGGTCATGCATCGGGACCGCGATCGACCGACATTCTGTTGCGCTCGAACCAAGAACCACTCCGTTTCGACGCACCGCGCCTTGTCGCATCGATGAGGGGAACAGGGTGCATGCTGGCCAGCGCGGTGGCGGCGCATCTGGCGAAGGCGAAGCCGCTTGAAGATAGTGTGCGCGAAGGCAAGCTGTTTGTTTTCGAGAAGCTGCAGAAGAAGGCGGCCACCGTGACTAACGAGCAGCCCTGACCAGCCTCTCAGCAAGTCTTGTCTTTTGAGCGATGATCTCTGATCCTTCATAGGAAAGGTGGCCGCTGTCTCGGTAGAGGGATTTGCCGTCAATCTCGGTTCTGCATTTTGTGTCGTCGCAGAGAAAGTCGTGGTAAGAGACAACCTCTACGTCCGCTTTCACAGCCACTTGGTTCAAGAGCTCAAGAGTGCGGGATCGCATCCGGCGATAATCGGTGACATAGATTTGGCAATCACTGTGCCGCCCGAGCATAAGATTTCCTCTCACCTTTCGCTCAAGGCAATCGCCGATATCGAAGCCTGCGACTGGCGGGGGAGCAACTACGACCACTCGCCTGCCCAAAGCGCGAACGGCCTCGATGAGAGACTTGATACCCTCAACGGCTCCATCTACCGAAGTGTCAACTTCCGTGAATGTCCGGTCACGCCTCTTAAGCAGCATGAAGTCTTTGGAGTCAGGGGCGTCAAATGGGCTCGAAATGACAACGGTCTTTATCTCCGGCCGATTTTTCAGGATACCCAAAACACTGTCATTGAAGCGAATACAGTCCTCGGCGAAGGAGGGAGACGCTATGCGCTTGAACGCAGCAACGCCGATGGCGGGGAAGCACCCGCTCATCGTGAGTTGAGCCAGGCCGGCCTCTCCGATCGTCTTGGCCAAGCCGGGAACCAGTGCCATGGCAAATGAATCGCCCCAGACCAGCAATTCGGGCCTGTCCGTCGTCTGGCAGGCCTCCGGAATGGCCTGGGGAGGCGATCCAGATGTGAAATCACATGCCCTTGCCAGGCCGTAATTGATCCGTTGGCTCTCGGAAAAGCCAACCCTACTTTCGGCTGCGCCAATGCCGACTGACGATGCGAAGCCGAGAAGAACCGTTGCGGCAAGGAGTCCTGAGGCCATCCGTCCACGAGATGCGAAGAATCCCTGCCGGAACGGCTTTTCCACGAAACGGTGAAGAACTAAGCTTGCTACAACTGAGAAGGCAACCGCCGCATAGATCGCAAGCGCGGGAGGCTCTGCCAGCCAAGCAGCCCGCACATATACAAGCACCGGCCAATGGACCAGATAGAGCGAGTACGAAATATCCCCGATCCTCGCCATGCTTCGAACCGCCACATTATCCCTGCTGGGCGACAGCAGGAGGATCAGGGTTGCCAAGCAAACCAAAGCGGCATCCACGATCGGGTTCTGCGAACCAAGTCCAATGGGAATAAGGAGGATAAGCGCGAGCGCCGGGAGGCGCAGCGCCGCAAACTTGGCCGCCACGCGAGCGCTGGCGGGAAGCAATGCCCCGAACGAACCAATCGCTATTTCCCAAAAGCGGGTCGGCATAAGATAAAATGCAGCGTATGGGTGACGAATGGCCACGTAGAGACACAGTGCGAGGCTGGCAACTAGGAGCAAACTAACCGCTGTGAGCCGCCATCTCTTGGGAGCCAAGGCCAAGAAAGCGGGAAGTAGCAGATAATACTGTTCTTCGACAGCGAGCGACCAGAAATGCAGGAGAGGCTTCGTTTCGGCGGATTCGCCGAAATAGGCCGCCTGATTCCAGAGAACGATATTGCCGGTGAATGTGAGCGCCCCAAGGACTTGACTTCGGAAGTCTCCCAGACCCACATCTGATAGGAAGAAGGGTGCAGCGATCGTCGTGAGCGCAATGACCACATAAGCCGTGGGCAAAAGGCGCTTCGCACGACGATAATAGAATTCCCAAAAGCTGAACCGTGACTGCTCAAGCTGGGTCGCGATGAGGCCGGTGATCAGAAAGCCTGAAATTACGAAGAAAATATCCACGCCGAGATAACCAAACGGCGCGATTTGGGTATGAAAAAGGACAACCAGCAGGACAGATAGACCCCGCAAGGCCTGGACATCGGCTCGAGAGTCTCGCGACATAGAAGACCTGATGAAATTACTCGCCCATAACATAACTAAGAAGGTTGCCGGCTGCAGGTGTCGGCGATACTTGCGTTCCGTTGTTGTTGTCTTTCTAATGGAGCATGCCCGCTAATTCGTATAATCGATTGTTTGAATGCCATACATCCAGGCTATGGATCGCTCGCACGCGCCTTTGGCTCGACGCTTTGACGGAGGCAAAAACTTACGGTGACCCGAGCTCGAACTCGCTGATGCTGCCCTTCATACCCAGCAGCAGGCGGTCGTTCGGCAATCCCGGATCGTAGATTCCGTCCAGATCGATCACGCGTGCATCGACTTCGCCGCACAACTCAAACAGCCGATGCCAGTCCGGCCCGTTGCGCGACAGGCGGACGCATCCAGGCAATGCACGGCGGCCGGTGCACAGGTCGTCGACCAGGCGTTCGAAACCGCGACGCTCACAGCCCCGCTTGCGGTTCGTCCCAGATCCTCGTCGATCACCTCTGCTTTGCGGAATCCCCAGCGCCGCGCGACATCGACAAGCTCATACTATCGTGCCCATGCCGAGAGCAGCGGCCGGAAGCCGCGAGGGCAGGCATCGGGTGCATCAAACACCACGGCAGGCGCGTCACCTCTCGACCGGAGGCAGACGAGCGACTGATACAGTCACATGAACGATGCTTTCCGAAAGCCCTTCTTCGACATTCTCGGGCTGATCTCGCTCCAGCACGAGCTTAGACGCCTAAACCACGCTGCATGAACCGTCGTGTACGGAACCGTACGCACGGTGGTGTGGGAGGAGGGAGACCGCAAGGCGCCCAGCCGACGGTGGCTCAAGGTTGAGCTGGACCTGCGCCTGAGTGGACTGACGCTCATAAACGATGGCTTTGCGCCTGAGCAGGGCAATCGGAATGAGATTACCGCTCGTCATCGCAGCTCTCCTCCTCCGTTGCGACGCCGGCGACCATCAGTACGTTGGCGAGCCGGGCTGTCACTATCGTCGGTTGCGCTGAACTCAGCCCGTTCAGCTTCTGCGAGTCGAGTGGCAAGCTGAGTTGGCGAACGACGACGAGAGATCGTGTCGAGGGTGCAGGGTTCTCATGTTGCGCCTTTGTGATGGTGAAACCATCTGGAGAGCCTCGCCGGAAACCGCGTTCGATCAAGAGATTGTTAAGCTCAAGCAGCGCGGCAAGCGATACGTGCGGGGAGCCAAGGTCCATCGCCGCGCAAGCCACGGGACTCGACCACCAGGCCGGAGCGGTAACGAAATGCCTGGGCGCTACGAGATGAATGATCCGGCCGCACCGACAGTCCGCCCGCGACAGACGAATCAAGGCTGATTCACTTCGTCGCAGGTCAGCCTGCCTGAACCGGAACGCGGGTCCTGCGCGCCTCGTGGACCCGCCGGTAGTCGAGACCTTCGAGCCGCGCCTACGACTGCGCGGCCGTCTGCGGCAAGCCATTGAGCGATTTCTTTTTCCGTCGTGCGAGCGCAGAAGTGCGGCCACCCGAATAGATCGGTATGATCAATGCCGCACCGATGCTGGCTGAGCTAGTCGTGCCGTCCTACTGGCTGACGATAGGCGAAGTGTTGCAACAGGCGCTCAAGACGCCACAAGTGGAAAATGTGGCAGCAGCGCACCTTCGGCCGGTTTCACCCAACACGGTGCGGCGTGGACCAGATGCTCCGAGGCGAGGGTTGGCAGGGTGCTCGCTTGATGCGGTCACGGGAGCCGCATTAGACTCGCCGGCAACAGCTTCGACACGGGGCGGCCCTGAGCTGCTTGAGGAGGGCGAACGGTTCAATAGCGACCCGCCGAAGTGAGGCGCGGAGTACCGCGGATTGCGCGTGAATGCATCCAAAACGTGAATGTTCTTAATTGAAGCAATCGATTTCTCTAGTCGACGGATGATGAATATGAAGGCGTCACGAGGACGAGGATGCGATCTGGGATACCCACTCGGCGCAGATAGCTCGGACCATCTACCCGGTGAGAATGGCCGTGAGGACAATGACAAGCTCACCGGCAGTCCCGACGAGAATGTCGTCTATGCGCCGACGTGAAGGCCTGCGTGATGCGCTGGTCGTATGCCGAGTTGTTCGGCGTAGTTGCGATGTTACCACATCACAGTTGCGACCACAGTTCCCGTCATGGCAACCGCAAATCACAAACTCAGTTCACGTCCAGGAGCGAAAGCAATATGCATCGTCGTAGTCTGATCAAAGGGTTCGTTGCACTCGGCGCGTGTCCCATTTGCGCTCAGGCCGCCGCGGCGGCGGGCACCCATTGGGGATACGCCGGCCCAGCCGGGCCCGAACACTGGGGCGATCTGGATAAGACAAATTTCGTCTGCTCGGCGGGCACACAGCAGTCGCCGGTCGATATCAAGGGCGCGGTCAAAGCGGATATTCCGCACATCGCCATAGGTTGGCACAAGGGCGGCGGCAGGATGGTGAACAACGGCCACACCATTCAGATCAACCTGCCGCAAGGCAGCACGCTCACTCGAGGGGATCGTGTCTATGAGATGCTCCAGTTCCATTTCCATGCGCCAAGCGAGCACCACGTCGCGGGCAAGAGCTTCCCGATGGAAGCGCATTTTGTCCATAAGGACACCGACAGCGACACTCTGGGTGTGCTGGGCGTGTTTCTAGCGTCAGGCGCCACAAATGCCAGCTTTGCCAAGCTTGCTGCAGCATTCCCCGCAACATCAGGCGAAGAGGCGGCCGTCGACGAGGTCGACCCGAACGGGCTTCTGCCGGCTTCGCTTGGCTACTGGACATATGAAGGATCTTTGACGACGCCGCCGTGCACCGAAAACGTCGACTGGATGGTGGCGACGGAACCGGTTGAGGTCGACCCAGCGGACATCAAGCGCTTTACCTTGCTCTATCCCCGGAATGCGCGCCCTATCCGATCAGCCAATCGGCGCTTCATCCTGGGCCTCCGCTGAGGCACCTGCCGCCGTGAGGGGTCGAAGCGCCGGCTGCGGGGATATTCATCTGCTTCCAAGATCGTAAGGATGTGCTCCGGGTCGCGGAGGCGCCTCTTGGGCGCTCATTCTGATCCTGGAAGCGGACCGAGACAAATTTAAGCCGTCCAAGGAGAGAGGTAGGCGTGGCTTTCCTGTTCCAGCAGCATACGGCCGCATACCGAACCCAGGTGGCGCTGGAATTCACGTCGGACCTTCGCCAGGCGTGCGCCACGGATCAAACGCCGCTTCCTTGGGAAACATGGCTCAGTTCCGACAAGGCAATTCTAATTGCGCTAGCCGCCTCGATTGCGCTCTTGGTCGGGACGCAGTGGCAGGCTCCCGAGATCAACGACGCCGTCCTAAGCGAGCTGCGAAGCATTCAGATCAACGATGCATTGCTCCAGCGGGACGTCGCCCGTGCGCGAACCGATATGGCATTGGACTTCCGTTCGGTTGCGTCTACCGGACAGGCGCTGCAAAGCAACGTCGAAAACTTGCAACACCATCTCGTGATTTCGCCCGATGAGAGCTCCAGGGAATCCGCACTACTCGCGCAGCTTAAAAATTCGATGAAAAACACTGAGGCTGCCATCTCAGCCTGGGTCAAGCAAAATCAGCTCATGAAAAGCTCTGTCGCAGACCTTGCTCGCTCGATTTTTCACCCTGGAGAGGCACCGTCGGGCAGGTTTGAACTTTCCAAGCTAGTGGTGTGGCTCAACCTCGCATCACACATGGATCAGCCTCTCGAGCGATTTGCCAGGCAGGCCCGGGCTGCCGCGGATGTGTTGGGCAAGGCCGGCGCTGCCGTGTCTTCCTTATGGAGGTTGGACCAAGCTGCCAATCAGATCGCATCCCTCGACACGTCCTCCAAGGCCGCTGAACTGGAGCGGGAGCATCTGAAAGGCTACAGCCTGGCCAGCGCGCAAGCGCAACGTGCGCGACTTTTGTTTGGCTTGCTGTCCATATGCATCTGCTTGTTTGCGATCATTCGATCCTCCAGACAGCATCTGCGGACGAACCGACTGAAAAGGCGGTTGGAGCTTGAAGAGGCGATGAGCGAGATCGAAGCTCGCTTCAACGACAGTAGAGCAAAGAACGACGTGGCGCGCTTTTCCACCGAAGCAGCGCTTAGACTCGTTCAACGCGTTTTCGATGCGGATCAATGCGCGCTTGTTCTGGTTGATCCGAGCCTCAGCAGGCATACTGAGTGCTTTGCGGCAAACACGTGCATACCCGTCTGGAACGTCGCCCTTATTGATGAAGTCGTTTCACTTGTCCGCGCCGGACGGCCAGTGTTTCGCGTATTTCCTGCGGCCGAAGTGGTTCGGACCGCCATAGGCACTTCCGGTGTTTGTCAAATTGTTGCTTGCAGGGCCGCCGATCAGCCGGCTGCGGTTTGCATCCTTGTTTTTGAACGAGATCGCTCACTCCCCTCAGCTGACGACCTCCCGGTTCTTGCCAGTGCTATCGTGCGTTTGAGCCACCATCTTGAGATGCAACGCGTAAATGCCGAACGCGACCTTCTGGTGAGTCGATGGGAGCATTTGGAAAGGTTAAGGACCGTCGGCACGATCGCAAGCGGCGCCACACATGAGTTCAACAATATTTTAGGGGCAATAATCGGATATTCAGAGGTTGCCCAAGGTCTTGTACGTCGTCCGTCTAAAATTCGGAACCACATCGACCAAATCATCTTAGCTGGATACCGAGCCAAGCTGATCGTTGACCAGATCTTGTCACTCAGCCGAAATCGAAAGCGCGTGGCAGTACCTATCAGCGTCTCCGAGATTGTTATGGATCTTGCGCCATTGCTGCGGGTTACAGTTCGTGCGGGTGTTCAGTTGAACTTCAAGATCAACGAGTGGCGAACGGTGGTCGAGGGCAGCCCGACCGAGATACAGCAGATCCTCATGAATCTGTGCAAGAACGCGTCGGAGGCTGTCTTGAACCAGGGCCGTGTCGAGATTGGCGTTTCTCGCGCCCAGGTGTGCCAAACAAAGCCGCTGGCTCAGGGCACCTTGAGACCTGGAGATTACGTTCTCCTCTCCATCAGCGACGATGGCCCAGGAATTGCAAGTTCGATACTTCCGCATGTCTTTGAGCCCTTTTTTACCACCCGCTCTCGCCTCGGCGGGACCGGGCTGGGTCTTGCCGCGGTTGACAGGCACGTGAGCGCGCTCGCAGGATGCCTTGACGTCACCTCGGCTGTTGGCCGAGGTACCCGCTTCGATATCTACTTACCGGCCTCCGAAGAGGAGCCAGTCAGCGCTGACATCGCTGTCGGCCCATACGACGGATCACTTGGCAACGGAGAAATCATTGCAGTCGTGGAGCCCGACCCAGCAGAGTTGGAGACCTACAAGAAGAAAATCGCCGCGCTGGGTTATAAGCCGGTCGGCTTCGCGACCTTCGAAAGCCTTTGCGGCTGGATCGAGAGTGGGAAGGCAGCCGACCTGCTGATTTTGGGTAAAGCGCCTTTCTTCGAGCGAGGACGAGCCGAACCCAGATGCCCCACCCTCATGGCGGTGCCTGTCATAGTCGTCGGTGAGATCGACCCCATGCCGGTCACATTTGATAATCAGGCCTTCGTCTTTTGGTTATCGAAGCCGGTCTCATCCCGGACAATGGAGCATGCGGTCCGTACCATGATGATGGCATGATGCCGCCGACTCGCTCAGGCTACCCAAGCAATCTGAGAAGGCCCGTCAAAACGTCAAAAGGACATCGACGCAGAACAAAATGACGCGTCTGGTCACCGACTTATGGATCCCGAGACGTTATTCCAGCTTAGTGCTTGTTGAGAAGGTCGGCTACTGTCTCTCCCCGTCGCCGGGCATCGGCGGCGAGCCATACCTCTCCCACCTCATACACGTCGCCTTGGGTACGGAACGGTACAATGACGTCAATGGCAGCCGACAGCATGTCGAGAAGCGTGCGGTCTTCCACAGCGGCTCCTTGCGCGCTGCTCTTGACGAGTGAAAAGAGCTTTTTAAAACCTTGGACCGGATCCGCCCCATGAATCGTTGATATCGATCCCGCATGGCCGGAGACGACTTCGCTAAGGTAGGCCCAAGCGGCATCATCGCGCATCTCGCCAAGCAATATTCGATCAGGGCGCATGCGCAAGCTGGCTTGCAGCAGTTGCTCGGCTGTCACCGTCCCAACGCCTGCTCGGTCCTTCGGATAGAGTAACCGAACATGGTTCTCGTGCGGGATTGCAAGTTCGAGCGTGTCCTCGATACTGATCAACCTCTCTTGGGGGGGTATAGCGTCGATCAAAGTCTTGCTCATCGTCGTTTTGCCGCTTCCAGTAGGTCCGCAAAGCAGCATCGTAAGTCGCCCGCAAACGCAGGCCCGCAGAAATTCCTCCAAATCACCACGGTCGTAGTGCTGAAGAATCGTTTCGTCCTGCCGCTCCTGGCGCTCTTTTCTTGACCGCCATTGATTCCAACGGGAGTATTCGTAGCGAGAACAAACTTCCTTGAGTTCGGTCACACGACTTGAGGGACGCCGTATCGTCAGGCTTATTGTTCCTGAGGGTACAGCGGGCGGCAAACAGATCTGCAGCCGCTCTCCGTTCGGCAACTCAGTCGCACACAGGGGGCTTTGCGGTCCGACATCTTGCTTGCGCAACGCTCCAGCGAGTATCGCGATGTCCTCCAGATCGTCATAAGATAGCGGTAGCGGATGTTTCGTGAAAACGCCGGCCTGTCGGACAAAGGTTTCCCCCGGCCGGTTGATAGCGACCTCTTCGGTTCTTGGCTCCTCAAGCCATTTTAGAACGGGCTCGAGTAGCAAACGCAACTGAGGATCAGCCTCCGATCGCATTGTTGTCTCTCCTGCGTTCGCGATGTCGGGGGCTTGGCGCCGCGGCAGTCGCTCTAAGATCGTATACATCTGAGAAATCGAGGTCCCGAGCCACAAAGATGGACACAGCATCTCCCTGGTTTTTCTTCAGGGTAGGCGGAATGTTGACCGTCGCTCTCAGTGTCGTCTCGACGGCTTGTCCACCATTGCTCTGGAAGCTGTTGATGCCGCTTCCTCCGCCAGAGCTGGCCGCGTATTGACCGGCCGCCTGAAACGCGCCTTGGATGACGCTCATGAGAATCGCGCCGCCAAAGCGTTCCCGAAAGTGCTCGTCCACCATGCCAGGCATTCCGGAGCGGCCGAGCTCGTCAGCGCCCGGCGACGCTATCGAAACGAGGGCATGGTCTGGTGTTTCGATGCGCGTCCAGAGCACGAAGACACGCGCATCCCCCTGCTGGAGACCACGCTGGATTTCGCCAATCACGGTCGTACCGCGGTCCAAGAGCACGACATTGTTGGTTGTGCCGCGGATGTCTTTAGGTAAGACGCACTTCACATAGCCGGGTAAATTTGTGTCGATTGCCGTCTGCAAAATGCAGGGAATGATCGTTCCTTGAGTTACCACGAGATCAGGGTGCTGCAAAAGCGTGGCCCGGCTCGGCTCCTGTATATCGGACTTCAATCGGCCTGACAGATCGCCATCGATTGAACTCTCATCCTGGGTCGTGGGAGCATCCTTATGGTTGTCTTCGCTCCGCTGACCGTCATTGGGCATTTGACTGCTGCTAATATAGGCGAAAATTGGTGTTTCCTCCGGCGGCGCATCAGCTGGCGCCGTTGGGGGCGGCGTGGATGGTGCAGGATCTGCCGCCTGCGCCGCCTGCGCCGCCTGCGCCGCCTGCGCGGGTGCTGGAGGTTCGGGAGCAATCTCAATTGGCACGGGGCGGAATGGCTCGGCGTTGGCGACAATTGCCGGTTTTGGCTGAGATGGCTCGTCTTGTGTGCTGGAACGACCTCCGAGCCAGATGAGCGATAGAGATGAAATCAGAACAAGAGCAGCGACGGCCAACTTCTGCGATCCCGAAACATGCCGGCGGGTCGGCTCGGTGACCATCGATCCCGATGCATGGACATCATGTGCCGCCTGTGGGCCGGTTTCCTTCATCGGCCCGAGCCTTTCAAAACGCGCCACACGTCGGGTGTCACTGTACCGGTCCCTGGCGCTCTTCCTAAAGGATCATAAGCCCTGTTGAAAATGGACAAGACCGTATTGCCATCTCTCAGACGCCATTCCCGGGCGACTGCGGATACTTCAACATAGTCCCCTTTGACCGTGTAATTGGCAGCGGCTTCCTTGCCGTCGGGATTGATAACGTAGAGGGAGGGTATGCGGGAATTGCTTGCGAAGCCAAATACGGTCGTAAAGCCATTATCGAAAACTTCCAGCGGCGCCAGCGATCGATCGCCCTTTGCGACGTAGTGAAAATTGCTTTCGGCCGTTGCCGCAGGCCGATTGAACAAATCCTGAACTCTCTGTTGCTGCAGCACTTTCGCGCGGGCCTGACCAAGAATCGAGCGCCTTTCTGCTTCCTTTCTCTTATCAGCAGCCTCATCATCAGGATAGGTGAACTGCACACTGTAGTATAGGTCAGGTTGCTTATCGTCCAGTTTTGGCATCGCTCTCGTTGAAATACTGAAGACGTATCTCCGTGTACCCGACTCACTCTCGGCCAGCACGATGACCGGTTGCGGCGCGAGCATCCGGCTAGCCTTAAAAAAGAGGTAGTTGGCACGTGGGAGCGCAGCCAGGTCTTTGCTATTGGACACGGCCACGGCTGCGACGGTTTCGTTGGCAGCGAATGTGACAACCAGCGTTGCCCCCACTGCGGTCGACAGGTGCACCACTTCGTCAGCGCGGTAGGCAAGGTAGCGCATCCGCGCATCATGCTTGCCGGCAAGTGGTGTGTCTTCCGCGCACGCCTCCATCGTCAGGAAGAGTGAACAAGCCACCGCGAGAAACGCTCTTTTTTTCATGGCTGCACATTGCCCAGGTTGGATACGGTATCTTCCGAGGCTTGATAGGACGTGACGAGTAGACCTCCCGGATTGGTGAGCCTCGATTGGCCAGGCAGACCCGTCAAGCGCTCGTAGCGGATGGTAGCTGTCCAGGTGGTCACCATCGGCATCTGCCCATCGACAACAAGCGTACGTTTGTAACGGATCTGTTGAACGTCCGGACTGATGTCGTTTGAGGAAATATGCCCAACCTCGAGCTTGCCGCGCTTGCCGACCGTGACTTGCGGCGAAGTGGGATTCGGATAGTTGAAGAAATCTTGATATTGCTGTTGCACGGCCGGTGCGCTGAAACTAGATACGAGGTCATAGGCGTATTGGGCCGTATCTGCCGTGTAGCCCTCGCGCAGGCGTACATACTCCCATAGCGAAGCATTTATGACGGCTCGGTCTTGGGTTGCGGGCAGTTTTGAGATTGACACTTGGCTGTCAACGGTCCCGTCCGGCCGTACCCAGAGGAACACAGGTACGAGCTTGGCCAACGGGACCATGGCAGCGATGGTAAATGCTTGGGCAACGTTTCCTAGGACCGCCGCCGCCGCAAAGGCTATAAGGGCCTTTGACAGGCGCCGCGCAGACTTCGCTCGTGAAGTTTGAAACGCTTCCACCTCCTTGTAGTGGGCGGCTAGCCTTTCTCTGTCCACCAGAAGGGCATGTTCAGGAAACTTCACTTGGGCTCTTCCGCGCAATCGACCTGAAGATCCTTAGGCGTGGTTTCCCATTGTCCCACGTTGAGTTGGAATGGCGCACCCGCGCAGGTCGCAAGCCGATCGGTCGTCTTGCAGGCGGCCAAAGCTAGGATTGATAAGATTAGACAATATTTCATTTTTTTAGCACCGCGCTTTTCGATTGATTAACCGCCCACCGTTTTGGCAAAGTGGCGACTGAGGCTGTTAGGCGGTCGGTTCGCACCGGCCAAAGAGCCGCCGGCGATGCTGCTGGCGATCGCCGGAAGTGCGACGATCAAAGCGTCGCCAGCTAGGAAAAGCATGTCGAGTTCGTAAAGCCCGATGATCTTGGCTGCTGTTGTACCGGAGGCTTTGATCACCACGAGCATGATTCCCAGCGATACCGCTTCGGCCGCAATAACTATGGTGGCAACGATGTTGAGGAGGAGAAGCAGCAGCCCATACGAGAGCAGTTGGCCGATCCATTTGGCAGCCATGTCTCGAGTATGATCAAAAAGGTAGCCTACAAGAACCAGCGGGCCGATTGCCAAGAGCACCTTCGTCAGAATTCCGACGGCATCATAGATCTCAAATGCTGTCCACAGCGCACCGTAGAAAACCCATTGCGCTCCCTCGAAAGCAAGTATGTCCTGTCCATTCATAGGGCCTATCTCGGAAGCAATGACTTGAATTGCATACTGAGTTGCAGAAAACATAAAGTCGAGCTTCTGGGGGATACTTGTAAAAGGCAAGTCGCTGCCACTGATTTGATGAGCAAGCCTTGGAATCGTGTCGTCAAAGACCGATTCAATGTACTTCTGGTAGTTGTCCTGCTCTAAGATAAGAGCAACGACGATCGATACCATGATTACGCGCGAGATACCCCCGCGCGCGTCGACTTGACCACGCATGACCAGACAGCCTTGGATTATTATCCAAAGCGTCACACACGCAACCAGAGGCGCACTGACCGCCGCTTGGACGTTTTCAACGACGTTTTGCAGGCCTAACGTAAAGGCCTGATCAAAGATCGTGTGTATCGTCGTGAATGGCGCGGGAATTTTGAAATTCATGGCCTGAGCCTGATTTGTCCCTGATCAGCGCAACTGAGCCCGATGAACTCTGCGTCGTTCACGGGAGGATGCTAAACATCTTGGCGGTGTCCTGGCGTTCGCGACGCTGCGTTGCGGCCTCCTCCGCGGCGTGAAGGCTCCCTTGTGCGGTGGCCATCGTCAGCAGACTGGTGGCCTGGACATTTTGGATGATCGCATCGTGAATCTGCTTGAGGACCAGACCGTTGGTCACTGTGGCCTGCACAATATTTCGCGAGCGGGAAAGCTGACCAAGCGTGTCGCTGTTGTTCTTAAGGCGCTTGTCCATTACGTCCAGAGTGTCGGCTGCAAGAGCTGCGGCATTGGCCGCACCAGTGATTTGCCCGTTTAACAGTTTCCCTTCCGCATCGGTGCCGGTGACTATCCTAGTTGGGTCCTGCGAAATGTTACGCGCCATGGTCGAAACTGGCGCCCGAGCATCAAACATCTGCCCCTCCAGCTTGTTGCCCGACGGGTAGTGATTTCCTTGGTTCAGGGCGCCCAGCAGTCCCGTGACAGCAAATGACGACTTCAGCATCTCCACCATTTCGATCGTGGTAGCGAGCGTCTCGACTGACTTTACAAGGATCGCCGCAGTGGAACTCGCTGTTAGGGCCGATTGTATTTCTGTTGCCGGGTCGCTGACAATAAATTGTGACCGGGCCTGTGTGCTCAGCAGAAAGGAAGCAGCAAGCGTTGTTACTGCGAGCTTGGCAAATCTCATGAATATTCCTCCGTCAGTCTTGAACTTCGTGGTAACGAGCCATGAACTTATCGAGCCACGCACTTGGGGCATCGCCGTGCTGGTCACGAAGCTGGTCGGCAAAGCGCACGGTGTTGGCCCGCCCCGAGAGCACGGCTACATATTCGCGCATCTGGCCAAGATCGAATTCGCAAACAACACTCCCGCTGTCGCGCTTGAGCAAAAACTTGCGGCTGCCAATTGCCATTCCCTGGCGGATTGCCTCGAACTCTTGCGTGGTGCACTTCAAGCCATCGACATACGCAGCCCGGTCCGCCGTCGGTGATGGATAGAAAATCTTCGTCATGCATTGTGCAACGAGACTGGCTCCGAGGGGCGATTCAAGCACGTGTTCAGGCTGCTGCGTTGCGAGTATCAACATTCCGTTGTTCTTGCGAACAGTGAGCAAGAACTTGTCGATAACAGCCGAGAATTGGGGGTTGAGCAGATAGAAGCGAAATTCGTCGCAGCTCATGACGAACCGTCGGCCATCGACAACAGCGCCCACGCGGTGCAGAAGATATGCGGCGGCCGGCGCACAGACCTCCTCAAATTCCAGGAGCTGTGTCATGTCGAAGCCCGTAATGGAGGCATCCAGCCTTACTTCGTCGACATCGCCGTCAAAGGCCCATCCAAGCGCATTCCCTCTACACCACCGCTGCAGCCGCGCTCCTGCGCCCTCGGAGGCGCCGTGCAGCAGGAATTCGCGCAGGCCCGCAATTGAGCGCATGACGGGTTCGAACGAAAGTTGACGAACAATGCCACGTTCCAGTCGACGGCTTTCCTCCGGCGAGATCGGGCCACGGCCGTCGCTCTCGATTAAAGCCACCAGCCATTCGCGCAGAAAGTCCAACGAGGCGGAGGTATTGTCCAGTCCACGCAGAGGGGCCAAGCCGCTCGGAGCGCCTCTGCGCAACGCTAGATATGTCCCTCCGGTGGCTCGCACCAGCAGTTCACCACCCCGGTCCTTATCGAAAAAGACGATGGCACCATCGCGATCGACCACGCTTTGCTCAAGCATCGCGAGGATAAAGGTCATCAGCGTCGTCTTGCCTTTGCCGACAGGCCCGAATATCGCTGTCATGCCGACGTCATTCTCATGGGGGATGTAGTCGAAAGAAGTTCCACCGTTCGTGCGAAAGCGCGCAACAGCTTTGCCCCAGTGGCCGGAAATGGAACCACTTGGGAAGTTCTCAAAAGAGACAAGCCCGGCAAAATTGTGCGAGGTGATCGCGCCGGGGCGCGTGCGCCACTTGTTGTTCCCCGGAAGTTGGGACCAGTACGCGGCCTCCATGCCGATACCCTCTTGGACGATAACGGCGCCCGCGTCGGCCAGCCTTGCGCGGGCATTTGCTGCCCGATCTGCAAGGCTGTGGAGGCTGTCCGCATAGACGCACAGACTCAGATGATGCGAACCCATGACGAACTCGTTGCTTGCCAGTGCGTCCTCTGCCTCGGCAAGTTCATTGATCTGGGTGAGAGCCTTGTCGCCAGCGCTCGTCATCTGGCTGGACTTAAGGCTAAGCTTCGCATGAGCTTGTGGCCGAGTGAGGAAGGAAAAGCTCTGGCTGAGGACAAGCGGGAAGTTGGCGGACAGCAAGGGGTTTAGCATGCCTGGGCGCGTCGTCGCCGGATACTCACGGAACGAAAACAATGATCCCACGGAGCTACCGCGGGGTCTTCGGATCTCAAGCGCCCGCTTTCCGCAGATGACCTGGTCAGTGTAGATCGAGGCGCCAAGTGAGCCGGTAACCATCGGAACCGGAAGAAACCGGCAAGTCATTATCAGCCGAAGCGCCTCACCGATTTCCGTGAAGAGCACGTCGCCTTTCTCACGAATACCCAACCGGCGCAGACCGTAACCGCCGAGTGACCCAGCAATGATCTGCCAGAGGTCCTCCAGGCTTCGCATTTGTGTGGCCAGATCGTTGTCATTCCGCCTGGGGGATTTGGCAATGCGCCAGCCGATCTTGCCGATTGCGGTGCGGGGGAACACGACGACAGTGAGGAAGTGATCGTTGCGAAAGAGCTTGCCCGACAGCACACGGCTCTCGTAGGCCTCGCTCAGACTGCCAGCGAATGCACTTTGAAACTGGCGCGATGCCGGCTCCGCCACATCGTTGTTTCGCACAAGATGAGCGTATAGCGTGACATTGTCATCGGCGATGTTGCGCAAGAGAGTGTTGAACGCGCGGCAGCGCGAGTTGCGCATCTCAGCGTCTTCCAAATCAAACGGCAGCCCGTTGACGTGTGCCATGGCCATGATCGATCCGTCTTCCAGAAGGACAACCTGGTCGCTTAGATGACCGACATATGGAAGATAGATCTCGCCAGATCTCTCGGTCCGGCCACTGGCGCCAAACATTACACCATTCCTCTTCCGCGTTTCGGCACCCTGATCGGATTGGCGCTTACGCTCGCGCCGCCCCAGACCGGCCCGTCCACGCTTCTGCCGGCCGTCTGCAAATAGAGGAACGCGACGCTTGCGGCGTTATAGTCACGCTCAACAATCAGCCGTGCTCCGAACCAGAGTGGCACGAGCACGACTTCATAAAGTGGGTTCTTTAGGATAATGATGACGAGCCCCGCCAACATCATGAGCAATCCGGCCAGCGTCAGCGGCACCCCCAAAAACAGTGCGGGGCGTGTCGCCGCCACATAGAGGGTGCTCACTTCCAATCGGTCGCTCATCAGCCACCGCCTATGAGCGCCTTGCCCAGGAAACTGGCGCCAAACATGATGACGATCCCTCCAACGACACCCGCAACCAGGCCAAGTGAGGCACGACCGAACATCCAGGAGATACCGATGGCCACCAGTCCGAGCACGGCCAGTGATTGTCCGAAGGGACCAAGTATGAAGGTGCAGATATTCTGGACCATCTTGGCAGGATCCGTCCCTCCGGTCACCTGGGCCGCGGCTGGCCCGCTGGAGAAGACCGCCCACGCCACGCCTGCAGCAGCGGCCGGTACATATTCAGCCGTCATGCGCAGCATGGAAAAAGGCGAAGGAACACGCGTTTTAAGCGCACGAAGTATCTTGAGTGGCTTCATCATTGTATCTCCATGATTCAATCGAATACGAGTTTGTTCGGGGTCGAGGGTTCCCGCTCTTCCGCAGCCTGGCTGCCGGTCGGACCGGATGGATCGGCCCCGGAGCGGTCTGGCTGATAGGAGCCCCAGATATCCCAGGAATTTTGGTTGGGCTGCTTTCTATTGGCCTGTTGGCTCTGTTGGAGCAGAGGCGGCACAGCTTTTCGACCGGGTGCTTCAACATGTAGTGCATCTCGAGGGGTCGGCTCCATCGTTCGCTCAAGGTGACTTGAGATGTCCCTTGCGGCCGACTCGACCTTGCGTACATAACCGTTGGCGAAACCACGCGTGAGGTCGCCCGTGTTATAGGCCGAGATGGCACGGCGAAGCGCCAGTTGCTGCGCCGGAGCAGTCGTGCCGCCGGCATACCGGCTTTCAAGCAAGTGGGCGGCAGCCGAAAGGGAGGCGCAGGGCTCGAAAGCCTTTTCCGGCGTGAGACTGAGCATGGGAAAGTTCTTGCTGTTTATTTGCATCAATCCAACATCGACAGAATGTTGTGCTTCGAGCCGGTCCTTGATGCCCCGCGTGGCTTCCAGGTGGTCCATCCAGCGAAGCTGCTCGCCTGTGGTGTTGTCATGAGCCACCAGCGTCTCAAAGCCACTTTCAATCTTGGCAATCGCGGCCAGGGTAGACGGCGCAACCCAGGGAGCGCATTTGCGCGATAGGCGGTGGAACTCACGGGGCGAAAGTGGCGCGGGCTCGGCTGGGAGTGACATGGATGTCAACAGGACAATAGCCAGTGGCCAAACTGCAATAAACATTCCCTATCACCCACCTTTCAAGCCGCCGGACGGGTTCTGGCCCTGTCCGGCACGCGCTTATCGGGGAGGTTTGTTACTGTGTGATGTTCAAGTTGAGCTTTTCGGTTTCAATTGAAACAAAAGACATTTCTTCAGGGAGAAAAGACGCGGTCCGAGCTGGCGCAGGAGTCTGATGTGCATGCGCACTAGATCACGGATTGGAGAAAGCCGATTCTGTAAGGAGCCGCGAACGCATTTCGGCGCGGCGGAAAAATCGGAGCCGAGGTGGACATGAAGGCCGTCCATGCCCAAGGTCGGAGAATGACGCCGGCGAACCTGGTTCAGCTGTTCGGCCGCGCACTGGATGAGTTGATCATACAGTTCCATCGGGAGAAAACCGCAGGCCCTTGACGGAATCCGACGGCTATCGCCGGGCACAATCACGAGATTCGATTCTGGCGCTGTCGAGTTTTTTGAGGTGCTGCCCGTGACGTGACAGGCTCAATGTGGAGGTCTCGCGTAAGCTGAGAAATGTTAGGTCGGAGGGTAACCGTCCTCTGCCAAAACAAGATGCGATGCCGCCCGCCATCTCGGAAGGACCCGGCTTGGCAGGCGACATGCTATTTGGCACAAAACCGCTGTAGCGAATCACGTTTGTCCTTTCGCCGACACCTTTCAGGGACTCAAACGCGGCGCTGCTCAACCACGTCGGGCTCCCACGAGTCTGACGATGTCGAGATGATCCAGGCCGCAAGCGCCAGATAACGTCACGAGGGCAACCACATTGGAGGCGACTCGGCATCCATGCCGAAAGAATCCGAATGTGTGAGCAGGCCCGCGTCAAAACTGACAAAACGGGAATCATGATCCGGAAAAGCGAAAGACCTCACGGCAGGTCATGTTAGCGCTTGAACCTGTCTGGTCTCACGGCTAGATGCATGCCGCCAATTCGCGATCGACAAGGTCCAGCTTTCTACCGATTCTGGACGACCCAAGCCCTCGTTACTGGCCGCCTGCAGCGGCGGGTGGGACCAAGGGGCAGCTGTTCTATATCGGTGCCCTAGAATTGCTCGGCAACAGCTTAGACAAGGCGATTCGAAATTGAAGGTGAGCCGTTGAAACATGTTCTTGTCATCGATGATGATGCCGCAATGCGGCGCCTCATCGCCGAGTACCTCACGATGCATGCCTTGAAGGTAACCGTAGTCCACGATACCAAGCAGTTTGACTATGTTCTTTCACACGAGCCAGTCGATCTCGTGATTGTTGACCTTAATCTAGGCCGGGAGGATGGACTTGCGATCGTCCGCAATCTGGCGACAAAGTCGGACGTTCCGATCATAGTGATCAGCGGCGACCGGCTCGAGGAGGCGGAAAAAGTGGTTGCACTGGAACTTGGCGCAACCGATTTCATTGCCAAGCCTTTCGGGATGCGCGAATTCTTGGCCCGCATTCGGGTGGCGTTACGCGAGCGCATTCCGCGAACCAGAGATCAGCGCTCATTTCGCTTTGGGGCCTGGAAGCTTAGCGTCAAGCAGCGGCGACTGATCTGTGAGGTGCGTGGCGAGGTCAAGCTTACCGCATGTGAGTTCAATCTCTTGATCGCGTTCCTGGAGAACCCACGCAACGTGTTATCCAGAGAACGGCTTTTGCTCGCGAGCCGTGTGCGTGGAGAAGAGGTCTATGATCGAAGTGTGGATGTCCTGATCATGCGCCTGCGCCGAAAGCTGGAGGTTGATGCGGCCAATCCTCGGCTAGTCAAAACATCCCGTGGTGCAGGGTACTTCTTCAACGCTGACGTAGATGTCAGCTACGGAGGCACCTCGGCCGCTTGACCGCACGCTATTCTGGAGTTTCCCGAGTACATCCGCCACCGTGCCGACCGGAAGAAAAATCGAGCTGATCGCAGGCCGCTCGCGGCCTGAAGACGGCGCTCCGCGCTACATCGGTTCGTACACCGGCGATGATCGCGAACTGCAACGGCGCATTCTCGACCATCTCAAGAAGCAGGGCGTCCAGGCCAATCAGGATTTACCTTCATCAACGACGGTGGGGAAATAAGTCCGCCCTCGCTCGCGGAAACGATAGCGCCGGCGGCGAGAGCATGTCCTCGACTGGTTCCATATCGCCATGCGCATCACGGTCCTTCGCCAGTGCGTGCAAGGGCTCGAAAACCACGACCAGCAGGCCGGACAGGACCTGCTTGAAACCTTGCGCAGAATCAAATGGCATCTCTGACATCGTAACGTCTATCGTGACCGTGACGAAATCGCCGACCTGCAGTTCGACGCGGAAGGTCTCGAAACAGGCTAGCCGAACATGCGCAAGTTCATGGCCGCCGTCGGCGGGTTCCAAGCCTACATCGCCTTCCAACAGTGCCAGCCTGATCAATTACGGCGAGAGCTACCGGTCTGGAGATCGCATCAGCGCCTCTGTCGTCAAAAGAGCTGTTCTGCTTGGCCCAGCCATGGAGCTCAACGTCCCGCGTCGGAGCGCTCTCTGCTTCTGGAGGAAGCCATCAGGTCCGCTCGGGCTTGATCGGAGTCTTGCCTGATGGACGATGTATTTGCTTCGCTCGCTTGCCGCCTCGTGGCGAGGGTTTGCGGACTGTCAGTCCTCTGCCTCTTCGCCGGTCTCAACAGCGCTGTGTAATGTTCAGTGTTGATGATGACGCCCCCGCTGTTCACGCGGTTGCTCCTGTCAAGTGTACTCGTCAGCTCGTCCTTG
>NZ_NSGE01000001.1 GCF_002294985.1 Mesorhizobium sp. WSM3862 | reverse complement strand
TTCATGCGGGTCACGCTGACCTTCGGCTACATGGAGCAGCCGAATATTCCGCGCGCGCTGGCGATCTGCCGCAAGCAGGGATGGAAGTTCGACATCATGACGACGTCCTTCTTCCTGTCGCGGCGCTCGCTGAAGGCCTCGCCCAATTCCGGCATGCCGATCTGGCAAGACAGGCTGTTCATCGGCCTTGCGAAGACGGCGGCGGATGCGACAGAGTATTTCCAGATCCCCACCGGGCGCGTGGTCGAGATCGGCACTCAGGTCGCGATCTGACCCTTCAAGCATCCACATTGTGCCATAGATTTGAATGGACCTCTGCAGGTCGAGCCTTGCACTGGCGGTATGGGAGCCCTAACGCCAGGGCACTTGATATTGCACTGCAGCAAGCGTAGAGCACCGCGCATTTTATCGGAGTGTCGTCATGGCCCTTGCCAATGGTGCTGAGGCAGAACCCGTCGAGCAAACGGGGCATCCGGAGATAGAGCAGCACAGCACCAAGGTGCTGATGCTGGGCGCGCTGGGTGTCGTCTATGGTGATATCGGCACCAGCCCGATCTACGCGTTCCGCGAGGCGCTCGTTGCTTCCTCGCGCGGTGAGGTCGCCGATCGCGGCGATATTCTTGGCGTGCTGTCGCTGATCATCTGGTCGCTGACGATCATCGTCACGATCAAATACATCATGTTCGTGCTGCGCGCCGACAACCGTGGCGAAGGCGGCGTGCTCTCGCTGATGGCGCTGGCGCGCAGCACTTTCGCGACGCGTTCGGCGATCATCCTGGCCATCGGCATCGCCGGCGCCTCGCTTTTCTTTGGCGACGCCGTGATCACCCCGGCCATCTCCGTGCTTTCGGCCGTCGAAGGCATGAATGTCGTGACACCCGCCTTTCAGCCTTATGTGGTGCCGCTGACGCTGCTCATCTTGGCCATTCTGTTTGCGGTGCAGCGGTTCGGCACAGGTGGTGTTGCCTTGATCTTCGGGCCGATCACCGCCGTGTGGTTCCTCGCCATCGGCCTGTCCGGGCTGAACCACATCATTGCCGATCCTGAAATCCTCTGGGCGATCAGCCCGCACTACATCGTCGCCTTCCTGATCCATTCGCCGGACGTGGCCTTTGTCACGATCGGCGCCATTTTCCTGGCCGTCACCGGCGCGGAGGCACTCTACGCCGACCTCGGCCATTTCGGGCGCAAGCCGATCGTGCTGGCATGGCTGGCGATCGTATTTCCCTGCCTGCTGTTGAACTATGCCGGGCAGGGCGCTTTCGTGCTCGCCAAGAACGGTGTCGTCGGCCATCCGTTTTTCGAGATGAATGAAGGCTGGGCGCTGATCCCGATGGTGATTCTGGCGACGGCAGCGACCGTTATCGCCAGCCAGGCGGTGATCTCCGGTGCCTTTTCGCTGACCAGGCAGGCGGTGCAGCTCAACATGCTGCCGCGGCTGGAGATCCTGCATACGTCCGAAAAACAGTCGGGCCAGATCTACATGCCGCGCGTCAACATGCTGCTGGCGCTGGTGGTGATGCTTCTGGTGGTCGGTTTCGGCGCGTCCAGCAGACTTGCCTCGGCCTACGGGATCTCGGTGACCGGCAATATGCTGGTGACGACGGTGCTCCTCTTCGTCGTCATGACCCGTATCTGGAAGTGGCAGCTCTGGGTCGCGGTGTCGTTAACGGCTCTGTTTGCCTCCATCGATGTCGGCTTCTTTGCCTCCAACATCGTCAAGGTCTTCGAAGGCGGCTGGGCGTCGCTCGCCGTGGCTTTCGCCATCATCCTCGGCATGTGGACCTGGGTGCGCGGCAGCCGCTACCTGTTCGACAAGACGCGACGCAACGAGATCCCGCTCGACTTCCTGGCGGCGAACCTTTTGAAGAAAAAGCCGCAGCTGGTGTCCGGCACCGCCGTGTTCCTGACCAGCGATCCGCTGAGCGCGCCGACCGCGCTCATGCACAGCCTGAAGCACTATAAGGTGCTGCATGAGAAGAATGTCATTCTTTCCGTGGTGACCGCACCGCAGCCGGTGGTGCCGGATAGCGAGCGAGTGAAGATGGAGACGGTCAACGAGCTCTTCATGCGGGTCACGCTGACCTTCGGCTACATGGAGCAGCCGAATATTCCGCGCGCGCTGGCGATCTGCCGCAAGCAGGGATGGAAGTTCGACATCATGACGACGTCCTTCTTCCTGTCGCGGCGCTCGCTGAAGGCCTCGCCCAATTCCGGCATGCCGATCTGGCAGGACAGGCTGTTCATCGGCCTTGCGAAGACGGCGGCCGATGCGACAGAGTATTTCCAGATCCCCACCGGGCGCGTGGTCGAGATCGGCACTCAGGTCGCCATTTGAGGGACTGCAACGCCTAAAGGGGTGGGGAGGTGGGAATGGGGGGTGAGTTGGTGCTCGTTACCGGCGGCTCCGGGTTCCTCGGCGCGCACTGCGTTCTAGCCCTGTTGCAGGCAGGCTACCGCGTCCGCACAACAGTGCGATCCGCCAAGCGCCAAGCCGATGTTCTCGCCATGCTGAGGGTCGGCGGTGCCGAGCCGGGCGATGCGCTTTCCTTCGCCTACGCCGATCTGACGACAGACGCCGGCTGGCCGGAAGCGGTCGCGGGATGCCAGTACGTTCTTCATGTCGCCTCGCCGTTCCCGCCGGGCGTGCCGAAACACGAGGACGATCTGATCGTTCCTGCGCGCGAGGGTGCGCTGCGTGTGCTGCGGGCCGCGCGCGATGCCGGCGTCAAACGAGTGGTGCTCACTTCGTCCTTTGCGGCCATCGGCTATGGCCAGACGCCAATTCCGGGCAGTCCGTTCACGGAAGAGAACTGGACCAACCTGGCGGCCAAGGTGAGCGCCTATGTGCAGTCGAAAACGCTGGCGGAACGTGCGGCCTGGGATTTCCTTGCCAGCCAGGGCGGAGCGCTGGAACTGACGGTCGTCAATCCGGTCGGGATATTTGGACCGGTCCTGGGGCCGGATCATTCGACCTCGACGGACTTCATCAAGCGCTTGCTGGACGGCGAGATGCCTGGTCTGCCGCGCATGGTGTTCGGTGTGGTCGATGTGCGGGACGTGGCGGATCTGCATCTGCGCGCCATGAGCAGTCCCGCCGCCAAGGGGGAGCGGTTCCTCGCCATCAGCGGCGATTTCATGACGACGCTGGCGATCGCACAAACGTTGAAATCGCGGCTGGGCAGCGTTGCGTCGCGCGTTACGACGAGAATGCTGCCGGACTGGCTGGTCCGGACCGTCGGACTGTTCGACGGGCAAGCGGCTCAGATCGTGACGGAATTGGGCAAGGCCAGGAACGCAACCGGGGCCAAGGCCATGCGCATGCTCGGCTGGGCGCCGCGATCGCGCGAAGAAGCGCTCGTCGCCACCGGCGAAAGCTTGGTCCGGCTCGGATTGCTCAAAAAGTCGAGGTGACGCGCCCGGGAGGGTACCTCCCAGGCGCAACGGTTCAGCCAAGCAGTGCGGCCTTGTTCCCTTCCAGGAACTGCTTCAGCGTCTTCGGCTTGCGGCCCGACAACGTCTCGATAGCGTCGGTCACCATGCCGATACGGCCGGAGCGTGTGTTGGCGTCGAAGGATACGACAATGCGCGCAAAGTCCTCGGGAAGGCCGGCCGCCTTGACGCCCTCGGTCAAAGCCTCGTCAGGCAATTGGATAACCTCCAGCGGCTTGCCGGTGACTTCGCTCACCAGAGCGGCAATTTCGTTCGTCGTGTAGGCATGCGGGCCGGTCAGCGTGTAGACGCGGGGCTCCGTCGAGCCGGAAGCGAGGCTCGCGGCGATCGCGGCGGCCATGTCGTCGCGCGCGGCGTGCGCGATCCGCCCGTCGCCGGCCGACGTGTACCACTTGCCCGACGAAATGGCGTGCGGCAGCGCCATGAAAAGGTTCTCCTGGTACCAGCCGTTGCGGAAGATGGTGTAGGGAATGCCGCTCGCCTTGATGGCCTGCTCGGTGCCGTAGTGGTCGCCGGCAAACAGCACCGGCGAGACCGGCTCGGGATTGGGCATCGAGGTGTAGAGGAGGTGCGAGACGCTTGCCGCCTTGGCTGCGGCCACCGCGGCCTGATGCTGCTTGAGGCGCCGGTCGCTCTTCAGGTCGAGCTCACCGGTCGAGACGATCAGCACTCGGTCGGCGCCTTTGAACGCGCGCTCCAGCGAGGCCGGATCGTCGAAATCGGCCGGCCTGACGACAATTCCGAGGACTGCCAGGTCGCCGAGATTTTCGGGATTGCGCGTGGTTGCGATGATATTTGCCGGCGCGACTTTCTGCGCATCGAGCAGATGGTTGATCACGGCGCGGCCGAGATGGCCGGAAGCGCCGGTGACAAGGAGAGTTTCGGTCATGGGAAGTTCCTGAAATTTGCGTCGAAGGGGTCTGAACGATGGTCTCAAAAAGAGACCAGCACTAAAATAAGAATTGACCAGGGGCCGTAAAGAAGGCAGTTTTCCGGGAGGTAGGCACAGCCGGGGAACCACCGGCGGGTCGCCGTTTCGATCAATGGATGTCGCGATGGACAGCAAGATCTTCAGTCTGAAATCGAAGCTCGAGGTCTACAAAGCCATGACCGGCGGCGGCAATTTCGCCGACTGCCCGGTCCGCGATGTGATCCAGGGCATCAGCGGCAAATGGAGCTCGCTGCTGGTCATGGCTTTGGCCGAGAAGCCGTACCGGTTCGGGGAGTTGCGCCGCCTGGTGCCCGACATTTCGCAGCGTATGCTGACGCAGACGCTCTACGATCTGCAGCGCGACGGCTATGTGCATCGCGAAGTCTTTCCGACCAAGCCGCCGAGCGTCGAATACAGCCTCACCGATCTCGGCCGCTCGATGTTTGCGCCATTGCAGATGCTGATCCAATGGGCCGAGCTCAACCACGATGCCGTTCGTGAGGCGCGCGTCGCCTTCGATGCCGCGCAGGCCTGAGCCTTTCCTCCCCCGATACAAGCGTCAAAGCGCCTCTTGATCTCGCGCTTTCGCTGCGGGATTGTTCCTCGCCGGTTCGGGTTTGGGCGCAATGGACAAGCCTTACGAGATAGCGATCGCCGGCGCGGGGCCGGCCGGACTGGCTGCGGCGCTCTATCTCAGGCGGGCAGGGCATAAGGTCACCGTCTTCGAGCGCTTCGACGAGCCGAAGCCCGTCGGTTCGGGGCTGATGCTGCAGCCGACCGGGCTGACGGCGCTCGCCGATCTCGGGCTGCTTGACGAGATTCTTTCGCTAGGGAGCCGTATCGAGCGGCTACACGGGACCGATGCCAAAAGCGGGCGAACAGTGCTCGATGTCCGCTATGACGCGCGCCGCGGTCGCCGCTTCGGTCTCGCGGTGCACCGGGCAGCGCTCTTCGGCGTACTCTATCGCGCTGCCCGGCGCGCGGAAATTCCCATCGAAACCAATGTCGAGATCGAGACGCTGGAGACGGGTGAACGTGCGCGGCCGGTCTGCGCCAACGGAAAGCGGCTGGGGTCTTTCGATCTGGTTGTCGACGCCAGCGGCGGGCGCTCCAGGCTGCGGCAATGCCTTGGCGACACGGCTGTGCCGCGTCCGCTCACCTATGGCGCGTTCTGGGCCTCACTCGGATGGCGCGACGGTTTTGACGAAAAGGCGCTGCTGCAGCGCTACGACAAGGCAAGCATCATGGTCGGCGTGCTGCCGATCGGCCGGCCGGATACTGGCGCCGGAGCCATGGCTGCCTTCTTCTGGAGCCTCAAGCCGGCCGGAGCGGAACAGGTGAGAGCCGAAGGTCTGGGCGCCTGGAAGGCGAAGGTTGTTTCGGTCTGGCCAGAATGCGAGGCCTTCACCAGCCAGATCGACAGTTTCGAGCAGCTCTCGCTGGCCCGCTACGGCCACCACACGATGAGGCTGCCGGCCGGCCGACGTCTGGCGGTTATCGGCGACGCCGCGCATTCGACCAGTCCGCAGCTCGGGCAAGGCGCGAACATGGCGCTGCTTGACGCGGCAGCACTCAGCCATGCCCTGGCGCGAACGAGCGACATCGACGAAGCGCTGATGACCTATGCAAGGGCACGCCGCTGGCACGTGCGGGTATTCCAGGCGCTGTCGTTGTCGTTGACGCCGTTCTACCAGTCGGACTCCGTCGTGTTGCCGTTCGTGCGCGACCGGCTGGTGGCGGCGCTGGCGAAGATCCCGCCGGTGCCGCAGTTGCTCGCCGCCATGGTCGCGGGAACGGTGATCGACCCGTTCAGGCCGATCGGGCTTGCGGAATCGCAATGGCCTGCAGCCGGATCATTCGCGAAAGATAGGATGCCTTTGCCCGAAGGAAGGCGTGCAGCCGCAGCGGATAGTCCGGACTGACAGCCTCCTTCACCGATTGCCGGTCGCTCAACGCCTTGCGCCAGGCCTGGACGAGAGGCTTACCGTCCAGGATGCCGCAAGCGCCGATCTCGTCGAACGTGTCGAAGTAGCGGAAGATCGGCCCGTAGACGGCGTCGACCAGCGAGAAGCGCTTCCCGGCGAACCACGGACCGCTCCGCCTTGCCGACAGTTCTGCCTCGACACGCTCAAACAGTTCCGACAAGTCGCTGCTTTCCTCGAGGAAGCCGGCCTCATCGGCGGCGGAATAGAAGCGCCCGATGGCGTTGAGGATGGCCGAACCGAATTCGACCCAGGAGCGGTGCCTGGCCCGCATGAGCGGATCGGCCGGGTGCAACGGATTGGCCTGCGTCTCCTCGAGGAATTCGAGGATGACGGCGGATTCGAAAATGATCTCCTCCTTGCTACCGTTTCGAACGCAGAGCAGCGGTACCTTGCCGAGCGGCGAGATAGCCTTGAACCAGTCGGGCTTGCTGGCAAGGTCGACATTGACCCGCTCGAACGGCACGCCTTTCTCGGCGAGGGCGATTGCCGCACGCTGGACGAAGGGGCAAAGGTGATGGCTGACGAGGGTGAGTTTGGCCGTCATCCTATTCTCCCCGGACATAGTTCAGCGCGCCGTCCTCGACGCGGGTCGACAGGAACATCAGGCGCGAGCCCTTCGGCGCCGGGCCTTGGAGGCGCTCGCCGCTTTGCATGTCGAAGCGGGCGCCGTGCCACTGGCAGATGAAGGCGCCGTCCTTGCAGTCGAGCGGCCCGCCGAAATGCAGGCAGGCATTGGCCGCGGCACGGATACGCTCGCCGCTGCGCCAGACGTGGACGTCGCGGCCGAAGAAAGGCGCGATCAGGCTGCCGGTCTGCGGGATGTCGGCCACTTTACAGATCTCATGTTTCATCGGGAACCCCTATCGATGCAATTGCATCTATATGAATGCGTTTGCATCGACCGTCAAGCTTGATGCAATTGCATCTATCGAATAAAGTTCCTCGATGACGAGAAAATCTCCTCCGGCCGAGGCCGTCAAAGCCTGGGGCCGCCTGATACGCGTGTCGCGCCAGCTGGTCGAAAAGACCGAGTATGCCCTGAAAGCCGGCGGCTTGCCGCCGCTCGCCTGGTACGACGTGCTGCACGAGCTTGCCGAGGCGGGCGAGGGCGGCTTGCGGCCGTTCGAGCTGATCGATCGCGTTCTGTTGGCGCAGTACAACGTGTCGCGACTGCTGGCCCGGCTGGAAGCGGATGGCCTGCTGGAAAAGCTGCCTGTCTCGGATGACGGCCGTGGCCAGACAGTGCGCATCACGCCAAGCGGCCGGGAGATGCGCCGCCGCATCTGGGCCGTCTATGGCGCCTCCATAGCCGAGCTGATGGGCGACAAGCTTTCCGCCAAGGAGCTGGAAACGCTGGCTGCGCTGCTCGGGCGGCTGCGCGAGCCACTGGCCGGCGATTAGCTCACGAGTCTTTGTGGGTACCGTCAGATTTTTTCGCCCCAGCCCCTTGCGTTGGAAACCCGAATGCGCAATAAGCCGAACCGTAACGTACGGTACGCATTATTGAGCGACCGGGAACGGGTGAAAACGTGTTGCAAGCCGCCGCCGACACCGACAGCAGCGAAACGCTTACCGAGCGGCAGCAGGCCGTTCTGGACGCAGCACTTCGCCTACTGGTCGAAGACGGCGACAACCTGACCATGACCGCCGTGGCGCGGCGGGCAAGCTGCTCCAAGGAAACACTCTACAAATGGTTCGGCGACCGCGACGGGCTGCTGACGGCGACGGTGCAATGGCAGGCCTCGAAAGTGCGCGTGGCGCCGGTCGACCGCAAAGGGCTCGACCTCGCTTGGCTGACCGCAAGCCTCGAACGCTTCGCTTCCGACTGGCTGAGGGTCATCTCCAGCGATACGTCTATCGCGCTCAACCGTGTCGCGGTCGGCCATGCCGGCTCCGGGAAGGATGACCTTGGCGCAATCGTGCTGCAGAATGGGCGTTTCGCGCTGGCCAGGCGTCTGAAGCCCGTGCTCGAAGCGGGACGCGAGGCCGGGCTGCTCGACTTAGAGGACGCTGAGACGGCGTTCCGGACGTTTTTCGGTCTGGTCGGCCGCGATGTGCAGATGCGGCTTCTGCTCGGCGACCGGCTGCAATTGACCGAGGCGACGATCGGCGGCGATGCCGCCCGCGCGACGCAGCAGTTTCTCGCTCTTTACGGCTCAAGGACCGGGAGAGCAAACAACCGGCCGCAAGGTCCCGGAGCCGGATGATTTCAGGTCAAGTCGACCTGAAATCTGAATCCGGCTCCAAATCCAAGAGATAGAGCATGATGTCGTCCGAAAACCGCTTCACACTTTTCGGCATCATGCTCTGATCTTCAAAACGGGAAGGAAGACGAAATGCGTGTCTATTACGATCGTGACGCCGATCTCAATCTGATCAAGGGCAAGAAGGTCGCTATCATCGGCTATGGCAGCCAGGGCCGGGCGCATGCGCTCAACCTCAAGGATTCCGGCGTCAAGGAGATCGCCATCGGCCTGAAGGCCGGCTCGGCGACCGCCAACAAGGTCGAGGCCGACGGGCTGAAAGTGATGAGCGTGTCGGAAGCCGCCAAGTGGGCAGACCTGATGATGATGGCAACGCCCGACGAATTGCAGGCCGACATCTACAGATCAGAGATCGCGCCGAACATCCGCGACGGCGCCGCCATCGCCTTCGCGCACGGCCTCAATGTGCATTTCGGCCTGATCGAGCCGAAGGCTTCGGTCGACGTGGTCATGATCGCGCCGAAGGGCCCCGGCCATACCGTGCGCGGCGAATATCAGAAGGGCGGCGGCGTGCCGTGCCTGGTTGCCGTCAACCAGGACGCCTCGGGCAATGCGCTCGACCTCGCGCTCTCCTATGCCTGCGGCGTCGGCGGCGGCCGTTCCGGCATCATCGAGACCAATTTCCGCGAGGAATGCGAGACCGATCTGTTCGGCGAGCAGGTGGTGCTGTGCGGCGGTTTGGTCGAGCTGATCCGCGCCGGCTTCGAGACGCTGGTGGAAGCCGGCTACGCGCCGGAGATGGCCTACTTCGAGTGTCTGCACGAGGTGAAGCTGATCGTCGACCTCATCTATGAGGGCGGCATCGCCAACATGAACTACTCGATCTCGAATACCGCCGAATGGGGCGAATATGTCTCCGGTCCGCGTATCATCACGGCCGACACCAAGGCCGAGATGAAGCGCATCCTGAAGGATATCCAGACCGGAAAATTCACCTCGGAATGGATGCAGGAATATCGCGCCGGCCTGTCGCGCTTCAAGGGCATCCGCCGCAACAACGACAGTCATCAGATCGAAGAGGTTGGCGCGAAGCTGCGCGCGATGATGCCGTGGATCGCCAAGAACAAGCTGGTCGACAAGGCGAAAAATTAATTTGGTCTATTCATGCTTCGTGAAAGCCGGCGGAGCGATCCGCCGGCTTCTCTCACGCTCAGCCGTAATGCCAATGCGGCTTCGGCTCGGTGCCCGCGAATTCCACGCCGATGCGGTCGTCGCGGCGCCAGCGGACGATCGCCTTGTAGCCGATCCGGTCCTTCGTCACGTAAAGCAGGAATTCGTCGGGCACATGCGCCTCGATCGGCAGCTTCAGTTCGGCGCCGCCAGGATGCATGTTGCGCACCGTGCACATGACCCCGGAATTGTTGATGCCGGTCAGGATCGCCGCGCCCTTCAGCACGCGTTGCCGGCGCTTGCCTCTCAACTCGTTCTCGGTCATGGCGGAGTCGTCCTAGCGGATCGCAGCCTGGCGATCGTCATATGGGGCACCGCATTACGGATAGACGCATCTGCTAAATTTAAGGTTATCGCGTCGCCGTCGGGCGCGCCCTGACAAAAAGAAACGGCGCCCGCCGGGCGCCGTTGAGCTTCGTGCCGAGGGGCTCAGATAAAGGGCGAAATGCACTGCCGGCGCGGGCCGTTATAGGGCTGGAATGTGTTGTCCCAGGCCCGATAGGACCGGTAGCGGTCGTAGCACCATTGGACATGGGCCCTGGAAAGCCGCTCGGTCCGGTAAATGCGCCGCGGCTGATAGTAGCGCGGATAGGGATCGTAATAATAGGGATTGTAGAAATTGTTGTAGGCGAGGCTGCCGAGGCCGAGGCCTAGGCCGAGCCCAAGGATGGCCGCGCCCCCACTGTCGAAGTGGCGATGGCGATGATGGCGATGATGCCGCCAGCGCCAATTGCGATCTCCATCCCAGTTGCGGGAGAAATGACGTGCGCGGAAGTCGCCGCCACGCCATCTGGAATCGCGGCCGCGCCAGTCACCGCCGCGCCGCCAGCGCCAGTCATACATCTGCCGCCGGTCGTTGCCGCCGGCCCAGCTGTCGCGAACGGGGATGATGGTGGATGCGGCCGTGCTGGTCACGGTCGACATATCGGGCTGCAGGACCGGGCCGGCAATCGACGGCACCGTCAGCCCAGCGGAGAGACCCAAGGCCAGAAGCCCGGATCCAAGGGAAGACAAGAGCGGTTTCATTTCACTCTCCACGAGTAAGGCCCCACGCCCAAAACGCTCGGGAATAGGCCTATTGATGGAACTTTCCATCTGAACGGAAGATGAACAGAAAGGTTCCGTCAACCATAACGGGCGTGCGTCTGCTCTTGTGTTCGCCATTGCTTGCGGGCAAAGGTCTCGGCCATGTCGCTGCGCCTCGCCACCTTCAATGTCGAGAACCTGATGAACAGGTTCGACTTCTCCGGCTATCGCAACCAGCTCAACGAGGACCGAACACTGGCGCTGTTCGACATCCAGAGCGAAGCAGAATACAGGCTGCTCGAACAGGCGCGCGCGATCGCCCAGTCCGACGACACCCGCCAGCTTACCGCGCTCGCCATAGCCGCGACACGCGCCGACGTCATCTGCATGCAGGAGGTGGATAACATCGAGGGGCTGAAGGCCTTCGAATATGGCTATCTCTTCAAGATGATCGGGCAGGGCTATCGTCAGAAATACACCACCGCCGGCAACGACTCCCGCGGCATCGACGTCGCCGTGATGATGCGCAACGAGACCGCGCAGGGGCAGCCGATCGAATTCGTGCGCATGACCAGCCATGCCTATGTCACGTTCGAGCAGTTCGGACTGTTCACGCCGGAGCTGGCGGCGTTCGGGCACCTGGCCACCGAACGCGTCTTCCGGCGCGACTGCCTGGAAATCGACATGACGGTCGGCGGCGTGCCGCTTACGCTGTATCTCGTGCATTTCAAGTCAATGGGCTCGCCGCGCAACGGGCTCGATGGCCGCGAGGCGACGATGCCACTGCGCATCGCCGAGGCGCAGGCCGTGCGCCGCATCATCGAGGACCGCTTCGGCAAGGACCATGCGGCCGACAAGCGCTGGGCGATCTGCGGCGACATGAACGATTATCGGCAGCGCGTGAAGATCGAAGGCGACAGCTTCGACGGCTATCGCTTCCACGTCGTCGACGAAGCCCAGTCCTCGATCAACGTTCTGACCGCAGGCGGCTTTTGCGAAAATGTCGTCGAGCGGCGGCCCGAGATGGACCGCTGGAGTTTCTATCACACGCGCGGCCCGCAAGAGCGGCATTTGTGCCAATTGGACTATATCCTGCTGTCGAAGGCCTTGGCGGCGAAGAACGCCACCGCGGTTCCGGAGATCATCCGCAACGGTCAGCCTTGGCGCACCATCTTTCCGCCTGGCCAGGAAGTAGAGCGTTTTCCGCGTGCCGGGTGGGACAGGCCGAAGGCCTCCGACCATTGCCCGGTGGTGATCAACCTGGACATGGCCTGAGCCCGTGAGCTTCGACCTGCCGCGCAATGTCATTTTGCCGGTCGACGCGGTCGACGTACGGCTCGACGCCAGCCCGCATCCGTTCGAGCGCGACAATCAGACAGCGATCGCGGAAAACTGGCGGCGCGAAATGGAGATGAAGCCGGCGCTATATGACGGCACCGTGGTGTTGCTTTCAGCGCTGAGCTATCGCGACAGCCGGCTCATCGGTCGCTGTCATGCGGTGAAGTACTCGACTTTCATGCTGTGGCGCCAAAACCGGGAGCTGAGCGGCGCCGAACATGCCTATGCGCACGCCGTGCTGGTTGCCGGCGACAATGCGCTGGTGGCGATCCGGATGGGCTCGCACACGGTGAACGCCGGCCGCGTCTATTTCGCCGCCGGCTCCTTCGAGCCGATCGATTTCCGCGACGGCGTCGTCGATATCGATTTCAACATGATCCGCGAGGTGGGCGAGGAAACCGGGATCGATCTGTCGGGCGCCGCCCGCGGACAGCGCTACTATGCGCTGTCGACTTCGAGCGGCACGGTGATCTTCCGCCGCTATCACGTTCCCGAGCCGGCGGAAGAGCTTGCGCGGCGCATCAGCGCCTTCGTTGCCGCCGAGAAAGAGCCGGAGATCGAAGGTCCGGTGATCATCCGGCACGCTGCAGACCTGCCGGAAGGCTTGATGCGCCATATGAGGCCGCTGATCGAGTGGCATTTTGCCAACGAGTTGGTCTGACACGGCCACGGGCCAACGATGCGGCGGTTCACTCGTGCCTTAGCGCCTCGATCGGATCGAGCCTTGCGCCGCGCAGTGCCGGGAAGAAGCCGAACACCATGCCGATCAGCGCCGAAAAACCGACGGCGAGCAGGATCACTGCTAGGCTCGGCGCGAAGGGTATCGTCAGCGTCACCGAGGCCAGGCCTGCGAGCGCAAGTCCGATCAGGATGCCGATGATGCCGCCGACCAGCGACAGCACCGTCGCCTCGACCAGGAACTGGATCAGGATGTGTTTTTCGTGCGCGCCGATCGCCAGCCTGATGCCGATCTCGCGCGTGCGCTCAGTGACCGATACCAGCATGATGTTCATGATGCCGATGCCGCCGACCAGAAGGCTGACGCCGGCGACGGCACCCAGCATGCCGGTCATGGTGGTGGTGGCGCTTGCCATGGCGTCGGCGATCTGGGTCATGTCGCGGATCGAGAAATCGGCATCGCGGTCCGGCGTGATGCGGCGCGTGTCGCGCAGGATGTCCTCGACGCGCGGCTGCAGTTCGGTGGTCGGCGTCCTGTCGTCGGCGGCGATGTAGATCGAGTCGATGTCGCGGTTGCCGGCGATGCGCCGCTGGTAGGCGGCCAGCGGCATCAGCACGACATTGTCCTGATCCTGGCCGAAGCCGGTGTAACCCTTCGGCTCGAGCAGGCCGATGATCCGGCAGGAGGTGCGGTTGACGCGGATCGTCTCCCCCTCCGGATCGCCGGCGCCGAAGAACTGCTGCCGCACCGTCTCGCCGATCAGGCAGACGCCGGCGCCGGCGCGCGCCTCGGAATCGCTGAAGGGGCGGCCCGATACCAGCTTCCAGTCGCGCGCGTCGAGATAGGCGCTGTCGGTGCCGGTAACGCCCGACGTCAGGCTCTCCGTGCCGAAGATGACCCGCACCTGTTTTTGCGACGCCGGTGCGATGGCGCGTGCGCCGCTGAGATGGGCAACCAGTGCTTCGAGGTCCTTGGCGGCCAGCGGTCGGGTGACCTGGTCGAGCCCGCCCGGGCCGCCAGGCCCTGCCGGACGGCCCGAGCGGACGACGAGCAGGTTGCTGCCGAGTTTCGAGATGTCGGCCTTGACCTTCTCGGTGGTGCCGGAGCCGATGGTGAGCATGGCAATGACCGCGGCGACGCCGATGACGATGCCGAGCAGGGTCAGGAACGAGCGCAGCACGTTCCGGCGGATGGAAATCAGCGAAAGGCGGACGGTTTCCCAGATCATGCTGCCTCGGCTTTCGCTGTATCTGAAGCGACGTGGCCGTCGAGGAAGCGCACCGTGCGCCCGGCATATGCCGCGACGTCGGCTTCGTGCGTGACCATAACGATGGTGAGGCCGAGTTCGGCGTTCAACCTGGTCAGCAATTCCATTATTTCGTGCGTGCGCGCGGTGTCGAGATTTCCGGTGGGCTCGTCGGCGACGAGCAGAGTCGGTTTGGTGACGATGGCACGCGCGATCGCCACGCGCTGTTGCTGGCCGCCCGAGAGCTCGGCCGGCGTGTGATGTTCGCGCCCGACAAGTCCGACCTGGGCGAGCGCCTGCATGGCCAGCTCCCGGCGCTCGCGGGCGGAAACGCCGCGATAGATCAGAGGCAGCTCGACATTTTCCGCCGCCGTGGTGCGGGGCAGGAGATTGTAGCCCTGGAAGACGAAGCCGACATAAAGGTTGCGCAACAGGGCGCGGCGGTTGCGGTCGAGCCGGCCGGCATCGACGCCCATGAAGCGGTAGGTTCCGGCCGTCGGCGTGTCGAGACAGCCGATGATGTTCATCGCCGTCGACTTGCCCGAGCCGGACGGTCCCATGATGGCGACGAACTCACTTCTGCGGATGGCAAGATCGACGCCGGCAAGTGCGTGCACGCACGCTTCGCCCTCGCCATAGCTCTTCCATACACTGTCGAAGGTGATGAGCAGGGGAGCGGACACGGTCAGCTCCGTTGCTGCGAGCCGGTGATGACCTCCGCGCCTTCCTCGAGGCCGGACGTGATCTCGGTCAGTTCACCGTCGGTCGAGCCGATCCTAACGTTGAGGGCATGCGGCCGTCCGTTGTCCAACACATAGAGCGTGCGCGAGCCGTCGATCGGCGCTTTCGTCGCCTCGCGCTGCCAGTTGGGGCGCCCCATGCGGCCGGTAAAGAGGTCGCGCAGGCTCCAGCCGCGGGCCGCCTGTTGCGCCGGGCGGTAACGGAAGGCTGCGGCCGGCACGGTGAGCACGCCCTTGGCCTGCCGGGTCACCACCGCGACCGTGGCGGTCATGCCTGGCCTGAGCAGAAGTTCGCCGTTGTCGACTTCCAGCCGTGCATTGTAAGTGACGACGCCGTCGGTGGTGACGGAGGCATAGGAGATGTCGCGGATCTCGGCGTCGAAGGGACGGTCCGGGAAAGCATCGACGGTGAAGCGGGCATGCTGGCCGGGCTTGACCTGGCCGATATCGGCCTCGTCCACCGCCGCCTGCAGCTCCATGTTCCGCAAGTCGGCAGCGATGACGAACAGCACCGGCGCCTGCAGCGAAGAAGCGACCGTCTGCCCCGGATCGACGGAGCGCGTGAGCACGATGCCGTCGATCGGCGCGTAGATGGTGCTCTTGGCAAGGTCGGTCTGCTGGGCCTTCAGATCAGCTTCGGCGATGGCGAGATTGGCCTCGGCGCTGTCGAGCGCGGCCTTGGAGCGATCGCGTGTCGCGGTCGCGGCCTCAAGCGATTGATCCGTCGCCATGCCGCGCTTGGTGAGGGCGCTCGCGCGGACCACCGCGTTCTGGTTTTCCTGCAGCGTGACCTTGGCATCCTCGACGGCGGCCGCCGCCGCCTTTGCCGAGGCGGTGGCGCGCTCGATCTGGACTTCGAGCTTGGCGGTGTCGAGCGTCGCCAGAACGTCGCCCTTCTTGACCTGCTGGTTCTCGTTGACGGCGACGGCGCGCACGATACCGGAAAGCTCGCTGGAGATGTCGACCTGCGTCAGCGGCTGCAGCGTGCCGGTCGCCGACACCTTGACGGTCAGGTCGGCAATCGTCGCCGGCGCGGTCGTGTATTCGATCCGGGGCGGCGAGACGGCGTTCCAGCGGTAGCCGGCGATCGCGGCCGCCACGACAGCCAGCGCCAGCAGCGCGTAGAGCCAGAAGCGGCTGCGCTTGCGGCTCACGCCTTTGCGGTCGAGCCCGAGGGCCGTTTCGATGGAAGTGTCGGTTTCTGCGTTTGGCGGATTGACAAGCTGGTCCACCACGGACCCCTATAACGACAAATTGATGTCCCTATCCGTGAACAAATCATGCCTTGAGGTTCGAATTTCAAATTAAATTTCCCTCATGTTGGGATCGAGCAGAAATTCGGAACGAGGCGGAAGGTTTTCCAAATGATGCGCGACTACTTGCTTTACGACGTGTTTACGACCGAGCGGCTGGCCGGGAATCCGCTGGCGGTGGTGCTCGACAGCGAGGGGCTGGATACGGCCGCCATGCAAGCGATCGCGCGCGAATTCAACCTGTCCGAGACAGTGTTCGTGCTGCCGCCCGAAAATCCCAAGCATCGCAACCGTATACGCATCTTCACGCCCGATTATGAGATGCCGTTCGCGGGCCATCCGACCGTGGGGTCGGCTATCGCGCTTGCGGAGCAGGCTGGCGAAGCGACTGGCATCTTTGTGTTGGAGGAGAACATCGGCCCCGTGCGTTGCGCGGTCAGCAAGCATGATGGCGCTACCTTCGCCGAATTCGACCTGGCGAAACTGCCTGAGCGGCTGGAACTCGCCGCCGAACCGGAAATGATCGGCGCAGCCCTTGGCCTTGGCCCGCACGAACTCGGCTTCGAGAATCACCGCGTCTCCTTCTGGTCGGCCGGCGTGCCCTATGTCACCATTCCGGTTGCCGGCCTCGAAGCGGCCGCAAAAGTCAGGCTGGACAACCAGGCATGGTCCGAACTCGCGCCGCGCAAGAGCGAATGGACCTTCGCCAGCCCGTATGTCTATTGCCGCGAGACGGTGCATCACGACAGCGCCTTCCATGTGCGCATGATCGTGCCTGGCAATCCCTCCTACGAAGATCCGGCGACCGGCTCCGCGGCGGCGGCCTTTGCCGGCGCCATCATGCATTTCGACGGTCCAACGGACGGGATCTCGCAGCTTTGGATCGAGCAGGGGCTGGAAATGGGGAGGCCCTCGCGCATCCGGCTCGAACTCAACGTCGACGGCGGAAAACTGGCCTCCGCGCGCATCGGAGGCCATGCGATCAAAGTGGCGGAAGGCCAGCTTTTTGTGTGACACCTGCGGCAATTCGGCGATTTGTCGGGAAATGATCCGGCAGGGCTGGACATCGCTCAAACCGGCGGCTATATGCGCCGCCGACGCTGGATTTCCCGGCGGTGTGGGTGTGTAGCTCAGTTGGTAGAGCAGCTGACTCTTAATCAGCGGGTCCACAGTTCGATCCTGTGCACACCCACCAAATTCTTTTCATAAAGCGGCCAGAAAACAAGCGAGATGGGCACCAGTCCTACTGCGCTGTCCTGTTCAAGCTGGCCTTGAACTTGACCTTCATCGTGATCTGGCCGGTCACCGTAACCTGCGATCCGCCATAACCACCGACATTGCGATCCCGGGCATTGACGTTAGTTGTCATGCCGGTGATTTCGCAGGTGTCGGCGACAGTCTCGACCACCATGGCGCAACTGACGGCCGCGACCTTGTAGAAAGAGCGAAGTGCGGCCTGCTGCTGGGCGGCTGCGTCCTCGTCGTCCTTGACCGGAAGGGTCATCGAAATCGACGATTGGATTCTGGCAGATCCGTCTTCGCCGGGGCGAAGCGGGCGAACATATTGATCTTGGGCAAGGACCGGCAGTGCCATCCCAGCAAGAAACGTAACAAATATTAGGCCCTTCAAATACATCGTTTCGATCTCCCGTGAAACATCTCTGTCGCACGAAACAATCAAGACGACGTTATTTCGTCATTTCAACAGCGTTGAAATTTTGAAGGAAGATTATTTTTCCGAAACGCCGGCTTCCGCGAAACTCGCCATTCTCGTATGACACTCCAGCGCCGAGCGGACGATGTTGACGGCAAGGCAGGCGCCGGAGCCTTCGCCGAGCCGCATGCCGAGGTCGAGCAGCGGCGGCAGGCCCAGCGCTTCGAGCAGGCGGCGATGACCGGCTTCGGCCGAGACATGGGCGGCGACGGTGTGCGCCAGCCCGGTCGGGTGCAGCCTTGCCAGCGGCGCCACGGCGGCGGTGCAGACGAAGCCGTCAAGCAGCACCGGCACGTTGTTCTTGCGCGCGGCGAGCGTGGCGCCGAAGATCGCCGCAAGCTCGCGTCCGCCAAGCGCTCCGGCGATCTTCAGCGGGTCGGAAAGCGAATCGGCATGGCGCTTCAGGCCCGCCTCTATGGCGGTGATCTTGCGGATCAATCCGGCATCATCGACGCCGGTGCCGCGGCCGGTCCATTTTTCCGCGCCGCCGCCGAAAAGAGCGGCCGAGATCGCTGCTGCCGGCGTGGTGTTGCCGATGCCCATCTCGCCGAAACAGACGAGGTCGAGATCGTTGGTCACGGCGTCGTAGCCGGCCGAGACCGCGGCGAGGAAGGTCTGCTCGTCCATGGCCGGCGCTTGCGTGAAATCGCCGGTCGGGTGGTCGAGATCGAGCGGGATGACGTCGAGCCTGGCGCCGGCGACGCGGGCGAGCTGGTTGATCGCAGCGCCGCCGCCGGCGAAGTTCGCCACCATCTGTACAGTGACTTCCGAAGGATAGGCCGACACGCCCTGCGCGGTGACGCCGTGATTGCCGGCAAACACGAAGACCTTGACCGCATCGAGCTTCGGCATGTCGCGGCCCTGCCAGCGGGCCAACCACGCGGCGATCGTTTCCAGCCGGCCGAGACTGCCCTGCGGCTTGGTCAGCGTGTCCTGGCGACGGGCAACGGCGGCGGCGGCCGTATCGCTGCCGCCGGACAGATCGAGGCAGGCGGCGCGAAGGTCTTCGAGCGATTTGAACGAAGTTGTTTGAGGGGACATGAGGGCAAGGTCTCCGAAAGAAGAATCAGGAAAGGCAAGCGGAAGCGACAAGCAGCACGGCGATCTCGCCGAGCTGCTGCAGCGCGCCGATCGTATCGCCGGTCTGGCCGCCGATCTGGCTGAGGCAGAGCGCACGAAAGGCGGCAAACAGCAGGCCAAGCAGGATCACCGCGGCAATTGCGCCGCCGAGGCCGAGCGCCAACAGCGCCACGGCTCCGAGCGCGGCGCCAACGACGGCGGTTTCGGCAGTGACCGAGCCCGCGTCGGCCGACAGCCCATCGGGGCGCGCCGGCGGCAGAAGATGCATGAAGGCGCCGAACAGGCCGCGCGAGGCGGCGTGCGCTGCCAGCAGCGCCAGGAAGATGTGGCCAGGGCCGGCCAGTTCCGAAAGCGCGCTCCAGCGGATGAGCAGCGAGATGCCGAGCGCCACGGCGCCATAGGCGCCGATGCGGCTGTCGCGCATGATCTCCAGCTTCTTCTCGCGCGTCCTGCCGCCGCCGAATCCATCGGCGATATCGGAGAGCCCGTCCTCGTGCAGGCAGCCGGTGACAAGCATCGTCGCTGCAAGCGCGAGCGCCGCAGCCGGACCGGCGGCAAGGCCGAGGGCGCCAACGATGGCGTAGACAAGCGCGCCGATGACGGCGACGGCGAGACCGGCAAAGGGTGCCGCCCAGATCGCTTCGGCAAGGCTGCGGCCGCCGAAATCGCTCGACGGCAGCCTCAGCCGTGTCAAGAAGACAAGGCTGAGGCCTATGTCGTCGAGCAATCGCCGAGGCTCTGAAAGGCCGCCGCTCATGCGCCCCTCGCAATAGCATGGAAGAAAGTGCCGCTGACATGGCCGCGCCGGTAACCCGACGCGCCCAGCGGATTGCCCTGGCCGTCGGCGAGGTCCGCCAGCGGCTCGTCATTGCCTGTGGCGGTCATCTGCGCATAGTGGAACTCATGGCCGCGGATGAGCATGCCTTCGCTGCCAAGCGGACACCCGGCGCGCAGCTGCGCCTCGCGATAGCCGAGGTTCATCCTGCGCCTGGCGAAGCTGGTCGAATGGCCAAGCAGGCCAAGCATTTTATGGCTCTCGCCGTCCGCATCCTCCAGCGCCTCGCCCAGCACCATGAAGCCGCCGCACTCGCCATGCACTGGCTTGGTCGCGGCGAAACGCGCCATTCCCGCACGGAAGTTGCCAGCGGCCGCAAGCTTGCCGGCATGCAGTTCTGGATAACCGCCTGGCAGCCAGCAGACATCGCAATCTTGGCTCGGCGCTTCGTCGGCAAGCGGTGAGAAGGGCACGATCTCGGCGCCAGCGTTTCGCCAGTATGAGGCGACGTGCGGGTAGAGGAAGGTGAAGGCGGCGTCCTCGGCCAGCGCAATGCGCTGGCCTGGCGGCTGCAATGCCTCGCCGAAGTCGCCGGCCGCAGGTTCAAGAGGAGACGCCAGCGCGAGAATGGCGTCGATATCGAGCGACTTCTCGACCATATCGGCCAGCCGGTCGAGATGCGCCATGAGGTTCTCGTGCTCCCCTGCCTGGACGAGGCCGAGATGCCGCTCCGGCAGGTTGAGCGTCGGATCGCGCATGATGGCGCCGACCACCGGCAGGCCGATCGCCTCGATCGCGTCGCCCGCCAGTCGGCGATGGCGCTCGCTGCCGAGGCGGTTGAGCACGACGCCGGCCATGCGCACATCCGGATCGTAGGTGGCAAAGCCCTTGGCGACGGCGGCGGCCGTGGTCGACTGGCCGGAAACGTCGAGCACCAGAAGCACCGGCAGGCCATAGAGCCGGGCGAGATCGGCGGCCGAACCCGAACGGCCTTCCGGCGCGGGAATGCCGTCGAAAAGGCCCATCGCGCTTTCGAGAATGACGTACTCGGCACCACACGCTGCCTGGTTCGCCAGCGCGTTGAGCAGGGAAGGCGGCATCGCCCAGCTGTCGAGATTGACGCCGGAGAGGCCGGTGGCGGCGGTATGGAAGCCGGGATCGATGTAATCCGGTCCGGACTTCGCGCCCCGCACCTTCAGCCCGCGCCGGGCAAGCGCGCGCAACAGGCCTATGGTGACGCTGGTCTTGCCCGAGCCGGAGCGCGGCGCGCCGATGATGATCGCGCGCGCCGTCATGACCCGCCCGCCAGTGCCGCGCGCATGGCGACGATACCGCCGACGACAATCAGCGCCGGGGAGGCGAGCCCGGCGGCAGCGGCCTCCTCGGCGATTGTGGCGAGCGTGGCGACAACGATGCGCTCCTGCGGCGTGGTCGCTGCGACGATCACGGCGGCAGGCGTCGACGGCGCGAGGCCACCGCTGAGCAGCTTTGCCGCTATCACCGGCAGATTGGCCATGCCCATATAGATGACGACCGGCTGGCCGGTGCGCGCGATTGCGGCCCAGTCGATGTCGCCATCGGTGCCGGCGGCATGGCCCGTGGCAAGGATGACCGCCTTGTTGATGCCGCGCATGGTGGCAGGGATGGCGGTGGCGGCCAATGCGCTGAGACCGGAGGTGAGGCCGGAGAGCACCCGAAATGGTATGTTTTCCCGTGCCAGCGACAACGCCTCTTCGCCGCCGCGGCCGAAAATATAGGGATCGCCGCCCTTGAGCCGCACGACGCGGCGGCCCTCGCGCGCCAGCCGCACGAGCAGGGCGTTGATGTCGTCCTGCTTCATCGAGGGCTGGCCGCCGCGTTTACCGGCGTAGAAGAGCTCCGCGCCTGCAGCAACCGCGACGACGTCGGGCGAGACCAGCGCGTCATAGACCAGCGCATCGCATTGCCCGAGTGCCGCCAGCACTTCTAGCGTCAGGCAGCCGGGATCGCCGGGGCCGGCGCCGGCCAGCCAGACATGGCCGGGCTCCAGCGCGCGCGGCTTGAAGTTTAGCCGCGCCAGCGCCTGCTCCACCGTTGCCCGTCCGTTTCTGTTGGTGCTGGCGTTCACAATCCGTCCCGTCCGCGAAAACGCCGCTGGTAGTGGGCGTCGTAAAGTGAGCTCTCGCCGAAATCCTGCGCGGCCAATGCGCTGCCGACGAAGATGATCGCCGTGCGCTCCATCGGATTTTGCGCAAGCTGCGCCTCGATCGTGCCCAGCGTGCCGGTCAGAATGCGCTCGTCCGGCCAGGAAGCGCGGAAGACGACCGCCACTGGGCATTCTGCGCCGTAGAGCGGCGTGAGTTCGGCAACGATGCGGTCGATGGCATGGATGGCGAGATGGATGGCTAGAGTTGCGCCGGTGCGGCCGAAGCCGGCAAGCGTCTCGCCGGGCGGCATTTTCGAGGCGCGGCCAGACACGCGGGTCAGCACGAGGCTCTGCGCGAGCTCGGGAATGGTAAGCTCGCGCCGAAGCGCCGCCGCTGCCGCCGCGAAGGAAGGCACGCCCGGCGTCATCGTGTAGGGGATATCGCGCTTCTCGAGCCGCCGGATCTGCTCGGCCACTGCGCTCCACACCGAAAGGTCGCCAGAATGCAGGCGCGCGACGTCCTGGCCGGCTTTGTGGGCGGCAAGATATTCGGCCTCGATCTCGTCGAGCGACATCGGCGCGGTGTCGATCAGCCTGGTTCCGGGCGCGCAGTGTTCGAGCAGTTCTGGCGCGACGATCGAGCCGGCATAGAGGCAGACCGGGCAGGACGCCAGCAGGCGGCTGCCGCGCAAGGTGATGAGGTCGGCAGCACCAGGGCCGGCGCCGATGAAATGGACGGTCATTTTCGGCCTCCACCAAGGGCGATGGCGCAGGTAACAGGACCAAGTACCGTGCGCGGCCCAAGCAGTTTCGCCTCTTTGCCGGCCGCGGCCAGGGCCGACGCTTCCGAAACCGACGGCGTGCCGGCATGAGCCCGCGACCATTCGGATTGGCTGATCGTGCCGGACGAGACGGTTTGCAAGGCGTCGTCGGAGACGACGAGCACGGGCAGGTCGAGGTCGCGACCGGCAAGAAAGATCGCTTGCTCGTCGCGTTTCATTTCGCCCGTTGCCAGCGCTGAAAGCGCGGTTACTGCTAACCCATGCGCTTCGAGCGCGGTCTCGATCGCGGCCCGCACGTCGCGCGCCGTCACACCCTTCCGGCAGCCGATACCCGCGACCATCATGGCTTTACCCAGCTCCATTGCATGACCGGCATGGCCGGACGCCAGGCCTGCATGGATCCTACCGGCGCCGCACGCGAGAGGGCGATGCGCAGAAGGTCGCCGCCGCGCCTGGTATGCTGGTCAAGCAGCAGCGCCTCCATTTCCAGCGTCACAGCATTGGCGATCAACCGGCCGCCGGCGCGCAGCGACTTGATCGCTGTCTCCAGCACGCCGGCATCGCTGCCGCCGCCGCCGATGAAGATGGCGTCTGGTGTCGCCAGTGTTGCCAGCGCTTTCGGCGCCGAGCCTTCGATGACGACGAGACCGGGCACGCCGCAATGCGCGGCGTTGCGATGGATGCGGGCGGCGCGCTCGCTGTCGGCTTCGATGGCAATCGCCCGCATCGAAGGGTGAGCCCGCATCCATTCGATGCCGATCGAGCCGGAGCCGGCACCGATGTCCCAGAGCAGTTCACCGCGCCGCGGCGCCAGCGCCGACAGCGTCATGGCGCGGATCTCGCGCTTGGTGATCTGGCCGTCATGCTCGAACAGATGATCGGCAAGGCCGACGGTCAAAGGCAGGATGCGCGCATCCGGAGTCGATTCTATTTCGAGCGCCAGCACGTTGAGCGGATTGATGTTTTTGAGATCGAAGGCGTCGGCGCGGACAGCGTGGCGCGTTTCGCCCTGGCCGCCAAGCGCTTCGAGAACCGTCAACCGCGACGGACCGAAGCCGAGTTCGTCGAGCAGCGCGGCGATGGCGGCCGGCCCGTCGCTGTCGGATGTGAGCGCAAGGATACGTGCGCCGGGGTGGAGCAGGGGGCGGAGGAGGTCGATCGAGTGGCCATGCAACGAGATGGTTTCGACATCGTGCAGCGCCCAGCCGAGGCGGGAAGCGGCTAGCGACAGCGATGACGGCGCCGGCAGGACGAGCATCTCATCCGGTTTCACTTTGCGCGCGAGCGTGACGCCGACGCCGTGGAAGAACGGGTCGCCGGAAGCCAGCACGCAGACGCTTCTGCCTTCGAGCGCCAGCACGTCATGCATCTCGGCATCGAACGGCGTCGGCCACGGTCGCTCCTTGCCCTTGGCCAAGTCTGAGACGAGCGCGAGGTGCCGCTTGCCGCCAAAGATGACTTCGGCCTCGGCGATCCTGCGCTTGGCCTCGTCGCCCAGACCCGCTACACCGTCCTCGCCGATGCCGACGATGGTCAGCCATCTTGCGACCGGCTTGGCAGCGCGCGAACCGTCAGCAGGCATGATGACCCACCGTATTCTGATTCTCGGCGGAACCACGGAGGCCCGGCAGCTGGCGGGCAAGCTGGCTCGCCGGAAGGATTTCTCGATCACGCTGTCGCTCGCCGGCCGCACCGAAAGCCCCATGGCGCAAGGCGTGCCCATGCGTAGCGGCGGCTTTGGCGGCATGCAGGGATTGGCCGCCTACCTCCATCGGGAACAGGTCGATCTGGTGGTCGACGCCACGCATCCTTACGCGGCCCGTATGTCGGCCAATGCCGCTGAGGCGGCCAGGCAAACCCGCGTGCCGATGGTTGCGCTGCGGCGTGCCGGCTGGGAGCCTGTCGCGGGTGATCGCTGGACTTTCGTGGAGAGCGTCGCTGAAGCGGCCAAGGCGCTTGGCACGGCGCCGCGACGAGTCTTGCTGGCGATCGGCCGGCAGGAAGCCGGCGCGTTCGAGGCCGCTCCGCAGCATCGCTATCTCATTCGCAGCGTCGACCCGATCGAGCCGAAGCTGGCTGTGCCTGACGCAGTTTACCTTCTGGCGCGCGGGCCGTTCCCCGAAGCGGACGAGCGCGCGCTGCTTGAAAAATACGCCATCGATACCGTCGTTTCGAAGAACAGCGGCGGCGAGGCGACCTACGGCAAGATCGCCGCGGCGCGCGCGCTCGGCATCGAGGTGATCATGGTGCGCAGGCCGCCGCTGCCTGACGTTGCGTCGGCCGAGACCGTCGATCAGCTGGCTGCGATGGTCGATCATTTTCTCGACCCAGTTGCCGAACGCGGCGTGTAGACCAGCGCGGGCTTGTCGCCGCGCTTGATGATGCGGGTCTCGGGCGAGCCGATGATGACGCAGGTCGACATGTCGGCCTTTGCCGCATCGGCGTCGGCGAGCAGAAACACCTCGATGCGCTCTTCGGGCCGGCCGGCGGCGCGACCGAAGATCACCGGGGTGGTGCCCGGCAGAATGGCCTTCAGGCATTCGAAGGCGCGGCCGAGCTGCCAGGGGCGCGCCTTGCTGATCGGATTGTAGAGCGCAATGACGAAGCCGGCGCCAGCCGCCGCCAGCAGACGCAGCTCGATCAGCTCCCAGGGTTTTAGATTGTCGGAGAGCGAGATGGCGCAGAAATCATGGCCGAGCGGCGCGCCGATGCGGGCGGCGACCGCGAGCATGGCGGTGACGCCGGGGACGACCGCGAGCTCGATCGACCTCCATTCTGGCGGGCCGGCTTCGATCGCCTCGCAGACGGCGGCCGCCATGGCGAATACGCCGGGATCGCCGCCGGACACGACAGCGACGCTGTGACCTTCGGCTGCCTTGGCCAGCGCCTCGTTCGAGCGGGCTAGCTCTTCGCGATTGTCGGAGGCGATGCGGGTCTGATCCTGTCGCAGCTCGAGCCGGTCGAGATAGGGCTTGTAGCCATAGAAGAAGGAAGCCTCAGTCACGGCGCGGATCGCCTCCGGCGTGACCTGATCGGCATTGCCGGGACCGAGGCCGATCACGGTGAGGCGGCCGCTCATGGCTTTGCTCCGGGAACTCCGGGACGCGCCGACCAGCCGGCGACCAGCACGATGGCGAAATAGGGCGCCTTGTCGTCTTGCTTTTCCGCGAGCCGCATCGACACGCTGCCCGGCATGGTGCCGCGCTCGACATAGACGGCCTTCGCCAGCTTGCCGGTCGCTTCCAGCGCGCGGCGGATCTTCGGCAGGTTGCGGCCGACCTTCATGATGACGGCGGCGTCGGTATCGGCCAGCCGCCGCGTCAGCTCGAACTCGCTCATCGTGCCGGGAAGCACGGTCAGCACATCGTCGCCCTGGACGATCGGCAGGCCGGTCGCCGACCAACAGCCGGACATGGCGGTGATACCGGGAATGACTTCGGTCGGGAATCGGTGCGAGAGGCGCACATGGAGATGCATGTAGGAGCCGTAGAAAAGCGGATCGCCCTCCGACAGCACGGCCACCATCTTGCCGGCGCCGAGATGCCCGGCGACCTGTTCGGCGGACTGCTCGTAGAAATCGGTGATCTGCGAGCGATAGTCGTCGTGATCCTTGTCGATCTCGGTCGTCACCGGATAGAGCAGCGGCAGCTCGACCATATCCGGGCGGAAGCGCGCCTCGACGATGGCGCGCGCGTTGCTGTTGTTGCCGCGCTTGGCGAAATAGGCGACAACGTCAGCCTCGGCCAGCGCGCGCGCCGCCTTCAGCGTCAACAGCTCCGGATCGCCGGGACCGGTGCCGACGCCGACGAGCCGGCCTTTGGGGAAAGCGTTCACAGGCCTGGCCTCGCCAATGCGTTGAGTGCTGCGGCCGTCATGGCGCTGCCGCCCAGCCTGCCGCGCACGATGGCGCAAGGTACGCCGTAGGAGTTTTCCGCCAGTGCATCCTTGGATTCGGCAGCACCGACGAAACCAACCGGCATGCCGATGATGGCGGCCGGCTTCGGCGCGCCGTCGCGCAGTTTTTCGAGCAGATAGAACAGCGCGGTCGGTGCGTTGCCGATGGCGACCACCGAACCTGCCATGCGCTCGCTCCAAAGGTCGATAGCGGCGGCCGAGCGCGTGTTGCCGATTTCCTTGGCGATATCGACGGTGCGCGGGTCGCGCAGTGTGCAGATCACCTCGTTTCCGGCCGGCAGGCGGGCACGGGTGATGCCGTGGGCGACCATCTCGGCATCGCAGAAGATCGGCGCCCCGGCGGCAAGGGCGGCACGGGCCGCTTCAACGAAACCGCTGGAGAACACGAACTGGCTGGCTGCCTCGACCTGGCCGCAGGCGTGGATCATGCGGATCGCGACATCGGCCTCTGTCTCGGAAAAGCGCGACAAGTCCGCCTCGGCGCGGATGATGGCGAAAGAGCGCTCGTAGATCGCCATCCCGTCATGGATATAGTCGTAGGCGGCCATTCTTCAGTTCCGTCGATAGAGTTCGGCGATCTCAGTCGCGCCGAGCCTTGTGAGGCAAGCGGCGGCAGTCTCGCCGGGATGCCGTGCGTTTCGGATCGCCGCCGCAATGCCGGCGACCCCGCGCGCGGCGTCATAGCCCGGCCTGTATCCGGCAGGAAGGGCCTTTGCCGTCCCGTCCACGACAAGTCCGGCTCCGTTTTCGTCGCCGACCAGGGTGAGGCCCGCTGGGCCGGGATGGGCGCAGCCCTTGGCGCAGCCGGAAATGTGGAGGGTGAGGGAGGCATCGAGGAGGTCGGGGCTTTCCGTTGCCATTTTTTCGGCGATGGCGCGGGTGGCGATGCGGCCGGAAGCGCAGGCGGGCGCTCCGGGGCAGGCGGCAATGCGGGTGCGCGGATCGGCGGCCTTGGTGACGAAGCCGAGGGCGGCGGCGGAGGCTTGGAGGGGAGGGCAGGCGGATGCGGTGAGGCCGAGGAAAAGCAGGGTGCGGCCTGGGGCCAGGCGGATTTCGGTCGAGTCCAGATCTGAGGCCCGGGCGGCGAGGTCGATGAGGTTCTGGGCCGGCATGCTTCCGAAGGGCAGGCCGATGCCGAGGGCTTGACCTTCGCGTAGGTCAAAGAGGCCGATCGGTGAGCGATGGCGCTCTAAGGCGCCCCCCTCTGTCCTGCCGGACATGTCCGGCAGGACAGAGGGGGGCGCGAAGGAATGCCAGCCTGCGAGAGAAGCCAATTGCCGCTCCGACAAATCCCGTGTGTGCGCCTCGCGACCTTTCTCGGCGACCATCCTGAGCGTTGCGAGGGCGATGTCGCGTGCGGCATCCGCATCGACTGTCGCGAGCGGTCTTGCATCGTGCGCGTCGCCCGCAACGGACATGCCCCATTTCACGCCAGCAGCAGTGTGCACTGCCTTCAACCGCACATCAGCTGTCACTGCGTCCAACGTCAACTGCCCGCCGCCGTCGACGACCACGGACACCTTCGGCCCCAACCGTCGAGTCAGCCCGGCCTCTTCAACCGCCGCCCTGATCCGTTCCGCCAGCGGGCGCGGATCTGCAATCTCCTGCGGGTCGATACCCGCGAGCGGCCCGGTCTCCACCGGCACGCCCGTCCGCACCGCAATGCCCAGCGCATCCACTTCCGCCGCCAGCAGCCCAGCGCTGTCTGCGGTCAGGCCCCGGATCTGCAGGCTACCGCGAGCGGTCACTTCCATGATGCCGTTGCCGTGGCGCAAGGCGGATTCGCAAAGACCGATCAGCGACTTGGGTGCAAGCCCTCCAGCAACCGGATTGAGCCGCACCAGCAGGCCATCGCCGGTCTGCATCGGCGCGCTCAACGCGGGGCAGGCGCCACGGCGCGAGAAGGCGTTCATGCCGCCACCTCGCTTGCCTGCGCCTCGGCGATCAAGGCCGTGAGATCGTCGTCGATGGAATTCCTGAGCGGATGCCAGAGACCGCGCCGTCGCGCAGCCAGGAATCGCTCAGCGATGACCTTCGCGGCGGCGGGATTTTCGCGCAGCAGGAAGGCTCGGACTTCCGCATCGCCGATATAGGCGTCGTGCACCGCCTCGATCAGCGCGCCCGATATGGCATGCGTGGTCTCGGCGAAGCCAACCAGGCGGTCGACCGTCTCGGCGAATTCCGAGGCGCCGCGGGGGCCGTGGCGCATCTGCCCGGCAATGAAGCGCGGATTGACGGCGCGGGCCCGCACCACGCGCGACACGGCTTCGCCGACCGATCGCGGCCTCGGCTTCTTAGGGTCAGTCGTGTCGAGCACGATGACATCGGCATTCCTGCCAAGCGCGGCCAGTGCGGCCGAAAACCCGCCGATGAAGGCGACATCGGCCGAACCTTCGAGGATGTCGCGGCCCGGGTCGTCGCCGGTGTGGACAAGCAGGTCCGCCTCGGCGATGCGGCCCTCGAACACGCCGGGCGCGGAGATGGCCTCACCGTCGGCGCCGCCATAGGCATGCGAGGTTGCTTCGAGATAGGCGCGGCCGATCTCTTCGCGCGCGCTCCATTCGCCGCGCGACAGCAATTCCTCGATCCCGGCGCCGTAAGTGCCGGGCGAGGTACCGAAAATGCGCGGACCGATCTTGCCTTGGGCACGGGCCGCGGCGGCAAGCGGATTTTCCGAATCGTCCTCGTCGCGGCCGGCGACGGCGCTGGCGGCGGCGTCGATCAGCGCGATCTGGATCGGGAACATATCGCGAAACAGGCCGGAGATGCGCCAGGTGACGTCGACGCGCGGGCGGCCGAGCGAAGCCGGCGGCAGCACCTCGATGCCGGTGACGCGACCCGTGGCGGCATCCCATTGCGGCCGGCAGCCCATCAGCGCGAGGCCTTGCGCGATCTCCTCGCCGCCGGTGCGCAACGACGCCGAGCCCCAGAGGTCGATGACCAGCGAGCGCGGCCAATCGCCATGGCTCTGCATGTAGCTGCGCACGACTTCTTCCGCCGCCGCCTGCCCGAGATCGCAGGCGGTCGACGTCGGCATGGTGCGCGGATCTGAGGTGAAAAGGTTGCGGCCGGTGGGCAGCACGTCGGAACGGCCGCGCGCCGGCGCGCCTGCCGGTCCGGCTTTGATGTGACGGCCGTCGAGCGCAGCGAGCAGGGCGCTTTTTTCGGTCTCGGCGCTTTGGCGGCGCAGCGGATCGGCTTCGTCATCGGGCGCGCGGCCATAGACATGCAGCCCGTCCTTGACGGCAAAATCCTTGAGGTCGCACAGCCACGCGTCGATGCGGCGCAGCGCCTCGTCCGGCGCATCGGTTCCGGCAACTCCGGCTTCAGAAGCAAGGCCTGTCTTCTGCGCCGTTTCGACGATCAGCCTTGCGAGTCGGTCGCGGCGGCGGCGGTCGAGCCCGTCGGCTTGTGCGTATTCGTCGACCAGCCGCTCAAGCCTCTGTTGCGCCTCGTCGAGCCCGGCGCCGGTCAGCGGCGGCGGCAGATGACCGAGCGTGACGGCCGCGATGCGGCGCTTGGCCTGCGCCGCCTCGCCAGGATTGGAGACGATGAAGGGATAGACAACCGGCAGCGAGCCGGTGACGATCTCGGGAAAGCAGGTGTCGGAGAGCGCGACCGTCTTGCCCGGCAGCCATTCCAGCGTGCCATGCGCGCCGACATGGACGATGGCGTGGACGCCGAGCGACTTTTGCAGCCACAGGCCGAAGGCGATCAGTTCGTGGCGCGGGGGAAGGGTGGGGTCGTGGTAGTCGGCGCGGCGGTCTGCGGAGCGACCACGGTCGGGGGCCAGCGCCACGGTAACGTTGCCGAAGGTGGCGGCGCGGAAGGGGAAGCTTGCGGAAGGAGGCGCTTGAACACCCCCCTCTGTCCTGCCGGACATCTCCCCCTCAAGGGGGGAGATTGGCAGTTTCGCTGACGGCGCTTCTCCTCCAGCGTTGATGATTGGCGAAAGCATCGATGCAGGCGCAATCTCCCCCCTAGAGGGGGAGATGTCCGGCAGGACAGAGGGGGGCGCATTGACGTGAGCTTTGCCGTTGGCTCTTCCCCATGCTGCCTCAACCGTGTCGCGTGCACCTTCGGGAAGCGCTGCCGAAAAGGCGAGATATTCCTGTAAGGTGAGACCAAGTCCACCCACCTCCAACACATCCAGCAATCCGCGCGGCGATTGCGGAATCCCATCAACCGCATAGCCCTGTTCCTTGAGGTCGTGCAGCATGGCGAGCACACTCGACGGCACATCCAGGCCGACAGCATAGCCGGTGCGTCCGGGCGCGCTTGGATAATCCGGAATCAGGATCGCCAGCTTGCGTTCCGCCCGCTGCGTCCGTTGAAGGCGGAGGAAGGCGGCGATGCGGGCGGCGACCTGCGCGACGCGATCCGCCTCGGGACGGTTGGCGAAGGCGCGGAAGGCCAGCGCCGGATCGGTGTCAATCTCGCCCTTGAAGGAGATCGCGCCGGCGAGGATACGGCCATCGAGCTCGGGCAGCACGACATGCATGGCAAGGTCGGCGGGCGCCAGGCCGCGCTGGTTTTTCTCCCAGACTTCGCGCCGCGTCGTGGCGACGATGACCTGGAACACGGGCACGCCGGCACGGTCGAAGAGCGTTTCGGCACCCGGCTCGGCACCGGAGGCGAAGGCGGTTGCAGTGACGATCGCGGACGGGTTCAGCGAGGCGATGGCGGTTTCGACGAAAGCCAGCGATACCGGGTCCTTGAGGCTCGAAACGAAGATCGGCATTGGCGTCATGCCCTGCGAGCGAAAGGCATCTGCGAGTGCATCGATTGGCGCGACGTCCGCGGCAAGCAGCATCGAGCGGTAGAAGAGGATGGGGATGACGGGGGCACCGACGCTGTCGATGTTGAGCTCCGTCACACCCCCCTCTGTCCGGCAGGACAGAGGGGGGTGTGACGGATCGCCGACGTTCAAGAAGACTGATTTCGCGACAACTCCGATTCCTGGTTGATAGTACCCCGCCTTCGGCACGCTCACCGGCTCGGCCACGGCCCTATCCGACCCGGCGAGCCTTGCCAGTCTTTGCACCAGCGCGCTCATGTTCGCCGGGCCGCCTTCGCGGAAATAGCCGAGCAGGGCGTCGAGTTCGGCGCGCGGCAGGGTCGAGCCTTCGATCAGCCGCAGATCCTCGTCGTGGCTTTCGCCCGGCAGCAGCGCCAGTTTGATATTTCGCTCGCGCGCAACCGCTGCGAGCTGGTCGCAGCCGTAGCGCCACCAGTCGTAGCCGCCGAGAATGCGGACCAGGACGACCCTGGCATGGCGCGCGACGCTGTCGATCCAGAGATCCACCGACATCGGGTGGCGGAGATCGCGAAGTGCTGCCAGCCGCATCGACGGCAGCCGCGCGGCGTCGGCCTTCCACGCAGCGGCGAGGCCGGCGAGATCGCTGTCGGTGAAGGACAGGGCCACGACATCCGCAGGCGTCTGCCTGAGGTCGATCGGCTCGGCGAGATCGTCGAGCGAGGCGGATGTCGTGGTGAGGATGTGCATCGCGGTTCGGTCTTGCCTCAGCCGGCGAGGATACGCTCGATCGCCGGGCGGTTCAGCCCTTTGAGGCCGATGACGACGAGCCGCGATCGGCGGTCGTCGTTCGACGTCCAGGCGCGGTCGTAATAGTGGTTGACGCGCGGGCCGACAGCCTGGAGCAGCAGCCGCATCGGCTTGCCACCCACCTCGACAAAGCCTTTGACGCGCAGAACGTTTTCCTGCTCGGCGGCGAGAGCGACGCGCTTTGCCAGCTCATCCGGACTGGCGATGGAAGGGATATCGAGGACGAAGGAGTCGAAATCGTCATGCTCATGGTCGAGCTCGTCATCGTGATGGGTCTTGCGGTTCTCGATGTCGTCTTCGACGGCGAGGCCAAGACCGAGCAGCACCGACGGGTCGACCTTGCCCTGTGCGGTCGGTACGACCTTGACGGCGCGCGCCACGTGCTCGCCGATGACGGCGTTGGCGCGCTCCGAGCCGGCCGCGTCCATCAGATCGCTCTTCGACAGGATGATCAGGTCGGCGCAAGCGATCTGGTCCTCGAATACCTCTTCGACCGGATCATCGTGGTCGAGGGAATCGTCGGCGGCGCGCTGCGCCTGCAGGGCGTCCATATCGGCGGCGACGCGGCCGTCGGCCAGCGCCGGACCGTCGACCACGGCGATGACGCCATCGACCGTCACGCGGCTCTTCACCGTCGGCCACTGGAAGGCCTGGACGAGCGGCTTCGGCAAAGCGAGGCCGGAGGTTTCGATCAGGATGTGGTCGACTTTCGGCGTGCGCGACAGGATCTGGTCGAGCGCCGGCACGAAATCGTCGGCGACGGTGCAGCAGATGCAGCCATTGGCCAGTTCGACGATGTTTTCCTCCGGACAGGTGTCGACGCCGCAGCCTTTCAGGATCTCGCCGTCGATGCCGACATCGCCGAATTCGTTGACGATGATCGCCAGCCGCTTGCCCTTGGCGTTTTCGAGCAGGTTGCGGATCAGCGTGGTCTTGCCGGCGCCGAGAAAGCCGGTGACGACAGTGCAGGGAACACGGGAGAGGGATGCGGTCATGTCAGTCCTTCAGCAGGTCGAGGGGAGGGATGCGGGCAACCAGGCCGCGCTTGAGGGAATCGGGCCGGCCTCGCCAGGGGATGAGGCCGTCGGTCGAGGTGGCAAAGAGCTTTGCGCCGGTGACGAGGTCGGCACCGCTGGTCGTTTCCAGGTCACCGAAGACATAGCTCCAGCAGCCGTCGCGCAGCAGCGCCGCGCTCAGGCGGCGTTTGCAATTGCCGAGACACTCGACGGTGCGGATGCGGATTTTCTCGTCCGGCGCGGCGCGGCGCGCGTCTTCGGCAAGGAGGGCGCCGGCGCGCGGATGCGCGTCCGAACCGGTCTCATCGCGGCAGGAGGAGCAGACGATGACGGTCACTTCCGATAGCGCGTCGCGGGGTTCGGACGAAATGTCCGCGGTACTAGCCGGAAAACTGACGTTGCGATCCAAAACCAGGCTCCTTGCCCGGAAAACCCGCCGAGCGATCGGATTCTCATGTCTCAGACGGCAGGTCTCCTGGCTCGCGGGTCGTCGCCTTGCGCCGCCTTCCCGGGAACATCCCAGTGGTTTTCGGCTGAGGCTCGTCGCTCACAGTTGCGGGGACAGCCGCGGATTTGGGTTTTCCCGCACCGCATTCCCTCTTGGCTCCTCCCCTTGCCGGGAGGAGACCGTCTGCGGCGGATTTAGGCTTAGAGGTGCTGGCATGTCAACGCGCGGCTACGACACCGAAATGTCGGCCAACGCCGGCCCAAGGTCGCCGGCCGGCGTAACCTCGATGGTTTCCAAGCCGAGCCATGCCTGCATCTGTTTCAACTCATCGAAGAGCTGTGCGGCCGTTTCGGCGGGAGCGCCGGCTTCGGCAAAAGCCGCATGGACGCGCAGCACGCCGGCCGGGCGGTCGGCTCTCAGATCGACGCGGGCAACGATGCGGTCGTCGAGCAGGAAAGGCAGCACGTAGTAGCCGTACTGGCGCTTCTCGGCCGGCGTGTAGATCTCGATGCGGTAGCGGAAGCCGAAGAGTTTTTCCGTCCGAGTGCGTTCGAAAACCACCGGATCGAACGGCGCGAGCAGGGCGCGCGCGTCGATGCGGCGCGGAAAACGGGCGTCCTTGTGGAGATAGGCAGGCTTGTCCCAGCCTTCGACCTTCATCGGCACCAGTTCGCCCACCTCGACCAGTTCCTCGATCCTGGCCTTCGTATCGCCCGGCGCCAGGCGGAAATAGTCGCGCAGGTCGCCATAGGTGGCGATGCCGTGGGCGCGCGCGGAAATGCGCAGCAATTCGCGATGCGCGTCCTCGACCGAGGGCACCGGCAGGTCGAGCACGGCCTGCGGCAGAACCCGCTCGGGCAGGTCGTAATAGCGCTCGAATCCGCGCCGGTAGGCGGTGGTGATGCGCCCGGCCCAGAACAGCCATTCGAAAGCGTGCTTGGCCTCGCTCCAGCCCCACCAGCCGCCATTGCCCTTGTGGCCTTCGATGTCGGAGGCGGCGATCGGCCCGCGTTGCGCGACTTGGCCGTAGATCTCCTCGATCATCGCCTTGCGCTCGCGGCCCCATTTGGCGAGGCCGAGATACATTTCCTCGCCTTGCTCGGCGCGCTGCATGCGCCAGCGCATCAGCGGGTAGGTCTCGACGGGCAGGAAGGAAGCCTCATGGGCCCAGTATTCGAAGACGGTTCGCTTGCGGGTGACGGCCGCGTTGTCGAGCAGCGCAAGCGGGTAGGGGCCGAGGCGCGAATAGAGCGGCATATAGTGGGCGCGCACCACCGCGCTGACGGAATCGATCTGCAGCAGGCCAGTTCGGGAAAGCACGCGGGCGAGATGGCGACGATCGGGCGTGCCGGCAGGCCGCGCATCGGTAAAACCCTGCGCGCCGAGCGCAATGCGCCTTGCTGCGGCGAGCGAGATCTTTTCCTTCATCCAGCTACCGATCCTTTGCCGGGGTTTCCAGTCGGTGATTCCGGCCATGCTAGCAGGCAAATGGCGGGAGATATGTCAGGATAGAAAAGTGGAGTAGAACATGAAAGAAATCAAACAGGAGCGGATCGGACCAGTTTCTTCCGATATGGCGTCCAGCGCCGGATTTTGAACAAGGTTTGACTTGCGTCGCCGAAACCGCTGCGCTAACCCTCGCCGCGTCGCAGCATAGGCCACCTAAAACGGTTCAGCGGGTTAAACTGTCACGCTTCCGCCTTAGAGTCCGTTGCTGTAATCAAAGTGAACTGGCCGCCGAAGGAAAGTCGCCGCATGAGCGCACTCCTAAGTTCGTATCTGCCCATCGTGCTCTTCATCGCAGTGGCGATGGTCGTCGGCCTGGCGCTGATCGTTGCGCCGTTCCTGGTTGCCTACCGCAATCCCGATCCGGAAAAGCTTTCCGCCTATGAATGCGGGTTCAACTCGTTCGACGACGCCCGCATGAAGTTCGACATCCGCTTCTACTTGGTGTCTATCCTGTTCATCATCTTCGATCTCGAGGTCGCCTTCCTGTTCCCGTGGGCGGTGTCCTTCTCCAAGCTCGGCATGCTCGGCTTCTGGTCGATGATGGTGTTCCTGGCGGTGCTGACCATCGGCTTTGCCTATGAATGGAAAAAAGGAGCGCTGGAATGGGATTGAACGACAGTTCAGGCACCCTCGTCGCGCCGAAGCCCAAGGGCATCATCGATCCCAACACCGGCAGGCCGGTGGGGGAGGACGATCCCTTCTTCCTCGAGATCAATAATGAGCTGGCCGACAAGGGCTTCCTTGTCACCTCGACCGAGGCGCTGATCACTTGGGCGCGCAGCGGCTCGCTGATGTTCATGACCTTCGGTCTCGCCTGCTGCGCGGTCGAGATGATCCACACCTCGATGCCGCGCTATGACTCAGAGAGGTTCGGCGTCGCGCCGCGCGCGTCTCCGCGCCAGTCCGATATCATGATCGTCGCGGGCACACTGACCAACAAGATGGCGCCGGCGCTGCGCAAGGTCTACGACCAGATGCCGGAGCCGCGCTACGTCATCTCGATGGGTTCGTGCGCCAATGGCGGCGGCTATTATCACTATTCCTATTCGGTGGTGCGCGGCTGCGACCGCATCGTGCCGGTCGACATCTATGTCCCCGGCTGCCCGCCGAGCGCCGAAGCGCTGCTCTACGGCATTCTCCTGTTGCAGAAGAAGATCCGCCGCACCGGCACGATCGAACGGTGAACCAATGGCCTTGGCGTTGCACGAACTCTCCACCTATCTCGGCGAGAAGCTCTCCGGCCGCATCGGCGAAACGGTGCTTGCTTATGGCGAACTGACGGTTTGCGTCGAGCCGGGCAACCTGACCGAGGTCGCGACCTTCCTGCGCGACGACCCGCGCTGCCAGTTCGTCTCGATCATCGACATTTGCGGCGCCGACTATCCGTCGCGTGCCAAGCGCTTCGACGTCGTCTACCACCTGTTGTCGCCGAAGCAGAACGTCCGCATCCGCCTCAAGGTCCAGGCCGACGAGGAGACGCTGGTGCCGTCGCTGACCGGCGTCTATCCCGGCGCCGACTGGTTCGAGCGCGAGACCTATGATCTCTACGGCGTGCTCTTCTCCGGCCATCCGGACCTGCGCCGCATCCTCACCGACTACGGCTTTGAAGGGCATCCGCTGCGCAAGGACTTCCCGCTGACCGGCTTCGTCGAGGTTCGCTACGACGACGAGGCCAAGCGAGTCATCTATGAGCCGGTGGAATTGAAGCAGGAATTTAGAAACTTTGACTTTTTGAGCCCGTGGGAGGGAACGGATTACGTCCTTCCGGGCGATGAAAAGGCGAAGCCAAATTGAGGCGCCACAATGGCTGAAACCTCCGTCCGCAATTTTAACATTAACTTTGGGCCTCAACACCCTGCTGCGCACGGGGTTTTGCGTCTCGTGCTGGAGCTGGACGGCGAGGTGGTCGATCGCGTCGATCCGCATATCGGCCTGCTGCATCGCGGTACCGAGAAGCTGATCGAGGCCAAGACCTATCTGCAGGCGGTGCCCTATCTCGACCGGCTCGACTATTGCGCGCCGATGAACCAGGAGCATGCCTTCGCGCTCGCGGCCGAGCGCCTGCTCGGCATCGAGGTGCCGAAGCGCGGCCAGCTGATCCGCGTGCTCTATTCCGAAATGGGCCGCATCATGTCGCACATCCTCAATGTGACGACGCAGGCGATGGACGTCGGCGCGCTGACGCCGCCGCTGTGGGGCTTCGTCGAGCGCGAGAAGCTGATGGTGTTTTATGAGCGCGCCTCCGGCTCGCGCATGCATGCGGCCTACTTCCGGCCAGGCGGCGTGCATCAGGACCTGCCGCAGAAGCTGATCGAGGATATCGGCAAGTGGATCGATCCGTTCCTGAAGTCGGTCGACGACCTTGACGCCTTGCTCACCGGCAACCGCATCTTCAAGCAGCGCAATGTCGACATCGGCACGGTGTCGCTCGCCGACGCCTGGGCCTGGGGTTTTTCGGGCGTGATGGTGCGCGGCTCGGGTGCCGCCTGGGACCTGCGCAAGGCGCAGCCCTATGAATGCTATTCCGAGATGGATTTCGACATCCCGATCGGCAAGAACGGCGACTGCTACGACCGTTATCTCGTGCGCATGGAAGAGATGCGCCAGTCGGCGAAGATCATGCGCCAGTGCGTCGAACTTCTGCTCGGCAAGGAAAGCGGTGGCCCGGTATCGAACCTCGACGGCAAGGTGGTGCCGCCGAAGCGCGCGGCGATGAAGCGCTCGATGGAAGCGCTCATCCATCACTTCAAGCTCTATACCGAGGGCTACCGCGTGCCGGCCGGCGAGGTCTATGCGGCTGTCGAGGCGCCGAAGGGCGAGTTCGGCGTCTATCTCGTCTCCGACGGCACCAATAAGCCCTATCGCTGCAAGCTGCGCGCGCCGGGTTTTGCGCATCTGCAGGCCATGGATTTCCTGTGCCGCGGCCACATGCTGGCCGACGTCACCGCCGTGCTTGGCTCCCTCGACATCGTGTTTGGTGAGGTCGATCGCTAAATGTCAGTCCGCCGTCTCGCAGATGCCAGCGTCCAGCCAGCCTCCTTCGCCTTCAACGAGGCGAACGCCGCGGCGGCGCAGCAGTGGATCGCCAAATACCCGAAGGGACGCGAGCAGTCGGCCATCATCCCATTGCTCATGATCGCTCAGGAACAGGAAGGCTGGGTGACGAAGGCGGCGATCGAGACGATCTCGGATATGCTCGGCATGCCGCGCATCCGCGGCCTCGAGGTGGCGACCTTCTACACGCAATACCAGCTCAATCCGGTCGGCACCCGCGCCCATATCCAGGTCTGCGGCACCACGCCCTGCATGCTGCGCGGCTCGGAAGCGCTGATGGATGTGTGCCGCTCGAAGATCCATCACGACCAGTTCCATACCAACGACAAGGGTACGCTGTCGTGGGAGGAGGTCGAATGCCTCGGCGCCTGCGTCAACGCGCCGATGGTCATGATCTTCAAGGACACGTTCGAAGACCTGACGCCGGAGCGCCTTGCCGAGATCATCGATCTCTATGAAGCCGGCAAAGGCGCCGAGGTGAAGCCCGGTCCGCAGAACGGCCGCATCGGTTCGGAGCCGGCCACGGGCCTGACGACGCTGAAGAGCGAGAAGGCAATCCTGAAATCCACCCGCGACAAGGAAGCCAAGGCCGCCGCGAAGGCAGCCAGACAAGCCGCTGCCGCAGCGCCCGCTGCTGCATCCGCCGCCGTCGTCTCGCAGGCGCCTGCCGCGCCGCCCTCGGCCCCTGTCGGGCCATCGAAATCCGGCAAGCCGAAAACCGACGCGCCCGAAACCAGTCCGGCACTAAGGACACCGTCGCCGGTCAAGGTTTCGCCCGCCACCGAGAAGGCGGCCAGCGTCAGGGCGCCGCGCCACTCCGCAGCCAATGCCAACCAGGCTTCTCCGGAAGTCGAGGCGGTTTCGAAGCCGCGCAGCGGGCCGAAGGCCAAGGCCGAGCCGGCGTCCGCCTTCAAGTCGCCGGAAGCGAAGCAGCCTGCGACTAAGACGGCCAAGCCTTCGCTCGAGGACAAGAACCGCCCGGCCGGGATCGCGCGTCCGGCAACGGTCGACGATCTGAAGCTGATCTCCGGTGTCGGTCCGAAGATCGAAGGCGTCCTGCATTCGCTTGGCATTTATACTTTCGCGCAGGTCTCTGCGTGGAGGAAGGCCGAGCGCGAATGGGTCGACGGCTATCTCAATTTCCGCGGCCGTATCGAGCGCGACGACTGGGCGAAGCAGGCCAAGGCGCTGGCCAAGGGCGGCGTCGCCGAGTACATCCGCGTCTTCGGCAAGAAGCCGGTCTGAGGGACGAACAATGCTTCAGGACAAAGACCGCATCTTCACCAACATCTACGGCCTGTTCGACAAGTCGCTGGCCGGAGCGCAGGCGCGCGGCATGTGGGACGATACACCCGGCCTGATCGCCAAGGGACGCGACTGGATCATCAACGAAATGAAGGCAAGCGGCCTGCGCGGCCGTGGCGGCGCCGGCTTCCCGACCGGCCTGAAATGGTCGTTCATGCCCAAGCAGAGCGATGGCCGGCCGAGCTATCTCGTCATCAATGCCGACGAATCCGAGCCCGGCACCTGCAAGGACCGTGACATTCTGCGCAACGATCCGCATACGCTGGTCGAGGGCGCGCTGGTCGCCGGTTTCGCCATGGGCGCGGTCGCTGCTTACATCTATGTGCGCGGCGAGTTCATCCGCGAGCGCGAGGCGCTGCAGCGCGCCATCGACGAGGCTTATGCGGCCAAGCTCATTGGCAAGAACAACACCTCCGGCTACGACTTCGACGTCTATATGCACCACGGCGCCGGCGCCTATATTTGCGGCGAGGAGACGGCGCTGCTCGAAAGCCTCGAGGGCAAGAAGGGCCAGCCGCGACTGAAGCCGCCATTCCCGGCCAATGTCGGCCTTTATGGCTGCCCGACTACGGTCAACAACGTCGAATCCATCGCGGTGGCGCCGACGATCCTGCGCCGGGGTGCTGCCTGGTTCTCGTCCTTCGGCCGGCCGAACAATGCCGGCACCAAGCTCTTCTGCGTGTCCGGGCACGTCAACAATCCGTGCACCTTCGAAGAGGCGATGTCGATCCCGTTCCGCGAACTGATCGAGACGCATTGCGGCGGCATTCGCGGCGGCTGGGACAATCTGCTCGCGGTCATCCCGGGCGGTGCTTCGGTGCCGCTGGTGCCGGCCGAGCAGATCATCGACGCGCCGATGGATTTCGATGCATTGCGCGACCTCAAATCCGGCCTCGGCACTGCGGCTGTCATCGTCATGGACAAGTCGACCGATATCGTGAAGGCGATCGCCAGGCTTTCCTACTTCTACAAGCATGAGAGCTGCGGCCAGTGCACGCCGTGCCGCGAAGGCACCGGCTGGATGTGGCGGGTGATGGAACGGCTGGTGCGCGGCGAAGCGCAGAAGCGCGAGATCGACATGCTGCTCGATGTCACCAAGCAGGTGGAAGGTCACACGATCTGCGCGCTGGGCGATGCCGCGGCCTGGCCGATCCAGGGCCTGATGCGGCATTTCCGTGGCGAGGTGGAGCGCCGCATCGACGAGTTTTCGCGCAACGCGCACCGGGTCGAGCCGGTGATGGCGGCGGCGGAATAGATTTGCAAGACGGGCATTGCCCGGGACGGAAAAACAGGGGCGGGGGCGTACGAAGAAACGACCAGGAGATGTCTATGGCGCCGTATTCGATAGCCTACCCGCTGATGCCTTATTTGGACGAACTCGAGAAGATGAACCCGGACCTGACCAAGATGATGCCGAGGGAGATGGCCAGCGCCGTCAACCTGATGGCGCATCCTGTCGCGGGCGTGGCTGCACTATCGGCGGTAGGCATCGGGTTTGCCAACCATGCCCTGGGTGTCTGGATGGGCGCGCTCTCCGGCGCCGTCGAAGCCTCGCAGCGCATGCTCCAGCCATTCCTCGACGATCTCGAGGCGCGGACCGAGGCGGCCAACAATTCGTCCAAGGCGCGCAAAGCGACCGAGACGCTGATCGCCGAGGCGCAGACCTTCGCCAGGGATGTGACCGACATCGCGGCGAACGCCAGCGCTGAGAAGGCGCTCGACGCGAGAGGCGACACGGTAGCCGGAACGGCCGCGACCGGTCTGATGCCGGAAGATTTCAGGCAGCCCAAGGCGATCGACAAGCCGGCAAAGCCGTCCGACCTGAAGGCGATATCGGGCATCGGGCCGAAGCTGGAGAAGGTGCTGAATGGTCTTGGCATCTGGTCCTACGACCAGATCGCTGCCTGGACCTTGGAAGAGATCGCCTGGGTCGAGGATTACCTGTCGCTCGCCGGCCGCGTCGGCCGCGACGACTGGACTGGCCAAGCGGCGGCGCTGGCCGCCAAATAATGAGATGAAATGCCGGGCGCAGTCGCGCCCCGGAACGAAAGATTGCGGGAAATCCGCGAGGGTTTGAGGCGAATGGCAAAGCTCAAGGTCGACGGGAAAGAGATCACGGTACCCGACCATTACACGCTGCTGCAGGCGGCCGAGGACGCCGGCGCGGAAGTGCCGCGCTTCTGCTTCCATGAGCGGTTGTCCATCGCCGGCAATTGCCGCATGTGCCTGATCGAGGTGAAGGGTGGCCCGCCCAAGCCGCAGGCCTCCTGCGCCATGGGCGTGCGCGACCTGCGCCCCGGCCCGAATGGCGAAGCGCCGGAAATCTTCACCAACACGCCGATGGTCAAGAAGGCCCGCGAAGGCGTGATGGAGTTCCTGCTGATCAACCATCCGCTGGATTGCCCGATCTGCGACCAGGGCGGCGAGTGCGACCTGCAGGACCAGGCGATGGCCTTCGGCGTCGACTCCTCGCGCTACCATGAGAACAAGCGGGCGGTCGAAGACAAGTATATCGGTCCGCTGGTCAAGACGGTGATGAACCGCTGCATCCACTGCACGCGCTGCGTCCGCTTCACCACCGAGGTCGCCGGCATCTCCGAACTCGGCCTGATCGGCCGCGGCGAGGATGCCGAGATCACCACCTATCTCGAACAGGCGATGACCTCGGAGCTCCAGGGCAACGTCATCGACCTTTGCCCGGTCGGCGCGCTGACCTCCAAGCCGTTCGCCTTCCAGGCGCGGCCGTGGGAGCTGACCAAGACGGAGTCGATCGACGTCATGGACGCCGTCGGCTCGGCGATCCGCGTCGATAGCCGCGGCCGCGAGGTGATGCGCATCCTGCCGCGCGTCAACGAGGCCGTGAACGAGGAGTGGATCTCGGACAAGACGCGCTTCATCTGGGATGGCCTGCGCACCCAGCGCCTCGATCGTCCCTACGTTCGCAAGAACGGCAAGCTTGCTCCGGCAAGCTGGGCGGAAGCCTTCACGGCGATCAAGAACGAGGTGTCGAAGACCGCGCCCGAGCGCATCGGCGCCATCGCCGGCGACCTCGCCGCGGTCGAGGAAATCTATGCGCTCAAGCTTTTGATGGCAGCGCTCGGCTCCAAGAACATCGACTGCCGCCAGGACGGCGCTGCGCTCGATCCGTCGCTCGGCCGCGCGAGCTACATCTTCAATCCGACCATCGAAGGCATCGAGCAGGCCGACGCGGTGCTGATCGTCGGCGCCAATCCGCGCTTCGAGGCCTCGGTGCTCAACGCCCGCATCCGCAAGCGCTGGCGCGTCGGCAACCTGCCGATCGGCGTCATCGGCGAGATCGGCGACACGCGCTATGACTACGAGCTCATCGGCGCCGGCCCAGAATCCTTGAAGGACTTGGCCGACGGCAACGGCAGGTTCTTCGAGGTGCTGAAGAATGCAGCGCATCCGCTGATTATCGTCGGCCAGGGCGCCCTGGCGCGCTCGGACGGCGCGGCAGTGCTCGGCCAGGCGGCAAGGCTGGCGATGGCCATCAATGCCGTCACGGCCGAGTGGAACGGCTTCGCGGTGCTGCACAACGCGGCGGCCAGAGTCGGCGGGCTCGACGTCGGCTTCGTGCCGGGCGAGGGCGGCAAGAATGTCGCCGGCATGCTGGGCGCGACGGATCTCCTGTTCCTGCTTGGCGCCGACGAGATCGACATGGCCAAGACCGGCGGCGCCTTCGTCGTCTATATCGGCACGCATGGCGATGTGGGCGCGCACCGCGCCAATGTCATCCTGCCGGCTGCCGCCTACACCGAAAAGTCCGGCACCTATGTGAACACGGAAGGCCGCGTGCAGCAGACCAACCGCGCCGGTTTCGCCCCGGGCGAAGCGCGCGAGGACTGGGCGATCCTGCGGGCGCTGTCGGATGTGCTCGGCAAGAAGCTGCCGTTCGATTCGCTCGCGCAGCTGCGCGCGAAGCTCTATCGCGAATACCCGCATCTTGCCCGCGTCGATCATGTCGCGGCGGGCAGCGCCGACGGCGTTGCCAGGGCGGCGAAGCTCGGCGGACGCTTGAACAAGGGCACCTTCACCTCGCCGGTGAAGGACTTCTATCTCACCAACCCGATCGCGCGGGCCTCGGCCGTGATGGCTGAGTGCTCGGCGCTGGCCAAGAGCGGCTTCAAGCAGGCGGCGGAATAAGCATGGACACCTTCTTTTCCTTCTACGTGCTGCCGGCGCTGCTGATCCTGTTGAAGTCGGTCGTGCTGATCGTCGTTCTTTTGATCTTTGTGGCTTACGTGCTTTATGCCGACCGCAAGATCTGGGCTGCGGTGCAGCTGCGCCGCGGCCCGAACGTGGTCGGTCCCTGGGGCACGCTGCAGGCCTTCGCCGACCTTTTGAAATTCGTCTTCAAGGAGCCGGTGATCCCGTCGGGCGCCAACAAGGGCGTCTTCCTGCTGGCGCCACTGGTCTCAGCCGTGCTCGCGATCTCGGCCTGGGCGGTCATTCCGGTCAATCAAGGCTGGGCTATCGCTAACATCAATGTCGGCATCCTTTATGTTTTCGCCATCTCCTCGCTCGAGGTCTACGGCGTGATCATGGGCGGCTGGGCGTCGAACTCGAAATATCCGTTCCTCGGCGCGCTGCGCTCAGCCGCGCAGATGGTGTCCTACGAGGTGTCGATCGGCTTCGTCATCGTCACCGTGCTGCTTTGCGTCGGCTCGCTCAACCTCTCCGACATCGTGCTCTCGCAGCAGGATGGCCTCGGCACCAAGCTCGGCCTGCCCAACACCTTCCTCGACTGGCACTGGCTGTCGCTGTTCCCGATGTTCATCGTGTTCTTCATCTCGGCGCTGGCCGAGACGAACCGTCCGCCCTTCGATCTGGTGGAAGCGGAATCGGAACTCGTCGCCGGACACATGGTCGAATATTCGTCGACGCCGTTCCTGCTCTTCTTCCTGGGCGAGTACGTCGCCGTCGTCCTGATGTGCGCGCTGGCCACCATCCTGTTCCTCGGCGGCTGGCTGCCACCGTTCGACTTCGCGCCCTTCACCTGGGTGCCGGGCCTGATCTGGTTCGTGCTCAAGGTCTGCCTGGTGTTCTTCATGTTCTCGATGGTGAAGGCGTTTGTGCCGCGCTACCGCTATGATCAGCTGATGCGGCTAGGCTGGAAGGTCTTCCTGCCGATCTCGCTGTTCATGGTCGTCGCCACCGCGGCCTTCCTCAAGATCACGGGGTTTGCGTGATGTCCGCTCTTGCCCAAGCCGCAAAGGCCCTGTTGCTGAAGGATTTCGTCAGCGCCTTCTTCCTGTCGATGCGCCAGTTCGTTGCGCCGAAGGAGACGATCAACTATCCGCACGAGAAGGGACCGACCAGCCCGCGCTTCCGCGGCGAGCACGCGCTGCGCCGCTACCCCAATGGGGAGGAGCGCTGCATCGCCTGCAAGCTTTGCGAGGCGATCTGTCCGGCACAGGCGATCACCATCGAAGCCGGCCCGCGCCGCAACGACGGTACGCGGCGCACCGTACGCTACGATATCGACATGGTGAAGTGCATCTATTGCGGCTTCTGCCAGGAAGCCTGCCCGGTCGACGCCATCGTCGAGGGGCCGAATTTCGAATTCGCGACCGAGACGCGCGAGGAGCTTTACTACAACAAGGAAAAGCTGCTCGCGAACGGCGATCGCTGGGAGCGTGAGCTGGCGCGCAACATCGCGTTGGACGCGCCCTATCGCTGACATTTGAGGCATGGACGGGGCGAGGGCCTCGTCCAAAGGATGGTCCCCGAAAAGTTGCAGACTTTCGGACCAGATCATCCTCCGGAATGAAAAGAGTGTCGCATGTTTCTTTCGATCGGGTCTTTCAACCCGATCGGAACATGCGATAGGAACACGCAACTTTGCCAGCCGGAGGCGGCGGCGACATCGAGCAGGGGCGCTGAGCCAGTGTTCGGACAGGAACCCGAGGGAACCCCATGCTGAGTGGACTAGAGGCGGTCTTTTTCTACCTCTTCGCCTTTATCGCCGTGGCGTCGGCCTTCATGGTCATTTCGTCGCGCAACCCCGTGCATTCGGTGCTGTTCCTGATCCTCACCTTCTTCAATGCCGCTGGCCTGTTCATGCTGACCGGCGCCGAGTTCCTGGCGATGATCCTGCTCGTCGTCTATGTCGGCGCTGTGATGGTGCTGTTCCTGTTCGTCGTCATGATGCTCGACGTCGACTTCGCGGAGATGAAGCAGGGCGCGCTGCAATATGCGCCGATCGGCGCGCTGGTCGGACTGATCCTGGCGGCGGAGCTGATCGTCGTGCTCGGCGGCTACAGCTTCGCGCCGCAGCTTGCCTCGACGGTGGCGAAGGCAACGCCGGACCTCGCCGCGCGCTCCAACACGGCGGCGCTCGGCGACATCCTCTACACGGACTATCTCTATTATTTCCAGATCGCCGGCCTCGTGCTTCTGGTCGCCATGATCGGTGCCATCGTGCTGACGCTGCGCCACAAGGAAGGCGTCAAGCGGCAGTCGATCGCCGCCCAGGTCGGCCGCACGCCGGCAACGGGCATGGAAATCCGCAAGGTCAAGTCGGGCGAGGGTATCTGAGATGGTCGTCGGCATCGCGCATTATCTGACCGTATCGGCGATCCTGTTCACGCTCGGCGTGTTCGGCATCTTTTTGAACCGCCGCAACATCATCGTCATCCTGATGTCGATCGAGCTGATCCTGCTCGCGGTCAACATCAACTTCGTCGCCTTCTCGGCGGCGCTGCATGACCTCGTAGGGCAGGTATTCGCCCTGTTCGTGCTGACGGTCGCCGCGGCGGAGGCCGCGATCGGACTTGCCATTCTTGTCGTCTTCTTCCGCAACCGCGGCTCGATAGCGGTCGAAGACGTGAACCAGATGAAGGGTTGACGGGAACAACCATGTACCAGGCCATCGTCTTCCTTCCGCTGCTCGGCTTCCTGATTGTCGGCCTGTTCGGCAATTCGCTCGGCGCCAAGGCATCCGAATACATCACTTCCGGCTTCCTGGTGATCGCGGCGGTGCTGTCGTGGATCGCCTTCTTCACCGTCGGCTTCGGCCATGGCGAAGTGTTCACCGTGCCGGTGCTGCGCTGGATCCAGGCGGGCGGGCTCGACGTCGCCTGGGCGCTCAGGATCGACACACTGACGGTGGTGATGCTGGTCGTCGTCAACACCGTGTCGGCGCTGGTCCATATCTATTCGATCGGCTACATGCACCACGATCCGAACCGGCCGCGCTTCTTCGCCTATCTGTCGCTGTTCACCTTCGCGATGCTGATGCTGGTGACGGCTGACAATCTGGTGCAGATGTTCTTCGGCTGGGAAGGCGTCGGCCTCGCCTCCTATCTGCTGATCGGCTTCTGGTACAAGAAGCCCTCCGCCAACGCCGCGGCGATCAAGGCCTTCGTCGTCAACCGCGTCGGCGACTTCGGCTTCGCGCTCGGCATCTTCGGCGTCTTCGTGCTGTTCGGCTCGGTCAATCTCGGCACAGTCTTCGCCAACGCAGCCTCCTTCCTTCCGGCCGAAGGCGCGCCGGAGGGAGCCGCGGTGCTCACCTTCTTAGGCCATGCGCTCGACAAGCACACGGCGCTGACGGTGGTCTGCCTGCTGCTGTTCATGGGCGCCATGGGCAAGTCGGCGCAGGTGCCGCTGCACACCTGGCTGCCCGACGCCATGGAAGGCCCGACGCCCGTCTCGGCGCTGATCCATGCCGCGACGATGGTGACGGCCGGCGTGTTCATGCTGGCGAGGCTCTCGCCGCTGTTCGAGCTGTCGCATTCGGCGCTGACCGTCGTCACCTTCATCGGCGCCTTCACCGCCTTCTTCGCGGCCACTGTCGGCCTTGTCCAGAACGACATCAAGCGCGTCATCGCCTATTCGACCTGCTCGCAGCTCGGCTACATGTTCGTGGCGCTCGGCGTCGGCGCCTATGGCGCGGCGATCTTCCATCTGTTCACGCATGCCTTCTTCAAGGCGCTGCTCTTCCTCGGCTCGGGCTCGGTCATCCACGCCGTCTCCGACGAGCAGGACATGCGCCTGATGGGCGGGTTGAGGACGCTCATCCCCAAGACCTACTGGATGATGGTGATCGGCACCCTGGCGCTGACCGGCGTCGGGATCCCGGCGACGGTGATCGGCACCGCCGGCTTCTTCTCCAAGGACGCCATCATCGAAGCGTCCTTTGCCAGCCACAACGCGGTCGCGGGCTTTGCCTTCGTGCTGCTCGTGATCGCCGCCGCCTTCACAAGCTTCTATTCCTGGCGACTGATCTTCATGACCTTCCACGGCGAGCCGCGCGCCAGCCACGAGGTCATGCATCACGTGCATGAATCGCCGCCGGTGATGCTGGTGCCGCTCTACGTGCTGGCTGCCGGCGCGCTGTTTGCCGGTGTCATCTTCCACGGCGCCTTCATCGGCGAGGGCTATGCCGAGTTCTGGAAGGCCTCGCTGTTCACGCTGCCGGACAACCACATCCTGCACGAGATCCACGAATTGCCGTTGTGGGTGGAACTGGCTCCGTTCATCGCCATGGTCATCGGCTTTGCGGTCGCGTGGAAGTTCTACATCCGCTCGCCGGAACTGCCCCGGAGCGTCGCCGCCAACCATCGCCTGCTCTACGGCTTCCTGCTCAACAAATGGTATTTCGACGAGCTCTACGACTTCCTTTTCGTGCGGCCGGCGAAGCGCCTCGGCCGGTTCCTATGGAAGACGGGTGACGGCGCCATCATCGATGGGCTCGGCCCCGACGGCATCTCGGCGCGCGTCGTCGACGTCACCAACCGCGTCGTCAAATTGCAGACCGGCTACCTCTACCACTATGCCTTCGCCATGCTGATCGGCGTGGCCGCTCTCGTCACCTGGATGATGCTCTGATGACCGACTGGCCAATCCTCTCGCTGGTCACCTTCCTGCCGCTGGTTGGTGTTCTGCTCATTCTGCCGATCAGCGACGACAGCGAAAACGCGCGCCGCAACATCCGCTCGATCGCCTTCATCACGACGGCGTTCACCTTCGTGGTGTCGCTGTTCATCTGGAAGGGTTTCGACAATTCGCAGGCCGGCTTCCAGTTCGTCGAGAAGCACGCCTGGCTGGATTCGGGCATCTCCTATCATATGGGCGTCGACGGCATCTCGATGCTGTTCGTCATCCTGACCACCTTCCTGATGCCGCTCTGCATCCTGGCCTCGTGGGATGCGATCGAGAAGCGCGTCAAGGCCTACATGATCGCCTTCCTGATCCTCGAGACGCTGATGATCGGCGTGTTCTGCGCGCTCGACATCGTGCTCTTCTACGTTTTCTTCGAGGGCGGCCTGATCCCGATGTTCATCATAATCGGTGTCTGGGGCGGCAAGCGGCGCGTCTATGCCTCGTTCAAGTTCTTCCTTTATACGCTTGCCGGCTCGGTGCTGATGCTGCTCGCCATCATGGCGATGTTCTTCCAGTCCGGCACGACCGACATCACCACGCTGCTGACGCATAGCTTCCCGGCCAACATGCAGACCTGGCTGTGGCTCGCCTTCTTTGCCTCCTTCGCGGTGAAGATGCCGATGTGGCCGGTGCACACCTGGCTGCCCGACGCGCATGTCGAGGCGCCGACGGCGGGTTCGGTCATCCTGGCCGGCATCCTGTTGAAGATGGGCGGATACGGCTTCCTGCGCTTCTCGCTGCCGATGTTCCCGCTGGCGTCGGAGATGTTCGCGCCGCTGATCTTCACGCTCTCGGTCGTCGCCATCATCTACACCTCGCTGGTGGCGCTGATGCAGGAGGACATGAAGAAGCTCATCGCCTATTCGTCGGTCGCCCATATGGGTTTCGTCACCATGGGCATCTTCGCGATGAACCAGGAGGGCGTGCAGGGCGCGATGTTCCAGATGCTCAGCCACGGCCTCGTCTCCGGCGCGCTGTTCCTGTGCGTCGGCGTCATCTACGACCGCATGCATACGCGCGAGATCGACGCCTATGGCGGGCTGGTCAACAACATGCCGAAATATGCGACCGCGTTCATGATCTTCACCATGGCCAATGTCGGCCTGCCGGGCACCAGCGGCTTCGTCGGCGAGTTCCTGACCATGCTCGGCGTGTTTCGGGTCAACACCTGGGTGGCGTTCTTCGCCGCTACCGGCGTCATCCTGTCGGCAGCCTATGCGCTCTGGCTCTACCGCCGCGTGATCTTCGGGGCGCTGACCAAGGAGAGCCTGAAGAACCTGCTCGATCTGTCGACGCGCGAGAAGGCGATCATCTACCCGCTGGTGGTGCTGGTGATCTTCTTCGGCGTCTATCCGGCGCCTGTCTTCGATGCCACCACGCAGTCGGTCAAGGCGCTCGTCACCAACGTCACCGCATCCATCAATTCCGCGCAGACCGCGGCGGCGAACTGACCGGGGAAATACCATGACGCCGGACCTTCTCTCCAGCCTTTCGCTCTCAACGCCGGAACTGATCCTCGCCATCGGCGCACTGGCGCTTCTGATGGTGGGCGCCTATTCGCGCTCCAACAACACGATGACGGTGACCGGGCTCGCGGTCGCGGTGCTTGTGATCGCCGGCCTGTGGCTGGCTTTCTCCGACGGCGAGGGGTCTGCCTATGGCAGCGCTTTCGTCCAGGACTCCTTCGGCCGCTTCATGAAAATGCTGGCGCTGATCGGCTCTGCGGTCACGCTCGTCATGTCGATGCGGTTTGCCAGGCAGGAGCATTTCGACAAGTTCGAATATCCGGTGCTGATCGTGCTGTGCACGCTCGGCATGATGCTGATGATCTCCGCCAACGGCATGATCGGCCTTTATCTCGGGCTCGAGCTGCAGTCGCTGGCGATCTATGTGCTGGCGGCGATCAACCGTGACAATGTCCGCTCGACCGAGGCCGGCCTCAAATATTTCGTTCTCGGCGCGCTGTCGTCGGGCATGCTGCTCTACGGCATCTCGCTGGTCTACGGCTATACCGGCAACACCGGCTTTCACGAGATCGCGACGGCGCTGGGCAGCGGCGAACGCCAGCTCGGCCTTGTCTTCGGCCTTGTCTTCGTGCTCGCCGGCCTCGCCTTCAAGATCTCGGCGGTGCCGTTCCACATGTGGACGCCGGACGTCTATGAGGGCGCACCGACGCCGATCACCGCCTTCCTGGCCGCCGCCCCGAAGATGGCGGCGATGGCGCTGATCGTGCGCGTCACCATGGGCGCCTTCAAGCCGATCGCCGCCGACTGGCAGCAGATCGTCGTCTTCATCTCGATCGCCTCGATGGCGCTCGGCGCCTTCGCCGCGATCGGCCAGACCAACATCAAGCGGCTGATGGCCTATTCCTCGATCGGCCATATGGGCTACGCGCTGGTCGGCCTTGCCGCGAACAGCCAGGCCGGCGTGCGCGGCGTGGCGATCTACATGCTGATCTATCTGGTGATGACGCTCGGCACCTTCGCCTTCATCCTCGCCATGCGGCGCAAGGAGGGCAATGTCGAGCAGATCGGCGATCTGGCGGGCCTCGCCTCGACCAATCCCATCATGGCCACCATCCTCACCATCCTGATGTTCTCGCTGGCCGGCATTCCGCCGCTCGCCGGCTTCTGGGGGAAATGGTACGTGTTCCTCGCCGCCATCAACGCGCATCTCTATGCCCTGGCGATCATCGGCGTGCTGGCTTCGGTGGTGGGTGCCTACTATTACCTGCGCATCATCAAGATCATGTGGTTCGACGAGCCTGTCGGCGGCTTTGTGCCGATGGCCAGCGAATTGCGCCTCGTGCTCGGCGTCAGCGGCGCCTTCGTGCTGTTCTATGTGCTGATCGGCGGGCCGATCGGCAGCTATGCCGAAGCCGCCGCCAAGACCTTCTTCTGACGGGATGGCATTTCGGCTGGCTCCAACCGCGGCGTCGGAGGGGTTCCGGCTCGAGGCCCATGACAGCGTCGGCTCGACCAACGCGCTGGCGCTTGAGCATGCACGCGCGGGCGATCCGGGAAAACTCTGGGTCGTCTCGAAGAGGCAGGAAAGCGGACGCGGTCGGCGCGGCCGCGCCTGGGCGACGCCTGAAGGCAATCTGGCGGCGACGCTGCTTCTGGTTCCGAATGGCGAGTTGCGGCTCGCCGCGACGCTTGGCTTCGTCGCTGGGCTTGCATTGGCCGACGCGCTCGATGCCGTCGTCCCGCAAGGGCGGATCGCCGTTGGCCTGGACGGAGCCAGCGAAGGACGCAACCGCTTCGAGCTGAAATGGCCGAACGATGTGCTCGCCACCGGCGCCAAACTTGCCGGCATCCTGCTGGAATCGACCCTGCTCGAAGGCGGCCGTTTCGCGGTTGCCGTCGGCATCGGCGTCAACGTCGTGGCATACCCCGAGGATCTGCCTTATCCGGCGACGTCGCTGCAGGCACTTGGCGCCAATTGCGATGCCGAGATGCTGTTCCTGGCGCTCTCGGATGCCTGGAGCGAGAATTTCAGATTGTGGGATGACGGGCGGGGACTTAGCGCGATTAGGAAACGCTGGTTGGCTCGCGCCGCGGGGCTCGGCGGCGAGGTTGCTGTCAGAATTGACGGCAATGTGGTGCGCGGCGTCTTCGAAACCATTGACGAGGACTGCCGTTTCGTGATCCGCGACGATGACGGAACTGTTTTGACGATCGCGGCCGGCGACGTGCATTTCGGCGCGGTCGCGTCGGCCCGTCTTTGACGACTTGATTTGATTGGCTTGGCCTGACTGGCCAGGAAGGAAAGGATTTATGGCGAATACTGAGAACGCCGAACTCGTCTTCGCGCCGCTCGGCGGCGTCGGCGAGATCGGCATGAACTTCGCCCTCTATGGATACGGGCCCGCGGACGCGCGCGAATGGATCGTAGTCGATGTCGGAGTCACATTTCCGGACAGCGCGCATCCGGGCGTCGATCTGATCCTGCCCGACACACGCTTCATCGAGGAGAACCTCGACGGCTTGCGCGGCGTGGTCATAACGCATGCGCATGAGGACCATTACGGCGCGCTGCTCGATATCTGGCCGAAGCTCAAAGTGCCGGTCTGGATGACGCCGTTCACCGCCGGCCTTCTGGAGGCCAAACGGCAGGGCGAGCAGAACGCGCCAAAAATCCCGGCAATGATCTACAGGGCCGGCGAGACGTTCACTGTCGGGCCGTTCGAGATCGAAGCCATCCCGGTTGCGCATTCCATTCCCGAGCCGATGTCGCTGGCGATCTCCACGCCCGCCGGCACGGTAATCCACACCGGCGACTGGAAGATCGATCCGGCGCCGACGATCGGCCCCAAGACGGACGAGGCGCGCTTCCGCGCTTACGGCGACAAGGGCGTGCTGGCGCTGATCTGCGATTCCACCAATGCGCTGAGGGAAGGGGAGTCGCCGTCGGAAGTGGCGGTCGGCGAGGGCCTGAAAGGCGTCATCGAAAACGCCAAGGGCCGCGTCGCGGTCACCACCTTTTCCTCCAATGTCGGGCGCATCGTTTCGATCGCCAAGGCTGCGCGGGATGCAGGCCGGCAGTGCCTTGTGCTCGGCCGCTCGCTGAAGCGCGTGATCGATGTCGCGACCGAACTCGGCTACATGGACGGCCTGCCGGAATTCATTGCCGAGGAGGATTACGGCTATATCCCGCGCGAGAATCTGGTGGTCATCTGCACCGGCAGCCAGGGCGAGCCGCTGGCCGCACTTGCGAAGCTTTCGCGCGACGAGATGAAGTCGGTGGCGCTGACGGCCGGCGACACGGTGGTGTTTTCGTCGCGCACCATTCCCGGCAACGAGAAGGCGATCCTGGAAATCAAGAACCGGCTGATCGACCTCGGCATGAAGATCATCGAGGACGGCGACGCGCTGGTGCATGTCTCCGGCCATCCGCGCCGCAGCGAGTTGCGCAAGATGTATGAATGGGTGCGGCCGCAGATCGGCGTGCCGGTGCACGGCGAGGCGGCGCATCTGGTGGCGCAGGGCTCGCTGATGTCGATGTCGGGCATCGGCCAGGTGGCGCAGGTGCGCGACGGCGATATGTTGAGGCTCTGGCCCGGTCCGGCCACGATCATCGACCAGGTGCCGTTCGGCCGCCTCTACAAGGATGGATACTTGATCGGCACCGATCAGTCGATGGGCATACGCGACCGGCGCAAGCTGTCCTATGCCGGACATGTTGCGGTCAACGTCGTGCTCGACGAGAAATACGAGCTAGCCGGCGATCCCGATCTGGTGGCGATCGGCGTCGCCGAGGCCGATGCCAGCGGCGAGACGCTAGAGGACCTGATGCTCGATGCGGCAATCGGCGCGGTGGACTCGATCCCCCGCCAGCGCAGAAAAGACCTCGACCTTGTGCAGGAGGCCGTGCGCCGCGCCGTCCGCGGCGCCGCCAACGAAGCCTGGGGCAAGAAGCCGCTGGTGACGGTGTTTGTTACTAGATAAGGGAGTAGGGGAGTACGGGAATAAGGGAGTAGGGAAGAGCAAATAGCTCGGAGTCTTTCCCAACCCCCCTACTCCCCTAACTTTCGGAGCGCTTATGCTCGGACGCCTAAATCATGTCGCGCTTGCCGTGCCGAACCTGGCTGCGGCGACAGCTGCGTATCGCGATACGCTGGGCGCTCAGCTGAGCGAGCCGCAGGCGCTGCCGGAACATGGCGTCACGGTTGTGTTCGTCGATGTCGGCAACGCCAAGATCGAGCTGCTGGAGCCACTGGGCGACGCTTCACCGATCGCAGCCTTCCTCGCGAAGAACCCGTCGGGCGGCATGCATCATGTCTGCTACGAGGTCGACGATATCCTCGCCACGCGCGACCAGCTCAAAGCAAGCGGCGCGCGTGTGCTCGGCGACGGCAATCCGAAGATCGGCGCGCATGGCAAGCCGGTGCTGTTCCTGCATCCCAAGGATTTCTTCGGCACGCTGGTCGAATTGGAGCAGGCATGAACTGGGTTTCCTTCGTCGCACTGTTCTTCGTCACCTGGTGGCTGGTGCTGTTTGCGGTGCTGCCCTTCAGCCTGCGCACCCAGGATGAGGACAAGGACGTGACGCTCGGCACGGTCTCGAGCGCGCCGAAGGGACCGCATATGCTGCGCGCGGCGATCCGCACGACGATCGTCACCGCGATCGTGATCGGCATTTTCTACGGCCTGACAAGGGGGCTCGGCTTCGGTTTCGACGACATTCCGCACATCGTGCCGGACTTTACTCATACTGCCGGCCGTTAGCGCTCTGCCCAGTTTCCGCAAGTATTGATCAGCCCGCGCCCGTGCTGGTTGAAATCGGAAGCCGGCTTCCGATTTCAAGGGCTGACGCAGCATAATGCTGTTTGGCAGGTCGTGGTGCTAAGCAGATGATTGCACAAAAAAAATGCAAGGCACGAGGCCTTGCAATTTAAACGCGTCCGATCTGTTTCCGGTGTCCGGCGGCAGCGAGTAACCGCGCCTAGATCGCATCCTCCCAAGACTTTGACCGCGTAGGAGAGCAGATTTTTCTCCGCCCTCTCGGTTATCGGCGCACACTAGACCAAGGCAGGTGAAAATGTCACGAAGAATTTTGCCCCCAAATAGGCAATATCGTGCTGCACTGCACAATAGTGGGGCAGGGCTTGCTTGTGAATCGATCAAAAGGCCAGATGCGGCACTTTGGTGGCCAAAACGGGCCCTTTTGATCATGCGCAGAACGCCGCAACACTTTGGAGCGCTCGGGTTTCCATTCGGTCATGAAATGGCTATGAAGCCCGGGCAAGCAGCCTCGGTTGCGCCGATTCCCCGCGCCGCCATTTTTTCATTCACGGACCACTCCATGCGTTTGTCGCGCTACTTCCTGCCCATTCTCAAAGAAAACCCCCGTGAGGCCGAAATCGTCTCGCATCGGCTGATGCTGCGCGCCGGCATGATCCGCCAGCAGGGGCAGGGCAGCTTCTCCTGGCTGCCGCTCGGCAAGCGCGTGCTGGACAAGGTCTGCCAGATCATCCGCGAGGAGCAGAACCGAGCCGGCGCGCTGGAAATCCTGATGCCGACGATCCAGTCGGCGGATCTGTGGCGCGAGAGCGGTCGTTACAATGACTACGGCAAGGAGATGCTGCGCATCAAGGACCGGCAGGACCGCGACATGCTCTATGGTCCGACCAATGAGGAAATGGTCACCGAGATCTTCCGCGCCTACGTCAAGTCCTACAAGGACCTGCCGCTCAACCTCTATCACATCCAGTGGAAGTTCCGCGACGAGGTGCGGCCCCGCTTCGGCGTGATGCGCTCGCGCGAGTTCCTGATGAAGGACGCTTACTCCTTCGATCTCGATTTTGAAGGCGCGAGAGCCGCCTATAACCGCATGTTCGTCTCATACTTGAGGACGTTCACGCGCATGGGCCTGCAGGCCATTCCGATGCGCGCCGATACCGGCCCGATCGGCGGCGACCTCAGCCACGAGTTCATCATCCTGGCCGAGACCGGCGAGAGCCAGGTGTTTTGCGACCGCGCCTATCTCTCGCTCGACGTGCCCGGCGCGGACACGAACTTTTCCAACGATGCCGAGATCGGCGGCATCGTGACGAAATGGACGACTCCTTACGCCGCCACCGACGAGATGCATGACGAAGCGGCATGGGAGAAGGTGCCCGAAGGCGAGAGGCTCTCGGCGCGCGGCATCGAGGTCGGCCATATCTTCCATTTCGGCGAGAAGTATTCGAAGCCGATGAACGCGAAGGTCACCGGTCCCGACGGCAAGGACCATTATGCTTCGGGCGGCTCCTACGGCATCGGCCCGTCGCGGCTGGTCGCGGCGATCATTGAGGCGAGCCATGACGAGAACGGCATCATTTGGCCGGAAGCGGTCGCGCCGTTCGATATCGGTCTGATCAACATGAAGGTCGGCGACGCCGAATGCGACCGCGTCTGCGACGAGCTCTACGCAGCGCTGACCTCGGCCGGCAAGGACGTGCTTTATGACGACACCGACCAGCGGCCGGGCGGCAAGTTCGCAACCGCCGACCTGATCGGCCTGCCCTGGCAGGTGATCGTCGGACCGCGCGGGGTGGCTAGCGGCGAGGTCGAGATCAAGAACCGCCGGAGCGGCGAGCGCGAGACGCTGCCGATCGCGGAGGCCCAGAAACGCTTGGGTATCGCGTGATGGGCGAGGCGGCTGCAGCTCGATCGCCGGCAGGCGCCTTTTCAGGCTTCGAGCGCATGGTGGCGTGGCGCTACCTGCGTTCGCGGCGCAAGGAGACGGTGATCTCGGTCATCGCCTCGATCTCGTTCCTCGGCATCATGCTGGGCGTCGCCACGCTGATCGTCGTCATGGCAGTGATGAACGGTTTTCGCGCCGAGCTGCTCACCCGCATCCTCGGCGTCAACGGCCATCTGATCGTGCAGCCGCTCGATTCGCCGCTGGAGGACTATGCGCAGGTGGCGAGCCGCATCAACGGCGTTGCCGGCGTCAAATACGCTATCCCGCTGATCGACGGGCAGGTGCTGGCGCAAGGCAATGTCGGCGGCGGCACCGGCGCGCTGGTGCGCGGCATTCGCGCCGAGGATCTCAACAAGATCTCGATTGTGTCCAGCAACATCAAGCAGGGCACGCTCGACGGTTTCGACACCGGCGATGGCGTGGCGATCGGCAAGCGCATGGCCGAGAATCTCGGGCTGGTGCTCGGCGACACCATCACGCTGATCTCACCCGAAGGCGACGTTACCCCGCTTGGCACCACGCCGCGCATGAAGGGCTACAAGGTGGCGGCGATCTTCGAGGTCGGCATGTCGGAATATGACAGCTCGATCGTCTACATGCCGTTTTCGGAAGCCCAGCTCTATTTCAACATGGACGGACGGGCGCAGACCATCGAGATCTATGTCGACAATCCGGACAATGTGGATGCGCTGAAGCCGTTGGTCGAGCAGGCGGCGCAGCGGCCGGTCGACCTCGTCGACTGGCGCCAGCGCAACGAGACCTTCTTCTCGGCGCTGCAGGTCGAGCGCAACGTCATGTTCATGATTCTCACGCTGATCGTGCTGGTGGCGGCGCTCAACATCATCTCCGGCCTCATCATGCTGGTGAAGGACAAGGGCCACGACATCGCGATCCTGCGCACCATGGGCGCGTCGCGCGGCGCGATCCTGCGCATTTTCCTGATGACGGGGGCTGCGATCGGGGTCACCGGCACTATCGCCGGCGTGCTGCTCGGCGTCGTCATCTGCCTCAACATCGAATCGATCCGCCAGTTCTTCTCCTGGATGACCGGCAGGATCCTGTTCAATCCCGAGCTCTATTTCCTCAGCCAGTTGCCTGCGAAGATGGACCCGCGCGAGACCACCTATGTCGTCATCATGGCGCTCACCCTGTCTTTCCTGGCCACGGTGTTTCCGGCCTGGCGGGCAGCCCGGCTCGATCCGGTCGAAGCCTTGAGGTACGAGTGATGGCCGAAGCCATTATCGAGCTTAAGGGCGTCGAGCGGCACTATGTCCAGGGGCCGCGCAAGCTGACAATTCTGAACGGCGCCGACTTCTCGCTCAGGCGTGGCGAGATGGTGGCGCTGGTGGCGCCGTCGGGCACCGGCAAGTCGACGCTGCTGCATACGGCGGGGCTGCTCGAGCGGCCGGACGCCGGCGACGTGATCCTCAGCGGCCGCGCCTGTGGCCGGCTGTCGGATGACGAGCGCACCGCTATCCGCCGCAACGATGTCGGCTTCGTCTACCAGTTCCATCATCTGCTGCCGGAGTTCTCCGCGCTCGAAAACATCATGATGCCGCAGCTGATCAAGGGGCTCGGCCGCAAGGAGGCATCCGAGCGGGCGGCGCAGCTTCTCGACTACATGCAGATCGGCAAGCGGGCACAGCACCGGCCGGCCGAGCTATCCGGCGGCGAGCAGCAGCGCGTGGCGATCGCGCGCGCGGTCGCCAACGCGCCGCTGGTGCTGCTGGCCGACGAGCCTACCGGCAATCTCGACCCGGCCACCGCCTCTTACGTGTTCGATGCGCTGGAGGCGCTGGTCAGGCAGTCGGGGCTGGCGGCGCTGATCGCCACCCACAATCACGAGCTGGCCTCGCGCATGGACCGGCGGGTGACGCTGGCAGAAGGCAAGGTGGTGCCGCTTTAAGGCAAGCCGATAGTAGGCTGAGGCCGGCCTGTCGACCGCAGCTTCTGCGCTTCCGTACTCACCTACGAATAAGTACCCGCCGTTCCGGTTCTCAAAAGCGCCATCCTCGGCTCGGCCTGATCTCGACTTGCCCTCCGCGCGCTCAAAAGAGCCTATCGTCTCGTCAACCTTTCCTTAACCGTGCCCAAACGGATCGCCTGAATTCACTCGGCATGCCGTTCTTCGATCGTTGACATTCGAACAAAATTAGAACAAATGCGAACATATTAACAACAGGAGAGAGTTATGGCCGATCTGGTTCAGGATGTCGTCTCGCTGGTCTGCATGAGCACCTTTCTCATTTCCATGGCGATCTGGATTGGCGCCATGTGAGCAGGCGGCTGGCCGCCGCCTTGGGCGGATGAAGGGTCCGCTCTCTGTTTGGGACGGGCACGAGCCCGCCCATTGTTAAGCTTTTCTTGGCCGCACCCCCGCTAGCTTGCCTCGCAAAGACAGGGAGTAAGGGCAGTGTCGGTCATCGCCACGGTCACACTCGTGGCCGGAAATCTCGGACTCATCTTTCTCTTGATGACGGTGCCGCTCGGGCTGCGCACGGTTACGGTCAGCCGCGTGATCGAGGCTGGCCGGAATCGCCTCTGGCAGGCGCTGTGGCCGTTCGGCAGCGACGCCGGCTGGTCCGGTGAAATCCTCTCTGCCGAACCCATGGACGGCGAGGGGACGACGTCGATCAAGCTGTCCTGGGAAGGGCGCGACGGGCGGCCGATCGAACGCAAGGCGCGGCTCGACGATGTGGTGGAAGGCAGCCGTTTCTCGATGCGCGTCGTTGAGGACACGGCTCTCGATCCCTCGTTCTGGGCCGACTATCGCGAAACCACCGCGCTCGCGCCCGAAGGCGATGCGACGCGCGTTACGCTCACGCAAACCGACCGCTATCGCGGCGTCGCCTTCCTGATCTTCCGCTACTTCGCCATGCGCCGCGAGCTCGCCAAGTTGCAGGTCTGGGCGAGAACCGGAACGTATCGCACGGGCGGCTGGTTCGAGCATCCGGTGAGCCAGATAGGCTTTGCCGTGCTTTCGGCCTTCATCCTGTGGCCGTTCTTCGGCCTCAACCTCGGGGGACTGGCGTTGGCTGTCATCCTAACTTCGGTGGTGGCGCTGCACGAGCTTGGCCACATGGCGGCATTCCGCCTGACGGGGCATCGCCGGGTGCGCATGATCTTCATTCCGTTGCTCGGCGGTATCGCCATGGGCGGCAGGCCGTATGACAGCCGCTTCGAGGTCGCCTTCGTGGCGCTGATGGGGGCGGGCTTCTCCGCTTTCCTGGTGCCTCTGCTGATCGCCGCCAGCGGCCTTGCCGGCAGCGAAGGACACCGCTCGGCGGCAGTGCTGCTGGCGACGCTTGCCGGCTGCGCGTCGCTGTTCAACATCGCCAATCTGGTGCCGGTGTGGAAGTTCGACGGCGGCCAAGTGCTGCGCCAAATCTGCCCGGGCCCGATCGCGCTGGCGCTGGCCTCCTTCCTGCTGCTGTTCGCGTTGCTGGCGCTCGGCTGGCGCGCCGGCTTCTCGCCAAGCTTCCTGCTCGTCGCCGGCGCGGTGTTCTCGGTCCTCAGCCTGCTCACGGTCGGCAGCGGCGTGAAACCGCGTCACGAGCTGAAGCCGATCCACGCCTTCGATCGCCTGGCCATGGCCGGCGCGCTGCTGGCGGTCTTTTCCATTCACGGCTATGGCGTGCTCTGGGCCTCCGCGCAACTGATGTAGCCGCGCCGGATTACCCTGCCTTTCGGGCCGGCTCGGCGACCGGGGCCGCGGCAGGCCCGAACACGTCCTCGAAGGCGGATTTCAGCGCGAGATCGAGATCGGCCATGGTGACCGGAAGGCCGAGATCGACGAGGCTGGTCACGCCATGGTCCGAAACGCCGCAGGGCACGATGCCGCCGAAGTGGGAAAGCTCCGGCTCGACATTGATGGCAATGCCGTGAAAGCTCACCCAGCGCCTGAGCCTGATGCCGATTGCGGCGATCTTGTCCTCGGCGGGCGTGCCGTCAGGCAGGGCAGGCCGATCCGGCCGCACCACCCAGACGCCGACGCGATCCTCGCGGCGCTCGCCGCGCACGTTGAAGGCGGCAAGCGTGCCGATGATCCACTCTTCGAGCGCGGCAACGAAGGCGCGAACATCCTCGCGCCGGCGCTTCAAGTCGAGCATGACATAGGCGACGCGCTGGCCGGGGCCGTGATAGGTGTATTCGCCGCCGCGTCCCGCGGCAAAGACCGGAAAGCGGTCAGGGTCGATGAGGTCCTCGATACGGGCGCTGGTGCCGGCGGTGTAGAGCGGCGGATGCTCGACCAGCCAGACCATCTCGCCGGCAGCGCCATTGCGGATGGCCTCGGCGCGCGATTCCATGAAGGCGAGCGCGTCGGGATAAGACGTCAGGCCGGGCTCGATGACCCACTCGACCGGCGCCGAACCGGGAAGGGGCAGGAACGACGTGGCGATCTGGCTGCGTTCTGTCATGGAACTTTCTCGATGCTCCCCCCATATGGCGGCAATTGGCTGAAACGTCCAGTTTCGCCCGGCCCGTGTCCAGGCTGTGGAGCATTGCGCCAGGAGCTTTGTCTGAGCATGTCGTCTCCCAAAAACCGCCACGCACTTTTGGGCGACATGCATTAGCGAATATTCCGCACGGCACCCTTGTTTCGCCGGAAACGATTTGCTACAGGCCCCGGGCCGGACGGTTCCGGCTCCTACCACGTGCGGTCGTGGCGGAATTGGTAGACGCGCAGCGTTGAGGTCGCTGTGGGGCAACCCGTGGAAGTTCGAGTCTTCTCGACCGCACCATTCTCCCCCAAAAAGGCACTGCTTGGATGAGCCCGTGAGGCGGCGCGTCCGACGTTCTGCGGGCCAAAACAAAAGCGGCGCCAGATCCTGCGGACCGCGCCGCCGCTTTGGGTTTCAAGCCCTTCCGTTCTGAAAAAAACCGGGCCTATCCCGTCCAGCCAAGGCCGGCCGAGATGCAATTGATCGAGACGAGCAGGGCGTCGGTCGTCCGCCGTCGATCCGCCGTGCCGGGACTGGTCCGAACCTCGCGCAGCAGATCGACCTGCAGGCGGTGGATGTCGTCCATCTGTCGCCGCAGATTGTCGAAACGCCGCTTGAACATCGGAAAGCGCGCGGAAAGATCGCCGCCGGTGAGGTCACCGATCAGGCGTCGCGTCAGCTCGTATTCGGCTCCGATGCGGCCGTAGATTCGCCAAGCTGCATCGGCGTCGGCTACCAGGCCGGCGTAGAGCTGCGCGATCTCCATGTCGGACTGGTAGAGCGTCTTCTCGGCCTCGTCGACGATCAGACGGAAGAAGCGCGAGCGCTCGAACATGCGGGCCAGAAGCTCGCGCCCGGCCTCGCCGCGCACCGTGACAAAGGCGTTCAGCGCGCTGCCGATGCCATACCAGCCGGTCAACAGATGACGGTTCTGGCTCCAGGCGAACACCCATGGAATGGCGCGCAGGTCGGCAATGCCACTGGCGCCGAAACGGCGATCCGGCCGTGAGCCCATCTTCAGCAGCGCCAGTTCCGCAACGGGGCTCGCCTGGTTGAAATAATCGAGGAAGCCGGGCTCGGCCATCAACCGGGCATAGGATGCCTGCGACATGCCCGCCAGAGCCTCGTGCGCTTCGTCGAACTCCGGCGTTTCCTTCGGCCCGACATCAGCGGGCGATCCGACACTGTGGGCCAGAACGCCGGCGGCGAGAACCTCGAGCTGGTTGAGGCCGGTGCCGCGATTGGCGAATTTCGAAGAAACGACCTCGCCCTGCTCCGTTACCCGCATTCTGCCGGCGACAGTGCCCGCCGGCTGCGCCGCGATCGCCCGGCCGGTCGGCGCGCCGCCACGGCTGACGGAGCCGCCGCGACCGTGAAAGAAACTGATCCTGACCTTGTGCTTGCGCCCGATTGCGGCAAGGCGCTTTTGTGCTTTCGCCAGTTCCCAATTGGAGGCGAGGAAGCCGCCGTCCTTGTTGGAATCCGAATAGCCAAGCATGATTTCCTGGCGCGCGCCAAAATCGCGCACAGTCCGCCGCACCAGCGAAACACCGAGCAAATCATTCAGGACGGCAGGAGCGGCCTGCAGATCGGCGATGGTCTCGAACAATGGCACGATGCGCAGCCTGATCGTGCCGCTACTACCAGGGGCGGTCGAAAGTCCGCAATATTGCGCCAGCAGATACACCGCGAGCAGGTCGTCGGCCGAGCGGGTCATGCTGAGCACGAACGAGCCAACGGCGTCGGCATCCTCGCCCGAATTGTGCCTGGCGATGACAGAGAATGTCGAAAGCAGTTCGGCCGCCTCAGGCGAGAGCCGGCCTGCGTCGATCTCCGGTTGCTCGCCCTGGCTGAGGCTTGAGCGGAGGTGCGCCGACCATCGCGGCGTGCCGGGTGAGACCGGGTCGGCCGGATCTGTCAGCGCAAACAGCTCGGCCAGCACCCGGTTGACGACCGCGGAGTTCTGCCGGATGTCGAGCGAGACCGTACGGAAGCCGAAGCTTCCGGCTTGCCAGATGAGAGGCTGGACGAAGCGCCTGGCGACCGCGCGCCCACCGATCGATTCGAGAACGGAAGACAGTGCGTTGAGATCGGCACGAAACGCTTCCGCCGAGAGATATGCCGCCGTGCCGCCGTCGCGCGTCGCCGCCAGCCGGGCAAGCATGGCCGAAGCGAATTGGCGAAGCGGTTCATCGGGGTTGCGGGCGGCAATCGCTTGCGCCTGCCCGCTTTTGTCAAGCGCGGCTTGCAGCACCGGCTTGAAGCTCGGCGGCAGGTCGATGACGTTGGAGCTGGCGCTGAGCACCGTCACCAGCCGCTGCACCTGCGTCAGATACCAGCTTATGGCGATATTGCGGTATTCGGCCAGGGCATGAGCGGTGACTGCGGCCGTCACATTTGGATTGCCGTCGCGGTCGCCGCCGATCCACGAGGCATAGCGCATGAAGGAGGGGATTCTGATCGGCTCTCCCGGATAGTGACGCTCGAACGCGCCTTGAAGCTTGCCGTAGAGCTGCGGCGTTGCCTCGAAGATGACTTCGCGAAAGAAGTGCAGGCCCCAGGCGATTTCGCCCTCGACCGTCGGGCGCTCAAGTCGCAGCTCGCCCGTCATCCACAGAAGCTCGATCTCGCTTTCCAGATCGGCGACCAACAGGTCGCGTTCGCGCGGCGCCCAGCGCGGCTGGTCGAGCTCGGTCAACTTGCGATAGATGCGGCGATGGATCTCCAGCACCGTGACGCGCTTGGCCTCCGTGGGGTGCGCGGTCATGGTCGGCCCGACACATAGCTCATCGAGCGTGGCCTGGACTTCCCCCGCCGAGCGGCCGTTCGCCGCCATCTGCGCGACCACGCTGGCGAAGGACCCGGTCACCTCGTCGGCGCCCGCGCCTTGTTCGAGTTCGCGCCGCGCCCGCATGGCAAGCAACTCGTCGGCAATCGTCAACAACTGGAACCACACGCCGCTCGCCTGAAGCGCCGGGATGCGTTGTTCCGCGGCAAGCGAGACAAGCGACCGACGCCCGCTCAGTACGGCGGCGACCTCGGGCTCACGAGCGCTTGCGACCTGAAGCAGCAGGCGCAACAGGAGGCTGCGCTCGTCCTCGCGAAATTTGATGCGTCTGCTCTGTTCCAAACCGCTTTCCTCGGCTGCATCGATTGCAACTGCAGCAGCGCCTTGAATGGAGGCCGGCGCCGGCTGTCAGGCGACCCGATCGGGGACGGGGCGGCCTTCGAAGAAGGCGGTCAGGTTCTCCACCACCTTCATGCCCATCGCCACCCGCGTTTCCTCGGTCGCGCTGCCGAGATGCGGCAACAGCACGACGTTCTCCAACTGCTTCAGCGCTTCCGGAACGGCGGGCTCGTCGGCAAAGACGTCGAGACCTGCACCTGCGATCTCGCGCCGTTGCAGTGCACCGATCAGGGCATCCTGGTCGACGACGTCGCCGCGCGCGGTGTTGATCAGGAAGGCGCCGCGTTTCATCAACCCCAGGCTTCGAGCATCGATGAGATGGCGGTTTTCCGCGCCGCCCGGACAGTGCAGCGAGACGAAATCGGATGCCGTAAGCACATCGTCCAAAGTCGGCAACTGCTCCGCGCCCATAGCGCGCGTCTCGTCATCATCGACCGGTGACCGGTTGAAGAATACGATCTTCATGCCGAAGCCGAAATGCGCGCGCCTGGCCGTCGCTTTGCCGATGCGCCCCATGCCGACAATACCCAAGGTCTTGCCCGACACTTTTGCCCCGGCCATGTGGGTCGGCGACCAGCCTCGCCACTCGCCGGCGCGCAACTGCCGCTCGCCCTCGCCGGTCCGGCGCGCGACGGCCAGCATCAGGCTAAGCGCAAGGTCGGCGGTGCAATCGGTCAGCACGCCAGGCGTGTTGGTCACCACGATGTCGCGGTCGCGGGCCGCCGCGACATCGATATGGCTGAAGCCGACGCCGAAATTGGCGATGATGCGGGTGCGGGCGGCGGTCTCGGGGAACACCGCAACCGGCAAGCGGTCGCTGACCGTCGCCAGGATCGCGTCGAAATGCGCGAAGGCGGACGTCATCGCGGCAGGGCTCAGCGGCTCGTCGCTGTCGTTGAACGTCGTGTCGAAGCGTTCGGCGAGGATCGCTTCGACGGCGGCCGGCCATCTGCGGGTGACAATCAAACGCGGTTTCATCGAGTTTCCTGCTGGTCGATGGCCGCCGCGACGTTTGCGCCGGCCCAGACTTCACCTTTTTGTGGAATGTGCGGCCGTGGGGGCCGTCACGCCGCCTTCTTGGTCCGCGCCAGCGTATCGGCCACGACCTCGCCGAAGGAGGCAGGCGTCGGCACGATGACGACGCCGGCGTCTTTCAGGATCTCGACCTTTTCCTGCGCCGACTCGCCGAAGGCGGAGATGATGGCGCCGGCATGGCCCATGCGGCGGCCCTTCGGCGCCGAAAGTCCGGCGATGTAGGCGATCAGCGGCTTTCGCATGTTGTCGCGCGCCCAGATCGCGGCCTCGGCTTCCTGTGGTCCGCCGATCTCGCCGATCATCACCACGGCGTCGGTGTCCTCGTCGCGCTCGAAGAGCTGAAGAATATCCTTGAAGGACGAACCATTGATCGGATCGCCGCCGATGCCGACGCTGGTCGAGACACCGATGCCCAACGCCTTCATCTGCGAGGCGGCCTCGTAGCCCAGCGTGCCCGAGCGCCCGACGATGCCAACGCGTCCGGGGAGATAGATGCTGCCGGGCATGATGCCCATCAACGCCTGTCCGGGCGTGATGACGCCGGCGCAGTTCGGGCCGACGAGCCGCATGCGGTCCTCGAAGCGGTAGCGGCGCATGTAGCGCTTCACCTGCATCATGTCCTGGGAGGGGATGCCGTCGGTGATGCAGACGCAAAGCTTAATGCCGGCGTCCGCCGCCTCCATGATCGAATCGGCGGCGAAGGGCGGCGGCACGAAGACGATGCTCGCCTCGGCGCGGGTCTCGCGTACAGCGCCCTTGACGGTGTTGAAGACGGGCAGGCCGAGATGCGTCTGGCCGCCTTTGCCGGGGGTGACGCCGCCGACCAGCTTTGTGCCGTAGCGCTTCATGTCGTCGGCGTGGAAGCTGCCGATCTTGCCGGTGAAACCCTGGACGATGACGCGCGTGCTGCGGTTGAGCAGGATTGCCATTTCTCGACCTCCCTCAGGCTGCTTTCTTGTTCTTGGTGCCTTCGCGCCAGGCGGCGACGGCCTTTTCGGCGGCTTCGGCCAGCGTATCGGCGACGATCACCGCCTCGCCGGAATCGGCCAGGATCTTGCGTCCTTCCTCGACCTTGGTGCCGGAGAGGCGCACCACCAGCGGCACGTCGACGCCGACCTCGCGAATCGCCTTGATGACGCCTTCGGCGACCCAGTCACAGCGGTTGATGCCGGCGAAGATGTTGACCAGGATGGTCTCGACATTCTTGTCGCCGAGCACGGCGCGGAAGGATTTCGCCACCCGCTCGGGCGAAGCGCCGCCGCCGATGTCGAGGAAATTGGCCGGTTCGCCGCCGGCGATCTTGATCATGTCCATCGTCGCCATGGCGAGGCCTGCGCCGTTGATGATGCACCCGATATTGCCGTCCAGCCCGACATAGGAGAGACCGCGATCGCTCGCAAAAGTCTCACGCGGGTCTTCCTGGCTCTTGTCGCGCAGTTCCGAGATTTCCGGGCGGCGGAACAGCGCGTTCTCGTCGAACGACATTTTGGCGTCGAGCGCGACGAGGCTGCCGTCGCGGGTCACCACCAGCGGATTGATCTCCAGCATCGAGGCGTCGTAGTCGCGGAACACCTGGTAGCAGCCGAGGATGGTCTCGGTCGCCTTGCCGATCAGGTTGCTTTCAAGTCCGAGGCCGAAGGCGATCTCGCGCGCCTGGAAGCCCTGCATGCCGACGCCCGGATCGACGGTGGCGCGGATGATGGAATCCGGCTTCTTTTCGGAAATGTCCTCGATCTCCATGCCGCCGGCGGCCGATGCCACGATCATGACGCGCTCTTCCTTCCGGTCGAGCACGAAGCCGAGATAGAGCTCCTGCGCGATGTCGACGGCTTCCTCGAGATAGAGGCGCGAGATCAGCTTGCCGCGCGGGCCGGTCTGCTGGGTGACCAGCTTTCGGCCGAGCATGCCCTCGGCGGCGTTGGAGATCTCCTCGTCGTTGGAGCAGAGCTTGATGCCGCCGGCTTTGCCGCGTGCGCCGGAATGGACCTGCGCCTTCAGCACCCATTTCGAGCCGCCGATCTCGCGCGCCCGGTAGGTCGCCTGCTCGGGGCTGTAGGCAAGGCCGCCGCGCGGGACATGCACGCCGTGGCGGGCGAGCAGTTCCTTGGCCTGGTATTCGTGAATGTCCATCTTGTCCTCCCGGTAATCTAATGCGCTGCGCTATGCGCCTGGCTGGCGCGCTCGATCGCCTCGCTCACCACCAGAACATTGCGTGCCATGCGTTCCGAGGCAGCGTCGATCATCTTGCCGTCGAGCGCCGCCGCGCCCTTGCCGAGCGCCTCCGCTTCCTTGAGCACTTCAAGGATGCGGCGAGCGCGGGTGACCTCCTTTTCCGGCGGCGAGAACACGTCGTTGGCCAGAGCGATTTGCGACGGATGGATCGCCCATTTGCCTTCGATGCCGAGTGCGGCGGCGCGCCTGGCGGCTGCTGTGTAACCTTCGGGGTCGGAGAAATCGCCGAACGGTCCGTCGATGGCGCGCAAGCCATAGGCGCGGCAGGCGACAGTCATGCGCGACAGGGCGAAATGCCACTGATCGCCGGGATAGTCAGGGTTGAGGCCGCCGATGTTGACGGTGCGCGCCTTGTTGCTGGCGGCGTAATCGGCGACGCCGAAATGCATCGCTTCGAGCCGGCCGGGCGTGGCGGCGATCGCCTCGACATTGGCCATGCCGAGCGCGGTTTCGATCAGCGCTTCGAGGCCGACCCGGGTCTTGAAACCCTTGGCCATCTCGATCTGGTTGATCATGGCCTCGACCATGTAGAGGTCCGCCGGTACGCCGACCTTCGGCACCAGGATCGTGTCGAGCCGGTCGCCGGCCTGTTCCATGACGTCGACCACGTCGCGGTACATGTAGTGGGTGTCGAGGCCGTTGATGCGCACCGACACGGTCTTGCCCTTGGCGCGCCAATCGATGTCGTTCAGCGCCTGGATGATGTTCTTGCGCGCGCGCTCCTTGTCGGGCGGCGCCACCGCGTCCTCGATGTCGAGGAAGACGAAGTCGGCGGCGCTGTTCGCCGCCTTGTCGATCATTTCCGGGCTGGAGCCGGGAACCGCCAGCTCGCTGCGCTGGAGCCTGAGCTTCTTGAGGTGGTTGATGGTGTGGCTCATCGTCCGTTCCTCACGCCGCCTCGGCGACCGGCATTGCGGCCGTGCGCCGGAAATGCTCGATCGCAGCCGCCACGCCCGAGCCCGGCGCCAGGCGCACTCCGCAATCAAGCAGCGCCATTTCGGCCGCCGACAGCGAGGCGCAGACCATCACCTCGTTCAGCCAGCCGAGATGGCCGATGCGAAAGACCTTGCCGAAGACCTTGTTGAGGCCGCCGCCGAGCGATGTCTGATAGGTGCGGTAGGCGCGCTTGACGACGTCGCCGCTGTCGATGCCTTCCGGCACCAGGATCGCGCTCACCGTATCGGAGTGCCATTGCGGCGCCTTGGCGCACAGCTTCAGCCCCCAAGCGTCGACGGCCTTGCGCACGCCTTCGGCGAGGCGATGGTGGCGGGCGAAGATGTTCTCCAGCCCTTCCTCGGCGATCAGGTCGAGCGAGGCGCGCAGGCCGCGCAGCAGCTGCGTGGCGGGCGTGTAGGGGAAATAGCCGGCGTCGTTGGCGCGGATCATGTCATCGAAGGAGAAGTAGCAGCGCCGGTGGGTCGCGACTCGCGACGCCGCCAGCGCCTTCTTGCTGACCGACAGGAAGCCGAGGCCGGCGGGCAGCATGAAACCTTTCTGTGAGCCGCTTACCGCGCAGTCGACGCGCCATTCCTCCTGACGGAAGTCGATCGAGCCGATCGACGAGACCCCGTCGACGAAGAGGAGCGCTGGGTGGTTCACCGCATCGAGCACCGCTCGGCAGCCAGCGACGTCGCTGGTAACGCCGGTCGCGGTCTCGTTTTGCGTGCAGAAGACCGCCTTGATCTGGTGCGACTTGTCCGCCCGCAGCCTTTCGGCATAGAGGTCGAGCGGGACGCCGGTTCCCCATTCGCAATCGATGACGTCGACGTCGAAGCCGAGGCGCTCGGCCATATCGACCCACAGATGCGAGAACTGGCCGAAGCGCGACATCAGCACCCGGTCGCCCGGGTTGAGCACGTTCGTCATCGCCGCTTCCCAGGCGCCGGTGCCGGACGACGGATAGATGAAGACGCGGCCGGTCTCGTTCTTGAAAACCTTCTTGATGTCCTCGAACAGCGGCAGCGTAAGATTGGGGAAGGAGGCGGCGCGCATGTCTTCCATCGGCAGGTTCATCGCCTGCCGGACCTCTTCAGGAATGTTGGTGGGTCCAGGGATGAAAAGATGGGTAAACCCGGCCATGCGCAAACTCCTCCTGCGTTTTGGAATGCTGGAGGAAGTTTCATGTCGATGGCGCCGAGCGACAACACCTTGCCGGGTAAGTTGTCGCCACGCGTGGGTAGGTCGAGCCTACCCGATCCGCCTACCCGAAAGGCGATTTGGAGCCGCGTCGCTTCTCGTTGGCATAGAGCGCGACAGCCATGGCGCGGTTGCGCACGTCAAGCTTGTCGTAAAGATTTTTGAGATGGTACTTCACCGTGTTCTCGGAGATCCCGGTGCGGGTCGCGATCTGGAGATTGGTCCAGCCATCGGAAAGCACCGCAAGCAATTCGCGCTCGCGCACGGTGAGTTGCGACAGCGGCGTATCGTTGACCTTGTTGATGTCGATGTAAGGGATGCAGATGCGCCCATGCGCGACCGCCAGGATCGTCTCGAATATGATCGAGGGATCGTCGAACTGAAAGCAATAGCCCTGGGCGCCGAGCCGCACGCACTGCTTCAGGATGCCGATGTCATGATCATTGGAAAAGACCGTGATGCGCAGGTCGAGCTTGCGGTTCTGGATTTCCGCCAGGACATCGGCGCCATCCATGTCGGCGAGCTTCCAGCCGATGACGGCGACGTCGAACCCGGTGTTCGCCGCCAATTCCAGGAATTGCTTGCCGCTCGGCACGGAGCTCAACAGCTCGAAACGCCCGTCGCATTCCAGCATCTCGCGAAGCGCAGACACGACAAGCGGATTGCGCTCGGCGACGATAACACGCACGCGCTGCTCGCCAACTGCTTCGTTCGTTTTCCGGGACTTGAGGTTCAAGGCCTGCCGATTGTCCTGTCGATCTCGCGCTTGCCGATCCACCTGGACCTGCATCATGGCAATTCTGCCCCAACAGCAAAAGGGCGCTCTTTCCGCAGCGACATGCGCTGTCGCGGCGGCTGAACCCGCAAATGCGGCGCGACCCGCCTTTACCGGGAGGCGTCGCGGGGACATTTCTCTGAATATTCCGCGCGCTACGGCTATATTTTCTCAGGACGAATCGTGTCTCGACCCTATCTGCCGCATAAGCATCGGATTTCCCGAAATGCGGTTTCCACTTTTCGGGCTCATGCTCTAGACCTGATTCACACCCTTTCCGGATTGCTGTTGGCGGGAGGCGCTGGTGGAAGGCCAGGACAGAGAGACGACCGGCGCCAGGACCGTCGAGGAAGGCGGCGCCGACATCTATGGCGAGGACGGCGCCGTCCGTTCTGCCTTCCTTGCGCAGATCGGCGCGGCCATCGCCGATCGCGACACGCTCATCTTAAAACGCGAAGTCGACGACTTGCATCAGTCGGAACTCGGCGATCTGCTGGAAGCACTCCATCCCGAGCAGCGCCGCGCGCTGGTCGAATTGCTTGGCTCGGATTTCGACTTTTCGGCGCTGACTGAGGTGGATGAGGCGATCCGGCTCGACATCGTCGACAATTTGCCAAACGAGCAGATCGCGCAGGCGGTGCAGGAACTCGATTCCGACGACGCCGTCTACATCCTGGAAGACCTCGACCAGGAGGACCAGGACGAGATCCTGTCGCAATTGCCGTTCACCGAGCGCATCCGGCTGCGGCGCGCTCTCGACTATCCGGAAGAGACGGCCGGCCGGCGCATGCAGACCGAGTTCGTCGCCGTGCCGCCGTTCTGGACCATCGGCCAGACGATCGACTACATGCGCGAGGACAAGAACCTTCCCGATCGCTTCAGCCAGATCTTCGTCATCGATCCGAGCTTCAAACTGCTCGGTGCCATCGATCTCGACCAGATCCTGCGCACCAAGCGCGCGGTGAAGGTCGAGGAGGTGATGCATGAAACGCGCCATGCCATCCCTGCCACCATGGACCAGGAAGAGGCGGCGCGGGAATTCGAGCAGTACGATCTGCTATCGGCCGCCGTGGTCGACGAGAACGAGCGTCTGGTCGGCGTGCTCACCATCGACGACGTGGTCGACGTCATCCAGCAGGAGGCAGAGGAGGACCTTCTGCGCATGGGCGGCGTCGGCGACGAAGAGCTATCCGACACCGTGCTTGCGACCTCGCGATCGCGTGTGCCGTGGCTGCTGGTCAATCTGGTCACGGCGTTTCTCGCGGCCTCGGTGATTGGCCTGTTCGACCAGACCATCGAGCATATCGTGGCGCTCGCGGTGCTGATGCCGATCGTTGCCGGCATGGGCGGCAATGCCGGCTCGCAGACGATGACCGTCACGGTGCGGGCGCTGGCGACCAGGGATCTGGACATCTACAACGCCGCCCGGATCATCCGCCGTGAGGTGGGAGTGGGCTTCATCAACGGCATCGTCTTTGCGGTGCTGATCGGCATGGTTGCTGGACTGTGGTTCCACGACCCCAACCTGGGGGGCATTATCGCGGCGGCGATGATCATCAACATGTTCGCGGCGGCCCTGGCAGGCATTCTCATCCCGCTGCTGCTCGACCGCTTCAAGATCGACCCGGCGGTAGCCTCCGCCGTCTTCGTCACGACGGTCACCGACTGCGTCGGCTTCTTTGCCTTCCTCGGATTGGCCACCTGGTGGTTTGGCGTTCCTTAAGACAGTGCTATAATTGACTTTTACGTAAATGCCGTGCGACGTTGCCCTAGGGTCAGATGCCGATTCCGGCACAGACGGGGTTGATTGGAGAAAGGGCGACGCTTCTGCGTGGCGACGCTTGGACGTTTGGGCGTGGGAGCGAGAATGCGGGAATATTACACGATCACCGAGCTGACGCGCGAATTCGACGTGTCGACCCGGACGTTGCGGTTCTATGAGGACGAGGGGCTGGTGCAGCCGATCCGGCGCGGGCGCACGCGGCTGTTTCGCCCGTCCGACCGGCATCTGATCCGCCAGATCATGCGCGGCAAGCGGCTCGGCTTCTCGATCGCCGAAATCCGCGAAATCATCCAGATGTACAAGGAACCGCCCGGCGAGGTCGGCCAGCTCAAGCTGATGATCAAGCGCATCGAGGAAAAGCGCGAGGACCTACGCCAGAAACGGCGCGACCTCGAGGAGACTCTTGCCGAGCTCGACCAGGCCGAGGAGTCCTGCGTGGAACGGTTGGCGGAGCTGGGTGTCAACACGTAGCCCGCTGACAGCCAAGGAATTCAGCTAGGTTAACTGTCGCAGACGTTCGAGATTGGCCGGAGCTTTCGAGCTTCGTGGCGGATGCTTCTGCTAAAGAGGTGCGGGGCCTGCTCGCACCCAGCAACCTTCATTGTCGATACAGCCTTAGATCCAGCGCCGGACCCGCTTGGCGTAATCGCGGTATTTCTTGCCGAACTTTGCCGCCAGTATCTTTTCCTCCTTCTCGATCGCCATTTTCTGCGTCGCGAAGGCAGCGAGGAAGGCGAACAGCAGGAACCATACGATGCCGGTGATGAAGGAGACGCCGATCAACAGCAGCGTATTGGCGAGATACATCGGGTTGCGGGTGATGCCGAAGGGCCCCGATGTCACCAGATGGTCGGGCTCGGCATTGGGATTGAGCGTCGTCCTGGCGCGCACCATGGAGCGGATCGCGGTAACCCAGAGCGCTGCCACGCCAAAGAGCGCTACCCAGCCGGCGCCGACGAGGATAGCGCCGAATATGTCTCCGATCCAGGGCAGCGGGTAGAGCATGCCGAGCACGACGCTCAGCGCGATCGCGACGACATAGATCACAGGCGGCCAGGGAATGATCCCGTGTCCGGGCTTTGCGATACCGGTCATTGCTGCCCTCCCTCCATTTCGTCCTCGGTCCCGGCGGTGCAGGTGCTCGCCAGATCGGCCAGATGCGATTTCCAGGCGCTGGACTGGTCGTTGCTGTAGAGCTTGTCGAGAGACGCTTCGCCCTTCAGCGTGTCCAGCATGCAGCCACAATAGCTGGAACAGAACTTGCTGTCCCGCTGCTGTTCGCACTGCGCCTGGCAAGCCGACAGGAAACCAGCGTCCTTGTCTTGTGGCGCGGCCGGCATCACCTGCGAGAACAGCCACACCGAGCCGAACAGAAGCGGCTGGTGGATGAGATAGAAGGCGAGGCTGTGCCGGCCGATGAAAGTCAGCGGGTTCGACCAGCGTCCGGGCATCCAGGTCGCCAGCCGGGCGAGAAGCCCGGATGCCGAAGCGAGCTTGACGACCGCGATGGCGGCAAGCACTGCGCCGAACCAGGGAAACAGCGGCACATAGTCGTTCGAGCGCGGGTTGGTCGGCGACAGCCCGACCCACCATAGCGCCGGATGGTCGAAGACTTCCGACCGCAGATAATAGGGCGCCGCAATCACGGCCGCGGCGACGATCGCCGTCAGCAATGTCGGCAGCCTGAGAAAAGCCAGGCCGAGCAGGCTTGCCAGCGCGATCTCGTGCAGGATGCCGAAGAAGATGAAGCCGTCCGGCGTGGCGATATAGGTGACGACCGAGATGGCGATCGCCGCAATCGCAACCATCGCAAAGCGCTTCCAGAAGCCAGGCCAACGGATATGGCGGCCATGTGCGAGGAACAGGCTGACACCGACCAGGAACAGAAAAGTCGAGGCGATGCAGCGGGCGTAGAGCTTCCACCAACCGAAGGCGGTGAGGCCCGGCGAGGTGTAGCCGAAGTTTTCGAGATCCCAGGTGAAATGATAGCTCGCCATCGCAATCAGCGCGATGCCGCGCAGGACGTCGATGGCGACGATGCGGCCGTGTTTCGGCGCGTCCTGAACGGCGTCGCCGGTCGTCTGAAGGGTCATTGATCTCGCAATCCGATTCAGTCGTGCCAAACGACTATCACGGTTCGGGCGAACAACAGAGGGTGGATCGGCTGTTGCGATTCCGGCGGCATGGCAAGCCGCTTAGGCCAGCGGCGGAAAGCCTTCGGCCGGCTTCGCTTTTCGGCCTCTCGGAGTCGGTTTCCTGCTACCGGTCCGCTACTGGTCCGGCCAGATTTGGCGAGCGATTCACTTTTCGGAGGGCCGATGTCCACCCATGTGCGCCATCCGATCTGGCTTCCGGCTCTCAGGCCCGCGGATGCGCGCACCTTCGCTTCGCTCTATGCGGTCGAATCCTTTGCTCGCGCCACCATCTCCAGCGTCATCCCGATCCAAGCCTACGAGATCCTGCACAATGAGCAGATCGTCTCGATCCTCTACACCATCGTGTCGCTGCTCGGGCTGTCGGTGACGCTGTTCATGCCGATGCTGATCCGCCGCTTCGCGCGGCGCTGGGTCTACACGGCCGGCTGCCTGATGCTGGCGATCGGCTCGGTGTTCTTCGTCACCCACACGCTGCCGGGACAACTCGCCGGGATGCTGTGCCGCGTCATGGGGGCGAGCGCGCTGTCCATCACACTTAACCTCTACATCATGGACCACATCCGCAAGACCGACTTCATGCAGGCGGAATCGCTGCGCATGGCTTGGTCGATGTTCGCCTGGACCGGCGGGCCGACGCTCGGCATTTTCCTCTATACGCGCTTCGGGATTTATGCCGCGCACGGCGCGGTCGTGGCTTTCGCGCTGGCGCTGCTGGCGTTGTTCTGGACCTATCGGCTGGGCGACAACCCTTCGATCCGTCCCGGCAAGAGCCGTCCGATCAACCCGCTCGCCAATATCGGCCGCTTCGTCGCGCAGCCGCGGTTGCGCCTCGCGTGGCTGATCGCCTTCGGGCGCTCGTGTTTCTGAACGACCTTCTTCGTCTATGGCCCGCTGTTCATGGTGATCACGGGCGAGGGCAAGCTTGCCGGCGGGCTGCTGGTTTCGGCCGGCAATGCGCTTCTGTTCATGGCGATCTTCTGGGGCAGGGCGGGAAAGCGCTTCGGCGGCCGTCGGACCATGGCTTTCGCCTATTTCGCCATGGCGGCGATGCTCTTCGTGGCCGGCGGCGTCGGCGCCGCCGCGCCGCTGCTCACCGCCGCCTTCCTGCTCGGCGGCGCCTTGTTCAGCATTGCGCTCGACGCGCTAGGCTCGACAGCCTTCATGCGCTCGGTGCGTTCCTATGAACGAGCGCAGATGGCGGCTGTCTACCGAACCTATCTCGATTTTTCCGAGCTGACGCCGCCGCTGGTCTATTCGGTGGTGCTGACCTTCTTCGGTCTCGGCTCGGTGTTCGTCACGCTCGGCCTGTTGGCCGCCTTCTGTGGCTTCTTCACCTGGCGCTATCTGCCGAAGTCGTTTTGATCGGGCTGCAACGCGGCATGGCGCCCACGCACCCACTCGTGGAAGCGGCGCAAATCGTACTCCTCGGGCATCAGCACGCCGGCCTGGTGGCGGATCGAGTGCAGGCCCTTCTGGTTGATCTCGCAGATCGCGGCGTCCTCCTCCAGCACCTGCGCGCCGAAGGCGACGATGTTGTCGATATCGGTTTGTGCCAGGGCATCGGGCGCGAACAGCCATTCGGCGGTGAGCTCCGTTTGCTCCGGCCCGAGCGGGGTCAACCGCACCGTGCGGACATAGTCGACATGGCCGACGATGAACATCGAGGGCAGCGAGGTAGCGTAGGTCTGGCCGGCGGCTCGCTCGGCCGGCGTCAGGTCGGCAAAGACCGGTCCATGGACGCGTCCGTCGCGCGACCAGGTCTCGGCGCCCGCGCGCAGGCCGCCGGAAAACTCCGGCGCATCATTATCCGCATAGCGCGCCCATTCCGGATCGTCATGCCTCGCGATCAGGCCGCGCCCATAGATCGGCACCAGCCGCGACAGGTCCTTGTGCACGCCCGGGCAATGCAGGCATTCGTTGAAGTTCTCCCAGAAGATTTTCCAGTTGCAGTTCATCACCTTGGTGAGCCGGTGCCCGGGGACGAGCGTCTCCAGCGGCCAATTCGAAAGATCGCGGGAGGCGGAGTCGAAGGAGGCTTCCGCCGAGCCATCGGGATCCTCTGCGAGATTGATGAAGACGAGGCCGCGCCACACTGACAGCGCCACCCCGTAGAGCGGATAATTGTCCTTGTCGAAGCCTTCGGGCAGCGATTTCGATGGGACACGGACGAGATCGCCGCGCAGCGAATAGGACCAGGCGTGGTAGGGGCAGGTGAGCAGCCTTGCCTTCAGCCGCCCTTCGCTTCCCTGGCAGAGCTGCGAGCCGCGATGCCGGCAGGTGTTGTGGAAGGCGCGCAAGCTCCCGGTCTCGTCGCGCAGCACGACGACCTCCTGCGAGCCGATACGCGCGGTTCGAAAGGCAAGAGGTTCCGCGAGATCGGCTTCGCGGCAAACCATGAGCCAGCTCCGATACCAGATCGCTTCGAGATCGAGCCGGTAAGCGTCGGCTTCCCGATAGGCGCTTGCAGGCAACGTCGGCTCGAGGCAGGTGAGGCCATTGTAGCGGCTGTGTTCGCTAGGATTTGGCTGCATGAGCGGCTCCCCTTGGCTGGCGACAGCCGACACCCGGGCAGGACCGTTGTCAATTGCGCGGCCATTGTCGCTTCCGGGTGCTGCCCTTAAGGTCACTTCGTAATCGCCTGCGGTTTCGCCGGCTGCCCAGGATTGCAAAGTATGCCTGCAAGAACGATGTCGCTGACCGTGGAACTGGTCGCCCGCTGTTTTCGCGCGGTCGATGACCCGGGGCCCGACCCGGATGCCGAGCATCTCGTGGACAGCGACTATGAAGCCATGCTGGATGCATTCGAGGCCGAGCTACCTGCAACCGAGCCTCTCTGGCTGTTCGGCTACGGCTCGCTGATCTGGAAACCGGAAATCGAGCATTTTGAGGAGCGCGTCGCCGTGGCTCGCGGCTGGCATCGCTCCTTCTGCATGAAGATGACGCGCTGGCGCGGCACCAAGCAAAGCCCCGGCCTGATGATGGCGCTGGATCGTGGCGGCCAATGCAAGGGCGTTGCTTTCCGCCTGAACGGTGGTGACCGCCGGCAGGCGTTGGACAGGCTTTTTCGCCGCGAGATGACGCTGAAGCCGACCAGCTACCGACCTCGCCTGCTGCAACTCGCAACCGACAAGGGACCGTTGAGAGCGCTTGCCTTCGTTATCAATCGCAAAGGCACGACCTATGCCGGCCCACTCAACGAAGACGAGGTGGTCGAAAGGCTGGCGACCTCGTGCGGCCACTGGGGTTCAGGCGCCGACTATCTCTACAACACCGTGAAGAACCTCGAACAGCGCGGTATTCACGACCGCCATTTGTGGCGATTGCAGCAGCTCGTTGCCGAGCGGATCGCCGGATCTTAGTCCGAAACCGGTGCCGCAATCACGCTGCGGCGTGACGGAATTTGGTTTGCCGGTCGCGACGATTCTGCCTATAGTCGATGGCGTCGTCGGTTCCGTTTTTGGAGCCAAGAGGGAATGCGGTGAGGGTGGAGTCTTTGCCCTAAGCCGTGGCTGCCCCCGCAACTGTGTGCGGTAGTCCTCTCCATAGAACCACTGAGGTTTGTCCTCGGGAAGGTGGGGAAGGGTGCGAATCCGCGAGCCAGGAGACCTGCCGGCGACAGGAAAGTTGACTTCGATGCCCTCGGGTGGAGGGCGAAAGGACAAGACATGAATACCGCTTCCGTCTCCCTCGGCGCCTCCGTCTCCTCGCAGTCGCGCATCATGCAGCTGGCTCTCGCCGCGCTGCTCGGCATTTTCGTCGTCGGTTTTGTCGGCTTCTCGCACATCGATGCAGTCCACAACGCTGCCCACGACTATCGTCACTCGATGGCTTTTCCCTGCCACTGACGAAGGCCCGATATCATGAATCTGTTTCGCAACGTCGTGTTCGTCGCGGCGATCGCAGGGCTCGTGGCGGGCATCGCGCTTGCCTGCATGCAGGCCTATGCGACCGTGCCGCTGATCCTCAAAGCGGAAGTCTATGAAAAGGCGGGCGGCGGTCATCACCACGACCATGCCGCCAACACTGGAACTAGCCCTGCCATGAGCTCGGCCGAACCGGTAGGCAATGCGATGAGCAGCGCCGTTCCTGCGTCGACGGAAGCGGCGGCTCCGACCGAGGACGAGGGCTGGGCTCCGGCCGACGGCTTCGAGCGCTTCGCCTTCAACGTTGTCGCCAACATCGTCACCGGCATCGGCTTCGCGCTGATCCTGGTCGCGGTCTCGGAATTCGCCGGTGGCATCGGCAGCTGGCGCCAGGGCGTGTTCTGGGGTCTTGCCGGCTTTGCGGTTTTCACGCTCGCGCCCGGCCTCGGCCTGCCGCCGGAACTGCCGGCCATGCCGGCGGCGGAACTTCTGCCGCGCCAGATCTGGTGGATTTCGACGGTGGCCGCAACCGCGGTCGGCCTTGGATTGATCGCCTTTCGCAAGTCGCTGCCCTTGGCAATTCTGGCGGTCGTGCTGATCGTCGCTCCGCACGTAGTCGGCGCGCCGCAGCCCGTCAGCTTCGAGACGGCGATTCCCGAGGGGCTGCACCATCAGTTCGTGGTGGCGGTGACCCTCACCGATCTGGTCTTCTGGCTGGTGCTCGGTGCGGCCGTCGGTGTGGTGCGCGGCCGCTTCACCGGTACGTCGACCAGCCTGCGCGACAGCTTTGCCTGATCGCGCGGAGGGCCATCTGACCTTCATCATCGGCGGTGCGCGCTCCGGCAAGAGCGCGCATGCCGAGTGCCTGGTGGCGGCAAGCCCGTCGCCTTGGGCCTATATCGCCACAGCGCAGGCCTATGACGAGGAGATGCGCGAGCGCATCGCGCTGCATCGCTCGCGCCGTGGCAAAGGCTGGGTCACCGTCGATGCTCCGCTCGACCTGGTCGCCGCGATCGAGGCCTTGCCCGATCACCAGCCTGTGCTGATCGATTGCCTGACATTGTGGCTGAGCAATCATATGCTGGCGGACCACGATATCGCGGCCGAGTGCCGGCGGCTCTCGGATGTGCTTTCGCAGCCGCGCGGACCGTGGTTTGTGGTATCCAACGAAGTCGGGCTCGGCATCGTGCCGGACAATGCGCTGGCGCGCCGGTTCCGCGACGCCGCAGGGCGGCTCAACCAGCAGGTCGCGGCTGTCGCCGACAGCGTGCTGATGATGGTGGCGGGGCTGCCGCTCAAGGTGAAGTGACATGGGCGAGATCAAAGACACGATCATCGACGACAAGGATGCCGAGCGCCATCGCGCGAAGATGGCCAAGCGCAAGGCGGTGCAGGATGCCGAGGTGGCCGGCAAGACGATCGAGAAGGGACTGCTCATCGTCAACACGGGGCCGGGCAAGGGCAAGACCACGGCTGCGTTCGGCCTGGCGCTGAGGATGCTCGGCTACGGCAAGCGCGTTGGCGTCATCCAATTCATCAAGGGCAAATGGCACACGGGCGAGAAGGATGCCTTCGCCGCTTTCGGCGATCGCGTCGTCTGGCACGCGATGGGCGAGGGCTTCACCTGGGAGACGCAGGACCTGAAGCGCGACATTGCCGCCGCCGAGGCTGCCTGGGCGAGGGCGCTCGAGCTGATTGCCGACCCGTCAATCAGCCTCGTGGTCCTCGACGAGCTCAACATCGCTCTGCGCTACGACTATCTCGAGCTGGAAAAGGTGGTCGCGGCGCTGAAGGCGCGTCGCGAGGGCTTGCATGTCGTCGTCACCGGCCGCAATGCCAAGCCGCTGCTGGTCGAGGCGGCCGATCTCGTCACCGAGATGGGGCAGACCAAGCACCATTTTGCGGCCGGCGTGAAGGCGCAGCAGGGGATTGAATTCTGAGGCGCCTTAGCCGCCGATCAAAATGGTCAGGTAGATCACCGTCGCCGACAGAATCGCGAACAGGCCGATCAGCAGCCCGTCGGCGACACGATAGAGTTCCAGCGCCTGCCTTATGTCGGTGCTTTCGGCCTCGCGCCTGCCGCCTTCGCCCATGAAGGCATCCTCGACGACCTCGCCGCCATAACTGCGCGGTCCGGCCAGGGCGAGCCCCAGCGCGCCGGCCATGGCGGCTTCCGGCCAGCCGGCATTGGGCGAACGGTGCTTCTTCGCGTCACGCCGCATGACCTGCCAGGCGTTGCGGGGGTCGGCGCCCTTGACGATGAAGGCCGCCAGCACAATCAGCAGGCCGGTGAGCCGCGATGCCGGCAGGTTGACCAGGTCGTCGAAGCGAGCGGCCGCCCGGCCGAAGGCCTGGTATTTCGGCGTGCGGTGGCCGATCATCGAATCGGCAGTGTTGGTGGCCTTGTACGCAGCACCCCCGGCCAAACCACCGACACCGGTCCATATGGCGGGCGCGACGATGCCATCGGAGAAATTCTCGGCCAGGCTTTCGATCGCGGCGCGGGCAACGCCCGCCCTGTCGAGCTTGTCCGGATCGCGGCCGACGATGCGCGAAACGGCGATGCGGCCGAGCGTCAGGCCACCGGTCTCCAGCGCATCGGCGACATCCTCGACATGCTCGGCGAGGCTCTTCTGCGACAGAAGCGAGGAGCTGAGAATGGCCGCGATGACCAGGCCGGACGGAAAGATCAGCCAGAGCAGGACATGCAGCGTCAGGCCGATGGCCGCCGGCACCAGCAGGATGACCAGAAGCGCCTGGACGCCGCGGCGGCGACGCAATTCGTCGGAATCGGTGGCGTGGTTGAGCCTGCGATCGAGAAAGGATATCAGCCTGCCGATCCAGGTTACCGGATGACCGATGGCGTTGAACAGCCAGTCCGGATAGCCAAGGGCACGTTCGATGGCGAGTGACAGGAAAGCGATCAGGATCGACATGAAGCTTCTAAGCGGAGCGGTTGCAGCGGTTGATCACGGCGGCAGCCTTGGCCGGGCAAGCGCTCTCTTTCCTCATGCGCCGCAGCCTTTCCTTGACCTCTCGACAGGTATCAATCCGCACTCCTATCCGCTTTTCGATCTGCCCGCCACCGCCCTGTCACGATTGCCCGAGCCAGGACGACTGCGCGAATTGGCCGAAATTGCGGCCAAGGCGTATGGCGCGCGGTCGGCGGCGCATGTCGTGGCCGCGCCCGGCACGCAGATCCTGTTGCCGCGGGTCGCTTCGCTGGTGAGGCCCGGCAAGGCACTGGTGCTGGGTCCAACCTATGCCGAGCATGCCAGGGTGGCCGCGATTGCAGGCCATGCGGTTGTGGAGGTGGGCGACTTCGACGCCTTGGCGGACGCTGACCTTGCGGTGCTGGTCAACCCGAACAATCCGGATGGGCGAGTGATCGAAAGGCACCGCCTGGTCGGCCTTGCTGCGCGGCTTCGCGCGAAGGGCGGCCTGCTGGTGGTCGACGAAGCCTTCATGGATGTCGGCCCGATTGAACACAGCCTGGCCGGCGATGTGGGCGAAGGCGGCATCGTAGTGCTGCGCTCCTTCGGCAAATTCTTCGGCCTTGCCGGCGTCAGGCTTGGTTTCGCGCTGGCCGACCAACTGACCGCCGAGCGGCTGGAGGCGCAGCTTGGACCATGGGCTGTCGCCGGTCCTGCACTTGAATACGGAATCCGCGCATTGGCGGACGCCGAGTGGCAGGATGACATGCGACAGGGCCTGGCAGCCGATGCCAAGCGCCTCGACGCGCTGCTCAGCCGATTCGGTATCGCGGTCGCCGGCGGCACCAGTTTGTTCCGCTATTTGTCTTTCTCTGATGCTGCCTCCCTGTTCTCCGCTCTTGGCGAACGCGGTATCCTGGTCCGTCATTTTGCCGATCGACCGCAGGTCTTGCGCGTCGGTCTGCCCGGCAGCGAAGAGGAGTGGCAGCGGCTGGAGAGCGCGCTTGCAGCGTGGGTCTCGCGGCGCGACGATGCGCCGAAGGAGTGCTGACGATGATCCATGTCTGTTCGCTGTCGAAGGTGGAGGAGACCGTTGCGAGAACCGGCGCGGAGCGCTTGCTGTCGCTGCTCGCTGACGGCACCGAGATGATCCGTCCGGCCTCGATACTGGCCGAAAACCATCTGCATCTCGTCATGCACGACATCGTCGCCGCGCAGGAAGGCATGACTATACCGGGCGAGGAGCATGTGCGCGCGCTGCTCGACTTCGCCTATCGCTGGGACAGGGCCAAACCGATGGTCGTGCACTGCTATGCCGGTATCAGCCGCTCGACGGCATCGGCCTATATTATCGCGGCGGCACTGGCGCCTAAACGCGACGAGGCGGAGCTGGCGAAGACGCTGCGCTTTCTCTCGCCGTCAGCGACGCCCAATCCAAGGCTGATTGCCGTTGCGGACATGTTGCTTGGACGAGAAGGCCGGATGATCGCGGCAGTCGAAGCAATCGGGCGCGGTGCAGACGCTTTTGAAGGGATTCCCTTCGAACTCAGCATTGGAGATTGAGCTCGCACTGTTCCGCTACGCCAGCCAGTCGGCAAGCCTCGCCTTACGCACATCCCTGGCCAGGGTGATGAAGCCATCGGCCTGATGCTCGGCCGTGAGCCGGCCTTTTTCGGCGGTGGCGATGCTGGCGTCGCCGACCACGCCGTTCGGATTGAGGTCGCTGGCGATCCAGGCGAAGGCGTGCGTTCCGGTGTGCCGCAGCAGGGCGAATTCCTTTTCGGCGCGACCGACATTGGAGACGAAATTGTCGGCGTTGCCCATATCGACGAGATCTGGCCGGAAATGCAGCATCAGCGAGGTCTCGACATCGCCGCCATGGATGCCGTGACGGTCCTCGAGCTCGGTATACATGCCGGAGGGACGGCCGAAGCGCTGCCAGCTCGTCTTCACCGCCAGCATCTTTGCGCGCACGCGCAATTCGCGCGTGACAATGCCCATGATCTCCTCGTTGCCGCCATGCGAGTTGACGACGATCAACTTTCTGACCCCAGCGCGGGCGACCGAGAGGCCAAGCTCGGTCCAGGCGTCGACCAAGGTGGTGGCCGGCAAGGTAAGCGTTCCCGGCGCATGCAGATGCTCGTTCGACTTGCCCACCGCCTGCACCGGCAGGATGCGGATGTCGAGGTGGTCGGGCAGGCGCGCAATCACCGTCTCCAGCATGCCCATCATGATCGAGGTGTCGGTCGAGACCGGAAGGTGAGGGCCATGCTGCTCGATCGCCGCCACCGGCAGAACGGCAATCGTCGCTTCCGCGTCGATCGAGGCGTATTCGGTCGTCCGATAGTCGCCCCACCACACACGTCTTGTCGTCACTGTCGTCTCCCGATGGTCTGCTGTTCGGCCCGAAGGTCTAAAGCGCCTGGCCATTCCGGGCAACAGCTAGCCTGCTGCCAGAACCTCCACCTCGACCTTGAATTCCGGGCGGGCAAAACCTGAAACGATCATCAGCGTCGAAGCGGGCGCCGGATCGGAAAACAGGCGATTGCGAACGTCCATATAGGCTTGCAGGTGCGCGCGATCGGTGACGAAGGCGTTGATGCGCACGACATCGTTCAGCGTCAGCCCGGCTTCGCTTAATATTGCGGCAATGTTCTTGAAGCAAAGCTCGGTTTGCGCGCCGGCATCCTCCGGGACGGCGTCATCCGGCGCGATGCCCAACTGACCCGAACATAGCACAAGGCGCTTTCCCGCTGGAATTTCAACGCCATGGCTATAACGGGCAAAGGGCGGCTTGATCGACTTGGGGGCGAGATAATTGAGCATGGCATTCTCCTGTCGGCAGGCAGACTAAGGCCGGATTCATGAAAGCTTCAAGATGCGGTGCATGCCGCCGGGCCGATTATGGACAGGCGTCCAAAAAATGGGCACGATGCCATTTGTACAGCATGACCCGTCCGGTCTCGGCAATGACTGCCGCGCAAGCAGGCGGCCCAAGGCGGTGGCATGTGTCTTGCTTCTTGAACCAATGGAGTGGAGCCCAGCGCGCAGCGCGCCGGAGCCAAGAGAGGGTGATGTTTATGTACGGAAAAGAAAAAATCCTGGCGGGTGCGATCGCGCTGCTTGCGGCCAGCACGCTGGGCGCTGCGGCCAACGAGAAGGTCACCTTTGGCACCAACTGGCTGGCCGAGCCGGAACATGGCGGCTACTACCAGGCGATCGCCGACGGCACCTACGCCGCCTGCGGCCTCGACGTCACCATCATGCAGGGCGGCCCGCAGGTCAGCGGCCGGCCGATGCTGCTGGCCGGCAAGATCGATTTCTACATGGGCGGTAACCTGCTCTCGGCCTTCGACGCCGTGCAGCAGGGCATCCCGATGCGCGTCGTCGCCGCCGACTTCCAGAAGGACCCGCAGGTCATCATGTCCCATCCGGGCGAAGGGCTGGACAAGTGGGAGGACCTGAAGAACGCCGACCAGTATATCCTCGGCGACGAGGGCGCGCAGACCTTCTTCCAGTGGATGGTGACCGATCTCGGCTTCGATGCCGCCAAGCGCGTGCCATACACCTTCAATCCGGCGCCCTTCATCGCCAACAAGAAGTCGATCCAGCAGGGCTATGTCACGTCGGAGCCCTTCGCGGTGCAGAAACAGGGCGGCTTCGTGCCGAACCAGTTCCTGCTCGCCGACAATGGCTGGGATACTTATGCCACGACCATCGAGGTGATGCAGGACACCATCGACAAGCGGCCGGAGGTGGTGCAGTGCTTCGTCGATGGCTCGGCCAAGGGCTGGTACAATTACCTCTACGGCGACAACAAGGCCGCCAACGAGATGATCAAGAAGGACAATCCGGACATGACGGATGAGCAGATCGCCTTCTCGATCGAACAGCTGAAGAAGTTCGGCATTGTCGATTCCGGCGATACCGAAAAGCTCGGCATCGGCGGCATGACCGAAGCGCGCATCCAGAGCTTCTACGACAAGATGGTCAAGGCCAAGGTCGCGCAGCCGGGCATCGACATCAAGAAGGCCTATACGCTCGCCTTCATCAACAAGGGGGTCGGGCGGGAGCTGAAGAAGTAAGGCAGCCTGCCTGAGATGATCCAAGAGAAAGTGGCGCAGGGGACGGTATCGGGTGAGAGCCCGATGCTGCTTTCCTTACGCAATGTCGGCAAGGTCTTTTCCAACGGCGTCCCGGCGCTGAGCAAGGTCGACCTGGCGATCCGCGAAGGCGATTTCCTCAGCCTGCTCGGGCCCTCGGGCTGCGGCAAGTCGACGGCGCTCAGGTTGATCGCCGGTCTGTCGACGCCGACCTCCGGCCAGTTGGACTGGCGCGGCTCGATCGACCGCTCGAATATCGGCTTCGTCTTCCAGGAACCGACGCTGCTGCCATGGGCCAGCGTCTTCGACAATGTCTGGCTGCCGCTCAGGCTGAAAGGCGTGTCGCGCGCGGAGGCCAAGCCCGCGGTGATGGAAATGCTGTCGCGCGTCCACCTCACCGGTTTCGAGAATGCCGTGCCGCGCGAGCTTTCCGGCGGCATGAAGATGCGTGTCTCGATCGCACGGGCTATGGTGACCAAGCCGCGCATTCTTCTGATGGACGAGCCCTTCGCGGCGCTCGACGAGATTACCCGCTTCAAGCTCAACAACGATCTTCTCGAGCTTTGGCAGGACGAGCGGTTTACCGTCGTCTTCGTCACCCACAGCGTCTTCGAAAGCGTGTTCCTCTCCAGCCGTGTCGTCGTCATGGCGGCACGACCGGGCCGCGTCCACGGCGAGCTTGCAATCGAAGCGCCTTATCCGCGCGACGAGGCATTCCGGACTTCGCCCGACTATGCGGCGCTCTGCCGGCAGGCCTCGGACGTGCTGGTCAATGCCATCAACTCAACCGCCGGACCTCATCATGACGGCCATTGAAGACAATGCCCTGAAGCTCGACCCCGAAGAGGCGCGCCGCGTCCGCCAGGAGCGGCTGGAGCGGATTGGCAAATGGGTTCTGCCGCTGGCAATCATGGTGCTTGCGATCTGGCTGTGGGATCGCATCTGCGTCTGGAACGGGATCCCGCAATACATCCTGCCGCGCCCGGGCGTGGTTCTGCAGACGCTGCATGACGATGCCGGGCTGTTGTTCTCTTCGCTGCTGGTGACGCTCAGGATCACCTTCCTCAGTCTGCTGCTTGCCGTCATCGGCGGCGTCGGGCTGGCGGTGCTGTTCGCGCAGTCGAAATGGGTGGAGATGTCGTTCTTCCCCTTCGCCATCGTGCTGCAGGTGACGCCGATCGTGGCGATCTTTCCGCTGATCAACATCTACATCAACAACCAAACGACCAAGCTCCTGCTCTGTGCCTGGATCGTCGCCTTCTTCCCGATCCTCTCCAACACCACGCTCGGGCTGAACTCGGTCGACCGCAACCTGCGCGATTTGTTCAAGCTCAACGGAGCAACCCGCTGGCAGCAATTGCGCTATCTGCGCCTGCCGGCGGCGATGCCCTATTTCCTCGGTGGGCTGAAGATCGCCGGCGGCCTGTCGCTGATCGGCGCCGTGGTGGCCGAGTTCGTCGCCGGCGCGCAGGGGCAATCGTCCGGGCTTGCCTCGCGCATCATCGAGGCGGGCTACCGGCTCAATGCTCCCAGGCTGTTCGCGGCGCTGATCCTGATCTCGCTCACCGGCATCCTGATCTTCCTGGTGCTGTCGCTGGTGTCGCATCTCATCCTGCGCCGCTGGCACGAGAGCGCGCTGAAGCAGGAGCGCTAGGGTGCCTGAATGTTGATCCCAGCCTCTGGTCGTTACCAGCTCGCCAACGTCCGCGTTCATCAATCGCTGACGCCGGGCCTTGCCGCAAGCTTCGATGCCGATGGTTTTGCGCTTGCCGACATTGCCGTCGCCGACGGCAAGATTGCTAGCATCATTGCGCACGGCAAAGCCGAGCCGCCATTCGACGCAATCGACCTTGGCGGCCGCATCGTGCTGCCCTGCTTCGTCGACTGCCATACGCATATCGACAAGGGCCATATCTGGCCGCGCAAGCCAAATCCCGACGGCACATTCATGGGCGCGCTCAACGCAACTGGCGCCGACCGCGCCGCTCGCTGGACCGCGGAGGACGTGGCGAGTCGCATGGATTTCTCGCTGCGCTCAGCTTACGCGCACGGCACCAAGGCCTTGCGCACGCATCTCGACAGCGTGGCGCCACAAGAGGAAATTTCCTGGCCGGTGTTCGAGACGATGCGGGAAAAATGGCGAGGCCGGATCGAGCTGCAGGCCGCCTGTCTGCTTGGCATCGAAGGCGTGCGCGACAAGGCCTGGTTCGAGCGTCTGGCAAAACGCGTCGCCGCGGCCAAGGGCGTGCTCGGCGTGGTCACTTACATGGTGCCCGACCTCGAGGAACTGCTCGACAAGGTGTTCGCTGAAGCCATAAAGCACGGGCTGGACCTCGATTTCCATGCCGACGAGACCGACGATGTCGCGGCCGTCTCGCTGAAGAAGATCGCCGAAGCTTCGCTGTGGAACGGTTTTGACGGCAATATCCTGATCGGCCATTGCTGCTCGCTGGCGCGCCAGCCCGATCTCGAGGTTCTCGACACGCTGGACAAGGTGGCGAAGGCCGGATTGGCCGTAGTGTCGCTGCCGATGTGCAACCTCTATCTGCAGGACCGGCGCAACAACCACACCACGCCGCGCTGGCGCGGCGTGACGCTGCTGCACGAGATGAATGCACGCGGCATCAAAGTGGCTGTCGCTTCCGACAACACGCGCGACCCGTTCTACGCCTATGGCGACCTCGATATGCTGGAGGTCTATCGCATGGCGACACGGATCCTGCACCTCGACCACCCTGTCGGTGACTGGCCGAAAGCGATAGCGGCGACGCCGGCCGAGGTGATGCGGCTGGAAGGTGTCGGCACTCTCGCCGCCGGCGGCACCGCCGACTTCGTCGTCTTCAAGGGACGCAGCTGGACCGAATTGCTGTCGCGGCCCGAATCGGATCGCATCGTGGTGCGCGAGGGCAGGGCGATCGAGCGCCGGCTGCCCGACTATGCTGAACTCGACGAATTGATGGTGTGATGATGGATATCGCAGCGCTGAAGCGCGATCTCGAAGGCCTCAAGATCGACGACCATCCGGCCATCGTCCAGCAGAAGAGCCGCGACTTCTACTGGTACAGCCCCGTCCTCAAACAACAGCTCGATCATGTCACCGGTGACCTGATCGTGACGCCGAAGAACGAGGACGAGGTGATCCGCGTTTTGGCTGCCTGCCACCGGCACGGCGTTCCAGTCACACCGCGCGGCAGCGGCACCGGGAATTACGGACAGGCGATGCCGCTGTCAGGAGGCGTGGTGCTCAACCTCGCCGAAATGAATGAAGTGAAGGCGATCGCGCCGGGCCGCGTGGTGACCGGGCCCGGAGCGGTTCTGGCCGACATCGATCGCGCCGCGCGGGCACATTCCGCGCAGGAACTGCGCATGTCGCCCTCCACCTACAACACCGCCTCCATCGGCGGCTTCGTCGCCGGCGGCTCGGGCGGTGTCGGCTCGATCCGCTGGGGCGGATTGCGCGATCTCGGCAATGTGATCCGGCTGCGGACCGTGACGATGGAGGCGGAGCCGCGCGTCATGGACCTCTCGGGCGAGGACGTGCTCAAGGTCATGCATGCCTATGGCACCAACGGCATCATCACCGAGGTTGAGATGCCGCTGACGGCGTCCTACGATTGGGTCGATGTCATCGTCGGCTTCGACGATTTCATGGGTGCCGCGGGCTTCGGCAACGACCTCGCCGAGCAGGACGGCATATTGGCGAAGCTGATCACGCCGATCGCGGCACCCATTCCTTACGATTATTTCAAGCGACACCAGAAGTTCTTCCGGCGCGAGCAGAGCATCGTGGTGTGCATGATCGCGCCGCACGCGATGGATGGCTTCCTCGCGTTCGTCCGGGCCAGCAAAGGCGAAATCGTCTTCCGGGCCGACCAGGAGACCGACCTCAAGGGATTGCCGCCGGCCTACGAGCTGACCTGGAACCACACGACGCTGCGCGCCATCAGGGTCGATCCGACGATCACCTATCTGCAGGCGCGCTATCCGTCGCCGGACCATCTCGCGCACGTCAAGGCGATGGTCGACCGTTTCGGCGACGAGGTGCCGGCCCATCTCGAATTCATCCGCTTCGACGGCGCGATCGGCGCCGCCGGGCTGCCGCTGGTCCGCTTCACCACGGAAGAAAGGCTCGACGAGATCATCCGTATCCACGAAGACAATGGCTGCTGGATCTTCAACCCGCATCGCTACACGCTGGAAGAGGGCGGCATGAAGCAGACCGACGAGGTTCAGCTTGCCTTCAAGCGCGAGACCGATCCGCAAGGATTGCTCAACCCCGGCAAGATGATTGCCTGGGAGAATCCGGGCTATGACTATCGCTCCGGCAAGCCGTTCCTGTTCAAGGGGCTGCAAAGGGCGAGGTGATCGCGATGAGCGCCCGGCGCTGCACCCACCTCTGGCCTGTCGCCTTTGGCGACATCTCCCCCACAAGGGAGGAGATGTGGCATGGGACAACAGGGGTTTGTCGAGCTGACCTGCGGGATCCACTCCCGTGAACATCCTCGTGCTCTACGCACATCCGGTGGAGACCAGCTTCAACGCCGGACTGCATCGGACGATCGTCGAGCGGCTCGGCGCGGCGGGCCACACGATCGACGACTGCGACCTCTATGCCGAGGACTTCGATCCGGGGATGACGTGCGCAGAGCGGCTCGGCTATCACGATCAGCGCGGGCCGAACGACGCGGTCGCCGGTTACATCGCAAGGCTTCAGAAGGCGGAAGCGTTGGTGCTGTCGTTTCCGGTCTGGAATTACGGCTATCCGGCGATCCTGAAGGGCTTCTTCGACCGCGTCTTCCTGCCCGGCGTATCGTTCAAGCTGGTCGACGGCAAGGTTCGGCCGACGCTGCACAACATCCGCAAGCTCGCCGCCATCACCACCTATGGCGGCAGTCGTTTTCGCGCCATGCTGATGGGCGATCCGCCGCGCAGAATGGTGACGCGCACGCTGCGGGCCACCATCAAGCCAGGCGCTCCCGTCTCTTACCTCGCACACTATTCGATGAACCTTTCGACGGATCAGACGCGCAAGGCCTTCATGGCGAAGGTGGCCGCGAGCATGGATCAATTCTGATGCGCGTGCTGGTGGTCTATTGCCATCCGGTGCCGGAGAGCTATTGCGCCGCGATCCGCGACATGGCGATAGAGGTGCTGACGCGACGAGGCTGGGACGTGCGGCTGCTCGATCTCTATGCCGAGAAGTTCAATCCGGTGATGAGCTGCGAAGAGCGGCGCTCCTACAACGAGCGCGCGCCTGAGGATCCCGCGCTCAGGCCGCATTTCGAGCATCTGCAATGGGCCGAGGCGATCCTCTTCATCTACCCCACCTGGTGGTACGGATTGCCGGCGATGCTGAAGGGCTGGTTCGATCGCGTGTGGGCGACCGACATCGCCTTCAAGCTGCCGCGCGGCAAAGGCCGGATCCAATCGCTGATGACCCATGTGACCAAGGTCGGCGTCATCACCACCTGTGGCGCGCCGACCTGGTGGAGCGTCGTTGTCGGCCAGCCCGGCCGCAAGACGATCCTGCGCGGCATGCGTGCCATCTGCGCACCCCGCTGCAAGACGTTCTTCCTGGCGCACTACCTGATGGATTCCTCGACGCCGAAGAGCCGGACGGCGTTTCTGGCGAAGGTAAGGGCGAGGCTGGAAAACTTTTGAGGATAGCTCTCTTCTCCCCCGTTCAACGGGGAGAAGATGGCGGCAGCCAGATGAGGGGCGGCGCCAAATTACAAAGGTGAGGCGCTGCCCCTCATCCGCCCTTCGGGCACCTTCTCCCCGTAGAACGGGGAGAAGGAACACTGCGCTACATCCTGACCCGTTCAGCCTTCGGGTCGTACATCGGCCTCAACGATGCTTCCGCGGCGAAGCGTTCGCCGGCGATCTCGACCTCGTAGGATGAGCCCAGCACATCCGCCTCGCTCTCGCCCTCGCAGGGCACATAGCCGAGCCCGATCGCGCCGCCGAGATGGTGGCCGTAATTGCCCGAGGTGATCGGACCGACGATCATGTCGTCGCGCAGGATTGCTTCGTTGTGGAATAACAGGGGCTGCGGGTCCTTGAGGCGGAACTGCACCAGCCTGCGGCTCAACCCGGCTTCCTTCTTCCTGAGCACCGCGTCACGGCCGATGAAGTCGCTCTTGGCCGTCTTCACCGCAAAGCCAAGGCCTGCCTCCACCACATGGTCCTCGTCGGTGATGTCGTGGCCGAAATGGCGGAAGGCCTTTTCGATGCGGCAGGAATCCAGCGTATGCAGGCCGCAGAGCTTCAGCCCGACATCGGCGCCGGCTTCAATGATCGCCTCGAAGACATGGGCGGCCTGATCGGTCGAGACATAGAGTTCCCAGCCGAGCTCGCCGACATAGGTAACGCGATGGGCACGGGCCAGCCCCATGCCGATCTCGATGTCCTGGCAAGTGCCGAACGGATTGGCCTGGTTGGAAAAATCGTTGGGGCTCACCTTCTGGATCAGCTTTCGCGAATCGGGGCCCATCAGGCAGATGACGGCTTCGGCAGCGGTTAGGTCGGTAATGACGACGAATTCGTCGGCGACGTGCCGCCTCAGCCAGGCGAGGTCACGCTGCAAGGTGGCGCCGGGCACGACGAGGAAATAGGCGGTCTCGGACAGCCGCGTCACGGTGAGGTCGCTCTCGATGCCGCCTTTGGCGTTGAGCATCTGCGTGTAGACGATCTTGCCCGGTTCCACGTCCATGTCGTTGGCGCAGAGCCGCTGCAGGAAGGCACAAGCGTAGCGGCCTTCAACGCGGATCTTGCCGAACGAGGTCATGTCGAACAGGCCGACGCCGTTGCGCACGGCGAGGTGTTCCTCGCGCTGGTTGTCGAACCAGTTCTGCCGCTTCCAGGAATAGCGGTATTCGCGCTCCTGTCCTTCGCGGGCAAACCAGTTGGCGCGCTCCCAGCCGGCCACCTCGCCGAAGACGGCGCCACGAGCCTTCAGATGCTCGTGCAGAGGCGAGCGGCGCACGCCGCGCGAGGTAGCCATCTGGCGATAGGGGAAATGATCGGCGTAGAGCAGGCCGAGCGTTTCGGAGACGCGTTCCTTGAGGTAGCGACGGTTCTTCTGGAAGGGCTGGGCGCGGCGGATGTCGACCTCCCAGAGGTCGAAAGGCGCCTCGCCGTCATTGATCCACTGCGCCAGGGCCATGCCGGCCCCGCCGGAGGAAACGATGCCGATTGAATTGTAGCCGGTCGCCATCCAGTAGCCGGAGAGTTCCGGCGCCTCGCCGAGATAGTAGCGGTCGTCGGGAGTAAAACTCTCGGGGCCGTTGAAGAAGGTGTGGATGCCGGCCGTGCCCAGCATCGGCATACGGTTGACGCCCATTTCGAGGATCGGCTCGAAATGGTCCATGTCCTCGGGCAACTGGTCGAAGCAGAAATCCTCGCGGATGCCGTCCATGCCCCAGGGTTTCGCCACCGGCTCGAAGGCGCCGAGCATCATCTTGCCGGCGTCTTCCTTGTAGTAGGCGCACTCGTCCGGCACGCGCAGCACCGGCAGGCGGGTGAGGCCGGGGATGGGCTCGGTGACGAGGTAGAAATGCTCGCAGGCGTGCAGCGGGATGGTGACGCCGTTCTGCCGGCCGAGCTCGCGCGCCCACATACCGGCGCAGTTGACGACGATGTCGGTCTCGATCGTGCCCTGGTCCTCGCCCTGAGCCCAGGAGACAGCGGAGACGCGGCCGTTCCGGGTGTGGACCTTGGTGACCTTCACGTTCTCGATAACCGTCGCTCCGCATTGCCGCGCGCCCTTGGCCAGCGCCATGGCGATATTGGCCGGGTCGCACTGGCCGTCGAGAGGCAAATGTACCGCGCCGACCACATCGGAGACGTTGAGATGCGGGTACATCTCCTTGACTTCGCTGGGCGAAATCTCGCGCACGTCGACATCGAAGGCGCGGGCTAGCGAGGCCTGCCTGTAAATTTCGTGCTTGCGTTCTTCGGTCAGCGCCACGGTGATCGAGCCGACCTGGCGCATGCCGGTGCCGACGTCGGTTTCCGCCTCGAGCTTGACGTAGAGGTCGGCCGAGTATTTCGCCAGCCGGGTCATGTTCTGCGAGGCGCGCAACTGGCCGATCAGGCCGGCGGCGTGCCAGGTCGTGCCTGAGGTGAGCTGCTTGCGCTCAAGCAGCACGATCTCGGTCCAGCCGAGCTTGGCCAGATGATAGGCGACCGAGCAGCCGGAGACGCCGCCGCCGATAATGACCGCGCGAGCTTTGGTTGGAATGGTTTTGGTCATGCGGCCTCGCGGCGGTAGTCGGAAGCGAAGCGGCGCACGCGAAGCGCTGCTTCCTGAAGGACAGGTTCAGGCTGGCAGAGGCTGATGCGGATGTGGCCGGCGGCGGCCTCGCCGAAGCTCGAGCCAGGCATGACGCCGATCTTCTCCTTGTCGAGCAGCGCCCAGGCGAATTTCTCGTCGTCGGGCTCGATGGCCGATATGTCGAGCATGACATACATGCCGCCTTCGGAGCCGCGCACGGTGACTTCATTTGCGCCGCGAATGGCGTCGAGGAAGACGGCGCGGCGCCCGGCGTAACGCTCGGCTATTTCGTCCACGCCGTAGTGGTTTTCAAGCGCCTCGGCGCAAGCGATCGAGATGAAGGCCGGCAGGCCGTAGGTGGTCACCAGGTTGAGATCGGTCATCAGCGCGATCATCGCCTTCGGGCCGGTGAGCCAGCCCATGCGCCAGCCGGTCATCCCGTGGCTTTTCGACATGGAATTGATGACCAGCGTGCGCTCGGACATGCCGGGCAGCGAGCGCGGCGAGATGTGCTCGCCGCCGCCGAGCGTCCAGTAGACCTCGTCGGATAGCAGCCAGAGATCGTGCTCCTTGCAGATTTCGGCCAATTGCTCGAGCCGTTCGCGCGAATAGACTGCGCCTGTCGGGTTGTTCGGGGTGTTGATCAGGATGGCGCGCGTGTTGGGCCTGAGCGCCGCGCGGATCTTATCGGCGCGCGGCTGGAAGCCGTCCTCGGCCGGCGTCTCGACCACGGTGAAGCTGGCGCCGGCGGCGCTGAAGGTGTTGGGGTAGGTGGCATAATAAGGCGCGACGACGATCGCGTGATCGCCGGGGTCGAGCACGCCCTGCACGGCGGCGTAAAGTGCGCCCTGACCGCCGGCCGTGGCGATGACCTCGTCGGGGTCCGTCAGGACGCCGGTGCAGACGGTGGAGGCAGCTGCCATGGCCTTGCGCAGGCGCGGCAGGCCGGGAAGCGGCGTGTAGTGGTGGTTGCTGCCGCGGACGGCGTTCACGCAGGCCTCGATCGTTTGCGACGGCGTGTCGAAATCATGGTCGCCGACCGAGAGCACGATGATGTCCTCGCCGGCTGCCCTGCGGGTCCAGGCGGCGAAATGGACTTCCCAGCCGTCCTTGCCCGATGGCACGATGCCGGTAATGCGCTTTGATGGTTTTGGCATCAGGCTACTCCCGAGATGTGATGGCCGGCCTGAATGAGCCGGTCGCGTAGCGCAGCGATGTGAGCTGGCCCGACTTCACAACAGCCGCCCACAATGCTGGCGCCAGCCTCGACCCAGCCCATCGCCTGGTCGGCATAGGCATGCGGATCGAGATCATGGCGCGCGTGCAGCACGTCGACCGTGCCGCCATGCTTGAGCGCCTCGACCGAGGTGAAGCCATTGGCATAGGCGCCAACCGGACCGCCGAGGGCCAGCAGTTCCGGCAATGCGGCGGCAATGGCTTCGGGCCGGCAGCAGTTGAGCAGCCGTGCCACCACCGGCAGATCGCCGAGGGCGCTAGCCGCGGCGGCAATGCTCTCGCCGCTGCGCAGGCGGGGCGTGCCGTGGTCGGCGAGCGTCCAGGAAATCCAGACCGGCTTGCCGCTCTCGCATGCCGCGGTGACCGCCGCGCGGGCCTCGTCGGCGGAAGCCATGGTCTCGCACAGGAATAGATCGACGCCTTCTGCCTGTTCGGCGACGATGCGGCGGTAGATGCCGAGCGTCTCCTCGAAGGAGATGGTCAGCGCCGGCGCGTAGCTGCCGAACAGAGGCGAGAGGCAGCCGGCGATGGCGGCTTCACCCGCTTCGTCGCGCGCCTGCCGGGCGAGCTCGATGCCGCGCTTCTGCAGAGGCTTAAACAGCTCTTCCGCGCCCTCGCGCGCCAGGCGCTCGGGCGTGGCCGAATAGGTGTTGATGGTGATGACGCGAGCGCCGGCACGGATGAATTCCGCATGCAGGTCGCGCACCAGTTCCGGTTCGTCGATCAGCACTCTGGCCGACCACAAAGGCGTCGGTTCGGACTGACTGCGACGGACCAACTCCTGGCCCATGCCGCCATCGGTAAGAATGACGGATGTCATGCTCTCAACCTTTCGTTCTTCGGATCCCACAGCGGCTCGTCCTTCTGCACCACCGCCTTGAAACGGTCGCCGAAGATTTCGACCTCGACCGCCGTGCCGGGCTCGGTCAGGTCGGAACGCAGCATGCCGAGCGCGATCGACTTGTCGACGCGATGGCCCCAGCCGCCCGACGTCGTCTCGCCGACAATCTTGCCGTCATGCCAGAGCGTCGACATATAGGGCGCGTCGCAATCGCCGGGGTTTTCTACGACCAGCGTGACGAAGCGCTTCTTCACGCCCTGCTGCCTTTCGTTGAGCAGCGCCGCCTTGCCGCGGAAGTCGGGCTTGTCCCATTTGACGAAGCGTTCGAGCCCGCCCTGCAGGATCGAATAGTCGGTCGAGAGGTCGCCTTTCCAGGCGCGGTAGCCTTTTTCCAGCCGAAGCGAATCCAGCGCGTACATGCCGAAGGGCTTTAGGCCATGCCTCTGGCCGGCGGCCCAGACCGCGTCGAAGACGGTAGCCGTGTCCGCGACCTTGGTGTGGATCTCCCAACCGAGCTCGCCGGCGAAGGAGACGCGCACCAGCTTCGCCCAGCGGCCGGCGATGGTCGTCTCCTGATGCGTCAGCCAAGGCAGGGAGAGATCGGCGTCGCAGACGTCAGCAAGGATAGCGCGCGAGTTCGGGCCGGCGAGAATCTGGGTTGAGTATTCCTCCGTGCGATCGGTCAGCCTGAAGGCCGCATCGGCCGGCATGCGCGACTTCAACCATTCGAAGTCATGCCACTGCGCGACGGCCGCGGTGATTAGCGTCATCTGGTCCTCGCCATGGCGCACGACCGACATTTCGGTAACGATGCGGCCCTTATCGTCCGCGAAATAAACCAGGCCGATGCGGCCGGGCTTCGGCACGAGGCCGGTGACCTGCAGGGCCAGCCATTCGGCGGCGCCCGGACCTTCGAGGTTGAAACGCGAGAAGCCGGGCAGGTCGAGGATGCCGGCTGCGTCGCGCACAGCCAGGCATTCCTCGCGAACGCGCTGCTGCCATGGCCCGTCGCGGCGGAAAGTCAGCGTTGATTCTTCCGAAATGTCGTCGCCCGGTTGCGCATACCAAGTGGCGCGTTCCCAGCCATTATAAGCGTCGAACTGGCCACCCTGCGCTTTGACGCGCTCATGCAGCGGCGAGTGCTTGCGGTCGCGGCCGGCCGGCCAGGCGTGGCGCGGGAACTGGATGGCGTATTCGTTGCCGTAGATCTCCATGCCCTTGGCAACGCAATAGTCGGGTGCCGAAGCAAAGGCGGTGAAGCGGCGCGGATCGCAGGACCACATGTCCCATTCGGTCTGGCCCTCGGTCACCCATTCGGCCAGCACCTTGCCGGCGCCGCCACCTTGCGCAATGCCGAAGGTGAAGACGCAGGCCTCGAAAGCGTTCGGCACGCCGGGCATCGGACCGATCAGTGGATTGCCGTCCGGCGCATAAGGGATCGGCCCGTTGATCACCTTGGAAAGGCCTGCGGTGCCGAGGATCGGCACACGGGCAACGGCGTCGGCAAGGTAATGCTCGAGACGGTCGAGATCGTCCGGGAAAAGCTGGAAGGAAAAATCCTCCGGCATCGGATCGTTGTGGCCGACCCAATGCGCGCGGCAATTGCGCTCATAGGGACCGAGATTCATGCCGGTCTTTTCCTGGCGCAGGTAGTAGGAGGTGTCGACGTCGCGCAGCAGCGGCAGTTTCTTGCCCTGTTCCTTGGTCCATGCGGCCAACTCGGGGATTTCCTCGAACAGGATATATTGATGGCTCATCACCATCATCGGCACTTCGCGGCCGAACATTTTTCCAACTTCGGCGGCGCGATAGCCGGCGGCATTGATCACGATCTCGCAGCGGATCTCGCCCTGCGGCGTCGCCACCACCCATTCGCCGTTTTCGCGGCGAACGCCGGTGACCGGGCAGAAGCGGATGATTTTCGCGCCCATGTCGCGCGCACCCTTGGCAAGCGCCTGCGTCAATTGCGCGGGATCGATGTCGCCGTCGCTCGGGTCGTAGAGCGCGCCTTTCAGCTCATGCGTCTCGATGAAGGGGTAACGGCGCTTGATCTCGTCGAGGCCGACGACGTCGATGTCCATGCCTTGATAGCGGCCCATGCCTTTGGCGCGCTGGAACTCCTGCATGCGCTCCTTGGTGTGGGCGAGCCGCAACGAGCCGGTGACATGGTAGTTCATCGGATAGTCGACCGCGTCGGCGAGGCCCCGGTAGAGCTCGGTAGAATAGCGCTGCATGTTCATCAGCGACCAGGACGACGAGAAGGTCGGCACGTTGCCGGCCGCGTGCCAAGTTGAGCCGGAGGTCAGCTCGTTCTTTTCCAAGAGCACGCAGTCGGTCCAGCCCGCCTTGCAAAGGTGGTAAAGTGAGGAGGCGCCAACGACACCGCCTCCGATGATCACCACGCGTACCGTGGTCGGCAAACCGGCCATGTTCTCCTCCAACGTCCAAAGCGCGTCAGGACGCGCTTTTGATCTTTGTTTCATGCAGGCCTTGTCCCAAAAACCGCTGCACGGTTTTGGGCGGCATGCATTGGTTCAGTACACCGGTGGCGAAACCACCCAGATGACGACCGCCGGCTCGGCGCCAGGATTGCGCCAGCGGAACGGCTTGCCTTCGAAGCGGAACGAGTCGCCTTCGCTGAACCGATGCCAGACGCCGCCGATCTCGAGCTCGAAAGTGCCCGACGCGACGTAGCCTGCTTCCTCGGTCGGACGGCGTGCTTCGGTTTTCAGTTCCGCGCCCGGCGCGAAGACCGAGCGCAGCATCTCGAAGCTACCGCCAAGATCGGGCGACAGAAGCTCCTCCACGAGGCCCGATTCGCTTGTGCCAAGCGAGCGGCGGCTGCCGGCGCGCACAACCACGCCGCGCTCCTCTTCGGCAGGCACGTCATGGCTGAAGAACAGGCTGAGCGGCACGCCGAAGAGTTCGGCGAAGGCCCGCAGGTCACCAAGCGAAGGGATCGACAAGCCGCGCTCGACCTGGCTGACCCAGCCTACCGAGCGGTCGAGCTTCAGAGCAATCTCGGCAAGCGTCAACCCGCGGGCCTTGCGCAGCGCACGGATGTCGCCGGCCAGCAGCCGCTCGCCATTGTCCTGCTCCGATCTAATGGCGGTCGAGGTCACCCGCTGCTCGTGAAAAAATCTGCTCAAATTTCATGAGAAAGCAAGTGCATGAAAAAATCAAGTGAATTTTCATGCGACGCAAGATTTGCTTGCGCCATTTTGGCGGTTGATGCAAAGCCTCGCCATCGAATGGCGAGTGGGGCGTCCGGTCGAGGACCAGTTAGTTATTTGTGTCTGCCTATGGTCGTTGCGGGAATCGGGTTGCCGGATCCAGCCATGCGTGAAGGGACGGCCCATGCTGGAGAAGAATAACCGGAGCGCGCTCGACGCAGCGATCGTCGATGAGGCGATCATGTCGCGCCGGTCGGTACGCGCGTTTTTGCCCGACATGGTCGACGACAGCACAATCCGCGCCATCCTGACGGTCGCGGCAAGGGCACCCTCGGGCACCAACATGCAGCCCTGGCGCGTCTATGTGACCAAGGGCGAGGTGAAGCAGCGCATCAGCGACGCCATCCTCAATTCGGGCATCCGCGCCGAAAAGGCCGAATGGGACGAGTACCGTTACTATCCCGACCAGTTCTTCGAGCCCTATCTCAGCCGGCGTCGCGCCAACGGTTTCGGCCTCTACGGCGCGATCGGCATCGGCCGGCGCGAAGTCGACAGGATGCGGGCGCAGCACGACCGCAACTTCGTCTTCTTCGACGCGCCGGTCGGCCTGATCTTCACGGTCGACCGGCGGCTGAACAAGGGCTCGTGGATCGACTACGGCATGTTTCTGCAGAACATCATGGTCGCGGCACGGGGCAGGGGCCTGCATACCTGCCCGCAGGCGGCTTTCGCGCCCTATCACCGGCAGATCCGCCCGGTGCTCGACATTCCCGACGAGGAGATCGTGGTCTGCGGTATGGCGCTTGGTTATGAGGACACGTCCAAGCCCGAGAACGAATTCCGCACCGACCGCGCGCCGCTCGAAGACTGGGTGACGTTCGCGAAGTAGCTCCGGCGCGGATCGCAGCCCGATGTGCTAATCCGTGCTGATATGCCCGCCATGGCCGCTGACATGGGCACCGTCCTGCGGGGTGAGCCTGAAATAGGCGAGCAGCGCGCAAAGCGTGATCAAGCCTTCGACGACGAACAGGAGCCGGTAGTCGTTGACGCTCGCCTGGCCGCCGCCGGCGAGCAGCGAGAGCATCGCAGCGGCCAGACCGACGCTGATCGCCACCGCCAGCTGCCAAAGGATGTAGTACAGGGCGCTGAAGCGCGAGAGCTGCTCGGGCGCGATGTCCGAGTAGGCGAGGTTGCCGGTCGAGGCCCACTGCACCGAACGGAAAAGGCCGAAGGCGAAGATGTAGGCAAGCACGATCCAGGTAGGCGTGCTTTCCTGCATCAAGGCAAAACCTGCGACCAGCAGGGCGGCGATCGGCGTGTTGACGATCAGAACCCGCTTGAAGCCGAAGCGGTTCAAGATGCGCGGCATGAAGAAGCGCATAAGCAGCGAGCCGATCGCCGCGACGAAGGTCAGCGATCCGGCCTGCACCGCGCTCATACCGAAGCCGAGCTGGAACATCAGCGGCAGCAGGAAGACAACGGAGCTTAGCCCTATCGTGTCGAGCCCGCCGCCGGTCAGAAAGCTGATGCGGAAGGTGCGGATACGCAGCAGATTGAGGTCGAGCAAAGGGTTTCGGGTCCGCAGACAATAGAAGGCGGCGACGGTGAGGATGGCGATTGCCAGGCCAAGCTCGACGCCGATAATGCTGGCGGCGGCGTCCTTCGCGGCAAGCGAATCCATGCCGAAGACGAGCAGCGCCATGCCGCCGCCGACTAGCAGGAAGCCGGGAAAATCGAAGGGCGTGCGGACCGGCTTGGTGGTCGTGGGGAACAGCGAGGCCGCGAGCAACGCGGCCGTCAGCGCGATCGGTATGTTGATGTAGAAGATCCAGCGCCACGAGACGTAAGTGGTCAGCGCGCCACCGACGAGGGGCCCGACCAGCGGGCCGGACTGGCCGGCGAGCGAAATATACATGTTGATCCTGAGCGTGCGGTCGCGCGGAAAGCTCGACAGGATCACGACCTGCCCGAGGGTGCCCATCAGCGCACCGCCGAAGCCCTGCAGCGCGCGAGAGCCGACCAGCATCCAGATGTTTTCCGACAGGCCGCAGAGGGCCGAGGCGCTGGCGAAGACCAGCAGCGCAAAGCAATAGACGTTGCGCAGGCCGAAGCGGTCGGCCAGCCAGCCGCCGAGCGGCATCGTGACGATGAGGCTCGCGACATAGACGGTGATCAAAAGCCCGAGCTGACTCGGCGGGCGGCCCAGGCTTTCGCCGATGCCGGGCAGCGCGGTCACAATGACATTCTGGTCGAGGCTGGTCATGAACACGCCGCAGGCGACGGTCGCCGGCAACAGCAGCGACGGGTCACCCGCCGGAGCAAAGCGGGTCGTGGCTGTCGCCGTAGTCTCTGCGGTCATGGAAGGATGTTGTCGAACCGGTTGCCTGAGGGCTCCGAGAGCCCACGTTGCCTTATCTATCGTCTTCGCTGGCCCAAGGCTCAAGCAGCAGTTGTGGGCGTCGATAGTGCCACGCGCCGGCTGAACCAATCCCCGAGTGCTGCCTGCTCAGAAGCAATTCGGCACGGAAAACCGCCGCGCAATTTTCCTGGAATTGCGCTCAGTGCACCTCGTAGCCGACTTCTTCGCTCGCGTGGCACAAGGCCTTCCAAAAGGAGCGCGCGAAGGAGCGGAACACATAGATGTCAAATTGGTCGCCACCGGTGCGCTGGATTTGTGCAAAGACATCGTGGTGGTTGGTCGAGCGGCCGGCGCCGAGCGGGAAGGCCGGCAAGGCGAAGTCGATAGCGAAGAGTTTCGCCATCACCCACTCCGCTTTGGGCCCAGAAATGCGAATCGCGGTACGGCCATGCGAGAGATCGGTAATCGTGCCGATGGAGGGCGTGATGAGGCCCGTGAACGCGGAAGCCAAGCCCTCGGCCTCGTCAACCACCGTGAATTTGCCCGGCGCGAATCCGAACGCGGCTTTCGCGCCGTTGACGACGCCGCCGCCGGCTCCATCCGGCAGGGCAAGGCCTGTCACCTTGTATATGCCGGACATCAGCCGCTTCTCCTCGCCCGGCCATGCTGCGAGCTGCAGGATCGAGCCCGGCCGCGTTTCGGACAGGATAACGTCAACGCCATGCTCGAAATTGCCGTGCGAGCCTGGATGATAGACCGGTTCAAGCGGCGACAGGCGCTCAGGCAATTGCCGCTCGGGAAGTTGTCGTTCAACCATGCATGCGGCTCCCGTCCGGATCGTAGAAATGGTTGGAGACGATCTCGACCGGCCCGAACCGGTTGCGCAGCGGATCGGAGACGAAGGCGCGCGTGCCGTGGCGCCCCTTGCCGCCTTTGACCAGCGCAAGCGCTATGTATTTGCCGAGCGCCGGCGAATAGCAGCAGGCGGTGATATGGCCGATCGAATCGTGCGGGTTCTCTGCGTCCAGTTCCTCGACGATATGTCCGCCACCGTCGAGCGCGCGGTTGTCGAGAGCGATCAAGCCGACCAGTTCCAGCCGGTCCGGAGCGATCAGCCCTTCGCGGTCCATCATGGCGGAACCGATGAAGGGCTTCTTCTTCGACAGCATCCAGTCGAGATGCAGGTCGCGCGCCGTGGTGCGGCCGTCGATCTCCGCGCCGGTGACGTGGCCCTTCTCGATGCGCATGGTGCCAAGCGCCTCGAGCCCGTAGGCGACCAGGCCGAAAGGCTTGCCGGCCTCGATGAGAGCCTCCCAAACGCGCATTCCATAGCCGGCGCCGGAATAGACCTCGAAGGCCATCTCGCCGGAGAAGGAGAGGCGGCAAATCATCACCGGCACGCCGGCGATCTCACCGTGCACAATGCCCATGAACGGAAGCGCGGCGTTGTCGACGGCCGTGCCCTTCACGCAGGCAGCAAGGATCGCCCTGGCTTTCGGTCCCCCGATCGCGGCCCCCGCCCACTCGTCGGTGACGGAGGTGACGGTGACCTTCAGTTCCGGCCAGATCACGTCGAGGAAATATTCCAGATGCTGCATCACCTTGCCGGCATTGGCGGTGGTGGTGGTCATCAGGAAATCCTGTTCGCCAAGCCGCCATGTGGTGCCGTCGTCGAAGGCAAGCCCATCCTCGCGCAGCATCAGGCCGTAGCGGGCCTTGCCGACCGTGAGGGTGGAAAACATGTTCGTGTAAACGCGGTCGAGGAATTCCGCCGCATCCGGGCCCTGAACGGCGATCTTCCCAAGCGTCGAGACATCGACGATGCCGGCGCTCTCACGCGTTGCCGCGGCCTCGCGGACATAGGCCTGCTCGACCGTCTCGCCGGCGAGACCGTAGATCATCGGGCGGTACCAGAGACCGGCCGCAAACATGGTCGCGCCGTTGTCGATGTGCCAGTCGTGCATCGGCGTCAGCCGGTCGGGCTTCAGGTCGCCGAAGCGCTCGGCCGCCAGCGAGCCGATCGACACGGCCGTGTAGGGCGGCCGGAACCGCGTCGTACCGACTTCGGGGATCGGCTTGCCCAGCGCCTCGGCCATGATGGCGAGGCCCGGCACGTTCGAGTTTTTGCCCTGGTCGGTCGCCATGCCGAGCGTGGTGTAGCGCTTCAGATGCTCGACCGAGACGAAGCCCTCGCGGTGCGCGAGCCGCACATCCTCGGCGGTCACGTCGTGCTGGAAATCGACGAAGCTTTTGCCCTTGGCCTTGATCTCGAAGACCGGTGCCGGATCCGGTTCGCCGGGGACGGCCTCCACGACGGGTAGCGGAGCGGAGGACGCGCTTCCGCCGGCGGCCTGAATGCCAGCCGCGCGGCCTTCGGCAATCGCTTCCGCGGTCGAGAAACTGCCGGTGAAGGCGCCGGCGCCGATCCAGCGCTGCGTCGGCTGCGGCGGCAGGAAGGCCTGCCTGGCAGGGTTCCATATGGCCCTGGCTCCAGCCTGGCTGGCGAGATGGATCGTCGGCGACCAGCCACCCGACATCAACAGGCAGTCCGCATGGATGCTGCGCTCGTCGCCGCTCAGCGCGCCGCTCATCAATTCGAAGCGCCGGACGTTGAGACCGGTCTGCGCCTTGCCGCCTTCGGTTGCAACCACGGCATGGCCGGCAAGCAGCTCTGCTTCGGCCTGGCTCGCCAGCCTGCTCATCTCGTTCGACACGTCGCTGCGGACATCGACGATGGCGACGACGGCGGCCCCGGCCTTCTTCAGTGTAACGGCGGAGCGATAGGCGCTGTCATTGTTGGTGAACAGTGCGATGCGTTCGCCGGGCAGCACGCCATATTCATTGGCGTAACGTTCGGCCGCATGCGCCAGCATGACGCCCGGACGATCGTTGCCGGGGAATACCAGCGGACGCTCGAAGGAGCCGGTGGCGAGAACCACCGTTTTGGCGCGGATCGCCCAGTAGCGCTGGCGCGGCTCGCCCTTGGCCGGAACTTCCTTGTGGTCCGTCACCCGTTCGAGCGCGGCCAGCGTGTTGCCGTCGTAATAGCCCCACACCGTCGTGCGCGGCAGAAGGCGGACATTGTCATTGCCTTCGAGCTGGCCGACGATGCGCGCCGCCCAGTCGGCTGCCGACGCCCCGTCGATGGTTTCGCCCGACCAGTTGGCGGAGCCGCCGAACTTTGCTTCGAGCTCGGCCAGGATCACGCGGGCGCCCTGGTCGGCCGCGGCCTTCGCCGCCATCAGCCCGGCCGGGCCGGAACCGACGACCAGCACGTCGCAGAAGGCGTTCATGCGCTCGTAGCGCGAGGTATCGGGCGCGGTGCCGGCTCTGCCGAGGCCGGCGGCGCGGCGGATGAAATGCTCGCAGAACATCCAGAAGCGCGTGCCTTTCAACGGGCCGATCACCGGTCCCATGAAGGTCTTGTAATAGAAGCCGGCCGACAGGAGCTTGCCGCCGAGCTGGTTGAGCGCGCCGATATCCCAGGCGAGCGAGGGGGAGCGGTTCTGGCTGACCGCGACGAGCCCGTCATAGATCTCGACCATGGTGGCGGGAATGTTGGGCTCGCGCACCTCGCCGCGCAGCACCGTCACCAGAGCGTTCGGTTCCTCGACGCCGGCGGCGAGCAGGCCGCGCGGGCGATGGTATTTGAACGAACGGCCGAACAGCGTCACGCCATTGGCGAGCAGCGCCGAAGCCAGCGTGTCGCCGGCGTGTCCGGTATAGCGCGCGCCGTCGAAGGTGAAGCGGATGGTGCGCAGCCGGTCGATGCGGCCGCCGGTTTCTGTGCGGCGAGGGCTCACTGGTGGCCTCCCGCTTTGTGGCCCGCGGACTTGTGTCCGCCACGGGCAAAGGCAGTGCTCAGGATTTCATGGGTTAAGGTGTTTCGCACCACCCGCAGATGCGCGCGGCAGCCGCCGGAATGCTGCCAGATCTCATTGTGGTCGCCGGCCGGGTTCAGCCGGTCGTAGACATAGGCATTCCAGGCGTCGAGATCCTGCGAGGCAGGCTGCGGCCGCTCGCGGTTGCCGTCGCCCTGGTAGGTGAACTCAATGACATCGCGCGGGCCGCAATAGGGACAAGTGATCAGCATATGATTCGAAACCTAATGCAGCCGCGGCGTCGCGCCCTGGCCTTTGTCGTCGATGATGAGGCCGCGATAGAAACGGTCGAGCGTGAAGGGCGCGTTGAACTCGTGCGGCTCGTCCTTGGCGATGGTCCAGGCAAAGCACCATCCTGAGGCTGGCGTTGCCTTGAAGCCGCCATAACACCAGCCGCAATTGAGATACATGCCGGGCAGCGGGCCGGTGGTGATGATCGGCGAACCGTCCATCGTCATGTCACAAAGCCCGCCCCAGGAGCGCAGCATGCGCACCCGCGCCAGGCCCGGGAAGAGTGCCAGCATCTCGCTCATCACCTCGTCGACGACGGGCAGGCTGCCGCGCTGGGCATAGCTGTTGTAGCCGTCGAGGTCCCCGCCATAGACGAGGCCGCCCTTGTCGGATTGCGAGATGTAGAAGTGGCCCATGCCGAAGGTGAGAACGGTGCCGATGATCGGCTTCAGCGATTCCGAGACGAAGGCCTGCAGAACGTGGCTTTCGATCGGCATATGCGAAATGCCGGCAAGCTGCATGACTTGGCCAGTGCTGCCGGCCACCGCAAGCGCCACCTTCTTGGCGCGGATATCGCCGCGCGTCGTCGTCACACCGGTGATGCGGTCGCCGTCGCGCAGGAAGCCGGTGACCTCGCAATTCTCGATGATGTCGACGCCGCGCCGGTCGGCGCCGCGCGCATAGCCCCAGGCGACGGCGTCGTGGCGCGCGGTTCCGGCACGCGGCTGCATCAGCCCGCCAAGGATTGGAAATCGCGCCGAGCCCGAAACGTCCAGGGCCGGAACAAGGCGCTTGATCTCTTTGACGCTCATCAGTTCGGCGTCGACGCCGAGATGACGCATGGCATTGCCGCGCCTTGCGTAGTCGTCGAGCTGAGCCGGCGTGTGCGCGAGGTTCAGGCAGCCCCGCTGGGAGAACATGACGTTGTAGTTGAGGTCATGCGACAGGTTCTCCCACAGCTTCATCGAATGTTCGTAGAAGCGGGTGTTCTGCGGCAAAAGATAGTTGGAGCGCACCGCCGTGGTGTTGCGGCCGACATTGCCCGAGCCCAGCCAGCCTTTTTCCAGCACAGCGACATTGGTGATGCCGTGCTCCTTGGCGAGGTAATAGGCGGTCGAGAGCCCATGGCCGCCGCCGCCGATGACGATCACATCATAGGAGGCCTTGGGGTCCGGCTTGCGCCAGGCCGGTTTCCAGTCCTGGTTGCCGTTGAGCGCGTTCTTGAGCAGCGAAAAGGCTGAGTATTCCGCCATTCTTCCTGTCGTCCTTTTGGTGCGAGCCGGCAGACTATAGAGCAGGCGAGAAGCGCAAAGCCAAGATTGCGCCATCGCTTTTCGACAGGCCGACTTCGATCCGCGCCGAGGCCCGCGGATGGAGACGTCTTGCCGCTTGATAGGCCGGTCTTTATCAAGGGCGGGATTTTCGAAGATTTTTCGGCCGTGAGTCGCCCGTCACGTCATGATTTTCCGACTGCTCCGCCTGATCCTGATCGCCATTGTCGCCGTCGCGGCGCAGTCCTCGCCCGGCGCGATGGCGCAGGCGATCGGCCAGGGCTCCACGCAGCTCATCGCCGACCAGACCAAGGCCATCCAGGATCTGACGGCCAAGACCGACGGACTGGAGAACAAGTTAAGCGCCCCAGACCAGGACGACGCCGGCCTTGTCGATATCCGCTTGCAGCTCGAGGATATTTCACGGGCAGCGCTGAACAGCGCGCTCGCGTTCCGATCACGCCTCAACGACATCAATGCGCGCATCCAGGTATTGGGGCCGCCGCCGGCCCAGGGGCAGCCGCCGGAGCCGGCGATCGTCGCCAACGAGCGCGCGGCGCTTACGGCCGAGAAGGCCGAGATCAACGCCGTGGTCGCCGGCGCGCAGAACCTGTCCATCCGCATCAGCGGGCTGGTCGACAGGATCGCCACGCTACGCAGTCAGCTTTTCCGCAGCGTTCTGACGAAACGCTACGAGTTGAGCGATGCGCTGAGCCCGCAGGCCTTTTCCGACGCGCACGACCAGTTCACCGGCCTCTATAAGGCGGTGGCGTCCTGGCTCACCTTCGCATTGAAGTTCAAGTTCCAGGCGATGCTTGCGGCGACGCTGATGGCGCTGGCGCTGGCGGCCGTGCTGCTGATCGGCGGCAGGCGTCTCTTCGGCCGCATCTTCGAGGCCGATGCTTCGGTCGAAGAGCCGTCGTACCTGAGCCGGCTTTCGGTGGCGTTCTGGTCGACGCTGCTGCCGACCGTGGCGCTCGGCGCGTTCCTCGCCTCGACCGTGTTCTTCTTCAACTATTACAACGTCCTGCGCGGCGACATCGGCGAATTCCTCAACGCGCTGCTCTCGGTCGTCGCGGTGGCGTTCTGCGTCAACCGGCTGACCAATGCCGCCCTTGAGCCGCGGCTGCCGAACTGGCGGCTTATTCCAGTGGCAACCGGACCGGCGCGTTGGCTGGTGCGGCTGGCCACCGCCATGGCCGTGGTCCTCGGCTTCAACTACTTCCTGTCCGTCGTCAACGAGAAGATGGGCTCGCCGCTGTCGCTGACGATCGCCAGGAGCTTCGTTGCCACCGTCATCGTGGGCGTCATCCTGATCCTGATGGGAGTGCTGAAGCCTTTCAGAGCGAGGGACGGCTCGTGGCGCCCGTGGCCGGCCTGGCTTCGCTTCATTGCCATCGGGCTCGGCGTCTCCACAATCGCCGCGGCACTGCTCGGCTATATCGGTCTTGCTCTTTTCGTCTCTATTCAGGTCGTCGTCACCGGCACCACGCTGATCACCGCCTATATCGGCTTTCTTTCGGCGCGGGCGATCGGCGAGGAGGGCGGCTTCGCCGACACTTCGGTCGGGCGCTGGCTGTCAGCCAATTCCAGCTATGAGGACACCGCGCTCGACCAGCTCGGCCTGGTGGTCAGCATCGCCATCAACCTGATGATCGTGCTGGTGTTCCTGCCGCTGATCCTCTTGATGTGGGGCTTCCAGCCCGGCGATATCGAAACCTGGGCCTTTAAGCTCGCAACGGGCGTGACCATCGGGTCGGTCACCATCTCGGTGCTCGGCATCCTCACCGGCATCGTCGTCTTCGCCATCGGCTATTTTCTCACGCGCTGGTTTCAGGGCTGGCTCGACGGCTCGGTCATGGCGCGCGGCAAGGTTGACACCGGCGTGCGCAATTCGATCCGGCTGGCGGTTGGCTATGCCGGCGTCGCGCTTGCAGCGCTGGTCGGCATATCGGCGGCGGGCATCGATCTTTCCAATCTGGCGCTGGTCGCCGGCGCACTTTCGCTGGGTATCGGCTTCGGCTTGCAGAACGTCGTCTCGAACTTCGTCTCCGGGCTGATCCTGCTTGCCGAGCGACCGTTCAAGGTCGGGGACTGGATCGTCGCCGGCGACATCAGCGGCACGGTCAGAAAGATAAGCGTGCGCGCCACCGAGATCGAGACGTTCCAGCGCCAGTCGGTGATCCTGCCGAACTCGAACCTCATCAACAATGCGGTCGGCAACTGGACGCACCGCAACAAGCTTGGCCGCGTCGACATCAAGGTGGGCGTCGCCTATGGCAGCGACGTCAAGCGCGTCCACGCCATCCTGCTCGGCATAGCCCGCGCCCATCCGATGGTGCTCAAGAACCCCGAGCCCTTCGTGCTGTTTGCCAATTTCGGCCCGGCTGCACTGGAATTCGAGATCCGCGTGTTCGTCGCCGACGTGTTGAACGGCAGCATCGTCCAGAACGACATCCGATTCGCGATCTTCGACATCTTCGAAGACGAGCACATCGAGATCCCGTCGGCGCCCCGCGCCGTGGTCGAGAGCAAGAAGCATGAGCCATGGCCGATCGACGACGACAAGATCGAGGCCGAATTCGCCGAACGCGAGCGGCTGGAAGCGGAGGCCGCGGCCGAGCAGACGCGTCTGGCTAAAACCAAGAGAAGAGGCCGCAAGCCCGACCCCGACTAGCTTTGGCGGCCGCCGAAGCCGATTGTGGCATGAATGCGGCATTCAGTTGCGGTTCACGTTACATCTCATATAAGCTCTCACGCAAAGGGCGAGAATGCCTTGCGAAATTGAACAGAGGCGGTGTGGAAACACCGGAATTGCAATGTGGAAGTCTGTCGTTGCCGCCATCGCTTTCCTGGCCCTGGGCGGTTCGGCTTTTGCCGCCAGCGCGGTCAACAAGGACGCCCAGACGCGGACGCTGATCGTGACCGAAGGCGGCGGCAAGACCGAGCTGGCGCTGGCCGCCGGCGAGACGGTGGAGTTCTGCCCGAATGGCTGCTTCGTCACCCTGCCCAATGGTGATCTCGAAGCGCTGACCGGTTCGGAAACGGTCGAGATCTCCGGCGGCGTCGCGCGGATCAAGTAAGAACTCCTTGAATATGATCGGCAAGGCCGGGCGTTCGTCCGGCCTTTGTCGTTTCCAGTAGCCGCTCCTTAACGATGACGCCGGAAATGTCCCCTGTCGTGGTCAAGCTTTAAGACCGCCGGCTACCAGGTCGGCCTCCAGGCCGAGGACATCTGGGCTTTCGCCGAGCGAAATCGCATCCCGAGCCGGGCCGGCGCGCCGGGTCGCGCGGCATCCGCGACGTGTCGCAAACAGGCGGTAGCTCAATCCGCGTCCTCTGCATATTGTGGCGCAATTCGAACGGGCGCCGGCGCGCCCGCTTTAGCACTTTGGAGTCGCGGGCATGGCAGAGTTTCCGAAAAAGGCGAAGGTCGTCATCGTCGGTCTTGGCGGTATTGTCGGCGCGTCGGTCGCCCATCACCTGATCGAGCGCGGTTGGGACGACATCGTGGGCATCGACAAGTCGGGCATCCCGACCGATATCGGCTCGACCGCGCATGCCTCGGACTTCTGCTACACGACCAGCCACGATTTTCTCTCCTGCTGGACGACGCTCTATTCCATCGATTTCTACGAGAAGATGGGGCATTACGCGCGCATCGGCGGCCTCGAAGTCGCGCGCGTCGGCGACGACGGCCGCATGGACGAGATCAAGCGCAAGATTGCTTCCGCCAAGGCATTCGGCACCCGCGCGCGCCTGATCGAGCCGGCCGAGATCAAGCAGAAGTTCCCGCTGATCGAGGAGCATCTTGTGCAGGGCGGGTTGTGGGACCCCGACGCCGGTCTCGTCATCCCGCGCTCGCAGACGGTGGCCGGCAAGCTCGTCGACCAGGGTGTCGCTTCCGGCAAACTCCAGGCTTTTGCCAACACCTCGGCCAAGGACCTGATCGTCGAGAACGGCCGCATCAAGGGCGTCGCGACCGAGCGCGGCACGATCGAAGCCGATTATGTGGTCGTCTGCACCGGCATTTGGGGCCGGCTGACCGCGGCACTGGTCGGCGAAGACCTGCCGGTCATGCCGATCGACCACCCGCTGACCTTCTTCGGCCCGTATAACGAGTTCGCCGGCACCGGCAAGGAGATCGGCTGGCCGCTGCTGCGCGACCAGGGCAACTCGGCCTATATGCGCGACACCGGGGATCCCAAGACCGCGGAGGGCGGGCAGATCGAATGGGGCTATTACGAGGAGACCAATCCGCGCCTTTGCCATCCGCGCGACCTGCTGGAAAAAGACCAGGCGCGGCTCTCGCCCTCGCAGCGTGACCTCGACATGGAGCAGATCATGGCGCCGCTGGAGCGCGCCATGGAACTGACGCCGATCCTCGGCGAGCTCGGTTACAATGAAGGCCATTCCTTCAACGGCCTGCTGCAGGTCACCACCGACGGCGGCCCGTCCATGGGCGAAAGCCAGAAGGTGAGGGGCCTCTGGTACGCCGTCGCCATTTGGGTCAAGGACGGCCCGGGCATGGGCAAGCTGATCGCCGACTGGATGACCGACGGCCGCACCTCGATCGACCATCATGCCATCGACTATGCGCGCTTCTACCCGCACCAGACGAAGGAAGAGTTCATCTGGGATCGCTGCACCGAGACGGCGATGAAGGTCTACAATCCGGCGGTGCATCCGCGCGAGCCGTTCTCCAAGGGCCGCAACATCCGCCGCTCGCCGTTCTGGGAGCGCGAGAAGGAACTCGGCGGCTACTTCATGGAACTGGGCGGCTGGGAGCGCGCCCACGGCTATGCCGCCAACGAGCATCTCCTGGAAAAATACGCCAACCGCGTGCCGGTGCGCGAGAACGAGTGGGACAACCGCCATTTCTGGCGCGTCTCCAATGCCGAGCATCTGGCGATGAGCGAGGATTGCGGCATCGTCAACCTGTCGCATTTCTCGATGTACGACGTCGAAGGCCCTGACCATGTTGCGCTGCTGGAATGGCTGTGCGCGGCCAAGATCGGCGGCGACAACAATATCGGCAAGGGCATCTACACTCACTTCCTCGATGAGGAGGGCATGGTGCGCGCCGACTTCACCGTGATCCGCATGGCCGATCGCTGCCGCGTCATCGACGGCGCCGACGCCGGGCCGCGCGACTTCCGCTATATGCAGCGCACCGCGCAGGACAAAGGTTTCGATGTCACTGTCACCGATGTCACCGAAAAATACGTCACCATCGGCATCTGGGGACCGAATGCGCGCACGACGCTGCAGAAGGTGGTCGAGGACCCGAACGGGCTGACGCCGGAGAATTTCCCGTTCGCGGCGATCAAGCCGATCAGGATCGGCGGCAAGGACGTCACCGCCTTCCGCATCTCCTATGTCGGCGAGCAGGGCTGGGAACTGCATATGCGCTACGAGGACGGGCTCGCCGTCTGGGACGCGCTGCGCTCGACCGGTGTGATGCCGTTCGGCGTCGAGACCTACGCCAACACGCGCCGCATGGAGAAGAGCTTGCGGCTGCAGAACGCCGACCTCTTGACCGAATACAATCTGCTCGAGGCAGATCTTGCCCGCCCGAAGGTCAAGGAGAACGACTTCTGCGGCAAGGCCAAGCACCTGGAATATCGCGCCCGCGAGCATCAGCCGGCTATGCTCTGCACGCTGGCGATGACCGAGAACACCGATTCCAAGGGCGTCGCGCGCTATCCGGTCGGCATCATGCCGGTGCAGGATCCCGCGACCGGCGAGACGCTGGTCGACGAGCTCGGCCGACGCTCCTTCACCACGTCGGTCGCCTACGGCCCGACCATCGGCAAGAACATCGCGCTCGCCTATCTGCCCTGGGCCTACTGCCAAGAAGGTCGCAAGCTGCAGGTGGAGTATTTCGGCGAGACCTATCCCGTCGAAGTGGCCGGCGTCGGCTACAAGCCGCTTTACGACCCGGAGAATCTCAAGCCGCGCAGCTAAGCGAGCGCGCGTTCGTCCGGATTGGTGGAAGGCCCGGTCGACGCCGGGCCTTTTTGCTTTGTTCATGCGCGATTATCGCTTACCGTTGCGTCATGTCCGCTTTGGGCCGAACAAGGCATTGGCTTTCCGGCGCCGCCGCGCTGGCGCTGCTCCTCGGCCCGCCCACGCGATCGAGTGCGATCGAGCCGGTAGATGTCGAGCTGGTGCTCGCAGTCGATGTTTCGCTCTCCATGTCGCCGGCCGAACTCGAGATCCAGCGCCGTGGCTATGCGGCGGCACTGACGGATGACAACGTGCTCAAGGCCATCGCCGACGGCGTCCACGGCAAGATCGCGGTCACCTATGTCGAGTGGGCCGGCACCAGATGGCAGCGGGTCGTCGTACCGTGGACAGCGATTGCCAATCGCGCCGACGCCGAACGGGTGGTTGCGCAGATGAACGCGCGTCCGCCGGACAGCGCGCGACGTACTTCGATCTCCGGCGCACTGGCCTTCGGCAGCGACCTTTTCGCCGAAAGCGGCTTTCAGGGGACCAAGCGCGTCATCGACGTTTCGGGCGACGGACCCAACAACCAGGGCGCGCCGGTCGACATCACGCGCGACGAGGTGGTGAGGCAGGGCATCACCATCAACGGACTGCCGCTGATGACAAGGGGCGGGTACGGCGGCGCCTTCGACGTCGCCAATCTCGACCGCTACTACAGCGACTGCGTGATCGGCGGGCCGGGCGCCTTCATGATCCCGGTCAACGACTGGACGCAATTCCCGGAAGCGATCCGCCGCAAGCTGGTGCTCGAGCTCGCCGGCCCGGCTTCGCGGCAATGGGCGGCAGAAGAGGCGGCTCACCCGCCGGTCGTGCTTGCCGACGACAGGCCGGCCGCCGATTGCCTGGCCGGTGAGAAGATGTGGCGCAACCGCGGCTGGATGATGGATAGCCGGTGACGGTCGGCAAGCTCCGCCGGAGCGGGGTTCGGACTTGCTTCCTCGTGTGGCACAATGGCAAAATGTGATCGGGCCGGCGCCATCGCGCAACGCGATGAAATGAGGAAATATTACATGAAACGTTTGGTCATCCTGGCGGCGCTTGCGTCGACAATATTTGCCGGAAGCGCCAGCGCCCAATTTTACGGCGAGGCCGCCTGCGTGCTGTTCGAGAATGCGAACTTCCGCGGACGCTCGCTTGCAATGGGTCCTGACGACGCCGTCAATTTCCGGGGCGGCTTCTGGAACGACCGCGTTTCCTCGGTGCTGGTGCGGCGGGGCTGCACGCTTGTCGCCTATGAGAATGCAGGAAGGCGCGGCCGCTCGATCGAGCTCAATCGCAGGGTCCGCGATTTCGGAGGTTCCGGCTGGAACGACCGCATCTCGTCCGCGGAGTGCTATTGCGACCGATATTGAGGTCGTCAAACCGGCGAGCGGTCATAACGCCAGGCTGAAAACCAGCCCGGAATTCTCGGCGCTGAAGGCGAAGTTGACCGAGGACATCCGCATCGAGGCGATACGGACCGCGCACACGCAGTCCGCGTAGGTTTTCGTAGCCTTGTCGCTTAGGCGGCCAGCAACTGCTTGCGGTCGACGCGCTCCTGCTGCGGCGAGCGGGCATAGAGCTCGCGGTAGCATTTGGAGAAGTGCGAGGCCGAGACGAAACCGCAGGCGACAGCCACTTCCACCACGGGCAGCGACGACTGGATGAGCAAATGCCTGGCGCGGTCGAGCCGGATCTCGAGATAGTAGCGGGCAGGCGAGCGGCCCATCTCGGTGCGGAAGAGGCGCTCGATCTGCCGGCGCGACAGATCGACATGGTCGGCGATCTCGATCAGCGACAGCGGCTCGGAGAGGTTCGCCTCCATCAATTCAATGATGGTCAGCACCTTGGAATTCTGCACACCGAGACGGGCGCGCAGAGGCAGGCGCTGGCGATCCGTCGGGCTGCGCACGCGGTCGGTCAGCACCTGCTCGCAGACGCGGTTGACGAGGCTTTCGTCGAAGTCGTCGCCGATCAGCTTTAGCATCATGTCGAGCGCCGCGGTGCCGCCTGCGCAGGTGTAGACATTCTGGTCGATCTCGAAGAGGTCGGCGAAGACGTTGGCCTTGGGAAAGGCCTCCGAGAAGCCCGGCAGGTTTTCCCAATGGATGGCGCAGCGCTTGTTGGAGAGCAGGCCCGCGGCCGCCAGGATGTGCGCGCCGGTGCACAGGCCGCCCACGGCGACGCCGCGGTTGTATTCCTCGCGCAGCCAGGCGAAGGCCGACTTGTTATGATAGCGCTCGACATTCATGCCGCTGCAGACGATCGCCATGTTCGGGCGGTCCGGCCCGGCCATCTTCCTGCGCTCTTCCTCGAGCGAGGTGTTGACGGCGCATTCGACGCCGTTCGAGGCGCGCACGGGCTTGCCGTCGATACTGGCCAGGCGCCAGCTATAAGCCTCGTAGCCGAGCATCCGGTTGGCCGAGCGGAGCGGGTCGAGCGCCGTTGCGAAGGCGATCATGGTAAAGTCGGGGATGAGGAAGAACACAAACGATCTCTTGATCGGGTGCTTTACGGCATTCACGGGAAACCTCACGCGGCCATGACGCGAACAGAATGTCGCTAATAGCATAGCGACATCAGGAAAAATCATTCCTGTCAATCGGCTAGACGGCTAAGCGACGATTAAATTTGCGACACGGGTCGCAAACGGGCAATCGTCGATGGCGCGAGACCGAAGGTTGCTACTTCAGGTTCCAACGAATGCGCCGTCAGAAGAAAAACGCCGCCACGGCGGAGCCGGGCGACGTTGAATTTCATTCAGCGCGACGGCAAACCAGGTGCCGTTCGAAACTGCTGTCTCAGGCAACGAAGCCGAGGCGAGCGGCAGCCATGGCGCCGGTCTGGCCGGGCATGGTCTTGGCAAGACGCTGACGCTCAAGAGCGGTCGTCAGGTTCATTTCGCGACGGGGGAACAGGCGGGCAAAGAGCTTCATCATCATCTCCATTTGGTTGCTCAGACGGGTCGCCTTCGCTTAATGGAGTGGGGCAGCTCGTTTTTGCTGGCGTTGATATAGGCCTGCTTCAGTCAAAACTAAATCGCAAAAACGAAGCGCTTGTTATGAAAAGCGACATCCCACGCGACATTTTTGAGCTCCGTGTTCGAAATTTACTATTATTTACAGCGGTTTATTTCGAAACGGACCCCGCTATGCGAGTGCTTCATATGCGTCATGCGACGGCCGCATGGCTGGAAAAGTCATTTGAGTACAAACAAAAAGGGCCTGCCGGTCTGACACGCGGCAAGCCCTTAGCACGTGATGCACACTTATTTACTTGGCTCCGGCCCAGGTTCCCACGCCGTAGCGCAATCCAGTCTTGGCATCGGCGGCTTCCGGCCAGCCGATATCCTTCTGCAGTTCGATCGGCAGCGCATGGATTGCGCGTTCGGTCTGGTAGCGAGCGCGGGCGGCGCTGAATTCGGTCGCGAGCCGACCGATAGACGACAGGATAGACATTTTCTTTCTCCTCGATTCGGGCAGGGAGGCGCCCGGCAATGGGTTACGTCAGGTCTGTTTCAGCTTCATTTCATGTCGATTGCAGGTCTGTATCGTGGTCGTTCGATGGCTGCTTTTGGCAGCATCCTGCATCGATCGAGTTGACTATGCGCTCGAAGTGATGTTCAATCAAACGAAATGGAATGATCATTTGCATCAGAAAAATTGAAGGCAAGCTCCGATGAACGCCCCACTCAACCATCCTTTGCCGCTGCTCGATCTCGACGTGCTGCGCACCTTCGTGGCGATCGCCGAGACCGGCAGCTTCACCACCGCCGCGAATGCGGTGTTCCGCACCCCCTCGGCCGTCTCCATGCAGATCAAGAAGCTCGAAGACATTCTCGGCCGTTCCGTCTTCGCGCGCGACGCGCGCTCGGTGACGCTGACCACGGACGGCGAGATGCTTCTCGGCTATGCCCGGCGGCTTTTGTCGATCAACCGCGAAGTGGTGTCGAAGTTCATCATTCCCGACATTGTCGGTGTGGTCAGGCTTGGCTCTCCGGACGACTATGGCGAGCGCGTGCTGCCTCACGTGTTGAAGCGCTTCGCGCAATCGCATCCGTCGATCGCCGTCGACGTCACCATCGACCAGAGCGTCAATCTGCGCCGCCGCATGGACGACCGTGCGCTCGACATCACGTTGCTCACCAATTCCTACAAGACCAGCGCGGTCGGCGCCGAGGTGCTGCTAACCGAGCCGATCGTCTGGGCCGGCGCCAAGGGCGGCTGCGCGCATCTGCGCGAACCGCTGCCGGTTTCGCTTTGGGAAGAAGGCTGCGCCTGGCGGGCCGGCGCCCTGGAAGCGCTCGGCCGGGAAGGTCGCAACTACCGCATCGCCTATATGAGCGCTCATACCGCCGGCCAGCGCGCCGCCATCATGGCTGACCTTGCCGTCGCGCCGCTGCCGAAGTCCTTCCTCGGCGACGAGATGGTTTCTCTGGGCGCGAAGGACGGCATGCCCGATATGGGCACCTACAATCTCGCCATGGTGGTGGCACCCGATGCCAGTGCGCCGGTGAAGGCGGTTGCCGACCACATCCGTGCGACCTTCGAACTGTTCCGGGAAACCGGCAAGTTCTGAGCTATTCGGCCGCCGGCGCAGGTCGCGCCGCATAAGTGGTTCGGCGCGATGCATGGGCTCGCTGCGGTACGATCTCGGCTGTGAGGAAGTCGACGATGCTGTCACGTGCGCGCCGCGCTTCCGGCATATCGATCAGCGGCCAAACGTGGAACATGCCTTCCTCGTATACGACATCGACCTCGACGCCTGCGGCGCGCGCCCGTTCGGCGAAGATCAGATTGTCGGGGCTGAGCAGGTCGCGCGAGCCGGTGAGCAGCAGCGTCTTCGGCAGCACCGAGAGATCGCCGTAGAGCGGGCTGATGTGCCAGTCGGAGCGGTCGATGCCGGCGCTGTAGAGCCGGATCGCCTCGAGCCCGCCGGGGATGCCCAGCCAGGGGTCGTTGCGTTCGGCTTCGAACACTTCCGGATTGGACAAGGACATATCGAGGCCGGGCGAGATCAGCACGTGGCGCGCCGGCGAGGGCAGGCCTTCCTCGGCGGCCATCATGGTGAGCACGACTGCCATGTTGCCGCCGGCTGAATCGCCCATGAAGACGATGTTCTCGGCATTGGTCTCTTGCAGCATGCGCCGGTAGACGTCGCCGACCATGCCGAACATGTCATGGAAATTGTGCTCCGGCGCGATCGGATAGATCGGCACGGTGATGCCGAAGCCCAGCCGCTCCGCCATCTCGGCAATCAGCACCCAGTGATAGGACGTGATCTGAAAGACGAAGGCGCCGCCATGCAAATAGAGGATACGCCGGCGCTCGCCCGATTTCGGTGCGATCTCATAGACGGGGAAACCATCGACGCTGGTCTCGGCGATATCCAGCCGCGCCTTCAGAAGAGCCGGCGGATGATAGTCTTCGGTCTTGCGGGCGTAGGCGATCCAGCGCTGCAGATTCTCGGGACTGGAAAAGGCCTTCTTGCGGCTGTGCCTGAGAATGAACGAAACGACGTGGCTTTTCAAACTGGGCATACGGAACACGGATCGGTCGAGCCGACTAAGAGAAATTCCCCCTGCTATGCGAAGATTGTAGTTAGGTTGAAAATGTCAAGGTTCGCAGCGGGCACATCGGCGTGATGCGACGCCGGTCGCGTCAACGGCGCCCTGGCAGCAGCGCGGCGCGCAACTTGTTGTCGCCGATCGCCGAGGCCGCTTGCCGGCCTCGGCGCTTGCCGAGCAGCTTACATTTGTCGGCGAAGGTCATCAGCGGGCGGTTCCCAGGAGCAGCGCGTGCAGGGCTGCCTGCGGGTCGCTCGGCGGCGAAGCCGGCCAGCCGATATCCTTCTGCACATGCACGGGCAGGTCGTTGAGCGCGCGGATCGCCTTGCTCCGGGCATGAGCCTGCCTGATGGTCACGCCGAAGCGGCCGAGGTTATCGAACATCGACATAGTGGGTTCCTCCGGAAGGTCGCGCCGGCTCGAAGACATTTCGCGCCAGCCCTTCGATGGCGGGCTAAATGCGCCCGGCATGTTTCCGGCGGATTTCACGAAAACAGCGTTCCGGTTTCCGGATCGATGGATCCGGAAACGTTTGCATGCATACGAACTAAAGAGAGGCGTCGGGCGAAGGGGACCCTATTCGCGCCCGCGCCGCGCCGCGCGTTCCTCGCGCGAGCGCCGGCGCGGGGTGGCGTCGCCTGCGGTGCCGTCCTCGCCGACCGTCTTGCGCGGCGGCAGCTTCACTGCGGCCGCGAGCTTCGGGAAAGGGTCGACCTTGTTCGGCAGGGCCATGGCGTAGACGAAGTGCTCCTGGAATTTTGGTTCCAGCGCGGTTTCGATCTTTTCGATCCTGCTCACCGTCTCCTCGATCTCACGGCGGTAGCCGCGATTGAGGAGCGCCATGCGCGCGCCGGCGCCGGCGGCGTTGCCGACGGCCGAGACCTTGTCGAGATCGCAATCGGGAATGAGCCCCAGCACCATGGCGTATTTCGGGTCGATGAAAGAACCGAAGGCACCGGCGAAATGGATGCGGTCGACATGGTCGGCGTGCTGCTTTTCCATCAACAGCTTGGTGCCGGCGTAGAGCGCCGCCTTGGCGAGCTGGATGGCGCGCACGTCGTTCTGGGTGATGGTGATCTTCGGCTCGCCGTCCTTCAGCACATAGGAGAAGGTGCGGCCGTTGGCGACGATGCGCGGCGAGCGCGCGCCAAGCGATCCGTCGACGACGCCGTCCTCGGAGATTATACCGGCGAGATACATCTCGGCCACCACTTCGATGATGCCGGAGCCGCAAATGCCGGTGACGCCGGTCGTCTGCACGCTTTCGGCAAAGCCCGGCTGATCCGACCAGAGTTCCGAACCGATGACCCGGTAGCGCGGCTCAAGCGTGTCGGGATCGATGCGCACGCGCTCGATGGCGCCGGGCGCCGCGCGCTGGCCGCCGGAAATCTCGGCGCCCTCGAAGGCCGGGCCGGTGGGAGAGGAGGCCGCAACGACGCGCGTGCTGTTGCCGAGCACAATCTCGGCATTGGTGCCAACGTCGACGATCAGCATCATCTCGTCCTGGCGGTGCGGACCCTCGGAGAGCGTGACCGCGGCTGCGTCGGCGCCGACATGGCCGGCGATACAAGGGAGCATATAAAGGCGAGCGCCCTGGTTCAGTTTCAAGCCGAGATCGGAGGCCTTGATGCGCACGGCGCCGGAAACGGCGAGCGCGAACGGCGCGCCGCCGAGTTCGGTCGGATCGATGCCGAGAAACAGATGATGCATGATCGGATTGCCGACGAACACCGCGTCGAGGATGTCGTTGCGCTGGACATTGCCTTCCGCACAGACCTTGTCGACCAGGCCGGAAACGGCCTCGCGCACGGCGACCGTCATGCCCTCGCGGCCGTCCGGGTTCATCATCACGTAGGAGACGCGGCTCATCAGATCCTCGCCGAAGCGGATCTGCGGATTGGAGGTGCCGGAAGAGGCGGCGACGCGGCCCGACAGCAGCGACACGAGATGCATGGCAATGGTCGTCGAGCCGATGTCGCAGGCGAGCCCGTAGGCCTCGTTCTTCAGGCCCGGCCACAGCGCGATGACGCGCGCGATGTCGCTGTCCGCATCCTTGTGGATGGCGGCGGTGGCGGTCCAATTGCCCTTGCGCAGAATGCCCTGCACCTGCGGCATGAGATAGAAGTCGAACTCGACGTTCTTGAACCCCCAGTCCTTCATCAAGGCGATCTTGAGTCGGTCGAGGTCGCCGAGCGGCTTGTGCATGTCGGGCTCTTCAATCTCGACATAGCACATGCGGATTGCCGTATCGCGAGCGATAACCCTGGTGTCGGCTGCCTTGCGGATGGTCTGGGCGTTGATGACCGTGTCCTGCGGCACGTCAATGACGAGGTCGCCGAGTATCTGCGCTGAGCAGGAGAGGCGGCGGCGCTCGGGCAGGCCGCGCACGCGCTCGTAGCGCTCTTCCTTGGCGCCCTTGGGCGAGATGTGGTCGTTGGCAGAGACGATCTTGTGCTTGGCGAAATTGCCTTCCTGCACCTCGATCTGGCAGCGCCCGCAAGTGGCGCGGCCGCCGCACACGCTCTCGACATAGACGCCGAGCTGGCGCGCGGCGTCCAGCACCGGCGTGCCAACGGGAAACCGCCCGCGCTTGCCTGACGGCATAAACAGCACAAGCGGATCGGTGATGTTGGGCGGGGGATTCATGCTGGCACGCGTCTCGATGGCAATTGCCGATACCGTTTAACGGATCGTTTTACTGTTGGGTGGAGTGTACGTTGGTCCAGGGGCCAAACATGTCGGATATTCTGCTGCCCGCCATCTTCACCGCTTTCACCATGGTGCGCGTGCTCAAAGGCCCATGGCTGCGCAATCCGCAATATCTGGCCTCCGGAATTCTCGGCGCGATCGTCGGAGCGCTCCTGCTCCACGCATTCTGGCCCGCCTACGACGATGATGTCATCGTCGGCGGCGGCACAGGCATCTTCGGATCCTGGGCTGGAATGGCGTTGTTCGACGCCATATTGGGCGTCGCCTGACCGCAAAGCAGACTTCTCCGACCGCATCGACGATGCGACCGGATCAGGGCTGTTTGCAATGCGGCTCACGATTGCGCGCTTACCCCCTGGCCATGCGGGCTTCACGACCGCCGCGGCGACGCCCGCCGGCAGCGGCGGCGCCATCGCCGGGGGCGGTGACCGCGACCGGAGCCGCGACCGCATGGCCGCCTTCGGCCGGCTTGTAGTCCTTGTAGGTGCGGATCCAGTTGGTGCAGTTCTCGTCGGTGCCGTTGAGCACGTTGGCGCCGCGCACGGCCTCCATCTCCTGCGGGCGGACCGGGTTCATGATGGCGCTCGTCATGCCGGCGCCGATCACCATCGGGATGAAGGCGGCGTTGATGCCGTGGCGATGCGGCAAGCCAAACGAGATGTTGGAAAGGCCGCAAGTGGTGTTGACCTTGAGTTCCTCGCGCAGCCGGCGCAGCAGTGCGAACACCTGGCGGCCGGCATCGCCCAGCGCGCCGATCGGCATCACCAGCGGATCGACGACGACGTCATGCGCGGGAATGCCGTGATCGGCGCAGCGCTCGACGATCTTCTTGGCGACCGCGAAGCGGACGTCCGGATCCATCGAGATGCCGGTCTCGTCATTGGAGATGGCGACGACCGGAACGTTGTATTTCTTGACCAGCGGCAGGATGGCTTCGAGCTTCTCTTCCTCGCCGGTGACGGAGTTGACCAGCGGGCGCCCCTTGGCGACCTTCAGCGCCGCCTCGATCGCGGCGGTCACCGAAGAGTCGATAGACAGCGGCAGATCGACCAAGTTCTGCACGATCTCCAGCGTCTGCACCAAAAGCGCCGGCTCGGTCGCATTGGGGTCGACGGCGGTGACACCGGCATTGACGTCGAGCATGGTGGCGCCGCAGGCGGCCTGCTCCAGCGCATCCTTGATGACGGTCTCGAAGTTGCCGGCCACCATCTCGGCGGCCAGCTTCTTGCGGCCGGTCGGGTTGATGCGCTCGCCGATCACGCAGAAGGGCTGATCGAAGCCGATGACGATTTCTCGGGTCGCCGAGGCGACGATGGTGCGGGTCATGCAATCTCTCCGTCGGGATATAAAGAGTTCTTTATATCGTTATCTGGTCTTGTTCAAGCGGACGGGTGCCGGCCGCGCCTTGGACTTTAAGTTCATGTATGTCGTTGCCCCAAACCGGTTCTCACTTTTGGGCGACATACATCAATGCGCGGTCTTCACCATGTCGACCTGGGTTTCGGTAATCTCGTCGTGCAGTATGTGGTCGAGCCGCTCCGCGACGATCTGGTCGTCGCGGCGGATCTCCCGTTTCCAGGGCTGGCGGCCTTTCAGCACGCCGGATTCATCGACGATCTCGGCGACATATTCTTCCTGGCGGTAGGCCATCACATGGACGCCGGCGACGCCCGGAATTTCCTTCACCTCGTTGATGATGTCGATGCAGAGCTGCTTGCCTTCCTTCTTCTGGTCCTGCGCGCCTTCGAGCCGCTTGATCACCGCATCGGGGATATGGATACCCGGCACGTTGGAGCGGATCCATTTGGCGGTCTTGGCAGAGGCGAGCGGCCCGACGCCGCACAGGATGAAGACTTTTTCGGTGTGGCCGAGGTCGCGCGCCTTTTGCATGAAGGTTCGGAACATCGGCACATCGAAGCAATATTGCGTCTGCACGAATTGCGCGCCGGCGGCGATCTTCTTGCCGAGATGGATGGGACGGAAATCGAAAGGCGGCGCGAAGGGGTTTACGGCAGCACCGAGGAAGACCTGCGGCGGCGTCGTCAGCTTGCGGCCGGACAGGAACTTGCCGTTGTCGCGCATGATGCGGATGGTTTCGAGCAGCGACATGGAATCGAGGTCGAAGACCGGCTTGGCGCCCGGCTGATCGCCGGCCTGCACGCCGTCGCCGGTGAGGCAGAGCATGTTGGCGACGCCCATTGCCGCGCCGCCCAGCACGTCGCCCTGAATGGCGATGCGGTTCTTGTCGCGGCACGCGATCTGCATGATCGGGGCGTAGCCCATGCGGGTCAAAAGCGCGCAGATGCCGACCGAAGACATGTGGCAATTGGCGCCGGAGGCGTCGACCGCGTTGATGGCGTCGACCCAACCGTCGAAGATCTTGGCGCGGTTGTAGACGTCTTCAGGGTCGGCGCTGTCGGGCGGGTTGAGCTCGGTCGTCACCGCGAACTCGCCGCGGCGCAGCACGCGCTCCAACCGACCGCGCGACGAATGGCCGGGCAGGGGATCGAGCGGCAGGTGAACGCCGGCCGGGTTCTCGTCGCGCTGGTGGCGGATGCTCATGCTGAAGCTCCGGGGTTCTGCGGATTCTGGGCGGCTTCACGCGCCGCGGCCGCCTGCGCGGTCACCCTGAGCCAGGCCGAGGTTTCGCGCAGCGACTGATCGACCGGCTTCTGCACGGTGAGGATCTTGTCGCCATGCTTCATGTTGCGGGAGCCTTCCCAGGCCTTGACCCAGACACAGGGCATGTCCGGCTCGACCTCGCAATTGCCGTTGGCGCGCACGCCGCCGCACGGGCCGTTGCGCAGCTGCTTCGGGCAGTTCATCGGACACGACATGCCGGTGGAGGAGAGCACGCACTGGCCGCACATGCGGCAGTCGAACATGAAGCCCTTGACGCGTTTCTCGACGAATTTCACCGGCGCTTCGACGCGGCCGTAGCCGATGCCCTTCCACAAAGGATGCAAGAGCAGGAAGACATCGGCGAACCTGCCATAAAACCATTCGAGCAGTCGCGAATGGCGGATGGACCACAACCTCACGGCAAAAGTGCGCTGAACGCGGCGTTGCGGCGACACGTCCGCGGGCTTGTAGTCGGACTTCGGCGCTGCCTTCTTGACCAGGGTGGCCTGGGTGACCGCCGGCTGCTTCTCAGACATTTTCTTTCCCGCCAGCCTTGACCAGAGCGACCAGCCGCTCGCGGTCATATTTCGTATCGAGTTCCTGGTAGGCCTTCTCAACCTCGGCTTCGATGTCGTCGCCGACCGGAACCGGATCGGCCTTGCGCCATTCGGCGAGGTAATCGTCGGTGCCGCCGGCGCCGGTGCGCATGGCGCACATGTCGATCGCCTCGGTGAAGCGCAGCGGCAGCTCGCGCTTGGCGTTCTGCCGGCCTTTCTTGACGATGACCTGCGCAGGGATATCGCGCCAATAGACGACGATCAGATCGGCCATGAATTCTCAACTCCTCGATGTTGGGAGCATTGCCGCATGCGCCCTTGTGCCGCTTGTTATGGGACGACGCGCGCGCCTTCAAAAGCGACGCTGGCGATGACGCAAAGCGAGTGCTGAATTTCCGACGCTGGCAGATTACCAGACGCGCTTCGTCAGGCCGGTCCAGAGGTAGAACCAAATCGTCGGGTGAAACCACTGTTTCGAGGGCAGGCCGGGATCGATCATCGTAAGTTTTCCCGCCAGCGTCTCGGCCACTGCCTGGACGCAGATGTCGCGGGAAAATGCCGCCTGCCGCAGCGCGTAGCTGGCGATGGTGTCGCCGCGTTTCGACTTGCCGCGCGCCTGCTTCAGCACTCCGCCGGTGTCGACGCCGGCATCGACCAGATGCACGGTGGTGCCGAAATTCACTCGATCGCCGGAGGCCAGCGCCCAGTAGCCGCCATTCATGCCACGATATTTCGGGGCAATGCCGGCGTGATAGTTAAGCACCGGGCAAGGCATCTTCGCGAGCGTATCCCTCGACAGCAGCCGGCAGCCGGCGAGGAGCACGACGCCCGGCCCGATCTTCTCAATCGCCTGAAGGCATTCCGGACCGTTGGCGGAAGGCACATGAATGATCGTCTGGGTCGGGCGAGGTTCTGTCTCGAGCTTTTCCTCGGCAATCAGCCGTGCAGCATGGCCGGCAAAGAACCGCTTGCCAAGCCTGGTCAGCAGCATCGTGCCGAGCTGGCCGATGGCCGAGATCCAGCCCTGGCGGCGGGCGCGGCCGAGCAGCAAACGCTTTTTTGATTCAGGGGTTTCGAGGATGACACTGACAGGGCCGACGCGATCGGCGATGGCGTTGACGATGGCCCAGATATGCGGACCGCCTTCGGTGACGACCACAATCCGTCGCGGACTGGATTCCGACGTTGCCATGGCAAGCACCCGCTCTCAAAGTCGGGCGCATGCTAGGGCGAGCGGGTTAACCCTTGGTGAGACGCATGATCCTGGTCCGAAAAGTCTGCAACTTTTCGGGCTCAGTCAGCGCTTGAATTCCATGATGTCGAGCTTCGATTCGTAATAGGGCGCGGGGAATTCGATGCGCCACTCGGTGGCGCTGTTGCGGAAGGCATAGCCCACTTGGTCGCTTTCGGCGCCGCTGCCATAGGGCTTGGCCTTGTCGTCATTGACCGAAAACGAGCCGAGATAGATGGCGCGCTTCTCACCGTCGTCGAAGAACCGACCGGTGGTGCGCTGGGAGCCGCTGATCTTCTGCAGCCGCCAGCCCGAGCCGTCCTCGGTGACCTTGCATTTGAACCAGCCATAGATGACGAGCGGGCTCAAGCCGCCGGCCTTGATGGTGCGACATTTCCAGTTGCCGGTCAGATCCTTGTCGGAGAAAGCGACCAGCGGCTTCGCGAGCAGCGCATCGAGTTGCTTGACCTCGGCCGGATCGCCGGCTTTCGCTTCCTCAAGCGCGGCCTTGCGCGTTTCGCCATATTTGTCGAGCCGCGCCTTGTCGGCGGCGGTGATCAGCTTCTGCACCTCGCCATCGGCATAGGCCGGCAGGGTAAAGCCAATAAGGCAAAGGGCGGCAAGCAGCAGGCGAGGGATCATGGACGTTCCCCGAATCGGTGGCTGGAACAGCTGTTTGGTCTGCTGGGGCACAACTTACCCGTTCGCAGGCCGCTGTCATCCGGCTTAACAGCGGCGGCGAGGGGGCTTCGTCTGCAAGTCGATCGTCCGTTCCGCTGGCCGCCGTTTGAAGCAGCCCTGCGAGAGCCTCAAGCGTTGGCTGCCGCCCGTGCCAGTTCACCCGTGAGATCGCCATAGCCGGTCGAGCGGCGCTCGTAGGCGAGGTCGAGCATGGCGGCGGCTTTCTCGGCAACCTTGTCGAGTTCCGGATCGTCGGTTTGCGCGAGATAGATCAGCTTCTCGTAATTGCCGAAATAGTCCTTGATAAGCTCGGGATGCCTGTCGAGCCCGAGCGGCTTGATGAAGAAGGCGTCGAATTGGCGGCAGAGGAAGTCGGTCATGTAGAACGACATCATGTCGCCGTCGGCGACCTTCGCGTAGGCGTCCATGCTCTGGTAGAAGGCGAAGCAATGCGGGCCGGCCATGCGCTCCACGCCATGCTTCTCGATCACGTGGTCGAGCATGCCGCCGGTGCCGCAATCGGCATAGCCGACGAAGATGTGGTTGTAGCCTTCCGCTTTGGCCTTTTCGATGGCCTTGTCCATGGCCGGCGCGATGCGGTCCGGATAGAAGTGGAACTCGGCCGGCAGGCAGGTCAACTCAAGGTGATCGAGCTTTAGCTGTTGCTTGACGGCCAAAACTTCGCGCGCAATCATCCCGCAGGCGATGACGAGCAGCCTGTCTGTTTGATTCGGTTTCGTTTTTTGCGTTTTGACCATGAACCAGTCGTGCCGGTTTTCGCTGCGGGGCTAATTATCTGTTGAGGGAGACACCCATGAATCTGCTACGCATCGCGCCGATTGCCATCCTTGCCTGCGCGCTTGCACTCACCGCCTGCGCCAACACCATTCGAGGCGTCGGCAAGGACGTCAAATCGACGGCGAGGGCGGTCAAAGACACTGTCGCCAACTGATCGTTCAGCCTCATCATCATCTGGGAACAAAAAAGCCGCGCTGCAAGGCGCGGCTTTTTTCGATCCATCCTGATGCCCTGGGATCAGGCGGAAGCGCGAACGTTGTGCTTGCGCTTCATGAAGTCCTTGGCGGTCTCGACCGCCACCGCGGCATCGCGGCAATAAGCGTCGGCGCCGACGGCCTTGCCGAATTCCTCGTTGAGCGGCGCACCGCCGACCAGCACGACGTAATCGTCGCGAATGCCCTTTTCCTTCATCGTGTCGATGACGACCTTCATATAGGGCATGGTCGTGGTGAGCAGCGCCGACATGCCGATGATGTCAGGCTGATGCTGCTCGATCGCTTCCAGATACTTCTCGACCGCGTTGTTGATGCCGAGGTCGATGACATCGAAGCCGGCGCCCTCCATCATCATGCCGACGAGGTTCTTGCCGATGTCGTGGATGTCGCCCTTGACGGTGCCGATCACCATCTTGCCCTGCTTGGGCGCGCCGGTGGCGGCAAGCAGCGGGCGCAGGATGGCCATGCCGGCCTTCATGGCGTTGGCCGAGAGCAGCACTTCCGGCACGAACAGGATGCCATCGCGGAAATCTTCGCCGACGATGCGCATGCCTTCGACCAGCGCCTCGGTCAGCACCGTGTAGGGCTGCCAGCCGCGCTCAAGAAGGATATGCGTGCCTTCCTCGATCTCTTCCTTCAGCCCGTCATAAAGGTCGTCATGCATCTGCTGCACGAGTTCCTCGTCGGAAAGCTCGGAAAGGATGATCTCGTCGTCGGACATTTTTTCCTCGGGCTCCTTGCTGCTCGGAATGCTTGCTGCAGCTCAAAAATCGATGCGCCAATACCTAACCCGCGAGGGCAAGGTAGCCATAGCTGATTTGCGACTTCCCGCAAAAGGAAAGCGACTGAAAAGTTGGCGGTTTTCTTGTCGATTTTGCGACAGGCGTTGGCGCTGGCGGGCCGTTTCCAATAGGGTGCATGGCTACGATCCGAAAAGAAGCGGCGGCGAACCGGCCGCGAGCCAATTCAGGCCCAAATCTAAAATCTATAGGAAGAACGATCATGAGCGATAACGCGGCAGTCGAGCAGGAAGCGTCGGGCGGACGACGCGGACGCGGCGCCAGCGGCGGCGCGGCGGCCAGGCGCGCGGCGCGCGCAGGCGGCGGTCCGGGCACCCAGCTCACCTATATCAAGCGCAAGATCAACGTCTACGAGGTCCTCGACGAGGAAGGCCTGGCGCTGATCGAGAAGAACACAGACACGGTGCTGGAAGAGATCGGCATCATCTTCCGCGACGACGCCGAGGCGCTCGCGCTGTGGAAAGAGGCCGGCGCCGATGTGAAAGGCGAGCGCGTGCATTTTCCCAAGGGGCTTTGCCGCTCGCTGCTCAAGACCGCGCCTTCGATCTACACCCAGCATGCGCGCAATCCGGAGCGTTCGGTGCAGATCGGGGGCAAGGGAACGGTGTTCGCGCCGGTCTACGGCCCGCCCTTCGTGCGCGACCTCGACGGCAACCGCCGCTACGCAACGCTTGAGGATTTCCAGAATTTCGTGAAGCTCGCCTATATGGCGCCGTCGATCCACCATTCGGGCGGCACGGTATGCGAGCCGGTCGACGTGCCGGTCAATAAGCGCCATCTGGACATGGTCTATTCGCATATCCGCTATTCGGACAAACCGTTCATGGGCTCGGTGACGGCGCCGGAGCGGGCCGAGGATACGGTGGCGATGGCCAAGATCGTGTTCGGCGAGGATTTCGTCGAGAACAACACGGTGCTGACCAGCCTGATCAACGCCAACTCGCCGATGGTGTTCGACGAGACCATGCTCGGCGCGCTGAAAGTCTATTCGCGCCACAACCAGGCCTGCATTGTCACGCCGTTCATCCTGGCCGGCGCGATGAGCCCGGTGACGGTTGCCGGAACGCTGACGCAGATCCTGGCCGAGGTGCTTGCCGGCGCCTCTTTCACGCAGCTGATCAGGCCCGGCGCGCCGGTGCTGTTCGGCACTTTCGCCTCGTCGATCTCGATGCAGTCGGGCGCGCCGACTTTCGGCACGCCGGAACCATCGCTGGTTTCCTATGGCGCAGCGCAGCTCGCGCGCCGGCTAGGCCTGCCGTTCCGCACCGGTGGCTCGCTCTGCGCCTCGAAGGTCCCGGATGCGCAGGCGGCCTATGAGAGCGCCAACACGCTGAACTCGACCATCCTTGCCGGCACCAACTTCGTGCTGCATTCGGCCGGCTGGCTCGAGGGCGGACTGGCGTCCTGCTACGAGAAATTCATGATGGACATCGACCAGCTCGGCATGACGCAAAAATTCTCCGAGGGCGTCGACCTGTCGGAGAACGGCCAGGCGATGGACGCCATCCGCCAGGTCGGTCCGGGCAGCCACTATCTCGGCTGCGACCACACGCAGGCGAATTTCCAGACCGCCTTCTACCGCTCCAACATCGCGGACAACAATTCCTATGAGCAGTGGCTGGCCGAAGGCGAAAAGACCGCGCCGCAGCGCGCCAACGAGCTCGCTCGTCGCTGGCTGGAAAGCTACGAGGCACCGCATCTCGATCCGGCGATCGACGAGGCACTGAAGGATTTCATCGACAGGAAGAAGGCCTCGATGGCCGACGCCTTCACTTGAAAGGAGCCCGAGTCAGGCCGGGCTAAAGTCGCCAACATCATCCATAAGGAAGTCTGGCGGAGCGCGTTCTCCGACCCGGACAAGAAGGGATGACTTTTTCGCGCGGCACGATCGAAGGGACCGCGGCCGCGCTTGCCGCCGACGGCCTGATCCTTCGGGGCGGCTTTCGCTTCGCTAGTGATGAAGTGGCGCCTGCGGGGCTTTCAGGCGCGCCTGCGAAGTCCGCCCTCTTGGTTGGGCAGGCCGGCGCCGCACCCTGGCCGCACTTCCAGCGCTGGCTCGGGCAGCGGGCCAGCGGGATCGTCAACCCGCTCGACACCTGGTCGCGGGAGGTGATCGGCGCGGTGGCGCAAGCGTTCGGCGCTCGCGCCGTGTCGCCCTCCGACAGGCCCTATCTGCCGTTCCAGCAATGGGCGATGCGGGCGGAAGGGTTGAAGCCGTCGCCGCTCGGCATCCTCATGCATCCGCAGTATGGGCTCTGGCATGCCTATCGCGGCGCGCTGCTGTTCGAGGAAGAGATTTTCCTCCCCGAGCCTCGAGAACCGATTCATCTCTGCGACACATGCGTCGAAAAACCCTGCATGAAATCCTGCCCGGTCGATGCCTATTCCGAGCAGGGTTTTGCCCATGAAGCCTGTCTTGGGCATGTGCGCGGCCCCAGTGGCGGCTTGCGCCGCACGAGCGGCTGCCTCGACCGCAATGCATGTCCCTACGGGGCGGACTATCGTTATCCGCCAGAGGTGCAGGCCTTTCATATGGCCGCCTTTGCTCGGCTGTAAAATGAAGGCCAACCGCACGAAATCTTGAACGCCAGGCTCCGGGATTGTCTTGCCGGGCCGCTCCAGCCGGATATCTATCGCGCGGACAGACGACGGAGAGCAGCATGGCCAAGCAAGAGATCGAGATCGAAACCCGGGACGGGAAGGCCAAGGCCGGGCTGTTCCGACCGGCGGCGGCGGCCAGGGCCGGCGTCATCCTCTACATGGATATTTTCGGCCCGCGGCCGACGCTCGACCAGATGGCCGAACGCCTCGCAGGGCATGGCTATGCCGTGCTGGTGCCCGATCTGTTCTATCGCAGCGTGCCCTATGGACCGTTCGACCCTAAGACTGCGTTTGCTGAGGATAAGACCAGGGCTCAACTGACGGCGCTGAGCGGTGGCACCACGCAAGAGATGACCATCCGCGATAGCGTGGCCTTCCTCGATGCGCTCACTGCCGAAGGCCTAGACGGGCCGGTCGGCGTCGTCGGCTATTGCATGGGCGGCGCACGGGCTCTTAATGCCGCCGCGGCCTATCCCGACCGCATTGCTGCCGCCGCCAGCTTCCACGGCGGCAATCTGGCAAGCGACGCGCCCGACAGCCCGCACCGGAAGGCGGCGTCGATCAAGGCACGCATCTACGTCGGGGTCGCCGGCGTGGACCGCAGCTTTCCGCCGGAGCAATCGGCCCGGCTGGCAGAGGCGCTCAGGGTCGCCGAAGTCGACCACACGATCGAGAACTATGTCGGCGTCGGTCATGGCTGGTGCGTCAAGGACCACAGCGTCTATGACGAAGCGGGCGCCGAGCGCCATTGGAAGCGGCTCATCACGCTGTTCGCCGAAACCTTGGGGTAGGGTGCGGAGGCTGCCGCAAAAAAATCTTTCCATCGCCCCAAGGAATCGCCATTAGCCTTCGTCCAACAGGCAAATGACGGCGATGATGCTGGACGACAGCGAAGCCTCCGATGCCGAATTGATCGGGCGGGCGAGGGGCGGAGACCGGGGGGCTTTCGGCAAACTGCTCGAAAGGCACTATGGCTTCGTCTATCGCGCCGCCTATCGCTGGTGCGGCCGCAAGGCCGATGCCGAAGATATCGCCCAGGATGTCTGCGTGCGGCTCGGCCGGGCAATCCGCGACTATCAGGGCAATGGCGCGTTCACGACCTGGCTCTACGCCATGACACTGAACGCTTCGCGCGACATGATGCGCAAGCGCGCCCGCGACAGCGCCAAGACCGAGGCCTTCGGCACGTATGCGCTGATCGCGGGGGAGGGCTCGGCGGAAGCCCAGGACCCGGCCGAGGCGCTGTGGGCGGCGGTGCGCATGCTGCCGGACAAGCAGCGCGACGCGGTGCTGCTCGTCTATGGCGAAGGGTTGAGCCACGCGGCTGCGGCCGAGGTGATGGCGATCTCGGAGGCGACGGTTTCCTGGCACATCCATGAAGCGAAGAAACGGCTGAAGCTGCTCATGCGCTCAGCCGGGGAAGTGTGACCATGGTCGACGACAACGAACTCGAAAGGCTGCGCAATCTGGCAGTTCCGGCGCCGGACAGCGAAGCGCAAACGCGTGCGTTGGCCGCCGCGATGCAGGCCTTCGACTTGAACGAAAAAATTTCGACCGTCCCCCAAGGATCGCCGGCAGATCTTCGTCTCACGGAGCGAGCACAAAGGCTCTGGAGAGAGATCATGCAACGGAAACTCATTGCCACCCCGGCCCTGACCGCGCTGGTCGCGCTGCCTATCGCCGGCTATGCCGCTTTTGAGATGCTGAGGGAGCAGCCGCCCGTTATTTCAAACGGGAAGGTCACCGAAACGGTGGCCGACAAGCCGGTTGCGCAGAAGCCGATACCGAACCAGCCCGCGATCAGCGAGCCGCTGGCGGCCGCGCCTGCCAAGGAGAAGAAGACCGGCGCCGACAGCGAGAGGCGTGTCGAAGACGAGGCGCAGGTCGCACCGGCATCGCCGCCGAAAACTGAATTGAGCCGATCCGATGATCGGACCAGGCAGGAATACGGGGCGTTGAAGGACTTTGCCAAGCAAGTACCACAGGCGCTGCCTGCGCCGCCGCCTGCACCTGCGGAGGTTGACCAGCTGGCCGCCGGCGGACGCGCGGATGCCCAGGCGCCGGCAACCGCCATGCAGCCTGCAGAGATGCCGGCTGGCGCCGTCGCTGGTTCCAGGCCGATGGTTCAGCCGGCGCCCATGCCGGCCGATCAAATGCAGCCGCAAGAGCAAAACCGCGACCGCATCGAGACCTTCAAGACCAATCCGGTTCACCAAGCCGCCCAGGATCCGGTGTCGACCTTCTCGATCGATGTCGACACGGCGTCCTATTCCTTCGTCCGCCGCTCGCTGAAGGAAGGTATTCTGCCCGACCCAGGTACGGTGCGGGTCGAAGAGATGATCAACTACTTCCCCTATGACTGGAAGGGGCCGGACTCGGCCGCGACGCCGTTCAATTCGACCGTCACCGTCATGCCGACGCCCTGGAACGAGCGCACCAAGCTGATGCATGTTGCGATCAAGGGTTTTGACGTGAAGCCGGTCGAGGCGCCGAAGGCCAACCTGGTGTTCCTGATCGACGTTTCGGGTTCGATGGACGAGCCGGACAAGCTGCCGCTGTTGAAGTCGGCGTTCCGGTTGCTGGTCAGCAAGCTCAAGGCCGACGACACCGTCTCCATCGTCACCTATGCCGGCAATGCCGGCACGGTGCTGATGCCGACAAAGGCCGCGGAAAGGCAGAAGATTCTTGCGGCGATAGACAATCTGGAGCCAGGCGGTTCGACCGCCGGCGAGGCAGGCATCAAGGAAGCCTACAAACTTGCGCAGCAATCCTTCGTCAAGGACGGCATCAACCGCGTGATGCTTGCCACCGACGGCGATTTCAACGTCGGCCAGACCGATGACGACGAACTCAAACGGTTGATCGAGAAGGAGCGCAAGACCGGCGTGTTTCTCTCGGTGTTCGGCTTCGGCCGCGGCAACCTCAACGACCAGATGATGCAGACCATCGCCCAGAACGGCAATGGCACGGCCGCCTATATCGACACGCTTGCCGAGGCCGAGAAGGTGCTGGTCGAGGACGCGTCCTCGACGCTGTTCACCATTGCCAAGGACGTGAAAATCCAAGTCGAGTTCAACCCGGCCAAGGTCTCGGAATACCGCCTGGTCGGCTATGAGACGCGGGCGCTCAAGCGCGAGGATTTCAACAATGACCGCGTCGACGCCGGCGATATCGGTTCCGGCCATTCGGTGACTGCGATCTACGAGGTCACGCCTAAGGGAAGCGGCGCCGAGCAGGTCGATCCGTTGCGCTATGGCGAGGCGAAGGTCGACAATGGCGGCGTTGCCAATGCGGGCGAATATGCCTTCGTAAAAATCCGCTACAAGCTGCCGAACGAGAATGTCTCGAAACTGATCACGACACCGGTGACCGCGGCCAACGAGGTGCCGTCCTTCGATGAAGCCGGCGTCGACCAGCGCTTTTCGGTCGCGGTCGCGGCTTTCGGGCAGAAGCTGCGCGACGCGGATCAGACGGCGAATTTCGGCTACGACCGGATCCTGGAGATCGCCAACGCCGCGCGCGGCGCTGATCCGTTCGGCTACAGGGCGGAATTCCTGTCGCTGGTGCGGCTAGCCTCGTCGCTGGGCACCAACAGATAGGGCGGGTGCCATCCATGGAACAAAAAGCCGGCGGAGGACCTGCCGGCTTTTGCCGATCGTTAAATTGCGCGGCTTTTCCGGAACTTGATCGCAATGCCCTCCTGTTAGTCAAAGCTGATAGAAGTGAGGGGCTGGAATTGCATATCACCGGGAACGTGACGCCGACTGCGGGCAATCTTCAGACGCGAGCACCGTCCGCTCCGTCGGCGGAATCCGCGCGGATCAGGAATAATGTCGATGCGGCCCGCGACACGGCGCTCTCTGCGCTCAACAACGACCGCTTTCGCGTGATGCTGGAACAGATCAGCGACCCGCGCGCGTCCGGCGCGTTGATGACGATGGGCGCCGACGGCAAGAACAGCGCCGCCACCGATCTCGGTACGGCGCTGTCGCGCTACGCTGAAAACAGCGAATAGAGCAGGCCAACTTCAGGCGCGGCTGCGCCGGCGTTCGCGACGGCCTTCGCCTGCCTCGGCAGCGCTCGCTATCTTGTTGCGCATCGGCCCGATGCGCTCGACGATGGACTCGACTGTCGGACGCGCCGACTTGGTGTGCGCGTCGAGCGCCTTGCGCATCGCGGCAAGGTGAGCGAACGAGGTGCCGCAGCAGCCGCCGACGATCTTGGCGCCGGCATCGACTGCCAGCCGGACATAGTCGGCCATCAGTTCCGGCGTGCCGGAATAGTGGATCTCGCTGCCGCGGAATTCCGGAATGCCGCAATTGCCCTTGACGATCACGGTGGCTTCCGGCTTCGCGTCGGTCATGTCGAGCAGCGACGCCAGGATGTCGGCTGCGCCGACGCCGCAATTGGCGCCCACCCCAAGCGGAGCCTGCGATAGTCCGTCCGCAACGCCGTGGATATCCTTGGGCAACAGCCCCATCATGGTGCGGCCGGCCGTATCGAAGGAACCGGTATAGGTGTAGGGCAGGCCGACACGGATCGCGGCTTCGGCCGCGGCGCGGATCTCATCCGGCGCCGACATGGTCTCGATCCAGGCGACTTCGGCTCCGCCGGCCTTTAAGCCCTCGATCTGCTCGGCGAAGGCATCCACCGCTTCCTCATAGGACATAGCGCCGAGCGGCACCAAAAGCTCGCCGGTCGGGCCGACGGAGCCGGCAACGATCACCTTGCGGCCTGCCTTGTCGGACACCGAACGGGCGATTTCGGCGGCGCGCTTGTTCAAGTCATGCACGCGGTCCTGAGCGTGATGCAGCTTCAGCCGATGACGGGTGCCGCCGAAGGAATTGGTCAGGATGATGTCAGCGCCGGCATCGACGAAATTCTGATGCAGCGCGGCGATGGTGTCGGGCGCCGTCTCGTTGAGCAGCTCGGGGGCTTCGCCGGCCTCAAGTCCCATCGCGAATAAATTGGTGCCGGTGGCGCCGTCGGCCAGCAGCACGCCTTTTTCGGCAAGCAATGCGTCGATCGGATTGGTGGCGGTCATGGCTCTGGCTTTCGCATCTTGAATTCAAATAACGATATAAAGAAGTCTTTATATCTAGTCAATGAATTTGCGCCCCCGCTCTTGCATGAGTTTCCTAAAACGGACGGGTCGGCCAGGTTGGTCGCCGCATGCCAGCATGGCGATGATGGTCACGTTCAGACAGAGCCTGAGGGGAAAGAGATGCCGGCCAGCTTCTGCGTGAAGCTCGCCGCCTCATGCGCGTTGATGTCGGCGGCTCGGATCAGATTGTCGAAGTGGCTGGTCAGGGTACGGACCGGCTGGGTGGCGTTCAACACCAGATACATATCGCCGACATAGATTGCGGCGCGGTACGGCCCGAAGATCGTATAAGGGATCGAATAGCGCATGCGGCCGTCATAGAGGAACAGGCGGAAGGTCGGGTAAAGGTCGTCGAGGAGCGTTGCCATGTGCAGCAATTGCCGGCGGCGCTCGGCTTCCGGGAACCGGTCCCAGACGCCGAGCCCGCGTGCGAAAATCTCCAGCGTATGGCGCGGCATGCAGACCTCCATGTCGGTCTCGGGCCGCCTGTTGTAGTCGATGCGGTATTGCGTTTCGCCGGCCTGCGCCTCGCGGCTCTTGTTGGTAATGCCGGCCTCGTATTCGACAAGGGCCTCGGTGCGCAGGAGGTCCGGAATGCCCGCCGGCACGTAGCGGATCTTGGTGCCGACCGCCTCGGCGTGCCATTTGGCAAGTAGCGTGCGGTCAAAGCCGTCCGGCGCCTCCTCGATCTCGAGGCTTTCGCGAATCTCGCCGGTGACGCCTTCGTCCTGGCTAAGGCCCAGCAGCCAGTCGAGCGATACCTTGAACTCGGCGGCGATGTTGAGAAGCGTCTCGGCGCGGGGCAGGCGCGTCGAGGCGCCCGACAGGAGTTGCGACAGCGCCGAACGATCGATGCCGACGGCGCTCGCGAAGGCCGACTGGTTCAAGTCCGAGCGTGTCAAGAGCAATTTCAGGCGCTCTCGGAAGACCGTCGACAGATCACGCTTGTCCATCACGCCGCTCCTTTCCAGTGGAGGAAAAATTTGCGCCCAGGCCTGCTGGGTAGGTGCTCAGGCGCAAATGAATCCCCAAATCTGTTTACAATATATAACATCTGCAGCCAAAAATGCGCATTCGCAACAGGTTGTTCACTTTGTCGCGTTGCGACAACGGCAGGCTCCTGACACAATACTGTCAGGAATCAAAGTGGTTCCGGCGACTGGAAGGCAGTGGTCGATAGCATGACTGGCATACGCAAGAGACACAGCAGCACACCGGCCGTGGAATGGCCGACAGTATTCCTCACACTGTTCTGTTATGGCGCCTGGCTTGCCACCGGCTTCCTGCTTTGGCTTTCCTATTCGCTGCTGGCCCTTGTCGCCTTGGCCTTGATACTGGCCCTGCAATCCTCGCTGATGCACGAAGTGCTGCATGGCCATCCGACCCGCAACGCCAGCATCAACGAAGCCTTCGTCGTCCTGCCGATCGGGCTGGTCTGGCCGTTCCGCCGTTTCAAGGCGATCCATCTTCGCCACCACGCCGACGAGCGGCTGACCGACCCGCTCGACGATCCGGAAAGCTATTACCAGGCGCTCTGGATGCATGCGGAAATGCCGCCGGCGATGAAGTTCCTGCTCAAGATCAACAACACAATGGTCGGCCGCTTCGTTCTCGGACCTTGGCTGTCGTCGATCGGCTTCTTCCTCGACGACGCCAGACAGATGGCCGCCGGCGACAAGGCGATCCGCAAAGCCTGGCTGCTGCATGCCGTCGGACTTGCAGTGGTCGTGCCGATCGTGACCTTCGGCTTCGGCATCCCGCTCTGGCTCTACATCCTGGGGCCGGTGTGGCTTGGCCAGTCCCTGATTTCGGTGCGCACCTATGCCGAGCATCAGTGGTCGGAACACCCGGAGGGCCGCACGATCATCGTCGAGCGGTCGCCGCTCTCCTTCCTGTTCCTCAACAACAACCTGCATTTCGTGCACCACAAGAGCCCGACCGTCGCCTGGTACAGACTGCCGAAGATGTTTCGCGATCGCCGCGAAGAATGGCTGCGGATGAACAACGGCTACGTCTATCCGAACTATTTCGCGCTGATCAAATCATTTGCCTTCAAAGCCAAGGAGCCAGTGGTGCATCCGGTGCTGCGCCGCGCGCCCGAACCCGGCCGCGCCTTCAAACCGCGTATCAGAGCGCGTAATGTGAGTGGACTTGGCACGGCTCCGGTGCCGGCTGAGCCGCCCAAAGAGTAATTTCGAACTTTCGCGACTGCTTTATCGCCGCGGAATTCAGGCGCCGATGACCGCCTGTTTTGAAAGCTGTTCGTCATGAGCAAGTTGATTGCGGCTCTGCCGATGTATGACTGGCCGGAAGTTCGTGGCGAGATCGACGCGCAATGGGCGCAGCTCCGCGACGCTTTTCGACGGAGCGGTATCGACGCGCCGGAAAGAATGGCGCGCAGCAATCGCGACCTGCCGCCGGTGTCCGGCGGCATCCAAGACGGCGCCGGAAAGCTGATAGCGCCCGACCCCGCGACATTGCCCCCGGACGAGTTCGATTTTCACCAGCTCTGGCTGAGCCCGGCGCTGCTTTTCGGCCAGACCTGCTGGGGGCCGATGGAGCTCGGCCTGGCCAGGCATGTGCAGGTGGTCGCTCAGCCAAGCTATGACGCGTTCGAGGGCGGGCAGGGCGAGCTCTATTCCAGCGCGCTGGTGATGCCGGCTGATGGCGGGCGGTCGGTTGGCTCGCCCGAGGATGGCAAGGCCGTCATCCCGCTCGATCTCATCCGCGGCAAGCGCTTCATCTTCAACAATCCGGATTCGATGTCCGGGCTGCTCGGGCTGACGCGCGACCTGGAGGCGATCGGCGAAAGTCTGGGCGTCTTCGCCTCGTGCGGCGAAAGCGGCGGCCACCGGTCGTCGATCGTCGCCATCGCCGAGGGCAGGGCCGATATCGCCGCCATCGACTGCCAGAGCTGGGCATTGGCGCAGCGATTCGAGCCGGCGGCGCGGCGCGTGAAAGTCGTCGGCTGGACGACTAGGCGGAAGGGATTGCCATTTATTTCGGCCAGGGCCACATCGGCGGACGTCGTTGCGTCCATGCGCGAGGCCATCGCCGAGTTTGGCTTGGACGGGTCAGCTGCCAAGCAGCTTTTCGTCGAGCGGGTAGGCTGAGAGTTTTTCGTTGCCGGTCTCGGTGATGAGGATCTGCTCCTCGATCTTGACGCCCTCGCGGCCGCCGAGCCTGCCGATATAGCTTTCCACGCACAGCACCATGCCGGGTTCCAGGACGCCATCCGGCGTGTCGTCCGTCCAGTCGCTGGCATGCGGCAGGGTCGGATATTCGTCCGCCAGACCGACGCCGTGGTAGAGCACGCCGTAGCGCGCCGGGAAGCAGTCTCCAGGCGGCACGGCGGAGCGTTCGACGAGATCGCGGAAGGAAATGCCCGGCCGCATCAATGCCGTGTTGTGGGCGATCTGGTCGGCGGCGATGCGGAACAGGTCACGCTGCTCGTCGGACGGCCGGCCATCGCCGCAGAGCCAGGTGCGCGATAGGTCGGCGCAAAATCCATAGGGACCGATGAGGTCGGTGTCGAAGGCGACGAGATCGCCGTCCTCGACGATGCGCGACGAGCATTCCTGGAACCAGGGGTTGGTGCGCGGCCCGGACGACAGAAGCCGGGTCTCGATCCATTCGCCGCCGCGCGCGATGTTGCCGCGATGCAGTTCCGCCCAGAGTTCGTTCTCGGAAATGCCCGGCTTCAGCCCCGCTTCCATCTCGCCCATCGCCGCCTCGCAGGCGACAATGGCGCGGCGCATGGCGAGGATCTCGTCGGGCGACTTTATGAGGCGCGCATTCTCCATCACCGCCTCGCCATTGCCGACCGTGATGCCGCGGCGGGCAAGCTCTTCGACGCCTTCCGGGTTGATGTGGTCGACGGCGATCCGCCGATTGCCGCCGCCGTGCTCGGCAAGGAGCTCGGCGATGCCGGCTGCCCAGCGGCGGACCTTCTTGTCGGTCAGCTCGCCGCTATAAAGGTACATCCACGACACCGCCGGCCGCACCTCGTCGACGACGCCGGCGTGATCCGACAAATGCTCGCAGGAGAAATAGTCGAACAGCACCACAGGACCTTCTGTGGCGACGAAACAGTGGCGGGTCGGATTGTGCGCGACCCAGAGCTGCATGTTGGTCGAATCCGTCGCGTAGCGGATGTTGACCGGGTCGTAGAGCAGGGCGCCGGCATAGTCGCGGCGCCTGAGTTCGGCGCGGATGCGCTCGAGCCGATAGGTTCGCATGGCAGGCAGGTCGGGAGCGGCAATGCCTGCCGCCGCCCATTCGGCTTCGGCTACCGCGCCATAGCCCAGAGCGTGCTGGTTGAGCGCGCCAGCCTTCTCGCGGGAGGCGGCGCGGAGCGCCTCGACGGAACCGGGTTCGAACGGCATGATCTTGCGGTGGCGGCCGAAACGTTGTGTGTCCATGCGGTCCCCCTGTCTGTCTATTGCGGCTTCATCTTGTGCAGCCTGGTGATCGTGACCTGGCGCGGTGCGCTCCCCAACTGCGGCACCGCGATGCGCCGATGGACGGTATCCATCACATAGCCGGCCTCGGTGATCCTTTTGAAGATGACGGAGGCCGGTTCCTCGTCATCCGCGAGCACAAGCACCGCGGGCTCGCGGATCGATCTGGCGAAATCGGGTATCTCGTCGTCGAGCACGATGAGATCGGGATCGACGAGGCGGAGATTGCCGATCCAGAACCAACTCGAGACCACAGTGCCGACCGGTCCGTCGGCTGTCAGCTGACGATGGAGCGAAGCGTAGTCCATGCGCACGATGCTGCCGCGGTTATCGCCGCCGTGGACCTGCATGTACCAGCTTACCGGAAGCACGAGGATGGCCATCACGGCGCCGACGAAGACGATTGTCGCCTGCGTCTTCCTGCCCCTTTCCCCCATCGCGTCCAGCCGCATGGCAATGGCGACCGGCAACAGCACGAATACGGGCAGCATCCAGCGATCGCGAAACTGTGTGATGCCGCCCGCCAGCACCACCACGAGCGTGATCAGCAAGGCGAAGGCTATCGCCCGCCAGACCAGCGTCTCTGGCCACGGTGCGGCCTCGGGCGGTGGAGCGGATTGCTTGCGCGCCAGGAAAAACGCGACGGCAAAGATCGTGGCCGGCAGCCCGGCGAAATTGAGCATCGCATTGCCCAAGCCGCGGATGCCGCGAGACAGGGTCTTTGCCGCGCTGCCCCCTTCGGCGACGCCCAGGCCACCGCTGTGCGCCAGCAGGTCTCCGAGATGCGTGAGGCTCCAGTAGAATGTGGGGAGGCAGGCAAGGATCGCCACAACCACACTGATCAGGAAACGGCGATCGAAGATCGCCTCACGTGTTTCGCGGACGGACAGCGCCGCAAGGAACAGCGCAGCGAGAAAGATCACCTCATTGTATTTCGACAGCATTGCGGCGGCCGTCGCCAAGCCAAGCAGCACATACGCGGTAGTCGAGCGCCGTTTCTGCAACTCGGCGACTGCCAGGAGCAGCAGCGATGAAAAGCAAAAAACCGCGACCGAGTGGGTGAGGGCATGCTGCATCTCCCATACGATCTGTGGAAACAGCAGCAGGCCGAACATGGCGGTGGTCGCCGCGCGGGCTGAATAGCCCAGGCGGCGCACTGTGGCGAAGGACGCGACCAATCCACCGGCCAGCAGCGTGTATTTGACGATCTTGAGCGCGAGAATGCTGGTTCCAACCAGCGAGGCCGTGAGGATGCCGAACCAGGTGTATAAAGGCGGCTGCGAGCCGCCATAGCCGGCCGCGAGGAAGCGCATCGCCATCAACTGTTCGGAATCGTCGACGCCGACGCCGGTGCCCACGAAATGGGACGAAAGCGGCATCACCACGATCTGGACCAGGCAATAGGCAAGTGCAAACGCGATTGCGGCACTGAAAGGGCCGACCCGTTCATCGCAGAGCCAGTCGGTCCATTTCTCCAGCTGCCGCAAGGGTCGTCTTCTCATCTGATGCGTTGGTGGCCGGTTGCTATATAGCCGGCCACCAACACGATCCGAAAGCGGTACATTACGGCTTCCTGGAATCAGGTGCGCATCTTCTCGCCGCTCGGGTCGAAGGGCGGCTCGACGTTGATGCGGGCCGGGCGGCGGTGGCCGAGGATCTCGATTTCGAACAGGCCGGCGCTCTCGTCCTCGGCAAGGGCCGCCGGCACATAGCCCTGCGCCATCGACTTTTGCACGTAATGCGCATAGCCGCCCGAAGTCACCCAGCCGACAACGCGCCACTCGCCATCGACGATACCGCGCACGGCCGAAGCGCCTTCGGCGGCTTCCGAGCCGCGCACTTCCTTGCCCGTCTCGTCGAAGCGCGGCGCGCCGTAGCCATGCGGCTTCTCCACCGTGCCGTAATCCTTGCTGACCTTGGCCCAGATCGGCTCGTCGCCCATCACGTCGGCGTCGGCAGCATCGACGATGAAGGAGACGCGGCGCAGCTTCGGCCCTTGCGCCTGCTCCCTGGCAGCCGCCTCGCGGCCAATGAAGTCGTTCTTCTCCAGCTTGATGAAGCGGTCCATCGAGCCTTCGAACGGCCCGTAGATCGGACGCAACTCGCGGAACCAGGTTGGGAAGTTCTTTTCGAGACGCATCGACAGCAGCGCGCGCATGCCGAAATCGACGAGGCCGAATTCCTCGCCTGCTTCCTTGATCGCCTTGTAGACGAGGCGCTGATAGGCGGGGGCCATCCAGATCTCGTAGCCGAGGTCGCCGGTATAGGTGATGCGGTTGACCATGCAGGGCGCGCCGCCGACCGCCATCTCGCGGAAGTCCATGAAGCGGAAGGCCTTGGTCGAGACGTCGACGTCCACAAGTTTCTGCAGCAAATTCCGCGCGCTCGGTCCGGCGATCGACAGGCCGACCAGTGTCTGGTCGAAGCGGTGGATGCGCACAGAACCATCCTTCGGCAGGTGCTTCTCGAACCAGCGCATATGGTATTTCTGCGCGGCCGAAGAGCCCCAGATCATGAAACGGTCCTCACCGGTCTTGGCGATGGTGAAGTCGCCGATCAGCCTGCCGAACTCGTTGACCATCGGGGTGAGCACAATGCGGCCGGTCTTCGGCATCCGGTTGGTCATCAGCCGGTTGAGGAAATCCTCGGCGCCCGGCCCGGAAACTTCGTACTTGGCAAAGTTGGCGATCTCGGTGACGCCGACCCGTTCGCGCGTCGCGCGAACTTCCTCGCCGATCGGGCCGAAATCGTTCGAGCGGTGGAAGGAGACGATGTCCTTTGGCTCGGTGCCCTTGGGCGCGAACCAGAGCGGGGTTTCCAGTCCCCACGAGTCGCCCATGACCGCATTGTTGGCGAGCATCGTGTCGTAGAGCGGCGTCGTCTGCGCCGGCCGGGCGGCCGGCAGTTCCTCGTTCGGGAAGCGGATCGAGAAGCGCCGCGAATAATTCTCGCGCACCTTGGCGTTGGTGTAGCGCAGCGTCGCCCATTCGCCGAAGCGGGCGACATCCATGCCCCAGACGTCGAAGCCCGGATCGCCGTGCACCATCCAGTTGGACAGCGCCAGGCCGACGCCGCCGCCCTGGCTGAAGCCGGCCATGACGGCGCAGGCGCACCAGAAGTTGGTCAGGCCCTGGACCGGGCCGACCAGCGGGTTGCCGTCGAGCGCGAAGGTGAAGGGGCCGTTGATGATCTGCTTGATGCCGGCCTTCTCGATGCCGGGGAAATGCTTGAAGCCGATCTCCAGCGACGGCGCGATGCGGTCGATGTCGGGTGGCAAGAGTTCATGACCGAAATCCCAGGGCGTGTTGACCGGCGACCATGGCTTGCAGGCTTTTTCATAGGTGCCGAGCAGGATGCCGTTGCGCTCCTGGCGGGTGTAGATCTCGCCCTTGAAGTCAAGCACGCCGATCATCTCGCGGCCGGTCGACCTGTTGAATTCCTCGACCTCCGGCATCGGCTCGGTGAGCAGGTACATGTGCTCCATCGCCAGCACCGGCAGCGCGACGCCGACCATGCGGCCGATCTCGCGCGCCCACAGGCCGCCGCAATTGACGACATGCTCGGCTTTCACGGTGCCTTGCTCGGTGACGACGTTCCAGGTGCCGTCGGCTTCTTGCGTCAGCTCGACGACGCGGTTGCGCAGCACGATCTCGGCGCCGAGTTTTCGCGCGGCCTTGGCGTAGGCGTGGGTCGTGCCCGAGGGGTCGAGATGGCCTTCGACGGGATCCCACATGGCGCCGACGAAATTCTTCTCGTCCATCAGCGGGAACATCGCCTTGGCTTCCGACGGCGTGATCAGCTCGGTATCCATGCCGAGATAGCGGCCCTTGGCGTGGGCGAGCCGCAGGAAGTCCATGCGCTCGGGGGTATCGGCCATCATCACGCCGCCGGTCAGATGCAGCGAGCAGGACTGGCCGGAAAGCTCCTCGATCTCCTTGTAGAGCTGGACGGTATAGGCCTGCAGCTTGGCGACGTTCGGGTCGCCGTTCAGCGTGTGGAAGCCGCCCGCCGCGTGCCAGGACGAGCCGGAGGTCAGCTCCGAGCGCTCGATCAGCATGATGTCGGTCCAGCCGGCCTTGGCGAGGTGGTAGAGCACCGAGCAGCCGACGACACCGCCGCCGATGACAACCGCTTTAACGTGGGATTTCATGAAGATAGGTCCGTTTTTGCAGAGACTGAATCGAGTGAGCGGGGCGTGAAAGATCAAAAATCGGTCGGCGCGCCGCCTTCGGCGCGGCGCTTCTCGACGAAGTCGTTGAGCTCCTCGCGGATGGCCGGGTCCATATAAGGCTCTTCGTAGGCCGCGAGGCGCTCCTTCCACACCTTGTTGGTGCGTTCCAGCGCCGTCGGCGAGCCCGCCTCGGTCCAGGTCTCGAAATTGCGCCAGTCGGAGACGATCGGCGAGTAGAAGGCGGTCTTGTAGCGCTCCTGCGTGTGCTGGGTGCCGAAGAAATGGCCGCCCGGGCCGACCGACTGGATGGCGTCGAAGCCGAGCGCGTCTTCGGAGAGATCAAGCGGGGTGAGAAATTCGGCCACCATCTGCAGGAGGTCGATGTCGAGGATGGTCTTTTCGTAGGAGCAGCGCAGGCCGCCTTCCAGCCAGCCGGCGCCGTGCATCATCAGATTGCCGCCGCCCTGGATGGCGCCCCAGAGCGAAAAGACGCTTTCATAGGCGGCCTGAGCGTCGACCGTGTTGGCGGCGCAGGTGTTGGAGGTCCGGTAAGGGATATTGTAACGGCGGGCGAGCTGGCCGCCGGCGAGCTGCGCCTTCATGTATTCGGGCGTGCCGAAGGCCGGTGCGCCCGACTTCATGTCGACATTGGAGGTGAAGCCGCCATAGCCGACCGGCGCGCCTTTCTTCACCATCTGGGCAAAGGCGATGCCGGAAAGCGCCTCGGCATTCTGCTGCACCAGCGCGCCGGCGATGGTGACGGGCGCCATGGCGCCGGAGAGTGTGAACGGCGTGACGATCACCGCCTGGCCCATGCTGGCCATTTGGATGATGCCTTCCATCATCGGCACGTCGAGCTTGAGCGGCGAATTGGTGTTGATGATGGTGAAGACCGACGGCTCCTCCATCAGCTGCTCGCGGCTGACGCCGCGCGCGATGCGGGCGATCTCGATGCCGTCGACATTGCGTTCCTTGCCGAGCGAATAGATGTGGAAGACCTTGTCGGTCAGCGTGGCGAGGTCGCGGATGCATTCGAGATGCCGGACCGAGGGATGGATGTCAATCGGCTCGACCGGATAGCCGCCGGTGCACTGCAGGATGTTGTGCATCTGCGCCAGGCGCAGGAAATTGCGGTAGTCGACCTGGTTGCCGGGGCGGCGGCCGCGGTCGAGGTCGGAGCAGTTCGGCGCCGAGGCCATCATCGACAGGATGACGTTGTTGCCGCCGAAGCGCAGATTGTGCGCCGGGTTGCGGGCGTGCAGCGTGAACTCCGGCGGACAGTACGCGATGAGCTCGAGGATCATGTCGCTGTCGAAGCGAACGCGCTCGCTGCCTTCGCGAACGTCGGCGCCATGCGCCTTCATGATGCGGCGGGCTTCGTCATGCAGCACGTCGACGCCGATCTCCTTCAAAACGCGCAGCGAGGCGAGGTGGATCGATTCCAGTTCGTCGTCGGACACCAGCCTGGTGGGCACCAGCGGGTTCTTAAGCTGCCGGAACGGCGGCTGCTCGAAGGCTGCCGATCCGCCGGCACGTTTGCCAGCACGGCCGCCGCGGCGGGCGCGATCTGTTGCCAATGCCGGTTCGGCGGGGTGAAGGGCGGCAGTCATGAGAGGCCTCGTGGGGATGCGAAAGTGGTCGGCATAATGGACCGGCGGCAATGCTGCCGGTAAGGAGGCGGCGACCACTAGGGCGAGGGAAGCGACATGACGGAAGGGCAGATTGGCCCGCCGAATTGCCGCCGCCAAAGCATTCCCTGCCGGCGTTCCTGACAAGGATTGGCTGGAACATGCGCCCTTGCCGTCAGTTGGCCGTTTACGGCTGTCGCCGGCAGCGGCTAAGCCTGCGTTGAATGGAGCAGGAATGATGGCTCTGGCGAAATCAGCGACCGGCGAGACGGTGCAGTGGGCCGCGATTACCGGCGTGATCGCGACCGTGTCGGTGTTCGCCATCGCGCAGGGGCTTTCCTATCCGCTGCTGAGCTTCATCCTGCAGCGTCAGGGCGTGTCGCCGGCGATGATCGGCCTGTCGGCCGCGATGACGCCGGTCGGCTTCATCCTGTCCTCGCCACTGATTCCGGGGCTGGCGCGCCGGTTCGGAGCAGGGCGCACTGCGCTCACGTGCGCCGGGCTCTCGGCACTGGTGCTGGCGCTGATCGGCTGGACGCAGGACGTCTATTTTTGGTTCCCACTGCGCTTCCTGGTCGGCGTGGTCACCAATCCGCTTTATGTGCTCAGCGAAATCTGGGTGATCGCGCTGGCGCCGCCGTCGCGGCGCGGGCGCGTCATGGGCATCTATTCGACCATCATCTCGGCTGGGTTCGCGGCCGGGCCGCTCTGCCTGCTGGCGGTCGGCACGGACGGTTGGCCGCCTTTTCTGGTCGGCATCTTTGCTTTTCTTTTCTGCGGCGCCTGCCTGGCGGTCGTGGTGAAACGTCTGCCCAGGGTCGACGAGGCAGGTGAAAAAGTTTCGGTGCTGGGCTTCATGCCGCTCGCCTGGCTGCTCCTGTCGGCGGTCGTCGCCGCCGCCGGTTTCGAGCAGTCGGTGCTGGCGCTGCTTCCCGTCTATGGCACCCACTTCGACATTCCCGAGACGCGCATGTCGGCGCTGCTGTCGACGATGATCGCCGGCAACATCGCTATGCAGGTGCCGCTCGGCCTGCTCGCTGAAAGACTGACGGCGCGCCTCGTGCGATTCGGCTGTGTCTCGGTGACGGTTCTTGGCTGCGCGCTCTTGCCGGCGCTCATCGAGACGCCGCTGATCTGGCCTTGCGTCTTCATCTGGGGCGCGGTTTCCTACGGGATCTACACGATGTCGATCATCGAGCTCGGCGAGCGTTTTACCGGCTCGGCGCTGGTCGCGGGCAATGCCGCCTTCTCCTTGATGTGGGGCGTCGGTGGCATCCTCGTGCCGCCGCTGACCGGCGGTGTGATGGACCTGATCGGCGCCGCGGGGCTTCCGGTGACACTCGGCGCGATCTGCGCGGCGCTGGCTGTAGCCACCGTCATTCGCCGGCGGGTGATGTAGGGCCGGCTGGCTGAGCGCAGGCAGCGCTGCTCTTGAATGTTGGCGCGGCGAACGCGATGTAGGCAGGGCCGCCAGACCCGGAGACCAGCATGACCAGCCCAATGGCCCAAACCCAGCCTGAATTGCCGGTCGAGGATCCTTTCCTGTGGCTGGAGGATCGCAACGGCAAGGAAGCGCTTGAGTGGGTCCATCGCCAGAATGCGACGACTGTCGCCGAACTGCAGGGCGATCCATCCTATCAGGCGGCATTCGAGACCGCGCTCGACCTGATGACGGCCGAGGACAATATCCCGGTCGGATCGGCGCTCGCCGGTTGCGTCTACAATTTTTGGCAGGACAAGACCAACGCGCTGGGCTTGTGGCGCCGCACGACAGTCGCCTCCTACAAGACCGACAAGCCGGAATGGGAAACGATCCTCGATTTCGATCAGCTCTCGGCCAAGGAAGGCGTGAAATGGGTGTTCGGCGGCGCGAGCCGGCTCTATCCCGATTTCGACCGCTGCCTGCTGTTCATGTCGCCGGACGGCGGCGACGCCAGCGAGATGCGCGAGTTCGACATTGCGACCAAATCCTTCGTCGAGGACGGGTTTCGGGCACCGGCTTCGAAGTCGGGGTTTTCCTGGCTGGACGGGGATACGGTGATCGTCTCGGCGGCTTTCGAGGACGAGGACAAAACTCAGTCAGGCTATCCGCGGGTGATCAAGCTCTGGCGGCGTGGCACGAAGCTGGAGGAGGCGACGCCGATCTTCGAGGGCGAAAAAAATCATCTCGCGGTCGGCGGCGGCGTGGAGTTCGATGGCGACAAGAAACATGTCATGCTCGGCAAGACCATCGACTTCTTCACCTCGCACAGTTTCCTTCGGCTGGCTTCGGGCGAGAACCGGCGCATCCCGCTGCCCGACGACGCGACCGACACCGCGATCTTCAAGGGACAGCTCGTCTTCGGCGTCCGCAGTCCGTGGACGGCGCCGGACGGCACGCGCTGCCTGCCGGATGGACTCCATTCCGTGGATTTCGACCGCTGGATTGAAACGGGTTCGTTCGAACCGGTCGAGACGCTGCTCAAACCGGAGCCCCGCGTTTCAATCGCAGGTCTCGCGAGGACGCAGGACCGGCTGTTCATCAACCTGATGGACAATGTGCGCGGCAAGGTCGTCGTTTGCGACCGCACCGGCAATGGCTGGTCGGTGAAGCCGGTCGACCTGCCCGACAACGGCAATGTCGGCATCAGCCATGCCGAGCATTTCGGCTCCAGCGTCTCCTTCTCCTTCACCGATTTCCTGACGCCGAGCTCGATCATTTGGTCGGACGACAATGGCGACTCGCTTCAAACCGTGAAATCGCAGCCGCCGCGCTTCGATGCATCGCCCTATGTTTCGGAGCAGTTCGAGGCGCGCTCGAAGGACGGCACGATGATCCCGTATTTCGTCGTCAGGCGGCGCGACCAGACGGGACCGGTGCCGGCGCTGCTCTATGGCTATGGCGGCTTCGAAGTACCGCTCTTGCCCGGCTATGCCGGTATCCGCGGCAGGCTCTGGCTGGACAAGGGCAATGCCTATGTGCAGGCCAATATCCGCGGCGGCGGCGAGTTCGGCCCGGCGTGGCATCAGGCGGCGCTCAAGGGCAAGCGCCAGAAAGCGTTCGATGATTTCGCTGCGGTCGCCGAGGATGTGGTCAGGCGCGGCATCACCACGGCGGCACAACTCGGCATCCAGGGCGGCTCGAATGGCGGCCTGCTGACCGGCGTCTCGCTGACGCAGCGTCCGGAGCTGTTCGGCGCCGTCATCATCGACGTGCCGCTGCTCGACATGCTGCGCTACACCGAACTGCCGCCCGGTGCCTCGTGGATGGCGGAATATGGCGATCCGTCAAAGCCGGAGGAGGCTGCATGGCTCGCCGCCTATTCACCCTATCAGCGTGTGGCGACCAGTGCCGTTTATCCGCCGGTGCTGCTGATGACCTCGACCGCGGACGACCGCGTCCATCCGGGGCATGCGCGCAAGATGGCGGCGCGGCTCCAGGCCGCCGGTCACGGCAAGACGCTGTTCTTCGAGGAGACCGAAGGCGGCCATGGCGGGCGCGGCGATCGCCGGCCCCAGGCCGCGCAAACGGCGATGCGCTACGTCTTTCTGCAGCGCACGCTTGCCGGTCCAGCTTGAATTGCTGGCCGTTGGCGGCTTAAGGTGCCGCCATGGTCCGCATCAGCACATCAGGCGCCTTCGGGGTCGCGGTGACGCCGTCACCGCGCACGCTGCGCGCCGAGCTTTTGCGGCTGTGCGCCCGCATCGGCTATTCGCCGCCCCGTTTCCTCTGACGAATCCGCCCCGGCCACCGCCGGATTGATTCAAGAGGAAAGACAAACCCATGACCTATCAGAACTATTCGCTGAAGCAGCTTCAGCAGATCGATGCCGCGCATCACCTTCATCCCTTCACCGACCATAAGGAACTGCGTGAAGCGGGCTCTCGCATCATCACCCACGCCAAAGGGCCGTTCATCTATGATTCCGACGGAACGGAAATCCTCGACGGCATGGCGGGCCTCTGGTGCGTCAATGTCGGCTACGGCCGCGACGAACTGGCGGAGGCCGCGTACGCCCAGATGAAGGAGCTGCCCTACTACAACTCCTTCTTCAAGTGTTCGACGCCTACACCGGTGCTGCTGTCGCAGAAGCTGGCGGAACTGGCGCCGGAGCATGTCGGTCAGGTCTTCTACGGCTCGTCCGGCTCCGAGGCCAACGACACAGCGCTGCGGCTCGTGCGCCACTATTGGGCGCTCGAAGGCAAGCCTGAGAAGAACCGGATCATCTCGCGCAAGATGGCCTATCACGGCTCGACGATCGCCGGCACCTCGCTCGGCGGCATGGAGCCCATGCACAAGCAGCTCGGCGGCGCGGTGCCGAACATCGTCCATGTGATGATGCCCTATGCCTATGAGCTCGCGCTGCCCGGCGAAAGCGACCACGATTTCGGCCTGCGCGCCGCCAAGGCCGTCGAGGACGCCATCCTCGAAGCCGGCGCCGACAAGGTCGCCGCCTTTATCGGCGAGCCGGTGATGGGTGCGGGCGGTGTGAAAATCCCGCCGATCAGCTACTGGCCGGAGGTGCAGCGCATCTGCCGCAAATACGATGTGCTCTTGATGCTCGACGAGGTGATTACCGGCTATGGCCGCACCGGCGAATGGTTCGCGGCGCAGACCTTCGACGTTGAGCCCGACACCATCACCACCGCCAAGGCGCTGACCTCCGGCTACCAGCCGCTGTCGGCGCTCCTGGTCGGCGACCGCATCAGCAGGACGCTCGTCGAAAAGGGCGGCGAGTTCTACCACGGCTACACCTATTCCGGTCACCCGGTCGCGTGCGCGGTGGCCCTGAAGAACCTCGAGATCATTGAACGGGAAGGTCTGGTCGAGCGCGTCAGGACCGACACCGGTCCCTATTTCGCGCAGGCGCTGCAGGAGCGCATCGCCGGCCACAGGCTGGTCGGCGAGGTGCGCTCGATCGGTCTTATGGGTGCGATAGAGATCGTCAAGGACAATGCGACCAAGGAACGATACCTGCCGTCGGGAAGTGCAGCGGTCGTCGTGCGCGATCACGCGATCTCGCAGGGCATGATGCTGCGCGCCACCGGCGACACGATGATACTGTCGCCGCCGCTGATCTGGACGCGCGACACCATCGACATGGCCTGCGAGCGCATCGCCAAGGCGCTCGACCTTGCGGAGGCGGATTTGCGGAAGCGCTGAGAAAACACAGCCGGGCGCCCTTGCTGGAGGGTGCCCGGCGACCCGAATCTGCAGCGAAGCCTTGCCCAGACGCAAAAACCGCGTCCCAGAAGGGAACGCGGCTTTGCCAGATACGCATGGCGTTTCGCTACTCGAGACCTGCGAAACTTACGGGCTCCGGTACGCGAGACCTGATCCGGAGCGCCGGGCGGTTGCGATGTCCGCCTCGCAGTCCGTTTTAAAGGCACATCGTTACCGGTGAGTTAGCGAGACCTTAAGCAAATCTAAATTTGCCGGATTTCTGTCGAAAAATTTGGCTAATAACCCTTTGCAAGCAGCTGCTTAGGTTGGATCGCCGCGCAGGAAATTTATGATGCCGGAAAAGTCGGCGCCTGCGTTGCCCTGCGCATTGAACAGCGCGTAGAGCTGCGTCGCCTCGGCGCCCAGAGGCGTCACGGCGCCGGCGCTTTGCGCGGCTTCCTGCGACAATTTCAGGTCCTTGAGCATGAGGGCGGCAGCAAAACCCGGCCTGTAGTCGCGGTTGGCGGGCGACGCCGGAACAGGGCCGGGCACCGGGCAGTAAGTGGTCAGTGACCAGCACTGGCCGGAGGAGGTGGAGGCGACGTCGAACAGCGCCTGGTGCGACAGGCCGAGTTTCTCGGCGAGCACAAAGGCTTCGGCGACGCCGATCATCGAAATGCCGAGAATCATGTTGTTGCAGATCTTGGCGGCCTGGCCGGCGCCGTCACCGCCGCAATGAACGATGCGGCCGGCCATCGGCTTCAGGATCGGCTCGGCTGAGGCGAATGCTGCGTCCGACCCGCCGGCCATGAAAGTGAGCGTGCCGGCGGTCGCGCCGCCGGTGCCGCCGGACACAGGCGCGTCGATCGAAGGCAAGCCGTGCCTGGCGGCAATGGCGTGAGCCTTGCGTGCCGATTCGACATCGATGGTCGAGGAATCGATCAGCAAGGCGCCTTTCTTCGCCTTGGGCGCGATGTCCTCGTAGACCGACAGCACATGCTTGCCGGCGGGAAGCATGGTGATCACCACGTCGGCGTCCTTCACCGCGGCGACGGCATTGGCCATGACGGTGACGCCATGCTCTTTTGCGATCGTGAGGTTCTCCGGCACGAGGTCGAAGCCTTGCACCGCAAACCCCGCCTTTACGAGGTTGGCAGCCATTGGGTTGCCCATATTGCCAAGGCCGATGAAGGCGATCGTTGCCATCGTTGTCTCCCGAAATTTGCTGCTTCAGCGGCCGATCAGCGTTCGCGCGATGATGACACGCATGATCTCGTTGGTGCCTTCGAGGATCTGGTGGACGCGCAGATCACGCACCAGCTTCTCGATGCCGTAATCGTGCAGATAGCCGTAGCCGCCATGCAACTGCAGCGCCTCGTTGGCGATGTCGAAGCCGATGTCGGTGACGAAGCGCTTGGCCATCGCCGACCATTTGCCGGCATCCGGCGCCTTGCGATCGAGCTTCGAGGCGGCGGCATAGAGGAAGATGCGGGCCGCCTGCAGCTCCGTTTCCATGTCGGCCAGCCTGAACTGCGGGGCCTGGAACTGGTTGATCTTCGATCCGAAGGCCTTGCGCTCGCTCGTGTAGGCGAGCGCCTTGTCGAGCGCCGACTGCGCGCCGCCCAGCGAGCAGGCGGCGATGTTGAGCCGGCCGCCGTCGAGCCCGGCCATGGCGATGCCGAAGCCCGCGCCTTCGGTGGCAAGCAGGTTCTCGACCGGCACCTTGCAATCCTCGAAGATGACCTGGCGGGTCGACTGCATATGCCAACCCATCTTATGCTCATTGGCGCCGAAGGAGAGGCCGGGCGCATCCTTGGGCACCACCAGGGTCGAAATGCCTTTGGGCCCGTCGCCGCCGGTGCGCGCCATGACGACATAGAGGTCGCTGTCGCCAGCCCCCGAGATGAACTGCTTGGCGCCGTTCAAGACATAGTCGCCGCCGCTCCTCACCGCTCTCGTCTTCAAGGCGGCGGCATCCGAGCCGGAGCCGGGCTCGGTCAGGCAATAGCTCGCCAGCCATTCCATCGTGGTCAGCTTCGGCAGGAAGCGCCGGCGCTGCTCGTCGCTGCCGAAGCGGTCAATCATCGAGGCCGCCATATTGTGGATGGAGATGAAGGAGGAGAAGGCCGGATCGGCATGCGCCAGCGCCTCGAAGATCAGCACCGCATCGAGCCGACCGAGCGCCGAGCCGCCGACATCGTCGCGGACATAGATGCCGCCCAGGCCGAGCGGCCCTGTCTCGCGGATCACGTCGGCCGGAAAGTGCTTTGCCCGGTCCCAGTCGAGCGCGTTCGGCGCGACCCGATCGGCCGCGAAGGCCTCAGCCATCTCCTTTATGGCGCGCTGTTGCTCGGTGAGTTCGAATTGGCCAGTGCCCGCATCGACTGCCGCGTCCATGGCGTGCTCCCTGTCGTTTCAGGCCTTGTGGCCTGTCGTTTTTGGCTTTGCGCAGCGATCAATCTAGACCAATGATGCCGCCGCGCAACCCAGCCCGCCGCGGACCGGCTGTGCATGGATTGATCAACGGAGTCTTGCGTGCCGACAATTTTCGATCAGCTGCTGGACCGGTTCCACTTCTATCTCGCCGGCATCGACAGCGATCTGGTTGCGGACGCCGTCGCGCGCATCGATTGGCACATGCCCTCTCGTTCGCGCGAACCACGTGCGCTTCGTTGCCTTCGCCATCTCGATCGGATTGCGGAGCTTGCGCCGCGGGACGCCGGGCCGCTGACGCGGTTCATCGCGGACCATCGCAATGAGCTGTGCTGGGGGCAGACTTATACCGCTGCCGATTTCGGACAGCTCTTCATCGACAATTACGGCTGGCTGGAGGTGTTCGGCATGCGGGGGCATTTCGCCAATGACGAGGTCGCGGGCGGCCTGCTGATCCTCGGGCCCGACAGTGTCTACCCAGACCATCACCACACCGCCGAGGAGATCTACATTCCGCTGACCGGCGGCACCGAGTGGCGCATGGGCGAGGCCGGCTTTCGGGTTCGAGCGGCGGGCGAAATCATCCACCATGCGTCCAACGTCAATCACGCCATGCGTACCGGCAAGGAGCCATTGATGGCGCTCTATATCTGGCGAGGTGGACCGCTCGCGCAGAAATCGATCATCGCCTCGGAGGGCAGGGGCTGATGGCGAGGGCGATCATGCTGCAAGGCACTGGCTCGGATGTCGGCAAGACCGTGCTGGTGGCGGGGCTCTGCCGGGCAGCAAAAAAACGCGGACTGAAGGTCAGGCCGTTCAAGCCGCAGAACATGTCCAACAACGCCGCCGTCGCCGACATCCCCGGCAACAACAAGACCGGCGGCGGTGAGATCGGCCGCGGGCAGTGGCTGCAGGCGCTGGCCTGCGGGGTGGGGCCGACCGTGCACATGAACCCGGTGCTGCTCAAGCCGCAAAGCGACATCGGCTCGCAAGTGGTGGTGCAGGGCAAGGTTTTTGGCGAGGCGCGGGCGCGCGACTATCAGGCGATGAAGGCCAGTCTGATGGATGCGGTGCTCGATTCCTGGGCGAAGGTCGGCGAGGACGCCGACCTCGTCATCGTCGAGGGCGCCGGCTCGCCGGCCGAGATCAACCTTAGAAGCCGCGACATCGCCAATATGGGCTTTGCCACGCGTACCAACGTCCCGGTGGTGCTTATCGGCGACATCGACCGCGGCGGCGTCATTGCTTCCGTCGCCGGCACGCATCTGATCCTGCCGGAGGAAGACCGGCGCATGATCGCCGGCTATCTCATCAACAAGTTCCGCGGCGATGTCTCGCTGTTCGACGATGGGGTCAGCGCCATCGGCAAGTTTACCGGCTGGCGCTGTTTCGGCGTCGTGCCCTGGCTGAAGTCCGCGGCAAGGCTGCCGTCCGAAGATTCGGTTGTGCTCGAGCGCCTTGCCTCGGGCGAAAGGCGGGCGCTGAAGGTGGCGGTGCCCATGCTGGCGCGGATCGCCAACTTCGACGATCTCGATCCGCTCAAGGCCGAGCCGCAGGTCGAGGTGGTGTTCGTGCCGCCGGGAAAGCCGCTCCCGGAAGATGCCGGGCTGGTGGTCATTCCGGGCTCGAAATCGACCATCGGCGATCTGATAAAATTCCGCGAGAATGGCTGGGATCGCGACCTTGCCGCGCATCGCAAACGCGGCGGCCATGTCGTCGGCATCTGCGGCGGATATCAGATGCTCGGCCGCAAGGTTCGCGACCCCGATGGCATCGAAGGCAGCGTCATCGAGACGGAGGGCCTTGGCCTGCTCGACATCGAGACGGTGATGGAACCGGGAAAGACGGTGCGCAACTCGAGCGCTCATTCGGTGCAGTTCGGTCTGCCGCTCGAAGGCTATGAGATCCATCTTGGCCGCACCACCGGCCCGGACACGGCGCGGCCTTCGGCAATCATCAACGGCGTCGAGGACGGCGCGGTCTCCGCCGATGGCAAGGTTATCGGCACCTATCTGCATGGGCTGTTTGCAGCGGACGCTTTTCGCGCGGCCTACCTTGCGAGCATCGGGGTCAAGGATGGGGGCATCGACTATCGCGCCGAGGTCGAGAAGGCGCTGGACGAGGTCGCGGCCGAGCTGGAGAAGCATCTCGACTGCGATGCGATTTTCGGGCTGGCGCGGTAGGTCCTCCCGTCGATGCGCATACGCTTGCCATTAGCGAAAGCTTCCGCCGCATTGTCATCCACGGGCGGAGCAAGGAGCGAAGCGACGCGGCGCAGACCCGAGGATCCATTCCGTGACGGTAAGGCGTTGCTACCGTGCAGAATTCTGCTCCGCTGCGCCCTTCGATCGAGGTCACGGAATGGATCCTCGGGTCTTCGCGTCCGCTTCGCTCCCGCTCCGCCCGTGGATGACGAAGTTCAGGCGTTTTCGCCAGCCGCAAATGCCGGCGCGGATAGCAACTACGCCTTCTCGCCCGCCTTCGGCCAGTAGGTGCCGAAGGACCAGACATTGCCTTCGGGGTCGAGGCAGATGAATTCGCGACTGCCATAGTCGCGGTCGACCAGTTCCTGGGTGATCCTGGCGCCGGCCTTCTTCGCCTTGGCATAGGCGGCATCGGCGTCATCGACGGCAATGTAGATAAACTTGCCGCCGCCACCGCCGGGCTCGCCGACCATCTTGCCGTAATCGTCGTCGCGCGCGGTGCCCAGCATGATCATCGAGGACCAAAAGGTCAGTTCCGCGTGGTGAACGATGTCGCCATCGCCATAACGGGCGCGCAGTTCGAAGCCGAAGGCCTCGCTGAGCCAGTCGATCATCCTAGCGGCGTTCCTGTATCGAAGGACTGGATAGAGACGGGGTGCTTCGTTTGTTGCTGGCATGACAATATCCCTGTGCCGGTTGAATGAATGCCAGTCTGTGCGAAGGCGGTTTCCACGTCTTGAAGAAATGTTACCTCGCCTGAGGCTTAGATCCGCGCGGCGAGCCCAGACGGCGTTTCGCCGGCAAGCTGACGGAATTCGCGCACCAGATGCGCCTGGTCGGCGTACCCGCAATCGGCGGCAATGCCGGCCCAGTGGTCGTCCTGCCGCTTCGACAGCGACAGCGCGCGGTTGAAGCGCACGATGCGTGACAATGTCTTCGGGCCGATGCCGATCGCGTCGGTGAATTTCGCCGCCAGATGCTTGCGGCTCCAGCCGATCTCGCTGGCGAGCGCCGAAATGCGGGTGCGGCCGCCCGATGCGATGACCGTTCGGTAGGCCCAGGCGATTTCGGGCGAAAGCGCATGCGCGTCCGCGAGGCGGCCTGCGATGAACCCCTCGGCAATGTCGAAGCGCTTGTCCCAATCCGACGCTTCGCCGAGCTGTTCGCGCAGCGCGATGCCATCAAAGCCCATCGCATCGTCCAACCCGACCATGCGGTCGCGCAATTCACTCATCGCCAGGCCGAAGAATTGCCTGGCGCCGAGCGGCGTGAAATTGACCTGGACACAGCAGGCGGCGCCGAAGGATTCGATCATGACCGGGCCGGCATAGAGACCGGCGGCGAAGCTGGCGTAGCGATCGTTGTCGCCCGGGCTGCGGCCGAGCCCGATGGCGAAGGCTCCGGCGAAGCTGATCACCAGCGGTACAGTCAGCGAGGCATATTCGACGATGCGGAAATGGCCTGGCCGTATTTCCCGGTAGCCGCAGATATCCGTGACGATGCCTGCGAGAGAAGCGGCGGGTTTGCGCCGCACCATCTCGAAATGGAGGGCGGGAGAGCGAGTATCCTGCCGATGGCGCTCCGTCTCGTCGGACATGCCGCGAGTCTAGCAGAACACGCTCGCAAAAATCAAAAGCGCCCGGCAGGGCCGGGCGCCCCGAGTTGCCTGAGATTGGTGTTGGCGGTTAACGCAATTCCGGACGGAAAACCGCTGCACACTTTTCCTGGAATTGCGTCAAGCGCCGCGCATCAGACAGCCGCCGGCGAGCACGACATAGGCGATGAGCATGATCCACACCGACGCAAGAGGAATGAACGCAAGAAGGCCGAGAGCGGCGAGAAGGCCAATGACGGCGATGACCAACGAAATAATGAACACAATCTGCGTGGGCGCACTAAGATTCATGTCTGGTCCCTCCAACATGATTCGCAACACCCGAATTCTACCAGCAGGACAGTCACACACCAATGAGTTGGCGTAGGGGATTGGCCGGGTCGGCAAGCAGCTTCACCGCCAGCGCTACACACACGATCACCAGCAGCGGCTTGATCAGTCTTGCGCCGATTTTGATGGCGAGGCCTGCGCCGAGGCGGGCGCCCAGAAACTGGGCGACACCCATCATCAGACCGATCTTCCAGTCGATGACGCCGACGGCGGCGAAGACGACGAAGCCGCCGATGTTGGAGGCGAAATTGAGCAGCTTGGTGTGCGCGGTCGCCTTGAGCAGACCATAGCCGGCAAGGCTGACGAAGGCGAGCATAAGGAACGAGCCCGTGCCTGGGCCGAACAGACCGTCGTACAAGCCAATGGCAGGCACAACCGTTAGGCCGTATAGGAGCGGCGACAGACGTTCTGCGCGGTCAACGTCGTTCATGTTGGGTTTGAACGCGAAGTATAGAGCGATCGCGATCAGGAGAACCGGCAAAAGGGCGCGCAGGAAGTCGCCGGGCACGATCGTCGCCAGCAAGGCGCCGATGGCGCCGCCAACCAGCGCCAGCAGCGCGGGAGGCAGTTGTCGGCGCAGATCGACCTGGCCATTGGCGGCATAATGGATCGTGGCCGAGCCGGACCCGAACATGCCCTGCAGCTTGTTGGTGCCGAGCGCTGCCACCGGAGAGAAGCCCGCCAGGAGCAGCGCCGGGATGGTGATCAGGCCGCCACCGCCGGCGATCGAGTCGACGAAGCCCGCCGCGAAAGCGGCTGCGGTGAGCATGAAGACAGTCTGCAAGGTAAGGTCGATCATCGGGCTGTGGGTCAAGGCGGGGGACGGCTGCTTCCATCATGCTTAGACAGTTTGCGCAAGACCGATTCCACGCTAACAATTTCAACGGAATCGCAAAGGGAGGCTTACGGCGATGGCGCTGCTCGACCAGATACGCTCGATCTTCGACGGCGACCCGGGCGTGCGCAAGGTAGCGGACGATCCGGTGCTGTCGGCCGAGCTTCTGATGCTGTTCCGGATGATCCTGGCCGACGGCGCGGTGTCGGAGAGCGAGATGGTCGCCTTCCGGCACATCTGCAAGGAAGCCTTTGGCATTCCCGAAGCCTCGATCGACAGCGTCGTCGAATATCTCAACGACTACGGCTACGAGACCAACGGCTCACAAGCGATCGCGCTGTTCCGCGACCTCGATGTCGAGCGGCGAAAGCTGCTTGCGCGCCACATGGCCGAGATCGCGAAGGCGGATTCCAAGCTTGCCGAGAGCGAGGTGAAGCTGCTGCGTCGCACGCTCGACCTGCTCGACATCAGCCCGGTGGATTTGGTCAAACCGGAGGGCTGAGCGCGGGCTCGCCGCTTACCCTTGTTCCTGCATGCGTCGCGCTATCGCACGGTGAAGGTCCGGCGCCGCCGCGACCAGCGCCTGCGCGGCTTCCGAGCGCGGGCTGTCGAGCACATCGGCCGTCCTGCCGCGCTCGACGATCTTGCCCTCATGCATGACCAGCACCTCGTCCGACATGGCGCGGGCAACCGTCAGGTCATGGGTGATGAACAGATAGGCGATGCCGAGCTTCTGGTTAAGCTCGGCGAAGAGGTCGAGGATCTGGGCGCGGATCGACACATCCAACGCCGAGACCGGCTCGTCGGCGACGACCAGTTTCGGGCGGGTGATGATGGCGCGGGCGATCGACAGGCGCTGGCGCTGGCCGCCCGAGAATTCATGCGGATATTTGTCCATGTCGCGCGGGCCGAGTCCGACCTCATGCAGCGCATGCGCGACCAATTCGCGCCGCTCGGCTTTCGACGGCTGGGTCTCGAGAAGATGCAACGGCTCGGCGACCAGCTTCTCGACCTTCTCGCGTGGATCGAAGGAGCCGTAAGGGTCCTGGAAGACAACCTGCATGTCGCGCCTGGCCGGCTTCAGTTCGGCCTCTGACTTGCCGGTGATGGTCTCGCCGCGAAAGCGGATTGAGCCCGCCGTCGACTTGTCCAGTGCCAGGATCATGCGGGCGAGCGTGGATTTGCCGCAGCCGGAACGGCCAACGAGGGCTACCGACTGGGCCGGCTCGATGGTTAGCGAGACATCGTCGACGGCGCGAATCGGTTCTGCCGCCCGGAACAAGGATTTGCGCCGACCCGGATAGTCGCGGCTCAGGCCTTCGACTTCGAGAAGCGGCCTTGCCGAACCGGCAAGGTGTTTTTTGGGCCGCGCCGGCACATGCATGGAAGCCAGCGCCAGCTCGCGCGTGTAGGGGTGGTGTTGTGCCGACAGCGTGCGCGCGGTGTCGCCGGCCTCCATCACTTCGCCACCGCGCAGGATGGTCAGACGGTCGGCCATCTCGGTCACCACCGCGAGATCGTGCGAGATGAGCAGCAGGCCCATGCGGTTTTCGCTGACGAGGTCGCGCAGCAGGTCGAGGATCTGCGCCTGCAGCACCACATCGAGCGCCGTGGTCGGCTCGTCGGCGATCAGCAGTTTTGGCTTCAGCGCGCAGGCGATGGCGATGACGACGCGCTGGCGCTGCCCGCCGGAGAGCTCATGCGGGTAGCGCGACAGCGGGAACTTGGCTTCCGGCAGGCCGACACGGTCGAGCATTTTTCGCGCTCGATCCTCGGCCTCGGCGCGGCCCGCCCTGGTGTGCCAGCGAATGCCCTCGGCCACCTGCTCGCCGATGGTCTTGACTGGATTGAGCGCCGTCATCGGCTCCTGGAAAACCATGCCGATGTCGTCGCCGCGCAGCGCACACATCTGGTCCTCGCTCGCTGCAAGGAGGTCGATGCCGTCGAAAGTGACGCGTCCGCGGGCTTGAGCTAGATGCGGCAGCAGGCTCATGATCGTCAGCGCCGTCATCGATTTGCCGGAACCGGATTCGCCGACCAGGCCGACCACCTCGCCGGGCGCAATCGCAAGCTCGACCTGCTTCAGGATCGGCGTTCCGCCGATGACAAGCGACAGGTTCTCGATCTGGAGCAGGCTCATCGCCGCCGCCGCGATTTCGGATCGAGGATGTCGGCGATGCCGTCGCCGAGCAGGTTGAGCCCAAGCACGGTCACGATGATCGCCATGCCGGGAAAGATCGCCATCCACGGCGCCGTCACCATCCGCGTCTGCGCGTCGAACAGCATGCGGCCCCAGCTCGGCATTGGCGGCTGCGCGCCCAGGCCCACATAGGAAAGCCCCGCTTCGGCGAGGATGCCCAGCGCAAACTGGATCGTGCCCTGTACCAGCAGCAGCGTCGCGATGTTGGGCAGGATGTGCTCGACAGAAATCTGCGTCATGCCCTTGCCGGCAGCGCGCGCGGCGAGGATGAATTCGCGCGGCCAGATCGCCAAAGCGCCAGCGCGGGCCACGCGCGCAAAGACCGGGATGTTGAATATGCCGATGGCGATGATGGCGTTGACGGCGCCCGGGCCGAAAATGGCCGTGATCATGATCGCCGACAGCAGCGCCGGGAAGGCGAAGACGAGATCGTTGATGCGCATCAGCGCCTCGTCCGCAAGGCCGCCCCGCGCCGCCGCGAAGGCGCCGAGCGGCACGCCGATGCCCATGCCGATACCGACCGCCACCAGCGCCACCGCGATCGAGTTGCGTGCGCCGACCATGATCATCGAAAGGATGTCGCGACCGAAATGGTCGGTGCCGAACCAATGCGTCCACGAGGGCGCCTGCGTCTTGTCTGCGATCACCAGCTTGGTGACGTCGTAGGGCGTCCATACAAAGGAGAGCAGCGCAATCGCGGCCACCAGCAGCGTGATGGCGAAGCCGATCAGAAAAGAGCGGTTGCCGAAGGCTTTGGCCAGAACCCCGGCAAGCGTTTCCTCGGGCAGGTCGACGCGCACCGTCATTGCCGGCCCCTGAGCCGCGGATCGACAACGGCGTAGGAGAAGTCGACCAGCAGATTGACGGCGATCACGGCGGCGACCAGCAGCATGACGACGCTCTCGACGACGATCAGGTCGCGCTGGGTGATGGCCTGGAACACCAGCCGTCCAAGCCCCGGCAGATAGAAGACATTCTCGATGATAATGGTGCCGGCAAGCAGGAACGCGAATTGCAGGCCGAGAATGGTGAGCACCGGGATCATGGCGTTGCGCAGCGCGTGGCGCCAGAGCACGGCGCGGTAGGGCAGGCCCTTGGCGCGGGCGGTGCGGATATAGTCTTCGTTGAGCACCTCGATCAGCGCCGAGCGGGCGACGCGCGCCAGGATCGCCGCCTGCGGCAGCGCCAGCGCCACCGCCGGCAGCAGCAGCGATTTTACCGCCGGCCAGATCCCGGCGCCCCAGCCAGGAAACCCACCCGCCGGCACCAGCCGCAGCCAGACGGCGAAGAGATAGATCAGCATCAGCGCGAACCAGAAATTCGGCACGGCAACGCCGAGTTGGGCAGCACCCATGGCGACTGTGTCGCCGGCCCGGCCCTGGCGGCCGGCGGAAAACACCCCGACCGGAATGGCTATGACGGTCGACAGCGCCAGCGCGATTAGCGCCAGCGGCAGAGAAACGACGACGCGCTCACCCACGAGGTCGATGACGGGAACCGAATAGGTGTAGGAGCGACCGAAATCGAGACTGAGCAACCCGCCCGCCCAGTGCAGGTAGCGCAGGACAAGCGGCGCGTTCAGGCCCATCTGGTTGCGCAACTGCTCGACCTGGTCGGCGCTGGCGTTGAAGCCAAGCATCAGGCGCGCCGGGTCGCCAGGCAGGATTTCCATCACCGCAAACACCACCATCGAGGCCAGCACCAGCGTGATGGCCGCGATGATGAGGCGCTTGAGGAGATAGGTGGCCATGGGAGGCGATCAGGCGACCGCGCCGGCCGTCAATCCGTCCACTTCACCTTGGTAAGGTCATTGGCCTGAATCGGTGCATTCTCCCATAGGCCCTGCAGCTTCGCGTCCCAGACCCCCACCTTCGGCAGCTCGTAAAGGAAGCCGACCACGGCGTCGTCGGCCAGGATCTTCTGCGCCTCTGCCAGCAGCTCTTTCCGCTTCGCCTCGTCCGAGGTCAGGTTGAGCTTGGCGATGATGGCGTCGAAGGCCGGGTTGTCGTAGTTGAAGTAGTAGTCCTTGCGCGAATAGATATCGATGTCGTTCGGCTCGGTGTGGGAGACGATGGTGAGGTCGTAGTCCTTCTTGGTGAAGACCTGATCCAGCCATTGCGCCCATTCGACGGGGATGATCTCCAGATCGATGCCGACATCGCGCAGCTCGGACGCGATGATCTCGCCGCCAAGCCGCGCATAGGACGGCGGCGGAAGCTTCAGCGTCGCCTTGAAGCCTTTTTCTAGGCCGGCTTCCTTCAGCAGTTCCTTGGCCTTGTCGACATTGTGCGGATAGAGGCCGGTGAGGTCGACATAGTCTTTGTTGGCGGGCGACATATGCGAGCCGATCGGCACGCCGAGGCCCGCCGAGGCGCCGTCGATGATCGCCTTGCGGTCGAGCGCGAAGGAGATGGCCTGGCGCACCTGGAGCTTGTCGAAGGGCGGCTTCTTGTTGTTGATCGAAAGAATCGTCTCGCCTTCGGTGGAGCCGATCACCACCTTGAAACGCGGATCGTCCTTGACCTGAGCGACGCTGTCGGGATCGAAGAAGGGGAAGGCCTGGATGTCGCCGGAAAGCAGCGCCGGCACGGCCGCGGCGGCATCGGGTACGATGCGGAACTCGACCTTGTCGAGCGCAACCGGGGCACCCCAGTAATTATCCGACTTCACAAGCGTGATCGACGAGCCCTTGGCCCAGCTCTGGAACTTGAAGGGGCCGGTGCCGACCGGCTTTTCCTTGTTGGTGTCGGCCGATTTCGGTGACACGATCACCGCGTCGCCCCAGCCCATATTGTACAGGAAGGAGCCTTGCGGGTTTTTCAGCGTGACCTTCACCGTCGCCGGATCGACGACATCGACCTTGTCGATCTGCGCGAACAGCCCCTTTTGGGCGTTGACCGAATTGTCGGCCCGGGCACGGTCGAGAGAGAATTTCACGTCATCGGCGCTGAAATCGCTGCCGTCGTGGAATTTCACGCCGGTGTGCAGCTTGAAAGTGTAGATCTTGCCGTCATCCGAGATGGTCCAGCTTTCGGCAAGGTCGGGGATCACCTCGCCGTTCGGACCGATGCGGGTGAGACCTTCGAAGACATTGGCGTAGAGCACCTCGTCGATGGCGGCGGCGGCGCCCGCGGTCGGATCGAGATGCGGGGGTTCGAGCGGAATGCCGATGACGAGGTCAGTGCGGGCCGAAAATGCCGACGTGGCGGCAGCGAAAGTAAGCACAGCGGCGGCCAAAATGGTCTTCCACAGTTTCATTGCCGAACTCCCATGCGGTCAAACGGACAAGCCCAGCGGATAGAAGCGTGATTTGGCCTGTGAGTAAATTGCGTTTCGTGCTGCCGGGTGGCGCCAAGGGAAATGTTTTCCCCGATCAGCCGGTCGTACCGCGCAGCAGCACGTCGAGGCCGATCGCCATCACCTTGGCCGCGTCCACCATGTCGGCGATGCCCACCCATTCGTCCGGCCGATGCGCGAGATCGAGGATGCCGGGGCCATAAGCGATGCAGTCGTAGATCTGGCCAATGCGGGCAACATGCTTCTGGTCGTAGGTACCGGGCGAGATGACGTATTCCGGCTCGCGGTCGAAGATTTCCATGATGCCCTTGGCGACGGCTTTCACCACCGGCGCGTCGCGCTCGGTCATCAGCGGCAGCACCTCCATCAGGTCGCGGATCTCGTAGTCGAATTTTTCTCGCTCGCGCTTCAGCCGGTCGAGGATGCCGGTGACTTCACCCTTGACGGTGGCGAGGTCTTCCTCGAGCAGGAAGCGGCGGTCGATGGTCAGCCGGCAGGAATCCGGCACGTTGGGCGAGGGCAGTCCCGGCCGGAAATCCTCCGTCTGGCCGCCATGGACAGAATTGATGTTCATGGTCGAGCGCCGGGCGCCCTCGGGCACCACCGGCATGCGCGACACCTTGCGGTCGAGCGCCGGGAAAAGCTCGTCCTCGAACGCCTGCACGACGGCGCCCATATGGCGCACCGCGTTGTCGCCGAGGAACGGCATCGAGCCATGCGCGATCTCGCCCTTGGTCTCGATCTCGGCCCACCAGACGCCGCGATGGCCAAGGCAGATGCGGTCCTTGTTCAGCGGCTCGGGGATGATGACGTGGTCGATCCTCGGCTTCGAGAAATAGCCGAGCTTCGCCAGATGGGCGACGCCGCCGAACCCGCCGGATTCCTCGTCGACCGTGCCGGATATCTCTATGGCGCCGGGAAAGTCGGGGTAGACCTCCATGAAGGCTTCGGCGGCAATGACAGAAGCCGCCAGCCCGCCTTTCATGTCGCAGGCGCCGCGGCCGTAGACCCTACCTTCCTTCACCAGGCCGGCGAAAGGATCGACGGTCCAGCCTTCGCCGGCCTCGACCACGTCGATATGCGAGTTGAAATGGACGCAGGCACCGGGCGAGCGGCCGTCGAAGCGGGCGACGACATTGACGCGCGGGTAGCGGTCGGTGTCGCCGGGCGTGCCTTCTGCGCGAATGAATTCGGTTTCGAAGCCGAGCTTCTTGAGGCGTGCGCCGAGATACTCGGCACATGGCCGGTAGGCCTCGCCGGGCGGATTGACGGTCGGAAAGCGGATGAGCTCGGCGGTCAGCGCGATCAGGTCGTCGACCCGGTCATCGACGGCCCGGAGGAGTCGTTCATTCATCCTGCCGATTGAAAAAGCAACGCGGCGCTTTTGCAAGCTGCCTTTCGCGGTTGCCGGACAATGATTGAGGGCAGGCTCGCGCTTAAACCGTTGAGAGTGGGTGGCGGCCCAGCAACTATGACGGGAAATCATTCAAATTCGCGAAATCGAATTGGCGAATTTGTCAAGGAGTGTGTGGTACTTAACGCACCTGCCGGCAAAAATGATGGAAAAGAGACCACGTGATGGCAGGGGGCAATCGAAGGGGTTCATCGCATGAAAAAATCCAGCCTCATGGCGGCCGTGCTGGCAACCACGTTGCTCGGCACGTCGATCGCAAGCCGGGCGGCTTCGCTGGTCGCCAATATCGACGTCTCGACGCAGACGATGACCGTCAGCAGATACGGCCAGGTGCTGTATCGCTGGAATGTATCGACGGCCCGCAGGGGCTACTTCACACCGCGCGGCAGCTACCGGCCGCAATGGACCGCGCGGATGTGGTACTCGCGCAAGTATGACAATTCGCCGATGCCGTATTCGGTGTTCTTCCGCGGCGGCTACGCCATTCACGGCACCGGCGCCGTGAAGTATCTCGGGCGTCCGGCCTCGCATGGCTGCGTGCGCCTGCATACGGCCAATGCCGCGACTTTCTATTCGATGGTGAAGGAAGCCGGCTACGGCAACACGCGAATCGTCGTCACCGATTGAAACGGCCCGGAGAGGGCTGCCTTAGGCCGCAGGCAGCATTTGATGGCTGCGCCTGCTCCTTTCGGAGCGTTGCAGCAATGCCGCACATGCTTCGAAAACAAACAGCTTATACTAGCGTGAGCATCGCCGAAGCTGGTTTGCATGACGGCGCAGTGGTAAGTACGAAGCGTTGTTCTGGCTGCTTGGGGACTTTAATGTATCGATTTCTATTGAGCGCTGCGATCGCGGCAACCGCAACCTCGGCTTTTGCTGCCGATGCACCCGTTCTTCTGGACCAGGAACTCGCGCAGCCGCATATATCAGGTTATGGCGAAATCTATCTCGGAGGTCTCTATTTCGCGACCCCAGGGGACGACTCGGATGGCACGACTGCCGGCGGCGCCGTTCGGGTGAATTTCCCGATCGACGCCCGCTGGAACATCCAGACCGACGCGGTGATCGATTCGCTTTGGGTCGAAGGCACGAACATCTACAGCTACGGCGGTGCGCTCCACGGTTACTGGCGCGATCCGAGCTCATATGCGCTGGGTGGATTTGCTACGATAAACGGATTTGGCGGCGATAACGGCATCGGTGACTTAGACCTTTATACCTTCACTGTTGGTCCAGAGGCTCAGGCCTATTTCGGCAACGTGACGATCTACGGGCAGGCCTACTACGGGCAGCTGCGGGCCAGCGGCGAGTCCGAACATTTCGACAATTGGGGCGGCCGGGGTGTCGTGCGGTATTTCGCGCAAGACAATCTCCGCTTCGACGGTGAACTCGGCTTCTCGCGGCTGTCCGGTTTTGGCGGACATTTCGATACGGTAACGGCGGCATTGCAGGCTACTTATCGGTTCTCGGGGACCCCTTGGTCGGTATTTGGCCGCTATCAGCTGGATCACCTGACCTTCTCGGAAGCTTCAGGCACCGTGAACATCCACAAATACGTGGTCGGCCTGCGGGCAAGCTTCGGCTCGGACACACTGCTTTCCGAGGATCGCAACGGTGCCACGATGGATACGTTCCGGCCGAACTTCACCATCCCCGCTCCGCTTTGAGACAGCTGAACCTGGAGCCGCGTGGACTTAGTCCTTGCGGCTTTGCGTTGCGCATGGGTCGCAACAGGGCTAGGGGAAAGCTATTTCAAAGCGGTTCCGTGTTTGATCCAGACGAAAGCGATCTGAACGTTCTGGGCCGCTTTAGCTGACCTTGGCCTGCTCACGCCGCTTACGTCGGCGGCCGCTCATCTCCCAGCGCTTGTGGAACCACATCCACTGTCCGGGATCCTCGCGCACCCAGCGCTCGACGACGTCGGCGAGCAGCTGCGTGGTGGCGTGAACATCGACGCTGCCGGTTTCGGTGCGCGGCAAGTCGAGCTTGTCTTCGATTTCCAATCGGAAACGGTTTCCCGGCAGCCTGACGCAGCGCGCCGGATAGACATCGCAGTCATAGTGGCGGGCGAGCATGCCCAGCACGGGATTGCTCTGGCAGGGGCGACCAAAGAAGGTCGTCTCGACGCCGTTCGTGAATTTCTGATCGACCAGCACGCCGATATTGCCGCCGTTTTCCAGGATGGCGGCAAGGGCAAACGATGCGCCGGTCGAGGACGGCAGCAGGCCTCCCATGCTCGAGCGGCGAGTCGAGTGGATGTAGTCGGCAAGGTAGGGATTGTTGGGCGGGCGGAACAGTGCCGTGATGTTCATGCCGAAGGTGGCGGCGGCGACCGGCAAAAGCTCGAAATTGCCGAGATGGCCGGTGAACAGGATGTGCGGCTTCTTTTCGCCTGCGATTTCGACGAAATGCTCGATACCGCTGACCTCGACCCGGCCCGGCTTGGCGGCATTCGGGTCAAAATCGAAGAGGGCATCGAGGAAGATGTATTCGGCGGCAAGCCGGGCCATGTTGCCCCACATGTCGGACGCGATGGCCTCGATTTCGGCATCGCTCTTTTGCGGATAGGCAAGGCGCAGATTGTTGACGGCTACCCGGTGCCGTCCGACCATCGGCCCGATGCGGCGGGCGACGCGGTGGGCGAAGTTGAGCGCGCTGTCAGGCGGCAAAAGGCGCAGCAGGCCGATGATCGCCATGGCAAGCCGCGCCACCAGCCAGTGCTCCATTTGGCGTAGCCGCCGGCCATAGCGGAACATGAAGTCCCGGCGGGCTTTCTTGAGCACCTTGCCGACCATCTTGTCTTAGGAAACGCGAAGAATGATCTTGCCGAAGACGTCGCGGCCTTCCATGCGCTTCAGCGCGGCGTCGATGTCGTCGAAGCCGACTTCGGTGTCGATCACGGGCGCGACGAGACCGGCCGCCATCTTCTGCATGGCATCGGCCATGTTCTCCATGCGGCAGCCGAAGGAGCCGAGCAGCTTCAGCTGTTGCTGGAAAAGCTGCATCAGATTGACCTGCGTCGAGACGCCGGAGGTCGAGCCGCAGGTGACGAGGCGGCCGCCGCGCTTCAGGCACAGCATCGAGCCGGCAAAGGTGTCGGCGCCGACATGCTCGAACACGACATCGACGCCCTTCTTCTTCGTCAGCTTGCGCACGACGCCTTCGAAGCGATCCTCGCGATAGTTGATGACATGGTCGGCGCCAAGCGCCTTCGCCTTGTCGATCTTGTCGTTCGAGCCGACCGTAGTGATGACCGTGCAGCCCATGCGCTTCGCCAATTGGATGGCTGCGGAGCCGATGCCGGAGCCACCGGCATGGACGAGGATGGTCTCACCGGGCTCCAGTTTCGCGTTGTCGAACAGCATATGCTCGACGGTGCCGAAGGTGACGGGTGCGACGGCAGCGCCGATCTCGGAGACACCGGGCGGCGCAGGCACCAGGAGATGGGCAGGCAGGTTGATCTTTTCCTGCGCGAAGCCGTCGAGATGAAAACCGTGGACGCCGGAGACGTGCTCGCAAAGATTGTCGCGGCCCTCGCGGCAGGCACGGCAGAGCCCGCAGGTTCGCGCGCCGTAGATCGACACCAGTTGCCCCGGCAGGAGGGTGGAGACGCCGGGTCCGACCGCCTCGACCTCGCCCGAGGCTTCGGCGCCGACGACCAGCGGCAGCTTGCGCTTGGCGAAGGCCATGCCGCGCCAGCCCCAGACGTCGATATGGTTGAGCGCCACCGCCTTGATGCGGAGCGTCACTTCACCTTGCGAAGGCGGCGGGGGAGGCAGAAGGTCCACCGTTTCAAGGCGGCGGTCCTCGATAAGTTGCAATGCGCGCATTTGGCCTGTCGGTACTTTGGAAGCGGGAAAACGTCCGCTTAGACCGGTTCCCGCGCCATGACAAGGCAGGTGTTCTGGCCGCCGAAACCGAAGGAATTCGACAGAACCGTGCCGACCCCGGCGTTGCGCTTCTTGTTTGGCACCACGTCGAGCACGATTGCCGGATCAGGATTGTCGTAATTAATGGTCGGCGGGATGACGCTTTCTCGCATCGTCATCAGCGAAAACGCGGCCTCGACCGCGCCGGCGGCGGACAGCGTGTGGCCGATCATCGACTTGTTCGACGAGATCGGCATCGAGCCGATCCGCTCGCCGAACACGGTCGACAGCGACAGATGCTCCATCTTGTCGTTTTCCGGCGTCGAGGTGCCGTGCGCGTTGACGTAGTCGATCTCGTCTTCGCTCAAGCCGGCATCGGCAAGGGCAGCGCGTACCGCGGCGATGGCCGGCGAACCGTCAGGCTTGGAGCGGGTGCGGTGGAAGTCGTCGGCGCGCTCGCCGCAGCCGCGCATGATGCCGAGGATGGTGGCTCCCCGGGCAAGTGCCGCTTCCAGCGATTCCAGCACCAGCGCGCCGGAACCTTCGGCAAGGACAAAACCGTCGCGGTCCTTGGAGAAGGGTTTCGAGGCCTTTTCGGGAATGTCGTTGTGGGTGGAGAGCGCCGAGAGCAGCGAGAAGCGGATCAGGGCTTCGGCCGTCGCGGAGCCGTCGGCGCCGATCGACAGCGCCTTGTCGCATTCGCCGCGGCGGATGGCCTCGACACCGAGCTGGATGGCGGTGGCGCCTGACGCGCAGGCTGTCGACAGCGTGATCGGCAGGCCGCGCGTGCCAAAACGATCGGCCAGGCGATCGGCGATCGAGCCGAACTGGGTGGTCTCGAAAATGCCGAGCTCCTTCAGTCCGCGCGCCACGCGCAGCAATCTCTCGGAACCGCTTTCCTTCTTGTCGGAATTGTAGAGCGAGAAGCGGTCGGCCCAATCGAGTTCGACCGGCGGCGAGGCGAGAAAGAGCGGGCCGCCGAAATCGCCGGAATCGAGGCCGGCCTCCGACACCGCCTCCTGGGCGGCCGTCTCGGCCAGCTCGTAGGTGAGGGGACTGGCACCCTTGGAGCTCGACGGCAGGAAATCGACCATGCCGGAGATGCGGGTGTTCAGATGATCGACGGGAAAACGGGTGATCGGATGGATGCCGGATTTGCCTGAGGTCAGCGCCGCCCAGTTGTCGGCCTTGCCGACGCCAAGCGAAGTCACCACGCCGATGCCGGTCACGGCGACGATAGGCCTGCCCATGTGATCGCGGAGATTGGCCATGTTCTGTCTGTCTCGCTCTAAGCGGCCTTGATCAGCCCCAGGCCCTCGAATTGGTGATAGCCGATCGCCGTTGCAAGGACGGAGCTGGGGGCGCCTTCGAATGGTTGCTCCACTGTGGCATCGAAGACAGGGTAGGGGGCCTTGCGGTCGACGGCGAGCGCGGCAAGCGCCACGGCGAAGGGGAACTGCGCTTCCTTCATGTGGCCGGTGAGCGTCGAGAAGGCGCGCACTGCAAGCGCCGGGTTGGCATCGAGTGCCACCTTTTCGGCCGCCGTGGCGGCATGGGCGCCGGAGGCACCGGAAATCGTCAGCAATTCGCCGGCGGGCAGCGCCGCCTGCTTCAGCAAAGCGGCGATGTCGGCATTCAGCTCGCCGCGCCGGCGTCGGGCCCGGCCGGAAACCACAGGGCCGAGCTCAGCATAGATCTTGCGACCGCGGCTCTGCGCATGCTCGCGCTGTTCGAGCACCAAGAAAGCGCCGCCCGAGCCCGTCACCACGCCGCCGCCTTCCGCGCCCTGTCTTTGCCAGACCGGTCTCCACGGGCCGCGATGCAGATAGCCGGCGAGTTCATAGCCGAGCAGCATGTCTGAGTGCTCGGTCTGGAACGCGCCGCCGACCAGCACATGGGTCGACTGGCCCGAGCGGATGCGCGCGGCGGCCGTCTCAACAGCCGAGACGCCGGCGCCTTCCTCGCCCATGAAGGTGCGAGACGAGCCGGTGACCTTGTGCACGATGGAGATGTTGCCGGCGAGCAGATTGGAAAGCTGGGCGAGGAAAAGCGTCGGCCGCAACTCCGTGGTCAGCTTCTCGTTGAGCAGCACGTCGCGGTCGTTGCGGCTCTCGGATGCTGCGAGTATCGCGCTGTCCACGGCCTCGTCGCGCTCGCCGCCGCCGGCCGCCACAACCATGTCCATGGTCGCGCAAAGCTCGTCATTGCCCTTGATGCCGGCGTCGTCCAGCGCCAGGCCGGCGACATAGGTGCCGAGCCGCTGCCAGGTCTCCATCTGGCGCTGGTCGCCGCGCTTGGCGATCTGCAGGTTCCAGTCGATCTCGGGCAGGGGATGAATTGTGTAGGGCGCAAAGCGCGTCGCATCGAGCACCGGCTCAACGCCCGGCCGGGTCAGCTTCTGCCAATGCCCGTCTGGTCCTTCTCCCAGGGAAGAGACAAGGCCGATGCCGGTGATGACGACGTCGCGCGGGCTGCTCATGAGCGGCTTTGCTGGTCAGGCTGGAGGCGGGGCAAGGTCGCGCTCTTCAGGCGGCCTTGGCCGCGACCAGCGCGTCGATCTTGGCGCACAGGTTCTGCATGACGAAGTAGTCGTCGGTCGAAGCCTTGCCGTCATTAACCTCTTGCGTCCACTTCTCGAGCGGCACCTTGATGCCGAATTCCTTGTCGATGGCAAAGACGATGTCGAGGAAATCGAGGCTGTCGATGCCGAGATCGTCGATGGTATGGCTTTCGGGCGTGATGGTGTCGATATCGATCTCGCTGGTGTCGGCAATGATCTTGGCGACTTTCTCGAACGTGGTGGACAAGGGCTCTTCCTTCGGTTGCGGGCGGAATCTGTCCGCATCTTGTTTTGGCGCTGTCTAATCGGTTTTTCCGGGCAGGAAAAGGCCTGACACGCCGGGCGCAGATGGGATGCCGGCTTTGTGGACGCAAGAAGGGCCGCCGGGCAACCGGCGGCCCTTCCCATTTTACGCGGCGTAAGCTCAGCCTTCGCGGAGCTTGACCAGATCGTTGAGCAGCCCGCCCGTCCCGTTGTGGACAGTCAGGCGCTCGACCTTGCCGGCGATGGCCTCGAGAGCCTCAAGCTCCTTCAGCCGCAGCATCACCGGATTCTCGGCCATCACCTTGGCCGTGTTGAGCAGCGAACGCGTGGCGTTCGTCTCCTCGCGGCGGCGGATGACGTTGGCCTCGGCCTGCTTCTCGGCCGAAACCACCTGGTTGAGGATCTCGCGCATCTCGCCCGGCAGGATCACATCCTTAAGCGCGATATCGCTGACCTCGAGGCCGATCGCGGCCATGTCGGAACGCACCTTGGCGGCTGCCTCCTCATCGACCGTGATCTTCTTGTCGAGGATCTGGTCGAGGGTGAGCGCGCCGAGCGTCTTGCGGAAGGCGTACTGCAGGGCGCGGTAGAGGGCTTCCGAGAAGTCCTTCACCGTGCTCACCGCCGTCACCGGATCGACGACCCGGTATTCGGCGGCGATGTTGACGCGGATCGTCACGCGATCCTTGGTCAGCACTTCCTGCCCGGCGACATCAAGCGACTGCCGCTTGAGGTCGACGACCTTCACCTGGACCATGCGCCCAACATTCCAGAAGGCGTGCACACCCGCGGCAAGCGTGCGGGTGTAGACGCCGTCCACGAACAGCAGACCGACCTGCCCGTCCACGACCGGATGCAGGAACATGTGTTCCGCCTTTCGGGCCTGGCCGATCCGGCGCATCAAGGCCGGATCGACGGCCAGATCGGCCGCCGCGTCGACGGAGGTCACCGCCCACGGGCCGGCATCCGTCCACAGCACGAGCTTGCGATCCGGAGCGAGAACGGCATGAAGGGCGCCGTCGCGCTCGATCACGGCAATGTCGGTGCGCCCGGTGCGAACCACGGTGAAGTGACGCGCGGCCGCATCCGGGAGCTTGTCGAACAATGCCTTCTCGTAGGCCGAAACGAATTCCGGGTTCTTCAGGTCGTGCCTGGAGATTTCCAGGTTTCCGCGCCGGTTGTCGAGCCAATGTTCGCCCGGCATCAGGACAGCCTGGATCTCGCCCTTGTAGAGGGCGACGGCACGTTCATTTTCCTTCACGAGGACGCGCTGGCGTCCCAGAACCTTTTCGAGAATGGTCTTCATTGTCTTACTCCTGTCGGGCATGGCCCCATGCGAGGCGTCACGTCATGCGTCGATCGTCCTTTCGTTTCTCGTTTCGTTTCCCGGCACGGATGATCCGGAGACCGGTGGCATCGCCAGGCGGCGGGCCTTCGGGAGCGGATCGCGGGGCGGCAAGGCGGGCGCCGGCGCCCGAAGGCTCCTTTGCCGGCATTGCCGCGCCTTGATCGTCACCGCGAGCCTGGCCGCGAGCCGATGGCATCGGACCGTTCGATACGGCATCGGCCCGAAGGCTTAGCCGTCCGTCAGGTCTTCTGCATTCCGGTCCCCGGACCGTTTTGGATAACACCACCCAAAGGTGTCGGCTTAACAGGCCGTTGGAGAAGGAATCGAACCTTCGACAATCAGATTATGAGTCTGACGCTCTAACCAAACTGAGCTATCCGTGGTGCTGATGAAGGGACTCGAACCCCTGACCTCCGGACCCAAATCCGGCGCTCTTCCTCTGAGCTACATCGGCGATCCCAACACTCCGAAACGGCGCCGTACACAGCGCGGCAAAGCCGGCTGCGCGGGCGGAGACGAAAGCTCCAACCGTTGTGCTCGCTTCGGTTTTCGTGACCGGGAGCGCGCCTATAGACCCTGCGACGGCTTGTCGCAAGCGGCATTGTCGCGGGGGCTTGCGGCTTCTTGCGGCTGTGTCATTTCGGCCACAGCGCTGAGCTGTGCAGACCTATGCCGTCAGAAGGTGACGCGGCCGAGCACTTTGAGGCCATCGCCATCCGGCGCCACGACCACGGCCTCGCCCTCGCGCGGCGCGACGCCGGTGAGCGCCTGGATGTTTTCCAGATGCGTGACCAGCACCAGATTGTCAGAGCCGGAATAGCCCCGGATCTCCTTCATTACGGCCTCCATCTGAGCGGCCTTCTCAGCCGAGTCGGTCTTGAGCAGGTCGAGCGGCGCAAATGGTTTCGGTTCGGCCTCGAAAGCGATGCGGGCGGTGTCAAGGCAGCGGCAGTAGCGGCTGGAGAGCACACGCTCGATGGGCGCCGCGCGCGCCGCGAACAGCGCGCCGATGCGGCTTGACTGCTGCTTGCCGCGCTCGGACAGGTTGAGCTGGGTGGCGCAATTGCCGATGTCGAAATTCGCCGGATCGGTGGCCCCGGTGACGAATGCATGCCTAAGCAGCACGATATGGCCGCCATCGCGCAGCAGTGCCCAGCCGGCGTCGGTTGCATGGGCGAGGGTGGGAACGGCAAGCAGGAAAAGCGCCAGGGCAAGTCGCAGCATGTGAAGTCCTTATGGCGGCCGGAGAGGCCGGGGCCATGTTCGGCATATAGGGACCGCAAAGCCGGCTGAAAAACAAGCAGAGGACCAACGGTCGGCCGGATAACGGCCGATTGCACGGCGCTCGAGGCTTGCCTATCACGCGAAGGATGTCTCCGCCCGAACAATGACGCCGCTCACCGAAACCGTCCTCTTCGTCTTCAGTCTCGTTGCGCTCGGCTATCTCGCCGGCCTTACCGGCTATCTGAAGCCGGCAAGTGGTGAGGGCATATCCGAATTCGCCGTCAACGTGGCTATGCCGCTGCTCTTGTTCCAGACGATGGTGAAGTCCGATTTCCATGGCGTGGCGCCATGGTCGCTGTGGAGCGCCTATTTTGCGGCGGTTGCCGTCACCTGGTCCGCCGGGCACCTGGTCATGACGCGCCTCTTCGGCCGCGATGCCCGTGCCGGCATCGTCGGCGGCGTGTCCTCGGCCTATTCCAATGTCGTGCTGCTTGGCGCGCCCTTCATCCTCGGCATATTCGGCACCAGCGGCTTCGTGGTGCTGTCGCTGCTGGTCTCGATCCACCTGCCTGTCATGATGATGGCGTCAATCGTGCTGTTCGAGATGTTCGGCCGTCGCGGCGAGGAGTCCGTGCATCCGTTGCGCGTCATCCGGAATTTCCTCAGGCGGCTGTTCGTCAACCCGCTGATCATCGGCATTCTCGCGGGGCTCGCCTGGCGCTTCATCGGCGCGCCGCTGCCGCCGCTGATCGGGCGGCTGGTCGACGCGCTGGCCGATACGGCCGGGCCGGTGGCGCTGTTTGCGATGGGGCTCAGCCTGTGCCGCTTCGGCATATCCGGCAACATCCGCCCGGCGCTCGCGCTGTCGGCGCTGAAACTCTTCCTGATGCCGGCCTTGGTGCTGCTCGCGGTCTGGCTGCTCGGCCTGCCGCCGCTGACGGCAAAGGTCGCCGTCGTCGTGGCGGCACTGCCTTCCGGCATCAATTCCTATCTCATCGCCGTCCAATTCAACACCGGCCAGGCGCTGGCGTCCAACCAGATGACGATCGCCACGGCCAGCGCGGTGCTCACCACATCCTTCTGGCTGACGGTGGTCCTGCACGTGTTCGGCTAGCGCTCGTTTTTGCTGGCCCAACCCCCATATGCCATCTTGTGATTGCTTGCCGGGCTTTCCCTAGGTAAGAGCAATGCGCCGGCGTGCAGCCTTGCACGCCCCCGAATATCCAGAAAAACGGCCGATCAGCGCGCCGAAACGGAGGCCAGACCATGCTTCAGAAAACCAGTCATTTCATGCGCCAGGCCAATCTCATCAACGGCGAATGGGTGCAGGCCGACAGCGGGCAGACCATCGACGTCAACAATCCGGCGACCGGCCTGAAGATCGGCACCGTGCCGAAGGCCGGCAAGGCCGAAACCCGCCGCGCCATCGAGGCCGCCGATGAAGCATTCAAGAGCTGGCGCAAGACCACCGCGCTCGAGCGCTCGAAGCTTCTGCGCAAGCTGCACGACGCAATGATGGACAATCAGGACGTGCTGGCCGAGTTGCTCACCATCGAGCAGGGCAAGTCGCTGTTCGAATCCAAGGGCGAGATCGGCTCGGCCGCGAGCTATATCCTGTGGTTCGCCGAGGAAGGCCGCCGCACCTATGGCGACATCGTGCCGTCGCCCTGGGGCGACCGCCGCATCCTGGTGACGAAGGAGCCGGTCGGCGTCATTGCCGCCATCACGCCGTGGAACTTCCCGTCCTCGATGCTCGCCCGCAAGCTCGGACCGGCGCTGGCCGCGGGCTGCACGGCCGTGGTCAAACCGGCCTCGCAGACGCCTTATTCGGGCCTCGCCTGGGGCGCGCTCGCCGAAGAGGTCGGCTTCCCCAAGGGCGTCATCAACATCCTGACCGGTTCGGCCGGCGAGATCGGCGACGAGATCTGCGCCAACCCGCTGGTCAAGAAGATCACCTTCACCGGCTCGACCGAGGTCGGCAAGATCCTGATTCAGAAGTCGTCGACGACGGTCAAGAAAGTGTCAATGGAACTCGGCGGCAATGCTCCGTTCCTGGTCTTCGACGATGCCGACATCGATCGCGCCGTCACCGGCGCCATCACCGCGAAGTACCGCAATTCCGGCCAGACCTGCGTCTGCACCAACCGCTTCCTCGTCCAGGCGGGTATCTATGACAAGTTCGTCGAGAAGCTGGCCGCTGCCAGCAACAGTCTGAAGGTCGGCTCCGGCCTGGAAGAAGGCGTGCAGCAGGGGCCGCTGATCGACGAGAAAGCGGTCGAGAAGGTCGAGGAACTGATCGCCGATGCCACCTCGAAGGGCGGCAAGGTCGTTGCCGGCGGCAATCGCCATGCGCTCGGCGGCTCGTTCTTCCAGCCGACGGTCATCGCCGACGCCACGCCCAAGATGCGCTTCATGAAGGAAGAGATCTTCGGGCCGGTCGCCCCGGTGTTCAAGTTCGAGACCGAGGAAGAAGCGATCGCATTGGCCAACGACACCGAGTTCGGCCTCGCCTGCTATTTCTACACCGGCGATCTCGGCCGCGCCTTCCGCGTCATGGAAGGGCTGAAATACGGCATGGTCGGCGTCAATGAAGGCCTGATCACCACGCCCGAGGCGCCGTTCGGCGGCGTCAAGGAATCGGGCCTCGGCAAGGAAGGCGGACATCAGGGCATCGAGGACTATCTCGACACCAAATATGTCTGCATCGGCGGCCTCGGCCTCTGACACCGCTCGACTGGTGGGGCAGGCATCAGGCCTGCCCTTGCCGGAGACGGCCGGCGTAGTCCACAGATCAATGAACTGACGTTTTCGGGCACAGCGATGAAGGACGGCGAGGTCTTCGGCACGACGCAGGCGGGCGAGGCCGTTCGCCGCTTCACCATCCGTGGCGGTGGTCTCACGGCCAACATCATCGGGCTTGGCGCGATCATCCAGGATCTGCGGCTCGCCGGCCATGATGCGCCGCTGGTGATGGGCTACGACCAGTTCGAGCCCTATGAGACCGACCGCGCCTATTTCGGCGCCGTCGTCGGCCGCTTCGCCAATCGCATTCGCGACGGCCGCTTCACCATCGCCGGCAAGCGCTACCAGACCGAGCGCAATTTTCTAGGGAAACACACGCTGCATGGCGGCTCGGAGGGCTATTTCCACCGGCCATGGTCGGTCTCGCTGCACGGGCGCGATTTCGTGACGCTGACACTGCACGATCCCGATGGCACGATGGGCTTTCCAGGCGCGCTGGACGTCACCTGCACCTACCGGCTGAAGATCCCCGGCACGCTCAGCATGGAACTGACCGCCACATGCGAGGAGCCGACGCTCTGTAATCTTGCGCAGCACTCCTACTTCAATCTCGACGACGGGGGCGCGGGCGACATTCTCGACCACCGGCTGATGCTCAATGCCGGCGCTTATACGCCCGTCGACGCAGAGATGATCCCGACCGGCGCGGTGAAGCCCGTCGACGGCACGCCCTATGACTTCCGCCAGGCGCGGCCGCTGCGCATGGAATCGGAAGGCGAGCAGCTTCCCTACGATCTGAATTACTGCCTCGCCTCCAGCCGTGGACCGCTGCACCAGGCAGCCTGGGTGCAGGGCGCCAGTTCCGGCGTCGAAATGGAAGTCTGGACCACCGAGCCCGGCCTGCAGCTCTATATCGGCCAGTATGTCGCGCCGTCCTCCCCTGGGCTGGACGGGCGCGGCTACAAAGCCTTTTCAGGCTTTTGCCTCGAAGCTCAGACCTGGCCCGACGCGCCGAACCGGCCCTATTTCCCACAGGCCACGCTTTGGCCGGGCCAGATCTACCATCAGGTGACGGAATACAGGTTCCGGCTCCCTAGCTAGATCCCAAAGGCTGTTCTTAGAATCTCGAACGGCGCGAGCGCGCCGCGCACCTGTACGACGGCCGCAGCCACCCGATGCGCGCGCCGAACCGCGTCGACTGGGGCGTGACCGGCAAGCCGGGCGGCGAGATAGCCGCCGTTGAAGGAATCGCCGGCGCCGGTAGTATCGACAGGCGAGGCGACATGCACTGCCTCGATTGTTTCCGAGGCGCCGTCCACGGCAATCAATGCCGGCTGCTCGCCGTTCTTGACGACAACCTCGCCGACCACTCCTCCGAGACGCCTGGCAGTTGTTTCCGGCGCCTCATCGCCAAACAGCATCTGCTCATCCGGAAAAGTGGGCAATGCGATATCCGCGACGGCGAGCGCTTCCAAGATCGCAGCCTGCGCGGTTTCACGGCTCGGCCACAGCCTGGGACGGTAATTCGGGTCAAAGGCGACCAGCGAACCCGCCGCGCGTGCTGTCGCGACGGCCGAAAGCAGGGTTTTGCGCGCGGCATCATCCAGAATTGCCAAAGTGATTCCGGAAAAATAGACAAGCGCTTGGTTTTCAAGACTTTTCGCCAGTGCCGCTGCATCGGAGGCAAGCTGGCGCGCGGCAGCATCGCTTCGCCAGTAAGTGAAGGCGCGCTCGGCTCCAGTGAGCGTGATGGCGTAAAGGCCCGGTCTTGCGCCGGCAATGACCGGGCTGCTGCCGATACCGATGCCGTTCTGGGCTAAGAACGCGATCTGATCGCGGGAAAAAGGGTCGTCGCCGAAGGCCGAGACATAGGTCGCGGGCCGGCCGGGGCTGAGCGCATGCAGCGCCCATAGCGTATTGAAGGTGTCGCCGGCAAAGCCCATACGCCAGTTCGGTCCTGCCTGGCCCGACAGTTCGAGCATGCATTCGCCGATCGACGCGACACCATTGGCTTCCATATGACTTGTCCTCCTAAAGCTTTGGTGCTGTAGCTTTTTGCAGCCGGCAGCGCCATGCTTGGCGCAGGCCGATTTTTGCGCCAGAAGCGAAGCGATTTCCTACAGGCGGGAGGGATGCTGCGCGCAGCCCGTGACGTTATCAGCCGAAGAGGAGCCGGTTTGGCATCGATATGGCGTTACATTCTTGCGGGTCTCGGTCTTGCTGCCCTGCTGGTCGGCATTCTGACTGTCGTCTACCTGACGGCGCCGCATTCGGCACCGGGCCCCGATACGTCGCGTTCGAAAAAGACGGCGAGCGGCCTGTTCGTTGCGAGCTTCGAGCCGGAGCGCGGCGTCATCCGGCAGGGCGAGCTGCAATCCTGGCTGCTGACACTGAAGACCTCCGCCGGCGCTCCGGTGGAGGGGGCCGCGATCACCGTTTCCGGCGGCATGCCGCAGCACAATCACGGCCTGCCGACCAGCCCGCAGGCGACCGACTATATGGGGGCGGGACGCTACCGCATCGACGGCGTGAAATTCACCATGAGCGGCTGGTGGCAATTGCGCTTCGCGATCTCGGCGGCGGCGGGTTCCGATTCAGTCGTCTTCAACATTCTGTTGTGAGCGGCCGATGAAGCGTCTTCTCCGCCTCGCAAGCCTGTCCGCTCTGGTCGCGCTCGCTTTGCTTGGCGGTTGCGACGAACCCGAGTTCAGCGACGCCGAGAAGAACACCATCGCCTCGCTGGCGTTGAACACGCTGCCGGCGCTCAAAGCGGACACGACGAACCAGTATGCCGATGTGCCGGCCGCTGCAGCGCTCGGATCGACGCTGTTCTTCGATGTCGGCATGAGCCGCGGCGGCACCGTGTCCTGCTCGACCTGCCACAAGATCGACCGTCAGTTCCAGGACGACCTGCCGCGGGCGGTCGGCGTCGGCCACACCAATCGCCGAACCATGCCGCTGGCCGGCGTGGCGCGCGATCCTTGGTTCTTCTGGGACGGACGCCGCGACAGTTTGTGGGCGCAAGCGCTGACGCCGCTCGAAAACCCGCTGGAGCAGGCCGGCAACCGCGCGGCCTTCGCGCATTACATCAAGGAGCGGTTCGGCGAGCGCTATGAGCGCATTTTCGGGCCGCTGCCCGATCTTTCCACCGTGCCGGCCAATGCCAGCCCGCTCGGCACCGAGGCCGAAAAGGCGGCATGGAACGCCATGCCCGCCAGGCAGGCCGAAGACGTCAACCGCGTCTTTGCCAATATCGGCAAGGCAATCGCGGCCTTCGAGCGCTCGATCGAACCTGGGCAGACGCGTTTCGACCGCTTCGCGATCGACCTCGCGACCGGCACCAAGCCGCAAGGCGATGCTGCCTTCTCGCCGGAAGAGATCCTCGGGCTGAAGCTGTTCATCGGCAAGGCCAATTGCGTGACCTGCCATAACGGGCCGCGCTTCACCGACAATTCGTTCCACAACACCGGCGTGCCGCCGGTCAAGGATCTGCCGCCCGACCGCGGCCGGGTCGATGCCGTGGCTCAAGTGCAGGCGGACCCGTTCAACTGCTTCGGCAAGTTCCGCGACGGCGATGAAAGCGCCTGCCGCGAATTGCGCTTCATGGTGAAGGACGGGCAGCAACTCGTGCGCGCCTACAAGACGCCGTCGCTCAGGGGGGCAGCTACGCGTGCGCCCTACATGCATGCCGGGCAGTTCTCGACCCTCGACGAGGTGGTGGCGCATTATTCGAAAGCGGCGCCCAGCGTTGAAGGCGTTTCGGAGATCCACCCGCTCGAGCTTTCCGATCGCGAGCGCGCGGCTCTGGTGGCGTTCCTGAAGACTCTGTCGGAGTAGAGTCTTAATTTTGCGCGATTCCCGGACGGAAAACGGCTGCGCACCTTTCCTGGAATTGCGCTAGCGATCCTTCACCGTTTCCATCGCCACGAAGGTCGAAGTCTGCGCCACGTGGGGAAGGGCCGAAATGCGCTCGCCGAGCACGCGGCGGTAGGCGGCGATATCGGTGGTGCGGACCTTCAGGAGATAGTCGAAGCTCGACGCCATCATATGGCACTGCTCGATCTCCGGCACGCCGTGCACCGCGCGGTTGAACGCGTCGAGCGCCGCCGAGCGCGTATCCGACAGCTTCACCTGGACGAAGGCGACATGGCCTTCGCCCATGCGCTCCCGGTCGATGATCGCGCGATAGCCTCTGATGTAGCCCTCCTTCTCAAGACGCTTCACACGGGCCTGCACCGGGGTCTTCGACAGCCCGACCTTCAAAGCCAGCTCGGACATTGAAAGCCGGCCGTCGCGCCCGAGCGCGGCCAGGATGTTGCGGTCAATGCGGTCCAATTGGTCTTCGCTCATCGATCTTATGGACAAAATGACAGGAGTTGAGCCGCTACGATAGCTCGAATGGACTATCTTGTCGATTTCTTTGGACCGACCTGGGCTCCCAGCTGTGCTAGCTTGCGCCAATCGGTCCGGCGACCGCCAGACCCGCTCGCTAACGCTTGCTCTCATGGATCCGACATGCCGCTCGATGCCATCCGCCAGGATATCCGCGCCAACTATTTGCCCGACGAAGACGAGGCGGTGAAGCGACTGTCCGCGGCTGCCGGGCTTTCGGCGGAAGAGCGCAAGGCGATCTCGGCGCGTGCGGCCGATCTGGTGCGCGCGGTGCGCGGCTCGACCGACCCTCGGCTGATGGAGGTTTTTCTTTCGGCCTATGGCCTGTCGACCAAGGAAGGCGTGGCGCTGATGTGTCTCGCCGAGGCGCTGCTGCGCGTTCCCGATGCCGAGACGATGGACGATCTCATCGCCGACAAGATCGCGCCGCATGACTGGTCGGCGCATTCGGGCAGCTCGAGTTCCATTTTCGTCAACGCCTCGACCTGGGCGCTGATGCTGACCGGCCGCGTGCTCGATGAAGGCGAGGGCGGTATCGAAGGCACGCTGCGCGCCATGGTGCGCAGGCTCGGCGAGCCGGTCATCCGCAAGGCCGTGGCGGCGGCGATGCGCGAAATGGGCGAGCAGTTCGTGCTCGGCCGCACCATCGCCGAAGCGGTCAAGCGCGGCCGTCCGATGACGCAGAAGGGCTATCTCTATTCCTTCGACATGCTGGGTGAGGCGGCCCGCACCGAGGCTGATGCGCTGCGCTATCACCGCGCCTATGCGGATGCGATTTCCTCGCTCGACGCGGGGTCCAATGGCCCGGACATTCGCTACAACCACGGCATTTCGGTCAAGCTTTCGGCACTGCATCCGCGGTATGAGGTGGCGCAGAAGGAGAAGATGCTGCCGGTAATGGCCGAGCGGCTGTTGTCGCTGGCGCTTGCCGCGCGGCATTCGCGCATGGGCCTCAACATCGATGCCGAAGAGGCCGACCGGCTCGATCTGTCGCTCGACGTCATCGAACGCGTGCTCGCCGAACCGGAGCTTGCCGGCTGGGATGGTTTCGGCGTCGTCGTCCAGGCCTATGGCCCGCGCGCGGCATTCGTCATCGACTGGCTCTATGCGCTTGCCAAAAAATACGACCGCAAGATCATGGTGCGGCTGGTGAAGGGCGCCTATTGGGACACCGAGATCAAGCGGGCACAGACGCTTGGGCTTGCCGGCTATCCGGTCTTCACCCGCAAGACCAACACCGACGTCTCGTATGTGGCCTGCGCGCGAAAACTGCTGTCGATGACCGACCGCATCTACCCGCAATTCGCCACCCACAACGCGCACACGGTGGCTGCCATCCTGTCGATGGCGAAGGATCGCGACTCCTTCGAATTCCAGCGTCTGCACGGCATGGGCGAATCGCTGCACAAGACGGTGCGCAAGGCCGAAAGGACGCGCTGCCGCATCTACGCGCCGGTCGGTGCGCATTCCGACCTGCTCGCCTATCTGGTGCGGCGGCTCTTGGAAAACGGCGCCAACTCCTCTTTCGTCCACCAGTTGACTGACGAGGAGGTCGAGCCGGAAGAAATCGCCCGCGACCCGCTGGAAGCTGTAGAGAAACAAGGCCCCGCCGCCAATCCGGCGATCGCGCGGCCCGCCGCGATCTTCGGCGCCCACCGGCGCAATTCAAAAGGGTTCGACATCAGTGATGCGGTGACTCTTGCAGCCATCGACAGGGCGCGGGCGGAATTCGCGGGAGCGGATCGCTGGCATGCCAAGCCGATCACGCGCGCCGCCGGCTACGGCAAGCCGCGCCAGATCGTCAACCCGGCCAAGCCCGATGAGGTCGTCGGCACCGTGCATGAGGCGGCGGCCAAGCAGGTCGCGACGGCCGTTCGCATCGCTGTGGAGGCGCAGCCGGCCTGGGCAAAACGCCCGGTTGCCGAGCGCGCCGCGATCCTCAACCGCGCCGCCGACCTCTACGAGGCCAATGCCGCCGAGTTCTTCGCTTTGGCCACTCGAGAGGCCGGCAAGTCGTTGGCCGACGGCGTCGCCGAAGTGCGCGAGGCGGTCGATTTCCTGCGTTACTATGCGGCCGAGGCGGCGAATGCCGAAGCGGGCACTGAAGCCCGTGGCGCGATCGTCTGCATCTCGCCGTGGAATTTCCCGCTGGCCATCTTCACCGGCCAGATCGCGGCGGCGCTCGTCACCGGCAATTCAGTGATCGCCAAGCCCGCCGAGCAGACGCCGCTGATCGCCTTCCGCGCCGTCGAGATGCTGCGCGAGGCCGGCGTGCCGGAGGATATCATCCAGCTCCTGCCGGGTGACGGTGCGTCGGTCGGAGCGCCGCTCACCGCCAACCCGCGCATCGCAGGTGTCTGCTTTACCGGCTCGACCGAGGTCGCCAAGCTGATCGAAAAACAGCTGGCCGAAACGGCGGCGCCCGATGCCATGCTGATTGCCGAGACGGGTGGGCTGAACGCCATGATCGTCGATTCCACGGCGCTTCCCGAGCAGGCGGTGCGCGACATCCTCGCCTCCGCCTTCCAGAGCGCCGGGCAGCGCTGCTCGGCGCTGCGCGTGCTCTACGTGCAGAAGGATGTCGAGAAGAAGATGCTGGCCATGCTGAAGGGCGCGATGGAGGCCCTCAATGTCGGCGATCCGTGGCTGATCTCGACCGATGTCGGCCCGGTCATCGACGATGAGGCGCAGGCCTCGATCGGCGACTACTGCAAGAAAAAGGGGCTGGAGGGGCGCCTCATCGCCAAGCTCGAAGCGCCGGCTGCCGGCCGCTTCGTCGCGCCGCATGTCTTTCGGGTCAAAGGCATCGAGGAGATGGAGCGCGAAGTGTTCGGTCCGGTGCTGCATGTCGCCACCTTCGACGCCGACGACGTCGACGCGGTGATTGCCGGCATCAACCGCAAGGGCTACGGCCTGACCTTCGGCCTGCACACCCGCATCGAGGGCCGCGTCCAGCATTTCGTCGACGGCATCCATGCCGGCAACATCTATGTCAACCGAAACCAGATCGGCGCCGTCGTCGGCTCGCAGCCCTTCGGCGGCGAGGGTCTGTCCGGCACCGGGCCGAAGGCCGGCGGGCCGCATTATCTGCGCCGCTTCCGCAAGGGCCCCCAAGCCGGCACGGAAGTCGGCGACGGTCACAAGGTGACGGCGACGGAACTCGCCGACAATCTGCCGGACCCGACGCTTGGCGGCTGGTCGACGCGACCAGATCGCGTGGCGATTCTGAGAAAACATCTGCGCGGCAAGGGGGCTGCGGCCATCGCCGCCGCAGCGAGCCTCGATTTCGGGCAGGTCGACCTGCCGGGCCCGACCGGCGAGGCCAACACGCTGTCGCTGGCGCCGCGCGGACGGGTGCTCTGCCTCGGGCCGGATGCCGAGACGCTGCTTGCGCAGACAATCCAGGCTTTAGCCGCCGGCAATGCCGTTCTGGCAGTGGCGCCAGGCGCGCCGGCGGCGCTGTCGGCGCTGACCGGCAAGGGCCTGCCGCTGGCGGCGATCGACGGCCGGCCGGACCCGGTCGAGGCACGCTCGCTGCGCGTCGACGTCGTTGCCTTCTCCGGCACGCCGGAAGCGGCGCGCATCGTGCGCAAGGTGGTTGCCGAGCGCGCCGGGCCGATCGTGCCGCTGGTCGGCGAAGTGCTTAATCCGGCGGCTTATGCGCATGAGCGCGCGGTCTGCGTTGACACGACGGCGGCCGGCGGCAATGCCAGCCTGCTCGCGGCAGCCTAATCAGGTGCGGGAAGGCCGCCGCGTTAGCGGCGGTCAGGCGCCCTCGACGACCAAAAACCCTTCGAACTCGGGGTGGCCAAGATAATGCACCTTGGCGGTGCCGGCGTTGCGATGGGCGGCGCGGAAGTTCTCCGACTTCGTCCAGGCGATGAAATCGCGGAGGCTTTAAAAAGGGCCGATCCGCGCCTTGAACACCCAACTTGATTTGCCGGTCTCGGGTGGAATGGGAGGGAACGGGGCTTGCTTGCGCACCAGCGTCAAAGCGAACTGATCGAGCTCGGCGGACCCTGAACTTTCAGTGAGCTGCAGGTCGCTGACGCTGCCGTCGGCCGCGACGACGAAAACCACCCTGGCGTTGTTGCGAGCCTTGGCCTGGATCGATTTCGAAACGCGACGGTTGGCGCGCGCAAGTTTCTTCTGGATTTCACCGCTGTAGTGGGATTCCAGGGCATTGCCGGCAGCGGCCTGTTTCTTGCCCTTGCTGGCGGCAACAGGCGCGTCGCGTGTATCGCCATCCGCCGTGCCGCCGGTTGCATTGGTCTGGTCTGCCGCTGCCGATGGGGCTGGGGCGCTCGATGTCGCACTGGGGACCGGTGGCTGTTGAGGCTCGGCAAGGGGCGCTTCAGCGCTTTGCAGTTCGGTCGCGGGCGTAGGTTTGCTGTCGTCGGGGACAGTCTGGTCATCCTGGCGTGGGCTGGTGGCCGCCACGATATCCGGCGCGGAAGCGGCTTCCTTGACGGCTTGCGGCGGAAGCTGAGGCGTCGAGGGTTCGCTTGCTGGTTCCTGCGCTTCGACCGGCGGTGCGGGCTGCGCGGCCTGGCGTTTCACCGGCTGCAGATCGGGCACCAAGGTGACATCCACGGCGCCGGACGACTGGTCGTCCAGGGCGCTGCCGGTGACGTTGGCGCCGGACTGATCTGCGCCCTCGGCCCGAATCGCGTCCATGGAGTCGAATATCCCGGCAGGCGCGAGCAGGAACGCGGCCGCCGCAGCGCCATGGAGCAGGCCGGAAGCGATGATCGCCACCGGCCATTTGCGATGCCCGGCCGAGTGCCGCGGCTGCATGAGCGGCTCGGCCGGCGTGATCGCCGGTTCGCTGCCTGCATCGGAGGAGTGATTGATGTCCTGCATGTCTCGCGCCGAGACCTGCTGTACGCGATAAGAAATTGTCAAATCAAGATCGGTTGCCGCCCATGGCCCACGCCATGGCGTCTCCTGGCGGGCCGGATGCAATCCCCACCTCTATACGCCGAAGGCGATGGCGGTTTTAGTCGAGGTCTTCAGGTCGCGCATGCAGGCCGTCGGCTCGACGCCGGTTCCAGCGCATTCCGTCGCGCTGTTGATCAGCACGCGGCCGAGCTTGCCGCAGTCGGCGCCCGCGAGATCGAAGCGCGTGACTTTCGTCTTGCCGACCGGCAGGTCCTTGAAATCGAGCACGGTGAGGCGGTCGACAACGCCGGACTCATTGAACAGCGCGATTTCGAAAGCGGACTTCGACAGGTCGGCGCCGAGCGCGTTGTTGACGACGAAGGTCAGCCGGCAGCCCTTGTCCGAAGGCTGCACGGCGTTGAGTTCGAGATTAAGGGCCGGCGCTGGCGCGGACTGGCCGCGCGCCGGCACCGGGCCGAGCGACATCGCCAGCGCCGAGGTCAAGAGACGGAGCGATGTCGTCAAGTTCATGGTTCTCAGCCTCCAAAGCGCATGGTTGCCGCAAGCTTCAGCGTGACGCCCGGTTCATAGAGGACGGCAGTCGTGCTTGCGTTGAGCGGATTGGTGTATTTGACATCGAACAGATTGTCGGCGCGGACGTCGAGCTTGAGGTTGTCGGTCGCCTGGTAACTGGCAAAGGCATTGACCAGCGTATAGTCCTTGGCCACCGGATTGCCCTTGGGCTTGCCGTTATATTGCACTTCACCGCCGACGGTGAGCCTGTCCTCGAGGAAGCGAAGTCCGAGCTGCGCCGTCACCTGCGAGGAGGGAATGGTGGCAAGGTCGGCCCGCTCGCCCTCATACGAGATGGTGTGGCCGTTGATGATCGAGGCCGAGAAGCCCGCATAGCCCCAGCCGGCGTCATAGACGCTTTCCAGTTCAAAACCGTTGATCTTGGCCTTGGCGAAGTTCTGGTACTGGAAGCAGATCGGGATGCCGGGGCCGAACGGGCAGCCGCTGATCGGGTCGAAGGCCGACAGCGTGACGCCGTCGATATAGTCTTCGACATTGTTGTTGAAATAGGCGGCCTTGAGCCGCAGAGCGTCGCCGCCTTCGAAAATGTCGTTCTGCTTGTAGTTGACGCCGAACTCGACGGTCTTGCCGGTCTCAGGCTTGAGATTTGGATTGGGCAGGAAGGGGAAGGTGACGCCGGCCGGATGGTTACCGCTGATCAGCGTCTCCGTCAGCGAGGGTGAGCGGTAGCCTTCCGCATAGGTGCCGTAAAACTGCAGGCCGGCGAGGTCAGCGCTTTCGAAGGGCGATACGCCGACGGTGATGCGCGGCGACAGCCGGTCGCCTGATGTCTCGTGCTCGGATTCCTTCAGGCTGTACCTGTCGTAGCGCAGGCCGGTGATGACCTCCAGCCATTCCCAGGTCAGCTTGTCCTGGACATAGGCGCCGGAGACGTTGCGCTTACCTGACGGCGTGTAGAAGCTGTCGCCGCCGGCTGTGCCCCCGGTTTCGACGTCGTCGCCGACCCAGTCACCGCCGTAAGTCAACTCATGCGCAATGCCGGCGGTCTCGAATCGCGACGTGTTCCATATGTCGATGCCGGTCGTCCCGACATCGAAAGTCGAGAGCGACCCGGCGGGCAGCACCACGGGCAGGCCGGTCGTCGGATCGAAACGGTTCTGCGGGAAGAGCGTCGTCAGATCGAGAAGCGTCTTGTTGTAAGAGGCGTTGATGTGGAGATCGAGCCAGCTTTTGGCATCGTCGGTGATGTTGTAGCGGGCGGTGAAGGTATTCGATTTCAGGTCGACATCGTTGGCCGGAACGCCGCCACTGGTCTCCGTCCACCCGTCCTTCGAGCCGACCCAGCCGAGCTTCAACTCGCTGTTCTCGGTCGGGCGAATGGTGGTCTTGAGCAGGCCGCTCAGCACGTCGAAGCCGGTGCCGGCAACGGTGTCGCCGCCACCGTTCTTGTAGTCGCCGTAGTCGCGGTAGACGATGTTGCCGAGAACGTCCCAGTTCTCGTTGAAGCGATAGGCGCCGCTAGCGCTGGTGGTCCAGCCCTTGCCATTCGTTTCATAGCGACCGGTCAGCGATCCGGCCCAGGTCTCTTCCGGCTTGAGGAAATCTCCGACGTCCTTGGTTTCGAAGAAGACCACTCCGCCGATGGCGCCGGAGCCATAGGTGTTGGCGACCGGGCCGCGGATCACGTCGACCGATTTGATGAGCTCGGGATCGACATAGAAGGTGGACTGCGTGCCGTGGTCGGAGCGCTGGAAATCCTGCCTGGCGCCGTCGACGATCACCGCCACGCGGCCGAAATCCTGCAGGCCGCGGATGTTGATGCTGGAGCTGACGCGTCGCGCGTCGGCCTGCACTGCAACTCCCGGCACGCCAAGCAGCATCTCGTTCGGCGTCGTCGCCATGCGGCGCTCAAGCTGTTCCTTGTCGACATGGCTGGCCGAGGCCAGCGACTGGATCGCCGTCTCGCCGGTGCGGCTAATGACGAGGATCTTGTCGAGCAGCGTCGAGTCGCCTGCACTTTTCTGGTCAGCCTTCTTTGTCTGGTCGCTCTGCTGGTCAGCCGCCGGCTGGGTGGCCTGTTGCGCTTTGGCCGCCGGCATACAGAGCGCGATTGCCGCCGCGCCAGCCAGCAAGGCCGCCATTTCCTTCGCCATCGGCCGATCTGTCGGCCGTCCCCAATTCACCAACCCCATGCCCCAACTCCAGATTCTCAGGCTCGATGCTGGCTGGCGCGGGGCTCGCTCGCATTTTTGATCGCGTCCGGCGTCTTAAATGTTGACTCATTTAGTCCGGTAATGCACGACTAGTAAACATGAGAAATCGAGTCAAGAATTTAATCGGCATTTGACGAGGCGACCGGCCCGGTGGCCGGCACAGGAAAAAGGGACCGAATGAGATGAACAGCCATAACCCAAGCGACTTTCGCTACCGCGGCCGCCGCTCCGACGACGTGCCCGCGCGTTTTGACCGCGTGGCGATGTCAGTGCGCACGCTCTCCAGCAACGCGCTGTTCCAGGGCGAGCATGAGATCGGCATCGAACATCATGGTGCTCTCTACCGTCTGAAGATCACCCGCCAGGGCAAGCTGATCCTCAACAAGTAAGCACGATCGGTAGACGAACAGGGCAGACAAAAAGTGGGCAGGTGAACGATATGGACCAACGCGTGAAGCCGTCGCCGGACGAGATCCGGGGTTCGCGGGAAAACAATCCGAAGATGCGCGAGCGCGATTTGGCGGCCCCACTCGGCATTTCGGAAGCAGAGCTGGTCGCGGCACATTGCGGCCATGGCGCCGTGCGCGTCGAGCCGCGCGTCAATGACTTGCTGAGCGGCCTCGAAGCGGTCGGCGAAGTGATGGCGCTGACCCGCAACGAAAGCGCCGTGCACGAAAAGATCGGCGTCTACGACAAGGTCGTCACCGGCAATCACAACGCCATGGTGCTCGGCGAGAACATCGACCTGCGCATCTTCCCGAAAGTGTGGGCACATGGCTTTGCCGTCGAGAAACGCGACGGGGGCGAGATCCGCCGCAGCCTGCAGTTCTTCGATGCGGCCGGCGAGGCCGTTCACAAGGTGCATCTGCGGGCGGCCTCGAACCTCTATGCTTACCAGAAGCTGGTGGCGAGCCTTGAATCGTCGAACCAGGAGCCGACGATCGCAATCGCCTCAAGCGCGCCGGAAGGCGAAGTGGAGGTGCAAGCCTCGGTAGCCAGCATCGACGACCTCCGCGACCGCTGGAGCCGGATGACCGACGTGCATCAGTTCTTCGGCATGCTGAAGACGCTGAAGCTCAGCCGCCCTGAGGCGGTGCGCATGGTCGGCCAGGACTATGCATGGCTGCTCGACAATGATGCCGTCAGCGCCATGTTTCACCACGCGGCCGAAGGCGAGATGCCGATCATGTGCTTCGTCGGCAACCGCGGCTGCATCCAGATCCATTCCGGCCCGATCAAGTCGGTCAAGCCGATGGGGCCGTGGATCAACGTGCTCGACGAGACCTTCCACCTGCATCTGAGGACCGATCACATCCATGAAGTCTGGGCGGTACGCAAGCCGACCAAGGATGGCCATGTCACGTCGCTCGAGGCTTATGACGCCAAGGGGGGCATGATCATCCAGTTCTTCGGCAAGCGCCATGAAGGCGAGGGCGAGCGCGAAGACTGGCGCTTCCTGGCCGAGAACCTGCCCCGCATCCCCAGCCCGACCGCTGCATGAGGCGAGACTCGATGCGTGTCGTTCACCGTTTCCGCTCTGCGCTTGCGCCGCTGATCGGCGTTCTGCTTGCCGCCGCCGCTCTGCCTGCCGGAGCCGATGAAGGTAGGGCCGTCTTCTCGGACACCTCGCGGATTGCCTCCATCGGCGGCTCGATCACCGAGATCGTCTATGCGCTCGGCGAGGAAAGTCATCTCGTCGCCCGTGATTCGACCAGCTCCTTTCCGCAAGCCGCGCAGAAATTGCCCGATGTGGGCTATATGCGCGCGCTGTCGCCGGAGGGCGTTCTTTCGGTCAATCCGTCGGGGATTCTCGCTTTGCATGGCAGCGGCCCGAAGGAAACCGTCGACGTGCTGAGGAAATCGAGCGTGCCCTTTATCGAGGTGCCGGAGCGCTACAGCCATGAAGGCATCCTCGTAAAGATCCGCACCGTCGGGAGGGCGCTGGGGGTCGAGGCCAAGGCGGAGAAGCTCGCTGCGGAGACGGACGCGAAGCTGAAGTCGGCCGAAAAGCAGACGGCCGCGATCAAGGAGCGCAAGCGCGTCCTGTTCGTGCTGTCGATCCAGGGCGGCAAGATCCTGGCCGCGGGCAGCGATACGGCCGGAGACGGTATCATCAAGCTTGCCGGCGCCGTCAACGCGGTCGAGGGTTTTTCGGGCTACAAGCAGATGTCCGACGAGGCGATCGTCACTGCAAGGCCGGATGTGATCCTGACCATGAAAAACGCCGGTCCGCCGATCTCGGAAGATGAGCTGTTGGCCAATCCATCGATCACCTCGACGCCCGCGGGAGCTGCTCGCAAGCTGATCAGCATGGATGGCGGCTACCTGCTGGGCTTCGGGCCGCGCACGGCCGCGGCCATCCACGACCTCGCCGTCTCGCTTTACGGCAATCAGGTCACGGACTGAGCGGTGATGGCCGAACAGTCGATTGCGGGGCCGGCGGGCAGGGTGAGGGCATCCGATGGCGACCGCTCGGCGCGGGCAAGGATCGTCATCCTGCTTTTGTCTGTCGCGCTTGCGCTGTCCATATTCCTGTCGCTGACCTCGGGCGCTTCGGACGCGTCCGCCGTTCGCGTCATCCGCGACTGGCTGACCGGAGGCGTGCCGGCCGATACGGCGCTCGCCGCGCGCGACCGGCTGATCGTCTATGACATCCGCATGCCGCGCGTGCTGCTCGGCGTGCTGATCGGCGCCGCGCTCGCCGTCTCCGGCGCGGTGATGCAAGGACTGTTCCGCAACCCGCTCGCCGATCCCGGCCTGATCGGCGTCTCGGCCGGCTCGAGCCTTGGCGCGGTGGCAATCATCGTGCTCGGCACAACCTGGCTTGCGCCTGTCACGCTCGCCCTTGGCACGCTCGCCCTGCCGCTGGCAGCCTTCCTCGGCGGCCTGGCGGTGACGCTGCTGCTCTATGCCATTGCGACGCGCCACGGCCGGACGTCAGTCGCCACGATGCTGCTCGCCGGCCTGGCGATCGCCGCCCTTGCCATGGCGCTCACCGGCATACTGGTCTTCGTGGCCGACGACAGGCAATTGCGCGACCTCACCTTCTGGCAACTCGGCTCGCTTGGCGGCGCCACTTGGCCGAAAATCGGCACGGTCGGACCGGTGATCTTGCTGGCACTGGCGACGATGCCGTTCCTGTCGCGCGGCCTCGATGCGCTGGCGCTCGGCGAGGCGACCGCCGGCCATCTCGGCATTCCGGTCCAGCGGCTGAAATATACGGCCATCGTCGGCGTGTCGGCGGCGGTCGGTGCGTCGGTCGCCGTCAGCGGAGGCATCGGCTTCATCGGCATCGTCGTGCCGCATCTGTTGCGCCTCGCGATCGGTCCGGATAACCGCTACCTACTGCCGGCCTCGGCCTTGCTCGGCGCCTCGCTGCTTCTGCTTGCCGACGCGGTCGCCCGTACCGTCGTCGCGCCCGCCGAACTGCCGATCGGCATCGTCACGGCAGTGGCCGGCGCGCCGTTCTTCCTGTGGATCCTGCTGCGCGAGCGCGGCGTCATTGATCTGTGAGCAGCCGATGATCGAAGCCCGGGACATCTCCGTAGCGATCGGCTCCAGGCGCATCGTGTCGCATGTCGATTTCACGGCGCGGCCGGGCGAGGTAACGGCAATCGTCGGGCCCAATGGCTCGGGCAAGACGACGCTGCTCAAGGCGCTGACGGGCGAGCTCTCCTATACCGGCACTGTCATCCTCAATGGCCGAGACCTGGTTTCCATGAAGCCGGTGGAGGCAGCGACGCATCGCGCCGTGCTGCCGCAATCCACCACGCTGTCCTTTCCCTTCACGGTGCTAGAGATCGTTCGTCTCGGCCTGATCGGCGGGCGTTCCGGGGTGCTGCCCGGCGAGGATGCGCGCTTGCCCGAGCGGGCGCTGGCGCGTGTCGATCTCGACGGCTTTGCCGGCCGCTTCTACCAGGAGCTTTCAGGCGGCGAGCAGCAGCGCGTCCAGCTTGCCCGTGTACTTTGCCAGGTCTGGGCGCCGGTTCTCGAGGGCAGGCCGCGCTACCTTTTCCTCGACGAGCCTGTCTCCAGCCTCGACGTCAAGCACCAACTCATCATCATGAATATTGCGCGCGATTTCGCCCGGCGCGGCGGCGGCGTGGTGGCGATCCTGCACGACCTCAATCTGACGGCCATGTATGCCGACCGGATTTTCGTGCTCTCTCGTGGCCAGCTGGCTGCCGCCGGCTCGCCGCAAGACGTGCTCAATGACGAGCTGATCGAAAAGGTGTTCGACTGCCGGCTCAAGGTCGGCGCACTGCCTGCTGGAAGCGTTCCGTTCGTGTTGCCGCAATCGGCAGCTTAGGCGGCCGGGGCGCGCTGCTCCAGGAGGTCGATGCCAAGCAGGTGGCGCACATTCGGGCGCGCCGCGACGAGGTCGGCGATCGTGTAGCGGGAGAGCACGGCGAAGAAGGCGTTGAGCGCTTCGCGCAGTGCCGAATTCAAGGCGCAGCTGTCGACCAGCGGGCATTCGGCGGCGTCGTTCTCGAAGCACTCGGCCATGGCGAAGCTCTCTTCGGTGACGCGCACGACGTCGAACAGGCTGATCTGCTCTGCCGGGCGGCCGAGCCTGACGCCGCCATTGCGGCCGCGCACCGTCTCGACCAGGCCGGCCTCGACCAGCGGCTGCAGGATCTTGAACAAAAACAGCTCCGAAACCGAATAGGCGGTGGCGATCTCGGGGATGCGGCTCAGCCGATCGCTGTTCGCGGCGCAATACATCAGTATGCGCATCGCATAGTTGGTCTGGCGCGTGAGCCGCATGGTGATCCTCGCGAAATGAGCTTGGGCCGAATATGGCCCATAGTTTGGAACAATTCCAGACTGGACCGCTACATAGCTGAATAATCTTGTCAACTTTTTGTGCGTGTCCGCCGCATCGCGCCGCAATGGGCTTTGAGCGAGCTTTTCCCCGGCGCAGGCCCTAGATAAGTCCGGGTGCAATAGGGAAGGCCTTTCCATGTCACAATCAGCTCAGGCCCTCGCGCCGGTTCGATTCGACGCCGATGCGCAGGCAAAGCTCTCGGCATTGCGGCGGACCAAGTTCGTCGCCGCCGCAGCGCTTGGCCTATGCATCCTTGTCTTCGCGCTCGCCAAGTCGTTAGAGGTCACCCATCCGTGGCTCGGCTTTGTCGCCGCGTTCGCCGAGGCGGCGATCATTGGCGGGCTAGCCGACTGGTATGCGGTCGTGGCTTTGTTCAGGCGCCCGCTCGGCCTGCCGATCCCGCACACTGCCATCATTCCTGAGAACCAGCACCGGATCGCCGACAATCTCGGCCGGTTCATCGAGGCCAATTTCCTTGCGCCGGAGCCCGTGCGGGAAAAGCTCGCCGAGGTCGACTTTGCGGCCCTCGTCGCCGACTGGTTGGCCGACGCCGAACGCGCCGCCGACCTGTCGCGATTCGTCGCCCGCCTGGTGCCGCAGACGCTGACCGCCGTGGAGCAGTCCGGGCTGCGCGACTTCGTCACCAGCCGCTTGCTGGAGCAGATCGAAAAGGTGCCGCTGGCGCCTTTAGCCGCGGAGCTGTTGTCGGCGCTCACCGACGACCGGCGCCACCAGAAACTGTTCGACGAGTTCACCAGGGTGGTCGGGCGCTTCCTGAACGACGAGAAGGCGCTGGCGACGATGCGCGAAAAGATCCGTGAGGAACTGCCGTCGCTGTTCAACCTGTTTCGCGCCGACGCCTATCTGCTCAAGAAGATTGTCGCTTCCGCCGGGTTGCTGCTGGAGGAGGTGCGGGCCGATCCCGATCATCCGGCGCGCGCCGAGTTCGACCGTTTCGTACTTCGCTTCGTCGAGCGGCTCAGGACCTCGAAGCAATATGCAAGGCGCGCCGAAAAGCTGAAGCGCGATTTCCTGGGCCGTCCGGAAGTCAGGGCTCTCGCCGGCGACACTTGGGCAAGCCTGCGCTTGTTCATCGAGCAGGACGCCAACGCGGCCAATTCGACGATTCGCGAGCACCTCGCCAACCTGTTCGTCGAGGTCGGACGACATTTGGCCGACGATGCCCAGATCAGGGCCGACATGAACCAGGGTTTTGTTGTGGCGCTCGCCTCCTTCGTCGAAAGCCAGAAGAGCGGCGTGTCGAAATTCATCGCCGATCAGGTCAAGCGCTGGGATCTGGCCCAGCTGACGCGGCTGATCGAGATCAATATCGGCAAGGACCTGCAGTATATCCGCTTCAACGGCATGGTGATCGGCGGTCTGGCCGGCTTGGCACTCTATACGGCGGAGCGGCTGCTTCTCCTCAATTGACGCGGACCGGGCGCGCACTATTCTCCCTAGTGGGCGCTGTAAGAGCGGCAGATCGGGAGGCGACGACATGGCAAGACAACCGGAATCCGACTCTTTTCTGGACATCTTCAGCAGGTTCGGCCGCGACTTGAAGCTGCCGAAGGTCGACATCCAGGCGATCCTCGATCACCACCGCAGGAATCTCGAGGCTCTGGAGAAGTCGGCCCGGGCAAGCGCCGCCGGCGCGTCATCCATTCTGTCGAGACAGCACGAAATGGTGCAGGAGGCGCTCGGCGAAATTACCCGGATGGCACGCAACTACCAGCCTCCGGGCAATCCGCAGGAGTTGATGACGAAGCAGGTGGATTTCGCCAGGAAATCCTTCGAGACAACGCTGAAGAATGCCGGCGAGGTCGCCGACCTGGTTCGGAAATCCGGCACCGAATCGGTCGAAATCCTGCGCGACAGGATCAAGGACGCGATGGCGGAAATCCGGGCCGGCTACGACGGGAAGTGAGCAATCCAGGACGCCTATTCGGGTTTTCCGGATCGGGTTCAGGCGGCTGAGCAATCGGCGCGTGCGGCTGCGCGTTCGCGGCTTGCCGTAAAACCGTCAACTCTGAGGGTGAAATCGAGGCGCCGCGAATTGACAGGAGCCGCCGGTTCATGGTCGGGAGATTGGCAGAAGCCAGCAGGAAAGCAGGAATGACGGAAAATCGGCCGAGGACGCCGCCGACCTTTGAACAGTTGCGGACAATGGCCGGCCAGGAGATCGGCGTGTCGGACTGGACGACGGTCGACCAGCAGCGCATCGACCAGTTCGCCCAATGCACGGGCGACCACCAGTGGATACATGTCGATCCGGAGCGCGCGAAGCGGCAGAGCCCGTTCCGCACTACGATCGCGCATGGCTATCTGACGCTGTCGATCATCGGCGCGCTGGCGCTGGAAATGGGCATCGTGCCGGAAAACACGCAAGCCGCCTTCAACTATGGCTTCGACAAAGTGCGCTTCCTGGCGCCGGTGAAGTCCGGCGCACGTATCCGGCTGCGCACGACGCTGCTCACCATGGAAGACCGAGGCCCCGGCCAATATCTGATGAAGGCCGCGAATACCGTCGAGATCGAGGGCGAGCAGAAGCCGGCGCTGACTGCCGAGACGCTGGTGATGATGTATGAGCGCCGCAAGCGGGCAGGCGCCTAAGCTCTGCCGCTGCCGGGCTGCGACGCGCCTTTGCGGCGGGACGCGGCCATTGCCCTTTCAAGCACTCTGAAGTTGCGCTCATCGGCGCATTGGGCGACGTTGAAACGCATGAAGCGGCCGGCGGAGTGCGACAGGCTGAAGGCGTTGCCGGGCGCCAGCACGACATTATCCGCCAGCGCATGGCGGGCGACATCGGCGGCGTCGATGGCGTCGGGCAGGCGGCACCACAGGAACATACCGGCCCCCTGATCGATCCAGGGCATAACGTCCATTGCTTTCAGCCTGCCGGCTGTTTCGGCCATTGCGCGCGACAGGCGGGTGCGCAACTGCTCGACATGCTTGCGGTAGCTGCCGTCCTTCAGCAGAGTCAGCACCAGTTCCGAGGAGAGCCTCCCGCCGCCGAAAGTCGTGGCGATCTTGAGGTCAATCAGTCGTTCCATCCAGTCGCGGGGCGCGGCGATGAAGCCGCATCGCACCGAAGCCGACAGCGTCTTCGAGAAGGAACCGATCTGGACGACGCGGCCGAGGCCATCGAAGGCCGCGAGCCGCGGCGCCGGCGTGTGCTCGAAATCGGCGAAAATGTCATCCTCGACGATGGCGAGACCCGATTGATCGGCAAGCTTGAGCAGCCGGTGCGCTATAAGCGGCGAGAGCACCGCGCCGGTCGGGTTGTGAAGCGCGGAATTGGTGATGTAGAGGCGCGGCTTGTGCTCGGCGAGCGCTTGCGCGAAGAGGTCGATATCGGGCCCTGAGGGTGTCATCGCGACACCGACCACTTTGGCGCGGTGCGCGCGCAGCAACGCATGGAAGTTGAAATAGCAGGGATCGTCGACCAGAACCGTATCGCCCGGCTCGAGGAGCAAGCGGCACAATAGGTCGATCGCCTGCGTCCCGGACTCGGTGAGCATGATCTGGTCCGGCGAAGCCTCGACGCCGTGCGCCGACAGGCGGCGGGCAAGCAGCTGCCGCAGTGCCGGCAGGCCAAGCGGCGTGCCGTAGTCGGCAAGCGTCGCATCGTCGGCTCGGGCGGCGCCGCGCAGTGCTTGCCGCAACGCGGCCTGAGGCATCCAGGAAGCCGGCAGCCAGCCGCAGCCCGGTTTCAGCATATCGTCGCCTGCCTCCAGTGCTTGCCGCGAGACCCAGAGCGGGTCGACGGCGCGGTCGAGCCGCGGGCCGATCTCGGCCAGCGACAGCGGCGCAAGCGGGCAGGCGGCAAAGAAGCCGGAGCCCGGCCGCGAGCGGATCGTGCCTTCCGCCGCAAGCCGCTCATAGGCCTCGACCACCGTAGATTTTGACACCTGCATCGTGCCGGCGAAGGCGCGGATCGAAGGCAAGCGCGCGCCCGGCGTCAGGATGCGCGCGGCGATCCGCTGCCGGATTGCCGACATGACGGCTTCGACGAGCGTTCCGGCATTCGTCGCCTTCGGGTCGGGCGTGTCCATCTGTACTTCCCTGTCGACCAATACAGTTTTGCGGAATTGTACCCCATTGTCTCTGGCAACGCCATGCGCTGCGCCGGTACAGAAGCGCAAACGGAGCGGATGATGGATAAGAGTTTCAACGGCTGGCTCAACGGCTTCATCGGCGTTCTGATCTTCAGCGGCTCGCTGCCGGCGACGCGCGTGGCCGTGGTCGATTTCGACCCGACCTTCCTGACGTCGGCCCGTGCGGCGATCGCTGGCCTGCTCGGCATCGCGGTGCTGTTCCTGTTCCGCGAGAAGCGCCCGGATCGCGGCGATCTGGTCTCGCTGGTCGTCGTTGCGCTAGGCGTCGTGGTCGGCTTTCCCCTGCTGACGGCGCTGGCGCTCAAACATGTCACGGCGGCGCATTCCATCATCTTTGTCGGCCTGCTGCCGCTGGCGACGGCGATCTTCGGTGTGCTGCGCGGCGGCGACCGTCCGCGCCCGGCCTTCTGGCTGTTTTCCTGCCTGGGCAGCACGCTCGTCGCGGGTTTCGCGCTGTCGCAAGGCGTGACCGCCTCACCGGTCGGCGACGGCTTGATGCTCGCCGCCATCATCGCCTGCGGGCTGGGCTATGCGGAAGGTGCGGCGCTGTCGCGCAAGCTCGGCGGCTGGCAGGTGATCTGCTGGGCCTTGGCGCTGTCGCTGCCGGTCATGTTGGCGCTGAGCTTTGCGACCCTGCCGCCGTCTTTTGCCGCTGTCGGCTCCGGCGCATGGATCGGCCTCGGCTATGTCTCGCTGTTCAGCATGCTGATCGGCTTCGTGTTCTGGTATCGCGGCCTGGCGCAGGGCGGCATCGCCGCGGTCGGGCAATTGCAACTGCTGCAGCCCTTCTTCGGCCTGGCGCTCGCGGCGAGTCTGCTGCACGAGCAGGTCAGCCCGCTGATGGTGGTGGTCACGCTCGGCGTGGTGGCCTGCGTGTTCGGGGCGAAGAAGTTCGCCAGGTAGGGAGCCTACTCAAAACTTCGTCACCACCCCGATGCCGATGCCCTCGAAGCCGCCCATCGCCATCAATGCGGCTGGCGCCTCATCGAGGCTGATCCTTTTGCCGACCAACAGTTCGGGCTTCAGCTTGCCGGTGCGAATCATGTCCATCATGGCGGAATAGCGGTAGGCCTGCATGCCGTGGCTGCCGAGGATTTCGAGCTCGAAGGCGATGACCTTGTCCATCGGCACTTGCGGGCGGGCATGGTCGCCCAGCATCAGCCCGACCTGAACATGGCGACCCCGCCGGCGCAGATTGGCGATCGAGTTGAAGCACGTGGTTGGATGGCCGAGCGCGTCCATCGACATATGCGCGCCGCCGTTGGTGATCTGCTTGACGGCCTTGACGACATTGGGCGTGGTCGAAGCGTTGATGGTCGCGACCGCGCCGATCCTTTTCCCAAACTCCAGCTTCTCGTCGGTGAGGTCAATGGCGATGACATTGGCGCCCATGGCGCTGGCGATCATGATCGCCGAGAGACCGACACCGCCGCAGCCATGCACCGCCACCCACTCGCCGGGCGTCACCCGGCCCTGGTCGACGATGGCGCGGAAGGAGGTGACGAAGCGGCAGCCGAGGCTGGCGGCAGTGGCGAACTCCATCTCGTCCGGCAGGCGTACGAGATTGGTGTCGGCATGCTCGATGCCGACATATTCGGCGAACGAGCCCCAGCCCGTGAAGCCAGGTTGGGTCTGGTGCTCGCAGACCTGATGGTTGCCGGAGTTGCATTCGAAGCAGCGGCCGCAGCCGACGGCGAAAGGCACGGTGACGCGGTCGCCGGCCTTCCAGCGGCTCACCTGCTTGCCGGCGGCGACGACGACGCCCGCCAGTTCATGGCCGGGGACATGCGGCAGCGTGATGCCGTCGTCATGACCCATCCAGCCATGCCAGTCGCTGCGGCAAAGACCGGTCGCCTCGACCTTGATGACGACGCCATCCCCCGCCGGCTTGGGGTCAGGCACGGTCTGGATTGTTGGCGCTTCGCCGAATTTTTCGAAGACGACAGCTTTCATGGGAGTGCTTTCTATCCAGTTCAAAGGGCAGGGCGATTTTGGGTAATAGGTGCCAAGCTAAGTCGGCCATGGTGGTTAGTCGAGCAATGGTTGCCGCTTGCAAAACCACTCGCCGGCTTCGGCATCCCATGGCCAAACACCGGAGGTTGTCGGAAAGATAAGCTGCAGAATCCGGAAAACGGGCCCGTCGTAAAACCATAGGTCCCAACCGAAATATTCAGGGTAGTGGTCGGGATGGACCGCACCGAATTGACAGTCGAAGCCACCTCCCAGGAAACCCGGCGCCTGCTCTCCAACGTTGAACCTCTCGCCGCTGCGCACTCGTCGGCAATACTCGTTGATGATGGTCTGCGAAAGCTCCGGCTTGAGCCCGATGACGACCAGCTCAGGGGCTTTGGAATTGTACTCTATCCCCACCGAGTAAGCGAATGGCGGGTGCTCGTCGTCCTCCAGCACGTAGAGAATATGACAGCCATACTCCTCCATATCGGCGAGCGTCTTAGCCTCGTCGGGATCCCTGGCTTCCCTACTCGGCATCGATCTGGTTCTGCGGCGCAGCCTTCTGGAACGCCGGCAGCGCCATGCAGGCGGCGTGGATGCGCGAGATCACCGGATAGGCCGCCATGTCGACGCCGAAGCGGGCATTGTTGGTGACCTGCCCGGCGAGGCAGATATCGGCGAGCCCCGGTGTATCGCCATGGCAGAACCTGCCGGTCTCGGGCGAGGCGGCCAGAATCTTTTCAAGCGGCTGGAAACCTTCATTCACCCAATGCCGGAACCAGTTGACGACATCCTCGTCGCCGGCGCCGAACAAGGTGCGCAGCGAGGTGAGCACGCGCAGATTGTTCACCGGATGGATGTCGCAGGCGATCATCTGCGCCAGCATCCGGACCCTGGCGCGTCCCAGCGCATCCTTGGGCAGCAGCGGCGGCGCGGGCGCGATCTCGTCGAGATATTCGATGATCGCCAGCGACTGGGTTAAGAGCGTTCCGTCGTCGAGCACCAGCGCCGGTACCAGCCCTTGCGGATTGACCGCGAGATAGGCGGGCTCGAGATGCTCGCCATGGCGCAGATGGTGGGGCACATAGGTGTAGTCACGCCCCTTCATCTCCAGCGCGATCCGCACCCGGTAGGAGGTGGAGGAGCGATAATAATTATGGAGGACGAGGTCGCTCATCGCTTCGGCTGCCCGATGGTGACCTCGACGGCGCCGATGCCGTCGACGCCACCAGTGATCTTGTCGCCCGCCTGAACCGCACCAACGCCGGCCGGCGTGCCGGTGAAGATCAGGTCGCCGGGCTGGAGCTCGACCGCTTCGCTGCAGATCGAGACGACATCGGCGACGGGCCAGATCAGCTCGGCGAGGTCGCCGTCCTGTTTTACGTCACCGTTTACAGCGAGCCAGATGCGACCCGTTTCGGGATGGCCAGACCTTGCGACCGGAAGCAGCGGGCCGCAAGGCGCGGAGAAGTCGAAGGCCTTCGACCAGTCCCAGGGGCGGGCCGCTTTCTTCGCCTGGTCCTGCAGGTCGCGGCGAGTGAGGTCCACGCCGACGCCATAGCCCCAGACATGCGCGAGCGCCTCGGTGCGAGGGATGCGGAAGCCGGCCTTGCCGATCGCCACGACCAGCTCGATCTCGTGGTGGAGATTGCCAGTCAGCGGCGGGTAGGGGATCTCGGCGCCGCTGTCGACCACGGCGTCGGCCGGCTTGGTGAAGAAGAAGGGCGGATCGCGCTCGTCATTGCCGAGTTCTCGCGCATGCGCCGCGTAGTTGCGGCCAACGCAGAAGATGCGGCGCACGGCAAACCGTTCCGCCGAGCCGGTCACCGCGACCGAAGCGATCGCGGGCGGAGGGAGGACGAAGTCTGCCATAGGCGGTCTCTGCGTTGGAAATGAATCTATCCGCACATTCGGCCGATTTCGGCAGGCGGGCAAGGCATTAGGCCACGAAACATTGCCGACCATGGCGGGTTCACTAAGCGGCGGCAGGACCCGCCGCGGCCCCTTTTTCTTTGTGTTCGCAATCGGTTGGCAGGAACTGCCTGTGAATTCGCTGCTTCGCACTTGCACAAGATTATCCCGCACTGCAAAATAACTGCGGCGGGGAAAACGAAGCGGTTCCAGGCACGGCTATGCCGGGACCTCGAGTTGCGAGGGACGGGCATGACCGACATCTCCGCGACGGCCGGCGTCCTGCCGCGGGCCGCAGCCGACAAGGCGGCACGGGCAAGGCTGGCCTATCTCGACGGCTGGCGCGGCCTGTCGATTGCCTTCGTGCTGATCGGCCATTTCTTTCCGATTCGCGGCATCAATCTGGGCGTGCTCGGCGTCGAGTTCTTCTTCGTGCTGAGCGGCCGGCTGATGGGGGAAATCCTGTTCGTCGAGCGCTTTCCGCTGAAGAAATTCTTCAAGCGCCGCTTCGCCCGCGTCTATCCAGCCCTGCTGGTGTTCGTGATTGCCGTCATGATCGGGCTCTCCGGCACCTTCATTGCCTTCAAATGGAAGGCGGCGCTTACCGCGCTGACATTCACCTACAATTATGCCGGCATTCTCATCAATCGCGCGGGCGCGCTCGACCATATCTGGTCGCTTGCCATCGAGGAGCATTCTTATGTCATCCTGGCGCTGATCAGCGTGGCGGTTTCCAGGCGCGCGAATGTCGTGCGCTTGCTTGTCATGCTGTCGCTGCTCGCTATGGCCAACGGCGCTATTTCCTACTGGGTCTTCGGCATGGACTACGAAACCAGCTACTGGCGAACCGACGTGCATATCGCCTCGATCCTGCTGTCGGCGGCTATCTGCCTGCTCAAGGCCGATGGACACCTGCCGGCATTCCTCAGGAACCGGCATCTGGCGCTGGGGGCCGCGGTCGGGGGAATCTTGCTGTTCCTCGATCCGGTGCCGACGCCCTTGCACTATCTGCTGGGCGTGCCGCTGCTGGCGCTCGCCGTCAACACGCTCGACTTCGCCGGCGGCTATCTGACCGGCCTACTGTCATCGCGGCCGATGGTGATGCTGGGGCTGTGGTCCTACTCGCTCTATCTGTGGCAGCAGCCCTTCTACAAATTCGTCCATGACCGCGACGTGGCGCCGATCCCGATGCTGGCCGCAGTCTTCGCCTGCGCCCTGGCGAGCTACTACATCGTTGAGAAACCGGCGCGCGGCTGGCTCAACCGCAATTGGTGAGGAGGTCAGGCCTTGCCGGTTTTTTGTGCGGCGAGATAGCGGCGAAGCCCGGCTTCGCCGCGAGGTGTGGTCCAGCGGTGATTCCACGCGAAAACCGGTCTGAGCAAGGGTGCCAGGAGTTTGAGGATCGGCCTCTCCACGATGACCTGCCAGGTGAGCTTCGCATGCGTTCCGCTTCCGGCTGGCGACAGTTCGGCCCGCCACAGTCCGTCGAAATCGCCGAAGGTCTTGACCACCACCAGCCGGCCAGGCTCGAGCTCTGCGGCCTCGATGATGAAGTTCAGCTCGTAGGGCAGGGCGCCTCGCGCCCTGGCTCTTGCCCGTGACCCGACAACGGCCTTGCCTTTCTTGTCGAGCGGCTCGACTTCCTTGTAGGCGTCGCCCCACCAGAGCGGCAGCAACTCGGCGTCGGACAGAACGTCCCACACTTCCTGCGGCGTGGCATCGGGAATGTTCCAACTCTCGTCGAAGCGGAAGACGTTGCTTGGCATGATGTCACGCCCCCAGCACGCGAAGGCGATACATTAGCTGTAGCTTCTGTTTGTGGCCAGTGCGGCCGTCGCACGAACCTTGTTTGGCGTATGGTTGAAAGCCTCTGCTTTTCAGGACCATGCGCTAGTCGATCGGCTTGGCGTAGTAGCGCACCGACTTCCTGCCGCCGTGGATCACGGCATCGCCGACCTCGGCAAAGCCGAGCGCGGCGTGAAAGGCATCCGATGTGGGGTTCGGGGGATCGGCATTGACCTCGCAGGTTACGATCGTGTGGCATGCGCGCCTGACATGCTCGAACAGATCCTCGTAGAGACGGCGGGCATGGCCACGGCCGCGCGCTTCGGCCGCGACCACCACCCGGTCGACATAGACGAAGCGGGGATAGCGCTCACGAAACCAGAGGAAGTTCGGGCTTTCGTAGCTGGCATCCTGATCGAAGCACATGATGAAGGCTTCGAGCGTCCCGATGCGGCGCGTGTAGAAAGCCTGCCCGATCAGGAATGACAGGCGCTCCGGCTCCAGCCAGGACAACTCGGCGGCATGCTCGTTGTTGAGAGCGAGAATGGCGGCCTCGTCGGCAGGCGAAACGCGTTCGATCGGCGCGCGATCTTTCGACATCGTCACTTCCGGCATCAGACCCTCGCGGCCGCGATCGTTGCCGCCGCCAAGTCCTGGTCGGTCACCGTGTTGCGGTACTCGCGATCGAGATCGGTGCCGCCCATGCCGACATGCGGGTTGCGGTAGCGCATGGCGCTCGGCACGTCGGCAAGCGCGGCAAAATGCATCTCGGTCAGTCCGGTTTGCCGGCGGACCTCGCCGATATTGTCGGGCGCCAGCCCGCCGCAGCCGAGGATGATGATGCGTGCGCCGGCCTGGCGAACCAAGCGCGCGAGCAGATCGAAGCCCTCCAGCGCCGTGTCGCGTTGCCCGCTGGTCAGCACGCGGCCGACCTTGCAGCGGATCAGCGCTTCGAGCGCCTCGGCCGGGTCCCGCGTCATGTCGAAGGCGCGGTGGCAGGTGACGTTGAGGGGACCGGCGGCGCGCGCCAGTTCGCTCATTCTCGCTTCATCGATTGCGCCGTCAGCGGTCAGGCAGCCGACGACGACGCCGGCGACGCCGAGATCGCGCAGCGCGCCGATATCGGCCAGCATCGACTGGTATTCCGCCTCGCTGTAGAGAAAATCGCCGCCGCGCGGACGCACGATGACATGAAACGGAATAGTCGCACGTTCGAGTGCTACGCGCACCGTGCCGAGGCTCGGCGTAATGCCGCCTTCGACGAGGCTGGCGCAAAGCTCGACCCGGTCGGCGCCGGCGGCCTGCGCGGCAAGCAGCCCGTCAATGCCTTCGACGCAGAGTTCTATCAGGGGCCTTTGAGCGGCGGTCACCATCATCCATCCATGTTGAAGAGAAAGCGCAGCCCTAGCATCGGGGCGGTCGAGGCGAAAGCCGCATCAATCGGTCCAGCAAGCGAAGCGGTCACTTTGCGCTTCCGGTTTTGTTCGGCTCGCAGTTATTGATTGCTCAAGCCTTGGAGCGCCGCCCTACCGCGGAACAGCTGAGCCCCGTTGCCTCGCTACTGCTTCAGGATTGTGTTCTTGGCGCCTTGTTCGACCTGGTCGATCACCAGCAGCTTCACCGGATCGCTGCCGATATTGGTCGCCTGATGCCACTGGCCGATCATCTCGACGATGAAATCGCCGGTCTTGTAGGTGTTGCTGTTGCCGGTCTCGACGTTGGTGACCTTGAGGGTGCCTGCCTCGACATAGGCATAGCGCGGGAAGGGATGTTTGTGCACCGGCAGCGTCGCGCCGGGCGCGATCTGATAGGCCGAGACCTGGACCTCGACATTCTTCTGGGGCAGCTTGATCGGCTGGCCGGATGCCGTCGTCGTCTTGGACGCCAATGGCGTCACGACAACAGGTGTGGCCGAACTGTCCAGAGCGTCGGCGGTGGTTGCATAAAAAGCGGCCGCCAGCAGCAGCGCCGATGCCGGAATGTTTCGCACGATTTCCTCCCGAAATGATCGGCAAAATCGCCTAAGCGCTGTCGACTCGCAAGGAGAAAGGATTTGGGGCTTCCCGGGCTGTATGAACTATGAGCTGCCAGGTCCTTCAAATCTGCCCCGCACTTGGGTGCTGCCGCACCCAGTCCCTTGATAGACCGGAATCATCCCCTAGTTAGTTTCCCTGGCGTAGTCGCGAGTTGCCTGGGGGTGCTGCGCCGTTCTGACGGCATGCGGCGGAAGGACGGCCGGCCGAAGCGCCTTTGGAGGGTGCCGTGCGTCAATATCTGGGATCCAGCTTGGCCCATCTCGCGTTCGCGTGCTCTGTCGCGATAGCTTGCGCGGGAGCCGCGGCCGCCGGCGAGCGCGGCCAAGGTCATAACGCTGGTGGCGATCACGGGAATAACGGAGGTCATGGCGCTGGCGGCAACAACGGTCAGCACAACGGAACTAGCGGCGATCCCGGTGGCTCCGGCGGCAGTCCGCCGTCTGACCCACCGTCCCCACCGTCTAACGATGACGGAAGCAGCCCCACCACAACCGGGTCAGTGACGTCAAGGGCGGGCGTAGCCGGCAACGGCGGAAGGTCGCTCGACCTTCCGCCCGCCCTGCTGCCCTTCGAAGACAGCGCCATTCCACTGGCAGTCCATCCAATCGAAGTGCTGCCGGGTGTCCCGGACAACATCGTTCGTGCCTGCCGTGAGGCAATCGAGCAGGCCGCAGCTCAGTTTGGCGCGACCAGTGTGCGCGTCAGCAGTGCAGGTTCCGTACGGCGGTTGAGCCGTCAGAGGATATCGGCTCCCGTCCAGGTCAGCATCGACTACGGATATCAAAACGGCGTCGAGACGCGCCATGCGCCGGTCGGCTGCGAATTGAACGCGAAAGGCAGCGTGATCGGGCTGACATAGCGCACAGTGCGAGCCCTCGCCGTAGACGTCCGAGTTCATGCCGCCCAGCGCCCGATTTTCCAGGGCAGTCGTTCCAGCTCAGTCCAACGTCGAATGGCTTGGCCGGAGGGAAAACGGAAGCGTGATGGCACGCACACGGATTTCGCGCGACGGTTTGCGAACCTTGCTGGACGTAGTCTTCTTTTGGCTGACAGCTTTCGTCTGGCCTGCGCCGGCCGATGCGCGGCCAGTGCGCGGCTTCAGCGGCGGCTCGATCTGAGCGTCGCGGCGCTGAGCCCGAAGCTTGTCATTGTCGGCGCGCGCGGCGGCCAGCTCGCGGGCGAAAGAAACCGTCGCTTCACGTTGCTTGTCCAGAGCCTCCTTCAGCCTCATGGCGGCCTGTCCCAAGAGTTGGCGGGCTGTGTCACGCTCGAGGCGGGCTTTGTTGAGGTTCTCTCCGGCCGACACTGCTGAAGCGCGTTCTCGTTGCAGAGCCTGCGCCGTCTCGGCAGCACTCTGCTCCGCATGCTCGCTCGCTGCGGCCGCCTTGGTGCGCTCCTGCAACGCTGCGTCGCGCTCCAGCCGGGCTTTGTCGAGGTCCTCCCGGGTCGCGACTGCCGAAGCGCGTTCGCGCTCCAGCGCCTGCGCCGTCTCGCTAGCAGTCTGCTCCGCACGTTCTCTCGCTACGACAGCCCTGTCTCGCTCCTGCAACGCCGCGTCGCGCTCCAGCCGGGCTTTGTCGAGGTCCTCACGGGCCGCGACTGCCGAAGCGCGTTCGCGCTCCAGCGCCTGCGCTGTTTCAGTTGCAGCCTGCTCGGCATGCACTTTCGCCGAGACAGCCTTAGCTCGCTCCTGCTCAGCCGCGTCGCGCTCGAGGCGGGCTCTGTTGACATCCTCTTGGGCCGATATTGCTGAAGCGCGCTCGCGTTCCAGAGCCTGCGCCGTCTTGGCGGCAGTCTGCTCGGCACGCTCTTTGGCTAAGACGGCCTTGGCTCGCTCCTGTTCGGCCGCGTCGCGCTCGAGCCGGGCTTTGTCGAGGTCCGCACGGGCCGCGACTGCCGAAGCCTGTTCCCGCGCCAATGCCTGCGCCGTCCCGGCAGCAGTCTGCTCAACCCTTGCTCGCGTCGCGGCGGCACCGGTCCGTTCCCGCTCAGCCGTGTCCGCGATCGCGGCCTTGGACTGCTCCATTTCAGCGATGTCGCCACGAAGGTCCTCCGACTTCCGGCGCTCCTCGTCAAGCATCCCGCTCGCTTGCGCCAGCGAAGCCTCGGCTCTGGCGCGATCCCCGGCGGCTTTGGCTTCCAGCTGTTCAATTTGCGCTCGCGCCTGCGCTAGGTCGCGCGCCATCTGTTCGGTTCGCTCCCGTTCGAGGCGAGCAGCGGGCATCTGTATAAAGACATGGTCGATGGTTTCGCTGATCCGCGCGCGGACATCTTGCGCAATCCACCGCAATGCCTCGAGCGTGCGGGCTGCCACAAGTTCGTTGCGCAAACGCTCCTCGCTGGCGTAGTCGGCGGCTGCCATGCTTGTCTTCAGCACCTCGATCTGCTTGCGCGTCTCAGCGAGCGCACTCTCCAGAGAGGCACTCCTGGCGCGCTCCTCCTCCATCGCTCGGTGCTCCTGGCCAGCCAATTCCGTTGCAGCTGCTGCCTGAGCACGAGCTGCCTCGACCTGTGCTTCGGCAGCGTTGAGATCCGGGTTGGGCAGTTCGCCGTTGGTGGGTGCGTCGGTTGATGCCGTGCTGGCAGGAATCTCCAAGCGGCGTGAAAGATCGGGAAGGGAGTAGCTATCGGCCCGCGAAACAGCGGGGGCGCTTTCGACCGGCTTTTGTCTCGTCAACGCATAGCCAAGCGGCACGGCCAGACAAATTGCGGCGACGCTCAAGCGTAACAAGGGGCTCGTCGGCCTGCGAACACGGGGAGGTAAGGCCAAAGCATCGGGCAGGTCCTCGCGCGAGTTCTCGTCCGCTTCGGGCGTCGTGTTGAGATAATCCTTTCGCACCCCGGACTTACCGGAGTTTAGACCCTGAACATCCGGGGGCGGGGGCACGGCGGCCGGGGAAGAAGCCGCCTTGGCTGCAAGATTGCGTGGGCGATCCCAGGCCCAAGAAGCCTCATCGAGGGGAATAGGCGTACTTTCGCTCAGGTAGCCATACTGGTGACGCCGTCTCGCTGCGATGAGGATACGCCGGACCACAAGGAAGAAGCCGACCAATACAAATATTGTCATCCCGCCCAGGAGAGCGAGACCTGTGTCGTCTGCGTAAAACCCGGCAAGATCTGACATCGCCGTACCTGCGCGGTTTCCGATGTAACTTTAAGCTCGTGAAGCGGTGTGTGGCTCCTCGCCCTGGCTAACTGCCTGCCTTCGAAGCTGTCATCGCTTCGGCCCCAGTACTGGGGGAATTTTGGCGATGCATGGCTGGGCGCCGGTCGAAAGCCAGCTCGCGCCTCTCCATCCTCAACGTCCCGGGGAGTTCTCCCACGGTGCGCGCCATGCCACCATTTCGGAGTCTGGGACGCTCCATTGTAAAGCTAGGTCACAGACCTCGGTGGTCAACATCTGGGCGACAGTTCGGCCATGCAAAATGGCCATCGCGGTGCCCGGCACGAGCGCCAAGACTCCCGCGGCTACCTCATCAAGCTCGACGAACTGGTGACGATGCCGAAATCGGCAGGCCATTTGGTGAGAGAGGATCTGGCGGATCTCAGTAGATCGTCATGAGGATCGGCAGGTAACTGCCTGCTCGCAGTTGTTCGATTGCTTCAATTGCGGGATAGGCTGCGGGGAAGTACAGTCCATCCTGGAAGTTGCGCTTGAGCGCTTTCGGGGAGAAGACAACTTCGGCAGAGTCCGTATATTGGGACAGTTTCGGCCAGAACAGCGGCGTATAGCGCGCATAGGAATCGTATTGCGAGCCGAAGATCGTCTTCAGGTGTTCGGCCTCTTTGGCTGCCGTGATGACCAAGATCCAATAGCTGAAAAATCCCAGCGCCAGAGCGACGGCGATCGATCCATGGATCAATCCGATCCCAGCTGCTCCAAGCGTAGAAAAGAGATAGAGCGGGTTTCTGGTCAACGAGTAGGGGCCGGAGGTAATCAACTCCAGATTCTTCTTTGAACCGATATAGAGAATGCTCCACATTCTGCCAACGAAGCAGGTGAGGACCAGGCCGAGACCCGCCATCTGGATCAGTTCATGTACGCCCCCACCCAATCCGGGGTGCGAAAACAGGATAACAGTTGCAGCAACCAGCCCCGCTGCCCGAGCGGCGTTTATTCGCATCCTTTGATTGACTGACTGAACTCTCATCGAGGCCCCCGGGAATGAAGAGGCCGCGTTTCTGGGCTCCGCATTTTGACGGCACCCCCCGATATGCGGCTCGCTTGCGCTTGCCAGGCTTTGCTGGCCGTGCGGTTGAACAGGAGGGGTATCGATCATTGGATCGTCTCCTCGGTAAGCTGAAGGAAGACGTCCTGGAGCCGCCCGCCCTCGGCCTCGAAGGCGAGAATCGGCATCTCGGCGCGGATCAGGACGTTCGGGATTTCGTTGTTGAGATGGCGGCTTGGAGGTGTTTTGGTCGGATCAAGAAGTTCGACGCGCAGCCAGCCCGCGTCTCCGTTGACAAAATGTCCCGTGATAGGCTGCAGAATGGTCGTCAGGATGCGGGTGGAGGTCGCTTCTGTGTCGATCGTTCCGCCTGCGCGCCGGCCGGGTTCTTGGCTTGCTCGGCCCAAACGGCGCTGCAGGCAAAACGCCTTTCGTGACCCATAGGACTTGTTAGGGTCTTCGGGCGCGAAGACGTGAGCAGATGAGCCGGGCGCTACGGCGACACTTCCGCGAGACATTCAGTGCAGGCTCCCTCGTGCCTGCCAGCACGCTTTCAGGTTGACGCGCCTATTTATCGCTGCAGTCGTTAGGCTTTACGATTCGGCAGTTGAGCTGACTCGCTTGCGAAGGGATTACCCCTTTTTGCGAAGGGGCCTCGTCCGTGATGTCCGACATCAACGCCAGAGTGGGCTTAACCGACAGCGGGATTTCGGCTCATTGTAGCGCTTGAAGGAAGTCGTCGCCGAGCAGGCGCTGGAGCTGCGGCTGCAAAAAAGGCATGATCGCGACGGGAGCGACGACGGTCCCCGGAACGGCGCCACCTCCGCTGGGGGCGTCCGGAACTTCGCATGAGCCGCTACGGCTTTCGGTTAGGCCGGCAAAGCCGTTTTGGGCTATCGGTCCGCCGGCGCGCTTTGTCCTATCTTGGGTTTCCAACGTCGGGCAACGGTCGCTCAGGCTGCCTTAGCCAGCCTACCCTCCGCTGGCGCGGCGGGTCGGTTGCGCAACACTTGTCAACTTGATGGGTCGCAGTGCTGCAGGCGAAGCTCGCGCAAATACGTACAAACCGCACACCGCCAGCAGAGCCATAAGCGAGGAGTACGCGAACTCGGCCCGCGGCAGAGGCGGCAAAGCGGCACTGCTGCTTGTCTGGTCGACCCCAGTGTTGGTGCTCCGTGAAAGCCGATGAGGTCATATGAAGGAGGTCCCCCATGAAACCTGTTCGTTACTGCCTGGCGCCCGGCGCATTCGTCCTCGTGCTTGCCGGGGCGGCCGGCGCGTCGGCCGCGGAACAGCCGATAGCCTGCAAGAAGGTGCCGTTGGTGGTGCGGGACATGTTCCACAAGGATTTTCCCGTCGCCAAGGTCAAGGCATGCGCCCGCGAGGTCGAGAACGGAGAACTGGTTTTCGAGATAGCAAGCGTCGAGGGCGCAATGACGCGCGATGTGCTCTACCATCAAGACGGTAAGGTCATCGTCGTCGAGGAATCAATTCCGATGGAAGCGGTGCCTCAATCGGTGCGCGCGGCCGTTGATATGAAATTCGCAGGTGGAAAGATCAAGCTTGCGGAGAAGCTGATGCGCGACGGCAAGGTAAGTTACGAGTTCCAGATAAGCTACAGGGGCAAGAACGTTCAGCCCGTCTTCGATCCGGATGGAAAGGAAGTGAAGGGCTGATGGACGCAACTCTTGTGCTGAAGGGTCGCTGAAATAGCTTCAATCAGCCTGAGGGAGGGAATAAGTTCGGCGCATGTAGACGGGCTTGCGGACCTCACTCGAGTTCAGCAGAAGGCAGCCGTCAACAAGCGTCGGACATCCCGACGATCGAGCCTACCTGCCCAACTTCACGTGTCCACCGAACTGGAGCGTCGCGCGCACACTGAAGGTGTGCGTTCTCTCGTCCTCAGCATTCTCCGCGAATGTGTAGCCGGCGCCGAGGTTCCATTTCGCCGCGCCGGACGGCGCGTCTTCTTCCCCGGACGCATAAATCACTTCGAAATCCGCCAATTGCTCGCGGGTGTCCGGACCGTCGGCGACAAAGTTCCGCTGCTGCGTGTAGGTGGCTATGTAGGTCAAAGGTTGCACTTCCAGCGCGACAGAGCCGGTGAGAAGCAGAGCGTCGTCCGGACCGCCGTCGAAATGCTTGAGGTAGGCCGATTCGCCGAGAAGCCTCAGTGTGTTCCCGTTAAGGTCGAGGCTTCCAGTGGCGGCAGCAAGGTAGGCCAATTCATTGCCGGTCCCCGGCAGCGGTTCCTCTTCTTCTTCCTCCTCCTCCCCTGTGTCGGCGGACAGCCCGGGCTTCTGGTATCGGATGCCAAGGCGATAGCCGAATTCACCGTCCTTGTAACAATCGCCCTTTTCCGCCCCTTTGCAGCCATCAAGGGTAACCGAGAATGAGGATAAACCGGTGGTGTTGCCGGCACCGCCATCCGCCAGCGTGGTCCGTCCACGGTTGGTAAAGAGCGACTCGCTGAGGAACGTCCGGTCGGTCGTGAATACCGTCGCGGCCAAGGCATTGTTCAGCCCAAAGCCCTCGAAGCCAACAACAGCTTCGCCACCCAGACGTTCGTCAGCGTCAAAAACAGACGCCAGATCCGGGGCGTGTATCCCCGGCAGGGCTTCGCTGGCCAGGCTGAACACCGTGTCGAACTTTCCGGCCCTCACGGTCAGGGGATCGACCTTAGCGAGAGCATAGAGCTCACCGACATAGGTGCCGATCCCTTGAAAGGCCGCATTCTCCCCGGGTTCCGGGTCGACCACGGGCTCGGTAATGATGGCACTCACGAACCGAAGATAATCCGTCGGCGCGTAGAAAAGATCGAGCTCCAACTTCGGAAAGAACACATCGGATCTCAGGAAAGACGGATGTGCGCCAAATATCCAGTCGTTCTGCAGCTCCGCGGTAGCCTCGTACCCCGCGCAGGGCGCAGCGCATTCTTCAGCCAGAGCCGGTATCGTTTCTTCGGCTAGAGCCCGCTCGTGCTCCTCCGCCAGTGCCGAAGCCGAAGAGTACAGCAGCCCTATGCCACTAAGCGCTAAGATAAAAAGGCGAATGACCGGCGAGCCCCCATGAGATGCACCACGCGTCGATGATATCCGCTGATTCCACTGTGGCAACTGCGATTTCGTCATTTTGTCCCTTACAAACGCGACTTGTCTCATACAAACGCAAACGTGTCGCATCCCTACAACACTTCTTCGCTATTCCGCGCCCGGTACGCTCCCCGAGGACCGCCGGCGCAGCAAATTGGCGATCTCGCTTCGCCTTCCTCAAATCAGTATTCGCATGGCACTCCCGGACCGAGGCAAACTGCGCCACGGCACGTCCAGCGTTTTGCTGGAAACAGGCGCACGCCCATGCAACCGACGCGAGCACTCACGCGTGAGTCGCGATCATAATAAATTTGTATGAACTATTTCTCTACTCCGAAAGTTAGGGACCGCCGAATATACGGTAAAAGCGCCTTGCAATATTGATTAATTATGCGGCGCCCTCCCGCATGATACGCTTTGGGACTGTCTCTGATCTGTCGCAGGCGCGGTTTCGCGCGCCGCGGAATCGTGGGGGATTGCCGTGCTGCAAACGCTCGTCAAGCTGAGTCTCGAATTTCGGCATCTGGTCCTAGCAGCCGCGATACTCTTGGTAGCGGCGGGTGCCGTTCTGCTTCCCAAGGCCAAAACCGATGCTCTTCCCGAGTTCGGGGCGCCGATCGTGGAGGTGCAAACCGAGGCTCTCGGCTTGTCGACAGGCGAAGTGGAAAGCCTGGTGACCATCAATCTCGAAGAGATTCTGACCGCGACGCCGTTCCTCAAATCAATTCATTCCAAGTCGGTGCCGGGGATGGCTTCGGTGTTGCTCACCTTCGAGCCCGGCATGGATCCAATGAAAGCCCGACAAATGGTGCAGGAGCGTCTTACGATGGCTTGGGCCCTGCCCAATGTCTCGAAGCCGCCCACCATGCTGCAGCCGAAGTCGGCGGCGGGCCGTGGCATGATCGTCGGACTGTCGTCCAAGACCGTATCGCTGATCGACATGTCGGTGCTGGCCCGGTGGACGATGACGCCGAAGCTGCTCAGCGTGCCGGGCGTCGCCAATGTCGCGATCTGGGGCCAGCGCGCTCGCCAGCTTCAGGTGCAAATCCAACCTCAGCGCCTCGAATCGGCCGGCGTCTCGCTCGATGAAGCCGTAGAGAGCGCCGGGGATTCGCTCTGGGTCTCGCCGCTCAGTTATCTGGAAGCGTCAGTACTCGGAAGCGGAGGCTGGATCGACACGCCGAACCAGAGGCTCGGCATCCAGCATGTGCAACCGATCAGCAAGGCCAGCGACCTGACGAAGGTTGCTGTCCCGTCTTCAGCGCTCAGGCTAGGAGACGTGGCCGAGGTCGTCGAAGGCCATCCGCCGCTGATCGGCGATGCGATGATCAACGGACAGCCTGGCCTCATGCTCGTCGTCGAGAAGCTTCCCAACGTCGACACGAAAGCGGTCGTAGCGGGGGTCGAAGCTGCGCTCGCGGAGTTGAGCCAAGGCATGCCGGGCATCGACATCGACGCCTCCCTCTACCGCGCCTCCGACTATGTCGACAGCGCCTTGGCCAATCTGGTCCGGATGGTGACCGCCGCCATGGTGGTCGTGTCCGTAGCCCTCTTCCTGTCCTTGACGCCGGTCGGCGCGGCGAGCATCGCCGTCGTCGCGATCGTCCTGTCGTATGTCGCGGCACTTGTCGCTCTCTATTTCAGCAGCCCCATCTTCAACCTGATCCACCTGGCCGGCCTCGCGGCCGCGCTTTCCCTCGTGGTCGACACTGCGGTAGTGGCTGCCGAGGCCATCGGGCGGCGCCTCCGCGCCGGTGGCGGCCGTCCGCTCGCCGCGCCTGTATTCGATGCGATCGCCGAAATCGGCAAGCCAATGATCTATGCAGCGGTGATCGGTCTGCTGGCGGTCGCTCCGATACTCGGACTCGACGGCGAAACCGCGGCATTCTTCCGGCCGCTGGCTCAGGCCTATGGCGTCACGGTGGTTGCTGCCATGGTCGTCGCGCTCTTGGCGGCGCCCGCCCTCGCGATGGTTTTTTTCCGCTCGGGCAGCGCAGCAGGAAACAGGTCCGAACCTGTGGTGGCGCGGCTGTTCGGTGCGGCCTATGGGCGGCTGCTGGGGAGGTTCTCGGCGACGACCGGTCCTGCCTATGCGATCGTGGGTCTCGGAGCGTTGGCGCTACTCGCGGCGACGCCCGCCCTGAAGTGGTCGCCGTCGCCGTCCTTTGACGAAGGCACCGTCCGCGTTTCGTTCAACGCCGCGCCGGGTGCATCCTTGCCCGCCATGATCCGGACGATGGCGCGACTGGAATCCGAAGTCCGCGCAATCGACGGAGTCCGCTCTGTCGCTGGCCATCTCGGCAGGGCCATCACGGGCGACCAGGTCACCGGCATCGAATCCGGGCAGCTCTGGATTGGCCTCGACGAGCGGGGGAACCGAGCCGCCGCACTGTCCCAAATTCGCGACACGATGGAGGGCTTCGCGGACCTCGAAGTGAAGGTTGAAGGCTATCTGGCCAGTACGGCCGGGCGGATCTTCGCCGACGCCGGCGAACCAGTGGTGGTCCGCATCGAAGGGGCCGAGACGGCCGTGCTTGAAGAGCAGGCAAAGCTCGTCGCCGCGAGAATCGCCGCCGTTGACGGCATCAACTCCGTACGCATCGACAAGAACGCTTTCTCGCCCGAAATCGAGGTCAAGGTCGACGTTGCGGAGGCGGCCGCACGTGGACTGAAACCGGGGGACATCCGGCGCGCGGCAGCGACGGTCTTCGCCGGGCTCGAGGTTGGCAATCTGTTCGAGCAGCAAAAGGTCTTCGACGTGGTCGTTTGGGGGGCTCCCAACGCACGAAGCAGCATCGCCGACGTCGAGAATCTTCTGATCGAAACGCCTGATCGCCCGCATACACGCCTTGGCGATATCGCCGAGGTGCGGATGGTGCCGCAGTTGAGCACCATCGAGCGTGACGGCGTCACGCGCAGCATGGACGTTCACGCCAGCGTCGCAGGCCGCAGCGTCACGGCAGTGGCGGAAGACGTGGCGGCAGAACTCAAGAAGGTGCAACTCCCCTTCGAATACCATGCCTACGTTCGAGGCGAGTATGCCGAGAGCCGTGCAGCCATGCTGCAGGTGGCGCTCTTCGCAGCGTCGGCTGCAGTCCTGATCTTCTTCCTGCTGCAGGCGGCGCTGCAAAGCTGGCGACTGGCGACCGGCATGTTCCTTTCGCTGATGGCAGTGTCGGGTGGCGTCGCGGCGATCCTCGTGGCGGTAACGGGCACCGTTTCGGTTGGGGCGCTTGCCGGACTTCTCGCCGTCCTCGGGCTTGCACTCCGCAACGGTCTGGTTCTGGCCAGCCGCGTCGATCAGACCGGGGAAGGTGACGAATCCTGGCCGGATCTTGTCGCTGCGGCCGCGCGCGAGCGCTTCGCGCCCATGCTGACGAGCACGCTGGTCACCTGCCTCGCCTTCCTTCCCGCAGTGGTCATGGGCAGCGCCGCCGGTCTGGAGATTCTGCATCCAATGGGATGGGTTGTGATCGCAGGCGCAGTCATTTCAGTCCTGATCAATCTGTTCGTCCTACCGGCCATGATGCTCCATTCCGGCCCGGTTTCACGACGCCTTGGAGGAGTTGCACATGCTTCGCAATAGGCTTTTTCTTACGTCATCCCTCGTCGCCGGTGTGGCTTTCGTCGTGGTTGCCACGGGATCCTTCGCGGCCGCGGAGTCGCCCGCCGGCGCGCCTGCCAAGCTGGTAGAGGTCGCAGGTTCACCATTTCCACGCGTGGTTCTGACCGAACAGGCCTCCAAACGACTGAGCATCCAGACCGAAGCGGTGCGGGAGGAGATGGCGAAGCGGTGGATGATGATGAACGCCCAGGTCGAGATTGCGAGCGGTGAACCGTCGGTGAATGCAATTACGGAGACGGCTTCCATCGCGCCGGCCGGTGAAAGCGGCCAAGCACGGCAATCCCTGATCAAGGTGCCTGTGGACGCGGCGAGCCAGATTTTGATCGCGGTTGTCGCCGACGAGGATGACGACGACGAGACCGGCGACCACGACGAGTTTGCCGAGATTTTCGGCGTCGCCAACCCGGCGGACGAGGATAAGGATGGTCTAGTCGTCGTGCTGCTGACCGGCCAAGGCCGCTCCGGTAAATATTACAAGGCGCGGCCGGTGGCGGTGACGGACCGGGACGACGGGCGGTTCTTTGAATTCCTCGAGGCAAGCAGCGGCGTCAAGCCCGGCGATCATGCGTTCGTGGCGATGAAGGCGCCGGAGAGCGGCAGGATGGCGAAGATCGTGCCCTACTCGTCGGTTATCTACGACGAGCACGGGAACAGCTGGCTCTACTCCAACCCGGAGCCGCTCGTCTTCGTCCGCCAAAAGGTGGCTGTCGAGCGCGTCCTCGGCGACATAGCAGTTCTGTCGGACGGACCAGCGAGCGGTACGCCGGTCGTGTCGGTCGGCGCGGTCGAGCTGATGGGGGTTGAACTGAAGTTTGGCGGGCACTGAGCGGGCGTGAAAGACATTCCGCCGCTTGCGAACGCCTGAGTTAGCCGGCGTCCAATCATCCGAACAAAGGACAGGGCCATGTTCCGCTGGATCATCGGCACGAATCTGAAATACCGGTATCTGGTACTGGCCGCGGCAGCGCTGATGGTGCTGCTGGGTCTGGACGTGTTCCGCAAGATGCCCGTGGACGTCTTCCCGGAATTCTCCCCGCCGCTGGTGGAGATTCAGACCGAGGGTATCGGCATGTCGACCGCCGAGGTCGAGGAGCTGATCACCATTCCCCTCGAGGATGCACTGCGCGGCACACCGGAACTCGACGTCATCCGCTCGAAGAGCGTGATGTCGCTGTCCTCCATTGTCATGATCTTCAAGCGGGGAACCGACATCATGCACGCGCGGCAGCTCGTCCAGGAGCGCGTGCAGCTTGCGTCGGCCAGACTGCCGTTCGGCTCGAGCCCGCCCGTCATGCTGCAGCCCTTGTCCTCGACCAGCAGGACCATGAAGATCGGCCTCTCGTCGAAGGAGCTCACTCAGCTCGACCTATCGATGACCGCCTACTGGAAGATCCGCTTCCGCCTGCTGCGCGTGCCCGGCGTCGCCAACGTGGCGATGTGGGGCGAAAAGCTCAAACAGCTGCAGATCCAGGTCGATCCCGCGCGCATGCTGAAACACGGCGTGACGCTGAACGAGGTCATGGAGGCTTCGGCCGATGCGCTGGACTTCGGCCTGCTGCCGATGGCGAGCTCAGCCAAGAGCCAGACCGTAGGCTTCATCGACACCGCCAACCAGCGGCTGTATGTCGGCGCCGACGTAGCGTCCAGCGTGAAGCTGGAAGACGTCAAGAGAATTCCGGTTGAGTCGAAGGCCGGCGAGCAACTGGTGCTGGCGGACTTTGCCGACGTCACCTGGGGGGAACCGCTGCCGATCGGCGACGCTGTGATCAATGACGGTCCCGGCATGATGCTGATCGTCGAGAAGTTCCCGTGGGCGAACACGCTGGAGGTCACGCGCGGCGTCGAGGCCGCCTTCGCCGAAATGAAGGACGGCCTCAAAGGTATCGACGTCGACCTGCAGATCTTCCGCCCGGCGACGTTCATCGAGCTCTCGATCCATAATCTGACAATGGCCTTGCTGGTGGGATCGGTCCTGGTGGTCTGCGTTCTCGGCGCCTTCCTGTTCGAGTGGCGCGTGGCGCTGATCAGCCTGCTGGCGATCCCGCTCTCCCTGGTCGCCGCGGGACTTGTTCTCTACTGGCTCGGAACGACCATCAACACGATGGTGCTGGCCGGCTTCGTCGTGGCGGTGGGATCCGTGGTGGACGACGCTATCATCGACGTTGAAAACATCACGCGGCGATTGCGCGAGAATCGCCGCAGCGGCGCCGGCAAATCGGTGGCATCAGTCATCCTGGAAGCATCGCTCGAGATCCGCAGCCCGATCGTCGCCGCAACCCTCATCATCGTCATCTCGGTCATTCCTGTGTTCTTCATGGGCGGTCTGTCGGGCACTTTCTTCGTGCCGCTGGCGACGTCCTATTCCATCGCGCTCCTCGCTTCGATGGCCGTGGCGCTGACGGTGACGCCGGCACTCTGCCTTATCCTGCTTCAAGGAGCGCCGATCGAGCGCGTCTCGCCGCTGGTCGGGTGGTTGCAGCGAGGCTATGCCGCCATGCTGTCGAGGATCATCGCTGCTCCTCGCGCGACGTTTGGGATCACCGCGGTCGTCGTGGTCGCGGGATTAGGAGTTTGGCCGCTGCTCGGAACCTCGCTCCTGCCCTCCTTCAAGGAACGTGACTTCCTCATGCACTGGCTGACGCCGCCCGGGACATCGCACGCCGAGATGTATCGGATGACGGTAGCTGCCAGCAAAGAACTGAGATCCATTCCCGGAGTGCGCAACTTCGGCGCTCACATCGGCCGGGCGCTGGTGGCCGACGAGGTGGTGGGCATCGACTTCACGGAGAACTGGATCAGCGTCGATCCAAAGGTCGACTATGACAAGACCCTGAAAGCCGTTCAGGACACGGTCGACGGCTATCCCGGTATCTATCGCGACGTCCAGACCTACCTTCGCGAACGCGTGAAGGAAGTGCTCACCGGATCGAGCGAGTCGATAGTGGTTCGGATTTTCGGGCCTGACGCGGCGGCGTTGCGCGAGCAGGCGGTGAGGGTCCGCGACGCCCTGGTCGGCATCGAGGGCCTGATCGACCTACACGAGGAGCCGCAGAAGACGGTACCGCAAATTCAGGTCACCGTGGATGTCGCCAAGGCGGCTTCCAGAGGTCTCAAGCCCGGCGATGTTCGTCGCGCTGCTGCCGTGATCTTCGCCGGTCACGAGGTGAGCGACGTTCATCGCATCGGAAAGGTGTATGACGTCATGGTATGGTCGACGCCCAAATCGCGGCGCGGCCTCGACGACGTGCAGAACGTTCTCCTGGATACTCCCGACGGCGGTCAGGTCCGGCTCGGCGACGTTGCCGAAGTCAAGATTGCCCCGGTGGCCAGCACCATCAAACGCGAGAACGCCTCGCGCCGCCATGACGTGCGTGCAAATGTGCGCGACCGCGACCTGGGCTCCGTCGTCCATGAGGTTGAGCAGCGCCTGGCCAAGATCGAGTTTCCGCTCGGCTATCATGCCCAGCTGCTGGGCGAGGCGGCGGAACGCAACGCTGCGCAAAACAGGCTCGTCTATGCCTCTGTCGTCGCCGCGGTCGTAATCTTCATGCTGCTGCAGGCCTCCTTGAGAAGCTGGAGGCTCGCTGCCCTGGTTTTCCTTTCACTGCCGGCCGCTATGGTCGGCGGGGTCATCGCCGCCTATCTGGGCGACGGCATCATCTCGCTAGGCGGCCTCGTGGGGTTCCTGACGGTGTTGGGCATCGCGGCCCGCAACGGGGTGCTTCTGATCCACCATTTCCTGCATCTGGAGCGCGAGGAGGGCGAGCCCTTCGGACCGGAACTTGTCCTGCGCGGCGCGCGTGAACGCCTTTCGCCCATTCTCATGACGACGCTGGCGACCGGTCTTGCGCTCGTCCCACTGGTTGTTACCGGCAACATTCCCGGGCAGGAAATCGAACATCCGATGGCCATCATCATTCTGGGCGGGCTGATCACGTCAACGCTTCTGAACCTCTTCGTCGTGCCTGCCATCTATCTCAGACTCGGTTCGCTGCAGGCGCGATCGCCGGCGCGGACCACAGGTCTCGGCCTGGAACCATCTCCCCTTTGATGCAAGGCCCGAGATTTAGACCAGAACGTTCGTGACTCTACCGCATTCAATCCACCGGCTATACCGTTGACGATCATCTCGATCGCGCAGCGAAAGAGCATGACAACTTACAAAACTCGGAGGACTTGGAGCAGCAAGGAACGCGTCCGTGTTCACAAAGCAGGCGGACAGAGCCGGGGGCGAGCCGGCGGGGGCTAGGAAACGAAATACGGCACCGGCTGACGGCAACTATACGCTCCTGCCGCTATGATGGGGCACGCATCCATAGGTGAAGCAGCGTCGCTAATTCCCGCGCGGTCTGGGTTTTGGTCCTGGAAGGCTTTCGCACGGATTTGCGGCCAATCTCGCGATTCGCGGATCTCTTAGCCAGACAGTCTTCTTTCTTCTTTCTAGAATCTCGTTGCGGCCCACATCGACGGCCGATTGGCCTTTCGCGGCAAAGGCATAGTCGGCTCGGTTCGTGCGATAGTCTTCCTTTTGGATGGACATCTTTTTCCTCCCGGTCCGCGGCTTCCCTCCACTAGCCTGGACGGAGAACACTAGCTGCCGATGCATCGCAGGAGTCTACAAATTGAGGATTGTATTAAAATGATACACTCCACCCGTTCGTCTCACGGGCGCCGCTCAGCATTACCCTGAACCGGCCCGTATGCCGCGCCTATTCGTCGCTATGCTCATCGTCGCTTTCGGAATGCTGTTCCGGACCGCATCGCCCGCTTGCGCTTCAACGTGCGCTTGGCAGCCTTGGTCATAGCCGTGGAAAGTCTTGTGCAGTTGCCGGGGCGGCAACAAGGCCGGGTTGTCCGTGGAAGGTGGTCTCGCCACAGCGCCCGGCTCCCAGGCGGGTAAGCAGGGTGAGTTATGCTATATACGTCGCGTTCGTGGTCGGATACGAGCCGATGGATCAGGAAAGACTTCTGGCCGCAGTCCTCCTAGCTGATGTCGTGGGCAGCACGCCGCTCTATGAGCGCATCGGCGACGATGCAGCTCTGCAGCAGATCTCGGATTGCCTCGACGCGATACGCGAGATCGTCGCCCGGCACGGCGGTGACTTCATTTACTCGAAGGGCGATGACGTGCTCAGCCTGTTCGATAGTTCAGAGGCGGCGCTGAGGGCCGTCTTCCAAATCAGCAGCGAACTGACGAAAGGGCCGTTGCACGCCCGGATCGGATTGCATTTCGGGGCGGTCATTCGCGCGCGGGGCGCGGTATTCGGAGACGTTATCAATGTCACCGCAAGGTTGTCCACCACGGCCAACCCCGGGGAGGTGCTGATCAGCCAGAGCTTCTTCGAAGCCCTTTGCGCGGATAGCCGCAGTGCCTTGCGGCTCCTCGACAAAATGGCTTTCAAGGGAAAGCAAGAACTCTTCGATGTCTATACCCTGGGGAGCGAGGATCGGGCCCTCAGTACGCAAATCATCAGCCGGGGCACGGTTATCGAGAGACGCTCCGCCCCGCCGCGGCAGATCAATCTGGTCATCCGCTATGGAGATCAGTTGCGATCCTGCCGAAACAACGAATTGGTGACGATCGGCCGATCCCCGGAATGCAACATCGTCATCCAGCGGCCCTGGGTCTCAAGGCACCACGCAACCTTCACCCTTTCGAATGGCAAGGCCGTCCTTATCGAGCGAAGCTCGTCGGGCACATTTGTGTCGATGGGACCCGACCATGAGGTATTCGTGCGCCGCGAAGATATTCTTCTCTTCGGCTCCGGCGTTATCTCGCCTGGACGCAGATCGTCCCTCGGCGACGCCGAAATCCTTTACTACGAAATTACCTCAGACTGGCCCGGCCCGGCTTGACCGTTGCCGCATGCTGCCGGATCCAGCGCCGCGCGCTTGCAGTATCGGAAGTTCATTCAATCAAATGAAACAATGGCAATTGGCTCCCCGGGCCGGATTCGAACCAGCGACCAACCGGTTAACAGCCGGTTGCTCTACCACTGAGCTACCGGGGAACGGAGGCTCTGACGTGAGTGGCGCAGCCTATAGCAAACACCTTTCGGCTTTGCAAAGCAGCAATTCGCAATTTTTCTGCAGTTTTTCGTGCGGCGATTTGTGGCATCGCTTCGGCGTGCCCACATATGAGCGGCTTGACACCGGCATGGAACAATGCGGCTGGTCGTCCTTTGGTATTTATGACATCGGCCGCGCAGATGGGATCTGGCTTTGAATGACGGCAACTGACGACGATAACCCGCCGGCGCGCAAGATCACGGTCTTCGGCCGCGACTTCTCCATGCCGCGCTCGCGGGGATTGCGGATCGCGATCGGCGTGCTGCTCACAATCGGCGGGATTCTGGGCTTTCTGCCGATTCTCGGTTTCTGGATGGTTCCGATCGGCCTGCTGGTCCTGTCCTACGAATTCGCACTGGTGCGACGTCACAGGCGCCGCTTCGTGGTCTGGTGGGAACGCCGCCGCCGGCCGGATTGAGAGCTTTGCAGGGAGAGAGTCCAGCAGGTGCCGGCGACACCATCGGGATCGGCCGCAAGCAATCGGCAACCACTGCCTTCGATGAGGAATGGGAAAGCATCGGGAATGACTTGCCGGTGCTTGACGACCTTTCACCGCCAACATATTGAGTTGCCCCGGAACGCCGGGAGCATGGAAGGCCTCGTGGCGGAGTGGTTACGCAGAGGACTGCAAATCCTTGCACCCCGGTTCGATTCCGGGCGAGGCCTCCAATGCCCGGGCTCCGGCGCTGTCGCGCCGGGGCGCTAGGTTCCGGTCGAATTGGCCCGCGTCATTTGCCTGGAAATCGGATCGGGCGCGGGGCACGAATTGGGCGCGGGAAGCGGGTTGGTTGGGACATGAACGCTGATTTCTCCGAACGCCGCGTGAAGATGGTCGATGGCCAGATCCGCACCACCGATGTGACCAGCGCGCCGCTGATCGAAGCGATGCTTTCCGTGCCGCGCGAGGCTTTTGTCGGCGCCGGGCAGCGGGACCTTGCCTATATCGACGAGGACATCCGCATCACCGATGGCGTCAGTGGCGGCGGTGCCCGCTACCTGATGGAACCGTCACCGCTCGCCAAGCTTTTGCAACTGGCCGAAATCAGCGACACTGATTCGGTGCTCGATGTCGGCTGCGGCACCGGCTATTCGGCCGCGCTGCTTTCCCGAATCGCAAAATCGGTGGTTGCGCTCGAAAGCGACCCGACGCTTGCCGAAGCCGCGAAGTCGACCCTTTCCGCACTGGATTGCCAGAACACCACAGTAGTGATCGGGCCGTTACCGCAGGGTCATGCCGCCGCGGCGCCCTATGACGTCATCTTCATCGGCGGCAGCGTCGAGGAGGTGCCCGCGGCATTGCTCGGCCAGCTCGCCGAGGACGGCCGGCTGGTTGTGGTCGAGGGGCAGGGCAACTCCGGCGTTGCGCGTCTTTTTGTCAAGGCCGGGGGGGTTGTAACCGGCAGACGCGCATTTAATGCGGCAATTAAGCCACTACCGGGGTTCGAACGTGCTCATGCGTTCGAATTTTGAGCGGTTTTGCCTTGCAGCGAAGGCGCTGTCATGATCGCTTGCGCTTGAACAATCGTTGCTGATTTGCTTCACGTGCATTTTCGGGGGCTGTCAGCGGGGGACGATAAACACGCGGCGCTAGCTGATCCGGAAGGAAAAGGTGCGCGGCGTGGTTCCCATGCAAACGAATGAGGGATAATACGTGCCGCCCCTACACAAGACTTTTCTATCAGCCATACTTGTTTCGGCGACCGCGCTTTCGCCGCTGGCAGCATCCGCCGAAACTATCACCGGCGCGCTCGCCAAAGCCTATCAATACAATTCCCAGCTGAATTCCGCCCGCGCGGGCACCCGTGTCACCGACGAGGGCGTGGCCATCGCCAAGTCCGGCTACCGGCCGACGATCAGGGGATCGGCAAGCATCGACTACACGAGCAGCCGCAACAACAACCTGGGTCAAACCTTAAACATCACTACGGGCAATTTCGGGGTTGAGATCGACCAGACGCTGTTCGACGGCTTTCAAACCAAGAACAATGTCGCCGCGGCCGAAGCGCAGGTCAGGGCCTCGCAAGAAAGTCTCCGCAACACCGAAGAGAACATCCTGTTCAACGCGGCAAGCGCCTACATGGATGTGATTCGCGATCGCCAGATCGCGGTCCTGACCGCACAGAACCTGCAATTCCTGACCGAGCAGGCGCGCGCCGCGCGGTCGCGCTTCGAGGTCGGAGAGGGCACCCGCACCGACGTCGCACAGGCCGATGCCTCGCGGGCGACCGCGGTGGCGCAACTCGCCAGCGCTCGCGCGACGGCGCTGGCGAGCGCTGCGACCTACCACCAGATCATCGGCGACGAGCCGGGAAAGCTCAAGGCGGCCGCGCCGGTTGGAAAGCTGCTGCCGGGAAGCCTCGATTCGGCCTTCACCATTGCCGCCGCGGAGCATCCGGCCATCCTTGCCACCGAGCATCTCGTCGACGCCGCGGCCTTTTCGGTGAAGTCGGCCGAAGGGGCGCTATTGCCGCAGCTTTCCGCCAGCGCCGGGATTTCGAGCCAGTATCGCAACACCTCGCCCGGCGTTTTTGCATCGGCGGGTTCCGAAGGAACGACCAATTCGGCCAATATCGGTGCAACGCTTACCGTGCCGATCTATTCGGGCGGGCGCACCTCTGCGCTGGTCCGCCAATCGAAGGAATCGCTCAGCCAGGCCCGCATCGAGGTCGACGTCAGCCGCGACCAGGTGCGCCAGGCCGTGGCTTCGGCGTGGACGCAATACACCGCCGCGCGCGAAAGCGTGGATGCCAACAGGCAGGTGATCGCCGCCGCGCAACTGGCGCTCAACGGCGTCATCGAGGAACGCAATGTCGGCCAGCGCACGACGCTCGACGTGCTCAACGCGCAGAACGCCGTCATCACCGCCAAGATCAACCAGGCGAGCTCCGAGCGCGATGTCGTCGTGGCGAGCTACGCCATCCTGTCGGCGATCGGCCGCCTGTCCGCCGGCCAACTCGGCCTGGCGGTCACGAAATACAACCCGGAAGAGCACTACAACGCCGTCAAGGACAAGTGGATCGGGCTGCGCACGCCGGACGGCCGCTGAACCTTTGGCATTTCCAAAAGCGCCGCGTGTCCAATGGATGCGCGGCGCTTTTGCATTGGAACCAGACGGTCGGCTGCCGGCGGCGTAGCGAGCTAATCTGTTGAAATCCAACGTCTCCCCAGATTGGGGATTCTCGGATGACGATCGGTCAGTTACGCTGTCCGCATTGATTCGAATTCCGGTCTTGCCGGATTGGAAATCTTGAACAAGTCACAAAGGCGGCGGATGTGACGATGGCGACAGCGAGCAGCGCGCAGCGCGAACCTTCCATGGAAGAGATACTTGCTTCCATCCGAAGGATCATCGAGGACAGCGACACCGGCCGCAAGCAACCGGCGGCGGACAACGGTGAGGTTCGCCAGGACCTCCGGCCGACGCCGGCGGCGCAGACGGCCGACCTTGATGCCTTCCGTTCCGAGCTCAACGCCGGATCCGCTCCCAGCAAGCCGGTGAGTCTGGCGGAAATACAGGCCCAGCTTGCGGCGTCCGATCCGACGATCGCCGAGACGAGCCCTGAACCGGTGAAGACCGCGCCTCTACCCTCCACCCTGGCGGAAGTCGGGGCCAGGGTAGCCGCGGAGCCGGACACCCCGGCGGTCGCGAGGGCAGCGGAGAGCGTGCCGCAAAGTGCCGATACCATCGTCGCCGATTGGCGGCGCGAGATCGCCGCCGTTGGCGGAAGTTCCGTCAAGGCGAAGGTAGCAACTCCGGAAGTGGCGCCCGAAGTCGAGATCGACGAGGAGGATCTTGCGGCGCCAACGGCCGAAACCGCGGCGCCTGGCAACGTTTCGGCGCCATCCTCGTCCGACCTGCCGCCAGCCCGGCCGGCAATCCTGTCCGAGCATGCGGGCCGTCAGGTCGCGGCGGCCTTCGGCGAGCTTTCCGATGCCTTCGCCAGCCGCAGCAAGAAGAGCTTCGACGAGATGGCCGAGGAGATGCTGCGGCCGATGCTGCAGGACTGGCTCGACAACAACCTGCCGACACTGGTCGAACGGCTGGTGCGCGAGGAAATCGAGCGCGTGGCGCGCGGCGCGCAGTGATTTCGTCTGGGCTTTCAGCGTAAAAGCGCCGCCCTCAGGCGGTGCTTTTTATTTCCGCGAAAATGCGGCCGCGCGATTTGTCTTGCGATGAGTCATGGGCTTGCCGCAGATCGCCGCAAGCCTATCTGGGCAAGGCGGGCCCATCCTTCTCGCGGTTGACTCGGCCAAGAGCTTCCGATTTACACCGGACGCTTGTTCCCGACAGTTCGGACTTCCTCCATGCTTGATAAAACCTACGACGCCAAGACCGTCGAGCCGAAGATCGCCAAAATCTGGGAAGAGGCCGATGCGTTCCGCGCCGGCGCCGGCGCGGAGGAAGGGGCGGAAGCCTTCGCCATCGTCATCCCGCCGCCCAACGTTACGGGCTCGCTGCATATGGGGCACGCGCTCAACAACACGCTGCAGGATATCCTGGTGCGGTTCGAGCGCATGCGCGGCAAGAATGTGCTGTGGCAGCCCGGCATGGATCATGCCGGCATCGCCACGCAGATGGTTGTCGAGCGGCAGCTGATGGAGAGGCAGATCCATCGCCGCGACCTGACGCGCGAGGAGTTCATCGACAAGGTCTGGGAGTGGAAAGCCGAATCCGGCGGCGCGATCTTCAATCAGCTGAGGCGGCTCGGTGCCTCGGCCGACTGGAGTCGGGAGCGCTTCACCATGGACGAGGGTCTGTCCAAGGCGGTGCTGGAGGTGTTTGTCACCCTCTACCAGCAGGGGCTGATCTACAAGGACAAGCGCCTTGTGAACTGGGATCCGAAGCTGTTGACGGCTATTTCCGACCTCGAGGTCGAGCAGCATGAGGTCAACGGCAGTCTCTGGCATTTCCGCTACCCGGTCGAAGGCCTGGCGTTCGATCCCGAGAATCCGCAGACGTTCATCACCGTCGCCACGACACGCCCGGAAACCATGCTGGGCGACACGGCGGTGGCGGTGCACCCCGACGACGAGCGGTTTCGCGACCTGGTCGGCAAGCACGTCATCCTGCCGATCGTCGGCCGCAGGATACCCGTTGTGGCGGATGAGTATTCGGATCCGGAAAAGGGTTCCGGCGCGGTCAAGATCACCCCGGCGCATGACTTCAACGACTTTGAGGTCGGCAAGCGCCACAAGCTGCCGGCGATCAACATCCTGACCGTCGAAGCCTACATCAAGCTCAAGGATAACGAGGAGTTCCTTGCCGGTCTTGAAGTGACGCCGCAGCGCCAGTCCGTCTGGGATGAACTCGACGGGCTGGATCGCTTCGTGGCGCGCAAGAAGATCGTCGAGCTGATGGAAGCGGGCGGCTTCCTGGAAAAGGTCGAGCCGCATCGCCACACCGTGCCGCATGGCGATCGCGGCGGCGTGCCGATCGAGCCGTTCCTCACCGACCAGTGGTACGTCAACGCGGCGGAGCTCGCCAAGCCGGCCATTGCCTCTGTGCGCGAGGGCCGCACGAACTTCGTGCCGAGGAACTGGGAGAAGACCTATTACGACTGGATGGAGAACATCCAGCCCTGGTGCATCTCGCGGCAGCTGTGGTGGGGGCACCAGATTCCGGCCTGGTACGGGCCGGACGGACGCGTCTTCGTCGAGAAGACCGAAGAGGAGGCGCTGGCTGCGGCGGTCGAATATTATTTGGCACTGGAAGGCCCGTGGAAGGCCTGGGTCGAGGACAAGCTTGAGAATTTCAAGCCGGGCGAGATCCTGACGCGCGACGAGGACGTTCTCGACACCTGGTTCTCCTCGGCGCTGTGGCCGTTCTCGACGCTCGGCTGGCCTGACCAGACGCCGGAGCTGAAGACCTACTACCAGACCGACGTGCTGGTGACCGGCTTCGACATCATCTTCTTCTGGGTGGCCCGGATGATGATGATGGGCCTGCATTTCATGAACGAGGAGCCGTTCCACACGGTCTATGTTCATGCGCTGGTGCGCGACAAGAACGGGCAGAAGATGTCGAAGTCGAAAGGCAACGTCATCGACCCGCTCGACCTGATCGACGAGTATGGCGCCGACGCGCTGCGCTTCACCTTGACCGTGATGGCGGCGCAGGGGCGTGACGTGAAGCTCGACCCGGCGCGTATCGCCGGATACCGCAATTTCGGGACCAAGCTCTGGAACGCCACGCGCTTCGCCGAAATGAACGGGGTCGCCAGGAACGACGATTTCTGGCTGCAGAACGCCAAGCTCGCGGTCAACCGCTGGATCCTGACCGAGCTGACGCGGGCGGCGCGGGCGATCACCGAGGGCATCACCACCTACCGCTTCAATGAGGCGGCCGGCGCCGCCTATCGCTTCGTCTGGAACTTGTTCTGCGACTGGTATCTCGAACTGCTGAAGCCGGTGTTCATGGGCACGGACGAGGCGGCCAAAGCGGAGAGCCGGGCCTGTGTCGCCTTCGTGCTGGACGAGATCTACAAGCTGCTGCACCCGATGATGCCGTTCATGACCGAGGAGCTGTGGGCGCAGACCGCGGGCGAGGGGAAGGTACGCACCTCCCTGCTTTGCCACGCCGCCTGGCCCGCGCCCGATTTCGAGGATGACGAGGCTGCCGCCGACATCAACTGGCTGGTCGAGCTCGTCTCCGGTATTCGCTCGGTGCGCTCGGAAATGAACGTTCCGCCGGCGGCGATCGCGCCGCTGACGGTGATCGGCGCCAGTGCCCTTACGCAGGAAAGGCTGGAGCGCCACGCCCAGGCCATCAAGCGGCTGGCGCGCGTCGGCGACATCGCGCTGGTGGATGCGCCGCCGAAAGGCTCGGCCCAGATCGTTCTGAACGAGGCGACCGTCTGTCTGCCGCTCGGCAGCCTGATCGACCTTCAGGCCGAAGCAACGCGGCTGCAGAAGGAACTGGCCAAGGTAACCGAGGAGATCGCCCGCCTGCACAAGAAACTTTCCAACGAGAAGTTCGTCGCCAACGCGCCGCAGGAGGTGGTCGAGGCAGAGCGCGAAAAGCTCGCCGAATATCGCGAGGCTCAAGAGAAGCTTTCAGTCGCCCTGACCAGGGTCCGAGACGCCGGGTGACCGGCAAGATTCGGCTTCACTGGAGGGCGCTTTACGAAGCGTCACTACACTCAGATACGGGCCTGCCGTTGGGTTAATTTTGACGTAAACGGAAAGTTTTGGCCCCATTGTTGCCGTAATGTAACAATGGGGCCCAGTCCGATCAAAATGGCCCGTTTTTGAGCTGTTTCGGACCGTTTTTGCAATTTTTTCTCTCAGTCCGATGCCGAGTGGGCCGCTTTTAAGGCTCAATGGGCGGTCGATGACCATGGCGAAAATACGAGCTGTCAAGGTGTACATGTACAGCTCACGAATTCGTTGTTGCGCCGTTAACCTGAATTGGTTCTAGCTTGCCCCACTTCGTGTTTCGGGGAGGGATTTCCATGAACGTTTTGCGGCTCAAAGCACTGCTGGGGGCAGGGTGCTTTTCGCTGGCTTTGATCGGATCGGCGATGCACCCGGCGCATGCCGGTGGCTTGGAGCGCGGTTGGTACGACATCGACCTGCTTTTCGATCCAGCGCAGATCACGGGGGAAGTCACGGGTACCTACGTGATGCCGCAACGAGACCTCAAGAATGCAAGGGACGCCGATCCATCTGACGGCGACCTCACCGCGCTAGGAAGATCAAGCACTGCCCGTGATACCGAAAGCTATTGGGTGCCGAGCGTGGGAATCAAGATTGGGATGGGACCAGTCGATTGCCTTGGCGACTACTCTCAGCCAATCGGTGCATTCAGCAACCCTGGTGCCAATTGGGCCGGCGCGCAAAGCAACGTCGAGACAAAGGTCGAGAGCGAGGCGTTCGGCGCAACCTGCTCGTACAAGATGGACGTAGGCAAAGGTCAGTTTCGTCTTATTGGGGGCGTCTTTCACGAGGATGTTTCTGGCTTCAAAGAACAATTGGTGGCGCCTATTCCTGCAATGTTTGGCACAGGCATAGGTCGTCTTGATCTGGAGGGCGACGGATGGGGATGGCGGGCCGGCGTTGCCTACGAGATTCCGGAAATCGCTCTGCGCGCCAGTTTAGTTTATAACTCGGCAGTCAAGCTTGACAACTTGAGCGGGACGCTTGATCTGACCCAGGTTCCCGGATTTATCAATCCCGCAAATCCGCTTCTGGGTAGCGTGACCGACGTATACGGCTCCTCCGAGGTGCCCGAGTCCGTGGAATTGAAGCTCCAATCAGGTATAGCACCGGGCTGGCTTGCCTTTGGATCCATCAAATGGGTCAATTGGAGCGTCCTGCAAAGCATTCCGTTCTGCCCGACATCGACCCAGGGCGTGCTCGCCTGTACGACAACGAGTCCTGCGCGTGCAACCTCGCTTGATTTGCTCTACCGTGACGGGTGGACAGTCGCAGCCGGCATCGGCCACAAATTCAACGAGCAGTGGAGTGGTGCGGCCGGTATCGCTTGGGACCGCGGAACGACGACCGGGCTCAGCACTCAGACCGACACATGGACAGTTAACGCCGGCGTCGCTTACACGCCGACCAAGAACGTCGAGCTTCGTCTGGGCGGTGCGCTTGGCGTCTTGACGAGCGGGCACATCCATTCGGTCGTCGGCTCCGACGGCGTGACCTACGGGACCGATTACACCGCCGACTTTGGCAACGACCTCGTTTCGGCGATTTCGGGATCGGTTAAGGTCAAGTGGTAACTCCTTTAATTTGAACGAAAAGGCCGGCATTGCCCGGCCTTTTTTATTGCGGCGGCCCTGACCGCTGACTCGAACTGCAGATTCGCCTCACGACCGAGCGAGTGTGACGTTTCAGCAACAGTTTATGAACAAGCCCCGCGCTAAGAGCGTCGCCGAGGGAACTGCCCATTTCCCGCCATAAACCCGGAGCAACTCGAGTAGGTCTCGGGACGCGTGCCAGGTTGGCCCGGCGATGGGACCGGCCGCGGGGTGTGCGGCAAGGACGACGATGGACGCCAAGGCAATCTCCAAGGCCAAGCTGCCCAGCCGCTACGTGACCGAAGGTCCGGCGCGCGCGCCGCATCGTTCATACCTCTACGCCATGGGATTGTCGGCGGCCGAGATCGCGCAGCCGCTCGTCGGCGTCGCCAGCTGCTGGAACGAGGCCGCACCCTGCAACATCTCGCTGATGCGCCAGGCGCAGGTGGTGAAGAAGGGCGTCGCGGCCGCCAATGGCACGCCGCGCGAATTCTGCACCATCACCGTCACGGACGGTATCGCCATGGGCCACCAGGGCATGAAGTCGTCCCTGGTGTCGCGCGAGGTGATCGCCGATTCAGTCGAGCTCACCATGCGTGGCCATTGCTATGACGCGCTGGTCGGGCTTGCCGGCTGCGACAAGTCGCTGCCCGGCATGATGATGGCGATGGTGCGGCTCAACGTGCCGTCGATCTTCATTTATGGTGGTTCGATCCTGCCCGGCAGCTACCGCGGAAGGCAGATCACCGTGCAGGATGTGTTCGAGGCGGTCGGGCAGCATTCGGTCGGCACGATCTCCGATGCCGAGCTGCTCGAGATCGAGCAGGCCGCCTGTCCGTCGGCAGGGTCGTGCGGCGCCCAGTTCACCGCCAACACGATGGCGACGGTCGCCGAGGCGATCGGGCTGGCCTTGCCCTATTCCTGCGGCGCGCCTGCGCCCTACGAAATGCGCGACCGGTTCAATTTCGCCTCCGGCGAAAAGGTCATGGAGCTGATCGCGAAAAACATCCGGCCGCGCGACATCGTTACCCGCAAGGCTTTGGAGAATGCCGCGACGGTCGTGTCGGCCACCGGCGGCTCGACCAACGCGGCACTGCATCTGCCGGCGATCGCGCATGAGGCGGGTATCAAGTTCGACCTCTTCGACGTGGCGGCGATCTTCGAAAAGACGCCCTATATCGCCGACCTCAAGCCCGGCGGCAAATATGTCGCCAAGGACATGTTCGAGGCCGGCGGCATTCCGCTCTTGATGAAGACGCTGCTCGACCACGGCTATCTGCATGGCGACTGCATGACGGTCACTGGCCGCACTTTGGCCGAAAACATGGAGCACGTTGCCTGGAATGAGAGCCAGGATGTTGTGCGTCCCGCCAATCGGCCAATCACCAAGACAGGCGGCGTTGTGGGCTTGAAGGGCAACCTCGCCCCCGAAGGCGCGATCGTGAAGATCGCCGGCATGTCGGAGCTGAAATTCTCAGGCCCGGCGCGCTGCTTCGATTCGGAAGAGGAGTGCTTCGAAGCGGTCACGCAGCGCAATTACCGGGAGGGCGAGGTTCTCGTCATCCGCTACGAGGGGCCGCGCGGCGGTCCGGGCATGCGGGAGATGCTGTCGACGACGGCAGCGCTCTACGGCCAGGGCATGGGCGGCAAAGTGGCGCTGATCACCGACGGGCGTTTTTCCGGTGCTACACGTGGTTTCTGCATCGGCCATGTCGGGCCGGAGGCGGCGGTCGGCGGGCCGATCGGGCTCATCAAGAATGGCGACGTGATCTCTATCGATGCCGTTAATGGCACGATCGAGGTGGCGCTGTCGGATGCCGAACTGGCGGCCCGGGCCAAGAAATGGAAGGCGCGCAAGACCGACTATCAGTCCGGCGCGATCTGGAAATATGCGCAGACCGTAGGGTCGGCCCGCGACGGCGCGGTCACCCATCCGGGCGGCGCAAAAGAAATACACTGCTATGCGGACATTTGAGGTGTTGAGGTCATTTGTCTTGCCGGCACTGGTCGCGGTGGCGACCCTGGGCGCCGTCGGGCAGGTCATGGCCTTCGACGACAAGGTGTTCGACGACAAGACCGGGGTCAAGCCGCAGTCGAGCCCGTGGGCGGTGTTCCAGTTCGGCTTCTCCGCCTACAAGAACGGCCACAAGGACCAAGCGGTCGAGGCCTATAAATATGCCGCCGAGAACGGCCAGATCGGCGCCACCTGGAAGCTTGCGCGCATGTATGCGCAGGGCGACGGCGTGGCCCGCGACGACTATGCGGCCTTCAAGTTCTTCTCCGAGATCGTCGATCAGGATGTCGAGCCCGGCTCGCCCGAGGAAAGCTATGTCTCCGATGCGCTTGTAGCGCTCGGCGACTATCTGCGCAAAGGTATCCCCGGCAGCCCGGTCGAGGAGAACGAGGTTGCGGCGCAGGAATACTACATGCGCGCCGCCGCCAACTACCGCAACCCGAACGCGCAGTTCGAGATCGGTCAGATGTTCCTCAAAGGCGAGGGCGGCGTGAAGGCCAGCGTCAAGCAGGCCGGGCGCTGGCTGCAACTCGCGGCCGAAAAAGGCCATGCCGGCGCGCAGGCGACGCTCGGCAATCTGTTGTTCCAGAGCGGCAAGATCGTGCGCGGCCTGGCGATGATGACGGCTGCCTTGGAGCGTGCCCCGCCGGCGGATCAGCCCTGGATCCGCAGCATGCAGGAAGAGGCCTTCGCCGCGGCTGGCGAAGCCGACCGTCGCACGGCGATTTCGCTCGCCGACGACATCCTGACCAAGGGCAACAACGGCGACCAGTAGGCCGCAGCTTCGGCTTCAATTTTCGGTAGGTTCCGTCGGCGCCGTGATCGAGGTCGGGTGCAGTTTCGGCGCCTGATTCTCGCCGGGGCAGTCGTCCTGGACCTTCGTCCAGGACGTGTTGTTGAGAACCATGTCGCAGCGGGCGAGGTGACTTTCGCCGGCAATCGTCAGGCAGGCCGTCTCACCGATCTTGAACGATTTGCCGTTGGCAAGACACTCCGGCGCCGCGAGCGCCGGCGCGGCAAACGCCAGCGCAAGGCCGACCGAGCAAAGAACAAATCGGATCGCCATCGAACCCCCGCAACAATCCCGCATCAGACGCGCGATTTGTGGCGACATCAGGGTTCGGCAAGAGCCCGCAAGCAGCGCCTTCACTGCAAGCGCAGATCGATGGCCACCGGCACGTGGTCGGAAGGTTTTTCCCAGGCGCGGACGTGCTTTTCCACCGAGGCCGACGAGAAGCGGTTGGCGGCTTCGGGAGACAGCAATAGATGGTCGATGCGGATGCCGTTGTTCTTCTGCCAGGCCCCGGCCTGATAGTCCCAGAAAGTATAGACATCGGGCGAATCGGTCACGGCGCGCACGGCTTCCGTGAACCCGAGATTCTTCAGGCGCCGGAAGGCCTGCCGCGTCCGAGGCTGGAATAGCGCGTCACTACGCCAGTTTTCGGGGAACCTGGCGTCGGCGGGCTCGGGGATGACGTTGTAGTCCCCGGCCAGCACCAGCGCTTCCTCGAGCCTCAGCCGCTCTTCCGCCCAGCACTCTAGCCTCGCCATCCATGACAGCTTGTAGGAAAACTTCCGCTCGTCCTCGACTGGGTTGCCGTTTGGCAGATAGAGGGAGGCGACCCGCAGCGCGCCCTTATCGGTCGAGAAGACGCCTTCGATGAAGCGCGCGTGGTCGTCGGCATCGTCGCCAGGCAAACCGCGATTGACCTCGTCGAAGGGCAGCTTCGACAGGAGAGCGACGCCGTTGAAGCTCTTCTGCCCGTTGGTCTCGACATTATAGCCCAGCGCCTCGATCTCGGCGCGCGGGAACTGGTCGTCGACCGTCTTGATCTCCTGCAGGCACACGATGTCCGGCGCGCTCTCGGTCAGCCAGTGGGTGAGGTTGCCGATGCGGGCGCGAACGCCGTTGATGTTCCAGGTGACGATCTTCATGCGGACCTCAATGTTCTTCCGGCGCAAGGCGCTCGACGAGGCCGATCGTATTGCCTGCCGGATCCTTTAGAAAGGCCATCCATTCGCTTTCCCCCGCCGGACCGAACCGGCCCTCGGTGTCGCGATGGACCAGCGCCGGCGACGCGGTGAAAGGAACACCGGCGGCTTTCGCCTCAGCATGGAAGGCCTCGAGGCCGGCAATATCGAGATAGACGGTGCCGGGGGGCACGCCGTCGCCAAAGAACAGCCGCACGCCGCCCGCGATGATGAAGGCGATGCCCGGCGGATCGTAGCGCGCATGCACGCTCATGCCGAGCACATCGTGCCAGAAAGCCAGCGTTCTATCGAGATCGCGCCCGGCCGACAGCGCGACCTGACGGACCGCGCCGACCGTGGGCATGGCGGCCCGCTAGACGGAGAAGCTGGTGCCGCAGCCGCAGGAGGCGACGGCGTTCGGGTTTCGGATCTGGAAAGACTGACCCATAAGGTCATCGACGAAATCGATCACCGAGCCGCCCATATAGACCAGCGAGAGGTCGTCGATGAGGATCGTGGCGCCATCCTTCTCGATGGCTACGTCGTCGTCGTTGCGACTGTCGACGAGATCGAACTTGTAGGAGAAGCCGGAGCAGCCGCCGCCTTCGACGGAAACGCGCAAGGCATTCTTGCCCGGCTCGCCGGCCAGAATCCTGGCGATCCGCTTCGCGGCCGCTTCGGTCATTTCGACCTTCATGGCAGTCTTGGCATCCGCGCCCATCGGCGTCACCTTGCTTTCGGTTTCCCATGATAGGTATGAAGCTGAGGGGGGCAAGTCAACTGGTGGGCGAATGGGCAAGGGTGCTCTCGGCGATATCGGTTTCGGCTACCGGCCGCGCGCCGTTTACGCGAGCGATCCGGCGCGCTCGCGCGGCCGCCTGTTCGATGAGCCGGAAAGCCCGACCCGGACGCCATTCCAGCGTGACCGCGACCGCATCATCCATTCCACCGCCTTCCGCCGGCTGAAGCACAAGACGCAGGTGTTCGTTGCGCATGAGGGCGATCACTACCGCACAAGGCTGACGCATTCGATCGAGGTGGCGCAGATTGCCCGCGCCCTGGCGCGCGCGTTGCGCGGTGACGAGGATCTGGCGGAGGCAGTGGCCTTGGTGCACGATTTCGGTCACACGCCTTTCGGCCATACCGGCGAGGAGGCGCTGAACGAAAAGATGGCCGGCTGGGGCGGCTTCGACCACAACGCGCAGTCGCTGCGCGTCGTCACCCGGCTCGAGCGGCGTTACGCCGAGTTCGACGGGTTGAACCTCAGCTGGGAGACGCTGGAAGGGCTGGTAAAACATAACGGGCCGCTTACCAATGCAAGCGGGAAGGGCAAGGGCCCCGTGCCGCAGGCGATCCGCGACTATTCCGCACTGCACGACCTCGAGCTCGACCGCTTCGCCGGAATCGAGGCGCAGTGTGCCGCGATCGCCGACGATATCGCCTACAACACGCATGACATCGACGACGGCCTGCGTGCCGGCCTGCTGACGCTGGACATGCTGGAAGACGTCGGCCTGCCGGGCTCGATCCTGAGTGGCGTGCGCGCCCGCTACCCGCAACTCGACAACGTTCGCACCGGCCACGAGCTGATGCGGCGGCAGATCACGCTGATGGTGGAGGATGTCATTGCTGCCGCTACCGCCAATATCGAGCGCCTCAAGCCGGACAGCGCCGATGCGGTGAGGGCCGCGGGTGAGACGATGGTCGCCTTCTCGGCCAAGATGGCGGCAGCCGAAAAGGAGCTGAAGGCCTTTCTCTACAAGCATCTCTACCGGCATGCCGAAGTGATGCGCGTGCGGGCCGATGCCGAGCAGATCGTCCGCGACCTGTTCGATGTCTATTTCGCCGACCCGCGCGCCATGCCGGACGGCTGGCGCGAAGGGCTCGACAGGGCGCAGGATCGCATCAAGGCGCGCAGCGTCGCCGATTTCCTGGCCGGAATGACCGATACCTATGCGCTCAAGGAGCACAGGCGATTGTTTGACCATACGCCGGATTTGGGCTAGGGCGAGCCACGATTTTGTCGGCCAAGCAGCCGGTCCCTCTTAAAGCCCAGAGCATACCCGATGAATGTCTTCGCCGATTTCAACGCGCGGATCGTAAGAGCCGTCGAAGCCCTTGACCTGAAGGACAAGGATGGCGGAGCGCTGGATCTGTCGCGCATCGCGGTCGAGCCGCCGCGCGACGCCAGTCATGGCGACCTTGCCACCAATGCGGCGATGGTGCTGGCAAAGCCCACCGGCCAGAACCCGCGCGCGTTGGCCGAGAAGCTGACCGAAGCACTGCGCAGCGATGCCGACATCGCTTCCGCCGATGTTGCCGGCCCGGGCTTCGTCAATCTCCGGCTGAAGGACGGCTTCTGGCAGGCGCATTTGGCAGTGCTGCTCGGCGAGGGCCGCAACTATGGCCGCTCCAAGATAGGCGGCGGCCGCAAGGCCAACGTCGAGTATGTCTCGGCCAATCCGACCGGCCCGATGCATGTCGGCCATTGCCGGGGCGCCGTCGTCGGCGACACTTTAGCCAACCTGATGGCCTTCGCCGGCTACGACGTGACCAAGGAATATGTCATCAACGATGCCGGCTCGCAGATCGACGTGCTTGGACGCTCGGCCATGCTGCGCTATCGCGAGGCGCTCGGCGAAGCCGTCGGCGAGATTCCGCCAGGCCTTTATCCAGGCGACTATCTGATACCCGTCGGCCAGGCGCTGGCCGAACAGTTCGGCCTCGGCCTGCTGGAGATGCCGGAACACGAGGCGCTGGCGATCGTCAAGGATCGCACGGTCGACGCGATGATGGCGATGATCCGCGAGGATCTGGCGCTGCTCAACGTGCATCATGACGTGTTCTTCTCCGAACGCACGCTGCATGCCGACAATGCCAAGAAGATCCGCGCGGCAATCGCCGACCTGACGCTGAAGGGCCATATCTACAAGGGCAAGCTGCCGCCGCCGAAGGGCGAGAAGCCGGACGACTGGGAAGACCGCGAGCAGACGCTGTTCCGCTCGACCGCGGTCGGCGACGACATGGACCGGGCGCTGGTGAAGTCGGATGGCTCTTTCACCTATTTCGCCGCCGACGTCGCCTATCTCAAGGACAAGGTCGAGCGCGGCTTCGTCGATCTCATCTATGTGCTCGGCGCCGACCATGGCGGTTACGTCAAGCGGCTCGAAGCGCTGGCGCGCGCGGTCGCCGGCGACACGGTCAAGCTCACGGTCCTGCTCTGCCAACTGGTGAAGCTGTTCCGCGACGGCGAGCCGGTCCGCATGTCGAAGCGGTCAGGGGATTTCGTCACGCTGCGCGACGTGGTGGAGGAGGTCGGCCGCGACCCGATCCGCTTCATGATGCTCTACCGCAAGAATGATGCGCCGCTCGATTTCGACTTCGCCAAGGTCACCGAGCAGTCCAAGGACAATCCGGTGTTCTACGTGCAATACGCTTCGGCGCGCTGCCACTCGGTGTTCCGGCAGGCGAGCGAGCAACTGGGCGAAGCGAATTTCGACCGCGACCGGCTTGTGGCCTCGGTTGCGTCGCTGACGGACGAGGGCGAAATCGGCCTGATCCGGAAACTCGCTGAATATCCACGGCTAATCGAATCCGCGGCGCTTGCGCTGGAGCCGCACCGGCTGGCATTCTACCTCTACGATCTGGCGTCGAGCTTTCACGCACACTGGAACCGGGGCACCGACAATCCAGACTTACGTTTTGTTAAGGTTAACGACCCACAATTGACGTATGCCAGACTGGGGCTGGTGCAGGCTGTTTCGGATGTTTTGACCTCCGGCCTGACGCTGATAGGAGCTGATGCGCCTACCGAAATGCGTTAGGTTTGACTAAAAAGCCTGTCACCTTTTGCCCACATTGCGCTGGTAAGGGCCAACCCTGCGCGACGTCCATGGCGTCCGACTGTGTGCGAGTTCGGGAACAATAATGGCAGACAGAACCCAGCTGAAAGTAGCCGCAAGCAATCACATCGCCGACGACGATCCGTTCGCCGAACTGACCCGCATCATGGGTTTCGATCCGCGTCAGCCGGTCAGGCCGCAGTCGCCGGCGGCCGCAAAGGCTGCGCCCGCGAACCAGGCTGCCGACGGGGCCAACTTCGACATCGACCTCGAAAAGGAGCTGATGGGCGACTTCAACATTGCCGAGGAAAGCGAGCCGGTGGCGCAGCAGGCTGCCCAGGCTGCGCCGGCTTACTGGGCTGCCACTCTCAGCGACGACGAGCTCGCCGCTTCTCTTGAACGGGATTTCGTCTTTGACGATGCGGCGGATCACGCCCATTTTGCCACGCCCGCTGTTGCCACGCCCCCTGCGCTGGAGCCGGCCGCGGACACGGCATTCGACGATGATTTCGACAGGGCGGTCGCGCGTTCGTTGGAAGTCTCGCCCGTGCAGGACGACCTTTCCGTCGACCAGGAAATGGCGGCCTCCCTGGATGAGGGCTTCTGGATCGACGACCAGCCTGACACGGACGAGAGCGCCGCCGCGGCCGCCGAGCCTGCGGCTGTCGAGCCTGCTGTCCTTGCGCCTGCGGACGAGACGGCGTTCGACGCCGATTTCGACACTGCGGTCCAGATGTCGCTCGAGGACGAGTTGGCCTTCGATGACCGTGATATCGAGCAGCCCGAAGGCGCCGACGTGCAGCCGATCGAGGCTCACGCCGCTGTCGACCAGCCGATCGCCGCCGAAGATTACGAGAGCCGGTCCGATCAGGCCGCATTTGATCAGGCCCATTTCGATCATGCCCAATCTGATCAGGCCCAATTTGAGCAGGTGACGGCTGATATCGCCATGGATATCGATCAGCCGCAGCACCTGATCCTGGAGCAGGAACTGTCGGTCGATGACGAGCCATCGCCGGCCCTCGAGGCGCCTGTCGAGGCCGAGCATTTCGCCGCCGATCCCGAGCCCGCCTTCGATCCCCAACCCGATCACGGAGCTGTAGCCGATCAGGTCTTCGAAGACGATTTCGAGCTCAGCTTCCGTGACGCGCTTGCCGAGGAGCCGGAAGGCCCGGCTGTCGATCCTGAACCGGTCGCCGGTCACGAGGCTGCGGCTGAAGAGGTCTTCGGAGACGATTTCGAACTCAATTTCGACAACGTGCCGTTCGGGGAACCGGAAGCGCCGGCTGCCGAGCCCGTCGCCGCGGCGGAGCCGTCAATCGCGGAGCCTGCTCCTTCTGTATCGGCACCGGTTCCGCCGGTTGCGGCAGTCGAGCCGGCTAAGCCGGCCGCAGGCGAGCGCAGCCTGGAAGACGAACTCAATGCGCTGCTTGGCGCCATGACGGCGCGGCCGATTCCGGTTGCGCCGGTCCCGGTTGCTCCTGTTCCGGCCGCCGCATCGGAACCGCGGTCGGTCGTTCAGCCGGCTGGCGACACCGACCAGAAGGCTGGCGTGGCCGATGAGCTCGATTGGGACCTCGACGCACGCAACGAGCCCGCCTACGGCACGCAGACCGCCCAGTCCGCCGATGCCGATCTCGATAGGCTGCTCGCCGGCGAACTCGACCGGCAGGGCTTCGAAGGCGCGGCTTCCGAACAGGATGCCGAACCCAGCATAGATTTCGATGACGAGGCTTTCGACGCCGCCTTCGCCAAGGGCATCGAGATGGACGCGCCGGTCGCGCCTGCCGAACCGCCAAAGTCGTGGAGCCGCGTGACCCCGGTCGCAGCGCCGGTGCACGCCTCTTATGCCACGCAGCCTGCGGCTACGGCGCCGCAAACCGCGGCCCCTGCCTACGAACCGGTGAAGGATTATTCCGCATACGCCAAGCCGGCGCCGCAGATGCCGACGCCTGCCTATCGTGCGGAGCCGGCGAAGGACTATGCCGATTACGCCACGCCGGCCCCGGCGCCGCAGATGTCGGCGCCTGCCTATCGTGAGGAGCCGGCGAGGGACTATTCCGCTTACGCCAAGCCAGCCGCGGCGCCGCAGTCTCGCCAGCAGGAGGAAATGCCCGATGTCGAGACGGTCGACGTGCCGGAGCGCGTGGTGGCGTTGGCCGACGACCTCGACATTCCGGAGCTCAGCTTCGAGGAGGATCAGCCTGCGGCGCCTGCCTATGACGATCTCGATGCCGAGTTTGCCGGCCTGCTTAGCGAGATGAACGCAACCGAGATCGCTCAGGCGCCTGTGCAGAGCCGGGGCTATGAGGACGACTCCCTCAATGCCGGATTCAAGACCGGCTACGACCGCCGCGAGTTGCGCGCCGAGACGGCCGCTGCACCGGCGACCCTGTCCCATTCCGCAGCTGCAAGCCAACTCGATGCAGACGATTTGCCCGGCAGCCGGCCGGTCTCGCAGGCGGACGACTTCGCCGTCGACGAACTTGACTACGATCCTAAGCTCGACGAGGCGATGACTGTGCCCGGCTTTGCCGAGCGCGAAGCCGCGAAGCCGCGAAGCCGTGGCATGATGCTTGCCGCGCTCGTCGGCGCCGTTGTGGTCGCGGGCGGTCTCGGCGCTCTCGCCTTCTCCTTTGGCGGCAAGGGCGGCAGCGAAGCGCCCGTGATCGTGAAGGCGGACAATTCGCCGATCAAGGTCAAGCCGCAAAATCCGGGTGGCACTGTGGTGCCGAACCAAGACAACAAGGTCTATGACGCCGTGGCCAAGGGTGGGGCGGCCAAGCCCGCCGAACCGGCGCAGCAGAAACTGGTGACCAACACCGAGGAACCTATCGACGTGGCGTCGAAGGAACCCCCGCAGAGCCGGATCGTCGACCTTTCGCCTGACGACACCGACGCCGCGCCTGGCACCAACTCAGCCGGCAATGCGGCCGCGGCAGCGCCGGTTCCGGACACAGCAGCTCCGGCCGCAGCCGCGCCGGCACCGGCCGAAGCCGCGCCGGCTCCGGAGGCCGCAGCGCCGGCACCGGACGCAGCAGCGCCAGCGCCGGCTGACGCCCAGGCCGCCGCCCCCGCAACCCCACAGCAGGCCGCTCCGGCGCCGAAATCGGAAGACCGCATCGCCCAGGTTCTGCAGGAGGCAGACAAGGGGACCAACAACGATGTCGTCGCCGTGGCGCCGCGCAAGGTGAAGACCATGATGGTGAAGCCTGACGGCTCGCTGGTTCCGCGAGACGACCCGGCTCCCGCGCCGCAGGTCGCGGCGACCGAACCGATCGATCCGGCGCCGCAGCACGTCGCTTCCGCCGGGCAGGGCGATGCCCAGCCGACAGGCGCCGTCACGCCGGCAACCGATCAGGCTGCCGACCAGGGCGGTGATGACCAGAGCGATGCCGCAGCGGTGAAGCCCGCCGCCGCGCCGAAGACCGAAGCCAGGGTCCAGTCCGCCAACACGCCGGCGAAGGTGCCGGTGGCGCCGCCGCGTCCGTCCGATCAGCCGGTCGATATCGTGGGCGAGGTCAAGCCCGACCAGGTCGCCTCCATCGATCCGGCGGCGGCAGGCGGCGGCTCGTGGTCGATGCAGATCGCTTCGCAGCCGACGGTTGAAAGCGCCCAGTCCACCTACCAGGACCTGCAGCGCCGTTACGGCAGCGTGCTTGCCGGACGCACAGCCAACATCGTCAAGGCGCAGATCGCCGGCAAGGGCACTTTCTACCGCGTCCGGGTTCCGGCCCAGTCGCGCAACGACGCGATCAATCTGTGCACCAACTACAAGGCGGCCGGCGGCACCTGCTTCGTGTCGCGCTGATCATCTAGCACCGTTCAGAGCCGGCGCCGCCGCGAGGCCGCGCCGGCTTTTTCGTTGTGGACGGCTATCGGCATTCATGCGGCAGCGTCAGGGTCAGTCCCTTTGCTTTCGCAAATCTTAGGGCGGTTCAGCGCCGGCAGAAACGCAGAACCGCATAACTCCTTGTTTTTGCGCAATTCCGGGCACAAAACGGTTACACATTGTTCCTGGAATTGCTCTAAGCTTCGATTCATGACCGAATCAAAATCCATGATCCTCGGCTGTGCCGGGAAATCCCTCACCGAAGATGAAATCCGCTTCTACGGCGACGAACGTCCTTGGGGCTTCATCCTGTTCGCGCGCAATGTCGGCGAGACCGAGCAGATCCGCGACCTGGTCGCCTCGATGCGCGAGAGCGTCGGACGCCCGGATGCCCCGGTCTTCATCGACCAGGAGGGCGGCAGGGTGCAGCGCCTGCGGCCGCCGCTGGCGCCGAACTATCCTGCAGGCGGAGCGCTCGGCGCGCTTTGGCGCGACGATCGCGAGGCCGGCCGCCGCGCCGCGTGGCTGCTCGCGCGGCTTCACGCCTTCGATCTGCTGCGCCACGGCATCACCGCCGACTGCCTGCCGGTGCTCGACGTCCCCATTGCGGGCGCCAGCGATGTCATCGGCGCGCGCGCCTATGGCATGGAGCCCAATGCCGTGATCGAGCTTGGCCGGGCTTCGGCCGAGGGCCTGATGTCGGGTGGCGTCCTGCCGGTCATGAAGCATATTCCCGGCCACGGCCGCGCCTTTGCCGATACGCATTTTGCGCTGCCGACGGTCGACACGCCCCTCGCCGAGTTGCGGCAACATGATTTCGCCCCGTTCAAGGCGCTCAACCACCTGCCGATGGCGATGACGGCGCATGTCGTCTACAGCGCGATCGACCCGGACAATCCGGCGACGACCTCGGCCAAGGTCGTCAACGAGGTGATCCGTGGCGAGATCGGCTTCGACGGGCTCCTAATGAGCGACGACACCTCGATGAAGGCACTTTCTGGGGATTTCCCGACAAAGGCGGCCGCGATCCTTGCGGCGGGCTGCGATCTCGTCCTTCACTGCAACGGCGTTTTCGAGGAAATGTCGGGGATCGCGTCGCGTACGACGGTGCTCGAAGGCAAGTCCTTGGCGAGAGCGGAGCGGGCGCTGGCCTATATAAAGGACCGCGACGTCGCGGACGAAAGCACCATACGCGCGGAATTCGCCACCTATTTCGACGCGGTGGCCTGAACCGAAGGGAAAGCAAGGCAAGTGGCGGAAACATTGGACAGCAAGGCCGCGAAGGCCGCACCGATGGACCGTCTGTGGGCCGAGAACGACGAGTCACGTCTGACCGGCGATCCGTCGCTCGTGGTCGATGTCGCCGGCTTCGAGGGCCCGCTCGATCTTCTGCTGCATCTGGCGCGCAACCAGAAGGTCGATCTCGCCCGCATCTCGATCCTGGCGCTCGCCGAGCAATATCTGGCCTTCATCGAGAAGGTGAGGGCGCTGAGATTGGAGCTCGCGGCCGACTATCTGGTCATGGCGGCATGGCTTGCCTTCCTCAAGTCGAAGCTGTTGATCCCGAAACAGCCGGGCGAAGAGGGCGAGAGCGGCGAGGAACTGGCAGCGGTGCTGCAATTCCGGCTGAAGCGGCTGGAGGCGATGCGTGATGCCGCTGCGCGGCTGGTCAACCGCAACCGGCTCGGCCGCGACGTCTTCGCGCGCGGCATGCCGGAAATGGTGATCGTCGAGAAGCGCAATGCCTATTCGGCCTCGCTCTACGATCTGCTGACCGCCTATGCGCAGCAGCGCCAGCGGCAGGCGATCAGCAACGTGACGATCGCCAGACGCGCCGTATGGTCGCTGAAGGACGCACGCGACGTGCTGGCACGGCTGGTCGGAACGATTGGCGACTGGACGGCGCTCGACAGCTTCCTGATCCAGTATCTGGCGGCGCCGGAAGAAAGGCGCACGGCAGTCGCCAGTTCGTTCGCCGCGACACTCGAAATGGTGCGCGAGGGCAAGCTGGAAGTGCGGCAGGATCAGGTCTTCGCGCCGATCTATCTGCGCGGCCGCGCACAAGGGGTCAAGGCAGTCGAGGTGGCATCATGAGTGAACGCGCCAACGCTTCGGTCATCCCGTTCAAGGTCGAACCGGAAGCCGAGATGGCCGAGCAGGGTTCTATCGAGAACCCCGCCGAGCGGCTGCAATTGTCGGAAGCAGTCCGCATGGCCGAGGCGATCATCTTCGCCAGTGCCGAGCCGGTCAGTGAAAGGCAACTGGCGGCGCGCCTGCCCGAGGGCGTCAACATCGCGGCGGCAATGGCCGATCTGCAGGAAATCTACGCCAAGCGCGGGGTCAACCTGGTGCGGGTCGGCGACGCCTGGGCGTTCCGCACCGCCGGCGACCTGGCTTTCCTGATGAGCCGGGACTCGGTCCAGCAGAGAAAGCTTTCGCGCGCGGCGCTCGAAGTGCTGGCGATCATCGCCTATCATCAGCCGGTCACCCGCGCCGAGATCGAGGATATCAGGGGGGTCGAGACCTCGAAGGGCACGCTGGACACGCTGCTGGAGACGGAGTGGGTCAGGATGCGCGGCCGGCGCCGCACGCCCGGCCGTCCCGTGACCTACGGTACGACCGACGCTTTCCTCGATCACTTCGCGCTGGAGGAGATCCGCGACCTGCCCGGCATGGAAGAGCTGAAGGGCGCCGGATTGCTCTCGACGCGCATGCCGTCCAATTTCTCGATGCCTGTGCCGCCGGCCGATCCGGACGCGCTGGCCGAGGACGAGGATGCGCTGACCGATATCGACCTCGAGGAGCTCGGATTGCTCACGCCGCGCGTCACCGAAGAGTGAGTGCGAAACCGATACGAATGGTTTATTAGCAGGGGCTGCGCGGATTCGTAGCAAGGCGCTCACGCCGAAAGTGCGTGACATCCGCTAGCCATTTTACCAACTTCATTGCGGTTGTGTTTGAATCCCCGAGCGAAAACGCATAGATCATCGCCGAGGGAAAACATTCGAGAGAGATTGTTATGGGTTCACTATCGATATGGCACTGGCTGATCGTTCTGGTCATCGTGCTGCTCCTGTTCGGCCGCGGCAAGCTGCCGGAGCTGATGGGCGACATGGCCAAGGGCATCAAGAGCTTCAAGAAGGGCATGGCTGAGGACGATACCGACGACAAGCGGACCGTCGAGCACCGCGCCGACGAGACCGTATCGCCGGGCAAGGAAAAGGTCAGCAAGAGCTGAGTCCGGTTGTTGCTTTGAGCATGTCGTTGTCCCAGAACCCTTTCGTGTTTTTGGGCGACAGGCTCTCGTTGGAATAGATTGCCATGTTCGAAGTCGGCTGGAGCGAGCTGCTGGTGATCGCGGTCGTCATGATCGTGGTCGTCGGGCCGAAGGATTTGCCCAACATGCTGCGCACGTTTGGCCGCACCGCGGCCAAATTGCGCGCCATGGCGGGCGACTTCCAGAAGCAGTTCAACGACGCCCTGAAGGAAGCCGAGCTTGACGATGTCAAGGACTCGGTCGACAGCCTTCGTGGGCTCAGCCCGATGAACGAAATCCGCAAGCAGCTCAATCCGTTCGAGCAGGCGGCGGCCGACGTGCGGGCCGGCGTCGATACGATGATGAAGCCCAAGCCGGCTTCCGATCAGGCGCCCTCGGATGCAACGACCCCGCAGCCTGCCGAGCCGCTGAAGAACGGCGCGACGGAAATCCCGGGCATCAACGGAACCGACGTCGCCCCGGCTGTGCCGATGTCCCCGCCAGCTGCGCCGATCTCCCCGGCCTTGACTGAGGCCTCTGTGACCACGCCCATTGCGGAGACCGCCGGGTCCGCCCAGCCGGCGAAAAAAGTGGCCGCGTCGAAGACGAAAGCCGCCGGTGCAGCGGCGAAAGCCGCATCGGCCAAGGCTCCGGCGCCTAAAGCCCCGGCAAAATCTGCGCCGGCGCCCGCAAAGGCCGCAGCGCCTGCTAAGAAGGCGGCACCCAAGGTTGAGGCCAACCACGCGGCGAAGAAGCCGGCCGTGAAAAAGGCGGCCGATGCCAAGAAGACGGCAGGAGCCGCCAAGTGAGCGTCTCGGACAAGGAGAGGGAAGAGATCGAGAAATCCTCGGCGCCGCTGATCGAGCACCTTGTCGAGCTGCGCCGGCGGCTGATCTGGTCGCTGGGCGGCTTCTTCATCGCCTTCCTCGCCTGCTTCTTCTTCGCCAAGCGCCTGTTCAACCTTCTGGTCGTCCCGTTCAAATGGGCGACGCAATGGGCTGGGCTCGACCCGCACAAGGTCGAGCTGATCTACACGGCGCCGCAGGAGTTCTTCTTCACCCAGGTGAAGCTCGCCATGTTCGGCGGCATGGTCATCGCTTTCCCGCTGATCGCCACGCAGATCTATAAATTCATCGCGCCGGGTCTCTACAAGAACGAACGCAGCGCCTTCCTGCCGTTCCTGATTGCGTCGCCCATCCTGTTCCTGATGGGCGCCTCGCTGGTCTATTTCTTCTTCACCCCGATGGTGATGTGGTTCTTCCTCGCCATGCAGCAGGTCGGCACCAACGACCAGGTGCAGATCTCCTTGCTGCCGAAGGTGTCGGAATATCTCAGCCTGATCATGACGCTGATCTTCTCCTTCGGCCTGGTGTTCCAGCTGCCGGTGGTGACCAGCCTGCTGACGCGCGTCGGCCTTCTGTCGTCGCAAGCGCTGGCCGAGAAGCGCAAATGGGCGATCGTCATTGCCTTCGTCGTCGCCGCGGTGTTGACCCCGCCAGATCCGATGAGCCAGATCGGCCTCGCTCTTCCGACCATCGTGCTCTACGAGGTCGCGATCTTCACTTCGCGCCTGATCGAGCGCAGCCGGGAGCGCGACCGTCTGGCGCGCGACAGGCAGGAAGAGGCAGACAGCGCTGTCGCCGGAAAGACGCCGGACGCGCCGTCAACCTAGCGCTAAAACCTGGTCCCGGGCCTGAAAAACACGGCTGCCCGCTGCTGCTGTCTTGCATCGATCAGGGATGCGGTTTACGCCCTCGAACCTTACCCGAGGACGGAAAGCCATGCTTGACATCAAATGGATTCGCGACAACCCGAAGGCCCTTATCGAAGCGCTGGTGAAGCGCTCGTGGTCGGCTGAGGACGCCCAGTCCGCCGTCGAGGATCTGATCGCCAGGGACGAGGAGCGCCGCACCCATCTCAGCGAATTGCAGGTCAAGCAGGAGCGCCGCAATGCCGCTTCGAAGGAAATCGGCAATGCCATGCGCTCGGGCGAGGCCGTGCTTGCTGAAAAGCTCAAGGCCGAGGTCGGCGAGATCAAGGCGTTCATCCAGAACGGCGAGGCGCGCGAGCGCGAGCTCGACCAGGCGCTGAACGACGCGCTTGCGGTCCTGCCCAACGTGCCGCTCGACGACGTGCCGGTCGGCAAGGACGAGCACGACAATGTCGTAAAGCGCGTCGTCGGCGATGTGCCGACCCGCCCGAACTGGGTGAAGGAGCATTTCGAGATCGGCGAAGCGCTCGGCATGATGGATTTCGAGCGTGCGGCGAAGCTGTCCGGCTCGCGCTTCACGGTGCTGAAGAGCCATCTGGCGCGCATGGAGCGCGCGCTCGGCCAGTTCATGATCGACCTGCACACGACAGAGCACGGCTATGAGGAGATCCAGCCGCCGCTGATGGTGCGCGACGAGGTTCTCTTCGGCACCAACCAGCTGCCGAAATTCGAACTGGACCTGTTCTTCACGCCGCATGGCGACGGACGGCTGGGCCTGATCCCAACCGCGGAAGTGCCGCTCACCAACCTGGTGCGCGAGGAGATCACGCCGCATGAGAAGCTGCCGCTGCGCTACACGGCGCTGACGCCGTGCTTCCGCTCGGAAGCGGGCTCGGCCGGCCGCGACACGCGCGGCATGCTGCGCCAGCACCAGTTCTACAAGGTCGAGCTGGTGTCGATCACCGACCAGGAAAGCTCGCTCGCCGAGCATGAGCGCATGACGCAATGCGCCGAGGAGGTGCTGAAGCGGCTCGGCCTGCCGTTCCGCACGGTGACGCTCTGCACCGGCGACATGGGCTTTGGCGCACGCAAGACCTACGACATCGAGGTCTGGCTGCCGGGCCAGAACGCCTATCGCGAAATCTCGTCCTGCTCGGTCTGCGGCGACTTCCAGGCGAGGCGCATGGATGCCCGCTACAAGGACAAGGACGGCAAGGGCAACCGCTTCGTGCACACGTTGAACGGCTCCGGCACCGCGGTCGGCCGCGCTCTCATCGCCGTCATCGAAAACTACCAGAATGAGGACGGCAGCGTAACCATTCCTGAAGTGCTGCGGCCTTACATGGGTGGTCTCGCCAAGATCGAATCGAAATGAGTTCATGCGCATCCTGCTGACCAATGATGACGGCATCCACGCCGAAGGCCTTGCGTCGCTCGAACGCATCGCCCGAACGCTCTCGGATGACGTCTGGGTGGTGGCGCCCGAGCAGGACCAGTCCGGCTACGCGCATTCGCTGTCGATCTCGGAGCCGCTCAGGCTGAGGAAGGTTGGCGAGAAGCATTTCGCCGTGCGTGGCACGCCGACCGACTGCGTCATCATGGCTACGAAGAAGATCCTCCCCGGGCCGCCTGACCTCATCCTTTCGGGGGTCAATTCCGGCGCCAACATCGCCGACGACGTTACCTATTCCGGCACGGTCGCCGGCGCGATGGAGGGGGCGCTGCTCGGTATCCGTTCGATCGCGGTCAGCCAGGCCTATTCCTATCTCGGCGAGGACCGCGTCGTCCCTTACGAGACGACCGAAGCGCTGGCGCCGGCGCTGCTCGAAAAGCTGATCGCAACGCCGCTGCCGGAAGGCGTGCTGCTCAACGTCAATTTCCCGAACTGCGCACCCGACGAAATCGAGGGCACGGTCGTCACCGCGCAGGGCAAGCTCGTGCACAGCCTTTGGGTCGACGAGCGCCGTGACGGTCGCGGTCTGCCTTACTACTGGCTGCGCTTCGGCCGGGAGCCGGTCGAAGGCAAGAAGGGCACCGATCTTTACGCGCTGCGCAACCGGCTGGTGTCGGTGACGCCGCTGCAGCTCGACCTGACCGCCCATGAACTCCGCGACCAGCTGACCAAGGCGCTGTCATGACCATGGCTATCGACGACCGTGAAGGGTTCGCCGCTTTCCTGCTGCGGCTGCGCGGCAGGGGCACGGCGCCGAAGGCACTGGTCGCTGCTTTCGAGGCGACTCCGCGGCGCGGCTTCCTATCCGCGCAGTTCCATTCGATGGCCTGGTCGGAAGGCATGCTGCCGATCGAATGCGGCGAGGCGATCGAGGGCGCAGACCTGCAGGCGGCGGTGGTTGCGGCTTTGGCCATCGAGCCGGGCAACCGCGTGCTCGAGATCGGCACCGGGTCTGGCTATACGGCAGCCGTGATGTCCAGGCTCGCCGCGCGCGTCGTCAGCGTCGACCGCTACAAGACCTTGACTGAGCAGGCAAAGCAGCGTTTCGAGGCGCTCGGCATCAGCAATGTCATCGTACGCCAGGCCGACGGCTCCAACGGCCTGCCCAACGAAGGGCCGTTCGACCGCATCATCGCCTGGGCGGCCTTCGACAGCCTGCCGCGCTTCCTGCTTGATCAATTGTCGAGCGGTGGCGTCGTCATCGCGCCGATCGGCCCGGAGGAGGGCGAGCAGGTGCTGGCCAAGCTCACCAAGGTCGGCAGCCGTTTCGAACGCGAGGACATCGGCATGGTCAGGCTGCAGCCGGTCCTGCGCAGCGTTGCCGCGGTGATCTAGGGCGCCAGCCCTGCGATCGACGGCTAACCGCGTCGAACGCGCCTGCGACCCATCATTGTAGTCAGCCACCCCAGCGGTAGTTCAGGTGCAAACCAACGAGATCGACATCCTGATCGATGCGCTCGGTGCTGAAGGGGCCCCCGGGCGCGCCAGCGACCGTGAAGGTGGTGGTCTTGTCGGGCATGAACAGGTGATCGTATTCGATCGCGAGTGACCAATTCGGGGCAAGCCATATTCAAGACCGGCACCCAAGGCACCGCCCCAGCGGGTCTGATCGTCTGTCTCGCCGGCGGGCGTGTCGGGTGAAAAGAGAACATCGAAACGGTCGTGAGTCACGGCCGCGCCTCCCTTGACGTAGAAGAGGGCGTTGTCGACGCTGTACTCGACTTGGGCGGTCAGCAAGCCAAACCAAGCGAAGGCGTGGTCGAGTGAGGGTGGTGCCGCTGCTCGCCCGGTCTCATTTCGTGCGATTCGCCGGTTCCCGAGACGTCCGTCTCGTCTCGGCCGGCACGATCTGTCCGGACTTCGTCGCGCCTGTCGAAAAATGTTTTAAGAAAATTTTCGGCGGATTCTAATGGGTTAACCGGCCAGTAACATTAACGCGCTTTAATCATGACCAGTTTGTACCGGGTCTGTGCGGGTTAGTGCGATGCAATTCAATGGTTTGAAGGCAAACGGACGCAATCTGGCGCGCGGCTGCGCCGTCCTCATGATCGCCGGTGCCGCGGCAGGCTGCAGCTCCCAGGCGATGCGCTTCAATGGTGTCGACGACGTCTTCACATCGTCCACCAACAATCAACGCGCCATCATCAACAAGCAGAATGTCGACCAGCCCTATCCGGGCGATACGGTCGCGCCGGCGCCTGTCGACGGCAGTCACACCCAGTCGGTGAGCCGCTCCAGTCTCGAACCGGTGACGTCCCAGCAATTGCCGCCGCCCTCGGCGCCGGCCGCCGCCAAGCCGATACGCACCGCCTCGGCCCCGGCACTCGCGCCGGCTCCTGCCGCGCCGCATCTCGACAGGACGGCCACCAACACAGTCGCGCCGGCCAAGCCGTTCAAGACCGCCGAGCCCGACGCGGTGCGCAACGCAAGCGCGACGCCACACGCGACCGAGATCGTGGTGAGGGAAGGCGAGACGATTTCCGGTCTGGCCCGGCAATATCATGTGCCGGCCGATGCGATCATCAAGGTCAACGGGCTCGATGCCAACAAGGGCATCAGAACCGGCCAGAAGATCGTCATTCCGGCCTATGCCTATTCGAGCAAGGGCGGGCCGAAGGTTGCCGACAGCACCAAGCCCGCCAACCCACCGAAGCAGCCCGCCGGCGCGCCGGAGAAGGTTGCCGTGCTGCCGCAGCAGCCAAAACTCAAGGACGGCAAATCCGCCGCGCAGGTCGATGCATCGGCGGCGGCCAGCGGTTCGAAGAGCGCCACGCCCGCCCAGATGGCCGAGGCAAAGCCGGCCGGCGCCGGCGGTACCTACACCGTTCAGCAGGGCGATTCCCTGTCTTCGATCGCCCGCAAGACCGGCGTCGGCGTCACGGCGCTCAAGCAGGCCAACGGCATGAAGGACGGCCTCTTGAAGATCGGCCAGACGCTCAAGGTTCCGGCCGGCGGCACCGTTGCCGTCGCTGCCGCGAAGCCTGTCGCGACCAAGCCGACCGTCGATCCGGTGACGACGGCAACCACGCAGCCGCCGGCAAAGACCACACCGTCGGAGACGCTCGCCTCCTACACGCCGCCGAAGAAGGACGCCAAGGTCATCCAGCAGGCCGAGGACGACGATGCAGTGGCGCCGGATGCGACCGGCATCGGCAAGATGCGCTGGCCGGTGCGCGGCCGCGTCATCTCCGGCTTCGGCTCCGGCAAGGACGGGGTCGACATCGCGGTGCCGGAAGGGACGCCGATCAAGGCGGCCGAAAACGGTGTCGTCATCTATGCCGGCGACGGTCTCAAGGAGTTCGGCAACACGGTGCTGGTGCGCCACGAGAACGGCCTGGTCACCGTCTACGGCCACGCCAGCTCGATCGAGGTGCAGCGCGGCCAGAAGGTCAAGCGCGGCCAGGAGATCGCGCTGTCCGGCATGAGCGGCACCACGGACTCGCCGAAGCTGCACTTCGAGGTGCGCAAGAACTCTGCCCCGGTCGATCCGAGCGGCTATCTCGAATAGAACAAGAACAAATTGCGGGCCGCCTGACCTCCAGTCCGGCCCGCCGGCTTCAGCCCGCTCCGCCAGGAGCGGGCTTTTTCAGGGCAGCCGGTGATATGGGCTATCAGTCCTTCAGCGGCTTGCCGAGCCGTCCGGCAAGATCCTGGGTGAACTGCCAGGCGACGCGGCCGGAGCGGCTGCCGCGCGTCGTTGCCCATTCCAAGGCTTCCGCGCGCAACGTCTCGGGATCAATCGCGAGGGCATGGTAACGGACATAGCCGTCGATCATGTCGAGATATTCGTCCTGCGAACATTTGTGGAAGCCGAGCCACAGGCCGAAGCGGTCGGAGAGTGAGACTTTTTCCTCCACCGCTTCCGACGGGTTGATGGCGGTCGAGCGCTCATTGTCGATCATATCGCGCGGCAGCAGGTGCCGACGGTTCGACGTGGCGTAGAAGATGACATTGGCGGGCCGGCCCTCGACGCCGCCTTCGAGCGCTGCCTTGAGCGACTTGTAGGAAGTGTCGTCATGGTCGAAGGAAAGGTCGTCGCAAAACAGAATGAAGCGGTAGGGCGCCGCCTTCAACAGGCTCATCAGCTTGGGCAGGGTATCGATGTCCTCGCGATGGATCTCGATCAGCTTCAGCGGCCGGTCAAGCTTGTCCGAGGCGTTGACCTTGGCGTGCACGGCCTTGACCAGCGACGACTTGCCCATGCCGCGCGCGCCCCAGAGCAGCACATTGTTGGCGGCGAAGCCGGACGCGAAGCGCTCGGTGTTGTCGAGCAGGATGTCGCGGACCCGGTCGACGCCGCGGATCAGGCCGATGTCGACGCGATTGACCTTGTGGACCGGCTCCAGGTAGCCCGGATCGGCCTGCCAGACGAAGCAATCGGCCACGCCGAGGTCGGTCTCGGGAACCGCTGGCGGGGCGAGACGGGAGACCGCGTCGATCAGGCGGTCGAGCTTTTTGTTCAGGGCATCTAGGCTATCGGTCATTTCCGGTCTTTTTAACTTGGCAATCACGGAACGTGAAACGGATCCGCGGCTGCGCACCAAGAACCAACTGCAAGCTTCTGTTGTAGCACGATCTTTTCGGCCGGCTCCAACTGGCTTCCGGCTGCGACGCTCTAGCACGCGCCAAACGGCTGGAAAAGCAACGGATTCGGCGGGTCGCGCAGTTGCATTGGCAACTTTACCGACTATATTCCGCCCAAATTTCGCGGGGCCGTCCCGGCGGTATTTCACCATCCAGGAGTTTCTTGATGTTCGTCACACCGGCATACGCCCAAGGCGTCGGCACCTCGCCCGATATGTTCATCAGCATTTTGCCGTTTGTCCTGATTTTCGTGATCATGTATTTTCTGATCATCAGGCCGCAGCGCACGCAGCTGAAGAAGCGCCAGGAAATGCTGGCCGCAGTGCGCCGCGGCGATACGGTGGTGACCGGCGGCGGCTTCGTCGGGAAGGTGACCAAGGTGATCGACGACAATGAGCTGGAGATCGACCTTGGCGGCGGGACCAAGGTGACGGCGCTGCGCTCAACCATCTCCGACGTGCGGGTCAAGGGCGAGCCGGTGGCGAACCAGAACGCCAAGAAGTAATCACCACCTCGATGGCGGAACGCTGCCGCTTGTACGCCTGAACGGATAAGAACTAATGCTTTATTTCTCGCGCCTGAAGATGATCCTGATCTGGCTGGCCGTGGCCGTGACAGTGGTCCTCGCCGCGCCCAACCTGTTTCCGGCAAGCATGCTGGCGCAACTGCCGAGCTGGGTGCCAAAGCGGCAGATGACGCTCGGCCTCGACCTTCAGGGCGGCTCGCACATCCTGCTTGAAATGAATCAGAACGATCTGATCAAGGATAGGATGGAGACGACGCGCGACGAGATCAGGACGCTGCTGCGCGAGGCCAATCCCAAGATCAACTACACCGGCCTTTCCGGCTCCGGCCGCACCGTGCAGGTTCGCATCACGGACCAGGCTCAACTCGACCAGGCCAAGAAAGTCCTGAAGCCGCTGACCGATCCGGTGGCGGCGGGACTGTTCAGCGGCGGCTCCATCCAGGAAATGTCGCTGGATGACTCCGAGCCCGGCCTGCTCAAATTCACGGTCACCGACGCCGGCCTGAAATACCGCACCTCGACGGCTCTGTCGCAGTCGATCGAAGTGGTCGAGCGGCGCGTCAACGAGCTCGGCACGACCGAGCCGATCGTGCAGCGGCAGGGCGACGACCGCATCCTTGTTCAGGTGCCGGGCCTGCAGGATCCGCAGCGGCTGAAGGAGATCCTCGGACAGACCGCCAAGCTGACCTTCCAGATGGTCGACCAGTCGATGCCTGTGCAGGATGCGCTGAAGGGCCGTCCGCCCGCGGGCTCTTCCGTCCTCTACTCGCAGGACGATCCGCCGGTCCCGTATCTCATCGAAAACCGCGTCATCGTTTCCGGCGAAAATCTGGTCGACGCGCAGGCGACCTACAATTCGCAGACCAACGAGCCAGTGGTTTCGTTCCGTTTCGATTCCAAGGGAGCGACACGGTTCGGCCAGGCGACGGCGCAGAATGTCGGCAAGCTGTTTGCCATCGTCCTCGACAACCAGGTGATTTCGGCGCCGCAGATCCGTGAGCCGATCCTGGGCGGTACCGGGCAGATTTCCGGCAATTTCACCCCGCAGAGCGCCAATGACCTTGCCGTGCTGCTGCGCGCCGGCGCGCTGCCGGCAACGCTGACGGTCATCGAAGAGCGCACCGTGGGTCCAGGCCTCGGCCAGGATTCCATCCATGCCGGCAAGGTGGCGGGCGTGATCGGTTCGATCCTCGTCGTCGCCTTCATGTTCGTCGCTTACGGCTTCCTCGGCTTCCTCGCCAACATCGCGCTGGCCGTCCACGTGGCGATGATCGTGGCGCTACTGTCGCTGCTGGGCGCCACGCTTACTTTGCCCGGTATCGCCGGCATCGTGCTCACCATCGGCATGGCGGTGGACTCCAACGTTCTGATCTATGAACGCATTCGAGAGGAGCGGCGACTTGGCCGCTCGGTGATCCAGTCGATCGACACCGGCTTCGCCAAGGCGCTGGCAACGATCGTCGATTCCAACGTCACCTCGCTGATTGCCACCGTGGTGCTGTTCTGGCTGGGTACAGGACCGGTCAAGGGTTTCGCCATCACCTATGCGATCGGCATTCTGACCACCGTCTTCACCGCCTTCACCTTTACCCGCATGCTGGTGTCGATCTGGCTGCGTCGCGCCCGTCCGAAGGAATTGCCGCGCGCGCCGGTCACCTTCATTCCGCCCGGCACTAGGATCCCATTTATGGGTATCCGCCGCTGGACGTTCGCTTTGTCCAGCATCTTGTCGATCCTGTCAGTTGTCGGGTTCCTCACCATCGACATCAATTACGGCATCGACTTCAAGGGCGGCTCGATGATCGAGGTGCAGTCCAAGCAGGGCGACGCCGATCTCGGTGACATCCGCAACAGGCTCTCCGAGCTCAACATCGGCGAGATCCAGGTGCAGCAGTTCGGCGCGCCGAACGACGTTCTGATCCGCGTCGGCACGCAGGACGCCGGCGAGAATGCCGAGCAGACCGTCATCGACAAGGTGCGCGGCGAACTGCAGGACCAGTATGACTTCCGCCGCGTCGAGGTGGTCGGACCGACGGTCTCCGGCGAGCTCGCCAAGCAAGGCACGATCGCCATGCTCATCGCGCTGGTCGGCATCCTGCTCTATGTCTGGTTCCGCTTCGAGTGGCAGTTCGCCGTCGGCGCCATCATCGCCACGGTGCACGATGTGGTGATGACCATCGGCTTCTTCGTCATAACCGGACTGGAATTCAACCAGTCGTCGCTCGCGGCGATCCTGACCATCATCGGCTACTCACTCAACGACACCATCGTCGTCTATGACCGCGTCCGCGAAGACTTAAGAAAATACAAGAAGATGCCGCTGCCGCAGCTGTTGAACAACGCCATCAACGAGACGCTGTCCCGAACCACGCTGACGTCGGTGACGACCATCCTTGCGCTGTTGGCGCTGGTGCTGTTCGGCGGCGAGGTGATCCGCTCCTTCACACTGGCGATGCTGTTCGGCGTGGTGTTCGGCACCTATTCGTCGATCTTCATCGCCGCGCCGCTGCTGATCCTCTTCAAGCTCAGGCCGCAGGCCGCAACCGCCGAAGAGACCAAGCCGGCGAACGGCAAGGCCGTGGCGACCTGAAGCCGTCAGAGCCGGATGATCTCAGGTCGAGTCGACCTGAGATCTGAATCCGCTCTAAATCAAAGAGATAGAGCATGATGTCGTCCGAAAACCGCTTCACCCTTTTCGGCATCATGCTCTAGCCCCATGGCCAAAGGCATCGTCATCCGCGAGGCGCATTTCCCGGGCAGGGCGCCGGTCGAGGCCTATGGCAATGGCGGGTTCCGCTTTGCCGACATGTCGCATCGAGGCTCGCTGCTCTGCCTGCCGTCCGGTATCCATGGCTGGGAGCCGGCCGATCCGTCGGCGCTGAAGGCCTCCGACTTCGACAAGCTGTTCGCCCAGGCCGACAAAGTGGAAATCCTGCTGGTCGGCACCGGCAAGGATCTGCGGCCGCTGCCGGCTGCACTCCGCTCCGCCCTGAAAGAGGCCGGCATTTCGGCCGACCCGATGTCGACGGGCGCGGCCGTGCGCACCTACAACGTGCTGCTGGCCGAGGACCGTGCCGTTGCCGCAGCGCTCATTGCCGTCGATTGATGGCCGGCATGCCCAACATCGTCATGGATGCGGTGCGTGCCGCAGATCATGATCGCTATCTATGCGCGCTCTACGCGCCCGCCGACAGGCGTGACGCGTTGCTTGCGCTCTATGCCTTCAATGCCGAGGTCGCCGGCGTTCGCGACCGCATCCACGAGCCGCTGCCGGGCGAGGTCCGGCTGCAATGGTGGCGCGATGTCATCTTGGCCGAGGGCGAGGCGGAGACAGGTCATCCTACCGCCGACGCGCTGAGGGCGGCGATCGCCGCCAACCATCTGCCGAAGGCCGCTTTCGAGAACATGCTCGAAGCGCGTATCTTCGATCTCTACAACGATCCGATGCCGTCGCGGACCGACCTGGAGGGTTATTGCGGCGAGACGGCCGCGGCGCTCATCCAGCTTGCGGCCATGGTGCTCGATCCGAATGCCGCGCCACGCTTTGCCGAACTGGCGGGCAGGGCGGGCTGCGCGCAGGCCATCACCGGCTTGCTGCTTTTGTTGCCGCTGCACCGTCGCCGTGGACAGTGCTTTATCCCCTCCGATATCCTGGCAGCCGCCGGCACCTCGCCGGAAGAGTTCGTCAAGGGCGACGGCGATGCTGCCGCGGAGCGCGCGGTCGCGGCGATGATCGCGCTGGCGCGAGAGCATCTCGGCGCTTTCGAGAAGGGCGCGTCGGCTCTCCCCGTGTCGCTGCGCCCCGCCTTCCTGCCGCTGGCGCTCACACATGCCTATCTCGACAGGATGGAAAAGCCGGGTCGGTCTCCACTCGGGGGCACTTCGACCCTCTCAACCTTGCGCCGGCACTGGCTGCTCTTGCGTCATGCCATGCATGGCTGGACGCCCCTTTGACGTAAACGTCAACCATGCTAGGGGTTCTGCGCGTGGACTCGCATCAGAGAAATGCGAGCCAGCGGAGGACCGCCTTTCCATGAGCCTGCCAGTTTTGGTCGTCCTTGTCGTGTTCGGCATCGCGCTGTCGGTGGCGGCCGTGCATTTCACCGGCGGTACGACGACCGCGACGCTTGCCGGGGCTGAACACGCGCTCGCACGTTTTGCCGAAGACTTTCCAGACGAAAGGTCTGGGGCGGTCAGGCTGACATCCGACAGGCAAGCCGCCATCCTGGAACTCGACCCGCAGCGCTGCGGCATCGTCCAGAGCATCGGCGACTGTTTCCTAACCCGCATCGTCACGCCGCGGGATGTGCTCGCCCTGGTGCGGGAAGGTAATGTCTTGTCGCTGAAAATGGATGATTTCACCTGGAAAGGCGGGCGGTTTGCCTTCGCCGACGAGGCAGACGCGCTGAGCGTGGCGGCGGCGCTGATGAGCCACGATCAGATCCGAGAGGCGGCGTGATGGACGTTTACAATTTCCCGCAGGTCACCCAGCTTGCCATCCCGTTCTTCGTGACGGCGATCCTGATCGAGCTCTGGCTGGTACGCACCGGCCGCGCCAAGGGATCGTTCGAGACGCGCGACACGCTGGCCAGCCTGATGATGGGGACGGGCAATGTCGTCGCCGGCCTGCTGCTCGGTGTCGTATCCTACTGGGCGCTGCTGTGGCTCTGGCAGTTCCGTTTCTTCAATCTCGGCCTGTCGATCTGGGTGTTTGTCGCCGCCTTCCTGCTCGATGATTTGCGTTACTATGTCTACCACCGCATCGCGCATCGGGTGCGCTGGGTTTGGGCCGAGCACGTCAACCATCACTCCAGCCAGCATTACAATCTCTCGACGGCGCTCCGGCAAAGCTGGACCGGCCTCTTCACCTTCATGTTCGTGCTGCAGGCGCCGCTGGTGCTGCTCGGCTTCCATCCGGCCGTCATTGCCTTCGTCTTCGGCTTCAACCTCGTCTGGCAGTTCTGGATCCACACCGAAACGATCGGCAAGATGTGGGGTTGGTGCGAATTCGTCTTCAACACGCCCTCGCACCACCGCGTCCACCACGCCACCAATCCGCGCTATCTGGACGCCAACTATGCCGGCACGCTGATCATTTGGGACCGCATGTTCGGCACTTTCGTCGCGGAACTGGACGACGACCGGCCGCGCTACGGCATTGTCAAGAACATCGGCACCTTCAACCCGCTGAAGGTCGCCTTCCATGAATGGATCGGCATGTTCAAGGATGCGATGATGCCGGGACTGACGCTCGGCCAGCGTCTCAGCTATCTGATCCGGCCGCCAGGCTGGAGCCATGACGGCTCGCGCGATACGTCGGAGACGTTGAAGGCGGCCTATGTGCGGAGGAATCCGTCCGAAGCAGGAAAGCCGGGATTGCCGGCGGCGAGTGCCGAGCCGGCGGAGTAGCTATTCCGCTGCCTGCGCCTGCGAAGGCAGGCCCAGCCACACGCGACAATCGGCCAATGCGCGCGCCGTGATCGCGCGGCGCTTGGCAACGGTCTTGTCCTTGCCGCGCAGGCGCTTGCCTTCAGACTTTGGAGCCTCGACCGGCGGGAACAGGCCGAAATTGACGTTCATCGGCTGGAAGGAGCGCTTGCCCGGCTCGTCGTCGGAGACGATGTGGCCTCCGGTAATATGGTTGAGCAGCGCGCCGAAGGCCGTGGTCGACGGCGGCAGTGAGGCCGCCCGGCCGAGCCGTTCGGCCGCGGCGAAGCGGCCGGCGAGCAGGCCGATCGCGGCGCTTTCGACATAGCCTTCGCAACCGGTGATCTGGCCGGCAAAACGCAGGCCGGGGCGCGACTTCAGCTGCAGCGACGGATCGAGCAGCGTCGGCGAGTTGATATAAGTGTTGCGGTGCAGGCCGCCGAGGCGGGCGAATTCGGCATTCTCCAGTCCGGGAATGGTGCGGAAGATGCGGACCTGCTCGGCATGCTTCAGCTTGGTCTGGAAACCGACCATGTTGTAGAGCGTGCCCAGCGCATTGTCCTGGCGAAGCTGCACCACTGCATAGGCTTTGACCGACGGATTGTGGACGTTGGTCAGCCCCATCGGCTTCATCGGCCCGTAGCGCAGCGTCTCGACGCCGCGCTCGGCCATCACCTCGATCGGCAGGCAGCCGTCGAAATAGGGCGTGCCTTCCCACTGCTTGAACTCGGTTTTTTGGCCGTCCAGCAACGCCGCCACGAAGGCGAGATATTGCTCCTTGTCCATCGGGCAGTTGATGTAGTCCTTGCCGGTGCCGCCGGGGCCAACTTTGTCGTAGCGCGACTGGTACCAGCAGGTGTTCATGTCGATGGTGTCGAAATGCACGATCGGCGCGATGGCGTCGAAAAAGGCGAGCGCATCGGCGCCGGTTGCTTCGGCAATCGACTGCGCAAGCGAAGGCGCGGTCAGCGGACCGGTGGCGATGATCGCCTGGTCCCAATCCGCCGGCGGAAGTCCAGACACTTCCTCGCGCTGGATGGCAATCAGCGGATGCGCTTCGATTTTTGCGGTTACTGCCTCGGAAAAAGCGTCGCGGTCGACGGCTAAAGCGCCGCCGGCCGGGACTTGGTGCGCGTCGCCGGCGCTCATGATCAGCGAGCCGGCGAGCCGCATTTCGGCATGGAGCAAGCCAACTGCATTGGTCTCGGCGTCGTCCGAGCGGAACGAGTTGGAGCAGACGAGCTCGGCGAGCCCGTCGGTCTTGTGCGCGTCGGTGCCGCGCACCGGGCGCATCTCGTGCAGCACGACCGGCACGCCGGCTTCTGCGATCTGCCATGCGGCTTCGGAGCCGGCGAGGCCGCCGCCGATGACGTGAACGGGATCTTTGCTCATGAGCGCCGAGATAGTCGCTTGGCGCGGCGAATGCAATTGCCGGCTTCGACGGGCCGACTACCTCCAAAACAACAACACCCGCCGGGGGAGGAGGTCCGGCGGGTGTCGTTTTGGGGGTCGATCCTCGGGAGGAGGTGAAGATCGACCATATTCGTCATTGCCGGGGAGGAGGTCGGCTTTGACGAAATTCCTTCCGCCAATTGAAGGGGCGGACCCTTTCGGAGAACAACGCCCGCCGGGGGAGGAGGTCCGGCGGGCGCCGTTTCGGTGGTCAACCTTCGGGAGGAGGTAAAGGCTGACCGTATCCGTCAGGGTCGGGGAGGAGGTCGACCCTGGCGAGATTCTTTGTCAAACCGCCTTGCGGGCGATCATCTTGATCTCGTCGCGAACGATGCCGAGATCATTGAGCTGGCGGTTCGAAAGCCGACCCAGCTCAGAAACCGTCTCGCGATAAACGCGCCAGTTACGGTAGCTGCGGATCAGGTTCATTGTCTTGCTCTTCTCAAAAACTGGTTCGGACCATTCGCGGTCCGAAGCGGATTAGACCGCCTTGCGAGCGACGTAGTGAATGTCGCTGCGGCTGATGCCGAGGTCGGTCAGTTCACGGTTCGACAGGCGGCTCAGCTCGGAAACGGTGTCCCGGTAGCGGCGCCAGTTGCGGTAGTTGCGGATCAGGTTCATGGTAGTGCTCGTTTCGTCTTTGGTTCGGATCATTCCGTTTGTGTACGAACGGAAAATAGGCGGGGTCATATCGGTTTAAAAGTGCCATTGGTGCATGGCAGCAATGCAAATTGTGCAATGCAACATTAACGGCGATTCACGCTTGCGCCATAAGCAAGACCGAATCGGAAAATGCCGTCGCGTCAACAATTTGCGGCGCGCGGTTGTAAAATGGCCAAAGCTCGGGGGGAACGGATGGCGGGCTATGCGACGAAGGTGAGGGCCGATATCGCCCGCTGGCGGGCGGCGGGCCTGATCGACGCGCCGACGGCGGACGCATTAACGCGTGACGTTGCCGCCAACGATCGCGCCTCGCTGAGCTTCGGCTCTATCCTGGCGATGATGGCGGCGTTACTGTTCGGTGCCGCGATCCTGATCTTCGTCGCCGCCAACTGGGAAGCCATTCCGCGCCTGGCGCGCGTGACGGCGCTGTTTGCTGTCATCCTCGGCGGTTATGTCGCTGGCGCCGTTCTGAAGACACGCGACCATGCGGCGATCGGTGAGGCGCTATGGATCATCGCCGCCGCGGCCTTTGGCGGGTCAATCGCGCTGATCGGTCAGATGTATCATCTGTCGGGCGACGAGGCTTCGGCATTGCTGACGTGGTGCGCCGGCACGGCGCTGGCGGCGGTCGCATTGCGCTCGAACCCGCTCACCGTCGCCTCCGTCGGCATCGCCGATGCCTGGCTGTTCCTTAAATGGGGAGGATTTTTCCGCCGTGCCGAGTTCCCGCATCTCTTCGCCGCTATCGTGCTGGTGCTGTTCGCCATCTCATTCTGGACACGCAGCCAGGCGGCGCGGCACGTCATCATCCTTTCGATCGTATTCTATCTCCTGCTGCTGGCGATCGACCACAACACGCTCCAGGTCGCGATTCCGCTCGTGCTCGTCTCGATGCTGCTGTTCGCGGCAGCGATCTTTGTCGCCGAACCCGTCGACAGCGTCGTGCAACTCGGCGGCAGGCTGCCATTGCATGCGCTCATCGGCTTTCTTGCCGGCCTCGCAATGGTCCAGTTCGAACTGGCCGATGAGGCGAGCTACAACAGCGGCTTTGCCATTGCCTCGGCAGCCGCGCTTGCCGGCATCGTCGCGGCGATCATGCTCGGCGGCCGTGAAAGCAGAGGCTTGCGCTGGGTGGCGTATGCCGGCTTTGCCTTCGAGCTCGCCATTATCTATGTGGTGATGTTGCAGTCGATGCTCGACACGGCGGGCTTCTTCCTGTCCGCGGCCGTGCTGCTGGGAATACTGGCGCTGGTCATCATCCGCGTTGAAAAACGAATGAAGACGCCCGCCGGAGGAGCAGCGGCATGAGCGGCAAAAGACTGATCATCGCGGCGCTGGTGACGGCGCTTGTCCAAATCGGCTTGCTGGGCTGGATCATCGCCGGACGCGCGGCGATCCTGCGCAACGGCAAGGAGGTCCTGCTCAAGGTTGAGCCCGTTGACCCGCGCGATCTTCTGCGCGGCGATTATATCTCGCTTGGCTATGACATCTCGCGCATCCCGGTGAAGCTTATCGCCAACATTCCGCCGGGCAAGTTCACCAGCAACGACTCCGAGATCGTCGTCAGGTTGAAGAAGGCTGTGGACGGCTACTGGCAGCCGAGCGCGGCATGGTTCGATCAGGCGCCGGCGCCTGCCGCTTCCGATGAGGCCGACATTGTCGGGCATGTAGCGGATGGCTGGGATCTGCGCTCACCCGAGATGACGATCACGCCGGAATACGGGATCGAGCGTTTCTACCTGCCGGAGGGCAAGGGGATGGCGATCCAGAACGACATGCGCGTGCGGCCGTTCGGCGTCAAGCTGGCGCTCTCCGCCGATGGCAAGGCGCAGATCAAGGCGCTCATGGACGGCGACAAGACGCTGTTCGAGGAGCCTCTTTATTAGTGTGTTCGGGCCTGGGCGTCAGCGCGACGGTCCGGGTTAACGACGGTCCTGGTTATGGCCGGACATCGCCCGTCTCGGCGATGATTTTGGGATAGGGACCGATCGATATCGTATAGCTGAAGTCCGCTACGCCTTTCTCCTGCTTGTGTGTCGAGGGGCTGCGCACAATCCAGTCGTAGATGCCTGAGACGTTGCAGCGATCGTTGGCGCAGCTGACCGCAATGCTGTCATTGCGGACGTTGTATCCGCGTTCAGGCCATCGCTGGTAATAGCTCCTCTTGTCCTCAATGATCGAACTTAGGTTCGTCAACTTGCCGTGATAGTCGACCGTGGGAGCGTAGGACGCCGAGCCTAAGCAAGAGCGAAATCGTTGTTATCGCCATGATGCTCGATGAGATCCCTGACGAAGGCGACCGCAACGCTTTCCGGCTGTTGCCTGGCGTCGGGCGCAGGAGTTCGCTGGCCGACAGGTACCGTATGTCATGCTTGTCATAGCTCGAAGCCAATTCCATCAGCTTGGGATCCGCTCCCATCTCGACCACATAGGATATGATTGCGGCCGTGCCGAACTGGAAACGGGCCTCCGCGTCTTCATTTGATCTCCCGTCGGCCGGTTTGAGGGACGGCCGATGAACGCCGATGGAACCTGGTTCGGCAACGCGGTGGACGCCGCCCAGGAAGGCCAGTGAGCAGGCTGAAGCGCACTGCAATTGGCGAAGCTGAAAAGTATCCAACCCCGCCGCGCGGATCAGCCGCCCCAAGCGAATCGCACTGCCGACGTTGCCGCCGCGGGAGTTGAATACGATCATCCTGGCCCTGCTGCTCGCAACCGCGTTGCTGAAGGCGTTCAGGGGACTCCAAGGCCTCAACGTGACATGTCGCTGCCGCGACAGCCGACCCAACCGCCAGAACCAGAGAAACTACGCGCACAACCTGACAGAGCCCCAACCTGCCTGTTGCTGCGACTAAGAACCTGTCGACAGGCTATTTCAAGGGCATTGGACACGAAAAAGCGGGTTGTCTGCTCGAGCCTTTGCGTGCGCCGCCAGGAGTTGATGGCTCCGATCCTTCCTTGCAAAGGTTCGGAGGACACCCTTCGCTCTGACGACCATAGGGTGGCCTACCACCAGAAGCTCGCAGGCGAAGGGTGGTGCGGATGAAGGGACTCGAACCCCCACGCCTTTCGGCACTGGAACCTAAATCCAGGGCGTCTACCAATTCCGCCACATCCGCGTTCCCCGGCAATCCCATGTAGCCATCATTCTGTCAATGTCGGGGTCCAAGTCACCGTCATTCTCGTAATCGCGAAGATGGTTGAAAATTAGCCTAGCCTGTGACAAAAGGCGTGTCGAATGTGACGGGACGCGACTATCCGCTTCTGCCGAATGCAAGAAGAAGTAGGAAAAACAAAGACTTCTTCACATTTTGGAAGCGCAGTTCAGGAGAGTTTGAGCCGCATTGGCGGTCAAATCACCAGGTTCCGTACCAAAGCCATTTCCGGCAAGATTATACCGGCAGGCTGTGAACGGCTAAGGACCGTTTGGCAGCCTCGTTGGTGAAAACAAAGGTTTTAGGATGCAGGTCACCGAAACGCTCAACTCCGGTCTCAAGCGCGAGATCAAGATCACCGTGCCGGCCGGTGACATGGAAGCCAAGCTGATGGCGCGGCTGAACGACGCCCGCGGCAAGGTGCGGATCAACGGTTTCCGCCCGGGCAAGGTGCCGGTGCAGCACCTGCGCAAGATGTACGGCAAGTCGTTCATGGCCGAGGTGGTCAACGAGATCCTCAACGACTCGACCCGCTCGATCATCTCGGGCCGCGGCGAAAAGGCCGCCATGCAGCCTGAAGTCATCATGACCGAGGACGAGAAGGAGGCGGAGAAGATCCTGGCCGGCGGCGCCGACTTCGAGTTCCGCCTCAATTACGAGGTCATCCCGGCCATCGAGGTCAAGGATTTCTCCGACATCAAGGTGACGCGTCAGGTTTACGACGTGCCGGAATCGGAAGTCGACGACCAGGTGAAGCGGGTCGCTGAATCGGCTCGCAGCTACGAGCCCAAGGAGGGCAAGGCCGCCGAAGGCGATCGCGTGAGCATCGATTATGTCGGCAAGATCGGCGGCGATGCGTTCGCCGGCGGCGCCGGCACCGACCAGCCGCTGGTCCTGGGCTCGAAAGAGTTCATCCCGGGCTTCGAGGACCAACTGGTCGGCACCAAGGCGGGCGATGAGAAGCAGGTCACCGTGACCTTCCCGGAGAACTACCAGGCAGCGCATCTGGCCGGCAAGGAAGCCACCTTCGACGTCACCGTCAAGGAAGTGGCCAAGCCCGGCGCGCTCGAGATCAATGACGAGACGGCCAAGAACCTTGGCCTGGAATCGCTGGAGCGCCTGCGCGAGATCGTGCGCGGCCAGATCGAGAACCAGTTCGGTTCCATGACCCGCCAGAAGGTGAAGCGCCAGCTGCTCGACCAGCTCGATGCCGCCTATTCCTTCGAGGCACCGTCGAAGCTCGTCGAGGCCGAGTTCAACAACATCTGGGCGCAGGTCAACCGCGACCTCGAAGCCGCCGGCCGTACCTTTGCCGACGAAGAAACGACGGAGGAAGAGGCGCGCGCCGAATATATGCGCCTGGCCGAACGTCGCGTGCGTCTCGGCTTGGTTCTTGCCGAGATCGGCGAGAAGGCCGGGGTCACCGTGTCGGACGATGAACTGCAGCGCGGCCTGTTCGAGCAGGTTCGCCGCTTCCCGGCCAACCAGCAGCAGGAAGCTTTCGAGTTCTACCGCAGCAACCCCGAGGCGATTAATTCGCTCCGCGCGCCGATGTTCGAGGAAAAGGTCGTCGACTATTTGCTGGGCCAGATTTCGGTCGAGGACGTGAAGGTCAGCAAGGAAGAGCTGATGGCGGACGACGAGGAGGCCGAGAGCGCCAGCAAGGCGAAGCCGGCGAAGAAGGCTTCCTCCAAGAAAGCCGAGGCCAAGGCCGGCGAAGCAGCCGGTGAGGCGGAAGAGCCCAAGAAGAAGGCCGCGCCGAAGAAGAAGGCCGCCAAGGACGCCGAGTAAAACCGGCGATAAGCTGATTTCGAAAGGCCGCCCACGAGGCGGCCTTTTTCGTTCATGTTCTCTGTTGTTGCTGCGGGGCAACACCACCCGCTTCAGATGAATGCACGCTGCTGGCGATACCGAACATTGATGATTATCTGCTCGATATCACATTGCGCAGGGTCGTTTGGAGGCGTCGGTGGGTGTGGCATTCACGATGAGGGGCGTGGTCGTTACCGCGGCGCTCTTGCTTGCCGCGGCCGGTGTGGCAGAGGCCGGACCCGATCTCGGCAACTGGCGCGTCGACGCCGGCAACGACGGCCAGGTCACTGCGTCGCTATACGCCACCAACAAGCTGATCACCGGCGGCGGCGCGCTGGGCTACAGTCCGGTGCTGACGCTGGCCTGTCGACCGGACGGCGAACCGCGTTGGAGCGAATGGCTGCAACTCAACGATTCAGTCTCCGCCAGCCGCAAGATCACCATGTCGGTCATGGTTGATGGCGGCGGCAAGTTCGATGAAAGCTGGTCTGTCGGCCCACGCGGTAAAATGCTGGTCAGGGACGGAGCCGATGGCATCAAGCGGCTGGTTTCGGCGAGCCGGCTGTTGCTGTCATGGCGCTTCGGCCTGCTGTCGGGACGCGGCGAGGCCGATTTCGAACTCGCCGGACTGTCCGAGGCGATCGGACAGATGGCTGCAAGCTGCAATACCGATCCGCCGTGACTCTCAGCACACGGCCTAAAACGCGTCGCGAGGAGCCGGACTCAGGCGACGCGCTTTAGGTCCGTGTTTTGATGCATGTCGTTCTGCCAGAACCGCTGCGGAGCTTGGGCGACGTGCACCTTTGCACAAATTGCCGTTTCTACCCATTGGCTTGATACTGTGGTATGTAGATGCCGCAATTCCATTGGTGGGACCACGGATGTTCCGCTGTACCGTGCAGGCCGCCCCAGCGCAGCTGGCGTGGTGCGGATCGTCCGGCGCAGATGACGATCGATCAGGGAGGAATGCCATGCGCGCAATCGCACTTTTCATCGCCTCGGCGGCCACGATCTTCATTGCAAGCCCTTCGCGGGCGCAGGATGCAGCCGCAGGCGAGAAGGTCTTCACCAAGTGCAAGGTCTGCCACATTGCAGACCAGGACCAGAACAAGGTCGGCCCGTCTCTGCACGGCGTCATCGGGCGCACGGCGGGCACGCATCCCGGTTTCACCTTTTCCCCGGCTATGATCGAGGCCGGAAAATCCGGCATCAAATGGGATGAGCCCACGCTGACGAAGTATCTTCAAGACCCCAGGGGCATGATCAAAGGGACGAAGATGGTGTTTCCCGGCCTCAAGAACGATCAGGACGTAGCCAACGTCATTGCTTACCTGAAACAGTTTTCGAAGTAAGCGGGCCCTTCCAGGCCCGTCGGTGGCGCCGGCTCGCTCCGACCGAGGGCGGCCGGCATGACGCTGCTGGAATGCCGCCGCCGGCCCTGTCATGCAGGCAGCGCAAAGAATCCCAGCACCAACAGAATGGCTATGCCGAGGCCGAGTATGAGAAGCGTTCGCGTGTCCATGACGTTCGCCTTCGACCAGGCGCATGACCCGGAAAACAGGGAAAGGATCACGGGCCAATCAAAGTGATCCAGCCTCCTTGCGCGTCCCGGAGGGCGCTGCGTTGTAGCTGTATAAGAATACCGCAAAAAAACCTCTGGAACCAGCGTGCAGCTCTGGCCGGCCACCGCACCCTCGTTCCAATGAAAAGAGACAAACCGGGCGCAATGGAGTATGTTGGCTGCCGGTGCAGGTCGCGGTTTTGCGTGGCCAACCATGCAGAGCGGTAGCACCGCGAATCCGCGACCTTGCCGGACCCTGGTCTGGAGGAATGGTCATGGCAAGCTTTCACGTCATTGCAGGCGCTAGCGAAACGCTCGAGCATACCAGAGTGAGAAAGATCGGCCTTTCCGATCTTTTCGACGCGCTCAGGCGCGGTGTCGACGATTTCATGGTGAAACCCTCGCATATCGTGTTTCTGTGCATGATCTATCCGCTCGTCGGCGTGGTGCTTGCTACCTGGACATCGGGAGCGAACGCGCTGCCACTGCTGTTTCCGCTGGTGTCCGGTTTTGCGCTGATCGGCCCATTCGCGGCGATCGGTCTTTACGAGATCAGCCGCAGACGGGAAGCCGGGCTCGATGCATCCTGGCGCCATGCCTTCGAGGTCAGGAACTCCCCGGCGCTGCCGGCCATCGCCGCGGTCGGGATCATGCTGTTCGCGATCTTCATCGCCTGGCTTTTGACCGCCAAAATCTTCTACGAGCAGCTGTTCGGTCCCGCGCCCCCGGCATCGCTGTCCAGTTTCATCGCTGACATATTCGCCACCGGGCGCGGTTGGACCCTGATCGTGCTGGGTCACGCCATCGGATTCGTCTTCGCCGTGGTCGTGTTGTGCACCACCGTGGTGGCTTTTCCGCTGCTGCTTGATCGCGATGTCGGCGCCTACGAAGCCATTCACACTTCCGTACGCGTAGTGCTGGCGAACCCCATCGTAATGGCCGTCTGGGGACTGATCGTCGCCGTTGGGCTGATCGTCGGCTCACTGCCGGTGTTCGCAGGGCTGGCGGTTGTGCTGCCAGTCCTCGGCCATGCCACCTGGCACGTGTATCGCAAGGTCGTGGAAGCGCCGGCCGCCCCAAGACCGGCGAACTCGTAGACCTGTCGAGCACGGGCGGGAGTGCCGGTGCTCTCACAGGGCCGGGTGGCTGAAGCGTGCCCGACGCGCGCCTGTGGTCAGGTCGCGGAAATCCTTGCCGCTGACATGCACAAGGGTCTTGTGGTCGCCGCCCTCGAAATAGATCTCGGCGGCATCGCCGAGGCTTTCGTCCAAAATGACCGGCACGTCATAGGCCGCGCCGATCGGCGGCACGGCGCCGATATCGCAATCATCGAAGAGCGAGACCACCTCTTCCTCGGAAGCGAGCCCGAGGCGCTTGTCCATGACGTCCTGGAGCTTGGCGAGTTCGATCCTGTGGGTGCTTGGGACCACGGCCAGCGCATAGCCGAGCTCGTGGTGAACGACCACGGACTTGGCCATCATGCTGCCGGGCACGTGGGCGGCAATGGCGGCCTGCCTGCTGGTTGCAGTCCGATGATGCGCGACGGTGTCGTACGGGATTCCCTTGCCGTCTATGAAATTCCTCAGTCTGTTCGCTATCGTCATTTTCCGCGTCCTTTGCTTGAGTTCACGACGCATATCAAAACCAAACCGCCGGTTGTTTCGAGGCACCGGCCATTTCGGGCTGATTAGGCTGCGGTTTATCCAAACCGCGCGTCAGGGGCCGGGCCCGAAAAACGCGATACGGGTCAGCAGCGTATAGTCGGCCTCGAAGACCATCATCGCCACGAAGACCAGCACCAATATCGGCGGCAAGATGATCGCATACATCATCGCCAACCGTTCCCAGGCCATGTGCATGAAGACGGCCACGATCAGTCCTGCCTTGAGCATCATGAAGATCAGGATCAGCGACCATCTGAGATAGCCGTGCAGGCCGAAATAGTCGACCATATAGGAGCAGGCGCTGAGTATGAACAGCCACACCCAGACCACCAGATAGAGCTTGATCGGGTGTTCCTGGTGCGTGTCCGATTTGCCGGCGGTCGCCGCATCGTGGGTGGAGTGCAGCGCCTGTTGTCCGAGACCGTTTGCGGTTGCTTCAGCCATTTCGTCCTCTCAGCAAAGCCTGCCTCTCACCAAAGATAGAAGAAGGCGAAGATGAACACCCAGACCAGGTCGACGAAGTGCCAGTAGAGTCCCATGATCTCGACATTCTCGTAGTGGCCCCGGCGACTGGTGAAAAACCCTGGACGCCCGATGTCGTAATCGCCGCGCCAGACTTTTCGCGCCACGATGATCAGGAAGATGACCCCGATCGTGACGTGCGTGCCGTGGAAGCCGGTGATCATGAAAAAGCATGAGCCGAATTGCGCGGCTCCCCAGGGATTGCCCCAGGGCCGCACTCCTTCGGTGATGAGCTTGGTCCATTCGAAGGCCTGCATGCCGACGAAGGTTGCGCCGAGCGCGGCGGTCAAAAGCATCAGGATCGCGGTTTTGCGGCGATCGCGGCGGTAGCCGAAATTGACCGCCATGGCCATGGTGCCGCTGCTGGAGATCAGCACGAAGGTCATGATGGCGATCAGGATCAGCGGGACCTCCGACCCGCCGATGTGCAGCGCGAAGACCTTGCTTGGGTTGGGCCACGGCACGCGCGTCGACATGCGGGCGGTCATGTAGGAGAGCAGGAAGCAGCCGAAGATGAAGGTGTCGCTGAGCAGGAAGATCCACATCATGGCCTTGCCCCAGGACACGTTCTTGAACGCGCGCTGATCCGAGGCCCAGTCGGCGGCAATCCCGCGCCAGCCCTGGGGGCGATCCAACTGGCTGCTATCCGTCAGTGTCGTCTCGGCCATCGCCAGTCTCCTAGGTCAGCAGCCGTTGGCAAATGCTCACGAATGTCGCCGCCCAGCCGGCCAGAACGGCGAAGATGCCGAGCCAGACGAAAAGCAGGAAATGCCAGTACATCGCGCAGAGCTCGATCCCGAGGCGAAGCCGTTGCGGCCGGGCGCCCGTCCGGGCGCCGATGCTCGTCCTGCCAAGGCCGACCAGCCCGCCTAGTATGTGCAGGCCGTGCATGGCGGTGATCAGATAGAAGAAGCTGTTGGCCGGGTTGGAGTCCAGCAGGTAGCCGTCATCGGTCAGCTGCCGCCACGCGATCAGTTGGCCGATCAGGAAGGCGAGGGCGGTCAGCCCGGCCGTCGCAAGACCGAGCCTGACCATGTCCGTCTGGCCTCTGCGCGCCGCGATCACGGCGCATTGCAGCGCGACGCTGCTCAGCACCAGCACGCCGGTGTTCAGCCAGAGCAGGCGCGGCAGCGGCAGAGGCCGCCAGTCCGGCAGACCCATGCGCATGAAATAGGCGCTGGTGAACAGCGAAAACAGACAGCCGACGACCGCGAGGAAGACACCGAGGCCGATCTTGGCGGTGGGCAGGGCCGATCGCTCGAGGCCGACGAAATCCCCGGCCAAGCCTTGCTCGAGCCACGGCTTCGCGGTCAGCCGCTGGTGCGAAAGCCACCATCCGGCAAAGCCGGCGATCACCAGCAGGAAGACCAGGATGACGCTCATGCCGGCTCCCTCGATGGGATGAAGGAGCCCGGCACGTTCTGCGGGATGAAATCCTCCTTCGCGCCCGGCACGCTATAGTCATAGGCCCAACGATAGACGATCGGCAGTTCCTTGCCGAAATTGCCGTGCGCCGGCGGCGTCTGCGGCGTCTGCCACTCGAGCGTCGTTGCCCGCCACGGATTGCCGCCGGCGTCACGGCCGTGACGAATGCTCCAGATCAGGTTGAACAGGAACACCATCTGGGCGAAGCCGACCAAGAAGGCCATGATGCTGATGAACGAATTCAGATGATGGGCCGACTCCGTCATGATCGTCATGTCTGTCAGTTCGGCGTAGCGGCGCGGTACACCAATCAGGCCGATATAGTGCATGGGGAAGAAGATCAGGTAGGCGCCGAGGAAGGTGACCCAGAAGTGAAACTGGCCGAGCGCCTCGTCCAGCATCCGTCCGGTGACCTTCGGATACCAGTGATAGATCGCGCCGAAGATCACCAGGATCGGGGCGACACCCATCACCATGTGGAAATGGGCAACGACGAACATCGTGTCCGACAGGGGAACGTCGACGACGACATTGCCGAGGAACAGCCCCGTCAAACCGCCATTGACGAAGGTGACGATGAAGGCGAGCGCGAAAAGCATTGGTATCGAGAGATGGATGTCGCCGCGCCACAGGGTCAGCACCCAGTTATAGACCTTGATGGCGGTCGGAACGGCTATGATCAACGTCGTCGTGGCGAAGAAGAAGCCGAAATAGGGGTGCATGCCGCTGACATACATGTGGTGCGCCCAGACCACGAAGCTCAGCGCGCCGATGGCGATGATCGCCCAGACCATCATTCGGTAGCCGAAGATGTTCTTGCGCGCGTGCGTGCTGATGAGGTCGGACACGATGCCGAAGGCCGGCAGGGCCACGATGTAGACTTCCGGATGGCCGAAGAACCAGAACAGATGCTGAAACAGGATCGGGCTGCCGCCACTGTGCTGCAACTGTTGGCCCATCTCGACGATCGCCGGCATGAAGAAGGAGGTGCCGAGCGCGCGGTCGAGCAGCATCATCACACAAGCAACGAACAGCGCCGGGAAGGCGAGCAGAGCCATGACGGTGGCGGTGAAGATGCCCCATACGGTGAGCGGCAGGCGCATCAAGGTCATACCCCGCGTGCGGCCCTGCAGCACCGTCACAACATAGTTCAAGCCACCCATGGTGAAGCCGATGATGAACAGGATGAGCGAAGAGAGCATCAGGATGATGCCCCAGTCCTGGCCACCGGGCGTGCCGGTCATGATCGCCTGCGGCGGGTAGAGCGTCCAGCCGGCGCCGGTCGGTCCGCCGGGCGCAAAGAAGCTTGCGACGAGAACGAGCACCGCCAACAGGTAGACCCAGTAGCTCAGCATGTTGACATAGGGGAAGACCATGTCGCGGGCGCCAACCATCAGCGGGATGAGATAGTTGCCGAAGCCGCCGAGGAAGAGTGCGGTGAGCAGGTAGATCACCATGATCATGCCGTGCATGGTGATGAACTGGTAGTAGGCCTCCGGAGTAATGAAATCGAACGTGCCGGGGAAGCCGAGCTGCAGGCGCATCAGCCAGGACAGGAACAGCGCTACAAAGCCGATCGCCGTTGCCGTTGCCGAATACTGGATCGCTATGACCTTGGCGTCCTGCGAGAAGACGTATTTCGTCCACCAACTGTGCGGATGGTACAGTTCCATTTCCCCGACTTCGGCGGGGGGAACGGCATCTGCGGGTGTGACGTCGACCATGGGAGCACCTCCCTGTTCAGCGGGCCTCGACAGTTTCGACTTTTGCCCCGACGTCCAAAGCGGACGCCATTGTCTTTCCTGGCAGCGGGTTCGCCGAGCCCGTTTGCTGAGGCGCCGACAGTTGCGCAAAAGTCTGCTGCTGCCCGAGCCAGGTCAGGTAATCCTGCTCGGTGTCGACCATCACCATGCCATGCATCAGCGGATGTCCCTGGCCGCAGAGCTCGGCGCACAGGACCTGGAAGGTTCCGGTCCTTGTTGGAGTGAACCAGAAATAGGTGACCGATCCCGGGATCATGTCCATCTTGGCGCGGAATTCCGGGATGTAGAAATCATGCAGCACGTCGATCGAACGCAGCAGCATCTTGACCGGTTTGCCGACCGGCAAGTGCAGGTCCGCCGCCTCGACCACGACGTCGTCCTGGCCGTTGGGATCCTTTGGGGCGATGCCTAGCGGGTTCTCAGCGGCTACTTCACGGGTGTCCGAAGTGCCGAGCTTGCCGTCCTTGCCCGGCAGGCGATAGCTCCACTGCCATTGCTGAGCAACGACCTCGATTTCGGTCGCATCGCTCGGCACGTTGACGAAGCGGCTCCAGACGAACAGGCCGGGAACGAGCAAGGCGGTGACGCCGATCGCAGTGACGATCGTCAGCCACCATTCGAGACGCTTGTTCTCCGGTTCGTATACCGCGCGATTGCCTTCGCGATGGCGAAAGCGGAACACGCAATACGCCATGAAGAGCACAACGGCGGCAAAAACGACGCCGGTGATCCAGAAGCTGATGATGATGGTGTGGTCGATATAGTCCCAGTTCGAGGCAATCGGCGTCCACCACCATGGGCTCAGGAAGTGGAACAACACCGAGCCCACGACGATCAAAACGAGTACAAGCGCGATGGCCATGTCCCGTCCTCCGGTATTTCATGGGAGCGCGAAGCATCCAACGCCAATACCAAGCCGCATCATGCTCGATTTCCGGTTGAAATTCCAGAGCCGACTAGCTGATGTGCAAAACGTTGCTGCGCGCCCGGACCTTTTGGGGCGGGGGGCCTTGGCGCAGCGGGCCCTTCGTCGAAGCATTGCCCTTACGGACGATGTGCAGAGGGCTGAATGGCCGGCTTGATGCCGCTGGCGGGTAGATCAACTAGTTCATTTTAGGCGTGCGGACGGCTGCCCTGGCCTTTTGCCGGCGAGATTTGACCGCCTCCAGCAGTTCGCGTTCGTTGGTGTGAGCATTTCGAAAGATGGCCACAACCAATACCGCTAGAATTTCGGCGTCCGGGTCCAAAGGATCGAGCTGTTCATCTGCGCAGACCTGATTGAACACGCGTTCGCAAACGGCCAGATCGAGAGGGCTAAGGCAGGTGCGATTGAAACGCCGACGCAGCATTTGAGCGAACCTTTCAGCGCCCGCCGCCCGTACTTTGCGGCGGGGCCTTGTCACCGAGGCTTGAAAAGATGTTGTCCCCAGCTTCTAGTAACGTTACTCCATGCTCGGCGATTGTGTTGTCAATAATCCCAAAATCTGTGCGCAGTCCCGAGATCTATATTGGCCGACTCGCATGAGCTGGTAATAGTCTTGCCGTTTGTTGTCGGGTATACGAAAGCCGCGTCGAAAGTCAGCCGCCTCTTTCGGGGCGCGAGTGCAGCCAAGTTTGCTGGCGCTGACTTTCAAACTCGCCAGTGAGCATCCGAGCTTTGCCGCAATGTCTTTCAATGGCTCGTTGTTGACATATCCATCAAGAATTATCTTGCGGCGAGCTTCTCCTTTGACTTTTTCATTCATTACCTGGTCTCCTCAACGTCGCTTTCACGATGTCGGAATCTATAGGCGCCGGTCTGAAGTGTGTCGTTAGCCTCGTATCCAGAAACTTATCTCGGGATGCATTTCTTATTGTAACCCAGCGTGATCGACGATGCGGTCCACAGGCTTGCCAGATCCCGGGATACACCACATGATTGCGGGGGCATGGGCATACCGGAATCGGATATGGCACCACGCGCGATGGACGCTAAGGAGCAAGACGAGGCGCATACCGGGCCTGTACCGGAGCGTGAGCGACGGCGTTGGCCTCGCGACGTTCAACCCGACAACGAGGCGGCTCGGCCAATCGCGCCGGCACTGGAACCGCTGTCCTTTTCAACACTCGAACTGGCAGCAGAGGATCAATTCCCCGCTTGGCAAGCGCATGTGGCACCGCTTGTCGAGGTCAGGCTGCCGGATGACAAATCGCTGGACGACGGCTTCCCCGCAGCGCACAAGGCTTGGAATCTCGGCGGCATGCTGATCGTCGAACAGCGGACGCCGGCGCACAGTTATATCCGTTCCGCCGCAAAGCTTCGGTCCAGCTCGATCGATCATTGGTATGTCGTCTTGCCACATACCGGCCGGTCGTGGACGGAGGTCAATCGCCGTGTCGCGGAGGGCCAGCCGGGCAAACTTGAGATCAGGTCGCTAGGTTACCCGTTTCGCGGGAGGATGACCGAATCCGAAAGTCTCGTTCTATATTTGCCGCGTGATTTGTTCGCCGACGCGGCGGCAACCCTCGACGCAAACAACAATTCAATTCTTTCCGGCAATTTTGCAAACCTTTTGATCGACTATGTCGACGGCATCGTAACAAGACTGCGCAGCCTCACCGCTGACGACCTGCCTCGCATCGTACACGCAACCCGCAGCATGATCATTGCGTGCCTAGCGCCGCCGGCCGAACATGCGGCTGCGGCCGAACAACTGGCGAGTGTCGCGCTGATGGAGCGGGCCCGTCGATACGTCCAGAACAACCTGGAAGCGGCTCATCTGACGCCGGATTCAATGTGCCGGGCGCTCGGTGTTTCGCGATCTCGTCTCTACCAGCTGTTCGAACCGAGCGGTGGGGTGCTCCATTACATTCAAAGTCGCCGACTTCTAGCGGCCCATGTTGCGCTCAGCGATCCGGCGGACAGCCGGCGCATCGTTCAAATTGCGGAGGCCTTCGGGTTCAGTTCAGCGGCAAATTTCAGCCGGGCGTTCAGCAAGGAGTTCGGTTACAGCCCCCGCGAAGGGCGCAGGACGACGGTGTTGCCGCGCCCCGCCCACTCTGTTTCGCTTGGCGAGCACGAGAAGACCTCCTCGTTTGAAGGATGGCTCAAGGCGCTTGGAAGCTGATCATAGCATCCGCGGCGGACGTTTCATCAGTATGCCCGGAGTGATACTGGATCCGGCGACAATCCTTGCCGGGCAAGCGATCCTTGGCTGGCGGTACCCCATTGGGCAAAATCCCTGGCGAGAGATGCCGTGCCGATCGAGATATGTACGCCCGGATAAGTATCTGGATGCGCAGCTAACGACAGCGCGGCCTTATTCGTAGATGTTCGCTGTGACTTAGCGGGGGGCTCGGCACAGGCGGCAGGTTTCCAAGTTGGGGGGAATATCGCACCGCCTGTGCCGACCGCGCCGCCGCAAACCGTCAAAGGCGTAAGTGAGTTAGCGTGCCAAGGCCGAGGCGGCCGGTTGGTGTTCATGCCGCCGCAAAATAGCTTAGTGGGGGCTCGATGGCTTAGTGGGGGCTCGGCACAGGCGGCAGATGTCCAAGTTGGGGAAATCGGATCGCCTGTGCCGCTCGCGCTACCGCTATCCGTCGAAGGTGTGGCGTAGTTGAGTAAGCGTGCCAATGGCCGGGGGGCGGCTGGCCGGTGTTCATTCCGTCGCAGAATGGCTTAGTGGGGGCAAGGCACAGGCGGCAGGTGTCCAAATGGATACCAGATCGCCTGTGCCGCTCGCGCCACCGCTATCCGGCAAAGATGGTGGCGTAGTTGAGTCAGCGTGACAAGGTCGACGACGAACGGCTGGAGTTCATTCCGCCGCAGATACCAACTCTTGTCGAGCGGCCGCCCGAAGATGAAGGGTGGGTCCACGAGGCCAAATTCGACGGCTACCGCACGCAAATCATCATTGATAAGAACGGCGCGCGTCTTTACAACAAGAACGGACGCGACTGGACGACTAAATACTGGCCCATCGCGCTAGCTGTCGACCTGCCATGCCGGGCTGCCATTCTCGACGGCGAGGTGATTGTCTCAGGCGAGCGGGGCTCGCCCGGTTCTCCTGATCTGGAAGCTGCGATCTGGAACGAGCCGAGCCGGCTGGTGTTCGTCGCTTTCGACATCCTCCATCTCGACGGTCGCAATCTTATCCCCTTACCCCTGCTGCAACGCAAGCAAGCGCTGTGGCGACTGGTTGAGCCTGGCCTCGGCAAGATCCAATACAGCGAGCATTTTGAGGGCGACGCGCTCGCGATCTTTCGCGCCACCGAGAAAACCGAGCTCGACGGCGTCATCTCGAAACGCGCCGATAGCCCCTACCAGAGCGGACCGTCGAAAACGTGGCTGAAAACCAGATTTTTGAGAAAGCCGATTTCGAAACACTAGGTCTGTGATCGATCCCAGGCCGCGAACTCCGCTCTGTCCTGTGGGTCGCAATATTTCGAATCAGGCCTGGCGCGACGCCGATTATCTGTCGATCCGCGATTTATTAACAATGAATGAACCTCCATCGTGGAATAACCTGCCGCCAATCACAGCGGAGCAGCCATTGCAATTACAGCGCATGCCGCGCTTGTTGAAATAGCGAGTTGAAAGTTTGCCAAGCTTGTTACTTATGCTATTTCTAAACTGGGGGACGCTAATTTTCACCGCCTACGGAGGTGGCTTTTGCGTTCAGAGGCATCAGGCGTCGGCACGCAGAATGAGGAGTCTTCCTCAAGCGATGATTCACGTGCCGGCGAAGCGCTTCTCGCTAACCTGTTGGCGAATACGACCGAACTTCTATCGTTCTATGATAGCGACTTCCGCCTAACTCACTACGCCGCCAGGCTTAAACGCCTGTACGGAGGTGCGGTGGTGCCAGGCGCCGCCATTTGGGAGATCTATCCAAGCTTCCTCGATACGAGGTGCCGCGACGAATTTCTTCGGGTGTTCCAGGGCGGCTCTGCGGCAAGCATTGACCTGCCGCGCTCATCGGGCGAAGCGCCCCGCTCCGTTTTCGTCTTCGGCACTGCAGATGGCGTGGGAATCATTGAATCCCGGGAGCAGGGGGAGCGCAGCGCGGCGCAGGAGCAGGAGCATATGATTCTGCTCCATCAGGCGACGCACGACGTGCTGACCGGACTGCAGAATCGACGGCGATTCGGTGAGCGGCTGCAGCAAGCGCTGGCGGCCATCGGCGGATCTCAGCCAAAAGCCGCCCTGCTGCAAATCGATCTTGACGATTTCAAAGCGGTCAACGACACGCTCGGCCATGGGGCAGGCGACACGCTTCTGCAACTCGCGGCAGGTCGAATCCGCGACGCGCTGGAGGACGGCGACTCTGCGTACCGGTATGCCGGCGACGAGTTCGCCGTCATCCAATTGGGCAAGGAGCAGCCCGCGGAAGCCGAGCGCCTCGCCACATCGCTGGTCAACGCGTTCAAGGACCCTTTCGTCATCAACGGCATTCCCGTCTTCGTCGGTTCAAGTATCGGAATCGCTTTCGGGCCGGAGCACGGGACCGATGGCGAGCAGCTGATGAAAGCCGCAGATATTGCTCTTTACGCAGCCAAGACGGATGGTCGCGGCTGCGCTCGAACGTTCAATCGCTCGATGCTGTTGTTGCTCGAGCAACGCGAAAATCTGAGGCGCAGCCTTCGAACCGCGCTGGAGCGGGGCGAGCTTTACCTGGACTATCAGCCGCTCATCAGGCCTCCTTCGTCGGTGATTGGTTTCGAAGCGCTGCTGCGGTGGCGGCACCCCGAGATAGGAATCATTCCGCCCGGCGTGTTCATTCCGATCGCCGAAGCGGACGGTCTGATGGACGAAATTGGACGATGGGTGCTCGAGCAAGCTTGTCGCCAGGCATTGGCGTGGCCTTCCGCGCTGACAGTCGCAGTCAACCTGTCGCCGGCTCAGTTCCTGAGCGGTTCGCTGACGGACACGGTCGCTCAGATCATCGACGCAGTTGGAATCCGAGCTGAAAGGCTTGAACTCGAGATAACCGAAACGGTTCTTCTTGAGAAGACTATCGACAATATAGATACATTGAATACGTTGAACGTCCTGGGAATACGAATCTCGCTCGACGATTTTGGAACATACTATTCATCCTTGAGCTACCTTAAGAATTTTCCGTTCGATACCTTGAAGATAGATCAATACTTTATCGCGGACCTGGAGACGGATCTGAAGAGTCAAACGATTGTGCGATCGATCATAAGTCTGGCGCACGGCCTGGGAATTAGCGTCACCGCCGAGGGGGTCGAGACGTCGGCGCAGGCACGGTGGCTGATCAAGGAAAATTGCGATTACCTGCAAGGCAATTTCATGGGACGGCCGCTCGGATCCGAGGCAACCGGCGATTTCATCAGGCGGTCGCCGCCGAAGGGGCTGGAAGCGATGGAGGAATCAAATCGGGCGCGCTAGCCACTTGCACCGTTTGTAAATCGGAGGGCTGTAAACACGATCGAGCTAGATGCCGCGCAATGCGGGACTGGCTCATCACGAGGCGGTCAAACTTCCGTCCCGGAGTTCATCGCGTCACCTGGGCTCAAATACGGATGGAATAGGAGAGGATGCGGATGGGATCTGTTCATGACCCGGTTGGCGAACCGACTTTTGAGCCGATGATCCAGATCGACATGGAAATCAAGACTTTTGTCTCCGCTTGGAAACACTGCGATTATGTCTCGACGTACATCGCCCGGATGATCAGTCAAAACAGATCAGACTCGGTGCGGCATTCGAATCTCTTTTCCTCTGCGTTCAACGAATTGCTGGAAGTCGCCTTTCGTACCCGCCACGCCGACGGCGAACTGGCATGCAGGGTGTCTCGCTATGGCGCGACGGACAGGATCGAGCTGACATTTCCCTGCATGCCGGAGGAGCGCCAATTCTACGAAGAAGCCGTTTTGCAAGTCGTGGGATTTGAGGCCAAGGAGCGATATCTCAATTCTGTGTCTGGGGATCTGGCGCCCAGCCGGGAGGTGGTACTCCTGGAACTGGCTGTCGACTACAACGCGGCACTCAGGGTCGAGGAAGCCGACGGCGATGCGATCACGCTCGTCGTGGATCTTCCGCTTGAGGGCCTGCAACATTGAGCCCTTACAACCTGCACGCGCGCTTCAAGGCGCAGTACGATGCGAACAACCAGGAGTTCTCAATATCTGGGGTGGTCCGGCCTCAGGCGATCGATGAGCTTGGGCCTAGCCTGGCATTGCTTCGCGATGCGATCGGCCGAGTACGCGGCGTTCTCTACGTCAATGTCAGGCGCTTGGCGCAGATGAACAACGCTGCATTTTACGCCTTTTCGAGGATCATCATCGATGCTTGTCGCGCTCGACCCGATCTCAAATTTGTTGTCATCACGTCGAGCGTCGTCGGATGGACCTCGCGAAAATTCGGTCGGCTGAGCGGAATCGAACCGAACATCACGGTCGAGGAGTATGACAGCGAATTCTATCCAGGGCAGGGCTTCCTCGAGGAAGGCGGGTTCGTTCCAATCCTGCGCACGCAGACAAAGATGACCTGGCGCCACGAGCGTGCAATCCTGCCGCGACATGGCATGAGACCCGGGATCGTTATGGCCGACATCTGTTGCGGGATCGGTGATTTCGCCGTGCTCGTGCAGAAAGAGTTCCAGCCGTCGCGGATTGTCGCCCTCGACCACTCCATATCAAGCCTGGACTACGCCAGACGCGTGATGCGGGAGTTCGATATCCGGGGCATCGAATATACTTATGGCGATGCCTCGGAAATGCTGCTCGACGAGGAGCAGTTCGACTTGGTCACCTGCCGACATTCGCTTCAAATCTTCAATCGACCGGAACTCATCCTCAAGGAACTCTACCGCATATGCAAGCCAGGCGGGCGGGTCTACATCACCAACGAGAAGAATTCGCATTGCCTCGGCGAGCCGCGCGCCGAAAGCATCCGTTGGACATACAATGAAGTGGCGAAGCTGTTCGCGCATTTCGAAATGGACGTTGAGCTCGGGCCCAAGAGTCGCCGATATCTGATCGAAGCCGGATTCGACGACATACGTGTCGAGACCTTCACGGTCACCAACTTGGACGGAGATGTGCAGGACTTCGCCGATGTCATTGTAGCCTGGGCCGATGTGTATGCCGGCGAGATGGCAACCAAACGCGGCGACGGGGCGGAGTTCGTTGCACGGTTCCGGCAGGGCTTCCAGGATCACATATTCGCTGCGCTACACCCCAAGGGTTATGCGGGTTGGCCGATCTGGGTCGCATCGGGGCGAAGGCCGCAATGAAAGCCGACGATCAGCCTACACCGCGCTTCGGCCTGCGCTCCTTCCGGGCGAAATTCGTATTGGTCGTCGGCGGCGCCGTGCTGTTCGACCTCCTGCTGAGCGGTGGCCTGGCGCTCTGGAACGTTCAAAAGCTGTCGCGCGACGCCACGTCGGAAGTCGGTGAGGGCCTGACCACCGCAAACCAGGAATACATTCGCTCCTATGCCGACTCGACAGCGTTAAGCGTCGACCTCCTGCTCGATCGAGTTCATGGGGACGTGAAAGCGCTGGCCGGCGTCCTGCAGGCCCAGACCGACGATCCGAGCCGGCAGCGACAGGTCGGAGCAACCCTTTCGCATGAAGCACCCGGCTCGGTGAAGGTCGTCTATGACGCGAAGGGCGATTGGGCGCAGAACCTGCCGGGCGCGCCTTCCGTGATTAGCGTCTGGGGCTACCTGCTGGGCGCCGACCACACGCCGCTGCCGAGCGTTGAGCAGGAAATCGAAGACAGTACCGTTCTGGATCTCGTCGCGCCGACCCTTATGGCCAGCGGATCGCCAAAACTGCAGATGTACTATATTGGTCCGAAGGAACGGCCGATCTTCAGGACGGTACCGTATACGGACCAGGCGCAGACCTTCGATCGACTCTATCCAGGCCACAACAAGGCGGAGTTCTGGGAGTTCTTCTTTCCGGGGATCTACGGGTCATGGCAGCAATGGGCGAGGGATCCAGCCTCGCGTCCAGTCCCCGACGACATCACTCAGACGGCGCCCTACACCGATGCGATCACGGGAAAGCTGATCGTCAGTTTCTTCCACCCGCTGTGGACGCGGGACCGTACCGGTATCGCCGGTGTAGCGGGTGCAGACATCACTCTCGATCAGCTCGCGGAAGTCGTCGAGCGCGTCAAGATCGCCGAAACCGGGTTCGGCTTCCTCACCATGTCGACCGGCAATGTAGTGGCGATCAATCCATCGGGCGAGGCGATCATAGGCCTGACTTCGTCCAACGATGCGGGCACGCAGGGCGTCACCGGGCTGGAGAGGTCGCTGCGGGGAAGCACGCAGCCGGCCATCGCGTCGCTGCCGCTCGACCAGAACAATGACGGTGTCATTCAGCATATCATGCTCGACAACAAGGGCGAACACGTACCCTACATAGTTGTCCTCAAAAGATTGAAGCCGACCAATCTGTGGAGCTCGGGACCGATCAAGTCTGAAACGATGTCGGTCGGAATCGTCGTTCCAGAACGCGAAATCTATGCGTCCCTGGTCGCCGCGCAAAAGAGTATTTCCCGCGCGACCAATCGTATCCTGCTCTTTCAGGTCGCCGCCATCGTCGTTTCGCTTCTGATTGTCTTTGCGGCAGTGCTCGGGATCTCCAAGCGGATCACGGCCGGCCTCAGGGCGCTTGCCAGCGCCGCCCAGAGGCTACAGTCCAAAGATTATTCGGTCCGCGTTCGCGTTCCAACGCGCGACGAGGTTGGAGCGGTCGGAGTCGCCTTCAACCGTATGGCCGAGCAGATCAGCTTTCACACGGAAAACCTCGAGCAACTGGTCGACGAACGAACCAGGGAACTCGGCGACGCAAATCAGGAGATTTCCGCGCTCAACGAAAAGCTGCGGGACGAGAACGTCCGTCTCGGCGCCGAACTCGCGGTCGCCAGGCAAATCCAGATGATGGTCCTGCCGAAACCGTTCGAACTCGAAGCGATTCCGGGGCTGGAGATCGCGGCCTACATGCGGCCGGCCGACGAGGTCGGCGGGGACTACTACGATGTCCTGCAGAACGGATCACGGGTCAAGATAGGCATCGGCGACGTGACCGGTCATGGTCTCGAGAGCGGCGTGCTGATGCTGATGGTCCAATCCGTTGCACGCGCGCTGCAGGAGGCCAACGAAGGCGATCCGCACCAGTTTCTGGTTCGTCTGAACAGAGCCATCTACAAGAACATCGAGCGGACGAACACCGACAAGCATCTCTCGCTGGCCTTTCTCGACTTTGAGGATGGGCGGGTAACGCTATCCGGCCAGCACGAGGACATTCTGGTCGTGCGTGCGGATGGGGACGTCGAACGTATCGACACGCTTGATCTGGGTCTGCCCGTTGGCCTGGAGAACGACATCTCGCAGTTCGTTGACACGCGAGACATCGTGTTCGGGAGCGGCGACGTAATCGTGTTGCACACCGACGGTGTGACCGAGGCGGAAGATGAAGACAGAAGACTGTTCGGGTTCGATCGCCTCTGCAAGAGCGTGCAAAAGCGCCATGGCAGGAGCGCCGAGGACATCAAGACCGGGATCATCGAGGATTTGATGGCCCATATCGGAATCCAGAAGATCCACGACGACATCACACTCGTGATCATAAGGCATACGTAGGATGACAGCGCTGTTCGGTACGCCTGACATTGCAATAGGGATGAAGGGGAGCGTCAGTCGCGTGCGGCTGTTCGACGGACCTCTCGACTTGAGTTGGCGTCATTGCGCCACGACCTCGGACTTCATTGCCGATCTTTTCGCGTTGCGCTTTCAGTCGTCGCGCAATGACTACATGGAGGTGCGGCATAGCATCGGATATCTGGTCAACGAACTCATCGAAAACGCCGTCAAGTTCCGAGCACCAGGCGAGATCGTGGTTGAGGCGTCGATGGATTCGGAGTGCTTCAAGCTGAAGGTGTCGAATGACGTCGATGGTGAAATCGCGTCGGAGTTCCAAAGCCTTCTGGCGGACATCACGGTTGGCGACCCAAAGGACCTGCTGATACAGCGGATTGAGGCGAATGCCGCGAACCCCGACGTGGGGAGCTCCGGGCTTGGATTGCTGACGTTGATGAGCGACTATGGCGCACGCCTGGCCTGGATATTCAGCCCGGCCGATGAAAACGACCGTATTTGCCTGGAAACATATGCCTCCATTCCGATCTCGCCAACTCACAACTAGATGAAACGAAGCCAGATATGGAAATCAAGACAGACGACTACCGCGTGTGGACTGAGGGAAGCGATATCTTTTTCGACGGTGCAATGCGGCTTGCCAGTTCCGAGGCGGGTGCGCCGATCACGGCTTTGGCGACCAGTGTTCTTGCCTCAAATCCCGCTTCCATCACACTCAATTTGAAGGACCTTCACTTTCTCAACTCTTCCGGCATCAACCTGCTGGCGAAATTTACCATCGAGGTGCGCAAGCATCCCGATGTTCGACTTGTCGTGCGCGGAACGCCCGACATACCCTGGCAATCGAAATCATTGCCGAACCTGAAGAAGCTGCATCCCGCTCTGGTGCTTTTGATGAACTAACGTGAACGCGTCTCGATCGAGCCATCGCCCGCGACGTGCCCGCCCGGGGATGATTTCCTGATCGGTGTCCAGCTGATTTTCGGGACTGTCAGATCAGCAGCAGGCCCTTCATCGAGGCGTTGCCCTTGCGGCCGATGATGACGTGGTCGTGAACGGCGATGCCGAGCGGCTTGGCCGTGTCGATGATCTGCTTGGTCATGTCGATGTCGGCGCGCGAGGGCGTCGGGTCGCCGGACGGATGGTTATGCACCAGAATGATCGCGCTGGCGGAAAGTTCGAGCGCGCGCTTGACCACCTCGCGCGGATAGACAGGCGTATGGTCGACCGTGCCGGTCTGCTGCACCTCGTCGGCGATGAGCCCATTCTTCTTGTCGAGGAAGAGAATGCGGAACTGCTCGCGGGCCTCGAAGGCCATGGCCGAGCGGCAATAATCGAGAAGCTGCGTCCAGTTCGACAGAACCTCGCGGCCGCGCACTTCGCCGCGCGCCATGCGCTGCGCCGTGGCGGCGATGACTTTTAGATCGGTCGCCACCGTCGGCCCGATGCCCTTCACTTCCTCGAGCAGGGACGCCGGCGCGCCGAGCACTTCGGCAAGCGAACCAAAGCGCGCGATCAGCGCCTTGGCGATCGGCTTGGTGTCGACGCGCGGGATCAGCCGGAAGAGAAGCAGCTCAAGCAGTTCATAGTCGGGCAGGGCGTCCGGACCGCCGGCCAAGAAGCGTTCGCGCAGACGATCACGATGGCCGTGGTAGTGCGGCTTCTCAACAGGCGCCACCTCTTTCTTCGGCGGCTCTACCCAGGCTTCAGAGAAAAACGCCCGCTCGTCCTCGACTTTTCCCATCGCCCGCCCACATCGCTGATCGAAAGAAGACCTTTGCCAGAGACTAAAGCATGATTCTGAAACGCGAAACGGTTCTCGATCATTTCAAGAAAGTAGCCGGGAGCGTTGCTGGGACATATCAAGACGCCGTGACGATGAGGGCTGCATCGCCTATTGGCGAGCGTTAAACATGAGCACCTTCGGCAGCCTGTTTCTTCACCGTTCTTGCCCCGCTGACCGAAACAGCGATGCCGAGGACGACAAGGGCTGTTCCGAGAATGTGGATCGTCGTGATGGTCTCGCCGAGAAGAAGAAACGAGAGCGCGAGTGCCGCGACCGGCAGCACTGCCATGAACACGCCAGCCTCTCCGCCGCTGGCGCGCGCGGCTCCTGAATACCAGAGCCAGAAGCCGATCACGGTGGGAAAAATGCTGATATAGACTGTCGCCAATAGGGCGGCAGGTGCTGCTGCAACGGTGCTAGACGCGGCAAGGGCGGCGGCGAGCGGCAAGGTCAGCAGCAGCGAAATGCTGCTCATCAGCGCCGCGAGATAGAGCGGCGCCAGCGGCTTGCTGATTCTCTTGTTCAGGATCGCAAACAGTGCTTCGCCGGAAACAGCGAGGACCACCAGCAGGTTACCCGCTAGCAGCTTCAGATCGAGGCCAAAGCCCTTAGCAGAGGCGACATTGACAAGAAGTGCGCCTGCCGTGACAGCGCCGACCGCGATCCAGAGCTTGGCGCCTAGCCTCTCCTTCAAGGCCAACGTTGCAACGAGGGCAGCCAACACAGGCAGAAGGCCGTGGATGACGCTGGCATTGGCACTCGTCGTCAAGGTCAAGGCGAGGATCATTAGAATGCTATAGCCGGCGCTGCCCGCGGCCGCCTGAATCATCACAATCACATATTCCTTTGCCAAGAGCCGCGGCCGCGGCGTGCTTGTCAGGAAGACGAGTCCCCAGAGGATCGGCGTCGAAATCAGGAAACGCAGGGGAACGGCGAGGAAAGGGTGCATGCCGCCGGCAATGATTTTCGAGGCCACCACGCCGGATCCGACCAGCGTCATGGCTATGGTCATGAGGGCGCCTGCAATGATGCGTTGCGAATCCATGTGTTAGCCTACGGTATAGGGGCCGCGCGAACGCGCCTCCTTCAGCGCAAGAGCCCACCACTTGAGTTGGTGGAGCATGGTTGCGACAGCGCCGGAGCTGCGCTTCGGATCGAGCGGGCCCGCACCATCGGCAAAATGCTCCCACACCCCGTGAAAGCTTACTGCGTCCCGGACGGTGACGGCGTGGAGTTCGGCAAATACCTGCCGAAGATGTTCGACCGCCCTCAACCCGCCGGAGACGCCACCGTATGAAACGAAGCCGACCGGCTTGGCGTGCCACTCGTCAGTAGCCTGGTCGATAGCGTGCTTAAGATGGCCGGGCATGCTGTGATTGTATTCGGGGGTGATGACAACGAAGGCGTCTGCCTTGGCGAGCTTACTCGTGAATGCCTTCATCGCCGGTGTCGGCTCCGCCAAGTGCCGGCTGGGCAGATCAATGTCTGCAACATCGATGAGGGAAAGCTCGAAATCGCCCAGTCTCTGCGCCTCCTGGGCAAACCAGTGTCCGACCTTGTCGCCATAGCGTCGTTCCCGCGTGCTGCCGATCAGCGCTGCGAGCTTGAGCCGTTCAGTCACTTCGCTCTCCTGTCTCAGGCCAGGAAACTGATGACACATCGGGACGATCGATGGGATTGCTAAAAGTTGGCGCTTTCTGATCTAATTGATCGATCATGCTCGACGCGCTCACTCTCGATCAGATGCGGATGTTCCTAACCGTGGCGGACGCGGGTAGCTTTCGCCTGGCCTCCATGCGGCTCGGTCGCGCCCAGTCGGCGGTAAGCCACGCGATTGCCAATCTGGAGACCGAACTCAAGACGGTCCTGTTCGACCGGTCGACTCGTCGGCCGACCTTGACCTCGGACGGACGGGCCCTGCTGGACGACTGTCGCTCGCTGGTTCTACGCGCCGATCTGCTGCGCGCGAAGGCGCAGGGTATGGGCAGCGGCATTGAAATCGAGCTTGCGCTGATGGTGGACACGCTTGTTCCATTGCCGGCCGTCGGCAGGGCTCTTGAAGCCCTCCACGCCACCTATCCGACGGTTGGCGTCCGGTTGCAGATAGGTACCCTTGGGGAACCGATCGATTGCCTCCTGCAAGGCACGGTCGACCTCGCGATAACGGTGGGCGAAGACCTGCGCGATCCGCGCCTGGAATTCGATTCCCTCGCGCCGCTGTCGATGGCGGCGGTCGTCGGTGCTGGGCACGCTCTGGCCTTGATAGCGAAGAAAGGCCGGGTGAGTACGCCAGAGCTGGCCGATCACATCCAGATCGTCCTGATGGACCCTTCTCCTCGCTCCCATGGCCGCGACTATGGCGTGCTCTCCCAGCGCAAGTGGCGGGTGGGTAGCCAAGAGGCGAAACTGGCGTTGATCAGAGCAGGCATCGGTTGGGGGCGGCTTCCACTTTGGTTGATCGAGCAGGATCTTGTCGAAGAGCGGCTCGTGCAGCTTTCAGCCGCTGCGCTTGGTGAAAATGGGACAACGAAGAGCTGGGTCTATCTTGCCCGACGGCTCGACAAACCCTTGCTGCCAGCAGCCAGGTGCCTCAGGTCCGCGCTTCTGGCCGGAGCCGGGCTTGGTGATACTGCCGGGCTTCCAGCCTAGGCGCGCCTTGCCAATTGTTATGGACATCAGACCGTGCCGATGCCGTTGCCTGCGGCAGACTAATCCGGCAAGCCGGGGCGGTCGAGCTTCTTTGGCGACAGCGTGAAGATCTCGCAGCCGCTATCGGTGACGCCGATCGTATGCTCGTACTGTGCCGACAGCGAACGGTCGCGCGTCACCGCCGTCCAGCCGTCAGAGAGCACCTTCACATGCGGGCGGCCGAGATTGATCATCGGCTCGACGGTGAAGATCATGCCGGGCCGCATCTCGACGCCTTCGCCGGCGGTGCCGTAATGCAGGATGTTCGGCGCGTCATGGAAAAGCTGGCCGACGCCGTGGCCACAGAAGTCGCGCACCACCGAGCAGCGCTCGGCCTCGGCATAGGTTTGGATAGCGGCGCCGATGGCGCCGGTGCGAGCGCCCGGCCTGATTGCGGCGATGCCGCGCATCAGGCATTCGTAAGTCACCTCGAGCAGGCGCTCGGCGGCGCGCTTGATCGTGCCGACCGGATACATGCGCGAGGAATCGCCGTGCCAGCCGTCGAGGATGTAGGTGACGTCGATGTTGACGATGTCGCCGTCCTTGAGGGGCTTGTTGTCAGGAATGCCGTGGCAGACCACGTGATTGATCGAAGTGCAGGACGATTTGGTGTAGCCGCGATAGTTGAGCGTGGCCGGCAATGCACCGTGATCCATGCCGAACTCGAAGACGAAACGGTCGATGGTCTCGGTGGTGACGCCGGGCTTCACCATCGACACAAGCTCGTCAAGACAGCGCGCGGTGAGATCGCAGGCCTTGCGCATGCCCGCAAACCCTTCCTCGCCATAGAGGCGGATCTGGCCGGTGTTTCTCAAGGGGGCCGTTGCGGCGTCGAGATAGGTAACCATTCTTGTCCGTTCGCGGGTTGGCTCCTGACGCGAGCCGGTGCGGAAATTTTCTTCAGATTTGGCACTGGAAGCCGCAAGGTTCAAGGACGAAGTGCCTGCAACCGGTTTGCCGCGGGAATATTCGCTGGGCGGGCGCGTCTGGGTGTCGCAAAGCTTTCCTTGCACCATCCCTTGAGGTAGCCGGGTCAGGATGCAGGAGATTTACGCCCGTTGACGGCACCGGAACGCGCAAGATCGACGCTGCTGCCAAGCAGGACCGCGTGCTCGGCCCTGATGGCGCTGCTTGCGCTTGCGCTGGTGAGCTTCGCCCAGCCTGAGGTCTCCGCCTCGACAGCGTTTGCCTCGGGCGGCGCCGGCATCAGCGCGATGCGGCAGGGCGAAACGCTTGCCTTGCTGAGGATCGCCGGCAAGGCGCAGGCCCTCGAAGCCCGCGCCGGCCGGCCGCTGCCGGTAAAGCTCGTCAGCGGCAATCCCGGCATTCTCGCTCCCGCATCCGATTTCCTTGTCGCTGGCGAGGCTTTGCCGGCGGAGCGCGGCATCACGCCTGCTTTTGTGGCCGCGCCGCTCTCGCATACCAATCAGCCTCGCGCGCCACCAACCGCCTGAGTCAGGCGGTCGCTGGCCGCAGCTTCCTCACCTCAACTATTCCTTGCGCGCCGCGACCTGGCGACGGCTACCGGCTGTCGGCAGGTTGCGTGGCGCGTGTCCATTGGACATTTCTCGATGCAACGTATCAAGACATTCAAGACACTCACGCGCGCTGCTTCGGCAGCCGCGTTTCTCGCCGTCCAGGCAGTCATCTGCATAGGCACCGTCTATTGGGCTGTAGCCGCAACGCTTCGCGTGGAAAGGACGGCGGCGATCGTGCTCGGCGTCATCTTCGCCGTGCCGTCCGCCAATCTGCTGATGGTGGTCTCGCGCATGGCCTACGAGGCGGAGACGGACCCGGCGAACCAGTAGACGCAACCTCGACAGGGCGATGCCGGTTGCATCGCCCGGTCGAACGATGTGGCCAGAGCGCCGATCTGCCGCGGCAGTCGCCGGGCCCGCACCGCACTGAGGTCACATTCCTGCGTCAAAAACCGGGCAAAGAACTTTTCAGAACGAACGGCGTTGCTCCGACTTCGCCAGTTCGGGAGACAGGGAATGGACAGACTGCAATTCGAGGTGCCGGTGCGCATCACGCCCGCGCCCGGCCTGCCGGTCGAGGAAATCTACAGCGTCGAGCAGGCGCTCGATTTCCTGCAGAACTGGCCGAAGCGCCGGCAGGGCAAGGTTTATGACGCCGCGTTTAACGCCTGCTTCGGCGCGACAGTCGATGTGGCAAGCGCCGAGGAAGCGTGCCGGGCCTTCATGGCCTTCTGCCGCGTCAGCGGTTTGCTCGCAAGGGACATGATGTTGCCGCTGAAGCGCGGCGGCAGCGCAAGAGGGTTTCGCGAAGCGAGAGCGTGACGCTTTAACCGGCGAAAGATACCCCTCTGTAGTGCATTCCCACCTGCACGCCTCGAACGATCAACCTGGACAGGATCTCCATGTCCAGCGGCATATCCGGGCGCCACACATCAAGCAACAAGGCGATACGCGCCTGATCGGCGCTGTTCATGACCTCGTGCTCGAAAGTGTCGTCCCACAGCAGGCATTCGCCGTCGGCGATCCGCTTTTCCTGATGGTTGATCATCATGATCGTTGCCGGGCGGCCGTCCGCCAGTTTCGGAATGACAAGGCCGAGATGAAATCTCATGATGCCGCGAAAGGGGCCGCGGTGGGGCGGGATGTGCTTGCGCGGCGCCAGGAACGAAACAGCCGCCGATTTGACCTCGGGGCACTCGGACAGCAACCGGCTGAGGGTAGGCATCTTCCCAAGGTTTTCCGGGATCGTCATGTCGTAGGCCTTGAGCACGAACATGCGCCAATCGAGGCCGTCATTGGCCGAAATCTCGGCCTGTTCCGGCATGATGTCGTGAAAACGCGGCACCCGGTTCAGTTGCACCGACAGCGCTTCATCGCGAATACTCTGCCAGGCGGCTGCGAACTTCGTCGCGTTGGGAAAATGCGTGGAGGCATCAAGAATCGCCGGTGCATCTATGCGTTTTTCATAGATACGACGCACCAGATCGCTTCCAAGATCGTAGACGTTCGACATCGCATCGCCTCGACCATGTTATAATATAGTGCACGATTGCTTTCAGCTATGGGTCACGGAGATTTGTTCCGAGGCGTCAGCCAGACGTTCGGTTTGGTATCACTGCGTCTTCGAAGTCATCTGCGGACCGGTCGTGACGCCTCGATGACTTCGGGCGTCGTGCTGTCTATCGTGCCCTCTCAACCGCCGGCGGCACACGTCCGATACGCCATGCCTGAAAGGCGCCGTCCGAAAACTTCCTCGCCTGTCACTATCGAACATGAATCGGGCAGCGCACCCCAAAACCTAGTGTGGTACCGCCGCTACAGCATTTCGCTGCCACGTCGGCTATGGGTGAGCTTACGGGTGGGGATGATTTCATGATCAAGATTTTCTATGCGTCGGTCGCCTTGGCTGCGCTGGCAGCGCCAGCGAACGCTCAGGACGGTAGCTGGACGGGATATTACGCTGGCGCGGAGATCGGAGCCGGGTTTTCGCATCCCGGGTTCGACGGACCTTCGGCCGTCAGCAGTTCGGATTTCAGCGACACGGCGTTCATAGGTGGCGTCTACGTCGGTCACGACTGGCAGGCAGGCCAATTCGTCTACGGCGGCGTCGCAAGTTTCGATTTCCTGGGCTTTCACAACCAGAATTCGTCTCATGTCGTGGTGGACCCGATCTTCGGCGGAAAGACCCACGCATACAATTACGATTTGGATTGGGTAGCGTCTGCTCGCGCGCGTGCGGGCTTCTTGGCGTCGGATCAGTTCTTGCTGTACGGCACAGCCGGCGTTGCCGTTTCCCGCTTTGGGACTTCCTCATCGACAACCGGAATCTTGGGCGGGGCGGACGCAGTCAACACGACCAAAGTCGGCGGGGCATTCGGTGCAGGTGTCGAATACGCTTTCGCTCCGCATTGGGCGCTCAAGACAGAATACGTCCACTACGTGTTCAACAATGTTCACGTGGGCGGCAATGGCGCCGATCAGGTGACATTCAAACCGTCGTTTGGCACCTTGAATTTCGGCATTTCCTACCGCTTCTAGCGAGTAAAAGCGCGTCCCGCTTTCAAGTCTTTGATTTTGACGCCTGTCGGTCCCCCAAAAGCGCTGCGCACTTTGGGCGCGACATTCACTAGGAAAGGTTGCGGCCGAATGACTTGGCTGTCTCGCGCACGAAGTGGCGCGACAAGCCGGGTCCCTCAAAAACCGGAAGGGACGGAACAACTCGCACGCGCTTCTTGAACTCGTCCACAGTCAACGCAAAGACAAGCTGATCCAGGCGTTCACCCGTTTTTATGTCGAGTCGGTGGGACAGCAACGTCCCCTCTTGGCGCAGCATTCCAAGCCGGCAAGCTGTCACTGCTGCTTGATTTCGAGCCAGCGGCTCAAACATCAGCTTTTCCAATCTGCGTTCGACGAACAGATGCCAGATTGCGAGACGAGTGGCCTCGATTGAAATCTGGAGCTTCCGCTGTGCTTTATCCCCGACGATGATGTGCAGAGACCCAATGCGGTGACGTGGATCAATCTCGATCATGATCAAGCCGATCGGGTCTTCGTCGAGCAGGCGGATCGCCAGCAGGTTACGCCGTACATTGTCGAAACTATTGACATACGTGCGGAACGATTCGAGCCCCATTGCCGTGCCAGCCATGTTCAACCCGGCGCTGACAGCTGGATCGGCAAGCCACCTTGTGAAGCGCTCATTCACTTCATTCGGCCGCAAGGTGCGGATCCGGCAAGTTTCGCCGGACCGGTCAACAAATATCGGTTTTTGAGCTGCGGCTATTGGTGGCAAACTTACGCGTTGGCCGGCGTGAGGCATCTTGGGCATCTGCGGGACTCACATCAAGACTCTGACCGGACAATGTCATCAAACTCCCGCCAAGGGGAGGATTCGATTCCGCCGGACCTATTGGAAAGGCCTTCGGAGCCGTTCTTCCGGGTCGATCCGGCGCGTACGCAATTCATTCCAGGCGCCGGGCGGGGGCTGACGATAGCCAAGGAAGATTATTGAGCGGTATGGCGGGTGAGAACCGGCAAGGCGGCGCCGGCGTTTGACGCTGCTTCCTAGCGGATCCGCGCCGATAAGACCGCATATTTGTGCTGTTCAATCACCGGAGCCGTCGGCTGCATGCGTCCGGCGTGCAACTCAGAACCCGCTCCGCTGACGCTTGGGCAATGCGCGACGTGCTGTGTCAAAAAAATTGCCAGAACGCACAACGCCCCGCCGGCAACTTGCCAACGAGGCATTTATCAGAACCCGATCGTCAATCAGTGGCGATCGTGTCCGCGGCCGCCGCTCTGGTGGCCGTTGTTTGCGGCACCCAGGCACTGGTTCCAGTAGTCCTCGTGATTGCTGCAAGAAGTGATGGTCTGCTGCTGAGCATAAGCCGCACCGGACAAGCTGAAAACCGCGACAGTAGCCAGAATTGCATTACGAACGATGTTGGTCATTTGAGTTTCCCTTTGCTCTGATTTCCGGCAGTGCCGGTCGACGCCGTTTTTGCAGCGATCAAGTTTCGATCTGATGGCGCGCAATTTCGGCTTTGTTTCGAGGAGGCAACGCCACACGCTCCCTGTGCGTGGGATGCCTGGGACAACTCCGATCACCTCAAAACCTTCTGACCAGCTTGGTTGTGTGCGAGCGTTTCAGGGGCAACTGTTTGGTTACAGCCCGTGAGCTTGCGTGCGACGCGGCGGAAACAATCATCGACCATCTAGTACCGATCGAAAGCAGCCGAAGATCGCTCGCGGGACGGCTTCGGCACATGGAAGGATGATGAGCCATGCCGATCTTAAAAACGCTCAACCGCATGGGAGCGGCCCTGAAATATGCGCATGATGCCCAAAAAGCGACGCGGATGCTGAACGGCCCGCCACGCGAAATGCAAATGGATCTTGGCTGGGCAGTTATGCCGACCACCAAGTATCTTTCTTCCAACACTTGGGGCGGTATCTGACGAAATTCAGCGTAGAGCCGGCTCAAGCCGCCTGTTCGGCAGGAGGACAATTCCGCAGCGTGCCGATGCCGTCGCCGACGCAGAGGTCAAGGCGAAGCTGGCCCAAGTCGATCTTGCTGCGCGATTCCTGGCCCATACGATGGAAACCCTGCACGGCGATTCCTACCGGATTGAGATCGACCGACGCCACTGGCTTCGTCTTGGTTCGGGTGGAGAATGTTTCGCGGAGGAAGCAGACGGGCTGCTGATCGATACTCTTCGGACGATGCTCGGCTGCTCAGGTGGCCCGGCTATTCCTTGTGCGGAACAATATACCTGACATTGCTGTCGCCGCGCGTAACCGTAACTGTCGTATAGCCGGCTGGCAAAGAGCCCGTGACGGTCGGATCGACCACCTGGCATCGGCCGACCATTCTTCCGCTAGGAGCGCCGGCGAGTTCAGCTGCCAATGAGGCACGGCATTCGTTGAGGGAGGCGAAAACCCGAGGCGCCGTATTAAGCGGTTTGCAGATCGAAGCCTCGCCTGGGCTGCACAAAAGCAAAACCATCACCGCTGCCGTAGCCGGGTCCATCGTCGAAGCTCCTTTGTGGAGCTTTAAACGCTCGCGAAATCCCTTTGTTTCAGATGTCGCTAAAATACGAGGCAATTCCCGGCGACCTCGGTGGCCGGGCCTGTCGATCCTCGGGAACAAGACGCGTTAGTTCACTGTTATTATTAGCAGAGGCTAATACGATGCCTTTTAGCGTCACCAGTGCGACTTCGGATGCCGTTCTCGAAGCCAGGAACACTGACGCTGAGATCCTTGGAGTCGTCGACCTCGCCAACAAGACTGATGCCAAGATCGGCACCATGCGCCTGGGGCAAGCTATCCAGTTCGTTGCGAATGCATCCGTGCTTGGATACGGAGTTCGCGGAGCGATGGTGTTTTACGGAAAAGCAGGAACACCGAGCCTCAGGGCGAGAGAATGTGAGCAGTTGTGGGCGCTATATGGTTTCGCACTCCTTGAGCCATAATGTCTGGCTCGATGGAGCGCTGGAAGGCGTTCACGTTATGAAAAGCGCGAACGGATGACAGGAGCCGCCACGGATTCTCAGAGCGGGCCATTTCGCGGTCACCGTCGGCCGTAATACGCAGTCGCTATTTGACGCTTATTGGATGATTTGCCGGGAGAGGGTGCTAACTCCCTGACATTTGCTGGTACGCCCAAGGGGAATCGAACCCCTGTTACCGCCGTGAAAGGGCGGTGTCCTAACCGCTAGACGATGGGCGCGCTCAGACGAAGCGGCTTATAATTGCGTTGTTCGCAACCGGCAACCCATCTGCCGCCACATGCGACAACTTTTTTCGCGAGCCTGCAAAACGCATGTTTGGCAACCGGAAACAGTTCGATTGAAGGCAGGTAAGCCGCTCAGTTGTCGCCACCGCCGCCGCGCCGGCGGCAGCGCCAGTTCCAGTCGCGCTCGGGGCCGACGTCGACATGGACGGATTCGGTGTGGCAGTAGGTTCCGACGCCGCCGCGGCCGGGCATCGAACGCACATAGCTCGCCAGCTCCCACTTGGAGACGCCGGGAACCTGGATGTCGGCGGCAGCGCAATACATGTGCAGCGAGTTCTTGGCGCCGTTGGCGCGGCGGTTGCGGGCTGGGTCGCGATAGCCGGAGGTGACGATCATCTTGCGGCCGAAATGACCCTCGATCGTCTTCAGCACGCGCACCAGCGAAGGCTTCAGGCAGGCGACGTCGACACTTTCGTTCTGTCTCAAGAGGCCGTTGGGCGCGAGCCTTGCCATACCGGCGGCCGACGCCACCTGGTAGGAGCCGCCGCCTTCGTCCTCGTTGAGATCGACGTCGCTCTCGTCGTCGATGCCGGACTTGCGCTTGATCTCGAACAGCGCCGTCTGGCGCACGCCGGGCAAGGCATCGGCGCCGGTGATGTGGTTGCTGCTGTCGTCACCGAGGGAAGCCAGTTGCACCGGCTTGTCGCCCGGGGTCGCGGAGGCGAGGGTGACGATCGGCTTTGTCGCCGGCGACGTGGTCTTGGCCTGGGCGGCGGGCTGGTCGCTGGAGCGCGTGTTGATCAGCGGGGCAGGCGCGGCCGAGGCCGGCGTGGTGCTGAACAGAGAAGCAAACAGCCCCTTCTTCGGCGCGGCGATCGGCTGCTGCTCGCCCGCTGTCACGTAGACGCCTTTGCTCATCGCCTGCACGGTCGCCTGCGCTTGCGATGCGACCGCGGCGGCATCGCCGGCAGCAACCTTGTTGGCGGCCGCTTTCGTCTCCTCTGCCGTCTGCGGCGGATGTACCAGCGGTTGCGGCGTGTTGCCGGCGATCGAGCCGGCGTCAGCAGGAACCGCTACCGCGGGGAAGGCTGCTCCGGGCCGGGTTTCCGGCAAATAGGCGACTTTTTCAGGCAACGGTTTGTCGTCTTCGCCCATCACGGTCGATGCCGCCTCTGGGGATGCCGGGGAGGTCGACGCCGCCTGCGAGGTCGAATCGGCCGACGCCTCGGACTGGGCGCTGGAAGCCGCGCTCATCTCTGTGGCGGTTGAATTGTAGGCGGGCGTGACGACCGACATCGTCGGGTCGCCGGTCGAGGTGCAGGAGGCCAGAAGCACGGATAAAAGCGCTGCCACGATGCTGCGGCTTTCCCTTCGTGCGAGGCGCCAACCTGCTGATTTCAAAATAAAATTCCCCCTCGGCATCCGGTCCGTACATCGTCGCCGCAGCACTCCAGTACCTCTGGCGGCGACCTCCTGTTCCCGAACCGGAAACGGGATCTGTATCGATCTGCAAAGCCTCGGATTTATTGTTTGTCTGCAGGCGAGCTGAGGCTACGAAAACGATTAACATCACCATTTCGCCCTGTTTGGGCGGCCCGTCAACTCACCAGACATTACAGCCGGTTACACACGCATCTTGACATAGGTGCCCGGCGCGTCCCCCAAGGTTTTCATACGCTTGCCCGGTTTGCGGGCGGGCACATGGATGTTGTCCTGGCTTTCGATCCAGTGCTGCCAGTGCGTCCACCATGAGCCGGCATGCTCGTGCGCGCCGGCGAACCAGGTGCTGAAATCCCCCACCGGCTTGCCGCCGGTCCAGTACTGGTACTTGTGCGCCGCCGGCGGATTGACGACGCCGGCGATGTGGCCGGAGCCCGCCATGACATATTCGACGTCGCCACCGAAATAGCTCGAGCCGAGGAACACCGAAAGCGCCGGCGCGATGTGGTCTTCCTTCGTGGCGAGGTTGTAGACAGGGATCGTGATGTCGGCCAGCGAGACGGTTCGGCCGGCAAGCTCCATCGTGCCGCGGGAGAGATTGTTCTCGAGATAGCAATTGCGCAGATAGAAGGAATGGTTGGCCGCCGCCATGCGGGTCGAATCGGCATTCCAGTAGAGCAGGTCGAAGGGCAGCGGGTCCTTGCCGCGCATATAGTTGTTGATGACATAGGGCCAGATCAGGTCGCCCGAGCGCAGCATGTTGAAGGCGGTCGCCATCTTGGTGCCGTCGAGATAGCCCTTTTCGCTCATCGAGCGCTCGACCGCGGCAACCTGGTCCTCGTCGACAAAGACCTTGAGATCGCCGGCATAGGTGAAGTCGACCTGAGTGGTGAAGAAGGTCGCCGATCTGATGCGGTGGTCGCCTTCCTGCGCCAGCAGCGCGAGCGCCGCGGCCAATAGCGTGCCGCCGACGCAATAGCCGATGGCGTTGACCTCCTTCTCGCCGGTCGCCTTCTCGACCATGTCGAGGCCATATTGCAGCCCCTCGCGGATATAGGCCTCCCAGCCTTTGGCGCCGTGGCGCTCGTCCGGGTTGATCCAGGAGATGACGAAGACCGTGTGGCCCTGCTCGATTGCCCAGCGGATGAAGGATTTCTGCGGGTTGAGGTCGAGGATATAGTATTTATTGATCCACGGCGGGCAAATGAGCAGGGGGCGCTTCAGCACCGTCTCCGTCGTCGGATCGTATTGGATGATCTCGGCGACATCGCTGCGGCCGATGACCTTGCCGGGTGTCGTGGCAATGTTCTTGCCGATCTCGAACGGCGCGTAGTCCGCCTGGCGCAGCTTCAGGTCGCCCCTGCCGGCGGCGATGTCCTCGGCCAGCATCTTCATGCCGCGCACCAAATTCTCGCCGTTGGAGGCGACGGTCTCGCGGAACAGCTCGGGATTGGTCAGAATGAAATTCGACGGCGCGATGGCGTTGGAAACCTGCTTGACGTAGAAGCTCGCCTTGTGGCGGGTGTGCTCGTCCAGGCCCTCGGCATGATCGACGAGATCGGAGGCCCAGCGCGAGGTGACGAGATAGGCCTGTTTCAGGAAGTCGAAGAAGGCATTGCGGCCCCATTCCGGATCCTGGAAGCGCTTGTCGCCGCGCTCGGGCTTGACCGCGTCCTCGGGGGCTTCGGCGTTGGAGCTGGGGCTGACCTTCTGGATGGCGTTCGCCCAGACCGTCATGTAGCCGGCGAAAAGCCGCGTCTGGGCTTCAAGCGCGCGCTGCGGGTCGGCCAGCCAGTACTCCGAGAGCTTGGAGAAGGTCTTGACCATGTCGACCACGGGTTCGGCGACGTGGTCGCGCACCTCACCCTTTTCGCGCGGCTCGGCCCAGGCGGAGGCCGCCTTGCCGGCCTGCTCGATCATGCGCGCCATGTTCAACGCGAAGCGTTCGGGATCTTTCACCAGATATTGCTCGACGGTCGAAGGTCCGCCATTTTCCGCTTTGTCCGAATCGGGCGCTTTGGACATGGTTCGCGGGGTTCCTCCCGGAGCGTTTTCTTGACATATTACCATGGGACATCTGACCGGGTCCAACACGCTCTAACCCGGCTGCCAGGAAAACAATATGACGATTAATTTTGGCGGGACTTATTTTCTCGGCGCCGGTTCGATTTGCCGCATCGCCGCCGCAGCCGCGGTGCTGTGCACGCCGTTGCTCGCGGGCGGCTGCGAGACCAGCAGCAACGCCAGCAATGCAAGGCCGACCGCGGTGACCGAGGGGCCGAAGGACACCGGCTCCTATCCGAACCTCAACATTCCGCCGCCGGTAGCCGCCAAGCAGCTCACGAAGGAAGAGACTGCAGCCAAGCTTGCCCAGCTCAAGGCCGAGCAGCAGGCGCAGCTTGCCAAGGGCGGCGGCGCGAAGCCAGCCGCCAATACGGCAGCGCTGAACGCGCTCGCCAGGACGCATGGCGACGACGCGCTGAAGCAGATCGAAGGCAAATGCGATCCCGCCCTCGACCCTAACTGCAATTAGGTCTATATCGCGCGCCGAAAAGCGCCCCCTTTGCTCGTCTGGAACTCCAATGGAAGAATTTCACAAGGTCCGCCGGCTTCCGCCTTACGTGTTCGAGCAGGTCAATCGGCTGAAGGCCAGCGCCCGCTCGCGCGGTGCCGACATCATCGACCTTGGCATGGGCAATCCGGACCTGCCGACGCCGAAGGCCATCGTCGACAAATTATGCGAAGTGGTGCGCGATCCACGCACGCATCGCTATTCGTCCTCGCGCGGCATTCCGGGCCTGCGCCGCGCCCAGGCGAACTACTATGCCCGCCGCTTCGGCGTGAAGCTCAATCCAGACACGCAAGTGGTGGCGACGCTCGGCTCGAAGGAGGGCTTTGCCAACATGGCGCAGGCGATCACCGCGCCCGGCGACGTCATCCTGTGCCCCAATCCGACCTACCCGATCCACGCCTTCGGCTTCATCATGTCGGGCGGCGTCATCCGGTCGCTGCAGGTGGAACCGGATGACGGCTTCATCCCGGCGGTCGAGCGCGGCATCCGCCACTCGATTCCGAGGCCGCTGGCGCTGATCCTCAACTATCCGTCGAACCCGACAGCGCTTGTCGCCTCGCTCGATTTCTACAAGGACGTGGTCGCCTTCGCGAAGAAGAACGACATCATCATCCTGTCGGACCTTGCCTATTCCGAGATCTATTTCGACGGCAATCCGCCGCCTTCGGTGCTCCAGGTTCCAGGGGCGATGGATGTCTGCGTCGAGTTCACCTCGATGTCGAAGACTTTTTCCATGCCCGGCTGGCGTATGGGCTTCGCGGTCGGCAACGAGCGGCTGATCGCGGCGCTGACGCGCGTCAAATCCTATCTCGACTACGGCGCCTTCACGCCGATCCAGGTCGCGGCGGCGCATGCGCTCAACGGCGACGGCGCCGACATCGCCGAGGTGCGCGAGATCTATCACAAGCGGCGCGATGTGATGGTCGATTCCTTCGGCCGTGCCGGCTGGACCATTCCGGCGCCGGCGGCCTCGATGTTCGCCTGGGCGCCGATTCCGGAACAGTTCCGCCAGCTCGGCTCGCTCGAATTCTCCAAGCTGCTCATCGAGCACGCCGACGTCGCGGTGGCGCCGGGCATCGGCTTCGGTGAGCATGGCGACGATTTTGTTCGTGTGGCGCTGGTCGAGAACGAGCACCGGATCCGCCAGGCGGCGCGCAACATCAAGCGCTTCCTGGCCTCGACCGCCAAGCAGCCCAACAATGTTGTGCCGCTCACCGCGCGCCGCTGAATTTACCGCACATCACACCGACCAATCTTTGAGGGGCGTCGCCGGACATGGCTGAAGCGTTGCGTGTTGGAATTGCCGGCCTTGGCACGGTGGGCGCCTCGGTGGCGCGCGTGCTCAACGACAAGGCCGCCGAGCTCACCCGCCAATGCGGTCGCGACATTGTCGTCGCAGCGGTTTCGGCGCGCGATCCGAAGCGGGACCGCGGTGTCGATCTGGGCGGCACCAAATGGTTCGACGATGCCGCGAAGATGGCCGAGAAGGCCGACATTGATGTCTTCGTCGAGCTGATCGGCGGCGACGAAGGGCCAGCGCGTGCATCGGTCAAGGCGGCGCTCGAGGCCGGCCGCCATGTCGTGACGGCCAACAAGGCGCTGTTGGCCAAGCACGGCGTGCAACTCGCCGAGGTCGCCGAGAAGAAGGGCGTGCTGCTCAACTACGAGGCTGCGGTGGCCGGCGGCATCCCGGTCATCAAGACGATGCGCGAGGCGATGGCCGGCAACCAGGTCACCCGCGTCTTCGGCATCCTCAACGGCACCTGCAACTACATTCTGACCCGCATGGAGGCCGAAGGCATCTCTTTCGATGCCTGCCTCAAGGACGCGCAGCGCCTCGGCTATGCCGAAGCCGACCCGACCTTCGACATCGAAGGCCATGACACGGCGCACAAGCTGTCGATCCTGACCAGCCTTGCGTTCGGCACGAAGATCGCCGCCAACGACATTTACATGGAGGGCATCTCCAACATCACCCAGGCCGACATTCGCGCCGCAGCCGAGCTCGGCTATCGCATCAAGCTGCTCGGCGTCGCGCAGCGCACCGACAGCGGCATCGAGCAGCGCGTGCATCCGACCATGGTGCCGACGGCCTCGGTCATCGCGCAGGTGCATGGCGTCACCAATGCCGTGGCGATCGAGACCGACATCCTGGGCGAGCTTTTGCTCTCCGGCCCCGGCGCCGGCGGCAATGCCACCGCCTCGGCGGTGGTCGGCGACATTGCCGATATCGCCAAGAGCCGGCCGGGCTTCCAGCACGGGCCGGTCTTCGGCTGGCCGGCGAAGGAATTGAAGCCCTACAGGAAAGCGCAGATGCGCAGCCATGCCGGCGGCTATTTCATCCGGCTCACCGTGCACGACCGCATCGGCGTCTTCGCGGCGATCGCCAAGCGCATGGCCGACAACGATATTTCACTGGAATCGATCGTCCAGCAGGCCGCCGGGCCGGCAACCGAAGAGCAAAAGACGGTCATCCTCGTCACCCACGAGACAACGGAAGCGGCCGTGCGCAAGGCGGTCGAAGGCGTCACCAAGGACGGCCATCTCACCGACAAGCCGCAGGTGATCCGTATCGAGCGGGCGGAATAGTTCGAGTCATACTTCACCTTTAATCGATTGATATTGCTGCCATTTCAAAAATTGACATGGCAAGTCTTGCCGTTGTCATGGAGCTTTGCCAGAAGAAGCGCGCTTCTGGCGGGAGGCAAAGCGCAGTTTCAACGAGGAATGCCCATCCATGAACATGGCCCAAAACATCGTAGCCGGCCTCGATCGTATCCTCACCATGGAAGTGGTGCGTGTGACCGAAAGGGCAGCGGTCGCCGCTGCCAGGCTGCGCGGTCGCGGCGATGAGAAGGCCGCCGACCAGGTCGCGGTCGATGCGATGCGCCAGGAACTCAACCGGTTGGCCATCAAGGGTACCGTGGTCATCGGCGAGGGCGAGCGCGACGAGGCGCCGATGCTCTATATCGGCGAAGAGGTCGGCACCGGCAAAGGCCCGGCGGTCGACATCGCGCTCGATCCGCTCGAAGGCACGACGATCTGCGCCAAGAACCTTCCCAACGCGCTTGCCGTCATCGCCATCGCGGAAAAGGGCAGCCTGCTGTTCGCGCCCGACGTCTACATGGACAAGATCGCCATCGGGCCGGGATACCCGGACAGCCTGATCGACATCGACGCGTCGCCGGCCGAGAACATCGCCAATCTCGCCAAGGCCAAGGGCGTGGCGGTGCCCGACATCACCGCCTGCATCCTCGACCGGCCGCGCCATGCCAAGCTGATCGACGCGGTGCGGGCCACGGGCGCCGCCATCCGGCTGATCGGCGACGGCGACGTCGCCGGCGTCATCCACACCACCGATCCGGAAGAGACCGGCATCGACATCTATCTCGGCACTGGCGGCGCGCCGGAAGGGGTGCTGGCCGCGGCGGCGCTTCGCTGCACGGGCGGACAGATGCAGGGCCGGCTGATCCTCGACACGCCGGAGAAGATTGCACGGGCCGAAAAGATGGGCATTTCGGATCCGAAGCGGGTCTATCGCGCGCAGGACATGGCGCGCGGCGACGTGCTGTTCGCGGCGACCGGCGTCACCGACGGCAATCTGCTCGGCGGGGTGAAGTTCGGGCGCACCTTCATCACCACTCACACCATCGTGCTGCGCTCGTCCTCGCGCACAGTGCGCGAGATCAAGGCGCGTCACCAGGATCTGGAAAAGTTCTGATTTCGTCCTTGTAGACACTTTCGCGCAATTACGGTCGGAGCGCCCTTCCACAGTTTTCCGGGGTGGTTCGCTTTCCCGGAATTGCTAGGGCTGTCGCATCTTGATATCTGCCGAAGGATGGTGTGCAGACGGCGCGTCTCATGATGGGCGAGAGACGCTTCTTCCTCGATGTCAGGCAGTCGGCGACCGGTGTTTCCTGGGAGCACCGGCTGACCGAGCGGCAGGACATGGCCGCTTTGGCCATCGCGCAGGGTCATGGCGTGCCGGACATCGTCGCAAGGGTGCTGGCTGGGCGCGGCGTGACGGTCGAGCAGACCGAGCGCTTCCTCGATCCGACCATTCGCGAGCTTTTGCCGAACCCGGCCTCGCTGACCGATATGGAGAAGGCGGCGGCGCGCATCGCGGATGCGGTCGTGGCCGGCGAGAAGGTGGCGATCTTCGGCGACTACGATGTCGACGGCGCTGCGTCGTCGGCGCTGCTGAAGCGCTTTCTGGCGCATTTTTCGGTGCCGTCCGAGATCTATATCCCCGACCGCATCTTCGAAGGCTACGGCCCGAATCCGGAAGCTATGTGCGAGCTGATCTCGCGCGGCGCGAAGCTGATCGTCACCGTCGACTGCGGCACCAACAGCGCCGTGTCGATCGAGGCGGCGAAAGATGCCGGCGCCGATGTCGTGGTGCTCGACCATCACCAAGTCGGCGGACCGCTGCCGGCGGCGGATGCGGTGGTCAATCCGAACCGGGAGGACGACCTTTCGGGGCAGGGGCATCTCTGCGCCGCCGGTGTGGTCTTCCTGTGCCTGGTGCAGACGGCGAAGGTGCTTCGCGAACGCTTGCCAAACGTCGCGCCGGTCGATCTGCTTTCGCTGCTCGACCTCGCCGCGCTGGCGACCGTTTGCGACGTGGTGCCGCTCACCGGCGTCAACCGCGCTTTCGTAGTCAAGGGGCTGCAGGTGGCGCGCCAGCAGAAGAATGAGGGGCTGGCGGCTCTTGCGCGGGTCTCGCGCATCGGCGAGCCGATCAACACCTTCCATCTTGCCTATCTGATCGGGCCGCGCATCAATGCCGGCGGGCGCATCGGCGATGCCGCGCTCGGCAGCAGGCTGCTTGCCACCGAGGATCCCGTTGAAGCCGCAAGCATTGCCGAGACGCTCGATCGGCTGAACCAGGAACGGCAGCAGATGGAACTGGAGATGCTGGCGCAGGCGCGCGCCGAGGCCGATGCGGAGCTTGCCGGCGGCACCGGCCCTGGCATCGTCGTGACCGCAAGCAACAGCTGGCATCCCGGCATCGTCGGGCTGCTGGCCTCGCGGCTCAAGGACCATGCGCGCCGTCCCGCTTTCGCAATCGCCTTCAATTCCAATGGGATCGGCACCGGCTCGGGGCGCTCGGTCTCCGGTTTCGATCTCGGCCGGCTGGTGCGCGAGGCGGCGCAGGCCGGGCTGATCGCCAAGGGCGGCGGCCACCGCATGGCGGCAGGCATCACCGTCGAACGTGCCAAGCTGGGCGCGCTTCGGGCTTTCTTCGAGGAGCGCGCGGCGGCGGATGTGTTCCGGCTGCAGAGCGAGGAGAGCCTGGCGATCGACGGCGCCTTAGCCGCCGAGGGCGCGACGCTGGCTCTTCTCGACGCGTTGGAGAAAGCCGGCCCGTTCGGCGCCGGACACATCGCGCCGGTGTTCGTGCTGCCGCGGCACAGACTCATCGATGCGCGGCCGATCGGCACCAACCACATCCGGGCCGACCTGCAGTCGCAAAGCGGCGGCAGCCTCCAGGCGATCGCGTTCCGCGCCGTCGACACCGCGCTTGGCGAATTCCTGTTCAAGAACAGGGGCAAGACCGTGCATATAGCCGGTTCGCTGTCGGGCAATTACTGGAACGGCAACCGCTCAGTGCAATTCCGCATCACAGATGCCGCGATTGCTTGACTGACGCTTCGGATCAGGCGAGCACCGTCTGCAGCCGCCGCAATTCGCTGATCTGGGACATGGTCGCCTGATAGCCGATGCGGATCGCCTCGTCGGCGCGGTGGAACTCGGTCAGTCCGATATGGCTGAGCTTCGGCTGCAGCGACATGTCGGGCGGATCGCCGGCGAGCCTGGCGCGCGAGATCCGGTCCTGGATGATGTTGAAGGCCTCGACCATGACGCCTGTGATGCCGAGGCGGGTCTGGTGCGGCGGGTGCTGGGGATTGACCTGACCGGGACGCGGCGCGTCGTTCTCGATGACGAGTTCGCCCGCGCTGTGCTTGATCACCGCGGCACGCCCGAACAGATCGTAGTGGAGGTTGACGGCAACGACCAGCGGCTGCTCGTAAGCACGGCAGACCGAGACCGGCACCGGATTGACCAGCGCGCCGTCGACCAGCACGCGCCCGTTGCAGTTCACGGGCTCGAAGACGCCGGGCAACGCGTAGGACGCGCGCATGGCGGTGATGAGCGAACCTTTCGACAGCCAGATTTCGTGGCCGGTGCGGATTTCGGAAGCGACGGCGACGAAGGGCTTCGACAGTTCCTCAAAACGGATACCGTCGACATGTTCGCGCAGCCGCGCATCGAGCTTCATGCCGCCGAACAGGCCGCTGCCGCGCAGATTGAGATCGAGCAGTCCGAAGAGGCGCCGCTTGGTCAGGCTTCTGGCGAACTCTTCCAGTTCGTCCAATTTGCCGGCAAGATAGCAGCCGCCGACCAGCGCGCCGATCGACGTGCCTGCGATCATCGAAACTTCGATGCCGGCTTCGTCCAGCGCGCGCAGCACGCCGATATGGGCCCAGCCACGCGCACAGCCGCCGCCGAGCGCCAGCGAGATGCCCATCTTCTTCGCCGATTTCGGATCGAGCACGCCGCCGGACGATGCAAGGCCGTTGGCCTCCTGAACGTCAGGTCTGCTGCGCAATGACGCCCATTCGAGCATCATGATCTCCCTTGTCCCGTGTCCCTTCTATCACAAGGATGTTTGAGAATAGTGAATATGAGTGGTTTGTGAATATCGAATGGTTCACACCGGCTTCCGATACGTTTCTTGCGCATCGAACAGCGGCTTGCTGCCATCGTCGGCAAGCACCGCCTTGCCGTCGCTGAGCCCCACCGTCCGATAAAAGCAGGAACGCCTACCGGTGTGACAAGTTGCGTCCTGGCCCAATACTTTGACGCTCAACCAAATCGCGTCCTGGTCACAATCCGTGCGCATCTCGACGACGCGCTGGACGTTGCCCGACGTCTCGCCCTTTTTCCACAGCGCGTTGCGGGAACGCGACCAGTAGTGGGCGATGCCGGTTTCGAGCGTCAGCGCCAGCGCCTCGGCATTCATATGCGCGACCATCAAAAGCATGCCGTCGCCGGCGTCGGTGACGACGACGGTCACGAGGCCGGCAGCATCGAAGCGCGGAGAAAGGACGGTGCCTTCCTCCAGCGCCTTCTTGTCTGCCGGGGCTTTGGGAAATTGCAGTGCCGACATTGCCGGTTCGTCTTTTTGTTGGACCATGATCTTATCCGAAAACCGGGTCCCGCTTTTCGGGACCATGGTCTGAAGGCCGGCAGCAGCCGGCGATCAGGCACGCACCATGGTGACGAAGCGCACCTGTTCCTCGGGCGTGTCCTTGAAGACGCCGGTGAAGGTAGAGGTGAGCGTGGTCGAGTCCTGCTTGCGGATGCCGCGCATGGCCATGCACATATGCTCGGCCTCGATCATGACGGCGACGCCGCGCGGGTTGAGCACGTCCTGGATGACGCCTGCGATCTGCGCCGTCATCGCTTCCTGCGTCTGCAGGCGATGGGCGAAGATGTCGACGACGCGCGCGATCTTGGACAGACCCACGACCTTGCCGTCCGGCAGGTAGCCGACATGCGCCTTGCCGATGATCGGCACCATGTGGTGCTCGCAATGGGAGTGGAACTTGATGTCCCTGACGATGACGAGATCGTCATAGCCGGCCACTTCCTCGAAAGTGCGGCCAAGCTCCTCGGCCGGGCACATGTCATAGCCGTTGAACATCTCGCGAAAAGCCTTGGTGACGCGCTTCGGCGTGTCGACAAGGCCCTCGCGATCAGGGTTGTCGCCGGTCCAGCGCAAAAGCGTGCGCACGGCGGCCTGGACCTCGGCCTCGCTTGGGCGATCGGTGACAGGCTTCTCCATATAGGAGGAAGGGGGCATGAGTTTCTTGATGACGGCATCCATAAAGGCGTCTCCCGTAGTCCCACTCAGAGGTGGGACGAGTTGAACGGACCACGACCTTTCGGGTGAAACTCGCCCGGTTTCCAGCCCGTAAGCGGCGTGAACAGATGAGCAATGACAATGGTTTGAGTTTGCCTTGTCGATGCCCGGCTGCCATCATTATATATGGTCGTGCACAGCGAAAGGAAGACGCAACAGCGGCAAAGCCTGTTCGCTTGGCGGCGACGGATTGGAAAAAAATGATCGACGACATCTACAATGCGAAAATCCTGAGCTTCGCCGGAAACATCGCCAAGATCGGCCGACTCGACCACCCCGATGCGACCGCCAGAGCGCACTCCAAACTGTGCGGCTCGACCGTCACCGTCGACCTCAAAATGGATGGCGACGTGGTGACCGATTTCGCTCATGACGTGAAGGCCTGCGCGCTTGGTCAGGCATCCTCCTCGATTATGGCCCGGCATGTCATTGGCGCGAACGCCGGTGAGCTGCGCGCGGTGCGCGAGACCATGCTGAAGATGCTCAAGGAAAACGGCGCGCCGCCGGAGGGCCGGTTCGCCGATCTGAAATATCTGGAGCCGGTGCGCGACTACAAGGCACGTCACGCCTCGACCATGCTGACCTTCGACGCGGTGGTCGACGCGATCGGCCAGATCGAGAAGAAGCGCGCCGGCCAGGCTGCTTGAGGGCGATCTCCTGGGCTGCTTGCCTGTTATGGCGAACTCGCTTGGTATCCCGGCGCCATGTCGAGTGGACCGACCGGCGTCCCGTCCGGCCTTCCCGGCGATGACCGATAAAAGGTCGTTGCGTTCCCGGCTCGAAGCCCACATCTAACGCACAAGGAAGCTGGCTGCGGAGAAGTGCGGATGGGAGACCATTCAGGACATATCCATGGTGTCCGGCCGGTCCGGCATGGGCGAAACTGGCAGGGACCCTGGCGCAAGACGCCGGGCCGCGTCCTCGGCACGTCGCTCGTGCGCCTCTACCAGTTGACGCTTTCCGGCTTCGTCGGCAATAGCTGCCGGCATCTGCCGACCTGTTCCGAATACGCGCATGAGGCAATCGCCCGCCATGGATTGTGGACCGGGGGCTGGCTGGCGCTGTTCCGGGTCTCGCGTTGCGGGCCGTTCGGGACGCATGGCATCGACCGCGTGCCGGAGACGCTTGCGCCGCGCTACGTCTGGTTCATGCCGTGGCGCTATTGGCAAATCGGCAGGAAGCGCGATGACGCAGATGGCTGACTGCGGCTGCGTTTCGCAGCCCGTGTTTACGATTCGGTAGGGTTAACGTCAGCCTGCACAAACACTGCCAATTTGAGACAAAATCGAGACAAGACGCCTCGCTAAGCCGCTCCGCGTAATCCCTTTTCCGGAGTGAGCTTCGATGCGCCAGATGGACCGCTATCCGTTCTTCATTGCCATCATTCTGTTCCTGCTGGCCTGGATGCTCGGCCTGCCGATGCGGGCGCAATCGGCGCCGCTCAAAGACATCCACTGCACTTTGATCGAGGACTCGGCGAGCGGCTCGACGCTTTGCCAGGATGGCGTCTGCGACCAGCGCGTCAGCCCGGCTTCGATCTTGCCGAAGGGGCTCGCGACGCGGGCGGCTTCCTGAACGATCTTCCCGGGCTCATCAAATAGAACGGCTTGCGGCTTTACGGCGGCGGAAACTCCTCATAAAAGACTGCCGCCCGCCAGCGTCCAAGTGATTGGCGCCTCCGGCCAACCCTGCATGCTCCAGCACACTTCCTGCGACATGCATTCACCACCCGCGCTCGTTTGCGGGACTGGATAGGACAACTCTGATGCTGAATTCCGTGTCCCTGACATTTCCCGATGGTTCCGTCCGCGAGTACGACGCGGCCGTGACCGGCGCCGCCCTTGCCGAATCGATCTCCAAATCGCTGGCGAAAAAGGCTGTTGCCTATAGCCTCGACGGCACCGTCCGCGATCTTTCCGATCCGCTCGGCAGGTCCGGCAAGGTCGAGATCATCACCCGCGAGGATCCGCGCGCGCTGGAACTCATCCGCCACGACGCGGCGCACGTGCTGGCCGAGGCCGTGCAGGAACTTTGGCCGGGAACGCAGGTGACCATCGGGCCAGTGATCGAGAACGGGTTCTATTACGACTTCGCGCGCAACGAGCCGTTCACCCCGGACGATTTCCCGGTGATCGAGAAGAAGATGCGCGAGATCATCGCCCGCAACAGGCCGTTCACCAAGGAAGTGTGGTCGCGCGAGAAGGCGAAGAAGGTCTTCGCCGACAAGGGCGAGCGCTACAAGGTCGAGCTGATCGACGCTATCCCCGAGGATCAGGATATCAAGATCTACGCGCAGGGCGACTGGTTCGACCTCTGCCGCGGTCCGCACATGGCTTCGACCGGGCAGATCGGCAATGCCTTCAAGCTGATGAAGGTGGCGGGCGCCTATTGGCGCGGCGATTCCAACAACCCGATGCTGACGCGCATCTACGGTACCGCCTTTGCCGACCAGGCCCAGCTCGAGGCATACCAGATGCTGCTGGAGGAAGCCGAGAAGCGCGATCATCGCAAGCTCGGCCGCGAGATGGATTTGTTCCATTTTCAGGAGGAGGGACCGGGCGTCGTCTTCTGGCACGCCAAGGGCTGGAAGATGTTCCAGAACCTGGTCAACTACATGCGCCGCCGCCTCGACGAGCACGGCTACCAGGAAGTCAACGCGCCGCAGGTGCTGGACAAGAGCCTGTGGGAGACGTCCGGCCACTGGGGCTGGTATCGCGACGCGATGTTCAAGGTGACGGTTGCCGGTGACGACACCGACGACGACCGCGTCTTCGCGCTGAAGCCGATGAACTGCCCCGGCCATGTGCAGATCTTCAAGCATGGGTTGAAGTCTTACCGCGAACTGCCCGTAAAGCTTGCGGAGTTTGGCAATGTGCATCGCTACGAACCGTCGGGCGCACTGCATGGGCTGATGCGTGTGCGCGGCTTCACGCAGGACGATGCGCATATCTTCTGCACCGAGGAGCAGCTCGCCGCGGAATGCCTGCGCATCAACGATCTGATCCTGTCGACCTATGCCGATTTCGGCTTCGAGGAGGTCGCGGTGAAGCTGTCGACGCGGCCCGACAAGCGGGTCGGCACAGACGAGGCCTGGGACCATGCCGAGGCGATCATGAGCAATGTGCTGGAGACGATCCGCACGCGCTCCGGCAATCGCATCAAGACCTCGGTCAATCCGGGCGAGGGCGCCTTCTACGGGCCGAAGTTCGAATATGTGCTGAAGGACGCCATCGGCCGCGAATGGCAGTGCGGCACCACGCAGGTCGACTTCAACCTGCCGGAACGCTTCGGCGCCTTCTATATCGGCTCGGATTCGGAGAAGAAGCAGCCGGTCATGGTGCATCGCGCGGTGTGCGGCTCGATGGAACGCTTCCTCGGCATCCTGATCGAGAACTATTCCGGCCATTTCCCGCTGTGGTTCGCGCCGCTGCAGGTGGTGGTGGCGACGATCACCTCAGACGCGGATGAGTATGCAATGAAGGTGGTCGAGCGGCTGAAGGCTGCGGGGCTGCTCGCCGAAACCGATCTGCGCAACGAGAAGATCAACTACAAGGTGCGCGAGCACAGCCTGGCCAAGGTTCCGGTCATTCTCGTTTGCGGCAAGCGGGAGGCGGAAGAGGAAACCGTCAATGTCCGCCGGCTCGGCTCCCGCGACCAGGAATCGCTGAAGCTCGGCGACGCCGTGAAATTGCTGGCGGACGAGGCCGTCTCTCCGGACCGCAAGCGCCGCGCGGCCTAAAATCGTTAATCTCCAATCGCTTCTCGAATGGCGGTGGCACATAGTCCACCGCCATCTTCACACGCCTGTCACGCCAACCTTGTAACCGAGCCGCCATGCTCAAGCTGAAACCGCGGGAAAGGCCGTTTCCCGAGCTCTCCTACGCCAACCGGCATCAGCCGGCGCTGACGCGGTGGTTCATCCATTCCGTCGAAGGCCTGTCGGGCCGCGACCGCTTTGCCGTGCTCTACGACTTGTGGCGGCGCCAGGTCGCTCCAAAGGGCGACCGTGTGTTCAGCCGCATGCTGGATTTGATCGACGTCAGGGTGCACCGCGCCGGCCGTTGGCCGCCGGCGAATGTGCCGGATAGTCCGCTGGTGATCGTCGCCAACCATCCCTTCGGCATCGGTGACGGCATTGCAGTGCTGTCGCTCGCCGAGCAGCTCGGCCGTCCGTTCCGGGTCATGATCCACAAGGATCTGCTCAGGATCCGCGAGATGGAAGCCTATTCGCTGCCGATCGATTTTTCCGAGACCAAGGAAGCGCTGAAGAACAACATGGCCGTGCGCCACGAGGCGGTGCGGCTGTTGAAGGCAGGCGTCACCATCGTCGTTTTTCCGGCCGGCGGCGTCGCCACGGCGCCGAAGGGGTTCGGCCGGGCGATTGACCTGCCGTGGAAGATGTTTCCGGCCAAGCTCATCCAGGAGGCCAAGGCCTCGGTCATCCCTTTGCATTTCTCCGGCCAGAACGGCCGTCTGTTCCATCTCGTCAGTGGGCCGATGAACATGGCCGAGCGCGACAACCGCGTGGCGAAATTCGTCGGCAAGGCGTCGCTGACGCTGCGCACCTCCCTGCTCATCCGCGAATTCGCTCGGCTGTCGGGCAAGGCGATCGAGGTGCGTATCGGCGATGTGCTGAAGTGGAGCGAGCTCGAACCGTTGCGCGACCGCAAGGCGCTGCTCGACCGGCTCTACCAAGCGGTCTTCCATCTCGCTCCGGTGGCGGCGCGGCGCGGACGCGTGCCGTTTTTAGCCAAGCGGATGCGCAAAGCCGCCTGAGCAGACCGACTAGTCCGCGCCCTCCTCGGGATCGATGGCGGACGATTCGTTGGCCACGACCTCGATTTCCTGGTTCTGGCCGGCCACGACGGTGAAATCCTTCTGGTAGATGCGGTCGCGGTTCTTGGCGATGATGGTGTATTGTCCTTCGGCCAGCACCATCGAGGCGAAGGCGCCGACGGCTTCCTTGATCGGATCGCCGGATTCATTGAGCAGCGACCAGGAGGTGTCGGCAATGGCTTCGCCGCCGGGCTCGCGCACCAGCTTCATCGTCATCTCGGCTGCGCGGTGCTCGACGGTGGCCTCGGTCAGCTTGCCGGCCTCGACGCGGATATCGGAGCGGATCACGGCGTTGACTGCGCCATAGGTGGAGACGACATGGTAGGTGCCTGCATTCAGCCGCACCACCGTGTTCGGCTCGACATCGGGGGCGATCAGCGCGCGGTCGCCATTGGCCTCGGCCTGGCCCTCATAGATCGCGAAGCGGAGCTTCTTTGGCGCGATGTGCGCGCCGCCGGACGTCACCGCGTCGAGTTTCAAGCCGCCGGCATCGAGAACGAGGCTTTCGCGCTTTGCGTCCTTGCCGACGGTGATGCGCTTGGTGGCGCCGGCCCGTCCGTAAGAGGCGTGGACCAGGTAGCTGCCGGGGTCGAGCTGGAACACCGCCGTGCCGCCATGCGCGGACGCCACCATCGGCAGCTTGCCGTCGCTGGCCGGTTCCGGCTTGAAGACGCGCCAGACGATGCCGCGGGTGATGTCGGCGCCCTTGTCGGTCAGTTGCGCAGAAAGGGTGATCGCTCCGCCGCTGCCGAGCGCCAGCGACCGCTCGCTCTTCGGCGTCGCATAGCTCGAAATGCCCGGCAACTTGATATTGCCGACATCGTTGGCGTTCTGGGCCAGCGCGAACGAAACCGGCACCGCAAGCAACGCGGCGATGAGCCCGATCACGAAAAGGCGCAGAGTCCCCTCAAACATGCCTTGCGTTGAAGCCCAAGGCGGTGGCAATTTCAAGGCTCAAGAGCCTGCCGCCCTCCGCCAGGGCTCTTTATCCGCCGTATAATTGCGCCATTGCCCGAGCCGCCCGACCTCCCGATGGCGCGCTTCAGCTCAAAATTGAATGCTAGGAGACTTGCGCCCATGGCGTCGCCGATCATCGACTTCCTGCTGACCCGCAATTCAGCGCCGATTCCCGACCTCAAGGAGCCGGCGCCGAGCGATGCGGAAATCGCCACGATGATCGCCGCGGCGTCGCGGGTGCCAGACCATGGCCGCCTCGAGCCCTGGCGGTTTATCGTCTACCGCGGCGACGCGCGGGTCGAGATCGGCAAGAAGCTCGCGGCGCTTGCCGAGCAGCGCGAAGGACCGTTGCCGGAGGGGCGCCGCAACCAGGAACTGGCGCGCTTCTCGCGCGCCCCGCTGGTGATCGGCGTCGTCTCCGTGCCGCGGGAGAACCCAAAGATCCCGCAATGGGAGATGTTCCTGTCGGGCGGAATGGCGGCTATGAATCTGATGATCGCGGCCAACGCGCTGGGCTATGGCACCAACATGATCAGCAACTGGTATTCCGACGTTGCGGAGGGCAGGGCGATCCTCGGGCTGTCGCCGCAGGAGCGCGTCATCGGCTTCGTCCATATCGGCTCGTACCAGGGACCGGCGCCGGAGCGGCCGCGGCCCGATCCGGCTAAGCTCTATGCCGATTACGCCGGGCCGTGGGCCGGCTGACATGTTCTACGAGCCATCCAAGGGGCACGGCCTGCCGCACGATCCGTCGAAGGCGATCGTTGCACCCCGCCCGATCGGATGGATCTCCACATTGAACAAGGCCGGTGAGATCAACCTGGCGCCCTATTCCTTCTTCAACGCCTTTTCGACTCGTCCCTTCATCGTCTGGTTCTCATCCGAAGGCGCGAAGGACAGCGCCACCTTCGCTGATGAAACCGGCGAATTCGTCGCCAATCTCGTCAGCCGCGAGCTTGCCGAGAAAATGAACCGCACGGCCGTCGATGCGCCGCGCGGCGTCAGCGAGTTCGCCTATGCCGATCTCGCCATGGCGCCGTCGCGCCTCGTCGCGCCGCCGCGCGTGGCGGAAGCGCCCGCCGCCCTCGAATGCAAGGTGACCGAGATATTTCGGCCGCGGACGCTGGACGGCGCCGAGACCAGCGCCATCGTCGTCGCCGGCGAGGTCGTCGGGGTCCACATCGACGATGCTTATCTCAGGGACGGCCTGTTCGACATCGTCAGGGCCGGCAATGTCGCCCGGCTCGGCTATATGGACTATGCCAGCGTCAACGAGATTTTCTCGATGCGGCGGCCGCGCTGGAGCAAGGATTAACCGAAAGGGCTACACGGCTCACGTCCGCTACAAACTGATCCCCATGGTCTGGCAATTGGCGGTTCAGGCTGAAAGTCCCGCCGCTCTCGCGCGTGCCAGCAGCCGCTCCGCAAGCCGCAGGTGCGGCCGATCATACATCTTGCCGTCGATGCCGACGACGCCCGGATTTCCCGCCGCCGCGAAGGCGTCGACGATCGCCCGCGATCGTTCGACCGCTTCCGGCGACGGCGTGAAAGCGGCGTTGATGACCGGCACCTGCACCGGATGGATCGCCATCTTGCCGGTAAAGCCGTCGCGCTCGGCTTCTCTGCATTCGGCTTCGAAAGCGGCCATGTCGCGAAAATCCGGAAAGACGGTATCGATCGCGGCGATTTCCGCCGCTCCGGCGGCCAGGATGGTCGTCGCGCGCGCCAGGCGGAACACGTCGGTGTAGCGGCCGCTCTCGTCGCGCGCCGAACGCGCGCCGATTGCGGCCGACAGATCTTCCGCGCCCCAGGTAAGTCCGGCAAGCCGGCTGCTTGCTCCGGCGTAGCTCGCGGCAGCCAGCAGGCCGGATGCGGTTTCGGTGATGATCGGCAGGATCTTTATGCCGCCATCCGGCAAGCCGCATTCGGCCTCGTGCACCCGAAGCTTGGCCGCGAGCTGCTGGACATCCTGTCCGCTGTTCGACTTCGGCAGCATGATGCCGTCGGGTTTCACCGGGACGAGCGCCGCAAGATCATCGTCGGTCAGGCCGGTCGACAGATCGTTGACGCGTACGTAGATGGCGGAGTTGGTCTGCCGTCGGTGGCCGGCGATGAAGTTCGCCGCGACTTTGCGGGCGGCAGCCTTGTTGCCGGCGGCTACCGAATCCTCAAGGTCGACGATGACCACGTCGGCGCCGGCGCCAAAGCCCTTTTCCAGCTTGCGCTCGGAATCGCCCGGCACGAAGAGCAGCGAGCGCATCAGGACGCCTTCTTTATCATCATCGCCTGCCTCGTGCATTTGGCGACAAGAACATCGTTCTGATTATAGGCGCGGTGCTCGAATTCGACGATGCCGCGATCGGGCTTCGACCTGGACTCGCGCACCGAAACGACCGTCGTCTCGACGCGAATGGTGTCGCCGTGGAAAACCGGGTGCGGGAAGACGGTCTCCTTCATGCCGAGATTGGCGACAGTGGTGCCGACGGTGATATCGTTCACCGAGATGCCGATCATCAGGCCGAGCGTGAACAGCGAATTGACCAAGGGCTTGCCCCATTCGCTCTTCGCGGCGAAGTCGAAGTCGATGTGGAGCGGCTGCGGGTTCAGCGTCATCACCGAGAACAGCATGTTGTCGCTTTCGGTGACGGTCTTGCGCAGCGTGTGCCGGAAGACGCGGCCGACGACGAACTCCTCCAGATAAAGCCCGGCCATGGTCGATCTCCTCCGCTATTCCTGTTTGATAGGCGTTGGTTGCAAAGCCATCAAGCCGGTTAAGAAACATGGTGAACCGTTCGTAAACCATTTCCAGCTTACCGTTCCCAACGGGGCCGAAACGTTTCGGCAAGGGCGTAGCTGATCGGCATGGTTGTTTCGCATTTTCTAAAGTGGATCGATAAGGCAAGGGTTTCCGAGCGCGCCGCCGCCGCGAGCGCGCTGGCCCGCGCCTACATCAATTCCGACCTGCCGTTCGAGGATCGCTGCGCCGCCGAGGCGGCGCTCACGCTGCTGCTCGACGACGTTTCCGCCAAGGTCCGGCAGGCGCTCGCCGAAGCGCTGTCGATGAGCCATCACGCCCCGCCGCAGGTGATCGCAGCACTCGCTTCCGACCAGCCGGAAGTAGCGGCGCTGGTGCTGGCGCGTTCGCCTTTGCTTACCGATGCCGATCTCATCGACCGCGTCGCCGGCGGCCAGAAGGCCACCCAAAAGCTGATAGCCAACCGTCCCGTCGTCTCGATGTCGCTGGCGGCAGCCATCGCCGAGATCGGCGAGCCGGAAGCCTGCGCCACGCTGATCGCCAACAGCGGCGCCGATATTGCATCGCTGAGCTTCCGCCGCATGGCCGAACGGCACGGGCACCTGCCGCTGGTCCGTGAGGCGCTGATCGCCGACGCGCGGCTTCCCGCCGACTGCCGGCACATGCTTCTGGTCAAGCTCGGCGAGACGCTGAAGGGATCGCCGCTGGTGCTGGCGCTGATGGGGGCGGCACGAGCGGACCGCGTGATGCGCGACGCCTGCGTGAAGGCCTCGGTGACCCTGATCGAGGGCACGCGCGCCGAGGAGCACGCGGCGCTGATCGAGCATCTCAGACTGCGCGGCGATCTCACCGCGAGCTTCATCATCCGCACCGTCGCGCATGGCAAGGTCGACTTCTTCGGCTCGGCGCTGGTGGCGCTTGCCCAGCAATCCGAGCAGCGGGTGAGGGCGTTGCTGGCCGGCGGGCACGACGTTGCGTTGCAGGCGCTGTTCCGCAGCGCAGGCCTCGCCGCCGCCACGCACGGCATCATCCTTCGCGCGCTGAAGATCTGGCGCGAGGTCGCCAACGGCAAGCGTGTCGCCGGCGTGCAGGAGGTGAGCTGGCTGATGCTGAAGGAACTCGGCGGGCAATCGGCCGAGGGCGATCTCGCCGGACTGGTGAAGTCGATCCATCTCGACGCGCTGCGCGAGAACGCGCGCGGGCATGCGCTGGCAATTGCCGCCGCCTAGCGCACGTCGGTGCCAGGTGTGGCCGGCCTGGCGGCTTCCTGCTCGATGCTCACGTATCCCGGCCCGGCCCGTCTAAGGGTGCCCCTTCGCGAAAAAATCCGGATAATCCTGCATCGCGGCAGCGATGATGCGCAGTGAGGCCGCGACCTGAAGCATTTCCGGCCGGTCGCCGCGACCGGCGATGCTCGCCGCATATTCCCGCGCCACGGCGATGGTCGAGGTCTGCGGCTCGCCATGCCTCCTGAACAGCAATTCCCGCGCCAGGCCGCGCAGGAAGTTGCCGATCGACTCGACCGTCTCGCGTGGTACGGCGGAGTTCAGTTGCGCCTGGCGCAGCCGGAGCACTTCGAGGCCGACGGTCACGGCGGCAATGCTGCCGCCAAGAATGGGCTCGCCTTTCCTGCCTGTTTGCTGCAGTTGCGGCATCAATTGGTTGATCCGGTCATAGGCCAGGCTTTCGAAGGCCGAACGCCTGGGGACGCGCTCATGCAGGCAAAGGCGCGCCAGGTCCTCGCGCATCGCCTTCGAGATGCGCTCAACAGTGGCCCAGGGATTGGCCGGCAGAACGACGATGAAGACGCCGATGGCGATCAGGATGCCGACCAGGATCGATGCCGATCCGGCGAAGAACGGGCCGGGATCATAGGTCATCATCTGGTGCGGGCTGAGGAAAGCCAGGAAATTGATGGCGAAGGCGGTGGCCACGCCGACATGCCGCGGATTGGCCATGCCGAGCGCTGCCGGCACCAGGATCGGCACGACAAAGAGGGTGAACCAGCCGAAGCCGGGCAGCGCCGGCATTGCGATCTGGCCGACGAGGAAAGCGAAAGGCAAAGCGAGGAGCGTTCCGGTGAAGAAGCCCCAGGCCGACTGAACCGGATCGGGACGTGCCGCGAACAGGCTGGAGACGACGGCGACGAGAATGACGGTGCCCGCCGCCTCCGACCATTTGGTGGTCAGCCAGAAGGCGGCCACCAGAAGCGTGGCGAGCGCGGCGCGCACCGCATTGCGCCAGGCCGCTTGATAGTCGCGGTGCACGACCAAGGCCGGCTGCTGCCGCTCACGAGACGTTCGGGAAACCGGCGAGCGAAGCGCATCCAAGCCGCGCATCACCTGCTTCAGCGCCTCCGCGAAATCGGCGGCAATGGTGAGGCGGGTGATGGTGCCGACCTTGTCTTCACCGGGATCGGTGGCCACCGGCGCCGTTTCTCTTGCCCTGATCGCGATTGCCTCGAGCCGGGCCACCCATGGGCCGGTGTCGTCCAACGCGTCGCGCGTCGTAGCGAGTTCCCCGACGATTGCCTTCAACTCGCTGCGAACAGGGATGAGCGTCGCATTCTTCGGCGCGGCATGGGTATGCAGCGCGCGGGCCGCCGAGAGCGCCCACAGGAGTTGTCCGATCGTGCGCCGGACCGGATGGGCGCGGGTCGCGAAGCTCGGCGCTTCGAGGCGCGCATAGGTGCGCATCTCGGCAAGTGTCTGGGCATCGGTGATCAGCTTGCGCTGGAGAGCGGCAAGACCGGCCGGATCGCCGTCGGAAAAGGCGCCTGAGGCGTAGTCGGCGAGATCGAGAATGCTGCGCTTCAGCCTGGAGATGATGGCGTCCGCCGCGAGCTTCGGCAGGATCAGCCGGCTGGTGACGCCGGCGCAGACGATGCCGAGCACAATTTCGGTGCAGCGCGCGACAGCGAGATCGACGACGAGATGCGCCTGCCCGAATGCCGGCAGGCTGATGATCATCGCTGTATAGCCGGCAAGGGCGGCGCCATAGGCTTCCGGATTGCGCAGCAGCGAGGAAACGAGGGTGCTGACGCCGATCCATAGTGCCAGCACCGTCACCAAGAGCCAGGGATTGGTGCCGAACAGCGATGTGATGCCGATCGCCGCCAGGCCGCCGGCCAGCGTGCCGAGCAGGCGGTAGAAGCCTTTCGCCAGCACCATGCCGGCGACCGGCTGCGCGACGATGAACACCGTCATCATCGCCCATTGCGGATGATCGAGCTTTAAGGCGTAAGCGGCAAGCAGCGCGATCAGCCCGGCAGAAACCGTGCGCAGGGCGAAGATCCAGTCCGAGCGCGTTGGCTGGGTCAGCTCACTTAACGGTGTCCCGGCTAGATCCTTCAGCCGCGTCCAGGTCACATGCAAGTCTCCGTCCCGGAGCCTGTTATGGACCGGTCCGCGTTCAGATATCCAGCACGTCGGCCTCGGCGAATTCGGCGCGTTCCTGGATGAAGCGGAAGCGGGCCTCGGGCTTGGTGCCCATCAGCGCGTCGACGGCGTCCTTGGTCGCCTGCTCGGCATCGATCACGTCGACCCTGAGAAGCGTGCGCTTCCTCGGGTCCATCGTGGTTTCCTTGAGCTGCGAGGCCATCATCTCGCCAAGGCCCTTGAAGCGGCCGATCTCGACCTTGGCGCGCCCGGTGAATTCGGTGCGCAGCAATTCGTCCTTGTGCGCGTCGTCACGCGCATAGGCCACCTTACCGCCCTGACGGATCGAATAGAGCGGCGGCACGGCCATATAGAGGTGGCCACCGCGGATCAGGTTCGGCATCTCCTGGTAGAAGAAGGTGATCAAAAGCGAAGCGATATGCGCGCCGTCAACGTCGGCGTCGGTCATGATAATCACGCGGTCGTAGCGCAGGTCCTCGTCGCGATATCTCGAGCGCGTGCCGCAGCCGAGCGCCTGAACCAGGTCGGAAATCTGCTGGTTGGCGGCCAGCTTGTCGTTGCCGGCGCTGGCGACGTTGAGGATCTTGCCGCGCAGCGGCAGCACCGCCTGGCTGGCGCGGTCGCGCGCCTGCTTGGCCGAGCCTCCGGCCGAGTCGCCCTCGACGATGAAGATCTCGGCGCCGGCCGCGGCATTCTGGGTACAGTCGGCGAGCTTGCCCGGCAGGCGCAGCTTGCGTACGGCGCTCTTGCGCGAGACTTCCTTTTCCTGACGCCGGCGCACACGCTCATCGGCGCGCGCGATCACCCATTCGAGAAGCTTCGAGGCTTCCTGCGGGTTGTCGGCCAGCCAGTGGTCGAACGGGTCGCGGATGGCGGTTTCGACGATGCGCATCGCCTCGATGGTGGCCAGCCTGTCCTTGGTCTGGCCAACGAATTCCGGCTCTCGGATGAAGACCGACAGCATGCCGGCGGCCGAGATCATGACGTCCTCGGTGGTGACGATCGAGGCGCGCTTGTTGCCGATGAGATCGGCATATGCGCGAAGCCCGCGCGTCAGCACGTTGCGGAAGCCCGCCTCATGCGTGCCGCCCTCGGGAGTGGGAATCGTGTTGCAGTAGGAGTTGAGAAAGCCGTCGCCGCCGAACCAGGTCACCGCCCACTCCAGCGAGCCGTGGCCGCCCTGCTTGTCGCTTTTGCCCGCGAAGACTTCGCGCGTGACCTGGAATTCGTCGCCGAGGGTGGCCTTGAGGTAGTCCTTCAGGCCGCCCGGGAAATGGAACTCGGCTTTGGCCGGGGTTTGATCCTTTTCCTTGATCAGCGAGGGATCGCAGGTCCAGCGGATCTCGACGCCGCCGAACAGATAGGCCTTCGAGCGAGTCATGCGGTAGAGCCGGGCCGGCTCGAAGGCGGCGCCCTTGCCGAAGATCTGCTCGTCGGGATGGAAGCGGGTCCTGGTGCCGCGGCGGTTGTGCACCTCGCCGAGGTGCTCCAGCCCGCTCACCGGAACGCCGCGCGAGAAGCGCTGGCGATAGAGCTGGCGACCGCGCGCGACCTCGACCTCGAGGTGATCGGACAGCGCGTTGACTACGGATACGCCGACGCCGTGCAGACCGCCGGAAGTCTCATAGACCTTGGAGTCGAACTTGCCGCCCGAATGCAGCGTCGTCATGATGACTTCGAGCGCCGGCTTCTTGAACTTCGGATGCGGATCGATCGGAATGCCGCGGCCATTGTCGGTGACGGTCAGGAAGCCGTCGGCGGAAAGCTCGACGTCGATGAAGGTGGCGTGGCCGGCCACCGCCTCGTCCATCGAATTGTCGATGACCTCGGCGAAGAGGTGATGCATCGCCTTGTCGTCGGTGCCGCCGATATACATGCCTGGGCGGCGGCGCACCGGCTCCAGCCCCTCCAGAACCTCGATGTCGGCGGCGCTGTAGCTCTCGCTGCCGTCGCGGGCGGCGGCCGAGCGCTTCGCGGCCTGCACCAGCGGATCGGCCGGCCGCGAGGGCGCGCGTACTTGCTGGGGCTGCTTTTCCGGGTTGCCGAAAAGATCGCTGGTGTCGTCCATGCTAGCCATTAAGTCCAGTACTGCGAATCACTCCTCGATACTGCCACGCTTTTGGCGGGCGAACGAGTTCCTGTTCCGTTCAGGGATCAAACTGTCTCTTATTCCAAAACCATTCGATAACCAAGCCGCCGGAAATAGGGCGGGCTCCACCCCTTTGGATTCCTGATTCTTTAACATTAACGCCTAGCGTGAGCCTCAACGAAAAAAGACCACGGGGCGTCAGGGGTTTCGTTGTGAAGGGCAGGGCCATAACCATGATCGGCATCGCGGCCGTTTTCGGCGCGATCTCGATCTTTGCCGCGGACTTCTGGGTCAAAAGCCAGGCGAGGGCCCAGTCCGAGCAGAAGACGGCATCGATCGTGGTGCCGCACGAGCCCAAAGTCGAGTTCAAGACCATCGTCGTGGCGAATGCGCCACTGCGCTACGGCATGCAGCTCGACCGGGCGCAACTCACCGAAATTCCGTGGCCGCAGGATTCTCTGCCGCAAGGCGCCTTCCCGACAATCGACAAGCTGCTGGCCGCAGGCAGCCGCGTTGTGCTGTCGCCGATCGAAGTCAACGAGCCGGTGCTGCTCGCCAAGCTGTCGGGACCGAACGGCCGCGCCACACTTTCCAACATGCTGTCGCCGGGCATGCGGGCCGTCACCATCCGCACCGACGAGATCGCCGGCGTCGGCGGCTTCATCACGCCGGGCGACCGGGTCGACGTCGTGCTGACGCGCGATGCCGGCGAAATCCAGGAAGTGTCCAAGAACGCGCAAGGGGCAGCCGGCTCGACGGTCACGTCCGAAATCGTCGTGTCCGACGCCAAGGTGCTTTCGGTCGGGCAGGGCGCGGACGAGCGCAAGACCGAGCCGCAGGTCGCCAATTCCGTGACCCTCGAGGTCACGAACGAAGGGGCGCAGAAGGTAGCGCTCGCCCGCACCGTCGGCTCCTTGTCGCTGTCTTTGCGGTCCGCCGCCGATGCCAGCGCCAGCGGCAACGGGCTTACCACCATCTCGTCCTTCGGCGGCTCGGTTGCCGCGAGCGCCGAGGCGGGCGCCGCCTCGCTGGTCAATGCGGTGGCGAAGGAGCCGGAAGAGCCGAAGTTCAAGACGGTGATCGTGTCGCGCGGCACGAAGGTGGAGGAATACAAGGTTCCCTCCAAGCCCGCCGACGGAGACGTCGTTCCTTCCAAGGAACAAGAACAATAGCCGGTGGGGACCGGCGGGAACGGGACAATGCATGTGCTGAACAAAGAACGGACCACGAGAGGGCTGCGCCTTCTGCGTGCAATGGCGGCGGGCGCCTTTCTGGCAGCCGCCGGAATACTGGCCTTTGGGGTGCCGGCCCAGGCAAACAACGACGTCGTATACGTCTCGGCGACCAAGAACGCCTCGATCAAAGTCGCCAAGGGCAAGCCCAAGACGATCATGACGAACGCCGCCTTCTATCAGATCGTCATCGGCGATCCGGAGATCGCCAACGTCAACCCGCTGACCGACAAGTCCTTCTATGTGCTGGGCAACAATCTCGGCACCACCGGCATCGCGCTGTTCGACCAGAACAAGCAGCTCGTCGGCACCATCGACATCGAGGTGACGCTGGATACAGATCAGCTCGCCAACACCATCCGCGCCAGCGTGCCGGATGCCAAGATCAAGGTCGGTTCGGCCAACGGCCGCGTGGTGCTTTCGGGCGAGGCGGAAGACGCGGTCGCGGCCGACAAGGCGAGCAAGATCGCGTCGCGCTTCTCCGGCAATGAGGAAGTGATCAACTCGGTCAACATCTCGTCCTCGCAGCAGGTTCAGCTCAATGTCCGTTTCGTCGAGATCAACCGGCAGGCGGGACAGGATCTCGGCGCCAAATACGGGGCCAACTTTGCCTTCGGCGTCGGCGGTCGCGACGTCATCATCGACCCGGGCACCGTGCCAACCGCCGGGACCGGCGAGATCATCGGCCGGTTGCTTTCCAACGGGGTTTCGATCGACATCGCCATCAAGGCGCTGGAAGAGCGCGGTCTCGCCCGGCGACTGGCCGAGCCGAACCTGATCGCCCGCTCGGGCCAGACCGCGAGCTTCCTTGCCGGCGGCGAGTTCCCGATCCCGGTGTCCGAGGACAACGGCAAGATCAGCGTCAGCTACAAGAAATACGGCGTCGGTCTGGATTTCACGCCGACCGTCCTCAAGGGCGGACTGGTCAGCCTCGATATCGCGCCCGAAGTTTCGTCGATCGATCCCTCCGCGTCGATCGAAGTCAGCAGCGGCATTTCCATTCCTGCCTTCATCGTGCGTCGCGCCAAGACGTCGGTCGACTTGAAAAACGGCCAGAGCTTCATGATCGCGGGGCTTCTGCAGTCGCAGAACGACATCACCACCTCGCGCCTGCCGGGGCTCGGCAAGCTGCCGGTTCTCGGTCCGCTGTTCTCCTCGAAATCCTATCAGCGGCGCGAGACCGATCTGGTGATCATCGTCACGCCCTACCTGGTCAAGCCGGTCGACCCGTCGAAGAAGATGGTCGAACCCACCGACGGAACGCGCCCGCCAAGCAATGCCGACTACTTCCTGAACAACACCGAGGAAGTCGACGCTTCCGCTCTCAAGCGCCCCTTGGCGCTGGCCGACGGCAGCGGGGCCCGTCCGGTGGCGGCCACGACGTCGGGCCATTTCCTCGATCTGCCGAAGGACTGAAGCCATGCGTCTGGCTCCTTGCATAGCTCTGCTGCTCGCCGGCACGCTCTCCGGCTGCACCAGCGACGACTATGTGCGCACCGAAGGCGTGACGCCGGCTGCCGGCAACGCCCAGGCGTCCAACACGGCCATGCAGATGGTCGATCCCTGGCAGTACGGCGTCCAGAACACCAGGCTCCTGGTGCCGGCTCCGAGCACGAGCTCCACGGCCACTGCCGCGGGTGCGAAGGCCGGCGCGGCGCCGGCTTCAACGACATCGGTATCAACGACAGCAGACTGATGGGCTGACGACCATGGCATCGGGCACCAAGACCAAGAAGATCCTGCTCGTTTCGACCGACCGGGCGTTTTCGCAGGACACGCGGACGGCTTTCGCTGCATCCGAGGTCATCGAGCTTTTGACGGTCGAGAAAAGCGTCAACGAACTGCGCGGCGAGGTCCAGGAGACCGATTTCGGCGCCGTCATTGTCGACATGGACGCGGCCAAGCTCGAAGAGATCGAGTCGCTGCAGCGCATCATGCGCCGAATCGAAGGCCGCGTCCCGGTGGTCGTCGTCACGCAGGAATTCAATGCGGCGGCGGTGCGCATCCTGGTGCAGCTCAAGGTCGCCGACTTCCTGGTGAAGCCGATCACCACCGCCGATCTGGTGCGTTCCGTCATTCGCGCGCTACAGGGGCCGGGGCGGGAGGAAAACACCGAATCGCAAATCTACACCTTCATGCCGGCCGCCGGCGGTGTCGGCACCACCACGCTTGCCCTGCAGACCGCCTTCCAGCTGCATCATTCGGTGACGCGCGGCGCCTCGACCTGCGTGGTCGACCTCAATTTCCAGCAGGGCGCCTGCGCCGAATATCTCGACCTCGAACCGCGCTTCGACATCACCGAAATCGAGAACCAGCCCGAACGCCTCGACCGGCAGCTGCTGGACGTCATGCTGTCCAAGCATGCAAGCGGGCTCTGCGTGCTGGCGGCGCCGACGCGCCCTTCGGAAATGCGCTCGTTCAAGACCGATGTCGTGGTGCGCATGCTCGACCTCGTCTCGGCCTATTTCGACAATGTCGTCATCGACATGCCGCGCACCTGGTTCCCGTGGACCGAGACGGTGCTGCTCGGCTCCAACAAGCTCTATATCGTGGCCGAGATGACGGTGCCTTGCCTGCGCCACACGCAGCGTCTCATCCAGGCCATCTACGAGACGGCCGGCAAGGAAGTGAAGCCGAACGTCATCGTCAACCGTTTCGAGCAGAAGATGTTCGACAGCGGCATCAAGCAGGCCGACGTCCAGGATATCCTCGGCGAGCACTTCGTCGGCGGTATCTCCAACAACTACCGGCTGGTGCGCGAGGCCGTCGACCGCGGCGTGCCGCTGCACGACATCGATCCGAACGCCAATGTCGTGAATGACCTGAAGAAAATCATCCTGCCCGAGGAGGCGGTGGCGACGACGGCAAAATCGAAGTCGCTGTTCGGCCTCGGCAAGGGCCTCTTGAAGAGGAAAGCAGGATGAGCAGCCGCTTCTCCAACCTGCAGAATCGCGATGTCCGTCCGCTGCGGGCGCCCGAACCCGCGCCCGTTGCGCATCACGCCGTGGTCATTCCGACGACCCGCAAGCCGGCGCCGCCGAAGCCGGAAGCAGCACCCGCAAAGAGCGCCAACAAGGTGCTCGACGCGCGCGTGCGCATCCACCGTATGCTGCTCGAAGAAATCAACCTCGTCGCGCTGGAGCGGCTGCCCAAGGACGAAATGCGCCGCCAGGTGCATGAGTTCGTCTCGGAAAAGACGCGTCAGGAGCGAATGGCGATCAACACCGCCGAGCTGGACGCGCTGGTGGACGACATCGTCGACGAGATGGTGGGCCTCGGCCCGCTGGAGCCGCTGCTCAAGGATCCGGAGATCAACGATATCCTGATCAACGGCCATCAGAACTGCTTCGTCGAAAAGCGAGGCAAGCTGCAGCAGGTCCATATCCCGTTCAAGGACGAGGCGCATCTGCTTCGGATCATTAATAAAATCGTCGCGGCCGTCGGCCGCCGCGTCGATGAATCGCAGCCGATGGTCGACGCCCGCATGCTCGACGGATCGCGTTTCAACGCCGCGATCAGGCCGGTCGGCGTCGACGGGCCGCTGGTATCGATCCGCAAATTCTCCAAGAACAAGCTCGGCCTGCACAAACTGGTAGAGTTCGGCGCCATCACCCAGAACATGGCCGAGGTGCTGGCGGCGGCCGTGCATGCGCGCAAGACGACGATCATCTCCGGCGGCACCGGCACCGGCAAGACGACGATGCTCAATGCCTTGTCGGCCTTCATTCCCGAGGACGAGCGCCTGATCACCATCGAGGACGCCGCCGAATTGCAGCTGCAGCAGCCGCATGTCGCGCGCATGGAAACGCGCCCGGCAAACATCGAGGGTCATGGCGAGCTGAAGCAGCGCGATCTGGTCAAGAACGCGCTGCGCATGCGGCCCGACCGCGTCATCCTTGGCGAGTGCCGTGGCGAGGAAGCCTTCGACATGCTGCAGGCTATGAACACCGGCCATGAAGGGTCCATGGCGACCATCCACGCCAACACGCCGCGCGACGCAATATCGCGCCTCGAACAAATGCTCGGCATGACCGGCATGCCGATGACGGTGCAGTCGATCCGCAGCCAGATTGCGAGCGCCATCGACATCATCGTGCAGCTGACGCGCCTGTCCGACGGCAAGCGCAAGGTGACCAGCGTCGCCGAGGTGACGGGCATGGAAGGCGACGTCATCCAGATGCAGGAGATCTTCCGCTTCGTGCGCACCGGCATGGAGGCGGACGGCAAGATCGTCGGCCATTTCGAGGCAACGGGCATCCGACCGCGCTTCCTCGAGGACCTCCGCAACATGGGCATTGAATTTCCGGGCAAGTATTTCGAACCCGGCCGGCCGCAGGAGTAGCCGGTGCTCGAGGGATTCAGCCCGATCTATGCCGTCTACGCGGCGGCGGCGCTCACCGGCATCATGATCGCCGAAGGCTGCTACCTGCTCTATGCCGGCCGCAGCGACAAGCGCACGGCGATCAATCGCCGCATGAAGCTGGCGGAGAACAAGATCAGCCAGGAGCAGGTGCTGATCCAGCTGCGCAAGGAGCGCGGCATGGAAGAGGGCACGCCCCTCCTTTCTTTCGATCGCTTTCGCGCCTTGCGCACGCAGTCCGGCATGATCATGCCGATGCCCAAATTCCTCACGATCACGTCGGGGACAGCGTTCACTCTGGCGCTTTTCGCCGTCTGGTACGGCCTGCCTTTGCTGTTCGGGCTGGTCCTGCTTCTTGTGCTGGTGCCGGTCTTGCCGGTTATGGCGATGCGTTTTCTGCGCAAGCGCCGGCTTAAGCGCTTCGGCATGCAATTGCCGGAAGCGCTGGAGCTGATCACGCGCGGCCTCAAGGCCGGCCACCCGGTGCCGGTGGCGATCGCGATGGTGGCGCGCGAGATGGCCGATCCGATCGGCACCGAGTTCGGCGTCGTGGCCGACGAAGTGACTTATGGCTCGGACCTGGTTTCAGCGCTCAACAACCTGTTCGATCGCGTCGGCCATGAGGACCTGCCGCTGTTCGTCACCGCAGTCTCGATCCAGAGCAGCTCCGGCGGCAATCTGCGCGAGATCCTCGACGGCCTGTCGTCGACTATCCGCGAGCGCGGCAAGCTGCGGCGCAAGGTGCGCGCCATTTCGACCGAAGGCCGCATGTCGGCCTATATCCTGACCGCCGTGCCGGTGCTTCTGTTCACCGCCATCATGGTGCTGATGCCGCAATTCTACCGCGAGGTGTGGGGGATACCGAAGACCTGGTACATGCTGGGCGGCTCGATCCTGTGGCTCCTGCTCGGCAATGCCATCATGTTCAAGATGTCGAATTTCAGGTTCTGAAATGGACGAGGTCATCCGCTTCCTTGCCTCGCTAGCGCCGACATCGCTGATGCCGGTGGCTGTGCTGCTGCTGGTGATGGGCGGCGGCGCGGTGGCCTGGCCGCTGGTCGTCGCGCAGGGCGACCGCAACGAGGTCAAGCGCCGGCTGAAGGTCGAGGCGGCGCAGCCGATCGAGCAGCACGAGCCGGCACCCAGCAAAAACGCGAACGCCGTGCGCGAGAAGGCGGTGAGGCGGGCGCAGGAATTCTATGCCAAGAGCGATCCGGAGAATGTCGCGCGACTGCGCATGAAGCTCATCCAGGCCGGTTACATGGAGCCACGCGCCGTCGGTACGTTCTTCCTGATCCGTTTTGCCGCGCTGGTCGGAATGGCGCTTGGGGCATTCCTGGTCAACCATTGGGCGGCCAGCGCCGAATCGACCGTGACCAGCCGCTGGACCTTCATCATCCTGTCGGGAGCGGCCGGCTATTTCCTGCCCGGCCTGGTGCTGACGCAGAAGGTGCGGGAAAAGATGCGCGAATACCGCAATGGCTTTCCCGACTTCATGGATTTGATGATCGTCTGCTCCGACGCGGGCATGAGCATGGAGGCCGGCATCGAGCGGGTCTCGAAGGAACTCGCCAGGACCTATCCGTCGCTCAGCCAAAACCTGCAGCTGGTGTCGCTGGAGTTGAGGGCCGGCCGCAGCCTCGACGATGCACTAAAGGCGCTCGCCGATCGCCTCAGCCTCGACGAAGTGCGCTCCTTCGCGACGCTCCTGCAGCAGTCCAAGGAGCTCGGCACCAGCCTGTCGGGAGCGCTGCGTGTCTTTTCCGACGAAATGCGCCACAAGCGCATGTCGCTTGCCGAGGAGAAGGCACATGCCTTGCCGGCCAAGATGTCGGTGCCGGTGACGGTGTGCATCCTGCCGGTGGTGCTGATGGTCGCCATCATCCCGATCGTCGTAAGGCTGACGTCGCACTGAGGCCGGCGGTGCTGGTTAACGCATCCTTTGCAAGCAACTGAAATTTAGGCGCATTTCGGCACCGAAGCTTAATCGCTCTCCTGTATGGTCCTTGCTGAAGAACGACCCGGCAAATCGGGCGACGGGGCAGGGCATGCGTCACAGACTTTCCACGGCAGCGGCGGTATCGGCGGCCGTCTTGATGATCACCGGCTGCACGACGAACAGCAGCGTCGACACGACCAAGACCACCGCAATCCAGGCGACGGCCAAGGATATCAGTGCCGCCGACCTGACGGAGGGCAAGGCGCAATTCCGGGAGGCGAATTTCGGTCTCGCAGAACAGCATTTCCGCAAAGCGGTGGAGCTCAAGGCAGACAATGCCGAAGCCTGGATGGGACTTGCCGCCTCCTATGACGAGCTCGGCCGCTTCGACTTCGCCGACCGCGCCTATGCGCAATTGCTGAGGGTCGCCGGGCGCAAGCCGCAGATCGTCAACAATATGGGCTATTCGCAGCTCCTGCGCGGCAACAAGAAGAAGGCAAGGGCCCTGCTGCTAGAAGCCAAGGCCGGTCTCGCCGACCAGACCGTGGTCAACGCAAACCTGGCGCTGCTCGACAAGAGCTGATCCGCTTCCGGTTCGTCCCGCCGCGGAACCGTGCCGTAGTTTCAGCGGACATGTCGACGCTTTGTAAACCCTTTGTCGAGCGAGCAGCGGACACCGGCCGAAAACGGTTTGCGCCACGCGTCTACAGGCTACATTGAGGAAGCAACGAGACTCCCCATCGAGAACCTCAGAGATGTTGGATTTCAGCTCGCTCCTGCTCGCGGCGGCGCTGTCGGGCACATGCCTCAGCGTCACCATGCTCGCGATCTGGTTCACCGCGCCGCGGGCGCGTTTCGTGCTTACGGTCGCCTGCGGCATACTCGTACTCGTTGCCCATGTCGTCCTGTTCTGGCGCTATACTAAGCAAGCCAACCCATGGCTCTGCCAGATCGTGCTCGCGATGCTTAGCCTCGGCTTTCTGGTCATCTGCCTGTCGGCCATGCAGTATCTCGGTTTTCGCGACTACCGTCGCGCGATTTTGCCAACGCTGGCAGCCATGGCCGCTTGCGCCGCTTTCACCTATCTCGGTTTCGACGGCATCGGCTTCCAGATCACTTACGCGGCTGTTACGGCTCTGCCCGCCGCGATCGGAACGATGTTCTGGATCAAGGGCGATCACGACCGCCGGATACTGCTCGTCGTTTCGTTTCTCAGCGGCGCCTGCGGGATATCCTTCGGCCTGTGCGGCCTGGTGCTGCTGGTGCAAGGGCAATGGGTTCTCGGCGCCGCGCCCGACAACTGGGCGGAGCGGTTGAACTCCGTCGTCGCGGTCGCCTGCATGACCGGCCTCGGCGCGCTGACGCTTTCGTTGCACCATCTGCAGGCGCAGATCGAGCTCAAGGCCGCGACGATGACCGATCCGCTCACCGGCCTGATGAACCGCAGGGCGCTCAGCGAGCTTTACGGCGGTCGCAGCTTCGGTCCGTTCATGGCGATCGCGATGTTCGACCTCGACCATTTCAAGACGACCAACGATGTCTTCGGCCATCCCGTCGGCGATCAGGTGCTTTGCCGGTTCGCGGCGGTGATCAAGAAATATGGCAGGGCCGGGGTCGATGCCTTCCGGCTAGGCGGTGAGGAGTTCGCGCTCGTCCTATCGCGCATGACGCCGGAAAAGGCGCACGATATGGCAAGCAGGATCGGGGTCGCTTTCGGCACCGAAATCGTTCCGACTCAACGTGGTCCGTTGCGCAGCAGCGTCAGCGGCGGCATGGGATTTGGCGCCCCCGATGGCCGGACCCTGGACGAGGTGCTGGCTGAGGCGGACGCCGCGCTCTACGCCGCAAAGCGCGCCGGGCGAAACCGCGTGATCGCCCAACGCCAGGAGGACCAGCCCGATAGCGGGCCAGCCCTGCGCTCGGCCTAACTTGCCCTACCGTCTACTCTGCGGCGCCGAGATATTCCGACAGCGGCGGGCAGGAGCAGACCAGGTTGCGGTCGCCGGCGACATTGTCGATGCGCGAAACCGGCGGCCAGTATTTTGCTGCCAGATCGACGTCACCCGCTGGGTAGGCTGCTTCCATCCGCGAGTATGGATGCGGCCATGCGCCTGCCAATGCCTCGGCGGCAGTGTGCGGGGCGTTGACCAGCGGGTTGTCGTCGAGCGGCCATTCGCCCTTCGCCACCTTCGCCGCCTCGCCGGCGATCGCAATCATCGCCTCGCAGAATCGGTCGAGTTCGCGCTTGGGTTCGGATTCCGTCGGCTCGACCATCAGCGTGCCGGCAACCGGAAACGACATGGTCGGGGCGTGGAAGCCGTAGTCAATGAGGCGCTTGGCGATGTCATCGACGCTGATGCCGGCGCTCTCCTTGAGCACGCGCGTGTCGAGAATGCACTCATGGGCGATGCGATCGCTCCTGCCCTTGTAGAGGAGGGGGAAATGCGGCGCGAGCCGCGTCGCCACATAGTTGGCCGAAACGATCGCCGTCTCGGTGGCCTGCTTCAGCCCGGAGCCGCCCATCATGCGGATATACATCCAGGTGATCGGCAGGATCGAAGCGCTGCCGAAGGGCGCGGCGGCGACGGCATGCGCCGAACCTTCCGTGACATGGCCCGGCAGATAGGGTTTCAGATGCGCCCTGACGCCGATCGGGCCGACGCCCGGGCCACCGCCGCCATGCGGGATGCAGAAGGTCTTGTGCAGGTTCATGTGGCAGACGTCGGCGCCGATATCGCCGGGGCGGGCGAGACCGACCAGGGCGTTGAGGTTGGCGCCGTCGAAATAGACCTGGCCGCCATGCTCGTGGATGAGGGCGCAGAGATGGCGCGCGCCTTCCTCGTAGACGCCATGCGTCGAGGGATAGGTGAACATCAGCGCCGCGAGGTTCTTGGAATGCTCGTTGGCCTTGGCCCGCATGTCATCCATGTCGATGCTGCCGTCCTCGGCGCAGCGCACGACGACGACGCTCATTCCCGCCATCGCCGCGCTCGCCGGATTGGTGCCATGCGCGGAGGACGGGATAAGGCACACGGTGCGGTGGCCTTCGCCGCGCGCGCGGTGATAGGCGCGGATGGCGAGCAGGCCGGCATATTCGCCCTGGCTGCCGGCATTGGGCTGCAGGCTGACCGCGTCGAAACCGGTGATCTCCGACAGCCAGGCCTCCAGGTCGCCGACCATGGCCCGATAGCCGGCCGAATGGCTGGCCGGCGCGAAGGGATGCAGGTTGGCGACATTCACCCAACTCACGGGCATCATCTCGGCGGCGGCGTTGAGCTTCATGGTGCAGGATCCGAGCGGGATCATGGCGCGGTCCAGCGCGAGGTCCTTGTCGGCCAGCCGCCGCAGGAAGCGCATCATCTCGGTCTCGGAGTGGTTCTCGTGGAAAACCGGCTGGGTGAGGAACTCCTTGCCGCGCCGCTTACCGGGCATCGAGCCGGCTGCCACCGTGCCGGGCTTGGCGCCGAATAGCGCCGCGATCGCTTCGAGGTCGGCTTCGGTCGAGGTCTCGTCGAAGGCGATGCCGACGTGGTCGGCATCGATGACGCGCAGCAGCCGGCCAGTCTTCTCGGCGGCGGCGGCTAATGCCGCTGCCTTGCCCTTCACTTCCGCCGTCACAGTGTCGAAGCGATGTGCTCCGAGAACGGCCACGCCCGCTGTCTTCAGCCCCGCCGCAAGGCGGTTGGCGAGAGTGTGGACGCGCTCCGCGATCGCTTGCAAACCGGCGGGACCGTGCCAGATCGCATAGGCCGTCGCCATGTTGGCGAGCAGCGCCTGCGCGGTGCAGATATTGGAGGTCGCCTTGTCGCGGCGGATGTGCTGCTCGCGCGTCTGCAGCGCCAGGCGATAGCCTGGGCGGCCCTTGCTGTCGGTCGACTGGCCGACGAGGCGGCCGGGCATCAGACGGGTGAGCTTGTCGGAGACGGCGCAATAGGCTGCGTGCGGGCCGCCAAAGCCCATCGGCACGCCGAAGCGCTGCATCGGACCGACGGCGATGTCGGCACCGAGCTTGGCCGGCGCATCCGTCAACGTAAGCGCGAGCGGGTCGGCGATGAAGACGACCAGAGCGCCAGCGGCGCGGGCCTTCTCGATCGCCGCCTTGTGGTCGCCATAGACGCCGAAAGTGTCCGGCCAGGAGACGAGCAGGGCGGCGGTGTTGTCGTCGATGGTCTCGCCGTCGACCTCGGTGCCGAGCGGTTCGGCGCGGGTGCGCACGACATCGAGCGTCTGCGGATGCGGCGTGCCGGCAAGCGCCACCTTGGTGAGCTTGTCGCGGTGATGGCGCAGTGCGATGCCGACCGCTTCGGCAACGGCGGTGGCCTCGTCGAGCAGCGATGCCGACGCCACCGGCAGGCCGGTCAGCTCGGCAACCAGGGTCTGGAAATTGAACAGCATCTCCAGCCGGCCCTGACTGATCTCGGCTTGGTAAGGCGTGTAGGCCGTGTACCAGGCCGGGTTCTCGAACATGTTGCGCTGGATGACCGGCGGCACATGAACGCCGTGATAACCGGCGCCGATGAAGCTCTTCAGCACCGTGTTCTTCGCCATCATCGCCGACAATTCGGCCAGTGCTTCGGCCTCGCTGGCCGGAGTGGGCAGGTTGAGCGGCAGGTCGAGGCGGATCGATCTCGGCACGGCCTGGCTGATCAGCGTTTCGACGGATGGAACGCCGATGGTGGCGAGCATTGCCCTGACATCGTTGACGCTGGGGCCGATGTGACGGGCCGAGAAAGGAATGGGTGCTGCGGTCATTTCAAAGATCCTGGTATCAGCCGATATGGGCTTTGTAGGCGGCCTCGTCCATGAGGCTGTCGAGTTGGCTTGCGTTGGAAAGCTTCATCTTCCAGAGCCAGCCGTCGCCGGTCGCCGCCGAATTGACCAACGAAGGATCCGACGACAGTGCTGTGTTGGCTTCGGTGATCTCGCCGTCGACCGGCGCGTAGACGTCAGAGGCCGCCTTGACGGATTCGACGACTACTGCAGTGTCGCCCTTCGCGAGCTTGCGGCCGATTTCCGGCAGTTCGACGAAGACGAGATCGCCGAGCTGCTCCTGCGCATAGTCGGTGATGCCGACGGTGGCGACGCCGCCTTCGACGCGCAGCCATTCATGATCCTCGGTGAAATAGGTATTTGCCATCGGAATATCATCCTTTGCGGTAGCGATGTGGCGTGAAGGGCAGCGAAGTGACGTCGATCGGGACCCTGGTCCCGCGGACTTCGGCGAACAGTCTGTTGCCGGGCTTGGCCAGCGCATTGTCGACATAGCCCATGGCGACCGGGTGGCCCGTCGACGGCCCGAAGCCGCCCGAGGTCACGTGACCGGCCGCATTGCCATCGGCATCGACAAGCGCGGCGCCGGCGCGCACCGGCTGACGACCATCGGGCTTCAGGCCAACGCGCTTCTGAGACGGCCCACGCTCGAGGATCGAGCGCAGCGCGTCGGCGCCGATGAAGTGACCGGAAGCGCGGAGCTCCTTAGGGATCGCCCACATCAAAGCGGCGCTCGCCGGATCGATCTCGGGTGTCAGATCCTGGCCATGCAGGCAGAGCCCGGCCTCGAGCCGCAGGCTGTCGCGGGCGGCAAGGCCGATCCATTGCACGCGCTCATCCTGCAGCAGCTTGCCGACGAGATCGCGGGCATCCGCTTCCGGCAGCCCGATCTCGAATCCATCCTCGCCGGTATAGCCGGAGCGGCTCATGAACCAGTGTTGCCGGGGCTCGACACCATGCATGAACAGCAGCGAGCCCGTTTCGATACCGGCTCGCGAAAGGGCCGCCCAGGCGTCCGGGCCTTGGATCGCCAGGAAGACGCGGTCGAGCGGCTCGACCTTGGCATCGAAATCCGCGGCCAACGCACGCAAATGCCTTTCGTCCTCGGCCGCATTGCCGGCGTTGGCCACCACCATGAATCGGCCATCGCCAAGACGCGTGACGATCAAGTCGTCAATGACGCCGGCGGCCTCGTTGAGGAAGAAGGTGTATTTGGATTGGGCAATTTCCATCGCGCCGGCGTCGAGCGGGCAGGCGCGGTTGAGTAGGGCGGCGGCGCCCGGGCCGCCGACCTCGAACAGCTTCATATGCGAGATGTCGAACAGGCCGGCATGCTCGCGCGTGTGGAGGTGCTCCTTCATCACGCCCGCCGGATAGGTCAGCGGCATCGACCAGCCGGCAAAAGCGCCGAAACGCGCGCCCGCGGCGCTATGCAAATCCTCGAGGGGTAGATGTTTGGTGTCTTCGCCGGTCATGTCTTCTCCAGAGTCGCACGCAATCGACCGCCATTGGCGGTCCAGTCCGTGCCCCTCTGTCTGAAGCCTGAGAGACTCGCGCCCCGTAACTCTGTCGGCAGCGCTTACACCTTCGGCGCGGGAAGATTCCCGACTTTCCAGAGTTGTCTTTCCCGTCCACGGTTCTTTTGCCTGAGAGATTTCGGGCGATTTCCCCTTCGGCGACAGCTTGCGCTGTTCTCTCCCGCAAACAGGTAGGACTCAGTCACCTGAGCCCTCGACGCGCCATCCATAGCCCGTCGGCGACACCTTGTCACCTCCCAGCGACATATCTCTCGGCAGCCGACGCCGATGACAACACCCGATCTGGTCTGAACGGCGGCCCAGCAAGGCGGCCTAGTCGCCCGAGGCCATCGTCTTGCAAAGGATGATGTTGGAATGGCCGATTGTCGCCGTGAGGCTTTTCTCAATCGCGTTGAACTCGGCTGACGCAAGATCGTGCTCGGCCTGCAGGCGAAGCGCCATCAAATACCGGCATACCAGTCGTAGCCATTGTCTTCCCAATAGCCGCCGCGACCGCCGCCGACATTGGCGAAGCCGTCGACCAGCTCGATCTTGTAGAGATATTTCGGCATCTTGTAGCCGAGCTGGCGCTCGACCCGCACCCGCAGCGGCGCGCCGTTCTCGACCGGCAGCGGCTTGCCGTTCAAGCCGTAGGCCAGGATCGTTTGCGGATGGCGGGCATCGATCAGGTCGATGCTGCCGTAATATTTGATGTCGCCAGACAGGCTTTGCTCGATCGTGTCGAGGCAATGGAACATGACGTAGCGCGCCTGCGGCTTGACGATGGCCTGATCGAGCACCAGCGACAAAGGTGTGCCGGTCCATTTGGCGATGCAGCTCCAGCCTTCAACGCAGTCGTGGCGGGTGATCTGGGTGCGGCTCGGCATGTTCTGCAACTGCTCGCGGGTGAGCGACAGTGGTTTTTCGACGAGGCCGGTCACCTCCAGGCGCCAGTCGGCGAAATTGTTGGCGAGAAGAACCTTATAGGTGTCGTCGTCAGGCGCGGTGACGCCGTTCGGCCGCTGCGGCTGGCGGATGTCGGCCTCGCTGAATTCCGGTGCCAGCGCGTCCCGGCCGGCAAGCAGGCGCTGTGCGCGGTATGTCAGCCCGTTGGCGTTTTCGAGGAAGCTGCGCAGCCCGCTGCCGACGCCCAGACCGCTGTCGAAGGCATCGCAGCCCGACAGCGCGATGCCTGACAGACCGAGGCTGGCGGAGGTTAAGAACTTCCGGCGGCTAATCTGGAATTTTGCCATGTCAGGCGCTCCTCTCGGTTGCCTGGTCGTGCTTTGCGGGCGGGTCGGTGCGGTACCAGCCGGTGATGATCGAGCGCAGCTCGTTGATCGGGCCGGCAGCCACGATCATCAGCATATGGACGACGAAGAAGAGCACGAGCAGCACCATGACAATGAAGTGGATGGTGCGAGCCGTCTGCCGGCCGCCCAGGATTTCATTGAGCCAGGGAAGCACCGAGTTCATGCTCGGCGACATCGCAAGCCCGGTGATGATCATCAGCGGCAACAGCACGAAGAGCACGCCGCCATAGGCCATTTTCTGCAGCGTGTTGTATTCGCGCGCATGGTGGAATTTCAGCCTCGCATGGTCGACGATGTCGCGCGGCAGCTTGCGCAAGTCATCCAGGCGAGGGGCAAGATCGCGGCGGATATGGCCGTTGATCAGGCTCGCGATCAGCCAAAGGAGCAGGGTTGCGCTCAGCACCCAGGCGAAGAAGAAATGCACGACGCGGGCCGTGCCGAGGTCGTAGTAGGACGGGATCGTCGCCCAGGACGGAAAGGCGCGCGGCGTTTCCTGTCCGGGAGGGCCGGACCAGCCGAGCACGCCGGTGGTGTCGAAGCGATGCCCGAAGATTTTGGCAAAGCCGCGCGGTCCGCCGTCTGTGTTTTCGGCGCCGATCTCGAGGATCGTATTGTTGTATTGGAAGCCCGATTCCTTGCCGATGTAGAGTTGCGGGCGCGCGTTGAAGATCTGCAGGCCCGAAAGCAGCATGAAGAACAGCGAGAACGCCCAGAGCCAATGGGTCAGGCGCGTCCAGCCCGATTGCCGGTAAATCAGCGTCGGGTCCTTCGGCGTGGATGCTTCTACCTCGGTGGAGGGTTCGCTTCTGGCGACGGTCTCCATATCTGGATGTCCTCCCGGCTCGCTCGTCTGCGGCCTCTCAGAGCCTTGTTCTCCTCCCAATACGTCTCCGGCCCAAGCGTTGTTTCATCCGATCACGGATTTATTATGGACTGCCCAGGCTGACCGCGAGATTGACCGCGGCGGCGACGATCACCGTGTTAAAGAAAAAGCTCAGGATCGAATGGACGAGCACGACCTGGCGCATGCGCGAGGTCGTTATCCCAGTGTCGGCGGTTTGCGCAGTCATGCCGATGACGGTCGCGAAATACAGGAAATCCCAGCCTTCCGGGCGTTTGCCGCCGGGAAAATCGAGGCCGCCGACCGGATTCTTCTTCCTGGTTTTCTCGTCGATCTCGTCGCCGTCCATCCAGTAGACATGCGCATAATGCAGCGCCGCCATGGCATGGATTGTGAACCAGCCAAGCGGGATCGACAGCATCGCGAACAGAACCTCCAGCGGATGCGCGGCAGCCTTTTGGTTGATGAGCTGAAACAGCGAGCCGATGGCGAGGCCGACGACCAGGAGCGTGACCGCAAAAATCAGCAGCACCGGCAGGTCCGTGGCACGCGCGTTCTTGCTCAGGTAACGGCCGGTGAGCCTCGGCATCGCGACCAGCACCAGAAGAGTGTAAGCGGCGAAGAAGAGGTTGGCCCCGATGGAGTAGGGCAGCGGCGCCCCCAGCATCAGGGCGAGAAGCAGCGCGACAATGCCGATGGCCGCAGCCAAAGCGAACTGCACGTGCCGGTGGATCGGCGTGTTGAGGGATATGTCGTCGCCCATGGCCGGTTCTCAAAGGGCTTCGGGTCAGCCGGGTGTGGCGGATTTGAGCGCCCGCCGCAAGATGCGGTCGAGCTCGCCGAGAAAGTTTGACCTGTCCTTCGCCGTGAAGGCGGCGTTGAAGCCGCGGCTTTCGCCGGTCTCGCGCAGATGCTGCTTCAAATCCCGCATCGCCACCGCCATGCCGATGGTCTCGTGCGTGAAGGGACGGCCCGTAGGTCCCAGCACATGCGCGCCGAGCGCCACCGTGCGCGCGGCAAGCGGGATATCGGCCGTCACCACGACATCGTTGGGTTTGGCGTTCTCGACGATCCAGTCGTCCGCGGCATCCGCGCCCTTGGAGACGACGACATTGCGGATCATCGGATCGCGCGACGGGCGCAGGCCGCCATTGGAGACATAGGTAACCACGACGCCGTGCCGCTCCGCCACCTTCTCGACCTCGGCCTTCACCGGACAGGCATCGGCATCGACATAGATGATGGGTGCTGGCATCGTCTCTCCAAATGTGCAAAGGGCCGGCGTTGGCCGGCCCTTTACCAGAAATCCCGCAATTGTCAGGCCGCCAAGGCTCCCGACTTCTTCGCCGTCCAGGTGGCGATGTAGTCCATCAGGGCGGGGTTGAGGCAGTCATAGGGTTCGAGCCCGATCGACTTCAGCTGGCCGCGGATGCCGTCCATGCGGCTCGGGTCGACGCCGGCTTCGATGATGGAGGAGACAAAGGCGGCAAAGCCGGGCGGCGACCAGCCGTCCTCCTCGAAACGCTCGGGATGGATGAAGGACAGACCCTTGAAGGGATGGTCGCGCTCGACCGGGCCGTACATGTGCACGCCGCAGCTGGTGCAGGCATGGCGCTGGATCAGCGCTGCCGGGTCGACCACCTTCAGCTTGTCGCCATTCTCAGTGACAGTGACGTCGCCGGTGCCGGCAACGGCCACGACCGAGAACACCGCCCCCTCCGGCTTCCAGCATTTGGTGCAGCCGCAGGCATGGTTGTGGGCGATCTGGCCCTTGACCTTCACCTTCACCGGATTGCTGGTGCAGAGACAGACCAGCGTCCCGCCGGAAAAGGCAGCACTTTCCTTCGGCAGCCCGTTGTCGATCTTCGGATGCAATTTTTCCGCCATTCGTCCTTCCTCCCATGTTGAGCCGCAAAGGTTGCGGGCTCCAGCCCACGACCGATGCGGCATTGCTTCAGTAAACCACGACGCTGCGGATCGACTTGCCCTCATGCATGAGGTCAAAACCCTTGTTGATGTCGTCGAGCGTCAGCGTATGGGTGATCATCGGATCGATCTGGATCTTGCCCTCCATGTACCAGTCGACGATCTTCGGCACGTCGGTGCGGCCGCGCGCGCCGCCAAAGGCGGTGCCCATCCAGGTGCGGCCGGTGACCAGTTGGAAGGGCCGCGTCGCAATCTCCTGGCCGGCGCCGGCAACGCCAATGATGACCGACTTGCCCCAGCCGCGATGCGAGGCCTCGAGCGCCTGGCGCATCACCTTGGTGTTGCCGGTGCAGTCGAAGGTGTAGTCGGCGCCGCCGATCTGGTCGGCGCCGCGCTTGGTCAGGTTGACTAGGTAAGGCACGATGTCGCCGTCGATCTCCTGCGGATTGACAAAATGCGTCATGCCGAACTTCTCGCCCCAGGCCTTCTTGTCGTTGTTCAAGTCGACGCCGATGATCATGTCGGCGCCGGCCAGGCGAAGGCCCTGGATGACGTTGAGGCCAATGCCGCCGAGGCCGAAGACGACCGCGGTGGCGCCCTGCTCGACCTTGGCCGTGTTGATGACGGCGCCGATGCCGGTGGTCACGCCGCAGCCGATATAGCAGATCTTGTCGAAGGGGGCGTCGGGATTGACCTTGGCGACCGCGATCTCCGGCAGCACGGTGAAGTTGGAGAAGGTCGAGCAGCCCATATAGTGGAACAGCTTCTCGCCGCCGACCGAAAAACGCGAGGTGCCGTCGGGCATCAGGCCTTGGCCCTGCGTGGCGCGGATGGCGGTGCACAGATTGGTCTTGCGCGACAGGCAGGACGGGCACTGCCGGCATTCGGGCGTGTAGAGCGGGATGACATGGTCGCCCTTCCTGACCGAGGTGACGCCCTTGCCGACATCGACGACGATGCCGGCGCCCTCATGGCCGAGGATCGCCGGAAAGATGCCTTCCGGATCGGCGCCCGAGAGCGTGAACTCGTCGGTGTGGCAGATGCCGGTCGCCTTGACCTCGATCAGCACCTCGCCCTCGCGCGGCCCCTCAAGGTCTACCTCCATGATCTCCAGCGGCTTTCCGGCACCAACGGCAACTGCGGCACGCGTTTTCATGAGGCATTCCTCCCAAGGCAATCTTAAAAGTCTCAGCTTTATGGCAGGCCGCCGAGCCTGCCCGGCGAGGCGAATACCGCCTGCCATTTTCTTGCGCTCGCCACCACCTTACCGGGTTCGAAGGTGGCGGCCAACGTCTGTTGCGACGTTTTTCGACGCCGTTTCTGCAAAAGCATCGAGTGCCGAAGGGCAGGGGTTGGAGACACTTGAGGCGCGTCGGGATTGTCCATAGAACTGGACCGCTTCGCCGGAGGAACGACATCCGAATGTTCAAGAAGATCCTGATCGCCAATCGCGGCGAGATCGCCTGCCGCGTGATCAAGACGGCGCGCAAGATGGGGATCGCCACGGTCGCGGTTTATTCGGAAGCCGATCGCGACGCCGTGCATGTCGAAATGGCCGACGAGGCTGTGCATATCGGCCCGTCGCCGGCCGCGCAGAGCTATCTAGTGCCTGAGAAGATCATCGCCGCCTGCAAGGAAACCGGCGCCGAAGCGGTGCACCCGGGTTATGGCTTCCTGTCGGAACGCGCCTCTTTCTGCGAAGCGCTGGAAAAGGAAGGCATCATCTTCATCGGACCGAAGCCCAAGGCGATCCGCGCAATGGGCGACAAGATCGAATCGAAGAAGTTCGCCAGCCAGGCCAAGGTTTCGACCGTGCCCGGCTGGCTGGGCGTCATCGAAAATGCCGACCACGCCGACAGGATTGCCGGCGAGATCGGCTATCCGGTGATGATCAAGGCCTCGGCCGGCGGCGGCGGCAAGGGCATGCGCATCGCCTGGAGCAGCGCGGAAGTGCGCGACGGCTTCGAGCGCGCGCGTTCGGAAGCGAAAAGCTCCTTCGGCGATGACCGCGTCTTCATCGAGAAATTCGTCGTTGACCCGCGCCATATCGAGATCCAGGTGCTGGCCGACGCGCATGGCAATGCGCTCTATCTGGGTGAGCGCGAATGCTCGATCCAGCGCCGCAACCAGAAGGTGGTCGAGGAGGCGCCGTCGCCGTTCCTCGACGCCAAGACGCGCAAGGCCATGGGCGAGCAGGCTGTGGCGTTGGCGAAAGCCGTCGATTACCAGAGCGCCGGCACGGTCGAGTTCATCGTCGACAAGGACAGGAACTTCTATTTCCTTGAAATGAACACGCGATTACAGGTCGAGCATCCGGTGACGGAGCTCGTCACCGGCATCGATCTGGTCGAGCAGATGATCCGCATCGCCGCCGGCGAAAAGCTCGGCATCAGGCAAAACGAGGTGAAGCTGAACGGCTGGGCGGTGGAAAGCCGTCTCTATGCCGAGGACCCGTTCCGCAATTTCCTGCCCTCGATCGGCCGGCTGACGCGCTACCGGCCGCCGCAAGAGGGCATGTTCGGCGATGTGGTGATCCGCAACGACACCGGCGTTGCCGAAGGCGCCGAGATATCGATGTTCTACGACCCGATGGTGGCAAAGCTCTGCACCTGGGCGCCGACGCGGCTCGAGGCTATCGATGCCATGTCCGAAGCACTGGACGGTTTTGTCGTCGACGGCATAGAGCACAACATTCCGTTCCTCGCTGCGTTGATGCAGCATCCGCGCTGGCGCGAGGGGCGGCTTTCCACCGGCTTCATCGCCGAGGAGTATCCGGACGGTTTCGCGCCGGTCGAACCGGACGGTGAGGAGAGGGCGGTATTCGCCGCGATCGCCACCGCAATCGAGCTGCTGCGGCGGGACCGGCTCGACCGGCTCAGCGGCCGGTTGGCACCGCATTCGGGCCATCTCAAGCGCGACTGGGTGGTGAAGATCGGCGCGGACTATCTTTGCGCCGGCATCCTGGACGGCATGGTCTCGATCCCGATGGAGATCGATCTCTCGATCGATGGCAGCGAGCCGCTGACGGTCGCTTCCGACTGGCGGCCAGGGGACGCGATCTGGCGCGGCACGGTCGGCGGCAGCCGGATCGCGGCGCAAGTCCGGCCGGTGCTGAACGGCCTTTGTATCGCCTGGAAGGGCATGTCGGTGACGGCTCAAGCCATGCTGCCGCGGACGGCGGAGCTGGAAAGGCTGATGCCGGAAAAGCTGCCGCCGGATACCTCGAAAATGCTGCTTTGCCCGATGCCAGGACTGGTGGTGTCGATAGCCGTCGCCGAGGGCCAAGAAGTCAAGGCCGGCGAGACGCTGGCCGTGGTCGAGGCGATGAAGATGGAGAACGTGCTGCGCGCGGAGCGCGACCTCACCGTGGCGAAGCTAAACGCCAAACCGGGTGACAGCCTGGCGGTCGACGCGGTGATCATGGAGTTCGCCTGAGCCAGGGCGACATAGGCCGCAACCTTGTGGTTCGCGGTCGATTGTACTGGACTGGCATCGCGGCGTCCGGGACAATACATCTGCACGGATGAGTCCTTGAGATAGCGCGAAAAAACATGGCGGATGAACGACTTCCACGCGACCCTTTGCAGCGCGAAGCTGTCGTGAAGGCCACGCAGCCGGAGACGCCTGCGCGGAGGTTCATCCATCTGCGCGTGCATTCAGCCTATTCGCTGCTCGAGGGCGCCCTGCAGCTCGGCGCCATCGTCGGCCACGCGGTCAAGGATGAAGCGCCGGCGATCGCAGTGACCGACACCAACAATCTGTTCGGCGCGCTCGAATTCGCCCAGAAAGCGGTCAAGGACGGCGTCCAGCCGATCATCGGCTGCCAGGTCGACCTGGTCTTTTCCGGCGAAACGAGCGACGCCCAACGCGACCGCCGCCGGCACGGTCCCGAGATGTCGCCGATCGTGCTGATCGCCGCCAGCGAGGCCGGCTATGCCAATCTGGTCCGGCTGATCAGCAAGGTTTACCTGGAAACGCCGCCCGGCGAGCCGGTGCACATGACCAGCGCCATGCTGGAGAGCCATTGCGATGGCCTGCTATGCCTGACCGGCGGCCCGCGCGGCCCGATCGGCAGCGCGCTGAAGGCGGACCGCCGCGACCTTGCCGAACAGCGACTGCTGTTCCTCAAAGAGCTTTTCGGCGACCGTCTCTATGTCGAGTTGGAACGGGTCGCCGGCTATGACCGCATGGTCGAAAAGTCGACGCTCGACCTTGCCTATACCCACGAACTGCCGCTGGTCGCGACGAACGAGGCCTTCTTCTCCAAGCGCGAAGACTATGAGGCGCATGACGCGCTGATTGCGATCGCCGAAGGCTCGGTGGTGGCCGCCGACAATCGCCGGCGGCTTTCGCCCGACAATTTCCTGCGCGGCCAGGCCGAGATGGCGCGTCTGTTCTCCGACCTGCCGGAAGCGATCGACAACACGGTCGAGATCGCTATGCGCTGCTCCTATTATCCGAAGAACCGCAGCCCGATCCTGCCGCGTTTCACCGGCGCCGACTCCGCCGACAAGGACGCCGCCGAGAAGGCGGAAGCCGCCGAGCTCGCGCGCCAGGCGCGCGAGGGCCTGGAGGCGCGGCTTGCCGCGCACGGACCGACGCCCGGCTACACGGTCGAGCAATATCGCGAGCGGCTCGAATTCGAGCTCGGCATCATCGAGAAGATGAAGTTCCCGGGCTACTTCCTGATCGTTGCCGACTTCATCAAATGGGCGAAGGCGCAAGGCATCCCGGTCGGACCGGGGCGCGGTTCGGGCGCCGGCTCGCTTGTCGCCTATTCGACCACCATCACCGACATCGACCCACTGCGCTTCTCGCTGCTGTTCGAGCGCTTCCTCAACCCGGACCGCGTCTCGATGCCGGACTTCGACATCGACTTTTGCCAGGACCGGCGCGAGGAGGTCATCCGCTACGTCCAGCAGAAATACGGCCGCGACCAGGTCGGGCAGATCATCACCTTTGGTACGCTTCAGGCGCGCGCCGTGCTGCGCGACGTCGGCCGCGTGCTGCAGATGCCCTATGGCCAGGTCGACAAGCTCTCCAAGATGGTGCCGCAGAACCCGGCCAACCCGGTCAAGCTGGCGGACGCCATCGCCAACGAGCCGCGCTTCGCCGAGGAGGCGGAAAAGGAGCCGATCGTGCAGACGCTGCTCGACACCGCGCAGAAGCTCGAGGGCCTCTACCGCCATGCCTCGACGCATGCCGCCGGCATCGTCATCGGCGACCGGCCGTTGTCGGAATTGGTGCCGATGTACCGCGATCCGCGCTCGGACATGCCGGTCACCCAGTTCAACATGAAATATGTCGAGCAGGCCGGGCTGGTAAAATTCGACTTCCTCGGCCTGAAGACGCTGACGGTGCTGGAAACGGCGGTGAAACTGATCCGGCGGCGCGGTGTGGATATCGATCTTGCCCGCATCCCGCTCGACGACCCCGAGACTTACGCCATGCTGTCGCGCGGCGAGGTGGTCGGCGTGTTCCAGGTTGAAAGCGCGGGCATGCGCAAGGCGCTGATCGGCATGCGGCCGGACTGCATCGAGGACATCATCGCGCTGGTCGCGCTCTATCGCCCAGGCCCGATGGAGAACATCCCGACCTACAATGCCAGAAAGCATGGCGAGGAGGAGATGGCCTCGATCCACCCCAAGATCGACCACCTTGTGAAGGAAACTCAAGGCGTCATCGTTTACCAGGAACAGGTGATGCAGATCGCGCAGGAGCTTGCCGGCTATTCGCTCGGCGAAGCCGATCTTCTGCGCCGCGCCATGGGCAAGAAGATCCGCGCCGAGATGGACAAGCAGCGCGAGCGCTTCGTCACCGGCGCCGTCGAGCGCGGCGTCGGCAAAGCGCAGGCCGATTTCATCTTCGATCTGCTGGCGAAATTCGCCGACTACGGCTTCAACAAGTCGCACGCCGCGGCTTATGCGGTCGTTTCCTACCAGACCGCCTACCTCAAGGCGCACTATCCGGTCGAGTTCCTGGCGGCGTCGATGACGCTCGACATGAGCAACACCGACAAACTGGCGGATTTCCGCCAGGACGCGCTGCGCCTCGGCATCGAGGTGGTGGCGCCGTCGGTGATGACCAGCTTCCGACCGTTCGAGGTCGGCGAGAACAAGATCTTCTACTCGCTGGCGGCGCTCAAGGGCGTCGGCGACGCGGCGGTCGAGCACATTGTCGAGAAGCGCGGTGAGAGGCCGTTCAAGAGCCTTGCCGATTTCTGCGAGCGCGTGGATCCGAAGATCGTCGGCAAGCGCGTCTTCGAAAGCCTGATCATGGCGGGGGCCTTGGACTGCTTCGGGCACGACCGCGCCGTGATGATGGCCGGCGTGGAGCGGATGATGGGGCTCGCATCGCTGGCGCAGCAGAACGCCATCTCGGGCCAGACGGATATTTTCGGCGCCTCGCTCGGCGCGCAATCGCAGGCGCTCAACCTGCCGGCGGCCGAGCCATGGCTTGCCGCCGACCGGCTGCACCGCGAGTTCCAGGTGGTCGGCTTCTATCTCTCGGCGCACCCGCTCGACGAATACAAGGCCGCGCTGCAGAAGATGCGGGTGCAGAACTGGGCGGAATTCTCCGCCGCGGTCAAACGCGGCGCCGCGGCCGGCCGGCTCGCCGGCACCGTCACCACGAAGCAAGAGCGCAAGACCCGCACCGGCAACAAGATGGGCGTCGTGCAGTTTTCCGACACCACCGGCCAGTACGAGGCGGTGCTGTTCTCCGAAGGCCTGGCGCAGTATCGCGACATGCTGGAGCCCGGCCGTTCGGTGGTGATCACCGTCTCGGCCGAAGACCGGCCGGAGGGCATCAATCTGCGCATCCAAACGGTGCAGTCGCTGGAGGACGAAGCAAGCCGCATCCAAAAGGCGCTGCGCATCTTCGTGCGCGATGCTCAGCCCATCAACATCCTTGCCAACCAGCTTGCCGTGAAGGGCGAGGGTCAGGTGAGCTTCGTGCTGATCAAGGAAGCCGGCCAGGGCGAGGTGGAGATCGAACTCCCCAACCGCTATCGCATCTCGCCGCAGGTCGCGTCGGCCATGCGCGCGGTGCCGGGTGTCGTCGAAGTGGAACTGGTGTAAGCGTTCCACTACTGTTCCCGCGCAACTCCGAACAGAAACCGGCTCACGCTTTTCCCGGAATGCTTTGGCGCGAGACGTGGCCACCAATTCAAGCCCGGCCGCCATCACCCGTACTGGCCAAACCACGTCATTCGCTCAACGACGTATGGTCCTGTATATCTTTGCCTAACTTGTTCTTGCTAATCTTGCAGCTGGGCTGCGGAAATGTTGGGGCCCAAGCTGTAAGCAAGGCTGACGATTGGGCAGGAGCGGGCACGATGGTCGACAAGTCGAATCTCGCAATAGTCGCAACTGATCTCGATGGGCAGCACGCCGATGACGCAGGGGCCCCTCTCGTGTCGGCCATTATCCCTTGCCTGAACGAAGAGCGCACGCTCGGCATCTGCATCCGCAAGGCGCTTGACGTTTTTTCGAAGCGGGGCATTAAGGGCGAGGTCGTCGTCGGGGACAATGGGTCGACCGATCGGTCGGTGGAGATTGCCGAGTCCCTCGGCGCGCGTGTCGTGCACCAGCGGGTCAAGGGATACGGCGCGGCGATCAGCGCGGCGGCTGAAGCTGCACGAGGCAAGTACCTCGTCATGGCGGATGCGGACGATTCCTACGACTGGAGCAGCCTAGGCGACTTCATCGACGCGCTGGAGGGTGGTGCAGAACTGGTCATGGGCGATCGCTTCGCCGGCGGTATCGAGCCCGGCGCCATGCCCGCTCTGCATCGGTATCTCGGCAATCCGGCGCTTTCAACGATTGCCCGCTGGCTTCACCATTCTCCGATACACGATTTTCATTGCGGCATGCGAGGATTCACCCGCGATGCGTTTCGCCGAATGGGCGCGCGCTCGCCTGGCATGGAATTCGCCTCGGAGATGGTCATCAACGCGCATCGCGCAGGCCTGGTGATCCGCGAGGTGCCAATCAAGCTCTATCCGGACAAGCGCGGCCGCCCACCTCACCTGCGTTCGTTCCGCGACGGTTGGCGACATCTGCGGCTGATCGTGGCGCATGCACCCAACACCATGTATCTCATACCGGGAGCGACGTTGCTGGTGTCCGGTATTGCTGGTCTTGCGGTCCTCGCGGCGGGACCTGTCCGGATCGGAGGGTGGTATTTCGGAATTCACTTCGTCGCGCTCTCCGCGATGGCGACGCTGATTGGCCTTTCGGCCATCCTTTTCGGTATGCTGGCCAAGGTGGCGATCGCTATCTATCACCCGGGCCACGGCGGCCGGGTCGTGCCTTGGCTGATGCGCGGCCGCCCGCTGGAATGGCTGGTCTTTTCCGGCGGCATGCTCGCGGTGGCGGGCTTTGTCGCGGACGTATTGCTGGCACTGCATTGGATCTTCATAGGCGGCCCGATGGAGCAATCGGTGCACCTGACCTTCGTGATCACCACCGCCTGCGTGGCCGGGATGTCCATGGTGCTGTCCGGCTTCGTTCTCAAGTTGCTGCTTGATAATCTGGACGATAGGCGTGCGTTCTGAGCGCTTCGACATCGAGCGCCTGGCGCGACGGAAAAAAGATAGAGTCGGCGCCAGCAGGTCGGTGGTGCATTGAAAGCTGGTGGGATGAGGGGAAGCAGGGCGGTTCCGCGGATTTGGGATACGGACTGGCTGGTCTTGCGCGGGCTAGCTCGGCTGTTGCGAAAAGAGGCGAGGGCGCATGTTAGGCCGGGCACACTAATGGTCGATCTCGGCTGTGGTGACATGCCCTATGCTGACATGATGTTCGAGATGAAGATCGACTATCGCGGCGCGGATATCGGCGAGGGCAGCTTCCTGAAAATTGACGAGCAGGGCCGCGTGCCACTAGCAGATGGCATCGCTGGAGCAGTACTTTCAGTACAGGTCCTCGAGCACGTGCGCGACCTTGACTCGTACTGCGCCGAGATTCGGAGACTGCTGCGCGATGACGGTGTGCTGTTGTTGTCTACTCACGGCAGCTGGCTCTACCACCCTCACCCTGAGGACCATCGTCGTTGGACACGCACCGGACTTGTCGTAGATCTTGCCGATCGCGGCCTCGAAGTCGAAGAGGTGCATGCGATTGCCGGGCCCTTGGCAACCACGACGCTAATCCGCCTTACGGGCTTTGCTTTCTTCCTTCGCCGCCTACCGATCATAGGCGCAATTTTGGCGTCGCTCCTTGCCCTGTTGATGAACCTGCGCGCTCAATTGGAAGATCGTCTAACGCCCGCCCAGATACGCGACGACAATGCCTGCGTTTTCTTGGTCCGCGCTCGGAAGGCAGCGATATGAGCGTGCGCACGCCCTTCGCCTATATGGTGATCGCCGGCATCTGCATCGCGCTGCACAACGTGGTCATCATCTTGTCTGACAGGGTCGGGATACGTTTGTGGCTGGCCGTACTGTTGTCCTTCTGCGTCGTGGCGAGCACTGGCTATGTGCTTCATAGCGTATTCACCTTTCGGCGACCATTGGCTCCCATAACCTTCGCACGGTACGTCATTGCAATGGTCGCCAACATACCATTGGCATTTGTCACCATATGGTTTTGGCATCAGCAGGCCGGCCTGCCGATGGTGTTCGCCTCGCCACTTGCCTCGGTTTGCATGCTGGCGCTGAACTTCCTGCTTGGTCGATGGGCTATCGCCACGCCAAACCGCTGGATGACGGGGGGACCATGACCTTGGCCACGGCAATGGGCCCGATCGATCCGAAGCTTCTGCAGGACATCCTGTCGCGTCACCTCGCCTTTTATCGAAACAAGGCGCCGACTTATCAGGCGGTTATGCTCGATAGTCTACGCGAGCTATGGGACAAGCAGCATTGCAAATTGCTCGACGTCGGTGGTGGCACTGGGGTGATCGCTCAAGCCATAGCCGAACTCTTTCCGGTGGATGAGGTGCAGACAGTGGATATGGTTGACCGTTTCTGCCCTTCGCTGAGCGTGCTGACCAAGCAGTATGACGGCAAAACCCTGCCTTTCGCGGACCGTAGTTTTGATGCGGCGACACTCAACAATGTAGTTCATCACGTTCCAGTCACAGCACGTACGGACTTGCTGCGTGAAATTCGGCGCGTGGTTGATGGTCCGCTTTACATAAAGGATCACGAAAGCTGCGGAAGGCTGGACGACCTGCGCCTCACCGCAATGGATGCGATAGGCAATATCCCATTTGGCGGAATGATCTGGGCGCGCTACTTGAAGCGGGCAGAATGGGGGAAGTTAGCAACCGAAAGTGGCTACCGCATTGCTCGTCGCGCTGCGCCGAAGCAATATCGAAAAAGCATCCATGAACTGCTGTTTCCCAATCGTCTCGAAGTGACAATGCGCTTCGAGCCCGCTTGATGGGTCGGTCCGGTGCGCATTTTGACCGTCAGCCATTTCTATGAAGGTCACGGCGGCGGCATAGAGCGTGTGGCCGGGCATTTGTGCCGACAATTCACGCAACTGGGCGTTCAGGCTGTTTGGGCCGCCAGCGATGCCGATCAGCCGCCGGAAAGCGACGTTGAAGCGGTCCCTCTTGCCTGCGTCGACCCAATCGAGAAGGTCATTGGGCTGCCAATGCCGCTGGCGCGCGTCCGTGCTATTCGCGCGCTGGCCCGCGAAATGCACCGTAGCAATGCGGTCGTAGTGCACGATGCGCTGTACATGACATCGATCCTGGCATTGCTGATGTCGAAGGCTTTCCGCAAGCGCGTGGTGCTGATCCAGCATATCGCCGGCATCCCCTTTTCTTCGCGCATTCTCCGCTCCGTGATGGCACTAGCCAACATCGTCATCACGCGCCCGATGCTCCGAGCCGCTGACGCAGTTGTGTTCATCAGCGACACCGTGCGCCATGACCTTGTGGGCACGCCAGCGCGCATTCCCTTCCAACTGCTGTTCAACGGTGTTGACGGTGCGATTTTTCATCCCGCTTCAGGCCCGCTGCCTGTGCCGGAGGCCCCTGCGGCGATCTCGATCCCCCCGGGTACGCGTCGCATTCTTTTCGTTGGTCGCTACGTCGAGAAGAAAGGATTGTCGGTGCTGCGGGCTTTGGCCGCGTTCCGCCAGGATCTCGCATTTTTGATGGTCGGCAGCGGCCCGATCCACCCCGGCAAATGGGGACTTGCCAATGTTCACGACCTTGGTGTCCAGAGCCCTCAGGCCCTGGCGGACCTTTATCGGGGGGCTGACTTCCTGCTGTTGCCGAGCGTCGGAGAGGGCTTTCCGCTCGTTATTCAAGAGGCAATGGCCTGCGGACTGCCTGTCGTCTGCGGCGAACCGAGCAACCGTGCCGACCCAGGCGCGGCCAAATGGCTGCGTGGCGTTGCCATCGACCTCACCAATCCCGACGGGTCGGCCAGGCGTTGCGCCGATGCCATCGACAGCCTTGCCCTCACCTCCGAGGAGCGAGCCGCCATGGCTCGTTACGCGTTGGCGCAGTACGACTGGCGCGCAACGGCGCTCGGCGTGCTGACCTTGGCAGGCGGAGGAGTGGCCAAACTTTGACCTACTTCGCCATGGTCGATGCGGTGTCGCGTCCGCATCTGGGCGAAGTTCAGGCGCTTTCGGCCCTGGCCTGTGCTTGAGGCCTTCCAGCAACGAACACCGAACAGGGCTCCAAACGTCTGGGCCGTGTGGCCTAGCCAATTTTCTTAATTAACGTCGCTTAAATCTGATGTTCATTCCAGGGCGGGATTGAATGCGATCAGAAGCAGGTCTGACTGATTTATTCGGTGCAGGATCGCGCCGCTTAACGATCTTTCTACGCGCTTTGATCGTACTGAAGATCGCGTTGTTGTTCGCCTTGGCTTGGAATTGCCGATTCGTCATGGACGAATTTGGTCAGCTTGGATACGCGAAGCATTTGTTTAATGGCCTGTTCGCCACCGTGCAGCCAAGCAAGGCGGTCGGTTCCACCGCCTTTTACAAGCTGGCTCACCTGATCGGTTGGGATGCCACGTCCATTCTGCTTGTCGGTCGTATGCAGACCGCGTTGCTGGCATGCGCGACCATTGCTTTGGTCTACGCCTGCGCTCGCGCGCTTGGGGAGGATCGGGTTCGTGCCTTGGCCATTGTCCTCGTCCTCTTGTGCTTCTCGAATTTCATGGAGCGCATCTTTCGCACTATCGCCGAACCGCTGGCGGTGTTCTTCGCCGTAGGGGCGCTGCTGGTCGTGCTACGGGCCCGTGAATTGAGGGGATGGCAGCTTGTCGCTGCCGGCGCCTTGAGCGGCCTGTCGTTTCTCGCAACGCAGAAATCAATCTACTTCAACCTTGCGCTAGGCCTTGGCCTGGTCGCCGACGCGGCTTTGATGAGACGCTACCTGGCAGGCATGGTCCGCGGGGCATGGCTCGTGCTGGGATGGACTCTCCCTATAATCGCATATTGCTTCATCTTCGGCGGCGCCGACCCTGTTCCCATCGCCAAGAGCCTGGTGTTCGGCCCTCTTGAGGTCGCAACGCGCGGCGGCGGTGACTACGGGGGGCTGAGGCGCTTCGTGGTTCAGACGCTCGCGCGCAATTATGTTCTTTACGTCTTCTGTTTCGCCGGCATGGCTCTGTCTCTGATACAGATCATGAAGCTCGACGAGCGGAGGCGAATTGCGCTGATCTTCTCTGTCGTCATCACGGTGCTGGTCTTCGCGCATGACCAGCCGTGGCCCTACGTGTTCATTATGGCGTTGCCGTTCATGTCGCTATGGTCGCTGACGATGCTCGACGGCCTCGCAGACCGCGCGCGTTATCTGCGCCTGGCGTGGATAGCCTTGGTCACGGCGATGGCCATAAGCTTCGTTGCCAATTTGCTTAACTTTCGCTTCGACAATACCGCCCAACTTGAGCTGGTGGCGCGCGCGGAGTCATTGCTTGCACCCGATGAGCGGTACTTCGACGGCATAGGAATGTTGCCCAATCGAATGGAGCCGACAACTTTGTGGCTCGACAAACACTACGTGCTCGCCACCTTGCGGGAAAGCGGGCGTTCCGAGGCTTACAATGTGCTTAGCAAGTCTCCCCCGAAGCTGATCCTGTGGTCCTACCGGATGGACTATATCTATCCGGTAGTCGCGCCCCTGATCTTGAACAGCTATGTCCGTGTGGCGCCAAACCTCAGGATCGCTGGTTTCCGCCTGCAACCCGGTGAGCGGAAGATCTTTGATGTTCCTATTGCTGGAACTTATGCGCTCTACAGCGCCGATGGAACGCCTTTGCGGGGCCGGGTCGAAATCGACGGCACCGTGCTTGATCCGCCATTTCACCTTGCGACCGGGCCAAAGACCGTAACATTGCGCAACAGTGCGGGCGAAGCCCTGCTGCTGCCAGCGGGCTCTTACGCCGGACATTTCAAGGCCGGCGGCGACAACGATCTTCTATTTGATGGCGTCTACGATTGAGCGATGAGGCGAGTGATGACGGTCCCGCCGACGCCAGCCACCGTGTCGGATCGCAGGCAACCCAACCGGGCGTCTGACCGCACAGCTAAGAGGTCGCGACTTCGGCAGGCTGAGGCGCTTTGCGCTGCAGGTTGAGGAGATTGCCGGTCAGGATCAGCAAGGCGCCGCCGGCGGTGAAGACATCGATCTGCTCGTTGTAAAGCAGCCATCCGATGAGCGCAGACAGCGGCACGCGCAGGAAGTCCATCGGCGAAATGACGGTCGCATCGGCGTGGCTGAGCGCGCGGGTCATGCAGAAATGGGAGGACATGCCGGTGAAGGCGACCACCGATATCGACGGCCACAGTTCGACTGCCGGGTTGCGCCAGACATAGAGCGCCGGGACGAGGCCGACCACGGACTGAATGATCAGCATCCAGAAGATGATGCGCACGACGCTGTCGGTTCGCGTCAGCGACTTGACCATGACCACCGAGACGCCGAAGCACATTGCGGCTCCCAGCACGACGAGTTGCCCGGGATCGACCGAGCCGACGCCGGGACGCACGATGATCACCACGCCGATCAGCCCCAGCACGATTGCCGTCAGCCTGGGCCGCGACAGCCTTTCGCCGAGAAAGCTCACCGCCAGGATCGCCGTCCAGATCGGGGTCGTGAACTCGATCGAGATCAGCACGGCAAGGGGAATCAAGGTCAGCGCATAGAGCCAGGCGGCCTGGCCGGCATAATGGACGACGTTGCGGGCAATGTGGGCGAGCGGGCGCTGGGTGCGCATCGCCCTAAAGCCGCCGGCCGTCAGCACCAGCGGCAGCAGGATGAAGAAGCCGATCACCGAGCGCAACTCCAGCACCTGGAAGACATTGAGCGCGGCCGTCGCGGTGCGGCCGGCGACCGACATCGCCAGGAACGAGGCGATCGACAGCGCCATCCAGAGCGCGGCCTTGGTGATCGAGGGAGCGGGTGCCATTGGCGCTATGTCGCAAGACCGTCGTTGTGCCGCAATCGGTAGTCGCGGCATTCGACTGGGCCAGACGGCCGCATTCCGGCTCAGCTTCCGGCGAGCGACAGTGCGCGGGCGCGCTCGCGCAGCAGCTCAAGCAACTGGTTGCGACGCGGCTCCGGCGTATCGACCGGCAGCACAAAGCAAAGCGTCGTGTTGATGGCGCCGTGGCTGTCGCGGATGGGAGCCGCCATGCACCAGGTGAAACGGTCGGCGAGCGCCGAGGTCTCGCTGAAGCCCTGCCGGCGAGCCAGGTCGACATCCGCGAAGAATTCGTCGGGAGCAATGACCCGGCCGTCGGGGAGTTCGTAGTCGGCGGCAGGAATGAAATCCTTGAGTTCCGTCTCCTGCATATGGCCGACCAGCAGCCGCCCCGACGCCGTCCAGGGGATCGGCACCTCGACACCGACATCGCTCGAGATGCGGAAAGGGCCGGGAGAATCCCGGCAATCGAGAACGACATATTTGTTGCCGCGCAGACCACAGAGCTGAACGGTCTCGCCGGTCTCGGCCGCCATCCTGTCCAGCGTTTCAAGGATGCGGCGATAGTGTGCGTTGTGATGCGAGTACGCCCATCCGAACAAGTGCATCGCCCGCCCGAAATAGACGTAGCCCTCGGACCCGACATTTTCGAGCATCTCGGCTTCGAGCAGGCTGTTGACGATCTCATAGGTCGTCGAACGGGGTGCGTTGATCATCTTTGCGATGTCGCCGATGCGCATCGGCGCGCGATGCTTCAGCAGGGCCTCGAGCAGCATGATGACGCGGTCGATGCCGCGGCGGCGCTCGCCGGGCTGTGGTTGTGCCCCGGCGCCTGCCTCGATCAAACCAGTTGCGCCTTCGCTCATGCCAGCCGCCCAAAAATCATTTTCGGCTCTCGTCTCAAGACGCTTGAAAGATGTCAAGGCTCAGTCTAGCATCCCGTTTGTCCGATATACAGACATGTTGTCTGGAATATCGGACAAACTAACGAGCCGGGCAGAAGAAGTCCAGACGACGAACGAGCGGTTTCCGCGACGCGGCGACCGCGGTGTTTCGCCGTCCCGACTCCGCACGTCCGGACAAGAGCTACAGAAGGGGAACCGTCATGAAGAAGTCATCGTTTTTCGCATCCGCCAGCGCCCTTTGCCTCGGTCTCGTCCTGGCCGTCGGTGTCGCCTCGCAGGCCGATGCGGCCGCGAAGTGCATCAAGGGCGACCGCAAGGCGCCGTATACGATCGGCTGGGCCAACATCTATTCCGTGCCGACCTGGATGAAGCAGACCCAGGGCACGATCGAAGCCGAGGTCGAGGCGCTCAAGAAGCAGGGGCTGGTCGACAAGCTGGTCGTGACCGACGCCCAGGGCGACGCCAATGTGCAGATCCAACAGATCCAGTCGATGATCGATTCCAATGTCGACGCCATCATTCTGATCGCCGGTTCCTCGACCGCTCCGGCGCGCGTGATCGCGGATGCATGCGCCAAGGGCATCGCGATCATCAACTTCGACAGCCTGGTCGATACCGACCAGGTGACGGCCAAGGTCAACACGGATTCCTCGCAGTGGGGCGACCAGGCTGCGAAGTTCCTGATCGACGCCATCGGCGGCAAGGGCAAGATCCTCATCCTCAACGGCCCGGCCGGCGTTTCGGTCAGCGACGACCGCCGCAAGGGCGCCGATGCCGAGCTCAAGGCCCATCCCGACGTGAAAATCCTCGCCGAGACCAACACGCCGTACAATGTCGCGCCGGCCCAGGAAGCCGTCACCAGCCTGCTGTTCGCCAATCCCGAGATCGACGGCATCCTGTCGCTCGGCGGCGCGCTCTCGGCCGGTGCGGTGCTCGCGCTTGACAAGCAGGGCCGCGACCAGGTGCCGATCACCGGCGAGAATGCGCGCCAGTTCCTCGAGCTGTGGAAGGAAAAGGGCCTGAAGAGCTGGGCGACCATGCAGCCGAACTGGCTCGGCGCCTTTGCCACCTACACCGCGGTCCAGGCGCTGGAGGGCAAGGACGTGCCGGCCTTCGTCAAGATTCCGCTGCCGGTCATCGATAATTCCAACATCGATCAATACCTCGCCCGGGCGAAAGATTTCCCGGCTGACGGCTACATCTATTCGCCCTACGATGAGGAGCTGTTCAAGAAGCTGCTGGCGCAGAAGTAGGCCGGAAGGGTCGCAGCATTGACCATGGCTCCGCTCCTTGCCGCGCGGGGGGTGTCGAAGGCGTTCTTCGGCAACCCCGTCCTGCGCGACGTCTCCATCGCTCTCCAGCCGGGCCGCGTGCATGCGCTGCTCGGCGAGAACGGCGCCGGAAAGTCGACCTTGATCAACCTCCTGTCGGGCGCCTTGCGCCCGGACAGCGGGACCATCGAGGTCGATGGGCGTGCCGTGGCACGCATGACGCCAGCGCTCGCGCGGCAGGCCGGCATCGCCGTCGTGCAGCAAGAGCTCAGCCTGACGGCCAGCCTTTCGATAGCCGAGAACATCGGCATTGGCGCCTATCCCAAGCGCTTCGGGCTAGTCGATTACAAGGAGCTTGCCGCGCGGGCGAAGGCGGCATGCAAACTCGTCGGCCTCGACGAGCCGTTGTCGACACCGGTTGGGAATCTATCTCTCGGGCGACGGCAGATGGTGGAGATCGCCAAGGCTCTCTATCGCCGGCCGCGCGTGCTCATCCTCGACGAGCCGACCTCGTCGCTCTCGGCGACGGAAACGAAAATCCTCACCGACCTGTTGGGACGGTTGCGTGGAGAAGGCGTCGCCATTCTCTACATCTCGCACCGGCTCAACGAGGTGATGGCGCTCTGCCAGCATGTGACCGTGCTGAAGGACGGCACCTGCACGGCCGACCGGTCGCTGGAGGGAACCGACGCGGCTGGATTGGTGCGCCTGATGGTCGGCCGCGACCCCGGCGACCTCTTTCCGAAATGGCAGCCGTCGGGATCGCCCGGCGCCGCCATCTCGGTCCGCGGCTTCTCGGCCGGCCTGATGCACGACGTCGACCTCGACATCGGGACCGGCGAGGTGCTGGGCATAGGCGGCCTGGTCGGTCAGGGGCAGGAGGATCTGCTGCTCGGTCTTTATGGGGCCATCCCGGCGAGGACGGTTTCGGCGACGGTAAACGGCGTGTCGGGCCTGCCGGGCAATGTGCCGAAAGCCAACGCGCTGGGGCTCGCCTATGTGCCAGCCGACCGTAAGCGCGAGGGCCTCCACCTTATTCATCCGATCATCACCAACATGATGTTGCCTTCCCTCGCGAGGCTTCCGTCGTTGAAGCTGCGCAGCCGCAAGGCTGAACGCCAGAAGGGAAGGGATCTCGCCGCCCAGCTTTCCATCAAGGGCGACCTGCAGCGTCCGGCGCAGGCCTTGTCGGGCGGTAATCAGCAGAAGGTCGCACTGGCGAAGTGGATGCCGCACGATCCCCTGGTGCTGCTGCTCAACGATCCGACGCGTGGCGTCGATGTCGAGACCAAGCGCGAAATCTATCTGATGCTTCGCGCCTTCGCCGCCGCTGGCAAGGCGGTCGTGCTGCTCAGTTCCGATACGCCGGAACTGGTGCATCTATGCGACCGCGTCGCGGTGGTTCGTGAAGGCCGCGTCGTCAGGATGATCGAGCGTGCCGCGCTGAGCGAGGAAGCCATCGTGTCGGCGGCGATGGGTGCAGAGAGGCGGAAGGTGGCGGCATGAGCATCATTCCGTACGCGAGAGCCGACGGCGCGCTCTACTGGCAGGTGCAGGCGCGCCGCAACATAGGCGTTCGCAGCCTCTTCCTGGTGGTGCTGGCGTTTCTCATCGCCTATGCCGTGCTTTTTCCGGGCCTGTTCACGGTCTCCGGCTTCGCCAAGTTCACCCAGAGCTGGTTCCCGCTGGCGCTGGTGGCGATGGCGCAGGCGATCCTCATGCTCACTGGCGGCATCAGCCTTGCGATCGGCGCGACCGTCAGCCTCGGCGCGGTCATTGCCGCGACCACCATGGGCGGACCGCTGGGCATCGCCGGCGGCGCGGCCGCCGTGGCGCTTGCCGGGCTCGGCATTGGCGCCGCGACCGGCTTCATCGTGGTCAGGCTGCGCCTGCCGGCGATCGTGGTGACGCTCGCCGGCTCGTTCATCATCGGTGGCGCCGCACTGCTGATCCTGCCGAGGCCTGGCGGCTCCATCCCGGCTTGGCTGTCCGACCTGCTTGCCGGCGACACGCCAGCGGCGTTCGTGCTGCTGGTGGTGGTCGTCCTGCTATGGAAGCTCTATCTCGCCACGCCGCTTGGATTGAGCCTCTATGCCGCCGGCGAGAATCCGGTCGGGGCTTACCGTTCCGGTGTGCCGGTCGACGCGGCGCGTGTGGCCGCCTATGCGATCAGCGGCCTCTTGTCGACCGGCGCCGGGCTGTTCGTGGCCGCGCAAACGGGGTCTGGCGATCCGGTCATCGGCACGGCCTTCACGCTCAATTCCATTGCCGCTGCCGTGCTTGGCGGCATTGGCTTTCTCGGCGGGCAGGGCACCATGCGCGGCGCGCTCGCCGGCAGCCTGCTGCTTAGCCTGATGATCAGCGTGATGTTCTTCCTCGGCTTCACCCCGGTAGCGCAGTATGTCGCGCAAGGGCTGATCATCATCGGTGCCGTCGCCATCCCGCAATTCCGCAAGGTGCAGCAATGACAGCATGGACCGACAGCGCCGGCGGCAGACGCGCCAGGGCGATCCTCACCAGCCGACCGTTCCTCACCCTTGCCATCGTCGTCGCAGTCTGGATTGCGGCGAGCATCGCATCGCGCGGCTTCGGCGCCTACGGACATCTGCGCTACCTGGTAGAACTTGGCGCGGTGATCGGCCTCGTGGCGGCCGGGCAGACCTTCGTGGTGATCGCCGGCGGGATCGATCTCTCGGTGGCAGCGATCGTCACCGTCAGCGCCATCAGCCTGCCGCTGCTGTCATGGCAGGCCGATCCGACCGGCCTTGCCTCCGTGCTCGCGGTGGTTGCGCTGACCACAGCTATCGGCGTAGTCAACGGGTTAGGGGTGGCGCTGCTGCGCGTCCATCCGATGATCATGACACTGGCCATGGCGACATTCCTGCAGGGTCTGCTGATCATCATTGCCGGCGGCAGTGCCGTCACCGCCGAGAACCCGCTGGTTCATTGGCTGGGCAATGCGCGGCCGGCCGGCATTCCGGCCGGCATCCTGCTATGGATCGCGGTTTCCGTGCTCGTGCTGACACTGATGCATGCAACGCCTTTCGGCGCCCGCATCTTCGCCATGGGCGCCAATCCGCTTGCGGCTTCGTTATCGGGCGTGCCGATCATTTCCACGACATTGGCTGTCTATGGCATCAGCGGATTCACGGCGGGGCTCGCGGGCGTGCTCGTGCTCGGCATGAACGGGCAGGGCTATGTCGGGATCGGCGATCCTTATCTGCTCGCCTCGATCGCCGCAGTGGTGCTTGGCGGCACCTCGATCCTCGGCGGGCTCGGCACCTATGCCGGCACCATCCCGGGAGCCATCCTGCTGGTGACGATCACTGCGCTGATCACCGTGGTCAATGCATCGCCCGGCTGGCGCAGCATCCTGTTCGGTTCGTTGATCCTCGGGCTGCTGCTGCTCTCAGGCAGGGAGCAAGCCCGGCGATGACCCGGCGTCCAGGCGATAGATGCGAGCGGCGTTGCCAAAGAACAGCGCCGCCTGCTCATCCCGGGAAAGATCGGCGGTGATGACCTTGAAGCTGTCATATACCTCATCGAACGAGGCGTGCAGGCCGGCGACCGGGAAGTCGGAGCCGAACATGGCGCGCTTCATGCCGAAGCAGTCGATGCAATGCAGAACGATCGGCCGCAGACTTTCGAGCGTCCAGTCATGATCGTAAGCGACCAGGTCGGATATCTTGATGGCGACGTTGTCGCGCTCGGCCAGCAGGCGCAGCCCGTCTCGCCATCTCTGCAAGCCTTCGGGGTCACGGTCGATCGGGCTGCCGCAATGGTTGAGGACGAATTGCTGGTCGGGAAAGGCTGCGGCGAGGTGCGCTGCCTCGGCCAGTTGGCGTGGAAACACCATCAGGTCGAAGGAGAGCCCGTACCGGGCGAGCGAGCCAAGGCCGGCGCGCCAGGCAGGATCGTCCATTGTGCCGTCGCGAGCGGCGAAGCGCCGGGCGGGATCAGGGTCCCAGCTCAGAATGTCGCGAATGCCGACAACACGGTCGAACGCGGCCTGCGCCTCGATCAACTCCGCCGCGTTGTGGCTCGCCAACGGCACATGGACGACGTAGCGCGCCGCTACGCCGCACGACTTGTCGAGCGTCTCGAGCCAGCGGGTCTCGCCGACGCTGTCGTCGCTCGCCCAGCCGGCTTCGACATGGACGCTGGCGACGACATTGTGCCGGGCGGCGTCGCGCAGATAATCCTCGGGCAGATAGTTGCGGCGCAAGGCATCAAGCTCGCCGAGGCCGCCGCGTTCGCCGGCAGAGGCGGTCAGCCAGGGATAGCGGCCGAGGCTGAGATCCCAGAGATGGTGATGGGCGTCGATGATGGGTCCGGAGTAGGGATTTGGCACGCGGTTCCCTCAGGCCTTGGCCGGCAATCGGTTGAGCCATTGTTCGGCGACGGAAGGGTTAGCATCGGATGAGCGAGAACACACCGGCCCAATCGCTTGTCGTGCATGAAAATTTCATGCTCGACGATCGTATCCGTGGCGTGCCCCCCGGCACGTCCGGATTGGATTCCAGCCTGGCCGGACAGCAAGGCTGGCATCCGGCCGATGGCCGCATGTCGCTGCCGCTGCTCACCCTTGACGAAGCGGCCTTCGCCTCAAATCGCGACTTGTTCCTGCGTTATGTGCGCGAGCAGGGCGCTGCGGTCGCGCCGCATGCCAAGACGCCGATGGCGCCGGATCTCGCCCATTCGCTGGTCAAGGCCGGTGCCTGGGGCACGACGGTCGCCGATATAAGGCAGGCAACGGTGATGCTGAAGGCGGGTCTCTCGAGACTGATCATTGCCAACGAGGTCGGCGGCGCCGGTGGTGCAGGCCGGCTCGCGAAACTGACTGGCGCGTGGCCGGATGCCGAGCTCTATGTCTTCGCCGACTCGGTCGCGGCCGTGCGGGCACTGGCGGATGCGTGGCGGGCAGCTGCCGATCTCCCGCCGTTGCGTGTCCTGGTCGAGCTCGGCGCGGCGAGGGCGGGGGCACGAACCACGGCAGAGGCCGAGGCAATCGCCGATGCCGTCGCTGCGACCGGCGGACGGCTGCGCATTGCCGGCGTCGGCACCTATGAAGGCGCTGCCGCTCAGCCTGATCCGCTGCGCACCGATGAAGCGGTCTCTGCGCTGCTGGCAGCGGTGGGCGACATGTTCCTCAGGCTCCGCGCTCGCCTCGGCAGCGAGGCTCCCCTGGTCGTGACGGCCGGCGGGTCGGTCTTCTTCGACAGGGTGGTGGCGGCGCTTTCGCCGCTGGTCGAACAGGACGGCAAGGCGACGCTGGTGCTGCGCAGCGGCGCCATCTTCTTCCACGACCACGGCGTCTATGACCGATCGCTTGGCGCGGTCGACAGCCGCAGCGGTTTCGAGCTCGGCGGCGCCACCGCCTCGGCGCGCAATTCTTTCCGTCCGGTCCTGCGTGTCTGGGCCGAAGTGCTTTCGCGGCCGGAACCTGATCTCACCATTTGCGGCATGGGCATGCGCGACGTCCCCTTCGACCAGGGTTTCCCCAAGCCGCTCAGGGTGTATCGTTCGGGCGATCCGCTGCCAGCTTCACCTGAGAAATCACAGGTAATCAAGCTCAACGATCAGCATGCCTTTCTGGCGCTCCAGCCTGGCGACGACATCGCGGTCGGCGACGTCATCGAATTCGGCATTTCGCATCCCTGCACCTGCCTCGACCGCTATCGCGTTCTTTTCGGCGTGGATGCGACCGGTCGTGTAGCCCATGCCATTCCGACCTATTTCGGCTGACCAGGCCTCCAAAAAGAACTCGAAAGGATCCGAGATGATCAAATACTTCCAGTCCGGCTCTCGCATGTCACAGGCCGTGGTGTATGGCGGCATGGTGCATATAGCCGGCCAGGTCGCCAACGACCGCAAGGGGGGCATCGAAGCGCAGACCAGCGATGTTCTGGCCAAAGTCGAGGCGCTGCTGCATGAGGCCGGCAGCAGCAAGTCGAAGCTCGTGGCGCTCAACATCTTCCTGCCGCAGATCGGCGATTTCGACGCGATGAACAAGATCTACGATGCCTGGGTGGATCCCGAGCGCCTGCCGGCACGCGCCTGCGTCGAAGCGCGTCTGGCCGACCCGGACCTGCGCATCGAAGTCACCGCCGTCGCGGCCGTCTGAGAGGACAGCATGCATACCGGCCTTGTCCACACGCTCGATTTTGACCGCGAAGGCAAAACGCTCGGCTATCTCAGCATTCCGTTCTCGGTCGACCGCTCTCCCTATTTCCAGGTCAAGGTACCGATCTGCACCATTCGCAACGGGAAGGGTCCCTCACTGCTGCTGATGGCTGGCAACCACGGCGACGAGTATGAGGGCGAGCTGTCGCTGGCCAAGCTGATCCGCCGGCTCGATCCGGCCGCAATCAGCGGTCGCATCACAATCCTGCCGATGGCGAATGCGCCGGCGGTTATGGCCGCCAAGCGCTGCTCGCCGCTGGACGGCGGCAACCTCAACCGCGCGTTCCCGGGCGATCCGTCGGGCACGCCGACCAGTCGGCTCGCCCATTTCCTGGAAACGGAACTGTTTCCCCGTCACGATGTCGTTTTCGACATTCACTCGGGCGGCACCTCGATGGAGCATCTGCCGACGGCACTGGTCGAGCGTAATGCCGATGCCGAGCGCCATCGGCGGGGTGTCGAGCTAATGCGCGCGCTCGGGATGCCGTTCGGCTTCATCGCAGACAACGGCCAGGCCTCGCCGACCTCGATGGGTGCCGCGCGCCGGGCGGGCGCGATCGGCGTCAGCGGCGAATTCGGCGGCGGCGGAACCGCTACCGTCGATTCGATGACGCTTACCGCTCGGGCGCTCGATTGCCTGATGGTCGTGCTGGGCGTGGTCGCGGCGCCGGTGCTCACATCGGACGCAGAGCCGGCGAAGCCGACGCGGTTGCTTTCGCTGTCGAGGCACAGCCAGGGTATCTACTCGACGCGGCGCGGGTGGTTCGAGCCTGCGGTCCGCCTGGGCGACCGCGTGAGTGCTGGCCAGCTTGCGGGATGGTATCACGATCTCGAACGGCTGGAGCTTGCCGAGGAGGCGCTGCATTTCTCGGAGAGCGGCATTGTGCTGTCGCGCCGGCTGCACACCATGTGCGAGGCGGGCGACTGCCTGATGCAAGTGGCCGAGCCGGTCGAAGGCTGACGCCGGCACCGGAAGGGGCGAGGATCCAAAGGATGAGCATGCAGCTTTCGATGTGGACATATCCCTGGGACATTCAGGATCTCGGCCTGGAGACGGTCGAGCGTGATATTGTCCAGCGCGCCGGCCTCAACATGATCAGCCTGGCCGCCTCCTATCATGCCGGTCGCTTCCTGCAGCCGCGCAGCCCACGGCGGAAAGCCTATTTTCCAGAGGATGGCACCATCTATTTCAAGCCGTCAGCGGCGCGATGGGCCGACCTCGCCATCCAGCCCAAGGTCGCGGATGTGATCAGCGAAGGCGGCGACGTGCTTGGCCAACTCGTCCGCCGGCGGGAACAGGGCGGCCCCGGGGTCTCTTGCTGGACGGTGTGCCTGCACAACACCCGCCTCGGCATGCTTCATCCCGAGGCGGTCACTCGCAACGCCTTCGGCGATCCCAACTATTACAATCTCTGTCCCTCGCATCCCGACGCGCGCGCCTATGTCCGGGCGCTGGTTGCGGACATCTCGCACGGTTACAAACCGGACAGGATCGAACTCGAAAGCCCTTCCTTCATGGGATTTGCCCATGAATACCATCACGAGAAGGACGGCGTCGGCCTGACGCCCGAGGAGGATTTCCTGCTGTCGCTGTGCTTCTGTCCGTCCTGTGTCGATCTCGCGGCTAAAGCCGGGGTCAACGCCGAACGGGCGCGAGCGCTCGTCCGGCAATGGATCATCGAGACCTGCGAGCGCGCGGTGCCGGAGCGGCGCTTCCCCGGTTTTCCAGCGGGCGGACTCGAGGTTTTCGGGCCGTGGCCGGAGCTACACGCCTATCTGGTCTGGCGCTTCGAGCCGGTGACCAGTCTGGTCGCCGAGTTGCGCGAGGTGGCGCATCCGGTCACCAAGGTCCTCATCATCGACCTCAAGGAAGGCTGGCTGGGCGGCTGCGATCTGGCGGCTGTCGGCAAGGTCTGCGACGGGGCGATCCTGTGCGCCTATGACATGCAGGCCGAGGATGTCGCAAGCCTGGTGACGGACGGCCGCGCCGCGCTCGGCGCCGGCAAATTTCTCGGCACCGGCTACCGGCTTTTCTACCCGGAAATGGCGGGTCCGCAGTTGCTAGCGGCGAAGGTCAGCCCGGCGCGGAAAACTGATGTCGATGGCATCAATTTCTATAATTACGGGCTGGTGCCGGCAGCGCGGCTGGATTGGGTGAAGGCCGCGCTCTCGGCCTGAGCCGCCGCCGGCTTAAAATACCCTCACGGCAACCGGCCTTGTTGCAAAACGGTCATATCGGCAGGGGAACCTGCCAAGATCGCTTGCGTTCCTGAGTCTGTTTGCGCCTTCCGAAGCCAGGAGGCGTGTTTCGGCTCCAACGGGGGAGAATTTCGATGAGACCAGTGGTTCCGCTCGTTCTCGCCGGCTGCCTGATGACTGCCGCAAGCGCCTACGCCGACGATGCAGATTTCCTGCGCTCGTTCCAGGGCAGCTTCGCCGGCAACGGCACCTTCAAGGTGAGCGCGAATGCGCCGACGGTGAATATCTCCTGCGACTTCAAATCCGGCGCTACCTCGACCTCGCTGTCGCTCGACGGCAAATGCCGCGGGCTGATCTTAATGACGCGGGAGATCAGCGCGGATCTGAAGGCCACCGGCAGGGGCTATAGCGGCGTCTATATCGGCTCGCGTACCGGGCCGGCGCAATTGAACGGCAGCCGCTCGGGCAACGCGCTCAATCTCGGCATCCGTTGGGCAAAGGAGGTCAATGGCGACCGCAAAGCGCAGTTGACCGTCGAAAAGACCGGCAGCGACAGCATGCGGCTGACAGTGACCGACACGGATCCGAAGACCGGCAAGACCATGGTGACGAGCCGGATCGACCTGCAGCGCACCTGATCAAGCCAGCCATGAATGCCAGCCGGTCTCAGTCCTCGAGCGGCTCGGGCGGGTTGGCGGCACGGCCCTTGCCGAAGGTGTAACCGGTCTCGACGGCCTTCCTGCCGAATTTGTCGCGCAGCTCGTCGATCGCGGTTTCGGCCATCGCGCGCTTGCGCGACTGGACGTCGACCAGATCCGGCGGATCGGCCTTCCCGTCGTCGGAAAGATCGCTGACGCCGATGCCGAGCAGGCGGAATTTCGTGCCGTCGGTCTCGCGACGCAACAAATCGAGCCCGGTCTGGAAGATGCGATCGGCCAGCCGTGTCGGATCGCCAAGCTGGCGGTTGCGGGTGCGCAGCTTGAAATCCTGCGTCTTCAGCTTCAGCACCACGGTGCGCCCGGCAATGCCGGATTTCTTCAGCCGCGCCGAGACTTTTTCCGACAGGCCGCGCAGCACCGGCACCAATTCTGCCAGCGAGCCGATGTCGTTGTCGAAGGTGGTTTCGGCCGATACGCTCTTGGCATCGCCGTCGGGGTCGACGCGGCGGTCGTCCTCGCCGCGCGAAAGCCGGTAGAGCCGGTCGCCCATGACACCGTAACGGCGCATCAGCTCGCCGCGCTCCATGCGCTGCAGTTGGGCAATGGTGCGGATGCCGTCGCGCTCGAGCGTCGCGGCCAAGGCCTTGCCGACGCCCCAGATCAGCGTGACCGGCTGCCCGGCAAGAAAGCTTGGCGCTTCCGCTTTGCCGATGACTGAAAAGCCGCGCGGCTTGCGGAAGTCCGACGCGATCTTGGCCAGGAACTTGCAGTAAGAGAGACCGGTGGAAACGGTGATGCCGAGTTCCTTCTCGACGGTCTGCGCGAAGCGGGCCAGCACAAGCGCCGGCGGCATCCCATGCAGCCGCTCGGTACCGGCGAGGTCGAGAAAAGCTTCGTCGATCGACAGCGGCTCGACCAGCGGCGTCAGCGCCTGCATCAGCGCGCGCACCTCGCGGCCGACGCCGACATATTTTTCCATGTTCGGCGCAATCACCACGGCCTCGGGACAAGCCTCGAGCGCCTTGAACATCGGCATCGCCGAGCGCACGCCCTGGATGCGGGCAATGTAGCAGGCAGTGGAGACGACGCCGCGCCTGCCGCCGCCGACGATCAGCGGCTTGTCCTTCAGCGCCGGATTGTCGCGCTTTTCGATGGCGGCATAGAAAGCGTCGCAGTCGATGTGAGCGATGTGCAGCCGGTAGAGTTCCGGATGATGGACAAGGCGCGGGCTGCCGCAGCGCTCGCAACGGCGCGTCTCGCTGCGCTGAGAAGCCAGGCAGTCGCGACAAAAGCCGTGTTCGGGATTGTTGACAGGAGCCGCCATCGCTGCGAACATAAAGAGAACAAGTGCAATGGTACGACAGTGCAGGGCCGGCAACAAGCTTGGCCTGGGGAGAACGTATGAGCACGACCATAGTACCGCTGAGTCCTGAGCGTTGGACCGATTTCGAGGATCTCTTCGGCAAGCAGGGCGCCTGTTACGGCTGCTGGTGCACGCATTTCCGGCTGACTCCGGCGGAGCGGCGGGCGAGCGACCGCGAGCGCAACAAGGATCACATCAAGGCGCGCATCGGAGCCGGCCCGCCTCCAGGGCTTCTGGCTTTCGAGGACGGCAAGGCCGTCGGCTGGATGCAGGTCGGCCCGCGCGCCGACGTGCCCGAATGGAACAATCAAGGCCGGGGCTCGGCGCCTGTCGATCCCGCGGATGCCCAAGACCCGAACGTCTGGGCGATCTCCTGCTTTTTCATTCGCGCCAAGGCGCGGGGCAGGGGCATCACTCATCGCCTTGTCGACGGCGGCATCGCCTTTGCCCGCGAAAATGGCGCCAGGCTGCTGGAAGCCTGCCCGATCGATCTGTCGCGCGATTCGCGTTCGATCGGGCTGTTCGTCGGCTCGTCGCGCGTGTTCGAGAAGGCCGGGTTCGAGAGGCTTCTGGAGCGCAAGCCCGGCAGGCCGCTGATGCGGCTGGTGCTTTAGCCGCTTGAGGATTTGGCTTACGGTCATCGTCTTGCGGCTGTAATGCTTCTTTTCTACCAGAAGACGAAACGATTTGCCTTCCGAGACCGACGGAGACTGACGTGAAGCGTGTTTTGCCACTTGTTTTCATTCTTGCTTTCAGCGCGCCGGCCGTTGCACAGACCGTCGACAGCCAGGGCGCCAAACAGCTTTCGGACAATCTGGCGCGCTATTTCGGCAAGCAGGCGTTCGAGAAGGGCGTGCTCAAGGTCTCGGTCGAAGGCGACGCCTACAAGATCGCAGTGGACGTCAAGGCCCTGGTCAGCGCCCTGCCGGAGCAGAAGCCGTTCAAGATCGACCTCGCGCCCTATGCCTTGTTGGTGAAGCCGCGCAGCGATGGATCCTGGGACGTCAGCTCGGATTTTTCCCAAACCATGTCCTTCGAATTCAACGGACCCGAAGGCCCGCAAAGCATGCAAGTTTCGGTCAAGGACGGCAAGGGCTCCGCCGTCTACGATCCGAACCTGGCGGCGTTCACCAGCGGCGCCAGCTCGATGGCGGGCATGACGATGACGTCTCGGGAAGCCAAGCAGCAGGCGGACGTCACCGCCGGTGCCGGCACCGCGACGATTGCCGCCACCAAGTCGGCCAATGGCGGCGTCGACTTCAAGGCAACGCAAAAGGTCTCGAGCTTCGTCGAGACGATCAAGATCGACGATCCCAACAGCGGAATGAATTTTCCAGTCGCCCTGAAAACGCCCGAACTTTCCGTTGATGCGAATGGCAAGGGCGTACGGACGAAGCCGTTGCTCGACCTTCTTGCCTTTGCCGTCGCCAACGAGGACGAAGCCAAGCTCAAGGCTAACCAGGCGGAGCTCAAATCGCTCCTGTTGGCCGCCCTGCCCGTCTGGGAAAGGATCGACGGCAACTACAGCTTCAAGGATTTCGAGGTGGAGAGCCCCGTCGGCAAGTTCGCGGCGAAGCAGTTCAGCACCGCGTTCGCGATGGACGGAATCTCACCGAACGGCAGAGTCGATTACTCGATCAAGGCCTCCGGCCTGACGATCCCGCAGCAAGCGCTGCCCGCCTGGAGCGTCGCGTTGCTGCCGACGGATATCGACCTCAACTTCGGTGGCGCCAATATTGATCTCGATACGATGGCAAGGAAGACGATCGAAGCCTTTGATCTCAATAAGAATCCGTCGCTGCCGGATGCATTCGGCAAGGCTTTGGTCGAGGATTTCAAGGCCAAGAAGCCCAAGATCGTGTTCGGGCACTCGACAGTGAAGAATGGCGGTATCGAAGTCGCCATGGAAGGCGAGGTGTATTTCCCGGATAGCAAGAAAGCCGATGGGAGCGTGACCATCGACGTCGCCGGCTACGACAGGATCGTCGATGCCCTGAAGGAAGCGGCAAAGAGCGATGAGCAAATGGTGCAGGCCTTCCCGTTCGCGCTTGCCGTCAAGGGTTTTGGCAAGACACTGCCTGACGGTCGCCTGGAGTGGGTGATCAACACCAAGGCCGACGGGTCCATCGTCGTCAACGGCGCCATGCTGAAGGGCCCGGATAAAGTCCAGGACGACAACGCGGGGCAGGACGACAATTCGGGCGGCGATGACGGCGCGAACAGAACGGACAATTCAACCGGCGGGGCCGATTCGGACGGCGGCGACAATGGCGGGGCTGGAGCGAAGCTGCAGCCCTGAGCACTTGAAGGTAAGGCGTCTAACGTTTTCGGACGGAGCTACGGGGAGCCCAACGCTCGCACTTTTCCTGCATCGCCCTAAAGGCCGAGCGCGGCCGCAATCCTCGGCGCCGCCTCGCGCCAGTTATCGACCGAGATGATGTCGTCCGGCGTCGGCGGCAGGAAAGCGCGCAGCGAATTGTCGGCCATCAGGTGGAAGAGATGCGCGTCGGTAACCGAATTGCGCGCCGACACCAGGTTGGCGGGCTGGTCGTCGACGAAGGCGACGGGCCGGCCCTTGGCGCCGCGCAGCTTGGCGATCGCCGGACCCTTGGCCATTTCCGTGGTCAGCAGAGGGTAGTTCAGGCCAAGCGCGTCGAGATACGTCCGGCGCACGGCGCGGTGCTTGTGTGGCATCGCGGTCAGGAGCACGATCTCGGCGCGCTGTCCGAGCGACGTCAGCGCCTCCGCGGCGCCGTCGGTGATGCTTTGCCAATCGGCCTGGGCATCGAAGAAATCGCCGAGAAGCGCCGTCACTTCCGCCTGCTCGATCAGCCGGCCGGACGCCGTCTCGGCGATGTTGCCGGTGAGGCGGAAGGAGGCGAGGGTGAGTCCGAAGCCGCGCGACCTCAGGTAGTGCGGGAAGGGACGGATAAATTCGAGCACGACATCATCGACATCGAGCACCAGCAGCGGCCGGTCGTCGGCCGCCAACTCCTCGATCTGGCGCGCGGTTTCGGGATCGTCGCTCATGTCGAGCGCTCATGATCGTCATTGCCGAGCGGCAGCGCCCGCAAGGCCTTGCCGACGGCAGCCGGTGGCGTGCCAGTTTCCTCGGCAAAGCGCAAAAGCGTCGGCTCGTGGGCGAGGATGAACTGCAGCACGCCGGCAAGGAAGCCCGGCTCCGCGGCAGCGTGGCGGATCGACCGCGCCTCGATGCCGGTTATCGCCAGGAAGCGAGGCAACAGCTCCGGATCGCCGGCGACGAAGCCAAGCGCCCTGACGGCAAGGGTTTCCGCCTCCTCGCGCATTGACGCTGCGTTCGTCATCATTACCTTTTGCCGATGTGCATGTTGAGTCTTTCTTCCGCAGTAATGGCAAGCGTCGCTTGCGGCAAGTCTCAGCCGCTTCAGCCCTGCAGCCGCAAGTGGAATGGGTGTGCTTTTCCAACGGCAGGTTTGCGTTTCGTCAATCATATTGACGTAGGGTACAGGCGGGTTGGGTGCGATCCGGCAAGGACGCATGACGGCGGTCTTCGGCTCAGGGGACCGTCGGGACGGGAAATTGATGGCTAAGAAGGTCATGATCGTCGAGGACAATGAGCTCAACATGAAGCTCTTTCGGGACCTCATCGAAGCCAGCGGTTACGAAACGGTCCGCACGCGCAACGGCCTGGAGGCGCTGGATCTCGCGCGCCAGCACCGGCCGGACCTGATCCTGATGGACATCCAACTGCCCGAGGTTTCTGGCCTGGAAGTGACCAAGTGGCTGAAGGAAGACGACGAATTGCACTCGATCCCGGTCATCGCCGTCACCGCCTTCGCGATGAAGGGCGACGAGGAGCGCATCCGCCAGGGTGGCTGTGAGGCCTATATTTCCAAACCAATCTCGGTGCCGCGCTTCATCGAAACGATCAAATCCTATCTGGGCGATGCCTGAGCCGGAGCCTTTGAGATGACCGCGCGGATCCTCGTCGTCGATGACATCCCCGCCAATGTGCGGCTGCTGGAGGTTCGGCTGCTGGCCGAATATTTCGAAGTGCTGACGGCCGGCAACGGCCCGGATGCGATCGAGACCTGCGAAAACGGCAAGGTCGATGTCGTGCTGCTCGACGTGATGATGCCGGGCATGGACGGCTTCGAGGTCTGCAAGCGGCTGAAGAGCGACCCGGCGACCTCGCATATTCCGGTTGTCATGATCACCGCGCTCGACCAGGTATCGGACCGGGTGCGCGGCCTTGAGGCGGGCGCCGACGATTTCCTCACCAAGCCGGTCAATGATCTGCAACTGATGACGCGGGTGAAGAGCCTGGTCAGGCTGAAGTCGCTGACCGACGAATTGCGGCTGCGCGCCTCGACCACGCGCAACATCGGCATCGAAGAGCTGCTCAGCCGCAACTTCGCGACGGAAGACACCAAGCCCAAGGTGCTTCTGGTGGACGAGCGCAAGTCGTCTATCGAGCGTATCCAGAAGATGCTTCGCGGCAGCGCCGATCTCGACGTCGCCACCGATCCGAATGCCGGATTCTTCCAGGCCGCCGAGACCGCCTATGAATGCGTGCTGATCTCGACGGCCTTCGCCGATTTCGATGCGCTCCGGCTTTGCTCGCAACTGCGCTCGCTCGACCGCACCCGCTTCCTGCCGATCATGCTCTTGGCCGATGAGGGCGAGGAGGGCCGCATCATCCGCGGCCTCGAACTCGGCATCAACGACTATCTGACGCGGCCGATCGATCAGCACGAGCTGACGGCCCGGCTGCGCACGCAGGTGCGGCGCAAGCGCTATAACGATCAGCTGCGCGCCAGCGTCACCCAGACCATCGAGATGGCGGTGACCGACGCGCTGACCGGCCTGCACAACCGCCGCTACCTGGATAGCCATCTTGAGACGCTGTTCGACCGCGCCGTGGCGCGGCGGCGGCCGCTCTCGGTGATGATCACCGACCTCGACCGTTTCAAATCCATCAATGACGCCCATGGCCATGACGGCGGCGACGACGTTCTGCGTGAATTCGCCAGGCGGCTGCGCAAGAACGTGCGCGGCATCGATCTCGCCTGCCGCTTCGGCGGCGAGGAGTTCGTCGTGGTTATGCCGGATACCGACGGGCCCATCGCCGAGAAGGTGGCCGAGCGTATCCGCGCCGAGATCGCGCAGGCGCCCTTCGCAATCGGAAGCGGTGGCAAGACGATCGAGGTGACGGTCAGCGTCGGCGTGTCATCGGTGCTGAGGGGAGCCGATACGGTCGCGGCGTTGATGAAGCGAGCCGACCTTGCGCTCTACGAGGCCAAGAGCGGCGGCCGCAACCGGGTTGTCGCCAAGGCCGCCTAATCCATGCCACCCAATTGGTGCGCAGCAGTTTTGGCGCACCGACATGGACAAGACCAGAAGACTTAAGCGCGTTGCCTGAATCGTTGCGCCGCGATGCGGTTACCCACGGAAGCCCCAATTCCGCGTCAACCCGATAGGGTTAGGAATTTACCTTAATCCAAGCGATTCGGGAGCCGTGGTTAAGAAATGGTTGATTTTCATAAGTTCTTGAGCAAATCTGCTTGGCATAGAACGAAGACGAAGCCGGCACGAGGGTAGACTGCCCGGCTCGATCCAGAAAATACCCCATGATGCTCAGGTCCGCCGCATCTCCTGGGTCCGTGGGGTCGGCCGGCCGGCGCTGGCACATAGTGGCCTCCTCGTACCGCTGCCAACCGCCGACCGGCCCCCTTTTTCTCATGCATGATTCAGCGTCAGGCAGCCGCGGGCTTTCTTGCTCGAGCGTCCGCCCGCTGAAAACAAAAACGCCGCCCCAAGGGGCGGCGTTCGGCATTTCAGGATAAACCGGATTACTTGATCTTGGTTTCCTTGAACTCGACGTGCTTCTTGGCAATCGGGTCGTACTTACGGAACGACAGCTTGTCCGTCTTGGTGCGGCTGTTCTTGCTGGTCACGTAGAAGAAACCGGTGTCGGCGGTCGACAGAAGCTTGATCTTGATGTTTGCGGCTTTGGCCATGATGTTCGTCCGTTAATGTTCGTGGAGTTTTGGCCGCTGGAGCACGGGGAAAACACCCGGACGCGGGAAACTTGGCGCGACACATAAAGAACGCGCCCGGAAAGTCAAGCCCAAGCCCCTTCTTGCCCCGTTTTGACGCGGCGGAACTCGCCGCGTCAGGCGTTCTCCCTGACCTGCAGATCGGCCTTCTTCCAGTCGCCGCTGGTGTTCCACCAGCGGTTCGGATTGGTACGGTCGTCGAGTCCCTTGGAACGGCTGGTCAGCAGCGGCTGAATGCGGATCACAGGCTCCTGGTAGGAATGGGCCTGGAATATCGCTTCGGCGACACGGGCGGCGAGCGCCTGATCGTCGGGCAGTTCGAACGATACCTCGACCGTGCCCGGCCGCCTGCGCAGGGCGACATTTTCACTAGAGGATCTTTCGCACCAGCCTGACGAGGACCAGGAGCATGTACGCGGCAAAGAACAGCGCCAGCGACCAGCCGAAGCCCGAAGGGCCGAAGGCGTCCATGCCGATGCCGATCGCCTGCGGACCGATCACCATGCCGACGCCGTAGCAGAGCACGAAGGCGGCGTTGGCGGAGGCGAGCTCATGGCCGGAAAGCTGGGTACCCAGATGCGCAAGGCCGATCGTGTACATGGCCGCGACCACACCGCCCCAGACGAACAGAAGCGCCGCCATCAGGTGCCAGTCCTTGGCAAAGAAAGGCATGAACACGGTTCCGATGAGGCCGACCGTGGCGCAGGCCAAAAGCAGGTAGCGGCGGTCCGAGACTCGGTCGCTGATCATGCCAATCGGTATCTGCAGCAGCACGTTGCCGAGCCCGATCATGGTCAGCAACAGCGCAGCGTCGGCCTCCGAATAGCCGATGCGGCTGCCATAGACCGGGAACAGCGAAAAGCCGCCGGTCTCGACGGCGCCGAACACGAGCACGGCGAAGGTTGCTGTGGGCACCATCCAGATATAGCGCAGGAAATGGCTGGTTTCGCCGTCGGCGACGATCGCCGGGCTCTCGTTACGAGCCGCCAGCACCGGGATGGCAGCAAGCGTTACCAACGCAATGGTGACGCCGAACGGCAGGAACCCACCGGAGCCGACATGGGCGAACAGCCACGGCCCGGCGGCGAAGCCCAGAGAAAGCACCGTAGCGTAGATGCCAAGCACAAGGCCGCGACGATGCGGGGGCGCCGAGGTGCTGATCCAGAATTCCGACAGAATGAAGAGCACTGTCAGCGAAATGTGCAGCGCGACGCGGAGCGGAAACCACATCCAGAAGGCCGGCGCGAAATGAAAGCCGACAAAAGCGAGCGCGCCAACGGCGATCATCAAAAGCATGGTCTGGGCGACGCCGAGGCGCATGGCCAGCGGCGTGGCGAGCGGCGCGCCGGCGATCGAGGCGAGCCCGGCGACCGCCGTGTTGAGGCCGATCATCGAGGCCGAGTGGCCGCGCGATTCGAGGATGACGCTGAGCAGCGGCATGCCGAGGCCGATGGCGATGCCGACCACGCTGATCGAGGAGATCGCCGCAGTCATCGGCAGCCAGTGTACGCGTTCGTCGCCCTGTTGCTGGGTATCGACCGTCATCGATGTGGATGCTCTGCTTCTAAAGGACTTCGCGAACGAAGCGGTTTCGGATGAGCCGGAAGAACGGCACTGCGCCGCCCGGACGCAGTAACGGATCGCGGGCGAGGCGCCTTTCCAGTTCTTCCAGGATCATGCGGGTGATGTCGGGAATATCGGCCTTGCGGGCGTTGCCAAGCGGTAACCAGACGAGCTCTTCCAACTCGTTGGTTGGACCGCCGTCGGGCAATTCGACGGCAACATCCTCACGCCAGGCGCTGAAGAACCGGGTATCGAAGCGGCGCACGCGGTTGGGCGGCGTGATGGCGCGCGCAATAAAGCGCAGGGCGTCCAGCGACGGTGCGACGCTGTGTTCGACGAAACCCTGCCAATCGCGCTTGGCGGTGGCGAACGGGCCTTTACGACCGATCAGCAGGCCGGCTTCCTCGTAAGTCTCACGAATTGCCGACATGGCGATGGCGCGCGCCCGTGCGGCACTCGCGCGGCCGGGGCCGCTCACAAGCCTCGCCTCTTCCTCAGGATGCAGCGGGGCAGCCACCGGAACGCGGCTGTCGGCGGGATCGGTGCGGCCCCCGGGGAAGACGAATTTTCCCGGCATGAAGGCGTGGCCGGCGTGGCGGCGGCCCATCAGCACCAGAACGTCGCTGGCTCTCCTGTCGAGCAGGATCAAGGTTGCGGCATCGCGCGGGCGAAGCGGCCGACCGCCGTGCACGGCCAAGCCTTTATCGAGCTTGTCGACATCCGCCTTGGTCATTCCTTCCATGCGCTCGACCTAGCGGAAACTTCTCGAACGCGAAAGTGGCTTACGTGTTCGGGCCTTTGCACCAGCCCGGACCAAACGTCGCTGCCGGAGCAATTCCAGGAAAAAACGCGCAGCGGTTCTCGATCTGGAATTCCACTGCTCGGAGATGGTCGTTGCTTGTATCAAGGACAGAACCGCTCCAGGCTTAGAGATGCGGCTCGAACTCGTCCTTCTCGCCGCCGAAGCCGTGCATATAGAGCGCCCATTGCAGGCCGATGACGGCGCCTTTGACCGGCTGCAACAGCGCGACGGCCAGAATAATGGTCAGCGGCACCCAGATCAGCGCGTGCTGCCAGGTCGAAAGCGTGGTGGCGGCCTCCACAGTCATGAAGGCGCCAACCACAATGTGGCCGACGATGACGATCACCAGATAGGCGGGAAGGTCGTCGGCGCGATGGTGATGAAGCTCCTCGCCGCAGACGCCGCATTTGTCGACGGGCTTTGTGAAGGCGCCGAACAGCTTGCCTTCGCCGCAATGCGGGCACCGGCCAAGCATGCCGCGCTTGATTGCCGTCCACAGCGGACGCGCGACGTGGCCCGAATGGTGCTCGCCGCCGAAAACCTGTTCTTCCATGCCCTTCGACATCATCTTCTCCTGCCGCGGGGACCCATGCGCGACTGCGACGCGCGGGCGCGGCCCTTGGTCTTGTGGAACGACCGTCGCGAGCCTGGCAGCGGCTTCGGGTCGCTCAGCATTTCGAAACGCATCGCGCCCGCCATCGGCGCAACCTCGAGCAGCCGCACCTCGACGCGGTCGGCTAGTTGGTAGCCCTTGCCAGTGCGCTCTCCGAACAGCGATCGAGCGGTTTCATCGTAGATATAGTAATCGCCGTCCAAACTTGACACCGGGATGAAACCATCGGCGCCATACTGCGGCAATTGGACAAAGAGTCCCGCCTTGGCGACGCCGGAGATGCGAGCGTCGAAGGTGTCGTTGATGCGCTCGGCGAGATAGGCCGCGATCAGCCGGTCGACCGTGTCGCGTTCGGCCGCCATGGCGCGGCGTTCGGTGGCCGAGATCAGCGCGCCGACCTCTTCCAGGCGATCCGCTTCCTGCTGCGTCAGGCCGCCGGGACCGAGGCCGAGCGCGGCAATCAGTCCGCGATGCACGATGAGATCCGCATAGCGCCGGATCGGCGAGGTGAAATGCGCGTAGCGTCTCAGGTTGAGACCGAAATGGCCGATGTTCTTCGGCGAGTATTCGGCCTGGCTCTGTGAGCGCAGCACCACTTCATTGACCAGCGCCTCGTTGTCGGCGCCGCGCACCCGCTCCAGAATGCCGTTGAACTGTCCGGGCCGCATCTGCGCGCCGCGCGCCAGCGACAGGCCAAGCGTGTGCAGGAACTCGCGCAGCGATTCCTGTTTCGCCAGCGACGGCGCGTCGTGGATGCGGTAGACGAGCGGCTCTTTCTTGCCTTCAAGCGTCTCCGCGGCCGCGACATTGGCCTGGATCATGAACTCCTCGATCAGCTTGTGGGCGTCGAGGCGCTCCGGCACGACGACCCGGTCGACGGTACCGTCGGGCTTGAGCAGGATCTTGCGTTCCGGCAGCTCCAGTTCGAGCGGCTGGCGGCTGTCGCGGCCGCGCTTGAGCACGGCATAGGCGTCCCAGAGGGGCTTCAGAACGCCTTCGAGGATCGGCCCCGTCTTGTCGTCGGGCACGCCATCGATCGCCGCCTGCGCCTGCGGATAGGCGAGCTTGGCCGCCGATTTCATCATGATGCGGTGGAAGGAGTGCCTGAGCTTGCGGCCTTCCGCCGAAAAGGTCATGCGCACGGCGATCGCGGGACGGTCCTCGCCTTCGCGCAGCGAGCAGAGGTCGTTGGAGATGCGCTCGGGCAGCATCGGCACGACGCGATCCGGGAAATAGACCGAATTGCCGCGCTTCAGCGCCTCGCGGTCGAGCGGCGTGTCGTAGCGGACATAGGCCGCGACATCGGCGATTGCCACAGTGACGATGACCCCGCCGTGATTCTTCTCATCCGTATCGGGCGTGGCGAACACCGCGTCGTCATGGTCCTTGGCGTCGGCCGGATCGATGGTAACCAGCGGCAGATCGCGCCAATCCTCGCGCCCGGCAAGCGCCATAGGCCTCACGGCGTCGGCTTCGGCGATCACATCGGCCGGAAAGACGTGGGGGATGTCGTGGGCGTGGATTGCGATCATCGAGACCGCCTTCTCGCTGGTCAGCGAGCCCAGCACCGCCAGCACCTTGGCCCGCGGCAGGCCGTAGCGCGAAGCGCGCGCCGGCTCGACCTCGACCAGATCGCCATTTTTGGCGCCGTTCTGGAATTCCTTGTCGACGATCAACTCGGGCTGGCGGCGTTCCACCGGCTCGATGCGAAAGGTGCCGTCCTTCAGCACGCGGAAGACGCCGAGAACGGCTTCGCTGCGCTTCTCGAAAATCTTCATGACCCGCCCGGTATAGGCGGGGCCTGAGGGATCGTCGGTCGGGAAGGTCTTGGCGAGGACGCGGGCGCCGATGCCCGGAACCGGGCCGCTGGCGCCGCGCGAAATGCGGATGGCGATCACGGGCGGCGAGCCCGGGCCGGTGTATTCGCTCGGATGCGCCAGAAGCACACCGTCGTTATCGCGGCCGAAAATGTCGAGCACGGCGACATGCGGCAGGGAGCCGGCGCGGGTGAGCCGCTTGCGGTTCCTGGTCAGCAGGCCCTCATCCTGCAGGTCGCGCAGCAGATCCTTGAGCCAGATGCGGTCCTCGCCGCGCAGCGCGAAAGCCTTGGCTATGTCGCGTTTTCCGGAGCGGTCGGGGTTCTCGGCGATGTAGCGCAGGATTTCGTCGCGCGAGGGCCGGTAGTCATCCTTGACCACCTTCGCCCTGGTGTCGGCGCTGCGCGGATCGCCGTGACTTCTTCCGGAGATCCTGCGCGCCACGTCGTGCTATCCTTTCTTTGCCGCCCGGCGGAACGGCTTCTTGCCGCCTCCGCCCTTGGCTTCCTTCTCGGCAATCAGGGCGATTGCCTCGTCCATCGTCACCGATTGCGGATCCTTGCCCTTGGGCAGCGTGGCATTGACCTTGCCGTAATTGACGTAGGGTCCGTAGCGGCCGTCGCGCACGACGATCTTGCCGCCGCCGTCGGGATGCTCGCCCAGTTCCTTCAACGCAGCCGGCGTGCTCCCGTTGCGGCCGCCCTTGCCCTTCTGATGCTTCTCGGCGATCACCGAAACGGCGCGGTTCAGGCCGATCGAGAACACGTCCTCGATGCTTTCGAGATTGGCGTAGGTGCCGTCGTGCAGCACGAAGGGTCCGTACCGCCCAAGACCGGCCGAGATCATCTTGCCGGTTTCCGGATGCTTACCGACATCGCGCGGCAATGCCAGCAGCGCCAGCGCCTTCTCATGGTCGATCGACTCGGCGGTCCAGCCCTTGGGCAGGCTCGAGCGCTTGGCGTCCTTGCCTTCGCCGCGCTGGATGTAGGGGCCGAAGCGGCCGCTCCGGAGCGTGATCTCCTCGGCGGTGTATGGATCCTTGCCGAGCAGCTTGACGCCGTCGTCGCCGTTGCCGTTCTCGCCGTTGGGATTGGCGGCGTCGCCAAGCTGGCGGGTATAGGAGCATTCCGGATAATTCGAGCAGCCGACGAAGGCGCCGAATTTACCGAGCTTCAGCGACAGATTGCCGGTGCCGCATTTCGGGCAGACGCGCGGGTTTGAGCCGTCCTCCCGCGCGGGGAACACCAGCGGCGCCAGCTCGTCGTTGAGCGCATCGAGCACGTCTGAGACGCGCAGTTCCTTGATGTCGTCGACGGCGCCCGAAAAATCCTTCCAGAAGTCGCGCAGCACGTCCTTCCAGGCGAGCTTGCCGTCGGAGATCTCGTCGAGCTTTTCCTCGAGCGAGGCTGTGAAGTCATATTCGACATAGCGCTCGAAGAAGCTTTCGAGGAAGGCCGACAGCAGCCGGCCCTTGGCCTGCGGCACCAGCTTGCGCCGGTCGATGGCGACGTAGTCGCGGTCCTCGAGCGTCTTCAGGATCGCCGTGTAGGTCGACGGCCGGCCAATGCCGAGCTCTTCCAGCTTCTTGATCAGCGACGCCTCGGAATAGCGCGGCGGCGGCTCGGTCGTGTGCTGGGTGGCGTTGATCGCCTCGCGGGCAAGCTGCTCGCCGGCGCGGATTTCGGGCAGGCGGCGGCTTTCCTCGTCCTCCGCGTCCTCGTCCTTCTGGTCGGTGTAGGCGGCGATGAAGCCGTCGAAGCGGATGACCGAGCCGACCGCGCGAAGCTCGGCGGTGCGGGCGCCGTTGACCGCCTCGATCTCGACCGTGGTGCGCTCGATCTCGGCCGGCTGCATCTGGCTGGCGATCGCGCGCTTCCAGATCAGCTCATAGAGGCGCGCCTGATCGGCATCGAGATATTGCCTGACCGATGCCGGCGTGCGCTTGAAATCGGTAGGGCGGATCGCCTCATGCGCTTCCTGGGCGTTCTTGGCCTTGACCGAATAATAGCGTGGGTTTTCGGGCAGGTATTTCGCGCCGAACTCGCTGGCGATGGCATCGCGCGCCGCGGTGATCGCCTCCGGCGCCATCTGCACGCCGTCGGTTCGCATATAGGTGATGAGGCCGGCGGTCTCGCCGCCGACATCCATGCCTTCGTAAAGCTTCTGCGCCACCTGCATGGTGCGGTTGGCCGAGAAGCCGAGCCGCGAGGAGGCGGCCTGCTGCAGCGTCGAGGTGGTGAAGGGCGGGCCCGGATTGCGCTTGGTGGGCTTGGCTTCGACCGACAGCGCCTTGAAGGTCGCACCTTCGAGCATCGCCTTGATGTCGTCGGCCCGGGCCTTGTTGGCGATGTCGAGCTTCTGCAGCTTCTTGCCGGCATAGGCGGTCAGCCGCGCCTCGAAACTGTCGTTGCGCGGCGTGTTGAGGATGGCGGCGATCTGCCAGTATTCCTCGCGGACGAAGCGCTCGATCTCGGATTCGCGGTCGCAGACCAGCCGCAGCGCCACCGACTGCACGCGCCCGGCGGAACGGGCGCCCGGCAGCTTGCGCCACAGCACCGGCGAGAGGGTGAAGCCGACGAGATAGTCGAGCGCGCGGCGCGCGAGATAGGCGTCCACCAGCGGCGCATCGATCTGGCGCGGATTGGCCATGGCCTCCATTACCGAGGTCTTTGTTATGGCGTTGAAGACGACGCGGCTGACCGGCTTGTCCTTCAGCGCGCGCTTCTGCCTCAGCACTTCCAGCACATGCCAGGAAATCGCCTCGCCCTCGCGATCCGGGTCGGTGGCGAGGATCAGCCCGTCGGCGTCCTTGACCGCCTTGGCGATGTCGGCGAGGCGCTTGCCGGAGGCGGTGTCTACCGACCAGGACATGGCGAAGTCCTCGTCCGGGCGCACCGAGCCGTCCTTGGCCGGCAGATCGCGGACATGGCCGAACGAGGCCAGGACCTTATAGTTCTTGCCCAGATATTTGTTGATTGTCTTCGCCTTGGCCGGCGATTCGACGACGACGACGTCCATGAGGTCTCTTATCAGCTGTGAGGCGGCGGAAGAGCTCCGCGGCGCACGACGAAATCCCACTCTTTTCGTCGCTCACATGGCCGTGCTTTTGCAATCGGTCAAGGGGACAGGCCCAATTTGCGAACTGGCCGACAGCGATACACTCTTAGAGTGTATGGCGGAGAACACATTTTTTGGCGCACCGACGGATCGTGTCTTGGCTCGGTCTTTTACCGAGGGGAGTCGCCGACAGAACCAGCATCGGCCCGGCGGTACGCGGACGGCACGCGGCACTGGCGCGCCATCCATTGAACGCGCAGCGGCCGCCGCTTCTTCCTCGGCTAGCGACCACGCGCCACACAATGGTGATTGGCACGAGGGCGCCGGCATCGCTATATCGGCGCCAGCACAACCGGGGCATCGTGAAATGGCATTGGACATCGGCTATGTCAGCGCGGTCGGAGCAGGGGCGATCTCGTTCCTGTCGCCGTGCGTGCTGCCGCTGGTGCCGCCTTATCTTTGCTACATGGCCGGCGTTTCGGTCGACGATTTCCGCGGCAACGCCGGCGCGACGGCGCGGGAAGGCGCACGTGGCGCGCTGCTCTATGCCTCTGTTGCCTTCGTGCTCGGCTTCTCGACCGTCTTCGTCGCGCTTGGCGCCGGCGCCTCGACGATCGGCCGGCTGCTGCGCGTCTGGCAGGAACCGCTGGCGATGGTGGCCGGCGCGCTGATCATCATCATGGGCCTGAATTTCCTCGGCATCGTGCGCATCCCGCTCTTGTCGCGCGAGGCGCGCTTCCAGTCGCAGGGCAAGCCGGCCAGCATGATCGCCGCCTATGTCATGGGGCTGGCCTTTGCTTTCGGCTGGACGCCCTGCATCGGCCCGGTGCTGGGGCCGATCCTGACTTTAGCCGGCGGCCGCGAGACGGTGGGCGAGGGCGCGCTGCTGCTCGCCGCCTATTCGCTCGGGCTCGGCATCCCCTTCCTGATCGCGGCGCTGTTTTCCGGCGCCTTCATGCGCTTCCTGGGAAAATTCCGCGTCCATCTCGGTCGCGTGGAAAAAGCGATCGGCGCGCTGCTCGTCGTCGCCGGCGTGTTTTTTCTCACCGGTGGCGTGCAGAGCGCATCCTACTGGCTGCTGGAAAACTTCCCGGCGCTCGGGCGGCTCGGGTGATCTGCCACTTCGTGCACAGGATCGAATTGTGGACCCGACGATCAAGAGTCCAGGTGATCCGCTGTCTCACCGGAATTTAACCGCATTGGTGCAGCATCACGCCGCTGCTAGCATGCGATGATTTGAATCCTTTCATACGGTTGCCCTATGAGCCAGAGATCCTGCCTGTCCGTCATCCTCGCCGCCGGCGAAGGTACGCGCATGAAGAGCGCGATGCCCAAGGTGCTGCACGCCATTGCCGGCCTGCCGATGGTGGCTCATGTGGTGAAGGCCGCTGAGGCCGCCAGGGCAACGGGTCTGGCGCTGGTGATCGGCCACGGCGCCGACGAGATGCGGAAGGCGGTGCAGAAATTCGCGCCGAAAGCCGAGACCTTCGTGCAGGAGAAGCGGCTCGGCACGGCCCATGCGGTGCTTGCCGCGCGCGAAGCGATAGCGAAGGGCTACGACGACATCCTCGTCATGTTCGGCGACACGCCGCTGATCGATGCGGCAGCGCTGGCTGCCGCGCGGCAGAAGCTGGCGGAGGGTGCTGCCGTTGCGGTGATCGGCTTCCGCCCGCCCAGTCCGACAGGCTATGGTCGGCTGATCGAGAAGGGCGGGCGTCTCGTCGCCATCAGGGAGGAGAAGGACTGCTCCGAGGCGGAAAAAAAGATCGGCTTCTGCAATGCCGGGATGATGGCGGTGGCCGGCAACCAGGCGCTTCGGCTGCTCGACAAGGTCGGCAACAACAATGCCAAGGGCGAGTTCTATCTCACCGACATCGTCGAGCTCGCCGGCGCGGACGGGCTCGATGTGGTGGCCACGGAGGCGAGCTTCGAAAGCGCGCTCGGCATCAACAACCGGGCCGAGCTCGCCGAGGCGGAAGCTATCTGGCAGGCGCGCCGGCGGCGCGACGCGATGCTTGCCGGCGTGACGCTGATCGCGCCTGAAACCGTCTACTTCTCGCACGACACCGAGATCGGTGCCGATACGATCGTCGAGCCGCATGTCTGGTTCGGCCCGGGCGTCAAGATCGCTTCAGGGGCGAAAATCCACGCCTTCAGCCATATCGAAGGCGCTACGATCGCCTCCAATTGCGATGTCGGGCCGTTCGCGCGGCTGCGGCCGGGCGCCGATCTGCGGCAAAAGGCCAAGGTCGGCAATTTCTGCGAGGTCAAGCAGGCAACGATCGAGGAAGGGGCTAAGGTCAACCACCTGACCTATATCGGCGACGCGCGGGTCGGTGCCGGGGCGAATATCGGCGCCGGCACCATCACCTGCAACTATGACGGCTTCTCTAAATTCTTCACCGATATCGGCGAGGGCGCCTTCGTCGGCTCCAACTCTGCGCTGGTGGCGCCGGTCACGATCGGCAAGGGTGGCTACGTCGCCTCGGGCAGCGTAATCACCGAGAGCGTGCCCGACGATGCGCTGGCCTTCGGCCGCGCCCGCCAGAAGACCCTGCCTGGTAAGGGCAAGGAACTGCGCGAGCGCTTCGCGTCGGCGGCCGCGGCCAAGAAAAGAGCAGCGGAATGATTGTCAAAAGACGTTTTTCCGGGCCGGCGCTGCTGGCGGCAACCATAAATGATCGAGCACCGCGTCGCGAAAAACCAACCATTTGCAGTAACCGGATTGCAAGCGCGGCGTGTCATGGTGCATCAGTCGCAAAACCGTTCCGGGTGACACCGAACGAAACGCAAAGTGACTTTCGCGGCAGGCCGGCCATCCGTAGATAGCGCTGGGTTTTCGCAGGGAATCGGGGGCAGCGCATGTGCGGTATCGTTGGAATTGTCGGCCATTCACAGGTCGCGCCGCTGATCGTCGATGCGCTGAAGCGGCTCGAATATCGCGGCTATGACTCGGCCGGCGTCGCCACCATCGAGAATGGCACGCTCGGCCGCCGCCGCGCCGAAGGCAAGCTGATCAATCTTGAACGCCGGCTGAAAGAGGATCCGCTGGAAGGCACGATCGGCATCGGCCACACGCGCTGGGCGACCCATGGCGTGCCGAACGAGACCAATGCGCATCCGCATTTTTCCGAAGGCGTCGCGATCGTCCACAACGGCATCATCGAGAACTTCGCCGAACTGCGCGACGACCTCTCCCGCGATGGCTACAAATGCGCCTCTCAGACGGACACCGAGGTCGTCGCGCATCTGGTGGCGCGGGAGCTCGCCAAGGGGCTGAAGCCGGTCCAGGCAGCGCACCAGGCATTGAAGCGGCTCTCGGGCGCGTTTGCGCTGGCGATCATGTTCAAGGGCGACGAGGATCTGATCGTCGGCGCCCGCAACGGTCCGCCGCTTGCCGTCGGCCATGGCGACGGCGAGATGTTTTTGGGCTCGGACGCGATCGCGCTGGCGCCTTTCACCAACGCAGTCACCTATCTCGAAGATGGCGACTGGGCGGAAGTGCGTCGCAACAGCGTCACCATCTATGACGCCGACGGCAACAAGGTCGACCGCAAGCGCCAGCAGTCGCTCTCGACCAGCTTCATGGTCGACAAGGGCAACCGCCGCCATTTCATGGAAAAGGAAATCCATGAGCAGCCGGAGGTGATCTCGCACACGCTGGCGCATTATGTCGATTTCGTCTCCGGCGTGTCGAGGCCGCTCGATCTGCCCTTCGACTTTGCCAAGATCGGCCGGTTGGCGCTCTCGGCCTGCGGCACCGCCTATCTGGCCGGGCTGATCAGCAAATACTGGTTCGAGCGCTATGCGCGGCTGCCGGTCGACATCGACGTCGCCTCGGAATTCCGTTACCGCGAGATGCCGTTGTCCGGGAACGACGCGGCGTTCTTCATATCGCAGTCGGGCGAGACCGCCGACACGCTGGCTTCCCTGCGCTACTGCCGCCAGGCCGGCATGAAGATCGGCGCGGTCGTCAATGTGCGCGAATCGACCATGGCGCGCGAATCCGACGTCGTGCTGCCGACGCTTGCCGGGCCGGAGATCGGAGTCGCCTCGACGAAGGCTTTCACCTGCCAGCTCTCCGTGCTGGCCTCGCTCGCAGTGCGGGCCGGCGTGGCGCGCGGGACGATCTCGCGCGATGAGGAGAAGCGGCTGGTGCGCGAGCTTTCCGAGGCGCCGCGCTTTGCCACACAGGTGCTGAAGCTCGACGAGCAGATCGAACGCATCTCGCGTGAGCTGTCCCGCTACAAGGACGTGCTCTATCTCGGCCGCGACACCAATTTTCCACTAGCCATGGAAGGGGCGCTGAAGCTCAAGGAAATCTCCTACATCCACGCCGAAGGCTATGCCGGCGGCGAGCTGAAGCACGGACCGATTGCGCTGATCGACGAAAACATGCCGGTTATCGTGATCGCGCCGCATGACCGCATCTTCGAAAAGACGGTTTCCAACATGCAGGAAGTCGCGGCGCGCGGCGGCAAGATCATCCTGATCACCGACGCCAAGGGCGCGGCCCAGGCCGGCATCAAGTCGATGGAGACGATCATCCTGCCCGAAGTACCTGAGATCATCGCGCCGATCATCTACGCGCTGCCGATCCAGATGCTCGCCTATTTCACCGCGGTGTTCATGGGCACGGATGTCGACCAGCCGCGCAATCTGGCGAAATCGGTCACGGTCGAATAGCACTGTCACTGCTTCTTTTGGGCACCGTAGTTCGAAGTATGGCTTGCCGATGGCCCTTTCACTCCTCGGCGGGCGTCGCGGAATGGATCCTCGGGTCTACGCCGCGTCGCTTCGCTCCTTGCTCCGCGCGTGGATGACGAAGGGAGGGGTGTTGCAGCCAGTCGCGAACGCAGGAGCTTCATTTGGAACGCTGAAAGCCGCTTCATAGAGCGCGCTCTTTAAAAACTTCGCAGTTCCAAACCGAATTGCGGTTCACTAAAGTTCAACCGCAATCTGCGCCGCGGTGATCCTATGTCCGACGCCCTGAAGACCTCTGGCATGACCCGGCTCAGGAATTACTTCCTGACAGGCTTCATCGTCTGCGCGCCGCTGGCGATCACCGCCTACATCGCCTGGTCGCTCATCGGCTGGGTCGATTCTTGGGTGAAGCCCTACATTCCCGCCCGCTACAACCCCGACACCTACCTGCCGTTTCCGGTCCCCGGCTTCGGGCTGATCGTGGCGCTGGTGCTGATCACGTTCATCGGTTTCATGACGGCCAACATCGTCGGCCGCGCAATCGTCAATTTCGGCGAGCGGCTGCTTGGCCGCATGCCGCTGGTGCGCGGCATCTACCGCTCCCTGAAGCAGATTTTCGAGACGGTGCTGTCAAACAAGGGCGACATGTTCCGCCAGGTCGGGCTGGTCGAATATCCGCGCAAGGGAGTCTGGTCGCTGGTCTTCGTCGCCAGCGAGAAGGAAACGGAGATCAACCAGAAGCTCGACCAGGAAGGCGATCCGTTGATCGCGGTGTTCATGCCCTGCACGCCGAACCCGACCACAGGCTTCCTGATGTATGTTTATAAATCCGAGATCGTGCTGCTCGACATGACGATCGAGGACGGCGCCAAGCTGATCGTTTCGGCCGGCATGGTGGCGCCGGAGGTCAAGGCCAAGCTGGTGACGCTGAACGGCGAGCCGATCGAAGGGCCGCTTGCCAATCCGGCGCTGGGCGCGGCTCAGCCGGCGCGCAGCAGCCGCACCGCCTCGTCGCGCCCGAACAGGTAGAGCAACAGCCTAAGCGCCTCGCCGCGCCCAGACTGCAATTCGGGGTCGCGCGACAGGATCAGCCGTGCGTCGTCGCGAGCGGCTTCGAGCAGGTCGGCATGGAACTCGATGCGCGCGACCTGGAAACCTGGCGTGCCGGACTGGCGGGTGCCCAGCAGCTCGCCTTCGCCGCGCAGCTTCAGATCCTCCTCGGCGATGCGAAAGCCGTCCTCCGTCTCGCGCATGACCGACAGCCGGCGCTTCGCCGTCTCACCGAGCGGATCCTTGTAGAGCAGCACGCAGGATGAGGGCTTGTCGCCGCGCCCGACCCGTCCACGCAACTGGTGCAACTGGGCAAGGCCGAAGCGCTCGGCATGCTCGATGACGATGATCGTGGCGTCCGGCACGTCGACACCGACTTCGATGACGGTGGTGGCGATCAATATGCGCGTTTCGCCCTGCTTGAAGGCGCGCATCGCATCGTCCTTCTCCGCGCCCTTCATGCGGCCATGGACGAGGCCGATCTGGTCGCCGAAGAGCGGCTTCAGCGAAGCGAAGCGGTCTTCCGCCGACATCAGCTTGATCTCTTCGGATTCCTCGACCAGCGGACAGATCCAGTAGATCTTCTGACCCTCGGCGACGGCGTCGACCATGCGCCCGACTAACTCGTCCAGCCTCTCCATTGGCAAAGTGACGGTGCGTATCGGCTGGCGGCCCGCCGGCTTTTCGGTGAGCTTCGAGACATCCATGTCGCCGAAGGCGGTCAGCACCAGCGTGCGCGGAATGGGCGTCGCCGTCATCACCAGCATATCGGGCGCGTCGCCTTTGGCGGTGATGGCGAGACGCTGGTGGACACCGAAGCGGTGCTGCTCGTCGACGACGGCAAGCACGAGGTCGTGGAAGGTCACCGTCTCCTGGAACAGCGCGTGCGTGCCGACGACGATGTCGATCGCACCGCTGGCGAGGCCTTCCAGTGTTTCGGCGCGTTCGCGGCCCTTCTCGCGGCCGGTAAGGACGGCGACGCTGAGGCCGGCTTTTTCCGCCAGCGGGGCGATGGTCGCCAGATGCTGCCGCGCCAGGATTTCGGTCGGCGCCATCAGCGCAGCCTGGCCGCCTGCCTCGACCGCGCGCCCCATGGCAAGCAGCGCGACCACCGTCTTGCCGGAGCCGACATCGCCCTGCAGCAGACGCAGCATGCGTTCGGGTTCGGCCAGGTCGGCGTTGATTTCGCCGAGCGCGAATTCCTGGCTGGGGGTGAGCCTGTAGGGCAGGGCAGCGCGCAGTTTCTCGACAACGCTTCCATCGCCGACCAGCGGCCGGCCCGAAAGGCGGCGGATTCTGGCGCGCACCAGCGCCAGCGACACCTGTCCTGCTAGGAGCTCGTCATAGGCCAGGCGCCGCCAGGCCGCACCCTCGACGGCAACGTCGATCGGGTCCTTGGGATAGTGGATGCGGGTCAGCGCAGCGCCGAAGGACGGAAAGGTGTGGCGGCGCATGAAGGCGTCGTCCTGCCATTCCGGCAGTTCCGGCAAGCGGCCGAGCGCCTGTCCGATGGCGCGGCGCAGCACTTTTGCGGACAGGCCGGCGGTTAGCGGATAGACGGGCTCGACCAGCGGCAGGCCCTCGGCCTCGTCGAGCGGCGCGATATGGTCGGGATGAACCATGGTCGGGCGGCCGTTGAACCATTCCATGCGGCCGGAGATTACGACGCGCTCGCCCTCAGGCAGCATCTTCTGCAGATAGGCGGCATGGGCATGGAAGAAGGTCAACGCGATCTCGCCGGTGTCGTCATGGGCGTAGATCCGGTAGGGCACGGACCTGTTGCCGCGCGGCGGCGGCTGGTGACGGTCGACCCGCACCTCGAGTGTTACGATCTGGCCTTCGGCCGCTAGCGCGATGCCAGGCCGGTTGCGGCGGTCGATAACCGCGTTGGGGAGCACGAACAGAAGATCGGCGGCGCGCGCGGCGCGGTCGCCGAGATCGGCCGGCACGACACGTTCGATCATGGTCCCGACCTTCTGGCCGACGCCGGCGAGCGAGGTGATCGGGACGAACAGGGGATCGAGGATGGAAGGACGCATCTCGTCAGCTTATGTCGCGGAGGCCGCAGCGCAAAGGCTGACACCGTCCTCTATCCACGCTATATGCGCCGCTTCGAACAGGGATGCAGCGCGATGACCGGAACACAGCGATCAAGCGAGGGACTGGACGTCCGCCGCCGCAAGCTGCTGTTCCGCTCCTGGCATCGCGGCATGCGCGAGATGGATCTCATCCTGGGATGCTTCGCCGATGCCGAGATCGGCGCCTTGACCGGCGACGAAATCGACCAATATGAAAAGCTCCTCGAAATCCCCGACACCGAATTCCTGCCGATGATCACCGGCGAGTGCCCGGTTCCGCCCGATATCGATTGCGCGGTGCTGCAGAAGATCCTGGCGTCGCGCCGGACCATGACATTTTGAAAGAAGCATGAGTCTCATTCCCTCCATTGGCCTGCCGAAGGGCCGCGCCGGCCAGTTCATCGTCGATGGCGTCGCTGACGGTTACGAAGCTTTCGCGCTGGCGCGGACGGCGCAGGAGATCGCGCCCGACAAGCCGGTGCTGTTCGTCGCGCGCGACGGCCAGCGGCTGCCGGCGATCATCGATGCGCTCGCCTTTGCCGCGCCCGGCCTGCCGGTTCTGGAACTGCCTGCCTGGGACTGCCTGCCTTACGATCGTGTCTCGCCGGGCGCGGATGCCGCCGCGCGGCGCCTCGACGCGCTCTCCGCCATCATTGCGCTGGCGAAAAAGCCGCACCGCGCGGTGATCCTCACGACGGCCAATGCGCTCTTGCAGCGCATTCCGCCGGCCGAGCTGATCGAGGCGCAGACCTTCCATGCCAAGCCCGGCAACCAGATCGACATGAACGTGCTGATCGCGCGGCTGGAGAATTCCGGTTTCGAGCGCGTGCCGACCGTGCGCAACGTCGGCGAGTTCGCGGTGCGCGGAGGCATTCTCGACCTCTTCGCGCCCGGCTGGAGCGAGGCGCTGAGGCTCGACTTCTTCGGCGACACGCTGGAATCGATCCGCGTCTTCGACGTGGCGACCCAGCGCACGACCGGCCAGCGCAAGTCGATGGCGCTGCAGGCGATGAGCGAGGTGGCGCTGACGCCGGAAACGATCAGCCGCTTCCGCCGCTCCTATATCGAAGCCTTCGGCGCGCCGTCGCGCGACGATGCGCTCTATGCAGCCGTCAGCGAAGGACGGCGCTTTGCCGGCATGGAGCACTGGCTGCCTTTCTTCTACGAGCAACTGGAGACGGTGTTCGACTATCTGCCGGACGCGCCTGTCATCTTCGATCATCTCGCGCATGAGGCGCTGGCCGAGCGCCATACGCTGATCCTCGATCACTATGAGGCGCGGCGGAAGCAGGCTGACGGCGCGCTGAAAGATGCCGTGCCCTATAAGCCGGTGGCGCCGGATCTGCTCTATCTCTCGCCGGAAAATCTCAAAGCCTCGCTCGGACCGCGCGAGGACATTGATTTCACCGTCTTCGACGCACCCGATGTCGGCGGCAAGAAGGTCTTCCATGCGGGCTCGCGGCAAGGCCGCAGCTTCGCCGAGGAGCGCGCCGACCCGAACAGCAATGTCTTCGACGTGGTGGTGAAGCATATTGCCGACGAGCGCGCCGCGCGCCGCCGCGTCATCGTCGCCGGCTGGACCGAGGGCTCGCTCGACCGCCTCGGCCAGATCCTCGCCGAGCATCATCTCGGCAACCTGAAACCGGTGGCGACTCTTTCCGAGGTCGAAAAGCTCGAGCCGGGGCAGGCCGGTCTTGCCGTGCTGCCGCTCGAATCCGGCTTCGAGACCGACGGGATGGTCGTCGTCGCCGAACAGGACATTCTAGGCGACAGGCTGATCCGCCGCTCCAAGCGCAAAAAGCGTGCCTCCGACTTCATTGCCGAAGCATCGTCGCTGTCATCCGGCGACATCGTCGTTCACGCGGACCACGGCATCGGCCGTTTCGTCGGTCTGCGCACCATCGAAGCGGTCGGCGCACCGCATGACTGCCTCGAAATCCACTATGCCGGCGACGACCGGCTGTTCCTGCCGGTCGAAAACATCGAGCTCCTGTCGCGCTACGGTTCGGATTCGGCGGAAGCGCCACTCGACAAGCTCGGCGGCGGCGCCTGGCAGGCGCGTAAGGCGCGGCTGAAGAAGCGGCTGCTCGACATGGCCGGGCAATTGATCCGCATCGCCGCCGAGCGGCAGATGCGCGCAGCACCCGCCATGATTCCGGCCGACGGCCTTTATGGCGAGTTCGCGGCGCGCTTTCCCTATGAAGAAACCGACGACCAGCAGACGGCAATCGATTCCGTCATGGACGATCTCGGTGCCGGCAAGCCGATGGATCGGCTGGTTTGCGGCGACGTCGGCTTCGGCAAGACGGAAGTGGCGCTGCGCGCCGCCTTCATCGCGGCGATGGAAGGGTTCCAGGTCGCCGTCGTGGTGCCGACGACGCTGCTGTCGCGGCAGCATTTCAAGACCTTCTCGCAACGCTTTTCCGGCCTGCCGATCCGCGTCGCGCAGGCATCGCGCCTGGTCGGCTCCAAGGAACTGGCCGAGACCAAGAAGGGCGTCGCCGACGGCACGGTCGACATTGTCGTCGGCACGCACGCGCTGCTCGGTAGCTCGATCTCCTTCAAAAATCTCGGCCTGCTGATCATCGACGAGGAGCAGCATTTCGGCGTCAAGCACAAGGAGCGGCTGAAGGAGCTCAAGAACGACGTGCATGTGCTGACACTTTCGGCGACGCCGATTCCGCGCACGCTCCAGTTGGCGCTGACCGGTGTTCGCGAGCTGTCGCTGATCGCCACCCCTCCGGTCGACCGCATGGCGGTGCGCACCTTCATCTCGCCCTTCGATCCGCTGGTCATCCGCGAGACGCTGCTGCGCGAGCGCTACCGCGGCGGCCATTCCTTCTATGTCGTGCCGCGTATCAGCGATCTTGCCGAAATCCATGATTTCCTGAGAGAATCCGTGCCGGAGCTGAAAGTAGCGGTCGCCCACGGCCAGATGCCGGCCGGTGAACTCGACGACATCATGAACGCCTTCTATGACGGCCAGTACGACGTGCTTCTGTCGACGACCATCGTCGAATCCGGCCTCGACATTCCGACCGCCAACACGCTGATCATCCACCGAGCCGATATGTTCGGTCTGGCCCAGCTCTATCAGTTGCGCGGCCGCGTCGGCCGCTCGAAGGTGCGCGCCTATGCGCTGTTCACGCTGCCGGCCAACCGCAAGCTCACCGATACGGCCGAGCGCCGGCTGAAGGTGCTGCAGTCGCTCGATACGCTCGGCGCTGGGTTCCAACTTGCCAGCCATGACCTCGATATCCGCGGCGCGGGCAATCTCCTCGGCGAGGAGCAGTCAGGCCACATCAAGGAGGTCGGTTTCGAGCTCTACCAGCAGATGCTGGAGGAAGCGGTGGCCGAAGTGAAGGATTCCGGCGAAGTGCTGGATGGCGGCTGGTCGCCGCAGATCGCGGTCGGCACCGCCGTGATGATCCCGGAGAGCTATGTGCCGGACCTGCAGCTCAGGATGGCGCTCTACCGCCGCCTTGGCGACTTGGAGACCACCGAGGAGATCGACGGCTTCGGCGCCGAGCTGATCGACCGTTTCGGGCCGCTGCCGGAAGAAGTGACGCATCTGTTAAAGATCGTCTTTATCAAGGCGCTTTGCCGCAAGGCCAATGTCGAGAAGCTCGATGCCGGCCCCAAGGGCGTCGTCATCCACTTCCGCAAGCGCGAATTCCCCAATCCGGTCGGACTGGTTAAATTCATCGGCGAACAGGGCTCGCTGGCCAAGATCAGGGCTGACCACAGCGTCGTCTTCATGCGTGACTGGCCGAATGCCGAAAAGCGCCTGGCCGGCTCGGCTGTTGTCATGACTCAATTGGCGCGGCTGGTCGACAAAGCTGCCTGACGGCTTCACACCGGCATCCGAGCAGTTCAAGGCATTCGCCACTGCTGAAATTCCCGGCTAGAATAGAAAATCGGCTTCGTGTAAGGAGCCGCGACCTCTGATTTGGGGCGGGAATGGCGGGCGAGACCGCTCGCCAGTTTGTTTTGACGCAATTCCGGACGTAAACCGTTCACAGTTTTCCTGGAATTGCTCTGAAGAGTTTTGGGTGCAGCGATGACAAAATGGTCGCCGAATTCGTGGAGAGCAAAGCCGATCAAGCAGGTTCCGGCCTATCCGGACCTTGCGGCGCTGGAGGCCACGGAAGCCCGGCTCACCACCTATCCGCCGCTGGTGTTTGCCGGTGAAGCGCGCAAGCTGAAGAAGCAACTGGCGGCGGTCGCCGCCGGCGAGGCCTTCCTGCTCCAGGGCGGCGACTGCGCCGAGAGCTTCGCCGAGCACGGCGCCGACAACATCCGCGACTTCTTCCGCGTCTTCCTGCAGATGTCGGTGGTGCTCACCTTCGCCGGCGCGCAGCCGGTGGTGAAGGTCGGCCGCGTCGCCGGCCAGTTCGCCAAGCCGCGCTCCTCCGACAGCGAGACCAAGGCCGGCGTGACGCTGCCGAGCTATCGCGGCGACATCATCAACGGCATCGAGTTCGACGCCGCGTCGCGCATCCCGGATCCCGCAAGGCAGGAGATGGCGTATCGCCAGTCGGCGGCGACCCTCAATCTCCTGCGCGCCTTCGCGCAAGGGGGCTATGCCAGCCTGGAGAACGTGCATCGCTGGATGCTGGGCTTCGTTGCCGACAGCCCGCAGGGCGAGAAATACGAATCGCTCGCCAACCGCATCACCGAGACGATGGATTTCATGCGCGCGGTGGGCATCACGTCGGAAACCAATTTCGCGCTGCGCGAGACCGATTTCTACACCAGCCACGAGGCGCTGCTGCTCGGCTACGAGGAGGCGCTGACCCGCGTCGATTCGACTTCCGGCGATTGGTACGCGACTTCGGGCCATATGATCTGGATCGGCGACCGCACCCGCCAGCCCGACCATGCGCATGTCGAATATTGCCGCGGCATCGAGAATCCGCTCGGCCTGAAATGCGGTCCGTCGCTGACGCCGGACGGCCTGCTGGAGCTTATCGACCTGCTCAACCCCGAGAATGAGCCCGGACGGCTGACGCTGATCGCGCGGTTCGGCTCCGACAAGGTCGCCGAGCATCTGCCGAAGCTGGTGCGGGCGGTGAAGAAGGAGGGCCGCAACGTGGTGTGGTCTTCCGACCCGATGCATGGCAACACGATCGAGGCGGCCGGCTACAAGACGCGGCCGTTCGACCGTATCCTGAAGGAAGTGCAGACCTTCTTCGAGGTGCACCGCGCCGAAGGCACGCATCCGGGCGGCATCCATGTCGAGATGACCGGCAAGAACGTCACCGAGTGCACCGGCGGCGCCCGGGCCATCACGGCGGAAGACCTGCAGGACCGCTATCACACCCATTGCGATCCGCGCCTCAATGCCGACCAGGCGATCGAACTGGCCTTCCTGGTCTCGGATCTGCTCAAGAAAAGCCATACGATCCAGCACAAGCAAGCCGCCAACGCCTAAGCCGCTTGCCAGCGATCGAACCGGGGCGTCGGACAAAGTCCGACGCCCTTTTCGTTTGGGCCGATCCTGCGAGGCGCCGGCCGCCGAAACCTTACGAAAATTTATAGTTACGCGACCATCGCAAGACCAAGATTGAGGTGGAGGTGTCGCCCGCGGTCGAAAACCGCGCACACGACACAGGTCCCCCCATGCGCCACGAGCATGCCATCGTTCATCACCGCGCGATCGACTTCTGGTCGGCGCGGGCGGCGGTGCTTGTCGTCATCTGCCTGCAGCTTCTGGTCATCAACGACCTGTCCTTCGGTCCGCGCTGGCTCGCGCCCGCGATCGAGGCGGCGCTGCTCGTGCCTTTGTCGATCGCAACGGCCTGGACGCAAATGGCGACTCAGAAGGCCGTCGATCACGAGCATTGGTATGCGATCAGCCGGTTTCGCGTCTTCATCCGCCGTACCGCCTTGGTCATGACCGGCGTCATCAGCATCATGAATTGCGGCTCGCTGGTCTTCCTCGTCCAGAAGTTGCTTGCAGGCCATGCCGGCGCCGGCACGACGCTGCTTGTCGACGCGCTCAACATCTGGGTCACCAACGTCATCGTCTTCGCGTTGTGGTTCTGGAGCACCGACCGCGGCGGCCCGCCGACCTGCGGCCTGGTCAAGCGCGCGCATGCCGATTTCCTGTTCCCGCAGATGACGCTGTCCGATCGCGAGATCCGCGACTGGCTGCCCGGCTTTGTCGATTACGTGTTCCTGGCCTTCACCAATGCGACGGCGTTCTCGCCGACCGACACATTGCCGCTCACTCAGCGCGCCAAGCTCCTGATGATGGCCGAGGCAATGATCTCGCTGCTGACGATCGCGCTAGTTGCCGCGCGTGCGGTCAACATTCTGGCTTAACTAGCGCCCGCGCTCCCAGCGCATATTCGCCAGCCTCAGATCGACAAAGCTCGTCCTTGCGAATTCCAGCCGCCTGTCTGGAAATTCGCAGATTGCCTGGACCCCGAACGAGCCGATGCGGATGCGCCAGGTATGAGGCTCCAGCGGCTTGGCCTTGGCAAAACCGCTGCACGTCAAGAGCGCGATGTTGGCGCCCTTCGGATCGCGCGCCGAGCGGTAGCGGATAGCCTGCATCCCCGCCTCGCGCGCCACGTCGGCGATGGCCTGGCAGGCGGCATAGTCAGTCGGATCCGTCCAAGCCTTCTCGTCGCGGTCGAGCGGCGGCCGCGTGAGGTCGACGGCCTTCTCGCATCTGATCGCCGCGGCAAAGGCGGTATATTCGGCCGCGTCGTTCGGCCATTGCGTCTGCGGTGATTCCGCAAAGAACAGCAAGCGGTAGAAGGCCATTTCCGCCACTGCCGTCAGCACCGTCTCGGCGGCGTAGTAGACGCCCTTGGTCTTGCCGGCGCGGCGGAAGCGCGAGCCGTACGGATAAATCGAGCCGTAGCGGAAGGGCGTCGCCAGAAGATAGTGAAGATGGCGGCATTCCAGCGGGATCCGCGGCTTGCTTTCCTCGATGAGGTCTTCGAGCAGGCCCTGCTCGTCGAGCCTGTCGACGAGCTTCAGGGTCGAGACGCGATGCTGCGCCTCGACCATCCGCCAACATTTGCCTTCGAGCCTGACGGCCTCAGACGAGAGCGCGTCGGGAATCCAGGTAGGCAATGACATCGACAAGTCCGGCAATGGTCAGGATTTTTTCGAGCGGCGTGCCGTCGAGCGCCGTGTTCGGGTTCTTCAGCCATGCCCGGGCGACCGTCTCGTCGCCGCCGACGATGGCGTCGAGCGAGCGGAACAGCCGCACGAACAGCACCGCAAGCTCGAACGGCTTGGTGCCGCGCTCGAGCAGGAATTCCTGCTTGCGCATCCGCGAGACCGTCGCCTCGGAGACGCCGATGACCAGAGCAAGCGTTCGCGCCGTGATCTCGAGCAGGTCGGCCGCGCGCAGCGTGGCCTTGGTGATGACGGCATTTTCTGCCGCCGTCGCGGCAGCGACTGGACGTTGCATGAGCGCACCTTTCATTTCCGTGGAAAATATAGTCCACAGAAATTCATTTGGAAAGGGCTTTCAAAGTGCACTCAGTCCTTCTTGTAGAGCAGCCAGCCCTTGCCGGCACGGCCGGCCATTGTGGAATGCCTGGTGACGCGGTTGCGGCCGCCGATCTTGGAGCGATAGAGCGCGCGGTCGGCCTTGGTGTAAAGGTCTTCGGGGGTGTCGGCCTCGGAAGCCATGCAAATGCCCATCGAGACAGTCACCGTGCCATAGTTCATCCCGGTCTTGGCTGCTGGTGAACGGCGTCTGTTCGATCAGCACGCGGATGCGCTCGGCGATTTCATAGGTGGTATCCTCGCTGGCGCCTTCGACGATCAGCGCGAACTCCTCGCCGCCGGTGCGCGCCACGAACATGTCGGCGCGGATGCTGGACTGGAAGATGTCGGCGATGATCTGGATGATCTTGTCGCCGACCGGATGGCCGTAACGGTCGTTGATGTCCTTGAAGCGATCGATGTCGGCAAGGATGAGCGCGTTGAAGAGGATACCGCGGTTGCTGTTGTAGATGCGCGTGATTTCCTTGTCGAAGGCGCGGCGATTCCAGATCTGCGTCAGCGGATCGGTATTGGCGAGCCGCTTGTATTCCTCCAACTTCGATTTGACGCTTTCGAGCTCGGCCGTCTTTTCGCTGAGCGTGCTCGCGATCTGGCGGTTGTGATCCAGCGTCGAACTGGTGGCGGCAGACATCGCGCCGGCGATCTTTTGCAGCAGATCCTGGGAAAGCAGGCTGCGATTGCTCAGGCCGCTCGACGTCTCGTCGAGGATGCGGCCGTACTTTTCGATATGGCTGCGCTCGCTGCGCAGCAGCGCGGCGACGTCCTCAAGCTCCTTGGCGACCACCTCGCGGGCGTGTTCGACGATCGCAGGCCCGTGGTGCTGCGGGAAGAAGGTGCGTCCGATGCGATCGAGATCCTCTTGCGTCGGCCGATTGCTCAACGAGACGACAGCGAGGCTGAGCTCGTGATTGCTGCCGCTCAGCGCTTCATAAAAGATTTCGTAGTTGCGCGGCAGGCCGAGCAGGCCGAGCTGGCGCATGGTCGCCACAACGGTGCTGGCGATGTCGCCATTTCTGTCGCTCGGGACGGCTGCCGGCTGCATAGTCTGTTCACTACCCCCTTCAGTGCGCGACCGGAGACCTGCCACCGCCGGGAGCCGCCAATATGGGGATCGAATCAGAATTGCGATGCTAGGCCGCGTCCCCAACACGACCATCGCCTGCAGGAACCATAAATGCAGCTGCGCTAAAGTTTCCTTAATGGCGGGCGTTTCCAGACCGTTTTTGCTGCTTCAGGTTGCACTGCGGTGCAGGCGCAGCTTTTGAAACGCGCCGCTTCGGTGTCGCATTTGCCTGCGCCGGACGAGCGCAAAACTGGAATCTTGTCCGGCGCGCTCGAGGTGAATGGCGTTGAAGGAGGCCGGGATGGGGGAAAATCACACTGGATCGTGCCTGTGCGGAGCGGTGCGCTTCACGACGAGAGGAGCGCTGCGCGGAGTGGTCTATTGCCACTGCTCGCAGTGCCGCAAGCAAACCGGCCATTTCGTTGCAGCGACTTCTTCGAGGGACGCCGACATCGACATCGAGGGGGCCGACGCGCTTGCTTGGTACGGCGCGTCCGACATAGCGAAACGCGGTTTTTGCAGCAGCTGCGGCTCGGTGCTGTTCTGGAAGCACAACGAGCTCGACACGATCTCCATCATGGCCGGCTCGTTCGACAAGCCGACCGGGCTTTCGGCCGAAAGCCACATCTTCGTCGGCGACAAGGGCGACTATTATGCAATCGACGACGGCCTGCCGCAGTTCGACAAGTCGACGCCGTCGATAAAGGTCGCGGTCGAGTGACTTTTGGGCCGCCTGCCTTATTCCCTTGACCCGGCTGTTGCGATATCCCCTCACGGTGATTCGAAACGGGGCTGGGCATGCAGCGGCTGATCGACGCTTTCATCAATTCGGCGCGGGCTTTCCGCAAGCTGGCTGCTCACGAAAAGGCGTTCCAGCAGGAGTTGATGCTGCTTGCGCTCGCTCTGCCGGCCGGCTGGTTCATCTCGGTATCCTGGCGCGGCTACGCCTTGCTGATCGGCGCGGTTCTGCTGATGATCCTGGTCGAGGTGCTGAACACAGGCATCGAGGCGGCGTGCGACGCGATCTCCCGCGAGTTCCACATCGACATCCAACTCGCCAAGGACTGCGGCTCGCTGGCGGTGCTGATTTCGATCGTGATCGCGGGCGCCGTGTGGGGCATTGCCATCATCGAGCGCATCATCGGCGCGCCGATCTGACCGGGAGGCATCGGTCCGACAGCTTAGGATTCGGCCTGATCCTCTTTTGCGTCCATTGCGCGCTCCCTTCCGGCAAAGTGGCGGGCAACCAGCCCGGCGAGGACGGCCACAGCGATGCCGACGGCGAGGGCGACGAGCACGCGTTCATGGCGGGCAAATGCCTGGCCGACCATGCGCTCCGCCCCAAGCCCGAAGACATAGCCGAGGGTGCCGAAGAGGGTTGCCCAGACGGCCGACGAGATGGCGTTCAGGATGACGAAGCGCGGCACCGACACGGTCGACAGCCCTGCGGCGATGCCGCCGACAAGGCGCATTCCGTAGATGTAGCGGTTCGTCAGCACGAAGATGTTGGGGTGGGTGTTGAGCAGCCGGTAGGCGCGGCGAAAACCCGGCCGCCTGCGCAGCCTGACGACATAGGGATGATCGGCAAAGCTGCGGCCGAGGGTGAAGAAAGCCGTGTCGCCGGCGAAGGCGCCGAGAAAGGCGGCCAGGAAAGCCTGCCAGAGCACGAATATGTGCTGATGGGCGAAGAAGCCGCCGAGGATGGCAGCGCTTTCGCCCTCGGCGACGCAACCGAGGAAGACCGCGATCAGCCCGTATTGCTCGATGGAGACGATGGATGGCCTCGGTCATCAGCCCGCCGACCGCGCCGACAGCTTTTCGTCGATCCGCCTGATCTGCTCGGCCATGCGCAGGATCTCGTCGCGCATGCCGATGAGCTCACTGTGGCGCAGTTCGTCGAGCTTCTCATGCAGCGCCATGATCTCGATCTCGGCCTTCAGGTTGACCTCATAGTCATGGGCGGCGTCGATGCGGTCACGCTCGGTCTGGCGGTTCTGCGACATCATGATCACCGGTGCTTGCAAGGCGGCGACCATCGAGAGCACGAGGTTGAGGAAGATGAAGGGATAGGGATCGAAGGCGTTCCGCGACAAGAGCCAGACATTGCCAAAGGTCCACAGCACCAGAAAGGCGATGAAGCCCAGAATGAAGGACCATGAGCCGCCGATACGGGCGATCGTGTCGGCAACGCGATCGCCATAGCTCTGATGAAAGGCGACTGCCTTGTTGGTGTCCCTAGTGATGGTGGTGCGTTCCAGCGTCGACTTGAGCACGCGGCTCTCTAGAGGAGAGAGACCGTCCGGCTGTCGTTTCAGCCAGCGGTTCGACAGATCCTCGACCGTCTTGTTCATCGTCCTCTCCGTCGTCAGGCCCGCGTTTCCAAGAATCCGGATGGTAACCGCTGCGCGTTTTTCCTGAGATTGCTCACTTATCTCACGCAATTCCGGACGGAAAACCGCTGCGCACTTTTCCTGGAATTGCTTATAGAGGTAGAGGCTACCGAGCCTGACGGGAAGTGATAGATTGGTCGGAGCAGGCGAGGGCGGAAATGGCCGACTTCCAGCAAATTCGTGCCCGGGCGGCAAAACGCAAGGGCGGTGAAGAGGCGCTGGCGTCGCTGCTCGGACCCATGCCCGACAACGCGGCCGTGGCGAAAGTTCATGACGACCGCATCCTCTCCACCATGGCCGAGCGCATCTTTGCCGCCGGTTTCGTCTGGCGGGTGATCGAGCAGAAATGGCCTGGTTTCGAGGAGGCGTTCCTTGGCTTCGAGCCGAAGCGGCTCCTGTTCCAGCCGGACGACTTCTGGCACGAGCTGGCGTCCGACAAGCGCATCGTGCGCAACCCGCAAAAGATCAAATCCGTGCGCGACAACGCGGCTTTCGTCGACCGCGTCTCGAAGGAACATGGCGGCTTCGGCAAGTTCCTGGCCGACTGGCCGGCCGACGACCAGGTCGGGCTGACCGCCTATCTCGGCAAGCATGGCAGCCGGCTCGGCGGCAACACCGGCCAGTATTTTCTGCGCTGGCTGGAGTGGGACACCTTCATTGTTTCCGCCGACATGGCGGCGGCGCTGCGCGACGCCGGTCTCGACATCGCCGAAAGCCCGACTTCGAAGCGGGATCTCGACAAGATCCAGGCGCAGATCAACCGATGGTCCGCCGAGACCGGGCTGCCGCGCCGGCACATCTCGCGCATTCTGGCGATGTCGATCGGCGAGAACCATTCGCCGGAGACGCTGCACGAATATATGGGCGAGCAGGCCTGATCGCTGCGGCTGCAGCGGGACTTGACCGGCATTCGCCGGCCAGTCCTGGGTGGCACAAGCAATCGCCATTGCCCGGCGATTGCCGCCACGCTAAATCCAATTCATGACCCAGACCGCTCCCGACCTACTGCGCATTGCCGTCGCCCAGCTCAACCCGACCGTCGGCGATGTCGCCGGCAATCTCGCCAAGGCGCGCGAGGCAAGGGCGGATGCGGCCCGCCAGGGCGCCGATCTAGTGCTCTACACGGAGCTCTTCCTCGCCGGCTATCCGCCGGAAGACCTGGTGCTGAAGCCGGCCTTCCTGAAGGCTTGCGAAAAGGCGGCGCAGGATTTCGCCGCCGACACCGCCGATGGCGGTCCTGGCGTCATCATCGGCACGCCGCTGAAGCGCCGGACCGGCACGCATAACTCCATCGTCTTCGCCGATCGCGGCAAGATCATCGCCGAGCGCTACAAGCTCGACCTGCCGAACTATGGCGAGTTCGACGAGAAGCGCGTTTTCCAGGCCGGGCCGGAGCTGCAAGGGCCGGTGAATTTCCGCGGGGTGCGCATCGGTGTCCCGATCTGCGAGGACATCTGGGGCGACATCGCCGTCTGCGAGACGCTGGCCGAGAGCGGCGCCGAGATCCTGCTTGTGCCGAACGGCTCGCCCTACTACCGCGCCAAGATCGACGTCCGCCACCAGGTGGTGATCCGTCAGGTCATCGAATGCGGATTGCCGATGATCTACGCCAATCAGCTTGGTGGCCAAGACGAACTCATCTTCGACGGCGCCTCCTTCGCCATCGGCGCGGACGAGACGCTTGCCTTCCAGATGAGCCAGTTCGAGGAAGCGGTCGACGTCACCACCTGGAAGCGAAGGGATGGCATCTGGGTCTGTTCCGAAGGCCCAATGTCGAAGATTCCGGAGCGGGAGGAGGCCGACTACCGGGCCTGCATGCTGGGCCTGCGCGACTACGTGAACAAGAACGGCTTCAAGAACGTGGTGCTCGGCCTCTCCGGCGGCATCGACTCCGCGATCTGCGCTGCACTGGCGGTCGACGCGCTTGGCGAGGAGCGGCTGCGCACCGTCATGATGCCCTATCGCTATACCTCGAAGGACTCGCTGAAGGACGCCGAGGATTGCGCCCGCGCGCTCGGCTGCCGTTACGACATCGTGCCGATCTCCGAGCCGGTCGAAGGTTTCCGGCATGCGCTGACCCAGCTCTTCGAGGGCACTCAGGAAGGTATCACCGAGGAAAACCTGCAGAGCCGTGCGCGCGGCACGATCCTGATGGCGATCTCGAACAAGTTCGGTTCGATGGTCGTCACCACCGGCAACAAGAGTGAGATGTCGGTCGGCTACGCCACCCTCTATGGCGACATGAATGGCGGCTTCAACCCGATCAAGGACCTCTACAAGATGCAGGTCTATGCGCTGGCGCGCTGGCGCAACGCGCATGTGCCGCCGGGGGCGCTCGGCCCATCGGGCGAGGTCATTCCGAAGAACATCATCGATAAGGCGCCGTCGGCGGAGCTGCGCGAAAACCAGACCGACCAGGATTCGCTGCCGCCTTACCCGGTGCTGGACGACATTCTCGAATGCCTGGTCGAGAACGAGATGGGCGTCGACGACATCGTCGCGCGCGGCCACGACCGGGCGACGGTGACGCGCGTCGAGCATCTGCTCTACATTGCTGAGTACAAGCGCCGGCAGGCGGCCCCAGGCGTGAAGATCACGAAGAAGAATTTCGGCCGCGACCGCCGCTACCCGATCACCAATCGGTTCCGGGATCGCAGCTAGTCCGCCGAAACGCAAAGCTGTTCGCTGAACCGGCGCTGTTCGCAGCGCAACCCACCATTGTTGCAAAATCGTCTCAGTGGCCGGACAAGACGCCCTCCTGGCGCCGCCCTGCCTTGGCGAGATGGTGAGCCGCCTCTATAAGAGCGCTTCCGCGATTCCCTTTCGGGAGGACCGTATGGCAGGATTTGACATCGTTATGCGAGGCCGCGAAGCCTAGATCTGCACCGGCCGTCCGAACTCCGTTCGGAAGGCCAGCCGCAGGCAGGCATCTGGCTCTGCCGGTCGCCACCGAGGGCGCGCGACCAGCCATACTGAACCTCCCCGTTTCAAGGGCGCCATAGGGCGCCGGCGCGGGTTTTCCAATTTGATTTTAGCGGGACCGGGCCTCTGTGCGCCCGGATGACATCATGGCTCGTTTCAGAATAGATCTGCGCGCCAGCGCCTTTCGCAGCGTGCTCGGCTTCACGCTCGGCCACTGGCGCCGCCAGCCGTGGCGCCTGTCGCTCATCATGGGCGCATTCCTGCTCTCGACGCTGGCCGACGTGCTGACGCCGCTCTATTCCGGCAGGCTGGTCGACGCGGTCGCCAGCAGCGCCGGCGCCGACGAGGTTGCGTGGCACGCCGCAATGACGGCGTTCGCCATCCTGATGGCGCTGGCGTTGGCGGCTGTGGTGCTGCGCAACGCCGCCTTCATGGGGATTGTCGAACTGACGTTGAAGATGATGTCGGACATCGCCGCCGACGCGTTCCACCGCGTCCAGCGCTTCTCGACGGACTGGCACGCCAACAGCTTCGCCGGCTCGACGGTGCGCAAGATAACGCGTGGCATGTGGGCGCTCGACCTGCTCAACGACACGATCCTGATCGCGCTGCTGCCGTCGTTCGTCATGCTGGTGGGCTCGACGCTGCTGCTCGGCTGGTTCTGGCCAATGATGGGGTTGGTGGTCGCGATCGGCTCGGTGATGTTCATCGCCGTCACCGCCATGCTGTCGCTTGGCTACGTCGCGCCGGCGGCACGCCTCGCCAACAGCTGGGATACACGCCTCGGCGGCGCGCTGGCCGACGCGGTGAGCTGCAATGCCGTGGTCAAGGGTTTTGGCGCCGAGGCGCGCGAGGAAGCGCGGCTTGCCCGCGTGGTCGCCAAATGGCGTCTGCGAACGGGCCGTACCTGGGTGCGCGGCACGTTCAACGGCACCGCGCAAGGCACGATGCTGCTCTTGATGAGGGCGGCCGTGATCGGCCTTGCGCTCATGCTTTGGGCGTGGGGCGAGGCGAGTGCCGGCGACATCGCCTTCGTTCTGACGTCGTTCTTTGTCCTGCAGGGCTATCTGCGCGATATCGGCACGCATATCCGCAACCTGCAGCGCTCGATCAACGACATGGAGGAATTGGTCGACTTCCAGTCTGAACCGCTCGGCATCGAGGACCGGCCCGGTGCCGCTCCGATCCGGATCACCGACGGCCGCATTGCGTTCGAGAAGGTGACGTTCCATTACGGCAATCACCGGCTGCCGCTCTATCGCGACTTCGAGGTCGAGATCGCCGCGGGTGAACGCGTCGGGCTGGTCGGGCATTCGGGATCGGGCAAGACGACTTTCGTCAAGCTGATCCAGCGCCTCTATGACGTGAACGGGGGCCGGATCCTGATCGACGGCCAGGACATCTCGAAGGTTGCGCAATCATCGTTGCGCAGCCAGATCGCCATCGTGCAGCAGGAGCCGATCCTGTTTCACCGGTCGCTGGCCGAGAACATCGCCTATGCCAGGCTGGGCGCAACGCAGGCCGAGATCGAGCATGCCGCGAAGCTCGCCAGCGCGCACGACTTCATCGCCGATCTGCCCAAGGGTTACGGAACCCTGGTCGGCGAGCGCGGCGTGAAACTGTCGGGCGGCGAGCGCCAGCGCGTGGCGATCGCGCGCGCCTTCCTGGCCGATGCGCGCATCCTGATCCTGGACGAGGCGACATCGAGCCTGGATTCCGAATCGGAGGTGCTCATCCAGAAGGCGATGGAGCGGCTGATGGTCGGGCGCACGACATTGGTCATCGCACACCGGCTTTCGACCGTGCGGGCACTCGACCGGCTGCTGGTTTTCGACCGCGGCCGCATCATCGAGGAAGGCTCGCACGACGAGCTTATCCGGCTGAACGGCGGTATCTACCGCCGGCTGTTCGAGCGCCAGGCGCTCGAACTCACCAAAGGCCTGGTCGCCTGAGGAAAGGCATCCGGCTTCGGCCGGGTGCCTTCCCGCCTTACGGGCCGACCGTCAGCCGTAGTGCAACTTGGGCTTGGCCTCTGTACCGGTGAACTTGACGCCCACGCGGTCGTTGCGGCGCCAGCGGACTTCCGCGCGATAAGCCACGCCATCGAGCGGGACGTAGAGCAGGAAACGATCGGGAACGCGTGATTCCGGTGCGACTTTCAGCTCGGCGCCACCGGCATTCTGATTGCGCAACGTGCAACTGACCTCGGAATTCTGGATACCGGTGATGATCGTCCCGCCCTTGAGCACGCGCTGGCGATGCTCGCGCCGGTGTTCGCCGGAGTTCTCTTCAAGTGGTTGCGCGGAGTTCGTCATCGATCGACGCCATTAGCCGAATCGGCACTGCATTAATAACACAAAGCACCGATGTTCGCGCACCGCAACGCGCGGCATGCTCGTCGGGTCACATATGCGTTATGTGAGCGATGCCTCAGGCGAATCTATGCGGATCGGCGCAGAAATAGGCAATGATCTGGCAAAGATCGGGCTCGTTGACCATGCGGGCGGCCTCGGCGGAGCCGACCCATCTGCGGGTGCGGGCGCGCTTTTCCTTCCAGCGGTCCGCGACGCGGTCGACCTTGAGCGGGAACACCAGGACCTCGCAAGGCACCTCCTCGCCGGATGCCAGGACCTTGCCGTAGAAATAGCGGCCGGCTTCGAGATGCGAGACCGTGCCGTGCAACCCCGCTTCCTCGCCCGCTTCGCGGGCGGCAGCTACGCAAAGCGGCTCCCTGGCTTCCGGCCAGCCTTTCGGCAGCACCCAGCGCCCGGTATCGCGGCTGGTGATCAGCATGATCTCGACGCCGTTTTCGTTCTCACGCCAAGGCAGGGCTGCAACCTGCAGGCGGCAAGGCACTGAGCCGAAGAGTCGTCGGACTCTTTCGGCCATCTGGTTGTGCGTCGTTGGCCTCGTCAACATCGTAGAAGCTGCCCCGAGCCTCTAGAATCATTTGCCATCAAACGAATCTTACGACGTATTGTGGACGATAAAAGTAAAAAACTTCACTCGGGTTGGTTAACCCGGACAGGGCCAGGCAATTGCGAAATCATCGCCCCCGAGGCCTTCTCCCCGAGAGCCTTCTCCATGCAGCAAACAGTGATTTGCGCGGGCGCTGGACGGAAATAGCGGCTTCCAACGATCAGCCGGCGTGATCGTCGGCAATCGGCTTCTGATAGGTGAAGCCCATGTCCCACGGGAAGTAGATCCAGGTGTCCTGGCTGACCTCGGTGACGAATGTATCGACCAGAGGCCTGCCCTTCGGCTTGGCATAGACGGTGGCGAAATGCGCCTTCGGCATCATGGCGCGCACGATGCCGGCCGTCTTGCCGGTATCGGTGAGGTCGTCGATGATGAGCACCCCCGCGCCGTCATCGGCAAGAAGCGAAGGCGAGATCTCCTTCAGCACCTGCAACTGACCCTGGCTGGTGTAGTCGTGATAGGAGGCGACGCAGACCGTTTCGATGACGCGGATGCCAAGCTCGCGCGAAATGATCGCGGCGGGCACCAGGCCTCCTCGGGTGATGCAGACGATCGCCTTCCACTGGCCTTTGTTGGTGCCGGAAAGCCGCCAGGCGAGCGCGCGGGCATCGCGGTGGAACTGGTCCCAGGAGACCGGAAAGGCTTTTTCGGGAAGGGACATGGTTCGTGCACTCCGCAAGCGCGCGCCGCAGCGCGCAGATACGATGGAATGCAGCCGGAATTAGCCGGAAAGCGCCAGCCTTGGCAAGGTGGTAGCCAAGGATGGCTGTGTACTTCTATCGCGCTGTTCAGGCGACGCGGTGCAAGTTCCCTGTTTGATACATGTCCTTGTCCCCCGAACCCGATTCCCACTTCGCGGAGAAAGGCTTATCTCGACAGGAAGGCTGCCACGTTTGCCGTGCGCAGCACGGTGCGGGTGACGCCGCCGAACAGGAGCTGTCGCAGCCAGGAGTGGCTGTAGGCGCCGAGCACCAGCAGATCGGCGCCGGATTCGGCGATCCTCTCCTGGATGATGTCGTCGACCGAGCTTGCCCCCGATTTCTGCACGGAAACGCTGACATTGGCGCCGTGGCGTGACAAGGCAGCCGCGATCTCGGCGCCCGCCGCCTCGGGAGCCTCGTCGAGCGTTTCCGGCGGATCGATGACGAGAATGTCAGTCTTGTCCGCCTCGCTGATGAAGGGCAGGGCATCGAATGCTGCACGAGCCGCCTCCTTACTGCCGTTCCAGGCCAGCAGCACACGCCTGAAGGTGGTGACGAGCGGCCCGGCATGCGGAACGACAAGCACCGGCCGGCCGGCATCGTAGACCAGGGTATCGACATCGGCGCCCGGATCGCCCCCGGTGTCGCGCTGCGCGGCGATAATCAGGTCAGCCGCCCGCACGCTCGAAATGCCGGTCAGCGCGCTGTCGCCGGAGAAGCTTTCGAGGCTCCGCCACTCGAAGGACAGGTCGGAATCCTCGACGCGCCTGAGAAAGACCGCCTGCAGCTTCTCGGCGCGCTCCTTGTTCATCTCGGCCGAGACCTGCAGGAATTCGGTGTCGGGGAAACCGGTTGCCGACGTATAGGGGACGGGAAGCGCTTCGGCGTGGATGCCGACGAGGTGGCTTTCGAACCGCTCGGCAAGCGGGATGGCGCAATCGAGCACGCGCTCGGCGTCCTGTTCGTTCTGCAGAATGGCGACGATCGTCTTGAAGCGCATGGCAGATCCCTCAAATTTATCGGCGCAAGATCGCCACCGGCATCAATGGCCGCAACGAAAGTGCCGTGCCAGAAACGTCGGCGCGCGCCTTCTGGTTCCGGGGTCAGCTCGCGGCCGACAGGCCCGCCACCATGGCCGCAACGTCTTGGCGCGCGGCCTCGAGAGCCGCTTCGTCGCGGGCACGTACCACGAGCTCGGTCCAGAATTTGCCCTCGCCATATTTCGGGTAGGAGCCGATAATGGTGTCGGGATGCGCTTTTTGGATGTCGGCCAGCGGTCCGCCGATCAGGCCTTCGCCGAACGGGCAGTGCACGGTTGCCGACAGCATCTTGATGCCGGTCTTCAGCGTCGGCACGACATTGTCGAGCATCGCCTGGAAGATCGACGGCACACCGGCCATCACGTGAACGTTGCCGATACGGAAGCCTGGCGCGATCGACACCGGATTGTCGATGTGGTCGGCGCCGCGCGGCATGCGCGCCATGCGCTTGCGCGCCTCGGTGAATTCGATACCGCGCTCGGCATAGCTTGCCTCCAACATGGCGTAAGCCCTGGCATCGTATTCGCAAGGCACGCCGAAGGCCTTGGCTATCGAATCGGCGGTGATGTCGTCATGCGTGGGGCCGATGCCGCCGGTGGTGAAGACATAAGTGTAGCGGGCGCGCAGCGCGTTGGCGGCGGCGACAATCTCGTCCTCCTCGTCGGGAACGATGCGCACTTCCTTCAGGTCGATGCCGATCGCGGTCATGATATCGGCGAGATGGCCGATATTCTTGTCCTTGGTCCTGCCGGAGAGGATCTCGTCGCCGATGACGAGCATGGCGGCGGTGACGATTTCGGGCATGGCTCACTCCGGCTGCAGGTGGCCTGAAATAACGCGGCGGACAGCCGGCCGCAATGCGCACGCGAGGCGGGGCTCTTGTGGCAGACACGGTTGCGAGTAAGGTGCGGCGATAGGGCTCGGGTGCAAGATGCTGATATCGATTTTGCCGTGGCTGATCGGTGGCCTGTTCGTTGCGGCCGCCGCCGTCGTGCTCGGCTTCATGCTCGCAACATGGTGGATCGCGACCAAGGCCGAGAGGCTGGTACCGGCGTGCGGCAAGTTCATCGAGATCGGCGGCAGCCGCATCCACTATGTCGAAGCAGGCGAGGGCAGGCCGATCGTGTTCCTGCACGGGCTCGGCGCGCAACTCCACCATTTCCGGCACACGCTGTTCGGCCGCTTCGGCGCCGGCTACCGGCTAATCGCTCTCGACCGGCCGGGCTCGGGATACTCGGTGCGGGCGGGCGGGGCGAGCGGCCGTCTGCCCGAACAGGCGGAAGTGGTGCGGCGCTTCATCGAGGAGCTTGGGCTCGAACGGCCTTTGATCGTCGGTCATTCGCTGGGCGGCGCCATCGCGCTTGCACTTGCGATCGAGCATCCGACGGCGATTTCCGGCATCGCGCTCATCGCGCCGCTGACGCATCTGGAGGCGAGGGTGCGCCAGAAATTCGACCTGCTCTATGTTCCCTCGCGCCTGAAGCGCTGGATCTTGGCCCATACTTTAGCGATACCGTACAGCCTGAAATATGCGGAGCCGACGATGAAGTTCATCTTTGCGCCGCAAGCCGTGCCGGGGGACTACATGATCGCCGGAGGTGGTTGGCTCGGGTTGCGGCCCGCCCATTTCCAGGCGACCTCCACCGATATCGTGGCGGTGGAAGAGGATCTCGGCCGCCTCGAACAGCGCTATGGCGAGATCCTGATGCCGGCCGGCATTCTGTTCGGCGCGGATGACCGGGTGATCGGCATCGCGGCTCATGGCGAACCGATGCCGGGCAGGATCAGAGAGCTCGATTTCGAACGCGTCCAAGGGCTCGGGCACATGCCGCAATTCGTGGAACCGGAACGCGTCGTGGCCTTCATCGAGCGCATCGCCGCGCGCGCATTCCCAGCGTGAGGATCCCGTTCGGTCAAAGGCCGAGGGGGATCGCGTCCATTCACGAACCGTCACGCAAAAGTGTCGGACATTCCGCCTCACCTACACTTTCAACGGGAACTTCGGCTCCAACCCTCGGTTTTAATCCGTGTCGGGCTGGCGAATTTTCCGGCCAGCAAGAATGCGGCAAATCACCAGATGGAGTACCAATTATGCCTACGAAGATTTTTGCAGCCTCGGCGCTTGTCCTGGCCATGGGCACCTCGGCTATGGCACAATCGTCGGACGCTTGGTGGTGGTGGCATCGTGATCGCCCGGTCCATAGCGAGCAAGTGCCGGTTGATCCCTACACCACGGGCAGCATTTATTCCGATCGCGACGCCGGCGCGCTAAACAGCTTCGGCAACGGTGCCGTCGGCCCATGCGCCTCGGATACGGCCGGCCCCGACGCGAATGCCGGCGCGAACGTCAACGACCAGTATTGCGGCAAGTAGTCCGTTCGCCAGCGAGCGACCGACGTGAAGCTTTTACAGCGTCGGTCGCAGCAAGGTCGGGCGACGGAAACTATTCTGAGACTTCGGTCTGCGGCCGGTCGCGGCCATCGGCCAGTTCGTCATGCCAGACACCCTCGGAATCCTCATACTGGATGCCATCCGTGGTGCCGGCGACCTGCTGCTCGGCCGAAGCAATTTCAGCCGCGCGCAGCGCGTCCTGGCGGGTGGGAAATGTTTCTGAAAAAGTCGAGCCGACCATGTAGGCCCAGCCGCCGTCATGCTCGACGATCTTGTAGGTCAGTTTCGCCATGGAATCCTCCGGTCGAGAAGCCCTTTGCCTGCTCAATGCAGCTTTCCGTCGGACAGCCTTTCTTCGGGAACCAGCACTTCAGATTCCTCGGCTGCCTCGATCAGCGCGCGGCGCGCGTCCGCCGTCGAACGATACCCCTCCAGCGCTTTCAGGCAAGTATCGAGAGCATCACGATGCCGCTGGCCGCGATTGAGCGGCCACACGGTCATCAGGCACTCGGCCGCTTCGCGGGTGCTGCTTATTTGGCGATATTTGCCGACATGGCCGAGTTCGACCACCACCGGCTTCTCAAATGGCTTGCTGTCTGTCATGGCCGCCAACGTAAAACGGCCAATTTGGTTGCAATGGTGGCGGAAGGCTGCGCCCAAAGGTCTCAGCCCATCGTCACCTGTGCAAGCCGTTCAGCCCGCCGCTTTCATCCAGTGCTGCATCGTCGTGACCGAGCGCGCCAGCTGCGGCGCCGGACGGATTTCCTCGCCGAACGTCGCCGCCGCGCGCCAGCCCCAGCGCGGATCGGCAAGGAAGGCGCGAGCCAGAGCCACCATGTCGGCGCGGCCGTCGGCCACGATCGCCTCGGCCTGCTCTGGATCGTCGATCAGGCCGACGGCGCGCGTCGGAATGCCGGCGCCCTTGCGCACAGCCTCGGCCAGATGCACCTGGTAGCCGGGGCCGCTGGGCAGCTTCTGCAACGGCGAATTGCCGCCGCTGGAACAGCACAGATAGGCGACGCCTTCCGCCTTCAGCGCATTGGCCACTTCGATTGCCTCCTCGATCTCGAAGCCGCCGTCGACCCATTCCTTCACCGAAAGGCGGGCCCCCAGCATCAGGCCCGGCGCTGCCTTCTTCACCGCCCTGGCGATCTCCACGGCGAAGCGCATGCGGTTTTCCAGCGAGCCACCCCAGCGGTCGGTGCGCTGGTTGGAAAGCGGCGACAGGAACTGGAAGATCAGATAGCCGTGAGCGGCGTGCAGCTCGATGAAGTCGAAGCCGGCGCGCTCGGCCCGCTTGGCCGCGTCGGCGAAATGTTGGATGACTTGCCGGATCTCTTCCTCGTCCAATGCGTGCGGTATATTCCACCCTGTGTCATAGGCGATGGCCGAAGCCGAAACGGTCTGCCAGGGATCCTCGCCCGCTTGCAGGGGGCCGCCGCCTTCCCAAGGCCGCCTGTTGGATGCCTTGCGGCCGGCATGGGCGAGTTGGACGCCGAATTTGGTGCCGGGCGCGGCGACGCGCCTGGCCGCATCGAGCGTGCGCTTGGCCGCCGCCTCGTTGTCATCGGAGTAGAGGCCAAGGCAGCCATGCGAGATGCGGCCGCGCCGCTCGACGTCGGTCATCTCGACGGTCACCATGCCGGCGCCGGACATGGCCAGGTTCATCCAGTGGTGCAGATGCCAGTCGCTGGCGGAACCGTCCTCGGCCGAATACTGGCACATCGGCGCCACCGCAATACGGTTTGGAAAGGTCAGGCCGCCGAGGGTGATCGGCTGGAAAAGCGATGATGTCATGGAAACGGCTCCTGGGAGAGATATTGCTATCTAGGCAGCCGCGGCACTTCGCGCCAGACAACAGCCGGTGAAAGTCACGCTGGACCAGTCGGTTTCCAGGATTGCGCCCGCGCCTGTTCGCCGATAACGCTTGCCGACAGCATGGAGCCCATCATGGAAGATCGCGTCCGCATCCAGTCTGAAGAAATCCTGTCCGACGATTGGGCGGTGCTCAAGAAGACGGTGCTCGACTATCGCCGCCGCGATGGGCGCTGGGAGACGCAGATCCGCCAGACCTACGATCGCGGCGACGGCGCGGTGATCCTGCCTTTCGATCCGCAGCGCTCGACGGTGCTGCTGGTGCGGCAGTTCCGCTATCCGGCCTATGTCACTGGCCATCGCGAGCCGCTGATCGAGGCCTGTGCCGGTCTGCTCGACGAAAACGATCCGGAAACCTGCATCCGCAAGGAAGCGGAAGAGGAACTCGGCTATTATTTGAAGAACGTTGAGCGGCTGTTCGCGCCCTATATGAGCCCCGGCAGCGTGACCGAACGGCTCTGGCTCTTTACCGCGCGCTATTCGCCGGCCGACCGTATCTCCGACGGCGGCGGAGCTCCGGAAGAGGGCGAAGACATCGAGGTGCTGGAAATGCCGCTCGACGAGGCGCTGGCCGGCATCGCCGACGGCCGCATCGTCGACGCCAAGACCATCATTTTGATCCAGCACCTGAAGCTCAATCCGATCAAGGGTTGAGTGGCCTGCCACCCGAAGCGAGGAGCGAAGGGTGGTGCGGACGACGGGAATCGAACCCGTACGATCAGAGATCGAGGGATTTTAAGTCCCTTTGACGAGTTGGTGTGGGCGACGGGATTTGAACCCGTAAGTGCTTGAAACACCGGCAGATTTTAAGTCTGCTGCGTATACCAGTTCCGCCACGCCCACTCCCACATGGTGGGGTTTTACCACCGATCTCCCACGAAAAATCCCACACGATTGCCAGAGTTCATGTGTGGCTCGCGGCGCACCGATTAGCACTAGGGTAAGTGAAGCGCTAGCTACTTACCCTGGGAGCCGTTCGGTCGGTGTTATCACTTTAGCAACCACGGCCTCGTGAAAGAACACCGCCGCGCCGGCAAGGGCGACGGTCACAAATAGCAGCATATAGGCTCGAGCGATCTTCGGTTCCGATGCGCGCCGCCACTTCTTCCCGTCGAACAGGTCGTAGCGTTCCACTAGGAAGATCGCCAAACCGAGTGAGACAACCACCGCTACCATCATTATCATTATGGGATTCCTCAGCGCTTAGAGGCGCAGCCACGTGGGCGTTTGTTGAGGCGTACCTTGTGCAAGGACCATTGTGGAGCGGCTGGGTTAGCACGCGCGCTGACATGCTCGACAAATCCCTTTGGCATGAAGTTCCGCCAATCGGGATTTTCCTTGAAGGATGCGGTTGGATTTTCCGCGTAGCTGCTCCGCAAATCAGAATTTGTAGCTGAAGTTTACGCCCAGGGTATGGAGCTTCAGGTCCTGATCACGATCGGAGAAGTCGTCCGGGACGTCGAAATGCTCCTTGCCGAAATCGTAGTAACGGTATTGGGCGCCGACGACGATGTTGCTGCTCAGCGCATAGTCGACCCCGGCGCCGATCGTCCAGCCGGTGCCGGTGCGTGTCCTGGCGAAGCCGCTGCCGCCGACATCTTGCGAGGTCTCGATACCGGCGAAGGCGACGCCCCCGACGCCATAGATCAGCCAGCGATCGACCGCCAAGCCGGCTTCGGCATTGATCGATCCCAGCCATTTGACCTCGGTGCCGACGGCATTGCCAGGGTCGAGCAAGGCCGAACCGTCGATCGAGGCATAGTTGAGCTCAGCGCGCGCGCCGATCACCGCCTGATTGAACTGCCAGAGGCCGGCGACATGGCCGCCGACGAAGCCGCCGTCGACATCGGGAGAAGCGGCGAACGGCTCGCCTTCGGTGCCGGAGATGTCAGATGAGCCCCAGCCATAGCCGGCCTGCAGGCCGGCATAATAGCCTGTCCAATCGAAGCCCGGCGCAGTCATGGGCAGGTCGGCGATCGCGTCCGCGGCCAAGGCCGGCCCGGACAGCAGGGCGAAAAAGCCGGCACTGGCAAGTGTCAGGCGACCCATCGAGCGCTCCGAAATGGCGGTTTCGAAAACTTCTCGGTGCAACCTAGCGTTATTCGCCCGAAAACGGAATTGTATTCCTGCAACAGTGGTTTACTTCGGCGGGTTGCGCACGCGATCTTCCAGGTCACGCTGTTTCTCGTCGGACTTGGCCAGCCGTGTGAAAGCATATTCGCCTAGTGAGGAGCCGGCGATGAAGATGGCGATCGGCGCGGCCCATGCCCAGAATGAATGCAAGGTGAAGAAGGCCAGGCCGGCGCAACATGCCGACAGCATGAAGATTGCGAACCGGATCGTTTTTGCCATCTCTTCTGCAACCCGAATAGCCGGAGATCCAGTCTAGGCGAGATTTCGCCCTGCTGCCGCAGGGGAGATCTGTCGGGAGCCGGTCCTGCCTTAAAAACAAAGCAGTTTTGCCAACTGGTCAAAACCGCGCCAGCTTGGCACAGTCGGGCAAACAGGAGTTCTTCATGGCGACCGGCACCAATCCGACGAAACCCAAGCCCTGGACCGAAGTGGCGACGCAACTGGTCGACGTCGCGATGGGGCGCCGGCCTGCCGATCTCGTGATCCGCAACGGACGCTGGGTGAATGTCCATTCGGGCGAGATCATTCCGGGCACCGACATCGCCGTCGCCGCCGGACGCTTCGCCTATTGCGGCCCGAATGCCGGTCATACGATCGGGCAGGGGACCAAGGTGGTCGATGCGGGCGGCCGCTATCTGGTGCCCGGCCTCTGCGATGCGCACATGCACGTCGAAAGCGGCATGGTCACGGTGACGGAATTCTGCCGCGCCGTGATCCCGCACGGCACCACCTCGATGTTCATCGATCCGCACGAGATCGCCAATGTTCTGGGCCTGCCGGGCGTTCGGCTGATGCATGACGAGGCGGTCGCGATGCCGATCAACGTCCATGTGCAAATGCCGTCCTGCGTGCCTTCGGCGCCCGGCCTGGAGCATGCCGGCGCGGAGCTTACGGTTGCAGACGTCGCCGAGGCGATGACCTGGGAGAATATCATCGGCCTTGGCGAAGTGATGAATTTCCCGGGAGTCGCCGCCAACGATCCGGTGATGTCGGGCGAGATCGCCGAGACGGTGAAGGCCGGGAAAACCGTCGGCGGCCACTATGCCTCGCGCGATCTCGGGTTGCCGTTCCACGGCTATGTCGCCGGCGGCGCCGAGGATGACCATGAGGGCACGCGCGCCGAGGATGCGATCGCCCGCGTGCGTCAGGGCATGAAGGCGATGCTTAGGCTGGGGTCCGCCTGGTACGACGTCGCTGCGCAGATCAAGGCGGTCACCGAAGGCGGCATCGACCCGCGCAACTTCATCCTGTGCACCGACGACAGCCATTCCGGCACGCTGGTGCATGAGGGTCATATGGATCGGGTGGTGCGGCACGCCATCAGCCAGGGCCTGAAGCCGGTGACGGCGATCCAGATGGCGACGCTCAACACCGCCCAGCATTTCAGGCTGGAGCGCGAGGTCGGTTCGATCGCGCCGGGGCGGCTGGCGGATCTTTTGATCGTGTCCGATCTTGCCCAGATGACGATAGACGAGGTCTATGGCCGCGGCGTCAGGCTGGCGAAAGCCGGCAAGCTCGAGATCGACATTCCGGCCTATGATTATCCCGGGACGGCGAAAAACACGGTCAAGCTCGGCAAAAGGCTCAAGGCCTCTGACTTTGACATCGCCGCGCCCCAGGGTGCCAACGAGGTGCGGGCGCGGGTGATCGGCGTTATCGAAAACCAGGCGCCGACCAGAGCGCTCGAGGCCGACCTGCCCGTCGAGGACGGGCTGGTCGCCATGGATCGCCGCAACGACATTTGCCAGATCGCCCTGGTTGAACGCCACAGGGGCACGGGCGGCGTCACCAACGCCTTCGTGTCGGGCTTCGGCTATGTGGAAGACTGCGCGATGGCCTCGAGCGTGGCGCATGATGCGCACCACATCATCGCCGTCGGGACCAACAAGGAGGACATGGCTTTAGCCGTCAACCGGCTGAGCGAGGTCGGCGGCGGCGTCGTGCTTTACTCCAAGGGCAAGGAACTAGCGCTCGTGGAAATGCCGATCGCAGGGCTGATGTCGGACGAGCGCGCGGAGATCGTCGCGGCCAAGGCCGAGCAGTTGACGGAAGCGATGCGCAAGGTCGGCTGTTCGCTCAACAACGCCTACATGCAGCATTCGCTGCTGGCGCTGGTCGTCATCCCGGAACTCAGGATTTCCGATGTCGGCCTTGTCGACGTGACGTCGTTCCAGAAGGTCGATCTGTTCGTCTAGCATGTGCCGATGTTCGGGTGAGGTCAGCCTGACCGAACCTCGACACGCCCTAACCGGTGCTCAGCCGCCGGTGGCGATCGTCAGCACCCTGAACGGCGTGGTGATGACCACCTCGGCGACCGAGCCGACCGCCTTGCCGAGACCCTGACCGATATTGTTGAGCTGCGTTGGATCCGGCTCGTCGGAGGCAAGACCGGCAGGCGTGCGCAGTCGATTGCCCAGCAACTGCACCAGGATCGGATTGTCGGCGAATTTGGCATGGTTCAACCGGTCTCCGCCCTTGGTTTGGGTCAGATCGACAACCGTCACGCCGTAGTTGGCGAGATCTGCCGCGTTGTCGTAATCGCCGACGCGCGGCTTTTCGCCGGAAATGAAGCTGGACAGCTTGAGCGCCCGGTCGTCGCCCGAGAGAAGGATGGCGAAAGGCTTGTCGGGCTTGCCGTAGCGGATCATCTGCTTCTTGAAGACATCCACGTCGATGTCAGGCGAGGCGAGGATGACGTAGCCGAGCTTGCCGTTGAGATCCCGGTCGCCGGTGATGGCGAGCTGGCGCAAAGCTTCCATCGTCAGCCAGGTCCCCATCGAATGGGCAATGATGTCAATGCTTTTGGCGCGTGACTTGGCAAGCATCCTCAGTGTCGCTTCCAGGTCGTCGCGCGCGGCGGTGGAGCTGTCCTTGTCATAAATGTAGCCGGTCGTCTTGCCGCTCGACGCCCACGAGAACAGCACCGGTGTGCCCGGATAATTCGTGTCGTGCGCGATCTGCGTCAGGCGGTAAACGCCATCGTCGAAGCCGTTGTTGAAGCCGTGCACGAAGACCAGGGCGCGGTCGCCGCGTATGGCAATATCGGTGCCGACCGCCTTCGCGAATTGCGAAGCGTTCCCATAGTGGACGACATCGGTTGCGGTGAACTGCCTGGCCGGAATGCTGTCGGCCGAACCCTTGGCGCGCTCGATCGCGCCAACCTGGTGGGTCTTTGGAACCGTGACATCGACGCGCGCGTAGCTGGTGGTCAGCGAACGGTCGCCGTCGAAAACCTGCCGCGGGTCCTTGGTCGCCTGCTGCCGGGTCGTGGCGACGAAGATCTCGTGCTTGGCCGCAATTTCGGATGCAGGCGCGGTAACGGCCTTCCGATTGAGCAGGTCATGCGCGTTCTGCCCGGCGCAGCCCGTCAGGGCGAGCGTGAAGGCAAGGCCAAGGACGATCTTCCAACGCACGATCACCCGGGATCCCCCAAGGGCGGCAAACCTCTCGGGCTCCTTCGATAAAGCCAGCGAGCGGTCTGGTCCAGTTCAAAGTCCGTGCAGGGCGGCAACCGCGTGAACACGGTTATTGAGTGGCGAGCTGGCTGATCCGGTCGGTGACGTCGCGGTCGCTGGCAAAGCCGTCGTCCTGGCGCAGCCGCTGGCCGATCATCTTCACCAGCATCGGGTTGTCGGCGAATTTGGTGTGGTTGAAGCTGTCGTTGCCCTTCACCTTGGAGAGGTCGACCACCGTGACGCCGTAGGAGGCGAGGTCGGCCGCGTCCCTGTAGTCGCCGACGCGCGGCCGTGCACCGGCAATCAGGCCGGAGAGCCGGAGAGCGCGGTCGTCGTCCGACAGGAGCAGGATGAACGGCTTGTCGGGCTTGCCGTAGCGGCGCATCTGGCTCTTGAAGACATCGACGTCGATGTCGGGCGAGGCCAGGAGAACATCGCCGAGCTTGCCGCCGAGGTCGCGGTCACCGGTGATGGCGAGCTGTCGCAGTGTTTCCATCGTCACCCACGTCCCCATCGAATGGGCGACGATGTCGATGCGGCGCGCACCGGTCTGCGCCAGCATTCTCAGCGTCACTTCCAACTGGTCGCGGGCGGCGGCGGCACTTTCCTTGTCATAGACATAGTCGGTGGTCTTGGCGCCCGAAGCCCATGAAAAAAGCACCGGCGTGCCGGGATATCCGGAATCGTGAACGATCTGGGTCAGACGGTAGACGGCATCGTCGAAGCCGGTGTTGTAGCCGTGGACGAAGACCATGACGCGGCCGCCGCGGGCGTCGATGTCGGCATTGAGCGCGCTGGAGAATTTCGGCTGCGTGTCGTAGCCGACGACCTCGGAAGCCATGAAATATTTGGTCGGATCGTTCGACGTCCCGCGCGAGCGGCGCTCGATCTGACCAGTCTCATGAACCGGCGGGACGGTGACGTTGACGCGGGCGTAATTGAGCGTCGCCGAGCGCTCGCCGTCGAAAACCTTGTTCGGGTCGTCTGAGCGCTTGCGGGTGGTGGCGATGAAGATCGAATGGTTGCCGGCGATCTCGGTCGCCGTCGTCGGCACCACGACGCTGCCCAGGATTTCCTGTGACGGTCGTCCCGCGCAGCCTACAACCAGCAAGGCCAGGGCAATGATGCAAATCGTCTTCAAATGCACGTCGAAACTTCCATTCCGGCCGCAATTGGCCATCTGCCTCCGCGAAATCTCCCGGACAGGGGAAGTGCGGCGGAAGTAAGTCGTGTCCAGCGGAAATTTGATCGGCGGGTGCCAACCGCCTTGGCACTGTTGCGCGAAAACCAAAGTGGCCGCAGCAGGCCGGCGAGCGGCTGCATCGGTGGCCGCGAAAACCAAACTATGCAATAGGCTTGGGCTGCGAACCACATGGTCTCGGAGCCGGTTGCCTCATGAACAGTTTTTCTTCCCGCGTCGCAGGCGCCGCGGAGGCGATCCGCGGGATCTTTCCGGAAACGCCGCTGCAGGAGAACGACTATCTGTCGAAAAAGACCGGCGCCCGCGTCCTCCTGAAGCGCGAGGACCTGACGCCGGTCCGCTCCTACAAGATCAGGGGCGCCTTCAACTTCTTCCGCAAGGCGCTCGCCGCCGGCAACAATGCCGAGCTGTTCGTCTGCGCCTCGGCGGGCAACCACGCGCAGGGCTTTGCCTTCGTCTGCCGCCATTTCGGCAAAAAGGGCGTGGTGTTCATGCCCGTGACGACGCCGCAGCAGAAGATCGACAAGACGCGGCTTTTCGGCGGCGATTTCGTCGAGATCAGGCTGGTCGGCGACTTCTTCGACGATTGCTATCGCGCCGCCTCCGAATTCACCGAAGCCGCCGGCGCGCATATGGTGCCGCCCTTCGACCACAAGGACATCATCGAGGGGCAGGCGACCGTCGCCTACGAGATCGCAACCCAGATGCCGGGCGGGCGCATGCCCGACATCGTCATGCTGCCGGTGGGCGGAGGCGGCCTGGCTGCCGGCGTCACCCACTATTTCGCCGACCGGCAACCTGAATTGCGCTTCGTGTTCTGCGAGCCGGCGGGGGCGCCTAGCCTTAGCGAGAGTCTCGCCGGTGGCAAGCGGGTCAGGCTCGCCAAGGTCGACAACTTCGTCGATGGCGCGGCGGTGGCTGAAATCGGCCGCGAGCCGCTGCGCCATCTCAAGGAATTCACCGCTGACGCGGTGCGCCTTGTCCCGGAAAACCGACTTTGCGCGACGATGATCGAGATGCTCAATGTCGAGGGCGTGGTGCTGGAGCCAGCCGGCGCATTGGCGATCGACGCGCTCAAGGACTTTTCCCGCAAGGAGATGAGGGGCAAGACCATCGTCGCGATCGTCTCGGGCGGCAATTTCGATTTCGAGCGCCTGCCGGACGTCAAGGAACGGGCGCTGCGTTTCGAAGGGCTGAAGAAGTACTTCATCATCCGCTTCCCGCAGCGGCCGGGCGCATTGCGCGATTTCCTCGAAATGCTCGGCCCGGACGACGACATCACGCGCTTCGAGTATCTCAAGAAGTCGGCGCGCAATTTCGGCTCTGTGCTGATCGGCATCGAGACCAAGGACCGGCGCAATTTCGATCTGCTGAAGGCCAATTTCGACGCCGAGGGCGTGCAGTATCAGGACATCACCGACAACGAGACGCTCGCGGGGTTCATCATATGAGCGGGCCAAAAACGGGCGACAAAGGAACGGTGTTCGTAGCCCTGTTTTCCGGCATCAATGTCGCTGGCAACCGCATCGTCAAGATGGCGGAGCTGAGGTCGTTCTTCGAAGACCTCGGCTTCACAGACGTATCGACCTACGTGCAAAGCGGCAACGTCGTGTTTCGTGCCAACAACAGCGACGCTGCGGCGCTGACCAAAGCACTCGAAGCGGCCTTCGAGAAGAAATGGGGGTTCAATTCCCGCATCATGGTGCGCAATGCCGGCTGGTTCGAGCGCCTGGTGAAGGACAATCCCTATCCGGAGGTTGCGGGCGAGCCTACCAAGCTGCATGCCTATGCGCTGGAGCGAGAGCCGACCGCGGAAGAGGCGAAGCGGCTGGCGGAAAAGTCTGCCGGCCCGGAGCGCTTCGAGATCAAAGGCGACGTGCTTTACCTGCATGCGCCGGAAGGGCTTGGCAAATCGGTGTTTGCCAACCTTATTGGGCGAACGCTCAAGGTGCCGGGCACGGCGCGGAACTGGCGCAGCGTGCTTGCGCTGCTCGAAATGGCTAGCAAGGCCGCCGGCTGACGCTCAATTCTTTCAGGCAGCCTTCTGCCAGTCGAAGGTCAGCTCCTCGCGGAAGGCGAAGCGCTTGATGTGGTCGGCGACCACGGTTTCCAGCCGCTCGAGCGAGGCGGCGTCGTCAGCGGCGACCGCGATGTGGAGAGCCTTGTCGTCTGCATCCATCACGGTGCGGCCGAGCGAGAGCTGGATGGCGCCGTGATGCGGGTCGAATTCGACCGGGAACTTGTGCGCCCAGTGCTTGCAGAGCTGCTGCAGATAGCGGCTGGCGTTTTCAGTGGCGACGTCGGCGCGGCTGGTCGGCATGAAATTCTCCCGGCGGATCAAGAAAAGCGCCAGCCTGATCTGGCTGGCGCCACAAGCGCTTAGATAGGCGCGATCCGGCAAAACGCCATAGACCGGCCGGTCAAATCCCCGGGAAGGGCAGGCGCCTACCAGCTTCCCGTATTCGACATTGAGGCCCATGGCTCCGCCTTTGCCTTGGCCGGGCCTTTCTGCAGGAGCTCGATGGAGATGCCGTCCGGCGAGCGAATGAAGGCCATGTTGCCGTCGCGCGGCGGCCGGTTGATGGTCACGCCATTGTCCATCAGCTTCTGGCAGGTGGCGTAGATGTCGTCGACCTCATAGGCAAGGTGGCCGAAGTTGCGGCCGCCTTTGTACTCCTCCGGATCCCAATTGTAGGTCAGTTCGACCAGCGGCGCCTTCTCGGCAATGCCGCTTTGCTCGTCATCGGGTGCGGCGAGGAAGATCAGCGTGTAGCGTCCCTGCTCGTTCTCGTAGCGACGCACTTCCTTGAGGCCGAGCTTGTTGCAGTAGAAATCGAGCGATTGATCAATGTCGGCGACGCGGACCATTGTGTGAAGATAGCGCATATCGGATTCCTCGCGGCGTTACGTTTGCGGCGCACCATAGGAGCCGCTCCGCCAAAGGGCAATCGTCCGACAAAACCGATGGAGGGATCGATTTCAGCCGCCCCTTTGCGCTTCAGGCCGCGCCGGTAAACAACAATTGAGGCTTTCCGGTGCTCAACGGTGAAAAAAGGCACGTCAGGTCTTGCACACCCCGGAAGCCGCAGTGTTAATCTGATGGCAAGAATCACTAGCGGTTGCAGTTGGAAAAGGGGGCGTTCTTATGGGGGAAAAAGCCTCTTTTACGAGGCGGGACGGAAGCCTTGACGACGCCTTGACGCGAGACAGTGGCGGCGACTCCGCCGGGCTTGTCGAAATCGCCGGCGCTATCAAATGGTTCGACGTGGCCAAGGGCTACGGCTTCATTCTTCCGGACGACGGCGTCTCGGGTGATATTCTCCTCCATGTGACATGTCTTCGAAGAGATGGCTTTCAGACCGCGCTGGAAGGCGCGCGCGTCGTCTGTCTCGTCAAGCAGGGCGAGCGTGGCCTGCAGGCGTTCCGGGTTCTTTCCATGGACGCCTCGACAGCGGTGCATCCGGCCGAGCAGGAGCAGCGCACGCATGTCACCGTGACTGCCGAGAGCGGGCTCGAGCGGGCGCTGGTGAAGTGGTTCAACCGCACCAAAGGCTTCGGCTTCCTGACCCGGGGCGAGGGCACCGAGGACATCTTCGTCCATATGGAGACGCTGCGCCGCTACGGCATTACCGAGCTGAGGCCCGGCCAGGTCGTTCTGGTCCGTTTCGGACGCGGCGACAAAGGCCTTATGGCCGCCGAAATACACCCCGATATGGGCACCTTGCCGGTCTCGCATTAAAGCGCGGCCCGACGCACTTTATTTTTTGCTTGATGCAGGTTCGCCAAAACCGCTTGGCAGTTTTGGGCGACATGCATCGGGCTCTCTCGATGCGATCGGGATGCCCTGCCCGGTGCAAGGCCGTTCCTGTCCAAAAACCAGTTCCACTCGCTCGGATCATGGTCTAGGACAGGGCCTGGACGAGGTATCACATGGCTCATCGCAACTGGCTGACCGCAGGCGCGCTTTGCGCCGCCATCGCTCTGGCCGCCATTTTCAGCGCCTTGAGACCGAGTTCGGCGGACGGTCAGGCGATGATGCTGCCTGCCGATCCGACGCGGCTTGTCGCGATCACCGGCTCCGGCAAGTATTCCTTCTCAATCGAGATCGCCGACAGCTCGGAAGAACGCGAGGCCGGGCTGATGTACCGCAAGGACATGGCCGACGATCACGGCATGCTGTTCGTGTTCGAGCGGCCCGCTGAGGTGAATTTCTGGATGAAGAATACACCGATGCCGCTCGACCTGGTCTTTATCGGCCAGGACGGCAGGATCAAGGCCGTCAAGCGTGGCGAACCGGAATCGGAGGCGATCATCTCGCCCGGACAGCCGGTAAGCTTTGTGCTTGAGCTGAAGGCGGGAACGGCCGCCAAGGACGGTCTGAAGGACGGCGATCTCCTGCGTCACCCAGCGATCGATAAGACCTCGGGCGCCGGCTCCAACTGACCGCGGCTGCGCCAGATGCAATATTTTTCCCACGACGGCTTCGAACTCGCTTACCTCGACCGCCCGCCGGCGTCCGGGCAGGGCGATCCGGTGCTGATGATCCACGGCTTCGCCTCCAGCCACTACGTCAATTGGGTCTCGCCGGGCTGGTTCAAGACGCTGAACGACGCGGGGTACCGCGCCATCGCCCTCGACAATCGCGGCCACGGTTCTTCGACGAAGAGCTACCAGGAGGCCGACTACACGCCGGTTAAGATGGCCGCGGACGCGGCCGCGCTGCTCGATCACCTCGGCATCGAGCACGCCCATGTCATGGGCTATTCGATGGGCGCGCGGGTATCCGCCTTCATGGCGTTGTCCAATCCGGACAAGGTGGCGACGCTGGTGTTCGGCGGCCTCGGCATCGGTCTTGTCGACGGCGTCGGCGACTGGGATCCAATCGCCGATGCGCTTCTGGCCGAGGATGCCGGTACGATCAGCCATGCGCGCGGCCGCTCGTTTCGCGCCTTCGCCGACCAGACGCGCAGCGACCGCCGGGCGCTGGCCGTCTGCATCGTCGGCTCACGCGCGTCAATGAGCGAGGACGATGTCGCGCGGATCGCCCAGCCGACCCTGATTGCCGTCGGGACCAAGGACGACATCGCCGGCTCGCCTGACGAGCTTGCCGCGCTGATGCCCCACGCAGAGGCTTTTCGCATCGAGGGCCGCGACCACATGCTCGCCGTCGGCGACAAGAGCTTCAAGCAGCGCGTGCTGGAGTTCTACGCCGAAAATCCGCTCTGACCCATACCGTCCGCTACGGGCGACGACGCGTCTAAAGCGGGTTGCGCAAAACGCGACCTGCTTTTGACCTACGCGATGTCCTCGTCCCGAAACTGAAAGCACGTCGGGGAGAATGCTTTAGCCGCGCGTTCTCCTGTCGGCGATGGATTTCGCCATGACGCAAAGCAGCTCGAACATCATGGTCGCTCCCGCAAGCGCCGTCATGCCGCCAATATCAAAAGGAGGCGCGACCTCGACGACATCGGCTCCGGCGAAATTCAATCCGTCGAGCAATCGAACCAGCTCCTGCACCTCGCGGGTGGTGAAGCCGCCGAGCTCCGGCGTGCCGGTGCCAGGGGCCATCGACGGATCGATGCAATCGATGTCGAAGGTCACGTAAGTGAGGCTGTCGCCGACAAGATCGCGTGCTTCCTGCATGACGGAAGCGGTGCCGCGTTTGACGAACTCTTCCATATATACGATGCGCACGCCCTGAGCGGTCGCCCAGTCGTGTTCGCCCGGCTCATAGATCGAGCCTCGAATTCCGATCTGAATAACCCGCTTCGGGTCGAGCAGCCCTTCCTCGATCGCGCGGCGAAAGGGCGTCCCGTGTGTATAGGGATTCTCGCCGAAGTAGCGGTCGTTCGTGTCGGAATGCGCGTCGAAGTGGATCATGCCGACGGGTTCCTTGCGGGCGATGGCGCGCAGCACCGGCAAGGTCGTCAGATGATCGCCGCCGGCGGCCAAAGGAAGAGCGCCGTCAGCAACGATGGCGGCAATGCCGTCCTCGATGCGCTTCAATCCGTCGAGCAAGTTGATCGGATTGACCGAGAGATCTCCCACATCGGCGACATTGGCAATGCTGAACGGCTCGGTTCCCGACACGTGGTGGACGCGGCGCATCAGGCTCGACTGGTTCCTGATTTCGCGTGGACCGTGGCGGGCGCCGGCCCGATTGGTCGTGCCGCCATCCCAAGGAATCCCGACAAGGGCAATATCGAGCCCCTTCGCGTTCGGCACCGCCGGCAGCCGCATGAAGGTGGAAAGCCCGGCAAATCGCGGCACCTGGGCGGCGTCGACGGGTTGGAAGAAGTTGTTTTCCATGGTTTCGGTCATCCCAGAGGCGTTCACGTTCCGCGTGGCGATCAGGTCTGTTGAGACTGGTCTTGCAGGACCTGCAGCGATCGGACCAGATTTTCCCTGGCCCGAGCCTCGAACCGATCGCGAAACCATTGTGTGTTGAAAATATGCGGACGGGCCAGGAAGCTCGTCAGGACAGCCGCGCGGCCGGCGCGCCAGATCGGTTCCTCGACCCAGCCATATTCGCGCCGGACCGCCTTCTCGTAGGCGTCGAAGCGGTTCGGGTCGGCACCGAGGATCGCGAGGTCCATGTCGAGGAAAAGGGCGGCATCACTCGCGGCACCCTCATCTTCGAGCGGCGGCAACTGGTGCGTGGCGGTGGCGCTGATCATGGCCAGAATCCGGGCAAGCCGGGCCGGGTCGGTGCGGCCGGAGAGTTTCCTTTCTGCCAGCACGGCGCTCTTTGCCTCGTTGTCCTTGGCGCGGCTGTCATAGACCGCGTCATGGAACCAGATCGCCGCTTCGACTGCTTCTGGATCATCAAGAAGGTGCCGGTGTTCTGCCGCCAACGCCAGCATCGCTTCGATGTGATGCAAGCCGTGGTAGTGGCGATCCGCGCTCTGATAGAGCGCGGCAAGCTCGTTTTTCAGCGCATCGTCGATCAAGGGTTCGTTTTCCATCGCCGCTTGAATCTTGGTGAACCAAGTTCATTTGACAAAGCACTAAGGAAAATTGAGTTCAACCGTGTTATGATCTGGCCTATATGTGCCGCCGGATGAATGAGCAGGCCGGAGACCGCCGATGAACAGCGTTACGATAGCCCGCCCCAGCATGGTGCAGCCGGTCGACCCGATCTGGCGCGCGATCAGGGATGAGGCGATGGAAGCGGTAAACCGCGATCCGTTGCTGGCTGCTTTCCTCTATTCCACCATCCTCAACCAGGAGAGCCTGGAAGAAGCGGTCATTCACCGCCTGGCCGAGCGCCTGGCGCATCAGGATATCGGCTCCGACCTCATCCGGCAGACCTTCAAGGCCATGCTTGCCGACGATCCGGAGTGGAGCACGACGGTCCGCGTCGACATCCAAGCCTATTACGATCGCGACCCTGCCTGCGACCGCTTCGTCATGCCCGTGCTTTATTTCAAGGGCTTTCATGCCATCCAGACGCACCGTTTGGCGCATTGGCTGTGGAACCAGGGCCGCAGGGACTTCGCGCTCTACCTGCAGAGCCGCTCGTCCTCGGTGTTCCAGACCGATATCAACCCGGCCGCCCGTATCGGCAAGGGCATTTTTCTCGATCACGCCACAGGCCTGGTGGTCGGCCAGACCGCCGTCATCGAGGACGATGTCTCGATCCTGCACGGCGTGACGCTGGGCGGCACCGGCAAGGCCAGCGGCGACCGCCATCCGAAGATCCGCCGCGGCGTGCTGATCGGCGCCGGCGCCAAGATACTCGGCAACATAGAGATCGGCCATTGCTCGAAGATCGCGGCCGGTTCGGTGGTGCTGTCGCCCGTGCCGCATAACAAGACGGTCGCCGGCGTGCCGGCGCGGGTCGTCGGAGAGACCGGCTGCGACCAGCCCTCGCGACAGATGGACCAGCTCCTGCCCTCGCAGACGATGGACCACGTCGTCAGCTTCGACATCTGATTCTGCGGTCATCGCCAGTGGCCGGAGTCCGGTCGCCACTCAAGGCTCGGTTGTAATGCTGCCGGCTTGCCTTTACATCGCCATCGTCGGCGTGTCAGAAGCGCGTTCCAACGAACAGCCGCATTCGGAGAAGACTTTTGAAGCCAGACGAAATCAGAAAGCTGGACGCCTACTTCAAGCGCGTCTTCCAGAATCCCAAGCTGCAGGTGAAGGCGCGCCCGCGCAAGGAAGACTCTGCCGAGGTCTATGTCGGTGACGAATTCCTCGGCATCGTCTTCAAGGACGAGGACGACGGCGACTATAATTTCTCGATGGCGATCCTCGACGTCGACCTGGCCTAAGCCGGCTTTCCGGCCGGGCTCGCCATGCCGCCTCGGTCGGAAACACCCCTGCGTGATTTTCCGGCTAGTCCACGCAGTGCCGCGGGATATGCACCCGCCGCCAGTCGGTCGAGCCTTCCCGCACCACCATTCGCCGCGCTACCCTCCGGTATGAGGGCGCGATTTCGGTGATGCGCCGCTCTCCTGGCCGCACCAGCACCTCGCGGGCGACGCCTTCGTATTCGGCCGGAAGGACGACGCGCCGGACGCGCTCCGGCTCGACGATGACCGTTGTGGCAACCCGCGCGTAGCGCGCCTTACGCCACACCTTGCACAGCACCTTGCGGCCGTGGATGACCCGCCATTCCCAGGCATAGCCGCCGTCATCCACCTTGACCGTGTGATAGACGGTGCGCGTCACGGCCGGTACGACTTCATAGCCGATGCGAGGCGTGGCGATCTGTTCGATGCTCTCGGTCGTGCCGTAGATCGGCGGGTCATAGTGGACGAGCTGGCCGCCGGGGCTCACCATCACGTCTTCATAGACCGTGTCGTAGATCGCCGGCCGATGCACCGGCTCGTAGCATTCGAGCGTGCGGCCGCCGGCCGCGGCCTGCGACACGGCGGTAAGCATTGCGAGGCTGGTCGAGGCGAGCGATGCGGCACCCTTGCGAAGGGAGCTCTTGCAAAAGGAACTCGTGCAAAAGGAACTCTGGCTAAACATGACGTTCACCCGTTGAAAAAAGGACGCCGCTTCAACGCGGGAGCGTATCGGAAGGTCCGCCATGGACGGGGATTTCACGGCTTGTCGTTAAGCAGCGCGGTTAAGAAACTGCTACCGTGGCGGCCGGGTAGCGCCCTGGCATTTCGGGCAAAGGGCCATCTCCGGCGCAACCTGCAGCATTTCCTTGGGCCGAGCCGCTTGCTTCGACTTAACCAGATGGCTAGGAGGGGCGGCCTTGCGCTAGGGTGAGCCGGCATCCTATTTAGGATTCAACGTTCCAGAACCGATTCCGCCCGATTGCTCAGGTCTACGGCGCCGGAATCCATCCAACAAGGGTAGTCCATGAAGAACCCCGTCGAAACCTACATGAACCTCGTTCCGATGGTGGTCGAGCAGACCAATCGCGGCGAGCGTGCCTACGACATCTTCTCCCGCCTGTTGAAGGAACGCATCATCTTCATCACCGGCCCGGTCGAGGACGGGATGGCGACGCTGGTTTGTGCACAGCTTTTGTTCCTCGAGGCGGAGAACCCCAAGAAGGAAATCAACCTGTACATCAACTCGCCGGGCGGTGTGGTGACATCGGGCATGGCGATCTACGACACCATGCAGTTCATCAAGCCGGCGGTATCGACGCTCTGCATCGGCCAGGCAGCCTCGATGGGCTCGTTGCTGCTTTGCGCCGGCCACAAGGATATGCGGTTTGCCACGCCGAACGCCCGTGTCATGGTCCATCAGCCGTCCGGTGGCTTCCAGGGCCAGGCGTCGGACATCGAACGTCATGCGCAGGACATCATCAAGCTGAAGCGCCGCTTGAACGAGGTCTATGTCAAGCACACCGGCAAGAGCTATGACGAGATCGAGCGGACGCTCGACCGCGACCATTTCATGACCGCCGACGAGGCCAAGGAGTTTGGTCTGATCGACAAGGTCATCACGACGCGCGAACTTGGCGAAACCCCGGCCGCATAGGCTCTGATTGGGGGCTGAATGGCGGGATAACGCGCTTTTGGCGCGGCTTGCGGCATTTCGGCCACAATTGCCTGTTCCCTCAAGGTTCGGGATTGCCTACGTTAAGGCTATGTTGATTTTCGACGGCTTAGCTTTGCATGGGGTTGCTGCGAATCATTGTCGCGTTTTCTGATTGTGTTTCGGACGGAATGCGCTGTGTGAGCCGGGGCACTGGCGCCGGCGGATTCCTGCGATAGATTGGTGAGACGCCAATGCGGCCAGACCATCGGCTGGCAGGCGGTGAAAGGACAGAAAAATGAGCAAAGTTAGCAACAACGGCGGCGATTCAAAGAACACGCTCTATTGCTCGTTTTGCGGCAAAAGCCAGCACGAAGTGCGCAAGCTGATCGCCGGTCCGACCGTCTTCATCTGCGACGAGTGCGTCGAACTCTGCATGGACATCATCCGCGAGGAGAACAAGACCTCGATGGTGAAGTCGCGCGAGGGCGTGCCGACCCCGCAAGAGATCCTCAAGGTTCTCGACGACTATGTTATCGGCCAGCCCTACGCCAAGCGGGTGCTGTCGGTGGCCGTCCACAACCACTACAAGCGCCTCGCGCATGCCGGCAAGAACAACGACGTCGAATTGGCAAAGTCGAACATCCTGCTGATCGGGCCGACCGGCTGCGGCAAGACGCTGCTCGCCCAGACGCTCGCCCGCATCATCGACGTGCCGTTCACCATGGCCGACGCCACGACGCTGACCGAAGCCGGTTACGTCGGCGAGGACGTCGAAAACATCATCCTGAAGCTCTTGCAGTCGGCCGACTACAATGTCGAACGTGCCCAGCGCGGCATCGTCTATATCGATGAGATCGACAAGATCTCGCGCAAGTCGGACAACCCGTCGATCACCCGCGACGTCTCGGGCGAGGGCGTGCAGCAGGCGCTGTTGAAGATCATGGAAGGCACGGTTGCTTCCGTGCCGCCGCAGGGCGGCCGCAAGCACCCGCAGCAGGAATTCCTGCAGGTCGACACCGCCAACATCCTGTTCATCTGCGGCGGCGCCTTTGCCGGACTGGACAAGATCATCTCGGATCGCGGCCGCAAGACCTCGATCGGCTTCGGCGCAACCGTGGCGTCGCCCGAGGATCGCCGCACCGGCGACCTGTTCCGCCAGGTCGAGCCCGAGGATCTTTTGAAATTCGGCCTGATCCCGGAATTCGTCGGCCGTCTGCCGGTTCTGGCGACGCTCGAGGACCTCGACGAGCCGGCGCTGATCCAGATCCTGACGGAACCGAAAAATGCGCTGGTCAAGCAGTATCAGCGGCTGTTCGAGATGGAGAATGTGGATCTCACCTTCCACGAGAACGCGCTGTCGGCGATCGCCAAGCGCGCCATCGAGCGCAAGACCGGCGCGCGCGGCCTGCGTTCCATCATGGAAGCGATCCTGCTCGACACGATGTTCGAGCTTCCGGCGCTGGAAGGCGTGCGCGAGGTGGTGATCTCGGAAGAGGTGGTCTCGGGTAACGCCCGGCCGCTTTACATCTATTCCGAGCAGAAGGAAAAGAAGGGCAATGTCAGCGCCTGAAATGGCACTGATCCGGCAAATTTTCATGGAACGGCGCCCGTGTGGCGCCGTTTTGCTGTGAGGGGCTTACCTGTAGGTGATGGAGTGGCTGATCAAAGCATGCTAACCCTTGATCTTTGCACCGCCCGCATCCACCTAACAGCGGAAGGCCGAGGGCCCGAATTCTGTGCTGTAAAATTCCCGTCACAAACGGTGGTAGGCGGAACGACGCTCGGTCGTTAATATAAGATTCGCGGTTGGCTCAATTAGCGGCCGCGACATGAAAGGTTGGACAATGGCCAAAATATCCAGGGCTTCCGGCGACGGCGTGTTTGCAGTCCTCCCACTGCGCGACATCGTCGTGTTCCCGCACATGATCGTCCCGCTCTTTGTCGGGCGTGAAAAGTCGATCAAGGCGCTGGAAGAAGTGATGGGTCAGGAAAAGCAGATCCTGCTTGCCACCCAGATGAACGCAGCCGACGATGATCCTGAGCCCGATGCGATTTTCGACATCGGCACGCTCGCCAATGTGCTGCAGCTCCTGAAGCTTCCCGATGGCACCGTGAAGGTGCTGGTCGAGGGCGCCTCGCGCGCCAAGATCGTCTCGTTCACCGATCGTGCCGACTTCCACGAGGCCCGCGCCACCGCGTTGGTCGAGCCGGAGGAGGAAGAGGTCGAAATCGAGGCGCTGGCCCGCTCGGTCGTCACCGACTTCGAAAACTACGTCAAGCTGAACAAGAAGATTTCGCCCGAAGTGGTAGGTGCCGCCAGTCAGATCGACGACTATTCCAAGCTCGCCGACACGGTTGCCTCGCACCTGGCCATCAAGATCCCCGAGAAGCAGGAGATGCTCGCCACGCTCTCCGTCAAGGAGCGTCTCGAGAAGGCGATGGGCTTCATGGAGGCCGAGATTTCCGTGCTGCAGGTGGAGAAGCGCATCCGCAGCAGAGTCAAGCGCCAGATGGAGAAGACGCAGCGCGAGTACTACCTCAACGAGCAGATGAAGGCGATCCAGAAGGAGCTCGGCGAGGGCGAGGACGGCCGCGACGAGGCTGCCGAGATCGAGGCGCGCATCAAGAAGACCAAGCTCTCCAAGGAAGCCCGCGAGAAGGCGGAAGCCGAATTGAAGAAGCTGCGGTCGATGTCGCCGATGTCGGCTGAATCGACGGTCGTGCGCAATTATCTCGACTGGCTGCTGTCGATCCCGTGGGGCAAGAACTCCAAGGTCAAGCAGGATCTCGGCTACGCCCAGGACGTGCTCGACGCCGATCACTTCGGCCTCGACAAGGTCAAGGAGCGCATCGTCGAGTATCTCGCCGTGCAGAGCCGTCAGAAGAAGATCAAGGGTCCGATCCTGTGCCTCGTCGGCCCGCCCGGCGTCGGCAAAACCTCGCTCGGCAAGTCGATTGCCAAGGCCACGGGGCGTGAGTTCATCCGAATGGCGCTCGGCGGCGTGCGCGACGAGGCCGAGATCCGCGGTCACAGGCGGACCTATATCGGCTCGATGCCCGGCAAGGTCATCCAGTCGATGAAGAAGGCCAAGAAGTCCAACCCCCTCTTCCTGCTCGACGAAATCGACAAGATGGGCCAGGACTTCCGCGGCGATCCGTCGTCAGCCCTGCTCGAGGTGCTCGATCCGGAGCAGAACTCGACGTTCATGGACCATTACCTCGAAGTCGAATACGACCTGTCGAGCGTGATGTTCGTGACGACGGCGAACACGCTGAACATCCCTGCGCCCCTGATGGACCGCATGGAGATCATCCGCATCGCCGGCTACACCGAGGACGAGAAGATCGAGATCGCCAAGCGGCACCTGATGCCGAAGGTGATCCGCGATCACGCGCTGCAGCCGAACGAGTTCTCGGTCGGCGAGGACGCGATCCGCGGCATCATCCAGACCTACACCCGTGAAGCGGGCGTCAGAAGCCTCGAGCGCGAGCTGATGAAGCTCGGGCGCAAGGCGGTGACCGAGATCCTGAAGACGAAGAAGAAGACGGTGAAGATCACGGCCGACAACCTCGCCGATTATCTCGGCGTGCCGCGCTTCCGCTTCGGTCAGGTCGAGGCCGACGATCAGGTCGGCGTCGTCACGGGTCTTGCCTGGACGGAAGTCGGCGGCGAGCTGCTGACGGTCGAGGGCGTCATGATGCCCGGCAAGGGACGCATGACGGTGACCGGCAACCTGCGCGACGTGATGAAGGAATCGATCTCTGCAGCGGCCTCTTACGTCCGCTCGCGGGCCATCGATTTCGGCATCGAGCCGCCGCTGTTCGACAAGCGCGACATCCACGTCCACGTGCCGGAGGGCGCGACCCCCAAGGACGGCCCGTCGGCGGGTGTGGCGATGGTGACGGCGATCGTGTCCGTGCTCACGGGTATTCCGGTCCGCGCCGATGTGGCAATGACCGGCGAGGTGACGCTGCGGGGCAGGGTGCTGCCGATCGGCGGCCTGAAGGAGAAGCTGCTTGCCGCGCTGCGCGGCGGCATCAAGAAGGTGCTGATCCCGGAAGACAATGCCAAGGACCTGGCGGAGATCCCGGACAATGTGAAGAACAACATGGAGATCATTCCGGTGTCGCGGGTCGGCGAGGTGCTGAGGCACGCGCTGGTCAGGATGCCGGAGCCGATCGAATGGGTCGAGCCGGTCAATCCGCCGGCCGGCGCGGACGCCGGCGACGACGCCGGCAAGTCGCTTGCGCATTAGTTTCTTCTAAGGTTGCAATGCACAAAGAGAGAGCCGGGCTTTCAGCCCGGCTTTTTCATGTGAAAAATCTCCGAAAAAGTGGAAAAAAGCCCGGAATTCTGCGGTTTTCGGCTTGGGTTCCGGAACGCTTCTTTCTAAAGTCCGTTTCCTGCCGGATGAGTCGTAGTTCCGGTTTTCTCATGGAAGGGAATTTTTATGAACAAGAACGAACTGGTGTCCGCCGTCGCCGACTCCGCAAGCATTTCGAAGGCTGATGCGCAGTCCGCCGTCGATGCGGTGTTCTCTGTGATCACTGGCGAACTGAAGAAGGGCGGCGATGTCCGGCTTGTCGGCTTCGGAAATTTCACCGTGTCAAAACGTGCTGCTTCGACCGGCCGCAACCCGCAGACCGGCGCGGAAGTGAAGATTCCGGCGCGCACCGTGCCGAAGTTCTCGGCCGGCAAGGGCCTCAAGGACGCGGTCAACTAAGACCTTTTGTTTTTAAGATCAGATGAGCCGGGCTTGCCCGGCTCTTCCTTTTTGTGACCCGCGCCAGGGCCACATGTGTGGTATCAGCCGGTAGGCGCGTCGGCGCGCATCAGGCCTTCTTGCTTGAGATCCGCCCACAAGGCTGCCGGGATCTTCACGTCGAGCAGTGCACGGTTGCTTTCGACCTCGGCCGGGCGTTGGCCGCCGGGTATTACCGACATGACGGAAGGGTGCCGCAGCGGGAACTGCAACGCGGCCTCGATCAGCCGCACGCCATGGCGCTTGCAGACCGCCTCGATGCGTGCCACGCGATCGAGCACGTCTTTTGGCGCCTCTGTGTAGTTGTAGAAGGCGCCGGGCTTCGGCCCTGTCGCCAGGATGCCGGAATTGTAGGGCCCGCCAAGAACGATGCCGATGCCGCGCTGCTCGCAGAGCGGCAGGAAGCTCGCAAGCGCATCCTGCTCGAGCAGCGTGTAGCGGCCGGCGAGCAGAAAGAGGTCGAAATCGCCGCGCTCGGCGAGCGTCTGGCAAACCTGCCACTCGTTGATACCGCCTCCGAAGGCCTTGATCACGCCCTGGTCACGCAGCGCGAGCAGCGCGTAATAGCCCGAAGATATGAACTCCTCGATGCGCCGGTCGGAAGCCTCCTTGCTGCCATGGGTGAAGATGTCGACATCGTGCACATAAAGGATGTCGATGCGGTCGACGCCGAGCCGCTCCAGCGAGGCCTCGAAGGAACGCATCACGCCGTCGTAACTGTAGTCGTAGACTTCCCGGCGCGAGGGCGTGTCGAAGAACTTGCCGATGCCGGTTCGCTGGTCGGGCGCAGAGACGCGCATGAGGCGGCCGACCTTGCTCGACAGCACATAGTCGTCGCGTTTCTTGCCGCGCAGGAAGGGGTTGAGCCGGGTTTCGGAAAGGCCGAGGCCATAGAGCGGAGCGGTATCGAAATAGCGGCAGCCGGTCTTCCAGGCCGCCTCCAGCGTGGCATTGGCATCCTCGTCCGAGACAGCGCGGTAGAGATTGCCGAGCGGCGCGGTGCCGAAACCAAGCTCGGTGAAGGTGATGCCGCCATTGCCGATGCGGTCGAAATGCCGTGTCTTCATATCCGCAAGATGTCCTGGATTGATTTGTCTGACATGACACTAGCACGCCGGTGGCACAGCAAAAGCGCCGAGGCTCGTTGGACACGAATTTTCGCGGTGATAGCATGAACGAAAACAAGTGTTTCGCGCCGAACGCGATCGCAAAGCCGCATGCCTATCAAGGCATCGGCAGACAGGATGAGCAGCCATGACGCAAGCCGGATCGGAGTTGTTTGCGACAGCGCTGGGCGAGCTCGGCGCCGTGTTGGGGCGCATCGATGACGGTCGGGTTGACGCCGCCTGCGCAATGCTCGCCGGCGCTGGCAAGATCGTCGTCTATGGCTGCGGCCGCGAAGCGCTGCAGGTCAAGGGCTTCGCTATGCGGCTCTTCCATCTCGGCCTGCCGGTTTCGGTGGTCGGCGATATGACCACGCCGCCCCTCGGCCAGGGCGATGTCTTCCTGGCAAGTTCCGGACCGGGCGAGACCGCCACCGTTCTCACCTTGATGCGCGTGGCCCGGGAGGCCGGCGCCAAGGTGGTGTTGCTCACGGCCGAACCGGCGGGCAGCGCGGCAAAGCTTGCGGACTTCACGCTGCTCGTTCCGGCCCAGACCATGGCGAGCGACCAAGGCGCCAGAAGCTCGGTGCTGCCCATGGGCTCGCTGTTCGAGGGAGCGCTTTTCCTGGTGTTTGAGGTGATGGTGCTGAAACTCAAGGCGCTCACCGGCGCAACGCCGGAGACGATGCGCACCCGGCACACCAACATGGAGTAGGGACATGCGCTACGAACTGATGCTGCCGCACCAGATCCGCAACGCGATCGAGGAGAACTGGCCGGTCGCGCTGCCGCTCGGCGTGCTCGAATACCATGGCGAGCACATGGCGGTCGGCATGGACACGCTGGCCGTCATCAAGACGCTCGAGCTTATCGAGAAGGAGCGGGACATCGTCATCCTGCCGCCCTTCTATTATGGCGCGGCGAGTTATGCCGTGGCGCCGCCGGAAGGCAGCGGCTCGGTGCAGGTCGGCGGTCCGGTGCTGGCGCCCTTTGCGGAGGAATTGTTCTATGGCCTGCTGCGCATCGGCTTCCGCAACATTCACGCCATCATCCATCACCAGACCGAGAATTTCGTCGCCGGCATGCCGACCGATCTCGCCTTCAAGACCGCCGGCCGGCAGGCGATTTTCCGCTTCCTGGAGAAGGAACGCGGCGAGGGCTGGTGGGGCTCGGAGAAGATGGTCGACTACTATGCCGGCCATGCCCAGGGCGAGAACGTCTTCAACTGGGTGCAGGTGCACCCGCTGATGCCGGCCGCAATGACCGGCAAATATCCATTCGACCATGCCGGGATCGGCGAGACATCGCTGATGCTGGCGCTACGTCCCGAAGCGGTGGATGCCGGTCATTTCGCGGACAATACCGGCTGGTACACAAAAGGCGCATCGGATGCCTCGGCCGAGCTGGGCCGGAAGGGTGTGGCGATGATCCTTGAGCATTTGCGGGCGATATTGCGGGCCTAGCTCGCTTCTCCCACAAGAAGGGGAAGGCGGCTATTTCACCGAACCGGCCGTCATGCCCATGATCAGATAGCGTTCGAGCGCGATGCCGATGATCGCCAGCGGCGTGATGGCTGCTGTCGCCAGGGCTGCCATCGACCACCAGTTGATACCTTGCGAGCCGGTCTGGCTCGCCACCATAACTGGGATGGTCTTGGCATCCGTCGACGTCAGAAGGGCGGCGAAGAAATATTCGTTCCAGCAGAGCACCATCGCCAGGATGAAGGCGGCGACCATGCCTGGGAGCGCGATCGGCATGACAATGCGGAAGAAGGCGCCCCAGATCGACAGGCCGTCGACGAGTGCCGCCTCCTCGAGCTCGACGGGAATGGAGTTGAATTGGTCGCGCATGATCCAGATGACGATCGGCAGCACCATCAGCGTGTAGAGGAGCACAAGGCCGATGCGGGTGTCGAGCAGGGCCACTTCGCGGTAAAGCACCAGGAAGGGCAGCGCCAGCACCACCGGCGGCAGGATCAGCTGCGAGAGGAAGAAGAAGGAGATGTCCTCGTTCTTGAACCAGGCGAACTTGTAGCGGTATCGGGTCAGGCCATAGGCGGCGAGGCTGCCGATGATGATGGCGAGGCTCGACGCGCCGACAGAGGTAATGACCGAGTTCATGAAGCGTTTCAGGAACTCGTCGCGCACCGTCGAGGTCTGGACGATCGAATCCGGCGACAGCCCGAGTGAGCGCCAGCCCTTCCAGTCTGGCTGGAAGTCGACGAAGGGGATGAGGTGCCCCTGCGTGACATCGACCGCCGACTTGAACGAAGTGGTGATCGTCCAATAGATCGGGAACAGGCAGACGAAGGACCAGAACACCAGGGCGCCATAGATGAAGACGCGGCTGGCGAGGAAGGCCGCCGGGGAGCGGATATCGGAAACGGTATATTCGGTGGTCTGGACGCTCATATGGACGCTCAGTTGACGTTGCGCACGAAGCGACTGGCGAGCTTCAGCAGCCAGGTGACGAACACGACGATGATGATCAGATAGACCATCGCGAGCATGGTGCCGTAGCCGACATTCGAACGGTCGCGATATTCGCGGTAGATGAAGCTCGAAACGGAATCGGTGGCGCCGCCCGGCCCGCCGGACGTCACCGTAATGATGATGTCGGCGAGCTTCAGCTTGAAGATGATGCGCAGGATCACCGCCGTCACGGACACCGGCAGCATCAGCGGGAAGGTAACCTGCCAGAAGGTCTGCCATGTCGTCGCGCCGTCGACGCGCGCCGCCTCGATCACCTCGCGCGACATCGCTTGCAGGCCGGCGAGCAGCATGATCATCATGAACGGAATGAAGGTCCAGGCGTCGAGCACCATGATCGAGATGCGCGCGATGATCGGGTCGGAGAAGAAGGCGGGATTGTCCCAGCCGAGATGGCGCGCCAGCGTCGATGCCGGTCCGAACCGGTATTCCATCAGCGACTTGCCGACCATCCAGGAGACCGCCACCGGCGACAGCATGAGCGGCAGCAGGAAGACCACACGGAAGAATTTCCTGGCGCGGATCTGCGCGTTGAGCAGCAACGCCAGTCCGAAGGCGATGACATATTCGACCAGCACCGCCAGCACATAGAGCACCATGTTGAAGAGCGCGTTGCGGTAGTAGGGGTCGGCCAGCATCTGCCAGAAATTGTCGAGACCGTTGAACCTGCGGCCAGCGAAGGAGCTGAGGTTCCAGTCGGTCAGCGCGATATAGAAGCCGAACAGCGTCGGGAAGATCACCATGGCGACGGTGAAGAGCAGCGCCGGCAGCAGGAACAGCGCGCGCTGGCCGTCCTCGCCGCGCGTCAGCACTTGCCAGGCGCCGAGCGCCACGCCCCACAGCACATAGGCGTAGACCACCGGACGCCAGGTATAGAAGCCGATCGTGTCGACCTCAGTCTTGTAAAGGATCTGCATCACGATCGTCGCCAGCAGCACGAGCGTCGCGGCGATCATCAGGGCCCAGCCGAGGCGCTTGCGGGCGGGCGGGATCAGATCGATCGCTGCGGAGTTAGCCGGCCATGCATTGGCGGTTGAAGTCTGCTCAGCCACGCCTCTCGCCTCTACCTTGCTTTGATGCAATTCCGGAGGAAAACCGCTTCACGCTTTTCCTGGAATTGCTGGAAGTCCAAATGACCGGCCATTGCCGGTCAACATGCGGCCCGGCGACGAGGTCGCCGGGCCGCGACTTCTCACGGGACAGCCTACATGCCGAGCGAGGCTTTGTAGAGCTTGATTTGGTTCTCGCGGCCGATCTGGTCGGTCAGCTTCTCCCAGGCGGCGGCGATGGCATCCGCACCTTCCTGCGCCTTCATCTTGCCGGCGAAGGTGTTGGCCAGGATGTCCTCGGCGGCGCTGTAGTACTGGAAGATGCCGGGGATGCGCGGCTCGATCGCGGCGTTCGGATGGTTGTAGGAGTCGCCCTCCGACTTCAGATAGGAGGTGATGAAGGCCTCGTCATAGCCGGCCGCCACCCATTCCGGAATGTTGAAATGGGAGTTGCGGTAGGGCTGGAAGCCGGAAGGATAGGCCGCGCACCACAGCGACAGATCCTTGCCGCCGAGATGGGCCGCCGCCGACCACGCCGCCTTCTTCTTCTTCTCGTCGCTGTCGACGCGGGCCATGACGTAGACGCCCCAGCCGAGATAGGCGCAGTTCGGCGCATAGTTCGGGCCGCTGGCCAGCTTGTCCCACTTGCCGGTCTTCGAATTGTAGACGTCGTCCGAGCCCGGCAGGATCGAGAAGCCGGTGACGTCGCCGATGACCGAGGAGTCGTTGGTCTTGACGTTGGAGCCGATATCGCCCCACCAGGGGATCATCGAGCCCGTGCCGGCAAGGAACTGCTGGAAGCCGGTGGTGTTCGGATCGGCGTTGATCTGATCCGGCGGCTCCGAGGGCAGGGCGTCGATGACGTCCTGGATGGCCCGCACCCAAGCCGGGTTGTTGATGCGCGGCTTCATCGTATCCGGGTCGAACAGCCAGGCCTTGTCGTCGGGGTGCTTGGCATAGGCAGAGGCGCGGCTGCCGAGGAAGTAGAAACCGAAGCCGCCCCAGGGCTTGGGCGCGTCGAGATAGCCATAGACGTCCTGGCCCTTGAACTGCTTGCCCTTGAGGAACTTTGTGACGGCCTGCACTTCCTGCCAAGTCTTGGGCACGCCCCATTCGGTCGTCGCGCCGCTCTCCTTCCAGGCCTTGGCGAGATCGGGATCGGAGAATACGTCGGTGCGGTAGTTGAAGTTGTGCGTATCGCCGTCGATGGTCACGCGATACTGCTTGCCGTCCCAGGTGCCGACCGGCGGCTTGAGGTAGTTGACGAGATCGTCCATGTCGATCTGCTTCTTGACCCAGTCGGGCATCTCCGAGGTGAGGCCCTTGCCGCAGACGTCGCCCTCGAAGGGCGCACCCATCTCGATGATGTCGAAGTCGACGGTTTTGGTCGCGATCGACTGCTGCAGACGGGCGTTGTAGTCGGCCTGGGCGAGGTCGATCCAGCTGATCTTGGCGCCGGTATAGGCCTCCCACGGCTTCAGGAAGCCGCGGAACAGCACGTTGTGCAGGTTCTGGTTGTTGAGGCCCATGAAGGTGAGCTCGACACCGGCGAACTCGCCTTGCTTGACGTTGGCCTTGGTCGCTTCCAGGCAGAGCTCACCGACTTTCTGGAAGTCGGCGTCCGTCGGCTGGCCTTTGCCGACGCCGGGTATCTGCAGGATTTTCGCGCGCAGGTCGTCGGCGGCAGCCGCCGGCCTGGTCAGCGCGCCAAGCCCCGTGCCGGACGCCGCTGCGAGCGCCGCCATGCTGGCCGCGCCCTTCAGCAAATCGCGGCGGGTCGCCCCGGCGCGCACCAGTTTTTCGTAAAGATCGACTCTCATCTCAAGGTTCCTCCCAGAACTTCAGTCGTGAATTGATTCTGCCAATCTCTCGGACGTCGAAACGTCTGCGGTTCTCCTATACCATAGGGCAGCGTGGGACCCCACCCTGCGTCGCCTGGAGATCCGATTTTCGGGACAAGGACCGGCATTCGGATTGGCACTCGTCACTATTCGCGTAATCGATTACCTTGTCAACAAGATTGGCTTTTTATCTATAAGATACCGACTTGCCCTTGCCGTTGGCAATGGCTAGCTTCACCGAAAAAGATAGGGGAGACAATGGCTCAAGTCGCGATCGCCAATGTGGCCAAGGCTTTCGGAACCGTCAAGGTTCTACATGAGGTCAGCGTCGATATCGCCGACGGTCAATTCGTCGTCCTGGTCGGCCCTTCGGGCTGCGGCAAGTCCACGCTGCTGCGGATGGTGGCGGGGCTGGAAACGGTTTCCGGCGGAACGATTTCGATCGGCGACCGCATCGTCAACAACCTGCCGCCGGCCAAGCGCGACATCGCCATGGTGTTCCAGAACTACGCGCTCTATCCGCACAAGACGGTGGAGCAGAACATGGCTTTCGCGCTGAAGCTGCGCGGCACCGATCCGGCCATCGTCGCCGAGCGGGTGAAGCGTGCGGCCGACATCCTCGACCTCAATCCCTATCTCAAGCGCTATCCGCGCCAGCTTTCCGGCGGCCAGCGCCAGCGCGTCGCCATGGGCCGCGCGATCGTGCGCAACCCGCAGGTGTTTCTGTTCGACGAGCCGCTCTCAAACCTCGATGCCAAGCTGCGCGTGCAGATGCGCACCGAGATCAAGGAACTGCATCAGCGGCTGAAGACCACCACCATCTACGTCACACACGACCAGATCGAGGCCATGACCATGGCCGACAAGATCGTGGTGATGCGCGATGGCCGCATCGAGCAGATCGGCGCGCCGCTGCAACTGTTCGACCGGCCGGCCAACCTGTTCGTCGCGGGCTTTATCGGCTCGCCGGCGATGAACCTGCTGAAGGGCACGGTGAAGAAGGGTGAAAGGCCGGAGGTCGACATAGCAGGCTCGGCCTTTCCGATGCCTGCCAGCATCGCCGCGGCGGACGGCCAGGCCGTCGTCTATGGCGTCCGTCCCGAGCATCTGGAGATCCATCCCGACGGTGTGGCGTCCACGATTTCGGTGGTCGAGCCGACCGGCTCGGAGACGCTGGTGTTCGTGCGCTTCGGCGAGGGCGAGATGGTGGCGCTGTTCCGCGAGCGTCACGACTTCAAGCCTGGCGATACGCTGAAGCTCAGGCCGCGGCTCGACCATGTCCATCTCTTCGACGCAGGGACCGGCAAGCGTCTCTGACCGCAAACACACATCGAGGAAACCCAATGCTCAAAGGGATCAATCCGCTGCTCAACGCCGACGTGCTCCAGGCACTGCGGGCGATGGGGCACGGCGACGACCTGATCATCGCCGACACCAATTTCCCATCCGACTCCGTCGCCAAGCAGACGGTGCTCGGCAAGCTGCTGCGCATCGATGCGCCGGCGGCCGAAGTGGTGAAGGCGGTGCTGTCGCTCTATCCGCTGGACAGCTTCGTCAACGACGCGGCCGCGCGCATGGAGATCGTCGGCAAGCCGAACGAGATCCCGCCGGTGCAGAAGGAGGTGCAGCAGGAAATCGACGCGGCCGAGGGCAAACCCTGGCCGATGATCTCGATCGAGCGCTACGCCTTCTACGAGCGGGCCAAGAAGGCGTATTGCGTCATCCAGACCGGTGAGCGCCGCTTCTATGGCTGCTTTGCCTTCCGCAAGGGCGTCATTCCGCCGGATGCGGAGTAAGGAGATGTCCGCCAGCAAGCCAGTCGTCATCCTGGGTGTCTTCGTCGCCGACACCGCCTATCGCGCCGACCGCCAGCCGCGCATGGGCGAGACGATCCTCGGCAATTCGTTCAAGCTCGGACCCGGCGGCAAGGGCTCGAACCAGGCGGTCGCAGCCGGCAAACTCGGCGCCGACATCACCTTCCTGACCCGGCTCGGCATCGATGCCTTCGCCGACATGGCCAAGCAGACGTGGAAGGATGCGGGCGTCAAGAGCGCGGTCATCGACACGCCGGACAGCTACACCGGGGCGGCTTATATCTTTGTCGAGGAGGGCAGCGGCAACAACGCCATCATCGTCAGCCCGGGTGCTGCGATGCTGATCTCGTCCGCTGACATCGAGGCGCATGCCGACCTGATCCGCTCGGCGGGCGTCTTCGTCACCCAGCTCGAGCAGCCGATCGACGCGGCGCTGAAAGCCTTGCAAATTGCGCACGGGGCAGGGGTGACTACCATTCTTAACCCGGCGCCGGCCGCCACCCTGCCGGACAGCATCTACGCGCTTTGCGACTACGTCACACCCAACGAGTCCGAGGCCGAGGGGCTGACCGGCATCGCCGTCTCTTCGGTCGACGATGCCCGCCGCGCCGCCGACAGCCTGCTGGCAAAGGGCGTCGGCGCCGTGATCGTGACGCTTGGCGAGAAGGGCGCGCTGCTGCACACCAGGGAGCGATCCGATCACGTCGGCGCCGTCAGTGCCGGCCCTGTAATCGAAACCACGGGGGCGGGCGACGCCTTCAATGGTGGACTTGCGGCGGCGCTTGCCAAGGGCGTCGAGCCGCTGGAGTCGGTGCGCTTCGCCTGTGCCGTCGCAGGCATTTCGGTGACCCGGCCGGGCACCGCGCCTTCCATGCCGACGCTCCAGGAAGTCGAGGCGCTGCTGGCGCGCGGTTGAAGCCGCTAAATCTCGCGTGGCGTTTCAGCGGCGCTAGCCGGCCATCGGCTTGACCACAACTCACAGAAGTTGGTCTCTCACGGCCCCCAGGGTTGCATATTAGCCACGGTTAATATTAATCGGCGCCAACGCCTTGCATCAACGGCATAGGTGTCCCGTAATGGGCCACCGTGTCTGGCATCGCAATTGCACTGTCAGCAATGCCGGGGTGGACTGTGCCTCGGTAGCCGGGGGGTATTTTGGGGGCCCGCCGCTCCGCGATGGAGCGGCGGGCGCTTTAAGGGTCGAGGGTACTGGCGATGTATTTTCCGCAATTTCTGGTGGGCATGTTCGCGAGTTCGTTCACGGTCGCAATCTGGGTCGGGCTGCAAACCGGCTCCGCCTGGAAGGCGCTTGGCTGCGCTATGCTTGCGATGATTATTCTCCAGATTGGATATGCCGGACTTGTCATTCGGCTGATCTACAAGCGGGGCCCGCAAGGCACTGGAGCAGACTTTATATCGGCAAATGCGGCGCCACCGGTGCAGCGAGCGCGCCCACACTAGAGGGCTCACCTCCAACCCGCCAACGCGCCCTGCGGAACGCAAGCAGTGCCAGCGCGTTCACCGTCTTGACCAGCACAGGCAGCCTGGTTGCCCGGAACGGTGAGATGAAAACGCCCTATAAAAAGCCCACGCTTGTAAAGCGCGAGAAGCTCACCGCCCGAACCGCGCAGATTGTCGCCTCCGGTGTGATATTGGGCGAGTGAACAGGGGCGCCGAAGCGCAGCTGAAGAATTTTGCTGCTCACAGGCTGGCCGGTCGGTGACTGCTCTAGAGGGCCGGACCCGGCCGAATGGCGCTTCCGTCAGAAAAGCGCGACAGGCGAAAGCGGGTGAGATCGTGCCCGATCTGGTTTCCCTGGATCATGTCGGCGACGACGCGGCCGATTCCGGGTCTGATACCGAAGCCGTGCCCGCTCATGCCCGTTGCGACGATAAGGCCAGCTATCGCCTGCACTTTGTCCACAATGGGAACGACATCCGGCATCGCGTCGATCATGCCAGCCCAGCTTGCCTTTAGGCGCACCGCGTCGAGCTGTGGGAACAGGCGCCTGAAATTGCGCTCGATCGAACGCAGACCAGAACGTTCGGGAGCCGGATTTAGCACCCGCATTCTTTCGAAAGGACTTTGCGAATCCGGCGCCCAGTGACGCGGCGTCGACCAGCCATCCGGGTAGCCCGCCGGCGCAGCCGGCGAATAGCGTGAGCCGAAAGGATTGGCCATAAGGGCGGGAAGGTATTTCCTAGCATGCCGGAATGCGTCCGGGCCAAGGTGGAGCAAATGACTGCCTCCGGCAGCGAGCGTGTATCCGCCATCCTGTCGGCGTCTGAAAGCGATATGCTCTCCTGCCGCGGCTCCAGCATGGACTTCGGGCATCGGCTCGGTTGCCGCGACGGTCGACCTTACACTGAGCTGGGGAATGGAAACGCCATGTCTTCTCAGGAACAGGGAAGACCACGCACCGCCGGCGAGCAGAACGCTCGACGTCTCGATGTGACCCGCCTCTGTCCACACACCGCTGATCCTCCCGGCCGAGATTTCCAGGGCTCGCGCCGCGCAATTCTCCACAATCTTGACGCCCTTGCGGGCGGCAAGCCGGGCGAGTGCGGGCACGGCCAGCCAAGGCTCCGCCCGAATGTCGGAAGGCGTTGTCATCGCGCCCTTGAAACTGCGCGACATGCCTTTGATGAGACCGGCGGTTTCCCGTGCGTTCAGCAGGCGCGTGTCGATCTCATGGACGGCAGCGATCTTCATGAATTTTTCGAAGCGGGCCATTTCGCGGTCGGAGCCTGCCAGGTAAGTCACGCCTGTCTGCTTCAAGCCGATGTCTTCGCCGCATTCCTCAGCCAGCTGCCGCCAACGACGGGACGCCTCGATCACGATCGGCAGTTCGTCCGCATCGCGTCCCTGTTTGCGGATCCATCCCCAATTGCGGGAGGACTGTTCGGCGGCGATGCGTCCCTTTTCCAACAGCGTCACCGAGATGTTGCGCCGCGCAAGAAAAAGCGCTGTCGTCACGCCGATAACGCCCCCACCGATAATGACGACGTCAGCGCTTTTTGGTGGAGGGCCGGGAAATTGAATCGGATCTGCTTCGGAGAACGGGAAAGTAGGCAAGGGGCGAATCCTGAAAAGGCCGCGTCAGCTATGGCCCACCGGCAGCCATCCTTTCTTGAGGCAGTTCAGGGGGAAGGTGGAGCACAGGCCGCCCGATAGGTCAGCGTCACACGCTTAACGCCTTTTCTTCAAGGCTTCCGCGAGCCAGTTGTCAAACCATCGGCCAGTTCGGCGGGCTTGATGATCCCTTTCATAAATAAAGCCATAATACGTTTGGCGATTTCGTCGCGCTCGCTAACTTTCCGTAGCCCGTGCTTTTCGCAGTATTCGTTGAGAGCTTTGGTGAGAGCGATCAGTTCTTCCGAATTCGCCACACCGTGCCGATGCGCTAGCATGGCTGCCTCCCTCGTCGGGGCGAAAGCGTCACAATCGCATCCAAGCGTCCGCTTGCCTCAATTTGGTACGGACGACGCTTGCGATGTTACGCCTTTTGAAGATTGGCGCTATTTCGAAATGACAAACCAAATGATTTTGGTTCCCACAAAGCCCGCCCGAGCTAATCGGGCGGGCTGTCGGGTTTGACCCAACGGCGGCACGTCAAGTAATTGTTCCAGTCTTACCATGTGCCGCGAACTCCAACGATAACGCTCTGCTAAGGTTCCTGCGTGACAGGCGCCCGACTTGGGGCCGGTCCGGCATCTGTCCAACTGCATTTTCACCTTTCGCGATCTCAAATGGACTTGGGACGGGCACCATCGTCGTCCACGCGCCTCCGACCTCAGGCCCAGAGCTAGACCGGATTTTCACTTCGATATTCGTCCAGGGAGGTTTCAGAACAGGCAAGAGCTGTGGCCCTCATCACGGATGCCTCAAGGCTTGCGTGCTGGCGCTTAATCCGTCGGCCTCAAAGGCGCTATTCTCCGGTAACACCAGCGTGAAGTTGACCGGCTGTTCGGTGATGTCGGATTCGCTCGCGTCGGATGCCCTTAAGGTACAAGGCCTCGGCTGGTTTACAGGCGGATTGCCTGATCACTGTCGGCGGCCTGGTCCTGAACAACCCGGTCACCACAGTTTGCAAGGCCCCCGCACGCGCTGCGGCGCCGCCTACACCGGAAGATGATGCTGGACGAAGGCCGTAGCTGGCGGCGTCGAGGGCACCGCGCTGTCGGCGAAGCTGGCGAACTCGCTATCCGAATCGAAGAAGCTCGAACAGACCTACGTGCCCGTCCAGGTCGAGATGGTAAGCCGATGACGCCAGACGCGAGGGAAGGCGGTCTCTCAGAGGGAACAAAAAGGGTTAAAAGTCTGAATTGCCGGTCTGGCATTCAGACTATTGCCATCTACCCCAACATCTAAGTTGTTGATTTGATGGCGCGAGTGACGGGGCTCGAACCCGCGACCTCCGGCGTGACAGGCCGGCACTCTAACCGACTGAGCTACACCCGCGCACTGACGAGCACGTGTCAGGCGTGTTCGTCGTTGGGGCGCTGGATAAGGGGTTCGTTTGCGGGTGTCAAGCGCGGCATGTGAGCATAACAGCAATCAGCAGAAGGTTTTTTGACAAGTGCGCCGGCATTGGCGCAATCCGTCCGATAGTGAGTGCGCCGGCTGTTCATTGGGCCTTGCGAATAGAGCTCTAACTGCTTAAAGGTCCGGCCCGGAGCGGGCGATTAGCTCAGTTGGTAGAGCGCTTCGTTTACACCGAAGATGTCGGCGGTTCGAGCCCGTCATCGCCCACCAGTTTCCCGGCACAATCAAGACTCACGGCGGCGTCAGGCGGAAATCCTGGCCTTCGGGCAGGAGCTGGCCGCCATCAACGACGATCGTCGTGCCGGTGATGTAGCTGGCGTCGTCGGAGGCCAGGAACAGGAAGGCGTTGGCGACGTCGCGTGGCGTGCCGAGACGTCCGAGCGGCACGGCGTCCTCCATGCTCTTGATGAAGGCGGCATCGCGGTGAAGCTTCATGCCTTCGGTCAGGATGTTGCCAGGCTCGACGCCGTTGACGGTGATGCCATAGCCGGAAAACTCCAGCGCCGCCGCGCGGATGAAGCCGTTGATGCCGGCCTTGCTTGCCGAATAATGGCCGTGGCCGGGGCTGCTCACCTGCGGGCCGGTAATGGAAGAGGTGAAGAGCATGCGACCGCTGCCCTGAGCCTTCATCGGTGGAAGCGCTGCCCGGGCGGCGTTGAAGCTGCCGCGCAGATTGACCGCCATGACCCGGTCCCAATCTTCCGGGCTGGTGTTCTCGATCAGTTGCCAGGGATAGATGCCGGCGTTCTGGACGATGATGTCGAGGCGGCCGTGACGCTGCAGCGCAAATGCCACCACCGCTTCGGCGTCGGCCATCTTCGAAATATCGGTGCGGATGAAGGCGGCACCAAGTTCGTCGGCGCTCGCTCTGCCGGCTTCGGCTTCACTGTCGGCCAGCACAAGGCTGGCGCCTTCCTCGGTGAAGCGCTGGGCTATGCCCCTGCCGATGCCACGCGCGGCCCCGACGATCACCGCCACCTTGCCTTCGATGCGTCCGGTCATGCGAGCCGTCCTGTCATGCGAGCCTTTGGCGAATGGTTTGCTTGAAAGCGTCGAGAAGCACGGCCGCCAGCACCAACAAGCCGTGGATGACCTGGGTGAAGTTGGCCGGCAGGGCCATGAGGTTGATGGCGGTGTTGATGGCCGACAGAAGTAGCACGCCGGCATAGACGCCGGGCAGGGTGCCGACGCCGCCTTTCAGGCTGACGCCGCCAATGACCACGGCGGCGAAGGCGTTGAAGAGCAGGCCGACCCCGAGATTGGCGGTGGCGCCGGAGGTGCGGATGGCGAGCAGCCAGCCGGCGAGGCCGGCGATGGCGCCGGCAAGCACGAAGGCGATGATCAGGTTGCGGTTGACGCGGATGCCGGCACGGAAGGTCGCGGTCTCGTTGCCACCGATCATCACCAGATGCCGGCCGAACGGCGTCTTGGCGAGAATCAGCGAGAAGACGACGAAGCAGCCGACAGCGATCCAGGCGGTGAGCGGCAGCCCGACGAGCCGCTGGATGCCGAACCAGCGGATGGCCGGCGCCAGGTCCTGCGCCGAGCGTCCGCCTGAAACGACAAGCACCAGGCCGCGCACCCAGATATAGGAGGCAAGCGTGATGATGAAGGCGCTCATCCGCAGTCTGACGATGAGGAAACCGTTGATGACGCCGATAAGGGCTCCGACCGCCAGGGCTACGGCGAGCGAGACCGGCACCATCAGCCAGTCCGGATGCAACTGCAGGCCGAGGCCGATGCCTGACGAGCAGAACATGATGCCGACCGCCATGGCGCTGAGCGCCGCGACCGATTCAACCGACAGGTCCATGTGACCGGCAATGATGACCAGCGCCAGGCCGATCGACATGACGCCCAGCACGCTCGAAGCCTCGACGATGTTGGCGAAGATGCCGAGCTGGAAGAAGTTCGGAATGAGCGTCGAGAACACGGCCAGCACAAAGACCAGCATGAACCAGACGAGATTGTCGAGCACAAGCTCGAGACTGTGGCGGGTGCGTGGGCTCATCGGCCGATCCGGTTAGCGTCGAATTTGAATATGCGGCTGCCGCGGGGCGGGCCTGCGAGGCTCCGGGCCGGGAGGCCCGGAGCTCGATGAAAAAGGCCTACTCGACGGGCTTGACGGTATCCGTCGGCGGCTTCAGGTTGCCCCAGAAAGCGGGGTTGTCGACATTCTCCTTGGTGATCGCCGCACCCGGGATCTTGATGTTCGGGCCCCAGGCTTCCTTGGTCACCACCGACTTCAGGCCGAGCACGTCATATTCGCCGGGCTTGATCTCCTGCTTGTTGACGACCTTGTCCATGAACATGGCGACGGCCGCGGCCTGGGCGTAGAGCGGCTGTTCGACTTCGACGTTGAGCCAACCCTTGCGGATAAGGTCGAGGCCGACCGGCGCGCCGTTCGAGCTCATCATCATCACGTCGCCCGGCTTCTTACCGGCAGCCTCCAGCGAGGCAACGCCCGCGACCGAAAGATGTGCGGCGTGGCTGAAGATCAGGTCGATGTCGGGATTGGCCAAGATCTGGTCGGCAACGATGGTGCCGGCGTTGCTCGCCTCCCACTGCATGGCGGGCAGCGAGATGATCTTGACGTCCGGAAACGCCTTCATCTTCTCCTCGAAACCCTTCTGGATGTCGAGCGTGTAAGGATCGCCGGGATCGCCGAGCACCTGCAGGATCTTGCCCTTGACCGAGCCATGCTTGGCCTTCAGCAGCGCTTCGGCCTGCTCGGCCGCAATGTGGCCGATCTCGACCGTGCCGGCGACCGATGTGAAGTCGGATGGCGTGGCGGTGATCTGGCGGTCGAACTCGACCACAGGGATGCCGGCCGCGCGGGCGGCTTCAACGGATGGCTTCAACGCATTGAAATCGACCGCGGCGAGGATGATCGCCTTCGGCTTCAGTGCGATGACGTCGTTCATCTGCGATTGCTGAGCGTCGGTCTTGTTGTCGGCGTTCAGTGTCTTCATCTCGTAGCCGACCTGTTTCAGGAACAGTTCCAGCGCGCTCACCGAGCCGGTCTGGAATTCGTCGAGCAAGGTCGGCACCAGGTAGTAGACGGTACCCTTGGACTGGGCGAATGCCGGCGTGAGCGTGGCAATGGCCAGGGCCAGGATACCGAAGACAGAAAGTAGCATTCGCTTCATGTCGTTCGCTCCTCTTTTCGCCGGACCCCTCATTGTCCCTCAGCCCGCCGGTCCGGCACCGGCGAGCGTTTCCCCGGTGATCATGTTGATCACCGCATCGGGACTTGTCTTGTTGCGGGCAACGTCGCCCGCCACGACGCCCTGGCGGATCACCACGATCCGGTCGGCGACCTGGAAGGCCTGCTGCATGATGTGGGTGATGATGACGACGCCGATGCCTTGGCTCGCCACCTTGCGGATCATGTCGAGGCCGCGGCGCGTCTGCTCGACGCCGAGCGCGGCGAACGGCTCGTCGAGCAGCACCAGCTTGCCGCCCCAATGAACGAAACGGTTGAGCTCGATCGCCTGCCGCTGGCCGCCCGAGAGATGCTCGACCTTGGTGCGCAGCGAGGGAATGCGAGTGCCGGCATTGGCCAGCGCCTTCGCCACTACGGACTCCATCGCGCGCTCGTCGAGCACCGGAACGCCCAGCACCTTGCGGGTGATCTCGCGGCCCATGAAGAAGTTGGCCACCACGTCGACATTGGTGCAGAGCGAGAGGTCCTGGTAGACGGTCTCGATGCCGGCCGCCTTGGCCTCGGCGGGGGTTTTGGCGAGGAACTCCTTGCCTTCGAACAGCATGCGGCCCGAGGTCGGCTCGAGTCCGCCGGCGATGATCTTGACCAGCGTCGACTTGCCGGCGCCGTTGTCGCCGAGCAGCGCCACCACCTCGCCGCGCGCGATCGAGAAGCTGATGCCCCTCAGCGCCCGGATGGCGCCGTAATTCTTGGTGACGTTGTCAAGGACCAGCAGGGGTTCGCTCATGCCGCGATGTCTCCGCCGTTCAGAAGGTCGCCTTCGCGCTGCCGCTTGGCGGTGAAGATCTGGCCGAAGCGCGGCGAAAGCACGCCGGAAACCGCAAGTGCCGCGGCGCCGCGCAACACGGCATGCTGCCCGCCCTGCGCCACGAGGATGCGCGGCGCGGCGCGATCCTTGCGAGCCGAAACCGAATTGTGCAGCGGCTCCGCCAATGCAGCCAGGCGTTCGAGCAACTGAGGCGAGGCGAGGCCCCCAAGCACGATCGTCTCGGGGTCGAAAAGGTTCTCGATGACTGCGACGGCGTTGCGGAAGATCGGAGCGACTTCGGCCACCCATCCGGCGTCGTTGCCGTTCCAGCGGCCGCGCGCCTCGAGCGACAGATAGCGTTCGAGGCAGCCCCGGTTGCCGCAGGGGCAAAGCTCGCCTTCCGGAACGACGGGGATGTGTCCGATCTCGCCGGCATTGCCCCAGGCCCCGCGCAGCACGCCGCCGTCATGCACCATGGCGCCGCCAAGCCCGACGCTGAAATAGAGATAGTAGTAGTCGGAACGCTGGAGGCCGAGGCCGTAGAGGCGTTCCCCCATGGCCGCCGCCGCCATATCGGTCTCGAAGAAGGCGGGCAGGCCGGTCGCGGCGGCAAGGCGCTCGCGCAACGGCACGCCTTTCCAGCCGGCCATTGTGGTCGGTCCGACGAAGCTCATGGACTCGACGCCGAACGGGCCGGGAAGCGCCATGCCGACGCCGATGACCCGTCCTCCGGCCCGGCGCCCGGTCAGATCGGCAACCATGGCGCCGATCGCCTCGAAGGCGAGATCGGGTGTCGGGCTCGGCGCTTCGCGATGGACGCTCTCGATCACGTCGCCGCTCAGGTTGATGAGCGCGGCGTCTATCCCCAGCGGGGTGAGGTGGATGCCGACCGCATAGCCGCCTTCCGGGTTGATGCGCAGCGTGGCCGGAGGTTGGCCGCGGCCCTTCGGCTCCTCGCGGACCGACAGTATGTAACCTTGTTCCTCCAATTCGCGCACGATGGTCGACACCGTCTGAACGGTGAGCCCGACGTGCTGCGCGATGTCGCCGCGGGCGATCGGACCGAAGCGGCGGATGGATTCGAGCACGATGCGCCGGTTGTATGGCCGCCCGAACTCCTGATTGGTTCCCCGCAACGCCATGGCTTGCGCTCCTGACGGACACAAGGTTCGCAGAGAAGATTTATTCAGTCAAATGGAATTCAAAAATAATTTGCCCGGCTCCCGAGGAGAGCAAGTTTCCCTGCGGCCCCGGCGCTTGCGACCCGGGCAATGTGCGGAAAGCTAGTATCTGATGACGCGACGCTCGATCAGCACGACGATGCAGAAAAGCGCGATCGACAGCGACGAGGACAGCACAATCGCGGCGTAGAGCCGGTCGGATTGATAGTTGAACGTCGCCTGGATGATCAGCGCGCCGAGGCCTTTGTCCGAGCCGATCCATTCGCCGACGATGGCGCCGATCACCGCAGTGGCCGAGGCGATGCGCAGCGAGGAGAACAGCATCGGCAGGGCGCGGGGCAGGCGCAGAGTCCAGAAGATCTCCGAGCGTGTCGCCGACAGCACGCGGAACAGCTCGTGCTCGTTGTCGCTTGCCGAATCCAGGCCCCGGATCATGTTCACCAGGGTCGGGAAGAAGCAGATCACGGCGGCGATGACGATCTTTGGCGTCATGCCGAGGCCGAAGATCAGGATGATGATCGGCGACAGCGCCAGGATCGGAATGGTGTTGAAGAATAGCACGATCGGGAAATATGCGGCCTGCAGGATGCGGCTGTGCACGAAGACCACGGCAAGCAGCACGGCGGCGAGATTGCCGATGACGAAGCCCGCCAGCGCCTCGATCAGCGTCGGTCTGAGGTTGTCGATGAGCAGGGCGAAATTCTTCTGGAAGACGCCGAAGATCGCCGTCGGCGCCGGCACGATATAGGCCGGTACGCCGAGCAGCGGCAGGAGATACTGCCAGGCAATCAGGATCGACGCCGCGCCCAGAACCGGAAGCGCAATCGCCATTTGCGGGGCAAGCGGCGCCGGTTTCACGATGCGCGCTCCAGCGCTGCACGCAACTCGGCCATGGCGCCGACGATCGCCGCATCCTCGCGCTTGCAGCGGTTGCCTTCCTGCTTGAAGGGCCGCAGGTCGAGGTCCTTCACCACCCGTCCCGGATTGGCAGCCAGCACAATGACGCGCTCGCCGAGATAGGCGGCTTCGGCGATCGAATGGGTGACGAAAAGGATCGTTGTGCCGGTGCGCCGCCAGAGGGTCAGCAATTCGTCGTTGAGGCGATCGCGCGTGATCTCGTCCAGCGCGCCGAACGGCTCGTCCATCAGAAGCAGCCTGGGCTCGCCAAGCAGGGCGCGCGCGATGGCGACGCGCTGGCGCTGGCCTCCCGAAAGCTGATGCGGCAGGCGTTCACCGAGTCCGCCAAGCCCCATCAGCTCCAGCAGTTCGCTGCTGCGGTCATCGATCTTGCGTGTGAGGCTGCGCTGGCCGACGCCGAGCGGCAGGCGCACATTGTCGCGCACCGTGCGCCAGGGCAGCAGGGTGGAATCCTGGAAGACGAAGCCGACGTCGCGGCGCGAGCGCACCGCGTGCGGTGTGGCCCCAAGCACGCTGATCGTGCCGTCCAGCGGGTCGAGCAGGTCCGCCACCACGCGAAGTAAGGTCGACTTGCCGCAGCCCGACGGGCCGAGGATCGACAGGAAGGAGCCGGCCGCGACCGTGAGGTCGAGGCCGGACAGCACTTTGACGACCTTCTGCCGGCCGCCATAGCCGACATCGAGCTTCTGCGCTTCGATGGCGTTCGGCATCAGGCCGCGGGCGCGTCGAGCTTGGGCCGGTCCGCGGCCGAAAGCTCCAGGATCTTCGTGGTGTAGACATCTTTGGCGGCCGGGCGTCCGTTCGGGTACTGGCCGACCTTGTCGAGCAGCGTCAATTGCTCCTCGATGGAGGCAGGGTCGAACGTGCCCCAGCCATCTTTGGCGGTCGCGCCGTCGAAGGAGAGTTTCAGCACCAGGTTGACGGTCTTCTCTTCCCAGCCGAGATCCATCTCCGGATAGGCGGCGACCATCTTCTTCACCGCTTCCTGGGGGCTGGCGTGAACCCAGCCCCAGCCCTTGCCGACCGCGCCGACGAATTTCGCCAGTGTGTCGGGGTCCTTCTCGATCACCGCGTCGGTCGCGAAATAGACGTCGGCGTAGGAAGCGAGGCCGAGGTCGCGCACCAGGAGATCGATGCGGTCCTCGCCGACCACGCTCAGCGCCTGGGTGTTGGTGATCCAGCCGCCGATGGCGTCGACGTCGCCGCGCACCAGAGGCGCCTTGTCGAAGCCGACATTGACGATGGTGACTTCCGACGGGTCGATGCCGTTCTTGGCCAGGATCTCATCGATGACGAAGCGCGCGGTCGGCTGGATGCCGATCTTCTTGCCCTTGAGGTCGGCAACATTGCGGATTGGCTTTCCCGGTTTCGAGGTCAGCGCATAGGGGCCGGTGCGGAAGCCGCAGGCGATGATTTTGATCGGCACGCCGCTGGCGCGCGCCGCATAAAGCTGCGGCGTTTCCGAGAACTGGCCGAGCTGCGCGGCGCCGGAGATCACCGGCGGCACGGTCGAGGCGTTGGGCCCGCCAGGGCTGAACTCCACCTCGAGCCCAGCATCCTTGAAATAGCCGTTGGCGACGGCCGCGATGTCGCCGATCTGGCCATTGGACATCAGCCAGTCATACTGGATGACGACCTTGCCGGCGGCCCTGGCGCCCGGCGTCAACACCAATTGCATACCGGCTGACGCGGCTGCGACCGCTGCGAGGCCGCCCTTCACGAAAGCGCGGCGGTTCAATTCGTAGTCTTGGTTCCCACTCATTTTTCGCTCCTGTTGCAGACTTCTTGTCTCTTCTTTCCAAGCGCCGCTCCCTCGGCGCGGCGTCGCTACGGCTGTTGGTCGTGGTAGTCGCCAGGGCCGCCGTCGAGCCAGGCGTAAAGCTCCCAAAGCGTGTCGTCCGGATCGGTGAAATAGGCGCAGCGCGCATTCCAGACGTAGTTTTCGGGCGGTCCATAGAAGGGCACGCCCTTGGCGCTCAATTCGCCGTGCAGCCGGTCGATCTCGGCCGGCGATCCGAGCTGGACGGCGACGCAAACCTTGTGCGCTTGGCGCGGCGATCTCTGGTTCGAGACGCCGGTGTGTCGGTTGATGTGGTCGAGCTCCCAGGCGGCGAGCGTCACGCCCTCGCCATGGAAATCGGCAAAGCCTTCGGCACGCCGACGCAGCCGGAAGCCGAGTTTCCCGACATAGAAGTCGACCGTACGCTCGATATTTTCCACCAGCAGGCAGACGTCGGAGATGCGGGTGAGGTTGGCCGGCATGACTATTTCGTCCCGCCGGTCTTGGAGAGTGGCAGCTTCACGCCGACGCGGTTGGCGGCGCCGATGATGTGCGTACGCATTGCTGCTTCCGCCGCCGCCGGATCGCCCGCCACCAGCGCCTCGTAGATGCGCACATGCTCGCCGACATTGATCTCGACGAGATCGTGCAGCGGGTTGGTCATGCGGGCATAGTGGATCGACTGGCGGATCTGCTCACAGACAAAAGAGATGAAGGTGTGGATGTAGCTGTTGCCGGTCGCCCGCGCGATCTCGCGGTGGAAGAGCAGGTCGGCGTCGATGCTGCCTTCTTCCCAGCGCTCCTCGCCGCCCATGCGGTCGAGCGCCGCCTTGATCGAATCGAGATGCTCCTGCCCGCGCCGCGCCGCGGCGAGCGCCGCCGACTCGGCCTCGAGGATGCAACGCAGCTCGAACAGCCGCTCCATATTGTGGGTATCCTTGAGCGCCTCGCGGTCGATGCGGATGGCGGCCCTTTGCTCGGGCGCCAGCACGAAGGCTCCGATACCTTGCCGCGCTTCGATCATGCCGTCGGCCCTGAGCTGGGCGATCGCCTCGCGCACCACATTGCGGCTGACGCCGAACTTCTCGGAAAGCTCCTGCTCGGTCGGCAGCCGCGCGCCGGGATTCAACTCGCCGGATTCGATCTCGCGGCTGAGGAAGGCCGCGACCCGGTGCGGCAGGGTTTCGACGGTGCCGATGGCGGCCAGTCTCTGCTTCATAAAAAACGCTCCGTCAAGGGCAGCAGGCAGCCGGGATTCATCACCCCTTTAGGGTCGAGCGCAGTCTTCAGCGCGGTAAGCATGCGGCGATGTGCTGGCGAGAGTCCGGCCCAGAATTCTCGGGCACGGCTGCGGCCGATGCCGTGCTCGGCGCTGATCGAGCCGCCGAGGCTGACGGCGATGTCGTAGAGCCCCGCCGTGATTTCCTCGCCGCGCACCCGCGCTTCGCCATCGGCGAGATCGAGCGGCGGCAGCACATTGAAATGGATGTTGCCGTCGCCGGCATGGCCATAGGCCAGTGCAATCCAGCCCGGATGTTCGGTGGCGGCGAAGCGGCGGGCGCGCTCGACAAGGACAGGGATATCGGGAATGCGCACCGAGAGATCGGTGCGCACGTGATAGCCGCGCTTCGCCTGGCCCTCGACCAGTCCCTCGCGGATCGCCCAGAAGGCCTTAGCCTGCGCGTTGCTGGTCGCGAGGACTGCGTCGGCCACCAGGCCGCCTTCGATTGCATCGGTTAGAAAACTGGCGAGCACGCCGTTGAGGTCGATGGTCGGTCCGGAGGACAATTCGATCAGCGCATGGACGGGTGCTGCGACAGGCGCCATCATTCCAGGATCGACCAGCCGGGCCAAATCGATGCATTCCGAGCCGATGATCTCGAAGGCGGAAATCAGATCGGAGCAGCCGCGGCGCGCTCGGTTGAAGAGGCCGATGGCCGCCTCGAACGAGACGAGGCCGAGGTAGGCAGTCTCGACACGGGCGGGCTTCGGGAACAGCTTGACCTCGACACCGGTAATGAGGCCGAGCGTGCCTTCGGAGCCGATGAAGAGCTGCTTCAGGTCATAACCGCTGTTGTTCTTGCGCAGCCCGGAAAAGCCGTTCCACAGCTCGCCATCGGCCAGAACAACCTCCAGCCCCAGGATCAGGTCGCGCGCCATGCCGTAGCGCAGCACGTTGACGCCGCCGGCATTGGTCGCGGCATTGCCGCCGATCTGGCAACTGCCTTGTGCGCCGAGCGCCAGTGGGAACAGGCAATCTTCGGCCTCACTTGCCTCTTTGATCGTCTGCAGCACGCAGCCTGCGTCCGCCTGAAGTGTGAAGTTCGCGCGATCGATCCGGCGGATGGCGTTCAGCCGCTCCAGGCTGACGACAATAACGCCGGCGCTGGTGCCATCGATGGCGCCCGAAACCAAGCCGGTGTTGCCGCCCTGTGGAATGACGCCGAGTCCCAACTCGCTGCACAGACGCATCAGCGCTTGCACCTCCGCAACCGACGCGGGGCGCAGTACGGCCAGCGCGCTGCCTCGATAGTCGCCGGCCCAATCGCCGAGATACTTCGCCATTCCAGCAGTGTCGGCGGTGAGACCGCTCGGCCCCACTGCGTCTTCGAGGACGCTGAGGATATCCGGTGAGAGGCTGCGAATGGTCATCAGCGGCGCAATCGGTGAGGCGATAGGGTGATGTATATCATCCTACAACTTGGATTGAGTCAATCCGAAGCGAGCGCTGCCTGGCAAAACGGTGGATAAATCTGGAGGGACCTCGGGTCGGCCGCGAGGCGTGCGCTAAAGGTACTGCGCGACCTTCTTGCCGACGGCGAGGAATCGCAGCGGGTCGACCGCCTCGCCGTTGTGGCGCACTTCGTAGTGGAGATGCGGACCGGTCGAGCGGCCGCTGCTGCCGGTCTTGCCGATCACGTCGCCGGCGGCGAGCTTCTGGCCGACAGTCACGTCGATCTCGCTGAGGTGGCCATAGCGCGTCGCAAAGCCGTTGCCGTGGTCGACCTCGACCATGCGGCCGTAGCCGCCGTTCCAGCCGGCCTTGGTGACGACGCCGGCAGCGGTGACCTTCGCCGGCATGCCGATCGGCGCCCTGAAATCCATTCCCGTATGCAGGGCGGCCGTGCCGAGGATCGGGTCGGTGCGCACCCCGAACGGGCTGGTCACAGTATGGCCCGGCGCGGGATTGCTGAGCGGCAGCTTGCACGCCTCTTTCTTGACTTGATCTAGCGCATCAAGCGCTTCATCCAGCTCTTTGACTTTGCTGTCGAAGATCATTGAAGAATCGAGCGGCACCAGCGGCCCGCCGACATCGTTCTTGTCGAGCTCCGTGTCGACCGGCAGCCCGGCGGCTTGCAGTGCCTGCGAGATCGCGTCGGCGTTGCGGTAGGCATTGTCCGCAAGCGTGGTGATGCGGGTGAGCTGCTGGTTCTCGATGGACTTGAGCGAAGCGTTGATCGACACGAAGAGCTTGTCGGCACGATCCGCTGCCGTTTCGTTGTCGAGCGGGTCCGAGCGTGTCGACCACAGGGAGAATGGCCTCGTGTCGCCGGCGCCCAACGATGCGACGGAGTAGGTCGGGGCCTGCGAAAGACCGCCGGTGATCTCGGCGTGCTCGTCGGGTTTGGTCGCGGTGGCATTGGCTGCGGCGGGCACATCGCCGACCTCGCTCTCGGCGCGTTCGAGGATCGGCCCGAGCCGGCCGTGGCGCTGGCTGAGCTGGGTCTGCCTGGCCAGCAACTCGCTGACCTTGGTCTCCATGAGCTGCTGGTCGAGAAGCTGGCGGCTGGTGATGCGATCGACCTGGGCGCGAAGCGCGGAGATGCGATCCTCATAGGCCTGCTGCATGCGCGCCTGCCTGGCTGCGGTGGCGCCGATCAGGTCATCGCGCAGCACCAGGTAGGAGGTGGCGAGCAGATAGCCGATGGCGATCGCCGCAAGCGCCGACCCGATGAAGGCGGCGAGCCACGGGCGGATGGTGAAATGCCGGATCTCGTTGCCCCGGGCGATAATGACCGTATGGGGCTCCTTGCGCCTGCCGAAGACCGCTGACTGACCGTTCACGGGACCAAGCTTTCGTTACGACTCCAACGACAGCTCGATTACACATTATTAGGGTTAACAAAGGTTTGCTGGCGGCGATGTCGGCATGTCCAAATCCCGCAACGCGGGTGGCAGGTTGCAGGGAAGGAGGCCAGCAAAATCGCGGAAGCTTTGGGTCTGCCCCGCTTCACAGCGCGCGCACCGCCTCCAGCACCTCTTCGGCATGGCCCTTGACGCGCACCTTGCGCCAGATGCGGGCGATGCGTCCGTCCTGGCCGATCAGGAAGGTGGCGCGCTCGACTCCCATGTACTTGCGGCCGTACATCGTCTTCTCGACCCACAGATGATAGGCCTCGATCGCCTTGCGCTCCTCGTCGGCGACGAGATCGAGGGTGAGATCGTATTTCGCCTTGAATTTGTCGTGTTTCTTGACGCTATCCGGGGACAGCCCGATGACCACGGCGCCGGCCTTCTCGAATTCCGGCTTCAGCTGCGAGAAGCCGATCGCCTCGTTGGTGCAGCTTGTGGTGTCGTCCTGCGGATAAAAGTAGAGTACGACAGGTTTTCCCCGGATCGCGGCGAGGCTGAGGGAGCCGCCGCCGTCGCGCGGAAGATCGAATTGCGGCGCAACGTCGCCCACGTCGAGTTCAGCCATGTCGATGCCCCTGTTTGCGGTTACGCGCGGATCGAGCATCGATATAACGTGAGGCGGGGATTCGTCCACGACGAGTACGTTTACAACGGAATATTGCTTGGATCAGGAGCAACCGCAGCACGAGAAGATCAGGTTCAGGCGTGACGAGATCACCGACCTGGCGGCCTTTCCGTCCGCGTGCAGCGTGCCGCCGCTCGGCCGTGCTTCGGCGCGCCGGCGCTTCCGCATCCTCGGTCGGGTGTTCGCCGGGCTCTGCGCGTTGGTGCTTCTGGCGGCAATTGGCGTCTATGTGCTTGGCACGTCAGGCATCGGCACCGAGCGACTTCGCGCCGAAGCCGAGACGGCCATCGAGAAGCTCGCAGGCGTCGATCTCAACGTCACCGTTGGGCCGGCGCGGTTGACGCTCGATGGGTCGAGCTTCGTCGCCCTGCAGGTCAGCGACGTCAGCTTGAAGACGGCCGACGGCAAGCCGATGGCCGATGTCGGGCGCGTCCGCTTCGGCATGCGCCTGCTGCCGCTGCTATCCGGCGAGGTCAAGCTCACCAGCGCCCGGTTCTCCGATGCTCGCATCATGGTCGCCGCCATGCCGTCCGGCAGCGGTGATTGGACGGCGGCTTTGCGCAACGAGGATGGCCTGGTCGATCCGGAGAAAGTATCGGCGGCGGTGTTTGGCGGCGTCAACGCGGCGCTGGATGCGGTGCGCGCGGAATCGATGCGCCAGATCGACCTCCGCAACGTCGAGTTCGAATTGCCGCCGGGCGGATCGGTCAGGCGTGTGACCGTCGCCGAGGCCACGGTTGGGCAGACGGGCACAGGCAGCATGGAACTGTCTTCAAAAGCCGATGTCGACGGCCGGCATGTAAGCCTGAGCGCCTCCGCGGCGCGCGATCCGAGCGCCAGGCGGATCGCATCGCTGGACGCCGCCGTCGCGATAGCGGACGTCGGCGTAACGCCCGCTCAGGGAAGCTCCAGCGGCGGGAACTTCGCCGCCCAGGGCGGCAAGCTTGGTTCTGTTGCGCTGAAGCTTTCGGGCGTCGAGGCGTCCGGCGACACGCCGTCGCGGCTGACGGCGTCGCTGTCGCTCGGCGGCTCGGTGCTCGATCTCGGCTCGCGCGGGCTGCTGCCGGCCGACGTCGATGCCAGGGCCACATTGGTCGCGGGATCAAACAAGGTCTCGGTCGACAAATTGCTGATCAGGACCGGCCGCTCGACATTCGATTTCTCAGGCTCGGTCGGGCCGAAGCCGGCAGCCGCGGGCGAGGAGCCGTCCTACCGCTATGACCTTGTCAGCGACGGCTCGACGCTCGCGCCTTCGGAATCGCCGGAGCCGGCGCTTCAGTTCCTTGCCCGGGTCGCCGGCGTCTACCAGACCAAGAGCCGCAAGCTCGTCGCCGAGCAGATCGGCGTTCGCTCCGGGGGTTCGAGCGACGTGCTGGGCACGGCGTCGCTCGCCTTCATCGACAATGGCCCGCCGGGTGTGTCGCTGTCGCTCAATGTACACGACATGCCGATTTCGCATGTGAAGCAGTTGTGGCCCTGGTTCTCCGCCCGCAACGCGCGGCTTTGGGTGCTGGACAACCTGTTCGGCGGCCGTGTGGTCGACGCCAACCTGCAGTTCCAGGTCGTTCCTGGGCGGCTCGGCAACGGCGTTCCGCTTTCCGGCGACGAGGTGTTCGGCCGCTTCCAGGTCGAGGGCTCGCGCTTCGATACCGCGGGGCGCATTCCGCCGATCCGCGATGCGGTCGGTGTCGTTGCCTTCCATGGCAACGATGTCGATATCACGCTGTCCTCGGGCAGCGTTTTTATGCCGAGCGGCCGCACCGTGGCGGCAAGCGGCGGCACGCTGACGATCAAGCAGGCGAATGTTTCGCCCGTGATCGGCTCGCTCGACATCGATGTCGCCGGCGAAGCCCCGGCGATCGCCGAACTCGCCTCCTTTGAGCCGATCAACGCCATGCGCCATGTCGGACTTGCGCCTGAGGATTTGAGCGGCACCGTCACCGGGCATGTGCGGGCCGACATTCCGCTGACTTCCGGCGTCGATACCTCGACGCTCGACTGGCTGGTGGCGCTGGACTACCAGGATCTTTCCTTAGCCAAGCCGTTCGAGGACCAGATGGTGACCGAGGCCGACGGGTCGATCACCGTGAGCCCCGACCGTGCGGTGATATCGGCCAAGGCGAAGCTGAACGGCATTCCGGCCGAGCTCGACCTGGTCGAGCCGCTCGAGGACAGCGGCCCGCCGCGCAGCCGTAAGGTCGCGCTGGTGATCGACGACAAGACGCGCGCTGCAGCAATGCCCGGCCTGTCGCCGCTGCTTTCCGGAACCATCAAGGTGGCGATCGACAAGAGCGGCGAGGGCGTCCAGAACGTGTCGGCCGACCTGACCAACGCAAGGCTCGACATCCCTTGGGCAGGATGGAGCAAGGGTGCCGGCATTCCGGCCAAGGTCACCTTCACGATGGCAAAGTCCGGCAGCACGACCACGCTGTCCGACTTCGATCTCGACGGGAAGAGCTTTTCGATCGACGGCGATGTGACTCTGGTCAACGGGGCGCTGTCCTCGGCCCGGTTCAGCAAGGTCGCGCTCAACAGAGGAGACGACGTCGCGGTCTCGGTCAAACGGTCGGGCAAAAGCTATGCGGTCAATGTCAGCGGCGACTCTCTCGACGCCCGCTCGCTGATCAAACAGTTCACCTCAGACGTCGATACAGCCACAAAAGGCGCCGGCGCCGACGCGATCTCGGTCAGCGCCGACGTGAAGTCGCTGACCGGCTTTCACGACGAGGTGCTGTCGAACCTCAAGCTGAATTACAGCGCTGCCGGCTCCCGGGTGAATGGTCTTGATATCAGTGCGACGGCGAGTTCGGGTGCCGCCATTGCCGTCCGAAACACCACCGGCGACGGCGGCCGGTCCCTCACGATGAAATCGGCCGATGCCGGCGCTATCCTGCGCTTCCTCAACATTTACGAGCATATGGAGGGCGGGGCCATCACGCTGTCGCTGGCGGGCGACGCCGACGGGCCAATGAAGGGCCAGGTCGACGCCAGCAATTTCTATGTCGTCAACGAGCCGAAGCTTGCGTCGATCGTGTCGACCAGGCCGGCCGGCGATACGCGCAGCCTCAACCAGGCGGTCAAGGCCAACATCGACACCTCAAGGGTGCAGTTCGAGCGCGGCTATGCCGACATCGACAAGGGCTCCGGCTATCTCAGACTGGCAAACGGTCTGTTGCGCGGTCCGCGCATCGGCACGACTTTCCAGGGCACGCTCTACGACCAGGACAACAATATGGACATGACCGGCACCTTCATGCCGGTCTATGGGCTCAACCGCATCTTCGGCGAACTGCCGCTGTTCGGCCCGCTGCTCGGCAACGGCCGCGACCGCGGCCTGATCGGCGTCACCTACCGGCTGCGCGGCAACGCCAACAAGCCGACGCTCAACATCAATCCGCTGTCGGTGGTGGCGCCGGGAATTTTTCGCTCAATCTTCGAGTATCGGTGATCAGGCCGACTAGATCGGCCGCACCAGAACGTGCTTCTTCCTGCCGAACGAGAGCTTCACCACACCTTCCGCGCCCAGGTCCTCAAGCGTCACCACGTGCCGGTCATCGGTCACCACCTTGTCGTTGAGGCGCACGGCGCCGCCCTGCACATGCCGGCGCGCTTCGCCATTGGAGCCGGCGAGTCCGGCGGTGACGAACAGCGACAGGATGCCGATGCCGGCCTCGAGATCAGCCTTGGCGACGTCGATGCTGGGCAGCGTGTCGGCGAGTGCGCCTTCCTCGAAAGTCTTGCGCGCGGTCTCTGCAGCCGTTTCGGCCGCCTCGCGGCCATGCAGCATGGCGGTGATCTCGGTGGCGAGAATCTTCTTCGCCTCGTTGATCTCCGAGCCGCCGAGCTTTTCGAGGCGCGCGACCTCGGCGAGCGGCAGTGTCGTGTAGAGCTTCAGGAAGCGCCCGACATCCGCATCCTCAGTGTTGCGCCAGTACTGCCAGAACTCGTAAGGCGACAACATATCGCCGTCGAGCCAGACAGCGCCGGAGGCCGACTTGCCCATCTTGGCGCCCGACGAGGTGGTGAGCAGCGGCGTTGTCATCGCAAACAGCTGCACGCCTTCCATGCGATGACCGAGATCGATGCCGTTGACGATGTTGCCCCACTGGTCGGAGCCGCCCATCTGCAGCCGGCAGCCGACGCGCTTGTAGAGCTCGACGAAGTCGTAAGCCTGCAGGATCATGTAGTTGAATTCGAGGAACGACAGCGACTGCTCGCGGTCGAGCCTGAGCTTCACGGAATCGAAGGCCAGCATGCGGTTTACGGAGAAATGCCGGCCGACATCGCGCAGGAAATTGACGTAGTTGATCTCCATCAGCCAGTCGGCGTTGTTGACCATCACCGCGTCGCCCGCGCCGCTGCCGAATTTGAGGTAAGGCGCGAAATTGCGGCGGATGCCGACGAGATTGCTTTCGATATCCCCAGGCGTCAGCAGCTTGCGCGCCTCGTCCTTGAAGGAAGGATCGCCGATCATCGAGGTGCCGCCGCCCATCAGCGCGATCGGCCGGTGGCCGGTCTGCTGCAGCCAGTGGAGCATCATGATCTGGATCAGCGATCCGGCATGCAGGCTCTTCGCCGTCGCATCGAAGCCGATATAAGCGCTCACCGTTTCGTTGGCGAAAAGCTGGTCGAGGCCGGTTTCATCCGAAATCTGGTGGATGAAGCCGCGCTCGCTCATGATGCGCAGGAAATCGGACTTGAAGGCGGACATCTTTTCTTCCCGGAGATCGCACGGCATTTGGCCGAGCTTGACGTGAAGGGGCGCGTTTAGCATCCAAGCGCGATCAGCAAAAGTGGTTTCCGGTTTTGCGTAGGATCGCGCTTCAAGAGGCAAACAGGTGATCAGCAACAGTGAGTTCCGGTTTCGCGTAAGACCGCACTTCAACCGGCAAATGGGCGATCAGCAAAAGTGGCTTGGGGCATTGCGTGCTATCGCCTGCCATGAGCCGCATCCTTGCTTCGCCCCTTTTGCTGGCGTAATGAGGCGCCCGCGCAAGGGCAGCACGCCCCGACGCGCCGCGACGGGGCTATCCCGCAGATCAGATCGGACAAGCTCCCGCGATGAACAGGAACTATCTCCTCCTCTTTCTGTTCAGCATCCTGATGACCGTCAGCGGGCTGGCAAGCCTGCCGCCGGTCGACCGGGACGAATCACGCTTCGTCCAGTCGACCAAGCAGATGGTCGAGACCGGCGACTATATCGACATCCGACTGCAGGATGTGACCCGCTACAAGAAACCGATCGGCATCTACTGGCTGCAATCGGCGGCCGTCATATTGAGCGGTGAGGGGGTCGAAGCGCCGATCTGGGTCTATCGACTGGTTTCGATGCTGGGCATCGCGCTCGCCGTCGTGGGCATCGGCTGGACGGGCACAAAACTCTTCGGCGCCAATGCCGGCCTTGCCGCCGGCCTGATGATGGCCGCCATCTTCGCCACCGCCTTCGAAGGCCGCGACGCCAAGACCGACGCCATGTTGCTCGCCTGCTGCGTGGCCGCGCAGGGCGCGCTGGCGCAGGTCTATCTGGCCGCGCGCCGCAAGGAGCCGGTTGCCGGCCACCTCCCATGGATCTTCTGGATCGCGCAGGGACTGGGAATTCTGATCAAGGGTCCGGTCGCTCCGCTGTTGTCGCTGCTGACGGCCGGCGCGCTGTTCGCCTTCGAACGCGACTGGCGCTGGCTTTTGAAGCTGAAGCTGGTGCGCGGCGTTGCAATCGTGCTCGTCATCGTGCTGCCCTGGATCATCCTCATCAGCTGGAAGAGCGGCGGCGCCTTCTTCCAGGAGGCGGTCGGCAAGGACATGCTGAACAAGGTGGCGCAGGGCGAGGAATCGCATGGCCTGCCGCCGGGCTTCTATATGCTCACCTATTCGCTGTTCATGTGGCCTTTCGGCCTGATCGCGGTCGGCGCCGGGCTGCAGGCCATCAACCGCTTCTGGGACGACCCGCGCCTGCGCTTCTGTCTCGCCTGGTATATCCCCTTCTGGCTGGTGTTCGAGGCGATCCCGACCAAGCTGCCGCATTATGTGCTGCCGGCCTATCCCGGCATGGCGCTGCTGATCGGCTGGCTGCTCACCTTGCCGGAGGATAAGGCCAATGCGCCGCTCAAGCGCTGGCAGAACTGGCTGTGGTGGTCGACCGCCTTCGGCGTCGTCGTCGTGTCGATCGGGCTAGCCGCAGTATGCATAGGCGCGCCGCTCTATCTCGCAAAAGCCTTTTCCTGGTGGAGCATTCCGGCGGCGATCGCCGCGCTCGTGACCGGCTATCTCGCTTTCCCGCGCCAATTGCAGGTGCCGCTCGAACGCATCGCGGCGATCGCGATCGGCGCGGGCGTAACCTTCAGCCTGCTGTTCGGCGTGATTGCGCCGGCGCTGAGGCCGATCTGGCTGAGCCCGGCCATCAAGGCAGCCGTCGATGCCAACCGTCCTTGCGACACCACGGTGGTCGCCTCGTCCCCCTATCACGAGCCGAGCCTGGTGTTCCTGGTCGGGACCAAGACCGTGCTGACCGACGTCGATGGCGTGGCAAAGCACCTGCTGGCCGATCCGACCTGTGCGCTGGGACTGGCGCCAGTCAAGGAGGAGCAAAAGCTCAACGAGCTGCTTGCCGGGCAGGGCAAGTCGGCGAAGCGACTGACCGAGATCGACGGGCTCAACTATTCGTCAGGAGACAAGCTGGCGCTCGGCCTTTATCGAGTGGCCCAGTGAGGAATAATGTCGGAGCTCGAAGACCCCCATAGAGCCATGTCCGCCGTTTCTCTTTACCGCCGTTCGCTCGGCAACTTCCTCGACACGACGCGCATCGTGCAGCGGCGTTTTGCAGTGCGTCCCGCGCGCTATCCCGAGATTCCCTGGCTCGTCTGGGTCTCTGCATGGCTTCTGCTGGCCATAGCCATTGGCCTCACCCTGGACAGCGCAGCCGGCAGGATGCGCGGCGGGTGGACACCAGGCTTCGTCCGTTTCACCGACTTCTTAACGGATTTCGGCCTGGGCGGCTGGTATCTCATCCCCGCCGCTCTCTGCCTCGTCGCCGCCAACCTGACGGACTGGCGACGGCTTTCCAGGTCGTCGCGTCTGCTCGTCTACAATTGGACCTGCTTCGCTTTCCTGGTGCTTTGCGCGGTTGGTCTTTCCGGGTTGGCCGTCAACTTACTGAAATACGGCATCGGCCGGGCCCGGCCGCTCTATTTCAACGATTACGGGGTGCTGTCGCTGCATCCCTTCGCCATGGATGCGCGCTTCGCCGGCTTTCCGTCCGGCCATGCCACGACGATGGGGGCGGTGTTCGGCGTCCTCTTGCTGCTGTTTCCAAGGCGCTGGCACATTGCGCTTGCGCTCACGGCCTTGATCGCTTCGACGCGCGTCTTCGTCGGCGCGCATTATCCGAGCGACACAGTGGCCGGCTTTGGGCTCGGCCTAGCCTTTGCGATCGCCGCAGGGTTGGTCTTCGCGCGGCTCGGTTTCATCTTCCGGCGGCCGTCGTCGACCAGACCCGTGCCCAAGCGCACGTTCCGGCTGCTGTCTTCCAGCGGATCCAAGGGTAAAACATCGCTGGCGAGGCGGAGCCGCGAGCAATTGTCAGCTGACCGCCCGTAGAGCTATTTGGTCTAAGGATTGCCCGAAATCTACCTCAGCCGCTTCGGCCGTGGATCGGCGAGCTCGCCGGCCAGACGCCGGTCGAGGTAATCGGCGCATTCGTCGATCAGCAGTTCGGCGTGGTTGGCGAAGAAATGGTTGGCGCCGGAGATAGTCTTCTGCGTGATGGTTATGCCCTTTTGCGTGTGCAGCTTGTCGACCAGCGTCTGCACGTCCTTGGGCGGCGCCACCTTATCGGCATCGCCATGGATGATGAGGCCGGACGACGGGCAGGGTGCCAGGAACGAAAAATCGTAGGTGTTGGGCTGCGGGGCGACCGAGATGAAGCCCTCGATCTCGGGCCGGCGCATGAGCAGCTGCATGCCGATCCATGAGCCGAAGGAATAGCCCGCGACCCAGCAGCTCTTGGAATCCGGATGCAGCGACTGCACCCAGTCGAGCGCAGCGGCCGCGTCCGACAATTCGCCGGTACCGTGGTCGAACTCGCCCTGGCTGCGGCCAATGCCGCGGAAATTGAAGCGAAGCGTGGTGAAATCGCGCTTCTGGAACATGTAGAAGAGGTCGTAGACGATCTTGTTGTTCATCGTGCCGCCGAATTGCGGGTGCGGATGCAGCACAATGGCGATCGGCGCGCTCTTTTCCTTGGAAGGCTGGTAACGGCCCTCCAGGCGACCAGCCGGACCGGCGAAAATGACCTCAGGCATAAAATACTCCACGTGGCATACGAAGGCGCGAGCCCGGACTCTTCCTTTGGCCCATTCTGTGGCCTTGACGCCGGGCAAGCGTCTTCCTAGAAGCTAGTTTAGAATTGTTCAAAACTGGGTGCCGAGAACGCATTTTCTCGGCCGCCCGCGCCGCAAGCCGGGTAAATAGGACGGCTCGCCTTGCAATTTCAAGGAAATAACGCGCTGTCCTCGCGGAATGGCTGCTGACAGGATCGACTGAAGGAAAATGGCCGCAACTCGCGCCTATCTCGACTACAACGCCAGCGCACCTCTCATGGCAGAGGCGCGGTCGGCGGCGGTCGCGGCGCTCGATGCCGCCAATCCGTCGTCGGTTCACAGCGAGGGCCGCGCGGCGCGGCGGCTGATCGAGGATGCCAGGCGTGACGTGGCAGGGCTGGTCAATGCCAGGCCCGAGCACGTCGTGTTCACCTCCGGCGCGACGGAGGCCGCATCGACGCTGCTTGCTCCCGACTGGCAGATGGGGCGCGGCTCTGTCCGCATCAGCCACCTCTATGTCTCGGCCGCCGATCATCCCTGCATTCTGAATGGCGGGCGGTTCTCGGCGCCGCAGGTGACGAGGATCGGCGTCGATCGAGACGGCATTGCCGATCTCGAGGCGCTGACTACGGCGCTCTCCGCGCATGACAAGGCTGCCGGCCTGCCGCTGGTGGCGATCCATGCCGCCAACAACGAGACGGGGGTGATCCAGCCGGTCGGACGCATCGCCGAGATCGTCAAGGAAGCGGGCGGCGTGCTGGTCGTCGATGCCGTGCAGGCGGCAGGACGGATTCCGATCGACATGTCAGCCGGTTATGCCGATTATCTGATCCTTTCCTCGCACAAGATCGGCGGCCCGAAGGGCGCCGGCGCCATCGTCGCCCGGGCCGATCTGATGATGCCGAAGCCGCTGATCAATGGCGGCGGCCAGGAAAAGGGCCATCGCGCCGGCACGGAGAATCTGCCCGGCATTGCCGGTTTTGGTGCCGCGGCGCGGGCAGCACTCGCCGGCCTGGAAGACATGGAAGCGGTCGCGCGCCGTCGCGACAAGGTCGAAGCCATCGTCCGGGAGCTCGTCCCTGATACGGAAATCTTTGGAGCGGCAGCGCCAAGGCTTGCCAATACGACATTCTTCGCTATTCCCGGCGTCAAGGCCGAGACCGCGCAGATCGCCTTCGATCTCGCCGGTGTTGCGCTGTCGGCCGGTTCCGCCTGCTCGTCGGGGAAAGTCGGGCCAAGCCACGTGCTGAAGGCGATGGGCCACGGCGAGAGCCTTGGCGCCTTGCGCGTCTCGATTGGCGGCGCTACCGGCGCCGAGGAGATCGAGGCGTTCCGGGCGGCTCTGGCGGGCATAGCCGCGCGTCGGGCTGGAAAAGAAAAGGCTGCCTGACGGCGGCAAGGCATCGGACAAGAGATCCCCGGCGGCTCTTGAAATCCGGTGCTCGAAAAACGAATTCAGGCCATCCGGCCTGGTAGAGCCGTGCGTTTCGTTTGGACGGGTGAATTTCCGGCCGGAACGCACTATATGGAGCTTACTCCGCAGCCGAGTCCTTCCCCGGGCGCGTTTCTGCGGTGCCATAGTTTGAAAACTGCCGGGCCTTGACCCCGGCGTGGATGGAGAACGCTTATGCCTGCTGTGCAGGAGACGATCGATCGAGTCCGAAAGATCGACGTCGACCAGTATAAATACGGATTCCAGACAGAGATCGAGATGGATAAGGCCCCCAAGGGCCTGAGCGAAGACATCATTCGCTTGATCTCCGAGAAGAAGGGCGAGCCGGACTGGATGCTGGAATGGCGTCTGGGCGCCTATAGGCGCTGGCTGACGCTGGAAGAGCCGACCTGGGCGCGCGTCCACTATCCGAAGATCGACTTCCAGGACATCCACTATTACGCGGCGCCGAAGAGCACGCCGGGACCGAAGTCGCTGGACGAGGTCGATCCCGAATTGCTCAAGGTCTACGAGAAGCTTGGCATTCCTTTGAAGGAGCAGGAGATCCTCGCCGGCGTGCGGAAGACCGACGCTTCGGAGCTGGAGGAGGCCAACGACAACGTCTATAAGTCTGGCCGCGTCGCGGTCGACGCCGTGTTCGATTCCGTCTCGGTCGTCACCACCTTCAAGAAGGAGTTGGCTCAGGCCGGCGTTATCTTCTGCTCGATCTCGGAAGCGATCCGCGAGCACCCGGAACTTGTGCAGAAATATCTGGGCTCGGTCGTGCCCACTTCCGACAATTTCTACGCCACGCTGAACTCGGCCGTGTTCACCGACGGCTCCTTCGTCTTCGTGCCGAAGGGCGTGCGCTGCCCGATGGAGCTGTCGACCTATTTCCGCATCAACGAGAAGAATACCGGCCAGTTCGAGCGCACGCTGATCATCGCCGAAGCAGGGGCCTATGTCTCCTACCTCGAGGGCTGCACGGCGCCGCAGCGCGACGAGAACCAGCTGCATGCCGCGGTAGTCGAGCTGATCGCGCTCGACGATGCCGAAATCAAATATTCGACGGTGCAGAACTGGTATCCCGGCGACGCCGAGGGCAAGGGCGGCATCTATAATTTCGTCACCAAGCGCGGCGATTGCCGCGGCCATCGTTCGAAGATTTCGTGGACGCAGGTCGAGACCGGCTCGGCGATCACCTGGAAATATCCGAGCTGCATCCTTCGCGGCGACGATTCCAGCGGCGAGTTCTATTCGATCGCGGTGTCGAACGGCTATCAGCAGGTCGATAGCGGCACCAAGATGATCCATCTCGGCAAGAACACGTCGAGCCGCATCATCTCCAAGGGTATTGCCGCCGGCTTCTCGCAGAACACCTATCGCGGCCAAGTCTCGGCGCACCGCAAGGCGACCAACGCCCGCAACTTCACCAACTGCGATTCGCTGCTGATCGGCGACCAGTGCGGCGCGCACACCGTGCCCTACATGGAAGCCAAGAACGCGACGGCGAAGTTCGAGCACGAGGCGACGACGTCGAAGATATCCGAGGACCAGAAGTTCTACGTGATGCAGCGCGGGATTCCCGAGGAAGAGGCGATCGCGCTGATCGTCAACGGCTTTGTCAAGGACGTCATCCAGCAGCTGCCGATGGAGTTCGCCGTAGAGGCGCAGAAGCTGATCGGCATCAGCCTCGAGGGTTCGGTCGGCTGACCGCAGAAGATATTCAGGAAAAAAATATGCTTGAGATCAAGAATTTGCATGCCCGCATCGTCGAGGACGGCACGGAGATCATCCGTGGCCTGAACCTGACGGTCAAAGCCGGCGAGGTCGCCGCCATCATGGGCCCGAACGGTTCGGGCAAGTCGACGCTGTCCTACATACTCGCCGGCCGCGAGGACTACGAGGTCACCGAAGGCGACATCCTCTACAACGGCCAGTCGATCCTCGAAATGGATCCGGCCGAACGTGCCACCGCCGGCATCTTCCTCGCCTTCCAGTATCCGATGGAGATACCGGGCGTGGCGACCATGGAATTCCTGAAAGTCGCGATGAACGAGCAGCGCAAAGCGCGCGGCGAGGAGCCCCTGAAGGTTCCGGAATTCCTGAAGCGCGTGAAGGACGCCGCCGCCTCGCTCAACATGGACATGAACATGCTAAAGCGGCCGCTCAATGTCGGCTTCTCCGGCGGCGAGAAGAAGCGCGCCGAGATCCTGCAGATGAAGCTGCTCGAGCCGAAGCTCTGCGTGCTCGACGAGACCGATTCAGGCCTAGACATCGACGCCCTCAAGATCGTCGCCGATGGCGTCAACGCGCTGCGCTCGCCGGAGCGCGCGATCGTCGTCATCACCCACTACCAGCGCCTGCTCGAGCACATCGTGCCGGACAGCGTGCACGTGCTCTACAAGGGCCAGGTCATCAAGTCGGGCGACAAGTCGCTGGCGCTCGACCTCGAGACCAACGGCTATGCCGGCGTGATCGGGCAAGCCGCGTGAGATGGGGCCAAGTGAGGCAAGAGCAATGAACATGCACGCACAGCCCCAGCGGACATTGGCCGAAACCGCGCTGATCGACGCCTTCGGCGAGCGGCTGTCGCTGCTGCCCGGCGACGGCGCGGTGATGGTCAAGCGCGACGACGCGATCGAGGCGATCAAGCACGGCCTGCCGACGCGCCGCGTCGAATCCTGGCATTATACGGACCTGCGCCGGCTGCTGACCTCGGTGCCGGCCTTCGAGGCCGGGGACATCGCAAAGGCGCTCGATCCGGTCCTCGACGGTTCGGCCGTTCTGCCGGTGCTGAACGGCGTTTCGAGCGCCAAGGCTCCCGAGATCGAAGGCGTCACGGTGGAGCGCCTGTTGGAGAAGCTCACCGACGGCAGTATCGCGCCGGGGCTCGATCGCTATGGCGCCGATGACGCAATCGGCGCGCTGAACACGGCCTTCGTGGCCGACGGCTATTTCATCGACATCGCCGACGACGCCGAGCTGGAAAAGCCGATCGAGCTGCAGAACCTGCAGGCCGGCGGCCAGACGCATGTGCGGCTCCTGGCACGTGTCGGTGCCGGCGCCAAGGCAATCATCGTCGAGCGCCAGACGAGCGAGGGCGGCGAGGCCGCGCTCGTCAGCTCGGTCAGCCAGCTCGTGGTCGGCGACGGCGCCGAGGTGACCTGGCTGATCGTGCAGGAGCAGCCGGATACGGCAACGCACCTTGCTCAGTTCAAGGCGCATATCGGCAAGGACGCCAAGCTGACGCTGTTCGTGATGAACGCCGGCGGCAAGCTGGTGCGCCAGGAAGTCGTGGTCAGGACGACTGGTGAGGGCGCCGATTTCAAGCTGCGCGGCATCAACCTTCTGGCCGGCGACACGCACACCGACACCACCATGGTGCTCGATCATGCCGTGCCGCACACCGCCTCGACCGAAGTGATCCGCAACGTTGTGACCGGCAAGGCGCGGGGTGTCTTCCAGGGGCGCATCAACGTCCACCAATACGCGCAGAAGACCAACGCCAAGATGGCGTGCAACACGCTGCTCCTATCGGACGAGGGTGAGTTCTCGACCAAGCCGGAGCTGGAAATCTTCGCCGACGACGTCGTCTGCGGTCACGGCGCGACGGTCACCGAGATCGACCACAACCATCTGTTCTATCTGATGGCGCGCGGCATCGACGAAAAGGCGGCTCGAGGGCTGCTGGTGAAGGCTTTCGTCGCGGAAGTGATCGAGGAACTGGACGACGAGGCGCTCGTCGATGCGCTCGAAGCGCGGCTCGACGCCTGGTTTTCGACGCACGGATAGCGCTTTCCCCTTCTCCTACTTGGGAGAAGGTGGATTGGCGCGGAGCGCCAAGACGGATGAGGGATGCTGGACGGAGTGAGGCGAAGCCTCGAAAGACCTTGTGATGGACCAGAAGATCGAAACCGCTCCCTACGACGTCGAGGCGATCCGCCGCGACTTCCCGATCCTGTCGCGGCAGGTCTATGGCAAGCCGCTGGTCTATCTCGACAACGGCGCCTCGGCGCAGAAGCCGCAGGTGGTGCTCGACACGATCCAGCACGCCTATTCCCAGGACTACGCCAATGTCCATCGCGGCCTGCATTTCCTGTCGAACGCCGCGACCGATGCTTATGAGAAAGCACGCGAGACGGTACGCCGCTTCCTCAATGCGCCGAGCACCGACAACATCGTCTTCACTTCCAACACCACCTCGGCGATCAACACGGTCGCCTATGGCTACGGCATGCCGAGGATCGGCGAGGGCGACGAGATCGTGCTCTCGATCATGGAGCACCACTCCAACATCGTGCCCTGGCATTTCATCCGCGAGCGGCAGGGCGCGAAGCTTGTCTGGGTGCCGGTCGACGATCTCGGCGCCTTCCATATCGAGGAATTCGAGAAGCGGCTGACGAACCGCACAAAACTCGTCGCCATCACCCACATGTCGAACGCGCTGGGCACGGTGACGCCGATCAAGGAGATCGTGCGCATCGCGCATTCGCGTGGCATTCCCGTGCTCGTCGACGGCAGCCAGAGCGCCGTGCATATGCCGATCGACGTGCAGGACCTCGATTGCGACTTCTTCGTCTTCACCGGCCACAAGGTTTACGGTCCGTCCGGCATCGGCGTGCTCTACGGCAAGAAGCACATGCTGGAAGCGATGCGGCCCTTCATGGGTGGCGGCGAGATGATCGAGGAGGTGACGGAAGACATCGTCACCTACAACGAGCCGCCGCACCGTTTCGAGGCCGGCACGCCGCCGATCGTGCAGGCGATCGGGCTGGGCGCCGCGCTCGAATATATGGAAAAGGTCGGCCGCGAGCGCATCGCGGCGCATGAGGCGGACCTCAAGAATTACGCGCACGAGCGGCTGCGCGCCATCAATTCGCTGCGCATCTTCGGCGACGCGCCCGGCAAGGGCGCCATCATCTCGTTCGAATTGCAGGGCATCCACGCCCATGACGTGTCGATGCTTATCGACAGGCAAGGCGTCGCGGTCCGCGCCGGCACGCATTGCGCCCAGCCGCTGTTGAAACGCTTCGGCGTGACCTCCACATGCAGGGCATCGTTCGGCATGTATAACACCAGGGCCGAAGTCGACGCTTTGGCCGATGCGCTGGAAAAGGCGCGAAAGTTCTTCGGGTGACGACCATGGAAGATGCGAGCACCACCGCAGAGACCGCGCCGGAAACGGCCGGTAACGGCCTCGTCTCGGCCTCGGCGATCCCCGCCGATGAGCTGGCGAGGCTGACCGACGATATCGTCTCGGCGCTGAAGACGGTCTACGATCCGGAAATCCCGGCCGACATCTACGAGCTCGGCCTCGTCTACAGGATCGACATCGAGGACGACCGGACGGTCAAGATCGACATGACGCTGACCGCGCCGGGCTGCCCGGTGGCCGGCGAAATGCCGGGCTGGGTCGAGAACGCCGTCGGCGCCGTGGAGGGGGTTTCGGGCGTCGAGGTCATCATGGTGTTCGACCCGCCGTGGACACCCGACCGGATGTCGGAAGAGGCGCAGGTCGCGGTTGGATGGTACTAGCCAGCGACCCCACTAAGGTTGGCTGGCTTGCAGCAAAGGTGAAACTTCACCATCTTAAAGGCAGACTCATTCCGCGGGCCTTGAACCCGCGCGAACGTGGAGAATGACATGGGACGCTTCGCCGTCATCACGATGACCGACAAGGCCGCGGACCGCGTGCGTGAGATCGTCGCTACGCGCGACAACGCGCATGGGATCCGCCTTGGCATCAAGAAGGGCGGCTGCGCCGGGATGGAATACACGGTCGATCTGGTCACCGAGCCGAACCCCAAGGACGATCATATCGAGCGCGACGGCGCGCACGTCTATGTCGCGCCGGAAGCGGCGCTTTTCCTGCTCGGAACCGAGATGGATTTCGAGCAGACGACGCTGCGAACCGGCTTCACCTTCAGGAACCCGAACCAGAGCTCGGCCTGCGGCTGCGGCGAATCCGTCGAGCTGAAGCCGGCCGATCTCAAGGCGCTGGCGGAGGCGCGCGCTTCAAGCGCTGCTTAGGTGAGCGCCGAGGCATATCGCTGGCGATGTGCCTGCTGTGACCAGGAGTTCACCGGACTTCCCACCGATATAGCCTTTGGCGCACCGGTGAATCCAGAGGCGCTTGACGAGGTAGCTCGGTCGACTTTCCGCAAGAACGACGATTTTTGCGTGGTGAGCTACGCCACGGGGCAAACAGACCGCTTCATTCGTTGCCTGCTGCCCTTGCCCGTACCTCAGTTGTCCGAAGAGTTCTGTTTCGGTGTTTGGATGTCCGTCTCGGAAAGAAGCTGGAATGTCTATCGAGCCGGGTTTGATAGCGGCCAATATGAGGACGAGCTCTGCTTCGGGTATCTGATGCACGACATTCCTGAATATCCGAGCTCGATGCACCTGCATCCCAATGTTGTGTTTCAGCCCGGCAATCTGCGTCCCAGGGTTTTTCTGCATGATGCAGACCACCCTTTGGTCGCCGCGCAGCGCGAAGGGGTAGATGTGACACAGATCGAGCGCTGGGTTGCGCTAACCCATCGCCCTTAGATGCAGGCTTAGTTGACCCACAAGCCGGTGCGCTTGTGCCAGTCGGCGATCGATTCTTCGGGATAGAGCTCGAACACCTTGTCGTTCTTGCCGATCGCCGGTTCGACCCAGTTCGCCTTGTATTTCAGCATCAGATGCACCTTTTCCAGCGGCTTCGGCAGGTCGCTGTCGATCGCCGAGGCGAAGGGGTGGACGAGGTCCGGCCAAGTCGGGTCGTAGAGCCAGAGCGCGGCGCCGCATTTCTTGCAGAAATTGCGCTCGCCGGTCGAAGCCTCACAGTGCGGATGCTCGTCGTCCTCGATCTCAGCGCGGTAGACGCCGAGATTGGGCTTGCCGGTGACCTTGAGCGTTTCGTTGTCGGCGCCGAGATTGATGGCAAAACCGCCGCCGCCCTGCTGCTTGCGGCAGATCGAGCAGTAGCAGAGCATGAACGGCACGGGCGTGTGACTTTCCACCTCGAAGCGGACGGCGCCGCAGCGGCAGGAGCCTTTGAGCAGGACAGGCATGGCGCGAAACTCCATTTCATGTCTCAACCTGTCAGCATGCTGTTGGTTGCTGCGATGACAAGGCCCATGCCGGATGAGATGATTGCGGCATGGACAATGACCGCCTCGAAGAATTGTTCGAGAGCCTGGGGCCGATCAGCATCCGAAAACTGTTCGGCGGCAAGGGCATCTATTGCGACGGCGTCATCGTCGCGGTGGTCGTGCGCGGCGAACTGATGCTGAAGGCCGACGAGGAGACGATCCCCGAATTCGAGGCCGCCGGCTGTAGCCAATGGACCTATACCGGCCCGCGGCACGGCAAGGAGGTGGCGATGCCCTATTGGAGCGTTCCCGACAGCGCCTTCGACGATCCCGACGAAATGGCGGTCTGGGCGCGGCGCGCTTATGAAGCGGGGCGGCGCGCGGGCAGATAAGGCCTACAGCGCCTTCGCGATCTCCGCCGCCAGCCGTGCATTGTTCTCGACCAGCGCGATGTTGGTCTTGAGGCTGCGGCCGCCGGTGAGCTCCAAAATCTTCGACAGGAGGAACGGCGTCACGGCTTTGCCGGTGATGTTCTGCGCTTCGGCCGCCTTTTGCGCGGCCTGGATGTAGCCGTCCATCTCGGCTGCCGGGATCTCGTCGTTCTGCGGCACCGGATTGGCGACCAGTATGCCGCCGCCGAGGCCGAGCGCCTGCCGGATATGATAGAAATTCGCGATATCTTCAGGCGCATGCAACGTCAGCGGCGCGCGGAAGGGCGATTGCCTGGACCAGAAGGCCGGCATGGTCTCGCAGCCATGGCCGATGACCGGCACGCCGCGCGTCTCCAGCACTTCCAGCGTCTTTTCGATGTCGAGGATCGCCTTGGCGCCGGCCGACACGACGATGACCGGCGTGCGCGCCAGCTCGTCGAGATCGGCCGAGATGTCGAAACTCTTTTCGGCGCCCTTGTGGACGCCGCCGATGCCGCCGGTGGCGAAGACCTTTATGCCAGCCATGTGCGCGGCGATCATGGTGGCGGCCACGGTGGTGCCGCCGGTGCGCTTTTGGGCGACGGCAAAGCCGATATCGGCACGCGACAGCTTCATGGCGTCGCCGGTCATGGCAAGCGATTCGCGCTCGCCATCGGAAAGGCCAATCTTGATGCGGCCATCGACCACGGCGATCGTCGCCGCCACCGCGCCGCCATCGGCAATGATCTGCTCGACCTTGGCGGCCATCGCGCCATTGTCGGGGTACGGCATCCCGTGCGTGATGATGGTGCTTTCCAGCGCCACCACAGGCCGCCCGGCGGCAAGCGCCTCCGCCACTGGCGGATGAATGTCGATGAAGGGGCGGGCGGTTTCGGGCGTCATGTCCGTTCTCCACTCCGGAGAAAACACTCCGGCAAGATAGTTTGTGGCCCTATGCCACCACCCGTGCCTCCGGCACAAGGGCAAGCGCCTGGCCAAAACTGCCGGCGGTGAAAGACGGAACCGCCTCGGCGCTCTCAATGGCGAGCATCGCCGCGGCAACACCTTCGGGCAGTGCCCTCCGCAAAGGCAGCCCACGCAGCAGCGCGGCAACCGTGGCTCCGGTCAGGGCGTCGCCGGCGCCGGTTACGTCGGCAACTCGTCGCGGCGCGGGCGGGTCGATGGCGAAGACGCCCGATTGGTCGAAGCCGAGCACCGGAGCACTGCCAGCCGTGATCACGCCTGCCGTCAAGCCCAGTCGCCTGAGTTCCCCGACAAGATCGCGGCCGGAGATATCCGCACCAGCCAGCGCCGCCGCCTCTCGGCGGTTCATGAATAGCAGCGAAAGATTGCCGAGCAGCGGCGCTAGCCGCACCACCTTGGCTGGCGAGATGGCGATGGCGAAAATCGGCCTGTCGCCGGCTTGCGCAACCAGACGCTCGAGGGCCGCCGTCGGCAGGTTCGCGTCGCAGAGGATCGCGTCTGCCTCGGCGATCGCCTCGCGCACCTTGGCGCGGCGGATCTGCTTGGGGAAGGCCAGGTCGTAAAGGCCCATATCGGCAAAGCCGACGATCAGCTCCCCCTCGCTGTCGATCAGCGCGGTGTAGCTCGGCGTCGTGCGGTCGAGGAACACCGCCGAAAGGTCGGCGATGCCGGCCTCGTCGATCGCCGATGCGACGGTCTCACCCGCCGCATCGCCGCCGCGCACCGAAAGCAGCGAGGCCGAGACGCCGCGCTTCACAATGCTGCGCAGCGCGTTGAAGACGCCGCCGCCGACATCCTCGCGCATGATGCCGGGATTGGATGCGGCGGGCACGTAAGGGCCCGAGACCTTGCCGCGCCGGTCGATATGGGCGCCGCCCAGCGCCAGGATATTTGGGGATGTCGGCATGCCGCGGAGGTGACCTCGTTGATTGTTTGCGTGCGCACACTAGGTTTCCGCGCATCGCCCCGCAATCGGGTCGCGATTCGGGCCGCCCGGATAACGAGATCTCGTTTGGATCAGCAGCACTGGTTCACGCCATCTCTGGTGAGACAAAAATAGAACAAATCCAGATATTGATTGTTTTCCAGTTAGTTGACGCCTCTTGCCAGATGAGAACAAAAAAGGTACAAACTGGCAGGGATCACGGACTGTCCGGCCTTCATTGACGACCAAGGGGTGATGTATCATGGCTCAGAATAGTTTGCGGCTTGTAGAGGATAAGGCAGTGGACAAATCAAAGGCTCTGGATGCGGCGCTGTCGCAAATCGAGCGCGCTTTCGGCAAGGGCTCGATCATGCGGCTCGGCGCCAACGAGCAGGTGGTCGAGATCGAAACGGTGCCGACGGGATCGCTCGGGCTCGACATCGCGCTCGGCGTCGGCGGGTTGCCGCGCGGCCGCATCATCGAAATCTACGGGCCGGAAAGCTCGGGCAAGACGACGCTGGCGCTGCACACGGTTGCGGAAGCCCAGAAGAAGGGCGGTATCTGCGCCTTCGTCGATGCCGAGCACGCGCTCGATCCGGTCTATGCCCGCAAGCTCGGCGTAGACCTCGAAAACCTCCTGATCTCGCAGCCCGACACGGGTGAGCAGGCGCTGGAGATCTGCGACACGCTGGTGCGCTCCGGCGCCATCGACGTTCTGGTGGTCGATTCGGTGGCGGCACTGACGCCGCGCGCCGAAATCGAGGGCGAGATGGGCGACGCGCTGCCCGGCCTGCAGGCCCGCCTGATGAGCCAGGCGCTGCGCAAGCTGACCGCATCGATCTCGCGCTCCAACACCATGGTCATCTTCATCAACCAGATCCGTATGAAGATCGGCGTCATGTTCGGCTCGCCGGAAACCACGACCGGCGGCAACGCGCTGAAATTCTACGCCTCGGTGCGTCTCGACATCCGCCGCATCGGCTCGGTCAAGGATCGCGACGAAGTGGTCGGCAACCAGACCCGCGTCAAGGTGGTGAAGAACAAGCTGGCTCCGCCCTTCAAGGTGGTCGAGTTCGACATCATGTATGGCGAGGGCGTGTCGAAGACCGGCGAGCTCGTCGATCTCGGGGTCAAGGCCGGCGTGGTCGAGAAGTCGGGCGCCTGGTTCTCCTACAATTCGCAGCGTCTCGGTCAGGGCCGTGAGAACGCCAAGCTTTTCCTGCGCGACAATCCGGACACGGCGCGCGAGATCGAGCTGGCGCTGAGGCAGAATGCCGGGCTGATCGCGGAAAAATTCCTTGAGAACGGCGGCTCCGAAGGCGGTGACGACGGCTTCGAGGACGAGGCTGGAGCCATGTAGGCAACTGCCGGAGTTCGGCCATAATCTGGACCCATTATCTAAAGCTGATGTAATCGAGTTCCCTAGTACTGCGTTCGAACCGCCGGCCTCCGTGCCGGCGGTTTGCGTTTGGGGGGCGAGGGTACACGCCGCTCGGCCGGTGGGTTGGCCTGGTTCCGTGTTTCTGGACAGGGTCAAGAGCTACGGCTAAAAGGCCAATCTATCTTCTGACACACGAAAGCCCATTTGCCGCCGGCCTGGCCGGCGGTTTTCGCGAAAAGGCAGTATCCATGAGTGGCGTGAACGAGATCCGGTCGACATTCCTCGACTACTTCCGCAAGGAGGGTCATGAGATCGTCGCCTCCAGCCCGCTGGTGCCGCGCAACGATCCGACGCTGATGTTCACCAACGCCGGCATGGTGCAGTTCAAGAACGTGTTCACCGGCCTGGAGAAGCGGTCCTATTCGCGCGCCGCGACCGCGCAGAAGAGCGTGCGCGCCGGCGGCAAGCACAACGATCTCGACAATGTCGGCTACACCGCGCGCCATCTCACCTTCTTCGAGATGCTCGGCAATTTCTCGTTCGGCGATTATTTCAAGGAGCGCGCGATCGAGCTTGCCTGGAACTTGATCACCAAGGAATTCGGCCTGCCGAAGGACAAGCTTCTGGTCACCGTCTATCACACCGACGACGAGGCGGCCGGTTACTGGAAGAAGATCGCCGGCTTCTCGGACGACCGCATCATCCGCATTCCGACCTCTGACAATTTCTGGGCGATGGGCGACACCGGTCCCTGTGGTCCGTGCTCGGAGATATTCATCGATCGCGGCGAGCATATCTGGGGCGGTCCGCCCGGCAGCCCGGAGGAGGACGGCGACCGGTTCCTCGAATTCTGGAACCTGGTGTTCATGCAGTATGAGCAGGTGACGAAAGAAGAGCGCATCGACCTGCCGCGCCCGTCGATCGATACCGGCATGGGCCTGGAGCGCATGGCTTCGATCCTTCAGGGAGTGGAGAGCGTCTTTGAGACCGACCTGTTCCGGCATTTGATCGATGCGGCATGCTCGGCGCTCGGGCACGGTCACAACCAGGAGAACGCAGCATCCTTCCGCGTGATCGCGGATCATTTGCGCTCGTCATCCTTCCTGGTGGCCGACGGCGTGCTGCCCTCCAATGAAGGCCGCGGCTATGTGCTGCGTCGCATCATGCGTCGCGCCATGCGCCACGCCCAACTGCTCGGCGCCAAGGAGCCGCTGATGTGGAAGCTGGTGCCGGCGCTGGTGCGCGAGATGGGCCAGGCCTATCCGGAACTGGTGCGTGGCGAAGCGCTGATCACCGAGACGCTGAAGCTCGAGGAGACGCGCTTCCGCAAGACGCTGGTCCGCGGTCTCGGCCTGCTTTCGGAGGCGACGGAACAGCTGCACGCCGGCGCCATGCTGGATGGCGAGACGGCTTTCAAACTCTACGACACTTATGGCTTCCCGCTCGACCTGACGCAGGATGCGCTGCGCCAACGCGACATCTCGGTCGATCTTGCCGGCTTCACCGCTGCGATGGAGCGGCAGAAGGCGGAAGCGCGCGCGCATTGGGCGGGGTCGGGCGAAGCGGCGACCGAGACAGTCTGGTTCCCGGTGCGCGAGCAGACCGGCGCCACCGATTTCCTCGGTTACGAGACGGAAGAGGCGGAAGGCCTGATCCAGGCCTTGGTCAAGGATGGCAAGATCGTCGACAGCGCGGGGCAGGGTGACGCGGTTGCGGTCGTCGTCAACCAGACGCCGTTCTATGGCGAATCCGGTGGTCAGATGGGCGATAGCGGCATGATTTCCGGCGACGGCTTCTCGATCGAGGTCACCGACACGCAAAAGAAGGCCGACGGGCTTTTCGTGCATTTGGGCAAGGTGACGCGCGGTACGATCAAGACCGGCGCTGCCGTGGAGCTAAAGGTCGATCACGCGCGCCGTTCGAAGCTGCGCGCCAATCACTCCGCGACGCATCTCATCCACGAGGCGCTGCGTGAGGTGCTGGGCACCCATGTCGCGCAGAAGGGTTCGCTGGTCGCGCCTGATCGCCTCCGCTTCGACATCTCGCACAACAAGCCGATCTCGGCCGAGGAGCTCGAGGATGTCGAGCGCATGGCCAACGAGATCGTCGTGCAGAACAGTCCGGTGACGACGCGGCTGATGTCGGTGGACGATGCTATTGCCGAGGGCGCGATGGCGCTGTTCGGCGAGAAATACGGCGACGAGGTGCGCGTCGTTTCGATGGGCACCGGCCTGCACGGCGCCAAGGCCAACCGTCCCTATTCGGTCGAGCTCTGCGGCGGCACGCATGTTAGGTCGACCGGCGATATCGGCCTTGTGCGCATCCTGTCGGACAGCGCGGTCGCCGCCGGCGTGCGCCGCATCGAGGCGCTGACCGGCGAGGCGGCGCGCAAGCATCTCGACGAGCAGGACAAGCGCCTGAAGGCAGCCGCGGCGACCTTGAGGATCTCGCCGGCCGACGTTCCGGCGCGTGTCGAGACTTTGCTCGAGGAGCGCAAGAAACTCGAGAAAGAGCTCACCGAGGCGCGCAAGAAACTGGCCCTTGGCGGCGGCGCGGCCGTTGCCGATGCTCCGGCCACCAACGAGACGGTTGCGGGTGTCGGCTTCCTCGGCAAAGCGGTCAGCGGTGTCGCGCCGAAGGACCTGAAGCCGCTTGCGGATGCCGGCAAGAAGACGCTGGGCTCCGGCGTGGTCGTCTTTATCGGCGCCGGCGAGGACAACAAGGCGAGCGTGGTGGTCGGCGTCACCGACGACTTGACCGGCCGCTTCAGCGCTGTCGATCTCGTCCGTGTTGCGTCCGCCGCGCTTGGCGGGCAGGGCGGCGGCGGGCGCCCTGACATGGCGCAAGCCGGCGGCCCCGACGCCTCCAAGGCGGACGACGCCATCGCGGCGGTAAAGGCGGCGCTCGAAGCCGCGTAAGCCAGCTACAGGGCTTCAATTTAAGCCAGTTCCACCTTCTCCGAGGGTAGCGCTGCCCCTCATCTGGCAGCCGCCATCTTCTCCCCGTCGAACGGGGAGAAGGGCGCTGTCACCGCGATTTTCGCCAATCGCCGGCGTCGCGCCCAGCCTCTTTCTCCCCATTTAGGCCCGTTTACGGGGAGAAATGCCCGGCAGGGCAATGAGGGGCACGCCGGCATCGAGGACGTTCACTCGAATCAGGCGGCTTTATCGGTTCGCGCAAAGCTCGGGCGAACGGCAACGCGCCCATACCAATCCCGGATTTCTGGAAACCGCGCAAGCAGCTTTCGCCCTTCGGCGACCTTGAGGAAATAGCCGATAATCGACGCCGCGTGCAGATCGGCCAGGGTCAACTGATCGCCGAGCAGCCAGGGGCCCGGGGTGCTCAATGAAACAAGCGTCCGCAGCACCGTCTCCGCCTGCGAAATCCCCCGCGCGATCAAGGCTTCGTCCGGCGCCGCCTTTTCCAGCCGCTCGACGGCGACATTCCAGACCATGGCCCGGTAAGCGTAGGCATCGAGCATGCCGATGATCTGGTTCATCCGCGCCCGACAGCGCGTATCGCCGGGCTGCAGGGCCGGACCGGCGAAGGCCTCGTCGATGTAGCGTGCAATCGCACCGGTCTCGAAGAGCCGAAAACCGTCATGCTCGAAGGCCGGAATGCGGGCGAACGGATGATGCTCCAGATACCAGGGCGGAATGCCTTCGGCCGCGAAGATGTCGAGAGGGACGAGCTCGTAATCGGCGCCCTTTTCCTCCAGCGCCATTCGCGCGATGCGGACATAGACGCTGTAGTGGGCGCCGTAGAGAAGAGGCTTTGCCACTTCATTCCTCTTTGCCTTGGCTGTCCCGTATCCAGACGCGCAGCGTGCCGGTGGTCTGAAAGCCGCAGGTCAGTGCGTCATCCATTGCGCCGCCGCGTTCATACCCGACTAGCGCGCGACCTTCAGCAAACGTATTGGCTGCGGCTCGCACAGCGTCTCGATAGGTCGGATTGCCATCCGTGGCAAAGACATTTGACAACCCGATCACGAGCTCGGATCTATTGGCTATGCAGCCGGCGGTGAAGCCGTCGGCCGTCCGTCGGCCAAGGATGGCGATGGCGGGGTCGGCCAGAACTGCAGTCGGAAAGAGACGGCCGCTGGAGCAACCTGCGCCACCCGTCCAGGCAAGTTCCCACATCTCCAAGCTGGCTGCGTCCCGAACGCGTTCCCAACCGGAGGGGGTCGTCGTTGGACGCCTTAGGTCCATCCAGATCCAGCTTGCTTCGAAGAGTTGGCTGAACCCGAGCGGTCGGAGATCCAGACGGCAGAAGCAATCCTTGACCGAAAAGCTGGTGGCAAGAACAGATGTCAGTCTGGCTATTTCTGCAAGTTGGATCGGTACGGCATCGGCATCCAAAGTGGCGGCATTGGGGTAGTAAGGAGGTGCTTGCTCAGCGCTGGACCAGACGGAGCGGCTCCTCCGGCCGCTTAGCCCGTGCACCTTGAAAATAGCCTGACAGAGGTCGGCATTGTTGCCAGCGCAAAGGCGGACCCTTTCGCTGGCAACAAGGCTCGGCACTTCTTACCCCATCGCCTTCTGCAGGTTCTCGTCGATCTTGTCGAGAAAGCCGGTGGTCGACAGCCAGGGCTGGTCGGGACCGATCAGCAGCGACAGGTCCTTGGTCATGAACCCGGCCTCTACGGTCTGGATGCAGACCTTTTCCAGCGTCTCGGCAAAGCGCTTGAGCTCGGCATTGCCGTCGAGCTTGGCGCGGTGGGCCAAGCCACGCGTCCAGGCGAAGATCGAGGCGATCGAGTTGGTCGAGGTTTCCTCGCCCTTCTGATGCTGGCGGTAGTGGCGGGTGACGGTGCCGTGGGCGGCCTCAGCTTCCACCGTCTTGCCGTCCGGCGTCATCAACACCGAGGTCATCAGGCCGAGCGAGCCGAAGCCTTGCGCCACCGTGTCGGACTGCACGTCGCCGTCATAGTTCTTGCAGGCCCAGACATAGCCGCCCGACCATTTCAGGCTGGAAGCCACCATGTCGTCGATCAGCCGGTGCTCGTACCAGAGTTTTCTCGCCTTGAACTCGGCCTCGAATTCCTTCTCGTAGACCTCCTGGAAGATGTCCTTGAAGCGGCCGTCATAGGCTTTGAGGATGGTATTCTTGGTCGAGAGATAGACCGGGAAGTTGCGCAGCAGGCCATAGTTCAGCGAGGCGCGAGCGAATTCACGGATCGACTCGTCGAGATTGTACATGGCCATGGCGACGCCGGCGCCGGGCGCCTCGAAGACGTCATGCTCGATCACCTTGCCGTCCTCGCCGACGAACTTGATTGTCAGCTTGCCCTTGCCCGGGAAGCGGAAGTCGGTGGCGCGGTATTGGTCGCCGAAGGCGTGACGGCCGACGACGATCGGCTTGGTCCAGCCGGGCACCAGGCGCGGCACGTTCTTCATGATGATCGGCTCGCGAAAGATGGTGCCGCCGAGGATGTTGCGGATGGTGCCGTTGGGCGACTTCCACATTTTCTTCAGCTTGAATTCCTCGACGCGCTGCTCGTCGGGCGTGATCGTCGCGCATTTCACGCCGACGCCGTATTTTTTGATGGCGTTGGCCGAGTCGACGGTCACCTGGTCATTGGTGGCGTCGCGGTTCTCGATTCCTAGATCGAAATAGTCCAGCTTGATGTCGAGATAGGGGTGGATCAGCTTGTCCTTGATGAACTGCCAGATGATGCGTGTCATCTCGTCGCCGTCGAGCTCGACGACCGGGTTCGCCACCTTGATCTTCGCCATGGAAAAAATGCCTCGTTGCTGGGGATCTGAACGGCCTTGCCCGTGGCTTCGGCCGGGGTTGGGCAGCGTATATCAAAGCCTTTTTGAGCGCGCAAACCGCGATCAGCCGATCGCAGACCGGTGTCGCGCTTGTGAATGCTTCATTTTCCGGGCCGGATGTGGCAGGGGACGCCGAAACGCCGCAAACCCAATGTAGGGAGAGCCATGCCAGGCGCAAACGACACCGCCAAGACCGCCGGACCGGCGATCATCCTTGTCGAGCCGCAGCTCGGCGAGAATATCGGCATGGTCGCGCGCGCCATGGCGAATTTCGGCCTTTCGGAGCTGCGCCTGGTCAATCCGCGCGACGGCTGGCCGAGCGAGAAGGCGCGTGCCGCCGCCAGCCGCGCCGACCACGTCATCGATGCGACAACGGTGTTCGACGACCTTGCCTCGGCAGTGGCCGACCTCAACTTCGTCTTCGCCACCACCGCCCGCGAGCGTGACGGCTTCAAACCGGTGCGCGGTCCGGTGGATGCGGGCAGGGCGCTCCGGGCCCGCGAGCAGGCGGGGCTGCGCACCGGAATTCTGTTCGGCCGTGAACGTTTTGGCCTCTACAATGAAGAGGTTGGTCTGGCTGACGAGATCGTCACCTTTCCCGTCGATCCCGGCTTCTCCTCGCTCAACATCGCACAGGCCGTGCTTTTGATGTCCTATGAATGGATGAAATCCGGCCTTGCCGAAGAGACCGCGACCAACTTCGCCGGACCGGAGCTCGTTCCGGCGACCAAGGAACAGCTGCACAGCCTGTTCACCTATCTCGAAGGCGCTCTCGAGGCACGCGGCTATTTCCGCCCGGAAGAGAAGAGGCCTAAGATGGTCGACAATCTGCGTGCCGTGCTGACGCGGGCGGGATTCGCTGAGCCCGAGTTGAAGGTGCTGCGCGGCATCATCTCGTCGCTCCACAGGTTTTCGCCGGCAATGCCGCGCGGCGACGGCTCACCGGGGGATGATCCGAGGCGGGCGCCGGCTACGCGCAAGCGAACAACGGACAAAGAAAGTTAAAATCCGTAAGCTCCGAACCTTCAAGGTAACCGAATATTATGCGGTTTGGTTCATCGTTCTCGAAACGATGGGGCAGCAGATGTTTACGTCCAATATTGGCCGTCTGCATTTCTTCTTCTATTCGCTAGGTCTGTTCATAGCGGAAGCGGTAACGATCGTGCTCTGCATTGCCGCAACGACCGGCTTCGCGGGATTGATCAATTCGATGCCGGGTCCGTCGCGGCAAAGCCTGGCCGGCGCCGCGCTTGTTGTGTCGCTCGTCTTCGTCGCGCTGCGCGGCAACATCGCATGGCGCCGCAGCCGCGATGCCGATGGTTCAGGCTGGATCCTCTGGTCCTATATCGCCTTTTCCGGCATCTATGGATTGCTGCAGGCCGGAACGCTTCTGGTCATCGATTTCGGCAATCCTGAGAGCGCGCCCGGTGGCCTGAACCTGCTCGGCCTTGCCATATTCGGCCTCTGGTGCACGATCCTGTGGGCAAAGCCTGTGGCCGGCAGCAACATCGATGAGCTGACCGAGGCTTTCGACTTTGAAGGCTCGTTGCCGGCGGAGGCGCGCCCCGCGAGGGCGACAGCGAGCGTCGCTCCAGCTGCGCCACGGACTGCTGCGCAACCCGCGCGTCCGGCGCCGGCGCCGGCGCCGCAGCCGTTTGGCCGCGCGCGACCCGCCGGCTTCGGCAAGCGGGGGCTCTGAGTTGCGCAAAAGCTGCTGGCATCTGCCACTTCAAGACCATGATCGTTCAGGATAGAAGCGCGGTTGGCCAAATCTCGGGTCAGCTTCTTCCTGTAGTCGGATGACAATGAACGATCGATCAAACCAGCGTCCGATCCTGATGTTCGATTCCGGTGTCGGCGGACTGACGGTGCTGCGCGAGGCGCGCGTCCTGATGCCGGATCGGCGCTTCGTCTATGTCGCCGACGATGCGGCTTTTCCTTACGGCGCATGGGAAGAGCCGGCGCTCAAGGAGCACATACTCGCCCTGTTCGGCAAATTGCTCGACCGTCTGCAGCCGGCGATCTCAGTGATCGCCTGCAACACCGCCTCGACCCTGGTGATCGATGCGCTGCGGGAAAAATTTCCCGGTCATCTTTTTGTCGGAACGGTGCCCGCGATCAAGCCGGCGGCCGAGCGCACGCGGTCCGGCCTGGTTTCGGTGCTGGCGACTCCGGGCACGGTGAAGCGCCAGTACACGCGTGACCTGATCAGCAAATGGGCGCAGAAATGCCATGTCCGGCTCGTCGGCAGCGACAGGCTTGCCGCATTGGCCGAGATCTATATGCGCGAAGGTTTTGTCGACGAGGAAGCCGTGCGCGCCGAGATCGCGCCCTGCTTCATCGAGCACGACGGGCAGCGCACCGACATCGTCGTGCTCGCCTGCACGCATTATCCGTTCCTGGCCAACCGCATGCGCAAGACCGCTCCCTGGCCGGTCGACTGGATCGATCCGGCGGAAGCCATTGCCCGGCGCGCCATGTCGCTGCTGCAGCCTATCGGCGAACCGTCGGGCGAGACCGAGCCCGATATCGCCCTCTTCACCTCTGGTAAGGTGGATTTCGCCACGCGCAGGCTCATCCAGGGCTTTGGGCTGACCTCGCGCTAGCTGGAACTGCGATAGCGCCGCAGCGTTTCTCTTCCCACCACCGCACAGGGAGAAATCGCATGCCAGCCAAATCGCAAGCCCAACAGAAGGCAGCCGGCGCAGCCCTTTCGGCCAAGCGCGGCGAGACCAAGAAAACCGAGCTTAAGGGTGCTTCGCGCGAGATGTACGAGTCCATGAGCGAGAAGCAACTCGAGGAGTTCGCCGAGACCAAACGCAAGGGACTGCCTAGCAAGAAGTCCTGACTTTGTGGCTGCCTGGCTCTCAAGTTGGTGCCTGGATAGAAACCCGCGGCATGCCACGACGTGGCGGATCTGCTTGCGGCCATGCCAATGCCTGCCATCGCCGGCTCCGGCGTCATGACGGCAGAATGGTTGAGCCGGTGCGTCGCCGACACGAGCTTGACACCGGTTAAATCTCTGTTTAACAGGGCCACCAACACCGGGCGGCGACGTCCGGTGGTTTCTTTTGCATGGGCAAGACCTCACCGGAAGCCACTCTGTCGGCGGTCTTGTTCGAACTGACGTGTCCCGTGGGTTTTCCGTCGCGTTGCGTGGGAAACCCTGTCAGGCCTCGAAAACGGAGGCCAGAGGAGGGCGCGTTTCCTTCACCCGGAGCAGGGGTTCCGGGTATATCGTTTTGAAAGGGAATGCGATGAGCAAGCGCGAATCCGCGAAATACAAGATCGACCGCCGTCTCGGCGAAAATATCTGGGGCCGTCCGAAGTCCCCGGTCAACAAGCGCGAATACGGTCCCGGCCAGCATGGCCAGCGCCGCAAGGGCAAGCTTTCCGACTTCGGCCTGCAGTTGCGCGCCAAGCAGAAGCTCAAGGGCCACTATGGCGACGTTTCGGAAAAGCAGTTCCGTAAGGTCTATGAGGAGGCCAACCGCCGCAAGGGCGACACCTCCGAGAACCTGATCGGCCTGCTCGAGTCGCGTCTCGACGCGATCGTCTATCGCGCCAAGTTCGTGCCGACCATCTTCGCGGCCCGCCAGTTCGTCAACCACGGCCACGTCAACGTCAACGGCAAGCGCACCAATATCGGTTCGTACCGCTGCAAGCCGGGCGACGTCATCGAGGTGCGCGAGAAGTCGAAGCAGCTCGTCATCGTGCTGGAATCGGTAGGCTTGGCCGAGCGTGACGTGCCGGACTATATCGAGGCCGACCACAACAAGATGACCGCGACCTACAACCGCGTTCCCGGCCTGGCGGATGTTCCGTTCGCCGTCCAGATGGAACCGAACCTGGTCGTCGAATTCTATTCGCGCTGATCCGACCAATCGGTGACACCCATCCAAGGCCGCCCTCGAGGCGGCCTTTTCTTTGTTTGTCGCGTCGGCCACGGCGGCAATTCCACCCTGGTCATTTTTTTAGCCGCAATTCCGCGACGGCTAGTGATTCCACTTGGCTGCAAAATGCTCTAAGCGAAGCGGCAACAGAACCGTGGGCACCTGCGCCATGAATATGCTGCCAAACGTCAAATCGCTTGAGCCGATCGCCGACGAGCCGGAAGGCGGATTCCATCCGCTGTTCCGCGACGTGCCATCCTCGGTCGAGTTCAACAAGCTGCGCAAGCGGCTGTTGCGGCTCACGCGCCAGGCGATCGAAGACTTCGCCATGGTCAAGCCCGGCGAGCGCTGGCTGGTGGCGCTCTCCGGCGGCAAGGATTCTTATGGCCTGCTTGCCTTGCTGCTCGATCTCAAATGGCGCGGGCTGCTGCCGGTCGAGCTGCTTGCCTGCAATCTCGACCAAGGTCAGCCGAATTTCCCGAAGCACATCCTGCCGGACTACCTCGGCGCCAACGGCATTGCGCATCGCATCGAGTACCAGGACACCTATTCGGTGGTCACCGACAAGCTGCCCGAGGGCAGCACCTATTGTTCGCTCTGCTCGCGGCTGAGGCGCGGCCATCTCTATCGCATCGCGCGCGAGGAGGGTTGCACCGCGCTGGTGCTCGGCCACCACCGTGAGGACATCCTCGAAACCTTCTTCATGAACCTGTTCCATGGCGGGCGTCTCGCCGCCATGCCGCCGAAGCTTCTCAATGACGAGGGCGACGTCATGGTTCTGCGCCCGCTCGCCTATTGCGCCGAGGCGGATCTCGAGAAATTCGCCAGTGCAATGAAGTTCCCAATCATCCCGTGCGATCTCTGCGGCAGCCAGGAAGGACTGCAGCGCAACGCCATGAAGGCGATGCTCGACGATATCGAGAAGCGTATGCCTGGCCGCAAGGACACGATGATCCGCGCGATGACCAATGTGCGACCCTCGCATCTGCTCGACCGGAAACTGTTCGACTTCGCCGCGCTCGATGTGCGCCTTACCATGGGAAAAGACATTTCCGATGACGTTTGACATGCAAGCGATCGACTGGCTGGCCGAGCTTCTAGCTGACGCAGCCAGGGCCGAAATCATGCCGCGCTTTCGCCGGTTGGGCGAGGGCGATATTCGCCAGAAGACGTCCGCCGCCGATCTGGTTACGGAGGCGGACGTCAACGCCGAAAGGCTGATCACTGTCAGGCTGCGCGAGCGTTACCCTACAGCGATGATCGTCGGCGAGGAGACCTGCTCCGACAATCCGGCCTTGCTCAAAGGGCTCGGCGATGCCGCGCTGGCCTTCGTCATCGATCCGGTCGACGGCACCTTCAACTTCGCCTCCGGCGTGCCGCTGTTCGGCGTCATGCTCGGCGTCGTGGTCAACGGCGAGACGGTTGCCGGCATCATCCACGACCCGATCGGGAAGGACTGGCTGATCGGCGCCAGGGGGGCGGGCAGCCATATCCGCCACGCACATGGCGCGCTGGACAGGGTGCGGGTCGCCGAGCCGGTGCCGATCTCCGAGATGACCGGCGCGATCTCGTGGCAGTATCTGAAGGAACCGGAGCGCTCGCGGCTCGCTCGCAACCACACAAAGGCGCTGTCGCAGTTCGGCTATCGTTGCGCCGCGCACGAATACCGGCTGCTGGCGAGCGGCCATGCGCATTTCGTCGTCTACAACAAGCTGATGCCGTGGGACCATCTGGCCGGCGTGCTGATCCATCAGGAGGCCGGTGGTTATGCGGCGCGGATCGACGGCGATGCCTATCTGCCGTCGCATGTCGACGGCGGGTTGTTGGTTACGCCAGACAAGGATAGCTGGAACGAACTGCGGCGCGAGCTCTGGGCGGAATAGGATCGATTGCGCTGACGAGGGCCAGCCCGTCGGCTGGAAGGTGTCGCTCTACACCCTCACGCAAATCCGGAGATGTGAATGAGCACCCGGTCCGCGATGGTCGCTCTGGCTCTCGCCCTCGCCGTGACGATCACCGGGGCTGACGAAGCAGCGGCACGGGAGCGCGCCTGCGGCAGTCGCGATCCCGTAAACTCCATAGCGGAAATGTCGGCTGCCATTTACGCCTGCTGGCGGCCGCCCCGCGGAACTGCCGGCCTGTCCTTGACCCTGCGGTTCTCGCTCCGCCGAGACGGAACGCTCATTGGCAAGCCGCGCGCGACCTTCTCCGCACTCGGACCGAACGACGCATTGAACAGAGCCTTCGTTGCCTCAGTCCTCGAGGCTCTCGATAAGGCCCTGCCGTTACCCTTTACCGAGAGCATGGGCGAGGCGATCGCAGGGCGCATACTTTCGCCTCGCTTCACGGCTGCGCTTGAACGAAAATCCTGACCGCCTGGCCGTAGGCGAGGTCTCACACCGGCGGATTGTGGGGCTGGAACAGCCTTCCGCGCTCGGCGATCAGGATCATCAGCAGGGCAGCGAGGGAAACGCTGCAGAAGCCGGCGGCCAATGGCGTGACCGTGCCGTTATAGGCCTGGCCTATCAGCGTGCCGAGCAGGCCGCCAAGAAAGGTCTGCATGAAGCCGAGGATGGAGGACGCCGTGCCGGCAAGCTCGCCGAGCGGCTCCATCGCAAGCGCGTTGAAATTCGCGCCGAGACAGCCGAACGGAACCATCGCGCCGGCAAAGAAGGCGATGAACAGCCAGAGCGGCATCTCGATCTCCAGCGAGACGACGAGCCAGACAAGGCTGATGGCGAGGAAGAGCAGCAGCGCGCTCTGCGACAGACGGCGCATGCCGACCTTGCCGACGAGCCGCGCGTTGAGGAAGTTCGAGAAGGCGAGCACGCCCGCGACGCCGGCGAAGATCAGCGGAAACAGCTCGCCGACATGGAAGACTTCGAGATAGATCTGCTGCGCGGAATTGATGAAGCCGAACATGGCGCCGAAGATGAAGGTGCTGGCAATGGCATAGCAAAGCGCGATGCGGTTGGTGAGCACGATGCGGAAGCCGCCGACGACGGCGTTGACGGTTAAGGGCCGCCGGTATTCCGGATGCAGCGTCTCCGGCAAGCGCAACAGTGACCATGCCGACACGATCAGCGCGCCGACCGCCATGGTGACGAAGATCCAGTGCCAGGTGGCGAAAAGCATGATGAACTGGCCGATGCCGGGCGCGACGACCGGTATCGCCATGAACACCATGAAGATCAGCGACATGACCTCGGCCATGCGGCGGCCCTCGAAGGTGTCGCGCACGATGGAGACGGCGATGACGCGGGTGGCCGCCGCGCCGATGCCTTGCACGACACGGCAGGCGAGCAGGGTGGCAAAGGTCGGAGCAACAGCAGCGGCCGCTACCGCCGCCACATAGATGATCAGGCCGGCGACCAGCGGCGCACGGCGGCCGAAACGATCGGAAACCGGACCGAAGAAGAGCTGACCGGTGCCGAAGCCAAGGATGTAGGCTGTGATCACATACTGGCGGTGGTTTTCATTCTCGACGCCGAGCGAGGCGCCGATCTGCTGCAGTGCCGGCAGCATGATGTCGATGGCGAGCGAATTGAGCGCCATCAGCGCCGCGCAGAGCGCAATGAATTCCCAGCGCGGAATGGGCAAGCTTTTTGCCGACTGCTGCGCTAGTGCCTGATTGTCCACGGCAAAATCCGATCAATCAAACGAACACGCGCCGGTCGACCGGCGCATCAATTCGTCTCGTTCTCGAGTTCGAAAGCCAAAGTGCCGGGGTGGGGCGGCCCCGGATGTCACCGCGCGGCCGGCTGGGCCGGCCAGCGCGAGCTCAAATCAGGCGGCGCCTTTGACGCTGACGCCTTTTTCGACCAGGAAATCCTGCAGCTCGCCGGCCTGGAACATCTCGCGCACGATGTCGCAACCGCCGACGAACTCGCCCTTGACGTAGAGCTGCGGAATGGTCGGCCAGTTCGAATAGTCCTTGATGCCCTGGCGCAGCTCGGCCGAGGTCAGCACGTTCACGCCTTTGTAGTCGACCCCGACATAGTCGAGGATCTGCACCACCTGGCCGGAGAACCCGCACTGCGGGAAGCCGGGGGTGCCCTTCATGAAGAGCACGACGTCGTTGCTCTTCACTTCGCTGTCGATGTAGTCGTTGATGCCGCTCATGGGGTATCCTTTCACGCCTGTGGGAGTCAGGCTCGAAGCATGTCCATCAAATAAACCCATAGGTTGGCTGAAACAAGACGTTAGCCGCGACGCACCCGAAATGGCGCAAAGCTTTGGTCCGCCATTGGGCCAAATCCGCCAGCCGGAACTCTTCCCACAGGCGGGCCGGCAGGCCGGTTCTCTTGTCCCGGTGCCGCTGACGGTTTCCCAGGTGCGCACGCGCCAGAATTATAGCTATAGCTAAATCTTGAAGCATGCGCTATCCTTGCCAGTGCCTTGGAGGAACGCGGATATGCGCGAAACGAAATCGCTGCTGGAACAAAAGCTCGATCGAAGGCTGCTTCTGGCCGGTGGCCTGGCGGCCGGCGGCACGGCGGTGATGGCGACCGCGGCGCGCGGGCAGACCGACCACGCCGGTCACGGAACGCCAGGGGCGGCCGAACCGCAGCCGGCGCACCTGTCCGCGCATGGGGCGATGATCACCGTCGGCGAGGTCGAGGATAGCCGCAACGGATTCGATCCAGTGAAGCTGCTGAGCGACTGGGAGACCGGGACGGTGTCGACGCTGCCGGACGGGCGGACACTGCGCAGCTTCGAGGTCACGGCCGAGGACAAGGAGATCGAGATCGCGCCCGGCATCCTGTTCCCCGCCTGGACCTACAATGGCCGCGTGCCGGGGCCGACGCTGCGGGCCACCGAAGGCGATCGCTTGAAGATCGTCTTCCGCAACAACGGCTCGCATCCGCATTCCATGCATTTCCACGGCATTCATGCAGCACGGATGGACGGCGTTCCCGGCGCCGGTCTGATCGGGCCGGGCGAGGAGTTCGTGTACGAGTTCGACGCCAGGCCGTTCGGCTGCCACCTCTATCATTGCCATGCGCTGCCGCTGAAGCGGCACATCCAGAAAGGTATGTACGGCGCCTTCATCATCGATCCCGATCCCGCCAGGCATCCGGAGCACGAGGCGGTCGCCCGCTCGCGCCTGCTCGGCACGCCGGAGAATGCCGGCTGGCAGGAATTCGTAATGGTGATGAACGCCTTCGACACCAATTTCGACAACGAGAACGAGGTCTATGCCGTCAACACCGTCGCCCATGCCTACGCGAAGAAGCCGATACGGGTGCTGAAGGACAAGCCTGTCCGGATCTATCTCGTCAACGTGGTCGAGTTCGACCCGATCAACTCCTTCCATCTGCATGCCAATTTCTTCGACTACTACAATCAGGGCACGACGCTGACGCCGACACTCAGGACCGTCGATCTGATCACCCAGTGCCAGGCCGAGCGCGGTATCCTCGAGTTCCATTTCAGGGAGCACGAGCCAGGCCTCTACATGTTCCATCCCCACCAGTCGGAGTTTACCGAACTCGGCTGGTCGGGCATGTTCGACGTCGTGGAGGCCTTGTCGTGACCGATGTCAGTAGCACCTCCCGGGATACACAGGCCGGTCGGCCGCGCTGGCTCTCTCTGCTCTGGATAGTACTGCCGCTCGCCGTGCTCGGGCTCGCGGTTGCGTGGATGGTCTCTTCCGACCCGTTGGCCAGCTTTCGCAACGGCGCGCCGCCGGTCGAGAACCTGACCTTCGAGCGGACAATTATCGGAAACGACGGCATTCGAATCCTCGTGCGGGCCGGTGGGTCGGAACCGATGACGATCGCACAGGTCCAGGTCGACGACGCTTACTGGCAGTTCACGCAGGATCCGCCGGGGCCGATCCCGCGAGGCGCAACGGCATGGATCAGCCTGCCATACCCCTGGGTGCTGGGGGAGGCGCATGCGATCAATGTCGTAACCAGTACCGGGACAACATTCGGGCACGATATCGCCGTCGCCGTACCCACACCGACGCGCAGTTCACCTAGCTTTGCCGCGCAAGCGGTGCTCGGCGGCTTTGTCGGCATCCTGCCCGTGGCGATCGGCCTGATGTTCTATCCGGCACTACGCGGGGTCGGGCGGAACGGCATGGACTTTCTCCTGTCGATGACCGTCGGTCTGCTCGCCTTCCTTTTCGTCGACACGCTCGAGGACGCGTTCGAACTGGCCGGCGAAGCAGCCGCCCTGTTCCAGGGGTCGACCATGATCGTACTCGCAGCCACCGCCAGTTTCCTTCTGCTCATGGCGGCAGGCCGGCGCAGCGGGACACCGACCGGGCTGGCGCTTGCCACCTTCATCGCACTCGGCATCGGCCTGCACAATCTCGGCGAGGGGCTGGCGATCGGCGCCGCCTTCGTTTCGGGCGCAGCCGGGCTCGGCACGTTCCTGGTGCTTGGCTTCACCTTGCACAACATCACCGAAGGCATCGCCATCGCCGCCCCGATCCTGAAGCAGCGACCGCCGCTCAGGACCTTCGCCATGTTGACGCTGCTCGCGGGAGGTCCGGCCGTCGTCGGCCTATGGATCGGCAGCCTCGCCTATGCGCCGCAATGGTCGGCGCTGGCGCTGGCGATCGGCGCCGGAGCGATCCTGCAAGTGATCGTCGAGATGGTTTCGCTGCAGCTTCGCCAGCGCCCCGATGGCTCGCGCGCCTTGCTCGCACCGGCTGCGATGGCCGGGCTGACAGCCGGGGTCGGCTTCATGTACCTCACGGCGATGCTGGTAAAGATCTGAACAACCGCGGCGTCAACACTCAGTCCGGAACGCTGGTCTGCAGGGCGAGCGCATGCAGCACGCCGCCCATATTGCCTTTCAGCGCGTCATAGACCATCTGGTGCTGCTGGACGCGGCTTTTGCCGCGGAAGCTCTCGGCCACCACTTCGGCAGCGTAGTGGTCGCCGTCACCAGCCAGATCGCGAATCGTCACCTTGGCGTCCGGAATGCCTTCCTTGATCAGCCGTTCGATGTCGTGCGCATCCATTGCCATGGCAGAAATCCTGTTTTCGAGGGGGCGCAGCCCGTGCGATGAGAGTCGGGGATAAGCGTAGAGCCTTTCCGGTCCGGATTGAAGCCGTTCCATCCGTGACCGAGGCTTCACGGGATATTCCGACCCGGCTGAGCCGCGTCGCCGGCGGACACATCCTCGCGCGTCGAGTAGGCGCGACCGAGGCTGAAGGTCAGCACGTAGAGCGGCACGTTTATCGCGATGCCGACCATCGGCAAGTAGCTCGTCCACTGCCAGACCGGGGAGAAAAACGGCCGGCCGTAGCCATCGCACATAAGCGAAGAACTATACGCCCAAAGCGCTCCGATGGCGGTTGCAATGGCGAAGAGCTTGACGCAAGTGACGATATGCCTTGCCCGGGCCGGCTCCGTCAAAAGGCGCTGCCACAGCACCAGGCACAAAACAGGAATGGCGTAGACGAGGTCCTGAGCGGCCAGCAACGGAATTGCGCCGTTCGCCGCAGCAAGGAACTCGGCTCGCGTTTCGAGCCTTGGACAGACCTCGCTCGAGGTCGTCGACAGCAGCAGAAAGACGAACGGGCCGAGGAACCAGAAAAAGAACAGCGACGGCCAGAAAACCGCTGCAAGCAGCGCCCGGACCGCCAGCCTGGTCAAATGGCCTGATCCATGAAGCGCGGGAACCAGCCCTCATGGGCGGCGGTCAATTCGCTGACCGGAACGGCACGCGCCTCGCCGAGCTTCAGCGTGTCGCCACCGGTCGTGCCGATCCACGGCGCGAAGATGCCGAGCTTGCCCTGCTCCGCGCGGATCCTATCCCATTCGCCGCTTTGCGGTTCGATCGACAAGGTCAGGAGATAACGGCCTTGGTCCTCGCCGAACCAGACCGGGATCGGATCGGTGCCGATGAGACCGGGAATGGTGGCGCCGATGCCGGATGCCATCGCCATTTCGGCCAGCGCCACGGCAAGGCCGCCGTCGGAGACATCGTGCGCGGCAGTCACGATGCCGGAAGCGATCAGCGCGCGCACGTGGTCGCCGACGCGCTTTTCATGTTCGAGGTCGACGGGCGGCGGCGAACCGTCGGCGCGGCCGTGGATGTCGCGCATATAGACGGACTGGCCGAGATGGCTGCCCCATGTCGGCGGCGCGCCGACCAGCACGATCATCTGGCCCTCGGCGGCAAAGCCGACGCGGGCCATCTTCGACCAATCGGCGATCAGCCCGACGCCGCCGATGGTCGGCGTCGGCAGGATGCCGCGGCCATTGGTCTCGTTGTAGAGCGAGACATTCCCGGAGACGATCGGGAAGCCGAGCGCGCGACAAGCGTCGCCGATACCCTTAACCGCTCCGACAAACTGGCCCATGATCTCCGGCCGCTCCGGATTGCCGAAATTGAGATTGTCGGTGGCGGCAAGCGGCAGGGCGCCCGTTGCCGTCAGGTTGCGCCAGCATTCGGCGACGGCCTGCTTGCCGCCCTCATACGGGTCGGCCTCGCAATAGCGCGGCGTGACGTCGGAAGAGAAGGCGAGCGCCTTGGTTGGATGGCCTTCGACGCGCACCACGCCGGCATCGCCGCCTGGGAGCTGCAGCGAATTGCCCTGAATCAGCGTGTCGTACTGCTCCCACACCCAACGGCGCGAAGAGAGGTCCGGACCGCCCAGCATCTTGAGCAACGCGTCGGCGACGTCGGCCTTGGGCGCGTCGTTCGCTGCAAGGGGCGCCGGCTTCTTCGTTTCGACCCAGGGGCGATCATATTCCGGCGCCTGGTCGCCCAGTTCCTTGATCGGCAGGTTGGCGACCTCGTCGCCACGGTGCAGCACGCGGAAGCGCAGGTCGTCGGTGGTCGTCCCGACGATGGCGAAGTCGAGGCCCCATTTGCGGAAGATCGCCTCGGCTTCCTCCTCTTTCTCGGGGCGCAGCACCATCAACATGCGCTCCTGGCTTTCCGACAGCATCATCTCGTAGGCGCTCATGCGCTCCTCGCGCACCGGCACCTTGTCGAGGTCGAGCTCGATGCCGAGATCGCCCTTGGCGCCCATCTCGACCGCCGAGCAGGTGAGCCCGGCCGCACCCATGTCCTGGATGGCGATGACCGCGCCCGACGCCATCAGCTCGAGGCAGGCCTCCAGCAGGCACTTTTCGGTGAAAGGGTCGCCAACCTGTACGGTCGGCCGCTTCTCCTCGATCTTGTCGTCGAACTCGGCCGACGCCATGGTGGCGCCGCCGACGCCGTCGCGCCCGGTCTTGGCGCCGAGATAGACGACCGGCAGGCCGACGCCCTTGGCCTGCGACAAGAAGATGGCGTTGGTTTTGGCGAGGCCGGCCGCGAAGGCGTTGACCAAGATGTTGCCGTTGTAGCGGGCGTCGAAATTGACCTCGCCGCCGACGGTCGGCACGCCGAAGGAATTGCCGTAGCCGCCGACACCGGAAACGACTCCAGCAACCAGGTGCCGGGTCTTGGGATGGTCAGGCGCGCCGAAGCGCAACGCGTTCATCGCCGCAACCGGTCGCGCGCCCATGGTGAAGACATCGCGCAGGATGCCGCCGACGCCGGTCGCGGCTCCCTGATAGGGCTCGATATAGGAGGGGTGGTTGTGGCTCTCCATCTTGAAGACGACGCAGTCGCCGTCGCCGATGTCGACCACGCCGGCATTCTCGCCGGGCCCCTGGATAACCTGCGGGCCGCTGGTGGGCAGCGTGCGCAGCCATTTCTTGGAAGACTTGTAGGAGCAGTGCTCGTTCCACATCGCCGAGAAGATGCCGAGCTCGGTGAAGCTCGGCTCGCGGCCAACCAGATCGAGGATGCGCTGGTATTCGTCGGGCTTCAGCCCATGCGCGGCGACGAGCTCGGGGGTGATCGGCACGGAATTGGATATGGTCATGAGCGGCGATTGGTATCCGTGGGAGAGGGGGCTCTTCTGAGTCTTCTCTTATCGCAAGCTTTCGAGCGATACACCCCCAAAGCACGACGAAAACGCCGGTAAACCGCTGCGCCGGCACCGGCCGGTAGCGCGAGGCGCTTAGGAAAGGGCAGGTCAGGAAAAACTGTCGTAGCCGGCGCGGCCCTCGTCGAGCAGGCGGCGGATGACCGCGACGCCACCGGCGACATCCTTGCTTTGCCCGGGTTGCGAAACACCGAAGCGGACGCCGTGGAAGACTTGCTCGGAACGACCGGCCTTGAACTCGTCCTCGTCGTCGATGAGCAAGCCCTGCGCCAGGCAGGCATTCTTGAAGGTACCCGAGAGCCAAGGATCCGGCAAGGTGAGCCAGACGAAGGGCACATTGTCCCGCGCCTTGAAATCAAAGCCAGCCAGCGTCTCGCGCACGACATGGACACGAGCTTGGATCTCGGCAATGCAGCGCTTGCGGATGTCGCTGGCCTGGCCGGACATCACCAGCCTTGTTCCAACCTCCGCCAGCAGAAAAGGCAGCCCGCCGGTCATCATCTTGTGCGCCACGCGGATGCGGTGGCGGTAGGCGGGCGGGCAGGACAGCCAGCCGCCGCGCACGCCGGCGGCGACTGACTTCGACAGGCCGCCGGCGACGATCGTGCGCTCAGGGGCGTATTCGGCGAGCAGTGGCGTCGGATCGTCGGTCAATTCGCCATAGAGATCATCCTCGATCAGGACGACATTGTACTCGCGCGCTATGCGCGCGATCGCCTGGCGCCGCTCCGCCGACAGCGTCACCAGCGTCGGGTTCTTCGCCGTCGGCATCACGAACATCATCTTCGGGTGTTTCTGCGCGCAGACGCGTTCGAAATCGTCGGGATCGAGACCTTCATCGTCCGCCGAGACCAGCGCGGTACGGCGCCCGATCAGACCGGCGCTGCGCGAGATCTGCGAATAGGTGAGATGCTCGAAGACGATCGTGTCGCCAGGCGTGGTGAGCGCCGCGATCGCCGCCATCACCGCCGCATGGGTGCCAAGCGTCGGCACGATCGAATCGGGCGAGGGGTGAAAGGAATTGCGCTTGAGCCAAAGGCCGCCGGCCTCGAACCAGCGCTCGGGGAAATCCCTGGTATAGCTTGAAATGTCGTGAGGGTGCTCCTCCGCCGTCCGCGCCAGCAGTTCGGCAATCAGTGCGCCTTGCCCGACATCGGGGGCGGCGGTGCTGTCGAAGCGCAGCTTGCCGCGGGGCGCGTCGATGAGCCGCGTTCCGAGCGCGGCGGGCTGCAGCTCGGGCTTGGGGCTCTCCGCGCGTTGCGCGAGCACATAGGTGCCGCGCCCGACCTCCCCACTCACCAGCCCGCGCTCGCGCAGCAACTGATAGGCCCGGCCGACCGTGCCGACCGTAGTGCCAATGTCGTAGGCGAGGTCGCGCTGCGGCGGCAGTTTTGCACCCGCATCGATGACGCCCTTGTCGATATCTGACTCAATGCTGTCAGCAAGGCGCTGATAGAGAGGGCCGGAACCGGAAGCGAGGTCTGGGAGCCAATTTGTCATGGTGACAATTTTTTATATTGCATCGCGCGACGAGTCAATCGATATGAAAACGCGGGTGAATAGAGTACAATTGATAGAATTGGTTGATCAAGATGAATACAATTGATACATTCCATGACAGCGCCGAATTGCACGGCCGCCCGTCGGGGCGCCGCGGGTTCGTTGACCGGGTCGTATTCGTGCTTCGTGCCATCGCCAGGCAAATCGACCGAATGCTGGAACGCCGTCGCGGACGCCTTGCGCTCTTGGAGATGACCGACGAGCAGCTCAACGACATCGGCATTTCGCGCTGCGACGCCCATCGCGAAGGTATCAGGCCGTTCTGGGACTAAGCCCGGCGCGACCGCCCTTAGTTGTTGCGATGCATGTCGTTCTCCCAAGACGCTTCGCGGTTTTGGGCCGCGAACAGAGCTTCGTCGGTATGTTGATTGCGACTGCAGGACGAGCGCGAAAACCGACCGTCAATCTTGCATTTGCAGGAATTGGCCTACGGCCGAATCACGCGGCGGCGGCGCAGGATGGATTGCCGGCCTGCCAGCGCGCGATGTCGGAGCCTATACGCGCGCCCAGCGGTTCGGCCATCAACGGCCCGAACACGTCCACTTTGCGGGAATTGCCTTGTGCTTGCACGACCAGCAGCGGCTTGCCGCCATAGTGCTTGGCGGGCACCAGCAGGAAGCGCGGCGTGCCGCTGTAGGAGTTGAGCTCGTTGGCCATCTGATAGGGCTTGAAGGCCGGGTCCTTGCTGGCGATCCAGCACTTGTGAGCGGCGATGGCGACCTGCTCCATGGCAAGCAGGGAAGCGCTCTTGCCAGAGGGGGGCGGCGTGGTCTTCGAGCCGGACTGGCAAGAGGCGAGCGCAAATCCGGCGGCGGCCAGGAGAGCAAGGCGAGTAATCGTCAGTCTCATGGTCAGGCCGCCCCGTTGGTCTGAAAGAATGGTCAGAAGGAATCGTCTGAAAGGATCAAGCGGCGATACCAAGCGCGCCTTCGAACAGCGCCCGGCCGTCGCCGCCGCCGTGTGCCGCCTCGATCAGGTTCTCCGGGTGCGGCATCAGACCGAGCACATTGCCCTTCTCGCTGACGATGCCGGCGATGTCGTTGATCGAGCCGTTGGGATTGGTGCCTTCGGCATAGCGGAACACCACCTGGCCTTCGCCTTCGAGGCGCGCCAGCGTTTCGGTGTCGGCGAAATAGTTGCCGTCGTGATGCGCGACCGGTGAGCGGATGATCTGGCCGGGCTGATAGCCGCGGGTGAACATCGTGTTCGCGTTAGCGATCTCGAGCTTCACGTGCCGGCAGACGAATTTCAGCGAGGCGTTGCGCATCAGGGCGCCGGGCAGCAGCCCCGCCTCGACCAGGATCTGGAAGCCGTTGCAGACGCCGATCACCATCACGCCCTTGGCCGCCTTTTCGGCCACTGCCCGCATCACCGGCATGCGCGCGGCGATCGCCCCGCAGCGCAGATAGTCGCCGAAGGAGAAGCCGCCGGGAATGGCGATCAGGTCGACGTCCGGGATTTCGGTGTCGGTTTGCCAGACGGTCGCCGGCGCCTGACCGGAAATCTTGGTCAGAGCCGCGATCATGTCGCGGTCACGGTTGAGCCCAGGCAGGAGGACGACGGCTGATTTCATTTGGGTCGTAGGGCCTCTGGTCTTCGGCGAGTTCGCTGGTGATGCACGCGCTTCAGGAGCCTGTACATCAAATCGCTGGTGGCTTCAGGCATAACCTCTGCGCTGCAACCTCAGGTAATAGCCACACTATAATTCTCAATCACCGTGTTCGCCAGAAGCTTGTCGCACATGGCCTTGAGGTCGGCTTCGGCCTTGGCTTTGTCGGTTCCGGTGAGCTCGATGTCGAAGACCTTGCCCTGCCGCACCTGGCCGACGCCGTCGAAGCCCAGTCCTGAGAGCGCGTGCTCGATCGCCTTGCCCTGCGGGTCGAGAACTCCGTTCTTGAGGGTGACGGTGACGCGGGCTTTCATCGATACTCCTGAGTGATCGGTAGTGCGGAGGGCGGGCACGCCGTTTCCGGCAGGCCCGCGCTGGCAGTCAGTGCTTCGTGCTCTTCGAGGGCTCGGAAGAGGCAACGAGCACCGGGCCTGTCGGGCGCGGCGGCTCGTTCTCATTCATGATGCCGAGGCGGCGGGCAACTTCCTGGTAGGCCTCGACCAGCCCGCCCATGTCGCGGCGAAAGCGGTCCTTGTCGAGCTTGTCCTGAGTGGCGACGTCCCACAGCCGGCAGGAGTCCGGCGAGATCTCGTCGGCGACAACGATGCGCATCATGTCGCCCTCGAACAGGCGGCCGCACTCGATTTTGAAGTCGACAAGCTGGATGCCGACGCCCAGAAACAGGCCGGAGAGGAAGTCATTGACGCGGATAGCCAGCGCCATGATGTCGTCGATCTCCTGCGGGCTGGCCCAGCCGAAGGCGGTGATGTGCTCTTCCGACACCATCGGGTCGTCCAGCGCATCGGCCTTGTAGTAGAATTCGATGATCGAGCGCGGCAGAACCGTGCCTTCCTCGATGCCCAGGCGCTTTGCCAGCGAGCCGGCGGCGACGTTGCGCACCACCACCTCGAGCGGGATGATCTCGACTTCCTTGATCAGCTGCTCGCGCATGTTCAGCCGGCGGATGAAATGGGTCGGGATGCCCATACGATTGAGGTGATTGAAAATGTGCTCGGAGATGCGGTTGTTGAGCACGCCCTTGCCGTCGACCACCTCATGTTTCTTCTTGTTGAAGGCGGTGGCGTCATCCTTGAAGAACTGGATCAGCGTCCCGGGCTCAGGTCCTTCATAAAGGATCTTGGCCTTGCCTTCGTAAATGCGGCGGCGATTTTTCATCTGATTTTTTCTCTGGATTGGCGGGCAGGCGGCAAGCGACCAGTTCCTGTCCGTCTGCCTAAATTAGTTGTGGCGACGGGTGCGTTCAATGCCGGTGTCTATAGCAATCGTAATGTTTGCTCAATCGGCAAATCCAGCCGATCAACCGCTTTCGGAACCGAAATGCCGCAGCGCAGCATGGGACGTTGCATATTGACCGGCCCGCGACCTTTTGGTTTGTGCTGGGTAAGCACAGATATTCATAGCCAAGCGAATCGATTTGATCGGAGGGACGCATGAGCAGCATGAAAGACCGCGAAGAGGGCTTCGAGCGCAAATTCGTCTTCGACGAGGAGCTCCGCTTCAAGGCCTCGGCGCGCCGCAACAGAGCGCTCGGCCTGTGGGCCGCCGAAAAGCTGGGCAAGAGCGGAGCCGATGCCGAGGCCTATGCCAAAGCGGTAGTCGTCTCCGACATCGAGGAGGCCGGCGACCATGACGTCTTCCGCAAAATCCGCGAGGACTTCGACGCCGCGGGCGTCAACCAGTCGGACCATCAGATCCGCCGCACCATGGACGAGCTGATGGCGCAGGCGATCGAGCAGGTCAAGAACACGTAAAAATCGTTGGACCAATCGACCGCCCGGCTCAGCCGGGCGGTTTTCTTTGCCTTGCCGCCGTTTCCGGCTGAGACTGCGGATCGTTACCAAGGAAGTTCCGATGTCGCTCAAGTCCCGCCTGGCCGCCGACGAAACGCTGTTCACCGCCTGGTCCGGCGTGCCGGACGCGCTGACGGTAGAGATCATCGCCAAGCAGGGCTTTGATGCCGTTACCCTCGACATGCAGCATGGCGGCCACCACGAGGACAGCGTTCTGCGCGGCCTGGTGCCGGTGCTTGCCGCCAACAAGCCGGCGCTGGTGCGCATCCCGGTCGGGCGCTTCGACATGGCGAGCCGGGCGCTCGATTTCGGCGCCGAGGCGGTGATCGCGCCGATGGTCAATTCCGTAGACGACGCCAGGCAGTTCGCCGCAGCGATGAAGTATCCGCCGATAGGCGAGCGTTCTTGGGGCCCGACCTATGCCTTCCCGCGCCATGGGAAGGGCGACCATGCCGAGTGGCTGCGCGACTCGAACCAGCGCACCATGGCCTTTGCCATGGTCGAGACGCGTGCGGCGTTCGAGGCGCTGGACGGGATCCTCGAGACGCCCGGCATCGATGGCATCTTCGTCGGGCCGTCGGATTTCTCGATCGCCTGGTCGAACGGCACCACCGTCAATTCGACGCTGGAAAGCATGATGGAGACGGTCGCCTCGATCGCCGAGCGGACGCGCAAGGCCGGCAAGCACGCCGCGATCTATGTCATCGAGCCGGCCGTTGCCGGCCGCGTCGTGTCGATGGGCTACCGCCTGCTCGCCATGGGCTCTGACCACACGCTGATCTCGCTCGGCGCCAGGACGCTGCTGAAGAGCATGCGGGATTCGATCGGCGCCTGAGGCGCCGGCGTTTCAAGGCTCCTTCAGTTCCGTGAGGAACTTGGCGAAAGTCATCGATCCCTCCGGCCAGGGGCCGAAGCCCGCGTCCTGGTTGAGATGGCCAGCGTCGCCGGCGTCGATGAACAGCGAACCCCAGGCGGCGGCGATGTCCTCGGCAACCTCAAAGGCGCAGAACGGGTCGTTGCGGCTGGCGATCACGATCGACGGAAAGGGCAGGGGCTCGCGCGAATAGGGCCCGAAGGTCATCAGGTGCCTCGGCCTGATCTCCGGATTGGCGACATCAGGCGGCGCCACGAAGAAGGCGCCCGCGACCGGCTTCTGGAATTGCGGGATCGCCTGCACCGCCGCCGCCACACCCAGCGAATGCGCGACGATGACGACCGGCCGCTCGGCCTCGTTGACAGCTTTCGCCACACTTGCTGTCCAGTCCTCGCGCACGGGTTTCGTCCACTCGGCCTGCTCGACCCGGCGCGCTGTCGATAGCTTCGATTGCCACCGGGTCTGCCAGTGCTCGGGCCCGGAATTGGTGTAGCCCGGTATGATGAGAATATCGGCGTCCTTGACTTTCATGGCGCCGATGTAGCGAGCGCCCCTGTCTGATGCAACCGGCCGGTGGGATGCAGTGGCATCACAAAGGTGAACAACGTGTTCGATTCTTTCAACCTTGTGTGAACGATGGTGATGAACGATCTGGAGAGGGAACAGGAATGACTAATAAACGTCGGCGCGACTGCCCATCGTGAGATCGGCGCCCGAACGGAGAGTGTGATGAGCGAACTGCCTTTTGCCGCGACCACCCCGGTCAGCGTCGCGCGTGTCGGGTTGAAGGCGCGCGATGCCGAAAACCTTGCCGCCTATTATCGTGCCGTCGTCGGCCTGCAGGAGTTGAGCCGCGCCGATGGCGCGATCACCCTCGGCGCCGCGGGCCGCCCGCTGCTGGTGCTGGAGCAGGATGCCTCGGCCAAGCCTGACGACCCGCGCAGCGCCGGCCTTTTCCACACTGCGTTCCTGCTGCCGTCGCGCGCCGATCTCGGCCGGTGGATCAGCCATGCCGCCGCCAACCGGATCGGCATCGAAGGCGCCTCGGACCATCTGGTCAGCGAGGCGCTCTACCTCACCGACCCTGAAGGCAACGGCATCGAGATCTACGCCGATCGCCGTCCGCAGGATTGGAAATGGAACGGCGACAAGATCGCAATGTCGACCGAGCGGCTGAACCTCCCCGCGGTCGTCGCCAGCGTGCCCGTCGGTGATGCCGGCTGGCAGGGAGCGCCGGAAAACACCATTGTCGGCCATGTCCACCTGCGCGTCGGGCGTCCGGAAGACGCCGAAGCGTGGTGGCATGACGAATTCGGCTTCGACACGGTCGCCAAATATGGCGGTCAGGCTGTGTTCCTGTCCTCCGGCCACTACCACCACCATATCGGTGCCAATTCCTGGCGCAGCGCCGGCGCCGGCCGCCGCGATCCCTCTCGCTCGGGCCTCGCCTGGGTCGAAATGCGCTCGGATAACGTGAAGGCCGAGACGACGCGTGAAGATCCCTGGGGCACGGTGATCAGGACGGTGCCTGGCAAGGCTTGACTAGGGCTGCGCGACACTAGCGGGCCTTCCCCCGGACTCAGGCCTGTCCAAACACCCGCCTGAAGATCGTGTCGACATGCTTGGTGTGATAGCCGAGGTCGAACTTCTCGCGGATCTCGGCCTCGGGCAGTGCCGCTGTCACGTCCTTGTCGGCAAGCAGTTCCTCAAGGAAATCAGCACCTTGCTCCCATACCTTCATGGCGTTGCGCTGCACCAGGCGATAGGCATCCTCGCGTGACACGCCAGCCTGCGTCAACGCCAGCAGCACGCGCTGCGAATGCACCAGGCCGCGGAACTTGTTGAGGTTCTTCACCATGTTCTCGGGGTAAACGAGCAGCTTATCGACGACGCCGGTCAGGCGTGCCAACGCGAAGTCGAGCGTCACCGTCGCGTCCGGCCCGATCATGCGCTCCACCGAGGAGTGCGAGATATCGCGCTCGTGCCACAGCGCCACATCCTCCATGGCCGGCATGGCGTAGGAGCGGACCATGCGGGCAAGGCCGGTGAGATTCTCGGTCAGCACCGGGTTACGCTTGTGCGGCATCGCCGACGAGCCCTTTTGTCCCGGCGAGAAATATTCTTCCGCTTCCAGCACCTCGGTGCGCTGCAGATGCCGGATTTCGACCGCCAGGCGCTCGACCGACGAGGCGATCACGCCGAGCGTAGCGAAGAACATCGCATGGCGGTCTCGCGGGATGACCTGAGTCGAGACCGGTTCCGGCTTCAGGCCGAGTTTCTTCGCCACATGCTCTTCGACATAGGGATCGATGTTGGCGAAGGTGCCGACCGCGCCCGAGATGGCGCAGGTGGCGATGTCTTCGCGCGCGTGCAGCAACCGCTCGCGGCAACGCGAGAATTCGGCATAGGCCAGCGCCAGCTTGACGCCGAAGGTGGTCGGCTCGGCATGGATGCCGTGGCTGCGGCCGATGGTGATGGTATCCTTGTGCTCGAAGGCGCGGCGCTTCAGGGCCACAAGCAGCGCGTCAATGTCGGCAAGCAGAATGTCGCTGGCGCGAGTCAATTGCACCGCAAGGCAGGTGTCGAGCACGTCCGACGAGGTCATGCCCTGGTGAATGAAGCGGGCGTCCGGTCCGACGAATTCGGCGAGATGGGTCAGGAATGCAATCACGTCATGCTTGGTGACGCGCTCGATCTCGTCAATTTTGCCAACGTCGAATTTGGCCGCGCCGCCCTTCTCCCAAATCGTCTTCGCGGCTTCCTTCGGGATGACGCCGAGCTCGGCCAGCGCATCGCAGGCATAAGCCTCGATTTCGAACCAGATGCGGAACCGGGTTTCGGGCGACCAGATGGCGACCATTTCCGGCCGGGAATAGCGAGGGATCATGGTTTCTTAGTCCTGCTGGGAGAAGCTTTGGCCGCGTCCTAACAGAGGCCGGCTCAATGCTCAACGCCGCCGGCGTGCAAACCAGATGCTGGCGGCGGCAAGTGCGGCAAAGCCGAACGGAAAATAGAGCCGGATGCCAAGGACGACGAACTGGTAGAGCGCAGCGAGGATCGTGAACACGAACTCAGACCCACAGGTCCGCGTGAAGGCCGGCGCGTGCCACTCGGCGTAGTAAGAACGGTATTGCAGGGCAAACAGCCCGCCGGTGAAAGCGAGCGTCGCGCCGAGCAGGCATACGAAAGCTGCGGCGAGCGCGGTTTCCCAGTGGCGGCCGCGCGTTACCAGCGCGGCGAACGTCAGCCCGACCGGAAAAGCAAGCGCGCCGCCGAGCGCATACAGCAGCACGACGAAGCGGGCGCTGTCCGGCGTCTCCCAATAATACAGATTGAGGAAAGCGCTCGCCGCCATCGCAAGCCCCCACAGCAAGGCGCCGACAATGCCGTGCCTGCCGAGGGCAGAGCGTCGCGCAGGCGGTTTGCCAGGCGCAGACGCAAGGAGGCCGGCTGCAGCGACGTTACGGTCACTGGGCCACGTTCCGCGGCGAAAAGGTTCGGCTTGCGTGGTGTTGGCAATGCTTCCCGTCTCATTGGCGTCATGGCTATCACGCCATGGTGAACAAGACGTGCCGCTCGATGCATCCAATCCGGCGGCCGTTTGTTATTGTGGGCGCCCGACAGGGACGCGCGGCCACCCACCGGAGGGACCAGCATGACCACCGATGTCAGCAAGATACGCGAGCATATGGAAGTAGTCGGCGCCGATGGCGTCCATGTCGGCACCGTCGACAAGGTCGAGGGGCAGCGCATCAAGCTGACCAAGGCCGACAGCGGCATGGGCTCGCACAAAGGCCACCACCATTACGTTCCGCTGGCTCTGGTCGCGGAGATCGAAGGAAAGAAGGTCTGGCTCTCGGCGAATTCGGAAGTCGCGGTGACGTTCGAGGAAGAGAAGTCCGACCCGACCTGACCGGCGTCCAGAACTCTAGCGGGACGACCAGACCGGAAAGAGATCGCCGTCGGCCGGCCTCGCCGCGTGGACGCCGCGGCTGATGGCGCGGGCCATCGTAGACCCCGCTGCGGCATAGAGATCGATCGCTGCATCGGCGCTGAGTTCGATGCCGCTCCTGCCGGTCGCGAGCGCAAAGACGAGATCGCCGTCGGCCGGTGTGTGCGTCGGCCAGATGGCGCGGGCAAATCCGTCATGCGCCGAAATCGCCAGCCGTTTGGCGGCCGACTTGGAAAGCACGGCATCGGTGGCAATGACGGCAATCGTCGTGCTGGCGCCCTCTGGCGGTTCCCCTGCGCGCCTGTCGCGGTACTTCAAGAGTATCTTCCTGGCGTCTTCAGGTATCGGGTCGGGATAACCCAAGCCGCCGAATTCATCGCCGATCTCGAAGGGAGCGGCCCAGAAATGGCGGCTGCGTCCGACCGTCACCGAACCGGTCGGGTTGACGGCGGCTAGCGCGCCGATGGTGACGCCGCTGTCGAGCATCGTCGAGGCCGAACCCAGCCCGCCCTTTAGACCGGAAGTCAGCGCGCCGGTACCGGCGCCGACCGTACCGAGCGGGAAATCGGTCGTTGTCGCCTGAGCCGCCTCGTAGCCAAGCTCGCGATAGGGCGGATAGCGGCCCCAATCCTTGTCGCCGCCATTGGGCAGGTCGAAGAGGATCGCGGCCGGCACGATCGGCACGCGAAAACCACCCACCTCGACGCCGATGTTTTTCTCCCGCAGCGCCGCCTGGACGCCGGAAGCGGCATCGAGGCCGAAGGCCGAGCCGCCGGACAGCACGACTGCGTGAATGGTCGCGATCGAGTTTTGCGGCTCGAGCAGGTCGGTCTCACGTGTGCCTGGTGCGCCACCCAGCACCTGGACTCCGGCCACCGCCGGCTCCTCGCAAAGCACTACCGTGACGCCGGACTTCAGCCTGGCGTCAGCAGCATTGCCGACGGTGAGTCCGGCGACGTCGGTGATCAGGTTGCGTGGACCGGTGCGGAACATCAGTTTTCCTCCAGCGGCACGAAATGGGAGCCGTCGAAGCGGAAGGCGCGGAATGGGTTTTGGCTGAGATCGCCCTTTTCGTCGAAGCGGACGGTGCCGATAGCGGTCGCGAAATCATGTTCGGTCAGCGTCTTGGCGAGCGGCTTGCCGGAGCTTTCTGCGTTGACCGCTGCCGCCTTGGCGACCTCCACCGCGGCATAAGCCGGCAGCGTGTAGCCGTCGGTCACGATCTTCCTTTCGCCAAAGGCCTGCACGACCTTGGGGTCCGCGACTTCTGACCACTCCGGCAACGCGATCATCAGTGTGCCGGCCGCATAGGGCACATCGCCGGGTGGCGTGCGCAGCGTCTCGCCGCCGGCGAAGGTGATGCCAGCATTGAGCGAGGCAGCGTCGCGCCCCATGATGGCGATGTCGTCGCCGTCGCCGCCGGCAAACACTTTCGTAGCCCCCGCTTTCTTCAGGCGGCCGATCAGCCCAATCTGGTTGTCGAGCTGCGGCCGGAACGTGTCGACGAAGACCGGTTTCAGCGCCGCCTGCTCGGCGGCCGCGCGGAAAGTCTCTGCGATCTCTCGGCCATAGATGGTGCCGTCATCGATAACGGCGAACAATTCGTTCTGCCAGAGCCGAGTGAGGATCGTGGCCACCGCATTGCGTTCGTCGTCGCCGCGCGGGCCAAGCCGGTAGACCGGCCAGCCGGTCTTGGCGCGGCGGTCGGTCAGGCTCTCGGTGCGCACGCCGACCGCGATGACCGGAATGTTGGCGTCCTTCAGGATCGGCAGCGCCGCCTCGATCGCTTCGGTGCACAGAAAACCGACAACGATGTTGACCTTGGCATCCACGAATTGCCTGGCAGCCGCTGCACCGCCGTCGGCCGTGCAGGCGTCGTCAACGGTTCGGACCGCGACCCCTTCGGCGTCCGCCGCCAGCGCGGTCCCCGCCTCGATCTGCTTGCCGAGGATCGCCGACGGCCCGGACAGCGGTGCGGCGACGCCAACCAGCGTCTCGGCATGGACGCTCGCGCCCAGCCAAAGCAGCGCGGCTAAAGTCGTCGTGAGAAGGCGCATTCGGGCGAAGAGGTCCTCCGTGCCGGGAGTATTGTTCCGGCACTATTCCAGCAAAGACCTAAAGGCTGCCTAATCCGGGTGCAACACGCGAATTCAGGATTGCGCTCAAGCACTTCGCTTGTGTCATACAATATGCAGCCATATATAACGAGCTTCCGTTTTGGCAGGTGGATCATCGGGTGCTGAAGATTAATGACATCGGGCCGCAAGCCTATCGCGATGCGATGGCGCATTTTGCCGGCCATGTGCATGTGGTGACCACGGACGGCCCGGCCGGGAAACGAGGCGCAACGGTGATTGCCGCCTGCTCGGTCTCGGATACGCCGCCCGCCGTGCTTGTCTGCCTCAACCGCGAAAATCCGAAGAACGAGGCGTTCATCCGGAACGGCAATTTCGCGCTGAACACGCTCGCCTCGGACCAGGAGGCGCTGTCGGTCGGCTTTTCCGGCATCACCGGCCTGCCGTCCGAGGAGCGCTTCGCGCTCGGCGAATGGGACGTGATCTCGACCGGCGCGCCGACGCTGAAAGGCGCGCTCGCCGTCTTCGACTGTCAGATCATCGATACCAAGGATTTGGCCACCCATCGTGTGCTTTTTGGCAAGGTGACGGGCCTGCGCATCGGCGATAATTTGCGGCCGCTGATCTACCACAACCGCGACTACCACGTTCTGTGAAAACCGCTCTTGCGCTTTGATGGGTCGAGGCGCGCACCCGTGGCGGGAAGGCGATGCTGCCGCGTGTCGACGAGTTCCGCGCCGTGCACAATCTGGACGCGCTGGTCGATCCTTGCGCCTCGCTCGACCAGCGGCCGGCCGCAGCTGTGTACCCGCGGCGCTGGCTGCGAACTGGCGACAGGCGGGCCGCGTAGCCATATGTTTCGCAGCGATATATTCCTCTGGGACGTTCCCCGAGAAAACAGACTTTGTGAGAAGCGACGATGGACGAGAGCATTTATCTCGATGAGGCCCGCGATCCCCTGATCATCGCGGAAGGCTGGATGAAGGACGGCAAGGATGTCGCCATCGCGACCGTGGTCGAAACCTGGGGTTCGGCGCCGCGCCCGGCCGGCAGCCATCTGGTCATCGACGTCGAAGGGAATTTCCACGGTTCGGTTTCCGGCGGCTGTGTCGAGGGCGCGGTGGTGACCGACGCGATCGACGTGATCGGCTCGGGCAAGCCGCGGATGCTGGAGTTCGGCGTCGCCGACGAAACCGCCTGGCAGGTAGGCCTGTCCTGCGGCGGCCGCATCAAGGTCTATGTCGAGCGGCTGGGTTGATTGCGGATGGACCCATATGTTCTCAAAACATTGAACGAAGAGCGCCGCGCCAGGCGCGCCGCGGTGCTGGTCACCGACCTCGGTGACGGCCGCGACCGCATCGTGCGTGAAGGCGACCGCGTCGCGGGCGAGCTCGGCGCGGCGATCGCCAGTGCGTTCCGCACCGGCATTTCTCGATCGGTGGAAGCGGAAGGGCGGACTTTCTTTCTCAATGCGCATCTGCCGCGCCCGCGCCTTGTGGTGATCGGAGCGGTGCATATCAGCCAGGCGCTCGCGCCAATGGCCAGAATCGCCGGCTATCCAGTCGAGATCATCGATCCGCGCACCGCCTTCGCCACGCCGGAGCGCTTTCACGGTGTAGCGCTGCATGCCGAATGGCCGGAAGATGTGCTGAAGCGCCAGCCGCTCGACAGCTACACCGCGCTTGCCGCCGTCACCCACGATCCGAAGATCGACGATTTCGCGCTGAAGGCGGCGCTCGACGCCAGGTGCTTCTATGTCGGGGCGCTTGGCAGCAGGAAGACTCACGCCAAGCGGGTCGAGCGTCTGCTGGCGCTGGGCGCCAGCGCCGACCAGATCGCCCGCATCCATGCGCCGATCGGTCTCGATATCGGCGCCGCGAGCCCGGCCGAGATCGCCGTAGCGGTGCTGGCACAAACCATCCACGCCTTCCGCTCGCGCGGCCTGGAAAGCAAAGGCGCGGTGGCGTGAAGTTCGGTCCGATCGCGATCGATGAGGCCGAAGGCGCGGTGCTGGCGCATGCGACCACTGCCGGCGAGCGGCGATTCCGCAAGGCGCATCGGCTGAACGGCGAGGACGTTGCGGCGCTGAAGGCGGCCGGCATCAGTGAAGTGGTCGTGGCCGTTCTCTCTCCCCATGATCTCGGCGAGGATGCCGCGGCCGAAAAGATCGCGTTGAGTATGTCCCATCGCAACGTCGAGACGAAGCCCGCTGCAACCGGACGCGTGAACCTGCATGCCGAAACCGCGGGCGTCTTCACCGTCGACGCCAAGATGATCGACGCCATCAATGCCATCGACCCGGCGATCACCATCGCCACCCTGGCGCAGCACGCGCCTGTCGAGGCGGGCCAGATGGTGGCGACGGTGAAGATCATTCCGTTTGCCGTCGCTGCGAGCCTGGTCGATGCGGTGGCCAAGATTTGCGCCGGCGGCGAAATCTTCGCCGTCAACGCCTATCGCCCGGTCAATGTCGGCGTCATCCAGACGACGCTGCCCGGCTTGAAGCCGAGCGTGCTCGACAAGACGCTGCGGGTCACCGAGGCGCGGCTGGCGCGCTCCGGCGGCCGGCTGACTGCGGAGCGGCGCACGCCGCATGACGTGACGCTTGTTGCGGAAGCAGCAAGCGCGCTGGCGCGCGACAACGACATGGTGGTGATCTTCGGCGCCTCGGCGCTGGCCGATTTCGCCGATGTCATCCCTGCCGCGATCGAGAAGGCGGGCGGCAAAGTCATTCGAGCCGGCATGCCGGTCGATCCCGGCAATCTGCTGGTGCTCGGAACGCTCGGCGGCAAGCGCGTCATCGGCGCGCCCGGCTGTGCCCGCAGCCCGAAGGAAAACGGTTTCGACTGGGTGCTGGACCGGCTGGTCGCGGGGCTTGACGTGACGGCGAGCGACATTGCCGGCATGGGCGTCGGAGGCCTGTTGATGGAAATCCCGTCCAGGCCACAGCCGCGCGAGCCGCTGCCGTCGCGGTCGGCAAAAGCGGAGCCGAGGGTCGACATCGTGCTTCTCGCCGCAGGGCGCTCCAGCCGCATGGGCGGGCCGAACAAACTGCTGGCGCTGTTCGACGGCAAGCCGCTGGTGCGGCGCACCGCCGAGCGGGCGCTGGGATCGAAAGCGGCCAACGGCATCGTCGTCACCGGCCATCAGCGCGAGCGGGTGCGCTCGGCGCTCTCAGGTCTCGATATCACGCTTGCCCACAATCCGGACTTCGCCGACGGGTTGGCCTCGTCGCTCAAGGCGGGCATCGCGCGGGTCGCGCCCGACGCGGCCGGCGCCATGATCGTGCTCGGCGACATGCCTGGTATCTCGTCTAAGGATCTCGATAGCCTGATCGATGCGTTCCGCCGATCCGGGGGCCGCGCGGTGGTGCGCGCGGCGCATCACGGCAAACGCGGCAACCCGGTGCTGCTGCCGCGGTCGCTCTTTGCCGCCGTCGCGCAGCTCGAAGGCGATACTGGCGCGCGCCATTTGGTCGAGGCCGAAGGGCTCGACGTCATCGATGTCGAAATCGGGCAGGGCGCTTCGATCGACGTCGATACGCGCGAGGCGCTGGAACGCGCGGGCGGCGTGCTGCAGGATTGACAAACCGAAGCCGAATTTCGCATGGCTTCGGAATGTCTTTGCGCTGCCGAACTTTCCTCACTTTGCTCGCCGCAACAGCTTTTTCGCTCTCTGCCGCCGAGGGCCAGACGTTGTCGCTGAAACCCTTCAAGGACGAGCTTTTCGCTTATCCGGCGACGCTGTCGAGCGGCGACAACGGTGCCTATACGGTGCTCGACTATCGCGAGATGCGCGACATCAATCAGCGCGACGAGGTGCCGGAAAGGCGTGTGCATGCCCAATATACCGACCCCGGCGTGCGCAAGATGCAGCAGGACTTGATGCTGAAGACCGATGTCGGCGATGTCCGGCATGTCGCAGTCGGCAAGACGCAAGGTGCCGCCATCATCGTGCTTTATCTGCACGGGCAGGGCGGCAGCCGCAAGCAGGGCGTCGACGACTTCACCTTCGGCGGTAATTTCAACCGCCTCAAGAATTTGATGGCCGAAAATGGCGGTCTTTATCTTTCGCCGGACTTTCCCGATTTCGGCGACAAGGGCGCCGCCCAGGTCGCGGCGTTGATCGACCACTATGCAGAGACATCGCCCGGCGCGAAAATCTTCGTCGCCTGCGGCTCGATGGGCGGTATCCTCTGCTGGAAGCTGGCGGACCGCAAGGATACTGGCGCCCGCGTCAGTGGGCTGCTGCTGCTCGGCTCGCTCTGGGACCAAAGCTTCTTGACCAGCCCGGCCTTCAAGCGTCGGGTGCCGGTGTTCTTCGGCCAGGGCAGCCGTGACGTGGTTTTCCAGGTTGAGAAGCAGGAAACCTTCTTCCGCTCGATCCTCGCCAAATCGAAGAGCTATCCGACCCGCTTCGTGCGGTTCGAGACCGGCACGCATGGGACGCCGATCCGCATGGTCGATTGGCGCGGCACACTGAACTGGATGCTGACGAAAGCGCCCTGATCAAGGCGGCGTGTTGTAGTCCAGGACGGTCTCGGGATTGATCTCGCCGTCGTAAGACGCATCGACATCATACTGCACCAGCGAGAAATTGCCGTGGCGGAACAGATAGGTGCCGGTCGATGAAGCGTCGCCGACGCCGCGCCATTTGTTCATCGAGGTGATCGTCTTGGTCTTGTCGTCATATTCGGAATTGACCAGCTGGTCGTCGGTCTGGAAGCCGATGATGTGGATGCCCTCGACCTTGCCTTCACTGTTGTTGTTCTCGTAACGGATGTCGAGTTCCGGCGCGGCGAACTGCAACTGCCGGACGCCGGACACATCGTCATAGATGTAATAGACCGCGCTTTCATTGTAGGCGGCCATCGAGCAGAAGAAGCGGAAGAGCCGCGTCTCGCGCTCCGGCTCGTCGGCTCCAGCGTCCTTGTCCTTGTAATGGATCGAGTAGGCGTCCGGCTCGCCGGCCGGCTTGCCTTCCGGGTTCTCCTTGTCGCACTGCTCGCCATAGGCGGCGAGGAACGCCTTCCTGGCCTGTTCCAGCGCCTCGTCCTTCTTGGGCGGCGGCGGGCCGTCGCCGCAGCTTGTCGGCACGGCATCCTGGAAATCCGAAGTCGACGGCTTCAGGGCGCCCTTGTCGATAAAGATCGGCTGGAACGGCGGTTCCTGGATCTGCGCGTTGACCTGGCGAAGCGTGTAGCAGCCGGCAAAGATTTTGGCTTTGCCCTTCTTGTCGGTGGCCTGGATGGCGACAGGGACGCTGTAGTAGATGCTGCCGGCAGCACCCTCGTCCGATACCGCGCCGGTCTTGACCTCGACCGCGTCGGTGCTGTCGTAGCCTTTAACGAAGGCATCGAAATCTTTTGCCGGCTTGGTGTCGCCGAAATAACCCCAGGCGCGGGCGAATTCATGCCGGTTGATCGCGCTGTAGAGCGAGCGAACAACAGCCTCGGCACTGGACCGGTCGTCGATATAAGGGGCTTCGGCTGCAAGCGCCGACCGGCCGATGGCCGCAAGGGAGAACAAGGCAGTCGCTGCGAGAATGGCAGGTCTCATCGGGAATCTCCGCTCGATAACGAAAATACTACCACCGCGATTGCGGCGAGGCGGTGACAGGGGCGCACGGGCTGCTTGAAGAATCGAGCCGGGAAGCGCTAGCTCACGGCCCGCGGCGCTGACGCCGCCTGGGGAGATAACTCACGTGACCATATCCATGTACGATATTTCCGTGGCCGTCTTTTCGGCCCGGCTGAAGGCGCTGGCCAGCGTGCTGTCACTGGCCGAACAGAACGCCGCTGACCGCAAGATCGACCCTCAGGTGTTTCTGACCGCGAGGCTGGCGCCCGACATGTTCGCGCTGACCCGGCAGGTACAGATCGCCACCGATCATGCCAAGGGCGCGCCGTCGCGGCTCGCCGGCCGCGAAGTGCCGAAATACGAGGACAACGAGTCCAGTTTCGCAGAGCTGCACGCCCGAATCGCCAAGACGCTCGATCATCTGGCGACATTCTCGGCCGCCGATCTGGACGGGTCGGAGGAGCGGACGATCGAATTGAGGCTTGCCGGACGCGAGGTCTCAATGGCCGGACTGCAATATCTGCTCAACGCAGCCATGCCGAACTTCTACTTCCACATCACCACGGCATACAACATCCTGCGGCACAATGGCGTGCCGCTGGGCAAGTCGATTTTCCTGGGACGCTGAAGACGGAGAGGTTTCCCGGCGCGGCCGAGAACCCTCTTTTTCATCGTTGAATCAGCGTATCGACATCTCGCGGGCGATACGCGGAAAGTCGGCCGGCTTGATGCCGATATCGGCGCGGTCGGCGTTGCTCATCGCGTTCAGCAGCGCGAGCGCCGATCGGTAACGCTGTTGTTCCTGCGGCCGCGGCCGCGCGAACATTTCGGTGAAGAACCCCATATTCCAGCCCCTTGTTTGTCCTCCACACGCCGAGAATATAGGTGATTTGTTACAATTGTGCAGTGCAGCAAGCGCATGGCAGCCATGCCTGGTGAATTTTTTCCGCCAAAATCGCTTCTCTTCTGAAACTTTTGCGGAAACTCGACCGTACGGCACGGTCCTGGCGGGTGGGCTTTTTCCTCGCCACTCTGGCGACCTGCCGGTCGGTATCAAATGCAGCGCGGCTTTGATCTTTCCGGCCGGCGTCTGCAACTGCAAGCACCCGCAATCGTTAATGTCGTCGGCATTCATTTTTAACGACAGCGATCTATGGTCGACGGCAACAATGAATGCCGTTGCGACAGGAGGAGGCTGAGATCGGCACCGGGAACAAGCTGGATTTCGCTTCGTTGCTCGACGACCTCATCATCGCTTCCGAGGAGGGCGAAGACGGAGGCGCCCGGCCCCCTATTCCATTCGACTATCTGTCGGTGGCGGACGAGCTTCACTCCGGCCGCATCAAGGTCGCCGGCGAAAGCGTCGCCGCCGAGTACCGCGAAGCGGGCGCCGACCTTGCCGCCGAGTTCGCCGCGCTTCTCGACCAGGCCAAGCTGGCTCTCGCTGAGGAAGAGCATCGCCCTGAGGAAGAGCTGGCGCCGATCGACCCTGAATCGATTGCCGGCGAGCTCGGCCTCGATCGCCCTGCGAAGGATACCGATTTCGGCCGCATTCGCCGCAACTTCGCCTTCGCCAACCATCCGGACCGTGTCGCCCCGCATCTGCGTCAGCGCGCCATGATCCGCATGCAAGTGGCCAACATGCTGATCGACGAGGCCAAGCGGCGCGCGCTGGCCGCGGCACGACGCTAACCGGTTTCCGAATTCACGCAAAAGTCGCCAGGACCGGCTTGGAGAAAATCCGGCCTATGCCTTATGCTTGAATTCCTCCCCGCGCAGCCGCGCGCCACCTCCCGCCGGAGACATTTCATGCAAAAACGCCGCCTCGGTCGGACAGACCTCCTTGTTTCGCAAATCTGCCTCGGTTCGATGACCTGGGGCCAGCAGAACACAGAGGCCGAAGGCCATGCCCAGATGGATCTGGCCTTCTCGCGCGGCGTGAATTTCATCGACACCGCCGAGCTTTACCCGATCCCGCCCAAAGCCGAGACGCAAGGGTGGACCGAGAGGATCATCGGCAGTTGGATGAAGACCAAGGGCAACCGCGACAAGGTCATCATCGCCTCGAAAGTGGTCGGCCGCACGGCCAACGCCTGGTTTCGCGGCGACCGGCCATCGAAGCTTGTGCGCGCCGACATTTTCGATGCGGTCGAGAAGTCGCTCGCCAAGCTCCGTACCGATTATATCGATCTCTACCAGATCCATTGGCCGGACCGGGACATTCCCTGGGGTTCGAACCCGACGCGGGTCGGGGCGGTAGCGCGGCGGGCCGATGCTGTCGGAGCGCCGGCGGACGAGACGCCGATCGCCGAGACGCTCGCTGTCTTCGAGGAACTGGTGAAGGCGGGAAAAATCCGCCATTTAGGCCTGTCGAACGAAAGCTCGTGGGGCGTCATGCGTTTCCTTGCCGAGTCCGACAAGGGCGTCGGCCCGCGCGTCGCCTCGCTGCAGAACGCCTACAATCTCGTCAACCGCACCTTCGAGGTGAACCTGGCCGAAGTCTGCCAACGCGAAGAGATCGCGTTTCTACCTTATTCTCCGCTGGCGCAGGGCTACCTCACCGGCAAATATGATCACGGCGCGCGGCCGCAAGGCTCGCGCACGCAGCTCTTCAATCGCGGCCAGCGCTACGAGACGCCGAATGCGACGGAAGTGCTGCTCCAATACAGTGAGCTGGCGCGCTCCTTCGGCATGGAGCCGGCGCTCTTCGCCAACGCCTATGTGACGAGCCGGCCTTTTGTGACCGCGAATATCGTCGGCGCCACCAGCGTCGCCCAGCTCGACATGGCGCTGTCTTCGGTCGAGGTCCGCTGGACGGAGGAGATGCAGAAGGCGGTCGACGCCATCCACCAGCGCGTCGGCAACCCTTGCCCGTGACTGGAAATCATTGAGAAGGACGGAGGGATGGAGGCGATGGCAGATTTTCCGATCGAGCTCGTGCGCGGACGGTTTCCAGCACTTTCGCTGACCGACAAGGGCCGCCGTCGCATCTATCTCGACAATCCCGCCGGAACCCAGGTGCCGCGGGCGGTGGCGGATGCGGTCTCGCGCTGCCTGCTAACGACAAACGCCAACCTCGGCGGCTTCTTCGAAACGACGCTCGCGGCGCAGCAGGTGGTCGATGATGCGCATGCGGCGATGGCCGATTTTCTCGGTGCGGCGAGCGTCGAGGAAATCATCGTCGGCGCCAACATGACGACGCTGACCTACCACATGTCGCGCACCCTCGGCCGGACGATGAAGCCGGGAGACGAGATCATCCTCACCCGCATGGACCACGAGGGCAATGTCTCGCCCTGGCTGCAGCTTGCAGAGGATCTCGGCCTCGTCGTGCATTTCCTGCCCTTCGACGAGAAGAGCTGGCAGGTCGAGGAAGCGGGGCTGAAGGCGCTGCTTTCGCAAAAGACCCGGCTTGTGGCGCTGAACTATGCCTCGAACCTCACCGGCTCGATCAACCGCGTGAGCGAACTGACTGCAATCGCCAAGCAGGCCGGGGCGCTGGTCTATGTCGACGCGGTGCAATTCGCGCCGCACGGGCTGATCGACCTTCAGGCGCTGGGCTGCGATTTCCTGGTCTGCTCGGCCTATAAATTCTTCGGGCCGCATATGGGTATATTGTGGGGCCGTCGCGACGTCATCGATGCGCTGAAACCCTACAAATGCCGCTGCTCGTCCAACCACCTGCCGGAAAGGTTCGAGCTCGGCACGCCGCAGATCGAGCTGATGGCTGGGTTGACCGCAGCGGTCGACTACTTCGCCGATCTCGGCGCCGCAGCCGGCGAGGGCGGTTCGCGGCGGCAGCGGATAGCGAGAGCCTTCGAAGTGTCGATCGCTTACGAGAATACGCTCGCCCGGCAGTTGATCGAGGGCCTGTCGAACATCGAGGGATTGACCATCCGCGGCATCACCGACCCGGAACGTTTCGGCGATCGCGTGCCGACAATTTCCTTCACGGTAGAGGGCATCGCGCCGGAAACGATCGTGCGACAGATGAATGCCGAGAACATCTTCCTGTGGTCCGGCCACAACTATGCATGGGAGATCGTCCACCAACTCGGCATTCCGCCGGAGCAGGGCGTCGTGCGCATCGGCATCGCGCATTACAACACAGCCGCAGAGATCGACGAGACGCTGGAAAGCGTACATCGCGTCATTGCAATGCTGAGGCAGGAGCGCGCCTGAACTATCCTTTCTTCCCGCCAAAGCCGGTCAGGAAAGCGGTGAGGTTGTCGCCGAGCGCATCGCAGAGGTAGCCGCCCTCCTGGACGATGACCGTCGGCAGGCCAAGGCCGGCGATCGCCTCGCCGATGCGCGCGAAGCCGGGCGTCGTCACCGAAAGGCCTCCGAACGGATCGCCTTCGAATGCGTCGAGCCCGAGCGCGACAACCAGCGCTTCCGGCGCGAAGGCACGGATGCGCCGGAAGGCTGTTTCCAATCCTTCCAGAAAGGCCGCGTCGCCGGATTTGCGCGGCAGTGGCAGGTTGAGGTTGTAGCCGAGGCCCGCCCCTTCGCCGCGCTCGTTGGCATGGCCCCAGAAGAAGGGATAGAAGCGCACCGGATCGGCATGCAGCGAGACAGTGAGAACATCCGGCCGGGCGTAAAAAATTCCTTGCGTGCCGTTGCCGTGATGCAGGTCGACATCGAGTATGGCGACACGTCCCGCGTCCTTTCTCAGCACCTGCGCGGCGACCGCCGAATTGTTGATGAAGCAGAAGCCGCCCGCCACGTCGGCAAAGGCGTGATGGCCGGGCGGGCGGCAGAGAGCGTAGGCCGCCGTCGCGCCGGCCATCACGGCTTCGGCGGCTTCCACCGCGCTCCAGGCGCTCCAGAGCGCACTGTTCCAGGTCTCTACCGAGATCGGGCAGGCGGTGTCGGCCATATGATAGCCGGCCTGGCCGACCGCCGAGGCCGGGTAGGAGCCGCCGCGGCCGATTGGATGGATGTTCGGGATGACCTCCGCCGAGGCGCCTTCGATGCGTTGCCAACGCGCGAAGATGTGCTCGAGAAAGTCGAGATATTCGGGCGTATGCACGGCGGCGATCGGCCCAAGGCCATGGTCGTTCGGCCGTTCGATCGTCACACCGGCCGATCTTGCGCCGGCTAGCAATCTCTCGACCCGTTCCGGCTTTTCCGGATTGGGTTGCGGCGCGCCGCTGGAAAGGAAGGCCTTCGGGTCATGGCGCTTCTGTTCCTCGGCATAGAAGGCTTTCATCGTTCGTCCTCCGGCGCGTCGGCAAAGGCAAAAAAGGCCTCGCCGACAATCTTGTGCACCTGCTCGTAGCTCGACCAGCCGATGCCGAGCTTTTCATAGAAGGTCTTCGCGGTTTCGTTATCGGTGTCGACGGAGAGCCTGAGATAGACGCCGCCTGCAGCGCGACACTCCTTGGCCACGCGCCGCAACAGCTTCTCACCGATGCGGCGGCCGCGAAAGCGGTCCTCGACATAGAGGTCCTGCACAAAGACCCCGGGCCGGCCCATCCAGGTCGAAAAGATCGGGAAGTGCAGGCAGAGCCCGGCGAACTCGCCGTCGACCTCGGCGATCAAGGTCGAAAAGGCGGGGTTTGCGCCGAAGCCGTAGCGGCGGAGGTCGTCCGGTGTCGAGGTGATCTCTTGATGCGCGCCGATGTGGGTGCCGAGGCGCAGCAAGGCGGCATGGATGGTCTCGGCATCCTCGATCCGGCCGGGACGGAGGATAATCGTGCTCACGACAAGTAGGGCGCCCGGGCACCCCCCTCTCTCCTGCCGGACATCTCCCCCGCAACGGGGGAGATCAGCAGGTGCACCGACGGCGCTGTTCCTGCAACGTCGGCGATTGGCGAAAGCGACCGGGACATCGGATCTCCCCCCTTGCGGGGGAGATGGCCGGCAGGCCAGAGGCGGGTGCGAAGGATCGCGAACATCTCAGGACGTCTCAAAGCGCCATTTCACCCTCAGCCTGCCACCGGCAGGTCGAGTTCCTCCGCCAGCGCCTCGAGCGAGTCGCCGATGATTGCGATCATCTCGCCGATCTGCTCGCGCGTGATGATCATCGGCGGCGCCACCATGAAATTGTCGCCGTCGACGCCCCCCTTGACCTTGCGGCCATAGATGATCAGGCCGCGCGCATAAGCGTGGTCGAGCAGGCGCTGCGTTGCCTTTTTCGCCGGCGCGATCGGCGTCAGCGCCTCCGGATCGGCGACCATCTCGGCGCCGAGCAGCAAGCCCTTGCCGCGCACGTCGGCGATGAAAGGGAAACGCTTCTGCAACGCCTTCAACTCTGCGATCAGCACATCGCCCATGGTCGCGGCGTTGGCGATGAGATCGAGCCGGTCCATTTCGCTCAGCACCGCAAGGCCGGCCGCACAGGCAAGCGGATTGCCGGCGTAGGTGTGGCCGTGCTGGAAGCCGCCCGAGGCGAGCAGCGGCTCGACGAGCCGCATGGGAGCCGCCAGCGCGCCGAGCGGCGCATAGCCGGAGCCCAGCCCTTTTGACAGCGCGACGATGTCCGGCTTGCAGCTCCAATGGTCGCCGCCCAAAAATTTACCGGTGCGGCCGGCACCGCTCATCACCTCGTCATGGATGAGCAGGATGCCGTAGCGGTCGCATATCTCGCGGATGCGCGCATAGTAGCTGTCGGGCGCGACAAGGGCTGCCGTTGCCGCGCCGCCCACGGGTTCCATGATGAAGGCGAGCACGCTTTGCGGGCCCTCGGCCTGTATCTTGTCTTCGAGCATGTCGGCATAACGGATGCCGCGCTGCTCCATCGAGAGGTTGTCGCGATCGCGCCAGGCGGCCGGCGCCGGCACCGTCGGCATCACCCGCATCAACGGCGTAAAAGTCTCGGCAAGCGCGTCGTCGCCGGTGATGGCGAGCGAACCCAGCGTGCCACCGTGATAGGACGGGAAGCGGGTGATCACCTTCCAGCGCTTCGGCTGCCCGGTGGCGACCGCCCATTGCCGGGCGAGTTTGATGCAGGATTCGGTCGCTTCCGAGCCGCCCGAGACGAAGAAGATGCGGTCCATGCCTTCGGGCAGCTTGTGAGACAGTGCCCGCGCCAGTTCTTCCGCCGGTTCGTTCTCGAAATGCAGGCGATAGGCGAAGGTGGTCTTGTCCATCTGCCGCTTCATGGCGTCGAGCACGTTGCGGTTGGAATGGCCGATATTGGCGACCATCGGTCCGCTTGAACCGTCGATGAAGCGGCGGCCGTCCTTGGTCCAGAAATAGATGCCCTCGGCGCGGTCGACGAGTGGCCGGCGCAGGCTGGAGAGATAGAACAAATGCGACGGCGGCCGCGCTTCGGCTTCAGGCGAGGGCTGCACTTCCGGTGTCGGCATATCAGGACTTTCCGAGATAGCGGTCGAGAACATTCTTGGTGACGCGTTCGACCATCGCGTCCTGCCTTAGCAGGCCGGCGACCCATTCGCAGCTTCCGGCGTGGAAGACTTCGCCCTTGCCGCGCGGGAAATTGACGATCATGCCGTTGCCGCGCTTGACCTTGTCGAGATTGGCGTCGCTGGCCTCGCCGAACAAAGTCTCGGCGGTGAAGCGGCCGTCCTCGTCGGTGAGGAACTGGTCTTCGATCGAAATGTCGGCGCTTTCCTCGACCTGACTCGCCAGGCCGACGGCCAGCACCTGCAAGCCGTCCGGCGCGCCGCTCTCTTCAGTCGGGTACGGCAGGCCGCCGCGTATTTCGAAATCGAGCCCGTCGACCTCATAGCCATAGACATGGCTATCGGCGCCAAGCAGGTCGCCATAATAGATGCCGGTGCCGGCGAAGGCCCAGTGCTCGGGGCGGTAAACAGGGAAGCCGCGCACGCCGCGCGGCGCGCAGCCGCCCCAGCCGGCATAGACGCCACGCGTCGCGTTGAGGCCGAAGGTAGCGCTGCCCGGACGGCCGATCTCCGGCGCTTCCCAGGAATTGGTGGCGCGGGTGATGTCGCCGCCGCGATAGGCCGGGTCTTCGGCCCGCGCCCGGTATTTGTAGCAAACCTGGCGTCGGCCCTCGTCCTCCAGCCTGGTCTGCCACATGAAATTGCCGGCGAAGCGCGCCGCGTGGCCACCGCGCTCGACATAAGCGTCCACCGCGTCGCGCATCTCCCAGGTCCAGTATTCGTCGTGGCCGACGAAGACGACGCAATCATAGCCGTCGAGGATTTCCGGCGAGAAGTGCAGCTCGTGCTGGCTGGCGAGGTCGACCTGATATCCGGCGCGTTCGGCAAAGCCGAAGAAATGGCTGTCGTAGTTGGCCCAGCCGGAAGACGCATATTTCTTCGAATGTCCCGTGGCAAAGGCCCATTCCATATGCGGATAACGCGGCACGGTCTTCGGCGGCACAGCGACTTCCAGCGGCACGCGCGGTGCATCCTTGGGCAGCACGACGAAGCCGCGGCACCAAGGGCGCTGCGTGGAGACCATCGTGGCATATCGGTCGCGGTTCGGGCCGGTGATGCCCTGATAGTGGTTGGAGCCGCCCCAGGTGTTATAGGCGAGCCAGGTGCCGGTCGCGGCGATCTGCAGCAGGCGACCAGGCTTGCGGCCGGGCAGGGGCGCGACGATGAAGAGGTGGTGGCTCTCGATCGGCGTGCCGTCCGGCCCTTCAGCCGAAAGCCTGACACGGTAAGCTCCCGACGGCCAGTCATCGCCGATGCGGAATTCGAACGAGGCTTCCCAGCCGCAGCCGTCGACCGAACATTGCTCGGGCGTTTCCTGCCAGCGCGCCGACAGTCCCGACCCATCGAAGACCTTGGTTTCATCGCCGCCGTCGCGGACGATGACAATCCTGAATTGCGGGGCCGTCGAGCTGACGAAAAGCGTCACCGTCTCGCCCGGACGATAGGAAAAGCGGTCGCTGTAGCACCAGATCTCGCCGCTCGAGCCATCCATGCCGGGCCACTCGTAATAATGCCCGCGCACCGCCTCCCGGCGCTGCTCGGGCGTCAGTCCGAAATCGGGAAAGTCGGCGGGCCGTTGCGTCATGGAAAAACCGAAACCAAGAGGTCGCCATTGAGACCTTAGGGCGGCCAAGCGTCAAATGGAAACGATCGGGCCAGCAGGCGCTTGGCCTTATCCGGCAAACGGCTTATTTGATCTTCAGGCGATGTTTGAACGCCGGGAGCCAAGATGCTGCGCGTGCAAAGGGTCAAGGTCGACGACATCTATGTGCCGATGGCGAGGCGCAAGACGCTGCATCCGGAGACGGTGCGCCATCTTGCCGAGGATATCCTCGAGAACGGCATGAAGATGCCGATCCAGGTGCGCCACGACGGCAAGCGTCATGTCCTGGTCGAAGGGCTGCACCGGCTGGAAGCCGCCAAATGGCTCGGCGAAACCGAGATCGACGCCTACCTCGTCCAGGCGCGGCGCCACTGACGCCATCCTATCTGTTGCCGTGTCAGCCCGGCATCACCGTGAGCGATCGCGTCTATCAATGCTTTTTGATTGACGCTGCGATGTTCGCCGCTACCGTGCCGGCCTTCCTGTCAATCGGGTACTTGGAAATGGCGAAATACCAGGGCGGATGCCTGTGCGGCGCAGTGCGCTATCGCGCCGAGGCCGAACCAATCAACGAGCGCGTCTGCCATTGCCGGCTGTGCCAGAAGGCGATCGGCGCCGCCTTCAATGCGCGGCTCCTGTTTCGCATCGATGATGTCACGATCGAGGGGCCGGTGGCGACGGTCAATTCCTCGCCGGACCTCAAGCGTGGCTTCTGCCCGGCTTGCGGCACGACGATGTTTTCGCGACGTGACTCCAGGGGCATTCTCGGCGTCACATCCGGCTCGCTCGATGATCCGTCCGCGTTCAAGCCCGACATGCATTTCTGGACCGCTTCGAAGCAGCCTTGGGTGCGGCTGGATGACGGCCTGCCGCAATATGAGGGGGCACCGCCGGCATAGAGTTTTCCGCTCTCCCACAACAATGGGAGAAGGAAGAATGCCTGCACAAAAATTTCATCTTCGATTCACGAGATAGCCGGCAAAGCGTCATTGGCGGGCCATCATTGGCTGCCTATCTAAGCGCCACGCGGGAAGGCATCGAGGAGGCGACGGATGAGCGAGAGCAGCAACCCCCTGGACGAGCTTTTGAACGACCCGATGATCCAACTCGTGATGGAGCGAGACCGCGTGCGCCCGGCCGAGCTTCGCCTGCTCTTGGAAAAGGCTCGCGACAGGGCTGCCGACGATTCCCGCTTCGACCAGCCGGTGCTGCCGCCGGCGCATATCGTGGCCAGAAGCTGCCTGAAGCAATGGCTGTACCGCTAAAGCGCGTCGCGCCGAACTGACGCGCTTTAGGTCTTTCCGATCAGCTCGAATGCGCCGGCAAATAGCTGTAATGGCTGCGGAGATAGGCAATTTTGAAGCCGAGCCGGGCGTAGTTGCGGTAGGCCGGACCGTCGCGTTCGGGGCGCGGCGCCTCGATGTCGGCGACGAACAGTCTTGCGCCGGCGGCTATGCCGTCGCGAACCAGCCTTTCGCCAAGCATGGCGTCGAGGTCGAAGCTCGGCGCCATGATGCCAGGCACCGGGGCGTCGATCCCGCTCCAGGCGGCGACATCCGAGATGAACATTGAACGCACGGCAGCCACGGCGCCATCGCGTTTCAGCATGTAGTGACGCCAACCCTCGCGGCCGACCAGCGCCATGAGCCAGGGCGAGGTGGGCAGCCTGTACTTCGCATCGACGAAGGAGGCCCATTCGGGAGCGGTCTTGGACGTAACCTCTTCGACCGACAGATCGTCTGCCGGGAACAGCGGCTCGGCAGGCAGCGGCGTTGCGTCGCGAAAAATTCGTTCCCAGCCGCTCTGATGCTGGAGCCCGCGCGCTTCCAGCCAGCAGCGCAGCCGGGAAGGCTCGGTGTGCGGGCCTGTGCAGAACCACGGCCGCAAGATGCCGGCAGCGCGGTAATGCGCCAGCAGCGAATCGAGCTGATCTTCCGTGGCCGGGCCGTCGACGCCGATGTTCTTCACGCAGTTGAAATGGATGAACGGGATCGTCGTGCAGGTGGTCCAGACGAGGTCGCCGTCGCGGGCGAGCGACAAGCCGTGCCGCGCGGCGAATTCCGTGGGCGCGGCATCGTAGAGATCGAGCCAGGCATTGACCTCTGCGCGCTCGATGGCGCGGCTCAAATCGCGCGAGACCTCCTTGATCCCGATTTCCGGATGGTGCGACACCGGCGGGACGACCGGCTGCAGTTCCGAGAGGGCGGCAGTCGACATGCTAGTCCTCCTCCGATCTGCCTTACAGTGTAAGATTAGCGCATGATAATATGGAAGCGCCTGTTGTCAAGCAGGATAAGCGGCACCTTACAAATCCGTGAATTGGCTTCGCCGTACCATGAGGCTAAGCCTGCCCTTGAGGGGCTTTGCGCATAACAATTCATTTTTCGCCGGGGAAAGGACAGGGATGACGGACGTCTGCACGCAGGGATTGGACACCGGCTTTGTCAGCCTGGGCTACGCCAAGGTGGCGTTTCTCGGCATCGTGCAAGGCATCACCGAACTGCTGCCGATCTCTTCGACGGCGCATATGCGCGTCGTGCCCGCCGTGCTTGGCTGGCAGGACCCGGGGTCGGCCTTTTCTGCGGCTATGCAACTCGCGGCCCTTGCCGCGGTGATCAGCTATTTCTGGAGCGATGTCAGGGAAGTCGCGGTGGGGTCGCTGGCGGCGCTCACGCGCCGCGACTATGCCAACCGCTATTTCCGCCTGGCGATCGGCATCGTGCTTGCCACCGTTCCGATCGTCATCGCCGGCCTCGCGCTATCCAGCGTGCTCAATGCCTGCAACTCGCCGCTGCGCGGGCTGGCCGTGATCGGCTGGGCCTGCATCGCCATGGCCGTGCTGCTTGCGCTGTCGGAAATCTATGCCCGCCACAGGCTGACTCTGGACAAGGTGTCCGTGCTCGACGCCTTGCTCGTCGGCGTGGCCCAGGTCGGCGCGCTCATTCCCGGCGTGTCGCGCTCCGGATCGACGCTGACGGCGGCGCTGGGTCTTGGCTATGCCCGCCCGGAGGCGGCGCGGCTTTCCTTCCTGCTCGGCCTGCCGGCCATCGCGTTGGCAGGCCTGAAGGAGCTCTGGGAACTGCACAAGATTCACCTCGGCGCTTATGGCTGGTCGGTCCTGGCGGTCGGCCTCGTCGTCGCCTCGATTTCCGCCTTCTTCGCCATATGGGGACTGATGCGCGTGCTCGAGCGCTTTTCCGCCTGGCCCTTCGTCATCTATCGCGGCCTGCTCGGCGTCGTGCTGCTGATCGGCGTCGCCGTCGGCTGGCTGAGCTAGAGGCTTTCACCGAATCCGCTATACCGGCACCTGAACCTTGCTTCGGGTGCGCCTATGGACATTGCAACGCTGCTGCAATCGCTGCCGTTGCTGGCAGCGCTGGTGAAATCGGCGGTGCCGGCAGTAGTCGGTGCGGGCCTGGGGCTCAGCCAATGGGTCGCAGCGCTGCCGCCATGCCGCAATCACACCTTCGAGACGGCGACCTATCTCGTCTGCGAGACGGACCCGAAGCATTACTCGATCGAGCTGTTCTGGAAGGATCCCGACGGCAAGCTCTACCAGTCGCTGCACAATCTTCGAAGCGCGCAGCAGGCGGCCGGACGCACCATGCTCTTCGGCGTCAATGCCGGCATGTACCATCCCAATCTCGCGCCTGTCGGTCTCTATGTCGAGCGAGCGCAGCAGATCGCGTCGGCGAAGACCGGGGCCGGCCCCGGCAATTTCTCGATGCAGCCCAACGGCGTCTTCTATCTTAGCGACGGCAAGGCCGGCGTTCGCGCGACGAAGGATTATTTGAAGCGTTCCCCGAAGGTGGACTATGCCACCCAGTCCGGGCCGATGCTGGTGATCGACGGAAAGCTGCATCCGAAATTCCAGGCTGACAGCCCTTCGCGAAAAATCCGCGACGGCGTCGGCGTGCGTGGCGACGGCGTCGTCGTCTTCGCCATCTCGAACGACGTGGTGACTTTCCACGAATTCGCGCGCCTGTTCCGCGACGAACTCGGCTGTCCCAACGCGCTCTTCCTCGACGGCTCGATCTCCAGCCTCTATGCGCCGGCCATTGGCCGCAACGACGATTTCTGGAATCTCGGGCCGATGATCGGCGTGTTCAGGCGCTAAGCAATTCGAGGAAAACCGAGAAGCGGTGTGCCGTTCGGAAATTGCGTGGAAAAAAGGCGGAGCTTTCATTGTCGGCTCGCCTGGCGAATCGCCCCGCCGAACCAAAGGTAAATTTTGATTCAAACTTTGTTGGTGATTTCTCATTAGGAATGGGGCTTCCGGCGGCGCTGTTCCGGCCCTCGGTCTGTTTTGTTTTGCGTACAGGTCAAGATGCGGATTTTTGGCGTCGTCAGTTTCGTGCTTGCAGGGCTTTGCCTTGCCGGCTGCTCGTCTACCTCGGGCGTCGATGCCTTGCAGATGCCGTCGAACGAGACGACCAGTTCGGTCGTGCGGCCAAGCGCGCCAGTAACGAAGGCAGTGAAGACCGCCGACGCCGCGATGACGGTGGAGACCGTTTCCATGGCGGGCGCCGCGCGCATCAGGCCGCCGGCGTCGCTCCCTGGCGACCAGAATGCTCGTGTTGACGAGGACAACGCGCGTCCAGGGGATGAGAATTCGCGTCCCTTTGGCTTGGCCGAGGAAGAGACGGTGGCGTTCCCGGCGCCGGACCTGCCGGATACGGTCGAGCCCCCGGTCGAGGCCGCAGCACTCGTCTCGCCGCCGAAGCGGCTGTCGCGCGCAGCGCCCGCGATGCTTGCTGGCCCCGTCACCCGCTATGCCTTTCGCGATGCCAAACCGATCAATTTCGGGCGCGCCTCGCCAAGGCACCTTGCCGTCCATGGCGTCGACGTGTCGCGCTGGCAGGGCAATATCAACTGGCAAAAGCTGCGCGCCCAGGGCGCCAACTTCGCCTACATCAAGGCGACCGACGGCGGCGACCATCTCGATCCGATGTTCATGAAAAACTGGCGCGGCGCCGATGCCGCCGGGCTTAAGCGCGGCGCCTATCATTTCTTCTACTGGTGCCGCACCGCCGGCGAGCAGGCCGACTGGTTCATCCGCAACGTGCCGCGGGTCCAAGGCGCGCTGCCGCCGGTCATCGATGTCGAGTGGAACGGCGAGTCCTCCTGCAAGCGCCGGCCTTCGCGCCAGAAGGTGCTGGAGAAGATGCAGGTGTTCATGGACAAGCTGGAGCGCCATTACGGCCAGCGGCCCATCATCTACACGTCGCCGGATTTTTATCGCGACAATCTGCGCGGTGCATTTCTCGACTATCCGTTCTGGCTGCGCGCGGTGGCCGCCCATCCGTCAAAGGTCTATCCGGGCCGCAACTGGCTGTTCTGGCAATATTCGGGCTCCGGGCTGTCGCATGGCGTGAGCGGCCGCATCGACCTCAATGTCTTCCACGGCGACGAGCGGCAGTGGCGCAGGTGGCTGGGCGGCGGCGAGGTGGTGGCCGACGCGAATTGAGGCCGTATGCTTCACCCGGCGCGGGGCGGCGATCGACGGCAATTTCAGGATTTCTCTAACCATCGACTCACCGTCTCCCTTAGCGGCGCGGCAACGGCCTTCCGGTAACGTGTTCGTGATCGCGTCTTGGAGGGGTCTATGCGCAAACTGATTGTCACTGCCGCTGTGGTGGCCGCCGTCGGCTACGGATTTTTCAATTCGCACCTGCGCAGCAATACGCCCAACGCCAATGTGGTCGCCTATTCAACCACCGACGAGGCGATGCAGGGCGCCAAGGCCAAGGGCCACTCGACGCTACCCCGCTTCCATGAGTTGATGGCCGCCCGCACGCCTGGCACCTATACGGTCAAGTTCCCGCTGACCCAGAACGGCGCCACCGAGCATATCTGGATGCAGCTTGTGGCTTTCAGCGACGGCCGCTTCGTCGGATTGCTGGCCGACAAGCCGGTCAACGGCAACCAGTACAAGATGGGCGACCGCATGACGGTTGCCGAGGCCGATGTCGAAGACTGGATGATCCGCAACGGCAGCGACGTCTATGGTGGCTACACGGTACGCCAGGCGCTGGCCGACATGCCGAAGGAACAGGCCGCGAAATACGGGATCACGTTCAAGGATTGAGTGGTTCCCCTTCTCCCCTTGTGGGAGAAGGTGTCGCCGAAGGCGACGGATGAGGGGTGCTCCAGCTTGCCGCAGACCTTCGCCAACGTTGGGCACAGCGACAGGATCGCAGCGTCTCACTCCGCTGGAACACCCCTCATCCGTCTCGGCGCTGCGCGCCAATCCACCTTCTCCCACAAGGGGAGAAGGAGAGGGCGCGCGCTACCCCTCGTTGATCATCGCCTCGATGTTGTAACCGTCGGGATCGAGCACGAAGCAGGCGTAGTAGTTCGCCGCGTAGTCCGGACGCGGCCCGGGCTCACCATTGTCTGCGGCACCTGCCTCCAGCGCCGCCCGATAGAACGCATCGACCTCCGCCTTGCTCTTCACCCGGAAGGCAACGTGCAGATGGGTGAGCGGCGGCTGCTCGCCGGCGCGCTGGATCTCGAACAGGCAGCCATTGCCGACATCGAAGGCCCAGAACACGCCCTCCTTGCCGAAGGAGAGGCTGTAGCCCAAGGGCGCAAAAGCCTTTTCGTAGAAGAGCTTGCTCTTCTCGAGGTCGCACACTTCGATGGTGATGTGGTCGATCATGGAAGGTCTTGGACAATCAGGCCAGTGTGGCCGGCCACGATGACGCGGCCGGCTTTGATCTATATTGGCGATGGCTGCATTTGGTTGCAACCAGATACCAGCCATCGGCCTTCAGCTTGCGAATAACTTCGCTGACTGTCAGCCTTGGCGGCATCGGGCCTCAGCTGCACCCGCTCGTCGAACCACACGTGTCGCACTTCTCGCAGGTGCCGTTCCGCACCATGGTGAAGTTGTGGCACTCCGAACATTCGTTGCCGGTGTAACCCTGGAGCAAGGACTGCTGGCGACGGGTGGCGGCTAGCTTCTTGGCCTCGGCGGCCTCGTTGGCGGCGGCGTCGGTGAAGAGCGCCTCGGCGCCGCCGGCGGCCTCGGCTTCCTCTTCCACCATCTCCTCGGCCAGTTCCCTGGCGCGCTCCTCATAGTCGCGCTTGTAGGCAAGGGCCTCGTCGCTTGCCGGCTTCAATGCCAGCACGTTGGAGCCGGCAAAGGCGGTGGGCGCTGCGCGGGCAGGGGCGGTCGTCGGGGCTGAGCCGCCAAAGCCCTTGGGGTCCGAACCGGCAGCCGAGACCAGCTTCACCGGAGAGGCGCCGCGATAGAGGCCCTTGGAGAAGGGCGTCGCCTTGCCTTCGGTGATGCCGCGGCCGAGCGCCGTCTTGTCGAAGTCCGACTGGTCGACATGGGCGAGGTCGTGGCGGCCGAGATAGGACACGGCAAGCTCGCGGAACACGTAGTCGAGGATCGACGTCGCGTTCTTGATTGCGTCGTTGCCCTGCACCATGCCGGCCGGCTCGAACTTGGTGAAGGTGAAGGCCTCGACATATTCGTCGAGTGGCACGCCATATTGCAGGCCGAGCGAGATGGCGATGGCGAAGTTGTTCATCATGGCGCGGAATGCGGCACCTTCCTTGTGCATGTCGATGAAGATCTCGCCGAGGCGGCCGTCGTCGAACTCGCCGGTCCTGAGATACACCTTGTGGCCGCCGACGACCGCCTTCTGCGTGTAGCCCTTGCGGCGGTTCGGCAGCTTCTCGCGGTCGCGGTAGAGACGCTCGATGACGCGCTCGACGATCTTTTCCGTCACCTGCACGGCGCGCTGCGCGGCGGGCGCCGCAATCAGCTGCTCGACCGCCTCGTCCTCGTCCTCCTCGCCGTCGGCGAGCAGCGAGGCATTGAGCGGCTGCGACAGCTTCGAGCCGTCGCGATAGAGCGCGTTGGCCTTCAGCGCCAGCTTCCAGGACAGCATGTAGGCGTTCTTGGCGTCCTCGACCGTCGCCTCGTTCGGCATGTTGATGGTCTTGGAAATGGCGCCCGAGATGAAGGGCTGCGCCGCCGCCATCATCAGGATGTGGCTCTGGATCGACAGCGAGCGCTTGCCGATCTTGCCGCAGGGGCTGGCGCAGTCGAACACCGGCAGGTGCTCGGCCTTGAGGAACGGTGCCCCTTCGAGCGTCATCGCACCGCAGACATGGATGTTGGCGGCGTCGATGTCCTTCTTGGAGAAGCCCAGCGCCGGCAGCATCTCGAAGGAGAAGTCGGAAAGCTGCTCGTCGGTGAAGCCGAGCGTCTCTTTCACCCAATCGGCGCCGAGCGTCCACTGGTTGAACACGAACTTGATGTCGAAGGCCGACTTCAGCGCCGCATTCAGCGCCACGATCTTGTCATCGGTGAAGCCCTTGGCCTTCAGCGAAGACGGGTTGATGCCGGGCGCCTGGTTGAGGTTGCCATGGCCGACGGCATAGGCCTCGATCTCGGCGATCTGGCTTTCGGAGTAGCCGAGCGTGCGCAGCGCTTCCGGCACCGCGCGGTTGATGATCTTGAAGTAGCCGCCGCCGGCGAGCTTCTTGAACTTCACCAGCGCGAAGTCGGGCTCGATGCCGGTGGTGTCGCAGTCCATGACCAGGCCGATCGTGCCGGTCGGCGCGATGACGGTCGCCTGCGCGTTGCGGTAGCCATGCTCCTCGCCGAGCTCGATGGCGCGATCCCAGGCGGCGCGGGCATGCTCGGCCAGCGCCTGCTGCTTCAGGTCGGAGGCGACCAGCGGCACCGGATTGACGGCGAGCTTCTCGTAGCCGTCCTTGTCGCCATAGGCGGCACGGCGGTGGTTGCGCATGACACGCAGCATGTTCTGTGCGTTGCGGTCATAGTCCGGGAAGGCACCGAGCTCGGAAGCCATTTCGGCCGAGGTCGCATAGGCGATGCCGGTCATGATGGCGGTGAGCGCGGCGCAGATCGCGCGGCCCGCGTCGGAGTCGTAGGGAATGCCGGACGTCATCAACAGGCCGCCGATATTGGCGTAGCCGAGGCCGAGCGTGCGGTAGTCGTAGGAGAGCTTGGCGATCTCCTTGGACGGGAACTGCGCCATCATCACCGAGATCTCGAGCACGACGGTCCACAGCCGAACGGTGTGCTCGTAAGCGGCGATGTCGATCGTGCCGTCTTCCTTGCGGTAGGGCAGGAGGTTGATCGAGGCGAGATTGCAGGCCGTGTCGTCGAGGAACATATATTCCGAGCACGGGTTGGAGGCCCGGATCGCACCGGCGGAGGCGCAGGTGTGCCAGTCGTTCATGGTCGTGTTGAAATGCAGGCCGGGATCGGCGGACGCCCAGGCGGCATAACCGATCTTTTCCCACAGATCCCGCGCCTTCAGCGTCTTCAGCACCTTGCCGTCCTTGCGGGCCGTGAGCTGCCAGTCGCCGTCGGCCTCGACGGCGCGCAGGAAGTTGTCCTTCAGCGACACCGAGTTGTTGGAGTTCTGGCCGGAAACGGTGAGATAGGCGTCAGAGTCCCAGTCGGTGTCGTAGGTCTTGAACGACATCGAGGTGTAGCCCTGGCGGGCGAACTGGATGACGCGATAGATGTAGTTCTCCGGCACAGCGTCCTTCTTGGCCGCCTTGATCTCGCGCTTCAGCGCGGTGTTGAGGGCCGGGTCGAAGCAGTCGTCGCCATTGCCTTCGCAATTGACGCAGGCCTTCATGATCGCTTCGAGGTGCTTCTTGACGATCTTCGAGCCGGTCACCAGCGAGGCGACCTTCTGCTCCTCATTGACCTTCCAGTCGATGAAGTCCTCGATGTCGGGATGGTCGGCGTCGACGATGACCATCTTGGCGGCGCGGCGCGTCGTGCCGCCCGACTTGATGGCGCCCGCCGCGCGATCGCCGATCTTGAGGAAGCTCATCAGGCCGGACGAGCGGCCGCCGCCGGACAGCTTCTCGCCTTCGCCGCGCAGCATCGAGAAGTTCGAGCCGGTGCCGGAGCCGTATTTGAACAGGCGCGCCTCACGCACCCACAGGTCCATGATGCCGCCCTCGTTGACGAGGTCGTCCTGAACGCTCTGGATGAAGCAGGCATGCGGCTGCGGATGCTCGTAAGCCGACTTGGACTTGGTCAGCTTGCCGGTGAAGGGGTCGACATAGAAGTGACCCTGGCTCGGCCCGTCGATGCCATAGGCCCAGTGCAGGCCGGTGTTGAACCATTGCGGCGAGTTCGGTGCCACGCGCTGAGTGGCCAGCATATAGGCAAGCTCGTCGCGGAAAGCGCGCGCATCTTCTTCCGACTTGAAGTAACCGCCCTTCCAGCCCCAATAGGTCCAGGTGCCGGACAGCCGGTCGAAGACCTGGCGGGCATCGGTTTCCGAACCATAGCGCTCGGCCTCAGGGAGCTTGGCGAGTTCGGCCTCGTCGGCAACCGAACGCCACAGGAAGGAGGGGACGTCGTTCTCCTCGACCTTCTTCAGGCGCGCCGGGACGCCGGCCTTGCGGAAATATTTTTGGGCCAGGATGTCGGCCGCGACCTGGCTGAACTGCGCCGGCACATCGATGTTGTCGAGGCGGAACACCACCGAGCCGTCGGGATTCTTGATCTCCGACAGAGCCTTGCGGAATTCGATCTCCGCATAGGCTGCCCCTTCTTGACCTGCTTGGTCTGGCTTGGTGAAGCGACGCTCGATGCGCATTGGTTCGGTCCCTTTTGTCTACATATAGCGCTTTTCCCCAGGGATTGCTGCCCCGCCAGGCGAAAAGCACGGTCCGCCGTTTGCCGGCATCGCAGGCGACGCCGGCATTCTCCTCGTCGCGGGCAGCACCGTGCAGACAAGCAAACGCCCTTCCAGGCGCTCACCAGGCTGCAGGCCGACCCGCGGGTCCCTCAAAACTGAAACTTTTGTCGATTCCCTCGGAAGAGGGAGGTTCACACTATCTAGGGTCGAGCCTGCCTGCAAACACTAAATATAGTGTTAACAGATCATTTTTTCCAGCCCGACAATTCTCCCTTTCGCCCACCCAAGCCCCATCATACCCAACGCTTCCGCCGGCCTCGTGAACGGGCGGAAATGTGGGCAAAACGCACAAAATCCGGGAAAAAAGACCGGCTTCTGAACTCTCCGGTCACGCCCGCAACAGGAGCGCATGGCCTATAAAAAGCGACTCGTTCTGACCCGTCAAGGATTCGTTTTTGTAGGTTTTGTGACCCCAATATGTTGTGTGTCACAAATGTGGATAACGGGGACAGAAAGGCGCATCGAAAAGCCTTTATTTGACGGTCCTTGCGGACGGTTCGTCGGGTTGCCCGGGGCCGGGCCCGACGGGCGGCTTTTCATTTTAGCTGGCTTGCACTATCTGTTGCCCTGCGCGGGGGCGTGTCTTGTCAAGCCTGGAAGCATTCGCTACGCCCCGCTCATGACAGTTACCGTTCGTTTCGCCCCGTCGCCGACCGGCCGCATCCACATCGGCAATGCCCGCACCGCGCTGTTCAACTGGCTTTTCGCCATGAACAACAAGGGCCGCTACATCCAGCGCTTCGACGATACAGACGTTGCCCGTTCGACGCAGGAATTCGCCGATTCAATTCTCTATGACCTGCATTGGCTCGGCATTTTTCCCGACGTTACCGAATACCAGTCGCGTCGCTTTGAAGTCTATGACGCCGCGGTGGAGCGGCTGAAGGCGGCGCGCGTGCTTTATGCCTGCTACGAAACGCCGGAGGAGTTAGACCTGCGCCGCAAGGTGCGCCGCACGCGCGGTCTGCCGCCGGTCTATGGCCGCGAGGCATTGACGCTGACGCCGGAGCAGGTGGCCGAATACGAATCCGACGGGCGCCGGCCGCATTGGCGCTTTCTTTTGCCGAACTTCACCGGCGACCCGCTGCAGCCCGAGCGGACCGAGGTGCACTGGAACGACCTTGTGCGCGGCGAGGAGACCGTCGATCTCGCCTCACTGTCGGACCCGGTCCTGGTGCGTGAGGACGGCACTTATCTCTACACGCTGCCTTCGGTGGTCGACGACATCGAGATGGGCGTCACCCATGTCATACGCGGCGACGACCACGTGACCAACACCGGCGTGCAGATCGCCTTGTTCCAGGCGCTGGGCGCTGAGCCGCCGGTGTTCGGGCACCACAATCTCTTGACCACCGTGTCGGGTGAGGGGCTGTCGAAGCGCACCGGCGCGCTGTCGATCGAAAGCCTGCGCGAGGACGGCATCGAGCCGATGGCTGTCGCCTCACTTGCCGTGCTCGTTGGCACATCGGAGAATGTCACGGCAGCGCACGATCTCAACGAGCTCGCCAGCCATTTCGACCCGGCCGCGACATCCAAGTCTGCCGCCAAGTTCGATCCCGACGAGCTTTTCGTGCTCAATCGCACGCTGATGCACCAAATGCCGTTCGAGGAGGCGCGCGACCGGCTGATTGTGCTTGGCATTTCCGGCGACAGGGCCGAGCCCTTCTGGCTCGCCGTGCGCGGCAATATCGACCGTTTGTCCGACGCTGTCGCCTGGTGGCGAATCCTGAGTGACGGGCCGCAGGAGCCGGCGGAATTTTCCGGCGAGGACCGTGATTTCCTCCACCAGGCGTTCGACCTGTTGCCGGAAGAGCCTTGGAACGGCACGGTCTGGAAGGATTGGACCGGCAAGATCAGGGAAGCGACGGGCCGCAAGGGCAAGCCGCTGTTCATGCCGCTGCGGCTTGCCCTTACCGGGCGGTCTTCGGGGCCGGAGCTTGCAGATCTATTGCCGCTGATGGGTCGGGAAGGAACGCTGGCCCGACGACCCTGACCTTGCGCTGTTCCGGCGGCAGGGCCGAAACCGGTGACGCCGGCACCTTGGCGGTCAGCTGCTTGATAGCCGCGCGGTCGAGCCCGCCTGCAGCGTTGGCGAGCGTTTCGGGATCGGCGCCAGCATCGAGCTTGGCCGCCGGCGCCGGCACGAGGGTCGTCACCCCGCTGTCCGGCTGCGGCTGCTCCGGATTGGGCGGATTACCGCCTATGATCGAGAAGTTTTCGGCCTGGGCGTTGCAGCCGCATTGCGGCGGCCGCGAGTAGTTGGCCTGCTTGTAGAGATAGGCCGTCGGCAGCTTGCTGTAAGGACGGCCGGTCGCCGAGGATGTCATGTTGCCGGCGTCATCGTCCATGCCGCGCGTGTAGAAGACCTGCATTTCGGTGCCGGGGCAGCTCGATTCGCAATTCTTCTGATCGCGCTCGAAATCGCCAACAGAGGCGGCGTTCGACATCGGGAAGAAATAGCCGTCGCAGGTGCGCACGCAGACGGTGCGGAACTCGTCGTTCATCCTCGGCAGGTTCATGCCGTCGGGTTGGTTGATCACCCGGCGGATGTTGCGCGCGCCGGGATCGTCTGGCGGAAGCGCTTCAGGCGTGTCGAGCGAAGCGATCTCCTCGTCGCCACGGCCGAAGAGCTGCTCGAACAGATTGCCGCCACCATTGTTGCGGGCGGCCTCCTGGATCGGGGCGCGAGGCGCCTCGACTTCATCATCGCGGCAGCCATTGGCGTCGAGCGCCGCAAGAATGCGGCTGCGGTCGCGCCGCGTGCCGCCGCCGGCCAGCCGCTGGCGCTTGGCCTGCAAGATGTCGAGATTGGCGTTCATGCGCTCTATCGAGGCATTGATCGCCGCGCATTGGCCGGCATTGCGCGACAGCGCGAAGCCGCAATTGGCATCACCGGCGCGGCCGCGCGCCTTGGCCAGTTGCTCGCGCTGGCGGGCGATTGCGTCGTCATATTTGCGGATCAGTCCCGGACCGCCGCCACCGCCGCGCGTGGCTGCAAGCTCCGCTTCGAGCTGGCGGCAGGTGCGAGAAGCGGCCTGCGGCTCGGTCACAGCGACAGCCGACGCCGCCAACGCTGCAAGCAGCGCAGCAAGGTGCGTCAGCTTCAACCCCTTCATTCGCCTGGAATCCCGATTGCCGGTGGAAGGCTACCGCGTTCGTGGTTAACTGTTCCTTTGCTTACTACCCAAACACAATTCCGCTGGCGCGAGCTCGCATCAACCCAGAGCTCACCCTCAACTCAGATCGGGGCGAGCGCCTGCGCCTTGTGCGCCGCCTCGACCACCGCCAGTGCCGTCATGTTGACCACGCCGCGCGACGTCACAGAAGGCGTCAGGATGTGCGCGGGCTTGTCGGTGCCGAGCAGGATCGGCCCGACATGCAGCGCGTCCATCATGGCACGCAGCGCCGTCAGCGTGATGTTGGCCGAATCGAGGTTCGGGAACACCAGCAGATTGGCTTCCCCTTTCAGCCGCGAATGCGGGTAGACGCGCTGGCGCAGATGCTCGGAAAGAGCCGAGTCGGCATGCATCTCGCCGTCGCACTGCAGCTCCGGCGCGATGCGGGCGAGGATGGCGGCGGCCTCGCGCATCTTGAGCGCGCCGGGCGAATCGCGCGAGCCGAAATCCGAATGCGACAGCAGCGCAGCCTTCGGCTCGATGCCGAAGCGCTGGATTTCTTCCGCCGCCAGCACCGTCATCTCGGCGATCTCCTCCGCCGTCGGATCGACGGAGACATGGGTGTCGGTGAGAAAGATGATGCCGCGCTGCGAGATCAGCATCGACAGCGTCGAGAGATCGCGGTCCTTGATGCCGGGACGCGGCCCGATGATCAGCGTGACATTGCGCAGATGGCGCTCGAAGCGGCCTTCGAGCCCGCAAATCATCGCATCCGCATCGCCGCGCTTCAACGCAAGCGCGGCGATCACCGTGTTGTTGGTGCGCACCATGGTGCGGGCGGCTTCCGTCGTTATACCGCGGCGGCCGGCGAGCTCGATCAGCAGATCGACATAGTGCCGGTAGCGCGGATCGTCCTCCGGGTTGATCAGGCCGAAATCGACGCCCGGTCGGATGCGCAGGCCGTAACGCTTCAGCCTGACTTCCACGACATGCGGACGGCCGATCAGGATCGGCTCGGCGATGCCTTCCTCCAGGACCACCTGTGCCGCCCGCAGCACGCGCTCGTCCTCGCCGTCGGCGTAGATGACGCGCTTGGCGCTGGCGGCCTTGGCCGAGGAGAACACCGGTTTCATCACCAGGCCGGAGCGGAAGACGAAGCGGTTGAGCTTGTCGACATAGGCCGCGAAATCGGAGATCGGCCGCGTCGCCACGCCGGTGTCGCAGGCGGCTCTCGCCACCGCCGGCGCGATGCGCAGGATGAGCCGCGGATCGAAGGGCGAGGGGATCAGGAAGTCCGGCCCGAAGACCGGCGTCTCGCCGGAATAGGCGCGGGCGGCGACGTCCGAGGGCTCCTCGCGGGCCAGGGCCGCGATCGCTCTGACCGCGGCCATCTTCATCTCCTCGTTGATGGCGCTCGCCCCGCAATCCAGCGCGCCGCGGAAGATGTAAGGAAAGCAGAGCACGTTATTGACTTGATTGGGAAAATCGGAGCGCCCGGTGCAGATCATGGCGTCGGGCCGTGCCGCGCGCGCCACCTCAGGCATGATCTCCGGCGTCGGGTTGGCGAGCGCCAGGATCAGCGGCTTCGGCGCCATGTGCTGCAGGAGTTCTGGCTTCAGCACGCCGGCGGCGGAGAGGCCGAGAAAGACGTCGGCGCCAGGGATGACATCGGTCAGCGTGCGCGCCTGGGTGTCCTTCACATAAGGGTCTTTCCAGCGGTCCATCTCCTCGACTCGGCCTTTGTAGGCGACGCCGAAACGATCGGTGACCCAGATGTTTTCGACATTGGCCCCGAGCGAGACCAAAAGGTTGAGGCAGGCGAGCGCCGCAGCGCCCCCGCCGGACGTGACGATCTTGATGTCGGAGATCGATTTGCCGGCGAATTCCAGCCCGTTGAGCACCGCGGCGGCGACGATGATTGCCGTGCCATGCTGGTCGTCATGGAAAACCGGAATGCCCATGCGGGCCTTCAGCCGCTCCTCGACCTCGAAGCATTCAGGCGCCTTGATGTCCTCGAGATTGATGCCGCCGAAGGTCGGCTCGAGCGCGGCCACCGTCTCGACCATGCGCTCGATCTCGGGAGCATCGATCTCGATGTCGAACACGTCGATGCCGGCGAATTTCTTGAACAGCACCGCCTTGCCTTCCATCACCGGCTTGGAGGCGAGCGGGCCGATATTGCCCAGCCCAAGCACCGCCGAGCCGTTGGAGACAACGCCGACGAGGTTGGCACGCGCCGTGTAGTCGGCGGCGACCGCCGGATCGTCCCGGATCTCGAGACAAGGAGCGGCAACGCCCGGCGAATAGGCAAGCGCGAGGTCGCGCTGGTTGCCCAGCGGCTTGGTCGCCTGGATCTCGAGCTTTCCCGGGGTGGGGTGCTTGTGAAAGAAGAGCGCGGCCTCATCGAGGTCCGATCGGGCCGTTTTCTTGCTCTCGCCGTCCATTCGCGGCCCTCCTGCGCTTCTTGCTTTCGAGCCTTTTAGCATGCAGCGACGATTCTTCGCGACGCCAAATGTCGGCCCTGGCATTCACAATGCCGAGGCGAAGATAATCAATGCATTTCAGCCAGTTGGCTCGGAAACTTGCGGCTGATTGACGAAGCTCGTCAGAACGCGCTCACGTAGAGGCCACCGTCGACCGGGATGTTCTGTCCAGTGAGATAGCCGGCATGAACCGAGCACAGGAAGGCGCAGATCTGGCCGAACTCTTCCGGCGTGCCGAGGCGCTTTGCCGGTACGTCGGCGCTGATGCGGGCCTTGCGCGCGGCGGCCGCTGCCGGGTCTTCCGGCGTGCCGGCTTCATGCGGGCCACGCAACCGGTCGGTGTCGAGCTTGCCGGGCAACAGGCTGTTGATGGTGACGTTTCGGTCGATGACCGTGCGGGCCACGCCGGCAAGGAACGAGGTCAGGCCGGCGCGGGCGCCCGACGACAGGTCGAGGCCCGGGATCGGCACATAGACCGACAGCGAGGTGATGTTGACGATGCGGCCGAAGCCGCGCTTGGCCATGCCGTCGATGACCGCCTGGATCAGCTCGATCGGCGTCACCATGTTCTGCGTCACGCCTTCGAGGATTTTCGCGCGGTCGAGCTCGCGGAAATCGCGAAGCGGCGGGCCGCCATTGTTGTTGACCAGGATGTCGGGGGCGGGGCAGGCGGCAAGCAATGCCTTCTGCACTTCCGGCTTCGAGACGTCGCCGGCGATCTCGATCACCTCGACGCCGAATTTTTCGCGGATTTCCTGCGCCGTCTTCGCCAACAGCTCGGCGTTGCGGCCGTTGACGACAAGGTCGACGCCGGCTTCGGCCAGCGCAATCGCGCAGCCGCGCCCCAGTCCCTTGCTCGAGGCGCAGACGATGGCCTTCTTGCCGCGAATGCCGAGATCCATGGTGATTTCTCCTTTTTCGAGGCGGCAAGCTAGCGCCTGGGCTGGACCAACCGCAACCGTCATACGGTTGTTGCATGAATCGAGGCATAGCACGCCAAAGAAAGGTGGAAATCGCGATGTCCGGTCCAGAGCCCCGCACTTTTCGCACCATGTTCATTTCCGACGTGCATCTCGGCTCGAAAGCGGCCAAGGCCGATTTCCTGATCGATTTCCTGCGCCACCATGACGCCGATACCATCTACCTGGTCGGCGACATCGTCGACGGCTGGCGCCTGCGGCGCAACTGGCATTGGCCGCAGAGCCATAACGACGTGGTGCAGAAACTGCTGCGCAAGGCGCGCAAAGGCGCCTCGATCACCTACATCGCCGGCAACCACGACGAGTTCGCCCGCCAGTTCCAGGGCGTGCATTTCGGCGGCATCGTCGTTGCCGACCGCGCCATTCATGAGACCGCCGACGGCAGGCGGCTTCTCGTCATCCATGGCGACCAGTTCGACACTGTGGTGCACAATCAGCGCTGGCTCGCTTACCTCGGCGACTACGCCTATGACACGGCAATGCTGGTCAATCGCCTCGTGACGAGACTGCGCCACCTGCTCGGCCTGCCTTACTGGTCGTTCTCTTCCTGGGCGAAGGTCAAGGTGAAGAAGGCGGTGAACTTCATCGGATCGTTCCAGACGGTGCTCTCCGAGGAAGCGCGGCGCTCGCATGTCGACGGCGTGATCTGCGGCCACATCCATCACGCCGCGATCGAAAGCTATGGCGACGTGCAATACATCAACACCGGCGACTGGGTGGAAAGCTGCACCGCGGTGGTCGAGCATTTCGACGGCCGCATGGAGATCCTGACCTGGGCGCATGTGCTGCCCGATGTTCCGGCCGGCAAGGACGCGCCGGTGCGCGTCGATCTCATCGATCTCAAGGTCAAGGCTGCCTGAGCGCCTTTCCGGCTCCGAGGTTCCTTGTCTTTCAACAGCTTTAGCCAGATCGACTGGTCCAGGCGGTTCCGTCGCGCCTTGCCGCGTGATAGGGATCGAAACGCGTTGCGGGTCGTGGAATGCAGCGTAATTGGATCGATTCATGCCGCTGCCGCCGCTTTCGCCTGAGCAACTCGTCAAGCCCGCCCATTTCGAACTGCGCATGAGCCTGATCTTCGCGACATTGTTCGTGTCGCAGGGGACGCATCTGCCCTATTTTCCGCTCTGGCTGGAGGTGAAAGGCTTCCACGCCGAACAGATCGCAGTCATCCTGGCCGCGCCGATGTTCCTGCGCGTCGTGACGACGCCGATGCTCACCGCGTTTGCCGACCGGGCGAAGGACCGCGCCAATGTCTATATCGCGCTGGTCGCGGCGACGATGATCATTTCGGCCGGCTATTTCCTGCCGGCCACCTATGCGGGCGTGCTGGCCATCTCGCTGTTGCTTTCGATCCCTTGGACGCCGCATTCGCCGATGGCCGATTCGCTGGCTCTGTCGGGCGTCCGCCGCTTCGGCTCCAACTACACCGCCATGCGCAAATGGGGTTCGATCTCCTATTTCTGCGCCAATATAGTCGGCGGCTTCATCCTGGCGGCCACCGGCCCGCAAGCAGTTCCGGCGATCATCTTTGTGGCCCTTGCCGCAGCGCTTGCCGCGGGTTTGTGGGCGCCGCGGATGGGCAAGCCTCGCAAGGCGTCGCCATTATCGGCGACCGACATTCAGCATTCGGCGCCAAGCCTCTTCAACGCCTATTTCCTCTATTTCACGCTGGGTGTCGGCATCATCACCGCCAGCCACGCCTTTCTTTACGGCTTCGTGTCGATCTACTGGAAGTCGATCGGCATCAGCGATTCCGTCGTGGGCCTGCTGTGGGCCTGGGGCGTGGTTGCCGAGGTCTGCATGTTCTTGTTCTTCAACCGCATTTTCGCCTCCGTTTCCGTCGTCAGGGTGATGGTGATCGCCGGCATCGGCTCGATCCTGCGATGGGTCGCCTTTCCGCTGGTCTGGCCGCTGGGCCTCGGCGTCGTCGGCTTCTTCGGCGTCCAGACGCTGCATGCGGTTTCGGTGGCGATGGTGCTGATCGGCCTGCAGAAGATGATCGGCGAAACGGTTTCCGAAGAGCGCACGGGCGCCGCGCAAGGCATCGCCTATTTCTTCAACGGCTTCTTCATGGCCGCGGTCACGCTGGTCTCCGGCCCGCTCTACGATCATCTTGGCGTCGACGGGTTCCTGGCGATGATCCCGATCGCGATCATCGGCCTCGCGCTGATTGGGCTTGCCGCGCGGTCAGCCCCACAGCGCCGGCTGAGGCGGTGAGACCAGCGAGCCCTGGTAGACCAGACCCGGTTCGCGGTCGTGCGCCAAGAGCAGCGGCCCGTCGAGGTCGACGAAATCGGCACCTTGAGCCAAGAGCACTGCCGGCGCCATGGCGAGCGACGTGCCGACCATGCAGCCGACCATGATGCCGAAACCCAGCTCCCGGGCACGATCGCGAAGGATCAGCGCTTCGGTCAGTCCGCCAGTTTTGTCGAGCTTGATGTTGACGACGTCATAGAGGCCGACCAGCGCTTCGAGGTTCTTCGCCTCGTGCACGCTTTCGTCGGCGCAGATCGGCACGGGATGCGCGATTTCGCGCAAGATGCCATCACGGCCGGCCGGCAGCGGCTGCTCGATCAGCACTATGCCGTGCTCGGCTGCGAATGCGAGATTCTCGACGATGTTGTTATCGGTCCAGCCCTCGTTGGCATCGAGTATGATGCGGCTTTGCGGGGCGGCTTGCGTCACGGCGCGAATCCTTGCCGCGTCGTTGTCGCCGCCGATCTTGACCTTGAGCAGTGGCCGCGAGGCAGCGGCGCGGGCCTGCGCCGCCATCGCCTCAGGTTCGGCGAGCGACAGCGTGTAGGCGGTTTCAAGCGCCTTAGGCGAAACGACCCCGATCGCGTCCGCCACCGGCCTGGCGCCCAGCTTGGCTTCGAGATCCCACAAGGCGCAGTCGATGGCATTGCGGGCCGCTCCGGCCGGCATGGCCGCGAGCAAGGCGGTGCGGCCGATGCCGTCGATGATCTGGCCGCGCATCGCCTCGATAGCGGCGCGCACGCCTTCCATCGTCTCGCCGTAGCGCCTGTAGGGCACGCATTCGCCGCGCCCGACATGTCCGTTGTCGGCGATCGTCACGGTGATGACTTCGGCCTCGGTTTTCGAGCCGCGCGAGATGGTGAAGGTGCCCGCGATGGGGAATCGCTCCGCCTCGACCGAAATGACACGCGCCATATTTTTCTTCTCCGGCTGTGCGACCCGGTCTCCCGGCAAATCGACACGCCAGTCCCGTCACGCTAAACAGGACGCCATGTTGACCATCCGCAAACGCGACGCAAGCCGCACGCCCGCCGGTGATGCCAATCACCAGCCGCGCATTGCCGTCGGCGAGGAAGGCGACGTGCTCGGCTGCGCTTTTTCGGGTGTCTGGACGACGCGGACCGTGGCATCGGTCGATGCCGAGATGCGCAAGATCGAAAACCGCAACAGCGCCAAGAGGCTGATACTCGACCTTTCCCAGATCGAGAAGATGGACACGGCCGGCGCCTGGCTGATCGATCGGCTGGCGAGCGCTTTCGAGAAGAAAGGCGTCGAAGTCCATGTGCAGGGGCAGAGCGAGATCGCCTCAATCCTGCTCGGCGCGGTGGGCGACGCGGTGCGTCGCGAACCCGAATCGGGGCCGGCCGGACCGCCCAACATCATCCTGCGCGCGCTGGAGCTGGTCGGCCGCCGCGTCTACGAGATGCGCGACGATTTTCTGGCCTCGATGAACATCCTCGGCGCCACCATCCGCGGCGCGCAGATGAAGCTCGGCCGCGGCCATGCCGTCAATCCGGCAGCAATCTTCAACCAGATCGACCGCATGGGCGTCGGTGCCATTCCGGTGGTGGTGCTGATGTCGGCCATCGTCGGCGCCATCGTCGCCCAGCAAGGCGCTTATCAGCTCAGCTATTTCGGTGCCGACATTTTCGTCGTCGACCTCGTCGGCGTGCTGATCCTGCGCGAACTTGGCGTGCTGATGACCGCGATCATGCTGGCCGGCCGCTCGGGCAGCGCCATCACCGCCGAGATCGGCTCGATGAAGATGCGCGAGGAGGTCGACGCGCTGAAGGTGATCGGGTTGAACCCGATCGGCGTGCTGGTGTTTCCGCGGCTCGTCGCCTTGGTGATTGCGCTGCCGTGCTTGACGATCATCGCGAATTTCGCCGCGCTCGGCGGCGGCATCATCGCCGCCTGGCTCTATTCCGACATTCCACCGGCGGCATTTATCGACCGGCTGCGGGTCGCCATCGACCTCAGCACTATTTTTGCCGGGCTGATCAAGGCGCCGTTCATGGCCATGATCATCGGCACCATCGCTTCGGTCGAGGGCATGAAGGTCGGCGGCAGCGCCGAGTCGCTCGGCCAGCACGTGACCGCCTCGGTGGTGAAGTCGATCTTCGTCGTCATCATCCTCGACGGGCTTTTCGCCATGTTCTACGCATCGATTGGGTTTTGAGATGGCGGTTGCAAGCGGCAACGGGGTCAACACGGCGCAGAACGCGGACGAGAGCGAGATCGTGCTTTCGGTCCGTGACGTCACCGTTGCCATCGAAGACAAGCTGATCCTCGACAAGCTTTCGCTCGACATCGAGCGCGGCGAGATCCTGGGGTTCGTCGGCGCCTCGGGCGCCGGCAAGTCGGTGTTGCTGCGCACCATCCTCGGGCTTATGCCGAAGCAATCGGGAACCATCAGGCTGTTCGGCGTCGACGTCGACAAGGCAAGCGAGATCGAGCGCCTGCGCATCGACATGCGGCTCGGCGTCCTGTTCCAGCACGGCGCGCTGTTTTCGGCGCTGACGGTGCTGGAAAACGTGCAGGTGCCGATGCGCGAGTATCTCGACCTGCCGAAGAAGCTGATGGACGAGCTCGCCATGCTCAAGGTCGAGCTGGTCGGGCTGCCGCCGGACGCAGCGCAGAAATTCCCTTCCGAGCTGTCGGGCGGCATGATCAAGCGCGCGGCGTTGGCTCGCGCGCTGGCGCTCGATCCGGACATCGTCTTCCTCGACGAGCCGACCTCGGGCCTCGATCCGATCAGCGCGGCCGAATTCGACGAATTGGTCGTCAAGTTGCGCGATACGATGGATTTGACGGTCTACATGGTCACGCACGACCTCGACACGCTGTTCACCGCCTGCGACCACGTGGCGGTGCTCGGCAAGAAGAGGGTGCTGGTCGAAGGCACGATCGACGACATGCTGAAAAGCGAGGAGCCGTGGGTAAAATCCTATTTCCGCGGAAAACGCGCCCGGCAACTTGATCTTGCGGCTCGCGCATAGCCATAAGTGGGGCAATGGAAACCAGAGCCAACTACGTCATTGTCGGCATTTTCACGCTGGCCGCTATCCTCGCGGCGTTCGCCTTCGTCTACTGGACGGCCGCGATCGGCGAGCGTGGCGAGACGACGCTGCTGCGGGTGCGCATCCCGGGCTCGGCTTCGGGCCTTGGCCGCGGCAGCTTCGTGCTGTTCAACGGCGTCAAGGTGGGCGACGTTAAACGGGTCTATATCGATGTCGACAACCCGACCGTCGCCATCGCCGATACCGAGATCGACCGCATGACGCCGATCACGAAGTCGACGCAGGCCGATATCGGGCTCGCCGGCCTCACCGGCCAGGCCAATATCGAGCTGAAAGGCGCCGATCCCAAGGAAGTGAAGCTGCTCGACCAGGCCGAGAAAGAAGGCAGGGTTCCGGAGATCGTCGCCAATCCGTCGGCCGTGACCAACCTGCTGCAGACGGCGCAGAACATCTTCACTCGTGCCGACAAGGTGCTCACCGAGCTGGAAGGCTTCACCAAGGATGTTCGCGGACCGCTGACGCAGACCGTCAAGAACGTCGAGACCTTCTCCAACGCGCTGGCCAAGAATTCGGACGGTATCGATAAATTCCTGTCCGCCGTGAGCTCGCTTTCGGAGCAATTGCAAAATGTGTCGGGCCGACTCGACAGCACGCTGAAGGCGGCCGAGGGCCTGCTCAATTCGGTCGACAAGGACCGGATCAAGAGCATCGTCGCCAATGTCGACACGGTCACCGCGAACCTCAAGGAAACCAGCGGGCAGTTGGACGACGTGCTGAAGAACGTCGATGCCGCGGTGGGGTCGGTCAACGACTTCGCCAAGCAGACGCAAGGGACGCTCGCCAAGGTCAACGGCGTTCTCGATGGGATAGATCCGGCGAATGTCCGTACGGCGCTCGCCAACATCCAGAAGGCAAGCGACAGCGCCAACAAGGCGGCCGCCGACATCGCCAAGGTCACCGACAAGATCGCCAACCGCTCCGACGACATCAACGATACGATCAAGAATGCCCGCCAGCTTGCGCAGCGCCTCAACGACGCGTCCGTGCGCGTCGACGGAATTCTCGAGAAGGTCGACAAGCTTCTCGGGTCCGGTGAAGCCAATGGCGTGATGGCCGATGCTCGGGCGACGCTGAAATCCTTCAAGCAGGTTGCCGATACGCTGAACTCTCGGCTGGGCACTATCGTCGACAATCTGTCGCGCTTCTCCGGCCAGGGGCTGCAGGATGTCGAGGCGCTGGTCCAGGCCAGCCGGCGCTCGATCAGCCGAATCGAGGAAGCGGTGACAGATCTCAGCCGAAACCCGCAGCGCATACTGACGGGCGGCGAGGGGGAGGTCCGTCAGTTTGACGGCAGGGCACGGCGTTGACTTCCGCTGCTGCGAACGCCAAGAACATGGATTGCAGCTGCAAGTTGATCGTCAGATCCGGGGACAGTGGGGATCGCGCGTGAAGTCAGTGAGAGGGTTGAAGTCCGTTGCTGCCGCGACGCTCGTGTTCACGCTTGCAGGCTGCGCGGTACTGGGGGGCAGGCCGGCGCCGCTCGACACGTTCGAGCTTTCCGCGCCTTCGCTCGACATGCGAGGCCACAGCCGCCGCCAGATCCTGATCGCCCAACCCTCGGCGCTGAAGGCGCTGGACAGCCAGAACATCGTGATCAGGCCGTCCGACCAGTCGATCCAGTTCCTCAAGGGCGCGCAATGGGCGGACCGCCTGCCGCTGATCGTGCAGGCAAGGCTCGCCGAGACTTTTCAGCGCTCCGGCAGCTTTGCCGGTGTCGGCAAGCCGGGCGAGGGTCTGGCGATCGACTACCAGATCATCGTCGAGGTGCGGTCCTTCGAAGTCCGGGTCAATGGGGGCGAACATGCCGATGTGGACCTGTTCGTGCGCATCCTCAACGATCGCAATGGCGAGGTGCGCGCCTCGAAGGACTTCACGGCCAGCGCACCGGTCTCGGGCGGCGGAAACGCCGCTTATGTCGGTGCCCTGGACAACGCGTTCGGCCAAGCGGCGAAGGACATCGTGCGCTGGACCGATTCGGTGATCTGAACGAATGCGCGTGCCTGTGCGGTGCCGCGCAAGCTACAAACACTCGAAGACGTCTGCCTGCAATTTTTCGGATTTCAACAGATGTTGCAGGGTGTAGGTCAGCGATAGCGCATCGTCGAGCGCGTCGTGTGCCCGCAACGGAGCGTGGTCGACGCCATAGTAGTCCGCCAGCTTGTTGCTGGGTGTCCTCGGCAAATCTTCGATCGGCATCCCTGCCGCTAGCAGCAGCTTGACTGCATTGTCGAACCGGTTGGCTGGTATGGAAACGGGAATGCCGGCGATATAACAACTGATCGCGACCATGTTCAGCTCGTCCTTGCCCCAGGACCAAAAGCGCGCACCGTCGGAGAACCGGTCGATGTCGGCAAGAGCTTCTGCCAATCCGACTCCCTCGGTCTCCAGGGTTTCTTCAGTGATGCCGGTGAGCTGGGTGAAAAACGGATCGAGCGCGTATCCCCGGCCGAATCGGTCAATCGGTTGCACATAGGCGCGGTGCGTGCCTAATAGGGGAAACTCCCCCTCAAGTCCGAGCTTTACTGCGCCGACCTGGGCTATGACCGGATCGGGATCATGAGCCGCGCACCAAAATCTGCGTTGCGAGCCTTCGAGGCAAAGAAATTCGCAGTCGAAGATTATCGCTGTCTTCAAGGCCTTCCCGCCAATTCGAAGATGGGACCTGCGTCAAACTAAAAGTAGATTCTAAAATGAAGAAGCGGAGCAATGGCCCCGCTTCAGTGTCTGACAGGTGCCCCGCTCAGTGCAGGCGGCCGCTGGCGTGGGCCAGCATCGTGTAGACCTTGCCGGTGTCCGACGTGAGATAGGTTTGCGCCATGATGTTGTCGCGGTCGTTGCGCGATACGTCCTTGAGCAGCTTCTCGAAATCGTCGCAGTAGCGGTCGACGGCGGCGCGGAACTCGGCCTCGGCCTGATACTTGCGGCGGATCTCGTCGAAGGTCTGCTGGCCCTTCAGCGTGTAGAGCCGGCGCGTGAACACGTCGCGCTCGCCGCGGCGGTAGCGGTTCCACAGCTCGATCGAGGCGTCGTGGTCGATGGCGCGAGCGATGTCGACGGATAGCGAGTTGAGCGATTCCATGACATGCAGCGGCGAACGCTGGGCAGGAGTCGCGCGCGTTGCTTCGGCGGGCGTCGCCGGCTTCAACTCTTCCTCGCGCGAGGCGTTGGTCAGGAGATCACGCACCCAGCCGCCCTGCTGCGTGCGGCCGTTCGGATCGCGGCGCGGCGTTTCCGCCGGGCGCTCGAGATCGAGGGTGCCGCGCAGCGTCGTCTCGCCGAGCGGTGCCTGCGGCGCCGGGCGCTCCGGCTGAGGCTGCTGCGGCGCCGGCGGGCGGCGCAGCGGCTGCTCGGCGGGGCGAGCGGGCGACTGCGGCGCGGGGCGCAGGGCGCGCGGCTCGCCGGTCTCGCTGCTGCCGCTGCGGCCGGATTTCGCAACGATATCCGACAGTTCCTTGAGCGCGTTAATCTGCTCGGCGACGGCGCGGCGGATGGCCGAGGTCGATTCCTTGGCCTCCTCCGGCATCTCGATGACGCCTTTCTTGAGCTCGGCGCGGGTGAGGTCCAGCTCGCTCTTGATGGAGCCCGCAGTGCGCCGCATCTCCTCGGTCGCGTCGGCGAAGCGGCGCGTCGCCGAATCGACGACCTCGGCGATGGCGGTGCGAATCTTCTCCGCCGATTCCATCGTCCGGCCCTCGGCATTCTGCATCGTCTGGCCCACAAGAGTCTCGAAGGAGCGCATGACTTTCTCGAGGTCTTCCGACTTCTTGACCAGGCCGACGGCGAGGTCTTCCAGCGACGACTGCCGCTCCAGCGTGTGCTCGAGATTGCTCTGCGCGGAGCTCAGCAGGTCCGAGGCGCTCGACAGCAGGCGGCTGTGCTCGTCGAACTTGGTCGCGATCGAAGCGACCTCGCGCAACGTCGCCGACGACAGATCGGTGAGCCGCGTCGTGTTGGAATCAACGAGGCGCGCCGAGCTGGCAAAGGTCTGGGCCGCCTTCTCGGTGGTCGCCGCGAAGCTCTGCGTGCTGCCGCTCAGGCGCTCCTCGACCTGGCCGAGATTGACGGCCGCCTGGTCGATCAGCTGACTGAGCTGCGCGCTGGAGGTGGTCATGCGGCCGATAAGGTCGGCAACGCTGTCGGCCAGCGTCGAGCGGGCGCCCTCGACCGCCGAGAGCGTCTCCGCGGTACGGTTGGCGAGCGCATTGACGAGGGCCGCGTTTTCGCTGCGCAGCTTCTCGGTCGCCTGTTCGGTGACCTCTTCCATCCTCTTTTGCAGCTCGGAGCCGCCCTGGGCGAAGCGCTCGACCAGCGGACGCGCCGTCTCGTCGAGAATCTTCGACATTTCGGAGGAGCGCGTCGCAAGCATGGTGTTGAGCTCGCGGGTGTTGGCCCCGATGGTCTTTGCCGCCTCGTTGGTGCTCTGGCCGATATGCTGGCCGACCGCGGTGAAGGTTTCGGCAATGACGTTGGCGCGCGAGATGAGCTGCGCCTCGGCGCTGGAGACCTGCTCGTTGAGCTTCTGACCCATCGTTTCGGCGCCATAGGCGAGCCGGTTCTCGACGCTCGCAACCTGCTCCTCGACACGGGCCGCGGCCGCAGCGGCGCTCGAGGCCAGGCGTTCGTCGGCACCGGCGAGCGCCTGCTCGATCTCACGGGCGTGGACGGCGAGTTCCTGGCCGGTCTGGCGGGCACGGTCGGCGACGCGCTGCTCGGTGGCGGCGAATGCGCCGACAATGGTGTCGGCATGTTCGCCGATGGTCGAGGTGCTGCTGGCGATGCGCGACACCAAACGGTTGTCGGCGTCGTCGAAGATGCGGGCAATTTCAGACGCCCGCGACGACAGCGCCTCCGAACCTTCGGCAATGCGCGAGATCAGATGCTGGTCGGCGGCGTCGAAGATGCGGCCGAGATCCGAAGCGCGGGCGGCCAGCGCTTCGGCCGATTCGGTGATGCGCATGCTGAGGCGCTCGTCCGCGCCCTCGAAGTTGCGCAGGATGTCGCCGGCGCGGGTTGCGAGCGACTGCGCCGTTTCGACCGCGCGGGCGACCAGTTTCTGGTCGGCGGCGTCGAAGGTGCCGGCGATCTCGCCGGCGCGGGCGGCGAGCTTGTCGGCGGTTTCCTCGGCACGGGCCATGAGCGCGTGGGACGCATCATCGGCGCGGGCCATCAGCATGCTCGAGGTGTCCTGAGCGCGCTCGTGCAGGCGGCGGTCGGCCTGCTCGAAGGCGTTGGCAATCTCTTCGGCCCGGGCGAGCAGCGCAGCCGAAGTCTGTTCGGCGCGTTCGGCGATCTTGCGATCGGCGTCGCTGAAGGCGGCGCCCGCCTGCTCGTGCAGCGTGCTGGTGATTTCCATCACCTTGTCGCGCAGCGCGCCGGCAACGAAGACGGCGGTCTTTTCGAGGACGCCGCGGACATTGTCGACGCCGGCCGAAAGCGCACGCTCCATGGTGCCGGCGCGTTCTTCGATGATGCCGGTCTGGCGGCTGAAGGCCTGCTCGATCTTCTCGACATCGGCAGCGATCGCCGCCGAGATGTCGCTGCTCTTGGCCGCGATCTGGTCGATATGGCCGGACACCGAACGGTCGACGTCCTTGCGCGCTTCGGCGAGCTTGACGAGGTCATCTTCCAGCGCGCGGGCCAGCATGTCGCGGCCTTCGGACAGCTTGCCGATGTGACCGGCGATGACGCCGTCGATCTCCGAGCGGCTTTCCGCCAGCTTCTGCAGATCGGATTCAAGCGCCCGCTTGAGGATGTCGCGACCCTCGGCGAGCTTTTCCACCTGGCCGGAGACCAGCCCGTCGATGCCGGCGCGGCTCTCGGCGAGCTTGGCCAGGTCGGCCTCGAGGGCGCGCGTGAGGACATCGCGGCCTTCCGCGAGCTTGTCCACCTGCGCGGCGACGAGGCCGTCGATCGAGGCGCGGCTTTCGGCGAGCTTGGCGAGGTCCGCTTCGAGCGCACGCTTGAGGATATCGCGGCCTTCGGCCAGCTTCTCCACCTGGCCAGCGACCAGACCATCGATCGAGGACCGGCTTTCGGCCAGCTTGGCGAGATCGTCCTCCAATGCCTTGGACAGGGTCGAGCGGTCCTGGACGAGCCTGTCGGCGTGGGTCTGCATGAGGCCGCTGGCATTGGCCATGTCGGCATCCAGGACGCGCGACAGCTCGGCGCGATGGTCGGCGATCTTCTGCGAATGATCGACGATGGCGCCCTGGATGGTGTTGAGGTCCGCTTCCAGAGCGCGTTTGAGGATATCGCGGCCCTCGGCAAGCTTCTCGACCTGGCCGGCCACCAAGCCATCGATGCTGGAACGGCTCTCGGCCAGCTTGGCCAGATCGTCCTCGAGCGACTTCGACAGCACGGCGCGGTCCTGGACGAGCCTGTTCTGGTGATCGGAGATTGCGCCGCCGACGGTCTGCAGGTCGGCCTCCAGGGCCTGCGACAGCTGAGCGCGTTCCTCCTGCACCTTCTCGGAGTGTCCCGCAATGGCACCCCTGATGGTGTTGATGTCGGCTTCCAGGGCACGCTTCAAGATATCGCGGCCTTCGGCGAGCTTCTCGACCTGGCCGGCGACCAGGCCGTCGATCGAGGCGCGGCTCTCGGCCAACTTGGCGAGATCGGATTCGAGCGTCTGGGACAGCAGGCTGCGGTCCTCGACAAGCCTGCCGGCGTGGCTGTCGATCAGGCTTCGGATTCCGCTCAGGTCGCCCTCCAGCGCGCGGCTGAGTTCACCCCTGTCCTCCGCGAGCTTGGCCGAATGGCTCTCGATCAGGTCCCTTATCCCGGCGATGTCGGTCTCCAGCGCCTTGGCGAGCACGGCGCGGCCCTCGGCGATCTTCTCGACCTGGCCGGCGACCAGGCCGTCGATCGAGGCGCGGCTGTCCGACAGTTTGCCGAGATCGGCTTCCAGCGCGCGCGCCAGAATGTTGCGGCCCTCGGCCAGCTTGCCGACATGTCCAGCGACCATTTCGTCAATTATGGTGCGGGCTTGCACGAGTTTGCCGGAGTCTTCGTTCAGCGCCTGGGAGAGGCGGTTGCGACTCTCTTGGAGTTGCTCAAGATGGGCGCCGAGCGAGGCGTCGATGGCCGCGTGGGACTCGTTGACCTTGCGCAGGTCCTCTTCCAGCGCGCGAGAGATAAGGCTGCGACCCTCGGCCAGTTTTTGGACCTGACTGGCCACGGCCTCATCGATGCCGGCGCGACTCTCGGCGAATTTCGCGAGGTCCTCCTGCATGGCGGCGGCCATACGGTTGCTGCTGTCGGAGAGCTTCCGGCTGTGGTCTTCGATGGCTTCGTCAATGCCGGCGCGGGCATCGGCGAGGCGCTGGATGTCGGAGTCGAAGGCGCGCGACACGACATGGCGGGCCGCCTCCATGCGTCCGGCGAAATCCGTGGCGCGGGCTTCGAGCATGGAGGACGTCGACGAGATGATGTCGGCCATGTCGGCACCGATCTGGGTCTTGCCCTGATCGATCATCGACGACAGCTGGTCCTTGCTCTCGGCGAAGGTGTTGGCGATCTCGCGCGCACGTTCGACCAGAGTTTCGTTGATCTGGCGGGCACGCGCTTCGAGCGCGGCATTGAGCTTCTGGGTGCCGGTGTCGAGTGCTTCGGCGCGAGTCTGGAACTCGCTGATCAGCGCCTGGCCGCGCTCGGCCAGCGTCCGCTCGATGCCGCTGAGGCTTGCTTCGAACTCGGAGTTCAGTGTGCGGGCGGCGCCGCCGAGCAGCGAAACCATGCCGTTGGTGCGATCGTCAAGAAGATCGGTCAGCGAACGGGTAAGGCCGTCCGTGGTGTCGGTCAGCTTGGCGATGCGGGTGTCGAGCAGGCTGGCGAAGGCCTCGCCCGAGGTCGACAGGCGGTCAGTGATCGTGTCGAGCCGGGTTTCCACCGAGTCGAAGATCGACAGCGAGCTCTCGTTGATGCGATCGATCAGCGTGTCACCCGAATTGTTGATCGTCATCGACAGCTTGGTCGAGGCATTGAGGATCGAATCGCGGATGATATCGCTGGCGGCACCGATCTCATCGCGCAGCGTCTCGTGCGCGCCGTGGATCGAAGCGCGCACGCGCTCGGCATGGCTAACGACAGCTTCGCGCTCGCTGCCCAGCCCGTCGACCAGCGAGCGGATACGCGCTTCGTTCTCGGAATAGGAGCGCTCGATCTGGTTGACTTCGCTGTGGACGAGGGTTTCGAGCTCGACGGCGCGGGCCAAAGTGCGCTCGATGCCTTCGCCCATGGCGGCGACCTCGCGGCGAACGGCCTGACCGATCATCATGACGCGATCTTGGGCAAGGTTTTCCGGCTCGGCGAGGCGGAAGGCCACTTCGGTCATGGATTGCGCGGCGATGCGCATTTCCTGCGCGCGCCGGATCATGGCGGCGAAGGCCCAGAACAGGATGACCGGGATGATCGCCGCGACCGCCAGGCCGATCAGCTCGGGGCGGGCGAAGAACTGATCGAGAGTGCGGATCTGCCAAATGCTCGGCCCAAACAGCAGGTTGGCGAGGCCGCCGGCGCCCGCGATCCAGGCGAGTGAAATGAACGCGATCACCCAGTAGACGGTGCTCGAAGCGCGCCGGTTGAGGCCATGCAGAAGCGTCCGGTAATCCTTTTGGCGATCGTCATTGGCCGGCGTGAAACCGGCAGGAGCCGGCGCAAAACCGTTCGGTTGCGAGGCGCGCGATTCGACCGGGCGCAGTTCCACCGGCTTCGGCTGGGGCGCCGCCTTCGCGGCCTGAGGCTCATTTGCCGGCTCGATTCTATGGCTGCGGCCTTCGCGCGCCAGTTCATCCGCGGCCGCCGAAATCTGGGCCTCGAGATCTTCCATCGACGCCGCCATGTCGAGCCCGCCTTCGTCGCCGTTCAGGTCAAGGTCAAGCGCCTTTTCCAGTTCCGCGGCCACGTCGCTCTCGAGAGATTTGGTCGTCGTCGGTTTCTTAGCCATGCCTTCGCTACCCTGTACTAGCTGCCGCGGGACTTATGATTTTGGCCTGATTCTGGCTTGTCTGGTCCCAGACAGGAGGCTGAAAATGGACGTTCGTATCGTAATGACACACACGGGTAAAGAAAACATGCATTCCCGGCGATACGTAAAACTTTAAATATAAGGTTAACGAGAGCGTGATTTGGCTGCCTCCGTGACAACATTTTTCCCCGGCAATCGTTAACCCGTTGGCGACGGGAATCCGCCTATTTTCGGGCCGCCGGCCGGCCCTTTCTTGGAGCAGCAGTGCGTATGCGTGGCGAGATTGGTATTGCGTTTTCCATGCCCGGCGGCGACGTGTCGGGGACGGCAGGTTCGCGACCTGTGGATATGGCCCACCTTGCGCGGCAGACGATGGATGATCGCGCGCTCGAACAGGAGGTGCTGGCGCTGTTCGTGCAGCAGGCGCTTTCGGTGCGCGACAAGATCGTCGATGCCGATGTCAAGGAACGGGTGCTCCTTGCACACGGCCTGAAAGGCTCGGCCCGCGGCATCGGCGCCTTTGCCGTCGCCGAATGCGCTGCAGCCATCGAAAAGCAGCCTGAGGATGGTCGCAGCCTGAGGAAGCTGGGCGTGCTGATCGATGAAGTGCGGGACTTCATCGCCGCCATCAGCCGGTAGTCCTCCAGGGAGCACATCCAGAAAAAACGTCATGCGGTGGCGCTTTCGCGCCGCAGTTGACTTGTCCGGCGGAGTGATTATCTCGGCTGCGACTCCTCAGGTGACAAATGGCCAAGCTGACTTACATCGCCAATGACGGTACTCAATTCGACGTGCAGGCCGAGAACGGCTCGACCGTCATGGAAAACGCGATCCGCAACGCGGTCCCCGGCATCGAGGCCGAATGCGGCGGCGCCTGCGCCTGTGCGACCTGTCATGTCTATGTCGACGAGGCCTGGACGGGTGAGGTCGGCGAGCCGGAAGCGATGGAGGAGGACATGCTGGACTTCGCCTACGACGTCCGGCCCAACTCGCGCCTGTCCTGCCAGATCAAGGTGCGCGACGCGCTCGACGGGCTGGTCGTGCGCGTTCCCGAACGCCAGGGCTGAACCAAGTCCCCATTTCCAATTTTGCCGTGGCTGCTTGGCAGCGAGCCAATGCTCATGCACTGTCGCCAGCATTCCCAAAATGGGGCGGAGCTGATGACGGACACGATCAAGACGGACGTACTCATTGTCGGGGCAGGGCCGGTCGGCCTATTCGCCGTGTTCGAGCTCGGGCTCTTCGACATGAAGTGCCATCTCATCGACATCCTCGACCGTCCCGGCGGGCAATGCGCCGAGCTCTATCCGGAAAAGCCGATCTACGACATTCCCGGCTGGCCGATGATCACTGCCCAGGGTCTGGTCGACAAGCTGCTCGAACAGATCCATCCCTTCAAGCCGGACTTCACTTTCAACCGGATGGTCTCAAGCCTCGAAAAGCTCGAGGACGGCAGCTTCCGCGTCACCACGGACGAGGCTGAGGTGCTCGAAGCCAAGGTGGTGGTGATCGCCGCCGGCGGCGGCTCATTCCAGCCCAAGCGACCGCCCATCCCGGGCATCGAGAGCTACGAGGGCAAGAGCGTGTTCTATTCGGTCCGGCGCATGGAAGATTTCCGCGGCCACGATCTCGTCATCGTCGGCGGCGGCGATTCGGCGCTCGACTGGACGCTCAACCTGCAGCCGATCGCCAAAAGCGTGACGCTTGTCCACCGGCGTCCGGAATTCCGGGCTGCGCCCGACAGCGTCAACAAGATGTACGCCATGCAGGAGATGAAAGAGCTGGAATTCCTGGTCGGTCAGGTGAGCGGGCTCGCAGGCGCCGACGGCCAGCTCTCGTCCGCCACCATCAAGGGTGGCCCGGATGGCGACATCGAGGTGCCATGCACCCGCATGCTGCCGTTCTTCGGCCTCACCATGAAACTCGGGCCGATCGCCGAATGGGGGCTGAACCTGCATGAGAACCTCATCCCGGTCGACACCGAGAAATTCCAGACGTCGGTTCCCGGCATCTTCGCCATCGGCGACATCAACTGGTATCCGGGCAAGCTGAAGCTGATCCTCTCAGGTTTCCATGAGGTCGCCCTGATGGCGCAGGCCGCAAAACGCATCGTCAGCCCGGGCGAGCGCATCGTCTTCCAGTACACGACCTCGTCGACCAGCCTGCAAAAGAAGCTCGGCGTCCACGATTGACGTGATCATTCGGCGAGCACGGGCGCTGCGTGCTCGTCCTTGCCGCGCAGCGGCTTTTCCGGCATCAGCGCCAGCGCGATCAATGCCAGAACAAGAGTGATGCCGGCGGTGAGGAAGATCATCACGAACGGCATTGCCGATGTCAGCTCGATATGCGTCTGCGAGCCCTCGGCGGCGAGCGGCAGGCCGTAGCCGAGCGCGACGGCGCCGAGCAGGGCGACGCCAAGCGCGCCGCCCAGTGTGCGCAGGAAGGTCAGGACGCCGGTCGCGACACCGAGATGGGCACGATCGACCGCGTTCTGTACCGAGACGGTGCTGACCGGGAAGGTCGTGCCACTGCCGAGGCCAATGAGGGTCGTCAGGATTTCGACTTCGAGCAGCGACGCGTGTGTCGCAATGGCACTCAGCACCCCGATGCACGCGATCGCCAAACTGACGCCGACCATGGCAATGCGCTTGTAGTGGACGAAGCGCGGGATCATGCGGCCGCTGAAGGTGGCACCGGCAACGGTGCCGAGCAGCAGACCCAGCATGGCGATGCCGGATTCACTGACCGAGAGCCCAACGACCGATTGCAGATAGACCGGCAGGTAAACCGACGCACCGATATTTGCCGCCTGCAGCAGGAACATCGACAACGTGCCGGCGAGCACGATCCGGTTGCCCAGCACCTCGAGCGAGATCAAAGGCTCACTGGCCCTCAGCAGCCGCAGCGCGAACAATGCCCAGAACGCGGCCGAGCAGGCCACCAGCCCAAGGATTTCCGGCGAGAACCACGGATAGGTGCTGCCACCCCAGTTGAGCGCCAGAAGCAGCAGCGCCGTGGCGATCACCAAGAGCACTGCGCCCAGCCCGTCGATGCGGTGATGTTTGGCCGCGATCGGCAACTTCTTCAGCGGATTGTTGATGATGGCCATCGCCAGGAAGCCGATCGGCAGGTTGATCCAGAAGATCAACGACCAGTGGAGATGCTCTGCGAAGACACCGCCAAGCAGCGGGCCGGCGACGCTGGCGACCGCCCAGGTGCCGGAGATCCATGCGGCGTAGCGGGCCCGCTCGCGTGGCGGCACCAGATCGCCGATGACGGTTTGCGTCAGCGCGAAAAGGCCGCCGCCGCCGGCCCCCTGGATCGCCCGGCCGATGACCAGCACCAGCATGTTGGGGGCCAGGGCGCTGACCAGAGATCCCAAAAGAAAGATCAGGATGGCGGCGTAGATGACCGGCCGGCGGCCATAGACGTCGGAAATCTTGCCGTAGAGCGGCGCCATCGCGGTGGCCGTCAGCAGATAGCCGGTCACGATCCAGGGCAGGTATTCGGCGTGGCCGAGAGCGCGCGCGATGGTCGGCAAGGCAGGCGACACAATGGTCTGGTCAAGCGCCGCCAGAAGCATCGACAAGAGCACGCCGCCGATGATGGCGTTCTTCTCGCTCTCGCTGATCGACGGCGAGGCCGTTGTCCTCATCCTCGTGCGATTGTCGACGGTCTGGTCCATGCGTCACTCTTTCAAGGTCGGTGCGCCGTCGGCAAGAAGCAGCCGGTGCGGGGCGTCCTGCGCCCGTCATTCGTATCTCGGTTTCCAAAGTCCGCCGGACGGCGAACCCGATATATGTCGGTCGATATAGGCCGTTTTCGACCGGTGCTCGAAAGTTTTCTGGAATCTGGCACCATTGTTTCGGCGGTGTTGGCTTTCGCCGGCACCGCCGAAACAATGGTCAAGCCGGCGGCAACCGTCCGCTTTGGGTGCGCTGCATCCGGTAGCGCAGGAGCCGGATGATTCGGCTCTCGAAATTGACGCTTTCGACGCGGTCGAACTGCACCTGGGCGCGATCGTGCTTGGCGAGGATGGCGGCCGAGATCTGGGCGGCCTGGGCCTTCGCGGCTTCGCAGGTCCTCTGCGGATAAGTCGCCTTGAGCGCGTCCTCGAGTTCGCGCGCGTGGTTCTTGGCGATCTCGACATGGCGCTCTTCGTGGCGCTTGATGTCGGCCGATAGCGTATCCCAGAACAGCCTGACCTGCGGATCCGCCTTGCGCGGGCGCCGCCATTCCGGGAGGATCACCTTGACCTTCACGGTCACCTGCGCGTTCGCGATCCGGCATGAATTTGCGGTTTGCGCGTAGCTGACGCGGGTGGTGAAAGCCATCTGCGTTGCGCCTGGATGCCGGGAGCCGGTACTCTTCACTTCCGGTCCGTTTTTCGTCAGCTGTTTTTCGATGTCGTCCAGCGTGCGGCCGCCGACGCTGAAATAGCTGTAGGTCTTCACCAGATTTGCCGCGGCGGCCGGCGTGGCGGCCAGCGTGAGCATGAGGGCGCAGAGCAGGGAACGGTTCATCATGTTGCCTCTTCACGCACCTTGCTTTACGGCCGTTGCCGGCGCAACGAAATTGATTTCGCGCGGATCACGCATGGTTGATGGACAATGACGACAAGGCGGTGGCAGCTCGCGCATGGACGCCATCTCGACCTCGGCCCCAAGTCGGTCGTGGTCGGCATCCTCAACGTCACGCCGGACAGTTTTTCCGACGGGGGATTGTTCATCGCGCCGGAGAAGGCGATAGCCCAGGCGCGCCGCATGGCGGAAGAGGGCGCGGCCATCATCGACATCGGCGGGGAATCGACGCGGCCCGGTTTTGCCCCGATCAGCGCCGAAAAAGAGCAGGCGCGGGTGCTGCCGGTCATCGAGGCGCTCGCGACATCGGGCGAGGCGCTGATTTCGGTCGACACCTATCGCGAGGCCACCGCGCGGCGGGCCGTCGCTGCGGGGGCGCATATCGTCAACGATGTCTGGGGACTGCAGCGCGAGCCCGGCATCGCGAGAGTCGCGGCCGAGACCGGCGCCGGCCTCATCATCATGCATACCGGCCGTGAACGCCAGAAGCTGCCGGACGTGATCGAGGACCAGCTTCTGTTCCTCAGCAAATCGCTGGAGATCGCGCGCGCCAGCAATGTTGCCGAGGACCAGATCGTGCTCGACGCCGGTTTCGGCTTTGCCAAGGAAACGACGGAGGAAAATCTCGATCTGATGGCGCGGTTCTCCGAGCTTCAGGCGCTCGGCTTTCCGCTGATGGCGGGAACGTCGCGAAAGCGTTTTATCGGCGGCGTCACCGGGCGCGAGCCCGCTGAGCGCGCTGTCGGCACGGCGGCCACGAGCGTCATTCTGCGGCTCAAGGGAGCCGATCTTTTTCGCGTCCACGATGTCGCAATCAACGTGGATGCGCTGGCGATGGCCGATGCTATGCTGGCGCGAGAAAAACTTTCTCCCGGACGCTGACGATGTATGTCATCCGCATGAAGAACTGCGCCTTCTTTGCCCGGCACGGCGTGCTGGACGAGGAGGAGACGCTCGGTCAGCGTTTTTATGTCGACGCCGAACTCACGGTCGAGCCCAGCCGGCCGCTGGAGGACGATTCGATCGAGGATACCGTCAATTACGGCATCGCCTTCGCGGTGATCGAGAAGATCGTCACCGGGCACCGGCGTTTCCTGATCGAGGCGCTGGCGCTGGAAGTGGCGAAAGCGCTGGCGGCACGCTTTCCGCAGATCAGGAAAGCGGAAATTACCGTGCGCAAGCCGAACGCCCCGGTTCCGGGCGTGCTCGATCATGTCGAGGTGACAGTTGTCTGGCCTCAATAGCGCCGTCTACCTTAGCCTCGGCGGCAATCTCGGCGATCCGCCGAAATCCATGGCCGCGGCGCTGCGCATGCTGGACGGCGATGACAAGACGCGCGTCACCGCTGTTTCCTCGCTCTACCGGACGCCGCCGTGGGGCAAGCTCGACCAGCCGGATTTTCTCAATGCCTCGGCCGGGATCGAAACCGCGCTCTCGCCACGCGGCCTGCTCGATCTCTGCCTGGACGTCGAGAGGCGCCTGAAGCGGGTGCGCGAGGAACGTTGGGGGCCGCGCCTGATCGACATCGACATTCTGGTGTTCGGTGACCGGGTGATCCACGAGACGGGCCTTGAGGTTCCCCATCCGCGCATGCTGGAGCGGGCCTTCGTGCTGGCGCCGCTGGCCGAGATCGCGCCCGACCTTGTGGTCGGCAACAAAAGCGTGTCGGAGCGGCTCGGCGTCGTCGATATTTCGGGGATCGAGCGGCTGCCGTCCGGCCGGGAGTGGTGGCTCGCTTAGATTAGCCGAGGGTGGGATTGGTTGGAGGACGACGGATCTTGGCCGTGGCGATCATCCATTCAACCACTTCCACGGACACTTCAGACTCAAACAGGGTCACGGTCATCTTCCTATCGAAATCCGAAAAGAAAATCTGGCCCACAATGTGCCCGTGTTGGTCGGCGAGTTCCAGATACATGCCATCGCGTTGGACGTCGCTTCCGATCGTGGCTTCGTAGGTCCGCCCTGCTAGCTCGATCATGTGTTGATTATCCGCAGTTTGCCTGTTCAGCCGGAGAAACCGCCGCCCTCGAGAAACGTCTTTTCCTCGGGCGTCGTCTCGCGGCCGAGCATTTTGTTGCGGTGCGGAAAGCGCCCGAAGCGCTGGATGATCTCCAGGTGCTCCTTGGCGTATTTGAGATAATCCGGCGCCCTCGCCGCTGTGAGTTCGAGCGAGCGTTCCTGATCCGCGAGCGACTCCGAATGCTCAAAGGGGAGATAGAGGAAGACGCGAAGCGCTTCTTCGAACTCGAGATCCTGACCGGCGGCGATCGCCCGGTCGGCGAAATGCCTGGCCAGCGGATCGGTCGCATACATATGCCCGGTGCCGCGGAAGCAGTTGCGCGGAAACTGGTCGAGCAGGATCATCAGCGCCAGCGATCCTTCGGCATGCTCGCTCCAGGCGTCGCATTCGCGCCGGGCGGCGGCGTGGTGCAGCTCGAGGAAGCAGTCGCGGAAACCCGAGTCGAACGCGTCGTTCTTTTCGAACCAGGCGTCCTCGCCGGCATCGCGCCAGAATTTGGTGACGGCAAGCGCCCGCGGGTCGAGTTCTGCCATGCGTTGCTCCTCAGCTCTTCGTCTCTGCCTTGTTCAGCACGCCGGCCGTCTCTTCGTTCAGCGCTCGGCCGGCGCGGCGCGGCTGCGCGAGCGGGGTCGGGATCGGCGTGCCGATATTGCCTTTGAGAAAGCGCTGGCCGGCGCGGATACCTTCGGCGAGCTGTGTCTCGATGCGAGCTGTGTCGCGGCGGCGGACGTCCTCGATCACCTCGGCTACCTCTTCCGGATCGACGCCCAGCGCTTCCAGGGCCGAGCCGCCGAAGACCAGCGCCGATTCAAAGGTCTCGCGCAACTGATAGTCGACGCCGGCGCGGATGAGTTGCAGCGCGGTGCCGCGGTCGAAGGCACGCGCCAGGATAGTGACCAGCGGGAATTCCGCCTTGATCAATTGCGCGATGCGCACGGCCACGTCCGGTTTGTCGACGCAGATCAGCACGGCGCGCGCGCGGCCAGCGCCTGCCGCACGCAGGATGTCGAGCCGCGTGCCGTCGCCGTAATAGACCTTGAAGCCGAAATCGGCCGCCGCCTGGATCATCTCGACCTCATTGTCGATGATCGAGACGTCGAGACCGCGCAAAAGCAGCGGCTGGCTGGCGATCTGGCCGAAGCGGCCGAAGCCGATGATCAGCACGCTGCCGGTTAGCCCGTCGGCGATGTCGACGCCTTCCAGCGATTGCTCGTCGCGCGGGGTGAGGTAGCGCAGTGCCAAGATAGCCACGGGCGTCAGCACCATGGAGATGATGACGATGGCGGTCAGAGTGGAATTGGCCTGGCCGTCGATGATGCCGACGACGGCGGCCGAGGAATAGAGCACAAAGGCGAATTCGCCGCCCTGCGCCATGAAGACGGCGCGCTCGAGCGCCTCGCGATGGCCGCTCTTGAGCATACGCGCGACCAGATAGATGCCGAGCCCCTTCATGACCATATAGGCGACGACATAAATGGCGACCAAGCGCCAGTTCTGGGCGACGACGCCAAGATCGAGCGACATGCCGACGGCAAGAAAGAACAGGCCGAGCAGGATGCCGCGAAACGGCTCGATATCGGCTTCGAGCTGGTGGCGGAAGGTCGATTCGGAGAGCAGCACGCCGGCGAGGAACGCACCCATCGCCATCGACAGACCGGAAAGCTGCATGGCTAGCGCCGACCCAAGCACCACCAGCAGGGCGGCGGCCGTCATCACTTCGCGGGCGCGGGCATCGGCTAGGATGCGGAAGAGCGGGTTGAGCAGATAGCGACCGGCCACGACGAGGCCGATGATCGCCGCGATCCCGATCCCCACTTCGGTCAAGCGCTCAGACAGGCTGGTCTCCGCGCCCCCGGGCGCCAGGAACGCCACCAGCGCCAGAAGCGGCACGATCATCAGGTCTTCGAGCAGAAGGATCGAGACGATGCGCTGCCCCTTGGGTGCGGCGATCTCGCCGCGCTCCTCGAGCAGTTGCATGACGATCGCGGTCGAGGTCAGCACAAAGCCGGCGCCGGCGACGAAGGATTGCGCGATCGGAAAGCCTCCGGCCAGGCCGACGAGCGTCAACAGAACGGCGCAGACGCCAACCTGCAGCGCGCCGAGACCAAAGATTTCCCGGCGCAGGCCCCAGAGCCGCGACGGCTGCATTTCCAGGCCGATGATGAACAGGAACATGACGACGCCAAGCTCGGCGACGTGAAGGATGGATTCCGATTCGGAAAAAATGCGGAGGCCGAACGGCCCGATGACCACACCGGCAGCGAGATAGCCGAGGATGGAGCCCAGCCCGATGCGCTTGAAGATCGGCACGGCGATCACGCCGGCAGCGAGCAGCGCCACTACCTGTACGAGATCGCTGCCCGATGCTTCAGCCGCCATGACTGCCGTCCTTTCGTTTCAGCACTCCTTGCATGCAGCGGGAGTGCGAGGCAAGGGCAGGGGGCCTGGCAGGAAGAGCAGGGGTGTCTGCCCGAAAATGAGCGTGTGCCGTCAGACAAACTCGCGCTGCAGCTTCGTGCACAAGTTTACGCAGCCCGGTCGTTGCGCGCCGCCACAATCAAAGGTTAAGGCCGGTAGGCTTTGGCTATGGAGCTTCAGCCATTGGAGGGCAGCGGCGATGGGCCGCTGCCTTTTTTTTGAGGAGATGACTGACATGAAGAAGTTTTTGCTCGTTGCCGTTGGCGTTGCGGCGCTGGCCGTTTCGGCCTGTTCGAAGGGACCGGAGTGCACACAGGAGATCGCCGCCAAGAAGGCGCAGGACATGGCTGCCGCGCTTCAGGAAGCAATCACCAAGGATCCGAGCAAGGCGGCTGATCTGACGGCCAAGGTGCAGGCCGTGACGACGAAATATCAGAATGCCACGACGCTGGACGAAGCCTGCAAGGCATATGACGAAGTGACTGCCGCCATCAAGGGTTGAGCCAAGTCAAAACGAAAGAAGGCGGTGGCCATTGGCTGCCGCCTTTGGTCTTCCTCGATCGCGCTTTGCTCAGTTCTTCGCGATCGAGCCGACTTCGACCGTGTCGACCCGCTTTAGGCTCATGCCGATGACCGGCACCAACTGCTTGTCGACGCGCACGGCGACCGTCACGGTCATCGAATTGTCGTCGGGGACGCGCGCCTGCATGACGCCGTTCAACTGATTGCGGTTAATGGTGAAGACGACCTTTTGGGGATCGACGACATTGCCGCCGACAATGTCCATGCCGTTGCCGGTCGAGCCACCCATGAAAGTGCCTTTGTAACCATCCCGGCCCCGGCGTTCGACCGTCGCCGACATCTTCTGGGTGAAAACGCCGACCCGGCAGTCGCCGTCCAGCGTCATGCCGACCTTGCCGTCCGGCGTGGAACCGTTGAAATTGCAGGTGAATTTCGTGCCCTTGTATTTGCCGGCGATGATTTCGCCAGGGCCGACCCATTTGCCTTCGACCGAGCGGAAAAACTGCTTGTCAGCCTCTGCTCCAAAGGCCCTTTCGACGAGGCCGAGCGGTACGGCGGCCGCAACCGTTGCGGTCATGACGCAGGACAAGATTACGCTTCTCATTGACAACACCCGGCACGAACGAGTCTGCTGTTGGAACCAGAGTGACCATGAAGAAGATTGGTTAATGCTTCGTCACTGGCGACCGTTTCTGCATTTACCTTACTGCTCGCTTTGGCCATCCTTTCGCGACGCGAACGAGGTCAATGCCGAGAGGAAATCGCCTAGCCCCGGTCGCTTTACCGCAATGAACGGCAGCGGGCGCGTCGTTTCCATCGCCGCGATGCCGATGCGCGCCGTCATCATGCCGTTGACGACGCCTTCACCAAGCTTTGCCGAGAGCTTCGCGGCAAGGCCGTGGCCGACGATCTGCTGCACGAAACTGTCGCCGACGGCGATCGAGCCGGTCACCGCGAGATGGGCGAGCACACCGCGCGCCAGGCGGAAGAAGCCCAGCGTACCGGGACGGCCGCCATAAAGTTCCGACAGGCGCCGGATCAACCTGCCGGCTTCGAACACGACATAGGCGACGTCGACCAACGCGCGCGGGCTGACCGCCGTCACCAGCGAGACCCTCTTCGCGGCCTCCAGGATCATCATCTTGGCGCGGGCATCGAGCGGCGACAGGATCTCGGTTTCGGCGAGCCGCACCAGATTGGCGCCATCGATGATCTCGCCGCGCAATTCGGCGAGCGAGCGGCGGCCGGCCGCGGTCTCCGGTTTAGCTGCGACAAAGGCGGAAAGCTCGTCGACCAAAGCGCGCGCGGCCTTGGGGTCGTCGCGCGCAACCGCATCCACGGCCCGTCGCTGTAGTTTCTCGACCTCAGCGAGGCGTGCGATGGCGAGGAACTCGCGGATCAGGACGATAAGCAGCGACAAAAGCGCGATGGCCGCCATGCCGGCCGCCAGCCAGCCCAGCCATTCGGCGCGCGCGAAAAGGTCACGGATGAGCTGATCCGTCCACAAGCCGACCGCGAGCGAGACAAGCACGCCGAAAGCTCCGAAAAACAGGCGTGCCAGCAGTGAGCGCTTCCTTGCAGAGGTCGCCGGTGGCGGCGGGGCCTGCTCGATATCCGGCTGGTCGAAAACGTCGATCTCCGAGGGAATGACCACGGCGACATCGGCCCTGGCGGCGGGTGGCCTGCGCACGGGCTGTTCGGCGCGATGCTTCTGCGGCGCCTCGTGCCGCGGCGCGGGCTCGGGCTCGATGCGGAAGGCCGCCGGTTTGCGGGGCGGATTCATGCCAAACGATCTCCGATCAGGAACTGAAGCGCGCGGTCGAGGCGAATATGCGGCAAAGACAGCGTGACGCCTTCGGCCGTCCGCTCGAGCTTCGGCGGACGAAAGCGCACGAAACGGATCGCCGGTTCATTGTTTTCCGCCTGCTGCCGGGAAACGTCGAACACGGGATCGACCTTTTCCGGCAAGTCGCCGGGAAATATGGCTGTTTCGGCTTTGCCGTCGAATGTCTCGCCGTTGATCTTCTCGCCTTTCAAGGGCGTGCCGATGATCACCGGCAATGTCTCGCGGCCTTGCTTCACGAAGCCCTCGCGGGTCGAGCGCACCGCCGCCATGGCGACCACATCGACATCGGCGCCGCCGAAATTGGCCCGCGCGACCGCGCGGTCGGCCAGGCGGCGCACGATCGCCTGCAGCCGGTCATGGGTTTCGTGGTGCAACTGGTCGGCTTTGGTCGCCGCCACCAGTATGCGGTCGATGCGCCTCGAAAACAGGTCGGTGACGAAATTGCTCCGCCCGGGTCGGAAGCAGGAGAGGATTTCGGTGACGGCCCGTTCGAGGTCGGCCATGGCGGCCGGGCCGGCGTTGAGCGCCTGCATGGCGTCTATCAGCACGATCTGGCGGTCGAGACGGGTAATATGCTCGCGAAAGAATGGTTTTACGACATGCGTCTTGTAGGCCTCGTAGCGGCGCTCCATCATCGCCTGCAGCGATCCGGGGCGGCGCCGTTCGGACAATTTCATCAGCGGCGCGAAGGTCAGCGCCGGCGAGCCTTCGAGATCGCCCGGCATCAGGAAACGACCCGGCGGCAGCGTCGACAGCGCACGTTCGTCGAGCTTGCAAGCCTTGAGATAGGCGGCGAAGCTTTCGGCGAGACGGCGCGCCGTCATCTCGTCCGCGTCTGTGTCCGGATCGACCGAGGAGGCCAGCTCCTGCCACGCCTGTGACAGGTCGGAGCGGACCGGTAGGGCGGCCAGCTCCACCGCCTCGCGCGAAAAATCGGCGAAAGATTTACCGAGCAGCGGGAGGTCGAGCAGCCATTCGCCGGGATAATCGACGATGTCGATCGACAGCTTTCCGGCCGAAAACAGCCGGTTCCAGCCGGAGGCCGACTCGTATTCGATGGTCAGCCTCAGCTCTGAAATGGCGCGCGTCGAATCCGGCCAGACACGGTCGTCGACCAGGGCCGCGACATGGTCCTCGTACTGGAAGCGCGGGACGGCGTCGTCCGGCTGCTCCTCGAGCAAGGCGCGGGCGATGCGGCCCGATTTTTGCGCTTCGAACAGCGGCAGCCGCCCGCCATGGATAAGGTTATGCACGAGAGCGGAAATGAACACCGTCTTGCCGGCACGGGAGAGGCCGGTGACGCCCAGTCGCAGGGATGGGGAGAAGAGCCCGGCGGCCCGGCCCGACAACGTGTCGAGCGCAATCCTCGCCTCGTCGGTGAAAGTGGTCAGCGATGATGCCAAATCTGCCTCTGGGTCGCCCGTCAGGGCCCGATATAAGCCTTGGGCAAGGCGTTTGAAATGGTGTCAGAGATCGGCGGGACTGAGAAAGGCCTCGAGATAACCACGGCCTTGGCCTGCTTCACCGAGATTGCCGGGAAAACGCACGACGGCGAGTCCGGAAGTGGGAAAGCCGTGGTTGAGCATGCCTCGCGCGGTCTCATCGCCGTCGCCCGACACCGCCATGGCTAGGTCCTCGGTCATCGGATTGTGGCCGATCACCAGCAATGAGCCGGCCCCGCTGTTATTACGAATGATTTCGAGGTAACCGGCGGCATCTTCGCTGTAGAGTGTGTCGAAGAACAGCACCCGGCCGGTGTCGGTGCGGCCCGCAAGGCCTTCCAGGGTCTGCCGTGCTCGCTTGGCGTTGGAGCAGAGCGTGACATCCGGCACGTAGTCGCGGGCCCGCATGGCGTCACCCATCGCCTCAGCGTCGGCCATGCCCGATTCGTCGAGCGGACGATCGAAGTCACGAACACCGGGCAGCGCCCATCCGGCCTTGGCATGCCTCAACAGATAAAGTCTGCTCAACCGGCTCCCCCTTTATGTTGAATACGCTGAGCGTTTTGGCGATTAGTCACCAGAACGGTGTCGTGCACAATGGCATAGGACGCGCAACCGCGCCGAATCGCTGATGAATTCGATCTCGACCGTTGAGAAATGGCCGCCGCGAATGCCTGCTGCTAAGACTAACAAATGCGTGAAACTGTTATTGTTTCCGCTTGTGCAGCCCCTTGTCCGCGAATATATAGGCGCCAAATTTGGGGTTGTTGGGTGAGTCGAATGAACGACATCGTTACCGCCGATTACGTACCCTCCGAAGACGAGCCGTTCATGAACGAACGGCAGAAATCATACTTCCGCCAGAAGCTTATCACATGGAAGAATGACATCCTTCGCGAAGCGCGTGAAACACTCGAAATCCTCCAGCAAGAAAACGCCAACCATCCCGACCTAGCCGACCGCGCCTCTTCCGAAACCGACCGAGCCATCGAACTGCGCGCCCGCGATCGCCAGCGCAAGCTCATCTCGAAAATCGACTCCGCGCTGCAGCGCATCGACGAAGGCACCTATGGCTATTGCGAGGAAACCGGCGAGCCGATCGCGCTGAAGCGGCTCGACGCCCGCCCGATCGCGACGCTGTCGATCGAGGCGCAGGAGCGCCACGAACGCCGCGAGAAGGTCTACCGCGACGACTGACGCGGGTTGGGACAGACGCAGGTTTTGCGAAAATGGCCGGATCTTTCCGGCCATTTTCTTTTTTGAGCGGCAATCCTTTGGGGGTCAGCGTTTGTGGCTGGCCAGCTCGCCGAGAAGCTTGGTCATCTCGTCATCGAGCGAGGGCTTCGCCGCCGGCTTGCTTGCCGGTTTGGAATGGGACTCCTCCAACGATGCCTCGAGCTCGTGCATCAGTGTGTCGTCGATCGAGTCGTTGGAGGGCTGCGGCGGGGCCTGCCGGCCAGTGCCATTCGTCCCATACGCAGGGAGCGGCATGACTTTCGCGGCCGGGGGAGGCGGTACCAGCGGCTTTGCCGGAGGGGGCGCCGCGCGCGGGCGCGACACGGGCTCGCCCACGGGAGCCGGCGCCGGTGCGGTCGGCTGCCGGGCCGGGGCGGGTGCGGGCTGAGGCGCCCGCGGGCGCGGCGCGGCGGTCTGCTGCTGGCCGCTGTCTCCGGTCAGCGCCGGGCGGCGAGGTGCTGCCAGCCTTATGTCGCGCTCGACCACGACATCAGTCGGGCCGCCGATCAGGATGAGGTGTTCGATATCGTCGCGCCGCACCAGCACCAGCCGGCGGTGGCTGTCGACAGCGGTGGCGTCCATGACGGCGAGCCGTGTCTTGCGATTCCGGCCTCCGGCAACGAAGGTGCCGAAAGTCAGGTTGCGGACTACCTTGATGACGAGCAGGACCACGACCAGCAGAACAAGGGCCGCGAACGTCCATAGAATTGCAGCGACGTAACCCGGCCCCGCTACGCTATCCAGCCACTGCAGCATCGGTGCACCCAATCGCCTTTGAAGTGACGCGACACTAGACCTTAGGGACTAGCCTCCGCAAGGCGACATCACCCATCGTGAACAGTTTGAAACATGAATCGTTGATTTTATCGGACATTTGCCGTCCGGGCCTTTTCCGCTACAGGAGAATGTGATTCAACCGGCCGTTCGGGGGTGTCGGGGCATCGGAATCACGAGCAGGGGGCACATGGCCAAGGAAACGCGCGGCGATTTCTATCCGGTACCGATCGTCGACCAAAACACGCGTCCGGGCGCCATCGCCAGGCTCATCATCTTCATCGTCGTTTTGACCGGCGCGGCGGTCGTCTTCGGGTTGTTCCGCGAGCGCCTCGGCGATCCGTTCCTGCTCGGCATGCTTGGCGTGCTCGCCATGATCGGCGTCGGCTTTCTGTTCGCGACGGCGATCGGCTTCGTGCAGATCGCGCCGCGTTCAACCGGAGACGAGCTGTCCAAAGCGTTCGTCGATTCAATGTCGCAAGGCCTCCTGGTCACCGACACCAAGGGTCGCGTAATCTACGCCAACCGGGCCTATGCCGAGATGACGGGTGCCGCTTCGGCGGCCGACCTCAAGACGGTCGAGGGGCTGCTTTCGGACGTCCCCGAGGCTTCAATGACCATCTACCGGCTGGCGTCCGGCCTGCGCGACGGCCAGGCCGGCGACGGTGAATTCCGCCTGGCGCAATCGATCAAGCCTGGGGCCGAGCCGGGCGCGCGCTGGTACCGCGTCCGCGCCCGCGCCTTCAACGTGCCGGGCCAGCGGCTGCCGATGCTTGCCTGGCAGATCGCAGACATCTCGCAGGAGCGGGCGGAACAGGAGCGTTTCTTCCTCGACCTGCAAAAGGCGATAGACCATCTCGACCACGCGCCCGCAGGCTTCTTCTCGGCCGACCAGGAAGGCCGCGTCACCTATATCAATGCGACGCTTGCCGAATGGCTGGGCATCGACCTTGCCAGCTTCACCCCGGGCGCGGTCACGCTGCCGGAGATCGTCGCCGGCGACGGCATGGCGCTCGTCCGCTCGGTCAAGGCTGATCCCGGCGCCACGCGCAACGCCGTCATCGACCTTGATCTGACGACAATGAGCGGCCAGGCACTGCCGGTCCGCTTCATGCACCGCGTTTCGGCAAGCCGCGAAGGAGTGAACGGGCCGACGCGCACCATCGTGCTCAACCGCACCCAGGGTGAGGACGCGTCCGCCGACCTGCGCGCCTCGGAGGTGCGCTTCACGCGTTTCTTCAACTCGACACCGATGGCGATAGCCGGCGTCGATGCCGGCGGGCGCATCCTGCGCACCAATGCGCCGTTCCTGTCGCTGTTTTCGTCCGTCGTCGACCGGGACGCTGTCGACCGGCGTGTGCGTTTCGAGAGCGTGGTGCATGAACGCGACCGGCCGGCCTTCGCCGCCGCCTTCGAGAAGGCGCGGCAGCGGCAGGCCAATATCGAGCCGATCGACTCGTTGCTGCCCGGCCATGAGGAGCGCCACATCCGCTTCTACGTGAATGCGGTCGCCGACGGCGCCGGTAGCGAGGGTGCTGAGGAATCGGCCATCGTCTACGCCGTCGAGACTACCGAGCAGAAGGCGCTCGAGGGCCAGATGGCGCAGAGCCAGAAGATGCAGGCGGTCGGCCAGCTTGCCGGCGGCATCGCGCACGACTTCAACAACGTGCTCACCGCCATCATCATGGCGTCGGACCTCCTGCTCACCAACCACCGGCCGTCGGACCCGTCCTTCCCCGACATCATGAACATCAAGCAGAACGCCAACCGGGCGGCGTCGCTTGTCAGGCAGTTGCTGGCCTTCTCGCGCAAGCAGACCTTGCGGCCGGAAGTTCTCAACCTGACCGATGTGCTTGCCGATCTGCGCATGCTGCTTGCCCGCCTGGTAGGCAACGACATCAGGCTGAAGATCGACCACGGGCGCGATCTGTGGCCGGTCAAGGTCGACATCGGCCAATTCGAGCAGGTGGTGGTCAATCTCGCCGTCAACGCGCGCGATGCGATGCCCACCGGCGGCGATCTTACCGTGCGCACCCGCAACGTCATGGCCGAGGAGTGCAAATCGTTCCCGTATCGCGAGCTTATCCCGGCCGATTATGTGCTGGTCGAGGTCGAGGACACGGGCAGCGGCATCGCGCCGGAGGTGCTGAAGAAGATATTCGAGCCGTTCTTCACCACAAAGGAGGTCGGCAAGGGAACGGGCCTTGGCCTCTCGATGGTGTATGGCATCATCAAGCAGACCGGCGGCTTCATCTACTGCGATTCCGAAGTCGGCAAGGGCACGGTGTTCCGGATCTTCCTGCCGCGTCACGTGACGGAGGTGAAGAAGGCGAGCGAGCCTGCCGACACTGCGGCGGCGGCAGCTGCAGCCAAGCCGGCCGACACGGCGAAGGACCTCTCAGGTTCGGCGACCGTGCTTCTGGTCGAGGACGAGGACGCCGTTCGCATGGGCGGCGTGAGGGCGCTGACTTCGCGCGGCTACACCGTTCACGAGGCTTCCTCCGGCGTCGAGGCGCTGGAGGTCTTCGAGGCACTCGGCGGCAAGGTCGACATCGTCGTGTCCGATGTGGTGATGCCGGAAATGGACGGGCCGACGCTGCTCGGCGAATTGCGCAAGCGCCAGCCGGACATAAAATTCGTCTTCGTTTCCGGCTATGCCGAGGACGCCTTTGCCAAAAACCTGCCGGCCGACGCGCATTTCGGCTTCCTGCCCAAACCATTCTCGCTCAAGCAACTGGCGACGATCGTCAAAGACGTGCTGGAATCTTAAAGCGCATCGGTGAAGCAGATCAGGCGACGCGCTTCAGATCATTGCTTGATGCAGGTCGTTTCCCCAAAAGCGCTGCGCCCTTTTAGGCGACATGTCTTAAACAGCTATCGCTTGCACATTGCAGCGAGCCTGCCATGATGGCGATCGGATGGGTCCTGTCATGGGGGTGATAGCGCGTGACGCCGCACATCGAGGCGGGCAGGGGAGATTATGCCGAAACGGTGCTGCTGCCGGGCGACCCCGAGCGCGCGCAGTGGATGGCGCAAACTTTTCTGGAGGCGCCGCGCTGCATCAATCTCCGTCGGGGCGCCCTCGGCTTCACCGGCCGTTTCCGCGGTAAGCCGGTCAGCATCCAGGCAACCGGCATCGGCGTCTCTTCTTTCCTGATCTATGCCCATGAGTTGCTGGACTATCATGGCGTGAAGACGCTGATCCGCACAGGAACATGCGGCGCATTGTCGGACGACGTTCCGCTGCGGGGCTTGGTCGTTTCAAGCGCCGTGCGCGCCGAGGGCCCGATCAGCGGGCAGGTGTTCGGACTTTACCAGCCGGCCGGCCCCGATGAGGCGCTCCATGCGCTGGCGCTGCAGCGGGCCGCCGATCTCGGCATTGCCTGCAGCGCCGGCCTGACCGTCTGCAGCGACATCTTCCATCATCCCGATGGCCGCGCCCGCTTCGACGAGCCCAGGGCGCTCGGCGCGCTGGCGGTCGATATGGAAACCAGCGCGCTCTACCGCATCTCGGCGCAGTTCGGCGCGCGCGCCCTATCGCTGCTGACCGTGGTCGACCACGTCGCCGCCGACGAGCAGACCGAGTATTCCGAACGCCAGGCGCTGTTCACCGACATGACCCGCCTGGCACTGGAAGTCGCGGTCACTGCTTAGGCGGTTTCCGCTTCAACTGCCCCTCGGCTGTCGGCCGGCGACCCGCAGATAAAGCGGCAGGTTGTGCGCAGCATCGAAGCGAAGTTCCTTGTTCGATCAATGTTTCGTGCAGGTGGAGGCGGTAAAGGCGCCGTCCTGCTGCTTCATGATGATGTCGAAGGAGGGAGCGCCTGGATCGTCGAGCGTCGCCTGTGTCAGCGAGATCGAGTTGCCGCCGCTCGTATAGCCGCCGAGCGGGCCGAGCCAGCTGATCTCGCCATTGGCGTCCATCTGGTAGTTGTAGGTTCCCGACGTGCCGAAGGTCACTGGGCCGCTATAGACATTGCCCTTGATGGTGATGTCGCCGAGATTGATGAAGAGGCCGAGCAGATAGACCTCGCAATGATAGACGCCGTCCGGAAGCTTGCCTTCGGCGAAGTCCGCGCGGGCCTTGCCCACGGCCGACGCAAGAAGCAGCAAGCTCAGAAGAATGCGAATCGGGAAGGCCATGCGGTCGCTCATTTCGGCGGCGACCTTGCCCCATTTTGCCGCTGCCCCGCAACTGGCCGGCGAGTGCCGGCAGGGAGACGAGATTAAGCATTGGGCAATTTCATAATTTGGGCAAAATCTAGGCAGAGTTGCGCAACGTTTTCTCAAACCCAGGGTGCTTGATCGGCGTCGTTTTATTCGCTTTTCAAGCGCTAAGTGTTTGTATTTAATGACTATTTCTCCTGATCCCCGCATGCGTCCGCGTTTGGCACGTCGCTTGCAACCAAGTTTGATGAGATCGGATCGTCAACCATCACCGGTTGACGAGCGGAAGGGTTGCCTTCGAGGGGAAGGCGCTCGACCGGAGCGCGGCGTATGACCGCGCCCGGTCGGGCATCGCATCGTGCCGCAGGGCAGGGAGATTTCTCCGCTGCTCACGGTCCTCGAAAATCTGAAGTCCGGCTTCGCGCCGCTTCGGCGCGGCGACCGCAACATTCCTTCGCATGTCTTCGAGGTGTTTGCGGTGCTGAGGCAGATGCCTTCGCGGCGCGGCGGCGACCTGTGCGGTGACCAGCGGCAGCTCGCCACTCGGGCGGGCGCTGGTGAAGCGGCCGAAGCTACGCACGCCGTCGCCGGTCTCGCGATGCAGAATAGATTCCTCGTGCGGACGCCTAGATCATTGCGGATTATGCACCGTTAATGACGCTTCCAAGTAACGGAATGGATCCTTGGGTCTTCGCTCCGGTTCGAGTCGTTACGCGGAAGGATGACGAAGTGTTCGACGGCTCTGGCGCGACCAATAGCGCATGCTAGTCTTTTCATGGCCTTGGTGAGTCGGGCTCTTTCCGTATCAGTCGAGATGAAGGGGGATGGCGCGGGCTCCGCCCGCAAGGTCCGCGCAAGCAAGCCTGCCTAGCTTTCCCCGCAGTGATTGTCGGTCGATGCGTCCAACAAAAGCTTGCCAGGGGAAGGCGATGGAACGTTTTGTCGAGGACTATCAGAAGCGGCGGCTGACCGAGCGGGTCGATATCATGACGGCGATCAACATCCTGATGTCGCAGGGCTACGACGAGGATGATCTGCTCGGCGAAATAACCAAGGTTTTTTACGTCGACCTCGACGCCTATAACGAAGTGATCGGGCACCACTGACGGTTTGAGCAGCAAGACTTCAACCGTTCCGGAATTGCTCTGAGCTTCAGGCGCTGCGGTGGATGTCGAGCACGCGGCTGCGAGCGAAGACTCCGACATTCCGTAAGGTCAGATGACGAACACCGACAACAGCAGTATGATGCCGACCGCCATCATCACCAGACCTGGCCAATTCTGAAACAGGCCGAGGAAACGGAGTCCGCGTCGCCGCGGCTCCAGTGTGGGGCCTGGTGTTGCCAGGTTCGGCGCCGGACGGTCCGGCGCTGTAGATGCCGGGTCACTCAGGCGTCCGCGCCTCAAAGTGGCGCCTGCCATGTAGACGACGCCTGCGATGGTAAGCAACGCACCAAGGATAACGGTCATCTTCCCTCGCTCCTTTCCGACGCTGCGGGATGTGGCGAGCGTTTCGCGAGGTCGCCGTACCGATCTTTCGGCGAGATAACCCTCGGCCGACCTTGCGATCGGCTGGGACAGAACGGTCAAGATGGCCGGCAGGTTCCGACAAGCCAACCGCCGACGGCGTTCCGCGCCGGGCAAACTTCGGGCGTTCCAACAAAGAGCCGCGGCAGTTTAGGCGGCGACCCGCTTCATCAGTGCCATGGCACCGAATGGCGCGCGCACTTTGCCCTCGCTTATGAAATAGGCGAACACGTCGCGCGGCTTGACCGGCGCGTCGGTCTTGGGATCGGCGCGCGGCAGGTCGGCCGGCTGCCCGCCTTCCGCCCAGGTCTTGACGCGGCCCGCCCATTCGTCGAGCCCTTTCGGCGTGTAGCAATCGGGATTGTCGTCGCTGCCGGTTTGCAGGCGGGCATAGACGAAATCGCCGGTGACGTCGGCGATCGCCGGATATTTGGCGTGGTCGGCATAGACGATGGCGGCATTGTATTTGCGCGCCAGAGCCGGAAATTCCGGCACAATGAAGCTGTCATGCCGCACTTCGAGCGCATGGCGCAGCGGCACGCCGTCCTGCTTGTCGGGCAGCAGCTTCAGGAAGGCCTCGAGATCGTCCGCGTCGAACTTCTTCGTCGGCGCGAACTGCCACAGGATCGGTCCCAGCTTGTCGCCGAGCGCGACAATGCCCGAGCCGAGGAAGCGCATTATCGATTCCCCGGCCTCGCCAAGCACGCGGCGGTTGGTGACGAAGCGGTTGCCCTTGAGCGAAAAGACGAAGCCGTCCGGCGTATCGTTCGCCCACTTGACGAAGGTCGGCTCCTTGAAGCTGGAATAATAGGTGCCGTTGACCTCGATGCTCGGCACCTGGCGGCTGGCATAGTGCAACTGCTTGGCCTTGGCGAGCTTGTCCGGATAGAAGGAGGTGTCCCAGGGCTCGAAGGTCCAGCCGCCCATGCCGGAGCGGATCTTTCCTTGGCTCATCGTCTTCCTCCTCCGAGTTTTGAATGCGGCTCAGGCTGCTTTGTCGACCGGCTTGGCCATGTCGACCAATATCCATCCTGGCCGGTATGGGTTGGCGCGGCGACCCGTTTCCCGATAGCCGTAAGCCGAATAGAGCGCGATGTTCCGCTCCATGCGCGAATTGGTGTAGAGGCGCACCTCCGGCACGCCCCATGACCGCGCCTGTTCGTCGGCGAAGTCGAGCAGCGCGATGCCGAGTCTCCTGCCCTGGAAGGCCGGCGAAACGGCAACGCTGAAGATCATGGCATGATCGTCGTGCCGCTCGAGGACAAGCAGCCCGGCCAGATCGGAACCATCCTCCAGCAGCCAGACCTCTCCGCGCGTAATACGTGGCGCATAGTCCTCGGTCACCGGGATCGGCGGGGCGCCGAACAGGGCGGTGTAGGGGGCGTAGGCGTCCGTGGTTATCGCGACGACAGCTTGGAGATCACCTGTAAGCGCCTGCCTGATCTTCATTTGAGACTGTTCCAAACGCTTGCCGGCCCACTCGCTCACTCGGCCGCTTCGCGCTTGCCCCCGGGGCGCCGCTCCAGAAGCTCCTTCAGGAACTGGCCGGTGTAGCTGCGCTTTTCGCGCACGATCGCTTCCGGCGTGCCGGAGGCTACCAGCTCGCCACCGCCGTCGCCGCCTTCGGGGCCGAGGTCGAGCACCCAGTCGGCGGTCTTGATGACTTCGAGGTTGTGCTCGATCACCACCACCGTGTTGCCCTGGTCGACCAGCTCATGCAGCACTTCGAGAAGCTTGGCGACGTCGTGGAAATGCAGGCCGGTGGTCGGCTCATCGAGGATGTAGAGCGTCTTCCCGGTCGCCTTGCGCGACAGTTCCTTGGCCAGCTTGATGCGCTGCGCCTCGCCGCCTGAGAGCGTCGTCGCCTGCTGGCCGATATGGATGTAGCCGAGCCCGACCTGCTTCAGCGTCTCGAGCTTGTCGCGCACGCCGGGCACCGCCGAGAAGAACTCGACGCCTTCCTCCACCGTCATGTCGAGCACGTCGGCGATCGACTTGCCCTTGAACAGCACGTCCAGCGTCTCGCGGTTGTAGCGCTTGCCATGGCAGACGTCGCAGGTGACGTAGACGTCGGGCAGGAAGTGCATCTCGATCTTGATGACGCCGTCGCCTTGGCACGCCTCGCAGCGGCCGCCCTTGACGTTGAAGGAGAAACGGCCCGGCTGATAGCCGCGCGCCTTAGCCTCCGGCAGACCGGCGAACCAATCGCGGATCGGCGTGAAGGCGCCGGTATAAGTGGCGGGGTTGGAGCGTGGCGTGCGGCCGATCGGCGACTGGTCGATATCGATGACCTTGTCGAGGAACTCCAGGCCTTCGATGCGATCATGCTCGGCCGGATGCTCGCGCGAGCCCATGATGCGGCGTGAGGCCGCCTTGAACAGCGTCTCGATCAGGAAGGTCGACTTGCCGCCGCCGGAGACGCCGGTGACGCAGGTGAAAGTGCCGAGCGGGATCTCCGCCGTGACGTTCTTCAAATTGTTGCCGCGCGCGCCGATGACCTTGATACGCCGGTTCTTTTTCGCCTCGCGGCGCACCGCCGGCGTCGCGACCTCGAGCTCGCCCGACAAATACTTGCCGGTGATCGAGGCGGGCGTCGCCATGATCTGCTGCGGCGTGCCTTGCGCGATGATCTCACCGCCATGGATGCCGGCGGCGGGGCCGATATCGACGACATAGTCGGCATGCAGGATGGCGTCCTCGTCATGCTCGACGACGATCACCGTGTTGCCGATGTCGCGCAGGTGCTTCAGCGTATCGAGCAGGCGGGCATTGTCGCGCTGGTGCAGACCGATAGACGGCTCGTCCAGCACGTAGAGCACGCCCGTCAAGCCGGAGCCGATCTGCGAAGCCAAACGAATGCGCTGGCTCTCGCCGCCCGACAGCGTGCCGGAATTGCGCGACAACGTCAGATAGTCGAGGCCGACATCGTTCAAGAAACGCAGGCGCTCGCGGATTTCCTTCAGCACCCGGACGGCGATCTCATTCTGCTTCTCGTTGAGCTGCGCCGGCAGATCGGTGAACCACCGGTCGGCCTTGCGGATCGACAGCTCCGTGACCTCGCCGATGTGCCTGCCGGCGATCTTGACCGAGAGCGCTTCCGGCTTCAGCCGGTAGCCGTTGCAGGCGGGGCAGGGGGTGGCCGACATGAAGCGCTCGATCTCCTCGCGCATCCAGGCCGATTCCGTTTCCTTCCAGCGCCGGTCGAGGTTGGGGATGACGCCCTCGAAAGTCTTGGTCGTTTTGTAGGAGCGCAGGCCGTCGTCATACTGGAAGGTGATCTCGCGCTCGCCCGTGCCGTGCAGCACCGCCTGCTGCGCCTCGGCGCTCAGATCCTTGAACTTGTCGCCGAGCTTGAAGCCATAGGCCTTGCCCAAGGCCTCAAGCGTCTGCGCGTAATAGGGCGAGGTCGATTTCGCCCACGGGCTGATGGCGCCGTCGCGCAGCGAGACATTCTCGTCCGGCACAATGAGGTTGGCGTCGATGGCGCGCTGGCTGCCGAGGCCGTCGCAGGTCGGGCAGGCGCCGAACGGATTGTTGAAGGAGAACAGCCTGGGCTCGATCTCGGGAATGGTGAAGCCGGACACCGGGCAGGCGAATTTTTCCGAGAACATGATGCGCTCATGCGTCTCGTTCTTCGACTTGTTGACCGAGTCCTCGCCCGTCTGGCTGGCGTCGAGCGGCTTGTCGGCGAACTCGGCCACGGCAAGACCGTCGGCGAGCTTCAGCGCCGTCTCCATCGAATCCGCAAGCCGCGTCGCCAGATCGCCGCGAACGACGATGCGGTCGACGACCACGTCGATGTCGTGCTTGTATTTCTTGTCCAGCGCCGGCACGTCGGCGATCTCGTAGAAGACGCCGTCAACCTTGACGCGCTGGAAACCCTTCTTCTGCAGCTCCAGAAGTTCCTTGCGGTATTCGCCCTTGCGGCCGCGCACGATCGGCGCCAGCAGGTAGAGACGCGTGCCCTCGTCCAGCGCCAGCACGCGGTCAACCATCTGGCTGACCGTCTGGCTTTCGATCGGCAGGCCGGTGGCCGGCGAATAGGGAATGCCGACGCGGGCGAAGAGCAGGCGCATATAGTCGTAGATTTCGGTGACGGTGCCGACTGTCGAGCGCGGGTTGCGCGATGTCGTCTTCTGCTCGATCGAGATGGCGGGAGACAAGCCGTCGATCTGGTCGACGTCCGGCTTCTGCATCATTTCCAGGAACTGGCGGGCATAGGCCGAAAGGCTTTCGACATAGCGACGCTGACCCTCGGCATAGATGGTGTCGAAGGCAAGCGATGACTTGCCGGACCCCGACAGGCCGGTCATGACGATCAGGCTGTCGCGCGGCAGGTCGAGATCGACATTCTTGAGATTGTGTTCGCGCGCGCCGCGAATGGAAAGATATTTTTGGTCGGCCATCGCCGGTCGCCGCCTCAGGTCTGGAATTTGCTGGATTGGCGGGTTTGTCCCGGCCATCCCCTATGTAGGTAATCTCGTCGCCGCGTCGAGAGACGCCACAATCTCGACCAAAGCGTTTAACCGCCTTTCGCGCGAGCGGGCAAGCGGAAAGAACAAAGGCCGAACACCCTCCTGACAAAGCGCTGTGGAAACAGCGGCTGCAAAAACCGTCGCGACCGATCAGTCGAAGGCATTCGACTTACCTGGACGTAACCTCCAAGCGATCACATTTTTCTGTAACCGGCTCTTCAACGGTTGACGTCTCGGACCCATGGGGGCAGTCTCAAAGGCGTCAACGAAGCCGGCCGTCTGTCGATGGCCTCGTCACCCAGAGGTGGCCTGCGAGACGCCGCAGGCTTCAGCGATTTGCGCTTCGGACGACATTGCCACAACGGACCAGGAGCGGAGCATGACGCCACCGGACAGTCCCTTGAGGCTCCACGAAGCGATGGAGCCGCGGCGGGCATAGTGCCAGGGTAGGCGTGAGCGCCACCCGAAAAACGTGACCTGCCGATTCCTACAATCAGAGACCATAGTCGGATCGTCGGCTGAAAGCCGCGTTGCATCCGAAACAGAACGCCGGCAGTCCACTCCCGGCTAAAATTGGGTTTCAGATCCATGAAAGCCCCGTCCACCTGCGGAAGCAGTGGCGGGGCTTGCATTTTGCGAGTCGGAGGTCCGTCGCCGGCGTCCGCAATGCGGGGTAAGCTTCAGTGGTTGGGAGGCCTGATGCCGCCCGTTGCCATGTCGATGGTTATGCTGCCCGAAATCCTGACATCGGTGTCGCCGATCTTGAACGTGCCGTTGCTGCCGGCTGGCAGTGCGTCGTCAGGCTCGGGCTGCGGCGCGGGCTTGGCGATACGGTAGTCGCTGCTCACGCCGGGCAGTTTTTGTGTCGAATTGTCGTCGGCAAAAGCGGCGGTGCCGACCGCAAGCACGCCGGCGACTGCGACAACGGCAATACCCAGATTCGTCAAGGAACGCGCTCGGATCATGCGCGAACTATAGAGGCGCGCCGGCGGCGAGGCCAGCCGCGCGGCAATCAATTTGCCGCGCGGTCAGGCCGCCTTCTTGCGCGTATCGTAGACATGGTCGACGAGGCCCCACGCCTTTGCTTCCTCGGCGGTCATGAAATAGTCGCGGTCGAGCGTGCGCTCGACCTCGTCATAGCTCCGGCCGCAATGCTTGGCGTAAAGCTCCGTCATGTGGCGCTTGGTGCGCAGGATGTCCTCGGCATGGCGCTGGATATCGGAGGCCTGGCCCTGGAAGCCGCCGAGCGGCTGATGCAGCACGATCCTGGTGTTGGGCAGCGCGATGCGCCGACCGGGCGAGCCTGCCATCAACAGGAATGAACCCATCGAGGCGGCAAAGCCCATGCACACCGTCGACACCGGGCAGGAGATGTACTGCATAGTGTCGTAGATGGCGAAGCCGCTGGTCACCACGCCGCCCGGCGAGTTGATGTAGATCGATATCTCCTTGTCGGGATGGTCCGATTCCAGCGACAGGAGTTGCGCGCAGACCAGCGCCGACACGCCGTCATTGATCTCACCGTTGATGAAAACGATGCGTTCGCGCAGCAGCCGCGAGAAAATGTCGAAGGCGCGTTCGCCGCGGCTCGACTGCTCGATCACCATCGGCACGAGATTGGCAAAGGCGCTCATCGCAGATCTCCTCGGTCCTTTAGTCAAGCCGCGCGCAGCATCATGCTTGGCGCGTTGGCGGCAGCTGGGCTCTTGCGCGCGTGGAGCGAAATCCCGCAGCCGGCGCCGGAAACGGCGACGACAGGTTGCGCGACCGTCGCGAAACCATCATGGACGATGCTGAGATGCGTGCCGCCGGAAACCGTGCGCGCGAGCGTGAAGGTGACAATGCTGTCGAAGATGGGACCGTCGAATGCCGGTAGCCGGTCGGCAGCGTCCACGCCCGGTCGCTCGCGCCAGGAATAGCGCAGCAGCTTGCCGGGCTCGGCCTCGAGCACTTCGCACTCGATCGGCGCGTTTGGTCCGGCAAAGGCAAAGCGCTCGCCGATCGCTGGCTTGATGTCGTTGGGCATCAGCCAGGCGGCGAGCAGTTCCGGCTCGGTGAGCGCCCGCCAGACTTTTTCCGGCGGATCGGGAAGCTCGCATTCGAAGCTGAGCGGCGCGTTGGCCGCTGCCGGGTGTTTGGTAGTCGTCATTGGTCCATTTCCTTTAGAACCCGCTTCAAACGCTCGATGCGCTCCGGCCAGAAGGCGCGGTAGCGTTCGATCCAGCCGAGCAAGGGATCGAGCCCTTGAGGGTCGGCGCGGTAATAGGCGTTGCGACCGGCGCGCCTCTCGATCACCAGTCCGGCGCCGCGCAGCACGGCAAGATGCTGCGAGACGGCCGGCTGCGACACGCTCACGCCGGCGCGCAGCTCGGACACCGTCAATTCGCCGGCCGCGAGCCGCTCGTAGACGGCGCGGCGTGTCGGATCGGCCAGGGCCCGGAAAATCTCTGCTTCGATCATGCGCAAAGCATAAGTCGATACTTATTGGTTTGGCAAGCGCCGTTTTAGGCCGTCCAGCGTCTCACCGGCTCCGCCGCTCCGTCGAAGCTTGCCTCGAAGATTGGCGATGCGAGCACGGCATGGATGTGAAGCGTGCCGGAAGCCACGTTTCGAAAGCCATGCTTGCGGTGCGCGGGGATGATCAGGGACTGCCCGGCGGCAAGCACGGCCCGTCGGTCGTCGACCCACATTTCGGCTTCGCCGGCAATCACCGTCAGTACTTCCTCGACTTTATGCGCATGCGTTGGTGCGCCGGAACCCGGTCCGACCCACTGCTCGAATATGCAAAGGCCCGCCGCGCCATTGGCGGCGGCAACATGCATGCGGGTTTCGACCCCGGCGCGCCACGTTTCGCGCGGCTGATCCTCATGCGAAACAACGTTCATTCCGATGTCCCCTTTGTTTCCTGCTCAGGAATACTACCTGTTGCTGACATTCCTTGACAGAAACAGCGGTCAAGACTAGAACGAAAAGAGAACAAAAACCTTGTGGGAAAAGCCAGCCTTCGCGGGCATGGGCGAACCGCAGGCTGTAAGGTGAGCGACTTAAAATTTGTTTCGGATGAGCGCGGAGAAGTACGATGGCGGGTAGCGTCAACAAGGTCATTCTGGTCGGCAATCTCGGGGCGGACCCTGAAATCCGCCGCCTGAATTCGGGCGACCCGGTCGTCAACATCCGCATCGCCACGTCGGAAAGCTGGCGCGACAAGAATTCCGGGGAGCGCAAGGAAAAGACGGAGTGGCACAATGTCGTCATCTTCAACGACCAGCTCGCCAAGGTGGCGGAGCAGTATTTGAAGAAGGGCATGAAGGTCTATGTCGAGGGCCAGCTGCAGACGCGCAAATGGCAGGACCAGACCGGCAACGATCGCTACACGACCGAGGTCGTACTGCAGAAATTCCGTGGCGAGCTGCAGATGCTCGACGCGCGCGGCGAAGGCGGCGGCCAGGTCGGCAGTTATGCCGGCGGCGGCAACAGCCGGGGTTCCGATTTCGGCCAGTCGGGCCCGAACGAAGGCTTCAGCCGTGGCGGCGGTGGCGGTTCCAGGGGCGGTGGCGGTGGTTCGTCGCGCGAGCTGGATGACGAGATTCCGTTCTGAAGGTCTCGCAATCGTCGTTTGAGGGGAAGGCGCGATGTCGCTCGGACCGTTGCTGACAGCGCCTCCTCCCATTCCATGGCACGCGTTCGCCGCCTTCGCCGCGCTGGCGATAGGCGGGGCGCAACTGGCATTGCCGAAAGGCACGACACGCCACCGCGTCTTGGGCTATGCCTGGGCCGCGCTGATGCTGGTCGTCGCCGTCTCGAGCTTCTGGATCCAGCAGATACGCCTGATCGGGCCGTTCAGCCCGATCCACATCCTGTCGATCCTGGTGGTTGTCACCGCCCCGCTGGCGGTCTGGTATGCGCACACCCATAAAGTGGCCGCGCATCGCAGCGCCATGATCAAGCTCTACCTATTTGCGCTGATCGGCGCCGGCATCTTCACGTTGGTGCCCGGCCGCATCATGCACACGGTCGTATTCGGCCAATAAACAATTTCCAGCGAAAGTGCGTCGCGGTTTTCCGTCGGGAATTGCCTATAGTTGATAGTTGCGGCGATAGTCCGCTTGCAAAGCAGCGTCTAAGGAAGATCATCGTGAAAGCACGCGTCAAATGGGTTGAGGAACGCACCTTTGTCGGCGAGTCCGGCAGCGGTCACAAAGTCGTGCTGGGCACGGCGCATGGGCCGGAAGGCCGGACGCCAGGGCCGAGCCCAATGGAGCTGGTGCTGATCGGCACCGGCGGCTGCTCGGCCTACGACGTGGTCCATATCCTCGAAAAAGGTCGCGAGGCGGTCGAGGACTGCGTGGTCGAGCTGGACGCGGATCGTGCCGAGACGGAACCGCGCGTCTTCACCCGCATCCACATGCATTTCATCGTCAAGGGTCGCGCGCTGTCGCGCGACAAGGTGAAAAGGGCGATCGACCTGTCGATCGAGAAATACTGCTCGGCCACCGCCATGATGGCCAAGACGGCGGCCGTCACGCATGATTTCGAGGTGGTCGATACAGCAGTGAAATAAGGCAGTAGGGATGCTGCTCAGGCAGCCATCAGCGCCCTGACGCCGTCGGCGACGAACTGCACCGCAAGCGCCGCCAGGATGACGCCGAGCAGCCTCGTCAGGATCGAGCGGCCAGTCTGGCCGAGGATGCGGTCGATGCGCTCTGCCAGCACGAACACCAGAAAGGTGAGCACAAGACAGATCGCGATGATGCCGACCAGCGCCGCTTGCGCGGCAAAGCCCTCGAAGTGTCCTGACAGCAGCACTGTCGCCGATATCGCGCCGGGACCGGCGATCAGCGGGATCGCCAGCGGAAAGGCGGCGATGTTGTGGATCATGTCCTTGGTGATGGCGACGTCGCCGATCTTCTCCTTGCGGTCCTGACGGCGCTCGAACACCATTTCGAAGGCGATGAAGAAAAGCAGGAAGCCGCCGGCGACGCGGAAGGCCGGCAGCGTGATGCCGAACACCGACAGGATCGACGCGCCGGCTACGGCGAACAACGCCATCACCAGAAAGCCGATCACCGAAGCTCGCACCGAGACCTGCTGGCGCTCGTCCCGGTTCATGCCACGCGTGACGGCGAGGAAGAGCGGTGCCAGCCCGGGCGGATCGATGGTCACCAGGATGGTGACGAAGGCGTTGAACAGGGTGTCGAAGCTCGGCATCGCTGGTCCCCTCCCGCCTGGCGAAGCCCAAGCCCTGCATTCGTAGAGCAAAGCGGGAGCGGTGGGAACAGGACGGGAGGATTTCAGCCGGCTATTCAGCTTTGCTGCAATAAGCCTCGAGCCGGTAGCCGTCGGGGTCGATTACGAAGGCGGCATAGTAGTTGTCGCCATAGGCGGCGCGCAGGCCGGGCCGGCCATTGTCCTTGCCACCCGCAAGCAAGGCCGCCGCATGGAAAGCGTCGACGCCGGCGCGTGTCGGTGCGGCAAAGCAGAAATGCAGGCCGGAGTGCGCGTCGGCCGGGACCGGCCGGCCGGCCTCGTTGACCCAGAGTTCTACGGTCTTGGCGCCGTAGCCGAGCGAGCCGGGTGACTGGCTGAGGCACGAGTAGCCGAGGGGCTCCAAAGCGGCGTCGTAGAACCGTTTCGAGGCGTCGCAGTCGCGGACGCCGATCGAGATATGGTCAAGCATCGTTTTCTCCATGATTACAGGTGGTTGATCGGTCAGGCTGGAGTCGAGCGCCGCGCCAGGAACTCGACCTCCATGCGCCAGGTTTTGCCGCCGTCATGCGAACGCTCGCCAAGCCAGCGGAAGGCGTTCTCGGTGATGTGCGAAAAGCTCCAGCGCACCGAGGAGCCGGTGCCGTCGGCGCCGATCTGCACGATCGTGTCGCCTTCGGCGCGGCCGAGCTGGCGGCTGTAATACTGGTTGCGCGGATCGCTCCAGAAGATATGCCAGGCGTCCGCACCGGGGTCGTAGACGCGCAACGTCATGCCGTAGAAGGTCCATGGCCCGAGAGAGGCTTGCACCCCGGCATTCCGCGCCGGCAGGATCCAGACGTCCTGGACCGCCTTGCCCTCCAGAACCCAGCCGAAATGCACCTCGCCGCGCCCGGTTAGCCTGGTGCCGTCCTCCAGCGTGCGCGTGGCGTCGAACGTCCAGGCGCCGATGAAACGGCCGTAGAGTTTCAGCTTTTCGGCGAGATCCGGATTGGGAGCGTCGCTGTGCAGGGCTTCGGCAAAGGGATCGGTCATGGTTGCTGCCTCGTTTGTCAGGAGAGGCGGAGCAATAGGGGCATGGCGGGGTTCTGGGCTTGGGAAAAATTGCTATTTTTCGGCGATGGCGACGACTGAGAAAAACCTGGCCTCAGGGCATGGCTGGCAGGTATCCGACGTGATCTGCACGGCTCGCGCCGGCGACCGCCCGTTTGAAGAACAGCATCGCGGTTTCTGCGTCGCCGCCGTGACCAGGGGCACGTTCCGCTACCGGACGCGCCAGGGCACGGCAATGCTTGCTCCAGGCGCCATCCTGCTCGGCAATCCGGGCGCCTGCTACGAGTGCGGCCACGAGCACGGCGCGGGCGACCGCTGCCTCTCCTTCCATTTTTCGCCGGCCTATATGGAGCGCGTCGTCGCCGATGTGCCGGGCGCAAGCCGGCTCGGCTTTGCCGACCCACGCCTGCCGCCCTTGCCGGTGCTGGCGCCGTTGCTGGCGCAAGCGGAGGCGGCGCAGCAAACGGGCGACGGCGAGGCGTTCGAGGAACTCGGTCTGCGCATTGCCTGCGCGGTGGTCGGGGCTGCGGCCAATTCGTCCGAGGTTGCCCGGACACCCAGCCCCCGCGACCAGAAACGCGTAGCCGAGGCGGTGCGTTTGATCGAGCTCAACGCCGATCGCCCGCTTTCGCTGACCGAACTCGCCGACGGCACGGCGACCAGCCCGTATCATTTCCTGCGCACGTTCCGTCATGTCGCCGGCATGACGCCCTATCAGTTCCTGTTGAGGACCAGGCTGCATCGGGCCGCGGTGCGGCTGTGCGCGTCGAACGAAGCGATCTCGACAATTGCTTTCGATGCCGGCTTCAACGACCTTTCGACCTTCAACCGGAGGTTCCGGCGCGAGATGGGAGAAGCGCCCGGCGCCTACCGCTGCAAACGGGCGGGCGGACGCGGGCATTAGCCAAGGCCGTTCGAGATCGACTTGGCCTGCGAGCTCAAAGTGTGGCTTCGGCCATATCGTCGCAATCAGCGGTATCCATTTGAAATTGCCGCCGAAATTGTCTTTGGAAAAGTGTCGTAGCCATTGGAGTTTCAGCCCGGCTTCCTATATAAGCGGCGAGTGATTCCCGACTGGATTGTGACCTGATTTGACCGACCAGAAGACACCGCGCGGGCCGGAGGGCGGCCCCACCGGCATCGAGCCGATTTCGATCATCGAGGAGATGCAGCGCTCCTATCTCGATTACGCCATGAGCGTGATCGTCAGTCGGGCGCTGCCCGACGTGCGCGACGGCCTGAAGCCGGTGCACCGCCGCATCCTCTATGCCTCGCATGAGAGCGGCTACCACTGGAACCGCAAATATGTGAAGTCGGCGCGCCCGGTCGCCGACGTGATGGGTAAATACCATCCGCATGGCGATGCCTCGATCTATGACGCGCTGGTGCGCATGGCCCAGGATTGGTCGCTGCGCGTGCCCCTGATCGACGGTCAGGGCAATTTCGGCTCGATCGACGGCGACCCACCGGCGGCGATGCGCTACACCGAGTCCCGGCTGACCAAGGTTGCGCATGAGCTGCTGGAGGACATTGACAAGGAAACCGTCGATTTCCAGGACACTTACGACGCCTCCGCCACCGAGCCCAAGGTGCTGCCGGCCCGCTTCCCGAACCTGCTCGTCAACGGCTCGGGCGGCATCGCTGTCGGCATGGCCACCAACATCCCGCCGCACAATCTGGCCGAAGTCTGCAACGGCGCCATCGCCATCATCGACAATCCGGCGATCGACCTGCCTGCGCTGATGGAGATCGTGCCCGGTCCGGATTTCCCGACCGGCGGCATCGTGCTTGGCCGCTCCGGCATCTACAATGCCTATTCGACGGGCCGCGGCTCGATCGTCATGCGCGGCCGCGTCAACATCGAGGCGCGCGGCAACGACCGTGAATCGATCATCATCACCGAGATTCCCTATCAGGTGAACAAGGCGGCGATGATCGAGAAGATGGCCGAACTCGTGCGCGAAAAGCGCATCGAGGGCATCTCCGACATCCGCGACGAGAGCGACCGCCAGGGCTACCGTGTCGTCGTCGAGCTCAAGCGCGAGGCCGTCGCCGACGTCATTTTGAACCAGCTTTACCGCTTCACGCCGCTGCAGACCTCGTTCGGCGCCAATATGGTCGCGCTGAACGGCGGCAAGCCGGAAGTGCTGACGCTGATCGACATGCTGAAGGCCTTTGTCGGCTTCCGCGAGGAGGTTATCAGCCGGCGCACGAAATATCTTCTGCGCAAGGCGCGCGAGCGCGCCCATGTGCTGGTCGGTCTCGCCATCGCCGTCGCCAACATCGATGAGGTGATCAAGCTGATCCGCACCGCGCCAGATCCGCAGACGGCGCGCGAGCAGTTGATGGAACGGCGCTGGCCATCGCACGACGTCGCTCCGCTGATCCAGCTGATCGATGATCCGCGCCACCGCATCAACGAGGACGGCACCTACAATCTATCCGAGGAGCAGGCCCGCGCCATCCTCGACCTGCGCCTGCAGCGCCTGACCGCGCTCGGCCGCGACGAGATCGCCGACGAGTTGAACAAGATCGGCGCTGAAATCCTTGATTACCTTGACATCTTGTCTTCTCGCGCGCGCATCCAGCAGATCGTCAAGGATGAGCTGATCGCCGTCCGCGACGAGTTCGGCACGCCGCGCCGCACGGAACTCGCCGAGGGCGGGGCGGACATGGAAGACGAAGACCTGATCCAGCGCGAGGACATGGTCGTCACGGTCAGCCATTCCGGCTACATCAAGCGCGTGCCGCTGTCGCTCTACCGGGCGCAGCGTCGCGGCGGCAAGGGCCGCTCCGGCATGTCGACCAAGGAAGAGGATTTCGTCACCCGGCTATTCGTCGCCAACACGCATACGCCGGTGCTGTTCTTCTCCTCGCGCGGCATCGTCTACAAGGAAAAGGTCTGGCGCCTGCCGGTCGGCAACCCACAGTCGCGCGGCAAGGCGCTGATCAACATGCTGCCGCTCGAGCAGGGCGAGCGCATCACCACCATCATGCCGCTGCCGGAGGACGAGACGAGCTGGGGCGAGCTCGACGTGATGTTCGCAACCACGCGCGGCACCGTGCGACGCAACAAACTGTCCGACTTCGTCCAGGTCAACCGCAACGGCAAGATCGCTATGAAGCTGGAGGAAGAAGGCGACGAGATCCTCGGCGTCGAGACCTGCACGGACAGTGACGACGTGCTGCTGACGGCGAATTCCGGCCAGTGCATCCGCTTCTCGGTCTCCGATGTGCGCGTCTTCCAGAGCCGCAATTCCGTCGGCGTGCGCGGCATCGCCATGGCCGAAACCGACCGCGTGATCTCGATGTCGGTGATCGAACATGTCGATGCTTCACCGGCTGAGCGCGCGGCCTATCTCAAGCGTGCGGCATCCGAGCGTCGGCTTGCCGCCGGCGCTGCAGCCGAGGAGGAAGAGATCGCGCTGACCAATGAGGAGATCGGCGAGGAAGCCGAGCTTTCCGACGAGCGCTACGAATTCCTCAAGATGCACGAGCAGCTTGTGCTGACGGTGACCGAATACGGCTACGGCAAGCGTTCCTCGTCCTATGATTTCCGCCTGACGGGTCGCGGCGGCAAGGGCATCCGCGCCACGGATGTCTCGAAAGTGGCCGAGATCGGCCGGCTGGTCGCGACCTTCCCGGTCGGCAACGACGATCAGATCATGCTGGTATCGGATGGCGGGACCGTCATCCGCGTGCCCATCGATGGCATCCGCTTCGCCAGCCGTGCCACCAAGGGGGTGACCATCTTCAACACCGCCGAAGGTGAGAAGGTGGTGTCGGTCGAGCGGATTTCGGAGCCGCAGTCGGACGAGGAAGCCGAGGAAGCGCCTTCGGGTGAAGCCGACACTGCAGAAGATTCGGGCGAGGGAAATCCCGAATAGCCTTACTGCGCGCCACCGGCCCTTGGGCCGGTGCGATCATGGCTGGAAGTCAGCGGCGGTGGTACAGGTTGCGGCCTACGAAGCCATCGAGCCGCTTGGTGTTGGTCTTGATGCGCACCCGCGCCGCTTCCTGGTGCAACCCGAATGCGGTGGCGATCAGCATCACGATGGTCATTGCAGTGGCAAGCATGTAGATCAGCATTTGCGTGTTCTCCTGCGATCACAACGATAAAGATGGTGCTTTGGTTTCATCTCCTGAAGCGGCAAGCTGGTGAATGCTGCGTGAAGCGTTCGTGATTGTCGCATTCGTCTGTCGTTGACGTCCGTGAAAAGGTTCACGACCGGGCGCAGCAATGGGATTTGCCTTTGTCGGAGAGGCTCGCTAGAAGCCTGCCATGACCGAACGCACCGCCCTTTACGCCGGCTCCTTCGACCCGCTGACCAATGGTCACCTCGACGTGTTGAAGGCTTCGCTTGCAGTGGCCGACACCGTCTACGCTGCAATCGGCATTCATCCCGGCAAGACGCCGCTGTTTTCCTTCGAGGAACGCGTGAAGCTGATCGAGGCCGCGACCAAGGCGGAATTCGGCCGCGACAGCGACCGCATCAAGGTCGTCTCCTTCGATGGGCTGGTCATCGACGCCGCCAGGAAGCATGGCGCCTCGATCATCATCCGCGGCCTGCGCGACGGCACCGATCTCGACTATGAGATGCAGATGGCGGGCATGAACGAGACCATGGCGCCGGAGCTGCAGACGGTTTTCCTGCCGGCCAGCCCGTCTGTGCGCACCATTACCGCCACACTTGTCCGCCAGATTGCGTCGATGGGCGGCGACATCCGCCCGTTCGTGCCGGCGGCGGTCGCAGGCGCCCTCACTGCCAAATTCGCGAAATAGTGCATGTCGCCCAAAGGTGGATCCCGGTTTTGGGGCAACGAGATGCACCCAAACAAAGACTTTCGGAGAACCTCATGCAGCTGAAAAAGCTTGCTTCGTTGCTTGTCGTGCTTGCCGGCGTTTTGGCGGCGTCCTTGCCGGCCTCGGCAGCCGACAAGGAAAACACCATGATCATCACGCTGAAGGACGGTGACGTGACCGTCGCGCTGCGTTCCGATCTGGCGCCGAAGCATGTGGCGCAGATCAAGAAGCTGGTGCGCGAGGGCGCCTATGACAATGTCGCCTTCCATCGCGTCATCGACGGCTTCATGGCCCAGACCGGCGACGTCAAGTTCGGCAACATGAAGAAGGGTTTCAATCCCGAGGCTGTCGGCACGGGCGGATCCGACCTTCCCGATCTGCCTGCCGAGTTCTCGCAGACCGAGCAATTCACCCGCGGCGTGGTCGGCATGGCCCGCTCACAGGACCCGAACTCGGCCAATTCCCAGTTCTTCATCATGTTCGCGCCCGCGCCGAACCTCGACGGGCAGTACACCATTGTCGGCAAGGTGGAGAGCGGCATGGATCTGGTGGACAAGATCAAGAAGGGCGATGAGGCGGACAACGGCACGGTCAAGGACCCGGACCGCATGATCAAAGTCCGCATCGCTGCCGACAACAAGTAACTGCTCGATTTTCAAAAAGGATTTTCTGACAATGGCTGAGATCAAGGACCGCGAGAACGCGCTCATCATGGAAACGACCAAGGGCGAGGTCGTCATCGAAATGTATCCGGACCTTGCGCCCGGTCACGTCGCGCGCATCAAGGAACTGGCGCGCGAGGGCGCCTATGACGGCGTGGTGTTCCACCGTGTCATCGACGGCTTCATGGCGCAGACCGGCGACGTCAAGTTCGGCAACTCCTCGAAGCCGACCTTCGCCCCGTCGCGCGCCGGCATGGGCGGCTCCGACAAGCCGGACCTCAAGGCCGAATTCTCCAACGCCAATCACGGCCGCGGCACCTGCTCGATGGCGCGGGCGCAGAACCCGAACTCGGCGAACTCGCAGTTCTTCATCTGCTTCGACGATGCCTCCTTCCTCAATCGCCAGTACACGGTCTGGGGCCAGGTCATCGAAGGCATGGAGAATGTCGACAAGATCAAGCGCGGCGAGCCGGTGCAGGATCCCGACAAGATCGTGTCGCTGAAGGTCGCGGCCGACGTCAAGTAAGGCATAGAACGATGATGGGCGCAGTCTGGTCCCTGCTCGGCATCCTGTCCGGCGCCTTCATCGCCATCCAGGCGCCGATCAACTCGCAATTGGCGCGCGGCCTCGGCCTTCCGGTCGCGGCCGCCGCTTTCTCGTTCCTGTCGGGCGCCGTCGTTCTCGGTATCATCGCGGTCGCCGTGGTGAAGCTGCAGGGCCTCTCGCTCGACTGGAAGGCGCCGGCACCCTGGCTGTTCGTCGCCGGCGGCATGCTCGGCGGATTCTACGTCACGCTCTCCACCATTCTCACGCCGCGCATCGGCGCGGCGGCGCTGATGGCCTTCCTGGTCGCCGGCCAACTGATCGCCGGCATGCTGGTCGACCGTGCAGGCTTCCTTGGTGTTGCCGTGCGCGAGGTCTCGCTTGGCCGCGTGGCCGGCGCCGTGTTGCTGCTCGTTGGAGCGCTGCTCATCCGGCTCTACTGATGCGCGTCGATCTTTTCGACTTCGAGTTGCCGGAGGAGCGCATTGCGCTGCGCCCGGCGGATCCGCGTGACAGCGCCAAGCTATTGGTGGTCAAACCGGGCGAAACGCTGCGCGACCGCACCGTCAGCGATCTGCCGTCGCTGCTGAGAGAAGGCGACGTGCTGGTATTCAACGATACCAAGGTCATTCCGGCCCAGCTGAAAGGCATCCGCAAGCGTGGCGAAGCGATGGCGCAGGTCGAGGCCACGCTGCATATGCGGCTCGCGCCGGACCGCTGGCGGGCCTTCATGCGGCCCGGCAAGCGCATCGCCGTCGGCGACCGCATTCATTTCGGCCACGACCAGAATTCCTGCTTTCTCGGCCAGCTCGACGCGACGGTGATCGAGAAAGGCGAGGCGGGCGAGGTGTTGCTCGGCTTCGACCTCTCGGGCGTCTTTCTCGACGAGGCAATGCACGCCGTAGGCCATATCCCATTGCCGCCATACATCGCCTCGAAGCGAGATGACGACGAGCGCGACCGCAGCGACTACCAGACCATCTATGCCAGGGAAGAGGGCGCGGTCGCGGCCCCCACCGCCGGCCTGCATTTCACGCCGGAGTTGTTTGCAGCGCTCGAAGCCAAGGGCATCGAGCGGCGTTTCGTCACGCTGCATGTCGGCGCCGGCACTTTTTTGCCGGTTAAGGCCGACGACACCGCCGACCATAAGATGCACGCGGAAACGGGCTTGGTGAGCCAAGAAACGGCAGACGCGCTCAACGCTGCAAGGGCGCGGGGAGGGCGGCTTGTCTCCGTCGGCACGACCTCGCTGCGCCTTCTGGAAAGTGCCGCGCGTGAGGACGGCAGGATCGAGGCCTGGTCCGGGCCGACCGATATCTTCATCACCCCCGGCTACCGCTTCAAGACAGCTGACATGCTGATGACCAATTTCCACCTGCCGCGCTCGACGCTGTTCATGCTGGTCTCGGCCTTCAGCGGACTGGACGCGATGCGTTCGGCCTATGCGCATGCCATCGAGAGCCGCTACAGGTTCTACTCCTACGGGGACTCCAGCCTGCTTTACCGAGCGGAGACGAGCGATGGACGATGATCTAGAGAGAATGGACCGCGAGGCGCTCATCGCGGAAGTGACAAAGCTGCGCGCCGGTATCCGCGCGCATCGCGATGCGACCGGCCATGATCTCTGCTGGCATCATCCCGACCTCTGGGACCTGCTGCCGGAGAAGACCGAGCCGGCGATCGCCGTGCCGCCGTGGCCGAAATTCATGCGCGGCTGCATCCGCTACCGGCAGTCGCTCGACGAGCAGGCACCCGGCGCCCCGGTGCACGACAAGGAATTCGATGGCTGAGACTTTCTCTTTCAAGCTGCTCGCCACCGACGGTAATGCGAGGCGCGGCCTCATCAGCATGCCGCGCGGCGAGATCCGCACGCCGGCCTTCATGCCGGTCGGCACCGGCGGCACCGTCAAGGCCATGTATATGGATCAGGTGCGCGGCGTCGGCGCCGACATCATCCTCGGCAACACCTATCATTTGATGCTCAGGCCAGGCGCCGAGCGTGTGGCGAAGCTCGGCGGCCTGCATGAATTCGCGCGCTGGCCGCACCCGATCCTGACCGATAGCGGCGGCTTCCAGGTAATGTCGTTGTCGAAGCTGAGGAAGCTTAGCGAAACGGGCGTCACCTTCCGCTCGCATATCGACGGTGCGCGCTACGAGATGTCGCCGGAGCGGTCGATCGAAATCCAGGGGCTGCTCGATTCCGATATCCAGATGCAGCTCGACGAGTGTACGGCGCTTCCCGCCAAGCCGAAGGAAATCGAGCGCGCCATGGAACTGTCGCTGCGCTGGGCCGAACGCTGCAAGGCGGCGTTCGGCGATCAGCCGGGCAAGGCGATGTTCGGCATCGTGCAGGGCGGCGACAGTGCTGTGATGCGCGTGCGTTCGGCGCAGGCGCTGGCGGCGATGGACCTCAAAGGCTATGCCGTCGGTGGGCTGGCGGTCGGCGAGCCGCAGGCGGTGATGCTGGAGATGCTGGACATAACCTGCCCGGAACTGCCGGCCGACAGGCCGCGCTACCTGATGGGTGTCGGCACCCCGGACGACATCTTGAAATCCGTGGCATGCGGCATCGACATGTTCGACTGCGTGATGCCGACGCGCGCCGGCCGCCATGGTCTGGCCTATACGCGCCGCGGCAAGATCAACCTGCGCAACGCCCGCCATGCCGACGATCCGCGTCCGCTGGACGAGGAAAGCGACTGCCCGGCCGCGCGCGACTATTCGCGCGCCTATCTCCATCATCTCGTGCGCTCGCAGGAGTCGCTCGGCGCAATGCTGCTCACCTGGAACAACCTGTCCTACTACCAGAAGCTGATGCAGGACATCCGCGCCGCGATCGAGGCAAAAGCCTTCGAGACGCGCGCTGCCGAGATTTCGGAATGCTGGGCGAGGGGCGATCTGCCGGCGCTATGAACGCTTTTATGTGCTCACCGAAGTCGCGGCGCGCAGGCTGCAGCCGGTGATCTTAAAGCTGCCGTCGGGCTGCTGTTCGAGCGTGTACACCGCCTCATAGTCCTTGCCGTCGGGCCCGACGATCAGCACCTGCTGGACGATCGAGGCCGGCCCGGTCTGCTCCACCTTGCCGAAGGAATAGTTCTGCGGCCTGCGCACCGGCGCATAGCCGTTGGTCACCATGTTCATGAAGGTGTCGACGGTCGGGAAGATCCGCTTCACATTTGGCGCGGCGAAGCTGTAGGCGGTGGCGCCGTCATCGGCGAGAAAGGCCTTGAGCTGGCTGTCGATGACTGTTTGCGCCGCTTTGATCTCGGCGTCACCGGCGAAGGCCATGGATGCGAGAACCATCGGAACGAGAGCGAGTGCGAACAATACGCGGCGCATGGCCTGTCTCCAGAATTCGCGTGGATAGACAATTAACATACGCTGGCCGGCGTGCCGTGGTTTCACCGTTTCGCAGATTTCTTGCCCGCACGGATGCCTCCGCTAGGACCTGACCTGAGGTGGTCCCGAACTGTCCTTGGTGGCGTCCCTGGGCCGGTGTGGCATGCCGATCGCGAAGTTGCGGCAAGCGGCGCCGCCAAGGCGCGTGCAGCCTGATGCTTGAAAGCCCGTCGCCAGTCTGCCACAAGGGCCGCTCATTCGCGAAGACTGGCAGGACCGGGAAATGAAGGCATTTTTCGTGCAGATAAAGTGCGATCTGGGCAAAGCCTATGAGGTCGCCAGCGCGCTCGCCGATGCCGAGATCGCCTCCGAAATCTATTCGACCGCCGGCAATTACGACCTGCTCGCAAAATTCTATGTCGACGACGAGGAAGACATCGGCCACTTCATCAATGAACGGGTGCAGATCCTGCCTGGAATCAAGGACACCTTCACCATCGTCACTTTCCGGGCGTTCTGATTTGCCGTTTGATGCCCGCTCACCGGGCATGAACTGACCCGGCGTCGCTCCCGCTGCCCTAATCGTAGGCAATTTGCATAGGACGGCCGCCAGCGCCGCCCAAATCATCGATTGCGCTTGATTTTCTCCAGCCGGGCCAGTGAAATGGCTTCAGAGGGGAGTACGCGATTGGCAGCGTTCGACGAAATGCTTCCGGAAGTCTCCGGATTGAGAAGACCATATCAGGCTTATGATCGCTGGCTGAAGGAACAGGACCCGGCCAGGCTCACCCAGAAAATGGAGGACGCCGAACGCGTCTTCCGCAAGACCGGCATCACCTTCGCCGTCTATGGCGAGCAGGAAGCTTCCGAACGGCTGATCCCCTTCGACATCGTCCCGCGCATCATTTCGGGCCAGGAATGGCGCCGGCTGACGCAGGGCATCGAGCAGCGCGTGCAGGCGCTCAACGCCTTTCTCGACGATATCTACCACCGCCAGGAAATCCTGCGCGCCGGGCGCGTTCCCAAGGAGCTGGTGGCGAAGAATGAAGCGTTCCTGCCGGAGATGATCGGTGTGAGACCGCCGGCCGGCGTCTACACCCATATCATCGGCGTCGACATCGTGCGCATCAGCGAGAACGAATTCTACGTGCTCGAGGACAATGCCCGCACGCCGTCGGGCGTCTCCTACATGCTGGAGAACCGCGAGACGATGATGCAGCTCTTCCCGGAGCTGTTCCAGCAGATCAAGGTGCGGCCGGTCGAGAACTATCCGCAACTGCTGCGCCAGTCGCTGGCGGCGGTGCGGCCGCAGAGCGCAAAGGGCGCGCCGACCATCGCGGTGCTGACGCCGGGCAGCTACAACTCCGCCTATTTCGAGCACGCCTTCCTCGCCGACCAGATGGGCGTGCAACTGGTCGAAGGACAGGATCTGCGCGTGGTCGACGGCCATGTCACGATGCGCACCACCGAAGGCTACAAGCAGATCGACGTGCTTTACCGGCGCGTGGACGACGCCTTCCTCGATCCGCTGACCTTCCGGCCGGATTCCGCGCTCGGCGTGCCGGGCATCATGGATGTCTATCGGGCCGGCAACATCACCATCGCTAACGCGCCGGGCACCGGCATTGCCGACGACAAGGCGATCTATTCCTACATGCCCGAGATCGTCGAGTTCTACACCGGCCGCAAGGCGATCCTCGGCAACATCCCGACCTGGCGCTGCTCGGAGCCCGACAGCCTGAAATATGTGCTGGAGCACATCGGCGAGCTTGTCATCAAGGAAGTGCACGGCTCCGGCGGCTACGGCATGCTGGTCGGCCCCGCGGCGACCAAGAAGGAATGCGAGGCGTTCGCCAAGAAGCTGCAGGCCAAACCCGGCAACTACATCGCCCAGCCGACGCTCGCGCTGTCGACATGCCCGATCCTGACCGAGAAGGGGCTGTCGCCGCGTCATGTCGATCTCAGGCCTTATGTGCTGGTTTCGGATCGTATCCAGATCGTCCCGGGCGGCCTGACTCGCGTCGCGCTCAAGGAGGGGTCGCTTGTGGTCAATTCCTCGCAAGGCGGTGGGACGAAGGATACGTGGGTGTTGGACGATTGAGGCGAGTGAATAGTGACTAGTGACTAGCGACTAGTGAAATGGAGACACTCTAGTGCCCGGATTGATTCAGGCTAAGAACATGACGCGCGGTCGAGCGCGATTGCTGGACCATTCACCCTTCACTATTCACCAATCACTATCCACTATTCACTAGCCCGAAGGGCCGCTTTCATGCTTCTCGGCCGCACCGCCAACGGTCTCTACTGGATGAACCGCTATATAGAGCGGGCCGAAAACATGGCGCGCCTGGTCGATGCCGGCCTGCGCATGGCGCTGACGCGCACGCAGAACGCGTCGGAGGAATGGAACTCCGTCCTGCTCAGCGCCGGTTCCGACCTGGCCTTCTCGCAGAAATACCAGGACTACACCGTCGCCAACGTCTCGGATTTCCTGCTGCGCGACACTTCGAATCCGTCGAGTACGATGGCCTCGATCGAGACGGCGCGCAACAATGCGCGCATGGTGCGCACAGCGCTGACGCGCGAGACCTGGGAGAGCATCAACGAGGCCTGGATGTCGCTGAAGCGGATGCTGGCACGGCCGATCGACGAGCGCGATCTGCCGACGGTGCTCGACGCGATCAAGCGCGAGACGGCGCTGATCCGCGGCTCGTTCTACGGCACGATGCTGCGCAACGAGATCTTCGACTTCTCGCAGCTCGGCACCTATGTGGAGCGCGCCGACAACACGGCCCGCATCCTCGACGTGAAATATTATGTGCTCTTGCCGTCGATCTCCTGGGTGGGCTCGACACTCGACAATTATCAATGGGAATCGATCCTGCGCTCGGTGTCGGCGCACCGCTCCTACCGGTGGGTGTATGACGCGGACTACAAGCCGACCAACATCGCCGACTATCTGATCCTCAATGTCCGCATGCCGCGCTCGCTGACCTTCTGCTATCGCTTCCTGGGCGAGCATCTGAGATTCCTCGCCGACGACTATGGCGAGCGCCATGCCTGCCACGCCACCGCCGAGAAAATTCAGACGATGCTGAAGAAAGGGTCGATCAAGGATATTTTCGACCACGGCCTGCATGAATTCCTGGCGGAATTCATTCGTGACAACACCAGGCTGGGGGATGAGATCGCCTTGGACTACCGGTTCTACTGAGCGCTGGAGAGACAGGCGCCATGCGGCTCAAGATCACACACCGGACCGAGTACCGCTACGATGCACCGGTGCAGTACCTGTTGCAGCGGCTGCGCCTGATGCCGGTTAGCGGATCGACTCAGACGGTTGCGTCCTGGGTGATCAAAATCGACGGCGCGCGAGAGGAGGTTCGCTTCACGGACCATTTCGGCAATGACACGCAGTTGGTGAGCGCCGAGGGCGGCCAGCACACCATCATAGTCGAGGCGGCGGGCGAGGTGACGACGCGCGACACCGCCGGTGTGTCCGGTGCGCATCATGGTTTCGCGCCGCTCTGGCTGTTCAGCCAGCAAACGCCGCTTACGACCGTCGGCGACGGCATTCGCGACCTGGCCGCTTCGGTCGGGGAGGGGACGGATATCGACAGGCTGCACAAGCTGATGGGCGCGATCCGGGAGCGCGTCGCCTATTAGCCCGGGACGACCAGCGCCGTGACGCCGGCGGAAGAAGCGCTAACGCTGAAGGCCGGTGTCTGCCAGGATCACAGCCACATCTTCACCGCCGTGGCGCGCGTGATGGGCTTCCCCGCGCGCTATATCAGCGGCTATCTGATGATGGATGCCTCGGTCGAGCAGGCGGCAAGCCATGCCTGGGCAGAAGCGCATGTGCCGGGCCTGGGATGGGTTGCCTTTGATCCCGCCAACGGTATCTCTCCCGACGAACGCTATGTAAGAGTGGCGGCGGGTCGGGACTATAGCGATGCCTCGCCTGTGTCGGGAATACTGCTGGGGCAAGCGGAAGAGAAGCTTGCCGTCACCGTCACGGTAGAGCAGTAGTCTCTGCCAAGATTCACCAGAAGAGCGACCATGACCTATTGCGTCGGCCTCAAGATCGATCGTGGACTCGTGTTCATGTCGGACACGCGCACCAATGCCGGCATGGATTCGATTTCGACCTTCAGGAAAATGCATGTCTGGGAAGAGCCTGGCGAGCGCGTCATCGTGCTGATGTCTGCAGGCAATCTTGCCACGACGCAAGCCGTGGTCAGCCTGCTGGACGAGCGCAACAAGGCGGCCGGCGACCGTCACGAGAAGCTGCTCGAGACCCCGTCAATGTACCAGACGGTGCGGCTGGTCGGCGAGACGGTGAAAGAGGTGATCGCACACTCTTCGCCGGCCGGCGATCAGGCGGATTCCTATTTCAACGCCTCCTTCATCCTCGGCGGCCAAATCAAGGGCAGCCAACCCCGGCTGTTCATGATCTATCCCGAGGGCAATTTCATCGAGTCGACCGACGACACGCCATTCTTCCAGATCGGCGAGACCAAATACGGCAAGCCGATCATCATCCGTGCCTATGACCGTACGATGAGCCTGGCCGAGACGGTGAAGCTGCTGTTGGTCTCCTTCGACTCGACGCTGAAGTCGAACCTGTCGGTCGGCCTGCCGCTCGACCTGCTCTTCCTGGAACTGGATGCTTTCAAGGTCGGCCTGAAGAAGCGGATCGGTCATGACGACCAATATTACCGAACGATATCGGATGGCTGGTCCAACGCGCTAAAGGCGGCCTTCGCCAGCCTGCCCGATTTTCCCGGCTAGGGCGTTCGCCTACGAAGCGGTTGCCTCATTATATTTAACATGGTCGAAGTGGCGGGCCGATCAAGGTCCGGCGGCTGCTGAGAGGATACATGGACAAGAAAGAATTCCGCGATTGGTCGAGGCGAGCCGCGGATTGGGGCGTGGACTACCGGTCCAGCCTGCGCGATCGTCCGGTGCGGCCGGCGATCGCGCCCGGCGACATATTCAGGAGCATCGAAGAGTCGCCGCCCGAGACGGCCGAGCCGATGGAAAAAATCTTCGCCGATTTCGAAACGAAGATCGTGCCCGGGATGACGCATTGGCAGCATCCGCGCTTCTTCGCCTATTTCCCGGCCAATGCGGCGCCGGTCTCGGTGGTGGCCGAGTATCTCGTCTCGGCGATGGCCGCGCAGTGCATGCTGTGGCAGACCTCGCCGGCGGCGACAGAGCTCGAGACGCGTATCGTCGACTGGATGCGCCAGGCGCTGGGCCTGCCCGAAGGATTCTCCGGTGTCATTCAGGATTCGGCTTCGTCGGCGACGCTTGCCGCGGTGCTCACCATACGCGAGCGGGCGCTTGACTGGCAGGGAAACAGACAAGGTCTCGCCGGCCAGGCGAAGCTGCGTGTCTATTGCTCCAACCAGGTTCACACCTCGATCGACCGAGCGATCTGGGTCGCCGGCATCGGCGAGGAGAATCTCATCCGTATCCCGGTAACCGGTCGTTTTCGCGCGATGGACACGCCGGCGCTCGAGGCGGCAATTATCGCCGATCGCGAGGCCGGCCTGCTGCCGGCGGGCATTATCGCCTGCGTCGGCGGCACCAGCACCGGCGGCACCGATGACATCGCTGCCGTAGCGGCTGTGGCGAAGCGGCACGGCCTTTACCTGCACGTCGATGCGGCCTGGGCCGGGTCGGCAATGATCTGCCCGGAGTACCGGCATTTCTGGGCCGGTGTCGAGAGCGCCGATTCCATCGTCTTCAATCCTCACAAATGGCTCGGCGCGCAATTCGACTGCTCGATCCAGTTCGTCAGCCAACCGGAAGACCTTGTGCGCACGCTGGCCATCAAGCCGGACTATCTCAAGACCGGAGGTCATGACGGCATCATCAATTATTCGGAATGGTCGGTGCCGCTCGGCCGCCGCTTCCGTGCGCTGAAACTCTGGTTCCTGCTGCGCGCCCACGGGCTGGAAGGATTGCGCAAGATGATCCGAAACCATATAGCCTGGAGCGAGGGCCTTGCCGCACGGCTGGTCGGGGAAGCGGATTTCGAGCTCGTCACCGAGCCGATGCTGTCGCTGTTCTCGTTCCGCCATCGCGCCCCTCAGGGTGCCGATCCAGACGAGCACAATTTGCGTCTCGTCGATGCCATCAACACGGACGGACGCATCTATCTGACGCAAACGCGCGTCGATGGTCGGGTGGCGATCCGCTTTCAGGCGGGACAGTTCGAGACCACGGCCGGCGATATTGATGCGGCCTTCGATGTCGTCACAGAGATTGCGCGTCGGCTTACCCTTGAGGCGACAAACTGATTGCGGACCGGTTTGCCTTTGCGAGAAGGTGAAGTTCGTTAGCCGGCTTGCCCCTTTCCATCACTTTCGTTTTCCGATATAGACGGAAAAAACGAAAATGAAGGGTAGCGGATGTTCCTTTCGCCACGCCACGCCGAGATCATCCAGATGGCGAAGGACAACGGCCGGGTGCTGGTCGACGACCTGGCGACACATTTCAGCGTGACGCCGCAGACCATCCGCAAGGACCTCAACGACCTCTGTGACCAGCGGTTGCTGACGCGCATCCATGGCGGGGCGCTGTTCCCGTCCGGCATCGAGAACATGGAATACGAGGCGCGGCGCAAAATCGCTGCCGATGAGAAGGAAGCGATCGGCCGCGCCGCGGCCAGGCTCATTCCCGACAACGCCTCGCTGTTCATCAATATAGGCACCACGACGGAAGCCGTCTCGAAGGCGCTTCTCGACCATAACGGGCTTATGGTCATCACCAATAACATCAACGTTGCCAATAGGATGCGGATCTATCCTTCGATCGAGGTGGTGATCGCCGGCGGCGTTGTACGCGGCTCCGACGGCGGCGTCGTCGGTGAGGCCGCGGTGGATTTCATTCGCCAGTTCAAAGTCGACTACGCCGTCATCGGCGCCTCGGCCATCGACCATGACGGCGCGCTGCTCGACTTCGACTTTCGCGAAGTGAAAGTGGCGCAGGCCATCATCGCCAATGCGCGTCATGTGATTCTCGTCTCCGACCGGACAAAATTCGAGCGCACGGCGCCGGTTCGCATTGGTCACCTGTCGCAGGTGAACACCTTCATCACCGACCGTTGCGACATTCCTTCGGTGCGCCGGATTTGCGAGGAAACGGAGGTTCGTTTGATCGAGACAGCGCTCGGATAGAGTCTCTTCACGGACATCTCACGCATCTGTGATATTTCGTTTGACATTCGGATCGAGTTCGAAATAATCCCGCCACGGTTTCGCGAAACACAAAAATGGTGCAATGCGAAATCGTGGAGGAACCCTGTGGACGCATCTCCGATCCATGACATTTTTGTCATAGGCGGCGGCATCAATGGCTGCGGCATCGCCCGCGACGCCGTTGGCCGTGGATTTTCCGTATACCTCGCCGAGATGAACGATCTCGCCAGCGGGACTTCCTCCGGCTCGACTAAACTGATCCATGGCGGGTTGCGCTATCTCGAGTTCTACGAATTCCGGCTGGTGCGCGAAGCGCTGATGGAGCGCGAGGTTCTGTGGAAGAACGCGCCGCATATCATCTGGCCGATGCGCTTCGTGCTGCCCTACGCCAAGGGCCTGCGTCCGGCCTGGCTGATCCGGCTCGGCCTTTTCCTTTACGACCATATCGGCGGGCGCAAGCTGCTGCCGGCGACCAAGACGCTGGACATGGCCACCGATCCGGCCGGCAAGCCGCTGAAGCCGCTGTTCCGCAAGGCGTTCGAATATTCGGACGGCTGGGTCAACGATGCCCGCCTGGTGGCGCTCAATGCCCGCGACGCGGCCGACCGCGGCGCCGTCATCCGCACTCGCACCAAGGTGGTCAGCGCGCGCCGCGAGAGCGCGCTGTGGACGATCAAGATCCAGAACGTGCTGACCGGCGAGACCGAGGAAGTCCGCGCCCGTCTTCTCGTCAACGCCGCCGGGCCCTGGGTGGATCAGGTGCTGGCAAAATCGGTCGGCCAGAACGATGTGCACAATGTTCGGCTGGTGCAGGGCAGCCACATCGTCATCGGCAAGAAGTTCAACGATCCGCGCGCCTATTTCTTTCAGAACAAGGACGGGCGCATCATCTTCGCCATTCCTTACGAGGAAGAGTTCACGCTGATCGGCACCACCGACCGCGACTTTCCGGGCGATCCGCATGAGGTGAAGATCAGCGATGCCGAGATCGACTATCTTTGCGCCGCCGCGAGCGAATATTTCGCCCAGCCGGTCAAGCGTTCGGACATCGTCTGGACCTATTCGGCGGTGCGCCCGCTTTATGACGACGGCGCCTCGAAGGCGCAGGAGGCGACGCGCGACTATGTGCTGAAGGCCGATGGCGGGGAGGGTGCTGCCCCCTTGCTCAACGCCTTCGGCGGCAAGATTACCACGTTCCGCCGGCTGGCGGAATCGATGCTGGAGAAGATCGAAGGCTTTCTCGGCAAGCGCGGCAAGCCATGGACCGCCAACGCGCCGCTGCCCGGCGGCGATTTTCCGGCGACCGGGTTCGACGCGCAGGTATCGAGGCTCAAGAACGCCTATCCGTTCCTCGACCAACGGCTGGCACGCAGGTTGACCCGGCTTTACGGCACGTGCGCGGAGAAGCTGCTTGGCCTCGCCAAGTCGAATGCCGATCTCGGCCGCAATTTCGGTGCGGACCTCTACGAAGCCGAGGTGCGCTACCTGGTCGAGAACGAGTGGGCGATCACCGCCGAGGACGTGCTGTGGCGCAGGACCAAACGCGGCCTGCATTTCAGCCGCGAGCAGACGGCGGCATTGGAAGAATTCATGCGCGGGTTGAGCAGCCGCCATGTCGCCGCGGCGGAATGAGGATCGAGCGGATGCGCAAGGCCTGGGAGGAGGCGTGATGCTGGAACTGAGGAACGTGACGAAGACGGTCGGCGCGCAGGAGCATATCCGCGACGTGTCGCTGACGCTTCAGCACGGCTCGCTGAATGTCCTGCTCGGGCCGACGCTTTCCGGCAAGACCAGCCTGATGCGGCTGATGGCCGGGCTCGACGCGCCAACTTCGGGCTCCGTGTGGTTCGACGGCAAGGACGTCACCGGACAGCCGGTGCAGAAGCGCAACGTCGCCATGGTCTACCAGCAATTCATCAACTATCCGGCGATGACGGTGTACGAGAACATCGCCTCGCCGCTTCGGGTTGCCGGCATCGAACAGGCCAGGATCGACAAGGAGGTCCGCAACGCTGCGGCACTTCTCAAGCTCACGCCCTATCTCGACCGCACGCCGCTCAACCTCTCGGGCGGCCAGCAGCAGCGCACGGCGCTCGCCCGCGCCATCGTCAAGAACGCCAGCCTGGTGCTGCTCGACGAGCCGCTCGCCAATCTCGACTACAAGCTGCGTGAAGAGTTGCGCGCCGAATTGCCGAAGATTTTCGCCGCGGCGGGCACCATCTTCGTCTATGCCACGACCGAGCCGCACGAGGCGCTTTTGCTCGGCGGCAACACGGCAACGCTTTCGGAAGGCCGCGTCACGCAGTTCGGCCCAACCGTCGAGGTGTTCCGCAAGCCGGTCGACCTGGTGACGGCGCGGACCTTCGCCGACCCTCCGCTCAACACCATTGTTCTCGCCAAGAAGGGATCGGATTTCCTTCTCGAAGGCGGCGTCAAGCTGCCGGTGCCGCCGGAACTGCTCGGCATTCCGGATGCCAGCTACACGATCGGCTTCCAGCCGCACCATTTGTCGCTCGAGCGTCCCAACGCCGGCGCCGTGCCGGTGCGGGCCAAGGTCACCATCACCGAGATCACCGGCTCGGAAAGCTTCGTCCATCTCGACTTCGCCGATGCGCGCTGGGTGATGCTCGCGCACGGCATTCTCGATTTCGAGACCGACGACGAGGTCGAGGTGTTCATCGACCCGCGCCACATCATGGTCTTCGACCAGAACGGCCGTGCGGTGACGGCGTCGAAGCTGGCGGCCTGAGGAGGAAGCGATGGCACGCATCGACGTCAACCACATCCGCCACTCCTACCTGACTAATCCAAAGGAGGATTCGGATTTCGCGCTGAAGGAGGTGCATCACACCTTCGAGGACGGCGGCGCCTATGCGCTGCTCGGGCCGTCCGGCTGCGGCAAGACCACCTTGCTCAACATCATCTCGGGGCTGCTCCATCCCTCGCACGGCCAGCTCCTGTTCAACGGCCGGAACGTGACCAATCTGTCGACGCAGGAGCGCAATATCGCCCAGGTGTTCCAATTCCCGGTCATCTACGACACCATGACCGTCTACGACAATCTGGCCTTTCCGCTGCGCAACCGCCGCGTGCCGGAGGCCGATGTCGACCGCAAGGTGCGCGAGACGCTCGACATGATCGATCTCGCCTCGATGGCGAACCGGAAGGCGCGCCGGCTGACCGCCGACCAGAAGCAGAAGATCTCGCTCGGTCGAGGACTGGTGCGCTCGGACGTCAACGCCATCCTGTTTGACGAGCCGCTCACCGTCATCGATCCGCATATGAAATGGGTGCTGCGTTCGCAGCTGAAGCAACTGCATCGCCGCTTCGGCTACACCATGGTCTACGTCACGCACGACCAGACCGAAGCGCTGACTTTCGCCGATCGCGTCGTGGTCATGTATGACGGCGAGATCGTGCAGATCGGCACGCCGGCCGAGCTGTTCGAGCGGCCGCGCCACACCTTCGTCGGCTATTTCATCGGTTCGCCTGGCATGAATGTGCTTCCGGTTGCGCTCGAAGGCAGGACGGCTTTGCTCGGTTCGCAGCGCATCGAACTGCCGGGCGCACCCAAGGCCGAAGCCGGTCTCGTCGAGCTCGGCATCCGTCCCGAGTATGTCCGGCTCGGCCGCGAAGGCATGGCGGTGTCAGTCAGCAAGGTCGAGGATGTTGGCCGCCATAAGGTGGTTCGCGCCAATCTCGAGGGCAAAGAGATCGCCGCCGTCATCGGCGAGGACGATGAAGTGCCGGCCGAACCCCGGGTCCGCTTCGATCCGGCCGGCATCAACATCTATGCCGATTCATGGCGCGTCGAGATGGGGGCGTAGATGGAAAAGACCTGGAACAACAAAGCCTGGTTCCTCGTCCTGCCGGTGTTGGTGCTGGTGGCCTTCTCCGCCGTCATTCCGCTGATGACCGTCGTCAACTATTCGGTGCAGGACACGTTCGGCAACAATGTCTTCTTCTGGGCCGGCACCGAGTGGTTCGAGGAGTTGCTGGCGTCCGACCGCTTCTGGGAAGCGATGGCGCGCAACCTGATCTTCTCCTTCATCATCCTGGCGATCGAGGTGCCGCTCGGCATCTTCATAGCGCTCAACATGCCGAAGAAGGGCTGGGGCGTGCCGGTCTGCCTGGTGCTGATGGCGCTGCCGCTGCTCATCCCATGGAACGTTGTCGGCACGATCTGGCAGGTGTTCGGCCGCAACGACATTGGCCTGCTCGGCTACTACGTCAACGCATTCGGCATCGACTACAACTATGTCCAGGATCCGATCGACGCGTGGGTCACCGTCATCATCATGGACGTCTGGCACTGGACGAGCCTGGTCGTGCTGCTCTGCTATGCCGGCCTGGTTTCAATCCCTGACGCCTTCTACCAGGCGGCCAAGATCGACGGCGCCTCGCGGTGGGCGGTGTTCCGCTACATCCAACTGCCGAAGATGCAGCGCGTGCTGCTGATCGCGGTGCTGCTGCGCTTCATGGACTCCTTCATGATCTATACCGAGCCCTTCGTCGTCACCGGCGGCGGTCCCGGCAATTCGACCACCTTCCTGTCGATCGACCTCGTCAAGATGGCGCTCGGTCAGTTCGATCTCGGTCCGGCGGCGGCCATGTCGCTGGTCTATTTCCTGATCATCCTGTTGTTGTCGTGGGTGTTCTACACCGTGATGACCAACTACGACGCGGAGCGCTGAGATGGCGAGCGCAAACGAGACGACACGCGTAAGCGAAGCGGCGGTCACCGAGGTAGGCAGCACCCTTTCGCAGGACGAGGTGGCGAAGCTGATGCGGCGCCGGGGCGAGGAATCGCGCTGGTGGTGGATTGTGCCGACGCTCTACATCGTCGTGCTGCTGCTGCCGATCTATTGGCTCATCAACATGAGCTTCAAGACCAATGCGGAGATCGTGTCGTCGCTGACGCTGTTCCCGCACAATCCGACGCTGGCAAATTACCGCACCATCTTCACCGATGCGTCCTGGTATTCGGGCTACATCAATTCGATCACCTATGTGGTGATGAACATGGTGATCTCGGTGGCCGTGGCGCTGCCCGCGGCCTACGCCTTCTCGCGCTACCGCTTCCTCGGCGACAAGCACCTGTTCTTCTGGCTGTTGACGAACCGCATGGCGCCGCCGGCGGTGTTTGCCCTGCCGTTCTTCCAGCTCTATTCGGCCTTCGGCCTGATCGACACCCATATCGCCGTGGCGCTGGCGCACTGCCTGTTCAACGTGCCGCTGGCGGTATGGATCCTGGAAGGCTTCATGTCCGGGGTGCCGAAGGAGATCGACGAGACCGCCTATATCGACGGCTATTCCTTCCCGCGCTTCTTCGTAAAGATCTTCATGCCACTGATCGCGAGCGGCATCGGCGTCGCCTGCTTCTTCTGCTTCATGTTCTCTTGGGTGGAGCTTTTGATCGCCCGCACGCTGACGACGACCGACGCCAAGCCGATCGCGGCCACCATGACCCGCACCGTCTCGGCCGCCGGCATGGACTGGGGGCTGCTCGCCGCAGCCGGCGTGCTGACGCTGATCCCCGGCGCGCTGGTGATCTGGTTTGTGCGCAACTATATCGCCAAGGGCTTCGCCCTGGGGAGGGTGTGATCGATGAACCTCGACTTCTCCTGGATGGCGTGGACGTTGCCGACGGCGGCTTTCTTCGGAACCGTATTGCTGCTGCTGTTCGGCATGGCGGCCTGGGAATATGCCTCGCCGGGCGGCAACCCGCGCGTTGGGATCCTGCGCTTCGAAACGACGCGCGGCGACCGCCTCTTCCTGTCGCTGCTCGGCAGCGCCTTTATCCATCTCGCTTGGCTGGGTCTCGTTGGACCCAACCTGTGGTGGGCTCTCGCTCTCTCCGTGGTCTACGCGATCGGCGTATTCCGATACGTATAGAGGGGGAAATAGTTGGAGCGGCCGCGTGCCGGCGGCCGCTCCAGATCGCACTTGCAACCTAAGACTGGAGGAAACACATGCGACGGCAAATTTTTACATCAACGACAGCCATTGCACTATTGCTGGGCGTAGGTAACGCCTATGCCGGTATGGACGAGGCAAAAGCCTTTCTCGACAAGGAGATAGGTGATCTGTCGACGCTTTCGCGCGCCGATCAGGAAAAGGAAATGCAGTGGTTCATCGACGCAGCCAAGCCGTTTGCCGGCATGGACATCAAGGTCGTGTCGGAAACCATCGCCACCCATTCCTATGAATCGCAGGTGCTGGCGCCGGCCTTCTCGGCCATCACTGGCATCAAGGTCACCCACGACACGATCCAGGAAGGTGACGTCGTCGAGAAGATCCAGACCCAGATGCAGACCGGTCAGAACCTCTATGACGGCTGGGTCAACGACTCCGACCTGATCGGCACGCACTGGCGCTACCAGCAGGTGCGCAACCTGACCGACTGGATGGAAGGCGACGGCAAGGACGTCACCAATCCGAATCTCGACCTGAAGGACTTCATCGGCACCTCGTTCACGACGGCGCCCGACAAGAAGCTCTATCAACTGCCGGACCAGCAGTTCGCGAACCTCTACTGGTTCCGCTACGACTGGTTCAACGACGAGAAGAACAAGGCCGACTTCAAGGCCAAGTACGGCTACGACCTCGGCGTTCCCGTCAACTGGTCGGCCTATGAGGACATCGCCGCGTTCTTCACCGGCCGCGAGATCGATGGCAAGAAGGTCTACGGCCACATGGACTACGGCAAGAAGGACCCATCGCTCGGCTGGCGGTTCACCGACGCCTGGCTGTCCATGGCCGGCAACGGCGACAAGGGCATTCCGAACGGCCTGCCGGTCGACGAATGGGGCATCAAGGTCGACGAGAATTCGCGGCCCGTGGGCTCCTGCACCGCGCGCGGCGGCGACACGAATGGTCCGGCTGCCGTCTACTCGATCCAGAAATACCTCGACTGGCTGAAGGCCTACGCTCCGGCCGAAGCGCAGGGCATGACCTTCTCCGAATCCGGCCCGGTTCCGGCGCAGGGTGGGGTGGCCCAGCAGATCTTCTGGTACACTGCTTTCACCGCCTCGATGGTCGACGCCAGCGCCAAGGCGGTGCTGAACGACGACGGCACGCCGAAGTGGCGCATGGCGCCGTCGCCGCACGGCGTCTACTGGAAGGACGGCATGAAGCTCGGCTACCAGGACGTGGGTTCCTGGACGTTGATGAAGTCGACGCCGACCGACCGCGCCAAGGCCGCCTGGCTTTACGCCCAGTTCGTCACCTCAAAGACCGTCGACGTGAAGAAGAGCCATGTCGGCCTGACCTTCATCCGCGAGAGCACGATCCACGACAAGAGCTTCACCGAGCGTGCTCCGAAGCTCGGCGGCCTGATCGAGTTCTACCGATCGCCGGCCCGCGTCCAGTGGTCGCCGACCGGCACCAACGTGCCTGACTATCCGAAGCTCGCTCAGCTCTGGTGGCAGGCGATCGGCGATGCGTCGTCGGGCGCCAAGACCGCGCAGGAAGCGATGGACTCGCTTTGCGCCGAGCAGGAAAAGGTCATGAGCCGCATCGAAAAGTCGGGCGTCCAGGGCGATATCGGCCCGAAGATGGCCGAAGAGCATGATCTCGAATACTGGAACAAGGACGCGGTCTCGAAGGGCAACCTTGCGCCGCAGTTGAAGATCGAGAACGAAAAGGAAAAGCCGATCACCATCAACTACGACGAGTTGGTGAAGAGCTGGCAGCAGCAGTAACTGCATGACGCAGGCCCGCGAGCCTGTGTAGGAAACGCAGGGGAGGCGGCTTGGCCGTCTCCCCTGTTGCATGAGAAGTGGAGGGACGGAATGAGCGGTTTTGTGCTGGCCATCGACCAGGGAACGACCTCGACCAGGGCGATCGTCTTCGACAGCGAAATGAAAGTCGCCGGCACGGGCCAGCAGGAATTCACGCAGCATTATCCGGCTTCCGGCTGGGTCGAGCATGACCCGGAAGACATTTGGGCAAGCGTGCTCGCGACACTGAAGGCGGCGCTGAAGGCTGCCGGTTGCGCAGCATCGGATATGGCCGCGATCGGCATCACCAACCAGCGCGAGACGGTGGTCATCTGGGACAAGGCGACGGGAAAACCGATCCACAACGCGATTGTGTGGCAGGACAGACGAACCGCGCCGCTTTGCCAGAAGCTCAAGAAGCAAGGGCTGGAGAAGACGTTCACGAAAAAGACCGGGCTGCTGCTCGATCCCTATTTCTCCGGCACCAAGATCGCCTGGATGCTGGACAAGGTGAAGGGCGCGAGAAAGCGCGCCGAGAAGGGCGAATTGCTCGCCGGCACGATCGACAGTTTTCTCATCTGGCGCCTGACCGGCGGCAAGGTACACGCCACCGATGCCACCAACGCCTCGCGCACGCTGGTCTACAACATCGAGAAGAATGTCTGGGACGACGAGCTGCTGTCCATCCTGAACATACCGGCCGCGGTCCTGCCGCAGGTGAAGGACTGCGCCGATGATTTCGGTGTCACAGAAAAGAGCCTTTTCGGCGCCGAGATGAGGATTCTCGGGGTCGCCGGCGACCAGCACGCAGCGACCATCGGCCAGGCCTGTTTCGAGCCGGGCATGATGAAGTCCACCTACGGCACCGGCTGCTTCGCGCTGCTGAACACCGGCGCCGATCTGGTGCGCTCGAAGAACCGGCTCTTGACCACCATCGCCTATCGGTTGAACGGCAAGACCACCTATGCGCTGGAGGGCTCGATCTTCATTGCGGGTGCCGCCGTGCAATGGCTGCGCGACGGCATCAAGGTGATCGGCAAGGCCGAGCAGAGCGGCTCGCTGGCGGCGACCGCCGATCCGGCGCAACAAGTCTATCTGGTGCCGGCCTTTGTCGGCCTGGGCGCGCCGCACTGGGACGCGGATGCCCGCGGCGCGATCTTGGGCCTGACGCGCAATTCAGGCCCGGCCGAGTTCGCGCGCGCGGCGCTCGAATCCGTCGCCTTCCAGACGCGGGACCTGCTCGACGCCATGCGCAAGGATTGGAAGGGCGCTTCCGCCAAGACCGTGCTGCGGGTCGACGGCGGCATGGTCGCATCGGATTGGACCATGCAGAGGTTGGCCGACATCCTCGACGCGCCGGTCGATCGGCCGACGATCCTGGAAACGACCGCGCTGGGTGCCGCCTGGCTTGCCGGATCCAAAGCCGGCGTGTGGCCGAAGGCAAAGGAGTTTGCCAAGACCTGGGCGCTCGATAAGCGCTTCAAACCGGATATGGACGCCGCCACCCGTTCCGCCAAGCTGAGTGGCTGGCGCGACGCAGTGCGCAGGACGCTGAGCGTGCAATGAGGCGCGCGGGAGACACGGCAAGGCGAGGGGGCATGAAGCATCCGGATTGGTATCCCGCATGGCGTGACGAGGCTTTCGACCAGTTGAACGCCAAGAACCATCGTTTGGAGGATGAATTCCGCCTCGGCAGCTGGCAGCGCTACGACTATGACTTAACCACCGGAAAACTGCTTTTTTCGGCAGATGGTGTCGTCAAGGTGGTCGCTCACATACAGATTGCCGGCTCTACAAGCGCCAAGGCGGACAACTGGCTATGGGCTTGGGCAAATTCAAATTTGCCGGGCGACCTTCTCAGCGACGCCAAACTGGTTCGGTCATTCGGCGAGGAGAAGGGCATAGACGAACTGGCGCAGGCTTATGTGCTCGACGTGGCCGATGACCTCGAAGCGCTTGGTTGGGGACTGACCGGTGCCATGGTTCGGATTTGCAACGCGCTCGGAGCCTATCGCTCACCGCGAGGGGAAGGCGGGGGCCTGTACCTGATATTGAAAAGCGTCAACTGGGCCAGCTGAACGAACAGAGAGCCCGTGCCTTGCGGCACGGGCTCGGTCAACGACCCTGGATACTGACTGGAGGCTGTCAGTAGGGCGAAACGCACTGCTGACGCGGGCCGTTGTAGGGCTGGAAGGTGTTGTCCGAGGCGCGATAAGACCGATAGCGGTCATAGCACCACTGCACATGCGCATCGCCGCCACGATAGACGCGGTTCTGGCTGTTGATGATGGCGCCGGTAATCAGCGCGCCGGTGGCGAAGGCAGCGAGCGGGAACCAATAATCGCCATGCCGGCGATAGCCGCGGCGATATTCACGGTAGCCGCGATGGCCGTTCCAGTAGACGACGCCGTCCCGACGCGAGAAATCGCGGTTGAAGCTGCGGTGTCGTCTCCAATCCCGATACTGCACGGTCTGGACATCCGACAAGAGACCTTGGGATTGTGGCACATAAGCTGGCTGAGCGTTGACCGGCACCATCTCCGCCGCGATGAACGACGCCGAGAGGGCGGCTGCCATCAGGCCTGATGCGATCCGTTTCATCGATGTACTCCTCAAGGGTTTGGTAATCGTCCCTGTGTTGCAAAACGGGTCTCGGTTGCAATGGTTCCCGCTTCTCGATCAACGTACTGTTATCGTAGGGCTTTCTGAAGCGGCCCGGGTCCGGGTGATCGGCGAAGGCACCGAAAGCTTCTCCCGGGTACCTTAACCGCTCCTTTGGAATCCGTTCAAAATCCGCCTTGGAAGCTGGTGTTTTTCCGGTTGACCGGTCGCGGCACTCTCCCTATGTTCCGCGCAATTTCGAGGGCGGCGTTTTGAGCCCGCGGGAGCGCGTAGCTCAGCCGGTAGAGCAACTGACTTTTAATCAGTAGGTCATGGGTTCGAATCCCATCGCGCTCACCAAATATCCGGGCCATTTCAAAGAGATAAGGTTTCGGCTGCGAAACGGGAGACCGCTTTTCACGCCCCGGCTTAGCTGGGGCTAACTGATTGGCAACGAAAAAGCCCGGCAGCCGAAGCGACCCGACCCGGTGGCATTTGGTCTTCCTGTCTCGTTTCAGGACGGGAATGCTTGGCATCGGCTTTGCACCGCAGACATGGCCGGCTTGATCCCCGGCAGCTCGTCGGGCTTGAAGGCCGTTGTTGGGGGCCTCGCCCGGCGAGTTCTTCCCAAAGTGACCTGCCGGCGCTGCTGCTCTCTCGCTTCGATGTCAGCTCGCGTTGACAATAAGTTGAGGCATCCTTGACGCAGCATCCCGACTAGGCCGCTCAACAGCCTTCCGTGAGTTCTGACTGCCAGGTTCATGCTCGGCATGCGGCTTGCGCGGGCAGGACGGTTGCGCGATGCTGCCGTTGGGGAGTGGTGTCGCAATATCGATTCTGTGGAATCACCACTATGTTCGTTGACTACTATGAGCTGCTCGAGATCAGCCCGAACGCGAATTCGGAAACGATCGAGCGGATATTTCGTTACTTTGCCATGCGCTACCATCCCGACAATCGGGATACCGGCAATGAGTCACGCTTCTCGGAAATCGTAGAAGCCCACAATACGCTCAAAGATCCAGTCAAACGCGCCCAATACGATGTCCAGTATAGAGACCATTTGAGTGTTCGCCGCGAGCTGGCCGAAGAAGCCAGCGATGCCAAAGGGCTTGAACGGGACATTGTCATCCAGGCCAAGCTGCTGTCGCTTCTCTATGTAAAACGTCGACAGGACGTCAACAATCCTGGCATTGGCGATGAAGAGCTCGAACGCTTGTCAGGCTGCCCGCGAGAACATCTGGAATTTCATCTTTGGTATCTGAAGGCAAAGAGCTGGATAGCAAGGATCGAAAACGGGATGTTCGCGATCACCGTAGACGGCATCGATCGCGCCAATTCAGAGCATCGCCGTGAAACCGTCGCAACCAGGCTGCTGGATCATGCAACTTGACGGTGCCCTCTGATACTGCCGGCTGATCGGTTGCTCTTACATTCGCGAATGCTTGTGTTCGAATTCCGCCGGGGCCATGGTTGCCCGGCGAGGAGGAGCGATCCGGTGTGGGCCGGCCGCGCCATGCCTGGTTCCGTGCAACCGGGCAGGTAGCGTCAGGATGGCGGCCCAAGGGGAGGATAAATTGCCCGAGAAGAAGGTGATTGCCGTCAAAGACTGGACTTGCGCCATGAGTGACGAACTCGGCCGCGTGGCCCTGACCGTCAATCCGACAGACGGTGAGCCGATCCTGGTCTTGCTGACGATCTTTCAGGCGGCAAAGATGGGGCGCGAGCTGCAGTCGCCGAAACGCGTTCAGTTTTCCATCTAACTGGGGATCGAGACGTCGGCAAAGGCTGGAGCGGTACCCCAACCTTGTCGCCAGGCGGGGTGGCGGCTAAGGTCGATCCTTCCCGAGGGAGAGCTCGACCATGGCACTTGACCTTTCGGTGGATGCTTCAGCCGCTAAAGCGGCGACGCTGCCTGGCAAATATCTCTTTGGCCCGGTCGCCGATTTCCTCATGCTCGGCGGCAGCGCGTTTCTGATCCTGCCGATCCTGTTCCTGGTGCCGCTCGAATATGAAGGCCTCGTCGCTGCAACCATGGTCGTCGTGGCATATCTGGTCAACTACCCCCACTTCGCCCACTCGTACCAGATTTTCTATCGCAATTTCGGGCGCAAGGTGAGGGGCAACGGATACGAGAAGAGCCTGCAGCTTCGCTACATTTTCGCGGGCATCGTCGTCCCCCTGATCATGGCCGCGTTCTTTGCATATGGCGCGGCAAGGGCGGACACTCAGCTGCTGGGATACGCAGCCAACGCCATGTTCTTCTTCGTCGGTTGGCACTACGTCAAGCAAGGCTACGGCATGCTGATGGTCGACGCCGTCCTGAAGCGTAAATTCTTCGACAATCGTGACAAGAAGGTGCTGCTGGTCAACAGCTATGTCGTGTGGATCCTGGCATGGCTCCAGACGAACACGGCGGTGACCCAAGGGAAATATTACGGCCTGGAATATTACACATTCGCGGTCCCTTCCTGGATAACCAACATTGCCCTGCTAGCGGCCGTCGCCTCGACGGCGGCCACGGTGCTGATGCTGATCAACCGCTGGCACAGAAATGGTCATGCGCTGCCGTATAACGGCATCGTAGCCTATGTCGCGTCGCTCTATCTGTGGATCCTGATTGCGAGGATAAACCCGCTCTGGCTGCTAGTGGTGCCGGCGCTCCACTCGCTGCAGTATCTGGCCGTGGTCTGGCGCTACCAGACGAACGTCGAGCGCGACGTCGCGGATGCCGCACAAAATCCGCAACCGAAGGTACTGTCCTTTCTCGGACCTCTCTACAGGCTTAGGGTTCTGGGATTCATCGTCGGGGGTGGTGCGCTCGGATATCTCGGCTTCTGGCTTATGCCGATGGCGATGACCGCCTTGATCCCCTACGACAAGCAAGTCCTCGGGTCCTCGCTGTTCTTCTTCATCGTGCTGATCTTCATCAACGTGCACCACTATTTTCTGGACAACGTGATGTGGCGCCGCGGCAATCCTGAAGTGTCCAAATATTTGTTCCGCTAACGCTGAAGCCGCAGGTCGGAGCAGCCGGGTTCACGCCACCAGCGACACATTCCCGCCGGCATGGCGCTCGAGGCGTCCGGCGAGGTCGAGCTCCAAGAGCACCATGGCGATCTGCGCGGCGCTCAGGCCTGTGTGGCGGATGATCTCGTCGACCGCGATCGGCGTCGGGCCGAGCGCTTCCAGCACGTCGGCGCGTTCGTCTTCGCCGGGCGGCGGCATTGCCGACAAGTCGGGCGCCTCGGCGAGCGGCATGGTCCTTGGCGGGCGAGTGCCAGCCAGCGGTGCCAGCGCGCCCAGAATGTCGGCCGCTTCGGTGACGAGCGTGGCGCCGTCCTTGAGCAGCGCATTGCTGCCGGCGGCACGCGGGTCGAGCGGCGAGCCCGGAACCGCGAAGACCAGTCGGCCCATCTCGCCGGCCAGCCTGGCGCTGATCAGCGAACCCGAGCGCTGTGCGGCTTCGACCACGACGAGCCCGAGCGCAATGCCGGCGACGAGGCGGTTGCGGCGCGGGAAATCCTGCGCTCGCGGCTGCCAGCCGAAGGGCATTTCCGAAACGATGGCGCCGCCGCGCTCTGCGATGTCGTCGCACAGACCGGCATTTTCCGGCGGGTAGGGCACATCGAGGCCGCCGGCCAGCACTCCGACCGTGCCGGTCGAAAGGCTCCCCTGATGCGCCGCGGTGTCGATGCCGCGTGCGAGGCCGGAGACGATGGCGTAGCCCTCGCGACCGAGGTCGCTCGCCAGCATGCGCGCCATCTTGATGCCGGCGAGCGAGGCGTTGCGGGCGCCGACGATCGCCACCGCAGGGAGACGGAACACCGCGCCTTCACCCTTCACCGCCAACAGCGGCGGCGGGTTGTCCAGGGTCTTCAGCAAAGCGGGATAGTCTGCTTCGCCGATGCCGACGAAGCGGGCGCCGGCGCGCCGGGCCGCTTCCAACTCCGCCTCGGCTTCGCCGGCGGAGGGAATGCGAGCGATGCGGTTGGCGCCGCCCGAGATCATCAGCTCGGGCAGCATTTCGAGCGCGGCTTCGGCCGAGCCGAAGCGGTTGATCAGTTCGCGAAAAGAGGCAGGGCCGACGTTCGGCGTGCGGATCAGGCGAAGCCAGGCAAGCCGCTGCCGCTCGCTGAGGCGCGGGCCGGCGACCGGAGCACTCACCCCTTCGCCCCGATCTTTCCCTCGGTGCCGGCGAGCAGCCGCGAGATGTTGGCGCGGTGCTTGACGAAGACGATCAGGCTCATCAGCGCGAACAGGCCGGCGATCTGAGGCGTGCTGATGAAGTAAAGCGCGATCGGCACGACCACCGTCGCCGCGAGCGCCGCGAGCGAGGAGTAGCGGAACAGGAAGGCCATGGCGAGCCAGACAACGGCGAAGACAACCATGCCCTGCCAGGCAAGCCCGAGCAGCACGCCAAGGTAGGTGGCGACGCCCTTGCCGCCCTTGAATCCTAGCCAGGCCGGAAAGAGATGGCCGAGGAAAGCGCCGAAGCCCGCGAGCAGTCCGAAATCCGGCGAGAAATGTCCGGCGATCAGCACCGCCGCGGTGCCCTTCAGCGCATCGAGCAGCAGCGTCGCAGCGGCGAGCCCCTTGTTGCCGGTCCGCAGCACATTGGTCGCGCCGATGTTGCCTGAACCGATCTGGCGGACATCGCCGAGACCGGCCGCGCGGGTAATCAACAGCCCGAACGGAATCGAGCCGAACAGGTACCCGAAGATCAGTGCGAGCCCGTAACCCATTGTTTCCCCACCTATTTCGTCCGATCGAGCTGCTTCCGGCTGGTCGATTGACGTTCAGGCCGAAAACACTGTGCGGCCCGCCACCATGGTTTGCAAGACTTTGCCCTGGAGGCGCGCGCCTTCGAAACAGGTGTTCTTCGACCGCGAGCGCAGGCCGCTCTCGCTGACGATCCAGGGCTCGTCAAGATCGACCAGCGTAAGATCGGCCGCGCCACCCGGCTTCAGCGTGCCGCCGGGCAGGCCGAACAGTCTTGCCGGCGCGGTGGACAGGGTCTCGACCAGCCTGAGCAGCGGCACATCGCCATTGTGGTGGAGCCGAAGTGCTGCGCCAAGCAGCGTCTCCAGCCCGATCGCCCCGGCGGCGGCATCGGCGAAAGGCAGTCGCTTGGTATCAACGTCCTGCGGGTCGTGCGAAGAGACGATGATGTCGATCGTGCCGTCCTTGATCGCCTCGACCATCGCCAGCCGGTCGTCCTCGGCGCGCAAGGGCGGGGTGAGCCGGAAGAAGGTGCGGTATTCGCCGACATCGTTCTCATTGAGCGACAGATTGTGGATGGCGACGCCTGCCGTGACATTGGCGCCGTCGGCCTTTGCCCGGCTCACCGCGCCAACCGCCATCGCCGTCGAGATCTTGGCGGCGTGATAGGCGCCGCCGGTCAGCCGCGCCAGCGCCAGGTCCCGCTCCAGCGGGACGAGCTCGGCCTCGCGCGGGATGCCGGAAAGGCCGAGCCAGCTCGCATAAAGGCCCTCGTTCATCACGCCGGCCGAGGCAAGGTCGGCATCCTGGGTTTCATGCGCGATCACGCTACCGAAATCGCGGGCATAAGTCAGCGCGCGGCGCATGACCAAGGCGTTGGCGATCGTGTGTCGACCATCGGTGAAGGCCACGGCGCCGGCTTCGCGCAGCAGGCCGAACTCGGTCATCTCGCGGCCGTCGAGACCCTTGGTGATTGCCGCCGCTGGGAAGATGTTGACGCTTGCGGTGTCCCTTGCCGTGCGCAGCACGAATTCGACCAGCGCCACATTGTCGATCACCGGATTGGTGTCGGGCATCATGACGATGGAGGTGACGCCGCCGGCTGCCGCAGCGACGCTTGCCGAGGCGATGGTCTCGCGGTGCTCACCGCCGGGTTCGCCGATGAAGACGCGGGCATCGATGAGACCCGGAATGATCGTCTTGCCGGCGCAGTCGATGACGACAGCGCCTTCGGGCGCGCCCTGGTTCAGCGCCGCCTTGCCGGCGGCGGCGATCCGGCGGCCGTCGACGATGACCGCACCGATCTCGTCGACACCGCGCGAGGGGTCGACGATGCGGGCCTTGTTGAAGACCGTCACGCTCATGCGCCGCGTCCCTCCTGGTTGCGACGCGGGTCTAACAGCGCTTGCATAACCGCCATGCGCACGGCTACGCCCATCTCGACCTGTTCCTGGATGACGCTCTGCGGCCCGTCGGCGATTTCCGAGGCGATCTCGACGCCGCGGTTCATCGGCCCGGGATGCATGACCAGCGCATCCTCCTTGGCCGCTTTCAGCTTCTCGGCGTCGAGGCCGAAATAGCGGAAATATTCACGGATCGACGGCACGAAAGCGCCTTCCATGCGCTCGCGCTGCAGGCGCAGCATCATCACGACGTCGGCGTCCTTCAGTCCTTCCGCCATCGAGCGCGACACGATCACGCCCATCCTGTCGATGCCCGCGGGCAGCAGCGTCGAGGGTGCAACCACGCGCACCTGCGCGCCGAGCGCGTTCAAGAGCATGATGTTGGAGCGGGCGACGCGCGAATGCAGAATGTCGCCGCAGATCGCCACGATCAGCTTCGACAGCGGTCCCTTGGCGCGGCGTATGGTCAGCGCGTCGAGCAGCGCCTGCGTCGGGTGCTCATGCGCGCCGTCGCCGGCGTTGACCACCGAGCAGCCGACCTTTTGCGCCAGAAGCGCTGCCGCGCCCGCCGACTGATGGCGGATGATCAGGATATCCGGACGCATGGCGTTGAGCGTCATGGCGGTGTCGATCAGCGTCTCGCCCTTCTTCACCGAAGAGCTCGCCACGGACATGTTCATGACGTCGGCCCCGAGCCGTTTTCCGGCGAGCTCGAAGGACGATTGCGTGCGGGTCGAGGCCTCGTAGAAGAGGTTGATCTGTGTCCGGCCGCGCAGCGTCGAAGTCTTCTTTTCAGATTGCCGCGAGATCGAGACGGCCCGGTCGGCGCGATCGAGCAGCAGCTCGATATCAGCGGGGGAAAGATCGCGGATGCCTAGAAGATGGCGGTGAGGGAACAGCGGCAGGGACGAAGCGTCGGTCATCTCAAGGCGCTGCTATAGGGTGCGGTCCGGCCAGCCGCAAGCGCCAGCTTTGGATTGCGCGCGTTCTCCCCGGTATTTTCGTCGCGCGCCTTGCATTGCTTGGCTATAAGGCCCGATGGCTTCGGATTCGCGACCGCGGCCTTGAGATGGTAAGGACCTCTCTGCCAACTGAAGGATTGGGCGTGACCGACGAGGTGATCAACCAGCCGCCGCCACTGACGGGCGGCAACGCATGGCGGGGCGATCCGTTGCTCATCCAGCTTGCCGAGCGTTTTTCCGATTCCGTCCGCAAGGATCTGGACGGGCTCGGCAGGTTCGTCATGACGCAGGAGGCACAGGAACTTGCCCGCCTGGCCAACACCGACACACCGAAGCTCAGGACGCATGACCGCCAGGGCCGACGCGTCGATCTGGTCGAATTTCATCCCGCTTATCATGCGCTCATGCGACGCTCGGTTGCCGGCGGCCTGCATTCCTCGGTTTGGGAAAACGGCGATGCCGAGATCGGCCGCCGGCATCAGGTGAGGGCGGCGCGCTTCTACCTGACCGCGGAGCTTGAGACCGGACATCTTTGCCCCATCACCATGACCAGCGCTTCGCTGGCGGCGCTGATGGCGAGCCCAAAGCTGTTCCGCGAATGGGCGCCGCGCGTGACAACGCGCAAATACGACCAGAGCCAGAAGCCGCCGGTGCAAAAGACCGGGCTTACCCTCGGCATGGGCATGACGGAGAAACAGGGCGGCACCGACGTGCGCGCCAATGTCACAAAGGCCGAGCGCGCGGGAAACGGCTTCTATCGGCTGACCGGGCATAAATGGTTCATGTCGGCGCCGATGTCCGACGCCTTTCTCGTGCTCGGGCAGGTGCCGGAAGGGCTTTCATGCTTCCTGGTTCCGCGCATCCTGGGCGACGGCTCGGGCAATGGCTTCCGCTTCCAGCGCCTGAAGGACAAGCTCGGCAACCGCTCCAACGCCTCGTCGGAGGTCGAGTTCGTCAATGCCATCGGCGAGATGGTCGGCGAGCCGGGCGCCGGGATCAAGACGATCATGGACATGGTCACGCTGACCCGGCTCGACTGCGCCGTCGCTTCGTCAGCGCTCATGCGCGCCGGGCTGGCCGAAGCCGTCCACCACGCGCGCCATCGCCAGGTGTTCGGCACCAGTCTGGTCGATCAATCGCTGATGCAGCGGGTCCTCGCCGACATGGCGCTCGACGTTGCCGCCGCGACGGCGCTGTCGTTCCGGCTGGCGCGTTCCTTCGACGAGGCGGCGAGCGATCGCGGCGAGGCGGCCTTTGCCCGCGCCATGACGCCAGTGGTCAAATACTGGGTATGCAAGATCGCACCGGCCTTGCTTTACGAGGCGATGGAGTGCCTCGGCGGCAACGGCTATGTCGAGGAAGCGCCGCTTGCTCGCTATTACCGTGAGGCTCCGGTCAACGCGATCTGGGAAGGCTCCGGCAACGTCATGGCGCTCGACGCGCTGCGTGTGCTTGGCCGCGCGCCAGGCCTGTTCGAGGAGGTGCTGGCCGGCATCGACCGCGACCTCGGCGCCGGCGGGCGGGGCACCATCGGCGTGCTCAACGCGGCCATGCAGGTGGCTTCGACCGACCAAGGCTCGGCGCGCCTGCTGACCGAACAGCTGGCACTTTCGGCGGCGGCGGCGGAGCTGCGCCGGCTGGGGGCAGGGCGGATCGCCGACGCTTTCGTCGAAACAAGACTCGGCGGCCAATGGCGCACCACCTACGGCATGCTCGATTCGCGCCATGACGCGCGCATGATCATCGACACGCTTTACCCGCCGCTGAATTGAGCGGCCTGAAAGGCGTTCGATCGCCGGCCTGTGGATTGCCGTTAACCTTAACGAATGGTTTCCGTTGCGGGGAGGCTTCGCGGAGCCCACTCTGTCCACCGGAGTAGGGAAATGTTAACCATGACGATCCCGTGCTCCCAGGCAGGAAGCGCATGCGGCACGTTTTGACATCATTTCTGGCCTTGCATTGGGCGGTCGTCTTCGCCCTGCTGGCCTACATCTGCATGGATGGCAATCGCGGCATCGCGTCGGCGCTCGGCGTGCTTGGCGTCTCGCTGCAAAGCAGCCGTTTCCCGGATCTCGATCATGCTCTCGTCGTGGCGCCGCTCGCGGTCGCTCTGCTGATCGTCGCGCTGCTGTTCTGCTGGGCCTTCGTCGAGACGCTGCTCAACATCGCGACAAGGCCGGATGCGGGCGATACGGTGGTGCGGATAGCCTTCATCTGCGCCTCCTTCCTGCTTTCGGTGATTCTCGTCGGCGGCGCCGCGCAAGGCATCAACGGGCTGTTCATGGTCGTCGCCATCCAGATGACGGCGCTGCTCGCCTCTTATGTCGCGGTGCTCGCCGAGCGACGCTCGGCTCTCGCCGCGATGACCTTGCATGAAGGCGAAGCCCCCGTCGTTTCCCATCGCATGGCAGCGGGCGTGGCGCACAGCTCGCTCCTGTCCCGCATCTCCAGCCGGCCGGAAATCAGACCCGGAGGTCGCCGCTGATGCGCGCCTTGTTCGCATTCTGGGCGGCTCCGCTGGTCCTGTTCTGGGGCTGGTTCTTCCTGTCTCTCAACGACATCAATTTCGGCTACGTGATGCTCAGCCGCCAATTGCACGACCTGGTCTTCCAGCTTTACGGCCAGATGCTCGGCGTCGATCCGGGAATCATCCCCGGTATGGTGGCGCGGGCCTGTGTGTTCGACAGTTTCCTGCTGCTCGGGCTGGTGGCATTCCGCCGCCGGCGCCAAATCGCCGAATGGATCAGGCGGCGCCGGGAAGGCCCTGTCAGCCCCGATCAGCTCGGCCGAGCGACTGGAGTCGGTCCAACGCTCCCTGCAGAATAAAGGCCGCCGCCGCCGAATCGATCTTGCCGGCGCGCTTTTTGCGCGAGAAATCCATCTCGATCAGCGTCCGTTCCGCCGCGACCGTCGACAGCCGCTCGTCCCATAGCACGAAGGGCAGGTCGGACAAGGCGGCCATGTTGCGCGCGAAGGCGCGGGACTTCTGGGCGCGCGGACCTTCCGATCCGTCCATGTTGACGGGAAGGCCGAGCACGATCGCGCCGACATTGTCCTTCTCGAGCTGAGCCAGCAACTGGGCGGCATCGAGCGAAAACTTCTTGCGCAGGATGACCGGGCGCGGATGGGCAAAGGACAGGCTTCGGTCCGATACCGCCACGCCGATCGTCTTGTCGCCCAGATCAAGCCCGGCGAGCGTGCGGCCGCCCGCGAGAAGTGCCGGCAATTCCTCGATGCTTATGATGCCCAACCGCTCGTCCTGGTTAGTCACCGCGCGCCTTTTTGATTGGCCGCGGGACTTTCAATTTGCTTTCGGCGTTCTATCCTTTGGCAACGAGAAAATCGAGGAATCCCTTCATGAAACTGACCTGGTATGGACATTCGGCATTCCGCATCGAGACCAACGACGCCAACATCCTCATCGACCCGTATCTGGTCGGCAATCCGTCATGGACGGGCGGCTGGGAAAATCCAGCCGAAGGGGTGACGCATGTTCTTCTGACCCATGGCCACAGCGATCATATCAGCGGCGCCGCCGAGGTGCTGAAGAAGAGCGGCGCCATGCTTGTCGCCAATTTCGAGATCTGCATGTATTTCGTCGGCCAGGGGGTCAGCGATAAGAAGATAAACCCCGGCAATATAGGCGGTACCGTCGATTGCGGTCCCTTCACCGCCACTTTCGTCCAGGCTTTGCACTCCTCTTCGTTCGGCGGACAAGACGGTACCAACACCTATCTCGGCAATCCGGGCGGGCTCGTGCTGCATTTCCCGGAGGACAAGACGCTCTACCACATGGGCGACACCGACATTTTTTCCGATATGGGGCTGATCAACGAATTGCATGAACCGAAGATCGGCATCGTGCCGGTCGGCGATCGCTTTACCATGGGCGGCGCGGTGGCTGCCCTAGCCTGCCGCCGCTTTTTCAGCTTCGATACGGTCGTTCCCTGCCATTTCGGCACCTTCCCGATGATCGACCAGACCGCCGACAAATTCGTCGCCGGCATGGAGGGATCCGGCGTCAAGGTGGCGCTGCCCGAGATCGGCAAGGCGATCACGATCTAGGCGTTCGCCCTATGTAGTAGGGTACACTACCTAGAGCGGCGCCCGAAGCACCGCATCCCGGTCGGCGGCATGATCTATGTTGCGCCGCAAGCGCGGCGCCGCTATAGCCCGCACTGGTTTTCCCGAGGCAAATAGACATGTCCGTTGATCTTCAGACCGTGAAGCGCGTCGCGCACCTTGCCCGCATTGCGGTGAGCGAGCAGGATGCCGAGCGCATGACAGGCGAGCTGAACGCCATCCTTGGCTTCGTCGAGCAGTTGAACGAGGTGGACGTCTCCGGCGTCGAACCGATGACTTCGGTCACGCCGATGGAGATGAAGAAGCGGCAGGATATGATCACCGACGGCAACAAGGCGGTCGACATCGTCGCCAACGCGCCGGCCACGGAAGAGAATTTCTTCCTCGTTCCCAAGGTTGTGGAGTAAGGGCAGGATGGCCGTCGAAATCGGCGTCGAGACGCCCTTGCAGGACGACGTGCGCGCGCTGGTCGCAGAACTCAACACCGCGCTGCTCGAACTGACGCCGCCGGAACATTGCTATCACCTCACCGTCGAGCAGATGGCTGGCCACGACACGACCGTGTTCGTCGCCCGCGACGGTGGCCTTGCGGTCGGCTGCGGCGCGCTGAAGCGTCATGCGGACGCGGTGGGCGAGGTCAAGCGCATGTACACGCGGCCGACGCATCGCGGCCAGAAGATCGGTGCCCAAATCGTTGCGCGGATCGAGGGTTTGGCGCGGCAGGAAGGCCTGAAGCGCCTGGTTCTGGAGACCGGCGATCGCCACCCTGCCGCCTGGGCCGTCTACGAACGCGCCGGGTTTTCGCGTTGCGGCCCGGTGCTGGATTATCCCGACTCGGAATGGTCGGTGTTTTACGAAAAGAGCCTTGCCTGATGAGCGACCTCACACATCTCACCATTTCCGAGGCCCGCGCCAAGCTGCGCGGCAGGGAGATTTCGGCTGCCGAGATCACCGAAGCCTATCTCTCGGCGATCGCGCGCGCCAATCCGGTGCTCAATGCCTATGTCACGGTGACCGGCGACAAGGCGCGCGAGATGGCCAAGGTTTCCGACGCGAAGCTCGGCAAGGGCGATGGCGGGGCGCTCGAAGGAATTCCGCTCGGCATCAAGGATCTGTTCGCCACCGAAGGCGTCCACACCCAGGCCTGCAGCCATGTGCTCGACGGTTTCCAACCGCGCTACGAATCGACCGTCACATCCAATCTGTGGGCCGACGGCGCCGTTATGCTCGGCAAGCTCAACATGGACGAGTTCGCCATGGGCTCCTCCAACGAGACCTCCTATTACGGCCCGGTCATCAATCCTTGGCGGCGCTCGCGCCTCGACACGGTGGTGACGCCGACGACGCATCAGGGCGACGGCGGGTTTGTCTCGGCCGGCGGCGCGAAGACCGCGCGGACGTTGGATAACGCCCAGCTGGTGCCGGGCGGCTCCTCCGGCGGATCGGCTTCCGCGGTCGCCGCCTTCCTCTGCGCCGGCGCCACCGCGACCGATACCGGCGGCTCGATCCGCCAGCCGGCAGCCTTCACCGGCACCGTCGGCATCAAGCCGACCTATGGCCGCTGCTCGCGCTGGGGCGTGGTCGCCTTCGCGTCCTCGCTCGACCAGGCCGGTCCGATCGCGCGCGATGTGCGCGACGCCGCGATCCTGTTGAAGTCGATGGCCTCCTCCGACCGGAAGGACACGACGTCGGTCGACCGGCCGGTGCCGGACTACGAAGCGGTGATCGGCAAGCCGATCAAGGGCATGAAGGTCGGCATTCCGAAGGAGTACCGCGTCGACGGCATGCCCGAGGATATCGAGGCGCTCTGGCAGAAAGGCATTGCCTGGCTGAAGGATGCCGGCGCGGAGATCGTCGATATCTCTTTGCCGCACACCAAATACGCGCTGCCGGCCTACTATATCGTGGCGCCGGCCGAGGCTTCGTCCAACCTCGCCCGCTATGACGGCGTGCGCTACGGGTTGCGCGTGCCCGGCAAGGACATCGTCGACATGTATGAGAAGACGCGCGCCGCCGGCTTCGGCCGCGAGGTCAAGCGCCGCATCATGATCGGCACCTATGTGCTTTCCGCGGGTTACTACGACGCCTACTACCTGCAGGCGCAGAAGGTGCGCACGCTGATCAAGCGCGATTTCGAGATCGTCTTTGCTGCCGGTGTCGACGTCATCCTGACCCCGGCCACACCGTCGGCTGCCTTCGGCGTCGCCGACGAGGACATGAACGCCGACCCGGTGAAAATGTATCTCAACGACATCTTCACTGTGACGGTGAACATGGCCGGGTTGCCGGGGATATCGGTGCCCGCCGGCCTCGACGGCAAAGGCCTGCCGCTCGGCCTGCAGCTCATCGGCAGGCCGTTCGACGAGGAAACGCTGTTCCAGACCGCCCACGTCATCGAACAGGCCGCGGGCAGGTTCCAGCCGGACAAGTGGTGGTAGCGTTGTCCCTCATCTAGTCCGTTAGCGTTGTGGCGTCCTTTGCGCGTCCAAAGGACGCGCGGCGCCGTAATGGGGTGAGGGAAATGTTCTACTATCTTTCCAAGATCCTTTGGTTTTTCGTCCAGCCGCTCAACCTGGCGATCTTCCTGCTGCTTGCCGGTCTGCTGGCGGCGCTCTTCCGCCGCCCTCGGCTGGCTGGCACCGGCAGCGTGCTCGCCTTCCTGATGCTCGCGCTTTCGGCCTGGACCTCGCTTGGCGCGATGATGCTAAATCCGCTGGAGGAACGCTTTCCCAAGCCGCCGCTGCCGGACAAGGTCGATGGAATCGTCGTGCTCGGCGGCGGTTTCGAGGGTGCGATCAATCTGGCGCGCGGAGGCTATGAGCTGAACAGCGGCGGCGATCGCATGGTCGAGACGGCGATCCTCGCCAGGCGTTTTCCGCAAGCGAAAGTGGTCGTCTCCGGCGGCAATGGCGAGCTTTTCCTGGACGGCGAGGGCGATGCCGACACCGCGCCGCGCCTGCTTGGCGCGCTGGGGGTCGCGCCCGATCGCCTGATTCTTGAGAACAAGTCCCGCAACACGTACGAAAATGCAGTCTTCACCCGCAGGCTGGTCGAGCCGAAACCGGGCGAGACATGGCTGCTGGTGACGTCTGCCTTCCATATGCCGCGCGCCAAGGCGCTGTTCGACAAGGCCGGTTTTCCAACCGTCCCTTGGCCGGTCGATTACCGGACCTCAGGCAAGGAAGGCATCGGTCTGTTCCGCGACAATCCGGCCGATTCGCTGCAGGCGACCACCATGGCGGTCCGCGAATGGATCGGGCTCTCCGCCTATTGGCTGTCGGGCCGCATCGCTCAACCTTTCCCGGCGCTGGGCGGCTGACCGAGCACTGCCTGGCGCGCGGCCGAGAAGAACTGGCGCCGCACAAGCACGGCAAGGAGCACCAGCGTCGACAGCACGAACACCGTCGGGCCGACGAACGAGCCGAGATAGCCGATCGAGAAGAAGACGGCGCGCAGGCCGGAATTGAAATGCTTGCCGGCAAGCACGTTCATGCGGGTGGCCCGCCACACCGCCGTCCCGCTGACCGGATTGCGCGAGGCCTCGCCATGCGGGACCGGCACGGCACCGATCAGGATCGAGCAGTAGTTGAACAGCCGGTAGGCCCAGCCGAATTTGAAGAAGGCGAAGGCGAGGATCAGCACCAGGCCGAACATCTTGGTCTGGAAGGCCTCGCGGGAGAATGCGGAGGCCAACGGCAGGTGAGCCATTATTGTTAGAACCCGGTCGGAAGCCCCGAGAAGGGCAAAGCAGCCGCCGAGCGCGATCAGAGAGCTCGAGGCAAAGAAGGCGGTGCCTTGCTGCAGCCCGGACATGATGGCGGTGTCGACTATGCGCACCTCGCGCTCGGCCATGTTGCGCATCCAGGCTTCGCGCTGAGCGTTCATGGCCGTGGTCAGCGACACGCGGCTAACGAGCTTGCCGTCGGAGGCCAGCGTATGCAGCACCCAGACGGCTAAGAAGAAGCCTAGAGCGGCAAGGTCTGCCGCTGAAAGATGAAGGGAATCGCCCCTACGTTCTTTTACCACAGGCCCGGCGGGCGCTTCGACGGCGGAAGCAAGCGGATACATGTCGCTGCCGGAGCAAACAAGGTCGGCTGACGCCGCGCCGCGACATGCAAAACAGCGGAAACATCGCGAGAATTCCTATATGTAAGTTTTGAGCGGCCTCCAGGAGACAGCGGCGCGTGTTCCTTTCGGTTTTCGACCTGTTCAAGATCGGCATCGGTCCATCGAGCTCGCATACGATGGGGCCGATGACGGCTGCCCGCCGTTTCCTCGACGAAATCCTCGCCGACGACTGGCCGCGCCCGGCCGGCGTCGAGGTCGATCGCATCGGCGCCAGCCTGCACGGCTCGCTCGCTTATACCGGCATCGGCCATGGCTCGGACCGCGCCGTCATCCTCGGCTTGGCCGGCGAGACGCCGCAGACGGTCGATCCGGATGAGGCGGATAGCATCGTTGCCCGCATCGGAACGGAGAAACGGATTTCACCGCCTGGGCATCCGGCCTACCGCTTCGACCCGGCCAAGGATCTGGTGCTCGACCGCAAGACGCCGCTGACCGGCCACGCCAACGGCATGGCCTTCTATGCCTACGATGCGTCCGACCGGCTGCTGCTCAAGCGCATCTATTATTCAATCGGCGGCGGCTTCGTCGTCTCCGAGGAAGAGTTGCAGCGCATGAAGGCCAAGGGCTCGGTGACGACGGAAGGCAAGAAGGTGCCTTATCCGTTCAAGAACGCCGTCGAGATGCTGGCGATGGCGGCCAAGAGCGGGCTTTCGATCGCCGAGATGAAGCGGTCCAACGAGGAAACGCATATGTCGCGCGAGGAGCTGGACGCCGGCCTCGACGCGATCTGGAGCGCCATGAAAGGCTGCATCGACCGCGGGCTGTCGCAGGACGGCATCATGCCGGGCGGACTGAAGGTGCGGCGCCGCGCACGCCAATTGCATGACAAGCTGCAGGAACAGTGGCAGCAGAACCGGCCCAACCCCTTGCTCGCCAATGACTGGCTGTCGATCTATGCCATGGCGGTGAACGAGGAGAACGCCGCCGGCGGGCGCGTGGTGACTGCGCCGACCAACGGTGCCGCCGGCACGCTGCCGGCAGTGCTGCGCTACTGGCTGCATTTCCATCCCGAAGCTGACCAGCCGAGCATCCGCGACTTCTTGCTGACGGCCGCCGCCGTCGGCGGCATCATCAAGTCAAACGCTTCGATCTCGGGCGCCGAGGTCGGCTGCCAGGGCGAAGTGGGATCCGCTTCGGCAATGGCGGCGGCCGGGCTTTGCGCGGTCATGGGGGGCACTCCGGAGCAGGTCGAGAACGCCGCGGAAATCGCACTCGAGCACCACCTCGGCATGACCTGCGATCCGGTCGGCGGCCTGGTGCAGGTGCCCTGCATCGAGCGCAATGCGCTGGGCGCGGTCAAGGCGGTGACAGCCGCCTCGCTCGCGATCAAGGGCGACGGGACGCATTTCGTGCCGCTGGATGCTGCGATCGAGACCATGCGCCAGACCGGTCTCGACATGAACGAGAAATATAAGGAAACCAGCCTCGGCGGACTGGCTGTCAACGTGGTCGAGTGCTGACCTTGCCCCGCCCACCGGCGGGCTTGGTTTGCCGAAGCGATCGAAACGGCCACGCTGGCCTCATGATCTGGCTGCAGTCGGCCTGTGCATAATCGAGCTTGGCGTTGAATGCCTCCGGCGCTGTCGCTAGATTGCGGGCATGTCTCTCAATCTCGTCAAACTCTGCGTCGGCTGCGACAGCGTCGAGGACCTGGAAGAGTGGATCGCCTTCCGTCTCGACGAGCGGCGCCGCGCTGGCGAGCCGGCCGAGCACTGGCACACCACGCGCATGGTGCCGACGCGCGGTGGGGAGATCACCGATGGCGGCTCGCTCTACTGGGTGATCAAGGGCAACGTCCAATGCCGGCAGCTGATCACGGAGATCCGGCCTTTCGTCGACGGCGAAGGCATCGGCCGCTGCCATCTCGTGCTTGATCCCGAAGTGGTGCGCACCGACTGGCAGCCGCGCCGCGCCTTCCAGGGCTGGCGTTATCTTAAGCCCTCCGATGCGCCGGCCGATCTCGGCAAGGGCAGGGCCGCATTGGCCGAGATGCCGCCGAAACTGCGCCTGGAGCTTGCGGATCTCGGCCTGCTGTAAGACTGCAGGTCCTCATCTTCCGCTTGCTGGCCCTTCGAGCGGCCCGGTGTGGGGCTTGCAAGCACCGCCCCTGCGCCACATCTTGATTTCGATGCACAATCATTTGGATGGCGGTGCAAACTGATGGGCGTGATCATCGCATTGGCAGCCGTGCTCCTGGTGCTTTTCGGCGCCGCGACAATCTTTGTGCGTGCCGACGCAGCGAGGATGGCGGACAGTCTCAGAACGCTTGGACCCGCGCTGTTGGGCCTGATCGGCGCGACGATGCTCGTGGTCGGCCGCAGCAGCTTTGGCGGCCTGCTGATGATTGCGGCTGCAGGCTGGTATGCCTGGATGCGGGCGAGGCGACCGCCACCGAAACTTGTCGCGGCCAAACGCTCAACCGTGCGCACCGCGGCTCTCGAAATGGAGCTCGACCACGACAGCGGCAAGCTCGAAGGCCTTGTTCTCGCCGGCCATTATGAGGGGAGAATGCTGAGCGCCATGGGGATCGCCGAGCTGCAGCAACTCCATGTCGAGCTGCGGCCGGACCCGGAGAGCCGCCAGCTGCTAGAGACGTATCTTGACGGCCGTTTTCCCGTCTGGCGCAAGGACGCGCAGCCGGACAGTGGCGAAGGGCTGGGTGTTGCGCCAGGTGCGGGCGCCATGACTAAGGAGGAGGCCTACAAGATCCTTGGTCTTGAAGCGGGGGCTGCCGCGGCGGATATCCGCAAGGCGCACCGCCGCCTGATGCAGCGCCTGAACGCCGATGTCGGCGGCACGTCTGTCCTGGCGGCGCGGATCAATGAAGCCAAGGACGTCTTGCTCTCCAATCACGACTAGTCTCCTTCGACGCGGAACTTCCCGGGAGGTTCAAAAGCCGCCTATTGCTGGACGGCGTAGCACTCGATCTTCTTTCGCTTCAGGGCGTCGCAAGCTTTCCAGGCTGCGTCCTTCGAGCCGAAACCGCCGAAGCGGGCGCGGTAGTAGGTGACGCCGCCCTTGTCGAACGCGACCGTGAAGCCCGATGCGTCGGCCAGCACCTTCGGCGCCTGCTTGGTCGTCTTGTCGAGAAGCGCCTGAGCCCCCGATTGCGTCGGCGAGGACGCGACCTGCACCACCCATCCCGACGGCAGCGAGGCCGTCTTGACCGGATCGATGGCCGGGGCGGCGGCTGCGGCCGGCTCGGCGTAAGCGGCAACCGTCTGGGACGTGGCTTCGGGCTGTGATGCGGTTTCGGTCTCTGAGGTGGTTTCTTGGGGCGCGGGTGCCGGAGCCATGGCGGCCACCGCAACCGTCTTCACCTTCCTGACCTGGATCACCGGCTTGGTTTCCTCAGCGACCGGCGCGCTGTCATCGGCTGACGCGACTTCGGTGTCGTCGACAGCCGGTTTTTCGTCCGGAGTCGGCGCGTCATGCTTGGGCAGGAGGACCTTGGCCAGAGCCTTGATCGGATTGCCGCCGCCCGCCTTGGCGATCAGGTTGCCGCCGCCGCGGGCCGAGGCGCGCGGCAGATAGGTGTTGATCAGTGAAGCCATCTGGTTGTCGCGGCTGCGGCCGGAAGCGCCGCCCATCACCACTGCGACGAGGCGGCGATCGCCATCGGCGACTGAGGAGACCAGGTTGTAGCCGGAAGCGCGCGTGTAGCCGGTTTTGATGCCGTCGACACCCTTGATGCGGCCGAGCAGGCGATTATGGCCGTTGATGCGCTGGCGGCCATAGAGGAACGAGCGCTGCGAGAAATAGCCGTAATATTGCGGGAAGTGCTCGCGGAGCGCGATGCCGAGCATCGCCATGTCGTGCGCCGTGGTGAACTGGCCCGGGTCGGGCAGGCCATTGGCGTTGCGGAAGACAGTGCCGTTCATGCCAAGCTGGCGTGCCTTGGCCGTCATCATGCGGGCAAAATTGTCTTCGCTGCCGCCGAGCAACTCGCCCAGCGCGGTCGCCGAGTCGTTCGCCGACTTCGTCACCATCGACAGGATCGCGGTCTCGACCGGCACCGACCCGCCGGCGCGCACGCCGAGCTTGGTCGGCGGCTCGGACGCGGCATGGGCCGAGAACGGCACCGGCGTGTTCTTGCCGATCCTGCCCTTCGCCAATGCCTCGAAGGTGAGGTAGAGCGTCATCATCTTGGTGAGCGAAGCCGGATAGCGCCGGCCGTTGGCGTCAGCCGAATAAAGCACCCTTCCGGTCTTGGCGTCGACGACAATCGCGGCAGACTTTGCCGCCATCGCGGAGGCGACATCGGCGGCGACAATCGTCACCGCGAGCGCGGCAATCATGATCGCTTTGAAGGAGAATGAAGATTTGGAGACGAAGCCCGACAACGCCTGACGCACCGTTACTTACCCTGAATTTTCGTTGCCCCGGAGGCGGCAGAGGGGTGCCTGCCTCACTTCCGGCCAAGCTATCGCGGTCAGCGTTACCAATCCGTTTATGGTAACCGCCGCGTTCCCCATTTTCTGGCGATTTGAGCCTCTGTTTATTCGAACTTTAGCGGTCGCTGTCGCGCGGAGCCCTTGCGGCTCAAGGCAATCTTGACTTTTGTGCAGCGCACAATATATTCCGGTGCATTGCACAAGGGCGCCCGGGGCTAAATGGGCGTTTCAACCAAGGGAAGGCATGAAATGACCCAGACCTATGAGGACTTCGCGAAATACGGCAAGGAGTTTGCCGACACCGGGCTGAAGAGCTTTGCCTCGCTCACCAAGGGTGCGCAGGCGATCGCGACCGAAGCCGGCGAATACACCAAGAAGAGCTTCGAGGCCGGCAGCGCCGCCTTCGAGAAGCTGTTCTCGGCCAAGTCGATCGAGAAGGCCATCGAGATCCAGACCGACTACGCCAAGCAGAGCTACGAGAGCTTCGTGGCCGAGGCCAGCAAGATCGGCAATCTCTATGCCGAGCTCGCCAAGGAAGCCTACAAGCCGTTCGAATCGGTCGTCGCCAAGGCGAAGTAATTTCGTCCGATCACATCGGGCAGGCTAGCCGGCCCGCAAAAACAACCCGGTCGCGGAAGCGCGGCCGGGTTTTTTCATGCGCCGCCGCAACCACCCGCGCCTTGCCGCATTCACGATTGAGAAATTCGCTGAAGTTTGCGTACCTAGCCATATTGTCAGCTAAACAGAAGGGCTTAAAATCGGCCATCGAAGACCTACATGTTGAACTCGCATGAGGATTCGAAAAGGCAGGACTACGTGACGATCGGTTTGACTGCCACGGCAGGCGTGGTGCGAATGCAAGGTGACGGCGACCGCAACGATCCCGGTCGCGGCACGGCGGTCATCACGCGCACCAAAACCAAGACAAAAAAGCCCAGCCTCTACAGGGTCCTCATCCTTAACGACGACTACACTCCCATGGAGTTCGTGGTCCACGTCCTGGAGCGTTTTTTCCAGAAGGACCGCGAGGCCGCCACACGCATCATGCTGCATGTTCACAATCATGGAGTGGGCGAGTGCGGGGTCTACACATTCGAGGTGGCCGAGACCAAAGTGTCTCAGGTCATGGATTTCGCCCGACAGAATCAGCATCCGCTGCAATGCGTGATGGAGAAGAAGTGAGGTAACATGCCGGCTTTCTCCCAAGGCCTGGAAAAGGCGCTACATCAGGCGCTGACATTCGCCAACGAGCGGCATCATGAATATGCTACGCTCGAACACCTGCTGCTGGCGCTCATCGACGACACCGAGGCGGCCGCGGTGATGCGCGCCTGCAATGTCGATCTCGACGAGCTCAAGCACACCGTTCTGACCTATATCGACACCGAGCTCGACAACCTCGTCACCGGTTACGACGAGGATTCGAAACCGACCGCCGGGTTCCAGCGCGTCATCCAGCGCGCCGTCATCCATGTGCAGTCGTCCGGCCGCGAGGAGGTGTCCGGAGCCAATGTGCTCGTCGCAATCTTTGCCGAGCGCGAAAGCCATGCGGCCTATTTCCTGCAGGAACAGCAGATGACCCGCTACGACGCGGTCAACTACATCTCGCACGGCATCGCCAAGCGCCCCGGCGCTTCGGAGTCGCGCACGCCGCGCGGCGCCGACGATGAGCAGGGCGGCCAGAACGGCGCCGAGCCGCAGGAGGACGGCGGCAAGAAGAAGCCGCAGGACGCGCTGACGGCCTACTGCATCAACCTCAACAACAAGGCCAAGGCCGGCAAGATCGATCCGCTGATCGGCCGCGAAAGCGAGATCAATCGCACCATCCAGGTGCTGTGCCGCCGCTCCAAGAACAACCCGCTCTATGTCGGCGACCCCGGCGTCGGCAAGACGGCGATCGCCGAGGGCCTTGCCAAACGCATCGTCGAAGGCGACGTGCCCGAGGTGCTGCAGGACGCCACCATCTTCGCGCTCGACATGGGCACGCTGTTGGCCGGCACCCGCTATCGCGGCGACTTCGAGGAGCGCCTGAAGCAGGTCGTCAAGGAGCTCGAGGACTATCCGGGCGCGGTGCTTTTCATCGACGAGATCCATACCGTGATCGGGGCAGGGGCCACGTCCGGCGGCGCCATGGATGCCTCGAACCTGTTGAAGCCGGCGCTGTCGTCCGGCGCGATCCGCTGCATCGGCTCGACAACGTACAAGGAGTTCCGCCAGTTCTTCGAGAAGGACCGCGCGCTGGTGCGGCGCTTCCAAAAGATCGACGTCAACGAGCCGACCATCGAGGACGCCATTGAGATCATGAAGGGCCTGAAGCCCTATTTCGAGGAGTTCCACAAGGTCCGCTACACGAGCGAGGCGATCAAGGCTTCGGTGGAGTTGTCGGCCCGCTACATCAGCGACCGCAAGCTGCCGGACAAGGCGATCGACGTGATCGACGAGACCGGCGCCTCGCAGATGTTGGTGCCTGAGGCCAAGCGCAAGAAGACGATCGGCATCAAGGAAATCGAAGCGACGATCGCCACCATGGCGCGCATCCCGCCGAAGACGGTCTCGGCGGACGACGAGAAGGTGCTGCAGGGTCTCGATGTCGAGCTGAAGCGCGTCGTCTACGGTCAGGATACCGCGATCACAGCGCTGACGTCGGCGATCAAGCTGGCGCGGGCGGGCCTGCGCGAGCCGGAGAAGCCGATCGGCTCCTACCTGTTCTCAGGGCCGACCGGCGTCGGCAAGACGGAAGTGGCCAAGCAACTCGCGGCCTCGCTGGGCGTCGAGCTGATCCGCTTCGACATGTCGGAATATATGGAACGTCACACCGTCTCGCGGCTGATCGGCGCACCTCCCGGCTATGTCGGCTTCGACCAGGGTGGACTGCTGACCGACGGTGTCGACCAGCATCCCCATTGCGTGCTGTTGCTCGACGAGGTGGAGAAGGCGCATCCGGACCTGTTCAACATCCTGTTGCAGGTGATGGACCACGGCAAGCTAACCGACCACAACGGCAAGCAGATCGACTTCCGCAACGTCATCCTGATCATGACGACCAATGCGGGCGCATCGGACGCTCAGCGCGCGGCGATCGGCTTCGGCTCGACCAAGCGCGAGGGCGACGACGTCGAGGCTATCAACCGGCTGTTCACGCCCGAATTCCGCAACCGTCTCGACGCGATCATTCCGTTCGGCTCGCTGCCGATACCGGTGATCCATCAGGTGGTGCAGAAATTCGTCATGCAGCTCGAGGCTCAGCTTTCCGAGCGGGGCGTCACCTTCGACCTGTCGCCGGACGCGATCGCCTGGCTGGCCGACAAGGGCTATGACGAGCGCATGGGCGCGCGTCCGCTCGGCCGCGTCATTCAGGAGCACATCAAGAAGCCGCTGGCCGACGAGGTGCTGTTCGGCAAGCTGAAGAAGGGTGGCACGGTGCGCGTCACCGTCGAGAAGAAGGAAACCGGCGAGACCGGCCTGAAGCTCGAATCGTTGGCCGATGAAGCTCCGGTGAAGCCGAAGAAGGAAGAGCCGGAGGACGCGCCGAAGCCGAGGAAGGCGGCGGCGAAGAAGCCTGCCGCCAAGAAGGCCGTGGCGCAGAAGCCGGAGCCGAAGGGCAAGGACGGCGGCAAGCGAAGCCTGGTGCCACAGCTGCCCCGCAAGGGCTGATCGACCTGAAGCGCGTCCCGCTGAAACGGATTCAGGCGGCGCGCGCTAGGTGCTTGTTACCAAAACGGCCGCCCGTCTTTGGGCGACATGCATTGCAGTCAAAAAGCACCGGCAACGGGGCTTTTTGACTGGGAGGAACCGGCACGTGACGGCTGGCCAAATCATCCATACGGAATGGCGCGCGGCCCTCAGGAAGTCGAGCATTGCCGCCCCGGGAAATGTTTGCTGGCTGCAGAGTCAAGCAACGCCGTCCGGCGCGAAGCGTGTCAGGAAATATCCGCACGCCTTCCAGATCATGATCGACAAGAGCGCACCCGCGTAGCCGTCGATGGCATAATGCCAGCCAAGCGCGACTGAGCCGACCATTATCATGGCAGCGAATGCCCACATCAGGATACCGGCCGGCCGGGAGCGCTGCGTTGCGTACAAAGAGAAAAGCACCGCCATCGCCACGTGCATGGACGGGAAAGCGGATATGCCGATGCTGCCGACGGTCGCGCCGGTATAGCCGCTCCACAGCATGTCCTGCGTGCTAAGCGCCCAGATCGGATAGATGCGATCGGCGGCGGCGAGTGCCTGCATGAGGGGACGGAAGTCACCGCCGAGTCCCAGTCGCTCGTAAAAGCACGGCCCTGCCGACGACAGCCCCATCGCCAGGAAGAAGCCGCCAAGCGTCCATATCAGCATGAAGCTCATCAGGAACTGATGACGCAGCTTCGTATCTTTGCGCGTGATGCAGGCGGTGAAAACCGTGGCGATGAGCACGATGAACCAGAAATTGTAGGCGAGATTGAGCATCCTCAATGCAAATGGCGACTGGACGACAAACCACAGCCATTCGTCCGGGGCTCTACCGAGATGCAGGATCCGATCGGCGTGGGCCAGCGCCTTGTCCCATGCAAAAGGGGAGAGGATTGCGATGGCTCCTTTCAGAACGCCGACGGCGGATACGAAGGCGATGCTGGCGGTCAGGCCGTTGAGGCTGTTGGCCGTGCGTTCGGCGTCGCCGAAAAAGCTGCCCAGCGATTTCAGGAAGGTGCCCAGCGGTTCGGGATCCCGTTTGACCAGCGCAAGGTGGAGAAAGATCCCAAGTGCAAAGACGCAACCGCAGATCCAGAAAGCGATCAAAAGGTACTCACTGTATTCTTTCAATATGCCGAAATCCGGCATGTTTCCGGTGCGCATGCCGATCGCTATTGCCAGAAGCAGAGCGCCGACGGCCAAGGCGTGAAGCAATCTGTGTCGTCGAAAGGCGTGTGCCAGGGCGATCAGAAAAGCCCGTCCGCCAGCCATCCTCGCAAGGGGGGTCGACGCCGCAACCGAATTGTCCATGGTTTGAAACCCAATAGCTCGCCACGCCTCAGCGTTCTACAGCGAGATGGTTCGATATTTCCTAACCAAACGATTCGAGTGCAAACGGTCGCATCCGGGCGCCGCACGCGGCCGGCCGGGGAAAAACGCGCCGGGGTTGTCGCGGCAAACCGATATAGGATCGTCAGTGCGAGGCTGTCAGTCGGCCTTCAACGGCGACGGGGCCGCGCGCTTTAGTTTCCCAGTGCCGCGCGGATCTTGCCGGCGTTCTCGGCCAGCACTTCCGGCTTTTCCATCTGCCCGGAATGAGGCTTCAGCGGCACGCCGTCGAAGCGCGGAATGACGTGGACATGGAGATGGTAGACGGTCTGCCCGGAGGCCGGCTCGTTGAATTGCATCAAGGTGACGCCGTCGGCGTTGAAGGCCTTTTTCACGGCAACCGCCACCTTCTGCACCACGGCAAACAGCGGACCGAATGTTGCCGGATCGGCGTCGAGGATATTGCGCGACGGCGCCTTCGGCACCACCAGCGTATGGCCGACCCCTTGCGGCATCACATCCATGAAGGCTACGACCGCATCGTCCTCATAGATGCGGTGCGAGGGGATTTCGCCGCGCAGGATTTTCGCAAAGATGTTGCCGGGATCGTAGGCTTCGGCCATGGCGGGCACTCCGGATTATGGTCGTCGTCCGGTGTAGCGAAGCCGCTTCCGAGCGGCAAGACGATTGAGCCGATCTGTCGGCAGCGCGGTCGGCCATCGCTGTTGCATGATCGCAGGTGTTCTCGTCTGATACGTCAATGTCAGGATGGAGCGACTATGAAGTGGATCGTCGCCGGATGGCTGTTGTTCATTGTGTCGGCGCTGTTCTTCATCGCCGCCGCGTGGCGCGCAGGCGATCTGCTGGCGCTCGGCGGCGGCATTTTCTTCCTGGTTGCCTGCTTTTCGTTCCTCGTTCCGATCGCGGCCCGAAAGCCGCAATGACTGTGGATTGCAAGGCCCGAGCTATTCCTTGAGATCCTTGCGGAACGGGGTGTGCTCTTCGAGATACTCCCCCATCCGCTCCACCTCGCGCCTCTCGCGGCGAAGGTAGTCGGCAACCGCGTTGCGCAGGCCGGGATGGGCGATGTAGTGCGCCGAATGCATGGTCACCGGCTGGTAGCCGCGCGCCAACTTGTGCTCGCCTTGCGCGCCGGCCTCCACCACCTTCAACTTGCGCTCGATCGCGAAGTCGATCGCCTGATGGTAGCAGACCTCGAAATGCAGGAAGGGGTGATCCTCGATGCAGCCCCAGTTGCGGCCGTAAAGCGCGTCGGACCCGATGAAGTTGATGGCGCCCGCAATGTAGCGGCCGTTGCGCTTGGCCATGACCAGGAGAACGTCCTCGGCCATGCGCTCGCCGATCAGCGAGAAGAACTGGCGGTTGAGATAAGGGCGGCCCCATTTCCTGCCGCCGGTATCCATGTAGAAAGCGAAGAAATCGTCCCAGACGCGTTCGGTGATGTCCCTGCCGGTCAGCCAATCGATGCTGATGCCGTCGGCCAGCGCCTCGCGACGTTCCTTTTTCATCGCCTTACGCTTGCGTGAAGCGAGCGTGGCGAGGAAGTCATCATAGCTCGAAAAGCCTTCGTTGAAGAAATGGAACTGCTGGTCGGTCCGGTGCAGGAAACCCGCTGCTTCGAGCGTCGCAATGTCGGGCTCGGCGGCGAAGGTGACATGCGCGGAAGACACGCCGAGCTTGTCGGTCACCAATTTCAGGCCGCCGGCGAGGCCGGCCCTCACCGCGCCTTCGTCCTCGCCCCTGCTTACGAGCAGGCGAGGTCCGGTGACGGGCGTGAACGGCACCGAGCATTGCAGCTTCGGATAATAGCGCCCACCTGCGCGCTCGAACGCGTCCGACCAGCCGTGGTCGAAGACATATTCGCCCTGACTGTGCGATTTGAGATAGCAAGGCACGGCGCCCAGCAGCTTGCCTTGCGCCGTCTCGAGCCTGAGGTGATGACCCTGCCAGCCGGTGCGCCGCACGGCACAGCCAGAATCCTCAAGCGCGCTCAGAAAACCGAATGAAACGAGCGGGTTGTAGCCGTTTGCTTTGTCGCCGCGCGTGGTTGCGGCGAAGCCGTTCCATTCATCGCAGGTGAATGCGCCGATGGTCGCCGCGACGCGGACCGAATAGTCCGCATTCGCTGTCCGTCCATCGTCGTCGTCGCCCTGATCCATCCGGCTTATTTAAGCGTCCTCAGGGCAGCTACAAGTCACGTTTCAGGCACTGCCTCAGGGCATGATGCCGAAAAGTGTGAAGCGGTTTTCGGACGGCATCATGCTCTCTCTCAGATTGATTTCGGCGGATCTGATCCAGGTCGTTCGACCTGAAATCATCAGCTCTAGGCGACCTTGACCAGGTCCGGCTCAAAGCCCTCGAAGGTCATCTGGTCGGCATATTTGAAGGTGAGGTCGACCGCTGGCTGGTCGTGCACGGTCCAGGTGATGACCGGCATCCCGAGCTTTTCGCGCACGAAGCTGACGAACCGGTTCGGCAGATCGCCGGCGGCGTAAGAGGTGAAGGCGAGGTTATGCGCCAGCATGGCAAAATGCGCCTCGATCAGCTGGTCGTCCTTGCCGTAGGCGGTGAGCCCGCCGGGAATGCCCGGCGCCTCCTTGGCGAAGTCGCGGATCAGCCAATGGTCAAATGACATGATGGCCACCTTGCCATTGTAGCGCTTGAGCAGCCTGCCGACGCTCGCGACCAATCCTTTGTCGTGGCCGGGAACACCTTTCAGCTCGACCACCAGCGGCACGCGTCCGTCGATCAGGTCGAGCGCCTCCTGCAACGTCGGCACATGATCTTTCGTGCCGCCCACCTTGAGCGCGGTGAGCTCGGCCGCGGTGCGTTGCCAGACGAAGCCATCCTCGCCTGTCAGGCGTTTCAGGTCGCAGTCGTGGATGATGACGGGAACGCCGTCGGACGAGACATGCACGTCGCATTCGATCGCGTAACCGCGGTCGGCTGCCGCGGCGAAGGCCGACAGCGTGTTCTCCCAGCGTGTCTTGTTCATGTCGTGGAAGCCGCGATGCGCGACGGGGCGGGCAATCAACCAGGAAATGTCGGTCATGTCAGGCTCGTTTCACTCGACTTCGAAGATCGCTTCGATCTCGACCGCGGCATTGAGCGGGAGCGACACGGTGCCGACGGCGGAGCGAGCGTGCTTGCCACGTTCGCCGAGGACCGCGACGAGGAAGTCGGAGGCGCCGTTGGCGACCAGATGCTGCTCGACGAAGTCCGGCGCCGAGGCGACGAAGACCGTGATCTTGACCAGCCGGCGGATTTTTTCGAGATCGCCAAGTGCTGCCTTGGCCTGCGCCAGAATGTTGATGGCGCAGAATTTTGCGCCCTCCTTGCCGGCGGCGGTATCGATGTCGCGGCCAAGCAGCCCGCTTGCCTGCAGCTTGCCGTCCTTCAGCGGCAGCTGCCCGGCGGTGAAGAGCGTGTTGCCTGTCCGGCAGTAGGGCACGTAGTTGGCGGCCGGCGCTGCTGCGGCCGGAATGGCGACGCCGAGATCGCTTAGCCGCTTTTCGATTGTTTCGCTCATTGGTTTTCCCTATTGCTGGAAGGCGCCGCGTTGGCGGGGCCGAAATTGCTATTTTTGCCTCGCTTCCGCCACGACTTTTTTTAAGCTGGACCATCTTTCCCTGCGGCCTGCCATCGGCCGCGACGATCGGAGCACTGCATGCGCTTGACGCGCCTTTTCCTTTCCGCCGCTCTCCTGTCGGCGGCCATCCCGATGACTCCGGCCCTTGCCGTGCCAGCGCTGCAGGCGCACCGCGCCGTCTATGATCTCACCCTCAACAAAGCGTCCGACCGCTCCGGCATCACAGGCATCTCCGGCCGCATGGTCTATGAGTTCAACGGCTCTCCCTGCGAGGGCTATACGGTGAAGTTCCGTTTCGTCACGCAGATCGTCACCAGCGAGAACACCAGGCTGACCGATCAGCAGACGACGACGTTCGAGGACGCGGAAGGCAAGACCTTCTCTTTCGTGACGAAGTCCTTCGTCGACCAGAACCTCGACAAGGAAGTCAAGGGTATGGCGACCAGGGAGCCGAAAGGCCTCAAAGTCAACATCGACAAGCCCGAGAAGAACACGCTCGAGCTCGCCGCCACGCAGTTCCCCACCCAGCACCTCGTGGAGCTGATCGGCAAGGCCGAGAAGGGAGAGAACTTCTATCAGACCAATCTGTTCGACGGCTCCGAGGATGCCAATAAGGTAATGACGACCACCGTCGTCGTCGGCAAGAGAGCCGACGCCGACAAGGCGGACCCGGAAGCGCCGGCGCTCGCAAAGCTAGCCACCGACAAATACTGGCCGGTCGACATCGCCTATTTCGACGACACCGACAAAAGCGGCGAAGAGGTGCCGGAGTACCGGATCAGCTTCAAACTGCATGAGAACGGCATCACGCGCGACCTCGTCATGGACTATGGCGACTTCTCGATGACCGGCAAATTGGTGAACCTGTCGCTCTTCGATCAGGCCAAGCCCTGTCCGGCCTCGAAATAGCGGCGGGTTAACCACTACGGCGATCCGTCGCCGAGCCTGACTTGAAGACGCCGCAATCCCGTTCCAGCATCCCTTAGGCATTTCGGGGGAAAAGCTTGGGCAGGATCGACGTGTTCGTGGCGCCGCGACCCAATCCGGCGCTGATCAAGGTGATGACGATCGTCAACCGCATCGTCATGCTGCGAGGGGTTCCCGGCTTCCGCGACCTGTTGCCGTTCAATCGGCTCGCCGGCCTGCGCGGCGTCGCCAATATCCGTCACATTGACTTTCCCGTCGCCGACCAGCAGAAGCTGCAGGCCTGCTGCGGCGAAGGCCAAGCGACGTTCATCACGCCCAACCATCCGGAATTCTTCACCGACTGGATGATCGACAAGGAGATCGTCTCGCGCGTCAGCCCGCTTGCCGCCTCATGGGCAACACATGGGGTGGTGAACGGGCTCGGTCGGCTGATGCAGAAATTCTGGCTGGCCAACAATCTGATCGCGCAGATTCCCGGCAACAGCGAAGCCGCCAAAGCGCATTCGGTCGATTGGGCGCTGAAAGGCCATGGCGTGCTGCTTCATCCGGAAGGCAGCGTCGGCTGGCACGGCAACTATGTCGCGCCGCTGCTTCCCGGCGCGGTGGAGATGGGGCTGGCGGCGCTGAAGCGCGGGCGCGAAACCAACAAGGATTTCAAGGTCTGGGTGGCTCCTGTTGTCTGGAAGCTCGCCTTCATCGGCAATGTCGAGCGGCCGCTCGCCAGGGAATGCGCCTATGTCGAGAAAAAGCTGAAAATGGAAAGTGTTGCAGCCGGCTCCCTGCCGGAGCGCGTCTACAGCATCTATTCAGGCCTGCTCTCCCTCGACGAGCAGGCCTGCGGCCTGACCGCAGAGGCGGGCGCTTCCTTTGCCAGCCGCCAGCAAAGGGTGCTGGCCGAGCTTGGCCTGCGGCTCGCCGATGCCGTTGCGGCCGAACCGGACCTCGACTTGGCCGAGTTGCTGCGGCGTTCACGCCGCTGGCTGCGCGAGGGCAAGGCTGATGCGGATGAGCAGAAATGCGAAAACTGGCGGAAACGATCCAGCGCGTCCAGCGCGTCGGCTCCTGGGCCTTCGCCAATCAGACGATAACCCAGGAGGAGATCGCCGAGCATCTGAAGCGCATCCGCAACGACTATTGCAAAGGCAACTTGCGCGATTCGATCAACCGCTTCATTCCGCAGCCCGCCGGGCCGCGCTGCGCTCACATCCGCGTGCCCGAGCCGTTGGCGCTTCATGCCTATGATGGTTCGGTCGAAGAGGCGCTCGCCGTGCTGCGCTCAAGGATGCAGGAAGCGGTGTCGAGAATCGTGACCGAACTTGAAGCCGCCGGCGGCTTCATTTCCTGTCCGAATCCCTTCTATCATCGCTGACTTCGCGTCGGCCCGGGGTGATTGTGAGCGGGCCGCCGATATCGGTTGGAGTGCGGCAAGCTCGATGGCTGTCTATGTCGATGCGGCGATCTGGAAATGGGCCGGCCATCGCTGGTGCCATCTGCTCGCCGACGACACCGACGAGCTCCACCGCTTTGCCGCCGAGCTCGGCCTCAAGCGCTCGTCCTATCAGGGGCCGCCGAAGACTTCGGCGCCGCATTACGATATCACCGGCTTCGAGCGCGACCGCGCCGTGCGGCTTGGCGCGGTCGAATGCAGTCGCGAGGAGATTGTCGCCGTCTTCCGCCGCGTCAGAGTGCCGAACGGCAAGACCCGACGCTGACGGAGTTTTGATGCATGTCGTTGTCCCAGAACCGCCGAACACTTCTGGGCGACATGCATAAGTGCGCGGATCGCCGCAGGTGAGGGCGTTTTCCGGTAGCTCGCTTGCGTTTACGAGACTTCCCCTCTATATGCGCGCTCATTCCACACACGGACTTTGGTGTCTGCCCGGGAGAAATCCGGCTGAAACCTCCGGTGGCATCAGGACACAAGTCCGAAATGCCTGTGTCCGTGGAGGCCAACCGGAAAGGAACTAAAGAATGGCTCTGCCTGATTTCAGCATGCGCCAGCTTCTGGAAGCTGGTGTTCACTTCGGACACCAGACCCACCGCTGGAACCCGAAGATGGCGCCCTACATCTATGGCGCCCGCAACAACATCCACATCATCGACCTGTCGCAGACGGTGCCGCTGCTGCACCAGGCCCTGAAGCAGGTTTCCGACACCGTCGCCAAGGGCGGCCGTGTGCTGTTCGTCGGCACCAAGCGCCAGGCTTCGGACATCGTCGCCGACGCCGCGCAGCGTTCGGCCCAGTATTACGTCAACTCGCGTTGGCTGGGCGGCATGCTGACCAACTGGAAGACGATCTCGAATTCGATCCAGCGCCTGCGCAAGCTCGACGAGACGCTGGCCGGCGAGGCCCAGGGCCTCACCAAGAAGGAGCGGCTCAACCTCGACCGCGAGCGCGAGAAGCTCAACAAGGCGCTGGGCGGCATCAAGGACATGGGCTCGACGCCGGACCTGATGTTCGTCATCGACACCAACAAGGAAGCGATCGCCATCCTCGAGGCCAAGCGCCTCGGCATCCCGGTCGTCGCCATCATCGATTCCAATTGCGACCCGGACAAGATCGACTTCCCGATCCCCGGCAATGACGACGCGGCCCGCGCGATCCAGCTTTATTGCGATCTGATCGCCAAGGCTGCGATCGACGGCATCGCCCGGCAGCAGGGTGCGCTCGGCATGGACATCGGCGCGTCGGCCGAGGCTCCGGTCGAGCCGGCGCTCGACACTCCGGCCACTGAAGCTCCGGAAGCTTGAAAAACGAAGGCCGGCTTCGGCCTTCATCTTTCCAATAAGTTGGCGCGTTAAAGGCGCTTTTGCCGGGCGCATCATCGGGATTCGATGGTGCGTCGGCGCATTTGAAACAAAGAGGCGACAATGAGCATTTCGGCTGCACAGGTCAAAGAACTCCGCGACTTGACTGGCGCGGGCATGATGGACTGCAAGGCGGCGTTGAACGAAACCAACGGCGACATGGAAGCGGCCGTCGACTGGCTGCGCAAGAAGGGCATCTCCAAGGCCGACAAGAAGGCCGGCCGCACCGCGGCGGAAGGCCTGATCGGCGTCGATTCCGGTGTTCGCGAAGCCGCGGTCGTCGAGGTGAACTCCGAGACCGACTTCGTCGCGCGCAACTCCGCCTTCCAGGAAATCGTCGCCAACGTCGCCAAGGTGGCGCTCGCCTATGGCACGACCGAAGCAGTTGCCGCGGCCAAGTATCCGAGCTCCGACAAGTCAGTCACCGACACCATCAAGGACGCGGTCGGCACCATCGGTGAGAACATGGGCTTCCGCCGCTCGGCCAAGCTCACTGTCCCGCATGGCGCGGTGGCGACCTATGTCCACAATGCCGTCGCGGATGGCCTGGGCAAGCTCGGCGTGCTGGTCGCGATCGAGACTACCGGCAATGAGCATGCGGCGAACGCCTTCGGCCGCCAGGTCGCCATGCATGTCGCCGCCACCAACCCGGTTGCGCTGACTGCCGAGGAAGTCGACCCGGCCCTGATCGAGCGCGAGAAGGCGATCTTCTCCGACCAGGCCCGCCAGTCCGGCAAGCCGGAAGCGATCATCGAGAAGATGGTCGAGGGCCGGCTGCGCAAGTTCTATGAAGAGGTCGTGCTCCTGAAGCAGGCCTTCGTGCTCAATCCCGACATCACCGTCGAGAAGGCGCTGAAGGATGCCGAGAAGGAGATCGGCGCGCCGGCCAAGATCACCGCTTACCTGCGCTTCGCGCTGGGCGAAGGCATCGAGAAGGAAACGACCGATTTCGCGGCTGAAGTCGCGGCCGCGGTCAAGAAATAGCTCCGATTCTGGGGAGCGCTTAGCGTGTCCCTTGAGGTGAAGAGCTCACGAGCTCAGGCAACTCGGCCGGGTGTCCGCATGGATGCCCGGCCGATCTCTTGAGCGGTATCGATAAAGGCTCTGAGCTTCGGCGCCATCGATGCCCGGCGCGGAAAATAGAGGAACAGGCCTGGCTCCTCGATCGCCGTCTTCTGCAGGATCTGGACCAGACGACCCGCGGCGAGATCGGCGCGCACCAGCGGCTCGAATACGTAGGCGAGCCCGACCCCAGCAAGCGCAAGATCGATCGCCGCAAGCGAATCGGTGACGATGGCCGTGCCGCGCGTCTCGACCACGACATCCTTGCCGTTCTCGTTCAGATCCCAACGATAGAGCCCGCCGGAGCGGACAAGCCGGTAGCCGATGCAATTGTGCTTGGCGAGATCGGCCACGGCGCGGGGACGGCCGTGCTTTTCGACATAGGCGGGCGAGGCGACAACCACCGCCTTGAAGGGAGGCGTAAGCCGCACGGTGATCATGTCCTGTGCGATCATCTCGCCCAGCCTGATGCCGGAATCGAAACCCTCGCCGACGATATCGACCAGGGCCTGGTCGGCGAAGACCTCGACCGTTACCTCCGGATAGCGTTCGGCCATGGCCGCGATCACCGGCGTGACCGCCAGGGGGATCGCGATATTGGACGCATTGATCCTGAGCAGGCCGGAGGGCCTGCCGTTGACGCCGCGGATGCGGTCGATGCGCTCGGAGATGTCCTGCAGGGCAGGGGCCGCGGTCTCCACCAGCGCCTTGCCGGCTTCGGTCAGCGAAACGCTGCGCGTTGTGCGCGCAAACAGCGGCTGGCCGATGCGCTCTTCCACCAGCCGCACCGCATGGCTGACGGCCGACGGACTCATGCCGAGCTCGGCCGCGGCAAGCGCGAAGCCGCCGCGCCGAGCCACGGCGACGATCACCGGCAGATGCGTCAGCAGATCTCGATCCATTCATGAATAACATCGCATAGTCCTTGCGAACAATGCAATCTTATCGATGCCGTCAACGTGGTCCACATTGTCGCCAAACACATCGGCGGTGGGGCGCGATGCGCAAGGAGAAGAAAAAATGAATGCTTTGAGACACGTGACCTTCGCGGCAGGACTGGCACTGGCGCCCGTCGATGCCGGCGGAGCCGAACCAACGGGCTGGCAAGCGCTCGCCGACGAGCGCGCCGTCATCCGCATCGCGGATGCCATTGACCGCGCCGTCGATGCGCAGGATTGGAAACTCGCCCGCAGCTACTTCGCCGACCGGGTCACCGCCGACTTCAGCAGCCTTTCCGGACAGCCCGCGGCCACGGTCGCCTCCGACGATCTGATCGGCGCCTGGGCTGCCAATCTCAAAGGCAGCAAGACGAGCCTGCACCTGCGGACCAACCATCAGGTCGAAATAGAGGCCGATATGGCGACCGTCCGTTCCAACGGCTATGCCTGGAACAGGATGGAAGGCAATGGCGATCCGCTCTGGGAGGTCTGGGGCACCTATGAGCATCGCCTGACCCGATCGGGTCAAGGCTGGAAGGTCGACGGCTTCACGTTCCGCATGACGCATGAGCGCGGCAATCCCTGGGTGAAAGCGACGCCTGGCCAATAAGCCCATACCAAACACGATCGGAACACGTCATGAGCATGAACTATTACACGCTTGGCAACAGCGGCCTGCGCGTCAGCCGGCTGGCGCTGGGCACCATGACCTTCGGCACCGAATGGGGCTGGGGTGCTGACAGGGAAACCGCCCGCGCCATGTTCGACGCCTATGTCGAGGCCGGCGGCAATTTCTTCGACACGGCCGACCTCTACACCGGCGGGACGGCAGAGACCTGGCTCGGCGAATTCGTCGCCGAGCGCGGCTTGCGCGACAAGGCGGTGATCGCCACCAAATTCACGATGAACAAGGAACCCGGCAATCCGAATGCCGGCGGCAATGGCCGGAAGAACATCATGCGCGCGGTGGACGCTTCGCTGAAGCGGCTCGGAACCGACTATATCGATCTTTACCTCATGCATGTCTGGGACAGGCTGACGCCGGCCGAGGAGGTGTTGCGCACGCTGGACGATTTGGTGCGTGCCGGCAAAGTACGCCATATCGGTCTTTCCGACGTGCCGGCCTGGTATGCCGGGCGGGCGCAGGCGATCGCCGAACTGCGCGGCTATGAGCCGGTCTCGGCCCTGCAGCTCGAATATTCGCTCGCCGAGCGCTCGATCGAACATGAATTCGCGCCTTTCGCCTCGCGTCACGGCGCCGGCATCATGGTGTGGAGCCCGCTGGCCAGCGGCCTGCTCAGCGGCAAATACCGCCCGGCGCAGGCCGGCAATGCCGGCCGGCTCGACGGGTTCCGCAACACCACGCATCCGGGTTTCCAGAAATTCAGCGAACGCAATTGGGCGATCGTTACGGAACTCGAGAAGGTGGCTTCCGAACTCGACCGAAGCATGGCGCAGGTGGCGCTGAACTGGGTTGCGGCGCAGCCGGGTGTGGCCACCGTCATCCTCGGCGCGACGAAACTTGCCCAGTTGCAGGACAATCTCCGGGCGCTCGACTTTTCAATCCCTGCCGAACTCCGCAAGCGGCTCGATTCGGTGAGCCTTGCGCCCGCGCCGTTCCCGCATTCCTTTTTTTTACCCGAGATTCAGGTCAGGGTGGCCGGCGGCGTCGTGACCGGCGACAAGCCGTCCGGCTATTCGCCGCCGGTCCTGATCGAAGGCGAACTGGTCGGGATCAGCAGCAACTGATCGGAAAAGCCTGGAATTTTGCGCGAGGGCGCGGCGTGACATCGCCGCGCCCTTCGTGTATCGGGTCGAACCATCGTGCCAGCGCCGCCAGGCGAAGCGAGGCGCCTTCGCCTCCAGATTTGCCCGCGCCGAGATTTTTCGAGGAACCAGATGACGGTGAAGCCCCTCTATCGACGTGTCTTGCTGAAAGCTTCGGGCGAAGCCTTGATGGGGGAACAGCATTTCGGCATCGACGTCTCGGTCGTCGACCGTATCGCAGCCGACATTGCCGAGGCGCGGGCGCTTGGCGTCGAAGTCGGAGTCGTGATCGGCGGCGGCAACATCTTCCGCGGCGTGGCCGTCGCCTCCAAGGGCGGCGACCGTGTCACCGGCGATCACATGGGCATGCTCGCCACCGTCATCAACTCGCTGGCGCTGCGCACCTCGCTGAACAAAATCGGCGTCGACGCCGTGGTGCTTTCGGCCATTGCCATGCCGGAACTCTGCGAAAGTTTTTCACAGCGCCAGGCGACCGCCTATATGAATCAAGGCAAGGTGGTGATCTTTGCCGGCGGCACCGGCAATCCGTTCTTCACCACCGATTCGGCCGCAGCGCTGCGCGCCGCCGAGATCGGCGCCGACGCGCTGTTCAAGGGCACGCAGGTCGATGGCGTCTATTCGGCCGACCCGAAGAAGGATCCGGAGGCCGTGCGCTTCGACCGCATAAGTCATGCCGAAGTCATCAAACGCGGGCTTACGATCATGGATACGGCCGCGATTGCACTTGCGCGTGAAAACAACATTCCGATAATCGTCTATTCGATCCACGAAAAAGGTGGTTTCGGCGAAATTCTAAGAGGCGGCGGCCGTTGCACCATCGTCGCGGACAATTGACTGGGGCCGAAGACGGCTGAATGATCGCCGGTCCCGGACGAGACTAGAAGACAAGCAGTGAACCCGGCGAACGGGTCGAGGAGATGATCATGAGTGGCGAGTACGACGATCTCAAGCGGCGCATGGACGGGGCGATCGCGGCCTTCAAGCACGATCTCGCTTCGCTGCGCACCGGCCGCGCTTCCAGCAACCTGCTCGACGCCGTCCAGGTCCATGCCTACGGTACGACGATGCCCATTAACCAGGTGGCCAATGTATCGGTGCCCGAGCCGCGAATGATTTCGGTCTCGGTCTGGGACAAATCGATGGTGAGCGCCGTCGACCGCGCTATCCGCGAGGCCAATCTTGGCTTCAATCCGATCGTCGACGGCACCAATCTGAGGATTCCTTTGCCCGAACTCAACGAGCAGCGCCGCAAGGAACTGGTCAAGATCTCGCACGGCTATGCGGAGAACGCCCGCGTCGCGGTTCGCCATGTCCGTCGCGACGGCATGGATTTCCTCAAAAAGGCGGAAAAGGACGGCACGATCAGCGAAGACGATCATCGCAAGCGCTCCGACCAGGTTCAGAAGCTGACCGATGAGATGATCAGCACCATCGATCACCTGCTTTCCGATAAGGAAGCTGAAATCATGCAGGTTTAGGGTCGGTTTCTCACCGGCTCGAAAGCGAGACCATGACAACCCCCGCGCATGTCGCGATCATCATGGACGGAAACGGACGCTGGGCCAAGGCGCGCGGCATGCCGAGGCTCGCCGGCCACCGCGCCGGCGTCGAAGCCTTGCGCAAGACGGTGCGCGCCGCGCCAGAGCTCGGCATCTCCTATCTGACGGTCTACGCCTTCTCCTCTGAAAACTGGTCGCGGCCGAAGTCCGAGGTCAGCGACCTGATGGGCCTCCTGAAGCTCTTCATCCGCCGGGATCTCGCCGAGCTGCATCAAAACGGCGTGCGGGTGAGGGTGATCGGCGACAGGGAGGGGCTGCAGCCGGACATCAGAGGCCTGCTGCAGGAGGCCGAATCGCTGACCGCAGGCAATGAGGCGCTCACGCTGGTCATCGCCTTCAACTATGGCGGGCGCGATGAGATCGTGCGCACCGCGCGCAAGCTCGCCGATGCCGTGGCTCGCGGCGACTTGACAAGCGACGCCATCACGATGGAGAGCTTTGCCGGCTCGCTCGACACCGAGGGCATTCCCGATCCAGACCTCGTGATCCGCACCAGCGGCGAGCTCAGGCTGTCGAACTTCCTTTTGTGGCAGGCCGCCTATAGCGAGCTTGTCTTCCTGCCTTGCTACTGGCCGGACTTCAGCCGGGAGCACCTGGCCGACGCCCTGCGCGACTTTGCCGGCCGCGAACGCCGTTTCGGCGGGCTCGCCGCCCGCGACGTCGCCTTGTAGCGCGGCATCGATGAGCAATCTCCAGCAGCGTGTCATCTCGGCCATCGTGATGGCAGCCGCCACACTTGCGCTCACCTGGCTCGGCGGGCTGCCGTTCCGCCTGTTCTGTGCGGCGATCGCGGCGTTGATCTTCTACGAATGGACGCGCATGGCACGCGCTGAGAACGGTGCGACGCTCGGCTTTCTGCCGGAAGTGCTGATTCTGGTCTTCATCGGCGCGCTGGTCGCCGGCCTGCCGGCACTGTGGCTGCTGCTTCTGGTCGCAGCCATCACTGTTATCGTCGCTGTTGCCGCGCGACTGCGGGGAGCAGTGCAGTGGGAGGCCTCGGGGCTGGCATACGCGTCGTTGTCCGGCTTGTCGCTCGCCTATCTGCGCGGGGACAGCCACTCAGGATTGATCGCCATCCTCTTCCTGTTCGCGGTCGTCTGGGCGACCGACATAGCGGCCTATTTCGTCGGCCGCAGGGTCGGCGGCCCGAAGCTTGCGCCATCAATCTCGCCCGGCAAGACGCAGAGCGGCGCGCTTGGCGGCGCTGTCGGCGGCATCGCTGCCGGATTGGTGCTGGCAATCGCGGCCGGGGCCGGCAATCTCACTATGCTTGGTCTCGTCGCCTTGGCACTCTCGATCGTCTCGCAGATCGGCGATCTGTTCGAATCCTGGGTCAAACGTCGGCACGGCTGCAAGGATTCGAGCAATCTCATTCCCGGCCATGGCGGCGTCATGGACAGGGTGGACGGGCTTGTCGCGGCTGCGTTCGCCCTGTACGTCATCGGTTGGATTGCGGCGGGCGCCGACCATCCGGCAATGGGGCTGTTTCCGAACTGACTGGCGTCGCCAATGGGCGAAAACGACGCGTGCCATGGATTCGCCCGGATTGATGCCACAGTCGCGGCGGACTGTCGCGCTGGGCGAATTTTGAGGGCATGACTTGAACGAGATTCTTCACGCGCTCTTCAGCACGCAGGGCTTTGTCCTCGGCACCCTTGTGCCGTTCCTGTTTGTGCTCACCGTCGTGGTATTCGTGCATGAGATGGGCCACTACCTCATCGGCCGCTGGTGCGGCATCGGCGTCAAGGCTTTTGCCATCGGCTTCGGCCCGGAGCTCTTTGGTTTCAACGACCGCCACGGCACACGCTGGAAGCTTTGCGCCATTCCGCTTGGCGGCTACGTGAAATTCGTCGGCGACATGAACGCGACATCGAGCCAGCCGAGCACCGAGGACCTCGAATCGCTGAGCGAGGCCGAGCGCGAGGTCGCCTTCCACACCCAGCCGATCTGGAAACGCGCGGCGACCGTCGTCGCCGGGCCGCTGTTCAATTTCCTGCTGACGATCGCCGTGTTCGCGGTGCTGTTTTCCCTCTACGGCCGCCCGGTAATGGAGCCGATGGTGGCCGAAGTCAGCGCCGGCAGCCCGGCGGCGCGGGCGGGCATTCAGCCCGGCGATCGGTTCGTCAGAGTCGACGGCAACAAGGTGGAGACCTTCGCCGACGTTCAACGCCTGGTTTCGGGCCGCGCCGGCGACGCCATCACCTTCACCATGTTGCGCGACGGCAAGGAAATCACCGTCACCGCGACACCGGAACCGATGGAGCAGCAGGATGCGCTCGGCAACAAGGTCAAGGTCGCGATCATCGGCGTGGCCAACAACGCCGAACTCGGGCAGCCGCGACTGGTCTCCTACACGCCCGCGGGCGCGCTGGCGGCGGCTGTCGAAGAAACCGGGCATGTGATCGAGCGCACCGGGCAATTTCTGCAGCGCTTCGTCGTCGGGCGCGAGGACAAATGCCAACTCGGCGGCCCGATCAAGATCGCGAAAATGTCGGGTCAGGCGGCCAAACTCGGTTTCGAGTGGCTGGTGCAGCTTGTTGCATTCCTGTCAGTCGGGATAGGGATTCTCAATCTTCTGCCGATTCCCCCTCTCGACGGCGGCCACCTCTTGTTCTACGGCGTGGAGGCCGTCATAAGGCGGCCCGTGTCGGAGCGGATGATGGAGATGGCCTACCGGACCGGTCTCCTTCTGGTGCTCGGATTTATGGGTTTCGTTTTTTGGAATGATCTGTTTGGGTGCTGAAATCATGAAGGAATTTGGCTTCGGCCCCACCCATATTGAGACGCCGTTTACCATGCGTGGGGATATGCGTGACACGAAAGCCACGCAACAGGGTTAAGTAAATACAAATTAACCGGGAGCCTTGCGTGTAGGGGAAATCCGGTTAATACGGTAAGGGAAAATACCGCACGTCCGGTTTTCTCGCCGTGGGGACTACGAGAAAAAGGTACAAAAGCCCGATGAAGGCAGCATCCAAGTTTCTGAGCGCCGCGTCCGCGGCGGCTTTGTCCGCCGCCCTGGTTTTGCCAGGCGCGCTCGCAGTGCAGTTCGTTGCCACATCGGTAGCCGAAGCAGCAGTGGTCAGCAGGGTCGAGGTCAGCGGCAACCAGCGTGTCGATGCCGAAACCATCCGCAATTACATCGCGATCAAGCCCGGCAAGGCGTTTTCAAGTGCCGATATCGATAGCGCCGTGAAGGCGCTGTTCGGCACCGGGCTGTTCTCGGACGTCCAGATCAATCAGGTCGGCTCGACCCTGGTCGTCAAGGTTTCCGAATACAAGGTGGTCAACCAAGTCCTGTTCCAGGGCAACAAGAAGCTCAAGGACAACGCGCTCCAGGCTGCTGTGCAGCTGAAGCCGCGCGCGACCTTCTCGCAGCAGGCGCTCGACGCCGACGTCGAGGCGGTCAAGGCTGCCTATCGGCGTATCGGCCGCGACGACGCCGCCGTGACCTCCCAGATCATGGACCTCGGCGACAACCGCGTGAACGTGGTCTTCAACATTAACGAAGGCGCGCGCACGCAGATCGCGGCGATCAATTTCGTCGGCAACAGCGCTTTTTCCAGCCGTCGCCTGTCGGATGTCATCAACACCAAGCGCTCGTCCTGGCTTTCGTTCGTGCTGCGCGACGATGTCTATGATGAGGACAAGCTGCGGGCCGACCAGGAGTTGCTGCGCCGCTTCTACTACAATCACGGTTACGCCGACTTCCAGGTCGTTTCGGCCGTCGGTGAGTTGGATGAAGCCACCAACAAATACACGGTCACGATCACCGTGCAGGAAGGCGAGCGCTACAACTTCGGCGACATCAGCGTCGAGAGCACGATTCCCGAGGTCGACTCAAAGTCGCTTGAGTCGGTGGTCCAAACGCACAAGGGCGATGTCTACAACGCCAAGGACGTCGAGGACACGATCGTTGCGCTCACTGAAAAGGTCGCCGGCTCAGGCTATGCGTTTGCCCAGGTGACGCCGCGCGGCGACCGCAATTTCGAGAATCATACGATCTCGGTCGTGTACACCATCGACCAGGGTACCAAGGCTTATATCGAACGTATCGAAATCCGCGGCAACGACCGCACGCGCGACTATGTCATCCGGCGCGAATTCGATGTCAGCGAAGGGGACGCGTTCAACCAGGTGCTTATCCAGCGCGCGAAGAAGCGCCTGGAAGCTCTGGATTATTTTCAGAAAGTCGACATCTCGACCGTCCCCGGGTCCGCTCCGGATCAGGTTGTCCTGGTGGTCGATGTGGTCGAGAAGTCGACCGGTGAGTTCTCGGTCGGCGCCGGCTATTCGACCGGCGGCGACACGCCGGGCCCGTCCGTCGAAGGCTCGATCACCGAGCGCAACTTCCTCGGCCGCGGCCAGTACATCAAGCTGTCGGCCGGCGGCGGCAAGAACTCGCGCGACTACGCTATTTCGTTCACGGAGCCGTATTTCCTCGGCCGGCGCATCGCGGCGGGCTTCGATATCTACAAGTCGACCCGCGAGTACAATCACTACAACACTGACGTCACCGGCGCGACCATCCGCTTCGGCCTGCCGATCACCGACAGCATATCGACGCAATTGGCGTACAACATCTCTCGGGAAAAGTATTCCATTGCCGATGGCTGTGTGGATGCCAATGGCGACTACGATCCGAGTAAGTGCACCATCTCCGACGCAGTCCTTGCAGGTATTGGGGAAAGTCCATGGACGAAGTCTTCGGTTAGCCTAGGCTTGGTCTATAACACCATCGACGACATGAAAAACCCGCACGAGGGTCTTTATGTCACAGGCACGACCGAGTTTGCCGGGCTTGGTGGCGATGCCAAGTGGGTGAAGGTGACCGGGCGCGCTAGTGTCTACCAGACCTTGTCAGAGCAACTCGACCTGGTTGGCCTTGTTTCTGGCGGCGCCGGCTACATCGCGGGCTACGGCAGCAACGATCTGCGCATATTTGATTACTTCCAGAGCAACGACCGTATGATCCGCGGTTTTGCCTATGGTGGCATTGGTCCAGTTGCTTTAGGCGACAGTGGCGATCATCTCGGTGGCTCGACCTATTTCAATGCATCTGCCGAGGCCCAATTCCCGTTGCCGGTCATTCCGGAGAGCTTCGGCTTGCGCGGCGCCGTCTTTGCCGATGCGGCGACGCTGTATGGCAACAAACTTGTTGGTGTCGACCCAGATTCAACTGGCCTGCAGTTACGTGCATCGGTTGGTCTTGGCCTGATGTGGGCTTCGCCGTTTGGCCCGATCCGCATCGACTACGCGATCCCGGTCAAAAAGGAAGCGAAGGACGACGTGCAGGAATTCAACTTCGGCATAGCGACCCGTTTCTAATCCGCGGGTTACGATGTTTCCGGGTCGTGTGATGGCCCGGAATCGACTGATCCGACCTAGCTGGATAATGTTTGTGGAATGACCGATCCGGTGTTCTTCGCGCCTTCACGCCGGTATACGGCTGGCGAGGTCGCGAATCTGACCGGCGCCAATCTTATTGATTCCTCGCAGGCCGACATCGCCATCGACGCGCTGGCGCCCGCCAATGAGGGTGGCGACGGTGCGCTCGTTTTTGTCGACGGCAAGCGCAATTTCGCCTTGATGCATTCGCTCAAGGCGGCTGCCGTTCTCTGTCCTGCCGACTTCGCCAACAGGGCGCCGCAGGGGATTGCGGTGCTGGCGCATCCGCGCCCGCAGCAGGCCTTCGCCATGGTGGGGCGACTGCTCTTTCCGCAGGCCGCCACGCCCGGGCCGATGACCGGCGAAACCGGCATTTCGCCGCAAGCGCACATCGACCCGTCCGCGCGTGTCGAAGCCGGGGCGATCGTGGAGGCAGGCGCCGTGATCGGTCCCGGCGCTGCCATCGGGAGCGGCACGGTCATTGCGCCCCATGCCGTCATTGGCCGATCGTGCAAGATAGGTCGTGATGGCTATGTCGGTCCGGGCGCCAGCATCCAATATGCGCTGATCGGCAACCGCGTCATCATTCATGGCGGTGCAAGGATCGGTCAGGACGGGTTCGGCTTCGTGGCCGGCGCGAAGGGACCTGAGCGCGTGCCGCAGATCGGCCGCGTCATCGTCCAGGACGACGTCGAGATCGGCTCCAACTCGACCGTCGATCGCGGTGCGATGTCCGACACGATCATCGGACAAGGCACCAAGATCGATAATCTGGTGCAGATCGCCCACAATGTTCGCATCGGCCGCAATTGCATTATAGCCGGGCTTTCGGGTATTTCCGGTTCCGTCGTCGTCGGCGACAACGTCACCATGGGTGGCGGCGTCGGCCTCGCCGATCATTTGACCATCGGTCCCGGGGCCAAGCTTGCTGCGAGAAGTGGATTCATGAGCAACGTGCCGGCGGGCGAGGTCTGGGGAGGCTATCCGGCGCAGCCCATGGCGGAAGCCATGCGTGAGATCGCGATGCTGCGCAGGCTGGCCAGGACTCGCAAGCAGGGCGACGGAAATGGCTGAGACGGTTGCGACGACACTTGAGGCGGTCGACATAATGGGGCTGATGAAGCTCCTGCCGCACCGTTATCCGTTTCTGCTGATCGACCGCATCGTCGAAATCGACGGCGACGACTCCGCGGTCGGCGTCAAGAACGTGACCATCAACGAACCGCATTTCCAGGGCCATTTCCCGCAGCAGCCGGTGATGCCGGGCGTGCTCATCATCGAGGCCATGGCCCAGACCGCCGGCGCGATCTGCATTCGCAGCCTCAATGCGGAAAAGCCGTCGCTGGTTTATTTCATGACCATCGACAACGCGAAGTTCCGCAAGCCGGTCGTCCCCGGCGATCAGCTCAGGATCCACGTCAAGAAGATCAAGAAGCGCGGCAACCTGCTGAAATTTGCCTGCGAGGCGATGGTGGATGGCGCAAAGGCCGCCGAAGCCGAAGTTTCGGCTATGATGGTCACCGGCTGACGGTTTCTAATGCTCATGAAAGTTCAGACATCAATCCATCCTTCGTCGGTCGTCGAAGAAGGTGCCCAGCTCGGCGAAGGTGTGCGTATCGGACCCTTCTGCCATGTCGGCGCCGATGCCGTCATCGGCGATCGCGTCGAGCTGGTCAGCCATGTCTCGGTGATGGGCGCGACCACCGTCGGAGGCTCGACCAAGATCTATCCAATGTCGACGCTCGGGGCGCCGCCGCAGAACACCAAGCACAAGGGCGGGCGCACGACGCTGGTCATCGGCGAAAATTGCACCATCCGCGAAGGCGTCACCATGCATGTCGGCACCGATTCCAGCCGCGGCGAGACGACGGTCGGCGAAAATGGCAATTTCCTGGCCTACGCCCACATTGCCCATGACTGCATCGTCGGCAAGAATGCCACCTTCGCCAACGGAGCAACGCTCGGCGGGCATTGTGAGATCGGCGACAATGTCTATATCGGCGGCTTGACCGCCGTGCATCAGTTTGTCCGCGTCGGCGACAACGCCTTTATCGGCGGCTGCTCGGCGGTCGTCGGCGACGTCATTCCCTATGCGATCGCCGTCGGCAATCGCGCCAAGCTGCGCGGGCTCAACGTGATCGGCCTGAAGCGCTCCGGCCTGCCGCGCGCCGAAATCTACATGATGCGAAGGGCTTACAGGGCGATTTTCGACCACTCCCGCACGGTCGGGGAGAATGTCGAGATCGCCAAGGCGGAGTTCGCCTCGTCACCGACGGCCATGAAGATGATCGACTTCATCACCAGTCGCGGCAAGCGGCATTATGCCGTCCCGCCGCTGAAGGGCGGTGGCGGCGATGACGATGGCGATGACGAGGGCTGAGCCCGCGGGGTCAGGGCTTGCACTCGCGCCGGGCTCCAGGGTCGGCATCATCGCCGGTGGCGGCAGCCTGCCGGTCGAAGTGGCGGAAGGTCTGGTCAGACAGGGACATTCGCCTTTCATCATCCTGGCCGAGGGCGAGGTGGATCGCGAAGCGGACTTCGCCGCCTACGAGCAGGCGACGCTTGCGCTCGAAGACATCGGGTTCCTGCTTCCCTTGCTGAAGCGCGAAGGCATTAGCCACCTGGTTCTTGCCGGCGAGATCAAGCGCAGGCCGCGGCTTGCGAAGATACGTCCAACGCTCAGTCTGCTGACGATAATCCCCTCCGTGGCAATGGCGCTGGCCCGCGGCGACGACGGGCTTTTGAAGGTTCTGACGCGCGGGCTGGAAAGGCGCGGTATCACGGTGGTCGGAGCGCATGAGATCGTTCCAGATCTCGCTGCCGGCGAGGGCACGCTGACCAAGGCAGGACCAAAGCAATCGGACTGGCGCGATATCGAGGCGGGCCGCGCGGCGGCCAAGGCCATCGGCGAGCTCGACATCGGCCAGGCGGCGATTGCGGTCGGAGGGCGGGCTATCGCGTTGGAAGGCATCGAAGGCACTAGAGGCCTGCTCGAGAGGACGCGCGAATTGCGCGGGCACGGCAGGCTCGCCGGCAAGACGCGCGGCGTTCTCGTCAAATGCGCCAAGCCAGGGCAGGAGCTGCGCGCCGACTTGCCGTCGATAGGCCCGCAGACGGTCGAGGCCGCACATGCGGCCGGCCTTGCCGGCATCGCCGTTGAAGCCGGCCGCTCGCTCATTCTCGAAGGCCCGGCGACTCTTGCGCGGGCCAATGCGCTTGGCTTGTTCATCGTCGGATTTCCCGCGACGGAGCCGACCGATGGCCAGTGAGAGGCCGCTCAAGATCGCCATCGTCGCGGGCGAGGAATCGGGCGACTTGCTCGGCGCCGACATCGTGCGTGCGCTCGAGAAAACCACCGGCCGTAAGATCCGGCTCGTCGGCATCGGCGGCCGGCATCTGCAGGAACTGGGGCTGACACCGCTCTTCGACGGCAGCGAGATCGCGCTGATGGGCTTCAGCGCCGTCTTGCGCGACCTGCCGCGGCTGATGCGCCGGATCAGCCAAACAGCCGGCACCATCGCGGCGGAGCGGCCGGATTGCCTGATCACCATCGACAGCCCTGATTTTTCGCTGCGGGTCGCCAAAAGGGTCCGCGCCGCCGCGCCCGCCATCCCGATCGTCCATTATGTCTGCCCGAGCGTGTGGGCATGGCGGCCGGGCAGGGCGGCGGCGATGAAGCCCTATGTCGATCACATCCTCTGCATCCTGCCCTTCGAAGTGAAGGCGCTCACCCGACTTGGTGGGCCGCCCGGCACCTATGTCGGCCACCGGCTGACCCAGGATCCCGGCGTGCTTGGCGCCGCCAAGGCGCAGAGCTTGCCGCGGGACCTGTCGGAGGATCGCGTGAAGACGCTGCTGGTGCTGCCCGGCTCGCGCCGCGGCGAGGTGCGCCGGCTGATCGAGCCGTTCGGCAAGGCGATATCGGTCTTGCACCAGCGCGGTCACCGCTTGCGGCTGATGCTGCCGACGGTGCCGCATGTCGCCGACCTGGTGAAAACATCCGTCACGCGTTGGGACGAGAAGCCAGAGATCATCACCGATCCGGAGCGCAAATGGTTGGCTTTCGGCAAGGCCGACGCGGCTCTGATCGCCTCCGGAACAGTTTCGCTCGAGCTTGCGCTTTGCGGTGTTCCAATGGTCTCCAGCTACAAGCTCGATCCGATCGCGAGGCAGCTGCTGCAGCATCTGGTGACGACCTGGTCGGCGCTGCTGCCCAACCTGATCGCCGATCGCGCGCTGGTGCCGGAGTTCTACGATCAGTATGTCAGGCCGGAGAACCTGGCGCGTCAGTTGGAAGCCCTGTTTGCCGACACCGGCATGCGCGCCTGGCAGCGGGCAGGTTTTGCCGAAATCGCCAGGCGCATGGCGACCGACAGGCCGTCGGGCGAGATTGCTGCAGAGGTGGTGCTGGGGTGCATCAGAAAAGCGAATAGGGAGTAGCGAATAACGAGTAGGCTGGGCGCCGCTCAGCGCCGCCGAGTTCTGTCCCTATTCGCTACTCGCTATTTCGCTATTCGCTCACTCACCGCTTCGCAATCGGCACGTAATCGCGCTCCGTGGCGCCGGTGTAGAGCTGGCGCGGGCGGCCGATCTTCTGGTGCGGATCTTCGATCATTTCCTTCCACTGCGCGATCCAGCCGACGGTGCGGGCGACCGCGAACAGCACGGTGAACATGGTGGTGGGGAAGCCCAGCGCCTTCAGCGTGATGCCCGAATAGAAGTCGACGTTCGGATAGAGTTTCTTCTCGATGAAATACTCGTCGGTCAGCGCGATCTTCTCCAGCTCCATCGCGATGTCGAGCAGCGGATCATCCTTGATGCCGAGCTCGCCCAGCACCTCATGCGCCGTCTTCTGCATGATCTTGGCGCGCGGATCGTAGTTCTTGTAGACGCGATGGCCGAAGCCCATCAGGCGGAACGGGTCGTTCTTGTCCTTGGCGCGGGCGATGAATTCCGGGATGTGATCGACATGGCCGATCTCGCCCAGCATGTTGAGGGCCGCCTCGTTGGCGCCGCCATGCGCGGGGCCCCAGAGGCAAGCAATGCCGGCCGCGATGCAGGCGAACGGATTGGCGCCCGAAGAGCCGGCGAGACGAACCGTCGAAGTCGACGCGTTCTGCTCGTGATCGGCGTGCAGGATGAAGATGCGCTCCATGGCGCGCGCCAGCACCGGATTGATCTTGTACTCCTCACACGGCACGGCAAAGCACATGTGCAGGAAGTTGGCGGCGAAATTCAGCTCGTTCTTCGGGTAAATGAAGGGCTGGCCGATGTGGTATTTGTAGGCCATCGCCGCGATCGTCGGCATCTTGGCGATCAGTCGCATGGAGGCGACCATGCGCTGATATGGGTCCGAGATGTCGGTCGAGTCGTGGTAGAAGGCCGACAGCGCGCCGACCACGCCGCACATGACGGCCATCGGATGGGCGTCGCGGCGGAAGCCGGTGAAGAAGCGCGACATCTGCTCATGCACCATGGTGTGGCGCGTCACGCGATAGTCGAAGTCGTCCTTCTGCGCCTTGGTCGGCAATTCGCCGTAGAGCAGGAGATAACAGACCTCGAGGAAGTCGCCGTGCTCGGCGAGCTGGTCGATCGGGTAGCCGCGATGCAGCAGGATGCCGGCGTCGCCGTCGATGAAGGTGATCGCCGACTCGCAGCTTGCCGTCGAGGTGAAACCGGGATCGTAGGTGAAGGCCCCGGTGGTGCTGTACAGCGCGCCGATGTCGATGACGTCGGGCCCGGTCGAGCCGCTTCGCACCTTGAATTCATGCGTCTTGCCGGCGAGCTCGAGCCTTGCGGTCGACTCGCGCGCCTTGCCGCCCGATTCCAGTTTTGTCGCAGCTTCGCTCATTGCAAACTCCTCTATGTTTTCTCATGCCGGCAAGGCAATTCCTGCAAACGACACGTCGAAATCACCGGAATGCGCGAACTTGCCACCGCATTTTAGGAGGTGCGTGCCAGATTGGGCCAAGGCCTAATGTTGCACTGCGAAACACACCTTTCAATGCCAATCTTCTTGGGCCAGTTCGCTCCTAATCGATTTGATCCGCAACGCGCGCTAGGCTCTCCTCACGGCCAAGTACGGCGAGCACGTCGAACACGCCGGGCGAGGTGCTGCGGCCGGTGAGCGCGGCTCTCAGCGGTTGAGCCACGGCGCCGAGCTTATGGCCGCCTGCCTGCGCAAAATCGCGAATAGCGGCTTCCGCGGTTGCGGCGCTCCATTGGCTGGAGATCGCGGCGAGCGCGGCATGGGCGCCGCGCAAAATGGCGCGGGCGTCGCTGCCAAGCAACCCCGCAGCCTTTTCGTCGAGCCGCAAGGGCCGCTCGGCGAACAGGAAGCCGGCTCCATCGACAAGCTCGACCAACGTCTTTGCCCGCTCCTTGAGGCCCGGCATGGCGGCAAGCAGCTGTGCCTTGCGCCTCTCGTCGAGTTTGGCCGCGAGCGCCGGGCCACCCTCGAGATAGGGCAGGGTGGCTACGAGAATACCAAACAGCGCCTTGTCGTCCATCTTGCGCATATGGACGCCGTTCAGCGCCTCGAGCTTGGCGAAGTCGAACCGGGCGGCGCCCTTGTTGACGTCGCCGATGTCGAACCAGGAGATCATATCCTTGATCGACATCACCTCGTCGTCGCCGTGGCTCCAGCCGAGCCTGGCCAGATAGTTGAGCAGGGCCTCCGGCAGATAGCCCATGGCGCGATAAGCCTCGACGCCGAGCGCGCCGTGGCGCTTCGACAGCTTGGCGCCGTCGGCACCATGGATCAGCGGGATGTGCGACATCGACGGCACGGTCCAGCCCATGGCGTTGTAGATTACGGTCTGGCGCGCGGCGTTGGTCAGGTGATCGTCGCCGCGGATGATGTGGGTGACGCCCATATCGTGATCGTCGACGACGACGGCATGCATGTAGGTCGGGTTGCCGTCCGAGCGCAGGATGATGAAGTCGTCGAGGTCCTTGTTCGGGAATCGCACCTCGCCCTGCACGCGGTCGTGCACGACGGTCTCTCCTTCGGTCGGCGCCTTGATGCGGATGGCGCCCTTGACGCCGGGAGGGGCCTCGGAGGGCTCGCGGTCGCGCCACTGGCCATTGTAGCGCGGCGGCAGCCCCTTGGCCCGCGCCGCCTCGCGCATCGCCTCCAGCTCGGCAGGCGTCTCATAGCTGAAATAGGCCTTGCCCAGCCGTACGAGCTCCTCTGCCACCTCACGGTGGCGCGGCGCGCGCTCGAACTGCGACACGGCCTCGCCGTCCCATGAGAGGCCGAGCCAGGTCAGCCCGTCCAGGATAGCGGCCGTCGCCGCTTCGGTGGAGCGCTCGCGGTCGGTGTCCTCGATGCGCAGCAGCATCGTGCCGCCCGTGTGCCTGGCGTAGAGCCAGTTGAACAGCGCCGTGCGCGCGCCGCCGATGTGCAAATAGCCGGTGGGCGAGGGGGCAAAGCGGGTGACGACCTTGTCGGACATGGAACTCTCGGAAGAAGCACTGAAGCGGGCATGTTTGCGCGGACTTTCGCGCGGTGGGCGTTCATGTAGCATAGGAGGTCTGGGGCGCAAGGGGCAGACCCGATGGCTGGACGTGGCCGGGGTGCGGAGGAGGGCGAGGAGACGACGGCTGGCGTGAGCGAGCGCCTGCTGTTTGCCGCCACCGTGCCTGCCGAGGCTGTACCGGTTTTGGTTCCAGTGCCGCGTCCGGCCGCCGAAATTTTGCCGCCGGACGGCGATGCTTCGCTACAAGCTCGTCCGCCGGCAGCCATCGACTTAATCCGCAGGCGGTTCCGCCGTGCCTCGTTTTCCGCGTTTCGCCGGGGTGTGGCCGAGGCAGCCTCCACCGAGCTCGACCGCGGCATCGGCTTCCTGCTGGTGCCGGTGTTCCTGGCCGCCGGCGTGATACTCTATTATTCCTTGAGCGCCGAGCCGGATCTTTACCGACCGCTGGCGGCGGTGGCGCTGATGGCTCTATGCGCGGCCGTTTCGCGTCCCTGGCTGAAGACACACCTGGTCTTTATGGCGGCTTTGTTTTGCGCGCTGGGCTTCATCGCCGCGAAGGTCGAGACCTGGCGCGCCGCAACACCGATGCTCGGCTCCGAAATCCAGACGCGGCTGACAGGCCGCGTCGCCGTCGCCGAGGAAATGGCCAATGGCCGCGTCAGGCTGACCATCGATCTCGTCTCGACAGCGCATCCAAAGCTGCGCTACGCGCCGGATCGCGTCAGGCTCTCGGCACGCAGGATCCCGGCCGGCATGAAGGCCGGATCGCTGGTTACGGGTTACGCACGGCTCCTGCCGCCGACCGGGCCGGTCCGTCCCGAAAGCTATGATTTTTCCTTCGACAGCTATTTTTCCGGCATCGGCGGCAGCGGATTTTTCCTCGGCGACCCGAAAGTCATTTCGCCAACGGACCCGATCGCTCAGACGAGCATCGCCTCAGCCATCGAGAACGCGCGCGAAAAACGCACGCCGACGATCAGTGCGGCGGCAATCTCGCCTTCGGGTCCACCGACGGTGCTTCTGATGTGATCGGCAATGCAGACCCGCGAAGCTTCCCGACCTGCCTGCGACTTTGCAGACCTCATCGTCATCAACGACGCCACGGCCTACAATCCCTGCCGCGATCCACGTATCCTCGTCGTCACCAAGCGGCAGCTCGCGCGCGACGGCAGTGCCGCCGTCTTCTTCGATCCGCAATCGGCGACGGCGCGAGCATCCATTCAATACGCCGTCGAAAAACCGTACCGCCCTTGGCACGAACAGCGGCGCTACTCGCGTGAGGCGAGGGGGTTAGCGCCTTACAAGAAGCCCGAGAAGCCGGAAGCCAAGCCGCAGCCCCCTCAGTAGCGGCGGATGAGCCCCACGAGCTTGCCTTGAACCTTGACGCGATCGGGACCAAAGATGCGGGTCTCATAGGCCGGATTGGCAGCCTCGAGCGCGATGGAGGCGCCCTTGCGGCGGAAGCGCTTCAGCGTCGCCTCCTCGTCGTCGACCAGCGCCACGACGATCTCCCCGGGGCTCGCAGTGCTGGCGTTGCGGATGATGACCGTATCACCATCGAAGATGCCGGCCTCGATCATCGAGTCGCCTTTGACCTCGAGCGCGTAGTGCTCGCCGCCCGCGATCATGTCCGGCGGCACTGTGATCGAATGCGTCTGGTGCTGGATGGCGTCGATCGGCACGCCGGCGGCAATGCGACCCATCACCGGGATGGAGACGGCTGAAACGGCGTCGTCGTCATTGCTGGGCGTCGGCGTGCGGGCGGGCGCCGCGGGTTTGATCTGGCGGCCGAGATTGCCTTGGCCACCCTGGATGACGCTCGGCGAGAATTTCTTCGCCGCATTGAGGCCGGGCGCGATCGAGTCAGGCAGGCGCAACACTTCGAGGGCACGCGCCCGGTTCGGCAGCCGGCGAATGAAACCGCGCTCCTCCAGCGCCGTGATCAGGCGGTGGATGCCCGATTTCGAGGCAAGGTCGAGCGCTTCCTTCATCTCGTCGAAAGACGGCGGAATGCCACTTTCCTTGAGCCGTTCATGGATGAACATCAGCAGTTCATGTTGTTTGCGCGTCAGCATGGCGGCCCCCATGGGTTCTGAAACCAGAATCGAAAAACAAACCCAGAACAAACACTATCTGTTCCAGTTGTGTTCCGCAACCCTTTAAAGTTTAGTGAATGTGTTGACGTTTTGTTCAGCGTAACATCAGAACGCTGCACTCCTCGCCGGCTTCAGCCGCCGGTGCGAAGGGTGGGCGCACGATCAGGCCATTGGCATCGGCGAGCAACCTCAACATCGAGGAATCCTGGATGCCGAACGGTGTTGCGATCAACGCCCCCGCATCTTCGCGGACCACGGCGCGCACATAGTCCTGCCTGAGATCGTTGGCGTGCATTGCGACGCCTAACCGGGCCGTGCGGATTTCCTGCCGGCAGGACCGGCCGCCCAGCCGCGCCAGAAGCGGCTTCAGGAACAGCTGCGAGCAGACCAGGCTTGCGACCGGATTGCCGGGCAGGCCGATGCAGCGAATGTCGCCGAGCCGGCCAAACATCAGCGGCTTGCCGGGACGCATGGCGATCTTCCAGAAGTCGAGCTGCATGCCTTCGCCGGTCAGCACGTCATGGATCAAGTCGTGGTCGCCGACGGAGGCGCCGCCAAGCGTGACGATGACGTCGGCGCCGGCCTTGACCGCCTTCTTGACCAGGGCCGCAATCGCGTCCTTGCGGTCGGCGGCGATGCCGAGGTCGAGCGCGCGCGCGCCGACCGACTGGGCCGTAGCTGTGACGCCATAGGCATTCGACGAGATGATCTGGTCGGGGCCGAGCGCCCTGCCCGGCGGCAGCAATTCGTCGCCGGTGGCGATGATGGCGAGCAGCGGCTGCCGCACCACGTTGAGACTCGGATGGTTGGCCGATGCCGCCAGCGAAAGCGCCGCCGGATCGAGCTGGCGGCCTTTTTCGAGGAGCAGGTCGCCCTCGCAGAAGTCGAGGCCGCGGCGACGGACGTTTCGTCCCTCCACGGTCGGCTCGGTCACTTCGATGCCGCCGCCGCCGAGATCGCGGACATTCTCCTGGATAACGATGGTATCGGCGCCTTCGGGGAGCGGCGCGCCGGTGAAGATGCGCACGGCCTCGCCCTTGCCGACAGAGCCGGTGAAGCCACGCCCGGCGGGGGCCATGCCGATCACGGAGAGCCGGGCCGGCGCCGAGGCTACGTCGGCGGCCCTTACGGCGTAGCCGTCCATCGCCGACGCATTGAAGGGCGGCTGGGTGCGCAGAGCCACCACGGGGTCGGCCAGCACCCGGCCGGACGCGTCGGCCAGCGGCACGCTTTCGCCTGGCAGCGCGGTCGCGCCGTCCAACAGGCGTTGGAGCGCCTCGGCGACCGGAAGCAAAGCCATGCTAAGGACCTACCTTGTAGTCGCCCGACTTGCCGCCGGTTTTCTCGACCAGCCTGATGCCGGAAATCGCCATGCCGCGGTCCGCTGCCTTGGCCATGTCGTAGATGGTGAGGCAGGCGACCGACGCCGCGGTCAGCGCCTCCATTTCCACCCCGGTCTTGCCGGTAACCCTGGCAAGCGCGCTGACCCTCAGGCCGGGAAGCGCGTGGTCGGGCTCGATCTCGACGGACACCTTGGTGAGAAGGAGGGGATGGCAAAGCGGGATGAGCTCATGCGTCTTCTTGGCCGCCATGATGCCGGCGATGCGCGCCGTGCCCAGCACGTCGCCTTTCTTGGCGTCGCCGGCCAGGATCATCTCCAGCGTTTCCGGCTGCATGGTGACATACCCTTCGGCGATGGCCGTGCGCGTTGTCTCGGCCTTGCCGCCGACATCGACCATGTTGGCTTCGCCCTTGGCGCCGAGATGCGTAAGCGCGGGCATCGTCAAACGGCCTCGGCCGGCGCCTTGCCCGTCAGCAGAAGGGCGGTCGCGGCGGCCACGTCGGCCTGCCGCATCAGGCTTTCGCCGACGAGGAAGGTGCCGATCTTGCTCTTTTCCAGCCGCCGGCAGTCCTGATGGGTGAAGATGCCGCTCTCGCTGACCAGCAGCCGGTCGTCCGGGACCATGGCGGCAAGCCGCTCGGAAACGTCGAGGCTGGTTTCGAAGGTTCTCAAATCGCGGTTGTTGATGCCGATCAGCCGCGACGAGAGGCGAAGCGCGCGTTCCATCTCCTGTTCGTCATGCACCTCGACCAGCGCGTCCATGCCGAGATCGAAGGCCGTGGCTTCCAATTCACTGGCCAAGGCGTCGTCGACGCTCGCCATGATGATGAGGATCGCGTCCGCGCCCCAGGCGCGGGCTTCATGAACCTGATACGGGTCGAAGAGGAAATCCTTGCGCAGGGCGGGCAGGCTAACGGCGGCGCGCGCCGCGGTCAGAAAGCCGGGCGCGCCCTGGAAGGACGGTGCGTCGGTCAGCACCGAAAGACAGGCAGCACCGCCTTGCTGGTAGGCCCTGGCGAGCGCCGGCGGGTCGAAGTCGGCGCGGATCAAGCCCCTGGAAGGGCTGGCCTTCTTGATCTCCGCAATCAGCGCGAAGCCGCCGGCCTTCCGCTTGGCCTCAAGCGCCGCAAGGAAGCTGCGCGGGGGTTCCGCATCCTTGGCCTTCGCCTTGACCTCGGCAAGCGGCGCGCTGAGCTTCGCGGCGGCGATCTCATCGCGCTTGTAGGCTTCGATCTTGCGCAGGATATCGGACAAAATTCTAACCGTTCGAAATCTCGATGAGCTTGTCGAGCACCGCCAGCGCCCGGCCGCTGTCGATGGCCTGCGCTGCTGCCTCGATGCCATCGCCGAGCGTCGTTGCCTTGCCGGCCACCACCAGCCCGGCGCCGGCATTCATCAGCACGGTATCGCGATAAGCGCCGGCAGCGCCGCCCAGCATATCGCGCAATGCCCTGGCGTTGTAGGCCGCTTCGCCGCCGCGCAGGTCTTCCTTGTTATGCCGCTTCAGTCCGACCGCTTCCGGAGTGAGGGTAAACGTGCGGATCTCGCCGCCGGCGAGCTCTGCGACCTGCGTCTCGCCCGTGGTGGTGATCTCGTCATAACCGTCGCCGTGCACGATCCAGGCATGATCGGTACCCAGCGCCTTCAGCGTCTCAGCCACCGGCATGATCCATTCGGGCAGGAAGACGCCAACCATCTGCCGGCCGACGCCGGCTGGATTCGACAGCGGGCCGAGCAGGTTGAAGATAGTGCGCGTGCCGAGCTCGCCCCGGACAGGACCGACATGCTTCATCGCCGGATGATGCGCTGGCGCGAACATGAAGCCGACGCCGGCTTCCTGGATGCAGCGGCCGATCGTCTCCGGTGCGATGTCGACTTTGACGCCTAGCGCCATCAGCACATCCGCCGCGCCGGTCAGCGAGGACAGGCCGCGATTGCCGTGCTTGGCCACCGGGACACCCGCGGCGGCGATGACGAATGCCGATCCGGTCGAAATGTTGACCGAATGCGAATTGTCGCCGCCGGTGCCGACGATGTCGATGGCGCCGCGCGGGGCTTCGACGCAGAGCATCTTGGCGCGCATCGTGGCGACTGCGCCGGAGATCTCGCTCACGGCCTCGCCGCGCACGCGCAGCGCCATCAGGAAGCCACCGATCTGCCCCGGCGTCGCGTCGCCCGACATGATGATGTCGAAGGCCTCGCGCGCTTCCTCGAAGGAGAGCGCGGTGCCGGTCGCGACCTTGGCAATATATGTCTTAAGCGCGCTCATCGTGTCTGTGCTTGGGAAACGGCGGCCGGATCGATACGAACGTCATATTGCGACTGCAGCTGCGCCACCAACTGATCGAGCAGATCGTCGGATATGCCGGCGCTGAAAGATTTCTGCGCGTCTTCCGGGACAGAGCTGCCATCGGCACCGGCAGGTTCGAAGACTTCGGCAACCTTGAAAAGGATCTGACCGTCGCCGGTGGGCGAGGGGATCAGGCCCGTGCCGCTTTCGCCGACGCCGAACATGGCCGCCGCGCCCTCCTTGCCGAAATCGGCATCGTCGGCGTCGCGCTTCAGGCCGCGCTTGGTCTGCTTCTCGAGCTTAAGCTCGCCCGCGATCACGTCGAGCGTCGCACCGGCCTTGAGGCGCTTTTCCAACTCGCCGGCCTTGGCGGTGAGCCGCTTGTCGGTCTCGGCCGCGGTCCAGTCGGCCACCACATTCTGGCGAACCTCGTCCAGCGTGCGGTCGCGCGCCGGCGTGATCGACTGGACTTCATAGAAAACGAAGCCGTTGGCGGCAGTGGTCAGGCCTTCATTCTCGGTGTTCGGCTCGGCCTCGAAGACGGCCTTGATGAGGTCCGCCGATTGCGGCAAGTCGTTGACGATCGTGCCGTTCGGCCGCTGGCCGGTGCGGTCGATGGCGTCGATGGTGACGACCTTGAGCTTTAGCTTGTCGGCCGCCTGGGCAAGCGAGGCACCGGAAGCGCGGGTGTCCTCGTAGCTGTCGTGGACGTCGAGCAGGACGCGGCTTGCCTCGCCGAGCGCAAGATCCTTGCGGATCTGGTCGGACACTTCCGAAAGCGGCTTCACCACCTGCGGCTTGATTTCGGTGACGCGCAAGAGCACCGGGCCGAAGGCGCCCTGAACCACCGGGCTGACCTCGTTGACGTTGAGCGAGAAGGCTGCGTCGGCCACCGCCTTGTCGGCGATCTTGTCCTTTGCCAGCGTGCCGAGCACGGTGTCGGCCTGCGTCTTGCCCTCTGCGGTGACGATCTTGTCGAAGGTGGCGCCGGCCTTCAGGGAGTCAAATGCCGCCTTGGCCGCGTCCGGCGTCTTGAACACCAGCTGTTCGATGGTGCGCATTTCGGGCGTCGTATAGCGCGCCTTGTTCTTGTTGTAGTCGTCAGCGACCTGCTGATCGGTCACCGCCGTCGGGTCCATGATGTCCTGCGGCTCAAGCCGGATATAGGAGAATTTACGGTATTCCGGCGCCGCGTAGTTCTTCTTGTTGGCTTCGAAATAGGTTTTCAGCGCGCTGTCGGACGGCGCCTCGATCGGCTGGACGAGTGTCTTCGGCAGGACGAGATAGTCGATCGTGCGGTCCTCGCCGCGATAGAGCGCGACCGCCTTCAGGAAGGTCTGCGGCGCCTTGAGGCCGTCGGAAATCGCCTCGACGATCTGCTGGCGGACCGCCACCTGCGAGCGGTTCTTCAGATAGTCCTCGGGCCGCATCCCGATCTGGCTCAGCAAATATTCGAAGGTCCTGCGGTCGAACTGGCCGCCTGGACCCTTGAAGGCCGGATCCTCGCGCGTCAGCTCGGCCAGCCGGTCCTTGGAAAGGCCAAGCCCGAGCTTGCGGGCCTGCTCGTCGAGAACGGCGCCGGAGACGAGCTGCGCCAGAACCTGGTTGTCGAGGCCGAGCAGCTTAGCCTGTTCATGCGTGATGCGCTGGCCATATTGCTGCGACAGCAGGTTGATCTGGCGATCGTAGGCGAGGCGGTATTCGTTGATCGAAACCGTGGTGCCGCCGGCGGTAATCACCGAATGATGGCCAGCCAAGCTTCCCGACAGGCGCCCGGAAATACCCCAGACGGCAAAGCTCACCACCAGCAAGGACAGCAAAGCTTTCGCGACCCAGGTGCCCGCCGCGCTTCTCAAAATACCAAGCATGCCCACTTCCGATCTTTGCGCATTTTCGCATGCGCCGACTCTGAAACAAGCGCAATAGCGTCCTTCCGGCCCACTGTCGATTGCTTTGTGGCCCGATTTTGGTACTGAGGGCGCTGCCTTATGTTGCCTGGAGAACTCGACGCCATGACCCCTGGAATCCGTCCGCTCGTTGCCGGCAACTGGAAAATGAACGGCACCAGCGCCTCGCTCAACGAGTTGAGGATGATCGGCAACGGCTTCATGAGCGGCCTCGATGCGGAGACGGAAGCCCTGGTCTGCGTTCCGGCCACCTTGCTTCACCAGGCCGCAGAGATCCTTTCGCGCACACCGGTTCGCGCCGGCGGCGAGGATTGCCACCCCAAGGAGAGCGGCGCCTATACGGGTGAGATTTCGGCCGAGATGCTGAAGGATGCCGGCGCAAGCCATGTCATCGTCGGCCACTCCGAGCGGCGCGAGCAATGCGGCGACGATGATGCGATCGTCAACGCTAAGGCTTCGGCCGCCTGGCGGGCAGGGCTGGTGGCCATCATCTGCATCGGCGAGACGCGCGCCGAGCGTGAAGCCGGCGCGACGCTCGATGTCCTGTCGCGCCAGCTCGACGGTTCGGTGCCGGCGAGCGCCACCGCCGCCAACACCATCATCGCATACGAGCCCGTCTGGGCCATCGGCACCGGCCTGACGCCGACCGCCGCCGACGTCGCCGAGGCGCATGCCCATATCCGTGGCAAGCTGACGGCGCTGCTCGGCGATGCCGGGGCCAGGATGCGCATTCTCTATGGCGGTTCGGTGAAGCCGTCCAATGCGGTGGAGCTGCTTGGCGTCGAGAATGTCGATGGTGCGCTGGTCGGCGGCGCAAGCCTGAAGGCGGCCGACTTCCTCGCCATTGCCGAAGCCTACATGCACATGTCATAGCCGCAGGCGGTGGCCCGCGGCGGCAGGGGCGCGGCCCAAATCGTTGCAATGGCCTGATTGCTCCCCATATTCCCGGCCACGGGCTTGGAAATGCCGCCAAAGCATTGTAAGGAGCCGCCTCCAAATCACCGGTCGTATGCGCGGCCGCGCTAGGCCTCGCCAGGATAAATTATGGAAACGGTACTGATCGTCGTTCATCTTATGGTCGTGCTCGCCCTTGTCGGGGTGGTGCTGCTGCAGCGCTCCGAAGGCGGCGGACTCGGCATTGGCGGCGGTTCCGGTTTCATGACGGCGCGGGGCGCAGCCAACGCGCTTACCCGCGCGACTGCGATCCTGGCCGCGGCTTTCTTCGTGACTTCGCTCGCGCTCTCCATCCTTGCCCGCTACGGCGAGAAGCCGATCGACATCCTCGACAGGGCACCGGCTTCGACCTCGGGCAATGCCGGCAAGGGCGTGCTCAACCAATTGCCGGGCGCCACCGGTCCGGTGGGCAGCTCGCAGCCGGCGGCGCCGGCTACCGGCACCGCGCCGCCCGCCCCGTCGGGCGGCGCGACGACCACCACGCCGCTGTCGAATGGCGGCACCACCACGGCTCCGGCCACTGCTCCCGCAACACCGGCGCCCGCGAATCCGACCACGCCGCCGGCCGCGAACGGCGTTACATTGCCGGTCACCCCGCAGGTTCCGAACCAGTAGCCGGACAAGCATTGCCGCCGCGATCTGTTGTTCTTTGAACACAGTCGCGGCAAATGCCGCTCGATCACGAAGATTCAACCAAATGTAACACGTCGCTCAGCTTGAGAGTGCGCTGGCTAATCGATTATAGATTGCGCGCGGCACTTTCGGCGTCCTTGGGGGGCGCCGGGCGACGCCGTTGGGCAACTAGCATAGAAAATCGGATCTTCGCCATGCAGCTTCGCAGCTTCATCCTTTTGGGATTCTGTGCCGTATTCGGCATGGGATCCGCGGCCTTTGCCTCACCGGCAAATCTGGCCGCTTCGCCGTCGGTAGAGAAGACCGACGCAATCCCCGTCGCCGCCAAGAGCGACGCATCGCAGCTGAGGCTTCTCAAGAAGAAGAAAAACCCGACTCCGGACGACCTCGCGCAGATCGAAAAGCTCGAGGCCAAGATCGCTGCCGACAAGGAAGCGGCCAAGCAGAAGGCGCTCGAAGCCCGCAAGCTGGCGATGCGCGAGGCGGCCAAGGCCAAGGCGGATGCGGCGCGTCAGGAATGGCTCTCCAAGAAGGGTTCGGCCGCGCCGGCCGAAGTGGCCGATGCGAAGCCCGGGAAGAAGACCGTCAAGATCATCGAACCGATCATGCCCGTGGCGCCGATCGCCTCGCTCCAGGCCGAGGAGCCCATCCCGGCCGACGCGATGAACATCACGGCCACCGGCAACAACGGTGAGTTGCGCAGCGAACAGCCCGGCCAGAAGCGGGCGAGCAGCGGCGGGCTGTTCGCCGGCCTGTTCGGGGGGTCCTCGGTGACCTCAATCAACTATCTGCCGGAGACCCGCGCGCTTGATTCGGCGCTCGCCAAGAAGGATGCCAAGAGGCCGTTCAAGGTGAAGCCGGAGTTCGTGCCGCAGGACGTTGCCTTCACCGGCTATGAGCCCGGGACGATCGTCATCGACACGACTGCTCGCCGTCTCTACCTCGTCGAATCGTTTTCCACCGCGCGCCGCTACGCCATCGCAGTCGGCCGTGAAGGCCTTCAGTTCAAGGGGACGGTGGCCGTCGGCGACAAGCAGGAATGGCCGCGCTGGATCCCGACGCTCGACATGCAGAAGCGCGAGCCGAAGCACTATGGCCAGTACAAGGACGGCATGCCCGGCGGCGGCGAAAACCCGCTCGGCGCGCGCGCCATCTACCTCTATGACGGCAAGAAGGACACGCATCTGCGCATCCACGGCACCATTGCACCGCAGTCGATCGGAACCAGCGCTTCCAACGGCTGCTTCCGCATGATCAACGAGCACGTCATGGATCTCTACAGCCGCGTCAAGATCGGCACCAAGGTCGTTATTATCTAACGCGTTGAAGCAAACTGCCGAAAGGGCCGGCACCACCGGCCCTTTTTCTTTGATCAAAGCGCGTCGCGTTGAAAGACGCAGGTGCCGCGCTTTCGAGTTTCTGTTCTGATGCCTGCCGTTCTCCCAAACCACTGCACAGTTTTGGGCGGCATGCTTCAGAGAAATGCCCATCCGGACACGAGCGCCATTTGGGAAAAAGCCTTCGCGGCGGTTTTTTCTCTGGCGGAATCAATCAGGCCGCGTTAAGCGATGACTCCCATGGCGCGATATGTATTCATCACAGGCGGCGTGGTTTCCTCACTCGGAAAAGGCATCGCTGCAGCAGCTCTTGGGGCTCTTCTGCAGGCGCGTGGCTATCGCGCGCGGATCAAGAAGCTCGATCCCTACCTCAATGTCGATCCCGGAACGATGTCGCCGTATCAGCATGGCGAAGTGTTCGTGACGGACGACGGCGCCGAGACCGATCTGGATCTCGGCCATTACGAGCGTTTCACCGGCCGCTCGGCCAACCAGCAGGACAACATCACCACCGGCCGCATCTACAAGAACATCATCGAGCGCGAGCGGCGCGGCGACTATCTCGGCGCGACCGTGCAGGTGATCCCGCACGTCACCGACGAGATCAAGCATTTCGTCCTCGAGGGCAATGACGATTACGACTTTGTGCTGTGCGAGATCGGCGGCACTGTCGGCGACATCGAGGCGATGCCGTTCCTGGAGGCGATTCGCCAGCTCGGCAACGACCTGCCGCGCAACAACGCGGTCTATGTGCATCTCACCCTGATGCCGTACATCCCTACCGCCGGCGAATTGAAGACCAAGCCGACGCAGCATTCTGTCAAGGAATTGCGCGGCATCGGTATCGCGCCTGACATCCTTCTGGTGCGCGCCGACCGGCCGATCCCCAAGGAAGAGCGCCGCAAGCTTTCGCTGTTCTGCAATGTGCGCGAGAGCGCCGTCATCCAGGCGCTCGACGTGCCGCACATCTACGACGTGCCGATGGCGTATCACAAGGAAGGGCTGGATTCCGAGGTGCTCGCCGCCTTCGGCATCGATCCGGCGCCGAAGCCGCGCATGGAGCCCTGGCAGGCGCTCTCCAGCCGCATCCACAATCCGGAAGGCGAGGTGACGATTGCCGTCGTCGGCAAATACACCGGCCTCAAGGACGCCTACAAATCGCTGATCGAGGCGCTGTCGCATGGCGGGCTTGCCAACCGCGTCAAGGTCAAGCTCGACTGGATCGAGAGCGAGATCTTCGAGAAGGAAGACCCGACGCCGTGGCTGGAGAAGGTGCACGGCATCCTCGTTCCCGGCGGTTTCGGCGAGCGCGGATCCGAGGGCAAGATCCTGGCCGCGAAGTTCGCGCGCGAGCGCAAGGTGCCTTACTTCGGCATTTGCTTCGGCATGCAGATGGCCTGCATCGAGGCTGCGCGGTCGCTCGCCGGCGTCGAGCATGCCTCTTCCACCGAATTCGGCCCGACCGAGGAGCCGGTGGTCGGCCTGATGACGGAATGGCTGAAGGGCAACATGCTGGAGAAGCGCAGGGCTACCGGCGATCTCGGCGGCACCATGCGCCTCGGCGCTTATCAAGCCGACCTCGCCAAGGGGTCGAAGATCGCCGAGATCTACGGCGACACGCAGATCTCCGAGCGCCACCGGCACCGCTACGAGGTGAACATCGACTACAAGCAGCGGCTTGAGGATTGCGGCCTGGTCTTTGCCGGCATGTCGCCAGACGGGGTGCTGCCGGAGACGGTGGAATATCCCGACCATCCCTGGTTCATCGGCGTGCAGTACCACCCTGAACTGAAGAGCCGCCCGCTCGAGCCGCACCCGCTGTTTGCAAGCTTCATCGAAGCGGCGGTGGAGCAGTCGCGGCTGGTCTGAACGATCGGCCGGCGACCATGCGAACTTACGTCGCGCTGCTCTACAGCATCATCCTGGGCGAGGGGCGGCGCGTTGTCATGTCCGAGCTCAAGGCGATGGCCGAAGCCATCGGGCTGAAAAACGTCCGCACGCTGGTCGCCACGGGTAATCTGGTCTTCGAGGCGCGGACGGCCAGCGTTTCCGGTCTCGAACGGCGGCTGGAAAAGGCCTTCGAAGAGACTTTCGGCCGCCATGTCGATATCATCGTGCGCGGCTCAGAAGACTGGCTGAAGCTTGCTGCCGCCAATCCGTTCCCGGACGAATCGGCAAAAGCCGGCGATCAGGTCGCGGTGCGGGTGATGCGCCGGCCGGCGCCTGAAGAAGCCGCAGCGGCTCTTACAGCCTATGCCGCCGCGGACGAGAAGGTGCTGTCGGTCGACGGCGATATTTGGGTCGTCTTTTCGCGCGAGCGGCCAAGCTCGCGGCTGCTCGCCGCAGCAAACCACAAGCGCATGGGGATCGGCACATCGCGCAACTGGAACACGGTGCGCAGACTGTCCGAGATGGTCGGTTGAAATAAGGGTGGCTTTCGCCGCCCCGACTACTCAAGTCCCAACCCTCCGCGCCGGAGCAGGGCGAATCCGATTCCTCGATCGTTCACCGAAATCTGAGGCAGGCGACCGTTCCGATGAAAGGCCGCTGAGAAACACCTTCACGCAATCTGGAGATGATTCTCCTTTCGAGAAGCTGGCGCAAAACGGGAGATTTGATAAGGTTTGCTCAAGTCTACATGTCAGGGGGCATCGTGAGTTTGTGAGCAAGTCTCAGCCAGGCTTACAAGTGCCTAGCCGCAAAGCATTGCCTGAGCTGCTCGCGCTCGTGCAGCCGACGATCGTTATTCTTGCGATTCTTGCTGCCTGGGCCCTGACCGTCGGGCCAACGCAGGCTCAGACGATCTCCGATCAAATTGGTTCGGTGGTGTCAGATCAGAACGAAATCATCCGGCGCTACTCGGCCCCGCGAAAGCCCGGCACGATCGATCTTTCGGTTTCCGATGCCCGCAAGGAAACCCCGCCCGCCGCGGCTCGAAAAATAAAGTTCATATTGCGATCGGTAACCGTTCGAGGCGCCGTCACGGTCCCAAATGAAACACTTCGAGCTGCCTGGGCCGGGGATCTGAACAAAAGGATCAGCCTCGCAGAAGTCTACGCGATCGCGGAGAGGATCGACGCCATCTACCAGCGGGAAGGATATTTCTCGTGGGCGGTCGTGCCCAAGCAGGACGTCTCTTCCGGTAACGTGGTCATCATTCTGTATGAATCCTACGTGCGAAAGGTCACCATCAAGAGTGCCGTGCCCAACGTCGAGGAACGTCTGCGGCCCTATATCGATCGCATCGTCGCCATGCGTCCGATCCGCATCAAGGAAGCCGAGCGCGTACTGCTGTTGATGAGCGACCTTGCCGGCCTGACGATTGAAGGCGTCTTCACGCGTCCCGAAACGCCCTCGGCGGGCGGGGATCTGAAGTTGGACATCAGCTTCAACCGTGCCAGCGCAACAGGGATATTCGATAATTTTGGCAGCGACGCGGTCGGTCCGTACCAGCTGACCGGCACCGGTACCTTAAACGATGCGCTGAGGCTGTTTGAGGCGACGAAAATCGTGGGGGTCACCATTCCCGCCAGCCCGGACGAGCTCAAATTCGTCCTCGGCTCGCAGGATGTTCCGGTATGGTATGACGGATTGCACGTGGGCTACAGCCTCGGCCATGTATCTTCCGAACCCGGCGGCGATCTCGGGCCTCTCGAACTCGATGTTCAGTCGACCTTCGGGATAGTCTATGCCAACTACCCCTTCCTGCGGACAATCGGTCATAGTCTTTTTGGCCGGATTGAGCTGAACTTCAAAGACAACTCGCTGGACGCTAGCGGGCAAAGGGCGACGGACGAAGACCTGCGATGGCTGGCAACGTCCCTGAACTATATCGGCGAGCTGGACAAGGGCGCCATTTCGTTGACCGGCACTTTCGGCCAAGGTCTCGACGCCCTTGGCGCGAGCGACAGCAGCAACCCCCATGCGCCGCGTGAAGGCGTTCCCGACGACTATCGGTTTTTCCGCGCCGATCTCGACCTGCGCAAGGAGATCGTCTCGCTCACCACCATTCGTCTTCGCGTCGCTGCCCAGTATGCGCCCACGGCGCTTCCATCGGCGGCGCAACTCGTGCTCGGCGGCGATCCCTATGGCCTGGCCTTCGACGGCTCGGCGGCGTCCGGCGACAGCGGGATAGCCTCCGCGCTGGAACTGGGGCGAAACATCCAACTCCCGGAATCTTCACCCTTCTCGAATATGAACGTGTTTGCCTTCGTCGACTATGGCGCGATCTGGAACCACGACACGGGCGTGGATTACACCGAGGCAGAACTGGGCTCGGCCGGGGTAGGGGTGGCAGCTTCTTTCGGACAACACCTCAATGCAAGGGCGATAGTCGCAATACCGTTCCAAGACAGCCAAGAGCTGGCCGATACCGGCACGCGATTCCTGTTCCAACTCATCGGTTCATATTATAGCGATGCCGGGAAAGCCGAAACAGACTTCCACCGTGCTTCAGGAGATGGAGCGGCTCACAACGGGTGAGCCGCCGCAAAATTGTCGAGCCGTCTCGGCTCTCATCCGGCATTCAGTGGGGGTTGGGCGGCGTATACGGCTGGCCAAGAGCCTCTGAAACCGCAACAAATACACGCGTTGCAGGCGAAGAGCAGACCGTGTCGCGTGGATCGTCGGTCAGCGTCGGCTCCGCCTTGCAATCGCCGGAAGCAATGTCGCTGTTGGTCTGGACCACGGCGGCTATGTCCGCACCTGCCTTGTAAAACAAGGTCGTGTTGTAGCCTGGCAGTTCGCCCGTATGGCCCACCCAGCCGCCGATGCAACCGACGCCGATCCCGTAGCCGGCCGCGCCCGGGAAGGTCAGCCGCTCCTTCTGCGCAGCTGCCCCCAGCAAGCCGTTCCCGGTGCCCAGTGCCCGAGCATAAACCAGCAAATCGTCGATATTGGAAATCAGTTCCCCTGCAGTCCATCCCCAGGATGGGTTCCAGTTCGTCGCGTTGCTTGGTGCATCCGGCTTGGCAAAATCCCCCTGCAGGGTAAAGCCCTGAGCATAGGGCACCGGCAAATCCACCGAGTCGCCCGGCCAGGACGTATTCTTGAGCTTCAGCGGATCAAAGATCTGCTCCTTGAAAACCTCGCCGATGGTCTTTCCAGTAACCTGCTCCATGACCATGCCGAGCAGGATCGTGTTGGTGTTCGAATAGTTGAACGAGGCTCCGGGCTCGAAGAGAGGCGATTCTGCCACGCCGATGGCTACCAGCTCCTTGGGCGTGAAGATCGTTTGAGGCTTGGAGAACAAGACATCTTGGAATTTTGCACTTTGGGTATAGCTCGCAATGCCGCTGGTCATATCGGCGAGCTGGCGGAGCGTGATCCGATCGCCATTGGGGATGCCGGGCACGTATTTCTGGATCTTGTCGTCAAGCGACAGCTTCCCAGCTTCGGCCAACTGCATGATCGCTGTGCCGGTGAATGTCTTGGTAACTGAACCTATGCGCGTGTGCATCCCCACAGCCATGGGTGTGCCGGCGGAAGGGTCGGCCTTGCCATACGCCGCCTTCCATGTTCCGGAAGGTGTCACCACGCCGACGATGACACCTGGTGCCGCCGTCTTGGGCAGCGCGGATCGAACCGCAGCGTCAAGCTTCGCGCTGAGCTCCGAGGGCAGCGGCGTTGCCTTCGCCGGAACCGACCCATCGGCAATCACTTTTTCGATGTTCGCAACGCATCGCGCGCTATCGGTTGCGAATGCGTTTTGGGAGGAAAAAGCAAACAGGGCGACGGAACCGATGCAGCGGACGATCAGACGAAACCCATTCTCTTCCATTGCCATTCTCCACATTTAGAAAAAGGTCGGACGAACATCATGGTGAGCAGTTAAGGATCGAAAAGTCGGGCGCAGGGCGTTTTGGAGCTCTTGGCGGGGAAGCGCACAGCGCCGGCGTTGGTTGGCGAGCGCAAGTTCGTCTAAACAAACATTCTCAACCCGGACGGGAACTCGCCTCTCCAACTTGCGCCCTCCGCATAAGCTACGTTCCGAGGCAAAGATACGATAAGATGAGGTCCGGAGCCAAGGTGTATCGCTGGGCGTGGAGCGCTTTGGCAGAACTCGCCTAGCTAAGCACGGCGTTAGTGCCAGCAAATGGTGCTCGGCGGCTTGGAGAATGGCGATGTTCGACTTCGAATATCTTGGTCAGAAACGACAAGCGGGAATTCTTGCGAAAGTATCGGAGACTTCCACCTTTCCGGTGACACGAAGGCACGTGCTCGCAAGCTCAACCCTGCCGTTTCTCGTCGCTTTTGCCGGTGTTCGGCGGGCGGCCGGCGGATCGCAGGATCCGGTGTTTCAATTGACCAAAAGCCAGGTTCCTGATCGAAGGGTCGCGCTCCTTCAATGCGTGCTCGAGGACAAAGGGTTTTACTCTTCCGATGTTGATGGATTGTTTGGCCCGCAAACAGAGAGCGCCACGAAGGCCTTCCAGGCGGCGCATGGGATAACCGCTGACGGTGTCGTGAGCATTCGGACCGGCAAAGCGCTGGGGTTGCCGTTTTGGGACACGAACATCATGCGCCGTCTGGATCCGCCTTTTCGTGACGATGCGAAATATGCGCAAGGCACTCAATTCGACTTCAGAAGCCTGGCCGGCCTTGGCAACTTCTTCAGCGGCCAACCGGACGTCGACTACGACTCGTCAAATACGCTTACTCGAAGAGCTCTCCGAACCAACAATCCGGGTGCCATCAACATTTCCAATTGGCAGAGAGACAGCATGAACGGATATATGGGATGCACGTTGCCGGATCGTCATGGAAATCAAACTGCCATATATGAGGCCCCGGAGTACGGAGTAGGCGCTTGGGGATTCCTGCTACGAAAAATATACTTTAATGGCAGCAAGGATAAGGTCACCGTCGGCGCCATTGTCGACAAGTATCGAGGTAAGAATTCTCGCGATCCTTATATCGATGGCTATAAGAGATACTCGGCCGGAAAATTTTCTGAGGACTACGAGGTCGACCTATATAACAACGCGATTTTGGCAAGGTTGGCTATCGCTTCTTACTCTCACGAATTCGGTTCCTGGTATCCTCTCACGGACGACCAGCTTATGGCGGGCTTTGCTGTTACGGACGGCTATATAGACGCGACAGGCAAGGACGTGGTCGTCGTGTCTCCTGAAGAAATGGATCCTACCATCTACATCATTGAGCCCGAGCTCGAACTGCCCTGACGCAACTTTTTCGAGCGCAAGGACCCCGCATTGGCTGGCCCGAGATGGTGGGCAAGTGAGACGAAGCAAATGGGGCGGCTTTCGCCGCCCCGACTGTGTTAAGCCTTGGCCATGCGTGCGCCGGCGCCGAGCGCCATTGTGCGCAGCACATAGTAGACGGCGCCCGCGATCGCGACCCCGAAGAACCAGCCATAGACGCCCCACCAGGACGGCAGCCAGTTGGTGAAGTTGGGCAGGATCGAGGAGAAGATCGCGCCGATGCCGGCGGCGATGAAGGCGTTGACGTGCCAGCCGCCCTGGAAGCGGAACTCGCCATCTTCGCGGTAGAGCGCGTTGACGTCGACCTCGCCCTTACGGATCAGATAATAGTCGACCATCATCACGCCGAAGATCGGCCCCATCGTCGCGCCGATGATGTTGACGAAGGAGGCAGCGCTGCCTTCCCACGGCGCAAACGGATAGAGCACCAGCGCGATCAGCGCCGCGATATAGCCGCCCTTCTTGAAGTCGATCTGACGCGGGAAGACGTTGGAGAAGTCGAAGGCCGGCGAGACGAAGTTCGCCACGACGTTGATGCCCAGGGTCGCCACCGCGAAGGTCAGCGCGGCAAGGGCCGCCAGGAACCAGCTGTCGAATTTGGCCGAGATCTGGTCGGGGTGGAGCAGCACCTCGTGATAGACGTCGTAGGCGGCGATCGTGGTGATGCCGGCGACCAGCGAGAACAGGATCAGGTTGACCGGCAGGCCCCAGATGTTGCCCTTGCGCAGCGCCGCGTTGTTGGGCGCGTAGCGGGCGAAGTCGCAGAAGTTGAGGTAGAGCGCCGAAAAGTAGGTTACCCAGATTGCCGCCACCGCGAACAGCGCGGTCCACGAACCCGGCTCGCCTGGCACGCCGGCATCCTTGGTCCTGTCGAGCAGCACGTCCATCGGAATATCGCTGGTGAAGGCGAAGGTGCCCGACTTGACGCAGAGATAGATCGCCAGGATCAGCATCATCACCCAAACGGCGGGTCCGGCCCAGTCCTGGAACCGGCGCACCGTTTCCATACCCTTCTGGATGATCAAAAGCTGCAGCGCCCAGATGACGACGAAGCAGATCACCTCCAGCGTGGAATGGCCGAGCAGATGCGAGGTCTTGTTGAACTCGTCGAACCACTGCAGCCGCGTCAGCAGCGCCACGATTGCGCCCGACGCAGCGGCCGTCTGCGCGCCATACCAGAAGCAGGCGACGACGGCGCGCACCAGCGCCGGAATGTTGGCACCCCAGATGCCGAAGGAGGCGCGCGCAAGCACGGGGTAGGGAACGCCGGTCTTCACGCCGGCATAGCCGACAAGGTTCATCAGGAAGTAGATGATCAGCGAGCCGATGCCGATGGCGATGATGAAGTTGACGAAGCCGCCGCAGAACAGAAAAAGGCTCGCGGCGAGATAATAGCCCCAGAGGCTGTGGACGTCGGAAGTCCAGACGTTGAAGATTGAAAACGGCCCCCAGTTCCTGACTGTTGCCGGAGCCAGATCCTCGTTGTAGAGGTCCGGCGAAGCGCCTTGTATGGTCATTGCAACTGTCCCCTTTTGCAAAACGCGGCGTCCCCGCGTTAACTGGTGAGGGTAAGCCTGCCGCTGGGGAACCTACAAGCAATCCATTTGCCGGCTTTGGCCTTAAAGTCATTCAATGAGAATCGCGCTTCTCGTCGCGCCAAAACAGGAATCGCCTTTACTTGAGTCGGCTTGCTGATCGCGCCCTGTCCGGTTCCGAACTTTTTCGAGCAGCAACCAAAATTGTGTGGAACCAAACCCCTGGACATGCGTTTATGCGGGTTCGGCCGCTTTGCGGTCGACCGGGAGGATAGTGATGGATCGCTTGCATTTCTTTACCCCAGTGCGGATCGCGCGTGGGCAGGGATATCCCTTGGAGGAAGTCGACAGCGTCTCTGAAGCGATGGTGTTCCTGCGGAAGTGGCCAACGGGGAGGCGCGGCCCCGTTTATCAATGCGCCGTGAATTGCTGCTCGGCAGCTATGGCTGGCAAGATGTCGGCTGAGGAGGCGAGAAAAGCTTTTGTCGGCTTTGCCCGCATCACTCGGATTCTCGACGACGAGATGGCGCTGCCTTTGGGCGGCGTGTCGATGGACAATGTCTACGCTCTAAGGCGCTAGCACGTTCGAATCCTTCGGCAGCATCAGACGTCGGCCTGAGGTCGACGTCCCGGTGGTGTTGTGTCCTTACTGGCACGAGTTGCGTTGTTTCAATTCCTCCTGAAAGAGCGTTTGAGGGGGCTTCCACCGGGGCCAGCGGCTGGTCGTCTCATACGCCGGACTGTTTTCATGGCCTGTCGCCGGCGCGCCGCTACCGGCAGATTGTCCACCGGATGCCATGCCGGCCGGAATATCGTGCAGCGGAACTAAAAATCCCACCGCCCCTTTAGGTATGCAGCGTTGGACCGAGAGGCGTGTTGGCGAGGGATGCCGGCACGACGCGGATGCCATCCGGGCGGTTGGAGGCGGATTTGGCAGTTGATGTGGCGCGTGCGAAGAGCGGCATTCGCCTCACGGTGATCGCAGTGGCGGCAGTGCCGCTGCTGTTTTTGTTGAGCGGTCTTGTCATCCGCTACGCCGCATTCGCATCGGTGTCGCCGGATCCGAGCCTAGCGGCCTATGCCCGCGCCTTCTGCAAATGGGATTGCTCCTGGTATGTCGGCATTTCCGAACAGGGCTATGAGCGCTTTCCCATTCCTGGCCGCAGCAATGTCGGGCGCTGGGGGTTCTTTCCGCTTTATCCGATGCTGGTGGCGGCGGTCCGCACGATTCTGCCCTTCTCCACGATCGCGATTGCGACGGCGGCATCGCTGGCGTGCGGCTATGTCTCGTGCCTGGTGGCATGGCCGCTCATGGACAGGAACATGCGGGCCTATGTGCTTTATTGCGCCTTCCTGCTGAGCGGCCCGTTCTCGTTCTATTTTGCCACCTTCCTCACCGAGCCGCTCTTCGTGCTTTTGACGTCCTGCCTCTTCCTGGCGCTCAAACGCTCGAACCATCTCGCCGCGGGGTTGTCTTGCGCGCTGCTCTCGGCAACGCGGGTCGTCGGCGTGCTGGCCGTGTTCGCGCTCGTCATTCGCATGTTTGAGGAGCATCGCGCCAAGGGCGGGTCGGCTATCGGCTTCCCACGCTGGCTGCTCGGCCGGCCGGATCTCATCATCGCCATACTCATCTCGCCCGCCGGCCTGTTCGCCTACATGCTCTACCTTTACGTCACGGTCGGGGACGGCTTTGCCTTCGTGCATGTCCAGCGCGCGTTCGGGCGCGTGGCCGGCAACCCGCTGCTGTTCCTCTGGGCGGGGCTGTCCTATCACCCCGGGGCCGGTTGGTGGCCCAGTGCGCCGCAATGGAGCGCGTCGACGGCAATCGTGGGACTGGCGCTGGCGGCGGTGCTCGCGGCGCGCCGGCAAATTGGCGCGGCCCTGTTCTGCGCCATGGCCATCATCCTGCCTTTGACCTCGAATCTGGCTTCGATGGTCCGCTATGTCGTCGGCCTCGCGCCGCTGACGATGCTGACGGCGGTGCTGTTGTCGGGCTCGAAGGCGACATTGGTCGCTGCGCTGATTGTCTTCCTCTTCACCTGCTACTTCATGACCGTGGCCTGGCTTGGAGGCTATCTTGCGCTGGTCTGAGCTGACGGAATCGACCAGGCCGGTAATCCTGGGTGCCGGCTACGCGCTGGCGGGCGCGCTTGCGGCAGCCGAGATCGCCATCCTGGCGCTTGCCCTCAGCCCGAATGTCAACGACGATTACCGCGCCTATTACATCGACAAGACCACCACATGCCTCAACCGGGACGCCGTGGGGCGCTACACGCCAGGCCGGACCGTATCGTTCCGCTCCGACGGCGCCCGGGAAGCAACCACCATGATGGTCTGCGGCTGGTCGGGGCCAGTGGCGGACGGCACCCATTCGCTGGGCGAGAGCTCTCACCTGCGCCTTACCCTGCCGCTGCTCCGCGACGGGCTTCGGGCAACGCTGGAAATGGCCGCCATTATTCGCCCGCCGCAGACCTGGCAGAGGATCGTCGTGTCGGCCAATGGGACCGAGGTGTATCGGGGGACGCTGTCGGGCGATGTGGCGACAACTGTGTCCTTCGTCATTCCGCACGCCGTGCTGGCTGGCAAGGCGACACTGGACATGGCCATCGAGTATCCCGACGGCATTCCGCAAAGCGCCGATGCGAGCAACATCTACAACCGCGCCATCAAGCTGAGATCTTTCCGGTTGGACACGCTTTGATCCTCAGGACGGCCCGTCATCGCGCAGGCGGCGCTCTGCAAAGACCCAGCGATCGAGCACAAGAAGGTTAAGCGCTGGGATGGCCAAGGAAGTGAGGAGAACGGGAACGGCAAGCGGCAGGCCGAATGTCACCGTCAGCAGGTACGGTGCCGCGTAAGCCATAGCGAGGCCGGCAATGGTCAGCAACACGAAACGCGGCGCCTGTGACCGGTGCGAGCCGGCCGACATGAAGGTGAAGGATTTGTGCGCCAGATAGGAAAACAGGGCGGCGGCCGCGTAAGCGGCGAGCGAGGCTTCGACGGGCGCGAGCCCGAGCCAGTTCGATTGGGCAAAGATTGTAGTCAGGACGGCATAGAGGATTGTGGCGACAAGGCCGACTGAAGCGAAGCGCCCCAGGAGCTTCGTGCCGGCGACGCGACGATTCTCAGGCGCGGGCGACACAGGCATACTGCGCTCCGAGCGGCAGCCAACCGAGCGCGCTTTCCAGTTTCCGGGCAAGCGGCTTGGCCGACGGCAGGAGCAGAAAATGCTCGCAGTGCACGTCGCGGAAGCCCGCCTGCTCAAGCAGCGATGCCGCCTTGCCAGCGCGAAGCAGGACGGCGTCCTTGTCGAACGGACATCTCAACACCGCCATACGGGTCAGCGGGTTGTAGGGATTGTGCTCGATGATGCAGCCAAGTCCGCCTCGCCGAACGACGCGCCGCATCTCGCGGAAGAAATCCAGCCACGACGCAGGCGGCACGTGGTGGACGACGCAACTGGCGAAGGCCAGGTCGAACATGCCATCCGCGTAAGGCAGGCGTGAGGTGTTGCACACGCTGTACGCGACGTGCGGGTTCTCAGCGCTGGCACGCGCGAGTGATTCCTTCGACACGTCGCAGCCGTCGAGTCGATCGAAGACATCGGCGAGATGCGGATGAAGCGAGCCCACGCCGCAACCGACATCGAGCGCGCGCACGCCTGCGCCGCCCCGCCGGAGGTCCTGCTCGAGGACCAGTCGTCGCAGAAGCTCGGCCTTGGCACGCAGGAAGAAATCATGGCGCAGCCCGGAGAACCGGATCGAGCCCTCGACTGCCTCACTGTAGCTGGACCTATAGCTGTCGAAGAGTTCGGACATCCGCCGTGACCCCGTTCCTGGACTTGCGAAACGAAGCGCGCTTGTCGCGGGAGGCGACGCGCATCGGCCGGTCGAAGCCACTCAGCCTTTCGACAACATAGAGCGGGCGCCGTTTGACCTCGGCATGGATGCTGCCGACGTAGAGACCCATCACGCCGGTCATGAAAAGATTGATGCCGATTAGCAGCGACACGATCACCACCGTGGATGTCCAGCCGGCAATCACGCCGGTTTCGAGGATCCAGGCCGCGATGGCGTATGCGCCGAACGCCAGGGCGAGAGCGGAAATGGCCAACCCGGTCAACAGCACCAGTTGCAGAGGCCGCTCCGAAAAACCGATGATGCCATGGATGGCAAGCCGCATCATCTTCCATAACGGGTATTTGGTTTCACCAAGCGTCCGCGCCGGGCGCTCGAACGGCACCGCCGCCTGCTTGAAACCCATCCAGCCGAACATGCCCCTGACGAAGCGGTCGTGCTCCGGCATGCGCTTGAACGTGTCCAGCGCCCTCCGGCCGACGAGGCGGAAGTCGCCGACATCGCGCGGGATCTCGACCGGTGTCATCCTCTCCAGTAGCCGATAGAACAGGCTGGCGGTAAAGCGCTTGAACCAGGTTTCGCCCTTGCGGCTGACGCGCCTTGCGTAGACGATTTCGAAGCCGTCCTTCCACTTCGCCACCAGGTCGAGAACGACCTCGGGCGGATCCTGCAGGTCAGCGTCCATGACGATGACAGCCTCGCCGGAGGCCGCTTCCATGCCGGCGCTGATGGCGATCTGGTGGCCGAAGTTGCGGGAGAGCTCGATCAGGCGGAAGCTCGGTTCGGCGGCGACCATGCCGCGCAAATAGCTCACGCTTCGATCGCTGCTTCCGTCGTCGACGAAGATGACTTCGGTGTCTCCGTCCAGTTTTGCGGTCAGTGCGCTGATCCGCTCGACCAGCCGGGGCAACACCTCCTCCTCATTGTATATCGGCAGCACCAATGAGTAGCGTAGGGACGGTGCCCGCGTCCGGATCCGCTGGACAGATTCTTGCATGCGATTGCAATGGAACACCGGCCAGAAAGTTCCATAAGCAGGCGCTAATTGCGGAAGAAATGGCGCTGTTCCTCACCAAAAAAGGCGCGCAACGTTCGGTTGAAATCTAACCGGGTACCGACAGAACTCCTTGGATCGAGGATTTTGATGCCCATCTTTTTCAGGCCGGGCGGATGGGAGCGCCACCGGATCGCGGAACAGCCACCCATCTCGCGACTACCAACGATGCGATTTCTCGATCCGACGCTGCATCGTGCGCCGATCTCGGCGTTCCTGCGGCGCAAAACCTTTCTTGAGATGCCCCGTGACGAACCTGGGCTCTCCAAGAGCCGGATTTTAGTTTAGGGAAGGTGTCCAATTCGTCTGCGCTCCGTGTGCACCGACGCATCGGAAACCGGAAAAAAGGGGCGTCTGTGGGGAAAAGACTACACACGACGTGGCCCAACATTTTTGAAACAACAAAAAAATGTCGAAGTATCAAGATTTCAGAATAGCCATAGCACCAATGATGGACTGGACGGACCGGCATTGCCGGTTCTTTCACCGTCAGCTGACGCGTCGCACGTTGCTCTACACGGAAATGGTGGTGGCGGACGCAGTCATCCATGGCGCACGCGAGCGCCTGCTCGGCTTCGACGGTGCCGAGCATCCGGTTGCGCTTCAGCTTGGCGGTTCGGATCCGCGAAAGCTTGCCGAAGCGGCGGTGATCGGCGAGGCGTTCGGTTACGACGAAATCAACCTCAATGTCGGCTGTCCGTCCGACCGCGTCCAGTCGGGCACTTTCGGCGCGTGCCTGATGAAGACGCCGGTGCTGGTCGTGGAATGCATCGCGGCGATGAAGGCGGCGGTGAGAATCCCCGTCACGGTCAAATGCCGCATCGGCGTCGATGACCAGGACCCCGAACCCGCTCTCGACACGCTCGCAGACGGCGTGCTGACGGCCGGCGCCGATGCGCTCTGGGTGCACGCCCGCAAGGCGTGGCTGGAGGGGCTTAGTCCCAAGGAAAACCGCGAGATCCCGCCGCTCGACTATCCGCGCGTCTATCGGCTCAAGGCCAGGATGGCCAACCAATTCATCGGCATCAACGGCGGCATTCAATCCCTTGACGAGGCAGAGGCGCACCTCGCTTATGTCGACGGCGCCATGCTCGGCCGCGCGGCCTATCATACGCCCGGCATCCTCACCGGGATCGATGCCGCATTTTACGGCGAGGCGCCGGTCGCTTTCGACTACGCGGCGCTGATGGACGCCATGGCCGCTTACGCCGCGCGTCACATCGAGAAGGGCGGACGGCTCGGCCATGTCACGCGCCATATGGTCGGGCTGTTCCACGGTCTCCCGGGCGCGCGCCGCTACCGGCAGATTTTGTCCACCGACGCCAATAGACCCGGCGCCGGGCCAGAGGTGCTGAAGACGGCGTTCGCGGCAATAGATTTCGCGGCGGCGGAAACCGAAGCCGCGTGAGGCGGATCGGGCGGCTAGAGCGTTTCACCGTTCCACAGAAACGGCGAACCGCTCGATGCGTTTGTCTAGACGAAAATTCGGGGCGTAAACCGGGAATCTAGTCGCGCATGATCATGCGGTCACCGCGCACCTCGAAGCCCGACAGCGAGCCGATGAAGTTCATGCCGAGCAGGCTTTGCTCGAGCATGCCGGGCGCTGCGATCATCACCGGCATATCCTTGCGCACGATGCCGCCGATCGCCATCTCGTCGGTCCTGACCGTTGCCGCACGCGCCATGCCGTTGGCGGTCGAGACGTCCACGGTGTAGCTGAGCGCCGCTGGGTTGAAGCCGGCCGCCTGGGCGTCCTCCGCCGTCAGCACCGTGCTGGTCGCGCCGGTGTCGACCACCGTGCGCACCGGCCTGCCGTTGACGAGGATTCGCGCCTCGAAATGGCCATTGCCGGCCTTGTCGAGCGTCACGGTGGCACGGCCATTATCGACGCCCAGCGCCAAGGGGCTTCCCGGAACAAGGCCGGCGGTGACGCGGCTGACAACATCTTGCAACTCGTAGCGGTACTGGTAGCCGGCGATCAGTGCCAGCACGATTGCCGCCCAGACGCCGAAGTTGCGCGCCATGTCACCGAGCGGCCGGCCAGAGCGAATAAGGCTGGCGCCGATTACCGCCACCAGGACTCCAACCCAGATCAGCCTGCTGAAATCGTTGTTCTCGATGCTGAAGGTGCGGCCGGCGGAATCATTCATCATCAGCAGGATCAAGCCGGCGCCGATCACCAGCATGACGACCCAGAACAGGCGATTCATGGCCAGCCCTTTCTCACAGCCAGCTCTTTCACAACACGCCGCGCTCGCGCGCCATGCGGGCGCGCCGCGTCTCGCGGCGGGGCCGGCGTTCGACCGTCTCCAGCCGCGCCGGCAACTCGGCCATGACTGCACGCCGGACTTCCGGCGTCATCGCGATCCACCCGGCGATCTCATCGCGCGTGCGGCCGCAACCGAAACAGAAGCCGGTTTTCATGTCGATGGAACAGACGAGTATGCAGGGAGACTCGATGGCCGTCATGCTGTTCTCTTGCCTTCACTCCACATGGTGCAACCGCAACGCCAATGCAAGCCCTTCGCGATGCGCCACCGACCGGCGCTTTCGCGGCATTGCCGGGCGGTTGTGCCAGGCGGTGAAGGCGGCTATGCCGCTGGCTGTTCCTGCAAAGAGACCGCATTCGACATGACCGCAAAGCCTTTCGATGATTTCCGCACTCTGCTGGCAACGCTGCCGCCGGCCGACGCCGCCGCCGAAATCCGCGTCCGCACTCTGTTTGCCAAGGCCGACAAGCCGAAAGCCTCGCTTGGCCGGATTGAAGATGTCGCGGCATGGCTCGCCGCCTGGAGCGGGCGGGCGCCGCCGGCCGTCAATCGTCCGCTTGTGGCGATCTTTGCCGGCAATCACGGTGCCGTTCGGCATGCCATCTCGCCGCGGCCGGTTTCGGCGACCGCCAATGCCGTCGAACTCTGCGCCGCCGGAGGCGCGGCGATCAATCAGATCTGCATCGCCAACGATCTCGGCCTGAAGGTCTTCGACCTGGCGCTGGATATTCCGACCGGCGACATCACGCAAGAAGCGGCCCTCGACGAGCGCGGCTGCGCCGCCACCATGGCCTTCGGCATGGAAGCGGTCGCGGGCGGCGCCGATCTTCTTTGCCTTGGCGATCTGGGCGTCGGCAATTCAACCATTGCGGCCGCGCTCAGCGCTGCCCTCTTCGGCGGCAAGGGCTCCTACTGGGTTGGCCCTGGATCGGGCGCGGACACGGCGATGATGGCGCGCAAGGCCGAAGCGGTCGACCGGGCGCTTGCTTTCCACGGCGCCGGTCTCGGCGATCCGCTCGAAGCCTTGCGCCGCGTCGGCGGGCGCGAGTTCGCGGCGATCTGCGGCGCCATTCTTGCAGCCCGCATGCAGAAGATTCCTGTGCTGCTCGACGGGTTCGTCGCGACGGCTGCCGCCGCGGTTCTGCACAAAGCCGATCCTTCCGCGATCGACCACTGCCTGCTCGCCAGCCTGTCGCCGGAGCCGGGCCAAGCCAAAGTCGCCGAACGGCTTGGGCTCGAGCCACTGCTCGATCTTGCTGTCAGTCACGGGGAAGGAGTTGGGGCTGGACTTGCCGCCGGTCTTGTCAAGGCCGCGGCGCTCACGAGCTCCGGTATGGCGGCGGCGGTTCGGGTCCAACCGGCGTCCCGGAGCTAACGCCGGCGGGCGGCGACAGCCTTGGTCGGCAGCGCGGGCAATTCCTCCATCACTCGGCTCAGCGGGAAGATGGCGATGGCCTCGGTGCCTTCGCGCAGCTTGGAGTGCAGCTCGAACTCGCCGCCATGCATGTCGAGCAGACCCTGCACGATCGGCAGTCCGAGGCCCGTTCCCTGTTCGGCGCTCTTGATGGCGATCGAGCCCTGGCCGAAGGCGGAAAGCACCACTGGGATTTCCTCTTCCGGTATGCCGGGGCCGTTGTCCTTGACCGAGATGTACTGACCGCCGCCCGCCGTCCAGCCGACGCGCACACGCACTTCGCCACCCGACGGCGTGAACTTGATGGCATTGGACAGCAGATTGAGCGCGATCTGCCGGATGGCACGCTCGTCGCCGAACAGGCGCGGCAGCGCGGTCTCGAACTCCTGGATGACGCGGATGTCCTTGTTGCGGGCTCTCAGTTCCATCATATGGCAGCAATCCTCAACGATCGTCACCAGCACCACCGGCTCCTCGTTGAGTTGGTAGCGGCCGGCCTCGATGCGCGACAGGTCGAGGATCTCATTGATCAGATCGAGCAGATGCTGGCCAGATTCGTGCACATCATGCGCATAATCGCGATAGGTTGGGTTGTTCATCGGCCCGAGCACTTCATTGGCCATCACTTCGGAGAAACCGAGGATGGCGTTGAGCGGCGTCCGGAGCTCATGGCTCATCGAGGCGAGGAAGCGCGACTTCGCCAGATTGGCGTCCTCGGCGCGCCGCCTGGCCTCGTCGGACATGGATTTGGCAGTCTCCACCTCGGCGATCAGCGCGTCCTTCTCGGAGCGGAAGGAGAGCAGCATCCAGGATGACTGGTTGAGATGGCGCGCGACGTAGCCGAAGAAGGGCAGGGCAGCGACCAGAAGCGCCGCCATGATCCCTTCGATCGGCATCCACAGGCGCAGGACGGCATAGACATAGACCGCCACGGGAACGGCGAAGGTCGCCAATAGCGCGCCGCCCAGCGACGATGCCATCACAGCAGTCGTCGCCATGGCGACCAGGAGTACCATGGCCTTGACGACATGGAACTGGTCGACCTGGCATGTGGAGCAGCCCAGCCAGGCGAACCAGGCCCAGCCGAGGCCGCAGAGCGAATGGCCGATCAGGAAATCGCGGCGCGTCTGCACAGGGTCGAGCTCGGCTGCTTCCGCGCGCTCGACGCGCCGCGCCATGAAAGTGACGATAGCGTAGCAAAGCAGCATGAAGAGAGCCCAGACGGCGACCTGGTTGCCCAGGCCCGCGAAGCGGCCGATGGCCGCTACTACAAGCACAAGCAGAGGAATCGCCGCCGCACTGACCACCATGGCGCGTGCATGCAGCTTGAGCAGTTCGCGGTCGAAATCGAGGCTGCCGGCCTGCTGCGAAAGACGGTCACGCGTCCTGCGCACCGCGCGCGCCACATCGCTGTTGCGATGCGGTTTCCTGCGGTCCACAATGAATTTGTCCGCTGTGTCCGAGCGTAGCAAAGGCATGCAAGTTCAATTTCTGCGCGCAGCGATTTTCAGTTCGTTAAGCTACGTTCGAATGATTAAGAGACTGTTTGCCATATGAGCCGTTCCTGGTCGCGAAGACCGCGCCGGCGCTATGTTCCGCGGCCTCCGCGAAGCCTTTTGCGCAGGCTTCTGGATTACGGGCTGGCCGTGGTCCTGCTTGGCCTGTCGATCCTGGTGGCGGCGCGGCTCGACCGGTTCGAGATGCGACAGGAGCAAGGCACGGCCATCGTCAAGGACGGTGATTCGATCACGCTTGGCGCCGAGCGCATCCGCATGCGCGGCATCGACGCGCCGGAATACACACAGACGTGCCGCAAGGACGGAGCCGACTATGCCTGCGGCAAGCTCGCGCGGCAGTCGCTGGTGCGGCTGATCGCCGACAGGCCGGTCTCCTGCACCGGCTGGCAGCGCGACCGCTACGGCCGGTTGCTCGGCGACTGCAAGGCGGGCGACACGCACCTCAACCGCGCGCAGGTACAGTCCGGATGGGCCGTCGCCTTCGGCGACTTCGAAACCGAGGAGGCCGTCGCCCGGACTGCCAAGGTGGGCATCTGGGCTGGCTCCTTCGATGAGCCGCAGGACTGGCGGGACAGCCATCACAATCAACCCGTCGAAAGGAAGCACGGCGCACTGGCTTCGCTCGGCGATGCGTTGCGTGAGCTTGTTCGTTTCTGGTGATGCCCGCTTCGGGGGATGCTCTGTTTGCCAACATGTGGTCTTGCCAAACCGCTATGCAGTTTTGGGCGACATGCATTGCAGCGCGCCCTAAGATTGGCATGAAGATCGGAGACTGGAATGAAGCTGTTCGATGGCGGCCGGGCGCCCAACCCCAGGCGGGTTCGGGTTTTCCTGGCTGAAAAGGGGCTAGCTGTCCCTTTGGTGCCCGTGGACATGGGCGCGCTGGAGCATCGCAAGGAGCCGGTGGCGTCGCGCAATGCGCTGCGGCGGCTGCCCGTCCTCGAACTCGACGACGGGACCATCATCACCGAATCCATCGCCATTTGCCGTTATTTCGAGGAGTTGCATCCCGAGCCCGCCCTGTTCGGAACAGGCGCGCTCGGCAAGGCCATGGTGGAGATGTGGCAAAGGCGTCTGGAGTTAAACCTGATGAGCTGCGTGGCCGCCGCGTTCCGGCACATCCATCCGGCAATGAAGGAATGGGAGGTGCCGCAGATCCCGGAATGGGGCGAGGCCAACAAGCCGAAGGCCATCGAGTTCCTGCATCTCCTCGACCGGGAGTTGGCGGATAGGGAATTTGCCGCCGGCGACACCTATTCGGTCGCCGACATCACCGGGCTGATCGCCATCGATTTCATGAAGCCGGCACGCATCAAGGTGCCTGAGGAATGCGGGAACGTGCTGCGCTGGCACGCAGCGCTCTCCAGCCGGCCAAGCGCTGCTGCTTGAGGCTTGTTTTTGGAGAACCCGCCGGACATGAGCGAAGCGCTGGAGAGCCTTGCCGCCAAGGTGCGGGCTTGCCGCATCTGTGTCGAGCAGCCGCGCGGCCGGCCCCTGCCGCATCAGCCGCGCCCGGTGCTTGTGCCTTCGTCGAAGGCCCGCATCCTGCTTGCCGGCCAGGCGCCGGGCACGAAAGTCCACATCTCGGGCATGCCGTTCACCGACGCTTCCGGGGATCGCTTGAGGAACTGGCTCGGCGTCACCCCCGACGAGTTCTACGACACGGAAAAATTCGCCATCGTGCCGATGGGTTTCTGCTTTCCCGGCCAGGACGCCAAGGGCGCCGATCTGCCGCCACGGAAGGAATGCGCGCCTGCCTGGCGCGCCGATCTGATGGCGCTGATGCCGCAGATCGATCTGGTGCTGACGATCGGCGGTTATGCGCAGTCCTGGCACATGGGCACGGCGCGTGGGCCGTCGCTGACGGAAACGGTCAGAAACTGGCGCGCTGTCTGGGATGCTGCAGCCGGGCCGAAAGTGCTGCCGCTGCCGCATCCGTCATGGCGAAACACCGGCTGGCTGAAGAAGAATCCGTGGTTTGAAATGGATTTGCTGCCATTCCTGCGCTCGGAAATCCGCTATCGCCTCAATTAGGCATCTTGCAAGAAATCACTCGCTTTTGCCGGCATTGGCAGAATTTCTTTCTTGTGAAAGGGCCTGATAAAAAGGACTATAGCCAAACTATTCCGCTGGAGCCTTCCCATGGACCGCCTAGACAGAAAAATTCTTCGCCTCCTGCAGGAGGACGCGACGCTTGCGGTCGCCGATGTCGCCAAGAAAGTCGGCCTGTCGACCACGCCGTGCTGGCGGCGCATCCAGAAGCTCGAGGAAGAGGGCGTCATCAAGCGGCGCGTGGCCATTCTCGACCATGAGAAGGTCAATGTGCGCGTCACCGTCTTCGTTTCGATCCGCACCAATTCGCACAGCCATGAATGGCTGCGGCGCTTCTCCGAGGTCATCCAGGAATTTCCGGAGGTGGTCGAGTTCTACCGCATGAGCGGCGACGTCGACTATCTCTTGCGCGTCGTGGTGCCCGACATTGCCGCCTACGACGCCTTCTACAAGCGGCTGATCGCCAAGATCGAGATCCGCGACGTGTCGTCCTCCTTTGCCATGGAGCAGATCAAGTACACGACCGAGATCCCGCTCGACTACATGATCCTGGACAAGGAGTCGGGGGCCAACGCGGCCTGAGCACGGCGCTCGCGCTTCCCGCTATGCGCGAAGTTGCGAGACCTAGTTCTTCTTTTTGTTGAGGAAATTCCACGGCGAGTTGACCGGGAGCGTGACGGCGTCCGGCACGCTGTCGACATCAGCCACCTCGGCCTTGCGCACGGTATAGCCGGACTGCACGATCAAGACGCCGTCCAGGATGAAGAGTTGGCTCTTCTCCATGCCGGGCTTCAGCACGCCGGTGACGGAGACCGGCTGGTATGCCTCCGCCATCCTGTAAGGATGCGCCGGCGTTACCAGCACGATCTGGTTCGGCGGCGGCGTCGGCATGTGGCTGCAGGCGCCGGTCCAAGGCACCAGCAGGAACTGGTAGACGAGGTCGCCCTCGCGATCGACCGGCAAGGCGTAGCCGGACAATTGAACGGTCTTGTCCTGCAGATTGAGCGACAGTGTCTCACCGTGATCGGGCAGTTTTGCCGCGATCATCGGCAGGTTGGCGTCCTCGGCGACCGCCTGCGTCGCCGGGCGCAAGTCTTTCCAGAAGATATGCGCGACGTCGGCCGCGGCGTCGGCTCTCGCGGTGGCGAGCATAAGCACGATCGCCAGCGTCGCGCTTGATCTGAAACGCCTGCTCATGGTCGTGATCCTCCGCCAGTCCCATTTCCGAAGCGAGTAAAAGCGTCGTGAGCTTACTTCGCTGAGATCAAGGTCGTGTGGTCGCGAGCCGTTCGAGCTGTTTGACATCCGAAAGTTCCTTCACCGCGTCCTTGCCGATCCAGCGTGCCGTCTTGTCGGACGACGCCGCCAGTTTCTCGGCCAGCGCAAGGGCAGGGGCGTGCAGCGCCACCGACCGCTTGCCGATCTGCCGCAGCGCCCAGTTCACCGCCTTACGGACGAAGTTGCGCGGATCGCCCGCATGCGTCTCGATCAGCGGCAGAGCAGCGAGGAAGCTCGCGTCCGGCTCCTTCTTCAGATGCACCGCCGCCCAGGCCAGCATGGCAAAGGCGGTGCGGCGGACAAACTCGCGCTCGTCCTTGGCGAATTCCTCGACCAGCTCACGCCAGAACGGTGTTTCGGCGAACAGGTCGGCAACGGTATCGACAATCTCCCAACTGTCGAAATCGGCGGCCCAGCGCCGGCATTGACCGATGTCGAGCTTCTTCGGCTCGCCGGTGAAAGCGGCCATCAATCGCGCTTCGCGAATGTCGGTGTCCCACAAGAGCAGCGACCGTTCCTGGTTCTTCTTCAGCTTGCGCGCCAGCGGCCGCAGATCGGAATTGCCGACGCCGAGCGCGGTTCTCGTGTTGATGCCGAATCGCGCCATGCCGGCGCGGTTTTTCTCGCTGCCGATCGAACGCAGATGGGCGACGATCTCGTCGGCGCTCCAGCTCGGATCGGGCAGGACCATCGCCGTCTATTTTTCCAGGCGGGCGAGCAGCGAGGATGTGTCCCAGCGCCTGCCGCCCATATCCTGCACGTCCTTGTAGAACTGGTCGACCAGCGCGGTCACCGGCAGCTTGGCGCCGTTGCGGTTGGCCTCGGCGAGGCAGATGCCGAGATCCTTGCGCATCCAGTCGACGGCGAAGCCGAAATCATATTTTCCGGCGTTCATCGTCTTGTGGCGATTCTCCATCTGCCAGGAGCCGGCAGCGCCCTTGGAGATCACCTCGATGACCTTCTCAATGTCGAGCCCGGCCTTCTTGCCGAAATGGATGCCTTCGGCCAGCCCTTGGACGAGGCCGGCAATGGCAATCTGGTTGATCATCTTGGTGAGCTGCCCGGCGCCCGCGGGTCCCATCAGCCCGACCATGCGGGCATAGGCATCGATGACCGGCCTGGCCTTGTCGAAGGCGGCCTGCTCGCCGCCGACCATGACCGTCAGCACGCCATTCTCGGCGCCCGCCTGGCCGCCCGAGACCGGCGCATCAAGGAAGGAAAAGCCGGCCTTGTCGGCGGCTTCGGCCAGTTCGCGCGCGACTTCGGCCGAGGCTGTTGTGTTGTCGATGAAGACGGAGCCCGTCTTCATGGCGGCAAAGGCGCCGCTGGCGCCTGTCGTCACCGAGCGCAGGTCGTCGTCATTGCCGACGCAGGAGAAGACGAAATCCTTGCCTTCGGCCGCCTCGGCCGGTGTCAGCGCCAGGCTGCCGCCATGCTGGGCGACCCATTGCTCTGCCTTGGCGGTCGTGCGGTTATAGACAGTGATGTCGTGGTGGCCCTTGTTCCTGAGGTGCCCGGCCATCGGATAGCCCATGACGCCAAGACCGAGAAATGCAACCGATGCCATAACCTGCCTTCCAACAAGAGATTTCAGTGGCGGAAGGTCTAGGCTATGCGAAAAATTCGTCAAGGCGCGCAAAGCCGCATCGACTGGTGCAGGCCCGTCCGCTGACGACGCTCTATCGTTTGAGGTGAATGGTGATCCGGCGTTCGATCCATTCGACGCCGTGACGCAGGATCTCGACCAGCACCAGGTAGACGATCGCCACCCAGATATAGGCCTGGATGTCGAAGGATTTTGCGTAGGCGAGCTTCGCGTTGCCCATCAGGTCGTAGACGGTGATGATGGCGACAATCGCGGAAGCCTTGATCATCAGGATGAGCTCGTTGCCGTAAGGCCGCAGCGCCACGATGATCGCCTGCGGCATGATCACCTTGCGCAGCGTCTGCAGCTTGTGCAGACCGAGCGAGGCCGCGCCCTCCCACTGGCCCCGCGGAACGCTTTCGATGGCGCCGCGCAGGATCTCGGCCTGGTAGGCGGCGGTGTTAAGCGAAAAGGCAAAGACGCCGCAGTAGAACGCCTCGCGGAAGAACCACCATAGTCCGACGGTTTGCAGCTCGGGGCGGAACGAGCCGATGCCGTAATAGACCAGATAGGTCTGCACGAGCAGCGGGGTGCCGCGGAAGAAGTAGACGTAGCAATAAGCCAATCCGGAAAGGATCCGGTTCTTGGACATCCGGCCGTAGGCAACCGGCAACGAGAGAATAGCGCCCGCCACCATCGAAACGGAGACCAGCGACAGGGTGGTTGCGAGCCCCTGCAGATAGGCCGGCGCGTATCTGGCGAAGAAATCGGCGTTCCAGGCGTGGACCAGATAGGCCACGATGCCGATGCCGAAAAGGCTCCAGAGGCCGACCAGCGCGTAGCCTATGATGCGCACGCGCGGCCAGCCGCGAGCCCGGGGCGGTGGCCTGTCAACCGCAATAGCCTGGCTGACGCTCATCGTGCCTCCCTCCGCCCGAGCGAGCGCTGGATATAGCCGGTGGCGACCGAGGACAGGATGGCCAGCACAAGGAAGACCAGCGCCGCGACACTGTAGAAGAGGAAGGAATGCTTGGTGACGCGCGCCGCGACACCGGCATTGCGCAGGGTTTCCGCTAAATTGACGACCGACACCAGCGAGGTGTCCTTGAGCAGGCTGAGCCAGCAATTCTCCAGACCGGGGAAGGCGATGCGCAGCAGTTGCGGCAGGATCACCAGGCGCATCGTCTGCCATTTCGAAAGGCCAATGGCGTAGCCGCCCTCATACTGGCCCTTGGGAATGGCGCGAAAGGCGGAGAGAAAGACTTCGCTGGCGTAGGAGGAGAAGATCAGCGCCAGCACGATCATGCCGGCAATGAAGCTGTTCACGTCGATTGTCGCCTCGGGCTCGAACAGGCGGACGACATATTGCAGCAGCAGCGGCATGCCGAAGAAGAACAGGAACAGCGTCACCAGCTCGGGCAGGCCGCGAAAAACAGTGGTGTAGATGTTGGCCGCGAGCCGGAGCGCGGGCTCTTCATGCTGCTTGGCGAAGGCGACGAAGAACCCGATCGCCAGGCCTATCGGCAATGTCGCAAGCGCCAGCGCAACCGTGACCAGCACACCAGACGCAATGTCGTCACTCCAGCCATCCGGTCCCCAACTGAGAAGTGTCCAAATGCTTTGGGCTGGCATTGGCGGGGCGTGTCTCCGTGGCGATCCCGGAATGGAGGCAGGGCGGCGAGGTGATCCTCACCGCCCTGGGCGCAAATGATCAGGACTCGGCGCCGTAGACGTCGAACTTGAAGTACTTGTCGTTGATTTCCTTGTACTTTCCGTTCTTGCGGATAGCGTCGATCGCGGAATTCAGCTGGTTGACCAGGTCGGTTTCGCCCTTGCGCACGGCAATGCCGGCGCCCGGTCCGAAGATCTCGACCGGCTGCGGCGAGGGCTGGCCGAGGATCTTGCAGCAGGCGCCGTCGGGCGAATCCAGCCACTGCTGCAGCACGACGATGTCGTCCTCGATGGCGTCGAGACGGCCATTGGCGAGGTCGGCCTGTTCCTCGGGGCTGCTCGGATAGCCCTTGATCGTGCTGTCGGTGTAGGTCTTCGAGGCATAGTTGAAGTGGGTCGTCGTGGTGGCGACGCCGATCGTCTTGCCGGCGAGGTCTTCCTTGGTGACGCCCTTGAGCGGCGAATCCTTCGGCACGGCGATCGCCGACGGAGTGTTGTAATATTTGTGGGTGAAGTCGACCTTTTCCTGGCGCTCTGGCGTGATCGACATGGAAGCGACGATGGCGTCGAACTTGCCGGCCTGGAGCGCCGGGATGATGCCGTCCCAATCCTGCGCGACGAAGGTGCACTTCACCTTCATTTCGTCGCAGAGGGCCTTGGCGATATCGATGTCGAAGCCGACCAACTGGCCGTCCGAGGTCAGGTTGTTGAAGGGCGGGTACGCGCCTTCGGTGCCGATCCTCAGGGTCTTTTCCTGAGCCTGGGCAACGCCAAGTGTCAGCAGCGCGGCCGAAGCGGCAAGCGCGATACGCAGTGCAATACGCATGATAATCCTCTCATATTGTCATGGCCGCTGTCCCGTGCGGCTCTTGTGGGCGGAGCCTTTTTGACCGCCCGCTGCGCGGGATACTCCCACTCTTTGCAAGAAAAAAGCAACTGCAAAAACAACAGCAAACGGCAATCGCCGTGTGCCGCTGCGTTACTTGGCTGGACTGACGAGACCGGTCGCGCGCTCGATAAAATCGGCTATCGATTTCGTATCGTCGAGGTTGAAGACGGGCAGCTTTTCGCCTTCGACCGGAAAGTCGGCGGCGACAGCCACGATGTTCGGGTCGTTGATCGAAAGCGGCGTCCGGTCCTTGGCCTCCAGCCGTCTCGCTTCGATCTTTTGGTGTGCTTCGCGCTTGTAGCCTTCGACCAGCACGATGTCCGAGGGCGCTAGCCGCGCCAGGATGTCGTCCAGCGTCGGCTCGTCCTCGTTGCGCAGTTCGTGCATCAATGCCCAGCGCCGGCCGGAGACGATCGCGACCTCCATCGCGCCGGCCTGGCGGTGGCGGAAACTGTCTGTGCCGGGCTTATCGATGTCGAAGTCATGATGGGCATGCTTGACCGTGGAGACCGTCCAGCCGCGCCGAACCAGTTCGGCGACCAGCTTCTCGGTCAGGGTCGTCTTGCCGGAGTTCTTCCAGCCGGTGATGCCGAACACGCGTCTCATGGCTCAAGGCTTTGCAACAGACGCTCGGCCTCCGCAAGATCGTCGGGCGTGTTGATATTGAAGAACGGGTCGATCCGCTCGCCTCCGGCTTCGAGCATCGGAAACTCCACCTCGACAAAACCATGCCGCTCCACGAAGGCCGAGACCCGGCGATTGTCCTCCTCAACCAGGAAATGGCGCAGGGCATCGCGCAGGCCGAGCGGCCAGAGCGCGAAGGTCGGGTGCCACCTGCCGTCGGAACTGGCGACCGCAATCGCGCCCGGCCGTGCCCGAGCGGCAACGGCCAATCGCTCGACGAGATCGCCAGGGAAGAACGGCGTGTCGCCGGCCGCACTGACCAGCGACCGGTAGCCCGTGTCCGCTGCCGCCCATTCAAGGCCGGTGAGGATGCCGGCGAGCGGGCCGGCATGGCCCTCTATCGTATCGGCAAGCACCGGAAGGTTGGTGCCAGCAAACCGTGCCGGATCGCCGTTGGCGTTGAGCGCCAGCGTGGCGACCTGCAGTGTGAGACGCGCGGCGACATGCTCGATCAGCCTGACCTTGCCCAGCGAAAGCAGCGTCTTGTCGCCGCCGCCCATCCGGCGCGACTGGCCTCCCGCCAGGATGATGCCTGCAACGCTTCGGTCCATCGGGACTATATGCCGTCCGGCGCCATGTCGGGTCCAGCGCTTTCGGCGGCAGGCTGGCGCCTGCCGACGACACGCTCGCGGTAGAGCGCGTAGAGGCCGGAGCCGATGATGATCGCGGCGCCGACGATCATCGGCAGGTCGGGGATATCGCCGAAGATGACGAGGCCGAGCACTATCGACCACAGCAGCGCCGTGTAGCGGAAGGGCGCGATGAAGGAGATGTCGCCCGAGCGCATCGCCATGATGATGAACTGATAGCCGATGAGCACGAGCACGGCGGCCAGCGCCAGCAGCGCCGTCGCCTTGGCGGTCATGGGCGTCCAGCCGCCCATCGGCGGGAGCAGCAGCGCACCCAGGATCGTCATGGCCAGCGCAGTCGCGGTCGATACCAGCATGGTCGGGATCGCTTGCGGGATGCGCTTGGTGGCGAGATCGCGCACCGCGCAGCAGCCGACGCTCGCCAGCGCCAGCAACGAATAGGCGCTGAAACCCTCGAAGCCCGGCCGCACGATGATCAGCACGCCGGCAAAGCCGACGGCAATGGCGAGCCAGCGGCGCCAGCCGACGCCCTCGCCGAAGAACAGTGCGGCGCCCATCGTCACGGCCAGCGGCAGCGCCTGCAGAACGGCGGAGACGTTGGCGATCGGCAAATGGGCAAGGGCGATCAGGAACGACACGGTCGCGCCGGCTTCGCCGGCGACGCGCAACGCGACCATCGGCTGCAGCATGGCGCGCGGATCAGCAAGCGCGCCGCGCCGCCAGGCGAGCAGACCGACGAAGAGCGAGGCGAAGGCGCCACGCACCAGCATTACCTGCGCCATGTTCATCGATTCGGATGAGAATTTGGTGATCGCGTCGTTCAAGGTGAAGCCGATCATGGCCACGACCATGAACAGTGCGCCGCGAAGATTTGGCGAAAGAGGCAAGGGCGCTTCCGGGTTATGTTCTCTCGCAAGCGTCTAACAGCCAGCGGCAAGACAGCAACGTCAAAGAAATGGGCCACGGAGGTTCCTGCGGCCCTCAATATCGGCTGCAATCCCGGAGCGGTTATTTCGGCGTCAGCGTCTCGGTGCCGTTGCCGTTCTGGCCGGCGATGGTCCACAGCCTGTGCAACGAGCCGTCCTTCTCCACCTTGTAGACGACGAGGCCGATTTCCTTGCCCATCACATAGCCGGCGGAAAAGGCATCATCGTTGCGCATGCAAATGCCGTCGGAGGACGAGCCGCCGGTTTCCCAATGGATCGTGCAGGTTGTGTCGCTGGTCAGCGTGATGGTTGCCTCGCCGCCATATTTCGATCCGTCGAAATTGGTGCCGGCGACAGTGTAGGTGCCACCGATCGACTGAGCGGCCGCAGGCACCAAGGCAATCCCGAGCATTGCAAGCGAAGCCAAGAATTTGCGCATGAGAATTCCCCCTGAATGCGAAAATCGCTTCATGAGGCTAGGCCGGAACAAGTCGGCGGTAAATCGGGTGGAAGTCGGCGCGGATGGTTTATTTCCAGTGCGCCGAGCGCAGCTCAAGGGCCGCGCAGGCTGGCGGCGATCGCCCCGGTCAGCGGATCGTATTTCGCCTTAAGCGAGGAAGGATACTCGATCCAGACGGTGCGGATGACACCATCCTTTCCGAACAGGCGCCGTTCGTAGAAGACCTTGTCGCCCTTGATGCCAGAAACCACCGCCCAATTCTTCCCGGACTTGCTGTAAGTGATCTTGTAGCCCGGCCCGGTGTTTGCCTTTTCGTCGGCGACCAAGCCCTTCGGAGTGTCGTTGTCGATGTTATAAATGCCCGAGCAGGTCAGGCTGGCGCCGTCGGGCGCGCTCCATTGCTGCCCATCGCCGTTTTCTGGCTCGGGCAAGCGGTCGCTGAAAATCTCGTCGGGAAAGGTGCAGGACGTGCCGAAGCGCGCATTGACGTAGGTGAACGGCTTTGCGATTGCCGCTGTCGTCGCAATCGTCAGCAACGAGAAGGCGACCACCAAAGGCGCGCCCTGGACGAGATGAACACACTTCATGATGCCCCCAAGGTCCGTGACCGAGGGTGATCCTGCACCAAATGGGAGAAAAAATCAGCCGCCGGTGACGCTCATATGGCGCGATACCGAGGGTCGGCTGGTGCGGCGGTCGATGACGAAATCATGGCCCTTCGGCTTGCGCCCGATCGCCTCGTCTATGGCCTCGCCGACCAGCTCATTGCCTTCGGAGGCGCGCAGCGGCGCTCTCAGGTCGGCGGCGTCCTCCTGGCCGAGGCACATATAGAGCGTGCCGGTGCAAGTCAGCCGGACGCGGTTGCAGCTTTCGCAGAAATTATGCGTCATCGGGGTGATGAAACCGAGCCGACCGCCGGTCTCGGCGACCTGGACATAGCGGGCAGGGCCGCCGGTCTTATAAGGAATGTCGGTCAGCGTGAACTGGCGCTCAAGCGAGGCGCGCAGCAACGACAGCGGCAGATACTGGTCGGTGCGGTCGGCGTCGATCTCGCCCATCGGCATGGTCTCGATGACCGTCAGATCCATGCCGCGACCATGCGCCCAGCGCAGCATCTCCGGTATTTCAGCGTCGTTGAAGTCGCGCAGCGCCACGGCATTGAGCTTGACCTTCAGGCCCGCCGCTTGCGCGGCGTCGATGCCTTCCATGACCTTGCCGAGATTGCCCCAGCGGGTGATCTGGCGGAATTTGTCGGCATCGAGCGTGTCGAGCGAGACATTGATGCGCTTCACGCCGCAGTCGGCGAGCTCGGCGGCAAAGCGCGACAGCTGCGAGCCGTTGGTGGTGAGCGTCAGCTCTTCCAGCGCGCCGCTCTCAAGATGCCGCGACAGCTCGCGAACCAGATGCATGATGTTCTTGCGCACCAGTGGCTCGCCGCCAGTCAGCCTCAGCTTCCTGACGCCCTTTTCGATGAAGACGCTGCAGAGCCGGTCGAGCTCCTCGAGCGAGAGCAGATCCTTCTTGGGCAGGAAGGTCATGTCCTCGGCCATGCAATAGGTGCAGCGGAAATCGCAGCGGTCGGTAACCGACACGCGCAGATAGCTGATCCTGCGACCGAAGGGGTCGATCATGTCCATTGCAAGCGCTTCCGTGGCCTGAGCAGCGTCGTTATATACGGCTATGTGATACGATCCAACCGCGCATTCAAGATAGAAGCTCTCGATCTTTGGTAACATTCCCCGACCGACATTCTCTGTCGGCTGGCTTCTATCACCTTTTCGCACTGCGCGAACCGGCGTAGGGAAGGGCGCAACGCATATAGGAAGAAACATGACGGCGCCGAAGGAACTCAGGGTCTCGAAGGACCGCAAGCTGCTCACCGTGACCTTTGCCGGGCATCAGCCGTTCGAACTGCCGGCGGAGTTCTTGCGCGTGGCCTCGCCTTCTGCCGAGGTGCAGGGCCATTCGCCGGATCAGCGCGTGACTGTGCCCGGCAAGCGCAATGTCGCGATTCTTAAGATCGAGCCGGTCGGCAATTACGCGGTGCGCATCACCTTCGACGATTTCCACGACACCGGCATCTTCACCTGGAACTATCTTCACACGCTCGGGCATGAAAAGGACGAGCGCTGGAACGCCTACCTTGCCGAGCTGGCCGAGAAGGGGCTCAGCCGCGACCGCTAGCCTGGCGCCAAGACGTTCGACTGGGTGTCGTCAAAGCGTCATGGACATAGAGTAGCGCCGGCAAAAGGTCAGGAGGCGAAAAGATGTCGCTCATCACATCGGTCGAACAGCTCGAAGCCCTCTACGGCCTGCCTGGCGAGGCCTCGGTCGCCAAGGAACTCGACCATGTGATTCCCGAATATGCCGCCTTCATCGAAGCCTCGCCTTTCGTGGCGCTGGCGACCTGCGGGCCGGAGGGGCTGGACTGTTCGCCGCGCGGCGATCTCGCCGGCTTCGTGCGCCTCCTGAACGAAAAAACGCTGATGATGCCCGACAGGCGCGGCAACAACCGCGCCGATTCGCTGAAGAACATCATTCGCGATCCGCGCGTCGGGCTGCTCTTCCTTGTGCCGGGCTCCGGCACGACGCTGCGCGTCAACGGCCGAGCCCATATCACAGCCGATGCCGACCTTTGCGCGTCCTTCATGGTCGATGGCAAGCCGGCACGGTCGGTCACCGTTGTCGCCGTCGACGCGGTCTATTTCCAGTGCGCACGCGCCATCGTGCGCTCGGAGCTCTGGAACCCGGCAAAGCATGTCGACCCGAAGTCGCTGCCGACGCCCGGCCAGATCCTCGAGATCACCAGCCGCAGAAATATCAATGGCGCCGCATATGACAAGGAATGGCCGGAGCGGGCAAAGCAGACCATGTGGTAGCGGCCTCGAGAGCGCCCGGTCAGGCCTCCTTCAGGACATCGGCGATCTTGCGCATCTGCTCGCCGATCATGTCGCACTGCTCCGCTGTCGACTGGCTCATCGCCTTCTCGATGAGCGCCATATGTACTTTCAGCGCCCGCATCAGCAGGGCCTCGCCGGCTTCGGTGAGGTTCAACCGCAGCACGCGCTTATCCTTTTCGTCGCCTTCGCGCCGCAACAGGCCGCGGGCTTCCAGTTGCGGCAACAGCATCGTGATGTTTGAGCGGCCGACCAAGAGCTTGCGGGCAAGGTCGTGCTGCGACATCCCGGGATGACGGTAGAGGTTCATCAGCACGTCGAGCTGCGCCGGTTTGAGGTCGAGCGGCGCCAGCTTCACCGCCAGCGTGCGCTCCAGCACATGGCAGGCGCGCGCCACCGCAACCCAGTTGCGAAAGCGCGGATTGTCCCAGGGCAGCTCTTGCTTAATGTTCATGTTTGAACTATTATGTTCATGCTTGAACGAATGGTTGGACCGACACTATGGCATCATTTGGATTGAAGGTCATCCGAGGCGTCTTCGGCGCGGCCGAGCATGTCGCGCCGCGTCTCAGTGGCCGCGCCGCGTTCGAATTGTTCTGCCGCACGGCAAACGTCAAGGCTTTGAACGAGGGCGAGCGCCGCGCGGTCGAGCGCGCTGCGGGTTTCATGGCCGAGGCGCGCCATCACCGGCTGCAGACGAAGGCGGATTGCGTTGCTGTGCATGAGTTCCGGCCGGGGCCGGGCAGGGGCTCTCGCGGCACCGTGCTCGTCATCCATGGCTGGCGCTCGCGCACCGAATATATGCGAACTCTGATCGATGGGTTTCGCGACGCCGGCTACAAGGTGGTCTCGCTTGACCTGCCGGGCCACGGCCATTCGCTCGGGCGACATCTCAACATGGTGACCGCGGTCGACGCGGTGCGAGTTGCTGGCGAATGGTTCGGCCCGTTTGCCGCCGCCGTCGGCCATTCCTTCGGAGGCGCTGTCGCGGCCAATGCGGTTGCCGCTTCGGTGAAAGGCATGCCGCCGCTTGCGGCCGAGAAACTGGTTCTGATTGCGGCGCCGAGCTCGCTGCCGGCGATCTTCGACGATTTCAGCCACCGGCTCAATGTCGGGCCGCGCTCTCGGGTCGCCATGGCGGATCGGGTGAAGCATTTGTCGGGACGGCCGCTCAGCGATTTCACGGGCGACCGCCAGCTCGCCGACGCGCCGGTGCCGACGCTGATCATTCACGCGCCTGACGACCGCGAAGTCCATGCCGATCACGCAAAACGGTATGCGGAAGCCGGCGATCATGTGAGCTTGCATTGGGCCGAAGGGCTTGGCCACCGCCGCATCCTTGCCGACAAGGACGTGGTCGCGCGCGCCGTGGGCTTCGTCGCCGAGGAACGGCAACCGGCGCTGCATTGAAAATTAATGCGGGAGGGGCCTGCTGCCGTCTTCCGTCCGTAGTTGCGAATGGCTCAGTCGGTCTTCTTCTTCTGCCCTGGCTCGACAGGCAGGCCGGCAGCCTTCCAGGCTGTGTAGCCGCCAAGGATGTGTTTGACCGGCGCGAGACCCATGTCCTGCGCCGTCTTGGTCGCCAGCGCCGAACGCCAGCCGCCGGCGCAGAAGAAGACGAAGGTCTTGCCGGAGGCGAAGAACGGCTTGTGGTAAGGGCTTTCGGGGTCGATCCAGAATTCGAGCATACCGCGCGTTACATGCTTGGCGCCGGGAATTTTGCCGTCGCGCTCGACCTCGCGGGGGTCGCGCAGATCGACGAAGATGGTGCCGTCATCCTCCAGCAGCCCGGCCGCTTCCTCAGGCGAAACCACCTCGATCTCGGCATTCGCCTCGTCAAGAAGTTCGCGATATCCCTTCTTCACTGCGCATCCTCCAGGCCATGGCTCGCGCCCGCCGGAATTTCGATCACAAAGACCGCTGTTTGTCACGGGCCGATGTTTGTCAGGCGGGAAGGCCGGTCATGGTGGCCCAGGCCGCATGGCGCCAACGCCTGATTGTTACCGAGGCCTCTGAAACCGGGAGCCGCCCTGCCGCATTGTGTCTCACGCGGATGTGAAACTGTTCTGCAACACGGTCGCGAAAATTTATGGAAGCTTAACGGAATCAGTATGAATCGGTACAGTCGCGCATTACATCCGCCATGCGGAGGGCGGGACCGTCTAGCGGCGTGGAACGGGAAACCGGTTTCAACCGGTGCGGGTGAAGCATGAAAATCCTCGGGAACAAAATGGCCGTCATGCCGATCGCGATCGCGACGGCACTTGCCTTCGGCCAGCAGCCGGCGAGCGCGCAGGGGCTGTTCGACATGCTGTTCGGCGGCGGCATCCGGCACAATTCCCAAGGAGAATTTCCGCCGCCGCCGAAGCCGCGCAAGGTGCAGCCTGGCACAGGCGGTAGCGTCAGGATCAGCAGCCCAACCTACAATACCTACAGGGCCGACAAGCTTGTGCGCGTCGACTTCAAGTCGCTGCTGCCCGCTCCGCCGCCCGCGACCGCGCAAGACGCCGCCTTTGTGCCCTCCGTGACCGGAAGCGCGTTCCGCGACGCGATGGCAGGCCTGAGCGACTATGAACTCTTTGCCGAGCCCGATATCGCCAAGGCGCTCATCGCCTACTATTCGGCCAATCCGGATTTCATCTGGGTGACAGGGGATGCACCCAACAGCAGGGCGCAGGATGCCGTGCGGGTGCTTGGCGAAGCCGCGAGCTACGGCCTGACGCCTGCCGATTATTCCGTCGATGTTCCTGCGGCGGCCACGAATGCCGCCTTGCCCGAAGCGCGGGCCAAGGAACTGGTCCGCTTCGAGATGGCGCTATCGGCGCGCGTGCTGCGCTACGCCCATGACGCCCAGAGCGGCCGAGTCGATCCGAACCGCATGACCGGCTATTACGATTTTCCGGCCAAGCCGCTCGATCTCGAAGGCGTACTGAAGACGCTGGCGCACACGCAAGAGGTGCGCACCTATCTCGAATCGCGGCACCCGCAGAACCCTGAATATCAGGCGCTGCGCGTCGAGTTGGAGTCGCTCCAGGCAAGCGAGGAGAACGAGATCGTCGTCGATCCGAAGCTGCTCCTGAAGCCCGGTGAAAGCAGCCCGGAACTGCCCAAGCTTTTGACTTTGATCGCGCGCAACCTCGATGACGAGATGGGCGGTGACTTTGGCGAGACCCTCGCCCGGCTCGGCAAAAGCGACCTTTACGATCCTGACCTGGTGCCGGTGATCAAGGCGGTGCAGAAGCGGGCCGGCATGAAGGGCGACGGCGTCATCGGCCCGCGCACCGTCGCCTCGCTCGCCGGAACGTCCAAGGCCGACAAGGTCGAGAAGGTCATGGCGGCGCTTGAAGAGCTGCGCTGGCTCCCCTCCGATCTTGGCAGCCCGCGCGTCTTCATCAACCAGCCGGCCTTCACCGCAAGCTACATCGACAATGGCGAGGAGAAGCTGAAGACCCGCGTGGTCATCGGCAAGGTCACCAACCAGACCGCATTTTTCTACAACCAGATCAAGCAGGTCGACTTCCACCCCTATTGGGGCGTGCCGCAGTCGATCATCGTCAACGAGATGCTGCCGAGGCTGCGCAGCGATCCGGGCTATCTGGACCGCGCCGGCTATGAGGTGACGGATTCCAGCGGCAGGCGAGTTCCCTCCGCGGCGGTGGACTGGGGCGCCTACGGTGCCAAAATCCCGTTCAGCGTGCGCCAGCAGCCGAGCGAGGCCAATGCGCTTGGCGAGTTGAAGATCCTCTTCCCCAACAAGCACGCCATCTACATGCACGACACGCCGCAGAAGTCGTTCTTCGGGCGCGATATGCGCGCGCTGAGCCATGGCTGCATACGCCTGCAGGATCCGCGCGGCATGGCGGCCGCTGTGCTCGGCACCTCGGTCGACGACATCGCCGAGAAGCTGAAGCACGGTCATTCGACCGAGAATGTCACGCGCGTCATCCCGGTCTATGTCGCCTATTTCACTGCTTGGCCGGACATGTCCGGCAAGGTCGAATATTTCGACGACGTCTACGATCGCGATTCGAAGCTGATGCAGGCGCTGGATGCGACCGAAGCGGTGCGCGCACCGTCAACCTAAGCGCTCGATGAGCGGGCGCCTGAAACCGGCGTCGCGTCCGGCAATGAGCCAATAAACGAAACCGGCCACCAGCCCGGCCGCGACGATGATGCCAAGGTCGGCCCAGCGTTCCGGATCGTGCGGCGCGTCCGGCGAGAGCAGCATGAAACCGGCAGCCGCAACCACGCCGCCGAACAGCATATGCAGCCAGAAGCTCCGCAACGAGAAGACCTCGGCAATAAGCGCAAAGATCAGAGTCGGCATGCCGGTCGCCACGATCGTCAGGAAATAGACGAACATGCCAAGCGGCGGCACGACCAGCACGGCGACGGGCGTGAACTGCATCAGCTCGAAATAGCTTGGGGCGTTGGGCAGCGAGCTCAGCGCTGCATAGATCGCGACCAACGCGACCAATCCGACGAGCACCGCGATCAGATAGCCGGCGAGCACCATCAGGATGCGCTTTAGAACGTAGCCAACCATTGCCAATGCACCCCCGTGCCCGCAATCATGGCGCGCAGTCAGCCATCAAACGTGCATCGACGCAAGTCTCGGATAGGGAGGCGCCGGCCCAGCTGCGGGCGGCCGTATCAGGCGTTACTTCGGTTCGCCGGTGACCGGATCGTAGGTGATTTCGACCTTGGCCTTGTCGGTCGTGTAATAGGTGACGGTATAGCCGTCGCTGCTCCAGCCGACCTCCTTGATATATTGGAAGTCGCTCCGCTTCTCGACCTTGGTCAGGATTTCCGAGAGCTTCTTGGCATTTTGCGGCGGCAGCGCTTGCGCTTCGGCCGCGAAAGCCGACCCGCCGACAAGGAAAAACGCGATACCGCTTGCCAAAAGAACAGCGCGCATGACTGCCCCTCAATCTCTCGTGGTGGCATGAACGCGCTGACAACTCGAATCCTGGCCTGTTGGTTCCGCCACCGGCGTGCAACGCCTTGCTCCACAGTTGGTTCGTCACGGCCGGCGCGACCTCTATTCGCGAAAGCTTAAATAAGTAAAACGGCGTGAATCCAGTAAGTAAGGAGGTTTCTGCAACATCGGACTTCAGATAACGAACGACTAACCATGCCTTGCGCCGAAACCGCCTTCCATTAGCTGTTCGTGGTAGAGCTTTTGGCCAGACCCTGTTAGAGTCCCGGACCAACAGGGTGGCAACGGCGCGCCGAGCCTGCCGGGGATCTTCCATCGGCAAACGGCGAAGTGTTTTTGGGAGCGGAAGTCGCCTGTTCTGGACCGAAAACAGGGACCGGGGGCTCAACCATGGCTGAACGGAACTATACCCGTCAGCTTGCGACAATCATTTCTATCGACGCCGTTGGTTTTTCGCGGCTGATGGGCATCGACGACGAGCGCGCCGTCGCGGCCTTCGAGGAAAGGCGCGATATCATCACCGACAGCTGCGGCGCCTTTGGCGGCCGCACGTTTGGCGTTGCCGGCGACAGCATCATGGCCGAATTCGGCAATCCAATCGAAGCCTTGCGCGCGGCGTTCGATTTCCAGGACCGGATCATGGCGCTCAATGCCTCGGCCGCGGATGAGATGCGCATGCCGTTCCGGGCCGGGATCAACACCGGAGACGTCATCGTCCGCGAGGGCCGCCTCTATGGCGACGACGTCAACATTGCCGCGCGCCTCCAGGAATTCGCTCCGCATGACGGTCTAGCTATCTCAGAGACGACCTGGCACCACGTAAAGGACAAGACGGCGGCGGTTTTCACCGATCTTGGCGAGTTCATGCTCAAGAACATCGCCCTGCCTGTACGTGTGCTGATCGCCGGACGCGGCGGCAACGGCGCGGCGATGGCTGCGCCCCTGGCCGCCATCCCTACCGCTCCCGTCCATGACAGACTCGCATCGAAGGGCCCGCCGGCAATCGCGGTGCTGCCGTTTCACGGCAGCAACGGAGGCGAGCCTGACGTCGGCTACATGGCCGACGGCATTGCGGAAGACATCATCTACGGCCTGTCCAACACCCGCTGGCTCTCGGTGATCGCGAAGGGCTCCAGCTTCCAGTTTCGCGACGACCAGCTCGGAACCAGACTCATCGGCAATGCGCTTGGCGCGCGCTACATCGTCGGCGGCACGCTGGCGCGCCACAGCGGGCAGATACGCCTCAACGCCTCGCTGACCGACACGTCGAACGGGCGCCTGGTCTGGTCGCAGCGCTTCGACCGTGACCTCATCGACATCTTCAGCCTGCGCGACCAGATCGGCAGCGAGATCGTTTCGATCCTCGACAAGGAGGTCGACCGAGCCGAGCAGGTGCGCACCTTCCAGGTGCCGTGGGAAAGCCTCGAGACCTGGCAGCTGGTGCGGCGGGGCCGCTGGCACATGAACAGGCGCACGCGCAAAGACACCGAGATCGCGCTCGAATTCTTCGAGAAGGCTTACCAGGAAGATCCGAATTCCAGCGCCGTGCTGAACGAGCTGGCATGGTGGTATTTCTGGCGGGCATGGCTGCGCTTCGGCGACAGCGACGACCTGGCCAAGGTCGAAGAATTTGCGCGCAAGTCGCTGTTGATGGACAGCCTCGACGCGCGGCCGCACGCCTATCTCGGGGCGGCCGACATCATGCGCGGCCAGCCGGCATCGGCGGCGGAGCATCTGGCCGAGGCGATCCACATCAATCCGAGCTTTGCCTTCGCCCGCTCGGCAATGGGCAGCGCGCGGCTGCTGCTTGGCGATGCCGCCGGCGCGATCCCGTTCTTCCTGGATACCGAGCGGCTGAGCCCGTTCGACCTCTACCGCTTTCACAATCTGGGCGAGCTGGCTGCCGCATACTGTTTGGTCGAGGACTGGCCGGCGGCAATTGCGGTTGCCGATCGCTCGCTCAACCTTTCGCCGGGCTATTTCTACGCCAGGTTCCTCAAAATCGGCGCCTTGATGCGGAGCGGCCGTCTTGAGGAGGCCGAACGCGAACGCGCCATTCTGGCAACCAGGCATCCCGATTTTTCCGAGCAGCGGATTCGCTGGATACCGTTCGTCGATCCTGCGAAGAACAACTTCCTGATCGCCAATTTCGGCCAGACCAAGTCCATCGCATGATTGCTGGAACCGAACACCGATGATTGTGAAAAAAATCACATACGCCGGACCGAACCAAACCTAGGCCAGACAATAGCCGGCATCGCAGTGACGTGGACAGCCGGGGGGCTCGAACGCGCATGATCAAGTTGAAGTATTTCGCTGCTGTCCGCGCTGCCCAGAAGAGCCAGCGCCCTGTCGCCGAAATGCCGCCCTTCGATATCGACCGGCTCCGCGCCAAGGGGCTTGCGTCCCGTATCGCCGGCTTCCTTTTCAACGACCCGCGCTGGCTGCTGGCGCTGCTGCGCCGCTTCTGGCCGAACCTGGCCTTCGGCAATTTCCTGCTTGTCACCAAAGGCGTCGATGTGCGCGACATTTTGGAGCGCGGCGACGAGTTCGAGACACCGTACGGGCCGGAAATGGCAGAACTGGCCAGGGGATCGAACTTCATCCTCGGCATGCAGGACGGGGCCGCCTACCGGCAAATGAAATCGGCCGTGCTGAGCGCCTTTCCGCCGGCGGAAGTCGAAGCCGCCGTCAGGCCGATCGCCGAGCGTCATTCGCGCGACATCATGACCCGGGCCAGCCCCGACTTCGACGCCGTCGGCGGGCTGATGAAGATCGTTCCGGTACGCATCTGTCGCGACTATTTCGGCCTCGAGATCGACGATGAAACCGAATTCGCCGACTGGTCGATCGCGCTCAGCGCGCTGTTCTTTTCCGATCCGACAGCGAGCCCAACGACACGTCAGCTCGCGATCGTCGGCGGCGATCGTCTGATCAAGGTCATCGACCGCTCGATTGCCGCGGTCAGGGACAGAGGAGGGAAGGACGAACGGCCGCTGGCGCGCCTTGTCGCGCTCATGGATCAAGGGCGCCTATCGCAGCCCGACATCCATTCGATCATGCTCGGCATGATTGCCGGCTTCGTTCCGACCAATGTGCTTGCCGGCGGCAACTGCCTGGACGTCATCCTGTCGCGGTCAGACGCAAGGCAGGCTGTCGACGCAGCCATTGCAGCGGGCGATACCGGCAAACTCGATAGGGCAATCCTGGAAGCCATGCGCTTCAAGCCGATCTGGGTCGGCCCGTGGCGCTACACCGCCCGTGACGCGGTCATCGGCCAAGGCACGCGGCGAGAGCGCCTTGTGAAGGCCGGAACGGTCGTCATGCCGGCGACGCTTTCCGCCATGTTCGATCCGGAAATCGTGCAAAGGCCAAACGAATTCGACACCTCGCGGCCTTATCGCGATTACATGGTGTTCGGCCACGGCATTCATCTGTGCATCGGGGCCGAGATCGCCCGCATTCAGATCGGCGAATGCGTTCGCGCCCTGTTCAGCAAGCCCAAGCTCCGCCGCGCGCGCGGCAGAGCCGGCAAGATGGTCAATGTCGGCGCCTATCCGGCCAGCCTCAAGGTCGATTTCGAGCGCTCGCCGCTTTGCCGCACGGTCGACCAGTCGATGGTCACCGTGGTTTGCCCGATCAGGCGTGCGGTGCCGCTGGATGCCGTGCGCGACAAGGTCGGCGCACTTGGCAACCCGGCGATCGACGAGGTGGGCGATGCGCTCGACAATGTCGGCACGGTCCACTTCGCCAGCCTGGCTGTCGCCGCCACCGGCAGGGACGAGAAATCGGACCTCGAAACCGGCGCGCTCGTACTCGAAATCTCCGGCGACGGCAGCACCGACGATGTCATCGGTGCCATCACGCAGGCCATAGGCCACCGGCTGCGGCCGATCTTCAGGGCCGTATGCGGTCTGCCCGACGACGCTTCGCTGCAGGACTTCCTGAAGAAGCATCACATCGAGATCTCGCCGTCCTTCGGCAGCACGGCAGGGCTGGTTTTTTCCGGAACGCCTGGCCATTCGGTGCGCCGCATCCTGGCCGAGGCAGAGCTCGCCGACAGCGTGCGCGAGATCGTCGAAAAGCCGCGCGCGGGTACTGGCAACGCCCTTGCTGTGCTCACCGAGGCGCGCCGGCATGCCCAGTCGCTAGGACAGTTCGGCTGGGCCTTTGAGCCGGCTGAGAGCCTGCTGGAGCGGCCTCCGTGCCGCTGGTGGCGGGCCCTGACGACGACGCTGCTTGCGCCGGCTGTGCTCGCCACCGTCGCGATCGTCATCCTTGCGTGCTGGCGCATGACCTATGTGCTCGTGTTCGGCAATCCGCACGGTGTCACCTTCACCAACGTCGCAATTGCCGGCACCGCGCTTCTGCTGGCGGTGCTGGGGCTGCTCGCGATAGCCCTGCTGTTCATCGGCTTGTGCTTCCTCAGCCTGCGGCGCCTCGAGGACAAGGACCGGCCGCAGAACACGCCGATCGATCTCGGCGCGCTGGACAGAATCCTCGCCAATGAGGACCACTGCGCGCAAAACCATCTCACCGCGATATCGACGATGAAGGCCGGCACCTTGCGGCGACTGGCGCTGAGGCTTTCCTTCTACCTAATCTCGATATCGGCGCAGAAAGTGTTCAAGCCGGGGTTCCTCGCCACCATAAACACCATTCACTTCGCCCGCTGGGTGCTGCTGCCGGGCACCGACAAGCTGATGTTCTTCTCCAACTATGGCGGCAGCTGGGAAAGCTATCTCGAGGACTTCATCGCCAAGGCCTCAGAGGGCCTGACCGGCGTATGGAGCAACACGGAAGGCTACCCGCGCACGCGTTGGCTCTTCCTCGACGGCGCGCGCGACGGGGACCGCTTCAAGCGCTGGGCGCGGCGTCAGCAGGTGCCGACGCTGTTCTGGTACTCTGCCTATCCGCATCTCAACACCGCGCGCATCCGTATCAACTCGAAGATCCGGCGCGGCATTGCTTCCGCCACCGGCAGCGAGGCCCGCAACTGGGTGAGCCTGTTCGGCTCGCTGCAGCGGCCGCAGGCAAGGCCGGCTGCAACCGTCGGCCGTGAACCGGCGCCTTCGCCCGTGGAAGAACTGGAAGCCGGCGAGATCCAATCCATTTTCTTCGGCCCGTTCGGCGCGCTTGGCCACGCGCATATGCTGGCGATCCGGGTGCCGGAAGAACTGCCGGCCATGCAACGCAGAGCGTGGCTGGACTTCGTCATCGACAAGACCAGTTTCGGCGACGGCGTGCCGGCCGGACGCGCCATGACGGTGGCCTTCGGTCCCGACGGTTTGCGCCGTCTTGGGCTGAAGGGCGGCGTCGACGACGATCCGCTGGACACATTCCCAGCTGCCTTTCGGCACGGCATGGGCAATCCAGAGCGCAGCCGCATCCTCGACCACACCGGCCCGGACGCGCCTGACAAATGGCAGTGGGGTTCGGCCGAGGCGCCGGTCGACGCAGTCGTCATCTGCTACGCCGCGGAGCCGGCGGTACTGAAGGGGGAGGTTGCGGCCGCGAAGCGAAAGACGACAGGCGCGGGGATGAAGATCGCTGCTGAATTGCCGCTTGTCGTGAACCGCGAGCCAAAGAAGGACGGTGGGAAAACGCATGCCGGCAACGACGGCAAGCCGGAGCGCGCCCGCGCCTATGAGCATTTCGGCTTTGCCGACGGCGTCTCGCAGCCGATCGTCAGGGGTACGTCGCGCGCCGACAAGGGTGCCGCGCCGATGCACCTGGTCGCGCCGGGCGAGTTCCTGTTCGGCTATCGCGACGAGCATGGGTTCTATCCAGCCTCGCCCTCCGTGCGGGCGGCGCAGGATCGGACCGGCATCCTGTCCCAAGTGCGGCGCAACCGGCAGATCCCCGGTCAGCCTCCGCCGCCACGCGATTTCGGCCGCAACGGCTCGTTCCTGGTCGTTCGCCAGTTCGAGCAGCATGTCGAGTTGTTCGATGACTACTGCAAGCACGCCGCCGCGCGGGCTGCGCGCGAGACCGGCGACAACGCGATCACGCCGCGCTGGGTCGCGGCCAAGATGCTCGGCCGCTGGCAGGACGGCAGTTCGCTGGTGCGCAACCCCGATGGCCGTCCGGGTCGTGGCGTCGACAACGACTTCGCGCTCGGCGCCGAGGACCCGCAGGGGCATCGCTGTCCGATCGGCTCCCATATACGCCGTTCCAATCCGCGCGACTCGCTTGGCGAGGATCGCGAGACGCAGATCAGGATCGGCAAGCGCCACCGCATCCTGCGCGTCGGCCGCACCTATGAGAAGAAGGACCGCAGCGGGAAGGTCGAGAAGGGGCTTCTCTTCATGTGCCTCAACGCCGACATCGAACGCCAATACGAGTTCATTCAGCAGACCTGGGTCTCGTCGAGCTCGTTCCAAGGCCTTGTCGGCGAAAAGGATCCGACGATCGGCGCGCGCGACGGCGGCGGCCGATTCTCGATTCCGTCCTGGGAAAAGGTGACGGTGCTCAGGGACATGCCGCAATTCGTCACCACGAAAGGCGGCGGCTACTTCTTCATGCCGAGCCGGTCCGCGCTGCGCTACCTGATTTCGCGGCTCTGATTCGGGTCACAATCGTTCAGTCGTCGTCCTGCGAATCGGCGATGTGGTTCAGCGCGGCGGCATTGGTGATGCGCAGCCCGCCGCGTTTGATGTCGATCATGTGCCGGTTGCGCCAGTCGTTGAGCGTCTTGTTGACCGACTCGCGCGTCGCGCCGAGGAATTCGCCGAGTTCCGATTGCGAAATCGGGATCCAGCCGGCGGGGTCGGCCATGACGCCGCTGAGGAACACCAGCCGTTTCGCCAGCCGGGCCTCGATGCCGAAGAAGGCCTGGTCGCCGAGCTCGCCGCTGACCCAGCGCAGCCGTGTGCACAGCAGCTCGATCATGGCGCGCGCCAGCGGTGGATTTTTTTCAATGCGATCAAAGAGTTGCGTGCGACTGAGGGAAACCAGCTCGCATGCGGTGAGGCAGATGGCGGTTGCCGTGCGCGGGCGTCCGTCGAGCGCGCCGATCTCGCCGATCAGGCTGCGCGACAGCTCGATATTGGCCACCAGCTTCTGCCCGCCCGGTGAATAGAGCGAAATCTCGACCGTGCCGCTCATCACGCCGTAGATGCGGTCGGATGCGTCCTCCTGGACGAACAGGTGCTGACCGGCGGCATAACGTTCGACCTTGCAGCCGCCGAACAGCAAATCGAACTGGCGCGGATCGATCCGCGCCAGACGCGGCAGGGTGCTCCTGTCGTCTGCGCTGGCTCTGGACATGATGCGGTTCCGCCTCTCGTTGAGCGGAAATTGTATGACAAGTGCATGCTCGATCAAGGCCTGTCTCCTTTCGTGCGATTGCGGCAACACGCGACGGCCTTTGTAGATCGGGCGCCAGACGTGCGCTGCCGGCATCAAACTGGCCGGCAACTGTCCCTTGCATCGGGAACCGGAGCGCGCTGGCGGACGCGAACCGAACTACGAAACGCCGTTCGCGCGCGTGGCGGGAGGCGACCGACGCGCGCGAACAGCAAATCTGAAAATGGCTAGGTGATCGAAACTCCCTGCCGAGCTTTCAGGCCCGGAGGCCGTTGAAGCCCATGCATTGAAGCAGAAGCCAGTACCACCGGTGCAATATCTGTGCGCGATGCCTCCGCGGCGTATGTGAAGGCGATCACAGAAGCGTCGCCATTGTCCAGCAGCGGCTTGCCGCCGCCCTGCATGGACCAGGCCGACGACCCCGATCGAACTCAGCGCCTTCGAATGCAATGTCGGCAAGAAGGGCAGCGGCCCGGCTGTCGACACCGCCCGCAGCAGGCACCACACTGCGGCAGTGCTTCAAAAGGCAATTGCGGAAAATCGAAAACCGATCTATGGAGCACGCGGCTGATTGAGGGCGGCTATCCATCCTATTTGCATAGGTTCGCTGCCCCATGCCCGATAACTTCTCGCGTGTAATCGCATTTCTTGCCGTGGTTATGGCCCTGCTGTTTGCCGGGCTGCATTTCCATCAGGGCAACATCATAGCCACGCTCTACTTCATGACCGGCGCCATTCTGGTGACGGGAGTAACGCATTTGAATGTGCGCCGAGGCCTGATCTAAGCGGCCTCCCGGACGCGAGCTGCCCCACTGCACGAAATTGAAGAGGTTCATCGCGGCCGGATCATCCAACTTTCGGGAAGTTGGATGGTGGGCGATGCAGGGATTGAACCTGCGACCCCACCCGTGTGAAGGGTGTGCTCTCCCGCTGAGCTAATCGCCCGCTCGTTGCCCGAAGGCCGAAGCGAGCCGCGATATAAGGGAGGCGGGTGCGCGAAGTCAAGGCAATGTGCCGACGTTATCCTGCGGACCGATTTCGGGTTCCTGCCGGCTCGATCTGGGCAGGCGCTCAGCGCGCCGCCGCGATCAGACGCTGGGCCAATTCCGGCGTCAGCGTGTCGAAATGCGAGATCACCAGCGTCGGTTCGAACTCGCGCACATGACGATCCGTATAGCCGAAATCGACCGCCACCACCGGAATACCGGCCGCCTTGGCGGTGTCGATGTCGGTCTGCGAATCGCCGACCATCAGGGCGTTGTGCGGATCGCCGCCAGCCAGTTTGATGGTTTCGGTCAGATGGCGCGGGTCGGGTTTGCGGAAGGCAAAAGTGTCCTGGCCGCAGATCGCGGCAAAGTATTTGTCGAGACCGAGCGCGCCGATCAGCGTCGCCGAATTCGCTTCATACTTGTTGGTGCAAACCGCCATCAGATAACCGGCGGCCTGGAAGTGGTCGAGAGCCGCGACCACGCCGGGATAGGGGCGGGACTTGCCTGGAATGTTGATCGTGTAGTGGTCGAGGAAAAGCTTCAGCAGCCGGTCGTGCTCTTCCGCCATCAGCGCCTTGTTTTGCGCCGCATGCGCGCGTTCGATCATCACGCGGCCGCCATGGCCGACGTAGCGCTTGAAGCCGGCTTGGTCGACCGCGGCAAGCTCCGCGGCCGCCAGGCTGTGGTTGAGGCTGTCGAGCAGATCCGGCGCAGTGTCGATGAGCGTCCCGTCGAGGTCGAACACGATGATCGGTCGGGTCATGGCCAGTCCTGAATAATTGAGGTTCCGCAGCCGATACAAGCTGGGCGGTGGTCAAGCAAGCCGCCTCCATCGGTCCACAGGCAGAGCCTTTGACGGGACAGGCAAAAATGCTAGGAGGCGCGCCAAACCATGGAAATCGGGGACAGGAGCGGCATGGACGCAAGGCAGTTGAAGGTCGAGGCCGCGCGTGCGGCGCTCGCCCATGTCAGCAGCGGCATGCGGCTCGGCATCGGCACGGGCACGACCGCCGACGAGTTCGTCCGGCTGCTCGCCGAAAAGGTCGCGACCGGCCTCAGCGTCATCGGCGTGCCCACATCCGAGCGCACCGCGGCACTCTGCCGCGAGCTTGGCGTGCCGCTGTCGACGCTCGAGGAAACGCCGGAGCTCGACCTCACCATCGACGGCGCCGACGAGATCGATCCCGCGCTGACGTTGATCAAGGGTGGGGGCGGGGCGCTGCTGCGCGAGAAGATCGTCGCGGCGGCGTCGCAGCGCATGATCGTGATTGCCGACCAGTCCAAGATGGTCGAGACGCTCGGCCGTTTCCCCCTGCCGATCGAGGTCAACAAGTTCGGCCTGCGCGCCACCGAGATCGCGGTCGGCGCGGCGGCGGCAAGGCTCGGCCTTGCCGGCCCGGTGACATTGAGGATGACGGGGGAGCAGCCATTTGTTACAGACGGCGGCCACTTTATCCTCGATGCATCTTTTGGCCGCATTCCGGATACAAGAGCGCTTTCGAATGCTCTCTTCGCCATTCCAGGCGTCGTCGAGCACGGTCTATTCATCGGGCTGGCGTCAACCGCCGTCATCGCCGGCGGCGACGGCATCCAAACCGTCCATGCCGCCCGAAAACCAGGGAGTTCTATCGACCATGATGTTGCATAAACGGGTTCGCCGCCTTTCGACCATTCTGGCGGCCTCAGCGGTGCTTGCGCTGTCCTCGCCGGCGTTTTCGCAGGATATCAGCGAATCGCATCTGAAGGCCGCACGGGCCGCAGTTGCGGCTATCCACGCTACCGACCCGTTCGACAATATCCTGCCGCAGGCGGCGGCAGCGCTTGAGAACCAGCTGATCCAGAAGAATCCCGACATGCAGGAACTGATCGGCAAGACGGTCACCGAAAAGGCGATGGGCTTGGCGGCGCGCCGCGCCGACCTGGAGAAGGAAGCGGCGCTCGCCTACGCCAAGGTGTTTTCCGAAAAGGACCTCAACGATATCGCCACTTTCTACAGCTCGGAAGCCGGCAAGAAGCTGCTCGACAGCGGCCCGGCGGTCACGCGCGACCTGGTGAAGGCGGCCGACATTTGGCAGAACGGTGTCGCCCGCGACCTGGCCCAGCAGGTCGGCGAAACGCTCGCCGCCGCCGCAAAGGCCGCGGCTCCGGCCAAGCCTGCGAAGGATGCGGCCGCTCCTGCCGACGGGTCCGCTCCTGCCGATAATTCGGCGCCTGCAGACGACCAGGCTCCTGCCGACAACTCGGCTCCTGCCGACAATTCGCAGAACTGATCCGTTTCAAGCGGCCGATGGCCGACTGGACCAGAAGAGCCCGGGTTTCCGGGCTTTTCTTTTGCCTGCTGTCCGCCTACCTGTGACACACTTCCATTGCGCAGGAGTCCTTTCGATGGCCGGTTACGACTATGATCTCTTCGTCATCGGCGGCGGCTCCGGCGGGGTGAGGGCGGCCCGTGTGGCTGCCTCGCTCGGCAAGCGCGTCGCCATTGCCGAGGAGTATCGCTATGGCGGTACTTGCGTCATCCGCGGCTGCGTGCCGAAGAAACTCTATGTCTATGCCTCGCAATTCCCCGAACATTTCGCTGATGCCGCCGGCTATGGCTGGATGGTGCCCGAGGCAAGCTTCGACTGGCCGACGCTGGTCGCCAACAAGGACAAGGAGATCGCCAGGCTGGAGGCGATCTACAAGAGGAATGTCGAAGGTGCGGGCGGCGAGGCCTTCCATTCGCGCGCCGTGCTGGTCGATCCGCATTCCGTCTATCTCACTGCCGAAGACCGCACCGTCAGCGCCGACCAGATCCTGATCGCCACGGGCGGCCGTCCGGCTCCGCACCCGGCGCTTTCCGGCCACGAATACTGCATCTTCTCCAACGAGGCCTTCGATCTCAAGGAATTGCCGAAGGCGATCATGATCGAGGGCGGCGGCTATATCGCCGTCGAATTTGCCAACATCTTTCATGGACTGGGCGTCGACACCACGCTGGTCTACCGTGGCCAAGAAATTCTTTCGCGCTTCGATATGGACCTTCGCCGCTCGCTGCACGAGACAATGGAGAAGAAGGGGATCAGGATCCTCTGCCGTTCGATCTCGGAATGGGTGCGCAAGACCGCTGAGGGCAGACTGGACGTGCTGCTCTCCAGTGGCCAGACGCTGACCGTCGACCAGGTCATGCTGGCGATCGGCCGCATCCCGAACACGGAGAATATGGGACTCGAAGGCATCGGCGTGGAGCTCGGCAAGACCGGCGCGATCATCGTCGATGAATTTTCCCGCACCAGCATCGACAATATCTGGGCGATCGGCGACGTCACCCACCGCGTGCAACTGACGCCGGTGGCCATCCACGAAGCGATGTGTTTCATCGAGACAGCCTTCAAAGGCAATCCGACAGCGCCAGACCATGATACCATTCCGACGGCCGTGTTTTCGCAGCCCGAGATCGGCACCGTTGGCCTATCCGAGGACGAGGCGGTCAAGCGCTTCCCCGACATCGAGATCTATCGCGCGTCTTTCCGTCCCATGCGGCACACGCTGTCGGGCCGTGACGAAAAGATGCTGATGAAGTTGGTGGTCGACGGCGCGTCGCGGAAAGTGCTCGGTGCCCATATCCTGGGACCTGACGCCGGCGAGATGGCGCAGCTGCTCGGCATTCCGCTGAAGGCGGGGCTGACCAAGGACGATTTCGACCGCACCATGGCCGTCCACCCGACAGCGGCGGAGGAGCTGGTCACCATGTACAAGCCGACCTATCGCGTGAAGAACGGCGAGCGCGTTTGAAGCCAGTCGGGAAGGCGCCGCCGGCCATGCCGGCGGCGCGAAGCTTCTTGGCTAGAGGAGCGTGCCGCGCAGGATCACCAGAGCCACCGAGAAATAGATCACCAGCCCGGTGACGTCGACGAGCGTGGCGACGAACGGCGCCGAGGCACTTGCCGGATCGAAGCCGATGCGCTTCAGCGCGAAAGGCAGCATCGAACCCGACAGCGAGCCGAAGGTGACGATGCCGACCAGCGCCGCACCCACCGTTGCCGCGATCAGCATCCAATGCGGGCCATAGTCGTAGAAGCCGAAATACTGCCAGAGCGCGATGCGGCAGATGCCGACTATGCCGAGGATCGAGCCGAGCACCAAACCGGTCGGCAGCTCGCGCAAGGCGACACGCCACCAGTCGCGAAGGCCGATCTCGCGCAGCGCCAGCGCGCGGATGACGAGCGAGGTCGCCTGCGAGCCGGAGTTGCCGCCCGAGCTCATGATCAGCGGGATGAAGAGGGTGAGCACGATCGCCTTCTCCAACTCGCCCTCGTAGCTCTGCATGGCGTTCGCCGTGAGCATCTCGCTGAGGAACAGCGCGCAGAGCCAGCCGGCCCGCTTCTGGATCATGGCGAGGAAGCCCATCTTCATATAGGGCTCGTCCAGCGCCTCCATGCCGCCGAAACGATGAACGTCTTCGGTCGTTTCCTCGACCATGGTGTCGATGATGTCGTCGATGGTGACGATGCCGAGGATCTTGCCGTGATCCACAACCGGCAGGGCGAGCAGATCGTATTTGGAGATCGTCTGCGCCAGCGTTTCGCGATCGGTCAGCGGCGTGACCGTGACCGGCATGCGATCCGGCGCCACCGACAGGATCGAGTCCTGAGGCTCGCCGGTGATCAGCCGGCGCAAGCCCGTCGCCCGCAGCAGGAGCTGCGTGTCCTTGTCGGTGATGTAGATCGCATAGACGGTCTCGCGCGTGCGCTCGACTTTGCGGATGTAGTCGAGCGTGCGGCCGACGGTCCAGTCCGAAGGCACGCTGACGAACTCGGTCGTCATGATCGAGGCGGCGCTGCCCTCGGGATAACCGAGAATCGAAAGCAGTGTCGCGCGCAGCGGTGGGGCAAGCGCGCCAAGCAGTTCTGAGCGCGCAGGCTCATCGAGCTCGCGCAGGATGTCGGCTGCGCGGTCGACCGACATGGCGGTGAGCAGCTTGCCTGCTTTCGCGCGCGGCAGCGCTGCGGCGAGTTGCGGCGCGCTTTCGAGCTCCGGCTGGTCGAAGATTTCGACCAGCCGCTCGAACGGCACCGCGCAGAGCAGCTCGATGGCGGTCTCGCGAGGTTCGCGGTTGAGGGCTTCGACGACGTCAGCGACGTGGTCGTTGGCAAGAACACGGGCGACGGCGACCGCTTCGTCGTCCAATACGGATGCGAATTCATTCATGGCTCACTCCTTGCCGTCCGGCAGGACGTGAGCCGTCAGGTCACGTCAAGGCGGACGGCGGTTGCGTTCGACTGTGACTGTCGCCAGGCATGGCGGGTTTGACCTTTCTGCTCGCGGGGTAGCGCATGACCCCCGAAAATCGGCTTCGATTTTCGGAAAGGCGCATGCGCAATTCTAAAATTCTACAGCGACCGCGTCCGAAGGACGCGTGCCGCAGGTTGGAAATCTGCGAGCGGGCGCAACATAGGAGCGCGTTTTGCCGAGTCAATCGCGACGAGCGCTGAAAATGAGCGAAGCATTGCCGGATCGCGAGACTGTGATCGACAGTGGCCGTTGCCGAGGCGACGGACCAGGGCTTGGGCTGATTGCTATTTCTGCTTGAGCCGCCGGAAGCGCAACCATTTGTCCTCGGCCGGCCGGGGCTGCGCGAGGATCGTCGTGAGCTCGCGCGGCAGAGCGGGAGCGAGCGGCTTCTTGGTCGCGACGCCATCGGAGATCGCCACGACGCTATGATAGAATTCCTCTCCGGAGAGCGACCGCGGCGGAACGGCCTCGTGCATCACGCTGATGACGGTTACATCGGGGCAATTGACCTTGATCGCTTCGTGGAAGGCGATCTTGCCTTCGGGGTCGAGCGCGCCGGTCGCTTCGTCGAGGAAGAGCAGTCCCGGCTGCTGCAGGATGATGCGGGCTACCACCAGCTTCTGCTTCTGCCCGCCTGACAGGACCTGATCCCAGAGCTTGCCTTCGCGGCTCTCATCGGCCAGGTGCCCGATGAATTCGCCGAGGCCGGCCTTGTGCAGGGCGGCCGCTACCAGCACGTCGGTGTGATCGTTTTCCGAACCCGGCAGACAGACGAGCTGCTTCAGCGAGACCTGCTGCAGCTTGACCTCCTGGGCGGCATAGAAGCTCGTCACCCCTTCCGGGAACACGATGGTGCCGCGGCCATAGGGCCACAGACCATTGATTGCCTTGATCAGCGAGGTCTTGCCGCAGCCGGACTCACCCTTGAGGAATGTCCACTCGCCGCGGCGGAAGCGCAGGTTGGCGGCGCTCAGGAAGGGCGTTGCGTCCTCGCCCTGATGCGCGAGCTCCAGCTTCTGGATGGTCAGGCCGAAGACGGGATTTTGCGTGGCATAGCTGAAGTCGGAGCGGCCGGTCTGGCGGTAGAACTCCTGCGGCTGCTGGACGTTCTCGATGGCGCTGGCGAGCTCGGTCACACGCTGGCTGTTGGCCCTAAGCGTGGCGATCGCGGGCATGACATGGATGAACCACGAACACTGGCTGATCAGCTGCGCGACCATTTCGGAGCCGGTTATGTAGCCCTTGAGATCGAAGCCGTTGTGAATGAAGGGCACGAGACCGGGTCCGTAGGAAACGATGCGGGCGCCGATGAAATTGTAGATCAGCTCGAACGACATGTAGCTGGTGTTGACGACGTTCAGCCGCCCCCAGGTCTTGTCGATGTCGACATAGAGCTTGTCGTGCATCGTTTTCTGCACATCCTCGCCGTGAGAGGCGGCGACGTGGAAGCTGCGGCGCAGGAAGGTCGTCAATTCGCTGCGATAACTGCCCTCGGCCTGTTGCATGCGGATGTTGAGACGTTCGAGCAGGCCGCCGAGCTTCACCGCAATCCAGGTGTTGAGCGGCACGTAGGTCGCGACCGCCAGAAAGGCCAGCACGGCACTGCCGTAGCTGCCGAGGAACTCCAGCCCTTTGACCTCCACCGAGGCCCCGATCAAATTCTCGCCGACGAAATAAAGCGAGGTCGCCACGCCCAGCACGCCCATGGCAAGGCCGATGGCGCCGCCCGTCATGTCCTTGATCGATTCCTGGATGCGCTGGTCGATGTTGTCGGGAGCGACGATACCGCCGGCAACCGAGCCATGCTGGGCATGGAAATGGGTATGGTTGCCGTCGAGCAGCGCTCGGTTGAATTGGCTGTTCAGCCAGCCCCGCCATTTGCGATGCAAGGTTGCGGAAACGAGATTTCGCACTCCGGTGAAGCCGGCGTCCTTGAGCACGACCAACAGCACCAATATGCCGGCATTGGTAAGAAGCGTCTGGAGCGGATTGATATTGGCGGCGTCGTGGAAGAAGGCGATCGAATTCACCAGCTCGCCCGATGCCATGGCAAACCACACGCCAGCCTTGCTGGAGAGCGCTGTCAGCAGCGCGATGACGAGGGTGAGGGTCCAGGCTTCCTTCCACCGGTCGGAGAACCAGTAGGCTCGCATCAGCCCCCAGAATGTGCGCATCGACGATACCGGCGTCAGGGGCGAGGGCCTTGCCGCCTCGCTGGAGGTTTGCTCCGGTACTGTACGTCGCGGTCTACCGACCCGAATCACGATCCCGCCCGAACCTTTCCTGTTTTGTTACACATGGTAACACCAATTGATCATTTTCCATTAATTTTCTTCCTCCGAATGGGAACAGGGTTACCGGCCGTGGCATGAAGGCAACAGAAAAGCTTTGCCGGCTGATATCCATCGGCGGGGAATTCGTGTTTTGTTTCAGCCGCTTGGGAACAGAGTTTCGGCTGGAAAGGACTTTCCCCAGGGGAAGCCGAAAACACGGTTTTGTGAAGGGATATTCAGCCCGATGCTCGGTTGGTCCACGGGTTGAAGGGCTCGAAAGTGGCCGTCAGGAGACCTCGGGCTACCTCGAATCAACGCCGTAGACCGCGGGGAACTCTCTCAGCAGACTTCCGCGTCCGCTAGGCGGAGGGGTGATGCGAACTTGGTTTAGCCCGCCGTTTCGAGCTCACCGCGCGCCTTGGCCGCAGCGACCTGGCGGATAGCATCGGCCAGCGTGTCGGCGTCCTGCGCGCCCATAACGGCATATTTGGCTTCGAGCAGGAAACAGGGCACGCCGGTGATACCCATGCGCGAGGCGGTGGCGATTTCGTTGCGCACCGCCTCGACATCGGCATCCGTGGGCAGCAGCGTCTCGACCACGGAACCGTCCATGCCGGCTTCGCGGGCGGCGTCGGTTAGGACGGCATGGTCGCCGAGATTGGCGCCTTCCTCGAAATTCAGCTGGAAGAGGCGTCGCACCAGCCGGTTCTGCACGTCCTCGCCGGCAGGCCCCGCCCAACGGATAACGCGGTGGGCGTCCAGCGTGTTGGGAGCGACCTTGATGGCGCCGAAGGCGAAATGGATGCCTTCCGCCTCGCCGAGCGGCTCAATGCGCGCATGGATCTGCTGGATGCGTTCCTCGCTGCCGAATTTGCCCAGCATGTATTCGCGGCGATCCATGCCGCCTTGCGGAATGGTCGGATCGAGCTGGAACGGCCGCCAGCGCACGTGCACGTCGATATCGCCGGCAGCGGCGATCGCCCTGTCCAGCCGCTTCTGGCCGATGAAGCACCAGGGACAGACGACATCCGACACCACATCGATGGTGATCGAGTTCTCCGCGCTCATGCTCGTCTCCTTGCTTGGTCGGTGTCAGGCGGGGGATCGCGTCAGTTGGGCTTTCGCCACCATGTCGGCAGCTGATAGCCGAATATGGGCGTCTTTTGCGGATGTTCCAGGTAGCTCCAGTAAGCCAGCCACTGCTGCGTGTTGTATTGCATGGGCACCATGTAGTTGCCCGATATCAGCAACCGATCGAGAACGCGCACCGCGGCGACATAGTCTTCCTTCGTGCGGGCATTGAGCATCGCGTTGATCGCCGCGTCGACCGCGGGATCGGCGACGCCGGCCAGGTTGAATGAACCCTCCTGCTTGGCGGCGACGGATCCCCAGCGCCCCACCTGCTCGCTGCCGGGCGAGAGCGAATTGTTGAAACCGCTTGTGCCGATCAGCACCTCGAAGTCGAAGCGCTGTTTGCGCGACTGGATTTGATCGCCGTCGAGGCCGCGGATGGTTACATCGATGCCGATCTTCTCCAGCGTGCGCTGATAGAGAGCCGCAAGCCGCTCCTCGTCCTGCGATGACGTCATGATCTCGAAGCCAAAGGGATTGCCTTCAGGGTCGAGCATCCGGCCGTCCTCTACGTGATAGCCAGCGCTTTTCAGGAGCTCGAAAGCCGCTCGCAGCACCCTGCGGTCCTGGCCGGAGCCGTCGGTGACCGGCGGCCGCCAGGTTCCGTCCATCACCTCGGCAGGGACGCGGCCGGGGTAGGGGGCAAGCAGCGCCTTCTCCCGCTCGTCGGCGGGATGGCCGAGCGCGGACAATTCCGAGTTCTGCCAGAAGCTCATGGTTCGATTGAACTTGCCGGCGAACAGGTTTTTGTTTGCCCATTCGAAGTCGTAGAGCATGCCGAGGGCACGCCGCACGACCGGATTGGAAAACTTCGGCAGCCTGGTGTTGAACAGGAAGCCCGTCACCACGGGCGGAATACCGGTGTCGAAATATTCCTGCTTCACATCACCCTTGCGAAAGGCCGGGAAGTCGATATCGCGGTCGCGCTTGACCGGATCGGTCTCGTCGTCGAGGGCACAGATGCCTTTCTTGAACGCTTCCGTCTTGGCGTTGGCGTTGAGGAAATACTCGATGGTGATCTGGTCGAAATTGTCGAAGCCGCGCTTCGATGGGATGTCCTTGCCCCAATAATCGGGATTGCGCTTGAACACGATGCGCTGCCCAGGCTGCACCTTGTCCACGGTATAGGGGCCGCTGCCGATCAGCGGCTTCAGCGTGGTCTTGTCGAAAGTCTCCTTGTCGAAGGCGTGCTTGGGGATGATCGGCGTCAGCGCGACGATCAGCGGAAATTCGCGATTGGCCTTTTCGTTGAAGGTGAACTTCACGCTGTGGTCGCCGGTCTTCTCCAGCCTGGCAATCATGCTCATGCGATCGCTGTAAGGCGGGCGGGCCTTGTCCTTGAAGACATCGTAGGTGAACAGCACGTCCTCCGGCGTCACAGGCTGGCCGTCCGACCATTTGGCCTTGGGATTGAGGTGGAACTCGATGCTCTTGCGACCCGGGTCCATGTCGGCGCTGTCGGCGAGCAGGCCGTAGAGGCTGAAGGGCTCGTTGTAGTTGCGCTGCATCAACGGCTCGAAGACCAGGTTGCCGTAGACCGTGTCGATCATGCCGCGCGCGGTGGTGCGCAGGCTCTTCAGGATGAAGGGGTTGAGATTGTCGAAACTGCCGACGACGCAATAGGTGACGCTGCCGCCCTTCGGCGCATCGGGATTGACGTAGTCGAAATGCGTATAGTCCGCAGGCAGCGCCGGCTCGCCCTGCATGGCGATGCCGTGCTTCGGTTCCGACAAAGCCGGAAGCAGCGAGAGGGCCAGAAACGAGGTCGCGGCGATCAGCCGAACGAGAACGCGGTCCATGACCGTCTCCTTGCCGGGCAGCTTGGTGATTCGACATGCACCCTAGAGCATTTCGCTCCCCGATTGAATCGGCGCACGCCGGTCGCTTGGTTCAGTCGGCGCATCGCCGATGGAGGTTCGTCCAGGGCAGGAGAAGCGGCAAGAAAACGCGGAAACCGGGCTGGATTCGGCGTCGCTGGCAGTGTAACACGCGCTCCGAAGTCATGCTGTTGCCTCATTTGGGCAACAGGTAGCGGGACCACACGGCAGGAAGAAGCCGGTCCCCTGGATCATTTGAGAGGAAAGTGCACCATATGACGAGCAACGCGTATCGCCTTTCGGTGCTGGCCGCAGGCGTGGTCGGCGTTCTGGGCGCCGGGCTTTTCACCGCTTCCGCCCAGCAGCCGCCGCAGATTCCGCAGGGCTGGTTCAAGGCCTGCACCAAGCAGGAAGACGTCGATATCTGCAACGTGCAGAACATCGTCACCGCCGGCAATGGCCAGCTCGTCACCGGCGTCAGCCTGATCGAGCTCAAGGGCAAAGTGAACCGTAAGGTGTTCCAGGTGACGGTGCCGACCGGCCGTCTCGTTCCTCCGGGCATCGGCCTGCAGATCGATTCCGGCAAGGCGCAGAAGCTCGACTATGTGATCTGCTTCCCGGATCGCTGCGTGGCCGAAGTGCCGCTGACCGACCAGCTTGTCGCGTCTTTCAAGAAGGGCCAGCAGATCACGCTCACCTCGGTCAATTTCCAGAACCAGCCGAACCCGATAAAGGTTGCGCTGACGGGCTTCAGCGGCGCCTATGACGGCCCGCCGCTGCAGCAGTCGGACATCGAGGACCGCCAAAAGAAGCTGCAGGACTTCGTCGCCAAGAACAACCAGGACTTCGCCAAGAAGCTTAAGGAAGAGCAGGACAAGGCGAAGACCGCCAACTGATTGTTGGAGCGTTTCTCCAGCATGCAAAAAGCGGGGCAGGCGCCCCGCTTTTTTGTTGTCGCTTGTCCAGCCGTCAGTGTTTCGAGTGACCTTTCGGCTCGTAGCGCCCGTCGGGCAGCTTGTCGAACATCTCGCCGATCTGCGGGTGCCGCACCGGCTCGCCCGACCGATCCTCGAGCAGGTTCTGCTCCGATACATAAGCGATGTACTCTGTCTCGGAGTTCTCGGCGAGAAGGTGATAGAAAGGCTGGTCCTTGCTTGGACGCATGTCCGCCGGGATCGCTTCATACCATTCTTCGGTGTTGGCGAATTGCGGATCGACGTCGAAGATCACGCCACGGAACGGAAACAGCCGGTGGCGAACAACTTGTCCGATCGCGAATTTGGCCGTCTTCATCGCACTCACCACTTCGGTCCCGAGGCGCCGCAGCGGCTTGCGCGCACAGGGCGCCTAAGGTCTTGAATCTACACGTCACGCGCTCAAAAATCGACCCCGACTTTCGGCTTGGTACGATTTGGCGCAGACGTTGCTCCAATGCAATGCTTTACCGACGCCCTGGCCCACCAAGCTACCTATCAGCGGGCGCAATCCTCGGCCGAAAGCGGTAGTTTGCAAATGTGCCTCAGCGCGCGGCCTGTTTCCTGAAGCCGCCGGCGAGCGCCCGAAAACCGCTTCCCGGCCGCAGGCCTTCGCGCATGAAGAAGGCGCGCAGCGGCGCGAAGCTGCCCAGTACGTTGAGGCCGGCGCTGCGCGCAAGCTGCGCCGGGAGCATGTCGGACAGCAGTGACATATTGAGCAAGTTCACCGCACTGCTGCGCGCCAGGATGTCCGGACGGCGCCGCGTGTCGTAGGCGGCAAGGCTCAGCCTCGACCCGGGATCGTCGCGATTTTCGCTGGCGATTCCAATTAGATCGTCGATATCCCTGATGCCGAGATTGAGGCCTTGTGCCCCGATCGGCGGGAAGACATGAGCAGCCTCGCCGACAAGCGCCACACGGTTTTGCGCGAACCGACCGGGCGAGGCCGCCGAAAGCGGGTAGACTTGGCGGCCGGGCTCGACCGAGACCCGGCCGAGCATGGACTGCATTTGCTCTTCGACCCGAACAGACAGCGTGGCATCGTCGAGCGCGGCCAGTTCCTGTGCCGTTTCCGGCTTCACCACCCAGACGAGACTGGAGCGCTTGCCCGGCAGCGGCACCTGCGTGAACGGCCCGGTCTCGGTATGGAATTCGGTCGAGATGAAGCCATGCTCGCTGCGATGGCTGAAATTGAGAACGAGCGCCGACTGAGGATAGGGTCGGGCGGAGGCTTTGATACCGGCGGCCTCGCGCGCCGGCGACAGGCGCCCGTCGGCGGCAACCGCCAGCGATGCCGAGACCTCACTGCCATCGGCGAGGCTCGCATGCGCGTGGTCGGCGTCGAGCCGCCAGGCATCGACCATCGACTTTCGCCACTCGATGCCGGGATTTGCGGCGACCTTCTTGGCAAGCACCGGGATCAGGATTTTGTTCGGCAGGTTGAGCCCGAACTGCTCCTCGCCGATTTCGCTGGCGCGGAAGGTGACGGTCGGGCTGCGGATCAGCCGGCGTGTTGCGTCGACGATGCGCATCATTTTCAGCGGCGCCGCCTGCGGTCTGAGTTCGGCCAGCACGCCCAGGCGGTCGAGCACCTTGAGAGCAGGGTTCATAAGGGCGGTGGTGCGGCCATCGCCGCCGGCGGCCTCGGGGCCAGCCAACGTCACGGCAAAGCCTGCCTCGGCAAAGCCGAGTGCCGCGATCAGGCCGGCCGGGCCGCTGCCGGCGATCAATATTCGGGCTTTGTCACTCTGCTCCACGCCAGGCTTCCATGTTGATGGCGGCCCGTCGGCCTGCATGCGGTATAGGGCAGATCGGCGGGCTTGATCAACGCGGCGATTCGGCCCATTCGATTGGCATGAGCGCCCAGGAGCACGATTTCCGCCATCTCGACCGCGCCGGCCGCGCCACGGCGGGACTGGCGCGCAGCCCCCGCCTTGCCGTGATGCTCACTATCGGTGCGGGCGTCGTGCTTGCCTGGTGGATCCTCGCTGCCATGGCTATTCGCGGCGCCGAAAGCCGCGTTGCCGGCGGCGCTCCGGGCGATGCGCTGCTGAAGAACCTGCCGCCATTGCCGCTGCCGGATTTCCTCGACCGTTTCTTCGCTTTGTGCCTTGCGCCGGCGCCGCTTTCAGGCTCGTTGGCGGCGTCGGCGCTCGTCCTGATGTGGTTCATAATGGCGGTGGCGACGATGCTGCCCTCGGCGGCGCCGATGATCCGCACCTATTGCGAGATTGCCGATACCGCCCGGATCAAGGGCGAGCCCGTCGTCCATCCGCTGATTCTGGTGATGGGATTTCTCGCGACCTGGCTTGCCGCCTCAGTGCCCTTCGCCGCGCTGACGCTCATAATCTATGGCTTTGCCGCCGCGGGACAGGTGCTCGATCCCGTCGTCGGGATTGCCGGGGCCGCCGCCTTGGCGATCGCCGGCCTCTATCAGTTCAGCGGCTTAAAGCAGGCGTGCCTCAAGAGATGCCGCAACCCGTTCTCGATCCTGTTTGCCAACTGGAGCGCGAAGCCGGGGCGTGTCTTTCGCCTGGGAGTGGAGCAGGGCGTCTGGTGTCTCGGCTGTTGCTGGGCGCTGATGCTGGTCATGTTCGCCGTGGGCGCGATGAACATCTTCTGGATGGCGCTGATCAGCCTGTTCGCTTTGATCGAAAAACAGACCGCGGGCAGGGTGGCCAGCCAGGTTTCCGGTGCGATACTGCTTGTGTGGGCCGCCGCCCTGCTATTAGTTTCCGCGTGAGGGAGATTTCGATGGCCGATCAGAGCTGGGCGATGAAGGGAGAGCTGGTACTCTCCTGCAATTGCACGGTTTTCTGCCCCTGCGTTCTGTCGCTCGGCAGCCATCCGCCGACCGAAGGCTATTGCCAGACGTGGGCCGGGTTCCGCATCGACGCCGGCCATTTCGGCGAGGTCGATCTTTCCGGCCTTAATCTTGGTCTGGTCATGGAAATCCCGGGCTATATGAGCCGCGGCAACTGGAGCGCCGGCCTGTTCATCGACAAGCGCGCCTCCATCTATGCCGTGAAAGCCCTGACAAAAATCTTCACCGGCAAGGCGGGCGGGACCACTTCGCTGCTGTCGATTCTGGTTGGAAACTTCCTTGGCGTGGAACAGGTGCCGATCACCTATGAGACGCGTGACAGGACGCGCGTTTTCCAGATACCGCGGATTATCGACGGCGCGGTGACGCCGATACCCGGCAAGGACCGCGATAAAGACACCGTCATTACCAATTCCGAATACTGGATCGCACCGGAAATCATCGTGGCGAAGTCCGACAAGAGCAAGATGCGCGCCTTCGGCCGCAATTGGAATTTCGCCGGCCGTTCGGCCGAGATATGTAAGCTGGATTGGCGAGGCCCGTGAGCAAGAACACAGCGGCCCGGAATGCGGCCAAGAAAATCGCGGAGCGGATTCCGCGGCCGAAGAAGAAAGTGACGTGGCCGCAGGCGCGGGCGTTCTCCGTGCACCTGCTGACTGCGTCCGGCTCGTTCCTCGCCTTCCTCTCGCTGGTGGCGGCGAGCGAGGGACGCTGGACGGCAATGTTCTGGTGGCTGGGGCTGGCGCTCTTCGTCGACGGCATCGACGGCCCGATCGCTAGGAAACTCGAAGTCAAGGAGATCCTGCCGACATGGTCGGGCGAGCTGCTCGACAACATCATCGACTACGTGACCTACGTGCTTATTCCGGCCTTCGCGCTCTACCAGCGCGGCTTGATGGGCGAGAACCTGTCGTTCCTGTCGGCGGCGATCATCGTCGTCTCCAGCGCGATCTACTACGCCGACACCGGCATGAAGACGAAGGAGAACTTCTTCAAGGGGTTCCCGGTCGTCTGGAACATGGTGGTGTTCACGCTCTTTGTCATCGAGCCGGGGCAGTGGGTTTCCTTCGCCGTGGTCGTGGTCGCCGGTATTCTCACCTTCCTGCCGATCAACTTCATCCACCCGGTACGGGTGGTGCGGCTCAGGCCGGCCAATCTCGGCATGACGCTGTTATGGTGCGCCTTCGGCGCGCTTGCATTGGCACAGGCCGCACTTGCCTCGTTCTATGACAAGATCGGGGTTCTGAGCGAGCAGGTCAGTATCTTCACCAAGGCCGGCATTACGGTAACCGGCCTCTATCTCGCCTGCATCGGGGGCATCATGCAGATGTTCCCCAATCTTGGCGCCAGGAAATCCTGACTCGATATCCAGCTTCCGTCCTTTTCCGAGAAAGTTGAGCAATGTCCAAAGCGATCCGCATTCACGCCCATGGCGGCCCCGAGGTCCTGACCTATGAGGATTCGGATCCCGGCCAGCCGGGCGCCGGGCAGATTCTGATCAGGCATACCGCGATCGGCCTCAACTTCATCGACGTCTACCATCGCTCGGGCCTCTACCCGCCGCCGGGCGGGTTTCCGCTGATTCCGGGCGGCGAAGCGGCGGGTGTGGTGCTGGCCGTTGGCGTCGGCGTCGACTGGCTGAGGCCCGGTGATCGCATCGCCTATGCCGTCAATGTCGGCGCCTATTCGGAAGAACGCGTGATCGCCGCCGACCGCGTGGTCAAGGTGCCGGACGGCATCAGCGACGAGCAGGCGGCGGCCATGATGCTGAAAGGCATGACGGCCGAATATCTGCTGCGCCGCACCTATAAGGTGAAGGCGGGCGACACGATCCTCTACCATGCCGCGGCCGGCGGTGTCGGCCTGATCCTGGGCCAATGGGCAAAGCATCTCGGCGCGACGGTGATCGGCACGGCGAGCTCCGTCGACAAGGTCGAGCTCGCCAAGGCACATGGCTTCGACCATGTCATCAATTACAAGGAGCAGGATTTCGTCGCCGGCGTCGCCGCCATCACCGGCGGCAAAAAGTGCGACGTCGTCTATGATTCCGTCGGCAACGACACTTTTCCCGCTTCGCTCGACTGCCTGAGGCCGCTTGGCATGTTTGTCAGCTTCGGCCAGTCGTCCGGGCCGATCCCGCCTTTCCCGATGTCGCTTCTGGCGCAGAAAGGCTCGCTCTATGCGACCCGCCCGACAATCTTCGTCTACAACGCCAAACGCGAGGACCTTGTGGCCTCGGCGCAAGCGCTGTTCGAGGTAGTGCTGAGCGGCGCCGTCGAGGTTAAGATCAACCAGCGCTACGCGCTGAAGGACGCGGCACAAGCGCAGTCCGATCTCGAGGGCCGCAAGACGACGGGCACAACCATCCTCATCCCCTAACCCGCCTGCCTTGTTTTTCAGCGCCTTGCCGCGCCTCAAGGCAGTGGTTTCCCCGACAAGCTTACTGGTTTCCCTCTTGCCCTGAACAGGCCTATCTTACCCCTTGAGTTTCCGCTGGAATTCTTGAAGCTCTTTCAAGTTGCGTGCCGCTTTCCGACCGAAGCCGGCCGCGCATACGATACCAGCGGGAACACAGAACATATCCGGGTAACTGGATGGGAGGCACTGTGAGTGCAAATCATGACAGGGCGAACCTGCTGGAGGTTCGTGGCCTTACGAAGATTTTCGGCACGCTGGCGGCGTGCAACCATATCGACCTCAACATCGCGAAGGGCGAGATCCACGCCCTGCTCGGCGAGAACGGCGCCGGCAAGTCGACGCTGGTGAAGATGCTGTTCGGCTCGCTGGAACCGAATTCGGGTGAAATTTTCTGGAACGGCCAAGCCGTCAGGATCACCAGCCCCGGCCTCGCCAAGAAGCTTGGCATCGGCATGGTCTTCCAGCATTTCTCGCTGTTCGAAGCGCTGACGGCGGCCGAGAACATCGCGCTTTCGCTGAACGACGGCTCGCCGATCAGCGCGATTGCCGCGAAGGCGCGGGCGCTCTCCTACAGCTACGGCCTGCCGCTCGATCCGGAATCGCTGGTCGGCGATCTTTCCGTTGGCGAGCGCCAGCGCATCGAGATCATCCGTTGCCTCTTACAGACGCCCCAACTCATCATCCTCGACGAGCCGACTTCGGTGCTGACGCCTCAGGAAGCCGACAAGCTGTTCGAAACGCTGGAGCGGCTTCGCGCTGAGGGCAAGTCGATCCTTTACATCTCGCACCGGCTGGAAGAGGTCAAACGCATCTGCGATCGCGCCACGGTGCTGCGCCACGGCAAGGTCGTCGGCCACTGCAACCCGCGCCAGGAGACGGCCGCGTCGCTAGCCCGCATGATGGTCGGCAATGAGGTCAAGGCAGTGGTGCGCGCGCCGGCCAAGGGCATCGAGACCGCGCCGGCATTGCTGGAGATCCACGGGCTTACCCGCAAGCCCGCGACGCCGTTCGCCATTCCGCTCAAGAACATCAATCTTTCGGTACGCGCCGGCGAGGTGATCGGCATCGCCGGTGTCGCCGGCAACGGCCAGGGCGAGTTTTTCGAATCCGTCTCCGGCGAGGTGCTGCAGCAGGATCCCGGTTCCGTGCGCATCCGCGGCAAGGATGCGGGCGGCGTGTCGATCACCGGCCGGCGGCTGATGGGCGCCGCCTTTGTGCCGGAGGAACGGCTCGGTCACGGCGCGGCGCCGCGGATGAAGCTTTCGGAGAACCTTTTGCTGTCGCGCCATGCCACCGACGGCAAGTCCTTCGTCGGCTCCGGCGGCATGGTCAGGAACGGTTCCGTCTACAGTGCCGCCCAGCGCATCATTGCCGCGATGGACGTGCGCAAGAGCGCTCCCGATCCGGAGGCCGCGGCGCTGTCCGGCGGCAATCTGCAGAAGTTCATCGTCGGCCGCGAGCTCGACCGCAAGCCGAGCGTGATGGTCGTCAACCAGCCGACCTGGGGCGTCGACGCCGGTGCCGCCGCCCATATCCGCCAGGCGCTGATCGAGCTTGCCCGCAGCGGCTCGGCGGTTCTGGTCATCAGCCAGGACCTCGACGAATTGTTCGAGCTATCGGACGCGATCGCGGTCATGCACAACGGCGAATTGTCCGCGCCGCTGCCGATCGCCGAAGCCACCTTCGAGAGGATTGGCCTGTTGATGGGCGGGGCCGAGCCCGGCCACGCCGAACACAGGATGGAGACGGCATGATGCGCCTCGAACTGGTCAAACGCCCGCAGCGCTCGGCGCTGTTTTCGGTGCTCTCGCCCTTCATCGCCTTCGCGCTGACGATGATTGCCGGCGCCATCATGTTCGCGTTGCTCGGTGTCAGTCCGCTCAATGCGTTCAATGTCTACTTTGTTCAGCCGATCAGCGAGGTCTGGCAACTGCATGAACTGGCCATCAAGGCGGCGCCGCTGATCCTGATCGCCGTCGGCCTGTCGGTTTGCTACAAGGCCAACATCTGGAACATCGGCGCCGAAGGTCAGTTCATTCTGGGCGGCATCTTCGGCTCGATCATCCCGGTGCTGTTCCCCGAATTCGAAGGTCCGCTGGTGCTGCCGCTGATGCTCTTGCTCGGCATGGTCGGCGGCGCCCTTTATGCGGCCATCCCGGCGCTGCTGAAAACCCGCTTCAGCACCAACGAGATCCTGACCAGCCTGATGCTGGTCTATGTGGCGCAGCTTTTCCTCGACTGGCTGGTGCGCGGACCGTGGCGCGACCCGCAGGGCCACGGCTTCCCGCAGACCATCCAGTTCGGCGACTCGGCCGTCCTGCCGGAATTGATGCCGGATGCCGGCCGCGCCAATTGGGGCTTCGTCTTCGCGCTGGTCGCCGCTGTCACGGTCTGGCTGATGATGAGCCGCATGCTGAAAGGTTTCGAGGTCCGCGTGCTGGGCTCGAGCCCGAGGGCAGGGCGCTTCGCCGGCTTCGGCCTCAGCAAGATGGTCTTCTTTACTTTCCTGCTGTCCGGTGCATTGGCTGGCCTTGCCGGTATCTCGGAAGTCTCAGGCGCCATCGGCCAGCTACAGCCGGTGATCTCGCCCGGCTATGGCTTCACCGCCATCATCGTCGCCTTCCTCGGGCGGCTCAATCCGCTCGGCATCGTCGCGGCAGGCTTGGTGCTGGCGCTGACCTATCTCGGCGGAGAGGCGGTGCAGAGCGCGCTCGGCATCTCCGACAAGGTGGCGCGCGTGTTCCAGGGCATGCTTTTGTTCTTCGTGCTCGGCTGCGACACGCTCATTCATTATCGCATTCGTCTGATCGGCTTTGCCGCGCCACAACTCGAGGCCGCGCCCAAGCTGGAGGAGGCACGCTGATGGACATCACCGTCAACATCCTTTTGACCATCGCGACCGCGGCGACGCCGCTCTTGATCGCGGCGATCGGCGAGCTGGTGGTGGAACGCTCCGGCGTGCTCAACCTCGGCGTCGAGGGCATGATGATCATGGGCGCCGTCGGCGGCTTCGGCGCCGGCTATCTTACCGGATCTCCCTGGATCGGGCTGCTTGCCGCAATCGTCGTCGGCGCGCTGTTTTCGCTGCTCTTCGCCGTCATGACGCTTTCCCTGGCGACCAACCAGGTGGCGACCGGCCTGTCGCTTACGCTGCTCGGGCTTGGCCTCTCCGGCATGATCGGCACCAGCTTCGTCGGCCAGCCTGGCGTCAGGCTGCCGAACCTCGACATCCCCGGCCTGAGCTCGATACCGGTCGTCGGCAAGCTGATCTTCGGCCAGGATCCGTTGTTCTACGTCTCGATCGGGCTCACCGCCGCCGTGATGTGGTTTCTGTTCAGGACGCGCACTGGCCTCACGCTGCGCTCGATCGGCGACAGCCACGTGTCGGCGCATGCGCTCGGCATCAAGGTCATCCGCTACCGTTACCTCGCCGTGATCTTCGGCGGCGCTTGCGCCGGGCTTGCCGGCGGCCACCTGTCGCTCGTCTACACGCCGCAATGGGTCGAGAACATGAGCGCGGGACGCGGCTGGATCGCGCTGGCGCTGGTGGTCTTTGCGTCCTGGCGTCCGTGGCGGGTGCTGGCCGGCGCTTACATCTTCGGCGCGGTGTGGATCGGCCAGCTTCATGCACAGGCTTTCGGCATTCCTGTGCCCTCGCAGTTTCTTTCTTCGCTGCCCTATCTGGCAACCATCGTGGTTCTCGTTCTAATCTCGCGGAACAAGCGGCTGACGATGATGAACACGCCGGCTTCGTTGGGGCAGCCATTTGTTCCGGATCGTTGACGACAACAAAAAGACGGGAAGCTCCAAGGCTTAACTCAGAGAGGTAACACGATGAAGAAACTGCTTATTGCGCTGATGACCACGGCCGCGGCCCTGTCGCTGGCGGCAACCGCCGAGGCGGCCGACAAGCTGAAGGCCTGCTGGGTTTACACGGGGCCGATCGGCGACTTCGGCTATTCCTATCAGCACGACCAGGGTCGCCTCGAGGTGGAGAAAGCGCTCGGCGACAAGGTCGAGACCGCCTATCTCGAGAACGTCTCGGAAGGCCCGGACGCCGACCGCGCCTTTGAGCGCCTGGCGCGGGAGAAATGCAAGATCATCTTCGGCACATCGTTCGGCTTCATGGACGCCGAGGTTAAGGTCGCCAAGAAGTTCCCGAAGGTGATGTTCGAGCACGCAACCGGCTACAAGACCGGCGACAATCTCGGCATTTACAACGCGCGCTTCTATGAAGGCCGCTATGTGCTCGGCCAGATCGCGGCCAAGGAATCGAAGAAGGGTCTTGCCGGCTATATCGTCTCCTTCCCGATCCCGGAAGTGGTGATGGGCATCAACTCCTTCATGCTCGGCGCGCAGTCGATCAATCCGAACTTCAAGGTGAAGATCGTGTGGGTCAATACCTGGTTCGATCCGGGCAAGGAAGCCGACGCCGCCAAGGCGCTGTTCGACCAGGGCGCCGACATCATCGTCCAGCACACCGACTCGACCGCCCCCCTGCAGGTCGCCGAGGAGCGGAAGCTGCATGGGTTCGGCCAGTCGTCGGACATGATCAAATTCGCGCCGAACGCGCAGCTGACCTCGCTCACCGACGAGTGGGGCCCGTATTACATCAGCCGCGTGCAGGCTGCCCTCGACGGCACATGGAAGCCGGACAATGTGTGGCTTGGCATCAAGGATGGCGCCGTCAAGCTCGCGCCCTTCACCAACATGCCTGACGACGTGAAGGCAATGGCGGAGGCGACCACCAAGAAGATCGCCGATGGCTGGAACCCCTTCACCGGCCCGGTGGCGAAGCAGGACGGCTCGCCCTGGCTGAAGGACGGCGAGGTCGCCGACGACGCCACGCTGCTCGGCATGAATTTCTACGTCAAGGGCATCGACGACAAGCTGCCGCAGTAAACAGCAGCCTGGCATCAAAACAAAAAGGGCGCCCCACCGGCGCCCTTTCATTTTCAGTCAATCCGCTTGTCAAACGGCCGAGCCGTAGAGATCGTAGGCGTCGGCGCGCTCGACCTTGACCGTGACGATCTCGCCGGCGCGCAGCGGCCGGCGCGACTGGATATGCACGGAGCCGTCGATCTCGGGGGCGTCATATTTGGTGCGGCCCTTGGCCGAGGTGCCATGCGCCTCGTCGATCAGCACCGGCAGCCGCTTGCCGACCTTCCTGGCCAGTTGCGTCGCCGAGACCTTCTGCTGGCGCTGCATGAAGCGGTGCCAGCGGGCTTCCTTGATCTCATGCGGCACTTGTTCCAGGCCGAGGTCGTTGGAGCGCGCGCCCTTGACCGGCTCATATTTGAAGCAGCCGGCGCGATCGATCTTCGCCTCGTCCAGCCAGTCGAGCAGCATCTGGAAGTCGTCTTCCGTCTCGCCGGGGAAACCGACGATGAAGGTGGAGCGGATGGCGAGATCCGGGCAGACCTCGCGCCAACCGCGGATCCGCTCCAGCGTCTTTTCGCCATGAGCGGGACGGCGCATGTTCTTCAGCACCTGCGGCGAGGCGTGCTGGAAGGGGATGTCCAGATAGGGAAGGATCCTTCCCTCGGCCATCAGCGGAATGACGTCGGCAACATGCGGGTAGGGGTACACATAGTGCATGCGAACCCAGATGCCGAGCTTGCCGAGCTCCTCTGCAAGGTCGAGGAACTTCGCTCGCACCTCGCGGTCGCCGAACATGCTCGTCTGGTATTTGATGTCGATGCCATAGGCGCTGGTGTCCTGCGAGATGACGAGGATCTCCTTGACGCCGGCCTTGGCGAGCTTTTCGGCCTCGCGCAACACGTCGGCCGCCGGGCGCGACACGAGGTCGCCGCGCAGCGCCGGGATGATGCAGAAGGTGCAGCGATTGTTGCAGCCTTCGGAAATCTTCAGATAGGCGTAATGCCGCGGCGTCAGCTTCACGCCCTGGGGCGGCAGAAGATCGATGTAGGGATCATGACTGGGGGGAGCCGCCTCATGCACCGCCGCCATCACGCTCTCATAGGCCTGCGGGCCGGTGATCGCCAGCACATTGGGATGCTTCTCGCGAATGACTTCCGGCTCGGCGCCGAGGCAGCCGGTGACGATGACGCGACCGTTTTCGGAAAGGGCGGAGCCGATCGCGTCGAGCGACTCGTCGCGCGCGGAGTCGAGAAAGCCGCATGTGTTGACGACAACGAGGTCGGCGCCATCATGCTTGCGGGCGATCTCGTAGCCTTCAGCGCGGAGCCGCGTGATGATGCGCTCGGAATCGACGAGCGCCTTCGGGCATCCAAGGCTGACGAAACTGACACGAGGGGCAGACATAAGCTTTTCCAGGTTTTTCGGGATCGGCGGCGCCATACCACACTAATTGCGGCATTGGTATGGGCTGGTCCTTGCTGCGGCAAAACGCAATGCCAGGACCCAGATCACCGGCCGGCCCAACCCGCGTCAGGTGGCGGCAGTCAACTCACCGCGTTGTTGACGTGCGGCCAGATTTCCATCGCGCCCCTGTAGACCATGTCGAGCGCGACATAGAGGATGATCAGCAGGCCGATATAGGCAATCCAGCGGTAACGGTGCAGCAGCCGCGCAATGAAGCTGGCGGCAAGGCCCATCAAGCCGATCGACAGCACGAGGCCGACGATCAGCACCCAGAAATGATCACGCGCGGCGCCGGCGACGGCCAGCACGTTGTCCAGCGACATCGACACGTCTGCGACGACGATCTGCAGCGCCGCCTGGCCAAGCGTCTTGCGCGGCGCCTTGCCGGCAACCGCCTTGTCGCTGTCGAGATCGGAATTGGCGAGCGCCTCCGTCGCCTCGTGCTCGTCGGCATGGGAGGTGCGCAGCTCGCGATACATCTTCCAGCATACCCATAACAGGAGGATGCCACCGGCGAGCAACAGTCCGACGATTGCAAGCAGCTTGACGGTAACCGCCGCGAACAGGATGCGCAGCACCGTCGCTGCCACCACGCCGATCAGAATGGCTTTTTTGCGCTGCTCCGTCGGCAGGCCGGCGGCCGCCAGTCCAATGACGATGGCATTGTCGCCCGCAAGCACCAGGTCGATCGCGATGACCTGGACAAGGGCAGTCAGGCTTGCGGCGCTGAAAATATCCATCGTCTGGAGCCTTCCTGTTTGCGGAATGTCGATCTTCGAATGTTCTAACGCCGGAGCGATTCACCGTTTGATGCGATCGCGTTCTAAGTCTTTGTTTTCACGCAATTCCAGCGGGAAAAACAGCTGCGCGCTTTTCCTGGAATTGCTCTACGTGCATGGTTCCTGCACGTCAAGAGAACTCACGAAACAAGCGGTTGCCGCTCGTCTGGGTCCATTGGGTTCAAATGAGTTTGCACTCGAAAGGCCGGTTTGCGCGCGGCCGACCGCGGCAGTCGGTCAATCGTAAAGGTTGTATTTTGCCCAGTCGGTTTCCGGGATCTCGTCACCGATCTTGTAGAGCAACTGCAGCACCTGCATATGGTCGGGCGCGGTCTGGCACTTGAACTTCAGCCGGAACCATTGACCCTTGCTGCGAAAGGCGGCGCCGGGGCTCCTGATCGCGTCGGCGCTCATCTGGGGCGTGGCGAAGGCATAGGCCACCACACGGTCGGCCTTGAATTTGCGATCGTCGTGGCTGATCCGGTCGAGCACCTCGGCGTCGCAACGCTGTTCGAGACGAGTCTGCGGATCGAGTTTCAGCAGGCCGGCACGAAGTGCGTTGTCCATCGCCTTGGCCGGCCAGGCCAGCGCCAGAGGCGCCAGAACCATCAGGCAGAGCTTTTTCATGGGCGCGACAAGCAGCATATTCTGTCTGAGAAATCAACCAAACGCACGCGCTTGTGACATGGGTGCCGGCCCGGTCGGGCCAGCCTTGGGCTCAGGCCAATCTCGGGCTTCGGCGACTGCGCTACTGCCTTTGTTCCGGGGGTTCCGCGATGAAACGATCTCCGCTGCCGAAGAACTGTCAAGCAGCCTGTCAGACTTGCGTCGTATACAGCAGGGACTGTAGAGCCTCTTTTTCTCCTCGTCGGGCAGCACTATTGTTCCTTGAAAGTGCTGGAGCACAATCCTGCCCGGTTTCGCAGGCTCAGCCGCCGAACAGATTTGCGTGGGAATACTAAAACGAAGAACCGTCAGCGATGAGGTTTACCTGCTTGCCGGATCCGTGTGACCAATGGATGGTCTATGATGTATTTTTCGACCTTCCGGCGGAATTGTCGGGCCGACTGCTGCTTGGATTAACGCGAAAGGGCGCAGAGCATTTAACTGAGCAAGCGAACATAAAAACTGTGTCGACGTGCCTGACGATGGAAACCGGCCCCGGTGGGAAGGCCGTTAGCCCGAAAGCACTTTACCAAAAATGTTTCGCTGCAGGGTAGCGCTATAGGTTCCGTGGTTTGCAAGATGATCCCATACGGAGAAACAGGCCGTGAGCGCGGCCAGAGCAAGAATCATGCGCATTGGAACTCCCCACGGCGCCCGAAAACGTCCAATGGTAATTTCGCGTCAGATTGGAGGCTATTGCCAATATAGTGGGTGACCCTACACCGATCGCGGTATACTACAGCAAGCGGATAGCAAGGGCGAGCCACGCGGACTTTGAGCAGCCGCCGGCACTTTTCTTGTGACTTAGCGCGCGATAGCTAGTCCGATACCGATGCCAACCCCCACGGCGACCCCTAAAAAGACCTTGCTGGCGAAGTCCAGGGCGAACGCGCGCACAGCCGTATAAATATCTGCTCGGGGCTGCCTGACAGCAGCCGCAAGGTCATCGAACATCGCTTCCATAGGTTGCCACCCGCGATTTCTTCGACCTGCAAGACTAGATCAGTTCGGGTGAGATGTGAATTCCGATCCATCAAAATTTAATGATCACGAAAGCTCGTTGGTAGGCACGTGTGGTAACGGTTGATTCAACCATGGCTGGTATAAAACAAGTCAGGTGGCGGCCCCGACAGAGGGCGGGGGGTGCTGGGCCTGCCGGAGCCGCCGGCGCGGGAGTGGGCGCTACCCGCGCTGTCCCAGAATAGGACAGCGCGGGTCTACAATTAGTTAAAGCTAATAGAATTTTGCCGGCGTACCGCCGCTTTGTGTCGGCTGTCCGCCAGCGGTGTGTCCGCCCCCGCCCGGCAACGTGCGGCTGAGGGGCGCAAGCCGCCGACCGTGAGGTCACGAGTCTGGTGCGCTCCTGAGATCGGCCCGGACAAGAAACCTTGGACGCCATGTGCCCTGACGCGGGGCGGCCCAGCAGGCTGGCGGGGTAGGCCAGCAAACGCCGGGCCTGACCGGTGGGCTCGGGGGCGAGACACAGCACCGGCTGCCGATAAATATACGCTTGTGCTGATATGCCGGTACATATCAAGAAGATGATGCCAAAGTAGCCTAAAGGGGCCTCAGCGCACGAAAGGATGCGGCAGAGCCGCCAACCTGCCGTAGCCAGCTAGTGAAGCTTGCCCTTCGGACTGGCCGTCAGCCACTTCAATTTGACGTTGTTAAGCTCTTGTTCCAGTTCCAGCGCGAGCCGGACGATGGGGTCCGGAATGGAAATCGCGTCTCTCCCGCCCTTTGCCACCTGCGTCTTCGCCGAAAGCTCCGAGACTGCTTTGGATCCGGCCGATTTCGACAGCAGTCGGGACAGGTGCTCCCGCTGCAAAGCGTGCACCTCTTCCAACAGGCTCAGGAACCTCAACGCATCTACGGTCGGCAGCCTGTTGGTTCTCAAGCGGGCAATCCGCTCGTGCTGACGCGCGATGTGCCGCTCGCCATGTCGAACATGACGCTGCGCCATGCTGATGTGGTCTTCGAGAGACATGGCGCACAACGCGAAAACAGGCGTCTCGTTCCGTCGACTGAATCTGGCAGGACAATCGAGTGGGTACGGGACGCAACCAAGGCTCGCCGGAACCAATAAAGCACGATTGGGACAGATGGCCATCTACAGCGAAACGGTCGCCATGTAGGAGATGATATACCGATTTGGTTGGGAATTGTGGCGGAGGGAGTGGGATTCGAACCCACGGTGAGCTTGCGCCCACGCCGGTTTTCAAGACCGGTGCCTTAAACCGCTCGGCCATCCCTCCAGCATGGTCTTTCAACCACTTACGATCGTCGCTATCGGTCAATTTTCAATGGTCGGCGCAAAATTGACGCCGAGGCATTTGCGACCGGTTAGCGCTTCATTGCTGTAGTGCGGCGGTCAGGGCTGCGTCAACCACCGCGACGTGCCTTCCTGCGGTCGGGACAGACGATGCATTGCCCGGCTGCCCGGTTGGCCGGGCGCTTTTATGTCTGTGGCGAAAATGTCACGCAACCAGAATATGCGGCGGCTCAACCCTGGCGCGCTTATTATCCAGCCAAACGAGGCGTACCGTCCTTAGCGGGCAAGGGGACGACCCAGACCGCAAGCGTCTCTCACTTCCTCCCGAACTAGCGCCCGCTACGGAAAACGTGGTGGGCGTCTTCTTGTCCAGTCCGACGGCAACGCCTCCGGCTAGGCGCGAAAGCGTCTCCCAACTGATCCGAAGCCACTGCTCATATGGATGAACCGAGTTCATCCCTTCGATCTAGGCAGGCCTTGCGGACGCCCATGCTAAACTCCTGGTTGGCGCGGGCAATTCCAGCGCTGTGAGCGCCGGTTGGAAATGGAAGTCCCCCTCCAAAAAGCTGCCCCTCCATCCGGCGCTCATCCACGCAAGGCTCATCCTCGCCGGCAGTTTTCTCCCCGCCATAATCTCGCCCGGTTCCGGCCGTAATCGATTAACATCGTAATAAACATTTCCTGTGCACAAAGATATTGGGGATCAAGGTGTTGCTGCATTCGGGGGCGCTTGGCTCCGATTGATGGCGGCGAGACTGTAGGGGACAATCGAAAACATGCAGACTTCGGCGCGCCCGCGTCTTCGTCGCGCTCCTGCCTTCGTGCTGTGCGCCCTCTCGGCGGTGCTGCTTGCCGGCTGTACGTCGACGCCGCAACCGAAAGGCATGGTCGACAAGCGGCCGCGCTCCAAGGAATATTTCGCCGAGTCCGAATATGGCGTGAAGGCGAGCCCGCGCGTTGCCTTCATGCGGCGCGGCGGCGGCCGCGACCAACTCGGCAAGCCTTACCAGGTGCGCGGCAAGTGGTACTATCCCAAGGAAGATAAGAAGTACGCCAAGGTGGGCCTGGCTTCCTGGTATGGCGATGCCTTCCACGGCCGGCTGACCGCCAATGGCGAAGTCTATGACACGATGCAACTGACGGCGGCGCACCCGACAATGCCGCTGCCGAGCTATGCCCGCGTCACCAATCTCGAGACTGGCAGTTCGATCATCGTGCGCGTCAACGACCGCGGCCCATACCATGAGGGCCGCATCATCGACGTCTCGGAACGTGCCGCGCAAATGCTCGACTATGGCAAGGTCGGCACGGCAAGGGTGAAGGTCGAATATGTCGGCCGGGCGCCTCTCGACGGCAATGACGACCAGTATCTGATGGCTTCCTACCGTCCCGGCAGCAGGCGGCCCGATCCGTCCGACGGCCTGCCGACGGGCGTGATGGTGGCCATGAACGGCCCGTCGCCCAGCCTGTCGATGAGCGATGCACCTCCAGCGGCCGTGCCGTTCCCCGGCCAGCTGACCAGTTCTGGGCAGGCTTTTGGCACGCAGTCCGGTCTGTCGGAGCAGCTTGCCGCGCAACCGGCGATGTCAGGGCAGGCGCAGGGCGCCAGCGAAGTCGTGCTGCCGGATTTCGGGCCGATCGTGCCGGAGCGGCCGCAGTTCAGGCTGCCGCCGAACTCGCCCTTTGCCATGGCGTCGCTGTCCTACGCGGGTGAGCGCGTCAATCACGCCGACGTCTTTGCCGTCCTCGACGGCAGCGGCATGTCGCCGGCCGACATCCTCCAGTCGTGGAAGAAGTCGAACGGCCAGGAACAGGCGCCGGCCTCCGATTATGTGGCCGCCGGCTCCTTTGACAATGCGGCGCAGGCAAACCGCGTGGCGGCGGCGCTCGAGCCGTTCGGCAGGACTGAAATCCAGCGCACCGAGCTTGACGGCAACGACTGGTACGCGGTCAACGTCTATCCGGATGGCCATGGCAGCATCGACGACCTGCTGCAGGCTGCCTGGTCGCACGGCGCGCCGGACGCATTGGTTGTGCGAAACTGATCAATTTCGCGCCCGCCGTTGATCCAGCGGAAAGAACCCTGATAGCTTGTCGACGCCAGCACGGCTAAGTGGGTCGATTTTTCATGCAGTTCCGCATCTTTCAGCCTTTCGCCGGATTACTAGGCCTGGCGCTGATACTGCTTTGGGCAGCCCCGGCCGGTGCGCAGCTTTTCGAGACCAAGGCGGCCCAGGCCTTCATGATCGACGCCGACACCGGCACGGTGCTTTTCGCCAAGGATGCCGACAAGCCGATCCCGCCGGCTTCGATGGCCAAGCTGATGACGATGGAGGTGGTCTTCAACGCCATCAAATCGAAGCGGATCACGCTCGACGATACTTTCGTGGTCAGCGAAAATGCCTGGCGCACCGGCGGCGCGCCGTCGGGCACCTCGACGATGTTTGCCAAGCTCAAATCGGCGGTCCGTGTCGAGGATCTAATCCAGGGCGTGACCGTGCAGGCCGCCAATGACGGCTGCATCGTGCTTGCCGAAGGCATGGCAGGCTCGGAGGCGAATTTCGCCGCGCAGATGACGGAGCGTGCCCGCGAGCTTGGTCTCTCGAAATCGACCTTCGTCAATTCGACCGGGCTGCCGGCAGATGGCCAGCAGACGACAGTGCGGGAGCTCACGATGCTGGCGCTGCACATCTGGCGCGAGTATCCCGAGTTCTTCCACTACTACGGCCAGCCCGACTTCACCTGGAACAAGATCTCCCAGCGGAACCGCAATCCGCTTTTGGCCATGGGCATCGATGCCGATGGCTTCGTGGCCGGGGCGAGCGAGTCCGCCGGCTTCGGCATTGTCGGCACGGTCAGCCACAACGGCATTCGTGTGATCGCGGCGCTGAGCGGTCTGGCGAGCGACCGGGAACGCTCCGAGGAGGCGCGCAAGCTGCTAGACTGGGGGTCGCGCTCCTTCCAGAAGACGGAGATCTTCGCCAAGGACGAGGTCGTCGGCGAAGCCGAAGTCTTCGGCGGCGCCCAATCAGGCGTGGCCTTGAAAGCCAAGGGCCCGGTGGACATCTTTCTGCCGATAACCAACCGCGACAAGCTGACCGCCAGGATTGTCTATGACGGCCCGGTGGCGGCGCCGGTGGAGGAGGGGCAACCGGTCGGGGAGCTGCGCGTTTGGATAGGCGACACGCTCAGCCAGCGAACGCCGCTTTTCGCCGCCGAGGCGGTGAAGGTCGGGACGTTGCCGCAGCGTGCGCTTGACGCCGCCAAGGAACTGGCTGTCGGCTGGCTGCGTCAGAAACATTTGTGATCGGGCAGGCTCGTGGACCTTTTGCCGGACGGGAGCTATGACAGCGGCCAGCACGGGCGAAGGCATTCACGATTGGCGAGCGGATTTTTCATCACCTTCGAAGGCGGCGAAGGAGCCGGCAAGTCGACGCAGATCGAGCGGCTGGCACGGCGCATGCGCGCCAAGAAATACGAGGTCCTGGTGACACGCGAGCCAGGCGGCTCGCCGGGCGCCGAGGCGGTGAGACATGTGCTTCTGTCCGGCGCCGCCGAGCCCTTCGGCCCGAAGATGGAGGCGATCCTCTTCGCCGCCGCACGCTCCGACCATGTCGAGCAGGTGATCCGGCCGGCGGTCGAGCGCGGCATGATCGTGCTTTGCGACCGTTTCATCGATTCCTCGCGCGTCTATCAGGGCGTCACCGGCGGGCTCGATCCGGATTTCATGGAAGCGCTGGAGGCGGTCGCCATCAACGGCATGGTCCCCGACATGACGCTGATCTTCGACATCGATCCGGCCGAAGGTCTGAAGCGCGCGGCGGCACGGCGCGGCGCCGGCGACAGCGCCGATCGCTTCGAGAAGGAGACTTTGGCCATCCACCAGCGCCGGCGGGAGGCTTTCCTGGCGATCGCCGAGGCGGAGCCGGACCGCTGCATTGTGATCGATGCGTCGGCCGATCCCGAAACGGTGGAAAACGTCGTCACCGCGGCCGTGTTCGCGGTGCTGGAAAAGCGGATGCCGGTGCAAAGGAAGCAGACGGCGCCGGCATGATCTTCGAACGCATCGCCCCCGAACAGCACGATACGCTTGACGGCGTTCCCGAGCCGTCGGAAACGTCGCGACTGATCGGCCACGCGCAGACGGCGGGCATGCTTGCCACCGCTTACCGCGCCGGCAAGCTGCCGCATGCGCTGATCCTCGCCGGGCCGCACGGCATCGGCAAGGCCACGCTTGCCTTCCACCTGGCGCACCACCTTCTCAGACATCCCAATTTTGCGGCTGCGCCCGAAGCGCTTGCCGTTCCAGATCCGGCCTCGTCGCTGTTTCGCCAGATCGCTACCGGCGCGCATCCTTCGGTGCTGCATCTCACCCGTCCGGCCAACGACAAGACCAAAAGCTTCAAGACGGTGCTAACCGTCGACGAGATACGCAAGGTCAGCCGCTTCCTGTCGATGACCTCGCATGACGGCAGCTACCGCGTCGTCATCGTCGATCCGGCCGACGACATGAACACCAATGCCGCCAATGCCTTGCTCAAGAATCTTGAAGAGCCTCCGGCGCGCACCCTGTTCATCCTCATCGTTCATGCGCCGGGCAGCCTGTTGCCGACGATCCGGTCGCGGTGTCAGATGGTGCGGCTGACGCCGCTTACGCCGGACGAATTGATGGCTGTGCTGGAAGGCATCGAGCCGCCGCCGCCGGTCGACCCGTCGGCGCGCGCGGCTTTGGCCGAGCGGGCAGGGGGCAGCGCGCGCAACGCGATCCTGCTTACCCAGTATGGCGGGCTGGAAATCGCCGGCGCGCTCGACGCGCTGGTGGCGGCGCAAAAGCCGGACATTGCCGCTGCCCATCGGCTTGCCGAAGCCGTTGCCGGCCGCGACCAGGCGATCCAATTCGATATCTTCAACCGCCGCGCGCTCGATCTGCTGTCGGCCGCCGCCAGCGAAGCGGCCTTAGCCGGCGACCTCGCCAGGGCCAAAACGCTGTCCGACGCTTGGCACGAGGCCGTGAACACGATATCTGAGGCAGAGACCTACAATCTCGACAAGAAGCAGCACGCCCTGACCATGATCGACCGCCTGAATTCTGTGATGCGAATGTGACGGTTTTCTTAGTGCATGCCGCTGCCCCAAAACCGGGCACCACTTTTGGGCGGCATGCATCGGGATGGCAATCGCCATGCCAATAGTTTATCCACCGCCACAACTCACATTCAGACCTTCATGACGGTTCATTCATGTCACGCGAAAAATCCTACCTGACCACGCCGATTTTCTATCCGAATGGCAAGCCACATATCGGCCATGCCTATACGGTCATCGCCAGCGACGCGCTGGCCCGCTTCCAGCGTCTCGACGGCAAGGATGTGTTCTTCCTCACGGGCACCGACGAGCACGGCCTCAAGATGCAGCAGACGGCCGAAAAGGAAGGCATCGCGCCGATAACGCTCGCCGACCGCAATTCGGCAATCTTCCGCTCGATGACCGAGACAGTCGGCGGCTCAAACGACGAATTCATCCGCACGACCGAACAACGTCACTACGCATCCTGCCAAGCGATCTGGAAGGCGATGGCAGCCAATGGCGACATCTATCTTGATCGCTACAGCGGCTGGTATTCGGTCCGCCAGGAAGCCTATTTCGACGAGAGCGAAACCACGCTCGGCGACGACGGCGTGCGCCGCGAGCCGCTTGGCTCGCCAGTTGAATGGAACGAGGAGGAAAGCTACTTCTTCCGGCTTTCCGCCTATCAGGACAAATTGCTGGCACTTTATGAGAGCCGGCCCGACTTCATCGGTCCAGCGGAGCGCCGCAACGAAGTGATCAGCTTCGTCAAGTCCGGCTTGAAGGACCTGTCGATCTCGCGCACCACGTTCAAATGGGGCGTGCCTGTACCGGGCAACGACAAGCATGTGATGTATGTCTGGGTCGACGCATTGACCAACTACATCACGGCCGCTGGCTATCCCGACACCAAATCCGAGCAATGGCACTACTGGCCGGCGACGCATATCATCGGCAAGGACATCGTGCGCTTCCACGCGGTCTACTGGCCGGCTTTCCTTATGTCGGCCGGCATAGAATTGCCGAAGCGCGTGTTCGCCCACGGCTTCCTGTTCAACCGCGGCGAGAAGATGTCCAAATCGGTCGGCAATGTCGTCGATCCGTTCGCCATGATCGAGCATTACGGCCTCGACCAGGTACGCTATTTCTTCCTGCGCGAGGTGCCGTTCGGGCAGGACGGCAGCTACAGTCACGAAGCGATCGTCAACCGCACCAATGCCGATCTCGCCAACGGCCTCGGCAATCTGGCGCAGCGTTCGCTGTCGATGATCGCAAAGAACTGCGGCGGGGCGGTGCCGAAGCGCGGCGAGCTCACCGAAGCCGACGCGGCGATCCTCGACCAGGCGGTGGAGGCGCTTGCGGTAGCGCGCAGAGCGATGGCGGAGCAGGGCATCCATCTGGCGCTGGCGGCGATCTTCGGCGTGGTGGCCGACGCCGACCGCTACTTCGCGTCGCAGGAGCCCTGGGCGCTGCGCAAAACCGATCCGGAGCGCATGGAGACGGTGCTGTGGACGACGGCCGAGCTTGTCCGGCGCGTGACGGTGCTTTGCCAGCCCTTCATTCCCGGATCGGCGGCGAGGCTGCTCGACCTGCTGGCTGTGCCGGCGGACAAGCGCAATTTCGCGCATGTCCACGCAGACCATGCGCTAGTGCCCGGCACGGCGCTGCCGGTGCCTGAGGGCGTGTTTCCCCGCTACGTCGAGCAGGACACCAAAGCCTGATGCTTGTCGACAGTCACTGCCATCTCGATTTTCCGGATTTTGCCGAGGAGCGGGCGGCTATCGTCGCCCGCGCTCTCGCAGCCGGGATCGGCCGCATGGTGACGATCTCAACGCGCGTGAAGCGTTTTCAGCAAATCCTTGAAATTGCTGAAACTTTTAGTGAGGTCTATTGCTCAGTTGGTACTCATCCGCACAATGCGGCGGAAGAGCTCGATGTGACCGCAGAGGAGCTGGTACGGCTTTCCAACCATCCCAAGGTGGTGGCGATCGGCGAAGCCGGCCTGGACTATTTCTACGACCGCGCGCCGCGCGAGGCACAGGCGCAAGGCTTCCGCACTCACATCGCCGCCGCGCGCCGGACCGGCCTGCCGCTGGTCATCCATTCGCGCGACGCCGACGGCGACATGGCGGCGATTCTCGAGGAGGAGACAGGGAAGGGCGCTTTCCCCTTCATCCTGCATTGTTTTTCGTCCGGGCGTCGGCTGGCGGAAGTCGGCGTGGCGCTGGGCGGCTATGTCTCCTTCTCAGGCATCCTGACCTTCAAGAACTCGACCGAATTGCGCGCGATTGCCGCAGATGTGCCGCGCGAACGGCTGCTGGTCGAGACCGACGCGCCTTATCTTGCGCCAATCCCGCATCGGGGAAAACGCAATGAGCCCGCCTATGTCGCGAATACGGCGAAGGTGCTGGCCGAGACCATCGGCGTCAGCGAGGCGGAGATCGCCGACATCACCACCGAGAATGTCTTCCGGCTGTTTACCAAGATGCCGCGACCGGACGTGACGGCGGCCTGACATGGGCGACCAGCTGCGCCTCACCATTCTCGGCTGCGGCTCGTCGCCCGGTACGCCGCGTATCACCGGCGACTGGGGCAATTGCGATCCGGCCAATCCGAAGAACCGCCGCATGCGCACGGCTGCTCTTGTCGAGCGGATCGCAGGGAATGGCGGCCGCACCACCGTCGTCATCGACACCGGACCGGATTTCCGCGCCCAGATGCTGCTCGCCTCGGTCAAGCACATCGACGCGGTGGTCTATACCCATCCGCATGCCGACCACATTCACGGCATCGACGATCTCCGCGGCTTCGTGCTCGAGCAACGCCGTCGTATCGATATCCATGCCGACCAGCCGACCATGCTGCGGCTGCGCCAGGCGTTCGGCTACTGCTTCGAGACGCCCCCGGGCAGTTCCTATCCACCGATCGTCAGGCCGCATCTCATAGACCATGCCAGGCCGGTGGTGATCGAAGGCGAGGGGGGTCCCCTCACCCTTGAGCCGCTGCCGCAGATCCATGGCGACATCATTTCGCTCGGTTTCCGCGTGGGCGAGCTTGCCTATTGCCCCGATATCAGCGACTTTCCAGCTGCCACAGCAGGAAGGCTTGAAGGCCTTGACGTGCTGGTGATCGACGCGCTGCAGTACAACAGCCATCCAAGCCATCTGTCGCTTGCCGAGGCACTGGGCTGGATCGAGAAGCTCTCGCCGAAAAACGCGGTGCTGACGCATATGCATGTGCCGCTGGACTATGCCGCCGTGATGGCCGAGACGCCGGACCACGTGGTGCCGGCCTATGACGGCATGATGATCGAAATTCCTTTTGAGTCAGAGCGATAAAGACGCCTGTTCACTTTGGCGCTTAGTCGTCAATCCGATTCTCTTTGGTGCTTCGGAAACTGATCGATGGTTGAGAATGTGTTTGTTCTGCTGCTCGGTTTCCCTGGCGTCGGCAAGCTGACGATCGCACGGGAACTCGGCACGGCACTTTCCGGCCAGGTCATCGACAATCACTGGATCAACAATCCTATATTGGCACTGCTTGCCGATGACGGTCGCCGCACACTGCCTGATGCCGTCTGGGAGCAGACCGCCAAGGTCCGTCAGGATGTGTTGGACACCGTCGCAACACTTTGTCCTCCCGCCGCCAACTTCATCTTCACGAACTCCGGCATCCAAGGAGACGCGAGGAGCCTCGCGTCCTACCAGCAGATGAAAGATGCGTCGGATCGACGAGGCGCTCACTTCGTGCCTGTGCGCTTGCTTTGCGAAGAGGCCGAACTGGTTCGTCGCGTGATGTCGCCAACGCGACGTGACCGTCTCAAGTCGATCGATCCGGAAGCCGCGCGCCACCGCAGCCGGACAGTCGCTGTCCTTGACCCGAAGCACCCGAACAGCCTGACGATCGACGTAACAGCGATCTGCGCGGCGGAGGCGGCTACAAGGATTCATGAACACTCAAGGACCGCGTTGACGCCTTTGAAGCACGCACGGGAAGCCCAGGAGAACCGTAGCAAGACCAGCTTCGTGCTGGATGTGTCAGTTCCATAATCTATCTTATGCGACTTTCTGATATGGATCACATAGAGGCGATAAAGCGATCCTATCGACTGCCCCTCGCCGCGAGATCTCAGATTCGGACTATTGAACAATGACCTCTTCATCTTCCTTTCTTGGCTTTCCCGATTGCCTCGCCGGAGGCCGCGTGCCTCGCATGGTGGTCTACGGTGCCGGTCATGGCAGCACCTATCCGGGAAAGGACAGCAGCGGCCATGCTCTGGCCGCCGACGCCATCCGCGCTGCGAGCAAGGACGATGCGCCGCTGGTCGAGCATTGGGATTTCGATCTCGGCGGTCCATTGTTCGACGGCAAGGCGGTCTGCTGCGTCGATGCCGGCAACATCTCGACCGTCATGCACGACAACGAGGGAAACCGGGCGCGGATCGAAGCGAAGACGCGCGAGGTCCTGGCCGCGTCGGCCGTGCCGATCCTGCTCGGCGGTGACGATTCCGTGGTTATTCCCTTTCTGGCCGGCTTTGCCGGTCACGGACCGGTCTGGATCCTGCAGATCGACGCGCATATCGACTGGCGCGACGAGGTCGATGGCGAACGCTACGGCTATTCGAGCCCGATGCGCCGGGCGAGCGAGATGCCGCATATCGCCGGCCTCGTGCAAGTCGGCCTGCGCAGCGTCGGCAGCGCACGCCTGGCTGAAATCGAAGCGGCGCGACGCTATGGCAGCCGCTTTGTGACTGCCCGCGAGCTTCATGCCCAGGGCGTCGACGCAGCTCTCAGCCACATTCCGGATGGCGCGCGCGTCGTCGTGACCTTCGACTGCGACGGCCTCGATCCCAGCATCATGCCGGGCGTGGCGGCGCGCACGCCAGGCGGCCTCACCTACACCCAGGCGATCGACCTGATCGCCGGCCTCGGCAAGCGGGCCAGGATCGCAGGATTTGATCTGGTCGAGTTCTATCCTCCTGCCGACCTTGACGGCCTGTCGGCGCTGACTGCAGCCCGGCTTCTCGTCAATGTCATCGGCACTGTCGTCCGGCAGGTTTAACTCAGATGGCCTGATGCCCCGACGAGATTCCCGGTTATGGCCGACCGATGTCGCTTCGAGCTCATGCCGGATCACCCTACCCCGTGGGACTGCGCTGCCGGCACCAACGTGACGCCACATCCGCGTTTATCTTTGCCAGAAGGGCAGCTTGGCGATCTCTTCCTCGGCCTGCCGTTTCGTCAGCCCGATATCGTCGATCAGATGCGGGTTGGCCTCTGATATCCGCTTGAGATCCCAGCGAAACCGTATCTGCTCGCGCCGGGCTGCGATCATGCCTCGCAGGGTCTGCAGGCTGTAGCGCCGGCGCGATGCCTGCCCGACCAGCGTTGCCAGCTGCGGGATCGATGCAAACGTGTCGTTCATGGCAACCTCCTATGGTTTGCGGCCCCATGCTTTTCGAGTTGGGCCTTCCACCTGAATGAGGTTGGATTCTGCAGGATGCGGGCTGCGCCGTAATTAAGCGCATCCAAATAGTTCTCAAAACTTCCAAATTGGCCTGAGCGGTTCATCGGACATGACGAACTGCACTACCCGTCTCACACTTTTCCTGGAATTGCTCTATAGATGCGCCGCATGCAGGGATCGCGCTTTGCCTTCGGCCCGTACGTGCTTGATTCAGCTGCGGGAACGTTGCTTCGGAACGATGTCCCCGTGGCCGCCGGCTATCGGGGGCTGAAGCTGCTTGCCGCGCTCGTGGAACGTCCCGGCGAAATCCTGGCCAAGGCCGAGCTGATGGACGCGGCATGGCCGGGCACGGCCGTCGAGGAAGGCAACCTCACCGTCCAGATCGCGCAGCTCAGAAAGCTGCTCGGCCCCGCCGCCGACGGCGGTGAATGGATCGCTACGGTGCCGCGCGTCGGCTATCGCTTCACGGGGGTCATCGAACAGCTTGGCGAGACGAAACGAAAACCTTTGCCACTGCCCGGCAAGCCTTCGATAGCCGTGCTGCCCTTCGTCAATTTCGGCAATGATCCCGAGCAGGAATCCTTCGCGGACGGGTTGACCGAAGACCTGATCACTGACCTGTCCAGGAACGCGGGACTGTTCGTCATCGCGCGCAACTCGGTCTTCGTCTACAAGGGAAAGCCGATGGATGTGCGCGCGATCGCCGAGGACCTTGGCGTGCGTTACCTGCTTGAGGGGAGCGCAAGGCGCGCCGCGGGGCGTGTGCGCATCAACGCGCAGCTTGTCGACGCGGTGAGCGGTGAACATCTGTGGGCGGAACGCTTCGATCGCAGCCTGGAAGATATTTTTGCCGTCCAGGACGAGGTAACGGCCAGGATCGTGGAGGCGCTGCTCGGCCGGCTGCGCACGCAGCCGCCGCGCAATCGGCCCAAGAATCTCGAGGCCTACGATTTGTGCGTGCGGGCGCGAAAACTGATCGACGACTCGCCTCAGACGGCGCGGGAGGCGCATCTGATGCTGACGCGCGCGGTCTCGCTCGATCCGGAATATGCCGAGGCCTATCGCTGGCTCGCCATGAACCATTGGATGGGATGGGTGCATTGGGGCGAGCCCGTCGACCCCAACCGGAGCATTGCCCTGGAGCTGGCCCGCAAAGCCGTGACAATCGACCCAAACGACGCCGGCTGCCGCTGGGTGCTTGCCAACCTGCTTGCCTATGAGCATCGCTTCGGCGAGGCGGATGCCGAATTCGCCAAAGCGTTCGAGCTCGATCCGAACGAGGCCGACGCCTGGGCGACATTGTCCGACATCGAGGTCCTAGCCGGGCGGATCGAGGAAGGCCTTGAGCACATTCGCAAGGCGTTCCGGCTGAACCCGTTTCCGCCGAGTTGGTACTATCTCACGCTCGGCGCCGCGCAATATGCGGCCCGCGACTATGAAGCCGCCATCGAGACGCTGCGCCGGGACGAGACCTATCGGACCAGCTCACGCCGTTTCCTGGCGGCAAGCCTTGCGCAGCTCGGCCGGTTCGAAGAGGCGCGCGCGGAGGTCGAGATGTTCCTTATCGCCAACCCGCATTTCACGACCAGCCACTGGGTCTGGACCGAGCCGTTCCGCGACGACGCGATGCTCGAGCATTTCGTTGACGGGTTCCGCAAGGCCGGGCTTCCGGACTGACGGCCAGAATGGAATGGCGCGACCTATTCTTCGAAGCGGCTCGTCGCCTCGCGATCGCGCTCGTATCGCTTGCTGACTGGAAACGGCGGCAGCCACGACTCGCGACGGATGATCCAGCTTTCGTAGGTCGGGGCTAGCTGGTCTGGGGCGTCCAGGGTCCCGAGATGCACTTCGATCTCGTCCGCGGTGCGTGCGAAAACGGACGAACCGCAGCGCGGACAGAAAAACCGCCCGGCATAGTCGCGCGTCTCACCGTCGATCGTAACCGCGTCCTGAGGGAATACCGCCGAAGCATAAAAGAGCGCGCCATGATGTTTGCGGCAATCGAGACAATGGCAGATGCAGACCCTGTATGGGTGGCCCGACGCCACAAGTCGGACATTGCGACACAGGCAGCCGCCGGTGAATCGGTCCATGTTGCGTCTCCTTCAAATCATGTGGCCGGAATGTTTACAACGAAGCGTGTTGCGCCGTCGATGCAAGCTGCGCCAGCCTTTCGGCTGGCGCCCTGCCCGTCGGCGCCGCATGTCTTAGGCGGCCGTCGCCATCAAGGTTGATACAGTCTCATTTTGCAACCTTTGATTTTATCGCTGTGCGACATAATCGTCACAGCTTAGCCGGCGATACCTTGCTATGATCGCGCTCTCAATGGGGTCTGATTTGGGTCGGAGGAACATTCAGTGAGAACTTTTCTTGCAATCGCCGCGCTGGCTGGGCTCAGCGCGACTGGGGCTTCGGCTGCGGACATGACCGGTCCGGTCGCCGGCTCGGCTTACGACTGGAGCGGCTTCTACGCCGGCGCGCATATCGGCGTCGCCAATGGTGATATCACAGCCACCGACGTCGCGCAGCCGAACGGCGGCTTCTTCACGGATCTGGTCCCCGCCGGAACCGAGGGGTTCCATTTCCGCGACACCAACATAGCTGGCGGCGTGCAGGTCGGCGCTCAGTACCAGTGGAACCAGTTCGTGTTGGGCGGCGAAGCCTCATGGACCGCAACGGGGATCAGGAAGACGATCATCAGTCCATACTTCCCCGATAGCGATACCGAGACGGGCCGGATCCAGCATTATGCGACGGTGGTCGGCCGGATCGGCTACGCGTTCGACCGTGTCTTGGTCTATGCGAAGGGCGGCTACGCCGGCGGCGAGGTCGGTTTCAAAGCGCGCGACAACGACGCCCTAGTCACATACGAGCAGAACGACTGGCACAACGGCTATGCGCTGGGTCTCGGCATCGATTACGCCCTCACCGACAAGCTGAGCCTTGGCGTGGACTACACTCATATTGATCTCGGCTCCAAGACCAGCACGGGCCCCAATGTGTTCGACGACGGTTCGCTGGGGGCCAATCCCGAAACTTACAAGGTCAAGGCCAGGGCCGACGTGGTCATGGCACGGCTAAGCTATAAGTTCGCCGCAAGCGACCACAACTAATCGACTGAATTAGCTGAGGTTTCTTGCTCGGCTAGCGCGCCGGGCCTGTCCCGCGATTAAAAAAACCCATCGAGAAAAGCCGCCGTCTCACGCGAGATGCCGACGATCTTGTTCGTCGCCTGGCGATAGAATTTGAAATTGAGCTCCGTCTCCGGCCGGCCGTCCTTCCAATCCTTGAAGCGCTTGAGCTCGTCGCGGCCCAACCGCCTGGTCGCCAGGGCGGCGCGACGGATGGAAACGCTAACACGGGGCGTCTGCCGTTCAAGATCGGGTCGTTTCGCAATTGCCTGCGAGGACATGACGACACCTCGCGCGATGAGCCCCTGCCCGCCTTCGTTTTCGCTGGCGAACACAAAGATCGTGTCGCCTTCGGCGATATGCTTGCCGCCATACATGGTTTTCTGCGCCGCGAATGAGAATGTCTCGGCCAGCGGATCCTTGACATCGGCCTTGATCGCGAACGCCATGCCTCACGCATCCCGGCTGATGGTGATCCGGTAGGTCAGCTTGCGCTTGGCGCCTGGCGGGATCAGCATCACGCCCGGCTTGTCGGCGAATTCGCCGTCGAAATCGACCGGGCTTGCAACGCCATGCCAGGGCTCGATGCAGAGAAACGGCGCGCCGCCGGGCTTGGACCAGATGCCCAATTCGTTGAATCCCTGCCACGACATTTCGATCGCCGGCCCCCGCCCGGCGGCATAGCGCACGCTGGTGCTGGCGGGCCGGTCCAGAATGACGGCGTCGTCATCGAACAGCCGCTCGGAGAGGGCAAGCGTCTTGCCCTCGACGGGCGTTGGCTGCGGCGTCGGCAGCATGAGCCCGTCCTTCAGGCGCCGTATCGGAGCGGGTTCATCGTCGGCAAAGGTCAGCCGGTAGGCTTCCTTGGGCAATTCCGGCAGCAAAGGCCAGTTGAAGGCCGGATGGGCGCCGACCGAGGCCGGCAGCACCTCGTCGCCTGTGTTGGCGACCTCGAAGGTCACGCCAAGCTGGCGGGGGCCGAGGCTGTAGCTTATGGCCAGCCGAAAGGCGAATGGGAAGCGGGTGTGGGTCTCAGTGTCATCAGTCAGGACCAGCGTGCAGGAGGAAGGCCCCTGCTTCGCCCAGGCAAAGCGCCTGTCTCGGGCGAAGCCATGCTGCGTCATTGGATAGGCTTTGCCGCGATGGCGCAACTGGTCGCCTTTCAGCCGGCCGACTATCGGAAACAGCACGGGCGAATGACGCCGCCATTCAGGCCCCGCCTGCCACAGAAGTTCCGCGCCTTCGGCATCGCGCAAGGAGACCAGCTCGGCCCCCTGCCCGACAACCGTCGCCGAGATGCCGTCACCGTCAAGCGTCAGCTGGTCCATGCGTCCTCGCGACTGGCTGGTCGGGCCGGCAGGCTAGCAAAAGGCCTCGCCTGAACTCAAGGGCAGCAGGCAGTGCGGCATCCCCTCAAGCAGCCGCCGTGAACGACCAGCACTGCCACGCCAGATGCAACGCCAAAAGAAAAACCGTGGCCAGCGGTTTACCCGTCGGCCACGGTTCGAAGCTGTTGCCTGCTACGGTCCGGACTATTCGCGCTCGCCGGTAAAATTCAGCAGCAGCTGGAAGATGTTGATGAAGTTCAGATACAGCGAGAAGGCGCCGAAGACGGCGAGCTTCTGTTGCGATTCGGCGTCGAAATTCTCGGCATACTGCTCCTTGATCGTCTGCGTGTCCCAGGCGGTCAGGCCGATGAAGACGGCGATGCCGATCACGGAGATGGCGAACTGCAGCGCGGTCGAGCCGAGGAACAGGTTGACGAGGCTCGCGATCACCACGCCGATCAGGCCCATGATCAGGAAGGACGAGAACTGCGTCAGGTCGCGCCTGGTCGTGTAGCCGTAGAGGCTGGTGGCGCCGAACATGGTGGCGGCGATGAAGAAGGTGCGCGCGATGCTGGTGCCGGTGAAGACCAGGAACACGGAAGCCAGCGACAGGCCCATGACCGCGCAGAAGGCCCAGAACATCGCCTGCGCGCTCGCCGCCGACATTGTCTGCATCTTGAAGGAGAAGAACATGACGAAGGCGAGCGGCGCCAGCATCACCACCCATTTCAGCGGCGTGGAGAAGATCGGGACGTAGAGCGCCGGCGTCGAGGCCACAACAAGGGCGACGAGGCCGGTCACGACGAGCCCGAGGCCCATATAGTTGTAGACGCGCAGCATGTGCCGGCGCAGGCCCTCGTCATAGACGGCACCGGCCCGGACGCCGGTGCCCATTCGGTATCCAAGATTAGGGCTGTTCATTTCGTTTCTCCTTGGTTGGTCGGTTCGATTGGCTGCTTCAATAGAGAGTGCGGGCGAGCTTTTCGGCGGCCCGGTCGAGATCGCCGGCATCGCCTTGTCCGACGACGGCGTAAGCGACCTCGCCGATCTGGAAATAGGCGGACGAAATATCGCCCAAGGGCGCGACGGTGGGCTTCACGACGTCGAACGTGCCTGGCCTGATCGCAAACAGCGACACCAGCCCGAGGTCCTTCGTTTCGAGTGCCATCTCGACGCTCGGCCCGAACCGCGACGGATAGATCTGAACATCGCGGATCCGCCAGTCGTCGGGCAATGACGGCATGACGATCGCGGTCGCGGCGCGGATCTCGTCGGCATTGTAATTTGGCGCTTCGGCCTGGGACGGCATCGTCTCACGCACCAGCGTCGTCCGGTGCGCGCTCACCGCTTCCTCGACATAGGCGGGCGGCTGCGTCGACGCGACCACCTTGCTGACAGCGATCGGCCCGAAGACGCCGTTCGCAAGCCACCCCGCCGCCACCAGCACGGCGGCGGCCGCGGCGCGCTGCAGCACGGAAAAGGCACGGTCCCTGGCAAGCACCCTCTCCAGCCGACGCGCCGCGTCGGTCGTCGCCGGGCGCGCCATTGCGCCTGGCCCGGCCAGCGCTACGCGCAACTCGTCGCGCGTTCTGAGATCCGACATCACACGCGCAGCCACTTCGGGACGAGCGGACAGGAACGCCTCGACCTCGATGCGGCGGGCGACGTCGAGCTGATCGTCGACATAGGCGTCGAGATCGGCATCGGTCACCGGATCGACGATAGCGGTCATGATTCACCTCCCACGATCCTCAGGTGATTTTTGCCGCGCGCCGGAGCGCCCTCCTCCATCTCGCGCAGCGCCGCACGAGCGCGGCCGATGCGCGACATCAGGGTTCCGAGCGGGACGCCACTGACGTCGGCGGCCTCCGCGTAGCTCAACCCTTCGATGGCGACGAGATGCAGCGCGGCGCGCTGCTCTTCCGGCAGCGACCGGAAGGCTTCGCGCACCTGCGAAAGGCGCACCGAATGGTCCTGGGACGCCGGCATGTTTTGCTCGGCGAGACGGCCTGCCTGCGCGATGCGCGTTGCCTCGGACCGCCGCGAGCGCATGCGGTCGATGAAGATGTTGTGCAGGATCGCCAGCAGCCAGGCGCGCGGGTTGCCGCCCGACCGAAAGGTGCCGCGCCGCTCATAGGCGCGCACCAGCGCGTCATGAACCAGATCCTCGGCATCGGCGCTGTCGCGCGTCAGCGAGCGCGCGTAGCGCCGCAGCGATCCCAACTGCCCGACGATATCGAAGCGTGCCATCGACCGTTTCATGCCCTGTTTACGGAGCATGTGGGGATTCTAATCCCTGGCTGCCGTTTCTTTCTGCGATTCCCGCGAGGAGTTGCGCCGGCCTGGGGTGAGCCAGTAACCGAGCGGGCAAACGGAGGAAACCGCTGGCGAAGCGCGGCCGATTTGCGTATCACTCCGCCGCCACTGGAGCCCTATCGATGTTCGAGACCCTGCAGCCCGCGCCCGCCGACAAGATCCTTGCGTTGATCGGCCTTTACCGCGCCGACACGCGCCCCGGCAAAGTCGACCTGGGTGTCGGCGTCTACAAGGATCGTGACGGCAGGACGCCGGTGATGCGGGCCGTGCGCGAGGCTGAGAAGCGGCTGCTCGCGGGCCAGGACACCAAGACCTATCTCGGCCTCGCCGGCGACACCGGCTTCAACGCCGCCATGATCAAGCTTGCCTTCGGCGAGAGGGCCGATCATTCGCGCATCCGCGCAGCGCAGGCGCCGGGCGGATCGGGCGCCCTCAGGCTGGTGGCCGAGCTTCTGCAGCGCACGCGCCCGGGCGCGACGGTGTGGCTCTCCGATCCGACCTGGCCGAACCACCTGCCGGTGATGCGCGCCGCCGGCCTACAGGTGCGCGACTATCCTTATTTCGACGCTGTTTCCGGCGCTGTCCGTTTCGACGACATGCTGGCGGTGCTCAAGACCGCCAATAGCGGGGATATCGTGCTGCTGCATGGCTGCTGCCATAACCCGACCGGTGCCAACCTGGATGCTGCGCAATGGGCCAAGGTTGCCGACGTTCTGCTTGAGCGCGGCCTGCTGCCTTTCGTCGACATCGCCTATCAGGGCTTTGGCGAAGGGCTCGACGCCGATGCCGCCGGCCTGCGGCTGCTCGCCGGCAAGGTGCCCGAGATGGTCGTCGCCTCGAGCTGCTCGAAAAATTTCGCCGTCTATCGCGACCGCGTTGGTGCCGCCATGATCATGGCCAAGGACGGCGCACAGGCCGACGTGGCGATGAGCCAGATGCTGGCAGCGGCGCGAGCGCTGTATTCGATGCCGCCGGACCATGGCGCTGCGGCCGTACGCATGGTGCTGGAAGACGCCGATCTGAAGAAGGTCTGGGAGACGGAACTCGAGGAGATGCGGCTGCGCATGCTCAGGCTGCGTGTCGCCTTCGCCGAGGCGCTGCGTCGGCAATCCAACTCCGATCGCTTCGATTTCGTCGCCAGCCATCGCGGCATGTTCTCCCGCCTGGGGCTCACCGAAACGCAGGTTGAGCGGCTGCGCACCGAGCACGCCGTCTATATGGTGGGTGACAGCCGCATCAATGTGGCAGGTCTGCCTGAGGATGGCATGGACGAGCTCGCCAAGGCGATCGTTTCGGTGCTCGACTGAGCGCCGGCGCAACTGTGGACAATCGGCTTTTGCCAGCCGGCGGGATTGGTTGCCCGCCGCGGCGCGCGCTAGGGTTTGTTGCATGAAACCCTCCAAAGACATCTCCCGTCTGATCGAGATCATGGCGGCACTGAGAGCGCCGAAGACCGGCTGCCCCTGGGACATCGAGCAGAACTTTTCCACCATCGCCCCCTACACGATCGAGGAAGCCTATGAAGTGGCGGATGCGATCGCGCGCGGCGACTTCGACGATCTGCGAGAGGAACTGGGCGACCTTCTGCTGCAGGTCGTCTACCACGCGCAGATGGCGCAGGAGATTGGCGAGTTCGCGTTCGGCGACGTTGTCGAGGCGATCACCACCAAGATGATCCGCCGTCACCCGCATGTCTTCGGCGACGAGAAGGCGCGCAGCGCCGGCATGGCCAAGGGCATGTGGGAGAAGATCAAGGCGGTGGAGAAGGCCGACAAGCGCAACGCCCGCATCGCGCGCGGCCTCGACCCGGAAGATCACGGCAAGGGCTATCTCGACAGCGTGCCGGTTGCGCTCCCTGCGCTGACCCGCGCGTTGAAGCTGCAGGAGAAGGCTGCGCGCGTCGGCTTCGACTGGAGCGAGGCAGCACCCATCCTCGACAAGATAGAGGAAGAGATCGGCGAGCTGCGCGAGGCGCTGGTCACGGGCGACGCGGCACCCATCAAGGATGAGTTCGGCGACATGCTGTTTGCCGTCGTCAATCTCGGCCGCCATTTGAGACTTGATGCCGAAGCCGCGCTGAGCGGCACCAACGAGAAGTTCCGCTCGCGCTTCCATTATGTCGAGCGGGAGTTGGAGGCTTCCGGGAGGTCGTTGGAACAGGCGACTTTGGACGAGATGGAAACCCTCTGGCAGCAGGCCAAAAACGCAAGATAAGCAGCGGTCTAGCCGTGGTTCCTGCGGTTCAGCCGGGTCTCGATCTCCTGGCGGGCGCTGTGCGTGGCCGTCAGTGAGATGGTGACGCTGCCGTCCTCATTGTCGCTCCGCGAGACGACATCGCCATTGCGATAGAGCCAGTCGACCTGGCCGAGCTCAGCAGGGCTCAACGTCACCGTCATCGTTTCCAACTCGCCCGACACTCTGGCCTCGATGAGCGCCTTGAGCGCATCGATCCCCTCGCCGGTCGCTGCCGATATCGCGATCGGCGGCGCCTTGCCGCCGGCGCTCTCGGCAAGCAGGCGCTCGCGATTGCCTTCGTCGAGCAGGTCGATCTTGTTCCACACCTCGATCACGCGGCTGGTGTCCGCGGCATCGACGCCGAGATCGCCAAGGATGCGCTCGACATCCTCGGCCTGCGCTGCCGTGTCCGGATCGGAAAGATCGCGCAGATGCAGCACGAGATCGGCCTCGACGACCTCTTCCAGCGTCGCCCGGAAGGCCGCGACCAGATGAGTCGGCAAGTCCGAGATGAAGCCGACCGTGTCCGACAGGATGATCGGCGTGCCGTGCGGCAGGCGCACGCGGCGCAGCGTCGGATCGAGCGTGGCGAACAGCATGTCCTCCGCCAGCACCCCTGCCCCGGTCAGCCGGTTGAACAGCGTCGACTTTCCGGCATTGGTGTAGCCGACGATCGCAACTACCGGAAATGGCACCTTCTTGCGTTTTGCGCGGTGCAGGTCGCGGGTGCGGCGAACCGTTTCCAGCTCATGCTTGAGCTTGGTGATCTTGTCCTGCAGGATCCGCCGGTCGGATTCGATCTGCGTTTCGCCGGGACCGCCCAGGAAACCCGCGCCGCCGCGCTGCCGTTCGAGGTGGGTCCAACTGCGCACCAGCCGACCCTTCTGATAGTTGAGATGCGCCAGCTCGACCTGCAGGGTGCCTTCCTTGGTCCTGGCGCGCTCGCCGAAGATCTCAAGGATAAGCCCGGTGCGGTCGAGCACCTTGGCGTTCAGTTCCTTCTCGAGATTGCGCTGCTGCACCGGCGTGAGCGGATGGTCGACGATGACCAATTCCGCCTTGCGTTCCTTCACGATGTCGGCGAATTCCGCCACCTTGCCGCTGCCGAGCAGCGTTGCCGGGCGGGGATCGGTGACCGTCACCACCGCGGTGTGGACCGGGTCCAGGTCGATGGCGCTGGCGAGCCCGACCGCCTCGTCGTGGCGGGCATCCGCCGAGCGGCTCAGGCGCGGGCGGCTCGAATCCTCATCGCCCCGCGGCTGGCGCGCAAGCACCGGCACAATGACAACGGCCCGGGTCGGATCCTTGGCTTCCGGCCCAAGTTGATGTCCTTGTTTCCCGCGAACTCTGCGGTCCGCGTCCTGCTCACGTGCCAATCAGGCGCCCTGGCCTTCCTCGCCATCAAACATCTGAACCGGCTGGCTCGGCATGATCGTGGAAATGGCGTGCTTATAGACGAGCTGGGAATGCCCGTCGCGCCGCAACAACACACAGAAATTGTCGAACGAAGTGACCACGCCGGTCAGCTTCACACCGTTGATGAGAAAGATGGTAAGTGGATTTTTGCTCTTGCGAACTGAATTCAGGAACAGGTCCTGAAGGTTTTGCGATCGTTCCGCCATTGTTTTTGTCTTTCGCCGATCCCCTTCGGTCTGCAGGCCAATGCGCCAAATTACGCGGCGCCTGTCAAGCGCGCAAACCCCCTCTTGTCGCCTAAACGACAAGCAGAACGAGATAGTTGAGGTTCATTCCACCTTTGCGGTTATCAGGCTGGACTTTTTTCCGCAATGTCAAAAAATGCCTGCCGCAACGAAAGTGTCATGGAACCGGGGTGGCCGTTTGCGATCGGCGCGCCGTCGATTTCGACTACCGGCATGGCGATCGTGGTCGCGGAACTGATGAAAGCCTCGCGCGCTGCCTTGGCTTCGGCGATCGAAAACCCACGCTCCTCGATCTTCAGACCGAGCTTTTCGGCGACGTCGAACAGTGTCGTGCGGGTGATGCCGCGCAGGATGCCGTGTTCGGCCGGCCGCGTCACCAGAACGCCGTCGCGGGTGACGATCCAGGCATTGGACGAGCCGCCCTCCTTGACCGTGCCGTCGGAGTCGACGAACCAGGCCTCCTGGGCGCCGGCTTCCTTGGCCTTCTGCTTGGCGAGCACATTGGCAAGCAGGCCGGTGCTCTTGATGTCGACGCGGTCCCAGCGATTCTCCGGGACGGTGATGACCTTGATGCCGGTCTCAACCCGCTTGGCGGCAGCAGAGGGGTCGGCCTTCCGGGCGGTTATAACCAAGGACGGGCGGGTGCCGACTGCGGGAAAGACGAATTCACGGCTGGCGACGCCGCGCGTCACCTGGAGATAGACGAGGCCGTTGACGACGTTGTTGCGGCGCACCACCTCGCGCAGCAGCATCGGCAGGACGCCTTCCGAGACGGGCCATGCGATCGACAATTCCTTGAGCGAGCGCTTGAGCCGGGCCAGATGGCGCGGCATGTCGACGATAAAGCCGCGCGCCACCTCGCAGACCTCATAGACGCCGTCAGCGAACTGATAGCCGCGATCCTCGATATGGACGCGGGCGTCGGCATGGGCAACGTAGCGCCCGTTGACATAGGCAATGCGCGGCATGGGCTACCTCAGGGAAATGTCCGGCTCTCTTAAGCGATTCCGCCGCTGCCGTAATGAACAATCGCGTGGGCCAGCCGGCTTTGGGCAATTCCGGACGGAAGGCTACGGCGAAGCCGCCGAGCCCAACCGGCGCTGCCCACTTTCCTGGATTGCCTTTACACGCCCAGCGACTTCAGCTTGCGGTGCAAGGCTGATCGCTCCATGCCGATGAACTCGGCCGTCTTCGAGATATTGCCGCCGAAGCGGTTGATCTGGGCGATCAGATAGTCCTTCTCGAATTGCTCGCGCGCCTCGCGCAGCGGCAGCGCCATGATGTGCTGGTCCGACTGGTTGGGGGTGCGCGGCATGACGTCGCCGATCTCGGAGGGAAGAAGGTCAGCGGTGATCGGCGCGTCGACGTCGCCGCCTCGCGCCAGGATCATCAGCCGCTCGACATTGTTGCGCAGCTGGCGCACGTTCCCCGGCCAGTTGTGCGCCTGCAGCACGGCCAGCGCGTCGTCACCGATGCGGCGCGGCTTGATACCGGCCTGACGCGCGATCTGCTTCATGAAATTGTCGACGAGATACGGAATATCCTCTCGCCGTTCGGCGAGACCCGGCACAGTAACGGGGACCACCGCCAAGCGATGATAAAGGTCCTCGCGGAAGCGGCCATCGGCAATCATGGCCTCCAGGTTTTGCGCTGTGGAGGAGATGATGCGGACGTCGACCTTGACCCGCTTTGTGCCCCCTACCCGCTCGAACTGCTGCTCGACCAGCACGCGCAGAATCTTGTTCTGCGTCTCGCGCGGCATGTCGGCGACCTCGTCGATGTAGAGGATGCCGCGATGCGCCTCCTCCAGCGCGCCGACCTTGCGTTCGGTGCCGTTCGATTCGGTGCCGAACAGCTCGATCTCCATGCGTTCCGGCGTGATGGTGGCGGCGCTCAGCGTCACGAACGGCCCGTTCTTGCGCGCCGACAGCGCGTGGATGGCGCGCGCCGTCAGTTCCTTGCCGGAACCCGACGGTCCGATGATCATGATGCGGCTGTTGGTGGGCGCGACACGCTCGATGGTCTGCCGCAGTTGGCTCATCGCTGACGACATGCCGATCAGGTCGAAGGTCTCGCCGCTGCGCAGCTTGAGGTCCGAGACCTCGCGCCGCAATTTGGAAGTTTCCAGCGCGCGCTCGGCGATCAGGATGAGACGGTCGGCCTTGAACGGCTTCTCGATGAAATCATAGGCGCCGCGCCGGATGGCCGACACCGCCGTTTCGATGTTGCCGTGGCCGGAGATCATCACCACCGGCATGTTCGGATGCATCGTCTTGATCTCGTCGAGCAGCGCCAGACCGTCGAGGCGCGAGCCCTGCAGCCAGATATCGAGGAAAATCAGCCGTGGCGCGCGATCGGCAATCGCCGCTAGCGCGCTGTCGGCATCGTGTGCCGTGCGGGTTTCGTGACCTTCGTCGCTCAGGATACCGGCGACCAGTTCGCGGATGTCTTCCTCGTCATCGACGATGAGAATGTCAGACGCCATTACCGACCTTTTCAGTTTCTCGTTCGTGTTCGTCGTGGCCTTCGCCGCGTGGCGGCGCGGGGACGACCGCCGCCGGTGGCAAGATGATCGAGATCATCGCGCCCCGGCCGCCGTGGAAATCGGGCGGCGCGTCGTGCAATTCGAGCCGGCCGCCATGGTCCTCCACGATCTTCTTGACGATAGCGAGGCCAAGGCCGGTGCCTTTTTCGCGCGTCGTCATGTAGGGCTCGAGCAGTCTCTGCCGATTCTCGCGCGGCAGCCCTTTGCCGTTGTCGATAACATCGATTCTTATGGCGCCATCTTGGCGCCCGGCTTGAATCCGGATTGTGCCGTCGGAACGGTCTTGCGCATCAAGTCCGTCGATGGCCTCGGCGGCGTTTTTGATGACGTTGCCGAAGGCCTGCGCCATCAGGCGGCTGTCGAACGTTCCCTTGAGCGGCTCGTTGCCGAAATCACGCTGGAAAGCAATGTCGGAGCGGCTGACTTCCACCAGGAACGAAGCTTCGCGCAGCGACTCGCGCAGGTCTATCACCTTCATCTCCGGCTTCGGCATGCGGGCGAAGGCCGAGAATTCGTCGACCATGCGGCCGATGTCCTCAACCTGACGGATGATGGTGTCGGTGCACTGATCGAAGACTTCGCGGTCCTCGGTGATGACCTTGCCGTAACGGCGCCTGATGCGCTCGGCCGAGAGCTGGATGGGCGTCAGGGGATTCTTGATCTCATGGGCAATGCGCCGCGCCACATCGGCCCAGGCCGAAGACCGCTGCGCCTGCACGAGATCGGTAATGTCGTCGATGGTGACGACATAGGATTTTTCTTCCGAGCCGTCGTCTCCGGCCTCGACGGTGACCTGGACATTGAAAGTCCGTTCCATGCCGGCGCGGAAGAAGGTCACCTGCTCGCGATAGACCGGCTTGCCGGATTGGCGCCCGATCTCGAAGACGCGACCGACATGCGGCAGGATGGCGGAGAGGTTCTGTCCGAGCGCGGCACTCGCCGAGATCGCCAGCATCGTTTCGGCCGAGCGATTGGCGATGGTGATGACGCCGTAGGGATCGACGCCGATGACGCCTGCGGTCACGCCGGCCAGCACCGCCTCCGAGAACCGCCGCCGCTCGTCGATCAGGTCTTTGGCCGACAGCAGCTCGTTGCGCTGCGATTTGAGCTCGAGGATCATGTTGTTGAAGGTCTCGCCGAGCGAAGCGACGTCGCCGTCCGATTGACGCACGGGCACGGCGACGTCGAGATTGCCGGTCGCCACCTCGTCGGCCGCGCCGATCAGCTGGCGGATCGGCCGGACAATGCGATCGGCCACGGCGATGCCGGTCCAGATCGCCGACAGGATGACGATCAGGGTCAGCGACAGATAGGGCAGCGCGAACGCGACTTGCGAAGTGCGACGGTTCTCTTCCAGTCCGCGATACTCGTCGGTGTTCGACCGAACGATCTGCCGCGCCTTGATAACGTCCGGGTCGACGAGCCGGATCGTGTAGAGATAAAGACCTTCGATCTCGCGCAACTTGACGATGGCGCCCATGATGTTGCGGGTGCGCGGCTCGATCAGCACCGGCTTGCCGTCGGCGGCCGTGTTGACCGCGCCAGGGGGCGGCTCAGGCATGGCGAAGTCGGCGTCGGTCTTGGCGCTCATGACGAAAGAGCCGTCAGGCTTGATCAGCGCCGCATGCGCCAGTCCGCGGCCAACGGCCTCCTTGTTCATGAGATCGAGGAAGCCGGTGCGGTCGAGCCCGTAGAGCGTGCGCGAGGCGTCGAGGTCGTAGGCCATCGACAGGGTCGTGCCCTGCAGGTTGCGCGCATTTTCCTGGACATAGGCATCGGCGATCGACAGCGACGAATTGACGATCGTTTTGGTGCGGATCTCGAACCAGCGGTCGAGGCCGATATCGAGCGTGATCGAGGCGATGATCGCGACCATGATCGCCGGGATGGCGGCGACCAGCGCGAACATGGCGACGATGCGCACATGCAGCCGCGATGCTGCACGGCCATGCCTGCGCGCCATGACGATGCGGCGGATCTCGCGGCTGATCAGAGCGATCAGGAACAGGACGAAGACGGCGTTGAGCGCGATCAGCGCCCAGGTCGCGTTTGCATTCGGCGCGATCGGGGTCGCACCGACAAGGATCGCAAACGAGATCGCTGCGGTGATCATGGCGCCGACGATCGCCACCACGCCGGGCAGCGCCAGCAGCCGGCGACCGTCGCGAACGCCGGCCCGGCTGAAAAGCGGTTGGTTCAGTATCGGAGCCTCAGCAGCCATATCGCCGTCTAGAGTCGGTCATTGCGTCGGATGTATGCAACGCATTGTGGCGATTATGCAACAAGTGTGGCCGGGACGGAAATCTTTCCCCGACTTAATCCCCAAAAGTGAAGGCAAAGTCAGGGCTGCCTGGCGGCCTTGTAGACGTTGACGCCAAGCTCGCGGATCTTTTTGCGCAGCGTGTTGCGGTTGAGGCCCAGAAGCTCGGCCGCCTTGATCTGGTTGCCGCGCGTGGCGGTCATCGAAGCCAGCACCAGCGGATATTCGACCTCGGCGAGGATGCGTTGGTAGAGCCCGGAGGGCGGCAGGTCACCGGCGAACGACGCGAAATAGCGCTGCAGGAAATGCTCGACCGCCTGGCCAATCGACAGGTCGTCGGGGATCAGCGCGCCGCCGTCCGGCACGACCGACCTTTCGCCGGTCTTCAGTTCGGCCTCGATGATCTCGGCCGAAATCTCGTCCTGCGAATAGAGCGCGGCGAGCCTGCGCACCAGATTTTCCAGCTCGCGCACATTGCCGGGCCAGGGATAGCGCTTCATCAGCTCGATGCCACCGGAGGAAATGCGCTTGGTCTGCAGGCCTTCGCTGGCGCCCTGCTTGAAGAAATGCCGGACAAGGTCAGGCACGTCTTCAGAACGCTCTCGCAACGCCGGAAGTCGCAGCGGCACGACATTCAGGCGGTAGAACAGGTCCTCGCGGAACAGACCCTGGTTGATCAGGGTCCGCAAATCCTTGTTGGTGGCGGCGACGATGCGCACGTCGGTCTTGATCGGCGTGCGGCCGCCGACGGTCGTGTATTCGCCCTGCTGAAGCACGCGCAGCAGGCGCGTCTGCGCCTCCATAGGCATGTCGCCGATCTCGTCGAGGAACAGCGTGCCGCCTTCGGCCTGCTCGAAGCGGCCGGTGGAGCGGTTCTGCGCGCCGGTGAAGGCGCCCTTCTCATGGCCGAACAGTTCCGATTCGATCAGGTCGCGCGGGATCGCGGCCATGTTGATGGCCACGAAAGGCCCGCCGCGGCGGCGGCCGTATTCGTGCAGCGCGCGCGCTACCAGCTCCTTGCCGGTGCCGGATTCGCCGCTGATCATCACCGTCAGGTCGGTCTGCATCATGCGGGCCAGCATGCGGTAGATGTCCTGCATGGCCGCCGAGCGGCCGACCAGCGGCATCGTCTCCGGCTGGTCGTCGGCGCGGGAATCCAGCTTCGGCCGCTTCGGCTCGGCAAGCGCGCGGTTGACGATGTTGAGCAGCTCGGTCAAATCGAACGGCTTCGGCAGATACTCGTAGGCGCCGGTCTCGGAGGCGCGGATGGCGGTCATAAAAGTGTTCTGCGCGCTCATGACGATGACCGGCAGCTCGGGCCGCGCCTTCTTGATGCGGGGCAGCATGTCGAAGGCGTTCTCGTCCGGCATCACCACATCGGTAATGACGAGGTCGCCCTCGCCGGCAGCCACCCAGCGCCACAGCGTCGAGGCGTTCGAGGTCACGCGCACCTCATGGCCGACGCGCGACAGCGCTTGGTTGAGCACGGTGCGGATCGCCGCATCGTCGTCGGCGACGAGGATATTGCCGCGAACGGTCATTTGCGGTCTCCTTCAGCTTCGTCGCCGGCGTTGGGCAAAGTGTCCTTCCAGGCCGGCATCAAGACGCGGAAAGTGGTTCCACGCTGCGTCGAATCGCATTCGATGATGCCGCCATGCTCGCCGACAATCTTGGCGACCAGGGCCAGCCCGAGGCCCGAGCCGTTCGGTTTGGTGGTGATGAACGGATCGAAGAGGATCGGCAGGATGTCCTCTGAAACACCGGGGCCGTTGTCGTGCACGCAGAATTCCAGCGGCAGCGAGACGCGGTCTTGCGTTCCCGGCACGGAAACGCGGATGCCGGGCCGGAAAGCCGTCGACAGCACGATCTCGCCCTGCGGGTCGGCGCCGATCGCCTCCGCGGCGTTCTTGACCAAGTTGAGGAACACCTGGATCAGCTGGTCACGGTTGGCATAGACTGGAGGAAGTGATGGATCATATTCCTCCAAGATCTTGATTTTTTTCGCAAATCCGTTCTTGGCGATCGCTTTCACATGATCCAGAACGACATGGATGTTGACGGGAAAGCGCTCGATCGGCCGCTCGTCGGAAAACACTTCCATGCGGTCGACCAGCGACACGATGCGGTCGGTCTCGTCGGTGATCAACCGGGTGAGCGCACGGTCCTCGTCGGAGGCCGAGAGCTCGAGCAGTTGCGCCGCGCCGCGGATGCCGGAGAGCGGGTTCTTGATCTCATGCGCAAGCATGGCCGCCAGGCCGGTGACAGAACGGGCGGCACCCCGATGCGTCATCTGGCGATCGATCTTGTCGGCCATCGACCGTTCCTGGAACATCACCACCACCGATCCGGGAAACTCCGGCACCGGGGCGACATAGAGGTCGACCACCTTCTCGATGCCGAGGCGCGGCGAAGAGACGTCGACGCGGTATTCGTTGACCGGCGCGCGGCGCTCGCGCACCTGGCCGACCAAGGTCAGCAGCGGACTGCCGAACGGGACCAGCTTGGACAGCGTGTTGCGCGCCAGCATGGTCGCGCTGGAGCGGAAGAAATCCTCTGCATCCGCGTTGGCGAAGGTGATGAAGCCGTCGGCATCGACCATGATCACCGGGCGGCGGATGGTGTTCAGCACGATATTGGCGGCATCCGCGGTGTCGGCCGGCTGTGGGAGGTTCGTATTCATGCCGCGCTCCGCAGTTCTGGCGATGCCGCGCTTTCGGTGAAGGCTTGACGCAGCCCGGCGATCACTTCAGCCGGCTCGACGGAAGTGAGGATATGCTTGCGCCGTTCCGCCGAAACACCAGTCGCGTGGCTGTCCAGATACCAGCCGAGATGCTTGCGCGCCTGGCGAAGCCCGCTTTCGACGCCGTAGAGCGAGAGCATGTCCTCGTAATGCGCAACCACGTAGTCGGCGAGCGTCTGGGGCGTTTGGGGAATATCGGTTGCAGACATGCCAGCGGCGGCTGCCGCGATGCTGCCGGCGGTCCACGGCGCGCCGTAATGGGCACGGCCGATCATCACCGCGTCGGCGCCTGATTGATCCAGGATCGTCGCAGCCTCTTCCGGCGAGCCGACATCGCCATTGGCCACCACCGGGATCGAGACCGCTTCCTTGACGCGCGCAATGGCGCGCCAATCGGCCTTACCCTGATAGAACTGGCAGCGCGTGCGGCCGTGGACGGTCACCATGCGCACGCCGGCCAGCTCGGCGCGGCGCGCCAACATCGGCGCGTTGAGCGCGCTTTCGTCCCAGCCGAGCCGCATCTTGACCGTCACCGGCACCGAGACCGCACCGACCACCGCCTCGATCAGCGAGAGCGCGTGATCGAGATCGCGCATCAGCGCCGAGCCGGCATAGCCGCCCGTCACCTTCTTTGCCGGGCAGCCCATGTTGATGTCGAGGATGTCGGCGCCCTCGCCCGCCGCGATTCGCGCGCCCTCGGCCATGTGCGCTGCCTCGCGGCCAGCAAGCTGCACCATATGGACGGGCAGCCCGGAATGGCGGATGCGCAGATCGCAGCCGGCCCTGCCCTTGGCCAGTTCGCCGCTCGCCACCATTTCCGACACGACCAGCCCGGCACCATGCGCATGCGCACGCTGACGGAACGGCTCGTCGGTTATGCCGGACATCGGCGCCAGGAACACGCGGTTGCGTATCCTTACGCCGCCGACGTCGAGCGGCGAAGCCAATGTGGTCAATTCAGGCATGCACAAAAACCAAGCATATTCGATTGCTGCACATTGTGTAGCCAGATGCAAGCCATTGTGCAACGCGCAATGACGTCACATTAAGGCGCATTTTGGAAAATGCTGGCCTTCCCTGCGAGCCGCGACTAAGCCTCTCGCCATGACTGACACAAGTGAAAAACCGGACGGCAAGGTCGGCGTGGTCATTGTCGCCGCCGGCCGCGGCGCCCGTGCCGGACAGGCCGAGGGGCCGAAGCAGTATCAGCGCATCGGCGGACGCGCCGTCATTGCGCATACGCTGGAAAGATTCCTGTCACATCCAGCCGTCGGGCCAGTGGTGGTGGCGATCCACGCCGACGACCGCGAGCTGTTCGAGCGCGCGGCGGGAGCTAATGCTACGCGCACGCTCATCGTCATGGGCGGTCCGTCCCGCCAGGCTTCCGTCCGGCTGGGACTTTTGGCGCTGAGGGAGCAGGCGCCGGCAAAGGTGCTGGTGCATGATGCGGTGCGCCCGTTTGTCGATCATGGGCTCATCGACCGAACCATCGAGGCCATCGGCAAGCGCCAGGGAGCCCTGCCGGCGCTGCCCGTCGCCGACACGCTCAAGCGGGAATCGGCCGAGGGCATGATCGAGGAGACGGTGTCGAGGGCCGGCCTGCACGCGGCGCAGACACCGCAAGGCTTCCCGTTCTGGCCGTTGCTGGCGGCGCACGAGAAGGCGCATCATCTCGGCAAAAGCGAGTTCACCGACGACGCGGCGATCGCCGAATGGGCGCATATTCCGGTCAAGATCGTCCAGGGCTCGCCGGACAACATCAAGCTCACCTGGGCAAGGGATATCGCGATGGCCGACCAGCGGCTCTCAAATGCGCTGCCGCGCTTTCCGGACATCCGCACCGGCAATGGCTATGATGTGCACGCGTTCGAAGCGGGCGACCACGTCACTCTGTGCGGGGTCACTATCCCCTATGACCGGAAACTCTCCGGTCATTCGGACGCCGATGTCGGGCTTCATGCGCTCACCGATGCGTTGCTCGCCACCTGCGGCGCCGGCGACATCGGCACGCATTTTCCGCCATCGGACCGGCAATGGAAGGGCGCTGCCTCGAAGATCTTCGTCGAGCATGCCGCGAAGCTGGTGCGCGAGCACGGCGGGCGCATCGCCAATGCCGATATCACGCTGATTTGCGAGGCGCCGCGGGTGGGGCCGCATCGCGAGGCGATGACGGCGGCGCTGGCGGCGATGCTCGGCATTGCGCCGGAACGCATTTCGATCAAAGCGACGACCAACGAGAAGCTCGGCTTTGTCGGGCGCGGCGAAGGCATTGCGGCGATCGCGACGGCCAGCGTCGTCTATCCGGGAGACGTGCCGGCATGAGCAACGCGGAATTAGCCAACGCCCTGCTCCAGGCTTGTCAGCAGCGCGGCATCATGCTGGCTACGGCCGAGAGCTGCACCGGCGGTCTGATCATTGCAGCATTGACCGACATTGCCGGCTCTTCCGCCGTGGTCGATCGCGGCTTCATCACCTATTCCAACGAAGCCAAGATGGAGATGCTCGGCGTCTCCGCGGCAACGCTTGAGGCGCATGGCGCGGTCTCGGGTGAGACGGTCAGGGAGATGGCGGCGGGCGCGCTGACGCATTCGCGCGCGAGCCTCTCCCTTGCGGTCACCGGAATTGCCGGCCCGAGCGGCGGCTCGTCGGAAAAGCCGGTGGGTCTCGTCTGGTTCGGGATAGCATTTGCCGGCCAGCCGGTCGTCGTCGAGTGCCAGCTGTTTGGTCATAAGGGGCGGGAATTCATCCGCCACGAGACGGTCCGGCACGCGCTGCAGCTCGGCCTGCGAGCGCTGGCCTAGGTTATCCGCGGATCAGGCGTGCCTTGCGCTGCGCCGTAGATCACGTTCGCTCGCTTCTCGAATGCTTCGGAAAACATGCGGAAGGCGCGATCGAACATCGTGCCCATCAGCGCGCCGAGAATGCGGCTCTTGAATTCGTAGTCGATGAAGAAATGCACTTCGCAGCCGCCATCGGCCGGATCGAAGCGCCAGATGTTGCTGAGATATTTGAACGGGCCGTCGATGTATTTGACGTCGATGGCGTTCTCGTCGGGCTTGAGCAGCACCTGGGTCGTAAAGGTTTCGCGGATCGCCTTGTAGCCGATGCTCATGTCGGCGACGAGGATGGTGCGGCCGTCGCGCTCCTTGCGCGAGCGCACCGTCAGCGCCTCGCAGAGCGGCAGAAATTGCGGATAGGTCTCGATATCCGCCACCAGCGCAAACATCTGTTCCGGCGTGTAGGCGACGCGGCGGGTGGCTTCGAATTTCGGCATGAAAGCGTCAGCTGGCTTTCTTGAGCTGCGCCTCGCGCGCCGCGCGCAGCCTGGCGAAATCCTCGCCGGCATGATGCGAGGAGCGCGTCAGCGGGCTCGAAGCGACCAGCAGGAAGCCCTTCGTCTTGCCGATCGTCTCAAAGGACTTGAACTCGTCCGGCGTGATGAAGCGGATCACCGGATGGTGCTTCTTCGAAGGCTGCAGGTATTGGCCGATGGTCATGAAGTCGACATTTGCCGAACGCAGGTCATCCATGAGCTGCAGCACTTCGTTCCGCTCCTCGCCGAGGCCGACCATGATGCCGGACTTGGTGAAGATCGACGGATCGAGTTCTTTCACGCGCTGCAGCAGCCGGATCGAGTGGAAGTAGCGGGCGCCCGGCCGCACCGTCAGGTAATTCGACGGCACGGTTTCCAGATTGTGGTTGAAGACGTCGGGCTTGGCCGCAACGACGATCTCAAGTGCGCCGTCCTTGCGCAGGAAGTCGGGCGTCAGGATCTCGATCGTCGTTGAAGGCGCGGCGGCGCGGATGGCGTGGATGACGTCGGCGAAATGCTGCGCGCCGCCGTCGTCGAGGTCGTCGCGGTCGACAGAGGTGATGACGACGTGGCTGAGGCCCATCTGCTTGACCGCATGGGCGACACGCGCCGGCTCATCCGCGTCGAGGGCGGTCGGGATGCCGGTGGCGACATTGCAGAAGGCGCAGGCGCGCGTGCAGATCTCGCCCATGATCATGAAGGTGGCGTGCTTCTTGTCCCAGCATTCACCGATGTTCGGGCATCCGGCCTCCTCGCACACCGTCACCAGCTTGTGCGACTTCACGATCTCGCGCGTCTCGGCGTAACCCTTCGAAACCGGCGCCTTGACGCGGATCCAGTCCGGCTTGCGCAGCACTTCCTGGTCCGGCCTGTGCGCCTTTTCGGGATGCCGCGGGCGCGGCGCATTGGCGATCGTGTCGAGAACAGTGACCATTTCGAACCCTTCGCGGCCGCCCGCATCGCGGCCGCCTGTCTGCGTCATCTAGGACTTTTCGGAATAAAGAAAAAGGCCACGCCGGCGCATGCCGCCACGGCCATTTTCGCATAACGGACTTCGCTGGGGCTCAGCGCCGTACCAGCCGGCCGACAAAGATCAGCAGGCAGGCGCCGATGAAACCGGTGATCAAATACGCGAACCAGCCGGCGCCGAAGGACTGGATGTTGAGAGCCTGTAAGATCGCATTGAGAACGATCGCGCCGACGATACCCAAAATGATGTTCATGAGGATGCCGGTGTTGCTCTTCATGACCATTTCGGCGAGCCATCCGGCCAAGCCTCCAATGATGATGGCTGCTATCCAGCCCACGCCATTCACGTCCATATGCCAATTCCTCCTTGATCAGGTGAAAATGCATCCGGATACGAACTGCTTTGCCCTCAGAATCCTCCGGCTGCCGCGTCTGAGTCTCGCGCAAGCAGTCTATCATGCGTTCAAAGCGCGGCCATAGGCGTCGAGCACGCTTTCCTTCATCATCTCCGACAGGGTCGGATGCGGGAAGATCGTGTGCATCAGCTCTTCCTCTGTGGTCTCCAAGTTCATCGCCACGACGAAACCCTGGATGAGCTCGGTCACCTCGGCGCCGATCATATGCGCGCCCAGCAGCTGCCCGGTCTTCTTGTCGAAGATGGTCTTGATGAAGCCCTGGTCCTCGCCGAGCGCGATGGCTTTGCCGTTGGCGCCGAACTGGAAGCGACCGACGCGGATGTCCTTGCCCTCGGCCTTGGCCTTGGCTTCGGTCAGGCCGACCGAGGCGACCTGCGGGCTGCAATAGGTGCAGCCCGGGATCTTCAGCTTGTCGATGGCGTGCACGCCCGGGATATTGGCGATCTTCTCGACGCAGATCACGCCCTCGTGCTCGGCCTTGTGGGCGAGCATCGGCGGCCCGGCCACATCGCCGATGGCATAGATGCCGGGCACGTTCGTCCTGCCGTAGCCGTCGACCGCGACACAGCCGCGATCCGTCTTGACGCCAAGCGCCTCGAGGCCGAGGCCCTCGATATTGCCTTGCACGCCGACGGCCGAGATCATGCGGTCGGCGGTGATCTTCTCGACCTTGCCGTCCTTCATCTCGACATGCGCGGTGACCGAGTTGGCAGATTTCTCGACCTTGGTCACCTTGGCCTCGAGCAGGATCTTCATGCCTTGCTTCTCGAACTGTTTCTGCGCGAATTTCGAGACCTCGGCATCCTCGACCGGCATCACCGCCGGCAGCAGCTCTACAACCGTCACCTCGGCGCCCATGGTGCGGTAGAAGGAAGCGAACTCGATGCCGATGGCGCCCGAGCCCATCACCAGCAGCGACTTCGGCATCTCCTTCGGCACCATTGCCTCGAAATAGGTCCAGATCAGCTTGCCGTCCGGCTCGATGCCCGGCAGCGCACGCGGCCTGGCGCCGGTCGCCAGGATAATGTGTTTGGCGGTATAGGTTCCCTCGACCTTGACGCCTTTCGGCACCGGCGGCTGCGGCTCCATCGGCTTCTTGGCGGTCTTGGAGACGACGATCTCACCCGGCTTTGAGAGTTTCGCCTCACCCCAAATGACGTCGACCTTGTTCTTCTTCATCAGGAAGGCGACGCCGCCATTCAGCCTGAGCGAAACCTTTCGCGAGCGGTCGACGACGGCAGCGGTGTCGGGGCTGACCTTGCCGTCGAGCTTCAGGCCGTAATCCTTGAGATGGTCCGAATAATGCATGATCTCCGCCGAGCGCAGAAGCGCCTTGGTCGGGATGCAACCCCAGTTGAGGCAGATACCGCCGAGATGCTCGCGCTCGACGATCGCCGTCTTGAAGCCGAGCTGGGCGGAACGCACCGCGGTGACATAGCCGCCGGGGCCTGAGCCGATGATGATGACGTCGTAGTTCTCAGCCACGGGTTTCTCCCTGATTTTTCTTGGGGTTAGAATGAAAGCATCACACGCACGAGGGGGGCCAGTGCCTGACCGATCCGCCGCGTGTTTTCCTCATCGAGATGGACACCGTCGAGCGGCGTGGTCGTCGCCACGGTGCCGGCGTCGAAGAAGCCGCAGCCGGCCTCGTCGGCAAGCGAAGAGTACTGCGGCGCCAGCCGCTTCGAGGCGTCATCGCCGCCGGCGAACATTTCCTTGAATTCGGCATTCTCGGTGCGCGTCACCGCGGGCGGCGCGACAATGAGAATCTGCGGAGCCGGCCAGTCGAACGGATAGTCGTGGCCGCGCACGATATCGATCAGGCGCTGCATGCCCTGCTTTGCGGCTACGGGATTGCCGTGGATCCACGGCTTCATGTCGTTGGCGCCCAGCATGATGATGATCAGGTCGAGCGGCGCGTGCGTCGTAAGGATCGTCGGCAGCGTTCTCGCGCCGTTGCGGTCGGCACCGGCGAGGTGATCGTCAAAGGCGGTGGTGCGGCCGTTCAGCCCTTCGGCGATGACCTCGATGCCGTCGCCCAGCGCCGTCTTGAGCACGCTGGGCCAGCGGTCCCCCAGCGCATGGCGCCCGAGGCTGCCAGCGTCGTAGCCCCAGGTCAGCGAGTCGCCGTAACAGAGAATAGTCTTCATGCGCTTGCCCCACCCCTGCCGAACCCCGCCGCCGAGCGCTTGAGCCGCCAGCGCACGAACAGCCATTGCACGATGATCGCCGCTACGCCCGGCAGGATCAGCCCGGCAACGATCGAAAGGTCATCTGCGGTCGCCCGGCTCTCGGCCGGCACCGAAAACGTGCAGCCCACCAGCGCCAGCAGCCCGAGACAGAAAAGCGCAAGCAGCAGCCACAGCATCCCGCCGAGCGCCCGCACCGGCTTGCCTCGGAATTGAACGAGGAAGAAGGCGACCGTGACCACAACGACGATCATCACCGTGGCCGCGAAGACCAGAATGCATTCCTCTGTCGCGCCGGTGATGACCGCCAGCTCTTGAACGACAAGTACGCCGGCCAGACCGGAAAGAATGAAGGCGAAAAGGCTGGTGAAGAAATTCCGCACCGCCTTTTTCCCTTCCTACACCAGCATGCCCATCGGGTTTTCGATCATGCGCTTGAAGGCGCCGAGCAGCTCCGCACCGAGCGCGCCGTCGACGGCGCGGTGATCGGTCGACAGCGTCACCGACATCATGGTCGCGATCTTGATCTCGCCTTTCTTCACGATGGCGCGCTCCTCGCCGGCGCCGACCGCAAGGATCGTGGCGTGCGGCGGGTTGATCACGGCGGCAAAATCCTTGACGCCGAACATGCCGAGATTGGACACGGCCGTGGTGCCGCCCTGGTATTCCTCGGGCTTCAGCTTGCGGCTGCGGGCACGGCTTGCCAGATCTTTCATCTCATTGGAGATGACGGACAGCGTCTTTTCGTCTGCGTGGCGGATGATCGGCGTGATCAGGCCGCCGGGGATCGAGACGGCGACGCCGACATCGGCATGCTTGTGCTTGACCATGGCGTTGTCGGTCCAGGAGGCGTTGGCGTCCGGCACCGCCATCAGCGCCATCGCCATCGCCTTGATCACCATGTCATTGACCGAGAGCTTGTAGGCCGGGACCTCGCCCTTCTCGGTTTTCCGCATTGGGGCCGCGGCGTTGAGCTGCGTGCGCAGCGCGAGCAGCGCATCGAGCTCGCAGTCGAGCGTCAGATAGAAATGCGGAATGGTGCTCTTGGCCTCGACCAGCCGGCGCGCAATGGTCTTGCGCATATTGTCGTGCGGAACGAGTTCGTAAGAGCCTTCCGCGAACAGCTTCAGCACCTGATCGTCCGACATCGGCTTCGGCGCCGGGGCAGGAGCGCCTGCGGGCGCACCGGCAGGAGCCTTGCCGGCAGGCGCAGCCTTGGCGCCGCCGGAAGCGATCGCCGCCTCGACATCGGCCTTCACCACGCGGCCATGCGGACCGGAGCCACTAAGCCCCTTCACGTCGACACCGGCATCCTTGGCGATGCGGCGGGCAAGCGGGGAGGCGAACACGCGCTCGCCGCCGGCGTGGCCGTTGGCGACCGGTGCAGGCTCGGCCTTCGCCGGCGCGGCCGCCGGCTTCGGCGCTTCCTTGGGCGCCTCGGCCTTCGCAGGGTCTGCTTTCGGAGCCTCCGCCTTGGGCGCCGCACCGCCATCGCTCTTTGCGGCAGCACCGGCGTCCTCGCCTTCGCCTGCCAGAATGGCGATCACCGCATTGACCTTGACGCCTTCGGTGCCTGCCGGAACGACGAGCTTGGCGACTGTGCCCTCATCGACCGCTTCGACTTCCATCGTCGCCTTGTCGGTCTCGATCTCCGCGATCACGTCACCGGGCGCAACATGATCGCCTTCCTTGACCAGCCACTTGGCGAGATTGCCCTCTTCCATCGTGGGCGAGAGAGCCGGCATGGTGATGTTGATTGGCATGTTGTCCTCCCGACCGGCTCAGCGATAGGTGACGGCTTTGACCGCCTCGACGACCTCGCCGACATTGGGCAACGCCAGCTTTTCGAGGTTCGCCGCGTAAGGCATCGGCACGTCCTTGCCGGCGATGGTGATGACCGGCGCATCGAGGAAGTCGAAGGCGCGCTGCGACACCTGGCTGGCGATGTGATCACCGACCGAGCTCTGCGGGAAGCCTTCCTCCACCACGACCAGCCGGTTGGTCTTCTTGACTGAAGCGATGATGGTATCGAAGTCGAGCGGACGGACGGTTCTCAAATCGATGATTTCGGCATCAATGCCCATGCCGCGCAGTTCGGCCTCGGCCTTGACCGCATAGGTCATGCCGATGCCGAAGGAGACGATGGTGACGTCCTTGCCCTGCTTGTGGATGCGCGCCTTGCCGATCGGCAGCACGAAATCGTCGAGCTTCGGCACGTCGAAGGACTGGCCGTAGAGGATTTCGTTCTCGAGGAAGATGACCGGGTTCGGATCGCGGATCGCGGCTTTGAGCAAGCCCTTGGCGTCGGCTGCCGTGTAGGGCATCACCACCTTCAGCCCGGGGATGTGGCTGTACCAGGCGGCGTAGCACTGCGAGTGCTGGGCGGCGACGCGGGCGGCCGCACCGTTCGGGCCGCGGAAGACGATCGGTGCGCCCATCTGGCCGCCGGACATATAGAGCGTCTTGGCGGCCGAATTGATGATCTGGTCGATCGCCTGCATGGCGAAGTTGAAGGTCATGAACTCGACGATCGGCTTCAGGCCTGCCATGGCTGCGCCGACGCCGACGCCGGCAAAGCCGTGCTCGGTGATCGGGGTGTCGACGACGCGGCGCGGGCCGAATTCCTGCAGCAGGCCTTGTGTGATCTTGTAGGCGCCTTGGTATTCGGCAACTTCCTCGCCCATGACGAAGACGTCGCCGTCGCGGCGCATTTCCTCGGCCATCGCGTCACGCAGCGCCTCGCGCACCGTGGTCGAGACCATTTCGGTGCCGGCAGGGATGTCCGGATCGGCCGCGACTTCCGCCTTCGGCGCGGCGGCGACAGGCGCAGCCGCCTCGCTTTTGGCCGCGGCGGGCGCCGGTGCCGGCGCGGCCGCTTCAGCCTTGGGCTCTTCTTCGCCGATGCCTTCGCCGGCCTTGTCGACGTCTTCACCGTCGACCGCAAGCACGGCGATCAACGCGTTGACCTTGACGCCTTCGGTGCCGGCCGGAACAACGATCTTGGCGAGCGTGCCTTCATCGACGGCTTCGACTTCCATCGTCGCCTTGTCGGTCTCGATCTCGGCGATGACGTCGCCGGCGACGACCTTGTCGCCTTCGTTCTTCAACCACTTGGAAAGATTGCCCTCTTCCATCGTCGGCGAGAGAGCGGGCATGAGAATTTCGATCGGCATGTCCGTGCCCTCCTTAGAGTACGATGTCGGTCCAGAGCTCGGACGGATCCGGCTCGGCGTCGTGCTGGGCAAATTCGGCGGCGTCGGCGACGATGTCGCGGACCTCCTTGTCGACGGCCTTGAGATCGTCTTCGCTCGCCCACTTCTTATCTATCAGGCGCGCCTTGACCTGTTCGATCGGGTCGTGCTCCGAGCGCATCTTCTGCACTTCTTCCTTGGAGCGATACTTCGCCGGGTCGGACATCGAATGCCCGCGATAGCGATAGGTCTGCATCTCGAGGATCAGCGGGCCGTTGCCGCCGCGGCACCATTCGGCGGCGACGTCGCCGGCTGCCTTGACCGCGCGAACGTCCATGCCGTCGACCTGGATGCCGGGAATCTTGAAGGAAGCGCCGCGGTTGGAGAAGTCGGTCTCGGCGGATGAGCGCGACACCGATGTGCCCATGGCGTAGCGATTGTTCTCGATGATGTAGATTACCGGCAGCTTCCACAGCGAGGCCATGTTGAAGCTTTCATAGACCTGGCCCTGGTTGGCGGCGCCGTCCCCGAAATAGGTCAGCGAGACATTCTTGTTGTCGCGGTAGCGGTTGGCGAAGGCCAGGCCTGTGCCCAGCGACACCTGCGCGCCCACGATGCCGTGGCCGCCATAGAAATGCTTCTCCTTGGAGAACATGTGCATCGAGCCGCCCTTGCCTTTCGACAGGCCGCCACGGCGCCCGGTGAGCTCGGCCATCACGCCGCGCGGCGACAGATCCATCGCCAGCATGTGGCCATGGTCGCGATAGGCGGTGATCATCTGGTCGCCCTCGATCAGCGCCATCTTCATGCCGGTAACGACGGCCTCCTGGCCGATATAGAGGTGGCAGAAGCCGCCGATAAAGCCCATGCCGTAAAGCTGGCCCGCCTTCTCCTCGAAGCGGCGAATGAGCAGCATGTGCCGGTAGGCGGAGAGCTCTTCTTCTTTGGTGAAGTCGGCTGGCTTGGGGGTGGAAAGGGCCGACGATTTGCCGTCGGATCTGGATTTGGACTTGGCAGGCGCTTTTCTGGCGGCGGTGGCCATACATCACTCCCTGTTGGCGTCTCTTCGCGGACATTCAAGGGAGAGCGACCCGTCTCCCCACCGATTTGAGCGAGGCTAACACGCAAGAATGCAATGCGCCATGCTGAAAAATGCATGGCTGACATGCATCCTAAGCGATTAGAATCATTGCAAATAAGTTTGATTAACCGAAATTCGGTTATTTTGCCGAAGCCGGCAGCATGATGGTGATTTCGTCCCGATGGGACAGATTGAGCGCCTTTCGGGCCTGCTCGTCAAGCATGTCCTTTTCCAGCGTGCCTTCATGCATGAGCTGGACACGACGTTCGAAGTCGATCCGGCGCGCCTTGACTGCGTCGAGCTGAGTCTGGAGTTCGGCCGCCTGGGCCTGCAGCCGATATTTGGAGTAGATGCCGAACTCACCGTGATAGGCATGGAAGCCGAAATAGGCGAGAAACAGCACGCAGAGCGACGGAACGATCAGCTTGCCGGTGTTTCTCTGCTTGTGCTGACGTGTCCACATGACCCGACCCCTTTCGGCCGCGAGCGCAAGCGGCTGTTCGAGTCTTTTTTCGCCCGATTGTGCTTAATGGACGGTTACGGTTGGCTGGACTGAGACTTGCCGAAACAAAAAGAGGCGGGGAAACCCGCCTCTCCGCCTCTTTCAACAGCCAAGACAGTTTGTCCGGATCAGCCCTTGACCACCGACTTGCCGGCGTAGCGCGCCTGCCGGCCGAGCTCTTCCTCGATCCGGATGAGCTGGTTGTACTTGGCCATGCGGTCTGAGCGCGACAGCGAGCCGGTCTTGATCTGCCCGCAGTTGGTGGCGACTGCGAGGTCGGCAATGGTCGAATCCTCGGTCTCGCCCGAGCGGTGCGACATGACGGCGGTGTAGCCGGCCTTGTGCGCGGTCTCGACCGCGTCGAGCGTTTCGGTGAGCGAGCCGATCTGGTTGACCTTGACCAGGATCGAGTTGGCGACGCCCATGCGGATACCGTCGCGCAGTCGCGCCGTGTTGGTGACAAACAGATCGTCGCCGACCAATTGGGTCTTCTTGCCGATCAGATCGGTCAGGTATTTCCAGCCCTCCCAATCGTCCTCGGCAAGGCCGTCCTCGATGGTGACGATCGGATAATCGGAAGCGAGCTTGGCGAGGTATTTGGCCTGCGCCTTCGGATCGCGGGTCTTCTTCTCGCCCTCATAGACGTAGTTGCCGTCCTTGAAGAACTCGGTCGCCGCGCAGTCGAGGCCGAGCGCCACGTCCTCGCCCGGCTTGAAGCCGGCCTTCTCGATCGATTCCATGATGAAATCGAGGGCCGACGGCGCGCTCTTCAGGTTGGGGGCGAAACCGCCCTCGTCGCCGACATTGGTGTTGTGGCCGGCATCCTTCAGCTTCTTCCTCAGCGTATGGAAGATTTCGGAGCCCCAACGCACGCCGTCGCGCAGCGTCGGCGCGCCGACCGGCAGGATCATGAATTCCTGAAAGTCGATCGGGTTGTCGGCATGAGCGCCGCCATTGATGATGTTCATCATCGGCACCGGCAGGATGTGCGCCTTGGCGCCGCCGACATAGCGGTAGAGCGGCAGCCCGGCGGCCTCGGCGGCGGCCTTGGCCACCGCCAGCGACACGCCGAGGATGGCGTTGGCGCCGAGCCGGCTCTTGTTCGGAGTGCCGTCGAGCTCGATCATCGTCTGGTCGATATGGATCTGGTTCTCGGCTTCCATGCCGCCGATCGCCTCGAACAACTCGCCGTTCACGGCCTCGACGGCGCCCTGGACTCCCTTGCCGAGATAGCGCGGCCCGCCGTCGCGCAGCTCGACCGCCTCATGCGCGCCGGTCGAGGCGCCCGACGGAACGGCGGCGCGGCCCATCGAGCCGTCTTCCAGCACCACGTCGACCTCGACGGTCGGATTTCCACGGCTGTCCAGGATTTCACGCCCGACAATGTCGATGATGGCGGTCATTGCGATGTCCCCGATTGATCGATTGAAGCGTCGCGCCCCTCTTAGCCAAAGCCCGGCAAAAGGCAATTGGGCGGTCCGCAATAATTGCCGGCGACAAGATTCACGAAGCGCAAATCTTTGTCATCATTAGTCATGCGCGCGACTCACCCTTCTGATTTATGGTCGTATTTGCGCGGGGCGAAACACGAGGAGTTTCGCCATGTCCCAGTTGAGCGGTATCGTGAGTTTGTTCCTGATCGCGGCGGCGTTCCTGACGTCCTGTGACACTCAGAAGCCTCAGCAGAACTCCACGGAGCTATCCACCCTTCGGACCGCTGAATAGGTTCCTCAACGCTCGAAGGCCCCCGGACCCGGGGGCCTTCTCGATTCTGGAGGCAGCCGCTCAGGCCGATCAGTGCCAGTAAGGCTTCACGTGGTAGTATTCGAAGGATGCGTCGCGGGCCGCTTCACCGTCGGCGCCGGTCAATTCCTCGATCGAGTAGGCCGGTGCCGCCTTGAGCTGTTCCTTCGTGAAAGGCACGACGTAGCCGCCCATGTTTTCATCATAGTCGAGGCTTGCCCACGGAATGGCGTGATACTTCTCGCCCATGCCGAGGAAGCCGCCGAAGCCGATGACCGCGAACATGATCCCGTTCGACATCTTGTCGAGCATCACGTCCTCGATGCTGCCGATGCTGTCGCCGGCGGTGTTGTAGACCGAGGTGCCGATGACGCGCGAGGCGGCAATGGCTTCGGTGTGGCCAGACGGAGTGGTCATTGTTGTGCTCCTCTCATTTGCTTGTCCGTTGTGGACAATGAGGGGAGCGGGCGAAGGTTCCAGATTTTCGGCTGCCCTGCTACGGCCTCTTGGCGATCCGATCGAACGCCATCAGCCTTTCCAGCAATGTGGGAAGATTCTTCAAGGGCACCATGTTGGGGCCGTCGGAGGGGGCGTTGTCCGGATCCTGGTGGGTTTCGATGAACACGCCGGCAACGCCGATCGCCACGGCGGCGCGCGCGAGGGTCTCGACGAAGCGTCGTTCGCCACCGGTCGAGCCGCCCTGCCCGCCCGGCTGCTGCACGGAATGGGTGGCGTCGAAGATCACCGGCGCGCCGATCTCGGCCATGATCGGCAGCGCTCGCATGTCCGACACCAGTGCGTTGTAGCCGAAGGAGGCGCCGCGCTCGGTGACCAGCACGTTGGCGTTGCCGGAACCGGTGACCTTGGCGACGACATTCTTCATGTCCCATGGCGCCAGGAACTGACCCTTCTTGACGTTCACCACCTTGCCGGTGCGCGCCGCCGCAATCAGCAGATCCGTCTGCCGGCTGAGAAAGGCCGGTATCTGCAGCACATCCACATGCGGCGCGACCAATGCGCATTGCTCCTCGGTGTGGACGTCGGTCAGCACCGGCAGTCCGAACTCCTTGCGCAGAGCGTCGAAGATCGGCATCGCCGCCTCGAGCCCGGCACCGCGCGCGCCGCCGAGCGCGGTGCGGTTGGCCTTGTCGTAGCTCGTCTTGTACACCAGCCCGATGCCGAGCCTGATGGTCAGTTCCTTCAGCGCGCCGGCCATGTCGAAGGCATGCTGGCGCGACTCGAGTTGACAGGGGCCTGCGATCAGCGACAGGGGCGCATTGTTGGCGAAAACGACCTTGCCGACGCTTACCGCGGCATTGGGCGCAAGGGGCTCGCTCATGGGATCTCCCGAAAGATGAAGGCTGCGCCCTGACCGGGTGCCGACGGCACGACGACATCGTCGCCGCTCATGTCGTGCTCTATGGCGTTGGCCGCAAGTAGCTGGGTGGCTGCGGCGACGCTGTGTATCGCAAAGATGACGGCCGCAAAACGCAGGTCCGAAGGCTGCCCTGCCGAAGCACCGAACCGTGCGACAAAAGCGTCGGGCGTCAGAACGGCCAGGGTCGCGTTTGGCAGGTCAGTCCTGTCGCCGTCGCTCGCGCCCTGGCCGGCAGCGATCGATATCAGTCCCCTCTGGCTCGAAGGCTCGTCGCTCACCGCCACGATCTCGACGATGCCGGTCACGCCATTGGCATGTGCCTGCAGTGCGGTGCGGTCGATCTGCGGCGCGTTGATGCGCTGGCAGGCGAACAGGAATGCGTCCGGTGCTTTTCTATCGGCCGCGAATGCCAGTTTGAACGATGCCGTGTCGCTTTTGCCCGTGGTGTCGGTGAAGGCGCGCGAAAAGCTCAACATGTTGCCTGCCGACAGCCCTGCTTCGACATAGCGCGCGTGGTCGGCATCTGCATCGGCGGTCCCGAAGACGACCGCGGAGAAGCCCTCGTCGCCAAGCCTGCTGCGGTAAAGGCGGTCGCGCGCGACGAAGACGTTGCCCTCGCCCATCGCCCGATCGGCCGTTTTGTCATCGCCGACGGCCAGCGGTTCCAGAAAGGTGCCGTCGGCGAAGAAAACACAAGCGTTCTCAGTCCCGAAAGGATGGACGCCGGTCGGCGCGACGAAGAAGCCGAGCGACGAGAGGCGCTGCCTTGCAATGTCGAGGCTCTGCGTGGGCAGAACGAGATGGTCGAGCGGATGGGGCGAAGTTTTCGTCATGCCGGCGCGGTGTGCACCATTGCGGAAATCGGTTCAAGGCCTGGCGTCGAAGGCGAGCGGACGGCGTGGCTCAGGCGGCGGCCACGACGTCGGCCGAATAACGCAGCTCGCGCAACGGTTTAACCCTGCCGGTCGTCTCCGCATAGATCGGATGCGCCCGGTAGGCCGCGAGCGCTGCCTCGTCCTCGAATTCGGCATAGACGACCACGTCGATCGCGTTTGAGAACAAATCGACCTTGGTATTGAGCGTCACCTCGAAGTGTTTCGAATGTGGAATCTTGCCCAGTTCCTGAAGACCTGACCGGACGGCCTCCACATCCTCCTTGCGCCGCACGCTGAAGAAAACGATGTGCCGGATCAACCCAGCCTCCTTGATCGACGGATGAACGCGTTTTGTGGGAGCAAGGCCGTCGCGTCAACCGGCAACGATGTCGCGCCCGCTGTTCGAGCGGCAGCGTCGGGGCCTCAGGCAGCGCCGGTGACGTAACGCACGATGCGCGACATCTCCCTGACGGTCGCGTCGAGATATTGGCCCTGGTTGTAGAGGCCGTCCCAGATCAGGAAGAACGTGATGGCGACGATAACGATCACATAACGCATGGCTAAAGCTAGCGTATGTCCTCAAACCGAACCAGAGCGCCTTCACGGCAATCGTTCCAATTCACCGCTTTGTAATCGACGCACCTTTCCGGCGTCATGGGACCCAGCCAGGGCTACCTGGAGAGCTGCGGTGCGAGCACAAATGTCTCATGCGAACGTGATGCAACCGCGATCGGACATCCGGCATTTTTCCGGCTGTCCGGCGCCGTCACTGCATCCTCGGGCGAGCGCCGAGCGTCGTTCGCAACAGGAGGCTTCCTTGAACCGCACCGTAGCCGTCGCCGTGCTGCTGCTTGCCGTGATCTCGGCAAGTGCGGCTGACGCAAAAGTATCCTTGCCCACAGTCACCAATGACCCGCTGGGCGTGCTGACTGCCCCGACGCTGACACCGGGGGCCAGCGACCTTGTCAACAACACGCCGACATCGACCATCCAGGAGATTCGCCACCCGAGAGGAATGGCGCCGCTGACCGTGCCCAGCGATCCGCTCGGCACGTCGATCCAGCCGGCCTTCCCCGGGCCGCTCACCACGCCCGCGACCACCCCTTCGCCTTAGCCAAATCAGGCCGGCCCGGCCGCGCAACGTCAAAGGGTAATGCGGTATTTGGCAAACCCCGCCTCACCCTCGCCCGCCGGCTCGATCTTCAGCGACTTCACCTGACCGATGAAATCCTTGGCCTTGGGTCCGGTCTCGAAGACAACGCTGGTTCCAGGCAGCGGCGCGAACGACCAGTTGTCGTCCGCCGACGGATTGATCGTGCCCTCGCTGATGACGTAGCGCACGATCACGTCGCGGTTGGTGTCCGGCGCCTCGTAGATGATCTTTGAAGCATTGATATCGGGGAAATTGCCGCCGCCGCCAGCGCGGTAGTTGTTGGTGGCAACCACGAATTTCGCTGCCGGATCGAGCGGCTTGCCGGCGAATTTAAGATCGACGATGCGGCTGGAGCCGGCATTGGCGACGGCGCCCTTGGTATCGTATTTCGGCGGCTGCGACAGGTCGATCTTGTAGGTGATGCCATCGATGACGTCGAAATTGTAGGAGGGGAAATCGGTGTTGATCAGCGGCTGATCCGCCTTCCCGGGCTCGATCCTGTTGAAGATGCCGGCCGACATCTCCAGCCATTCCTTGACTTGCGAGCCGGTGATTTCGACCGCGCGCACGGTGTTCGGATAAAGATAGAGATCGGCGACGTTCTTGATGGCGATATCGCCGACAGGGACGTCGGTATAGTAGTCGGCGCCGTTGCGGCCGCCTGCCTTGAATGGTGCCGCCGCAGAGAGGAGCGGCACGTCCTTCCACTCTGTGCTCTTCAGAATATCCTTGAGATACCAGCTCTGCGCCTGATTGACGATCTGCACCGATGGATCGTCGGCGACCAAAGCGAAATAGGAATAGAGCGGCGCGGACGTCTTGCCGACGGGGCGGCGGACATAGGCGAGCGTCGCCTCGTGATCCTGCTCGAGCGCCGCGATGATGCGCTTGTCGTCGCCGACCGTAGCCTTGTTCTTGCTGTCGACCCGCTCATAGATCGGCCGCGCCTCGGAGGTGGCCGAGACGACGCGCCATTTCGAGCCGTCGCGCTCAAGAAGCAGGTCGATCAGGCCCATATGCGAGCCCCAGAAGCCGCCCATCACCGCCGGCTTGCCCTGCAGAGTGCCTTTTTCGGTGTCGACGCCTTCCAGCGCCTGGAAATCCTTCTTGCCGGGGAAGACGAGATGCTGGTGCCCGGTGAAGACCGCGTCGATGCCTTCGACGCCGGCGACGAAGAAGGAGGCGTTCTCCATCATTTCGCCCTGCTTGATATCGATGCCGGAATGCGAAAGCGCAATGACGATGTCGGCGCCCTCCTCGCGGATTTGCGGTACCCAGGCCTTGGCCGCCTGGACAATGTCGCGGGTCTGGACGTTGCCTTCCAGGTTTTTCAGGTCCCAGACCATGATCTGCGGAGGCACGAAACCGATGACCCCGATCTTGATCGGTTGCTCAGCGCCGGAACCGTCCTTGATCTTCTTGTCGAGTATGACATAGGGCTTGAGGTAGAGCTTGTCGTCGCGCGGGTTCGTGGCGAGCGTCGTGCCCCGGATCAGGTTGGCGCACACGAAGGGGAAATTGGCGCCGGCCAACACCTTGTCCATGAAGGACAGGCCGTAGTTGAATTCGTGGTTGCCGAGCGTCGAGCATTCATAGCCGAGCAGGTTCATGCCCTTCATGATCGGATGCAGGTCGCCGTCCTTCATGCCCTTTTCATAGGCGATGTAGTCGCCCATCGGATTGCCCTGCAACAGGTCGCCATTGTCGATCAGCATCGCATTGGTGGCTTGCTTGCGCACCCCGTCGATCAGCGAGGCCGTGCGCGACAGGCCCATCGTGTCGTTCGCTTTGTCGGCGTAATAATCATAGGGCAGCAAATTGACATGGATGTCGGTCGTCTCCATGATCCTCAGATGCGCCTGATTGGCTGCGGCACGGGCGGAGAACGGATGCAGCATGATCAGCGCTCCGCTGGCGGCGGCTCCGGCCAGGAATTCGCGGCGGGAGACGGGCAAAAGTGACATTGTTTCCTCCTCTTAGACAACGCGACATGCCCTGCCCCCCAATCGGAACATGCCGTCGAAGGCATTTCGAGTCCATGTCTGTTGGATGCCTGTTGATCACGACACGGTGACGCGTCGATGAAAAGCAATCAGCTCTTGTCGTCGTCACCCTGAGTGATCAGGCGCGCGCTGCGCTGCCCGGTAAAATATATCCACAGCCAACTGAGCGACACCGCGAGCCGATTGCGAAAATCGATCAGGAAATAAATGTGCGCTATCCCCCAGAGCCACCATGCGAGCCAGCCGGTGAGCTTGATCCAGCCGAAATCGATGGCGGCCGCGCGTTTGCCGATCGTCGCCAGGTCGCCGGCATGCTTGTAGCGGAAAGGGCGTGGCGTTGCGTCGCCATCGAGTCTCGCTTTGATCGTCGCCGCAACATGCCTGCCCTCCTGCTTGGCGGACGGCGCCACGCCCGGTACCGGCTTGCCGTCCGGTCGCAGCAGATGCGCCGTATCGCCGATAACGAATATGTCGGGGCTGCCCGGCACGGTGAGATCGGGCTCGACCAGCACCCTGCCCGCCCGGTCGGCGGGCGCTCCCAGCCATTCCGCCGCAGGCGAAGCGGCGACGCCGGCTGCCCATAAAATCGTCTTTGCCGGCAGGTAGGTATCGCCAAAGACGACGCCCTCGGCATCCAACTGCGTGACGGCACGGCCAAGCTCGACCGTCACGCCAAGCCGCTCCAGCGCTTTTTGAGCATAGGCCGAGAGCTCCGGTGCGAAATTGGCGAGCACACGGTCACCGGCTTCGATCAGCACAACGCGCGCCTGCCGCGTGTCGATATTGCGGAATTCGCCGCGCAGCGTGTCCTGCGCAAGCTCTGCAATGGTGCCGGCAAGCTCCACGCCGGTCGGTCCGCCGCCAACGATGACCAGCGTCAGCAATGCCTGGCGCCTGGCGGGATCGATCTCGCGCTCGGCCTGCTCGAAGGCGAGCAGGATGCGGCGCCGGATGGTGGTGGCATCTTCCAGCGTCTTCAGCCCGGGCGCGAATGGCTCCCATTCGTCATGGCCGAAATAGGCGTGGCGCGCGCCGGTGGCGAGCACCAGCGTGTCGTAGCTGACTGCGCTCCCGTCATCGAGCAGCACGCGTTTGCCTGCGCGGTCAACACCGATGACCGTACCCAGAAGCGTCGTGACATCCTTGCGCTTGCGTAAAAGATGACGGATCGGCCAGGCGATCTCGGAAGTCGCCAGCGCGGTGGTCGCCACCTGGTAGAGCAGCGGCTGGAACAAGTGGTGATTGCGCTTATCGATCATGGTGATGCGCACCGGTGCGCCAGCCAGCGCGCGGGTAAGTTCGAGACCGCCGAACCCGGCGCCGACGATCACGACATGATGCTTGGCTTCGTCCATTTTCAGCCACCTCGCCCAAAGCAACCCGATTGCTTAGATGTAAGCATTTTTGTGCACCGCAACAACGCCACGGCGGGCCATGTCAGTGCCCGGGAGTCGTCGCCCGGTGTCGTGTACGCGCATGTCGGGCCCGGAACCCCGGGTATAGCGTGGAGCAGAACGATAGGAGTGGAGCATGTCTGACAAACGCGATGACGACGGCCCGGCCCAATACGCTTCGCCGCCTTGTTTCATGCATGAGCTCGACCCGGCCTATCAGATGCCGCTGTCGGACTGGACCGATGTCCGGCGCTGGCGCAAGGCGGAGCGTGAGCGGCTGATCGGCGCGCGGCTTGCGGTTTCCGCAGATGCACGCGCGGCAATGTCACAGCGGATTGCCGAGGGCCTCGATATGCTGGTCGGCAAGGTTGCCGGCCTTATGGTCAGCCTCTACTGGCCGTTCCGTGGCGAGCCGGACCTGCGCGGCTTTATGGCGTCGATCAATGCGCGCGGCGGCCGCACCGCGCTGCCCGTCGTCATCGAGAAGGGCCAGCCTTTGGTGTTCCGCGCCTACGCGCCGGGCGACCGGCTGGAGAAGGGCGTCTGGAACATCCCGATCCCGGCCGAGGGTGATCCTGTCCTGCCCGATATCGTGATCTCGCCTGTGGTCGGCATCGATCCCAGCAACTACCGGCTGGGCTATGGCGGCGGTTTCTACGATCGTACGCTCGCCGCCATGCCGTTCAGGCCGCTGGTGATCGGCGTCGGCTACGAATTGCAGCGCATTCCCACCATCTATCCGCAACCGCACGACATCCCGATGACCAAGGTGGTCACCGAGGCGGCCGGAGCCTAAGGCAGTTCCACGAAAAGTGTGTAGCGGTTTCCGTCCGCAATTGCGCAAAGCAAAGAGATTGAGCGGTTCGGGTTGCGGTGGAACGCTGAAACGCTCTGACCTCAGCTATGCCATTTCCGGCCTCAACCCCACCGCTGTCCTGTCGACGATCTCGCGCAGGGCGAAGGATGAGTTGATCTTCGTCACATGCGGCATCGCCGACAGCCATTCCTTGTGGATGCGCTCATAGTCGGCAAGGTCCTTGGCCGCTATACGCAGGATATAGTCGTATTCGCCCGACATCAGATGGCAGGAAAGCACGTTCGGGCAGCGTTTGATCGCCGCTTCGAAATCGGACAGCGTCTTCTCGAACTGCCCCGACAGCGATATATGCACGATCGCCGTCATCTGATGGCCGAGCGCGGCATTCGACAGCCGCGCGTGATAGCCGCGGATGGTTCCGGATTTCTCCAGATTGTCCAGGCGCCTGGAGCAGGCCGACTGTGACAGCCCAACCTTTTCGGCAAGCGCTGCATTGGGGATCCGGCCATCCTTCTGCAAGGTCTCCAGAATGGCGATATCAATCCTATCGAGGGGCATTTTTCGGGATTCCTGCGAATAATCCGGCATTTTGCGCAACGATTATCGAAGACCGGACGCTGCCGCAAGTGCATTCGCAAACACATACGGAACGATTCATGCTTCACTGCGTCTCATGCATGTCGCCCAACTGCGCGGCGGTTTTGGGATTGGCGGCATGCCCGGAAATGTCAGGGAGAGCGCCCTTTCAAGGGCCGGACAGGAGAAGAAGATGCGCGTCGGCTGCCCCAAGGAAATCAAGAACCATGAATACCGTGTCGGTCTGACGCCCGGCTCGGTTCGCGAATATGTCGCGCACGGCCACGAAGTGCTTGTCGAGGCCGGCGCCGGCGCCGGCATAGGCGCCGACGACAACGCCTATCGCGCCGCCGGCGCCACGATCGCCAAGACGGCCGCCGACGTGTTCGCCAAGTCGGACATGATCGTCAAGGTCAAGGAACCGCAGCCCAACGAATGGGTGCAGCTGCGCGACGGCCAGATCCTCTACACCTACCTCCACCTCGCCCCGGATCCGGAGCAGACCAAGGGCCTGCTCGCTTCGGGCGTCACGGCGATCGCCTATGAGACGGTCACCGACGACCGCGGCGGTCTTCCCCTGCTCGCGCCGATGTCGGAAGTCGCCGGCCGCCTGTCGATCCAGGCCGGCGCGACCGCGCTGCAGAAGGCCAATGGCGGCCGCGGCGTGCTGCTCGGCGGCGTTCCCGGCGTTTTGCCAGGCAAGGTCACCGTGCTCGGCGGCGGCGTCGTCGGCCTGCACGCTGCCAAGATGGCTGCCGGCCTCGGCGCCGACGTCACCATCATCGACCGCTCGATCCCGCGCCTGCGCCAGCTCGACGACATTTTCGGCGGCCGTGTCCATACCCGCTACTCGACCGTCGAGGCGCTCGAAGACGAGTGCTTCTCGGCTGACATCGTCGTCGGCGCCGTGCTGATCCCGGGCGCTGCCGCACCCAAGCTGGTCACCCGCGAAATGCTCTCCGGCATGAAGAAGGGCTCGGTGCTCGTCGACGTCGCCATCGACCAGGGCGGCTGCTTCGAGACCTCGCACGCCACGACCCATGCCGACCCGACCTATGAGGTCGACGGCGTGATCCACTACTGCGTCGCCAACATGCCGGGCGCGGTTCCGGTTACCTCGGCACACGCGCTGAACAACGCCACCCTGCATCACGGCCTGCAGCTCGCCGACAAGGGCCTGAAGGCGCTGGTCGACGACCATCACCTGCGCAACGGCCTCAATGTCCACAAGGGCAAGATCACCAATCGTGCCGTCGCCGAAGCGCTGGGTTACGAGATGGTCGAACCGAAGGCGGTGCTGGCCGCCTGAAATTATTTGTCACGTAATTCCGGACGGTACCGCTACAGACCTTTCCTGGAATTGCCCTCGATAAAAGCTTCCTTCTGTCGCCCGCCGGTTCTTCCGGCGGGCGTTTTTTATCGTGTTTCCAACCGGTCCTTTGCGCGAAGAGTCCGGGCAACAAAAAAGCGGAGCCAGAGCCCCGCTTCCTCGATGTTGCGATGTGCCGCCGGTCCATCCGCGGTCGGCCATCGATCACCGACTGCCCTTCTAGCGCGGTTATGCGACGGGAGTACGACAGTTTGCGGGGGCATGCGGGCCGCCGCTCAGCCAATGCGAGCGAATCCGGTGCCTCTTGTGTGAAATGCTTCACATTCGGGACCCGAGAAACCTGCCTAGAGAGATTTCGCTACCTGATGGCTACGGTCGCCCTCGGTTCCGGTGAAAACCGGCCCCGCCGGCGGCTCGGGCCGAAGGCTTCTGTCACAGACTTCCAACGGCCCGCCAGACCACCGGCGGGCATTTTTTTGCCGGCGCTCAAGCTCGTTCGATGCGGCACTGGTAGCAATTGTTCCGTGCCGAGCGGACGTGAATGTAGGCTATGTCGTCGCGCTCGAACAAAGTCTCGGCGCGGGCCGCGATATCGCCAGTCGGGACGACGGCGCCGCTGCCGTAGACGATGCGGTCGTCCTTGCCATAACCGCGCACTATGTAGTCGCTGCTTTGGAGCATCTCGGGCAGTGCATCCGCCTCCGCGGGGCGTTGGCATTCGTCCGCATGCAGGAAGATCGGTCCGGTCTCCGCGTAAGGCTGAAGCTCCGGGAACGGCCGGTAGGCGAGGATGAGATAGCTATCGCCGGTTGCGACGTTCTTCATGCAATGCCGGCACGGCACGCCATCGCCGTCCGAAATCCTTCGCTCTGGCGTGTGGCCGTAAGCGTCGGGCCCTCCCCGCTGTAAGGCGCGCACGGCTTCGGTCGGCAGGGCTTTGAACTGGATGCTCATGGCAAAATTCTCCGGTGTCCTTGGCCGAAAATTATGCCGAGCCGACAGCGTCTCCCACCCGATTCCTGCCAAGCGCTTCGTGCGTCGCTCGAAGCGCAGTATCGAATTACGAACCCGAAATCACGATGCTAGACTTATCGGACTCGCCATGGACCGCGCTCCGCGCCATGATGATCGCAGAAGAAGGGTGCGGCGCGCGGGCGGCTGAGGTCTGGCGATGATCCGAGCATGATACGGCCCGCAGCGACGATCCGGACGATCAAGGCGCCCCGATGGGCTTGCATCGACACGTCGCTGCCGACCTTCGCGGGCCAGCCGCCGCCGGTTGCGTAGGCGGCATCGAGGCAGCCGACTGCGCCGCGCTTCCCCTTAGCTACGGCCGCATGACGCTTGCGGAGCGCTCGGCGAAGGTCAGCGGATGCACGACCTCTTTCTTCTGAGCAACCGGCGTAAAACCTAGCTTCTGGTAAAGCGGCAGCGCCGCCGGGTGGTCAAGCGTGCAGGTCTGCACCGTGATGCGCTTCGGCCCATAAGACCACGCGGCCGAGATGGCCGCTCCCAGGAACCAGCGACCGATACCCTGGCCGTGCGCATGTTCCATCATACCGAAATAGGCGAGTTCCACTTCCTCGGGCAGATGTGGCTTGAGGTCGAAGAAGCCGGCGGGAGAGCCGTCGAGGTAGAGCACGCTGATGTCACGGTCTTCACGATGCAGGCCGGCGGCCAGTTCCTCGTCGCTTAGTCTAAGCACATTGACCCAGTGCCATTTGCGCCCGACGCGATCCATCAGGTAGCGGTAGAAATGCAGCGGAATGTCCTTGGTCCTCAGCAAGGCGATCTGCCGGTTGTAGGGCAGCGGGGGAGATGAGGCCGGCGGTGCGTGCATTTCGAGGAATGTGACCGTGACATCGATATCCTTCGGTCCACCGTTTTCCATCGCCGTCATTCCTTGCCCGTCACCACGGGCGTGTCGCTCAGCCCACCCCATTCGGTCCATGAGCCGTCGTACAGCCTGTTGTCGGTATGGCCAAGCGTCTCCAGCGCCAACGTGATCGCCGCCGCGGTGATGCCAGATCCGCACGAGGTGACGACCGGCTTTGTAAGGTCGATGCCGGCTTTCTCAATGACCGTGCGCAAGCGGTCTTTGGGCAGCAGCTCGCCATTCTCGGCAAGCGCGGCAACCGGAACGTTGCGAGCGCCCGGCATATGGCCGGAACGGATGCCGGGACGCGGTTCCGGATCGGTACCGGCGAAACGCCCGGGTGAGCGCGCATCGGCGATCTGGCTTTTTCCGCTTCCAACGATCCGGCGCATTTCGTCGAGGCTGACAACCCGGCTTGCATCGAAATCAGCATAAAAGACGCAAGGCGCGATCCGGGTCTGCTCCGCCGTCACCGGCCGCCCTTCTGCCTTCCAGCGGTCGAAGCCGCCATTCAGGATATAGACCTGGAAGACGCCCATGACGCGGAACATCCACCAGGCGCGCGGCGCTGAGAAATAGCCTGGACCGTCATAGATGACGATCGTGTCGTCGGCCGAAACACCCATCGAGCCGACATATTGCGCGAAATATTGGGGCGACGCCAATGTGTGCGGCAGCTTGGAATCCGGGTCCGAAACGGCGTCCTGATCGAGGAAGCGAGCACCGGGGATATGGGCGTCGTCATACTCGGCGCGGGCGTCGCGTTTCTGCGCCGGCAGGTACCAGGACGCGTCAATGATGGTCAGTCCTGGCGTTCCCAACCGCTTCTCGAGCCAATCCGCGTCGACGATGAATGGGCTGTCTTCGGCCATTTTTCCTCTCCTGCCCGCTCCTGGCGACTTTGGTAGGTGTTGCTCGTCAATTCGCCGGCATCGGCCCGAAGCGGATGCGGAAGCGCCGGTTCTCGCGGCCCTTCTTTTCGATCTTGCCGATATGGATCTCGCCGATTTCGCCGGTGCTCTTCACATGGGTGCCGCCGCAAGGCTGACTGTCGATTGAGGCATTCTCGCCGATACAGACCAGGCGAATCCTGCCGGTGCCGACGGGCGGCCGCACGTTCTTCGATTTGACAAGCCCGGGATTGGCCGAAAGTTCCTCGTCAGTGATCAGCCGCGTGAAGACGGGATGGTTGGCCCGCACAAGCTCCATCAACCTCGCTGTCACGTCCTCCTTGCTGAAGCCGGCATCGGGAATGTCGAAATCGACGCGGCTGTCGTCCTCGGCGACCGCTGCCCCGGTGATCGGAAACGGGCAGACGACGGTGAGCACATGGCAGGCGGAGTGCATACGCATCAGAAGATGCCGCCGCCGCCAGTCGATGGCGAGCTTCAGCTTTTCACCGACGGCCGGTAGGACCTGTTCAGGCGCCGGCACATGGATGATCTCGTCTTTGGTTTCGCCGGTGATGGCGGCGGCGATCGCGATGCGGCTGCCGTCGGCGCGCTCCAACATGCCCGTATCGCCTGGCTGTCCGCCCGACGTGGCATAGAAGATCGTGCGGTCGAGAAGGATGCCGCCGCGGTCATTGATGGCGACGACTTGCGCCTCCGCCGTGCTCAGATAGGCGTCGTCGCGAAACAGCGCTTCGGTTCTCTGCGCCATCAGGCCACCTTTTCGAACGGCACCGGGATGCTGGTTTTTTCGTCCATCCAGCCTGGGACCGGCAGGTTCTTGCTTCGCAGGAACTCGGGATTGAACAGCTTCGACTGGTAGCGCGTGCCGTAGTCGGCGAGGATCGTCACGATGGTATGGCCGGGGCCAAGCTCGCGCGCCAGCCGAATGGTGCCGGCGATGTTGATGCCCGTCGAGCCGCCGACGCACAGTCCCTCTTCCTGGATCAGATCGAAGATGATCGGCAATGCCTCCTCGTCCGGTATCTGGTAGGAGAAGTCCGGCGTGAAGCCGTCGAGATTGGCGGTGATGCGACCCTGGCCGATGCCTTCGGTAATCGAGCTGCCGTCGGCTTTCAGCTCACCGCTGGTATAGAAGCTGTAGAGCGCAGCACCCAACGGATCGGCAAGTGCGATCTTGACTTGCCTGCTCTTGGCCTTGAGCCCGAGCGCAACGCCGGCGAGCGTGCCGCCGGAGCCGACGGCGGACACGAAGCCGTCGACCTTGCCGCCGGTTTGGGTCCAGATCTCCTCGGCAGTCGTGCGGATGTGGCCGTCGCGGTTCGCGACATTGTCGAACTGGTTCGCCCAGATCGCGCCGTTCGGCTCCGACCGTGCCATCTGCTCGGCGAGCCGCCCCGAAAGCTTCACATAGTTGTTCGGGTTCTTGTACGGCACGGCCGGCACTTCGATCAGCTCGGCTCCCAGGATCTTGATCGTGTCCTTCTTCTCCTGGCTTTGCGTGTCGGGGATGACAATGACTGTCCGGTAGCCGAGCGCCTTGGCGACCAGCGTGAGGCCAATGCCGGTGTTGCCGGCGGTCCCTTCGACGATGACACCACCGGGCCTCAGCAATCCGCGATGTTCGGCGTCCCTGATGATGAAGAGGCCTGCACGGTCCTTGACCGATTGTCCCGGATTCATGAATTCGGCCTTGCCCAGGATCTCGCAGCCGGTTGCGTCCGAAGCCTTGTTGAGCCGGATCAGGGGGGTGTTGCCGATCGCTTCGATCACATTACGGGGCATGGGGATTCCTTTATGCGTGCGGCGAGACCCTAAAAACCGGAAGCCGCGGTTTCAAGGCAAGATTTTGCCTGGTCCAGTCGCATTCGGGACGCTGCAATGCTCGCGAGCATTTCAACGATGCATCCAAAAGCGCTCTTTTCATCCCATTTCTTGGCCGCTAGAGCACTAGCCCAGACAATTCGCAGGACTTTCAATGACACTCTACCGGGCCAACCCGAAAGACGGTGTCGCCTGGATCACGGGCGGCAGCAGCGGCCTCGGCCGGGCGCTGGCCAAGGATCTGGCGAGGCAGGGCTATGCCGTCGCGGTGACGGCGCTGGCCAGCGACCCAGCCGACACGCTGCTGGTCGAGACCGCGCAGATGGCGGGCCACGTGAAATCCTTTCCCTGCGATGTGACCGACGAAGAAGGGATGGCACGCACTGTCGCGGCGATCGAGAAAGACATGGGGCCGATCGTGCTTGCCGTCTTCAACGCCGGCAACTACATCGCCACCCCCGGTGAGCATCTCGTGGTGCGCGATTTTCATCGTTCCTTCGCCGTCAATTATTTCGGCATCGTCAACGGACTGGTGCCTGCGGTCGACTATATGCGCACGCGAGGACGCGGGCATGTCGTCCTGGTCGGGTCGGTCACGGCCTATTCCGGCTGGCCGACCACCGCCGCCTATGGCGGCACCAAAGCGGCAATCAACATCCTGGCGGAATCGCTGAAATACGACTTCGACAAGATGAACATCCGCATCCAGGTGATGAATCCGGGCTTCGTCGACACGCCGCTGACCGAGAAGAACATGCTGCCGATGCCGGGCCTGATGCCTGTTCATCGGGCATCGCGCCGCATGGCGCGCGGCATCCGGAGGGGAGGCTTCGAAGTCACCTTCCCCTATCACATAAGCTGGCCGCTGAAGCTGCTGGGCCTGCTGCCGCGACCCGTAGGCCGACTGGTGATCGGGCTGACCACCAGCTGGCGGGGACGGCCGTTGTATTTCGACCGCAAGACGCCGGGCGAAAAAAGTCCAACGGACAAAGCGGCGTAAAGCGCCTCGCGCTGAAACGCATTCAGGCAACGCGCTTTATGCCTTTCTATGCAAGTCGTTTCGCAAAACCGTCGCAGGCTTTTGCACGACATCCGCTGATCCGGGAGAGATTGCCTCTCGGTGGGCACCGCCATAGGTTGAGAATTGTTGCTTGGAGTCGGTCATGGGGCGACGGATCTTGCTTGCGGTACTGGGTCTCGTCGTTATCCTCCTCTCAGGCTTTTACCTCGGCCCACGCGTGGCGGTCGATACGACGATCCGTTTCGATCCTTCGGCGATCGGCGACGATCCGCAGGCCTATCTGGCGCGCGAAGAAGCGGCCGTGCCCAATATCCGTGACGGATTGGACAAGGAGATCATCTGGGCGAACCCGTTGGTTCACGCCAAGACCAAGCTTGCGATCGTCTACATCCACGGGTTTTCGGCTTCCAAGGGCGAGATCCGGCCGCTGCCGGACGATGTCGCCGGGGAGCTCGAGGCCAATCTCTTCTACACCCGCCTGACCGGCCACGGGCAGGACGGCGCGGCCATGGCGGAAGGCAGCGTGAATGCCTGGATCAACGACTATGAGGAGGCATTGGCGATCGGCCGCGCGATCGGCGAGAAGGTGATCGTTATCGCCACCTCGACCGGCGCCTCACTGGCGACATGGGCTGCAACCCAGCCTGGTGCTTCCGACGGCGTCGCGGCAATCGCATTCATCTCGCCTAATTTCGGCGTCAAGGCGTCGGGCGCCGAGGTCCTTACCCTGCCTTGGGGCAGAGAGATTGCCGAGCTCGTCGGCGGCAGGGAGCGCAGTTTTCCGGCGCGCAATGCGCTGCACGAAAAATTCTGGACCACCAAATATCCGATCGCGGCGGCCTTGCCGATGGCTGCGCTCACCGAGCTCGCCTATCGCGCGCCGGTCGAGAAGGCGACCATCCCTGCCCTGTTCATCTTCTCGGATGCGGACAAGGTGGTGCGGCCGGACCGCACGCGCGAGGTCGCCGGCCGCTGGGGCGGTCCGCACGAACTGGTGCCGGTCGACGATACGGGCGATCCGGACAACCACGTCATTGCAGGCGATGCGCTATCGCCGCAGACCACGGGCTTTCTGACAGAGCGGATCGTGGTGTGGGTGAAGGCGCTGATGCAGCAGCAATCAAGTCCGTGAGACGACCAACGGCCGGAGCGTTGCTTCCGGCCGTTATGCGATTTCAATCAAACCTCGGTGGGACTTTAAGCGGCCCGGTTCGCCGGCCGCTTGCCGCCGAAGCGGCGCTTGTTGTTGCCCTTGAAGCGCTTGAAGCCGTCAGGCTTGTGCTCGCCATTCGGCTTGGCGCCCGCAGGACGTTCGCCTTGCGGCTTGGGCGCGAATTGGCGCTCGCCACCGGGCTTGCCGCCGAAGCGCTTCTTGCCGTTGTTGCCGCTGCCGGGACGGCGGCCATCACGACGGCCGCCATGTTGCTCGCGGTCATTGGCCGGCTCGATATGACGCTCGGTCCTTTCCTTCGGATCGCGCTGCGGGTCGGGACTGCCGAGATGATCGGCAATGACCGGAAGCTTCATGCGGATGATGCGCTCGACCTGCCGCAGCTTGCCGTTCTCCGATGGATCGCAAAGCGTGATCGCGATGCCGTCCCTGCCGTTGCGGCCGGTACGGCCGATACGGTGGACATAGCTCTCCGCTTCGTCCGGCAAGTCGAAATTCACGACATGGCTGATGCCTGGGACGTCGATGCCGCGCGCGGCGATATCGGTCGCCACCAAAATACGCACCGAGCCGTCGCGGAAATCGTTGAGCGCCTTCTGGCGCGCGTTCTGCGACTTGTTGCCGTGGATCACTGCGGCGTCGAAGCCGTCGCGGGCAAGGTCCTTGGTGACGCGGTCGGCGCCATGCTTGGTGCGCGAGAACACGATGACCGAGCGCATCGCCTCGTCGGCCAGCATCTTGGACAGCACTTGGCGCTTCTGCTTGGTGCGGGCAAGCACCACGCTTTGCACGATCTCGGCCGCCGTCGTGCTCTGCGGGGAGACTTCGATGCGGACGGCGTCCTTCAGCAAGCCCTTGGCGAGTTCCGCGATCTCGTTCGGCATGGTGGCCGAGAACAGCGCGGTCTGGCGGTTCGGCGCGGTCGCCTTGGCGATGCGCTTGACGTCGTTGATGAAGCCCATGTCGAGCATGCGGTCGCCCTCGTCGAGCACCAGCCATTTGGTATCGGCAAGGATGAGGTCGCCTTCCCGCACCAGGTCGGTCAGCCGGCCGGGCGTGGCGATCAGGATATCGACGCCGGGTGCGATCTTCTTCACCTGGCTGTAGCGGGAGACGCCGCCGAGCACGAGCGCGGTCGAGATGTGCGCGCCCTTGGCGAGCAGCTTGATGGTGTCCTCGATCTGTACCGCTAGCTCGCGTGTCGGCGCCAGGATCAGCGCGCGCGCCGTCTTTGGCCGGCGCTTCGTGCCGAGCCCGATGATCTTCGACAGGATCGGCAGCGCGAAAGCCGCCGTCTTGCCCGAACCGGTCTGAGCAATGCCGAATATGTCGCGGCCTTCGATCTGCGGCGGGATCGCCTGCACCTGGATCGGCTTCGGATCCGTGAAGCCCGCGGCATTGGCGGCCTTGAGCAGCGCGCCGGTGATTCCAAGGGTAGCGAAACCGTTCTGGTCCGCCTGATTTTCATTGGTCAAAATAGTCTTCTTTCACGCGGCCCTGTGGCCGCAAACATCATGGCGGCAGGGCGCAACCTGCCGTCGAAAAATTGTCAGGAAACGACAAGGCGGCGGACGGGGAGCGTCCGCGCGGCTGCGCTGTCGTGCCCGCGGGCGTCATGCCCCGGGGCTCTTTCGCCAGCTTGCCGATCGACGGGAGGGCCCACCGGAAAGAGGGAAAACAGACGCAACCAGTCTCAATTAGTGGAGAAAGCCGAAGTTCGGCCCAAGCGCCTATGCGACCGCATATGGCCGAGTCCGCCGCAAAATGCAAGGGTGGATGTTGCAGCGCAACAAAACGCCGATCGAAAAGCGACGCTTGCGCTGCGCTGCCCTCACGATTACCACAAACCACTTTTCTATTGTGGGGGCAGCGATGAAGGACGTGCTGAAGGAACTCGAGCGCCGTCGCGAGATCGCCCGGATGGGCGGCGGCAAGCAACGGATCGAGGCCCAGCACAAGAAGGGCAAGCTCACCGCCCGCGAGCGCATCGACGTCTTCCTCGACGAGGGTTCGTTCGAGGAGTTCGACATGTATGTCGAGCACCGCTCAACCGACTTCGGCATGGAGAAAACCAAGATCGCGGGCGACGGCGTTGTCACAGGCTGGGGCACCGTCAACGGCCGTCCAGTCTACCTTTTTGCCAAGGATTTCACCGTCTTCGGCGGCTCGCTGTCTGAGGCGCATGCCGAGAAGGTGGTCAAGGTGCAGGAGATGGCGCTGCGCAATCGCGCGCCGATCATCGGCCTCTACGACGCGGGCGGCGCACGCATCCAGGAAGGCGTGGCCGCGCTCGGCGGCTATGCCGAGATTTTTCAGCGCAACGTGCTCGCCTCCGGCGTCATCCCGCAGATTTCGCTGATCATGGGCCCGTGTGCCGGCGGCGATGTCTATTCGCCGGCCATGACCGACTTCATCTTCATGGTGCGCGACACCTCCTACATGTTCGTCACCGGGCCAGACGTGGTGAAGACGGTGACCAATGAAACGGTGACGGCCGAAAGCCTCGGCGGCGCCACGGTGCACACGACCCGATCCTCCATCGCCGACGGCGCCTATGACAACGACGTCGAGGCGCTGCTGCAGATGCGCCGGCTGATTGACCTGTTGCCGGCGTCCAATACGGCAGAGATTCCCGAGATCGAATGCTACCAGTCGGTGACGGACCATGACATGTCGCTCGACCGGCTGATTCCGGACAACGCCAATAAGCCTTACGACATCAAGGAACTGATCCTGAAGGTTGCCGACGAAGGCGACTTCTTCGAAATCCAGGCGAGCTTCGCCAAGAACATCGTCACCGGCTTCGGCCGTGTGGAGGGGCGAACCGTCGGCTTCGTCGCCAACCAGCCGATGGTTCTGGCCGGCGTGCTCGACTCCGACGCCAGCCGCAAGGCGGCGCGCTTCGTGCGCTTCTGCGACTGCTTCTCGATCCCGATCGTTACCTTGGTCGACGTTCCAGGCTTTCTGCCAGGCACCGCGCAGGAATATGGCGGGCTGATCAAGCATGGCGCAAAACTGCTGTTCGCCTATGCCGAAGCGACCGTGCCGAAGATCACCGTGATCACCCGGAAAGCCTATGGCGGCGCCTATGACGTGATGGCGTCGAAGCACCTGCGCGGCGACATGAACTATGCCTGGCCGACGGCGCAGATTGCGGTGATGGGCGCAAGGGGGGCGGTCGAGATCATCTACCGCAAGGACATCGGCAACGCGGAGAAGATCGCCGCCCACACCAAAGCATACGAGGATCGGTTCCTGTCGCCCTTCGTCGCGGCCGAACGCGGCTATATCGACGAGGTGATCATGCCGCATTCGACGCGCCGCCGGATCGCGCGGGCGCTGCGCATGCTGCGCAACAAGGATATGCAGAACCCCTGGAAGAAGCACGAGAACATTCCGCTGTGAGGCGGTGGTGTCGCGACTGGTCCTTGTAGCGGGCAAGCATTTCGGCAGGTTCGCCGTTATTCTCGTTGCTTAGCCCCTCTCCTTCCGCTTGGCCTCGCGACGGGGAGTCGCCGACCATCTCAATCGGTGGAACCTCGAAAGCCGGCCGGCGGCTGGAACTCTGGCTTACGCAATCCGTCGTCGGAGGTTGACAACTGGCAACCTCTAATCACATTCAAATCACATCAATGTGATGACGGTGCTGAATGCTAATAACCCTTGCAACAAAGGGCGTCGTTCCGTGCAAAGGCTACGGCGGGATAGAACGTCAGGTCGACTGGCTGGCCACTGAACTGGTCAGGCAGGGCCACCATGTCGTCCTCGTGGCGGGCCCTGGATCGTCACATCCACTGTGCGAAGTCCGGCATGCTGTGAGCGATGCCGAGTGCCGCGCGGCGATCCCCAAGGACACCCAAATCGTCCACCTTCATGCGTGGAAGGTCGAGGTTGACTTCCCGACCCTCAACACCGAGCGGGGCCATTTACCGGATTATCCGCGGCCGCAACCGAACTGGAGCTTCATCAGCGCACGGCACGCCCAGCTGCACGGCCGCAAGACCTTCGTCTACAACGGCTTTCCGGTGGATGACTATCGGCTGGCCGAATCGAAGAGCGATCGCCTCCTCTTCATGGCGGCCATCGCACGCGCCGGAAAGGGCTTGAACCGGGCAGTCGAGCTCGCCAGGAAATTCGACTTTCCCCTCGATATCGCTGGCGGCTCGCGGTGGAAATTGCTCGGCCGAAGTCGGACCCGCCGCGAGGGGGTCTTTTTCAAGAGTCTTTCCCGCCGCTATCGCTTCAACGGCGTCGTCGACGGCGACGACAAGCTGCGCCTGCTGGGCGCATCGAAGGCCTTCCTCAATCCGATCGCCTGGGAAGAGCCTTTCGGCAATGCGCCGGTCGAGGCGATGCTGTGCGGCACGCCCGTTTTGACCACAGCGCGCGGCGCCCTGCCGGAGACGGTGGACACGGATACGGGCCGATTCTTCGAGAGCGACGAGGAGTTCGCTGAAGGTCTTGCCGAGGTCGCAGACCTGTGCATTCGCAAATGCCGTGAATCTGCCGCCGACAGATTTCCGGTCGCGAAAACCGCGAAGGCCTATCTGGAACTCTATGCCCGCATCCTTGATGGCGAAGCGCTTCCGTGACAAGGAACCGGCATGCTCGCCGTTCGCGGCGACTGTGTCGGATCGAAAAGGTATCGCGCGTTGCGCCCCATTCTCGTGTTCTGCTTGCCGGCAATCGGCGACTTCATCCGCTGCCATTCGGCAATTCAAATCATAGCAGCGACGTTTCCTGGACAGCCGATCGACGTCATCACCTCGCCGCTCGCCGCGCCGCTGGCGCGCTTGATGCCGCATGTCCGGAAGGCCTGGACCGTCGAGAGGCATTGGAACCCCGGTCTCAAGGAGCGGGCGCGGCTGGCGCGCGAACTCCGCCAGGAGAATTATCAGGCAGCCTATCTGCTCACCAGCAGCACCAAGGCGGCCCTGGTGCCGTGGCTGGCGGGCATTCCCGAGCGCATCGGATATCCGCGCGAGCTCCAGTTCGGCATCGTCAACCGGCTGCCCGCGGGATGGCTGAAAACCTTCGTGGCCTTCGGCCCGCGCAAGACAAGGCTCGTCGAACAGGTCTGTGCGATCGCGCTCCTCGGCAAGCAGCCCGCCGAGGAAAAACAGCTGCCGGCCCCGCGGCTGGCGATTTCGTCCGAAGACGTTGCCAAGTGGCGCCGGCGCAACGGCATCGATCCGGCAAGGCCGGTGCTTTCCCTCTATACTTCCGATTTCGAGAACATGCGCTCCTGGCCGCCCGAGCGCTTCGTCTCGGTCGCGCGAAAGCATATGGAACGGGGCTGGTCCGTCTGGCTTGTCGGCGGTCCGCGCGAACGCCAGGCTGCCGCCCAGATTCGCGCCTTGTTGCCTGAGGCGATCGACTTCACCTCGACGCCCGACATTGCAGAGGCCATGCACCAGATCGCGGCCTCCACCGTCTTTCTCGGTGTCGACGGCGGTGTGTCCCATGCAGCCGGCGCCTTAGGCATTCCAAGCGTGCTCATCTTCGGCTCGAACCGATCCTACGTGCATGGACCCTTGAACGAGCAGGTAACCTTCATCGAGCCCCCGATCTCGATACCGAGCTGGGTCCTGAACACGCGCGGTATCAGTGAGCAGCGTGTGCTCGAAGCGCTGGCGACAAGCGTCGAAAAATACGCACCGCAGCAGGCATGACCTTATTCCTCGGTGGCGGCGCCAAAGCCCGCGCTCATGCTGGCGCGGCCGGTGTTCGTCCACGGCGTCGCATGGTTGTCGATGCGCATCTGGAACAGGAAATAGGTCGGCGAGCAGAAGCCGATGCCCTTGACCCTGGAGGCACCGGGCGTGTCGGACGGCAGCGACTGGCACATATAGTCTTCGCGGCAGAAACGATCGGCCGAGCAGGCCGGACGGTTACCGCGATTGACGGCGCCGCCGAGGCATTGGTCGAAATTGTTGGTCGCCACGCAAATATCGAACTTCTTGCCGCCGACCAGGCCGCAGATTTCGCTCGGCATCGGCTTGCCAGCATTGAAAGCGGAGAAGGCCAGATCCTTGGCGTCGCAGCCGCGATAGGCGAAGCCGCCTGGCACACCGATCTTGGGCGGCCGGCAGGTATAGGCGGTGCGTGAAATGGCGGGCGCGAACGCCGCGAACTGGCCGGTGACGTTGTAACGGTCGTTGAAGGGCTGCGCGGTGTCGCTGGCAATCGTTCCGGTCAAGCAGGGATGGCCGGAAAAGATTTTCCGGCTCTCCTTCGGCAGCAGGCATTGCGCCAGTTTCGTCCTAACCCCTGTAGCGGTCGCGATCGGTGTGCAGACCGTGCCGGCTCCGCATTGCCAGCTGCTGCCGAAGCGGGCGGCGTCTTCCGGCACCAGGCACGGCATGGTTGTCTCGGCCGGCGTATAGGCGATCTCGCCGGTGTCTTTCCACACGGCGGGTGGTGCGAAGGACAACGGGCGAAACCCGTTCGCTTCTCTGCCTTCCACAGTCTCCTGCAGCCACGCCTCGCGGCGCGGAATCTCGGCATGGAGATGCGGCGAGATGCCGACTTCGATGCGGTTGAGCGGCGAGGTCGTGCTATCGTCGAGGCCGATGAAATGGAATCCGGCGGTCGAGCCCGCCTGATGGCAGCCTTGGCAGGCGCCATTGTCGAGCCGCTCGATCAAGGCTTCGGCCGTGCGCGCCAATGTCAGTTTCGAATAGTCGACCCCGGCAAACGCCTCCGGTTCTAACAGTGGCGTGAATGGATGATTGGCCTGCCTGGCACTGCCGAAGGTCGACCAGGAGATGACCTTCTTCGCCAGGAATTCATCCGGGATTTCGTAAACGCCGAGATCGATTGCACCGGCATTGGCGCGGACATAGTCCGTAAGCCTCGCCTTCAACCGCGCGTCTTGCGCAAGGCGGATGGTGTCCGGCGTATTTTCGAGCGGTTTCTGGCTGATTGTGGTGCCGTCGATACCGAAGATGCGCATGAGATAGGCGGCCTGACCGCCAAATTCGGTCTCCTGGCCGGAAGGAAAGCGCACCACCTGAGCGTTGAGTTCGAGCTGCTTGAAGGAGAGGCTCGCTTTATCCAGCGGTCCGCCGGACAGCCACCCGGCATCCGCCGCTTCGTCGATCTGCGGCGTCCAGCGCCCGGCGACGCCGGTACAGCCGCCGTCGGCGTCGGGAGCTGCGCGGTAAACGGCATTGAAATTGAACGGCAGCCTCGAGGCCAACACCTTGCCGTTCTTCCTGAAACTATAGGCAAGGCGGTAGATGAAGCGCACCTCGCCGCAGCTCGCTTCCCCACCGAGCTTTGCGAAGTCACGCCGGTCAAGCCGGTTGACGACGCCGACCAGCCGGAAACGCGCCGCGTCGGTCTTCAGCCAGCGCATGTCCATGATGCGGCCGACATTGCCGTCGGTCGCCTCATAGAGCGGCCGGCCGCCTGCTTTCATGTCGGCGCGCAGTGCTGCGACATCGGCCGCTACGGTTTCGACGATGGCGTGGTAGGCCAGCGCCGCGTCATAGAGCGTTTTCAGATCGTCCTTGCCGCTGATGCCAAAAATACCGGCGAATCCGAAGCCATCGGCGTCGAGCTTGGCGAGCACCTGCGGATCGTCCACGACCGTGACCGGACGACCGGCAGCATCAGCCGCCCGCACGCCAAGAACAGCGATGGCAGCGACCGCGACAAGGATCGCCAGCCTCATCATCGAGCAGCCATCCCATTTTCGACCAACGCGTGCAGCACAGGCACCATGGCCAAAGGCAAATCCTCGGCGATCAGGCCGGGTCCGAACCGGCTGCCGGCTTCGGCGTGTATCCAGACAGCCGCGCAGGCCGCTTCAAACGCCGGCATGCCTTGTGCCAGGAGCCCGGCGATGATGCCCGCCAGCACGTCGCCCGAACCCGCGGTGGCAAGCCATGGCGCGCCATTGCCGTTGTTCGCGGCGCGGCCGTCAGGTGCTGCGATCACCGTGTCGGCGCCTTTGTAGACGATGACGGCGTTGGCTCGCGCCGCCGCCGCGCGGGCCTTGCCGAGTTTGGAAAGCACCTTGTCGCCCGCTGCCTCAGGGAACAGCCTGCCGAACTCGCCTTCATGCGGCGTCATCACCAGCGCCGGGGCGCCGGACTTTCGGGCAGCCTGGAAAAGCGTCTCAGGCTCCTCGCGAAACGAGGTGATGCCGTCGGCGTCGAGCACCAGCCCTTCAACGCCGGTGTCCTGCGCGTGCCCGGCGCCGAGCAGCGCCAGGGCAAAATCGCGCGCCTTTTCGCCGACGCCAAACCCCGGGCCGAGCACAAAGGACGAGGGGCGGCGGTCGGCAAGGAACGCACCGAGATCGGCAACCGCGTCGACCTTGCGCAGCATGATCGATGTCAGATGCGCGGCATTGACCTGCATGGCGTTCGCCGGCGACAGCACTGTCACCGCCCCTGCCCCGCTTCTTGCGGCTGCGAGCGCCGACAGGCGCGCGGCACCGGTGGCCGCAGGACCGCCCGAAAAGACACTGACATGACCGCGCTTGTATTTGTGCGCATCGACGGCCGGAACCGGAAAGACAGGCAGCCAGGGCGCCGGCGCATTCTCGAAACTGCGCGGCGCGACTCGAGCGATGATGTCGTCACCGATGCCGATGTCGGCGAGCACGATCTCGCCGCTCATTTCCCGCCCCGGCAGCAGCAGATGCCCCGGTTTCTTTCGCGCGAACGTCACGGTAACCGCCGCCCGAAATGCGCTGCCGAGGATGGCGCCGCTTTCGCCGGAAACGCCCGAGGGCAGGTCCACGGCGACGACCGGCAAGCCGAGATCCGTAACGACCTGGACGGCCCGGGCGGCATCGCCCGACAGTGCTTTCGAGAGCCCCGCTCCGTACAGCGCGTCGATCACCAGCGATCCCGGTTCGGCCGCGAAGGCAGATAGCGGTCGTGGCTCCAACGGGCAATCGGCTGCAGCCAGCGCGGCATCGCTGCCCGCGCGCGGTTCGCCCGATCTCCACAAAGCAACGTTGACACCGCCCTTCCGGAGCAGGCTCGCCACGACATAGCCGTCGCCGCCGTTGTTGCCGGGTCCGCAAAGCACGTGCACCCGTGCCGCCGCCGGATAGCGCGCCATGAGCACGGCCGCCACGGCCTCGCCGGCCCGGCGCATCAATCCGTAGCCGTCGAGCGGGCCTTGTGTGATCGCCAGCCGGTCGGCTTCGGCCATTTCGGACGGCGAAAGAAGTTCATTGCGCATGGGATTGCCGATCTCCATCCGATCAAGCATTGTCCGATTTGCGGCTCGAAGCAAACAGCGGCGGCCGAATGCATCCCAAAGCGGTGGCGCCGGGAGGGGAATCTGCCTGCAAATTGCGCTATCTGCTCAAGTTTTGCGCAGACGGATGGAGGAGCGATGTATAGGCTTTGGGCGTCGATGACGCATCCGATGCAGCGGATGACGCGGATTTGCATTCGGATGCGGCAAGGCATGGAAATCGCCCGATACCGCCCTCAACCTCTGGTAATTGGCACGCTTCGTGCTTGATGAAGACGCAAGCGGGGCGCGCAACCCGTCTCTTTGGCAGTGGAGGCCACTTTCTACATGAAAAAGATCGAAGCGATCATCAAGCCATTCAAGCTGGACGAAGTGAAGGAAGCGCTTCAGGAGGCCGGGCTGCAAGGCATCACCGTCACCGAGGCCAAGGGTTTCGGTCGGCAGAAGGGCCATACCGAGCTTTATCGGGGCGCCGAATATGTCGTCGACTTCCTGCCCAAGGTGAAGATCGAGGTCGTGCTCGGCGACGACGCCGTCGAAGGCGCCATCGAAGCCATACGCAAGGCGGCGCAGACCGGCCGCATCGGCGACGGCAAGATCTTCGTCTCCAACATCGAGGAAGTCGTTCGCATCCGCACCGGCGAGACCGGCATGGACGCGGTCTGACTCCGCCCGTCTTCCTGAACCGTCATCATCAAAAAAACGTCAGCACACAGGGATACATGACATGACGACAGCCAAAGACATCATGAAGCAGATCAAGGACAACGATGTAAAATTCGTCGACCTGCGCTTCACCGATCCGAGGGGCAAGCTGCAGCATGTGACGATGGACGTCGTGGAGGTCGAGGAAGACATGTTCGCCGACGGCGTCATGTTCGACGGCTCCTCGATCGCGGGCTGGAAGGCGATCAACGAGTCCGACATGGTGCTGATGCCGGACACGGATACGGTCCACATGGATCCGTTCTTCGCCCAGTCGACCATGGTCATCCTGTGCGACATCCTCGATCCGATCTCGGGCGAGGCCTACAACCGCGACCCGCGCGGCACCGCCAAGAAGGCCGAAGCCTACATGAAGTCGGAAGGCATCGGCGACACCATCTATGTCGGCCCCGAAGCCGAGTTCTTCGTGTTCGATGACGTCAAGTACAAGGCCGATCCCTATAACACCGGGTTCCGCCTGGATTCGACCGAGCTGCCGTCCAACGACGACACCGACTACGAGACCGGCAATCTCGGCCATCGGCCGCGCATCAAGGGCGGCTACTTCCCTGTGCCGCCGATCGACTCCTGCCAGGACATGCGTTCCGAGATGCTGACGGTGCTCGCCGAAATGGGCGTGCGCGTCGAAAAGCATCACCACGAGGTCGCGGCCGCCCAGCACGAACTCGGCATCAAGTTCGACACGCTGGTGCGCAACGCCGACAAGATGCTGATCTATAAGTATGTCGTGCACCAGGTCGCCAATGCCTATGGCAAGACGGCCACTTTCATGCCGAAGCCGGTGTTCGGCGACAACGGCTCGGGCATGCACGTGCACCAGTCGATCTGGAAGGGCGGCAAGCCGACCTTCGCCGGCAACGAATACGCCGGCTTGTCGGAGACCTGCCTCTTCTACATCGGCGGCATCATCAGGCACGCCAAGGCGATCAATGCCTTCACCAACCCGCTTACCAACTCCTATAAGCGTCTGGTGCCGGGTTACGAAGCGCCGGTGCTGCTCGCCTATTCGGCGCGCAACCGTTCCGCCTCCTGCCGCATTCCGTTCGGCTCCTCGCCGAAGTCGAAGCGCGTCGAGGTTCGCTTCCCCGATCCGGGCGCGAACCCCTATCTCGGCTTTGCCGCCATGCTGATGGCGGGTCTCGACGGCATCAAGAACAAGATTCATCCCGGACAGCCGATGGACAAGGATCTCTACGACCTGCCGCCGAAGGAATTGAAGAAGATCCCGACGGTCTGCGGCTCCCTGCGCGAAGCGTTGCAGAACCTCGACAAGGACCGCGGCTTCCTGAAGGCAGGCGGCGTGTTCGACGACGACCAGATCGACTCTTACATCGAGCTCAAGATGGCCGAGGTGATGCGCTTCGAAATGACCCCGCACCCGGTCGAGTACGACATGTACTATTCGGTGTAAGCGACTGCATTCCCGACAGAAAACAACCCCGGCGAAAGCCGGGGTTTTTTCGTGAACAGCTCGCCAGAGGGCGGAAAGGCCGCAGGACGGGCCTCGTCAGAACAGCAGGCCAGCACTGTCGCGAGAGCGCGGATCTCATCGCCGCCAAGCAAGCCAGGCCTAAAAAAAGCCCCGGCATTTTCGCCAGGGCTTTTTAATCTTCGATGGTCTCGCGGGGAATGCCGCCGACGCATTTAAGGCATTACGCCGCAGCCGAGACCTTCGCGTCGGTCGCGACCTCCGAGATCGTCTTCAAGACCTGCGAGGCGATCTGGTAGGGGTCGCCCTGGGAGTTCGGGCGGCGGTCTTCCAGATAGCCCTTGTAGTCGTTCTTGATGAAGGAGTGCGGCACGCGGATCGAGGCACCGCGGTCGGCAACGCCATAGGAGAACTTGTTCCAAGGCGCGGTCTCATGCTTGCCGGTCAGGCGCTTGTCGTTGTCCGGACCATAGACGGCGATGTGATCCATCAGGTTCTTTTCGAACTGGGCCATCAGCGCCTCGAAATAGGCCTTGCCGCCGACTTCGCGCATGTACTTGGTCGAGAAGTTGCAGTGCATGCCCGAGCCGTTCCAATCGGTATCGCCAAGCGGCTTGCAGTGGAACTCGATGTCGATGCCGTACTTTTCGGTAAGGCGCAGCAGCAGGTAGCGCGCCATCCAGATCTGGTCGGCGGCTTTCTTGGAACCCTTGCCGAAGATCTGGAACTCCCACTGGCCCTTGGCCACTTCGGCGTTGATGCCCTCATGGTTGATGCCGGCGGCGAGACAAAGGTCGAGATGCTCCTCGACGATCTGGCGCGCGACATCGCCGACATTCTTGTAGCCGACGCCGGTGTAATAAGGTCCCTGCGGCGCCGGATAGCCGCTCTCGGGGAAGCCGAGCGGGCGGCCATCCTTGTAGAAGAAATATTCCTGCTCGAAGCCGAACCAGGCGTCCTCGTCGTCGAGGATGGTCGCGCGGCTGTTCGAAGCATGCGGGGTGACGCCATCGGGCATCATGACTTCGCACATGACGAGAACGCCGTTGGTGCGCGCCGGATCCGGATAGAGCGCGACCGGCTTCAGCACGCAGTCGGAGCTGCGGCCTTCGGCCTGGTTCGTGGAAGAGCCGTCGAAGCCCCACAGTGGCAGCTGCTCAAGCGTCGGGAACTCGGCAAACTCCTTGATCTGGGTCTTGCCGCGCAGATTGGGGGTCGGGGTGTAGCCGTCGAGCCAAATATACTCGAGTTTGTATTTGGTCATTCCAGTGCCTCTCGTTGCTTGGACGCCGGGGCGGCATCAACGCATGGCCGGACCGAGCCGGCCTGCCGTGCGCTAAAATGCAATTCGTATGCCACTCTCCTCGTCCAGGGTGCGGCAAAATGGTCATCGCAAAGCGTTGATTTTGCTGAGGCTGCGCAGCAATGCGCGGCGATCGTTCAGGCGCGCTTTCTGCATAAATATTGTGCAGCGACTGATCTTTTTGTGAGCATATTGCCTAAATGAATCGCAGAACCTATCTTGGGAACAGATTTGAATCGACTTGCTCCTGAAGAGGTAGGAGGCCGCCAATGGATGTCACCACGTCCCGTCCTTCGGCAAAGATCCTGATGTTCCCGCTTGCAGGCCGGGCGTCTGCCTCAAATTTAGGCGCAAAGGCGAAATTCGCGGCAGAGCTTGCCTCGTTGCGCAATACGCACGCAGATTTCGACGGCTGGTACCATCAGGCGGCAATCGAGGAAGAACACAAGCAGCGCAAGAGCTGACCAATTCTTTCCAGCTCGAGACGAGAAAAAGCCCGGCGCGATCGCTCGCGCCGGGCTCTTCATTTGCCGAGGATCGGCTACTGCTTGGCGTCCAGATCGGTGCCAAGCGTATCCCTGACGAAGATCATGCCGATGATGAGCGACATCGCGGCGATCACCACCGGGTACCAGAGGCCGTAATAGATGTCGCCCTTGTAGGCGCTGAGTGCGAACACCGTTGCCGGCAGCAGGCCGCCGAACCAGCCATTGCCGATATGGTAAGGCAGCGACATGCCGGTATAGCGGATGCGGGTCGGGAACATCTCGACCAGGATTGCGGCGATCGGCCCGTAGACCATGGTCACGAACACGACCAGGATGAACAGGATGCCGATCGTCACCGGCCAATTCACCGCCTCCGGATCGGCGACCATGGCAAAGGCACCACCGCCCGGGATGTTGTAGACAATGACCTCGGGGGCGCCGGCCGCTTCCTCCTTGGTCAGCAGCTTGTCGGCGACCGCCTTGTCGGTCGGAACGGTCGTCTTCTCGCCGCCGCGGATCGCCGCCGCATCGAGCTTCAATTCCGGATTGGCTGCGACGAAGGCGTCGAGCTTCTGGTCCGGCACCTTGGCCGCGGCCCGCTTCAGCGGATAGCCGCCATCCTGCAGTGACATGTTGACGGCCTTTTGGAAGGCGGCCTCCTTGGCCTTGGCCTGATCGCCGGCGGCGACGGCGTCATAGGACTGCACCGTCTCGTTGCCGATCTTGACCGTGGCGGCGGTGCCGGGTGCCGCCGTCGAAACGACGTCGTAAGGCACCGAGTTCTTGGTCAGGAACGAGGTCGCGATATCGCAGGACGTCGTGAACTTCGCCGTGCCGACCGGATTGAACTGGAACCTGCAGTCGCCGGGTGCCGCGGTCACCGTTGCGCGCGTGTTCTGCTGTGCGGTGGCCAGCGCCGGATTGGCGGCCCAGGTCAGCGCCTTGAACAGCGGGAAGGTGCAGACGATTCCCAAAGCAAGGCCGGCCATGATGATCGGCTTGCGGCCGATCTTGTCGGACAGCCAGCCGAACACGACGAAGAAGATCGAGCCGACGGCAAGCGCGATCGCGATCATGACGTTGACCGACCACGCGTCGACCTTCAGCACGTTCTGCAGGAAGAACAGCGCGTAGAACTGGCCGTTGTACCAGATCACGGCCTGGCCTGCGGTGAGGCCGAGCAGCGCCAGAAGCGCGATCTTGGCATTCTTCCACTGGCCGAAGGCCTCTGACAGCGGCGCCTTGGAGCCCTTGCCCTCCTCCTTCATGCGCTGGAAGGTCGGCGACTCCGAAAGCGACAGCCGGATCCAGATCGAGATGGCAAGCAGCAGAAAGGAGACGATGAAGGGAATGCGCCAGCCCCAGGCAGCGTAGGTTTCCTTGCTGAGGGAACCCTGGACGATGAGGATGACGATCAGCGACAGGAATAGGCCGAGCGTTGCCGTCGTCTGGATCCAGGAGGTGTAGAAGCCGCGGCGATCGTCCGGCGCGTGCTCGGCGACATAGGTTGCGGCACCGCCATATTCGCCGCCAAGCGCCAGCCCCTGCAGCATGCGCAGCCCGATCAGTATCACCGGCGCCGCGATGCCCCAGCTGGCATAGCCGGGCAGCAGGCCGACCAGGAAGGTCGACAGGCCCATGATCGTCATGGTGACGAGGAAGGTGTATTTGCGGCCGACGAGGTCGCCGATGCGGCCGAACACAAGCGCGCCGAAGGGACGGACGAGGAAGCCGGCGGCGAAAGCCAGCAGCGCGAAGATGTTGCGCGTCGCCTCGGGGATGGTCGGGCTGAAGAAGGTCGCGCCGATGAAGGCGGCCAGCGAACCGTAAAGATAGAAATCGTACCATTCGAAAACGGTACCGAGCGAGGAGGCGAAGATGACCTTCTTTTCCTCCCGCGTCATGCCGCGGCTTTTTCCGCCGGCGGTCGATGCCATTGCCATTGATATATCCTCCCGTGGATCCCGTCTGTCCTCGATGGCTGCGCGCCACCGTCCGCAATTCCTCCGAACGCGGACTCAAAAAACGCGGCCAACGAGGGAAAAAATGGCAGAAAGCGCCCCCAAAAGGCACCGCGACGATGGGATTATGACTTTGGTATTAGATGCAATGCGAAGCGGAGCTCAGGCTTTGAGCGCCTCAAGCAGGCTGACTGCCGCCATCATGTCGCGCTTGCGGGCGGAGCGGCGCGCGACGGCTTCGGCATCCTGGCCCCAGTGCTCGATCTGCCAGTCTTCGTCGACATGGCCGGCGGCCCAGGCCTCCTCGCCGTCGAGCTCGCCGAAGTCGACGGCAAGCGCCAGCAGCGCTGAGCCGGTCAGCGAGGTCATGACGTGGATCGCGGCCAGACGCAGCGGCTCGGCGCGCTGGGCAAGATGAGCGCCAAGGACGGCGATCGTCTCGCGCGGCTGCTCGACATGGATGACACCTTCGGCGAGGTTGAAGCGCACGCCGAGGTTGCTTCTTGCCCAATCGAGAACCGGATCCCAGAGCCTGTTCTGACGGTCTACCAGCCCCTGCGGGCCATCGGCTCGGTAGCAAAGCAGGTCCGACGAAGCGAAGCGCAGGACATCCTCCAGCACCGCTTGCGGGTCGCTGGCCACACCGTCGAGTGCCGTGTTGGCAAGGCGCATCACCGGCATGGTCACAGGGTCGATGATCTCGCGCTGGGCGGAAAATTCGTCAGCAACCAGCGTCGCGGCTCCTTCAGTCGGCAACACCAGCAGCGCCTTTCCCGGCGTGCGGACCGGCCTGCCGTCCAGATGGACGGCAAAACCGCCTTCGACCGGCACTACCGAAACCGCCTTGTAGAAGCGCTTCGGCAGCGGCGTCTTCATCTGGATCTGGGCGCGGCGCACCGGATCGGGATCTGAAAGCTGCTTTCCCGCTTCGAGGTCGTTGAGGATGTCGCGCATCTCGAACTCCTTACGCTGGGACCTGCTTGCGCGACGGCCGATTGACGATGATCAGCCCGGCCGCGATCAGGCCCGATGCCAGGAAGATCCTGATCGTCAGCGGCTCGCCCAAAAGCACGGCGCCGCACAGAACACCGAACACCGGCGACAGGAAGGCGAAGCTGGACAGGCCTGCCGCCGGATAGCGCGTGAGCAGCCAGAACCACAAAACATAGGTGAAAGCGACGATATAGAAAGACTGGAACATCAATGCCAGTGTCGGCAATGCAGCGATTTCGCGGATGGGCGGGCCGGCGAACGGCATCACAAGGGCACCGACGACGGCGGCGCCAGCGAGTTGATAGAGCAGAAGCTTCTCGGCGCTGGTCTCGACCAGCTTCGATCGCTTGATGACGATGCTGGTCAACGCCCACAGGATGCCCGAGCCAAGACTGAGCAGATCGCCCGTCAGCGTCGCGTCATTGCCGCCGAAGATGCCGTCTGAGAACACGGCCAGAAGGCCGCAGAAGGCAAGCACGAGGCCCCCAAGCTTGCGCACGTTGATGCGCTCGCCGAGCAAAAAATGGCCGCCGATCAGGACCCAGAACGGCATGGTGTTGACCAGGAGCGTGTTGCGAGCGACGGTCGTGTATTCCAGCCCGATATAGAGAAACAGGAACTCGACGCCGAAGAGCACGCCGACGACAATACCGGCGCTGAGCGTCCCATCCGCTTCAAACAGCTTGATGCCGCGCAACCGGCACCAGCCGAGAACGCACAGCCCGCCGATGATCGAGCGCGCGATCGATACGAAGACCGGATCGTAGCCGGCATAGGAGACCTTGGCGGCGACGTAGTTCAGGCCCCAGGACAATGTCAGCCCGACCATCATGGCGGCCGCGGTCATGTCGACCGCGTCGCGTCGGCCGAATGTATCGGCAGCACCGCTCAATTGTCGTCCTCCGCGCTCTGCTCATCGAAGCCGAGCAAGTTCCAGCTTTGGCGCATATGCGGCGGCATCGGCGCGGTAACATCGATGACGCCCTGGTCTGGATGCGGGATAACGATGCGGCGCGCGTGAAGATGAAGGCGGTTCTGGATGCCGCCGGGAAACTCCCAATTGGTGTCGGCCTCGAAATATTTGGGATCGCCGATGATCGGGCAGCCGGTATGGGCGGCATGGACGCGAAGCTGGTGGGTGCGGCCGGTATAAGGTTCCATTTCCAGCCAGGACAGCGACTGCGCCGCCTGCTCGACGACGCGGTAATAGGAAACGGCATGGTCGGCGCCCTTCTCGCCATGCTTGGCGATGCGCACGCGGTCGCCGTCCGGCGTCGCCTCCTTGACCAGCCAGGTCGAGATCTTGTCCTCGCGCTTCGGCGGCACGCCCTTGACCAAGGCCCAATAGGTTTTCTTCGTCTCGCGCGCCCGGAACGCTTCCGACAGCTTCATCGCGGCAAGGCGGGTGCGGGCAACGACCAGCACGCCGGACGTGTCGCGGTCGAGGCGATGGACGAGGCGCGGCTTCTCGCCCTTCTGGTTGCGCCAGGCCTCGAGCATGTCGTCGACATTGCGCGTGACGCCGGAGCCGCCCTGCACGGCAAGCCCGGCAGGCTTGTTGAAGACGAAGACCTTCGGGTCCTCGTGCAGCAGCATCTTGGCCAGCACATCGGCATCGCCCTGGTTGCGGATCGAATGGCCGGTGAGCGCGGCGTCGCCCTTCTTGTCGACTTCGAGCGGCGGAATGCGCACGGTCTGCCCGGGCTCGACGCGCGTGTCGGCCTTCACGCGGCCGCCATCGACGCGGACCTGGCCCGAGCGCAAGAGCTTTTGCAGGTGACCGAAGCCGAGGCCCGGATAATGGACCTTGAACCAGCGGTCGAGCCGCATGCCCGCTTCGCCGGCCTCCACAGTGATTTGTTCGACACCTGCCATGGTTACGCTTTTCCGGTTGAAGGCGGCGCCATAGCACTAAGGCAGAGAGGTTGCGAGCCAAAGACCCAACAACGGACAAAGATCGCGCCAAAGAGCGTTGCGGAGCCGCAGGCGCGGACGCTTCAGTTTGCGGCGGCCTTCTTGGCCTTGGACGAGCCGATCATCTTCCAGTTCTTGTAGAACATGGAATTGATGCGCTCGACGCTGACCGAGACGATGGCGAGAAGGTTGGCGATCAGGCCGGGGAATGGCGATGGACGGATGATATCCATGAACACGCAGTAGCGGCGTCCGTCATATTCGTTCACCGAACGGTGCAGCAGCGTGTCGTCGAAAATGTAAAGCGGGTTGTCGTGCCAGTAGTTCCTGGCGCCGTTGCACTCGACGAAAATCTCAGCCTTGACCGGCAACAGGTTGTAGAGGATGCGCAGGCTGAGCCGCAGCGGCCCGAAATGCCAGGAAGTCGATTCCTTGCCTCTGAAGACTGAGACCGCGATGGTCTTGATGTATTTGAAGTCCTTGTTGAATTCCGCGACGTTGTCGATCTTGTGCTTGCCATACCACTGATAGACATACATGCCGCGCCGACCGGTGCCGAAATTGGCGTCGATATCGGCGATGATCTCGTCCTTGCGAGCCTTGAAGACGTCGAGAACCTCGTTGACCTCGCGCTGATAGTCTGCGGGGAACTGCTCCAGCTTCCATACGCCCGGGTTCCGATAGCAAAGCAGGTCGACCAAAAGGTTGAATGGCGACAGCAGCCAGGTGAAGATGCCGTTGCCGAGGAAATAGCCGCGGAACAACGACAGATCCTTGTTTGCATTGCGCATCACGTCGATCAGACCGCAGACGATCCAGATCGTGGTCAGGATCGGGATAAAATAAAAGCCAAGCGCGAGAAGCGGGACTGCGATAGCAGCCTGACGAAGAGTCTTACGGGTTTGCTTTGTCATAGTCTTTCGCCTGGGAGCGCGATCCTGTTCGCATGAGCCAAATCACGGCGACCCCCGCCAGCCGTGCGCCTTCATAGGATTTTTCATGACGCGGCACAATCTGGAACAGGTTTGCCCGCTCACGATCGCGCCAGCATCTCGACTTTGCTGTCATGCCGACGAAGCTTCGCCGCGAAGCACCCGGGCTCGCCGAGCCGCGGAAGCGGCTATTCCCGCTCTTTGCGCAGCTTTGCCCAGTATTCCAACCGCTTCCTGACCTCGCGCTCGAAGCCGCGCTCGGGCGGATCGTAGAAAGTGCGGCGGCCCATCTTTTCCGGGAAATAGTCCTGGCCGGAAAAGGCATCCGGCTCGTCGTGGTCGTAGCGGTAGCCGGCGCCGTAGTCCTCTTCCTTCATCAGCTTGGTCGGCGCGTTGAGGATGTGCTTGGGCGGCAGCAGCGAGCCGAATTCCTTGGCCGCTTGTGTCGCCGCCTTGAAGGCGGTGTAGACGGCGTTCGACTTGGGCGCGGTGGCGAGATAGACAGTGGCCTCGGCGAAGGCGAGTTCACCCTCGGGCGAGCCGAGATAGTCGTAGGCGTCCTTTGCGGCATTGGCGACGACCAGCGCCTGCGGATCGGCAAGCCCGATATCTTCCACCGCCATGCGCACCAGCCGGCGGCCGAGATAGAGCGGATCCTCACCGGCATCGAACATGCGGGCGAGGTAATACAGCGCGGCGTCCGGATCCGAGCCGCGTACTGATTTATGCAGCGCCGAGATCAGGTTGTAGTGGCCGTCCTGGCCCTTGTCGTAGATCGGCGCGCGACGCTGGATGACGCGCTGCAGGCCTTCGGGCCCAAACACCTCGCCCGGCTTGGCGGCGCGCCAGACCTCCTCGGCGAGCGTCAGCGAGGCACGACCGTCGCCATCGCTCATGCGGATCAGCATGGCCCGCGCCTCGTCGTCGAGCGGCAGCGCCCTGCCCTCGGTCGCCTCGGCCCGCTCCAGCAGCTTGGCGATGCTCTCCTCGTCCAGCGAGCGGAAGACGAGCACCCGCGCGCGGGACAGAAGCGCCGCGTTCAGCTCGAAGGATGGGTTCTCCGTCGTGGCGCCGACCAGCACCACCGTGCCGTCTTCCATGACCGGCAAAAAACCGTCCTGCTGGGCGCGGTTGAAGCGATGGATCTCGTCGACGAAGAGCAGCGTCTGGCGGCCATTGGTCCGGCGCAATTTTGCTGCCTCGAACACTTTCTTCAGGTCGGCGACGCCGGAAAACACCGCCGATATCTGCTCGAAGGCGAGGTGGGTTTCGCCGGCGAGCAGCCGCGCCACCGTCGTCTTGCCGGTGCCGGGCGGGCCCCAGAAGATCATCGAGCCGAGCGTGCCGGAATTGATCAGCCGCGTCAGCGCGCCATCCGGGCCGGTCAAGTGCTCCTGGCCAACGACCTCGCCAAGGGTCTTCGGGCGCAACCGATCAGCCAGCGGCCGGCCGGGCGGCGCCTTCTCCGGTTCATCGACGCTGAACAGATCGGCCATGCACTTTTATTTGGTTGGAACGCGGCCCCTTTTCCAGAGCCTGCTCAGTAACGCAACACCTGGCGCAGTATCTGCCCACCGCGCTCGACGGTAAACCGCCACCACCGCGTGTCCTGCTGCGCAATCTGTGCCAGCGTCGCCGCCTTATCGATGCTGGTGCCGTTCACTTCGCGCACGATATCGCCCGGTTGGAAGCCGAAATCGGCGGCCGGTGAATCGCGGTTGATGTCGACCACGGTGACCCCCTTCATGTCGGTGCGCAGCCCGAGACGCTGGGCAAGGCGCGGCGAAAGCTCTGCCACCTTGGCGCCGGCGAAGGGGCTGCGGCCATGCAGCGTGACCTCGCTCGCCTTCGCGCCTTCGGGGGCGCGCTCCAGGGCAATCTCGAGCGTTGCCTGCTGGCCCTTGCTCAGTACGGCGAAGGTCGCCTTCGTACCGATCGACAGCGTCGCCATGCGGTAGTTCAGCGCCTCGATGCTTTCGACCGGCGTGTTGTTGAGCGACAGCACGACGTCGCCCGGCTTGAGCCCCGCCTTGCCGGCCGGTCCGGCCGCATCGACCGACGAGACCAACGCGCCGGTCGGCTTTTCCATGCCGAGCGATTCCGCGATCTGCGGTGTCACGGCTTCAAACTCGGCGCCGATATAGGGCCGCTCGAAGAAATCCAGGCCGGCCTTGGCGGCGTCGGCGAAAGCCCTGACCATGTTCGACGGAATGGCGAAACCGATACCGATCGAGCCGCCGCTACGGCTATAGATAGCCGTGTTGATGCCGACCAGCTGGCCGCCCATGTTGATCAGCGCGCCGCCGGAATTGCCGGGATTGATGGCGGCATCGGTCTGGATGAAATAGCCGGAGTCGGAAACGCCGATATGGCTGCGGGCAAGCGCCGAAACGATCCCGCTGGTGGTGGTCTGGCCGACGCCGAAGGGATTGCCGATGGCGAGCACCAGGTCGCCGACCTCGAGCGCGTCGGAATCGCCGATGGCGATCACCGGGAACGGCTTGTCGGCGGAGATCTTGAGCACGGCAAGATCGAGTGTCTCGTCCTTAAGCATCACCTTGGATGTGAACTCGCGCCCGTCGGCCGTCGCGACCTTCACCTCGTCGGCATCCTTGATGACATGGTAGTTGGTGACGATGACGCCGCTTGGATCGACCAGCACGCCGGAACCGAGCGAAGACTGCGCGCGCGGCTGCGCGCGACCGAAGAACTCCTCGAAGAAGGGATCGCCCTCGAACGGCGAGGTCACCTTTGCCGTCTGCGAGGCGTAGACGTTGACCACGGCCGGCGCCGTCTGCTTGACCAGCGGCGCAAACGAAAGCTGCACCTCCTCGCGGCCGAACGGCACGCGCTTGTCGGGCCCGGAGGTCGAGTTCTCACCTTCGACGCCATGCAAGAGGTCAGTCAGCACGTCGGAAAGGCCAGGGTCGGCCGGCTTGGCGGCATCTTCTGCGAATGCCTGTCTGACGCCAGGAGCCGCGGCGAAAGCGGCAAGCGTGCAAACCGCAATAAGAAACAGCCGTTTGAGGTGCATTCCGAATCCTCCAGATCAGGCGCCATTGTCCCGACGATTGTGCAGAATGAAAGGCTAATGCACGGAAATACGATGCTTGTCGCGCAAAAGCGTGAGAACGAGAACGAAAATCCGCTCGCCCTGCTCGCTGGTTTCAGAACGAAAAAGGGGCCCCGAAGGCCCCTTGAATTCATTCGCTGAAAACCTGGCCTTATGCGGCCGCGGCTTCCTCTTCGCCGCCTTCGGCCTCGAGACGCGCGCGGTCGGCGGCGCCCTTGGCCGAGGTGTCGCGGTCGACGAACTCGATGACCGCCATGGCGGCATTGTCGCCGTGGCGGAAGCCCGCCTTCATGATGCGCAGGTAGCCGCCGTTGCGGCTGGCGTAGCGCGGTGCGATGGTTTCGAACAGGCGCTTGACGACGCCTTCATTGCCGATCTGCGCGATCACCTGGCGGCGGGCGTGCAGGTCGCCGCGCTTGCCGAGCGTCACCAGCTTCTCGACGATCGGACGCAGGTCCTTCGCCTTCGGCAGGGTGGTGACGATCTGCTCGTGCTCGATCAGAGACACGGCGAGGTTGGCGAACATCGACTTGCGGTGGCTCACGCTGCGGGCGAAGCGACGGCCTTTGAAACCGTGGCGCATGGCTCTTTTCCTTCTTTAGTTGTTCAAGAGGCCACGGCCTCTGATGGTTTTCCGCATGACCGTCGGATCGAGCGGCTCGCGCCGCCGATCCTTGGAATTCATGCTCAATATTGATCTTCGTAACGCTTGGCGAGGTCTTCGATGTTTTCCGGGGGCCAATCCGGCACTTCCATGCCGAGGTGCAGACCCATCGCCGCCAGCACTTCCTTGATCTCGTTCAGCGACTTGCGGCCGAAATTCGGAGTGCGCAGCATCTCGGCTTCCGTCTTCTGGATCAGGTCGCCGATATAGACGATGTTGTCGTTCTTCAGGCAGTTGGCCGAACGCACCGAAAGCTCGAGCTCGTCGACCTTCTTGAGCAGCGCCGGGTTGAAGGCCAGCTCGGTGACGGCCTCGGTGGCGACTTCCTTCTGCGGCTCGTCGAAGTTGACGAACAGGCTGAGCTGGTCCTGCAGGATGCGGGCCGCGAAAGCCACGGCGTCCTCGCCCGAGATCGAACCGTCGGTCTCGATGGTCATGGTCAGCTTGTCATAGTCGAGAACCTGGCCCTCGCGGGTGTTCTCGACCTTGTAGGAGACCTTCTTGACTGGCGAGTAGAGGCTGTCGACCGGGATCAAGCCGATCGGCGCGTCCTCGGCGCGGTTGCGCTCAGCCGGCACATAGCCCTTGCCGGTGTCGACGGTGAACTCCATGCGGATCTCCGCACCCTCGTCCAGCGTGCAGATCACGTGGTCGGGGTTGAGGATCTCGACGTCGCCGACGGTCTGGATGTCGCCGGCAAGGACGGCGCCCGGACCCTGCTTGCGCACGACCATGCGCTTGGGACCATCGCCTTCCATGCGGATGGCGATTTCCTTGATGTTGAGCACGATGTCGGTCACGTCCTCGCGCACGCCGGCGATGGACGAGAACTCATGCAGCACGCCGTCGATCTGCACGGCGGTGACGGCCGCGCCGCGCAGCGAAGACAGAAGCACGCGCCGCAGCGCGTTGCCGAGCGTGAGGCCGAAGCCGCGCTCGAGCGGCTCGGCCACGAGCGTGGTCAGCGTCTTCTTCTTCGACGAGAACTCGATCTTGTTCGGCTTGATCAGTTCCTGCCAGTTTTTCTGGATCATGGTGTCTTCCTTCCTTTGACCCGCCACCATCCAATCGTGGCGGGCAGCCTGGAATTGCCGCGGAGGAGCGCCTTGGCGCTCATGCGGCGTTCAAAAATATTAGACGCGGCGCTTCTTGCGCGGACGGCAGCCATTGTGCGGGATCGGCGTCACATCGCGGATCGAGGTGATCGTGAAGCCGGCGGCCTGCAGGGCGCGCAGCGCCGATTCACGGCCGGAGCCGGGTCCGCAGACCTCGACCTCGAGCATGCGCATGCCGTGTTCCTGGGCCTTCTTGGCGACGTCCTCGGCGGCCATCTGGGCGGCGAACGGGGTCGACTTGCGCGAACCCTTGAAGCCCTGGGCGCCGGCCGACGACCAGGCGATCGAATTGCCCTGCGCGTCGGTGATGGTGATCATCGTGTTGTTGAAGGTCGAATTGACGTGGGCAACGCCCGACGAGATGTTCTTGCGTTCGCGACGGCGAACACGAGCGGCTTCCTTGGCCATGGTAGTCCTTTCAGTTGATCTCTACACCGCCGTAACGCCAGCGGCTCCACCTTCGTAAGGGAGTAGGGGAATAGGGCAGTAAGGGAGTGGGAAATGAACGATCCGATTTCGGACTATTCCCTACTGCCTTACTCCCCTACTCCCTTATTCCCCTAATTACTTCTTCTTGCCGGCGATCGCCTTGGCCGGGCCCTTGCGGGTGCGCGCATTGGTATGCGTGCGCTGGCCGCGGACCGGCAGCGAGCGGCGGTGACGCAGCCCGCGGTAGCAGCCGAGGTCCATCAGCCGCTTGATGTTCATCGAGACCTCGCGGCGCAGGTCGCCTTCGACCTGGTAGTCGCGGTCGATCGTCTCGCGGATCTGCAGCACTTCCGCGTCGGTCAGCTGGTTGACGCGGCGGTCTGCCGGGATGCCGACCTTGTCGACGATCTCCTGGGCAAACTTCTTGCCGATGCCGTGAATGTACTGAAGCGCAATGACGACGCGCTTGTTGGTCGGAATGTTGACGCCGGCTATACGAGCCATGTTCTTTCATCTCCATTTGGGCCGGCCATCCTTCAAAAAGGCAGGCCTGGCGCTATCTAAGTTGCCCCGCGTCCGGTGGAGGCCGGCCCTTGCGGGAGTTTCCTGGTTCAAAACGGATGCCCTGCCCTTGCGGGCAAGCAAAGTCCATGCCTGATAGGAAGACGGGCCGCCATACCCCAATGGCTTCTTCCAGTCAAGCGCAATCTTTGCTTGTCGGAGCGGCCTAGCTCACCGCCGCCGTGAGCACCTTCTCAATCTCCGCGGTCACCGCGTCGATGCTGGCCATGCCGTCAACGCTCTTCAGCCTGCCTTTGGCATAGTAGTAGCCGGTCAGCGGCGCCGTCTTCTTGTAATATTCTCGCAGGCGCTCCTCGAACACCGCCGGGTTGTCGTCCTTGCGCACCGGCTGCCCGGCCGCCTTGGCATCCTCGGCCCGCTTGACGATGCGCCCGACCAGCGCCTTGTCGTCGACGACGAGCTCGATGACGCTGTCGAGCGCGATGTTGCGCTCGGCGAGCATGGCTTCGACGGCATCGGCCTGCACCAGCGTGCGCGGATAACCGTCGAGGATGAAGCCCCTGGCGCAGTCGGGCTGGTCGATCCGCTCGGCAACGATCGCATTGACGATCGCGTCCGATACCAGCTCGCCGGCATCCATCACCGCCTTGGCCCGCTTGCCGACTTCGGTTCCGGCCTGGACGGCGGCACGCAGCATGTCTCCCGTCGAAAGCTGGGGTATGCCGTGTTTTTCTACCAGTCTCTGTGCTTGCGTCCCCTTGCCCGCTCCTGGCGGCCCAAGCAATATCAGCCTCATCTGCTCCTCTTACCCCCGCGCAACTTCGACTTCTTGATCAGGCCCTCATACTGGTGCGCGATCAGGTGACCCTGAATCTGCGCTACCGTGTCGAGCGTGACACTGACCACGATCAGAAGCGATGTGCCACCGAGATAGAAAGGTACGCCAGTCGCTGAAATCAGGAACTCAGGCAGCAGACACACCAGCACCAGATAGATGGCGCCGATGACGGTGATACGCGTCAGAACATAGTCGATATATTCGGCGGTGCGCTCGCCCGGACGATAGCCCGGGATGAAGCCGGAATGCTTCTTGAGCTGGTCGGCCGTGTCCTTCGGGTTGAAGACGATCGCCGTATAGAAGAAGGCGAAGAAAATGATCATCGCCGCATAGAACGCCATATAGAGCGGCTGGCCGTGCCCGAGCGCGGCCAGGACCGTGCTCGCCCAGGCAGGCAGGTTGGTGGTCTGCGAGAAGCCGGCAACCGTTGCCGGCAGCAACAGCAGCGAGGAGGCGAAGATCGGCGGGATGACGCCCGAGGTGTTGAGCTTCAGCGGCAAATGCGAGGTATCGCCCTGGAACATGCGGTTGCCGACCTGCCGCTTCGGATACTGGATGAGCAGGCGGCGCTGAGCGCGCTCGAAGAAGACGATGACGCCGATGACGACGACGGCGAGCACGATGATCGCGAGAATCAGGCTCGTGGACAGCGCACCGGTGCGGCCGAGTTCCAGCGTGCCTGAAATGGCGTGCGGCAGACCGGCGACGATGCCCGAGAAGATGATCAGCGAAATGCCGTTGCCGATGCCGCGCGCGGTGATCTGCTCGCCGAGCCACATCAGGAACATGGTCCCGCCGACAAGCGTGACGACGGTCGAGATGCGGAAGAACATGCCGGGATCGGTGACGATACCGTTGCCGCCCTCCAGCCCGACCGAAATGCCGTAGGCCTGCACCAAGGCCAGCAGCACGGTGCCGTAGCGCGTGTACTGGTTGATGATCTTGCGGCCCTGCTCGCCTTCCTTCTTGAGCGCTTCCAGCGACGGGATGACCGAGGTCATCAGCTGCATGATGATGGAGGCGGAGATGTAGGGCATGATGCCGAGCGCGAAGATCGCCATGCGCTGCACGGCGCCGCCGGCAAACATGTTGAACATGCCGAGCACGCCCTTGCTCTGCGAGGAGAAGGCCTGCGCGAAAGCGTCGGGATTGATCCCGGGAAGCGGGATGTAGGTGCCGAGGCGGTAGACGAGCAGCGCGCCGACGGTGAACCAGATGCGCTTCTTCAGATCCTCGGCCTTGGCGAAGGCCGCAAAATTCAGATTGGAGGCTAGTTGTTCAGCAGCCGAAGCCATGCCTGATTTTCTCCGCTAGAGCATGATGCCGAAAAGTGTGAAGCGGTTTTCGGAAGACATCATGCTCTACTTCATTGATTTCTATGTCGCGCTCGATGCCCGCAGCTCAGGCGGCGCGTGTCACCGAAGCTCACGAGATAAGCTCCGGACCGTCAACATGCAAGCGGCCGCGTTGACGCGGCCGCCTAATTGATCAGATCAAAGCGCGGACGGGCGGCAAAAATGAAACCATACCCGCCGGCCGCGCTTCAAATCGCCGTTACTCGGCGGCGGCCGCTTCCGGCAGCTTCACCGAACCGCCCGCCTTCTCGATCTTCTCGATCGCAGCTCTGGAGGCGCCGGCGACGTCGAAGCTGAGCTTGGCCTTGAGCTCGCCGTCGGAGAGCACGCGCACGCCGTCCTTGGCGCGGCGGATGACGCCGGCAGCGATCAGGGTCTCAGCCGTCACGGTCTCCTTCGCGTCGAGCTTCTTGGCATCGATCGCAGCCTGGATGCGGGCAAGCGACACGACGGTGAAGCTCTTGGCGAACAGGTTGTTGAAGCCGCGCTTCGGCAGGCGCCGGTAAAGCGGCATCTGGCCGCCCTCGAAGCCGTTGATGGCAACGCCCGAGCGTGCCTTCTGGCCCTTGACGCCGCGACCGGCGGTCTTGCCAGAGCCGGAGCCGATGCCGCGACCGAGGCGCTTCCTGGAGTGCGTGGCGCCGTCCTTGTCACGCAGATCGTTGAGTTTCATGTTTCTGTCTCCTGCGCTTCCGTTCAGGCCTCGTCCACAACGCGGACGAGGTGCTGGACGGCGGCGATCATGCCGCGCACCGAAGGGGTGTCTTCCAGCGTGCGCCGCTTGTGCATCTTGTTGAGGCCGAGGCCGACCAGCGTCGCGCGCTGCTCCTTCGGCCGGCGGATCGGCGAACCGATCTGCTCGACGGTGATGGTCTTGGTAGCTTTCTTGGCCATGGTCGAAATCCCTGGTCAGCGTCGACTATTCTTCGGCCGCGACGGCGGTGCCGCGGCGGGCCTGAAGGGTCGAGTACTTGATGCCGCGCGCAGCAGCTACATCCTTCGGATGCATCTGGCTCTTCAGCGCGTCGAAGGTGGCGCGAACCATGTTGTAGGGGTTCGACGAACCCATCGACTTGGCGACCACGTCATGCATGCCGAGCGTCTCGAAGACGGCGCGCATCGGGCCGCCAGCGATGATGCCGGTACCCTGCTTGGCGGCGCGCAGCAGAACGCGTCCGGCGCCCCAGCGGCCCTCGACGTCGTGATGCAGCGTGCGGCCCGAACGCAGCGGCACGAAGATCATGTCGCGCTTGGCCGATTCGGTCGCCTTGCGGATCGCCTCCGGCACTTCGCGCGCCTTGCCGTGGCCGAAGCCGACGCGGCCCTTCTGGTCGCCGACGACGACGAGCGCGGCAAAGCCGAAGCGACGGCCGCCCTTCACCACCTTGGCGACGCGGTTGATGTGGACAAGCTTGTCCACCATGCCGTCGTCGCGCTCCTCGCGTTCACGCTCGCGGCCGCGGCCGCCTTCCCTACGTTCCTGTGCCATATCCTAGTCCTTGTTCTTTTCCGGAAGCACGGGTTGCTGTTTGCCGGCGCCTCTATCGGCACCGGCGGTGAATTTCTCCTTTGCATGATCTTGTCCGAAAAGTCTGCAACTTTTCGGGATCATGCATTAGAAGCTCAGACCGCCTTCGCGGGCAGCCTCGGCCAGCGCCTTGACGCGGCCGTGATAGATGTACGGGCCACGGTCGAAGACGACTTCCTTGACGCCGGCCTTCGAAGCGCGCTCGGCGATCAGCTTGCCGACGGCCGCAGCGGCGGCGCTGTCGGCGCCGGTCTTGAGCGAGCCCTTCAGCTCCTTCTCCAGCGTCGAGGCGGCGGCCAGCGTGTGGCCCTTCGCGTCGTCGATGACCTGGACGTATATGTGCTTCGAGGTGCGATGCACCGAAAGCCGCGGCCGCTCGCCGGCGACCTTCTTGAGCTGGCGGCGCACGCGCTGCGCGCGGCGCTGGGTTGTTTCTTTGGGGCTAGCCATGATTCTGTTCCTTGCCTTCAGAAAACGGGGGCAACCGTGTGCGGTAGGCCAAGCCTCCCGCGGTCGCGCCCCGCGGCGATCAAAAGTCTTACTTCTTCTTGCCTTCCTTGCGGACAATCCGCTCGTCGGCATAGCGCACGCCCTTGCCCTTGTAGGGTTCGGGACCGCGATACTCGCGGATCTCGGCCGCGACCTGGCCGACCTGCTGCTTGTCGATGCCGGAGATCGTGATTTCGGTCGGCTTCGGCACGGAGATCGTGATGCCCTGCGGCGTCTCATAGACCACGTCGTGGCTGAAGCCGAGCGCCAGCTGCAGGTTCTTGCCCTGCATGGCGGCGCGATAGCCGACGCCGGTGATCTCGAGCTTCTTCTCGAAGCCGTCCTTGACGCCCTGCAGGATGTTGACGATCTGCGTGCGCGACATGCCCCACTTGGCGCGGGCGGTCTTGGTCTGGTCGCGCGGCTCGACCGAAATCTCGGCGCCTTCCATCTTGACCAGCACTTCGTCGTTGACCACGAACTTCAGCTCGCCCTTGGGGCCCTTGGCCGTCACGGTCTGGCCGTTGACGGTCGCGGAGACGCCCTGCGGCAGCGAAACGGGTTTCTTTCCGATACGAGACATTGTTGTCTCCTCTTCCTTTACTGCTGTGAATGGTGAATGGTGAAATGGCGAACGGCGCGGTCAAAAGTCCCGTGCAGTCTCACCATTCACTATTCACCATTGACCATTCACCCTTAGAAAATCTGGCAGAGGATCTCGCCGCCGACATTCTGCTCGCGCGCTTCGTGATCGGCCATGACGCCCTTCGGCGTCGAAAGGATGGCGATGCCGAGGCCGTTGGCGACATGCGGGATCGACTTGGCCGAGACATAGACGCGGCGGCCGGGCTTCGAGACGCGCTCGATTTCGCGCACGACCGGAGCGCCGTCGAAATACTTCAGCTCGATCTCGATTTCCGACTTGCCGTTCTCGAAGTCAGTCTGGCTGTAGTCGCGGATATAGCCTTCCGACTTCAGCACTTCGAGGACGCGGGCGCGCAGACGCGAAGCCGGAGTCGAGACGCTCGACTTCTTGCGGCCATAGGCGTTGCGGATGCGGGTCAGCATATCGCCGAGAGGATCGCTCAATGACATCTCAGTGTCTCCTTACCAGCTCGACTTGACCAGGCCCGGGATCTGGCCGTTGTTGCCCAGATCGCGAAGCGCGATACGCGAAAGCTTGAGCTTGCGATAGTAGGCGCGCGGACGCCCCGTCACTTCGCAGCGGTTGCGGATGCGGATCTTGGCCGAGTTGCGCGGCAGCGCCGAAAGCTTCAACTGGGCGCGGAAACGCTCTTCCATCGGCTTGGACTGGTCCATGACGATTTCCTTGAGCGCCTTGCGCTTGGCGGCGTACTGACCGGCAAGCTTGCGGCGCCGGTTGTTCTTCTCGACTGAGCTGGTCTTTGCCATTTCAGATTTTTCCTTTTTCGCTGCCGTTACTGGCGGAAGGGGAAGTTGAAGGCCTTGAGCAGCGCCCTGGCCTCGTCATCCGTCTTCGCCGTCGTACAAACGATGACGTCCATGCCCCAGACCTGATCAACCTTGTCGTAGTTGATCTCCGGGAACACGATGTGCTCCTTGATGCCCATGGCGTAGTTGCCACGGCCGTCAAAGCTCTTCGGGTTGAGTCCGCGGAAGTCGCGAACGCGCGGCAGCGCGATGTTCACGAGGCGGTCGAGGAACTCGTACATCCGTTCCTTGCGCAGCGTGACCTTGGCGCCGATCGGCATGTTCTCGCGCACCTTGAAGCCCGCGATCGAGTTGCGGGCGCGGGTGACGACAGCCTTCTGGCCGGCGATCAGCGCGAGGTCCTCGGCCGCGACAGAGGGCTTCTTGGAATCGCCGGTCGCTTCACCGACGCCCATGTTCAGCACGATCTTGTCGATGCGCGGAACCTGCATCTCGTTGTCGTAGCCGAACTGCTCCTGCAGCGCCTTGCGGATGGTCTCCTGATAGACCTTCTTGAGGCGCGGCTCGTTCTTGGCAGCTGCCTGCTTGGTTTCAGCTTTAGCCATTGATGACTTCTCCCGAACGCTTGGCGACGCGCACCTTCTTGCCGTCCTTCTGGATGGCGAAGCCGACGCGGGTCGGCTTGCCGTCCTTGGGGTCGGCCAGCGCGATGTTCGACAGGTGGATCGGCGCTTCCTTGGTGATGATCCCGCCCTCTTGGGACTGGGTCTGCTTCTGGTGACGGCGAATGAGGTTCACGCCGCGGACCAGCGCGGTGTCTTCCTTCGGCTGCACCGACAGGACTTCGCCCGAACGGCCCTTGTCCTTGCCGGCAAGCACGACGACCGTGTCGCCTTTTCTGATCTTTTGCATGGGTCCGGCTCCTTACAGCACTTCAGGTGCGAGCGAGATGATCTTCATGTGGTTCTTGGCGCGAAGCTCGCGCGGAACCGGCCCGAAGATACGCGTGCCGATCGGCTCTTTCTTGTTGTCGACAAGAACGGCCGCGTTCTTGTCGAAACGGATCACGCTGCCGTCCGGACGGCGGATGTCCTTGGCCGTGCGAACCACGACCGCCTTCATCACGTCGCCCTTCTTAACGCGGCCGCGCGGGATGGCTTCCTTGATCGACACCACGATGATGTCGCCGACGGAGGCATACTTCCGCTTCGAACCGCCCAGCACCTTGATGCACATGACACGACGGGCGCCGGAATTGTCCGCGACGTCGAGGTTTGTTTGCATCTGAATCATGACTGGCCGCCTTCTTCTTTTCTAACGGGACGGGCTTTCACCCCTCCCCGGTCTGTCCAAAATTCGTTTCGTTCGCCCGGATCAAGCCTGATCCGCGGTGATGACGACCCAGCGCTTGTCCTTGGAGATCGGCTTCGATTCCTGGATGAACACCTGGTCGCCGACCTTGTGGGCGTTGTTCTCGTCATGCGCCTTGTACTTCTTGGTCAGGCGCACGGTCTTCTTCATCACGGGATGCGTGAAGCGCCGCTCGACCTTGACGACGACCGTCTTCTCGTTCTTGTCGCTGACGACGGTGCCCTGCAGGATGCGCTTTGGCATGGTTCTCGTCCTTAAGCCTTCTTGGCCGCGGCTTTTTCCGCGGCGATGGTCTTGATGCGCGCGATGTCCCTGCGGACCTGCTTCACGCGTGCGGTCTTCTCGAGCTGGCCGGTGGCCTTCTGGAAGCGCAGGTTGAACTGCTCCTTCTTGAGGGCGGCCAGGTCGTCGGCCAGCTGATCCTGGGTCTTGGTCCGGATGTCTTCGGCTTTCATGATCGCCTGTCCTTATTCTGCGATGCGCTGCACGAAGCGCGTCTTGACCGAGAGCTTGGCGGCGCCGAGACGCAGCGCCTCACGCGCGGTTTCTTCGCTGACGCCGTCGATCTCGAACATGATGCGGCCAGGCTTGACGCGCGCCGCCCAGTAGTCGACGGCGCCCTTGCCCTTACCCATGCGCACTTCGGTCGGCTTCGAGGTGACCGGCAGATCCGGGAACACCCGGATCCAGACGCGGCCGGCGCGCTTCATCTCGCGGGTGATCGCGCGGCGGGCCGCCTCGATCTCGCGCGCGGTGACGCGGTTCGGCTCAAGCGCCTTCAGCCCGAAACCGCCGAAATCCAGATTGGTGCCGCCCTTGGCGGTACCGTGGATACGGCCCTTGAACTGCTTGCGGAACTTTGTGCGCTTTGGCTGCAGCATCGTTCTAACTCCAAATTCTCAAATTTCTCAGGCGTTCTCGCGACGGCGACCGCGCTCACGCTCGCCGGTCTGACCGCCGTGATCGCCTTCCGTGGCGCGACGCTCCGACGCCATCGGGTCGTGCTCGAGGATCTCGCCCTTGAACACCCACACCTTGACACCGCAGATGCCGTACGCCGTGTTCGCCTCGGCCGTGCCGTAGTCGACATCGGCGCGCAGCGTGTGGAGCGGCACGCGGCCTTCGCGGTACCACTCCATGCGCGCGATTTCAGCGCCGCCGAGACGGCCGGAGCAGTTGATGCGTATGCCTTCGGCGCCGAGACGCATGGCAGACTGAACGGCGCGCTTCATGGCGCGACGGAACGCAATGCGGCGTTCGAGCTGCTGGGCGATCGACTGGGCGATCAGCGTGGCGTCGATTTCCGGCTTGCGCACTTCAACGATGTTGAGGTGCGTCTCGGACTTCGTCATCTCCATCAGCTTCCTGCGGAGCTTCTCGATGTCGGCGCCCTTCTTGCCGATGATCAGGCCCGGACGCGCGGCATGGATGGTGACGCGGCACTTCTTGTGCGGACGCTCGATCACGACCTTGGAGATCGCGGCCTGCTTGAGTTCCTTCTCAAGATACTTACGGATCTTGATGTCTTCATGCAGCAGCTGACCGTATTCGCCGGTGTTCGCGAACCAGCGCGAATCCCAGGTGCGGTTGATGCCGAGACGCAGCCCGATCGGATTGACTTTCTGGCCCATTATGCGGCCTCCCCTTTTTCCTCGACTTCACGAACGACGATCGTGAGGTGCGAGAACGGCTTTTCGATACGGCTGGCGCGACCACGGCCACGCGCGTGGAAACGCTTCATGACGATCGACTTGCCGACATAGGCTTCCGATACGATCAGTGCGTCGACATCGAGGTCGTGGTTGTTTTCCGCGTTGGCGATCGCCGACTCCAGCGTCTTCTTGACCGTGCCGGAAATCCGCTTAGCCGAGAATTCGAGGTCGGAGAGCGCTGTCGCGACCTTCTTGCCGCGGATCAGCGCGGCAACCAGGTTCAGCTTCTGCGGGCTGATACGGATGGTGCGCAGAACGGCGCGCGCCTCGTTGTCAGCAAGCCTGCGCGGAGCTTTGGCCTTGCCCATGATTATTTCCTCTTCGCCTTCTTATCCGCGCCATGACCGTAATAGGTCCGGGTCGGAGCGAATTCACCGAACTTGTGGCCGACCATGTCCTCGTTCACGGAGACGGGAACGTGCTTCTGGCCGTTGTAGACACCGAAGGTGAAGCCGACGAACTGCGGCAGGATGGTGGAGCGACGGCTCCACATCTTGATCACCTCATTGCGACCGCCTTCACGAACCTTGTCCACCTTCTTGAGAAGGTAGCCGTCGATGAAGGGGCCTTTCCAAATCGAACGAGTCACTTGGCGTTACCTCTTCTTAGCTCTTGCGCTGATGGCGCGAGCGCACGATGAACTTGTCGGTCGCCTTGTTGGACCGCGTCTTCTTGCCCTTGGTCGGCTTGCCCCAGGGCGAAACCGGGTGACGGCCACCCGAGGTGCGGCCTTCGCCACCACCGTGCGGATGATCGACCGGGTTCATGGCCACGCCGCGATTGTGCGGGCGCTTGCCACGCCACACCGTGCGGCCGGCCTTGCCGTCGTTGATGTTGCCGTGATCGGGGTTCGACACGGCGCCCACGGTGGCCATGCACGAGCCGTGCACGACGCGCTGCTCGCCCGAGTTGAGGCGCAGGATCGCCATGCCCTGGTCGCGGCCGACGAGCTGGGCGTAACCGCCCGCCGAACGGGCGACTTGGCCGCCCTTGCCCGGCTTCAGCTCAATATTGTGGACGATCGTGCCGACCGGCATCGAGGCCAGCGGCATCGCGTTGCCCGGCTTCACGTCGACCGCTTCGCCGGCCACGATCTTGTCGCCGGCAGCCAGACGCTGCGGCGCCAGGATGTAGGACAGCTCGCCGTCGTCATACTTGATCAGCGCGATGAAGGCGGTGCGGTTCGGATCGTATTCGATGCGCTCGACCGTGCCGACGACGTCGTACTTCTTACGCTTGAAGTCGATGATGCGGTACGAACGCTTGTGACCGCCGCCGATGAAGCGGGCCGTGATGCGGCCGTAATTGTTGCGGCCGCCCGACTTGGTCAGGCCTTCGGTCAGACCCTTGACGGGCTTGCCCTTGTAGAGGCCCGAGCGGTCGACGATGACCAGCTGACGGGTGCTCGGCGTTACCGGGTTGAATTTCTTGAGTGCCATTGTCCTGTCCTCGCGGCCTTGCTCAGAGACCCGTCGCGACGTCGATCGACTGGCCGTCGGCCAGCGTCACAACCGCCTTCTTGACGTCGCCCTGGCGGCCAACCGTGCCGCGGAAGCGCTTGATCTTGCCCTTACGGACGAGCGTGTTCACGGCCGTAACCTTGACCCCGAAGAGAGCTTCCACGGCGGCCTTGATTTCCGGCTTCGACGCCTTCTTGGCGACATTGAAGACGACCTGGTTCTGCTCGGAAGCCATGGTCGACTTTTCGGTGATCGCCGGCGAGACGATCACGTCGTAATGACGGAGGTCGGTCATTTGAAGCGCTCCTCGAGAGCCTCGACGGCGGCCTTCGAAAGGACCAGCGTGCCGCGGCGCAGAATGTCGTAGACGTTGATGCCCTGGATCGGCAGCACGTCGATGTTGGGAATGTTGGTCGCCGCCAGCTTGAAGTTCTGGTCAAGCTCGGCGCCGCCGATCACCAGGGCATTGGTGAGCCCGAGCGTCTCGAGGCTCGCCACCAGCGCCTTGGTCTTGGCTTCGGCGAGCTTCAGCTCGTCGACGATGATCAGCGAAGCGCTCTTGGCCTTGGCCGAGAGAGCGTGCTTCAAGCCCAGCGCGCGCACCTTCTTCGGCAGCTCGTGCTCATGGCTGCGCACGACCGGGCCGTGCGCCTTGCCACCGCCGCGGAACTGCGGAGCGCGAGCCGAATGGTGACGGGCGCGGCCCGTACCCTTCTGCTTGTACATCTTGGCGCCGGTGCGCGCGATCTCGGCGCGGCCCTTGGCCTTGTGCGTGCCCTGCTGCTTCTTGGCCAGCTGCCAGCGCACGACGCGCTGCAGGATGTCCTCACGCGGGTCAAGGCCGAAGATCTCCTCGGAGAGCTTTACCTTGCCAGCGTCCTTGCCGCCGAGGGTTGTGATCTTGAGGTCCATTATTCCGCTCCCTCATTGGCCGGGGCATCGTTCTTGGCGGCAGCGGCACGGATCGCGGCTGGCTTCGGCGCGTTGGCCGGCAGCGCAACCTTGGCCGCGTCACGGACCAGGATCCAGGCGCCCTTCACTCCCGGGACGGCGCCGCGGATCAGGATCAGGCCGCGGTCGGCATCGGTCGAGACGACCTCGACATTCTGGGTGGTGACGCGGACGTCGCCCATGTGGCCGGCCATCTTCTTGCCCTTGAACACCTTACCGGGGTCCTGGCGCTGACCGGTCGAGCCGTGCGTGCGGTGCGAGACCGAGTTACCGTGCGTGGCGCGGCCGCCACCCATGTTGTGCCGCTTGATCACGCCCTGGAAACCCTTGCCGGTCGAGGTGCCCGTCACGTCGACCTTCTGGCCGGCGACGAAGTGCTCGACGGTGAGCTCGGCGCCGACGTCGATCATGTTGTCGGCGGAGACGCGGAACTCGGCGAGCTTCGCCTTCGGCTCGACGGAGGCGGCAGCGAAATGGCCGCGCATCGCCTTCGACGTGTTCTTCACCTTGGCAAGGCCAACGCCGAGCTGGACGGCGGTGTAGCCGTTCTTCTCCTGCGTGCGCTGCGCCACGACCTGGCAGTTCTCCATCTGGAGAACGGTGACGGGAACGTGTTCCCCGGCATCGTTATAGATGCGGGTCATTCCCACCTTCTTTGCAATCACACCTGAACGCATCGGTTCAATTCCTTTAGAGTTCCCTGTCGGGGCTGACGCCCCTCCACGCCTCTTGCTTCCTTCAGAGTTCCGGGTCGCCCCGCCCTCTTGTTCCTTAGAGCTTGATCTCGACGTCGACACCGGCGGCCAGATCGAGCTTCATCAGAGCATCGACCGTCTGCGGGGTCGGATCGACGATGTCGAGCAGTCGCTTGTGGGTGCGCATCTCGAACTGCTCGCGGCTCTTCTTGTCGACGTGAGGCGACCGGTTGACCGTGAACTTTTCGATCCGCGTCGGCAGCGGAATGGGACCGCGGACGTTGGCGCCGGTGCGCTTGGCGGTCGACACGATTTCGCGCGTCGAGGCGTCGAGCACCCGGTGGTCAAACGCCTTAAGGCGGATGCGGATATTCTGTCCGTTCATGCGTCAATTCCTTGTTCTGGCGCGGCGCGGGCAGCCCCGCGCCCGCGACAGATCCGTTTCGTCCAGTTATTCTTTGATGGTGACGACGATGCCGGCACCGACGGTGCGGCCGCCTTCACGGATGGCGAAGCGCAGCTTCTCTTCCATCGCGATCGGCACGATCAGCTCGACGTCGACGGTGATGTTGTCGCCGGGCATCACCATCTCGGTGCCGGCCGGCAGCGTCACGATGCCGGTCACGTCGGTGGTGCGGAAGTAGAACTGCGGACGGTAGTTGGTGAAGAACGGCGTGTGACGGCCGCCCTCGTCCTTGGTCAGGATGTAGGCTTCGGCCACGAACTTCTTGTGCGGCTTCACCGAACCCGGCTTGGCCAGAACCTGGCCGCGCTCGACACCCTCGCGGTCGATGCCGCGCAACAGCGCGCCGATGTTGTCGCCGGCCTGGCCCTGGTCGAGCAGCTTGCGGAACATCTCGACGCCCGTGCAGGTGGTCTTGGCCGTCGGACGGATGCCGACGATCTCCAATTCCTCGCCGACCTTGACCACGCCGCGCTCGACGCGGCCGGTCACGACCGTGCCGCGGCCCGAGATCGAGAACACGTCCTCGATCGGCATCAGGAACGGCTTGTCCAGCGGACGAACCGGCGTCGGGATGTAGGCGTCGACCTGCGCCATCAGCTCGCGGATGGCGTCCTCGCCGATGGTCTTGTTCGAATCTTCCAGCGCAGCCAGAGCCGAGCCCTTGACGATCGGAATGTCGTCGCCGGGGAACTCGTTCTTGGTCAGCAGTTCGCGAACCTCGAGCTCGACCAGCTCGAGCAGCTCGGCGTCGTCGACCTGGTCGACCTTGTTCAGGAACACCACGATCGAGGGCACGCCGACCTGACGGGCCAAAAGGATGTGCTCGCGGGTCTGCGGCATCGGGCCGTCGGCGGCCGAAACCACCAGGATCGCGCCGTCCATCTGCGCGGCGCCGGTGATCATGTTCTTCACATAGTCGGCATGGCCGGGGCAGTCGACATGGGCGTAGTGACGGTTGGCCGTCTCGTACTCGACATGCGCCGTCGAGATGGTGATGCCGCGCGCCTTCTCTTCCGGCGCCGCGTCGATCTGGTCATAGCGCTTGTATTCGCCAAAATACTTCGTGATCGCCGCCGTCAGCGACGTCTTGCCATGATCGACGTGGCCGATCGTGCCAATGTTCACATGCGGCTTGGTGCGCTCGAATTTACCTTTTGCCACTGTATTTCTCCGTCTTTACTCATCCCGCTCGGGGAAATTGATATTCGCTCCAGCCGAACCGGAAACGCGTAAGAGCCGCGGTTCCGGTGGCACAGGCATTCTCACGCGTACTTTTTCTGGACTTCCTGGGCCACCGCCGTAGGGACCGGCTCATAGTGGTCGAACTGCATCGTGTACTGGGCGCGGCCCTGCGACATCGAACGCAGATTGTCGACGTACTTGAACATGTTGGCCAAAGGCACCATCGCGTTGATGACGACTGCCACGCCACGCGCTTCCTGGCCCTGGATCTGGCCGCGACGGCCGTTGAGGTCACCGATAACGCCGCCGACATAGTCTTCCGGCGTCACGACCTCGACCTTCATGATCGGCTCCAGCAGCTGCACGCCGAGCCTCGGGGCCGCTTCCTTGAAGCAGGCGCGGGAGGCAATTTCGAACGCCAGCACCGAGGAGTCGACGTCGTGGAAGGCACCGTCGATCAGCGTCGCCTTGACGCCGATCATCGGGAAGCCGGCAAACGGGCCGGAACCCATGACGCTCTGGATACCCTTCTCGACGCCGGGGATATATTCCTTCGGCACCGCGCCGCCGACGATCTTGGACTCGAACAGGAACTCTTCGCTCTCGGTGTTCGGCTCGAACACGATCTTGACGCGAGCGAACTGGCCGGTACCGCCCGTCTGCTTCTTGTGCGTGTAGTCCTGCTCGTGGGTCCGGGTGATCGTCTCGCGATAGGCCACCTGCGGAGCGCCGACATTGGCTTCCACCTTGAACTCGCGGCGCATGCGGTCGACGATGATGTCCAGATGCAGCTCGCCCATGCCGGCGATAATGGTCTGACCGCTTTCCTCGTCGGTCTTGACGCGGAAGGACGGATCCTCGGCCGCCAGGCGATGCAGCGCGAGGCCCATCTTTTCCTGGTCGTTCTTGGTCTTCGGCTCGATGGCGATCTGGATGACCGGATCGGGGAATTCCATGCGCTCGAGGATGACCGGATGCAGCGGATCGCAGAGCGTGTCGCCGGTCGTCGTGTCCTTGAGGCCGGCCAGCGCGACGATGTCGCCGGCATAGGCTTCCTCGATATCGGCGCGCGAATTCGCATGCATCTGCAACATGCGGCCGATGCGCTCCTTCTTGCCCTTCACGGTGTTGTCGAGCGAGGTGCCCTTGGTGAGCTTGCCCGAGTAGATGCGAGCGAAGGTCAGCGAGCCGACGAACGGGTCGTTCATGATCTTGAACGCCAGCATCGACAGCGGCTCGTTGTCGTCGGCATGACGCTCGATCTCGGCGTCGGTCTTGGCGTCGACACCCTTGATGGCCGGCACGTCGATCGGCGACGGCAGGTATTCGACAACGGCGTCCAGCAGCGGCTGCACGCCCTTGTTCTTGAAGGCCGAGCCGCAGAACATCGGGAAGAACTTGACCGCGATGGTGCCCTTGCGGATCAGCGCACGGATCTCGTCGTTCGACGGCATGTTGCCTTCGAGGTAATTCTCGAGCGCAGTCTCGTCCATCTCGACGGCGGCCTCGATCATCTTCTCGCGATACTGAGCAGCCTTGTCCTTGAGGTCGGCCGGGATTTCGACGACGTCCCAGGCAGCGCCCAGCGTCTCGTCGCGCCAGACAAGCGCGTTCATTTCGACGAGGTCGACGACGCCCTTGAACTCGGTCTCGGCGCCGATCGGCAGCTGCATGACGACGGCCTGCGCGCCGAGGCGCGAGCCGATCATTTCCACCGAGCGGTAGAAGTCGGCGCCGATCTTGTCCATCTTGTTGCAGAAGATCATGCGCGGCACGTGGTACTTGTCGGCCTGGCGCCACACGGTCTCGGTCTGCGGCTCGACGCCGGCGTTGGCATCGAGCAGCGCGATGGCGCCGTCGAGCACGCGCAGCGAGCGCTCGACCTCGATTGTGAAGTCGACGTGTCCGGGAGTGTCGATGATGTTGAAGCGGCGCATCTTGCCGTCACGACCCTTCCAGAAGGTCGTGGTCGCGGCCGAGGTGATGGTGATGCCGCGTTCCTGCTCCTGCTCCATCCAGTCCATGGTGGCAGCGCCGTCATGGACTTCGCCGATCTTGTGCGACTTGCCCGTGTAGTACAGGACGCGCTCGGTCGTCGTCGTCTTGCCGGCGTCGATATGCGCCATGATACCGAAATTGCGGTAGTCTTCGATTTTGTATTCGCGGGCCATGGGAGGTGCCTCTCAGTCTCGTTCGCGCTTTACCAGCGGTAGTGCGCGAAGGCGCGGTTGGCTTCCGCCATCTTGTGGGTGTCTTCACGCTTCTTAACGGCCGTGCCGCGGTTGTTGGCCGCGTCCATCAGCTCGCCCGAGAGGCGGTCGACCATCGTGGTCTCGTTGCGGTTGCGCGCGGCGGCGATCAGCCAGCGGATGGCCAGCGCCTGGCGGCGCTCGGGGCGCACGTCGACCGGAACCTGGTAGGTGGCGCCGCCGACGCGACGCGAACGCACTTCCACATGCGGCGCGACATTGTCGAGCGCCTGGTGGAAGACGGCGACCGGCTCCTGCTTGGTCTTGGACTGGACCTGGTCCAGCGCGCCGTAGACGATGGTCTCGGCAACCGACTTCTTGCCGTCATACATGACGGCGTTCATGAACTTGGTGACGACCAGATCGCCGAACTTGGGGTCCGGATTGATCTCACGCTTTTCTGCACTGTGACGACGGGACATGGCTCTTGTCTCTCAATCTCGTGGCACGGCGCAGTCAAAAAAAGCGCCGAAGCCGGAAACCCTTACTTCGGACGCTTGGCACCGTATTTCGAACGGCGCTGCTTGCGGTTCTTCACACCCTGGGTGTCGAGCACGCCGCGGATGATGTGATAGCGGACGCCCGGCAGATCCTTGACGCGGCCGCCACGGATCATGACCACCGAGTGCTCCTGAAGGTTATGGCCTTCGCCCGGGATGTAGCCGATCACTTCGAAACCGTTGGTCAAACGGATCTTGGCAACCTTGCGCAGCGCCGAGTTCGGCTTCTTCGGCGTCGTCGTGTAGACGCGCGTGCAGACGCCCCGCTTCTGCGGGTTCTGCTGCATGGCCGGGACCTTGTTGCGCTTCACCGGCGCCAGGCGCGGCTTGCGGATCAGCTGGTTGACGGTAGGCATTAAACCCTCTTGTCTCTCAATTCCGTGTCTTGCCCTGTCAGGGCCGCTCAAAGCGTCATTTCCATACGCGAATTCGGGCAACACACCGCGCCTCGCGGTCCTGCCCGAACAAATTGCAGAGGAAGCGGAAGCCGCTTCATGCGCGCCGGAGATGTCTTTTCGCTCGTAAAACGAACCCTGTTTGAGGCAAACTCCAAGGCGCGTCGCCTTGGAAAAGCAAGTCTCACATCGGTTCTGACGTGGCGGCTTCTACTCGCAAGCCCCCTATCCGTCAACCCCGGAACGGCAAATATTGCGCCCGATCCGGAGCTTGGCAGCCATGCGGAAAACGCATGTAATTTTCTTGCGTCTTTTTTCAAGAGCGAGGAAGAAAGTGACCCGCTTTCGCCTGTCATCTCGGCCGGCTTCGTGCAAGTAAGGCGGCATGAATGGCAAAACTCCCCGCTTCCGGAGGAATCAGCCCGTGAACGACAACGAGGAGCGCCCGGTCACCATCATCACCGGCCGGGTGTGGCGGCGAAAAGGCGGCAAGCCGGAAGGCGTGCATGTGATGCTGGTCGCGCCCGACGATGATTCTGCCGTCCGCCGCGCGCTCGAATCGCTCGCCGCCGAAGGATTCGCCGAAGCCGAGCTCGACCAGATCGGCGACATGGAAGGCACCCCCGACGAAGAGCCGCATCTGTCCGCCTATCAGGGCGCGCTGGAGGGCGAAGTCTCGATCGTTACCTTCGACGAGCCGAGCTGATCCCGTGAGGGATCGCGAGATCACGATTTCGTCCAGGCTTGCCGGGCACCGTTGTCCTGCCTAAGAACACCTACTTCTTCCATCTCTCGGAGTCCCAATGACCAGCAACCCCATCAGGATCGGTATCGTCGGCGTGGGAAAGATCGTCCGCGACCAGCATCTTCCGGCACTGGCCAAGGACAGCAGTTATCAGCTTGCGGCCGCCGCCAGCCGCCATGGCAAGGTGGACGGCATCCCGAACTATCCGACGATCGAGGCGATGCTCGAGGCCGAGCCGGGCCTGGAAGCCGTCTCGCTCTGCATGCCGCCGCAGTTCCGCTATGACGCCGCGCGCACCGCGATCGACGCGGGAAAGCACGTCTTCATGGAGAAGCCGCCGGGCGCCACCGTCAGCGAGGTCGAGCACCTGAAGGCGATTGCCGCGAAGAAAGGCGTTTCGCTTTTCGCCAGCTGGCATTCGCGCTACGCGCCGGCGGTCGAGGCCGCGCGCGCCTTCCTGGCTTCGGCCAGAATCGACTCGGCGGCGATCAACTGGAAGGAAGACGTGCGCCGCTGGCACCCGAACCAGGAATGGATCTGGGCGCCGGGCGGTTTCGGCGTGTTCGATCCCGGCATCAACGCGCTATCGATCGCCACCCACATCCTGCCGCCGATGTTCATCACCTCGGCCGTGCTCGACTTCCCCGAGAACCGCGCCTCGCCGGTCGCGGCGCATGTCACCTTCCGCACCTCGAACGGGCTCCCGGTGACGATGGAACTCGACTGGCTGCAGACCGGTCCGCAGAGCTGGGACATCCTGGCCGAGACCGACGAGGGCAAGATGGTGCTTTCGGGCGGCGGCGCAAAGCTCGCCGTCGACGGCAAGATCATCCATGACGAGCCGGAAGCCGAATATCCGATGCTCTACAAGCGTTTCGCCGAGATTGTCCGCGCCGGCATCTGCGACGTCGACCTGGCCCCGCTCCAGCACGTCGCCGACGCCTTCATGCTCGGCAAGCGCAATGTGGTCGAGCCTTTCTTCGATTAACAGCAAGCCCCCTGCAGCGCCGGCGTCAGTCCACGATCGCAATCGCAATTCCGTCATAGCCCTTGGCGCCGACGGTCTGGATGGCGGTGCCGTCAAGCCGCTTCTCGCCGCCGATGAAGGAGAACGCCGCGCGGGCGCCGACGACGTTTTCGTCGCGGCCGTCATCCTTCAGCACGGCGCCGTCGCGGATGACGTTGTCGCAGACTATCACCGTTCCGGAGCGCGACAGCCGCATCGCCCAGCTGAGATAATTCGGGTTGTTCGGCTTGTCGGCGTCGATGAAGATCAGGTCGAACGGACCGGCATTTTCGCTGACCAAGGCTGCTAGCGATTGAAGAGCTGGCCCGAGCCGCAGATCCACCTTGTCGGAAACCCCTGCCCGCTCGAAGTTCGAGCGCGCGACCTTGGCACGGTGCGGCTCAAGCTCCAGCGTCACTACTCTGCCATCGGCAGGCAGGCCCCTTGCCATCCAGATGGTCGAGTAACCACCGAGCGTGCCGATCTCGAGCACCTTCCTTGCGCCGCGAATCCGCACCAGAAGCGAAAGCAATTTGCCCTGCGCGGCCGAGACGTCGATCGCCGGCAGGCCCTGCTCGCGGTTGGCCGCAAGCACGGCGTCTAGCGCGGGATCCGCATCGAAAAGAGAGGAGACGATGTAGTCGTCGACAGCTGTCCAGGTCCTGGCGCTCATGGTTTTTCCTCGTTCATGACCCGAATGAAAAAGGGGCCACGCGGGCCCCTTTTCTTTCTCTCATTGCATTCGCGCTCACTGCGCGGCGTTGACCATGTTGGTCAGCATCGGCTCGGCGACCTCGACACCGGAGGCCTTGCGGCGCTCGTCGATGATGAGTTCGTCGCGCGAGGTGGCGATGCGCCTTATTTGGCTCATCGTGCCGCCCGTACCGGCCGGGATCAAGCGGCCGACGATGACGTTCTCCTTCAGACCCTGCAGCATGTCGGTCTTACCGGCGACCGCAGCTTCCGTCAGCACCCTCGTCGTCTCCTGGAAGGATGCGGCCGAGATGAAGGACGGCGTCTGCAGCGAGGCCTTGGTGATGCCGAGCAGCACCGGCTGACCTTCGGCCGGCTTCTTGCCGTCCTCGATCAACCGCTCGTTGACCTCTTCCAGCTCGATCACGTCGACGTGGTCGCCCGGAATGTAGGTCGAGTCGCCCTGCGTGGTGATCTCGACCTTCTGCAGCATCTGGCGAACGATCACCTCGATGTGCTTGTCGTTGATCGACACGCCCTGCAGGCGGTAGACCTCCTGGATCTCGTTGACGAGGTAGGACGCAAGCGCCTCCACGCCCTTGATCGCGAGGATGTCGTGCGGCGCCGGGTTGCCGTCGAGAATGTAGTCGCCCTTCTCGATGACGTCGCCGTCCTGCAGATGGAACGGCTTGCCCTTCGGGATCAGGTACTCGACCGGCTCCAGCGTCGAGTCGTGCGGCTCGATGATGATGCGGCGCTTGTTCTTGTAGTCGCGGCCGAAGCGGACCGTGCCGTCGATCTCGGCGATGATGGCGTGATCCTTCGGACGGCGAGCCTCGAACAATTCGGCCACCCGCGGCAGACCGCCGGTGATGTCCTTGGTCTTGGCGCTTTCCATCGGGATACGCGCAAGCACGTCGCCCGGACGGACATGCGCGCCCGGCTCGACCGAGAGAATGGCCTCGACCGAGAGCAGGAAACGTGCATCGCCGCCCTTCGACAGCTTGCCCACCTTGCCCTTGGCGTCCTGCACGACGATCGCCGGCTTCAGGTCGCTGCCGCGCGGCGTCGAACGCCAGTCGATGACCTCACGCTTGGTGATGCCGGTCGACTCGTCGGCCGTCTCCTGAACGGAGATGCCGTCGACCAGATCCTCGAACGCCACCTTGCCCTCGATTTCGGTGAGGATCGGGCGGGTGTAAGGATCCCACTCGGCGATGCGCTGCCCGCGCTTCACCTTGTCGCCGTCATCCACGAAGATGCGCGAGCCGTAGGCGACGCGGTGCGTGGCGCGTTCCTTGCCGGCCTCGTCGAGGATCAGAACCGCCATGTTGCGGCCCATCACCATCTGCTGACCTTCGGAATTGCGCACCACGTTGCGGTTGCGGATCTCGACCTTGCCCTCATAGGAGGCTTCGAGGAACGAAGAATCCACCACCTGCGCGGTGCCGCCCATGTGGAAGGTGCGCATGGTGAGCTGGGTGCCCGGCTCGCCGATCGACTGCGCCGCGATGACGCCGACGGCCTCGCCCTGGTTGACGGGCGTGCCGCGGGCAAGATCGCGACCGTAGCAGACCGCGCAGACGCCGGTCCTGACCTCGCAGGTCAGCGCCGAGCGGATGCGTACCGACTGCACGCCGGCCTTCTCGATCTGCTCCACGTCACGCTCGTCCATCAGCTTGCCGGCCTTGACCAGCACTTCGCCGGAGACCGGGTGGTTGATGTCATCGAGCGCCGTGCGGCCGAGCACGCGCTGACCGACCGAGGCGACGATCTGGCCGGCATCGACGATCGGCTGCATGGTGAGGCCCTTGTCGGTGCCGCAATCCAGCGAATTCACGATGCAGTCCTGCGCCACGTCGACCAGACGGCGGGTCAGGTACCCCGAGTTCGCCGTCTTCAAGGCGGTGTCGGCCAGACCCTTGCGGGCGCCGTGGGTCGAGTTGAAGTACTCGAGCACGGTGAGGCCTTCCTTGAAGTTCGAGATGATCGGCGTCTCGATGATCTCGCCCGAAGGCTTGGCCATCAGGCCGCGCATGCCGGCGAGCTGGCGCATCTGGGTAGGCGAACCGCGCGCACCCGAATGCGACATCATATAGATCGAGTTCATCGGCTTCTGACGGCCGTTTTCCTCGAACTCGACGGCCTTGATGCGGGCCATCATCTCGTCGGCGACCTTCTCCGAGCACTTGGCCCAGGCGTCGACCACCTTGTTGTACTTCTCGCCCTGCGTGATCAGGCCGTCATTGTACTGCTGCTCGTACTCCTTGGCCAAAGCCTCGGTATCGGAGACCAGCTTCAGCTTGGTGTCCGGAATCACCATGTCGTCCTTGCCGAACGAAATGCCGGCGCGGCAGGCATGCGCGAAGCCGAGAGCCATGATGCGGTCGCAGAAGATGACCGTCTCCTTCTGGCCGCAGTGGCGGTAGACGGTGTCGATCATCTTGGAGATGTTCTTCTTGGTCATCTCCTGGTTGGCGATGTCGTACGGCACGTTGACGTTCTTCGGCAGAAGCTCGCCGATGATCATGCGGCCGGGCGTGGTTTCATAGATCTTCGACACCGTCTTGCCTTCGGCATCGACGGTGCGGAAGCGGCCCTTGATCTTGGCGTGCAGGGTCACCGCCTTGGTCTCCAGCGCATGCTGGAGCTCGCCCATGTCGGCGAACACCATGCCTTCGCCCGGCTCGTTCTGGTTGACGATCGACAGATAGTAGAGACCGAGAACCATGTCCTGCGACGGCACGATGATCGGCGCGCCGGAGGCCGGGTGCAGGATGTTGTTGGTCGACATCATCAGCACGCGCGCTTCGAGCTGCGCTTCCAGGGACAGCGGCACATGGACCGCCATCTGGTCGCCGTCGAAGTCGGCATTGAAGGCCGTGCAGACCAGCGGATGCAGCTGGATCGCCTTGCCTTCGATCAGGATCGGCTCGAACGCCTGGATGCCGAGGCGGTGCAGCGTCGGCGCGCGGTTCAAGAGCACCGGATGCTCGCGGATGACCTCGTCGAGGATATCCCAGACCTCCGGACGCTCCTTCTCGACCAGCTTCTTCGCCTGCTTGACGGTCGAGGAGAAACCCTTGGCATCGAGGCGGGCGTAGATGAAGGGCTTGAACAGCTCCAGCGCCATCTTCTTCGGCAGGCCGCACTGATGCAGCTTGAGTTCCGGACCGGTCACAATGACCGAGCGGCCAGAATAGTCGACACGCTTGCCGAGCAGGTTCTGGCGGAACCGACCCTGCTTGCCCTTGAGCATGTCGGACAGCGACTTCAGCGGACGCTTGTTGGCGCCGGTGATGACGCGGCCGCGGCGGCCGTTGTCGAACAGCGCGTCGACGGCCTCCTGCAGCATGCGCTTTTCATTGCGCACGATGATGCCGGGCGCGCGCAGCTCGATCAGCCGCTTCAAACGATTGTTGCGGTTGATGACGCGGCGATAGAGGTCGTTGAGGTCGGACGTGGCGAAGCGGCCGCCGTCCAGCGGGACCAGCGGGCGCAGGTCCGGCGGGATCACCGGGACGACCTTCATGATCATCCATTCCGGACGGTTGCCGGATTCCATGAAGTTCTCGACGACCTTGAGCCGCTTCAGAAGCTTCTTCTGCTTGAGCTCGGACGAGGTCGAAGCCAGCTCCGAGCGCAGATCGCCGGCGATCTTCTCCAGATCCATGCCGGCCAACAGGTCATGGATGGCCTCGGCGCCGATCATGGCGGTGAAAGAGTCCTCGCCATACTCGTCGACGGCGAGCATGTACTCTTCCTCGCTGAGCAGTTGGTGCTCCTTCAGCGCGGTGAGGCCAGGCTCGGTGACGATGTAGTTCTCGAAGTAGAGGACGCGCTCGATATCCTTCAGCGTCATGTCGAGCAGCGTGCCGATGCGCGAAGGCAACGACTTCAGGAACCAGATATGGGCGACGGGGGCGGCGAGCTCGATATGGCCCATGCGCTCGCGGCGGACGCGCGACAGCGTGACTTCGACGCCGCACTTTTCGCAGATGACGCCCTTGTACTTCATGCGCTTGTACTTGCCGCACAGGCACTCGTAGTCCTTGATCGGACCAAAAATGCGCGCGCAGAACAGACCGTCACGCTCCGGCTTGAAGGTGCGGTAGTTGATGGTCTCCGGCTTTTTGATCTCACCGAACGACCAGGACAGAATCTTCTCAGGGCTGGCGAGCGATATCCGGATGGAATCGAACACCTGCGCAGGCGCCTGGGGGTTGAAGAGATTCATGACCTCTTGGTTCATGCCGTTCTCCTTTTCGGGGTCCTCGAAAACCCCTTGCATCGAGCGCGGGCCGAATGCCCGCAGACTGGCCGGCCTGACCGGCCGAGAATTTGTGCGGCGCGCCGCGTCGTTTCGCGGCGCGCCATTACCCTTATTCGGCCGCGCCCCTATTCGGCAGCATCGGGCAGCCGCACGGCAGCGTCTTCGAACTTGGTGTTCTCCAGTTCGACATTGAGGCCGAGGGAGCGCATCTCCTTGACGAGAACGTTGAAGCTCTCGGGAATGCCGGCTTCGAACGTATCGTCGCCGCGCACGATCGCCTCGTAGACCTTGGTGCGTCCGGCAACGTCATCCGACTTCACCGTCAGCATCTCCTGCAGCGTATAAGCGGCGCCGTAGGCTTCCAGCGCCCAGACCTCCATTTCGCCGAAGCGCTGGCCGCCGAACTGCGCCTTGCCGCCCAGCGGCTGCTGGGTGACGAGCGAGTACGGACCGATCGAGCGCGCGTGGATCTTGTCGTCCACCAGGTGGTGAAGCTTGAGCATATAGATGTAGCCCATCGTCACCTTGCGATCGAACGGCTCGCCGGTGCGGCCGTCATAAAGCTGCGACTGACCGCTGGTGTGCAGGCCCGCCTGCTGCAGCATGGTGTTGATGTCGGCTTCGTGCGCACCGTCGAACACCGGAGTCGCGATGGAGACGCCGCGGCGCATCTGCTCGCTCAGGCGAATGATGCTCTCGTCGTCATAGTCGCGGACCGGCTCGTTGCGGTCGTTGGAAGGCATGAAGCTTTCCAGCGTCTTGCGCAGCGGCTTGATGTCGCCGCCAGCCTTGTAGGCGTCGATCAGCTCGCCGATCTTCCTGCCCATGCCGGCGCAGGCCCAGCCCAGATGCGTTTCCAGGATCTGGCCGACATTCATGCGGCTCGGCACACCCAGCGGGTTGAGCACGATATCGGCATGCGTGCCGTCCTCGAGGAAAGGCATGTCCTCGACCGGAACGATGCGCGACACCACGCCCTTGTTGCCGTGACGGCCGGCCATCTTGTCGCCCGGCTGCATCTTGCGCTTCACCGCCACGAAGACCTTGACCATCTTCATGACGCCCGGAGGCATCTCGTCGCCGCGCTGCACCTTCTCGACCTTGTCCATGAAGCGCTGCTCGAGCGCCTTCTTGGAGTCGTCGTACTGGCCGCGCAGGGCTTCCAGCTCGCTCTGGAGCTTTTCGTTCTCCACGGCGAACTGCCACCACTGCGAGCGCGGATACTCGTCGAGCGTGTCCTTCGACAGCTTCGAGCCCTTCTTGAAGCCCTTCGGCCCGGCAATCGCTTCCTTGCCGACCAGCATGTCCGACAGGCGCGAATAGACGTTGCGATCGAGGATCGCCTGCTCGTCGTCGCGGTCCTTGGCCAGACGCTCGATCTCCTCGCGCTCGATCGCCATGGCGCGCTCGTCCTTCTCCACGCCGTGGCGGTTGAAGACGCGCACTTCGACGACCGTGCCGAAGGTGCCCGGAGGCATGCGCATGGAGGTGTCGCGAACGTCCGAGGCCTTTTCGCCGAAGATGGCGCGCAGGAGCTTCTCTTCCGGCGTCATCGGGCTTTCGCCCTTCGGCGTGATCTTGCCGACCAGGATGTCGCCCGGCTGCACTTCCGCGCCGATATAGACGATGCCGGCCTCGTCGAGGTTCTTCAGCGCTTCCTCCGAGACGTTCGGAATGTCGCGCGTGATCTCCTCCGGTCCGAGCTTGGTGTCGCGGGCCATGACCTCGAACTCCTCGATGTGGATCGAGGTGAAGACGTCGTCGGCCACGATGCGCTCGGAGAGCAGGATCGAGTCCTCGTAGTTGTAGCCGTTCCAAGGCATGAACGCGACCAGCACGTTGCGGCCGAGCGCCAGATCGCCGAGCTCGGTCGACGGACCGTCGGCGATGATGTCGCCCTTGTTCACCCGGTCGCCGACACGAACCAGCGGACGCTGATTGATGCAGGTGTTCTGGTTCGAACGCTGGAACTTCATCAGCCGGTAGATGTCGACGCCGGACTTGCCCGGGTCGAGATCTTCGGTGGCGCGGATAACGATACGGGTGGCGTCCACCTGGTCGACCACGCCGCCGCGGCGGGCGCCGATGGCGGCGCCTGAGTCACGGGCCACGACCGGCTCCATCCCGGTGCCGACGAACGGCGCCTCGGCGCGCACCAGCGGCACGGCCTGACGCTGCATGTTCGAGCCCATCAGCGCGCGGTTGGCGTCGTCGTTCTCGAGGAACGGGATGAGGGCCGCGGCCACCGACACCATCTGCTTCGGCGACACGTCCATCAGGTCGACGTTCTCGCGCGGCGCCATCATCACCTCGCCGGCGTTGCGGCAGATGACGAACTCGTCGACGAAGCTGCCGTTCTTGTCGAGCTCGGCGTTGGCCTGCGCGACGTGGTGCTTGGCCTCCTCCATCGCCGACAGATAGACGACTTCATTGGTCAGCTTGCCGTTGACGATCTTGCGGTACGGGCTCTCGATGAAGCCGTACTTGTTGACACGCGCGAAGGTGGCGAGCGAGTTGATCAGACCGATATTCGGGCCTTCCGGCGTCTCGATCGGGCAGATACGGCCGTAGTGCGTCGGATGCACGTCGCGCACCTCGAAGCCGGCACGCTCGCGGGTCAGACCGCCCGGTCCAAGCGCCGACAGGCGACGCTTGTGGGTGATCTCCGACAGCGGGTTGGTCTGGTCCATGAACTGCGACAGCTGCGAGGAGCCGAAGAACTCGCGCACTGCGGCGGCCGCCGGCTTGGCGTTGATCAGGTCCTGCGGCATGACCGTGTCGATCTCGATCGAGGACATACGCTCCTTGATCGCGCGCTCCATGCGCAGCAGACCGACGCGGTACTGGTTCTCCATCAGCTCGCCGACCGAGCGGACGCGGCGGTTACCGAGATTGTCGATGTCGTCGATCTCGCCCTTGCCGTCGCGCAGCTCGACCAGCGTCTTGACCACGGCCAGGATATCTTCCTTGCGCAGCACGCGCACGGTGTCCTCGGCCTTGAGCTCGAGGCGCATGTTCATCTTGACGCGGCCGACAGCCGACAGGTCATAGCGCTCGCTGTCGAAGAACAGCGAGTTGAACATGGCTTCGGCGGTCTCGAGCGTCGGCGGCTCGCCCGGACGCATGACGCGGTAGATGTCGAACAGCGCGTCCTGGCGGCTCTCGTTCTTGTCGACGGCGAGCGTGTTGCGGATGTAGGCGCCGACATTGACGTGGTCGATGTCGAGGATCTGGATCTCGTCCTCGCCGGTGCCGAGCAGCACCTTCAGCGTCTTTTCGTCGATCTCGTCGCCGGCCTCGAGGAAGATCTCGCCGGTGGCGTAGTTGACGATGTCCTCGGCCAGATAGTTGCCGAGCAGGTCCTCGTCGGTCGCCTTGATCGCCTTGAGACCCTTTTCGCCGAGCTGGCGGGCCTGGCGGGCGGTGATCTTCTTGCCGGCCTCGACGACGATCTCGCCCGTGTCGGCGTCGACCAAGTCGCCGACAGCCTTGAGGCCGCGGAAGCGCTCGACATTGAACGGGATGCGCCAGTGGTCGCCGGCACGCTTGTAGGTGATCTTGTTGTAGAAGGTCGACAGGATCTCTTCGCCGTCCATGCCGAGCGCCATCAGCAGCGACGTCACCGGAATCTTGCGGCGGCGGTCGATGCGGGCGTGGACCACGTCCTTGGAATCGAACTCGATGTCGAGCCACGAGCCGCGATAGGGGATGACGCGCGCGGCAAACAGAAGCTTGCCCGACGAGTGCGACTTGCCCTTGTCGTGGTCGAAGAAGACGCCCGGCGAACGGTGCATCTGCGAGACGATGACGCGCTCGGTGCCGTTGACGATGAAGGTGCCGTTCGACGTCATGAGCGGCATGTCGCCCATATAGACGTCCTGCTCCTTGATGTCCTTGATCGATTTCGCGCCGGTATCCTCATCGATATCGAACACGATGAGGCGCAGCGTCACCTTCAGCGGCGCAGCATAGGTCAGGTCGCGCTGACGGCATTCGTCGACGTCGAATTTCGGTCCTTCGAACTCATACTTCACGAATTCCAGCATCGAGGAGCCGGAAAAATCGGAGATCGGGAAGACCGACTTGAAAACAGCCTGCAGCCCCTCGTCCGGACGCCCACCCTTGGGCTCGTCCACCATCAGGAACTGGTCATAGGATGCCTTCTGAACCTCAATGAGGTTCGGCATCTCCGCAACTTCCGGGATCTTCCCGAAGAACTTGCGTACGCGTCTGCGGCCATTGAAAGTCTGGGTCTGGGCCATCGTCGCTCCTTAGCTCAAAACTCGGGGCGAACCTCGCCGCGGTTCGCCTTGCACCAATGGGCCGCTCGCCGGCCGCCCCTGTCTGTTTTCCGGCCGCCCTTCCACTTGCTTGGCGGCTGCCGGTAAAAACGGGAGAAAACCCGTTTCCTGAAGGCCGCTTCCGGCCCTCAGGAAAGAGGTTTTCAAACGTCTCGCGCAACGAAGCCTCCCTTTCGTCAAGGGAGGGGGCGGCCGGCGCGAGGCCGTCCGCCCTCAACCATAAGGCTTACTTCAGCTCGACCTTGGCGCCAGCTGCTTCGAGCTGAGCCTTGAACTTGTCGGCATCGGCCTTGGAAACGCCTTCCTTGACCGGCTTCGGAGCCGCCTCGACCAGGTCCTTGGCTTCCTTGAGGCCAAGGCCGGTGATGGCGCGGACTTCCTTGATGACGTTGATCTTCTGGGCGCCGGCGTCGGCGAGAACGACGTCGAATTCCGTCTTCTCTTCAGCCGGAGCAGCAGCAGCGGCAGCGCCACCGCCAGCAGCGGCAACCGCCACCGGAGCAGCAGCCGAAACGCCCCACTTCTCTTCCAGGAGCTTCGACAGCTCGGCCGCCTCGAGGACGGTCAGCTTCGAAAGGTCGTCTACGATCTTTGCCAGATCAGCCATTTGTGTATTCCTTTACTTGGTTCGAACGTGTGTTGTTTACAGCGAGGAACGGCCTCATGCCGCCTCGTCCTTCCGGGCGTAAGCGCCGATGACGCGCGCGACCGAAGCCGCGGGCGCATTGACGATCTGGGCGATCCGGGTTGCCGGCGTGGCGATCATGCCAACCAGCTTGGCGCGCAGCTCGTCGAGCGACGGCATCGTGGCGAGTGCCTTGACACCGTCGGCGTTGAGCGAGGTCGAGCCCATTGCGCCGCCGAGAATGATCAGCTTGTCATTCCCCTTGGCGAACTCGGACGCGATCTTCGGCGCCGCAACCGGATCCTCCGAATAAGCGATCAGCGTCTGTCCCTTGAACAGATCGACGATCGATGCGGAGTCCGTGCCCTGAAGAGCGATCTTGGCGAGACGGTTCTTCGCGACTTTGACGGTGCCACCGGCGGCGCGCATCTTCGACCGAAGGTCGTTCATTTGCGCGACGGTGATACCGGCGTAGTGGGCCACGACGACTGAACCCGCGTTCGAGAACGCTTCGTTCAGGCCCGTGACGAGTTCGCGTTTTTCCGCTCTGTCCACTGCCTATCTCCAGTTGACCCCTGCCCCATTCACGAGGTCAGAAGTCGGGTTGCCTTTTGCCGGCCGGGCCATCCAAAAACAGATCTCCCGAACGGCGCTCGAGGATCCTGCCCCCTTTCGCCACATCCGCCGGCAAAGCCGGTTGATGTGCTGACAAAAGGCAAACACGGTTCGAACCTTTCATTGGAGCTTTTCGCTCCTTTGTCGGGTCTTCACCCGTCTCATGCAGGCCCACATGAATTAAGGCCCCCTTTTGAACCAAGGCCGGCCGCCTGCAATCTCGGACAGGATATCCGGAAACCTTTCAGCCTCCGGGTTACCGGGCCGCCGACGGATCGGCGGTCCGGAATTCTTTTGCGACCGGCCAGAAGCCGGTCAGGCGACATTTACGACGCGGCGAGCGTCGCGATGTCGAGCTTGAGGCCGGGACCCATCGTCGAGGTGACCGACACCTTCTTGACGTAGTTGCCCTTGGCGCCGGCGGGCTTGGCCTTGTTCACCGCATCGGCGAAGGCCCGCACATTCTCTTCCAGCGCCTTGACGTCGAACGAGACCTTGCCGACGCCGGCCTGGACGATGCCGGCCTTCTCGACGCGGAACTCGACGGCGCCGCCCTTCGAGGCCTTGACGGCGGCCGCGACATCGGGGGTCACGGTGCCGACCTTCGGGTTCGGCATCATGCCGCGCGGGCCGAGCACCTTACCCAGGCGGCCGACCAGCGGCATCATGTCCGGGGTGGCGATGCAGCGATCGAAATCGATCGTGCCCTTCTGGACGATGTCGACCAGGTCCTCGGCGCCAACGATATCGGCGCCGGCCGCCTTGGCCTCCTCGGCCTTGTCGCCGCGCGCGAACACGGCGACGCGCACCGACCGGCCAGTGCCGTTCGGCAGGTTGACAACGCCGCGGACCATCTGGTCCGCATGGCGCGGATCGACGCCGAGATTCATCGCGACCTCGACCGTCTCGTCGAACTTCACCGTGGACCGGTCCTTCAGCAGCTGCAGCGCCTCAGAGAGCGCATAGGCCTTGTTCGGGTCGATGCCTTCACGGCTCTTGGCAACACGCTTTGCAATCTTTGCCATGATCTTAGCCCACCACTTCCAGGCCCATCGAGCGGGCGGAGCCCTCGACCATGCGCATGGCCGCTTCGACGTCGTTTGCGTTCAGGTCCTTCATCTTCTGCTCGGCGATCTGGCGCACCTTGTCGCGCGAGATCGTGCCGGCCTTGACCTTGCCCGGCTCTTTCGAACCAGACTTCAGGTTGGCGGCCTTCTTCAGGAAGTAGCTCACCGGCGGCGTCTTCATGACGAAGGTGAACGACTTGTCCTGGTAGTAGGTGATGACGACCGGGATGGGCGAGCCCTTCTCCAGTTCCTGGGTCTGCGCGTTGAACGCCTTGCAGAACTCCATGATGTTTATGCCGCGCTGACCTAGCGCCGGGCCGATCGGGGGCGACGGCGTGGCCGAGCCCGCGGCAACCTGGAGCTTGAGCTGGCCTGCAACTTTCTTAGCCATCTCTATTCCTGCCTTTATCTCATGCCGGGAAAACCGGCGGTTGCAGTCTGGTGGTGCGGTTCCAGCGGCCGGCTAAGCCGCATTCGCCTCCCACCCGTTCATGGCAGCGCCATTCCTTCGCGCCGCCGATCCCTTCGCCTGTCGGACGGGGACCTTCGGATCAGCCCTTTTCGACCTGTCCGAATTCGAGATCGACGGGCACCGCGCGCCCGAAGATCGAAACTTCCACCTTGAGGCGCGCCCGCTCCTCGTCCACTTCCTGGACGAAGCCGTTGAACGACGCGAACGGACCGTCCGAGACGCGGATCGCCTCGCCGATCTCGAAGGTGACCGACGGCTTCGGACGCTCGACGCCTTCCTGAACCTGGTTCAGGATGCGTTGCGCCTCGGCCTCGGTGATCGGCACGGGCTTGGAGTCTCCGAGGAAGCCGGTGACCTTCGGCGTGTTCTTGACCAGCGAGAATACGGCGTCCGTCAGGTTGGCCTTCAAGAGCACATAACCGGGGAAGAACTTGCGCTCCGCATCGACCTTGCGGCCGCGGCGTATCTCGACGACCTTCTCCGTCGGCACCACGATCTGCTCGATCTCGCCCGACAGGCCCTTCTGCTTGGCCTTGTTCTCGATGTCCTCGGCGACCTTCTTCTCGAAGTTCGAATAAGCGTGGACGATGTACCACCGCGTCATTTCACGACCTCTCCGTAATCGCCGAACTTAATGTCCGAGGCCCAGAATCCACTCGATCGCATAGCCCATGGCTATGTCGGCGGTGAAGAAGAAGATCATGGCGATGAGCGCAAAAACCAGGACCATTACCGTCGAGATCATAGTCTCGCGGCGCGAGGGCCATGTCACCTTGGCCGTCTCCGCGCGAACCTGCTGGAGAAATGTGAAAGGGTTTGTGGTTTTCGAAGCCATCTGCCGCCTGTCTTCAAGACCCGTTGGCCGGGTCTCCTGGATGATCCCGCTGGCCGGGACGTGCCGCCTGGACTTCGTGCCGGCGCCGAATCAGCACCACCATTTCGCCCACGCAAATCAGACGCGTAAAGCCGGCTTCCCAGCTCCACGCGTCGCGTGTCTGTTCAGTCTACATAAAACCGATTCTTGGTCCACGCAAGTGGCAAGTGTTCCGCTTTATGTTTTAGCGCCGCCTCGGAACCATCCAGTCGTTCCGTCCCGGCTATGCGGGGCCTTATGCCCCAGTTTTTGCTATATGGCAAGCCGCCCCCGGTTTTCAACGGCGGAGCGCGCCCACCTTCAGTCTGCCATGGGAGGTGGCACGGGCAGCAGGGCTCGAACCTACGACCTGCGGTTTTGGAGACCGCCGCTCTACCAACTGAGCTATGCCCGTATACGGGCGCTGCTATTTCACAAAGCCGATGAGAACTCAAGAGCCCTTTTGAGACACGTCGGCCGGAAGCGCCGCTCGCAGCCATCCAAGCCGCAGGGCCCATGCGCAGATCACGAGTTCAAGCGCGAAAGTCCAATGCAGAACGAAGTTCAGGACCCAGTTCCCATGGCTGGCCGGAACCGCCACGAGCTCAAACGGGCGATGACTGAACGGCGCCAACCACATGATCGGCGATGCCACCGTGTCGAGCGCCATATGCAACATGGCTCCGGCTAAGAAGATGGCGATCGACGGCAGACGCCGCGACCCCAACAACCGACCGACCGACACGCCTACCGTCCCGATCGTCGCCCAGAACAACGGCCAATGCGTGATGTAGGCATGATGGTGCGTGCGACCGCCATCGATCAGGTAAAAATAGAGCAAGTCGATGTCCGGGATGACGCTGCCGAGCATTGCGGCAGCCACCACATCGGATGCCTCCCGTCGCCGTCTTCGCGCGAGCCTTCCCAGAATATAGCCCGATGGGAGATGGGCAATCAGCATGCAAGGTCGTCTCACATTGATGCAACGACCCTGCGGTGTCTTTGCGGCGTCATCTTTTCGGAATTTTGCAGAAACCCAGCATCTTCGGCTACGATTTCCCGGCCGGCGGCTTGTAAGGCCCGCCCGGCACACCCCAGCCCCAGCTTGGCATTGGCTCGGTCTCAGGGTCGCAAGTCTCGCCGAGATTGGAATTAATCTTGGCCAGCCGCGATCCCCACTCGACATAGCCCATCAAGGCGGAACGGAACTCGGGATCGTCCGGCAGGCCGGCTTCGTCCGCCGCGTCCGCCAGAAGGTTGATCCAGCGCCGGCGCTGCTCCTCGGTCAGATGCTTGCCGAGATGATGCCTGACCATCTCGCGGTGGCCACCATGCCGTTCGCTGTAGGTCTTCGGCCCGCCGAAAACCTCGCCGATGAAGGCGGCGACATGCGCCGGATGGTCCGGCGACATGTGCCTGAACACCGGACCGACGATCGGGTCCAAGGTCACTCTGTTGTAAAAGATCTGCGTCAGCCGGTTGAGCGCCTCGCTGCCGCCGGCCCATTCGAACAAAGTCGGGACGCCCTCGCTCATCTCCGGTCCTCCTACGTTTGAGCCTAGAAGGATAGCGGGAAGCTCTGAGCCGGCTCAACCTGCCTCCATGGCCAGTGCTGGCATGGCGCCGAATGCTGCTAAAGCTTGGCCGGCGATTCCGCTTCGGCGTTGGCGGACGGCAGAACCCGGCAGTTATCGGGTTTTGGCGAAGATTTGCAGATAGTGGCGCCCGTCAGAGCGTCTACCGACTGGCGGCTGGTGGTGAGCCCGAACCCCGCCAATTCGTCCTGGCTGAGCTCCCTGTGCTTGGCGGATTGGGCCGACTGCATCGCGACGAACAAGCCCGAGCCGATCGCCATCTCCTCGAGATACGACCGGACCTTGTCTTCCATGCCCATGGAATGCACCAGGAAACGCGTATCGGCGCCTACCAAGCGCCTGGTGCCGCCGGCGATCATCAGCACGCAGGCTGTATCGCATTCGGCGCCGGCTTCAACGGTGAGACCATTATGAAGGTTGTCCTTGGAGACGCACCCTGCCGTGCCGGGATCGCAATCGAGAAAATCCGTCCGGGCGACCGCAACATCCAATCTGCGCTCGCGGATCAGCCGGCCGGCGGCGAGCGCGCCCTGGACATCGCCGCCCTGTGAGTTGAGGACGATGGGCAGCCTGCGCCCGCCGACCTTGTCCAGCAGCTCGCGCAGCCTGTCGGGCGTGCCGGCAACGATCGTTCCCTCCGCCGAAATCCATTCCGGACAATCGGGGTTGCAGAGCGGATTGCTGCCGCGAACGAGGATGAAACGCATTTCCTGCTGCGGCTTTGGCGGTAATGCTGCCTCCGCCGGCTGACTGTAGGCCGGTTTGGCCGCGACCGTCGCCACCTCGGCCGGCTTGGCCTTGCCGTTGGCCGGTATCTCGCGGCAGTTCGCTGGCACCGGATCGCGCCGGCATATGGCTGCTTCGGTCATCAGGTCGAGGGAATCGAGGCTGGTGACGAGCTTCATATCCAGCATATCGTCGGGCTCGATCTGCTTTATGTCGCTTGCCGGCGTCGCTTTCATCACGTCCAGCACGCCCTGCCCAATACCCATTTCTTTCAGATAGCCGGACAGCCGTTTCTCGACCGCCTTGCTCATCTCGTAGGTCTTGTAGCTGCCGGCATTCTTGCGGCTGACGACCTTGGTGCTGAGGACCTTCTTCTTGCCGTTCACAATTCTGTAGGTGGTGCGGTAGAGCAGCTTTTCCCTGTGATATGTCGTGGTGATCTGATGAACCCCGAGAAAAGCCCACTCGCCGACCACACGGCGGACGCCGCCGGCAAACATCAGGGGACATGCGGAATTGCACATGGCGCCGCTGTCGTAGGCGATGCCGGAATACGGCGTGTTCTTACTGTCATTGTCCCGGCAGTTCTTCATTTCGGGCGAGCAGCCGGAAAACCCCGTAGTGCCCACGGCGATGTCGAGCTTGTTCTTACGGATCATACGGCCGAGTTGTAGCGCGGCGTCGACATTGCCTCCAGGAGAATTGACGACGATCGGCAGTTGCCGGCCGCCGAGCGTCTTCAAGAGGCGCTTGAACCGCGCCGGCGTGCCGGCCTCGATGCTGCCTTCGGCAGAAATCCATTCCGGGCAGCTCGGCTCGCAGCCTGGCGCGCTGCTGCGCACCACGACGAAGCGCATGGCAGGGCCGTAATCCGGCGGCGTTTCCTTCGCTGCGGCGGCAAACGCGGTAAGCCCAATAGCGATGGCCAGCCCGAGCCGAACCAGCCCTAGCGGCCACGAAATACCCTTTGAAAGGAACGCGGAAATCACGCCTGCCAAGCCCTCGGTCCAACCCATACTAGTTACGGCGACGATGCTTGCAATAGAATTGAAGAGGGTGCGAGCAATGCCAGCCTGACGGCTGCTGCCTCGACTTCGTCGCGACAACGCTAAAGTTCTGGCGGCATCTTTGCCTGGGCGTTGGCGGAGGGCGGGAGCCGGCAATTGTCCGGCTTTGGCGAGGACCTGCAAATGGCGGGGCCAGTCAGCGTGTCCGACGTGTCCGGCCCGGTCACCAGCCCGACCTTGAGCATTACATCGGGTTCAAGCTGACGCTCGACCGAACTCTGATCTATCGCTGCGAACAGGCCTGGGCTGATCGCCATCTCGTCCAAATAGGCTTTGACAATCCGCTTCTGTCCCATTGAGGACACGCTGAGCCGCGCCTTGGGGTCGACCAGCCGCCTGGCGCCGCCGGCGAGCATGAGTGCGCAGGCTGAATCGCACTCCACTCCGAATTGGCTGATCAGCCCGACATAGGCGCCATTGTCGTCCAGACAGCCTGCCCCGGGTGGGTTGCAACCCAGGATATTGGTGCGAGCGACGACGACGTCTAGCTTGCGTTCGTGGATAAGCCGTCCTGCGGCCAAGGCGCCAAACAAGTCGCCGCCTCGTGAGCTGATCACAATGGGAAGCCGCGGGTTGTCGAGCGCGGCGAGCAACTGGCGAAGTTTTTGCGGAGTTCGAGGGGTGATCGCGCCTTCCGCCGAAATCCATTCCGGGCAGTCGGGATCGCAGAGCGGATCGCTGCCGCGAACGACCACGAAGCGGATCTCCGGCGCGGCATTTCCTGCCGCTCCTCGAAACGGCACGGCAGTCGGGGCTTTGGCTGGCTTGGAAGATGGAGCTTCCGCCTGCCGAGAAGGTGCCGGCTTTGCCGTCGTTACAGCGGCCGGCCGGGCATCCTCCGCTATTTCCCGGCAATTCGGAGCCGGTTTGTCACCCATGCACAGGATCACTCCGGTGAACAGCTCCACGGTGTCTGTGCTGGTGGCCAGTTTCATCGTTAGCATGTCGTGGAGGGTGATCCGCTGAATGTCGCTCGCCGGCGTGGCTTTCATTTTGTCGAGGACACCCTGCCCCACGCCCATCTCTGCCAAATAGGCCGAGATTTTCCGCGCGAACCCCTTGCTCATCTTATAGGTCTTGTAGCTTCGGCCTTCGGTGACGGTCTCCGTTGTGACCTGATATCTTTTGCCCCGAATGGTTTTATAGGTGGTTCGAAAATGCCTTGTGGAGGGGAACCAAGTGGTGGTGATCTGATGAACACCCAGATAGGCCCAGCCACCGGCTACGCGGCGAACGCCACCTGCGAACATCAGGGGACATGCAGAGTTGCACATGGCGCCGCCATCAGACGCCACGCCGAAATAGGCAACGCCCTTGCCGAAGCTGGCCCCGCAGCCCTCCGTTCCCGGCCAACAATCGGAAAACTCGGTCTTGCCGATCGCGATGTCGAGTCCGTTCTTCCGTATGATGCGACCAAGTTGAAGTGCGGCGTCGACATCGCCTCCAGGGGAATTGACAATGATCGGCAGTTTGCGGGTGCCGAGCTTTTTCAGCACTCGCTTGAGCAGAGCCGGCGTGTCGGCAGTGATGGCGCCTTCCGCTGAAATCCATTCCGGACAATTGGTCTTACAGCCGACTGCACTGCTACGCGCAAAGATGAACCGCATGTCCGAAAAGCCGTCGGAAGACGGGCCGTTCAAAATGAACGTATCGGGCCATGCCCGTATGAGGACGTCATCGGCCTTTGCTGCAAAGGCCACCACCACAATAGCAAGCACCGGTGCCCGGCGAACCAGTATGCGAAACCATCTTGATGTGCAGTTTAAATGATGCCCCGAAATCATGATTGGCGACGCCCCCTGCCGCAATCGATAATAATTGCGGCAGTGGTGCATGCAATAGCTTCGAAGCAACCGTGCTGCATTTATGCTGCACTGTGCAAGTAAACGAAAAAGGGCGGCCCGAAGACCGCCCTTTCCTTGTCGAGCCGGCAAGTGCCGGATCGATCATTCTTTGATGGTGACGACGATGCCGGCACCGACGGTGCGGCCGCCTTCACGGATGGCGAAGCGCAGCTTCTCTTCCATCGCGATCGGCACGATCAGCTCGACGTCGACGGTGATGTTGTCGCCGGGCATCACCATCTCGGTGCCGGCCGGCAGCGTCACGATGCCGGTCACGTCGGTGGTGCGGAAGTAGAACTGCGGACGGTAGTTGGTGAAGAACGGCGTGTGACGGCCGCCCTCGTCCTTGGTCAGGATGTAGGCTTCGGCCACGAACTTCTTGTGCGGCTTCACCGAGCCCGGCTTGGCCAGAACCTGGCCGCGCTCGACACCCTCGCGGTCGATGCCGCGCAACAGCGCGCCGATGTTGTCGCCGGCCTGGCCCTGGTCGAGCAGCTTGCGGAACATCTCCACGCCCGTGCAGGTGGTCTTGGCCGTCGGACGGATGCCGACGATCTCCAATTCCTCGCCGACCTTGACCACGCCGCGCTCGACGCGGCCGGTCACGACCGTGCCGCGGCCCGAGATCGAGAACACGTCCTCGATCGGCATCAGGAACGGCTTGTCCAGCGGACGAACCGGCGTCGGGATGTAGGCGTCGACCTGCGCCATCAGCTCGCGGATGGCGTCCTCGCCGATGGTCTTGTTCGAATCTTCCAGCGCAGCCAGAGCCGAACCCTTGACGATCGGAATGTCGTCGCCGGGGAACTCGTTCTTGGTCAGCAGTTCGCGAACCTCGAGCTCGACCAGCTCGAGCAGCTCGGCGTCGTCGACCTGGTCGACCTTGTTCAGGAACACCACGATCGAGGGCACGCCGACCTGACGGGCCAAAAGGATGTGCTCGCGGGTCTGCGGCATCGGGCCGTCGGCGGCCGAAACCACCAGGATCGCGCCGTCCATCTGCGCGGCGCCGGTGATCATGTTCTTCACATAGTCGGCATGGCCGGGGCAGTCGACATGGGCGTAGTGACGGTTGGCCGTCTCGTACTCGACATGCGCCGTCGAGATGGTGATGCCGCGCGCCTTCTCTTCCGGCGCCGCGTCGATCTGGTCATAGCGCTTGTATTCGCCAAAATACTTCGTGATCGCCGCCGTCAGCGACGTCTTGCCATGATCGACGTGGCCGATCGTGCCAATGTTCACATGCGGCTTGGTGCGCTCGAATTTACCTTTTGCCA